>NZ_CP162747.1:0-2252500 GCF_054667675.1 Pseudomonas sp. S3_C06
GCCGGCACTTTGTCAGGCACCGTTCGCATGGATCAGGCGCTGGGCGCTAAGGAAGCTTCATGAAGGGGTCAGGATCCAAACCGGCACGTCTGGCGTTGCCGATGCTGCTGATGGCGTTGAGCGCGTGCAGCAACACCAGCACCACGCCACAGAATCAGCCGCCATTGCTGGTCGACAGTGAACTGGGCCGCCCGCTGGCCAACACCCAGCGCAGCGGCGACGCGGTGCTCGACCGCGAACGCGCGCAGGCGCAGGCGCGACCTGTGCCGAAGCAATTGCACAACATCTCCAAAAGTTCGCGTAGCGGGGCGGCGTCTTCGGGCATTGCCTTGCCGAGTAATCCTTTGGGTGATCAACCGGTGACGCTGAATTTTGTCGACGCCGATATTCAAGCGGTGGTGCGGGCTCTGTCGCGTTCCACCGGGCAGCAGTTTCTGGTCGACCCTCGGGTCAAGGGCACGTTGACGCTGGTCTCGGAAGGTCAGGTGCCGGCGCGGCAGGCTTACGATATGTTGCTGGCGGCGTTGCGTATGCAGGGTTTCAGTGTGGTGGATGTTGGTGGCGTGGCGCAGGTGGTGCCGGAGGCGGATGCGAAGTTGCTTGGCGGGCCGATTTACAGCGCTGACAAACCGGCGGGTAACGGCATGCTCACCCGTACGTTCCGTTTGCAATACGAGAACGCGGTGAACCTGATTCCGGTGCTGCGGCCGATCGTTTCGCCGAACAATCCGATCAACGCCTATCCGGGCAATAACACCATCGTCATCACCGATTACGCGGAGAACCTGACGCGCGTTGCGCAGTTGATTGCGAGCATTGATTCGCCGAGTGCGATCGACACCGACGTGGTGCAGATTCAGAACGGCATCGCCGCTGACATCGCGCCGATGGTGGCGGATTTGCTCGATGCACCGGGCAATGATCCGACGCAGAAAATCGCGGTGATTGGGGATCCGCGTTCCAACACCATCATCATTCGCGCCGGCAGCCCGGAGCGCACGGAGCTGGCGCGTAATCTGATTTACAAACTGGATAACGCGCAGAGCAATCCGAGCAATCTGCATGTGGTTTATCTGCGTAATGCGCAAGCGGCGAAACTGGCGCAGGCACTGCGCGGTTTGCTGACGGGTGAGAGTGACAGCGGCACCAGTGACAGTGCGCGGTCGGTGCTCAGCGCGATGGGCGGCAGCACCGGTGGCAGCGCTGGGCAGAATGGCCAGAGCGGCACGCAAACCAGCGGCAGCACCTCGACCACCAACAGCAGCGGCAGCACGGGCGGCAGTTACGCCCAGGGCAGCAGTGGCAGCGCAACCGGCAGCGGCGGGTCACAGAATAGCGAGCAGAACGTCGCCTTCAGTGCCGGCGGTGTGACCATTCAGGCTGACGCCACCACCAACACTTTGCTGATTTCCGCGCCGGAGCCGTTGTATCGCAACCTGCGCGAAGTCATCGATCTGCTCGACCAACGCCGCGCGCAAGTGGTGATCGAAAGTTTGATCGTCGAAGTCGGCGAGGACGATGCCAGCGAGTTCGGTGTGCAATGGCAGACCGGTAATCTCAGTGGCAATGGCGTGATCGGTGGCGCGAATCTGGGTGGTTCGGGGATCAACACCAACGGCAAGACCAGCATCGATGTGCTGCCGCAAGGTTTGAACCTGGGCTACGTCAACGGCACCGTCGACATCCCCGGTATCGGCAAGATTCTTGACCTGAAAGTGCTGGCCCGGGCCTTGAAGAGCAAGGGCGGCACCAACGTGCTGTCGACGCCGAACCTGCTGACCCTGGACAACGAGGCGGCGAGTATTTTTGTTGGCCAGACCATCCCGTTTGTCAGCGGCAGCTACGTGACTGGCGGCGGGGGCACCAGCAACAACCCGTTTCAGACGGTGACCCGTGAAGAAGTGGGTTTGAAGCTCAATGTGCGCCCGCAGATTTCTGAGGGCGGCACGGTCAAGCTCGATATCTATCAGGAAGTCAGCAGCATCGACGAACGCGCTTCCAACAGCGCGACATCGACGGGCATCGTCACCAACAAACGTGCAATCGACACCAGTATTTTGCTCGACGACGGCCAGATCATGGTCCTTGGCGGGTTGCTGCAGGACGGCTACAGCCAGAGCAATGACGCGGTGCCGTGGCTGGGCAGTCTGCCGGGAATTGGCGCACTGTTTCGCAACGAGCGCCGGGCGATTACCAAGACCAACCTGATGGTATTCCTGCGTCCGTACATCATCCGCGACAGCGAAGCGGGGCGCAGCATCACCCTTAATCGCTACGACTTTATGCGCCGCGCTCAGGGTGGTTTGCAGCCGGAACGCAGCTGGGCGATGCCGGACATGCAGGCGCCGCAGTTGCCGACAGCGGCACAGGGTGTGCCGGCGGTTTTACCTGGGGCGGGTCCGCGCGCAACCATCAAAGCGGTGCCGATCCAATGAGTGCATTGCCTTACGCCTGGGCCAAGGCGCAGCGCATTCTGTTGTGCGATGGCGTGTTGACCGTTTGCCCGTCGACGCCGGGTTGGTCGATCAGTGAGGCGCGGCGTCAGTTTGGCGCGACCACGATTCAGCGGGTGCGCGATGATGAGCTGGATGGTTTGCTCGCCGCCGCTTATGCCGACACTGGTAGTGCAGCGGCGGTGGTTGGGGCTGCGGAAAACGAAGTTGATCTCGATCGGCTGATGCAGGACATGCCGGAAATCACCGACCTGCTCGACACTCAGGACGGCGCGCCGGTGATTCGCATGATCAACGCCTTGCTCACCCAGGCCGCGCGCGATGAGGCCAGCGACATTCACATCGAGCCCTTCGAAACCCATTCGGTGGTGCGCTATCGCGTCGACGGCACGCTGCGTGATGTGGTCTCGCCGCGCAAGGCGTTACACGGTGCGCTGGTGTCGCGGATCAAGATCATGGCGCAGCTCGACATCGCCGAAAAACGCCTGCCGCAGGATGGTCGTATCGCCTTGCGGGTGGCCGGGCGGCCGATTGATATTCGTGTTTCAACCGTGCCGACCGGGCATGGCGAAAGGGTGGTGATGCGTCTGCTCGATAAACAGGCCGGGCGTCTGCATCTGGAAACCCTCGGCATGGACGCGCAGGTGCTGGCCAAACTCGATCACCTGATCCGCCAGCCCCACGGCATTGTCCTGGTTACCGGCCCCACCGGCAGTGGCAAAACCACCAGCCTCTATGCGGCACTGGCCCGGCTCGATGCGAGTACCAGCAACATCCTCACCGTTGAAGATCCGGTGGAATACGATCTACCGGGTATCAGCCAGATTCAGGTCAACGCCAAGATCGACATGACCTTTGCCCTGGCCTTGCGTGCGATCCTGCGGCAAGACCCGGACATCATCATGATCGGCGAAATCCGCGATCTCGAAACCGCGCAAATCGCCGTGCAGGCCTCGCTGACCGGACATTTGGTGCTGGCGACCTTGCACACCAATGACGCGGTGTCGGCGGTCAACCGTTTAATCGACATGGGCGTCGAACCGTTTCTGCTGGCCTCGTCGATGCTCGGGGTTTTGGCGCAGCGACTGGTGAGGCGGCTGTGCAATCACTGCAAGGAAGAAGACCCCACCGCGCCCGGCACCTGGCGCCCGGTCGGTTGCCCGGCGTGCAATCGAACCGGCTACAGCGGCCGCACCGGCATCCATGAATTGTTCTGCATCGACGACGATATCCGCACACTGATCCACCAAGGGGCAGGGGAGCAGGCCTTGCGCGCATCCGCCGCGAAAGCCGGGATGTTCAGCCTGCGTGAGGACGGTGAGCGCTGGATCCGCAGCGGCGCCACCGCGCCTGAAGAAATCCTCCGTGTGACACGGGACGCCTGATGAATCGCTATCGTTTTGAAGCTGCCGACGCGACCGGCAAGATCGAATCCGGGCACCTTGAGGCGGACAGCCAGGCTGCCGCGTTCACAACATTACGCGGGCGCGGTTTGACTGCGTTATCGGTGCACAAGGAAAGCAACGTCGCCCAGCACGGCGGCGGCGGACTGTTCAGCGCCAAACTCTCCGACAACGATCTGGCCTGGGCCACGCGGCAACTGGCGAGTCTGTTGGGCGCGAGTCTACCGTTGGAAGCGGCGCTGAGTGCCACGGTCGAGCAGGCTGAGAAAAAACACATCGCCCACACCCTCAGCGCCGTGCGCGCCGATGTGCGCAGTGGGATGCGTCTGGCGGAATCACTGGCGGCGCGGCCAAGGGATTTTCCCGAAATCTATCGCGCGTTGATTGCGGCGGGTGAAGAATCCGGCGATCTGGCGCAAGTGATGGAACGGCTCGCCGACTACATCGAGGAGCGCAACAACCTGCGTGGCAAGATTCTCACTGCGTTTATCTATCCGGGTGTGGTTGGGCTGGTGTCGATTGGCATTGTGATTTTTCTGCTCAGTTACGTGGTGCCGCAGGTGGTCAGCGCGTTTTCCCAGGCGCGGCAGGATTTGCCGGGGTTGACCTTGGCAATGCTCAACGCCAGTGATTTCATAAGGGCGTGGGGCTGGTTGTGTGCGGCGATCATCGCAGGGGCGTTCTGGAGCTGGCGCCTGTATCTGCGTAATCCGGCGGCGCGTTTGAGTTGGCATCATCGGGTGCTGAAGTTGCCGTTATTCGGGCGTTTCATTCTGGGCTTGAACACCGCACGGTTCGCCTCGACGTTGGCGATTCTCGGCGGCGCCGGGGTGCCGTTGTTGCGTGCGCTGGAAGCGGCGCGGCAGACCTTGTCCAATGACCGCTTGAGTTTGAGCGTCACTGAGGCCACGGCGAAGGTGCGTGAAGGCGTGAACCTTGCCGCTGCATTGCGGGTGGAGAACGTATTCCCGCCGGTGCTGATTCATTTGATTGCCAGTGGCGAGAAAACCGGCTCGCTGCCACCGATGCTTGAGCGTGCGGCGCAGACCCTGTCGCGAGATATCGAACGCCGGGCGATGGGCATGACGGCATTGCTGGAGCCGCTGATGATTGTGGTGATGGGCGGGGTGGTGCTGGTGATTGTGATGGCGGTGTTGTTGCCGATCATTGAGATCAATCAACTGGTCCAGTAGCCGGTTTTGATGGTGTCTGATCGGGCCCCTTCGCGAGCAGGCTCGCTCCCACAGTGTTCTGTGGTGTTAAGTCAATTGCATTAACAACATCAATCCCTGTGGGAGCGAGCCTGCTCGCGAAGAGTTCAGTCGGGGCAACAAAAAATCCAGATTTTTTTCCAGGGCTTCAGCATCACCCGACCCTCAAAAGAACCATCCTCGGGTTCTCCTTTCTGTCATCTGCAACCACCCGCCAACGCCTCCAGCCCGATTCAGCACAACCCCCAATCCAGACGCTGCACGACACCCGACAAACACCCGAGAAAATCCCTTCGGAAACAGCTCTCAGCTCCCGAGGTTTTTTCCTTTATCTGTCACCGGAAACTGCGAATTTCTCAGTGCGACTTAACCAAGGCCAACGCTAGCGAGGGCCCCGGTGAGTCCTCCCAGTGTCATGCAAGTCACCCGAAAACCTGTGTTCCCAAACCTAGTTGAAAAGGAGATTCTTCATGTTCAAGCGCACTCTGATCGCAGCCTCACTGACCGTCGCCGCTCTGGCATCCGCCCAGGCCATGGCCGTAACCGGTGGTGGCGCTTCACTGCCTGCCGCTCTGTACAAAGGTTCTGCCAACAGCATCCTGCCTGCCAACTTCAGCTACGTCGTAACCGGTAGCGGCATCGGCAAAAGTGCTTTCCTCTCCAACACCGCTTCGCAATTCGGCACCACCGGCACTGTGCACTTCGCTGCCAGCGATTCGATTCTCAACGCTACGGAACTCAGCAACTACACCGCCAACTTCGGTACTTCCTACGGCCCGCTGATTCAGTTGCCATCGGTTGCCACCTCGGTAGCGATCCCTTACAAAAAGACTGGCAACACCACCCTCAACCTGACCAGCGCGCAACTGTGCGACGCCTTGTCCGGTGCCAAGACCACTTGGGGTGAACTGCTCAACAACGACGCCAAAACCGACCCGACCCTGATCCGCGTGGTCTATCGCACGGCTTCCAGCGGCACCACTGAAATTCTCACTCGTCACCTGAACTCGGTGTGCCCTGGCCAGTTCGCCGTCAACACTACCTTTACCAGCGCTCGTCTGGGTGGCTCTCCGCTGCCGGGCAACTGGGTAGGTGTGGTCAACACGGCTGACGTCGCTACCGCCGTGAACGCTGTAAACGGTTCGATCGGTTATGTCGGTCCGGACGGTGTGAACGCGTCGAGCAACGCCGTAGTGGCGCGCATCAACGGTGTTCAGCCTACCAGCGCCAACGTCAATGCTGCCCTGTCATCGGCTGCTCTGCCAGCCACTCCATCCAACCCGGCGCAGTGGGTACCGGTCGTAGCCAACCCAGGGACCGGCTATGCCATGGCGGCCTACACCAACTTCATCTTCGGCCAGTGCTACAAGGACGCCGCTGTTGCCGCTGACGTGAAGGCCTTCCTGACCCAGCACTACAGCACTCCAGGCAACGCTGTTGCTACCGCTGCCCACGGCTTCATTCCGGTTCCAACCAACTGGAAAAACGCTGTGACCGCCAACTTCATCACCAACTCCTCCGGCAACAACCTGGACATCAACAACGCCAGCGTCTGCAACGGCGTGGGTCGTCCTTTGTAAGTCCTGCTACACGCACAATGAAATGGCAGCAGCCTTAGGGCTGCTGCCATTTTTTTTGGCCGATTTACACCTCAATCATGAAGTTTGTGTGACATCCGTTCGGTCGTGGCCCTCGCCAACAGCCTATGTCGTAACAGCAGGTTTTTGCTGGCCTGCAGCTTCGTGTGGCAATCAAAAAGGATCTCGTAGTGATGCTCGCTCGCCCATCCCGTCGCAATATCCCCGGCCAGACTTTCAGGCGTGACGTTGCCGATCCGGCGCTGTGGTTGCTCAAGCCCCTGGCGCACGCGGTGGCATTGTGTCTGGTAGCCGGCAGTGCCGAGGCGGCGACCGCGTTCAGCTCTGGCTGGTTCGCGGCCAAGGGCGCTGCGCAACAAGCCGCGGCCGCCCGGCCCGGTGCGGCTGGTTTGCCGGGGATGACGCCACCCTTGGCGCAGCAGCAAAAAGCCAACCAGCAACTGCAACGCTCGTTGCAGACCCTCAACAACACCGTGGCGGCCATTGCCGCACAGCAGGCGGCTCAGGCTGCCGGGCGCGCGGTGGCCCTGGGCAGTCTGCAGACCGTTCCGGACGGGCTGGGCGAGGGCGGCCTCAAGGTCGACAACAGCCTGACTCAGGGTTGGCTGAACGCCAAAGGCCCGCAGCAGACGCAAGCCGATGGCAAGACCAACGTGAAGATCGAGCAGACGGCCGACAAGGCCATTCTCAACTGGGAGACCTTCAACGTCGGGCGAAATACCACAGTCGAATTTGCTCAGCAGTCGAATTGGGCCGTGCTCAACCGTGTCAACGATCCGAACGCACGCGCCAGTCAGATCCAGGGCCAGATCAAGGGCGACGGCACGGTGATGCTGATCAACCGCAACGGCATCGTGTTCAGCGGCAGCAGCCAGGTCAACGTGCGCAACCTGGTGGCCGCCGCTGCCAATATCACCGACATCCAGTTCCGGGATCGTGGTCTGTATTTCGACAGCAACGGCAGCCAGCCGACGTTCACCGATGCCGCCGGCAAGGTGCTGGTGGAGCGCGGTGCGCTGATTGAAACCCACAAGCCCGCCGTCTCGACCGACGCCGGTGGCTATACGCTGTTGCTCGGCAAAGACGTTGTCAATGACGGCACCCTCAACACCGCCAAAGGCCAGACCGTGCTGGGTGCCGGTGATCGTTTTTACATCCGCAAAGGCTCAGGCACAGAAGGCAACACGTTTTCGACAACCTTTGGCAACGAAGTCACGCCCGGCTTCAAGGCTGGCGAGAGTGGCGGCCGGGTCAGCAACAGCGGGTTGATTCAGGCTGCCACGGGTGACATCACCCTGACCGGGCATGAAGTGGAGCAGGGCGGCGTGTTGCTGAGCAGCACCTCGGTCGCCACTCGCGGGACCATTCACCTGCTCAATCCGGCGAGTGACACGAGCGGCAGCGTCACCCTGGCGCCCGGCAGTGTCACGGCGGTCATGCTCGACAGTAGCGACCTGACGGCGCTGGACAGTCAGCATCAGGCGGCCCTGAGCGGGGTCAACCTCAATAACAGGATTCGCGGCGATCAGTCGCGTATCGATCTCCAGAGCGGCGGCAGTGTCGAATTCCAGAACGGTTCGATCACCCTGGCCACCGGGGGGCAGGTCGCTGTCACCGCGCAGCGTCGCAGCCTGGTTGGCGAAGGCGCGGTGATCGACGTTGCCGGCGCTGTCGGCGTCAAGGTGGCGATGGAATCGAACAACATCAAGATCAACGTGCAGGGTAACGAGCAGCGCGATGCGTCGGTCAATCGCGAGAACGGCGCGCTCAATAGCAACGATGTCTGGGTCGATGTGCGTGAACTGGTCTACGTGCCGGCCGGCACCAATGGCTATGCGACGGACCGTTGGTACACCGCGGGTGGCCTGCTGGAAGTCGGCGGTTATCTGGGCACCCAGGGGCATGGCATCGGCGAGTGGATGGCGCAGGGCGGCACAGTGAGTTTTGCCGGCAACGACGTGGTCACGCGTAAAGGATCATTGATCAACCTGTCTGGCGGCACCCTCGATGTGCAAAGCGGCGAGATTCGACAGAGCTGGCTGCGCGGTGCAGACGGTCGTCTTTATGAAGTCTCGCGTGCGCCGGGGGATCAGCTCTACAACGGTTTGTACAAGGGCTACGAGGATCACAGTGAGCGGTGGGGCCAGACCCGCACGTTCTACAACCCGCTGATTGCACCGTCCAGTCGTACAGAGTCGGGTTACACCGTGGGTCGCGATGCCGGGCAACTGGTGGTCAGCACTGGAAACGCGGTGCTGGACGGGCAACTGCTGGGTGAGGTTTTCCAGGGTGAACGACAGACTCAGACGCCGCGTGCGGTCATCGACGGTTATGAGCAGAGCCAGACTGCGCTGGCACGGCGCGCGCAGTTGATTGTCGGCAGTTATCTGCCGAGCTATCAGGCGGCGTCCGGCGGATTGCGCTACACCCTCAATCCGCTGCTGGATCAGGTTCTGATCGGCGGCGAACGGCGGGACGAGGAATTCACCGGGGATCTGAACGGCGCCGTCGCGCAAGACCGTCAGGGCAAGTTGTTTCTCGACGCCGGCCAGCTCAATGGCTTTGATCTCGGCGCACTGAAGATTTCGGCGCTTGAGCGGATTGAAGTCAACGACGCGCTCAAGGTAGACACCGGGGGTGACATCACGCTGTACGCACCGGATGTCCGTGTTGCGGCCGATCTGACGGCGCGCGGCGGCAGTCTGAATCTGGGCAACGTGCTGAACCAGCTGCGCAGCAGCACCCTTGACGACATGCTGATTGCTGCACCGGCGGGTGAACCGGTGCAGGTGACAATCGCCAGGGATGTACGCCTCGACACCCGTGGTCTCTGGAGCAATCTGCGTACCGATCCGGACGATGTGGCAAGTCTCGGATACCTGAACGGAGGCCGGGTCTCGATCCGCAGCAGTGGCGATATCGATGTGGCGACGGGCAGCTTGATCGATGTGTCGTCCGGTGGTGCGATTCTGGCCAATGGCAAGACCCAGGGCGGCAAGGGTGGCGACGTGAGTCTTGAGTCCAGCGCGATTTCTGCGCTGGGCGATTCGCATCTGACGATGGCCGGCGACATTCTCGGTCATGGCGTGACGGGCGGCGGTACGCTCGCTATTCAGGCCAATCGGGTGCGGATCGGTGCGTCCGCAGACACGCTGCCCGAACATGCCTTGCAGCTGACGCCCGAGTTGTTCGACAACGGTTTCTCTGCCTACCGGGTTACCGGTCTGAACGGTCTGGAGGTGACGGCGGGCACACAAATCGATGTGACGATGCCGGTCTACCGTTTTGCCGACACAACGCTGAATCCGGTCAGCGGGGTCGACCCGAGCCAGGCGATGGAGCGGTGGACACCCACGCTGTATCAGGAAGACCCGCTCAAGGGCGTACTCAGTCAGCGCGCCGGTGCGAGTCTGGCGCTGCAAGCCGGCTCGAGTGAACTCGACCGGTTCGACACCGCCAGCACCCTGACGCTGGGACGCGGATCGCGCATCACGGTCGATCCCGGACAACGGATCAATCTGCGCGGGACCGGGCAGATCACCCTGGAAGGCGAACTGCAGGCCTGGGGCGGAACCCTGGATATACGTCAGCAACAGTTCGGTTCAATCGACGTTGCCACTTCACAGCAACAAGCCGACAGCAAGGCGCACAACCGCTCGATCTGGATCGGTGAGCAGGCGCTGCTGGACGTCGCGGGGCGTGCCCACACGGCGGTCGATGCGTCGGGTCGGGTCTACGGTCAGGTCGACAAGGGCGGCAGCATTATCATCGGCGGCGAAATCGATCCCAAGCGTGCGACGGCGACGGCGGCCGATGCATTTCTGATTGTGCGCGAAGGCGCACGTCTGGATGCCTCCGGGACGCAGGCCGTGCTGGACATCTCCGGGCAGGGTCCGACCCGCGTTGCCTCGGATGGCGGACGTATCAGCCTGAGTTCGTATAACGGCCTGTGGATCAATGGTCAATTGCGCGCCGCTTCAGGTGGCAGCGGTGCTGCCGGCGGACGGCTGGAGGTAGCTCTGGAGACCCCGCTGTACGCTACGCAGAAGGCGGGTGCCGAGGTTCTGCGAGCTCGGGAAATCGTCATTGGTCACGGACCGGGCGATGCAGTGTTGCCCGTGGACCTTAAGCCCGGTGACGCCGCGAACACTCTTCGTTACGGGCATGCCCGCCTGAGCACCGATACGTTGATGTCGGGCGGATTCGACAATCTGAGCGTGTTCAGCAACGGCCTCTTGTCATTTGACGGCGACGTCGACCTGCACATGAATCAGAGTCTGAATCTCTATGCTGGGGCCTTGTCCCTGGCGCAGACTTCCAGCGACTCGACGCGGGTCAATCTATCAGCGCCTTCGGTGCGGCTGTCCGGTGTGGGGACTTATTACGGTGTGGTGGGCACCATTCGTCCCCGGGTCCTGAACAGTCCGACTGCGCAAGTTTCGCCGGCGCAGTTCAACGTCAATGCCAACGTACTGGATATTGCCAACAGCCTGTCGTTCGGCGCGCAAGGGTCGATCTTGCAGAACAACGACGCCCCGGTTGAAGTCAGCCGTCGCGGCTTTGACCAGGTATCGCTGACCAGCACCGGGGACGTGCGGTTTCTTGCGCCCACCAGTGGCCAGGTGAAGTCAGAGTTGTGGACACCGGGGGACCTGAATCTGCGCGCCGCGCAGATCTACCCTGCGAGCGGGGTCTCGGCCGAAGTCCGGGTCGGCTATCAGAGTCAGAGTTCTCTCGCCGATACCCATCGGACATTGCGCATCACTGGCCAGGGTCCGGCGCCGACAGCGCTGCCGTACTCGGTGTTTGGCACGCTGGCGATGAGCGCCAGCCGGATCGATCAGGGCGGTGTTCTGCGTGCGCCTCTGGGCGTCATCAGTCTGGGTGATCTGCTGACCAAAACCCAGGAACTGCGCCTGCTGCCCGGGAGTACGACGTCGGTCAGTGCGGCCGGTCTGGTGATGCCTTATGGCGGCACCACCGACGGTATCGAATACCTTTACAACGGCGCGCCGATCATATTGAAAGGCATCAGTGGCGACAGCGCCGGGGTGAGCCTGCGCTCGCAGTACGTGGATGTGCAGTCCGGCGCGTTGATCGACCTGTCGGGCGGCGGAGATTTGCGCGGTGCCGGGTTTGTCTCCGGTCGCGGTGGCTCCACCGATGCGCGGTTCAGTCCACTGGTGCGTAATGCCAGCGATGGAACGTTCAGTCTGCCGGGGCTGGCCAGCAACCCGGTGTACGCCATTGTCCCGGGCGATCAGAGTGCCTACGCACCGATACTGGGGGAAGCGGGAGCGGTCGATCCGCGCATCGGTCAGCAGATCACCCTGGGCAGCGGCGTGCCAGGGTTGGCGGCAGGCACTTATACATTGTTGCCTTCCACCTTCACGTTGCTGCCGGGCGCGTTCCGGGTGGAAGTGAACGGCCAGGCCGCCCCGGGCGCCACCAACGGCGCGGTTGCAATGCGCAACGGCTCGTGGACAAGCAGTGCGCGGATGTCGATTGCCAATACCGGTGTGCGGGACAACCTCGCCAGCCAGGTCATCGTGACATCGGCGGATGTGTTGCGGCGTTACTCGCAATACAACGAAACCACTCTGGAGCAGTTCATCGTCAGCGATGCGGCGCGCCGGGGTGTTCCGCGTGCGCTGGCGCCCATGGACGCTAAAGCGCTTAACCTGTTTGTCATCGCGGGGGGCAAGCAGGATACCGCACTGGACTTCAACGGCCGGATCGCCTTCGCAGCCGCCAAGGGAGGCGTGGCCGGGACGGCGGTGATTCGTGGCGGCAGTGGCGACAGCTTTGAGATTCTCGCCACCGGGCAGTCAGCCACGAAAGGCTTTGCCGGCGTCTCGCTGAATGCCGATACGCTCAACCGGCTGGGCGCTTCTCGTCTGGCGATCGGTGCGACCCCGACGGTGAATTACGGCACGGCCGGTAACATCGTCAGTTTCACGGGCAGTACCTACAACATCACCTTGCGTGAAGGTGCGCTGCTTTCAGCACCCGAAGTGCTGCTCTGGACCAACAGTGGGGACGGTGCCATCACGGTCGAGGCCGGTGCCGGCGTCAACTCTCTGGGACGCGGCGAGGTGCCGTACGACTCCTCGAGCGGTTTCGTCTATCAGCCCGGCGCCGCGAGTCTGCTGGTGGTGTCCAACGGCTGGACGAATGTGCTGGCGCCAGAGGTCAACGTCAGCACTGCGTCTGGCAGCATCCGCATCGGTACCTGCGATCGCCAGGCATGCGCCAATCCGGCGATGCTTTATTCGAATGGCAGCATTACGGCGGCCACCAACAATCAGTTCGAACTGGCCGAAGCGGTGCGTTTCGGCACCCGTCACCTGGCATTGGCTGTGGGTGCGGTCAACATCGGTACCACTGAAACACTGGCGGCGGTCGGTCGCCTGCCTGCCGGCCTGACGTTGAATCAGGGCGTGCTGGACCGGTTGCTGCGCGGCGATACCCAGTTTGCTGCGCCAGCCCTGGAAACGCTCAGCCTGACCACTCGCGACGCGTTCAACTTCTACGGCAGCGTCGCGCTGGACACTCTGGATCCTCAGACCGGGCGCAGCAGGTTGCAGAATCTGATGATCACGACCCCGGCCATCTACGGCCTGGGGGATACGAGCGACGTGGCGACCATCCGCACGGCCAACCTGATCTGGAACGGCACCACTCAGGCGCCCGGGGCCGTGGCCAGCGGCGGTGCGGGCACCGGGCACGGCACGCTGAACATCGAGGCTCAGCGCATCGATTTTGGCTACGGCCCTTATTCCCAACCCAACGGCCTGGATCAGAACGCTCGTCTTGCGCTGGGCTTTGCCAACGTCAACCTCAACGCCAGTGACCGCATTACCGCCAACCACAAGGGCAGCCTCGCGGTTTATGAAACGCAGGGGGCTTACGACCCGATCAAGGGTTATCTCTACAGCGGCGGCAACCTGAACCTGCGCACACCTCTGCTGACCGGGGAGGGCGGCTCGGTGAATGCGCTCAAGGCCGGCGGCAGTCTGGTATTGAGCGGGCCGACCGGGGTGGCGCCCGCCGATGCACTGGGTGCCGAACTGACGCTGGAGGGGCGTAATGTGGTGCTCGACGGCCGGATTGCGCTGGCCAGCGGCAAATTGCAGGTCAAGGCCGAGGGCGATCTGACCCTGACGAGCGGGGCTACCCTAGACTTGGCGGGCCGCACCCTGCCATTCAACGATATCAATCAGTACAGCTGGGGCGGCGACGTGGCGTTGTACAGCCGCGACGGCAATATTCGTCAGGCGGCCGGCTCGCGCATCGATCTGTCAGCGCAGAACAATCAGGCCGGCAATCTGAGTGTCGTGGCACTGTCAGACACCGCGGGCGAGGTCGATCTGCAAGGCGAAATCCGTGGCAGCAGTACAGGGCATTACGATGCCGGCGGCACGTGGGTACCCTACAAATCCGCTGGCGTGGACATACGCGCGCAACACCTGGGTGGAGCGCTGAATGAACAGTTTGCTGCGCTCAACCAACGCTTGAACGCCGGGCAAGTCTTCGGCAGTCGCAGCTTCCAGTTCAAACAGGGCGACCTGGTGATCGGCGATGGCCTCAAGGCGGGCGAGGTCTCGGTATCGGTGGACAACGGCAGCCTGACGGTGAACGGCCTGGTCGATGCCAGCGGCGAACGTGTCGGCAATATTCGCCTGTCGGCCGCCCATGGCCTGAATGTGGCGGGCGGCGCGGTACTGGATGCTCACGGTCGGGTACTGCGGGTCGACAGTTACGGCAAGATTATCGACGCGCCCAACCGGGCCATGGTCGAGCTCAGCTCCGGCGACGGCCTGCTGACCCTCGCTCCCGGTGCACGGATAGACCTGCGCCATGGCACGGACGCGGCAGTCGGCACCCTGGCGGGTCAGAATGACGGTCGCCTGCGCGGCACACTGGAACTGAACGCACCGCGACTGGGCGCCGATGACATCGCCATCGATGCCCGTGGCGCGTTGATCATCCAGGGTGCGCGGTCCATCGGGCTCAATGCCGTGCGCCGCTATACCGATGCCGCCGACGGGGTAGATCCGGCGGCCAGCGGTCGGCCTTATCAAATCATCGACCAGGCTTACCTGAACCGCATCCACGGTGACAACGACCTGTTCATCAACGCAGCCTTGGGCAACGCTGATCTGTTGCAGCGCAAACTGGCAGGGTTGAACAATGCGGGGTATGCCGATGCCTTCCATTTGCGACCAGGTGTAGAGATTGCGAGTAAAACCGCCGACGGCGATATGGTGGTGCAGGGCGATCTGGACTTGTCCGGCTATCGCTACGCCAGTCTCAACCCGAACACCGGCAAAACTTCGCTCTACGGTTCTGGCGAGGCGGGGAGCCTGGTGATTCGAGCCGGGGGTGACCTGGACATCTACGGCAGCATCAACGATGGCTTCGCGCCGCCGCCGGAAACCGTGGACGATGCGGGATGGAAACTGCTGCCGGGCGTCCAGCCGTTTGGCGGCGATCTGATTGTGCCGGGGGCGGGCGTGACGCTGGCCGAGGGCACGTTGTTCCCAGCGGGCGTCAAGCTGAACTATGACTTGCCGATCCAGGCCGCCGTCCTCGCCAGCGGTACGCTGTTGCCCACCGAGGGCGTGCTCGCCGGCCCCTACACGTTGCCGGCCGGCACCGTGTTGAGCGCAGCCGTACACGATGCCTCCGGTAACCTGCTGTATGGCGCCGGAACGCTGCTCAATGACAGTGTGATATTGCCGGCCGGCAGCCGCCTGGGCGCCGGGACCCGACTCGCTCAGGCTACCGGGATGCAGGCCATGCTCTGGCCAAAAGGCGTGCCGCTGCCCAGTGTTCTGGATGACCAACAGCGTGCGGTGGGGGCGAAGTTGAGTGGGTCGCTGGCGCTGCTGCGCGGCTCCCTGATTCCGTCCATGACCGATGTGGTGCTGGCTGCCGACACACCCTTTATCGAACTTCGTTCATTGAACGGTACACGCCAGGGCGCGAACTGGGCGATCGCGAGCATGTTGCCGTCGGGCAGCGCATCGTGGTCGATGCGGATAGTTGCAGGTGCCGACCTGGAAGCCGCTGACAGTCGTGTGGTGAAACCCGTCACCAGTGGCGGTGACTTACGGCTGGCAGACACTCACCTCGGGATTATCGTCACCGAGAAAAAGCTCGACAGCACCTGGTCGGCGGATAACCCGTTGGGGTATCCGGCGGGCAGCGTCGTCAGCGATGAGGACAGTTTCTGGTGCGATCTGATTCCCGGGGTCTGTCTCCCACCGGCCAAGTTCCTGTGGGCGGATGGCAACATGATGGGCATACCCGCCGGAACCCCGGTCAGTGACGACGATCTGTTCTGGTGCGACATCGATCCGGGGAACTGCCTGGCCAACAAGGGCGGGATAACCGCCAATCCCCACTCGCAGATGTTCAGCGTGCTGCGCACCGGTACTGGCGATCTGGATTTGATGGCTGCGGGCAATCTGCGCATGGACTCACCGTTCGGCGTTTATACGGCGGGCACTCAGTCCAGCGATGTCGATTCACGTTTCAACCAGGCCCGCGGCCGCCTGTCTGACGATGGATCGGTACTGGGCAGCGCCGGCAGCGCTTACGAAAAATGGGTCAATGGCGGTTCAGAAAGCCTGTATCAGGCGTGGTATCCGCAGATGGGCGGCAACCTGACGATCGGTGCCGGTGGTTCGGTGTCGGGGGACACGCTCGGGCGGCGCAGCTACGCAATGAACGCGCCACTGCGTGAACAGGTCCCCAGCGTTGCTGTGGGCAACTGGCTCTGGCGTCAGGGCGACGCAAAGGCGGATCTTGCTACGGCCTGGTGGATCAACTTCGGCAGCTACGCCACGCAACCCTTGCCGGACCAGAGCACCGACACCGGGTCGTACCTGGTCGGGTTCACCGGCTTCGGCACGTTGGGCGGCGGCAATATCAGCCTGCGCGCTGGCGCGGATGCAGGCATGCTCAGGGCCATAGGCGATCAGTTGCTTAACCCCCGCAGTCAGGGACTGATCGTGGCAGTGGGCAGCACCGGCCGCGTTGGCGCTGACGGTAGCCTGCAGTTGACCGGCGGTGGCGACATGGACATTCGTCTTGGCGGCATGCTCAATCCGTCATTGCAGGCGAGGTCGGGGCAGAACGGCACGACACCGCCGCGACACGACCTTCAAGGCGCCCTGATCAATCTACGGGGTGCGGCACAGCTGACCGGCGCTGCTGCGGGTGCGATCAACCTGCAATATGGCGTCGAGCAATTCCAGCAGGACGCCCGGGAAACCAGAGCCTACGATTTGTTCAGTGCCAGCACCGGAGCGGCCGGCGGTGGCGTGGTCTTGATACCGGGTGATTCGGGGATGCGCATCAGCACACGCGGCGACCTGGTGATAGGGGGCGCGGCGGATCCGGGTCGGGTCAGGCTGCAGAACTCCACGCCGTTCACCACTGACAATGGCGAGGTCCATGCGGGTGGTGGACTGAGCGGCTTCTCGTTGTGGACCGGGCACACGGCCATCGATCTGTTTTCCGCCGGAGGCAATCTCACACCGAGCACACAGATGGCTGAAGTCATCACGACGTCGTCTCAAACCGTAAGTGGAATGAACAGCTCGCCGACTGATGGTCGCTTTGTATACCCCTCGATTCTTCGGGCCGTTGCAGGCCAGGGTTCCATCTATGCGGGACCGTCGGCCGCTTTCGGTGCATCAAGCAATCTGTTTCCGGCGGTGGGGTACTCGTTATTGCTGGCGCCTTCGACAAACGGGCAACTGTCGTTGCTGGCCGGTGACTCCATCTACGCCGGCGGTTATGCGATCAATCAGTCCGGCGCGAGCCCGGCAGCCATTGCGACCCCCTTTGCGCCTGCCTTCTCGGGATACGGAGCCAGCGCGAACGTGCCGTTGGTCAGCAACTACAGCACCGATGGTGTGATCCCGAAGGGAAACCTGCGTTATCCGCTGTTTGCCTTTGGCGCCGACACCTTCTCGGGGTTAAGCGATGTACAGGGCCCGGCGCGTTTCTATGCCTTGACTGGTGATCTGGTCGGTTTACGCAGCGGCGAAACGCTGAGTTTTTCCCCGTCCGCTCGTACCTGGTATGAAGCGGCGGGGCCGGTGTGGATGATGGCCGGTCGCGATATCGTCGCGTCCGGTACTTTCCTGGGGCAGCCGACAATCGCGCCGAATGAGGAATTGGGCGGAACCCGACAAAACGTCAGTTCGACCGGCAACCTGTTCATTCACAACGACCCGCGGGATGTCTCGCGCGTATCTGCCGGGCGCGACATTCTCTACAGCAGCTTCGATATCGCCGGCCCGGGCCTTTTGGATGTCAATGCCGGGCGCAACATCCTGATGGAGAATCAGGCCGCTATTACCAGCCTCGGACCGATCACGGCGGGAGACAGCCGATCGGGGGCAAGCATCGTGTTGCAGGCCGGCGCAGGAGTGCAGGGGCCGGACTACACGCGATTCATTGCGCGTTACCTTAACGCGCAGAACCTGGCCGATCCGAACGCTTCCCTCAACGGGCAACCGGGCAAAGTGGTCAAGACCTACCTGGACGAGTTGCAGAGCTGGCTGACCCTCGGCTACGGCTTCAGCGGCAGCGAAGAACAGGCGCAAGCCCTCTTCGCCGCACTGCCGAGTACCGAACAGGCGATCTTCGCCCGCCAGGTGTACTTCGCCGAACTGCGTGCCGGCGGCCTGGAATACAACGACGTCGATGGCCCGCGCACTGGCAGTTATCTGCGCGGTCGCAACGCGATTGCGGCGCTGTTCCCGAACACTGATGTGGCGGGCAATCCGATCCGTTACGACGGCGATATCACGCTGTACGGCGGCGCTGGGGTCAAGACTCTGTTCGGCGGCGACATCCAGATGCTCACCCCGGGTGGCGGTCAGGTGTTCGGCATCGAAGGCGCGGCGCCACCGTCCACCGCGGGGATCATCACCCAGGGTTCGGGCAATATTCAGCTCTATTCGCAGGGCAGCATTTTGCTGGGGCAGAGCCGGATCATGACCACGTTCGGCGGTTCGATTCTCGGCTGGTCGGCCGAGGGCGATATCAACGCCGGTCGTGGCTCGAAAACCACCGTGGTCTACACCCCGCCGAAACGCGTCTACGACACCTGGGGCAACGTCACGCTGTCGCCGTCGGTGCCAAGCACCGGCGCCGGTATCGCCACGCTCAACCCGATCGCCGAAGTAGCACCGGGCGACATCGACTTGATCGCGCCGCTGGGTACCATCGATGCGGGCGAGGCGGGGATTCGCGTGTCGGGCAACGTCAACATCGCCGCGCTGACGGTGGTCAACGCCGCCAACATCTCGGTGCAGGGCAAGGCGACGGGTGTGCCGGTGGTGTCGGCGGTGAATACCGGGGCGATCACCTCGGCCAGTTCGGCGGCATCGTCGGCCACCCAAGCGGCGGAAGATGTCGCGCGTCAGCAGCAGGCGGCTTCGCGGCAGAATCAGGCTTCGGTGTTCACCGTGCAGGTGTTGAGCTTCGGCAATGAACAACTTGCGCCGTCCCGCGATGGCGCCAGCCGTGCACCGGCCCCGGGTTACAACCCGAACAGCCCGGTGCAGGTGTTGGGCGCCGGGGCGCTGGATGAACAGGCGAAACAGCAGTTGACCGAGGAGGAGCGTGGGCAACTGTCGTTGTAAAAGACTCTCGTGTAGTACGTTTGGGCGACCGGTTGGTCGCCCTTTTTTATGTTGATGAAGTTAAAGGGTATTTTTGCCGGGCGTGAAGCACCCCCAGTATTCTGATGCGCCCATTCACTCGATAGACCAGCAGATAGTTCGGATGAATCACCATCTCACGAGTACCAGGCACTCGGCCAGGTCGGTAACCGTAAGGTATTGATGAAAGCCGTTGTGCTGCCGCACCAACCTTGTGTCTTAGCGAAATTGAAGCGTTGGTGTTGTGTTGCTCGATGTATTTGAAGATGTCAGCCAGTTGACGCGAGGACTTGCTGCTCCATTCAAGCAGCAGAGCGGCGCTTCCTGCGCATCTCTTCCAGCATCTGGTCGAGCATCGCCATAGCCTCATCATGGGGAATACCAGGACTAGGATCATCGAGTGCATGCTGTACCTCTGCACGAAACCAGCGATCGTAGCTCTCGGCCTCTTCTTCGGATTCGAAGTCAGAGTAAAACGGGGAAAGTAATATGCTCATAGTGATCTCCGTGATCAATCTCGGCAGTTTAAGGGGGGACATGGCCCATTGTCGTCACTGGCAGACGATGCACCCCATGAGCCCTTGAGCAACCATGGGATAACGGAGCCCAGTATCTGCAAGCGCACCCTTTAAATCTGCCAGACGTTTCCCCCTGTTGTCCGGTAATCTCGACCGTCGCTGTAGGCGTATTCCACCCATGCGTTTTTCAGGTTTTCAGGCTACAAATCCAGGTGCGCTTTCCTACAAATACACTCAGAACGCATAGGGAATACTCACCTTCGCCCACAACATTTCCCCCTCCGGCCGGTTCTCCACGTCAAATTCCTTGGCCCAGCGAATCTCCGCACTGGCGTACTTGAGAAAGGTGAAGTGCAGCGCCGGGCCTATCGCGAACACCTTGCCGCGCACACCATCATCGACGTCCTGCCCGGCAAACTGCACGGTGTGGCCGAACTGTTTGTCGTCGGTGGTCTGCTTGAGGAAGTAGCCGTTGACGCCGAGCATCAGGTCGTCGGTGATCTTGTAGCTGGCCGAATAATCGAAGTGGAAGATCTGCCCGGACTTGTAGTCAGTGTCCTTGTTCTTCTCGTTGAAGCTGTAGGTGGTCTTCATCGAGACTTCGGTGCGTTCAGTCGGCTGCCAGGTGAACGAGAACAGCGGCTTGTAGGTGTAGAAATTGTTGCTGGTGTTGGCCAGTCGATCGACGCTGTATTCGCCGGTCGGCACGGTGATTTCCACGGCGGCGCCGAGGGTCAGGTTTTTGCCCATGTCCCACAGAATGATCGGCGCGATGGTGGTATCGCCCATGCCTTCGCGGGTGTCGCTCAAGCCGAACACCGAGACTTCCTGCTTCAACCATGGCTGGGCGATGTACCCGGCCAGACGTCCGCCGAACACGCGCACGGGGCTTAAATAATCGAGACGTGGAATCACCGCGGTGGACTCGATTTCGACATTCGGCACCTTGCCGCCCAGCGAGCTGATGTTGAGCTTGGTCGATTTGTAATGGTTGTAGTAGAGGTTGAACGCGACCATGTTCTGCGGAAGGCTGTCGACTTCCAGCGGCAGCATGAAGAAACCGTCGGTGCCGGTGCCGATGTTGTCGACGCCGGCTTCGGTGGCCAGGGCGGGCAACGTCAGAGGGCAACCCGCGATGAAAAGGGCGAGCGGCAAGAAGGATGTTGCACGGTTCTGGCTCATGACTGTCCTCATTATTATTGTGATTGGGACCTGGTACCGGTCGCTCGGAGCGCCGGTACGCTAGAAATAAGCGTTTGGCGTACGTTGGGGCAGGGTATTGGCGGACACCGAGGGGGCATCTGCGGACAGTTCGCGCACCCTGTGCTAACTTCCTTCGACATAACCGGTTACAAAAATAACAATCAAGCGTGATCCGGAATGTCAGCCCCCATGAACGTAAAAGTCCAAGACCCGACCTTTGAACTGGCGCTGGTCTCGCCGTTTCTTTTGCAAACCCTCGCCGAAGTCGCGCAGAGCAAAGGCATCGATCCCCAGAGCCTGTGCCGTGGGCTGGGTTTCACCCTTGAGGATCTGCAGGATCCGGCGCAGCGGATTTCCTATCGTCAGGCCGTGGCGATGATTCAGCGCGCGCTCAAAGTGCTGCCCAACCAGGGGTTGGGATTGTGGGTCGGCGCGCAGAACGTACTCGGTACTTTGGGTCTGCTTGGGCATGTGTTGTCGCTGTGCAAGACCTTGCGTGATGCCTTTGCGCTAGGCATTCGTCATCAACACACCTCGGGCGGGATTGTGGTGTCCAGTGTTGATGTGGTCGGCGCTCAGGTGCATCTCGATGCTGAATGTCGCTTGCCATTCGCCGATGTGCAGGTGTTTGCGGTCGAGGAGTTCTTCGCCAGTTTGCTGGTGTATGGCCGCGCGCTGGTGGGGGGTGAGTTCAAGGCGATTGCCGTGGAATTTGTGCATGCCGCACCGGATTACCTCAGCGAATACCAGCGCCTGCTCGGGCCGGACGTGCGCTTCGGTTGCCTGCACAACCGCATGCTGATCGATGCGCAATGGCTGGACGTGCACCTGCCCAATCATCATTCGCTGGCGTTGCGTCAGGCGGTGGCATTGCTGGAGCTGGAAGCGGCGCAGGTGCATCAGAAACTTGATTTGATTCAGGCTGTGGAACGGGCGATTGCGCGGGATTTGAGTAGCGGCAGTCACATTGAAAAGATTGCTGGCGATTTGAATATGAGCAGCCGCACCTTGCGCCGGCGGCTGACCGAGCATGCGTTGACGTTTGAGGCTTTGTTGGAGCAGGTGAGGCAGGCGCGGACCCTGAGTTTGCTGGCCAATCCTGATATGCCGATCGAGCGGATTACCGAGGAAGTCGGCTACAGCGATGTGCGCAGTTTTCGCCGGGCGTTCAAGCGCTGGACGGGGCTGAGCCCTAGCGCCTGGCGTAATGACGCTAACCCTCACCCCAGCCCTCTCCCAGAGGGAGAGGGGGCCGACCGAGGTGTCTTGCGTCATGCATCGACCTGAAAGATTGTGCCGATTATGGACTTGAGAGAATGATGGCCGACCGCAGTTGTCTTGAGTCATGCACTGACCTGAAATTATGGATTCACTGATGCACGTTCAAGTCGGCGTAGCTCTTCAATATCCCCGAATCAGTTCCCTCTCCCCCCGGGAGAGGGCTAGGGTGAGGGGCTTTTGACTTCCATCCAAACCCACACAAACCCTCCGGCCACAGGTAAACTCCCGCGCACTTTCCCAAGGAGTTCACATGAGTTACTACCAGCCGGGCATTCTCGCCACCCCAGTTCCTGCGCAAGCACGTCACCTGTTTTTCGCTCTTGAGTCGGTTGAAGCACTGCCACAGGCGATCGACAACCTGATGAATCAGGTGGACGGCAAGTCGGCAGTGGTCGGTTTTGGTGAATCCCTGGCCAAGGCCCTCAACGTGCAGATCGACGGTCTGCGCAGCTTCCCGGCGCTGACCGGCGTCGGCGTTGAGAACCCGTCGACCCAGCACGCGCTGTGGGTGTGGCTGCACGGCGTCGACCGTGGTGAACTGCTCAACCGCTGCAACGCCCTCGAAGCCGCACTGGCCCCGGCCCTGCGTCTGGTCGAGATGCAGGAAGCCTTCCGCCACAAGGACGGCCACGACCTGACCGGCTACGAAGACGGCACCGAAAACCCGCACGACGAAGCCGCCATCGCGGCCGCCCTGCAAAGCGCAGGCGTTGACGGCATGGTCGGCGGCAGCTTCGCCGCGATCCAGCAGTGGCAGCATGACCTCAAGGGTTTCCACAAGCTTTCGGCCGACGACAAAGACAACATCATGGGCCGTCGCCTCAGCGACAACGAAGAGATCGACGACGCGCCAGTCTCCGCCCACGTCAAACGCACCGCGCAGGAAAGCTTCGCGCCGGAAGCGTTCGTTGTGCGCCGCTCGATGCCGTGGATCGAAGGTGATCGTGCCGGCCTGATGTTCCTCGCTTTCGGCTTTTCGCTGGATGCCTTCGAAGCACAACTGCGCCGTATGAGCGGCCTGGAAGACGGCATCACCGATGGCCTCTATCGCATCAGCCGGCCGATCACTGGCGGCTACTACTGGTGCCCGCCGCTGAAGGACGGTCACCTCGATCTGCGCGCCTTGCGCATCGGCTAAAGGAAGAGACATGAACGTGGTGCGCTGGGGCATGATCGGTTGTGGCAGCGTCGCCGAGCGCAAGAGTGGCCCGGCCTTCTACAAGGCGCCCGGTTCGGCGTTGGTGGCGGTGATGGGCCGACGCCTTGAGGCCGTGACTGACTATGCCGCGCGCCACGGCATCGAGCGGGTTTACACCGACGTCGATGCGCTGATCAACGATCCCGAGGTGGATGCGGTGTACATCGCCACACCGCCCGACAGCCACCACGCCTACAGCCTCAAGGTTGCCGCTGCCGGCAAACATTGCTGCGTGGAAAAACCCATGGCGCTGCATGCCGGGCAAAGTCGCGAGATGCAGCAGGCGTTTGCCGATGCCGGTTTGCATTTGTTCGTTGCCTACTATCGCCGTTCGTTGCCGCGTTTTGCGCAGGTGCGGCAATGGCTGGAGGAGGGGCGCATTGGTGAGGTTCGGCATCTGAGCTGGACATTGACCAAGGCACCGTCGCCGGCGGATCTGCAGGGGCGCGACAATTGGCGCACCGATCCGGCGGTGGCCGGTGGCGGTTACTTCGCTGATCTGGCCAGCCATGGTTTTGATCTGTTCCAGTACCTGCTCGGCGACATTGTCGAGGTCGCCGGATTCACCGCACGTCAGGCCGGGTTGTATGCGGCGGAAGATGCGGTCAGCGCCAGTTGGCGGTTCGCTTCCGGAGCGCTGGGCATGGGCTGCTGGAGCTTTGTCGCGGATCGGCGGGAGGATCGGGTCGAGATCATCGGCAGCCTTGGGCGGATCGGCTTTTCGGTGTTTGATGAGCATCCGGTGCAGTTGCATACCGATGAAACCATCAGCCTGGAAATCCCTCATCACGAACACATTCAGTGGCATCACGTGCTGGGCATGAATGCGCACATTCGTGGTGATTCACAACATCCCGCCGTCGCCGAACAAGCGCTCAAGACCGACTGGGTCATGGACCAGATCCTCAAGCGCCACTGATTTTCCCGGCGTACACAATCCCCTGTGGGAGCGAGCCTGCTCGCGAAGGCGGCGTGTCAGTCACCATCATTGTTGAAAGAACCACCGCTTTCGCGAGCAGGCTCGCTCCCACATTGGGCAGTGCGTCGTCGCATCTAAGGTTATGCCCAAACAATATTTCTCAACCTCGTCATAACAACTCTAAGATCACGTCATAACTCGTTATAACAAGTGATCCCGTGATGACCGATAACGTTCTCTCCCTTAGCAGCGTTCCTCTGCACACCCAACTGCGCGACGTCCTCCGTGCGCGGATACTCGACGGCGAATACCCGCAAGACAGCCAGATGCCCTCCGAAAGCGAACTCGGTGCGTTGTTCAAAGTCAGCCGCATCACCGTGCGCCAAGCCTTGGGCGATCTGCAAAAGGAAGGGCTGATCTTCAAGATCCACGGCAAAGGCACCTTCGTTGCCAAGCCGAAAACCTTTCAAAACGTCAGCAGCCTGCAAGGCCTCGCCGAGTCGATGACCGGGCGCGGTTACGAGGTGATCAACCGCCTGCGCAGCTTCAAATTCATCCCGGCTGACAAACGCGTCGCCGAGCGTTTGCAAGTCGTCGAAGGCGAGATCGTCGCGCAGATCAAACGCGTGCGCCTGATCAACCGTGAGCCGATCTCGCTGGAAATCACCTACCTGCCGAAAATCGTCGGCGAGCGGCTGGAGAAGGCTGATCTGGTCACTCGCGACATCTTCCTGATCCTCGAAAACGACTGCGGCATCGCCCTCGGCCACGCTGATCTGGCCATCGACGCAGTGCTCGCCGACAGCGACCTGACCCAGGCGCTGAACGTCGAGGCCGGCTCGCCGATCATGCGCATCGAGCGTCTGACCCACGACGCGCAAGGCCAGCCGCTGGACTTCGAACACCTTTACTACCGTGGCGATGCGTTCCAGTACCGCCTGCGGATCGACCGGCAAAAAGGGGAGCAGGCATGACCCGCAACGTGCTCGAACAGGAATACGACATCGTCGTCATTGGCGGCGGCACTGCCGGCCCGATGGCCGCGATCAAGGCCAAGGAAAAGAACCGCGACTTGCGCGTGTTGCTGGTCGACAAGGCCAACGTCAAACGCAGCGGCGCGATCAGCATGGGCATGGACGGTCTGAACAACGCGATCATCCCCGGCCACTCGACACCGGAGCAGTACACCAAGGAAATCACCATCGCCAACGACGGCATCGTCAATCAAGCCGCCGTTTACGCCTACGCGACCCACAGCTTCGAGACCATCGAGCAGCTCGACCGCTGGGGCGTGAAGTTCGAGAAGGACGAAACCGGCGATTACGCGGTGAAAAAGGTCCACCACATGGGCGCCTACGTGCTGCCGATGCCGGAAGGGCACGACATCAAAAAAGTGCTGTATCGCCAGTTGAAACGTGCGCGGGTGAGCATCACCAATCGTCTCGTCTGCACGCGGTTGCTGACTGACGAGGAGGGCACCGTCAACGGTGTGATGGGCTTCGATTGCCGCACCGCTGATTTCCATGTGATCAAGGCCAAAGCGGTGATTCTCGCCTGTGGCGCTGCCGGGCGCCTCGGTCTGCCGTCGTCGGGCTACCTGATGGGCACCTACGAAAACCCGACCAATGCCGGCGACGGCTACGCGATGGCCTATCACGCCGGCGCCGAACTGGCCAACCTCGAGTGCTTCCAGATCAACCCGCTGATCAAGGATTACAACGGCCCGGCCTGCGCCTACGTCACCGGCCCGTTGGGCGGCTACACCGCCAACAACAAGGGCGAACGCTTCATCGAGTGCGACTACTGGAGCGGGCAGATGATGTGGGAATTCCACCAGGAACTGGAGAGCGGCAACGGCCCGGTGTTCCTCAAACTCGATCACCTCGCGGAAGAAACCATCCAGAACATCGAGGAAATCCTGCACAGCAACGAGCGCCCGAGTCGCGGCCAGTTTCACGCCAATCGCGGCACTGATTACCGCACGCAAATGGTCGAAATGCACATCTCCGAAATCGGTTTTTGCAGCGGTCACTCGGCGTCCGGTGTGTGGGTCAACGAACGCGCCGAGACCTCGGTGAAGGGTTTGTATTCGGCGGGTGACATGGCCGCTGTGCCGCACAATTACATGCTCGGTGCCTTCACCTACGGCTGGTTCGCCGGGCATAACGCCGCAGATTTTGTCGCCGGTCGCGAGTTTTCTGCGCTGGACGC
Source organism: Pseudomonas sp. S3_C06 (assembly GCF_054667675.1). Classification (NCBI taxonomy): domain Bacteria; kingdom Pseudomonadati; phylum Pseudomonadota; class Gammaproteobacteria; order Pseudomonadales; family Pseudomonadaceae; genus Pseudomonas; species Pseudomonas sp. S3_C06. The sequence continues at coordinate 26,682 of NZ_CP162747.1, forward strand.
CGAGCAGATCGAAAAGGAAAAAGCCCGGGTCTACGCACCGCTGGATCGCGAACACGGTCTGCCGCCAGCTCAGGTCGAATACAAGCTGCGGCGCTTCGTCAACGATTACCTGCAACCGCCGAAAGTGACCAAGAAGATGCAGATCGGCCTGCAACGCTTCAGCGACATCGAGCGCGATCTCGAGCAGATGAAGGCCAACAACGCCCACGAACTGATGCGCGCGATGGAAACCAGCGTGATCCGCGACTGCGCCGAAATGGCCGCGCGCGCCTCGTTGTTCCGCGCCGAAAGCCGCTGGGGTCTGTACCACTATCGCGTTGATCATCCGCAGCGCAACGACAGCGAATGGTTCTGCCATTGCCACCTGAAGAAGGGCGAGGACGGCCAGATGACCAGTTTCAAGAAAGCCGTCGAGCCTTACATCATCCCGCTCGATGCTGAAGAAATGCAGGCTTATGACCGTTTGCGGGTCGGCGCTTTCGCCGCTTGATACATCAATAACCAGAGAGCCCGAACCATGGCCTATCAAGCTCAGGAAATCTTCTTCCGCTCCAACGCCCCCGTCACCGTGGACGAGGACAAATGCATCGCCGAAAAGGGCTGCACCGTGTGTGTCGACGTTTGCCCGATGGACTTGCTGGCGATCAACCCGGCGACGCAGAAGGCCTACATGGCGTTCGATGAATGCTGGTACTGCATGCCGTGCGAGAAGGACTGCCCGACCGGTGCCGTCAAGGTCGAGATCCCCTATCTCCTGCGTTGAAACGCTTTCCCCTGTAGGAGTGAGCCTGCTCGCGATAGCGGTGGGTCAGATGTAGATGTGTTAGCTGACACACCGCTATCGCGAGCAGGCTCACTACATTGGATGTGTGACAACCCAAAGCCATCCGGTGAACCCCGGACGCTGGATTCACCGAACACCCCTCGTTTCCCACCGCGCCCTGATCGCGGCGGAGACGAACTCAAATAAATGATTCGAGGGGAAACAACCATGTTGCGTGCAGCAATCGCCGGTCTGGTACTGGCTTCGTTCACCTTGTCGGCCTCAGCCGAAACCATCCGCATTGCCATCGGCACCCAGGACACCACCATCAACTGCGCCGCTGGCGGGTTGTTGATTCGTGAGCTGGGCCTGCTCGACAAATACCTGCCCCACGACGGCGCCTACAAAGACGCCAAGTACGACGTGCAGTGGAAGAACTTCACCAGCGGCGCGCCGCTGACCAACGAGATGGTCGCCGGCAAACTCGACTTCGGCGCCATGGCTGATTTCCCCGGCGCGTTCAACGGTGTCGCGTTCGAAACCGCCGGCAAGCACAGCCTGTTCATCAGCGTGCTGTCGGGGAGCATCAAGGGCAGCGGCAACGGCATCGTCGTGCCGAGCGCGTCTGGCGTGCAGTCGCTGAGCGAGCTCAAGGGCAAGACGATTTCCGTGCCGTTCGCCTCCACCGCCCACGGCATGCTGCTGCGTGCGGTGGCGGCACAGGGTTGGGATCCGCTCAAGGACGTGAACATCATCGCCCAGCCGCCGGAAGTCGCCGGCTCGGCATTGCAGGCCGGCAAGATCGACGCCCACGCCGATTTTGTGCCGTTCGCCGAGCTGTTCCCGAGCCGTGGTTTCGCCCGCAAGATTTACGACGGCGCCCAGGCCAATGCGCCGACATTCCACGGTGCGCTGGTGGATCAGGCTTATGCGAAGAAGTATCCGGAGATCGTCGTCGCGTACCTGCGGGCGAGCATCGAGGCCAATCAACTGCTCGCCGCCGAGCCTGAGAAGTACAGCGAGCTGATCGCCAAAGTCACCGGTGTCGACGCCGAGGTGAATTACCTGTTCCACGGCCCGCTCGGCGTGCAGACCCGCGACCTGAGCTGGAAGCCGGAATATCGTCAGGCGGTTGGCACGGCCATCGATACGTTGAAGCTGCTGAAGAAGGCTGATCGCGGGCTCGATCTGAATACCTTTGTCGACGATCAGTACATTCGTGCGGCGTTCAAGGCGTCGAACCTGGATTACACGGCGCAACTGGCCAACTACGCGCAGACACCGTTGCAGGCGACGGATGCGGCGACCGGTAAAGCGATTACTGACTTCAGTCATGTTGCGGAAATCTGGGTGCGTGGTGAGGACAAGGTGCGGCAGTACGCTTCTGCGGAAGAAGCGTTCACGGCGCTGGCGGCTTTGAAGCAGGAAGGCAAAAACGTCCGTGCGGTGTATGCGCAGGCCAGTGACAGCGGGATCAAGTTGCTCGCCGAGCAGGCGTGGTTTGCCAGTGATTCGAAGGGACGGTTAAGTGCGTTTTTGCTTAAGGGGCAGGCTCAGCAATATGCCTCGGCGCAGGGTGGCAAGGTTTTCGACTTCAGCGATGCCACTACCCAGGCAGTTGCTGCGCGCTGATAGAAGATCAAGAGCCCCTCACCCTAACCCTCTCCCGGGGGGAGAGGGGACTGACCGAGTTGTTTGGGCAAGGTACACCGACCTGAAATACCGAGTTGAACTCAGGTTTTGAAAAGAATCTGTCGAGCCGAACTCAGGTTTTGAAAACCATGAAGATCGGCTCCTGCTTGAGCCGAGCTCAGGTTCTGAAAACCATGAAGATCTGCTCCCTTTCCCCCTCGCCCCCCTTGGGGGAGAGGGCTGGGGTGAGGGGGGTAATTCTCAGCCACAACACAGATCCAGAACTGGAAACCCGCTCCATGAAAACACCCATCCGCTGGACATCAAGAGCCGCCTCACTGCTGCTCTGCCTGCTGTTCTGGCAACTCGCCGCCAGCCACCACTGGAACCTCGGCCTGGTCACCTTCGCCAACGTCCCAACACCGTTGGCCGTCATCGAAGCCGCATTGGGCCTCGGCGACTCAGGCAAGCTCCTGCAACACCTGACCGCCAGCCTCAGCCGCGTCTTCGCCGGCTACCTCGCTGCACTAGTCATCGGCATCGCCCTCGGATTAGCCATCGGCCGTTCAAAATGGGCCGAAGACCTGCTGCTGCCCCCACTGGAAGTCCTGCGTCCAATCCCCGCCGTCGCATGGATTCCACTGGCGATCCTGATGTTCCCATCCTCGGAACTGTCGATGATCTTCATCACCTTCACCGGCGCGCTGTTCCCGATCCTGCTCAACACCGTGCACGGCGTCGAAGGCGTCGACCCACGCCTGATCGCCTCGGCGAAAAGCCTCGGGGCCGGGCGCCGGGCGATACTGCTGGAAGTGATTTTGCCGGGCGCCGCACCCAGCATCATCACCGGCCTGGCGATCGGCATGGGCACCTCGTGGTTCTGTCTGGTCACGGCGGAAATGATCTCCGGCCAGTTCGGCATCGGTTACTACACCTGGGAGTCCTACACCATTCAGAACTACGCCGACATCGTCGTCGGCATGCTCCTGATCGGCGTGCTGGGCATGGGCAGCAGTCTGCTGATCAAACGCCTGGGCGGGTTGTTCACGCCCTGGCATCGACCGCGAGGAAAAGCCTGATGAGCGTGATGCAAACCCCGGAAGGGCGGATCGACATTCGCCAGTTGTCCATCGTCCTTGGGCAGGGAAAGGAAGCCTTCGAAGCGGTGCGCGAACTCGATTGCCAGATCGAACCGGGCCAGTTCGTCTGTATTCTCGGCCCGTCCGGTTGCGGCAAGTCGACCCTGCTCGGCGCTCTGGCCGGGCACCTGAGCGCTCATGCCGGCAGTCTCAAAGTCGATGGCGGCGAAGTGTCCGGGCCGTCGCCGCAGCGCGGCATGGTGTTCCAGCATCACACGCTGTTTCCGTGGCGCACGGTGCGTGACAACGTTGCCTTTGGCCTGAAAATGCGCGGCATCGGCAAGGCTGAACGGCATCGCGCCGCCGACGAAATCCTCAAACTGGTTGGCCTCGAAGGTTTCGCCGAACGCTGGCCAGATCAGCTGTCCGGCGGCATGCAGCAACGCGTCGAAATCGCCCGTGTGCTGGTCAATCGCCCGCGCCTGTTGCTGATGGACGAACCGTTCGGTGCACTGGATGCGCTTACTCGCTTGAACATGCAGGAACTGCTGTTGGACATCTGGACGCGGATCCGTACCACGGTGGTGTTCGTCACCCACGACATCGACGAGGCGCTGTTCCTCGCCGACCGCTTGCTGGTGATGAGCGCACGACCGGGGCGAATCATCGAAGACTTGCGCCTGGATTTCGCCCGGCCACGCACCAGCGAACTGGTCACCAGTCCTGAATTCTCGCGCCTCAAACGCCACTGCCTCGACCTGCTGCGTCACGACGATGACCGACCGCTGCCGCGCCTCAATCCGCTCGGCCTGCCTCCCGAAAACCCTTTGCCGCGATTTGCCCTATGACCTCTATCTTTGCTGTGACCGATAACCAAGACATTCTCGATCTGCAACCGCGCCTGACTGCTGAAGATGCTGGCGTGCGACGCATTGCGCTGATTGATCTGGCAGATCTGGAGGAGCCCGATGGCTTGCTCTGGCTGGTCGATCGCCTCGGCCAGGATCCCGCTGAAGACGTCCGCGCTGAAGCCGCGCGTTTGCTGGAAGCCTGGGAGGATGAAGACGTTGTGCAGGCCTTGTGCGAGGCGCTGACCGACTCGTCGCCCACCGTGCAATCCGCTGCTGCGCAGAGCTTGAGTCTGCTCAAGACGCAAGCAGCGGGGCGGGTGATTCTGCCGTGGACCGATCATGCCGACGTCAGCGTGCGCATCGCCGCGTTCCGCGCCTTGCGCGAATTGCGTTTCGCCGACGCCGCACCGGCTGCCGTCGCCGCACTCAACGATGCTGACGCCAACGTTCGCCGTGAAGCGGTCGGCGTGCTCGGCTGGCTCAAGCAGCTCGACGCGCTACCTGCTTTGGCACGATTGGCCAGCGATGACCCGGACACCGAAGTACGCCGCGCCGCCACCGGTGCCCTCGGTTTGGCCTCCAGCGCCGAAGTCTTGCCAGCCCTGCGCCAGGCCCTGCAGGACACTGCCTGGCAAGTACGTGAAGAAGCCGCGACAACCCTGGGCAAGGTTGGCCACCGCGACGCCGGCTCGGCGCTGGTCGAAGCGCTGAGCGATGACTACTGGCAAGTGCGCCTGCGCGCCACCCGCAGTCTCGGCCGTTTGCAATTTGCCCCGGCGCTGGACGCCTTGATCGACACCCTCGGCCATCGCATCAGCAACCTGCGAAAAGAGGCCGCGCTGGCCTTGGGCGAGTTGAATGATCGCGGTGCCGTGGCCGCGTTGCAGGCCGCGCAAGACGACGGCGACCCGGAAGTGCGCAAAGCCGTGCGCATTGCCCTGAGTCAGTTGCAATGAACCCGCTGTCAGTCGGTAACTCGCAAAGCGAAGGCACCTTGCGCTTGAGCTGGCCGGACGGTCGCGAGCAGCAGCTCAACCATGCCGAACTGCGCCGCCAGTGCCCGTGCTCGCAATGCCGCGCGTTGCGCCTCAAAGGCATGACGCCCATGGTCGATGACCGCGTACGCCTGATCGAACTCAACCCGCAGGGCTACGGCGTTCAACTGGTGTTCAGCGACGGCCACCAGCGCGGCATCTACCCGTGGGCCTATCTGGCAAACCTCAATTCCTGATACACCACAATCCCCTGTAGGAGTGAGCCTGCTCGCGATAGCGGTGTGTCATTCAACAATGATGTTGGCTGATCCACCGCTATCGCGAGCAGGCTCACTCCCACAGGTGAACAGTGTATTTTCAGAAGGATTTGCTGAGGCTGGCGACGACGGTGGCAGTGCAGACGTCTTTGAAACCCCAGTTGCTCAGGCACTGGCTCTGCGACAGGTTAGTGTCGATGTAGCTAAGGCCCAGCACCACGCCGGCCAGATTGTGGGTGACTTTGACTTCCCATTCACGATAACTGTCCTCAGCCTGCCCCGACGCCGAGTACAAATGCGGATCCTTGAAATCCATATTGCCGTAACGCAGCTTCAGACCTGAATCAAACGGCAACTCGGTTTCATAACCGATGTAGCTGTACAGCGAACTCTGTTTGCTATCGATCCCCGGTGCATCGCTGGAGTAATACGCCGCCAGTTTCACCCCGTAAACCCCGAGAATCCCGTAAACCTCGCTCTGGTTGAACTGGCTTTCCTTGGGGTAGGCGTACTTGATGTAACCCAGATCGAGACTGACATCCTCGGTCGCCTGCCACAGCCAGCCGCCGTAGTAATCGACTTCCTGACGGGTTTTCAGGCCGCCGCCAAAATCGACGTTGGAGCTCCATGCGCCGAGGTACAGACCGCTGCTGTGAGCGAGGGTCAGACCGGCCTGCACCGCCGGGTCGTTCTGGGTTTGCGAGATGCCGCGAGTGCGGTAATCGCTGGCCAGGGTCAGGTCTACCTCGAGCGCAAAGTGATCGTTCAAGGGGATCGCAAAACTGCTCAACGGCAGCAGACTGAAAAAACTCAGGGCGAACAGGGGCAAGGCTTTCATGTGAAGTCCCGATGTTGTGATTATTTTTGGGCAGAAAGAGAACTGCGGGGGGATTCGATTTCGACCACCCTCACAGACCCTGTGGGAGCGAGCCTGCTCGCGAAAGCGGTGGTTCATTCAGCATTGATGGCGACTGATACGCCGCCTTCGCGAGCAGGCTCGCTCCCACAGGGGAACAGTGTTGTTATTTTGCGGCGGTGTAGACCTGGCGGCCGCTGAACCAGGTTTGCAGCACTTTGGTGTCATGCAGGGCTTTGTTGTCGACGCTGAACACGTCGCGGTCGAGGACGATAAAATCAGCCTGCTTGCCCGGCGTCAGCGAGCCGATCTGTTTCTCCAGGCCAATCGTGCGCGCCGCGTTGACGGTGTAGGCATAGAACATGGTGTCGCGGTCCAGACGCTCGTCGGCATTGAGCACACCCAACGGGCCGACACGAGTAATCGCCTGAGCCATGGCATTGAACGGGTTCGGCGTCGACACCGGCCAGTCACTGGCGCCGGCAATCGTCGCGCCCTGTTTCAGCAACGAGTGCGCTGGATATTGATAGCGAAAGGCGAGGGCGCTGACGTAGGGCTTGATCATGTCGGTGGTGTAGTCGTCGGCGCTGGCCCACAGCAGTTGCATCGAGGCGATCACGTTGAGCGGTTTGAAACGGGCGAACTCTTTTGGGTTGACCATTTGCAGGTGAGTGATCGAGTGGGTCACGCCGCTCTGGCGATCCTTGCGTGCCTGAGCGATGCCGTTCAGCGCTTCACGCACCGCGCGGTCGCCGATCGCATGGATGTGCACCAGCCAGCCGCGCTGATCGATGGCGCTGACCAGTTCGCCAAAATGCTGCGGATCGATCAGCAGTTCGCCCTGTTTGTGCGAGTTGCTGTAGGGGTCGATCATCGCCGCGCTCTGCGCCGGGAACTCGATCACGCCGTCGGCGAAGATCTTGATCCCGGGCAGCGTCAGGTTGGGGATGCCCTGAAATTGCTGGCGCACCTTGTCCAGCGTGTCGAGGTCGGCCGGCACGCTTTTCGGGTTGGCCACCAGCAGCGCCGCGACGTGCACGCTCATGTCGCCGCTTTCCGACAGCGCTTTATAGGCCGGCAGCACGCCGACGGTTTTTTCGGTTGGTTTGAGCGCGAACACTGCTTCGCCCGGTGCGGCGTTGGCGGCCGGGTCCATCCACGCGGTGATGCCGAGGCTGTTGTTGTAGCGCACCGCTGACTTGGCGGCGTTCAACATGTCGGCGGGGCTTGGTACCGGCATTTTCGAGGCGACCCGATCCCAACCGGCGTCGACCACAAAACCGTTCGGCTCGCCGTTGGCCAGTTTGCCGATGGTGTCTTTTTCCGCGTCGGGCAGGGTTTTCAGCAGGGCCGCATCAATCCCGGCGCGCTTGAGCATGACGTTATTGGCCCACGCGGTGTGGTGGTCGCTGCCAATGAACACCACCGGCACATCGGCCCATTCGCCGCTGTTGAAGGTGTTGCCCAAGGCTTCGGCCTGCGCCCAGTAAACCGAACTCATGCCGGCAATGCTCAGCACATCGCCGTGTCTGGCCTTGCCGTCTGCACGCCAGTTGCGCAGACGCTTTTGCAATTCGTCGAGGCCGACGACTTCGTCTTCCATGTTCGCCGAGACCATTTCCAGTCCGCCGAAAATCGCGTGGGAATGGCTGTCGATCAGGCCGGGCATCAGCGCTTTGCCCTTGAGGTCGATGACTTTTGTGCCAGGTTCGATCAAGGCTTTGATCTGCGCGTCGCTGCCGACTTTCAGCACTTTGCCGTTCTCCACGGCCAGCGCTTGTACTTTGGGTTGCGCGCGGTCGGCGGTGAAAATCTTGCCGTTGAGCAGGATCAGATCGGCGGCGGCCATGGCTTCCATCGAGGCAAAACTTACAGCGGCTACCAACAGACTCGGGATGAATCTTTTCATTGAAGATTTCCTTGTTATTGCGTCTGATGGCGAGATTAGTGGCTGACACCAGCCGACAGAACGCCTCCCTCACGAAAAACGTTTTTGCCTGAATGGAAAAAGCATGGATAAGTTGGGTGCATTGAAAATGTTCGTGGTCACCGCGCAGCTCGGCAGTTTCAGTCGCGCCGCCGAGCAGTTGGGCAAGACCCCGTCGGCGCTGACCAAAGCGGTCAATCACCTGGAATCGGAGCTGGGCGCACGGCTGTTCGAGCGCAGCACGCGGCGGATTTTGCTCACCGAAATTGGCCGCGTGTACCTGGAAACCGCGCGGTTGGTGCTGCAGCGGCTGGACGAAGCCAGCGAGGAAATCGAGCAGTTGCAGCACGGCTTGCGCGGCAGCCTGAAAATCACCGCACCGCTGGCGTATGGCCGGGCGTTTCTCGATCAGGTGTGTGACGGATTTTTGCAGCAATATCCGCAGATCAGCCTGCAAGTGGATCTGTGCGATGCGTTCGTCAATCTGCTGGAAAGCGGTTACGACCTGGCGTTGCGTGAGGGCCACGATGACTTGCCGGGGCTGATTGCGCGGGTGGTCGGCAGCAATCGTCTGGCGTTGTGCGGCAGCCCCGAATACCTGACGCGCAAGGGCTTGCCGGTGAATCCGCAAACCCTTGAGCAGCATGAATGGCTGCTCTATCAGCACCCGTTGCTTAGCCGCGAATTCTGGTGGGCCGAACGCGACGGGCAGCGCTTGAGCCTGGCGCAACCGACGGCGCCGCTGTTACGCAGTGACAATTACGATCTGTTGCTGGCCAGTGCCCTGGCCGGGCGTGGTTTGCTGCACACGCCGTTGTGGAGCGCCGCGCCGTACATTGCCGACGGGCGACTGGTGCGGGTCATGGCTGATTACGAGATCGATCCGGATACTTTCGGCCCGCACATCCTGGCGGTGTACCCGAGCCATCGGCGGGCCACGGCGAAGGTCGTTGCCTTCATCGATTACATCGCCGCATTTCTCGCCGAACGCGGCCTTGGCTAACACCCACGCACTGATCGTTCCCACGCTCCGGCATGGGAATGCAGCCCGTGACGCTCCGCGTCACTGGACGCAGAGCGTCCCTAGAGGCATTCCCACGCAGAGCGTGGGAACGATCAAGAACGTAGGAACGATCAACGTGGGGTGGGCCGACCTGCGGCGCTTGTCAGGAAAATCCTACAGGAGTACAAATGTACTCCATGACGAACCTGACTCCCCGCCGTACCGCCATCCTGACCTTTATCCGCGATCGAATCGCCGAACACGGTCAGCCCCCAAGCCTCGCTGAAATCAGCGAGGCTTTTGGTTTTGCCTCGCGCAGCGTGGCGCGCAAGCACGTGCTCGCGCTCACCGAAGCCGGGTTTATCGAGGTCAATCCGCATCAGGCCCGCGGCATTCGCTTGCTCGGGCAAGCACCGCGCCCGGAACTGCTCGACATCCCCGTGCTCGGCCGCGTCGCTGCCGGTGCACCGATTGGCGCCGATGCCGACATCCATAGCCGCTTGCTGCTCGACCCGGCGCTGTTCTCGCGCACACCCGACTACATGCTGCGGGTGCAGGGCGATTCGATGATCGAGGACGGCATCCTCGACGGCGATCTGGTCGGCGTGCGGCGCAATCCCGAAGCGCTCAACGGCCAGATTGTCGTGGCGCGGCTCGACGGCGAAGTCACCATCAAACGCTTCGAACGGCTCGGCGCAGAAGTGCGCCTGTTGCCGCGCAACCCGGCGTATCAGCCGATTGTCGTGCGCGACGATCAGGATCTGGCCATCGAAGGGGTGTTCTGCGGTCTGGTGAGGCAAGGCTGATGGGCGCCGTCGTTGCGTTGGACACGCTGTTCAATGGCGGCCAGGTCTGGAAGGGCCGGCCTGCGCCACCCACCGCCAGTCCGCAACCCACCGGGCATGCCGCGCTGGACGCGGCCCTGCCCAGCGGTGGCTGGCCAGAGGCGGCATTGAGCGAAATCCTCCTGGCCGGCCCCGGTGTCGGCGAACTGCAACTGGTCTGGCCGACGCTGGCGCGGTTATCGGCGGCGGGCGAGCGCATTGTGCTGGTGGCGCCGCCGTTTGTGCCGTACCCGCAGGCGTGGGCAAACGCCGGGGTCGATCTGCGCCAGTTGTCAGTGATTCAGGCCACTGAGCGCGATGCCTTGTGGGCGGCGGAACAGTGCCTGCGTTCGGGCAGTTGCGGCGCCGTACTGTGCTGGCCGCACAAGGCCGATGACCGTGCGTTGCGGCGTTTGCAGGTGGCGGCGGAAACCGGCCAGACCCTGGCATTTGCCTGGCGTCCGTTGAGTGAAGCGGTCAATCCGTCACCGGCGGCGTTGCGCATCGCCATCGACGCCAAACCCGCGCAGTTGCGCGTGCTCAAGTGCCGTGGCGGACTCGCGCGTACAGCGCCAATTGCTTTTGCTGTGGGTCACTGAGGTCGCCATGCGCTGGGTGTGTATTCTGTTTCCGCAATTGGCCCTCGACGCGGTGCTGCGTCAGCGTCCCGATCCCGATGAACCGTTGGTGCTGCTCAGCGGCCCGGCCCAGCGCCGGGTGCTGCAAGCGGTTAATCCTGCCGCGCGCAAACTCGGTCTGCGCGCCGGCCAGTCGATGACTGCCGCCCAGGCCATGAGCAAGGGGTTTGTCACTGCCGATTACGAGGCTGCCGAGGTCGAGCACTGGCAGCAGTTTCTCGCCGCGTGGGCCTACGGTTTCAGTGCGCAGGTCAGCGTGCATTACCCGCGTTCCGTGGTGTTCGAGATCGAATCCAGCCTGGGCCTGTTTGGTTCCTGGGCACAGTTCGAAGCACGGTTGCGCAAGGAACTGAGCGATCTGGGTTTCCGTCATCGCATCGTCGCCGCGCCGAATCCAGTGGCGGCGCGGGTGCTGGCCAATGCTTACGACGGCTTGGTGGTGCCCGACGGCGAGGCTTTGCAGCATCACCTCGGCCAGTTGCCCGTCGACCGCGTCGGCCTGGAACCGGCGGTGGCCACGGCGTTGTCGCGCATGGGCCTGCGCAACCTCAGTCAGGTGCAGAGCCTGCCGCGTCAGGCGCTGGCGCGGCGTTTCGAAGCGCAGATGTTCAAACACCTCGACACCTTGTTCGGTGCGCGTCCGTTGGCGCTGGCGTTTTACCTGCCGCCGGATCGCTTCGATGTGCGCATCGAACTGAATTTCGACGTGCAGTCGCATCAGGCCTTGTTGTTCCCGTTACGCCGTTTGACCGGTGACCTGTCGGCGTTCCTCTGCGGGCGTGACAGCGGCGTGCAGCGTTTCGACCTGCATCTGGAACACGCCGGGCTGCCGGACAGCGTGATCAAGGTCGGTTTGCTCAGCGCCGAACGTGATCCGGCGATGCTTTTCGAACTGGCGCGCGGGCGGCTGGAACAGGTGCAAGTCGAGGCGCCCGTGCGCGGCTTTCGTCTGCGCGCCGAGGACCTGCCGAGTTTCGTCCCGCAGTTTCAGGAACTGTTCGACGACCGTCCGCAACAGACCTTGCCCTGGGAGCAGTTGCGTGAACGCCTGCGCGCACGGCTTGGTGATGACGCCGTGCAGGGGCTGCGTTTTCAGGCTGATCATCGCCCGGAGTGCGCGTGGCAGCACGGCGTCGACAAACAGCGCTGCGCAGGCTTGCCGAGCGTGCACCGTCCGGGCTGGCTGCTCGGTGAACCGCAGAGCGTGGCGCAAGGTTCGGCGCGGATTCTCATGGGCCCGGAGCGCATCGAGTCCGGCTGGTGGGACGGCGATGATGTGCGCCGCGATTATTACCTGATCCAGAACCGCGCCGGCCAACAGGGCTGGGCTTATCGCGCGGTGGGCGAGGGCGGTCCGTTGTGGCTGCAGGGCTGGTTTGCATGAGCGACGGTTATGCCGAACTGCACTGCCTGTCGAACTTCAGTTTTCAGCGCGGTGCTTCCAGTACCCTTGAGCTGTTTCAACGGGCGAAGAAACACGGCTATCAGGCGCTGGCGATCACCGATGAATGCACACTGGCCGGGATTGTGCGGGCGTGGCAAGCGGCGAAGTCAGTTGAGCTGCCGCTGATCATTGGTAGTGAAGTGCGCATCGAAAACGGCCCGAAACTGGTGCTGCTGGTGGAGAACCTTGCGGGCTATCAAGCGCTGTGCGGCTTGATCACCCGCGCCCGGCGGCGCACGCAAAAAGGCCAGTATCAGGTGCTGCGCGAGGACTTCGACGAGCCGCTGCCGGGATTGCTGGTGTTATGGGTGCCAGACTCGCTTGATCAGGTGGAGGAGGGCCGTTGGTTGAAACAGATCTTCGCTGAACGCCTGTGGCTGGCGGTGCAATTGCATCGCGGCCAGGACGATCGGCAGCGGCTGACGGCGTTGTTAAGTCTGGCCGCCGAGTTGCAGGTTCCGGCCGTGGCCAGCGGCGATGTGCACATGCACGCCCGTGGCCGACGCGCCTTGCAGGACACCATGACCGCGATACGTCATCACGTGCCGGTGGCCGAGGCCGGGCTGCGATTACACCCCAATGGCGAGCGGCATTTGCGCAGTGTCGAAGTATTGCGTGAGTTGTATCCGCAGGCCTTGCTCGACGAATCGGTGAATCTGGCCCGGCGCTGCACCTTCGATCTGGGTGAATTGCGTTATCAGTATCCGAAAGAACTGGTGCCCGAAGGGCACAGCGCCAGTTCCTGGCTAAGGCAACTGACCAAGGAAGGCATCGCCTGGCGCTGGAAAAAAGGCGCGCCCTTCAAGGTGCTGCGGCAGATCAACAAAGAGCTGAAACTGATCGCCGAACTCGGCTATGAAAGCTACTTCCTCACCGTACATGACGTGGTGCGCTTTGCCCGCGAGCAGAGCATTCTCTGTCAGGGCCGTGGCTCGGCGGCCAACTCGGCGGTGTGCTTTGCCTTGGGCATCACCGAGATCGACCCGGACCGCACCACGTTGCTGTTTGAACGCTTTATGTCGAAGGAGCGCAACGAACCGCCGGACATCGACGTCGACTTCGAGCACGAACGCCGCGAAGAAGTCCTGCAATACGTGTTCCGTCGCTATGGCCGCCGTCGCGCAGCACTGACCGCAGTGGTCAGCACCTACCACGCCGCTGGCGCCGTACGCGATGTGGCCAAGGCCTTGGGCCTGCCGCCGGATCAGATCAACGCACTGGCCGATTGCTGCGGCCACTGGAGCGATGAAACGCCGCCAGTCGAGCGTTTGCTCGAGGGTGGTTTCGACCCGGAGAGCCCGGTGTTGCACCGGGTGCTGAGCCTGACCGGACAACTGATCGGCTTCCCCCGACATTTGTCGCAACACCCCGGTGGTTTCGTGATCTCCGAGCAGCCGCTGGACACGCTGGTGCCGGTGGAGAACGCCGCGATGGCCGAGCGCACGATCATCCAGTGGGACAAGGACGACCTCGATGCGGTCGGCCTGCTCAAGGTGGATATCCTCGCCCTCGGCATGCTCAGCGCGATTCGTCGTTGCTTCGACCTGCTGCGTCGCCATCGCAATCTGGACTTGAGTCTGGCGACGATTCCGGCCGAAGACAAACCGACCTACGAGATGATCAGCCGCGCTGACACCATTGGCGTGTTCCAGATCGAGTCGCGGGCGCAGATGTCGATGCTGCCGCGCCTGAAACCGGCGAAGTTCTACGATCTGGTGATTGAGGTAGCCATCGTTCGCCCCGGGCCGATTCAGGGCGGGATGGTCCATCCGTACCTGCGCCGCCGGAACAAGGAAGAAGAGGAAACCTACCCGTCGCCAGAACTCAAGGTCGTACTGGAAAGAACCCTCGGCGTGCCGCTGTTTCAGGAGCAGGTGATGCAGATCGCCATTGTCGCCGCCGATTACAGCCCCGGCGAGGCCGATCAATTACGTCGCTCGATGGCCGCGTGGAAACGCCACGGTGGATTGGAGCCGCACAAGGAACGCCTCGCCGCCGGCATGAAGAAGAATGGCTACACACCGGAGTTCGCCGCGCAGATCTTCGAGCAGATCAAAGGCTTCGGCAGCTACGGTTTTCCCGAATCCCACGCCGCCAGTTTTGCCTTGCTGACCTACGCCAGTTGCTGGCTCAAGTGCCACGAACCGGCGGCGTTTGCCTGTGCGCTGATCAATAGCTGGCCGATGGGTTTCTACAGCCCCGATCAGATTTTGCAGGACGCGCGCCGGCATCAGTTGCAGATCCGCCCGGTCGACGTGCGCGCCAGTGACTGGGATTGCAGCCTGGAAACCACCACCGCGGCGCAACCGGCGATTCGCATGGGCCTGCGGATGATCAAGGGTTTTCGTGAAGACGATGCCCGGCGCATCGAGGCGGCGCGGGCGCACGGGGCGTTTGCCGATGTCGCCGACCTGGGCGAGCGGGCGGCGCTCGACAGTCGGGCGCAGGCGTTGCTGGCCGATTCCGGGGCGTTGCGCGGCTTGGCCGGGCATCGGCATCGGGCGCGCTGGGAAGTCGCCGGGGTGCAGAAACAGTTGGGTCTGTTTGCCGGGTTGCCGAGTCAGGAGGAGGCCGAGGTGGTGCTTCCCAAACCCAGCGTTGGCGAGGATCTGCATGCCGATTACAGCACCGTCGGCACCACGTTGGGGCCGCATCCGCTGGCGCTGTTGCGCGGCGAGTTGAAGGCCTTGCGCTGCCGCAGTTCGCAGGAGTTGCTCGACGTAGAGCACGGTCGGCCGGTGAGCGTCGCCGGGCTGGTCACCGGACGACAACGACCGGGCACCGCCAGTGGCGTGACCTTCGTGACCCTGGAAGACGAATTCGGCAACGTCAACGTGGTGGTCTGGCGTGATCTGGCCGAGCGTCAGCGGCAAGTACTGGTCGGTTCGCAATTGCTCAAGGTCGATGGCCGCTGGGAGCGCGAGGGCGAAGTGCGCCACCTGATCGCCGGCCGCCTGAGCGACCTCAGCCCACTGCTCAACGGCATCCGCGTGCAGAGCCGCGATTTCCATTAGCGCGCCCTGATCTGATCGTTCCCACGCTCTGCGTGGTAACGCCTCCCGTGACGCTCCGCGTCACAGCGGACGCGGAGCGTCCGTGGCTGCATTCCCACGCAGAGCGTGGGAACGATCAAGTCCGGAACAGCCAATTCACTGGCGTCAAAAAAACCTGTCACGAATGATGGCACTTTGTCATAATGCCGGCCCTTTTCAGCTCCCGCTGCGCATTGCCGTGCCGGGACATCCCCGTTTTTCAAAGGAATACTCAGTGAGAATGATCTCCCGGATGCTGGTCTCAGGCGTCGCGATTGCTGTGCTTGGCACGATGGCTGGCACACTCTCAGGTTGCGCGACCGAAAGCTCGCGCGCCTTGCCGGTGGCCAAGGTTGAAAGCGCCTCCCAGGTCTGGACCGGCGTTCGCGTGCCAATGGCCGTGGGCAAGTTCGACAACCGCTCCAGCTACATGCGCGGGATCTTCTCCGACGGTGTCGACCGTCTCGGCGGTCAGGCCAAGACCATCCTCATCACTCACCTGCAGCAGACCAACCGCTTCAGCGTGCTGGACCGCGACAACATGGGTGAGATCCAGCAGGAAGCGGCAATCAAGGGCCAGGCCCAGCGTCTCAAAGGTGCCGATTACGTGGTTACCGGTGACGTCACCGAGTTCGGCCGCAAAGAGACCGGCGATCACCAGTTGTTCGGCATTCTTGGCCGTGGCAAGACCCAGGTCGCCTACGCCAAGGTCAACCTGAACATCGTCAACATCAGCACCTCGGAAGTGGTGTATTCCACTCAGGGCGCTGGCGAATACGCGCTGTCCAACCGCGAAATCATCGGCTTCGGCGGCACCGCTGCCTACGACTCGACCCTCAACGGCAAAGTACTGGATCTGGCCATGCGCGAGGCGATCAATCGTCTGGTGGATGGCATGAACGCCGGCGCCTGGAAACCGGGCAACTGATCGACGCCCATTGCAAGGAGCAACACCCCATGACTCTGAATCTGTCGCGCTCGTTGATGGCGCTGACGCTGGCCGCCAGCGCCTTGCTGGCCGGTTGTGCCTCCGGCCCGCAAACGCTGTACCAGTGGGAAGGCTACGAACCGCAGGTCTACGAATACTTCAAAGGCGAAGAGCCGAAAGAAGCCCAGGCTGAAGCACTGGAACGTGACCTGCAGAAAATCCGCTCCACCGGCAAAGCCGTACCGCCGGGATACCACGCGCACCTTGGCCTGCTCTATCTGAGCATGGGCAAGGACGACCAGATGGTGCAGCAGTTCAAAACCGAGAAAACCCTGTTCCCCGAGTCCGGGACGTACATGGATTTCCTGCTCAAGAACGCCAAGAGCGGAGACGCGAAATGATCGCGCGTACCTTGAAGTTGCTGGCCGCCGGTCTGGCCCTGACCGTGCTGGGTGGCTGCGTTGCGCCCAAGACCGTGGATTACTCGGCCTACAAGCAGGCGCGGCCGAAGACCATTCTGGTGCTGCCACCGCTGAACACCTCGCCGGATGTGAAGGCGTCGTACAGCCTGCTGTCGCAAGTGACGTTTCCGCTGGCCGAGGCCGGTTACTACGTGCTGCCGATCGCACTGGTTGACGAGACGTTCCGCCAAAACGGCCTGACCACCCCGGACGATATCCATCAGGCGCCGCCGAGCAAGCTGAAGGAGATCTTCGGTGCGGACGCGGCGCTGTACATCACCGTGACCGAATACGGTACGCGTTACATGGTGATCAGCAGTGAAACCGCAGTGACCGCAACGGCGAAACTGGTCGACCTGAAATCCGGCACCACGCTGTGGACCGGTTCGGCACGGGCGTCCAGCGAAGAGGGCGGCAATAGCAATGCCGGCGGTATCGTCGGCATGCTGATCTCGGCGGCGGTGAAGCAGATCATCAACAGCGCCACCGATGCCGGCTACCCGATTGCCGGTGTGGCGAGCAATCGTCTGCTCTCGGCCGGACATCGGGCAGGCCTGCTGTACGGTCCGCGCTCGCCGAAATACGGCACCGACTGAGCCCGGTAATGATCGTTCCCACGCTCTGCGTGGGAACGCATCCCGTGACGCTCCGCGTCACAGTGGACGCAGAGCGTCCATGGCGGCATTCCCACGCAGAGCGTGGGAACGATCAGTAGTCAACGCTCTGGCCAAAACCGCTCACCACCGCCTGATCGCATCCAGGCCCAATTGATCGATGTACAGCGTCTTCGGATCGATCAACTCATCGCGCACATGCGCCATCACCACCTCGCCAAAAATGATCTCCCGCGACTGACCGATGTTCAGCGCCATCCTCCGTCGGTATGCAATATATGAATGCAATTTGCCAAGGCCCGGATTAACCTGCGTCTGCCGCCCTTTTTCCATGGCCAGGCATCGCCGGGGAGGGTTGCCCGACGCTAAAGGAGTGTTCGAATGACCGACAAGAAACCGGAAACCACGGTCGACCGCGTCTACCAAGGGGTTTACGAGGCGATCAGCAAGCGTTCGTTGCGCCCGGGGATGAAGCTGGGCGAGGCCTCGCTGGCCGAGTTATTCAATGTCAGCCGCACATCGGTGCGCGCGGCATTGAAGCAACTGGAGGCCGATGGGCTGGTCACCACCGAGCCCAATAAAGGGGCATCGGTGTCGCTGCCGAGCAACGAAGAGCTCCGTTCACTGTTCGAAACCCGGCGGCTGATCGAGATCGGCATCGTCACTGAACTGTGCCGGCGCAAGGACAGCACCGCGATGCAGGACCTGCGCGAACACCTGCTGCTGGAAGATGAAGCCCATGCGGCGGGCGATCACGAACGGCTGATCCATCTGCTCGGCGAGTTCCACATCAAACTGGCGCGCAGCCTCAATAATCCGGTGTTGCTCGACTGGTTCCAGAAGCTGATTTCCCGCGCTTCGCTGTACGCCGCTGCGCTGGACGACGACAGTCATGAAGTGTGCCGCGACGACGAGCATTTGCGCCTGATCGAGTACATCGAGGCCGGCAATCAGGGTGCCGCCATCGAGCTGACCTGCATGCATTTGAACGGTATCGAGAAGGCCATCCTCGACGTCGCCGCGAAGATGAAAACTGGCTACCATCCGCTCAAGCACCTGATCGGGGTCTAGACTCCGAGCCGGGATGAAATCGGCTATACCTCTAATGAAACCAATGCGACTGAAGACGCTCGAAACAGACGGGCGTCGCGTCGTTATGGCGTCGCGATTTATCGGGCAACCACCTAAGGACACTGAGTCAGTCGATGCAGTTTTTATCCGATAGCCATGGTTGTGAGGGCTGGAAAGGCGAAATGGCCGGACGCATCAGTGCGTTCGACTGGAGCCACACCGAACTCGGCCCGCTGAACAGGTGGCCGGCCAGCCTGTGCAGCGCGGTGCAACTGATGCTGGCGTCGCCGCTGCCGATGGTCATGCTCTGGGGCCGCGCCGGCTACATGATCTACAACGATGCCTATTCGATATTTGCCGGTGGTCGGCACCCGTATCTACTCGGTGCGCCGGTGGAGCTGGGTTGGCCGGAAGTCGCTGATTTCAACCGGCACGTGGTCGATACCTGCCTGGCCGGCGGCACTTTGTCTTTCCGCAATAAAGAACTGGTGCTGTTGCGCGATGGCGTCCCCGAAGACGTCTGGATGGATTTGTATTACAGCCCGATCGCCAACGATGACGGGGTGCCCGCCGGGGTGATGGCGATGGTGGTGGAAACCACCGAATTCATGCACTCCGAGCGCCGCCGTCAGGCCGCCGAAAAGGCTTACCGCGCTGACAATGAGCGGGTACGTCTGGCGCTGAATGCCGGTGCCTTGCTCGGCTCGTTTGTCTGGGACGTGAAAAACAACACATTGTCAGCAGATGAGCGTTTTGCCCGTACGTTCTCTTATCCGCCGGATCATGACCTGAGCAATCTGGCCCATGACATTGCCGAGTCGCGCATCCATCCCGATGACCACGCCTGGGTACAGGAGCGCGTCGCCCATTCCGTGCAGACCGGTGAGCCGTATAACGCCGAATATCGCGTCCGGCGCAGTGACGGCAGTTATCTATGGGTGCTGGCCAGCGGCGCTTGCGAGTTTGACGAACACGGCAAACCGCTGCGCTTTCCCGGTGTGCTGATCGACATTCATGAACGCAAGATTGCCGAAGAATCACTGCTCAAATTTACCCGCAACCTCGAACAGCGCGTCGGCGAAGAAGTTGAGGCGCGGCTGGCGGCTGAAGAGCAGTTGCGCCAATCACAGAAGCTCGAAGCCATTGGCGGGCTGACCGGCGGCGTCGCTCACGACTTCAACAATTTGCTGCAAGTGATCGCCGGCAATCTGCATTTGCTTGCACGTCACGAACTGAACAACGCCAACGTGCAGCGCCGGGTCAGTGCCTCGCTGGCGGCGGTCGAACGCGGTGCCAAGCTGTCTTCGCAATTGCTCGCGTTTGCCCGGCGCCAGCCGTTGTCGCCGGCGGTGTGCAACCCGCAGCAGATTTTCGAAGGCGTTGGCGAATTGCTGCAGCGGGCGCTGGGCGAAACCATTCAGATCGACGTGCAGTTGCCGACCGCGCCGTGGCACATCAACGTCGACCGCAATCAACTGGAAAATGCGATTCTCAATCTGGCGATCAACGCCCGGGATGCGATGAAGGGCGAGGGCACCATCGGCCTCAGCGCTGCCAACGTGCGACTCGAGCGCGAGTTTTGTGCCGGTAAAGGCATCGTTCCCGGCGAGTTTGTCCGAGTCGCCGTCAGTGACAGCGGCGCCGGCATTGAGCCAGAAATTCTCGAGCAAGTGTTCGAACCGTTTTTCACCACCAAGGCCGATGGCCAGGGCACCGGGTTGGGCCTGAGCATGGTGTTCGGCTTCGTCAAACAGAGCGGCGGGCATGTCGACATTGCCAGTGCCGTCGGCGAGGGCACGCAGGTGCAGTTGTACTTCCCGCGCAGCCTGCGCCCGATCCTTGATGAGTCACCCAATCTGCAACGGCAGCAAAGTGGCGGCCACGAGACGCTGCTGGTGGTCGAAGACAACGACGCGGTGCGCGCCTCGGCGGTCGAGTTGCTGCGCGAGGAAGGTTATCGCGTGCTGACCGCCGGCAATGGCGATGCGGCGATGCAGATGCTGCTCGAAGGTGTCGAGGTCGACCTGATTTTCACTGACGTGGTCATGCCGGGGCTGATCAAGAGCTCCGACCTGTTCGCCTGGGCCAAGGTGCAGACGCCGCCGGTGGCGGTGCTGTTCACCTCTGGGCACACCCGCGACATCATTTCGCGCAATCACCAGCTCAGTCCCGACACCCATTTGCTGAGCAAACCGTATAGCCCGGAAGCCATGTTGCAGATGATTCGCGTGGTGCTCGGTAGCTGAGCGTTGAACATTCCTTCACCAAGGCAGGTCGATGACTTCCAAACGCACCTCGAAAGCGCCCGCCGGCATGGTCCGGGTACGCGGCGCCCGTGAACATAATCTGAAAAACGTCGATGTCGACATTCCCCGTGATGCGCTGGTGGTGTTTACCGGTGTCTCTGGGTCGGGCAAATCGTCGCTGGCGTTTTCCACGTTGTACGCCGAAGCCCAGCGCCGCTATTTCGAATCGGTGGCGCCGTATGCGCGGCGCCTGATCGATCAGGTCGGCGTACCGGATGTCGACTCCATTGAAGGCCTGCCACCGGCCGTGGCCCTGCAGCAGCAGCGCGGCACGCCAAGTACGCGTTCGTCGGTGGGCAGTGTCACCACGTTGTCGAGCCTGATCCGCATGCTGTATTCGCGCGCCGGCAGCTATCCGCCGGGGCAGCCGATGTTGTACGCCGAGGACTTTTCGCCGAACACCCCGCAAGGCGCCTGCCCGGAGTGCCATGGCCTCGGCCGCGTCTATGAGGTCACCGAAGCGCTGATGGTGCCGGATCCGAACCTGACCATCCGCCAGCGCGCGGTGGCGTCCTGGCCGTTGGCGTGGCAGGGCCAGAACCTGCGCGACATCCTCGTGACAATGGGCATCGATGTCGACATCCCGTGGAAAAAGCTGCCGAAAAAGCAGCGCGACTGGATTCTCTTCACCGAAGAAACCCCGACCGTGCGGGTGTATGCCGGGCTGACCCCGGAAGAAACCCGCGTCGCCCTCAAACGCAAGATGGAGCCGAGTTATCAGGGCACCTTCACCGGCGCCCGACGCTACATCCTGCACACGTTTACTCACTCGCAAAGTGCGCTGATGAAGAAGCGCGTTGCGCAGTTCATGCTCGGCAGCCCTTGCCCGCTATGTGACGGCAAGCGCCTCAAGCGTGAAGCGTTGTCGGTGACGTTTGCCGGTTATGACATCGGTGAACTGGCGCAGATGCCGCTGCTGCAAGTGGCCGAGGTTTTGAAACCCGTGGCGGCGCAAAGTTATCTGGAGCACGCCGAGGAAACCGGCGAGACCTTGAGCCATGCGCAAACCCGCGAGGCCCGCCAGCAACGGGTGGCCCACGGCGCCAGCGGCCATGCCAGCGCGCCGGATGTGCGGCACACGCCGAACCTGTCGCTGGAAAAACGTCTGGCGGCGCAGCGCATTGCCGAGGATCTGCTGGAGCGGGTCAGCACCCTGACCGATCTGGGCCTCGGTTATCTGGCGCTGGAGCGCAGCACGCCGACGCTATCGTCGGGTGAGTTGCAGCGCTTGCGTTTGGCGACGCAGTTGGGCTCGCAATTGTTCGGGGTGATTTATGTACTCGACGAGCCATCCGCCGGTTTGCACCCGGCCGATGGCGAGGCGCTGTTCGAGGCCTTGCAACGCTTGAAGGCGGACGGCAACACGTTGTTTGTGGTCGAGCATGATCTGGAAACCATGCGTCGCGCCGACTGGCTGATCGACGTGGGTCCGGCGGCGGGCGAGCAGGGTGGGCAGGTGCTTTACAGCGGCCCGCCGGCAGGTCTGGCCGAGATCGCACAGTCGCAGACTCGCGCCTATCTGTTTGCCGAGTCGCAACGCCAGACCAGAACGGCGCGTAAACCGACGGCGTGGCTGAAACTCGAGGGCATTACCCGCAATAATCTGAACAACCTAAGTGCGGAATTTCCCTTGGGCTGCTTTACCTCGGTGACGGGTGTGTCCGGCTCCGGCAAGTCGAGTCTGGTCAGTCAGGCGTTGCTGGAATTGGTCGGCGCGCAGTTGGGGCGACCGACGGTGGACAGCGAGCCGGAAGAACTCAGCCTCGAAGACGATGCGCCGCAGGTCAGCAGTGGTCAGGTTACGTCCGGGCTGGAGTCGATCAAGCGACTGGTGCAGGTCGATCAGAAACCGATCGGCCGCACGCCACGCTCCAATCTGGCGACCTATACCGGTTTGTTCGACAACGTGCGCAAGCTGTATGCCGCGACTGACGATGCACGGGCGGCAGGCTATGACGCCGGGCAGTTTTCCTTCAACGTCGCCAAGGGTCGTTGCGCCACCTGCGAAGGTGAGGGCTTTGTCAGTGTTGAATTGTTGTTCATGCCCAGTGTTTATGCGCCGTGCCCGACCTGCCATGGCGCACGCTATAACCCGCAAACGCTGGCGATTCTCTGGGAGGGTTTGAGCATCGCCCAAGTGCTGCAATTGACCGTCGCTGAAGCGGTGACGGTGTTTGCCGGGCAACCGGGGATTCGTCGGTCACTGGAGGTGTTGCGCGATATTGGCCTGGGTTATCTGCGCCTGGGTCAGCCGGCCACGGAGCTGTCCGGCGGTGAAGCGCAGCGGATCAAACTGGCCACCGAGTTGCAGCGCAACCAGCGCGGCGCGACGTTGTACGTGCTGGACGAACCGACCACCGGGTTGCATCCGCGGGATGTCGATCGGCTGCTGGAGCAGTTGGATACGCTGGTCACGGCGGGGCACACGGTGATCGTGGTCGAGCACGAAATGCGCGTGGTGGCGCAGAGTGACTGGGTGATCGACATCGGACCGGGGGCAGGGGATCAGGGCGGCCGAATCGTGGTCGCGGGTACGCCGCAGAAGGTTGCGGCGAGCAAGAAGAGCAAGACTGCGCCGTTTCTGGCTCGGGCTTTGAGCCGATAGGTGTGTTGGCTGGGCTGACGTCTTCGTCGGAACGCCGCCCGGAGCAAGCTCGCCCACCCATATCCCGCGTGCACGCCGACCCCTGTAGGAGTGAGCCTGCTCGCGATAGCGGGGTGTCAGCCACAGATGAATTGGCTGACCTGACGCCATCGCGAGCAGGCTCACTCCTACATTAGATCTGTGTTCGACATTAATCCCTGTGAAGCTGCAGTCAGGCACCATCGAGCGTGCGGCGGACCTTGTCGAGCAGTTCGCTGATCTGAAACGGCTTGACCAGCATGTCCATGCCGCTGCCCAGAAACACCTGGCGGTTGATCGCCGTTTCCGCGTACCCGGTCATGAACAGAATCGGCAGCCCCTCACGCCAGCCCCGCGCAACATCCGCCAATTCACGACCGCTCATGCGCGGCAGGCCAACGTCGGTCAGCAGCAGGTTGATCGACGGATCATTCTGCAAGAGCTCCAACGCCGTTTCGATATCTGCCGCCTGGGTGCAGCGATAACCCGCGTCTTCCAGCACTTCAGTGACAAACATGCGCACCGACGGCATGTCCTCGACAATCAGCACATGCTCTCCAGTGCCTTGCGGGTCAACCACTGGCGCGGGGATGTCGGCCCCGGTGGGGTCGGTGGTGGCCGGCAACATGATCGTCACTTCGGTGCCGCGCCGCGCGACGCTGCGGATGTGCGCATCGCCGCCCGACTGGCGGGCAAAACCATAGATCGTCGACAACCCCAGCCCCGTGCCCTGGCCCAACGGTTTGGTGGTGAAAAACGGATCGAAGACTTTATCGATGACGTTGTGCTCGATCCCGGTCCCGTCGTCACGCACCGACAGTGCCACGTACGCGCCATCGGCCAGATTCGGGTCGCCATGGGAGTAAGCGGCGTACGTGCTGACCCAGATATTGCCACCCACCGGCAGCGCATCGCGGGCGTTGATCACCAGGTTCAACACCGCACTTTCCAGTTGCACCGGGTCGACCAGAGCGATCGCCGGTTTGTTGGTCAGCTCAAGCTTGAGGCTGATGCGTTCACCGATGGTGCGCATCAGCAGTTCTTCCAGCGAACGTACGTGCTCGTTGATGTCCACCGGCCGCGTGTCCAAAGGCTGCTGGCGGGCAAAGGCCAGCAGGCGGTGGGTGAGCGACGCCGCGCTCATCGCCGAATTCAGCGCCGCTTCGGAATAAAACTGCACTTTGTCCAGACGCTCGTCGGCGACACGTTTCTGGATCAGTTCCAGGCTGGTGATGATCCCGGTCAGCAGGTTGTTGAAGTCGTGAGCAATACCGCCCGTGAGCTTGCCCAGCGCATCCATTTTCTGCACTTGCAGCAATTGCGCCTCGGCCCGCACGCGTTCGGCGGTTTCCTTGACCAGTTGCGTGGTGGTGTCGTCCAGGCGCGCCAGATGCGAGCGCTCGCGATGGCGGTGTTCGGTGACGTCTTCGACAAACACCAGGCTCAGCTCTGGCGTGCGGTACGGCGAAATTTGCCACTCGGTCTCGCGAATCTGGCCCTGCACGCACATGTTCAGCGTGCCTTTCCAGCGCTCGCCATCGACCAGGCGCAGGCGCAGTTCATTGAGGATGGCGCTCTGCTCCTCTGCGAAGCATTCACGCAGGATTTGCGGGTCCTGATTGTCGAGAATCAGTTGCGCGAAGGCATGGTTGCACTCATGCACCTTGAGGCTGGCATCGAGTACCGCGATCGGCGCGGACACATTGACGAAAATCTCGCGGAAGCGCGCCTCGCTTTCGCGCAGGGCATGTTCCGTGTCGCGTACTCGCAGCAGTGTGCGCAGGGTGGCCAGCAGCACGTCGGGGTCGACCGGGTGAATCAGGTAGGCATCGGCGCCGGCGTCGAGGCCGGTGATGATGTCGCCGGTCTGGATCGACGCCGCAGACACATGGATCACTGGCAACAGCGCCGTGCGGCTGTCCGCGCGCAGAATCCGCACGATGTCGAAGCCGCTCATGTCCGGCAGATTGACGTCGAGGATCAGTGCGTCGAGCACTTCACTTTCGATCAACGCCAGCCCCTCGCCGCCGGTGCCGGCCTCCAGCACCTCATAGCCGTGACGCTCCAGTCGCCGGCGCAAGGCGTAGCGGGTGGCGACGTTGTCGTCGACGATCAACAGGCGGATGTCACGTTTCATCGACGTTCTCCAGAGCGATCGCCAACGGGATGATCACGAAAAAGGTCGAGCCGACCCCCGGCGCACTGTCCATCCCGACTTCACCGCCGAGCAGGGCGGCGAAGCGTTTACACAGCGACAGGCCCAGCCCGGTGCCGCGCAGACGTTTCTGCAACGGCGAGTCGACCTGGGAAAAGTCTTCGAACAATGCGCCATGCAGCTCGGCAGCGATACCTATTCCGGTGTCACTGACGGCAAAGCGCACCTTGTCCGCCCCTTCGAGCCGCGCGGAAACCCGCACTTCGCCACGGGTGGTGAACTTCAGCGAGTTGGAAATGAAGTTGCGCAGGATCTGCGCGAGTTTCTTGTCATCGGTGTACAGGCGCGGCAAACCGACCGGCTCTTCGAAGATCAGGTCCACGGCGCTGGCGTCGACGATCGGTCGGAACATCCCGCGCAGGGCCGAGAACAGGTCGAACATGTCGAACCATGCCGGGGAAATGCTGATGCGTCCGGCCTCGATCTTCGCCAGATCGAGCAGGTCATCGACCATGTCGCTGAGTTCGCGCGCAGCCGTGCTGACGAACGCCACCTGCTTGTGTTGCTCGGGACTGAGCGGGCCGTCGAGCTCATCGGCGAGCAGGCTGTTGATGCTCAGGATCGAACCCAGCGGCGTGCGGAACTCGTGGCTCATGTACGACAAAAAGCGGCTTTTCAGATCCGAGGCCTGGCGCAGTTCCTCTGCCTGTACATCGAGTTCGGCGTACAGCGCCAGCACACCCTGATTGGTTTCATCGAGTTCTTCGCGCAGGGCTGCGGTTTCGCTCTGCAACTGCGCAATCAGTGCGGCCTGTTCCGCGCTGCTCAGAATCGGTGACTCAGCCATGGGCGGCCTCCAGGGCAACGACCAGCACCGTTACATCGTCGCGCCCGCGACAGAAGTCGCGGTGCAGGACGCTGGCTATCACGGCGGGGTGGCGGTGTACCAGGCCGGGGTAGTCTTGAAGGTTCCAACGGGACTGCAAACCGTCGCTGTACATGATCAATAGATGTCCGTTCACGTGAGCATAGTCAAAGGGCCGGGCTTTCCGGTATTGCACGCCGACAATGCCCGGGTGCGAGGCCAGTCCACGGGACTTGTCGGCGTTGATCAGGCTGGCGCCGATGTTGCCGACGCCGGCAAAGGTCAGGCTGTCGCGCCGCGCATCGAACCGGGCAAACGCGACAGCGCCGCCGCGAGTGCCGATCATGTCGCGGTGCAGGTCTTCCATCAGCATCACCGGCTCGGCGAAAGGCGCCAGAGCGAAGGTTTGCGCTCCGGCGCGGCCGGCGCGTTCGGCCTCTTCACCGTGACCGAGGCCGTCGATGATCAGCGCGCTGATGCTGCCGTTGTCATACGCCAGGTGCCAGACATCGCCGCACGCCGGATCGTTGTGCAGCGAGTGCTGGCTGACGCCAAAACGCATGTCAGGGGCGCGATCCGAGCGCGCGTACAGGCGGGCCAATAACACCGCGCCACGGGCATCGGCGTACACATCGAACTCTTCGGCCTGACGTGATATCGAGCCGAGGCCGATGCCTTGGGTGCCGCCGGTCGAGAATCCGTCGGCCATACAGGCTTCCAGATCAAACCCCTGAGCACGGTCGATGGCGAGCAATTCAATGCCAAAACCATTGGCGCGCGGCAGCACCCGCAGATGCATCTCACCGTGGCTGGCGTGCTTGAGCACGTTACTCGCCAGCTCCGTCGCCACCAGTGCCACGCGCCCGGCATCGCGCTCGTCGAAGCCATGCTGTTCGGCCAGTTGTTGCGCCGTGCGCCGTGCATGGCCGATCTGACTGCTGTCCTCGATCAGTAAAACCTGGGTCATCGACCCGCTGATATTCATGTCCATCGGGTAATCGTTATGCGCGTGCCTTTGCCGGGCTCGGTGTCCAGTTCGAACTCTTCAACCAAGCGTTTCGCCCCGGTCAGACCCAGGCCCATGCCGCTGCCTGAGGTCCAGCCGTCGGTCATCGCCAGTTTGATGTCGGCAATGCCCGGGCCTTCGTCGCGGAAGGTCAAGCGCAGACCGACCTTGTGATCTTCATCGAGAATCTGCCAGTCCATGTCGCCGCCGCCACCGTAAACCATGGTGTTACGCGCCAGTTCGCTGACCGCTGTGACCATTTTGGTCAGGTCGATCAGGCGCATCCCGCATTCGGTGGCCAGTTTGCGTGCGGTCTGGCGCGCGAGCACGACATCCTGCTCGATGTGGATGGGTTGAGTACCGCTGCTGCGTACGGTCATTGCCGGTCTACTCGTTCCTGCAGCAGTTTCATCCCGCGCTCGACGTTCAATGCCGTGCTGACACCGGGCAGGGTCAGGCCGAGTTCGACGAGTGTGATCGCCACCGCTGGTTGCATGCCGACCAGCATGGTTTCGGCGTCCATGATTTTCGACAGGCCGGAGATCGTGCTGATCATCCGGCCAATGAACGAGTCGACCATGTCCAGTGCCGAGATGTCGATCAGCACGCCACGCGCCGAGGTCTTGCTGATGCGCTCGGACAAGTCGTCCTGCAAAGTGAGGGCGAGTTGGTCATGCATGTCGACCTGAATGGTCACCAGCAGGAACTTGCCCATTTGAAGAATCGGAATTCTTTCCATGGGCTCAGACCGCTTTGCCGATGCTGATGCCCAGGCGGGTCAGGGCCAGTTTCAATGCATCCGCCAGATTGGCCTTGGTCACCACGCCTTGCAGGTCGAGGCCGAGGTGGACGATGGTCTGGGCAATTTGCGGACGCACGCCGCTGATGATGCAGTCGGCGCCCATCAGGCGGATCGCGGTCACGGTTTTCAGCAGGTGCTGGGCGACCAGCGTATCGACAGTCGGCACGCCGGTGATGTCGATGATGGCGATTTCCGAACCGGTGTCGACGATGCGTTGCAGCAGCGATTCCATGACCACTTGCGTGCGCTGCGAATCGAGGGTGCCTATCATCGGCAGCGCCAGCACGCCGTCCCACAGCTTGACCACCGGGGTCGACAATTCCAGCAGTTCTTCCTGCTGACGCTTGATCACCGCTTCGCGGGATTTCTGGAAGGTGCGGATGGTGTGCATGCCGAACGCGTCGAGCAGTTCCGAGACTTCCCAGAGCTGTTCGGCGAGCAGCGCAGGCTGGTCTTTGTAATGGCTCTGCAGCAGGTTAAACAGCGGGCCCTTGAGGGCGAAGATGAAACTGGCGGTCTGCTGCGAATCCTGGCCGAGCAGGGCGCGGCTGTGGGAGAGCTTTTCGAGGAACTGGCGGGTGGCTTCCCAACCCGGTGCGGCGATGTTGGTGCCGTTGTCGTTCTCGATGCCACTGACCACCAGTTGCAGGAATTCCGTGGTCTGTTGCTGCAGATCGTGATCTTTCAGATTACGCGTGGCGCCGCTGGCTTGCAGGCCGTTGATCCATTCGCCCAGCAGTTGTGCTTGTTTGTTTTTCATCGCATCGAGTGTGCTGTTCTGCAGTGCTGCCATGTGCCTGTTGCTCCGTCGCGAATTGGGGGGCGGTCGTGAAAATGATCGCCGCGAAGTGATCGACATTTGCCGTTCGAAATAGTTGTTCGTTCATGCACGTATATTTTTGATCTGGCGCAAGGAACGTCCCGGTAACTCTAGTCGGGGTGACGGCGAGCGGCGATGTTTTGAACGTTGGCGCGCGGCAGGCTTCGAATCTTTGACACCCGGCGGATGTGCGTCGGGGGGTGTTTGACCAACGAGGTGGCCATGAACGAGCAAACGAAGCAGAGCCAATCTGGCGAACCGATCAATCGCAATGATCCGGCCATTGACCCGCAGGTGCCGGGGCAGCCGGCGCCCGCGCAGCAGCAGGGCGATGACGGGCAGGCGCAGAGTGGCGATCCGGCGGTGGATCAGAAGAACAAGCACACGGACAACGACAATGAGTTCAGTCCGGGCTTCAAACCGCAGCCGGATCGGGCGAAACCGGGGGAGGAGACGGATGCGGATATTGATACGGATGGCGGTTGATTTCGACGGATATGACAAGGCCGCATCTATCTATTGGATGCGGCCTTTTTTTGCTTTGGATTTGTGGTGTTGCGTACATCGATCCCCCTCACCCCAGCCCTCTCCCCCAAGGGGGCGAGGGGGAAAGGGAGCCGATTGGGGAATGTTCAAAACCTGCGTTCAACTCGAGACTGTCAGGTCGATGCAACTCAAACATTCACCTCGGTCGGCTCCCTCTCCCTCCGGGAGAGGGCTGGGGTGAGGGTAAAGCTTTTACTTGCTCGGATGCTTGGCCTGCAATTCTTTGGCAGCCGCGAGGTGTTTCTCCAGCGCCGGCAGCATTTTCTGCGCAAAGGCCTTCAGTTCAGGAGCGCCTTTGACCTTGTCATCGGTCACAGTATTGGCTTGTTTCTTGAACAGCTCGATGGTCTCTTCGTGCGCCTTCACCTGATTGTTGGCGTACGCCGCGTCGAAAGACTCATCACGCACTTCAAGGATTTTTTCCTTGGCCTGTTTGACCAGCGTTGTGGTGTCCGGGACCTCGATGTCATTGGCCTTGGCAATGGTTGCCAGCTCATCGTTGGCATTGCCGTGATCGGTGATCATCATGTTGGCAAACGCCTTGATGTCTGCCGATTGGCTTTTTTCCAGGGCCAGACGACTGGTTTCGATTTCCGCGATGCCACCGGCCGCGGCGTTATCGACAAAGTCGTTGTCAGTCGCAGCGAAGGCGCTGCCCATGCCGCTGCTCAAAGCGACAGCCAAAACCAGATGACGCAGGTTGAATCCGTCCATTGGTGTATCTCCACGCAGTTTTTGTTGGTGTCAAGCAATGGAGGCAATGCGGCGAACAAAGGTTTGATCGCATTTGCGACAGGGCGACGAACGGGCACCGCTGGTCTGACAGGTGGTCGACAGAACCGTGCAACCGAGGCCATTCTGATAACTGGCCAGCGCAATCGGTCGCGGTGGCCAGCCGATCAACTGACGGAGGTGTTCCATGCCGGTGACCCATGATCTGTTACAGGATTTGAAGCTTACGAAGGAAGAGATCCAGCAAAAACGCACCGCGGATCCCCATCTGGACGCACTGATCCACAAGTATTCCCAGGCGGACGCCGACGTGGTCAAGGCCGAGACAGCCACCTCGGATGCACCCAGCGATGACACGCTGAAAAAACTCAAAGAGAAACGCTTGCAGGTCAAGGACAAGATCGTCGAGCAAATACAGGCGCGATCCTGATGACCCATTGATCCGCCGACCTACGGTTGCGGATTAACTGGAACGACAGCCACGACCGGCACCTCGAATGTACAGAGTCTTCCATCCGACTCATTGCGAGGTGCCTTATGAACGATCCCAAATTCCCCAGTGAAGAGCAGGGCGCATTCGACCCGGTTCCCACGCATCCCGAACCCAACAGCCCGGCGCATACCACGGCCAATCCCGAAGAGCCGGATGAGGATCTGCCTGAAGACGAAGATCCGGACAAGTTCGATAAATCAAGTAACTGACAGACCGCATTCGCGAGCAGGCTCGCTCCCACAAGGTTCTCGGCTGACCACAGCATTTGTGGTCAACACAATCCAATGTGGGAGCGAGCCTGCTCGCGAAGGCGTCAGTCCATGCAACACAAAAACATCAGGTTCACTTAAGGGCCGCATCCAACGGCATCCGTGCCATATGTGTGGCTTTCAGCGAGCCAAAATACAACCACGATCCATACTCGCGCACCGTGGTGATCGGCGAATAATTGCCACTGCTCGCATCCTGCAAATTGGCAATCACCTTGCCGTCCAGATCCAGTCCCAGGACAAACCCGCGCTTTTCCACCGGTTTCGGTAAAACCTTCAGCGCCCGCACAATCATCTTGCGCACGAACGGATGCTCCGCTGTGCCGTCGAGCAAGGCATTACGCGGCGCGTACAACGCCACCCAAAAGCGATTACTGCCATTGAACGCCAGGTTGTCCGGCAGCCCTGGCAGATTGTCGATGAACAAATCGTGAGTGCCGGCTTTCGGCCCGGTCAGCCAATAACGGCTGATGCGGTAGGCACCGGTTTCATTGACCAGCACATAGGCGTCGTCCGGGCCGAGGGTGACGCCGTTGGCGAACTGCAGTTTGTCCAGCAGCACACTGGTTTTACCGCTCTGAAAGTCGTAGCGCAGCAGACGTCCGTCGCCGCCGTGCTCGATGATCGCCTCACCGTCATGGCCATAACCCCAGCGACTGGAAGCATCGCTGAAATAGGCGTAATGCCCGGACTTGTCGATGGCCACGTCATCGGTGAAACCAAACGCCAGACCATTGGCCTCCGTGGTCAAAGGGATCAACTGACCTTGCGCATCGAGGGATAACAAGCCCTTGACCCCGTCGGCGATCACCAGCAAGCCGTTCGGATGTCGGGCCAAGCCCAGCGGACGGCCACCGGTGTCGGCGAGTACTTTGCGTTGTTGGCCGTCGAGGCTGGTGCGGATCAGTCGGCCGTCGTGCAGCCCGGTGATCAAGAAATCACTCTCCAGCAGCAAGGCTTCCGGCCCTTCGATGTCGCTCGGCCCGACCTGCGCTGCGCCTTTGAGTTTCTGGTTCTCGGCGTAAATGCCTTCT
Organism: Pseudomonas sp. S3_C06; assembly: GCF_054667675.1. Classification (NCBI taxonomy): domain Bacteria; kingdom Pseudomonadati; phylum Pseudomonadota; class Gammaproteobacteria; order Pseudomonadales; family Pseudomonadaceae; genus Pseudomonas; species Pseudomonas sp. S3_C06. The sequence continues at coordinate 58,708 of NZ_CP162747.1, forward strand.
GTCAGCGAAGGTGCTGGAGGCGGCGTCCAGGCCACGGGTTCGACGTTGGTCGGCATCAACAATAAGAACGCGATGACGATGAGGATCAGCAGCAACAACAGATGCCGTAGCTTCACGCGCTGGCCCTCGTCGATGACAGGTATTGCGCGGCCATGTCACGCAGCGCCAGCATCGATGCGGCGGATTCGCGCTCGATGCGGCGTTTGAGCAGCAGGTGATTGGCGATGCGCATGCCCAGACCGCCGAAGCGATAATCCAGCGTGCGCACAAATCGCGTACCGCTGTCGCCGGCGCTGCATTCATAGGTCAGCAGCAACGACAGGCCATGATCGCCTTGTGCCCGTGCGCACCAGCGCCGGCCGGGCAGGTATTCGCTGACTTCCCAACTCAAATGGCCGGCCCGCCCGCCGGCATGAATGTCCTCTTCGAAGCGCGAGCCGGCATGCAGTGGGCCGTGGGCGCCGTCGATCTTCAGCGACGACGGGTGCCATTCCGGCCAGCGATTGACACTGGCGGCATAGGCAAGCACGGCAGTGGGTTCGCCAGCGATATCGATGGTGTGCTGCATGCGGGTCATGGCTTGTCTCGAACAATTCAACGGGGCGGTTTCCGGCTCCCAGTAAAGGGTGCCGAACAGGTAGTCCATCAGCGGCAGGACGATGTTGAAATTGCGCTCCTGCATGCGCTCGCGGCGGTGATGCAACTCGTGCAAGCGGCGCATCTGGCGGATCCATGGCAGGCGCGTCAGCGGGTTGTGCGGCGGCAGGTGTTCGCAGGCATGGAACACCTCGTAAGTCAGATAACCCAGCACCATGCAACCACCGAACAACCCGGCGACGTTGGCGTTTACCTGTGCCAACAGCCACCACAACGGCAGGGTAATCACCAGCGTGTGCAGTACGATCAGCCAGGCGGGAAACAGAATAACCCGCCAGTCGCGGGCGCCGTCGTAGGTCATATGGCCGGGGGTGAAGAAGCTGTGATGATCGCCCGCATGTCGGGCATAGAACATTTTTGCGAAGGTCTTTTTGTGGTGACCGAGATGGCGATGGACCATGTACACGCCGAAATTGAACAGCAGCAGGGTCAACGGCACCGTCAGCCACTCCAGCAGGGCGACCTGCTGCACGCTGCTCCAGAACCCGCCGATGGCCAGCACCCCGAACAGCAGCACGAAGGCGCCGTGCAGCCATGGGTTGTACAGCGGATGAATGGCCGCGCGGTAGCGACTGCGGAATATTTCGGTGGTCTGCCTCACTGCATCACCTGCGGGATTGTTGTTATACCCGGCAGATTAGCCGATCCGGCCGTTTGTGCTGGCCCGACCTCAATGGCACATGCGCCATGCTCCGGTACGAAGCCGCTGCTTCAGCTCAGAGGGTTCCAGCGCTGCGACCAGTCGTCATCGGTGCGGATCACTTCACGCAGCAGATTGAAGGCCTGTTGCAGCGTCGCCGAATCGCGATCGCGGGAGTAGACCAGGTAAGTCGGATAGCCGAACTCCGGGGCTTTGGTCACCGCTTCGAGGGCGCCGCTTTCCAGATAGGTGCGCACCACGCGGGTGCGGAAGTAGCCGCTGCCGCCGTGTTCGAGGATGTATTGCAGGGCCAGCGGGCCGAGGTTGAAACTCAGCGCCGCTTTGGCTTTTTCCGGCAGGGCGGCGTCATGCTGGCGGCGGAAGTCCGGGCCCCAATCGATGTAGACGTAGGGATCGGGGCGCTCGGGCGCGCGCACCAGAATCAGTTTTTCTTCCAGCACTTGCTCGACCTGCAAGCCCGGCCAGTATTCCGGCTGATAGACCAGTGCGGCGTCGAGCACACCGAGTTCGAGCTGGCGCAGCAGGTTTTCGCCATCGCGGATTTCCATGCGCAGGGCATGCCCGGGAATCTTCTCGCGCAGCTCTGCCGCCCAACTGAGCATCAACGGGTTGCACAGGCTGACTTCGCCACCGATGTGCAGCACGTTGTGATAGCCCTCGGGCAGCGGCAGATCGCGCCGCGCGGCTTCCCAGGTCTGCACCAGTTGATTGGCGTAGACCACAAAGGCCTCACCATTGGGCGTCAGCTTCGCCCCGGCGCGGTTGCGCACGAACAGCGTGCTACCCAATTGGCTTTCGAGTTTCTGCACCCGGGCAGTGATCGCCGTTTGCGTGACGAACAGCTTCTGCGCGGCAGCGGCGAGGCTGCCGTGGCGGACGATTTCCAGAAAGGTGCGAGCGAGATCTATGTCCATGGGCGGGCCGGTGTTTGAGGTGTCGGGCATTGTAAAGGCAAAAGCCCCTCACCCTAACCCTCTCCCGGAGGGAGAGGGGACTGACCGAGGTGTCTTGCGTCATACATCGACCTGAAAGATCGAGTCGATTATGGATTCAGAGCAAGACTCTCAGGTCGGTGTAAATCTTCAATATCCACGGCTCGGTTCCCTCTCCTTGGGAGAGGGGAGTGACCGAGGTGTCTTGCGTCATACATCGATCGATTATGGATTCAGTAGAGATCGTTCATGTCGGCGAACCTCTACAGCATCCCCCAATCAGTTCCCTCTCCCTTGGGAGAGGGCTAGGGTGAGGGGAAAGCAGTCACCGCAAAATCAACTGGCCAACTCGGTCAAACGCACCCGCGCCCACTCTTCAATCAACCGTGCCGGCGTGCCACACACCTTGCGCTTGTACACGAAGTTGCGGCACTTCTCGGCAAACTGATTGCGGTTGTACAGCATGTCTTCCTGCATTTCCTGCAACTCGGTTTCACGGCACTGCTGGATCAACACCTGATCAACCCGCGCCTTGCGCTCGCGCACCGCAGCATAGGTCGGATCGCTCACTACTCCGTTGGCCCGCTGCAGCAACCACAGGGAAAACTCGTCCGGGCAACGCGGGCCGATTTCCTGAACCATGCCCAGTTGCCACGCCTGCACCGCGCTCACTGGCAGGCAGGCCTGGGTCAGTTGTTCGGCCATGGCCGGGCCGACGGCGCGGGGCAGGCTGTAGGTCCAGTATTCGGAGCCATACAAACCCATGCTCTTGTAATGCGGGTTGAGCACGATATCGGCGCGGGCAAACACAATATCGGCGGCCAGCGCGAGCATCACACCGCCGGCGCCGGCATTGCCGGTGACACCGCTGACCACCAACTGCCGGGCCGTGAGCAGTTCTGCGCAGACATCGTCGATCGCCTGAATATTCGCCCAGGCTTCAGCTCCGGGATCCTGCGCGGCCTGAATCACGTTCAAATGCACGCCGTTGGAAAAACTGCCGCGCCCGCCCTTGATCAGCAACACCTGCGTATCACGGGATTTGGCCCAGCGTAGCGCGGCGACCATGCGCTGGCATTGCTCGGTGCTCATGGCGCCGTTGTAGAACTCGAAGGTCAGCTCACCGACGATGCCGGATTCGCGATACCGCAGCGGTTGATAGGCTTCGTCACTGAACGGCTGTGTAGCGATCGACCAGTCCAGCACCGGCACGTCGGCCAATTGCTCGGCCAATACATGCCGCGCTGGCTGTTTGAAGGTTTCTTCGCCGGATTGCGGTTTGCGCCGCAGCGAACCAATCCACAAACTTTGATCGCCAGCGGCGACCAGCACCGCATCGTCATGCACCGCGAGAATTTCGCCGGGCATACCGCTGCGCGAATCGAGGTGCGCGTCGTACACGTAATACTGACCGCCGGCCAGGCTCGCCAGCACACCGGGCTGGCCGTCGGCGGCATCGATGCAACGTTTGATGAAGCGCGCGCAGTCGTGCCAACTGAAACTGCGGTCGACCTGCTTCATGTTCGGCTGCAAACGCCCGCGCACTTTCGCATCGGCATAGTCGAGGGCAACCGGTTCATAGCCTTCGATGAATTTCTCCACCACTTCGCGTATGCAGCGGATCGCTGCATCACTGACACGGCCGTTGTACAGCTCGGATTTGCGCAGGCCCGCCGGCAGGTTGAATTCGCAAGTGGCCCACACCGGGCCGGCGTCCATTTCTTCGACCGCTTGCAGCGCGGTGACGCCCCAGCTCGGCAGCTCGTTGGTAATCGCCCAATCGAGGGCACTGGCGCCGCGATCGCCGACGATACCCGGGTGGATGATCACCACCGGGCGCTGGGCGTTGCTCCACAGTGCCTGCGGTACGCGGTCCTTGAGGAACGGGCAGATCACCAGATCGGCGCCGCTGTGTTCGATCTGTTCGCATACGGCTTGTTCATCGGTAAACAGCACGACGCTGGGCGAGTGACCGGCCTCGCGAAGTTCCAGCCAGGCGCGTTGGGTCAGGCCGTTGAACGCTGACGACAGCAGAATGATGTTGAGTGGTCGCATGCTTGCTCTTCCTTGAGTGGGTTCAGCCACGGGCTCTCGCTGAGCCGTCCCTGGCTTTCGATGGAGCCGCGAGATTAATCAGCGGCCGCCAACGCGCCAGTGATCGAGGTCAACGTTCTGTCAGCCAATGTTTCTGCGGCGACGAAGCGACTTATGCTCAATAGTTTGCTTGTGCTGATTTTTTATTACTTCAAATGTTTGAGAGGCTATTGCACAGTCGCGCCTGATCAGAGCCGGACGATCCCGGCAGAACGATGGTTTTTCGCAGCGGGTGGGACCCGTTTCAGGGAGCAAGGCATGGGTGGGTACAACCCGCATTACCAGATCATCGGGCAGATGTTCCAAAAGGACTATCGCTGGCTGTGTGCTGCCGTTGGCCGCACGCTGGGTTGCCCGCACAGTGCGCAGGACATCGCTTCGGAAACCTTTCTGCGGGTGCTGGCATTGCCGGACCCCACGGCCATTCGCGAGCCACGGGCGCTGCTGACCACCATCGCCCGCCGACTCGTATACGAAGGCTGGCGTCGCCAGGACCTTGAACGTGCTTATCTGGAAAGCCTGGCGCTGGCGCCCGAACCGGTGCATCCATCCCCGGAAGAGCGGGCGCTGGTGATCGAAGCGCTGCTGGCCGTCGATCGCTTGCTCAATGACTTGTCGGCCAAAGCCAAAGCGGCGTTTCTCTACCATCAACTCGACGGTTTGACCTACAGCGAGATCGGCGAGCGCCTCGGCGTGTCGACCAGTCGCGTGCAGCAATACATGGTCGAAGCGTTCAAGCGCTGCTATCAGGCGATGCAGGCATGAGGCCGGACGAGGCGGTGATCGACGAGGCGGCGCAATGGCTGGCGTTGCTGCAGTCGGGCGAGGCGGGCATGGCCGAGCGGGCCGCATTCGAGGCGTGGCGCGTTGCCGATCCTCGCCATCAACAGGTCATTGAACAAATGGGCGGCGGCCTGAATCTGCTGCGCAACCCGAGCCTGCGCAGCGTGCCGCGCAACAGCCTGCTGCACAGTCTCAATGCGCCGTCGAGTCGTCGACGTTTCATCAGCGGCAGTTTGAGTGTGCTCGGTGTTGCGCTGTTGGCCGGATTGCTCGGGCGACGTTACGGCTGGCTGCCGGAGGCGGGGGAGTTGTCGACCGGGACTGGCGAGCGGCGTGACTTCACACTCGCGGACGGCAGTGCGCTGACCCTCAATGCGCGCAGTCGTGTGGTGCCTTTGTTCGACCATCAGCAACGGCTGCTCGCCTTGCGCAGCGGCGAATTGTTGGTCGATGTGGCGAAAGAGTCGGCGCGACCCTTTGTGGTCGAAACCGAGCACGGCCGCATGCGGGCGCTGGGGACGAAGTTTCTCGTACAGTACAGCGAAGAGACGACGCGATTGGTGATGCTCCATTCGCAGGTTGAAGTGGTCACCACCGGTGGCGCGCGGCAAGTGGTGGCGGCCGGCGAGAGCCTGCTGTTCAACGGCGCAGGGTTGCTGTCGCTGGAGCGCAGCAACGGTCAGGAAAGTGCCTGGGTGCAAGGTCGACTGGAGGTGCGCGACCGGCCTTTGTACGAAGTCATCGACAGCCTGCGCCGCTACCGTCGCGGCATCTTGCATCTGAGCCCGGAAGTCGCCGACCTGCGCCTCAGCGGCCTCTATCCGCTCGACGACAGCGATCGTACGTTGCAACTGCTGGAACGCTCGCTGCCGATCCGCGTCACCTGGCACAACCCGTACTGGGTCAGCATCGACGCGCGGTTATAAACCCATAACTTCTTGGCCTAATCGCCGCCCTATAAAAAGCGCTGGCCCGCTGCTCATTCCCTGCAGATGCCTCCAACAGGGAAACCCTTCGATGTTCTCAATCAAACAACAATTACCTCGATTGACCCTCGCCGCTGCGTTGGCGATGGGCATCAGTCCATGGGCGGCGGTTGCCCAGGAACCTGCTGCAGCGGTGTTTACCTTCGACATCGCTACCGGACCGCTCGACGAAGTGCTGCTGGGCATCTCACGGCAGAGCGGCGTGCCGATTTCCTTTAGTCAGGAATTGGTGCAAGGCAAACGCAGCGCGGCGGTGCGCGGCGCGTTGGGCGGTCGTCAGGCAGTGGAAAAAGCTTTGCTCGGCAGTGGTCTGCAAGTCGAGCAAAGCGCTCAGGGCCTGACCGTTCGCGCAGCCGATGCGCCGGCGAAAGTCACTGCCGTGGCACCGGTCACCAGCGCCGATTACCGCATGGAAAAAGTCACCGTCACTGGCTCACGCATCGCCCGCGCGCAGAGTGATGGCGCCACGCCGGTCAACGTCATCACCCACGAGGAAATGGAAGCGCGCGGCTACAAAAACGTCTACGACGCCCTCGCGACGCAGACGCAAAACACCGGCATGACCCAAGGCGAAGATTACGGCAACACCTGGCAACCGGCGGCCAGCGCACTCAATCTGCGCGGCCTCGGCCCGAACCATACGCTGGTGCTGATCAATGGCCGTCGCGTCGCCGACTACCCGACGCCGTACGACGGCAAGGTCAACTTCACCAACCTGGCGAACATTCCGTCGGCGGTTATCGAACGCATCGAAATTCTCAGCAGCGGCGCCTCGGCGATTTACGGCTCGGACGCGATCGCCGGGGTGGTCAACATCATCCTCAAGGACAAGATCAACGGCGTCGACGTCAACCTCAAGGGCGGCACCAGTGAGCGCGGCGGCGGTGACAACCAGCGTTTGCAGATCAGCGGCGGCGGCAGTTGGGGGGATTTTGACGGCTTGTTCGGTCTGGAACTGACTAACCGTGATCCGATCTGGGCCGATGACCGTGGCTTTATGCAAAGCGGCCCGCTGGCAGATGTCGGTTACCGCCGCGACCTGACCAATAGTCGCTATCTCGGGCCGGGATGCGGCGCTTATCAAGGTACGTTCGACAACAAACTGGTCAACAGCGGCGGGCGCTGCCGCACCGACCAGATGTACAACGATTACTGGACTGTGCAGACCCAGAAGGAAAACTACGACGGCTACACCCGTGGCACTTGGCATTTCAGCGACAGCGGTCAGGTCTTCGCCGACCTGATGTACGGCCTCGACCATATCCAGAACAACACACGCGGGCCGACCTTCACCTCGCCGGACTTCATCAACCAGAACAGCGGCAATCTGGAGCGCTGGTATCGACGCTTCGGTGAAGAGGAAATCGGTGGTCGCACCAGCAACAACAGCAAGTGGCGCGACACCTCGTGGACCGGCACCCTCGGCATCTCGGACAAGATCGCCGACACTGGCTGGAGTTACGATCTGGCGGCCAACCGCTCGGAATATCGCAGCGTCAGGACCACGCGCTACACGCCACTGTCATCGATTCAGGATTTCTACCTCGGCCCGCAACTCGGTGTCAGCGGCGGTTATCCAGTATTCGCCCCGGATGCTTCACGGCTCGACCGGCCGCTGACGCCGCAGGAATGGCAGCAGTTTCGCGGCAACCTGACCCAGAGCAGCAAATCGGTGTCGACCAGTTACAACGCTTCGGTCAACGGTGATCTGTTCGACTTGCCGGCCGGCCCGGTGGGCTTCGCCGGAGTACTGGAAGCGGGCAAACAGGAATACCGTGTCGACCCGGATGACGGCCTCAACGACGGCACGTTTTACGGCGTAAGCCCGCAGCAAAGCTCCGGTGGCTCGCGCAAGCGTTATGCGGCGGGTGGCGAGTTCAGCATTCCGGTCACCGACACGTTGTTGGCGACTGCCGCCGGACGCTGGGACCAATACAAATTCAGCGGCCGCACCGAGCAGCAGAAAACCTACAACCTGGGGCTTGAGTGGCGCCCGGTGACCAGCCTGTTGCTGCGCGGCAGTTACGGCACCAGTTTCCGCGCGCCGGATCTGAACTACATCTATCAGTCCGACAGCAACGGCTACTACCCGGCGCAGATCGATTACTACGGTTGCAGCCAGGGTGTGGAAGGCGCGTGTGATCGTGGGCGGGTCGATTACACCCAGAGCGGTACGGCGAACCTGGAGTCGGAACGCGGTAAATCATGGACCTACGGATTTGTCTGGTCACCGTCGCGCAATTTCGATTTCTCCACGGATTTCTGGCGCGTGGAGATCGACGATCTGCTGACTACGGTCGATGAAAACCGGCTGCTGCAACAGGAAAACGAATGCCGCAATGGCACTCAGGACATCAACTCGGCCAACTGCCAATCGACGCTGGCGCGCATTGATCGTAACGCCGGCAATGCGGCGGTCGACCCGAACCAGTTGAATCGCGTGCGGGTCAACGCGATCAACGCCGCCAGCGAGCGGGTCAGCGGTCTGGATTTCAAGAGCAACATCCGCTGGGGCGCCGGACAGTACGGCGCGTTCAGTTCGGCGCTGGGCTATACCTTGGTGCTTTCGCATTACTACAAGGAGTCGGAAGAAGCCCCCACGCAAGACTGGCGCACCTCACGCACCAACTACGACTGGCGCAGCAAGGTCAACGCCAGCCTGACCTGGGATTACCAGAAGGCCACGGCGACGCTGATGGGCATTCGTTATGGTTCGGTCACCAATGGCGCGGGAGACGGGCGCCTGTCGCCGTGGACGGTGTTCAACGCCAGTGCGCGTTACAAGCTCAATGACCGGGCGAGTGTCGGGCTGACCGTGAACAACGTGCTCAACCAGGTCAAACACGATGACTCGGCAGGGTGGCCGTATTACCCGACCGGCAACTATGACCCGTACGGGCGGCAATGGTGGCTCGATGTGAGTTATCACTTCGGCGGCTGAGGGCAGGCATCTCGCGTTGACGTCCTACGGAAAAAGCCTTGGTTTGCGGCAGGCAGGGGATATTTCCGACGACCTTTTCAGGTTGGTCGTCGGAAGCGCGATCTATAGCATCGGACCTGACATTGAAGTCGCTGAGCGGCTTGAACGCTCAGGCTCCCAGATAAAGGATCGATTATGCGTACCCCACACATCGAGCATGAAACGCCTGCTTATTCCCTGCGCAACTTCTGGATCGACGATCGCGCCAGATGCCCCATGGAGGATGTCGCAATGCCCACCCCCAAACCACCCCGGCTGACGGGGCTGAAGAAGGTCGCGGGCAAGCCTGTCGATTTGCTCGTGCATGGCCAGGACCTCGGTGACGATGCCATGCTGATTATTCGCCTTACCGACCAGGGCTTTGAGCTGAGCGACGTCGTCAACATGCTTTCAACTTCCGAAATGTACCTGCGCGAAGACATGGTCAAACGCATCACCGGCAGGTCTGTCAGAACCGTGCAGCGGCTGTTGAAGGAAGGCAAATCGATACGGCTTGACTCGCAGCAGAGTGTCGTCGCCTACCAATATGCGCTGGTGCTGGAGATGGCCACTCGGGCGTTCGGTGGGCTGTCACAGGCGGAGATATGGATGCAAAAACCCACCCCTTACCTTAACGGCTACGTGCCGTTGGAGCTGACCCGCCATCCACTGGGTTTCCAGATGGTCGAGCAATACTTGTGTCAGCTCCTGTACGGGGGTTACCCATGAATCCCTTGCCCTGGGAAGGGCACTGGTATGGCTGGCGCCTGGATCAGGAGGCCTACGGAGATACGTGGGACAGCGGGATGGGTTCAAAACTGAAGGGCGGTCGCTGGAATGCGCCTGGCCGGCGAGTCGTCTATGCATCGGTTGACCCGTCCTCGGCCATTCTGGAGGTGGCAGCCAATAATAGTTTTGATGCACTGGACAGAGAGCCTTATGTGCTGACGTGCTTTGAGGTCATCCGCGATGCACGGGTCAAAGTCGTTCAGCCCGAAGAGGTACCGAATCCTTACTGGTTGAGTCCCGCGTGGCCGTCGCCCAATCAACAGCGGTTTGCCGACGCTTTACTGGATGAGCACCCATTTGTCCTGATTCCCTCGGCGGCAACCCGCCACTCGTGGAATCTGCTGGTGAGCTGCGACCTGGCAGAGGGGCAGTTCAAGATGGTCTCCCAGGAGCGGTTTGGCCTGGATACCCGGTTGTTGAGGGAGGTGACATTGGCTTGATAAGGACGCACGGCATTTTGTGCATAACCTCATCACCCAACGGTCTAAACCGCCCTCTATAAATCCTTATTCTTCATCGCACATCCCTGCATAAACCAAAACGCAGGGATGGCTGTTCATGATTCAGTTTTCACCCGTCAAATCACCTTTGAGCCTGGCCTTGCTGCTGGCAATCAACACGCTGCCGGCCATCGCTGCCGACAGCACGGCATCCGAACCGACGACTCAACTGCAGCGCGTCGAAGTCACGGGGACGGCAATCCGTCGGGTCGATGCAGAAACTGCGGTGCCGGTGACCATCCTGCGCGTAGAAGAGCTGCGCGAGCAGGGCGTGTCGACCACCGAGGAACTGGTCAGCCGGATATCCGCCAACCAGTCTTCGGTGGGTTCCGGTCGCTCGGTAGGGTCGAGCAGTGGGGGCGCGTCGTATGCGGATTTGCGTGGTATTGGCCCGAATAAAACCCTGGTGCTGCTCAACGGCCGTCGCCTGAGCAACAACGCGACCAACGCAATCAATGGCTCCGGTGTCGACCTCAACACCATTCCGTTCGCCGCCATTGACCGTGTCGAAGTACTGCGCGATGGCGCCTCGGCGTTGTACGGCACCGACGCGATTGGCGGGGTGATCAACTTCATCACCAAGACCAGCCTCACCGAAGGGCAGATCAGCACCAACTACGACACGCCCACCCATTCGGGGGGCGGTGAAAGCCGTAACTTCAGCGGCAGTTGGGGTTTCGGTGATTTGCAGGATGATCGCTTCAACGTGTTTGGCGTGGTCAGTTACGACAAGCAACAACGCCTGGCCGCCGAAGATCGCGGCTACACCTATAACTACCAGCCGAATCGTGGACTCGACTACACCTCCGGCACCGCCTCGCCGGCCAACTGGAGCCAGGGCAGTAACGCCACCAATCCATTGGCCGGTTCCGGCTGCAACGCACCGGGATTGCTGGCACGCAACGGAATCTGCCGGCAGAGCTTGTGGAACTACCTCGATCTGGTGCCGGAAACCGAGAAGACCTCGGCCTTCGCCAAAGCCACGGGCAAGCTGTCGGACGATCACAACGTCAGCCTCGAATACTTCTGGGCGCGCAACGAAAACCGCACGCAAATCGGCCCCGGCACGTTGATGGGTAATCAGGTCAATCCCGGCACCGCGTTCTATCCGGGTAACGGCATTACCCCTGGGCCGAACGGATTCGCCCTCGATCCGACACAACCGGTTGACGTCAACTGGCGTGAAACCGCTGTTGGCGCGCGCCAGCACGAAGACGACAACACCAGTCAGCGTTTGCTTTTGAGTTTTGATGGCACGCTGGTCGGCTGGGATTACAACGTCGGCGCTTCGTACAACCAGAACAAAGTGGTCAACAGCATCGAGGACGGCTACGTCAATGATCGTGCGGTCAGCGCCGGCATTGCCAACGGCGTGATTAACCCGTTCGGTCCGCAGACAGCTGCCGGTTCCGCGCTGTTGGCGGCCAACGCGGTGGACGGTGATTACGCCACGGCGGTCGGGCGGGTGAAGGCCATCGACGGGCGCATCAGTCGTGAAATCGGCGACTGGTTCGGTGCCGGCCCTTCAGCATTGGCGCTGGGCGGCGAGTATCGCAAGGAAGACTTCCATCAGGATTTCGCAGCATTTGCCGGCGACGTGCAAAGTCTTGGTGTTGATCCGAACGGCAGCGTTGCCGGGGATCGCAGCGTCTCCGCCGAATACGCCGAGGTCAACGTACCGGTGCTCGACAGCCTCGAACTGTCCGCCGCCGTACGCCATGACAAGTACAGCGATTTCGGCAGCACCACCAATCCGAAGTACTCGTTCCGCTTCCAGCCATTCAAGGAACTGGTGGTGCGCGGTGCCTACAGCGAAGGGTTCCGCGCGCCGTCGTTGTATGAGTTGTACAACCCGACCTTCACCAGTTTCACCAACGCCAACTACAACGACCCGCGTTTGTGCGCTGGCGGTAATCCGAGCAATGGCGGCATTGCCAACCGCGACTGTGCGCAGCAGTTCAATCGCACCAGCGGCGGCAATACCGACCTCAGCCCGGAAACCGCGCGCAACGTCACCCTCGGGTTTGTCTATCAACCGTTCGAGCGCCTGAGCGCCGGGCTGGATTTCTGGTGGATCGACATCGCCAACCAGATTGCCGAGTTCCCCGAATCGGCGGTGTTCGAGAATCCTGAGCTGTACCCGGATCGCCTGATCCGCAAGCCGGACGGCTCCATCGATCACATCGTCACCGGGCTGGCCAACCTCGGCAAGATCAAGACCAACGGCGTCGACGTCAGCTTCGATTACCGTTTACCGAGCACGCCGTACGGCAACTTCGGCATCGGCCTGCAAGGCACTTACGTCACCCGTTATGACTATCAGCAGCAACTCAAGGGCGACTACATCGACAAGCTGGGCGATTTCCGTGGCGGTGACTTTGCGTCGGCGGGTGCCGTGGCGCGCTGGCGCCACAGCCTGACCGGCAGCTGGAATTACGGCCCGTTCGGTGCGGCCCTGACCAACCGCTACACCAGCGGTTACCACGACTCTGATCGCGACACTCACGATTATGTGGGTTCGTACAACGTCTGGGATCTGGCCGGCACTTACACCTGGCGCAAGACCCTGAGCGTGACCCTCGGCGCGAAAAACCTGTTTGACCGCGAACCACCGTTCAGCAACCAGACCTACACGTTCCAGAGCGGCTACGACCCGAAATATGGCGACCCGTTTGGGCGGACGCTGTACACGCGGGTCAGTTACAAGTTCTGAAAGTGGTCAGTTGTGGCGGGTTTTAGTCACCGATTGATCTAAAGCCTGCTCTATAAAAATCGCCGGCCTGTTGCACATCACAGGTAGGCAGAAGGTGTGTTGACTGTTCCGGCGTTATCGCGAGCAGACTCACTCCTACAGTGGATTTGTGTTCACCGCAGACCCTGTAGGAGTGAGCCTGCTCGCGAAGAGGCCAGGAGCAGCACCGTGTAAAAGGATCTGCCCATGTTCTCCAGGCTCATTTTATTCAGCGCATGTGCGCTTTTGACTCCGTTCAGTTGGGCCGCCCCGCAACCGGCGTTAACGGTCTACGGCGAACCCGCCAAATATGCCCCCGACTTCCAGCACCTGGCCTACGCCAATCCCGACGCACCGAAGGGCGGCAGCCTGCGCCGTTCTTCTCTGGAAAGCGGCCCGTTCGATCACCTGATTCCTTACACCGACAAAGGCACCGGCGTGGCCGATATCGATGGCTGGCTCTACGCGCCATTGGCCTATCGCAGCAAGGACGAACCCTACAGCGTCTACGGTCTGGTGGCGCAGCAGATGGAGCTCGATCCGGATCGCCGCTGGTTGCGTTTTTACCTCAACCCCAAGGCACGTTTCGACGACGGCACGCCGATCACCGCCGAAGATGTGCGTTACACCTTCGAGCTGTTCACCACTCAGGGCAGCCTCAAATACCGTCAGCAGTTTCGCGATGTCGCCGAGGTTGTCGTGGAGTCGCCGACGCAAGTGCGCTTCCTCTTCAAGAACAACGACAGCCGCACCTTGCCGCTGGACCTGGCGACATTGCCAGTGCTGCCCGAACATTGGTGGCGCACCCGCGATTTCGCCGAGGGCGGCGGTTTCGAGATTCCGCCCGGCAGCGGCCCGTACCGCATCAGCGCGGTGGATGCCGGGCGCAGCGTGAAATTTCAACGGGTGCAGGACTGGTGGGCCAAAGATCTGGCGATCACTCGTGGCCTGTACAACTTCGATCAACTGAGCGTGGAGTTCTTCGCCGACACCGACGTGTCGCGGCAGGTGCTCAAGGCTGGCGGCTTCGATTACAACCGCGAGTTTTCCGCCACCAGTTTCACCATCGGCTACGCGGGCGCTGCACTCGAGCAAGGCAAATTGCTTCGTGAACACCTCGCACCCGGTGCTGCGCAAGGCGCGCAGGGCTTTGTGTTCAACCTGCAAAAACCGCTGTTTCAGGATCGCCGGGTGCGTCAGGCCATCGCCATGCTTTGGGATTTCGAATGGAGCAACCGGCAAATGATGCGCAGCATGTACCTGCGTCAGCGCAGCTTCTTCTCCCACAGCGCACTGGCGGCCACCGCGTTGCCGGATGCCGAAGAGCTGAAGATTCTTGAGCCGTTGCGCGGACAGATTCCCGATGAAGTGTTCACCACGGTGTTTGAAGCACCGAAAACCGACGGCAGTGGCAATATCCGCGCGGAACAATTGCAGGCGCTGAAACTGCTGGAGGCCGCTGGCTGGAAACCTCAGGGCGATCAACTGGTGAACGCCAATGGCGAGCCGCTGCACTTCACGTTTCTCAATGGCCAGAAAGGTTTCGAACGGCTGTTGTTACCGTTCAAACGCAACCTGGCGCAGATCGGCATCGGCTTCGATATCCGCCAGGTCGACACCGCGCAATACACCAACCGCGTGCGCAATCGCGATTACGACATGATCGTCGCCGGTTACCCGGTAAGTCAGGCGCCGGGGCGCGAGATGTTCAATTACTTCGGCTCCGATGGCGCCGCTGATCCCGGCTCGAACAATTACATGGTGCTGCGCGATCCGGCCGTCGATGCACTGCTCGAAGGGTTGGTGCAGGCCGACAATCGCGAGAGTTTGCTGCGTCATGCTCATGCGTTGGATCGGGTGTTGCAGTGGGGCTATTACTGGGTGCCCAACTATTACCCGCCGGGGATTTCCACGGTGTGGTGGAACCGCTTCGGCCGACCGGCGATTGCCCCGCTGTACGACGCCGGTCTCGACACCTGGTGGGAAATCAGCCCGACCGCGCTGACCGCCACCCAGATGCCCAAGGAGTACAGCCATGTGGGGTTATAGCCTGCGGCGTCTGCTGCTGATCGTGCCGACCTTGCTCGCGATCCTGCTGGTCAATTTCGTCATCGTGCAAGCCGCGCCCGGAGGCCCGGTAGAACAGGCCATCGCGCGCTTGCAAGGCATCGGTGTCGGCGCGGCAGTGGGCTCCAGCCATGTCGAAACGGTTGGCGGCGAATCCCGCGCGACGCGTGGGCTGGACCCGAAACTGGTGGCCGATATCGAGCGCCAGTACGGCTTCGATAAACCGCCCAGCGAGCGCTTGTGGCTGATGCTCACAAGCTATGCACAACTGGATTTCGGTCAGAGTTTCTTTCGCGGTGCCAGCGTCACTGAGCTGATCTGGCAGAAGCTGCCGGTGACCTTGTCGCTGGGCCTGTGGGCGACACTGATCACCTATCTGGTGTCGATTCCGCTGGGCATTCGCAAAGCCGTGCACAACGGCTCGGCGTTCGATGTCTGGAGCAGCGTGGCGATCATCATCGGTTATGCGTTGCCCGGATTTCTCTTCGCACTGCTGCTGATCGTGGTGTTTGCCGGCGGCACGGCGCTGGACTGGTTTCCGGTGCGCGGACTGGTTTCGGACAACTTCGCCGAACTGTCGCCGTGGGCCAAGGTGGCCGACTATTTCTGGCACTTGGTGTTGCCGGTGACTGCCTTGGTCATTGGCGGCTTTGCGACCTTGACGATCCTCACCAAGAACAGCTTTCTCAACGAGATCTCACGGCTGTACGTGGTGACCGCGCGCGCCAAAGGGCTGAATCAAAGGCAGGTGTTGTACGGCCATGTGTTTCGCAATGCGATGCTGCTGGTCGTTGCCGGTTTGCCGCAAGCATTGGTGACGGTGTTCTTCGGCGGCTCGCTGCTGATTGAAGTGATCTTTTCCCTCGATGGCCTCGGGCGCCTCAGTTACGAAGCGGCAGTGGCGCGCGACTATCCAGTGGTGTTCGGCTCGCTGTTTATCTTCACCCTGTTTGGCCTGCTGATAAAACTGCTCGGCGACCTTTGCTACACGCTGGTCGACCCGCGCATCGACTTCACCGCGAGGGCTGCCTGATGCTGACGTTATCTCCAATCGGTCAGCGCCGCTGGGCGCGGTTCAAGGCGCATCGCCGCGGCTGGTGGTCGTTGTGGCTGTTTATCTTGTTGTTTGGCGTGAGCCTTGGCGGGGAACTGGTGGCCAATGACAAACCGCTGCTGGTGACGTATCAGGGCGACTGGTATTTCCCGGCGTTCAAGCGCTACACCGAGCAGGACTTTGGCGGTGAACTGCCGTTTCAGCCGGACTATCGCAGCGCGCAGGTGCGGCAATTGATCGAGGGGCAGGGCGGGCGGCTGTGGTTTGCGCCGATTCCGTTCGCGTTCGACACGGTCAATTACGACCTGACGGAACCGGCACCGAGTCCGCCCAGTAGCGAGAACTGGCTGGGCACTGATGATCAGGCGCGCGATGTGCTGGCGCGGGTGATTTTCGGCACACGTGTATCGCTGCTGTTTGCCCTGGCGCTGACGGCGGCGAGTGCAGTGATTGGCATCGCTGCCGGGGCGTTGCAGGGCTACTACGGTGGGTGGGTCGACCTGATCGGTCAGCGCTTGCTGGAGGTCTGGTCGGGGCTGCCGGTGTTGTACCTGCTGATCATTCTGTCCGGGTTCGTCGAGCCGAATTTCTGGTGGTTGCTGGGGATCATGGCGCTGTTTTCCTGGTTGAGCCTGGTCGATGTGGTGCGGGCCGAGTTCCTGCGCAGTCGCGGTCTGGAATATGTGAAAGCAGCGCGGGCGCTGGGTGTCGGCGATGCGCAAGTGATCGTTCGGCACATCCTGCCCAATGCCATGAGCGCAACGCTGACTTATCTGCCGTTCATTCTCACTGGGGCAATCGCAACCTTGTCCGCGCTGGATTTTCTCGGTTTCGGCATGCCGGCCGGCAGCGCGTCGTTGGGCGAGTTGATCGGTCAGGGCAAGAGCAATCTGCAAGCGCCGTGGCTGGGCTTGACCGCTTTCTTTGCCTTGGCGCTGATCCTTTCATTGCTGGTTTTTATCGGTGAGGCCTGCCGCGATGCGTTTGATCCGAGGACTTGAGATGCCGGAACATCTGATCGAAATACGTGACCTGCGTGTCGCGTTCAATGGCCAAGCCGTGGTGCACGGCATCGACCTTGATATCCGCCCCGGCGAGTGTCTGGCGCTGGTCGGCGAATCCGGCTCGGGCAAATCGGTAACGGCGCACAGCATTCTGCAATTGCTCGACCTGGCCATCACCCGGATCGACGGCAGCATCCGCTATGCCGGCGAAGAGCTGCTTGGCGTGCATGAACGCTACTTGCGGCAGTTGCGTGGCAACCGTATCGCGATGATTTTTCAGGAGCCGATGAGTTCACTGAACCCTTTGCACACGATTGAGCGGCAGTTGGGCGAGAGCCTGGCGCTGCACAAGGGGCTGGCCGGGGCGGCGGCGCGTCAGCGAATTGTGCAGTTGCTCGAACTGGTGGGTATTCAGCGCCCGCGCGAGCGGCTCAAGGCCTATCCGCATCAACTGTCGGGCGGTCAGCGACAACGGGTGATGATTGCCATGGCGCTGGCCTGCGAGCCGCAGTTGCTGATCGCCGACGAGCCGACCACCGCGCTGGACGTGACCGTGCAACGCAAGATTCTGCTGTTGCTCAAAGAACTGCAGGAGCGCCTGGGCATGGCGCTGTTGATCATCAGTCATGATCTGAATCTGGTGCGAAACATCGCTCAGCGGGTGGCGGTCATGCGCGGCGGGGTGATTGTCGAACAGGCGTCGTGTGAACAGTTGTTCAACGCACCGCAACATCCTTACAGCATCGAGTTGCTCAACGCCGAACCGGGTGGCGAAGCGTTGTGCCGGGAGCCTGCGGAGGATTTGCTGGAGGTGCGCGATCTCAATGTGCGCTTCCGTTTGGGCGGTGGTTGGCTGCGCGCGAAGTCGTACTTGCACGCGGTC
The DNA here is from genome assembly GCF_054667675.1 of Pseudomonas sp. S3_C06. Lineage (NCBI taxonomy): Bacteria > Pseudomonadati > Pseudomonadota > Gammaproteobacteria > Pseudomonadales > Pseudomonadaceae > Pseudomonas > Pseudomonas sp. S3_C06. The sequence goes on from NZ_CP162747.1 coordinate 76,808, forward strand.
AACGGCATTGACTTGAAGCTTCAGCGCGGCAAGACCTTGGGGATTGTCGGCGAATCCGGTTCCGGCAAGTCGACGCTGGGCCAGGCGATTCTGCGTTTGCTCGATGCGCAAGGCAGTATTCGCTTTCAAGGCGAGGCGCTGGAGCACTTGAGCGGCAAACAACTCCGGCCACTACGCAAACGCCTGCAAGTGGTGTTTCAGGATCCGTTTGGCAGCCTCAGTCCGCGCCTGTGTGTGGAGCAGATCATCGCCGAAGGACTACAGGTGCACAGCGATTTGGATGCCGCTGAGCGCGAACGGGCGGTGATCGATGTGTTGCGTGAAGTCGGTCTCGACCCTGCCACACGGCATCGCTATCCCCACGAGTTTTCCGGTGGTCAGCGGCAACGCATCGCGATTGCCCGGGCGCTGGTGCTCAAGCCCGACTTGATCCTGCTGGATGAGCCGACGTCGGCACTGGATCGCACGGTGCAAAAGCAGATCGTCGCTTTGCTGAGGCGTTTGCAGGCGGAGCACGGCCTGACCTATCTGTTCATCAGCCACGATCTGGCGGTGGTGCGAGCACTGGCGCATGACTTGATCGTGATGAAGGACGGTGAAGTGGTGGAGCGTGGCGAGACAAATACGCTGTTTCATGCAGCGCAGCATCCGTATACCCGAGAGTTGCTGGCCGCTTCGTTCAGCGGGTAACCCTGTAGGAGCTGTCGAGTGAAACGAGGCTGCGATCTTTTGACTTTGCGTTCTAAAAAAACAGGGTCAAAAGATCGCAGCGTGCCGCAGCTCCTACAGGGCCGAAACGCAAAAATCCCGCCACAGGGGGCGGGATTCTTGTGTCACTGAACGTCGCTATTACGACGGGAACAGCTCGGACAGTTTCATCGACAGCATCATGTCGCCTTCAACGCGCAGCTTGCCGCCCATGAACGCCTGCATGCCGTCGGTTTCGCCGCTGACGATACCTTTCAGGGTTTCGCTGTCCAGCACCAGCGTGCAGTTGGCGTCCGGGTTTTCGCCTTCCTGGATGTCGCAGGTGCCGTCTTTGACGATCAGCGAGTACTGCTTGTCTTCGTCAGTGATGTTGAAACCGAAGACCAGATCCAGACCGGCAGCAGCGGCTGGGTTGAACTTGGCTTGCATTGCTTTTACGGCATCGGCTACGGAGGTCATGGTTCGATCCTTTCTTGGATAATAGGAGCTGGTTGATTACAGCAAGGTTCACAGCTAACCGGACTCAGCGGAAAGTGATGAGTTCCGGAGCCTTCAACAGCTGCAGATGCGCATGACTGTTGAAGGAGGCCAAAGCCACCTCGCGACCGCGGAACTTCAGCTGGTTGAGCGAGGTGTTGACGATTTGCCAGTTCAATTCAAAGGCCTGTTTCGCAGGCATTTGCGTAATGAGGTGGAGCAGGGCCGTGATGGTGCCGCCGGAGGTGAACACGGCGATTTTCTGGTTTTTATCGGCCAGATCGAGGATCCGGTGCAGCCCGGCCTGGACGCGTTCGACGAAACCCAGCCAGCTTTCCAGCCCGGGCGGGTCGTAAGTGCCGGCCAGCCAGCGTTCGATGATCAGGGCGAAAATACGTTGGAATTCGCCACGGTTCTGCGCGGCGTTGCGCAAGATGTCGAGGGCTTCCGGCTCGTCCGCCAGCATGTCCGGGAGCAGGGCGCGGATCACCGCGTCGGCATCGAATTCGTTGAAGGCAGAATCGGTTTCCAGGATCGGCACCGACAGACCTTGGGCGGCGAACTGTTCCAGCGCGCTGGTGGCCGTGTGCTGCTGACGACGCAGGTCTCCGGCGAGGCAGCGATCGAAGCTGATCCCCAGTTCAGCGAGGTGCTGACCGAGGATTTCTGCCTGACGCACACCGGTCGGCGACAGGACGTCATAGTCGTCTGCACCAAAGGAGGCCTGGCCATGTCGAATCAAATAGATACTGCCCACGTCCGCGTCATCCCGGTACGTTGAAGGTTTGGCGAGGTTATGAGGATGACGGTTAGCTGTCAATGAAAAAACATACGCTTGTTTGAAATGCCCGTTACAGGGGTGTTGCCAGAGGTTTCACGGCTGGCCGATGAGCCGGCGCATGGGTATGCTGGAGCCATCCCGCGTGTGTTTCACATCCACGCACTGTTCTAAGGAGTCTCTGTGGAGTTTTTCACCGAATACGCCAGCTTCCTGGCCAAGACCGTCACGTTGGTGATAGCCATTCTGGTAGTGCTCGCCAGTTTTGCTGCATTGCGCAGCAAAGGCCGGCGCAAATCTGCCGGTCAGTTGCAGGTCAGCAAGCTCAATGATTTCTACAAGGGCCTGCGCGAGCGGCTGGAGCAGACCTTGCTCGACAAGGATCAGCTCAAGGCCTTGCGCAAGGGCGAAGCCAAGTCCGAGAAAAGCGAGAAGAAGCAGAAGAACAAGCCCGAGGCCAAACCTCGTGTGTTCGTGCTGGATTTCGACGGCGACATCAAAGCCTCGGCCACCGAGAGCCTGCGCCATGAAATCACCGCACTGCTGACCCTCGCCACGTCGAAAGACGAAGTCGTCCTGCGCCTGGAAAGCGGCGGCGGCATGGTCCACAGCTACGGCCTGGCGTCGTCGCAACTGGCGCGTATTCGCGAAGCCGGCGTGCCGTTGACCGTGTGCATCGACAAGGTCGCAGCCAGCGGCGGCTACATGATGGCGTGCATCGGCGAGAAGATCATCAGCGCGCCGTTCGCGATCCTCGGTTCGATCGGTGTTGTGGCGCAATTGCCTAACGTCAATCGCTTGCTGAAGAAGCACGATATCGACTTTGAAGTCCTCACCGCCGGCGAGTACAAACGCACCCTGACCGTGTTTGGCGAAAACACCGAGAAGGGCCGGGAGAAGTTCCAGGAAGACCTGGACATCACTCATCAGCTGTTCAAGAACTTCGTCGCCCGCTATCGCCCGCAACTGGCGATTGACGATGTGGCCACTGGTGAAGTCTGGCTCGGCGTCGCGGCGCTGGATAAACAACTGGTCGATGAACTCAAGACCAGCGATGAGTACCTCGCAGACCGGGCGAAAAAGGCCGAGGTCTATCACCTGCACTATGCCGAGCGCAAAAGCTTGCAAGAGCGCATTGGCATGGCCGCCAGCGGTTCAGTCGACCGCGTGCTGCTGAGCTGGTGGAGCCGCTTGACCCAGCAGCGCTTCTGGTAAATCGAACAGGCATAAAAAAACGCCGGTCACATGACCGGCGTTTTTTTGTTCGCGCTAAACCTGAAGACTTAGCGGCGACGGAACAGCGGCAGTGGCTCGTCGGTGGCGGCCTGATAGGTCACCGAGAAGTCCTTGAGACCTTCAAGGGCTTCGTACGGGTCTTTATCGGCGCGCACGGCGAAGGCGTCGAAGCCACAGCGGTGCATGTAGAACAGCTGATCACGCAGCACGTCGCCAATCGCCCGCAGTTCACCTTTGAAACCGTAACGGTCACGCAGCAGACGGGCGTTGGAGTAGTTGCGGCCGTCGGTGAACGCCGGGAAGTTCAAGGCAATCACCTGAAACTCGGCGACGTCTTCACCGATTTCTTCGGCTTCTTCGTCGGCGTCCAGCCACACACCCAGACCGCCGTCGCGAGCCTTGAGCATGCGGCTGTGTTCGCGCCACAGTTGCAGCGGCACGATCAGATCGTCGCAGTTGCTGATCTCGTCGATGTTGAAATCCTTGGGCAGCAAGTGCCAGGTTTCGTCGACGACCTCGTTGTTCTTAATGATTCGCTGCATAGACGCGTTCCTTGAAGAGGTCGATGCCAATACGCTGGTAGGTGTCGATGAAGCGCTCGTCTTCGGTACGTTGTTCAACGTACACGTCGATCAGCTTCGAGATCACGTCAGGCATGGCTTCCTGAGCGAAGGACGGGCCGAGGATCTTGCCCAGGCTCGCATCACGGCTGGCACTGCCGCCGAGGGAGACCTGATAGAACTCTTCGCCTTTCTTGTCGACGCCGAGGATGCCGATGTGGCCGACATGGTGGTGACCGCAGGCGTTCATGCAACCGGAGATGTTCAGGTCCAGCTCACCGATGTCGAACAGGTAGTCGAGATCATCGAAGCGGCGCTGGATCGATTCGGCAATCGGGATCGACTTGGCGTTGGCCAGCGAGCAGAAATCACCGCCAGGGCAGCAGATGATGTCGGTCAGCAGGCCGATGTTCGGCGTGGCGAAACCGCCTTCACGCAGTTCGCCCCAGAGGGTGAACAGTTGGCTTTGCTCGACGTCGGCAAGAATAATGTTCTGCTCGTGCGAGGTGCGCAGCTGACCGAAGCTGTAGCGGTCGGCCAGATCGGCGACGGCATCGAGCTGCTTGTCAGTGATGTCGCCCGGGGCAACGCCGGTCGGCTTCAGCGACAGGGTCACGGCGACATAACCCGGCTTTTTGTGCGCCAGGGTGTTGCGGGTGCGCCAGCGAGCGAAACCCGGATGCTCTTTGTCGAGATCGCCGAGTTGCGCGGTCTGGTTTTCCAGCGCTTTGTAGTCCGGGTCGACGAAGTGCTTGGCCACGCGCTGCAGTTCGGCGTCGGTCAGTGTGGTCTGGCCACCGCGCAGGTGTTCCATTTCCGCATCGACTTTCTGCGCAAACACTTCAGGCGTGAGGGCTTTGACGAGGATCTTGATCCGCGCCTTGTATTTGTTGTCGCGACGGCCGTAGCGGTTGTACACGCGCAGGATGGCGTCGAGGTAGCTCAGCAGGTCCTGCCACGGCAGGAACTCGTTGATGAACGCGCCAACCACCGGCGTACGACCGAGGCCACCACCGACCAGAACGCGGAAGCCGAGCTCGCCGGCAGCGTTGTGCACCGGCTCAAGGCCAATGTCGTGGACTTCAATGGCGGCACGGTCAGCGGTCGAACCGTTGACGGCGATCTTGAATTTACGCGGGAGGTAGGCGAATTCCGGGTGGAACGTGGTCCACTGACGGACGATTTCGCACCATGGGCGCGGGTCGATCACTTCGTCGGCGGCGACGCCGGCGAACTGGTCGGTGGTGACGTTGCGCAGGCAGTTGCCGCTGGTCTGGATCGCGTGCATTTGCACGGTGGCCAGTTCAGCCAGAATGTCCGGGATGTCTTCCACCGCCGGCCAGTTGAACTGCACGTTCTGCCGCGTACTGATGTGGGCGTAGCCCTTGTCGTAGTCGCGGGCAATCTTGGCCATCATGCGCGTCTGACGCGAAGTCAGCTGGCCGTAAGGCACCGCCACACGCAACATCGGCGCGAAGCGCTGGATGTAGAGGCCATTTTGCAGGCGCAGGGGGCGGAATTCTTCTTCGCTCAGCTCACCTGCCAGATAGCGTCGGGTCTGATCACGGAACTGCTTGACGCGGTCCTCGATGATCCGCTGATCGTACTCGTCGTATACGTACATATAAGTCCTGTTCTCAGGCTTTGGGCTGCTCGGAAAACGCTGCGTTTTCGCTTGCTGAAGTCCGATGGTGCCTCTGCAATTCTGCGCGCACGGCCGCGCGCTCCCTAAGGGAGCCGGGGCAATATACCTGTTTGCAGTTATGCGCAAAAGTGATGTTTGAGTATATGGAAAGAACCAAATCGCCTAACGAGAATGGCTGTCAACTAACCCACATTTGTCGTGCGGACAATCATCGTCTTAACTGTGGTCGAGTCTTTCTGCAATCACCGATAAAACCGACAAGAGGCGATGCAATGAGCAACCCGACCAAGGCAAGAAAAAGCGACAGCAGTGTCGATGCGTGGGCCATTTTGTTCCTGATCATTCTCGTAGTAGGAACAGCGGTATTCTGGGTCAGCCATCAGTAAACGACCCATCCGGGCCCGCACCCGACGAATTGTCGGACAAAAACGGGATCAGGCATCAATAGCCGGTGGATCGATGGCTATAATGCGCGGCCATTTTTCCTTGGGCCCGGATGTTTCATGTTCAAGCTCTTCCACATCAGTCTTCTGTTGTTCGGTGCGCTGTTCCAGAGCGGCGCGCGGGCCGAGTCTGTGCTGTTTCTGAATCCGGGCTCGACGCAGGAAACCTTCTGGGTCAGTTATTCGCAATTCATGCAGGCGGCCGCCCGGGATCTGGGTATCGATCTGCACATCCGCTATTCCCAGCGCCAGCCCGAATTGACCTTGGCGCAGGCACGCCTGGCGTTGCAGGGGCCGAATCGTCCCGACTACCTGATTTTCGTCAACGAACAATACGTCGCCCCGCAAATCCTGCGCCTGGCCGAGAACAGCGGCGTGAAGCTCTTCATGGTCAACGCCGTGCTGACACCTGACCAACAGGCGCTGGTCGGCGAGCGTGACGATCGCATAGGCAGTCTGGTGCCGAATGACGAGGAGGGCGGCTACTTGATGATGAAGGAGTTGATCCGCCTGCATCCGGCTGCGGCAGGCACTGAGCCGATTGAAGTGTTGGCGTTTTCCGGGCTGAAGGTCACCCCTTCGGCGCAACTGCGCGAGCGCGGCATGCAGCGGGCGTTGGCCGAACATCCACAGACTCGCTTGCGACAGCTGGTTTACAGCGGCTGGACGCAAGAACGCGCCTATGAGCAGGCCAAACAGCTGTTCGCCCGTTACCCGAAGGTGTCGCTGGTGTGGTCGGCCAATGATGAAATGGCCTTCGGCGCGATGCGTGCGTATGCCGAGACGGGCAAAGTCCCCGGCAAAGATGCATTGTTCAGCGCGGTCAACACCTCACCGGCAGCCTTGCAGGCATTGGTCGACGGACGCCTGAGCGCATTGGTTGGCGGGCATTTCACCCTGGGTGGCTGGGCGTTGGTCGAGGTGCATGACGTTGCGCAAGGCGTCGAACTGGATCGTTACGGTGGCCGCGACCGACAGATTCCCTTGCTGCAATTGATCGACAAACAGCATGCCCGACAAATGCTGGCCATGGGCAAGTCGCCGAACTACGGCGTGAATTTCCGCAAGCTCTCAGCCAAGGGGCAGCCGGATTCCTACCGCTACCCGTTCAACTTGCAGACGCTGATGCGCTGACCGCGTCAGACCCCGGCGAAATGCAGCACCAGTTTGACGATGGCAAACAATGCCAGCGCAAACACCGCAGTGAAGAGAATGCCCAGGATGACGAAATGGCTGGGCTTGCCATGGGTGAAGTCCCTTGCCCGGTTCTTGCCGCTCTGCACACCGAATGCCGCAGCCATCACGCTGTGCAGCATCTGCCAGAAGGTCGGTGGCTTGTTGTCGACTGGATCGTCCATAAATCCCTCTTCGAAAATCGTGCCTCACAAGCATAGTCAAAATACGCGCATGCGCCTGAGGTGGCCGCCCAGACATATCGTTACAACTGCGTCATGGCGCGATAACTATGTACCGCAGAGTCGTTCGCCCGGGATGGTCTGCTGACGCTCCATTTACAGGAGCGATGTATGTCCCCCGATTCCAGCCCCCAGCAGGTCAACGACAAACCGGCCAAACCTGTGGTCACGGGCAGTCTCCACGCTGAGTATCTCGAAGGCGCGGTTGCGCAATGGCTGGTCGACGCTGCTGCGCAAAGGAAGAATGAGATCAAACAGGCCAGGCCAGTGATTCCGGCCTGGTACAGACAAGCGTCGTCGCAGCAACGCCAGGCGCTGGACAGCAGTTTCAGGGACAGTGTCATGGCCCAGTCTGCACTGGACAAAACAATGTCCCCGCTCAAGGACATCGACGCGTTTGCCCGGCCGCTACTGACGCAAGCGCTGCACGAGCACTACAAGATCACTGTCGATGTCGACAAGACTTTCCTCAGCCTCAGGCGTTCTTTGGCCGTGAGTATTTTCAGTGTGGAAATCGGCTCATTCGAAGTCTTGAACCTGACGATGCTTCAGGCTGCACTGCACAATTTCGAAATCCGCGAATGCCTGCCCGGTGCCTTTCACGACAGTTCGGGTTTTGAGGAAGAAACCACCACGGTCGGTACTTTTGCCCCGGTAACGGTCAACCTGAGCGTCATGGAGTTTCTGCGTTTGTGCCGTCATCTGGACCTTGGCGCGAAGTACCAGGCGTATCTCAAGGCGTTTTTCCACACTGCGGACCCAGACCTGGCAAAGACATTACGCACGCAGTTCATTGCCAGCCAGAAAGCCGCCATGCGGGCGGCGGCCGAGCAAGCGTTGCTGACCAAGGATATTCGGCCGGAAGATCACGCGATGATCCTCTCGGTCATCGCCGGTGAAAAACATCCTGAAGTGCGCGGCAGACAGGTCTGGTTTCATGATCTGGGCCTGATGCGACACAGACTGACCGGCTGCGTCGCTTTTGCTATCGGCCAGAGGCGTCGGGCCCCTGAAGCGGTCATTGTCTACGTGCCCAATGATCCTGAGCATCCGCTGAAGCGCTACACCGGGACGCAAATGGAGGAGACGTTCAAGCACCGGTTGACTGCCCGGGATGCACAAACCGCGCAGAGTGCCGAGCCGACGCCTTACCAGCGGTTCTTCAGCCAGTTCCTGCCTTACGACCAGCGCCCTTACTATTTCAGTCAGTTCGTGCGCGAGTCTGGCGATTCACCGCCGAGTGTCATTTCGTCGTCCTGGCGCAGAATTCCAGCGGCCTTCGGCTTGCTGTCGGCTTTTGTCGATTTCCGGGAATTGCCACCCGAACACCCGGAAATGCAGCCGGATCCTGATCCCTATATTGGCGTTTCGATCATTGCGCGAGACGAACACGATCCATGGGCTGAAAACAGCGACCTCTGGGCCAGGCTGTATGAGCGACATCGCGACAAAGCGCTGGCCGATGCCCGTAGTCATGCGGTGCCGTCGAGTGACATCGACGCCAAGGTGCGCGATGCAAAGCTTGCGGCCCTGCTGCAAGTCGGGCTGCTGGCGCTCAACCTGGTGTCCATGTTCGTGCCGGTTCTCGGCGAGGTCATGTTGGCGATCATGGCGGGGCAATTGCTGTACGAAACCTTCGAGGGCGCGCTCGAATGGAGTGAGGGCGACAAGCACGCTGCCAAGGCGCATTTGATCGATGTCGCGGAAAACCTCGCCCTCATCGGCGTAATGAGCGCTGCCGGGGCTGGGCTCAGCAAGCTCACGGCGGTCAAGCCGGAACCGGTGATCGAGGACTTGCACCCGGTGACCTTGCCCAACGGCGAAACACGCCTGTGGAAAGCAGACCTGGGCGGCTATGAGCAAGACATCAGCTTAAGCGCCGCGACCGGCCCGGATCAGCTGGGCCGCTATCAACTCAACGGCAAAACGTATCTGCGTCAGGGCGAAAAGGTCTACGAGCTGATTGTCGATCCGGGCACCGCGCAGTGGCGGATCAAACATCCCGGTGCGCCCAACGCTTACCAACCAGTGCTGCAACACAATGGCCAGGGTGCCTGGCGCCATACGCTGGAACAACCGATGAGCTGGAATCGCCTGACGCTGTTGCGGCGCATGGGGCATGTCACCGATGGGCTGTCCGATGAAACGTTGCTGACGCTGGCCGATGTCAGCGGCGTCAGCGAAAACAGCTTACGCAAGATGCACCTGGATCACGCGTGCGCGCCGCCCGAATTGCGCGACGCCCTGCGTTTGTTCAAAGCCGATGCGCAGGTCGCGCAAATGATCGAGCAATTGCGCGGTGCGACACCGATTGATGATCGTTATTTGCTTGCTTTACCGCAGGTCACGCACATGCCGCGCTGGCCGTACGATCGGGTATTGGAGGTCTTCGCCGGCCCCGAGCTGTCGGGGCCGGCGATTGGCTATGGCAGCGAAAAAGCAGTGCCCGGCGTCAGCACCAAACCAGCGATCCAGCTCACGCGCGCACAGGTGCTGAATGGGGAAATGCCTGAGCGGATTCTTGCGGCACTGGACGAGAACGAGATCAACTATTTGCTTGGCAGGGCCACCGCGCAATTTCGCGTAGCGAGGCCCGAGGCGTTCGGCCGGCAGTTGGCGGAGCATGTTTATACGCGCCAGGCTTCAATTGTTGACAGCCTGTACCGCAGCAGTGAGCCGGACAGTGTTCGCCTGCGTATCCTGCGACGCGAAACGCCTGGTCTGAGCGAGGCTGCCGCGCAGGATGTGCTCGATCACGCCACACCGGCGGAGCTGGTGCGTCTGGACACCATCAAACGGGCACCGCTGAACCTGCTTGAAGAGGCGCGCTGGCATGCCGGTCGCGGTCGCCAGACTCGCGCATTTGCCGGTTTGCACAGCGAAAACCTTGCGTCGGCGGATAGCCGCCGCCTCGCTTTGCACGCGATGTCACAGTTGCCGGGCTGGCCGCAGTCGTTACGCCTGGAGATTCGCGAGGGCAGTCCGACTGGCGCGTTGCTCGACAGCCTCGGTGAAAACTCCGCGGCCAACCGAACCTATCTGATCAAGGACGGGCCGTTTTATCAGGCCTTCGACGACCGAGGGCAGCCGCTGAACAGCACGCCCAGACCGGCTGACAGCTTTTACCGCGCGATCATGCGCGTGCTGCCCGATGACGATGCTGCCGCGATGGGCTTGAGCGATGGCAGCCGAAGTCATCAGTTGCAGCGCAAGGTTATCGAGTCTGCGCTCAAGCACCGTGAGGGCGTTGCGCAATTGCTGGCGCCACAGGCCAAGCGGTTCAAAGCGCCGAGCCGAGTTGGCGCCACGCTGAAGGGCTATTACGCGAGTGGGCGAGGCTCCGGCCTGCGTCCCTCGCTTTGGGTACGGGTGATGGACCTCTATCCGGGGCCGCAACAGGCAGAGGCATTTCTCCAGCAGCAACGTGGCCGGACTGACCAGCAAATCTACTCGGTGCTGCAGACGCGCCGACGTGAGTGGGAAGGGCTCAACGCTGCGCTTGACCAGTGGCAGGCCGGTCCGTCCGGCAGCGAGGCCGCGCAGGGCAGATTGCGGTTTGCCCAGGCCGTCCGGGACGCCTGGCGCAACGCACCACTCGCCGCGCAGGTTGCGGACGCGGCACGCTTGTCGCTGGTGTGTGATGCGCCGTTGCCAGAGCTGAACACTTCTTTTGTTCACATACGCGAGCTGTCGGTGGCTGGCAGCGGCTTGACGGACGCTAATGCGAATGCCTTTCTGGCGCAGTTTCCCGAGGTGACTCATCTGTCGATAGGCAACCTTGAACGCGGTCTCGAATACCTGTCGTCCAGAACCCGTCCGCTCACGTCAGTGCCGTCGGCGGTCGCCCGGTTGCCCCGGCTTGTCAGCCTGCGCTTTTCCACCCATGCGCCGGTACTGGCGGCGGATTTTCCGGCAACGCTGGGCACGCTTACGTCGCTGGAAACGCTGCACCTCGACTATGCCGGCTTCGATGCCAGAAGCCTGCATGCGCTGGATCTGAGCCCTTTGCGGCACTTGCGTACCTTGCGCATCGACGCGCCCTATGCGTTATGGCAATGGCCGGCGTACGTCGAGGGGCTTGCGCAACTGCAACGTCTGGATCTGACGCACAGCGCAATCCGCGCGCTGCCCGAATCCCTGTATAGCGGACAAGAGCGGCTCTGGGCCGGTTTGTCGCTGGACTGGGCGGCGCTGGCTCCGGCGCAGTTCATGCGTGCTTACGAATATGTCCGCAACTACTCCGGTGAGCTCGGCCATCTGGTCGATCTGAATCAGATGGTCAGCCAGTATTGCCGGGCGGAGCTGGACTTCATGGCGACCTTGCCCGATCCGCACGATCCCTTACCGGCAAGCTTCGATGCCGCATGGACAACGCCCGAGGCGCGAATGACGGCGATTGCCCGACTCAGGGCTGAGCACGACGCAATCTTTGCCCGATTTCATATGCCGACCCATCCGCAGGCGATGCGCTTTACAGGGCTCCGCTGGCAATGGGCAACGGGGCGCAACGCGGCGACTTTACGCGCCCTCAAGCAAAGCTGGAATGCCGCCATCCGCCAACGTTATGGCGTGCCCGGCGACATTGCCACGTTTGAATTGCCGGTATCGAGAGTGGGGCTGGTTGAGCAGGCAGGCATGGAGCAAATCATCGAATTGCCTCCCTTGCCCGCCGGTAGCTTTGCCCACATCCGCACACTGCGTCTGGGGCAGCTGGATGTTCCCGTCGGGCAGGCGCGGGCCTTTATCCGGGGGTTCAGTGCGACCGAAACGCTGGTCATGACGGGGAACAATTTCACTGAGTTACCGTTTGCCGCTGCTGATCTGCCAGCGTTGATGCAACTCGACGTATCGGCCAACAGCATCGTGGTCACCCCGGCGGTGCAGGCGCAATTCAATGGTCTGCAGCGACTCAGAAGCCTGAACCTGCAAGCCAACCCGCTGGGCCAACTGGATGCAAGTGCCTTCAGCCAGCTTCAGGCGCTGAACCTCAGAGCGACGCGCTTGCAAGCCTGGCCTGCCGGTGCCGAGCGTCTTGAGCAGTTGTACTGGCTCGACTTGCGTGACAACGCGATCGCCGCGCTCTCGCCACAAGTCTTGGCCGATCCGCACGCGCTGATGAAAGTCAATCTGCGCGGCAATGCGTTCAGTCCTGCCGGTGAGGCTGCCCTGAACGCCGCGTTACAGCGCATCGAACACGACGTCGTGTTACCCGAAGGCTCACTCGCGCGTTTTGCCGAGGAGCCCGTCCCTGACAACACTTTGCCGAGCCAGTCGGGCTGGTCGTTGAGGAGCCTGTTAATGGCGCTTCCCGAACCCGCGCAAATCGCTCAATGGCATCAGGCTTGCGAAGGACTGATCCGGCAGTTGAACGGCTGGCTGTTTACGCGGGGTGTGTCCACGGGCGAGCGCCGAGTGTCTGCGCAAAGCCGTTCCCGCGCTGCGGTACGTATCCGCGATGCCTGGCTTGCGGGACTCGGACATAGCCCCGGTGCAGAAGGGCTGACGCTCAGCCTTGAGGGCTTGCAGACCGGCGATTTGCCAAGCCTGATGGTGCCGCTTGCGAGCGTCACCGCGCTGGATCTGAGCGGTGTGGGTATGACCACCGCCGGCGCATCCGGTTTTCTGCAAGCCTTTGCCAATCTCAGAACGTTGAGGCTCAGTGGCAATCAGCTGATGGGTGTTCCCCAGCCGTTACTGCACATGAGTCAGCTGGAGCGCCTGGAAATGCAGTATTGCGAGCTGTCCAGCGCCACCAGCGTCTATCCGTTGCTCGCTAGTACCCGGTTGCGCTGGCTCGACCTCAGTTATAACGATCTTCAGGTATTCAACCCGCCGGGATTAGCTGCTGTCGAAACGCTTGATCTGCGCTTCAACGAGCTGATTGATTGGCCCGGCGCTGTACTGGAGGCGCCAAACCTGCGGACGTTGAACCTCAGTGGCAACGACATCACCGACATTCCCGATGAAATCTTCGACGGTAGTCACGCGCAACTGATCGCGGGCACAGACTTGTCGGAGAACACGGAACTGTCACTTCACGCGTTGCAGCGACTCAGGTTCCACAGCCGCGTCAACCACGCTCCGGAGCTATTGGGCATTGCGCGCGAGGACATTGACGGCATGATCGACGCGCAAGTCTTTGGCATCGACGAAAGCGGTTTTTCAGAGGCGGGCAGTGACAGCAACGGTTCTGCCGAGGGAGCTGTCGGCATTGATATACATGCCGTGGTGGCGCCCGTTGAACCGCTCTTTAATCCGGCTCTGGCTATATCGCCTGAAGCATTGAATCCCTGGCTTGCGGGTGCTCCGTCGGCATTGGCCACCACGCGAACAACCCTTTGGACGCGGTTGGCGGAAGAACCGAATCACGAGCGTTTTTTTCAGCTGATCTACCTGTTGCGTTATGCCCAAGACTTTCGCCTTGCGCGCGCCGATCTGACCCAAAGGTTGTGGCGTGTCATGGAGGCTGCCAGTGAAAACAGCGAACTGCGCGAATTGATGTTCCACAACGCCGAGACGCACGGTGCGTGTCCGGATGGCCGAATTCTGACGTTCAGCGAGCTGGAGGTGCGCGCTTATGAATACACCGCGCTGCGCGATATTCCGCACGACCGCCCGGACCTTCGCGGACGGGCCTTGCTCGATCTGACTCGACGGCTGTTTCGACTGGAGCGGGTCGACAGGTTGGCAGAAGCTGCCGGACGCCATCAGGACCGGGCGCAAATCCGCCTGCGCTACCGGATCGGCATGACTCGCGGCTGGCCGGACGGGCTGGAGTTGCCGGGCCAGCCGGAACACGCGCTGTACGACACGCCGATCAGCGGGCAGCGCTTGATCGATGCTCGGGCTGCGGTGTTGGCGGATGAGGCGTCCAGCCTGTTCCTCGACGACCTGATCTCGCGGGATTACTGGAGTCGTTACCTGAAAGATATTTACCCTGACGTTTTCGACGAACTGGAACGCAACGCCACACAACGCCTGGAAGAGGTCGAGGACGCCCATCCGGACAAACACGGCGATGACGCGTCACGCGAACGCTATCTGCAGGCCATGAACCTGCTGGAGATCGAGTTGGCGCTGGCACGCGCCGACAGGCTGAAGGAGCTGTCCCGAACGGAACTGCAAAAGCTGGCGACGGTGGTTATCGATGCACCCCCCGCGCCATCGTCACCGCAACCGGGGCCCTCAAGACGCCAATGAGTGACTGAACGGACCTGGGGCTGAGCGCCCAGGTCCTTGGCGGGTTTCAGTTGTCGTAGCCGAGGTTCGGTGCCAGCCAGCGCTCGGTCACGCTCAACTCCTGGCCTTTACGCGAGGTGTAGCTGGCGACCTGATCCTTGTCGATCTTGCCCACGGCAAAGTACTGCGCCTGCGGATGGGCGAAGTACCAGCCGCTGACGGCAGCCGCCGGGAACATCGCGTAGTGCTCGGTGAGGAACACTCCGCTGCGACCAGCGCGCATCTCTTCAGCTTCCGGATCGAGCAGGGCAAACAACGCCGCCTTCTCGGTGTGATCCGGGCACGCCGGGTAACCCGGAGCAGGGCGGATGCCGCTGTATTGCTCTTTGATCAGCGCTTCGTTGTCGAGGGTTTCACCCTTGGCATAACCCCAGTGCTCTTTACGCACCTGCTGGTGCAGCCATTCGGCGCAAGCTTCGGCCAGACGGTCGGCCAAGGCTTTGACCATGATCGAATTGTAGTCGTCGCCAGCGTCCTGATAAGCCTTGGCGACTTCTTCGGCGCCGATGCCGGCGGTGGTGATGAAACCACCGACGTAGTCGGTCACTTCGCTGTCCTTCGGCGCCACGAAGTCGGCCAGCGAGAAGTTTGGTTTGCCGTCGGTCTTGATGATCTGCTGGCGCAGGTGATGCAGTTTGGCCAATGGCTGGCCGTCATCGCCGTACAGTTCGATGTCGTCGTCATGCACCTGATTGGCCGGCCAGAAACCGAACACCGCACGGGCGCTGATCAGCTTCTCGTCGATCAGTTTGGCGAGCATCTCTTGCGCGTCCTTGTACAGCGCGGTGGCGGCTTCACCGACCACTTCGTCTTCAAGGATGCGCGGGAACTTGCCGGCCAAATCCCAGGAGATGAAGAACGGCGTCCAGTCGATGTATTCGGCCAGAACCTTGAGATCGATGTTGTCCAGCACCTTGCTGCCGGTGAAGCTCGGTTTGACCGGCTGGTACGCCGCCCAGTCGAACTGCGGCTTCTTGGCAATCGCGGCGGCGTAGCTCAGGCGCTCGGTACGGGCACTGCGATTCGAGGTGCGTTCGCGCACATCGACGTATTCCAGACGCGTCTTCTCGACGAAACCGGCCTTCAGTTCCTTGGACAGCAACTGGGTTGCTACACCTACCGCACGGGAGGCGTCGGTCACGTAGACCACGGCATCGTTGCTGTACTTCGGCTCGATCTTCACTGCCGTGTGCGCTTTGGAGGTGGTTGCGCCACCGATCATCAGCGGCAGATGGAAGTCCTGACGCTGCATCTCGCGAGCGACGTGGACCATTTCATCCAGCGACGGTGTGATCAGACCAGAGAGACCGATGATGTCGCACTTCTGCTCTTTGGCTACCTGCAGGATCTTCTCCGCCGGGACCATCACGCCGAGGTCGACGATGTCATAGCCGTTGCAACCGAGTACCACGCCAACGATGTTCTTGCCGATGTCGTGCACGTCGCCTTTTACGGTGGCCATGAGGATCTTGCCCTTGGCTTCCGGCTTGTCGCCTTTTTCCAGTTCGATGAACGGGATCAGGTGGGCCACGGCCTGCTTCATCACACGGGCGGATTTCACCACTTGCGGCAGGAACATTTTGCCGGCGCCGAACAGGTCGCCGACGATGTTCATGCCGGACATCAGCGGGCCTTCGATCACCTCGATCGGGCGGGCGAACGACTGGCGCGACTCTTCGGTGTCTTCAACGATGTGCGTGGTGATGCCCTTGACCAGCGCATGCTCCAGACGCTTGTTGACCTCCCAGCTGCGCCACTCTTCGGTCTCGGCTTCCTTGACGCTGCCGTCGCCCTTGTACTTGTCGGCGATGGCGAGGAGGGCGTCGGTGCCTTCCGGGGTGCGGTTGAGGATCACGTCTTCCACGGCATCGCGCAGTTCCTGCGGGATCTGGTCGTAGATCTCCAGCTGCCCGGCGTTGACGATGCCCATGGTCAGGCCTGCGCGGATCGCGTACAGCAGGAACACCGAGTGAATTGCTTCACGCACCGGATTGTTGCCACGGAACGAGAACGACACGTTGGACACGCCGCCCGAGGTCAGCGCATACGGCAGTTCGTCGCGGATGTAGGCACAGGCGTTGATGAAGTCCACAGCGTAGTTGTTGTGTTCTTCGATGCCGGTGGCGACGGCAAAGATGTTCGGGTCGAAGATGATGTCTTCCGGCGGGAAGCCGACTTCGTTGACCAGAATGTCGTAGGAGCGTTTGCAGATTTCTTTCTTGCGCGCTTCGGTGTCGGCCTGGCCGGCTTCGTCGAACGCCATCACCACCACCGCAGCGCCGTAGCGCTTGCACAATTTGGCGTGATGGATGAACTGCTCGACGCCTTCTTTCATGCTGATCGAGTTGACGATGCCCTTGCCCTGAATGCACTTGAGGCCGGCTTCGATGACTTCCCATTTCGACGAGTCGATCATGATTGGCACGCGGGAGATGTCCGGTTCACCGGCGATCAGATTGAGGAAGGTCACCATGGCCTTCTTCGAATCGAGCATGCCTTCGTCCATGTTGATGTCGATCACCTGGGCGCCGGCCTCGACCTGTTGCAGGGCGACTTCCAGCGCTTCGGTGTAGTTGTCTTCACGGATCAGCCGGGCGAATTTCGCCGAGCCGGTAATGTTGGTGCGCTCGCCGACGTTAACGAACAGCGAGTTGCGATCGATGGTGAACGGCTCCAGACCCGAGAGGCGGCACGCCTTGGGGATGTCCGGAATCTGCCGCGGTGCGTAACCGGCGACGGCTTTGGCGATGGCTTCGATGTGCCCCGGCGTGGTGCCACAGCAACCGCCGACGATGTTGAGGAAGCCGCTCTGGGCGAATTCTTCGATGACCTTGGCGGTTTCCGACGGCAGTTCGTCGTACTCGCCGAATTCGTTCGGCAGGCCGGCGTTCGGGTGCGCGGAAACGTGGGTGCTGGCCTTGTTCGACAGCTCTTCCAGGTACGGACGCAGTTCACTGGCGCCGAGCGCGCAGTTGAGGCCGACGGAGATTGGCTTGGCGTGCGCCACCGAGTTCCAGAACGCTTCGGTGGTCTGGCCCGACAGGGTGCGGCCGGAAGCGTCGGTGATGGTCCCGGAAATCATGATCGGCAGTTCGATGTGCAGCTCTTCGAACACGCCTTGCACAGCGAAGATCGCCGCTTTGGCGTTGAGGGTGTCGAAGATGGTTTCGATCAGGATCAGGTCGGCGCCGCCCTCGATCAGGCCTTTGGTGGCTTCGGTGTAGTTCTCCACCAGCTCATCGAAGGTGACGTTGCGATAGCCGGGGTTGTTGACGTCCGGCGACAGCGAACAGGTGCGGCTGGTCGGACCGAGCACGCCGGCGACGAAACGCGGCTTGGCCGGGTTCTCGGCGGTCTTGGCGTCGGCGACCTTGCGGGCCAGACGTGCGCCTTCTACGTTTAACTCGTAGGCCAGCTCTTCCATACCGTAGTCGGCCATGGAAATGCGCGTAGCGTTGAAGGTGTTGGTTTCGAGGATATCGGCGCCGGCATCCAGGTAGGCTTTCTCGATGCCGCCGATCACGTCCGGACGGGTGATCACCAGCAGGTCGTTGTTGCCCTTGACGTCACTCGGCCAGTCCGCGAAGCGTTTGCCGCGATAATCCTGCTCTTCGAGCTTGTAGCTCTGGATCATCGTGCCCATACCGCCGTCGAGTATCAGGATGCGCTCTTTGAGAGCTTGCTTGAGAGCTTGAAGGCGGACGCTGCGATCGGACATTTGGACTACTCGGAAAGACCATTACGAAGGAGCGGGATCATAGCAAACCTGTGCGCTTTTAGAGCATGTGGGGCTTTTGCATGAATATCGTTCATGTTGGTACGAGCGTCATACTGTAGACTCGC
This sequence comes from Pseudomonas sp. S3_C06, assembly GCF_054667675.1. Taxonomy (NCBI): domain Bacteria; kingdom Pseudomonadati; phylum Pseudomonadota; class Gammaproteobacteria; order Pseudomonadales; family Pseudomonadaceae; genus Pseudomonas; species Pseudomonas sp. S3_C06. Next base: position 95,152 of record NZ_CP162747.1, read on the forward strand.
GGCGTTTTTTTCAGGATCGGGATCAAGGGCATGTCGTACCGCGTCATCAGCATGGTTTTGCTGTTCTTAAGCTGGGGCGCCGTTGCGCAAGAGCCCACGATCTCATACAGCCGTGATATCCAACCGATCTTCACCGAGAAGTGCGTGGCCTGCCATGCCTGCTACGACTCGGCCTGCCAGTTGAACCTGGGCAGTGGCGAGGGCGCGGCCCGTGGCGCGAGCAAGATGCCGGTCTATGACGGCGAGCGCACACAAGCGGCACCGACCACTCGGCTGTTCTACGACGCCTTCGGCAAACGTGCCTGGCAGCAGAAAGACTTCTATTCGGTGCTCGATGCGCAGGGCAGTCAGGCGGCGCTGATGGCGCGCATGCTCGAGCTGGGGCATAAAACGCCATTGACGCCGAACGCCAAACTCCCGGAAGAGATTGTGCTGGGCCTGAACCGCGAGAACATGTGCTCGCTGCCCGCCGAGTTTGAAGGCTACGCCGGTGCCCATCCGAAAGAGGGCATGCCACTGGCGGTGACCGGGCTGACCGATCAGCAATATCAGACGCTGCAGCGCTGGCTGGCCTCGGGTGCGCCGATTGACGAACAAGGCCTGGCGCCGAGCGCGAAAGAGGCGCTGCAGATCGTCCAGTGGGAAAACCTGCTCAACACCCCCGGCGCCCGGCAAAGTCTGGTCGGCCGCTGGTTGTACGAGCACTGGTACCTCGCGCACATCTACTTCAAGGACGGCGAGCCAGGGCATTATTTCCAGTGGGTGCGATCACGTACACCAAGCGGTCAGCCGATCGACCTGATCGCCACCCGTCGTCCCAACGACGATCCGGGCACTCAGGTGTATTACCGCTTGTGGCCGGTGCAGGGCGTGATTGTGCATAAAACCCACATCACCTACCCGCTGAGCGCGGCGAAGATGGCGCGGGTGAAAAGCCTGTTCTACAGCGGCAACTGGCAGGTCAATGCGTTGCCCGGTTACGGCCCGCAGAGCCGTGCCAATCCATTCGCGACGTTCGAAGCGATTCCGGCGCAGGCGCGTTACCAGTTCATGCTCGACAACGCCGAATACTTCGTCCGCACGTTTATTCGCGGCCCGGTGTGCCGGGGGCAGATTGCGACCGACGTGATCCGCGACAACTTCTGGGCACTGTTCCAGGCACCGGAACACGACCTCTATATCACCGACCCGAATTATCGCGGTCAGGCCACACCGTTGCTGGCCATGCCGGGGCAGAACGACGATGTCGGCAGTGTGTTGAGTCTGTGGCACAACTATCGCAACAAACGTAATGAGTACGAGGCCCTGCGCCGCGACAGCTACGCCGATGTGCCCGCGCCGAGCTGGTCGACGCTGTGGGCCGGCAACGACAACGCTCTGCTGAGCATTTTCCGCCACTTCGACAGCGCTTCAGTGACCAAAGGCCTGATCGGTGAAGTGCCGCAAACCATGTGGCTGTTCGACTATCCGCTGCTGGAACGCACCTATTACCAGTTGGCAGTCAACTTCGATGTATTCGGCAACGTCTCGCATCAGGCGCAAACCCGTCTGTATTTCGATCTGATCCGCAACGGCGCCGAGCAGAACTTCCTGCGCCTGATGCCCGCCGATTCCCGCGAGGATTACCTCGACGATTGGTATCAGAGCGGTGGCCAGTTCAAGATGTGGCTCGATTACGAGGCGATTGACGACGACAAACCGACTGCGCTGAAACTCGACGAGAAAGACCCGAAATACGACTTCGCCATGCAATTACTGGCGCGTTACGGCGATCTCAATGCGCGGCCCGATCCGATCAATCGCTGCGATGGCGCTTATTGCTCGCGGCCGAATATCGACCCAGGGCTGCAAAATGCCGAACAGGCCTTGAGTCGCCTGACCTCACGTCCGGCGGCCGGTTTGAAGGTGATCGAGCAGTTGCCGGAAGCGACGATGCTGCGCATTGAAACTGCCAGCGGCAAACGCGAGGTCTACAGCCTGCTGCGCAATCGTGCACACAGCAACGTGGCGTTCCTGCTCGGTGAATCGCTGCGCTATCAACCAGGACTGGACACGCTCACGATTTATCCGGGCGTACTCAGCAGTTATCCGAACTTCATCTTCAACGTCCCGGCCGATCAGGTGCCGGCGTTTGTCGATGCGATGGAAAACGCCAAGGATGCCAATCGTTTCGAGAAAATCGTCGAACGCTGGGGGATTCGCCGCAGTCATCCGCAATTCTGGTTCTATTTCCACGATTTGAGTCAGTACATCCACGAAACCGATCCGGTGGAAGAGGGCGTGCTGGACATGAACCGCTACGAGAATCTTTGATCATTTGAAACAGGCCGACTGTCACAGCTTCAGGTAACACACAAATCCCCTGTGGGAGCGAGCCTGCTCGCGAAGGCGGAGTGTCAGGCACCGAATACATTGAACGTACCGTCGCTTTCGCGAGCAGGCTCGCTCCCACAGGGTGAAGTGGTGTTTTTGCAATTGTGATCGGGAGCAGGTGATGTTGATTTCAGTGCAAGCCCTGCGTGCGCTTGCCGCGTGGACGGTGGTCTGCCATCACTTCATGCAGATATTCTTCGACTTTCAGGCACGTGGGCCCATCGGGCAGCTGTTCATCGACAAGGGCGCGGTGGGCGTCGATATCTTCTTCGTCATCAGCGGTCTGGTGATTTTCCTCTCGACCGAAAACAAACCGCTGCCGCCGACGCGCTTTCTGCTGTACCGCCTGTTTCGCATCGTCCCGGCGTATTGGCTGTACACGCTGTTGATGGCGGTGCTGGTGGTGTTCGCCCAGCCGTTGCTGCCGGATCAAACGGTGGACTGGGGTCATCTGCTGTTGTCGTTGCTGTTCATTCCTACGGAAAACCCCGGCGGCTACGGCTTCTATCCGACGCTGAATGTCGGCTGGACGCTGAATTACGAAATCCTGTTTTACGTGCTGTTTGCCTGGGCGTTGCTGTTCCGCTTGCAGGTGCGCCTGCTGGTGGTCGCGGCATTGCTGTTCGCAGTGAGTCAGGCGTGGACCGGGTTTGGCTGGATAAGCGAGTTTTACCGTTCGGACATTGTCTATGAGTTTCTGCTGGGGATCGGCATCGGCATGCTCTATCGCCGGGGCTGGATCGGTGCGGGACTGTGGCTGCCACTGGCGGCCATCGTCGTGGCGTTGCTGGCGATTTATCATTTGGCACCGGCGCCGAGGCTGCTCAATTGGGGGGTGCCGAGTGCGGTGCTGGTGATGGCGTGTATCTCGCTTGAGCGTTATGTCGAGCGCAGTCGTGTGCTCAAGCTGCTCGGCGATTGCTCGTATTCGGTGTACTTGATGCACGTTCTGGTGCTGTCGGTGGGTGGATTTATCGCGCGACGCTACGGCATCAACCCGTATTTGATGTTTGTCGTGTGTGCGCTGGCCATCGGCGTCGGCTCCTGGTTGAGCTACGAATGGGTGGAAAAACGCAGCTATCGCTGGCTCAAGGCGCGAATCGACGACGAGCCCGACGAGAATCTTTCCCGACAAAAATACTAGGACTTTGTCCGGCGCAACGATTGGCGTAAACTGCGCCCAAGCCTGCGAGGAGTTTCCATGACCGCTATTACCATTACCGACGCCGCCCACGATTACCTGGCTGATCTGCTCTCCAAGCAGAACACCCCGGGCATCGGCATCCGCGTCTTCATCACCCAGCCTGGCACCCAGTACGCCGAAACCTGCATTGCCTACTGCAAGCCGGGCGAAGAAAAACCTGAAGACACCGCGCTGGGGCTGAAAAGCTTCACCGCTTATATCGATCATTTCAGCGAAGCGTTTCTCGATGACGCCGTCGTCGACTACGCCACCGACCGCATGGGCGGCCAGCTGACCATCAAGGCGCCAAACGCCAAAGTCCCGATGGTCAACGCCGACAGCCCGGTCAACGAGCGCATCAACTACTACCTGCAAACCGAGATCAACCCGGGGCTGGCCAGCCACGGCGGTCAGGTCAGCCTGATCGATGTGGTGGAAGACGGCATTGCCGTGCTGCAGTTCGGTGGCGGTTGCCAGGGCTGCGGCCAGGCGGACGTGACCTTGAAGGAAGGCATCGAGCGCACCTTGCTTGAGCGAATCCCTGAACTGAAGGGCGTTCGCGACGTGACCGACCACACGCAGAAAGAAAACGCCTATTACTAAGGTGTTCGCTGCGGACATGAAAAACGGCGCCCCGTGAGCGCCGTTTTTTTATGGCTGAAATTCAAGAAAGCCTTCGCGAGCAAGCTCGCTCCCACATTTGATCGCATTCCCAATGTGGGAGCGAGCCTGCTCGCGAAAGGGCCTTCAAGGTCGATAAAGATGCGCATGCCCGGCGCGATACAGCGATGACTCGCTAAACACCTCACTCCCCAAAACGCGACCCACCAGAATCAACGCCGTACGCCGAAACCCTTTGGCCTCGACCTTCCCGGCGATATCCGCCAGCGTTCCCATCACCCAATCCTGATCCGGCCACGTCGCCCGGTGAATCACCGCAATCGGGCAGTCCGCGCCGTAATGCGGCAGCAGTTCCACCAGAATCTTCTGCAGATGGTTAACCCCCAGATGAATCGCCATGGTCGCGCCATGCTGCGCCAGACTGCCCAGTTCCTCACCGGCCGGCATGGCGGTCTTGTCGGCGTAGCGGGTCAGAATCACGCTTTGCGAGACGTCCGGCAACGTCAGTTCCGCACCCAGCAACGCCGCACAGGCTGCCGTTGCCGTCACTCCCGGAATAATCTCGAATGGAATATTCAGCTCGCGCAGATAGCGAATCTGCTCACCAATCGCGCCATACAGGCTCGGATCACCGGAATGCACGCGCGCCACATCATCACCGTTGGCGTGCGCGGTTTTGATCAATTCGATGATCTGTTCCAGATGCAATTCAGCGCTGTTGACCACGGTTTGCGCCTGATGACCGTCCAGCACCGCCGCCGGTACCAGCGAGCCTGCATAAATGATCACCGGGCAGCTGCGAATCAGCCGCTGGCCTTTGACAGTGATCAGTTCCGGGTCGCCGGGGCCAGCGCCGATGAAGTAAACGGTCATGGTTGAATCCTGTGAAAAAGGGGCACGGCAATCGCTTCAGATGAAGATTGCTCATGATCGGTGGCGGGGATTATCGGGAATTTATGCTGCGCCGGCCAATGCGAAGGTGGCCTGAGCGTATTTTTGCCGGGAAATCAGCAGTTTTGCCGGTGCCTGAATCAGCTGTTCGGCAAGGGCCAGCGCGGCGCTTTCGGCGACGCCATAGCAACCGGTACGTTCGTAAGCGATCTCGGAACGGTGGCTGAGTCGTTCCTGATAACTGGCCAGTTCTGCGCTGCTGAAGTACAGCAACGGCAGCGCCAGCTGTGCGGCGAGTTCCTGGAGACCGGGCTCATCACGCTTCAGGTCGATACTGGCCAAGGCCTTGACTGCTTGCAGCTCAATCCGATGAGCCTGTAACGCCTGATCAAGTAACGCGCGCAGCGTACTGGCCGGGCAGCCGCGCTGGCAGCCCAGGCCGATCACGAAGGTCGGCGCTGCGCTGTCATCGGTCATGCGTGGTATTGGCCATCGCTTTTGCGGCGGAACAACCAGGCGCTGATCAGGCCGAGGGCCAGCCAGAACACCACGTTGGTCAACTGCGAAGCGATTTTGAACTGAGCTTCCAATGCCTCGGGAGCGAGCATCGAATGCACTTGCGGCTGGGGTGCGCCGATTACATGCGGCACAGCAAGGATGGCCACGCCGAGGATTTTCATCAGCCAGTGACGGCTGAACGCAATCAACGACAGGCCGACAGCGGTCGAAGCGGCGGTGCCGATCCACCACATCTGGCGTGAGGCCAGATCAGCAGCGGCAGTGCCCGGCAATTCAGGTGGCAGGCCCATCGTCGGTGCCAGTACGAATGTCGCGTAACCGGCCAGGCCCCAGAGCAAGCCTTGCGAGGTTTTGGTCGGCGCGCGCAGGGTGTACAGGCCCGCGAGCATCAGGGCGAAACCGACGGCAACGACCAGATTGCCGCCCGTGGTCGAGACCACGCGCTGCCAGCCGTCTTCCGGCTCCCAGGCTTCGGCGTCGTGGGTGTGCGCAGCGGTGCCGGCGGCGTGTTCGTGAACTTCTGCAACCGGTTCGGCTTTCTCGAACGTCTCGGCCTGAAGAATCAGTGGCGACACCCAGAAGCTTTGCAGCAGGGTGAGGAGCAGGGCGGCCAGCAGACCGGTGAAACCTGCGGTTTGCGCAATACGCTTGATCATGTCGACAGGTCTCAGTGGCACGGGAACGCGGCGCTGTGGCGGGTATCGTGGGCGGCGTTGTGCACCGCTTCGATGTGCGAGAAACCGGCAAAGTAGACCAGGCTGGCGCCGAGGATCGACGCGAAGATCGCGGCGGCCAGGCGTTGGCTCAGGGTGGTGGTGCTGGCGATTTTGTCCGTGTTGCTGCCGGTGCTGCTGATGATCGACATGGCGCTTCCCTCTGGAATGTCAGTGGGTGAATCGAGCGCATGAAAACCCCTGCGGGTCGGGCTCGCAGAGGTTCGAACAGCGCCCGCCCACCGCGGGTTTGTTATGTTCAGCGACGCACAAGGTGCGGGCTGTGTGTTGCGGGCCGGTCTCCGGGCTCACGAGGGGTTGGCGTCATGCCGACCTGCAAGCGTCACCTTCCCATGCCGTACAGACACAGTGGTTTTGACGCTTCGCTCGCTTACCGTTGCGGGGGCAGCACCGGACTGACATGGCTCTGAGTAAAGCACATGATTCACCGGTTTCCCGTTTCACCCTGTGAAGGGCACCCGTAACAAGTTGTGTAGGAGAGCATGGGGGTGGGGTTTTGGTCAATTTTTGGGTGTATATCCGTTGCTGCGGGTGTGGCTGATTAGGGTTCCGCCCTTACGGCGGGTCACTTTTTCCAGACGCCGAAAAAGTAACCAAAAAGGCTTGCTCCTACGTGCGGCCCGCTCGCTGGGGCTCGGGGTTCCTTCGCTCCGGGATCGATCCGGGCGCAGCGCCTACGGTTTGCTTCGCTGCACCTCCTCTCGCTGTGTTTGGCTGCGCCAAACGGTCGCTACGCTCCCACGCCCGGATCAATCCCTCCACTCAGCCTTCCGACGTCGCCCGTGGATCAAGATCAAGAGCAGGCGAGCTGACACTCGGCCTATTGAGTGGTGAAGAGCGGGGCGTGGTCGGCTTTGGATTTGTGGTGGTGCTTCCCCTCACCCCAGCCCTCTCCCGAGGGAGAGGGGGCCGATTTTTGGGCTTTTCAAAGCTTGAGTTCAACTCGGTATCGCACGTCGGCGTAGCTCTCCCAAACACCTCGGTCAGTCCCCTCTCCCTTGGGGAGAGGGCTAGGGTGAGGGGCTCTTGATCTGGTTTTTGATCCTGCTTTGGCTTTGGCTTTGGCTTTGGCTTTTGATCTTTTGCCCCTTCGGCAGGCCGAGCGAAGGTGTTCATCCGGGGGTAGGCGCGTAGCGCCGTGCGGCGAAGCCGCACACATCGAGAGGAGGTGCAGCGAAGCAAACCGTAGGCGATGCCCCCGGATGGACACCGTAGCGAGGGAACACTGAGCCTCAGCGAAGTGCCGTACGCCGGGGCAAAGCCTTTTGGTTCCTTTTTGGCGTTTGAAAAAGGGACTCGCTGTAAGAGCGAAACCGCCAGAAGCAGCACCCGCAGCAACGGATATGCCCCCAATCCAAAACCCCCAAAGCATTGACCCAAAACCACACCATGCGTAGCCTTGCGCTTTCGAGGTTCTTCGGCCGTTGCCGAAGCTAAGAAGGGAACGCGGTCAATGCCGCGGCTGCCCCCGCAACTGTGAACGGTGATGTTCGCTGCCACGCCACTGCCAGCTCAACCCATGAGCCAGCGGGAAGGCGCAGCCAACGCCAGGCCCAATGCCTGAACACCGTCAGCCAGGAGACCTGCCTCGTCACAGATTCTCACTACAACCGGGCGGGGTGATCCGGTGGCGAACGCTTCCGGCGCGCACGCGCGTGGCCGGTTCTCGTCCCGTATGCCCGCCGCTTGCCAAAGGGCATACCGATGAAAACACTGGCCAAACTCCCCGTCACCATCGTCACCGGCTTCCTCGGCTCGGGCAAAACCACGCTGCTGCGGCACATGCTCGATAACGCCCAAGGCCGTCGCATCGCGGTGATCGTCAATGAGTTCGGCGAGCTGGGCATCGACGGTGAAATCCTCAAGCAATGCACCATCGGCTGCACCGAAGAAGAAGCCACCGGCCGCGTCTACGAACTGGCCAACGGCTGTCTGTGCTGCACCGTTCAGGAAGAATTTTTTCCGGTGATGCGTGAACTGGTCGCGCGTCGCGGTGACCTCGATCACATCCTCATCGAAACCTCGGGCCTGGCCCTGCCAAAACCGCTGGTGCAAGCCTTCCAGTGGCCGGAAATCCGCAGCGCCTGCACCGTTGACGCGGTGATCACCGTGGTCGACAGCCCGGCCGTAGCCGCTGGCACCTTCGCCGCGTTCCCGGATCAAGTCGATGCGCAGCGCAAACTCGACCCGAACCTCGATCACGAATCGCCGCTGCACGAACTGTTCGCCGACCAACTGGCCAGCGCCGACCTCGTCATCCTCAACAAGGCCGATCAGACCAGCCCGGAAGACCTCGCTCGCGTTCGCGCAGAAGTCGCCGAAGAATTGCCGCCCGCCGTCAAAATCATCGAAGCCAGCAACGGCCGTCTGCCACTGGACGTGTTGATCGGCCTCGGCGCCGGTTCCGAAGAACACATCGACAGCCGCCACAGCCACCATGATCACCACCACGGTGAAGGCGATGACGACCACGATGACCACGATCACGACGCCTTCGATTCGATCTCCATCGAACTTCCGCAAGCTGATGAAAGCCTACTGCTCGACGCCCTGACGCAACTGGTGGTCAAGCACGGCATCTTGCGCGTGAAGGGCTTTGCGGCCATTCCGAACAAGCCAATGCGTTTGCTGATCCAGGGCGTGGGCACGCGTTTCGACAAGCATTTCGACCGTCAGTGGGGTGCCGAGGAAGCGCGCGTCACGCGTCTGGTGCTGATCGGTCAGGAACTCGACGCCGCCCAACTCGAAGCGCAACTGCGCGCTGCGCTCAGCGTTTAAACCATGCACCTGCTCAGGACTCAGCCCGGCGGTTTCGTCTCGGATGACAACATTGCCGACCTTGGCCAAACCCCCGCCGAGCTGGTGATCCTGTGCAGCGGCGACTCCAGCCTGGCGCTGCTCGCCGAAGCCGCGCAGCAGTTGCCGGAAGATTATCCGAGCCTGCGTCTGGCCAATCCGATGCAGGTGCAGAATCACGCTTCGGTCGATCTGTATGTCGACGAAGTGCTGCGTCACGCCAAGGTCATTCTGATCTCGCTGCACGGCGGCATTGCCTATTGGCGTTATGGCGTCGAGCGCTTGGTCGAGCTAGCCGAACGTGGCGTGCAGGTGATTCTGGTACCGGGCGATGACCGTCCCGATCCGGAGCTCAGCGACTTGAGCACCGTCAATGCAGAAGATCGCGACCGGCTCTGGCAGTTTTTGCGTCAGGGCGGTCTGGGCAACGCGCTGGATTTCTTCCGCTGTCTGGCCAGCCGTTGGCTCGCCCGCGATTACGCCTGGGAAGAACCGCAAACCCTGCCGCGCACGGCGATTTACCACCCGAACAAAACCAGCGCCGCACTGAGTGACTGGCAAGCCGAATGGCTGCCGGAAAACCCGGTGGCGGCGGTGCTGTTTTACCGCTCGCACCTGCAAGCGGCGAACACCGCGTTCATCGATGTTTTCTGCCAGCGCTTGCAGGCAGCGGGGTTGAATCCGCTGCCGATCGCGCTGGCCAGTCTGAAAGAACCCGGCTGCCTGGCGGTGGTCGAGGATTGGCTGGATGAAGTCGAGGCGGGGGTGATTCTCAACACCACTGGATTCGCTCAGTCCAGCCCTGAAGCGCCGCATCTGCGGCCGTTTCGCCGCAATATTCCGGTGATCCAGGCGATCTGCGCGCAGGACAACGAGCCCGGCTGGCGTGACAGTGAGCAAGGTCTGGGGCCACGGGATCTGGCGATGCACATTGCCTTGCCGGAACTCGACGGGCGCATCATCAGTCGGCCGATCAGTTTCAAGGATCTGGCCTGGCGCAGTGAGCGCAGCCAGTCCGATGTGGTCTGCTACCGCGCGCAGCCTGAGCGCATGGATTTTGTCGCGGAACTGGCGCGGCGCTGGATTGCTCTGGCACGGGTGCCGAATGGCGAAAAACGCATTGCGCTGATTCTCGCCAATTACCCGACCCGCGACGGACGCATCGGCAACGGCGTCGGCCTCGACACGCCCGCAGCGGCGCTGAATATCCTGCGCGCGTTGCAGGCTGAGGGTTATCCGCTCACCGCTGAACTGCCGGGCAGCGGCACCGAGTTGATCCAGCAATTGCTCGGCGGCGTCAGCAACGATCTCGACACGATTGATCTGCGCCCGTGCCAGCAAAGCCTGGCGATGGACGCGTACCTGACGATGTTCAATGCGCTGCCCGAGGCCAATCGCGCCGCCGTTGTCGAACGCTGGGGCCCGCCGCAAAACGATCCGATGTGCCGCGACGGGCGGATGATGATTGCTGGTCTGCGCTTCGGCCTGACCTTCGTCGGCATTCAGCCGGCGCGCGGTTATCAGGTCGATCCGAGCGCGGTCTATCACGATCCCGATCTGGTGCCGCCGCACGGTTATCTGGCGTTCTATTTCTGGTTGCGCAACACCTACGGCGCCCACGGCGTGATTCACGTCGGCAAGCACGGCAACCTCGAATGGCTGCCGGGCAAAGGCGTTGGCCTTTCGGAAAACTGCTGGCCGGACGCAGTGCTCGGGCCGCTGCCGAACATCTATCCGTTTATCGTCAATGACCCGGGCGAGGGCGCCCAGGCCAAGCGGCGTACGCAAGCGGTGATCATCGACCACCTGATGCCGCCGCTGACCCGCGCCGAAACCTATGGGCCGTTGCGCAATCTGGAGCTGCTGGCCGACGAATATTACGAAGCGCAGTTGCTCGATCCGCGTCGCGCCCGCGAGTTGCAGCGCGACATTCTGCAACTGGTGCGGGACACGCAGATCGACCGCGAACTGCAACTCGACGCCGGGATGGACAGCGACGCCGACGCGGCGATCTGGTTGCCGCGTCTCGATACCTATTTGTGTGATTTGAAGGAATCGCAGATTCGCGATGGCTTGCACATTTTCGGCGAGTCACCGAGCGGGCGATTGCGCATTGATACGTTGTTGGCGTTGTTGCGTATTCCGCGCGGAGACGGGAAGGGCGCGCAGTCGAGCCTGCTGCGCGCACTGGCCAAAGCATTCGAACTTGGTTTCGATCCGCTCGACTGTGCGTTGGCCGATCCATGGACCGGCCCGCGTCCCGCAGAGCTGCAAGAGCAAAGCGACGAAGTCTGGCGCACCGCCGGCGACACCCGCGAACGCCTCGAACTGTTTGCCACTGAACTGATTTTCCAGACGCTGCAATCCCCTTGTAGGAGTGAGCCTGTTCGCGATAGCGGAGTGTCATTCGATACAGATTTGCCTGACACACCGCCATCGCGAGCAGGCTCACTCCTACAAGGACCGCGTTGGGCTGAAGTCGGCGCAATCATCGACAATCTGCGCGAAGTCGTCGCCCCACGCCTGGACGCCTGCGGCCCCGCTGAAATGCGCGGCCTGCTCGACGCCCTCAGCGGTCGTTTCGTCCCCGCCGGCCCGAGCGGCGCGCCCAGCCGTGGTCGCCTCGACGTGCTGCCGACCGGACGCAATTTCTACTCGGTCGACGTACGCAATCTGCCGACCACCACCGCATGGCGCATCGGTTTCCAGTCGGCGACGTTGATTCTCGAGCGTCACCTGCAGGACCACGGCGATCACCTGCGTCAGCTCGGATTATCGGTGTGGGGCACCGCGACCATGCGCACCGGCGGCGACGACATCGCCCAGGCCATGGCGCTGATGGGCGTGCGCCCGGTGTGGGCCACTGGCAGTCAGCGTGTCGATGATTTCGAGATTCTGCCGCTGAGCCTGCTCGACCGCCCGCGCGTTGATGTCACCCTGCGAGTCTCCGGATTCTTCCGCGATGCCTTTGCCAACCTGATCCGCCTGTTCGACGCTGCTGTGCAAGCAGTGGCGGCACTGGATGAGCCGGACGATCTCAATCCGCTGGCGGCTAAAGTGCGCGCCGAGCGTGAGTCTTTGCTGCAATCGGGTCTTGATGACGAAACGGCGCGGCGTCAGGCCGGTTGGCGAATCTTCGGGGCCAAGCCCGGTGCCTACGGTGCGGGCGTGCAGGGCGCTATCGACGGGCGTTTGTGGCAGAGCCGCGACGATCTGGCCGAGGTTTATCTGAATTGGGGCGCCTACGCTTACGGCGGTTCCGACGAAGGCACCGCCGCCCGTGAACAATTCGTGCAGCGCCTGAGTCAGGTGCAAGCGGTGTTGCAAAATCAGGACAATCGCGAGCACGACTTGCTCGATTCCAACGACTATTACCAGTTCCAGGGCGGCATGCTCGCCGCCGTGGAAACCCTGCGCGGCGAAGCGGCGGCCAGTTATCACGGCGATCACAGCCAGCCGGATCTGCCGAAGATTCGCACCTTGAAAGAAGAGCTGAACCGGGTGATTCGCTCGCGGGCGGCTAATCCGAAATGGATCGACGGGGTCAAGCGGCACGGCTATAAAGGTGCGTTTGAAATGGCGGCGACGGTTGATAACCTGTTTGCGTTCGATGCCACCACGCAGTTGATCGATGACCACCAGTACGCGTTGTTGGCGGATGCTTATTTGCTCGATCCGGCGACTCGGGAATTTGTTCGCGAGCATAATCCGCATGCGCTGCGGGATATGACCGAACGCATGCTTGAGGCGCAACAGCGGGGGATGTGGCAGGAGCCGGGGGCTTATAAAGAGGCGCTGGAAAATCTGCTGCTGGATATAGAGGAAGATATGTAGCGTCCTCAGGAAAGTCACCCCCTCACCCCAGCCCTCTCCCCCAAGGGGGCGAGGGGGAAAGGGAGCCGATTTGTGTGCTGTTCAGAATCGAAGTCAACTCGATAATTCAGGTCGGCGTACCTTGCAAAAGCAACTCGCTCAGTTCCCTCTTCCTCTGGGTGAGGGCCACCCCAACTGACACCCCACAATGCCAAGTACACCCACGACCACGACAGAGAAAACCCAAATGACCGACACACCACATTTCCCGCTCTCCGCCGTGGTCGGCGCCGATGACTTGAAACTCGCCCTGTGCCTCACCGCCATCGACCCGAAAATCGGCGGTGTGTTGATCGAAGGCCCGCGTGGCATGGCCAAGTCCACGCTGGCCCGTGGCCTGGCCGATCTTCTCGCCAGTGGTCAATTCGTCACCTTGCCGCTGGGCGCCACCGAAGAACGTTTGGTCGGCACCCTCGACCTCGACGCTGCCCTCAGTGAGGGGCGTGCGCAGTTTTCGCCGGGTGTGCTGGCCAAGGCTGACGGCGGTGTGCTCTACGTCGATGAAGTCAATCTGCTGCCAGATCACCTCGTCGACCTGCTGCTCGATGTCGCCGCCAGCGGCACCAACCTGATCGAGCGCGACGGTATTTCCCATCGGCATTCGGCGAACTTCGTACTGATCGGCACCATGAATCCGGAAGAGGGCGAGTTGCGTCCTCAGTTGCTCGACCGCTTCGGCTTGAACGTCGCCCTCAGTGGCCACACGGCACCGACCGAACGCGGACAGATCATTCGTCGGCGACTGGATTTCGACAGCGATCCGCAAGCGTTCTGCGCGCAGTGGGAAGCTGAGCAACTAGCCCTGCGTACTCGCTGCGAAACCGCTCGCGTTGCCTTGGTCAACATAGCGCTGGACGACGTGTCGCTGGCACAGATTACCGAGCGCTGTTTTGCCGCCGGGGTCGATGGTCTGCGTGCCGACCTGGTCTGGTTGCGCGCCGCCCGGGCTCATGCTGCATGGCGCGGGGCTGAGGTGATTGGTGAAGAAGATATCGACGCCGTGGCCGAGTTTGCCCTGCGCCATCGTCGTCGCGAGCAACCGGCATCGAGCCCTCAACAATCAGCCCAATCACCCGCCGAGGCTCAGGCTTCGCCGAGCGAAGGGCAGGGCCAGTGGGGTGACATGCCGGCGCCCGCGCTCGCCACGGGCGCTCGCCGTGAAGTGCCGAGCTGGCCAAAAAAGCCTTAGGCATTCGCCCCCGGTCCGACGCGGGGGCGAATGCCAGACCCCGCGCCGGACGGCTGGACAACGGACGCCAAGGCAAGCGTCATGCCGCTCGCAGCGGTACGGTGAACTGGCCGGGCACGTTGCTCAACGGGTGTCCTCGGGGGCGTGAGGATCTGCTGTTTCAACTGCGCACGCGCTCGCCGCATGAACTATGGCTGGTCATCGTCGATGCGTCGGCCTCGACACGGCGCCATCAGGCTTTGAGCGATGCCAAAGGCCTGCTCGCGCAACTGTTCGATGACGCTTACCGCCAACGTGCGCGCCTGGCGTTGTTGACGGCCAGTGGCGCGGCGCCGAAATGGCAGGTGCAAGGGTTGAAGGCGTCCAGCGGTTTGCATACCTGGCTGGAGGCGTTGGGCGCTGGCGGTGGCACGCCGTTAATGCCGGCACTGATGCAGGCCGAGCAATGGCTGGCGGTGCGGCGCAAGCGTTTTCCTGCGGAGCAGCAGCGGTTGCTGGTGGTGACCGATGGGCGTTTGAAACAGTGGTCGGGATTGCCGGCGCTGGCGTGTCCGGGGTTGTTGATCGATATCGAGCGCGGGCCGATCCGGTTGGGGCGGGCGCGGGATCTGGCCGAGGCGTTGGGGTCAGAGTATCGACATATCGATGAGCTGATTTCTCTCTGAGCTTTTCAGCGATTGTTCGAACGTCTTCGCGAGCAGGCTCGCTCCCACCCTGGAATGCGTTCAAATGTGGGAGCGAGCCTGCTCGCGAAGGCATCACCTCGGTTTTTCATTTAAACACTCAAACCCGCATCCCTGCTCTATGCTGCACCCAGCCCCAATCACAAGGAGTGAGCGATGCGCGTACTGGTCAGCAATCCCGCAGACGATTTCCGCGTCAAAGCCTACGCCGGCACCAACGGCGTGCTGCTCGCCATGGATCTGGCCGAGCCCCGGCGCAAAGGCCTGCTTGGGTTTGCCATCGAAAAGCAGCAGGGCGCCAAACCCTGGTTGTTTCTGTTTAACAGCCTGACCTTCCCCGGCAAGCCGCACACCTTTGCGCAGTTCCACGCCACACCGAGCGATACCGCCCCGCTGCAGAAATTTCGCTGGGCCGATTACGCGGTCAATCCGGGCATGACCCTTCACTATCGTGTGCACCTGGCCTACGGCTCTGCCGACGCCGTGCAGTTGGGTGAATCGCTGGAGCTGACGATCACTTCCGATGACGGTCACCCGAGCAACCAAAGCGTGATCTTCAATCGCGCCGTTGCCGCCAGTCAGGCATTCCAGCGCAAGTTTCCCGATCTCGACGCACAGATCAGCGCCAACAAAAACATGCCCATCGAAGCCTGGCCCGATGCGGCCCGTCAGTGGCTGGAAAACGGCTTGCTCGGGCGCTTGCTGGGTTTTATCGAGCGCGCCGTCGACGAGCAATGGGCGCTGGACATTGCCATCTATGAATACCAATTGCAGGCGATCATCGAGGCGGTGAACGCGGCATTCGCGCGGGGCGTAAAGGTGCGGGTGCTGTATCACGCGCGGCTGGATGACGAAGACACCACGATCAACCAAGCGAGTCTGGCGGCGCTGCCGCTCGAGAGCAAACGCGGGCGGGTGACCCATAACATCTTTCACAACAAGTTCATCGTTCTGAGTCGCGTCGATGGCAGCGGCGAGCATCAGCCTGCAGCGGTTCTGTGTGGCAGCACCAACTTCACCGCCAACGGGGTCTATCGTCAGGCCAATGTGGTGCATGTGCTGGACGACGAATCGGTTGCTGCCAGTTATCTGCAAATGTTCGAGCAGATCTGGGTGCAGCCGGATGATGTCGGTGTAACCCGCGACTGGGTCACCGAACACAACCCGATGAATGCGCAACAGCCGTTATTCGCCGGTTTTTCACCGCGTACCGGCGGGGCTGACCTGAAAGCGTTCGTTGAGATCATCAGCGCGGCAAAAAAGGACGTGCTGTTCGTCACGGCGTTTTCGCTGCCGGACGCGATTCTTAACGCGTTACTCGGCCAGCCGCACGATGACATTCTGCGTTATGGTCTGCAGAACACTGCCAGTCGCATCAGCGGATTCCACGCCGACCGCAGCGCCGAATTCGCCGCCACTGCGTTGCTCAATACCGGGCTGGAAGGCTGGCTGCGCGAGAACATGAAAGGCCAGAAAGGCAATCTGCTGGTGCACACCAAAGCGGTGGTCACTGACTTCACCACAGACACCCCGACCATCATCAGCGGCAGCCACAACCTCAGCGCTTCGGCCAGTAATGGCAATGATGAAAACTACCTGATCATTCGTGGCGACACCGATCTTGCCGACCGCTATGGTCTGGAACTGCTGCGGTTCTACGAGCATTACCGCTTTCGTTATTTCGCGAAGAAACTGGCGTTGAAGCAGGTGAGTCCATTGGCGATAGACGACAGTTGGACCAACGATTACTACCTCGAAGGGGATTTGCGCCAGCTGTCACGTCTGCGCTTTGCCGGACGTTAGCGTTTTTTGACCTATTCACCAAATCTATTCTTGGGTTGCTCGTACGAGCTGGAGCGTGTCATGGATAACAAAAGAGAGAATTCGAAAAAACTTGACGAGAGCTCGCAAAAGCGTGACGAGAATTCGAAAAGACCTGACGAGAGCTTGCAAAAGCGTGACACGAACTCGACTAGGCCCGACGAAAGTTCGACTTACCGGCACCAAACGGACCCATTAGAGGGACAGCGTTCAAGGCAGCGTATTCCGCCTGAAAATCTTTATCGAGCACCAGAAACCCTGCAACCTGTACGTGAAAAGTCCAAGACGGCATCGAATAAAACTTCCGCAGTATCAGAGGAACCTCGAAAAGATCCACCACTTCAGGTGTCCGATGAGGTGGAGGAGGTGGCGCAGGTCTTTGTCTCGGGCCAGGAAAAGCCTACCAGCCGCCCAGCCACTACCTCCATTGTAATTACTCAGAATGATGATCCTTGGGCAACTGATCTAGACGATCGCCTGGGTGCCAACGATGAAGCTAAAGCTTTTGCACGCCTTGCCGTAGCCAAGGATTTCACTCCGCCTCTAGCCATCGGATTATTTGGCAACTGGGGCAGCGGAAAGTCATTTTTCATGCGGCTGATCTATCAGCACATCGAGCGTTTGATCAAGGGAGAACCAAGCGTCCAAGCACCCGAAGCGGGTTCTAAAGCCTTCCATACGGATGTCGTACAGATTCGATTCAATGCTTGGCACTACGCAGAAACCAATCTGTGGGCGAGTCTGGTCAACCATTTGTTCATTGAACTGGATCGCTGGTACACGAAGCACAATCCTGAGGTACGCGACCCTTTGCTCGAGCATTTATCAACTTCTCGAATGTTGACGCTGGATGCGGCGAAGGAATTGGTTCGGCGCCGCCGGGACCAACGTGCGGCCGCCGAACAACTGCTCAAGGCTCGTAAAGAACTGGAAGATGCTCACGCAAAAGTTGTTTCTTCGCCCATGATCTATTTTAAAACGCTGAGCAAAATATTGGGCGCCGAAAATAAAGATGAAGAGGTTGAAACTGCAAAAAACCAGATGACGAGCGCCATGCAGTTGCTTGGGATCGACACATTGGCTGTGGACGTCAAAGACTTTCAAGAGGTATCCAATGCTCTGCGCAACGAGACCGTAAGGGCGAAATTGCTCGCCAGCGGTTACAAGTCTCAATTACTGAGTTGGAGGAGCGTGGGCGTTTTCACGGGGCTCGTGTTGGCATTGCCATGGATTGCGACAGGACTGACAGTGCTAAAAAACCAGGTTCCTTCGTTAGGCAGCCTGCATGAAGATCTGATCCTGTTGAGTGTTGCAGTGACAGCTGTCACTGCGCGCCTGCGTTACGTCTGGGGCAAAATTCGCGGCGCACTGGAGAAGCTGGAGTCGGGCAAGAAGGCACTGGATGACGTCATCAATCGTCGGCTTGCCAAGGAGCAAGGGACATTTAAGGTGGCAAGCCAAGATCTGGCGAGGATGAATGCAGCCGTCGATGAGGCCAAGGCCTTGGTGCAAGTCACCAGTGAACAGTTGGCTCACGCAACACACGATTTCTCTCAGGGAACCGGTGCGGGGCGTTTGAAGAAGTTTGTTCGCGCTCGTGCGACTGACGGTGACTATGCGCAGCACCTTGGGTTGATCGCTACAGTACGCAAGGATTTCGAAGAGCTGGCCTTCAATGTGGCTGAGGCGAGCAGTCTTCGTGAGTCGGTCGAGGCAGAGCGAGAGGCATTCGTAGCGAAGATGGAGGCGTTTCTGGAAGCCAATGGCGGGCTACTGGAGGAGAGTGACATCGAGAAGTTGCGTGCCGCTGCAACACAACCACCCGATGAAGTTCGATCGTTCAAACGTATTGCGCTATACATCGACGACCTGGATCGTTGCCCACCGGATAAGGTCGTCGAAGTACTGCAGGCTGTGCATCTGCTGCTTACTTTCCCGTTGTTTGTGGTCATGGTTGCTGTAGATGTGCGTTGGGTGCGCAAGGCATTGCTTGAGCGTTACCCGAATTTGATGACGGGTAATGAAGAGCAATCTCAGACCGCGTCTGTGTCTGATTACTTGGAGAAAATCTTCCAGATACCCTATTGGATGCGCCCAATGGACAGTGCATCGAGTGAGCAGTTTTTGAAGAGCCAACTGGAAAGAATAAAGAACGCGGAGTCGATGAACGGTGTTGTTCCGGTTCCTGATATGCCTCTCCCGGTCGAGGTCGTCAATGTTGAAGGTGTTGCGTCGGAACCGATGCGCCTCACCGAAGGCGAGACGCAAACGCTGCAAAAACTGGCGCGGTTCATGGGGGCATCGCCTCGACGTGCACTTCGATTTCTGAATGTCTATCGTTTGATCAAAGTTAGCCTCAAATCCGACGATTTAAAGGTTCTGGAGGACGGGGAGTACAACGCACTGCTCACCCTTTTGGCTATTGCAATGGCGACTCCACTCTGTTTTTCGAACTTGCTACGTTCCGTTAATGAGAGGTCAGACATCTTTGAGATGAAAGCGATCAGAACACTGACCATGGGCACGACCACCCAATATGAAAAAAATATAGCCGAATACAATCGGCTTGACGAAATATTGAAGATATACGATGACTTGGTCTTGAAGTCTCTGGGCGGAGCAAACCACCGGGTAAAAAATTACACTGGAATTATCCAGCGTTACTCGTTTGATGGCTGATGCAATAGTGTGTGAGGCTTCAGCGGCCATCAGGCAATACGGTGGCCAGTGCTGACGGGCGCGACCGAGGTACAACCGGTCGCGGATCTGCGCCCAGAGTGCCGACACTTCGGGACAAGGTTTGTGGCCCGCGGCACTCAGCGCAGGTGCTGTCCTCCCTTAACCCGTTAGGAGGAAGCAAAGCTGACGGCGTACAGATTTTGAAATGATTTGCCGCTGTAGGAAATGTTCCCAAAGCCTGTACGCTCCAAGGCCATTTTTCATTCAGGATCTACATGAACACCCTCTCGGAGCCTCCCAGTTACCGCTTCCCCTCGCGCCATGGCGCGGTCTTGATGCACTCGCAACATCCAGTTTTCCGACATCCGACTATCGTTGCTAACGCGGCTCCAGAGCTTTCGCGTTGCGCTTTGCCGTGTCCGGCAGCCTGAATTTACTGAGAGAGATCGAGACGTTTTATGGAATGGTTAGCGGATCCCACAGCCTGGTTAGGCTTGTTGACATTGATCGTGCTGGAACTGGTGCTGGGTATCGACAACCTGGTGTTCATCGCAATCCTGGCGGACAAACTGCCGCCGCATCAGCGCGACCGTGCGCGGATTATCGGCCTGTCGCTGGCGCTGATCATGCGCTTGGGCCTGTTGGCGAGTATTTCCTGGCTGGTGACCCTCACGCAGCCGTTGTTCGAGGTATTCGACAAGAGCTTCTCCGGCCGTGACCTGATCATGCTGTTCGGTGGTGTGTTCCTGCTGTTCAAGGCGACCATGGAATTGCACGAACGTCTTGAAGGTCATGTCGGTGAACGCACGACCAACAGCGCTTATGCGATGTTCTGGCCGATCGTTGCGCAGATCGTGGTACTCGACGCGGTGTTCTCGCTGGATGCGGTGATTACCGCCGTGGGCATGGTCGATGAACTGGCGGTGATGATGATTGCGGTGATCATCTCGATTGGCTTGATGATCGTTGCCAGCAAGCCGTTGACGCGCTTCGTCAACGCGCACCCGACGGTAATCATGCTGTGTCTGGGCTTCCTGATGATGATCGGTTTTGCCCTGACCGCCGAAGGTCTGGGCTTCCACATTCCGAAAGGCTATCTGTATGCCGCCATCGGCTTCTCGATTCTGATCGAGGTGTTCAACCAGATTGCCCGGGCTCGCCGCAAACGTTCGATGCAAGGCCTGCGACCGATACGCGAACGTACTGCTCACGCGGTCATGCGCTTGCTGGGCGGGCGCAAACTGGCGGCGGAAGACGTCGGCGAGGAAATCTCCGACCTGCTCGATGACGGTGACGCGCCAAGTGCCGAACTGTTCGACCGTCGCGAGCGGGTGATGATCAGCGGCGTGCTGCAACTGGCCGAGCGGCCGATTCGCGGGCTGATGACCGTGCGCGCCGATGTCGACACAATTGATCTGGCCGATGACCGCGAGGCGATTCGTACCCGCTTGATGCACTCGTCCTACTCGCGTCTGCCGTTGATTCGCAACGGTGCGGTGGATGAGCCGTTGGGCTTCGTGCACAAGAAGGAACTGCTCAAGGAGTACCTGGCCGGTACCGAGCCGAATCTGGAACATCTGGCGCGCAAGACCATCAACCTGCTCGACAGTTATTCGATCCTCAACGCACTGGAGCAGATGCGCGCTGCGTCGACGCACATTGCTTTCGTGGTTAATGAGTTCGGTGATTTTGTCGGCGTGTTGACCATGACCGACATTCTCGAATCGATTGCCGGTGAGTTGCCGGATGCCAGCGAAATCGAAGGCCCGGATGTCGTCGAGGAGCAGGGCGGGTTTATGGTCAGCGGTGCGCTCAACCTGGCGCGGGTGCGCCAACGCACCGGGTTTGGCGCCAAGCCGACCGAGGACTATCAGACCCTGGCCGGGTTGGTGATGAGCCTTCTGGATCGATTGCCGGTGATCGGTGATCGTCTGGAGCTTGAAGGCTGGCACATGACGGTCAAAGCCGTGGAAGAGCGGCGGGTGACGCGGGTGTTGTTGGTGCGCGCTGCCGCGTAATACTTGAGTTCTCTGGCGACTGTACTGTCCTCTTCGCGAGCAGGCTCGCTCCCACATTGGAACGCGTTGCAAATGTGCGAGCGAGCCTGCTCGTGAATGCTTGGGTTCAGGCACCGCAGTATTTACTGATGAAAAGTGTAGCGATCCTTCCTGTTCCCACCCAAGTGCGAGAAATATCTGACGGACAACACAGAAACGTCGTTGGAAATCACGTGGTATCGTCAAATGGATCGAAGTTAAGAGCTTCGAGGGTGCTATTTTAGGTGCTGTTAAAAGTACTTCAGGAAGCACCTTAATGGCACACATCGTTCTTTCTCACGTAGTAGCGAGTATTTCCGAATTGAAAAAAAATCCGATGGGCACTGTAGCTGCTGGAGGTGGACGCTCTGTAGCGATTCTCAACCGAAATGAACCAGCGTTTTATTGCGTACCTGCCAAAGAATACGAGGCAATGATGACGCGCCTTGATGATCTGGAGTTGATCGCGCTTTGCAAGGAGCGAGAAAACGACCCCACCATCAAGGTCTCAATAGATGACCTATGAGCTGGAATTTTCTGAAAAGGCCTGGAAAGAGTGGGAGAAGCTGGGCGCAGGTCTACGAGATCAGTTCAAGAAAAAACTAGCGGAGCGGCTGCTTAATCCACATGTACCGGCGGATCGACTCAAAGGCCTCGGTAATGCATACAAAATTAAGCTGCGGAGCGCCGGATATCGGATGGTGTATCGGGTCAAGGATGAAGTATTGGTGGTCGCGGTGATAGCCGTTGGCAAGCGAGCGCGAGGCGAAATCTATACAGAGGCTGCCAAGCGCTGAAATAGATTTCCAAAGGACGTCCGTTGCCTGACACGCTGGATTTATCCCCTGGCACCGAACAGGGATCTCCACCACACCACGATTCGCTCAAGAGTGTTTTTCGCTTCTCTAGTCTCCAGACTCATTAGCGTCAGACTGCCAAGTTGCGCGGCGGCGACGCCGATTGCTCCATCTGTCTGGAGTTTGACCGTGGCTCCGGTCGTGCCGGCTGGCGCGAGGATCCAGTCGGTTCGCACTTGCCAGTTGGGATCGTCTGTCAGCGCCAACTCAAGTTCGTCGCCAGCAGGATGTAGCGTCAATATCACGCGAGCCGTGGAGGCGGATGCAGTCTTCATTCTGGCGGACAGTGCATATTCTTCGGCTTCAGATTGGAAAATGACGTCCTGACTGATGTATCCGGGTGAAGTGATCTCGCAGTCATCCTTGTTAAATTTCACGTGCTCTGGAAGGCTCACTGACCAGTCTTTTTCGCCTTCGTAAAACTCGCCATTGCTGATCAAATTCGTCATGTCCTATCCTTCTCTGAGACTTTTTGGTTAACGCGGCGTCGGAACCTTCAGCCTGTTCAGCACTGACTCCGCAGACGCGCACGTACAACAGTGCGCAGAGTACGAAGTGTCTGACGCAGCCAAGACAGATCATGCGTTCGCTTTCGGGGCACAGTGGGCGCTTTGGTCTTGCCGATGTGCTCGGCAAAATCCCGTGCGAGGGTTTCTTCCGTGCCGATGCCTTTGAGTTTTTTCACCAGCCTGCCGTTCTTGTAGAACAGTACGGTGGGCGTACCGGTGACCAGCGGATGACGGGCAGTTTCGCTGGTATTGAGCATGTAGATATTGGCGCGATGCCGGTACGGCTCGGCCGTCTGGCGAAAAATCGGGCCGGCCCATTCGCAGGCGGGGCAGTGTTCGTTGGCGAAATACAGGATCACTGGGCGCCAGGTTTTCAGGGCTTTGCGGTAGGTGGCCGGCAAGGCTTCGAAAGGGGTTGTCGAGTCCATTGGAAACTCCCTTTTTCGGAATGCAGTGGTGATGCGTTCACGGAGAAAGCAAGCCGTCACGAGATGAAAGCTTGCTTTCAAGAGTATTGGCTCAGAGCAGCCTGGATAGCGTTACATCGCCGAAATAAGAGCCAAGTTCATCAAACGTACCGTCATTGCACTCTACCGTCACCGTGAACTTGAGTGTCGCGAGAGGGGCGTCGAACTCTTGGAACTTGATCGTCCAGCCTTGGTTACCTCCGACGTCAAGTTGAACCGGGTTGCCTGTCGGATGTGGTTGCACAGTGATGCGGCCCGCATAGCCATGCAGTGTTTTCATTCTTGCCGAGATCATGAATTTACCGCCGCCCTCGCTACCCAGGAGAACGTCCTGACTAATGGAGTCAGGAGGCGCGATTATGCAGTGACCAACTACGTAACTGACGTTACTCGGGGTTGTTGCTGTCCAGTGATCGCCTTGATTCGCAAAATCACCATTTTTAATCAGATTGGCCATTTCAAAAGTCCTTATTGAGATTTTAAGTTCGGTTCCTGACCCGTTCGGTCCGGACCAGTAGGCCTATCAATTCACCGGTCAACAACTGTCAACTCTGACAGGTCGAGCGGTAAATCCGATGAGCGGTCACTTGCGGTCAAGCCATTTTTCCAAGTCCGATTCAATGCATTATCTGTGCATCAATCGGTCGCGCACATGCCCATAAATGTGACGTTACTTCCCAATCGGTTGCCTTCAGTAGCGAAGGTCAAACCTCTACTGGCAATAGTTGCGCGCAGATCCGCGGACTAACTTGTTGAACCGATTAATGTTTCCGAAGGCCTGGGTTTTATTGCCAAAGCTATGGCACACTTTCTGCTGTCTATTCCGTAGTAACAAACCGTGTTCCGGTATAGCGGAATAAACACCATTCTGGAGTGCTTGCCATGCATCGCCGTCCTTCGTTGTTCAAAGCGTGTGTTTTTGTTCTTGCGGCTTCGTCCGCTGTCATGGGTATGGCCCAGGCAGCCGACAGCAAGCTCGACAGTGTTCTGGCCCGTGGCAAATTGATTGTCGGCACTGGCAGCACCAATGCGCCGTGGCACTTTCAGGGCGCGGACGGCAAGTTGCAGGGCTTTGATATCGACATCGCGAGAATCGTCGCCAAGGGTCTGTTCAACGATCCGAGCAAAGTCGAGTTCGTGGTGCAGTCGTCCGATGCGCGGATTCCCAATCTGCTCACCGACAAGGTCGATATGAGCTGCCAGTTCATCACCGTCACCGCCAGCCGTGCGCAGCAAGTCGCGTTCACCTTGCCGTACTACCGCGAAGGCGTCGGCCTGCTGCTGCCGAACAACAGCAAGTACAAGGAAATCGAAGACCTGCAAGCCGCGGGCGACAGCGTCACCGTGGCCGTGCTGCAAAACGTCTACGCAGAAGAACTGGTGCATCAGGCCTTGCCCAAAGCCAAGGTCGATCAGTACGACAGCGTCGATCTGATGTATCAGGCCGTTAACTCCGGTCGCGCCGATGCCGCCGCCACCGACCAGTCTTCGGTCAAATACCTGATGGTGCAGAATCCTGGCCGCTATCGCAGCCCAAGCTATGCGTGGAGCCCGCAAACCTACGCGTGTGCAGTGAAGCGCGGCGATCAGGACTGGCTGAACTTCGTCAACACCGCGCTGCATGAAGCCATGACCGGCGTTGAATTCCCGACTTACGCGGCGTCGTTCAAACAATGGTTCGGTGTTGATCTGCCTTCCCCAGCCATCGGTTTCCCAGTCGAATTCAAATGATCCCGTGAGAGTGGGGCGATTCCCGTCGCCCCGCTCAAGGTACTGCTGACCATGAACTATCAGTTGAACTTTGCCGCCGTGTGGCGCGATTTCGACACTTTGCTGGCGGGGCTCGGTCTGGGTCTCGAACTGGCGCTGGTGTCGATCGCCATCGGCTGCGTGATCGGCCTGCTGATGGCGTTTGCCTTGCTCTCCAAGCATCGCGCCTTGCGGGTGCTGGCTTCGGTGTACGTCACGGTGGTGCGTAACACGCCGATTCTGGTGTTGATTCTGTTGATCTACTTTGCCTTGCCAAGCCTGGGCATTCGTCTGGACAAGATTCCCTCGTTCATCATCACGCTGTCGTTGTATGCCGGGGCGTACCTGACCGAAGTGTTCCGTGGCGGTTTGCTGAGCATTCCAAAAGGACAGCGTGAGGCCGGGCTGGCCATCGGTCTCGGCGAGTGGCAGGTCAAGGCCTACGTTACCGTGCCGGTGATGTTGCGCAATGTCTTGCCGGCGCTGTCGAACAACTTCATTTCGCTGTTCAAGGACACCTCGCTGGCCGCCGCGATTGCGGTGCCGGAGCTGACCTATTACGCGCGCAAGATCAACGTCGAGAGCTACCGGGTGATTGAAACCTGGCTGGTGACCACGGCGTTGTATGTCGCGGCCTGTTACCTCATTGCCATGCTGCTGCGTTACCTCGAGCAGCGTCTGGCGATCCGCCGATAGGAGGCTGCGATGTACGAATCTCCGAGTTGGTTACATGAATTGTGGGTCGCGCGTGAGCCGCTGTGGCAGGGCTTTTTGACCAGTGTGCAAGTGTCGGCGCTGGCGATTCTGCTCGGCACTGCGCTCGGCGTGGTCACCGGTCTGGTGCTGACCTACGGCAAGTTCTGGATGCGCGCGCCGTTCCGTTTTTACGTCGACCTGATTCGCGGTACACCGGTATTTGTGCTGGTACTGGCCTGCTTCTATATGGCACCGGCGCTGGGCTGGCAGATCAGCGCGTTCCAGGCCGGCGCCTTGGGTCTGACCTTGTTTTGCGGTTCTCATGTGGCTGAGATTGTCCGTGGTGCGCTGCAAGCCTTGCCGCGCGGGCAGATGGAAGCGAGCCAGGCCATCGGTCTGACGTTCTACCAATCCCTCGGCTACGTGCTGTTGCCTCAGGCATTGCGGCAGATCCTGCCGACCTGGGTCAACTCGTCCACCGAAATCGTCAAGGCCTCGACCTTGCTCTCGGTGATCGGCGTCGCCGAATTGCTGCTCAGCACGCAACAGATCATCGCCCGGAACTTCATGACCCTGGAGTTCTACCTGTTCGCCGGTTTTCTGTTCTTCGTCATCAACTACGGCATCGAATTACTCGGCCGGCACATTGAAAAGCGGGTGGCCTTGCCATGACTCAAGCTCAAGTTTCTTCACAGCCTCAGGCGTTGCTGGACATCCGTGGCCTGCACAAACAATACGGCGCGGTCGAAGTGCTCAAGGGTGTCGATCTGAGCATGCAGCGCGGCAACGTGGTCACGCTGATCGGCTCCAGCGGTTCGGGCAAGACCACGCTGCTGCGTTGCGTGAACATGCTCGAGGAATTCCAGGGCGGGCAGATCCTGCTCGACGGTGAATCCATCGGCTATGACGAGGTCAACGGCAAGCGTGTGCGTCACGCGGAAAAAGTCATTGCCCGCCATCGCGCGATGACCGGCATGGCGTTCCAGCAATTCAACCTGTTCCCGCATCTGACCGCGTTGCAGAACGTCACCCTGGGTTTGCTCAAGGTGAAGAAAATGCATAAGGACGAAGCCGTCGTCCTCGCGGAAAAATGGCTGGAGCGTGTCGGCCTGCTGGAGCGGCGCAATCACTTTCCCGGTCAGTTGTCCGGGGGTCAGCAACAGCGCGTGGCGATTGCCCGGGCGATCGCGATGAACCCGAGTTTGATGCTGTTTGATGAAGTCACGTCGGCCCTCGACCCGGAACTGGTCGGCGAAGTGCTCAACGTGATCAAGGGCCTGGCCGAAGACGGCATGACCATGTTGCTGGTGACCCACGAGATGCGTTTTGCCTTCGAGGTTTCGGACAAAATCGTTTTCATGAATCAGGGGCGGATCGAAGAGCAGGGGCCTCCCAAGGAACTGTTCGAACGCCCGCAATCGCCGCGTCTGGCTGAGTTTCTGAAAAGCACGCGGTTTTAATTTTTCGTTTTGTAATCAGGAGAAGTACCCATGAGCATTACGCGTTACGGCACCGGCAGCACCGCCGCTGGCGGCCAGCCCCGTCCATTCGCTCGCGCTGTTGAAGCGGATGGTTGGCTGCATGTGTCCGGCCAGGTGCCGGCGGTGGATGGCGAGATCATTGTCGGCGGCATCGTCGAGCAGACTCACCAGACCATGAAGAACCTGATCGCGATTCTCGAAGAGGCCGGTTATGGCCTGGAAGATGTCGTGCGTGCCGGGGTGTGGCTGGACGATCCGCGGGATTTCAGCAGTTTCAACAAGGTTTTCGGCGAGTATTTCAAGCCTGAACACGCACCGGCGCGGGCCTGTGTGCAGGCGAGCATGATGGTTGATTGCAAGGTCGAGATCGACTGCATTGCGTACAAGAAACCCTGACCAATACGCGGATCGTTCCCACGCTCTGCGTGGGAATGCCTCTCGGAACGCTCCGCGTTCCAAGGGACGCAGAGCGTCCCGGGCTGCATTCCCACGCGGAGCATGGGAACGATCATTAGCGGTAAACTCCCGGCGACTTTGAATGGGAACCACTGAAATGACCGAAGACACCATCAAGCGCCGGGCCCGCGGTCTGGACCGGGCGTTCGATATCCTCGATTTCCTCAAGGAAGTCGGCCAGCCGCTGCGTCCGAACGACATCGCCAACGGCATCGGCAGCCCGAAATCCACCGTCTACGAACTGGTCGCTTCGTTACTCGAACGACGGATTCTGGAGCCGGTGGGCAAGGACGGTCACGTCTATCTCGGCCGGCAGTTGTACTTCCTCGGTCAGGCGCATTTGCGTCATTTCGACCTCAGTCGCGAAGCCGATCACGCCTTGCAGGAGATCGTCAGCCAGACCCGTGAAACCGCGCAGATGTGCCTGCTCAACGGGCGCAAATACACGGTGGCGTTGATGAAGGAGGGCGAGCGGCACTTCCGTATTTCCTCCGACATCGGTGAAAACGCGCCGATCCCGTGGACGGCTTCCGGGCGTCTGCTGCTCGCACACCTGAGCGATCAGCAGATCATCGACCTCATCGACGAGGACGATTACATCCTGCCCGACGGCGAACGTTTGCCATTGGAGCGTTTTCTCGCCGAAATCCGTCAGGCCGGCATCGATGGATTTTTCTCCTTCGACAGCGTTGCCGACACCTTTACCCATTGCTTCGCCGCCCCGGTCAAAGACCCCGGCGGTGTCGCCATCTGCACCTTGTGCATCGTCGCCCCACGGGCCGATGCGAAGAACAATTACAACGACTATCGCCGGGTGCTGATCGAGAGTGCCAACAGCCTCGCCCGGCGTATCAACGAATAACCGCGGCTGCCTGCGGCCGTGAAAAAAGTGAGGAGTTCGACCATGACGACTGCCATCAATACTGCTGTGGAAAAGGGCGACGCGGCCATTGGCGCGCACCTGACGCGTGACGTCAGCCTGCCGGCGCTGGTGCTGCACCGCGAAGCGCTGGAGCACAACATCCGCTGGATGCAGAAGTTCGTCAGCGACAGCGGTGCGGAACTGGCACCCCACGGTAAAACCAGCATGACCCCGGCACTGTTCAAGCGTCAGCTCGACGCCGGTGCCTGGGGCATCACCCTCGCCAGCGCGACCCAGACCCAGGCTGCTTACGCCCATGGCGTGCGCCGCGTGCTGATGGCCAACCAATTGGTCGGCACGCCGAACATGGCATTGATCGCCGATCTGCTCGCCGATCCGTCGTTCGATTTCTATTGCATGGTCGATCACCCGGACAACGTTGCCGATCTCGGCGCCTACTTCGCCTCGCGTGGAGTGAAGCTCAACGTGATGATCGAATACGGCGTCGTTGGCGGACGTTGCGGTTGCCGTAGCGAGCAGGAAGTGATTGAACTGGCCAAGGCGATCAACGCGCAACCGGCGCTGGCCCTGACCGGCATTGAAGGTTACGAAGGGGTGATTCACGGCGATCACGCGGTCAGCGGGATTCGTGAGTTTGCTGCATCCCTGGTGCGTCTGGCGGTGCAGTTGCAGGACAGCGGCGCGTTCGCCATCGCCAAACCGATCATCACCGCCTCGGGTTCGGCATGGTACGACCTGATTGCCGAATCGTTCGAAACGCAGAACGCGGCGGGGCGTTTCCTCAGCGTGTTGCGCCCGGGCAGTTACGTGGCGCACGACCATGGCATCTACAAAGAGGCGCAGTGCTGCGTGCTCGACCGCCGCAGTGATCTTCACGAAGGTTTGCGTCCGGCGCTGGAAGTCTGGGCCCACGTGCAGTCGCTGCCGGAGCCGGGTTTTGCGGTGATCGCACTGGGCAAACGAGATGTCGCGTTCGATGCCGGTTTGCCGGTGCCGTTGCTGCGTTACCAGGCGGGTGTGGTGCCGGCGCTGGGCGATGACGTCGGTGCGTGCAAGGTCACGGCGGTGATGGATCAGCACGCGTTCATGACGGTAGCGCCGGGCGTTGAGTTGCGCGTGGGTGACATCATTTCTTTTGGTACGTCGCATCCGTGCCTGACGTTCGACAAGTGGCGTGTGGGGTTGTTGGTGGATGAAGAGTTGTCGGTGATCGAGAGCATGGAGACTTGTTTCTAAGACTCGATACCGAGTCGCGGCCATTCGCGAGCAGGCTCGCTCCCACACTTGGAATGCATTCCCCTGTGGGAGCGAGCCTGCTCGCGAAGGCGCCAGTCCAGACACCATCGATCAACAGAGACAGCACAAGATGAACACCCTCAGCCCTCTGGGCCCGAACACCCCGCGTATCGCCCTGATTGGCGAATGCATGATCGAACTGCAGCAACGCGCCGACGGCAGCCTGCAGCAAAGCTTCGGTGGCGACACCCTGAACACCGCGGTGTATCTGTCCCGCGCGATGGGCGACAAGGCCCGGGTCGATTACGTCACCGCGCTGGGCGATGACAGCTTCAGCGATGCCATGTGCCGGATATGGACCAGCGAAGGCATTGGTCTGGATCTGGTTCAGCGTCTACCCGGACGCTTGCCGGGCCTGTATTGCATCCAGACCGATGCCAGCGGCGAGCGGCGCTTCCTCTACTGGCGCAATGAAGCGGCGGTTCGCGACTGTTTCACCACCCCGGCCGCCGAGCCGATTCTGGCAGCGCTGCCGGATTACGATGTGTTGTATTTCAGCGGTATCACCTTGGCCGTCCTCGGTGCATCGGGCCGGGAAAAACTGATCCAGACGCTGATCGAAGCGCGCCAGCGTGATGCGCGGATTGTCTTCGACAACAACTATCGGCCACGCCTGTGGGCCTCGGTAGAAGACGCGCGCGCGGCCTATCGCAGTGTATTGCCCTACGTTGATCTGGCATTGCTGACAGTGGATGACGAACAGGCGCTGTTCGGTTTCGCCGATGGTGACGCGGTGTTTGCCGCTTACGCGCAATTCGGCACGCCGGAAGTGGTGCTCAAGCGTGGCGCCGAGGCGTGCCTGATTCGCTGTGATGGCGAGGCTTTTGAGGTGCCGGCGCAGAAGGTCGAGAAGGTGGTGGACACCACGGCGGCGGGGGATTCGTTCAGTGCGGCGTATCTGGCCAGTCGATTGCTGGGCGCAAGTCCGGCGGAGGCTGCCGAGGCCGGGCACTTGCTGGCCAGCCAGGTGATTCAGGTGCCGGGGGCATTGATTCCGAAACAGGCTTGAATGGCCGCTTGCTGCGCAATCGGTTCGCGAGCAGGCTCGCTCCCACAGGGGAATGCATTCCAAATGTGGGAGCGAGCCTGCTCGCGAAAGGGCCCTGAAGCCAACCCGTCAATCGCGGTAAAACACCTGCACCAGGTGATACCCGAACTTGCTCTTGATCGGCCCATGCACGGTCCGCAGTGGCTTTTTGAAGATCACCGCATCAATCGCGCCGACCATCTGCCCCGGCCGCACTTCACCCAGATCGCCGCCGCGCTTGCCGGACGGGCAGGTGGAAAATTTCTTCGCCAGCACATCGAACGCTTCACCCTTGGCGATGCGTTGTTTGAGCTGTTCGGCCTCTTCGGCGGTTTTCACCAGAATGTGGCGGGCTTGGGCTTTCATCGTGCGGTACCTGATAACGGGGTGACGGCGGGGCGCGGATTATGCCTCAAGTCACGGGGTTTGGCTGAGCATCGTGCGGATCTTGCTGGCCAGCAGCTCAATGGCAAACGGTTTGGCGACCATGTCCATGCCGTCCTCGAGGAAACCCTGGCGCTCGGCAGCTTTCTGCGCGTAACCGGTCATGAACAGCACCTTGAGGCCCGGCCGATGCTGACGGGCGATTTCCGCCAGTTGCCGGCCATTCATGCCGGGCAGGCCGACGTCGGTGACCAGCAGATCCACGCGCAGATCGGACTCAAGCAGCGGCAGGGCGGTCTTGGCATCTTCGGCTTCGTGGGCTTGATAACCCAACTCCCGGAGCAGATCGAGCACCAGCATGCGCACGGCCGGGTCATCTTCGACGACCACCACGGTTTCGCCGGTCGCCGTCGTCGGCGCTTGCTCAAGCGGCACGATCGCTGGCCGTTCCGGCTCGATGCCGTACAGACGCGGCAAGTACAACCGCACACAGGTGCCCTGGCCCGGCAAGCTGTCGAGGCTGACATGCCCGCCCGACTGCTGGGCAAAACCATAAATCATCGACAGGCCCAGCCCGGTGCCCTGGCCAATGGGCTTGGTGGTGAAGAATGGATCAAAAGCCTTGGAACGCACCGAGGGCGTCATCCCGGTGCCGTTGTCGCTGACTGCCAGCATCAGGTAATCGCCGGCCTTGACCGGTTCCAGCGTGGTGATGTCACTGCCATCGAGATACACGTTGGCGGTTTCAATCACCAGTTCGCCGCCATCAGGCATCGCATCCCGGGCATTGATGACCAGGTTGAGCAGGGCGTTTTCCAGTTGGCTGACGTCGGTGCTGACCGGCCATACATTCTCGGCCAGATGCAGTGTGAGTTCGATCGGATCGCCCTTGGTCCGGCGGATCAGGTCTTCCAGAGAATGCACCAGCTCATTGACGTTCAGGGTTTTGCGATCCAGCGACTGTCGCCGCGAAAACGCCAGCAACCTGTGGGTCAGTGCTGCCGCACGATTTGCCGAGGACACCGCCGCTTCGGTAAATCGACCAATTTCGTCGGCCCGGCCGTTGGCAATGTAGCGCTGCATCAAATCGAGACTGCCGATGATCCCGGTGAGCATGTTGTTGAAGTCGTGAGCGATACCGCCAGTGAGCTGACCGACAGCCTCCATCTTCTGCGCATGGCGCAAGGCATCTTCGGCACGCTCGCGTTCGAACATCTCGTTCTGCAAACGCTGGTTGGCCTGCGCCAGTTGTTCGGTGCGAGCGCTGACCCGTTCTTCAAGGGTTTCGTTGAGATTGCGCAAGGCTTCTTCGGTTTTCTTGCGCTCGGTCTCGTCGATCACAAAGATGTAGAAACCATTCACCGCGCCGTCCGCACCGTAACGTGGCAGGTAATTCATCAGCGCGTGGCGACTGCTGCCATCGCGGTGCGGGGTGTACAGGCTGAACGAACACGGTCTGCCGGCCAGGGCTTCGGCAATGTAAGGCAGACGCAGGAAATAGGCCTCTTCACCGATGACTTCACGAATCGTGCGGCCGTAGAGTTCCTGTGGCGTGAGTCCGTACCAGTCCAGATAGGCCGCGTTGTTCAGGCGAAAGCGCTCTTCACAGTCGACATAGCTGATCAGGATCGGCATGGCGTTGATGATCAGTTGCAGTTCGGTCTGGCTCTGGCGTAACGCCTGTTCGGTGTGTTTGCGCTCGGTCAGGTCCAGCGCCGCGCCGAGGAAGCGCATGGGCCGGCCATGATGATCCTTGTAGCAGCGCCCGCGAGCGAACACCCAGCGGACCTCGCCGTCAGCCTGCAACAAGCGGTATTCCTCAGCGTATTCGGTGCCGTGGGTGATGCAGTGTTTGATGCTGCGCGCGATCATCGCGCGGTCTTCGGGGTGCACGCCCTGCAAGTAATCGCTGATCGGCAATTGACCGGACAGGGCGGGGTCGACGCCATGCAGTTGGGCGAAATGCGCATCGGCGATAAAGCGATCTTCGCCGATATCCCAATCCCAGGTGCCAACGGCATCGGTCGCGGCCAGGGCCAGTTGCAGGCGTTCCTCGGTTTCGCGTTGAGCCTTGAGGCTTTCTTCGGAGCGTCGCTGCAGTTCCAGAGCGATGCGTCGGCGTTCGTTGGTTTCGATGGCAGTCACCAGAATTCCGGCGACTTGCGCGGTTTCATCACGGATCGGACTGTAAGTCAGATCCAGCCAGAAGTCGGACTCTTTGCCGTCACGTTGCAGGGTGAAGCGTCTTTCGCTGTAGGTGCGCACCTGGCCTTGCAGGACTGCTCTGTAAATGGGGTCGGTAAACTCTTGAAGTTCGGGCCAGATCTGGTGCGCAGGTTGTCCGAAAGCGTGCGGATGCTTGTGCCCGGCGAGCAGGGCGAAACCGTTGTTGTAGATCTGCGTGAGCTGCGGGCCCCACAACAACAGCATCGGCATGGGCGAGTGAATCACGATGTCCACCGCCGTGCGCAGGCTCTGCGGCCAGTTGCCGGCAGCACCCAGCGGGCCACGGCTCCAGTCGGTGCGGGCGATCAATGCCTGCGCGTCGTCGGTGTTCGGTACAGCATTCATTACATCAGTCCTGAGCGTGGTTCGGTGAGGCGACGTCTATCATTGTTGCAGTTGAGCTGCGCCAGGCGCAGGCCATTTTCTGTTCATTGAATGCTTCGCGGGTGTTTTTTGCCATGGAAATCGATGCACTGTTGTCAGTTTTGTCCAATAAAAACGGTTCGGATCTGTTCCTGTCCACGGGCGCACCGCCCAGTGCGCGGGTCGACGGCGTGCTCACGGCGTTGAGCGAGCAGCCTTTCAAGATCGGTGAAACCGCCGCCATCGCCGCCTCCCTGATGGACGCCGAGCAACGACGGGAGTTCGACCGGGATCTGGAAATGAACCTGGCGATTTCGCGAACGGGCATCGGCCGCTTTCGCGTGAACATCTTCAAACAGCGCAACGATGTATCGATCGTTATCCGCAACGTCAAACTCGACATCCCGCGCTTCGCTGACCTGAAACTGCCGCCGGTACTGCTCGACACCGTCATGCTCAAGCAAGGGTTGATCCTGTTTGTCGGCGCCACCGATTCGGGTAAGTCGACTTCGCTGGCGGCATTGATCGACCACCGCAACCGCCACAGCACCGGGCACATCATCACCATCGAGGATCCGATCGAGTACATCCATCGGCACCAGCGTTCAATCATCAATCAACGTGAAGTCGGGGTCGATACGCGCAGTTTTCATGCGGCGTTGAAGAACACTTTGCGCCAGGCGCCGGATGTAGTGCTGATCGGTGAAATCCGTGATCGCGAAACCATGGAACATGCATTGGCGTTTGCCGATACCGGACATCTGGTGCTATCGACGTTGCATGCCACTAACGCCAATCAGGCGCTGGATCGAATTATCAATATGTTCCCGGAAGAGCGGCGACCGCAGTTATTGCAGACGCTGGGCAATAACCTGAAAGCATTTATCTCGCAACGATTGGTGCGCACTGTCGATGGCCAACGACGGGCTGCTGTCGAGGTGCTGTTGGGCACGCCAACCATCGCTGATCTGATCCGACGCGGTCAGTTCGATGAACTCAAACCGATCATGGAGAAATCCACCGAACTGGGTATGCAGACATTTGATGCAGCGTTGTTTTCGTTGGTTGCCGAAGGTGCAATCAGTGCGCAGGAGGCTTTGAAAAATGCAGACTCGATCAATAATCTTAAATTACGAATCAAACTGGCTGGAGATGAAAGTAGTAATAATGGTTCGCCGTCAGGGGAGTGGGGACTAATGGATTGATGTTTAATTGATTGCTTTGAATATCCGTCAGGAAATAGCGCCTCATATTTTTGAAGTGGAAGGGGGGTGTCAAAAACAGTAGAACGTCATCGAGCTGAAGTTGTCGGCTGGTTAACTTGATGAGGTTCTAAGTATGAATGATAAAACCAGAGGTAAAACATTCTGGTCTTCGGCTGTCGCTCTTTCCGAGTGGAAATACAGGGCTGAAGCAGATGCAGTAGAGCGCCAATTGGTCCTGGCTCAACTGGAACAAGCGTTAAGCCAATACACGGATGATCAAAAGATCAATTGGTATACACACGAAGTGGCGTTGCAGGCGGGATCTTCGTTGTATGAAATTTATAATCCCGGCAGGCTTATGCTCAGCGAACTGCTTGAGACCGGTCCGGTCGTCGGTGCACTTGCCCGGGAAGATGCGCGCGACCATGACGGACTTGTACGAGTTACACCTGACGGCAAGATGGAAGTCCGAGCAGACAGGGGGTGGGTGGATCTGGTAGCAGCGCGTCACTTTGAAAAAAGTGTTCCGATACAATCTGCATTGACGTTGATTTCGGATATAGCAGCGGTCGTCGGCGGCTACGTTTGGCCTGATATCGATTTGACGCTCGATCAATGGTTTCGATTCCATGACATAAGTTTGCCCGAGAACAACGTGAAGGTCAGAGAGCTGATCGCCTTGTTCAAGTTTGATCCGCAAGTGAAAGAGCCTTCAAACTATTGGGAGCACTTTCAAACAGAGGACCAGACATCGATTGCATTGTCCGGGGAGCAGTTTTTCGCCATTCGTAATGCGACTGCCAAGTTGATGAGTGGGAAAAAGCTCCTGACAGCCCTCTACAATGTTACCGGCCGCGCCGCTGTCACCCATGAAAGTGCGGCTCAATTGGTTGTCGAATTCGTCAATCATCCAGTTACCCGGAATCTCGCAAAAGAGTATCTGAAAGAGCTGGGTTGGTTTGGCGTAAACAAGGGGCAGGAAGTCGCTGATGACATCCTCGGCCAATTGCTGATGACGGCAATATTGCTTGATCTGGATCCGTCAGTTGGTCATGACATACAGCGCAATCACGTCGCTGGACTTGATCTGTATGCGCCGAAAAATGTTGACCGTCACCCGTCGGTTGTACGAGAGGAACTGACGACTGTTCTGCGAACCAGAAAATGGGTTGATAGTGGTTTGGAACCGCTGGTAGTTCACCTGCTGTTGGCACGTAATGCCCCAGAGTTTCTGGTCAGGGAGATTCCATCGTCGATCACCCTCGGCTCGATTGGCTGGATCAATTTTTGTCGTGCCGTCATGCTCGTCGAGACTGTAAAAACCGGTGCGACGCGAGTCATGACGTATACCCAGATAATGGCTTATGGCGAACTGCAACCGGTCAGTGAGTCGCAGAAGCACAAGCGTGACCTGGCCATGATCGACCCTATCGTCGATTGGGCGCTGATCAACCAGATTGTGACAACGGCGGAACTCGAGCAGGCCGAAGAAACCAGCACCCGGCGTGCAATTGACGCATTCGAGCAACACTCGGAAAAGTTCGCTCAAATCGCCAAGGTATTTTCGACACCGTTACCCGACAGAGCGAAGATTGCCCGTGCGGCTTTGAAAATTGCCGCACCGGGTTGTGACACCCTGGACGCAAAAGCACTGTCCGAGCGAGGCGGGCAGCAGGTCATGTCCATGGTCGACCTGCATCAATCGGGCGACTTGGTCACTGGTCAGTGGGACAGGCGTACGGTGCGTCTGGTTACTAACGGTGTCCCCAAGCCGGCCATCAACTACAACCCGTCCGGTGTCAGCCTCTACAAACGTTATCCGGGTTTATTGAAACTTGCATCCTGTGACGAGGAGATGGATCGGCAGTTGGCCGTGCATTTCAATGATTTGAACAGCGCCATGTTATCTACCGTGAAACTGGCTTTGGCGCAGATGCCAGAGGCGGATCTGCGCATCTTCATGAATGCCGATATTCACTTCCTCACGGTACGCGAGTCCGCCGTTTATTATAAATCGCGTCGGGCGAGCGGCCCCCTGACTGTCAAAGTGACACAAGAAACACGACAAAGCAGAGATGCCGCCACAGGACGTTTTGGCATCGTGATGTATGCGTCTTGCGAGAATGCTGACCTCTGCTATGAACTGTTTACGTCGCGCGCAGAAACTCGAAAAAATGACGCCTTGGCTGCTTTCATCAAACGAGAGCAGAAACTGCAACAACGCTCGAGAATGAGTGCGAGCGGGGATGTAACGTTTCCACTGAGTATTACCGCGACGCAAAGCCTCCCGCTCGACGTAAAACGCTATACCCATGCCACTGCCGAAGACTCTTCGATTACCAGCAGCATGGCCATCATCGATAATTTTGGCATGCTGAAAGGATCGCAAACACCTTCGACGCCACCATCCGGGTTCTATCGGAAATTCAACGATCCGAATATCGAACGTATCGCCGAGTTTCTCGTCAAGAATCGACCCTACCTGAATAAAAATGAGCTGAGAGAAATAGTCCGAATACCGACCCCGCTCGAGCTCTCCAGGGAAGAGGGTGATCGACTGCTGACGTATTTCATCGACTTGCTGGTGCCTTTCAAAAAATGCATCGAGGATATTGCCTCGGGTGAACATGACAAGGTGGTGGATGGGATCTACGGATGTTTGATGGACGGTATCGGTCTGGTCGGAACGGTGGCGGGAGCCAGTTCCAAAGTGTTGAGCATTTCGGCCAAGGCTATTTCAACGACATCCAAAGCTGCGCGGTTCACCCGGTTGGCATTCACCTCGGCCATTGGCCTTTTCAATCCGCTGGATGGTGTGCCGTCTGGCATCCAGGCGGGCGCTAAACTGGTGCGCAAGGGCTTGTTGCGCTTTAACAAAAACAGCCATGAACTCGTCGCTATAGCGAACAGCCAGTTGCACAGACTCAGTGGCCGCCGGCAATCCTATGATCTGATCAGTGCTTCCGAGAGTGCACATCGGGGAGTGGGGCACTGGCAACCACGTGGCAGCACCGGCAACCTCGTTACGGTTCTGGCCGCACGCAGTGGCAACAAATGGTATGCCTTGAACCGTCGTGGCAATCTGTGGGGGAAACCACTGACAGGCTCCGCCTATCAAGCGCCTCTGCAGTTGCCGTACTCACTCAAGACACTGCCGGCAAGTTACACGCGCAACTTCATCGAAAAAAGCCTGCCCCGTGCTCGGGCGAAGATCGACAACGCCATCGAAGCCATCAGCCGGCATGAATTCAAGCGAGATGGCGATCTGCTAATGAAGGCACTGTTCGGTAACACCTCGCAGACGGCTACTAATCGGCTGGTTAATTATTTGCGGTTGATTCGCTTTGACTTTGCTGGTTTCTCGATGAGCAATACGCTGCTCAATGCGTTCAAGCATAACGAGACAATCGCCTCTTTTGACGTGAACAACTACAAGCGCTGGAAAAGCGCCAGCTCCAGCGACGCGGCTGATATCGCGTTTGTCGAGATTTACACTCAAAACCTGAACAAGCATTTCGTCAATCTAGGCTTCAACCATGATGTGGTGGCGGACGACCTGATTCATGAACTGTTCCACGGTAGTGCGCAGACCGCGGATGCTGGCTACGCCACCGATACCGAGCATCAAAGCAACACCGGGCAGCGGCTGGATGTGGCGCAACTGCTGAATCTTGCGTCCGGCAACCTGGCTGTGGCGGACTCGATCGCGAGTTACCATGCGGTGTCCGAAGCTTTCGAAAATGCTGACTCTCTAGCAGTTGCCACCTCGTTACTGAGTCAAATGGCTACGGACAAAGCTACATTCGACCGCAACATGACGATCATCCGCGATGCACTCGACCGTAGTGGCGGTAGAGCGATTGTTCAGCCGGTTGTCATTACGTTGAACAAACCCCACTGACGACCAGCGCTGCCAGCAACGTTTATTGTCAGAGCGTCAGCGCGCGATTCAAGTATCAAGCTCCGGCCGATCCCGAAACTGCTCCAGCGCTTCGGGATTGGCCAGCGCATCGGTGTTTTTCACCGGTCGGCCGTGCACCACTTCCCGCACGGCCAACTCCACAACCTTGCCACTGATGGTGCGCGGAATGTCCGTCACCGCAACGATCTTCGCCGGTTCATGCCTTGGAGTGGTATTGGCGCGGATCACCTGCCGGATTCGTTGTTCCAGCGCCTCGTCGAGTGTCAGCCCTTCACGCAACCTGACAAACAGCACAACCCGCACATCGTCCTGCCACTGCTGACCGATAGCGACGCTGTCCAGCACTTCAGCGACTTTCTCGACCTGACGATAAATCTCCGCGGTGCCGATGCGCACGCCGCCGGGATTGAGCACGGCGTCCGAGCGCCCATGGATCAGCATCCCGCCATAAGGCCGTTGTTCAGCGTAATCGCCCTGTGCCCAGACACCGGGAAACAGGCTGAAATACGATTGGCGCAGTTTTGCGCCGTCCGGGTCATTCCACAGACCGATCGGCATCGCCGGGAAGTGCCGGGTGCAGACCAGTTCGCCTTTTTCGCCCACGACCGGCTGGCCGGCGTCATTCCAGACTTCAACCGCCATGCCCAGGCTTTTGCCCATGTTCTCGCCGCGACGCACGGGCGACAGCGGGTTGCCATTGACGAAGCACGAAACGATGTCGGTGCCGCCAGACATAGAAGCCAGACACACATCAGGTTTGAAGTCGCGATAGACGAAGTCATAGCTTTGCGGCGACAGCGCCGAGCCGGTGCACAGCAGCGTTTTCAGGCTTCCCAGATCATGGCTTTCGCGGGGTTTGGTGCCGCTGCTTTCCAGGGTGGCGAGGAACTTGGGGCTGGTGCCGAACACGCTGATGCGTTCATCGTCGATCAAGTCGAGCAAACGCTGGTTGTCCGGGTAAAACGGCGAGCCGTCATACAGCACCACGGCGCTGCCGACCGCGAGCGCGGAGACCAGCCAGTTCCACATCATCCAGCCGCACGTCGTGTAGTAAAACAGTCGATCGCCAGGATCCAGATCGCAATGCAGGCCGTGTTCCTTGACGTGTTGCAGGAGCACGCCACCGGTGCTGTGGATGATGCATTTCGGCACGCCAGTGGTACCGCTGGAATACAACACGTACAGCGGATGATTGAACGGCACCGCGACAAAATCCGCTTCACCGCCCGCTTGATAGAAGTCATCCCACAAGGTCACTTCGGCGCGAGTCCGGTAAGTCTCGATGCGGGCGTGCGGGTGAGCGTAAGGCACGATGATCAACTGCCTTAGCGTTGGCAGTTGTTCGAGTATTCCGTTGATCTTGTCGCTCTGGTCGATGGTCTTGCCGGCATAGCGATAACCGGCGCAGGTGATCAGTACCTTCGGTTCGATCTGGCCGAAACGGTCGATTACGCCGTGGGTGCCGAAGTCCGGCGAAGAGCACGACCAGATCGCGCCAACGCTGGTGGTGGCGAGCATTGCGACCAGCGTCTGCCAGGTATTGGGCATGCAAGCTGCGACGCGATCGCCGAGGCCAACCCCGGCGGCCTGCAAGCTCGCCTGAAACCCGGCGACATGCTCGGCCAGTTCAGCCCAGGACAATTGCTCACGCTGGCCATTTTCCGCCACGCTGACCACGGCCACAGAATCGTCGCGACGACGCAGCAAATGTTCGGCGAAGTTCAGCGTAGCGCCGGGAAACCACTCGGCATCCGGCATTTGCGCGCCTTCACGCAGCACGGCATCCGGTTGTGTGTGGAAGCGGATATCGAAGAAATCGACGATCGCCTGCCAGAACTCGGCGCGCTGCTCGACGCTCCATT
The DNA here is from genome assembly GCF_054667675.1 of Pseudomonas sp. S3_C06. Classification (NCBI taxonomy): domain Bacteria; kingdom Pseudomonadati; phylum Pseudomonadota; class Gammaproteobacteria; order Pseudomonadales; family Pseudomonadaceae; genus Pseudomonas; species Pseudomonas sp. S3_C06. The sequence goes on from NZ_CP162747.1 coordinate 135,933, forward strand.
GGTGCAGGGCCGGGTAGTCGTCGAGTTTCAGGTTGTGGCGTTGATTGGCCGCACGACGGAAAGTGTCCATGCGCGACTTGGCGATACGGTTGGCATCGGGTTGCCAGAGGATGTCGGACATTGGTTGCCTCTTGTTATCGGATTACAAAAATTCCCTTGTAGGCCTTCGCCTGCTCGCGATAGCGGTGTGTCAGTTAACTGTTACGGGTCTGACACACCGCTATCGCGAGCAGGCGAAGGCCTACAGGGACGCAGCATTAATGCGCCAGCCACCCACCATCAATATTCCACGCCGCTCCACGCACTTGGCTACCCGCCTCGCTGCACAGGAACAGCACCAGTTCGCCCAGATGCTGCGGTGTCACGAACTCGAGTGACGGCTGCTTCTCGGCCAGCAGATCATGCTGCGCCTGCTGCGGATCGACACCTTTGGCCGCACGGTCATCGATCTGCTTCTGCACCAGCGGCGTCAGCACCCAGCCCGGACAAATCGCGTTGCAGGTGACGTTGCTGGTCGCGGTTTCCAGGCCGACTACTTTGGTCAAACCGATCACCCCATGCTTGGCGGCGACGTAAGCGGCTTTGCCGGTCGAGCCCACCTGACCATGCACGGAGGCGATATTGATGATTCGCCCCCAGCCTTTGGTGCGCATCCCCGGCAGGCTCAGGCGCGTGCTGTGAAACACCGAAGACAGGTTGATGGCAATGATCGAATCCCAGCGCTCGACCGGAAATTCCTCGACAGCGGCGACATGCTGGATGCCGGCGTTGTTGACCAGAATGTCGACACCGCCGAACTCGCGCTCGGCGTAATGGATCATCTCGGCGATCTGCGCCGGGTCACTGACATCCGCCGGATGATGGCCAACCTTGCCGCCAAACCGGGCGACTTCAGCGATGACTTTCGACGCATCGCCGAAACCGTTGAGAATCAGGTTCGCGCCTGCCTTGGCCAGGCTCAGTGCGATGCCCAGACCGATGCCGCTGGTGGAGCCGGTAACCAATGCGGTCTTGCCGGAAAGAGTGGTCATGAATACCTCACACAATGCCAGTGGCGTAGAAAGTGCCGATCACTACGAAAACCGCCAGGGTCTTGATCAGCGTAATACAGAAAATGTCTTTATAGGCTTCGCGGTGGGTCAGACCCGTCACCGCAAGCAAGGTGATGACCGCGCCGTTGTGCGGCAGGGTGTCCATACCGCCGCTGGCCATCGCGGCGACGCGGTGCAGCACTTCCAGCGGAATGTTCGCGGCATGAGCGGCGGCAATGAACTGCTCGGACATCGCCGCCAGCGCAATGCTCATGCCGCCCGACGCCGAGCCGGTGATACCGGCCAGCAGCGTCACGGTGATGGCTTCGTTGACCAGCGGATTGGGGATCTGCTTGAGCCAGTCAGCCAGTACCAGAAAGCCCGGCAGCGAAGCGATCACTGCGCCGAAGCCGTATTCCGACGCGGTGTTCATTGCCGCCAGCAACGCACCGCTGACCGCGCTTTTGCTGCCCTCGGCGAGCTTGCTGCGAATCGCCTGAAAACCGAACGCCAACACCATCAGAATGCCAACCAGCAAAGCCGCTTGCACCGCCCAGATCGCCGTCAGTTTGGCGATTTCGGTGGTGACCGGTGTGGCCATGCCCGGCAGCGCAAGGCTGTGAGTCTTGCCATACCACTGCGGAATCCACTGGGTGAACAGCAGGTTCATGATGCCCACTGCCAGTAGCGGCGACAGGGCAATCCATGGGTTCGGCAGCTTCAGGTCTTCGGCGGTTTCCGGTTCGTTGCGCAGTTCAGTGCCGTAGCCTTCACCGGCACGCTGCGCTTTGTTGCGTTGACGCTGGAGAAACAGCATGCCGGCGCAGAACACGAAAATCGTACCGATCACGCCCAGCCACGGCGCCGCCCAAGCGGTGGTGTTGAAGAACGTGCTGGGGATGATGTTCTGGATCTGCGGGGTGCCGGGCAGGGCGTCCATGGTGAACGAGAACGCGCCAAGGGCGATGGTTGCCGGGATCAGCCGTTTGGGGATATTGCTCTGGCGAAACATCTCGGCGGCAAACGGGTACACCGCAAACACCACCACGAACAGCGACACGCCGCCATAAGTGAGCAGGGCGCAGACCAGCACGATCACCAGCATTGCCTGTTTGGTGCCGAGCAGCCGAATGGCGGCGGCAACGATCGAGCGGGAGAATCCCGACAGTTCGATCAATTTGCCGAATACGGCACCGAGCAGGAACACAGGAAAATACAGTTTGATGAACCCGACCATTTTTTCCATGAACACCCCGGTGAAGGCAGGGGCGACGGCGGAGGGGTCGGTAAGCAGCACCGCGCCAAGGGCGGCAATCGGCGCGAAGAGGATAACGCTGTAGCCACGGTAGGCGGCGAGCATCAGCAGCGCGAGGGCCGCCAAGGCAATGATCACACTCATGGTGTGTCTCTCCAGAATTGTTATTTTTGTGGGTGGAACGGGTGTGGGAGAGGCGTTAGCGAGATCTGTGCCAGATATTTAAGTTGTTGAAATATATGGAATTTACTGGTTGTAGATAAAGGTTTTCAACGGTTTTGTCTCGTTTTAGAGACTACGTTAAACCGAAAAGATCGCAGCCTTCGGCAGTTCCTACAGTGCGAGCGCGAATTTCCCCTGTAGGAGCTGCCGAAGGCTGCGATCGTTTGATCTTCAAACAATCCATCTACAGAAAGAGATCATTGTCTCTATTTAGAGACTCAGGCAATCCCCAACGCCACCATTTTCTTGTACAGCGTCGAACGTCCCAGCCCCAGTCGAGCCGCAGCTTCCGGCACTTTCCCCTGACATTGCGCAAGAGCTGCCTGAATCAATTGCCGATCAAATCGCTCCCGCGCCTGCGCGTAAGTCTCGGTCGTCAACGCTTCAGCCATCGGCGCCAGCGCACGTTCAACCGGCGTCAATGTACCAATCGCCGCACGAATATCCTGCTCGGTCAGCATCAAGTCATCACTGAGCAACGCCGCCCGTTCCAGCACATTACGCAGTTCGCGAATGTTCCCCGGCCACGCGTGCTGTCCGAGCAACGCCAGCGCATCCCGGTGCAGTTCATGCTGGCTGCGCAGCTCTTCAAGAATCGCTTCGCTGAGCGCCGGCAGATCATCAAGACGCTCACGCAATGGCGGCACCTGGATCGGCAACACATTGAGGCGGTAGTACAAATCGGCACGGAATTCACCGCGTTTGATCGCCGCTTGCAGATCGGTCGAAGTCGCGGCGATCACGCGAACGTCGCTCTGAATCACCTCGTTGGAACCGACCGGTTCGAATTCCTTTTCCTGCAGCACACGCAGCAGCTTGCTCTGCAAGGGCAGCGGCATGTCACCGATCTCGTCGAGAAACAGCGTGCCGCCCTGGGCGATCTGCAGCTTGCCGGTGCGGCCCTTGCGGTCGGCGCCGGTGAACGCACCGGGTGCCGTGCCGAAAAATTCCGCCTCCAGCAGTGCCTCGGGAATCGCCGCGCTGTTGATGCTGACGAACGCTTTGTGCGCCCGTGGCGAGGCGCTGTGAATGGCCTGGGCCAGCAACTCTTTGCCGGTGCCGGTCTCGCCGAGCAGCAACACCGGCGATTCGGCGCTGGCACTGCGTCGGGCACGGCGTTTGACTTCAAGGCTGACGGCGCTGGTGCCGATGAAGTGGGCGAAGTTGTATTTGGTTTGCCGGGCGCGCAGCAGAGAACGGGTCGAGGCCAATTCTTCCTGCATGCTCAAGTAGCGTTTGAGCATCGGTGACAACGTGCGCAATTCGTCGAACAGGGCAAAACCGATCGCGCCGATTACCGTGCCGGCGTCATCGTGAATCGGCAGACGCATCACCACCAAAGGCTCTTTCGGCGTGTCCTGCATATCCAGAAGAATAGGGCGACCGGTGCGCACGACTTCCCGCAACAAGCTGCCGGGGATCACGCTTTCACAGGGTTTGCCGATCGCGCCTGTAGCCGATTCGAGACCGAAACGCCGGGCGTAGCGTTCGTTCATCCAGACGATGTTCGCATCACGATCGACAATCACCGTGCCCTCGCTGGATTGCTCGATGATCTCGAACAGCGAGCGGATCGCCAGGCTGCGAACCCGTTGGTAGTCCTTGAGGCTTTCGGTGGTGTTCATGGCGGCTGATCCTGATTGTGTATGGCCTGTGCCGGCCCCTTCGCGAGCAGGCTCGCTCCCACAGTAGATTGGGTCGTTCCCAAATTTTGTGTCCGGCGTGAACCTTGTGGGAGCGAGCCTGCTCGCGAAAGCCTCGACCCGGTTTCAAGCCGAACACATATGACGCCTACCCCGGATGCGCCGCCGCCAACAGCTCTTTGGTGTACGGGTGCTGCGGTGCATCGAACACCTCATGACTGGCGCCACGCTCGACCACTTTGCCGTCCTTGATCACGATCATGTCGTGAGCCAGCGCGCGCACCACCGCCAGATCATGGCTGATGAACAGATAGGTCAAACCGTGTTTTTCCTGAAGCTGGCGGAGCAGGGCAACCACTTGTTTCTGCACCGTGCGATCGAGTGCCGACGTCGGCTCATCAAGCAGGATCAGCGCCGGTTTCAACACCAGCGCCCGCGCGATGGCAATGCGCTGGCGCTGACCACCGGAGAACTCGTGGGGGTAGCGATGGCGACTATCCGGGTCGAGGCCGACCTCTTTAAGCACGCGGATCACTTGTTCATCGCACTCATCGGCAGTCGACTCGCAGTGCACTTCCAGGCCTTCGCTGATGATCTGCGCCACTGACATGCGCGGGCTGAGGCTGCCGAACGGATCTTGAAACACCACCTGCATCTGTCGGCGCCACGGACGCATCTGTTTCTGATTGAGACCGTCGAGCGCCTCGCCCTGAAAGCGGATACTGCCTTCGGAGTCGAGCAGGCGCAGGATCGCCTGACCCAGCGTCGACTTGCCGGAACCGGACTCGCCGACGATGCCCAACGTCTTGCCACGCTGGATGCTCAGGCTGATGCCATCCACCGCCCGCAGGTATTGCTTGCGCTGGAACAGGCTGCCGCCGACGACAAACTCAACCTTCAGATCATTGACCTCCAGCACGTTTTCGCGTTCATCCCGGGGCAGGGCTTCGCCTTCGGGTTCGGCGTTGAGCAGCACGCAGCTGTAAGGATGTTTCGGCTCGGTAAACAGGGTTTCGCAGGGCGCCTGTTCGACGATTTCCCCGGCCTTCATCACGCACACGCGCTGAGCAATGCTGCGCACCAGATTGAGATCATGGCTGATCAGTAGCAGCGACATGCCCAGGCGTTGTTGCAGGGATTTGAGCAGCAGCAGGATCTTGCGCTGCACGGTCACATCGAGCGCCGTGGTCGGTTCGTCGGCGATCAACAGCTCGGGTTCGCAGGCCAGGGCCATGGCGATCATCACCCGTTGCCGTTGCCCGCCAGAGAGTTGATGCGGGTAAGCCTTGAGGCGTTCCTTGGGTTTCTGGATGCCCACCAGACCGAGCAGTTCGAGGATGCGTGCCTGCGCCGCTTTGCCGCCGAGGCCACGATGCAACAGCAGGGTTTCGCCAATCTGTTTTTCGATGGTGTGCAGCGGATTGAGCGAGGTCATCGGCTCCTGAAAGATCATGGCGATGCGGTTGCCGCGCAATTCGCGCAAGACCTTGGGATCCGCACCGATCAGCTCCTGTCCGCGATAGCGAATGCTGCCAGTGGTTTGCGCTTCGCTTTCCGGCAGCAATTGCAGAATCGAATGAGCGGTTACCGATTTGCCCGAGCCCGATTCGCCCACCAACGCCAGACATTCGCCGGGGCGAATGTCCAGACACAGGTCGCGCACCACGTTCTGGCCATGGAAGGCAACGTTGAGGTTACGGATTTCAATCAGGTTGTCAGTCATGGCCACGCTTCAGGATCGAGGGTCGAACGCGTCTCGCAACGCTTCGCCGATAAACACCAATAAGGAAAGGATCAGCGCCAGGGTGAAAAACGCCGTCAACCCAAGCCACGGTGCTTGCAGGTTCTGTTTGCCCTGACCGATCAACTCACCCAGCGAAGCGCTGCCGGCAGGCATGCCGAAACCGAGAAAATCCAGCGCGGTGAGGGTGGAAATCGCCCCGGTCAGAATGAACGGCAAGTAGCTCAGTGTCGCGTTCATGGCGTTGGGCAGAATATGCCGGAAAATCACCTTGCGGTCGCTCAGGCCCAGCGCACGGGCGGCTTTGACGTACTCCAGGTTGCGTCCGCGCAGGAACTCGGCGCGCACCACATCCACCAGTGCCAGCCATGAAAACAGCGCCATGATCCCCAGCAGCCACCAGAAATTCGGTTCGACAAAACCGGAGAGGATGATCAGCAGATACAACACCGGCAGCCCCGACCAGACTTCCAGCACGCGTTGCCCGAGCAGATCGACCCAGCCACCGTAGTAGCCCTGCAATGCCCCGGCGGCGATGCCTATCAGGGCGCTGACAAAGGTCAGCATCAAGGCAAACAGAATCGACACCCGCGCGCCGAATATGACCCGTGCCAGCACATCCCGCGACTGGTCGTCAGTGCCCAGCCAGTTGACTGACGTCGGCGGGCTCGGCGCCGGTTTGGTGAGGTCGTAGTTCGGCGTGTCGTCACTGAACGGGATCGGCGGGAACAGCAGCCAGCCACCGTCCTTGCGAATCAGGTTCTGCACGTAATCGCTGCGATAATCAGCCTGGAACGGCAGTTGTCCGCCGAACTCCTGCTCGGTGTAGCGCTTGAACACCGGGAAGTACCATTGGCCTTGATAGTTGACGACCAGAGGCTTGTCATTGGCGATCAACTCGCCCCCCAGTGTCAGCACAAACAGGCCGATGAACAGCCACAGCGACCACCAGCCACGACGGTTTTTCTTGAAGCGCTCGAAGCGCCGACGGCCCAGAGGCGAGAGCTTGAGCATCAGGCGTTCCTCGCGGCGAAGTCGATACGCGGATCGACCAGCGTGTAACACAGGTCGCCGACCAGTTTTATCAGCAGGCCGAAGAGGGTGAAGATGAACAGCGAACCGAACACCACCGGGTAGTCCCGCGAAACCGCAGCTTCGTAGCTCATGCGCCCGAGACCGTCGAGGGAGAAGATCACTTCGATCAGCAACGAACCGGCGAAGAACACACTGATAAACGCCTGCGGGATACCGGACACCACCAGCAGCATCGCATTGCGGAACACATGGCCGTACAGCACGCGACGTTCGCTCAGGCCTTTGGCGCGGGCGGTTACCACGTACTGGCGAGTAATTTCATTGAGAAACGAGTTTTTCGTCAGGATCGTCAGTGTGGCGAAACCACCAATCACCAGCGCCGTGACCGGTAGCACCAGGTGCCAGAAATAGTCGGCGATTTTGCCGAGAGTCGACAGCGATTCGAAGTTGTCCGACACCAGGCCACGCACCGGAAACCAGTTCAGCGACGTGCCGCCGGCAAACACCACGATCAGGAACATCGCAAACAGAAACGCTGGCATCGCGTAACCGATGATGATCGCCGTGCTGCTCCAGATATCGAAATGACTGCCATGGTGCACAGCCTTGCGGATCCCCAGCGGGATCGACACCAGATAGGTGATCAGCGTCGCCCACAACCCGAGGGAAATGGTCACCGGCATTTTTTCCAGGATCAGATCGGTGACCGTCGCGCCACGGAAAAAGCTCTTGCCGAAATCCAGTTGCGCGTAGTTCTTCAACATCAGCCACAAGCGTTCGTGGGCCGGTTTGTCGAAGCCGTACTGTTTTTCGATGTCCTTGATCAGTTGCGGATCGAGGCCGCGACTGGCACGCGAAGTGCCGCTCATGGTTTCGCTGGCGCCGCCACCGACACTCGCGCCGCCGATCCCTTGCAGGTGGGCGATGGCCTGTTCTACCGGGCCGCCGGGCGCGGCCTGAATGATCACGAAATTGACCAGCAGAATGATCACCAGCGTCGGGATGATCAGCAGCAGGCGCCGCAGTATGTAACCCCACATCAGTGCGGCCCTCCGGGTCTGCCACGGGCAATTTTTTCGGCGGTCATCTGCTGATTGGTCAATGGTGTGCTGCTTATTTCCCACCAGCTCTCGATGGCTTCGTCATTGCTGGCTTGCACCGACGGTATGCCGAAACGGTTCCACCAGACGGTCGAGGTGCCGGGTGGATAGTAGTTGGGAATCCAGTAGTAATTCCATTGCAGCACCCGATCCAGAGCATGGGCGTAATGCAGCATGTCGGACTGGGTTGAGGCGCGAATCAGGCCGTTGATCAGCGTATCCACCGCCGGGTTTTTCAACACCATGTAGTTGTTCGCGCCCGGGTCGTTGGCCGACGCGGAAGCAAAGTAATTGAGCAACTCGCCTCCCGGCGAAGTGCTGACCGGGTAGCCCGTGACGATCATGTCGTAGTCGCGGCTCATCAGGCGATTGACGTATTGCGAGGAGTCGATGCGGCGAATGTTCAGGTCGATACCGATCTGTTTCAGCGTGCGCTTGTACGGCAGCAGCAAGCGATCCATGCCGTTCTGGCTGACCAGAAAGGTAAAGGTCAGCGGCTCGCCCTGGGCATTCACCAGTTGATCGCCATGCGGTTTCCAGCCAGCCTGTTCGAGCAATTCGAGTGCTTGCAATTGTTTGTCGCGGATCAGGCCGCTGCCGTCGGTCTTCGGCGCTTCAAAGACTTTGCTGAAGACTTCGTCGGGAACCTGGCCGCGCAGCGGTTCGAGGATTTTCAGTTCCTGTGCATCGGGCAATTCGCTGGCCGCCAGTTGCGTGTTGGAAAAGTAGCTCTGCTGACGGATATACATGCCGCGCATCATCTGCCGGTTGCTCCACTCGAAGTCCCAAAGCATGGCCAGGGCCTGGCGCACACGGCGATCGGCGAATACAGGTTTTTGCAGGTTGAACACAAACCCCTGGGCCGATTGCGGCGCCTCGGTGGCCAGATGAGCTTTTTGCAGGCGCCCGTCGCTCAGTGCGGGACTGTCGTAGCCGATCGAGTAGCCGGTGGCCGAGAACTCGCGGTTGTAGTCATAGGCACCACCGCGCAGCACTTGCCGAGCGACGTCGGTATCACCGAAGTACTCGATGCTGAAATGATCGAAATTGTAGAGGCCGCGACTGACCGGCAAGTCTTTGCCCCACCAGTCGGCGTTGCGCTCAAAGGTGATGCTGCGCCCCGAATCGACTTTGCCGACTCGATAGGGGCCGCTGCCCAGTGGCGGTTCATAGCCACCACCCCCGGCGAAATCGCGGCTCTTCCACCAATGCTCGGGAAATACCGGAAGGGTCGCGACGTCCAGGGGCAGGGTGCGGTTTTCATTGCTTTTGAAGTCGAACCGCACGGTCAACGGGCCTTCCACTTCGACGCCTTTGACGTCAGCAAACTGGGTGCGATAACGCAGGCTGCCCTGAGTCATCAATAAATCGTAGGTGTAGCGTACGTCTTCGGCGGTAATCGGCTTGCCATCGGCAAAGCGTGCCTTGGGATTGATGAAGAACCGCAGCGACAGACCATCGTCCGAGCGCTCCATCTTCTGCGCAACCAGGCCATAGACGGTGTAAGGCTCGTCCAGCGAGCGCTGGGCCAGTGGCGAATAAAGCAAGCCATCGATCTGAGTAACGCCGATGCCTTTGTCTATATAAGGAAGGACATGGTCGAAGTGGCCAATCTCGATGGCCGAGCGGCGCATCGTTCCGCCCTTGGGGGCTTGCAGGTTGGTGTAGTCGAAGTGGCTGAAACCGGCAGGGTACTTGGCAGGTTCGCCGTAAACGGTCAGCGCGTGTTGCGGTGCAGCGCTCACGCCAGCGGCACCCGTCAGCAGGGTGAGGGCGGTGAGCATCAATGTGGGGAAAACCAGTCGCATTGTCAGCCTTGGAACCGGGAAATCGATAAGCGCAAGTTGTACGCGAGAGGCGCGTGAGCCGCCAGCCGTATGTGTAACTGAAACGCAACGGCCCACCAGAAGGCGGGCCGTTGGTAAACAATCAGGCGACGGATCAGTCCTGACGGCTGGTGACTTCCAGCAGGTGATAACCGAACTGAGTCTTCACCGGACCTTGCACAACGTTGATTGGCGCGCTGAAGACCACGGTGTCGAATTCCTTGACCATCTGGCCAGGACCGAACGAGCCCAGGTCGCCGCCCTGACGGCTGGACGGGCAGGTGGAGTTGGCTTTGGCGACTTCGGCGAAATCAGCGCCGCCTTCGATCTGGGCCTTGAGTTCGTTGCACTTGTCTTCGCTGGAAACCAGGATGTGGCGGGCAGTGGCTTTAGCCATGGGGAAACTCTCCAATCTATTTCAGTAAAGTGTGGAGCCTACCGGATTCAGTGGGCGAATTCTCGGCAAAGTTCCGTTCGATTGTCCGTGGCTTTGATCAGAGATTCGCGGCGCACAGACGTTCGGCATGTTCAACGTACAGTCCAATCGGATCGGGCACAGCCGTGACGGGACTGGCTGTGCGGCGCAGGCTGCCCAGATGGTCAAGCGGATAGTCGGAGCGGATCACCTGTCCCAAGTGAGAGCTGAAACGGCCGACGAAGCCATCGTTCTGCTGCGTCTCGGTCATGAAATATTGCGACAGTGCATGGCAAATGTGCTGGGCGGGATCGAGTGTCGACGGGCTGTTTGCCGGCAGGACGCCGCTCCACGAGTAATAACGCACATCGTTGACCTGCTCCGGGCCGTGTCCGCCCCAGGTCTTGGGCAGGCCCTGCGGAAATTTGTCGTTGAAATCGCCCACTCCTTCGGTCGTCAGCGCATTGAGCGCCGCCAGCGCGTTCTGCGGCAACGTCATGCTGCCGCTGAGCAACGAAAGGAAGTTGGCAAACAGCGTCGCGACGTTCTGTGCGACAGCCTCCGGCAGGCGCCCGGGTACCAATGCCTTGCGCAGAAAATCAGCCAGTTCCGAACCGTGGTTCGGCCCGCTGACGGAAGTCACCGAGGCTACGGCGTGTGGTGCAAGCGCAGCAGCGTATCGAGCCGCCAATGCTCCCTGACTGTGTCCGATGAGATTGACTTTGTCGGCACCTGTGCCACGCAGGACACGATCAATCTGTGCAAGCAGTTGCTCACCCCTTGTTTCGTTTTTGTGGGTGGCAGAAAGGTGTGGAACAAACACTCGGCTGCCGGCTGTTTTCAAGGCGTCCTTTACATCATGGAACAGCTCGAAATGACCGATGCGCTCGAATCCGAACAGGCCGTGTACCAACAGGATGGGATAGCGAGTTGAAGCATTCCGTTGCATGTTCTTACCTTTTTCACAGAAGTTCATCGGGGAATCCGGAGGCCACTCTAAAACACTCATCTCGTTGAAGAAGTAGGAAGAGACTTCTCTTGGCCGATGAATCTGGACTAGGAGTTGTACGAATTTTCAGATACTTATGAAATCCGAATCCGAACTTGCAGCCATCTATCGCTGGGTTGATCGCGTTTTTGTGCAGTTTGCCTACCGAGTTCGATGCCTTTGCCGAGTGCCTGCGGCGGAGCCGGCTGACATCGGAAATGTGAGGGGTAGCGTTCAATGTTGGTTGTCGACGCCGCCCACGAAGCGGCGTTTTTTCCAAGGAATGGAGGCACTAATGAACACGCACGAAGTCGAGTTTTGCTACCGGATGCGCCACCACGTCAGTCCTTGTGTGGCGAGCGAGTTGCTGCCAGCGGTCACCATCGATTCTCTGGAGGGAACGGTGCTGGATCCTTCGCTGGGCAAGGTCGTTGTCCGAATCGCTCCTTATCCAGGCATGGCTTGCGGCGATCAGTTGCTGTTGAGTTGGGAGGGCCTCGATATAGAGGGCTTTGCTTATCAGCATGAGATGGTCCGCCATGTCAGCGCAGCCCAGGTCGGCAGGGATGTGATTTTCGTCATCAAAGGCCTGCATATCGCGGCGCTGGATGGCGGTTCGCTGCAGATCCACTGGAAGTTGCGCAGTGCTGGAGCCGAGCCTGCGCTGTCTTCGCCTGTGCAATTGTCTGTCGGAGATGCACGGTCGCAGTTGCTCGCACCGATTGTCGAGGGGCTGATCGGCGGGACGCTGGATCCGGCGCGAGTGCCCGAAGGCACGCTTGTCGTGCTCCAGCCTTATGCTCGAATGGCGGCGGGGGATCGGATTACGTTGCAGTGGGGCGCAGATGCATTGCCGGCAACGTTCAGCGATTGCTTGAAGGTCGAAGCCTTTGCAGTCGCGGAGGTGTTGTCATTTTGGGTGGACGGGGCGCATATCGCTGAGCATCTTGGTGGCGAGGTGATGGTGCGCTATCGCGTCGAACAGGTCGATGGAACGGTTCGCGAATCCGAAGCTGCAAGGATTCTGGTCACCCCGTTTCTGCGTGGTGAACTGGACGCTCCTGATGTGCTTGAGGCTGAAGATGGCGTGCTGTTGAAAGAGGATTCGATCGATGGCGTCACCATCGTGATGGGTAATGCTCAGACGCAGGAAGGCGAGTTGGTTTACCTCAAGTGCGACGGGGATCTTTTCAATCACCGGGATGACCGCGAAATCACTCGTGAGTCGGCGGGAAAACCACTGATCTTTATCGTGCCGCACCGATTCTGGCGTGAGCACCATGGCACGACTGTGCGTGTGTCTTACACCGTTGAGCGTCTGGACGATGTCAGTCAGGAGTCAGCGGTGACGCTGGTGCGAGTGGAGGTTTAGCGGCAGCGTCGCCCGCCTTCCGGATTGCAATCAATTCGGAAGGCGGGCCTGGCAATCAGCCTTTGGCGTGTGCAGCAAGACGCTGCGCGGCGTCAAGGAGCAAGTGTTCCGTTGCGCTGAAACCGAGGCAGCCATCAGTAATCGAAACCCCGTAACGCAGGGATTCGCTCAGCGGTTGGCAACCTTCGAACAGGTGAGACTCAATCATCATGCCGATCAGAGCACGATCACCTTGCAAGCGTTGCTCAAGCACTTCGTTGAATACGGCAGGCTGACGCAATGGGTCCTTGCCGCTGTTGGCGTGGCTGCAATCGACCATGATCCGGCTCGGAATTTTCAGTCGGTTCAGGTCGGCATGGATTTTTGCCACGCTGTCGCGATCATGGTTCGGCCCTTTATGGCCCCCGCGTAGCACCAGATGGGTGTCGGGGTTGCCTGGCGTTTGGATGACGGCCGGATGCCCTTGGCTGTCGACGCCGAAATGCCGATGCGGATGGGCGGCCGAACGCATGGCGTCAACGGCAATGGCGGCGCCGCCGTCGGTGCCATTCTTGAAACCGACCGGCATGCTCAGTCCACTGGCCATCTCCCGGTGGATCTGCGATTCAGTGGTGCGGGCGCCAATTGCGACCCAGCTCAACAGGTCATCGAAGTATCCGGCTGCCATGGGTTGCAGTAACTCGGTGGCCACCGGCAAGCCGAGGCGGATCATTTCCAGCATCAGCTCGCGCGACAGCGTCAGGCCGCCAGCCATGTCGTCACTGCCATCAAGATGCGGGTCGTAGGCCAGGCCTTTCCAGCCGACCGTGGTACGCGGTTTCTCGACGTAGGCGCGCATCACCAACAGCATTTCGCCGCTGACGTCTTCAGCCAGTCGAGCGAGCTTGCCGGCGTACTCAAGTGCAGATTGTGGATCGTGGATAGAACAAGGGCCAACGATGACCAGCAGTCGCGGGTCCTGGCCATTGAGAATGGCGCGAATCGCCTGACGATGGGCGGCGACTTGCAGGTTCAGGGCATTGCTCAGAGGCAATTGCTGTTTGAGTTGCAACGAGCTGGGCAGACGCAGGGTCAATGCTTCGTTGGCAGAGTTCAAAGTGGACAGCGGCAGAGCAGAAACGGACGAGTTCATATTTGGTCTTCCTGGGCTGGCGGCGGGTTCTTCCCGCTCGCTCGGCCCTACTGGGGTGTTCGACAGTTGGCCGTATTGGCTACTTGTATGTGCTTGCCACCTGTAGGTGACCGATCGGAGGCGGCAGGCTGTCCCGAGCGGAAGCTGGTAAATCGCCAGGCGCTGGAGCTGTCGTAACGGTAATAAGTGGCGTAGTTCATGTCGTGAATCCTCAAAATGTCTGGTGTGTTGCGGAAAAAGTCTGGGGTTGAAAAAACAAAACCCCCGGTCGGGAGGCCGACCGGGGGTTGAGAATTCTCTGGTAGGCGACCCGTTTTCATGGGCGCCGTTTGGGTATCAGGCGCGCCAGTGGCTAAACCAATACCCAAAATAAAAGCTGACCGGAGCGCAAACGTCATTTACCCGGGCAGCCGCAACCGAGCGCAAGGCGCTGGCGGTACGAAGCTGTGAAAGGGCGTTGAACATGGTCTGTCTCCGATGAATGGGCCGAGCTTACTAGAGGCCGATATGCCTCAGCAATCAGAAATTGCTATCGCATAATCAACAAAACGCCTATTGCTCGATTCACGCAAGAGTTGTGACACTCTGCGCTTCGCTTGATTGCCAAGGATGAACCGTGTCGACATTGACCATTGCCGCAGCCCAGAGCATTTCCATTGCCGGTGACCTCTCCGGGAATATTGCCCGACATCGTCGCTTCCTTGAGGCAGCAGCAGAGCAGGGTGTCGAGTTGCTGGTTTTTCCCGAGCTGTCGCTGACTGGCTACGAAGGAGAAACGGCCGCAGCGTTGGCGATCGAACCGCAAGATGCCGTGCTGCAACCGCTTAGGGATCTGGCCCGAAAGCTTGGGGTGACTGCCGTCGTCGGCATGCCAGTTCGGCTGGAGGACAGTGATTCGGTGCGCATTGGTGCTCTGGTCCTGGGGGCTGATGGTTCGCTCGGTGTTTACAGCAAGCAGCATTTGCACGCGGGCGAGGAATTGGTTTTTGCACCCGGTCTCGGCGGTCCGACATTGAACATCGGCGGCGAAGTGGTCGCGCTGGCAGTGTGCGCCGATTTCTCACATGCCAGCCATGCCGCGACGGCCGCAGACCAGGGCGCAGGCTTGTACGCGGCCGGCGTGTTGATCAGCGAAAAAGGTTACGCGGCCGACACAGCAATACTTCAGGGCTACGCCCGGCAACACGCAATGGTTGTGTTGATGGCCAATCACGGAGGGCTGACGGGTGGTTGGCAATCCGCTGGGCGCAGTGGCATCTGGTCTGAAGACGGTTCACTGATCGTCGCAGCTGCGGGGGCGGGCGACCTTTTGGTCGTGGCTCAGTGTAACGATGGTGTGTGGCAGGGACGGGTTGTCCCTGTGGTTGGCACGCCATGACATTTCAGCTTCGAGAGGCAGTGCCAGAGGATCTGGCGTTTGCCCGCGATCTCACCTGTCAGAACATGTTGCGCTATTACATTCGCCATGACCTGTTATGGCAGGACGAAGCGTTTGACGTGGCATGGTCAGGGCGGCAGAACTGGCTGGTAGTGCAGGGCGGGCTGACGGTGGGCTTTCTCAGTCTCAGCCGGGATATGCGCGCACTGTACATTCGTGAATTGCAGATTGCTGAAGCGTTTCAGGGGCGAGGTGCGGGTTCCTGGGCGATTGATCAGGTTATCGACATGGCCCGCAAAGAAAGGCGCCCGGCTTTGCGACTGACCGTATTCGAAAACAATCCGGCAAGAAACTTGTATGAAAGAAAAGGACTACAGGTTCAGGGTGCGGACGAGTGTTTTCTGCGAATGCAGCTTGATATCAGTACACGTGTGCTCTGAAAGCCACGGCCGGCAAGCCCTCAATGATGAATTGAAACTTTTTAAATGACGCATTCTGCTAGGTCTGCGTGGCACTTTTTGCTAAGGTGTCCGGCATTCCAATATGACCATATCGCGAGGTGTCTGCTTGATTAGGGTGCTAGTGGTCGATGACCATGATCTCGTTCGTACAGGCATTACACGTATGCTGGCCGATATCGATGGCTTGCAGGTGGTTGGCCAGGCCGAATCCGGGGAAGAGTCCCTGATCAAGGCCCGAGAGTTGAAGCCCGATGTGGTGCTGATGGACGTCAAGATGCCTGGCATCGGCGGCCTGGAAGCCACGCGCAAACTGTTGCGCAGCCATCCGGATATCAAGGTTGTCGCGGTTACGGTGTGTGAAGAGGATCCTTTCCCGACACGCTTGCTACAGGCAGGGGCTGCGGGTTATCTGACCAAGGGTGCCGGATTGCCGGAAATGGTCCAGGCCATTCGCCTGGTGTTTGCCGGTCAACGCTATATCAGTCCGCAGATCGCCCAGCAATTGGCTATCAAGTCCTTCCAGCCGTCCAACGATTCTCCCTTCGATGCGTTGTCCGAGCGGGAAATTCAAATCGCCTTGATGATTGTCGGCTGTCAGAAGGTACAGATCATTTCCGACAAGTTGTGTCTGTCGCCGAAAACCGTGAACACCTATCGCTACCGTATTTTCGAGAAGCTTTCGATCAGCAGCGACGTCGAGTTGACACTGTTGGCGGTTCGTCACGGCATGGTTGATGCCAGCCTCTGACCATGACTGAAACATTCGATTCCGGCGCGTTTCTGTCGACAGTCAGCGGGCGCCCTGGCGTCTATCGCATGTTCGACAGCGATGCGCGCCTGTTGTACGTGGGCAAGGCCAAGAACCTCAAAAAGCGTTTGGCCAGCTACTTTCGCAAAACCGGTCTGGCGCCTAAAACTGCTGCCTTGGTCGGGCGCATTGCGCAGGTCGAAACGACCATCACCGCCAACGAAACCGAAGCGCTGCTGCTTGAGCAAACCCTGATCAAGGAATGGCGGCCGCCGTACAACATCCTGTTGCGCGACGACAAATCCTACCCCTATGTGTTTCTGTCCGATGGCCAGTTCCCGCGTCTGAGCATTCATCGCGGAGCGAAAAAAGCCAAAGGCAAATATTTCGGTCCCTATCCAAGCGCTGGCGCCATCCGCGAGAGCCTGAGTCTGCTGCAAAAGACTTTCTTCGTTCGCCAGTGTGAAGACAGCTACTACAAAAACCGTACCCGGCCATGCCTGCAGTATCAGATCAAGCGTTGCAAAGCACCTTGTGTTGGCTTGGTCGAGCCTGAGGTTTATGGCGAAGACGTGCGCCACTCGGTCATGTTTCTTGAAGGTCGCAGTCACGCGTTGACCAATGAGCTGTCGACGGCGATGGAAGAGGCGGCGATCAATCTGGAGTTCGAACGAGCCGCCGAGTTGCGGGATCAGATCGCACTGCTACGTCGAGTCCAGGATCAGCAAAGCATGGAAGGCGGCACGGGGGATATCGATGTCATCGCGGCATTCGTCAACCCGGGCGGCGCCTGCGTGCATTTGATCAGTGTGCGTGGCGGACGCGTGTTGGGCAGCAAGAATTTCTTCCCGCAAGTCGGGATCGAAGAGGACGTATCGGAAGTCATGGCCGCGTTTCTTGGCCAGTATTTCATCAGCAGCCCTGAGCGCGATTTGCCCAGCGAACTGATCGTCAATGTGGTGCACGAGGATTTCCCGACGCTGATCGAAGCGATCCATGAGTTGCGGGGCCGCGAGTTGGCGATCAGTCATCGGGTGCGCGGCACGCGTGCGCGCTGGCAGCAACTGGCTGTAACCAACGCCGAGCAGGCATTGGGCGCACGTCTGGCCAACCGTCAACACACCGCAGCGCGGTTTGAGGCGCTGGCCGAAGTATTGAACCTGGATGAACCGCCGCAACGTCTGGAATGCTACGACATCAGTCATTCCAGCGGTGAAGCGACGGTTGCGTCCTGCGTGGTGTTTGGCCCTGAAGGTGCGATCAAGTCGGACTACCGCCGTTACAACATCGAAGGTGTCACGGCCGGTGACGATTATGCCGCCATGCATCAGGCCCTGACGCGACGCTTCAGCAAACTCAAGGAAGGCGAGGGCAAGTTGCCAGACATCTTGCTGGTGGACGGTGGCAAGGGCCAACTGTCGATGGCCCGGGATGTTCTGAACGAGTTGGCTGTGCCCGACCTGATCCTGCTGGGCGTTGCCAAGGGCGCCACGCGCAAGGCCGGCTTCGAAACGTTGTATCTAAATGATGCGGCGCATGAGTTCACATTGCGTGGCGACTCGCCGGCGCTGCACCTTATTCAGCAGATTCGCGATGAGGCTCACCGCTTCGCTATCACAGGACATCGCGCACGCCGTGGCAAAACCCGCCGTACATCAACACTGGAAGGCGTTGCGGGTGTTGGGCCGACCCGACGTCGCGACTTGTTGAAACATTTTGGTGGATTGCAGGAGCTGTCTCGTGCAAGCATCGAAGAGATCGCCAAAGCCCCGGGGATCAGTAAAAAGCTCGCAGAGTCGATTTATGCGAACCTGCATAGCGAGTAGAATGCCCCTTCACCTCGTAGCCAGTTGTGCCGATGAATATCCCTAATCTGATTACCGTTCTACGCGTCCTGCTTATCCCGATCTTCATTTTGCTGTTCTATCTGCCTTATCAGTGGAGTTACATGGCGTCCGCTTCGGTGTTTGCCTTTGCCGCAGCGACTGACTGGCTGGATGGTTATCTGGCCCGCCGTCTGGAGCAAAGCACTCCGTTCGGAGCGTTTCTCGATCCGGTCGCTGACAAACTCATGGTCGCAGTGGCGCTGGTGCTTCTGGTCCAGGAACATGGCAATCTCTGGCTCACCTTGCCAGCGGCTGTCATCATCGGTCGCGAGATTGTAGTGTCGGCCTTGCGTGAGTGGATGGCCGAACTCGGCGCCCGCGCCCACGTAGCCGTTTCCAATCTCGGCAAATGGAAAACCGCAGCGCAGATGCTCGCGCTGGTGATTCTGCTGGCCAACCCGAAGGACTTCAGCTTCTGGGTAATCTTGGGTTATGCCTTGCTGATGGTCTCCGCCGGCCTGACGTTGTGGTCGATGGTGCAGTACCTTCGTGCTGCCTGGCCGCACCTGAAGACGGATGTTGAAAAGAAATAAAACTTTTTTGAATCAAGGGGTTGACGGAGCTTCTTAATTCTATAGAATGCGCATCACCAAGCGGGAATAGCTCAGTTGGTAGAGCACGACCTTGCCAAGGTCGGGGTCGCGAGTTCGAGTCTCGTTTCCCGCTCCAAGTTTAAAACGCATTTGTTGTTGTGCTACTGATAACAAATGTTTTGAGGCCGAGTAGCAAAATGGTTATGCAGTGGATTGCAAATCCACCTACGCCGGTTCGATTCCGACCTCGGCCTCCACTATAAACAAGCTCCGTAGATCCATGATTTACGGAGCTTTTTTATTTGCATTGCGCTGCAAGATTTAGTCTTGAAAAACGGCCATTGCGAACTTGCTTCACCGGGAAGTGATGTATATATTTCCCGCTCTGCTGTTCAAGGTTGGATCCTTCAAGGATTGCTGCTTTGCAGCGGAAGACTGCAGCACCGCGCTACCGCCCGAATGGCGAAACTGGTAGACGCATGGGACTTAAAATCCCCCGCTCGTAAGGGCGTGCCGGTTCGATTCCGGCTTCGGGCACCATCTTGAATCAAGGGTTTGCGGGCGAAAGCTGATGCAAACCCTTGTTTGTTTCCGGTCCGCTATTTTGATGTTGGTCCGCATTCCCTGGTCTGCATGACATCCTTACCTAATGACAGGTCGCGATATTGAGCGGTCGCGACTGGTCTACAGTTGTCCCAAGTGTCAGTTACTGGGGGGCAATGAATGTTCAGCCGTTATCCCGAGCAGAAGCAGAGTCGCAAGGTACTCTGTTCACTGGGTGCCGCAATCCTCGCATTGGGAGTATTTCTGATTGCAATCGAGGGCGTGGGTGGAGTTCTTTTCACTGTCATGGGCGGCGGCTTGATGTTGGCGTGTTTCACCGGTGAACGAACATTCGCAAGGATACTTCGCCTGCTGAGTTGGTTTTGAGTGGAGGAGGATTCCCCGTTCCTGATCAGGCTGCCGTAGGGGACTGCTCTCCACCATTTGCCGGCCAGCGCTCCGACCATCAGGAGAGAGCCAAGTGTTCAGTTCGACCCTTGCTGGGGGGCGAAAATATAAAAGGCCTGCATGAGTTTTCTCATGCAGGCCTTTTTTGTGCCTGCTTTTTACTAAGCGCTAAACAAATGCCTGGCCACTAAAGCCGCGAGGCAGGCGCTGAAGTCCGGCCATTGCTGTCAGGCGATCGATCCATTCTGCGCGCCAGTCTGTTGCACTGTGCGTGGCTTTGCCTTGACGAGACATTCGGCGGGCCGCGTTGCGCTGATCCTTTCGTGCCTGCTTGTAGGCATCGGTATTGCGGCAGCTGCGGCACTTGACGCGATTGAGTTCACGGCTTGCCGAAAGCTGTTTGCCTTTGTGCCCACAGGCCAGATGCCCGTCGACGTTGAAATGGATAACCATAAACCGTCTCCTGTGTGACGTGTATTGATTTTGACAACTCACGGACCACACCGTTCGGCGCTGGGGCGCAGGCAAAAAAACACCCGCATGCGGGCGGGTGTGAGGGTGTTTTGCAAAGGAGTGATTTCACTGTAGACGCGCAGATGTGATCGTTATGTGAAAACGCAATCGCGGGGGAGAATAAACATTTCGGGCAGGCAAATACGCGGTGACCTGTGTGTCACCGCTTGTGAGGCAAATTCCTGAGACCTTGGCGAAGTCGCTGTCATCTGAACCGAGGCAATGGCCGATCGACAGGTTTTAGCGCCGACAGCGTATTGCGAATCAGCGGAGCATCCTTCTCGATATCGTTGAGCCGGTCACGGATGCGCAGGGCGGTCGGGTGTCCGCCTTGGTGGTCGACCCAGTCGGCAATCTCTTTGCAGGCGGCCGCGAGGCGCGCTTGCCGGGCGTCGAGCAGGGTGAGGAGGGTGGTGATGGACTCTTTTTCGGACATGGAACACCTCCGTTCTATGAAACCTGAGCTGCAGCAAAAAGCCCGCGTGTTGCGAGCCTTCTGCCGTGGGGTGCTGCTCCTTCAGCTGGTTTCAGTATAGACCCGCTTCTGATCGGCATCAGACTGAAGACTGGCGGGCCGGTGATAGGGTACTGGCTGCGTTGAGGCGTTTGCATTCACGTCGTGCGTCCTCTTCCGCGTCGTAGCCATCGCCGATGAAGCCGCTAGTACGCGTGTCGCAGATGCGAAACCAGCTTTGCGCTTCGGCTGGATCATGCTGGCTGTCACCGGCGCGTCGACCGTGAATGATGATCTTGTTGCAACGCTTCACGACGAAAATGTCTTCCATGGCGTCACCGCAGCTGATTCGTGTCAGATCAACTATAGAAGCCCTCGGCGATCGTGCAAAAAATACCCAGCTCAGCTCGTCGGTTGCCAGCGCCAGCCTTCGCGGTGCCAAGTCAAATGATGGCTCGGGTTTAACGCGCGCAGAAACGCCTGATCGTGGGAAACCGCAACAATCGCCCCGGGAAATGTCTGCAAGGCTTTCTCGAAAGCTTCCACGCAAGCCAGATCCAGATGGTTGGTGGGCTCATCCAGCAGCAGCAATTGTGCGGGTGTCTGGCGCCACAGCGCCAAGGCGAGGGCAGCTTTCAAGCGTTCGCCACCACTGAGCGAGGCGCATGGCCGCGTGGCGCGCTGTGCGTCCAGTTGTAATTGCGCGAGGTAACTGCGCAACGTGCCTTCGCTCAGGGGCGTTTGCTGGGCCTGTAATTGATCGACAATGGAAATGTGGTCATCCAGCAGTTTCAGCTGTTGATCGAGGAAGGCAAAAGGCACATGCGTGATGCACTCGCCACTTGATGGCGTCCATTCACCCGCCAGCAATTTCAACAGCGTCGATTTGCCACAACCGTTGTGACCGCTGACTGCGATGCGCAGCGGTCCCTGAATGGTGAGGTCAAGCCGGGTGGAGGGCGCATCTGCCGGCAACCATGGCAGACACGCGTCGATCAGTGTGCACACTCGACGATTGTCGGGAACCGCACTGCCCGGCAGATTGATCAGCACGCCGTCGTCCGGCAATACGTTTTCGTACGCCTTACGCACGCGCTCATCCAGATCGGATTTGCGTGCCTGATGGCCGACCTTTACGTAGCCCATGATGTCTCGCGCGGCCGCTTTCAGCGCAGCCCGTTCGAAGCCAGAGACGTTAGCGGTTTGTGCGTTGCGACGGCTGCCGGCTGCATGGCGCTGAATGGTGTCGTGCTCGCGTTGCAGTCGCGTACGTTCGCGCTGACGTTCGATGCGGGCCTGATCGAGTTGTGCCTGCGCTGCTTGTTGATGTATTCGGCGTTGCTCGGTGAACTCCGAAAATCTGCCGCTGAAAACTGTAGCCCCCAGCGGCGTCAGTTCGACGATTCGCTGCATCTGCTCCAGCAATTGCCGGTCATGACTGACGACGATCA
Organism: Pseudomonas sp. S3_C06; assembly: GCF_054667675.1. NCBI lineage: Bacteria > Pseudomonadati > Pseudomonadota > Gammaproteobacteria > Pseudomonadales > Pseudomonadaceae > Pseudomonas > Pseudomonas sp. S3_C06. The sequence continues at coordinate 158,068 of NZ_CP162747.1, forward strand.
GTCCGCCACGCCAGCGGTCGAGCGAGCTCATCAGCCACTGTCGACCGGCAGTGTCGAGGTGATTGGTGGGTTCGTCGAGGACGAGCAATTGCGCCTGACTCAGCAGCGCACCGATCAAGGCAATCTTGGCTTGCTGGCCGCCGCTGAGATGTTCGGTCAGATCCGTCGCGGTGATATCGGTCAGCCCAGCCTCATCAAGCATTTGACGCAAGCGTTCTGCCAGATCCCAGCGTTCGTCGATAAGGTCGAAATCTTCGGCTGTTGCACGACCCTGTTTAAGTCGTTCCAGTGCGCCGGTCACCGGGGCTGTTCCTGTCGCGTCAGCTACGGTTTGTCCACGTGTGGTGACGAAGGTTTGCGCGACATAGTGCGCGGACGCTGAACGTGCCACGCTGCCGAAATCAGGCTGCAACTGCCCGGCAATCAAGCGTGCGAGCACACTTTTACCGACGCCATTGCGCCCGACGATAGCGGTCGGTTGACCATCGAAACTCAGGTTCAGGGCTTCGAACAGCGTTACGCCATTGGTGAACTGAAAACCCAGTTGATTCAGGGAAACGAGTGCGGCTGTACGCGAGACGTGAGTCATCGGCACCTCCAAAAATGTCGTGAAAACTGACAAGCGCCGAGAGCGGCGTGTCGCGATTGCATTTTTAGAAGGCTGAGTTGTTCACTTCTGCGGTCATCCGGAGGAGGGGAAGGTCGCTAGCCTAGATGACGCTGCGCAGTGGATCAAGGTGCGTCGGTCATTTCGCTCATTCGCTCGAGAAACATTGCCAATGCGACTTCCTCGGCCCGCAAGCCCTTGCGCACACGCGGACGAGGCAGCTCAGCGAGCGCGCCGAGCATGAATTTTTCCACCACGGCAGGGTGGATGTAGCATTTTCGGCAAACCGCCGGGGTGTTGCCGAGTTGCTTGGCGACGCCTTTGACCATCTCCACCACATGCCGTTTGGCTTCGGTCTCGGATGCCCATTGCAACTCACGCAACACCGCCAGGGCTAAAGCACTACCGGCCCAGGTGCGGTAATCCTTGGCGGTGAAATCGGCGCCGGTGAGGGTTTGCAGGTAGGCGTTGACGTCGGAGGAACTGACGGTGTGGCGCTCGCCGTTTTCATCCAGATACTGGAACAGGTTCTGCCCGGGAATTTCCAGACAACGCTTGATGATGCGCGCCAGGCGCCGGTCCTTGACGGTGATCTGATGTTCGATGCCGCTCTTGCCGCGAAACTGGAACAGGATTGCGCTGCCGTTGACCTCGACATGTCGACTGCGCAGGGTGGTCAGGCCATAGGAGCGGTTGTCGCGGGCGTATTGTGTATTGCCGACGCGAATCAGTGTGGCGTCGAGCAGGGTGATCACCGTGGCCATGACCTTGTCGCGACTGAAGCCGGGCGCGGCCAACAACGCCTCCAGTTGTTGGCGCAACTTTGGCAGCGCCAGACCGAACTCGCGCAGCCGCGAATACTTGTCGGCATCGCGCACTTCGCGCCAGCGCGCGTGATACCGATATTGCTTGCGGCCACGGGCATCACGGCCGGTGGCTTGCAAGTGGCCGCGTGGATCGGCGCAGATCCACACATCGGTATAGGCCGGCGGCACGGCGAGCGCGTTGATGCGTTTGATTTCGTCAGGGTCGCTGATGCGCTCGCCCGACGGTTCGAAATAGCTGAACTTGCCGCGCAGTTTTTTGCGGGTGATACCGGGCTGGGTGTCATCGACGTAATGCAGATCGGCTGGCAGTTCTACGGTCAGCGCGGTGTCGGGCATGGCGGTTTCCTTCGGTGGCGCGGCGGTCTGTAAAAGGATTGACCGCATGCCGCTGCCGTGGTGCCGAATGATTTAAGCGAGGACCGCAACTGCTTTGATCTGCGCCCACAATTGCTGGCCCGGGTGCACACCCAACTGATCTCTGGAATAGCGCGTGATGCGCGCGAGCAGCGGGGTGCCGCCAGCATCGAGACGAATCAGCACGTGGGCGGTGTTGTCGGCCGATTGCTCGCTGACCACCGTCACCGGCAGTCGATTGAGAATGCTGCTGGCCTCGCTGTTCTGCAGGGTCAGGCTGATGTCCCGGGCGTGCACTTTGCAGCGCAAGGCCTGGCCCAGTGCCATCGGCGCGTGGGTGACGCGAATGCTCATCTCGGTGGCCGGTAGCTGCAGGCTCAGCAATTGATATGCGGCGTCGTAAGCGCTGACCTGACCTTCAATGATCACGCCGGCGTCATCGCCCATCGCCATCGGCAGATCCAGACGTGCGAGGGTTTCGCCAATCGGGCCGCTGGCCAGCGCTTTGCCTTCGCTGAGCAGCACCAGATGGTCGGCCAGCCGTGCGACTTCATCCTGCGCATGGCTGACGTACAGCACGGGAATGTCCAGTTCGTCATGCAGGCGTTGCAGGTACGGCAGGATTTCACGTTTGCGCTGACTGTCGAGCGCCGCCAGTGGCTCATCCATCAGCAACAGTTTCGGGCTGGTGAGTAACGCTCGGGCGATACCGACACGCTGGCGTTCGCCGCCCGACAAATGTTGCGGATGGCGTTCGAGCAAATGACCGATGCCCAACAGTTCGGTGGCCTGCGCCATGTCGACCCGGCGCTGGGACTTGGCGATGCGCTTGAGGCCGAATTGCAGATTGGCCAGCACCGACAGATGCGGGAACAGGCTGGCCTCTTGAAACACGTAGCCGAGCGCACGTTTATGGGGTGGGACGAAAATGCCATTTTCGCTGTCCTGCCAGACTTCGTCATTGATCTGAACGAATCCTTTTTCGGCGCGCTCAAGCCCGGCGATACAGCGCAGGCAGGTGGTTTTGCCGGAGCCCGAGTGCCCATAAAGCGCGGTCACGCCACGACCCGGCAGGTTCAGGTCGACATCGAGGCTGAAACCCGAATAGACCCTGTTCAAACGTACATCGATCATCGATCAGCTCCAGCCTGCGCGGGTCTTGCGGCTGGAGTACAGCGCCAGCAACACCAGAAACGAGAACACCAGCATCGCCCCGGCCAGCCAGTGCGCCTGTGCGTATTCCATCGCTTCGACGTGGTCGTAGATTTGCACGGAAACCACGCGGGTCTTGTCGGGAATGTTGCCGCCGATCATCAGCACCACGCCGAACTCACCGACGGTATGCGCGAAGCCGAGGATCGCCGCCGTGATAAAACCGGGGCGGGCCAGCGGCAGAATCACGCTGAAAAAAGTGTCCCACGGATTGGCGCGCAAGGTCGCGGCCACTTCCAGTGGACGGGTGCCGATCGCCGAGAAGGCGTTTTGCAACGGTTGCACCACGAAAGGCATGGAATAGATCACCGAACCGATCACCAGTCCGGTGAAGCTAAAGGTCAGTGTGCCCAGCCCCAGCCATTGGGTGAACTGGCCGAGAAAGCCGTGCGGGCCCATCATCAGCAGCAGATAGAAACCGATCACCGTTGGCGGCAAAACAAGGGGCAGGGCGACGATCGCCCCGATCGGGCCGCGCAGCCACGAACGGGTGCGCGACAGCCACAGGGCAATCGGAGTGCCGACAACCAGCAGGATTGCGGTGGTCAGGGACGCCAGTTTCAGGGTCAGCCAGATCGCCGCGAAATCGGCACTCGTCAGCGACATTTAGAGTTGGTAACCGTAGGACTTGATCACCGCAGCGGCTTTCGGTCCTTTGAGGTATTCAACCAGTGCCTTGGCGGCGGCATTGTCTTTGCCTTTGTTCAGAATGACGGCGTCCTGTTTGATCGGGTCGTGCATATCAGCAGGGACGATCCATGCCGAACCGCTGCTGACTTTGCCATCCTTGTAGATCTGCGACAGGGCGACAAAACCCAGTTCAGCGTTGCCGGTCGAGACGAACTGGTAAGCCTGAGTGATGTTCTGACCTTCGACGATCCTCGCTTTGGTGGCCTCGGTCAGTTTGAGCTTTTCCAGCACTTGCGTGGCGGCCAGGCCGTAGGGCGCGGCTTTCGGGTTGGCGATGGACAGGTGCTGGTACTCGTTCTTTTTCAAGACCTCGCCCTTTGCATCGACATAACCTTCTTTCGCTGACCACAGCGCCAGAGTGCCAATGGCATAGGTGAAGCGCGAACCCTTGACGGTGTCGCCTTCTTTTTCGAGTTTTTCCGGGGTGGTGTCGTCGGCGGAAAGAAACACTTCGAACGGCGCGCCGTTCTTGATCTGGGTGTAGAACTGGCCAGTGGCGCCGTAAGCTGCAACCAGTTTATGCCCGGTGTCTTTTTCGAAATCGGCAGCGATGGCCTGGATCGGCGCGGTGAAATTGGCCGCAACCGCCACCTGCACTTCATCGGCCTGTACAGCGCCGACGGCGAATACCGCAAGCAAAGAGGCCAGACAGCTAGGGGCAAAACGCGAGGCACGAATGGTCATGTAACAGCTCCGTGGTTGGCAGGTGCAGAGGGCAGCTATTGTTGGAAATGGACTGCGCCGATGCGAGGGGTGTTCGCTATATAGCGAAATATATAGCGAAATGCCGCCAAACAGGAAGTGTTGGTTAGAACCAGAGTGAGGGCGCTCGACACCTCACTGTGCCTGGCGTCATTGGCGAGTGAGTTTTGCCAGTGCGCCTTCGGCTAATTGCCGGGTCAATTCTGCACTGCTCAAGTCCTGACCCAGGGTGAATGCCTGACCGGCCCAGAGGTTGGCAAACTCGGCCTCGTTGATCGCTCGCAACGGCATCAATGCACCGCCGGCCAAGGGAAATGCCGGCGCCTTCGGCGACATCGGGCCCAGCTCACGCATGACGCGGTTGAGAATGCCACGCGCTGGACGTCCGGTGAAGAGATTGGTGATCGCGGTTTCGCTTTCCTTGGCGGTACGCAGTGCTTTGTGGTGAGTGGCGCTGACTTTTGCTTCCGGTGTGAACAGATAGGCGGTGCCGACCTGTGCCGCCGACGCTCCCAAAACGAACGCCGCCGCCACGCCTCGCGCATCGGCAATGGCGCCGGCGGCAATCACCGGTAGGTTCACCGCATCGACCACTTGAGGCACCAGGGCAAACGTACCGACCTGACTGCTCAGGTCATCACTGAGAAACATGCCCCGATGACCGCCAGCCTCGTAGCCCATGGCGATAATCGCGTCGCAGCCGTGCTGTTCCAGCCAGATCGCTTCATCGACAGTGGTGGCCGAGGACAGAATTTTTGCACCGGTCGCCTTGACCCGATCAAGCAGGGATTTTTCTGGCAGACCGAAGTGAAAGCTCACGACCTCAGGTCGAAATTCTTCCAGCACTGCGCAGGCTGCCGCATCGAACGGCGCCCGATTGGACACCGGCGTCGGTGCGTCGAAATCGGCGCCCAGTTCGCGGTAGTACGGCTCGAGCAGATGCTTCCATTCACGCGCGCGTTGCTCATCGGCCGCCGGTGGCTGATGGCAGAAGAAGTTCACGTTGAAAGGCTTGTCGGTGTGTTGGCGAATGGTTTTCAGCTCTTCGCGCAATTGCTCGATGCTCAGCATGGCGGCCGGCATCGAGCCCAGGCCACCGGCATTGCACACGGCGATGACCATGGACGAATTCGTCGCGCCGGCCATCGGGCCCTGAATGATCGGCAATTCAATGCCGAGCAGGTCAAGAATGCGCGTGTCTGGCCATTGGCTCATGAAGGCTGGTCTCCGAACGGTGAAAGGCAGAGCCGGTTTTTAACAGCAAAAGCGGATCCGCAGCCAGTTCGAAATTCAGAACAACCCGTGCAGTTTTTCAGCGTCGATGAAATCCGCCGCCTCCACCGCCGCCAAACGAGTGATTCATGAATTGCGAGGAGTTGTGAAAGTTGTTGGTCCGCTGGTTGCCGAAGTTGCGCGCAGCGGAGTCACGGTTGAGGTTCTGCAACTGCGCATTGTTGTTGATGGGTGCGCTGCGGGTCGCGCCGCCGCCGACCATCGACTGCCAGCCGTTGTCGGTCTTTTTGTACACGTTGCCGTCGTGACCGGCATAAACGTTGTCGCCGACGCGTGCAGCGCCGCCGTTGCGTCCGCGAATGCCGCCATATTGGGTGGTGTTGCCGGTGTTGGGGTTGTATACGGCGCCCCGGTTGGCGGTGACCTGCGTACCGTTGCGCACGTTGCCGGCGGTGACCCGTTCGCTGGCAATTGCGCCACCGTTCGGTCCGACTGCCACGCCACTGCGTCCGGCTGCGTAATTGCCGGTGTAGACGTTATGTACGGCGCCCCGTTGACCGGCGGCTGCGATGCCAGTGCGGGAGTTGTAGGAAGCGCCGACCTGACCGGCCCAGCGATTGCCAGTCCAGGCGTTGTAACCGGCGCCGTAGCGGCTGACCGTGGCCCGGTCGCCCCACTGATGATAAATGTTGCCGGTGGTGCCGGCCCAGCCACCCGGACCCCAGGCCACTGCGCCACCGCGATAACCGTAAGCGGCGCCACCCCAGGCCAAAGGCGCCGGATACAGATGCGGACCCCAGGCGTAACCCCAGCCGTAGTTGCCCCACCACGGGTAAGCGCCCCAGCCCCAACCCATCGCTACAGTGCTGCCGCCCCAGCTCCAGCCAAAACCGAAACCAAAGGTCCAGCCAGTCCACGGCGTATAGCGGATGGCGACGCCGAAACCGTAAGTCACCGGCGGCCCATACCAGACGCTGCCCACCCACGGTGTGTAGGGATAACCGGTGCCATACACCACGACGCCCGTGGCCGGATCCAGATTCGAACCCTGATACCCCGGCGTGTAGCCGACCACTACCGTGTCCCCGCTGGACTCGTAGACTTTGACGTAGGTGAGGTAATGCATCGGCGAACTCGGCGGGATCGAATAGATCACTGCCGGCACGGAACTGGCGACAACCCAAGGGCCATTTACCGTGGTGGCGGTGAACCAGATACCGTTCTCCACCGCATACCAACTGTTGTTGTCGACTCGGATGATGGGCGTGGCGCTGTTGACCAAGTATTGCAGGGGTGTGGTGTTGATGGCTTTGAGTTGCGGCTCGCCATCGAACTGCGGCGCGGTCATTTTAACCGCGCTTTTGTTGATGGCCGACGTCTGTGGAATGGTCGCGGCAATGGCCGCTTCCTTGGCTTGCGGCGTGCCGGCGACCGAGGCCTTGACGTTCTCTTTCGGGCTGTCGTCGGGAATGTTGGCGAAGTCCGCCGGCAGTTTGTCTGCGCGGGTAAACGTCCACGGGCCATTCATGTCAGTGGCGCGAAACCAGCGCCCGGAGATCAGCACATAGCTGTTCTGGTCACCGATTTCCTTGAAGATGTGCCCGGTGGTATTGCTGACATACAGCAACCCGGTGCCCTGAATGGGCGTCCATTGCGCTGCGCCGTCAGTGACCAGTAATTCCGTGGGGGTGGTGGCGATGAAAATCTTCGGTTGTGGCGGTTTGGCCAGGCTTGGAATCTTGTCTTTGGGATCGCTTTGCCCAGTCAGCAGATCCACTTGCCGGCTCTGAATGGCGACCTGTTTGGCTTTCTCCAGCTCGGCAAACGGTGTGGCCAGGCGGGTATACGCGCCATTGATCTGGTCCGCGACCATCCAGCCATCAAAGACGTGCAGATAATGTTTGCCCTGCGCGTCTTTCAATAACAGCGGGCGAGTATTGATCACCCGCTGCAGCGCCGTGCCTTCTACCGGTCGGTACGCCGCGTCGCCATCGATATAGACGAGCAGGGCGGGTACGTCGGAACTGATAATCGTCGGCGGGGTGTTTTCCAGCGGCGCGCTGTCGGCTTTCTGTTCTGCAGAGAGTACGCCGACTGCAGCTTCGAGCTGATCAAGCGAAATGGTTTTCTTGCGGTTCTCGGCGTCTTTCTGCAGCGCCGCGACCCAGGTGTCGGCTTGAGTGGCATCGGCCGGGAAGTCGGCCTTGATGATTTTGTACTGATCCAGCGCGACCCAGCGCGTAGCCTTGTCGACCAGCGTATGTGCGCTGAACTGGACAATTCCGTAGGTGGACTTGCCATCGGCGCCGGTGGCTTCAACGGCCGCGCGAGCGTTGAGGGTGTAACCGTCCCAGCTGTCGAGTTGCGGCTGATACACCGTCAGTTTCGCTTTGCCGCTGCTGATGACTTGCGGCCAGGTCGGCTCGCTCGGGGCCTCTGCGGCCGGTGCTGCCCAGGCACTGCCGAACGCCAGCAGACACAGCATCAACATCACAAGTAACGAGCGCGGGTAAGGCATTGTCAGCTCCATCGACAGGCCGATTTCTGAAGGAATAACGGCGAAACCACGACCGTCGAAAAAGCATAGCCGCCCGCCATGGAAATACCCGGCCGATTTGCCGATTGGCGCAAAGTCGAATGTGGCAGCGTGTTGCGATGTGGTATTTCAGGGCACGACATTCCGAAACCAGTCATGCGAGGCAGTCATGTTCAGCGCCATTGTGATCGACAAAGACGACAGCGGTTATCGCGCCAACCTGCAGCAGGTCAACGAAGAGCAATTGCCCGAAGGCGATGTCACCGTCGGCGTTGCGTACAGCACGCTGAACTTCAAGGATGGCTTGGCGATTACCGGCAGCAGTCCGGTGGTGCGCAAGTTTCCGATGGTGCCGGGAATCGACCTGGCGGGCAGCGTAGAAGCCAGTTCCCACCCCGACTATAAAGTGGGTGATCAGGTGCTGCTGAATGGTTGGGGCGTCGGCGAGAATCACTGGGGCGGCCTGGCGCAGAAAGCACGGCTCAATGGCGACTGGCTGATCCCATTGCCCAAAGCCTTCACGGCGGCGCAAGCCATGGCCATCGGTACGGCCGGATATACCGCGATGCTGTGCATTCTGGCGCTCGAGCGCAACGGCGTGACGCCAGAGCAGGGTGAAGTGCTGGTAACGGGCGCCAATGGCGGCGTCGGCAGTTTTGCCATCGCACTGCTGAGCAAGCTCGGCTATCGCGTCGTCGCATCCACCGGCCGCGTTTGCGAGCATGAATATCTGCAGCAATTGGGCGCTGGCGAAATCATCGACCGCGCGACCTTGTCAGCGCCCGGTAAACCACTGGCCAAAGAGCGCTGGGCAGCGGTGATCGACTCGGTGGGCAGTCACACCCTGGCCAATGCCTGTGCCAGCACTCGCTCCGAAGGCACCGTCGCCGCGTGTGGTCTGGCGCAGGGCATGGATTTCCCGGCTTCGGTTGCCCCGTTCATTTTGCGTGGCGTGACCCTGGCCGGCATCAACAGCGTGACCCAGCCCAAGGCTCGCCGTCTGGAAGCGTGGGATCGACTGGCCAAGGATCTGGATTTCTCGTTGCTGGCATTGATCAGCCATGAAATCGGTCTGAGTGAGGCCATTGATGCAGCGCCGAAGTTGCTCGCCGGGCAACTTCGCGGACGGGTTGTGGTGGACGTCAATCGCTGATAGCTGTTTACCCTGGGTCTTTCAAGGCTGCGTCTCGCGCTCAAGCAACTGACGCTTGCGCTCGACGCCCCAGCGATAGCCCGAAAGGTTGCCATCGCTGCGCACCACGCGATGGCAAGGGATCGCTACTGCCAGGCGGTTGGCCCCGCAAGCCTGTGCCACCGCGCGCATGGACGTCGGTGCACCGATGCGCTGGGCAATTTCGGCATAACTGGCCGTGTGCCCCGCCGGAATTTCTCGCAGTGCTTGCCAGACGCGTTCCTGGAACGCCGTGCCGCGAACGTCCAGCGGCAGATCCAGGCCAATCGCCGGAGCTTCGATAAATCCCACCACCTTGGCGATCAGTTGTTCGAAACCAGCATCGGCGCCGATCAGGTTGGCCTGGCGAAACTGGTCCTGCAGATCGCACACCAGTTGATGCGGATCGTCGCCCAGCAGAATCGCGCACACCCCACGCTCGCTTTGCGCCACCAGAATCGCGCCGAGCGAGCACTGGCCAACGGCGAAGCGGATGTCGTTGTTCTTCCCGGCCGCACGATAGTCACCCGGTTTCATGCCCAGCAAATGATCCGCTGACTCGTAGAAACGGCTGTTGGAATTGAAGCCCGCGTCGTACAGCGCATCGGTCACCGAACCGCCATCTGCCAGACGCTCACGGACTTTGCGCGAACGATGGGCCGTTGCGTAGCCTTTGGGCGTCAGTCCCGTCGCGGCTTTGAAGACACGGTGGAAATGAAACGGACTCAGGCCGGCGGTCTCCGCCAGTTCATTCAGTGCCGGCAAGGTCTCGGCGGATTCGATAAGACGGCAGGCAATGGCGACGGTCGCGGCATGCTGCGCGGCCACATCACTCTGATCTTTGCTGGCACGCTTGCTCGGACGATAGCCCGCGGCTTCGGCCTGTTCAGCAGTGTCGAAAAACTCGACGTTCTGCGGTTTCGGCAGCCGTGAGAGGCTGCTCGGACGGCAGTAGATACCCGTGGTTTTTACTGCGTAGACAAATTGCCCGTCCGCCCGTGAGTCTCGCGCAACCACAGCGGCCCAGCGTGGATCGTTTTCGGTGTTGAAGGTGGTCGAAAGCGTTTTCATGAGCGGTTATCCGTTGACCTGTTTGATTCAGGTTAACCAGCGTCGCAAGGCACAACACTCCGGGCCTTGCGGTCGAACTTTTTGCAGATTATCCGGCCACGCGAAAGGTCAGATTGATCCGCTGTTCACCCAGACGTGGATGCCGGCCCTGTTTGATCGGCAGCACACCGTGATAACGCAAGCGATCAACGCCGCCCCAGACCACCATGTCGCCATGCAGCAAGGCAATGCGCTGGCTCTTGTCGCTGCGACTGAAACCACCGAAGAGGAACATCGCCGGCAGCCCGAGTGACAGCGAAACGATCGGCGCGCTGTAGGCCTTTTCGTCTTTGTCCTGATGCAATGACATCTTGGCACCGGGGAGATAGCGGTTGATCAGGCAGGAATCAGCATTGAAGTCAGTAAATCCTGCTCGCACCGCTGCCGACTGCGCGAGTGTCGAGAATACTTGCGGCATCGCTGGCCAAGGCAAATCACTGAGCGGATCGACGCTCGAGTAACGATAACCGTGGCGATCAGTAATCCAGCCCAGAGCGCCGCAACTGCTGGTGCCCACCGACATGCTGAATCCACCCGGTGTGACCATGTGGCGCAAGGGTGCTACGGCAAGAATCGCATCCAGCGCCGGCAGGATCTGCTCGATCAGCGGCAGGGCGAAACCATGCAGCACCCACGATTGCTCGCCAATCTGTTCGGCGCGCGGGCGTTGCTCGGGTTCGTGATCGGCGAAAAGTTCGAAAGTGTTCGGTTGCATGGCAGTCATGTGGCGTCGTGAAAGATGATGCCTAGGGTATGCCTTTTTCCACTGTGCAGGCGACTGACGCCATGGCGCATGGTTACCCGATAATCACCGCGCAGGCCTTTGACCGGGCGCTGGTTGACAGCAAAGATCACCGCATCTCCTTTCTTCAGATCCAGCACGTGCGGCCGAGATTGCATGCGCGGGCGTTGTTCGGCGAGAACAAATTCGCCCCCGGAAAAGTCTTGACCGGGTTCTGACAGAAGAATCGCCACTTGCAGTGGAAATACCGATTCGCCGTACAAATCCTGGTGCAGGCAGTTGTAGTCCTGCGGGCCGTACTGCAATAGCAGAGGAGTCGGGCGGGTCTGACCGGCGGCATGACAGCGCTGTAGAAATTCGGCGTGATCCAGCGGAAAACGCTCGGCCAGGTTCATGCGTTCGTACCAGCGATTGGCCAACGGAACCAGGCGTGGATACAGCGCGCAGCGAAGGCGTTCTACGGGTGTCGGCAGGGGGTAGCGAAAGTATTTGTACTCGCCGCGACCGAAACCGTGGCGGGCCATGATGACCTGCGAGCGAAACGGTTCGGTCTGCGGATACAGCGCACTCAATCGATCACAGGTTCCGGCCTGCAGCAGCGAACGGATGATCGCACAGCCGTCTTGATCCAGTTGCTGCTCAAGGCTTGCCCAGTCGAGCGAATCCAGCCGGGAAGGGGACGTCGACATGCTGACTCCTTGACTCATGGTCGAAGAAAGTCAGTCTAGGCAGGGCCTTGCGGCAGAACACTCCGCCGCTTGCGGTCGAATTCCTGTCGGTGCTTATAGCGCTTTGCTGACGGCGATCTCACTGATCACGTCGTCGCTCTGGCCGTGAAGGGCATCCAGAGCAGCCTTGGCTTCTTCTTCAGTGCCGTTTTCCAGCTGCGCGAACTCGAAGCGGCGCTCGCCATTGAGTTTGTATTTGATGACGTATTTGGTCGTTTGGGCCACGGTCATGCATTCCTTCCTGGTTGAGCGGCGTGTCTCAGCTGAGTTTGGTGCTGGAACGACGGATGATCTTGATCGAGTGAGTCAGTGTCGGCTTGCGCGTCACGCTGATCGCACGGCGGTTGACGGTGTCGATGGTGATGTTCCAGAAACCGGTGCTCGGCGCGGTAATACGGGCCGGGAACGTGTCGAAGGCGCCGCCGTGATAGGTGTGACGGCCGCCATTCTTGAAGCTGCGGAAGTTGGCGTCGTTCATCAGACGGATGTTGCACATTTGCGAGCATTGGATGACGACGATGTCGTCTTCGTTGAGGTGTTCGCGCTGGTGAATGAATTTCATGGGCGCCTCCAGAAGGGCTTTTTCTACAAAATCAAAACGATAGCTTGTCGATTGGGCGCAGTTTATCAGCCCGCACGGGTTATTATCTGGCCGTCGGGCGTTGGTTTGACAATTTTGAACAGATATTCGCAATCGGATGCGGGTTAAATGCAGAAGACCCCGGAGAAAAACGGCATTTGTGCTGTCGGACGGTCTTTAACGGAGGTTTTGTATGAAGTGGGGTGTGGTGTGTCTGCCGTTGGTTCTGGCTGTGGGTGGTTGTGCGAGTGTTTCCGAAATCAATGAAACGCTGCCGACCATGAGCGTAATCTCCGGCAAGAAACCCCATGAATATGCCCAGTGTCTGGCCGAAAAGCTGGCAGACAGCCGCGGCGCGCTGCAAGTCCAGCCGCACAAGGACGGGGTTCGGGTGATCGTGCCGGGGAAACTTTCCACCGGCGCAGCAGCGGTGTTTGATATCGAAGATCGCTCGGGCGGCAGCAGCATCAAGCTGCATGAGCGCATGTCGAATGTGCCGGTTCGCCCACGTGATGTGCAACGCGCCGCCAATGCGTGTATTTCCGGCTGATAGACTGATCATCATCAGCACCAATGCCGTCGCAGCGATGCTGTGACGGCATTTTTATTTCTGGAGTCGCGATGAAGCGAGAGCAAGTACGTGAGCGCCATGCAGAGGGCCTTATCTCTGCCACCCATGTCATCCAGAACCCGGCGAATCCGGGGGAGTGGATCGTGTTTTTCAAGAAGAGCGCCGGACGCAGCTACTTTCTGGTGGACGATAATGACGAAGTCGAGTCGTTCGCTCGCCTCGACGATCTGATCGAAGTCGTGCGCGGACTCGGTATCAAGTTCGCCGAAATTCACATGTAAGGTTTATTTGCAGACCACCACAACGCTACGGTTTTTGTAGTTGCCGACATCGACGCCAAGGGTTTTGTCGCTTTCTTTGGGCTGAGGTGTGCCGTCTGTGCCGACGATACGATAACCGGTGCCTGCGCAGGACGCGTCGGCTTTTTCATAGCAGCTCGCCCAGGAATTGGCTTCGCCGGAGCAATCGATGGCCAGGCCCTGTTCGCCGTTTTTCAGGTAAGCAGGCTGAGATGTGGCACAGCCGGCCAGTGCCAATACCGCAATCAGTGGCAGCAATTTTTTCATGGTCATGTTCATGGTCTTCAGCGAGGGGGACTAGACGCTGTGACAGCGCCGGTGGCAAAAGGTTATAGCGTTTGGCCACTTGTTTGTAAGTGGGCACAAAAAAGCCCTGCTCAAGGGCAGGGCTCGGGCGTATCGTAGCTGATCAGTCTTGATCTTTGCCACGGCGTTTCGCCGATGCCGGCGTGTCCGTGAACACGGAAGCTACATCAGTCGCCATTTGTTCGCTGTCGAAAGGCCCGGCAATGTGTTCGCCATTGGTGGTGGTCAGCGTCCACTTGCCGTCTTTCTTGTCGATCACATACCCGTTGATGATTTTTACCGCAGCCATCTATCTGTCTCGTTCGCTGGTTCAAAGGCGCCATGATACCGGCAAATGCTGGCATTGGGGGGCGATGAGCGTATGGTAATCCGGATTGTCGACAGCTTTGAGCTACGCTGATCTGGCTGCGCCAGGATGTCGATGGAACTATCGGCGAGAATATTTCTCTATGTTGGCATCGGTTAGCCAGTGCGGGGCATTGTAAGGTGCACGCCGCCTGATTAGACTGCGCCGAAACTCGTACACACAGCCCTTTCAAGGACTTATATGATCAAGAAATGCTTGTTCCCAGCAGCCGGTTACGGTACTCGCTTCCTGCCAGCGACTAAAGCCATGCCTAAAGAAATGCTGCCGGTGGTAAACAAGCCACTGATCCAGTACGGCGTTGAAGAAGCTCTGGACGCTGGCCTGACGGAAATCTCCATCGTCACCGGTCGTGGCAAGCGTGCTCTGGAAGACCACTTCGACATCAGCTACGAGCTGGAAAACCAGATCAAAGGCACCGACAAAGAGAAATACCTGGTCGGTATCCGCAAACTGCTGGACGAGTGCTCGTTCTCCTACACCCGTCAGACCGAAATGAAAGGTCTGGGCCACGCGATCCTGACCGGTCGCCCGCTGATCGGTGACGAACCGTTCGCCGTGGTCCTGGCGGACGACCTGTGCGTCAACCTCGAAGGCGACGGCGTACTGACCCAGATGGTCAAGCTGTACAAGCAGTTCCGCTGCTCGATCATCGCCATCCAGGAAGTCGATCCGCAGGAAACCAGCAAGTACGGCGTGATCGCCGGCGAAATGATCCGCGACGACATCTACCGTGTGCATAGCATGGTCGAGAAGCCAAAGCCGGAAGACGCTCCGTCGAACCTGGCAATCATCGGTCGTTACATCCTGACCCCGGACATCTTCGACCTGATCGAACAGACCGAGCCAGGCAAGGGCGGTGAAATCCAGATCACCGACGCCCTGATGAAACAAGCCCAGAACGGCTGCGTCATGGCCTACAAGTTCAAAGGCAAGCGTTTCGACTGCGGTGGTGCTGAAGGCTACATCGAAGCCACCAACTTCTGCTTCGAGAACTTCTACAAGACTGGCAAGGCTTACTAAGAGCGCTTGATCGGTTTGCAAGAAAAACCCGCTTCGGCGGGTTTTTTCATTTTACGCCCCCATATGACTGGCAGTGCTTGCCCAATGGGTGTCTGCAGGTATGCTGATCCCCTGCCGAGGAGATAGAAATGGCCTACGATTTTGACCTTTATGTGATTGGTGCCGGTTCCGGCGGTGTGCGTGCTGCGCGTTTTGCTGCCGGTTTCGGTGCAAAAGTGGCGGTGGCGGAAAGCCGTTATCTGGGCGGGACCTGCGTCAACGTCGGCTGTGTGCCGAAAAAACTGCTGGTGTACGGTGCGCATTTCGCCGAAGACTTCGAGCAGGCGTCCGGTTTTGGCTGGAGCCTGGGTGAGGCGAATTTCGATTGGGCGACGCTGATCGCCAGCAAGGATCGCGAGATCAATCGCCTCAACGGCATATACCGTAATCTGCTGGTCAACAGTGGTGTGACCTTGCATGAGGCGCACGCGAAGATCGTTGGCCCGCATGAGGTTGAGGTGAATGGTGAGCGCTACACCGCGAAAAACATTCTGATTGCCACCGGTGGCTGGCCGCAGATTCCGGAGATTCCGGGGCGCGAACACGCGATCGGTTCCAATGAAGCGTTCTTCCTAAAAGAGCTGCCAAAGCGTGTGCTGGTGGTGGGCGGCGGTTATATCGCGGTCGAGTTTGCCGGGATTTTCCATGGTCTTGGCGCGAACACCACGCTGCTGTATCGCGGCGATCTGTTCCTGCGCGGCTTTGATGGTTCGGTGCGCAAGCACTTGCAGGAAGAGCTGACCAAGCGTGGTCTGGATCTGCAGTTCAATGCCGACATCGCGCGCATCGACAAGCAGGCTGACGGCAGCTTGAAAGCCACCCTCAAGGATGGTCGTGTGCTGGAGGCGGATTGCATTTTCTACGCCACTGGCCGGCGTCCGATGCTCGACAATCTGGGCCTGGAAAACACCGATGTGCAGCTCACCGACAAAGGCTTTATCAAAGTCGACGAGCAGTACCAGACCAGCGAGCCATCGATTCTGGCGCTGGGCGATGTCATCGGTCGTGTGCAACTGACGCCCGTGGCGCTGGCCGAAGGCATGGCGGTGGCGCGGCGTCTGTTCAAGCCTGAGCAGTACCGTCCAGTGGATTACAAGATGATCCCGACTGCGGTATTCAGCTTGCCAAACATCGGCACAGTCGGTTTGACCGAAGAGGAGGCGCGGGAGGTCGGTCATGATGTGGTGATCTTCGAAAGCCGTTTCCGACCGATGAAGCTGACCCTGACCGAGTGTCAGGAGAAAACCCTGATGAAGCTGGTGGTCGACGGCAAGACTGATAAGGTTCTCGGCTGTCACATGGTCGGCCCGGACGCTGGCGAGATCGTCCAGGGTCTGGCGATTGCGTTGAAGGCTGGCGCGACCAAGCGCGACTTCGACGACACGATCGGGGTGCACCCGACAGCCGCCGAAGAGTTTGTGACTATGCGTACGCCGGTCGGCGCTTAAGCGCTTTTCGGTTTGTCTGTGTCTGGCGCTGCCGCAACGGTAGCCGCCAGACGCTGGCTTTCTTCCAGGCTCGTCCGAGCCTTGTTCAATTCCTTTTCCAGTGACTGGTTGAGCAGCGTCTGCTCCTCGATGTTCTGCTTGAGTGTCTGGCTTTCCAGTGTGGCTACGCGCAGGCGTTCCTGGAGGAGGGTGCGTTCGCTGTCGACGCGGGTCGCTTGCTCCAGCAGTTGATCCTGACGCTGATTGCTTTGCTTGAGCTGATCCTGCAGCAAGCTCAGCTCGCGCTGCGTGCCCCGGTTTTCCGTAAGCAGGCGTTCGTTGTCGCGGTGCAGTTGCGTGATCTCGTCCTGACGAACCAGCGCACTTTGCTGCGCCTGACGCAGTTCGGCCTGAATCTGTTGCACTTGTGCTTCGTGACGGCTCTGTTCCTGCTCGCGCTGCTCTTTGGTGGCGTTGCGATAGTGCTCCAGTGCATCGCGAGCATGCAGGTGTTTTTCTTCCAGCGAGCGGATCTGCTCGTCCTTGTCCTGCAGGCGCAATTCAAAGTCGGCCAATGCCTGATTCAGTCCGGCATTGCGGGTTTGCTCGGTTTGCAGCATCGATCGGGTGTTGTTCAGGGCTTCGGACTCACGCGCCAGCGCTGCGCCTTGAATGTCGTGCTCCTGTTCGAGCTTTTCCAGCGCCTGGCGAGTTTGTTTCAGTTCCGACTCCAGTGCTTCGCGCTGCTCCTCGAACTGCTCGCGGGCCTGCTCGATAGGCTCTTGCGCCTGCTCTTTGAGGCGTTGGGCGAGGCGCGAGACGAGGGCGGTCAACTCATCATTGATCGGCTCTGCCGAGGCTTCAACTGGCTGCGCGCCGTCATCCAGCTCTTTTAGATAGCGATGGATCGTGGTTTTCGAGCCGGTGTTGCCCATTTCAATGCGTACTGCATCGATGCTCGGGTGTTCGCCACGGGCGAGGATTGCTGTGCGCGCGATCTGCACCAGGGCTTTGGTAATGCCGCCACGGGCCATGTGAACTCCTACGGTTACGTACTGTGGTACATGCCACTAAAGTACGCAGTGTACCATCTCAAAAATAATGATAAACCTTTGATAATTAAGACGCGGGATATACTGGTATTACCCAGTGTCAGACGGCAAAATGCGTTTCTGCATCCCTGTCTCAGTACGCCAGCGAGAAAACAGCCCATGAGCGATCTGGATCGCTATCTGCAAGCCGCCACCCGCGATAACACCCGCCGCAGCTATCGCGCGGCCATCGAGCATTTCGAAGTGAAGTGGGGCGGGTTCTTGCCGGCCACAGCCGATAGCGTTGCGCGTTATCTGGTGGCACACGCCGAAGAGCTGTCGATCAATACGTTGAAGCTGCGCTTGTCGGCGCTGGCGCAGTGGCACAACAGCCAGGGGTTTGCCGATCCAACCAAGGCGCCGGTGGTGCGCAAAGTCTTCAAAGGCATACGTGCGTTGCATCCGGCGCAGGAGAAACAGGCCGAGCCGCTGCAGTTACAGGATCTGCAGCGAGTAATTGATTGGCTCGAACATGAAGTACAAATCGCGAGAGAACAGCAGGATCGGCCCTTGCTCCTCAAGGCTTACCGTGATCGCGCACTGATTCTGCTGGGCTTCTGGCGCGGCTTTCGCAGCGACGAGTTGTGCCGCTTGCAGATCGAGCACGTGCAGGCGCACGCCGGCAAAGGCATCACCTTGTATTTGCCGCGCAGCAAGGGTGATCGGGAAAACCTCGGGCAAACCTATCAAGCGCCGGCACTACTCAAGCTCTGCCCGGTGCAGGCCTACATCGACTGGATCACCGAAGCGGCGCTGGTGCGTGGCGCGGTTTTCCGCAGCATCGACCGTTGGGGCAACCTGAACGAGGAGGGGCTGCACGCCAACAGCATCATTCCTCTGCTGCGTCAGGCATTGCAGCGCGCTGGTATTGCCGCCGAAAACTACACCAGCCATTCCCTGCGCCGAGGCTTTGCCACGTGGGCCCATCAAAGCGGCTGGGATCTGAAATCATTGATGAGTTACGTCGGCTGGAAGGATATGAAGTCCGCAATGCGCTATGTTGAAGCCAGCCCATTCCAAGGGATGGCTCGGATTACGGATAACCCGGCTTCGTCGTAGATATCGTTTTCTTCTATTAATACAGTCGGCTAATAGCGAAAACAAATCAGCAGCATCAGGTTTGCCAATGAGCCATCCGTCAAGTGAGTGGGTAGGATTCACCCATCGAATTCACAACCACTGACGGAGAGTCATCAATGCCTATCATCAACAGCCAAGTAAAACCGTTCAAAGCTACCGCGTTCAAAAACGGCGACTTCGTTCAAGTCTCGGACGCTGACCTGAAAGGCAAGTGGTCGGTCGTGTTCTTCTACCCAGCCGACTTCACCTTCGTTTGCCCAACCGAGCTGGAAGACCTGGCTGACAACTACGCTGCCTTCCAGAAACTGGGCGTAGAGATCTACAGCGTTTCCACCGACACCCACTTTGCCCACGCTGCCTGGCACAACACTTCGCCAGCCATCGGCAAAATCGAATACACCATGATCGGCGACCCGACCCACGCCATCTCCCGCAACTTCGACGTGCTGATCGAAGAAGTTGGCCTGGCTGACCGTGGCACCTTCGTGATCAACCCTGAAGGCCAGATCAAAATCGTTGAACTGAACGATGGCGGCGTTGGCCGTGACGCTTCCGAGCTGCTGCGCAAGATCAAGGCTGCTCAGTACGTTGCTGCTCACCCAGGCGAAGTTTGCCCAGCCAAGTGGAAAGAAGGCGAGGCCACTCTGGCGCCGTCCCTGGACCTGGTCGGCAAGATCTAAGTCTGTGACACGCAACTCAGGGCGGTACGCCGCACCTTCTTAAGTACGCTGCACCGCCCAATAAAAATGCCCGGGCGAGTTTCGCTCGGGCTTTTTTTCGCCTCAAATAAAGGAAATCGCCCGTATGTTGGACGCCAATCTTAAAGCCCAGTTGAAATCGTACCTGGAACGGGTCACCCAGCCGATCGAGATCGTTGCCTCCCTCGACGACGGTGCGA
Organism: Pseudomonas sp. S3_C06; assembly: GCF_054667675.1. Taxonomy (NCBI): domain Bacteria; kingdom Pseudomonadati; phylum Pseudomonadota; class Gammaproteobacteria; order Pseudomonadales; family Pseudomonadaceae; genus Pseudomonas; species Pseudomonas sp. S3_C06. The sequence goes on from NZ_CP162747.1 coordinate 177,658, forward strand.
AATCCCGTGAAATGCTGGAACTGCTGAAAGACGTTGCCAGTCTTTCGAGCCAAATTACTTTGATCGACAGCGGTGACGATGCACGCAAGCCATCGTTCTCGATCAACCGCCCGGGCGCTGACATCAGTCTGCGTTTCGCCGGCATCCCGATGGGCCACGAATTCACTTCGTTGGTACTGGCCTTGCTGCAAGTCGGCGGCCACCCTTCGAAAGCCAGTGTTGAAGTGATCGAGCAGATCCGCTCGCTCAAAGGCGAGTTCAGCTTCGAGACGTACTTCTCGCTGTCTTGCCAGAACTGCCCTGACGTGGTCCAGGCACTGAACCTGATGGCCGTGCTCAACCCGAACATTCGCCACGTCGCTATCGACGGTGCGTTGTTTCAGGACGAAGTCAATGATCGCAAGATCATGGCCGTGCCGAGCATCTACCTCAACGGTGAAAACTTCGGTCAGGGCCGCATGGGTCTGGAAGAGATTCTCGCCAAACTCGACACCGGCGCGATCGAGCGCCAGGCCGAGAAAATCAGTGCCAAAGAAGCTTTTGATGTACTCGTCGTCGGTGGTGGCCCGGCCGGTGCTTCGGCAGCGATTTACGCCGCACGCAAAGGTATTCGCACGGGTGTTGCGGCTGAGCGCTTCGGCGGTCAGGTGCTCGACACTATGGCCATCGAGAACTTCATTTCCGTGCAGGAAACCGAAGGGCCAAAACTGGCCACGGCGCTGGAAGAACACGTCAAACAGTACGACGTCGACATCATGAACCTGCAGCGCGCCGACAAACTGATCCCGGGCAAGAGCGGCGAACTGCACGAAGTCCGTTTCGCCAGCGGCGCGACCCTGAAAGCCAAAAGCGTGATTCTGGCGACTGGCGCGCGGTGGCGCGAAATGAACGTGCCGGGCGAGCAGGAATACCGTAACAAAGGCGTGGCGTACTGCCCGCACTGCGACGGTCCGTTGTTCAAAGGCAAGCGTGTGGCGGTCATCGGCGGCGGTAACTCCGGCGTTGAAGCGGCCATCGATCTGGCCGGTATCGTTTCGCACGTAACCCTGCTGGAGTTCGATGTACAGCTGCGCGCCGACGCCGTATTGCAGCGCAAACTGCACAGCCTGCCGAACGTCACCGTGATCACCAGTGCACAAACCACGGAAGTCACCGGTAATGGCGAGAAGGTCAACGGCCTGCGTTACAAGGATCGCAACACTGACGAGCTGCGTACTGTCGAGCTGGAAGGGATCTTCGTGCAGATTGGTTTGCTGCCGAACACTGACTGGCTGAAGGGCACTATCGAGCTGTCGCCGCGTGGCGAGATCATCGTCGATAACCGTGGTGAAACATCGATCCCGGGCATCTTCGCTGCGGGCGACGTGACCACTGTGCCGTACAAGCAGATCGTGATTGCGGTGGGCGAGGGCGCCAAGGCTTCGCTGAGCGCATTTGATCACTTGATCCGCACGTCGGCGCCGGCTTGAACGTCCTGCCAGAAATGAAAAAACCCGTGAGCGATCACGGGTTTTTTTATTGTGCGTCAAAAGCGGCCCCTCACCCCAGCCCTCTCCCGAAGGAGAGGGAGCCGACCGAGGTGTCTGGCGTTTTCCATCGACCTGAAAGCGCCAGTCGATTATGGATTCAACGCCAATCTTTCAAGTCGGCGTATCTCTCCAATATCCCCCAATCAGTTCCCTCTCCCTCTGGGAGAGGGTTAGGGTGAGGGGCTTTTCAGCCTTTACAGCGGCGCAGGCTGAATGATCTCGACCCAGTAACCATCCGGATCCTTGATGAACGCCAGGCTTTTCATGCGGCCATCGCTCAGGCGCTTCTGGAAGTCGCAGCCCAGTTCTTCAAAACGCGCACAGGCCGCGACGATATCCGGCACCGAAATGCAGATGTGGCCAAAACCACGCGGGTCAGTGTTGCCATTGTGATAGGCGAAATCGGCGTCGTTCTCAGTGCCGTGGTTGTGAGTCAGTTCCAGAATGCCTGGAATCGACTTCATCCACTCGGTACGAGCGGCGGCGTCGGCCGGGATCTGTGCCTTGTCGACCAGCGCAAGGAAATACAAGCTGAATTCCGCTTCCGGGAAATCACGCTTCTCTACCAGCGAGAAACCCAGTACGCGAGTGTAGAAGTCCAGAGATTTGGTGATGTCTTTGACGCGCAACATGGTGTGGTTGAAGACGAAGTTGCGGGTTGCGCTGTCTGGGGTGGCGGTGACGCCGGGGAAAGTGTTGAGTTCGTGCAGGCTCATGGGCCCTCCAATAACTATGGGCGAGTGAATGGGCGCAATGATACGCATGCCTGCCGGCATCGCCAAATGAAAGGGCAGACTTGCCCTGCGTGCGGGTGAGGCTCAGACTTTACGGCTCAATCTGCGAGTGTGTCCGGCAATGATCCGACTGTTCAAATTCCTGTTTGTGTTTTTCGCGTGTTCTCTTGGCGCTGTCGGTGCATCAGCGAGTGAGCCAAGCATTACCTGGCCGGCCGGTTGGCAAGTCGAGGTACTACCTGAAACGACTGCGCAGGTTTCCCGCCAGCGTGCGGTCAAGAACGACGTCGATGGCGATCAGGTGATGGTCATGGAATTGACCATGACGCAGGTGGAAAGTGGGCATCAGGTCAACTTGCAAGGCGTGCTGCTGGAAATGCGCAAGTCGATCCAGAAGGACTTCTTCCAGGGCGGCTACCAAAGTGTCTGCAACAAAGTGCATCCGGCCACGCTGGGTACGTTATCGGCGTTGGAAACCACTTGCACGATCACCGAAAACGGTCGACATGTGTTGTCGCAAACCCTGGTTGCAGCGGTCGAGGCGGACAAGGCTTATGTGCTTTCCTACGCTGGGCAGGCCGAGGTTTATAAGGCGAGCGCCGACGAGATAGTGGCGGTGAGAAACAGCTTGAAACTTTAAGCCGCTGTACTCTTCGCGGGATGGTTAGATACCCGAAGGCATTAAGCACAAAGTTTAATGTTGACCCTGATTCGCAACATTGCGCATCAAAATGTTTGGGTATCTGGCTCAGTAACGTTACAGAAAAGTCGCAACTTGTTCGATGAAAATCATTTCATTTGTTAGATATTGTCAATAAAAAAGCCCTGCATGATGCAGGGCTTTTTTGTTGGCGCTGGATTAACCGCGCAACCAGGAATCAACGGTGGCTGCACCGTATTGTTCCTTCCACGCTTTCAGGCCGCGGTGGTTGCCGCCCTTGGTTTCGATCAGTTCACCGGTGTGCGGGTTCTGATAGACCTTGACCACGCGGGCGCGGCGGGTTTTAGGTGCTGCAGAGGTCTGCAGACCGGATTTTGCCGGGTTCGGATCGAGAATGGCGATGATCTCTTTCAGGCCTTTGCCGTAGTGTTTCATCAGCCCCTGGAGCTTTTCTTCGAATTCGATTTCTTTCTTCAGCCCGGCATCGTTCTTCAGCGATTCCAGCTGCTTGAGCTGTTCCTGAAGGGCCTTTTCAGCTGCACGAAATTCAGCGAGTCTGGACAATATCTTTACTCCAATAGTGTGTTTGGCTGATACCAACCGCAAACAAAGCTATAAGCCAAGAGCCTTGAAGCGACTCGGTGATAAATGGCTCACCTGCCAATTTTGCTCAGGTTGAAAAAATTGTAGTAGTTAATGCGCCAAGAGTAAATCCTGATGTTGTCTTCATGTAACAACAGCGGTCTTTTGTATCAATTTGGTGCGTCTGATCGTTGCGCTCGTCTTAATCAGGCTTAGTTAATGGTGAGTTAATGCGCTGATGAAGTCCGCAGCCGGCATCGGTTTGCCGAACAGGTAGCCTTGCAGGAAGTTGACGTGATGCGCCGTCAGATAATCGGCTTGCGCCTGAGTTTCGACACCTTCGGCAACAATACCCAAATCAAGCTTGGCTGACAGTTCGATAATGGTGTCGAGAATGTGCCGGGACAGCGCATCGATGCCGATCATGGCGACGAAACTCTGATCGATCTTGAGAAAGTCGACATTGAATTTGCGCAAGTAGCCGAGGCTCGAGTGGCCGGTGCCGAAGTCGTCAATCGCGATCTTCACGCCCAGTGCATGCAATTGCTCGAACAGTTGCCGGGTGATGTCGGTCGGTTCGATCAACTCCCGCTCGGTCAGCTCCAGCACCAGGCTGATGCTGTCGGGCACGAACGCGGCAAGAAACGCCCGGCAGTCCTCAACCAGTTCGAGGTCCTTGCAATGGCTCGCAGTAATATTGATGCCGATATGAAACGGCGGGGTGAAGGTTGCTGACAGCGGCCCCAGCAGCGCCGCGGTCTGTTGCATCAGGGCGCGGGTCATCGGCACGATCAGGCCCGAATGCTCGGCGAATGGAATAAACAGATCCGGGCGCACCAGCCCTTCTTTGGGGTGTGTCCAGCGCATCAAGACTTCGGCTCCCGACCATTTCTTGCTGTCGCCATGCACTACGGGCTGGAAGTAAGGAATGAACTCGCCGGCCTCGAGCGCGCGGAGCATCTCGTGGCTCGGCGACGTAGAGCGCTTTTGCAAGACATGTCCGATGGCACCGGCCACCACGCCAAAAAAGATCAACAGACTGAACAGCGGCGGATATTCATCGGCCATGTAGCGCCAGGTTTCGCCCTCGGGAAAACCGGCGGAGACACTGAACGCGTAACGCGAAGAATCCAGTGTGTGTTGTGCTATCGGTAACGAGGGCAGGGCGCCATTGTGTACTTTGCCGTCGGCCGACAGCCAGTTATCGCCCACTTGCAGCACCAGCAACATGTGCCGGCCGATCAGACGCAACATGTTGCTTAGATGGTAACCGTCGAGTGTCGTCAGGGCGCCGCCACGACCTTCGCTGAGCCGATAGACCAACAGGGCGGTGTTGGGAGTCACCGGGTTGCCATTCATCAGCCACAACTTGCCCTGGTTATAGTCGCCCGCGTTGACGGCTTCTTTATAGTCGCCAAACAACGAGCTGCAATAGAGATTGTCGTCCCACACCAGATTGGTCGAGCGCACGAACGGGCGGCGGGTTACTTGTTCGCGTAAAGCGAGTTTGACGTTCTCACACATCTGGCCGGCCAGTGGCAGCAGTTCACGGGCTGCCTGGGCGGTGTTATCGAGCATCAACTCGAACTGGCGCAACGCCTCTTCGGCAGTCTGTCGTGAACCTTGCTCCAGCGTGCGTTCGGCCTGTATGTAAAGAATCGCGCTGCCCAGCAACACCGGAAGCAAACCGCTGAGCAGGGTGAAAACGGCGCGGGTGCTGCGCTTGCGGCGGGGTCTGACGGTTAACGGCATGGGCGCATCCTGTCGCGATAGAGTGGGGCTCTCGAATGCAGGCCGGATCACGGCGCGCCGCTGAAAAACACATCAGCCAGAGGGGAGGATAGATGGCCGAAGGCGCTTGCGCCGCTCATCAGTGCTGCATCCGCGTTGCCAGCTCGATAAAGGCCAGCGTAGCGGGTGACGCCTGACGCTGATCGAGGACGGCAAGTGCGACCTGACGCTGCACGGCGGGCAACAACGGCCTCCTCACGTAGCGCGGCGTTGCTTCCTCTGGCAATGAACCTTCGGCAACAATCGTGATGGCGTCACCACGGCCGACCGTGTCGAGGGTGCTGAGCAGTTGCGAGCAGCGATAGCGAATGTTCGGTTGCAAGCGCGCGGCCATGAACAGCCGCGACACCAGTTCCGAAGAACCGGCCTCGGTCAGCACGAACGGAGTGTCGCACAAGTCCTTGAGGCTCAACGCCGGGCGCGTTGCCAGCGGATGGCCCACCGGGAGCAGCGCAACCATCTGGTCTTCGATCAAGGCAAACGTATCGAAGCGCTCCTCTGGCAGCACCACGAAACCGATGTCGATCCGCCGCTCTTCCAGCCATTGAATCACTTGTCGATCCGGCCCTTCATCGATGTGCACTTCGATGCCCGGATGTGCCTCGCGATATTGCCGCAGAATATCGGGCAGCAGCTTGATCGACGAAGTCGGGCCGAACGAGCCGATGCGCAAGGTGCCGCTTTTCATGCCGCGTGCATCCGCGGCTTCCTGGCGCAAGGTGTTGGCCAGCCCGAGCATGGCGCGGGCGCGCAGCAGCAATTGCTCACCGATGTCACTGAGCTCCACGGACGACTGATGCCGGCGCAGCAGTTCGACACCGAGTTCCTGCTCCAGCGACTTCATCGCGTGGGACACCGCCGACTGCGAAATCCCCAACCGATGGGCCGCGAGGGTGAAACCGCGCAGTTCGGCGACCAGCGAGAAGATTTCCAGTTGGGTGAGGGTCATGAGTTTTTGCTCATTTTACGATGACAGGGAATGAGGTGAATGATACGGCATTCCTCAAGTTCGTTGGTCTGGAGCGTCATGCGTAATGTCGAGCAGTTGCACACAACATCGTCTGAAATCCCTGTTTATCTAACATTGGCTGCGGTGACCATGATCTGGGGCGGGACCTTTGTCGCCGGACGTTTCCTCGCGGGCAGCCTGAGTCCGATGTTCGCCGCCAGCCTGCGCTTCCTGCTCGCCAGTGCGGCGTTGCTCGGCTTCCTGTGGCTGGCGCGGATCCCTTTGGCGCGGCCGACTCGACGACAATGGCTGCAACTGGCACTGCTGGGGTTCTTCGGGATCTTCTTCTATAACCTGTGCTTTTTTTACGGCCTGCAATACATCAACGCGTCGCGGGCTTCGTTGATTGTGGCGTTGAACCCGGCGGTGATTGGTCTTGTCTCGTGGTGGTTGTTCAAGGAACGTCTGGGCCGGGTGAAAACCGCCGGCATTGCGACCTGCATGGTCGGCGCCGGCCTGGTGATCATCAGTCGCAATCCGCAATTGCTGGCCGCAACGCCGCACGCATGGATCGGAGATCTGTTGATTCTCGGCTGTGTGCTGGGCTGGGGCGTTTATTCGTTGTTTTCCCGTGATCTGAATCGGACGTTGGGGCCGGTGCAGACCGTGACGTACTCGATCCTGATCGGCACAGTCATGTTGTGGGCGCTGGCGGCGTTACGCGGCGAACTGAGCTGGCAGGCGCTGAATAATCTGGGCCTGGCGCAATGGCTGAGCCTGCTGTACCTCGGCGTCCTGGGCTCGGCGCTGGCCTACATCGGCTATTACGACGGCATCCGTAAAATCGGCGCGACGCGCAGCGGGGTGTTTATCGCGCTTAATCCGTTGACGGCGGTCATCCTTGGCGCGCTGCTGCTGGGCGAGCAATTGACAGCGGCCATGTACCTCGGTGGCGCGCTGATCCTGACTGGCATTTACCTGTGCAACAAACCCCTTGCGCCGGTCGCAAAAAAGCGGATTTTATAGGGAGGGCAGACAAGCCTATTTACGCTGTGTAGAATCGGGTTACGCATAAAATAATAATCGTCTTCTGGCAGCAGAAGCCTCGCCCGCAAGAGCCTTGGGTCGACAATGAAGATATTCGGGTTTCAACTGATCTACGGTGACTTCCTCGCCCGCAGTGTGCGTGGCATCTCCTGTGCGCCACCCACCGACCTCGCAGACTGACAAATAACCCTGGTTAATTTGATAAGAATGATGAGGCGTCACCATGACAGATTTATACGAAAACCCAATGGGCCTGATGGGCTTTGAATTCATCGAGCTCGCATCGCCGGTGCCGGGCACCCTGGAGCCGATCTTCGAGATCATGGGCTTCACCAAAGTCGCCACCCACCGCTCCAAGAACGTGCACCTGTACCGTCAGGGCGCGATCAATCTGATCCTCAACAACGAGCCCAACAGCGTCGCTTCGTACTTCGCCGCCGAGCACGGCCCGTCGGTGTGCGGCATGGCGTTCCGCGTCAAGGATTCGCAAAAAGCCTACAACCGCGCACTGGAACTCGGCGCCCAGCCGATCCACATTGAAACCGGCCCGATGGAGCTGAACCTGCCGGCGATCAAGGGCATTGGCGGCGCGCCGCTGTACCTGATCGACCGTTTCGGCGAAGGCAGCTCGATCTACGACATCGACTTCGTGTTTATCGAAGGCGTTGATCGCAATCCGGTTGGTGCCGGCCTGAAGATCATCGACCACCTGACGCACAACGTGTATCGCGGTCGCATGGCCTACTGGGCGAACTTCTACGAGAAGCTGTTCAACTTCCGCGAGATCCGTTACTTCGATATCAAAGGCGAATACACCGGCCTGACCTCGAAAGCGATGACCGCACCGGACGGCATGATCCGCATCCCGCTGAACGAAGAATCGTCCAAGGGCGCGGGCCAGATCGAAGAGTTCCTGATGCAGTTCAACGGCGAGGGCATCCAGCACGTCGCGTTCCTCACTGACGACCTGATCAAGACCTGGGATCAACTGAAGAAGATCGGCATGCGCTTCATGACCGCGCCGCCGGACACCTACTATGAAATGCTCGAAGGTCGTCTGCCGAACCATGGCGAGCCGGTGGATCAGCTGCAATCGCGCGGCATCCTGCTCGATGGCGCCTCGGAGCAGGGCGACAAGCGTCTGCTGCTGCAAATATTCTCGGAAACCCTGATGGGGCCGGTGTTCTTCGAGTTCATCCAGCGTAAAGGCGACGATGGTTTCGGCGAAGGCAACTTCAAGGCGCTGTTCGAGTCGATCGAGCGTGATCAGGTGCGTCGCGGTGTACTCGCAACCGAGTAATCCGCTGCACCGCTAAACACTGTAGGAGTGAGCCTGCTCGCGATAGCGTTTTCAGATCCGGCAATGCTGGTGACTGAATGAACGCAATCGCGAGCAGGCTCACTCCTACATTTTTTTGTGTTTGGCTTAAGGACGGCGTTGGCGCGTCAGGTGTTTGAAGCCTTCGAAGATCAGCACCAAAACCGCCAGCCAGATCGGAATATAGGTCAGCCATTCCCCGGACTTGATGCTCTCACCGAGCAACAATGCCACACCGAGCAACAACACCGGCTCAACGTAACTCAACAAACCAAACAGGCTGAATGGCAGCAAGCGACTGGCAATGATGTACACCACCAGCGCCGACGCGCTGATCAGGCCGAGCAACGGGATCAGCCACATCAGGCCTGGGTACTGATCAAACACGCCAAAGCCTTGCTCGCCACCCTGCACAAACCAGTAGGCGACCGGCAGCATCAGGGTCATGTCGATCCACAAGCCGCCGAGGTTGTCGGTCTTCAGGTATTTACGCAGGACGAAGTACAGCGGATAGCCGACGACCACCACCAGTGTCGCCCAGGAAAAACCGCCGACCTGGTACAACTCGTTCAACACACCGAGGGTGGCGAAGAACACCGCAACCTTTTGCAAATACGACAGGCTCTCGCCGTAGGCAATTCGCCCGGTCAGGACCATCGCCAGTGGCAGCAGGAAGTATCCCAGCGACACGTCGAGGCTGTAGCCATTGAGCGGCGCCCACATGAACAGCCACAGTTGCACGCCAAGCAGGGCGGCCGAGACGATCAACCCGGCGACCAGTTTTGGCTGTGCCGCGACCATCCGAATCAGCTCCAGTACCCGCCGCCATTCTCCGGACACCAGCATGAACACGGTCATGCACGGTACGGTCAGCAGCATCCGCCAGCCAAAGATCTCCACGCCACTCAACGGTGTGAGCAACGAGGTGTAGTAATACATGACGGCAAACAGCACCGAGGCTGAAACCGATAGAGCGATACCTTTAGACAAACTGTCCTCGCGGGTTGATGGTCAAACGGGGCGCGAAGGATACGTGGTTTTTGTGCTGAATATTGGCCGGATGCTCAATATTCTTCACGCACATTCCCCTGCGACAGCTCCTGCACAAGCGTAGTCAGTGTGAGTGAAACATCACTGCGCAACCTTCAACGGATTGCCGAAGCGCCTCAGGTACATCTCGCCGAACTTGTAAGAGGCGTAATCGGTGATGTGGCCAATGTCACGATAGACCGGCAAACCGTCGACAGTGGTCATGCACGCGTTGTCTTTGCATTGAACGATTTTCGGGTCAATAACGATCAAGCCGGGGTATTCAGTCTTCAGGTCATTGAACAGTCGTTCGAGCACTGGCTCTTTCGCGCCTGACCATGGCGCCGTGGCGCAGAGGCTGCTTTGCTCGGCACTGCCCATCAATCCGCGCAGCTTGACCTGGTGCAGCAGGCAGGTGTTGATCCCCGCAGGCATAGGCAGCGTGTTCTCCAGAAAGACCGGAGTAGCACCGGATTCGACAATGATATCCAGGGCTTTGCGGATCGCTGTGCCGAGGCGTTGTTGCGACAGCTCCGGGCTGCGCGGGTCATCCAGTTTGGTGACGATGTCATCCTTGAGATAAGCCTCCCAGAACTGACCCACGATCACATACTTGAAATGCTTCTTCGCGATCAGGTCGTAATAGCGTTGAGTGGCGTTGTGGCATTTTTGATACAGCCCGTTCGTGTATTTACTCACGTCATAGAGGTAGATCCCGGGCAACGCCAGACATGCCGGATAACCCTGTGTGAGGACGGCAAGATTGGCATCCCTGGCCAGTGTTTCGACAAAGCCCCAGTAGTGATTCGAAAATGAATCGCCCATCAGCAATATTTGCGGCGCGGCCTGCGCGGCGCCCGCTATGCAGCCCGGATCGGCGCCGTCACTGACACCCAGGCATCCCTCCCGAGTGGCCGGAACAGACGCTTTCAAACCGTTGAAGACGTTGTTGTAGCCTTCGTTGAAGCGGTTCGGCCAGCCTTCCTGTCTGACGCTGGCCGCGTGGAGCAGCGACAGGCCTATTGCGGGCAGGATCATCAGCACGACAAGGGTTTTGGCAAAGCCGAGCCTGGCCTTTCGAAAGCGGTTTTCGATCAGCACGTAGCAGAGCCAGGCCATGACGAACGTGGAGACGAAGTAAACGACCGTCGCTGGCGCGGTGAGGGTGATGCCCATGTAATTCATCAGCGCCAGGATCGGCCAGTGCCACAAGTACAGGGAGTACGAAAGCGTGCCGATGAACACCAAGGGTTTGAACGCCAGCAGTTTCGAGGTAAAGCTCGCATCGCCAATCCCCTGAAACAGCAAGGCTGCAGTGGCGAGGCACACGGCAATGGCGTGGTAGCGCGGAAAGCCCGGCAGGATATCTGCCAGAGTGGCGCAGTAGAGGATCGTCGCCAGCGAAAACGCACAGACCAGCGTGGCGCTCAGGCGATTGAGCCTGAACGTGTCCGTGCTGAAAATGACTGCACAGGAGCCGATCATCAATTCGAAAATTCGCGCGGTGAAGAAGTAGTAGTTTTTGTCAGGAACCGAGTAAGACAAGTACAGCGCGAGCGCCATTGCCGCCAGGGTCAAACCGAGCACCACCGCCTTGAACAGGCTTTTCGCCAGATAGCGATAGAGCAACCAGAGGCCCAGCGGCAGGGCCAGATACCACTGCCATTCGATGGCCAGCGACCAGGTGTGCAACAGCGGCAGGCTGGCCGCATCAGGCGTGGCGTAGCCCGTTGTGACTTTGGAAAAATACTGGTTGGAGATGATTAGCGATGTGTACTTTTCGCTTTTCAGAAAGTCGACATAGTCATCGGGCAAGTACAGCAGCGTTGTGACAATCAGGGTCACGGCCAGCAACGCAATCACCGCTGGCTGCAAGCGCCAGATTCGCCGCGTATAGAACCCCGAGAACGTGAACGTGCCGTTGTTCAGCGATTTCATGATGATCGCGGTGGTCAGATAACCCGAGATCACGAAGAAGATATCGACGCCAATAAAGCCGGACGGGAAAAGCGTCAGACCGCCGTGGAAAATCAACACCAGCAACACGGCGATTGCGCGTAGCCCGTCGATATCCGCACGGTACTCGATCGATGGTTTGCGATCCCCGGTAGCCACGGTCGCCGCCGGCGAAAGAGGCTCGTGCAGATTTTTCGCGCCACGCAGTTTGAACAACAGCCCGCGCAAAGGCTTGCTGGATACCTCAACGGGGCGATTGAGCATTTATCAGTCCCTGGTCATTTCCGGGCGATCAATCAACTGTCCGTTTGATCGCGCTTGATCCGTTGAAAGACAGCCGAGGGTATCGGCTATCGAAGGCCTGCGGTAAAGCTCAACCTTGATGGGGTTTACGCCCCGACACAAAATGACTGACATCGTTGAATCCCGGTGTCGACGCGTGACCCGGCGAGACCAGCGAATCGATAAACGCCTCATCCTGCGCCGTGATCTGCACGGCCTGCGCCTTGGTGTAAGCATCCCACTGATCTTCAGTTCGCGGCCCGACAATCGCCGACGTCACTGCGCTGTTATTCAACACCCAGGCAATCGCAAACTCGACCATCCCGACCCCGCGCTGCTCGGTGTACTGCTGAATCTGTTGGGCGATGCGCAGCGATTCTACGCGCCACTCGGTTTCCAGAATGCGCTTGTCCTGGCGTCCGGCGCGGCTGTTGGCGTCCGGTTTGACATCCGGCGCGTACTTGCCGCTGAGCACGCCCCGGGCCAGCGGACTGTAAGGCACTACGCCAAGGCCGTAGGTTTGTGCCGCGGTGATCTGCTCGGTCTCGGCCTGGCGGTTGACGATGTTGTACAACGGCTGACTGATCACCGGACGGTCAACGCCGAGTTTATCGGCGACGCGAATCACCTCGGCAATCCGCCAGCCGCGATAGTTCGACAGGCCCCAATAACGAATCTTGCCCTGACGAATCAGATCGCCAATCGCCGACACGCTCACTTCCAGCGGCGTGTTGTGGTCTTCGCGGTGCAGGTAATAAATGTCGAGATAGTCAGTGCCGAGCCGGGTCAGGCTGGCATCGATGCCATTGAAGATGTGTTTGCGGCTCAAACCGCTGCGATTCGGCACGCCGTCCACCGGGCCGAAACCGACCTTGGTCGCCAGCACCCAGTCATGCCGATGGCGGGCAATCGCTTCACCGACAATCTCTTCGGACCGACCGTTGGTGTAGACGTCGGCGGTGTCGATGAAATTGATCCCCTGATCCCAGGCCTTGTCGATGATTCGCAGCGAATCCTCAGCGCTGGTCTGCTCGCCAAACATCATCGTGCCGAGGGTGAGGGTGGACACCTGCAAGCCCGAGTGACCGAGTGTGCGATAGCTCATGCCGAAATCCTTTTGTCGGTGGGAAAGGGTTAATCAAATACCAGAAGCGTGCGATGCGGCAAAGTGAATTATTGGCTAAACACAGCCCTCACCCTAACCCTCTCCCGGAGGGAGAGGGTTAGGGTGAGGTGTTTGAGCGAGCAAAACCGACGTGCAATACCGAGTCGAACTCAAGTCTTGAAAAGCCCGCAGATCGGCTCCCTTTCCCCCTCGCCCCCTGGGGGAGAGGGCTGGGGTGAGGGGGAAAAGATCTTCAGGACACCACAAAACCCAAGCCAGACTCCCAATAAAAAACGGCCCTGAAAAAGGGCCGTTCTCCTGTGCATCAAAAACTCAAACCCGCAACGTCCGCGTCATGCGCAACGCCAGCAGACTCCCGCCCACAATCACACCCGCCAGCAGATACAGCGCGGCATCGGTCGAACCGGTGCTGTCCTTGACCCAACCCACCAGATAAGGGCTAAGGAAGCCAGCCATCTGCCCCATCGAGTTGATCAACGCCAGACCACCGGCCGCAGCGCCCGCACTCAACATGGCCGTCGGCACCGGCCAGAACATCGGCAGACCCGTCAACGCGCCCATGGTGGCAATGGTCAGGCCGAGAATCGCAATCGCCGGGTTCGCCGCATAGTTAACGGCGATCACCAGACCGATCGCGCCCATCAGCATCGGCACCACCAAATGCCAGCGACGCTCCTTGCGCAAGTCTGCCGAACGCCCGACCACTAGCATGAACACCGCCGCCAGCAGATACGGAATCGCACTCAGCCAGCCGATCACCAGGTTATCGCTGAATCCGAGGTTCTTGATGATCGACGGTAGCCAGAAGTTGATCGCGTACACGCCGCTCTGGATGCAGAAGTAGATCAGACCAAACGCCCAGATCGCCGGGTTCTTGAACACCGCCAGCAGTGAATCGGAGGTGGTTTTCGGCTTGTTTGCCAGGTCTTCCGCCTGATCCGCCTCAAGCACTGCACGCTCATGCGGGCTCAGCCACTTGGCGTTGGCGAAGCTGTCGCTCAGGAGGAAATAGGCAAGGGCACCGAGGATCACCGTCGGAATACCTTGCAGCAGAAACATCCACTGCCAGCCGGCCAGACCGCCCTGGCCCGCTGCGAAGTGATTGAGAATCCAGCCAGAGAACGGGCTGCCGAGCAAACCGGACACCGGGATCGCCGACATGAACAACGCCATGATCCGCCCACGGCGGAAGGTCGGGAACCACTGCGAGAGGTACAGCACGACGCCCGGGAAGAACCCGGCTTCGGCCGCACCGGTAAACAGCCGCAGGGTGTAGAACTCGGTCGGGGTGGTGACGAACAACAGGCAGGTCGACAGCGTGCCCCAGGTGATCATCATTACGGCAATCCAGCGCCGTGGGCCGAATCTGGTCAGGGCCAGGTTGCTCGGCACGCCGCACAGCACGTAGCCGATGAAGAAAATACCGGCACCGAGGCCGTATACGGTTTCGCTGAATTTCAGTGCATCGAGCATCTGCAGTTTGGCAAATCCAACATTGACCCGGTCGAGGTAGTTGAACAAGTAGCAGATGAAAATGAAGGGGATCAAACGCAGGGTGATGCGTTTGTAGACGGCGTTTTTATCGTCAACGATGGTCTGGGTAGCTGCGGCGCTCTGCGACATAGCGGCTCTCTCTTTATTATGATTTTTTGCGATGCAAAGGGTAACGTTGATCGCCCCGAGAGTCTCGGTCACCTTTGGCCGGATTGTCTTTGTGCCTGAGCACAGGGTTTGCCGCCAGACCCTGTGCGGGTGAACAACCGCCAGTGCCATAAATCAAGGATTGCCCCTGCTATGTTCGAACTCGATCACGACCTCGCCCAGGACATCGTCGACCGGGCCATGGCCATTTTGCCCTACAACGTCAACGTCATGGACAGCCAGGGGTTGATCCTTGGCAGCGGCGAACCGGAGCGCATCAACACCCGTCACGAGGGCGCGCAACTGGTGCTGGCCAACGGTCGCGTGGTCGAGATCGATGCGCAAACGGCCGTGCATCTGAAGGGCGTGCAGCCGGGTATCAACCTGCCGCTGTTGCTCGATCAGCGCTTGATCGGTGTGCTCGGCATTACCGGCGAACCGGAGCAACTGCGCACGTATGCCGAACTGGTGCGCATGACCGCCGAAATGCTCGTCGGCCAGCGCAATCAGCAGGCCGAGCAGCAATGGCGGCGCCAGCGTTGCGATGATCTGCTGGCGTTGCTGTTGAGCGAGGCCGGGGACTCGCCGCGTCTGGTCGATGAAGCGCAGCAACTTGGGCTCAAACCGCAACTGACGCGGGTGCCGTATCTGTTCGAACTGGGCCTTGAGCACGGGCCGGGGCAAACCGTCGAGGCGTTGAGTGCGTGGCTGATGTCGCGCTATCCCGACAGTTGGTGCGTCAGTTCGGCGAAGTCGTCGCTGCTGTGGTGTCGCCCGGCGAGCCAGACCGTCGAGCACGATCGCTTGCTGGAAAAGCTCGACGGTCTGGGCTGGAAGGTGCTGCGTATTGCCGTCGGCGGGCAGGCGGATGGACTCGCCGGATTGCGCCGTTGTTATCGACGGGTCGGCGACTTGCTTGCCTATGGTCGGGAAGTGTTGCCGCATTCGCGTTTGTTGACGCTGAACCGTTATCGATTGCCGGTGATGTTGTGGCGCCATCGCAATGACGACGCGCTGGACGAATTACTCAAACCTCTGCGCAAAGTGATCGCCAAGGACGGCAACGGCCAGTTGCTGGCGACGCTGCGCAGTTGGTGCGACCACGATGGCCAGAGTCAGGCGTGTGCTGATGCGTTGGGGATTCATCGCAACAGTTTGCGTTATCGGATGGAGCGGATTGCCGAGTTGAGCGGGGTTGATCCGCTGCGGCTCGATGGGATGCTGGCGCTGTATCTCGGGGTGCAGCTTCTTCCCCAGACTGATCCGAACTGATTGGGCGCCTTTAAGGAAGCCTTCGCGAGCAGGCTCGCTCCCACAATGGAATGCGGTCAACCTGTGGGAGCGAGCCTGCTCGCGAAGGGGCCGTAACATCAAAAAACAGATCTTTTGTGAAAATGAACAATAAACGCCCCCGCCACTTGTGCAGCGGACCGGCGTCAACGCGCAGGCAGACTGGCAGCATGAGGGGCATTGCAACCGGAGAATTCGCATGAAGATCGTCATCGCCCCCGACTCGTTCAAGGACAGCCTGAGTGCCCAAGGCGTCGCCGAAGCCATTGCCCTTGGCCTGGCCCAGGTCTGGCCGCAGGCCACACTGGTCAAATGCCCAATGGCTGACGGCGGCGAAGGCACGGTCGAGTCGATCCTCGCTGCCTGCGAAGGCGAACTGCGCCGCACCCGTGTGCGTGGCCCGATGGGCGCGCCGGTCGATGCAGCGTGGGGCTGGTTGCCACACAACCACACCGCAATCATTGAAATGGCTGAAGCCAGCGGCTTGCAATTGGTGCCGCCGGGGCAACGCGATGCCTGTATCAGCAGCACCTTCGGCACCGGCGAACTGATCCGTGCCGCGCTGGATGCCGGCGCGCAACGAGTGATTCTGGCGATTGGCGGCAGTGCGACCAACGATGGCGGCGCCGGGGCAATGCAGGCGTTGGGCGTGAAGTTGTTCGATGCGCAACATCAGTCGCTGGTGCCCGGCGGTTTGGCATTGGCGCAACTGGCACAACTGGATCTGAGCGAACTCGACCCGCGTCTGGCGCAGGTGCGTTTCGATATCGCCGCTGACGTCAACAACCCGCTGTGCGGCCCGCACGGTGCCTCGGCGATTTTCGGCCCGCAGAAAGGCGCATCACCGACGCAGGTGCAGCAACTCGATCAGGCGTTGGGCCACTTCGCCGAGCTGTGCGCACAGGCCCTGGGCAAAGACGTTCGTGACGAGCCGGGCAGTGGCGCGGCGGGCGGTTTGGGTTTTGCCGCCAAAGCGTTTCTCGGGGCGCAATTTCAGGCCGGGGTGGAAGTGGTTGCCGAACTGGTCGGCCTCTCCGAAGCGGTCAAAGGTGCCGATTTGGTGATCACCGGGGAAGGGCGCTTCGATGCGCAGACCTTGCGCGGCAAGACGCCGTTCGGTGTCGCACGGATTGCCAAGCAACACGCGGTGCCGGTGATTGTCATTGCTGGGACATTGGGTGAGGGTTACCAGGCACTCTACGATCACGGCATCGATGCAGCATTCGCCGTGACCAGCGGCCCGATGACGCTGGAGCAGGCCTGCGCCGAAGCTCCGCGCCTGCTGCGTGAACGCGCAACTGACATCGCCCGCGTCTGGCACATGGCCGCGAAATCCTGAGCAGCTCCTGTAGGAGCTGCCGAAGGCTGCGATCTTTTGATTTTGCTTTTAAAAGCTCAGGTCAAAAGATCGTCCGATCGCGGCCCGAGCCTTCGGCAGCTCCTACACAAAGAGATTAACGGTGCTTCATCGCTGTAACACCCGGAAAAATAGTTGCGATTGACCCGCAATCTTCCTAAAGCCTGGCCGATACAGCTAACAGGCGCGCACATAACTTCCTAAAACAGTGACGCCGGACTGAGCCTGCCCCCACGGGCCAGTGATGACGCATGGACGCTCGTAGTTTCTATCTTTCGAGAGCTCAACTATGTCCCTGCGTAACCTGAATATCGCGCCCCGTGCCTTCCTCGGTTTTGCCTTTATCGCCCTGTTGGTGATCGTGCTCGGCGTGTTCGCCGTCAACCGCATGTCGATCATCCGTCAGGCCTCTGTCGAAATGGATTCGACGCAACTTCCCAGCGTGACGCAACTTGCCGTAGTGACAGAAAACGTCCTGCGTCTGCGCATTCTGTCGTTCCGCGTGCTGGTCAACCGCGAAGCCGCCGGGTTGCAGGAAGCGCAGACCCGCATCGGCGTTCTGGTCGACAAGGTTCGCGCCGCGCAGGCCAGTTACGCCGCACTGCCGGCCGGCCCGGAAGAACGGGCGTTGTACCAGACCTTCGCGACCACGCTGGACAACTACCTGCAAGCGCAGAACCAGATGATGGAGCTGTCGCGCCAGGACAAGGTCGACGAGATGCGTACCCTGATCAACACGCGGATCAAGGACGGTACCGACCAGATGGGCGAGCAGCTCAACAAACTGATCGCCATGAATGCTTCCGACGCCAAAGCAGCATCAGTTCAGGCGGGTCAATACTATGACAGCGCGATTACGGGCATCATTATCGTCGCCGTTTTCGCGGCCATTGCCACGGTGCTACTGGCGTGGCTGCTGACCCGCAGCATCGTCACCCCGCTGAACCGTGCCGTGCAGGCCGCGCAAACCATTGCTGACGGCAACCTCACCAAAGTCATCGAAGTCGATGGCAAGGATGAAGCGACGCAGTTGCTGCAGGCGCTGGCCACCATGCAGAGCAACTTGCGCAAAACCATCGAGCAGATCGCCGGTTCCGCCACGCAACTGGGCGCTGCTGCCGAAGAACTCAGCGCGGTGACCGAAGAAGCTTCCCGTGGCCTGCAGCAGCAGAACAATGAAATCGAACAAGCCGCCACCGCCGTCAACGAGATGACCGCCGCCGTCGAAGAAGTCGCGCGCAACGCCGTGTCGACCTCCGAAGCCTCAAACCAATCGACCCACGCCGCTCGCGAAGGTCGTGATCAAGTGGTGAAAACCGTCGACGCGATTCAGACCATGACGCACGACGTGCAGAACACCGCGCAAATGATCGAAGGCCTCGCCGCGCAGGGCCGCGACATCGGCAAAGTGCTCGACGTGATCCGCGCCATCGCCGAACAGACCAACCTGCTGGCGCTCAACGCGGCCATTGAAGCCGCACGCGCCGGTGAGGCCGGGCGTGGTTTCGCGGTCGTGGCGGACGAAGTGCGCGCGCTGGCCCATCGCACCGCGCAGTCGACTCAGGAAATCGAAAAAATGGTCGCCGGCATCCAGAACGGCACCGGCGAAGCGGTCTCGTCGATGCAGCAAAGCAACCAGCGCACCCAATCCACCCTGGAAATGGCCCGCGCGGCCGGCGTAGCGCTGGAGCAGATCACCCAATCAATCCACCAAATCAACGAGCGCAACCTGGTGATTGCCAGCGCCTCGGAAGAACAGGCACAGGTTTCGCGCGAGGTCGACCGCAACCTGGTCAACATCCGCGATCTGGCCACGCAATCGGCCGCCGGGGCCAACCAGACCAGCGCCGCGACCCACGAATTGTCGCGTCTGGCGGTGGATTTGAATGCGATGGTGGCGCGTTTCGTGATTTGAGATACGGTGAAGGCTGGAGACCGCGCAATCAGGAGACGTACATGCGCTATTCAGCCTTGACCCAACGAATCGCCGGAGAAGGAGCCGCCGCCTGGCAGATTCACGACCGAGCGCTGGAGTTGCGCGCCGAGGGTGTCGATATCCTGCTGCTGAGCATTGGCGATCCGGATTTCGATACACCTCTGCCAATTGTTCACGGCGCGATCGACAGCTTGTTGGCCGGCGATACCCATTATTCCGAAGTGCGCGGTCGTTTGGCACTGCGCACGCTGATTGCCGAACGCCATCGTCGGCGCAGCGGGCAAACGGTCGATGCTGACCATGTGATCGTCATGCCCGGCGCGCAATGCGCGGTGTATTCGGTGGCGCAATGCTTGCTGGATCCGGGCGATGAAGTGATCGTCGCCGAACCGATGTATGTCACCTACGAAGGCGTGTTTGGCGCTTGCGGCGCAACGGTGGTGCCGGTGCCGGTGCGTCCGGAAAACGGCTTTCGCGTCGACCCGGCCGATGTCGCTGCGCGCATCACCCCGAAAACCCGCGCCATGCTGTTGAACAGTCCGAACAATCCGTCTGGCGCGAGCCTGTCACTGCTGATCTGGCAAGAACTGGCGGCACTGTGCGTTCGCCATGATTTGTGGCTGATCAGCGACGAGGTTTACAGCGAGCTGCTCTATGAAGGTCAGCACGTCAGCCCGGCGAGTTTGCCGGGCATGGCCGAACGCACGGCGACCATCAACAGCCTGTCGAAATCCCATGCCATGACCGGGTGGCGCATCGGCTGGATGATCGGGCCGAAATCGCTGGCCGAGCATTTGGTCAATTTGTCGTTGAGCATGTTGTTCGGGTTGCCGGATTTTGTGCAGAAGGCCGCGCAGATAGCATTGGAAACCGATTTGCCGGAAGTGACGCAGATGCGCGAGGAATATCGCCTGCGTCGCGATCTGGTCTGCGAGCGTTTGCAGGGTTGTCCGGGGTTGTACCCGATTCGCCCGGATGGCGGCATGTTCGTGATGGTCGATGTGCGCCAGACCGGGCTCGGTGCCCAGGCGTTTGCCGAACAGTTGCTGGAGGGTTATGGCGTGTCGGTGCTGGCCGGTGAAGCGTTCGGGCCGAGTGCGGCGGGGCATATCCGTATTGGTCTGGTGCTGGATCGGGTGAAACTGGCGGATGCCTGTGCGCGGATTGCGCTTTGTGCTGCGCAGCTGTTACAGGCGCGCAGTGCCTGATGGTTTTGTGTTGCCCGTCCCGGCCTCTTCGCGAGCAGGCTCGCTCCCACATTGGTTTTGTGAACACTGAAGATCCAGTGTGGGAGCGAGCCTGCTCGCGAAGGCGGCATTACAGTCACCGATTAATTCAGCCCTGCCAGGCCGATGGATTCACCAGATTCGCCGGTTTCTCCCCACTCAACGCCGCCAACAGATTCTCCACCGCACACCGCGCCATCGCCTCGCGCGTTTCATGCGTTGCCGAGCCCATGTGCGGCGTCGCCACCACATTATTCAACTGCAACAACGGCGAGTCATGATTCAGCGGTTCACGCTCAAACACATCCAGCCCCGCCGCCCGAATCCGTTGCTGACGCAGCGCATCAATCATCGCCGCTTCATCAACCACTTTGCCCCGCGAGATATTGATGAAGATGCTTTCCGGGCGCATCAACGCGAACTGCTCGGCGCCAATCAAACCCTCGGTTTGCGCCGTCAATGGCAAGGTCAGGCAAATGAAATCAGCCTGCTGGAGCAGATCTTCAAGGCTGCGATATTGCGCATCGAATCGCGCCTCGACCGCCGGTTTGCGCGACTGGCTGTGATAGATCACCGGCATTCCAAACCCGAAATGCCCGCGCTGCGCCAATGCTTCGCCGATGCGGCCCATGCCGATGATGCCCAGCGTCTTGCCATGCACATCGGTGCCGAAATGCGCCGGGCCGATGTTGCGGCTCCATTGACCGCTGCGCACCATATTCGCCAGTTCCACCACACGCCGGGCGGCGGTGAGGATCAGGGCGAAACCGGTGTCGGCGGTGGTTTCGGTGAGCACGTCCGGGGTGTTGCTCAGGAGGATCTTGCGCTGACTCAGGTAATCGATGTCGTAGTTATCGACACCTACCGAAACGCTAGCGATAGCTTCGAGTTGCGGCGCCAGATCAAGCAACGCGGCATCCAGCTTCAGGCTGGCGCCGAGTAAACCGTGGGCGCGGGGCAGGGCATCGCGCAGTTGCATCAGACCGTCGGCGTCGAGGCTGTTGATCAGCGTCACCTCGCATTGTTCTTGCAAACGCGCCATCAGCGCAGGCGAAAGTTTCTTGTACAACACGACCTGTTTTTTCATGGCAGAAGTCTCTTCAGGAATGCGCTTGCACGGCACGCGTGGCAACGGCTTTGGCGACGACGCGATCACTGGCGCCGGGCTTGAGAAAAATCGTCAGCACCACGGACAGCAGCAGCGCGCCACTCATCAACAGATACGAAGCGCCGGGCGAACCGGTGGAGCTGTTCAGATAACCGACCAGATACGAGCCGCCGAACGAACCGAGCGCGCCCATGCTGTTGATCAGCGCCATCGCACCACCGGCAACGTTGGCCGGGAGAATCTCCGGGACGATGGCAAAGAACGGCCCGTAAGGCGCGTACATGCAGGCGCCGGCAATCACCAGCAGCGAGTACGACCACCAGAAATGTTCAGCACCGAGTGCATAGGAACCGTAAAACGCGATGGACGCGATCAGCAGCGGCGGCCAGACAAAGCGTTTGCGCTTCTGCAACTTGTCCGAACCCCACGACACCACGAGCATGCCGATCACCGCCGCCAGATACGGCAGCGCCGACAGCCATCCGGCCTCGATCATGTCCATTTGCGCGCCGGCCTTAAGGATCGACGGCAGCCACAGCACAAAGCCGTAAACACCGATGCTCCAGCAGAAAAACTGCAGCGCGAGAATGATCACCTTCGGCGAACGGAACGCCTCGGCGTAGTTTTTCACCGCTTTGATGCCGACCTGTTCGGCGGCGAGCGCGCTCTCCAGATCCTGCTTTTCCTGGTCGTTGAGCCACTTGGCCTCGGACGGACGATCATCGGCCAGGCGCCACCAGATAAATGCCCACAGCACCGCCGGCAAACCTTCGATGATGAACATCCAGCGCCAACTGAAATGCTGCACCAGATAGCCCGAAACCACCGACATCCACAGCATCGTCACCGGGTTGCCGAGAATCAGAAACGTGTTGGCCCGCGAGCGTTCGGCACGGGTGAACCAATGGCACAGATAGACCAGCATGGCTGGCATGACAGCGGCTTCGACCACGCCGAGCATGAAGCGAATGACGATCAGCCAATAGGCGTTGGAGACCACGCCGGTCAACGTGGCGAGACCGCCCCAGAGAATCAGGCTGACGAAAATCAGCTTCTTCACGCTGTGCTTCTGCGCGTAGATCGCACCGGGTACCTGGAAGAAGAAGTAACCGAGGAAGAACAGCGCACCGAGCAGCGACGACAGGCCCGGGGTGATCATCAGGTCTTCGGCCATGCCCGATGCGGCGGCGAAGCCGTAGTTGGCGCGATCGAGATACGCCAGGCTGTAGGTGATGAACACGATCGGCATGATGTACCACCAGCGGCGGGTGGCGAGGGTTGCGGTTTTCATGGGTCTTGCTCCTGAGCTTGTTGTTTTTGTCGCAGCAGGTTCAAACAACTTCTCGTTCCCACGCTCTGCGTGGGAACGCCTCTAAGGACGCTCCGCGTCCTCTGTGACGCGGAGCGTCACGGTATGCATTCCCACGCTGGAGCGTGGGAACGATCGATCAAGTTCTGCCCGGGTCGGCAACCCCTCCATATCCCCGCGACTCTGCACCGCCCGACTGCCAATCCAGTTCGCCCGCTGCACTGCCTCGGCAAAACTCTGATGCTCGAGCAGGGCGCTGATCATCCCCACCGCAAAACCGTCACCGGCACCGACCGTGTCGACCACATTGGCCACCGGCACGCCGGCAACAAAACCCTGATCCAGTTGCGTGCGGTAGTAGGCGCCTTGCGGGCCAAGCTTGATCGCCACCGCTTCGGCACCTTGATCAAGATAAAACGCAGCAATGTCCGCAGGGTCTTCGAAACCAGTCAGCAAACGACCTTCACTCAACCCCGGCAACACCCAATGGGCGAGAGCGGCGAGGCGGTTGATCTCGGTGATCATTTCGCGCTCGCTGGCCCACAGGCTCGGGCGCAGATTGGGATCGAACGACACGCTGCGCCCGGCATTGCGCATGCGCGTCATCAGTTCGAAAGACATCTCCCGCGCCGAAGCCGAGAGCGCCGGTGGAATGCCAGTGGCGTGCAGATGCCGAGCACTCAGCAAACTGGCCGTGATCGACTGCGGCGACAGATGACTGGCCGCCGAACCGCGTCGGAAATACTCGACCTGCGGGTCGCTGCCATCGTCGTTGCGCGATTTGAACTGGAAACCGGTCGGGTGCTGTTTATCCACGTCAACGTGGCTGCAATCCAGACCTTCCTTGATCAAGGTCTCGACCACAAAGCGCCCGAGCGAATCATTGCCGACCCGGCTCAGCCACGCGACGTTGAAACCCAGACGCGACAGCCCGATCGCCACGTTGCTGTCAGCCCCGGCGATGCGTTTATGGAAGAGCTCGACCGCCGCTAGATCACCGGTCTGCTCGGCGACCAGCATCGCCATGGTTTCGCCGAACGAGAGAATATCGATCTCAGACATGAGCAGGCTCCAGACGCGATTGGCCGAGGCGGGCGAGGGCGGCGACGTGCTCGGTGGTCAACTGCACCAGATCATCGCCCTGCAAAGGGTATTCGGCCGCGCGCATAACGCCTTGGGCCATGTGCCGCAGCAGTTGTTCCCACAGGTGCAGGTCACTGACGGCCGGCGGCACCGCGACCAGTTTGCCGTCGGCGCGACGGGCCACCGCTTTGCAATGTACATAGCCGACATGCCGGCCGAGTAAACGCGCGGCGCTGGCAGCAGACTGGTCCTGCCACTGCCAGTTGCCGATGTCGAAGGTCATCTTGATCGGCAGGTTGTGCTGCTCGACGGCGGCGAAGAAGCGCTGAAATGGCTCGATGCGCCCGCCCTGTAAAGTCTGGTCGTTTTCCACCAGCAACTGCACCGGGGTGTGTTTCAAACGTTCGGCCAAAGCTTGCAGATCATTGTTGTCGGTGAAGTAGCCGAGGGAGACTTTCAGCCATTTTGAACCGAACGCTTCGGCCTGTTTCAGCGCGGTGATCAACTCGGGGTTCGGCTGCGCCTGACCGGCCAGCCACAGTTCGGTGGGCGAGGAATAGATGCTTTGCAGGCCCTGCGCCTGAGTGGCCTGAGCCAGTTGCGCTGGGTCTTCACGGGTCAGCAATTCCTCGCGCCATTCGATGCGGTTCGCTCCGGCGGCAGCCAGAACATCGATAAAAGAATCCTGCCCACGCTGGCGCACAAGCTCGGCGCCGTAGCTGGACAGACTGATGGAAACGGCGGGTTTATTCATTGTTATTGACCTCTGAAACCGGTTTCATTTTTGTTCAAAAAAATATCAGACCGTGATGTATTGTTTTTGCGGGCCCCTTCGCGAGCAGGCTCGCTCCCACATTTGGAACGCGGTCACCTGTGGGAGCGAGCCTGCTCGCGAAGGCGTCAGATCAAACACCACCAACCTCAAGGGTCGATCCACGCTCAACCAGCACCGGCGCAAAATCCACCACCCGTGCCACCTCCTCATCCCCACGCAAGCGCTTGAGCAGACACGCAAACGCCCGCGCGCCTATCTCTGCCGTCGGCTGAGCCAGCGCGGTAATCCCGCTGCCCACCAACGGATACCAATCCAGATCATCCAGGGCAATCAGCCCGACATCCTCGAACAACCGCGAGCCCATCGCCCGCAATGCCGTCGTGGCTGCCAACGCCGCCACGCCATTGGCGCAAAACAGCGCTTTCGGACCGTTGCCAGGAGTGTTTAAAAAGGTGCGAAGTTGGCTTTGCAGATCATCGCCGGTTTCCAGTACAGCCCCAGCCAAATCCGAACGCTGGGCAATCTGCGCCTGAAAACTGCTGACCCGCTCGATCCGCGAACTGGTGCCGTCATACGGTTCAGTCACCAACACCAGATCCCGATAGCCACGTTGCTGCAGATGCGTAAGCGCCATCTCGACAGCCTGCGGGTTGTTCAACCCAACCATGTCGCTGTCGAGCCCGTCGACCTTGCGGTCCACCAGCACCAGCGGCATCTCGCGGCGCAGTTCATGCAGTTCGTCACGGTGATGGCCAAGGGTGTTCACGATCAGCCCTTCGATGTTGTACGAGCGCAACAGCGCCAGATGCTGGCGTTCCTGCTCGTCATCGCGATCGGTGTTGCACACCACCAGGCTGTAGCCGTGCGCACGGCAGGCGGTTTCCACCCCGTGCATCACGGCAATCGAATAAGGGTTACGGATATCGGCCACCAGCATGCCGATCAGGCGCGTTCGCCCGCGCTTAAGGCCGCGAGCCATTTGGTTGGGGCGGTAGCCGAGTTCGCTGATGGCATGTTCGATGCGCAAGGCAATGGCATCGGAGAGCAGGGCGCGGTCATCGCCGATGAAACGCGAGACGCTGGCCTTGGACACGCCGGCGCGTTCGGCGACGTCGAGCATGGTCACGCGGCTGCGCTGGGCGGCGGAGAAGTCGTTCACGGTCTGAAACCTTGTTATTGGATTTATAGGTTCAATGTCTGCAAGCAGCGCTGAAACCGGTTTCAGGAAACACCAAAAACAAATCTTCCGTCAAGTGAATGATCACCTGTCAGCGACTGGCAGCCGA
The DNA here is from genome assembly GCF_054667675.1 of Pseudomonas sp. S3_C06. Classification (NCBI taxonomy): domain Bacteria; kingdom Pseudomonadati; phylum Pseudomonadota; class Gammaproteobacteria; order Pseudomonadales; family Pseudomonadaceae; genus Pseudomonas; species Pseudomonas sp. S3_C06. The sequence goes on from NZ_CP162747.1 coordinate 203,673, forward strand.
CGGGCGGGGCTCCGTCAGCCGAACAAACCGGCAGCGATGTTGATCGAAAAGCCCAGAATCGCGGTGTTGAACACGAAGCCGATCAACGATTGCGCCAAGACGATTTTGCGGATGTCGCGGGTGGCCACGCCGACATCGGCAGTCTGCACGGCCACGCCGATGGTGAACGAGAAGTACAGGAAGTCCCAATAATTGGGAGTGGTCAGCCCTTCGGCGAAGCGCAGCGCCGGTTCCTTGCCATCCCAGGTGTAATACAACCTCGCGTAGTGCACGCAGAAAATCACCCCGATCAGCAGCCACGAACCAATCACCGTCAGCGCGGTGAAACCGTAATGCATGAGCTTGCGCGTAGTTTCCAGGTCCTTGCTGCCGGCCAGTTCGAAGGTGATGGTCGCCAGACTCGCCAGCGCGGCGATGCACACCACGAACAGCACCAGCCCGGCATTTTCGTCTTCGACTTCAGCGATGCGTTTGACGTCCGGCGCCTTGGCGCGCACGGTCAGCCAGAACATCAGGATCAGGTAAGTCCAGACACCGGCGTTCCAGCCGATGAGGATTTTGCTGACGATGGAATCGGCGGGGACGAGGAGTCCGGTGGCGAGGCCGAGGAGGGCGGCGGCAGACAGGCGAGGGTGGGTGCGGGCGAGGAAGCGCATGGGGACTCGATGGGCCAAGGTGGTTCAGACACCTTAGCCCAGCGATGGCAGGTGTGACCACAGCGCTGGATGTTTGCAGAATCCCTGTGGGAGCGAGCCTGCTCGCGAAGGCGTCCGGTCAGTCAACATCGACGTTAAATGTACCGACGCTTTCGCGAGCAGGCTCGCTCCCACAATTAAGATCAGCGGGGTTTGGTGAAGCGTTGTACGAGTTTCATGACGACCACGAAGAACACCGGCACAAAGATCACCGCCAGCGTCGCGGTGATCATCCCGCCAATCACGCCGGTGCCGATCGCCTGCTGACTCGCCGAGCTTGCGCCAGTGGCAATCGCAAGCGGCACCACACCGAGAATGAACGCCAGCGACGTCATCACAATCGGCCGCAGACGCAAACGTGCTGCCTGCAACGTCGCATCGATCAGATCGTGACCTTCGTCATACAGGCTTTTGGCGAACTCGATGATCAGGATCGCGTTCTTCGCCGACAGACCGATGATGGTGATCAGGCCGACCTTGAAGAACACATCGTTGGGCATGCCGCGCAACGTCACCGCCAGTACCGCACCGAGTACGCCCAGCGGCACCACCAGCAACACCGAAGTCGGAATCGACCAACTCTCGTACAGCGCCGCCAGACACAGGAACACCACCAGCAACGACAGCCCAAGCAGGATCGGCGCCTGGTTGCCAGACAAGCGTTCCTGCAACGACAGCCCTGTCCATTCCTGACCCAGACCTTTCGGCCCCTGCGCTACCAGACGTTCGATTTCCACCATGGCTTCACCGGTACTGTGCCCCGGTGATGGTTCGCCGGAAATCGCGATTGCCGGATAGCCGTTGTAACGGGTCAACTGCGCCGGGCCCTGAATCCAGTTGGCCTGCACGAACGCCGACAGTGGCACCATGTGCCCGGCGTTGTTGCGCACGTGCATTTTCAGCAGATCGGCCACCTGGCTGCGCTGATCACCTTCGGCTTGCACGACAACGCGCTGCATGCGCCCTTGATTGGGGAAATCGTTGATGTAGCTGGAGCCGACGGCAGTGGACAGCACATTGCCGATATCAGCAAACGAGACGCCCAAGGCATTCGCCTGTTTACGGTCAACGATCAATTGCACTTGCGGCGCTTCGGCCAGCGCGCTTTCGCGCACGTTCATCAGTACCGGGCTTTTCTCGGCTGCCGCGAGCAGTTCGCTGCGCGCCTGCATCAGTGTTGCGTGACCAAGGCCACCGCGATCCTGCAAGCGGAACTCGAAACCGCTCGATGTGCCGAGGCCATCCACGGGCGGTGGCAGTACCGAGAACGCCATGGCGTCCTTGATCTCGCTCAGCGCAATGTTGGCGCGATCGGCAATCGAGCTGGCGGAATCATCACTGCCACGTTGCGACCAGTCCTTCAGCGTCGAAAATGCCAACGCTGCGTTCTGGCCGCTGCCGGAGAAGCTGAAACCGAGAATCACTACACTGTCGCTGATCCCCGGCTCGCCGGCGTTATGCGCCTCAAGCTGTTCAGCCACGGCCACCGTACGATTCTTGGTGGCACCGGGCGGCAGTTGAATGTCGGTGATGGTGTAACCCTGATCTTCCACCGGCAGAAACGAGGAGGGCAGGCGCGCGAAGCACAGCCCCAGCCCGACCAGCAACACGACGTAGATCAACAGGTAACGACCGCTGCGTTTCAGCGCATAGCCGACCCAGCCTTGATAACGATCGGTCAGGTGCTCGAAGCGACGGTTGAACCAGCCGAAGAACCCGGACTTCTCGTGATGCTCGCCTTTGGCAATCGGCTTGAGCAATGTTGCGCACAATGCCGGCGTCAAGGTCAGCGCGAGGAATGCCGAGAACAGAATCGACGTGGCCATCGACAGCGAGAACTGCTGGTAAATCACCCCGACCGAGCCCTGCATGAACGCCATCGGAATAAACACGGCCACCAGCACCAGCGTGATGCCGATGATCGCGCCGGTAATCTGCGTCATGGCTTTGCGCGTGGCTTCCTTGGGCGACAAGCCCTCGGTGGCCATGATCCGCTCGACGTTTTCCACCACGACAATCGCGTCGTCGACCAGAATGCCGATGGCCAGCACCATGCCGAACATGGTCAGCACGTTGATCGAAAAACCCAGCGCGAGCATGGTCGCGAATGTGCCCATCAAGGCCACCGGCACCACCAGCGTCGGTATCAGCGTGTAGCGCACGTTCTGCAGGAACAGGAACATCACCGCGAACACCAGCAACATCGCTTCGCCCAAGGTGTAAACCACTTTGGTGATGGAGACTTTGACGAATGGCGAGGTGTCGTACGGGATCTTGTATTCCACGCCCGCCGGGAAGTAGCGCGCCAGCTCATCCATCTTCGCCCGCACCAGCGTCGCGGTGTTCAGCGCGTTGGCCCCCGGCGACAGCTGCACGCCGACGGCGGTGGACGGCTTGCCGTTGAGGCGCGTGCCGAACTGGTATTCCTGACTGCCGATTTCCACGCGTGCGACATCGCCGATACGCACGGTCGAGCCGTCGCGATTGGCCTTGAGGACAATGTCGGCGAATTCTTGCGGCGTCGACAACTGACCTTTCACCAGAATGGTCGCAGTGATTTCCTGGCTCGACGGATTGGGCAGGTCGCCGATGCTGCCGGCGGAGACCTGAGCGTTCTGCGCCACGATGGCTTCATTGACGTCAGCCGGTGTCAGGTTGAACGCGATCAGCTTCTGCGGATCGATCCAGATGCGCATGGCCCGTTCGGCGCCATACAACTGCGCCTTGCCGACGCCATCCAGACGTTTGATCTCGTTCATCACGTTGCGCGCCAGATAATCACTGAGCGCCACGTCATCGAGCTTGCCGTCACTGGACGTCAGGGTGATCAGCAACAGGAAGCCGGACGAAACTTTTTCGACCTGCAGACCCTGCTGATTCACCGCTTGCGGCAAGCGCGACTCGACCACCTTGAGGCGGTTTTGCACGTCGACTTGCGCCAGTTCCGGGTTGGTGCCCGGCTGAAACGTGGCTTTGATCGTCGCGCTGCCGAGGCTGCTCTGCGATTCGAAGTACAGCAAGTGATCGGCGCCGTTAAGCTCTTCCTCGATCAGGCTGACCACGCTTTCATCGACGGTCTGCGCCGAGGCACCCGGATACACAGCGTAGATTTCGATCTGCGGCGGGGCGACGTCGGGGTATTGCGCCACCGGTAACTGCGGGATGGCCAGCGCACCGGCCAACAGGATGAACAACGCGACGACCCAGGCAAACACCGGGCGGTCGATAAAGAACTGCGGCATAGAAAAGCGTCCTGCTTACTGACCAGAGGTCTGGGCAAGTGGAAGAGGGGTGTCGTCGATCTGCACGGTTTCGCCGGGACGGGCGTGTTGCAGCCCTTCGATGACGATGCGGTCGCCGGGCTTGAGGCCGCCGGTGACGATCCAGCGATTGTTCTGCACCGCGCCCAGTTGCACCGGTTGCTCGGCGACGCGCATTTGCTCGTCGACGGTCAGCACCTGAGCAATGCCGGCGCTGTCACGCTGTACGGCGCGTTGCGGCACGGTAATCCCGTTCTGAATGGTTGCCTGCTCCAGGCGCACGCGAATGAAACTGCCCGGCAGCAAGTCGAGATCCGGGTTGGGGAATTCGCTGCGCAGAATGATCTGGCCAGTGCCCGGGTCGACGGTGATGTCGCTGAAGAGCAATTTGCCCGGCAGCGGATACAGGCTGCCGTCATCCTGAATCAGTGTGGCTTTGACCTGATCCTGGCCGACTTCCTGCAGCTGACCGGAACGAAACGCACGGCGCAATTCGTTAAGTTCACGGGTCGACTGGGTGAGGTCGGCGTGAATCGGATTTAGCTGTTGAATCAGTGCCAGCGGCGTGGTTTCGTTTTGCCCGACCAGTGCGCCTTCGGTGACCAGTGCACGACCGACACGGCCGGAAATCGGCGCGGTGACGGTGGCATAACCCAGATTCAGTTTCGCCCGTTCGACGGCCGCCTTGTTGGCTGCAACGTCAGCGGCGGTCTGCCGGGCATTGGCGCGTGCGTTGTCATAGTCCTGACCGCTGATGGCTTTGTCGTCGATCAACTGGGCGTAACGCTGCTCTTGCAGTTTGGCCTGGAAGGCATTGGCTTCGGCCTTGCGCAGCGCGGCTTCGGCGCTGTCGAGGTCAGCCTTGAACGGTGCCGGGTCGATGCGGAACAGCACGTCGCCCTTTTTCACGTCGCTGCCTTCGCGGAAGGTGCGCTGCAAGACCACGCCGGCCACCCGTGCGCGTACTTCGGCGATGCGTGGCGCGGCGATGCGGCCGCTGAGTTCGCTGCTGATCGTCAGGGGGTGCGCTTCGATCGTCTCGATGCGCACCGTGGCCGGTGGCGTCTGATCCTCTGCCTTCGAGGACGAATCACAGGCGCTCAGCGTCAGCGCCATGGCGATCAGGCCGAGCCCGGCCAGCAGTTTGTTCGACATGTACAACCCCCAATATTGATGTCCGCATCCTACGGGCAGACGCCGAGATTAGCGGTGAAGCTTTGTAGGCGCTGTGTGAAATTGTGTAAGGGTTTTGCTCAGGGATGGGCGAGGGCGTATATCCTTCAGGTCTTGAAATTTATTGCGACAGATAGATAGCTTTCGCGAGCAGGCTCGCTCCCACAGGGGATCGCATTCCAAGTGTGGGAGCGAGCCTGCTCGCGAATGGGCCTTATCGGTCGCCACAGCACTTTCTGGATCACCCCATGCCCAACATCCTCCTGGTCGAAGACGACACCGCCCTCGCCGAACTGATTTCCAGCTACCTGGAGCGCAACGGTTATTCCGTCAGCGTGATCGGCCGTGGCGACCACGTGCGCGAGCGGGCACGGGTCAATCCGCCGGATCTGGTGATCCTCGACCTGATGCTGCCCGGCCTCGATGGCCTGCAAGTCTGCCGCTTGTTGCGCGCCGATTCAGCGACGCTGCCGATCCTGATGCTCACCGCCCGCGACGACAGCCACGATCAGGTATTGGGCCTGGAAATGGGCGCTGACGATTACGTGACCAAACCGTGCGAGCCACGGGTCTTGCTGGCGCGAGTGCGTACCTTGTTGCGCCGCAGCAGCCTCGGCGAACCGCTGACCGCCAATGACCGCATCCTCATGGGCAATCTGTGCATTGACCTGTCGGAGCGCACCGTGACCTGGCGCGATCAACCGGTCGAGCTGTCCAGCGGCGAGTACAACCTGCTCGTGGTCCTGGCCCGCCATGCCGGCGAAGTGTTGAGCCGCGACCAGATCCTGCAACGCCTGCGCGGTATCGAATTCAACGGCACAGACCGTTCGGTGGACGTGGCGATTTCCAAGCTGCGCCGCAAGTTCGACGACCACGCCGGCGAAGCGCGCAAGATCAAGACCGTGTGGGGCAAAGGCTATCTGTTCAGCCGTTCCGAGTGGGAATGCTGAACTGATGTTTCGCATCCTGTTTCGCCTGTATCTGGTGACGATCGTCTCCTACAGCGCGGCGATTTATCTGGTGCCGGATCTGGTGGTCATGGCGTTTCGCGAGCGTTTCGTCACCTACAACCTCGACTATTCGCGCGGCCTGCAATCGCTGATCACCCGCCAGTTTCACGCCGTGCCGCACGAGCAATGGCCAGCACTGGCGGCGTCGATGGACAAGGATTTCCAGCCGCTGCACATCGTTCTGGCACGGATCGACGATGCCGAGTTCACCGCCATCGAGCAGCAACGCCTGCGCCGTGGGGAAAACGTCGTGCGCATTGGCGATTGGGGCTGGCGCACGCTGGCGGTGACGCCGCTGGATGACACCACCGCCGTGCAAATGGTCGTGCCGCCGGACCCGATGGACGTCAATCTGTTGTACTGGAGCATCAACGTGCTGATCGGCGCGACGTTGCTGGCCTGCCTGTTGATGTGGCTACGCCCGCACTGGCGTGATCTGGAACGCCTCAAAGGCACCGCCGAACGCTTCGGTAAAGGCCATTTGAGCGAACGCACGAAAATCGCCCAGAGCTCCAACATCGGCAGCCTCGCCAATGTCTTCGACACCATGGCCGGCGACATCGAAAACCTGCTCAATCAGCAACGCGATCTGCTCAACGCCGTGTCCCATGAACTGCGCACGCCGTTGACGCGTCTGGACTTTGGCCTGGCGCTGGCGCTGTCCGATGACTTGCCGACCGCCAGCCGCGAGCGTTTGCTGGGGCTGGTCGCACACATTCGCGAGCTGGATGAACTGGTACTGGAGCTGCTTTCCTACAGCCGTTTGCAGAATCCGGCGCAATTGCCGGAGCAGGTCGAGGTGTCGCTGGACGAGTTCATCGACAGTATTCTGGGCAGCGTCGATGAAGAACTGGAATCGCCGGAAATCGTCATCGACGTGTTGTTGCACGGTCAGCTCGAACGCTTCTCCCTCGATCCACGCCTGACCGCGCGAGCGATCCAGAACCTGCTGCGCAACGCCATGCGCTATTGCGAAAAGCGTATCCAGATTGGCGTGCAGGTCAATGCCGAGGGTTGTGAGATCTGGGTCGATGATGACGGCATCGGTATTCCCGATGATGAGCGGGAGCGAATTTTCGAGCCGTTCTATCGACTGGATCGCAGCCGCGATCGCGCCACCGGCGGGTTTGGCCTGGGCCTGGCGATCAGCCGCCGTGCATTGGAGGCGCAGGGCGGCACGTTGACGGTTGAGTCTTCGCCGTTGGGCGGCGCGCGGTTTCGGCTGTGGTTGCCATCACTCGTCTGATCGAGTGTTGCCCAGCGCTGGCGATCCGATGAATGGTCGCAGTTTCGCTAAATACCTGTCAGATCTGACAGTTGCGGCTGCCAGTGCGGAGGTATCAGATGTCAAGGACAGGTTTCTTGTCCTTTTCAATCACGGATACCTGCACACCAAAGGACTGACTCATGGCCGCACCAACCCTCGAAAAGCCTGTGGTTCCAGGCATGAAGCAACCGGTTTCTACTCCTCAGGCTGCCGAGGCGGGATTGCCTCTGGCGCTGACGTATCTCTACCCCGAAGGCGTCAAAGTGGTCATTGACCCGCCGCCCACTGCGCAGGCGGACGACACACTGGTCCTGCGCCTGAACGGTGATGCAGTTGCCACTAAAGTCATCATGGCGGGCGAGGAAAATCAGCATGCCAGTCTTTACGTGCGTGCAAAGCTTTGGCAAGACGGGCTCAACACGCTTGAGTACGGACTTGAGCGAGCCACTGTCGAGCTGGAAACCTCATATCCGGTGCGGATCTGGTTTCACAGCAAGCGCCCGGGCCTGGTGGATCGGTTTCCGGAGCAGGACGGGCACTCGGAATTGGCGCTGGAGATTGCGCAGTCGATTCGCGATGAAGGCGTGAATGCCAAGCGAGCCCGCGAGGGGGTCGAAGTCGCGTTGTTTTATCCATTGATGAGAGCGTTCGATACGCTGCTGCTCGATTGCAACGACGTAGTGTTGAGCCGTGTCGTGACCCAGGCTGAAGCGGACCTCGGTCAACCGCTGGTGATCACAATTGATGAGGCAACCTTTATCGCGGCGGGAGACAGCCCGGATTTTCGTGTGAGTTACACCGTGCTCGATTGTGTGGGCAATGGCCCGGATACGAACAGTCCAGACTCGGCGAGTCAGTTCCTTTACGTCAACCTCAAGGGCAATTGGTTCGAAGCGCCGATTATCAGTGAGGATCCCGCCGACGCCGAAGATGATCCGGATACCATTGACCTGCAAAAGCTCGATGGCAGGGCCGCCACTGCCCAGGTTTATGTATCTCGCAACTGGTTGAAAGGCGATGAGATCCAATTGCGCGCGCGCTTCCGTGATGCGAAGGGTAGCGAGGAGTCTTTGACACTGACCGAAACAGTGAAGAACACACCATTCATGTACTCGATTCCGGTGCCAAACAAGTATTTTGCTGATGCCGCGGGTGGCGCGGCAGTTTTTTATTTCACGCGGGTGAGTGGCGATATTTCACTGGATCGTTCAGAGGCGATCACCGTCAGTATTGTGGGGGCCGCGACATCAGACCTGCCGCCGCCGACATTGGTCGGCAGTGGCTACGAACTGGATCCGTTCGGTTTTGCAGAGGGCGTCTATGCGCGCGTCGAGTTTACGGATGCGCGCGAGGGCGATATGGCCAGGCTTGTGCTTGATGGCGTTCCAGGGCTTGGTTCGCCGCTTTTTCAACCGGTCAGGTTCAACAACAATCAACGTGCCAACTTCCTGATCAAACCGCAGGTGCTGGCGGCTAATCACGGTAAAACGCTGAAGCTGTCGTGGGAGTTGATACAGGCCGGAGGTACTCGAATGTCAGCCGTACGCAATGTCATCGTGCGGCGCATTGAACCCGCCGACAGGCGTCTGCCAAGCCCCGATATTCCTCAAAGTCTGGGTAATACGCTTGATCTGGGCGCATTTACTGGCCCCGGTCAGGCGACCTGCAAACCTTGGCCGGCAATGGCTGTCGGGCAATTGCGCTGGTTTCGCGTGTATGGCATCGGGCACGATAATTTGCCCTATGAAATTCCGATCGCCCGCGAAGCCCCGGTGACGGAGCCCGAAGTCAATGCCGGCCTGGACAATACCCTTCCTCGAGAACTGCTGCTGAAGTTCAAACCGGGCAGCATGCTATCGGTAGAGTTGATGGTTGCGTTTGCGGGGAACAAGGACGACAGCGACGCAGTGCTGTTCCAAAGGGTTGAGTACGAGGTTCTGAACCTGCCTGCCACGCTGTTGGAAGATTTCGCCCTTGCCCCGGCGCAAGCCGTGAAAAAGGGCGGTGTGATGGAAACCGCAAGCCTGCAGTTCACTTTCGTCTCAGGCGACGGTGAATGCGCAATCATGCCCCGTGACGAAATCGGTGAGTCGTTTGCGGGGCGGATTGACGGCCAGGTATTGAGCATTGGTCGCGATGCCTTCGGCACAGAACCGGTCGTGGTTGAGTTGGAACTCAAGAACGCCTGTACGCGAATCAGCTTCTGGCAGGTGAGTGTCAACTACGAGAACAGCGTTGTAGAGTATTTTTCTGCCGACAAGACATTGCTCGGCAGCAAGAAGCTGGGCTCGTCCTACGGCGTACCGATGAGTGTGCTGTTTGCTGCGCCTGCAATCAAATCGATCAGGATCAACTGTCCCACTGCCGACTGGTTCTCCGTGGACCGCATCAAAGTTGATTACTGATCAGCCTCTGGGCCATGCCTTGCAGCAGTGATGGCGGGTTGTAACCGATCAGCACCAGGCTTTCGCCTTGACCGACGCGTTTGCGGGCAAGCACGCTCCCACAGGTTAGGTGGTTTTCACAAATTTCGTGTACGACACCAACATTGTGGGAGCGAGCCTGCTCGCGAAAGCGCTGGGTCAGTCGCCATCTTCTGCGCTCGGTGTACGCGATATCGAGACGGCGAAGGTCTGCAGCTTTCTTACGCTTTCAGTAGTTGTGAGCGCAGCAGTCCCGCATGCTGTTGCAGTTCTGGCGCAGAGTTACGTCCGATCAGCATCCACGCGTGCTCACGTTCAGTCCAATACACCACGTTCATCTCTCGACGACGCTCATGGGCCAACGGCTGACTGCCGCTGTTTGAGCGCGTGACACACAGCGCCAATGGCCCGTGTTTCGCATCCAGATAAACGATCTGCGCGATGGGCACGCCGTCGTACTCAAGCATTTGTGCCCGTTTGAATTCGGCGCCCGGCAACTTCAAAGTGGCTGGCGAAAGATTCAGGCCAAGACGCGCATCGACCGTACGCAGTTGCGCTCGTTGGGAGGCGTCGTCGGCGGGCAGATGATCGAGCGTCTGCGGCACATACAGCGCCATGTAATCGCCCACCAGCGCGCGCCAGTTGTTCGATTGCGTGGCATGCCAGCCGAGGAATAACCGGTCAGCCAACACGCCACCGGCCAATAGCGCTGCGGCGGCGCCACCGATAAACCAGCGCCGGTTGAAGCCCGGACGCTGTGGTGAAGGAATTGCATCCAGCCGCGCTTGCAGGCGATCCAGCGGTGCCTGTTGCGCCAGTTCGTCATAGGCGTTCTTGTACGGCAGGTTGCTGCGGCTGAGCCATTGCACGCGCAGGCTCAGCAGCGAGTCTTCGGCAATCGCATCGTCGAGTTGATCGCGATATTCACCGTCGAGTTCGCCGTCCAGGTAGGCAACCAGTTGTTCATCCGAAGGTGTGTTCATCAACGGTCTCCTTCGGTGGATTTCGGCACTGCCTGCAACGGCGGGTATTCGGCGAGTTTGAGGCGGGCGGTGGCCAGACGGCTCATCACCGTGCCGATCGGCACTTGCAGGATTTCGGCGACTTCGCGGTAGGACAAACCTTCGACATAGGCCAGATACACGGTTTCGCGCTGGGTTTCGGGGAGCGCATCGACGCGGCGGATCACTTGCGCGGCCATCACGTGAGTCTGCGCGGCGTACTCACCATCGAACGCCAGTTGGACGTCGGCATCGACCTGTCCCGTCCCCTGACGCACGCGCCTGGCGCGCACTTCGTTGAGCCAGATCGAATGCAGAATGCTCAATAACCAGCGATCCATGCGCGTGCCGGCGTTGTATTGACTAGCGCGCTCCAGCGCTCGTACACACGTGGCCTGCACCAGATCCTCGGCCAAATGCCGATTGCGCGACAGCAACAAACCGTAGCGCCACAGTCGCGCCAGATGCTGTCCGAGTTCTGCTCTGAATGCCTGATCGTTGACGATGATGGCGGCCCTTATATGTGCTCAGGTTTTCGATGAATCGTTGATGGCTTCGGCCAGGTCTTGGTATTCCTCGCAGGCCGTGCCGCAAATCGATTTGATCTGCTGCAACTGTTCCTGCGCCAGATCGACGCGACCTTTGATCACATAGGCCTCGCCGAGGTATTCGCGCACTTGCGCGTATTGCGGATCGAGCTTCACCGATTGCAGGTAATAACTGATGCCTTCGTCAGTGCGCCCCAGTTTGCGTGTGGCATAACCGCGATAGTTGAGGGCCTTGGCAGTGTTCGGTTGTTTCAGTGTATCGAGCAGTGCCAGGGCTTCTTCGTAGCGTCCGGCCTTGGCTAGGCGATAGGCGTAATCGGTACGGTCAGCGTCCGGTAACAGGCTGCTGGTTTGCAGCACGCACTTCTGCGTTTTGCTGTCCCAGACCTGGCCTTTCGGGCATTCCGGTTTCTGCACCGGTGCTTCTTCATCACCATTGGCCAAGGCCAAATGGCTGGACATCGCGGCGACCAGCAGCAACGGGGCGGCGAACATAACGGAACGGATAGTCATGGGCAAGGCTCCACAGGGGGTTATGTTTCACTTTGAACACCACAGGGTGAATTTTTATTCATTGCTTTATCAGTGACTGTTCAAGTTCAGCGTAAATTCAAGCGCTATGCTCGGGAGCGTCTGCCGTCGATCCGATGTTTTGCCGTAAGGAGAGTTGCCATGACCGATCACGTCCATCATTCAGCCGCTGCCGGCTACAAAACCGCCGCCGACACCTACGTCAAAGGGCGGCCGGACTATTCGCCGCAGGTCAGTGAGTGGTTGACTGCGACGCTGGGCCTGGATGGGCATAAAACGGTGATCGATCTGGGCGCCGGCACCGGCAAGTTCACCGGACGTCTGGTGGCGACGGGGGCGCAAGTGATCGCCGTTGAACCGGTGGCGCAGATGCTGGAAAAACTGTCTGACGCCTGGCCCGATGTGCTCGCGGTGAGCGGTACGGCGACCGACCTGCCGTTGCCGGACGCTTCAGTGGATGTGGTGATTTGCGCGCAGGCGTTTCACTGGTTCGCCAGTACCGAGGCGCTGAGCGAAATCGCTCGAGTACTCAAGCCGGGTGGCAAGTTGGGGCTGATCTGGAACTTGCGTGATACCGCAGTCAGTTGGGTGCCGAAACTGGATGCCATCGTCAACGCACTGGAAGGGGACACGCCGCGCTATTACACCGGCGCCTGGCGCACAGCATTTCCGCACCCGGCATTTGAGAAATTGCAGGTTGAACAGTTTCATCATGGTCATACCGGCTCACCGGAAGACGTGATCTTCAACCGCGTGCGCTCCATCAGTTTCATCGCCGCGCTGCCGGATGCGAAACGGGCGAAAGTCGATGAGCAGATTCGTGCGTTGATTGCCGCCGAGCCGGAACTGCGTGGCAGGGATGTGGTGACGGTGCCTTACGAAACCGCCGCGTTCGTCGCCGTAAAAAAGGCCTGAATGCCACCACATTCCCGTGTAGGAGTGAGCCTGCTCGCGATAGCGGAGTGTCAGTCACCTCATCTTTGGCTGACACTCCGCTATCGCGAGCAGGCTCACTCCTACAGGGGTTTCAGGTGTTCATAGTATCTGGCTGCACTTTGCCACCGCCTTCTGTTTGCGCTCGCGAACCCCACGCACCACCAGATACAACAACGGCCCGATCGACACAAAAACCGCCGTCAGCAACAAATAAGGCACCACCGACCAGACCGACTGCCCACGCGATCGGGCATCCTTGACCATCCACACCCCGGCCAGTGTGGCCAGCAGATACAGGTCAATCACCACCTGCGCGGTGTCGGGCCGCGACATCAGGCTGATGCCAAAATCGATCAACGACTGTTCAGCCTGGAGCATCACCGAAACGGTATAACCACTAAACACGAGCAAAGCCGCGAGGGGCATGGCGATAGACATCATGCAATCCTTCCTTGGTGTGATGAGAGAGTCGCCAGACTAACGTCACCACGCAAAATTGGCCATTGACTTGCCACCAGCCTGCAGGCTAATTTCCAGCCCATGACTTCGACTGTATCGCGTTGCCAGCCAATGATTATTACCGCCATTCCTCATTTGGCGGGCTAGCTCACGACTGCAGCACCCAACCCGCCCTAGAGGCGGGTTTTTACTTTCTGTCTCCGGGGTTTTGAAAAATGTCAGGAGACGACCATGCCGCACAGCCCCGATCAGCAAACCCTGCTTGAGCACTACGTGAAAAAGATCCTCGCCGCGCCGGTGTACGACCTCGCGGTGCGCACGCCGTTGCAAGCGGCGCCGGCGTTGTCTGAGGCGCTGGGCAACCGGATTCTGCTCAAGCGCGAAGACCTGCAACCGACTTTCTCCTTCAAGATCCGCGGCGCCTACAACAAACTGGTGCAACTCAGTGACGAGCAAAAGGCGCGTGGGGTAATCACCGCATCGGCCGGCAATCACGCGCAAGGCGTGGCGCTGGCAGCGCGCGAACTGGGGATCGCGGCGACCATCGTCATGCCGGCGACGACGCCGGAACTGAAAGTGCTGGGTGTGCGCAGTCGCGGTGCTGAAGCGTTGCTGCACGGCGAGAGTTTCCCGTTCGCGCTGGCCCATGCGCTGCAACTGGCGGAACAGACCGGATGCACCTTCGTGTCTCCGTTCGATGACCCGGAAGTGATCGCCGGGCAGGGCACTGTGGCGATGGAAATCCTCCGCCAGCATCAAGGCACACTGGATGCGATTTTTATCCCGGTAGGTGGTGGCGGTCTGATCGCCGGCATCGCAGCCTACGTCAAATACCTGCGCCCGGAAGTACGCATCATCGGCGTCGAATCAGAACACTCCGCGTGCCTGAAGGCTTCGCTGGAAGCCGATCAGCGTGTCGTGCTGCCCAATGTCGGCACCTTCGCCGATGGCGTGGCGGTAGCGCAGATCGGCGCGTTCGGGTTTGAGGTTTGCCGCTTTTGCGTCGACGAGGTAATCACCGTCAGCAACGACGACCTCTGCGCGGCGATCAAGAACATTTACGACGATACCCGCTCGATCACCGAGCCTTCCGGCGCCTTGGCCGTGGCCGGGATCAAGCAGTACGTAGCGCGAACCGGGGTGCGCGAGCAGACATTCGTGGCGATCGACTCGGGCGCCAATATCAACTTCGACAGCCTGCGCCATGTCGCCGAGCGCGCCGCGGTGTGCGGTGTCTCGGCATGATCAGGCTTACGGCAGCAAGGGGCGCAGGAAGCTGCGCTCGTAGCTGACGATAAACTTCTTCTCGACCAGGCTGGCCACCAGTGCGGTGCTCTCCGTATCGGTCAGCGCGATGTGCCGATAGCTTTCGTAATCCGTCAGCGACGGAAAACTGAACAGGCAATAAGCGATATTGTTCGCGCCTTCGGACGGCAGGAAGTAGCCGTGATGAGTGCCGCCCAAGCGCTCGACGATGCCGAGCCAGGCCTTGGCGTAGGCCTCGAACTCAGGCAATTGGTACGGATCAATGACATATCTGACGTGGCAAGTAATCAAGCAGCGAACTCCTTGTTCGGGTTATTCCTGCAGGGCTGTACCGACTTTGTCCGACGCCGACCAGATGCGATAGCGCACTTCGACCTCCGACGGTGCGTACACCACGACCGGCAACTTGCTGTTGTACCGCAGCATGAAGCCGTCACCGACGACAGGCACGAACGCGCGTTTCTTCTGGCTGCCGGGCGGGCAGGCCATCATCGTGCTCATCGGCCCAATGACCTTTTCCAGTCGATAGAACGGATAACCCCAACCTTCAAGATTCTTCTCATCGAGAACACCGCCCAAACGCTGGCGGTTGCAGTCCACTTCCAAAGTTTTGCCGGCGAGGATTTCAACCTGGAAGTTCTCTTCCTGCTCTTGCTTGGGCAAGTGAATGACCTGACGGGTGAACCCGGCTTCAGCCTTCGGGTACGGCGCGACGTCTTCAAGCTTGGCGGCGTGGGCGAGTGTAGACAGGCAGGCGATGAACAAGCCGGTGGTCGCGTAGACGCGTAAAGAACCCATGGAAGCCTCCGTGCGGGTGTAGGGTGGATAACGGGCATTCTTACCGTCATGGGCCGTGATTGCAAACCAGCGTCGAGTTGCAAATTGCAGTACCCGTCGAGGCCATTCTTGCAATTTGCAAGTAGCCAAATACTGGCACCGCCGCCAAGTGCTTGATTTCATGAGGGTGAAAATGAACCGATGAAAGGCACGCTTTATGCGTCTTTTCAGTGCGGCGCACCGGCCTTGGGCGCCTACACTCCAATGGGCATTTCGCAGTACCACCGCTTGTCGCGCCAGGGAAACAGCGGGGACACACCCGTGCAGGGGCAGCAACGGTCAGCGTGAATACTTGATTGGCATCTCAAAGTAAGGAGAGGGTTTCGCCATGTTTCTGTCTGCCTTGGAACTACGCAATATCATTGAAAGCAGTTTTCTGCCGAAACGCTGCCAGTGCACGCTGTCGCCGGACTTGTCGATGACCGTCAAGGTTTTCGGCGATCACCAGACCGATCAGGTCGATCTGCTGGTCAGTGGCATCGACGCCAGCCATCTCAATGGCTGTCGTGAAATCAACGAACTGATCGCCGGGCTGCGATCCGATCTGAACCAGCAAACTGTGCAACATCACTACAGCCCACGCTCCAGAGTCGTCTAACGCACCGTTTCACCCAGTTCGACCGTCACGCGCCGGGCCTGCACAAAACCAAGGCCCAGCGCGAACTCGACCAGCACCGCGAGCAAAATCCCGGGGCCGGCATGGCCGTTTAGCCATTCCGCAAAACCCAGCACCGCCAAACCAAAACAACCGACAATAAACCCGTTGCTCAGCGCATTGCGCCCCAGCGACGGCGGTGCATTGCGCACCAGATAAAACATCACCCCCAACGCCGCAAACAGCACCGCACTGCGCCGCGCGACAAACCCGGCCGCTTCGGAATATTCAATGCTCCAGATCGCCAGCAGCATGTCCGGGACAAAGCCCCAGGCCAGCGCCAACAGAAAACACAACGAAGAAGTGAGACCCGACAACGTGCGAAACGACAACTGCATGGCGAATCCTTGCGGCAGTGAGGAGGGCTCCGAGCATAACCGCCGAAACTCCCCACGCCTACCGCAAACCCGCAAATCAGACGTTTCTGTCAGTTCTGGAAGTTGCACGCGTCAGACAATTTCCGGTAGCTGATTTCCTCAGGCTTACCGGCGTTGTCGATGTACTTCATGTCGGCCGTCACCACTTTGCACGTTTGTGTTGGCGGCTCGGTCAACGACACCACTTTGGCCACATGCAGCGGCATGCCGTACTCATACGGCACGGCTTTGGACGTGGCAGAGGTGTCATTGGCCTGGGCCAGCGCGGCAAACGCGGTGCAGGCGAGGGCGGCGCTGAGCAATAAAGGACGAATGTTCATGAAAGGACTCCCGTGTGGCGGTTCTAGAGTTCGGCGTGATTCACCCGAACCTGCCGCACTGGGCAACAGCCAGAATGGCTGAGGGCGTGCGGTTCAGTAGAGTTTTTGACCGCGACGTTAAGCGATGGTTAACCGAGCTGAACGCCGGCTGTCAGGGAGTGGGGTGGTTTTCTCAGGAAGGTTTGGCGAATTCCTACAACGGCTGGTGCCTTGTCTGCTTTCGGCGGCTGGAGGGGGCGGTTATTGTCGGTTGCCGCTGCAAAATCAGTGGTTCGGGTTTGGTCACCTGAGAAAAGTTCATTGCATATGTGCCATCATTCGCACCGCTCGGATTTCTTGATCCGTGGAGTGCATTGCTATGGCGGCTGTGTGCAGGACGCCTTCGGGCGAGCTGAGTTTTGAACTGTTCTCGGTTGACCAAGCCTGTACACGGCCGCCTCCCACCGTTTGGTCACGGCTATGGCGGTTACCTTCTAATACAGTTGAGTAATCAGAATGCCAATAATTAAACTGCTACAAAACCGCTATCTCCCCCTCAGCAGCAACGTCACCGAAACCCCGACATTGCTCATCGACACCCAAGCCAACCCGAAAGACATCCTCGAAGCCGCCGTCCAGCGCATCCGCGCCGCCGCCGACCTGCTCGAAACCCTGCATTGCCTGTGCTTCAAGCACGCCGACGTGCAGGACATTCCACACATCACCCATGCGCTGTACCTGCTGACGCAGGATGGCAATGATTTGCTGCAGGTGGCGCAGCAGCAGATGTTGAGTTGGAAGGCGCCGGTTTGATGAGAAATTGAAAGGACTCAGCCACGGGGCGGAGTGAGAAACGACCCGTGTTTCAGCGTGGTAAGGATTCCGTTGAGTGAGGACGCGGATCCAGCACCGTCGATGCCCACTCCAACTCGATACGATTGTTCGGCAGAAAATAGACATGCAACGTGTCATCGCCACGGTTGCGTGAAGGCAAGTGCACTTGCACTTCGTGTCTTTCGATCTTCATTCCCAGATCCTCTTGAGCTTTAGACATGCTCAGAACCCACGCAACCTTAGCGGTGTTGCCATTGATGCTCCAACAGCAGGTCACCCCTCCGTTACCGCCCCAGTGACCATTTACCCAATAGCTGCCGATGGGACGATCAGTGTAATTGTGGGATGTAAGGGCAGCACCGGGCGTACGAACACGGTCATGAATTAGAGATGTCACAAAAGCGGCCAGCAGCACTGTCGCGCAGATCAATATCTTCGAGCGACTGGACATGGGCGTCTGACTGAATCGCATATTCTTACTGCGCCTCACTGTTTTCCGAAACAGCTTTGGTTGGTCGGGGTTCAAATGGGCTAAACAAGTCAGGACTCCATCCGAGCCGTACTTTATTACCCGGATCAAAGCGCACATGCAGGTACTGATCGTGTGGGCCACGCTGGGGAAGCGAAAGCTGAACTTCATGGCGCTCTTCTACCGCGCCCTGTATTTGCTGCTGTTTGGTCATGTCCAATATCCAAGTGACTTTGGCTGTGTCTCCCTCAAATTTGGAGCAGCACATTATTCCACCGCCGCCGTTGGCAAAAAGGTTCCCACCCCAAAATCCATTGACCCAGAAACTGAAAATCGGTCGCACCATGTGGTTTTCCGAAGTCATCATTGCACCTGGCGTGCGGAACAGTGCGAGGATTTTGGGGGTGGCGTAGCTAAGCAGCAATGCCAGTACAGCTAGGGCTATTCGTCTTCGTCGCCATGTGTGTTTCCGGCTGGCGTCCGCAGCAATATCTATCACGCGCATAAGGTCCAAAGCAGAGAGTTGTACTTATATTCTACGGCTGGATTCTGTTTTGAGAATGACAATGCCGATCAGTTAAGGACCGGTCGTACTCGGTTCAGAATCAAATGGGCTGATCAAGTTAGAACTCCATTTCAGCTCAACTGCGTTTCCGGGTAAAAAACGAACGTGCAGATAATCATCGCCTCGTGCTCGATGAGGTAGAGGCACGTTTAACTCGTGATATTCTTTCTGCACACCTTTCCTTAGCTGATCGCCAGTTCGGCCGAGAGTCCAGGTAACCCGAACCGATTTCCCTTCGATTTTCCTGCAACAAACAATCCCTCCGCCGCCCATTGCAGAAAGATTGCCACCCCCAAAATCATTTACTGAAAAGAAAGAAATTGGGCGATCCGTGTAATTCGATGACGTCAGCATGGCACCAGGAGTACGTAGTAGCTCCAGAATTTTCGGGGTGGCGTAGCAAAATAGTAAAGCCACCACACTAAGAACTATTTTTCGTCGTCGCCAGCTTTTTCTGAGGTGTGTATCTTTCAAAATATCGATCATGTAGCCTTCGGGTTCCTGGCTTGAGATCTAGAAACTTAGTATTTTAGATGACGCTTAATTATTTCTTGCTTGAATTTTTAATATTTCAACCATTTTATCTGCCAAGTTTCTCTGGAAAGAAGGAGAGCGGTGGGTGAGTGGTTTTCCATTCCTCAGCGACAGCTGTTGAGCTTTCTATCTGTTGAGATGTCATTTTGCTTCCAATTTCTTCGAGAGTATCTTGAACGAAATCTTGAATAGCGCCTCCACCATCCAGCTCTTTCAGCAAGCTAATCAGTGCATAACCTTTAACAAGGTCTAGGGTATAACCAACTTGGTCAGGCGCATGGGCAATGTAAGAGCCATAACTGCTAATTGCTTTTTGATCGCCCGTTTCAGCTGCTGCCTGAAGCCAATGGCGCACCCCTTCAAGATCGCCTTTCTTATACAGGATCTCAATGTATTCCATCATTGCTTTTGGGTTGCCGCCTTCAGAGGCAGCTTTCAGCCATTTGCTGATGGCCTCATCACGTTTTCCAGGTATAAGAAAAAATCCCTCACCTTGTCGATCACCGACGGCCATCCAATATTGCGCGAGCGCATAACCTGCGTTTGCAGATTTTTCCAACCAAGTACGATCGGAAGTTATTTCATACATTAAATACAAAGACTCAGGGGTGTCTGTGCTTGATGCTGTTTTTTTAGCCTGAATCAACCAATCGGCGCTTGATTTTTTACTCGCGGGACAATTGGTCATTTTTCTGCAGAGGTCATCGTTTTGGCGGCCTAGCTGAATCATGGCAAATATAGAACCATTATTCGCAGCGGTTTCGTACCATTGCTGCGATTCAGCAGTCATGTACCGGCTTCGCTTTCGAAGTGCCTCGGCAAAGTAATACTGTGAATTCACATTTCCCGAATCGGCCTCTTTTTTTAGCTCGCGAATCGCCAAGTCTAATTTTAGCTGGTTGTATAACACCACTCCCAGGGTTGATTCATTTGTTTGCGAATGTGCTGAGCTGTTTGCAGAAAGAGCGGCGATCAGCATTACTATAATAATTCTAAATGCTCGCACTGCTATCAATAACCTAGCTTGTCAGGGTAAAACGAGAGAGGCGAATGGTTGGCCTTCCACGTTTTTGCGAGCTCTTTTGCTTTTTCTATTTGCTCTTTTGACATGTTTTTTTCTATGTCAGGTAATGTGTCATTGACGTCTCGTACTACATTGCCTCCACCATTAAGTTCTAGCAGGTTTGAAAGTAAAGCATATGATTTTATTGGGTCGAATGCGAAACCGTATTTTGAGTTTTCTTCGCCTATGTAGGATGCATATCCAAATACACCTTCTACGTAGCTCGAGTCAGCTGCTTTTTCGTTCCAGTTTCTGAACGAGGCTAAATCATTTTTTTCGATCATGATTGCGGCTAACCCCATCATTGCAAGTGGATAACCATTTTCAGCGGACGCCTTCATCCATCGTTCGATAGCTTGGTTGCGTCTCGAGGGTAGTAAAAATGAACCACTCCCTTCTTGGTACTTCGTCGCCAGACGGAACTGCGCTAATGCGAATCCGTTCTCTGCTGACTTCTCTAACCAGTCATCGTTGCCTGTCATTTCATATAACAGGTACATTGATTCGCTATCTCCCTGCGTTGCGCGTTGAATTGCAAGGCTTTTAGCTTTAATTACCCAGCTGCTAGGAGAGTCTTCACCTGGTGGACAGTTTTTCATGGTTGAACACAAGTCGTCTTCAATTCTCCCAAGGCGAATCATAGAGTAGATATTCCCCTTTTTTGCGGAGCTTTCGTATGCTTTTTTAGCTTCCGGAGTCATGTGGCGGTTATTTTTTCTTAACGCTTCGCCCAGATAGTAGAGCGCCTCGTCATCTCCGCCGTCAGCGGCGGTTTTCAAAAAATCGATCGCAGAAATGGCTTTGTATTGATTGTAGAGTTCAATGCCCTGGATTTTTGCCTGAAACTGTTCGTGCGTAAGAGCAGATGATTCGGTTGCTATTATAGTTAACAATGTTAACGCCGCAGTCATTAGTTTTATTGGTATCTTTGCTGAATTCATGGGTGGTTGTTTCTTCTCTGCGGAAGTAAGGGGGGCGGTTAGGCTTCGATTAAAATTCGGCGGTCCGCGCCTCCCTAAAGAAATACCAAAAAACCGGAGTCAGTCGCTAAGTTTTTCGGGGAAAAAGAAATCGGTGGATGGGTGGCTTTCCACTCTTGCGCAACGATTTTTGACTGTTCAATTTGTTTTGGTGTCATTTTTTCAGCAATCTTTTCAATTTTACGGTCAGCATAATCTTGCACTCCACCGCTGTCGCCGAGCTCCTTTAACAAAGAAAAAATAGCGTAGCCTTTAACTAGGTCCAGTGGGTAGCCAACTTTGTCGGGAGTATGTGAAATGTACGCTCCATAGTTGCTCAGAGCTGCTTGCTCGCCGGTTGCTGCGGCCACTTCAAGCCAGTGCCGAGTGCTCTCCATTTCTCCTTTTACATACAGTGTTTCTAGATATTCCATCATCGCTTTTGGGTTGCCACCCTCGGAAGAGAGAAGTAGCCATCTTCTTACTGACGCATCACGTCCTCCAGGAATGAAGAAGTAACCTTCACCTTGTCTTTCACTTACAGCCATCCAATATTGCGCGAGTGGATATCCTGCATTTGCAGATTTCTCTAGCCACTTATGATCCAAGGTGATTTCGTACATTAAATACAGAGATTCTGGATCGCCATCATTTGCCTTCGGCAAAGTGATTTTCTTGGCTTCCACGAACCACTCGGCTTGAGTTTTTTTAGACGGTGGGCAGTTTTCCATTATTGCGCAAAGATCGTTTTTTGCTCTGCCCAACTGAATCATTGCGTATATGGAGCCATTCATCGCCGCCGTTTCATACCAGTGCTGTGCTTCTGGCGTCATATATCGGTTGCGCTTTCTTAGCGCTTCGCCTAAGTAGTATTGCGACTCCACATTTCCAGATTGCGCTTCTTTTTCTAATGAGGGAAAGGCTGCGTCAAATTTTAACTGATTATATAACGCAATGCCTGCAGAAACTTCGCGCGCTGATTTTGACGCAAAAGCAGGCGTGGTACTTATTAAAAATGTTGCGACAAAGAAATACCTGAATAGCCTCATTGGCGTTAATATCCTAGCTTGTCAGGGAAAAACGAAAGAGGCGGGTGGTTGGCCTTACACGTTTTTGCGAGTTCTTTTGCTTTCCCTATCTGCTCTTTTGACAGGTTTTTTTCCACTTCTGGCAAAACATCGTTAACATTGTTTATTACGTTTCCACCACCATCAAGCTCTAGTAGATTTGATAGTAGCGCATATGACGTCACTGGGTCTGAGGTGAATCCGTATTTTGGTTCAACTTCGCCTATATAAGAAGCATAACCAAAAACCGCTGATACGTAGCCTGAATCAGCGGCTTTTTCATTCCAAGTTCTAAACGATGAAAAGTCGGCTTTTTCAAGCCTGACAGCGGCAAATCCCATCATAGCTGGAGGATAGCCATTCTCTGCAGACGCTTTCATCCACTTTTCGATTTCATCTGATCTTCTGGAGGGCAGTAGGAACACTCCGCCACCTTCTTGATATTTAGTCGCTAAACGAAATTGCGCCAATGCGAAACCTTTTTCTGCAGATTTTTCTAACCATTCATCGTTCCCTGTTATTTCCCATAACAAGTACATAGACTCAGCATTTCCATGAGATGCCTGATCAGTCGCAAGCTTCTTAGCTTCATTTATCCAGCCTTCAGGCGATTGCTCAGAGGGGGAACAATTTTTCATAGTTACGCACAAGTCTTGGTCCGCTCCTCCGAGCCGAATCATAGAATAAATATTGCCTTTTTTTGCTGACTCCTCGTAAGCCCTTTGTGCTTCCTGAGTCATGTATCTGTTATTTTTTCTTATTGATTCGCCTAAGTAATAGAGTGCCTCATCATCGCCACTATCAGCGGCGATCTTCAAAAACTCAATCGCAGAAATGGCTTTGTATTGATTGTATAGCTCGATGCCCTTTATTTTTGCCCGAGATTGTTCATGCGTAAGCGCGAATGACTGAGTTGACGCTAGGGCTAACAACATGATCGCAGTGGCCATCAGTTTCATTGGTGTTTCTGCCGAGTCTATGGAAGCTGGTTGCTTCGTCCGGGATGTTAAAGGGTGGTAGCCCACCACCATGAAATCCGGAGTGCGCCACCCTGAAAATACGAGACAATCGAATCAGTTACTCAGTTTGTCGGGGAAGAACGAAAGCGGCGGGTGAGTGGCTTGCCACTCCTGCGCGACAACTTTTGATTGTTCAATTTGTTCCGTTGTCATTTTTTCAGCAATGCTGTCTGATTTTTTTTCGACGAATCTTTTTATTCCTCCGCCTCCATCAAGATCTTTCAGCAGCGAGAAAAGCGCATAACCTTTAACTAGATCCAGGGGATAACCCAGCTTATCTGGTGTATGCGAAATATAAGCGCCATAACTGCTTACTGCTGCTTGGTAACCGGTGTCAACGGCTAATTCAAGCCAATGGTGAATATTCTCGGTGTCGCCTTCTCTATGTAAAATTTCCAAGTAATCCATCATGGCTTTTGGATATCCGCCTTCCGACGAAAGCAAAAGCCATTTTTTTACAGACGCATCGCGTTTTCCTGGAATCAAGAAGAAGCCTTCGCCCTGTCGTTCGCTGATCGCCATCCAGTACTGCGCAAGCGGGTATCCTGCGGTTGCGGATTTCTCTAACCAATCACGATTCAGAGTGATTTCATACATTAGATACAAGGATTCGGGATCGCCTTCCTGCGCCTTTGGTAGCGCTAATCCTTTAGCTTGTGCAAACCATTCTGCTTGGGTTTTCTTGAATGGAGGGCAGTTGCCAATCTTCTGACAAAAGTCATTTTTGTGTCGGCCCAGTTGAATCATTGCGTATATATTGTCTTTTTCTGCTGCCTTTTCATACCAATGTTGCGCTTCGGGTGCCATGTAGCGACTTTTTTTTCGAATGATTTCTGCTAAGTAATATTGAGAATCGGAATTCCCATCGTTGCTTTCAATTTGGAGTTGTTGAGTCGCTGCGTTTATTCTAAGTTGATTGTATAAGACCAACCCTGAAATTTTTTCGGGTTCGCTGTCTGTCGCTAGGCTTAGATCTACCCAAAAAAATATAACAATTAATAAAGGCCGCATAGAAAATTTAGACACTACTATTGCCTGCCTAGTTTTTCCGGGAAAAAGGAGAGTGGAGGATGTGCCGCTTTCCATTCTGAAGCGAATTTCTCGGCGCTCACAAGTTGTGCTGGAGTCATTTTCTCTGCAATCTCTGGAAGTACTTCATCTACATAAGATTGCATCCCTCCACCTTCATCTAGTTCCTTCAGAAGTGAGGTTATCGCATATCCTTTTACCACATCAAATTCGAATCCGAACCTTTCAGGAGCATGTGCTAAGTACGCGCCGTAACTGGTGACGCCGCTCTCATATCCGCGTTCGGCGGCGGTTCTAATCCAATGGCGAGCGGTTTCAAGATCACCACTATTTTCATGTAGATAAGCCGCATACTCCATCATCGCGCGGGGATTTCCACCTTCGGCCGATGCTTTCAACCAATTACCTACGGATGCGTTGCGCCTGCCCGGAAGGAAGAAACCTTCGCCTTGTCTATCGCCAATAGCCATCCAATATTGCGCTGTTGCATTTCCAGCAAGCGCTGATTTTTCCAACCAGCTACGATCTAACGTTATTTCATACATAACATACATCGCCTCAGCGTCACCGTGTTCAGCCCTAGGCTGCGCTAGATCACGTGCATTACGAAGCCAATCGACTGGAGCTTTAATAGAGTTTGGGCAATTGTTCATCCTTTTACATAGATCATCACCACTACGCCCTAACTGAATCATTGCGTAGTAGTTCCCTTGCTTTGCAGCAGCTTCATACCATTTTTGCGCTTCAGAGGTTATGTAGCGATTTCTCTTTCGTAAAGCTTCTGCTAAATAGTATTGTGCTTCATCATTTCCGGCTTCAGATGCGGATTTTAGATAAGGAATCGCTGATGAAATTTTAAGTTGGTTGTAAAGAACCACTCCCTTTTCTGCTGGAGAAGGTTGCACTTGGTTGTCGCTCGCTATTGCAATTGCTGGCACTAAAGCGATAAATGTAACGAAAAAACTTCTCAATAAGCTCATTTGTTATTAGCCTGTATTAGCGAGACGGCTCGACGTATGTGGCTCGGGGCGAAGAGGTATAGGTTCTGCCTTGAAAATTACTACGCTGGCAAGTTCCATCTAGATTTGCACCAAGTAGCTTCACGTGTTTTTTGTAATTTTCACGCATCCTGTCGTTTGCTGGGCTCATTAAGCTAAGTACGGGGGTGCTCATGAATCTATCTAAAATTAATCGATTACTGCAGTAATTTTGATTGGAGTCTTTAATTTCTACTCCGAAACCGTTCATGCGGATGCAGGCTCGTTCAAACTGCTTTTGCGCTTGACTAACGGTGTTTTGCTGCTGAGCATTTTTTGTAATCCAGTTAAGTATTCGCTCTATTGCTCGCTGTTGTATCAGATGTGACTCCGAGTCATTGTATTCGCGTTTTTTGCTTTTTAGTGTTTCGTTATCGCCGTTGTTTAGAGCGACTGTAAATGATTGTGGCGAGCTTGTAAGGGTCAGTAGTAAGGGGCCAAGTGCCTCTGGAATAGCATTTACGCACCACTCTTCTAACTCTCTCTGATCTGCGTATTCGATAATCGCATCCGCAATCGGACCTCCCTTGCCCCCACTAGTTAATGCTTCATACAAACTCATTACTACGTCTAAACGCATCATGTATGCCATGGACACGTTCAGACCAGCAGCGCCAAGTGTATTGAGCGCCGCGGCATACTCACTTGCGTCCTGCTCCATCCATTCGATTTTTCTGCCTTGCGCCTTATGCAACTCTTTGCGATACAGGTTGATGAGGTCAACGACTGCCTCATAGCCAACTTCGAATTTAAAGCTACCGTTAGCACCCGGACCCAGCACTACCGCGGCCTTCAGGTTCAGAATAAACCGCCCCTTATCCAGAGACACCTGCGCTGTTCCCTGAAAGCCCGCACCTAAGGCCACGCCAACGGAGCCGCTTAGCTTGGCTAACGTCAGCCATGGATTTGCGCTTTTCGCGTCTTTAGCGCTGCCAACGCCCATCGTTGGCGCGGTGCGCAGGGCGACGAGTTCCTTTGGCGGTGCCCAGTTCAGCGCTCCGGTGAGTTCGATGGCGGCTTGCAAGCCTCCAAACACATTGAAGCTGGCTTTTGCGCCGTTTTCGACTTGCACTTTGGCGAAGCGGCCGCCTCGCAGTTGGTCTGTGCTCTTGGAATCGGCGTAGGTGCCGGATTTCGATTTGTGTTCAAGATCGGGAGTAGGGCTGTCGTCACCGCTGTCGGCCTTGGCTTGCTTGGCGGCGGCGTGATCGGAGCGTTCTTCTTTTGCCGAAGCATCTTCACGCTGTGCGCGTTTTACCGGGCTCAGTGACGCCCCATACTTGACGTTGCCGAAGATCGGGCTCAACTCGACGCTGCCGGCTAGCAGCAACGATGCTCCGGCGTAGCCCCATGCCTTCACACCAAAGTGGAAGGAGAAGCGGCCGAAATTCATTTTTTGCGGGCTGCCGTCCAGGAGGTAATCAAGCGTGATTTCTTGAGCACTGGCTTTGGCAGGCATGTCGACTTTCATCAACTGAACTTCGCCACGGGCCAGGTCCAGGCTCAAGCCCATCTCGCCAGATATCTGGAAACCCTCGGCGGCGGACATTTTCGGGCCTTCGAGCTTTACTTCACCGTGAATGTTTGGCTGTGGAGGTGTCAGGCAACGGACCAATTGCGCCTGAGGGCTAGCATCAAAAAGTCTTACTTTGCCGCGCACACTTTTCTTGAACACCAGTTGCTGAAGGTGTTCGCCCCAGTTGGTCAGGGTCGCGTCGTCTTCCAGTTCAGTGACCTCATAGCCTTGCTTTTTCAAGTAAGCATAAAAGTCTTTGGCTTTGAACCAGCCTTTTTCATCGAAACAGTCGCCGACCTGATCGCTGAACTTGATGGCGCCCTGATCTAGAAGCCATTGGCGGAACGAATTGATTTCACTATTTTTATCGGAGCCTTCGGTTGCGTCCGCGGGCAAACTTTGAGCGACCTTTTTTATTGAACCGGCTGCTTTTTTTGAATCCTCTTTCAGGATCTTTTTTGCGTCTTTCAGGTTCGCCATGCTGAACCAGCCCAGGGGCGTACCCTTGGCATCTGAAAGACTGACTTCACGCAGCGGAAAGCCCGGTTTCACCATGCGGTCGACCGGTTTTGGCTGGAACTCTTCCGGGTCCCAAATTAGATAACGCGCAGGCTTGCTGTTGCTGACATTGCTTTGGGCTTTTGCTTGAAGGTCGTCTTTGGTCTTTTGCAGGCTATCCCATTTGGTCCGTTCCACATCAACCAGGCCCGCCGGCGCTTGGGCGTTCTGGCCTGTTGCCTCGATCCAGCGTTTGTATTTCTCTTGAAGCTGCGCTGTAACTTCCGCCTGCTCTTTCTCGGTATCCAGATACAGTTTGAACTGCTCGATGCCGGAAGGAAGGCCGTCACTGATCAAAGCGAATTCTGGAAGTGCGATGCCGTACTCAGACGCTTTGATAATGGATTCAGTGTAAGCATGATAATCAAGCGCATCGGCGTTTTTGTAGAGCGTCAAGACATACCCGACCAGATCGGCGGTGCAGTCATTCATGCCGCTGCAGATGTTTTCGTAGCTTTTTTTCTTTTCCGCCAGGGCTTTCGCAACGTCTTCCAGCGGGACCTGCTTGAAGTCTTTGTTGCCGAGAAGTTTCTTGCGAGCCTCCAGATAAGCCTGCACCCGTGCGCGCGCCTCAATCGCCTCTTTGGAATAGAGCGAGCCACTTTCGTAGGTGTAGCCTTCCAGCTTCGCGGCCGCTACCGCTTCTTTTTTCAGCGCATGCCACTCAGCCCTCCGCTTGTAAAAATCGGCATAGGCTTTGTGGACGTCCTGGTCAGTAGCCAGGTCTGCCGTTAGACGGTCCATGCGCGATTGCGCGGTGTCCTCTTGAGGAGATTGTGCAGGAGCCGCTGCCGGTTTGTTTCCGTTAACTTCGTTTTGCCTCTTTTTGGCGGTGGCGGGATCGATTTCGATCTCATCCCCCATCGCTTCAAACTCTTCCATCCGCGTACGCTTCTCGCCCGTGAGGAAGTTGCTCAATTTGGGCTCAAGGAAGTATTCCAGCAAACCAGATTCCTGCAGCCCGTTCAGGCGTGCATCACGTGGTTTGCTGGGGGCAATCATTTTATCCAGCGCGAACATCGATTCTTTGATGGCAGACTTTGCCCGCTCAGGGAGCAGCCAGAACTCTTGCTCCTCAGTGGCATAAATCGCGCTGGCAAACTTTTTAGAACACGGAGGTGCGTGGGGTTTGAAGGTCTTTGAACTCTGATCAGGAGCGTCCTTGACCGGATCCAGTTCAACCAGATCCTCAGCGGAGCACTGAGTGGGCGCTTCCGGGGCTGCCTGCGCAGGCGCTTGCGACGCGGCGGGCGGCTGAGCGGTAGGCGTGGCGGCCGCTTGAGCGCTTTTGGGGACGCTCAGGTTCCAGCCGACTTTGACGTTGTCCGGATTGGTGATGAAGGGGTTGAGCTGGCGAAGTTGCGCCACGGTGCTGTTGTAGCGCGAAGCGATCTGGCCCAGGGTTTCGCCGGGCATGACGGCGTGATTCGTGATTTCCATGGTGATTCCGTTCTGTTGTCGCGTCGCCCTAACGTTGGGCGACGGCGGCTGATTCCAGGAGCCGATCTACTTTGATAAACGACTCGTCCTTAGATTGCAGGATCGCCATGATCTCAGGCTGTGTTTCGAATAGCGGGCCGTTCACGGCGTGGCCAAGCTTGAGCAGGTGATCACCGTCATAAATATTGCTTTTGAGCAGCAGGTCGAGGTTGTCAGCGATATCGTTCAGGCGCTCATCGTCTGGTTCTTCAAACGCTGCGTATTCCTCATCAATCCAATAAACCCATCCCAGGCGCGCTTGAACTTGCGCGGCTGCCTCGGGAAGGTTGAACGCCGCTTTGTCACCAAGCCACGTCGATTCCTCGTTGGCTTTCCAGGCCAACCATGGACCGCGCTGCTGACCGAAATGTATCGGCGCAGGGCAGTAGATGGCGTTCCAGCAACCCAGCAACTGATCGAAGGTTTTCCCAGCTGTATAAGTCAGCGCTGCCCACAGACTCGGTTTGTGAAAGCTCAACAAGCTCTGCCCACCGGAACCGTCATTGGCTCTGAGCAACCAGCGCGCATGAGCCAATGCTTGTTCAGGATCAGGTGTTGAGATCGCTATTCCCGAAAAGCGTTCCTCACAAAGTTTTGCCGCTACGTTTGCCACTTTGCTGCCCCGAGGAGCCACCAGCCACAACGGGCCATCAGGAATCTCTGCGAAGTCAGTGCCGAAAAACAGCCCTTGGGAAACCACCGGTTCGCCTACTCGGTAGAGTTGACTCAATGCTTCTGGCTGGAGTCCCTGGTCGATGATGAAACAGAGCGACTCGCTCGCGGCCGGCAGGTCAGAAAAGTTGTAGCGAGGCTCTGCGAGCAGAGCGCTCAGCGCTTTTACATGCATGTGCAATCCTTACGGCTGCAAGCGCCGTTACTCTGTTTTCCGCACAACGGTGTGATGCCAGACTCATTCAGACGGGCGGGGAGTGGTGCTTTACCAGCCTTGTCCGCATCCGCTACTTTCATCGGTCCCGGCAGCAATGGTGCCGCAGGCGTCCCAACCCCAGGCGAGCCGCCGGTATTGATCTTTACCTCCGCGCCGCTGATGGTCACACCACCTGCATCCACCTTCACAAAACTCCCACCAGCCTTGGCCGTGAGCTCCATTGCGCCTTCGACCACAACCTTCTGGCCGGCGTAGTAATGGATTTCTGACCCGGCCTCAACAAACTGCGCAGTCCCCACCTTCAGATGCTGCGTCACACCCACCGTCAAGTGATCATCCGCACGCATCTCGCTGATGCGATCCAGATGCGTAATCCGGTGCTCTTCAACCTTGAACTCACTGAGCGTGTTGGCTTCAACGGTGTCATGCCGCTCATTGCCGACGCGAATCTTCTGGTCGTGCTCGATGTTTTCGTCCCAGTCGCGTTGGGCGTGGATGTAGATCTGCTCGGCGCCTTTCTTGTCTTCGATGCGGAACTCGTTGTAGCCCTTGCCGCCCGGTGAGCTCAGGGTTTTGAAGGTGCTGCGGGTTTTGTTTGCCGGCAGGTCGTAGGGGACGACGTTTTCCTTGTGGTACAGGCAACCGGTGACCAGCGGCTGGTCGGGATCGCCTTCGAGGAAGGTGACGAGGACTTCCATGCCGATGCGCGGGATGGCGATGCCGCCGTACGCTGCGCCGGCCCAGCCGCTGGCGACGCGCATCCAGCAGGTGGTTTTGTCGTTGGATTGCCCGTCGCGGTCCCAGTGGAATTGCACTTTGATGCGGCCGTACTGGTCGCAGTGGATTTCTTCGCCTGCGGGGCCGGTGACGACGGCGGTCTGGCTGCCGAGGACTTGCGGTTTCGGGTGTTCAAGGGCAGGGCGGTAGTGTGCGTCCCACGGGGTGGCGAGGAAGCTGTTGCGGTAGCCCTGGTGGAAATCGCTTTTGTTGTCGGTGACGTCGCTTGTGACGTTTTCGCCGAGCACTTGCGGCTGTTTGCCTTCGTGGAAGACTTCCAGCAGCAGCCACAGGTCGTTCCACTCGGCGCGCGGGTGTTCGGCGAGTGTGAGGAAATGGCCGCTGGTGAGGGTTGGTTCGTCACCTTTGCCTTCGGCGAGTTTGTAGTCGCTGCGATGGCGTTCGAGGGCGCGGGTGGAGAGGAACTTGCCGCGCTCTCGAGTGGTGAAGCGGCCGGGGTAGTCGTAGTCCTCGAGGTCCGGGGCGAACTCGGTTTTGACCGCGCCTTCGGGGAGGATCTTCGGTTTTTCGAAGTCGTAGTCGCGGCGGCTGACGCGGGTGGTGCGGGTTTCCAGGCGCAGGTTGAAGCGCTTGATCACCGGTTTGTCGGCGGCCATGCCGGAGTCTTGCTGGTAGCTCACCGGTTTCAGCTTGCGGAACACGGTCTGGTCGTCGCCAAACACCAGTTTGTGGCCGCTGCTGCTGTGCTGGAAGTGGAAGTGAATGCCTTCTTCTTCGCACAGGCGCTGGATGAAATGCAGATCGGATTCGTCGTACTGCACGCAGTATTCGCGTTCCGGGTACTCGGCGCCGAGCTGGAAGCTGTAGGCGTCGGCGAGGATGCCGCGATCCTCCAGCACCTGGGCGATGATCTTCGGCACGGTCAGTTGCTGGAAAATCTGCTGATCGTGGTTGTGCCGCAGGTAGGCCAGTTGTGGCACCAGGCTGAGGCTGTAACGGGTCAGGGTTTTGCCGGAGTCGCCTTGCTCGATGCGATAGACCAGACCGTGGATCTTGCCTTCGCCGGTCGGGCCGAAAGTCAGGACGCCGGGCTTGTGCAGCAGCTCTTCGAGTTTGAGGTCGGGGCGGGCGCTGACGAGTTCGAGGTCGAAACGGAACGGTTCGTTGAGGGCTTCGCGACCAGTGAAGCTGAGGACTTGCAGGTCGGCGTTGGCGCCTTCAAGCGTGAGGGTGATGTGGGTTGCGTTGGCGTCCAGCATGCCTTGAATTCCGTCCGTTGAATAAGCAGGTGACGGATGATGGAGGATTAAGCGGCCTCGTTCAAGGCACAAAAGCCGTAGGTCTGGCAGGTTTGCGGTATAGGGAAAACCCTTAGATGGGGTGTTTGGCCTAATGAAACCGGGTGTTTAGTGCGAATTGGCGTTGATCGCCGGCAACTTTTCCCACGATCCAGGGTTGAAGAATCCTCAGTCAGATTCAGACTAAAGTCGCCTGTAGCACGTCAAAGCCATCTGCCATCATTGCCGCTCACCCCTGCGTGTTCACTTTCTCCTGGTTCAATCTGACCCGGGACGGGAGCTATTTTTCTGGCTTGTTGCGCGCTTGCGCAAACGCTGCATTGTTGGAGTTTTTCATGCGTCCCCCATTTTCCCTCATCACCCCGCGCCAGTTGTTTGGCTTCGGAGCCGTTGTGCTGTGCGCAGGTTTTACCGCACAGGTTCAGGCCAGCGGATTTTTTGAAGACACCACGGCGAGAATCGAGTCGCGCACGGTGTACTTCAACCGCGATTTCCGTGATGGGAGCACCTCGAACGCTCAGGGCGCCTCCAAGCGTGAAGAGTCGGCGCAGGGCTTTATTCTCAATCTGCAATCGGGCTACACCGAAGGTACGGTGGGTTTTGGTATCGATGCGCTGGGCATGCTTGGTTTTCAACTCGATTCCAGCCCGGACCGCAGCAACAGCGGCTTGCTGCCTTCCAGCGGCAACGATCCGCGCGGCTCGAAAGGCCAGTACGCGAAAATGGGCCTGACCGCCAAAGTGAAGGTTTCGGACACCGTGCTGAAGTACGGTGCGCTGCTGCCGGATCTGCCGCTGCTGAAATACAACGACGGTCGTTTGCTGCCGACCATGTTCAACGGCGCGATGCTCACTTCTAAAGAGCTGAAAGACCTGACCTTCATGGCCGCGCGCCTGGACAAGTACACCGCGCGCGATTCCACTGATTCGCAAGACATCCGCGTGCACTGCAAGAACAAGCGCTACGCCTGCAACACCACCGCCGACCATTTCGACATGTACGGCTTAGATTACAAGATCAATGATCGCCTGACTGCGCAGTATCACTACGCCGAACTGGAAGACATTTATCGTCAGCACTTTGTCGGGCTGCTGGGTAATCAACCGTTAGCTGGCGGCGTGCTCAAAGCGGATCTGCGCGTGCTGAAAAGTGCCGACAGTGGTGATGCCAAGGCCGGTTCCATCGATAACCGTGCGTTGAGCGGCATGTTGTCGTATGCGCACAGCGGCCACACGTTCAGTGCCGGTTGGCAGCGTATGAACGGCGACAACTCGATGCCGTACCTCGATGGCAGCAATCCGTATCTGGTCAACTATGTGCAAGTCAATGATTTCGCCGCTGCGCAGGAACGCTCGTGGCAGTTGCGTTATGACTATGACTTCAAGGCCATTGGCATTAATGGTTTGAGCTTCCTGACCCGTTATGTGAACGGTGATCACATCAAGGTGTTGGGCAGTGATCAGGAAGGCAAGGAATGGGAACGCGACAGCGAGTTGAAGTATGTGATTCAGACGGGCACGTTCAAGGATGTGAGTCTGCGATTGAGGAATGCTACGTATCGCACCAATTATGAGAAGTTTGCCCGGGATGTGGATGAGACCCGGTTGATTGTGAGTTATAGCTTTTCGGTGTTGTAAGGCGTGGAGTTGTAGCGTCTGATCGACTGCTTTCGCGAGCAGGCTCGCTCCCACATGGGTTCAATGCCGGACACAACATCTGTGTTCACTGAAGATCTATTGTGGGAGCGAGCCTGCTCGCGAAGGCGTCCTTACAACCAATGCCAGAACCGGCTCCAGAACCCCCGATTCAAATCCTCTTTGCACCCGGCATATTGCCGCGCATATACATCCGAACGGTTCTGCACTTTGCGCGCCGTTGGCATCAGCCAGGCTTTGCTCGCGTAAGTCTTGTTGCGGAACCCGCCCCAGCCTTCGTGGTAGTTGAGGTACTGGTTATAGGCGTCGTACTTGTAGACGCCGTTGATGGAATAGGTCTTGTCCATGTACCAGCCGACAAAGTCGATGGCGTCGTCGAAGTCTTCGCGATCGGCGCCGCTGCGGCCGGTGCTTTTCTGGTAATCGGCCCAGACTTCATCCTTGGCTTGCGCATAACCCGAGGCGGTCGAGACGCGGCCCCACGGGATCACCCACAGCAGGTATTTGCGCGGGGTCTTGGCGTCGTAGCGGTAGCCGGATTCCTGATACATGATCGCGAAGGGCACCTGAATCGGTACGCCCCAGCGTTTTTGCGTGACTTGCGCAGCGTCGTACCAGTCGCTTTTTTCGCGGAAGATTTCGCAGATGTCTTCCGGCGAACGGGGCGGCGAGGTGCCGCACCCGCTCAGTAGCGTTGCCAGTGTCAGTAGTCCAAGCGTCTGCCTGTAATTCAAAAGCCGTTATCCCGTCGTGCGCAAAAAGGCCAACAGTCTACGCGCTCAGCTCAATTGATGACGATAGGGCAGATCCGGACCGGTCTTGCTGCAGGTCAGCGCGGCGGCTTGCACAGCGAACTTGAGCATGGCGTCGATCTGCTCGCGAGCGAGTTGCTGCACGCCTTCGACCGAATCCAGACCGTGCTCGGTCAGCCAGGTGATCAGCGCGGCCTGGAAGGTGTCACCGGCGCCAACGGTATCGGCGATCTTCACTGAGGCCGCCGGCACCGACCAGTTGCCATGCTGGCGGCTGAACACACTGGCGCCGTCGCCGCCACGGGTGAGGAAGACGATCTGGCAGCGATGTTCGAGCCAGCCTTCGATCACGCGTTGCGGGTCCTGTTCGGGGTAGAGCAGGCTCAGGTCTTCGTCGCTGACCTTGATCAGATCGGCCAGTGGCACCAGCGTCGCGATGCGTTCGCGCCACAGGTCGATGTTCGGCTCGGGATTAAGGCGCACGTTCGGGTCGAGGGTGATCAGGCGTTTGCCGCTTTCGCGCTGTACCAATGTCAGCAAGGTGTCGCCGATCGGCTGCACCACCAGCGAGAAGGAGCCGATGTGCAAGCCGCGCACCTCAGGGCCCAACACCGGCAGATGCGCAAGACTCAGTTGCCGATCGGCACAGCCTTCACCACGAAAGCTGTAGTGCGGCGAGCCATTGGCACCGACGGCGACCATGGCCAGCGTGGTCGGCGCGGCGAAATCCACCAGATAGTCCGGGCGCACACCTTCATCCTGCAGCACTTGCTGCAAGCGGCGGCCAAGGTAGTCGGTGGACAGTCCGCCAAACAAGGCCGAGTCCACGCCCAAACGGCGCAAACCGACGGCGACGTTGAACGGCGAGCCGCCGGCAATCGCCTTGAAATTCACTTTCGAGGCCAGTCCGCTGGCGTCGTCTTCGCTGAAGAAATCAAACAGGGCTTCGCCACACACCAAATACATAATTGTTTGCTCTTTATAGGGTTGCGACATGCTGTTGATAGCGTTCATAGGCCTGCTGAAACGCCGCGACGTTGGCGGCAATCGGCAGGGTTTCACTGCTGGAATCGAGTTTCACGCAGCGCTGGCACAGGTCGGCGAGGCTGTCTTCGTGGCCGTTCGACCAGGATTTGCACCACGCCGCTTGAATCGCTGCGCCAAGGGCGGCGGCTTCACTTTGTTCGGTGCAGATCACCGGGGTGTTCATGATGTCGGCGACGATCTGCCGCCACACCGCGCTTTTCGAACCGCCGCCGATCAGGCAAATGCTGCGGCTTTGTAAACCATTCTGGCGGAGCAAATCCAGTCCGTAGCGCAAACCGAAGGTGGTGCCTTCGACGGCGGCGCGGCACAGATTGGCCTGAGTCAGGTTGTCCAGCGTCAAGCCGTGCAGGCTGCCGGTGGCGTGGGGCAGGGCGGGCACCCGTTCACCGTTGAGGAATGGCAGCATGCTCACGCCGTCGGCGCCGATGGGTGATTGCGCGACGAGGCGGTTGAATTGCTCCAGGTCCAGATTGAACAACTCGCGAATCGCGCCAGTAGCATTGGTCAGGTTCATGGTGCAGATCAGCGGCAACCAACCGCCGCTGGACGAACAGAACGTCGCGACCGAGGCGTCCGGGCTGACTTTCGGCACCTCGGAATAGGCGTACACCGTGCCGGAGGAGCCGAGGCTCATGGTGATCGCGCCGGGCTGAATATTGCCGGTGCCGATGGCGCCCATCATGTTGTCGCCGCCACCGCTGGAGACCTGCGCATTGGGGTTGATGCCGAGGTGTTCGGCAATCGCCGGGAGGATGGTGCCGACAGATTGATGTGCATCGATCAGCTCAGGCAGGGCGGCTTGCAGGCGCCCGCTGGCGTCGATGTCGCGCAGCAGTTGCAAGTCCCACTGGCGGGTGCGCACGTTGAAATAGCCGGTGCCGGAAGCGTCGCCGTACTCACTGCACGCGCGGCCGGTGAGCCAGAAGTTCAGGTAGTCGTGGGGTAGCAGAATGCGTGCGATGCGTGAGAACACCACGGGGTGCTGTTCTTTGGTCCAGAGCAGTTTCGACACCGTGTAGCCCGGTGCGATGACCACGCCGAGGCGTTCCAGTGAGCCTTTTTCACCGCCCAGATGAGTGAGCAGACGGTCGTTCTCGGCGCTGGTTTCGGTGTCGCACCAGAGCTTGGCCGGACGCAGCACTTCACCTTGGTCGTCGAGCAGGACCAGACCGTGTTGCTGGCCCGAGACGCCGATGCCGAGGATCGACTGGCCATCGACATCCGCCGCCTGCAGTGCGCGGCGGGTGGCGAGGGTGAAGGCTTCGAGCCATTGCTGAGTGTCTTGCTCGCGACGGCCGTTGGCGCCGCTGATCATCGTGTGCGCGGCGGCGCCCTGGCCGAGCACTTGGCCGCTGGCGGCGTCGAGGATGATGGCTTTGGTGCCTTGGGTGCCGCAGTCGATGCCTAGGAACAGTTGTTGTGTTGTCATGTGTGAACCCGTTGGGTTGCGGTGAAGATCAAGAGCTTACCCCCTCACCCCAGCCCTCTCCCCCAAGGGGGCGAGGGGGAAAGGGAGCCGATCGGGGGGCTGTTCAAAAGCTGAGTTCGACTCCGGGTCTCTCAAACCGGGGTTGTTCAAAACCTGAGTTCGGCTCCGGTTCTCTCAAACCGGGGCTGTTCAAATCCTGAGTTCGACTCCGGACGTTCAGGTCGATGTAACTTGCACAAACCACTCGGTCAGTCCCCTCTACCTCCGGGAGAGGGCTAGGGTGAGGGGCTTTTCAATCCAGAATCCGCTGCAAAGTCCGCGTCACACCTTCTTCACGCAAGCTGTTGCAACACCACTCAAACGCCGCCACAAACGCCGCCGAACGCGGTATCGCCGTGCCGAAAATCTCTTCAACCGCCAACAACCGCTGCGTAATTAAAGCATCGTCCGCCACCAACGCCTGACAAAACGTCGCGCGCGGATCCGGGATCGAATAGCTATCGCCATTCTCATCCACCCCCTTCAAATACAACGCCCACGCAGCGACCACCAGAGCCGCACGCTTGGTCTCCTGCCCATCAGCAATCAAGCGATTGATCGTCGGGATGGTGAACTTGGGAAACTTCGACGAACCGTCCGAACACACCCGCTCCAGCTGATCGGCAATCGCCTGATTGGAAAACCGCGCCACCAATGTGTTTTTGTAATCCGTCAGATCAATGCCAGGCACCGGCGCCAGTTGCGGGGTCACGTCCAGGTCCATATAAGCGCGCATGTAGCGCACGAACAGCGGGTCGTTCATGGTCTCGTGCACAAACCGGTAGCCCTTCAAAAAGCCCAGATACGTCAGCGCGAGGTGGCTGCCGTTGAGCAATTTGATCTTCATTTCTTCGTAGGGCGAAACATCATTGGTGAACTGCACGCCAACCTTTTCCCAGGCCGGGCGACCGTTGCCGAATTTGTCTTCCAGTACCCACTGCACAAACGGTTCGCAGACCACCGGCCAAGCATCGTCGACGCCGTGTTTGTCGGCCAGTTGCAAACGGTGCGCGGTGCTGGTCATGGGGGTGATGCGGTCGACCATGGCGTTGGGGAAACTGACGTTGGCGTCTATCCAGCTGCACAGATTGCTGTTGCGCAGTGTGGCAAAGGCCAGCAGCGCCTTGCGCGTCACGGCGCCGTTGTGCGGCAGGTTATCGCAAGACATTACGGTAAACGCCGGAATGCCCGCTGCCCGGCGCTTTTCCAGGGCTGCACACAAGAAGCCGAACACGGTTTTCGGGTCGTCTGGGTGGGCCAGGTCGTGTTGAATCTGTGGCAGGTGCGCCATGAATTCGCCGTTGCTGTCGTCGATGCAGTAACCGCCCTCGGTGATGGTCAGCGAGACGATGCGGATTTGCGGGTCGGCGAGTTTGTCGATCAACGCCTGGGCGCCGTCCTCGGCCAGCAGCATGTCGCGAATCGCGCCGATCACGCGCACTTCGGTGTCGTCGCTGTCACCGAGTTCGAACAGGGTGAACAGGTAATCCTGCTCCTTGAGGTCGTCGCGTGCGCGGCGGTCCTCAGTGCGCAGGCCGACGCCGCAAATCGCCCAGTCGAGGGCTTCGCCGGTATTCATCAGCGCGTCGGTGTAATACGCCTGATGCGCGCGGTGAAAGCCGCCGACGCCAATGTGGGCGATGCCCTGGCGCGTGTCGCTAAGGTTGTAGGCCGGTAGTTGCACTTCGGCGGCCAGACGATGGAGGTTCTGTTGGTTGAGTTTCATCGGGAGTTCTCGAAATCAGGCCGCAGCGCGCAGCGGACGGGTCAACGCGACACCTTCGGCATCGAATAAATGGCAATGAGCAGCATCGAGGTGCAGGCTCAGTTGTTCGCCGTAACGGCTGGCCAGATCACCGCGCACGCGCATGGTCAGGGCTTCGCCGGCGTTGGTGGTGACGTGGCAGAAAGTGTCGCTGCCCAGGCGTTCGCTGACGTCGGCAGTGACTTGCAGGCTGCAGTCGCTCGGTTGCGCCAGTTCCAGATGTTCCGGGCGAATGCCGAGGGTCACGGCGCTGCCGACACTGAGGTTGGCAGCATTGAAGGGCAGGGTGATGCGCGTACCAGCGTCCAGCGAGACTTCGCAGCTCTGGCCGTCGACGCGGGCGATCTTGCCTTTGAGGAAGCCCATTTTCGGCGTGCCGAGGAACCCCGCGACGAAGAGGTTCGCCGGGTTGTGATACAGGTCCAGTGGCGAGCCGACCTGTTCGATCTTGCCGCCATTGAGTACCACGACTTTGTCGGCCATGGTCATCGCTTCGACCTGATCGTGGGTCACATAGATCATCGTCGCTTGCAGGTCTTTGTGCAGGCGCAGCAGTTCCAGGCGCATCTGCACGCGCAGCGCGGCGTCGAGGTTGGACAGCGGTTCGTCGAAGAGGAAGATTTTCGGATTGCGCACGATGGCGCGACCGATGGCGACGCGCTGGCGCTGACCACCGGAGAGCTGTTTCGGCTTGCGCTCAAGCATCGGCCCGAGTTCGAGAATACGCGCCGCTTCGCCGACTTTCTTCTCGACTTCGGCTTTCGGTACGCCGGCCAGATCGAGGGCGAAGGACATGTTTTTCTTCACGGTCATGTGCGGGTACAGCGCGTAGGTCTGGAACACCATCGCCAGATCGCGCTTGGCCGGGCTGACTTCGGTGATGTCACGGCCATCGAGTTCGATGGTGCCGTCGCTGACTTCTTCCAGACCGGCAATCAGCCGCAGCAGGGTGGATTTGCCGCAGCCCGACGGGCCGACGAAGACCACGAATTCCTTGTCGTTCACTTCAAGGTCGATGCCTTTGATGATGGAGAAGCCTTCGAAGCCTTTTTGCAGATTCTTGATTTTCAGGTTGGCCATGATGATGGGCCTCCGCATTGTTGTTTTTTTAAGATCAAAAGATCGCAGCCTGCGGCAGCTCCTACAGGGGGACGGCATGCTTTATGTAGGAGCTGCCGAAGGCTGCGATCTTTTTCTTTTCAATCTTCATTTCACGGCGCCGAAGGAGAGGCCGCGTACCAGTTGTTTCTGGCTGATCCAGCCGAAGATCAGAATCGGCGCACACGCCAGGGTCGACACCGCCGACAATTTGGCCCAGAACAACCCCTCAGGACTTGAGTACGAAGCAATCAAAGCGGTCAGTGGCGCGGCTTTCGACGAGGTCAGGTTCAGCGACCAGAACGCCTCGTTCCAGCACAGGATCAGCGACAGCAGCACGGTCGAGGCAAGGCCTCCCTTGGCGATCGGCAGCAGCACGCGGACCATTTCCTGCCACAACGTGGCGCCGTCGAGGCGGGCGGCTTCGAGGATATCTTTGGGGATGTCCTTGAAGTAGGTGTAAACCATCCAGACCACGATCGGCAGGTTGATCAGCGTGTAGATCACGATCAGCGCGATGCGCGTGTCGAGCAGGCCGAAACTCTTCGCCAGCAGGTAGATCGGCATCAGCACGCCCACCGGCGGCAGCATCTTGGTCGAGAGCATCCACAGCAGCGTGCCTTTGGTGCGCTGGGTTTCATAGAACGCCATCGAGTACGCCGCCGGTACCGCGATCAACAGGCACAGAGCCGTGGCGCTGAAGGAAATCAGCACCGAGTTCCAGGCGAAACTTAAGTAATCGCTGCGCTCATTGATGTGCAGGTAGTTCTCCAGCGTCGGCGTGAAGATGAACTGCGGCGGCGTGGCGAACGCATCGATTTCGGTTTTGAAACTGGTCATCACCATCCACAAGATCGGGAAGAAAATCACGATCGCGATGGCCCAGGCCAGGGTGCCGAGCAGCAGGCTTTGCAGCCGGCGGGATTGTTGAAGAGTCATGGCAGGCCTCAGGCTTTGTCAGTCAGGTTTTTGCCGATCATCCGCACCAGAATGATCGCGGCGATGTTGGCGATGACCACGGCAATCAAGCCGCCCGCCGAAGCCATGCCGACGTCGAACTGCACCAGCGCCTGGTTGTAGATCAGGTAGGCGAGGTTGGTCGAGGCGTAGCCGGGGCCGCCGTTGGTGGTGGTGAAAATCTCGGCGAACACCGACAGCAGGAAGATCGTTTCGATCATCACCACCACGGCAATCGGCCGCGCCAGATGCGGCAGGGTCAGGTGCCAGAAGATCGCGATCGGTCCTGCGCCGTCGAGGCGCGCGGCTTCTTTTTGCTCCTGGTCGAGGGACTGCATCGCGGTCATCAGAATCAGGATGGCGAAGGGCAGCCACTGCCACGAGACAATGATGATGATCGACAGCAGCGGGTAGTGCGCAAGCCAGTCCACCGGTTGCGCGCCGAACAGCTTCCAGATGTAGGCGAGGATCCCCGAGACCGGATGGAAAATCAGGTTCTTCCAGATCAGCGCACCGACCGTGGGCATGATGAAGAACGGCGAGATCAGCATGACCCGCACGATGCCGCGACCAAGGAATTCACTGGCCTCCAGCAATGCGCTGATCAACACGCCCAACACCACACTGATCAGCAATACGCTACCCACCAGCAGCAGTGTGTTGGTGGCGCCGGGCATGAAGCCCGAATCAGTCAGAAAATAGGTGAAGTTCTCAAGCCCGACGAATTCGTTTTCGCCGGGGTAGAGCAGGTTGTAGCGGATCATCGAGAAGTAGATGGTCATGCCCAGCGGCACGATCATCCACAGCAGCAACAGGGCCACCGAAGGGCTGACCAGAAACCAGCCGGGATTGCGTACGCGGACCTTGCGCGCAGGTTGCGACAGGTCGAGGTGGGCTTTGGCAGTTGAAGTATTCATGGCGATCACAACCGAGTCATACAGACCTATGGAGATCTAATGCAGGAGTGAGCCTGCTCGCGATGGCGGTGTGTCAGTCACCGTCTGGTTCAGATTGAAAACCGCCATCGCGAGCAGGCTCACTCCTACAAAAGGCAGGAGCGAGCTTTGCGGGTTACTTGGGATAACCGGCGCGCTTCATCTCGCGTTCAGTGGTTTGCTGCGCGGCAGCCAGGGCTTGATCCACCGTGGTCTGGCCGATCAGCGCCGCCGAGAACAGCTTGCCCACCTGGGTGCCCACGGCCTGGAATTCAGGAATGGTCACCAGTTGAATGCCGATATAAGGCACTGGTTTCAGCGTCGGTTTGCTCGGGTCAGCCGCTTTCAACGATTCCAGGGTGACCTTGGCGAACGGTGCGGCGCTCATGTAGGCATCGCTGTAGGTCGAGGCGCGAGTCCCCGGCGGTACGTTGGCGATGCCGTCGGTCTTGGCGACCAGTTCGCCGTACTCTTTGGAAGTCGCCCAGGCGCTGAATTCTTTGGCGGCGTCTTTGGCTTTGGAACTGGTCGGAATCGCCAGCGCCCATGAATACAGCCAGGCCGAGCCTTTGTCGGTCACTTGATGCGGTGCGAAGGTGAAGCCGACGTGATCGGCGACCTTGCTCTGGGTCTTGTCGGTGACGAACGAACCGGCGACGCTGGCATCGACCCACATCGCGCATTTGCCGCTGTTGAACAGTGCGAGGTTTTCGTTGAAACCGTTGCTGGAGGCGCCCGGCGGGCCGGAT
This sequence comes from Pseudomonas sp. S3_C06, assembly GCF_054667675.1. Classification (NCBI taxonomy): domain Bacteria; kingdom Pseudomonadati; phylum Pseudomonadota; class Gammaproteobacteria; order Pseudomonadales; family Pseudomonadaceae; genus Pseudomonas; species Pseudomonas sp. S3_C06. Next base: position 245,890 of record NZ_CP162747.1, read on the forward strand.
TCCTTCATGGTGTCGACGTAGAAATTCAGCGCGTTTTTCCACTCGGGGCCACTGAATTCCGGTTTCCACTGCTCATCGAACCAGCGTGCGCCGTAAGCATTGGCGACGGTGGTGATCAGCGCCATGTTCTCGCCCCAACCGGCCTTGCCGCGCAGGCAGATGCCGTACTGCTCTTTGTCCTTGTTGGTGAGTTTTTCGGCGAAGCCGGCGATCTGCTCCCAGGTCGGCCGCTCGGGCATGGTCAGGCCGGCATCCTTGAACAGGTCGGTGCGGTAATAAGTGATCGAGCTTTCTGCGTAGAACGGCAGGGCGTACAGCGAACCCTTGACTGACAGGCCTTCACGCACCGACGGGAATACGTCGTCGAGGGCGTAACTGGCCGGCAGATCCTTCATCGGTTCCAGCCAACCCTTTGCGCCCCACAGTGCCGCTTCGTACATGCCGATGGTCAACACGTCGAACTGACCGCCCTGAGTGGCGATGTCGGTGGTCAGGCGTTGGCGCAGAACGTTTTCTTCCAGCACCACCCAATTGAGCTTGATGTCCGGATGCTCGGTCTCGAAGGTTTTCGAGAGCTTTTGCATGCGGATCATGTCGCTGTTGTTGACGGTGGCGATGGTCAGGGTCTGGGCGCCAAGGCTGACGCTGCTGAGGGTCATGCAGGTGAGGGCAAGCAGAGCTTTTGCAGTGGGTTGCATCGTGCACTCCTTTTCTGCACCCAAAGGGTGACAGAAGGACAGTTATTGTTTTTGTGTCTTCCGACGACTGGAAGAATGTGCACTGATTACAGCCTTCAATCGCAGGGCTGACAAATCATCCCTAGCACTTTTATCGATACTTTTTTGCACTTGGCTTTTGTGGGGGCAGCGCAGGGCAGGGCTTTGCAGCGGGGAAACGCTATCGAATGCGTACAGGTTTCACGGCATTGCGACGTCCTTTGTGGGAGCGAGCCTGCTCGCGAAAGCGGTGTGTCAGCGACAGATTTGCCAACTGATCCTCCGCCTTCGCGAGCAGGCTCGCTCCCACAGGGGGAGAATCGGGTTGTCAGTGGTGGTTCTGTTCAGTCAGGCGCTGCACCGCGAGCCGGCGGTAATGCGACGGCGTCATGCCCTTGAGCTGCTGAAAGCGCCGATTGAAATTGGAAATGTTGTTGAAGCCGGATTCAAAGCAAACCTCGGTCACCGGTTTATCACCGTCGGCCAGCAGCTCGCAGGACTTGCTGATACGCAAGCGATTGACGAACTCGATGAAATTGCGCCCGGTGGCCTGTTTGAACACCCGGCTGAAATAGGTCGGCGTCATGCCCAGATGCTCGGCGACTTCCTCCAGCGAAATATCCCGGGCGTAGTGACTGAAGATGTAATCGACCGCCCGGTTGGTGCGATCGATATTGTGCTCGTCGGCCAGTTGCGGGGTGTTGGCGCCGGACAACAACTGGAAATCATCGCTGGCCGCGAGCAGTTCCATCAGGATGAAAAAGTGCCCGAGTCGAGTGATGCCTTTGCTGTCGGCGATGCGTTGCATCAGCGTCATGGCCTGGCCAATAGTGCGTTTGCAGCGAAACTCGATGCCGTACTGCGCGCGCTCCAGCAACGGCGCCAGGGTCTTCAGTTCGGCAAACACCTGGTGGCCACTTTCGAACAACTCGTCGGTGAAGTTGACCAGCATGTCGCGCTTTTCTACCACCTCGTCTTCCGCCACCTGACTGATCCAGTTGTGCGGCAGGTTGGGGCCGGTCAGGAACAAGGTCTCGGGGTGAAAGTTGCCGATATAGTCGCCGATGAATACCTTGCCGGAGCTGGCGACGATCAGGTGCAGTTCGTATTCCTTGTGAAAATGCCAGCGCACCAGCGGGCACGGAAAGCCATGCTGGCGGTAGATGATGGACAACCCGTTGTGGTCATCCATCAACTCGTATGAAGGGTCGGTCACGCGCGCGGTTCGGGTCATGGCGAGCTACTTTTTTGTTATCGCCTGCCGATCATGCCTCGTTTCTCGGGACTTGCGCCAGCTTCACTCAAGCGGTCTGCTCGCGGACGCTGTTTCTGGACTTCTCGATGGCTTTTTCCAGATTGGCCATCTGGCAAAAACGCACAATGTTCGAGTTTTTTATAAAGTCGAAATTGATGATGTTGCACTTTTTAGCCCAGTCGGATCGGGTCGGGTCAAACCAGTTGTCGAGTTCTTCCAGAATTCGCTTAGGACCGCCGCCTAGCGAAAAACTGGTCGCCGACAGCGACCACGGGCGAAGTGTGCTGATGGGCGTGCTCAATACTTTTGTGATGTACACCTGCAGCTCGAGCGGAGTGACAAACCTTTGGTCTATCCACTTGTGGTGGATTTTTCCAAGAATTCGGTGGTCCTCGGTTTCCCAGGTCATGGAGGCTGCCACCATGATTCTCTGCAACGGGCTGATCGCCTTGAGCTGGCCTAGAGTCAGGTGCAGATTGCGGGTAGGGATCATCCGTTCACCCAGATGCTCCAGCATCAATGCCTGAAATTCCGAATGATCGAAGGCGACCTTGTCTTCTCCCAGTTCATGAAAGTCCAGAATGATGAATTCATCGATGTTTCTTTCATAGAAAGCTTTTACGTCACGGACAAGATCTGCAAGCGTACGGGAAGAACGGTAACCGCCATGATGGAAACTGAACCTGGCGAGGCCTTGTGCTTTATTGTCAGACGTCAGGCGTATATCGAGTGCACGGGCGCCGCGATTCAATTGTGAATAAAAGGATACGTCCTGACAGGCAACCCAGTTTTTACCGGGTATCAGCGCATAACCCGCTTCCCAGTCGCAGCCAGCATTATGGGCACCCGGCAAGCTCAGTTCGAAAAGCGACAAGTTGTCGATTTGCGGCGAATCAGCCATCCATTGATGAGGCTGGAAGTTATCAATATTGTTCATGTTGTACATCCTGCGATTGAAGGCGAAAGTTATAGAAGTTGCGCGCGCAGGATGTTTATAACGGTTGTCGGGTGATCGGCAAAGTTGGCTTTTAATGCAAGTCGTGTAGTAACAGTTATTTATATGTCTGGCGGCTGTTGAGGCTGCCTGTTTTTAACTTCGATCCATTGCGCCATGTACTGAGTACTTTTGTGCGAGTGATGACGGAGCATGCTGCCAATGAAGTTCCTGGCCCTCAGCTTTTGTAAGTTTTGTTGGCAATAACGCAGTTTCTCTATCAGTGCCGGACCATGCACTGACTGCGGGTAGCGTTGATTCAGCAGCGTGTATCCCGCCGTGCGGGCTTCCTGCCAACGAGCCTCGTCTTTGTAAAGCGCAACGGCACTGTTGGCAAACTCGATTGCGCTGCTCGTCACAGCGCCGGGCCACGCGTGATCGCCGTGCATGGCTTCTGCTCCGATCGGTGTCGTAACGCTGGGCGTGCCACACAACATGGCGTCGACCAGTTTGCCCTTGATACCGGCACCAAAACGCAACGGCGCCAGGCAAACCCGCGCGGCGGACATGACCTGCAATGCATCTTCGGCCCAGTTCATGACATGGAAACCTTCGCCGGCGTTATGCAGCGCGGTGGCTTTGGGCGGCGTATAGGCGCCGTAGATATGCAGTTGTGCCTGCGGCAACTGTTGGCGAATCAACGGCCAGACCGTGGTTTTCATCCACAACACGGCATCCCAGTTAGGCGCGTGGCGGAAATTGCCGATACTCAAGAAGTGCGCCCGCTCTGCAAAGTTTGCAGGTGCGGCCGCAGGCGGGTCGATCATCAACGGGCACCAGTGCAGCAATTGCCGGGGCAACCCGAACTGTTCGATCAGCAATTCGATTTCCACTTCGGAGATCATCAGGTTCAGATCGCAACGATACAGCGCAGCGATTTCGCGTTTGGCCAGATCGGTCTCGGCCATCAGCCCGAATTCGTCGCGCAGGTCTGGAGCAAATACATCACTGAAATCATTCTGGTCCGGATTGACCTTGAGACGAGACTTCAGACGCTGATGACGCGCATGTCGCAGGCTTTGCAGGTCCGACGTTTCCAGCACACGCAGCGCCTGCGGGCAGTATTTTTCCACCCGCCAGCCGAACTGCTCTTCCATCATGAATTGGTCGAACAGCACGATATCCGGCGCCAGTTCACTGATGAACGCATCGAAACTGCTGTTGTTGAGTTCGATCGCTACTTCGCGGATACCAAGTGCGGCAAGATCCGCCTTGTGTTCGCCGGGGCCGGCCGGGCTGCTGAAGGTGATGTCCCAGCCTTGTTGCAGGAATGTTTCGAGGATTTGCATGACATGGCCGCTGGCCGCTGAAGAACGCGGCTCGGGCCAGACGTAGCCGATGACCAGGACTTTGGTGGCGGCGGGTTGAATCATGGACAACATTCCTTCACGGCGAACGAGGGGGAAAAAAGGGCGCAATTAAACCACAGGGGTAGGGTATGCGCCCGATTGTCAAAAATATCCCTCAATACCGAAGCTTGGCGTTATGCGTAAACCGCGTTTAGAAATTCGGGTTCGCCAGATTCAGCAGGAGCGGCCCCTTCAGAAATTCCCCTGCTTCTGTACTGTCTATGGCATGCCGGAGGGTGGCAAGGTTAAACACAAAGGTGGCCGGATGGGTCCGGTATTGATCGATGAGTGAGACCGCCACTGCGTAGGATTCGGCATTGATCAATGCAGGATGATCTCGCACGAATTCCGGCCAGCTGTTGATGGTCTCCTTGAACTCTTTGAAGCCTCTAGGTTCCACAAAACCGTAGTGAGGGTTGTACAGATTACCCGGGTCTGCCCGGTGAGCATTTCGAGCGAAGTCCATCAAGCCCACCGCATCATATTCTGCCGGGGTGACACCGGCCTGGACTGCTCCGTAGTAAAAATCAAGCGTGCCTGGCGCACCGTGAGACATTTCGTGGACGAGCACATCGCCCATCCGGGCATCGTCGTACTTGGCCACTTGGTACCATTCATCCAGTTTGTCAGGATAGATCGCAAGGAACTTTGTCAAGCTGTCGTCCAGCTGCGTACCCGCTTCGACACTGGCTTTCCAGTTTCCATAGGTTGTGGTTTTCATCGCGGCGAGTGCATTGGCGTTACGCTGACGAAAAGACATATGGCGTGGGCCCAGCAATCCGAGATCCTTGTGCATTGCCCGCAGATTCTTGCTTACGTAGTTGATGGCTACCTCCGAATCCGTGCCAAATACGTATTTGAAAACAGACCTGATGTCATCGTTTTCGAAATCCGATAGCAGTTGTATTGTGTTGTCCAGTTTATTCTGAGCAAGGGGCGTGGCTCTTTTCAAGTAGGCTTTCGTGTAACTCCAGGGCGTCTTTCGTTTGAATAACCTGAGGAATGAAAACTTCTCTCGCGGCTTGATGTTGTTCAGGGCCGGCCCCCAGGCTTCGCCCCGTAAGTTCAGCGCAAACCATTCATCATTGTGTCGTGTCGCCCAGACCTGAACGAGGTCTTCGGATGCTTGTGCCGGTCGCCAGTCGGCGAGGCGAATCGTGTCTGGATCAATGGTCGCGGCCAAGTGGCGTTGGTGGGTAGTGCCCGACCATTTGCGGGCATCGGACAGCACATTTTCCAGCTCGGCGAAACCTTTGTTGAATCCCTTGCGCAACAGTTTTCCACCCTTGAACAGCAGGTCCGGTACGCCGTCCAGTGGGTTGAATACATTATTGACCAACCCCAGACCCACTTTGGCCAGTGCACTGGCTTTGGTGGCAACGGTCATGGTTTTGGCAACGATGCTGATAACCTGAGCAACAGCACCGACAACCAGCAAAATAGTCATCGCAGCTTCCAGCGCACACGCCCCCGCTCCTTGAACTTGTCGCTCCACATCGTCCGAGCTCAAGTCTTCGATACAGGATTTGAACGGCACCACGAAATTAAGAAAGGTATCCAGATCCGCTTCACGTTTTGCGCGCACGGCCTCCAGGCGGGTCTGCCCCCAGCACTCTCTGACCAACTCATCATAGGTAGCGATCGGTCGGTGCTTGAGTACGAAATTCGCCAACGAATCGAATTCGGTTGAGTAGAAACTCTGGTAATAACCCTTGATTTCTTCAGGGGGCGAAGACGCCTGCAACTGACCGATCTTATCGATCACGCCCGAACTGATTTCAATGAGACCGGGCGGTACTCCATGGGTATAACACTCGATATTCGTCGGCAGTGGATGCACTGTTGCTGGCAGCGAGTAGCCAGTCGCGTCGCTGCGTACACTTGTACTCAGCAGGTTTTCTTTTTCAATCAGTGCGGCCAACTGTGGATTTTCGCGACAGGTGCCGTGCAGGGTGAAAAGTTCGTAACAGGTCATTCGGCCTTCGAACTCGCAACAAAGGACTACCCCATAGCGTCCCTTTGACTCTTGTATTTCCTTATGGCTTTCCGTCGGTTTGCGTGAGGTGCTACCCAGGATTGAGTAAAGGGTCGACGATAAGGGATTGGTTGACACACCGGTGGGCGTCTGGAGTTTCGCGACTGAGGGCCTGAGACTGAAAACCGTCACCTTGCCTTTCAGCAAGCGCGTTCTGTCCGCCATGGGCATTGTGCAAAACGCTTGCTTCAAGTGCGTGCCCATTGCCTTCATATGCTTGAGGTAGTCGCGATTGAACTGCCGGTGGAACTCGCCGTCAGGCGCGATCAGATTGGGCAGCATGCGGGGAAACGCGGTATAGATACTTTCTCCGTTTTTCACCTCCCATTCCCTGGTCGCCAGGTCATTGGACATGTGCAATTCCACCGGCGACAGCAAGGCCCGGTCGCCATAGGCATCTACCCACACCACATTGTTCTTCTGATACATGACGTCATGTTCCAGATAGCTGCAGCCTTTGGCGACCTGCTTGAGGATGTCCAGTGAAACACTTCTGCGGGTAGGCAAAGGACGGCCCAGTGTGTCGGCCGTCTCGGCAAGTGTCGCGGCGACCCGGGCGTAAGCCGTGGACGCTTTTTCAAGGGCTCCCGGGATCGATTTCGCTATGTCATCCGGGGTGATGATTTTGTTGAGCACCGCCCAATCAATCACCGCGTCTCCAGCTGCCAGCGCGTCGAGTGTCTTGCCGAATCCGGAAACCGGGCCCGGCTTCGACAGTTGGTGCAGCCGGGTATAAGTCATCGAACGCGTGGATCCCGGCGCGATGGTTTCCTGCACTGCAACAATTCGGCAGAATTCAACCCATTGCGGGGTCCCCAAAGCCAGGTTTGCCGGCAAATCTTTCACCAGAAATTCCGGCGCAGCCTCTGCGAGCAACAAGTGAGCGGCCAACGCTGCATTTCTTTCGGTGATCCGGTGGTGCTGGACGAGGTGCTTTTCGAATGCTGAGTGAACGTCGGCGAATGACAGCTCAAGATGTTCGACGGCGTATAAATCGAAACCTGCCACCTGATTACGCGGCTCCCCCTCACCGATTCGCGGATGAAGATCGAGCAGCAGGGAAGTCAGTATCATCTGCTTTAGCGATTCATCTGATTGCGGCTGATTTTCTTGTGCGCCATACCAGCCCAGATCCCGGACATAGGCTCTGGCCCATCGAAGGGCAATGGGACTGGACACCAGTTTTTCAAGAATCTGTTCAGCTTCCGAGCGTTTGATCGGTGTCGATGGCCTGCCAAAGATGCTGTACGAAAGTTGCTCCAGGAGCGACTGACCCTTCAAGTAACTGGTAATGAGTCTACGGAATTCGTTACGTTGATCCGCAGAAAGTGTGACCGCGTTTTCGACTCCAGACCTGATCATTTCCCAATAGTTACCAGCCAATGGTGCCACTGGAGGCGGTAGTTCCATGAATGTTGTCAGCCTGGAACATTCAGCGGCGGTTTGGGGGATCAGAAAGTCATGGAATTTCAGCCATTGTTCCAGCTCGATTTGTTCGGCCAGGGAAATACTGCCTCCGGCCAGCTCCGCCATTTCAACAAGTGTCAAAAAGTCATCTTTGAGGTTGGGGGCAAGTTTGAAAGCGTTGGCAAACTCCAGGCTTTTTCCCGAGTAACTTGCATGTATTTCACCTTTTGCCGTCACTGCAAAATGTGAGTCATCCGGAAGTTTCAACGTGGCCGTGAGTTTTTTGAAGGCCTCTTGCCCACACAGTCCCTGCAGCATTTTCCGGCCAGGTTGCAACGCGCGCTCAAGCGTTGAGCCGGATTCGAGTGTAAGGGTTGCGCCTGCCAGAGAGATAGCTTGCGAAGGACTGGTCGTGTCTTGGCGCTGTTTTAATTTTTGTATGACTTCCAGGCGTTCGGCGTGATCGAGTTGAGTGTGGCGAACAGGATTCAAAAAATCCTCGTGAGTTGCCCAGTTTATGTTCGTAATGTTCATGAGAAATCCATTTATCTGATGTGCCGGATATCCTCATTTGTTATTTGTTGCGCATCAAGTGATGCTATGTAAGTACATTATTCGACTGTTAATAAAGTTGGGTGTAATGCGGGTCGGAAACGGGCAGTGATGCCCCTTCAGTATTGTTTGAAGAGGCACGATGAAAGAATATTAATTATGTATTCAGTATGCCTTTTACTTTGTCGCGCAACTGATCAATCGAAAATGGCTTGCCGATCACATGCATGTCTGCTGGCACATCGATGGTTTCAGCGTAACCACTGGCAAACAGAATGGGCAGGGCGGGGCGCAGTTTGCGTGCTTTGGTTGCCAGTTCGTGGCCATCCATGCCCGGCAGGCCGAAGTCGGTCATCATCAGGTCAATGTGCTGACTCGAATTTCCTAGAATCTCCAGAGCCTTTTCGCCACCATCAGCCTCAAGCACCGCGAACTCCAACTCCTCCAGCACATCGACAATCAGCATGCGCACGATGTCGTCGTCTTCTACGACAAGGATGGTGGAGGCGGGGGTAGACATAATAAGGCTCTCAAAAGTCAGTTCAGGGTCGCCGGTCGATCAAAAATGCCGGGCTCTTTCATCAGTAAGTGGCGCAGTGCCACAAGTTCCCCGGCCGACACAAAAAAAGCATAGCCGCAGACGGGGCCGCAAGGATAACTGTTCGGGCCCGCAAACACGCCGGCGAGTGTAGGAATTTGCTGCCAAAAGTGTGAGAAAAATGGATCCATGCCGCCGTTTTGGGGCAAACTGCCTGTTTTTCAACAGTTCGACAAGGCTGCCCCATGTCCTCTCCGTCTACGGTTGATGAGCAACGGTTTCGTAAACTCCTGAGTCGCAACATCAGTCTGCCTTTGGGCGTCGGTGTGCTCAGTGCCGTGTTCTTCGTCTCGCTGATCACTTATCTGCTGTCGGTGATCCAGTGGGTGGAGCACACCGACCGGGTGATCAATAACGCCAATGAAGCGGTAAAGCTCACCGTGGATCTGGAAACCGGCATGCGCGGCTTCCTGCTCAGCGGCGACGAACACTTCCTCGATCCGTATGAAACCGCCAAGCCGCGCATTGCCGTGGCGCTTAACACCTTGCTCGAACTGACCGCCGACAACCCGGTGCAAACCGATCGCTTGCGCCGTCTGCAAGCCTTGCAGATTGAATGGGCCAATTACGCGCAGTCGATGATCGATCTGCAGCGTTCCAGCGGCGATTATCGGGGCGCGGTCAAGGCCGGACGCGGCAAGCGCCTGACGGACGAAATCCGCAAGCAATTCGAAGATGTCATCGAAACGGAACAGGTCCTGCGCACCACGCGCAATGAAGACGTACGCCGCACGACGATCTGGAGCATCAGCCTGTACCTGCTGTTCATCGCCGGTATCAGTGGCTTGCTCGCCTATATTGGCCGGCGCGATCTGGTCAACCTGTCGACCAACTACAGCGCCAACATGGCCGCACAGCAAGCCAGTGCCGAGCGTCTGGAGCAACAGGCGTGGTTGCGCAATGGTCAGACCGAACTGGCCGAGCAGGTACTGGGGCAACTGACGCTGAATCTGTTGGGGCGCAATATTCTGCAGTTCTGCGCGCAATACCTGGGTACCGCCGTGGCCGCGCTGTATGTGCGTGAAGAGCACGGCGGCCTCAAACGTGTTGCCACCTATGGTTTCTCCCGTGAGCAGGAAGAGCAGGAACAGTCGATCTACAGCGGCGAAGGCATCGTCGGCCAAGTGGCGCAGCAGGCGCGGTTGATTCGTCTGGATTCAGTGCCGGCTGATTACTTCAAGGTCAGTTCCGGCCTGGGTGAAGGCTTGCCGCACAGTGTGATGGTGGTGCCGACCAGTGATGACGACCGCGTCAACGGGGTGATCGAACTGGGTTTCCTGCGGCCGCTGACGGATCGTGATATCGAACTGCTGGAACTGATCGCCGGCAACATCGGCACCTCCATCGAGGCTGCGCGCTACCGTCAGCGTCTGCAGGAAGTGCTGGCCGAAACCCAGCAGCTCAACGAAGAGTTGCAGGTACAGCAGGAAGAGCTGAAAACCGCCAACGAGGAACTGGAAGAGCAGTCGCGGATTCTCAAGGAATCCCAGGCGCATCTGGAAACCCAGCAAGTCGAACTGGAGCAGACCAACGAGCAGCTCGCCGAACAGGCGCAGACCCTGGCCGAGCAACGCGATGCCATGGACCTGAAAAACACCGAACTGAATCAGGCTCAGGTACAGCTCGAAGAACGCGCCGAAGAGTTGCAGCGCTCGAGCAAGTACAAGTCCGAATTCCTCGCCAACATGTCCCACGAACTGCGCACGCCGCTGAACAGTTCGCTGATTCTGGCCAAGCTGCTGGCGGAAAACCCGCAGGAAAACCTCAGCGCCGAGCAGGTCAAGTTTGCCGAGTCGATCTACTCCGCCGGCAACGATCTGCTCAACCTGATCAACGACATTCTGGACATCTCCAAGGTCGAAGCAGGCAAGCTTGAAGTGATTGCGGAGAACACCAGTGTCGCGCGTCTGGCCGATGGTCTGCGCAATGTCTTCGAGCCCTTGGCAGCAGACAAACAGCTGACCTTCAGTGTCGATTTGCAGCCTGGCGCCCCGGGCATGCTGTACACCGACCGCCAGCGTCTGGAGCAGGTGATCAAAAACCTGTTGTCCAACGCCATCAAATTCACCGAAAAGGGCACTGTCAGCCTGACCATCGCCGGTCAGCCGGAAGACCGGATTGCGTTTATCGTGCGCGATTCGGGGATCGGTATTGCCGCCGATCAGCAGGAAAGCATTTTCGAAGCCTTCCGCCAGGCCGACGGCACCACCAACCGCAAATACGGCGGCACCGGTCTGGGCCTGTCGATTTCGCGGGATCTGGCGACCTTGCTCGGCGGTTCGATCAGTGTCAGCAGCGCGCCGGGGCAGGGCAGTGTGTTCACACTGGTGCTGCCACAGCAGTTCGACGAGTCCAGCGACGTACCATTTGCGCCGTTGACCTTTACCCCGCCAGCCACGATGGTTAGCGCGCCACTGGCACCGGTGGTTTCGCCGTTGGCGCCGGTGCACATTCCGCGCTTTGCCGATGATCGCAACAAGGCGCCATTCGCCACGCGTTGCATTCTGGTGGTGGAAGACGAGCCGAACTTTGCGCACATCCTCTACGATCTGGCGCACGAACTCGGTTATCAGTGTCTGGTGGCCCACGGCGCGGACGAGGGTTATGACCTGGCCAAGGAGTTCGTCCCGGATGCAATCCTGCTCGACATGCGCCTGCCGGACCACTCTGGCCTGACCGTATTGCAACGCCTGAAAGAACACGCCGAAACCCGGCACATTCCGGTGCATGTGATTTCCGTCGAAGACCGTGTTGAAGCGGCCATGCACATGGGCGCGATCGGTTATGCCGTCAAACCGACCACCCGCGAAGAGCTCAAGGACGTGTTTGCCCGTCTCGAAGCCAAGCTGACGCAAAAGGTCAAACGCGTGCTGCTGGTTGAAGATGACGATCTGCAGCGTGAAAGCATCGCGCGGCTGATCGGCGATGAAGACATCGAAATCACCGCCGTCGGTCTTGCGCAGGACGCTTTGGAGCTGCTGCGCACGACGATCTACGACTGCATGGTCATCGACCTGAAATTGCCGGACATGCTTGGCAATGACCTGCTCAAGCGCATGTCCACCGAGGATATTTGCTCGTTCCCGCCGGTCATTGTCTACACCGGGCGCAATCTGACTCGTGATGAAGAGGCTGAGCTGCGCAAGTATTCGCGCTCGATCATTATCAAGGGTGCACGTTCGCCAGAGCGCTTGCTGGACGAGGTCACACTCTTTCTGCACAAAGTCGAATCGCAGTTGTCCCATGAACGGCAGAAGATGCTCAAGACCGCGCGCAGCCGCGACAAGGTCTTCGAGGGTCGCAAAGTGCTGCTGGTGGACGACGATGTGCGCAACATTTTCGCCCTCACCAGCGCGCTGGAGACCAAAGGCGCAGTCGTGGTGATCGGCCGTAACGGTCGTGAGGCGATTGAGAGACTTAACGAAGTCGAGGACATCGATCTGGTGTTGATGGACGTGATGATGCCGGAAATGGACGGTTTCGAAGCCACCATTGAAATCCGCAAGGATCCGCGCTGGCGCAAGCTGCCGATCATCGCGGTGACGGCCAAGGCCATGAAGGACGATCAGGAGCGCTGCCTGCAGGCGGGCGCCAATGATTACCTGGCCAAGCCCATCGACCTGGATCGTCTGTTCTCGCTGATTCGCGTGTGGTTACCGAAGATGGAACGCATTTAGTGGAACGTAGTAGTCCAGCCGAACGAAACAGCGAAATTGAGCTGCGCTTGTTGATCGAGGCGATTTACCTCAAGTACAGCTACGATTTTCGCGATTACTCCGGCGCTTCGATCAAGCGCCGGGTGCAGCACGCACTCAGCCAGTTCGAATGCGCGACCATTTCGGCTTTGCAGGAAAAAGTCCTGCATGACCCGACAGCGTTCATGCAGTTGCTGCAATTGCTGACGATCCCGGTCAGCGAGATGTTTCGCGATCCGTCGCACTTCCTCGCCATTCGCAGGGAAGTGGTGCCGTTGCTGCGCACCTATCCGTCGATCAAGATCTGGATCGCCGGGTGCAGCACGGGCGAGGAGGTCTATTCGATGGCGATTCTGCTGCGCGAAGAAGGCCTGCTCGATCGCACGATCATCTATGCCACTGACATCAACCCGCGCTCGCTGGACAAGGCCAAGCAGGGGATTTTCTCCATGGAGAATGTTCGCGCGTACACCGCCAACTATCAGCAGGCCGGTGGTCAGCGATCGTTTGCCGACTACTACACGGCAGCGTACGGTTACGCGATTTTCGACAAGAGCCTGTGCGAAAACGTGACCTTCGCCGACCACAGTCTGGCGACCGACAGTGTGTTTTCCGAAACCCAATTGATTTCCTGCCGCAACGTGCTGATCTACTTCAACAAGAAGCTTCAGGATCGAGCGTTCGGGCTGTTCCATGAATCGCTTTGCCATCGCGGTTTTCTGGTGCTCGGCAGCAAAGAGACGCTGGATTTTTCCAGCTATGCCAACCAGTTCGAAGCGCTGGTGAAACAAGAACGGATCTACCGCAAAAAATGAACGAGGCCGTGGATTTACCTCGCGTCGAGGCGATTGTGGTCGGTGCTTCTGCCGGTGGCGTTGAGGCGCTGTTGAGCCTGCTCGTGCCGCTGCGCCGAGGCTATGCATTGCCGATCATTGTTGTTCTGCATCTGCCTGAAGAGCGTCGCAGCCAGTTGGCCGAGGTCTTCGCCCGGCGCGTGGAACTGCCGGTGCACGAGGCTGCCGACAAGCAGGACATCGTTGCCGGCAATGTGTATTTCGCCACGCCGGGTTATCACCTGTCGGTGGAGCAGGATCGCAGCCTTTCGCTGAGTCTTGAGGAACGCGTGCACTATTCCCGGCCTTCGATTGACTACCTGTTTGAATCGGCCGCGGACGCGTACGGTGCATCACTGGCCGCTGTCCTGCTGACCGGTGCCAATCACGATGGCGCGCGCGGGCTGGCCGAAGTCAAACGCTGCGGCGGCTTGACCATTGTCCAGGATCCCGAAGAGGCGCAAGTCGCCACCATGCCGCTGGCTGCACTGAAAATTCAGCAGCCGGATCATGTCCTACCCATTCACGGCATCGGCCGTCTGCTTGTCGAGCTGGAACGAATCGCATGCTGAGTAATATCCAAGCCAAACTGCTGATCGTCGACGATCTGCCGGAGAACCTGCTGGCACTCGAAGCGCTGATCAAGCGTGAAGACCGTACTGTCTACAAAGCGTTGTCGGCGGATGAAGCGCTGTCGTTGCTGCTGCAACACGAATTTGCCATGGCCATTCTCGACGTACAGATGCCGGGCATGAACGGCTTCGAGCTCGCCGAGTTGATGCGCGGTACCGAGAAAACCAAGAACATCCCGATCATTTTTGTCAGCGCCGCTGGCCGTGAACTGAACTACGCGTTCAAGGGCTACGAAAGCGGGGCGGTGGACTTTCTGCACAAACCGCTGGATATCCATGCGGTGAAGAGCAAGGTCAATGTCTTCGTCGACCTGTATCGCCAGAGCAAGGCAATGAAGCAACAGGTCGAAGCGTTGGAGCAGGCCCGTCGCGAACAGGAAGCGTTGTTGCAACAACTGCAAAGCACCCAGTTGGAGCTGGAGCAGGCGGTGCGTATGCGCGATGACTTCATGTCGATCGTTGCCCACGAAGTGCGCACGCCGCTCAATGGTCTGATTCTGGAAACCCAACTGCGCAAGATGCACCTGGCTCGGGACAACGCTGCGGCGTTCACCCTCGACAAGATGCACGCCATGGTCGACCGCGATGAGCGGCAGATCAAAAGCCTGATTCGCCTGATCGAAGACATGCTCGACGTGTCGCGCATTCGCACCGGCAAACTGTCGATCCGGCCGAGCCGTTTCGATCTGGTGCAATTGGTCAGCAACCTGCTGCAAAACTTCGCGCAACAGATTGAAGCTGCCGAAACTGAGGTGTCGTTTACCGCGCCAGCCCCGGTGGAAGGTAACTGGGACGAATTCCGTATCGAGCAGGTGGTGACCAATTTGCTCACCAACGCCCTGCGCTATGGCGGTCGCAGTCCGATTCAGGTGCGGGTTTACCGTGAGGGCGATGAAGCACGGGTCGAGGTGCAGGACCGTGGCATCGGCATCAGCCAGGAGAACCAGAAGCGTATTTTCCAACAGTTCGAACGGGTTTCCGCCAAGACGGTAGTGGCCGGGCTCGGGCTGGGTCTGTTCATTTCCGAGCAGATCGTCGCCGCCCATGGCGGCTCCATCGTCGTCGAGAGTGAAATCAACGAAGGCGCCCAGTTTCGCGTTTGTCTGCCAATCCAGGAAAACGGCACATCCGACGCAACCTCTGATTGACCGTACGGTCGTATCAGCAGCTATTGACCGAACAAAGGCTTCCCATGAGCGTAGATGCACAAGATGTAGTACTCGTCGTCGAGGACGAACCGGTTATCTTGATGGTCCTGACGGATTACCTGTCAGGGCAGGGGTATCGCGTGTTGCAGGCCGAAAACGGCGAGCAGGCGTTCGAGATACTGGCGAGCAAGCCGCATCTGGACATGTTGATCACCGACTTCCGCTTGCCGGGCGGTATCTCCGGCGTGCAGATCGCCGAACCGGCCGTCAAGCTGCGCCCGGACCTGAAGGTGATTTTCATCAGCGGTTATCCGCAGGAAATCCGCGAAACCGGCAGCCCGATCACGCGCAAGGCGCCGATCCTGGAAAAACCGTTCGATCTGGATGTGTTGCAGGAAAAGATTCAGGAATTGCTTGCTTGATATCCATGTAGGAGCTGCCGCAGGCTGCGATCTTTTGATGTTGATCGTTAAAAACGAGATCAAAAGATCGCAGCCTGCGGCAGCTCCTACAGTTTCAGCGTTTCAGCTTTTGATCATCTCGCGCACCTTGGCGGTCAGCAGATCGAACGTGAACGGTTTGGTGATCATCTGCATTCCCGAATCGAGGAAGCCGCCACGCACTGCCGCGTGCTCGGCGTATCCGGTGATGAACAAGACCTTCAAGCCAGGCCGATATTGACGGCCAACCTCGGCCAGTTGCCGGCCGTTCATGCCCGGCAGGCCGACATCACTGATCAGCAGGTCGATGCGCTGTGTCGAGTTCAGAATCGGCACGGCGCTGTCGGCATCCCAGGCTTCAACAAAGGCATAACCCAATTCACCGAGCACCGCACAGACCAGCACGCGCACGGCCGGGTCGTCCTCGACGATCAGCACGGTTTCGCCGTCCAGCGCATCCGGAGCCTGTTGAATGTCTGTGTCGGGACTTTCCAGTTCTTCACCGCGAAAACGTGGAAGGTAGAGCCTGACCGTGGTGCCCTCATCGATTTCACTGTCGATCGAGACATGGCCACGTGACTGCTTGCTGAACCCGTAGATCATCGAAAGGCCGAGGCCCGTGCCCTGGCCAATCGGTTTGGTGGTGAAAAACGGATCGAACGCACGGTTGATGACACTTTGTGGCATGCCGCTGCCGTTGTCGGTGACGCTGAGCATCACGTAATCACCGGGTTCGAGATTGCTGTAGGCCTCGGTGAATTCGCGCTTGAGCACCTGATTGCTGGTCTCGACCACCAGTTTGCCGCCGTCGGGCATGGCGTCGCGGGCATTGATGACCAGGTTGAGCAGGGCGCTTTCCAGCTGATTGGGGTCAGCCTCGGCGACCCACAGCTTGTCGTTGAGGCGCATGTCCAGTTGAATGCTTTCGTTGAGGCTGCGTTGCAGCAGTTCACCCATGGACAGCACCAGGGTGTTCATCTGCACGGCTTTTGAGTCGAGCGATTGCCGGCGCGAAAACGCCAGCAGACGGTGGGTCAGGCTCGCAGCGCGGTTGGCCGACGTCACACCCAGATCGATCAGGCTGTCGAGGTCGTCCAGACGCCCACGGGCCAGGCGCCGACGCAGCAACTCGAGGCTGCCGATGATGCCGGTCAGCATGTTGTTGAAGTCGTGGGCGATACCGCCAGTGAGCTGGCCGACCGCTTCCATTTTCTGCGACTGACGCAGGGCTTCTTCGTTGTGCCGCAGTTGTGCGGTGCGCTCTTCGACCTGCTGCTCAAGGGTTTCCAGCGTCGACTGCAAACGCCGTTCGCTTTCACTGAGATCGACCAGCCGATCGCGGGCTTCGTATTGTCGTCGTCGGCCACGCAGGGCGGCGGACACCATACTGACCAGTGTTGCGGGATGAAACGGGCGTTCAAGGAAGGTCACGTTGCCGAGCAGATCGCTCAGGCGCGAGGAGGGGCCTTGTTCCTGACCGCCGTGGTGGGTCAGCAGCACAATCGGCAGATCCGACCAGGCGGGTTGCTGTTCCAGATGCAGGAACAGCGCTTCCAGTTCCGGCCCGCGCAACGCTTCGGCGGCGACCAGCACCAGACCTGCACCCAGTTCCAGTTCGGTACACAGCGATCCCAGACCGGGGGTGACCAGCCCTTCGTAACCGGCTTCGTTGAGGATCATCAGCGCAATCTGGCTGTCGCGACCCACGGGCGCCAGAATCAGCGCCCGTTCGGCCAGCGGCACTTGAACCGTCACAAGTGCTCTTCCTGCAACAGCGGGTTACTCGCGCCGAGGTAGGTGGGCACGCCACGCAGTACGCCCTGAAAGGCTTCCAGCGGTTCACCGATGGTCATGCCTTGGGTGGAAATGCGGTATTCACGAATGGTCGATTCGTGGCTGCCGGTGCGTTTCTTGATGATCGAGATCGCGCGGCGGACTTTGCCCAGTGCTTCGAAGTAGCGCAACAGAATCACCGTATCAGCCAGATAAGTAATGTCGACCGGCGCCTGCATGTCGCCGACCAGACCATGCTGGGCGACGGTCATGAATGTCGCCGCGCCTTTGCGGTTGAGGTACAGCAGCAGCTCGTGCATGTGCAGGACCAACGCGTTTTCTTCCGGCATTGCCGCCTGATAGCCGTTGATGCTGTCGATGACCACGGTTTTGATTTGACCTTCATCGACGCAGCGCCGCACGCGATGGGAGAACTCGCCCGGCGACAGCTCCGCGGCGTCGACCTGTTCGATCAGCAGATTACCGGTAGCCTGCAACGCCTTGAGGTCGATGCCGATGTTTTTCATACGCTCGAACAGCAGGCCGAGTTCTTCATCGAAGATAAACAGCGCGGCTTTTTCCCCGCGTAGTACGGCAGCGGCGGCGAAGATCATCGAGATCAGCGATTTACCGGTACCGGCAGGGCCGAGAATCAGCGTACTTGAGCCAGTCTCGATGCCGCCGCCGAGCAGCGCGTCCATTTCCGGGATGCCGCTGGACAGCTGCAAACGCGCATAGTCGCCGCGATGTTCTGCCGCTACCAGGCGTGGGAACACATGCACGCCATCGCCCATGATGGTGAAGTCATGGAAACCGCCGCGATATTTCTGGCCACGGTACTTGACCACCCGCACGCGTCGGCGCTCGGCACCGTAGTTGGGCGTCAGCTCTTCAAGGCGAATCACCCCGTGAGCGACACTGTGCACGGTTTTATCGAGGGACTCGGTGGTGAGGTCGTCGAGCAGCAGTACCGTGGCGTTGTAACGCACGAAGTAATGCTTGATGGCCAGGATCTGCCGGCGATAGCGCAAAGAGCTTTGCGCCAGCAAACGGATTTCCGACAGGCTGTCGAGTACCACACGCGTGGGCTTGAAGCGTTCGACCGCTTCGAAAATCTGCTTGGTGGCTTCGCCCAGTTCCAGGTCAGAGGAATACAGCAGGCTCTGCTGGTGTTCAGCATTGAGCAGGCTTTCCGGGGGCGTCAGCTCGAAGATCTTGATGTTGTCATCCAGCGTCCAGCCGTGGGACAACGCCCCTTGCCTTAGTTCGCGCTCGGTTTCCGAGAGCGTGATGTACAACGAGCGTTCGCCGGCTTTCGCGCCAGCGAGGAGAAAATGCAAAGCGACCGTGGTTTTGCCGGTTCCGGGTTCACCCTCCAGCAGGAAAACATGACCGCGAGACAAGCCACCGGCCAGGATGTCGTCCAGACCTACAATGCCGGTAGCGGCTTTCGCACTGATCAACTCGTTAGAAGTAGACAAAAAATGCCCTCTCATGACTAGGGGAAGCGAGGCCGTCGACTGAATCGAGTGGCCTGATTAACTTGACCCTTTGGCGTGATGGCAGTTCCGAAATTCCTTGCGAGATGTGTCGAGAGAGCTGTCGAAAATGGGTCAGAGGCCTTGTTGCAGCGCCGGATCATCTGGATTGAGCTGCTCCAGCTGAGCCAACAGAATCTGCACATTCTGCAGTTGGCCGCTTTCTTTCCAGTAATTGATCAGCAAGACCCGCGCCTTGCGGTCGGCGGGGTGACGCTGGACGATTTCCTGCAACTGCTTCTGCGCCGCTTCCAGTTCTTCGGCGCTGTGCAGGGTGGTGGCGAGGTCGTAGCGGTAATCCTTGTTGTCGGGCTCAAGCTCGACGGCTTTGGACAAGCCGAGCAGGGCGTATTCGCGCTGATCGTGATGCAACAGCCACAAACCCAAGGCATGTTGCAGATAGGCCGAATCTGGTTGTGCCTTGAGTTGCTGGCCCAGCAATTGCCGGGCGGCATCGCTTTGGCCCTGGCGGTCGAGGACATCTATCTGCATCACCAGTGCCTGCAAATTGCCGGGTTCCAGGCGCAGGGTATTGTCGAGTGCGACCTGGGCCTCTTTGAGTTCAGCGTTGTGGATATGCAGGCGAGCCAGTTGTGCATAGTTGGCGGCGCTTTCGGGCTGTGCCTTGAGGGTCTGTTCCCAGCCATCAATCGCTTGTTGCAGCGGTGCGAAATACAGACCCAGTTCATCCGGCGTCAAGCCGAGCAGGGCGTTGATCGCGGCAAAACGCACGGTTTGATCTTCATCTTCAAGCATCGGCCCGAGCAACAGGCTGCGCTGCCCGCCCGGCACCAGTCCCACCACGCTTTTGATCGCCGCCAGCCGCACGGCGGGGGATTCGTTCTGCAGGTCGGTGTCGGCCAGCTTCAACGCCTGTGGACTCGGGTAGTTAGGCAGCTCGCCATGCAGCCACACGCGGCGCTTGACCGAGATGTCCGGCCGGCCCAGTTGTTGATACAACTGCCGCGCCGCGCCCGGCTCACCCGTGCGCGCGGCATTCAACGCTTCGCTGTAGCCGTGTTTAATCGCGTCGGGAATGACCGGGGAGGTGCTGCGCACGGACAACCAGGCCACGATGATGACAAGCACAAGGCCCAGGCTGATAAACAGGTAGCGGCGAGACTGAGGCATGCAGGTTTCCGAAACAGGCGTACTTGAGCAGAGCGGCAAGCTTCGGTCAGCTCGGCCCACGAGTCAAACCCTGTGCATGCGAATCGCCCTACACGCTGCGTCGACTCTGTTACCCGTCAGGCTTTCGATGCAGTGTCTACGCTTGCAGAAGTCGTTGCGATGAGTGTGCCCATGCAAGCCCTGGTCAATTATTTCAAGGCGGTGATCCATCCGGGTCAGGCCGTCCTGCTGTTTGCCCTGCGAACCATTGCGGCAGGGTTGCTGACATTGTATCTGGCGTTTCTGTTCGACCTCGATCAGCCCAAGTGGTCGATCATGGCGGTGGTCATTGTCAGCCAGCCGCTGGCCGGGATGGCGCTGGCGCGCAGTTTCGGTCAGGTGATCGGCACGACCCTCGGGGCGGCGGTGGCGGTGTTGATCATGGCCATCTTTCCTCAGGCTCCGCTGCCATTCATTACCACCCTGGCGCTCTGGCTGGCGCTGTGCACGGCCGGCGGCACATTGCTGCGCTACACCAGTTCGCAGGCGTTTGTACTCAGCGGATACACCGCTGTGGTGGTGGCGTTGCTGGCGATTCCGGATCAGGACGGCACATTCCTGCTGGCGGTTACCCGCGTCACCGAAACCTTGCTGGCCGTGGCGTGCGTGTGTGTGGTCAGTCTGCTGACGGCCCGCCCGCAAGCCGTGGCCAAGGGTTATTTCGCCAAGGTCGATCAGGTCATCAAACTCGCCGCCAGTCACGCTGCGGCGGTGCTTCGTACCGAAGAAAGCGAGGCTGACTTCCAGCGCCGGCAAATGCAGCTGCTCGGGGAAATCAGCGCACTTGAAGGCTTGCGGCGGCATTTGTATTTCGATGCGCCGCGTTTGCGCAGCGCCAACAATCTGGTGCTGTTGCTCGGCAATCAGTTGATGTTGCTCACCTCGCGGCTGACGGCGTTGCGGCATCAGCGGCAATTGCTTACCGAGCGCTGGGAAGGCGAGCTGCCACTGGAAGTCCAGCGGCTGCGCGCCGAAGAGCTCGCGGTTCTTGATCAATTGGCGGAGCAGGGACGTTCGGTATCGGCCGATGCGCGTCATCGTTTCATCACTCTGCAGAAGCAATTCGATGACCTGGCCTATGAGGCCGAACAATTGACCGAGGACATGAGTGCCACGCTGCGTTCCCTCGCGTGGGCGTTGCGCTGGGAGCAGGCGCGGCTGCTGCAGCAGCTCGAACAGATCCTTGAGTTGAGCGATGCCATTCAGGAGGGGCGAGAAGCCAGTTGCCTCTATCGCGGTCAGGCGAGCCCGCTGCACCTGGATTTCACGCTGGCGTCAATGAACGCCATCCGCGCCTTCACCGCGTTGCTGGTGGCCGGGTTGATCTGGATCGAAACCGCGTGGGACGGCGCGCGGGGCGGGATGATTCTGGTGGGCATCCTCTGCTCGCTGATGGCGACGTTTCCGCGACCATTGCTGGCGGCGCAGAGCTACGCACGGGGGTTGGGATTGGCGTTGCTGGTGTCGGCGCTTTATCAGTTCATGCTGGTGCCCTCGATCAGTGACTTCGAACCGTTGGCGCTGATGATCGCGCCGTTGTTGTATGTCATCGCGGTGGGACTGGCCAGCCCTGCGACGGCCGGCATCGGCATGGGGCTGGGCTTGTCGAGCTTCCTGATGATCGGTCCGCAGAATGTCGGTACCGGGCAGAACACCGCCATTCAATGGTTCGAGTTTGCCGGCGCCTATGTCAGCGCGGCGATGCTGGCGTTGATCGTCTACGCATGGGTTTTTCCGTTCCGCCCGGCGCTGCGCATTCGTCGTTTGTACAACGAAGCGCGCGAACAGGTGTATGCCTTGAGCAAGTTGCCGGCCACCGATGAACAGCAATTTGCCTTTGAAAGCCGCATGGTCGACCGCTTGACCAGCATGCTCGGTCTGCTGCCGGCGGCGAACAGCCGCGCCATGCAGCAACTGTATGAAATCAGCCTGGCATGCGTAGCACTGGGTGTAGCGATGCATCAATTGCGACAACAGGCACAGAACAACGCGCTGCTGACGGACACCTTCACTCAGCGCCTGGCTTCGGCCCTGCGCAAGACCGGGCGTTTTGTGGCCGGGCGGCAGGACGTTCAACTGGCCCCCTTGCTCGACACACTGCACGTATTGGGCGATGAACTGGACGAGTTGCACGTCGCCAGTCATGAGCATGTCTGGTCGCTGTTCCGTATGCGCGTGGCGTTGTTGATCGTCGTGTCATTTCTGCAGCGCCATGGTGAAACCCTCCAGCGTTCTGTCCCGGAAGGAGACGCAGCTCTTGCCCATTGATTTCGAGATCGGCGGCGTCTATCTGCCGCCCATTGCCCAGGCGTTATTGTTGGCCATACCGATATTCATGGTGCTGGACTGGGGGTTGCGGCGCTTGGGCGTACTGCGTCTGGTCTGGCATGAAGCGCT
This sequence comes from Pseudomonas sp. S3_C06, assembly GCF_054667675.1. Taxonomy (NCBI): domain Bacteria; kingdom Pseudomonadati; phylum Pseudomonadota; class Gammaproteobacteria; order Pseudomonadales; family Pseudomonadaceae; genus Pseudomonas; species Pseudomonas sp. S3_C06. The sequence continues at coordinate 268,422 of NZ_CP162747.1, forward strand.
GTTCGAAGGCGCTTTGTATGCCTGCGTCTGTGCCACGCTGATTTTGCTGATGGGAGCCTGAGCCTTGAAAGTGTTACTCACTCGCTTGATAACGTTGTCGGTGGTGTTGCTGGCGATCGTGCTTGGCTGGTTTGCCTGGGAGCATTACACCCGCGCACCGTGGACTCGCGATGCCCGGGTGAGGGCGGATGTGGTGACGTTGTCGGCGGATGTCTCCGGGCGCATTGTCAGCCTCGCGGTGCAGGACAACCAGCATGTCGACAAGGGCCAACTGCTGATGGAGATCGACCCGGCGCGTTACCGCCTGGCAGTGGAGCACTCGCGCCGCGAGGTGGAAGTGGCCAAGGCAACGCTGGGTCAGTCGCAAGCGGCGATCGTTGCCAGCGAAGCGTTGCTCAAACAGCGGCAAAGCGAAGAGCGTCGGCGGCGTACGCTCAAGCAGGGTTTCGCGATTTCCGGGGAGGAATGGGAAAAATCCAGTACCGACGTGGCGGTGGCTCAGGCCGACCTGTTACGCAACCAGGCGAATCTCGGCCTGGCCGAGGCCAACGTACAACTGGCGATTGCCGCGTTGACCCAGGCCGAACTGGATTTGCAGCGCACTCGCGTCGAGTCACCGGTCAGTGGCTATGTCACTAACCTGCTGACTCGCGAAGGTGACTACGCAGTGAGTGGCGGCGCGTTGTTGGCGCTGGTTGACAGCGATTCGTTCTACATCAGCGGTTACTTCGAAGAAACCAAACTGCCACGGATCGAGGAGGGCGATCGGGTACGCGTGCAATTGATGAGCGGGGAGTCCTTCGACGGTACGGTGCAGAGCATTGCCTTCGCCATCGCCGACCGGGAGAACGCGCCGGGCAGCCGGTTACTGGCCAACATCAATCCGAGTTACACGTGGGTAAAACTGGCACAGCGGGTGCCGGTGCGGATCGAGATTGATGGCGGCTATGCCGGCAAGGATCGCTTGCGCGCAGGCACCACAGCCACCGTTACCGTCCTGGAAAACAACACTGGAAAAAAGGCACAAAAAAACCCCGCGACCGAATGATACGCGGGGCAAAAAAATTGGTTGGTTGCGGCCAACCAAAGGAGCTCTTTAACAATCGATTACTTGCTGGCCACTGTCTCCGGTTGCCAGCCACCGCCAAGGGCTTTGTAGATCGCGACGATGCCGCGATACAGGTCGACTTCGGCCTGGGCCTGGCTGTCTTCGGCGTTCAGGCGCTCACGCTGGGCGTCGAGCAACACAAGGAAGTCGGTCGTACCTTCGCGATAGCGGATTTCCGCCAGGTCGGCAGCCTTGCGGCTCGATTCGCTCTGACGGATCAGCGAGATCAAGCGTTGCTGACGTTTGCCGTAATCACTGAAAGCGTTTTCCGATTCTTCCAGGGCCAGCAGCACTTGTTGCTCGTAGGTCGCCAGGGCGCCTTCGGCATCGGCATCGGCGCCACGCAAACGGGCGCGCACGCTGCCAAGATCAAATGCTGCCCAAGTGATGCTCGGACCGAGAGCCCAGGCGTTGGCCGCCGAGGAACCAATCTGCGAACCACGCCCGGCCGTCCAGCCGAGGAAGCCGCTGAGGCTGACCCGTGGGAACAGATCGGCTTTCGCCACGCCGATGCGCGCCGTGGCCGAAGCCAGTTGGCGTTCAGCGCTGAGGATGTCCGGACGACGTTGCAACAGTTCACCCGGATCACCGATTGGCAGAGCCTTGGCAATCGCCGGCAAGTCTTTAGGACTCAGATCGACGGTCAGCTTGTCCGGACGCTCGCCCAAGAGGGTAGCGATACGGTTTTTCTGGCGAACCTGTTCTGCCTGCAATTGCGGCACGCTGGCTTCGACCGAGGCCAGACGCGCATCGGCGCGTTCGACATCGAGCTGATCGCCAACGCCGGCGTCACGCAGGCTGATGGTGATTTTGCGCGACTCCTGCTGGTTGTTCAGGTTGGCCACGGCGATCTTCTCGCGCAGCTGAGCGCCACGCAGTTGACCGTAAGCGTCGACCAGTTCGGCAATCATGGTGACTTGCAGTTGATACAGGTCGGCTTCCGCAGCTTGCTGATCGGCGTCGCTGGCTTCCAGGTTGCGCTGGATGCGGCCGAAAAGGTCCAGCTCCCAGGCCATGTCCAGACCGAGGTCATAGCGTTCGCTGTTGACCCGGTTGGTGGTCTGGCCGGGGATTTGCCCCTTGGCCAGATCACTGCTGGCGCGGCTGGTGATGGTCGGCATCGCGTCGTTGCTGGCGTCGTCGCGGATCGCCCGGGCGGCTTTCCAGCGGGCGAACGCCACGCGCAGTTCACGGTTGCCTTGCAGCGACTGGGTCACCAACTGGTTGAGGGTTGGATCATCGAATTGCTGCCACCAGATGCCTTCGAATTTCGAACGGTCGAAGTTCTTTTGCCCGGCGGCGCCGTCGGTGACGGCCGTGATATTGGCCGCCTCCGTGGCTGGGGTCTTGTAGTCGGGGCCGACGGCGCAGGCACTGAGGGCCAGCACCAGCAGACTCGGCAGGAAGACTTTCAGACTCATTGTTGCGCCTCCAGTTTCAGAGCTTTGGCCGCTTTGCGGGCTTCGCCGCGTTCGACAAAGTTACGGATCAGTACGTAGAACACTGGCGTCAGCAACAGACCGAAGAAGGTCACCCCGAGCATCCCGGAGAACACTGCCACACCCATGGCGTGACGCATCTCGGCACCGGCACCGCTGGAGAACACCAGTGGCACCACACCCATGATGAACGCGAAGGAGGTCATCAGGATCGGCCGCAGACGCAGACGGCAAGCTTCGAGTACCGCAGCGAGCGGGTCGAGGCCTTCTTCCTGTTTGTCCTTGGCGAATTCGACGATCAGAATCGCGTTCTTACACGCCAGTCCCACCAGTACGATCAAGCCGATCTGGGTGAAGATGTTGTTGTCGCCGCCCGAGATGATCACCCCGGTGATGGCCGACAGCAGAGTCATCGGTACGATCAGGATCACCGCCAATGGCAGGCTCCAGCTTTCGTATTGCGCGGCGAGCACGAGGAACGCCAGCAGTACGCAGAGCGGGAACACGAACAGCGCGGTGTTGCCGGACAGAATCTGCTGGTAGGTCAGGTCGGTCCACTCGTAGGTCATGCCGTTCGGCAGCTCATCTTTCAGCAGTTTCTCGATGGCTTTCTCGGCCTGGCCGGAGCTGTAGCCCGGGGCAGCCGCGCCGTTGATTTCTGCGGTGATGAAGCCGTTGTAGTGCATCACGCGATCCGGGCCCGAGGTGTCGCTGACCTTGATGAAGGTCGCCAGCGGGATCATTTCGCCTTTGTTGTTACGGACTTTCAGTTGGCCGATCTGATCGGATTCGAGGCGGAACTGCTGTTCGGCCTGAACGTTGACCTGATAGGTACGCCCGAAGCGGTTGAAGTCGTTGGCATACAGCGAACCCAGGTAGATCTGCAGGGTGTCGAAGATGTCGCTGACGGCCACGCCGTGGGTCTTGGCTTTTTCACGGTCGATGGCGGCATCGACCTGTGGCACGTTCACCGTGTAGCTGGTGAACAGCCCGGCCAGTTCCGGCACGCTGTGGCTCTTGTTGATGATGTTCATGGTTTCTTTGTACAGCTCGTCGTAGCCCAGGTTGCCCCGGTCTTCGATTTGCAGGCGGAAACCACCAATGGTGCCCAGACCTTGTACCGGCGGTGGCGGGAAGATCGCCATGTACGCCTCTTGAATGTTCGCGTATTGACCGTTCAAGGCCCCGGCGATTGCACCGGCGGACATGCTCGGATCTTTACGCTCATCAAACGGTTTCAGGGTCACGAAGACGATGCCGGCGTTCGGGCTGTTGGTGAAGCCGTTGATCGACAGGCCCGGGAACGCTACGGCGCTTTCCACGCCTGGCTGTTTCAGTGCCAGGTCGGACATGCGCTTGATCACGTCTTCGGTGCGATCCAGGCTCGAGGCGTCCGGCAGTTGTGCGAAAGCCACCAGGTATTGCTTGTCCTGACCAGGTACGAAACCGGTCGGCGTGCTGGAGAAACCGAAGAAGGTCAGCACCATCAAACCTGCGTACAACAGCAGGGCGATGCCGCTGCTACGGATAACCCGGCGCACGGTGCCGACGTAGCCATGGCTGGCACGGTCGAAGAAGCGGTTGAACGGACGGAACAGCCAGCCACCGAAGATCTTGTCGAGCACCTTGGAGAAGCGGTCTTTCGGTGCGTCATGGCTTTTCAGCAATACAGCGGCCAGCGCTGGCGACAGGGTCAGCGAGTTGAACGCCGAGATCACTGTCGAGATGGCGATTGTCAGTGCGAATTGCTTATAGAACTGCCCGGTGAGACCGGAAATGAAGGCCGCCGGAATGAACACCGCACACAGCACCAGCGCCGTGGCAACGATCGGGCCGGTCACTTCACGCATCGCCCGTTTGGTGGCTTCGACCGGTGTCAGTCCGAGTTCGATGTTCCGTTCGACGTTCTCCACCACCACGATGGCGTCGTCCACCACGATACCGATCGCCAGTACCAGGCCGAACAGCGACAGCGCATTGAGCGAGAAGCCGAACAGGTGCATCACCGCAAACGTACCGATCAACGATACCGGCACCGCCACCAACGGAATGATCGAGGCGCGCCAGGTTTGCAGGAACAGGATCACCACCAGTACCACGAGGATCAGTGCTTCGAAGAGGGTGTGAACCACCGCCTCGATCGAACCGCGCACGAAGATCGTCGGGTCATAGACGATGCTGTAGTCCATGCCTTGCGGGAAGTTTTTCTTCAGCTCGTCCATCTTGCCGCGAACATCGTTAGAGATGTCGATGGCATTGGAGCCTGGACGCTGAAAGATCGGGATGGCCACCGCCGGCTGGTTGTCCAGCAACGAACGCAGTGCGTATTGGCTAGAGCCCAGCTCAACGCGAGCGATGTCTTTGAGGCGAGTGATCTCACCATTGTCGCCTGCGCGAATGACGATGTTCTCGAACTCTTCCTCGCTGACCAGTCGGCCCTGAGTGTTGACCGACAACTGGAAGCTCTGGGCATTCGGGGCAGGCGGCGCACCGAGTTGGCCGGCCGCGACCTGACGGTTCTGCTCACGAATGGCGGTGACCACATCGGTCGCTGTCAGATTGCGCGAAGCGGTCTTGTTCGGATCGAGCCAGACCCGCAGCGAGTAATCGCCCATACCAAACAACTGCACATCACCAACACCGTTCAGACGAGCGAGCTCATCCTTGATGTTGAGGATCGCGTAGTTGGACAGGTAGAGCATGTCGTAGCGTTTGTCCGGTGAGGTCAAGTGCACAACCATGGTCAGGTCGGGCGAGGCCTTGTCGACGGTGATACCGATGCGCGTCACTTCCTCGGGAAGCTTCGGTTCGGTACGGGTCACCCGGTTTTGCACCTGGACCTGCGCATTGTCCAGGTCAGTGCCCAGAGCGAAGGTGATGGTCAGGGTGATCTTGCCGTCGGCGGTCGACTGCGAGGACATGTACAGCATGTTCTCGACGCCGGTGATGGCCTGCTCCAGCGGAGCGGCCACGGTTTCACCGATGACTTTAGGGTTGGCGCCCGGGAAGTTGGCACGCACCACCACGGTTGGCGGCACGACTTCCGGGTATTCGCTGATCGGTAGCTGGAACAGCGAGATCGCACCGGCGATCAGGATCAGCAGCGACAGCACCGCTGCGAAGATCGGCCGTGAAATGAAGAATTGGGAAAAATTCATCGGAGTTGTCGTCCCTTAACCGCGTGGGGTCGTAGCAGCCAGCTTCACAACCGAACCGGACGCACCTTTGGCAGGGGCGACTTTGGGCAGGTTGCTGGCTTCCAGCGCTTGACGTTGTTGAGCGAGTGCCGCGATGGTCTGTTCGCTGGCCATCGGCACCACTTCAGGGGTGACCGGGGAGCCAGGACGAACCCGTTGCAGACCCTTGACGATGATCGTGTCGTCCTTGTTCAGGCCATTACGGACGATGCGCAGGCCTTCGATTTTCGGACCGAGTTCAACGGCGCGGTATGCGGTTTTGTTGTCCGCATCCATCACCAGTACGAACTTTTTACCGAGGTCGGTGCCGACCGCTTCGTCGTTGATCAGCATGGCGTTGTAGGTGCCGCTGCCGACCAGTTTCAGGCGTGCGTAGAGGCCCGGGGTGTAGGTGCCATCGCGGTTGTCGAACACCGCGCGACCACGGATGGTGCCGGTTTTCGGGTTGACCTGGTTGTCGACGAAGTTCATCTGGCCGAGGTGCGGGTTGCCGTCTTCATTGGACAGGCCCATGTACACCGGGGTGGTCGCGCCGCGCTGACCGTTGCGCGCGAGTTGGGTGTATTTGAGGAACACACGCTCATCGGCGTCGAAGTAGGCGTAGACGCGGTCAGTGGAAACCACGCTGGTCAGTGGCGTGGTGTCGGCGGTCACCAGGTTACCGGCGGTGATTTCGGCACGGCTGACGCGGCCACTGATCGGCGCGGTTACGCGGGTGAAGCTCAGGTTCAGTTTGGCCAGATCCAGTTGCGCTTGCAGGGCACCGACGGCGGCGCGGGCTTCTTGAGCGGCGCTGGTGCGCGAGTCGGCCAGTTCGGCGGAAATGGCGTTGCTGGCACGCAGACGTTCACCACGACCGGCTTCGTTTTCGCTGCGGGTGGCGTTGGCGCGGGATTGGGCGACCAGTGCTTCGAGGCGGCGCACCTCAGCCTGGAACGGGCGCGGGTCAATCTGGAACAGCAGGTCGCCTTTCTTGACCAGTGCGCCTTCGGTGAAAGCCACCTCGTCAATCTGGCCGGAGACCCGTGGACGGATTTCAACGGTTTCTGGCGCTTCGAGGCGCCCGGTGAATTCGTCCCACTCGTTGACCGGTTGTTCCAGCACCTTGGCCACGCTGACTTTCGCAGCGGGCATAGTGGCGGCAGTCTCCGGAGTCTTGCCGCAGGCGCTCATCACCAGTACGGCCAACATGGCCAACGGGAAGCGCAAATGTTTGAGTGACTGTTCCATGGATGCATCCGCCAATGTATTGAAGATGGGCGGATGATGCTCGGCGAGGTGTGATGGCACGAATCGAATGAAGCAAAGGTAACTATCATTCGGAATGATATAAGAGCCGAACGAGCCCTCTAGCATGCACCTTTCGTTAGGTGGCTATCAATCTCTCTGAAGGCAACTCTGTGTTGCCCAGTGTGCAAAAGTCTGGGGCGAGGCTGCGCGGCGGGGATTATGCGGGGATTAAAAATGCCGAACCCGCCATGGCGGCGGGTTCGACAATGCGGTCAGAGTTTCGGCAACTGACCGATGCGGCCAATCATTTCCGTGACGATCTGCAGATCCAGCTGGAATTGCTCCACGGTCTTGAACTCGCCATCGGTGTGACCGGTGTACTTCACATCCGGCATCGCCAGACCGAACTGCACACCGTTCGGCAGTTCATGCACCGAGGTGGCGCCTGCGGAGGTGCCGAACTCGTGTTTCATACCGAGGTTTTCTGTCGAAACCGCCAACAATGCCTTGACCCATTCGCCCTCAGGATTGCGGTACATCGGCTCCGCAATCGAGTAGTCGAACGCAACCGCTACGTGGGATTTCTTGCTCCACGCCGCCAGTTTCTCAGCGATTTCAGTCTTGAGCTTCTCCGGCGACTTGCCCTTCGGCACGCGCAGGTTGACCGCGAGTTTGAAGGCCTTTTCGTCCATGCCGACGTAGGTCAGCGAAGTCGTCAGCGGCCCCATGAAGGAATCCGAGAAGCCGACACCCAGCTTGTTGCCCAGGTAATCCAGGCCCCAGTTGTCGGCGGCATAACGCGCGGCATCGGTGATGTGGTTGTGCTTGAGTGCGATTTTGCCATCAAGGCTATTGATAAAGACCAGCATGCGCGCGACCGGGTTGACCCCGGATTCGGGCTCGGAGGAGTGCGCGGACACACCGGTCACGGTCAGTTTGACGTCTTTGCCGTCAACCTTGGCGTTCACCTGGAAATCGCCGCCATTGCGCTTGGCAAACTCGTCACCGGCCTTCTGCAGGCTGGCAGCCAGCTCCGCAGGCTTGTCGGTGACCAGGGTGGCGACCGACGCCGAAGGAATCTGGTTGGTCGCCAGGCCACCGGTCATCGAGGTGATCTCCGCACCTTTGCCTTCACCTTTGCGCTTGGCAAAGTTGGCCATGACCGTGCCGTAGCCTTTCTCGGCAATCACCACCGGGTAACCACCATCCAGCGCCAGGTTGTAGTTCGGCGTCGGATTGCGTTCGAAGTAGTAAGGGATCGCGTCGCCCGTGGTTTCTTCGGTGGTGTCGACCAGCAGCTTGAAGTTGCGCACCAGCGGCAGTTTTTCTTCCTTGATGACTTTCATGGCGTAGAGCGTGACCACGATACCGTTCTTGTCATCCTCGGTGCCGCGACCATACATGCGGTCACCGATCCGGGTGATCTTGAACGGGTCGAGGCGGGTGCCATCCTTGAGCACCCAGTTTTCCGGCGTCACCGGTACCACGTCGGCGTGCGCATGAATGCCGACGACTTCATCGCCACTGCCGTCGAGGGAAATCTCGTACACACGGTTGTCGATGTTGCGGAATTTCAGATTGAACGACTCGGCAAGGCTCTTGATCTTCGCGGCGATCTTGATGAATTCCGGGTTGTCGTGCTGTTCGACGCCGTCTTTGCGATAGGTCGGGATCTCGACCAGTTCGCGCAGGGTCTCGGTGGCGGCAGCGCTGTATTTCGCTCGCGTGTAGAGACCCAACAGACGATAGATTTCGTTCTGCTGCTCGGCCGTCAGGCTCTTGTTATCGAGGTAAGCGCCAATAGCCGGGCCGATGTCGGCGGTTTTCGCCAGATCGCTCTTGCCCAGGCTGCCGAGGAACTGGCGGAAGTCTGTGGCTTTGTCGGCGCTGTAAGTCTTGAGAATTTCAGCGCTCTGCTGCGGGGTGATATTGGCTTGCGCGGGCGCCGTGAACACGGCAAGACCGGCCAGCATCAAGGTGGTGGCCGCCAGTTTTTTGAAAGGGACATTCATTACGAAGGGCATTCCTTTGCAGGGCAGTGAGTAAGGCGTGTCTCAACATTGAGACACATACACTTACAAACTAACACCGTGCCAGAGCCTTGCGGGAGTCCTGAAAGGGGATCTGTCGCACAAAAATGCAAAAGAGGCGCACAAATGAAAAAGCCCGGGGACGGTTTCCGGGCTTTTTTATGGGGGCAATCAACTGACGATCAGAGCTTCGCCAATTCCCTGCGCCAGGCTCAGCAAAGGGCGGTTATCTGAAGATCTGCTCAATCATGATCCTGGCCGGGATGAATAGCGTGTTCGTGTAATAGGCCTCATACCCATAGGCAGTTATGCGAACTTTGCACGGGATTGAAGCTTGCGACGCCAGCAACGGTTTGATGGCGTCGTAGTCATTCAAGTCGCGTTGGGTGCCATCCGCATTGGTGTAGTAAAAGATCAGATCGGAGGAAAACTTGTAATTGGGCCTGGCTTGACTGCTTGCGTTCACTCGCCCTTCGGCTTTTACCGCGATTGGATGCTTGGATGAGAACTCCATGTCTCGGTTCAGAGAGCAGATCAGGGTAGGGCTGAGCTGGTTGGCACTTTCGTAATCATTGAAAGCGTTCTGCAAATCCACAGTGGAGTTGAAGTGTGCCGTGAACAGGTTGGCGGGGCCGAGTTGAAACGACGATAACGTGAGGCCGGCGGGTGGAATACTGGCCGTTTTTACGCAGCCAGTGCAGAGAATAACGCCCAGGTAAATGACCGCGCGGAAGCTGTTCATTGGCCAAAGATACCGTTGATTGAATCAAAAATCAGATCGCAGGCGGACTTCGTTCCTTGCACAGGTTCGAAAAACAACCAGTCAGCAGAAGCACGGTGCTTATCAATGGTTTTATTGATGGTCGGACCTGCCTCGATATTCCAAGTGACGTTTCGAGTGAGTTTGGTTCTATCATGAGCTGGCGTTCATGTAAGCACTTTTCTGATAACTCGCTGGATGCTGCCCTAATGAGAGACCTGCCGCCCACCGCGACCTTGCGCGCATTTGAAGCTGTCACCCGGCACTCGACCTTTACGTCGGCCGCACAAGAGTTACATGTGACTCAAAGCGCGGTCAGTCATCAGCTCAAGCATCTCGAGGCCCTTTGGGGGGTGCAGTTGTTTGAACGTGGCAAGGCGTTACGCCTCACAGCAGCGGGGGCTGCGCTGGCGCCCATCGTGCGCGAATTTTTCATCAGCCTGGAGGCGACTTTGGGGGATTTGCGCGAGCAAAAAGACAGAGTTCGACTCAGCGTCAGCACCACTTATTCTTTCGCTCTCAAATGGCTGCTGCCACGCTTGCCGCGTCTCTCTCGTCAGCACCCCGAGCTGCTGGTCTCGCTGGACACCACGGACGAAATAATCCACTTCTCTCACGGCCAGGCTGATGTTGCGATCAGGCTAGGCAAGGGCAATTACCCCGGTCTGCATTCGGAGTTCCTTTTTGGGGAGCAGGTATTTCCTGTGGCCAGCCCCGAACTGCTGCGGCGCGATGGGACACCACAGAGCCCCGCAGAGTTGTTGCATTTCCCGCTGCTGACGCGGGATGGTGCCGAACTGGTGCCAAAATGGGAGGTATGGTTTCAAGCCGTCGGGCTGGCCTATTTGCCGCTCAAGGAGAGCGTCAGATTTGGCGACACCAACATGACGGTCGAGGCAGCCTTGCTCGGCCATGGCGTTGCATTGGTGCGCAGCGGGCATGTCGAGAACGAAATCAGCGATGGCCGTTTGGTGCGGTTGTTTGATGTGCCATTCCCATCACCGCTGGCGTACTATTTCGTCTGCCCCAAGGGCATCGAAGCGCAACCGCATATCGCCAGCTTTCGCCAATGGTTGGTCAGTGAGGCGCTGAAGTCCAACGACCGGATGGGTGAGTCATGAGTATACGTTCATGCTGCGATGAGGAGGCTTCGCTTTAGTCCCGTTGCCGCATTGCCTAAAGTGGCGCATGCCTATTCATATCATCTTCCTCGTGCTTTTCGCCGCGCTCCTGCATGCCAGCTGGAATGCGCTGCTGCGTAGCGGCGCCGATCGGTTGTGGTCGATGACGTTGATGTGCATTGCCATCGCCATCACCAGTGTTGTCGCCGCAGTGTTCATGGATCCCCCCGCGATTGAGAGCTGGGGCTATGCGGTGCTGTCGGGGTTGCTGCATGTCGGCTACAACCTGTTTCTGGTGCGCAGTTACCGGGTCGGCGACCTGGGGCAGACCTATCCGATCTCACGTGGATCGTCGCCGGTGCTGATTACCTTGGGGGCCGCCGTATTTGCTGGAGAAAGCATCACGCCTGACGTGTTACTCGGTATTGCGCTGGTGTCAGGCGGGATTATGTCGCTGGCTTTCAGAGGGCGCAGTCTGTCGGTTCCCAGCCTGCCTTATGCGCTGGGAACGGGCGGCTTTATCGCAGCCTACAGCGTGGTCGACGGCATCGGCGCCAGGCTCTCCGGCGCGCCGCTTGCCTACACGGTGTGGATGTGTGCGCTGTGGGGCGTACTGATGCCAGTGATCTACATCGGCCTACGCGACACCCGCAGCTTGTTCTCCGTCCGGCCCGGAACAGTGACCGCGTTGGTCGGCGGGCTGGTCTCTTTGCTCGCCTATGGAATGGTCATCTACGCCATGAACGAAGCGCCCTTGGGCGCGGTATCGGCATTGCGCGAAACCAGCGTGCTGTTTGCGGCGTTGATCGGCTATGTGTTTCTCGGCGAGACGCTCACCGCGCGCCGGATACTGGCATGCGTAGTGATCGCCAGCGGCACCCTCATCATTGGCTGATACAGCCCAACGGCTCAGGAGTCATGTTTCATGGTCAACGTCTCGCAGGCACCGCTGATTCTAATCACGGGTGGAAGTCGTGGAGTGGGGGCAGCCACCGCGCGGCTGGCCGCCGCAAGAGGTTATGACGTGGCGATCAGCTACGTTGCCAACGAGTCCGCGGCGCTGGCCGTGGCTGCGGATGTAGAAGCATTGGGGCGCCGGGCGTTGACGATGCGGGCCGACAGTGCGGACCCCCAGCAGGTGGCCGATTTGTTCGCGGCCATCGATCGCACGTTCGGACGTATTGACGTCCTGGTCAATAACGCCGGGATGCTGGCGCCTCAGTCACGTCTGGAAGACCTCGGTTTCGAGCGGATGCAGCGCATCTTTGCGGTCAATGCCATTGGGCCAGTTCTCTGTGCCCAACAGGCGGTGAAGCGTATGTCTTACCGCCACAACGGCCCGGGCGGCGTGGTGATCAATGTGTCTTCGGCCTCGGCGCGCCTCGGCAGCCCCAATGAATATGTCGACTATGCGGCGTCAAAGGGCGCGTTGGAGACGTTCACCATTGGCTTTGCAAAAGAGGTGGCTCGGGAAGGCATACGCGTCAACTGTATTCGCCCCGGACATATCTATACCGACATGCATGCCAGTGGCGGTGAGCCGGGGCGGGTGGATCGTGTCAAGGATTCGATCCCGATGGGGCGGGGCGGACAGCCTGAGGAAGTAGCTCGCGCGATTCTATGGTTGGCGAGCGCGGAGGCATCCTTCGTTACCGGTACATTCCTCGATGTAACGGGGGGCAAATGAGTCAGTGGCACGGATCATCCACTACCTGCGTTCGGCTTGCCTAACCTTGCGACTCAAACCCGGTGTCTTGCCCGTGATGCGCTTGAATGCACGACTGAAAGCGGCCTGGGATGTATAGCCCAAACGCTGCGCTACCTCTTCAATCGGTAGCCTTTCGAGGGTCAGCCACTGGCTTGCAAGCCGCATTCGCAGTTCGGTGACATAGCGCAGCGGGGCCATGCCAATCGTCGCCTGGAAGCGGTCCGCGAAGGCCGAGCGTGAGGAATTGCAGTGCTCTGCCAACTGCGCAACAGTCCAGTCGCGGCCCGGTTGTTGATGGAGCGCAAGCAGTGCACCGGCCAAGCGGGGATCGCGCAAGGCGGCGACCAGGCCAGAAGCATTGCCGCAGGCGCACTCGACCCAGCCGCGAACGACCATGGCCGCCACCACGTCGGCCAAACGCGCGAGGATGCCAGCGAAGCCGACGCGTGCGGCGCTTACCTCGCGTTCCATGGTGGTCAGGATCGGCACCAGCCCGGGGTAACGCTGGCCGCCGGCATCAATCAGCATCAGTCCCGGCATCAGCCGGCCAAGGCCATGGATACTGCCCAGCTCAAACTCCATACAACCACTGAACAGAATAGTGCTCGGAGTGGCGCCGGCATCGGTTCCGGTATCCACCGCGCTGACGGTGTCACCCAAGGGCGCGCCGTCTAGACGGTCGATGTCTTGAACAGGCGCGTCCGGATGGGAAAACAGTTGATGGGCCGCGCCATGGGAAATAAACACGGCGTTGCCGGCAGACAGCGCGTACGTAGTTCCGTCCTCCATCCGCAACACCGCATTGCCGACGGCCATGAAGTGGAACCAGGCGTGCCCAGTTTTTTCCGCGAAGCCCAAACCAAAGGCAGGGCCCGCCTGGATGCGCCGGTATTCAACGCCACGCAGACGCATGCCGCGCAACAGTTCGTTGATGAGGTCCGAGGAAAGAGCAAACTGATCTGCAGGCATAGTTCAGGTGTTTTGGTCAAAAAGTAGAGATTATGGATCATAGATCATCCAAGTTTCGGCGCCTAGACTCCGGGCTCGCCATGAATATCGGGAGATCCGTGCAATGACTGACTGTGTATGTAACACCGTAGCCGACCGCCATTGCGGCGTCGGCGCGGACGTAGAGCCTGCAACCCCCGCGTGGATGGCCGTATTTTCGTTGGCAATGGGTGTGTTCGGGTTACTGACCGCTGAGTACCTTCCGGCCAGTTTGTTGACGCTGATGGCTACCGACCTGGGAGTGTCTGAAGCGCTGGCTGGCCAGGCGGTAACGGTAACCGCCGTGGTGGCGTTGTTCGCTGGCTTGTTGGTGCCAGGCCTGACCCGCGGCATCGACCGACGCTGGGTGTTGTTGGGTTTTTCGACGTTGATGGTCGCCTCCAATCTGTTGGTCGCCGTTTCCTCCAGCTTCGCGGTGCTGTTAGTGATGCGCATCTTGCTGGGCATTGCCCTTGGCGGGTTCTGGAGCATGGCGGCGGCGGTAGCGATGCGCTTGGTGCCGAGTGCCTTGTTGCCCCGGGCGCTGTCGATCATTTTCAGCGGCATCGCCATCGGCACGGTAGTGGCAGTGCCGCTGGGCAGCTATCTGGGTGGGCTGTATGGCTGGCGCAGCGCGTTCTTCGCCGCGGCGGCGGTAGGCATGGTGACCTTGGCTTTCCAGGCGTTCACTCTGCCGCGTCTTGCGCCGCGCCGGCCGGCACGCCTGCGCACTGTGCTCGAGGTGTTGCGGCGCCCAGGCATCGCTATGGGGATGTTCGGTTGTGTGCTGGTGCACAGCGGCCATTTCGCGATGTTTACGTATGTTCGGCCATTCCTTGAAGGGACTACCGGCATCGGCGCGCAAGGGTTGTCACTGATGCTGCTGGGGTTCGGTGTGGCGAACTTCGTCGGCACGCTATTGGCCGGCAGGCTGCTGGAGCACCACCCGCTGGCCACTCTGGTGCTGATGCCCGCGCTGGTCGGCGTTGCAGCACTGGCGTTGGTGCTGTTGCCGGCCTCGGTACTGGGGCAAGCGGTACTGCTGGCAGTCTGGGGCATGGCCTTTGGTGGTGTGCCGGTGGCGTGGTCGAACTGGGTCGCCAGCGCGGTACCTGATCAGGCGGAAAGCGCCGGAGGCATGGTAGTGGCCTCTGTGCAGTCAGCCATCGCCACGGGCGCCGCCGCTGGCGGTGCAATGTTCAGTCTCGGTGGCAGCGCAGGCGTATTCGTAGCGGCAGCCGTGCTGATGCTGCTGGCGGCGTTGCTGATTGCCCTGCGTGTCCGCGTCCCTTCTGCCCATGGCGTTCACCAGGCCAAGTCCGTGCTGCACCTTTGATCCGGCTTGCCAAACCGCCTCGATCCGTCCGTAACCAGGGACGCAGCCGTGTTATCGAGCTGCAAGTGGGGCGAACCGATCCTGTTCCGTTACTGAACTCCCACGCCGCTAATGGGCCAGTTGGATCGGGTCCAACTGGCGCAGAAGCCGGATCCCGAAATCTGGCAGGGTTGGGTCAGTGAAGCGGCGGCCAGGAAAATCGATGCGACGTTTTGGAAGATTTTCCAAGGCAGGGAAGCCTTTCTTTAATCGCAGATAGATTGCGCTGAGTTTGCCGATGTTCGCCGTTCTAAAGTGCGCACCGTCGCGGTCGATAACTCAGAGTACGCATGGGCTCTATCTCCTCATAACAACACATGCGACGTTCACTGCTAGCGTTTCCCCTTGCCAAAACTATAAATATCCGCAGGTGAAGTCATGAATATCAAGCAGAAGCTGACCTGGGCGTTCGCAGCTATCGCGTGCGTCCCGGTCATCTTGGTCGCCGTTTTGGTAGTGCTGAATTTGCGAGAGGGGGCTCAGGCCAATTTTCTCGACAGCAGCGGTCGTGAGATCCGCCAGATCGACAATGGCATGAAGCAGTTTTTCGACGGCATAAGCCAAAACGTCGACTATATAGCCAAGGACCCGCGCGTTGTCGCGGCCAAAGAACTCAAGAGCTACGCGGGTGCCGAAGCCGCGCAAATTCCACTTACTCAGGCCAACAAAGAGCTGCTGGCGATATTTGAGCAGTTCGCCAAAAGTCATCCGAGTACTGCTTACCTGTCCCTGGGTCTGAGCGACGGCGGATACGCCAGTTGGCCGGACGACACCAAGCTGAACAACTACGATCCGCGCGTCCGTCCCTGGTATAAGGCGGCCATCGCCACGCCAGGCGCCACTGTGCGCACGGGTGCCTACTATTGGGCGCCGGACGATGTGACGCTGATCGGCACCGTGCGTACTGTCGCCGACGCCGCCGGGAATATCCTGGGAGTGGTTGGCCTTGATGTATCGCTTAAACAGCTCACTGAACTGGTGCGCAACATCAAGCTGGGCGATAGCGGCTACCTGATGCTGGTGGAAGACAACGGTAACGTGCTGGTAGACGCCAGCGACGCGAAGCACAACTTCAAACCTCTGGCCGACCTGGGTCCCAACTACGCCGAACTAGCCAAGGGAGGCGACGGCGTGACCCAAATCCAGATTGATGGCGTGGCCTACATGGCCAACGTGGTCAGTTCCAAAGACCTGGGCTGGCGCTTTATCGGCCTGATCAAGCGTGATGAAGTGATGGCCGACGTCAGCCGGCTGACCTGGTTGATCGCCGCCATTGCAGCGGCATTGGCGTTGGTGTTCGCGATAGTAGGCGCCAGCTTTGCCAGCGTCATCGTGCGTCCGATTCGCGGCGTGGCCGACGGCCTGCAAGAAATCGCGGAAGGAGAAGGCGACCTGACGCGCCAACTCCAGGTGCAGGGCAAGGACGAAACCGCCAGCCTGGCGGGCTGGTTCAACCAGTTCCTGAGCATGATTGCACAATTGGTGCAACGCATAGGCAGCGCCTCATCTGACCTGCAGACCGCGGCCGCCGAGACTAGCGAAGTGGCCAACAACATGAACCAGGCTGCAGGTCGCCAGCGTGAGGCCGTGGAGTTGGTGAGCACCGCGTTCAACGAAATGGTCGCTACTGCCAACGAAGTTGCACGTTCGTGCAGTGCTGCCGCGTCGAGTGCCGACGAAGGCTACCGCGACGTACATGACGGCCAGCAGCACATCGGCGAAGCCACCGGCAGCGTGCTCAAGCTCAGCGAAGACCTGCAAAAGTCGACCCAGACCATGCAGTTGCTGGAGCAGGACAGCCAGAACATCAACACCATTCTCGATACCATCCGCTCGATTGCCGAGCAGACCAACTTGCTAGCGCTTAATGCGGCGATTGAAGCGGCGCGCGCAGGTGACCAAGGCCGAGGTTTCGCCGTAGTCGCCGACGAAGTCCGCGCCCTGGCTCGCAGGACAGCCGACTCCACCGGCGAGATCGACAGCTTGCTGGGCAATCTCGCCCGCCGCACCCAAGAGGTCACGCAGCAGATGCAAGGCAGCCTGCAAGTGTCCCACGCCAGTGTGGAACGCATTCAGCAGGCGCGTGACAGCTTCGACAAGATCCGTGGCTCGGTGGACTCGATCCGCGACCAGAATACCCAGATCGCCACAGCCGCTGAGGAGCAGCACCAGGTGGCCGAAGAGATCAATCGCCACATCGCGCAGATCCATGCCGATGCCCAACTGGTCGAAGGCTTTGCTCAGTCGTCACAGGCAGGCTCGGGTCGATTGATAGACATTTCCGGTCAGCTGAAAGGCCTGGTGGGTCGTTTCAAATATTAGTATCCCGACCCGAATGAAAACGGTGAGCGTTCACCGTTTTCATTCGGCCGACATACGCAGTTTTATTGCTTCCACTGTTCCGTTGAAACCTCAGGCCGGTCTATCGAATAGCGGAGAGTCCTAGCTCTAGAGACTATCCGGATCCCCAAAAAACATCTGAATCCGCGACCGCAACCAACGCTCCCCCGGATCATTATCCTGCGACCCCCGCCAAGCCATGTGCAGCTCAAACGTGCGCGTCGGCAACGGCGGATCTTCCGCGCGAACGCCGCCAGCCGCCGTCAACGCCTCCGCCGTGTAATCCGGCACTGTCGCCACGATGTCAGTGCCCGCCAGCAACGTACTCAAACCATTGAACTGTGGCACGGCCAGCACCACATGCCGTTTGCGCCCCAGTTTCTCCAGCTCTTCATCAATAAAGCCACTGAGGTCGCCGGCAAACGACACCAGCGCATGCGGACGTGCGCAGTAATCGTCCAGGCTCAGCGGCCCCGGCACGGTATCGGCGCGCAGCAATTTTGGTGCGCTGCGACGCAGGACCTTGCGTTTGGCGTTGGCCGGCAGGTCCGTGGTGTAGCTGACGCCAATGGAGATCTCGCCGGAGGCCAACAGGCCCGGCATCAATATGTAGTTGACGCGACGGATCACCAGCACGATGCCCGGCGATTCGGCGCGCAGGCGTTTGAGCAGCATCGGCAGCAGGGCGAATTCGACGTCGTCGGACAAACCGATCCGAAATACCGAAGTGCTGGTGGCCGGGTCGAATTCGGCCGCGCGGCTGACGGCGGTCGAAATCGAATCGAGGGCAGGCGAGAGCAGGGCGAAGATTTCCACCGCGCGGGCGGACGGTTCCATGCTGCGCCCGGTGCGTACAAACAGCGGATCATCGAACAGGCTGCGCAGGCGCGAGAGCGCCGCACTGATCGCCGGCTGACCGAGGAACAGCTTTTCTGCCGCCCGGGTCACACTGCGTTCGTGCATCAATGTTTCGAATACGATCAACAGGTTCAGGTCGACACGACGCAGGTCATTACGATTCATCTGGAGTCCTGGCAGAGTCATCAAGCTTGACGAGAGCGGCCATATGAGAACAATGGCCGGCATGAATCTTACGGGGAAAGGCTGGTACTCTGCACCGGAAAATTCAGCTTTACTGAGACGGTGGCAGCAGTTTTTCATGGATTTTGCCAATGCCGCCCCTGCTGCGGAATCAATGACAGGCATGTCGACTATTAATAGCCACTGATAGTCTTGGGTCAAAAGCCCAGATAGAGTTCATGGCATTAGAGGTTACTTTGACGAGGTTTGCGATGTCCCGCACGATCCGTTTTCACAAGTTTGGTCCGGCCGAGGTGCTCAAATGCGAAGAGCATGCGGCCGCTCAGCCAGGTCCTGGCGAAGTGCAGGTGCGCGTCGAGGCGATCGGCATCAGCTGGTATGACACCCTCTGGCGTCAGAATCTGGCCTCGTCTCAGGCGCGACTGCCTGCGGGTCTTGGTCACGAGATGGCCGGTGTGATCACCGCTGTCGGCGACGGTGTCGATGATCTGGCAGTGGGTGACAAGGTCGCCAGCTTTCCGGCCGAGAGTGCGAACGACTACCCGGTCTACGGCGAGTCGATCGTACTGCCGCGTACCGCGCTGACCCGTTATCCGGATGTGCTCACCCCGATCGAAGCCAGCGTGCATTACACGCCATTGCTGATCGCCTACTTTGCCTACGCCGATCTGGCGCGGGTCAAACCGGGGCAGTTTGCTCTGGTCACGGACGCCAGCCATTGCGCCGGTCCTTCGTTTGTCCAGTTGGGCAAGGCGATGGGCGTACGCGTGATCGCTGCGACCAAAGAAGCAGAGGAACGCGAGTACCTGCTGTCCCTTGGCGCTGAAAAGGTCATCGTCACCGAAGAGGAAGATCTGTTGATGCGAATCAACAAGATCACTGACAACCGCGGTGTCGACGTGGTGTTCGACGGCCTCGGCGGTCCACAGATGTCGCTGCTTGGCGATGTACTGGCGCCGCGTGGCAGCCTGGTGTTGTACGGCTTGCAGGGCGGCAACCAGACGCCGTTCCCGGCCTGCGCAGCGTTCCAGAAGAACATCCAGTTCTTCGTGCACTGCATCGGCAACTTTACCGGCAAGCCGGAACTGGGCATCACTCAGGACCACGTCGCGTTGCAACGCGCCCTGCGTGACATCAACCAGTTGACCGCTGACCGTGTGTTGCTGCCGCTGAAGACGCGTGTATTCCCGTTCAACGAGTTCGTCGAAGCGCATCGCTACATGGACGAATGCCCGTGCCGCGAGCGGGTAGCGCTGCAAGTCGAACCGGCGTAAGCCCTGTCATCAGAGTCCGTGGCCCCACGGACTCTTCTGCGTTTAGCTTCCCTCCTGAAAAAACAGCGCACTGTGATAATGCCCCCATGACCGTTCAGCAACTGAACTGGTTTTTGCACGCGATCTGTATCTTCTAATCACAATGTAAGCCCTGATAATTGAATGATTACTTTCATCTCAAGGAATGAGCCATGTCTGTGCATTCAATTTGTCCTGTGCGATATAAAACGGCTAAATCTGTTGGTCGCGCCTATTTCTGTTTAATTGTTGTAGTCCTATTCGGAAACCGCTTCTCTTTTTCTTGTACTCACTTGTCGTGGGACCTTGTGGGAAGTTTCCTAGGACTGCGTCCAGAAAAAATTATCCCAGCAATTACAGGGGGTTGAGGCTGCCGTTCAGCGGCTGAAGGGGTTTTGTCAGCTCAAGTGTTTCAAATAACTTCAAACTTGTAAGTGTTAGCATTCGAACGTCTATTACTTATTGATGAATTGTCGCCTGACTGATGTTTCAGTGCGTGCGGCAGGAAACTTTCGATACTGGGTAAATACCGATGAGCACGATCCATGATCAGGCAATGAACTATGTCTACCAGCAAGTGTTGCAACGTTTGCTGAGTTTCTTTTCCCGCGCGGAGCGCACGGCGCTGCAGTTGCTGATCCAGCGACTGGCAGTGGCGGCGGGCGGCATGGAGAACATCGGTCATTTCAAGGTGCTGGTGAACCAGTCCGGGTCGCGCGACAGTTGTTACACCCTGGCATTGCTGCGGGCCGCGCAGTTGAGCATTGCTGGCCGTTCGCCTGCGACCTTTCAGCTACGGGTGGCGACCTTGCGCTGGAACGGCAACAGTGAGACGTCCCTGCAAAACATACACCGCAGCTACAGTGCACTGTTTCTGTATGACGACCCTCGGGTAGAGCTGGTGATGGTGGATCACCGCGAGGTTTTGCCGTTTGATCATCAGGCTCCCATTGGCGAAGCAGGTCGCGAGACCAATCGTATCAACCTGCTGTTGATCGGGCATCGTCGAGCCTGGAATGAACCGCTTGAATTGTGGGATGACGCTTATCTGGCCACCGCCGAGTTCTACGGTCAGGTTGCGCGCTGGAACAATGGCGTTGACGCGATGATCGGCAGTGAGTCCGCACGTCGTCAGCGGCACTTCCTCGACGGCCTGGAGCGCGCCACGCACAAAGCCGCGATTGCCGCGCCGCAGATGAGCACCGCCGGTTTTGAAATGCTGTTCCCGCTGCTCGACGGGCTGGGCGGAGATTATTACCGCGAGTTTTACTCTGACGAGGAGCGGGTAACCTGGCGCCCGGAAGGCCATTTCGAGGCCTGTCGGCGCACCAGTTTTATCAATATCAACGACATGATTGTCGGCAAACTCGAAGAACGCTGGCCTTTGTTGAGTGATTTTCTGGGCTTTCAGGCTGACGACGTGACGCTCTATCAAGGAGATGATGAACACGTGGAGCCAGTGGTGGCCGCGCATTTGCGAGGTTTGCAGGCGCAATTCATCGAGGGGCGGACCTATGAGGCCGGCGTCAGTGATTACCTGACCAGTCTGCTGATAACAATGCGGCAAAAGCAGGTTCCTGAGCCTGTTTGCGAACAATTGCTGGCGAGCTTCGGCGATCTGCAGGCGCCTGAGCATCTGCGTTTGCAGGCGGCAAACGCTTTGCAGGCCAATTTCGAGCTGAATGAAATCCAACTGACATGCCTTTTGTTTGCGCCTTTTATCAACGCGGGTGCCGGGCTTGAGCGGTTCCTGCGTAATTGTCATCCCGGGATGCTGGTGGCGTTGCCGGATCTGCATCGGGCAATGCAAGGGCTGCATGCTCCGGAGCAGGTACTGAAGTGGTTGACGGATGTCAGCGGGCTGCCCGTCAGGATGGTTGTGCGTCTGTATGCAATGGGGCCTGTGCGCATGCCTGAATCCAGCGAAGGTGCAGCGCAGAACGAAAATGAGGACGACACGCTGGCTGAGCCTCCCGCCGATCGATCGGCGGAAGGCTGATTGTGCGCTGCCTGTCCGGAGGTGAACCTGTGCCCATGGGCGCGGGCTCGTGAAAACATCGAGAGAAAATGACTTCGTTTACCAGGCGGTTTATCGCTATCTGAAGTTACTGATAGACGAGGCGGGGAGTAGCCCACCGGTGCGCTTGCCGTCACTGCGACAATTGGCTGATCGGCTCAATGTGTCGATCTCGACCGTCCAGTACGCTTATTCGCTGCTGGAGAAGGAAGGGCGGGTCTATTCGATTGCCAAGTCCGGTTACTACGCGCAGCCGCTGCACGTGATGGATTCGCCCGACAGCGGCAGTGATTTGCTGGAAACCGTTTACGTCAACGCGAGGCGACCCGGCATGTGCGTGTTGAGCGGTGATGAACCGGCCTCGCTGCAACCACTGGACAGTCCATTGCTGATGCTGGAGCGTGAACTGCTGCGCCAGTATCCTCGTCAGCCGCAAGCGTTGGTGCAACCTTGCGGAGAGCTGGAACTGCGCACCGTGCTGGCCGCGCGCTACACCTCGTCTACCGCCAATTACTGGCGCGCGGATGATGTTTACATCGGCGCCGACTTGCGCGGTGTCCTGGAAATACTGATTTCGGTGCTTGAGTTGCGTCGGGCCACGGTGATCGTTGAATCGCCTTGTGACTGGGTGATCTTGCGCCTGCTGGAGGCCGCTGAAGTGCGGGTTATCGAGCTGCCGCTGCTCGCCGGTGGCGTGATCGATTCGCAGCGACTGGAGTCGTTGCTCCAAAGTGAGCCGGTGCGTTTGATTCTTTTGTCGGCGGCGTTGAGCATGCCCCGAGGCACCTTGCGCCCACTGAGCAACCAGCAGGCAATCGCGCATCTGCTCGGGCATCACGGCACGTGGGTGCTGGAAAACGATTGTTACAGCGAACTTCATGAGGGCAGTGTCGTCCTGCGATTGCGCGACTGCCTGGACCCTGATCGTTTGCTGGTGTTCTCCACGTTCGAGAGATTCATCGGTGCCGAAGCGCCTTTCGGCTTTTTGCTGTCGCGTCATTGGCGCAATGAATTGCAAAGGCATTTCCTGTTGCGCGCGTTTCGCTTGTCGCCCATCCGCCAGAAGGCCATCGCCAGGCTGCTTGGCGGTGGTCGGCTGGATCAACATCTGGCCATATTGCGGCGAATGCTCAAGGAGCGGCGCACGCAGTTGATCGACCTGTTGCGCGAGCGCCTCGGTGATGCGTTGCAGATTGTCGAACCGCAGGGCGGCGCAACCGTCTGGGTGCGCTCGCTGCGACCGGTGAACATGGGCTATGTGTTTCAGCGCCTGCTCAGGCAGCAGATCGTTATTGCGCCGGGCGAGCTGTTCAGCCTGCAAGGTCTGCATGCACACCATCTGCGTTTAAGCCCGCTAACTCATGCCGACCATGACCTGGCCTGTGTGGTCGGGCTGATCGGTGACGCCTTGCGGCTGGCTCCCGCTGACTAACGTTAAAAAACATCGGGAGAGTTCCGGATAGATCCCATCGCACTGCGGTCAAACTGCCAGTAAACTGCGCTCCATTCCTGAACCACTCTATTTCAGAGGTTTTGCATGACACTCAGTCCTTTTGCGGGCAAACCGGCACCGGCAGAATTGTTGGTCGATATCCCGCGACTGGTAACGGCTTATTACACCGGACAGCCCGACGCCTCGATTTCCACTCAGCGTGTGGCGTTCGGTACATCCGGACACCGGGGCAGCTCGTTCGACTTGAGTTTCAACGAGTGGCACGTTCTGGCCATCAGCCAGGCGATCTGCCTGTACCGCGAAGCCCAGGGGATCACCGGGCCGCTGTTTGTCGGCATCGACACGCACGCACTGTCTACTCCGGCCGGTGCCAGCGCCCTGGAAGTGCTGGCCGCCAACGGTGTCACCGTGATGATCGCCGAAGGTGATGAATACACGCCGACACCGGCCATTTCCCACGCCATTCTCTGCTACAACCGTGGCCGCACCTCGGGCCTGGCGGACGGCATCGTTATCACGCCGTCGCACAACCCGCCACAAAGCGGTGGTTACAAGTACAACCCAACCAATGGCGGCCCGGCCGACACCCACATCACCAAGTGGATCGAAGCCAAGGCCAATGAACTGTTGGCCGCGAAACTGGCCGGTGTGAAACGCATCAGCTACGAGCAGGCGCTCAAGGCCAGCACCACGCATCGTCACGATTACCTGAACACCTACGTAGCCGACCTGATCAACGTGATCGACTTCGATGCCATTCGTGACGCCAAACTGCGTCTGGGCGTTGATCCGCTGGGTGGAGCAGGCGTGCGCTACTGGTCGGCGATTGCCGAGCATTACCGCCTCGATCTGCAAGTGGTCAACAAGGAAGTCGACGCGACGTTCCGATTCATGACTGTCGACTGGGATGGCCAGATTCGTATGGACCCGTCGTCCAGCCACGCGATGCAGGGCCTGATCGGCCTGAAAGAGCGCTTCGACGTCGCGTTTGCCTGCGACCCGGATCACGACCGCCACGGCATCGTGACGCCGTCCGGTGGTTTGCTCGCGCCGAACAACTATCTGGCGGTGTCGATCGATTACTTGTTCCAGAATCGTCCACAGTGGCGCGCGGATGCCGGTGTGGGTAAAACCGTGGTCAGCAGTGGTCTGATCGATCGTGTTGCCAAGCGTTTGGGTCGTCGTCTGTACGAAGTTCCGGTCGGTTTCAAATGGTTCGCTGACGGTTTGTTCGATGGCTCGCTGGGTTTCGGTGGTGAAGAGAGCGCCGGCGCATCGTTCCTGCGCAAGGACGGTGGCGTGTGGAGCACCGACAAGGATGGTCTGATCCCGGCATTGCTCGCCGCGGAAATGACCGCGCGCACCGGTCGCGATCCGAGCCAGGCTTACAAAGCGTTGACCGATGAGCTGGGCGAGCCGTTCTCGGTGCGCGTCGATGCCAAGGCCAATCCGGAGCAAAAAGCACTGCTGAGCAAGCTGTCACCTGATCAGGTCACCTCGACCGAACTGGCCGGTGAGAAAATCCAGAGCATTCTCAGCCATGCACCGGGTAACGATCAGGCCATTGGCGGTCTGAAAGTGATGACTGAAAACGGCTGGTTCGCCGCGCGTCCGTCGGGCACTGAGGACATCTACAAGATCTACGCCGAAAGCTTCATCAGTGACGACCACCTCAAGCAATTGGTGGTTGAAGCGCAGACCTTGGTGGATGGCGCCATCTCCAGCAAGTGATGTTCGCAAGCGCATGAAAAAAGGGGCAACCATGATGGTTGCCCCTTTTTTTGTCTGCCCTTCAGGCGATTAAGCCAAATCCACCAAGACGATTTCACTGTCCTCAATGGCCGTGACGCTCAGCACGCGCTCCTGTGCCACCGCCACACCGTCTCGAGCTTGTGCGCGCAAGCCATTGACTTCAATCACGCCGGTGCTCGGTACCAGATAGGCGCGACGGCCTTCATCCAGACGATATTCCGCCGTTTCACCCGCCTTGAGATTGGCCGCGACCAATCGCGCATCAGCGCGAATCCGCAGGCTCTGGTCATCACCATCCTTGCCGCTGGCCAAGGTGACAAAGCCTTCGCGCTGGCCTTTCGGGAATGGTTTGGCACCCCAGGATGGCGGTGCGCCGGTTTCCGTCGGCAGAATCCAGATCTGGAAGATCTTGGTGTCTTTTGCTTCCAGGTTGTATTCGCTGTGTGCGATGCCGGTGCCGGCGCTCATCACCTGGACGTCGCCAGCCTCGGTGCGGCCCTTGTTGCCCAGGTTGTCCTGGTGAGTAATCGCGCCTTCACGGACATAGGTGATGATCTCCATATCGCGATGCGGGTGCTGCGGGAAGCCAGTGCCTGCTGCAATCACGTCATCGTTCCACACCCGCAGGTTGCCCCAGTTCATGCGCTGCGGATCGTAGTACTCGGCGAACGAAAAGTGGTGATGGGCATCCAGCCAGCCGTGGTGGGCGCCGCCCAGCGAGCTGAAAGGTCTGAGTTCAAGCATGATCGTCTCCTCAAAAGGCTCGTCATAGGGTGTGAATGGATGACACCCGACGCGACACCGGTGGTTTATGACGGCCATCATCTATCAGCTAACAATCGATAAAAAGCGTAAAAAGTGCGGCGTTATGATCGAAATGACCGATAAGAAAACACCTCGAAAGGGTTTCATCTCACCTTCAGTTCATCGCCTAAACCAATGACCTGTAAGCATTTCGCTAGAACTGAACGGCAAATACAGACACCATAGCCGCAACAGCCTCACACACTGGAGCCCGTCAGCGTGGCGCAACACACCCCCGATCTTCCTCCCGAACTTCGCCCCTTGGCCGAGATGCCTTGGTTCAAACGCCTGGCTGCACGCTTCTTCGGTCATGGTTTGACCCGTTTGCGCGCGCAGCACCGTGCGTCTTGGTTGCACGGTCAGGCCGATGGTTTCCGCAGCGGCCACACCGCTGGCGTCGAATATGGCTTTAACGAGGGCAAACTTGAGGGGCTGGAAGAGGGCCGTCAGGTGCTGCTGATTCGTGACAGTCGTAACACTGAACATCGCCCGCCGAGCGTTGATAACCATCTATTCGACGATTGGCGTCTGCCGCTGACGGCCGAGCTGAAAAAGCGCATGAAGGCCGATGTCGCCCGTTTGTTGCCCGAGCACGCGCAGCCGAGTACCGCGCAATGGAAGATGATCTTCAGCGAAACACCGTCAACCTCAGTGGTCGCTGGTGCAGGCGCGGGCAAGTCCACCACGCTGGTGCTGCGCATCCTGTTGCTTAACCACTATCTGGGCTTTGAGCTGGATTCGATGACCGTGGTGACCTTCACCCGCGAGTCGCGCAAGGATTTCATCAATAAACTGATCGAACTGTTCGCGCTCTGGGGCCTGGCGCTGAATCTGCGCCAGGCGCGAGAACTGGTGCGCACCTTCCACTCGCGCATCCTGCCGATGGTGCGCAGCCTGCCGGGTTTTGAACGCTTGCAGGCGTTTGAGAACCTGAGCAATCGGCCACAAGGTGCTGACGAGGAGGTCGACAGCAATCCGTTCGACTTGCGTATCAACGATGTGCAACGCCAGCAACTCAACGCCTGTTATCACCGCCTGTTCAACGAAGACGAACGTTTCCGTCAGCTGATTCAGCCATTGTCCCGCGCCGGTCTACAGCTCAAGGAGCTGGAGCGCGATCACCCGGACGTGCAAAAACGCGTAGCGGTAACGCAGTTGGCCTCCCAGCGCGACGAAGAACTGTGCGATGCCATCGAAGACTTGTGGTTCCGTGCCGGCGCCTGGCCGATCAAGGGCATCGAGCCGAACCGGCAGAGTTTCGATATCAACGGCGCAAAATTCCATTGCCATGGCTACATTCCGAGTCTGGATGCCTGGGTGGTACTCGGTTTCGATCCACGGGAAAATCCGCAGGTCAGTCGGCCAAACGCCAAGCTCAGCGTGCGCGCAGAGTGGGCAGTGAAACGCACCTTGTTTCAAGCTTTCTGTCGTAAGCCTTTGATTTGGCTTGATAGTTATGATGCGTCAAAGCGTGTTCTTGCGACTTTGGCAGGCGATGCCAGTGCCGGGCCGGGCTTCGATTACAAGGTCAAAGGCGAGTTGGCGTCGGCGCCGTTGCTCGACTGTTTTGTCGCAGCAGCAGGTTTCATCGAGAACCTTGGCCTGGACGTGCCTGACGCGGTCGGTCGCATGAGCTTTGCCAAGGATGACCCGGACCGGTTTTTCTTTGAGGCGTTGAGCCTGTTCTGGCGCGCCTTTGAAGATCATCTGCTCGATCAGAAACCGCCGGTCATGACCTACAACCGAATGTTCGCGTTGTTCAGCGAGCACTCGCCGGAGAACCTCAAGCTGTTGAGCGATGAGCTGCTGAGGCCGTTGTCGCACCTGATGATCGATGAATTTCAGGACGTTTCCCCGCAGGTCGTCTCGTGGATCCGCGCCAGCCTCACGGAAATCCGCAGTCGAGGCCCGGCGATGCATGTCGGACGGGGGGCGCAACGCTCGTCGCTGTTGTGCGTCGGTGATGACTGGCAGTCGATTTACGGCTGGCGCGGCAGTTCGCCGAGCTACTTTATGGCGTTCGACAAAGAATTCCCGTCGCCCGCTACGACGCGGGTGATGCTCAGCGACAACTACCGCAGCCACCAGCACATTATCGATGCGGCCGAGCACATCGTTCGCGCCGCCCCGGCGATCCCCGGCAAGAAGGCCAAGGCCAGCGGCGCAGTCAAGCCACTGCAGCCGGTCAACGTGCTCGAGCGCGATGATCAGGCATTGGGGCAGCGCCTCGCCGAACATTATCGTCAGGGCCATTCAATCTTGATGCTTTATCGAAAAAGCAGCGATAAGTCATTGATTGAAGAGCATATTCAATCCGTAGTTAATGTGGATTCGAGCTTGCCGTACGAAGCGCGACGCCTGAAGCAACTGACCTACCACAGCGCCAAAGGCCTGCAGGCCGACGCGGTCTTTCTGCTCGGTGACTGCCAGCATTTGACCAGTTCGCCCTATAAGAATCAGATCTATCGCATGGCAGGACTGGGCAAGTCCGGCGACAGCGAGCCGTATGACACGGCGCAAAAAGACGAGATCCTGCGCCTGGCGTATGTCGGCATCACCCGCGCGGTCAGCCATTGCTACTGGTATGTCGAACCGCAGGAAGCGCAAGCGGTGAACATGCCCCGGGCGTCTGACCGGGTGGCCAAAGGCAAGCCGTTCTTCGTTGATCACCGCATCGCCAAACAAACCGCATAAGCACAAAAAAGCCCACATCGCTGTGGGCTTTTTCGTTTTAAATCAAATGGCTATGCGTAACTCCTGAGAGACTCCGGAGGTACGAAAGCTTCCAGCTCGTCCTCCACAGCCTCGATAATTCGTTCGACATCCGCTGCATTCATCACCGTCGCACACGGGATACCCGCGATGGCGATCATGGTTTCGCCACTGGCGCGATCAAACAGTCGGGCGATCATACTGCCCGGCGCGTCCATCGTTGCCTCGAAACCCATGGGATGAAAATGCCAGCGCATCAGTTGGCATGCATTGGGGAACGTGACTTTGCTTGACCCTTTATTCATGTGTTGCCCGCCTTCTTCATCGAGCGCTTCCGTTTGCTCATGTTAGGAGGGAAGAGCCTTCATTGGCTCAACCGGTGACTGACATTAAAAGTAGCATCCCGATGTGAAATTCCTGTGAGATTTTTCAGTTCTTTTTGCGATTGCTTCGCATTTTTTGATGTAAGTCACGGCCTACGCAGTCATCGCCAAAAGGCCACTACGGATTAACCATTGAAGCGCGTGCCGAACTTGGGCAAGCTCGATTCTTTTTCGCCGAGCCCTTTATGCACGCCGACGACGACGGCCCAGAACAGACCAAAGCTACGGCGGCCACGGTCATGCGCTATCACCTGAGCTGGAAGCACCGCGACCTCGACAGCGTCATGGCGCTGTATCACCCGGACATCCAGTACAACGATTTCTTTCAGAACCGCGTGCTCGGTCTCGCCGAGTTGCGCGAATACGTGCGCGTCAGCATGCCGCGTGAATCCGACGAACTGCTCGAGCATTGCGACCGTATTCGCGTCGACGGCAATACCGCGTTCATTCAATACGAAGTGACCTTGCGCGGCGGCGACGGGCTGGTGTCGTTTCGCTCAAGCGAAGCGATCACGGTGAAGGACGGGCTGATCTGGCGCGTCAACGAATACGCATCACTGGTGCGTACACAAACCGACGGCAAGAGTCCGCCAAGTCAGCGCCCGGCGGTCAGTCGCCTGGGCTTGTCGCCGCGTCAATTGAGTTTCATGGCTGAAGACCTGCAACAGTACTTTGAAAAGCAGCAGCCGTATCTCGATCCTGAACTCGACTTGCAACGGGTGGCGAAGGAGTGTGGTTACAGCCGCAATCAGATTTCCTATCTGCTCAACCAGGTGCTCGGGCAAAGTTTCTATCGCTACGTCAATCAGGCGCGCCTGCAGCATCTGCTGCGCTCGCTCGATAGCGCCACGCCGCCGGTGCGCATCGATGAATTGGCGTTCGCTGCCGGTTTCAATTCGTTGTCGGCGTTTTACAGCTGTTTCCGCCAGCACACTGGCCAGTCTCCGAAGGCTTACGTTAAACAAATTTCTTTGCGGACACGCGCGCAAGACTTCTCCTGAGCCCGCGCACTAGGATCGACGCCATCGAAGAATTTCAGTGGCGGAGTCTTGCATGCCGGCGTGGCGCACTATCAGTTTGTGGATGGATCAACTCGACGAGCCGCTGACCGCGCGGCCAGAGCTTGAGCGAGATCTGGACGTCGATGTGGCGATCATCGGCGCCGGCTACACCGGGCTGTGGACCGCGTACTACCTGAAGAAACTCGCGCCGGGGCTCGACATTGCGATTGTCGAGGCGCAGACCGCCGGTTTTGGCGCGTCCGGTCGTAACGGCGGCTGGCTGATGGGCAATCTGCTTGGCGAAGATCGCTTGCTGGCTGGACTGTCGCCGGAACAGCGTCGCGCGTCATTCGACCTGCTGCACAGCATTCCCGATGAAGTGGAAGTCGTCCTCGAACGCGAAGGTATCAACTGCGATTACCGCAAGGGCGGCGTGCTGTATTGCGCGGCGCGCTATCCGGAGCAGGAAGCCAGCCTGCGTGAATATCTGGCCAAACTGCACGCCCAGGGCCTCACCGACGACGACTACCGCTGGCTCAGCCCCGAGCAGCTCGCGCAGCAGATCCGCGTAGCCAAGCCCTATGGCGGGATTTACGCGCCGCATGTGGCGACCATCCACCCGGCGAAACTGGTGCGCGGTCTGGCGCGCACCGTGCAGAACATGGGCGTGAAGATCTACGAAAACAGCCCGGTCACCCACTGGCAGTCTGGCAGCTTGCGCACCGCCAAGGCCAGCGTGCGCAGTCGCTGGATCGTGCCGGCCGTCGAAGGTTATTCGGTGACCTTGCCGCCGCTGGGCCGTTATCAATTACCGGTGCAAAGCTTGATTGTCGCTACCGAACCGTTGTCTGCCGCGACTTGGGATGAAATCGGCCTCAATCGCGGCCAAGCCTTCAGCGAATTCAGCCGCCAGGTCACCTACGGCCAGCGCAGCGCCGACAATCGCCTGATCTTCGGCGCCCGTGGCGGTTACCAGTTCGCCGGCAAGTTGCGCCATAACTTCGACCTGACCCGCGATGAAGTCGAGCTGCGCCGCTATCTGTTCGGCGAACTGTTCCCGCAACTGAAAAACGTGCAGATCACCCACGCCTGGGGCGGCAACCTTGGCATGTCGCGGCACTTCAGACCGCACATGCTTTGCGATCGCGCCAACGGCATCGCGCTATCCGGCGGTTACGGCGGGGAGGGCGTCGGCGCCAGCAATCTCGGCGGGCGCACGCTGGCTGATCTGATTCTCGAGCGTGACACCGAGCTGGTTCATCAGCCCTGGGTGCTGCCGGACGGCGGCATTCATGCACTGCGCGCGTGGGAGCCGGAGCCGTGTCGCTGGCTCGGCTATAACGCGATCATCAAAAGCTTCGTCCACGAAGACCAGACCCTGGCCAACCCGGCGACCGCGCCATGGCGGCGCAAGCTCGCCAGTCAGGTGGCGGGTTTCATGGAAGGTTTCATGCACTAAACGTCGATTTACTTCAA
Organism: Pseudomonas sp. S3_C06; assembly: GCF_054667675.1. NCBI lineage: Bacteria > Pseudomonadati > Pseudomonadota > Gammaproteobacteria > Pseudomonadales > Pseudomonadaceae > Pseudomonas > Pseudomonas sp. S3_C06. Next base: position 299,648 of record NZ_CP162747.1, read on the forward strand.
GAAAGCCCAAAAAACAGGTCAGACCATGAGCATTACCCAGTTCAAAAACACCGCGACATTGCAACTCGACGAGTCCAATCCGGTGGCCGTGCCGCTCGGCGAACCGGTCGCCATTGCTTCGACCACCAGCGTCGAGCGCGATGACGGCGTTGAAACCGGCGTCTGGGAATGCACCCCGGGCCGCTGGCGTCGGCAGATTACCGCGCAAGAGTTCTGCCATTTCATTTCCGGGCGCTGCACGTTCACCCCTGACGGTGGCGGCGAGACCCTGCACATACAAGGTGGCGACGCACTGATGTTGCCGGCCAATACGCTCGGTATCTGGGATATCCAGGAAACCGTGCGCAAGAGCTACGTGCTGATTTTCTGATTGTTTGATCCTTTGATTGCCTGCCAACAAAAAAGAAAACCCACACAGGAATCGATCCATGATCCGCAAGACCCTCGCTCTGGCACCGCTGATGCTCGCCGTTTCCCTTGCTCAGGCAGCGGAAACGGTCAAGGTTTACAACTGGTCCGACTACATCGCGCCGGACACCACCAAGAACTTCGAAAAAGAGACGGGCGTGGGTGTCACCTATGACGTCTACGACAGCAACGAAACCCTCGACGGCAAGTTGATGACCGGCAAATCCGGTTACGACGTGGTGTTTCCGTCCAACCACTTCATGGCCCGGCAGATTCAGGGCGGGGCGCTGAAGAAACTCGACAAGAGCCAGTTGCCCAACTGGAAGAATCTCAATCCGGTGCTGCTCAAAGCGTTGCAGACCAATGACCCGAACAATGAACACGGCTTCCCCTATCTGTGGGGCAGCACCGGCATCGGCTACAACATCGCCAAGGTCAAAGCCGTGCTGGGTGACGATGCGCCCGTGGATTCCTGGGACCTGATCTTCAAGCCTGAATACATGGAAAAGCTGCAGAAGTGCGGCGTAGCCATCCTCGACAACGGCCCGGAATTGCTCCCGGCGGCGCTCAACTACCTGGGCCTGCCGCACCACAGCAAAAATCCCGAGGACTACAAAAAGGCTGAAGCGCTGCTGATGAAAGTGCGGCCGTACGTCAGCTACTTCCACTCCTCGAAATACACCAGCGACCTGGCCAATGGCGACATTTGTGTAGCGGTCGGTTTTTCCGGTGACATCCTGCAAGCCGAAAACCGCGCCAAGGAAGCGAAAAACGGCGTCGACATCGGCTACGCGATTCCCAAGGAAGGCGCGGCGATCTGGTTCGACATGGTTGCCATGCCGGCCGATGCGCCGGACGAGAAGGCGGGTTACGCGTTCATGAACTACCTGCTGCGCCCGGACGTGATGGCTGGCATCAGCAACTACGTGCACTACGCCAATGGCAATGAGCAGGCCGACAGCCTGATCGACCCGGCGATCAAGAACGACACCAAGGTGTATCCGAGCCCGGAGATGATGGGCAAGCTGTTTGCGCTGGAAGCGATGCCGTTGAACATTGACCGGATCCGCACGCGGGTGTGGAACAAGATTCGTACCGGTAGCTAATCACTCAGGCATACACAAATCCCTGTGGGAGCGAGCCTGCTCGCGAAGGCGTCGGGTCAGACAACATTGCTGTTGAATGACCGACCGCTTTCGCGAGCAGGCTCGCTCCCACAATGTCTTTTCGGCGTTTAAATGGTTGATATCAATACACTGGCATCGCACTAATAAAGTGCAGCAAAGTGAGACGCGCCTAACAAAAAACAACTTACCCATATTTAATATTTAAATAGAAAATCGTCAGACAATTAGGCAAAAGCCGCGCAACTAAAACATTCTTTCATCCCCGCACGCTTTGTTTACGGCAGTTTCCCGAAACAGCCCGATTTGATCTCAAAAAAATCCTTTACGGCAGATTTCAAATTGTGTCAGGTTTCTTACGCCTTCATTGGGCGAGTGATAGGACGACCTCGCCAGAGATCGTCCTGTCGGACAAAAACTGTTCCATTGCTAAACAAGGAAGTGTGTTTATGTCGAAAGTTAAAGCGAATGCTATTGATGCCGCCGAACAGGCTTTTCAGCTGTCTGCCTTCAGCTCGGCGTACAACCAGATCAATAGCTTCAGCCATCAATACGATCGTGGCGGCAACCTCACGGTCAATGGCAAACCCTCCTTCTCCGTCGACCAGGCCGCAACCCAGTTGCTGCGCGACGGCGCTGCCTACCAGGACAAGGACGGCAGCGGCAAGATCGAACTCACCTATACGTTCCTGACTTCGGCATCGTCCAGCACGATGAACAAGCACGGGATCAGCGGGTTCAGTCAGTTCAGTGCACAACAACAAGCCCAGGCCAAGCTCGCCATGCAATCCTGGGCTGACGTGGCCAATGTGACCTTCACCGAGAAAACCTCGGGCGGTGACGGCCACATGACCTTCGGTAACTACAGCGGTGGCCAGGATGGCGCTGCAGCGTTCGCTTATCTGCCAGGCACCGGCGCCGGTTATGACGGCACCTCGTGGTACCTGATCAACAGTGGCTACACGCAGAACAAGAATCCGGATCTGAACAACTACGGTCGTCAGACCCTGACGCACGAAATCGGCCACAGCCTGGGCCTGGCTCACCCTGGCGACTACAACGCCGGTAATGGCAACCCGACCTACAACGACGCTTCCTACGGGCAAGACACCCGCGGCTACAGCGTCATGAGCTACTGGAGCGAAAGCAACACCAATCAGAACTTCAGCAAGGGCGGTGTCGAAGCGTATTCGTCCGGCCCGCTGATGGACGATATCGCTGCTATCCAAAAGCTCTACGGTGCCAACACCACCACCCGTACCGGTGACACCACCTACGGCTTCAACTCCAACACCGGTCGCGATTTCCTCAGCGCTTCGTCGTCGAGTGACAAAGTGGTGTTCTCGGTGTGGGACGCGGGCGGCAAGGACACCCTGGACTTCTCGGGCTTCACTCAGAACCAGAAGATCAACCTCAATGACGCCTCGTTCTCCGACGTTGGCGGCCTGGTGGGCAACGTGTCCATCGCCAAGGGCGCGATCATCGAGAACGCCATTGGCGGTTCCGGCAGCGATCTGCTGATCGGCAACAGCGTGGCCAACGAACTCAAGGGCGGTGCCGGCAACGACATCCTCTGGGGTGGCGGTGGTGCTGACAAGCTGTGGGGCGGTGCCGGTTCGGACACGTTCGTGTTCGCTGCCAGCTCCGATTCCAAGCCAGGTGCCATCGATCAGATTCTCGATTTCGTCAGCGGTCTGGACAAAATCGATCTGACCGGCATCACCAACGGCGCCGGCCTGCACTTCGTCAGCAGCTTCACCGGTTCCGCCGGTGACGCGATTCTGACGTCGTCGGGCGGCAACAGCCTGCTGTCGGTGGACTTCTCCGGGCACGGCGTGGCTGATTTCCAGGTCAGCACCGTTGGCCAGGCAGCCACCAGCGACATCGTGGCGTGATGTAGCAGTGGAAAGCGGCGTGTGATGCGCCGCTTTCTTTGCTTGCATCGGGCTGGATGGTAAGCAACGCTACACGCCGGAGCGAATATTCCCATGATCAGTAAAGCTTTTACCTACAAGGTGGCGGCGTGGTTTTCGGCGGCGCTCATGATGATTTCAGGAGAAACCAGTATGGCAAGCAGCCTCAGACTCGAAGAGCCCTCGGTATTTGCGGGGCAATGGCAAGCGACATTATCTACCCGGGATGATGATCGAGAAGCACAAAAGCAGCAGGACAAGCCTTCGAATACTTGCCTGATCGACCTTGAATCCAATCAGACCTTGGGCAAAGGGGCCGACTGTCTCGGTGCCTGGCTTGAGCAAGCCCCGATCGGTTGGTTTCCCGATCCGGACGGCCTGTCGATTACCGGCAAGGAAGGCTCAAGAATCCAGTTCTTCAGCCGACAACGTAATGGGCTTTATCTGACCACTTTGAAGTCAGGTCTGGTGATTACGCTTGAGCGCGCAGCGCAATAGCCTTGACTATCCAGACGGCGACAAAGTTTTAATATAAAGCGCCACGCTATGGTTATAAGTAACGCTGAGTAGCAACTGCGCCGCATTTAATTGCTTGAGTTGTTATGAAAGTGTAAGCGGTAGACAAAAAATCAAGTTCCGACGTTGTGCGGTTAATTAATTCGAGTCTCGCCAACGAGTGGCGGGAGATATTTTCCAGGAATAATCAATGAAGATGGCGAAGGCCCCAGCCACCGCGCCCTTATTCAAGGCATTGGGTGACTATAAAAGTATCCTGATCAGCGTCGGTTGCTTTACTGCGCTGATTAACGTGCTGATGCTGGTGCCCTCCATCTATATGCTTCAGGTCTATGACCGGGTGCTGTCCTCGCAGAACGAGACCACCCTGGCAATGCTGTCGCTGATGGTCGTCGGTTTCTTCGCCTTTATCGGCCTGCTGGAAGTGGTGCGCAGCTTTATCGTGATCCGCATCGGCAGCCAGTTGGAGCGCCGCTTCAACCTGCGTGTTTACCAGGCGGCGTTCGAGCGCAACCTGTTCAAAGGCGAGGGCAACGCCGGGCAGTCGCTGGGTGATTTGACGCACATTCGCCAATTTGTCACCGGGCCAGCGCTGTTCGCGTTTTTCGATGCGCCGTGGTTCCCGGTCTATCTGTTTGTGATCTACCTGTTCAACGTCTGGCTCGGCGTGCTCGCTACTGCGGGCGCACTGTTGCTGATAGGGCTGGCGTGCCTGAACGAATACATGACCAAAAAGCCGCTGGGCGAAGCCGCCGGTTATTCGCAGAAGTCCAGCCAGTTGGCCACCAGCCATTTGCACAACGCCGAAACCATTCAGGCGATGGGCATGCTCGGTTCCCTGCGTAAACGCTGGTTTCAGGTGCACTCGCGTTTCCTCGGCCTGCAGAATCAGGCCAGTGACACCGGTGCAGTGATCAGCTCACTGAGCAAAACCCTGCGCCTATGCCTGCAATCGTTGGTGCTGGGCCTGGGCGCATTGCTGGTAATCAAGGGAGACATGACCGCCGGGATGATGATCGCCGGTTCGATCCTTATGGGCCGTGTGCTCAGCCCGATCGACCAGTTGATTGCCGTATGGAAGCAGTGGAGCGGGGCGAAGCTGGCTTACCGCCGTCTCGATGCGCTGCTGCAAGCCTTCCCGCCGAGTGACGACGCCATGGCGCTGCCGGCGCCGAAAGGCCAGATCACCTTCGAACAGGTCAGCGCCGGCCCGCCAGGGCAACGCGCGGCGACCCTGCAGATGGTCAATTTCAATCTGAATGCCGGCGAAGTGCTCGGCGTACTCGGGGCTTCCGGCTCCGGCAAATCGACCCTGGCCCGCGTGCTGGTGGGTGTCTGGCCAACCCTCGGCGGCACTGTGCGCCTTGATGGCGCGGACATTCATCGCTGGAACCGCGATGACCTTGGCCCGTACATCGGCTACCTGCCGCAAGACATCGAGTTGTTCAGTGGCAGCATCGCCGAGAACATCGCGCGTTTCAGCGAGGCCGATCCGCAGAAGGTCGTTGCCGCTGCGCAACAGGCCGGCGTGCACGAAATGATCCTGCGTTTGCCGCAAGGTTACGACACGCAACTGGGCGAGGACGGCAGTGGCTTGTCCGGCGGCCAGAAGCAGCGCGTGGCCCTGGCGCGCTCCATGTATGGCACGCCGAGCCTGGTGGTGCTGGATGAGCCCAATTCCAACCTCGACACCGTCGGTGAAGCGGCATTGGCCAGCGCCATCGCTGCGCTTAAAGCCCAGGGCACCACGGTGGTATTGGTGACGCACCGTTCTTCGGTGTTGGCCCAAGCCGATAAATTGCTGGTCCTGAATGACGGGCGTCTGCAAGCCTTCGGTCCGAGTCAGGACGTGCTCAAGGCACTCTCCGGCCAGCAAGAACAGCAACGGGAAAAAGCTGCACAGGCACCGGGCGGGCTCAGCATGAGCCGACAGTATCAGCCCTCGACAAGGAACTCGGGTGTATGAGCAGCGCAAGCATGAACATTGAAAACGAAGCGAGCATGGAACACGCCTACATCACCGAACGCCCGGAGCGCGATGCGAAGTTTTTCGCGCGCATGGGCTGGATTCTGGCGATCGTCGGCGCCGGCAGTTTCTTCACTTGGGCCGCTCTGGCGCCGCTGGATCAGGGCATCCCGGTGCAAGGCACGGTCGTGGTGTCGGGCAAACGCAAAGCCGTGCAGTCGATGAGCAGCGGCGTGGTCAGCCGGATCCTGGTGCGCGAAGGCGAAATCGTGAAGCAGGGCCAACCGCTGTTCCGTCTCGATCAGACGCAAGTTGCCGCTGATGTGCAGTCGCTGCAAGCGCAATACCGTATGGCCTGGGCCAGCCTCGCGCGCTGGCAGGCCGAACGTGACAACCTCAAGCAAGTGATCTTTCCGGCCGAGCTGAGCAATGATCCGGATCCGCGTCTGGCACTGGTGCTGGAAGGCCAGCGCCAACTGTTCAGCAGCCGCCGCGAGGCGTACTACCGCGAGCAGGCCGGGCTGCGCGCGAGCATCGAAGGCGCCACCGCGCAACTGGCCGGCATGCGCCGCGCCCGAACCGATCTCAATGCTCAGGCCGACTCGCTGCAGCAACAATTGAGCAATCTGCAACCGCTGGCGGACAACGGCTACATCCCGCGCAACCGCTTGATGGAATACCAGCGGCAACTGTCGCAAGTGCAGCAGCAACTGGCAGAAAACACCGGCGAAAGCGGCCGCGTGGAGCAGGGCATTCTTGAATCGCGCCTGAAACTGCAACAGCACGCCGAGGAGTATCAGAAGGAAGTCCGCACGCAACTGGCCGACGCGCAACTGAAAAGCGTGACCCTGTCGGAGCAACTGACTTCCGCCGGTTTTGATTTGCAACACAGCGAAATCATCGCCACCGCTGACGGTGTGGCAGTCAACCTCGGCGTGCACACTGAAGGCGCTGTGGTGCGTCAGGGTGAAACCCTGCTGGAAATCGTCCCGCAAGGCACCCGGCTGGAAGTGGAAGGGCACTTGCCGATCAACCTGATCGACAAGGTCGGCGCGCATCTGCCCGTGGACATCCTGTTTACCGCCTTCAACCAGAGCAAAACCCCGCGCGTTCCGGGTGAAGTCAGTCTGATTTCCGCCGACCAGATGGTCGATGAGAAAACCGGCGTGCCGTACTACGTGTTGCGCAGCAGCGTCAGCGATCAGGCCATGGAAAAACTCAACGGTCTGGTGATCAAGCCCGGCATGCCGGCAGAAATGTTCGTGCGCACCGGCGAACGTTCACTCCTCAACTATCTGTTCAAACCGCTGCTCGACCGGGCCGGCTCCGCGTTGACCGAGGAATAAGGATGTTCGGCTGTATGAATAAGCGTTCCCTGCTCGGCGCGGCAATGATGCTGCTCGCGAGTCACTCAGCAGTAGCGGCCATGGGGCCGTTCGAGATCTACGAACAGGCGTTGCGCAATGACCCGGTATTCCTCGGGGCGATCAAGGAGCGTGACGCCGGCCTGGAAAACCGTGCGATTGGCCGCGCCGGATTGCTGCCGCGCATCGGCTACACCTACAACAAGGGCCGCAACTCATCGAAAGCCACGTCCCTCGATGAGCGTGCGCGTAATCGTACTGATGACCGCAACTACAGCAGTTATGGCTCGGCCTTGACCTTGCAACAACCACTGCTCGACTACGAGGCTTATGCCGCGTATCGCAAAGGCGTCGCGCAGTCGTTGTTTGCCGACGAGAACTTTCGCGGCAAGAGCCAGGAATTGCTGGTTCGGGTGCTGGATAACTACACCAAGGCGTTGTTTGCGCAGGACCAGATCGACATCGCTCAGGCGAAGAAGAAGGCTTACGAGCAGCAGTTCCAGCAGAACGAGCACATGTTCAAGCAAGGCGAGGGCACCCGCACCGATATTCTTGAGGCTGAGTCGCGCTATGAACTGGCGACCGCCGAGGAGATCGAGGCGCGCAACGAACAGGATGCCGCGCTGCGGGAACTGGGTGCGCTGGTGGGCACGCCCGCGGTGGATATCGGCGATCTGGCGCCGCTGGGCCCAAACTTCCAGACCTTCGCGCTGATGCCGGCCAATTACGACACCTGGCACGAGATGGCGGTAAGCAATAACCCGAATCTGGCCTCGCAGCGTCAGGCCGTGGAAGTCGCGCGTTATGAGGTGGAGCGCAATCGCGCCGGGCATCTGCCGAAAGTCAGTGCTTACGCGTCGATGCGCCAGAACGAATCGGAAAGCGGCAACACCTACAACCAGCGCTATGAGACCAACACCATCGGTTTTGAGGTCAGCGTGCCGTTGTATGCCGGTGGTGGGGTTTCGGCGTCGACGCGTCAGGCCAGTCGCACCATGGAACAGGCCGAGTACGAGCTTGATGGCAAGACGCGTGAGACGCTGATCGAACTGCGACGTCAGTTCAGTGCCTGTTTGTCCGGAGTGAGCAAGTTGCGCGCTTATCAGAAGGCATTGAGCTCGGCGGAAGCGCTGGTGGTGTCGACCAAGCAGAGCATTCTCGGTGGCGAACGGACCAACCTCGACGCCTTGAACGCCGAGCAGCAGCTGTTTACCACTCGCCGCGATCTGGCGCAGGCGCGGTACGACTATTTGATGGCCTGGACCAAGTTGCATTACTACGCCGGGACCTTGAACGAACAGGATCTGGCGCGGGTGGATGAGGCTTTTGTGGTCGCTCAACAGCCCTCACCCTAACCCTCTCCCAGGGGGAGAGGGGACCGATTGGGGGATATTGCAGAAGTACACCGACTTGAACGAACGCTAGCGAATCCAACATTTCAGGTCGATGAATAACGCAAGACACCTCGGTCAGCTCCCTCTCACTTGGCGAGGATGTGCTTCACCGAATCCATAATCGACCCGATTCTTCAGGTCGATGTAAGACGCAAGACATCGCGGTCAGCTCCCTCTCCTCGGGGAGAGGGCTGGGGTGAGGGGAACAGGCAACACCGCAAAACAACCTGCATAAAACAATAAAAGTGAGTGGTGAACATGGACGTACGCATCAAGCCGATTTCGGTCGGCACCCTGCTGCTTGTGATTTCTGCAACCCAGGCTCAGGCGCAATACCTCGAAGCCGGCAAACCCGGCGATCCCACCAGTTGGCGCAGCGCTGAATTCCTCCGCGACTGGGGCTTGAGCCGCATGCAGGCCGAGCAAGCGTACGCCGCCGGCATCACCGGCCAAGGCGTGAAAATCGGCGCCCTCGACTCCGGTTTCGATGCCGCCCACCCGGAATTCGCCAGCGATCGTTATCACCCGGTGCAGGCCAGCGGCAGCTACATCGACGGCTCGCTGTTCAGCGTCGATGGCACCCTCAATCCCAACAACGACTCCCACGGCACCCATGTGGTCGGCACCATGGGCGCCTCGCGCGATGGCAGCGGCATGCACGGCGTGGCGTACAACGCGCAAATCTACGTCGGCAACACCAACAAGAACGACAGTTTCCTGTTCGGCCCCAACCCCGATCCGCGCTATTTCAAAGCGGTGTATGACGCCCTGGCCGATGCCGGCGTGCGCGCGATCAACAACAGTTGGGGCAGCCAGCCGCCGGATGTCAGCTACCGCACACTGGCTGATCTGCACGCCGCTTATGCACAGCACTGGAACAAAGGCACTTGGCTCGATGCCGCCGCCGATGTGTCCCGACGCGGTGTGATCAACGTGTTCAGCGCCGGCAACAGCGGCTACCCGAATGCCAGCGTGCGTTCGGCGTTGCCGTATTTTCAGCCGGATCTGGAAGGTCACTGGCTGGCCGTGTCGGGCCTCGATCAGAGCAATCAGCAGAAGTACAACCAGTGCGGCCTCGCCAAATACTGGTGCATCACCACGCCGGGGGCGAAGATCGACAGCACCATTCCCGGTGGCGGTTACGCGATCAAATCCGGCACCTCGATGTCGGCGCCGCATGCGACCGGTGCGCTGGCGTTGGTGATGGAACGCTATCCGTACATGAATAATCAGCAGGCCCTCGAAGTGCTGCTGACCACCGCCACGCAACTGGATGGCTCGGTCACCGATGCGCCGACTGACCGAGTCGGCTGGGGCGTGGCCAATCTGAATCGGGCGATGCGCGGGCCGGGGCAATTGCTCGGTGCGTTTGATGCCAGCCTGGGGGCAGGGCAGCGCGATGTCTGGAGCAATGACATCTCCGACAAGGCGCTGATTCAGCGTCAGGCCGAAGACCTCGCCGAGCACAATGCCTGGCAGCAAACCCTGCAAGACAAGGGCTGGCAGAATGGCGTTCCCGCAGGCGCCAGCCAACAGGATCAGACCGACTACGCGGTCGGCACTGCCCGTGATGCAGCGGCGGCGAGCCGGGTGTATCAGGGCAGCCTGATCAAATCCGGCGGCGGGCAGTTGATCCTCTCCGGTGACAACACCTATCGCGGTGCAACTACGGTCAATGGCGGTTTGCTGACGGTCAACGGTTCGCTGACTTCCGCTGTCACGGTGAACGACAGCGGCACCCTCGGCGGTTCCGGGCGGATCGGCGCGCTGACCGCCAACAGCGGCGCTCGCGTGGCGCCGGGCAACTCCATCGGTACGCTGAATGTGGCCGGTGACGTGACCTTCGCGCCCGGTTCGACTTACGCCGTTGAACTGTCGCCGACCAGCAGCGACCGCATCGTTGCCAGCGGTACCGCCAACATCAGCGGCGCGACCGTCAGCCTGTCGCTGGAAAACAGCCCGACGCTGCTCAGCACCACCGAGGCGCAAAGCCTGCTCGGGCGCCAGTACGACATCCTGCAAGCGGCCGGCGGCATTCAGGGCCAGTTCGGTGCGGTGCTGCCGAATTATGTGTTTATCGGCGGCAGCCTCGACTACGCCGCCACCGGTATTCAGCTCGATATCGAACGTAACTCGACAACCTTCGCCAGCGTCGGGCAAACGCCGAATCAACGCTCGGTGGCCGTTGCCGTCGAAGGCCTGGGCGCGGGTAACTCGGTGTTCGAAAGCCTGTTGCGTTCACCCGACGCGGCTTCGGCGCGACAAGCGTTCCAGCAGTTGAGCGGCGAGATCTACCCGGCGTTGAGTTCGATGCTGATCAATGACAGCCGCCAGTTGCGCGATGCGGTGGGCGAGCGTCTGCACGACACAACGGCTGCGCAAAGCAACGGCTGGATCAAGGCTCTCGGGGCATGGGGCACGACCGATTCGAGTCACGACACGGCGGGCTACAACACTTCGATTGGCGGATTGCTGGCCGGTGTCGATGGCGCGCTGGACGAGCAGACCCGCATCGGTCTGGTCACCGGTTACAGCGACAGTTCGCTGAGCATGGGTTCGGGCACGCATTCCTCGGCCAAGGTCGACAGCTATCACCTCGGCGCGTACGCCGGCCGTGAAATCGGCGCCTGGCGCTTGAGCACCGGCGCGGCGTACAGCTGGCATCGCGCCGATGTGAAACGCGATCTGCAATACGGCGACATCAGCGGCAAACAGAAAGCCAAGGTGGATGCAGCGACCACGCAAGTGTTCGGCGAAGCGGCTTATCGCTTGCACCTGCAACCACTGGCGCTGGAACCGTTCGCCAACCTGGCCTACGTGCATCTGGACACTGAAGGCTTGACCGAGAAGGGCGACGCCGCCGCGCTGAAAAGTTCGGGCGATCAACGTGACGCCGTGCTGAGCACCCTCGGCGTGCGGGCGATCAAGACCTTCAATCTTTCGCCTGCGCAATCACTCGACGTCAGCGGCCACCTCGGCTGGCAGCACAGCCTGAGCGACATCGACTCCGAACAGCATCTGCGCTTTGCCAGCGGCGGTACGCCGTACGCGGTGGAGAGTTCGGCGCTGGTACGCGATGCCGCGCTGGTCGGCGTGCAGGCCAGCCTCGCGCTGAGCAAAGACGTGCGCGTCAACCTTGATTACAACGGACAACTGGCCAATCGCGAAAAGCTTCATGGCGTTGGCTTGAGCCTGAACTGGCAGTTCTAACCGCCGCGCTCCGATCGTTCCCACGCTCTGCGTGGGAATGCCTCTAGGGACGCTCTGCGTCCAGTGACGCGGAGCGTCACGGGCTGCATTCCCACGCGGAGCGTGGGAACGATCATCGCCCTCAGTGGCAACGATCAGGATTTTTCGCAACATCACTAAGGAAGGTCGCTGGATGAATAACAACAATACCCCCGCGCAAACGGGAGGCCGCTTTGCCCTGAAAACCCTCACGCTCGCCGTGCTCTGTGCCATCGGTACAGCCCACGCCGTGCCCTACGTGGAGAGCGGACGCACGGGCGATCCGTCGAGTTGGCGCAGTGCCGAGTTTCAGGCCGATTGGGGCCTGGGCGCGATCGGTGCCGATCACGCTTACGCCGCCGGTTATACCGGCAAAGGCGTGAAACTGGGGATCTTTGACCAGCCAGTGTATGCCGCGCACCCGGAGTTTTCCGGCAGCAATAAAGTCGTCACTCTGGTCACCAGCGGGATTCGCGAATACACCGACCCGTACATCCCGGTCAAAGCCGGCGATGCGTTCCGCTATGACGGTTCGCCCTCGGTCGGCTCCGACGGCAAACTCGGCGCCCACGGCACCCACGTCGGCGGTATCGCCGCCGGCAGTCGCGACGGCGGGCCGATGCACGGCGTGGCGTTCGGTGCGCAGATCATCAGCGCCGACAACGGCGACCCGGGCCCGGAGGACGGCATTGTTCGCGGCAACGACGGCGCGGTGTACAAGGCCGGTTGGGATGCACTGATCGCCAGCGGCGCGCGCATCATCAACAACAGTTGGGGCATCGGCATCACTGATCGTTTCGATCTCGGTGGCCGCGATCCGGCCTATCCGCATTTCACCGTCAATGACGCGCAATTGCAGTTCAACGAGATCCGCACACTGCTCGGCACCAAACCCGGTGGCGCCTACGACGGCGCTATTGCCGCCGCGCGCAGCGGCATCGTCACGATCTTCGCCGCGGGTAACGACTACAACCTCAACAACCCGGACGCCATCGCCGGCCTCGGCTATTTCGTTCCGGACATCGCGCCGAACTGGATCACCGTCGCCGCGTTGCAGCAGAACCCGGACCTGGCCAGCGCCAACCCGTACATCATGAGTACGTTCTCTTCGCGCTGCGGCTACACCGCGAGTTTCTGCGTCTCGGCACCGGGCACGAAGATCTTCAGCGCGATCATTGAAGGCACCAACGCCGACAACCTGACCACCGGCTACAAAAACTACAACGGCACTTCGATGGCCGCGCCGCACGTGGCCGGCTCCATGGCGGTGCTGATGGAGCGCTTCCCGTACATGACCGGTGATCAGGTCGCCACTGTCTTGCGCACCACCGCCACCGACCTCGGCGCACCGGGCATCGACGCCTTGTACGGCTGGGGCATGATCAACCTGCGCAAAGGCATCGATGGCCCGTCGATGTTCGTTACCGAGCAGGACATTCCGGCGGAATTCCGCATCGACGGTGCTTACGGTTCCGGCCAGTTTGTCGCGGATCTGCCGGGCATCGGCGCGATCATCGATCAGGGCAAACCGACCGAGCGCGTGTGCACCGACATCACTTGCGGCCTCGATACCTGGCGCAACGACATTTCCGGTCACGGCGGGTTGACCAAGCAAGGTATCGGCACGCTGGTGCTGACCGGCAACAACACTTACAGCGGCCCGACCCTGGTCAATCAGGGCCGCCTGGCCATCAACGGTTCGCTGCAGTCGGCGGTGACAGTGAATGACGGCGGTATCCTCGGCGGCAATGGCCACATCGGCGCGCTGTCGGTGAACAGCGGCGGTACGGTCGCACCGGGTAACTCCATCGGCACCCTGAACGTGGCCGGTGACGTGACCTTTGCACCGGGTTCGACCTACGCCGTAGAGCTGTCGCCGACCAGCAGCGATCAGATCATCGCTACCGGCAAAGCCGTGATTGAAGGCGCCACGGTGAGCATGTCGCTGGAAAACAGTCCGACCCTGTTGACCACCAACGAAGTGCAAAGCCTGCTCGGCACGCGCTACAACATCCTGCAAGCGGCCGGCGGCATTGAAGGACGCTTCGGTCAGGTGTTGCCGGATTACGCCTTCCTTGGCGGCACGCTGGCGTACTCGGCCACTGGCATTCAGTTGGCAGTCGGGCGTAACGATGCCTCGTTCGCCAGCGTCGGTTTGACGCCGAACCAACGCGCCGTGGGTGCTGCGGCTGAGCGTCTGGGCGCTGGCAATGCGCTGTTCGAAACCCTGTTGCTGTCGCCGAATGCGGCGTCGGCGCAGCAAGCCTTCCAACAGTTGTCCGGCGAGATCCATCCGGCCATTGGCACGATGCTGATCAACGACAGCCGTTACCTGCGTGAAGCGGTGGGCGAGCGTCTGCGTGAGCGTGACCTGTTCAATGCCGGCGCACCGACTGATGAGCGCAGCAACGCTTGGGTCAAGGTCTTGGGTTCGTGGGGCAAGAGCGATGGCGGGCATGACAATGCCGATTCCAACAGCTCCATCGGTGGCTTGCTGGCCGGTGTCGATGGCTTGATCGCTGAAGATACCCGTCTGGGTTTCGTTACCGGTTATAGCGACAGCTCGTTGAGCATGGGCAGCGGCACGCATTCGTCGGCGTCGGTCGACAGCTACCACTTGGGTGCGTACCTGGGGCATCAGATCGATGCGCTGCGTCTGACCGTCGGTGGCGCTTACAGCTGGCACCGTGTCGACGTCAAACGTGACCTGCAGTTCGGGGACGTGAGCGGTAAACAAAAGACCAAGCACGATGCCGCAACCACGCAAGTGTTCACCGAGGCCGCTTATGATCTGGGCCTGCAACCGATGAACCTGGAGCCGTTCGCCAATCTGTCTTACGTGCACCTCAATACCGAAAGCTTCACCGAGAAGGGTGATGCTGCAGCGTTGAAGGGGGGTGAGGACAACCGCGATGTGGTGCTGTCGACCCTCGGCGTGCGCGCCAAGCGTTCGTTCGCCTTGTCGGATCAGCAGCAGCTGGAGCTGGGTGCGAGCCTCGGTTGGCAGCACAACCTGAACAACGTCGATGCCGACAGCCATCTGGCCTTCGCCAATGGCAACAGCGCGTTCACTGTGCAGGGCGTGTCGATGGATCGCGATGCCGCGGTGGTCGGCGTACGCGCGGGTCTGGCGCTCAACCGCGATGTGCGAGTGAACCTGGATTACAACGGACTGATCGGTAGCAACGAGAAAGACCACGGTGTGGGTCTGACCCTCGACTGGCAGTTCTAAGGCGTGCTGGCAGCTCTGCAAAGAGCTGCCAGTCATTTGAAGGAAGAGAGAGCACAACATGGGACTGTTCGATTATAAAAATGCCGATGGCAAAGCCTTGTACAGCGACGCCATCGCACTGACGCTGTATGCCTACACGCCGACCGGCAAACCGTTGCCGGCCACCGCTTGGGCGCCGGTCACGGCGACGGCGCTGGGCTATCAGGGCAAGGTCGGGCCACAAGGCACGTTCTTTGGCGAGAAGGACGGCTTCACCAGCGCCGAAGCCGAAGTGCTCGGCAAATATGACGCTGCCGGCAAGTTGATTGGCATCGGCGTGGCCTTTCGCGGCACCGGCGGGCTGGGTTACAGCGATACTTTCGGCGACCTGAAAAACAACCTGCTGGCCGCCATCGGGCCTTCGGATTACGCGAGCAACTACGCGAAAAACGCCTTCGACAATCTGCTCAAGGCTGTCGCCGCGTTCGCCATTGCCAACGGCATCGGTGCCAAGGACGTGCTGCTCAGCGGCCACAGCCTCGGCGGGCTCGGGGTCAACAGCGTGGCCGAGCTGAGCGCGAGCAACTGGGGCGGTTTCTTCAAGGACGCCAACTACATCACCTTCGCCTCGCCAACCCAGAGCAGCACCGGCAACAATGTGCTGAACATCGGTTTCGAGAACGACCCGGTGTTCCGCGTGCTCGACGGCACCACGTTCAGCAGCGCGTCGATGGGCAAGCACGACAAGCCCCACGATTCGACCACCGACAACATCGTCAACTTCAACGACAACTACGCTTCCACCGCGCAGAACCTGGTGCCGTTCAGCATCGTCAATCCGCTGAACTGGTCGGCCCACAGCTCGCTGGGCTATGCCGATGGCTTGAATCGGGTGATCGATTCCAGGTTCTACAACCTGACGCATAAAGACTCGACGATCATCGTCTCCAATCTGGAAGAAGCGTCTCGCGGCAAGACCTGGGTTGAGGATCTCGGCCGTAGCGGCGAGCCGCACACCGGCAGCACCTTCATCATCGGCACGCAAAGCAACGACTGGCTCAAGGGCGGCGCGGGTAACGACTTCCTCGAAGGCCTGGGCGGCGATGACCGTTTCCGTGATGACGGCGGCTACAACATTCTGCTCGGCGGCCAAGGGCATAACACCTTCGAACTGCAGAAACCGCTGCAGAACTTCAGCTTCGCCAACGACGGTGACGGCACGCTGTACGTGCGCGACGCTTACGGCGGCATCAGCATGACCCGTGACATCGGCGCGTTGGTGAGCAAGGAATCGGGTTCGTGGTGGGGCAGCAAGGAAATCACCTGGGGCGTTACGGCCAAGGGTTTGACCAACGGCAGCGAGCTGACCCAGTACAACCACTCGCTCAGCGGCGATGGCTACGGCAATGCGCTGCACGCCACGGCCGACGGCGACTGGCTATTCGGCCTCGGTGGCGATGACAAGCTGATCAGCGACAAGGGCCATGTGACCTTCGTCGGCGGCGCCGGTAACGACGTGATGACGGCAGTGGGTGGCAACAACACCTTCCTGTTCAGCGGCGCGTTCGGTTTCGATGCCATCAACGGTTATCAGGGCAGCGACAAACTGGTGTTCATGGGCGTCGAAGGCGCGGGGCAGGGCTACGACTACAAGCAACACGCGTCGCAGACCGGCAGCGATACCGTGCTGAAGATTGGCGACTATGCCGTGACCCTGATCGGGGTGGGAGTGGCTAACCTGTCGGACTCCAGTTTCATGTTCGCGTAGATCCAATGTGGGAGCGAGCCTGCTCGCGAATACGTAGTGTCAGTTGAAGTCTTCGTACCTGACACCCCGCCTTCGCGAGCAGGCTCGCTCCCACAGTAAAAACAGCAGTAAGTAGTACTGAAATGCTCCGGGGCGTCCCCGTGGGGCGCCCTGGCTGTGAGCTATCTCTAACAATTCCAACAAGAGAGAGGCAATAGCAATGGGTGTGTATGACTACAAGAACTTCGGCACAGCCGATTCCAAGGCGTTGTTCAGCGATGCCATGGCGATCACGCTGTATTCCTATCACAACCTCGATAACGGCTTTGCCGCCGGTTATCAGCACAACGGATTCGGCCTTGGCCTGCCCGCTACGCTGGTCACGGCGCTGCTCGGTGGCACCGACTCCCAAGGCGTCATCCCCGGCATTCCGTGGAACCCCGACTCGGAAAAACTCGCCCTCGACGCCGTGAAAAAAGCCGGTTGGACGCCGATCACCGCCTCGCAATTGGGCTACGACGGCAAGACCGATGCGCGAGGAACCTTCTTCGGCGAGAAGGCCGGTTACACCACTGCCCAAGTGGAAATCCTCGGCAAGTACGACGCCCAAGGCCATCTCACGGAACTCGGCATTGCCTTTCGCGGCACCAGCGGCCCGCGGGAAAACCTGATCCTCGACTCCATTGGCGACGTGATCAACGACCTGCTCGCGGCCTTCGGCCCCAAGGATTACGCCAAGAACTACGTCGGCGAAGCCTTCGGCAATCTGCTCAATGATGTGGTGGCGTTTGCCCAGGCCAACGGCCTCAGCGGCAAGGACGTACTGGTCAGTGGGCACAGCCTCGGCGGCCTGGCGGTCAACAGCATGGCGGACTTGAGTGGCGGCAAGTGGGGCGGTTTCTTTGCCGATTCCAATTACATTGCCTACGCCTCGCCGACCCAGAGCAGCACCGACAAAGTGCTCAACGTCGGCTATGAAAACGACCCGGTGTTCCGCGCCCTCGACGGCTCGACCTTCACTGGTGCTTCCATCGGTGTGCACGATGCGCCGAAAGAGTCGGCCACCGATAACATCGTCAGCTTCAACGATCACTACGCCTCGACCGCGTGGAATCTGCTGCCGTACTCGATCCTCAACATTCCCACCTGGATCTCGCACTTGCCGACCGCTTATGGCGACGGCATGAACCGGGTGATCGACTCAAAATTCTACGACCTGACCAGTCGCGACTCGGCGATCATCGTCGCCAACCTCTCGGACCCGGCGCGGGCCAACACCTGGGTGCAGGACCTCAACCGCAACGCCGAAACCCACAAGGGCAGCACCTTCATCATCGGCAGTGACGCCAACGATCTGATCCAGGGCGGCAGCGGCAACGATTATCTGGAAGGTCGCGCCGGCAACGACACCTTCCGCGACAGCGGCGGCTACAACGTCATCCTTGGCGGGCAGGGCAGCAACACCCTCGACCTGCAAAGTGCAGTGAAGAACTTCGACTTCGCCAATGACGGCGCCGGCAACTTGTACGTGCGCGATGCCAACGGCGGGATCAGCATCACCCGCGACATCGGCAGCATTGTCACCAAAGAACCGGGGTTCCTCTGGGGCTTGTTCAAGGACGATGTGACCCACAGCGTCACGGCCAGCGGTTTGAAGGTCGGCAACAACGTCACTGCTTACGAGTCCAGCGTCAAAGGCAGCGCTGGTGCCGACACGCTGAAGGCGCATTCGGGTGGCGATTGGTTGTTCGGGCTGGACGGTAACGATCACCTGATCGGTGGCGCGGGTAACGACGTGTTTGTTGGCGGCGCCGGCAACGACCTGATGGAGTCGGGAGGCGGGGCGGATACGTTCCTGTTCAACGGGGCGTTCGGGCAGGACCGGGTGGTCGGTTACACGTCCAACGACAAACTGGTGTTTCTCGGTGTTCAGGGTGTGTTGCCGGCGGAGGACTTCCGCGCCCATGCCGCCGCTGTCGGGCAGGACACGGTGCTGACGTTTGGCAATGATTCGGTGACGTTGGTCGGGGTGTCGCTGAATAGTCTGAGTGCTGAGGGTGTTGTGATCGCCTGAGGTTGATTGGGCGCCGGTAAGGGCCCTTTCGCGAGCAAGCTCGCTCCCACACTGGATCTGTGTCGTTTACAAATCCCCTGTGGGAGCGAGCCTGCTCGCGAATAACGATAACGCGGTTTAAAAGTGACTCGACAGCCATTCTCTGACTCAAACCCCTGCGAAAACAGGAAATGCGGCCTAAAGCCAGCACGTGCACACACGTTCTATAGCTAGCCGCCATTGAGTACAGGAGATTCAAACGTGAAAGGTTTCAAGGGGTATGTCGGGTTCGTTGCACTGGCGCTGTGTTCGGCCAATGTCTGGGCCGATCTGCCTCAAAGTTCGATTCTGAGCCGTTACGGCATCACCACCGACCAACTGCCGAGTCCGCCGAAAACCGAGGCGGTCGAGCCGGTTGAAGAGAAGAGCCGCTTTCAGATTCAGCCCGAACAACCGTTCGTGACCCTGCGCCTGGGTGACGGCAAGCAGCCGCAGACCACCGGCAATCTGAGCATCGATCGCATGGCGCAGCAGGATCTGGAACGCTGCCGGCGTTTGCAGGGAGAAGTGGTCAAGCGGGGCGGCACGTACATGCCTTGTGACGGCAGCATTCCGGGCATGCCGACCTTCGAATAACACTCTGCTTATGATCGTTCCCACGCGGAGCGTGGGAACGAGCGAAACCTAGTCTTCCTCGCGCACCGTGGCGACTTCATCAGCACGGACCTTCACCTTGGCCCCGGAAATATCCTCGAACTCATAGAAGCCGTCCTTGGTTTTGGTTTTCGGCATGTCCTTGGTCAGATACTGGGTGCCGTTCTGCAGAGTGACCACCGTCGGGGTCGAGCAACCGGTCAGTGCCAGCGCGGCGACGATGGCGAAAGGGATGCCCAGTGACTTGATTTTCATACCCACTTCTAAATCCTCATTCGATGTGATGCCGAGCATTGTCGGCCTTCTAACGCGGTTGGTGCTATCTCCGTGAGAAAAGTTCGATAGCCCGGCGAAAAAATGCCATTGATCATTTTCCGTTTGCACCGGGCGGGGCACAGCTGTTATCTGTACGCATAACCAGTACTCGCTCGCCATGGCCCCAGAATTCCCGTGACTGCCAATCCCCTCGACGACCCGTTCTATTACCTTAACAACTTCCTGCAAGTGCTTGATTGGCTTGAACTTCGCTATGTCGATGTGATGAGCGAAACGGAACACGCGTTCATCCGCGACTTCAAGGCCTTGCCGCGTGCTTCGCAAGGTTTGCTGGTGCGGATGGTGATGCGCAAGGGTGTGCATTTTCGGGCCGGCAAACTCAATTACGTTGAAATCGGTGACATCGCCGCGGCCGCGCAGCCCTTGCTGGAGCGTGGCTGGATCGACGAACACGCGCCGCTGGCCCTCGCCGAGTTGTTCGACGTGCTGCTCAAAGCTGAAATTCTGCAAGCCTTCGGCGCCGCCATCGAACAGCCCAAGGGGCGTAAGGATGAATGGCTGCCACTGTTGGCCGAGCAGTTCAGAGAATTGCGCTGCCTGCGCGACTGGGCGCCACTGCTCGATGACCGGCTGTTCAGCCTGACCCTCATGGACCTGTGCGACCGCTTGCGTCTGATGTTCTTCGGCAACCTGTATCAGGACTGGTCGGAATTCGTCCTCGCCGACCTGGGCATCTTCACCTATGAAAAAGTCGAGTTCTGCGCCGATTCGCGAGGCCTGCGCAGTCGTGAAGACGTCGACGCCTGTCTGTTCCTGCACCACTGCCAAATGCGTTTCGAGGCCGGCGAGCCGCTGCAAACCATTGTCGAGCAGGTGAGTGCGTTGCACTTCGACAACCCGTGGCTGCAACGCCGGCGTGGCAAGGTGTTGTTCCAGATCGGCCAGTATTGCGAGCGCATCAGCGAGTTTGCCCTGGCCCTGAGCATTTATCGTGATTGCGCCTATCCCGGCGCCCGTTTGCGCATGATTCGTGTGCTGGAGCGCAGCGGCGAATACCCGTTGGCACTGGAACTCGCAACGCTGGCGGAACAGGCGCCGGAAAGCGCCGCCGAGCAGCAAGGCCTGCAACGGATATTGCCAAGGGTGCGGCGCAAACTCGGTGGCCCGCCGCTCAAGCGCGCAACGGCGAAACCGGTCGAGCGTCTGGATCTGCAGTTGCCGCGCAGCGATCCTGCATTGTCCGTGGAGTTTTACGTGCAGGCGCATCTGCACGATGACGATGGCCCGGTGCATTACGTGGAAAACAGCCTGATCAACTCGCTCTTCGGCCTGTTGTGCTGGCCGGCGATTTTCGCGCCATTGCCCGGGGCGTTCTTTCACCCGTTCCAGCGGGGCCCGGTGGACTTGCTCAACGAAGACTTCCAGCAGCGCCGCGCCGAGCTGTTTCAGGCGTGTCTGAGTGAACTCGACGACGATCGCTATGCGGCGACCATTCGCCAACGCTTCGTTGACAAGTGGGGTATCCAGTCGCCTTTCGTGTTCTGGGGCGCCATGAATGAACAACTGCTGGAGCAAGCGCTGGCCTGTTTGCCGGCCGAACACCTCAAGCACTGGTTCAACCGTTTATTGCTCGACATCAAGGCCAACCGTGCTGGCATGCCTGACCTGATCCAGTTCTGGCCGCAGCACAAAACCTACCGAATGATTGAAGTGAAAGGCCCCGGCGATCGCCTGCAGGACAATCAATTGCGCTGGCTGGAGTTCTGCCATCAACACCAAATGCCGGTGGCGGTGTGTTATGTGCAATGGGCGGAGCAGAGCGCTTGAGCTACAGCATTGCCGTGCGCGCACTGTGCGAGTTCACCGCCAAGACCGGCGACCTCGACCTGCGCTTCACCCCATCACCCACGGCGCTGGAAGGCATCGCCGGGCACCGCACCGTGGCCTCGCGGCGCAGCGAAAAGTATCAAAGCGAAGTGGCGCTCGAAGGCGAGTTCCTGCAGTTGAAGGTCAAGGGCAGGGCGGACGGCTACGACCCGGCGCAAACCTGCCTGGAAGAAGTCAAAACCTACCGTGGCGACCTGAGCAAACAACCGGCCAATCATCGCCAGTTGCACTGGGCACAGGCAAAGATCTACGGCTGGTTGATGTGCCGAAAGCTCGAACTTGAGCAGATCAATCTGGCGCTGGTGTATTTCGATATCGTCAGCGAGAAAGAGACCTGTCTGGTCGAGGCGTTCAGCGCTGATGCGTTGAAAACCTTTTTCGAGCAGCAATGCACGCTGTTCCTGCAATGGGCGGAACAGGAAATGGCCCATCGCGAAGCGCGCAATCTGGCCGCGCAACAACTGGCGTTTCCCCATGCGGATTTTCGTCCCGGTCAGCGGCATCTGGCCGAGTCAGTGTTCAAAGCCGTCAGCACTGGCCGCTGTCTGATGGCCCAGGCGCCGACCGGTATCGGCAAAACCCTCGGTACGCTGTTCCCGATGCTCAAGGCGCTGGCACCGCAGCAACTGGACAAGGTGTTCTTCCTCACCGCCAAGACGCCGGGACGCAAACTGGCGCTGGATGCCAGTCAGGTGTTGTTCGACCAATCGCCAGCCTTGCCCCTGCGGGTGTTGGAAATGGTTGCCCGCGACAAGGCCTGCGAACACCCGGACAAAGCCTGTCACGGCGAGTCCTGCCCGTTGGCTCAGGGTTTTTATGATCGCCTGCCAGCCGCGCGGGAAGCAGCCAGTCGAATCCGCCTGCTCGATCAAGCCGCCATGCGCGAGGTCGCCGCGCAACACGCAGTGTGCCCGTATTACCTCAGTCAGGAGATGGCCCGCTGGGTGGACGTGGTCATCGCCGACTACAACTATTACTTCGACTTCAGCGCCATGCTCTTCGGTCTCGCCCAGCTCAACCAATGGAAAGTCGCGGTACTGGCGGACGAGGCGCACAACCTCGTCGAGCGCGGCCGGCAGATGTACAGCGCCACTCTTGATCAGTTCACGCTGGGCAGCGTGCGCAAAACCGCACCCGCCGCGCTGAAAAACTCCCTGCAACGCATCAACCGTGAATGGAACGCCCTGCATGCGCCGCAACTGGCGGCCTATCAGGCTTACGACAAGGCACCGGAAAAACTCCTGCAAGCGATCTCGTTATGTTGCGCGGCCATCGGCGATTACCTCAATGACCATCCGCAGGGTCTCGACAGCGGGCTGCAGAACTTCTACTTCGACCTGCTGCAATTCGCCCGGGTGGCGGAGTTGTACGACGAACATTACCTGTTCGATATCAGCAAGCGTGACCTCGAGCGTAAAAAGCCGCTGTCGCAATTGTGCCTGCGCAACGTGGTGCCGGCCGCGTTCATCGGCCCGCGCCTGAAAGCGGCGCGCAGCAGCGTGCTGTTCTCCGCGACCCTCAGCCCGCGCCACTACTACGCCGATTTGCTCGGTACGCCCGCCGACACCGTGTGGATCGACGTCGAATCGCCGTTTTGTGCCGAGCAACTACAGGTGCAGATCGTCAGCCGCATCTCGACACGCTTCAATCATCGTCAGGCTTCGCTGGAGCCGATCGTCGAATTGATCGCACGGCAGTTCAGCGAGCGTCCGGGCAACTATCTGGCGTTTTTCAGCAGCTTCGATTACCTGCAACAAGTGGCGTCGTTACTCGCCGAGCGCCATCCGCACATCACCCTCTGGCAGCAATCGCGGGGGATGCTCGAAGGCGCACGGCAGGCTTTCCTCGATCAGTTCACCGCCCACAGCCAGGGCATCGGCTTTGCCGTGTTGGGCGGTGCGTTCGGCGAAGGCATCGATTTGCCCGGTGCGCGATTGATCGGCGCGTTCATCGCGACACTGGGGCTGGCGCAGTTCAATCCGGTCAACGAACAACTTAAACACCGCATGGCCGCGATCTTCGGCGCCGGTTATGACTACACCTACCTGTACCCCGGCGTGCAGAAAGTCGTGCAGGCCGCCGGGCGAGTCATCCGGACTCGCGAGGATCGCGGCGTGGTGATGCTGATTGACGACCGCTTTGCCGAGAGCCGGATCAAACAGCTGCTGCCGCGCTGGTGGGCAATCAATCATGAGACGGCCGCTTCCCAATTCGCCGGATTGACGCATACTTCCGATCATGACAATGGCTGGTGAGTGTGATGAGCGAGAAAAACAAGACCGCGGCGATCGAAGAGATGCGTTTTCGTCTGCTGATCGATGCGGTGGTCGACTATGCGATCTACATGATCGATCCCGACGGCATCATCACCAGTTGGAACTCCGGCGCCAAGCGCTTCAAGGGCTACGAAGAAGCGGAAATCCTCGGTGAACATTTCTCGCGCTTTTATACCGCTGACGACCGCGCCGCCGGTCTGCCGCAACGCGCACTCGGTACAGCGATCCGTGAAGGCCGCTTCGAAGGCGAGGGCTGGCGGGTGCGCAAGGACGGCACCAATTTCTGGTCGCACGTGGTGATCGACCCGATCATAGATCCCAACGGCAAATTGCTCGGTTTCGCCAAGATCACCCGCGACCTGACCGATCGCAAAATGGCCGAGGAAACCCTCAAGCAAAGCGAGCAGCAATTCCGCTTGCTGGTGCAGGGTGTCACCGATTATGCGATCTACATGCTCAGCCCCGAGGGCCGGGTGAGTAACTGGAACCAGGGCGCCCAGCGGATCAAAGGCTATCTGCCGGAAGAAATCATCGGTCAGCACTTTTCGATTTTCTATACCCCTGAAGACCGCGAACTCGGCGAGCCGCAACGGGCGCTGGAAATCGCCACCCGCGAGGGCCGCTTTGAAAACAAGAGCTGGCGCATGCGCAAGGACGGCACGCGGTTTCTTGCTCATGTGGTGGTCGATGCGATCCGTGGTGACACCGGCACATTGCTCGGGTTTGCCAAGATTACCCGCGACATCACCGAAGCCCATCAGGCGCAGCAAGCGCTGGAGAAAACCCGGGAAGCGTTGTTCCAGGCGCAGAAGATGCAGGCCATCGGTCAGCTCAGCGGCGGCATCGCTCATGACTTCAATAACCTTTTGACGGTGATTCTCGGCAATCTGGAGATCGTGCAAAAACGCATGGGTGACGATGCGAAAATCAGCCGGTTGCTGGAAAACGCCACTCAGGGCGCATTGCGCGGCGTGTCGCTGACCCAGCGTATGCTGGCGTTCGCCCGTCGCCAGGAACTTAAGACCGAGTCGGTCGATATCCCGCAACTGGTGCAGGGCATTACCGGTTTGTTGCGCAGTTCCCTGGGGCCGGGCATCCGCGTCGAAACACAGTTTCCCGAGGATCTGGAGCCGGTGCTGGCGGACAGCAACCAACTGGAACTGGCTTTGCTCAACCTGGCGACCAATGCCCGCGACGCCATGCCCGATGGCGGCACGGTGATCATCAGCGCTGAACCTCAAGTGGTGCTCGAACTCGGTCACGCGGATTTGCCAGCAGGACGTTATGTCTGTCTCAGCCTGATCGACAGCGGGGAGGGCATGGACGCGCAAACGCTGGCCTCGGCCAGAGACCCGTTTTTCACCACCAAAGGTTTGGGCAAAGGCACCGGGCTTGGGCTGTCGATGGTTCACGGCTACATGGAACAACTCGGTGGCCGCTTTGTCCTCAACAGCAAAAAAGCCCACGGCACTACGGCTGAACTGTGGATCCCGGTCGCTGCCGAGGGTGTGGTCAGCAAACCGCTGTATCCGCCAGCCGAACCGATTACGGTGCCGAGGCTCAGCGTACTGGTGGTGGATGACGATTCGCTGGTGTTGACCAGCACCAGCCTGTTGCTGGAAGACCTCGGGCATCGGGTGGTCAGTGCGACGTCTGGTGCGCAGGCGCTAGCGCTGTTCGATCAGGGCGAGGTGATTGACATGATGATCACGGACATGGCCATGCCGCAGATGAGCGGCGCGCAGCTGGCCCACGCAGTGCGGCTGCTTAAACCGGATCTGCCGATCATCCTGGCCACCGGTTATGCCGAACGTCTGGAAGGTTTCGCGGCACAACTGCCACGCTTGCCCAAGCCGTTCACGCAAATGAATCTGGTGGCGATCATCGCCCAGTCGATGAAGGGAGGCGGCGGTCAATCGTTCTGAACTTGCGCGCCAGTGGGGACTTCTAAATGTTTTCCCCACCCCGGAGCGTGCATCTTTTGCCTCGCATATTGACCCAGCCCACCGCTGAAGAAAGCCTGACCGAACATGACGCCAAGATGTTTGGCTCACCCAAGGAGCGGCTGGATTTTTATCGCCGGGAGATCCAGTACGAAACCAGCATCCTCGCCAACCGCACTGACGCCTATCTGGCGGCGCAATCATTTCTGGTGATCGCCTTCGCCTCGTGCATGGCCAACCTCAATCCGGAGTGGGGCAAGTTGTTCACGCTGGTGGTGCCACCGTTTCTGGCGCTGCTCGGGTTGCTCAGTTCACTGAACGCCTGGCCGGGGATTCGCGCGGCGTACGACATCATCGATCATTGGCATTTCAAGCAGAGCCACTTGCTCCACAGCGAGCCGCTGATGGGCCTGGCGTATGACGAATCGCCGTTGTTCAGTGAGATGGAGTCGAGCCACAAGGGGTATCGCAAGTCGCTGCTGTTTTCGGTGCGCACGCCGTGGATTTTTGCGACGTTTTGGGTGTTGCTGGGGAGTTATGCGGTGTTTATTCAGGTGACCAATCCCGGGGGGTGATTGGTCTTCACGTAAAAGCCCGGCTTATATCGCCGGGCTTTTTCATTCGCTTGGATTTTGTGTTGCCATTCAGATCGATCCCCCTCACCCCAGCCCTCTCCCCCAAGGGGGGCGAGGGGGAAGGGAGCAGATTGTTGTGCTGTTCAACATCTGCGTTCGGCTCGGTATCTCAGGTCAATGTCTGAGTTCAACCCGGTATCTCAGGTCGGCGTACCTCGACCATTCACCTCGGTCAGTTCCCCTCTCCCTGTGGGAGAGGGCTAGTGTCAGGGTTCACTCGGAAGGGAGCCGATCTTTGATGTAGTCAAAATCTGAGTCCGACTCGGTATCTCAGGTCGGCGTAACTCGACCATTCACCTCGGTCAGTCCCCTCTCCCTGTGGGAGAGGGCTAGGGTGAGGGGCTGTTCTGGCTCACTCCACGGTCTCAAGCTCTCGACGCAACGCCACCGAGTTCTGCGACGACATCGGGATCGGCGGGAAATCCTCGTTCAATACGCACAAATGGTCGATCGCATCTTCAAACATCGAATCGGCTTTTTTGCGCAGTGCGCGGTAACGCTCGAACTGTTCGATGTCCAGATCCTTAACGTCAAGCAGCGCATTGGCCGCTCGATTGAGCGTGTGAGCGTTATCGAACAATTGACGATTGCGTTCCAGAGCCAGTGCTCTGCAAGCCTTGATTTGCGCCGGAGTCGAGCATTCTTTCATGACCGTGACCTTATTCTTCAAGGATTCCTTTAACAGGCTTAAACGCCGCAGTGGAACCGAACCTGCCGGGCCCCGCCGGATACATCTGGCGAGGGGTTATGCTTGTGACTACCAGCAATTACCCCGCGATCCATTTTTTTACAGAAAGAAGTTCGATCGATTGCCTGGTAAAAACCGCTACCAATAATCAGATTTTTTGTTTTTTGTGCTGCTCGTAGCGAGCGAGGATCGGTTGCGTGCTGATCCCGTGGAGCAAAATGCTCAGCGCCACCACCGATAAGGTCAGGTCGGTGCACACGCTGGCCACGCTATCGGTCAGCCCGTGATTCAAGGCATAAAACAGATAGAACAGGCTACCGATCCCGCGAATGCCAAACCAGCCGATCAACAGCCGTTGCCGTCCCTCCATCAGTGCACCCCAAGGCATCAGCGCGACGCAGATCGGGCGGATCAGGCAGAACAGCACGCCGCCCACCAGCAATGCCCGCCAATCCCAGTGCGCCACCAGCACCACGCCGAGCAGGGTCACCAGAAACACTTCCATGGCACGCTCGACCAGACTGCCGAACGACAACATATCGCCCATCATGATCCCGGCGGCGACCTGGCTGCTTTCCAGCCGTTCGGTGTCACCGTGCACCGCGTGTTGCGGTTCGACGTTCTGATGGCCGACCACCGGTTGCACCAGATGCTCGGCGGGCGGTTGGCCGGCGCCGGTGGATTTCACTTCGACCTGGCGCAAACCCAGCCCGGCCGCGAACACCGACAGGAAGCCGTAACCGCCGATGGCTTCGGCAACGACATAGGCCAAGGCAATCAACGACAACGCCAGATAATCATTGGGGCTGAGCGTGCTGTCGTCATTGTGGATTCGCAACGAAAGGGTCACGCGACCGATACCTCGGCCCATCCAGTAACCGGTAAGCAATCCGGCAGGCACTGCCCACAATACGTTGCGCAACACCCAGCCTTGCCATTCAGCAGCACTGCCGTCGCCGTGCATCAACAACAGACCGAGAATCACAAACGGAAAGGCAATCCCATCGTTCAACCCTGCCTCACCAGAGAGCCCGAAGCGCACGCTGTCGACATCCCGCGCATCGTTGACCTGCACCAGCGCCGCCAGCACCGGGTCGGTCGGTGCCAGAATTGCGCCGATCAACAGTGACGGCCCCCAAGGCAAGTGCAACGCAAAGTGCAACAGCAGACAAACCCCGGCGATGGTCAGCACCATCACCGGTCCGGCGAGGCCAAAAGCGATTCGCCAACGCTTGTCGCGCAGGGGCAAACGTAATTTCAAACCGCAGACGAACAGGGAAAACAGCACCGCGACTTCCGTCAGGTGCTCCATCCACAGCGAGGCGTTTTCCAGTGACAGTTTCAGCAGATCAAGGCCGCTGGGGCCGATGCCGATCCCCAGCAACAAACACACAGCCGACGTCGTCACCGGCATCCAGCGCAGGTACGACGAGGTCAGTGCCAAGGTCAACAGCACGGCGCCGAGCACCGCCACCCACACGATAAAACTCATGATCTGCCGCCCTCAAGTGGTCGATGTGACGGCAATCGCACCGCGTTCAATGGGCCTTCAGTTTTACTGTAGGCGTTGGCGAAGGGGGCATCACAGCATCGGCTTACCACCGGTCACGCCATAACGTTGGCCGGTGATGTAACTGGCTTCGTCCGAGGCCAGCAGCACGTAGATCGGCGCCACTTCCACCGGTTGGCCGGGGCGGCCGAGCGGGGTGTTGCCACCGAAGTTCTGCACTTCTTCATCGGGCATGGTCGAGACGATCAGCGGCGTCCAGATCGGCCCCGGTGCGACGCAATTCACGCGGATTTCCTTCGGCCCCAGCATCTGTGCCAGACCGCCGGTGAAGTTGGCAATTGCGCCTTTGGTGGTGGCGTAGGCGAGCAGGGTGGGTTTGGGCATGTCCGAGTTGACCGAGCTGGTGTTGATGATCGATGCCCCGGCGGACATATGTTTGATCGCCGCCTGACACAGCCGGAAGATTGCGGTGATGTTGACGTCGAAGGTCATCACCCATTCCTCGTCGGGGATTTCTTCGAAGGTCTCGTGGGTCATCTGGAACGCGGCGTTGTTGACCAGCACGTCGATGCGGCCAAAGCGTTCGACGGTTTTGTCGACCAAGGCCTGGCACTGGGATTTCTGCGCGATATCGCCCGGCAGCAGAATGCACTGACGCCCGGCCTGTTCGACCCAGCGTGCGGTTTCCTTGGCGTCTTCGTGTTCATTCAGATAGGCGACTGCAACGTCGGCGCCTTCACGGGCGAAAGCAATCGCCACAGCGCGGCCGATGCCGCTGTCGGCGCCGGTGATCAGGGCGATCTTGCCGGCCAGTCGCCCGGAACCGACATAGCTTTGCTCGCCGCAATCTGGATAGGGTTCCATTTTGCGTTGCGAACCGGGAACGGTCTGGGCTTGTGCGGGGAAGGGTGGTTTTGGATAGTCGGTCATCGCGGGTCTCCGAGGTTTCAGGGCTGGTATGGGCGGTTGACCCGGGGTGTTTGCCGTGAGTTCGATCGGATTTACGCCGAAGATTTTGCGTGAACACACATCCCCTGTAGGAGTGAGCCTGCTCGCGATAGCGATATTTCAGTCAACATTGATGTTGAATGTCAGGACGCTATCGCGAGCAGGCTCACTCCTACAGGGGGATGTGGTGATTTCAGGTGTTGCGTTGTGTCAGGGCGCGCTCCATGCGGGCGATACCTTCTTCGAGCAACGAACGCGGGCAGCCGAAGTTCAGGCGTACGAACTGTTGGTGTTGATCGCCGAAGTCCAGACCGGCGCTGAGGCCCACCTTGCCCTGCTCAAGGAAGAATTGCTGCGGGTTGTCCAGATCCAGCGCCGAGCAATCCAGCCAGGCCAGATACGTGCCCTGCGGCACGTTGATGGTCACGCCCGGCAAGCGGCTGCGTACTGCTTCAACCAGCCAGTCGCGGTTGGCCTGCAGATAGGTTTTCAGCTCGGCCAGCCACGGCGCGCCTTCGCTGTAGGCGACGCGGGTGGCTTCCATGCCCAGCGGGTTGACGCTGTCGACCATGCCGCAGCGGGCGTGGTTGACGCGCTCACGCAGGGCCGCATCTTGAATGATCATGAACGAGGTTTTCAGGCCGGCGATGTTGTAGGCCTTGCTCGCCGACATCAGGGTGATCGTGCGCCTGGCAATTTTCGGGCTCAGGGAGGCGGTCGGAATGTGCACGCGACCGTCGTAGCACAGCTCGGCGTGGATTTCATCGGAGATGATCCATGCGTCCTGCGCCGCACAGATATCCGCCACCGCTTGCAGCTCTTCACGGCCAAAAACCTTGCCGATCGGGTTGTGCGGGTTGCTCAACAGCAGCGCGCCGCCACCGTTCAGCGATTCACGCAGCACGTCCAGCGGCGTCAGGTAAGTACCGTCGGCCTGCGCAATGAACTCCAGCTCGACCTTGTTCAAACCCCAGTGGCCCGGCGCGTGGCGCAGTGGCGGATAGTTCGGCACTTGCACCACGACGTTCTGTTGCGGCTGCACCAGCGCTTTCAAAGCCATGTTGAAACCGGACTCGACGCCTGGCAGAAAGATCAGCTCTTGCGGTTTGACCTTCCAGGCGAACTTGTTCCACAGGTCGGCGACGATGGCTTCACGCAGGTTGTCCTGCGCCACGCTGTAGCCCACCAGTGGATGCAGCAGGCGTTGTTGCAGCGCCTCGATGATCACCGGTGGCGCGGCGAAATCCATATCAGCGACCCACATCGGCAACACATCGGCCGGGTAGCGGCTCCACTTGGTGCTGCCGGTGTTGTGGCGGTCGAATAGCTGATCAAAATCGAAAGTCATGCGCGGTCTCGTGAAGGCGGGATTGGTCCTGCGGGCATGATAAGCCCATGGCCGTGCAGGAGCACACAAAACCTGTGGGAGCGAGCCTGCTCGCGAAAGCGGTCTGTCAGTCAATAGTTGTCTCAACTGACAGGGCCTCTTCGCGAGCAGGCTCGCTCCCACAGGTTTTCCAGTGCATGACCGATTGTCGCCGACGGTCGGTTTTCACACAGATCGTGTGGTCATTGTCTACAGTGAAAAGGTCGGCATTCGTTTGCCGCAACCGTGATTGTCCAGATAAAACCCGGCTCAAGTACCGGGTTCCACCTGATCAGGAGTGCACGATGGATCTCAGCCGTCGTCAGTTCTTCAAGGTCGCCGGTATTGGCCTTGCAGGCTCGAGCCTGGGCGCGTTGGGCATGGCCCCGACGCAAGCCTTCGCCGAGCAGGTGCGCCACTTCAAGCTTGCCCACACCCATGAAACCCGCAACACCTGCCCGTATTGCTCGGTCGGCTGCGGTTTGATCATGTACAGCCAGGGCGATGGAGCGAAGAACGTAGCGCAGAGCATCATTCACATCGAGGGCGACGCCGACCACCCGGTCAACCGCGGCACCCTCTGCCCGAAA
The DNA here is from genome assembly GCF_054667675.1 of Pseudomonas sp. S3_C06. Lineage (NCBI taxonomy): Bacteria > Pseudomonadati > Pseudomonadota > Gammaproteobacteria > Pseudomonadales > Pseudomonadaceae > Pseudomonas > Pseudomonas sp. S3_C06. The sequence goes on from NZ_CP162747.1 coordinate 331,345, forward strand.
GGCGCAGGCCTTCTCGACTTCATTCACAGCCCCGGCCGTTTGCTCTACCCGCAAACCCGTAAGCCGGGCAGCAGTGAATGGACGCGAATCGGTTGGGACGAAGCGCTCGACCGCATCGCCGACCTGATGAAAACCGACCGGGACGCCAACTTCATTGAGAAAAATGCCAACGGGCAAACGGTGAATCGCTGGCTGACCACCGGGTTCCTCGCCGCGTCGGCAGCGTCCAACGAAGCCGGTTACATCACCCAGAAGGTGATTCGCAGTCTCGGCATGCTGGGGTTCGATAACCAGGCGCGTGTCTGACACGGCCCGACGGTGGCAAGTCTTGCCCCGACGTACGGCCGTGGTGCCATGACCAATACCTGGACCGATATCGCCAACGCGAATCTGATCCTGGTGATGGGTGGCAACGCAGCAGAAGCGCATCCGTGCGGCTTCAAATGGGTGACCGAGGCCAAGGCGCACAACGCTGCGCGGCTGATCGTGGTTGATCCGCGTTTTACCCGGACCGCGTCCGTGGCCGACTACTACGCGCCGATCCGCACCGGCACCGACATCGCCTTTATGGGCGGGCTGATCAATTACCTGCTGACCGAGGACAAGATCCAGCACGAATACGTGCGCAACTACACCGACGTGTCGTTCATCGTCAAAGCAGGCTATGGCTTCGAAGACGGCATCTTCAGCGGTTACGACGTCGCCAAACGCAGCTACACCGACAAATCCGGCTGGGGTTACGAGTTGGGCGAGGACGGCTTCGTCAGAGTCGACCCGACCCTGCAAGACCCGCGCTGCGTCTATCAATTGATGAAGCAGCATTACAGCCGCTACAACATCGACCTCGCCAGCCAGATCTGTGGCATGCCGGTCGACGCCATGCAGAAAATCTGGGAAGAAATAGCCACGTGCTCGATCCCGGGCAAGACCATGACGATTCTCTACGCCCTTGGCTGGACGCAGCACTCGATCGGCGCGCAGATCATTCGCAGCGCGGCAATGGTGCAACTGTTGTTGGGCAACGTCGGCATGCCCGGTGGCGGAGTCAACGCCTTGCGCGGTCACTCGAATATTCAGGGCCTGACCGACCTTGGCTTGCTCTCCAATGCACTGCCGGGCTATCTGACCTTGGGCCAGGACAGCGAGCAGGACTACAACGCCTTTATCCATAAACGCACGCAAGTGCCGCTGCGCCCGGGACAACTGTCGTACTGGCAGAACTACAGCAAATTCCACGTCAGCCTGATGAAGTCGTGGTACGGCGCCAACGCCACGGTCGAGAACAATTGGTGCTACGACCATTTGCCGAAACTCGATATCCCCAACTACGACGTCCTGAAGATGTTCGACCTGATGAGCCAGGGCAAGGTCAACGGCTACTTCTGCCAAGGCTTCAATCCGATCGCTGCACTACCGGACAAGAACCGCGTAATGGGCGCACTGGCCAAGCTGAAATGGCTGGTGGTGATGGATCCGCTGGCGACAGAAACCTCGGAGTTCTGGCACAACGTCGGGCCGTATAACGATGTGAAAACCGACGAAATCCAGACCGAAGTCATTCGCCTGCCGACCACTTGTTTTGCCGAAGAGGACGGCTCACTGGTCAACAGCAGCCGCTGGCTGCAGTGGCACTGGAAAGGCGCCGACGGCCCGGGCGAAGCGCAAACCGACATTCGCATCATGAGCGAATTGTTCCTGCGCCTGCGCAAGCGCTATCAGGCCGAGGGCGGCAAATTCCCCGATCCGCTGCTGAAACTGACGTGGCCGTACAAGATCGCCGACGAGCCTTCGCCAGAGGAATTGGCCAAGGAAATCAACGGCAGCGCTGTCGCTGATTTCACTGACGCCACGGGTGTGACGGTCAAAGCCGGCTCGCAACTGGCCGGGTTCGGCTTGCTCAAGGACGACGGCAGCACCGCGTCCGGCTGCTGGATTTTCGCCGGCAGCTGGACCGAGGCCGGTAACCAGATGGCGCGGCGCGACAACAGCGACCCGTTCGGCATGCATCAGCATCTCGGCTGGGCGTGGGCCTGGCCGGCCAATCGACGGATTCTCTATAACCGCGCTTCGGCAGATGTCTCGGGCAAACCGTGGGACCCGAAAAAACGTCTGGTCTGGTGGAACGGCAAAGCCTGGGGCGGCACCGATGTGCCGGACTACAAGGCCGATGTGCCGCCGGAAGCCGGGATGAACCCGTTCATCATGAACCCCGAAGGCGTCGCGCGGTTCTTCGCCGTCGACAAGATGAACGAGGGGCCATTCCCCGAGCACTACGAGCCGTTCGAAACGCCGATCGGCATCAACCCACTGCACCCGCAAAACAAGAAAGCCACCAGCAACCCGGCGGCGCGGATCTTCGATTCGGTTTGGGAAACCCTCGGCGAGGCCAAGGATTTCCCGTACGCCGGCACCAGTTACCGACTCACCGAGCATTTCCACTTCTGGAGCAAGCACTGCAAGTTGAACGCAATTGCCCAACCCGAGCAGTTTGTGGAAATCGGTGAAGTGCTGGCAAAAGAGAAGGGCATCGCTGCCGGTGATCGCGTACGGGTCAGTTGCAAACGCGGCTTTATCGAAGCGGTGGCGGTGGTGACGAAAAGGATCCGGCCGCTGCAGGTCAACGGCCAGGTCGTGCATCAGATCGGCATTCCGCTGCACTGGGGTTTCACCGGCCTGACCCGTCACGGTTACCTGACCAACACCCTGGTGCCGTTCCTCGGCGATGGCAATACCCAGACCCCGGAATCCAAGTCATTCCTGGTCAACGTGGAGAAGCTCTAATGGAGAATCTTTAAATGGCCAGCCAAGACATCATTGCCCGCTCGGCCACCACCACGGTGCCGCCATCGGTGAGGAATCAGGAAGCGGTGGCGAAGCTGATCGACACCACCAAATGCATCGGCTGCAAGGCCTGCCAAGTCGCCTGCTCGGAGTGGAACGAACTGCGCGACGAGGTCGGCCACAACCACGGCACCTACGACAACCCGCAGGATCTGAGCGCCGAAACCTGGACGTTGATGCGCTTCACCGAGCATGAAACCGACGCCGGTAACCTCGAATGGCTGATCCGCAAGGACGGCTGCATGCACTGTGCCGAGCCCGGTTGTCTGGCGGCGTGCCCGAGCCCCGGCGCGATCATCAAGCACGCCAACGGCATCGTCGATTTCGATCAGGACCACTGCATCGGCTGCGGCTATTGCATCACCGGTTGCCCGTTCAACATCCCGCGTATTTCGCAGAAAGACCACAAGGCCTACAAATGCACCTTGTGTTCGGATCGAGTCGCGGTAGGGCTGGAACCGGCCTGCGTGAAAACCTGCCCGACCGGCGCCATTGTTTTCGGCACCAAGGAAGACATGAAGGAACACGCTGCCGAACGCATCGTCGATCTGAAAAGCCGTGGCTTCGAAAACGCTGGTCTGTATGACCCGGCCGGTGTTGGCGGCACGCATGTGATGTACGTGCTGCACCACGCTGACACGCCGACGATCTACGCCAACCTGCCGCAGGATCCGGCGATCAGTCCGTTGGTGGGGTTGTGGAAAGGCATCAGCAAACCTCTGGGCCTGTTGGCCATGGGCGCGGCGGTATTGGCCGGGTTCTTCCATTACGTGCGCATCGGCCCGAACCGGGTCGAAGAAGATGAACATCCAACGCCACCCGACACCTCGGTGCACGTCGTCGATCCGGCGGTGCACACCTTCGATCCACGCGGGGAGGAGCGGCCATGAGCAACAAGACGATCCTGCGTTACACCGCTAACCAGCGCACCAATCACTGGCTGGTGGCGATCCTGTTTTTCATGGCCGGGCTGTCCGGGCTGGCGTTGTTTCATCCGTCGCTGTTCTGGCTGAGCAACCTGTTCGGCGGCGGGCCGTGGACGCGGATTCTGCACCCGTACATGGGAATAGCGATGTTCGTGTTTTTCCTCGGTCTGGTGCTGAGTTTCTGGCGCGCCAACTTCTTCATCAGCAACGACGGCAAGTGGATGCGCCGCATCGATCGGGTGTTGGTCAACGACGAAGAAAGCGTACCGCCAGTGGGCAAATACAACGCCGGGCAAAAGCTGCTGTTCTGGACTTTACTGCTGTGCATGCTCGGTTTGCTGTTCACCGGGCTGGTGATCTGGCGCGCCTGGTTCAGTGCGTATTTCGGCATTACGGTGATTCGCTGGGCGATGCTCCTGCATGCGCTGGCCGGGTTCATTCTGGTGCTGAGCATCATCATTCACATCTACGCCGGGCTGTGGATCAAGGGCTCGGTCGACGCGATGCTGCATGGCTGGGTCAGCCGCGCCTGGGCGAAGAAACACCATGAACTCTGGTATCGCGACGTCACCCGCGATGAACGCCAACCGGACGTGCCGGAGCGACCGATCACCAAAAAGGGCTGACTTTTGCCAACCATTCTTGAACCTGGGGAAATCGAAGCGGCGGCGAGTTCACCGCCGTTTCTGCACATGCCGCCTTCGAACCTGTTTGCGCTGCGGGCCGCTCGACTGGAACAACTGGCCGAGGGGCATGCGCTGGCTGAATATCTGCGGCTGATTGCCGGATTGTGCCGGGCGCAGCAGCAGGTATTCGATGATCCGCCGCTGGTGGCGCCTTTTGATCAGCAACGGATCGAGGCTTGTCAGCAGCATGGTTTGCCGCCGTTCGCGGCTGATACCTTGGTGCGCGAAGAGGGCTGGCAGGCTTATCTCGAAGCTTTGCTGCAGCGTTATGAGCCTGACGAACAGCCCGCCGTTGTCGATGCGCTGGACACTTTGCGCGCCGCCAACCCCGGCCAGTTGCGCGCGTGGGCCGTGGCGTTGGTCAGCGGTCAATATTCGATGGTGCCGGCGCAGTTGGTGCCGTTTCTTGGCGCGGCGCTGCAAGTGGCGTGGAGTCACTGGCTGCTCAGCGCCGCCAACCTGCAACTGAAACCCGGCGACAGCCTCAGCCAATGCCCGGCCTGTGGTTCGCCAGCGATGGCCGGCGTGATCCGCCATCGCGGCAAGCACAACGGTTTGCGTTATCTGGTGTGCTCGCTGTGTGCCTGCGAATGGCATGTGGTGCGGGTCAAGTGCGTGTATTGCGAGTCGAGCAAAGGGCTTGATTATCTGAGCCTTGAAGACGATCGCCATGCCGCGAATCAGGCGCCGCTGCGGGCGGAGGTCTGTCCGGGTTGTAACAGCTATCTGAAACTGGTTTATCTGGAAAACGATGCTGACGCTGAGGCATTGTCGGCGGATCTCTCCAGTTTGCTGCTGGACATGCGACTGGCGCAGGACGGTTATCAGCGGCTGGCACCGAATCTGTTGCTGGCACCGGGAGACGAATGACGAGAGCAAAACTGTGGGAGGGAGCCTGCTCCCGAAGGGGCCATTTCAGCCACATCAGCTTTGACTGACTTACCGCCTTCGCGAGCAGGGATTGGTTGCGTGCACTCATTTTGCAGGCCGCCCCAAAACAATGTGGGAGCGAGCCTGCTCGCGAAGGCGTGAGGTCAGTCACATCCACATTAACTGGCACACCGCTTTCGCGAGCAGGTTCGCTCCCACAGTGCGTCTACACTTCTGAAACCCTTGTGGGAGGGAGCTTGTTCCCGAAGGGGCTGTTTCAGTTGAATCAGGAGTGGCTGATGTCTTCCAGCGTTGCCCTGCGGTTGCCGTCTATTGACGGGTTGTTGCGTCACCCGGCGTGCGCGCCGTTGGCCGAGCGTTACGGCCGGGATTCGTTACTGACGGGGCTGCGTCAGCTGCTCGATGAGCTGCGGCCCGGCGTGTTGAACGGGCAGTTGTCCGCCGTTGAAATCGGCGCCGAAGTCCTTGCCGGCCGAGTCGGCGAACGCTTGGCGCAACAGCAGCGCAGTCAGGTTCGTCGGGTGTTCAACCTCACCGGCACCGTCCTGCACACCAACCTCGGCCGCGCCTTGTTGCCGGACGAAGCCATCGACGCCGTGCAAATGGCCGCGCGTTATCCGCTCAATCTGGAATTCGATCTTGCCAGCGGCAAACGCGGTGATCGCGATGACCTGATCGAAGGCCTGATCCGCGAACTGACCGGCGCCGAAGCCGTCACCGTGGTCAACAACAATGCCGCCGCCGTGCTGCTGACGCTCAACAGCCTGGGCGCGCGCAAGGAAGGCATCATTTCCCGTGGCGAGCTGATCGAAATCGGCGGCGCCTTCCGCATCCCCGACATCATGGCCCGCGCGGGTGTGCGTCTGCACGAAGTCGGCACGACCAATCGCACTCATGCTCGTGACTACGAAGCAGCGATCAGCCCACGCAGCGGTTTGATCATGCGCGTGCACGCGAGCAACTACAGCATCGAAGGATTTACCGCTCGCGTGCCGACTGCGGAACTGGCGGAGTTGGCGCACCGGCATGGCTTGCCGTTGCTGGAGGATCTGGGCAGTGGCAGCCTGTTGGATCTGACCCGTTGGGGTTTGCCGGCCGAACCGACGGTGCGGCAGGCGTTGCTGGATGGCGCGGATATCGTCACCTTCAGCGGCGACAAATTGCTCGGCGGCCCGCAGGCCGGGTTGATCGTTGGGCGCAAAGAGCTGATCGCGAAGATCAAGAAGAACCCGTTGAAACGTGCTTTGCGCGTGGACAAGTTGACTTTGGCGGCGCTGGAGGCGGTGCTGGGCTTGTATCGCGATCCGGATCGACTCGCTGAACGTCTGCCGAGTCTGCGCCTGCTGACCCGCCCGCAAGCCGACATCTTCGCCCAGGCCTTACGCTTGCAGCCCTTGATGTCTGAACGGTTAGGCGAGATCTGGCAGGTCTGTGCAGTCAAGGCCTTGGGCATGATCGGCAGTGGCAGCCAACCGGTCGCGCGTTTGCCGAGCGCGGCGTTGTGCATGCGCCCGCAAGTCTCCAAGCGTTCGCGCGGGCGTTGCCTGCTGAATCTGGAAGCGGCGTTGCGGGCCTTGCCGATCCCGGTGCTCGGGCGCATCGACGACGATGCGCTGTGGCTGGATCTGCGTCAGCTCGACGATGAGCCGGCATGGCTCGCGCAATTGCCGCAGTTGCAGGTCGAACCGTGATTGTCGGCACGGCGGGGCACATCGACCACGGCAAGACGTCGCTGCTGCAAGCCCTGACCGGACAAACCGGTGACCGTCGCCCGCAGGAACGCGAACGCGGGATGACCATCGACCTTGGCTATCTCTATGCCGAACTGGAACCGGGCGCGGGGCTGACCGGGTTTATCGACGTCCCCGGCCACGAGAAATTCACCCACAACATGCTGGCCGGCGCCCAGGGCATCGATCTGGTGTTGCTGGTGGTCGCGGCGGACGACGGCGTGATGCCGCAGACCCGTGAGCATCTGGCGATTGTCGAATTGCTCGGCATTCCGCGTGCCTTGGTGGCGATCACCAAATGTGACCGCGCAGAGTCGGGCAGGGTGGAAGAGGTTCAGCGGCAGGTGCTGGATCTGCTTGCTCCCGGACCGTTTGCCGAGGCGCCGATCCTGACCGTATCGAGCCTGAGCGGGCAGGGCATTGATGGGTTACGCGAGGTGTTGCTGCAGACGCAAAGTGAAGTGCATGAACGCAGTCGCGAAGGTGGTTTTCGCCTGGCCATCGACCGCGCGTTCAGCGTCGCCGGTGCGGGCATTGTGGTTACCGGCACGGCGTTGTCGGGCACTGTTTCAGTCGGCGACAAACTGTTGCTCGGACCTTCCGGCAAATCGGTCCGGGTTCGCGGCTTGCACGCGCAAAATCAACCCGCCGAACAGGCTTTCGCCGGGCAGCGAGTGGCTTTGAATATCAGCGGCGAACGCCTCGAACTGGCGCAGATCCATCGCGGCCAGTGGCTGTTGAGCGAGTGGCTGCACGCGCCGACGCAACGGGTCGATATCGACTTTCAACTGCTGCCCGGCGAGCGCACTTTCGAACACTTTTACCCGGTGCACGTGCACCTCGGCACGCAGGATGTCATCGCCCGGGTGGCCTTGCTCGAAGGCTCACGGTTGAATCCCGGCGAGCGCATGTTCGCGCAACTGCTGATCAATACGCCGGTGCACGCGGTGAAGGGCGATCGACTGATTCTGCGTGACCAGAGTGCACAGCGCACCTTGGGCGGTGGCCAGGTACTCGATCCGTACGCCCCGGCGCGACAACGCCGCAGCCCTGAACGTCTGACACAACTGCGCACCTTGGCTTCTGGCGACGAACTTGAACACGTCTTGCCCGTGCTGCTCAATTACAGCGCTGGCGGCCTCGATCCGCAACGGCTGGAACGCCAATTCAATCGCCCGCGCTCAACCTGGTCGTTAGCGGAAAACGTCCGCCTCATCGACACCCGCCAAGGCCCGGTGCTGTTCAACGTGCAACGCTGGTCGCAACTGAAGTTCACCTTGCTGGAACAACTCGCGCAGTTTCATGAGCAGGAGCCCGATCAAATGGGCCCGGATCGTGATCGCTTGCGCCGCTTCAGTGGTCTAGCGCTGGAGCGTGCGACGTTTGTCAGTCTGCTGGATGAATTGCTCACCGCCGGTTCGATTCAGGCGAGCGGGCCGTGGCTGCATCGGCCCGATCATCAGGTACGCCTGAGTGCCGAGGACGAAGCCCTCTGGCAGCAATTGCAACCGCTGTTCGAAAACGCCGAATTCGACCCGCCGTGGGTGCGCGACGCCGCGAAAATGCTCGTCCAGGACGACGCCGTCGTGCGCCTGCTGCTGCGCAAATTGGCGCGACTCGGTCTGATGCATCAAGTGGTGCGCGATTTGTTTTTGAGTGATGTGCAACTGCGCCGAATGGCCGACGTGTTGTTAAAACTGGCCAAGGAAAATCCGCAGATCCAGGTGAAAACCTTCCGCGATGCGCTAGGCTTGGGACGCAAACGCTGTATTCAGTATCTGGAGTATTTCGACCGCGTCGGCCTGACCCGACGCATCGGCGAATCCCGCCAGATCCGCCCCGACAACGCGCTGGCCCACGCCGACGCCCAATGAGTTAAAGGAAGGCAATCGCGCCCGGTGGCGCGGCCGGGCTTCAAACCCGGTTGGGGACGGCATCCGTTCCCGGGCAGGTTCGACTCCGGCTGCCTTCCGCCAGTTTCCAAAAAGCCAAAGAACGGCTGCCGTAGATTGATCGTTCCCACGCTCCGCGTGGGAATGCAGCCCGGGACGCTCTGCGTCCCATCCAGAGCCGAACGCGGAGCGTCCGTTGAGGCATTCCTTTGCGGCGCGTGGGAACGATCATTGAGGCCCGCTACTGCGGCAACTCCAGATTATCCATCACCCGATTCACCGCCAGCTCCCCCAGCATGATCAATTGCGCGATCCCCAACAGCGTCCGTCGCTGCGACGCGGGTATGAGATGAGCGAAGTCATGGGCGATGGTTCTGGCCGAAGCGAGTGTTTCGCTGGCATCGGCCAGCAGTTCCTCGTTTTTGAAGTCCGCAGTGACCGCGTACATCCGGCGGGTTTTGCGTGGTGGCGGGGTGGAGCCGGGTGGACAGAGGTAGTGATCGAGCGCGCGTTCGGCGGCTTCGTTGAGCTTTTTTGAATCTAAGGATTCGTAGGGGGAGGCGAGGTCGATTTCGGGTGGGTTGGGTGTTGGTTTGATCATGGTGAAGCTCCTTGAGAGGTGGAGCCGTCATCCATCGCTGCTAAACGGATAGGGTGGCGGCTGTACGCGGGTTAGCAGACCAGGCTCAAGGATCCCGGCGCACCGAAGTGCCCCACGCAAAGCCGCCATAACGTAATGGCGGGACTCGCGTGCCTTGAAAATTGCCGAGCTGCTAAACCCGATCGCTGATTCGTCAGCGACCGCACCACAATAGAACCCGCCCCCAAGGCGCACAAGCCGGCGGATTCTGGCGTAGCTGTAGGCAATGGCGCAAGAATTTGTAGCCTCGAAGGCATGTCTGGAGGTGTCTTTTAAACACCTGAGTTTAAAAGGCGATTTGTACTGACTTCACTGGCCCCTTCGCGAGCAAGCTCGCTCCCACATTTGGAATGTGTTTCCCCCTTTGGAGCGAGTTTGCTTGCGAAAGGCCATCACGGCCAGTGGAAAGCCCGATCAAGCCCCGCTGTTTAAATTACTGGATAAATAAATCCGTCTCCAAATTACTAGTCCCCAAATTACACTATTTTTTGAAAACGAAATTATCGAAATAGATTACATCTGAAAATCCGCTAACAATATCTATTCTGTCAATTTTGTCCGCATTAAATATCATTTTATGAGGGCTGTCCGCGGTGTGAGTTAATAGTGGTTTTTCTATTATTTTTATATCTAAGTTGTAGAATATAACTTTTGCATTGTTCGAGGTGTCGACGTCTGAATACCAAAACTCAATTTCAGTGTAATCGGTTTTCAATGTTAGCTGTATAGTCGCGGGTCCGTCTTCTAAAGCGAGGGTTTGTCGTTCAAGTTCTCCCGGGTATGTTCTCTCAATTGGCCTGATCGACACAGGTTTATTGCCTGCTAGATTAGTTATTGTCATGCTGCCTATATCGCGCGAGTCGCCCGGTGAAAGTGTAAAAGATGGCTGCGCGTCAAAATTTTCTTCGGTGATCGGAGGTAGAACAGTCAGATTACGTACATTCGAATACAACGGATTACTCGGATAACAAGCCTCGGCGTACAACCGCCGCGCGTCGAGTGGCACGGTAATCGGACACTCCCAGAGACCTGTCGTCAGGCCGGCGGTCGCAGTTCCCCTTGTGGCTGAACCGGAACCGGTGCCGTCACGGATATTGATCTTCTGACCCAGGCTCGCTGTGCCTTTAAGTATCAAATCGGTGCTGAAGGTCGTTTCACCGTCAGGCACTTCCACCCCATTGTCATCCAGCACATTGTCCAGTGTCGGCACTACCAGTGCGACCACAACAACATCGCGGGTGGCGGAGAGTATGCCGTCCTTGCGTCGGGCGCTCAGTTTGTAGGTATTCTCGGCAACCAGTCCGGTCAGTTGGAAAGTCCATTCTCCCTCTGGATCTACTTGAATTTCAGTATTCGGCATCAGCGCGCCGTTATTGGCCAGATCGATTTTTGTGTAGGGCGTCGCTGTTCCACTCAGCGTGACGGCTGTTTCTACGGTAGGGCTGCCGTGAGGAATGTCATCCCCGCTGGGTGAGCCTTTGACCGAGGTAATGGTCGGTGGTACCTCTACGATGTTTTTGACCGTATAAGTCCTCACCGGAAAACTCAGCGCCAGGTTTACATCCGTGCTGCGATCCGGCGTGGCATTGAAAGTCACCCTCAGTTCGCTGAGATGTTTGAGTGCCTGCATGTCCACCAGCGGCAGCCTGGTATCTGCATAGCCTTGAGTTATCCATGTCGCGCTCACTGCATTGGCAGGGCCTGTCCATATCTCATGCTTGTATTCCGTGTCGTCTTTTTTGATACCAGCGACGGCCTTCCAGACGCGTTGGCCTGCGGCAATGTGCGGCCAGAAACCGCCACGAAGAGTGGCCGCAGCAGTGAGCGTAGACACATCCAGTTCAGTCCCGTCACCACCGTCGGCCGCCTGAATGATTTTCGGCGAATGCGAAAGATCCACACGCAGTTGCGACACCGCCAGCGTCCGGGGCCGCGAGTCTTTCGGATCCTGGGTGCCGCGGGTTACGGTGTAATCCAGCGTAATGGACTTGTCGAGGTTGAACGCGATCACCGAAACGGCCAGCGGAATGTCTTGCTGGCCGAGGGTGGTGACCGGCCATGGATCCGTGGTATCCGAGCCGGCAGGCAGCGTTCCGGGTGCGCCGATCCAGCGGACGACAATCTTGTCGCCGATAAGCATGCCGTCATAGTCGATCACCGCGGTCAGTGCGCTCTGGGCATCCAGCGGGTCGAGGCTGGTGTCGTTCGGTGCTTGCCTGATCTTCGGCTCTTTCAGATCCAGCGCCACGCCGACACTGAACTCCAACGGCTCGGCATAACTCGTCCCACCGGCCGCACGCTTGATTTCGTACCGGGCGATCACCGTCCCGCCTTCATTGCCCTTGATCATCGCGGCCGGGATGGTGAACGGTACTTCCTTGCCTGCGGTGAATTCGTTCAGCTTGATCGAGTCGGGGTATTCACCGGTGATCGAGCCGATCCAGAACATGAAGACTTCATCGCCTTTGACCGTTTCGGTGTACGGCACCGTGAGGGTTGTGCCGGCGGTGTCGGCTGGCAGAACCCCGTCGACCACACCGGCCACCACCGGTTCAGGTAGTTCCAGGCGTGGTTCGCCGACTTGCAGGATGTCGGTGTGGATCGACTCGCGAATGGCGCGGGTAGCCTCGAACGGGTTCAGTGTGGCGAGCACTGCGTCGGCGATCAGTTGCTGATAATAGAACTCGGCCGTGCCACCGTTGACCGGGGCCAAGTGTTTGCCGTCGATGCTGTACGCCAGCGGTGCCTCCGCGATGATGTCGTTGCGTGTGATGAGGCGCGCCGGCAGAACAGGCAGGTACGGCTTCAGGCCGGGGGTGGTGCCCAGCATGATTGGCTGGAGAACCTGGCCTTCGGCAAAGGATTTGTCGAAGGGGATCTCGAGACGCACCTGGGCCAGCGTCGGGTCCAGCGCCCCGGAGTCCTCGTCCAGCATGATCGGCGCGGCCAGCCGCTGGACTTCGCCGATGGCGCGGATGAATTGGCTTTTCGATTTCAGATCGGCGGTGCCGTCGGCTTTTTTCAGGCGGTATGACAAGGTGATCTGCGACTTGGCCAACTGTCGCAGCACGGCGTTGGGGGCCTTGATTTCAATAATGCTCGGCACGCTGGTCAACGCCGCGCCTTCTACTTCCAGATCAATCGGCGCACCTTCGACCGGCGTGCCCTTGATCTTGATGAACGGGATGTCACCGATTTTGAAGTTGGTCGTGTCTGTGGCGATAATTTGCACGGTGCCGTCAGCGTCACCCAGTTGGTCGACATCCAGCACGTTGTTCAGCGTTTCCTTGAGCAACGGCGCGATCAGCCGGGTCGCATCAACGGCCACTACCACACGCTGTTCGGGGCTCCAGTCCTCGGAACGGTTGAAGACCTTGTCGTACACCTCGAACACCACGGCTACGCCGGGAAACTCTGCATCACCGGCGTCGGTGATGAAGTCTTTTTCGATTTTCACGATGATCGGCGTCTTGCCTTCGGCCTGTTCCTGAGTCAGCGGTTCACTGAGCACGAAGATCCCGCCCCAACTCACGCGACAAATATCGCCGGCTGCGGCGTAGGGATAGGGGGGTGTGCCGTCGGCCTTGCCAATGCTGATCTTCACGCCTTTTTCCGCAATCTCCTTGTCGATGCCACCGTCAAGAATGTCTTGGGGAATGATCATGATCAGCTTGGAATGCCCGCCGTCACCGTTTTCGTCATGGCCGCCCGGGCGCGTGAGCTTGACCAGCACCTGCATGACTTCAGACGGTTGATCCGTGCCGCCCAACGGCTTGACGACATAGGACACCGCGAACTGACCATCGACCATGTGCCGGGAAGGCACGAACATGCGCAATTGCGTGCCGACCTCATCCTTGAGGACGGTCTTGCCCCCCGCGTCCAGCCCGGTGCCCCAAAAGATCGTCAACCTGTCGCCACTCGCCATATTCCCCCATGGGCCGGCCTGGCACTGCAGGCCATGCAGCGGAAAGTTGCCCAGCGCGGCGGCGATGTTGATGCCCCAGACATCGGGATCCTTCGACACCGGGTCCTTGCTGCGACCCGGGATGCCGAGTTCCGCGAGTAGCAGGGGTTTGTTGGGGCTGGCCATGGCAATGACTCCGGTCGGGAAGGTGACGGAGTGATTGAACGGCTAAAAGCGAGATTGCGCACCTGTCAGATCTGACAGGTGCGGGCTGAAATCCGACGGGTGGTAATGTTGGGAGAGGTCGAGTCGACGCTGAAAAAGCCTTAGAGATTGCGCTGCGCTTCCATCCGATCATGCAGCACTCTGATGATGGCGATGCCTTACGCGGTGATTCGAAAATAAATCATGTGGCGTTCGACACTGCAGCGGCGATAACCGGGGCGGATTGCGTCACAGGCCGGTGCGGTTTTTGGGCGCTCGGCTAATTGCTCGAAGGCTGCGGATGTCGATGTAGCGATTGGCCTGATCCAGGCCTCATTGTTGAGCCGTATCACTCCAGGTCGCCTCAAGGTCACCCTCGGCGGCGGGGGTAAGACGATATTCAGCCATGCGTGCTCAACATTCTCTTCTTGAATACCTCGGGATCGAAGGGGCGAGGTTTTCCACTGGACTCACCTTCCCGAAGTGCCGCGCGGATGGTTTCCAGCTCGGCGTTTCGTTCCTGCTCACGACGGATCAGATCACGGATGTATTCGCTGTCGTTGGTGTAATGACCGGCTTCGATCTGGGCTTTGATCCAGTGGTCTTGCTGGTCAGTCACGGTGATGGTTTTTCGTACGGTTGCCATGAGTGGCCTCCAGCGGATGGTCGAATGCGCGCAAATTATCACACTATTGGTGCGCTAACGAGCATTGAGCCCGTTGAACAAACGATAGTCCCCGACACGTTAAAAGCAAAAGATCGCAGCCTTCGGCAGCTCCTACTCACATATCTGTAGGAGCTGCCGAAGGCTGCGATCTTTTAATTCGGAATGCTGGAAAAACGTAGTTTGGCCCCGTTTAGTCTTGGAGGTGTCTTTTAGACACTCCGGTTTAAAAGACGAAAAGTCGGACAAGGATCTTGAGATCCCTCAGGGTCTCGCCCCGGTTACTCCTGCTCAGACCTCAATCACCGAGAACGTATTCATTAGACCATTGCTGACGTAAACGCGGGTACCGTTCGGGCTGATGGCAATGTATTGCGGCTGGTAACCGGCCGGGATACTCCTCAGTACTTGATTGGTCGCCGTATCAATCACTGATACCGCGTTTTCATAGTTGCAGACATAAGCGCGGGTACCGTCCGGACTGACGGCTATCCCGCGCAAAATTGACCCTATCGGGATGTTGATCAGGACTTGATCAGTCGCAGTATCAATCACACTGACCGTACCGTCACCAGCGCAGCTGACATAGGCGCGGGTATTGTCCGGGTTGAAGGCGATCCAGTACGCATAGCGCCCGACCGGAATATTCGTCTGGACTCGATCCGTCGCCGTATCAATCACCGAAACTACGTTTGTAGAACTAATGGCAACATAGACGCGGGTACCGTCCGGGCTGACAGCGATCCCCATTGGAGAGCCTCCAACCGGGATGCTCGCCACGACTCGATCCGTCGCCGTATCAATCACCGAAACCGTATTGCTTTTGCTGTTCGACACATAAACGCGGGAACCGTCCGGACTGACAGCTAACCAGAACGGAGAGCCCCCGATCGGGATGCGCGCGAGGACTTGATACGTCGCCGTATCAATTACAGAAATTATGTCTAAACGTCCGAGGCAGACATAAGCGCGGCTTCCGTCCGGGCTGAAGGCGGCCCCATACGAATAGTCCTCGGTAGGGATGTTCAAGGCTATATTCGTAGCCGTATCAATCATCGAGACCATCGCTGGGTGAATAGTGTTGCTGACATAGGCACGTGTACCGTCCGGACTGACGGCGATCCCCATAGGAAACCCCCCGACCCTGACAGTACCAACCGGCCCCAGCTTCGTAACGGTTACGCTTGCGTTTGCAGTCTGCGCTCCACTGGTGGCGCTCAAACTGTAACCGCCGGGACTGCCAGTTCCTTTAACGCCACCGACGCTGAGCCTGCCGAAACCATCGGTGATGAAATCGCGCTCACCACTGCCACCATCGGCGTACGTAAAACCTTCCGGCAGCACCAAGCTGAGCTTGCCCCCGGGCATGGGGCTTTCATCGCTGGAGCCGAGGAACAGTTCAATGTTTTTCAGCCGGCCAGACGGGGCGATGGTGTAAGGCGCGTTGGTGAAGCTCGGCACACCATACTGCACTGCGCTAACCGTATAGGTGCGTACCGGGAAACTCACTGCCGTGGCATCACTGGCGACTTTGTCGAAGTTCACTCTAAAGGTCACCGTCAATGCGCTGCCGTCCTTGAGGGCCCTTAGCCAGTCTATGGGGGCCAGATAGGTTAATCCGTCCGTGTAGTGGTGCGGACTTCCGACCCAAACAATATGTTCGGCTGGTGTGCCATTCTCATGGGTACCGTCATAGCGTAACCAAACGTTTTGCCCCGAAAGCTGACAAGGCCACGCTGTCACCCGAAGGTTTTCGGTGCCCGCCAGACTCCTGACATCCAGCTTGTCGCCGATGGCACCGTCGATTTCAGGGCGGGGTAAGTCCTTCTGTTGCAGTGATTGCACCGTCAGTCTTAATGTCAGCGACGACATTGGCTCACTGCTACCGCGGGTCACGGTGTAACTCACCACTACTGGCTTGCCAAGGTTGAAGGCCACCACTGATTTCAGCAATGGGATATTCTGCTGCCCCACCGTCGTCACCGGCCACGGCTCGGTGGTATGCGTGCCGTCCGCGGGCGTGTTTTCGCCGCCAGCCCAGGTCACGGTAATCTGGTCTCCAGTCAGCATTCCCACATAATCCACGATGGCCGTGAGGCTGGTCTGGGCGTCCAAGGGATTCAGGGTGTCGTTGGATGCTTCCTTGATGTGGGGCTCTGCCAGATCCAGCGCCTTGATCGTATAAACCTTCACCGGCGCATCAATTGCCTCGGCTTCCTCACGACTCAACGTCAACGCCGCTTTGAAATGCAACTCCAGCCGACTGCCATCCGCCAGGTCCTTGATGGCGTTGTACGCCAGCGTATGTGTGTATTGACCGCTGTTGAACCAGTTTTGATTAACGTAGGAAGACGGCCACGGCCATACCACGTGATGGAAGGCATCGCCGTTACTCTTCGTACCTTTGAGGTTCAGTCCTACCCGATGATTGGCGGCTATAAACGCCCAGACGCCAGCGAGAATCGTTGCGCCCAACGTCACCTTCGATAGATCCAGCACCGTGCCCTCGGCTTGTTCAATGCTGATTTTGTCCAGCTCTGTCGCAGGCAGCGGCGTGACGCTGACGGTCAAAGGCAAAGATGGAGTTGTCTGGCCTGCGGTGACTTCGTAGGTGAGTGTGAAGGTTTTGGTTTCATTGCCGATGTTGGCCGCAATGGCTTCGGCGGGAATCAGGAACTCGACGCTGCCGCTGGCGACGCCCGGTTTGGCCGGGATGTCCGGTGAGCCGACGCCGGGCGTGCCCGCCATGGTCAGTTTGATGTTTTGTGTATCGTTCATCCCCGTGTAGGCCACGATGACCTTGGCTCCGGTCTGAGCGTCCAGAGGTGCTAGCGTCACACTCGCGCCCGTACCGTTGGCGAGTGGCATCTGCGGCAAAGGCAATGGATTTTCCAGCGCCACCCCGACACTGAACTCCAGCGTATCCGAATAACTCGTCCCACCCGCTGCGCGTTTGAGTTCGTACGAGGCCTTTACTGTTCCGCCCTCATTGCCCTTGATCAACTCGGCCTTGATGGTGAACGGCACAGGCTGGCCGGCGGTGATGGCACTCAGTTTGACCCAGTCGCTGCTTACGCCAGTGATCGAGCCTTCCCAGAAACGGGTGACGATGTCGTCCTTGAACGTCTTGAGGTAGTTGACGGTCAGCGTGGTGTTGCTGGTATCGGCTGGCAGGGTGCCGTTGACCACGCCGTCAACTGTCGGCTCAGGCAATTCCTTGCGTGGTTCGCCGATCTGCAGGATGTCGGCGTGGATCGATTCGCGGATGGCGTGGGTCTGGTTGAGTTTGCTCATGGTGGCGAGCACCGAGTCATCGATCAGCAACTGGTAATACAGCTCCAGTTTGCCGCCAATGATCGGTGTCAGGTGCTGCTTGTCGACGATGATTTGCAGCGGCAGTTGGGTGTCCATATCGCCTTGGGTAATCGGCCGCAGGTTCAGGTTCGGCAGGTAGGTGCTCAGGTCGGGGCGAGTGCCGAGCCAGAACAGCTTGATCGCTTGGCCGACGTCGAAGGCGGGGTCGAAGGCGATTTCGATGGTGACCTGTTTCAGGTCCGGATCCAGCGGATCGATGGCGCCTTGTTTGGCCTCCAGTGCCACGGGAGCGGCGAGCCGATGAATCTCGCCGATGGCGCTGATGAACTGGGTTTTGGCATTCCGTTGTGCGCTGCCGTCGGCCTTTTCCAGGCGATAAGAGAGGGCGATCTGAGCCTGAGCCAGTTGGCGCAGCACGGCGTTGGACACAGTGATCTCGGGAACGCTGGGCACGCCGATCAAGACCTTTCCCGGTAATTCAATGTCGATCGGCGGACCTTCTTTCGGCGTGCCTTTGATTCGGACAAAAATGGTGTCACCGACCTCGAAGTCAATCGGTCGAGGGGGGATTGGAGGGGGGAAGGGTTTACGGCCACAACTTGCACCGTACCGTCGGCGTCGCCCAGTTTGTCGACGTCCAGCACGTTGTTCAGTGCCTCCTTGAGCAACGGCGCGCCCAGCCGGGTTTCGTCAAGCGTCACGACGACCCGTTGCTCGACACTCCAGCCGTCGGAGCGATTGTGGACCAGGTCGTACACTTCGAAGGCGACGGCCAGCCCGGCCTCGCCAGAGTCGCCGGCGTCCACAATGGTTTTCTTTGGAATGGTCACGATAACCGGCGTCTTGCCTTCAGCCTGCTCCTGGGTCAGCGCAGGGCCAGAAACGAACACCCCGCCCCAGCTGAATTGAGGCGTATCGCCAGCGGCGGCGAACGGATAAGGCGGCGAACCGTCCGCTTTTCCGAGGGCGATCGATATGCCAGTGCCAATGTTGTCCTGGTGGACACCGTCCTTGAGAATCTCCTCGGGAATGCGCATCACCAGTTCCGGATGCCCCGGCCCCTCGCTGTGGTCAGGGCCGCCGGGGAGGGTGAGTTTGACCAGCACCTGCATCACTTCCGAGTGTTCGGGCGTACCGCCGAGGCGGGTGACGGCGTAGGAGATTGCGTGCATACCTTCGGGAAGGTGTTTGGCCTCCACGAACATTTGCAGCTCGGTGTCGACCTCATCCTTGTCAACGATTTCCAACCCTATCTGCACATCGGCATCCCGCAAGATCCGCAGCGAGTCGCGGAGACCCATCGTCCCCCAAGGCCCGGCCCGGCACAGCAGACCCTGACGCGGGAAGTTGTCCAGCAACGCGCCACGGTTGATGCCCCATATCAGAGGCGTCGGTGACACCGGACCGGTACGGCCGGGGATGTCGAGTTCCTTGAGCAGTCGCGGGGCGTTGTTGGATGGGTCGTTGTCGGACATGGCGTGGCACTCCGTGAGTTTCAGCGATGGAGTGATTGAACGGCTAAACGGCGGATTGCGCACCTGTCAGATCTGACAGGTGGCGACGAGTGGTCATTGGCGCGAGACTGAAAAGCAAAAGATCGCAGCCTTCGGCGGCTCCTACAGGGGTCTGTGCAGGGCATGGCGAAGGCTGCGATCTTTTGATCTTGCCGCTATCAGGCGCGCAAACGAATCTGCCGGCGCAACACATTCATCACATCAACTAACAGCCGTCACGCACCATCACACGTCACGGCTGATACGGAATCACCTTGTCCTTGTCCATTTCCACCAGCAACTGATCAAGCATCTGCCGCTTGTTTTCAAACGCTGGAATCGGCACGTACCAGGTCATGACGCTCCAGCCTTCGCGCGAGTAGTTGTAGGTCTTGAGCAGTTCGCCGTCCTTGAAGACCGAGCCGCGCAGGTTGTCCTGGTAGTGGTAAGGCATGGGAAAGGTGAACAAGGTGAAGACGTTCACCAGCGCCAGCCAGTTGACCTTGCCGTCATGCGGCTCGGTGATCAAAAGGCTGTAGCCGTTGCGGCTGTAGCCACCATCGAGCATGGAAAAGGCGCCGGTGTTTTTCAGGGCACTGATGGTTTCGCGCTGATGCTGTTCATCAATTCGGCTGTAGGCCGGTCCGAGCCCGAGTGTGACCGGTACGTAGGCGGTGCTGGCCTTATAGTCGAGCGGTTGCAGGGTATTGGCGCAACCACCCAGCGTCAGCAGGGCGAAGAGCAGGGCGGCAAGCTTGATGACGTTGAGGTTCATTGTGCAGCCCCGTCGGCAGGGATCAGACGATCATGCTGGACGTCCTGGGCAAACGCGCGGGCGATGCGGCTCAGATTCTGGCCTTCCAGTTCACCGCCCTGATCCAGCAGCCAAGTGTATTTCTGCGTGGTGTTGCGATAGCTGTATTGCTTCAGGCGCTTGTCACCTTGATAGACCGAGAATTGCGCCTCGGTGTTGTACTCCTTGGATAACGGCAGCGTGAACAACGTGGCGCAACTGAGCAACACCAGCGGAAACGGCGGAAACTCACGCTGCATGTTCAGTTTGACCTGGACGCTGTACTCGTCACCTTTGGCGGTACCGGTCTGGACGTCACGGAACACCCCGGTCTGGCGCAGATGATTGCGCAGGGTCGATGAATTCATCGGGTCATCGACCATGACGTGGATCGGCATCAGGTAATCCTGACCGTCGGCGAGGGTGCGCTCCGGCAAGGTGTTGCTGGCTGTGCAGCCGGTCAACAGCGCGGCGGTGGTGAGGGCGATGATTTTTTTCATGGTTTGACGTCCACGGCCACCGGTGCAGTGGGGCCGGCAAAGATGTAGGGTTCGGCGCGTTTCAGATCGAGTTTCAGCGGTTGCAGCGTTGGCAGCCCCGGGGTCATGCGCTGAGCGACCACTGCGTCACGGGCGTTCTGGTCACTCCAGCGGAACGCGCAGAAACCGGCAGTCAGGCAGAACGAGCGAAATTCGCCGATGTAGTAGGCCTTGCCGGGCTCAAGTCGCATCGGCAGATTGAATTTTTCGCGCGCCTCGGCCGAGGTGAAAACCGTGCCGAGCCCAGGCTGGTAGCGGGCGGAAAAGAACTGGAAGTCATAGAACTCGTAATCGCCCGGCTTCAGGGGCAGCACGAACACGCTCGCCGCGCCGACGCCGTCCTGAATGTCCTGAGGCGTCGAGTAGGCACCGGCCAGTTTCCAGATACCGGCGGCACCGTATTCGGACCCGCGCTTGCGGAAGAAAATGCGCTGGTTGTCAGCGGCAGGGAATTTGACTGACTGCGGCCCGATCGAGCCGACGAGGTAGCTGACCGGCTCGTTGGCTTTCGGTTGCAGAGGTTCGCTGACCCATGAAGCGCTTTCGGTAATGCAGCCGCTGAGCGTCGCGGCAAGCACAAGCGCGGCGCCTAGTTTGAATAACTGGAACATGTACATCCCTGAATCTGCGTGTGTTGATTGGCGGCAAACAGGAAGGTCAATCAATGCCTTCCTGGCTTGGCGTTTTTGGCGGGTGCGCAGGATAAGGGAGGTGATAGCATTTGGCTAGCCGTGAAAGGTGTGTTGCATACACGGATGTTTGGCTGAAACCCAAACCTGTGGGAGTGAGCCTGCTCGCGATAACTGTGTATCAGTGAGCATGAATGTTGCTGAAAAGACGCTATCGCGAGCAGGCTCACTCCTACAGGGGATAGCGTTTCAAATCGGGATAGGCGGTGGGTTAGAAACCCAGTGGGTACTGGATCACCACATAGATGCGGTCAATGTCATCGCCGGCCTGCGCTTCATTGGCCCGGTGCGATACATGCGAGAGCTGCACCGACAGATCCTTCGCCGCGCCCGATTGCACGACGTATTTCAAATCGATATCCCGTTCCCAGTGCTTGCCGTCGTCACCTTGCTGCGGCTGGTAACTGCCGCTGTCAGGATCGAACGGGTTGTAGGCGCCGCCTCGGGGGGCGTGGGTGCCGTCGATGTGGCTGCCGCTGACGTAGCGGGTCATGAAAGTCAGGCCGGGAATGCCCAAGGTGCCGAGGTCGAGGTCGTAGCGCGCCTGCCACGAGCGTTCGTTGGCACCGTTGAAATCGGCGTATTTGATCGAGTTGGCGAGGTAGATCGAGTCGCCGCCGACGAAATCGAACGGCGTGTCACCATTGATTTTTTGCCAGCCGAGCATCACCGCGTGGGGGCCGAAGGCGTATTTGCCGGACAGGCTGAACGCGGTGTTGTCGATGGCGCCGGCCAGCGCGCGGCCGGTGTCGCGGGTGTGGTAGAGATTGGCGTCGAGCAGCACACCGGACTGCTTGAAATGCAGATTGCCGTAGTACTGGTGCCAGGTGTCTGTGAGTTCAGAGGCGTACAACGCGCCGCCGACGGGGCTGTCGGTGAACAGGTCGGCGCCGAGAAAACTGATCCCGCCGGCCTCGGTATTGGCGCCGTAACCGTAGAAGTCGCCTCTGCCGGAGGAGCTGTCCTGATTCTTGAAGGCGGTGAAATGCCCGGCGACCAGATTGAGGTGATCGAACTCGGCGCTGTTGAGCAGAAAACCTGTGGCGTACTCCGGTTGCAGGCGTTTGTCGGAGGTGTCGAATACCGGTGTTTCGACGGTCATTTCACCGAAGGCGAGGGTGGTGCGCGACGCTTTCAATTTGAGCGCGCCACCTGCGCTGGAGTAATCGTTTTCGCTGCGACCGTTGCTGTCGACCGGCAGCAGACCGGTGCCGGAATGGCCCTTGCCGCCGTCCAGTTTCAGTCCGGCGAAGGCGTGGGCATCGATGCCGAAGCCGACCGTGCCGGGTGTGAAACCGGATGAGAAGGTGCCGATAAAGCCTTGAGCCCATTCCTGTTTGTAGTTTTTGCCGGACGGTGAGGGCGAGCGGTAATCGTTGCTTAGGTAAAAGTTGCGGCTGAGGATTTCGCTTTTGGAATCGTCGAAGAAACCGCTGGCGTGGGCGGTGGTGGTCAGACCGCAGAGCAGCGCGAGCAGGGTGAGGCGCGAAGGGGCGCGGTCGATCATGATCAGTGGCCAGCGGCAATTAAGGTGACCGGGATGATCGAGTAACTGCAGGACAGGGGATTGAGCGGATGTGCTGAATTTACGGGGTTACACAAAACCTGTGGGAGCGAGCCTGCTCGCGAAGGCGGCGCATCAGGCGATATTTATGTCGGCAGACACACCGCTTTCGCGAGCAGGCTCGCTCCCACAGGGATTCAGGGGGACTCAAGATTAATGGCTACATACAATCCCTTGTAGGAGTGAGCCTGCTCGCGATAGCGGTGTATCAGTCAAATTTATCCAGGCTGACACATCGCCATCGCGAGCAGGCTCGCTCCTACAGTTTTAAGCGCGTTACGCCAGCGGCGGCGTGCGTGGCGGGATCTGCCGTTTGCTGCCGGTCGATTCAAACGCTGCCGCCAGGCGCAGCAGGTTCGAGTCGTCGTAGGCGCGGCCGGCGAAGGTCAGGCCGACCGGCATGCCGATGTCGGCCATCACGCCCATTGGCACGGTGACGGTCGGTACGCCGAGGTGGCGGATCGCGAGGTTGCCGTTGGCCACCCAGATGCCGTTGCTCCAGGCGATGTCGGCCGACTCCGGGTTGACGTCCGCATCCGCCGGGCCGACGTCGGCGACAGTCGGGAACAGCACGGCGTCGAGGCCCAGTTTGTCCATCCAGTCCTCAAGATCGATACGTCGAGTCTGCTCGAGACCGCGCAGGCCGTCGGGCACTGTGGAAATTTCATTCCACGGCGTGATGCCGCGCTCGGCCATGCGCACGTATTCGTCCATGCCCGCCACCAGATCGCCCTCACGGTTGGGCAGGGTGCCCGGTTCGTGCGGGAAGATCTTCGCCCCGTCGACGTCGACCAGACGATTCAGCTTCGGGTCGCCGTTGGCTTGCAGGAAATCGTCGAACGCCCAAGCGGTCAGATCCCATAACTCATGGTGAAGGAACTCTTTCGAGACCAGACCACGGGTGAATACAGTCGGCGCGCCGGGGCGATCGCCTTCGCAGTTGGAGACCAGCGGGAAATCGGTTTCGACGACTTCGGCGCCGGCGTCTTCGAGCGCCTGACGCGCCTGCTTCCACAGATCGATCACCGACTCACGGGTGTTGATGCGCTGGCCGGTCGGGCCACCGATGCCCGGTGCTTCGCTGGTGCCGGCTTCAGGGTCGGCATTGATGAACATGCGCGGTACGGCGAAACGCTTGCCGGCCAGCGCTTTGGCGTCGGCCGCCAGATCGGCGTAAGCGGCGGGGCGCACCTCGTTGACGCTCGGGATCGGCACCCACGGTTGCAGACGCCAGAGATCGCCACGGGTGTCCGGGTCGTCGGCCACCACGATGTCGAGGACTTCGAGCAGGTCGGCCATGGTCCGCGCGTAAGGCACGACCACGTCCATGGTCGGCGTCAACGGCCAGTTGCCGCGTACCGAGATCACACCGCGCGACGGCGTGTAGGCGCACAAGCCATTGTTGGACGCCGGGCCACGCCCACTCGACCAGGTTTCTTCAGCCAGACCGAACGCGGCAAAACTCGCGGCCGTGGCGGTGCCGGCACCGTTCGACGAGCCGGAGGCAAACGGCGCAGTCAGGTAATCGGCGTTGTAAGGGCTTTCAGCGCGACCGTAGACGCCGCGCTGCATGCCGCCATTGGCCATCGGTGGCATGTTGGTCTTGCCCAGACAAATTGCCCCGGCTGCGCGCAGGCGCTCGATGGTGAAGGCATCGCGATAGGCGACCAGATCGACAAAGGCCGGGCTACCGGACGCAGCGGTCAGGCCTTTGACCAGATAGCTGTCCTTGGCGGTGTAAGGAATGCCGTCGAGCGGGCCGAGGGTTTCGCCTTTGGCACGACGGGCATCGGACGCCTGTGCTTCGTTCAACGCTTCAGGGTTGCGCACGACTACGGCATTCAGCGCCGTCGGTGTGTCGGCACCGTCGTAGGCATCGATACGGGCGAGATAGGCTTGCACCAGTTCGACTGCGGTGGTCTGGCCGGACTCGAGCGCGGCGCGCAGTTGCGCAATGGAAACTTCGGTGACTTCGATCATGCGCTCACCGCTGTTTGTATTTGGGTGTTTTTCCTGGAATGGGTGTTCATATCGGTTCTCGTTGCACAGCTATAAGCGACAAGGTTAAGACTGGCGCCTATTTAACACCAAGCGGCGTGCGGAGTAATCGACGGGATTGAATCTTGCCTGTTTTCAACCCGACTGACGCCATCGCGAGCAGGCTCACTCCTACAGGGGAACGCATTCCAAATGTAGGAGTGAGCCTGCTCGCGATAGCGGTAGTCCGGCCGCCATATTCCTTCAGTCGATCACAGCACCCCGTACTCCCGCGCCGTCCGGTCCACCGCAATCCGCGTCTTGTCGATCAACTCATCCAGCTCCGTGCGCGTGGCCACCAGCGCCGGCGCCATGATCATCCGCCCCAATGTCGAACGAATGATCAAACCTTCCTCAAAGCCGATCGTGCGGCAACGCCAGGCAATGTCGTTTTCATTGGCAAAACGCTTGCGCGTCGCTTTGTCCTCAGCAAACTGCAACGCCGCCACCAGCCCAACGCCCTGAATCTCACCGACCAACGGGTGATTGCCGAACACCTCGCGCAGGCAATTCTGCAGATACGGTCCGGTATCGGATTTCACCTGCGCGACCACACCTTCATCGCGCAAGGCCTTGAGGTTGGCAATCGCCACCGCCGCCGCAACCGGGTGCCCGGAATAGGTCAGGCCGTGGGCAAACACGCCACCTTTCTCGACCAATGCTTCAGCCATTCGCCGCGACAGAATCAAACCGCCCATAGGGATATAACCCGAGGTCAGGCCCTTGGCGATCGACAGCGTGTCCGGCTCAAAACCGAACGTTTGATGCGCGAACCATTCACCGGTGCGACCAAACCCGCCAATCACTTCGTCAGCACACAGCAGCACGTCATATTGACGGCAGATGCGCTGAATCTCCGGCCAGTAAGTCGCCGGCGGAATGATCATCCCGCCCGCGCCCTGGAACGGTTCGGCGACGAACGCGGCGACCTTGTCGGCGCCCAGTTCGAGAATCTTGTCTTCCAGTTGCCGCGCCGCGCGCAAGCCGAATTCTTCCGGGCTGAGGTTGCCTTCGTGGGCGAACCAGTACGGCTCATCGATGTGCGCCACATCCGGAATGGTGCCGCCCATCTCGTGCATGAATTTCATCCCGCCCAGCGCCGTCGCGGCCAGGGTCGAGCCGTGGTAGCCGTTCCAGCGGCCGATCATGATTTTCTTCTCGGGCTTGCCCATCACCTGCCAGAACTTGCGCACGGTGCGGATCAGCACTTCGTTGGCTTCGGAGCCGGAATTGGTGTAGATCGCGTGGCTGTAGTGCTTGGGCAGCAGGCTGAAGAGCAGCTCGGACAGCTCGATCACCGCCGGGTGAGTGGTGTGGAAGAACATGTTGTAGTAGGGCAGTTGTTCCAGCTGTGCGGTCGCGGCGGCGGCGAGATCCTTGCGCCCGTAACCGAGGTTGGTGCACCACAGACCCGACATGCCATCCAGATATCGATTGCCGTCGTTGTCCCACAACGCCAACCGATCGCCGCTGACCATCACCCGCGGGCCTTCCTCGTTGAGGGCCTTTTGATCAACGAACGCGTGGATGTGGTGAGCAGCGTCAGAGGCTTGGTAATCGCTGGTACTGCGGGTCGAATCGAATTCGGTGGACATGGCGGATCTCCAGAGAAAAGGGCAAGTGAGTGCGTTCGTCGCAGCGCTGCACGGATAAAGTTTTGTCATCTAAAAATATTTTTGTAAAGAAAATATTTGTCGATAAAAAAAGATATCCGTAGGCTGAGGGCCATTGGCAAGGATCATCAGAGGCAACATGAGCGGACTCAGAGAGCGGCAGAAGGAACAGCGCCGGCAGGTGATTGCCGAGGCGGCGCTCGAGTTGTTCAAGCGCAACGGCTTTGCGGCCACCACGCTGGACCAGATCGCCGTGCAGGCGGGGGTATCCGCACCCACCGTGGTCAACTATTTCGGTGGCAAGCAGGAGATTCTGCTGGCTTTGCTCAAGCAACCCGACGAGCAAGCCATGCGCGAGGCGCGGGCCAATCTGGACGAGAACAGCGATCCGCTGGAGGCGTTGTGCGAGTTCGAAGGGCTGATGACCGATTACCAGCTACAGGCGATGCCGGCTTCGCTGTGGCGGGAACTGGCGCCGTTTCTGCTGACGGGGGAGTTGGCAGAGGCGATGAGTCCGTGGAATGCCGCCGTGATCGAAGAGACCAAAGCGCTGCTCCTGCATTTCCAGCAGACGGGCAAAGTGCGCGAATCGATCGATCTTGACGTGGTGGCGACGCTGTTCAACCAATACGCGAACATGGCGTTCATTCGTCTGGCGACGCAGGAAGTCCCGGACCGCACCGCGCATGCCTTGCACATGCGCGGGGTCTTGAATCTGTTGTGTCACGGCATGCTGGAGCGCTGATCGCCGCCATCAAGCGCGACTCGTGTCGGGCAACCGTCGAGACGATGTGCCAGATGTGAACTAGGCTCACAGCGGTTCAACGCTGGCCCAATCAGGAGAGCCGACATGGAAGACAAACCGCTGATAGCGTTTCAAAGTTCCAGAGCGCTGCTGGACGTGCTCATACGCGCGGGCCTGATCACCATTCTGGTGTTGTTCTGCTACGACATTTTCCATCCGTTTCTCAATGTCATGCTCTGGGCGCTGATCCTGGCGGTCACGCTGTATCCGCTGAATCAGCTGCTGGGCGCGAAACTCGGCAATCGCTACGGCTGGGCGGCAATCATTCTCGTGCTTTTAGGCCTGCTGATTCTGATGTTGCCGTTAAGCCTGTTGGGCGCGTCGATCGCCGATTCGATCAAGGGCAGCATGCACACATTTGAAGCGGGGCAGTTCGAGATTCCGCCGCCCCCGGCCAGTGTCGAAGGCTGGCCGCTGATTGGCGCGCCGCTGTACGGCATCTGGATGCATGCGTCACAGGATCTGAGCTGGGTGTTTCAGGAACTGGCGCCACACCTCAAGGACTGGAGCAAAGTGGTGTTGCATCAAGCCGCCGGTGTCGGAGCGGGCATTGTGGTGTTCGTGGTTGCCTTGATCGTCGCCGGGCTGATCATGCACCACGGCGAGCGCGGCCACCGCACAGCGGTGGCCATCACCACACGTATTTCCGGGCCGGTGCGCGGTCCGCAGATCGCCGAACTGTGCACGGCAACCATCCGCGCCGTGGCGCAGGGCGTGGTTGGCATCGCCTTTATTCAGATGCTGCTGGTGGGCGTCGCGTTGGTGATCATGGGCGTACCGGCGGCCGGCATTCTCGCCTTGATGGTGTTGCTGCTGGGCATCACCCAATTGCCGGTGCTGCTGATCACGCTGCCCATCGTGATTTATGTCTTCGCCGTGGACGGGGTCAGCGCTGGCACGATTATCTTTGCCGTGTGGATGGCGATTGCCGGGCTTGCCGACAACGTGCTCAAGCCGATGTTGCTGGGTCGCGGAGTGGCGGTGCCGATGCCGGTGGTGCTGATTGGCGCGCTCGGCGGCATGGTCACCAGCGGCATTATCGGCCTGTTCACCGGGCCGGTGATTCTCGCCGTCGGTTATGAGTTGTTTATCGGCTGGGTGTATCAACCGGCCGATGTCACCGAGCTTCTGGAGAGCCAGCGCAAAGAAAATCTGCCGTGACACTTACTCCTCTCGCGGACGCATTGGCGTACCCCCACACTGAGGTCTAGGCTGGTCAGTCAGTCGCCCTTCGGGCGCAACGCCCACGCAGGGACAGGAGCGGAACCGATGAAAGCCCCAGCCAGTATTGTCTGCCTGATGTTCACGTTGGTTCTCGCGCCGGGAGCCCGCGCCGAAGACCCGCCGGTAGCGCCCGCTGCCGAGGGCGCGGACGATGCGCCGTTGATCAACCCGCAAGTGGTCGACAAGCTCATCGACATGGGCAACTACCTGCGCAGCCTGCCGAAATTCCAGGTCGATGCTCAAGTCTCGCGCGACACCGTTCTGGAGTCCGGGCAGAAGATCAAGACTGAGTCCGCCAATACCCTGAAAGTGGTCGGCCATGATCGCCTGTATGCGAAAAGCGAAGGCGATGTGCGCACCCGCGAGTTTTTCTATAACGGCAAGCAGCTCACCCAGTATTCGCCTTACCTGAAGTACTACACCACCGTCGATGCGCCGGCCACCGTCGCGGAAACCCTGCACAAGGTCGAGAACTACTACGGTGTGCAGGTACCGATGGAGGACCTGTTTCTGTTCGGCAGTGATCAGGCGCAGATCGATGCCTTGAAAGCCGCGATGTACGTGGGCCCGTCGGTCATCAAGGGCCAGCTCTGCGACCATTTGGCGTTTCGCCAGGAAGGCATCGACTGGCAATTGTGGCTGACCCGCTCCGACAAACCCTTGCCGTGCAAACTGGTGATCACGACCACCGATGAGAAGAGCTTTCCCGAGTACAGCGCGGTGTATCAGTGGAACCTCAAGCCGACCATCCCGGACACGCAGTTCACCTTCAAACCGGGCAAAGGCGATGTGGCGATTGCGTTTAAAAAAGCCAGCGATCAGGGAGGGCAATGACATGAACAAGTCGATGACGTGGAGTCTGTTGTTGTCGCTGGCCGCCGCCACGCTGCTGACCGCCGGTTATGTGGCCGAAGCCGACGCCCGCGGGCAACGCGCTCAGGGCCATGCCCGCGCCAACGTCAACCGCGCGCCGGCGCCGAATGCGCAACGGGCGCAGCGGATCAATGCGCCGCAGCGCACCAACAATGTCAGTGCCGGCAATCGGGTCAATTCGGGCAATCGGGTCAATGCCGGCAACAACGTCGGCAACCGCACGAACGTCAATAACAGCAACCGTAACGTCAACCGTAACGTCAACATCGATAACAGTCGCGATGTCGATATTGATGTCGACGGCCATGGCCGCTATGGCTACGACGATCACTACCATCCGCTGGCGGCCGCAGCGGCGGTAACGGCAACCGTCGCAGTCACGGCGGCGGTGGTGGGCTCGATCTTTACCCCGGCGCAAATGCCCAGCAATTGTGTGCAGGTGATTCAGTACAACGTCGCCTACATGCAGTGCGGCTCGACCTGGTACCAGCCGCAGTATCAGGGCAGTGATGTGACGTATGTGGTGGTCAACGCGCCTTGAATGACGGGCGATGCGGATTCAGGCTAGCTGATAAAAATGTTGAGCCGGGGGGTGAAAGGGGGTCGAATGGCGCCGTTAGGAAGCCCTTCGATTAATCTACGAGCCCCAGACATGACAACAGCCCATCCGGTGGTGCCGGACCAAGAGCAATGGCAAGCCTGGACACCCGATGAGTTGGCGCAGCGACTGCGTTCGGTAGACCGCCCGTGGTGTGTGGTCGGTGGCTGGGCGCTGGACCTTTGGCACGGTCGGCAAACCCGTGCCCACAGTGACCTGGAATTCACGGTGCTTCGGGCCGATTTCGCCTGTTTTCGCCAGGCACTCGGTGATCTCGATTTCTATGCAGTAAA
Organism: Pseudomonas sp. S3_C06; assembly: GCF_054667675.1. Classification (NCBI taxonomy): domain Bacteria; kingdom Pseudomonadati; phylum Pseudomonadota; class Gammaproteobacteria; order Pseudomonadales; family Pseudomonadaceae; genus Pseudomonas; species Pseudomonas sp. S3_C06. Next base: position 361,562 of record NZ_CP162747.1, read on the forward strand.
GGACGGTACTTTCCAGTTTCTGTCAGCGACTTGCCTGCCCGCCGCAGACGTTTTTCAGATATGGGCTTACGACCGCGCCGCACCGGCCTGGCGCGTGGACGTGATGATCGAGCCGGGCACCCCGCAAACCTGGGCCTATAAACGCGATCCGTCGATTACCTGTCCACGCGCGGAAATGGTTCTGCAAAGCACGGGCGGCATCCCGTATCTGCGACCTGCCGCCGTTCTCTTGTTCAAAGCCAAGCACGCGCGCGCCAAAGACCGCAGCGATTTCGCGACGGTCTGGCCTGATTTGTCTGCGCCGGAGCGCGCGTGGCTAATTCGGTATCTGACGCTGTTGCACCCAGAGCACGACTGGCTCAGCAGCGTTCAGACGTTATCGCCGCCGCCAACTGCCCAAGGGTAACTCGAGTTCGCGCTCGGCAGCAGCCAAGGCGATCTCCAGCCCGGCCTTGTCCAGCGGCGCGCAGTAAGCCGGTTTCGCCCGCTCGAATCGCCAACTGTCATCGAGGCTTCCGGCGTCGACCGCATCGAAGCCAAGTCCGTCCAGCAAACCCACGACCAACGCCTTGGCCAGCGCGTCATCCGCTGCGACGGGCAGGGCGCGTCGCTCGCTGGAACCGTGCGGCCGGGTATCGGTGAGCAGGTCTGCGGCGAGGATGGCATTGAACACCTTGACCACCGTGGCGCCGCGCAAATGCTTGGCGAGCAATCGGCTGGTGGTGCTCTGGAACGTGTCGAGCGCGGCGATGTGACCGTCGCGATCCGGGTAATAGTTGTTGGCGTCGAGCACGGTTTTGCCTTCGAACCAGGCGGGCGGCAGGCTCGGGATGTGTTCGTAGGGGATGGCGAGCAACACCACGTCGGCAAACTGCGTGGCCTGTTCGGCCGTGCCGATCTGGCAGCCGGTGATGCCGGCGAGCACGCTGCTCATGGTCTTCGGGCCGCGGGAGTTACTGAGCATCACTTCGTGCCCGGCGGCGAGGGCGATTTGCGCGACGGCGCGCCCGATAAAACCGGCTCCAACGATTCCAATGCGCATGGTGTGTTCCTCTGTCAGGTGGGGAGCCACTATGATGATTGCTGACCAGATGCAGATAAATTGCGCTCTGTTACTTACTTTCGCTAACAGGAGTTTCGAATGGATCGGCTGACCAGCATGGCGGCTTTCGTGATGGCGGCCGAAGCGGGCTCGTATGCCAGCGCCGCGCAACGCCTGGACATGTCGGCGCAAATGGTCGCCAAGCACGTGGCCGCCCTGGAGCAACGGCTCGGTGCGCGGTTGCTCAATCGCACCACGCGTCGGCAAAGCCTTACCGAGCTGGGCCAGGCCTATTACGAGCGCTGCAAGCACATCGTCGGCGAAGCAGAAGCCGCTGATTCACTCGCGCAGATCATGAACGACACGCCGCGCGGCAAGCTCAGGGTCAGCGCGCCGGTGAGCTTTGGCTCTTACAGTCTGATGCCGTTCGTGACCGCGTTCTTGCGCGAGTACCCCGAGGTGGAAATCGATTTGCACTTGACCGACCGCGCCGTGGATCTGGTGGAGGAGGGGTTTGAGGTGGCTTTCCGGATCGGCCCGTTGGCCACGGCCAGCCTCACCGCCAGGCCATTGGCTGCGTATCTATTGATCGTCTGCGCAGCGCCACGCTATCTGGCGGAACGCGGCACACCGCAAGTGCCCGCCGATCTGCAGCAGCATGAGTGCCTGGGCTATGCCTATTGGTCGCGGCCTGCCGATCACGAGTGGTCGTTTTTCAACGGCGCGCAGGTCGAGCGCGTGCCAGTGAGCAGTCGCTTGCACGTCAACGAAAGCAAGGCATTGTTGTCAGCGGCGGTGGATGGTTTCGGGATTGTGCTGGGGCCTGCCGATTTTCTTGAACCGGCGTTGCGCAGGGGGGAATTGGTGAGGTTGTTGGAGGGCTTTGAGGCGCCGAGCAGAGCGATGCATTTGCTGTACACGGCGCATCGGCAGAAGACGGCGAAGGTTCGTCAGTTCATCGATGCCGCGGTCAGGCGCTTTGCCTGACCGGGCATACGGCTCAGTTGATTCGCGGGTGCTGCTGCACCAGCTCCTTGCGCTTGGCCTCCAGCGCGGCGATTTCGGCGTCGATGTCTTCGATCTTCTGCTCGATGTTGTCGTGGTGCTCTTGCAGCAGTTCTTTCGCTTCTTCAAGGTCGGAAGCAGCAGGCGCAGCGCCACGCAACGGCTTGTTGGCGGTTTCCTTCATGGTCACACCGGTGGCCAGACCGATCACGGCGATGACCATCAGGTAATACGCCGGCATGTACAGATTATTGGTGCTCTCGACCAGCCAGGCGACCACGGTCGGGGTCAGGCCGGCGATCAGCACCGAAACGTTGAAAGCCGCCGCCAGTGCGCTGTAGCGAATGTGCGTGGGGAACATCGCGGGCAGGGTGGAGGCCATGACGCCGATAAAGAAGTTCAGCAACACGGCCAGCATCAGCAGGCCGGCGAAGATCAAACCGATCTTGCCGCTGTTGATCAGCATGAACGCCGGGATCGCCAGAATGAACAAACCGATGCTGCCGACGACGATAAAAGGTTTGCGGCCAATCTTGTCACTGATAAAGCCAATCGCTGGCTGCACGAAGAGCATGCCAACCATGATCGCGATGATGATCAGCACGCCACGGTTTTCGCTGTAGTGCAGGTTGTGCGACAGGTAACTCGGCATATAGGTGAGCAGCATGTAGTAGGTGACGTTGGTCACCGCCACCACGCCGATGCAGGTCATCAGGCTGCGCCAGTGTTTGGTCGCGACTTCCTTGAACGAGACTTTCGGGCCACCGGCGAGGCCTTCGCGATCGCCTTGCTCAAGCTTTTCGACGTGCTGCTGGAACGCTGGGGTTTCTTCCAGGGCGTGACGCAAGTAGAGGCCGATCATGCCCAGCGGCAAGGCGAGGAAGAACGGCAGACGCCAGCCCCATTCCTCGAACTTCGCTTCGCCCAGCGTGGAAGAAATCAACACCACCACACCAGCACCGAGGACGAAACCGGCAATCGAGCCGAAGTCGAGCCAACTGCCGAGGAAGCCGCGTTTGCGATCCGGTGCATATTCAGCGACGAAGATCGACGCGCCGGTGTATTCGCCACCGACCGAGAAACCCTGGGCCATTTTTGCCAGCAGCAACAGGATCGGCGCCCAGATGCCGATCGAGGCATAGGACGGAATCAGGCCGATGGCGAAGGTGCTCAGCGACATGATCACGATGGTCGCGGCGAGGACTTTCTGTCGTCCGTACTTGTCGCCCAGCGCGCCAAAGAACAAGCCGCCCAGCGGCCGGATCAGGAAGGGCACCGAGAATGTCGCCAGCGCGGCGATCATCTGTGTGCCGGGGTCGGCGCCGGGGAAGAACACTTTGCCAAGCACATAGGCGACGAAGCCGTAGACACCAAAATCGAACCATTCCATGGCATTGCCCAGTGCGGCGGCGGTGATCGCCTTGCGCATCTTGGCGTCGTCGACAATGGTGATGTCTTTCAGGCCAATCGGCTTGACGGTTTTCTTGCGTGATTTCATCCGGGTCTTCTCTTTGCTGATCCATCGTGCCGCGTAGATGCCATCTATTTGATGGCGCGTACTCTTTGGCTCAGATACATGAGGACACGAAATAATTCACTGCTCGGCGCTTTTTTTCCTGACGCACCCTGATTTTCCCTGTAGGAGCTGCCGAAGGCTGCGATCTTGTTGGGACGCGGAGCGTCCCCGGCTGCATTCCCACGCAGAGCGTGGGAACGATCAAGAAGGGGATGTGTGTTTACCGGCGGATGGCCGTATACGATTGCCGCAGGTCACTGGCCCAGCCATCCAGCACCACCTTGACGTCATCGGCAGTCAGTACCTGCTTGTCGTTCTCCAGTGGCACGCCGGTGCCTTTGCGCACCACTTCGGCAATCACTTCGCCGGTCGAACCGTCCTCGAACGACACCTCTGTGGCGACTTCGCTGTCCTGGTCACGGATGCCGGTCGCCGTGCTAACGCCCGCAGCGACAAGGGTGACCGGCAGCCACTCATAAAAGCGCAACCCCTGAGTGCTGGTCGCCACTTGGGTGATGGCGGGGCGCACCACCAGGGTGTTCGGCCCGGGTTGATTGACCAGATGCATCACCTTGCCCAGTTCCAGCCGTAACGCGGCGTCGTAGTAGTCGGTGACCCCGGACAAGGTGCTCAGCGGAATGCGCGGCGTCGGTTCGGCACTCGGGTAGAACTGACTCGGCGCCAGATAAACCTGCGTGTATCGACCCCGGGCGAGGGCCGGGCTGACCCACGCCAACACAGGCTGCCCGGACGGCGACTGGCGCTCGGCCAACACGCTGTAGTCACGCAGAAACCCGGCGTGTTCCGGCGTTTTGCTGCTGCACGCCGCCAGGCTCAGCGTGGCGACAACAGACAGCGACATTGAACGAATGCGCGACATCAAACGGCTTCCTTGTTTTGCGTCATGTTGTCCGAGCATTCGATGTGCAATCGACCGTGGGCCATGATCCAGTTCATGAGATCAGCGGTGTTGACGCTGTGCACGTATTCCACCCAGTGCGCATTGGTCGGGCTGAAATGCTCGAAGTACCGGCGCAGCACTACCGTGCTCTGATCAGTGGAAACGCCCAGGCACGATTCCTGAAACACCACCGGTGTATCCGGGCCGAGCGCGGCGGTGCGCTGGCTGAGAATCAACGGCCGATTGCCATTGTGCGGCGTGATGCCTGGTTTGCTGTTCAATACCTTCATGCCAATCCCCCTGCTTGAAATAGCTGCAGAATGCCCGCGAGGTTTTGCCGGAGAATGTCCGCTTGATGTCTGGCGCGTAGAAATGTTGCTCGATTGAAATAAATGACCCGGGCGGCGAAATGGCTTTAGATTGGCTTTTTTTGGTGCATGGATCCTGTGACTGTGAGCAGACTGCTGTTCGTCGACGACGACGTGGAAATCCTCGCGCTGCTGAAGAAGTTCTTCGTGCAGCACGCCTATGAGGTCGACGTGGCGTCCCACGGCGAAGCCATGTGGGCGGCAATCGCGCTGAACCGTCCGGACACGATCATTCTTGATCTGATGATGCCCGGCGAAAGTGGCCTGAGCCTGTGTCAGAAGGTGCGCGCGCAGTTGGGCATTCCGATCATCATGCTCACAGCCATGGCCGAGTTGAGTGATCGCATTGTCGGCCTGGAACTGGGCGCGGACGATTACCTGACCAAACCTTTTGCCCCGCAGGAACTGCTCGCACGGGTGCGTGCCTTGCAGCGTCGCGCCGGCGAACAGCGCCAAACAGTTGAGCCTTCACGCCCGGTGATCGGCTTCGCCGGTTGGCATCTGGACATCACCTGCCGCGAACTGCGCTCCCCGGAAAACGTGATGATTCCGCTGTCCGGCGGCGAGTTCGATTTGCTGGTGGTGTTCCTCGATCATCCGCAGCGCATCCTCACCCGCGAGCAGTTGATCGACCTGACTCACGGCCATGGTCATGACGCCTTCGACCGCAGCATCGATGTGCAAGTCAGCCGCTTGCGCCGCAAGATCGAACCGGACAGCAAGCGCCCGGACTTGATCCGTACCGTGCGCAACGGCGGTTATCTGTTCACCGCCAAGGTCAGCCGCTCGTGATCCGCCAACTGTGGCGTGGCGATACCCTGAGCCGGCGCATTGCCCTGACCATCATTGCCGCGATGGTTGCTTCGCTGGCGTTGAATGCGCTGTTCGTGCAAGTCGCCGGGATCTGGGCGCGGCCACCGATTGAACGCACCGGCCTGCTGGAACAGATTGCCGCGACCTCGCGGGTGATCGAAGCGGCCCCGGCCAGCCTGCGCCCGCAACTGGCCGCGGCGGCGAGCAGCGCCATGCTGCACGTGTCGTGGCAAGCGCAGCGCGCGGACTTCGACCTGCCCAATGACGGGCTTCGCCTGCCAGCCAGCAGGGTGCCGGTGCTGCAGCAACTGCTGGGCATTGATCGAAAAATCGAGGTGTTCAGCCCAGGCGACTGGCCCAACGGCAGTCCCCAGGCGCATTACGCCGCCGTCGTGCAATTGGTCGATGGCAGCTGGTTGTCATTTATCCCGCCGGAGCGCAGTTGGGGCCTGGAGTTTGGCGTGCGTATCGCGATCGTCATCGCCTTGGGACTGATTGCCACGCTGCTGGTTGCCTGGGTCGCCACCCGCCAACTGGCCAACCCCTTGCAGCGGTTCGCCCGTGCCGCGAGACGATTCGGCACCGATCTACGGGCACCGCCGATCAAGCTCGAAGGCCCTGACGAAATCCGTCAGGCGATCATTGCCTTCAACACCATGCAGGCGCAGATCCAGCACTTCATCGCCGAGCGCACGCACATGCTCGCATCGATCTCCCACGATTTACGTGCGCCGCTGACACGCATGCGCTTGCGCAGTGAGTTCATGGAAGACCTCGATCATCAGGGCAAACTGATTCGCGACGTTGAAGAGATGCAGTCGATGATCAACGCCGCGTTGGCGTTCTTCCGCGAAGACACCCACCGCGAGCAGACCACCGCGTTCGATCTGTCGGAGCTGCTGCAAACCATCGTCGACGATTACCGCGATCAGCAGATCAATGTCGATTTCGATGGGCCGGCGCATCTGGTGTACGAAGGTCGACCGCTGGGGATCAAACGGGTGATCGTCAATCTGCTGGAGAATGCGCTTAAGTACGCGCAGCATCCGGGCATTGCGTTGAAATATGACGAGTATTCGATCTGCATTGAGGTCAGCGATGACGGCCCCGGTATTCCCGAGGCGGCGCTGGAGCAGGTCTTCGATCCGTTCTTTCGCCTGGAGGCTTCGCGCAATCGTGACACTGGCGGTGTGGGCCTCGGGCTGTCGGCAGCACGGGCGATTGTGCGCGAGCAGGGCGGCGAGTTGACGCTGAGCAACCGCCACGCTGGAGGGTTGTTGGCGCGCGTCGAACTGCCACTCTAGGGCGGACAGCTTGTACGCATTTCTCTGGAACACTTTGAAGCATTCGAGCGGCGTGGGCGGCTATCTGGAACATTGCCGGCGCTATGCGCTACAGCATTGATCCGCGGAGCGAGTTATTGGGCCAGCCCCGCCAGCGCAATGCCCAACGGCGGCGCCGCTCCCGTCGCAGCGACTTTCATTTCAGTTCGGTAGCTGTGGGGGCTGATGCCCAAATGCTTCTGGAAGGCCCGGCGCATACGCTCCTCGCGGCCAAAACCGGCTGTTTCGGCGATGCGCTTGATCGGCTCGCGGGTGGTCTTGAGTAATCGAGTCGCCGTCTCCAGACGCAGGTTCTCCACCGCTTGCGCCGGGGTTTCTCCGGTGGCAGCGACATAGGCGCGGGCAAAATGGCGCGGGCTCATGCCGAATTGTTCGGCCAGACGCTCGACGCGCAAGTCTCCGTCCAGGTTCGCCGCGATCCAGGCGTGCAGCCGCGCCAGACGTGCGTCCGGGTCGGTGCGTAACGCTTTGGATTGAGCATTGAGCGAGGCACTGAGCTGTGGCTGTTCGGCATCACGCCACATAAACACCGTGAAGTACCGCGCCAGTGCCAGCGCCGCGTGGGCACCGAGGTCTTGTTCAACCAGACCAAGGGCCAGATCGATACCGGCAGTGGCGCCGCCGCAGGTCCAGAGGTTGCCATCGTGCAGATACAGCGCATCGGTCTGGCAGCGTACTGCCGGGTAGCGCGCCTGCAGTTCGGCAGCGAATTTCCAGTGCGTCACCACTTCGCGGCCATCGAGCAGGCCCGCTGCGGCCAAGGCAAACGAACCCGTACCGATCGAACACAGCCGACGGATGTCAACCGAGCGGCGGCGTAGCCAAGCGCACGCTGCTTCGTCAGCTTCAAGCGCGGCCATGCCCGGTCCTCCGGCGACGATCAGCGTGTCGATCACCGGGGCCATGGCATCGATCTGTTCCAGCGAACAGGTGGTCACGCTGATGCCGGAAATGGACATCACCTGACCGCCGCGCGGCGATGCCACCAGCAAGCGGTACGGCGGACTTGCGCTGTAGGGCGTAGCCAACACGCGCGGTATGGCTGCAAAGACCTCAAGCGGGCCGGCCGCATTGAGCAACAGCAAGTCATCGAACGCCAACACCACGACGGTGCGCACAGGCAGCGGCGCGGCGTCCGTCATGGCAGCAAAGGAGGGGTGTTTGGCATGGAGCGACACGGCGGGCCTCGACATACTGAAATCAATGCACAAATGAGCGCACGACAATGCCGGTAAAACTTCCTGCTGCCAAGCGTCTGCTGGCACACCCTGTAAAAGCGCTGCTGTGCGGCGTCGCGTTGCTGCTCAGCCAGCCGCTGTCGGCCACTGCCGAGCCGTTGAAACTGGGCGATCAAAGCGGTTTGACCCAGGCATTGCTCCACGCCGCCGGTGAAGATCAACACCTTGCCTATGCGCTGTCCTGGCATCCGTTTCTGGCCGGCACCACGATGCTCGAAGCCTTGAGCGCCGGGGCGATCGATGCCGGTGTCGTAGGCAACGCACCGCCGGTGTTCGCTCAGGCAGGTGGCTTCGACATCCGCATCATCGGCGTCGCGAGCGGTGCACAAAACAACAATGCGCTGCTGGTTCCCGCAGGCTCCAGCGTTCAGCAGGTCGCCGATCTGAAGGGGCAACGCATCGCTGTGGCCAAGGGCAGCAGCGGGCATTATTTGTTGTTGGCCGCGCTACATAAAGCAGGCCTCACGCCTCGGGATGTGAACATCGCCTACGTCAGTCCGGTGGACGCACAGAATGCGTTTGCCAGCGGCAAGCTCGATGCCTGGGCGGTGTGGTATCCCTTCGTCGGCCAGGCGACATCGCGCGGAGCACGGGTTCTGGTCGATGGCAGCGACTGGCCGGAAACCGGGCTGAACTTCACCGTCGCCAGCCTGCAGGCATTGAGTGATCCGCAGCGGGCAGGGCAACTGGGCGATCTGCTCGCGAGGCTGGCCCGCGCCCAAGCCTGGGCCATTGAGCACCCTCAGGAATGGGCTGAGGTGTTCGCACAAACCACCCGGCTTCCCGTTGCGCTGGTGCAGGAAATGCTCGCGCATCAGGATCTTCACTACGTGCCGATCGAGTCGTCAGTCATCACTTCGCAGCAGCGTCTGGCCGATCTGTTTGCCGCTGAGCGTCTGATTCCGCGACCGCTTCAGGTCGGGCAGATCTTCGACGATCGCTTCAACCCTTTACTGCCAAACCACCCATAACCCTTCAGTTCACCTTGCCGCGTTGCTCGCGGCGAGGGCTCACTCGCCCGGAGAAAAGCCATGCCCAACCTCGAAACCACCACACTCAAGCGCCGCAAAACCGGCCTGATCGCTGTCGATCATGCCCGCAGCGCTGGCGGCTACACGCTGTTCGCGCCACAAACGGCGGATGGCAATGTGTTCCTCATCGACCTTGATGGCGAGGTCTTTCATCGCTGGAAACTGCCTCAGCGCCCCGGCCGCGACGCGGTGATCCTGCGCAACGGCAACCTCGGCTACAACGGCAACCATCCTGATTCACCGGATCTTTTTCCGGGCTGGTCGGTGTGGCATGGCGGCGCGTTCAGCGAAGTGACGCCGGAAGGCGAAGTGGTCTGGGAACACACCGATCTGCTTCACCACCATGACGCGCAATGGCTGGACAACGGCCATCTGCTTTACACCACGGCCGAGCCATTGAGCGCCGATTTGGCCCGGCGCGTGGTGGGCGGCATTCCCGGCAGCGAGGCGCCGGGCGGGGTGATTTATGCCGACGTGGTCAAGGAGGTCGATCGTCAGGGCAATGTGGTTTGGGAATGGCGCAGTTGGGAGCACTTGCGCCCTGAGGATTACCCGCTGCACTCAGCGTTCGAACGTCACCATTGGCCGATGACCAACGCGGTCACCCCCGGCTGTGACGGCAAGGTGATCCTCAGCCTGCGCAGTGTTTCATCAGTGATCGCCGTGCAGCGCGGCAGTGGTGAAGTGCTGTGGCGACTGGGCCACGATCTGGTCGCGCAGCAGCATTGCCCGAGTGAACTGGAAAACGGCAACGTGCTGGTGTTCGACAACGGCATCTTCCGCCCGCACGTGAGCATGCCGCACTCGCGCATTCTCGAAATCAACCCGTCGACGCAACGCATCGAATGGCAATACGCCGATACCCCGGGGTATGCCTTTTTCACCCCGTTCATGGGCGGCGCGCAGCGTTTGCACAACGGCAATACGCTGATCACCGAGGCCAACTTCGGCCGTTTGTTCGAAGTCACTCCGACTGGTGAAGTGGTCGGGGAGTACGTCAATCCGCACTTCGCCACGTATCCCGATGCGGCCTCGCGACGCTATTTGCCGGGCGAAAACAACGCGATATTCCGTGCCCACCGTTATCAGCACGCAGACCTGCCGTGGCTGCGTGACTGAGCACCTTGGCTTGCCGGCGTGAAATATATTCTGTAGATTTTCATGAAATTATAAAAAGATAATTTCATGAGGTCGCGAATGTTCCTGCAATCCAGCCAGCACGTCGACAGCTATTACGCCCACAGTTGCGCCGATATTCTGCGTGATCGGCCGGCGCTGGAGGGTGAACATGACACCGACGTGGTGATCATCGGCGCCGGTTTCAGTGGTCTGCACACGGCGCTGCGTCTGGCCTTGGCGGGCAAACGCGTGGTGGTGCTGGAAGCCAGTCGGGTGGCGTGGGCCGCGTCGGGGCGTAATGGCGGGCAGGCGATTCTCGGCTGGTCTTGCGATATGCCGCCGCTGGAAGCTGCGCTGGGCCATGAACGGGCCAAACGGCTTTGGAATGGCATGCGCTGGGCTGCCGACGAATTGCGCGAATTGCCCGGGCGGCATGGCTTCGATTGCGACTATCGGCCCGGGCATTTGTGGACCTCGGTGATGCCGCGCCGGGTCAGCCTGCTAAGCGAATGGCAACACGAGGCCAGCCTCAAATGGGGCCACGATTCCTTGCAGTTCATCCCTCGTGAACAACTGCCGGAATGGGTGGCCACCGACCGCTATCAGGCCGGGTTGTACGACCCTGAGGGCGCGCACCTCAATCCTCTGAAACTGGCCTTGGGCCTGGCGCCCGCCATCGAGCGCGCCGGCGGGCGTATCCACGAGCAAAGCAAAGCGTTGAGTTATCAGGAGCAGGGCGGTGGCTTCCGGGTCAACACCGAGCGCGGTTCAGTGCGCGCCGATGTGCTGGTGCTGGCGTGCAACGCTTATCTCGATGAACTCGACCCGCCACTGTCCCGCTGCATTCTGCCAGTGGGCACTTACCAGGTCGCCACTGTACCGCTGACGCTTGAGCAGGCCACGGCGCTGTTGCCGCGCAATGTCTGCGTGACCGACAACCAGTTCGTCCTCGATTACTTCCGGCGCACGCCGGATAACCGTTTGTTGTTCGGCGGCGGCTGCACGTATCTCGGCGGCATGCCCAAAGACATTGCGGCAGCGACCCGGCCGTTTCTCGAGCGGGTGTTCCCGCAGCTCAAAGGCGTCGGCATCGAGTTTGCCTGGGGCGGGCATATCGATCTGACGATCAACCGCACGCCGGACGTTGGCGGCGCGGGCAATCGTTATTGGCTACAAGGCTATTCGGGCCACGGCGTTCTGCCGACATTGGCGGCCGCGCGCGCGGTGTCCGACGCGATTCTCGGCGAGGCGGATGAATTGGCGTTGTATCAGGGTTTGAGCAATGGCCGATTCCCCGGTGGCAAGCACTTCGCGGCACCGCTGGAGGCCATCGGCAAGGCCTGGTATCGACTGCGCGACAGTATTTGATGAGATTTTGACGATGAACAAGCAAGAAGAAATCGCCGCACTGGCGATCCTTATCCACGACCTGCGCAAGCACAAGAAATGGACCCTGAAAGAACTGGCCGACAAGATCGGCCGTTCGGTGGGTTTTCTCTCGCAGGTCGAGCGCGGCTTGTCACGGCCGACCGTGGCGGACCTGACCGCGATCAGTGAAACCTTCGGCGTGCCGACCACCTATTTCTACAGCCTGCCCAAGCCTAAAGAGCTGCCGTGGGTGACACGCCCGGATGAGCGCCGCACGCTGTATTACGCCAACGGCATCACCGACATTCTGGTGTCGCCGCAAATGCGCGCCTCGTTCTCGATGCTCGAAAGTCATCTCGAAGCCGGCGCCAGCAGCGGCGACCGTCATCTGACCGACAGCTCGGAGCAGGGCGGTTACGTCCTCGAAGGCGAGCTGACGTTGTGGCTGGGCGACGATGAAGAACCCGTCACGCTGAAGGCCGGCGACAGCTTCCAGTTCGACAGCCATACCCGCTGCCGCTACGGCAACCTCTCCGAGCAGCTGACTCGCGTGCTCTGGGTCTACACCTGATCACAACAAAGGATGAACACGATGGACGCCGTCTGCGCTGACCTGCTCGCCGAAGTGCGTGCCTTTCGCCAACGCTACCCCGAGGTGCGTTATGTCGACCTGATTTGCCTGGACATTCCGGGGCACTTCTATGGCAAGCGTTATCCAATCGACATGCTCGAAAAAGTCGCGGCAGGCAGTGTGCTGAAACTGCCGCAGAACTGCGTATTGCTGGGCGTGCAGGGTGGTTTGTTCCCGATCGGCGATTACTGCTTCAACGACGGCGATCCGGATGCCGTGCGCCGCTTGGTGCCGGGCACACTGAAACCGGTGACCTGGGAAGCGCAGCCGCTGGGGCAGATGCTGATCACGTCGGACGGCACCGAAAAACCGATCGAATTCGAACCCCGTGAAGTCCTCGCGCAAGTGCTCAAGCGCTTGGCGCGCAAAGGCATTCACCCGGTGGTGGCGTTCGAGCTGGAGTTCTACCTGTTCGACAAAAAGCTGCGCGATGGCTTGCCGCAATTCCCCCGCGACGACCTGACTGACGACGCCGATGATCAACCGAACCTGCACATCGAACGCCTCTCACGCTTTGCGCCGGTGCTGGATGACATGGTCGAAGCGACGCGGGCACAGGGCATCGACGCCACCGTGATCACCGCAGAACTCGGCCCCGGTCAGTTTGAAATCAACTTCGGCCATCTCGACGACGGTTTGCGTGCGGCGGACTGGGCGGCGTTGTTCTGCCGCAGCACGCGCGGTGTGGCGCTTAAACACGGCTATCGCGCCAGCTTCATGGCCAAGCCGTACTTGCAGCATCCGGGCAGCGGCATGCATGTGCATGTCAGCCTCTACGATTCGGCGGGCAATAATCTGCTGGCCGCGAATGAGCAGCAGCCGTTACGCCATGCGGTCGCCGGGTGCCTGGAACTGCTGCCGCACAGCATGCCGATCTTCGCGCCGAACCAGAACTCGATGCGTCGTTTGGGCGGCACGGTGAATACGGCGACCAAGGCCAGTTGGGGTTTTGAAGACCGCGATGCGTGCTTGCGCATTCCCGAGTCGGACGTGAAAAACCTACGGGTCGAATATCGCTTGGCGGGGGCGGATGCCAATCCGTATCTGGTACTGGCGGCGATTTTGGTGGGGTTGGAGCATGGGTTGGAGTTGGGCAAAGAACCGATCGCACCGCTGAATGAAGACCGCAGCAGCGGGATCGATTTTCCCAAGGATATGTTCGAGGCAGTGCGCGCGATGCAGCACCAGCCGCAATTGCGTGAGGGGCTGGGCGCGGAGTTTGTCGATGTGTATTGCGAGAATAAACGCCAGGATCATTTGGTGTTTATGCAGGAGATCAGTGCGCGGGAGTATCGCTGGTATTTGTGAAGGGCGCCGGCTCACGCAGGGCGCCGAATCCGGCTGGCGTCTCTGGAGGGCGGACACCCGAACTGGCGACTGTACTCGCGGCTGAATTGAGATGGGCTTTCGTAGCCCACTCGATAACAGGCACTCGCCACATCCAGGCCTTCACCCAGCATCAGGCGGCGGGCTTCCTGCAGGCGAAGTTGCTTTTGATATTGCAGCGGACTCATCGCGGTGACGGCCTTGAAGCGATGATGCAATGTCGAGCTGCCCAGATTGGCGACCCTGGCAAGTTCTTCGATGCGTAAGGGTTGGTTGTAGTGTTTGTTCAGCCAATCAATGGCCCGCGTCACCCGTCGAGTCTGCGAATCACCGAGGGCAAGTTCGTACAGCCGACGTCCGTGCACGCCTCGCAGGAGGCGGTAGTACAACTCTCGTAGCGCGAGCGGCGCCAGCATGCCGATGTCTTTCGGTGTTTCCAGCAGCCGTACCAGCCGCAGCATTGTTTCGAGCAGGGGCACATCGACTTTCTCGAGAAAAAGACCCAGTTCAGGTTCGTCGGGGACGCCCGTTGCCGGCGCATCGGCGATGACCTGGGCAATATCCGTGGCCTCGAAATCAAAACGGATGCACAGGTAGGGCGCCTCCGGGCTGGCCAGCAGCACGCGCCCGGCAACCGGGAGCGTCACCGAGACCACCAGGTAACTCAGCGGGTCGTACAGGTATTGGTCGTCGCCCAGGCCGATTTCCTTTTGTCCTTGCACAATCAGGCAAAGTGCCGGTTTGTGCACGGTATGGATAAGCTCCGAAGGCGTGTCAAAACGGATGACATGCAGGGGCGCAATGGCGGTCTCATAGATCCCGGGCGTGGTAAAGCGTTGCGTCAGCAGGCGAACCAGTTCGTCGCGGTAGATGGCCGTGTTTTGCAGGATGAAAGCATCGCTCTGTTCCATTTCAAGGCTCTCACAAGTGTTCATGAGCGTCTGCGCGCAATTGTCCAGGCAGACGATATTCATCCGACATAATCAAAGTGCTCATTGCCGATAGAGGATCATGCCGGCGTGATACAGCACGTCGTCATGAAAATGCCCGTCGGCGGTGAAGCCGGTGTCGTCCCAGTACTGGATGTAGTCACCGACCATTTCGTAGCGGCCTTGATAAGCGCTCTTATTTTTACCACGGGCCTCGTCGTAACGCCCAGAGGCCAGAAGTTCGTGACGGATGAATCCATCCGCGGTGACCCACATGCCTGCGTAACGATGCTCAGGCGCGGCTTGTTTGGCGTTTTTCATTGTTCAGTCCTCATTGACGTTGTTCACCTGAGCGGCCTGCCGTGGCCTGTGTCTGCATCCGTTGCATGCTTTCATATTACGTAGCCAAGCGCAGAGGTATTACGACGAAACTGCCGCAGATTTGCCTGATCCTCTCGGGCTTGCCGAGCATGCAGCGGCTTTTTCCTGCAGTGGCTCACCCGGCTGTGACAGTCATACCGCCGTCGGCCATGACCACTGAACCGACCATGAAGCTGGCACGATCCGAGGCGATGAACGCGACCACTTCGGCGATTTCTTCCGGTTGTGCGGCGCGGCCGATCGGTGCGGCTTCGCCATGCTGGGCAAGAAAAGCAGGGCCATCGTCGACCACATGGTTGAGGATGTTGGTCACCACATCCCCGACGCCAACCGCGTTAACGCGGATGCCGTGGCCAATGACCTCAAGCGCCAGGGTGCGCGTCAGTTGCGCCAGTGCGCCTTTGGAGGCGGTGTAGGCGGCAATGGTGGGAAAGGCGAAGTAGGAGGCGTAGGACGCGATGTTGACGATCGAGCCGGATTTATTGGGCATCATCGCTTTGACCGCTTCACGGCTATGCAGGAAGGCCGCCGTGGCATTGACCGCCTGAATGCGTTCCCAGTCCTCGCGAGTCATGTCGATGACCAGCTTGTTGATGATGATGCCGGCGTTATTGACCAGGATGTCCAGCCGGCCAAATTGCTCGACGGCCAACGCGACCGCACGCTCGGCGGCACCGTCCTTAGCGATGTCGGCCACCAGTGGTACCAGACCAGGGCGGGCCAGCGCTTCCACGTCGGGGTTTATATCTTCAGCAATGACCTTGGCGCCGCGGGCATGCAGCAGCAGTGCGATGGCCTTGCCGATGCCACTGGCCGCGCCAGTCACCAGGGCGACTTTACCTGCCACTTCGTTCGGGGTGCTGTGCTTGATGTCGGTCATGATGTTCTCCAGCATTGTGATCAAGTAGGGGATAAGCCGTGTCTTTCAACGGCGACGGGCCTACTGTCTCGCAGCGCGGCGAAGCCGGCTTTCGTGAGATTGCCTACGCTGTCGGGGTTTTGCGCCGAATATCAGTGAGGACGGTTCGCCGCTCGGTTCAGCCAGCGAAAAAAGCCCGATATCATCGATCCGGCCTCCCTTATTAAAAGGACCTGTTCATGGCAACTACCGTGCGAACGTCCCAGGCACCGAAATCCAGCCAGGACTTGCGCATCACTGGGGAATCGATGCGTGAATATCTGCCAGGCGATGCGCAGACGTTTACACCGCGTCTGGAAATCAAGGACGTTGTGATTCAGTTGTTCACCCATCGCAGCGTCATTGAGCCCATTCTCGTGCCGGCAGTGGTAGAACCGCTGCTCGTTTTGGTTCTGGCGGGGGCGGCGAGGGTGGAGGAGCGCCTGCCGGGTGGGGCATGGGAGGCGGCAGAAGTCAGTGCCGGCGATTTTTTTCTCACCAGTTCTGATGAGCCTTATGAAATGCGCTGGCAGACGTACGGAGGCGATACCTTCGAAGTCATGCATCTTTATTTGGGGTTGCCGCTGATTGAGCAAGCGTCACGGGAGTTGTTGGGGGAGCATGCCGGGGCTGTTCGATTTCGCGATGTTTCCGGCGCACGGGATGGGCGCGTCGCGTATGTCATGGAGCAGCTGCGCACCGAACTGGTCGGGGAGCGCTTGCCCAGTGCTCTGTTCGTCCGGTCTCTGGCTCAGGCGCTGGCCGTACATCTTGTGCGCAGCTATCGCGCCGAGACCCGACCCGGACGTCGAGTCAACGCCTTGCAAGCCTACAAGCTGCGCAAAGTCACTGATGCCATGAGTGCGGATCTGGCCGCTGAGTTCAGCCTGGCAAAGTTGGCCAGACTGGCCGAACTGAGCGAGTACCACTTCAGCCGCCTGTTCAAGCGTGCGACGGGACTGTCGCCTTCGCAGTACTTCATTCGCTTGCGCATGGTGCGTGCACGGCACTTGTTGCTGGAGACCCGGCTTAGTGTCATCGAGATCGGGCTGGAGGTCGGCTACTCCAGCCCCAGTCACTTCTCCCAGGTATTTCGTCGCGAGGCGGGCGTAACGCCCAGCGATTTCCGTGGCGCTTGAGTGCCGGTCCGCCACAAAATTTGCGGGAGATGAACACAGACACGAATAGGCAAAAGTTGCGCAGGTTTTGGCACGCGCCGCGCAGGCCAGTGCCCTTAATCTTTCGACGTACCCCGCAGCAACGCCCGCATCTTCAGCGGTCGCTGCTGAACTTCAATGCAGAGAGCAGGAGCTACGGATATGTCGAACATTCAAAACAAAGTCGTCCTGATTACCGGTGCAAGCAGTGGTATTGGCGAAGCGGCGGCCAGATTGATCGCCGCCAAAGGTGCCCATGTGGTACTCGGCGCCCGCCGTACCGAACGTCTGGACAAACTGGTCGGCGAGATCCAGGCCGAAGGAGGCTCGGCCAGTGCCCGCGCACTGGACGTGACGGATCTGCAATCCATGCACGCCTTCGTGACATTCGCCAAGGCGCAACATGGCAAGGTCGATGTGATCATCAACAATGCAGGCGTGATGCCCCTGTCGCCTTTGACTTCGTTGAAGGTCGATGAGTGGAACCAGATGCTCGATGTCAACGTTCGCGGCGTGCTGCACGGTATCGCCGCCGTTTTGCCGGACATGGAGGCACAAGGTTTCGGCCAGGTCATCAATATCTCGTCGATTGGCGGTCTCGCGGTTTCTCCGACCGCCGCGGTGTACTGCGCGACCAAATTTGCGGTCAGGGCGATCTCGGATGGCTTGCGCCAGGAAACGGACAAGATCCGCGTCACGGTGGTGTGCCCGGGGGTCGTCGAGTCCGAACTGGCCGATACCATCTCTGATGAGGTGGCACGCGAGGAAATGAAAGCCTTTCGGCGTGTCGCGCTCAACGCCGACGCCATCGCGCGAGCGCTCGCCTATGCCATCGACCAGCCCGACGATGTCGATGTGAGTGAAATTGTGGTTCGTCCGACCGCCAGCCCTCACTGATAAATCCTGACAGCAATGTGCGCTGCGGTTCGGCCGCGGTCGTTGATCAGCGGCCGCTTCCGGACCCGTTGCGGTTGGCGTGATGGGTCGCCAAATCGTAGCGGATACGAAAATGAGTTGCGGTGTCATTTTCATCAGCTTTGCCAGTTGTGTTTTTTCTGGCCGCTGGCTATTGATACGCGCTTTTCCACCTTGGGCAATTCCCGCAATTGACAGCGGATGAACTACGCTCCTGAAACAACCCCGCAGATCGAAGAAACAGTGCGCAAGGTCGAGTCGACCAGAGTGATGGAGGGAACCAACAGGCCGTTCTTCGGGATCCGGCATCCCTGATCGTCACCGTCGGAGTACGCTCCGTGAAAACCCGACAGCCACTGTTTATCTTTCTGTTGCTTGTCTTGCTCTTTGCCGGTTGTGCGACCGTCAATGTTTCTCATGAACCCAGTCAGGCCCTGCCAGCGCGCGATTCGGCATTCGGTCGTTCTGTCCTGGCTCAGGCCGCTCCCCATCAGGGTAAATCGGGCTTTCGCTTGTTGTCCGAGAGTGCCGAGGCGTTCTCGGCCCGCGCCGAGTTGATTCGCAATGCGCAAAGCAGCCTCGACTTGCAGTACTACATCGTCCACGACGGCATCAGCACGCGAATACTGGTGAGCGAACTGCTGGCCGCTGCCGACCGCGGCGTGCGCGTGAGGATTTTGCTGGATGACACCACCAGTGATGACCTTGACCGGATTATCGCCACACTGGCTGCGCATCCGCAGATTCAAGTCCGCGTCTTCAACCCGTTGCACCTGGGCCGCAGTACCGTCGTAACGCGGACGATGGGCCGGCTGTTCAATCTGTCGCAGCAGCACCGGCGCATGCACAACAAACTGTGGGTGGTGGACAACTGCGTCGCCATCGTCGGTGGACGCAATCTGGGCGATGAGTATTTTGACGCGCAGCCCGACAAGAATTTCAGAGACATCGACATGCTCAGTGTCGGTCCGGTTGCGGAGCAGTTGGGGCATAGTTTTGATGAGTACTGGAACAGTGCACTGAGCAAGCCGATCGAGCAGTTTCTCTCGATCCACCCGACGACCCGCGACCTGAAAAACAGCCGCACCCGGCTGGAGGAGTCCCTGGAGGAAACGCGCAAGCAGAATCATGCGCTGTACCAGCAATTGATGACCTACACCACGCATCCACGCCTGCAGGTCTGGCGGCAGGAGCTGATCTGGGCTTGGAACAAAGCGCTGTGGGACGCGCCGAGCAAGGTCTTGTCGAAGGGCGAGCCCGCCCCGTATTTGCTGTTGGCCACCCAGTTGGCACCCGAGCTGAACGGGGTCACCCAAGAACTGATCATGGTCTCGGCCTACATGGTGCCGGGCGAACCGGGGGTGGTGTACTTGACCGGCCGTGCCGACGCCGGCGTGTCGATCAGCTTGCTGACCAACTCCCTGGAGGCCACCGATGTGCCCGCCGCGCACGGTGCGTACGCCCCGTATCGGCAAACCTTGCTGGAGCATGGTGTGCACTTGTTCGAGTTGCGGCGTCAGGCCGGTGACAATGGTGGCAGCGGCAGCGGAACGCGTCTTTTTCATAGCGGATCCTCCAACAGTTCAGACTCCAGCCTGCACAGCAAGGCGATGATTTTCGACCAGCAGAAAGCGTTTATCGGCTCGTTCAATTTCGACTCGCGCTCACTCTTGTGGAACACCGAAGTCGGGGTGCTGGTCGATAATCCGCAACTCGCCGGACGGGTGCGTGAACTGGCACTGGAAGGTATGGCGCCGGCGCTCAGTTACCACACTGTGCTGGAAAGGAATCAGATGGTCTGGGTCACCGAGGATGAGGGCAAACAGCATACGTTGACCAAGGAGCCGGGGAGTTGGTGGCGGCACTTCAATGCGTGGCTCAGCAGCGCCATCGGGCTGGAAAGGATGTTATAGCGCGTGGGTCATCGACGAACGATGGTGCGGGGCGCCGTGGTCTCTGTTGGTGCTCACTTCGATACTTTCATTGTCGCGCAGAGGATAGGGGGTGAGGGATATGGTGCGGCTTTTCAGCCTGTTGCTAGTGGTTGCGGGCAGCGGCCTTACCGCCATCGTTCCGGATGCGCAGGGCCAAACCGACCCGCAAGCCACCCAAGAGATAAAGGCCTTGCTGGACTTTGTCGAACACAGCCCGTGTCAGTTCGTGCGTAACGGAATCGAATACCCGGGACCCCGCGCGCGGGTGCATCTACAGCAGAAGCTGGATTATCTGGAAGGCAAAAACAGGGTGCACAGCGCGGAAGACTTCATCGATCTTGCTGCCACTGAAAGCAGCCTGAGTGGCCGAGCGTATGCGGTGCGATGTAAAGAAAAAGTAGAGCCAGCAAGCGCCTGGTTAAAGAGGGAACTGCAGAGGCAGCGGCAACTGCATTGATCTTGTCTGCCGTCCAATAACAGCCAGAGTGAAGGATTGCGGCATGACTTAACGCATGAACCGGCTATCGACCCTGCACACAATGATGGCAATATGGCCACTTCAGGAGAAATAGCATCCGGCGCGACGTGAAGCCGGATGTCATGCGTTCAGGGATGAGGAATATGGCTTCAATTCAGGTAGATGGTGAGGACAAGACCGCACAGATCAGCGACTGGGCGATTCGCTGGAGCGACAGGGACGCATTTCTGCAACTGACCTGTCACTATCCCTCCAGGAAAAAATACACCCGCCCGCTCAGTCATTGTCTGGTTTCGCCCACCCGCGAGTTGAGCAATGTCTTGCTGCACAAGCGCGGCGGCACCAAGCCCATCGTCAGCGCTACGATTTACGGCGAGCGCTATGCCGTCGTGCACTACCCGGGCGGCAAAAAACCTTATGTTCACAAAATGGACGGCATCGGCTTTACCGCTCCGACAGCGATGCGGGACACGCCGGTCTTCCGCTATCTCACTGCCGTGGCGCAAGCCCGACAGAGTCACGGTAAGTCGCAGGATGATCGTGAAATTGCCGACAATGTGGTGCGTCAGCTCGAAAAACTGCCCGCCATCGCTGGCACTGCCTTGCAAGCCTACTGTACGGGACGCAACGGCACGCTGGCGCCGGGGCAGGGGCTGATCTATCCGTTCGGGCTGAACGAGAGTCAGCTTAAGGCCGTCGAGCGGGCATTCAGCGCGCAAGTCAGCGTGATCGAAGGGCCGCCAGGAACCGGCAAGACCCAGACGATCCTAAACATCCTCGCCAACATTCTGTTACGCGGACAGACAGTCGCAGTGTTGTCCAACAACAATGCTGCCGTGGAGAACGTCTACGAAAAGCTGGAGAAATACGGCCTGGGCCACCTGGTCGCCAAGCTTGGCAACCAGAGCAAACGCCAGGCCTTCTTCGACGACCTGCCTGCGTGGACGCCAAGTGCGCCCGAGGCGGCACCATCCCTCGATGAGGTCCAGAACCTGCTGGCACGCTTGAAGCAGCACCTGCAAGACCACAACAGGGCGGCGCAACTGCAAATCGAGCTGGACGAGCTGGTCATCGAGCGGCGCTACCTGCAGCAGTGGCAGGCAGAAAGCGCTGTACAGGCCACCGGTACGCTCGACAAGTACGGCCTGACACCGCGCAAGACTGCGGACCTCATGGCCTACCTGGCTTACCTCGGCGAACAGCGCATCCATCTCAAAGACCGTATCGAGCTACTGTTCAAATTCAGGATCTTTCGCACCAGGCCATTCGCCGACGCCGAGGCGCGCATGGCCGTTTTCCATGCCCTGCAAATGCATTACTACGACAAGTCGCTCCGGGACAAGGAAGCGCAGCTGCAGGCGTGCCGTGATTCGTTGGCGCGCGCGAATTTCACGGCGCTGCTCAAAGAACTGACAACCGCATCGATGCAGCATCTCAAGCACCACCTGCAACTTCAGGTCCCGCCGTCGGACAGTTTTGATGTCAAAACCTACTGCGAGCGTTTCGATACCTTTATGCAGCGCTTCCCTATCCTGGGCAGCGGCACGCACTCCATCGTCAATTCGATCGCGCCGGGAGCGGTCCTCGATTACGTGATCATCGATGAAGCCTCTTTGCAGGACATCGTACCGGGCATCCTGCCGCTGGGCTGCGCAAAGAACCTGATCGTCGTGGGCGACAACCGCCAGTTGCCGCATATCCCCGTGACGCTGGGGCTGCAAGCGCCCGCCGAGGCCTACGATTGCGAGCGCTACAGCTTGCTCGATTCGTGCATTGCGGTGTTCCAGGACGCGCTGCCCAGAACCCTGCTGAAAGAGCATTACCGCTGCCACCCCAGGATCATCCAGTTCTGCAACCAGCAGTTTTACGACAACGCACTGGTGCCGATGACCGAGGACAACGGCGAAGCGCCCCTGCGTCTGGTGGTGACGGCCAAGGGCAACCACGCCCGGAAGAACACCAACCTTCGGGAACTGGACTCCCTGCTGAAGGTGCTAGAAGAGGAGGGGCAACCCGTCGGAATGGACGGTGAAGGCCGCGGTTACATTGCCCCGTACAGGGCACAAGTTAATCTGTCCGGCACGCACTTGCCGGCGGATTTCGTCAAGGACACCGTGCACAAGTTTCAGGGGCGCGAGTGCGACGAGATCGTGTTTTCCACCGTGCTCGACAAGAAGCGCTACAACCAGGGGCGAACACGCCTGGATTTCGTCGACGACCCGC
Source organism: Pseudomonas sp. S3_C06 (assembly GCF_054667675.1). Lineage (NCBI taxonomy): Bacteria > Pseudomonadati > Pseudomonadota > Gammaproteobacteria > Pseudomonadales > Pseudomonadaceae > Pseudomonas > Pseudomonas sp. S3_C06. Next base: position 384,178 of record NZ_CP162747.1, read on the forward strand.
GCATGATCAACGTGGCCGTTTCGCGGGCCAAACATCGCTTCACCCTGGTAACCGGCGATGAGGTGTTCACGGGCAACAATGGCCACATTGCTGCGCTGATCCGCTACATCAGCTATTACGCGCAAGACGAGCAGATCGTGCGGGCGCCGGTGGTCTCGGCATTCGACTTGCTGTACCGCGAGTACGACCAGTCTCTGGCACGCCTGGACGCTCGCTTGCGGCCTGAGGATTCACGCTACAAGTCCGAGCAGATCGTGGCCCGGTTGCTGCGCGAGGCACTGTCGGCCCCGGCGTGCCAGGCATTGAAATACCACACACAGATTCAGCTGGATCAGCTTGCATCACCGGCTGGCCTCGACTGGACGCAGCCCCAACAGGCGTTCATGCGGCGCGCCAGTTGTGATTTCGTGATCTATTTCAAAGTGGGCAAGCAACCGATAGGAGTGATCGAAGTCGATGGCGGGTACCACGACCACCCCGTACAGGCCGCTCGGGACGCCATGAAAAATGAGATTCTGGCTAAGAGCGGCATTCCCATTCTGCGGCTGCGGACCGTTGAGAGTGGCATTGAGCGCAGAATTGGCGACTTTATCGGGCAGTGGGCCCGTCCCGCGAATGGCGCATAAACACTTGGGTCAGCTCGTCAGACACTGATGGCCTGGCCCGATGTTTTCGCCCCTGAAATCTTCATTGTCGAGTGACGAGTCGGACCACCGACAGGAAACATGCATGGCCAACACATCACCCGCTCACACCCTGAGTGCATTGCCCGATCTTGATTACTATCACAGCAGTTCGATGCCTCTACCTGTTGAGATAACCACTCTTGATGCCTGGAACTTCATGAGGGCCAAGCCGGGGCTGTTCATGCGACTGGCTTTTCGGACGAGGGACGTGATTTCCTCACTGTTCGGGGTGAAGCGCATCGGCGGGTTCTCCGGCGCCAGGCGAGAAACCGTACAGACTGGAGAAAAGCTGGATTTTTTTCTGGTGGAGCATACTGCCCCCGACCTGCTCGTTCTGAGCGTGCGCGACCGACATCTGGATGTCATGATTTGCCTTTCGATAACAGATTGTGTGTTTACGATCACATCCTCTGTCGTAACGCATAACGTCTTTGGGCGCATCTACATGTTGCCGGTGGGTTTGGTCCATAAGTTGCTGGTCAATAGGGACCTTGGGCGTCTGAAACGAAATCTTGAAAGAGAATAAGGGACAAAACATGGTTCCTGATGCAACGTGATACTGATGCTTATCGGAACAAGGGATACTGAGACCAGGAAACCACAGATAACTTCAGAGACGCGCTTAATAAACTACCCAAGCATTACCTGGAAATAGCATGCAAGAAACAAGGCCTGGCCCACCAAAGAAAATAATGAAGAAACGAGTTATTACAGCTGTTGTGGTTTTACTTGCGGGGGCGTGGATTAATTATTTTTTTTGGGCCGCCAACATTTCATCACGAACAATTTTAATGCCGGAAATTCCGGAGTTGACGACATACCTGCTGACTGGCGCTATTTTTGGGGTTGTTTTTGCAGTTCCAACAATTCGCGCCGGCACAACGGCAAGAAGCACGATAAAGTCTTTTTTGGGTGGTTTCTGCCTGAGTTTGATGTTTTCTCTAAATTGTTATTCTGTCGCCGCCTACCTGTTGCCTGGTGAAACTGTCAGTTATGAGTCTGCGTATGAAGTTACTTATCCAGGGCCGCCCATCGGGAAATACAGTCGTTGCGAGGCTGGTCTGTGGATCAGTGTTCCAGACACGGATCGCAGGATTGAACTCTGCACAAACAAATCAGATTTGAACGAGCAAATTGGTCGCGGTATATATGCCGTGTGGGTGACTGCTCGCACTAATAAACTAGGCACTTACATTGTTGGCTATACATTTTTTCGCAAATAAATCTGTCAACACGAAATGTTTTATAAATGTGGTCTTTACCTGAAATCCCGAAAATGGATACCTCAGAACTGCAGCTCATCACACATTCTTTGCAAAAAATCGTCGCCGGCGGCGCACTCAGACAGCAAGTGATACCCTAACCAGATGTCCCAACCTGCAGCGAGCGTCAGGTCCTGGCGCTCGAAGTCGGGGCAGATTGTTCCGTCCAGGCCGACAACGACTTCGCCCACGCGTCGAAAGCCCCAGGCATCAACCAGTTTGCTTTCCAGCGACTTCCAGTCGGCATCCGACAACTCACCGAATTCGATAAGTAAATGGCCATTTGCAGCGTGGAAGAGATTCATAGGTTCGCACCGGGGGAGGGGGTATAAGATCGACTGGGAACTGTCATTCAAGTAACCGCACGACGTTGGCAAGGAGCATTCATGTGTGTCATCAGCATTGATCGGGATAGCGTGCATGCCGGGGATGATCTGGAAAGTCATGGAACATCAATCAAGCTTGATCCAACGCTAACACTGCGCACATTGTGCGAAGCGATCCAAGGTATGGGGTACTTGCCTGCCATCAGTGGAGGCAAGGCGACGTGGATTATTTGTTTATCGGGCAAAGACGTAGGTGTTTTAGCTCAGCAATGGCCTGAACCCAAATTGACGATCCCCGCCGAGAGCATTCTGAGTCAGTATTTTGCAGATTCCGAACCAAGCCTACTGTTCAAATATTGGTGCCAGGCAGATCCAGACCATGTCTTTTCACAGATCAATGCAGGACGTGAACCACCGTCCCGATTGTAGGAGTGGGAGGAAGCTTTCTACTCATCAAGAAGCTGCGTCGGCGGTATTTCTCGAGCGACTGCTTCCGGCTGTTGATTCAACCCTTCAACGACATCGGTCTGTCCCCACCCGGAGGCAAGCCAAACAGCCTCCGCACCCCGTTAAGAAACGCCCCATAAGGCCGCCCCAGAACCAGCATCATCACCGCCGCACCCAGCGTGCCGCGCATCAATCCTTCGCCCGATGCACCACTGAAGGCAATGATCGCGGCATAGATCGGCACCTGAAAACTGACCAGGGCGATGCTGTCCCACAACAACCTCGACACCCGACCTGGACCGGCGCGCGTCATCACCCAATCCCGCCATAGGCCGTAAGGTCGTGCGACCGGAATCATCAGCGCCGCACCCAGCAGGCGCGCCTGCAGAACCTGATCCCACGTCATGCCGGCAATGAAACGTTCATTGATGATGCCGGTGGTGGTGAAAAACAGGATCAGCGCTGTGGTGTCTGCCAAGAAGGCAGTCCGACGCGTTGGGCTTTGCAGTAGTTGCGGCACCTCAATTCTCCTTTCATGGCTTCAGCTTTCCTCAGCCAGACGCCGGCGCTTCATCGTGCTGTGACAGCGGCTGCACCGCGAGGTGCGGCGATTCGCCGAAGTACTCGATCAGCAGATCCGTGAGCACGCGGATCTTGCGCGCGGGATGCGGGCCTGGCGCGCGGAGGAGGTAGGCACCGGCCGGGGGCGGTGGATGGTTGGTCATGATCGGCACGAGTGCACCCGAGGCGATGTGTTCGTGGGTGAGGCAATCGGGCAAGTAGGCGACGCCGAGGCCGGCAGTCGCGGCCGCGGCGAGGGCAGTGCCGTTGTCAGCCTTGAAGCGTCCTTGCGGGCGCACCGTGATGATCTTGTCAGCCGCCATGAATTGCCAGGCTTCGGTGCCTTGCATGAGCGCCTGATGGGCGTGCAGTTCGTCCGGGGTTTCTGGGGCGCCGTGCGCTTTGATGTAGTCGGGGCTTGCGACGAGCTTGGTGTAGACCGGGCCGATACGCCTTGCGATCAAATTGGAGTCCTGCAGATAACCCACGCGAATGGCGCAATCGTAGCCCTCGGTAATCAGGTCAACGAAGCGATCGCTATAGCAGGTCTGCATGTGCAATTGAGGGTGACGGCGAGCCATTTCCGCCAGCACCGGGGCGAAGTGCGTCGGCCCGAACGACAACGGCACTGCTACGCGCAAGCGACCGCGCAGGGCGCCGGCGGGCAGGATGGTTTCCTTGGCGATGTCGATTTCGCTGCAGACTCGGGCGGCGTAATCGCGAAATGTCGCGCCAGCCTCAGTGAGTGAAGCCCCGCGAGTCGAGCGTGCCAGCAATTGCACACCCAGTTCTGCTTCGAGCCGGGCCAGACGGCGGCTGACGATTGATTTCGAGACCCCGAGCCGCAGCGCAGCCTGGGAAATGCCCCCGGCATCGGCCACCTCGACGAAGGTTTGCAGTTCTTCGATATCCATTTTCGCGTTCCCCTTGGCGCGACACAGTTCGCCTCGGGATGCTACTACTGCGACGGATATGGGAACAGCACAATGGCTTTTCCAGGCACGGCGTCACTCGCGTGCATTCTGGAACCCTTAGCCGCACGGGCTCCGGCCGTTTCACCCGCGTGCGTTACCCATACAAAAGGACCTGCAAATGGCAAGCGAAGCAATCCGCAACCCCCACACCGATCAACTGCTGACGCCCGAGAATTCAGCATTGATCGTCATCGACTATCAACCGGTTCAGGTGTCCTCGATCCGCTCGATGCCACGCGATGAACTGGTCTTCAACATCACCAGCGTTGCGAAAGCGGCGGTCAACTACAACCTGCCGATCATCCACTCGACCGTCAATGTCGCGACCGGCCGCAACAAACCACCGATTCAAGAGTTGCAAGCGGTGCTCGGCCATCTGCCCACCTATGACCGCACGTCGATCAACAGTTGGGAGGACACCGAGTTCAAGCAGGCAGTCAAAGCACTCGGGCGCAAGAAACTGATCATGACCGCGCTGTGGACCGAAGCCTGCCTGACCTTCCCGGTGCTCGACGCGATCCAGGAAGGCTATGAGGTTTATGTGCCGATCGATGCGGTGGGCGGCACGTCGCTGGCCGCGCACGAGGCGGCGTTGCGCCGAATGGAACAGGCGGGGGCGAAGCTCATCAGCCGCGTGCAAATGTACTGCGAACTGCAGCGCGACTGGGCGCGCGAGGTAACCGTGCCGGGCTTTATGGGCGTGTTTGAAAACTTCGACGGCTTTAACGCTGAAAAGGCGCTGCAAGCGGCGGGCAACAAGGCCTGATTAACGGGCCGTTGCTGAAGGTGGCGCTGGCGGCATTCGGCGCTGCCTTCTTTTGGCTTTTCTCGACGCCTGAAAATAATCTGAACGGCCCCGGAACCTGCTCGCCTAATGATTAGCTTGTGGTCAATCGCACAGGCCCCGTGTCAATAACGGCACACTCCGAGAGGTGGTCAACGTGGCTAAAGACGAAAAGAAAAGCAAAGACAAAGGCGACGCTTCGAAAGCCAGCAAGGACTTGAAAGACAAAAAGTCATCACCCGAGAAGAAATCAGCGGCAGCCTCGGCGCTTTCAAAGTCTTCCGACAAGGACAAGAAAGACAAGAAAAAAGATGCCGCGCCCAAGAAGTCTGCCAAGAAAGCCGATAGCAAGCCTGAGAAGGCCAAGGATTCGAAGAAGGCTGACAAGCCGGCTAAAAAGAAAAAGTGATCTTGAAGACAATAAAAAACCCGGCATTCAAACCGGGTTTTTTATTGCCTGCTATTTGGAGATCAGAGCGCCGCTTTCACCTGCAAACCAAACACCAGTGCATTATCGATGTCCTGCCCGGAAAACGCGCCCGGCTCGATGATGTACTGCATATTCGGGCGCAGGGTCAGCCAAGGCGTGGCTTGATAACCGTAGCCGAGTTCGATCAATTGCTCGGCGCTGTCCAGGTTCGGGAACGCTGTGCCGTTGTTCAATGCTGCGTCCTGCAGCACGTCACGGCTGCGCGGGTTCGGCACGGCGCGGCCGTAACCCAGGGCGACGGTGTCTCGCGGACGACCTTCAAACGGTTTGTACAGAACCACGCCGGTGCCGTACCACTTGCTGAACGGCGAAGCCGCTTCGCTGGCCGCCGAGTATTGGCCGAAGGCGTGCAGGCTGCGGCCTTCGGACGTCGGCGAGTTCCAGACGGCCTGATCGATCAGCAGGTAATGGCCGCCGCGACCGGACACTTCTTTGTCACTGCCGATGCGTTTTACGTCGGAGCTGTCGTAGTAGTAACCGAGCTTGTATTCGCCGGGCAGGGCGCCCGCATGCTTGTACACCAGCTCGATCGGCACCACGGTGCCGGTGGTGTGTTTCGGGCCAAGATGCCAGGCGCGGCTGGAGTTGCCGTTGCTTTCCGGGTCGACGTTGAACGCGGCCACGCGCAGTTGCCACGAGGACGACAGGTCGTATTTCACCCGCACGCCCAAATGGGCATTGGGGTAGTTGGTCCAGCCGCTACCGCCAGACATGTTCAGCGGATGACCGCAGAAACCGGCGTTCATGAAGTTGCACAGAATGCCGCTGTCGAGGCCGCCGAGGTCATTACCCATGGCCATGTAACCGAGTTTCACATTGAGCGCCGGGGTAAACAGGCTGCGCTCGTAACTCAGTTCGGTCAGGCGCGTGTACAGGCCACCGTAGTTTTCCTGGATCGGCAGACGGTTGCCGACCAGATCTTCCGAGGCGCTGTTGCCGCGACGGTCGTTGATGGTCAACTGGACCTTGCCGGCATTGTCGACGCCGTACAACTTGCTCAGATCGAACTGCACGCCGAGTTTGATGTTCTGCGAGTAGCGCGCCGAGCGATGCAGGCCGCCGTCGGCGTTGTATGCCATTTCACCGCTGTAGTCGCCGGTGAACTTGATGCCTTGTTCATCCATCTGGTGACGCAAGCCACCCCAGTCACCGGTAAGGGTGCTGCGGGTCAACAGATCGGAATCGTTATCGGCCAGCGCGGGGAGGGTGGTGGTGCACGCGACGCCCAGCAACAGGCCTTTGAACAGGTCAGAACGGGAAAAACCAACAGCCGATAGCATGTAAATCTTCCTGCAGAAAACTTGAGCAATAGGGGGAAAGCAGCGCGGCACCCGAAGGTGCCGCGCTTTACGTGGACACCGTGATTTATGGCAGGGCGTAAGCCATCACGTAGTCGCCGCGATCGGTCGACTGACGCGCGCCACCCGCGGTGATGACGATGTACTGCTTGCCGGTTTTCGGCGAAACATAGGTCATCGGGCCGCCTTGGCTGCCGACTGGCAGACGTGCTTTCCAGACTTCTTCACCGTTGCCGCTGTTGAAGGCGCGCAGGTAGAAGTCCTGGGTGCCGGCGATGAAGATCAAACCACCTTGCGTCGACAGCGTGCCGCCGAGGGTTGGCAGACCGATCTTGATCGGCAGGTGCATGCGGATGCCCAGTGGACCGGTGTCTTCAACGGTGCCGACCGGAACCTGCCAGGCGATTTTCTGGGTCTTCATGTCGATCGCGGTCAGCGTGCCGAACGGCGGCGCCTGGCACGGAATGCCGGCTACCGACAGGAAGCGGTTTTTGTTCACCGCGTAAGGCGTGCCTTTCAGCGGAACGGCGCCCATACCAGTGTTCAGCGCTTCGCCACCGCCAGCGGCCTGGCCTTTGTTCTGCGACGGAATCATCTGAATCCACAGACCCAGGCGCATGTCGTTGACGAAGATGAAACCGTGTACCGGGTCAGTGGAGATGCTGCCCCAGTTCATGCCGCCCAGCGAACCCGGGAAGCTCAGCGATTTGTCCATGCCCGGCGCGGTGTACAGGCCGTCGTAGCGCATGCCTTTGAAGTCGATGCGGCAGAGCAACTGGTCGTACGGCGTGGCGCCCCACATGTCCGATTCAGTCAGGTGCTGAGCACCGATTTCTGGCATGCCCACCGATTTCGGCTGAGTCGGGGAGTACGGTTCGTTCGGGATGTTCGCCGCTTTCACCGGTACTTCTTTAACCTCGGTCAACGGTTTGCCGGTCGCGCGGTCGAGCACGTAGATCTGCCCGGCCTTGGTGCCGATGACCAGTGCCGGAATGCTTTTGCCGTCCTTGGTGAAGTCGATCAGGCTCGGCTGCATCGGCAGGTCGAAGTCCCAGAGATCGTTGTGCACGGTCTGGAACACCCAGCGCTCGTCACCGCTGGTGGCGTCCAGCGCGAGGATCGAAGCACCGTAGGTGTGATCGAGTTTGCTGCGCTCGACACCATAGATGTCGGTCGACGAACTGCCCATCGGCAGGAACACGGTGTTGGTTGCCGGGTCGTAGGACATCGGCGCCCAGCTGTTCGGCGTGCTGCGCACGTAGGTGCTGCCGTCGGCCGGAGCCTTTTTATCCTGCGGGTTGCCCGGGTCGAAGGCCCAACGCATGGCGCCGGTGATCACGTCGAAACCACGGATCACGCCGCCGGGCATGTCGGTTTGTACGTTGTCAGCCACGCGACCGCCAACCACCACGGTGGTGCCGGCCATCAGCGGAGCGGAGGACAACTGGTAGTAGCTGTCCGGGACATTACCCAAACCGGCCTTCAGATCTACCTGACCGTTGTTGCCGAAACCCTGGCAGAACTCGCCGGTGTCCGCATCGACCGCGATCAGGCGGGCATCAATGGTGTTGGTCAGCAGACGACGCTGGCAATTGGCGGCCGGCGCAGGCTTGGCTTCGATGATCGACGAGTTGCTTGGCTGAGCAATCGCTTTGGTGGCGTCGAAATAGGCCATGCCACGGCAGCGCTGCCAGACTTTCGACTGAGCGTTGATTGCGTTCTTCCACAGCTCTTTACCGGTGTCGGCATCGAGGGCAATCAGGTTGTTGTGCGGGGTGCAGATGAACACCTTGTTGCCAACCTGCAGCGGGGTGAGCTGGTCTTCAGCACCGTTGCCATCGCTCTCGGCGATGTCACCGGTGTGGTAGGTCCACGCGACTTTCAGCTTGTCGACGTTGCTGCGGTTGATCTGGTCCAGCGCAGCGAAGCGGCTGCCACCTTCGGTATTACCGTAGTGCGCCCAGTCCTTTTGCGCCTTGTCCGGCTCGACCGGGGTCAGGCCTGGGCCAGTGCCGGTTGCCGCCACGGTTGGATGGGCGACAAACATATTGCCGGCCGCTACAACCACGCCGACTGCCAGCACCGCCGCCACAGCGTAAGCGCCGCGACCGGCAACGCCACCGTTGGCACGTTTGAGCTGCGGATAAACCAGCGCCACGACCAGGCCGATCACACTGAACATGAACAGGCGCGAGAACACCGGCCAGAACACCAGACCGGCATCGCTCACCGCCCAGATCGCGGTGCCCACCAGGAACGCGGCGAACAACCACGCGCCGGCAAGCTTGAAGCGCGCGATCAGCAGACCGGAAACGGCCATGACCAAGCCACCCACCAGGAAGTACCACGAGCCTCCCAGGCTGACCAACTTCACGCCGCCCGCAGCCAGCGCCAAGCCGAGCAGGGCGATGACGACGCCCAGCCCGATCAGAATGAATTTTGATATGCCCGAGAGGCGTTGACTCTGCTTCACGTTGAGTGTCCCGTTGAAATGAGGCGCGCATTATATAGTTAGGTAACTACCTAGTTAAATCACTAATTCAGTAATAAAGCGTTATTGGATTTTTGATAATCCGCTTGGGCCGCAAATGGCGCTCTGACAGGCTTCAACAGAGCTTTTGAAAACCTGCAAAAGACGCCGTTTTGTCAGAAAAAATCATGGTTATGACAGCATTTCTATTTTGCTGTTTTCAGTCAGCCAACACCGTTCAACTGACGCACGGCCGTAACACCAGCTTAGCGGGTACGCGACAAATGGGGCGGCCCCCGCTCGTTACCAGTTGATGTGCGTGGTTCGACTCATACGGGCGTAGTGAGCGAAAAGGGAATGCGCAGCTCTTCGACAGGCCCTGTATCGCGCCCGCACATTTCGTCGTGCACGCATTGCTGCACCAGCACGCAGGGAAAGGCCGGCACGGTCTGCAGCAAGTCACGCAGGTGGGTGATCGAGCGCAGGTGCATCGGCTTGGCCGCGTCATCCAGCAGGGTGAACTGGCCGTGATCCAGACGGATCCGCGCCAGATAAAAACCACCTTCGAGTGACAGCAGCTCCAGTTCACGTATTTCACTGTTGGCCGCACGTTCGGTGAGGGCTTGCAGGTTCATGCTTCACTCCTTGCCTACCAGGGTAGGCGTTCTCCATCGTAGGCAAAGAAATGGCCGCTGTCGGCCGACGTCAACTGGTCTATCAAGGTCAGTAACTGTTCAGCGGCAACGTCTGCCGGACGGGCGCTGGAGGCGCCGCGAAAAGGTTGCGACAACCCCGACACCACCGTGCCCGGGTGCAGACTGAGCAAGCGACTCTGCGGGCGCGTGCGTGCCAGTTCGATGGCGGCGGTCTTGATCAGCATGTTCAACGCAGCCTTGGAGGCGCGGTAGGCGTACCAGCCGCCCAAACGGTTGTCGCCAATGCTCCCGACCTTGGCCGAAAGCATCGCCATCGCTCCCCGAGGATCGAGCAGTGGCAGGAAATGACGCAACACCAATGCCGGTCCCAGCGTGTTCACTTGAAACACGGTTTGCAGCGCCTCCGGCTCGATTGCGCTGAAGCTTTTTTCCGGTTTGATCCCTTCGCGATGGAGCAGACCGGCCGCGTGGATGATCAGTTGATACGGCGCTTCGCCTGCCAGTTCGGAGGCGGCACTGGCAATCGTTTCGGGCCGTTCAAGGTCGAGCGCGGGGAGGGTACGGCGCCCCAGCGCACGAACGTCGGCACAGCGCGGATCCTGTTTCAGCAGTTGGCAAAAGGCTGTGCCGAGGGCGCCACTGGCGCCGATCACCAGCGCGCGATAACCGTCGCCGAGCGAGGCCAGGGTCAATGCGCGGTTCATTCGCTGACTCCGGCACCCTGGCGACGGAAGAACAATGTCACCTGTCCGACCTCTACGCCGAATTTGGACATGCTGGTGCGGTTGATCAACGTGTCCTCGTCCATCAAGTACATCCAGTCGTCCATGCTCATTTCGTAAGTCGAGTCATCGACCGGCAGGTTCAGGCGATAACGCCAGTGCAACGTGTTGCCCGCGACCCGGCCCTCGGCGACACCCACCACGTCAGCCGCGCGACCGCTCCAACGCCCCTGGCCTTCGGGCGTGAGAGTCCAGACGCGACGTTGGCGGGTGCCGTCGCTGTACAGGAAGCGCTCGTCGAGAATCAGGTTGTTGCCCTCACGCCGGCTGACGATGTTGACCTCAAAACGCTTGGCCACCTCACCGTTGCGCTTCTGAAACATCCCCCAGGCTTTGACGGGCTGGCTGAAAAAACGCTGCAGGTCCAGGGCCGGTTGTTGCTCGGCATAACGGGCAACATCTACGCTGCCGCAGCTTGCGACGCTGAGGACCAGTGCCAGTAACAGCAGAAATCGGGTCATCGCCTAACTCCCTGAAACACACAAGTGAAGAGGGTGAGATTCGAACTATCGGCTTGTACAGTGACTGTCCCCTGTATAGCTTTATCGACGTCCGATCAGTTGCAGGAACTCCTGCCGTGTCGTCGAACTATCCCGGAAAGCCCCCAGCATCACGGAGGAGGTCATGACCGAATTCTGCTTCTCAACGCCGCGCATCATCATGCACATGTGCCGCGCTTCAATGACCACCGCCACACCGGCGGCATCGGTGATCTGCTGGATGGCGTCGGCAATCTGCCGTGTAAGGTTTTCCTGGATCTGCAGGCGACGCGCGAACATGTCTACCACCCGCGCGACCTTCGACAGCCCCAGGACCCGGCCGGTGGGGATGTACGCGACATGTGCCTTGCCGATAAAGGGCAGCATGTGGTGCTCGCACAAGGAATACAGCTCGATGTCGCTGACGATCACCATTTCATCGCTCTGCGACTCGAACAAGGCACCGTTGGTGACGTCTTCCAGGCTCATGGTGTAGCCGTTGCACAGGTACTGCATCGCTTTGGCGGCGCGCTTGGGTGTCTCCAACAGTCCTTCGCGCTCGGGGTTTTCACCGACGCCGACGAGAATTTCACGGTAATGGCTGGCTAATAGTGGGTTCATTCAAGGTGCTCGCGGCAGTGCTGTGCGTGAGGCCAATCCATAGCGAAAGAGTTGTACGCAATGAAGTGCTTTGTATAGGTTTTATTGAAGATAGGCTGAAAAAAATCACCTGACAATGAATCGGCAATCTTTTTTATGCAGATGCGAAAACCTCACATCGCAAAATGTGAGACCGCGAGGAGCGGGAAGCAGAGGGGGATGAGAGTGAGCGCTCCGGGAGATGTGTGAGCGCGGTGCGATAACAAGCGATGTTGTGCGGCGTTCTGATTGATTTGGAAACCGTCAGACGTCCTGACAGTTCCCGATTGCTGCACCTCAAGCGTTTTCTTCAATCCGACGCACATCCCCCAAAGAATCACGCTGCATCGATTGCAGGTTTTTCTCGATGGTTTCGCACAGCGCTTCCATCTGAATCTGGTGTTCGCTTTGGCGAAACGGGCTTTGCAGATCGGTGCCGATGCGTTCGATGGCCAGCAGCATAAAACCGACCACGGTCGAAGCCAACGGCGTGAACCAGCCCAAAGACTCCACCAGTCCGACCGGCACGATCAGGCAGAACAGCGAAATAAACAGCCGCGGAAAATACACATACGGGTAGGGCAGCGGCGTATTGGCAATCCGCTCCATGCCACCCTGGCTGTTGGACAGGTCCACCAATGTCGACTCCAGTCGTGCCAGACGAATGCTGTCCAGGCGCCCGGCCTTGTATTCCCGAGCCAGCAAGGACGCCGAGCCGGTGAGGATATCGTTGGCAAAGTTATTGGTCGTGCCACTGCGGGCGAATTCATTGGCGGGAATAAACGCGCGGACTTCCTCAGGGCAAGGCTGGCCTTGTAGATGCGCCGCGAGGCAATTCACATAGGCGACGTGGCGGCGCAACAGGGTCGACTTGACCGGATTGACCTCGCCATCGGGATCATCCAGCAACGTCAGCACCTGGCGGGCGAAGCTGCGCGAATTGTTGATCATCGAACCCCACAACGTGCGTGCTTCCCACCAGCGGTTGTAAGCGCTGCTGTTGCGAAAACTGATCAGCACGATCAATGCCGAACCCAATAACGTCAGGGGCATCAATGGCAGATTCAGCTTGGCGTTGAGGAACAACATGAAATCGACGGTGACGGCGATGTCCCAGAGCAGCAGCCAGAACAACGCCCAGCCGACATAGCCCAGAGTCTTGATGATCAAACGGTATTTTCTGACGATGGCTGCTTTCAAACGGAAACCTCGTGGTGAGCGGTAAGCGTTAACGCCTTAGCTCGGACGCTGTTTTCGCGGGAAAGGTTCGCTAAATCGCTTCAGCTTTCGTCGCCGCCGGCTAACCGGCCCGTAGACGATTGAAGGAAAATGACAGGGACCTTTTCATCAGTCTGGCCATCGGCGTTTCGATTTTTTCGTGAATGACATAGGACGCAGCGATCATCAAAGCCACGGTGCCCCACAGCAGCAGGTGCGCATTCACCGCCGGATAGGCCATGTTGAAGATGATGAAACCGATCATTTGATGGAGCAGGTACAGCGGGTATGTGAGCGCTCCCAGGGTCGTCCAGTTCAATTGCCCGATGGCGGCTGTTTTGTTGGTTGCGATCAAAAGGAAGGTCATAAAGAAAACGATAATGACGCTGCCGATGATCGAGGGATCGTACTCCGTCGCATATTTGCTTTCGATCGACTCGGCCCAGGTAATGGCGGTGAAAGTGGCCAAGGCCAATGCGCCCGCCACCAGGGCAATGCGCAGTTTTGTCATGCCCTTCGCCCAGATCAGGTAGAACGTGGCACCGGCGATGAAGTAGGCCGCGTAATCAGTGATGAGAATCGAGCGCAGCTTTTCGAAAGCGAGGACTTCCGCGGTGGCCGAGACCAGTAGCCAGAGCACCAGGCAGGGTTCGATTTTGTCTATTTTCTTCAAGGCCAGGAGAATCGAGATCATCAGGTAGAACTTGATCTCTACAAACAGTGACCAGTACACGCCGTCGATGGGCGGGACGCCGATCAGATCGCCAAGGAACGTCATGTTGATCAGGTATTGATAAAGATCCGCGCTGAATCTCGGCTGTCCGAAGGCGAGTGTGATCAGAAAGGTGAGCGTGCAGCACACCCAGAATGCCGGGCACAGGCGCACCACGCGGGAGATGAAAAACACCTGCAGATTGTTGCTTGAAGCCGTCATCAGGATGACAAATCCGCTGATCATGAAAAACAGTTCCACGCCCAGGTAACCGTATTTGGCCACCTCGGCCAGCAGCGGATAGGGCATGACCGACATGTCGCCCCGCGCATACCCGCGAAACGCGTAGTGAAAAATCACCACGGCGAGCGCAGCCAGAAAGCGCAGCAAATCCAGTTCCTTCAGTCGTCGGTTGTTCATGTTTGGGCGCTCCGGACGTGTTAGCGCTGATTGAGAACTGACGACTCTGCCGAGTGGAATTCGACCCAAGGCGAAAGCTATGGCAGCAGGAGGGGGCATCGACTGTCCCAGCGTTGTGTGACGGTTATGGACCGCGTTGCCACCTATGGATGTAGTCGACTTCGAAGGTGGACGGCAGGTCAGCGTCGTCGACCACGCCGAACCATTTCCACATGGCCTCACTGTCAAAGACGATCTGCATCGGGAAGAAGAAGTGGCGGTTCTTCGATTCCCTGACCAGCACGCCATCGACGTACCAGCGCAGGGTGTCGGGCTGCCAGTCGAAGCCGTAGACATGAAAATCACTGGCCAGGCGCCAAGGGCTGATCCAGGTGCTGCCGTTGGCGATGTGTTCTTTACTTTGCGGCGTGGCCCATAAGTGAGCGTTCATGTTGTAAGAACGATCCGAGGCTGCGCCTTTGGTTTTACCGCCAATTTCAAAGATATCGATTTCGGTGGCGTTGTCCGTGAAGCCCGTCCACGCCAGCCAGAAGGCGCTCGACGCTGCGGAGTTCATCGGTTTGGCGCGTGCTTCGTAGTAGCCGTAGAAACCGCGTTCACGGGTACGGACCATGGCTGAGGTGTAATCCTTGAAGCCAAGCTCGACGTACTTCTGCGGCAAGGTTTCCTTGCGGAAGACAATGTTCAGGTTGCCGTTGCTGACGCTAGCATTGCGTGGAGTGAACAGCGCCGGTTTGCGCCCGAGCGATTCATTGCCGATGGCATTGTTGACGTGCCAGCGGGTGGGGTCGAGGCTGCTGCCGTTGAAGTCATCGGACAGGTTGGTGTCGAGTACCCAGCGTCCGGCATTGGTTTGATCGGACAGCGGCAGATAAACGTGAGTGCGGGTCGGCAGCGTGCCCAGCGGACCGACACGGGTCCACGTATCGGCGTGGGTGGGAACGGCCACTGACCACTTGTGCGCAAGGTACTGAAAAGCCTGCTGGCGCTCGGCGAGGGACGCAAACGGGCGGTCGTAAACCAGCACCTCGGCGATATCGCCGCGAAAGTTTTCCGACGTGCCGACGGCATTGCGCCCGACCGCATACGGGCCGATCGGCACACCCTGCAGTTCCAGGACGGAAACGGTCGGTTCATACGCGGTGGTTTGCGCCAAGCTGATGGCGAAGTTCGGCAGCACGTTATCGTTGTCAGCGGTTTGCGCACGTGAACTGAACAACCGCTGCCACGGATCGACGCCGGCCTGTTCTGGCAATCGGCGGGACACGACCAATACCGTGACAGGCCCTTTTGCACTGCGAATGTTTTTGCCCATAAACGCCGAAGTACCACTTAAACGCACGACGGCATGGCCATTCACGGCGTTTTCAATCTTTTGTGGCTGCTCGGTGCCTTCGTCGACCCTGGCGTCATGGGACTGGCCGGATTTATCGCTCCAGCGCTGCACACGGTTCTGCGTATCCAGGGTCAGGCTGGACGCATCGGCGGCGTCCAGCCACAGCACCAGCCCGGCATTGGGCGGCGCTTGTGCGGCGTTGCCCGTCAGCGCAACCCACAGCAGCAGCGCCGGCAGCGATCGTAAGAGCATCATTTGAAAGCAAGCAGCGCGGGGATTTCGAAGGAAGACTGATACCCCTGCGGATTACACGACTGCCAGCGCCAGGCATCGACAATCATTTGTGGCAGGTCGCGTTGCGCGGTCCAGCCCAGCTCGCGTCCGGCCTTGGCCGGGTCGGCCCAACACTTGGCAATGTCACCTTCGCGGCGCGGTGCAAACCGGTAGGGAATGCTGATGCCGGTGATGTCCTCGAAACTGTGGATGATCTGCAACACGCTGTAGCCGACCCCCGTGCCGAGGTTCCAGAAATGGATGCCGTGGTTCTGCTGCAACACCAGCAGTGCCTTGAGGTGGCCAATGGCAAGGTCGACCACATGGATGTAGTCGCGCACGCAGGTGCCGTCGACGGTGGGATAGTCGCTGCCGTAGACCGTGAGTTCCGGTATCCGGCCAATGGCGACCTGGGTCAGGCACGGCAGCAGGTTGTTGGGTCGGCCGCGCGGGTCTTCACCGATCATCCCGCTTTCGTGGGCGCCAATCGGATTGAAGTAGCGCAACAGGCCAATGCTCCAGCGCGGATCGGAGTCGCACAAATCCGTGAGCAATTCTTCGATCATCAGCTTGGTGCGACCATACGGATTGACCGGTTTGCCGGTGCCGAAGTCTTCGGCAATCGGCGTACGGGTCGGCTCGCCGTACACCGTGGCCGATGAGCTGAACACCAGGCGGAAGACGTTGTTGCGCGTCATGGCCTGGCACAGGTCAAGCGTGCCTGCGACATTGTTGGCGTAGTAGTCGAGCGGTTTGCGCACGCTTTCGGCGACGGATTTGAGGCTGGCAAAATGCACCACGGCATCGATGTCGTAGCGCCGGAAGATGTCGTCCAGCAGGTCGGAATCACGGATGTCGCCCTTGATGAAATCGATCCGGGTCAAGGTCAGTTGCTCAAGGCGCGCGATGCACTCCTGACAGCTGTTGCACAGGTTATCGAGCACCAGCACCCGGTGCCCGGCATTGATGAGCGCCAAAGCGGTATGCGAGCCGATGTAACCGGCCCCGCCAGTAATCAACGTGGTTTTGCGCATGGTGAGGTCTTCCTGTCTCAGGGACTGAATCAGCGGGCGGTGAAAACCGATTTGAATTCCTGCGGCCAGTGCGGGTGGATGAGGCTGTACGCCACGGCGTAGCTCAGCGCGCCCAGCGCGATGTTGCCGATCAGGTGCAGGTAGCCTTGAAAGCCCAGTTGCGGTGACACCAGCAATACGGTCGCGGCCATGACCAGCGAGGCAATCACGCTGCGGTAATTGGCCTCGACAAACCGCCGCCAGCTGTAACCGATGGCCAGGTTGAGGCCGCGAATTTGCAGTGGCGTGATCAGCAACATGCGCGCGAGCAGAGCGCCGGCTGCGGCCATGCCGCCATAAACGTTACCGAGGCTGTAGACCAGCGCCAGTGCGAGGACGGTAGTCAGCACTTCCGCCTTGATCGTCAGGTGGCTGCGGTTGACCGCCACCAGTGCGGTGGTGGCGTACATGGCGGTGTTGCCGATGGCCGCCGTGCAGGCCAGCACTTGCAACAATGGAATGGCGTCAGCCCACTTGGCGCCGAAGATCAACAGGATGAGGTCGTTGGCCGTGAGCGCAAGGCCAATGAACAGCGGCGTCAACACAAAGCCGCTGACGGCGGTCGAGTCGCCAATGATCCCGAGCAGGCGCTTGGGTTCCGCACTGCGTCGGGCGAACGCCGGCAACGCATAACTCAGCAGACCGTTATAAATCGCTGTGCGCGGCAGTTCGATGATGCGCATCGCCATGTTGAACATGCCGACTGCGTTCGCCCCGGCCGTCATCCCCAGCACCACGTTGACGCCGCGCTGCAAGGTTTGTGAACTCAGCGAATTGATTGCAACCGGTGCACCGGCCTTCAACAGTTCGCGCAAGACCGTCCGGTCGATGGCAAACGCGATGCGTCGCCGGTCTGCACCCATCAGAACAATGATCGACACCCATTCCATGATCAGCGCCTGGGCAATCACTGCCCACGCACCCCAACCGTACAGCGCCACTACGATGCCGCCGACGCCGCCCGCGACTTTGCCCAGTAACGTGCGCGACGCGAGCATCTTGAAGTTACCGCTACGGCGCATTTGCGCCACATAGACCCGCGCCATCATGGTGAACAGGATTTTCACCGAGGCCACTGCCGTCAGCCATTGCAGCAGCGGGTCGGGCGTGTACAGGAATGCCGCGAGCGAGATGATGACAATCGACACCAGACTGACGAGCACCCCGGCCCAGAAAGCCGTGGAAATGTGTTTGTCTTCCAGCCGTTCAAGGCGTACCAGCGGATCCTCCAGCACCGATGAGTACACCAGACCAATCAGCTCGACGATGGCAATGATGATCGTGCCCACACCCAGCTCGGCCGGCGACAGCAGCTTCGCGTAGACGACAAAGGTGATCATCGACAGCAGGATCAGGCCGAATTTTTCGGTGAAGATCCAGCTCAATGTCACCAGACGGTGATTGGCCATGGCGGGTACCGGTTCAATGAGCTGGGGTTGACGCCGTTGGCTTGCGCCATGTTCTGGCGCGGGCATAGAGATAGCGCAAGGTCGGTTTGCCGTTGGCGAAGATCAGCGCTTGCCAGGAGCACTCGAGCATTCGCCGGTACACGCCGAGCACTTGGTCGTGCTCGCCGCGGCGGGAAAACGCTTCGAGAAAATCGGTGTGGTTGCTCAGGACGAAATTGATCCGTTGTTGCTGGCTGAGCATCTCGCCGTAGCGGGCGAGGTACACCTCAATGAAATGGATCTTGTTCTGGTAGTACTTCTTCGGTTGCGCGGTCATGTTGCCGCCGTTGACCGTACGCTCCAGCAGCACCTGCGGCACCGTGTGGACCTCCCAGTGTTCGGCGATCCGCGTCCACATGTAGCGGTCTTCGGAGTAACGCAGGCTGGCATCGAAACCACCGAGCTGCATGATCACCTCGCGCCTGACCAGCGCAGTGGAAACGCCATTGACGACGTTGGCGTGGATGAAGTCGTAGAAGTGCCTGCCGCTTTTGCGGCGGTTGTCCAGCTGCCGCCGGCCGTCGCTGTAATTGACCTGCGCGTAGCAGTCGATCAACCCCACCGGCCGGCCCTGACGACTGAGTTCTTCGTACAGGGCCAGTTGCAGCTCAAGCTTTTGCGGGTGCCACTGGTCATCGGCATCGAGCATCGCCACAAACGTCTCTTGCGAGTGCCGCATGCCGTGATTACGAGCGCTGGCCTGGCCTTCGTTGGCTTGCTGCAGCAGCGTCAGGCGAAACGGCGCGACAAAGTCTCTGACCCGTTGCGGTCCATCATCGGTGGAGCCATCGTCGATAACGATGACGTGATCCGGCAGGCGGGTTTGCCCGACCAGCGACGCCAATGTCTGCTCGATGCTGTCGGCGCCGTTGTACATCGGGATAACGACGCACACTGAATCCACGGAAGGGGGGCTTGATTGGGCACGGGTGGTTCTCCTTGGGTTACGCGTTGGCTGAATCGCGCGGCACTGCTCTGCCAGACACACGCTGACGCTGCGCTGCCGCTGAGGTTTCGGGGTAGGCCGCGAGGTGATGGCGGAAAGACAGGGCCAGAGTGCAGAACACCAGAAACTCGGCGGAGCGATAGTTGGGGATCACGTACGCCACATAATTGGTGACGGCGAACAAACCGATGATCACCAGCGCACTGGCGCGAAACTGCGCCGTCTGGTTCGCGGTCACGGCGCGGTACTGCTTGAGCAGGGCTTCGCCAAACATCAGCGCCAGCGCCGTCAGTTGGATGATCCCGCCGTTGAGCAGGGTTTCGACATAGCCGCTGTGGGCGTTACCGATGTAACCCCAACGGGTAATGAAGCCATCGGCATCGGGGCTGGACCAGAAGGCGCCGAAGCCGTAACCCTTGAGGAACTGCCCGTCGATAAAGGGCCCGAGCAGTTCCCAGATCAAGGTGCGGTCGGTCAATGACGGGTCACGACCGGCCATTTCCAGCAGCACCGCAAAGTTGCTGTAGAGGAACAGGCACACCAGCAGGTAAAGGAGGGTGCAGCCCAGAAACATCAGCGGCGAATGGTTGATGCGCAAACGGATCAGGGTCAGGAAGTACCAGTAGCTGATCGCTCCGGAAACAATCAGCGCGACCCCGGTCGCCGACTGCGCGAGCAGGATCGCGATCAGCGAGAAAAACGCGCAGAACAGCGCCCAGTGATTGCGTCGGCGAATCATCGGTAGCAACAACAGGATGGCGATCGCGTTGAGCCGCGCACCGGCATTCTTTTCGGCAAAAATCCCCTTGAAGGCGCCGTCGCGAATCCCCCCGGACAGGAACGCGACGTCAGGCATCACCACGGCGAGGATCAAGCCGATCAGCGCCGCCCCGCCGATGGCGCAACCAAGCATGAAGGTGATTTTTTCCAGCGAATAGTTGTAGGCAATGAAACCGGCGAAAAACACCATGCTGAGCATCGCGATAAAGCGCTTGAAACTCAGCATCGGGTCGTGGGACCAGCCGATCGACGCGATGACACAGAGCAAGAACAGCAGCATGAAAAAGTTGCTGCGATAAAAGGTCTTGCTGAGGAACACCTTGTTGCGGATGAAGAAGAATAACGGCACCAACAGCGTGATCAGCCCGCAAATCTGATTGGCCACGTTGCCTTCGAGGTCTTTGTTGATGTCGCCGAAGCTGGCGGCTCCGCCCAGGCTGAGGACAAAGGTAATCACCTGGATGTAGAACAGGATGCCGAACAAGGTGAAGCCGTCGCGTAAGGTCGAATACCTGATCGCCAGTGTGCTCATGATGACGGGCTCCCGATCAACGCTTTGAGATAGGTCTGCACGGCGCTGGCATTGATGAATCGGGCCGCGGCCTCCAGGCGCAATTCACGTTGCAGATTGCGCGGTGTGGCCAGTTGCAGGGCAATCGCCTGTGCCAGGGCGAGCGGATCGTCGACGTCAACCAGTGGCGCGACCACACCGCCAACGAGAATGTCTTGCGGGCCATGGGGACAGCGGGTTGCCACCACCGGCGTGCCCGTGGATAACGCCTCTACCAACGCGTTTGGGCTGCCCTCGAAGCGCGACGACAGCACGAAGCAATCGGCGGCAGCGACCTCCGCCAAAGGGGCATGGGCATAGCCCGGCAGATCGAAGCGGTCCGCCATGCCCAGTGCGCGCGCCTGTTCCAGCAGATTCGGCCTGAGTGCGCCCTCGCCAAAAATGATCAGTCGGGCGCGGCTGTCCGGCAATGCAGCGAACGCGGTGATCAAGGTGTCGAAGCCTTTTTGCGGCGCCAGTCGACCCACGGCGACAATCACCGGGCCGGATTTTTCCTGCAGCCAGCGGTGGCTGGGCAGACCGAGCGTCTTCTCGCGAAAGTCATTGTCGAGCACCGGGTTGTCGGCAATGGTCACGTCCTGGCGGCGGGCCACGGTTGTGTCGACCAGGTCCTGGGCTATACCCCGCGAGACACAGATCACCGGGTTGGGAATCAGCCGATACAACAGCGGCGCCAGCAGGTACGCGACGCGCACCATGAAGTCGGGGTTGACGTGCTTGTCGTGGGAAAAGGCATTGCGCTCGCTGACGTGCAGGCGTGCCAGCGTGCCGGACAACACCGACGCAGCGATCGCCACCACGTTGACGTGGGTGAGGGCCGCCAGTTGTGCGTCAAAGCGATTGGCCCGCAGAAAACGCGTGAGTGCCGGCACTGCACGGACGCTGCGTGGGCTATTCAACTCAACCTTCTTCACGCGCGGGTCGAGGTGCGCGGCGTGAATGCCGCCGCCGGTGAGCATCAGCAAGGTCACGTCATTGCCCGCGTCCACCAGCGCTCCAGCCAGACGCGCCATCATTTTTTCAGCCCCGCCGGCGCTGAGGTCATGCAGGATGATCAGCAACTTTTTCATTGATTCCATACCTGGTAATACGCCTGCGCCGCGTACTGGCTGGTGTACTGACGCAGGGTGTCAGTGAGTCTGGTTTCGCTGAAGGCAACGTCATCGCGTGGGACCAGGCTGCGCAGCATGCCGTCGGCCAGCGCCGGTACGTCGTTGACCCTCACCAGTTGGCCGAGTCGGCCGTTGTCCAGCAGTTCTCGGGGGCCGGTCTCGCAATCGCTGGCCAGCACCGGCGTGCCCAGTGCCAGCGCCTCGATCAATACCGTCGGCATGCCTTCTTGCACGGAACTCAAAATGAACAGTTGCGCGTGCCGGAGCAGCGGATAGGGGTTGCTCAGGAATCCGGTGAAATGCACCCGCGGAGCAATGCCCAGACGACGGGCCTGAGCGGTCAGTGCCTCGCGCAACGGGCCATCGCCGATGATCACCAGATCCGGCAGCACTGCGCTGCGCAGTGCCAGTGCGTAAGCATCGAGCAACAGCTGAAAACCTTTCGGTTCGACCAAACGGCCCAGGCCCAACCAGTACGCACCGGGCATTCCGGCGGGTAGCGGCGCCTGCGAGGCTTGAAAGAGTTGCTCGGTGACCACCGCATTGGGGCAATAACGGATGCGCTGCTGACCCCAGGGCAGTAACTCGACGAGCGTCTGGCGCAAGGCATTGGAGACGGTGACGACCTTGCCGCTGCCACACAGGTACAAGCTGTAGAGCACGCGCAGGCTGGCGGGACCGGTGTTCTGTTCACTGCAATCGAGGGTCGCGTGGCGGCAATAGATGACTTTGCACAAACGCCCCAAGGTGGCGAACCAGGTGCAGAGGTTGGCCTGCTCCTTGGCGGCAATCAGGTGGGTGACGCGTTCACGCTGTATGAGCCGGCGCAACAGAACGATGGACTTGAGCAAACCGACGAGACCGCTGCCGCCGCCGTTGAAGCGTTGCACACCCGGGGTATCGGGCACGTCTGCGTTGATGACGAAAAAACTCACCCGGCGACCGTCCTTGAGGAACTGCTCGGACAACCGTTGCTGAACGCGCTCGACGCCACCGCCCAGCTTGAAATCCTTGAGGATAAACAGGATGTGCATGGTCATTCCCCCACGCTGATGGCAACTTTGTGCCGGGCGAGCATCGTCAGCAGGTGCAAGAAGTTGCTGGGGTAATCGATGAGATAGCGTTTGATCGTGTGCGGCTCGCGGTACATTCGATAGAACGCGCGCAGGTGCAGGCGATTGATCAGCGCCGGGTAGTATTGCCGCATGGCCAGGGCTTCCTGGCGGATGAACCCGCCACAGGTGAAGGCAACACCACGAAAGCCTGCGCGCAGGGCATCCTGTTCGAACTGTTCTTGCAGCCCGGCGCCCAGGCCAACAATCAGGATGTCGGCGGCGCTGCGACAGATGTCCGCTTGAATGTCTTCGGCCTCGGCAGCGTCGAAATAGCCGTTGCGATAACCGGCGATGGTCAACTGCGGATAAAGCGCCCCGATCTTGACGATAAACAGCTCCAGCTCGGCCTGCCGGGCGCCGACGAAGTACACGCGTTTACCCAGTTGCTCGGCGCTGCCGAGGACAAGGTCGGCGATCGAGGTGAAGTCGAAGCTGACCCGGCCGATCGTCCTGCCGGTCACCCGCGACATGAAGGTCGACATCAGCATGCCGTCGCAGAAATAGGCGACGCTGCCCGGGGTCTGCTGGAAAACGCTGCCGATGGAGGCAAAGTTGATAAAGGAATAGGCCTGGTTGGCCTCCAGTAATTTCGCCGAGTAATGCCCGACCAGTTCCAGCTGCAACATGGCGCGGCTCCTTCAAATGACTGAAGGGGTTGGCCGCCCCACGGAGATGTAGGTGAAGCCGCGTTTGCTCAAACGCTGCGGATCGAACAGATTGCGCCCGTCGAAAATCAACGGTTGTTTGAGCTGCTGGCTGAGCAAGTCAAAGTCCGGCGCGCGAAAGGCTTGCCACTCGGTGACGATGATCAACGCGTCGGCATTTTTCAGCGCCGCTTCCTTGGTCCCCGCCAGCGTCAGGTCATCGCGTGCGCCATACAGGCGCTGGGCCTCTTCCATGGCTTTGGGATCAAACGCCTGAACGTTGGCGCCGGCTTGCCACAAGGCCTCCATCAGTACGCGGCTGGGCGCTTCGCGCATGTCGTCGGTGTTCGGTTTGAAACTCAAACCCCACAGGGCAAACGTCTTGCCGCGCAGATGACCGTCGAAGTGATTGAAAATCTTGCTGTACAGACTGGCTTTCTGGTCCTGGTTGCGCGCCTCCACGGCCTTGAGCAGGCGGGCGTCGATATCGACACTGGTCGCGGCATGGATCAGCGCCTTGACGTCTTTGGGAAAGCACGAGCCGCCGTAGCCCACGCCCGGGTAGATAAACTGGTAACCGATGCGCGGGTCGGCGCCGATGCCGTGCCGGACTTTTTCGATGTCGGCACCGAGTTTTTCCGCGAGGCAGGCCATCTCGTTCATGAAGCTGATCTTGGTCGCCAGCATGCAGTTGGCGGCGTACTTGCTCAGCTCAGCGCTGCGAAGGTCCATGACAATGATTTTGTCGCGGCTGCGATTGAACGGCTCATACAGTTCGCGCATCACCGCTTCAGCATGCGCGCTGTCGGTGCCGATGATGATCCGGTCCGGGCGCATGCAGTCTTCGACCGCGCAGCCTTCCTTGAGAAATTCCGGGTTCGACACCACGTCGAACGTCAGATGGCTGCGATTGTTGTCGGCCAGCACCTGCTCGATACACGCACGCACCTGATCGCCCGTGCCGACCGGCACCGTGGATTTGTCGACGATGATCTGATGCCGATCCATGTTCAGCGCGATGGTTTGCGCCACGCTCAACACGTATTGCAGATCGGCCGAACCGTCTTCGTCGGGCGGTGTGCCGACGGCGATCAACAGCACATCGCCATGCTGAACGGCTTCGGCCAGGTCGGTGCCGAAGCGCAGACGACCACTTTGATAATTGTCGCGCACAAGGCTTTTCAGGCCCGGCTCGTAGATCGGCAGCGTGCCTTGTTTCAGCGCCTCGACCCGGGCCGCGTCGACATCGACGCAGAGCACGTTGTGCCCGACCTCGGCCAGTGCGGCGCCCTGGACAAGGCCCACGTAACCAATACCGAATACGCTCACATTCATGGTCAAACCTCAGCTCGTTGTGAAGGTTGTCAACGCAGGGGCAGGGCGGGGATCAAGCGGTCTGGCAGGGGTCAGTAGATGTTTTTCGAGAACAGCGTGAAGGGCGTCTTGATGAGGATTTTGATGTCGAGCCACAGCGACCATTGGTTGATGTAGTTGAGGTCCTGGGCGACGCGCAGCTGCATCTTTTCCACGGTCTCGGTTTCGCCGCGATGGCCGGTGATCTGGGCCAGGCCGGTGATGCCCGGCTTGAGGCGATGGCGGGCCATGTAGGCGCGCACCTTGCCGGTGTAATAAATGTTGTGGGTGACGGCATGCGGGCGCGGGCCGACCAGGGCCATCTGGCCGGACACGACATTGAACAACTGCGGCAATTCGTCGATGGAACTGCGGCGCAGGAAGCCGCCGATCGGGGTCAGACGGGCATCGTCACGGGTGGCCTGGCGCACCTCGCGATCGTCGTGGACGTGCATCGAACGAAACTTCCAGACCTTGATCACTTCACCGTTGCAACCGTGGCGGGCCTGCTTGAACAGCACCGGGCCTGCGGAGGTCAGCTTGACGGCGACGGCCACCGCCAGCAGCAAGGGACTGAGCAGAATAATGGCCGCGCCGGCCAGGCTGCGTTCAAACAGGTCCTTGCAAAACAGACTCGCCGGGTGCGAGCTGATCAGGCTTTCATTGAGGTAGATCGCCGGCATTCGCTCGATTTCCGAGATCGAATGGTTGAGCAACACCATGCTGCCGAAATCCGGAATCCACACCACGTCGACATTCATATCCAAGAGGTCGATGTACAGCGCTTCAATGGTCGCGGCATGCGCCATGGTCAGCACGATGTAGACGCGGCGCACTTCCAGGCGCGTGATGATCTCGCGGATCGCGGCAACGTTGCCGAGCAGCGGCAGAATGCTTGGGGCCGGGCCGCTGTTGTCGGCGGCAGCGATGAAACCGAGCACCAGCGCGCGGTTCGGTCGCGAGAGTTTTTTCGCCAGCTCATGGGCCGTCGGGCAGGTGCCGATGATCACCGACCGGCGCTCTTTGCAGACCTTGCGCGAGTGCAGCCGGGCGAAGTAATGCAGGGGCAGAAAACTCGCCGCCTGCACCACGAAACCCAACACGGCCCAGACAATAATCACCTGGCGTGAATAGATCGCGCTGGTCTGGGTGATGAAGGCAATGGCCGCGAGCACGGCCAGCAGAATCAGCCAGCCAGCCAGCAATCGGCCGAGGCCGACCAACAGACCATGGCGCTTGTGGTAGACCTGCATCACGCTGTAAATCGGCACCGAACCGAGCACGGCGAGAATGATCAGGATGCGGTATTCGCTGTTCAGACTGCCGACGCGCCAATGCACGAGCAACATCAGCAACACGGTGGTCAGCGACAGCGCACACAGCCACTGGCCCCAGAAAGTCAGGCCTCGGCGGTGCGTCAGGTGAGCGGTATAGAGCGGTGTCATGGGCTTAACCTCAAGGCAGCAGTCATGTATCAGCGCTAATCGAACGGACAGGACGGGTCGCCCGATGGCTATTCCGTAGCTCGGCAGAGGTGAAGCGGGTTGTGCGATGGCAGAAGGGGGTGTAGCGGCTGGCGTATTCGCCTGAGGTGTTACCTGGGCGCGAAATCGTAGTTATAGAACGCCCGGGAGTGGTGATGGCCGTACTTGCGCGCCTTGCGCAGGTCGACCTGGTTGAGCACGGTGCCAAACACCGGCACATGGCTCTGCTGCAACGCGGCAAGGCCGCGCTGTACTTGGCTGATCGGCGTGCTGTCGGCCTTGACCACGTAGATCACGGCATCCGAATGCCGCGCCAGCAACAGTGCGTCGCTGATCATCTCGGCTGGGGGTGAATCGATAATGATGTGGCGGTAACGCGACCTCAGCGCCTCAAGCATGCGCGCCATGCGCGGTGAGCTGAGCAGATCCTGCGGCGGCGGCTGTAAGGGATTGAGCGAATCGGCCGGCGACGGCAGGCGCGGGGCGGCGAACATGTCCAGCGGTGCCGGCAGGACCTTGCCGGCCGGCAACATGTCCAGATTGCCCACCGAGACAATGCAGTCTTCAAGCCTGGCGGTGCCGGCAATGACATTCGCCAGCCCCGGGCTGTCCGGTGGGAAATCGAAGTTCAGCGACAAGGTTGGCTGACGCATGTCGGCATCGATCAACAGCACACGCTCGAGTGACGTCAGCGAGCTGGCCAGATTGTTGGCAATGGTGCTTTTACCCTCACCGGCAACCGTCGACGTCACCAGCACCACCTGCGAGGGCATTTCGCTGCTTTGCAGCATCAACCAGGTACGCAGGTTGCGAATGGTCTCGGAAAAACGCGGGTTGTCGTTATCCTCGAACAAGCGCGCCAATTGCCGACGGGTTTTCTTCGTCACCAGTGGTACGACGCTGAGCAATGGAATGTTCAGCGCGTTTTCGATCGACTCATCGGTTTTGAAGGTATTGCTCAGGCTCTCGAAGAGCAGCGCCAAGGCAACGCCGATCACCGCAGCGATCAACCCGACGATCGCGACAATCAAGGTTTTACGCGGTTTGCTCGCGTCAACCGGGACAATGGCCGGGTCGACGATGCGCACCTTGGTCGAGTCCATGTCGGCGGTGGCGGTGGTTTCTTTCAGGCGGGTGACGAATGTTTCATACAGCGCGCGGGAGCTGTCGACCTCACGCTGGAACTCGCGCAACTGAAATTCTTTGCGCGCAATGTCCTGGATTTGCGCCTTGTTGCTGTTGAACGACTGCCGTAGCGAGGCTTCACTGGCAGTGGCGAGCTGGTATTGCCGCTCGATACCGGCGACCACTTGTTGCACCTGCAATTGCAGGCTGGTGGTGGCGGTGCGCAATTCGGTTTGCGCAGAAAGCAGGCTCGGGTGTTTTGGCCCATAACGGCCCGCCAGTTCATCTACCTTGGCTTGCGCCACAGCCCGGTCGGCCTGGAACTTCTGCACCAAAGGATTGCTCAGCACCGCAGGTACGCTGGAGAGGCGGCTCAGATCGCCGTTGCCCAAGGCCTTCGCCTGGCGGTATTCGCTCTCGGCTTCAGCGCGGTTGCGCCGGGCGTCGACCATGCGATTACCGGTCATTTCCAGTTCGTTGGCACTGATGGTGGCAACGCCGCCGACGTCCACCAGACCTTGCTCTTCGCGGTAGCCCTGGAGCTTTTTCTCGGCCACGCGCAAGTTGTCGCGCAGCTTGACCAGCCGTGTGTTCATCCAGGCTGTGGTGGTTTGCGAGGACTTCTCGCTGGTGTCGAGCTGGCTGTCGGTGAAGCCTTGGGCCAACGCATTGGCCGCTGCGGCTGCGAGAACCGGATCGGGCAACTCGACCTCGATCTCGAGCAACTGGCTCTTGCCGACGAACTTGACGCTGGTGTGCAGCATGAGGTTCTGCGTGACCTGATTGAAAACATCTTCTTCAGTGGGCTCGTCTTTTTTGCTCAGCGGCATCAACCGGCTCAGGCCCGGGATCCATTGATCAAGGTCGAGATCCGCCAGCCACTGGCGCGGTGTGAACCAGGGCTTTGATTGCTGGCGCGGGTCGGTGACCGGATGCGTGGTCAGGCCGAGTTTTTTCACTGCGCGTTCGGCAAGATCGCGCGATTGCAGGAGCGCCTGCTGGGTCTGCAAATAGTCCGTGGCGTTGCCGCCGGAATCCTTGACTTGCTGGAACGACATCAGCGGCGGGGTTTTATCGTTGAACAGCAAGGTGGTGCTGCCGATGTATTGCGGCGTGATGTTCGAGACCACAATCGCGGCCAGCGCAGCGCTCGCCAGCACCAGCCAGGCGATGCTCCATTTGGCGCGCCAGATCACTCTCCAGAGCTTTAACAGGTCAAGGGTGTCCTTGTCTTCGCTGTACTGCTGATGCAGATGCGCTTGCAGAGGACGTTCGACGTAGGTGCTAGGGCTGTTGTCCATGATTAGAAAAAGCCTTGTGCAATGGAAATGGTGTCGCCGGGGGCAATCGTGGTGTTGCGCGTCACGTCATCGGTGAGGGTCGCGCCACCATCGCCGCGCAAAATGGTCACGCGCTTGATCGAGGCCCGCTCGGTCAAGCCCCCGCCCAAGGCAATGGCTTTCTCCAGAGTCAGGCCGGGCACGAACGGGTAGCTGCCGGGTTTCTTGACTTCGCCATTGATGTAGAAAGAGCGGTATTCAATCTGACTGAGGCTGACTTTCGGGTCGATCAGGTATCCCTGTTTCAGCCCGTCGACGATGATTTTTTCGACTTGGCCGGGGGTCAGTCCCTTGGCGGAGATCTCACCGAGAAAAGGGTAGGAAAAAGTGCCGGCATCACTGAGGCGGATCTTTTTCAGGCTCAATTCCGGCTCACCGAAAACGATGATCCGCAACACATCGCCAGCGGCCAGTTTGTATTGGGTGCTGGGGTCTGCAGCGAAGGTATGAGGTAGAAAAAACAGGGCAAACACCAAGACGAGCGTGCGTGTGTTCATGTCGAAACCCTCTTAAAGGCTGACGTTGAAACTGATCTGGAACACGTTGCGGGTGAAGCTTTCATCGTCGGCATCGGAATCGTTGTCGCGATAGCGATAGCCCAATTCGATATCCAGCCAGCGGCGCATCGCGTACACCACGGCCAGGTTGTAGTCCTGGAGATCGTCGGTACGGCTTTGGCCTTCGTAGACATAACGGCCAAAACCGGCTTGTGCCACCGTGGTGATGCGTTCGGTCCAGCCGTGGCGCCAACCGACCTGAGTGAACGTCGACTTCACGGCATCAGCGCCATCGTCGCCTTCGGCGAGGGCTTGGCGAGCGACAAAGGTAAACGTCGAGTAGGTTCGCGGTTTCCATTGCAAATCGACTTGCCAGGTCGGGTTGTTGAGGTCCTTGGATTCGCTGTTGTCGAAGTTCTTGCGCTCATAACCGAGGCGCACTTTGCCCGTCGTACGTGCGGTGAAGTCCCACACGGCACCGGCCAGTACCGCATCGGATTTGCTGCTGCGCGGGCTGTTGGCTTGCTGATAATCAAAGTCGGTGTGGTCATATTCCAGCAGGCCGCGGGTGTTACTGCCGATGCGGTGGTACCAGGTGCTGGTGAGGGCGGTGGTATTGCGTTCCTTGTCGTCGTTGATGCCGTCGGCATTGTCGTAGCGAAGTTGCGCGTAACTGGCGCCGACATCGATTTGGTTGTCGGCACTTTTAGCGCCGAAGGTGTAGAGCCCCCCCACGCGTTTATTGTTGAGTTTGTCGTTGATGCCCTCGACTGCCGTCGACTCGGTGCGCTCCCATTTACGGTATTCAGCATCGAGCTTGAGACGATGGCGGTCGGTGAACTCCATGATGCTGTCGGCACGCACGCGCTGGGCGGTGTTCGAGGCATCGGAATCGTCGTGATAGATATAACGCGTGGGCTGCCAGATCAGTCGAGTGGCGCTGTTGCGATCTTCCGCCTTGAGCTCGAAGGTCGGCGCCAATTTGGTGACCATCGATGACTGTTTACTGTTCTCCACTTCACGAAAGTTATCGTCATAACTTTCTGAAAACAAAAAGGATGGCGTGAAATCGAATCCGTAAACATTAATGGCTTGCGGATCGATACTCCAGGCCATTCCAGGATAGAGAGAGGCCATCAGCAGTGCGACAGGGCATCGTGACTTCAAAGCCATGTTATAGCTCCTGAGCAAAGGCCTATAAGGCAAGGGGGTTAGTGATAGTTCTGAACGTTGGGTTGTTGACGTTCGATCACGCTGAGTGGCAAGCAAACGGATTGTTCGCGATTAAGAAACTGCAAGAGGATCATCACCCGGTCGCTGCCGTGCAAGCCGAGAAACACGCCCTCCAAGGGTGCCAGCGGGCCGCTGACGATCTGCAGGTTCTGCCCCGGTTTCAGGGCCTCATCCGGCCCCGACAGCGATGATTCGATACAGCGCGCACGCAAGTGCTCGATGACGTGCTCTGCCACCGTCGCAGGACCGTGATTGAATTCGACGATGCGACTGACCCCGCGTGTAGAACGCAAGGGCCCCCAATTGTCGTTACGACTGAGTTGGATAAACAAATACCCGGGGAATAGCGATTCGCGCACTCGCTGTCGTTTCCCACGGATGATTCGTTCACTGAGGAGTTGCGGATGGAATACCACGTAATCCTGTTGGAGCAGGTTCAGGTGAGCGCGCTCATCCTGACGTGGCTTGCATTGCAAAAGGTACCAAAAGGGATGTTCGGAGCTGATAACTGGCATGCTGGTAAACTCTGTAATGATCGAAAGTTTATGCAGGCAGGAGCTCTATCGAGGGCTAAGTAAAGGCAAATGGCAACAGTCTGTTTTTATGTTTGGCGCAGAAGTGTTTCATACATGAATCACAAAGCGTTTCATTAAGGTGCGTCGAACTTAGGCGTGACGCTATAGTGTGCGGCGCATAGGGAATAAGCCGCGGCTTAACTTTTCAGAAGACAAAGCTACCGCACGGTCTGCGCATGGCAGCGTTTAATGATAGGTAACTAAGTAGTTGTCTCTGAAACGACAGGGCGCGAGTAGAATATTGCTCGCGCCCTGTAAAAATGAACCTTGGTAGTTATCGGCCAGTCTTTGCGGTCTGTCAAACGTTCCCAGTCAAAAAACACGCCATTTATCCGCTAGTGATGGCACTCGCGCGCAGGTTATTGTTTTTTAAGGCGTCATCCTTTTGTCGGAAGGCAAGAAACTTTACTGTCACTTCAGAGTCGTCGCTCGCCATTTAGATCAGACGTTAAACCCCATAGTTGGGGAAGTTATAAAGTCTGGACTCCGCAAGTCGACCAACGCTATAACTAATCGCCTGGCGACTTGGCTGGAGAGGCGAATATGTCCGTTCTTGTTACAGGTGCTGCAGGCTTTATCGGATATCACACGGTCAGACGATTGATATTGCAAGGCCATCAAGTAATCGGCATCGACAATCTTAACGATTATTACAGCGTGGAACTCAAACAGGCGCGCCTCAAGCAGTTGAGCGAGCTAAAAGGTTTCCGTTTCCAGACCATGGACATTGTCGATAAGCCAGCCTTGATGGCTCTGTTCGAAGAGCAGGGGTTCACCGAAGTCGTGCATTTGGCCGCGCAAGCGGGTGTCCGCTATTCGCTCGACAACCCGGATGCCTATGCGCAATCAAATCTGCTGGGCTTTCTCAATGTGCTGGAAGCCTGCCGGCACTATCCACCTGCGCATCTGATCTACGCGTCGAGCAGTTCGGTGTACGGGGCCAACAGCAAGCTGCCATACAGCGTCGATGACGCGGTCGAGCATCCGGTGTCCCTGTATGCCGCCACCAAACGCGCCAATGAATTGCTTGCCGACAGTTACTGCCATCTCTACGGCCTGAAGGCCAGCGGGCTGCGATTTTTTACCGTCTATGGACCATGGGGCCGACCGGACATGGCGATGTTCAAGTTCACCGAAGCGATCCTTCAGGGGCGGCCGATTGATATTTACAATCAGGGTCAGATGGCGCGGGACTTTACCTACGTCGATGACGTTGTCGAAAGCATCGTCCGCCTGTGCCCGAAGCCGCCAACGCCCGACAAAGACGCCCATGGCAGCCACCGGATTTTCAACCTGGGGCGGGGCAGGCCGATAGCGCTGCTGGATTTTGTCGACTGCCTGGAGACGGCATTAGGCATAAAAGCCCAGCGCAATTTGCTGCCGATGCAGGCCGGCGATGTGGTCAAGACCTGGGCTGATGTTTCGGCGCTGGCAGACTGGATCGGGTTTACGCCGCAGGTCGAGGTTGAGGTGGGTGTGGCGGAGTTTGTACGGTGGTATCGCGAGTATTATCGGGTGTGATCGAAACAGTAGCGTCCCCGCTGACGGGGTGACGAGCGCCATGGGGACTGGATTACACCCTACGGTCTCGCGACTCCCGGCACATCCATATTGATCTTGCGCCAGAAAGCTTCCGCCAGACTGTAGACCGAGAAGGCAATCAGCCCCAAGGCCATCACCATCAAGATCAGCCAGCCAGCGGGTAGATTCTGCAGCGCATCGAGCGCTTCCTTCATACCCGGTGGATCCATGGCTTGATAGGTGGAACCGCTGACGGCCAGCAGCAATGCAATCTCGATAAACACCACGCCGCGCGCGATCAGACCAAACCGCGAGACCGGGCGCACGTAGCGCATGACATCCTCGTCGGCCTCGAAATACTTCTCGAACGACGCTTTCCATCCTTTGACGATGTGAGCAATGCCGACCCCCAGCGGAATGAGGGCGATCAGGTACACCAGCCAGTTCGAATGTTCCCAGGACAGCAAATGCGCCAGCCAGTCTTTGGTTTGTCCTGCGGAATCGCCCGAGCTTTTAATCCCGCTTATAAGCAGACCCAATGCAAAGAACGCCAGAGCACCATTGACCAAGCCACCCACAAACAGCCCTGTGCGAATCACCAGCCCTTTGAATTTTGTGCCGTGATGGTCGACATCACGCGTTGCCTGCAGGACACGCCAGGCGGCAAATGCGAGCAGCCCCGCCACGACAAGTCCAACCAGAAAATAGCCGAATGGCTGGCCCAGCAACGCTTCCAGACTCTTGTGACTGTCCTTTGGCTTGGTTGAATCCTGGGCTGCCAGCAACGCAAAGATGCCGATGATCAAATACAGCATTCCTCGGGCGGCGTAGCCTCCCCGAGCGAGAATGACAAGGTTGCGTTGCGCGGACATGGGACGTATTCCTGAGAGGTCATACCAGAGCAGACCCTTCTTGCCGGGAGGGGTTCTATGAACGGTCAAAGACTGCCGGGGCCTGGTGATCGAGAACGTACTGCGACCGCGGCTCAAGTCATACCGGCTGCCCCAGAATCGGGCCTTGCACAGCGACTTCCGTCTGTCGCAGGACTTGAACCATAAAGGGCGGATTGCGTCTTAACTTTTGCGAAATCAACCCTATGGAAGCAATCATGCTTTTGAAGAATAAGAGTCTCCTTGCTGTCATGTCCTGCGCCATGATGCTTGCAGCCGCCCCATTACTCCCTGCTGACCTCTCTGTCATGAACTCTGCCCACGCGAAGGACGGTGGCGGTGGTGGTGGTGGTGGTGGTGGTGGTGGCAACGGCGGTGGCAACGGTGGTGGCAATGGTGGCGGTAACGGCGGTGGCCACGGTGGCGGTATGGGCGGCGGTCGTGGCGGCTCAGATCACGGAGGCACCAACAGCAACGGCCGTGGCAATGGGCTCAGTAGTGATCATGCGGGCAAGGCCACTCGTGACCATGGCGAAAGCGGTAACCACTATGGCAGTGATCGCAATGGTGACAGCGGTCACGGCTCAACGACTTCAGGCGTCGCCCATTCCAAAGATACGCGCGGCGTGACCAAAGCGACGGCCATCTCCGACACGACACCAGGGGATCACAACTCGAAAGGGTTGAGCAAAGCCGGAACGTCGACAGCCAAGAAATCACACTGATCCGCTCTACCTGCCGCACGCAATATAAACAAAGAGGGCGCCTGACAAGGCGCCCTCTTTGTTTACGCATTTGCTATTAATCGGAGGCGCTATGTCAGCGTGTCGCTGGGGGCTAGCCGGATGAGGAGACCAGGTTTACCGCTTTGGCCCTGGCAATTGAAAACGCTTTCGGCAGATTGGCGCCATTCTTCGCCGCAAGGATCTCGGCCATCACACTAACGGCAATTTCCGCCGGCGTCTTGCTACCAATATAGAGGCCGATCGGCCCGTGCAGGCGCTCAAGCGACGCCTCGGTTTCAGCAAAATGTTCGATCAGGCGTTCGCGGCGCAGCTGGCTGTTGCGCCGCGAACCGATGGCGCCGATGTAGAACGCCGGGCTGTGGAGCGCTTCGAGCAACGCCAGATCGTCGAGTTTGGGGTCATGACTCAAGGCGACGATGCAGGTGCGCAGATCGACCGCGAAGTCGCGGACCACGTCGTCCGGCATGCCGACAATCCGCTCCACACCGTCTACTGCCCACGTCTCGATGTACTCGGGACGCGGATCGCACACCGCCACCTTGAAGCCGTTGAACAAGGCCATGGTCGCCAGATATTCGGCCAGCGCTCCGGCCCCGATCATCAGCATCCGATAGCCCGGTCCCAGAGTGTTGAGCATCTGCGCACCATCGAAGCTGAATTGTTCCGGCGTTGCGGTCGGTTCGAGCATGACCTGACCGGACTCCAACGCCAGTCGGCGACGAACCAGTTGCCCGGCGTCCAGTTGCCCCAGCAACGCGTCAAGCGACTGCCACGTCGGGTTGAACTCAAGGATCAGTTCAAGCGTGCCACCGCAGGGCAAGCCGAAGCGATGCGCCTCATCGGCGCTGACGCCATAGCGCACCACTTGCGGTGCGCTGTCGCTAAAAGCGCTGCCGCCATACGCCGTGGTGAAGCGATGGATCAGATCGTCCTCGATGCAGCCACCGGACACGCTGCCCACCACGCGACCGTCGTCACGCAAAGCCATCATCGACCCCGTCGGCCGTGGTGATGAACCCCAAGTGCGCGCCACCGTAGCGAGCAACACACGTTCGCCAGCGGCGAGCCAGTCCCGCGCCGTGCGCAGGACCAGCAAGTCGATGCTCTCCATCAATTTCTCCTTTAACGCATCTGCAGGATGATCGGGCTGCTGCTGGCCGGATCGGTGTGCTCACGCAGTTTGCCCACCGTCTGCGCATCGACAGCACTGGCCTGATTGCCCCAGGTGCTGCGCATGAAGGTCAGCACTTCGGCGATCTGCTGATCTGACAGCTGCTCGCGGAAGGCCGGCATGCGATAGGCGTCCGGCACACCGGCGGCTACCACACGTTGCGAACCATTCAGGGTGATGTTGATCGCCGAGGCGCTTTCCTTGGCCAGTGCAGAAGTCGCGCCGGCCAGCGGCGGCATCCATTCAGGTTGACCCTTGCCGTCGAGACCGTGGCAGGAAGCACAGCGCGCCACGTAGGTATGCGCACCGGGCGAGTCCAGCCGTTGCGCTGCCGATACCGCTTGATACTGCCACGGCGCGCCATCCCTTTCGCGATCCCCGGGAAGCGACTTCAGGTAATGGGCAATCGCGCTCAGATCGTCATCGCTCATGAACTGCGTGGAGTTATTGAACGCCTCAGTCATCGAGCCGTAGACCACCGCGTGTTGATTGCGACCGGTCTTGAGGAACTGCACGATTTCCGCCTCACTCCAGCGGCCCAGGCCGGTGTTGTGATCATCACGCAGGCTCGGTGCGTACCAGCCATCGAGCAAGGCGCCGGCGAGGTACGGTTTACCGGATTCATCCAGTGCCTTCTCGTTGAACGCCAGGCCGCGCGGCGTGTGGCAACTGCCGCAGTGCCCGGCGCCCTGAACAAGGTAAGCGCCACGGTTCCACTGTTCATCCTGCGACGGTTTGGGCGCATACGGTTCGGCATCGACAAACACACCGTTCCACAGTGCAATCGGCCAGCGCAGGTTCAGCGGGAACGGAATCGCACTCGGGATATTCGCCTGTTTCACCGGCGCCACGCCTTTCATGAAGAACGCATACAACGCTCGTACATCGTCATCACTGAGCTTGGCGTAGGACGGGTAGGGCATCGCCGGATACAGACGGCGACTGTCGGGCGCCACGCCGTGGCGCACCGCCCGGTCAAAATCCGCCAGGCTGTAGTGGCCGATGCCGGTTTCCGTGTCCGGGGTGATATTGGTCGCATGGATTGAGCCCAGCGGTGTGGCCATTTCCAGGCCACCAGCGAATGGCGCGCCTCCTGGCACGCTGTGGCAGGCCACGCAATCGCTGAGCCGGGCGACGTATTCGCCACGGGCGACCAGTGCCGGGTCGATGTCGGCCACGGCGATCTGATGGGTTTCAAGGCGCGAGACAGGCTCACGGGTGACATACCAGGCCAGCAGGCCTGCCGCGACCAGGCACGGCACTGCCAGCCAGCCAGCGGTTCTTGCGAATCGGCTGTTATTCATGGACGCTCCGGCGCTGATCAAGTGAAGGTGTGTCGGCTCATCGGCAGGCTGCGCACCCGCTGACCGGTTAGCCTTGCCACCGCGTTAGCGACGGCGGGCGCGACCGCTGGCAACGGCGGTTCACCGATGCCACCCATTTTTTCCCCACTCTCGACCACACGCACGTGTACCCGAGCCATCCGCGCAGGCGGCAGGATCTGATACAAGTCGTAGTTGCGCGCCCGGGGTTTGCCATCAATCCACACTGCTTCTTCCACCAGGGTTTGCGACAGTCCCAACGCCACAGCGCCGTTGACCTGCGCTTCGACAATCGCCGGGTTGACGATGCTGCCCGGGTCAATCGCCTGCCAGATGTCGTGCACCTTGACCTGGCCGTTCTCGATGGACACCTCGGCGATCACCGCCGTCTCCGTACCGAACGGCGAAGCCATGGCCACACCGCGTGCACGTTTGCTGCCATCCTCGGCGGTAAACGGCCCGCGCTTCCAGCCGCCCGACAGTTCACCCACCGCTTGCAGCAAGGTGGTCAGGCGTTTGTTATCACGCAGCAGATGCAGACGCAGGTCGAACGGGTCTTTGCCACCCTTGTCGGCGAGCTCATCGAGGAACGATTCATAGAAGAAGTCGTTGAGGGAGTTGCCCACCGAACGCCAGTAACCGAGCATGGCCGGGCCTTTGACGTAGATCTGCGCGATGCGTTTGTTGGGGATCGCATAGGTTTTGCCTGACAACCCTTCAAGCGCTGTGGGGTCGAGTTTTTCACCCTGTTTGCCGGCGAGGGCTTCGGTCGGGCCTTCGGTGGCACTGATCGCTTCGATTGCCAGCGGCCAGCCGTCGTTGTCCAGCGCGGCACGGAAGTTCACCGCAGCAACGGGGCGGAGCACGTCACGCAGGAACTCTTCTTCGCGGCTCCAGATCAGTTTGACCGGACGGCCAACCGCTTTCGCCAGCGCGATTGCCTGAGGGTAGGGACTGGCCGAGTCGTAGAGGAAATGCCGGCCGAAGAACCCGCCTAGCAGCGGCGAATGCAAGGTGATGCGCGACGGATCCAGCCCTGTGCGTTTGGCAATGTCGGCACGGAACATGTCCGGCGCCTGATTCGGCAACCAGACTTCCAGCGTACCGTCCGGGTTGAATCGGGCCAGTGCCGAAGGCGGCTCCAGTTGTCCATGGTTCAGGTATTGGTTGTGGTAAGTGGCGTCAATCCGCGTCTTGGTTTCCTTGAGAATCGCAGCCACGTCGCCTTGGTTTTCATCATCTTTGGCCGGGCCTTTGTCTTCAGCGAGGCGCTTGAACCAGGCATCGCTGGAAAAGTCGGCGGGCATCGGCCGCACTTTGCTATCGGCCGTTGGCTCTTGCCAGTCGACCTGGATCGCCTCGACGGCACGTTTGGCGTGCCACCAACGCTCGGCGACCACCGCCACGGCGCCCGGCAGACGGTGCACGGAATGCACGCCTTTCATTGCTTTGACCTGATCTTCGTTGCGCAGGTTGCCGACCGTCATCCCCAAACGCGGGGCATGTTGCACGGCAGCGTGGAGCATGTCGTCGACCTTCAGATCGATGCTGTACAGCGCCTTGCCGGTGGACTTGTCGTAGGCATCGAGGCGCTTCACCGGTTTGCCGATCCAGCGGAACTGGCTCGGATCACGCAGTTGCACGGAGGCCGGATCGGGAACCGGCAGATCCATCGCGCGCTCGGCCAGTTCACCGTAAGCCAGCGAGCGGCCCGACTTGGCATGCACGACTTTGCCAGGCTCGGTGCTCAACTCGCTGACTGGCACGCCAAGTTGTTGCGCGCCCGCCTGCAACAGCATGGCGCGGGCAAGGGCGCCGAGGCGGCGCATGACCGGGTAGCTCATGCGCACCGACATACTGCCGCCGGTGATGCGCATGCCGTTTTCCAACACCACATAGGCTTCGCCGGGCGGTGCGGCTTCGACCAGAAAGGTCGACGGATCGGCATCCAGCTCTTCACCGACGATTTGCGCCATCGCCGTGAACGTGCCTTGTCCGCCTTCCATGAACGGGCAGAGCAGACGCACGCGATTGTCTGGACGGATCTCGAGAAACGCCGGCACCTGCGTGCCGCGCTCGGCCGTCGCCGCGGCAACGGCAGCTTGCACGCGTGTCGCACCGAGCGGCAGGCCGAAGCCGAGGACCAGTGCGCCGACGGCGGTGCCGGTGAGAAAACGTCTGCGCGAAACATTGATCGGTTCGTGCAGATCCAGCACCGAGGCTTGCTGTGAAGGGTCGATTCGAACGTTCATCACGCGTCTCCCTTGCCGGCCACCTCATGCACGGCGGCATGAATGGCGTTGTAAGTGCCGCAACGGCACAGATTGACCATCGCCGCTTCGATCTGCGCATCACTCGGCTTGGGGTTTTGTTTGAGCAGCGCGGTGGCGGCCATCACCTGCCCGGACTGGCAGTAGCCGCACTGCGCAACCTGCAGATCGACCCAGGTCGCGACCACCCGTTTGCCGACTTCATCGCTTTCGATGGCCTCAATGGTGGTGACCTCGCGGCCGACCACACCCGCCACCGGCGTGACGCACGAACGCACCACATTGCCGTCCACCAACACTGAGCAGGCGCCGCATTGCGCCAGCCCGCAGCCGTACTTGGTCCCGGTCATGCCCAGATCATCGCGGATCACCCACAGCAAGGGCGTATCGGCGTCGGCATCGACCTGATAGGTCTTCTGGTTGATTCGTAGTTCCATGATTCACCCGCTGATCATCGGTTGACGTGCATTGTTATGAGCGGTGACACGCGGCGAGGCGCAGCACCGGTTTTCGTTCAATTCGCTACTGTGCCGAGGGCTTCTGCTTCAAATGGCTGCCCGCGCAAAAGGGCAATGTCACGACTCGGCGCGGTGCCGAACAGGCGGCCATATTCGCGACTGAACTGCGAAGGGCTTTCATAGCCGACCGCAAACGCAGCGCGCGATACGTCGAGGCGCTCGACCAGCATCAGCCGCCGCGCTTCGTTGAGCCGCAGCCATTTCTGGTACTGCAGCGGACTCATGCCGGTGAGCTGGCGGAAATGATGGTGAAAGGTCGGCGCACTCATCTGCACCCGCGCGGCCAGATCATCGATGCGCAGGGCATCGGTGTAGTTGACCTTGAGCCAGTCAATCGCCTTGGCGATGCGATAACCCTGACCATCGACGGCCGTGATCTGCCGCAGCCGCGCACCTTGGTCGGTGTGCAGCAAGCGATAGTGGATTTCGCGCAGAATCAGTGGCGCCAGCACCGGGATCGCTTCGGGTTCATCGAGCAATGCCAGCAGTCGATCGAGTGCGCCTTCCAGGGCAGACGACATACTGCCAATCGCGGCGCCCGTGCCCGTTGCTGGCTGCCGCTTGGCCGGCAGGCCGCTCTTGGTGATGACCTCGGCGAGCATGCTGACATCCAGTTTCAGCACGAGGCCGACACAGGGCTGCTCAGGACTGGCAAGCATCACTTCGGAGTTGGCGGGCAGGTCCAGTGAAGTGACCAGAAACCGTGACGGGTCATAGCTGTAGCCCTCACCACCGACCCACAAGCGCTTTTCGCCGCGACCCACGAGAATCAGGCTGGGTTCGATCATGCACACCATGGGCGGCGCCGGTTGGTCGCGACGAAACAGCGACAAGCCGGGTATGGCCGTGGCGAAGTCACCCGGTGCGTTCACGCGCGGGTCAATGTGCAACGCCAAAGGCGATTGCTGAGCCAGAGGGGTAGGGATCATGTCGGGTCACTCCTGTTGACCGAACTCTAATCCGCGCGCGAGACGTTTCCTATCCATCACCCTGCATCGCCAGAGGATCAGGCAAGCATTCAAGAGGAATGCGCTAGGGAAGGGCCGGATTGACCGGGAGAATGTGTCTATCTGTTACAGGGGCAGTGCCCGAATGGGCTTCACGCTGCTTGCCCCTGCGCATCACATCCACAGGTTTTTCGCACCACAGGTAGTTCCCATGACGTTTCCTTCTACAGATCCTTCTAAAAGAACAGGCGGCTGGAGCGCTGTGCTGGCCATGTCGCTGGCCGCATTCGCTTTGGTCGCTTCAGAATTCATGCCCGTCAGTCTGCTGACGCCGATTGCCGCAGACCTGCACATCACCGAAGGCCAGGCCGGGCAGGGGATTTCCGTGTCGGGCGCCTTTGCCTTGATCACCAGCCTGTTGATCGCCTCGGTCGCCGCGCGCATCGAACGCAAGAAGTTGCTGCTGGGCCTGACCTTGCTGATGATCGTCTCCGGTACGGTCGTCGCGGTCGCGCCGGGCTACCCGTCATTCATGTTTGGACGTGCGTTGATCGGGATCGCGATC
Source organism: Pseudomonas sp. S3_C06 (assembly GCF_054667675.1). Taxonomy (NCBI): domain Bacteria; kingdom Pseudomonadati; phylum Pseudomonadota; class Gammaproteobacteria; order Pseudomonadales; family Pseudomonadaceae; genus Pseudomonas; species Pseudomonas sp. S3_C06. The sequence goes on from NZ_CP162747.1 coordinate 425,237, forward strand.
GGCGGTTTCTGGTCATTGTCGGCGGCGACCGCAATGCGTCTGGTGAAGCCTGAACAGGTTTCGCGAGCGCTGGCCATCGTCAATGGCGGTAACGCTCTCGCCACGGTAATCGCGGCTCCAGCGGGGAGTTTTCTTGGCTCGTTGATCGGCTGGCGCGGGGCATTCTTCTGTGTGGTTCCGGTCGCGGTGCTGGCCGCCGTGTGGCTGCTGATCAGCCTGCCGTCCTTCAAGGCCGAACGCCAGGCCGGTAGCGGCAACGTCCTGCGGTTGATGAAGCAGTTGCCAGTGGCCTTGGGCATGGTCGCTGTCAGCGTATTTTTCATGGGCCAGTTCATGCTGTTTACCTACCTGCGGCCCTTTCTTGAAGGCGTGACGGGCGTCAGTGTCTCAACGTTGTCCTTGATGCTGCTGGGGTTGGGACTGGCCGGTTTTATCGGTACCTTTCTAATTGAAAGGTTTATGGGCCGCGGCCTCTACCGCACGTTGACCGTCATCCCGCTGATCATGGCGGCCATCGCGCTAGCGTTGGTCAGCTTCGGCAAGTCACCGGTGCTGACCGCCGTGTTGCTCGGACTGTGGGGATTGGTGGCCACGGCCGCGCCGGTCGGCTGGTGGACATGGCTGGCGCAGACGCTGCCGGATGATGCGGAAGCCGGAGGCGGCTTGCTTGTGGCGATTGTCCAACTGGCGATCGCCGGTGGCGCGATCATTGGCGGTCTGGCCTTCGATCTGAGCGGTTACAAAGCCACATTCGAGCTTAGCGCCGCTGTCTTGGTTGTCGCGTCAGTGCTGGCCTGGTTGGCGGGGCGCAATGCCACTGAAGTTCATCTTGTCGAACCGGCAGCTCATTCGAACGCTGTTTCCGGCGAAGCTGAGTCCCGATTTGTCTGATCAAGCAGGAAGCTGCTCAGTGCGCCAATGACGGTTGGGTCGCGACCGAGACAGTGAAGATCAAAACAAACAGCACGACGACTGCCCAGAACATCACCATGACTGTCAGCATGACCACCTTAAGGCCTTGATAAAGCCTGCGCAGCCAATGGCCTTCGGGTTTTGCTTCTGCGCGGGTTCTGAGTAGGCCTTTCAAATAAAAGCCGAGCAGCGCCAATAGCCCGCCATCTATCGCCAGCGCAGGCAGGCCGGCTATGGGGAAGATGCTTTCCCACCGATAGAAAGAAGACCGGCTCAGAAAGACCACATAACAAGTCAGACCGCCGTAGGGCAGTGCTCTCCACCATTTGCCGGCCAGCGCCCCGACCATCAGGCACATGATCACCATGAAAGGGCTGAGGAGAATATGGAGCATCCACTCCATTACGTTGGGCAAGTAGTCCGGGGAATGGATGCTGCGCCAGAGGTGTTCCAACATTGATCGGGTTCCTGCCTTCTATGAAGTAAGTGCTGCTGCGGTGCTTCCGTGCTGCTGCACGGTATCGGCGTGTTTTTGGGTTACATAAGGGTTGTTGTGTAAATCAGGGGCTTTAGGGGCGTGCGTCCTACGCCGGAGCATGCCCGGGCGGGGGAGGAATTCAAGGTTGTGCGCAATGGCGTGCCGTCCGGCGTGCGTGAGAAACGGTTGAGCGAGCGGAACGATAGATATGAACACCAGCGACGGGTAGACACCAGGAAGGTTGATATTACCGGCCTGACGCCACCCACCTGGCAGTCTGTATTGGCTCATGAATATGAGCCGTGGGATAACGCTCCGTTTTATATAGACACAGCCTTGACGTCTCGCTGCTTTCGAACAATATCGATCATTGGTTAGGCTCTGCGCCTTTCCTGCTATTTCAACCTGTATCTAGACTGATAACATCTAGTGGGTAAAAAGGCGTGAAAGGCCCAGGGCAATATTCCACCTTATCCAAAGTATTGCTGAACAATTGCCAAACCTCTTAGTTGTGACAATGCGCCAATGCAAGCAGTATGAGTGGCTTGATTCGGATAGCCGTGCTCCCACCATATTCGCCAAGTAATGCCTTCACTCGATCGAATGACGGCAGCTAGCTTATTGGCGCAACCCGCCGGAAGCAGCAGATCACCGTTTGCAGTGGGCAATATCCAATTAGAGGATGCTGAGGCGCACGGGATTTTGGAAATGAAAATATCAATCTTACTTGCCGCGCCATATTCATCAAACATTTGAGGGAGCTTCCTCAGAAACAGTTCTTCCGCATGGCCGCCACCTTGTTGCGGATTCTCGATGACCCTTAGAGTGCCGAGCACAGGTTGGCTACCCTGTATGAAAGGGCCTCGCAAACGGTCGGCAGGCTGAATTCTTCGCTGCTGTTTCATACCTGCCAATGTGACGAGCGCAACGCCTCCAATCCCTGTCTTTATTGGGTTGTCTCTATACCCCATACTTCCGAATGTGCATATTGTTCCGTCGTCATCATCAAATCTTGATATTAAGTAAACATAGCCGGGACTCTGTCTCGCAAGCACGTCAAGTGATCGCTTGTGACGAATGAACTCAGAGCTTTCTACCAATGTCATGAGCACCTCCTTGTGAAACGTAAAATTCCAAACCTGACCTCAATCAACGCCAGTTTAGTAGATTTTCAAGCGACCGTTTTTGACCGATTACTGCCTCTTGTGGTCGGCTGAAAACAGCCCTTGTCCAACGATGGGATGAAACAGAAAGCGATCCTGCTTTATTACTCGCCTCTGGGGACTGGTTCCCACCGCCGCGCCGATCGGCTGGTGGACATGGCTGGCGCAAACGCTTCCGGATGATGCTGCGCAGGCCGGAGGCGGCTTGCTGGTGGCGATTGTCCAAGTGGCGATCGCGGGAGGCGCAATCATTGGTGACCTGGCTTTTGATCTGAGTGGCTACAAATCTACATTCGGGCTTAGCGCCGCGGTGTAGGTCGCCGCGTCGGTGCTTGCCTGATTGGCGGGGCGCAATGCCACGGAAGCTCAGGAAGGGGAGTCTGATGCTCACTTTGAGTTGACCGAGTAACGTTTCAACCGCATTTCATGGACTCAAGATCGCCGCAAGTTCCGGATGGTTTTTTGCGTAATACAGCTCTGACTCAGCGTCATCTTCCAGGAAGTGCCATATCTTTTTTGATCGCATGGAATACATGACGATAATCAGAAATACCCCGAGATAAAGCCACATCAAACTGTTTGCGCCGGATCTGGACATGATGGCGCCCGTCATCATGAATGAAACCGAGCTGCCTAGCTGACTGATCACTAATGTGGAGGCCATCAGTCGTACGCGTACGCCGGAGGGGATCGACATGAGCCTCTTGTCCATTCCGACCATAGCAATGCAAGCACTCGCCGCCCCGGCGAAAAACAGACAAGTACTCAACTGCCAGATTTCGTCGGCTTGCGTCGCTGCACAGAGTGCAAACGTTAATAGGGCCCAACATCCAAGATACTTGTTGCGCTGATTTTCCTTTTTGCTAATCAGCGGGCTTAAGAAGAACAAACCTGCAACAGCCCCACCCGCGAACAGCGCATTGAACAGGCCAACGCTACCTTCAGCTAAACCGCGAGTGTGTATGAGCGCTGGAACCAACATCGGTACCGTCGCTGTTACGGCAAAACCCAGTAGCAACCCTGAAAAAGTCAAAAATTGTTCTGCCGGTAGAGCGCATTTGAGTTTAAGCCCCAAAAGCATGTCATTAACGTGATCGGCTGATGATTTTCTGCGTAGCAGGGCAGGGGCTGCACTCACCGGTAGCATCATGGCGAACGCCACGATGACTAATCCCACGATTGACGCAAATAGCAGCGAGATTTCCAGTGAAGAAACCGTAATAACAATACCCGCCAACAAGGGCCCCGCAACCCTGCCGACAGTAACGACGATGCGCCGGACGCGAAATGCCGCGTCCGCACGATGTTTATCAACGGTTTCCGCAGGATAGATACCCAACAGAGGCTGGATCATTCCAAATGCTGATGCCGCGATCACATCGATCAGTATCAGCGCATCAAGCGAATACCAGTTTGCGGCAAAAACGTATCGCAATACGCTGGCCATCAAGATCGCAAAACAGCCCACCTTGAGCGCCGTAGTGCGGCGCATCGACTCAACACGCGGCGCCAGACACAACATCGAAATGATCGCCGCGAGTGCGAGCGCTGTTTCGTAGACCGCCAGCTCCAGCAGGCTTCCTCGCTGCACGATGATCAGCGGTAGCGTGGTATTCCAGCAGCCGAGGTAGATCCAGAGTAACAAGTCCAGGCAAAGATACTTTCGAAATGTACTCAATTCGTGGGTTCCTTGCTCCGCACCTTGTCAACTCAATAAAACAACGGTGCAGTGAGGGTTCAGATTGCGTGATATCAAAAGCTCTCACCGTCGACAATGAAAAAATCACTCTGTAAATCAGCTGATTGCTGGCCAGTTAAGGTTTGGCTGGATGGCTCTGTCAAACTATTTTTTTGCGCACCATTTTGGTAAATAACCAAGGATCCGTGACGGCTTTGTTCTTTGAAGTTCAGCCAGGCGAGCATCAAAAAGAGGCACCTATAAAAGTGTTGCGCACATGCAGAGTGCGAAAGGATGGCGTGAATTGACACATGACTTCGCGAGGTTGCCCTTCAGCACGGGTTAAATCTGGCGATAACCTGTTCGGCGACTCAAGCGTTTTCTCACCGGATGTTCCCGCCGGCCCTCTATCGTTGAATGGACTTCCCATGCATCACCGCATCCATGCCGCTTACCATCAAGCAAAATTCAGTCGTAGCCGTTGTGCCTGGCTATTTATCGACAACGTACCTATCGAACAGTGGCTGAACAGTCATCTCGAATACCCCGATCAGGACCTCAACGGTCTTTCATTGATGTGGTTGCTGGACGAGGAAGAAGACGCGCTCGCCAAACGGCGCTTCGCTCCTGCAGAAGACGGGACATCGACGCCAGTTCCACTGTTGGTCTGCGGCGATGATATGGACTTCGATTGCTTTGTGTTGATGACCGAACAGGTGATTGACGGAGAGACTCTGCATTGGCGTCGTTTTGGGTTGAGCGTGTCCAGCGGCCTGGAAGTCGGTATTACCACTCGATGGGACGTCGAGAATCGGCCGATCAGTTTTTCCCTTGCGGAATTTCGCGAAGCGCTGGAGGACTTTTACAGACTGATGAAAGCCTGAAGGGCTGAGTGAGGTCGGAGAGTCATTCGCGCGCGCCGAGTGTTTCGCAATGCCGGGGGAAACCTGCCCGGGATCGAAAACACGGCGCCCTCATGGTTCGTCGTCCCAATAATCAAGCGTAGCCCCGGGCCGCTGCACAGCGGCGAAGGCGCGCGCTCCATTGATTGTGACCATCGCCTGATATTTGCCGGAGTCCGGGTATTGGCAGACTTCGGGGGTTTCTCGGGTGCCAATGGACAGATACTTCAGCGGTGCATCCGAGGTGTTGATGATCTGATGCGGATATTCGGGGCCGGCCGGAATGAAGATGACGTCGCCGCTTCGGATCGGCAACATTTCACCCGCCACGCGCAGGGTGCCAAACCCTTCCAGGATGACGAACATCTCTTCCTGAGCATAATGAAAGTGGTAGGGACAAGAACGCTTGCCTGGCGCGACGATGTCCACCGACGCACCGAGTTTCTGCGCGACGGTGTCAGTGCCGAGGCGCGCGCCATGGCTCTCGTAAAGAGGGTCGCGGCGCTCGTATTGCAGCGGCACATCATTGAAATTGCGAATCATGCGCGCAGCTAAAGCACAGGGGTCATTGCTCATTAATCACTCCCGAAAGTATCTGTATGGGCATCCCGCCTGTCGCCCAAACGAACGGTATTACTGTTGGCGCGGACATAATAATTATCAAATTCACCGCTTTCGACAAATACGAAACCATGGCGAATATAAAAGCGATTTGAAGCGCTTTCTTTGAGAGCGCCAACTTTAACAGGGCGTCCGATCTCATCCGCCTCTCTGAAAATCCGAGTGAGAACTTCGGTGCCTATCCCTGCTCCTTGAGCGCTAGGTATCACATACAAGTGGTCGAGCAGTAGCTCGCTCTGATGGTCTTTGAGAACGACAAAACCGACCATATCACCTGATACTTCTATGCGGCGCGTGCTGCTAGCGTCGAAACCACTATGAAACCGTTCGCGCGCGCGATCAGGATCAAATCGCCCAAGCCGCTCTAGGCTTTCGCGCATGGCCTCAATCCGAATGGCTATCAGATCTTCCAGATCGCAGTTTGAAGCACGGCGTAAAACGACAGCAGATTTTTGATCAGGGAAAGGTGACATAACAAGCGCTCCAGGCATGGCCGGTGACTCATTATAGAGAGCGTGAGTGGCATAACCAGTCACGCCGGCCCATGCCCGCAACCAGAACGTACTGTCTCAGCCATACATGTACAAAAGGTCGTCGATCAGCTCTAGGTCCTGCTGCGTGAACTGGACCTTGTTGTACCGTCTAATGTCCTCAAGCACACCCCTGATCGGAACTTGCCGCGAAGGATCCTGAACAATTTCGATCAGACGGTCGTAATCGGGATCTCTTCCCTTGAGGTGTTTTTCAATCAGTTCTTTGAGCGCTACGCGCGCCACTGGATCGGATAGCACTGTCACTTATCCCGCAAGATCGTGAATTCATCTTCCCACTCAGCGCAGACATCGCACAGGATGGTGCTGGATTATATCCAGACGTCGTTCAAGGCCGTTCTTTCACCATCTTCATGCCCGGTATTCAAAATACCTCGTGGCTCGATCATCATCAGTTTTGTTTCACCTTTAGCAGCCGTCCGATGTTCAACACCACGGGGTACTACATACAGTTCACCCGGGCTCACATAGACGCAGCCATCCGGCAGGTCGATGCGCAAGGTGCCCTCCAGGACAAGAAATGCTTCGTCGGTCTCAGGATGTGAGTGCCAGATGAATTCGCCTTCGATTCGCACAACCTTGAACTGGTAGTCATTCATCTCTGCAACAACCCTGGGACTCCATTGCTGTTCGATGAGCGACGCTTTACGTGCCAGGTTTACAGGAACTGATGATTGTTGATGACGGAGCTTTGACATGACGGATCCTCTTTGGTCGAAGTCGTCATCCTATAGAGCATGGAGCAGGGCGCTCTTGTACGATCCTGCAAGTCAGCGCGCGGCCCGCAATCGTTCCAGCCAGCGCATGGGCGGAACTCCGTAGCAGCGGCTGAAGTGTCGCGTCATATGACTTTGATCGTGGAAACCCGCGACGAGGGCCGCATCCACCAAGGTGAAACCTTCAAGCACCAATGCGCGGAACCGATCCAGACGGCGCAGGGTGACAAATCGGTAAGGGCTCGTACCGTAAAGTGTTCTGAAGTCGCGTGACAGGCTCCAGCGTTCGCGCCCACTGGCATGTTCCAGCATCTCCAGCGAAATGCATGTGTGCAGATGTTCCAGGATGAATGCTCTGGCGCGCTCGGCTGCGCGGTAATCCAGACGCTTGCGCCCGCGCGGCTTGCCGCCGACCGCACGCAACGCCATCGCCAGGTCATACAGCGCGTCCTGTTCCTCCAGTATTTCCAGTGGATGATCCACCGCTTGCACGAATGCTTCACTGGCCTGGAACAGACGCGGATCGCTCGACAGTCCCCCTGCGATAAAGGGCAAGGGTTCCCCACCCAGAACGTTCTGGATCAATGACGGATCAACGTAGGCCATTCGATAACGAAAGCCTGCGTCAGTGCCGGCCATGCCATCGTGGAGTTCGTCGGGGTGAAGCACGAGCGTGTTGCCGGGAACACCGTGGCGCAGCGAGCCTGCGTAGTGAAAGCTCTGAACGCCCGCCAACGTACGGCCGATCGAGTAGGTGTCGTGTCGATGAGGATCGTAGCCGTGGCTGCCGAACCACGCTTCGATACGCTCGATGCCCCCAGGCTGAACACTGCGGATGACCCAGTCGGCGGTGCCGGCTTGGCCATTTTTCTGATCCATGAATGTGTACCTTCCCGATTCTGCGCGTTGGTGGTGAAGATTTGTCTGTCGGAAATATACAAGTGAGGGTATTTAGATGTCTGTTCTTGACCTAAAGCGGTCTTTAACGACGGCCATCAACTTCACGAGTATCAGCTTATACCTGCGCTGACATCCGGTGATGCTCCAGCAAGAAGTCGACGAACAATCGCACCCGCGCCGGCATCGCTGCGCCGCCGACGAACACCGCATGAATCGGTTCCTGGTCCCCGGGATTCCACGCTTCCAGCAGCGCAATCAGGTCGCCACGCTGCAGATCCTCGCTCACGCTGAACTCTCCGATACGTGCAATGCCGGCGCCCATTCGCGCGAGTTGTGCCAGCGCTTCACCACTGCTGCATTCGATGTTGCCGCTGACCTTCAGGGAAAACGCTTTGCCATCACGGATGAATGGCCAGTTGGGTTCGGCACGCCGGAAGTTGAAGCGCAGGCAGTTGTGCTGCAACAGGTCCTCCGGTTCCTGGGGGATGCCGTGGCGCTGCAGATACTCGGGCGATGCCACCACGACCTGGCCGGTGGTGCCGATCCTGCGCGCGCTCAGCGGGCTGTCGGGCAGATGGCCGAAGCGCACCGCGACGTCGGCTTGTCCGGCAAGAATGTCGACCACTTCGTCGCCGAGGGTGAGGTCGACGACGATGTTCGGGTAGCGGGCGCTGAAGGCTGCGACCAAGGGCACGATGGCCAGACGGCCGTGGCCAAGGGCGGCACTGACGCGCAATCGCCCTCTGGGCACGCCTTGATCGGCGATGGCTTCTTCGACTTCGTCCATGTCGGCGAGGATACGCCGGGCGCCGCGCAGGAACGCTTCGCCCTCGGCCGTGAAGGTGATCGCTCGGGTGGTGCGCAACAGCAGGCGAGTGCCAAGCCGTTGCTCGGTACGCGCGATGATCCGGCTGACTGCCGAAGGTGTCAGGCCTAGCGCACGCGCGGCGGCCGACAGACTGCCTTCCTGCGCCACGGTAGTGAACACGCTCATTTCACCTGACCTGCCGTTGAAATCCACTTGTGCCTCCTACGCAAAGGTGATTGCCAAAAACGCTATCTACCGCCTGAAAGGGCGGGATCGTAGCATTGGCAGCATAGATGAGGAGCTTTCCATGCGTATCAATCCACCACTTGTTGCACTCGCCATCGGTGCCTTCGGCATCGGCGTTACAGAATTCGCGCCCATGGGCATGTTGCCGGGTATCGCTGCGGATCTGGGCGTTTCCATTCCCGCTGCCGGTTTGCTGGTCAGTGCTTATGCGCTGGGGGTATTGCTCGGCGCGCCGCTGATGACTCTGACCACCGGCAAGATTCCCCGGCGCTCTCTGCTGATCGGGCTCATGGCGATTTTCACCTTGGGTAATCTGATGTCAGCCCTGGCCACCGATTATTACAGCCTGATGGTCGCCAGGGTAGTGACCTCACTGAACCACGGTGCCTTCTTTGGCGTTGGCTCCGTCGTCGCCGCCACCCTGGTTGCCCCGGAAAAACGCGCCGGGGCAGTGGCGGCGATGTTCATGGGTCTGACCCTGGCGACCATCGGCGGTGTGCCGCTGGCCGCCTGGTTTGGCGAACTGTTTGGTTGGCGCACCGCGTTCTGGGGGATTACCGGCCTCGGCGTGGTGACCATGGCCGCGTTGTGGTTCGCCTTGCCCAACGTGCGGGCGCCGCAAAGCGTCGGTGTCATGGCAGAAATTCGAGTGTTGGGGCGCGGCCCGGTGCTGGCCGCGCTGGCCCTGACCGTAGTCGGCTCGAGCGCGATGTTCACCGTCTTCACCTACATCGCGCCGATCCTCAGCAGCGAGACCCATGCGTCCACCGCCTTCATCACCGCCATGCTGATGCTTTACGGTGTCGGGTTGACGCTGGGCAACATGTGGGGCGGCAAGGCCGCTGACCGCTCGATCGATCGCACCCTGATCGTCTCGCTGAGCGTGTTGATTCTGGTGTTGTTGGCGTTCACCGTACTGATGCGTTGGCCGCTGCCGGCCGCCGTGGCCATTCTGATCTGGGGTATTGCCAGCTTTGCTTTGGTGCCGCCACTACAGATGCGCGTCATGGAAGCGGCCAAGGACGCGCCCAATCTGGCCTCGGCGGTGAACATCGGCGCGTTCAACTTCGGCAATGCGATTGGCGCGGCGCTGGGCGGCGCGGTGATCAGCAGCGGGCTGGGTTATCCGGCGATCTCCCTGGCCGGCGCGGCAATGGCGGGCCTGGGGCTGCTGATGGTGTTGGGGTTTGCGTGGCGTTCCAGAACGGTTGAAGCCGCGGTGGTGTGACACGTTCAACAATGCTCGGCGAGTTGTCAGTCATTCATAGGGTGAGTAAGCTGCCCCCATGAATCAGCCATCCCTCTCTACCTCCTCGCCGAGCACTCGCGGCCCCGCCGAACACGACATTCGTGACCAGATTGTCGCCGCGGCCAACGAGCACTTCAGCCAATACGGCTACGGTAAAACCACGGTTTCCGACCTGGCCAAGGCCATCGGTTTTTCCAAGGCCTACATCTATAAATTCTTTGATTCCAAGCAGGCGATTGGCGAGGCTATTTGCGCCAACTGTCTGGGACAAATCGCTGCAGCAGTCGAGCACGCGGTTAACGCGGAAGCGCTTTCAGCCACCGAGCGTTTGCGCAGGTTGGTGAAAACCGTGATCGCCACGGGTGTGGACCTGTTCTTCAACGATCGCAAGCTCTACGACATCGCGGCGTTTTCCGCCTCGGAGCGCTGGAACAGTGCGCAAGTGTATGAAGCGCAGATCAAGGCCTTTATCCTCGACATCGTGCGTCAAGGTCGAGAAGCGGGGGAGTTCGAACGCAAGACGCCGCTGGACGAGACCGTCGAGTCGATCAATCTGGCGCTGCGACCTTTCGTCAATCCGCTGCTGTTGCAACACAATCTGGATTTGATCGAGCAAGCGCCCACGCTGACCACCAATCTCATCCTGCGCAGCCTGATGCCTTGACCCATCGCTGAGCAAGCTTTTCAGGCGATTAGAGTCAAGGCAACATCCCCCTCATTACGTTTCCTGCCCACCGGCACATCAGTGCCGGGAGGGCATTGAATTTAGTCTTATGTGACCATTGACTGAATCGGTCACATGGATAATATGGTTTCGCTGTAGTGCTCGATGTTCTATTCCAGTGATCTCCATAGAGTCCAATAATGAAAAAAACAATGCTCAAGAGCCCCGTGGGCCTGGCCTTCGTGCTTGCGTCTTCCAATGTGTTTGCCGGTGGCTTTGCACTCAACGAACAAAGCATCAGCGGGATGGGATCCGGTTTTGCCGGTCGATCTTCATCAGCCGAAGACGCCAGTACGGTCTACGGCAACCCGGCGGGCATGGCGCGGCTTAAACGGGAGCAGGTGAGCGTGGGCGCGGCGACGCTGTTCGCCAAGTCTGATATCAGCCGCACGCGCAGTACGTTCGGCGGTAATGAAGACGGCGACATGGTGCCAACGACCACCGTGCCCATGGGGTATTACGTCAAACCGATTGATGACCACTGGGCATTCGGCGTCGGATTTTATGTGCCGTTCGGGCTGATCACCGACTACGGCAGTGGTTTTGCCGGACGCTATTACGCCAACAAGAGTGAAGTCACCACGCTGACTTTCCAGCCGACCATCAGCTACGCCTTTAACGAAAAAGTCTCGATCGGCTTCGGTCCGACCATTAACCGTATCAGCGGCGAGATATCCGGCATGGTGCCCAATCCACTCAGCCCGGGGCGTAATGACGGCAAGCTGAAAAGCACGGGTGATGATACCGCGCTGGGCTTCAACGCCGGTGTGCTGGTGCAGGCGACAGACCAGACCCGCCTGGGGCTGACCTATCACTCCAAAGTCAGTTACCACCTGGATGCGAAAACCAAGGTCACCGATGGCATCTTCAGCGTGCTGGGCGTGAGCGGTCGCAGCTATGACGCGTCGCTGGACGTGGACACGCCGGAGTCGGTGGACGTTTCGGTTACGCATCAATTCAATAACGACTGGACGCTTTATGTCGGCAGTACCTGGACGCGCTGGAGCCGCTTCAAGGAGCTGACGATCGAGAACAGTGGCTTGCCGCCGTTGCTGAGTGGCCAGTTGGGGACGATTAGCGAAGAGCAGAACTGGCACGACACCTGGGCTCACGCGATCGGTGCGGCCTATCAATTGAATAACCAATGGGTACTTCGTGCCGGTTTCTCGGTTGATCAGTCACCGGCCAACAACACCAATCGGGGGCCGCGCATTCCGACGGGCGACCGCAAGGTGCTCAGCTTCGGGGCGGGCTGGACGCCGGTGGAAAATGTCACGATCGACCTGGCTTATTCCTACCTTTGGGAGGAGAGCGTCGAGGTTAACGACACCTCGGCATCGAGAGGTGCCTACAGTGCCAGATACAAGAACAGTGCGAGCGGGCTTGGGACTTCTGTGAGCTACCGTTTTTAGTCGGGCCTGTCGGTCGATTCGTGGTTCGATCTCGCAGGTGGTAAGGATGTAGGGTGTGACTATTGACGATATTGGTCACAAGACTGAGAATATGATGATCATCCTATTCCACAGTAAGTGAACCTATGCGCCGGCTCCGACTTTTCCCCATTGCCGCATGCTTGTTGCCTCTAGCCCTGACCGCCTGTGGCGAATCTTCCAGTGTTGCAGATCCCCGTACACAGGCGCCGCTGGTCAGATCCGCTGCGGTACAAGCGTCACCTGACATCGCTCGTTCTTTCACCGGTGTCGTGGCGGCGCGCGTTCAGGGCGACCTAGGGTTTCGCGTATCGGGCAAAGTGCTCGAACGTCTGGTTGATACGGGGGAGGTCGTCAAGCGCGGGCAGCCGCTGATGCGTCTCGACCCGATCGACCTCGGACTGCAAGCGCGGGCGCAGCAGGCGGCGGTCATCGCTGCTCGCGCCAGCGCCAAACAGACCGCCGACGATGAGGCTCGCTATCGCAAACTGGTCGGCGTTGGCGCCATTTCGGCATCAGCCTACGATCAGTTCAGAGCCGCCGCGGAGACTGCAAAAGCGCAGCTCAACGCCGCGCAAGCGCAAGCCGATGTAGCGCGCAATACCTCGGGTTATGCGCTGCTGGTCGCTGATGCGGACGGCGTAGTGGTGGAAACGCTCGCCGAGCCAGGACAAGTGGTCAGCCCGGGACAACCGGTGGTGCGCCTGGCCCGTGCAGGTCAGCGCGAAGCCATCGTGCATCTACCCGAAACGTTGCGCCCGGCTGTCGGCTCCACCGCGCAAGCCAGCCTCTACGGCATGAATTCAGCGGCTGTCACGGCAAAACTGCGGCTGCTTTCGGACTCGGCAGACCGCACAACGCGCACGTTCGAAGCGCGCTATGTGCTCGAAGGACCGTTGGCCAACGCGCCGATCGGTGCGACCGTCACCCTCAGCATTGCCGAGGGCGCCTCCCAGACACAGGCCTTACAAGTTCCCATCGCTGCTGTTTACGACGCGGGTAAAGGTCCAGGTGTGTGGTTGATCGCCGGAACACCGGCAACAGTGACCTGGCGAGCGGTTCAGGTGCTGGGGTTGAGTGATGATTCGGCCCGCATCGCCGGCGACCTCGCTGCCGGTGAGCAGGTTGTAGCGTTGGGCGCCCATCTGCTGCGCGATGGCGAAGAAGTACGGTTGCCGCAGATGAGCGAAGCCAGCGTTGCCGGGAGCCGTCCATGAGTCAGGGGCGCTTCAACCTTTCGGCCATCGCCGTGCGCGAGCGGGCAATCACGGTTTTCCTGATTTTTCTGATCGCTGTTGCAGGGACGTTGTCGTTCTTTAAGTTGGGACGTGCGGAAGATCCACCGTTTACGGTCAAGCAGCTGACCGTGATTACCGCGTGGCCGGGCGCGACGGCGCAAGAGATGCAGGATCAGGTCGCCGAACCCCTTGAAAAGCGCCTGCAAGAACTCAAGTGGTACGACCGCTCGGAAACCTACACACGCCCTGGACTGGCGTTCACGATGGTGTCGTTGCTCGATAGCACGCCGCCCTCGCAAGTGCAGGAAGAGTTCTATCAAGCACGCAAGAAACTCGACGATGAAGCCATCAGGCTGCCGGCCGGTGTGATCGGGCCGATGGTCAACGATGAGTTTTCCGACGTGACCTTCGCGCTGTTCGCCTTGAAAGCCAAAGGCGAGCCGCAGCGCTTGCTGGTGCGTGATGCCGAAGCCATGCGCCAGCGTCTGCTGCACGTGCCGGGGGTGAAGAAGGTCAACATCATCGGTGAGCAAGCCGAGCGCATCTACGTTTCATTTTCCCATGACCGCTTGGCGACCCTCGGCTTGTCGCCGCAGGACATCTTCGCCGCGCTGAACAGTCAGAACGTGCTGACGCCCGCCGGGTCCATCGAAACCAATGGGCCACAGGTGTTTCTGCGTCTGGACGGTGCTTTCGACAAGGTGCAGAAAATTCGCGAGACACCGGTCTCCGTGCAGGGCCGCACGCTCAAGCTCTCTGATGTGGCGACGGTTGAACGCGGTTACGAAGATCCGGCGACCTTTGTTGTGCGCAATGACGGCGAAGACGCGCTGCTGCTGGGTGTGGTGATGCGCGAGGGCTGGAACGGTCTCGATCTGGGCAAGGCGCTGGATGCGGAGACCGCGCGGATCAATGCGGAAATGCCATTGGGCATGACCCTCGCCAAAGTCACCGACCAGGCAGTCAATATCGACTCGGCGGTCGGCGAGTTCATGGTCAAATTTTTTGTCGCGCTGCTGGTGGTCATGCTCGTGTGCTTTCTGAGTATGGGCTGGCGAGTAGGCGTGGTGGTCGCCGCCGCAGTGCCGTTGACCCTGGCGATCGTGTTCGTGGTGATGGCCGCCACCGGCAAGAACTTCGATCGGATTACCCTCGGGTCATTGATCCTCGCGCTCGGGCTGTTGGTCGATGACGCGATCATCGCCATTGAAATGATGGTGGTGAAAATGGAGGAGGGCTACGATCGCATCAAAGCGTCCGCGTATGCCTGGAGCCATACGGCGGCACCGATGCTGTCCGGTACGCTGGTGACGGCGATCGGCTTTTTGCCCAACGGTTTTGCCCAGTCCACTGCCGGCGAGTACACCAGCAATATGTTCTGGATTGTCGGCATCGCACTGATCGCTTCCTGGGTCGTTGCGGTGGCGTTCACCCCGTATCTGGGCGTGAAGTTGTTGCCGGACATCAAGAAGGTTGAAGGTGGCCACGCGGCGATCTACAACACGCCGAATTACAACCGTTTCCGCCGGCTGCTGACCGCGGTGATCGCTCGCAAATGGCTGGTGGCGGGCACGGTGGTCACGCTGTTTTTCGTCGCGGTTCCTGGCATGGGGCTGGTGAAGAAACAGTTCTTTCCGACCTCCGACCGCCCCGAGGTGATGATCGAGGTGCAAATGCCCTACGGCACCTCGATCGAGCAGACCAGCGCCGCGTCCGCCAAGGTTGAAGCCTGGTTGCACAAGCAGGATGAGGCAAAAATCGTCACGGCCTATATCGGCCAGGGTGCGCCACGTTTCTTCTTGGCGATGGCGCCAGAATTACCCGATCCTTCTTTTGCCAAAATCGTCGTGCTGACGGACAGTCAGGAAGCACGCGAAACCCTCAAGTTGCGCTTGCGTGAAGCGGTTGCTGAAGGCCTCGCGCCGGAGGCTCGTGTGCGGGCCACGCAAATTGTCTTTGGTCCTTATTCGCCGTTTCCGGTTGCCTACCGGGTGATGGGGCCTGATCCGGCGAAGTTGCGCGACATCGCCGAGCAGGTCCGCGGCGTGCTGCAAGACAGCCCGATGATGAGAACGGTGAACACTGATTGGGGACCGCTGACCCCGACATTGCATTTCAATCTCGATCAGGACCGCCTGCAAGCCGTGGGGCTGACCTCGAACGCGGTCGCCCAGCAACTGCAGTTTCTCCTGAGCGGAGTGCCGATCACCGCGGTGCGCGAGGATATTCGTTCTGTGCAGGTTGTTGGGCGTGCCGCTGGCAATATCAGGCTCAACCCGGCGCAAATCAAAGGCTTCACTCTGGTCGGCGCGGCGGGACAACGCATCCCGTTGTCGCAGATCGGCGAGGTCGATGTGCGCATGGAAGATCCGATTCTGCGGCGCCGCGACCGCACACCGACGATCACTGTGCGTGGCGACATTGCCGAAGGTTTGCAGCCTCCGGATGTGTCGGGTGAGATCCTCAAGCAATTGCAGCCGATCATTGAAAAACTGCCTTCGGGTTACCGAATCGAGCAGGCGGGCGCCATCGAGGAATCCGGCAAAGCGGGCAAGGCGATCCTGCCCTTGCTGCCGATCATGATCGCCATGACGTTGCTGATCATCATGGTGCAGGTGCGTTCGATCGCGGCGATGATCATGGTCTTCCTCACCTCGCCATTAGGCTTGATTGGTGTGGTGCCGACGCTGCTGATCTTCAATCAGCCATTTGGCATCAATGCGCTGGTCGGGTTGATTGCGCTGTCGGGGATCCTGATGCGCAATACGCTGATTCTGATCGGGCAGATCCATCACAACACGCTGGAAGGACTGGACCCGTTCCATGCCGTGGTCGAAGCCACTGTGCAACGTGCGCGGCCGGTACTGCTGACGGCGCTGGCGGCCATTTTGGCGTTTATTCCACTGACACACTCGGTGTTCTGGGGCACGCTGGCCTACACCCTGATTGGCGGCACGTTCGTCGGCACCATCATGACGCTGGTGTTCCTGCCGGCGATGTATTCCATCTGGTTCAAGATCCGCCCTGAGCACGAGGTTCAGACCGAAACAGTCAAACTGGCGTAGTGACAACGCCTGCAATCGAGGCCCGCTTTGGCGGGCCTCTTTGTTCCCACGTCAAAGGGTGGTGATCTGCCCGTTGCGATCCAGCTCATACACCTTGTTGCCCTGCAATTTCTCCTTCAGCCACCGCTCCGCTTTGCCCAGCGGTCGCTGCCGCGCCCACAGCAAATCCACACCAATCTGCCAGTCGGTATGCGGATACGCCGAGAGCTGTAGCTCCACCAGCTCACCCTTGGCCAGTTCACGCTGAACAAGCTGGCGGGGCAGGGTGGCCCAACCGAGCCCGGCGCGGACCATTTCCAGTAACGCCAGATAGCTTTCCGCTTGCCACAACTGGGTCGAGCGCAGGTATTCGCTGCTCGGCAGTTTGCTCGCGTGGGCGCTGAAGGCCAGGCGCCGATGGACGTGCAGGTCGTCGAACGTGACGTTATCGAGTTGCGCCAATGGATGGTCGGGGTGGCAGACGTGCAGCATGATCAGCTTGCCCAGTTGCTGAAACGCCAGCTCCTTGGGATAGCCGGGCTGTGAGAACGCCACACCGAGTACCGCTTCGCCGCTGCTGACCAGTTCGCTAACGTCGCCGTAAACCGGATGGCGGATGATCAGGTCGACAAAGGGGAACGCGGCTTCGAAGGCTTTGAGCACCGGCATGATCGGCCCGTACGGCGTTTCAATGGCGAGCGTCAGGCTGGTTTCGACGTTGTCCGAAAGACAATCGGCGTGGGCTTCGAAGGTCATGCAGCGTTCGAGCACGGCTTCGGCCTGCACCAGGAGTTTGTGGCCGCTGGCGGTGAGGGCAGGGCTGCGGTTGCTGCGATCGAACAGGTCGACGCCAAGGTCGGTTTCGAGGTTGGCAATCGCCGCGCTGATGGTCGATTGAGTCTTGCCCAGTTTGCGCCCGGCGGCGGAAAACGATCCGCTTTTGACCACTTGGACGAACATCAACAGTTGATCGAGTGAGAAGCGCAAGCGGTGAACTCCCGGGTCGAGGATGGGGGTTTAAAGCAGATAACCAATGCCAGATTCGTGCCATCGAAAAAAGCGATGGTTGCTAATTTGGTTCATCGCAATAAACGTTCAACCATGGCCCCGCGTCAAACGATCTCCGGGGCGGATCTGATTTTCAAACGCCCCTGAGCATGCCCGCGATCTCAACAGATGCCGCACCTTCAGGAGCGTGTGAAATGACTACACAACGCATTCATCCGGTGGACGAGATTTTGCCACTGCGACAGTTGTTCACGTTTGGCTTGCAGCATGTGCTGGTGATGTACGCGGGAGCGGTGGCGGTGCCGCTGATTCTTGGCAGTGCGATGGGGCTGACCTCGGCGCAGGTGATGTTGCTGATCAACGCCAACCTGTTGACCTCTGGCGTGGCGACGCTGATTCAAACTATCGGCTTCTGGAAATTCGGCGCACGGCTGCCGTTGATTCAGGGCTGCTCGTTTATTGCCCTGGCGCCGATGATCATGATCGGCAAGGAATTCGGCCTCAGTCAGATTTTCGGCGCGGTGATCGCAGCGGGCTTTATCACCATTGCCCTGGCACCGGTGTTCAGCCGCTTGCTGCGGTTTTTTCCGCCGGTGGTGATTGGCAGTCTGATCACCATTATCGGCATCTCGCTAATGCCGGCGGTGGCGATCTGGCTGGGCGGCGGCAATCCCGACTCGGCGGATTTTGGTAATCCCGCGAACCTGTTGCTCGGTTTGGCGACGGTCAGCGTGACGCTAGTGATCTACGCCAAATGCAAGGGCTTTCTCGGCAACCTCAGCGTGCTGATTGGTCTGTTCGTCGGCAGCCTGATCGCAGCAGCCTGCGGTATGACTCACTTCAATCGTGTCAGCGAAGCGGCGTGGTTTGAGCTGAGTGCGCCGATCGCCTTCGGCGCGCCGGAATTCGCACCGGTGCCGATTCTGATCATGACCCTGGCGATGCTGGTGATCATGGCCGAGACCACCGGCAACTGCTTGGCGATCGGCAAACTGACCGGCAAACCGACCACGCAACAGACTCTCGGCAACGCGTTCCGCGCCGACGGCTTGTCGACCATGCTCGGCGGTTTGTTCAACAGCTTTCCCTACAACGCCTTCACTCAGAACACCGGTTTGATCGCGCTTTCCAACGTGAAAAGCCGCTTCGTCGTGGCCGCCGCCGGGGCAATCATGGTGCTGATGGGCCTGTTCCCCAAACTCGGCGCGTTGATCGCCGCCGTGCCGACGCCAGTGCTCGGTGGCTGCGCGATCGTGATGTTCGGCATGACCACGGTGGCGGGCATTCAAGAACTGTCACGGGTGCAATTCGAGGGGACGCGCAACGGCATCATCGTCGCCGTTTCAGTGAGTGTCGGCGTGCTGCCGATGTCCTTTCCGGCGCTGTTCGAACACGTCGGCCCGACCCTGAAACTGGTGCTCGACAGCGGGATTTTCCTCGGCGCGATCACCGCCATCGTCCTCAACATCCTGCTCAACAACGAAAAAAAATCGACCGAAACCCTCGGCGCTGAACTGGCCGACTGACCTTTTGTTTTCCACTGCCCAGGAGTTACCCATGAATCAATTCACTCAGCTCATTCCGGCCGGCGTCAGCGAGCTTGATCTGGCCTTGCTGCGCCAGACCATCGCCTTGTCCGAGGCATCGAAACAACGCGGTCGCCATCCGTTCGCGGCATTGGTGGCGGATCGCAACGGCAAGGTGATTGTCGAAGCGGGGAACAACTCGATGCCGCCGCAAGGCGATCCGACTCAGCATGCCGAGTTGGTGGCGGCCGCCGCAGCGGCAAAACTGCTGTCGCCGCAAGAGCTGGAACTGTGCACGCTGTACACCAGCGCCGAACCTTGCTGCATGTGCGCCGGCGCGGTGTATTGGACCGGGATCGGGCGGGTGGTTTATGCCTTGTCGGAGCATGCGTTACTGGGATTGACCGGTGACCATCCGGAGAACCCGACGTTCTCTCTGCCGTGCCGCGAGGTGTTCGCCAAGGGGCAGCGCAAGGTCAGTGTGCTGGGGCCGATGCTGGAGGGGGAGGCGGCTGAACCGCACAAGGGCTTCTGGTTGTAACCGCTTTGAAACGAAGCGCGCGTGGTGTGAGGTTGCGCTATCCAGAGACTTAAGAGTACTTGCTCGCCGAGAGGGAGAAGGTGCGAAGTTTTGGAACTGCCAGCCCTCGGCCGATGCCGAATGAGTAACCAGAACGAGGGCAAAGCAATGACTGAAGAAACAGCACAATTTCCAGAGGAAGAAGTACCTGATCAATCGACGCCGGCGCATTCCACAGAGGAAGAGCAAAAGCGCCTCAAAGATTTTAACAAGGAAGGCATCCCGCCCGGCAGCTGCTGATGGGTAGGCACTGGCTCGGGCCACGTACCTTCGGCGCGTCGCTTTGCGACGCGCCATGAGGCGTTGGCCTGCGCCAGTGCGGCCATCGGCGGGGATTTCAAGCGTGTGTGTCAACGCTGAGTGTCATTTGGATCAATGTTGCCGGCAGCGCGTGGAGGTTGCCAGCACATACAGAAATCTGATTTTGAATCTCGATTGTTCTTTGAGACTTCTCTTCTTCTGGCATATTCATTCTTTCGATTTTAGCCAGCTCTGCTCTGCGAGTGGCAAGTTGTTGCTGCATCTCGGCAATTTGTTTTTTTATGAGCTCGACTGCACTAATAGGCTGTTTGACCGTATCAACACCTTCTTCTCTGGAATCAATTCTAATCTTGTCGTCGCTAGTGGTTTTCTTCGTAAGTGATAGATGATTTTGCGAATCTGATTTTATGTGTTGGTTGTTCTCTGGTTTTTTCTTATAGATGGTTACGCTCATTGCACTGATTTTTGGCATGGCTAATTCTCTTGGCTTTCTCGGCTATAGGGCGTTGGGGCTATTGATCTCACACGGTTGCGCGTGAGTGCTCACTACGCCTTTTATGGTAATGAGTCTTCTGCATGAGGATATAGGAATTGTCTTGTTTTTATGCGCCATGGCTAGACGCGCAGAAACGACAAGGCTCTGAATAAATCAGAGCCTTGATATTGAAGATTGAAGAATTGAACGTGTTATTTCGATGTGTCTACGCTGGTTGAGCAAGAAAGCCGGTAATGCTCATAGTTCAAATCCTTCAGTCGTTCTGGAAGCTTGTAAGGGGCGGGGCAACTTTTACCCTGCCACTTGATTGTAATAATCCCTTGATCTTTGGTAACAAGCGCTAACGCCTTGCCGGTGGGGTCGGAAAGTGCCAGTTGTTTACCATCGGCATCCATCAATACCGCTCCGAATGGGAGGGGGTTGCCCTCGGCATCGTAGAGTTCGAACTGGATCCGTCGACCTTTGCTGCCCTCGAAGCGCGCGAGCACTACTGAACCTCGTCTCGGTACGAGTTGTTGAGTGGTGTTGTCCAGCTCTATGTCACCGCCGAGATTTCGTGTGTCCAGTGTCACCCAATTCACGCGATAGGGCTGTGCGTTTGGAAGGACGGCATAGCCGTTGAGGCCGGTTTTCACGCCGGAGTAGCTGCTGACTTCTACCCCTGACATGCCAGGCACTTCCACCATTGCGAATGTTTCGCCGACGGTCTGGCCCATGTTGATTCCCCCCGCGTGAGCCACGATCGATCCGGCCGCGCTCAGGTTCTGTGATTCATAACCGCTGCCTCGGCTGTAGCCCAATCCCAGATCGCCCATCGCTGTACGGGTACTCAGGCTGAGTGAGCCGGAGCGATCACCTTGCACACTGCGCCCGGTCTGTACGGAATAGTAGGTGTCACTGTCTTCAGTCAGATAACCATTGATCCCGGCTTGTGTACTGGTGCCGGTATTCTGATGATTGCTGGAAATGTAGGCGCGAGGTGCGCGAGGTGTCGATCCGAGCGGGAATGAGATCGAAACGCTCAATTGGGTGTCGTGAGTGGTGTCGCCGCGTGTGCCGAATTCCTCGGTTTTACTCAAGCTGATGTTGTAGTTCAGGTCGCGCCAATTGTTGTTGTAACCGGCGGAGAAGCTGCGCGAGCCGCCGCGATCCCAATAGCGCTGATCACTGGCATTCAAGTACAGCGAGCCGTACTGGCGCGCTTCGCCCAGGGTCTGGTTGACCGTGAGGTCGGTACGGGTTTTGGCGTTACCTGCGCGCCGTGTAGCGCCGGTGCTGGTGTCTTGAACGTGGTCGGTCAGCGTGCGGTAACCCTCGGTCGAATAACGATAGGCGGCGAGGGTGAAGCTGGTATCGGTGCCGGTGAAGGTCTTTGCATAGAGCGCGCGTACGCTGCTGCCCTGGGTCGTTTTGCCAAATGCCTTGCTGGACGATTGCGTCACGTCCAGCGACATCGCGCCAATCGAAGTGTTCTTCGCCGCACCGACGGAAAGCGCCTTGAAACCATTGCTGGCCTGAATGCCGGCAATGCCTGTCAGGTTGCTGGTCAGACCGTAGGCGAAAGTGCCGCCCAGGAAGGCCGGCTTGTCATAGCCTTCGCTGTTGTTGTTGAATTTGCCGCTCGACAGGCTGTACTTCAACTGTCCCTCACGCACCATCGTCGGCAGGGCGGAGAACGCCTGCCGGGTGACCTTGCGCCGACCATCCGCCTCGACAATGGTGATCTCCAGATCGCCATTGGAACCCGATGGATAGATATCACTGATCTCGAACGGCCCCGGCGGCACGTTGGTGGTGTAAAGAATGTAGTTATCCTGGCGGACCTCGATCTTCGCATTGGTTTCAGCCACGCCACGAATGATTGGCGCATAGCCGCGCTCGCTGTCTGCGCGCATGCCCTCATCAGAGGCTACCTTGACGCCTTGATAGCGCACGCTGTCGAACAGGTCTGAGTCGGAAAAGATTTCACCCGCGCTCAGTTGCCCCTTGATCGCCGTGAGGTCGCGCTGGATGAACGTGCGGTTGCTGACAAACCGATTGGGCCGGCCGGTGGCACTGCTCAGATTGGACTCGTTACGCAAACGCCAGGCACCGAAGTTGATGCCGTTGCGCAGCCCCAGATTATTGGAGATCTGCGTCGAGTAATCGGTTTTGCTGCGGGTGCTGCTCAACTGATAGTTGATGAATCCGGCGGCCACGCCATCGTCCCAAAGCTCTGGGTCAACATAGCCGCGCATGCCGCGTGCCATAGCAACCTGCGGCACGCTGATATTGAGGCGCAGGCGGTTGGCGTCAAAACTGATACTGGCTTGCTCGATCATCGACGCAAGATCGTAGTGATCGGCAGGCCGTTGCTCATCAACCAGACCTTGCTCACGCAGTTTGCGCATGTCCACACCCAGCTGCTGTAACAATTCCAGGGTGATACGTGGCTCGACTTTGCCGTTGAGCGGGTTGGCCGCGAAATCAACGTCGCGACGACCGACCAGCGTGCCGTTGCTGAAAACGTCAACGCGATATCGGCCAGGCAGAACGCTGTTGGCATTCAACAAAGGCTGCAGATCGACCGCCGATGAACCTTCCAGAAACAAGGTATTGAACGCTTCACCCGCTACCGCGGCGGGGCCTTCGGCACCCATGGCGAAGCCACAAATGGCCATGTTGATGGCAAAGCACAATGGATGCAGGCAGCCCAACGCCGTTTTGTTTTTATGGCGCGCAACGTGATGCTTTACACAACTTGAAGATGTGTGGTGTTGGGAGGAAAACATGCAATTTGCCTTATCAGTCCGTGTTGCTTCAACCGGAGTCCGGAACTCGTAAATAGCTTGTGAATTGGCGGGGCGGGGCGAGGAATTTACTGGGCGGATGCATCTTTCACGCGCTCGGCATGACTTTCGATAGCGCTGAGTGGTGCATCGAATCGTTGTTGTGCGCCGTAATCATTAATGGCTGAAAAAGTCAGGCGTGGAGAACCGGGTGGCAACTCTTTCAAGTTGAACGAGCGAACTTCGCCCGGAGCGATCATTGTCGAATCAATCACCAGTTCCGCTTTATTTCCAGCAGCGACTTTCAGGTCGGCCAGCGATACGTGGTAATTGCTTTGATTTTTTACTTTCAGTACCGACTTGCCAGCTTGCGTGACCAGTTGCCATACAAGTTGCACCGGCGCTTGCGCGGCGGCTCCGGTGAGTCCGTCCGGACGGAAGAAAACCTTGATGCGCTGACGTACCGCCAGTTGCAGCGTATTGACATCGGCAGCGCTGGCCTGAGGGATTTCCTGCACGTTCAGCCACACCACTGACTCTTTGTCTGCAGGCATGCCGCGGCCTTCATAGAGAATCCTCAACAGTTGCTGTTGATTGGGTTCGAGTCGGGCCAGCGGTGGAGTCACCGCAAATGGCGGCGCGCTGCCAGCCGTGTCGCCGGCATCCAGCCACGATTGCGCCAGGATGGTTTGCCCGCCGTTGCGCACGGTGACGTTCGCCTCTTTGTGCGCGCCATCGAAAATGATCCGGGTGGAACTCAAGGAGATGCTGGCGAATGCCGAGTGCGTCATCAACACCCCGGCAAGCCCCAGGCACAGCGGAAAATAGCGACTTAACATAGTTTTCACCGATTGATCTGGTGGGGAAGGACGAGGCACAGCGGCCCCGTCCAGGTATTGCGTGCTGCTTATTCGTATTCGAGAACGAACGGCAGAGTGGCGTTACCGGTACCTGCAGTAGCGGTGGTCTTGTCGCCGGTGGTGACGTAAGCGGCTGCGAACGACAGGGTGCCGTCGCCGCCAGTGGTGCCGTCGCCGGTCAGACTGGTCTGTACTTTGGCAGTGGCTTCAGAGCTCAGGTCGATCAACTGGCCGTTGCTGTCCAGCAGCGCGATACCTACGCCTTTGGCCGCATCAGTACCTTGCAGCTTGAGAACTTTCTTGCCATCAACCAGGCCCGAACCACCGTTTACGGTTGGTTTGAACAGCATCGACACTTTGGTGCCGGCGTTGCAGTTCACTTTCAGGTTGAAATCGTTGGCAGCCACGCGACCAGCACCCGGGGCAGAATCGGTGCCCATGTCTTTGATCGATACGCTGCCCATGTCCACAGCGATCATCTTGTCGTTACCCGAAGCGCCATCTACCGAGCACGCGTCGTTGTTGATGACGCCGGTGAAACTGATTTGACCGCTGCCGCCCTTGACGGCTTTAGCGGCTTCTTCAGCCAGTGCGCCAGTGGAGGCAGCCAGTACGGAAAGAGTGAGTACTGCGAAAGCGAACTTTTTCATGTTTATATCCGAAGTTATTGTGAAGTGCTGCATTGAAATGCCAGGCCATGTTAGGTCGGTGATAGTGATGGGTCTTTGAGATTTGTCTTAAAGCGTGGCAAGTGCGAACAAAGCGGCAATATCGGAAGTGCGTATTTATATTCTCAGTAAAGTGCAGTGGACTAAATGAGACAATTCTCAAAGTCGCGCGAGCTCTACCTGATTAGTATTCGCGGACGCAGAAATTCTCAGTCAATGCAAAGTTTGTGAGCAATCTTTCTGTTGGAAGATGATTCAAGCTTTTCGCTATTAATGGCTGATAGAAAGAGGTTCCCGGTTTGTGAACACGCTTCGTATATTGGTATTGGAAGATCACGCCTTCCAGCGCACGGCTGCGGTCAGCGCGCTTAACAGTCTGGGTTACAAAAATATCTTTCAGGCGGCTGACGGAAAGGATGCGCTGGCTTTGATCTCCCAGGCAGGAGGTGTGGACGTTGCGTTGTGTGACTTGAGCATGGCCGGGATGGATGGTTTGACCTTTCTGCGCCTGGCGAGAGAGGCCGGATTGATTCGCGCAGTGATCATCTGCAGTTCACTGCCTGAAGACTTGTTACGCACGGTCGATCGAATTGTCACGTTGCAGGGCCTGGAATTGCTTGGCAGTGTCGGCAAGCCCTTGATGGTCGATGTGCTGGCGCCATTGCTGGCTCGCTATCGGCCGAACAGCCAGGTCGATGCCAAACTCGCGGAAAGTCATCTCGATCAGCCTACGGAGAACGAAGTACTGGAAGCGATACGCCGGCAGGAATTTCGCGCGTACTTCCAGCCCAAGTTTCATCTGCGCAGTGGTGAGGTGGATGGCGCCGAGGTGCTGGTGCGCTGGCAAAGCCCTAGTCGCGGGTTGCTTTCACCGGGTATGTTTCTGCCAACGATCGAGCGTTGCGGACTGCTCGACGAAATGTTTTTCAGCCTGCTCACGCAAGGACTGAGTCTGCAGCGTTTTGTGCAGTCCCACGGCAAGCCGTTCAAGCTCGCCTTCAATCTCGACGTCACGCAGATGGCCAACCCGAATCTCGTCGACCGGATCAAGGCGCTGTTGCGCATTCACGGCGCCTCGCCAGCCGGGCTCATATTCGAGCTGACGGAAACCGGTCTGCTGCAGATGCCCGAGATCAGCATGGAAAACATGGTGCGTCTGCGCATGCTCGGCTTCAGCCTGGCGATCGATGATTTCGGTGTCGGCTATTCTTCGCTGGAACGACTGTGTCAGATGCCGTTCAACGAAATCAAACTCGACGCCGGTTTCGTGCAGAATTTCCAGCAGGCTCGCTACAGTGCAGTTATCCACGGTGCACTGGCCTTGGCGCGCGAGCTGGACATGCGAGTGGTCGCAGAAGGCATTGAAACCGCAGATCAGGTCCATCACCTGGCTCGACTCGGTTGCCAGTGGGGGCAGGGCTTCTTCTATGCTCGACCCATGAATTGGGCGCATCTGGTCGATTGGCGTTTTGAGGGGCAAAAATCGTCCTGGCGCCGGGCAATAGGCACGTCCGACCTTTGATCCGCGCGCGCGGTCTGACTTTTGGGACAAAGCCCTATTTCGTCACGTCTTCAAAACAATCATCATGTGACGAGAAATCAATCAGATGCACCTGAATGCTTCGGTGATGCCCGGGATCGGCTGCGGTTGCCAAGTGCTGATGATCCTTCAACCCTCCTCATCATGGAGCTGTTCATGCATTGGTCAGTCGTGAATCCGTTACGCGTTGCCATCCTTGATGATCACTCGCTCATACGTCTGGCGATGAAATCGCGGCTGACGCGCGAAGCCGAGTTCAGTGTCGTGGGCGTGTACGCGAGCAGTGCGCAGTTGCTCGCTGGATTGCGCGAGACCGAAATCGACCTGCTGATACTCGACTACAAGCTGCACGATGGCGAGCTGGACGGGCTTAATCTGATTCGCCTGCTGCGCAAGCAATATCCGGGCATGCGCATCCTCGTCTCATCCTCCGAAGAGCGCCCGGCAGTAGTGAACATGGCGATCGGAGCGGGCGTCAGCGGATTCTTCGGCAAGTCCCAGCCAGTCGATGACCTGATCACCGGCATCCGCTGCGCAGCGTCCGGCCAGTTGTACCTGTCGCCGGCAATGGCCTTCGAACTTGATGTGCTGCCTGTGTCAGTCGATGAGCCTGCTGGTAGCAATGATGACGGCGCGGCGCACAGCGACGATTTTCTGAGCAATCCTCTGCTGTCGCCGAAAGAGAAAGAAGTCTTGCGCTGCTGCCTCGAGGGTATGGGGGTGACGCAGATCGCTTTGAAGTTCTCGCGCAGTCGCAAAACCATCAGTGGGCAAAAACAGGCCGCTTTCAAAAAGCTTGGCATTCGTGGTGATGCAGAGCTGTTCAAGTTGCAGCACAGCCTGACAGCCGACAACCAGGGATAACTCGCTTATGTTTCATCTGTTGCGCGGTGTTTTGCTAGTCAGTGTGCTTTTCGTGTTCGGTAGCGGGTCGTTGTGGGCAGCAGAGCCGCGCACTCTGCAGGTGTTCGGTCGATCGGACTGCAAGGAGGTGCAAGTCGATCTGGGCAATGAAGACTGGAGTTGGCTACGGCAGAAACGCAGCCTCGTATTGGGATCGGCGCTTCCGGATTTTCCGCCCTATGTCATGACCGCAAGCGGTACGCGTTATGAGGGGATTGCCGCCGACATTGCCTGCATTATCGGCCAGGCCTTGCATGTCGAAGTTACCGTCAAGGCTTATCCTGACCGTCGCGAGGCCATGGCGGCGCTTGAACGCGGCGACATCGACATGTTGGGCAGCTCCAACAGTTTCGAGTTGATCGATGGCCTCGTCACGCTCAGCAAACCTTATGTCGAAGACGTGCCGGCGATGTTCATGCGCGGCGATGATCGGCGACCGATGCCGGCCAATCTGGCCGGTCTGCGTATTGCGGTTGCCGACGATTACCTGCCATCCAGTCAGCTGCATGGCTTGTACCCCAACGCCGAGTTCGTACTTTTCCCATCGAACGAGTTGGCACTGGCCGCGCTGGCGTTTGGCAAAGTCGATTTGTTTCTGGGCGACACGGTGTCCAGCAATTATCTTATCAATCTCAACTACTTCAACTATGTGCGCCTGCACTCTTTCGTCAAAACGCAAACCAGCGGTTTCAGCTTTGCCTTGCGCCGAGGTAATGATCAACTGCTGCGTCTGATCGACTCGGTCATCGAGTCGATGGGTGAGGGCAAGATAGCCGAAATTTCCAAGCGCTGGTCCGGTGGCGGCGGGGCACTGACACCCAAACGCATCGATCTGACACCCGGTGAAGCACGCTGGCTTGAACTGCACCCGGTCGCGCGGTTCGTGATCAATGACGATCAGGCGCCATTTGCGTTCTTTGATGGCGATGGCAATTTTGGCGGGATCGGCGCCGATCTGCTGGAGCTGATTCAGCGGCGCACTGGTTTGCAGATCGATGTAGAGCGCACCGACAGTTTTTCCAGCTTGAGCACACGCCTGCTGGATGGCAGTGCCGATATCTCGTTGCTGACGCCAACCGTCTCCCGTGAAGTCGGTATGCGTTTCACCCACCCGTTCCTCGCCAGTCCCTTTGTGATCGTCACCGCCAAGGACGCAGGCGCGCCGTCAAGCCTGCAGGAGCTACGCGGCAAGCGTGTCGCCGTCCCCGAGAGTTCGGCGGAGCGTGAGCTGCTCAAGGATTACCCCGACATCGAGATTGTCGACAGCGAAACAGTGCTGGGCGCTCTGGCTGACGTGAAGGATGGGCGAGCAGACGCGATGATTACCACGTTGCACAGTGCGCGTTACTACATCGCTCACATCTACAGCGACAGTTTGCGCATCTCCAACATCGTCGGCATGAACAAGGGTTTCCTCGCCTTCGCCGCCCGACGCGCCGATACCGAACTGGTCAGCATTCTGAACAAGGCTCTGTTGAGCATTCCACCCGATGAGCTGGACGTGATTCTCAACCGTTGGCGTCCCATTGCTGCGTTCTCGGGTTTGTCGTGGCGCGATTACAAGACGTTGATCTACCAGATCAGCGCTGGCGCATTCCTGATCATCCTCGGATCGCTGGCGTGGAATTTCTATATTCGCCGGCAGATCCGCGAGCGCAGTCGGGCAGAGCGCTTGCTCGGCGATCAACTGAAGTTCATGGGGGCGCTGATCAACGGCACGCCGCATCCCATTTACGTTCGCGATCGGGAAGGTCGGCTTGTCACCTGCAATAACAATTATCTGCAGACGTTTGGCCTGTTGGAAAAGGACGTAATTGGCAAGACCGTGCTCGAAAGCGGCAAGCGCAATCGCCAGGAGGCGTTGCAATTTCACGATGACTATCTGCGCGTCATCGAGCGGGACGAACCTTACGAGGTGGATCGCACGCTGCATGTCGGTGATACGCGGCTGATCATTTATCACTGGATTCAGCCTTATCACGACACAACGGGCGAAGTCAGAGGCGTGATCTGCGGCTGGATCGACATCAGCGAGCGCCGCGAACTGATCGAAGAGTTGCGTTCGGCGAAAGAGCTGGCCGATGAGTCGAGCCGCGCCAAAACCACATTCCTGGCGACGATGAGCCACGAAATCCGTACGCCGATGAGCGCCGTGATCGGCATGCTTGAACTCACACTCAAGCGCGCCGAGCAGGGCCACTTCGATCGACCGGCGATTGAAGTGGCCTACGACTCGGCCAAAGGCCTGCTGGAGCTGATCGGCGACATTCTCGATGTGGTTCGCATCGAGTCTGGGCATGTCAGTCTTTCGCCGAAACGTGCCAACCTGCGCGAACTGGTCGAATCCGTAGCGCGGGTCTTCGACGGCCTGGCCAGGCAGAAGAGTCTGGTGTTGAAGCTCGATATCGACGCCACCGTCGGCTGTGACGTACTGGTTGATCCGATGCGCTTCCAGCAGGTGCTCTCGAACCTGGTCGGCAATGCCATCAAGTTTACCGATACCGGGCATGTCAGCGTCTCGATTCGTGGCCAACGCCTTGCTGACGAACGTTTGCAGGTCGACTTGAAAGTCGAGGACACCGGCATCGGCATTTCCAGCGCTGATTTGCAGAACCTGTTCCAGCCGTTTTCGCAAGCCAATCACGGCCCCTCGAACCGGGGCGGCACCGGTCTGGGGTTGGCGATTTCACGTTCGCTGTGCGAGTTGATGGGCGGGCGGCTGAACATCACCAGTACGCTGGGCAAAGGCACCTGCCTGGAAGTGTCGCTGTTCTTCAATATCCTCAGTCCGCTCGGCGGCAAGGTGCTGCCTGTTTCGGTCGTCCAGGACAAGCCAGTGCCGACGCTGCGGATTCTGGTAGTGGATGACCAGAGCGCCAATCGTCTGCTGCTGATGCAGCAGCTCAGCTTTCTTGGCCAGGCGGTGCGTGACGCTGCCGATGGAGCGCAGGCATTGGCGTTGTGGCGCTCTGAGCCGTTCGACATTGTCATCACGGACTGCAACATGCCGGTCATGAACGGCTATGAACTGGCCCGCACCATCCGCCAGGACGAACGCGACAGTGGTGGCGCGCCGTGTATCGTCTTGGGCTTCACAGCCAACGCGCAGCCGGAAGAAAAAGTGAAATGCCGAGAGGCGGGGATGGATGACTGTCTGTTCAAACCGATCAGCCTCAGCACCTTGTCGACCATGCTTGCCGGCTGGGAAAAGAATGTCGAAACCGAGCCGGTTCAAAGCCCGCCAGCGGCGAGTATCAAGGAGCTGGGGTCGATTCGCGAGCGTCTGACCGAACTCACCGGAGGCGATCTCGACATGATGAAAGAACTGCTGCGCGAGGCGCTGTCTAGTTGCGAGAAGGATCTGGAGGAGTTGCATTCGCTGATACCCGAAAGCGATCCCGGTTTGTTGGCTGACCTGGCACATCGGATCAAGGGCGCGGCGCGCATCGTCGCCGAGCATCAGGTCATCGAGGCGTGTAACGACCTTGAGGCCGAGTGCGAAGCGCCGGTCATCGATCCACTGGATATCAATCGCAGCGCGTTGAAGCTTGAGCATGCACAAGCTGATCTGATCAAGAAAATCAAACGGGTCGAGCTGTAACCGTATTGGCGCAGGGCCCTGCTGACTGGCCTTGTAATGAAGGGGCACGTTAAAGATCATTTTGTAACGGGCGATACCTTGGTTAATAACCATGGAGTTTCGCGATGATCATTCGACGTCCTTTATTGATTGCCAGTCTCTGCCTGCTTGGTTTTGACACCGTCAGCGCGGCCCAGTCTGCGCCCGTCAGCGGAGTGATTCGCTTCAGCGGACAGATTGTCGAGGCAAGTTGCATGGCGAGTGGCGCCAGCCGTGCTTCTGCTTCTTTCGAGCTGCTTGATTGTCCGCAGGCGAGCACTGGTCAGATGTTCTCGGTGACCAACGTCAGTGCGGCTGGGCGGGGTGAGCCGCGCCAGCAAGTATTCGTGAAGATGATTGCCGATACCCACGAGCAGGAAAAATATTACGACCAGCGCCTGCTGCTCACGGACAACAACGGCCACCCGATAACGACTGGCAATTACGTCGTGACGCTGACGCTGCCTTGATGGACTGAGAAAGAATGAGTTTGCGCCCCTTGTTTCAAGGTTACTGACAACAAGGGGCATTAATAATGAGAATTGTCTGGTTCGTACACAACCGTCTCGCGCTTCTGGCATTGCGCCGCTCTCCACTGTTGCAAAATCCCTCCCTCCAAAGACTTTGAACCATGCCGGGCCCCGCTAGCGCGGGCTTGTCAGCAAAGTGTGGTTTTCGTTCAGCGACCCCTGCGGTCATTTTGAGACAAGTCTCATATCGGACGGGCTGGCCCTTGGTTATTTTCTTGAAAGGAAGAATGGAGCTGCCAAAGGTGTCCGATGTTTCTTGAAAATAACCGAAGTCGATCCTTGCGGATCCTGATCGCCGATAGCGACGTGCGTAGAGGCCTGTCGATTGAACAGCAGTTCAACAAGCTGGGCTGTCTCAGCGTCGTGAACGTATGCACTTATCGTGACCTGAGAATACTGACGTATTACTGCCCCCAGCGGCTCAGCCTGGTCGTCGTCAATGCTGAGTTGCTCAACGAGATGGCGATGGATCCGCTCGATTTTTTTGGGGAAAACCCGCTGATTCGTCACCTGCTGATTTTCAACCCCAGTGATGATCATCAGTGGTCGAAGACCTTCTTCAACCCGCATCCGCAACGCTGGATGCGTCTGGTCTCGAAAATCAATCTGCCGCGATTGGCGGATTTTCTGATGCTGGCTGATCCCGCGCTCAATGAAAGTGCGGAGCCGGCCTCAACTGATCCCACGCTTTCTTCGTGTGCAAACCGCTAGCTGCACCCTTGCGCGGTGACGGCTGATTGTCTGCGCCAGCTTTCCTGCCAGCTCGTAAGACCCATTGTCTTGAATACACTCTAAGGTAAGGCATCATGCTGCTTCGTAAACTCAACCTCGCGCCGCGATCGGCGCTGTGTTTTGGCTTGTTCTGTCTCATGATTATCGCGATCGGATTGATCGCCTTGCAGCAAGTCGACTTGCTCAACAAGGCAGAAACCTATGTCGAGACGACCATCGTGCCAAGCATCAAGCTGCTCGGCCAACTGGATCGCGAGTTCATCGAAATCAAGGGCAATAACGCCCGTTTGCGTAACCCTATCGAAACCCCTGAGCGCAAGGCTCAGGCCCTGATGGACATTCAGCAATCGCGTCAGCTCATCAAAAATCATCAACGAGCGCTCATTGATCTGCTGACTACTGACGCTGGGCGTAAAGCGTTCGAGGAGTTCGCCAAAGCACAAGCGGTCAATGATCAGGCGCAGGACCAATACCTTGAAACCGTGGCGAAAGGGCAGCTTGAAGCGGCCATTGCGCTGTCAAAGAATCAGATGCGTGCCGCCTCGGACGGCGTGCAGGTCGCGCTCAAAAAGCTGATTGCTCTCAACGAGATCGAAGCATATGAAGCGGGCAAGCAGGCCGACAATGTCTACGAACACACGCTGTTGATCGTCAGTGTGTTCATTGTCATTGCCATCGGTGCTTCCTTGGCCCTGGCGGTGTTGTACACGCGCAGCCTGACGGTGCCGATTGCAGGCTCGCTAAGGGTTGCGGAATGCATCGCCGCCAACGATTTGAGCGAAACCATCGCGCTGGATGGTTCCGATGAGGCGGCGCAGATGCTGTCTTCGTTGGCCGCGATGCAGGCCAGTTTGCGTGATGCGCTGATCATGATCCGTGACTCGTCCACGCAGTTGGCCGAAACCTCGGAAGTCATGCACGGCGTCACCGAAGATATTTCGCGTATCACTCAGCGTCAGAGTCATGAAATCGAAATGGCCGCCACCGCCGTGACTGAAATGAGTGCGGCGGTGGAGCAGGTCGCGGACAACGCCGCATCGACCTCGCAACTGACGTCGGAATCAAGCGCAGCAGCTGTTGCCGGTAAAGCCCAGGTCAGCGAAACGGTCGCGGCAATCAATCTGATGGTTTCCAGCGTGCATAGCACCTCGGCTGAAGTGCAGGCGCTTTCTACGATGGCGAGCGATATCAGCAGCGTGCTGGACGTGATCCGAGAAGTCGCCGAACAAACCAATCTGCTCGCTTTGAACGCGGCCATCGAAGCGGCACGGGCGGGGGAGGCGGGCCGTGGCTTTGCCGTGGTTGCAGATGAGGTGAGAGGGCTGGCGCAACGTACGCAGAAATCGACCGAGGACATTGAATCCATGGTCAGCTCCATTCAGTCGGGCACCAGTCGGGCGGTTTCTTCCATGAGCCACACCCGCTCTCAGGCCGAAAGAACGCTCGAGATGGCCAATATCGCCGGCGAAGTGCTGACCGACATTACTGGCTCACTGAATCTCATCAATGAACGAAATCTGCTGATGGCGACCGCTGCCGAAGAGCAGGCTCAGGTTGCGCGTGAAGTGGATCGCAGCCTGATCAGCATTCGCGACTTGTCCTGTGAAACCGCAGAAGGATCGAAACAGACGGCGGTTGCATCGGCGGAGCTCTCGCAGTTAGCGGCGTCGCTGAACAAATTGACCAAGGAATTCAAGCTCTGACTGTGAGCGTAAAGCCCTGGTTGCCAGGGCTTTGTTTATCAGTGCTTGATCGGTGAAGTGAAGTCTTGCACATCGGGTGCAGAATTCTGAGCTGGCGATGCGGTTTGTGCCGTCAGTTGTTCAATGCAGGTGGCGAGTTGTTTTTCATAGCTTTCAAGCACTGCTTCGGCTTCAGCTTCGCGCTCATCACGCAAGCGAAAGAAGTCGTCGCGACTGAGCTGATCCGCTACGAGGCGGATATTTTGCTCGATGATCGCGCACAGAGAGTCTTCATCCTCTAGCGCGGTGCTGGTTTGCGTCGCGCGTTGAGTGTTTTCCAGCTCGGTCTTTGCCGTCTCGGCGGCCTTCACTTGTTCCTTCGCGTTAAGCAGATCGGTTTCCAGGGCTTGCTTCTGTTCTGCCAGGCGCTTGAGTTCTGCGCTCATTGACTGGATAGCATCGGCGCGGTGGGTGAGTTGGACCTCCTGTTGTTGCACCACATCCTTCAGTGGAAACAGTTCATTGAGCTCATGACCGGCGACCACGGTCATGGCGATCAGCGCCAGTGCCAGAATCGTCAGGCAGTAGATGGCGGCGTTGCTCTGGGGTTTTGCGCTATTGAGGGTATCGAGGGCTCTCACGGAATCGTTTCTCCTATCAAGAGAAGTCAGTGTAATGCCAGAGTTTCGTTGTGCCTTTAAGACGAGTCTTAAATTGGTTGTTGGTTATTTGCGCTGGCAAAGGAAGGTGTTCAACTTGGCCTTTTATAGATAATCCGAATTTAGCTAGCTGGCTATAAGTCCATGAGCATTGTCTGGTTGTTGAATAAATAAACCTTTTGCTCAAGTGTTATTTATTCATTATCTTTTCGCTCCGCTTATGGTGATTTTGCTGCCGGTTAAATATTCGCACCATCGTCAATTATTCAGTTGTTTGCATGCAATGCAGAGTCAGGGGGAGTGTTATGAAGTTATGCCATATATCAATTGTCGGGCTCTTGTACATGCTGTCGTCAAACGCAACGGCGGCGGTATGCGAATTCTATCCCGACAATTCCATGGGCAACCTCCGAGTTGTCCTTCCGGCCACGATCTCGGTGCCGCGGGACACGCCGAACGGCACGGTTATCTATGAAAGCCCAATCGTGACGCTGGGAGCCATTCCCAGTTCGTTCAGGTGCTCTGCGGTACACAATGAAGGGGTGCGAAATTCTGTGGGCACCACCCAGGCGGGCGCGCAGACTTTTCCCATTGGAAATACCGGCATCGGCTGGCAATGGGTTCGACCGCCATCGGGCAAAGTATGGAAAGGCTTTCCGGGTGACTCCGACGTCGCTGGCGGTTGGGGGTGGAATGGCACTGAGCACATCTTGCGGCTTGTAAAGACGGGGGAGATTTCCGGGAGTGCGACGATACCCTCAGGCCAATTAGGGAAATTTGTCGCTGCTGAAATCGAGCCTCTTGCATTGAATACAAGTGGCACGCGGGTGGTCTCACAGTCTTGCGAAACACCCGATGTAAAAGTTGATATGGGTAGCTATAACTTGAGCGATTTCCCGAAGAACGGTGCCTATGCCAAGGAGCAATACTTTTTTCTCAGTATGAAAAACTGTCCTGCCGGAATAAACAACTTCCGCTACTCCTTTTCGCCCACTGCGGGCAGCCCTGCGTGGGACGCTAATACTGGCATGGTAAATCTGAACAGTAGCTCCACTGCCAAAGGTTTGGCATTGCAGATGCGCTTCAGAGACGGGAAGCCACTCAAGCTGAATCAGAACTACATAACGAAAGCGCCTACATCGGAAGGCGGGAATGCAGCTGTAGACTTGCAAGCGCGTTTCGTGCGCATTGAACCTTCCAATGCGCAAATGAAGGCAGGCGATGCCAACGCCGAAATTGCCTTTGTCGTTGAGTATCTATGAGGAGGCCAACAGCTTCTTCACCTCAGCCACAATCATCGCAATGTCGAAAGGCATGGCCAGCCCCACGTCGAACTTTCAAAGAAAGGCATGAGAAGCGGGTTGTCGACATACGGAACAGGTCGACTAAGCCCGAACACTTATGCATGTCAATGCATAAGCAGAAAACGGTGCCCATCAAGGGCACCGTTGTTAATCGACCATTCGACCCGTTTTAAATCAAGTCTTCTGGCTGCATCGTCAAAATGATTTTCCCGACGTTCCCGGAAGACTCCATCCGGCGATGCGCATCGGCAGCCCGCGCTAGAGCAAACGTGCTATCGACGACCGGCTCAAGGCTTCCGGCACCTTCGAAGCGATCAAGCCAGTGATCGCGGAATCGCTTGATCATGGCGTGCTTCTCCGGTTGCGTGCGTGACTTCATCACCGTGCCGATGATTTGCAAGTGGCGGTAAAGAATGTCCTCCAGCGCCACCGTGACGTTGCCGCCACCGCCAAGGATGCCGACCTGAATCAGGCGACCGCCCTTGGCAAGGGACGCGATGTTGCGGGCGAAGTAGGGCTCACCGATAAAGTCGATGATCACATCGACGCCACGCCCCTGGGTTTTTTCGGCGATCACTTGAGCGAAGTCCTGCGTCTTGTAATCGATCGCCACGTCTGCGCCCAAATGCTCGACACGCGCCAGCTTGCTGCCTTCGGTGGTCGCATACACCGTGGCGCCGGTGGCGTAAGCCAACTGCACCGCAGCAGACCCGACGCCGCCAGCGGCCGCGTGTATCAGCACCGAATCGCCAGCCTTGAGCCGAGCCAGGTGCATCATCGCTTCATGGGCCGTGACGAAGACCTCGGGAATGGCCGCCGCATGTACATAGTCAACCTGCGCAGGGATGTGCATGGCCATGCGGTAATCGATGCGTGCCTGCTCGGCGTAGGCGCCGCCGCCGACCACACCCATGACGCGATCTCCGACCTCGAACCCCGTCACCGCTTTACCTTTGCCGATCACTTCGCCAGCGATTTCCAGGCCGATGATCAGCGAGTCACCGAAATCCGGATGGCCGTAGCCACCGGTCCGGTGCGTCGAATCCGCTCGGTTCACTCCGGCGGCATAGACACGTACCAGCAGGTCGTCAGGACGGACTTCAGGATCGGCGACCTCGACGAGTTCGAGGACGTCTGGCGCACCAAATTCTCTGATGTTGATGGCTTTCATTCAGTTGTTCTCCGTTTCGCTGAACGTGGCGTTGGCGATAGCAGACGCAGTGATGGCGCCAGGGAAGCCCACATAGAAAGCCAGGTGCGTGATCGCTGCCGCCAGTTCGTCTTGGGTTACACCGTTGCCAGCCGCGCGGCGTAAGTGGGCAGGCAACTCTTCCGAGTGACCAGCGGCTATCAATGCCGCCACGGTGATCAGGCTACGGTCGCGCGGGGACAGCGCCGGGTCACTCCAGATTTGCGGATAAAGCGTCGAGTCGACGAATTGCGACAGCTTTGGCGTGAACGCGCGCGCGGCTTCGCGAGGACTGCTGAAATTGAGCTTGGACATGGGCGAGTTCCTTAAACCTGGCTGATGAATTTGTGGGTCAGATAGTGCTCGATGCCTTCAATGCCGCCTTCGGAGCCGTGACCGCTTTCTTTCATGCCGCCGAACGGGAGCTCGGTCGCGACGATGCGGTATTGGTTGATGCCGATCATCCCGGCCTCTAATCCGTCGGCGACGTCAATGGCCGTGCGCGCGCTGGAGGTGAACGCGTAGGCCGAGAGTCCGTAGGGCAGGCGGTTGGCTTCTTGCAGCCCATCGGCCAGCTCATCGAACCGCATCAGTACGGCGATGGGGCCGAAGGGTTCTTCGTGCATGATGCGGGCGTTCATCGGCACATCCGCCAGAACGGTGGGCTGGAAGAAGTAGCCCTCGCCTGACAAGGCTTCGCCACCGACCAATACTCGTGCACCTTTTTCGACGGCATCGGCGACCAGTTCTTCCATTTTTGCCAATTGCCTTGGGTTGGCTAACGGTCCGACCTGAGTGTCCGGATGCAGGCCGTCACCGATTCTCAGGGCTTGGGTCGCCGCGACAAAGTGATCGACAAAGGCTTGATAGGCGCCACGCTGGATCAGAAACCGAGTGGATGAAATGCACACCTGCCCGGTGCCGCGAAAGCGGTTGGCGACGCCCTCAACGGCGGCTTTTTCAATGTCGGCATCTTCGAACACCAGCACCGGTCCGTGCCCGCCCAGTTCAAGGGTGATGGGCTTCACGCCTTCGGCAGCGCGTGCAGACAGCAGACGACCGATGGGCACCGAGCCGGTGAAGGTCACCTTGCGAATGATCGGCGAGGCGATCAGATGGCTGGACACTTGATCCGGTACGCCAAACACCACTTGCAGCACACCCTTGGGCAATCCTGCATCGTCGAGTGCACGCGCCAGGGCCAGTGCTGTGGAGGGGCTTTCCTCACCCGGTTTGAGGATGACGCTGCAACCGGCGGCCAGTGCTGCCGAGAGCTTGCGTGCCGGGGTGATGGCCGGGAAATTCCACGGTGTAAATGCGGCCACCGGGCCGATGGCCTGGCGTTTGACCAGTTGCAACACGCCTGGTCGGTTAGCCGGGACCACACGGCCATCGATACGCCGGGCGCTTTCGGCGAACCATTCGAAATACTCCGCCGCACGGGTCACTTCATCGAGGCTTTCACTCAGCGGTTTGCCTTCCTCCAAGGTCATCTGCGCGGCAATCTGCGGTGCACGTTCCAGGATCAGGTCGGCGGCACGCTTGAGGATTTTTGCGCGTTGGTCAGGCACGGTCTGGCGCCACTGCTCGAAGCTCAGGCGAGTCACTTCCAGGGTGTGATCAAGATCGCCTGCGGTGGCGAGCGGGACGCGGCCGATTTCCCGGCCGGTCGCCGGGTTGACGACGGCGGCGGTATCGCGCCCTTCGGCACTGATCCATTCACCACCGATGAAAAGATAAAGCGGGTCGTAGGAGGTTTTCATGATCTGCCCTTCAGTTGGTTGTCAGAGATTCGGATGAAACCCGGCGCCTGTTCAGGCGGCCTGTGCAACCAAGTCTATGGAAGGAGGGGCCATTGATTTAGACGGGCCAGAGGGAATCATTGTTGTCGCCAGAGGTAATATCGAGCCGCGGGCCGAACGTGTAGCATCCGGAAAAAATGCGCGTTATCACGGGTCAGCGTCAGATCTACAGGAAGGTCGCGATGGACAAGCTTTCGAACATGTCGGTGTATATAAAGGTTGTCGAGATGGGCAGTTTCACGGCCGTGGCCAATCATCTGGACTCCACCGTCGGTAACGTATCGCGTGCTGTATCGGCGCTGGAAAACGTGCTCGACGCACGTCTGTTGCAACGCTCGACCCGACGCCTGTCGGTCACCGATGCCGGGCGACGGTTCTATGAGCGCTGCACGAAAATTCTGGCTGATCTGGAGAGTGCCGAAGCCGAAGCCAGCAATGCCGCGCTGGAGCCTCGGGGAACACTGCGGGTGCATTGCGTTCCTGGGCTGGCCCGGCATCTGGTCACCGGGGCGGTGCTGGAGTACCGCCAGCAATTCCCGGAGGTGACGGTGGATTTATTGCTCTCGCAACGCATGCCTAACCTGTTGGAAGACCAACTGGATGTCTCGATCCTGATCGCCCGCGCGCTCCCCGATTCGGCGTATGTCAGCCAGAAGATCGGTGTCAGCCATTGTGTGTTGGTGGCGTCGCCAGACTACTTGGCCCGGCATGCGGCTCCCGAGACGCCAGAAGACCTGCGTGATCACCAGTGTCTGCTGTTGGGCACCGTCGACTATGTGCGGGATGAGTGGCAACTCAAGAGCAAGGCCGGGGACGCGACGTTTGTCCCGACAGGGCCAAGTTTCAGCGTCAACGATATGGATGCGATGGCGCTGGCCATTCGAGAGGGCGCGGGGATTGGCTTGCTGGCCGGATTTACGGCCATCGATGATTTGCGTTCCGGCAAGCTCGTGCGGGTTTTGCCTGACTACCATACATATGAGCGTAACGTGTACGCCGTCTATACCTCTCGGCAGTTTGTCGATGCAAAAATCACCCGGTTTATTGAAACGCTGAAAGATCGGGTTGGCAGTCAGCTGGCAGCCACGGCCAAAGAACTGATCGATTGAAATACTGCGGAGCAAAAAGGTATTTGCGCCTCGATGAGACCACTCTCCGAGGCGCAATGATGGGTAAACAGCTGACTTAGCCCTGGCTGCAACGGCCCATGACGTTATAGGCCAGTACATGGCGTTTGCCTTGCGAGTCCTGGTAAGTCATGTGCGTCGGTACCACTGCGCAAACATCCGGCACCGGTTCTTCAGAGATGACCTTGGCGACATCCAGGTGGGTACCGTAGCGATATTGCTCGACCTGTTTAGTCGTTGCAGGACCGTCCTGCGCTGCTACCACAGAGCTGAAGCCCAAGAGTGCGACGATGATCATTGCCGTTTTCATGATGAGATTTCCTAAAGTAAGTGTGATGTTGCTGGCAGGACGAACTTTAGGCTTGAGGGTGTTGCGCAAACAGGCACGGATCAGGGAAAGACTTTTATCAATTTCGAACACAATCGGGAGGTGTCTGACGTTACGGGCGCTCTACAAGGTCGGCGTGGCGGTGACAGTAACCGGGCTTGAGTGCCGCGCACCTTCGGATGCGCGGCAAGCTGTGTTTCGACGCTCACGAAACTGTCGTGAGACGAACCGCGCTTTTACAACGCAAACGTAGTCCCACGGGTATTCACAAACAGCGAATAGATCGAGTGACTGCTGGCCATGAACAACCGATTGCCTTCGCGCCCCCCAAAGCACAAATTCGGGCAGCGCTCTGGCAGGGAAATGTGCCCGATGGCCTTGCCCTGCTGATTGAAAACGCGCACGCCGTCGAGTTTTTCCAGGTCAGCCTTGGAATCACCATTGCCGCCCCAGCCGCACCACAGGTTGCCGGCTTCGTCGCATTTGATGCCGTCGATAGCTGCATATTCCAGACCTTCGATGTGCTTGCGGCGTTCGCCCAGTGTGCCGTCGTCATTCACGGCAATCGCCCAGATCAAGCGATTAGGCTTGGCGCGACCTTCGACGACGTAAAGGGTTTTTTCATCGGGCGAGAAGCACAGGCCGTTTGGACCGTTGAGGTCATCGATGACCCGCGTGACTTTTTTGCTCTCGCCGTCGATGCGGTACACGGCGTGGGGTTGGCTCGGGGTGATTTTGTGGCCCTCGTAGTTGTTGCTGGTCTGGAAGGGCGGGTCGGTGAACCAGATCGATCCGTCACTTTTGCAGACGATGTCGTTGGGCGAGTTGAAGGGTTTGCCGTCGAAGCTGTCGGCCAGCACGGTGATCGTGCCATTGGCTTCGGTGCGCGTGACGCGCCGACCTTCGCTGGTGGTGGTGGAGCCTTCGCAGACAATCAGCCGCCCTTGGCGATCCCGGCACATGCCGTTGGAAAAGTTCGAGTGTTCGCGGTACACGCTGAAGGTGTCGGTTATTTCATCCCAGCGCATGATGCGATTATTTGGGATGTCGCTGACCAGCAAATAGCGGCCATCACCGACCCAGACCGGACCTTCGGCCCAGCGCATGCCGGTGGCAAGTTTTTCAACACTGGCGTTGAAAACACGTAATTCGAGGAAGCTGTCGTCGAGGATATGAATCAGCGGATCTGGATAGCGCTGACTCAAGGGTTCGGCGGCCTCGGCGAGTCGGGGCAGTGCGGCACTGCCGACGGTGGCGAGCGTAGCGGAAACAGCCAAGGACTTTTTCAGGAAGCTGCGGCGGGTGTTGCCTTGCGCTCGGTGGAGGCTTTCAGGTTTGGCGGACAGGCATGAGTCCATGTAGCGATCTCCGTGGTTTTATTTTTTTTCGGGGAGACGTAGTAATACCTTGTGATAGGACATCGTACAAGCTGTTCGTTGTCCGCGAGTTGTAGGGCGCTTGTCCATAAGCGCCCTGATCGGTCAGCGGTCCAGCCAAAGCTTGATCTGCGCGCAGACGGCCTGGGTAGAAATGCCGTAACGATCATGCAGTGTCGGCAAAGCACCCGCGTCCAGAAACGCGTCCGGCAAAGCGATCTGCCTGAACGCTGGCGTGACTCCGTTACGCAGCAGCACCCCGGCAACGGCCTCGCCGAGTCCGCCAATAATCGAGCTGTTTTCTGCGGTAACCACCAGTCGACCTGATTTGCGAGCTTCGGCAAGAATGGTTTGTTCATCCAGCGGCTTTATCGTCGGTACGTGCAACACGGCGACATCCACGCCATCTGCTTGCAGTTCCTTGGCGGCTTCAAGTGCGCGCATGGTCATCAGGCCGGTGGAGATGATCAGCACATCGTTACCGGTGCGCAGGGTTTTGGCTTTGCCGATCTCGAACTGATAGCCGTACTCGTCGAGCACCAGCGGTACGTTGCCGCGCAGCAAACGCATATACACAGGCCCTTGATGCGCGGCGATCGCTGGTACGGCCTGTTCGATTTCCAGGGCATCGCAGGGGTCGACAATCATCAGGTTGGGCATGGCACGGAAGATGGCCAGGTCATCGGTGGCCTGGTGGCTGGGGCCGTATCCGGTGGTGAGACCGGGCAGGCCGCAGACGATTTTGACGTTGAGGTTTTCCTCGGCGATGGCCATGCAGATGAAGTCATAGGCACGCCGCGAAGCAAACACCGCATAGGTCGTGGCAAAGGGGACGAAGCCTTCACGGGCCATGCCCGCGGCTGCACTCATCAGCAGTTGTTCGGCCATGCCCATTTGATAGAACCGGTCCGGGTGGACCTTGGCAAAGATGTGCAGGTCGGTGTATTTGGACAGGTCGGCGGACAGGCCGACGATGTCCTGGCGTTGATCAGCCAGCGCCGCCAGCGCATGACCGAAAGGCGCGGATTTGGTGGCTTGGCCTTCTGAAGCAATGGAGGCGATCATCGCTGACGTGGTCAGGCGCTTTTTGCTCGACATCGGGGTGTTGACGGCGTTGTTCATTGGGTTTTTCCTTCTTCAAGATTGCGCAGCGCAAGATCCCATTCGTGCTCTTCCACACGGATGAAGTGGGTTTTCTCGCGGGTTTCCAGGAAGGGCACGCCTTTGC
Organism: Pseudomonas sp. S3_C06; assembly: GCF_054667675.1. NCBI lineage: Bacteria > Pseudomonadati > Pseudomonadota > Gammaproteobacteria > Pseudomonadales > Pseudomonadaceae > Pseudomonas > Pseudomonas sp. S3_C06. The sequence goes on from NZ_CP162747.1 coordinate 468,083, forward strand.
CCATTTTGGTGTCGCAGATGATCACTCTTGGTTGGCTGCCGGAATGATTGCGCGCGGCATCGAACGCGCTGACCAGCGCCTCCAGATCATTGCCGTCGACGCGCTGGGTAAACCAGCCAAATGCCTGCCAGCGATCGACGATGGGTTCGAACGAGAGAATTTCGCTGGAGTGGCCGTCGGCTTGCTGGTTGTTGACGTCGACGATGGCGATCAGGTTGTCGAGCTGCCAGTGCGAAGCCGACATCAGCGCTTCCCAGGTCGAGCCTTCGTTCAACTCGCCATCGGACAGCAGGTTGTAGACGAAGGAGGGCGAATCTTTGCGCTTGAGGCCCAGGCAGGCACCGACAGCGATGCCCAGCCCCTGACCCAACGAGCCGCCGGTGATTTCCATGCCCGGGGTGTAGGCGGCCATGCCCGACATCGGCAGGCGACTGTCGTCCGAGCCGTAGGTTTCCAGCTCTTCGAGCGGGATGATCTCGGCTTCGATCAGCGCTGCGTACAGCGCAATGGCGTAGTGACCGATGGAGAGGTAGAAGCGATCGCGCTGCTCCCATTCAGGGTCTGTGGGGCGATGATTCATCGCATGAAAATAAGACACCGCCAGCAAATCGGCAGCGCCGAGAGCCTGGCCGACGTAGCCCTGACCCTGAACCTGGCCCATGCGCAACGCATGGCGGCGAATGTTGTGCGCGCGCTCCGTCAGGCTCAGGGATGCAGCGTGTGAAAGATTAGTCGTCATGATGAAACTCCGTTAACTCAACGATTGACCAGGGCGGCGGGAATGCGCAGGACCAGACTGGCGCCGAGGAACAGCACGCCCGTAATCAGGTACATGCCGATGGCGCTGGAGCCGGTCAGGGTGGTGATCCAGCCGATCAGATAAGGCGAGCAGAACCCGGCGAGATTGGCGAAGCTGTTGACCGCAGCGATGCCGGCGGCGGCAGACACCCCGCCGAGCAGTGTGGTGGGCAGCATCCAGAACAGCGACGTCGCCGACAAAATGCCGGAAGCGGCCAGGCACAGACTGAGGATCGACAGCGTTGAGTTGCCGCCCATCATCGCCGCCAGGCTCAAGCCGATCGCCCCGGCAATCATCGGCACGATGAGGTGCCAGCGGCGTTCGCGATGTTTGTCACCACTGCGGCCCACCAACAACATCGCGACGATGGCGCACAGGTAGGGCAGGCTGGTCATAAAACCGATGTGCAGCGGGTCGGAAACCCCCGCATTGCGCACCAGTGTGGGCAGCCAGAAGGTGATAGCGTACTGGCCCATCACCACGCAGAAGTAGATGGCCGCCAGCAGCCACAGACGGCGATCGCGAATGAATTCGCCAACCGAGGCGTGGGTGACTTTTTGCTGGTCGTCTTCGGCCAGTTCGCGAGTGATCAGGGCTTTTTCTTCGTCATTCAGCCAAGTGGCCTGATGCACGCCGTCTTTCAGATAGCTCAGCACCAGCAGCCCGACGATGACGGTCGGTACCGCCTCCAGAACGAACATCCACTGCCAGCCGGCCCAACCGTGCACGCCGGCGAAGTGGTTCATGATCCAGCCGGAAAGCGGACCACCGACCATGCCTGACAGCGGAATGGCGATGAACCACAGCACCGTCATGCGTGCCCGACGGTAGGACGGAAACCAGTAGGTGAGGTAGAGCAACAGGCCCGGCGCCAGACCGGCTTCGGCAATCCCCAGCAGAAAGCGCAACGCATAGAATTGCCACGCGGTTTCGACGAAGGCGAACAGCGCCGAAACGATGCCCCAGGTGATCATGATCCGCGCGATCCACACGCGCGCACCGACCTTGTGCAGAATGATGTTGCTGGGCACTTCGCAGAGGAAATAGCCGATGAAGAACACGCCGGCGCCCAATCCGTAGACCGTTTCGCTGAGGGCCAGATCGTTCATCATTTGCAGCTTGGCGAAGCCGACGTTGACCCGATCCAGATAGGCGCACAAATAGCACAGCATCAGGAACGGCATCAGGCGCCAAGCGGTTTTGCGATAGGCAGAGGAGCGCACGGTCGAAACCGCTTCGAGCGACAGGGTAGTCATGATGGTCTGATCTCTTGTTTTTATTGACCGCCAGGCCATCAGGCCCGGCTGCATCATCGATCCAGAACCGCACGGGCCGCACAGGCCCGCCCAGAAGTACTCAGTGAATCAGCATGCCGCCGTTCACATCCAAGGTGATGCCAGTCAGATAAGAGGATAAGTCGCTGGCGAGAAACAGCGCAGCGTTGGCGACGTCCTGCGCCTCACCCAGGCGACCCAGCGGAATGCCGTCGATGATGGCGTGACGGCGCTCGTCCTGCATCAGGCCGCCGGTGATGTCGGTGTGGATCAGGCCCGGCGCGATGGAGTTGACGCGAATGTTGTCGGGGCCCAGCTCCCGTGCCATGGCTTTGCCCAGACCCAGCACACCGGCCTTGGCCGCGCTGTAATGCGGGCCTCCGAAAATGCCGCCACCGCGTTGCGCAGACACCGACGACATGCAGACGATGCTGCCGCTGGCCTGCTGACGCATAAGCGGAATCACCGCTTGGGACATGAGCAGGGTGCCACGCAGGCTGACGTCCAGCACCTTGTCGTAGTCCGAAGGACGAATGTCGAGGGTCTTGAGTGGCTGGGTAATGCCGGCGTTGTTGACGAGGATATCAATGCGCCCGAAGTGCTCGATGATGGTGGCGACGGCTTGCTGAACCTGCGCCTCGTCCGCGACGTTAGCCGCCAGTCCCAGGTGACCTTCGCCCAGCGACGCAGCAGCGTCGCGCGCGGCGGATGCATCCAGATCAAGGATCACGACACGAGCGCCTTGTTGTGCGAACGTCGTCGCTGTAGCGCGGCCGATGCCACGGGCAGATGCGGCACCGGTGATGATTGCGACTTTGCCTTGGAGAAGCATGGAGGTGTTCCTCTAATTGTTTTTATGGGTTCGGTCCGCAAAGAACCGATGACTCAGCTTGTCCTCCAGACCGGCCCTGAGCAATAACGCAAACCTCACTGGGTGCTGAAAAAATTCAGCACTCGCCAGCGCTGTCTGCCAATGCTTGAATAGCCATAAGCCCGGCCCAAGCCACTTGCAGCGGAAAAACAATCATCATGAGTTCATCTGGCGATGCACCTGCGACCCTGCCACCCCTGAAAGCCATTCAGGCCTTTGAGCAAACGGCACGCTTCGGCAACGTTGCCCGCGCCGCCGAATTGCTGGACTTGACCCCGTCAGCGGTCAGTCACCAGTTGGCCAAGCTGGAGGCGATGATCGGGCGTCAGCTATTTCTCAGAACAGCCAGAGGCGTGACACTGACGCCAGTGGGCGAGCAATACCTGACTGAAGTGTCCGGCATCCTGCACAGCCTGGCGGTGGCGACAGAGCGTGCCGCCAGCGATGTCAGCCTCGATTGCCTGCGGTTGCACTCGTCGCCCAGCTTCGGGCTGCTGTGGCTGATGCCGCGGCTGGAACAGTTTCGCCAGAGTCATCCCGACATCCAGCTCAATCTGTCGTGTTCGTACGAATCACTGCATTTCAGTCGCGACAAGATCGATGTCGACATCCGTCACGGCATGCCCAATTGGCCAAGTTTCGAAGTCCGTACGGTGCGCAATGAAAAAATTGCCGTGCTGGCGTCGCCGAAACTGCTGCAGCAACGCCCGATCCGCACAGTCGCGGATCTGCTCGACTGCAATCTGATCCTGTCGGAAGCGACGCTGATCAAGTGGCCGCAGCTGTTTGCTCAACATGGCCTGTCGCGTCCTGAAAAACCCTATTCACTCAGCTTTGACCGCTCCTACATGACATTGGAGGCGGCCAGCCACGGTCTTGGGTTCGCGTTGGAAAGCACGCTGCTTGCTCAGGATTATCTGGCGCGCGGCGCTTTAGTCGAAGTGACGCCAGGCTTGAGTGCGCCGATCACCGCGCACCACCTGGTGTTCCCGAGAGCGCATGCCGGCTTTCCTCGGGTCAGGAGATTTCTGGAGTGGATGCAGAGTGAGTTGGGGCACGACTTCAACTACTGACGGTTATGTCGGGAAGCCTGTGCCCTAGTGTCGGGTATCTACTGATGTATCTCGGTCACGGACATGGTGAACACCAATTTGGATCTGCCCGCGTTGGAGTAGGAGTGAGGCACATCAGTTTTCGCCACTGCCGAACTCCCGGCAGGAATGATCAGCTCTGTTTTCCCGATCATGCATTTCAACGTGCCTTTCTCTACATGGAACAGTTCAAGCGTGCCTTGAGGGTGCCCCGGTGAAGCGAACGATTCACCAGGATGCATTTCCCAGCGCCATAACTCGATCATGTTCGGGCCGGACGTTCCTGCAAGAAGTCGCGCGGTGCCTCCAAGGTCACCGGTCCAGAGCGTGGGGATATCCTGGCTTTCGATGATATGGGCAGAGGGGGCCTCGGTCACATTGACGATGTCGGCAACCGACAGGCCCAGCGCGGCGGCGATTTTGCAAAGAATGCCGATACTGGGATTCGCGGTGCATTTTTCTATTTCGACGACCATTCCTTTGCTCACGCCTGAGCGCCGAGAAAGCTCGTCCAGCGTGATTTTCTGTGCCTTGCGGGCTTGTTTGAGTGTGCGTGCGACGGCCAGGCTGACGGCTTGAGCATCAGCACCTGGGGTAGTCGACAAGCTGGTATTCATGGTCATTGATCAGGTTCATGAAAAAAAGTGCTGGAATTTTCGGCCCTTAACGATCGTGGCGTCAATCGACTCACCCACTGAAGCGGAACATGATGGTCATTATATTGACTAAATCGGTCATCGATAGATAGCATGAAACACCATTTGAATCCTGGAGGTTTTTGATGCTGTCCGTACTGCCGTTGATCGATCCAGCCGTTGCAGAACTGGCTCCGGGGTTCCGGGCCCTGAGCATTGTGGTGGAAGCTGCACCACTCACCCGTCCTGAAGTTGCCCGGGCCGCCCTGGATCACGCTTGCAAGGCTGTGCAGGCGGGTGGTCCAAGCTGGGGAGACGCTCACCTTGCCGCCTGGGCCGACGCCTTCAGAAAGTTCGGGGCCAAGCCACAGCGCACGCCTTGTTCAGCCGAAGCGTTGCGTAAAAGGGTTTTACGTGACGGGACCTTGCCGAGCCTCGATCCCATCGTCGATCTCTACAACGCCATCAGCATCGAGTACGCCATTCCGGTAGGCGGGGAAAATATAGAGGCTTATGCAGGCGCTCCGCATCTTGTCGTCGCCAATGGCAGCGAGCCCTTTGACACGATGAAAGAGGGCGTTCCCGCTGTCGAGTATCCAGATGCCGGCGAAGTGGTCTGGCGCGATGACAAAGGCGTGACCTGCCGCCGCTGGAATTGGCGGCAAGGTGTCAGAACCCGCCTTGGGGCCGATGCGCAGAACATGTGGTTCATTCTCGAGAGTTTGCCAGCGATGCCGCTTGAAGCCTTGACTGAAGCAGGGGACAAGCTGATCGCAGGTTTGCAGCAAATGATGCCCGGCGTGCAGATTGAAAGCTCGCTGATTGGCCCCGGGGCCAAATAGTCGATAGACCACTGAACAGAATGATGAACCGCCTTGCTGGAAGAAGGGCACACGTCGGGAATGCCCTTCTGGAGTTCAAGCGTTAGGAACGATATGGGACCTTAGTCAACCATCAGCTCATCCAGTGCCTGCTCAAGCAGGCTGACCGTGCGCTCGATATTCTGCAGCTTCTCCAGCCCGAACAACCCGAGGCGGAAGGTCTGGAAGTCGGCCGGCTCATCGCATTGCAACGGCACGCCGGCAGCGATCTGCAGGCCCTGATGGGCAAATTTCTTGCCGCTTTTGATGTCGGCATCATCGGTGTAACTCACCACGACGCCCGGGGCCTGAAAGCCGGGAGCGGCCACGCTTTTGATGCCTTTGCCGGTCAATAGCGCACGCACCCGATCGCCCAGCGCCTGTTGTTCATCGCGAACCTTGTCGAACCCGTAGGCTTGCGTCTCTTTCATCACCTCGTTAAAGCGCGCGAGGGAATCGCTGGGCATGGTTGCGTGATAGGCATGTCCGCCCTGTTCGTAGGCCTGCATGATCTGCAGCCACTTTTTCAGGTCGCAGGCGAAGCTGCTGCTTTGCGTCTGTTCGATTCGTTCGAGGGCGAGAGCACTGAACATCACCAGGGCGCAGCAAGGGGAGGCGCTCCAGCCTTTCTGCGGAGCGCTGATCAACAGGTCGACGGCGCACTTGTGCATATCCACCCAAATCGTGCCGGAGGCGATGCAGTCCAGCACAAACAGACCACCCACTGCATGCACAGCGTCGCCGACGGCTCGCAGGTACTCGTCGGGCAGGAGGATCCCGGATGAAGTTTCAACGTGGGGCGCGAAGACCACCTGCGGTTTCTGTGCGGCGATGGCGGCCAGCACTTCGTCCAGCGGCGGCGGGGCGTAGGCTGCCTGGCGACCCGTCTCGACCGGCCGGGCTTTGAGCACCGTGGTGGCCGCCGGGATATTGCCCATATCCAGAATCTGGCTCCAGCGATAACTGAACCAGCCGTTGCGTATCACTAGGCACTGCTGGTCGGTAGCGAACTGCCGCGCCACCGCCTCCATGCCGAATGTACCGCTGCCCGGAACCACCGCCACCGCTTCGGCGTTGTAGACCTGTTTAAGGGTCGTGGAAATGTTCTTCATCACGCCTTGAAAGGACTGCGACATGTGGTTCAGCGAGCGGTCGGTGTAGACCACTGAGTACTCGACCAATCCCTCGGGATCGATGCTCGGATAAAGCTTGGACATGGTGACTCCTTTGGCAGAGGGCTAAACATCATTGGCAAGCAAGTGTAGGCAAAGGGCAGGGATCAGCTCATCGATTTGCGCAAATGAGGTTAGAGTGCTCGGCAATGTCTCAATCGTTGCGTGAACCATGAAGCTGCCGCTGTTTATTTCTCTGGACGGGCCCAAGGGCACCGGCAAAACCACATTGCTGGAGGCCGTTACCGCAGCGCTGCGGGCAGACAAGCACAAAGTCATCCGCCTGTGCGAGAGAAAAAGCGATCCGTACCGCGGCGAAACCATGGCCCTGGTCAACCAGCTCGCCAGACATCCCTCGCGGGAGTTGGAGTGGGCAGTGTGTCAGCGCCTTGCCGATAGCCGTCGCTGGATTTCTGAGCGGGTGCTGCCCAAACAGCCGCTGGACAGCATCATCCTGATCGACCGCTGGTATCCGTCGGACGCCGCATTTCGCCATAGCGTGCCGTTTGCCGAGATTCTGCAGTTGAACATCGAGCGAGGCGTGCGCGTGCCGGATCTGCATGTCGGCGTTGTCACCGCACCGGATATTTCATGGGCGCGGGCAACGGCACGAACACGAGGACTGGGCGGCACGGTGATCCAGAAACACGCCGAGCACGTCGTGTGTAGCGAGATGTTCGAGCAGGCGGTTGCCGATCACGGCTGGGTGTTGTGCCGTAACGAAGGAACCATCGAAGCCGCAACGACTCAGGTAGTTGCAGAGATCTATAAAGTGCTTGGCTGATTGTCGAATCAGCGCCGCCTGATCTAGTTTGAATGCCAGGTTTCTCTGACCTGAACTCACCGTACTGACGGATCACACGCCCCCCATGCTCACAAACCTTTGGTATGTCGTTGTCCCATCGTCACAGCTGACTGATGGACTGATGCCGGTTCAATTGCTCGGACAACCGTTCGTTGCGTTCCGCGATGACGCGGGCGTCGCTCACCTGCTTTCAGATATCTGCGTGCATCGCGGCGGCTCACTGTCAGCCGGCAGCAAAGTGGGCAACAGCGTGCAGTGTCCCTATCACGGCTGGCGGTTTGGCACTGATGGCGTGTGCACGCAGATACCGGCGCAGCCGGACCTGCGCATTCCCGCCAAGGCCCGGGTCGATGCGTACCCGACGCTTGAGCGCTACGGTTGGATCTGGGCATTTTTAGGTGATCTGTCGGAGTCTGAGCGCCCACCATTGCCCACGCTCGACTGGGTCGACGATCCCGCGATCCGCGTGGTCTCGGGACACTTTGACTGGCAGGCCAGTTGGGACCGGATTATTGAAAACGGTCTGGATTTCGCGCACGCACCGTTTGTCCATGGTTCAACCTTCGGTGATCCGGATCATCCCGAGATTGAATCGTTCGAGGTCGACAGTGATGCGTGGAGCGGCAGCGCCCAAATGCTTATGCGCAGGCCGGCGCGCAAAGGGTTGCTGAGACGCAAATCCTCCACCGAGTTTGTCAGTGTGGTCACTGTTCCGGGGTTTCACCTGTCCGGCCCTTGTACAACGCTTGAGCTTGAGTTGCCCAACGGCTGGCGGATCTACATCGTCTCGGCGCATGTGCCGATTGATGCCAATCACACGCGCACCTGGTGGATGATGGGCAGAACGTTTCTGCGCTCCCGATTGCTCGATCGCAGGTTCATTGCGAGCAATATCCGTATCTTCGAACAGGATCATGCCGTGCTGAAAAACGTGCGGCCCGAGCGCGTGCCGGACTCTTTCCAGCAGGAGGTTTCGCTGAAATCCGACGCGCTGCAGATTGCCTTTCGCCGAGACGTACAGGCACTGGAACAGCGCGGCTGCCGCATCGATGAAGAGCGTCTTGCGCGAACCTTCACCGGACGCAAGGCCTGCGCAATACCCAGCCCCGAGCGTCGTCAGATTCGCGCTTGGGCCATTGAGCCGATTCCGCTCGTGGATATCACCCACGAACCTGAATAGCGCTGCGAGCCAGCCTGCGCTTGACGCAGACTGGCGCACCCCTTAGCGCGTCTCACATTGCGGCGAAGGCTCGCCGCTCAGTGCATCAACCATCGGCGGATGCTCCTGCACCGCCTGACGCAGATCTTCAGTCACCCGCAGCTCCGCACCTGTCGGCGAGAACGTGGCTGCCGCTGCAAACGGCGCGGGATTGGCCGGAACCGGGCGTTTGCCACGGCGCCACAGGAAGAAGGTAACCATGCACAGATTGACCAGTGCAAACACCCAGAACAAACCATTGGCACCGAACGAATTCATCACCGGCGAGATCATCATCGGGCTGATCGCCGAGCCCAGTGAGTTGATCAGCAGCAAGCCCTGAATCATCGGCACCAAGGCTTCGGCCGGGGCGCGGTCGGCGGCATGGCTGACCGCGACCGGGTAAAGCGCGAACACACCACCACCAAGCAGAAACAACATCACCGCGAGCATCGTCGAGGACAACGGCACCAGGACGATCAACAGCGACAATACCGTGCACGCCACTGTCAGAATCGTCAGCACTTGCAAGCGATCCTTGCGATCAGACCAGCGTCCCACCGGGTATTGCAGGAGCATCGCACCGAGGATCGTCCAGGCCATCATGCTGCCGACTTCCCCGACATTCAGACCACTGCGCTGCAAGTACAGCGGCAGCAAGGTGTAGATCGCCGCAATGGTCACACCCGAACCGAAACAGCCGACCAGCCCGGTCGGCGTCACGCCCAATAGTTGCCGAGGCTTGAGCGGCTCGACCTGATCGAGCAATGGCGACACGCGCGGCAGGATCACGATCGGCAGCACCGACAACGAAGCGAGCATGCCGGCGATCATGAACGGTGCGCTGTCGCTCAACCCGGTGATCTTGCCCAACGTTGCCTGACCCAGCACACCGGCGCCGTACAGGACGATCATGTACAACGCGAGCAAGCGCCCACGAATCTTCGCGTCGCCGGCCAGCAGCAGCCAGCTTTCGATCACCAGAAACACACCGACCGTGGCCCAGCCGTTGATCAGGCGCAGGGCGAACCAGCCCCAAGTGTCGTAAAACAATCCCTGCAGCAGGATGGTCACGGCGATCAGCGAAGCAAAGCTGCCATAGGCGCGGATATGGCCGATGCGCAGAATCAAGCGGTCATTGAACACGGCGCCCAGGGTCAGGCCGATGAAGTAGGCCGAGGAAACGACACCGATCATCGTCGCCGAAGCGCCGGCGGCGTCGAGTCGAAGGGTGGTCAGCGAAGACAAAAAGCCGTTGCCCAGCGCAACAATGAACAGCCCGAGCAGGGGCGCCAGCGCCATGGCCAGCAAACGCGGAGACATAAAAACCTCTAGAGATCGAACAGCGCAACGTGCGCCTCTGCGCATGCGATTGCCAAGCCGGTGTGTGTGGTGCGGGCAGACACCGAGAGGGCTGCAAGAGAGCGCGGGATTCTAAGGCTTGTGCAGGATTTGCCAATAGCTGTTTGCTGCGACGTTAGGACGCAGGTGTTGCCATTTATGCTTGTCCTGAGCGGACGGAGAAAAAACAGCTTTTTGCCATCACCTAAGTGCTAAATTGCCTCGTGTACGGTCAGTGTTGCGCAATCACGCAAGTTTCTGGAGATCAACAGCATGGAAGCCACCCCGATAGGCCGAACAGCCGCAACACGTTACCTCGCAGCATTTGGCCTATCGCTGCTGTTCAACCCTTCAACCCCGGCCTTCGCCTTCAACCCCGACCTGCATTCGGCCTATGCACTGAGAGCAGCGCAGGCGTATCAACGCTGCCCGGGGGTGAAGTTGCCCGAGCAGTTGGCCGAGGCTTTGGCGGCAGGCACTGACGCTGAGGATTCAAACCTGCTGACGCTCCCTCAGCGCGCTACCAATTGGCACTTCTATAACCGCAACAAAAAGCTTGAGCCCTTCTGGTTCGCCAATCGCAGCCTGGATGTGATTTTTTCCAAACGCATTGAAAAGCTGAACGCGCTGCTGGCGGAACCTGATGCCGATCCCGTTGAGGTATACGAGCAAGCGGGAAGGGTCCTGCATTACATACAGGACATGAGCGTCCCCGGCCATGTAGTCCCGGCTTACCACGCCAAGTTGCCGGGCAATCCTGCCGATCCGTTTGATGAGTTCGAGAGCATTGAAGCGCTGCCAGTGTTCGATTTGTCTGAAGCGCAGTGTCAGGCGCTTCGTGATGAGGCAGGTCAAGCCGATGCCACTCCTCAGCATTTTTTGAATGCCGCCGCGACAGCCACCTTGCAGGCGATAGAGCAGATAGACGCAGCCGGTAAACCTGTCGTCGACGGTGCATGGAAAGCGTATTGGGTGTATCCCGCCCGAGATACCGATGAGGCCCGCAAAGGCTGGGGCCAATACGGTACCTGCGAATTTGCAAAGGGCAATGTCAATGCTGGGTGCAAGCGTGAAGAACAGCTTGTGGCGTTGTTCGAACAACAGTCTCGACAGGCTCAGAGAAACTCGGTGCTGATGCTTTTTTATGTGCAAAAGAAGCTGGCCGAAGCAGGCCAGAAAAACGCCAGTGCAATGGCTGATCAATAGTGGGGACTGAAATTTAGAATGCGCCGCTTAATAGCTCATGGATGTGTTGTTGTCAGTGTTGCGATGCTGTGTTCAGGATGTACCTCCTATGCGACCGTGCCGACAATCAACGAACACGCGGGAGCCGCAAAACAGGAAACCATCTCCAGCTTCAGCTACGAAATAGACTCTCCCTGGAAAAACAGTCGCCTTGGCAAAGACGCCTACGCGCTGACAAAAAGCATGTTTCCAAATGCACAGGATCACAGCTCCAGCCCTGTAGCCTCGAGCCTCCCTGCATTGGAAATCAAAGTCTCGGAATTCTCATTGGGTGGCGCTTGCACACAAGAGTATTTGACGGGGTTGAGTTTTGGTTTGATTCCGAGCTGGTGTACAAGGCCAGACCTGTACAAGTTTGATTTCATCCTGAATAAAGATAACGGCTTTTGCAGGCAAACAACTTACTCAGTGAGCGCCACAACGGTTTCACATCTCGTTGTGATTCCATTTGCACTGTCGCAGCCCGACAATCGACCACTGACCCTTTATCAGGCTTCGCTAAAAGATTTCCTGCAAGCCGATCAATGTTCCAAAGGCTTGTGACCAGCGCATCAGGTCTTCAAAAATCTTGCGGCGTAGCTGACAAACAACAACAGGAAAACCAAGCCACCCAACGCGACCACCAGCGTACTGAGATGCGCAACCATGCCGATAAACGCCGGCCCCATGAGAATGCCAGCGTAGCCCATGGAAATGATCGCCGGAATCGCGGTGCGCTGGGGCATGCGCTGTTGCCGACCTGCCGCGGTAAACAGCACCGGGACAATGTTCGAGCAGCCGATGCCGACCAAGGCATAGCCCAGCAAGGACGCCTGCCAACTCTCGAACACCAGCGAAACCAACATGCCGGCCGCCGCGCAGATCCCGCCCAGCGCCACCACGCGAATGCCACCCAGCCGACTGACGATGGCATCTCCGGTCAGGCGCCCGAGCGTCATCGCCGCGGCGAAGCTCGCATAACCCAAGCCTGCGTAGCTGGGTTCCATTGCGCGTTGCGAGGCAAGGAAAACCGCGCTCCAGTCGAGCATGGCGCCTTCCGTAAGGAAAACAATGAAACACAGGACGCCCAATAGCAGCACGATCCCCCGTGGCATCGCCAACAACGGGCCGTCTCTTTCCGTGCCATAGGGCAACAAACTTGGCGCAGCTTTGTACAGCGCAGCGAGGATGATCGCCACCAGACACAGCACAGACAGCAGCGGATCCAGCCCCAGGCTGAGCATCGCCGTCATGGCCCCGGCACCGGCGATACCGCCGACGCTGTAGAGCCCGTGAAAACCGGATTGCAGGGTTTCGCCGCTGTTCTTTTCAACAATGATCGACTGGATATTGATCGCGCAATCGAGCATGCCCATGCTCGCGCCGAACCCCAGCACGGCGAGCGCCAGCCCCGGCAGCCATGTCAGATGGCTGAGCATCGGCAGCACCGAACACAACGCGAGAGTTGAGCAGATGATCACTGGCCGGCAGCCAAAACGTGCAGTCAGGTAACCGGCAAACGGCATGGCGACGATCGAGCCGATACCAAACCCCAGCAACAACAGGCCCAGTCCACCGTCGTCCAGTCCGGTACGCGCTTTGACTAACGGCACGAGTGGCGCCCAGGCCGACATCACCATGCCGGTGATCAAAAACACGATGCGCGTGGACATGCGCTCGCCGTAGTTTGCATAAGTCGCCACGGATGATGTCGAGGTGTTCATTGAGGTGGACATCCTTATCGGTGTCTCCCGGCTTTTTTTGGCGACGAACCGGAACAACAGCTTTTCGAGACGAAAGAGTCCCTGCCAGCATCCGTCGGGATGCTGGCAGGGAGCAGGGTTAACATGAGTGAACAGAACGCCGATCAGCCAACATACTTCAACGGAATGGGGCCTTTGAGCCGATCCATCATGGTCGCGCAGTACCAGTCATCGAACTGACAAACGCCGGTCTCGGCCGTTTCCGAATAAGGACCCGGCTCGTACGACGGCGAGGTCACGCCACGCTGGGTACCCTCGACCAGCGTGCGGTCCTGATCGTTGGTGGCAATCCAGACTTTGGTCAGGCGCTCGATATCGTAATCCACACCTTCCACTGCGCTGTCAGGTACCAGCCATTTGGTGGTGACCAGAGTTTCAGTGGCGCTGATCGGCAGCACCCGGAAGCTCAGGGCATGGTCACCGAGGAAGTGATTCCAGGTGGAGGGATAGTGGAAGTACAGCAGCGCGCCGATGTCCGCTTCAGCTGTCTTGTCCAGGCGACCGGCAACGGCCGGTTTGCCATCCATGGTGTAGCTGACGGCACCGGATGACAGCGGAATACGGGTCATGCGGAACTGGCCGTTGATGTCCATCACCAAACGGCTTGGCAACCCGGCGCTCTCGCACTTGGACCAGTAAGCCGACAGCTCTGGATCATCTTCGCCACTGACGCCGCCCACCGACAGATTATCGACGAACGAATGCAGCAGCTCCGGGTGGGAGCCGTCGCAGTGATAGCACTCGCGATTGTTTTCGAAGACCAGTTTCCAGTTGCCTTTCTCGATGATGTTCGACTCGAACGCCACTTTGCAGTTTTCAAGATAGTGCGGCGCGATGAAAGGACTGACGGCTTTGCGGAAACCCTCGAAGTCCGGGGCCTTGGCGGCCACGCAGACATAAATGTAGGTATCGACGATCTCGCAGTGAACGCTTTTCAGACTGTATTGGGATTTGTCGAAATCCTGGCCCATGTTGCCGGCGAACAACAGGTTGCCATCCAGCTCATACGTCCACTTGTGATACGGGCAAACCATCTTCGCCACTTTGCCGTGATCGGCCTCGCAGATTTTTGCGCCGCGGTGACGGCAGGCATTATGGAACGCCCGAACTTCTCCATCTTTGCCACGCACCACGGCAACGGGATAGTCACCGATCTGCAGGGTGAAATACTGCCCTGGCTTGATGATTTCAAAGGTGTGGCCGGCGAAGATCCAGTCCTTGTGCCAGATCTGCTCAAGATCCTGGCGGTAAACACTTTCATTGCTGTAAAGAGTGCCCGGCAGCGAGTGCCAGGCCTTGCGCTGTGCGATCAGGTCAAAAACGCTTTCTTTATTCATTATTATCCTCCCAGGGGCGACATAGCCCTCAGCCTATAGGGCGCAGGACAGCGATCACAAACGACATTTGCTGTGGGCAATTCATGCGTTGGGGTTATCGATGATGTCTGACTGGCGTGCCAGCACTGGGTGAAAAATCGGTTCCAGCGCGGTAATGGCACAGCTGGATTGAGCGATTTGTTTGATCGCTGTTTTCACCTCGGCACTGCGCTCTACACCGAGACCGCTGGCGAACAGATCAAATTTCTGACTCAGCTCTTGAGCGCTGAGGGGCGTTTCGGGGTCGCCCCGCGCGGCAGTGATTGGACTCACCAGCACGCCGCCGTTCTTCAGGGTGATGGTCAACCGGGAAAGGATTTCGTCGGGGAAACGGGCGGAGATATCGGCGGCTTCGACGATTTCGATACGGCGGCTCAATTCCCGAATATCTTCGGCAAAAATCGCCGCGCCGGTGACTTCCTCCGGACCGACCTTGCCCCGGACAATCAGTGCGGCCAGCGGAAAGGCGAGGGCGTACTGCGCCTGGTCGGCGTCATTCGGCGTATGTCCTTGCAAACACATCGACTCGTAGAACGTTTCGACGCGAACGGTTTCAATCGAATCCGCATCGAGCTGAGGGTTTTCCCGTTGCAGTTCGAGCATGGCGGTCAGCGCCGGTTGTGCCCAGCGGCAAACTGGCCAGGGTTTGAAGTACTGACTGTCGATCTCCCAGCGTGCACCGATGTCGCTCCAGTATTCGGCGACGGTGATGCCTTCAACCGTTTCTGCCGGCGCACCGGTGATGCCTTCCCGGGCCATGAGCAAGGCGTTCAATCCCGCAAATGCGCCTGCACCGTGGGCATCGCGCAGCATGGTCGGCGCTTGCACCACGCGCATCATCGGACAGCGTGCACTGAAGTATTCGGCGATGCCCAAGGCGTGGCGAAAGGTCGGCTCATCAAAGCCCAGCATGCGCGCGCCGGCGCAGACAACGCCCAGCGCGGAAAAACCACCCGATGCGTGATAAGTCGGCGAAGTCGCCATCAAGGCGGAGCCGGCCCGCAGCGCCGTTTCATAACCGATACACAGTGCGGTGAGCAGTTCATGGCCACTGATCGACTGGCCTTGATGATGCAGCGCATCGGCGAGGGCAAGCACGGCGGGAACAACGGTCGCTCCGGCATGGCCCTTGGATTTGAAGTGGCCTTCGTGGGCATCGAGGCTGTCAGCGCTGAACCCTCCCGCCCAAGCTGCGCCGAGCACGTTGACACGCTGTCCGCCAAAGATCAGGCGACTGCTGTAGACGCCCGCCGGGTAATGCTGTTCGGCAAAACGTCGCATGGTGCTGCTGGTGTCATTGCTGGCCGCGCCGGCCATGACGCCGACGATGTCCAGCAGACTGTCCTGCACGATTGCACGAGTCTTGAGCGGGGCATCGAGGAAATCAAAGTCGCGACAGAATTCGAAGAGTGACATTCAACAATCCCTTCCTGTGAGTTGAGCCGAACCGATCATGGCCGGCGCGGCTCAACAATGAGCCAGGGGGAGGGTGCCGCTCTAGCAACATTTTCGTCGGGCTATTGATAACCAAATCATCCGACGACGGTGCGGTGCGGATTAACGGCGGGGAAACTTCGCCAGAATCCATTCACGAAAACGCCGCAACTCGTCTTCGTTTTCGGAGCTTTCGCGACAGCTCAGGTAGTGCCAGCTGTTGCGCAGTTGCACCTGTTGCTCGATCGGTCGCACCAACAGGCCTTGCTGCACCAATCCCGTGACCAAGTGATTCCAGCCCAACGCAATGCCCTGGTGGGTCAGGACCATGCTGATCAGCAGGTTGTAGTCGTTGGCGTTGAAGATCTGCGGACTGTTCGCCGGGCGATCGTCAATATCGATGGCCTGAAATGCCAGCCACACGCCCCAGTCGACATGTTCGGCGACTTGCGAGCGACCGTAAGGGCTGAGGTTGAGCAGGGCCGAATCGCGCACGCCTTCGATCGTCGCAATCTCCGGGTGTTTCTCCAGATACTGCGGGGTGCACACCGGGTAAATTACGTCGTGGCACAACGGATAGCTTCTATAACCATCACGGATGCGCGAAATCTTGGTGATGAAGATGTCCGGCTGCACACCGGGTTCCATGGTCAGAAAGTTCTGCGTGGTGATCAGGTTGAGTTCGATATCCGGGCACTGTGCGAAGAACTCTTGCAGATGGTTCGACAGCCACAGTGCGGAAAAGGCCGGCGAGCAACAGACGGTGAGGACCTTCTTGGTCGACTGACTGCTGCGGATGCGTTCGGCAGCCTGGGCGATGTTGACGAAGGACAGCTGCGCGGCATCGAAGAACACCGCGCCGGCGGCCGTCAGTTCCACCGCCCGGCCGACCCGGGTAAACAGTTGCGCGCCCAGATAGCTTTCCAGCTCACGGATCTGCCGGCTGATCGCGGCTTGCGAAACGCACAATGCCTCCGCCGCACGGGTGAAGCTTTCGTATTTGGCCGCGGCGACAAATGCCTTCACAGCCCTCAAGGACGGCATTTTCAGCAGAATGGTGTCAGGGTCGACATGCTTGCTCATTCGTACACTCTCCTAACGATACAACTCCCCAACGAAGCGCGAGGAGGGTAACGGAACCGTGCGGGGAGGGCTACGCGAGCGTCGCTGTGGGGATAGACCCGGTCGCTCATGGTGCTGACGCAGCACTCGGCAATGGCAGTCGTCGCAACCGATAACCCGACGTTATCGAATTGTCCCTGTAAATGTAGTTGGATTAAGCGGGGTGATGCTAATAGATTTGAAACATCCCTTTTTCCTGGGACCTCAAAAATAATAAAAGGAAGCCCGTCGTGAAGACATTTATTCATTACCGCTGCCGCTTACAATTATTTTTGCTCGTTTGCCTGTCGCTTAATGCGAAAGATGCACGATGCGAAGGAGGCATGGTATGACAAGCTCCGACGAGATCATCTGCGTAAAGAATGTTTTCAAAGTCTTCGGTACGCAGCCAGCACTTGCCATGAAAATGGTTAAAGAAGGCGCGTCAAAAGCTGAAGTGTTTAAAAAGACCGGTCAGGCGATTGGTGTTTTTGATGCCAACTTCTCTGTTCGCCGCGGTGAGATTTTCGTGATCATGGGTTTGTCCGGCTCGGGCAAATCGACCATGGTCAGATTGTTCAACCGGCTGATCGAACCGACGTCCGGGCAGATCTTTCTCAATGGCAAGGAAATCACTGGCCTGGGCGACAAGGACTTGTTGCAAGTTCGCCGCAAAGACATGGGCATGGTCTTCCAGTCGTTTGCTTTGATGCCGCACATGAGTGTCATCGACAACGTCAGCTTCGGCCTGGAAATCAGCGGTGTCAGCGAGAAAGAACGCTACTGCCGCGCGATGGGCGCACTGGAGCAGGTCGGACTTTCGGGGCAGGAACTGAGCTTTCCTCACCAACTCTCCGGCGGCATGCAACAACGCGTCGGTCTGGCCCGCGCGCTGGCCAACGATCCCGCCATTCTGTTGATGGACGAAGCGTTCTCGGCACTCGATCCGATGATTCGCAGCGAAATGCAGGGCGAGTTGATCAAGCTCCAGGCCGAGCAGGATCGCACCATCATTTTCATCTCCCACGATATAGAAGAAGCGGTTCGCATCGGGCATCGCATTGCGATCATGGAAGGCGGGCGGGTGGTGCAAATCGGCACGCCGCGTGAACTGCTGTGCAACCCGGTGAATAAATATGTTCGCGATTTCTTTAACGGCTTCGACACCAGTCGCATTCTGAAAGCGGGTGATATCGCCCAACAGGATTGCAATGTCGCTTATATACCGGGCGGGCAAATACCGATTAAAGCGGAAGCGTCTCTTCGTGACATCTTTCATCTGGTTGCGGCCTCGGCAACTCCCATGCCGGTGGTGGATGAAGTTGGGCTTTATAAAGGTTCGATTTCGCAAGGCCATCTTCTGAGCTGTCTGTGTAATAGCTGAACTGCGAATAATCAGAATTGATTTACCGCTTCTGAGGGCGAGGTAGCACCATGTCAGACTTCAACTTTCTAGATCCTTTCCATAGTTTAAATATTCCTTTGGGATCCTGGGTGGAAACCGCCCTTAAATATCTGGTGCATAACTTCAGGGAAGTGTTTCGCTCGATCCGCTGGCCGGTCGATCAAGTGCTGGACGGTGTGCAGTGGGGACTGCTGTCGGTTCCGCCGACGGTGTTCATCATCATCGCCGGGCTGATCAGTTGGCAGATTGGCGGCAAGCGCATCGCCATTTTCAGCGTCGCCACCCTCACCGGGCTTGGACTGATCGGTGTGTGGAGTGATGCGATGGTCACACTGGCCCTGGTGCTGACATCGCTGTTGTTCTGCGCGGTTATCGGCATCCCGCTGGGCATCTTGTGCGCACGCAGTGATCGCACGGAAATGATCATCCGCCCGGTGCTGGATGCGATGCAGACACTGCCGGCGTTCGTTTACCTGGTGCCGGTGGTGATGCTCTTTGGTATCGGCAACGTCCCCGGTGTGATCGTCACCATCATCTTTTCCGTCGCGCCACTGGTGCGGCTGACCAACCTTGGTATTCGTCAGGTCCCGGCGGACAAGGTCGAAGCCGCTCGAGCGTTTGGTTGCACGGCTACGCAAATGCTGATGAAGGTGCAGTTGCCGTTGGCGGCGCCGACGATGATGGCCGGTCTCAACCAGACATTGATGCTGTCGCTGTCGATGGTGGTCGTCGCCTCGATGATTTCGGTGGGCGGTCTGGGCTTGATGGTGTTGAGCGGCATCGGCCGCCTCGACATGGGCCTGGCCAGCGTCGGCGGCGCGGGGCTGGTGCTGCTCGCGGTATTCCTTGACCGACTGACTCAGGCAATGGGTGAGCGCAGCAGCGATCTGGCCTCCGGTCAGCGCTGGTATGAAAGCGGCCCGGTGGGGCTGGTCATGAAACTGAAGAAAAAGAAGAACGTTGCACGTCCAGTGACGAATTGAGTTGGCCTGCTCACCCCATTAAAAATTCCAAGCGTGGTGAAACATGAAACTGACAAATCTCAAGAAAAGCGTGGTTGCGAGCCTGGTAGCTTCAGTGTTTGGCACCTTGTTGTGCTCGGCGGCCTACGCGGCCGACGCCAACAAACCCGGTGCCGGTGTTTCGATTACGCCGATCTTCCCGACCATCGCCGAAGAGCGCTTCCGTGGTGAAGTGGTGATCGCCGGCCTCAAGGAACTGGGCTACGACGTCAAACAGCCAAAAGAAGTTGATTACCCGGCGATGTTCCTCGCGCTGTCTTACGGCGATGCGGACTTCACCGTGCATGAATGGGAACACCTGCACCAAGCGTTTTATGAGAAGGCCGGCGGCGATGACGTGATGGTCAAGGTCGGGCAAGTCATGAAAGGCGTGCTGCAGGGCTACATGATCGACAAGAAGACCGCCGAGGCTTATCAGATCAAGGATCTGTCGGACCTGAAGAAACCCGAAATCGCCAAACTCTTCGACAGCAACGGTGACGGCAAGGCCGATCTGACCGGCTGCAACCCGGGCTGGGGCTGCGAGATCATGGTCGAACACCACATGAAAGCCTATGGCTTGGGCCCAACCGTGGTCGACAACCGCGGTTCGTACTTCGCGTTGATGGCAGACACCATTGCGCGCTTCCAGCAAGGCAAACCCGTGCTGTTTTTCACTTGGGTTCCGCAATGGATCGCCAGTGTTCTGGTGGAAGGGCGTGACGTGGTCTGGTTGCCGGTGCCGTTCACCTCGCTGCCAGATGGCCAGGCAAGCAAGGACACCTTCCATGACGGCAAGAACCTCGGCTTCCCGGTGGATACGATCAATGCCGTCATGAGCAAGGAGTTCGCCGAGAAGAACCCGGTGGCGCGCAAATTCCTCTCTGAAGTCAGCATCCCGACCGCCGCTGAAAGTGCGCAAAACCTGCGCATGCAGAACGGTGAAAAATCGCTGGCCGACATCAAACGGCATGCCGCGGAATGGATCAAGGCCAACCAGCAAGCCTATGACGGCTGGTTGAGTGACGCACGGGCGGCAGCGAAGTAATCGGTTCGACCACGGATTGGCGGCGGGCCGTGCCGGTCGCCAAACCAACGGGTTGTCGTTTCAAGTGAAGGTGAGCGGGTGACGCAAGATGGAAACGTTCCAGAGTCCGTTGAAACAACAGAACATCGGCTTTCGCCCATCCACCGTGATGTCGGGCCACGAACGTGTGGTGCGGGTGGCGTTTATCCTGCTCGATCATTTTTCGTTGACGACCCTTTCAACGGCGATGGATGCCTTTGCCACTGGAAACCTGATCAACGCTGAGACGATTTACACGGTATCGACCTACTCACTTCAGGGCGGGCTGGTTGAAAGCGATATTGGCGTGTCGCTGGCTTCGCAAAGGCTGCTTGCCGAAGGTTTCAATCATGATGCGGTGATTGTCGTCGGAGGCCATCGTGTGAGGCTTGCCGCGCAGCCAGTGCTGCGCCGAGTACTAAAGAAGTCCGCAGGCAAAGGGATCGTTGCCGGGTGCTGGAATGCCGCGTTTTATCTGGCCGATGCCGGTTTGCTGGAGGCTTGCGAGTTCGCCTGCCACAGCGACAGCTGCGGCCTGATCAATGAATATTTCCCGCAGTTGAAAGTTTCCGCTCGTGAGTTTATTTGCGCACAGCGCCGAGCCACTTGCGCCAACGCTCATTCAGCGCTGGATATGACCCTGGCAATCATGCAGGAGCTGGGAGCGCGCAACGATGCGGCACTGGTCGATGAAATAAAACGGGTTCACCAGTCTGGACACCTTCAACCGAAGACTGCCGACAGTCTCCGCTGTTCAGCGATTCCCAAGCCTTTGAACATCGCGCTCGACTTGATGGAAAAAAACATTGAGGAGCCGCTGGAAATTGACGCAATCGCCAGTCAGGTCGGCGTGTCACGCCGGCAACTGGAAAGACGGTTTGCCCGCTATCTCAATGCCGCACCCAATCGCTACTACCTGGAACTGCGTTTGACTCGGGCTCGGCAACTGATTGTGCAAAGTGATCGTTCGTTGACGGATGTGGCTCTGGCCACCGGGTTTGTCAGCTATCCGCACTTCTATAAACGCTTCAAGGACCTGTTCGGCTTACCGCCCATGACCTTCAGGGATTATTACTACGCCAACGACTATGCCAGTAGCGGACGTTACGCCGTGGCGGCCAGTTTTTAAAACAAACAGTCAATCGTCACTGTTTGCGCAAGTGCAAGTTTTGCAAGTTTCCGGATCAACGCCACTGCGTGCGTTTGCTTTGTGCCGCGTGCGTTTTGCAACTTCAACGATTAACGGTTCAACACTATGAAAGTCAGTTCATTACCCGCCGATGATGATAGTTGTGGCTGGTTTCATTTGAGCAAGCCACGCAGTCCCGAGCCGGCTCACCGCGGGCACCGTTCAGCCCGCTGGGTGATCATCGGTGCCGGCTTCACGGGACTGGCGTGCGCGCGGCAACTGGCGTTGAATTTTCCCGACGACGAAGTGGTGCTGATCGAAGCGCAGGAAGTCGGACTGGGGCCTTCGGGGCGTAATGCCGGTTTTGCCATTGATCTTCCCCATGACATTGGTGCTGAGGATTACATCGGTGACATCGCGCTTGCCCGGACCAGTTTGAAACTCAATCTGGCCGGCCAATCGATACTTCGCGAGCTGGTCGATCAATACCGCATCGAATGTCAGATGAAAGCCTGCGGCAAATATCAGGCGGCGGTGGAGAACCGCGGTATCGCCGTCCTCGATGCCTATCGCCGGGGCCTGGAAAAACTCGATCAGCCTTTTCAGATGATTGATGCCGATGAGTTGCCCGAACACTTGGGCACACGGTTTTACCGCAAAGCTTTGTTTACGCCGGGCGCAGTGTTGCTGCAACCGTCCGGACTGGTGAAAGGCTTGGCCGACCATTTGCCGTCGAACGTCACGCTGTATGAGCGGACCCCGATTCTGGAAGTGGAATACGGCGCCAAGACGCTGCTCAAACACGCCCACGGCAGCATCACTGCCGACAAGCTGATTCTGGCGAACAACTCGTTCGGTATGCGTTTCGGTTTCCTGCAAGGGCGCATGTTGCCGATCTACACCTACGCCAGCATCACGCGGCCGCTGACCGAAGAAGAACAGGCACGGCTGGGCGGCAAACCGTTCTGGGGTGCCATTCCGGCGGATCCGTTCGGCACCACGGTGCGCCGAACCCCGGATAACCGCCTGCTGATCCGCAACAGTTTCACCTTCAACCCGGATGGTCGCAGCAACCGCAAATACAACGAGCGTTTCGTGCGTCGGCACAAGGCTTCATTCGATCAGCGTTTCCCGATGTTGCCGGACGTGACGTTTGAATACACCTGGGGCGGCGCCTTGGCCATGTCGCGCAATCACAACGGCTTCTTCGGTGAACTGGCGCCCAACGTTTACGGCGCGCTGGGCTGCAACGGTCTGGGTGTCACGCGTGGAACCGTCACCGGCAAGTTGCTCGCTGACTGGCTGGCGGGGGAGCGTGACCCACTGATTGATTTCCTGTTGCAGGCGCCAGGCCCCAACAGCAACCCGCCAGAACCGTTCCTTTCGCTTGGGGTGAACATGAACCTCAAGTGGGGGCAGTACCGCGCCGGGAGAGAAAGTTGAGGGTCGCTGAAGCCTCGTCGCTCTGCTGCCGTCCTGAAGGCTTGCGCCGCCAATAACCACGGTCTGCCTGGCATGCCGTCGGGCACACGGATTGAACATTGAACCACTGGAGAAAATGCTATGAACTTTGACGGAATTTTTACCCCTGCGATTACCCCGTTGTCCGCTGATGGCCAGATCGACTATTCGGCGTTCTCCGACGTGCTCGAATACCTGATCGAGTCCAAGGTTCACGGCATCGTTATTGGCGGCTCCACCGGTGAGTATTACGCGCACACCGCCGAGGAGCGCGTAACCGTGGCCGAGCGAGCCAAAGAGGTTATTCGCGGACGTTTGCCGCTGGTCATCGGCACCGGCGGCATTCGTACTGAAGACTCGGTGTACTTCGCCGAAAAAGCCAAATCACTGGAAGCGGATGCCATCCTGGTCGGTTCGCCACCGTATGCCTTGCCGACGCAAAAGGAAATTGCCGCCCACGTACTCGCCGTGGACAAGGCCGCCGGGCTGCCGATCATGCTGTACAACTACCCGTCGCGGATGGGTGTGGCGATGGGCGACGAGTTTTTCGAAGCGATTGCCGGCTGCAAGAACATCGCCGCGATCAAGGAAAGTTCGGGTGAGATGAGTCGCCTGCACCGTCTGGCTCATGCCCATCCGTCGATCCAGTTGTCCTGTGGCTGGGATGATCAGGCGCTGGAGTTTTTCGCCTGGGGCGCGCGCAGCTGGGTTTGCGCCGGCTCGAACTTCATCCCGCGCGAACACATCGCGCTCTACGAAGCCTGTGTCCTCGAGAAAAATTTCGATAAGGGCAGGCGGATCATGTCGGCGATGTTGCCGTTGATGGATTTCCTCGAAAGCGGCAAGTTCGTGCAATCGATCAAACATGGCAGCGAACTCAGTGGCCTGCGTGCCGGCGGGGTCCGGGCGCCACTACAAGCGCTGGAGCCTTCCGAGAAGCAAGCGCTGGAAAGCGTGATCAAAACCCTTCAGAAAAACGTCGCGCGTATCGTCGAGGAGGCTTGAAATGGCAGACCTGCTGAGTAAAGAGCAATACCGTGAAATGGCTGCGAAGCTCGAATTTCGCAATCAAGCCTTCATCAACGGCCAGTTTTGCGCCTCCCGATCGGGCAAGACCTTCACCACGACCAACCCGGCCACCGAACAGGTATTGACCGAGATTGCCGCGTGCAATGCCGACGATGTCGATGCAGCGGTGGCCGCCGCGAAGGAAGCCTTCGATGACGCACGCTGGCATTCACTGGCGCCGTCCGCACGCAAATCGGTATTGCTGCGCTTTGCCCAGTTACTGGAAGACAACGCCCATGAACTGGCGGTGCTGGAAAGCCTGGACAGTGGCAAGCCGATTCGCGAATGCCAGAACATCGACGTGCCGGAAACGATTCATACGTTGCGCTGGCATGCCGAGCTGATCGACAAGATCTACGACGCTACGGCCCCCGTCGGCTCGGGTGCGGTGACCATGGTTGTGCGTGAACCGATTGGCGTCGTCGGCCTGGTGTTGCCGTGGAACTTCCCGCTGCTGATGCTCGCCTGGAAGATCGGCCCGTCGCTGGCCGCGGGCTGTTCGATCGTGGTCAAACCGGCCAAGGAAACCACCTTGAGCACCTTGCGCGTCGCCGAACTGGCGCATCAGGCGGGGATTCCCGCCGGCGTGTTCAACGTCGTGCCCGGGGGAGGGAAGGAAGCAGGCGAGCCGCTGGGCCGTCATCCGGATGTGGCGATGGTCAGCTTCACCGGTTCGACCGACACCGGGCGGCTGTTTCTCAAATACTCCAGCGAATCGAACCTCAAACGCATCGTGCTGGAATGTGGCGGCAAGAACCCGGCCGTGGTGATGAATGATGTCGAAGATATCGACCTCGTCGCCCAGCATGTGGTGAACGGCGCGTTCTGGAACATGGGTGAAAACTGCTCGGCCTCATCGCGGCTGATCGTGCACGCCGACGTCAAGGATGAACTGTTGCAGCGTGTGCAGGTGCATCTGGGCGACTGGAAAATGGGCGATCCACTGGATCCTGAGAACCGCCTCGGCTCGATGATCAGCAAGGCGCATTTCGACAAGGTGCGCTCCTACCTTGATGTCGCCCGCGACGAAAACCTCAGCGTGTTGGTGGGCGGAAACACCCGCGACGACATCTTCGTCGAACCCACCATCGTTGACGGCGTGAGTCGCGATAGCCGTTTGTTCCAGGAAGAGATTTTCGGCCCGGTACTGAGCGTCACCACGTTCCAGACCGTTGACGAAGCCATTGAGCTGGCCAACGACACGGCCTACGGCCTGGCAGCGTCGGCTTACACCGGCAACCTGCGCCATGCCCTGAAACTCTCACGCGAGATTCGCGCCGGGATTGTCACGGTGAACTGCTTCGGTGAGGGCGACGCCTCTACGCCATTCGGCGGCTACAAAGAGTCGGGGTTTGGCGGACGCGACAAGTCGATCTGGGCGCACGACCAATACACTGAAATCAAAACCATCTGGATTGATGCTTCCTGATGGTGCTTTGACGCAACAAATCGCATCGCCCCGCCACTGGATTCAGTGGCGGGGCGATTGCCCCATACCGTTACCCCATCCATGAGCTGGGATTGGTTGGTGGCCACGTCAGCAGAGAGCTTTCAGTCATCCGCTTTTCGTCAGACATTTTGAACCTAACCCGAAATCAGTCGCTCAACCGGGAAATATTCGGGGTGGGCGAAATGAACGCGTTCAAGAATCAACTGACATTCGCACAAGAAACCAGATTACTCGCTTTGGCGGCCTGGCAACGTGCACTGGAAAACCTTGAATTGCGCATGGACTGCCCAGACGCCTATCACGATGAACTGCTGCGCCAGTCGGACGAAATGGATCGCTTGGGCATACTCAGCTGGGACGAGTGGCGCGACCTGCGCAGAGAAGCAGATGTCGCCTATCTGCGCGCAGTCGCTGGAGACGATTACCACTGAGGTCATGTACGTTGGTTATCCGCATCCGCTGAAAATATCGAATCAACAAAACAGGAGGTTTCCATGCCCGAGCCGTTGTCCTCATCAGGCGCACCACCTCGCTCCTTGTTCGCTCGATTCTCAGAGTCTGGGTGGGGCGGTCGCGTCTTCTGGTCAGTTCTGATCGGGGTGACAATCTTCCTGCTGATCAGCGGGTATGGCGCCTTCGTCGGGGCCAACAAACAGAATCTGTACTTCGCCTTTATCGGTGGCATGACCGGCTTCGCTGCGACGGCAATGGGCGCTGTCGTAGCGATCGCGTTACGAGACATCGCCGCCCGAACCCAAGACATCATGCTCGGCTTCGCCGCCGGGATGATGCTGGCCGCCAGTTCGTTTTCGCTGATTCTGCCGGGCATAGAAGCGGCTCAGGCGCTTTGCGATAACCAACTGCTCGCAGCCTGCGTCGTCGTTGCAGGGTTGGGATTGGGCGTAGCGCTGATGGTCGGTCTTGATCGTTTCGTGCCTCACGAACACGAGAAAAGCGGACGCCGCGGGCCGGATGCGCAGCGCATCAATCGTGTCTGGTTGTTCGTGCTGGCAATCACACTGCATAACCTGCCGGAAGGTATGGCCATTGGCGTGAGCTTCGCCAACGGCGACATGAAGGTCGGATTGCCGCTGACCGCGGCGATCGCCATTCAGGATATTCCCGAAGGTCTGGCTGTCGCCCTGGCATTACGCGTGACAGGCATCTCAGCACTTCGCGCCGCGCTTATTGCGGTGGGCTCAGGGTTGATGGAACCGATTGGCGCCATTGTTGGACTGGGTATTTCCAGCAGCTTTGCGTTGGGATATCCCATTGCGCTCGGTTTGGCCGCCGGGGCGATGATTTTTGTGGTCTCCCATGAGGTCATTCCCGAGACTCATCGCAACGGGCATGAGACCCCGGCGACCTTGGGGCTGATGCTCGGTTTTGGGGTGATGATGTTTCTCGATACGGCTTTGGGTTAATCACGAACCTAACCACTGGAGAGAAACCCTCACGCACTGGCTTTAACCTCAGCCTTGACCACTGATTTACGATAAGTCAGCAACACGATGCCCGTGACCACGATCACCCCACCGAGAATCTGTCCGTTGCTGAGCATTTGGTCCAGCACAATCCAGCCCATCAGCAGCGTTGCCAATGGCTCGATGTTCATGACCGGCGCATTGCGCGGCATGTCCAGTCGAGGCACGGAAATGAACAGGACGATAAAACCTGTGCCGTACAGCACCACCAGAGTGGCGAGCGCCAGCCATCCGGTTGAGGTGGCGGGCAGGTTCAATCCGCCGGGAAGGGCACCTGTCAGCCCTGCCAGGTTGACGCTGCTGAACACGATGAAAATGGTCAACAGACTGCGCACCGAGCCACGTACCTGAGACAGTTTGTGGTCGGTGATCCACAGCGCGCAGGCGAACACGCTGGCGGCGCAGAACGCGAGCGCGACGCCCGTCAGCCATTGCGCACTGACGTCTGTCGCAGTCGAGAGCCGCCCGGGGACGTCCAGCACAAACACCAGGCCCAGCAGAATCAAACCCATCAACGTCGCGGTGCGCGCGCTCGGTCGCGGGCCACCCAGCGCCCAGGTGAGCAATGCCAGCAGAATGGGGAACACGTTCGCCACCAGCAGGGCCAGCGCCACCGGCACCCGTGCGACAGCGGAGTAAAGGCACAGACTCTGTGCAGTGATCAGCAACCCCAGCAATAGCTGCCAGCGCCAGGCACCCGCCGGCAAGCGCAGGCTTTGTCTTTGCCACAGCACCAGGATGGCGAGCACCAGCAAGGTCCCGCCGGAACGCATCAAAATCGCCAGCAGCACACCCGCACCATCATCAAATGCGACTCGCGCCGCCACATGATTGCCGGCAAACGCACAGCCCATGCACAACAGAATGATCACAGCCAGATAACGGGGGTAGGGCGGCGGTACGGTTTGCGTAGCGGTAGGGCGAGGCATGGCAGAACTCAGGATTTTTAGCCGTTCGAACGACTTGGTTTTTATTAGGTTGTCGTACAACCAGATCGTTTTATCGCATTCGGCGACGCCGGGCAATAGACCTGAAAACGCACAGCTACGCATAAGTTCAGCGTTATGGTGGATTTTTACTTATTTGATTAAGCGCAGAGATCGTATGACTTGATAGGGCAGGGGCGCATCGGCCCCTGCTTCCATGGATTTACACATTCATGAGATGCGGGCGGTCTGCTTCTGCTCAGGCGTGAAATGGATAATCGATGTAGCCACGCTGATCCCCACCGAAAAAGCTGCCTGGGTCTGGCACGTTGAGTGTCAGACCATCGTGCAGCCTACGCGGCAAGTCAGGGTTGGCCAGGAACGGCCGGCCAAACGCGATGATGTCGGCACGATCGGCAATCAGCGCCTGTTCGGCAGATTGCGCATCGTAGCCGCCCGCCAGGATCAGCACGCCGTTCCAGGCTTTGCGCAACTGGGCAATGATCGCGTCCCAGCGCGGGTCGAAGTTCTCATCTTTGACTGTGCCGACCATCGCTGGCTCGACCAGATGCAGGTAGGCCAGATTCCATTGGTTGAGCGCTTCGACGAGGTGGCCGAAGGTGGCCTCGGGGGTGTCATCGCCCATGCCCATGAAGCGGCCCATCGGCGTCAGGCGTACGCCCACTCGTTCGGCGCCGACTTCTTCAGCCACGGCCGCGACCACTTCCAGCAGAAACCGCGCGCGATTTTCCACGCTGCCGCCATAGGCATCGTCACGCTGGTTGCTGTTGCTGTTAAGAAATTGATCGAGCAGGTAACCGTTGCCAGCATGAATCTCTACACCGTCCATGCCCGCCTGCAATGCGTTGCGCGCGGCCACGCGGTAGTCCTCGACGATGCCGGCGATTTCCGCGGTTTCCAGCGCGCGCGGCACCGGCACATCACCCCAGACGCCGTTACCGTTTTCATCGACGATAAACGTCTTGCCAGGCACCGGCAGCGCGCTGGGCGCAACCGGCAGGCCGGCATCGGGTTGAAAACTGGGATGGGAAACCCGACCGACGTGCCACAGCTGCATGAAGATCAACCCGCCGGCCTCATGCACCGCCGCGCTGACGTCACGCCACGCCTCAACTTGCTCAGGACTGTAGATGCCCGGCGTCCAGGCGTAACCCTGAGCTTGCCGGGAGATTTGCGTGGCTTCGGTGATGATCAGCGCGGCACTGGCCCGCTGGCGGTAGTACTCGGCGTTCATCGGCGTCGGCACATCGCCCGGTTGGCCGGCGCGTGAGCGCGTCAACGGCGCCATCGCCACGCGATGGGCGAGGGTGTAAGGACCGAGTGCGAGGGGTTGGAACAGACGACGGGTCATGGGTAGCTCCATATTTCAATAGAAGGAATTCAAGCGCGGCAGCGGGGCCGCGAACCAGTGCCGCTAACTTAACCGGGGGCAGCGGGGCTGATAATCGGTGACCGGCGCTACGCTGTTTTGCGCAGGGCGCAACGGCACCCGTGCTCATCAGCGATGAACACGGGTGTGGCTCAGGCGGGTGGGTTGGAACGGGTCAGCGGCAGGTTCAGCCAGCGCCGGCCGGTGGCGTTGGCGACGGCGTTGCCAAGGGCGGCGGCCATCGGCCCCTGGACGATTTCAGCGGCACCGAGGAAGGGTTGTCCCGGCTGGTCGAGCAAATGCACATCGACTTTTTTCGGCAGTTGTGTGAAACGCAGAATCGGATAACCGCTCCAGTCGTAACTGCGAATGCCTCCTGCGTCGTAGGCGACTTTTTCGTACAGGGTCCAGCTCGCGGACTGCACGATGCCGCCCTCGACCTGATTGCGCAGGCCATCGGGGCTGACGATCTGGCCAACGTCAACCGCCGTCACCACGTGATCGATACGGATCTCGCCGGTCTGCGGATGCACTCGAAGTTTCACCGCGATGGCGCAGTAACCCATGATGTTTTTGTAGCGGGCAAAGGCGAAACCGATACCGGCGCCGGGCTCGCTGCTTTTTTGCGGCCAACCGATCTCATCACGCACACGCTCAATGACCGCGCGAGCACGCGGATCGCTGAGGTGGGCCAGACGCAGCGCCACCGCGTCGATACCGGCCCTGATCGCCAACTCGTCGATGCTCGCCTCGATAGCGAAGATGTTGATGTGCGCACCCAGCGAACGCATGGCCGAGGTGCGAAAGGGCATCTGGGTGACGAAGGTCATGTTGATGCGCGTCGAGTTGAGGTCGTACAGCGGCACCGCATTGCGATCACCATCGCCTTCGGGCTGGGCGATCGGCACGGAGGGCGCCGAGGCGAAGGGCCGCGCGAGCAAGCGTGCCGGCAGCAGACGCCCGGCGTTGACGATGCGTTCGTTGTGCGGCGTGGTCCAGAGTTCGTAGGCCCAATCCTGCAAACGACCTTGGCTGAGGCCGGCGTCAACTTCGCTGACCATCGCCGAGCTATACGGCTCCCAAAGATTTTCCTGTTCGCGCATCCATTGCACGCGCACCGGCGTACCGGGCACGCGCAGGGCAATCAATGCCGCATCGGCGGCGGCATCATCGGCGCCGTTGTGCCCGTAACACCCTGAGCCTTCGGTATGAATACAGCGCACCCGCTCAGGTGGCAGACCGAGCATTTCGGCAATGCCGGCGCGCAGCGGGTACACGCCTTGGGTGTGGGTCCAGACCGTGAGATTGCCGTCCTTGAACCAGGCCACTGCGCAAGACGGGCCGATCGAGCCATGCATCAAATACTGCTTGGTGACCCGCGCCTGAAAACGCGTGTCGGCCGCGCCACTCGGCGTGCCGCTGTGGCTGATCGGATAGCGCCGTGAGGGCAGGCGTTTGAGCAGGCCATGAATCTCGGCCGCCTCGGGAATCGCTTCGCCCTCGCTCCATTGCGTCACCTCACTGGCACGGCGCATGGCTTTGATCGCTTGCCACTCATCATGGGCGAGTACCGCCAGATAGCTGCCGTCACGGATCACTTTGACCACGCCAGCCAACGCCTCGATGGACGCCGTATCGAATGCTTGCAACGTGCAGCCCGGACGGGGCGGGCGGATCACCCGCGCATGCAGCATGCCCGGCAGGCGCATGTCCTGGACGAATGCTGCGCCACCGCTGACCTTCGCCGGAATGTCGAGGCGCGGCAACGAATGGCCGATCAGTTTGAAGTCAGCGGCGGCCATCGCCGGTGACTGCGCCTTGGCATATTGATGCACATCGACATGCTTGACCGCGTCGACGTAACTCATCCGCTGAGCGGCCGGGCCTTCGATCACACCGTCGCGAGTGCTCAGCAGCGCTGCATCAACCTGCCAACGGCGCGCGGCGGCATCGACGAGCATTTCGCGTACCTGCGCGGCGGCGTTGTACAACGCGGTGCCGCTGTCGAAAATGCTGTGACTGCCGGCGGTGTAGCCTTCATTGGGCGTCAGCGCGGTGTCGGCGGTGAGCAGGTTGATAGCGGTTGCCGGCACCTGCAAACGTTCGGCAGCAATTTGCAGCAATGCGGTTTTCACCCCGGTGCCCAATTCGACCTTGCCGGTGTAGACGGTAATGCCGTCGGCGCCGATGCGGATCCAGGCGTCGAGAAACGGGTTGGTGCGCAGGCTGCCGGGCAGGTCGGGCGCGAGGACCACGGTGCCGAGCGTATCGACTTCCGTATCCGCCAACACACGCCGCGCGACCGGCAGCAGGGTGAACGCCATCAGCAACGCACCACCGCGCAGGAAGGCGCGTCGGCTCGGATTCAGTTCATTCGACTCGCTCATGTCAGGCTCCCGTTGTGCCCGGCCACCTGTTTGATCGCCTCGATGATCCGCAAGTGCGTACCGCAGCGGCACAGGTTGCCGGCCATGTATTCGCGAATGGTCGCCTCATCCGGGTGGCGATTACGCTCAAGCAACGCTTGCGCGCGCATCAGCATGCCGGCGATGCAGTAGCCGCATTGCGCAGCCTGTTTCTCGATGAACGCCGCTTGCAGAGGGCCAGGTTGTTCCGCGCTGCCGAGGCTTTCCACGGTGCGGATTTTTTTGCCTTCGAGACCGGCGCAGGGCGTCAGGCAGGCGAACACCGGTCGATCATCGACGATCACCGTGCAGGCACCGCATTGCCCGAGACCGCAGCCGTATTTGGCACCGTTGAGGTTCAAGTGATTGCGCAGCGCATACAGCAGCGGCATGTCCGGCTCCAGCTCAAGCGGTTGCGCGGCTCCGTTGACGTTGAGGATGATCTGGCTCATTTCGTCTCCTGACGTAACGCTTCAATAGTGGAAGAGAGGTCGGCCCACGGTTGATCGGGGCTGGCTTGCTGACGCAGATACGCGGCCAGTGCGCCGAGTTGCGCGTTGTCCAGGCTGGCGGCAAATGCAGGCATCAGTGGGCCGGGCGATCCTGGCGTGGCGGGCAAGCCTTCAAGCACGGTTTTGAGGAAGTTGCGCGAACTGGCCGCTTGCAGCGCCGAGGTGTTTTGCAACCCCGGGCGACCATCGATGGTGCGCATCGGTGCCGCCGGGCCATGGCAGCCGGCGCAGGCACTGCTGAAGAGCAGGGTGCCGGTCGAGTGGTCTGCCGCTTCACTGGCAGGCGTCTTCGCCGTCGTCTCTGTCACCGAAGGCGGGTTTTCCAGACTGAGCAGGTATTCGGCAATCGCCTCGGCTTCACTGGCGGGCAAGCGGGCCAGACTCAAGCTGACCGGACGCATCGGCCCGGCGGGTGTGCCGTGTCCATCGACGATCTCGGCGCGCAGATAGCCGACAAGTTGCGCGCGACTCCACGGGTTGGCGCGCTGGCCCATACCGACCAACGCGGGCGCTTGCCAGCCATCGACGCTGCCGCCTTGCAAATATTCCGAGGATTTTTCCGCGCCGATCAGGTTCAGCGGCGAATGGCAGCCAGCGCAATGGCCCGGACCGTCGACCAGATAACGCCCTCGATTCCACGCTTCGCTGCGCCCCGCCAGCGGCGTCAGTGGCTCACCGTGCAGGAACAGCAGGTTCCAGAACGCCACCAACGGACGAATGTTCATCGGAAAGTTCATCTGGTTCTGCTCGGCCGGCGCGTGTACGGCAGGGCCGCTCATCAAGTAGGCATAAGCGTCGGCGATGTCTGCTGCGCTCATGCGCCGGTAGTGCACGTAGGGGAACGCCGGATAGAGCAAGTGACCATCGCGAGCAATGCCCTGACGCATCGCCCGCTCGAAGGCCGGCAGCGACCATTGGCCGATACCGGTCTCTACGTCCGGGGTGATGTTGGTGCTGTACAGCGTGCCGAACGGCGTTACCAGCGGCAGCCCGCCGGCCAGATATTCACCGCCGGGGCGGGTATGGCACACCGCACAATCGCCGGCCTCGACCACCCGCGCACCGCGTTGCAACTGCGCAGTATCGAACATTGTCGGGCGCTCGATCGGTGTAATTGCCGGGCGCCACATCAGCCATATGGCGCCGGTCAGGCCGAGCACGGCGACGACGGCCACGCTGATCCATAGCGTTCTGGACTTCAGAAATGAGCTGTTCATGGGACTGAGAAAAACGCGGCAGGCAATGGCAGAACGGATCGGATACGGGTCATGACAACGCTCCTTGTAACAGCCGGGGAAGGGCACCGCTGGGGACGACGACGCCAGGGGCCAAAGCGTAGAGAAACCACCAGCGTTGGAGAATCAGCGGCGCACGCAACAGCGCGTTGCGCGAGAAGCAACGCCTGCGCCGTTGCGCAGGACGCATCAGTGCATTGCCCGCCGCGTGGATTCTGCGCATCGCCACAGGGCCGTAGCCTTGGCAGCACTTTCCTGAACTCAATGAGGTGTCATCATGCTTACGGGCAATCCGGCCGTTGCGGCCAGCGCCGAACAGCCAACTTCACTTTCCGGCCTGATGGTCGCGTTCCTGGCATTCTGCTGTGGCGCGGTCGTGGCCAATCTTTATTACGCACAGCCGATCGTCGAACTGATTGCACCGCAGATCGGTCTGTCCAGCGCCAATGCCAGCCTGATCGTGTCGCTCACGCAGTTTGGCTACGCGCTGGGCCTGTTGCTGCTGGTGCCGCTGGCCGACCTGATGGAAAACCGCCGGCTGGTGGTCGGTTTCACCCTGGCGGCGAGCGTCACATTGCTGTGCGCCGGGCTGACCCATTCGCCGTCGATGTTCCTGCTGTTGTCTTTGCTCATCGGCCTGACCTCGGTTGCCGTGCAGATCCTTGTGCCGCTGGCGGCGCACCTGGCGCCCGAGGCCAGCCGTGGCCGCGTTGTCGGCAATATCATGAGCGGTCTGTTGCTGGGCATTCTGTTGTCGCGGCCACTGTCGAGCCTGTTGGTTGAAGTGTTCGGCTGGCGTGGGGTGTTTTACAGCGCTGCGGCCCTGATGGCGGTCATCGCGCTGATCACTGCGGTGGCGCTGCCGCGCCGGTTGCCGACGCATAAAGCCACGTATGCCGCGCTGATCGGTTCGGTGTTTGCCTTGGCCCGGCGCTATCCGCTGTTGCGTCAGCGCTCGCTGTATCAAGGACTGTTGTTTGCCAGTTTCAGTCTGTTCTGGACCCTCGCGCCGATTGAACTGATGCGTCACCACGGCTTCACTCAGGCACAAGTCGCGATCTTCGCGCTGGTCGGTGCGGTGGGTGCCATTGCCGCGCCGATTGCCGGACGTCTGGCCGATGCCGGGCATGGTCGTCGCGGCACGCTGGTCGCATTGCTGCTGGCGCCGGTTTCGCTGTTGATCGCCGCGCTCCCGGGCAGCGGTTATGTCTGGCTGGTGGTGTGCGCGGTGCTGCTGGATTTCGCCGTGCAATTGAACATGGTGCTCGGCCAGCGTGAGGTGTACGCCCTCGATCCGCACAGCCGTGCGCGCCTGAACGCCGTGTACATGACCAGTATTTTCGTCGGCGGCGCGCTGGGGTCGCTGGTTGCGAGCCCGTTGTACGAGCATTTCGGCTGGAACCTGTCCGCCGTCGCTGTGGCGCTGTTGCCAGCGCTGGCGCTTGGCTTGTTCCTGAGTCGCCAGGCCGATGTCTGAACAACCGGCGAGTGCGGGCAAGCACGGCGGTACAAGACGAGGGGGGAACAGTGATGCACAATCATCCGCGTTCCCTTTCGACCGGACTCCGCTTATGGACAAGTTGCTGGCACTGAAGATGTTTGTGGAAACCGTGCGCTGCGGAGGCTATTCCTCGGCAGCGCGCAAACTCGGGATATCAACGTCGTCAGTGACACGGCAAGTGGCCGGGCTGGAACACGAACTGGGCGCGAGCCTGCTCAATCGCACCACGCGCAACACCAGCGTGACCGTTGCCGGCCAGACCTATTTTGAAAAAGCCGTGGCGATTCTCGACGCGATCGACGAAGCCGATGCCGTCGTCGCCGATCGTGGCGCCGAAGCGCAGGGCCGTTTGCGCATCAGCGTGCCGGTGGAGTTCGGGCGACGCCTGATCGCGCCGCACCTGAGTCGCTTGCTGGAGCGGCATCCGGGCCTGGAGATCAGTCTGTCGCTGAGCGATCAGGTCAGCGACCTGCTCAGCGAGCAGATCGATGTTTCGGTGCGGCTGGGGTCGTCGGTGGTCAGTGAAGACATCGTCAGCAAACGCGTGGGGCAGTTCGAACGCTGGGTGGTGGCCAGTCCGGCGTATCTGGCGCGTAGCGCGGCGCTTGGTCACCCAAGGGATTTGCTCGAGCATCAGTGCCTGCGTTTCGATTACGGCGGCACACACCAGCACTGGACCTTTCAGAATGAAGACGCGCCCATTCAACTCAATGTCCATGGGCGCCTGCAAAGCAACAACGCCGACATCCTGCGCGAAGCTGCCATCGGTGGCGGCGGGGTGACGCTGCTGGCTGACTGGCTGGTGCGCGACGACGTGGCAGCCGGCCGGTTGACCCGCTTACTTGAGCATTACGAGGTCAATCCCGGCAGTGCCAGCACGTGCATCAACGCGCTGTATTTACCCAATCACCGTGGGTCCAGCCGGATCAATGTGTTTATCGATTTCCTGATGGAAATTCTCAGCCCGGCGGCCGCGACCACTGCGTGATGCCTGCGGCTCAACGGCGCCCGGTCCGCGTACTCACATCCACCCAAACCGCCAACACCAGAATGCTGCCCTTGACGATCATCTGCCAATAGCTGTCGACATCGAGCATCGACATGCCGTTGTCCAGACTGGTAATGACCAGCGCGCCGAGGAGGGCGCCGTACACCGTGCCGGAACCGCCGCGCATCGAGGTGCCGCCGATGAAGCAGGCGGCGATGGCATCAAGTTCGCCCATGCTCCCGGCCGAAGGCGAACCGGCGGCCAGGCGTGCGGTGTTGACCACGCCGGCGAGGGCGCACATCACGCCCATGATCCCGAAGATCCACAGCTTCACCGCCTGCACATTGATGCCGGACAGGCGCGTCGCTTCCATATTGCTGCCCACGGCATACACGCGCCGGCCGAACACAGTCTGACTGGTCACGTAGCTGAACACGCCGAGCAGAATCAGCAGCAACAAGACCGGCACCGGAATGCCGTCGTAGCTGTTGAGCGTCTGCACGAAAGCGGCGAGCACGGCACCGATCACCAACACGCGGATAAAATCACGCACCAATGAATGCGCCGCGAGGCCGTGCAGGGCGCGATTGCGTCGTTGTTTCCAGGTCAGGAACACCGTCAGCGCGAACAACAGAATGCCCAGGCCTGTGCCGATCGCGTGGGGCAGGTAACCCTGGCCAATGTAAACCAGCTCCGGCGACACCGGTGCGATGGTCGTGCCGCCGGTAATCCCCAGCAAAATCCCGCGAAAAGCCAGCATGCCGCCCAGGCCGACGATGAACGAGGGGATGCGCAGGTAAGCCGTCATGTAGCCGTTGGCGAGGCCGATCATCAGGCCACACAAGGCGACCAGACTCAGGTTCGCCAACAGCGGAATGTGGTAGACCACATCAAGAATCGCCGCGAGGCCACCGAGCAGGCCGAGCAATGAACCGACCGACAAATCGATCTCGCCACTGATGATCACCAGCACCATGCCGCAGGCAAGAATGCCGGTAATCGACATTTGCCGCAGCAGATTGGAGAGGTTGCGCGGGGTCAGGAATCCGCCCTCGGTCTGCCAGCTGAAAAACAGCCAGATCAGCACCACGGCAAACACCAATGCGAGCATTTTGTAGCGGGTGAACAGTTGTTTGACCTGATTCATTTACGCGGATTTCCGATCATTATTGTTATGCCTGCCAGACTGGCTAAGGGCGGCGGCGAGCACTTGTTCCTGCGTCAATTCATGGTTGACGAAGTCGCCACGCAACTGGCCTTCGCCGATCACCAGCACGCGGTCGGAAACGCCGAGCACTTCGGCCAGCTCCGACGAGACCATGATGATCGACACGCCGGCAGCGGCCAGCGCGCCCATCAACTTGTAGATTTCGTATTTGGCGCCGACGTCCACGCCTCGGGTCGGCTCGTCGAGAATCAGCACCCGGGGCTTGGCCAGCAGCATCTTCGCCAGCACGGCTTTTTGTTGATTGCCACCGGACAGACTAGTGATCGGCAGGAACGGGCTGGCGGTCTTGAGGTGCAGGCGCGAGATTTCCCGATCGATGCTGCCCAGTTCGGCTTCGGCATCGATGCGGGTGAGTTTTGAGTAGTTGTCCAGCACGGCGAGGGTGATGTTCTGGCCGACGCCCAGGTCCGGAATGATGCCTTGGCGTTTGCGGTCCTCTGGCACCAGGCACAGGCCGGCACGGATTGATTTGAGCGGCGTGCGCGTGTCGATGGGTTGGCCATCGAGCCAGACTTCGCCCTCGTGGCGACCGGGGTAAGCGCCGAACAGCGCGGTGACCAGTTCAGTGCGGCCGGCACCGACCAGCCCGGCGATACCGAGGATCTCCCCGCGCTTGAGGACGAAGGAAATATCGTCGACCCGTTTACGCTTGGGGTTGTCGACGTCGTAGCAGGTGATGTGCCGGGCCTCGAAAATCACTTCGCCAATGTCGTGTGGCTCGCTGGGGTAGAGGTTGCTCATTTCACGCCCGACCATCTGGGTGATGATCTGCGCAATGTCCATGTCGGCCATGGCGGTGGTTGCGATGTGTTTGCCGTCGCGGATCACCGAAATGGTGTCGCACACGGCGGCCA
The DNA here is from genome assembly GCF_054667675.1 of Pseudomonas sp. S3_C06. Taxonomy (NCBI): domain Bacteria; kingdom Pseudomonadati; phylum Pseudomonadota; class Gammaproteobacteria; order Pseudomonadales; family Pseudomonadaceae; genus Pseudomonas; species Pseudomonas sp. S3_C06. The sequence goes on from NZ_CP162747.1 coordinate 506,130, forward strand.
CTTCATCGAGCTTGTGCGAGATGTAGACGCAGGCCACGCCCTTGGCTTTGAGGTCGCGGATGATGTCCAGCAACACCTCGATTTCCGAACGACTCAAGGCCGATGAAGGCTCGTCGAGGATCAGCAGGCGCGCCTTTTTGTTCAGGGCTTTGGCGATCTCCACCAGTTGCTGATAGCCGCCGCCATACTGCGACACTGGCAGCGAAACGTTCATGTCAGGGACTTTCAATTCACGCATCAGCGCTTCGGCGCGGTGGATCATCGCCGGGTAATTCATCCGTCCGCCGGGCAGCGTCAGTTCGTGGCCCATGAAGATGTTTTCAGCCACCGACAGATCGGGTACCAGCGTCAGCTCCTGGTGAATGATGACGATGCCGGCAGCTTCTGTTTCGCTGATCGATTGGGCTCTGAGCGGTTGCCCGTCCCAGAGGATTTCCCCGTCCCAGGTGCCGTGGGGGTAGACCGCCGAGAGGATCTTCATCAGCGTGGATTTGCCGGCGCCATTCTCGCCGCACAGGCCAACGCACTCGCCGGGCCTGACCTTGATGTCGATGCCGTTGAGCGCTTTGACACCGCCGAAGGTTTTGACGATGCCGTTCATTTGCAGCAGATAGTCGGACATGGACAGGGCTCGTATATCAAAGACTCACACACCACGAAACCTGTGGGAGTGAGCAGGCTCGCTCCCACAAGGGTTTTCGCATCACCGGAGATTTGTGATGTGATCACTTCCCGGCAATTTGCGCCTTGGTGTAGAAGCCGTCCTGTTCGAGCAGGTCGATGTTGTCCTTGGTCAGCGGGGTTGGCGTGAGCAGGATGGTGTCGACTTTTTTGCTGCCGTTGTCGTACTGCGAGCTGAAGGCGGGTTTTTCGTTGCGCGCCAGTTGCACCGAGAGCTTGGCGGCTTCGGTAGCGATGAGTTTCAGCGGTTTGTACACGGTCATGGTTTGCGTGCCGGCGATCACTCGCTTGACTGCAGCAAGGTCAGCGTCCTGCCCGGAAATCGGCACCTTGCCGGCCAACTGCTGCGCCGCCAGTGCCTGGATCGCGCCGCCGGCCGTGGCGTCGTTGGAGGCGACGATGCCGTCGATTTTGTTGTCGTTGCGGGTCAGGGCGTTTTCAACAATGCTCAGCGCTTCGGTCGGGTTCCATTCCTTCACCCACTGTTGGCCGACGATCTTGATATCGCCCTTGTCGATGGCCGGTTGCAGCACTTTCATCTGGCCTTCACGCAGGATCTTGGCGTTGTTGTCGGTGGGCGCACCACCGAGCAGGAAGTAGTTGCCTTTGGGCGCGGCATTCAGCACGCCGCTGGCCTGCATCTCACCGACCTTTTCGTTATCGAAGGAAATGTACGCGTCGACATCAGCGTTGAGAATCAGTCGATCGTAGGAGACGACTTTGATCCCGGCTTTCTTCGCTTCGGCCACCGCGTTGGTCAGCACCGTAGCGTTGAACGGCACGATGACGATGACATCGACGCCCCGGGAAATCAGGTTTTCGATCTGGGAAATCTGTTTTTGCTCGTTGGCATCGGCCGACTGTACGAATACCTTGGCGTCCATTTTTTCAGCCGCCGCGACGAAGTAGTCACGGTCACGCGACCAGCGTTCCAGACGCAGATCATCAATGGAAAAACCGATTTTCGGGTGGGCAGCGTCAGCCATCACCGGCAGTGACAGCAGCGCCAGGGCAGTGGCCAACAGCGTGCGTTTTACGTTCTTCATAGTGGGGCGTCCTTTTATTGTTGTTGGAAAGACACGGCCTGACGATGAGTATCGGGCTGGTAAAACTGTAGAGAATCCGCAGACGCCGCAGGCACAGAATTGTCGTGCAATTGTCACAGCGTCGAAGCGCCGGCAGATCCTCGTAGCGATCAGCGATAGAGGTAGCGGTTAACGATGTTCTCGAGCATTTCCTGGCGGCCGCTGACGGCTTGCGGGTTCAACTCGTTGGTGAACGCGTGCTCCGCCAACGACTCAAGATTGAAGTCACCGGCCATCACCGCCTGGCCGAACGGCTGCTGCCAACCGGCGTAACGTTGATCCTTGAGCCGTTGCAGCTCGTCGTTCTGGACCATGGCCGCTGCGCGCTCCAGCGACAGGGCGAGCACGTCCATCGCGCCGACGTGGCCATGGAACAGATCAATCTGATCAAGGCTTTGCCGGCGCACCTTGGAGTCGAAGTTGAAACCGCCATTCTTGAAGCCGCCGGCCTTGAGGATTTCATAGGTGGCCAGGGTCATCTCTTCGACGCTGTTGGGGAATTGGTCGGTGTCCCAGCCGTTTTGCGGATCACCCCGATTGGCATCGATGCTACCGAAAATCCCAAGGGAGACGGCCGTCGCGATCTCGTGATGGAAACTATGCCCAGCCAGGGTCGCGTGGTTAGCCTCGATGTTGACCTTGATTTCGTGCTCCAGCCCGAACTGCTGGAGAAAGCCGAACACGGTGGCGCTGTCGTAATCGTATTGGTGCTTGGTCGGCTCCTGCGGTTTGGGCTCGATCAGCAGGTCGCCGGTAAAACCAATCTTGTGCTTGTGCTCGACCACCATGCGCATAAAGCGTCCGAGTTGTTCGCGTTCACGCTTCAAGTCCGTGTTGAGCAGGGTTTCATAGCCTTCTCGACCACCCCACAACACGTAGTTGGCGCCTTTCAGGCGATGGGTCGCGTTCATGGCGCTGAACACCTGGGCAGCGGCGCAGGCGAACACTTCGGGATCGGGGTTGCTCGCGGCGCCGGCAGCGAAACGCGGGTTGCTGAAGCAGTTGGCGGTCCCCCACAGCAGCTTGATGCCGCTGGCTTCCTGGTGTTGCTCCAGGTGATCAACCATCTGCGCGAAGTGGTTGCGGTATTCCTTGAGAGAGCTGCCCTCCGGGGCGACATCGGTGTCATGGAAGCAGTAATAGTCGATACCCAGTTTGGAGAAAAACTCGAAGGCGGCGGCTGCTTTGCCGATCGCCAATTCCATGGGATCGCCGGCGTGTTGCCAAGGGCGCTTGAACGTCCCAGCACCGAACACATCGGAACCCGGCCAGACGAACGTGTGCCAGTAACAGGCAGCCATGCGCAGGTGTTCGCGCATGGGTTTGCCGAGGATCAGTTTGTCGGCGTCGTAGTGACGAAAGGAGAGGGGAGAATCGCTATCCGGGCCTTCGTAGCGAATCGCATCGACATCGGGGAAATACTGCATGGACCTTGTCCTTGTTGTTCTTGGCGGTGTCTCGATACTAGCAACGGCCCTGTGCTCGCTGATTATGAAAAACATCAACACCGAGTGCGATTTTGCGTATTGAGCTTCTCCGGCCAGGCGCCTAGTCTGTGTCAATCGCCTCTGTGACAAGGGGCCTTGAACAAGCATAAAAACAATGAAAACCGTACCGCCTGTTCACCGCATCGCTTTGTTGTTCAACGGCAGCAAGATCTACGACCGTGGCATCATCAGCGGCATCGGCAACTACCTGAGCAGCACTCGGGCCTCCTGGGACCTGTTTCTCGAAGAGGATTTTCTCTGTCGCTTGAAAGGCATAGAGCGTTGGCAGGGAGATGGGATCATTGCCGATTTTGACGATCCGTTGATTGGCGAGGCGCTGGCCGATATCCAGATGCCGGTGGTAGCAGTAGGGGGCTCGTACGAGGATAAATGCGCCTATCCGAAAGCGATTCCCTACGTCGCCACCGATAACAACGCGCTGATGACACTGGCCTACACGCACTTGATCGAGGCGGGACTGCAACGTTTTGCCTGTTTCAGCCTGCCGGAAGCGCAAGCCAATCGCTGGGCGCAAGAGCGCGAAAAAGCCTTTCGCAAATTGATGAAGCGCGACGGTCTGCACGGCGAAATCTATCGCGGCATGGGCACTAGCGCGCCGCTCTGGGACAGCGCCGTCGAACAGTTGATCGCCTGGCTGCACAGCCTGCCCAAACCCATCGGCATCATCGCCGTCAGCGACGCCCGCGCCCGGCAATTGCTACAAGCCTGCCTGACCGCCGGCATTGCCGTGCCGGAGCAAGTGGCACTGATTGGCATCGACAATGATCCGCTGACCCGCAGCCTGACCCGGGTGCCTCTGAGTTCAGTCATTCAGGGCACGGAAACCATGGGCCGTACCGCCGCGCAATTGCTTCACCAGATGCTGCACGGCATGCCGTCCACCGGCACGCAAATCCTGATCCCGCCGGATGCGGTCAACGTGCAGGTGTCGAGCTTGCACCAGCCGTTGGGCAATCCCTATGTCATGCAAGCGCTTTTGTTTATTCGCCAATATGCTTGCCAGGGCATCAAAACGGCGCAGGTGGCGGCGTATGTCGGTGTGTCGCGTTCGTCACTTGAAGCGCATTTTCGTGCGGAGCGAAGCTGTAGCGTGCATGACGAGATTTTGCGTTTCAAATTGGCAGCGGCCACCAGCGGCTTGAAAAATACTGACTCGGTGATTGCCGACGTGGCGCGCAGTTGTGGGTTTAAGTCTGCGCAGTATTTGCACACGGTGTTTCGACGGGAGTTTGGTTGTACGCCGCGGGAGTATCAGCAAGGGGCAGGGATGCGCTAAGGGAATACCCTACGGACTCGGCGCTATTGTTCGAGCGTGCTTGCCGCGAATCATTGCGTTAGGGGTAGCCAGTGCAGAAGAGGTAGAAATCGAAGCGTTGCAAGAGCGTCTGGATCAGGAGCGTTCAGCCTTTTCAGGCATCTACGTCGGTGATGTGATGTTCGGAAGCTGGGCGCGGAAGTTTTGACGTTTTGAAAAGTGGATATAGCGGACTCGCGTAAGCGAATGTCTGCTATTGGCCGTTTTCTGCCCGTCGCGAGAGGCAGAAAACGACCCATAGCAGGGCAATGTCGCAACCGCTGGCGGCGGCCTGGCATCGCAGTATCTGGCCGCCTGGTTCATTTCCCGCCTAGCGGGTGTAGAGGCTGAGCGCAGTGCGCTTCATTACGTTGCTCTAAATGCAGATTCCACCCAATCCGAAAAGTCAGGCTGTCATTGCCCGATTGGTGGCAATAATTTGCTGGTGAGTAAACTGACTGCCGGGAGTCATGAACTTAGCGAGCAGTGCGTCGCGGTTTTGAGGTGCTCGTGCCTTGTCTGCAGCTTTCAGTGCTAATTTGAGTTCTGGCAAGGTCAGTTCAGTGCAGTAAGCAGGTGTACCTGGTTGCTGGCGCCATGAATCCTCAATGTTGCCTGCGGCCAGAGCGATAAAGCCAGTGTCCTCTACGAGATCCTGTGCAATTGCCTCAGCATTAATATCATCGCCGGCTACAGGTAAGGCAATGCGTTCTGACGACCGCGCTGGTTGACCCTTGTCGGCAAGAGTCGCTGCGAGAACGGCGTTCCAAGCCTTAATCACCGGTCGGCCAATCTGTTCGCTTACCCAGATGCTCTCAGGCTTGCCGTCGTCAACTTCTTTGATCGCCCCGTCGCGCCCCGGATAATAATTGGACGTGTCAATGACGACGGTCTTCTCAGGGACACTGCTCAATGTCTGTTTGAGATCAGGGTATTTTGCGAAGGGGATCGAGAGGATTACAACTTCTACTCCGGACACCGCATCTTCCTTGGTTACCGCGCTCACGCCGATTTCATTGGCAAGGTTCTGAATGCTCTCAGGGTCTTTCGAGTTTGCCAGCTTAACTTCATGGCCGCACGCAGCAAGCTTGCGGGCAAGCGTAGCCCCAATATTACCGGCGCCAATAATTCCGATTTTCACTTCAACCTCCTTACCTACAACCAATACTTGAGTGACCGCTTGGTTGGATATACGAATGAATTAAGCATGTCACGCAGCCACTTCGCTCTGGGGCACGCATGTCGCCTGGCTCAGGTAAATACGACTCTTCAAGAGTGAAAGGTCACGCTGTCAGTAATTGGCACGCGATCCATATGCATGCGGTTGCCTGGAGCACTCTCGTCTGGGTAGCCAAATGACATGCCAAACAGCATTTTCATTTCTTCAGAAATGCCTAACACCTCGCGGATCGTTTCTGCATAGAAACCAAGCGAGGTTTGCGGGATGCCGCCTAACCCACGGGCAGCGAGTGACAGTAGGAAGGTTTGGCCGTACATACCAATGTCGCCAGCAGTTCGAACGCTGTCGCCAAACACCGGCATGAATAAAAAAACTGCCTGGGGAGCATTGAAAAAAGACAAGTTCAGGGCTGCGGCCCGCCGACGCCCCTCCTTGTCTTCGCGCATAACATTCATAGCCTCGTAGTAGGCTTTGCCTTGCGCATTCTTACGATCCCCATACATGCCGTAAAAAGCATCCATATTGAACGAAAAGTCTGGCGTGAATTCGCCTGCAGTATTTTTTGCGTGGAGGATTTGCGAAAGCTCTTTTAGTTTTTGACCGCGAACGATGTGCACGTCCCAAGGTTGGGTATTGCAGTTGGAGGGGGCGCACTGGGCATCCTTCAACACCTCCTGAATGATGTGATCGGGTACGGAGGTGTCCAGAAACCCTCGAAAAGACCGCCGAGTACGTGCCGTCTTTTGAAATTGAAGGGTGTCATCCATCGCTGTATCAGCATCGAATCTAGATATTGAAATAGTCATGATTTCCTCTTTGTGCAAGGCGTGAAAAATACTCAGTCGGTTGCCGGATGACCGAGCGCATCGAGTGTTTGTCGAAGCTCATCGATACCCCGCTCATCAAGCTGGCAAGCTGACTTAATTTTGCTAGTGATTCCCCGAATGTCAGCTTCCAACATGCGGCTATTAGGCGTCAGGTCGATCATCACGCGGCGCTCGTCGGCAGGATCCCGTGTGCGGCTGACGAGTTCGGCAGCCTCAAGCCTTTTCAGCAATGGCGTTATGGTTCCAGCGTCCATCGCAAGCCGGGTTCCGAGTGCTCCCACAGTGAGTGGCGAACCGTTTAGAAGCTCCAGGATGACCAGATACTGAGGGAAGGTTAGGCCCAACGGCTCCAGATAGGGTTTGTGCAATCGCACGACCCGATTTGCCGCCGCGTAGAGTGAAAAAGACAGCTGGGTACCCACCCGTTTCAGGTTTGAGGTCATTTCATAGCTCGCTATTGTATAGTGCACTACATATTTAAGTAGGAGAGTCGCTCTGTCAACCGACGCCTTCGGCGCTCGACGAATGGCTCATCTAGCTAAGTAGCATATGCCTTGCACTTGCTGTGATTTGAGGCGGACGCCTGGTCATGCGGTAGGAAATGGCCAATCCCACTTGCCAGAGGGGTAGGCCAGCGTTTCAGGCTGCATCGGACTGCTCCGCTGGGTAGCCAAATTTACGGGCGTGAGATTGCGCACTGCATCCATCTACGCGCTCCAATTGGATGATCAGCTTTGCCGCCATTTTCCCTTGATGAATAGGAGCAACAAAAAACTGTGCGCCCAGTAGGCAGATGCTAGCTGCTTATTTGGACGCATCAGGTGTGCCCGCAAGGTAAACGTTACTCTGTCGGTGGCTTGTATCCCGCGAGCATTTTCAAGACATCACCATGTGATCCGCTCGCTTCCGCAAATCGTAATGGCTTCGCGCGTTCAACGACAAGTTCAGGCGGGGTCGGAGAAATCTTGAGCAGTTCGAAGATTTCATCCAAAAACTCCTCCAAAGGCATAGCATTTTCGTCGTTTTCCTGTCCAAGCAATGTGGTACGTACCCCTGGCGGCGCAAGCTCGATGACCTCGACGGACGAGGCTTCTAGCTGCACTCGAAGACTTTGAGTGAACGAGTGAACCGCCGCTTTAGTTGCGCTGTAGGTCGGTGTGGCTGGCAGCGGTACGAATGCCAACGCCGAGCTGACATTCACTATCGTTGCACTGATCTGCTTGATCAGCTGGGGAGTGAATGCGTACACCATTCGAATCGTGCCAAGCAAGTTCGTTGTCACGAGATCTTCGGCGGTGCTCAGGCTTTCCGGATCAGTCAGATCCTCCCAGTGCATGATCCCAGCGTTGTTTATGAGAACGTTCAGATTCGGATGGCTGATCGCAAGCGCTTCGCTGGTACGCTGGATGGATTGGGGATTTGAGACGTCAAGCAATACTGATTCAATGCCAGGGTGTTCTGACACGACCTTGTCGAGCAGAGCCTTGCTACGCCCAGCGATGATGACTTTGTTGCCCGCCTTGTGAAATCTCAGCGCCAGACCGAGGCCGATGCCTGAGGTGCCGCCAGTAACCAGAATCGTGTTGCCAGTGCTGTTCATAGTAAACTCCAGAAACGATGCCTAAGCGGACAGCTGTCCACTTTTCGACCGTACCGGACAATTGTCCGCTTAGCAATGCAGTGAAGGAAAACTTTTTCATGACTGATGAGTTGGTGATGCGTTCTGACGCAAAAAAAAACCGGGAACGGATTTTGGCGGTCGCGGTGGTAGAGCTGACAAGCGACCCTGCGATGCCTTTAAGCACGATTGCGAAGAAGGCAGGGGTAGGGCAGGGCACGTTCTATCGCCACTTCCCTACCAGGGAGAAGTTGGTGTTCGAGGTCTATCAATTCGAAATGCAGCAGGTGGCCTCCTTGGCGGAAGAGTTACTCGCGACAAAACCACCTAAGGAAGCCCTCCGAGAGTGGATGGACTGCCTCGCTGAATATGCAATGACAAAGGCAGGACTCGCTACTGCGATCCAACAAGCTGCTTGCGTTTACGAGTTCCCTGGGAAGTCGGGATACGCTCCTGTCCAAGGAGCCGCCGAGTTGCTTTTGAGGGCAAATGAAAAGGCAGGAACGATTCGTAGCGGGATTACAAACGACGACTTTTTTCTAGCCATCGCGGGAATATGGCAAATGGATGCCCAGAGCGAATGGCGCTTACGTCTCGCCAGATTGATGAATTTGGTGATGGATGGTCTGTGCGCTGGCAGCCCTGAGAGCCTGAAAAAGAATAACGCCTAGCATCAAAATCAGGACACGCGTCGGCGAGAACAGGAAACGGAGCGCATCGGCAAATAGTCGATCTTGTTTAGAGCGGCTTAAGCTTGAGTAGGCGACCCAACCTATAGCCGCGATCCATCCTGAGCGGTGGCCATACCGCCAGCGTCCTTGTCGTCACTGCTGCGTCCATCTGCGTCCTAGCCCGTGAGTGTTCACGAGGTCTCTTGGTTGCCGTCCTTCGAGACCCGTAAGCAAATTTTCCAATGCGCGCAGTGCCATCGCATTGCGTGTATCGCTTGTTGCAGAGCCGATTTGAGGCACGGTGACAACGTTCTTCAATTTGAAAAGACCTGAACTCACTTGTCTTTTTCATGACGCTTTATTTCACCTGTTTCAAACTCAATTTGAATCGTGTCCTGACTTCAAATAGGTTTTCGCCCACTCACGGTAATTGTCCGAGAGTGTGTATTTAGAAAGCAGATCGGGAAGCGATAGCTCGCTACCCTTTGTGCCGCTTTGTTCGCGCAGCGCCTCGTACGTCGCTTTGATTGCGGACAAATACGGCGCATGCCCATTGACGACAATCCGCACATTGGCAGCACTCAGTTTCTCAACATCACTAAGAGCCGGATTTCCATAATTGATCAGCATGATCGGCACGCTGAGATGTGCTGTGAGTGCTTCCAAATGTTTGAAGTTTTTTACCCCGACGAGGCAAATCGCGTCGGCCCCGGCTTTTTCATAGGCCGTGGTGCGTGCAATGGAATCTTCCAAAGTGGTAACGGCCACATTCGTTCGGGCGATGATGATGAGCGCATCGTCTGATCGCGCAAATCGCGCAGCGTAAATCTTGCTCGCGGCTTCTTCCCTCTCGATGAGCACATGCGATTGCTCGTCGTACTTGGCCGGTAGGTGGGTGTCCTCCAGCGTTAGGGCGGCGACGCCGGCTTTCTGCAGCTCGGTCACAGTTCGCATTACATTCAGTGCGTTTCCGAATCCATGGTCAGCATCCCCAATGATTGGGATTTGGCTGGCTCGTCCGACTCTGGAAACCTGCTCGACATACTCATCCAGCGTGAGCAGTGCGATGTCCGGTGCCCCGAGCACCTGAAGCGAGGCGACGGAACCACCTTGAATGGCGACCTCAAAGCCAAGGTCGGAAGCCATACGAACCGAGATCGGATCGAATACGGAAGCAGCGAATTTGCAGACGGTACCCTGGAGTAAATCACCAAACGCCTTGCGCAGTTCATGATGTGATCGCTCGATCATTTTTGGCTCCATCAAATTCTTACAAGTAATTTGTAGGTCTCATTCGATTTGAACGAGACCTGGAAGGCACTCCCGGTCATAACCGTTTCTAAGGCGAGATGACCGGCTTCCCTTTGCAGATTATTTCTGCGCCAACAATGCCTTCCTGGCCGCTTTTTCGTGTTTCATGGCGGCGATTTCACGCTCGCAGGCCTCGACATCGAACGAGTTATCCCACTTGGCAATGGCGATGGTGCCGATGCCGTTACCGATCAGGTTGGTCACGGCCCGTGCTTCGTTCAGGAATCGGTCAATGCCCAGTAGCAAGACGAGGCCGACCAGAGGAATGGAGTGGATGGTTGTTAGCGTTGCCGCAAGGGTTATGAACCCGGCACCCGCTACGCCAGCGGAGCCTTTTGAGGTCAGCAGGAAGACGCCCAACAGAATCATCTGATCCATAAACGTCAGTGGCGTATTGGTTGCCTGTGCGATAAAAATCGCCGCCATGGTGAGGTAAATGCAGGTGCCATCTGCATTGAAGGCATATCCAGTGGGTAGCACCATGCCTACCACTGACTTCTTGCAGCCCAGCTTTTCAAGTTTCACCATCATTCGCGGAAGCACGGCTTCGGTTGAGCAAGTGCCAAGCGTGATGAGAATTTCATCTTTGAAATAACGAAGAAATTGCATCAGCGGCATGCCCGACCATCTGGCAACCGTACCCAGCACTACCACGATGAAAATCAAGGTGGTGATGTAGAGCGCGACCAGCAACTGGCCGAGCGACAGCAAGGTACCAATGCCGTACTTGCCTATAGTGAAAGCCATCCCGGCGCCGGCACCAAGGGGAGCAAGGCGCATCACCATTGCCACGATCTTGAAAAGCCCTTGCAGAAACAAGTCGATGGTATTGATCAGCGGCTTGCTGGTTTCGCCCATCTGGACAAGGGCGACGCCCATCAATACCGAAATCAGAATGACCTGAAGCATGACGCCATTCGAGAATGCGCCAATGAAGGTGCTCGGGATGATGTTGAGAAAGAAATCGATAGTGCCACCCTGTTCCGTGGCGGCTTGGCTGTACTTGGCGATAGCGCTGGCATCAAGCGTGGTAGCGTTGATATTCATCCCGGCGCCTGGCTTTGCGATATTGACCACAATAAGGCCGATGACTAGCGCAATGGTGGAAAGGATTTCAAAGTAGAGCAGCGCCTTGACGCCGATCCGTCCGACCTCCTTGATGCTGCCCATCTTTGCGATACCAACCACGACGGTACCGAAAATAATAGGCGCCAACAGCATTTTGATGAGTTTGATAAAGCCATCCGCAAAAGGTTGAAGCTTGGCTCCGAATTGCGGTTCAAAGTGACCAATCGCTGCGCCGATGACGATACCGATCAGCACCTGCACATATAGCTGGCTGTACCAGCGGGATTTGGAAATTTCCACGGAAGCACCTCATTTTATTTTTGTGATGGGCATGTGGTTTGGCGTCAACGGATGACGCCTGAGTCTGCGGTCTCTTTAAAAGAAACCGCAGATCGAGGTTGATCAGCCTTCGCCTAGCTCGCGCATAACTGCGTACAAGGCGGACTTGGCTTCGAAGCCAACACCTGGAATATCTGGCAGGCCGACATATCCATTTTCCACCTTGATTCCGTCGGCGAAGCCGCCGAAAGGCTGGAACACGTCGGGGTAAGATTCGTTGCCGCCCAAGTGCAGACCGGCTGCGATGTTCAGGGACATCTGGTGACCACCGTGCGGCACTACGCGGCGCGAAGACCAGCCCATTTCTTCCATCACTTTCAGAGTGCGCATGTACTCCACGAGTCCATAAGACAGCGCACAGTCGAACTGGAGGAAGTCGCGATCCGGGCGCATGCCGCCGTGACGCAGCAAGTTACGGGCGTCCTGGTGGGAAAACAGGTTCTCCCCGGTCGCCATAGGCAGTTCATAGTGATTGGCAAGCTCAGCCTGAAGTGCGTAATCGAGTGGGTCGCCGATCTCCTCGTACCAGAACAGGTTGTACTTCTTGATGGCTTCCGCGTAAGCAATACCGGTCTGAAGATCGAAACGACCGTTGGCATCGACCGCCAGTCGACGACCGTCGCCAACTACTTCGAGTACCGCTTCGATACGACGGATATCTTCGTCCAGTGGCACCGCACCGATCTTCATTTTGACAACGTCGTAGCCACGATCCAGGTAGCTCTGCATTTCTGCTTTGAGTTTGGTCTGGTCTTTACCTGGGTAGTAGTAGCCACCCGCCGCATAGACCCAGACCTTGTCATCGGCCACGCCGTTACGGTAACGATCAGCCAGCAGACGATAGAGAGGTTTGCCTTCGATCTTGGCGACGGCATCCCATACCGCCATGTCGATAGTGCCAACTGCTACTGAGCGCTCACCGTGACCGCCAGGCTTCTCGTTGGTCATCAGGGCTTTCCAGATGGCAAACGGATCCAGGTTATTGTTTTCATGGTCGACAAGCGTGTCTGGATCAGCTTCGGTGATACGCGCCAGGAAGCGATCACGCATCAGAGCGCCTTGGCCATAACGACCGTTGGAGTTGAAACCGTAGCCGATGACAGGTTTACCATCGCGAATCACATCCGTGATAACAGCGACGACCGAGCAGGTCATTTTGGAAAAATCGATATAGGCGTTGGCAATTGGGGAGGCAATGGAAACAGTTTTTTCACGGATGTCTACGATACGCATAACGGGTTCCTCTTGTTGTTTGTGGCCCCACGTTATGCTTTGCGATGTGACCCGCCCAATGCTATTAATGCCGCGCCCTATGCACAGGAGGCATTGCCCTTGGAACTCGTTTGGCTTGAGGATTTTTCAGCGCTTGCGGAATACGGCAGCTTTGTACGGGCGGCTGAAGCGCGCCACGTAACTCAGCCCGCATTCAGTCGCAGAGTCCGGTCTCTGGAGAACTGGATGGGCGTCGAATTGTTCGTGCGCACCCCCCAAGGAGCGACCCTGACCGAGGCTGGAAGACAGATTTTGCCTAGCGCTCAAGAGGCAGCCAGACGTTTGTACCGGATGCGATCTGAGGCTCAGGAAGTGGCGGGGATGGCCGCAAAAACACTGCAATTCGCAGCTACTCACTCCTTGTCATTCACCTTCTTCCCAAGATGGCTGAGAAGTGCAGAAAATGGCGCACCGATAGATGCGGTACGCCTGCATTCAGACAGCATGGCTGTTTGCGAACAGATGCTAATTCACGGCCAGGTTCAGTTTCTGCTTTGCCACCGCCACCCAGATGTGCCGCCTTTGCTAGCCCCTGATCAGTTCACTGGAAAGAAGATTGGCGAGGATGTACTCGTGCCACTGGCGAGTCCCTCTGCCAATTTTGGTTCCTCCCCTGAAACACTGCCTTACTTGGCCTATACGCACGAATCGGGTCTTGGCCGAATCGTCGCTCACCGACTCCACGGCAAAGAAGATTATCTTCATCTGAAACCTCTTTTCAGCAGCCATCTTGCTGCCGTCCTGATGTCTATGGCACTGGAGAGCAAAGGGGTTGCCTGGTTACCAAAAAGCCTGACTGAACAGGAAATGATTGATGGCCGTCTCGTTCGGGCGCTCGACGAAAGTTGGGATATTCCTCTGGAAATTCACCTCACGCGTCCGACTGCCCCCATTAGTCCGTCAGCAGAGGAATTCTGGGCCCGAGTGGGCAACGATAAACCGCGTTCTATATGACATGTTGCGTTGCTCAATAGAAATACGCGCGGCGAGGCAAAGACAGGTGCGGCAGCGAAGAACTTTCTGTGCACGCGATCTCCGGCCCAGGCAGCAGCCTGCGCGGTGTCCAGGATGAAATTGGGCCGCACACCTAGAGGTGGCTCGAGTTGTCTGGCGCGGCGAGGAGGGCGGTAGCATCGAGTTTCTGTTCGGAAGATTCGCTGTCTTCATGCAAATGCACGTGGCAGGTAAAAGGCGCTTGCCGCTGGTATCGGATAAACGCGGCGAGTTCGCTGGATCGAAAGCTGTAGTGCAGCTGAAATCGGCCCCTTGATGATGGAGTTCATGGGCCATCGCCAGCATTGGCGTAATGTCAATTCCGCCGCCAAACAACAGGTGGCGTTTGGCTGAGTCCGCGCACAGCGAATATTGTTGAGTGAGGCCGCAGGCAATGTGGATGTCGATGTGAGCAACGGCGTTGAACGGTGGTAACGGGCTACCGGTGCCAATTTGGCGCAGGTCATGGCGCATCAGCGGGGCAGCCGTGTGTATGAACCATCCCCGCCCAGTCCTTCTTTCTAGATTAATCCAATGCCCTACGGATCTGAGGGACAGAGGCTGGCAAGGATTCAAAGAATACCTGGAAAGCCCTGCATCGAGGTTGCGTGCCAATTTTCCGATCATGAACTCCTCATCGGATAAGGGCGCCGCCCAAAATGAGAAACTTCTGCAATTGGTGAAGAGGGTTCAGCGCTGGTATCAAGCTCATACCAGCGATCACCGGAGTAAGAGGCTTTCACGCAACTCACTGCGTTTTCTTCTAGGGATTTGGCTGCACCAAGCTGACACACCAAAACTGAGTCCTGGCATAGCGCGGACTTGTTTTCAGAGCCCGCTTAGACAGAGCCGCCCAAATGCTGGAAGACTGACCGCACCTGAAGCATCCATTGATACCGCGACACCTCGTGAGCTAGCGGTTGCTTATTGGCTAATGGGGGTTGCGTATGAGTTGATAACCCGTGAAGAGGCGGTGTTTATCCGCGAAACTATACGCACAGCCTTCTCACCTTTCCCTACGACTAAAATGCAGATTGCTGCGTCAACCACCGCCAATTACTTGGATGAAGGTTTGAGTCGCTTAATTCATGAAGCGAAAAGCGCTTTGACCTTAGACGAGTTTCGCGAAGTGTCCTGGGTACTTATCCGATTGATACAGTCTGAAAGTTGACGGAGCGTCGTGGTCATGCTTGAAATAAATCCTCAAAGTTATTGTCCTGAATAAAACATACCATCCTTTCAATTCTTCTGCTCTTGATAATACATACCGCTGCGGTTTGACTTGTGAAGCTCTGCCTTGGCAAAAACCTTGGTATTAAGTTGCTTGGTGTTAAGTTGTTTGCTGCTACTCTAGTTCCTTGAAAAGTTACTACTATGTAGCGCTCAGAATAAACCACTCTGCCTTGAGTCGAACCAAACCCGATCCCGGTTCGACTGCTGATTCGATGGATGCAGCAAGCGGAAGGGGCATGGATGATGATCACGCGATCGCGGAAGGAAAAAACCTTAGGCACCCTGCACGGCTAGCGCCTAGCGACGCCCATTACGTCTGCGGTTGGAATATTCCATATATTGACGATTTGGTGGGTCAAATAAGAATTTCTTGCAGGCAGGAAAAATCCAAAAACTGTTTTGGCATTTTGTCGAAAAATGCCGGTTTAGGCGCTTTTGAGCGGAGCGACGAGATCTCACGTAATTTAATCTGATCTGATTTAATGTGTAATTGACATGAGGATTCCGCGTATTTCTGATTGGGCTTTTTTCTGACCAATAGTCCCACGCTATCAACTATTTACCGCGATTCAGAGGTGGCTTACGGGTAACCGACCGTCTTCGCCCCTGGGAGAGTTTTGTTTGTAAGATTACCAACATCTCTAGGTTTTTGGCGCCACCATACGCTTGCTTACGAAGCGGTTGGCGGCAATAATTTTTGGTTTATTACTCTTTTCGCATGGGCTACACTCGGCACAGAAGCTCACTCGACGCGGCGTGGTGAATGACATGAGCAGACCCCATACCTTGGTAGAATTCCGCTTGGCGGAGTTTCAATTGGCCAAAACCTTACTAGCCTTGTCCAAGAAAAAAGACCAACCAGATTACGTCCTGGATGTTGAGTTCCATACGCAGCTTAAAGAGCTCCTTCAAGAGTTTGGATTAAATTCAAAGCAAGTTGTCAGTATTCTGTTAGCTAGAGAGAAGTTTTCATCTCACCATTTGAATCCACTCTTGGATTTAATCCCTGTGACTCGTAATGATCAGCCTCCATCCATTGGGAGCTCGTCGTCAGACGATAGAGCAATTGAATCCGCGGTTCGTCCTCGCGCTCGCGAAAGCACGCCGGCCTGATTCTTTCCTGCGCGGTGATGATACGGGAGGATAACTTGGAAAAATTTACTGAATTCCTCGCTGCGAATGATCGTATTGCCAATGATTGCAAGGCGGCTTTACCTCTGGCTCACGATCCAGAGGTCGTAAAAATATTTCAGTTTTTGAGTAGGCTAGATGTTCTCGCCAAAAAATATCAGTTTGAATCCAATGATATCATTTTACTTCTGGATCCCAGTTACGCTGCTGAAACACCCAAACAAGAAAGGAACAGCGCTACCACTTTGAAGCGAAAGCAACGGCAACTGAAGTGCTACCGAAATCCTCATACTGGCGAGTCAATAGAAACCAGAGGGGCTAATCATAAACTTCTAAAACAATGGAAAGAGGAATATGGAGCTGAAGTGGTAGAAAGTTGGCGCGACCCACTTTATTCGACTCATAAAAGATAGCTGTGCGGTCGAGACCTAGGGTCTATAGTGTGATCTGCACACGCTCTCATCCTTATTATTAGTCGTCTTCGTTGGTACCGGTAGCAGGCAGGTTTTACTCTAAATCTATTTTCCAGTTTCGGCTCACGGTCGCTGTTGAAAGACCGAGCTCCTTTGCCGTTTCTTTCTGATTCATGCCGCGCTGTCGACACGCTCTAATCGCCTGTATTTTGGGTAGGGGAGTTCTTCTCCCTGCCGGCATCCCGACTAGAAGGCCCTCGTGAAACTCGCCAGGCCATTGCTTCATGATGCCCAGTGCATCGAGCTCACTTCCTTCCTCACCGAGATGCTTGAGCAACTGGTCATGCGACTGTCCACGGTCAAGGCTCGCCGCCACAGTGAGCAGGGTGAGAAGGTCAATTCCAAGCGCCGAGGCCAATTCCTCTAGGGTGTCGAGAGTCACGCTGCTACGAGCATTCTCTAGGTTGTAGATATGCTTTTGATCAAGCACACCCTGGAGGTCATCCTTATTCAGGCCTCGCGACCTTCTCACGAGCCGCACCACGGCCGCTAATGACTGTTTCAGTGGCATGGAAGCTCCCCAAAGCTGAGGATAGAGCCACATTGATTAATTTCAATCCATGGAATATATTCCCTGCAAATGCAATTTCGGGTGCGTGACGCTCATCCATCGATGCAGCGCGACCTGAAAGGGCACTCCGCCAATTTACGAAAATGTTTAAGGCTGGGAAGTCGATCCTTAAGGGCTAGGCAGTCGCAGTGACTCGAATTTTCGAAATCTGTTTTGGCGGCTGACCTCCCTAGCGGCAGCCTCTCGTTGAATGAGGCTGCTGTAATGCTTACCGCCTGAAGCGGCAGACCATTCACTACAACCTCCAGTGCATTGCCTTCGCGATGGATACAACGAGAAACCGATGTTTAGAACAGACGATAATGATTTGGCAGGCGTTCCAGGAGTTTTCGGGGAGGGCCTTGCGCACTGGCATGCAGTTTCCAGGATGCTCAGGAAGCACTGGTTCCACCTCACCGTAAAAATGATCGTGAAGGGTAGGGCGCAAGAGTTTGAATTGATGGTCAATGACGAGCCAAAGCTTCAGCAAGTGCTCCAGTCACAAGACGATGAAGTCTTCGTCAAAGAGATTCAGATTGTCACCCCAGCCAACATGAATGGTGGCGACGCTTGGCGGATGGAGAAGGTCGAGAGCTTGGCTCTAGGGCACGATTCGGATGGTGACGCCGTCTGTGTAGTGACAGTTGAGGGTGGCGCGATCTACCACGACTCGTATCGTTCCAGCCTGGATGTGACGACGTTGACCAATATGCGACCTCTTTACGATCGCCGCGCTGGGAAGGGCGTGCACTGACTCGTCTGAGGAGTAGCGGGAATGGCTAGCACGGATGGTAACGAGCTGTTGAATGATGACCATACTTTTATAGACGGTGTATCGCTGAGCCTGGACGAGGCTTGTGCACTTGTGTCCGAGCGCTTTCCCAGGAAAGCTTATTGCGTGGTCGAGCAATGGACTCTTTTCCAGGCAGACGTATCCGCTGATGATCAGGCCAAGATTCACGCCGCTGGGCATCTTCCATTGGTGGTCTTTGCCCATCGAGTAATAGAAGATAGCCGTGGTCGCTTTCAGCTTGGTGATTGGGTGCGGTCGAGTATGTGCACATCATTCGACGGTAGCATCCTGGCTGAGACGAAGAACACCGTGTATGTGTTGGTCGGCCCCGGTCGACGCCAAACGGCAAGTCTCAAAACGATTTTCTCTTTTTTCTGATCGCGTATAGCAGTGGTCAGTCCATCTGGTAAGGACACTTAATGCCCGGCTCCATCGATGTAGATTTTCACAGCAAACAGCATTCTGACTTTGATCTCCAGTGCATAGCCGGAGCCGTTTCCCAAGGCTTCGCTGAACCGGTTACTGCATACCTCACTGAAGCGTTCATCAAGTCTCGGACATGTGTTGGAGTCATATTCGGACATCAACGGGACGACCCTCACGGAAGGTTCGAAGACGGCCGGGTTATACAAACCGGTGTTGTGGTGATGGCTCAGAAGGAAGGGGGTATTGGGTCTTATCAGATAAGGCGGGCAGCAGGTACGTGCTTGTTACATTTCGACCGGATGGTGGAAGCGAGAGTCTGCTGAATTACCTAAGAACGGCAGAACCGCAACCAGAGCTACCTTGCTGAGCTGAACATAAACGATATTCCCACGAACGGCCAGGCTCTACCTGAAATCGAGATTGAAGAGTTCAGAGCGCGTTATCCGCAGCTTTTCTCGGATCCTAGAGTGGATGAGATCTACTGCAATTTAGGCTGGCGCGGTCTTCTCTTTACTCTCTGCGATACGCTGCAGGCACATTTAACGCGGCATCCTGGTGTTGCGCCGGTGACTATCGGGCAGATCAAATCTAAGTTTGGCGAGCTCCATTTCTTTTACGACGGTGGTGAATCGTACTGTCGTGGAGCGGTAGATCTGGCGGAAAGGCTCTCTTTAAAAACTTGTGAGAGGTGCGGGGCTCCTGGCAGCCTTGTCGGAGGGCAGTGGGTTAACACTCTGTGTTCGACCCACGACGGTAGCAGTACTGAATAAAGCCGAAGGATCCGACTGATATAACTGGCGTGGCGTGCCGCTTTCGCGGACGGCTGTTGTAAACCGAGCCACTACGCGTCTCGGCCCTGCCGGGCTTCCATCCTCACGTCTTCGGCCGAAGGCCTACGCGCTCCGCTTGCGGGTAGATGAGCCACGCTCCGGTCAATGCTCCATGACGCGGAGTGCATTTTGATCAGACGGCTGAACCTCATTGGCCTGATCGACAGGTTTCGCCCTTGCTGACGACAGTATTCTGAATTCACGCGCGGACACGAACTCGGCTACGTGAACTCAGTGTCAATGGACGGTAGTGCTTTCAAAGGCGCCTCCACTGGGTAGCCACCGAGTAGTGAAGAACTTTGCAAACTCCACCGCTCCTTTGAAATTCAACTGAGATGACGCATAGGATTTCATGAGTAGTGAGCGGGGGAGCGTCCAATCCCATTTTTCCCTGATGAGATTCTCGACTCCTTCTAGTAAGGCTTCGATGTCGTCAGGGTCTAGCTCAGCGATCTTAGCGAGGGCGTCAGCGACATTTTTTTGTGACCCTCCGATGGACAACGCAAGGCCTGAGCTCTCACAACTCATTCCTACATGATTGAACATGAGTAACAGAGCGTCATTGGTTTGGTCACCACGCCAAGTCACTAGATGAGTTTTCGAGTCAGACCCATAGGTGAAGTTGTCTGCCAGTCCGAGTGATGAGAATGACTTTCGGGCTTCTCTGAGCAATTCCTGCGCTTTGCTATCAATGAACGGGCAGGGGGCTGTTTCGGTTAGCACCGCGCGCATTTCCTCTCTGACCTGGTCGTGCACCATAGCGCCCATTCCGTCGAACTGGGGTGGCTGGCCACCCTTCGCGGCAGTGACCACAATCACCTTTTTTTCGATATCAACATCCAGTACCCGCCAGCGGCGACCACCAAAGATAATCCGCTGGCCCTTCATCAAAGGTCGGCTTACCGGTATTGATCCAAGCGGCTTACCTTCTCGTACCAGTCTGAACTCTTCGTCGCTGGTGAAAGCACTGTAGAACTCGTAGTGGTTGATCAGCCGTTCCCCGAGTTCCCCTGGAAGCAACAAACCTGAGCTGTCTTGCACAATCAATTTCTTCTCGCCGAGACCTTTCAGTAGGGAGAAGAAATCAGTCTTGGAAATACTTTTGAATGTCCCGCTTCCAACAAGACCACCCCACAGTTGAGCAGCGCTGGCGCCTCCTTGCTGTGCAATCACTGACAGAATCTGTTGCACCAGAGTTGAAGCGTGTAAACCCTCAGCCCTAGGTGGCTCGAACCAGTTGCCAATCAGCAACCTGATCATCGCGATGGTTTGGACGAGGTTCTGGCGTAGCAGGTCTGACAACAGCGATTGGTCAGTTAGCTCTCGTTCCTGACAGTAGGCTCGGAGCGTGGCAGGTTCGTCGTTGCGGCGGCCTGACCTTCCCAGGCGTTGGCGCAGGCTTGCAACCGATGGAGGCGAACCTATCTGGACAACTGTCTTGATGTTGCCGATGTCTATGCCAAGCTCCAGGGTGGTGGTGCACACGGCGGTTGCTGGCGGTGTGCCTGCTTTGAGCGCACGCTCCGTGTCTTCTCGAAGGTCTTTCGAAAGGCTGCCGTGATGAGGCAGGAATTCGTTGGGCATACCGCTGACTTCACACAGGCGACGCAGGCGGTCTGCGTACCACTCCACCTCCTGCCGACTGTTTGGGAAAACCAAGTTGTTACTGCCGCGCAGCACCTTGTACATGTGTGCGGCGATGGCATGCCTGGAGCCGGACTCGTCTTCTTTCTCTTCTTCGTCAGGGTTCTGGTCAGGGTCGTGATTTGGTACTTCGACAGCACGCAACTTTTGCATCGGCGGCATCATATAGCCGCGCACTTGCACCTGAAGATTCTGGCCAGATGATTTCGACTCAATCACCTGCACCCGTTCTGGATGCCCGGGCCTGAGAAACTCGCTCGCCAGCGACATGTCTCCCAGCGTGGCGGACAAGCCGACTCTCGGCAGGGTTTTTCCGGCTACAAGCTCGACTCGCTGCATTAATGACTGGAGCTGCTTGCCACGCTCGCTGCCAATGAAGGCATGCAGCTCGTCGATGACGATGTAACGCAGGTACTGGAACAGCCCCATCAGGCTTGAACCTCTGTTGACGAACAGCGCCTCTAGCGACTCTGGGGTGATCAGCAACACACCCTTAGGAGACTTGAGAAACTTGTGTTTTTTGCTGGCAGACACATCCCCGTGCCAGGCGACGACGGGAAGATCCAGTTGCTCGCAGAGTTGGCCAAGCCTATCCCATTGATCGTTGATGAGTGCCTTTAGTGGGCTGATATAGAGGACGGCCCCAGCTGGGTCTTGGTGCTCCATCAGGTTAGTGAGGATGGGCAGGAATGCGGCCTCAGTTTTCCCGGCAGCTGTTGAGGCGGCGATAATCACATCCCGATCAGCATCGACCAGCGCGGAAATTGCCCATTCCTGAGCGTCCCTCAATGCTGTCCATCCCTGGGCCCAGACCCACTGCTGAACGTCGGGGTGCAGGCGCTCGAAAGACGAGGATTCAGAGTTTGAAACTTGTGAGCTCATCGTCCGCCTCGATGCTTAAATCATGCTTGCCACCATCATCCTGGGCAACCTGAACGGCGCCTACCAATGCACGCCAGTCCGCTCCAGGGTTCTGCTCCAGCACTGCGAGCAGATTGATGAAGGCCGTGATGGTTGTGCGTGGAGTGCGGAAGTAGGCTTCACCCAACCGTTGGTTACAGTGCGCCATGAACGCAGGGATTGCCTCATCAGGCATCAGGTATTTGCCCGGGTCACCGTAGGCATAAACGTTACGCAGCTTTTGAAGCAGTACGTAGAAGTCTTCTGGAGTCAGGCTGCTTAAGCGGATGACCGGCCCCGACAGGTCGATCAATCCAGATTTGGCAAATGTGTTTTCGGCAAGCCGAGATTGCAACGCGGGGTAGCTGTACAGTCCGCGCCGGGTGTCCATCAGAAACTCAGGCGTACCGCCTAGGACAAAACCAAGGCCCTCGGTCGAGCCTTGCAAGGAGTCATTCAGAATCCGCAAGATCTGCTCGTAGTTGGCGTTGCGTGCTTGAGTGTTAGCGAGCTTGTATAGATTCACGAGCTCGTCCAGGCAAATCATGAGGCCGCTAAACCCCGCCAGGCGTACAAACCGCGACAGCAACTTCAACTGATCGTAGACCGATGCGTCATCAATGATGGTTCGGACACCGAGCGCCGCACGTGCATCTGTCCTGGTAGTGAACTCGCCTCGAAGCCATCGGATGGCGTCCGCCTTGAGCTGCTCGTTGCCTTGTTCAAACCCTTGGCAATACTTGGCAATGACGTCAGCAAAGTCGTAGCCGTTCACCATCTCAGTGAGATCGGCCAAGAATTCCTGAATGACGACTTCACTCTCGACGGCCCGAGTTTTCGCTTCCGATTTTGCCTGAGAAATGAATTTTTCAACGATACCCAGCAGCGCGCCACCATCCGGTTTCGTCCGGGTGGACGTGTTTTTAGCAAGCTCTGCATAGAGGGAGCGTGCTTGTCCGCCTGAGGCATGCAGCCGGCGGTCTGGGTTTAAATCGGCGTGCATCGTGACCAGCTTTCGCTCCATCGCAATGCCCCGCACAAGGTTGAGGAAAAAGGTTTTCCCAGCCCCATATTCGCCTACAACGATCCTGAAGGCGGAGCCGCCGTCAGCGAGTCGATCTATATCTTTGAGAAGGGCGTCGAGCTCACCCGCTCGACCCACCTGGATAAGATGCTGGCCCGCACGAGGGACTACACCGGCTCGCAACGACTGAATGACCGCATCGCGATCCTTTGGGCGTATCGCGCTCATAGGGCTAACTCTTCCAGGATATCCGGGTTGATCTCGATGGGGTCATCCCCCTCAGAGACGGGCATGTCGAACCGCTCAAACGCCATGTCGTTGATGTGCTCAAGCGCGCCGTCGAGCATGAGCTCCATATCTGTGGCAACATCTTCCAGCTCTTGGCGGCTCCATTCTCGGCGTGACACGATCATTCGTAGAAACGCTGAGTGTTCTGTGTCGAGCCCATGTACCGTAGCCGCATGATCAGTTGGCTGATCCCGGATACTCACTTTTACGATAGGTGGTTCAGGAGACTCATCATTGAACACCTCTGCCAGCAGTGCTGACACCGCTGCCGTTTCGCGTTGAAGCTGCGCAATTTTGTCCATGTCCAAATTGAAGCCTCGGGAAGCGTCATTAATGCTTGGCGTACCACCGGCCTGGTTAGGACTAGATTCGGCACCAAGTGCGGGCGTAGAGGACAAGTCCCTAGGAGGGTTGATGGCCGCGCCGTGTAAGTCCCCGTAAAGCATCTGTGGATCCAGCTCAAGTGTTTTATATACACGTTCCAGCAGCCTGACTTCCTGAGGCGAAACGTGTCCGTCAGCTTGAGCGAGATGAACGAGGAATCCAGCTATGGTGCGTTTGGCATCGGCATTCAGAGGGCTTAACTTTTTCTTTAGACTCGCCAGAGTAGGCGGCTGCAGAGTTTGGATTTGCAGGTGGGCTTTGAGCCGTTTCCGATGAGATACGCAAAGATGACTCCAGGAATCGATATGCCGCCCTAGCTGGGTCATCTCATCGCTTGAGCTTTCACCATCTATGGCCGCAACAGCGCTTGCCAAATCCAGTGTTACCACAGCAGCGTGATAGTCCGAAGTTGTCCGCAGGCTTCCATCATCGTCACCCGTCGCGAACAAAACGATCGTGTCCGAATTTTTGGGAGTACGGCTACCGGATAGTACATCTGGCTCAAAGCCGATATTCAAAGATTCGAGGGCTCTTGCCAAGGCTACGGTTGTTCCGCGAGGCAAAGCTCCTGAAGATCCAAAGCGCCCTGCCAGATCCCCGAAAGTCATGACCAACTGCTCATCACCGACTTGGAGTTGCAATTCAGCGATTACATCCTTCGCCGCTGCCGGCCATAGGGCAACCGGCAGTTGCAGAATACCCTCCAGATTTGAGGCTCCCTCAGGGTTTCGACCCAGGTATCTGCTGTATGGGTCGAGCACTATCGTGCATTCATCCACTATAGCTTGCAGCTTGTTGCGCGTTGCTGACGTAGCGGAAACATCCGGTATATCACCCAACGCAATTTCGGGAGCGCTTAAGCGGGAAGAGGCGGAACGATAGGCGATCTTTAGTAGAGTCTTATTTTGGGTAAGCACAAGGCCGTTCGGATAGCGGGCGGAATATTGGGCCGCGAACAGTGAAGCAAACTGATCCGCGCATCTGCTCACGGCAGTGCGGCGGCTGATGTTAGGGTCTGAATGTACCCATGCCATTGCCCACGCCGCGTTCAAGGGATGTTTGTCCAGAGCCATTTGGCCTAATGCCAGTCGTAGCGCAATCGGCAGTTCAAAGCCATTCGACTCAAATCGAGGCGGTGCATTCAAGTACATCTGCGGTTCCACATCCATGAGCTGTATGTGGTTGAGCAGATTCGACGCGTAGTTTCGAAACGATGAGTTGTCCCCGTAGAGGTTTTTGAGACGCCCAATCTCATCAGCGATGGTCGGCAGTTCCGAGCGCGCGGCCTCATCTGTAATTGAATCAACGATTACCCGACGCTCGAGGCCGTAAAAGAAGATGAAGACATACCCTATATCCACACTGGGGGCACAGCGGCCCTCGGACAGCCATTGCAGGTACCCACGTCGTGCTGCAGGAGAAATTCCGCTGTAACTCGGCCAGTAGCCGGTGAGCTTTTCAGTAAGATCCACGTGCGTAATTTGCACGGGCAGTTGCCCGTCAATCAGCGAGGGCTCATGGTTGAATGTGCGATCTGTTTTCTCAGCAAAATAGACCATGCGAACCGTCAGAGCCTTACCACCGATATTGATGGTTTCGTCATTTCCAATCCATCGCGCTTTCGAGGATAGATTTTTAGGCTTGGGGATCGTGAATTGCTGCTCAGGCGAGCCAGCCCTGATCGTATGGAAATCTGAGTCAGAGCAGTGTCCGCTGATCACATCAAGGCTGATTTCAGATTTTTGCTCGTGATTTGACAAGGAGGCGGTCTGACCTATTGAGTCGGCAAGGATATTCGTTTTCAAGCGAGTAGGGCGCTTCAGTGACTCTACGGAAGACTTCTTGATCAGCCAGATGATGCCAGCGATCCCGACCAAAAAAGCAACCGTGAACCGCAGATTAGATGGAGCAGCTGCGATGGCCACGACCAATATCAGTATCAAGGTCACGACGGTCGAAATGCCAAGGCTGCTTTTTTGCTTCCGTGCCATCAAGTGCTCCATGAGGTTCGGCTGGCTTATTGGCAGTATCTGCATTTTTTCGATTGGCGCCAAGCGTGGCATACGCTGTCAGATCGCGCCGACGGAGGTTGAATTCCTCGGGCTACGGGCGTTTTCTGCCTCTCATGATGGGGCAAAGACTGCCAGTCCGAGATCCACCAAGACCTTTTCATCTCATTGGGTTTAGCTAGAAGCTCTCCGTGCTGATATTCCGACTAGCTTCTCCAACGAGCGATGCTTTCAATTTGCGGCTGACTGTTTCCGTTCTTGGGGCTGCCCGCAACGGCTGCTCATAACTGTAAGCAGCGGTCACGATATCCCGCTGTGCATATGAGCGTAAGCTTTTGCCAGCCTGCTACCTAGCCTTGACCGTCCACAACTGATCTACCTTCGTCGTGTAGCTTTGGCTCATTAGGTCTCGACGCATCGCCCATTCAGGCGCCGCAGGCACGCTAGCCAACCGGACGACTCCCTTTCCCCACCGGCCATTGATCTCATCCAGGACGCTCATGACCTTGTCCGCCATCACGGGCTGGGACTGCGCAAACAGGTCATCAGTGAATTCGCCAGGCTGTCGCAAATCCATCAGCAAAACCTCTGCCTTGCTGTATTTAAAGCCCGGTTGGAAGAGGCGATTGACGGCTTCGGTCGCAGCCTTGGTCATGAGTCGAACGTCGTTTGTCGGGTAAGGGAGTTCGACGAGTGCGCCGTTCGCGTACTTCGCTTCTTCGGGATTGAACATGCCCGTCCTGATACTCACGCGGATCTTCTTGCACAGCGAGTTTTGCGCTCTGAGCTTTTCCGCCGCGCGTTGCGTGTAGGTGGCGACGGCCTCCTTGATCGGCTCGATCTGCGTCAACCGGGTGCCGAACATCCTGCTACAGCAAATCTCTTGCTTGGGTGGGTCAGCTTCACCCAGTTCCAGACAGGAGGTGCCGGCAAGCTCGCGAGCAGTTTTCTCGATCACCACACTGAATTTCTGCCGAAGCATCCACGGATCGGCTTTTGCCAAGTCCATTGCGGTCTTGATGCCCATCGTTTCCAGGTGTGCCTTCATGCGCCTACCGATGCCCCAAACCTCGCCGACATCGGTGTTGCGCAGCGTCCAGTCTCGTTTGAACGGGTCGCACAGATCCACCATACCACCAGTGATATCTAACAGGCGCTTGGCGGTATGATTTGCGAGCTTCGCTAGGGTCTTGGTGCGGGCAATACCCACCCCGACTGGAATTCCCGTGCGCTTGAGAAGGGTGGTGCGCACGTGCCGTCCAAAAGCAGACACATCACCTGGGAGGCCCGTGAGATCGGCGAACGCCTCATCAATGCTGTAAACCTCTAACGCTGGCACCATCGATTCGATGATCGTCATGACGCGTTCGCTCATGTCGCCGTATAAAGCGTAATTACTGCTGAAGGCCACGATTCCATGCCGGCATAGATGATCTTTGATCTGGAAGTACGGCTGGCCCATTTTCACAAAAGGCTTGGCGTCGTAGCTGCGCGCAATCACACAGCCATCGTTGTTGGACAGCACCACGATAGGTGTCTTTGCTAGGTCGGGTCTAAAGACGCGCTCGCAGCTCGCGTAAAACGAGTTGCAGTCGATCAGGGCGAAGACAGGCTCACGTGTTGTCATGATCGCGCACGCTGTATTTCACAACGCCCCAGATCACAAGCTCATCGCCTTCCATGACATGTCTCGCCGGGTATTTTGGGTTCTCTGACACAAGCAACACGGCGTTCTCGCGCAGAAGCAGGCGCTTGCAGAAGGGCTCCGAATTCAACGCGGCGATAACGATATCGCCACTGACCGCTTCGATGCTTCGATCGACGATCACCACATCCCCGGAATAGATGCCCGCGCCCTGCATGCTATCCCCATCAATCCTCACCAGATAAACGTGCGGCGCCCTGATATCGAACAGCTCATCCAGGGAAATGTGCTTTTCGATGTGATCAGCCGCAGGAGAGGGGAAGCCCGCCGGTACCTTGGATGAATAAAGGGGCAGCTTCTTACCGCCGGTAGCGAGTGCGCCGAGGAGGGTGATGCTCATGATGCAAGCCTTAGAAGGTTAACTGTACATACATACAGTTAACGATTTGGTTGGCTTGCGGTCAATCTCATAGGCACGACAATTCGACGGGTGACAGCATGTGCGGACGCTAATCGATCTACGAGTCCATGGATCACTATCTTAAAGAGCTTGCGCCAAAGCAGTTGGTGATCAATGGCTATGACCTATGGCCAGTGGAGCGGTACAACGTCGCACCGTCGACGCGGGTAGAAATCATCCGGCCGGTTCGAGAGGGCTTGAGCATTGATAAGGTCAGATGGGGATGGGCGCCATTCTGGGCGAAGGGTAAGCGTCCTGATCCAATAAATGCGAGAGTCGAAACCGTCATCACCGGCAAATTTTTCAATCAGCTCTGGCCAAACGGACGCGTACTCGCGCCGACGAACGGCTGGTTCGAGTGGGTCAAGGACGAAGAAGATCCGAAGAAAAAACAGCCGTATTTCATTACGCTGAAAGAGCAAATTCCGATGTTCTTCGCGGGGTTGGCCGAGGTGCACGGAGGTATGGAGCCGGATGACCGCGACGGCTTTGTCATCATCACTGCTGCGAGTGATGAAGGCATGGTTGATATCCACGATCGCAAACCCTTGGTCTTATCGCCTGAGCACGCCCGTGAATGGGTCGATCCCGACACTTCACCTGAACGAGCTCGCGAACTCGCAATGAAGCACTGCAGGCCTGCTACGGATTTTCATTGGTACAAGGTTGGCAAGGATGTGGGGAATGTTCGTAATCAGGGTTCGCACCTGATTCAGCCACTATCTCTGGCTACGGATGTTGACGACTGACTAAAACCGAGAGTCGACAGTATTTGTCGGCGGAACGACGAGCTCTCCACAATTATTTGGAATTACGGCCGAGCCATAATTATCGCTAATTGATAATTTTCCCTAGCTCGTTTACGAAGCGGGCACGAAATGCAGAACTGCAATACACTCTTAGTTACCAATCTAATCGAGACCTGTCATGTCCAAACTCGCAGAATTTCGCCAGCTTGAAAAACACCTCGCCGAGCAGCTTCAGGCACTGGAAGCCCTCAAGGGCGATGCAGGCCTCAAGAAAGAAATTGAATTCGAAACGAAGCTGCGCGATTTGCTCGCAAAATACGGCTACAGCTTGAAGGACGTGATCAATCTGCTGGATCCGCAAGCTGGTCGTCGAGCTCCAGCTGTCGAGTCCAAAGCAGGCAGCCGCAAGCCTCGCCAATTGAAGGTTTATAAAAATCCTGAAACGGGCGAAGTCGTAGAGACCAAGGGCGGGAATCACAAAACGCTCAAGGAATGGAAAACAAAGCACGGCGCCGCGAAAGTTGAGTCTTGGCTGAGTAACTAATTACCTTCGAGAGAAGGCCCTTATAGGGCCTTTTTGCTCACCTTGATACGTGCGGAACAGCTTTATCGCTCGCTGGATAGTCAGAGTAGTCAGCCTGATACGGTTATAGAAGACCTGAAAATCAAATGGTTGACTTAAATCTTTGGCGATACTCATTTGGGGTCACGCCAAAAAACTTCCAAAATTTCCGTATCAAGCTTGCTTCATGTCCTAAACCGGTCAGGTACGCGATTTCCTTAAGAGGGCATTCCGTGCTCACAAGTAGGTGACGCACCGCATCAATTCTTAATTTTTCGACCATCTTGCTCGGAGTCTGGCCTGTAGTAGTCCTGTACCTTCTTACGAATGTACGCTCGCTCATGTTCATTCTCTTAGCGAGCGTCGGAATTGACAGATCTTCTACAAGATTTTCATTCATCCACGCGTGCAGATCTGAAAAAGTTGAGCTTCTGGTTTGCATATCTAAGCTAGAACTGAATTGATTTTGATCGCCGGGCCTCTTCAAGAAAACAACCAGGTGCTTGGCCACTTTCAGAGCAATGGCGTGCCCCAAATCAGCTTCAACGAGTGCTAATGCTAAGTCGATACCTGAGGTGACGCCGGCTGATGTCCAGATACGTCCGTCGTTGACAAATATTGGCCCACGATTGAGTAAAACATCGGGATGGTTTCGCTCAAGCTCATCATACGCAGACCAGTGCGTCGTCACCTCACAGCCTGAAAGCCCTCCCGCTGCCGCTAAGGCGAACACCCCGGTGCATACGGAGACCAGTCGTGTAGCTCTTCCAGCGTGTCTCTTAAATACCGTATCGAAGCGCGGATTTTTGCAGAAGTCATATATCCCTAACCCACCTGGGACAATCAATGTGTGCGGGGCGGGTGTGTTCTGATCTAAAGGTATCGAATGAATGTGCGTGCCAGGAAGGACAGTCGAGACACTATCGAGCGAAGCTATCGATAGATTGTAAGGCAGAGCTTTCGGATCCGAAAAATAGTTCGCTGTTAAAAATACTTCAAGGGGCCCTGCAAGGTCGATTAGGTTCGCATTAGAAAATGTCATCAACTGAACCGTTTTAGTCAGCATTCAGCGTCCCCTGCGCGCACCAATGTAGAGCATATGTATTCATTTTTGGCGTGAATCGTCAACCTATTGTCATTTATTTTAGACGAAATGATAGCGTAATATCATCACGTCGGCGATTTATCGATACCGATTAAACATCGGAATCTCTGATGGTTTTGACAGTGTCGATTCATTTTGGCATCCGCAGTCCTGGATCGAACGTAGGTATATCTCGGAAGCGAAGGAAACTAGGCAAAGCAGTTCTGGCTCAGCTTTAGTGTGCTCATCGTAATGGAATACAAAAACAATAATTCCATAACAGCTAACGAACATTGCTGGTCTACTATTATGTCAAAATTATATAATTATGTGGAAGCAACCAAGAGGTGCGAAGAGCTCACCATGCAAATGGTGGAAGATGTTGGCGGCATTGTTTTCTCAGTGAGAGCGCTGGAACACACCTTCTTGCTTGCTAACCTTGAGGTTGAAAAAGCCGCGCAAATTGATGTTAGTGACTCCGGTAAAGCTACATCTCTGCCGTCTTATATGCTTGCTAGGGAATTAAAAAAACTTAACTTTTCTCTAGAGGCTTTGAAGACCACAATCAAGCGTAACATTGGCGAAAGTCTCAGTTATCTAAACTCCGTCACAATTAGTCTCGAAATTGATATCCATGAAGATCCGAATGATCCTCTTTCAGAGGCGTTTTGTGAGTATAAGAGGGTGTTGATTAAAAGTATTCGTACTTTGAAGAGGCTTGATGATGAATTGTTCAATGCAGAGATTGGTCTCGTAGATAATAAGCAGTGATCAGTTTGTAGGCTTTATCCGTGTTGAGCAGATATCAGCTTTAGAAAAAGTTGTGCTTCGCATTACCAAATAATATTTCTATGAGAAGTCATCCACATCCTGAGTGCTTCACTCGCGATGAAAAACGACTGTCGGAGTCACTATGTATTTCAGAAATCTAAGTATTTCTAAAAAAGCTACTCTATGTTTTGGGATTATCACCGCTATTCTAATCGCGCTGGGTGGGTTTTCCTATATTCAGTTATCACATCTGCGGGCCGCTGGACAGCAGTTGGCAGAGAATGCGCTTCCAAGCACGCAAACTATTGATGATATCCAAATCTCTTTGCTAAATGCTCGCCTGGAAAGCATCAGAATGCTCGCGAATTCAACGAACGTAGCGGGAAAGCTAGCCGCAGAGTCTAAAGTCCAACATGCTGTGCAAACTTTGGAGGTTCGAAGTGAATATTATCGAAAGAACCTAATTTCCGACGATCAAGACTTGGCTCGTTTTGACGCCGCAGACCAAGCAATGAGGATTTACATTGCAGGACTCGAACAATTAACTAAGCTTGATTCATCTGAGCATGAGCGCGCGCTAGCTTTCGCCAATACTACTCAGGCGGATAATGCCAATTTTTTTCAGGATAAACTAAACGTAATAAGGCAGTCCAATGCAGAGCAAGCTAAAGCCCTGGGTGTCGAAGCTGGCGAGGTTTATGAAAAGAGTGTTGAAGTGCTTGCTGCTGTTGTTCTTGTATCTCTGTTGCTCACGGTCGTATTAGCTATAGGGTTGACACGTAGCATTGTAAGACCAATAGGAGATTCGCTCAGGCTGGCAGAAGAAATTGCATCAGGAGATCTTACCCGTCGCCTTGAGATTTCAGGATCGGATGAAGTGTCCAGACTTATGGTCGCACTCAATTTAATGTCAAAAAATCTCCAAGGGACAGTTTTGGAAATTTCGGAAGCCTCCATGCAGTTAAGTTCAGCCGCCGTCGAAATGACATCTATAACCGAGGCTGCGGATCGACTTCTTCAACAACAAAATAGCGAAATCGAACAGGCTGCTACGGCTGTCACAGAAATGACTTCAGCGGTGGAAGAAGTTGCTCGTAATGCCACCTCAACCTCACAAGCTGCCCAAGAGTCTAGTGAGTCGGCTAGGCGCGGTAACCTCCGTGTTTCTGAGACCTTGAGCGCCGTTGAAACCCTGACAGATCTCGTAGAAAGTTCGTCTTCTCAGGTGGTTAAGCTGGCAGGGCAGGCGGAAGATATAAGTCAGGTTGTGGGAGTTATCCGAAGTATAGCGGAGCAAACCAACTTATTGGCCTTGAATGCAGCTATCGAAGCCGCGCGCGCAGGCGAACAGGGGAGGGGGTTCGCTGTTGTCGCTGATGAAGTCAGAGCACTTGCTCATCGAACTCAAATTTCCACTTTGGAAATTGAAAAAATGATAGCAGCCATCCAGAGTGGGTCATCAATTACTGTCGAGTCTATCCGCAAAAGCACTGAGGAGGTTTATAACACCAAACGGACGGCTGAGGGCGCGGGCCAGTCTCTGCAGCAAATCACTGACTCCGTTCTTCAAATCAACGAGCGTAATTTGCAGATCGCGGTGGCGTCAGAGCAACAAGCTAATGTCGCTAGGGACGTTGATAGGAGTTTGATCAGCATTCGATCTTTAGCCATCCAAAGCAGCGAGGGTGCGAATCAAACAATCACCGCAAGTAATGAACTAAGTCGGCTTGCGGTTAACTTGAATAGCCTCGTTCAAAAATTCAAAGTTTGACATGAGTGCCGATAGATACATCAACCGGCCTTGGCTTCCCTTCACAGCTTGCTTTTTGTAATGCGCAGAGGATTGTACGGATGCTGATCAAAAATTCGATCAAGTCTCGCATGCTTCTAATGATGGGGGCGTGCCTTGGCTTGATAGTCGTATCTCTCGTTGCGATTGCTATTTATAGAGCTGACGCTAATACACGCTTAGTAAGCGCGGAGGCCCAAGGTCTTCTAAAGGACGCAGCCGACAAAATATTGGTAGCCGAAGCTGGGCTTCAAAGCGCAGCTGTTCAGAAATATTTCCAGGGCGCGTATCAGAGCGGGCTCGACATTTCGACCAGCGCGATTCAAGTCCGCAAAATGATAAGGGATGGAAGTCTGGAGTCGCTAACGGGAAGGATTGAACTGTTAAATTTAGTTTCGGATAATCTAAAATCGCATCCTGAACTGCTCAGTCTTTATATCATTTTCGAGCCTAACTCACTCGATGGGAATGACAAGTTATTTATGGGAAGGGATGACCTTGGGAGCAACGAGGTCGGTCGATTTTCGTTCTATGCGGCGCAGCAGGACGGACGCCTTGTTGTTCAGGCGACACCTGAGTCTGTTATCTCTGATACGGCCCTGACACTTGATGGTACTGAGTTCAATCGTTGGTATACCTGTCCCCAAACATCCGCTAATCCGTGTTTGTTATCTCCTTATTTTGACGACTCGTCGGGTCGGAAAACATTGATCACCACGCTTTCGTTTCCTCTTTTGGATGGTCAAAAGGAACTGGGAGTGGTTGGTATGGATATTAGCTTGGAGTCGGTGCAACAGTTGGTACAGGAAGGTAACACGAAGCTTTTCGGAGGAACGGGGCAAGTGAGTATATTCAGCCCAACCGGACTCTTGGCGGGCCACAGTGCAGATTCAAAAAAACTGGGATTGCCCTTAGTTAAGGCCGGCATTGATGATGCGATGGAGCTACTGAACTCCGTTAGGGGCGGCTCGACGTCTGTCTCTTTGCTGCATGGCAACCAGCGAGTGTCTCTCCCGGTGCAGCCTATACCAGACTCCGCTAATTGGGGCGTTGTGCTAGACGTTCCTACTCACGTTGTAATGCAGCCAGCCCATGCTTTGACGGCGAAATTGGATGAGCGCAATTTCTCTGATGCAGTTTGGTCAACATTTTATGGGGCTGTCGCTCTAAGTTTGGGATTATTGATAGTTTTCTTGATTGCTCGAAGAATCGTTACTCCGATCCACCAGGTTTCGGAAACGCTTAAAGATGTTGCAGGTAGGGGGGGCGATCTTACAAAACGACTGCACTATTCCCGTAAAGATGAACTAGGCGTTCTGGTGATGTGGTTCAACACATTCCTCGATAAGCTTCAGCCAATGATGTCCGATTTGAAGCGACTGGTATTGGAGGCGCACAGCAATGCCGATAGATCAGCAACCATCTCGGATAAAATCAGCGCTGAAATGCAGCAGCAATACCGGGAGATTGACCAAGCGGCTACCGCGTCGAATGAAATGAGCTCTTCAGCTCAAGAAGTAGCACATAGCGCAACCAGGGCAGCCAATGCTACAGGTGAAGCTGGAGTCGCAACGCAGGATGGGCAGCGAATTATCAAGGCGACATGTGACACGA
This sequence comes from Pseudomonas sp. S3_C06, assembly GCF_054667675.1. NCBI lineage: Bacteria > Pseudomonadati > Pseudomonadota > Gammaproteobacteria > Pseudomonadales > Pseudomonadaceae > Pseudomonas > Pseudomonas sp. S3_C06. The sequence continues at coordinate 540,336 of NZ_CP162747.1, forward strand.
TTGAGGGGCTGGCGAAGGAAATATCGACGGCCATGTTAAAGATCGAAGGGCTAGCCGGCAGTAGCGATCGTATCGGCAGCGTACTTGAGGTGATCCAGGCAGTAGCTGAGCAGACTAACCTTCTCGCTTTGAATGCGGCTATTGAGGCTGCAAGGGCGGGAGAGGCGGGCCGGGGCTTCGCGGTCGTGGCTGAGGAGGTTCGCAACCTCGCGAGCAATACCAGTCATTCCATTGAAGAAATTCGCGACGTGATCCAGCAATTGCAGAGAATTACTCTCGAAACGGTCAGCGCGATGAAAAAGGGAGTAGCTCAGGCAGGCGTGGCTGTAAAATATGTAGGCCATGCCTCAGAAGCATTTGATCGGATCAATGAGTCTGTCGGGATAATTAACGACATGAATTTTCAGATCGCGGCTGCGGTTGAGGAGCAGAGCATAGAGGCGGGAGAGGTTAGCCAAAATGTGGTCACCATTCGGGATGTTACTGAATCGCTTTCAACGCATGCGCGAGAGTCCCAAGAAGTCAGCAGAGCAATTAATTCGTTGGCCATTCAGCAACAGGCACTGGCCAACCAGTTTCTTACGTAACTAGCTAGGGTGGCAACTAGCGACGCCGATAATGTTGTCGTTTCGTCTCACAATACAATTAGAACTGTCTCTTTTGATGCTAATAACAAGACGGCTTGCGTGTCTACACTGTTCACGCAAGCCGTTATTTTTTTAAGCGTAAATCAGACGAATGATGTCCTTGGTGGTTTCAATGTAGCCGTTGACGTCCTCGTCTGTCATCGGGAGTGTGAGACCCACTTGGCCCCGGTGTACCGGGTAGTAGCCCCGAGTCGCCATTTCGAGTGCGTAGATACCCATGCTGTTTTCATCGATTTTATGCCAATAGTCACGATGTGTGTTGATAGTCTGGCCAAGCTCTTTTGTGAATGCATATGCGAATACCGAAAAGGAGCCGAAAACGGTAAATGGATATTCGGACTCTTTGGCCCAATCATTCAGTTCGGATTTGATCTTCGCTGCCATTTCGTTGAGTCGTCGATAAGCATGCTCATCCATGGCTTTAAGGCAGGCAATGCCAGCAGCACAGGCCAATGGATGCCCATGGTGGGTGCCAGAAATCATAACCTGGTTTTCCTCGATAACGCGGAAGACCTCTTTGCTGCCGCCAACTGCCCCGATGGGTAGGCCACCACCGATCATTTTCCCAAGGACTGTCAAGTCCGGCTTGATTTGATACTCGCTTTGCAGCCCTTTCAAATTCGCACGGAGTGTAATCGTCTCATCAGCGATGAGCAGAATGCCCAGCTCTTTAGTAAGAGCCCTAAGCTTTTGTACGAAGTTTTTATCCAGCTCTACAATTCCGCCCGCGCATGTTTGTAATTCCATGATCAAACATGCAATTTCGTCCGCGTTGCCACGAAGGACTTTTTCGCAAGACTCAAAATCATTTTGGGTCAGAACGATGACGTTGTCGCTTTTGTACGCAGGAATCCCGTCGGAATCTGGAAGTGCTTTTGGATTTGAGTCGGGGCCGGGAAAATTATTTGGGTTGGGGTGGGCGGAAATGGCCAAGTCATCGGAAAAACCGTGATACCCACCCTCGAACTTGGCAATCTTTTTACGGGCTGTATAGCCTCTGGCGATACGAACGGCACTCAAACATGCCTCACTAGCGGAGCAAAAAAACTTTACCTGCTCAACTGAGTCGATGCGCTCACAAATCAGCTTGGCCAGATCGAGTTCGTGATTGGTAGGATTACCGAATGAGAAACCATTGGGTAGCGTTTCCTGAATCGCATTTATTATCGCTGGGTGATTATGGCCCAGTACATTGGTAGCAAAATTGTTATTGAGGTCGAGAAGTTTTTTACCTTCGATGGTATGAAGGTATTGAGCTTCGCCTTTCTCGACGAAAATCGCATGCGGGCCATAGCCAAATGTGCGCCTGCTAAAACCTCCTGGAATATATTCCTTTCCTTTCGAGGTTTCTTCCTTGGAAAGAGAAAAGGCTTCAGAGAAATTTTTTAGCGATTGCGGGTAATTAAGCTTCATGGCTTTTTCCAAATTTACTAAAATTATGGTTGTTTTAAATGCTTTTCAGACTTTGCCAATAGGTTATGCACATTACTATTTAGGACATCAACACCAGAATTGAAGGTCTTGAGCGTTCTTGGACTCCTCATTGATGCGGCTTCTGCATCTGTGCACTTGACGAAAGCTTAGGTCATAGTATTTTCACAATAAGTATGTGAGCAACGGAGATTTATAGATCGCTTAATCAGCTTTTGTGATCGCTGCTTGCTATGCAAAAACCAGCTGAATCTCTGGAGGTTGGCCGTTCAAATCCATCAGCCATTGGGATCCATTGTTCAGACTCAAATGGAATATCGCCGGCGAATGAAAAGTATGGCGCCATCGCGGGGGGAATAGCTCAGGGCTGGAATTGCAATTTTTTAAAGTGTTACCCCTCAGTACGATTTGTTACGGTCTGCTTCCTAGCTGCCCATACGGTGAACCAGCAAGGGAGCTTTCGTTGAAATCGCCAAGAAGTCGCAGTTAATGGATTATGAGCAAGACGTCGCTGGGTGCATTGTGAGGGGCGATTCAAGCTTCATCGAGATGCCTAATTAAGAGAAATTTTGAGCGAATGGCCCTGATTGGGTGCATTATTCGATTGGCAAAGCGACGCGGGGTTTCGCAGGTCGGGTAGAACTTCGCTGCTTTGCGCGAATGCAGTGATTTGCATGAATTTTGCTAGGGATAGCTCTCCACACGCTTCGTGAGTAGCAGGTACCCCGCAATGGACACAAGACAGCTTCTCTTAGCAACAAGGCTTGCTGAGACCCTCCATTTTGGTAAAGCAGCCGAGATCGAGAACATTGCGCAATCTGGCTTGAGCGCTCAGATCGCTAAGCTTGAGAGCGAGCTGGGCTTCAGATTATTTGAACGTACCAGTCATCGTGTTTCATTGACTGAGGCAGGTCAGGCTTTCATAGACCAAGCTCGCACGCTTCTAGGGAGCATGAACAATACGATCCTGGAATGCCGTGCCCTAGCTGAAAACAGTCGTGGTGTTCTAAAGTTAGGCTTTTTTGGTGATGCTGCGGGTGAACTCACCCACCTTATTTTTACACTCTTTCAGCAGAGCAATCCTGGTATCCGGTTGGTGTTTACTGAGCTGTCCATGACAAATCAGGTGCAAGCGCTCATCTCTGGTAAAGTTGATGCTGCGCTCGTTAGGCTACCGATTTGCGATCCGCGTCTTGAGCTCGATGTGATGTTTGATGAGCCGCGAGTCGCTGCCGTACCGGCCAATCATGAAATGGCACATGCCTCGATCCTTACTATTTCAGACTTGATCGAGCAACCATTCGCGGTAGCTGGTGAGGGAGCTCCCACCGAATGGGCTGCTTACTGGAGTTTGGGGTCGGAGCGGCATGAAGCCTGCCGGATTGGAGCTTATGTCCAATCGATTCCTGAGAGCTTGGCTGCTGTAGCCTATGGTGGGGCGTTTGATACGTTCCCTCTGACAGCCACACGCTTATTCAGCCACCCAGGCGTGCGTTACGTACCTCTGGCTGACGCTCCACGTAGCTCATTGGCTTTGGCAACACTTGCTGGTAACAGGTCGCCATCAGTTAGATCGCTTCGTCGCTGTGTTGCAGAGACTCTTGAAAGCTCTCTGTCCTGCATTCCTGAGGCTCGTCGCAGCGATGTGGCGTAATTGCTCCGAGCCCCAAGAGTGTATGCACCTATCCTCCAATCAGTTCGTAAACTGATGGAGCTTACTCAGAAGGGATAGTGGCGTGGTTCCCGCTGAACAGATACCCATTGAGTAGTTGTGAACTCATCAATTGCCCAGTCGCCATTGAATCTGCCTAGGCCTGAGTTCTTCTCCCCACCAAATGGGACGTTAGGTGCATCTGCAACCGGCATGTCGTTCACATGAGCCATACCGGAATGGATCCGTCGAGCAAATTGCACCCCGCGTTCGATGTCTCCCGAAAAGACCGCAGCTGAGAGTCCAAAACGTGTAGCGTTCGCCAGCTCCAGTGCGTGATCGGCATCCCGCGCACGCATTATCCCGGCGATAGGCCCGAAAATTTCTTCGTAGGCTAACTCCATGTCGGACGTCACTTCAGTGAAAACGTGCGGTGCAAATACGAGCCCTGCGGATTCGCCAGCGTACGCTAAGGTTGCGCCATCGGCTTTTGCCTGGTCGACCTTGTGAGCTAACCCGGCGAACTGTTTGCGGTTGATTACGGGCCCAACCGAGGTCGCCGGGTTCTTAGGATCACCCATGACCAGGTTACTAACGCGCTGAATGAACAGGGAAACAAATGAGTCGTAAATCGGCTCTTCCACAATGATTCTGTTGATAGCCATACAAATTTGGCCCTGATGCAGGAATTTGCCTACAACAGCCGCGTGAACAGCTTGCTTGAGATCCGCATCAGCTAGCACTACGAAAGGGTTGTTGCCGCCTAACTCCAACGCCACATGTTTCAAATAGTCGCCGCTACCAGCTTGGCGGGCGATGTTTTGCCCAATGGGGGTTGATCCTGTGAAGGAAATAAAGCTTGGTGCAGGATGGAGAACGAAGTCATCGCCGATCTCTGATCCCGCTCCTACCACCACGCTGAGAACTCCTTCTGGGAGCCCTGCTTCTTCGAAGATGCGCGCAAGCAGTAGGCCTCCGGTGACGGGAGTGTCACTGGCCGGTTTCACCACTACAGCGTTGCCGAGAGCCAATGCTGGTGCCAGAGATCGCTGGGTAAGATGGAAAGGGAAGTTCCAAGGACTGATTACCCCAACGACGCCAAGTGGGCGTCGATAAACGCGGCTTTCTTTATTGGGGACATCGGATTCCACGATGCGGCCATGAACCCTGCTTGGAAATGAAGCAGCCTCTAAAGTGATAGCTTTAGCTGATGCCCATTCGATCTCAGCTTTTATCCGCGTGCTCCCTGATTCAGAGATGATCCATTCAACCAATTCGTCATGGCGCTCATCAAAAATCTGAGCAGCTTGTAGAAGCACTGCCGCTCGTGTAGACGGGCCCTTTGCCGCCCAACCGGGTTGTGCCGCTGTGGCTTTAGCATAGGCTTCATTCAAGTCGTCCTTGTTAGCCAAGGCAATCTCAAGCAGCGTTTGCTGGGTAAACGGGTCGCTAACAGTCATGGAACGGCCCGTCCGGCCTTCGCGCCAAACTCCTCCGATCAACTGCAGATTTAGGTCGCTGTAAGGATGATTATTGTTCACGTTATTCTCCGAATTTGATGACGACCGTAGCTTTGGATTCTGGGTCGATTGCCTTACTAGGGTGGCCCCACAACTAGAGCACCACCCGTTGATATTTTTTCAATGTTGCTATTGGGGAGGTAGTCGCTTCAGGAAATCGCCGGTGTTACAGGGAAATCCCGTTTGGCTCGGAGTCCATTAATAACCCCTAGTAAAGCTGCTACGACAACCAGCCAGGGCAGAAGCGTTGCGATACCTTCCTTAGCACCGGTCAGTTCGTCGAAATTCGCTACGGCAAGAATAACGGCAGATGCCAGTCCACACCCCCCCAGAGTTGGAGCGATTACACCCTGCCATTTACTGCACTTTTGAGTCTTGAAAGTAAATCCAACGACAGCTGCAGCACCTAGCGTCTGTAGGGCCAGGACTGCGAGGGTGCCAAGCCCAACCATCCACAGATAGAGATGCTGTATCGGGTCTGCATTGGTGACCATGAAGACCCCGACCGCGATGACGGTCGTGACCGAAAGCACAACGCTTGCAACATGTGGGCTAGCGTGTTTCGGATGTACTTGGCTGAGCTTTCGCGGTAGGAAGCTGCTGCGAGCCAGTGCGAAAAGATAACGGCTCAGGGCATTGTGGAAAGAAAGTAAAACCGCGAATACGCTTGTGACTACCAAGATTTTCATGATTTCTGTGGAAAGGGCGCCGACATACTGCGTATTCGCACTGAATACGAAGTTGATCATGTCAGCGCCGGCGACACTCTGAACATCGCTATTCGCATATGCCAGGCCAAGGCACCACGTCGTAAGCGTGTAAAAAATACCAATGATGGCAATGGCTACGTATGTAGCAAGGGGAACGGTGCGACTTGGGTTCTTCGCTTCTTCCCCATAAATGGTTGTGGACTCAAACCCAACAAAGCAACAAAACGCGAACATCAATGCCACCCCGAGACCAGGTGTGAATATCTGAGAGGGCATGAAGCCATTCCATGAGAAATTCTTTGCATCCGTTTGGGCGATGACCGCAATGTCAAAGACAAGGAGGATTAGGATCTCGAAAATCATCAGCACGCCTAACACCTTGGCTGACACTTTTACGTCCATATATCCGAAGATCCCTACCAGTCCGATGATGAGAAGAGCTACCACGCGCCAGTCGACATGCAGTCCCGCCATAGACTGTGCAAGGTCTGCCCCGAAGGCAGCGAATTGACCGTAGATGCCGGTCAACATAGCGATATAGGCAAGTATCGCGATTCCGCCAGCCGCATTGCCTACTGCTCGGCCTAATCCGTGGGTAACAAGTTCCGCGAAACCACCAGCGCTGATCACATGGCGACTCATCGCTGCGAATCCAATTGCGAAAAGGAGCAGGACAAGCGATGCGATCAGATAGATACCCGGGGCACCTGCACCTCCCATAGCGAAAACTACAGGGCCGGCGCCAAGGGTAGCGCCGAGCGGGGCCGCAGCTGCAATTACGAAAAAGACGATGTCGGAGACACCTAACGATTTGGGCTTAAGCCCTGGTTGTGACGGCTCACTTTTCATACAGGCCTCCCCTACATCAAGACGGGATTTGAATTGTTATTGGTAGCCTGATTTTTCGCTCAGTGAATCGGGCTGGCAATCCGCAAACGCTGATCGTTCGATCTTAGTCGGTGATTGAACTGACGCTTGGTCGTAATCAAGTGTAGGTATGCATTGACCTTGGTTGCTCGGTTGGGCGATTGCATCATCGCGCTTTGATCTTAAGTTGAGATCATTCGATCAGCAAAACACCATTGCCAAATACACCTCAAGGCTTAAAAAATCAGTCCGCCTGATGCCGCATTTTTTTGGGGTGGTTGGGTTTGATTTTTGTGCACATGAAATCATTAGACCTTGCTGGAGAATGTCGGTTTTCGTTGTAACTAAATTCTGCCAAATTAATTCCTGATAAATATAATAAATAGAAGGGCGCATTATGCCGTTTAATTCTGAAAGTAAAAAATTTGGTTGTGCTTCGGTGGCATTGGCGATAGGCGCTTTAGCCTTGCCCATAGAGTCCCGAGCTTATGAATTATATAGTCAGGACGGTAATGTACTTAACTCCAAAGTCGAGGCGGTCTTCGCTGTGATGCACAGTGACGAAAATTACGCCACAACTGGTACGAAAGATTCAGGTTCTTCAAACTGGCGAGAGGGCTTCATCAAATATGGGCTGAATGGAAGCAGCAAATTTCAAAACCAATCGAGTCTATACGGTGCCTTTAGCCTCCTGAGTTCAGGGACGTGGGGTGATGGCGATGCAGCGGGCTTTACAAAAGGCTCCGAGCGGCGGACTGCAGTTGAAGATGCCTATCTTGGCTGGCGCTCTGGAAGCCTTTTTTCTAGTCTTGGCGAAAACGGTATTGAAATTTCAGCCGGTCGCCAAGAGGTAATCGTTGGGGATGGTTTTTTAATTAAAGGTGATGCGCTTAGTCTAGGCGATGTCGATCTTGGTAATAACTTTGATCGGGGCGGCGCTTATTATTTAGCTCCTCGCAAAGCATTTGATGGAACTGCCGTGCTCCGTATTGGTGGAGAAAAAGGGTGGAGGGGTGACCTGATGTGGCTGGGCTCAGATAATCGAGCTCAAGCCGAAACAAAGTTAGCTGTCGCTACTTTAGAGAATGTGGCCGATGAGGGGACTTTAGGCCTCACATATATTAAAGGCCTGGATGTAAATGAACGTTTTGCTACTCCATTCCAATCAGAGCGTGACGGTATGCAAACCGTTAGCCTACGAGGAGCAGGTTCTTTAGGAATCGAGAATTTGAATCTAGCTGTCGAGTACGCGACCCAAGACACAGACAGTGGTCGAGAAAATGCTTGGTATATGGAGGGCAGTTGGACTTTTGCATCTGTTCCATGGTCGCCCAAAGCCACATATCGTTATAGTCGCTTTTCTGAATCTTTTGACCCGCTGTTTTATGGCAATAGTCGAGGATATGGCACTTGGTTTCAGGGCGAAGTGGCATCTAATTATGCAGGCCCTTTCAATAGTAATACCCGTGTTCACCACGTCGGATTGAAGGTCACTCCACGCGAAAATCTCACAATAGGAGCGCTTTACTTCGACTTTGATCCAATTGATCGCAGCCTAGCTAACCTCGGTGGAAGAGAATTCGATATATATGCTGAGGTGGCGGTTTCGGATCATGTCTTCATCAGTCCTGTATTGGGGTTGTATAAGCCAGATAAAGCTGCGAGCCAGGGAGGTTCGCAGTTAGGTAGTGAAAATACTAATACTTACGTACAGCTCATCGTAGGAACTTCCTTCTAGATTGTCTCGTTCAAACGCGTCTAGCTTGATGAGTTGCTTTGTGTGAGTTCGGCATAAAGCATTCTACAGAACGGAAATAAGAAGAATCGCCATGGTGGCATTCACCCGCTTAGGACAAAAAAATGAGAACAAAAGTTGCAATTATCGGTGCTGGCCCTTCTGGTCTCTTGCTTGGTCAACTGCTCCTAAAGGCTGGCATTGATAATGTCATTATCGAACGGCAGAATCCTGACTATGTCCTGGGGCGTATCCGTGCGGGCGTGCTTGAGCAAGGGACTGTCGATTTGCTGCGACAAGCGGGTGTTGCCGAACGAATGGATCGCGAAGGTCTCGTTCATGACGGATTTGAATTAGCGTTCGATGGGCGTAGTGAGCATATAGACCTTAAAGGTTTGACCAATGGTAAAACTGTAATGGTTTACGGTCAGACCGAAGTTACTAGGGATCTAATGGAGGCTAGAAGCTCCAGCGCAGGCATTACTTACTACAACGCCACGAACGTACAGCCGAAAGATATAAAATCCACGGCGCCTTACATCACCTTCGATCATGATGGATCGACTGTTCGCTTGGACTGTGACTACATCGCAGGCTGCGATGGATTCCATGGTGTGTCGCGAAAGACTATCCCGGATGGGGTTCTTAAGGAGTTTGAGCGTGTCTATCCATTCGGCTGGTTAGGGGTGTTAGCGGATACACCTCCCGTGAGTGCTGAACTCATCTATGCCAGCCATGAACTCGGTTTCGCTTTATGCAGTATGCGGTCACCTACGCGCACCCGCTATTACATTCAGGTACCTAGCGATGAAAAAGTCGAAGCTTGGTCTGACGATCGTTTCTGGCAGGAGTTGAAAAAACGGCTCCCTGCAGAAACCGCTGACAGGCTCATAACTGGCCCGTCCATTGAAAAGAGTATCGCTCCACTTCGCAGTTTTGTCGTTGAGCCTATGCAGTACGGAGCCCTTTTTCTGCTGGGTGATGCGGCGCATATTGTGCCTCCAACCGGTGCAAAAGGCCTTAACCTTGCGGCCAGCGATGTGAGCACACTCAGCCGCATTCTTTTGAAGGTTTATCAAGAAGGCCGTACAGATCTTCTCGAACGCTATTCTGAAGTTTGTTTGCGTCGAATCTGGAAGGCTGTGCGTTTCTCATGGTGGATGACTTCAATACTGCATCGCTTCCCAGGTAATGATGATTTTGGGCAGCGAATTAAGCAGGCCGAGCTCGACTATTTTGTGCGCTCTGAAGCGGGGCGTCGGACTATCGCAGAAAACTACGTGGGACTCCCTTACGAGACGATTGAGTAAGTAAAGAAAGTCTGAGGTATCTCAAGTTACTCGCGTCATTTCTTGGGATAAGATGGGCGATCGCGAACTACCCTGGTGGGCTTGGAGTGTGTAAGGCATCAAAGTGAGTTGAGAATCGGTTCTCATTGCTTTTGACCAGATTCGCTGCGCTCACGTTTTGGCAGTAGCGCCATCGCGACACCCCCCAGTACGATGCCTGAGATCAACAATAGGTGCAGCGATATAGGCTCATTCAAAACCAGTATACCTCCAAGCGAAGCGATTATCGGAACGCTTAGCTGGAGAGTGGCGGCCTGTTGAGAGCTAATGTGCTTAATTGTGCTGTACCAGAGCGCATAACCGCAGCCTGATGCCAAGACACCTGAAGCAAGCGCATACATCACTCCAGGAGCGCTGATCTGAAGAGCGTTTCCGTACAACATGGCTGTACCAAGTATGAGCATGAATGGAAGACACCTCACAAAGTTGCCGGTGGTCTGGGCAAGTGGATTCGCAGCGCCGTTTCCGAGCAGCGAATAGGCACCCCATGCCACACCGGAAATTGTCATTAGCAGCGCACCATCCCAAGGAGGGGAGCTGGTGCCAGGTAGCAACAACATGAACAAGCCGGAAGAAGCAATCAGCATGCCGATCACCATCCTCTTATGAAAGCGTTCTCCTTGAACCCACGAGAAAATAAACATTGTTACCTGCACTGCACCGAACAAAATCAGAGCGCCCATGCCTGCACCTAGCTGAACGTAAGCGATTGAGAAGAGATAGGCATATACGAAAAGGAAAAGGCCTCCCTTCCAACTGCCACCGACAGTTAATCTGGAATTGCGAATCTTGGTTAGCATCAGCAAAAAAAGCCCACCGCTGAGCAATCGAATCATCGTAAATGACTCAGGGTCAATCTGCCCCTCCATCAACGCTTGTCTGCAGAATACTGAGTTTGCCGCGAATGCCACTAAGCACAATATCACTTGAATCACCAAGCGAGGATGACTTACACGGTCTTCTATTTTTTTTCTAGTTACTTTCATTGCGTCAGACCTGCACGACAGTAAATCGGAAATGACTTGGAATGCCATTAGATAGGGGGGTGAGCGCTGCGCAGTGTTAGAACTCGTTGCTTGCTCCATACGCGTCTGGGCCCATTCCAAAACCGATAGGGAGAGGATTCGTTTACTTTCACGCAATACTGTATGGAAACGACAAGGGGCCCTAGGGCCCCAAGACTTACAGTCGCTTAGTCAGGCCGATAGATACTCGTCCACAGACTGAACAGTGGCGTAGCCGAACTCGAACGCGGCCATTATTGCCGCATGCGCCTGAGTGGCAGGTACGGAAACACCACGAAAGGTGAGATCCAATGTGGCGCACGCATCATGCAACACAGTCACCGGATAACCCATGTCCGCTGCTGCACGTACCACGGCGTCAATGCACATGTGGCTCATTGCACCTATGACCACGATTTCATTGACATCAGCGGCTTCTAATTGCTGCTTCAGATTCGTTTCCCTGAATGCGTTGATATGTTTTTTTACGATTACGACTTCATTACCTTGCGGAACTGCGTCTGGTTGAGTTTCCGCACCACTCGATCCCTTTGCGAAGATCGGAGCATCTTCAGCGGACTCATGCCGAATGTGAAAAACAGGAACACCCGTATCGCGCGCGTGGCTGATGACCCGGATAGCATTCTCTACAGCTGCGTCGATGCCGGTTAAAGGCAACTTTCCGGTTGGTAGATATTCGTTTTGTAGGTCAACTACTACAAGACCTCGTTTCATGAGGGTCTCCCGTCGATTATCCAATGATTTGAATATTGAGCTGGGATCGCGCTTAAAGAGCTTTAATCCCGACCCAAGAAGGTTTAAGTCAAAATTCCAGTGAAGCGCCGTCCTCTGGAATATCTACGCGATTTTCGATTCCTTGCTCCTTGACGTAGGTTCGTAGTGCTTCACGTGTCAGCGAGGTATGGTTGATTGCATTCATATGCACGGCGACTATCTTCGCCATTGCCGCCGCCTGGGACGCATGCAGGACGTCGTCTTCACCCATGATGATCGCACTATCGAATCCATTCACCTTTGCTTTACCTGTATTGAGCACGATGACTTCTGGATGGTATTTCTGAATGGTCTGATCAACCTCCTTACGCCAAATGGTGTCACCGGCAAGGTAGACGGTCTTGTAGCCAGGGGCTTGAAAAACAACGCCCATGGCCTCACCCAAAAGCTTTGCGAGTGGGGGCACAGCATACATTTCGTCTGTACCGTGCTGTCCGCCTGCCTTGGTGAGTTTCACTCCACCGAATTCAGTTTCATCCTTCAGTACCTTCACATTTGTGAAGCCTTGGGAACGAACCAGCTTGGCATCGTCTTCGTGTTGCGTGAACAGCGGGATGTCTTTAGGCAGCGCTTTCTGCGCAGCTTCATCCCAATGATCGAGATGGGTATGGGTGAGGATGACCGCATCTACACCAGCGATAACTTCGGCTGGCGATTCGGTGAGATCGACCATTGGATTACGGAGATTGCTACGGTAGGTATTTTCAAATCCTGGGTAGGCTCCTTTTTTTGCAAGCATCGGATCGACTAGAAACGTGGTGTCCCCATAAGTGATTTTGACCGTTGCGTTACGAATTTGCTGCAAGTCCACTTTGTGGGCGGTGATTGGTGCTGACGAGACATCAGTATTGGCAAACGCCCATGTGCTGGCGGTAGCGCAAGCGAGGCTGAGGACAAGACGAAGTTTTCTTAAAGTCATTGGATTGATCCTATTAATGCATCGAGAGATTCATTCTTGCCGACTGCGTAGCACCACGACAGTGGCCTGAATGACATATTTCGATATAATTGGGCCAGCCGATCATTGTAGATGTGAGATACGGCGAATGAAGCCCTTGCTGCTCGAATGCGCGCTTATTTAGGCGATCAACCTGAGGCATATTTTATGCAATCCATACGCGTTGCCGTTCTGGCTTTTGAAGGCGTCAGTCTGTTTCATCTTTCCGTTCCTGGAATGGTGCTGGGGACTGCTCAATCCGCACCTGGCAAGCCTCAGTACGTAGTGAGTTATTTTGCAGAGAGCACGGGAATGGTGACTAGCGACCAAGGCATTGACCTCGCTGTCACTCATGGATTGGAACTGATGGAGGAATCTGACGTAATCGTCGTTCCCGCGTGGGGCGATCAATTAGAACCTGCATCCGCGCAACTGGTGACGGCGCTCCAGCGCGCCAATTCCCGAGGCAAGCTGATAGTCGGGTTATGTTTGGGCTCGTTCGTCCTTGGAGATGCTGGGTTGCTTGATGGCAAGGAAGCAACCACCCACTGGGCCGCCCGAGAAGAGTTTGCGCGACGGTTCCCTGAAGTGCGCTTTAGACCCGAGGTTCTATATGTCTGTGCCGGTAACATCATCACCTCGGCGGGTACTGTGGCGGCAATTGATTGTTGCCTTCACTTGGTACGCCAGCGTCTTGGCGCTGATGTTGCGAACCGCACCGCGAAAATGCTCGTAACGCCACCACACAGGCAAGGTGGGCAAGCGCAATATGTTGAACATCCTGTACCGCAGCTATCTAGCGAAACTTATCTGTCTGATGTAATGGCATGGGCTCGAGTAAACCTGACCAACGATCTGTCGCTGGATGTGCTTGCGGACATGGCGAAAATGAGCAGGCGCACATTTACGCGGCGATTCAAAGAGGCGACAGGGAGTACCGTTTCGAAATGGCTAAATGCGCAACGCGTTGCTAGAGCTCAAGAACTATTGGAAACAACTGACCTGCCAATCGAATGTGTTGCCGGGGAGGCGGGGTTCGGAACGCCTTTATCGCTGAGACAACAATTCGGCGTTCACCTAGGCACGTCGCCTTCTGAATATCGACGTACTTTTTTTCGCGAAGTGAATCCAAGCCGTAAGGCGGGCGTCAGCGAGACTAAAAGCCGAGCTGTCGACTAAATCTCCTGCCGAGGCTTAATGCTCTTGGCGTTCATGCAGCCGCACTCCTGACAAGATCCAGCAGCGCTTGCAATGGATGTAAAACGGTTACTCCGTCCTGTCGTTTCACTTGGCTTCGACATGAATATCCGTCTGCGAGTAATCGGCCAGAAGTATTATATTTTTTAACAAGAGGCGCCCAGGATTGCTTGTAGATCACTATAGAAGTGCCTGCGTTCTTCGTCTCATGCCCATAGGTGCCGGACATGCCGCAGCACCCGCTGGCTTGAACGCTCAGCTTGAGCCCCATTCGCTCATAGATTTGCTGCCAAAGGCAGATACTGCTCGGCTCATTTGTCTTTTCAGTACAGTGAGGAAGGAAGTAATACGGGGCAGCATCTTTGACGCTTTGAGCCTGTGGAAGCGCGCCGGCGAGCCACTCCTGAGGTAGTAATACGGTGGGTGTTTTGTCGCTGCCCAGCGTCTTCGAATATTCCTGGCGATACACCAGCGTCATCGCGGGATCGAGTCCTACAAGCGGTATTTCGTAGCGCTGAAGCTGACCAAGAGCTTCACTGCTGAAATGAGCGGCTTTTTCAAACGCTTTTATGAAACCTTGCACCTTCAGTGGTTTGCCATTGGGCGCGAAAGGGGCAATGTAAACTTGGTAGCCAAGCCTTGAGACCAGTTCGATCCAATCCGATAGCACAGGGGTTTCGAAGTAACGGGTAAAAGCATCTTGGACGAGGATTACGCTGCGAGCGCGCTGTTCTTTCTCCAGTGTCAATAGAAGCTCAGGGGTGGCGATTTCAACACCCCATCGACGGCATACAGCGTCAAAGTCGGTCATGCTGAGCAAAGGGGTATCGACCATTCCGGCCACATGCTCAAGGATGAAGCGAACGGGGCGAGCGCCCATGACAAAGTTGTATAGGCGTGGGACACGAGCGATGTAGGGAATCGTGTATTCCAACGAGCCGATCAGGTAGTCCTTGAGTGGACGAAGGTACCGACTGTGATACAGCTCCAGAAACCGGGAGCGGAACTCGGGCACGTTGACCTTGACCGGGCACTGCGCGGCGCAGGATTTACACGCCAGGCAGCCAGCCATTTCCTCATAGACTTCGTGGGAGAAGTCTTGCTGCCCCATTTTTTGGGCGACTGTGTTGATGGCACGTTTGGCGATGCTGGTGAAATTGTTGGTTGATCGTAGGTGATCACTGACCGCCACTACATCAACGTCTTGCTGGCCCTGCAGCCTAAGCCATTCGCGAATAAGCGACGCACGTCCTTTAGGTGAATGCACTCGATTCCGGGTGCCTTTCCAAGATGGACACATCGCGTCATCAGGATCGAAGTTATAGCAGGCTCCGTTTCCATTGCAGTGAAGTGCGGTGTTGTAGCTGCGCCAAACCCTTTCATCAATGGTGCGGTCGAGTTCACCGCGTAACGTAACCTCGTCAACCCGTGTCAGCCGAGTGTCAGGCCGCGTTTTCGGCGTTGCGATTTTACCGGGGTTGAGTTGATTCCACGGGTCGAACGCCGCCTTTAAATCCTGCAGTGCCGGGTAAAGCTCGCCGAAGTATTCAGGCACATATTGGGATCTCAATCCCTTCCCGTGCTCACCCCACAGCAAGCCGCCGTGTTTTGGGTCAAGGCGGCGACAGCGTCGGAAATAGGACGGATCAGTGCTGCCTGGGCCAGGTCTTTCATATCGAGGATCGGTCGAACATGCAGTACGCCTGCGTCGACATGGCCGAACATGCCGTACTGCAATTCATAGCTGTCCAGCAGCGCTCGAAACTCTTGAATGAAGTCAGCAAGATTTTCCGGCGGTACAGCAGTGTCCTCAACGAAGGGCTGCGGCCTGGCTTCGCCCTTGACGTTGCCCAACAACCCAACCGCGCGTTTACGCATCGCGTAAAAGCGCTTGAGTGCATCGACGCCAATGGCGAGCGTATGGCCCAGCCGCGCTACTGACGTATCGCGCTGCAGGTGCAAGACAAAGTCATGAACGCTCTGCTGGACGGCGGCTTCGTCGTCGCCACTGAACTCAATGAGGTTGATGCCCAAGGTCGGTGTGCCTGGATCTTCCGGGAAGTATTCAGCGACGCCGTGCCAGACAATGTCCTTCATCGCCAGCATCAGGACTTTTGAGTCCACTGTCTCAATCGACAAAGGCTTGAGAAGCATCAATGCCTTTGCATCACGCAAAGCGTCCATGAAGCCTGCATAGCGGACGTTGACCAAGATCGAATACTTCGGGATCGGCAAGACGCTGAGTTTGGCTTCAACAATGAAACCCAGAGACCCTTCGGAGCCGCACAGCACACTGTTGAGGTTGAACCGGTCACCCTGCTCGCGAAGATGTGCCAGGTCGTAGCCGGTAAGGCAACGATTCAATTTCGGAAAGGTTCGTTCGATCAGATCGGCCTGATTATCCGCAATGCCGACAGCGCATCGATAAACTTCACCGATCCGATCCTGACGCGCAGTTTCTTGCATCAGAGCGCTTTTACCCACCACGCCGCTGAGGAGTAAATCACCGCCAAGCAATACCGTAGAAAGCTCCAGCACGTGATCACGGGTTTTGCCGTAGGTGCAACTTCCTTGGCCGCTGGCATCGGTGTTAATCATGCCGCCAATCGTTGCGCGGTTGGAGGTGGACAGTTCCGGTGCGAAAAACAGTCCGTAAGGTTTCAGCGCGGCATTCAACTGATCCTTGACCACGCCACTCTGAACGCGCACCCAGCGCTCTTTAGCATTGATTTCAAGAATGCTGTTCATGTGACGTGACAGGTCGACGACGATCCCATCGGTCAACGACTGACCATTGGTTCCCGTTCCGCCACCTCGAGCGGTCAGGACGACAGCTCTATGCTCGGGATCAGCTGCAAGTTTCGCGAGAGTCTCGACGTCCTTAGCATCTACGGGGAATACTGCTGCTCGAGGTACACGTTGGTAAATCGAGTTGTCAGTTGCAAGTACCGTCCGCTGGCCATAGCTATAGGCGACTTCTCCTCGGAAGCCCGCTTTAGCGAGCTGCTTCACAAAATCGTCGTAGTTCACGTTTTGATTTTTGGACGGTAGCAACCGTGCGATCATGATAAAACTCCAACCGGCATGCGGCTACCTTGACCCGCCTTAAAGTGCGCATGCTCTTGACGGTCAGTTTGAATGTTTTAGCGTTACTCAGGGGACGTTAATAATACCGCCCTGGTAATCACCGACGACTCTCAGCGAATGCTCGCTCGTACTTTCTCTCTAAAACTATTCTCGATCCCATCTTGGATCTTGAGTTTCTCGGCGAGCGATGGAACCAAGTTGCGACTGATTACGATGATTCCGTCTTTGTCCCCCAAAATTGCGTCGCCCGGATTGCAAACAACATTGCCGCACGCGACAGGCGCACCGACCTGTCCAGGGCCGTACTTGGATGGGCCGGCTGGATTCACAGCGCGCGCATAGGTCGGCAGACCCATGACGCTCAGCTCCTCCACATCTCGAACTGCTCCGTCGATGACCACAGCTGAGACTTCGCGGGCTAGACAGACCTCACCCAGCAAATCACCAAAAACAGCACGGTTGGTTTCACCATTGCCATTGATCACGAGAACATCACCTGGCTTTGCATCATCCAATGCCCTGTGGATGGCCAAGTTGTCACCCTCCCAAGTGAGGATAGGCAGCACCGTTCCGTAGAACGAAGCTTTACCTGCCACATGGTGGATAGCGGAGGCCATCATTCCTAGGCGCTGCAAGACATCGCCGATCAATGCGACTGGGTAATGCGATATCTCTTCAATTTGTTTAAGGGACGCGCGCTCCCAATCTTCGCTCACGGTGATGCTTTCATCAGATACATTGATAAACATGGTGACCTCGGCGTGATTCCGTTTAAAGCGCTATTAGTTGAACGTCTTGGATGCAGGTTTGTTGACTGGGTGCAGTGGGGCTTCGCCGCGCAAAACTGCGGAGATCGCCTCTACCGCGCTCATACCAACGCGCAGCAACGACTCATTGGTTTGACCGGCAACATGGGGCGTCACGAGCAGGTTAGGTAAGTCGGAAACAGGGAATGTGTTGCAACTGAAAGGTGTGATCATGTCGATGTTTTCTGCAGCCAGCACGTCGACACCTGCACCACCCAGCTTGCCGCTGCGAAGCGCATCAGCAACCGCAGCTTCATCGATCACTCCACCACGGCTGGTGTTAACCAGGATGGCCCCGGTTTTCATTTTCTCGATTTCGGCACCGCCAATGAGGTTCTCAGTGCCTGCCTGCAGTGGAACGTGGAGGCTCACCACGTCTGCTTGAGCCAGCAAGGTATCGAGATCGACCAAGCGTTTATCGAAGCTCGAATCATAAGCAGGGTCAGTCGCCAGAACCTTCATTCCGAAAGCTTCAGCAACAGGCGCAACATGTCGACCAATGTCGCCAAATCCAATCAAGCCCAAAGTGCGACCCTCGAGCTCGATACCTGTAAGGGACAGTCGATCTGCCGCCCAAATATTGTCGCGTGTCTGATCTGTGGCCAGTTGAATCTTGCGACTAATACCCAGCAGCAGAGCAAATACGTGCTCCACAACACTTCTTCTGTTTGCGCCAGGCGTGTTGGTGACCCAGACCCCCAGCTCAGCTGCTGCTTTGTAGTCGACATTGTCATAGCCCGCGCCGTGCCGGGCGACGATCCGAAGCTTCGGGGAGTCGGCAATCATCTCCGCAGAGATGTGGCCACCGCGCAGAAATACGGCATCTACCTGTTGTTGGATGTCGGCATAGGAAACTGCATTCGGGCCGTAGCCGAGTCGAACTTCACCCAGAGGTGAAAGGGCTTCCAGTACGTCTGGATGGATCGGGCTTGTCACATAAATCAAAGGCATGATCATCACCTTAGGAGAATTGATGGGTGTTGGCGTCATCGCCCGCCGCCGGTGCATTTTTACGAACGGTCGAGATAACGATCAGCCCCAAGAGACCTGAAGCGCACAAAATGAATGCGGGCGTGGATTGATTACCGGTTGCGCCAATCAGCCAGGTGGCTAGGAACGGGCCCGAACCCCCGCCAATGACAGCGCCTACGCTGTGGCCAAATGCGACGCCGGTGTGGCGAATATGCATCGGGAAAAATTCCGGCATCACCGAATAGGTACCCGCCTGGCAAAATGCGTACGGGATCATGCCGAGGGCGAGACCTGCCATTGCCAGGTTTACCGAGCCTTGTTGCATCAGCATGAAGGACGGTATCGACAATACGGCGTAGGCCAGGTAGGAGTAACGCAGGATGGACTTACCGCCGCGATAAGAGCCGAGTTGGCCGGCGAGAGGAATCAGGAACGCGGCAAGAATCACGGCAATTAGAACGATGGTGGATGCTTCACCTTTCGAGTACCCCAGGATGGAGCTGAAGTAGGCGGCGATGAATACGGTACCGATGTAGGTACCGATATTCTGAACCATCGCGATCATGATCACTTTGATTAGTGGCTTGCGAAAGTCGCGGATCAGCTCAGCGAAAGGCTGGCCTTTCTTGACTTCAGCATCGTTTTTCTTGGACGCGAACTCAGGGCTGTCTTCAATGCTGAGTCGCATGTAAAGGCCGATGATTCCCAGCGGCAGAGCCAGCAGGAACGGAATACGCCAGCCCCACGAAAGCATCTCCGGATCTGTGAGTGTCGCCGCAGCCAGACCTGCAATTGCAGCTGCCAGGCCTTTACCGAACTGAGCAATCGAGGGCAGGAAGGAAATGTACAAGGCGCGACGTTTGGGCGGAGCCCACTCGCGGATGTAGCTTGCAGCGCCACCGATTTCGCCACCAGCGGAGAAGCCCTGCAACATGC
Organism: Pseudomonas sp. S3_C06; assembly: GCF_054667675.1. Classification (NCBI taxonomy): domain Bacteria; kingdom Pseudomonadati; phylum Pseudomonadota; class Gammaproteobacteria; order Pseudomonadales; family Pseudomonadaceae; genus Pseudomonas; species Pseudomonas sp. S3_C06. The sequence continues at coordinate 559,980 of NZ_CP162747.1, forward strand.
GCAGCACGACCAGAAGACTCGGTGCCCAGACACCAATCTGCGCATAGCCGGGCAACAGGCCAATTAACGTGGCCGCAGCCCCCATCAAGGTGATGCTGGCGATAAGACTGAAGCGTCTGCCTACCTTGTCGCCGAGCCAGCCGAAGGCGATAGCGCCGAGCGGCCTCACCAAGAAAGCAGAGCCGAACACGAGGAAAGTGTTCAGCAGGCCGGTCGTTGCATCATCTGAAGGAAAGAAAACCATGGCGAGGGTTGCAGCGACATACCCGTAGACGCTGAAGTCGTAATACTCGACAAAGGTTCCAAATACAGCGGCCCTCGTGGCCTTCTTGGCTTTCCTCGTCTGCTCCGTCTCTTCAACGGTCTCAACGATAGGCTCGGCCATTACGTTATTGTTGTTCATGGGCACCTCGGGTTGGCGGACGTTCGCCTCCTCAAAAAATGGGACGACGTCCTGCTTTTGTTTTTTCTAGATTCTAGAAGCGGGACACGCTTGTCAACAGGCAGGTGCGATTTGCGGTTGGGCAGCTTTTGCCCCCAGAATGGGGCTCCAAAACCTCGATTTCTCTAAAGATGGCTCAAGCAAAACGCTCTATTACCTCATCTACGCCGGCGCACCCTGCATCGAGCCATACCAGGCTGATAGATGTAGTGGACGCACTTGTCAGGAGAACGGGCGGAGAGCCTTGGGGGGTTCGAGAGCTTGCGGCAGAGCTTTCGGAGAGTCGGAGTACCGTTAATCGGATTTTAGTCTCCTTGGTTGAAGTGGGCCTTGCGAGTGAGCTTGGAGTTGGTAAGTACGGCATAGGGCCTCGGATCGACGTCCTTACCAAGACGCTCAGTGATTCAAGTGTGCTTCTTGGACGGAGCGGAGGATTGTTGAGTGAGCTGGCAGATTCATCACAAGGCACTGCGCTCGTCTCGATCTACTGCCCCTCTAGTAACGGCTATTTCGTAGCTGCATGCCGCGAGGCTAAAGTTACTCTTACGTTCAAGCCAGAATTGGGTGTTGTATTTCCGCTTACATTCGGAGATATCGGTCGGCAGTTTGCTGAATTTATCGAAAGCAACTCTTCAGATTCAAATGTGCTGAGCAATTCACGAGAGTCTGACCATAGTGCGTGTCACCACCTTGGATTGCTATCTGAGGCCGAATTTCCCAGCGCGTTGTCGATTGCTACAAAGAGTCTTGCGAATGGATTAGTCGTGTCCATCTCCGTCCATTCTGTCGGTAGCGCCGGGGCAAAAAAGAATTCGAATATTGATTCAGATGTGCAACGAGTGGCTGAAGAAATACATGCGACTGTAAATTCTCGAATTTTGGGCAGCCTTCAGCGAGCGCCTAGCTTATTGATTGAGGAGACTAAGTCCACCGTTACTCGTCTCGAAAGACTCTTGCTACTGGCATGCGCTTTTCCGGACGGTCTGAAAAAATCTGCGGGATTGCCTGAGCAACTCTTGTGCAATGAGGTTACTGCCAAACGGCTGATACAGTCTGGAGTTCAAGCGGGGATTGTTACATTATCTGACTCCACTTTGTTCCCGGGTTCAAAGCTATATCGATGGGCCTCTAGGATCGGCAGCGACTTCCGCACATTTGCGGATCTCACTCGGTCAATTTTGTCAGATTTAGTCCAAGAAACTGGTGAGACAATCGCGTTCCTCGCCTACGACGACACATCTAAGAAAGCTGAGTTTCTTGATGTAATTCAAGGATGGCGCCCGATTCAATACAAGCTACAGGTAAATGTGGAAGTACCACTTTATGCCGGTGCAGCTGGTAAGGCGGTTTTGGCTTTTTGTGGAGAAGATTTAGCCGATTCGATTGAACTAATAAAAATCACTGAAGCAACTATTACTTCGCGTGAAGTTCTCAAGCAAGAGCTCAAGGTTATTCATGAAAGAGGCTGGGCCACTGGTGAGGGGGAGCGAGTGCTCGGAGCCTTCGGCTTGGCAGTACCATATTTTATCGATGGCAAAATTCGAGGGTCGGTTTCAGCCACTATTCCTCAATATCGCAAAAGTGAGCGTGACCTTCCTATGCTGACCTTATTGATGCGCGAGGCTACTAAAAAGATCGAGAGACTTCTTTCTTTAGGTCTCAACCTTGAGCGTTGATTAGTGCAGTGCTTGCGGGTCATAACTGGTCAAACTTTGGCAAGACCTACCAGGCGCCACGCGCTTTTATCAGCCGCAGTATAGCCCCGGGGCGAGCATCTTGTGCTTGCTGATCCTCCAGCCGTAACCAAAATGGTTCCCAACTTGCTGACTCCTTACGGAGCAATCTTGCTTCACGATTCTTTGCTGTAGACGGGCCGTCCTATGAACGAAGGATGAACGAAATATTTAAGGCTATAGTATTTACAGAAAGACTGGTAATTAGTAAAGCCACAGGCGTAAGCAATTTCTTTTGGTTTGAGCGTATTTTCTTCCATGCTGAGCAAACACCTTGCTTTTTCTAGCCTTTGCTCGCGCAAAAAAACAATAGGGGTCATGTTCTTGAACTGCCTAAAGCCCATTTGTAGAGAGCGAACGCTAAGGCCCGCATGGGCAGCGACTTCGCACACGGTTAAATGAGGATCTACACTGGATGCCATGTATTCCGCGGCCCTGTTGATTGAATGAGGGGTAGGCGTTATGCTCTTTTCGGGGGCGAGAATATTCATTGTATAATTATGGTGAAAGTTCGAAAGACAGAAGCCTATTAAACTCTCTTTTAAACTGTCAGCTACTTTTCTGACAAAAATCGGCGACCTCTCAGCAAAATCCATAATGGTTTCCACAAGCTTTTGAATGGAGTTAATTTGCCAGCGTTCGCAGAGTTTCTTGTCAAAAAATATGCGCGTTCTAGGCGGGTAGCCTAAAATTAAGGTAAGTTGTTTAACTATATCTGCATTGGAAAGATATATCGTTGTATAGCTTATGTCTGCGGCATAATTTGCAAAAAATATTTCTCTCTGATCAGCTACAACAATGGCCCCTCGTTCAGCCCTGTGAGTGCCGTTATAGTTTCGCCATTGCATAAAGCCGGAATGTGGCATTGTAATTAAGAAGCCGTCCATCTCGTTAGATGTCCTATATCCCCATCCAGACGGGCTATAAGAAAGGCTTACGAATGACGTACCCAATACACAAAACCTTTTTTCGTAATCTAGCATTCCGCTCGAGCCTGGAACTATCGACATGAAGTTGTCGTAGCTTTTGAAGTGCTCTGACGCCTCATCTATGTCATAAAAGTGTAGTTTTTGTGCCCCGTAGATATCCATGGTTTCGATCGTGATTGTGGGCGATGTGAGGATTATAGCTGTCGCTTCGTCAAGCATTCAACTACCTATTATTGCGTTTTTATTGACAATCCAAAAAAAACGCAGAGTTAAAGAAAAGCGCATGTTTATTTAGGCACGTTGCTGGTATTCATGAGGCAAGATAATTAATCTACTTGCGCACTGAAGGTAGCAATTCTGTTTTTATCACTTTGGTGTAGTGATGTGCACCCGCAGAGCGCATTTGAGACTAACAAATAATTTTTTAAGCCTGCATGGAATTAACCACCCATCTCGCTACGATCTTTCAAGGTGTGACCATGTTCAACAAAGCCCTTAAATTAAAATTAGCCGATATGGAAGCTCAAAACAGCGAGCTCAACGAGTTATTTGCGGTACTCGATCGATCAGCAGCTATCATCGAATTCAACCTAGCTAAGAAGGTGGTGCGCGCAAATAATAATATTTCGCGATTGCTAGGGTATAGTGTTAATGAAGTTCTTAATAAAACGCATAAAGACTTTTGTTCAGAAAGCTTTACTCAAAGTGCGGAGTATTCTTCCTTTTGGCAAAAGCTATCATTAGGAGAATCTATTTCTGGAACGTTTCCGAGAATCGCAAAAGGCGGCGAGGTGATATGGCTTGAAGCCACCTATAGCCCACTGATAAGTGCATCTGGTAAAGTGGAAAAAATAATTAAGTTTGCTTTTGATGTAACGGATAAAGTCACTCGGGATGCAGAGTTGCGAGCAAAGCTGCACGCTATCGATAGGGCAATGGCAATTATTGAATTCGATGTGCTAGGAAATATAATATGTGCGAATCAAAATTTTCTAGATGTTCTGGGCTATCAGTTTTCTGCTTTGTACGGAAAGCATCATAGTTTGCTTTGTGAGCCAGAGTTGGTAAGCAGTCAAGGATACAATGATTTTTGGCGACGCCTGAACGCAGGCGAATTTTTTAGTGGTCAGTTCAAAAGAATAAGCAAGGACGGAAAAACGGTATGGTTAGAAGCAAGTTATAATCCTGTTTACGATAATGGAGGGCAATTAATAAAAATCATAAAGTTTGCAAGCGACATCACCGCTCGTATTGAGAAAATTGACAAAGATGCTCAAGGCGCATTACGTGCATATCACATCTCAGCTGAAACTGAACGAGTAGCCCAGCAAGGTGCGCAAGTGATTCATGAGACAGCAACAGAGATGCGCTCAATAGCGGAGAGCATTGGAGAGTCTGCCCGATTAATTGGACAGTTAGGAGACAGATCCGAGCAAATAACGGCGATCGTAAATACTATTCGTGGCATTGCTGAACAGACCAATTTACTTGCGCTGAATGCTGCAATCGAGGCAGCACGCGCGGGCGATCAAGGCCGAGGTTTTGCGGTAGTAGCGGATGAGGTTAGACAGCTTGCGGGACGAACGAGTCGCTCAACAGCAGAAATTGCGGAAATGATTGGAAAAATCCTAACAGAGACGCGCGATGCGGTTGCGAGTATGGGAAAGACGCGCGACGGCGCACAGCGCGGTGTGATGCTGGCTGATCAAGCGGGAGAGGTTATATCCCAAATCCAAACGGGAACAAGCGATGCGGTTGAGGCGGTGAGCATGTTTGCTTCTAAATGTGACTGAAAGCAATCTATTCATAGGTTGAGTTTAGTAGACCCTCTGATAGGGCGTCTCCGGGTGTCAAAAATGCTAGCAGGAATTTCTGCGCTTCAGTTGCGAAAGGCTCTTGAGTTGGCTTTTCGACCACTTTCGTGCGATTGTACATTGAGCGCAGATGGCACCCTTACTGTCAAACTTTACGAACCTTGTTCTGGCCGTGTGGATCTTCTTGTTACCGCTGTCCGTGGTGATATCCTTGCGTCCAGTTCCGCACTTTCGACGCTGATCGAAGAGCTGAGCTTTGAGATCGCCACTTGCCGACGTTCGTTTCTCTCAAATCGGTAGGAGATAAGTCTTTTTCCATACCCCAACATTTTTTCCGCTCGTGTGCCTTCATTCTGCTCACGGTAAAATATTCATGCCGACTCTTACCCGGAGCAACCGAAATTGTTTGCTAAAAGGCGATAAAGTCGGGTGGGAGACATCCCGTGCTATACTTATGCATGCCCACCGTGTGTTTGGCACCCATTACTTTCGGGGGAAGGGATTAGATGAGAGTGACCTCTTTTGGTAAACTCTAACTTGCATTAATGGACTGGTTGAATGCCTCACATATGTTCTTCCAGACTCGAAGGGTCGGGCACGCCAAGCAAGTCCACATCACGTTTTATTTCTGTGCAAAGATCGGATTGCCGCGATGCGCAGCTTCGATCCGATAGCGTTTTTTTGAAACGTACCCAGACGAATACTGCTTTAGCGTCGTGACTCATCACTTTGATGGGCAGCTTTCATCGCTTGCCATCCATGGGTAATCCCACCACCCGCTCGAAGCGCTGTCGCTACCATGATCGCCTCGGCTACATCTTGCTTCGACCCCCCGCGCTGATGGCTCGCTTCGCATGGTCGGTAATGCAATAAGAACACTGTGTAGTCACTGCTACGCCAACAGCGATTAATTCCCGCGTGGCTAAATTCAGGCTACCGACATCCTTGTTGAATACAGCTTTGTCAAAGTTGAAAAATGCCGCGACCATTTCGGGGGCAGCCTCTTGGAGATCTCGCATGAAGTTAGCATCAGCCTGATGGTTGTGCATTTTTGTATACCTTTAAATTCATTATTGGAGCGTGGAATTTGATCCTTGGTGCTGCTTGATTGAGTTCACGCTCATGCGGTGGCCAGACTCAAATACTTTAAGCCCACGCTGTGTCAGCTTCCTACCGACCTGCGATGGCGGCTCGTATGCAGCGAGAAAGGCGAGACGCTCAGCCGCACGTTGTGTAAGCCAGTTGGCTGACAATCGCTTTTTCCGCATTTTTTCCAAGTCGGAATTGAGTGTTCTGATAATCCGTTGCTGCTGCCATATGGCTTTGGGCGGCCCTAGCAGATCAAAAGCTGCGTAAAGCATTCCTAGGCCCGCTGCGATCCCCAGTCCAGTGAACAGGCATTGATGGATTGCAAAGGTCATGTAGTTGCTTGGCTGAACAAGCACCGCCAGGGTCAGACAGAAACCTAGACCGTAAGGGGTGAGTAACGGTGAAGTCATGCTCATCAGCCCCAGAAAAAGAGGCGCAGAAAGCACCAGGATCAACGTCTCGAAATCGCCCGAACCCTGCGCTAGCGAACTGAGTACGAGCAGGGTGGCGACAGGGATGGCGATCAAGGCTCCACCGAGTAACTTTGCGGTGGACAGGCGTGGAGCCGGGTGTGAGGACAATATCTGGGAGAGGAGAACAGGTAGTGCGATCATCATGATGAGTGCGGCTCGTTCGCCTGACAGAATCCATACCCCGATAGCGCTCAGGAAAACAAGTGAGCTTCGCAGCGCCGTTCTTAGTCCGACGAGCCAGTCACGATGTCGATTGAAACGTGGAAAGCGTTGCGTTTCGCGCGAGCCTTCAGCCGCTGAATCGCAGGTTCCATGAATAGCTGAGAGTGCCTCGGATACTTTGTCCAAGCACACTGCCTCAAGCGAGCTGCAGCCATGAGCGTCTTGATCGACGAAGCGAGCTAACATACACGCCAACCGCTTAGGGTTATCACTCAATATGTGCTCGATGGTTTGCCCCCATGCAACGATGGTCAAGGCGTTGCTAGCGGTGAGTAGGGCTGCATCGACATTGCTTGCCAGCTCATAGCGTCCCGCATTGGCGTCATCGTTATGGATGTGGACAAGGCGATGATGCCTATGCGCTGTTGATGGACAGCTGTTGGATTTGATTGCGCCTGAAGAATCGCCGAGACATGGGTGAGGCTCAAATCCCGTAGGCGATTCATACCCGCCTCCAGCACCTTCTTCACCTTGAAGGGATAAAGCAGGACGCTGGCCAGGATGGCACTGGTGGCTCCGACCAGAACTTCGCTCAACCGAGCGCGAACCACTATAAAGATCGATCCGCTGCTGGTGTTTGCAGGATCGGCCATGGCGAAAAGTACAATCAGAATCGCTGTGACACTCACTAATGACATTGCGAATATAAAATTGACATGCCGCATGGTTGAGGCGATTGCCGACGTGACGGCAACGCACAGCGCGAGTGCTCCAATAGCTAAGACAGGGTATGGCGTCAAATTGTCCAGGATCAGTACCGCTATAACGGCGCCGACCGTTGATCCAAGAACAAGGCATGCCGCTTTTTCGATGACCAATCCGGCCTCGGGGCGAGCCTGGAGCATCATCGACGCCACCATCGCCCAGAATGGCTTGTCCAGATCCAGGCTCATTGAAATCGCTAGAGCGAGCGCAACGGCAGAAAGCCCCTTGCAAGCGAACACTATGCTGCGAAGGTCAGGTGCCAGGTAGTGCATCAGGGCGGCTCTCATTGGCTGCCCACCTCAGCGGCTTGTTCGTGGACTCTCACGGATGCGCTCATGCCAGCAATCAAGCGAGTGCCTGCAGAGCTCTCATCCAGCTTTATGTCGACCGGTATGCGTTGCGCCAATCGCACCCAGTTGAACGCCTGTTGCACTTGAGGCAGCAGCATTGGATCTGCTTGCGTGTTGGTGTTGGCGACACCTTTGGCGATGCTCAGGACACGGCCAGTGATGGACGGCCCTCCGGTCATGAGTGAGACATCGGCCAAATCCCCCTCACGGATGTCGAGGAGCTTGGTTTCTTCGAAGTAAGCAGTCACGTAGAACGAATCATTTTTGACGAGTGAGAAGGCGGGAGAACCTTGGGCTATGTAGTTGCCTTCCTGCAGTCTGACGTTAGTGATCGTACCGTCAGCTGGCGCTGTAATGGTTGTTCGGGCCAAGTTGATCCTGGCAGTTTCCCACTGCGCCTTGTTGACCTCATATTGGGATTTGGCCAGCAAGACTTGGGCATGTGCGTTATCCAGATCCATGTATTGGCAATTCGCACGGCCTAATTATTTTTTCGACTTGGAGATTGGTTTTATGTCGGGGTTTATGAAGAGCGCTTTGGGGTTCGAAGTGAACATGGATGATGAATTTGCAGATAAGGATTGTAATATTCTTGGGCTGTTGGAGAGTGGTTCTTCAGGTGTTGCAGGATGTGAATTGAGGAAGGTCGCGGAATTGAATAGTTGGATAATCGAATTTATTTGGCGCGACGAACAATCTATGCATGCTCATTTTCGATCATGTCAACTGCAAGAACTGATTAAGCTGTTGGCTTCTAGATCGCGTAAGATTGTATTCGAATGCGACAGTGAGTGAGCCTAATACATATAGATTTCTCAGGCGATTAGTTGCCAACCAGCTATATCTTAGTTAATCGGATTGCGGTGAGGAAGGCGCGCATTCCTTGGAGCTGATGAGGCATAATAGGCCTCAACAGAATTACTCCTCAAAACTCCAAAGTCACTCCGGTGTAAAGCGCACGGCCATCACCCGGGGAATGTAGGGATGCCTGGGCACCGTCCGGGTCATACCAAACGTATTCATAATAGCGGTTGGTGAGGTTTTTCAACTGTAGATCGACGCTCACTGACTCGGTCACTTTGTAGGTCGCGCCGAGGTTCATCAGAGCGTATCCGCCATAAGTCCCTTTGGTGTTTTCTCGCTCCAGGTAGTAGTTAGTCTGGCCATTCATCCAGGCCGTCAGCAGTAGCGCAGGTGTCGCTTCATAGCTGATCCCGGCGTTGTAAAGGTGATGGGGGATATGGTCGATTTCCTGACCTTTGCTGTTGGGCAAAGTGGCGCTTGGCTGGAGTATTTTCGAATACTGCCAAGAGTAGGCCATCCATATTTCCGTGCGTTTGTTTGGGTGTAGGTTCATCTGCAAGTCATAACCCCACCGTCGCGTTTCACCGACGTTGTCCGACTCGCCGCTCGGGTCGTTGAGGCGGCGACTGACTTCACCCGAGGCTTCTTGCTGCCAGTATGCGACGCGACCATCAATCCAGTCCGCCGGGGTGAACTTGATGCCTGTTTCCCAGCCTTCATTGATTGAAGGTGCCAGATCGGTATCTCTTGGCGGGATTTTGTAGGCTGCCGCGCCGGTGCCAACTTGGAAGGTACGGCCCCAGTTGGCATAGAAACTGGCTACGTCCCAGGGCGAATAGACCACGCTAAGCTTAGGTTGTTTGATCAGGCCATAATCGTTGATATCGTAATCCAGGCCGGTCATTTCGTTGGTGAAATCCCCCTGGATTTTATCGACCCGATACGCCGGTACGATCTTCAGCGACTCGAAAGGTTTGATCTCAGCCTGGACGTAGGCGCCGTAGGTGTCGAAGTCGAACTGCTGATCTCGGGTAGTTGCCAGACGAGCACGGTCTTTGGTGCGATAGCGCTCACTCTTGTTTTGCTGCTGCTGTACGTCTGCACCACCTTCCAAGGCGAAGTCATACAGCCAGCTGACCTCCGGTCGCCATGTCAGAGATGTGAGAGCGCCATATTGAGTTTCATAGGCATCACGCTCCTGTTGGGAGCTAGTGCGCCAATATTGCGTCCAGCGTCGATCATCGAAGGTGTTGACGTAGGTCTTCGCCGACCATGCGAGGTTCTCAGCCAAGTCTGTATCGAAATGCAGGCTGACCTGATTCATACGCCGAGTGCCCTTGTCGGTGGCGTTGAAACTGTTGGTCATGGTCGGATGATGGCGGGCATCATCTTCGGTCAAATAGCCAGGCTCCTGAGCCTCTGCTTCGTAGTGACGGGCGATCAAACCGATTCGGTAGCTGTCGTCATCCGGTGTATAAAACCACTTACCCGACATAGAAAACCGGTCTGCTTGGGAATGATCCCTGTAGCCATCGGATTTTTGATAGGCAAAGAAGTAGTTCTGAGTCCAGTTGCTGCTTTCGATGCCCTTGGCGAGCTGGGTTTCCTGAGTGTTGAAACTGCCGTAACGAATCCGCGCCTTGGCGTAGTCACCACCGGTGCGGGTCAGCATGTTGACGTTACCCGCGATGTTGTTCAAACCATAACGCGCATCACTGGTGCCTCGGACAACCTCGATGCTGTCCAGCTCCATGGGGAAAATCATGTCCATGAACGGCATATTGCCGTCGTTGCTGTTGCTCGGAATGCCATCGATCAAAAGCTTTACGGCATTCACTTCGCCTTCACCGTTAAAGCCACGGAAGGAAATTTTCCCTGAGGTCGTGCCTTGGTTGAACTCGGTGAGCATGACACCCGGTGCGCGAGTGAACAGTTCCCAGCTGTAATTTACTGGCATTTTTTCGAGGATGTCTCCTCCGAGAATATCCACCGAGCTGAGAACGTTTCTGGTACTCAAAGGGCCGCTTGCCGAGCCCTGAATGCTGACCGCACCCAGGGTCAGGGTGGAATTTTCGATTCTGCTGGCTTCAGCTAATGCCACTGGCAGTGGGCTCAATGCGAGCACCCCTATTGAAAGCAGGGGCCAGAGGGGGCGGAATACAGACAATGCCTTTGCATGGCACAAAGTGGTTGAAGCAGGCATAGCACGCACTTCCTGATGATCAAGAAACTTTAAGGGCGTTCAGCGTCCATCGCAGGCCGCTGAAATGATTTAAAGAGAGCAGCACCGCACGAGGTCAGCGGTGTTGTGATCAGGCGAAAGGGGATGCCCGTGGACTTAGGCTTGGCCAACGAATTCTCGGATGTAGCGTGGGCAACTCAGGATTTTCGAGGACGGTATTGGAGGGGTACGGCGGTAGGTAGTGCCGGTAGTAGTTGGACGGTAACGCTGCAAGTCCCGCATGACCACAACAGCAGTCGCCGTGCTGCATGACAGGTTTCGATTGCGGCAGCTGCAGGGCATCAATTACTTTGCCGAGGTCTGCAGGAAGGGCGCTCAAGTTCCCACCTGAACAAAAACCACCCCAAAGCATCAGGCGCACGTCTGGCGCCTGCATCGCACGACTCATCGGCATGGCGAACAGATTGAGCAGAACAGCCAGACAGGCAATCCAGGGACGGATACGTTTCAACGGGCTCATAAATGAAATCGCCGCGAAGGGGCAGCTATTTAGCCCGCTTTAAAGAGTGAAGTAAATTTTTCCTGGGTGCGCTATTTCGCCACAGGTCATATTGGATCGTAGGGAAGATGTCTGCGTCCAAACAAGACGCCTGCACCAGCTGGTAAGCTCGCTCATCAACTTGTTGGATGATGGCTATGTCTCTACGCGCACTTCGAACACTGCTTGCTATTGCCCAACACGGTTCTTTCGTCAGAGCAGCGGACGCCGTTCATCTCACCCAGTCAGCGGTCAGCCTTCATGTTCGGTCGTTGGAGGAGGATTTCAACGCGCTCCTGTTTGACCGTTCACGACGGTTGCCGGTACTGACGGATGCGGGCCATATCGCCGTGGAGCGCGCGAGAGAAATTCTAGCTTTGTACGACGGCATCTCCTCTGAGCTTGGCGGCGACAGCGAGTTACGGGGCAGGCTTAGAATCGGCGCCATCCAAACAGCACTGGCAAGCGTTTTGCCCCTCGCACTGTCTGCATTGCGCGCCCAGCATCCGCACCTGCGCATCACTGTTGCGTCGGGCATGTCTGCTGAGTTGGCCACGCGCGTAGAAGCGGGCGAACTAGATGTTGCGATCACCACAGAGCCGGTGAAACCACACCCTTATGGCCTGGTGAGCACGGTGCTTTACGAGGAAGGTTTCTGGATCATCGCGCCTGTGTCACTCGCGCATGAGGACTTGCAGCTTCTTCTCAAAAATCAGCCGTTTATTCGCTTTGATCGTCGTGCCTGGGCGGGTCGAACCATTGAGCGGGAGCTTCGCACTATGCGGATGCGGGTGCAGACCAGCATGGAGCTTGATAGTCAAGATGCGATTATCCAGATGGTTTCAAGCGGACTTGGAGTATCCATCATTCCTCTCGCCCAGCAACAAGTCGAAAGCCTGACCACACTCGCCTTTGAGCCGTTCGGCACGCCTCAAAAAACCAGGCGCGTTGTATTACTGGAGCGCGAAGACCGTCCGCTTAGGCGATTGGCTTCAGCCCTGGCGAACGCCGTGAAAGCTTATTCTCCGCACACCGACCCATGAGTGATACTTGTTGTTTGCTGAATTTTAAATCGTTTTTATTTTAGAGTCCGACTTCTTATCGTGGTGCCCATCCAGACGCATTCTTGAGGGCTACATGAGCACTCCACCTACCGCAGACAATATCCTGCAGTCTCCTATCCTGATCATGGCAAAGCGAGCGGCGTTGATGCGAGCGCAGGGCAGGGATGTCATCGACCTGACATTGGGCGAGCCAGACTTCAACGCGCCGCCACACGTTCTTGAAGCTGCGCACGCTGCGCTCAGCGGGCGCCTGACTTACTCACCGTCTAACGGTATTGAACCACTTCGTCGCGCGATCCGAATGCGCATGAAAGAAATTCGAAACCTCGATTACGCCGATGATCAAGTGGCCGTCGGCTGTGGCGCCAAACAAATCATCTACAACGCTTTTCAAGCGACCCTCAAAAGTGGCGACGAGGTGATCGTGCCCGCGCCCTATTGGGCGAGTTATCCCGCCATGATCAAGATGTGCGGCGCGCGACCGTTGATTGTTTCGACTACAAGAGAACAAGGTTTTCGCCTCACTGCAGAGCATTTGGAGGCAGCGCTTAGCCTGGCAACGTCGCCCAAGTGGATCGTCTTGAATGCGCCGGGCAACCCGTCAGGAGCGCTTTACTCACGTGAGCAACTGTTGGCCATCGCCCAAGTGCTGCGTCGATACCCACGGGTGATGGTGCTATCAGATGACATTTATTCAGAAATTCGTTACACGGATGATCCCTACCAAACGTTGGCGACGGTGGCGCCTGATTTGAGAGACCGTATCCTGATCGTGGATGGCGTATCTAAAGTTTACGCAATGACCGGCTGGCGAGTGGGGTGGGGGTGTGGGCCAACGCAATTGATCACGACGATCAGCTCGGTTCAATCACAGAACTGTACTCAGACCAGCACCCTGAGCCAGTTGGCGGCGGTTTCCGCATTGACTGGGCCTCAAGCGTTGGTGGGCGAGCGAAATGCAATTTATCGACAGCGACGTGATGCCGCGCTCCAAATCCTGCGGGCCTGCGAAGCTATTGATGTCGCATGTCCAGAAGGCGCGTTTTACCTTATTCCTAGGATCAAAACTATCAACGATGATCAGGCCTTCGCGCTCGAGCTACTTGAGGCGGGCATAGCAACTGTTCCAGGTAGCGCTTTTGGGATGCCAGGACATCTCAGGCTTTCCTTTGCTACCGATGAGTCCATCCTGACTGCGGGCTGTGAACGTTTGGTGCAAAAAATCAAGGCGGGCGCATGACCCTTTCTTTGTTGATTGCCTTGTTACCCATCGCTTTTTTGATCGCGCTGGGCGCATGCCTCAAGCATCGTCAATTTCTAGCGGATACCTTCTGGGCGCAGGCAGAGCGCTTGGCATATTACGTATTGCTTCCTTGTCTTTTCTTTCACGGACTGGCGACCGCCAAGCTTGATGGAGTGCCCATTCAAAGCATGGTCTCGGTGCTTTTATTGTCGACTGTCGTCGTGTCGCTAATGCTATTGGGAGCAAGAGTGCTGATCACTCGGGACAATGCGGCATTCACGTCAGTTTTTCAGGGTGGCATACGCTTCAACAATTACGTTGGCGTTTCTGCAGCGGCGGGTTTGTTTGGTGTGCAAGGCGTAGCGCTGGCAGCCGTCGCGAACGCTGCGATAGTGCCTACAGTTAACATCCTGTGCGTACTTGTTTTCGCAAGGTTCGGATCTAGCGGCAGAATGACATTTAGCAAAGTGCTCAAGCAGTTGGCACTGAACCCGCTTGTACTCGCTTGCTTCGCCGGCGGGTTGATCCAGGTCTTTGGCTGGGGGTTACCAGTTGGTATCGAGCCGATGCTCAAAGCCTTGGGTCAAGCGTCACTGCCGCTCGGTTTAATCTGCGTGGGTGCCGCGCTTGAGTTCGGGAGCATTAAGCAATGGCTACGCCCGGTCGGCTATTCGTCTCTGGTGAAGTTCTTAGTCATGCCGCTCGTCACGCTTGGAGCTTGCCATCTGTTCAGGCTTGAAGGGAAAGCTGCCATTGCAGCACTCCTGTTCCAGGCGCTGCCGACCGCTTCATCCTCCTACATCATGGCTCGTCAGTTGGGCGGAGATGCGCCACTAATGGCTGGGATCATCGCTTGCCAAACCCTTCTCGCAGGCGTCGCTCTTCCCATTGTCATAGTGGTAATGACCCAATGGATTGCCTTTTAGGCATTTACGAAAAGCGTTCAACGATGCCGTCCTGATGCGGGATGTTTCGCGCACCACTTTTGAGCCGTATCCGTTTTTTTCTTCTATTACGCCGGGATTGTGGCAGTAGTACGAATTCAGATTCTATCTCGAGATTGGAGTCATCCGGGTCGCCGAGGAGGCTTCAGGATCATGTCCGCGTTAGGTCGATGCTGATCCGCCTCCTACATCCGACCGCCTACACCATCTCCCGAACCAGCCACATGGCGCATATCGAGATTAAAGAGGTTGACTGTCCTCCTTAGGTCTTGAGAAAAAAACACCGAGACCCCTATTTACAGGCAATTTTAGCGTCGTCTAAATTCCCAGAAAGGAATCGATCAGATCAAAGGACGATTGATTGGCTATGCCTGTCTGTACAAGTATGTATTTGCGCGCTAGAGTCGACCATGTGTCTCGACACGTTTGTCCGTAGCCTGGAGGCTGTGTGTTCTGCGTAACGCCACACGCGCTCCATAACTGTACTCGTGCGCCCAAGCGCTTCTGTTGGTTATTAGGAATAAAAACAATGAAAAAATCTATTTTGACCTTATCAGTATTGGCTCTGTGCGCGGCGGCTGGTACTGCCGTGGCCAAGGAGTACAAAGAGTTGCGCTTTGGAGTCGACCCATCCTATGCACCCTTCGAATCCAAGGCAGCCGACGGCAGCCTTGTGGGCTTTGATATTGATCTGGGTAACGCGATTTGCGCTGAACTGAAGGTCAAGTGCAAATGGGTAGAAAGTGATTTCGACGGGATGATTCCCGGCCTCAGGGCCAATAAATTCGACGGCGTGATTTCTGCCATGACCGTGACTTCTTCGCGGGAAAAAGTCATTGATTTCTCCAACGAATTGTTCTCGGTGCCAACATCCTTTGTCTTTAAGAAAGGCTCGGCATTGAGCGAAGACATCACGACGCTGGCTGGCAAAACCGTTGGCTATGAACAAGGCACCACCGAGGAGGCCTACGCCAAGGCCGTGCTGAACAAGGCCGGGGTAAAAACCCAGGCCTACGCCAACCAGGATCAGGTTTATGCTGACCTGGTCACGGGTCGCCTCGATGCCTCGATTCAGAACATGCTGCAAGCTGAAATGGGTTTCCTGAAGTCCCCGCAAGGCGCTGACTTTGAAGTGAGCAAGCCAGTCCATCACGAACTG
Organism: Pseudomonas sp. S3_C06; assembly: GCF_054667675.1. NCBI lineage: Bacteria > Pseudomonadati > Pseudomonadota > Gammaproteobacteria > Pseudomonadales > Pseudomonadaceae > Pseudomonas > Pseudomonas sp. S3_C06. The sequence continues at coordinate 575,671 of NZ_CP162747.1, forward strand.
CTGCCAGCAAAAACGGCGATCGGTCTGCTCAAAGGCAATACCGAGCTTAAAGCCTTAGTGAACAAAGGCATACAGGCGCTCCACGACGACGGCACCTACGTGGCCATCCAAAAGAAACACTTCGGTGATCAGAATATTTACAGCGGCAAATAACGACGCTGCGCCCATTCACGGATGGGCGTTTTCCTGATTGACGAAGGACTTCCCCATGTTAGAAAACCTATTGCAGATGCTGGGGCTGTCGGGCTTCAGCCTCAAGGGCTTTGGCCCACTGTTGCTGCAAGGCACCTGGATGACGGTCAAGTTATCCTTCCTTTGCTTGCTGCTAAGCGTGGTTTTGGGCCTGATAGGTGCCAGTGCCAAGCTTTCAACGTCGGCGCTGTTTCGCGTCCCTGCACAGGCCTACACCACGCTGATTCGTGGAGTGCCGGATCTGGTTCTGATGCTGCTGATCTTCTACAGCTTACAGACCTGGCTCACCCAGCTGACCTCAGCCTTAGGGTGGGATTACATCGAGATCAATCCATTCAGTGCCGGCGTGATCACCCTGGGCTTTATCTATGGTGCGTATTTCACTGAGACTTTCCGAGGCGCCATCCTTGCCGTGCCGCGTGGCCAGATGGAAGCGGCCACTGCTTACGGCCTTACCCGCGCGCAGCGTTTCCGCTTCGTACTGTTCCCGCAGATGATGCGTTTTGCCTTACCGGGTATCGGCAATAACTGGATGGTCATCCTCAAAGCCACCGCGTTGGTCTCGATTATTGGGCTGGCTGACCTGGTGAAAGTGGCTCAGGACGCCGGCAAGACCACCTATCAGCTGTTCTTTTTCCTGGTGCTGGCGGCCTTGATCTATCTGGTCATCACCACTGCATCGAACTACGTCTTGCGCCGGCTGGAAATCCTCTATGCCGCAGGCACCCGGGAGGCCGTGCGATGATCGAACTTCTGCAGGAATACTGGAAGCCTTTTCTCTACAGCGATGGCTATTACATCACCGGGTTGGCGATGACCCTGTGGCTGCTAAGTGCTTCGCTTTTCCTGGGCTTTTTGATGGCACTCCCGCTGTCGATTGCCAGGGTCTCAAGCAACGTATGGGTGCGCTGGCCGGTACAGTTCTACACTTATCTGTTTCGCGGTACGCCACTGTATATACAGCTACTGATCTGCTACACCGGTATCTACAGCCTTGCAGCGGTGCGCGCGCAACCCATGCTCGACGCATTCTTCCGCGATGCAATCAACTGCACCATTCTTGCCTTCGCTTTGAGCACTTGCGCCTACACCACGGAAATTTTCGCCGGAGCGATCCGTAACATGAATCACGGCGAGGTCGAAGCGGCCAAGGCATTCGGACTGCGCGGTTGGAAGTTGTATGCCTACATCATCATGCCGTCTGCGCTACGCCGATCGCTGCCGAACTACAGCAACGAAGTAATACTGATGCTGCACTCGACCACGGTCGCGTTCACCGCGACTGTGCCAGACATTCTCAAGGTTGCCCGGGATGCCAATTCAGCAACGTTCCTGACATTCCAATCGTTCGGTATCGCCGCCGCGATTTACCTCGCAGTCACTTTCTCTCTGGTTGGCCTGTTCCGTCTGGCTGAACGCCGTTGGCTGTCTTTCCTCGGCCCGGCTCATTAATTCAGGATGTTAGAGCATGTACAAATTGACCGTTGAAAACCTGCATAAAAGCTATGGCAATCACGAAGTACTTAAGGGTGTTTCGCTTAATGCCAAGACAGGCGATGTGATCAGCCTGATCGGCGCCAGTGGGTCGGGCAAGAGCACCTTCTTGCGTTGTATCAACTTTTTGGAAACTCCCAACGACGGCGCCATGGGCCTGGATAACCAGCTGATCCGGATGAGGCATGACCGCCACGGCATGCATGTGGCCGACGCAGATGAACTTCAGCGTCTGCGCACAAGGCTTGCGATGGTGTTTCAGCATTTCAACCTGTGGAGCCACATGACAGTGCTCGACAACATTACGATGGCCCCTCGCCGGGTACTGGGTGTTAGTAAAAAGGATGCGGAGGAGCGAGCCCGACGTTATCTGGACAAGGTAGGTTTGCCGCCGCGTGTCGCCGATCAATACCCGGCCTTTCTCTCCGGAGGGCAGCAACAGCGCGTTGCTATTGCCCGAGCCCTGGCCATGGAGCCGGAGATTATGTTGTTTGACGAGCCGACTTCGGCGCTGGATCCGGAGTTGGTGGGCGAGGTGCTTAAGGTTATCCAAGGTCTGGCCGAAGAAGGCCGAACCATGATTATGGTGACCCATGAGATGAGCTTCGCGCGCAAGGTGTCGAGCCAGGTCTTGTTCCTCCATCAAGGGCTCGTGGAAGAGCAGGGTTTCCCTGAAGATGTCCTGGGCAATCCCAAAAGCGAGCGCCTTCAGCAGTTCCTCAGTGGCAATCTGAAGTAACCGAAATGCTTTCGAGCGACTGCTCGGTCGCTCGGATGCTCCTTCGCGCGCTCTCTACCCGCTCGGTCGAGCGTTTAAAGTGGGATAGGGCCGCTGTCCAGTTGACGAGGAGAGCCACGTGTCGAATAAATCGCGGAATTTTTCTCCGTGGGTCGATCAGCCCAGTGATTCGCCCGCGCCACTCTATGCGCAAGTCAAACATATGATCACCCAATTGATCTTGAGTGGCACATGGTCGGCTCACGAACGTATACCTTCGGAAAGCGAGCTGGCTCAGGAGCTTGGATTGAGTCGCATGACTATAAGCCGTGCTCTTAGTGAGCTCACCGCCAATGGTGTGTTAGTGCGCATGCAAGGGGTGGGGACGTTCGTAGCCGAGCGCAAAGGTCAATCGGCTTTATTTGCCGTCAACAATATTGCTGATGAGATCAGCGAGCGTGACCATCGCCACCACTGCACGGTGATTCTCCTATGTGAGGAGGGGGTTAGCGCTGAACAAGCCTTGTCGCTGGAAATGCGCGAAGGGCAGCGGGTGTTTCATTCTCTGATCGCGCACTACGAGAATAATGTGGCGGTGCAATTGGAGGATCGCTACGTAAACGCGGCAGTGGCTCCGGATTATCTGCGGCAGAATTTCGTGACTCAGACGCCTTATGCGTATCTTTCCAAGGTCGCTCCTCTGACCGAAGGTGAGCATGTAGTCGAGGCGATCCTGGCCGACGAGGAGGAGTGCAGGCTGTTGCAGATCGCGCCTCATGATGCGTGCTTGTTGATTCGTCGGCGGACTTGGTCTGGCTATCTGTCTGTCACGTCTACGCGCCTGATTCTGCCAGGTTCACGGCACCGTCTGGAGGGGCGATTCGGTGCATAACTTGGGGCTGAGCCTGTCGCGCTTACGGGGCCGGCCGCCTCGGTTGCCTGCAATAACCTGCGACAGCGCAGGGCTGTCGAATTGCTGAATCCCATCACTTCGCTGTCATGACCATCTCTTCAAGTAGCCTTGCCCTTGATCTGCAATAGGCGCAGCTCCGCTGAATGAACGAGTCACAAAAGACAAATAACAGGTGAGCAAAATTTCGCTTGATCATGGTTGTATATACATGATTATATTTATGTGCGATCTGTAGTGCTAAACCAATAAATAGGCTGAGAAAGTCATTCAAGAGGATTACCGGTGAGCAAGCCATCCCATTTCCGTAATGTCGAAATCCGCGCCGCGCGTGGTAATAAGCTGACGGCCAAAAGCTGGCTGACTGAAGCTCCACTGCGCATGTTGATGAACAACCTCGACCCGGAAGTGGCCGAGAACCCTAAAGAACTGGTGGTTTACGGTGGTATCGGTCGTGCGGCGCGTAACTGGGAGTGCTACGACAAGATCGTCGAGAGCCTGACCAATCTGAACGACGACGAGACCCTGCTGGTGCAATCCGGCAAGCCGGTCGGCGTGTTCAAGACCCACAGCAACGCTCCGCGCGTACTGATCGCCAACTCCAACCTGGTGCCGCACTGGGCGAACTGGGAGCACTTCAACGAACTCGACGCCAAAGGCCTGGCCATGTACGGCCAGATGACCGCCGGCAGCTGGATATACATTGGCAGCCAGGGCATCGTCCAGGGCACCTACGAAACCTTCGTCGAAGCCGGTCGCCAGCACTATAACGATGACCTCAAGGGTCGTTGGGTGCTGACCGCAGGCCTCGGCGGTATGGGTGGGGCCCAGCCGTTAGCCGCGACCCTGGCCGGCGCTTGCTCGCTGAACATCGAATGCCAGCAAGTCAGCATCGATTTCCGTTTGAATAGTCGCTATGTCGACGAGCAAGCCACTGACCTAGACGACGCTCTGGCCCGCATCGCCAAATACACTAAAGAAGGCAAGGCGATTTCCATCGCGCTGCTGGGCAACGCGGCGGAGATCCTGCCGGAACTGGTCAAGCGTGGCGTGCGCCCGGACATGGTCACCGACCAGACCAGCGCCCACGACCCGCTCAACGGTTATTTGCCAGCCGGCTGGAGTTGGGAAGATTACCGCGCTCGCGCCAAGACGGAACCTACTGCCGTGGTGAAAGCCGCCAAGCAATCGATGGCCGTGCACGTTAAAGCGATGCTCGAATTCCAGAAAATGGGCATTCCGACCTTCGACTACGGCAACAACATCCGTCAGATGGCGCAGGAAGAAGGCGTGGAAAATGCCTTCGACTTCCCGGGTTTCGTACCGGCCTACATCCGGCCGCTGTTCTGCCGAGGCATCGGCCCATTCCGTTGGGCTGCACTGTCGGGCGATCCGCAAGACATCTACAAAACCGACGCCAAGGTCAAAGAACTCATTCCGGACGACGCGCACCTGCACAACTGGCTGGACATGGCCCGCGAACGCATCAGCTTCCAGGGTCTGCCGGCACGTATCTGCTGGGTTGGCCTGGGCCTGCGTGCCAAGCTCGGCCTGGCATTTAACGAAATGGTGCGTAGCGGTGAATTGTCGGCGCCAATCGTCATCGGTCGCGACCACCTGGATTCCGGCTCTGTTGCCAGCCCAAACCGCGAAACCGAATCGATGCAGGACGGTTCCGACGCCGTGTCCGACTGGCCACTGCTAAACGCTCTGCTGAACACCGCGAGCGGCGCGACCTGGGTTTCCCTGCACCACGGCGGCGGCGTCGGCATGGGCTTCTCCCAGCACGCGGGCATGGTGATTGTCTGCGACGGTACTGACGAGGCGGCTGAGCGAATTGCACGCGTGCTGCACAACGACCCGGCAACCGGGGTCATGCGTCACGCCGATGCGGGTTACCAGATCGCAATAGATTGCGCCAAAGAGCAAGGCTTGAACCTGCCAATGATCACCCCTGTTAAAGGAGCCAAAGCATGAACACACTCAATATCATCCCAGGCCAACTGAGCCTTGCCCAACTGCGTGATGTCTACCAGCACCCGGTGAAAATTACCCTCGACAACAGCGCTTCGGCCCAGATTGAAGCCAGCGTTGCCTGCGTGGAACAGATCCTCGCCGAGAACCGCACCGCCTACGGTATCAATACCGGTTTCGGCCTGCTGGCCTCGACCCGCATCGCCACCCATGACCTGGAGAACCTCCAGCGCTCGTTGGTTCTGTCCCACGCTGCCGGTGTTGGCGAGCCGATCAGCGATGCGCTAGTCCGACTGGTTATGGTGCTCAAGGTCAACAGTCTGAGCCGTGGCTTCTCCGGCATTCGCCGCGTCGTTATCGAAGCGCTGATCGCATTGATCAACGCCGAGGTTTATCCGCACATTCCGTTGAAAGGTTCGGTCGGCGCATCCGGCGACCTGGCGCCTTTGGCCCACATGTCGCTGGTGCTGCTGGGCGAAGGCAAGGCTCGTTACAAAGGCGAATGGCTGGAGGCGACCGAGGCCCTGAAAATCGCCGGTCTGACTCCACTGACACTGGCTGCCAAAGAAGGTCTGGCGTTGCTCAATGGCACACAGGTGTCTACCGCATACGCATTGCGTGGTTTGTTCGAGGGCGAAGATCTGTTCGCTGGCGCACTGGTCATTGGTGGTTTGACAGTTGAAGCAGTCTTGGGCTCGCGCTCGCCGTTCGACGCTCGCATCCATGCCGCTCGTGGACAAAAAAGCCAGATCGACACCGCTAGCGCTTACCGTGACTTGCTGGGCGAACGCAGTGAAGTTTCTGATTCGCACCAGAACTGCGGCAAGGTTCAGGATCCGTACTCCCTGCGTTGCCAGCCGCAAGTCATGGGAGCGTGTCTGACCCAGTTCCGTCAAGCCGCCGAAGTGTTAGTCGTCGAAGCTAACGCCGTCTCCGACAACCCGTTAGTCTTCGCTGCCGAAGGCGATGTAATCTCCGGTGGTAACTTCCACGCCGAGCCTGTGGCCATGGCTGCGGACAACATGGCATTGGCCATCGCTGAAATCGGTTCCCTGAGCGAGCGTCGCATTTCGCTGATGATGGACAAGCATATGTCTCAACTGCCGCCGTTCCTGGTGGCTAATGGCGGCGTGAACTCCGGTTTCATGATCTCCCAAGTTACCGCAGCGGCGCTGGCAAGTGAGAACAAGGCGCTGGCGCATCCGCATTCGGTAGATAGCCTGCCGACTTCCGCGAATCAGGAAGACCACGTGTCCATGGCTCCAGCAGCCGGCAAGCGGTTGTGGGAAATGGCTGAAAACACCCGTGGCGTGCTCGCCGTAGAGTGGCTAGCTGCCTGCCAGGGCCTAGACTTGCGCGAAGGTCTGAAGACCTCGGCGAAGCTGGAGCTTGCTCGCACCAGTCTTCGCAGCAAAGTGGCCTACTACGAGAAAGATCGCTTCTTCGCGCCGGATATCAACGCGGCGAGCGAGCTGTTGGCCTCCCGTCTCTTGAGCGAACTGGTGTTGCCGAAGTTGCTACCTAGCTTGTAATCGGAGGAGGGGCCTATGGCCCCTGACTCGGGTGAGCTGAATTGGCCGAGTAATCCCGCACATTAGCTACAGTATTTATGCAGTTTTTTGCTCTACAGCTATTGGCGGCAGGCAGTCGTTGTAGCTGTGGAGCTTTTTCGCGTTTGTAGTACATGAAAATTCACGACAGCCACCGCCTGAGAGTTTGAGTCTCAGGGCGATGTCTATGACCGCTGCATTTTCGCTGAAGCGATGTTACAGAATATCTAAACGCCCGCCCTTTCCGCCGGCAAACTTTGCGTCGGAGTGTCCGGCAGCACAATCGGAGCTGTTAGCATTCGATTCATCTACCTGCTTGCCAAGCCTCCATCCCAGACAGCCCCGGAGCGGTGCGCGCACAGTACCGACAACCGCAAGCTAGTCGCCACCTTGGCCCAACATATCAAGCGCACTTTTGACCCCGCTAAATGGCATCGCCTGCGCGATAAACGACGGTATCGTTGACGTTTTTGGCCTTGTATTTACTCTTGTCGTCGAGTGGCGCGAAGAGCATCTCCCGACTTGGGCGGGCGAAGACATATTCGCCGATGCGGCTTACGGTTATTAGGGCAGCGAGGATGATGAAACTTGGTGTCAGCGCGAGCCCAATCAAGTCAATGCACATCAGCAGCGGCGCGATCGCCAGAAGCATGCGCATCCCAGCCTCCCGCCAAGCGGCCTGTCATGAATAGCTGCGAGAATGGGGCGCCAGCCGGGACAATGAAATTAATGATTCCGAATACGCGAATCTGAGGCAGACGATCACGAAAATATTAACGCAGCAAGCGTGCTTGTTCTAAGTGAAGATTTGCGAGCAGCACCACAGAGCTTGATATACAGATTAGGTAGGGCGACTTCAGGACTCGCGTCAAGCCGCTGAAAGGGTTGCGCGTACAGGATTGCTCAGACTATCCATCGAAGTGGCGCTGGGGCGTCCTGCACCGCTGATCTCATGCCAGCGTATCAGCGGGCAGCCATTGCAAACTCTCCACGCCCGCCGTTATGCCCGTGTACTCGCGGATCGGACGCAGCATGAAGCAGCCGGTGAACAAGCAAAAAATAGCAGGTAGCCTGACTTCAAGGGGAGTAACTCCTGAGATTCGGCGTTGATCCTCGGCTCAAACGAAGCTGCGGAAATTACGTGTTCATCCCAAATCATGATGGTTCAATTCATCAAGTGCCTTCAGGCCTCAACTGTCTCTATGCGTCCCATTTACTGGCAGGCGACTGCCTAGGCGATAGCGTGAGGACGGGTGTACTAAGCGAACATAGGTGACGATTTTGCTCTGACTCCAGGTTCGGCGTATGAGCACCAGGCAAGGTTCATTACCATCGATTTGCATGTGCTTGCTTTCTTCGTTGCTGGGATGACAGGCTTCGACGATGTGTTCCATCTCGTCGGGCTTGATGACCCGCAACAGGTACTTTGCCGGTTGCAGGTGCTCACCAAAGTCTTGCTTCAGAAATTCTGGCACCAGCTCGGGATTGACGTAACGATCCTCGAGTTGCACGGGCACGCCTTCTTCGCTGTGAACACAGACTAGATGAAAAACTGAAGAACCGGTGGTCAGGCCCAATGCGGAGGCCACCGGCATTGAGGCCGATTCGCGCCCCAAGTGCAGCACACGGCAGGTGTAACTGTGACCTCTGGCGAGGATTTCGTCGGCAATGTTCGTGATACGCAGCAAGTTTGATTGCGGTTTGCTTTCGGCTACGAACGTGCCAACGCCTGAAATCCTGACCAGATGACCTTCTTCGGTCAGTTCGCGTAAGGCCCGGTTGACGGTCATGCGCGAAATGCCCAGTTCTTGCACCAGTTGGTTTTCTGAAGAAATCAGGTCACCAGGTTTCCAAACGCCCGCGCGAAGTTGGTCTTGCACATAATCCTTTGCACGCCGGTAGAGCGCTTGTGGTGCATTTTTGATCATTAGTCAGTCCGTGTTTCAAGTGCGGCAAGGACGCTTGCCAGTGCTTGGAGGAAAAGGTCGTTATCCTCACAGCTTCCGACAGAGACGCGCAAGTACTCAGTGTATCCAACTTCGCGCCACGGTTTTATGATAACCCCTTCACGCAGCAGTGCTTGGTTGATTACTTCGGCCGGATAAGGCGTGCTAAAAAACAGGAAGTTGGCCAAGGACGGTGCGGTCGTAATGCCTTGCTCGTGCAGCGCTACTTCCAGCCGCTGGCGTTCGCTGGCGACATGGGATAGGCAGGCGTTTAGATGACCATCATCTGCCAGTGCCGCAATCGCTGCAGCTTGTGCCACGCTGTTGACGTTGAACGGGGTGCGCAGGCGGTTAATCAGATCTCGCCAGCAGTGGATCGCTGACGATACCGTAGCCGATGCGCAAACCTGCCAGGGAATAAGCCTTGGAGAAAGTCCGCAGCAGGATAAACGGTTTGCCGCTGGCCTGAATCAAACCGAGGCAATCTGGGTACTCGGCCTCCCACTGCGCGTATTCGTAATAGGCCTCATCAAACACCAGCAGACACTTCGAGGGCAATGCGTCGAGCAGTTGCTGCAACTCGTCGGCGCTTAAGGTGCAGCCGACCGGATTTGACGGGCATGAAAACATCAGCACATGGGTGTGGGGGGTGAGTGCAGCGATCATTGCCGCTACATCGAAGGTGCCTCTGTCGGTCATGGGAACACCTACCACCCGGGCACCGGCTGCCATTGGGTATATGAAGTGCAACCCGAAAGATGGCACCACGGTAACTACTTCGTCATCGTGGTCTAAAAACACGCGGCTGATGACGCTCAGCAAATCTTCCGAGCCGTTGCCGAACACCAATTGATTCTCGGGTACGTCGAGCTTTTTCGAGAGTGCAGAGCGTAATGCCTGGCAGCCAGCATCGGGGTATAGCGCAATTTCGCTGCAAGCTCGAGCCGTTGCGGCGCTAACGGCGGGTGCTGTGCCCATCGGGTTTTCGTTGCTGCCTAGTTTGGCGACGCGAGTCAGGCCGAAACGCTTGCGCACAGCATCCGAGGCGAGGCCGGCGTTGTAACTGGCCAATTCGCGCACTTCTGCGCGGGCAAGCAGGTTCAAGTCATTGGCATTCATACAGGGTTAACCTCATTAGTGTCTTGCTGGTAGGCATTACGATCTAGGCAGTTCTGCAAGAGTTGCTGCAGACGCGGCTATTCGGCGTTATGGCTGATCTCGTACGGCTGGTCGTTGAATGGGGCTGAGCGGTATCAGTACATTCATGAGTAACATCCTTGGGGAGCAGGATGATCACGCAGCAGACATCTGTATGTGCCTGTATATACCGGTAAGGCAAGATGCAGGCCAATATGTCTGAGCTGCTTTTGATTCCGCAGTTCAGGCTTGTTTCTAGCGAAGTTGACCAGGCTGATGATCGCTACTTTTTAGCCTTATGTAACCGCTGGTTGCGCTTGGAGTGTTACCCATGATGCCTGGTGGGAAAAAACGAAACCTTTAGTGTCGGGGCACCTAAAGCGTTCTAATCGCGAGAGGAGGGTAAGTCGCTCTACCTTAGGCTTATGGCGCATTTTTTGATCGAGCGGCATGATAAATGCTTAATCTTGTATATACATGATTGGTGTTTCAGGCTAAAACATATGTTTCACCCCTCCTGAACCTATTAAGCAACGAGTCGACATGATCTCAAGCCGCTGTTCGCTCCGGATCTATGTGTCCGGTGTCCGCGAGGGGGAACACGTGCTCAAGCGTATGCATGACTCAATGGCCTACCGTAAAAACCGCTGAAGTCGAATCGATGATTCACAACCGGTGCTCGTTGATGGGCGCCTCCTTGAATTACCCAAGAGAGAACTGCCATGACCGTTAGTAATCTGCCCTTTTCCAAAGTCCGCCACAGCCAGGGCCTGGTTTTTTTGTCTGGCGAATTGCCTTTTGGTGAGGACGGTAGCTTTCCTGAAGGTATCGAAGCGCAAACACGTTTGACCTTGATGCGTATTGCCCAGACGCTGGAAGCCGAATCGCTGTCGCTGGACGATGTTGTCAGCGTTACCGTGTACCTGACCGACCGGAGTAATTTCGCCGAATTCAATCGGGCTTATGCATCATTCTTCACGGCCAACCTGCCAGTGCGCGCGACCGTCTGCGCCGGCCTTGTGGTCGATGCATTGGTCGAGATCAGTGTCATCGCGCAACAGCGTGCTTGATTCGGAGGCAGCGTGAACGAAAAACAAGTGGTGGTACTGGGTGCCGGCATTGTCGGCGTATGCACGGCGTTGCATTTGCAACGCCGTGGCTGCGCGGTGACGCTGGTGGACAAAGGTTTGCCGGGGCGTGAAACGTCGTTCGGCAACGCAGGCATCATTCAGCGTGAGGCCATTGAGCCTTATGCGTTCCCGAGGGATCTTGCCAGCCTGATAAACGTGGCAGCCAAGCGTGACATTGGCGTCAATTACCATTTGCGCGCGATGCCTGAATACGTGCCTGCCTTGGTCAGGTATTGGGCCAACTCCGCGCCTAGGCATTACCAGGCCATTGCAGATGCCTTTCGCACGCTGATTGAGCACTCGATCAGCGAGCATTCGGAGTTGATTGATCAAAGCGGTTCGCAAAACCTGATCGTGCGCAAAGGGTGGATCCAGGCTTTTCGTAGCCCACAGCAATTCGATGAGGCGGTGGAGCGCGCGGTACGCGTGAGTGCACACGGCGTGTTGTCTGAGCATCTGGACGGTGTCGCGCTCAGAACGGCGGAACCAGCGTTGAGCGATGCATTGGTGGGGGGCATTCATTGGCTGCAACCCTGGACGTGCATTGAGCCGGGTGAGTTGGTGCAGCGTTATGCCGATCTGTTCGTTCGTGAAGGTGGGGATATTTTGCGTGGCGATGCGCGATCGTTGCGTCAGTCGGGAGCCGGTTGGAGCGTAGACACCGATTCTGGATCAGTCGGCGCGTCGCAGGTGGTCGTGGCGTTGGGCCCTTGGGCTCACGAACTGCTTGGCGAGTTGGGCTACCGCATTCCGTTGTTCGTTAAGCGTGGTTACCACGCTCACTTTGCCGATGGCGCGACATTGAGCCGCCCGGTGCTGGATACCGAACAAGGCTACATGCTGGCGCCGATGAAGCGCGGTATTCGCCTGTCAACGGGGGCGGAATTCGCCAGCTTGAGTGCACCTCCAACACCGGTGCAACTGGGCAAGGCCGAGCGGGCCGCACGGCAGGTATTAGCCTTAGGCCCCCAGGTGGAGCGCACGCCTTGGAGCGGCGCCAGACCCTGCACTGTAGACATGAAGCCGGTGATCGGCGCGGCGCCCTTGCATAAAGGGCTCTGGTTCAATTTCGGCCACGCCCATCAAGGATTTACGCTAGGCCCGGTCAGCGGTCGACTGCTCGCAGAAGTGATGATGGGCGAGGCGCCTGTGGTCGATCCGGCACCCTTTGCTCCCGGACGTTTCTGAGCTGAGCAGCAGTGCATGAACTTTCTCGCCCATCTCCGTCGGACTAACGGGCGAGAACCTGCCTGACAGGAAAACAACACTGATTTTTATCTACGGACGCTGCCTTGCAGATTTCGTGGCAGTCGTCGTGGGCGCTGTTCTGATTTCAGGCGGTATATCCGTTCCATCGGCTCGCCCTAACTCCTCATAAATACCCGCTGGAGAAGTCATGAACATCAAACAGAAGCTGACATGGGTATTTGCCGCCATCGCCTGCCTTCCGGTGATTCTGGTTGCGGTGCTTGTCGTATTGAACTTGCGGAGCGCGGCACAGGCCAATTTCCTGGATAGCAGCGGTCGTGAAATTCGCCAGATCGATAACGGTATGAAGCAGTTCTTTGAAAGCATCCGCCAAAACGTCGAATACCTGGCCAAGGATCCTCGAATCGCCACCGTCAAGGGATTGAAAAACTATACCGCGGCCAATGCTGAGCAAACGCCTGTGACCGAAGCGGATCAGCGACTCCAGGCTATTTTCGATAGATTTGCCGAGACCCATCCGACCACTGCGTCTATTTCCCTGGGGCTCAAAGACGGCGGCTTTGCCGGTTGGCCCGACGACCCGAAAATGGCCAGCTACGACCCCCGAGTACGTCCTTGGTACAAGACCGCCGTGGCGGCCGCGCCAGGCTCAACCGTGCGCACGAGCGCTTACTATTGGGCACCGGATGACATGGTGCTGGTCAGCACGGTTCGCGCTTTCGCCGACCCCAGCGGCAACCCTGTGGGTGTCGTCGGCGTGGACGTCTCGCTCAAGCAACTGACTGAACTGGTTAAAACCATCAAGCTGGGCGACAGCGGGTACCTGATGATGGTCGAAGCCAACGGCAACGTTCTGGTCGATCCGGCGAATGCCAAAAATAGTTTCAAGCCCCTAGCCGATCTGGGCCCCGGCTATACCGAGCTGGCAAAGAGTGGCGATGGCGTGACCCAGGTTGAGATCGATGGCGTGCCCTACATGGTCAATGTGGTCAGTTCTGAAAGCCTGGGCTGGCGCTTCATCGGGCTGATCAAACGCGACGAAGTCATGGCTCAGGCCACCAATCTGACAGGGTTGATCGCACTGATCGCCGCCGTGTTGGCAATCATCTTTGCCATCGTCGGCGCGAGCTTCGCCGGTGTGATCGTTAGACCGATTCGCGGCGTTGCCGATGGCCTGCAGGAAATCGCCGAAGGGGAGGGCGACCTGACCCGCGAACTGGAAGTGCGGGGCAAGGACGAAACCGCCACTTTGGCTGGTTGGTTCAACCAGTTCCTTGGCATGATCGCGCAACTGATGCGGCGCATTGGCAGCGCTTCCTCCGATTTGCAAGAGGTCGCTGCGGACACCAGTCAAGTGGCCAGTAACATGAACAGCGCCGCAGTGCGCCAGCGCGAAGCAGTTGAGTTGGTGAGCACAGCTTTCAACGAGATGGTCGCTACCTCTAACGAAGTGGCCCGCTCTTGCAGTCATGCCGCTTCCAGCGCGGACGTCGGTTATCGGGAGGTGCACGACGGGCAACGGCAGATTGGTGAGGCCACGGGCAGCGTTCTTAAATTGAGTGACGACCTGCAGCAGTCGGCAGTTACCATGCAGATGCTCGACCAGGACAGTAAGAACATCAACACCATCCTCGATACCATTCGCTCGATCGCGGAGCAGACCAATCTGTTGGCGCTTAATGCCGCGATTGAAGCCGCACGCGCTGGTGACCAAGGCCGTGGATTTGCGGTGGTGGCCGACGAAGTACGTGCCTTGGCACGACGTACTGCAGACTCAACCGGCGAGATCGACATCTTGCTCGGCAACTTCGCGCGGCGAACTAAGGAGGTCACCCAGCAGATGCAACGGAGCCTGGAGGTTTCGCAAACCAGCGTTGAATGTATCCAGCAGGCGCGCGACAGTTTTGACAAGATCCGCGACTCGGTGGACTCGATTCGCGATCAGAACGCTCAGATCGCCACTGCGGCAGAGGAGCAGCATCAGGTTGCCGAAGATATCAACCGACACATTTCACAAATCCATGCCGATGCCCAGTTGGTTGAAAGGTTTGCGCAGTCGGCGCACACCGGTTCGGCTCGCCTGACGGATATTTCTGGTCAACTGAAAGGGCTGGTGGGGCGCTTCAAGTTCTAGCTTGTGTTGATTTTTGACGCGGCCACGATAAGTCATGTAAGCGGAGATGCTCAGGTGACGATTCTCCGCTGCATGATTGATCAGGGCCTTGAGTGTCGTGTGTTAGTGGCGGTTGATCAGCTCCAGAGTATTTTCTAGTGTACTAAGCGAGTCAGATCAGAAAATCACCATGTGGCAGGATGCTCGTAACGATGTATCCACTTACTTCGAGTTGCTTTAAAGATTAAAACGTCTGGATAGGTTCAAGATAGAGAAGTCGCTCCAAGGTTTGAACAGCGCTCGCAAGTGGAACGCAGACGGAGCAGCTGCTTCAGCGGCTTTTCGGCGCCTGATTTACTGCTCTAGACTTCACAAAATGGTTCTTCAAGACGCTTTCGCCACACAAACCGAAAATATATTTTCCCCGCCCCCTTGAAAGTAAAATTTCAAACCGGAGGCCTTATATTTGAAAACAAACAAAAAGCGACGTTCTCCAAAAATCCCCCTTTTTTTCGGCCTGCCTTGAGCTGTGGGGCAATCGACCCGATTGCCTTGATGTTGCTCTATGGGTTTGCGCTCCTTGTGCTTTTCATCTTTTGGCTTCTGATTTCCGGTTTCTCTGCGTTGGAATGCTTGATGGAGGGCGGCGAAGCCAGTGTTGTGTATGCTGATCGCACCTTTGCGACGTCAGTCGCGGCTACTTTTTGATTCCAAAAGACATCAATTTTTGTCGAAAAAAACCGGCCATGTGCCATCTCCAATGTGTAAGTGATGATCCCGCTTTTCAAAGCGACTTAGTTCGCCGACGTCTCAAAGACTTTAGCCCAGTCGCGACTCGCTAGTTCCGAGCAAACATTGGGCGCACCCCCGAAGCATCGTTGGCAAACCTTCAGCATTTCTACCTCAGTACGGTATTGAATGGGATCACCGTATTCGTCGACCAAAACGCCTTTGGCACCAATCAGCAATGCGTGCCCCGCGACTACGTCATGGGCTGACACCGGATATAGAGACAGTCCGCAAACTCCATCCCCAGCAGCGACCTTAGCCAGTCTGTACGCAATCGATGGCATGGGGTAAAAACCTGCCGGCGCACAGAGCTCGCGATTGGTCTGCGATTTGTTGCCAGCAGCAGCGCTCACCATCACCATGCACTCCTTCGAAAGCACCTGTTTCGAAAGGTCGACATAGATCGGGGCTCCATTCCTAACCAAGTGATCCATACCTGCGGCCCAGCTGATGCTATCTGCCTTCCCATCCGGAGTTAATGGCGCATGCACCACACCCAAGACAGGTTGAAGGTCATGAAGTAGTCCTACCGAGACAGCCGAGCCCGACAGTCCCTTCAGAAAATCACTTGTACCGTCATTCGGGTCAACTACCCAGCAGAAGGAGTTGCCGGAAAGTACGTGGCCGGTCTCTTCACCCCACCAATCGCATTGCAAAATTTTTAGCAACTTCTCACGGAGAAATACCTCAATTTCGACGTCGATTTCAGCTTTATCACCGTAGCCCCTACGGCCTTCCGGACGGACACATTCCTCGGCCAATAACACACCTGACCGCTCCACAACTTTGATCACCTGGGGAAGAATCTGCTGCAGTTGTGTATTGATCATGGCGACCTGACGAGCTAACGGGCGGAGGAATGAAGGGTGATGCCTTGTCCCTAAGCAAATAAACAAGGCTCGTACTCATCTTACAGGAGCTGCGAACCAAGCCATCGACTAAGACGACCACCTTGAACGTTTTCCAGCTTGTTGATGACACCTCTGAGCATTCCGACCATGGCATCTAAATCATGATCGTCCGGAAACCATTCTGACAGCTCGACGTTGCAAAACTCTGAGCGGCCGAGCACCCACTTGAGAACCAAATCTCCGGTCGCGCGGAAGTGATCGGCCATATAGATCTGGTGATCGGTCTTCCACCCCCTCCGCTCTAGTTCATCGGTGGCGTTCATAATGCCCGTGTCACCAAAGCAAAATGCCGTGTCGGGGTAGTGGATACCAGCAAGCGACACCTTCGCCTCACCGACCTCGCTGTTCCAATATGTTAGGTAGTGCCATCCACCCGAAGTGATGTGAGGCCTCGGGAAATTTATGGCTGCCTTGCCCGTGATGAAGTGCTCGTAGGTAACCCTACTAAGGTCAAGATCGAAATTACGCATTACTCGACCTCTTGGATTCTCCAAAGGTAGGCCACGACGCAGCCCTGTCTGCCGTCTGATTAGATGGCAATGAAAAGCGTCTATTCAGCGAAACAAAATTCAACTTGCTGGGAGTTCGTCACTGAGCGATGACTTTGGGGCTTTGGAGAGCGAGGTCGCGCTGGCAACTCGTCACACGACGAAATCGCCAGATTTTTGAGAACTCCCTCATGGCCTAGGCTCGCCAATTCCTCTTGGGTGCGACGCAGCAAAGCGTCAACGGACTCTCCCGACTCAGCGCACAGAGTAATGGCGACCAGGGTCATAGGACTTACTCTGAGCGGGCCGCTCAAAGCCGTTATCATCTCCAGCGTGGGGCTTGACTGGGCGCGCTCTAGTTTCGAAACGTATGTTCGACTGCTGACTTCCGCAAGATTTTTCTGGGTCAATCCTTTGCCCGCGCGCATCGCTTTTAGCACGGCAGCAAAAGCATTTTTGAGCGTCATGAACACGTTCCTAATCAGCCAGTCTTTTTGAGCGTGGTTGCGCATTTTAGCCATGTGGAGCCAATCACGGTATGTCGATTGGAGTGACTTCGCTCACCAGACAAGGTTGGGGTTCCCGCGCCGCATCTCTAGCCTCGCGCAGTCTTTGCTCAGCGTATATCGCGGGGTCATCCTCAGGCAGCGGGTAGCCGGCCGCTGATAGCGCCTCTGCTCGCTCTTCGATCAGCACCCGCTCAGGATCTCCGAGCGGATTGGTAAGCCCTCCCTTTTACCCGTTTAGTTTCATCCATTTGCGACTCCTCAAAGGCTGAGTAGAAACCAGAGCAAGTTTTACCAAGGATAGGCGAAGAGAAGTATCAAATTCTTCACGGGCTGTGACACCACAAATCAGCTGTGAGTGTGGTGGCAAGCGGAGCGCGCAGGCCGAGAGGCCGAGGCGCGAGGATGGAAGCCCTTTGGGCCAAGACACCGCCCTGGCGGATGGCTTGGTTTACGACAGCCATCCCTGGCAGGGCGCGCACAAAAAAATAACTTCAATCAATCGCCGATCCACTGCTGCATTCGGATCGTAAGACATAGCGCTCCCAACGAGGCTTGATTGCAGCACCGGTACATACCAACATCAGGGCTTCAGCTTCCTAGTTTGGAGTACTTATGAGTCGTGATGACAAAGACACGGTGTACTGCAATGTTCAAATGCCGATGGCCAAAGGCAGGGAGCTTTCGCGGTTAGTAGCGGAGCTTAGAAAGTCAGGTGCTCATCCCCAGCCAGACTCAGTCTTTGAAGAAATAGAGCACGAGCTGAGCTCGTCAATTGAGTTCGTGGAAGAGCAACTGTCCGGCGCTGGCGGATTTGGCCGGCGGTCACATTAAAATAGCTCAGCCACGAAGCCCGCGACCTTAAGAAGAGGTCAGGGTGTTCGCATTAAGGAGGAGAATCTAATGTCTAGCGGTGCTGTTGATCAGAATCTGCGTGATCGAGAGAAGATCAGGAGGAAAGCTTTGTGGGACGCTATTTGATCTTCTGCCAGGCGATCCCAAGGCCACTCCAGTCGTGTCTATGCTCGACGAAATCGCACACCAGGATGAAGCCGACAGGTTGCTGAGAGATGTGGCGAAACTAGAGGATCTTCGCGACCTTGTGGTTATCGAACCTCGCTCGAGCGGCCTCCAAATTGTTCGTGAAGGGAGCATTCCGGAACCGTGGCGAGAGCGATTCCTCCAAGCGAGCATCGGATCGACTCGGGTTGAAACAGGCCCTTTCCTTAATGATTTTGAAAAATTTATTAATCTTTGGAAGCAGGAAAATCAGCGCCTAGAAGCGTACCGATCAGCTATCGACGAAAAAATCTAGGAAAGCATCTCAAGTTTCTCGAAACGCATCCGTTTGTATTTACAAGAGCAAATATTTAAGGCGTTTCCATGAAGCTTTATCCGACTTCAAAAGCATCTTCTGATTTTCGTCTTTGTCGAGAGTTCGACTGCTGGCGCGGCCTAGATTTTGACGAAAAATATAAATGCGCAATCGAAGTGCTACCGTCGGCGCGGATCATGATCGAGCTAGACATCGTGAGGCTCAGTGTCACTCCTGACGTCGCACAAGAGATTTCATCATGCCTGAGAGAAGCACTGGCTATTGATGGTGATGAAGAAGGTGATCATGCCGCAGGCGAAAATCGTCCGACTGGATTGTTCAAGGTTCGCAGATTGATTGGAATACGCGGCCCTCAATACTCGGCTTCTGGCGAGATTGCGTTTGAAGATGCGAGCGGAGACGTCTGTGAGGAATCACCTTCAGGCACCACGTCAATCGTGGTCTGCACAATTGAGGGCGGGGGTTATGAGTTGGTATTTCCTTGTATGTGTTACTCGTTCACTGAAGATGATGCGTTCTGGCTGAGCGAGTGCTTGCTTAGGGCCTGCCAAAAAATCGCGAAGCCTTAAATCGAGAGATTTTCCGCATAAAATGACTGCAATGACAACGTAAAGAGGCCGAGCAGCCAGGAACAAACTTCATCCATGTCGGCCGGACGATATCCAGGCAGATTGTATGCGTCCGGCGCAGCGGTTAGGAAAATGCTCAGCAGTTGTTATGGAGCCTCCATTTCATGGAAGTCGGTGCGAGCTACATAGAGGTGTTCGACTGCCTCGTACGCCAGAGTGTCAGCTCGTGAGGTAAATACGAACCTCGCTGGCGTTTGTTCGGTGGCGCAGGCGAGGATGAAAAGCAGGTCAGCCTACTCTCGATGAGGCTCCAAACTGGCTGGCCACCCGGCATCCCTATTTCTTAACCAGATCTTTGTACTTTTCTCGAGAGGCGAGAATCTGGTCTCTGAGCTCTTCAGGATCAATCCTTATCCCACCGCCAGGTGTTGTCTGGAGAGTTTTCAAACCGTTGGCAGCCTTGATGAAGGCTCGCTCCTCTGCCTGAATCCATTCAGGACGTTTGTCTTTCCAAAATGACCATGCCATTCGCTGAGCCTCGTTCCTGAGCGGATGAGACCAGTATGTGGCAGCAGAAAGAAATGTCCAAGCTAGGTGGTGACCTTGGTCATTATGCAAGCGGAGCGCGCAGACCTGGAAGGTCGAAGGCATGAGGATGGAAGCCCGCAGGGCCAAGACCCATCGATAGACGGGGCTTGGTTTACGACAGCCATCCCCCAGAGGGGCATGCCCGGAAAATAAAATCTAGGTTATCGAACCGTACGCTGTTCGTTCGTACGAGGAGCTACACCCATGGCGTAAAGATCATAAGTCTTTCGTAACAGCACTTCGTCATCAGATGCTACATGCGCGTGCGTGAAGACGGTCGACAAGAACCGCCTCCGTTCGCCGTTGCCAATCTCAGACCAAACCCTTGGTTGCCCTTGAGCATCTGGGACTGCCAAGCGATCAAGAAGATACTCCTCAAGGCTATGCAACCGCTGCAAGCCATCGATCAAAATATCGCTGCTCTCAGCCATTGCTCGCCCCGCAACCGAATCACACCACTCATTAGTGAGATAGCTTCCGAGATCCCCTCCAGTCCACACAGAAATGATGAACCGAGACTTTTGCCCCAGATTCCATACTACTGGGCGATGCCAAGACGGAACAGGAATGCCCATTACAAACTCCGCAGCCCAAGGGTACTTCTCGTGAGCAACAGATGGCTCGACCAAGTGTTTTTCCCAGCGAGAAACGAGGATATCAATCGGATATTGGTTGGTGCTGGTTGCCAAAATTTGACGTGGCATTCGGAGGCTGGGATCTGAAATTTCGTCGTCCGCGTAGCGCTGAAATTTGGAAGTCATGAATGTCCTTGGAGGAGGGGAGTGCTAAAGGTGGACGAACCAATGGTGCGGATGAAGTTTCGCCGCCACTCATCAACGATTGAGATGATCAGTAAGTCACGCTCTGTTGAGATTTCGATCTGCTCTCCGTCGACCAGCGCTTGCGCATAGCCCTCAGCGAAGGCTGCAGCTCTGTCAAAGTCGGAAGGGGAGTCAGAGGACGCGATGTAGCTGACCAAGCGCTCCCACGCCCTGCGTTGACGATGACCCTGGATGGTCTCGGCAAACGGCACGGCGCCTTTCAGGGAGCGTGCAAATACGATCGTTGGTAGGTTCAAAACCGGTTTCTCTAGATGTCATAGATATGAAAAACGGTTCGTTTTGAGAAACCTTGAGCCGTATAGGAAGTTTTTTTGTGCCGACGCAAACAGGCGCTAACCGGACGCGAATGCGTGGACGTGCTAATGGCACTCAGATATTGTCGCAAGCGTGATTACGCGCTAGCCGCGTGACGACTCATGAAAGGGATAGACGCGATGATTTACCAATGCAACGGATGCAACAGGACTACCTTCGAGATCGCATGCCCGTGGTGCATGGGCTCTCAGGTCTCGCCGTCATCAGAGCTCACGTTGCGACACCTTACGCCGCTGGATCCTTCGTTTTATCCCGACTTTCAATACAGATCCAAAGGTTTGATTCAGGACTTCTTCGGGAAAAAGAAGGAGCAAGCCCAACTCAACGATCTTTTGAATAACGTCTTGAGAAAGTACGCGGAGCTGAAGCAGCCATACTTCACGAACTTCATTCACACAACTCGTGAAAGCGCAGGTAGCAGCGATGACGCAGGCGTGCCCGGCCCACGTTTGGATGGTGTGTACAGCGAGAGAGAGCTGTTCAGGGAGGTCTTGATTCGCAAAGGCTTTGACGAGCTAGAAGGGCTTCCATCTCTTTTGGACAAGCTGCTGCAAACCACAGCATTCAACTCTGCCTACTTGGGCTTCTCGAGAGAGTTGACCCGCCACATCCGAACTGATCTTGCCGACACCTTACGTTCTTGGATTGAAGAGGCAGGAACGACGTTCAGGTCTGACTTGGCTTTGTTCTATTACTACCTATGGGAAAATGACGTTGCCTTCCCCAATGTTCAATTCAATCCCCAAGCGGCTTCTACGTCTGGTGTTCCACTCCTCCCGATACAGGTTTTCCGTAATGGCCTGAGCCTTTGCGAGGAGATTTATTTCGATATTCTCGTCGAGCGCCTGGGATCTCAGCTGGAGCATTTCAATCCAAACCAGTTCATCACCATGTACCTAGTGGACGCTATGGACGGATTTCAGTTTGAAGCCTTCCTGGTTGAGATATTCCAAACCATTGGATACGACGTTAAAGAGACCAAGAAGACGGCTGACCAAGGCGCTGATCTTTTCGTCAGCCGCTTCGGCAAAAACATGGTGATCCAGGCAAAGAACTACTCGGGCTCCGTAGGCAATGCGGCTGTGCAGCAAGCCATCTCCGCAAAAGCCTTTTATGGGTGCGACGAGGCCATGGTAGTCACGAACTCCTACTACACGAAATCAGCTAAAGAGCTGGCCAGCACAGCAGGCGTCCGGCTGATCGACCGGGACGGGCTTCAGAGCTATCTGGATGACTACAACCAGAAGCTCATCGAGGTTTTCCAGGCCGAGGAAGAGAGTGCTTAGGTCTGTGTCCGTTAACGTTCGTGAGCACAATCGCTAGGGCTGCATCTTGCGTAGAGTTCAAAAATAGAAAGCGACATGTCACCGGCACAAATCAGTGAATAGTCGTTTCCAGCCACCGGAGGAAGCGTGGGGAATCTAATAGCATTAACGCGGGATAACCTGCATGAGCTCGAATCCATCGAGCGACTCGCCGCTTTTCTTGGTGCCGCCCGCTTTGGTGCTCTAGCTTTGCAGTTAGCGTACGAATATCCAGTCAAAACCGACGAGCCCTATCTATCTATACGGAGAATGCATCCAAGCTCCGTCATAGGCGCGAGTGAGGCGCTGTTTGAGGCGCTATGCGTCGTGTGTGAGGTCGTCATTGGCCGAATGCCCGAACTGCTGCGGGTACTTTCATATCGTTGTCGACACGAGAACCGTACGACCGTCCCCTATGGGCTTTGGTTAACTCTTCTAGAGTGGGCCAATACCGATATGTCTCTGGTCGATTCTACTAGCCCGTGTGCAACCGATGGGCGCTCGCATCCGGATACCGCCCCTGAATTCCAAGAGTTGGTCGCTAACAGCCAAGCAATGCTTGACCAGGAATTTGTACTCTCACGTAAGCGCGAAGGATTATCCGTCTGCGAGGCCGTGGAGATCTTGATCGCACATAGACGGGGCATCCACGATAGCTGGCAGGATGGAAAGTTGGATAACTAGCCTCGGGCGCCGAAGGTACTGCATTTGTATAGCTGCAATGCCCTGCAGATCACCTAAGCCTAAAGCCTATTTGATACGTTAAGCTTTGACGGCAGGGCTTTACGAAGCACAGGTACGGCTAGGGCACGGGTCAGGGGCGCTAGGCCTGTAGGCAGGCGGAGCGCGCAGGCGTTAAGGATGGACGCCCGGTAGGGCCGAGACACGATGTGGCTCGGTGCACGACAGCCATCCCCCGTAGGGGCACGCACAGACCTATGTTGGTAATCCCTGCATACGGTATCTCCTCACAGTAGCCTTCGCACAGATTTTGCCCCGGAAATGATCACCTCTCGATTATGAATATCTGCTGTCTCACTGCGCCATGCCCGCAAAGGGAAGGCGGAAAGTCATCCTTCAGCTCTCGATAATTCAGTGAGTACTGAGGCTAGCGCCGTCGCCTGCTTAGGCGTGAACCTAAAGCGCGACTCATCAATTTTGATAGAAATTACGCCATTGGATTCTGTATCCAGGAGAACTGCGTAGCTGTTGTCATCGTCTATGACTTCACCCTCGGCAATGCCGGGCCGAGTGAAGATAGCGAGCCTAATTTCGTCTGAGTCACCCTCGGGCGAACCATCCTTGAACGTGAAGAATCTGTTCGGGGGCAGCTTTGTACTCATGGTCTCGATATTCCTCAGAAAATAAGTCGCATGACTATTTAAACGGAGGCGAAATTCAAAACTTGAGTGGTGGGTTTAAAAAGACACCTGCCTGAAAAAGTAATTTTGCGCAGCGCTAAAGTTTTGCTCGAAAAAATCCGTTTAAGTTTGTATTTCACGGAAAAGGGCTGAGTGGGCAATTTTGAAAGAGCATGATTCTGCAGAAATTATTAGATTCAGGGCCGAGCGCGCATTTCTATCTCATGAAGATGAGGGTGAGGGTGAGGGTGAGGAAGCTAGGTGGTTCGAGGCATCTGTTGAACTCGCAAATAGGCACATAAGCCTCGTCCTAGACGGGTCTGAATATGACTTCACTGCTCAGCAATGCGGGGAGCTGGCTGATGGTCTGTCGACCCTGGTCAAAACGCTCTATCAACGGAGCGCAATCCTCACTGGTATCCCTAATCCGCAGAAATTAGATTTTGGAAAGCTATTTCACCAACTGATTCTGTCTCGTACTCAGTCCACACAGCAGGATTGGTTATGCAACCACGGGTACGACTTGGACGGAATGTTCTTTGGAGCATCTGGATCGTTTCGCTATCCAGATTCGCAAAGCTATTTTCAGCTTTTCCTAGGGGTGAATGACGAGCTATTCGTCCCGATCTTGGGCATCGAAGATAGGGTATTCACGTTCAGCGTGGAGGACGCTTCGTGGTTGATTGAGCAGCTGTGCGTAGGAGGATACTTGCTAGCTCGGATTGAGAAGCCCTAGGAAGAGCACGCTTCTTCATGGATAACTGAGGGTGGCCAGTTCCTTTTGAGAAGACACTCAACCCTGAATGGAGCAGTGCAGTTGCAACGGTCAGCTAAACCCGTCCAGGTAGGTTCAACCTCCAACTCGAATGCTGCGGGCCATGGGGTCAAGCGGAGTGAGCAGGCGTTTAGGATGGACGCCCGCAGCCCAAGTCGCCGGCGAAGCGAAAGCCGGGGTGTCCACTGAGTGCCTCCCAATTCTTGCCTAAAACAGTGCATCACTGGCCCCTAGATTCGCTGAGATGATGAGCTTCGATTTGAGTACACGTGCCGCCTTCTGTTTTCCGGTCAAAGCTGGAAGCCAATGGCTTACGTAGCCGATTTAGCCACCGGTTGCTTGCAATCCAGTTCGTTTCCGCAAGTGAGAAATTAGACGTCATATAGGTTGATTTTCGGTTTCTAGCCACCATATTGATATCGCCCACCAACGGGTATGACGAGTTATCCAACCATGGCGAAGCTTCTTAAAAGTGATCTGCGGTATGAGTACAGCTGGAAAGCAACCGAAGGGGATAACCCTCATCTCATTCATGAGGATGCAAAACACCTGAGCCGAAATGAAGGCTATGAGATGCTCAGCTACTTGAATCATCTCGGTCTGTCCTCCGACAAAAAGGGTGTGGTATACGGTGAAGGGCCCGATTTGACGAAGGAAACCCGCCTGTACGCTGAGTGGATGCTCAAAGAGCATTTTAAATCGACCGCACCTGGGCGTGGAAAGGTCACTGAGTGGCTCAATGCCAACTGGTGGGAGCTAAAGAAAAAGTTCACGACGCTGAAGCCTGAACGAAGAGCAACCAAGGCCTAATTGCAGCAGGGTAGCCCGCTCTCCACCCGGGCTACCTGATCCTGTATACCCAATCTTTGGCACCGAAGCGTCAGGTGCATACTCATGGTAGGTAACGGCCTAGACTTTTGGTGGCGGCATTCTGGCCGGCGATTTGGTGTGGGCTATGGATGTTGGACGAGGATGACCGACTTTCTTCGGTGAATCGCCTACTTGATAGATAGCGAGCTTCAAGAAGATTGGGTCTGTGGTAGGAGGTTGCTCTGTCCATATTCAGGTAAGCAAGCCAATCGGGTAGGATTGCCGCAATACTCTGAGACCGTGCCAATGGCCAGGAAGCACCACTCCATGGAGGGAACTGATGTCCGACCAAACCCGTCACCTCTCGTTGTTTGAAGAGGACTACCTTCTGCGCGAGTTGGGCCCCGTCGCTCATGTTCCGCAGGTGGCTCTTACTGAGCTTGTCGCAAACGCGTGGGATGCCGGCGCCAGCAAGGTTGACTTGTTCCTACCCTCTGAGCCTGGTGGAACGCTGACAGTAGTTGATGACGGTCACGGCATGTCGGCCCAACAGTTCAGCAAACGATGGATGACGCTTCGGTACAATCGCCTAAAGCATCAAAGCTTCAAGGTCGAATTTCCCAAGGGCAAGAGCGGTAAATTCAGGAAGGCCTATGGTCGCAATGGGGTGGGCCGGCATGGACTTCTTTGCTTCGGTGATGAATACCAAGTGGAAACCTGGCGCGATGGCAGGCTCAGTACCTTCATCGTGGGTACCGAGTCCGGGCCCAGTCCTTTTGTGGTGCGCTCCGAGGAATTCGCCGAGCGAGAAGGCTCAGGTACGCGGTTGTCGGTGTCAGTCACCCGCAAGATGCCAGATGCGAATGAAATCATTACAGTCCTTGCAGCGCGATTCATCCATGACCCGAGCTTCCAGATTCGAGTCAATGGCACACCTCTGACCCTGGCAAAGCTTGAGCAGCATGCTCGCACGCACACCCTGCAACTGAGTGATGACCGGACAGCAAAAGTCATTGTCATCGATTCCACACAGCAGAACCATTCGTCCATCCACCAAGGCGTGGCCTTTTGGGTTCAGCACCGACTTGTCGGCACCCCCTCGTGGGTCATCGGCCAGGTCGCGAACTTCGACGGCCGCACACGGTTCGCTAAACGCTACAAGGTCATCGTAGACACCCAGGGTTTTGAAGATCAGGTGATCCAGGACTGGACTGGATTTCAGTCGACGCCTGCCGTTGAGGAGCTGTTCAAGGCCGCTGCAGAATGCATCAACCACGTGGCTGATGAGTTATCGGCCGAGGTTGTGGAGGCCGCCTCAGAAGATGCTTTGGTACAGAATAGGTCAGAGCTCAAATTGTTGGGGCAGGGCGCTCAACTCGAAGTCACAGCCTTCACGAAGGCTGTGGCCCAAGCGCACCCTATGGTCTCTCCGGAGTTTCTCGCCACGGCCGTAAAGGCGGTGATCAACTTGGAGAAATCCAAGAGCGGGGCATCGTTGCTTCAAAAGCTGGCCAATCTGCCAGCGACAGACATCGAGGGTTTGGACTCCCTCCTGGCGGACTGGTCAGTCAAAGACGCACTGCGCGTGCTCGATGAGATTGATGGCCGGCTCTGTGTTATCGAAGCCATCACCAGGTTGGCGGAGGATCGAGAGACAGATGAGCTCCACACGCTGCATCCGCTGATCCTGCGATCCCGCTGGTTGTTCGGGCCAGAGTTCGAGTCCATGGAGTATTGCTCGAACATGACCTTGAAAAGCGTAGCGAAGCAGCTCTGGGGAGATGGTGACGCCTCGTTCATTAACGAACGCAAACGGCCTGACATTGTAGTGCTGCCAGACCGATCCACTGTGCAACTGGTGGGCATCGAACAGTTCGACCCCCAGGATACAACAGTCGCCCAGATGCAAAATATTCTGCTGATCGAGCTCAAGAAAGGTGGCTTCAAACTCAATCGGCAGGAGGTCAACCAGGCAGACGGGTATGTTCAGGACATCGCAGGCTCTGGCTTCGTTAATGGCTCTCCGTTCATTACGGCTTGGGTCGTGGGACAGTCGATCGCGGTATGAGGTAATAGGTGTCGACATATATCTGGTATGGGGTGATTCAGAACACCAAGCATTAGGAGGTTGCTTTAAAAAAATTAAGAATTTGCTGAAATTGTCGTGATCCCAGTCCAGTAGACACATGCCGTTCAGGAAAGACCAATTAAGCATTTTTTCACAAACTCTGCTCGTAAGACCATATCGAGATTCGGCCTGACCGGACGACCAACTGTGAGCCGCCGTTTCCAAGAAGCTTGTGCAATACCAAACGCTCGTAAATGGAAGGCAATCGACTCCAAGGGCTTCCAGCCTACGGCGAACGCTATGATTCTCTGGAAACTCTTCCGAGGCGTTAGGGTGCCAACGATCGTAAGGCGGGAAGATAGGAAATGGGCGAAACGGCACAGCCATGAATTTTTCCCCGCGGGCTATAATCCGCAACGGTCTGATGTTCGGTCACGACATTCATGTAGTTATAGCCCATGCTCAGATCAGATGGTGGCTGTAGGCGGAATCTTCTGGGAGGAGTCAGTGATCGTAGTTTTGTGAAACTCAATCTCGGCCAGCTGATTAAGAAGTGGAGTCAAACCTATGATTTCGAACGTTTCGGGGTTTTGTGAAATTTCGTTCGTAGGTAACTGGAAACAGACAGCTCTGCAAGGGCGCATAGCGTAATACATGATTTAACATAATATACATTATGCGAATCGCCATATAGAGGACTGGGGGCTCTGGAGGCCAGTTTTGAAGCCAGCCCGTGGCTGCGGCCACTGCGCAACAGTCCTGCCAAGCATTGCTTGGCGTTGATTCTCTTGCATGCTTGAATGCCGGCCTTTAGCAACGCTGTTGCTTCACTCATCACCGGAGAAACGGAATGTGGCTCTGTACAGACTGGAAAATTGACTGGAATGCAATCAGCGCCGTGGCTACTGCCATAGCCGCAATTATCGCACTGTTCGTTTGGCTATATGACAAACACCAAAGAAGTCGCGAGCGCAATGCCAGCGCTAGACTTCTAGCGCAGATCATGACGACACCTGTCGGAGCTGCACATGTCCAGATTTCTAAATTCAAGAGCGATCTCTTTCCAACTGGCAGTGAGCCCTTGATCGGCAGTTTGCTGCAGGACAAAAATGCGCGAAAGCAGCTGGTCGAAAAGGCATCAGCAATTACGATTGAGCTTCCATCCCAGTTTTTGGACAAAGCTGACTTCTTCAGTGAGGCTGTCAACAGCAGCCTGGCAAATGCATTTTCTGAAGTAAATCGTTTAAAACAGTTTGTCGGCTTATTCGGTGACTTGGCAGATAACGAGCGGCAAGACTTGATTGACCTCCACTTAGCGACGGTTCTCAACCAAATCAAAACGGCTGAGACAGCCGCTGAAGCTGCTTTTCAGGCTCTTTTGGTGGTTGGGCGAACCAGCCGGTAAACTGAACTCCCCTCCTTCGTTATGCATTAAGATTATAACTAAACTAAACATCTATTTAGTTGAGTTATATATTGATTAACCGCACGGGCAATTATTAAGGATCAAGGGATGATCCATTAAGTGGTTGCCCTCCTCCAAACGGCGTTCACGACACCCACACAGCCTGTAGGCCCTCATTCATGAAGCTTCAAAGTATTAGTTATCGCGGTATTCGTGCGCTCAATGCTAGCATCAATCCTTACAAAGCCGATATCCCAAAAGATACCGTTAATTTCGTGATTCCTTTTGCCGAGTTTGAAGTTGGTGATGTGAATGTGTTTATTGGCGAAAACGGTTCTGGAAAATCCTCGGTCATCGATATGATCCGGGCTTCCGCCTTTCCCGAGATACTCGCCACCCTTGTTAGGGAAAATCCTATCGGATATTGCCCGCCCGCCTATTGCCTGAGCTTTAAAAATGGCCATCGTGCCATTTATAGTTTTCCGTTTGCCCCATTCGATTTGAATCTGCCTGTCGATTTTGCTGGCTGTGAGACCTATTTTGTTCGAGGGTCGTTAATTGAGCAAACCGCACAGGATTTGCACAAGTATGATCCCGCCAAGCACAAGAAACTCCCTCCTCCTTTTCTACGCGAGGACCAACTGCACTATCGACACTGTGGGCAAGTTACACCGGTTATCGATACGCATTGCGTAGAAGAGCTCAATCGAGCCCGGGCCGACTTGGCGGGGCTAGCAGACCGAAGCAAAGATTTCAACGATCCCGGACTGCGTTATGTGGATGAAAACTCCTTGATCGACTGTGGTGACGGTACGGTAAAGGTATGCTTGGGTGACGACAGCGATGTCTTCAATCGCATCCCTGTGCAGTGTTTCCCTTCGGGATGGCAATCTTACGCCGCAACGGCCGCTTGGTTGGTTACGCGCCCTAAGGACTCCATCTGCCTGATCGAAGAGCCAGAAGTTCATCTCCACCCCAAACTGCAACGCCTGCTTTTACGTCGTCTGTTGGCCATTGCCGAGCAAAACGTGCTTCAACTGTTTATTAGCACGCATTCCGCAGCGCTCATCAATAGCCTTGGCGCCAACGCTGATCGTAAGGTTGGCGTGAAATTATTCCAAACTACAAATGGTTTCGTTGATCCGGCACTTGATTTGGCACCTACGCTCGACGCCTTGGGCTATAAGGCCTCGGACATTCTGCAGAGCAACTGTGTAATTTGGGTTGAAGGTCCTTCCGACCGGATTTACCTTAATTATTGGATCAAAGGGCACAATGTTGACCTGTTCGAAGGTGTCCACTACACGATCATGTTCTACGGCGGGCGGCTTTTCAGCCACGTTTCTGGGGCTGAAGCTTCCGAGGAAACGCTAGATGACGGAGAAGCGGTCGACGACTTCATTTCGCTCAGATGCATAAACCGGCATTCAGCTATTGTGTTTGACAGTGACAAGGCAAGCTCCAACTCGCCTCTTTCGGAGACAAAGCTCCGATTGCAGAAAGAGTTCGGGAGCCAAGCATGGGTTACCCAGGGACGAGAAATAGAAAATTATCTGGACGAAGGGTTACTGTTCAATAGCATCAAAGCGGCCCACAAGCACGCAACGAACATACTTCAGACCGGTCAGTGGGCGAATCTGCTGAAGTATGAGATAGCCCCTGAACCGAATCAGGCCCGCCAGAAACCACGCACTGCCACCAAAGTAAAAGTTGCTCGGGATTACGTTAAAACCAATCCAAAGGTGGATTTTACTCCACTAGACTTACGTAAGCGCATCACCCACCTCTGTGATTTTATTGTACGGTCCAATCATTACGACCTATGAAAAACCGGCATGGGGAGCTGATCCAAAGGGCACTGCAATCAGTGCCCTGCCCTCACCTACCGATTAACAGTCAATACTGTTATTTCTGAGATTCAAGCGGACAGCGCGAGATTTCAGTCATAAGCGATTTGGGCAACTGTTGCCGCGTCAGTCCATGCAACCATGCCCGCTCTCCCCTTTTGAATGGCATCATAATGCTTTATCCGCACCTCAGCGTAAATCGAAGAGGTAGGGATCGCTCTTCCAGTTTTCGCTTACGCAGAGTGCCATTGGATAGCCAATGGCTCTGCTGTTTCGAGAAGCAGAGTGCGTATTTCGGCATGCACTCCGGCTTTGCTCCATTTAACAAGCAAAGGCGCCGTTAATTCGCCAATGCACCAATGCGCTGGCTGTATTCTCGTCCAATCAATATTGCTCCGCCTCTTAACGAAGTAGTGGAGAATGCCATTTCTCGTCTGTCCAACCCACCTTGGGCAAAGATCCTACCTCGGCCGTTGACGGACTCCAGCGCAAAGACAAACTCGGCATCTGCATTCACAGGGAGATTGGCGTTATGCGTTGCGAGAATAATCTGGCGACTGGATTTTGCCTGCCGTAGCAACGGGACTAGGTCCTTTTAGATGAAGCTGAGGCCTGGCCACATGCTGATTGGATAACGAAGCACACTGGCGCCGCTACAGCGTTACGCGAGCGCAGCAGAGAAAAGCTCATGGGATTGCTAGAGGAGCTGGTGACGGGGTCTGAACTGCTCTTTGGACAGAGCGCTCAGAGAAATGAGGTGATCCGCGATCTTGATGCTGCCCACTCGGCACGCTTGCAGGTTTCGGGGTTGCAGTGCCCGTTGTTATCGCTACGCAGCACCGGGCGTCGTCCGCCAAAGGATCGTATTGGCCGAGTTGCCTGCTCATCTGGTACAGGGGCGGGGCACCAGCACTGCCGAGTACGGCCATCGGACGAGTATTGCGACCAGAAGCGTTTTTTCCCACGCGCCCCACACCGCAAGTCGATGTGGCATCACGGTCGGCCAATGGTCGGAGGTGAAAACTACGGGAAAGCGGTACAAGCGCCGCTCGCCGTCGTCCCGCGCTTCGCCGTAGGTGTCGAGGATTTGCCGCGCTAGTAAAGGATTGGCAAAGTCCTGGGCGCGTACGGTAACTCACGACAGATAATCCCGCCTGTGAGTTCATGGTGGTGTCTTGCATGACGCTCTAACCGTTCTGCGTGATGCTTGCATCGAATCTGCGCTGGCCCCCCTCAAGCGCTTCTTTTAGTGGCAAAATGACACAATTAACGAGCCACTTTTCTCGCACAACGGCGCGGGCACAACACAAACTCCGCCAAATTTTGTGTTGTGCCCCCAAGATCAAGGAAGAAAAAAATGATCCGATTAAAGCGGGGTCCCGTCCCGGATATCCTAAATTCCGAACGCGCTAACATGCTGCGAAAGGAAGCTGCCGATTTCTTCTCTCAACCGCGAGAACAACGGAGGCAGAAACGCTTTGAGTTTCAGAAGTATGCAGCGCAGTTAAACAGTGACATACGAAAGGCGCTGGCCGAATGTTTCCCTAGCAAGTGCGCCTACTGTGAGACCCCGGTCGAGAAACCTGAAATAGAGTTGTTTCGCCCCCGGCAGAGTGCCAGCAATCTGGACGGTTCTGTAGACGACGACTGCTATTGGTGGCTCGCGCATGACTGGTCGAACTACCTGCTCGCCTGCTCTCCCTGCAACACCTTAAAAGGGGCGCGCTTCCCCGTCGAAGGACTGCGTGCTGGGCCATATCCGACCAGCCTAGGCTTGACTGAAGAAGAAAGGCTGCTGCTCGATCCTTGCGAAGATGAGCCGTCTTCGTTACTGCTTTTTCTAGAGGATGGTCGTGTCACAAGTGACGACTTTCAGGGCTCGGCGACGATCGATGTACTCGGGCTCAATCGGGAGGCGTTGGTGCACGCACGTCGTCGTGATCTAGTAAACCTGAAACGGATTTTATCGGTACAAAAGATAGCCTTCGATTCGCCCTATTTGGTGGATGACCTACTGAGCGCAATGATTACGGATGACAGTCCGTATGCCGCCATGCGCAGACAGTTCGTAGCTACCTGGGCCGCTGAGGAGGCCCCTGCTGGTCCGCAAACGAGCAAGCTACTGCAACAACTGCAGCACCACCGCGGCGCAGTGACTGGGAGTCTTGTTGCAAGTCTGGATGACTTGAAGCTAGCGGCAGAACGTCTCACTAATACAACTGTGGGGATGGAGTCTTTTTCTGTATTGGAAGAGCGAATATCGAATGACTTCTACCGTAAAAGCCGTTTTATCGAACACTTCCAGTTGACCAATATCCGGTCATGCGAAAACGTAAGCCTACAGACCTCACTGGGAGCAGGAGGATCTGGGAAGTGGTTAGTGTTGCTGGGCGAAAATGGCACAGGCAAGAGCACAACCCTTCAAGCCCTTGCTTGCGCACTGGCGGGACAGGATGCCGTTGACGATCTCGATATCAAAGCGTCTGACCTGCTACGCAGCGGCTGCGAAACCGGTACAGTCAGCGTGCAATTGTCTAGCTTCTCCAGACCCATCGTCATGACGCTTAACGCAGCAAATAACAGCATCACTATTGATCCGCCTGAGCCCAAAGTCATGGTCCTGGCATATGGCGCAACTCGGTTATTAACACCGCATAAAAACAAGGCCCTGCCTCGCGCATCCGTTCACATTGCCAACCTCTTCAACCCGCTCGAACGTCTAAGTAACGGTCGCCCTTGGCTTTACGACACGGATGATCAAGAATTCGACCGGATAGCACGTGCATTGTCCGCCCTACTACCTCGTCCGGATGGCGCTCAGTTCTTTCGTTACAATAACGAAATCGTTGTAAAGTCCGCCGGAGTGATCGATACCCTGGAGGCACTTAGCAGCGGCTACCAGGCTGTACTTGCGTTGGCATTAGACATCATGAGCGTGCTGCGACGGGGCTGGCAAGATGCGGCCTCCGCTGAAGGGATAGTGTTGATCGATGAGATTGATGCCCATCTCCATCCGCGGTGGAAGATGCGCATTATTCAGCGCCTGCGTGAGGTCTTCCCTCGCCTGCAATTCATCGCCACAAGCCACGAGCCACTGACACTACGGGGTATAGAACGAGATGAAGTAGCGGTGTTGAAACGGACACTGAGTGGCGCAGTGAAGGTCATAACCGCAGAAACCGACGATCTGCCGTCACCTCGAAATATGACAGTGGGTCAATTGCTGACCTCTGACTTCTTTGGCCTGAACTCGGCCGAAGACCTCGAAATCGATACCCTGTTTGAGGAGTACTATCGACTGCTTGCCTCAAGGGAGCGAACTGTCGCAGATGAATTGCGTCTTGAGGAACTCCGTGAAGAGCTTGAATCAGGCCGCCAGTTAGGTTTGACTGAACGTGAACGCTTGGTTTTCGAAGCAGCCGATGCATACATTGCTGAACGAATGGCCAGGCGGCAGGCGTTACCGGAACAAATAAAGTTGGGAGCCCAACATCGTCTGCAACAGATATGGGCAACCCTGGACGAGCCTGACACGGTCCCCCCCCCACAACTGGGAACTGACAGGAAGTCACCCTTATGATCAGGGTAGAACGGGCGGAATGCCCACCTAGTTTGAATGGTCCTGATTCAAAAGGTAGCCGAGAGCGAGCAGCCGCACTTGTCGCGCAAGCGGCAGGTAGAAAAACAAAGTTCAAAGCGTATAGAGAGTCTGATGTCGTTCTCACTCTACGCGAGATGTTCAATAAGAAATGCGCTTACTGCGAGTTCAACTATGCAGCAGGCTCCCCCGAGGATATTGAGCATTTTCGTCCCAAAGGTGCCGTAGTCATCAACGGCCAACTTACCAAGCCAGGGTATTATTGGTTAGCCGCAGAGTGGAGCAATCTGTTGCCATCCTGCATCGATTGTAATCGCAAACGCTCCAAGGAGTTTGTGGTACCCAATCAAGCGTCCTCGGGAAAAGCCAACCTATTTCCCGTAGTGGACGAAGCACACCGATGGCGTAGCCATACCGCTCCCAACGTGAACGAGCAACCGTTGTTACTCAACCCCTGTGATGACTATCCCGACCAACACCTCGAGTTTCTAAATGACGGTTTGGTACGGGCAGTAGCCGATACCGCTGGAAATCCCAGCCCCAAAGGCGAAACCTCGATAGAGGTCTTCGGTCTGTTACGCCATGACCTTGTCGAACAGCGGGCCGCCAAGCAACTCATGATCAGAGCAGCCATCGAACGCGCCCTTGAGGCCGCCGAGATAGCCGAGGATACGGACGACATCACACGTAGAGAGAAATGGCTAAACCTTTCTGCAAATCTTCTAATGGACGCTCGGGCTCACTTAGACCCGCGACAACCGTATAGGGCAGCAAGCGAGGCGATTTTCCGCGAATATGGCATTCCGCTCTAGCCTAACTTGATCGCTCAAAAAATTGCCCAAACTGAATTGGTAAAGCAATGAGCACAACGATCAGCTACGCCCGGTGAGCGCGGCCTCGTTGCTGGGCCGAGGATGGGATGTAGGCGCATACCACTACGTCGCGTGCCCACGCTCGGCCTTCGCGTTTACAACAAGCACCGGATCAAACCAGCCAACGACGGACGCGGCCTTAACAACAGCGCCGGCACCGCACTGTTGTCACGAATGCCCAGAAGCAGCCCCACTTGCGACTCGTCCGCCCCGCCCCTATACAGCAATCCTGCCACAGTACGCCGAGCATCCCGGCCGCTCAGCGCCGGCGATCCTCTGCCTATGAAAAGGGGGAGTCAATTTCAATCGACATGGCTCGGGATCCACACAACATGGAAATGTTCACGCGGTATGCGCAGCAATACGGTGGGAATAGCGCGTCAGCACGCGTGATGATAACCCTCATTGAGTAGCTCGCTACCTGGGTGTGAGGGCAAACGCTAGCGCCTAGATTAACAGACATTTTCAACGTGCTAACGAGCTTCGCTCTCCCCATACCCACTAGGGGTGAAATGCCCCGCCCAAACGATTTTCTCTCTGATAAAGTCAAATTCACGGATTTCGATTTTGGCTCAACATCCAGCGACCTGAGCTTTGAGGATTTCAAAGAAAATGCGCCATCGAGTAAAAGCTCATATGGAACAAGGCTTATTGGATATCGGCCCGGACAATTCGTTGCTCATTTGTCTCGAATGCCTTGGGGATCCCATGCTCAAGTAGTTTAAGTCGCTGCCAACTTCCGAAGTCACCTGTGCAGCCTGCAGATGCTCAACGCGCAGAGCAGTCCGTCCGCTTCTTATTGCCCGCTTCATTCGCAGGCATCTTCCGACACATTTCAGCATCGATGATGGGCTCTACGATGGCTACGAGATGACCTTGTCCGAAATCGTTGGCAAAGCAATCCGATGCGACTACAAACCCGTCTGTGACGCTATTGCGCTCGAATTGAGTGATCCTGACTCAGATGAGGACGACTTTTACTGGCATGGCATGGGCAAGTGTATTGCCACCAGCACAGCCCATTAGATGACGAGGAGCATGATCGCTGGTGGCTGGTGGGTGGTGGGTGGTGGGTGGTGGGTGGTGGGTGGTGGGTGATTGGGAGAGAGTTGCGTACGAGTTAACTTATGAACGACGTTTTTTCAATGAAAGGGCAAGCAAGCTATTCGAGGCCCTTCTCCACGAGGCGCTAACTGCAAAGAATCCCGAGTGTTTGGAAGCGCCAGCGGTTATCAAAATCCTACCCACCGGAACGGAGCTTTATCGAGCGCGACGCCGCTCGATGAGTGGCGTTTTTCTGTCCCGTCACTCTGATCACCAGCGATCGCTGGGGGCTACCAGCATAAGGAAAAACGGCTCTCAATTGTGCTTTTTCTCAAGACTGTTGTGCGCGTTGACGCATTTTTCTCCCGGGTGGAGCCGCAGATACTGACGGTATTCACACAGTGCGTTGCCTTGTTTCACACGAGGCGCAGGAGATTTGATGAACTCACATTTTCAACGATTGCTTGGCCCGGAAAACTTCTCCATCGGCCTGGAACTGCCACTGGACAATGACTGGTCCACAACTGGCCAACGCGTACGTATAGCGGAGAATCGTCCCTTCGGCGTCCCTGACCTCAAGCAACATGCGCAACTGGCGCGATTGGCCGACAGCGGCGGCTTTCGAGCACTCTGGGTGCGTGATGTACCGATGTACGACCCGCATTTCGGAGATGCAGCTCAAGTATTCGAGACTTTCTCCTACCTCGGTTATCTGGCTGGTATCACCAATAACATCATGCTCGGCACCGCGGCGGTCGTGTTGCCGCTTCGACAACCGTGGCTGACCCTTAAGGCTGCCAACAGCATCGACGAACTGAGCGATGGCCGTCTGCTACTGGGAGTGGCCAGTGGCGACCGCCCGATGGAGTATCCGCTGTTCGGCGTCGATTACGACCAGCGAGGAGCACACTTTCGTAGCGCTGTTGAACTGCTCAAGAGCCAGGGCAGCGGACGCTTGCCTGAAGGCGCCCAACTCCTGCCGCAGCGCGAAGAACACGCTCTCCTGCTCGTCGCCGGTCTTGGCCAGCAATCACCTGTGTGGATAGGACAACACATGGACGGCTGGCTCGCTTACCCCGGAACAGAACAGTAACATCGCCGGCGTGTCGGGCTGTGGCGAGAAGTCGGCGGTGACAAGCCTTACATCACGTTCCTGCACCTGCATCTTGAAGCCGATCCTCATTCACCAATGAAACCCGTGCGCTTCGGCGGACGAGGCGGAAGGATGGCGCTCATTGACGAACTGGAAGCACTGCGTGAAGCGGGTGTGCAACATGTCGGCCTGCATCTGCGTCACAACACACGCCCGGTTGCTGAGGTGATTGAAGAAATTGCCGAGTACGTGTTGCCCAGGTTTCACGGCACCGAGTAAACCGAGACCAGGCAGCTCACTCACACGTGCCGCCTCGATGGCGGCATTGAGTGCGAGCAGGTTAGTCTGCTCGGAAACACTCTTGATGAGTCCTACCGCTTTCGAGATGGCCTGACTTTAGCTTACCACCGCACTTATAGAAACCATTGAGTCGTTCAGTTCCCAGATCAGGTTATTGATTCCTGGCATTGCCCGGCCAACCTGCATCCGATACCCAATATGCAAGTCTAAAACGACAACTTTACGGCGCCGCTGTTGGGCGTTTTTGGACGAGGGTACTCCTGTTTATTCTTGGTCAAGCTGCTCTTGAAATCATCATTAGTTAGTTGGAAGTCTAGGGTGATGATGCTTGGGAAACAGTGGCATAAACGGCAGCCTGACTGTCCATAGTGACCGGCGATGTTTGCCGTCGTTATCCGATACGAAACGAACCTTGGGCGGAAGCTCACTGATGAGCATTCAGCAACGGCGGAAGCAGACTCAAGCTTGGCGGGAGCTACGTAGGCTGAGAGCTTGCGGACTAACAAACAATAGAACGGACGTCCACACCACGAAGACAGGCAAGATTGCTCACTACAGCGTACGCGCTACAGTTTTGCCCTCCTCTAGGCCGCGATCAATCTCGCGGTGTGTCCGATCTTCAACCCCGCGCAGACAGCTTTGCTAAGTGGCTCGCTCCTGCTCGTTTTTGAGTCGCAACGCTTGGAGATCCTACTGAAGTATCTGTTTCTGCTGCTAAATCACATAGAGTTCGTGCAATAGGCCGTCACGCTGCTGCAAATCCTCGATTTGCGCCTGCCGTTGTACCAGCAGCAGCTCCATGTCAGCCAAGCGAGATTCGGCCGCCTGACGCCCTGCTTTGGCATCGGTCATCTGTTGGCGAAGCTAAGCCAAATCCTGACGTGCCTAATCCTCGATCTCGGCGACACGCTCGCGCTCTGCGATCAGCACCTTGCGTTGCTCCACCAACGCTCGTTCGGCAACATCCTGCGTCAAGTGAATCGCCTGCTGCCATACCGCGACGAACGCGTGCGACACCTCACCAAGTAATGCCGGCAATCGTGTTTCGCCATTTAGACGTTCGGCCAAACGTGACCATCATTGATCGATCAGCCCACCGACTCGCTCCGGGCTCCCACGCCCCAGCTCCAGCCGGACGAGCTTCACCGTCGGCCGATCACCGCGAGCCAACACCGCGTCTGCGCGACGAAGACATCGTTTCCGGCCCTCCTACTGCCACGGTTCACCTGGGCGTATATTAGGTCTATTAATTGAGTGTTTTCAGATGCAATTTTCGACCACTTCATATGTGGTTTTCCTAAAATACTTTTTATCTTGCCTAGAAATTCTAGAAAACTCGAAATACTCCCTCAATGAGTTGAGCTACAGACAAGCAGCTTCTCAACTCAGAGTTTAGATCCGGATCATCAATCTTATACTCACGAATACTCCGAAATGTCTCTGAATAGCATATCTCCTTACCCAGTAAGGTCCATATAACCTGCGAGCATACAGGGGCACGGCGATCGCACGGCGTAACGCTCATTTTCATTCCATTGAGACGTTCATTTTTTCTCTTGAGATTTGGAATCAAAATGGTCAGATTGATTTCACTCGACGCCATTGATTCATAGTCGACTAAAAACAGCCGATCACCCAGATAGTAAACAACCCCTTCGTATCGATAGTGTGCTATGTCGCCCATGGACGCGTAGCTAGGCGATGATCGCTCCTCCCGGGTATAGACAAAATGGCCCTCGGCTTCGTGAATTTTCACGAGCGTGCAAAGAATACTTCCGGGGTTAGAAACCGAATGGCTGTACTCATGGTAGTAACCCACCATGTTCTGTAATCGTTGCGAAGAACACTCTCTCAAGTGTTCGACAGCTCGTTGGGGCGCAGTAAGTGCCGTCAAGGATATCTTTCGCTGCCTGTCGCTGATCAGTAGCGTGAACTGATCAGCGGGCAGTGCGATTTCGTAGCCCTCAACGCCAAAGAAATCACAAATTCGCTTGAGGTTGAACGAGGTAGGAAAGCTGGCTCCGTTCAAGTATTTATTGAACTGTCCACGATGCATTCCCAGTTTTCGACACACTTCTGAAATTGATCGGTAATGACTGCAAAGATGTTTGAGGTTCAGAGAAAAATTATGACGCATTCCATCAGCACTAAGTCGCGATATCGCTGGATGACGCCAAAGTAGCAGCAAGTCGCGACGATTTCGACTAACTCGCGCAATTGAACTGAGTTAGACAATGACCAAATATTACGCCTGAAAAAATGGCATGAGCCACTTTCCACCTGCTCGCGAATGGGTACTACATCCTTCACAGAAAAGTACTACGCAGGAGAGAGCCCCTTCCCCCTTTCCAATCAGGCGTCAACCAGAAGAAATTTGACTGACAAACCACCTGAACGGATTTCAAGTAAACACCTTGGAGCTGCTGAAACATGGATCGTTACCGTCCCTTGAAAACAAACGCTACGACTGCGTCGGTACTTCTGATAGACACCAACGCGCAGACATCCCAATTGTTGGAAAATGCGTTGTTACGTATACGCACTGGAACAGGACTTCTGGAACTCCTCGCTTCAGCGTCCATTCAATGCTCCACCGATAAAGATTTATCCCGCCTGCTACTGTCCGCTTATCTGCCCCTCCAGGATGGATTGGATTTGCTTGAGCATTTTCAATCTCAAACGTAAAAGCCCCCTCACACCGTCGACAAACA
Organism: Pseudomonas sp. S3_C06; assembly: GCF_054667675.1. Classification (NCBI taxonomy): domain Bacteria; kingdom Pseudomonadati; phylum Pseudomonadota; class Gammaproteobacteria; order Pseudomonadales; family Pseudomonadaceae; genus Pseudomonas; species Pseudomonas sp. S3_C06. The sequence goes on from NZ_CP162747.1 coordinate 615,576, forward strand.
AGTCATCAGATACGCCTCTGCGCCGCCGTGTCCCCACATCGGTGCAGTTTGGTAAAGGAACCTCTATTGGAACTTCGACATTTGCGCGGCTTTATAGCCTTAGCGGAAGAGCTTCATTTCGCCCGAGCAGCTGAGCGTCTACACATTGAACAGTCGCCGCTCTCCAGAACCATTAAGGAGCTTGAGTTGGAGTTCGGCGCTCAACTTTTTGACAGAAGCTCGCGTGGTACTCGTCTCACGTGGCCAGGAGAAGTATTAGTCAACGACGTACGGAGGATCTTTCAGGCTGTCGAGCAAGCACGGAGCAATGTTCAGGCAGCGGTCGCTGGCTATCGGGGAACTGTAAGAGTCGCACTCTCTGATGGGGTCCTACCTCAGCGATTGTCAGCGATTCTTGCTCGCTGCAGAGAGCAAGAGCCCGAAGTGGAGATTCGTCTGTATGAAGTCTCCCTATCTCAACAACTGAGGGGACTGCGTGAAAACTGCTTTGACGTCGGATTTGCAAGATCCTGCGCAGTTGGCCGTGGGCTGGTTGCGACTCCCGTGTGGCGTACACCGTTGACCGTCGCCATGCCTGCCCGTCATCCACTTCTGGCGTTAAAACATGTGCCAATGCTCGAGGTTTTACGTTATCCACTCGTTCTTTTTGATCCCAAAACCCATACCGGGCTGTCCGAGCAGATTGAGCAACTGCTGCGAGATACGCAGGCCAATGTTTCTGTAGTTGAACGGGTCTCGAGTCCGGAAGTCATGCTTTCGCTAGTCGCTGCTGGCTACGGGATCGGACTGGCATGCGAAGCTCAGATGGCGCTTTGTCAGAGCCAGGAAATTATTACTCGACCGCTAGCAGGAGAACCTCCTTTGTTGACGAGCTATCTACTGCACGGTGAAGCCATTCTGAGTGAACACCTTCAACGCTTCGTTAACAGAGTCACAGAGTGCGGCATTGCGAGTGATGGCCTGAAGCGCGGCGCGGCGTGACTATTTACGTCTGATTTCAGACCGGTTGGGTACCAACTGTAAGTATTTCAGGGGCTCGGGGGCATGTGGCTGCACGGCTGGCAGGCTCTATCACCCAGACCTAGGATGTCTAAGCTTTTCCACTGTCAATACGAGTATCCGCCATGACGCATTGAGTCTTTCCAGGTTGGGCCGTCGAGGTTTCCATAGACGAGCATTACAAGCCATGGAATGACTCATGAACCCACACTTTCAACGATATAACAGCAAGGTTTATTACAGCCCTCTAGAGGCTGCCATCCGTTGGAGCGGACTGCTGGAGCAAGAGGCTGAAATTCTCAGTAAGACAACATCACTGCTCAGCCTGATAGAGGATCAGGTTCAGGACTGGCCCACGTTGCACCTTAACGTGCAGCGACTGTTCGATGCGATGCGGCATCGGGAGCTTCCATTTGGAAAGTCCGGCATCACTCACTGTGATCCTTCGTTACTGATGAGCTCCGAATTGTCTATCAGACACATTGATCTTAAGCGGTGGATGGCAGCAGCGTATCCGGCTCATAAACCTTCGTTCTTGTTCGATGAAACAGAACGTCAACTGCCTACCAGCCTCGCTTGCCAGATGTACCAGAGCCTGTTTTGGCATTACCCATCGGCTTGTTTCATACCCGAGGACAGAAACCAGTCTTCTATCGGTGATAAGCCAGCACGTTTGAGCGGCAGGGCCGAGACCACTTATCTCAATATTATTGGAGCGTTATTAACGCTGCTGCTAGGCCACTCACCAGGTGGAAATCGTTACTCGGCTTTTAACACGCTCGAGTCAGTCATCCAGGCTTTGATTGCTCACCATAGCGGGCGTCCAGGAATTACCGAACGCACCCTATGGGCAAAGTTTGCAGAAGCCAAACGCCAACTGAACGCGGAGCCATGACAGGTTAATTGCAGAAACGGTGACTGCAATTGCAGTGACTCGCTGGACCTTAGTCCGTTGAATGCCAGCCAGCATTGACCAGCGCTACCAAGCCATTAGGAGTACCCATCATGCCCTTGCAAACTGAACCGTCCACTCAACGCGAGCGGCGCATTTTGCGCCGCTCAGATGTTGAGCAGAAGACTGGGTTAAAACGCGCTTTTATCTACAACCTTATGAGCCAGGGAAAATTCCCGAAATCCGTGCGAATAGGTGTTCGTGCGGTCGGCTGGGATGCAACGGAAGTGGATCAATGGATTGCCGATCGCTTGAAAGATCGTGACTAAGGAGAGTCATGAACGTGACATCGACCCCAGCCTTTCATAGCGACAATTTTAATCACACCGTCGAAGGGAAGCTGAGAAGCGCCTCCCCCGAAATGGTTGATCCGCTAATCGATACCCCAATGATCGTTACGCTCGACCAACTGAAACCCTATGATCTGAATCCTAGGGTTACACGTAACCCCAAATACGAGGAAATCAAGGCATCGATTCGTCAGCGAGGACTAGATGCACCCCCCTCCATCACTCGCCGTCCTGGTGAAGATCACTATCGAATCCGCAACGGCGGCAACACCCGCCTCGCCATCCTGCGCGAACTTTGGTCGGAAACCAAAAAAGACCAGTTCTTCCATTTGGCCTGCATGTTTCGCCCTTGGCCTAAGCGTGGCGAGATAGTCGCGCTCACCGGACACTTGGCAGAAAACGAATTACGTGGAGGACTCACGTTCATTGAACGAGCTCTGGGTGTGGAAAAAGCCAGGGAACTGTACGAGTTGGAGTGCGGTGGTCCCCTGTCCCAATCCGAACTTTCAAAGCGACTGACCACAGATGGGTATCCCGTCCATCAGTCACATATCAGTCGAATGCGTGATGCAGTTCAGTATCTATTGCCGGCGATCCCCAACCTGCTATATGGCGGGATTGGACGACACCAGGTTGAACGACTGGCTGTCATGCGCCGCTCACTTGCAAATATCTGGAAGGAATACACAAAAGGGAAAACCCTTGAGGTCGACTTCCCTTCGTTATTCCATGACGCGTTGGCGACCTTTGATGTTCACCCCTCCGAGTTCAGCGCGGTACGAGTGCGAGATGAAATGGTGGGCCAGATGGCCCAGCACCTAGATGTCGATTACGACACGTTGTTCCTGTTCTTGGAGACGGGCGAAAAACGTGAAATGGCGTTAACCGCGCCTCACCTACACACAACTCCCTCACAGGGTTTGAAAGATGTTCCCACCCCCATTGCACCGGAAGTTATGGCCCCGTGCCGGAGTACTGACTCTCAGGGTAAGAAAGCCTCTGCCCGTGTCGAGGCGACTGAACCAGATCGACTTCAATCCATTCAGGCGTTGGTTGCCAAACATGCTGGGGATCAGCCAGCGCTGTCATCAGATGTGCTTCCTTTCACTCAAGGTAGCCTTTTTCCGATTTCAGACATTTGGAACATAGAACCAGGTTTGGACGAGCCACAGCGGCTGCGGATACACATCAGCCAGTTTGCCCGTGAAATCTGCCAAGACGTCGCGAACGTAGATCTCATCACCGAAGTCGATGAAGGAATCGGATTTCACTGCAGTCTCGAGGACTCGCCCGATCATTTGTCGTCCTCCAGTCTAATTAGTTTTCTGGAAACACTGACCACAGGCACCGCAAGTCCAACGTCGACGATGGAGATTGGTTCTCTGTTACTAGGTTCCAATCAATCAGCCCAGGATTCGAGTCGTTTGAGTGATGCGAGCCTGGTGAAACTGTTTCGGCTGATTCGATTGGCACGGCGACTGATTGACCTCAAAGCTCAGGGGCATTCGAACCCGGTGATATCGCAAAAGGAGTCACTGTGACCACACCTCATCCAATCAATCAGGCTGTGATTGCACAAGCGCTGCATGATTTGCGCAATGGACAGCTAAGACGTTGCAAGACGATGGGTTTCGCGGATGAAGATCTAGCGGCTCTAAAAGAGCCGGCGTTACTCAGCGTCCTGCTTAATGCACGCGTGCCTTGGTGCACCGTTCAGATCAACCGAAACGTTTTGCAGCGAATTCTGAACCAGATGGACGATGTCACCATAGAAATTACGAGGGTGGATCGAATGCTGCGCTTGGGGGCAAGCACCGAGATGGTGAGCAAGTTCTACGGGCTGACTCACCAAGAGGTAGCCCTGCGCCGCGACGTTCTGGGCCTTCCCAAGCGCAGAGGCAGACATCCAGTACTCAGTGAGGAGCAAGACACGTTGCTGTGGAAGCGCTGGCACCCACAGCTCAAGTCTCGCAACGTCGATTCAGGTAACGAAGCTGCAATGCTGGAGTTGACACTCGATCTAGCTGAAGAGCTTTGTCTCCCTGCCTCCGTCATCTGGGCCACGCTCAACAGCTGGATCGATCAAGGGTTGGTCTAATGCCGTGAAAACTCCAGGCCCCGTTTCGCTCTCCACGGTACTTGATAACGCCTTGAAACGGCTGGGAGGCCAAGACGCGTACGGAAACGGGGATGCCTTTCTTTTCAGTGGCAACCGTCACGAAACTGTACCGAGGTCTTTGTTGCTCGACATTCGTTTGACTCCACTTGAGCGTAATGCCTGGCAGGTCTTTCGTTTGCTGCTCAATGAGGATGGTGTTACGGCCTTCCCGACGTACGAGCAATTACGCAATTACTTGGCTTCAGTGCCTTGCGGTGCACAAGCATCTCACGAGACTGTCGCCAAAACCCTGACGATGCTGCGCCTCACTCGATGGCTAAGTCTTGCTCGCCGGCGTCGAGACGCGCGTACCGGTCGCGTTCTCGGCAACCTGTATGTCCTTCATGATCGGCCGCTGTCTCCCTTTGAGGCCATGCAGATCGACCCGGAATACATGTCTCTTGTTAGCCACACACTCAAACATGCCAACAAAGGCATCCAGCGTGTCGGCTTAGCCGTCCTCGAGGAGATTAGCCGGGATCCTAGTGTTCAAACGCAATTACTGCCTAGCCACCTGCAGGTTTTAACGCATCGTCTGCAGGATCAATCAACCAATAATCAGCAATCAAAAGCGGTTTCCGAAGAGCCTGTTTTTTCTTCTCTTCGGAAGGCGAAAGCCCAGGCTTCGGAATCCGAATCAGGACTCAACTGCCCAGAAACCCACTCTCTACGGCATCCGAAGTCAGCGCGTACTTTAAATACAAAAGCGTTAAAAACACTACGTACTGACGAGGGGCTTCACGAAGTTTGCGAGCTGAGTTTGCCCACGCGTTTCAACGCTCTGACACCCAGCCAGCAGGCCGGAGCGAGGGTCGCGTTACTGCAACTGGGACCAGACGTCAGGCAGGCCGTGTTGAATGAATGGGCCACGCGCTGCCGAGATAACCATGTGCGTAATCCCGCCGGCTACCTGTTCGGAATTATCCAGAAAGCCTTGCAGGGGCACTTCACCGTTTGGGCCGCCAAAGAGCCAGTCAGTGAGTCTTCACCAAACCCACAGCCTTCAAAGCCTCAGCGTCCGGCTGAACGCGATCCGTCAGTCGCTCATGCTCACCTCGACGAATTGAAAGGAATATTGCGCTTACGTTGACGCTATTGGCAGCTATCCCCAGGGGATAACGATCAGGAAATCAGGCTTGCTGCACCTGCGCTTTGTTCGCTGACAGGCTTGCGCGGCGGCTCAAAGCTGCGCACTCATTCTCCAATCATGAGTGCTTCCTATGGCGGCCGAACTTCAACTGAATCTGGGTACATTACGCAGCAGTATGCAGCTAACGCTGCACACCCATCATGCATCGCGCATATGGCATGGTCGAGACGCTTCTGAGGGGCGCGCAACGATCATTGGCCTTAATGGTTTCATTTCTGTCATGAACAAAATGAAGCGCAATGCAGAACTGGACGATCCCTACGCTGATGCATGGATGCTGAAAATCGAAGACAAGTTGTGTGACACCAAGCGATGTCTAAGCGAGCTGCGCGATCAGGTTGATCTAGCATTGTCGGAGATACCCAGTGCCATGAGTCTGGGCGAAAATCTTAACGTTCAGCCGGTCATTCTGCCTCTGTTCGTTAATGCTCAGCTCGGGTTCATGGCCGTGTATCTACTGGCGGATTATGACGATCTGGCCCGGCGCTTGATACTTGCACACCACACTGCGTTGATTGACCGGCGGACCCTTGAGCGTTGGCTTAACGATGGTGCTCACGCCCTTCGCAGTCTTTTCAGCCTCGCCCAGCAGTACAAACCCTCTGGATTGAAACGTCACGACTACGCGTCGAATTCCCCCGCTGCACTTCGAGCCAGAGAGCGGTTCGGTGACATCCCGCCAGACGTGCTTGATGGCTCACATCGCTCTCGTTTCGCCCCAACTCTTGCACATCGCCCCACCCCGCGTGATCACTCACACAAAGACAACAGCATCATTGATGTCCCGATTGATCGGGCCGAGTCTGACCCCGGCAATGGTTCGCCCTCCGAGAGCTCACAGGCTGCAGAGGATGATCGCTGATGGGACTTCATTATTTCAAACCGTTGGAGTATCACGATTTTGAGCAGTTAGAGCATGTCGCCTACCTAAAAGGCCTTTTCCAGCCTTTTAAAGGTAAGGGAGCCTTGGAAGAGTGGGCCAGCCAATGCCTGACACTGCGTGATGGATTAATTGATCTGGCGCAAACACGAATACTGACGCAGGCGCGTCACTACCCTTTCAACCTGTTACCCGCGCAGTTAACCCCGCACATCACGGGCGCCGGGACGACATTCTTGCGTTGGCGCAATCCAGAACGCACGACGATGGGCGTCGCATTGTGGCAGCGATGTATTGAAAGCGCGGAAACGCCCAACCTGTTGATGGACGATCTGTTAGCGCTCGAGCAGCAACGGATCGTGTTGAACATGCAAGTCAGCCTGAGCCATGCACTGGCCAAACATGCATCGGAATGCGCCAGGAAGATGGCACAAGCCGAACTGATCCACCAAAGCTGTATTTCGCAACGCATCATTCCCTCGGAGACCCCCATATGAGTACCCATTTTTTTGGCGAGGGCAACATCGGTTCACCGCCCGAATTTCGTGAGTTCAACAATAGAAACGACGAGCCACGGCGCTTACTTCGCCTGAATGTTTATTTTGATAATCCGGTGCCCATTAAAGACGGCTTCGAGGATCGCGGAGGTTTTTGGGCGCCTGTCGAGATATGGCACCGGGATGCCGAACGCTGGAGTGGGCTGTATCAGAAAGGAATGAGGGTGATGGTCGAGGGTCGATCCGTAAAGGAAGAATGGGCAGATGCTGATGAGAATCAGCGGGTGACATTCAAGATCGAAGCGCGACGGGTGGGAATACTGCCCTACCGACTCGAAACCGTGACGTTGAGTGGCAAACAGAGTTCAACCGATCGGGATGAACAAACCCATTAGAGTGATGCCAAGAGCGGCTGGCCCAGAGGTTAGCCGCTCTCTTGCGTCATCTTCCGCCACACTCACAAGTCCACTGGCGTCCATACTGAACCGACCGCCGAACATGACGATTTTGCGGTAGCAATGCCTGCTGCCCCCTACACTCGCTTATCGCTGAAATCAGACAGCGGACGTTGAATAAGCCACCGTTAAAATCGCTTTTACGCTCGTAAACGAACCACTCCGAGCGTGAACTTCGCATGTCCTTTAACGGCGAATTCGGGTCATGAGATGCGACTCTATCTGTGTGAAAAACCTTCCCAAGGCAAAGACATTGCGCGTGTTCTCGGTGCCAGCCAACGAGGCACAGGCTGCTACAAGGGTGCGGACATCGGGGTGACCTGGTGTATTGGCCATTTAGTTGAAGCTGCACCTCCTGAAGCTTACGGCCAACGCTACAAGATCTGGTCGTTAGATCACTTGCCGATCATCCCGGAGAAATGGCGCGTCGAGGTGAAGGAAGAAACGGCCACCCAATACTCAATTGTCAAAGCGTTGCTGGCTCAGTCAACCGAACTGGTGATTGCCACGGATGCCGATCGGGAAGGTGAAATGATCGCCCGCGAACTGCTTGACCTGTGCAGTTATCGTGGCTCAATCCAGCGTTTGTGGCTTTCGGCGCTTAATGAGGCTTCGATTCGCAAAGCGCTTGGTTGCTTACGGCCCGCCAGTGAAACCGAACGACTCTATCACTCTGCCCTCGCCCGCTCTCGGGCTGATTGGTTGATCGGCATGAACATGACTCGTCTGTTCACCGCGCTTGGCCGGCAAAGCGGTCACAGTGGGGTGTTGTCCGTCGGCCGTGTACAGACACCCACACTGCGCCTCGTCGTAGACCGCGACAGAGAAATCCAGCGCTTTGTGCCAGCACCTTACTGGACGGTCGAAGTCGAACTGTTGTTCCTTGGGCAGACCTTTTCAGCCCAGTGGACCGTGCCTGAAAACGCGTCTGATCAAGCGGGTCGCTGTAATCGTCAAACCGTTGCTCAGAGTGCTCTGCGTGACCTTCAACAGGCTCATCAAGCGCAAGTTGTTAGCGTGGAGAAGCAGCGCATCCGCGAAGCACCTCCATTGCCCTTCAACCTGAGCACGCTGCAGGAAGTCTGTTCGAAGCAACTGGGTTTCGATGTTCAGCAGACGCTGAATATTGCCCAGTCACTCTACGAAACACACAAAGCTACAACCTATCCTCGTACTGACACAGGCTATCTGCCTGAAAACATGTTGGCTGAAGCACCAACCGTTCTGAACGCACTGGTAACCAGCGATCCTGGCTTGCTGAACTTGGTAAACAACGCTGACCCTCAGCAACGCTCACGCGCCTGGAACGACGATTTTGTCACTTCCCACCACGGCATTATCCCAACATTGGAACCGTTTAGATTGGTAAACCTGAACGAAGCTGAGCGTGCAGTCTATGAACTGATTCGTGGTCATTATCTGGCTCAGTTCCTTCCCCATCATGAATATGACCGGACCTGCGTGAAGCTCACGTGTGCCGGAAGCATGTTGCAAACCAGTGGTAAAAGCATCGCGATCGTGGGATGGCACAGCGTTTTCAGTACGCATAGATCCACTGTCGAGGATGAGACGTCAACACGCACTCAAGATCTGCCTGCATTGACCATTGAAGACCATTGCGATGTGCGAGAAGTGAAACTCAAATCCCTCAAAACAAAGCCACCCAAGGCCTACACCCAGGGTGAGCTGATCAAGTCCATGAGGGATGTTGCGAAAAGGGTGACTGATCCGCGTTTGAAACAGACGCTCAAGAACACCTCAGGCATTGGTACGGAAGCGACGAGAGCGAACATCATCAGTGGACTGCTGAACCGCGGTTACTTGTACAAGAAAGGTCGGTCGGTACACGCCTCTGAGTCAGCGTTTTCGATTATCGATGCCGTCCCGGCCGCCATCGCTGATCCGGCAACCACCGCGATCTGGGAGCAAGCATTCGACGCGATCGAAAGCGGCCAAATGACCCTTGAATGTTTTATCGCCAAACAATGCAAATGGATTAGCCAGCTAGTCGAACATTATCGGACGACGTCTCTGGCCATGCATACCCCGGGAGGTCCCAATTGCCCGCTGTGCGGTGCATCAATGCGGCGACGAACAGGCAAGCACGGTGCTTTCTGGTCCTGTACTCGCTACCCCGAATGCCTGGGTGTATTGCCTGTGGAAGCCAAGATGGCAACTGCCAATCATCATCGAAAGCGCCGTCGCTCGCCCCCTAAAGGTTAATGAGCGGCTTAGCCCAAGCATCTGTCTCCTTCTGCAACAGCAGATGCGCCCGACTCACGAGGACCGGGACGAAGGATCAATGTTTCAACGCTGCGCATCAGTGCGGTTTCAATGATCAAAAAAACCACGTTGAAGGGTCCCCTGATTACCTTTTGGGTCATGACGAGACCCTTCAGGGTGGACGTAATCGGTGCCGGCGCCCGCCGGCCAAATAACGGGTTCCTTTTGTACGCGGATGTGTGCCCCACGATGCCGACCCACGCCACGATGCGGGTCGGGTGTGATGACTGCAACGGTGTCTGGCAATGACACGTGCCAGTTGCTGGCGCAGCCCATGGTGGCTCCTTTGTTCAAGCCGAGAGCTTAGTCTCGGCGCCTCTGTCCCCTCCCCCAATCACGCGCTTCTTTCAGCACTTCAGATGCGGTCGTTTGCGTGTGCCCCAGAGAAGGACACCCCCATGGAACACCCTGTAAATCTCTACCAATACGCCAGTGTCTGTAGCGGCATTGAGGCGGTAAGCGTGGCTTGGAAACCGCTGGATATGACGCCAGCCTGGTTCTCGGAAATCGAACCCTTCCCCTGTGCGGTGCTGGCGCATCATTACCCTCGAGTTCCCAATCACGGCGACATGACACTCCTGGCCGATCAAGTGCTTGATGAGGCTGTACCGGCACCTCCAATTCTCGTTGGCGGGACCCCTTGCCAGGATTTCAGTGTCGCAGGATTCCGTGCCGGCCTCACAGCACCGCGCGGAGCGCTGAGCCTCAACTTTGTGGAGCTGGCCAATGCCATCGATCACGTCAGAACCCTGCGTAATGAACCCCAAGCTGTCATCGTCTGGGAGAACGTCCCCGGCGTCCTCAGCGACAAAAGAAACGCCTTCGGATGCCTTCTCGCAGCATTGGCTGGCGAAGACAGCGAACTTCATCCCCCAAGGAAAGCATGGTCGCACGCGGGTATTGTGTTTGGTCCCCAAAGAACAATCGCTTGGCGCGTCCTGGATGCCCAATATTTCGGCGTTCCCCAACGACGCCGTCGTGTCTTTCTTGTCGCAAGTGCTAGAACAGGGTTCGATCCCGCCGCGGTACTTTTTGAGTCCGAAAGCCCGCGCCGGGATACTGCGCCGGACCGCACGACGCAAACGCATTCTGCCTCTTCTTCTGGAGCAGGCACTCAAGCAGTGAACGGCCAGGTACGCACTCGTGCTTTTACCAACTCCTACGGCATGTCGAGTGGTCAAGGAGGTGCTGAAGCGAACTTGGAGTGCTGCCCTACCCTGACCTGCAATCATGATGTCGCCATTGTCGTCTGTACAGAAACGCAGGCTACAGACTCAGCCCCCCACGAAGATGGCCAACCTGAACGCTTGCGGTCTGAGGATGCCTCCCTCAAGGCGCGGATCAGTCACAAAGCCCGCCGATTGCTTCCGCACGAGTGCGAGCAGTTGCAAGGCTTACCCAAGGGCTACACGCGTATTCCTCGACGTCATTATGCGAGCCGGAAAATCAGCCGTGCTCGCCCCATTGATCTATGGGAGCAGACAGAAAACGGTTGGATGTTGATGGCCGCTGACGGGCCTCGTTACAACGCTATCGGCAACACGATGGCGGTGCCGTGCCTGGTATGGATCGGCAAGAGATTGCGCCTGGAAATATCAAAATCCGGAGGTGTTCCTGAAGGTATTGATCGCTGACATGAGAGTGTCGGCAAACCATTCTTTGGGCACGCAACGCTGATCTCCGATCAGTGACTGCCCAGGCAGCCAAGGTCTTTAAGGCTGCGTCGTGAAGGGTTCACGCTGACCACGCCCCGTCCGCTCAGCATCGTTTTGCGGACACATGCCTTGAATGGCATGGGTGCCTGTCATTCAACGTGCGCGTTCTTTCGGACAGCACTCAAATTCAATCTTCAGGAGTCATCCAATGAAAAGCTCTGCTGCATCACAACTTGCTCGAAAGCCGTTGCAACGGCCCGTCGATAAACCCTCTTCTGAGGTCTGCAATCCTGCAGTCGCATTCTTTTTCGCTTGGAAAAAAGGCGTGGAACTCGCTGGCTCTCGTTACTTCGGTGATGGCAGCCAAGAGGGATTCCAAAAAGCCAATTGCAGGTGGGATCTTCGTCCCATCATCCGTGTGATCAAAAGCAGTTTTGAAGTTCTGACTGAGCAAGAAAGAGTATTCCTAGCTGCACTAGTCAGCTTCTTTGACACTGAGGAAGGCAGCGATCTCCTCAAACAGTCGGGGGTCAGAGGTTTATCAGACCTCGGGCTTTTAAACATAGAACAGAGAGATGTCATCGCCGGGCTGATCATGCACAACCATGATTGGTAATACCGTAAGCACTCTCAAGATTCATTAATCCACTCACCCACTTGGGGGCCAACGCTCCTTTGGGAGGTCAGCCTCCAACTGCTTTCTCAAGCCTGGAGGCATGTCATGAGCACCGCATTTTCCAACGAAACTTACTTTGACCTTCACATCAACGGCCTTGGGTATCTCAATCGCATCCGCGAAGTGAAGCCCAGGAAAGGCGACGCGTTCCTAGCTTGCGACATCGTTGCGCTCAACGGTCCGACCGACAATCCGGAATACCGCCGATTTGACGTGAGAGTGACCGGCGCGGAGGCGCAATGCCTGGTCCGTCGTTGTGTCAAAGCCGTGGAGTTAGAGCAGAAGGTTTTGGTTGGTTTTCGCCTCGGTGATCCGTGGGTGGACACATTCACCTACACCAAAGGCATCAATGTCGGGCAACCGGGTTTAAGTCTTAAAGCGCGACTGCTTCTTCTGAACTGGATAAAGATCGATGGGGTTTTAGTGCACAAGCGCGAGCCGAATATCAAAGACGAGGAGAAACCCAGTGTTTTAACGCCGCCGGTTGACTTGCAACCTGAGGCTATAGGTGAGTCTCCCGTCATCCACTGACTTTAGATCCGCGATCGGGTTTTGGTTTTTCCCAACGTCGTCGTAAGACGGTCGTTCAATTTTCTTCCCTTATGGGCCATGACGCCCTTAAGGGAAATGTCATGGCCCGATTTTGAATAGGCAGCAGACCATGATTGTTATCCAATTTGATGAGGCATTGACACCTATGTCCGAGCATGGCGCGTTGGTTATCACGCAAGGCGTCGACGCACTCATGAGAGCGCAGCGATTAGAGCCTTTCCAGTTTTTTGGCCGGCACATACAGGGCGATTGGGGTGACATCTGCGATGAAGATCGTGGGTTGAACGAAGAAGCGCTGATGTCGGGCAACCGATTGATGTCGGTGTACAACATCAATGATGAGTTGAAAATCTGGATCATTACGGAGGCTGATCGCAGCGTTACTACCATTCTCCTTCCTGAAGAGTACTGAGGTCTGTGGTCAGGTCGCAGTAAGCACTTCAAACACTATTCGCAACGGCCTCCTAAGAGGCCGTTTCTTTTGATCAAAATACGGAGTTACGGGATACCAGTTAGGTCGCTGCACCTTACCTGCAGGGTTGAGATCTTGTGAGGGTCACCTTCAGGAATCCTTTCCATGCCAGTCATCAATCATTATTTCTTACCCTGCATGCTGCTGGGAGGTCTTTCACTCGCCGCATGCCATACCCCAGAGATGCGCGTCACCAATCAACCTGTCAAACCCGCGTTGAATTCGACTCCAGCAAGCATCATCCCCGTGCAACGGTACGGACGCTACACGTTGGTCGAGATGCAGCCGGACCTGGCCAAGCAAAACCTCCTGCTGCAAGTCATCGACGTCGACATTCCCGGTGCTTGGAATAGCACTGTCGCAGATGCAATGAAATATGTGCTGATTCGGTCCGGATACAGACTCTGCGCAAGCACGCCAGAGAACGCCGCAATGTTCGCGCTTCCCCTCCCCGCGGCTCACATAAAACTCGGCCCCATCGTCCTACGCGACGCTCTCCAAGTCCTTGCGGGATCTGCATGGTCAATGCAAGTCGATGAGCAACTGAGGCAGATCTGTTTCGTTTCCGCCTCCAATGGTGTCGCTCGCGATATCCCGCTTCAGAAAACCGCAATTCTGGAGATCAGTCGATGATCTACGCCATCCCTGCGGGGTCGTACATACGCGGCCGTCTGACTCGCTGGAGCAGCCCCCTTCTATTCTCCATCACGTTCTGCTCGCTCCTTTCACATCAATTTGCACTTTCCGGGCTAACCCAAAATCAGGTCATGGACTCGAAAGACCTTCAGCACATCGATGAGCGTGTGTTGGTGCTGGAGAAGTCAGCAGTCGTCGCATCGTCAGAACAGTCAGGCGTCAGCTACTCAGACCTCAACGCATTGAACGACAGCTTTAACGAGCGAATCACGGAACTCGCAACGGCGATGACAGCTGTAGCGAGCCAAGCCGACCTACAAGCTCTGGAGCAACAAGTTCAGAAGATAGAAAAAAACCGAGTGCAAGTACTTACCGCACCTGCTTCGACCAAACCCCATAAACCCCGCTCAAAGCCAAGAATAGTGGTCGAGTTTCCCCTCCAGATACTGGGCCAGGAAATTAGAGGTGGTGAGCACTTTTTATCGGTTGGCGCGATTGGCGCAGAGTCTTTGGATCAATGCCAGTTGATACGCGTTGGCGAGACCTATCTGGGCTGGAAGCTGGACGGTGTTGAAGGTCAAAGCGCGGTATTTACTGCCAACGGTGTAATTCACCGTCTGAAAATTCGATAGGAGTGGCCATGTCACGTCTCAGGTTTCTCCCCTCGTTGATGATGCCCATGTGTTTCGTTGTTCATGCACTCGACTCAGCTTCCCACGTCTCTATCGAAACCCGCTCTAAACCTTTGTCTGATGCAGTCATCACTGACCAAAAAAAGAGGTTGGCTCAACAATGGGGATTGGAAGAGGAAGAATTAGAGCGTTATAGAACGCTCATGCAAGGGCCACTGGGTACTTACTCCCCTAACCTGGATCCTTTGAGCGCTTTAGGGATCGAGGCACGTACAGAAGCTGAACGACACCGCTATGCGTTACTTCAAGTCGACGCTGAGGCGGCCCGTGTCGAAAAGCTGCTCGTCTATCAGCGGGCCTATGACCAGGCTTGGAAAGAAAGACACCCCAAGCTTGAGCTGGTCTCACTACCTCCCGTGAGCAGCCCCCTCTTGACCAAGCCCACTGAACGGAAGGCCGTGTTTGTTCGTTACGACTGCCCTGAATGCGTGGCCAAGGTTAGGCAGCTACAAGGTTCAGGGGGCATGTTTGACCTCTACATTGTCGACAGTCAGCACGATGACAGGCGCATTCGTCAGTGGGCTCAGAACGCAGGCATCGCACCGGACAAAGTGCGCAGCGGGGTCATCACCATCAATCATGACAACGGCCGATGGGGATCAATTGCAGTCCAGGGAGACCTGCCGGCAGTCGTGCACAGGGTAAACGGCACATGGATACGACAGTGAACGTGCATTACAAGCTATGGTGCCTCTGGAGTTGCGTCATGACTTGGAGCCCAGCCTCGCTATGTTTTGCGCAAACCATCACCGCTCCACCGCCGGCCTACAGCATTGCCGCGCGCCGAAGTGGTGTTCCTTCAAACGTACTGTTTGCGGTGGCGCTACAGGAAAGTGGTATGACCTTGCGGGGCAAGCGTCTTCCTTGGCCCTGGACACTGAACCTTGCAGGCAACGCTCAATATTTCGCAACCCATGCGGATGCCTGCCGGGCATTGCGAGCTGGCCTCATGCGTTTGCCAGCATTTCGAATAGATGTTGGTCTGACTCAAATCAATCTGGGCCATCAACGACGGTTCTATCAGGATCCGTGCGAGGTGTTATCGCCGAATAAAAATCTGACGATAGCCGCAACCATCTTGCGCGAGCAGTATCGCGTGGACGAAGACTGGCTGATGGCTGCAGGACGTTACCACCGCCCCGCCGGTGGCCGACCTGCAGCTCGCTATCGACGCAGCGTCGCTAGACACCTCAATGATTTGGCTTTGACAGAGGGTGGCCGACCATGAAAATCAAGTGTCGATGGATGCTATTGGCATGGGTTACCTACTGCAACGTCAGTGTGGCTGACACTGCCATTCCAAGATTTGCGGATGTCCGTTACAGCGAAGAGGAGTTTCTGCCGGTTCGTTCGACGGCTCTTTCTCCAGGTTCGGTGCAACGACGATCACTGAGTGCTTCAGGCTTACCCGCTTTCTTTCTGGTGGGTGATGATCTTCTGTCGCGGTCATGGTTAAAGCGGCGCCTTTCAACGCTTGCCAACATCAACGCGGTCGGACTGGTTGTTAACGTCGAATCTCAAGCGGCCCTGAAGGGGCTGCGCGACATTGCGACAGGTGTGACGCTCTCCCCTGTCTCGGCTGATGATCTGGCCCAGCGTTTGAATCTCCAACATTATCCCGTCTTGATCACCGCTGATCGTATTGAGCAATAACGATGGCGCAACATCATGCGGTCGAAACACTGCTGCGGCCGGCGGTGGAACTGTACAGCGCGACTGCTTGCAGTTCGGCTGCCGTGTTGTGTCTTGTAGCACCCTGGTCTCTGGCGTTGACGCCCTCCATCGGCGTGGGCGGTGCATGCTGCTGCGCAACGCTTGCCGCAATCCGTTTGAAGCAGGCCAGTGTGGTCCTGCGTTATCGACGGCAGATGAGGCGACTACCACGCTACGTGATGACCAGCCGGGAAATCCCGGTGAGTCATGAGCGCCTGTTTATCGGGAAGGGATTTCGTTGGGATCAACGCCATACCCATCGATTGATGCAGACCTATCGTCCCGAGTTCCGACGCTACGTTGAACCCTCGTTGATCTATCAACAGGCGCGACGGCTTGAAGCGCGGCTGGAATTTGCACCCTACCCTCTGAACCAGTTGCGGCAGTTCACACGCTGGGATCATTGGTTAAACCCCGCCAGACCGCTGCCCCCCGTTGGCGGTTTGCCAAGGCTCCACGCCGTTGAGCCGAACGAGGTCGATGTCACTCTCCCATTGGGTGAAAGGGTCGGCCATTCTCTGGTGCTAGGCACTACCCGAGTAGGAAAGACTCGCCTCGCAGAATTGTTCATCACCCAAGATATTCGCCGCGATGAAATCTGCATCGTTTTCGATCCCAAGGGAGACGCGGATCTTCTAAAGCGCATGTACGTCGAGGCCAAGCGTGCGGGGCGTGAGGGTGAGTTTTACGTGTTTCATTTGGGCCAGCCCTCAATTTCTGCACGTTACAACGCGATCGGTCGTTTCGGGCGTATCACAGAGGTGGCCTCCCGTATCGCAGGACAGCTGTCTGGGGAAGGAAACTCGGCCGCGTTTAGGGAGTTTGCCTGGCGCTTCGTCAATATCATTGCCCGAGCCTTGGTTGAACTGGGGCAACGTCCTGACTACCTTCTGATCCAGCGTCATGTGATCAATATCGATGCGCTGTTCATTGAGTACGCGGCTTATTTCTTTGCTCAACATGATCGCAAGGCGTGGGATGTCATCGTTCAACTGGAAGCCAAAATCAATGAGAAGAACACTCCACGGCACATGATGGGACGAGAAAAACGGGTGGTGGCAATCGAGCAGTACCTGCAACACGCAAGATTGTACGACCCGGTTCTGGATGGATTACGTTCCGCGGTGCGCTACGACAGAACCTACTTCGACAAGATTGTGGCTTCTCTTCTGCCACTCTTGGAGAAGCTGACCACCGGTGACATTGCGCAGCTTTTGGCGCCTGATTACATGGATCTTGAAGACCCAAGACCCATCTTTGATTGGATGCAGGTGATCCGAAAACGAGCGATCGTTTATGTCGGGCTGGATGCACTGTCCGACTCTGAGGTGGCATCCGCGGTGGGCAACTCCATGTTTGCTGATCTGGTGTCTGTAGCAGGCCATATCTATAAATTTGGGGTCGAGGATGGGTTACCAGGTGAGGCGGCAAACCAAAAAATACCCATCAATGTCCATGCTGATGAATTCAATGAGCTGATGGGTGATGAGTTCATACCGATGATTAACAAAGGCGGTGGCGCCGGCATCCAGGTCACGGCTTACACGCAGACATTGAGTGACATTGAAGCGCGTATTGGTAATCGGGCGAAGGCTGGCCAGGTCATTGGTAACTTCAACAACCTGTTCATGCTGCGGGTTCGTGAAACGGCCACAGCTGAATTGCTGACGAAGCAACTGCCCAACGTTGATGTGTACGCGACGTCAGTGATGAGTGCTGCAACGGACAGCTCGGATCCTCATGGCAACACCGCTTTCACGTCAAACACCCAAGACCGAATCACAACGACCAGCGTTCCGATGATTGAACCGGCTCATGTGGTGGCATTACCCAAAGGCCAAGCCTTCGCCCTGATCGAGGGAGGTCAACTTTGGAAGGTGCGTATGCCCTTGCCCGCTCCGGACCCTGACGAGATTATGCCAAAAGATCTGCAAGCCATGGCTGGATACATGCGCACACGCTACGTGCCGGCGGAAGATTGGTGGTGTGCGGTTTCAGATCAGGATCAGAACGCACCACTACCGCCAGATTTACTTGATGATGCAGACCTCAGAGAGCGTGCTTAATACATGAGCGATCTGGCCTCGACGGCACAACGTCAGCAGCAAAGACAACAAGGAGTGCTGATCACCCTGCTGACATTACCTTTTCGGTTTGTAGCAGTGCTACTCGGGTCGTTGCTATTGAGCATCCTCATAGAGTGCATCGGAATGTATACCCTCTGGCCTGAGGAAGGCTGGCGTCATTCCCAGCAGATGTTCGAATTTGAGCTGGGACAGCTATCCAATAATTTCAAACGCAGTGCATTGGTTCAGGAACCGGAACGAATGGCAAAGGAGCTGATCCAGACTGTCCATCACGCGATCATTGCGAAGACAGGCTTGGAAGGAGCGGTTCATAACACGTCACGCAAGGTGCACAGTTTCAGAACAGAGGAGGCTCGCAAGGCGCGTGTTTACCTGAGGACCTTCTACACCCATTTAGAAAGCAATCTAATCGCCGCCGCCTATACCGTTCTGGTCTTCATCACTCGATTGGTGGTGCTGTTTCTTTCTCTGCCACTGTTTGTTATTGCGGCCTTTCTTGGCTTGATAGACGGGCTTGTTTCCAGGGATATCAGGCGCTTTGGCGCGGGCAGAGAATCGAGCTACCTCTACCATCGCGCCAAGACCTGTGTGATTCCCTTGGCAACGTTACCGTGGGTCATCTACCTGACCATCCCTCTAAGTGTGGAGGCCTCATTCATACTGGTGCCCAGTGCAGCGTGCCTTGCAATAGCGCTCGGTATCACCGTCAGCAGCTTCAAAAAATATCTTTGAGCCCAGCAATTCAGATCGAGGCTGTTGAATTACTTCGCGCCGTTTCGAGCCCACCAGTAGTAGGCCGCCATTTCCACATCTGCCGGGGTCCAGCTTTTCTTTTGATTGGCAACAGGACAGTGGAAATGATTCTTACGATTCAAAAAATTGGCGATGTCGCTCAGCAAGGGAAGATAAGCGTTTACGTACTCATCCAAATTAGTGAGAAGCCGAGAGTTGGAGTACGTGGCCAAGCGGCTCGTTCTCCGTGACTTATTTGGCCACTCCCGAATAAACGCGGTACCGCGGCCCGTCACTGCCAGTGAGTTAAAAAAATAGGAGGCATGGCGATCGACAGCGGCACCCTCCTTGGGTCTGACAAACCTATAAATCTTGGAAGCGATGACCAAGCTGATACCAGGCAATCGGCTCAATGCATTCAGAGCTGCATGACTGCCACCTGGCACTAAACAGAGTTGAATCGCGGCAAGCATCTCCAGTTGCTCTGATGCAGATGCATTCAGAATTCGCCTGTGAGAAGGCTTATAGTTCCCTGCCCACGATGAAACCTCAGCAATTATCTGTTGTGCAGATGAAGTCGTGAGGCCCTTTAGCAAGCGTTTAACCGTAGCTTCCAGATCCGTAATTTTCTGCTGACTCTTTACCCTCCCGGTATTAAAGGGCCAGTCATAGCTTTCTCGCGCGGTGGTCAGCAACGTCACCAGCGATTGACTAGGCAATACGGAGCCTGATGCGTAGGTGAGACTGATGCCGGCGGGGAAACTTGGGGCATCATTTGGCATGGCCATTGAGTCGTCCTTTCTCTAAAAACCGAATACAGGCATTTTGCCATGCTTTGAAAAAGCCTTAAATGCCTATCCGGACTTTCTCAAGTTCCGATTGTTAGCTGCCCCACGTTTTTCCCCCTAGCAATATCGAGCCGTCTGACAGGATCAAACGAGCTCCCCACATGATCAACCGCTTTCGTAAAAACTTCCTTCCGCGCATCGCTCTGCTGTTTATGGCCGCGGATTCGACTGCATCGTCAGCCAATTCATTCGTCGACGAACATACCCTTCTGGCAACGCTGCTACGCGAACTAAACACCATTGACCGTCTGACGACTTCACCTGTTGCAGTGCCCGATCAAGAATCGCAGCGTTTCCATTTCGATTACGTCCGACTACGTGCTGACATTCATCGCGTCAGTTACGGCATCCAGCAATACCTGACTCCCAAGCGCGCGACACCTCGCGATGACATTGCGCTACATGGCGACTACCGCAATGAACCGGTAACGGACCAATGAATGCTGCGCAGATCGCAGCATTTCAAGCAAACGGCGGCTTCTCCCCTTCGATTACGGCCTCAGTACTGACATCCCTCGTTTTTGCGACGTTGTTGCTCTGGGGCGCCTGGGCGATTCGTACCGCTTATTCGGGTTGGGCTGAACACCGGCTAAATCAAAGACAGTTTTTGGGCGTCGTTATCCGATTCACCGCGATGTACTTGGCTTTGACACTTTTCCTCCTTTAATCCTCCAAAGGAACTCCCAATGCGAACGCAATTCCCCGCGTCAAAACGAACAGCAGGAACGCTCGTCCTCTATGCCACAACACTGCCCTTATTTGCTCAAGCCAAGGGCAAGTTACCAACGATGGAGGATCCATCCCGCGGTGCCGGCAATGGCATCATGCAAACGATGCAGAACTACGGCTACGACATCATCATGCTTGTGGCGCTGCTGGTCGTCGCCTCGATGTTTATCGGTGTCTGCTATCACGCTTACACACGCTATTCCGAAATCCATACCGGCCGCTCCACTTGGGGGCAATTTGGTCTCAGTGTTGCCGTGGGCGCAATCATGCTTGTCGTGGGCATCTGGTTGCTGACCAAAGCCACCGGCATTTTGTGAGCGAGACACCCCATGGACTCCCTACAACACACAACATCTGACGGTACCGTCGCTTTCCTTCCCCATCGACTGAACCGGCAGCCAATCGTCGTTCGCGGACTCACCGCAAACGAACTCTGGATATGTACAGCAATGGCTGCGGCATCAGGACTGTTACTGGGCATACCCGGTGCGTGGGCTGTCAGCAGCATTGCGGTGATACCCACCACCATTGTGGTTTCCATTGCATCGGGCTTGTTCATTGGTGGTGGTCTGTTGCGTCGTCAAAAACGCGGCCGACCTGAGACCTGGCTTTACAGGCAGCTTCAATGGTGGCTGGCAAACCACTCTCCTCGCTTTGCTGCCCTGATGGGTACGAGTGAACTCATTACACGAACTGGTTTCTGGGCAACTCGACGGGGTGGCGCATGAGCCGATTCAAGAATGAGGTATTGCACCTGCAATCGCATGTGAAGACTTTACGAATGGGGGCTGCAGCCCTGCTTGCTATGGCCATCGGCATGGGCGCTGGCTGGTGGAATGCACCACGAGATCTCACTATCCATGTACCTCCCGACCTGCGCTCTGGCAGTACGCGTCAATGGTGGGAGGTTCCACCCGAATCCGTCTATGCCTTCACTTTCTACATCTTTCAGCAGCTCAATCGTTGGCCCACTGATGGTGAGGAAGATTACACCCGCAACCTCCAATCTCTCACCGCATACATTACTCCACAGTGCCGCGCGTTCTTCGAGAAAGACTATGACCAACGACGTCGCTCGGGAGAACTCCGAAATCGCGTCCGTGGCATCTACGAGATACCTGGGCGAGGCTACGGTGATGACCCACAGGCTCGGGTCAAGGTGGTCTCCGATCGAGATTGGCTGGTCACGCTCGACATTAATGCCGACGAGTATCACGGCGCTGAGCAAATCAAGCGTGCACTGGTCCGCTACCCCATCAAGGTCGTACGTCTAGACGTTGATCCTGAACTTAACCCCTTTGGTCTTGCATTGGACTGCTACGACGGCGCACCGCAACGCATCGTCCTGCCTGCTGGCCCTGCCTCAGGCACTCGAAAATCAGAGCGATCGCTGGGAGATACGCCATGAAACCTTTGCAGATAGCGGCCTGCCTAGGCCTCACACTGTCATTCGTCACTACCTCAAGCCAAGCCGTCGAAGTGATGCGCTGGGAGCGACTTCCACTGGCCATCTCCCTGATTGTTGGCCAAGAACGCGTAGTCTTCATCGACCGTAATGTTCGTGTCGGCGTACCAGGCCACTTAGGTGATCGGTTGAGGATCCAAAGCGCTGCCGGTGCGGTGTATCTGAGGGCTAACGAACCGATTGATCCAGTGCGGCTGCAACTTCAAGACGCAATGACGGGAGAATTGGTTTTGATCGATGTCGTGGCTGAAAACCCCGCGCCCGATCAAGCGCGTCTGGAGGATGTCAGAATCATCGAAGAGCCCGTCCGAAGGCAGCGATCAGTACCCGATGCGCTTGAGCAATCCGTCCTCAGTAAAGAGCATTCGAAATCAACGCCCGTTCCCGTGTTACTGACACGCTACGCCGCTCAAAACCTATACGCACCACTGAGAACGGTCGAGCCTTTGCCAGGCGTGCGCCGAGTCAATCTGGCGGGTGATCTCTCGCTAGACCTGTTGATGCCGAGCTTACCCATCAAAGCCAAGGCTCTGGCAGCGTGGCGCATGGATGAGTATTGGCTGACGGCCGTCCGATTAAGTAACCACACCGATGCACTCGTCGAGTTGGACCCACGGTTGCTGTTGGGCGATTTTTCAACCGCGACGTTCCAACATCAACAGCTGGGTCCTAAGGGTACGTCATTGGATACCTCCGTGGTTTACCTAACCACGCGTGGGCAAGGCCTGGCGCAATCAATTCTCCCAACCATCAGTCCTGTCGACGCGGCGCTTAATGTGCCCCCTGCCAATCCCGACTTCACCCGGGAGAGAAACCATGAAGAGTAATGGTTTACTCAAGTGGTTGATGATTCCGATCGTTCTACTTGTGGTGCTCGTGCTTATAAAACTACTGCCTGCCAGCAAGCCCACTCCTTCTGAAACTGCCAACGGCGAGAGCCAACTCACCCCTGACGAAATGAAGGCATTGGGTCTGGAAGGCGACACGCCGAGCGACACGGTGGCCACTTTGGTGGCTCAGGTCAGACTGTTGCGGGCAGAGGTGAAAAACACTCAGGGGGTAAATCAACAGAACTCATCCCCCGAGTCACTGCATCAGTTTGAAGAAAAGCTGGAAGCGCGTATTCAGCAGGCATTGGAACAAGAGCGACTGCGCGTTCAGGAGGATCGGCAGGCTTCGGATTCAACGACTGAAACCCAAGGCCTTCTACAGGATATCCAGCACCGCCTCGATAGCCTGAGTCAGAGGGACAACGTTATAGATATCCCGGTGGGGTTTGGACTTGAACAAGGGGATGGTCAAAGCTTTAAAAATGGTGTGCGATGGATTGAGCCTGAAGACGCCAAACCCAAAGATCCTTCAGCATCTAACGAGCAAGACATGAGCTTTCCAGCTCGCTTTGGCCCAGCACAAAAGACGCTGGAAAATGTGGCCGACACATTTACCTCAAACGCATCGCGGACCGTTGAAGGTCACTCGCTCAAACCAACCTATACCATCCCACCCAACGCTACGTTGATGGGCTCGGTTGCCATGACGGCACTCATAGGCCGAGTCCCTATCGATGGGACTGTGAACGATCCCTACCCATTCAAAGTGCTCATTGGGGCTGACAACCTTATTGCCAATGGGATTGATCTGCCTGAGGTCGCCGGCGCAGTGGTCAGTGGCACCGCCTCAGGTGACTGGACACTGTCCTGCGTCAGAGGACAGATCCGCTCAATCACCTTCGTGTTCTCAGACGGCACCATCCGTACATTGCCGAGTGACAGTGCCAAAGAATCCCAAGGCAACAGACAGAACTCGTCGGGCAGTGAGGCTTCCCAAGAAGGTTTGGGTTGGATCAGCGACAGCCACGGCATCCCTTGTGTGGCTGGAAAACGGCGTAGCAACGCGCAACAGTATTTGGGCTCCCAAGCCCTCATCACAGCCGCCGGCGTAGGTGTCGCGTCGATGATCAAGTCAGATGGCAACAGCACGGTTTATGCCGGCAACAATGCAGGCTCAATGGGGACTGTGGGGATATCAGGAAGCGAGGCCATGAACCGAATGCTCGCCAGTGGTGTGCAGGACATTTCGCAGTGGGTCAGCAAACTTTACGGCCAAGCGTTCGCGGCAGTGTATGTCGAGCCCGGAGCTCAAGTGGCCGTGCATATAGAAGCCCCTCTCACCCTCGACTACGACACTGACGGACGCAAAGTCGATCACACCCTCGGAGGTCGTCATGCTACGACGGATCTGGACTGAATCAATGGCCGCAATCCTGGTTGCGACTGTCATCGTTGGCTGCACGACCAACACAGAAGAACTGCTCACTCACGACGGCCGCACGATGATGGACGTCTGGAACCGACAAACCAGTGGCTCGCAAAGCGGCCGAGTGGCCCAGCAACTGCTGGATGCTCGACAGGCGTTGAGGCGGCCCTTGATTGAACCGCTTGTTTCTTCGGCGTCCCAGCCTTACACACGAACAGCGCAAAACGAAATCTACCGTCAGTTTCATCGACTGCCCAATCCGGATCTGGTGATGTACGTCTTCCCTCACCGGGCTGGGACAGAAGCTGTGCCGGTACCTGGTTACAGCACGGTCTTTCCACTGCATCAACGTGTGCAATACGCCATGCCTGGCGAACGACTGGAGGATTACTGATGCCGTGGTTCAAGCAAGGCAACAACGAGAACACAGCGCAAGACTCCCCTGAGCCCAATTTCTGGTACCGATACATCAACAAACTGGCAGAAAACGGTGTGCATTCACTTGGATTGCGGCAGAGCAAACCTGTGACCGAGGCCGACGACTACGCTTTCTACGCCACGACGCCCTCCTTTGTAGACCGATTACCCTGGGTGGAATATTTGCCGCAGCATCGATGTATGCTGCTGGAAGATGGCGTATCAGTTGCTGCATTTTTCGAAGTGATACCGCTGGGTACTGAAGGCCGTGAAAGCGCTTGGCTGAACCAGGCCCGGGACACGTTGGAAAACGTGCTTCAGGACAGTTTCGACGAGTTGGACAACAACCCTTGGGTCGTACAGCTCTACGCCCAGGATGAGACAAACTGGGATAGCTACATGTCGACGCTGCGGCAGTATCTTCAGCCGCGTGCACAGGACACGGCCTTCAGTGAGTTTTACTTGCGCTTCTTCGCCCATCATCTGAACGCGATCGCCAAACCAGGCGGCCTTTTTGATGACACGGCTCTCACCCGCCTGCCATGGCGTGGTCAGAATCGACGCGTCCGCATGGTTGTTTACCGCCGTGCACCCGATACCCCTTCACTCAAACGAGGTCAGACAGCCGAACAGGCATTGGACGTTGTGTGTGAACGGCTAACGGGAGGGCTAACCAGTACAGGTATTAAAACCCAACGCATGGAGGCCGCCGATATCCACAGTTGGCTACTGCGCTGGTTCAACCCCAATCCTACGATACTCGGCAGCACCGCTGAGGCTCGTGATCGCTTCTATCATCTCAGCGCGTACCCGAAAGAAACCGAAGCGGGCGAAATCGAGTTAGCCAGCGGAACTGACTTCGCTCAACGCCTGTTCTTCAGTCAACCACGCTCCGACACAGAACAAGGCGTCTGGTACTTAGACGGCATGCCTCATCGCGTCATGTTGATGGATCGCCTGCGTAATGTGCCTCGCACCGGTCACTTGACTGGCGAGACTCGCAAAGGAGACGCCATCAACACCTACTTCGACCAGATGCCCGAAGACACCCTCATGTGTCTGACGCTGATTGCTACCCCCCAAGACGTGCTGGAAGCGCATCTCAATCACTTGAGCAAAAAGTCGGTGGGGGAAACCTTAGATTCGGAACAAACACGCCATGACGTGAACCAGGCGCGCTCGATCATTGGGAGCTCTCACAAGCTGTATCGCGGCTCATTAGCCTTCTACCTGCGCGGAAAAGACATACAAGAGCTTGATGCTCGCGGCATGCAATTGGCCAACGTCATGCTAAACGCAGGCTTGCAGCCGGTGCGAGAAAATGACGAAGTTGCACCGCTGAACAGTTACCTGCGTTGGTTGCCGTGTGTTTTTGATCCGGCCAAAGACAAGCGCCAGTGGTACAGCCAACTGATGTTTGCTCAACATGCTGCCAATCTCGCTCCGGTTTGGGGGCGAAGTCAGGGCACTGGCCATCCCGGTATTACGTTCTTCAACCGCGGCGGTGCCCCCTTGTCCTTCGATCCGCTTAACCGGCTGGACCGACAGATGAATGCTCACTTGTTTCTGTTCGGCCCAACCGGCTCGGGCAAATCAGCCACCCTGAACAACATCCTCAACCAGATCACAGCTACCTACCGACCTCGACTGTTCATCGTCGAGGCAGGCAACTCCTTCGGGCTATTTGCACAGTTTGCGAAACGATTGGGACTGACGGTTCACCACGTGAAGCTATCGCCGGGTGCAGGCGTCAGCCTGGCGCCCTTTGCGGATGCGCGTCGCTTGGTCGAAACACCTGATGAGATCGAAACACTGGATGCTGACCAGCTCGATGACACCGCGACGGCCTTTGAAGGTGACGAGCAACGCGATGTCTTGGGTGAGCTGGAAATTACCGCACGGTTGATGATCACCGGTGGTGAAGACAAGGAAGAAGCTCGGTTGACCCGAGCTGATCGGAGTCTGATTCGACAAAGCATTTTGGATGCTGCGCAGCGCTGCGCCCATCAAGACCGTGCGGTACTGACGCAAGACGTGCGGGACGCATTGCGCGACCGCGGTGTTGATCCAGCCTTGCCAGAGGGGCGACGCATTCGAGTTTTGGAAATGGCTGAGGCAATGGATTTATTTTGCCAAGGTCTGGACGGCGAACTCTTCAATCGCCCTGGAACACCTTGGCCTGAGGCAGATATCACCATTGTCGACTTGGCCACCTTCGCTCGCGAAGGCTACAACGCACAGCTCTCGATCGCTTATCTGTCGCTGCTCAATACCGTGAACAACATCGCTGAGCGCGATCAGTTTCTGGGGCGGCCGATCATCAATGTCACCGATGAAGGCCACATCATCACCAAGAATCCCCTCCTCGCGCCTTATGTGGTCAAGATCACGAAAATGTGGCGAAAGCTCGGAGCCTGGTTCTGGTTAGCAACACAAAACCTGGATGACCTACCCAAAGCAGCAGAGCCAATGTTGAACATGATCGAGTGGTGGATCTGCTTGAGCATGCCCCCCGATGAAGTGGAGAAGATCGCCAGGTTTCGAGAGCTGAGCCCCGCGCAGAAAACCTTGATGATGTCCGCACGCAAGGAGGCGGGAAAATACTGCGAAGGTGTCGTGCTGTCGAAATCCATGGAAGCACTATTTCGCGCCGTTCCTCCAAGCCTCTACCTTGCCATGGCAATGACCGAGCCGGAGGAGAAAGCTGCACGATTCAAGCTGATGCAGCAGTACGGCATCGGCGAGCTGGATGCGGCATTTAGAATGGCCGAGAGTATCGACTGTTCGCGAGGTATTGAGTCATTGCCTTTCTCGCACGACACCCGCTAGCTGTTTCCAAATGCAAAATGAAATAATTACTCAACACTAAAGAATCTACGGCAACTTAATCTCGAATACAGAAACCCCCTCACCTATTTTTAAAGAGATAAATACCCCAAGCGCTAGCGTCGGGGTATTTTAACCAAGCCCCTACACTTCATTAATTTTCGATATTTTTTCCACGAGGTCATTTATGTGATCTTGCTCGGCATTCATCTTCCGCACAAGATTTAGCCTGTAGTCATCAGCTTTAACGTTATCATAGAACCACGACAAACTTTGTATTTTGAAAATATCGATTGCCTGCCTGTGAGCGTTATAGGTTTCAGTGCTGCGATCAAGCTCTCTATGCAAAAACGCCATCGTATTTTGTCTTGAGTTTACTTCGGCAGCCAATATACTTACCTCAAGATTTTTTTGAGTCATAAGGCTTTGTGCGATATTGCAATCGACAAGGTCTTTTTGGGCGCTGGCAGAAGCCGCGCTGTGTTCGGCCGTATCACGAAGCGCTTGCCTTGTCTCTTTTAGTTCTTCTTTCTGTGTATGATATGCCTTTGCTAAAAAAATCAAAGCGATAGTAGATATTATAGGATTTGTTATTCCGCCCAAATAATCCCCTAGCGCACCCCAATCTCCAGGATCAGATGAGACGTCATGAGAGTTAAAGTTAATCGTATATGCAATTATGCATATGGCAAATACGGATGCCACCAGTATCCATGGCCAATTAAATGCAATGCCATTACTCTCTATGCTTGATGGGCTGCTATTCTTGCGAAGAATACACTGCTCAGAATCCAGTTGCGCTTGTTCTGTATCCATACCAACCCGCCAAAAAGTTATTTACTCTTGAAAGACAAACCTACGTGCCTTTTGATGTGCTCACTAAATCACTATAACATTTCAGGTGGTGGAATTTAAACTCCAACACCATTATTACAGCTGACCTATTCCGCACCTGAAGCGTATGCCCCTAGAGAAGTCGATATGAATGCGGAACAATGGCATTTCGGTTTTCTGCAAGACATCGAGCGGAAGTCATCCAAGAATAGATCCTGAAATAATTGACTGCTGACTCAGCAGCCTGCCCAGGTGGCCAAGATCTTCAAGGTTACGACGCAGTTTTACTGTGTTGATCAATACGATTGCCCCGCATCCCCGAATAAGCGGCCCTCAGCATCTGAGGGTGGATGCCCACTTAAATCCCTGCTCGCTACGAGCCAACTATCACTAATCCCTTGGGGCCCTCCCCTAAGGGCGGGACTCCAGTTTCATCAAGGAAACTTCGATGCTCTCGACTAATTCGCAAAGCCAGAAAACCGTTAACGAGGAATGCCCGCGGTATAGAGAAGACCAATTGATTCAGGAGGCCATTTCAATTCTTGAGCAACGAATCTTCAAAGGAGCCCCTTGCATTAATGATCCAAAGGACATCAAAGACTATCTGCGGCTCAAGCTCACCAACGAGGTGAGAGAAGTCTTTGCTTGTGTTTTTCTCGATTCTAAACATCGTGTCATAGGGTACGAACCGTTGTTTTTTGGAACGATTGATGCTGTATCGGCACATCCTAGAGTCATCCTGCAGCGAGCATTGGCGCTGAATAGCGCAGCTGTGATCATGGCCCATAATCATCCTTCGGGAATTGTTGATCCTAGTGAGCGCGACCGCATGATAACTGTGCTTCTGCGTGATCTACTTTCAAAAATTGATGTGCGATTGCTTGACCACGTCATCGTTGGCACAGGCGACCCTTACTCATTCGCGGAGGCCGGTTTCATCTGAGTTTTATTCAATTTCTATCTAGTAGGCGCCCTTGCGGGCGCTTTTTTTATCACCAAGATCCTACAGCAAGCAACGCGCCGCAGTTCACAAGCGAGTAAAATGCCGCCATTCTTTTTTTAGTGAGGCAGCTTTGATGAATAAATTTGGCGTAAGCGTGTTCCCTTTTTTGGCGTTGCTGATGGTGGCGGTTGTTCTCTATCCCTACCACCAACAGTTTGGTTTCTTATCCGGAGACAGGTCTGATTGGGGAGCATTTGGCGATTTTTTCGGGGGTGTGCTAAACCCTATATTCGCTTTGTTTGCTTTCTTTGCTGTGCTGCACTCACTCCGAATCCAAATGAAGCAGATCGACCAGCTTTCTATAGATAAAAAGGTGAAGAGATACTCACTGTCATTAAGGACATTGATGCAAGACTTGATCGTCTGATGATGTCTCCGGTAGGCAAATCGGGCGCTGACAAGCTTTACATTCACCATATGATTGCCGAGGCGGAGCGGGGTTTAGGGCCAGTAGAGGGCTCTGATGCCTATGCCCAGTTCGTGTCTATCGCACGCCAAACCGGCTCAATGGTTGAAGCGACTGTTCGTGAGATGCGGTCGTGTGTGATTACGATGCATGACTTTAAGCTACGGTATCCGCGTAAGGTCAAAGGAAAGTATGCTCCGATTATTGATTACTACATCCTCAAGACAAGCCGGATAGTGACGATGCTGCGAGACGTCGGTGGCCTGCCCCAAGCCGTGAGTAGCTTTTATCCTGTATCTAAAGCCGCTTGACGCTTCTGCGCCCATCGCGAAAATTACAAATGGCGCCTGGAGACTGTTTGCTGGTCGCAACGACTATCAAATGGAATATGGGTGCCCGTCCTTTCCTATTCACTAAGGCCAATCAAGATTCGCACTGATTCACTGCGCACCTCGTCTCGCGCAGGATCGAAACATGAAACTTCGATATTCAAAGGGCTTGCGATTAATTACTGTCGCAACCGCCATGGTTACACCGCTCGCTGCTTCAGCCCTTAATACCGCTGAAATCGTAGCCTCTAGCCTTTCACCTGACTGCATGGCTTACCGAGTTGTGGGTGTGTGCTATTGGCTGTTCTGCACCAATTTTGGCTGCAAGGTCAAGGAGTCCGCCAAGGTCCGGCACTACGTGCCAGACGCAGTTGTTTCGAGCTACGCCAATACAGGTGAAAACCCATGGTCGGAACTGCGAATGTTGAGCTCGAGCAACTCAACGGCTCGCGGTGGTGGTGACGGCACTACCGGCATCGCGTTTGAAAACGATCTCGCCAAATTCAAGAACGCTGATGTCATTGGCCATCCCGGCGGTGCAGTCTTCAGTCAATTTGCCGGGCAATCCGGCTACGCCTGCTCGGGCGCTGGGCAATTACTCATGCCCTACTTCCTCAGCACACTCGACAGCCTAGCTTGGCGTCGCAACATCCCAGAGCTCGTCTTTCCAGAAGCCCTGACGCCGGGCATGCGTGAAATCGGTAGTCGTACTAAAGGCAATCTGTGGGGCGCGATCTATCCGCGGGGAGGATTCCTGCACGGCGTTGATGACCACAAGTGTGCCGCGGTGATCGCGCAACGCGCTGCAGACATCGTCACGCGTCGGGGCCAGATTCATGTTTATCAGCCTCTACTGGCGAAGGCTAAAGCGGGCTATTGGCCCGCAGGTGCAGTGATGGAAAGCGACCCGCTGACCGGAAAATGGCAGGAGCTGACACCCACTCAATCCAAGACCTGCACGACCTTTCCGAATAACGGACCTCACGTGCAATCACCTCGTGGCGATTACGCCTGGGCACTGTGGCGCCCCTACACCTGCTGCAAACGCAAAGGCCAAACCTTCCTGGGTAGCACAGACTTCTCCGGTGGTGATCAATGATGTATTCGCATAAACCCGCTGCGAACAAACATAGAGCAATCCTCGCTTATGGACTGCTAAGCGTCCTGCTTGTCTCGCACACCCAACTCCAAGCCGCCCAGACGCAAGTGAATAAAGATGGCATCCATCACAACGGCACCGTCATCGGCGATGACGTGCTCTACAGCATTGGCGGAGGCAGGGCCGTGTCCATGGGCGGCGCTGCCAGCATGGACAGCATCAGCGTCGGTGCTGGGTGGGACACCAACCTGATCTGCGGAGACATGAGCCTTAATACAACGCTGCAGAACCAGCTCAATGGTGCCACTCAAGGCTTCAAGTCGATCATGAGCAACGTGATCAAGAACGCAACCAGCGCAGTCGCCTCCTCCCCGCCCTGATCATCCAGCGCGCCGACCCTGGCCTTTACAACCTGCTTACCAACGGCATCCTGCAAGCACGGCTCGACTTCGATCGTTCCAAATCAACGTGTAAGTCGATTGCTGATCGCATGGCCGATATTGCCGGTGGGCAGATGAGTTGGGGGCAATTGGCTGAAGGCGTGGCGCTCTCGAAAGCTGTTGGGAGCAAAGACGCTGTGGCAGCCATTGAGCAGGCAGAAACACGTCGAGGTAACCATGGCGTTCCGTGGGTGGGCGGGAACGCAGCCGGCGGTTCCGGACAAGCCCCGATTAGGGTTGTGTCAGACGTCACCCGGTCGGGATATAACCTGCTCAATGGCAGAGATGTGAATGACCGTTCCGCTATACCCAAAAACAGCTGCGGCAACCGCCTGAGCTGCCAGACCTGGTCCTCTCCCCAAGAAGCCGAGGCGTGGGCAACAAAGGTCCTGGGCGAGCGCGAACACCAAACGTGCGATCGCTGCACCAAGACTCAAACCAAGCCGGGTGTTGGACTCACGCCTCTCATTCAGGAAGAGTTTGATACCAAGTTGCACGCACTGGCTGCATTGATTAAAGGCACCAAGCCAACCACCACGGAACATCTACTGGCAGCCAGTAGCCAATCACTGACTGTCACGCGCGGTGTCATCGAGGCACTGAGGGACGAACCCGATCAAGATTTGCTGGCTCAGCGTTTGGCGTCCGAAGTGGCGCTGTCCAGCGTCCTCGAAAAAGCACTGCTGCTGCAACGTACCCTGCTCACGGGGCGCAAAGAACCCAACGTGGCATCCAATGAGTTGGCTCAGCAAGCCATCAGCACCGAGAGCGACATCCTGTCTCTGGAAATCAACAACCTCAAAACCGAACTCGAACTGCGCCGTACCCTCGCTGGTAATTCCCCAATGATGCTGATCCAGCGTCAGAACGATCGAGCGACTGGTTCGCTGGGCGTCTATCAAGGTGACCCGGTACGTAATCGTCTTGACCTCATCCAACAAGCCACACCTGAGGGCCAGCCACGATGAAGCGGCACCCTAGAGCCAGAACCGTGCTGGCGCACCTGCTTTTCTGGGGTGTGCTACTCAGCCTATTAGCGATCGTTCTCACACTGGCCGCCTTCGAAGGATCAAGCAACATTCAAGAGTGGAATACCTGGAGGCAATCAAATCAGTCAGCCCTATTGATCTGGCGCGCGCCCCTGTACGCCGTCACGGTTTATGGCTGGTACCGCATGCGACTTAGCTTGATCAAACGGGGCCTCACCCGTCACCAACATCGGCGCCTTCTGTACGCCGAAGTAGCAGCTATTGCAGCACTGGCGCTGCTTGAACTGCTGAACTTCCGGCCGGCCTGACGAACAAGGACGACCTCATGACGCTCTATACAAACGACTACCTTGAGTTCTACTTGACGCTAGTTGGCTGGATCATCAATAACGGCATTTGGGAAATGCTGGTCGCTAGTGGTGTTTTCGCTCTGCCGTTTCTGGCGATCATCATCCAGGAATGGCTCAGAGCTCGTGCTGAAGGCGCGGATGAGGGCAACAAGGGTGTGCTGTCGTCACTGCGAATCGAGAACCGAGTCTGGGTTGCAATCATCGTCATCATGTTTGCCGGCATTCCCTTCATTGACGTGGACCTCAACACCATCGAGTTCAACACCACCCGCTCCACTCAGTGCCAAATCAACGTGGCCAACCCGCAAGACACTCGCTGGTCCAACACCTTCACAACGCTCAACAACCAAAGCGCAAAAGTCCCGGTGTGGTGGTTTTTCATGCACTCACTGTCCAAAGCGCTCACCGGTGGCGCTACTGCAGCAATCCCCTGTGGTACTGATCTGCGGCAGATCCGAATGGACATCGATGCAGCAAGAATCGACGACCCTATCCTGGCTCAGGAAGTCGCCGAGTTCAGCCACGACTGTTACGGGCCTGCTCGGGCCAAACTGTTTATGAACCGCCCAACCCTGAACGACACGCTGTTGGACGATATTAACTGGATTGGCTCAAGGTACCTGCTCAATACCGCTGGTTTCTATGACACCTATCATTCCAAGACACCGCGCAGCAGTTGGCCTTATAACCCACGGCGAGATGCTGGTCTGACCCAAGTACCCGGCGGTGGTGGATATCCCACCTGCAAGCAATGGTGGTCAGAAGCCCACCAAGGATTGCGTGCCCGGGTACTCAAGCAAGTGGACCCAGCCCTACTGTTTCGCATTACCAAATGGACACGCTTCCTCAACATGCAGCAAGCGGAAGACGCCGTCGTCCGCTCCGTCGTATCCCCACGTCAGCAAACACTCAACCAAGGTCAGGTCTACACAAGCTACGGCGGCCAGATCGACATGACCGCATCCAACATCACGGCACGCGTAGCCTCAAACCTCGGAATGACAGCAGGCTCAATGGCGTACTTCCCCGCAATGGATGTCGTTCGCCAAGCCCTGCCCATGGTGCTGTCATTCCTAAAAATGGCGCTGACAATCTGCATCCCACTGATCCTGGTCGTCGGCACCTACGATCTCAAATCCTTGATCACCATCAGCTGCGTGCAGTTCGCCCTATTTTTCGTCGACTTCTGGTTCCAACTCGCCCGCTGGCTCGACAGCACCATCCTCGACGCCCTCTACGGCTGGCACTCCCCACACAGCAATTTCAACATCCTCCTCGGAGCAAACAACTCCTTTGGGGACATGCTGTTGAATTACGTAATGGGCTCACTATTTGTCGTACTGCCAGCATTTTGGGTTGCCAGTCTGGCTTGGGTTGGAGTGAACGCAGGTACTGCCTTACGTGGACTAAGTGATGCAACTGGCGATGCAAAACAGGCAGGGCGCTCTGGAACAGAAAAAGTTATAGGAAAGTTCGTTTAATTCACTGATCGTCCTCGAACGAACGGCCACAATCCGTACGTACACCATTTTCGTATATTCCAGGCCCCTCGGGGCCGTCTCGCCAGCTTGCCGGCTCAGGCTCTGAGCTGAAGAGACCACAACTTCCGACTAGCGCCACAATAAAAACCACCGTCACCCAAAATGCGATGTACAGCAAAACCATTACGGTAACAGTGTGCAAAAGCAAGGCGCAGAAACTGGCTAGCTTCCGAGGCACTCCCACTTTCCTTAACCACCCAGACACTCTTGTTAAATTACGTAGGTATCCTTTCCAGCAACGTCCAAGGTATTCCCCTACGCGCGATGCTTTTGAAGCTCGATCTTTCTCAGTCACCTAACAGCTCCCCAGTCTTAGATCGTTCATCCTTGAGTTCCTAATTGCTCTGCCCAGACTCTGGTTCCGATGATCTGCCGAGCACCCAAAAGGTAAATGGAAAAAGGGATCAAACCAAGGGAATGGTGCCGAAGAGGAAAGGCCCTACCCAAGAAACAGAAAAGGCCTTCCTACAAACCCTTCTGACAGGATCAAACATGTTTTCACTGTTCCATCGCAAGGCCAGATCTACACCTGGTCGGCCTGCTCCAATGGAGTCAACATCGCCTGCGGGGTTGACCTCACCCCAATCTGCCAAATCGCTCTTGGCCACACCCCGTAGACAAAAACTACTGGAGCAGATTTGGCAGCGCACTGCAGTCTCGCGACCTCAATTTGAAAAGCTCTACCTCGGCCCCATCAGCCGATTCGCTGAGCTCGTCCAGTTACTACCCGCATCCGAGAGCCACCATCATGCCTATCCTGGTGGAATGCTTGACCATGGCCTGGAAGTCGTCACCTACGCCCTTAAGCTGCGACAAACCCACTTACTCCCCTCCGGTGCCCAACCTGAAGTGCAGATAGCACAAGCCGAAGCTTGGACCGCAGCCCTCGCCTACGCCTCGCTCAGTCATGACGTGGGTAAAATCGCAGTTGATGTGCACGTTGAATACGCAGATGGCAGCATCTGGCATCCGTGGCATGGCCCACTCAAATCCCCTTACCGCCTGAGATATCGAAAAGACCGACAATACCGCCTCCATGGTGCAGCATCCGGCTTGCTGATCGCCCATCTGCTGAACAGAGAAATTCTCGACTGGCTTTCAAGCTTCCCTGAGCTATGGACCTCTCTGATATTCAATTGGGCAGGCCAAAGCGAACACGCTGGTGAACTTGGTACGCTCATCACACAAGCAGACCAAGCTTCTGTAGCTCAGGCACTTGGTGGCGATCCAGCCAAAGCAAAATATGCCCCCAAACACGCACTGCAACGTAAGCTGCTCGAAGGGCTGCGCTACCTGCTGAAATGCGAGTTAAAACTCAATCAACCTCAAGCCTCAGACGGCTGGCTTACCCAAGAGGCGCTCTGGCTGGTAAGTAAAACCGTCTCAGACAAACTTCGCGCTCACCTGCTCTCCCAAGGCGTCGACGGAATTCCAGAAAGAAATATCGCCGTCTTCAACGTACTACAGGAACACGGGATAGCCCTCCCCGGTGCCGACGGTAAAGCCATCTGGAAAGCAACAGTTACAAGCGAATTAGGCTGGTCCCATAGCTTCACCTTCCTAAAGCTATCGCCGGCATTGATCTGGGAAGCGATTGAGCGCCCAAACGCTTACACAGGCACTGTCATCCCCGATACGCCTGATGTGTCACTCGCAACATCAAGCACACCCAGATCTCTATCAAACGCGACTCCATCCGCCCCGCCATCGAAAGGCGCATCGGGTTTTGGCTCTCCAAATCCGCAGTCATTGATGGAGCCACAGCACACCGCGCCTGACTCGCTCGAAATGCTGTTTGATTTATTTGGAGGCCCCCCAACCCTACCGGAAGACATTGAGACCCTCCCGTTTGACGACGAATCTAGCTCCATTGAGCTACCGACAACCAAAGAGGAGCCAGCGGAGCTTTCAGGAGAACACTTCATGGAGTGGTTCACACAAGGCGTCCTGTCTCATCGCATCATCATGAATGACACAAAAGCGCTGGTTCACACCGTCGAAGACACGATCTTTCTCGTCACGCCTGGCGTCTTTCATCGCTACGGGCAGGAGCACCCACACCTTGCCCGTATCGCAAAGAAAGAAAACCAATATGACTGGCAATGGATTCAGAAACGTTTTGAAGAAATGAAGCTGCACCGCAAGCAACCAAACGGACTGAACATCTGGACATGCGAGGTAAGCGGCGGGCGCAGAACACGGCGCCTTCACGGCTACTTACTCAAATCCCCCGCTGGAATGATGAATGACTTGGCCCTCAACAATCCCTACCTGAAGCTGGTCGAGTCAGTGCAGAAAAAGGCCCTCAGGCCATCATTAGGAAATACTCGGTAACCGGATTATGGATTGACACCAAACGCCCAGAGAAGCAATTTAGGGCTGTGTCTTGCTGACGTGTTCAGCTACATGCCAGCCGCCAGGATCTTCTAGGCGGTGCTGCGAATATTCGCAGGATCCACCCAATGACCGTATCGCTTCCGGAAGCACGGTCAGTCGACCACGTGTCGAAGGAAGTACGATTTTCCCACCCACGACGGGCCTACCCCGTCGTGGGGATAGGCCTTTTTAGTTTTTCTGGAGGCCTTAATGAAAATGGACCTGGCTCTATATCAGGCACTGATTGCAATCAATGTACCTGAGCCAAAAGCTCACGCAGTTATCGAAGCATTGGAGAATGACATGCATACATTACTAGCAACAAAAAATGACTTGGCCATTCTTACCAATCAAATCCATAAAGATTTGGCGAATCTCGAAATAAAGCTGACTATGCGTATGGGCGTGATGCTATCCGCAGCCGTCACCATCATGATCGCTGCGATGAAGCTCATCAATTGACTAAAATCGTTTTATAGATAAAAACTCGCCCTTTCAAGTGAAGGGCGTTTTTTATCGTCGACGTTAAAGAAAACATTTTTTCTAAAAAACAATAATTGAACAGCATTCGCCAGTTATTTTTAGCTAAGCTGACTTTTCCCTGCGTCATTAATATGACCCAGAAAAATAAAACAAAAACCTAATAACACCAAGAGGTATCAAAGTTAAATTGCAAGCTTACTAGCTCTTACCTTTGTCCGACACCTATTATTAACCCGAAAAGACAAGGTAAAAGAACACGCCCTGCACATCGCCCCAGCAGCCCTGCGCCCTGCGCCCTGTAAGCATCCACACTTAGCAAGGCTTTAGTTCAGCAAGCTTTATTCCCCGCCCTCCCCAAAAAAAACCAAAAACAAAAACACCTGCAACTATCAAAGCAGTATTTTTGCCAAGAAAAAAACCTGAGTCCCACCTGGTAAAAACAATCGCCAGACTAAAATCAACAAAAAGACCAATTAGCACCGCTACACTTACTAGGGGAATTAGCAGCCACCATCAAAGTTATTTACTTTTGAACCATATAAAAATCAGACTTCTCAATGACGCAACAATATAGTAATATGCGGAAAATTGCATGCAGAAGGGAATGCTTAAAGTGGCTAAAGGAAAGCTCAACGACTTAATTGCAGATACTGATCGCTACAAGGCAAGCTTGTATCAGTTCTATTTAGATCTAGAAGCTTGGCGCTGCTTCAAAAGCAAATTTCCACTATCGTGGAGCAAAGTGAAATTTAACAATTCAGCCCGAACAACCATCCCTAAGGAAAGAGGAATATACGCCTTCACTTTATCTTGGGATACATCCGACTTACCTAATCATGGTTATATTTTGTATCTAGGGATAACGGGTGATGACTCTACTGCAAACTTGCATAGCAGGTTTGGGCAATACTTAAGTGAATTGCGGCGGGCAGATAAAAGGCCTCGTGTGTACTATATGCTTGAGAAATGGAAAGACGACCTATTTTTCAACTTTGTCCCAATACCCGATAAGCGTATGAGTTTAAAAAAAATTGAAACTGAGTTTCTTTCAGCTATTCAACCCCCTATAAATATACGAGACATGACTATCAATGTTTCAAATGCTCGGAGGGCAGCATTTTGAACAATAAAAAACTTATACTTCCAGCATTGCGTGGTCGCATTGGGGATTGGATTTATTACTCATGCCTCATTCCAATTCCCGAGCTCGCTAAAAGAGCTGACTACGCGAAAAATATTCACTCAGATAAATCTTTGTCAAGGCTCATTCAGCGTAGCTTGGAGGGAGAAAGAGCTGAGCACATTGCGAATTATCTTGAGAAAACTAAAGAGCGTTTTTTTAACTCTCTCGTGTTAGCAACATACGATGGAAATCCAGAGTGGATTGATATTGGCGCTTCTAACTCAAGCTCCAACGAAGCATTGCTAAATGATATTGGAAATGAAGCGTTTGACACCATAGGATTTCTTTGCCTTTCCGGCACTGAAAAGATATTCGCCGTAGATGGTCAACACCGCCTTGCCGGGATCAAACGTGCCATAACAGATAAAGCCGATTTCACCGGCGAGCGAATGTCAGTGATTTTTATTGGTCATAATGATGCAGAGAGGGAGCGCACGAGACGTCTTTTCACTACGCTTAATAAAACAGCTAAACCAGTAAAAAAGCGTGACATCATTGCTCTTGATGAAGACGATACAATGGCGATCATTACGAGACGACTGATTGAGCAAAACGATTGGTTTACCTCCCCCAAGATACTCGTGGATGCCAGTGAAAATATACCTGCGACTAACAGAGTAGCTTTGACCACAATATCAAGCCTTTACGACACATTGAAAATCATCTTTAAGCATCGCTCGGGAAACAAGAGCGATGAACATTTACGGTTTTATCGCCCGAGTGACTCGGAGCTTGATAAGTATCAAAGTTATGCTGTCCGCTTTTTTGAAGCTATGGCTGAGTCATTTGAACCCGTTCAAAAACTCTTCGTTTCCTCTACTCCTGCTCGGATAACGCAAAAATATAGAGGGGATCATGGAGGACATTTGTTGTTTCGCCCAGTCGGGTTGTCAGCATTTACCAATGTCGCCGTTAGGTTTTCCAAATACCATGACATCCCCCTTCACGAAGCTGTCGTAAAACTAAAAATATTACCGACCGACCTATCCGAGTCACCATTCGCGGGAATCATCTGGGACACGGCGCGAAATAAAATAATCACGACTGGAAAACGTTTGACAATCGACCTGCTTAGTCATATTGCAGGGCTGCCAGTTGAAATCAATAAACTTAAGCTCAGTTACTCTAAAGCTCTTGGCGAAGAGAATGGGATCGAACTCCCACAATTAATTATTGAACAAGACCGCTAAATTCTAAGCAAGGACTCAACATGTACATGGATCAACTCTTTCCAAAGAAAATAGAATTTGACAACATCATGCTGGACCCGAACAACCCTCGATTTTGGACGCAATCTAATCGACCAATTGTTTTGGATAAAAATATAGCAGATGAAAAAAAACAGATTAGAGCGCGTCAAGAAATCGACCAGCATGGTATATCTGATTTATATAACAGCATTTTAAGAAATGGCTTTCTGCTACTTGACCGAATAGTTGTTCGCCCTATTGCTGGCGTGCCGGGCAAGTTCGTGGTAGTGGAAGGTAATCGTCGCTTTAGGTCATTGGGCAAGCTTCGTACTGACATAAAAAATGACGAAGTTGTAGCTGATGACCTTGATCTTTCTCAATTAGAAAAGCTTCTACAAGCGACTAACGAAATCGAAGTACTAGTTTACAACGGATCAGATGGTCAAGACATTTCCTGGATGTTTCAAGGCATCCGGCATATCAGCGGAATACGGCAGTGGGACCCTGCTCAGAGAGCAAAGCTTGTTGCCGAACAAGTTGATCAAGAGCATAAAAAGCTTGGGGTAGTAGGTCAGCAATTCGGACTTTCCGCTCAAGCTACCGGGCGCTTATATAGAACTTATCGTGCTCTGTCACAAATGAGGGAAGACGAGGAGTTCGGTTCGAAAGCGCGAAATGACTATTTCTCACTGTTCGAAGAAGCTCTCCGAAATAGCGTGCTTAAGGAATGGTTGGAATGGGACGAAAGTCAGAAAAGATTTGATAACATTGACAATGTTCGCCGATTTTATTCATGGATATCACCTGATGAAGACAAAGAAAACATCAGAAGACTACATGACCCCAAGCAAGTCAAAAGCCTAGCTTACTTAATTGAAAATCATCATACCGATTTAATTGATGATTTCGAAACGCACCTTATATCTGCCGAAGAAGCTCGAATTAAGGCCACAGCGGAAGATCCAAAACCAAAAGATTGGCGAAAAATTGTTGCAGTCGCTATTTCTATACTTGCAGATCTACCTCAGTCCGCGC
The DNA here is from genome assembly GCF_054667675.1 of Pseudomonas sp. S3_C06. Classification (NCBI taxonomy): domain Bacteria; kingdom Pseudomonadati; phylum Pseudomonadota; class Gammaproteobacteria; order Pseudomonadales; family Pseudomonadaceae; genus Pseudomonas; species Pseudomonas sp. S3_C06. The sequence continues at coordinate 656,254 of NZ_CP162747.1, forward strand.
TTACAGATGACGCAGAAGAGTTCTTGGGCCAGCTCGATGCGATGGTGAAAATTATAGATCAACGTCGCAAGATGGCACGTATTTCGATCAATGGGGGAAACGATTAGACATTTAGACCTTATAACTAGGACAGATGCTCTGAACTATATCCGAGCATCTTTTTGCAACTTGACCAAACAGATAGCATTCATTAGTCCCGCCCAATTGCTGGTGGGTATTTGTTGCTCTATATCAATCGGATACTACACGCTATCGATAGCCAATTTCTCCAATTTCGAACTACCTCAACCTACATAATTAAGCTGCTGTGCATCGATCATCTTTGATGACGAAAATCGTGTTTCGATGCTGATTATTTAGAGCCATCGAACGATAAAATTCATTATTTGCGATATCGAGCCATTTACAAACCTTACCGATTTTGCCGCCGACAGAGGCTTGACAACGCTCCAAAGACAAGTTATTCGACCTGGATTCTTGCTTGTACGTTAAAAATATGCAAAATAACGTACCGGATCAAATTAAACATGCACGCTATGAACAGCTTCCTACATTCCTTCCCATGTGTCAGGGGCATGCAAGCAGGCAGGCCCTGCTACATAGCGATGTGCCCGATGCGCTTGGTGCCAAAAATCTTCATGTTCAATGAGGAAAATGTTCCGCCGGATCTGCGTGCCCAGCGTACGCTAAATCTAGCAAGAGTCCCCGAAATTGCGGCTTATCTCGTTGATAATCGTGATGATTACACGTTGTCCGCCATCACCGCTTCTGTTGATGGAGTGGTCCAGTTTAATCCTGCATCCGATACGGGTCTTGGCCAGAGCATTGGCACATTGACCATACCGATGGAGGCTCAGATTCTGATCAATGATGGCCAGCACCGACGCGCTGCCATTGAGCAGGCTATTCGTGAAAATCCAGAACTTGGCTACGACAATATTCCTGTGCTCTTCTTCATAGATGAGGGTCTCAATCGTAGTCAGCAAATGTTCGCTGACCTCAATAAGCATGCCGTGAGGCCGAGCAGCTCCATCAGCACGCTTTACGATCATCGGGACCTGATTTCCGATCTAGCCCGTTATCTGGCCAAAAACGTAGATGTTTTCTCAAGGATGACAGAGCTAGAGAAATCGAGTCTCTCCCCTCGCAGCTCCAAGCTCTTTACCCTCAGCGCCATAAAAAACGCATCCCGAGTCTTATTGAAAAAAGGGAAAGGCGATCTCATCGCACAGAATGAACGGGAGCTCGCAAAATCGTTTTGGGAAGAGGTGTCCTTGCAGATGCCCGACTGGATCAGAGCGAAAAATAAAGAGCTGTCGACGTCCGAATTACGGGACAATTACATTCATGCCCACGGCGTTATGCTCCAAGCAATGGGACTTGTGGGAGCTGAACTGATTATCCGCAAGGAGGCCGAGTGGAAAGCAACCCTTAGCCAACTCCGCCAAATCGATTGGTCAAGGGCCAACCCTGAATGGGAGGGTCGCGCGATGGTCCACGGCCGGATCTCAAAAGCAACAACGAACGTGGCGCTCACCGCTAGTCTTATCAAGAAAAAACTTGGCGTCCCGCTGTCCACGGCCGAACGAGAGTTAGAAAACAGGTTTCCTCAACAATGAGCAATGATCAATTCCTCTACCCATCGCACGATGATTTCGTTCAAGAAGCGATCATTTCTGGGAGACCGCTCGCGGACGCTGTCCGCGAGCTTCAAAGCATATACAAGGCCGATAATCGCCCCTGGGTAGTGGGGTTCAGCGGCGGAAAGGACTCAACAGTCATCCTTTCGCTCACCTACTACGCCTTAAAGATGTTGCCACCTGAGGAGCGCCACAAGCATGTGTACGTAGTCTCCTCCGATACTCGAGTGGAAACACCTGTTGTAGTCGACATGATCCGCCAAGTGCTTGATTCGGTGAACGCTCAAGCAGTTGAAGATCATATTCCGATGACAGCCCACTCTGTCACTCCCGAAGTTGGCGAGACCTTCTGGGCCAACCTTCTAGGCAAGGGCTACCCCGCTCCAACCAAGGCATTCCGTTGGTGCACAGAGCGGATGAAGATCGACCCAGTGAGCGAGTTCATCAAAGACAAGGTGGCACGTTTTGGTGAGGTCGTGGTGGTACTTGGCTCAAGACGGGAGGAAAGCTCCACGCGCGCCCAAGTAATCACACGTCACAAGATCGATGGCTCAGCATTGGGTCGGCATACCACGCTGCCGAATGCATATACCTACATGCCAATTGAGCTATGGCACGCTGATGATGTCTGGGAATATCTCATGAGCGCTGCCAGGCCTTGGGGTGGCTCCAATCGAGTGCTGTTTGAGCTGTACAAAGACTCCAACGCTGGCGAGTGTCCACTGGTGATCGACACCAATACCCCATCCTGCGGTAACTCCCGCTTCGGATGCTGGACGTGCACTGTGGTGACTCATGACAAGGCGATCGAAGGTCTCGTGAATAGTGGCGAGGATTGGATGCTGCCGTTGCTCCAGTTCCGCAATCAGTTGCATGCCAGCTCACTGCCTGAGAACAAAACTGAGTACCGAAACTACAAACGCCGTACAGGGAAGGTCACCTTCGCAAGAGGGGCAATCGACGACGACACAAATGCAGCCACCAAGCACGTTCCTGGCCCGTATTGGATGAAATATCGCAAAGAGTGGCTCAAGCTGCTTTTAGAAATTGAGAAAGGCATTCGAGAGACCGATCGTGATATTGAATTGATCGGCCGCGATGAGCTGCAAGTGATCCGGCAGCAATGGCTAAAAGATCCGAATGAGCCGGACTGGATTGATTCGCTCCCAAAAATTTATGCCGAGGTCTATCCCACGGATACGGTGGAGTGGATCAAGAATGATGCCGGCGCGTTCACTGAGCCTGATGCCGCCATCCTCAATGCACTGGAAGCGGAACATGGCGTGCCAGCTGTATTGATCATGAAGCTGATAGATACAGAGCTTTCGTTCTCCGGCCTATCACGCCGCAAAGGGATTCTGGAGGAACTGCAGAAGATCCTGGAGCAGGACTGGGGTGGGCTTGATGAGGCTATGGAGCGGCGCGCCGCTCCTAAAGTTAACGACACATATAAAACCGCTTTCGAATCCCTGAAAGCAGAAATAGATGGTTTGCTGCAATGATTATTGACTCCCTTTCAGTACTAGATTTCCGTGTGTTTAGCGGCGCACACAACTTTGACTTGGTACCCAAGATCAAAAGAGGTAAAAACGCTCCTATCGTTTTGTTTGGCGGCTTAAATGGCGGCGGCAAGACAACCATTCTGAGCGCGCTGAAGCTTGCCTTGTATGGCAAAGGCGTGCTCGGGTCTGGCGCTACGATCGCGGACTACCACCAATATCTTCGTGATTGCATTCATAGAGCGCACAATAGCATTGCCAAACCTACACGAGCGTCCGTCGATCTAACATTCCGCTATGCGCAATACGGAATTATTTCGAGCTATCAATTGACTCGAGACTGGTTTGTTGATCACAGCGGCAAGATCAAGGAAGGCCTTATTATTTCAAAGGACGGTCAGCATCTGACCGAACTCTCCTATGAGCAAGCCCAGGCTTTCCTGAACGAGTTGATCCCAATTGGTGTTTCCGAATTGTTCTTCTTCGACGGTGAAAAAATCGCGAGCCTCGCCGAAGAAACATCTGGAGACGCCTTGCGAGACTCTATTAACAAGCTTCTTGGTTTGGATCTGATCGACAGACTGCATTCGGATCTATCGGTGATTATCAGGGGGCGCTCAGTAAAAAAAGCCTCCGATGATCGCAAGCAGAAGATAGCTACGGCCGAGCGCACATATGAGGATCTAAAAAAGCAACTCGCAGAGACACGCGAAAAGCTTGTCTATATGCGCGTCAGTACCGTAGAGGCTAATAAAAATCTAGCCAATATTGAGGCGAAGATTAATGCGCGAGGTGGTGCTTGGAGCGCCACAAGAGAGCAAGAAGCAGCTAGTCTCGACTCATTGGTTAGTGAGAAAAAGGCGATAGAACATACCTTGCATGAGATGCTGAGTGGCTTATTGCCCTTTTCTATTACTCGTAAACTCAACGAAAAACTTCTTGCGCAATTGGACTCTGAACAGCGCACGGAAAAAGCGCAGGTACTTTCTGAGTATCTGGAACGCCAGCAAACCAATTTTCTTGCAGAGCTTGAGTCGACGCTAAAAATCAGCAAGGAGCAACGCCCTGCCCTTCAAGATATTTTCCTTAGGACATTCGGTTCAGAAGTCGCGAACAATGCTGAACAAAAATCTCCAGTTCACGAACTCTCGGACACCCAACGTTTCAGTATCTCCCATCGACTGTTAAATGATGTCGGGCCACTACAACAACGCGCCTCTCGTTTGGTGATGACGCTTCAGGAAACCGATAGCCAAATCGAATCCGCCCGAGAAAATATCGCTAGAGCCCCCGACGAAAAAGTACTGGTCCCGTTGTTTAACGAACAAGGTCAGCTACAGGGACGGCTGTCCGCTTTTGAGGAGCAGAGATCAGTAATAGCAGATGAAGCAAAGGCCCTCCTCGCCCGTTTGTCGGTGGTTGCGCGCCATTTAGACGATCTCTACACAGAAATTGCCGATTCCCAGGAAGAGGAACGTCTAACTGAGCTCGCACAAAACGCCAGAGAGGTACTGAAGGAATTCTCTACGCGCGCCCGAGTTGAAAAACTCATAGAGCTTGAGTCGCAGTTTTACACCTCATTCAATGGTCTTGCGCGCAAGGAAGATCGGAACCTCAGCATTCAGATCAATCCAAACTCCTTCGAAGTCGTCCTGATCGACGATGAAGGCGTAATACTCCGCAAAGAAGAGCTGTCTGCTGGCGAGAAGCAGATCTTTGCGATCTCTATTTTGGAAGCGCTGGCTCGTACTTCAGGGCGAAGCTTGCCAGTAGTGATCGACACGCCACTTGGACGGTTGGACTCGATTCATCGGAAAAAACTCGTAGAAAACTATTTCCCAAAAACGAGTCACCAAGTCATCATTCTCTCGACGGATACAGAAATTGACTACGCCTTCTATGAAGGTCTGCAAGGAAGCATTTCGCACTCTTATCATCTTGTATACAACCCAGAAACTCGCTCTACTCAAGCAGAGGAAGGCTATTTCTGGCGATGGGCACAAAACGCATGAACGTATTTCCGCACAAATTCAAAATATCCACTTCGTCCACTGCGAAGATGAAGTATCTAAAGTCAAAGACTGGGCTTACGCCTAACATTTTGAGTAGGTATGCGATCGCACTTGCGCTAGCTGACGAGAGTGGTCTTGGCAATGCCAGTGTGTCGGACTTGGATGGGCAAGAATTTAATGCTCCTACTCTATTTGGCGAGCACTTGGATATCTACGAAGCATTGCTCAGGCAGTTCACGCATCAAAATGCTCTAAACTGGGATCCCGTCAGGCACGTCGCGTCTCTTATCGAGGTAGGCCTGCATAAAATGGGGCATATTCGCTCTCTGAAAGACGTAGTATTACTGATAATAAACAAATAAAAAAGTGCCCACCTTCAAAAGTGGGCTCAGCCTGCATGGCATTAAGTCTAATTTAAAAATACTACGAATAGATTCGAACGAAAACTTTCCAGATATCATTTATAATTCTGACTTTTTGATTATAGTATTTAACCACTGAGTTTCACTTCGCCCAGCCAGATCTTTCGAAACCCATTGCTTAACAATCTGCGTACTCGCAATGCTCGACAGAAGATCTGTAATCTCGTCTGTTTTATAGAAGCTGAACAACCTACCGTCAACATTGCGAGCTTCGCCAACACCCTCCTTCAGCGAAAAATAAAAATACCCACCAGGCTTGAGTGATTTCACGATTTTAGGCAAAGTATCAAAGAACGCATGTTTGTGCATATGCATTAAGGACGCACAGGCCCAGATGCCGTCATACTCCTCTACAAATGCAATTTGCTCTGCAGCAAGATCAAATATCTTAACGCCTGTCTTCAAACGTGCGTAATTAGCCATGGCAAGTGAAGGCTCTACACCTTCCACAATAAAGCCCATTTGGAGAAAATGTTTTATATCTCGTCCGGTCCCACAGCCCAAATCTAGAACTCTGCCTCCAGAAGGCAGCATGCTTTCAAATGACTTCCACTGCTCGCTCATGTCAATTGAGGAGCTAAATCTATCATATTCCCGACAAGTATCTTCATAGTACTTAAGCGTCGCAATATCAGGCATTAGTATTTCCAACTCCACTTCCGGCAGGAGCTTTCGCTTCTGACTCCCAATCTTGGATCTGTTTATTGATCTCATCATAGTCTGCTTTGACCAATTCTTGAATCCTTCTCGGGAAAACAGCCGTATGGATCCGCGTAGAACCACCCTGGTTTTCTTGATCTGCTTGCCTGTATGCGTCCGTAAGCGCGGTGAGATGAGCAAGGTATTTCCCCAAGCAACCACTCAATTCGGAGTTTTTAGGATTCGCTAGCCCTGAGGACTTTTCAATGAGTGCAGCCATTCGTACACCCACTTCAATAATAACTAAAACCTGGGGAAGCACGTCCTTTACATTTTGACCGAGATAAGGAAGCTCTTCAATAAGACGTAATGGGCGTTTATCAGATTGCTCATGAATGTATAGCGTTGATTTAACAACCCCCGAGCTACAATCGTCTTCAAATATATAGCGAGAGGGGTCAAAATTCGATAATTGCTCATGCAATTGATTGCTTAGCTCCTTGCTTTGAGCAAGCAAAACTAACAATGGGCCGTAGAACTCATTATTTTGCTTGTTACGATACTCAAATATTTTCTGTCTGACATCGAAAGAAAATTTTTCTTTACGCTCACTTTCATTGTGCGTAATCTGGCGAGCTTGCAGAAAATAGTTTACCAACGCGGCAATCCCCACTCCCAAAGCACCAAAAAATGCTGGAATAAGCCGCTCCCAAAAGGACTGCTTCAACGTGGTTACTTGCGAGCTAATACTCGTTAAGCTCTCATTAACATTATCGACTTTCTGGCTTATACCTAAAATTTTATCATTTTGGTCTAACACATATGCTGGAAAAACCGCGCCAGCTGCAGACATAGGCACATCCGAGTGAGTCATCGCTTCCGGCATAACCACAGCCGCCGAATCCGTAGAGCCCGCGGCAATCGCGTTCACGGACAGGGTGCTGAAAAAGATCAGCAATAGAGTTACTGGGATCTGCCTCATGAGAGCCTCCTATGAATTCATAAGATACTCCCGTATTTTAGGCACAACCGCAACAAATTATTCGACCAACACACTGTAAGTATTGAAACGCTGAAAAACATCTGATTGGTTTTGCATGTAACTATGCAAGAAGCTCTCGAGTGATGGGCTTTTGGCTTTTAGGGCTCAACTAAGAATTCTGTTTGGCTTAGGTGACCATATTTTAACCTCCTGAAAGTCATCAATAAATATTGACGACCGAGGTAATGCTTGCGTGCCCCTAACAGGTCCCGTGTTAAAGGGAATGTTCTTTCGCTAAACCGAGGGTATTTGTCAGGCTGGATCAGCGCTCTGGTTAAGCAAGCATAAATACAATCTTCACCCAACGGAATAATTGCATTTTACTTACAAGCTTTGCCTTTTATTCAAGGCTGAAAAAATCGCCTTCTAGATCAAATCTCTCATCTAAAGTGACCGAGTTAACTGCAATAATAACACTAATCAAATCACGACCTACCGCCTCCTTTTTGTAAATCCCAGTTTTGTACACTCTCGTATTCACCCAGAGCAAGATCAAGTGCATAAGACGGAATAGAAATCATATCGACCTGAACTCCAAATCCTTTTTCAATCATCAGCTCAACAATTGATTCTCCGTCAACGAGAATAATGGGGACTGCCCCACGCTTAATAGATGCAGACACAGCGCCTGATGAAAATGATGCTGTGGTGAAAAATAATCCTTGCTCAAAGTCTCCTTGAGCTGCCCCACGAAACCTGTCTATTTCTGGACGTTGTATGTTGCCCTTCGTCCAACGCTTACACTGGAATGCAACATTTAAATTTGCCAATCCGACCTTTAACTTCCCGTGACCATCAATACCGCCATCACTTGATACTTTTGTGACGGCGGTATCATGAAAGCCGTATATATCCATTAACCTTTTAGCAAACAGTTCAAACCCTGAAGGTGACATCGACTTTAGATCATTAAGAATCTTTTTCTTAAATTCAACGATATATTTTTCATGCAAAAGCTGTAGCTCGCGCAGGCTCGCAGCGTGAGAGTCTGTAATGTTTTTGACCTTTGGCTGTTTCGACAGCTGCTCTCTTGGAGAACCAGGTAATCGTTCGCCCACTGGCATGTAACGATTCCCGTCAACGAGCACAAAATGTTTGGTGGCAGAAGAGCTAGGAAATACTATACCTTCGCAGTGACGTCGAATTTGGCTACGAACAACATGACGGGGATTGTCGGCATGAAATGTATATAGGCCGGCGTTAACTATTGCATAATAAGCCTCGTCAGCAGTCATAGGTGAGCCTTTCTTCATCATTACAAGACGAATAGCTTCTGTTATTGTCACTTATAACCCTCCAAGATTTCCCGCCACTTCCTCATACAAGATCCGCTGCACCAATCAGTCATCAAATGAAGCCCCCACCAAAAGCGAACGATAAATGTATGACAAATAACTGTAGCCTAGGTCTTCATTCCTGAGTGCAATATCTTTATTTTCTAGTTTGAAGTGAAACACTGGATAGTTCGACTCAAAAGCAATTTCATCTAATTCCACCCAAAAGCTTTCTGAAACAGCACTAACCTCTCCAACAAAATTAGAATAAATTACATCCTTGCTTCGAGCGGGGATAATGGCTTTATTACTCCCTCCTGAGCCATCTGAAAACTCGACGGAATAAAACTTGGCTTTGGGTGGCTGTATGGCCTTATAAATAAGTCCGGATGTTTTAGAGACCGCATCCAATTCAGAGAAAAAACTATCCTTAATTCTAGATCTACTCAAAATTTTGATGTATTCACTTTCATCTATCACATCTCCGTACTCAGCCACTCCCGCCTTTACTGCTTTATTGTAAGCATCTCTCAACGCTCGCATTAGAGCAATGAGACCAACTGTTTTGTTTAAGGCGGAAGCTTTATTCTCAACCCGCCAACTTTCCGGCCATAATTCGGATACTGCGGAGAAATAATTGTACACATTAGCCGCTATAACCGAGTCATCTCCGCCCGCGAAATTTTTTCGAAAAGGCAACCGCACAAAATCTGCATCTTCCATGTCCGGAAGCTTCTTATCTTTCATTCCAAAGAATTTCTTCTTACGCCCTAGCAAAATATCACGATCTAAACTAGGTTTCTTGGAAATTAGCTTTACCAAGTTCTCGACAAATGCCGCCTGAGTAATCAGTTCGGTACTAACTCCAGGTGTTTTTAGCCCAAGTCTTTTTATACGCTGATAAAAAGGTGAACCCTTTTTCCCATTAAGCAAAGATGCTATCTGATGCGCTGACTTGGTAGGGCTTCTTGCGAGAGCTAGTGACTCAAGATCATATACCAAACTTCGATTTACTTTTGTCTGATTTTGGTTAACCATCGTAAAAACTTGAGCTTGCGTATGAAGATCAGCCTCTACAAAAATAGTAACTAGCAGTTCGAAATCTAGCCTTTCGCCGCTAGGCGAGCTATAACAAAAATCAGTTCCTTCGAATCCAGCTAGACGATGTTGTCCATCTAGAATTTTTGCAACTTTTCCTTTCTGATCATCATGATATTTGATGGATAATACATTCCCCTCTAAAGTCACATACTTTTCCCCAATAGCCACAATGATGGAGTTTGGAAAAGTCGCATCCACAGCAGTAATGTATTCTCCGATTTGTTTCACTCGAAATGCACTTAATTCTCGCTGAATCCCAAGATAGGTGTCCAAGCCCTCACCATCTTGCTCGTCCTCCAAACGTCTCACATCTGAGTACGATATGTTGTAGAGATCCCGTGCTTTGAATACGCTGCAATAAAAATCGCCTATTGGCTGAGAAACACGAATGCAACTACCTTTGATCACATTCATTCCCCAGACTCCTTATTGATTAGATCGTTAAATCTGGCAAACAACTTCTTTTCTTGATCGCTTTGAACCTTATTAGGATCAATCAATGCTCTATAACTTGGCCATATACTTGAGTACCACAGAAGGAGAGTTGCGATAACAATTGTATAACCAAAGAAGGCCACACCATCTTCGTGCACACTCATTTTGATCGGAATCAAAGTCTCTAACCGAACTGATACAAAAAGAAAAGCACCTGCTATTAGCGCATATAAAAACAGTAAAAACCGAAGATCCTGCAGCATAGCTGTGCCGCTCTCCTTATATCGAATCAAAATGTAAGGAGTCAAAAAAGCTGACGTGTATATAAACACCTCGCCGCTGCTAAAGTTTTTCGAAAATGCGGATCCGAATTCAATGTCTGTCCACGTCGATGAAACAGAGGAGCCGAACAATATTGGAAATAAAGAAAACAGAAGCGTAAAAAACAACTCTCTCGAAACCTTTGCAAACTGAACTAATATCTCCATAACCCCACCCTCAAATGAACAATCACGGCGGACAGGCTACAAGCTGCAATCCTGCCAATATGCTTATAAAAATTAAAATCACCTCACCAACGCTTAGCCAGGCTTTCTATATCTACGGGCTTAGCACCTTACTAATCCGCATATTATCACTGTACGCACAACTTTTTAACCCACCAGCATAAACAACAGGCACATTCCAAGCATGCTGCATTAACCTCGGAAACAAGTTTTCCTCAGCACCTTTCTTTGAATTCCAACGTCGAAGAAAGTCACGATGACCAAAAAACAGAAGGTGAAGCTTCGCTCTAGAACAAGCCACATTGAGACGTTTCCGGTCGAGGATAAAGTTAAGATTTCCCTCGGTGCGAACAGTGGAATAACAAACGATGTCCGCCTCACTCCCCTGAAACGCATCCACGGTATCAACAGCTATCGACAATTGACCAAGCTTCCCTTCCACCCATCCAATCTTGCGCAAGCTCGCACGCACACATTCTTTCTGCGCTCCATACGGCGTAATGACAGCCACCGAAATACGCTTCGTTGTACTCTCTGCAAGATTAGCCAAAAACTGAGTTATCTCCTTCGCCTCCTCCCGATTTTCCTTGCTTTGCGAACCTTTCGGCTGAGATTGACGTCCTTTCACGTCGACCCAGTAAATAGATTTTTCAAGTATGTATCGCTCCTCGAAATACGCGTCATCTCGGCCATTGTGAAGCACGCGTTTACCTTCACGCATGTAGAAGAGTTCTGCCACCAAATCCCCGATCGCCGGCGCCATTCGATACTGCAAACTCAACGTCTCGCGGCACTGTGGCGGAAGGCGCTCAAACATCAATTCAAAGAAGCTGGTATCCAAGAAATTTTCACGTAAGAACCCAAGTTCTTCTACGGCTTCATCTTCTCGGAGCAACGGAGCGATGCTTGGTGGAAGCTGGTAGTGATCGCCTACAAGAATCACCTTGTTCGATCGCAAGATGGGAATGAGGATTTCCGGGATGGTGGCTCTGCCCGCCTCATCAATGATTGCTACGTCGAACTGGAGTTGATCTATACCTCCCTTGTTGGTAGCCAAGCCCACACAGGTGGCACCGACCAGGTTGCGGTCGGCCAGGAGCGTAATAAAAAATTCGTCCTGGTTGGCGCGCGACTGTGAGGCTTGCTTGATCGAGGAGAGCCACATGTGACACAACGCGGCTTCATTATCCGGTAGGCTGACGGCACCGGCGATTGCGAGATCTTCGAGATCTGTAAGGTATTCACTGAATTGACTGTCGAATCCTAGCGGTTTGATGACGCTACTCATCTTCTCAGGATTACCTATCCGAATAGTGCGAATCGCGTGATCGAAGCCATGGGCATGTTCGGCGAGAAACTTCTCCAGGGCGTTGTCCACCGCAGAGTTTTGTTGCGATACCACGAGAATTCGAAGATCAGAGCGCTGACGGTAAAGCTGATACAAAATCTCAACAATAGCCGTTGTCTTACCAGCGCCAGGTGGCCCCTGAATCAACGCGATATTTCGCTCACTCAGCGCTAACTCCACTACTCGTTTCTGACTCTCATCCAGAGGCCCGGACCACGCTATGTCCCTACTCCGTTCTGCCGGTTCGGCGAGATAATGCTCTGGCGCAAGCAAGATGCTCTTGAGCGCTGGATTAACCAGTTGATCGTTGAAAAAGTCTTCTAACGCTTGCGCCTGACGCTTGAGTGCTGCACTGGGTACAGTGACAACCAAACGCAGCATTGCATTTGACTCTTCTGGCAACGAGAAAGCGCTCTCGATGCTAATACTGCTCTTAGTGCAAATGTACAAAGGACGCCGGCGGCGATCGCGGGAGACAGCAGGCACAAACTCACAACGGTCTGCATCCCATAGCAAGAGTCGGACACAGTGGTCAGGATTGAGGAAGTTTTTGTCTGACAGCACCTCGCGAAGCTTCTCGGCTAAGCCTTCGAAAGCCTCGTGATCTGACGGAGGGAGACTGTCTCGTTGGAGTACAAGCACATCGTCTTCCTGAACAAGGAGCATGCTTGCTGAAAAATCCAGTGCCGAAACTTCTTCCTGGCTGCGTTGATACGCAATTACCTGCTCCCAGCGCTGGTAGAAACGACTGTGAGCCAAGCGCTCAGGTGAGTCTTTCATATCCATTGCAGTTTGAGAGCAGAAGCGAAGGAACTCTTCGACTCCGCTTCGCCATCCAACCTGCGACACCGCCGCAAGCTTCTGATTTAGAAGCGTGAACCGAAATGGGGTATCGAGACCAATCTGCAGAGTCCCCGTCTGAATAACCTGATGGACTTCGAGCAAGCTAAAATTGGTCGTTGGCGCACACTCCACCCTCACTGAAGCTTTGCCCAGAGAAATCATTCCCGTCGCGCTAGAGTAGCCGAGCAGTGTCCAAGGCTCGTCCTCTTCGAAAAACTGTTGGTCGGTCACACCCTCTAGATACTTCTCATCTACGGTCAAATAAAGCTGCTGATAGGACTGAACACCACGAGCGCGATAGTTGAACTCGCTGACCTCTATATTGGTGCGTCCTTGCTCAAATGGATTACGTAGCAGACACAGATCGTACTGCGTCGGATGCACCAAGATCTTCTGGCCAGAGAGCAGTCGCACGCCAGGATGCTTTAGCTGGCTCACAGGAAGCGTGGCGCGGATCAGACCATCAAACAACGTCCCGATCATCGATTGCTTTTGCTTTCGTTCAACAATGAAAGGTACGGGTTCACCGGTAATGATGTGGTTATAGTAGAGCGCGCCTCGGGCGACACAGCCATAGAACGATCCATTGTCCCACTTGGTAGCAGATTTGATCAGTACGGGTATCTCATCGTTAAACGGCAGTGCCAACGCCTTTTGAGACACGTCGTCAGTACCGAACGAAATTCGATGCCCGAAGCGCGGGAGTGGCCTACTAATTTCTTCCATCGCCACCAATACGAGCTTTCCTGGGTAAAGCCATTCCAGAGGAAGAAGCTTGTCTGCCGGGTCAAGCGCTAGCAGCAGCGCGTAATGTTCACCCACAAGCAAGGCGTCGACTTCATTCTCCGCGAATGTCAGATAGCGCTCGTACTCTTTCATGCGTACTACAGCATCTTCGACACGTGCGTACTCTCGACGAAGTGCTGACTTACGGTAGGGGCTGGAGGTCTTATCAGAAATTTCCCGAGCAACCATCTGCTCGAGCTTATGCAGCTCCTCTGGAATGCCAACTATCGCCTCGCGGTTTTCCCGGATCACTCTACGTAAAAGTTGAACGTGCTCAAGAACCATCTCCCGATATTCTTCCCACGCCCTTTGCTCTTGACGTGCCTGAGCGGCAGCTGCCCGACGTCGAATCTCCTCCGTACGGGCGTGCTCCTGCGCATGTTTTCGCTCTTCTTCCTCAGTCATGCTGTTAGCTAGCCAGCTGAAGACTTTAGCAACCGCGATAATCGCAACGCCAATACCGACAAAGAGTGGAGCTGCCATAAACTTATTCCTGTCCGCCACCTAGCAACATGGCAGCGTCCTCTGCCGTGATTTTTCCAGACTCGAGCTGCTTGAGTACCCGGTCCTCTCTATCAGCCTTAGTCTCGAGCGTGGTCATTGCTATGTCGTACTGCTGATCGGACTCTCGGCTCTGGTTTGAAAGCTCTTGCATTCTTGCCCAATGATCGCGCTTGTGTTGATCATCCTCGAGCTCGGCTTCTTTCAGCTGCTGCTCCCCAAGCAGAATTTGTCGCTGCCCTTCAATCACGGTCCGTTTGGTGACTTCTTCTTCTTTCTTGTAATCAACAAACGACTTGAATGCATCAATCGATGTGTTGGCCATCTGCATCGCTTGATTCACATTGAATCCACCTCCACCTCCACCTTTTTTAGGAGCGGATTTGCCAGGAGTGGGCTTGGGGGGCGTAGGTTTGCGAGGAGCTTTCATGCGTTCTCTCCGGTTGGGGTGAGCAGTAATGCCAACGTCGCGTCAATGCACTGATCAAGGCATACCTGTAGGCCGATCAACTGCTGGAAATTACCTAGATCCTGTCGTTCCTTTTGAAGCAGCACATGCACTCGTTTCAAGGAATCGAGTTGCTGGCGAACTTTCTTGAGGGTCAACGATTTTTGTTGATTGGAGTGCTTCAACATCTGAGCGATCTGTTCTTTACGACCAGAGCGTTCGCGCTGCAGCTGTTGGAGTTGCTTTTCCCCAATGCGCAGGTCTTGTGCGAGCGTTACCTCAAGTGTTTTGTTGAACTCCCTCAGCTGTGCTGTGACCTCACGAGCCGCGCAGAAACGCAGGTAGCTGGCTGTCGCCTCGAGGACGGCGATTGCAGCGTCAACCCACACGACCGTGGGATTCAGCTTCCCCAGTCCTCTTGCGCCTTGCGTGAGCAAAATGGTTCCGTAACGGCGAACCTGGGCGTCATCCACCATTTGCTCAGCCATATTGGCGAACACATCAACGACCTTCATTGATCATCCTCAATCGGATACACGCCATCTAAATTCAGGCTTTCTTGAATCATGGCCCAGTTGAAGCCTAGATGCTGCCAACGCTCCTCTAGGGCATGGTGACGATTGAAAACCGATGAGACGTTTTCCTCAGCCAACGCCAGCTCTTGGAAGAGGTGCTCGATGACTCGGTCTTTGGTCGCTCGCTCGACAACTGGCCACACCCAGGAAGCTTTGGGATCATCAGTAAGCTCAAGCTCTCCTACAGACCCATCATCGTGATCAACAAACGTGGTGAACCTGCAATGGTTAGCGGGGAGTAAACTGCTCAGATGCTCAGGCGCGCCTTCAGGCATATTGAATCGAGTCGAAAGGCACACGACGGGGCTAGCAAACGTGAAATCGTTGGGTCTCGCATGACGCAAAGAGTCAGTTCTGAGTTCAACTTCAATAGCACGGACGTCGCGTGATATTTCCGCTGCCACCCATACGGACAGAGCCCAGTCTGACCTGACAAATTTCTGGTCTCGAAAACATTCGTTGAAACTCTCGAAAGCCACTGGCAGATACTGCTCGGGAACATCCCAGATTCGGTTTTTCTGCCGCTCACAATCCTCCCCCCAGTCACTGCTCGGCCATAAACGTGGCTTACCTTCCCCACGATGCCATGGCCGAATCACAAACTGAGTTTCGTCATTCAGCTCTGACGTCTCCAGCGTGTGTACTCCGCAAAACGAGTGGCGCCTGTAGTCTCCGTCGAGCCACAGGTATTTTGTTTGCGCATGCAGCAACCGCTTAGCCTTGAGAAGAGGCTTGGCGCGAGCTGTCAGATTGAAATTCTCCACCAACCCAAGCCCTTCGAGTCGGCGAATAATAGGATGCAGTTGCTGGGGATTGAGGGCTGTCCGTTCTAAAACCCACTCGATACCCCTGTCAGGCATCACATCGAGCGCTTCCAAAATCAAATGCGAAAAACCACCCAACTGGTCAAGTAGGCGGTGCTTGAGTGTTAGCTCATAAAGCCGAACTGGGACATGCACACGTAGACTGCCTTCAATGGCGCACGTGTATTGGCTATGGATCGTCAACCGTCGTACCTGACTATGCTCATGAGAACAATGACATTTTGACATCATGTTAACGCCGGTTGGCGTTCTTTGCAGCCCCAACTGCGATCAAATTTTCGCTGCCAGTCAGATTAGCTGCAGATCACTGGAGTTCTCGATTACGATTCAGTCGCGTGAAGCGCTTCGCTAAATCGGGCAAATTCGAAACCCCATCTCCGCGTTCAGCCCGTCACGAGCAACGACGTTAATCACTAGGTGATCCAGCTTCTGCTATCTTGAAAGACTTCTTCCTCATGGTATTTCAGGTAAGGCACAAGTTCCTTCGGGACAAAACGTAGCGCCTTCGGCAGGCCTAGAGCCTCCCTGTGTTTTCCATCAAGACGTTTTGAAACGTGCATTTGGCCCAAGCTATCGAATGTGATCAGTCCCTTATCAAACAAAGCGTCTAAATTCGCAGACAATAGAAGGCCGTTGTGGCGGTCAAGGCGTTGTTTGGCAGTAGAGTCGATCCAAGGTTTCACATGTGAAGCACGAAGAACCTCCCTGCACGCCAACCCCGTTACAGAGCAAGCGCCGCCCCAAATCTGCATCAGGTCCTCACGAAACCTACCCTGTCCGCGTCGGGCATTAACTCGAGTAAGCACCTCTGTGATGGGTTCACTTCCCTCGTTGATGTCCTCGGCCGGCAATGGCTCGGAAGGAGCACATTGAATGGCGTCAATCAGGCGATCCCATTTTTCATGTCGCTGGGCTGCAGGTATGGCGTCCAGAATTCGCCCTACCGTCGGAAGATCCAGATCGGTGTAGGTACTGTACATTCCAAGCAACCTCTCCTTTCCCGTGATCATCCTGGGATCCAGAGTAATTGGCTTTTCAAACCACCAGAAATAATCCTCTGGGCAGATCCAGTTTGGAATCCAGTGCAGGTCCCTCTCCCAAGCTTTCAGGAATTTCTTCTGGTTACCAGCGAACCGCTTTCGGACATTTTCAACATTCCAGGCGTCCTCCCAAAGCTCACCCAGCGATAACTCGCGAACAATTTCTTCACGCTGAGCAAGATGATGGTCATCGAACAGACCGACTGCATTCCCTGCGATGCCAACTAACTGTTGAACGCGGTCATGCGACGTCGTCAAAAACACGAATGTCTGCCCCGCGTTTTGGTCAACTGGTGCCGCGCCCAGCCCCTCTGTATGAAACACTCTAAAACGATTCTTTCCACACGAAAGGACCATTTTTGAAGAGTTATTCCACTCCTCATGGCCGTATCCGTTTGCTTCAGGGAAGCCACTTGTTCCAAGGACCCCGGAAGGCGCAAGGTACTGGTTAGTGTTCCAAAAGATGGGTTTCTGAATGAACAGCGCCATGTTCTTGCTCGTCCTTTGCCAATTGATAAAAGTGGGGCGTTTGATTCGATCTTAAGGTGTTTCGCAACGCATCCGAACCGGAGAAAACGTTTTAGCTTGTTACTGCCTTTAATAGCCACTGATTTTTAGGCTGTTCAACACACCATTTATTTCCACTACGCAGTCATTTACGCGCGTCAGCACCTCATCAATATGAGCGTCTGTCACACGATCTCCCTCTTCCAATACGCACCGCTGCTTCTTGATGAAGAAGCGAGTGGATGCAAAGTATAGGCCTTCCCAATCATGAACGGCATAAGCGGGTTGAGTGAATGAGGGCAGCCGTGATATCAGATGCTCAAGATCATCTGCGCGAAAGAATGGAAACACCCCAAACCAAGTGTGCTTGTAGACCTTTACCCATACGCCTTCAGGCCAACTGCGTAGCCGTATATCCAAATCGTATTTTTGCTTGTCTGGATTAGATGCGAACTTGACTACCATTTCGCTCTTAAACGGTTCAAATAGGCAATCAGTGGCAAGGCGCTCACGCAAGCGAGCAAATAGCTCAGTCAGCTTACGAGTTTTGCAGTATTGATAGTGATCCACCAGATGCGCATAAGCGTCTTCGCTTTCTTGGAACACATTCCAGCAAAGTTCATTCAGCTCAGAGTTTCCTGACATTGTCTTTTCCACATGGGAGGTGAATTGATCTATAAAGTACGACGCCGTTGCTGTGGCATGAATTTGTTGCTGACGAAGGAGCCGGGCTAACTGACCATAGGATTGGTTATAAACCGGTACACTGGATTCTGGATCTTGAGTTGGAGACCCCCTGCCCTTCGGCGTCAGGTAGACAAGAGCCTTATACGCATAGTGTGGGTACAGATCAGATAACGTTTTTTGATAGCGTGCGACTTGGTTTTTTCGATCCGCAGCCCAAATCTTATTTTCAATCGCGATGACAAGACGTAGATCCGGGTAGTCGAGCAAAATATCGATGTGGGCTAACTCCCTGGCAATGTTTGCCCTGGCGCCTCTAGCCCTATCAAGAACCTCCAATGTAAGCGCCTTTCCGCTGCATGGCATATAAGCAAGAGAATACACATAGGCATCTCTAAATAATGAACCCATGCCATGGGTCTCTTCCTCGCATAGTAATGCCGCAAGAATGTTAGAATGAACCAGCTCCTTGGAGCTCACGCCCATCACTTTGAACATATCGAAGGTCTTCGTGTAACGGCCAAGCGAAATAAAAGCGGCACCCGTGTGAAGGGCTGCCAATTGAGCGGAGGCTTCCATACTTAATGTCCTATTGAGCAATCGAAACGGGCGCTGTCCTCAATATTAACGCAAGATCAACACTTTACGCCGTCACTGTGAGGATTATAGTGATCCAAGGTTGCGATCTTCGCAGGATTGCAGCGCACCTTGCCACCTTGATCTTCGGCTCTAGAAGCCATAGTGAGAACATGCTAATACGTCAGAGAATTTCCCGACCAGAAATAAATTTTTTAGTTTCACTCGAGTATCAGATGCTCAGGCCAGCAAGCTTCTGTATAAATAGGGTCTTCAGTACCTCACGTTCAATACCATAATGGGCTTCTCTATGGTGCTCAGGGCATAAGGCAATGACATTTTCAGGAGTATCTGCGCCCACTTCACTCAGCGACACAACATGATGAGTTTCGAGATAGATATCACCGTTAGTTTTGCGAAAACCAATCCGCCCACAGTACTCACAACACCCCTTAGAGCGCGCCAGTACGCTTTGCCTGACTTTTGCATTTCGCACCCAGACAAATTTGGAAAGCGCCTCGCGATCGGGATGCTCATTTCCAGTAAATTGATCAGCTACACCTACACCGTATGAGTCGATTGTGATCTCCGGAAATGCTTGGGCGTCGGCCAATGATCCTGCTGCGCCCACAACGTCTATTGCCTTAGGCTCGCTGGCTTCGCTTGAAGGTTTAGCGCCACGACGCAGTAGGAATGACCCCGTTTCCATTTCGTACATCACGAGATGCCATGGCTCTGGATCCAACAATCTATAGTCAGCAGATGCACGTTCATCATCTTGCCGAACAGGACTTTTGCTTTTGATCAATGCCACTCGGATCGTACATCCTTTCCAATGAGCTATTTTGATAACTTCATCCATCTGCAGCGCTCTAGAAGCCCAGATTTTCAATCGCTGCCTGAGCGATGGGGTGCGCTGATCATTGGCTCTTTCATCATATGTACTGTACTCAGCCCTTAAATTTCCGATGTATTGGATACCATTGTTCAAAAAATCCAACTCGTCATACCAGAGACAAAGAAGTACACGATCGTTCCCCTCAAACGCCCATCGATAGCAGTATGTTGGATTCTGTGCCGGTGACCTGCTAGAGGAATTGTTATGCCAATCGCCTACGTCTATTCCTGCCTCAGACACAGCATTGTAGACACGCATCTTTGATGTCGGCTTAAGCTGTTCGCGTAGAGTTTCGAGCATGACGTCCCCGTTGAAATGTCAGTCATAGTGGATCGGATTAATGACATGCCGCGAACCGTCGGTTACGGGAAGACATTGACCGAGATCGAAACCTACCTTTGGCAGAGCGACAGTCAGAAGCATGGCACTAAATTTACAACGACGCTTTGGCGCTGTGAATCCTATCTCGTATTGATACCCCATGAGACGTGGTTACTTTCTTCGGGAGATGCCTCATTCATGAGGTAACAACCGCAGTTTCGTCCTAAAAGCGCTCAACAGACACGTCAGGATCAGGTTTGCCATTTCGGCACTACCCCTCCCGGCAGATATTGAACAATTTTTGCGTCTACCGTCACTGAAGTTTCTTTCCCTTACCCGACGATTAGTGTTCTTTCCTAAGAATGTTCATTCCTGTTTTTTGGGGCGACGGTTAGGATCAACAGGGAGATTTTCGACACCTCGATCAAGCAACTCAGCCAGAACCATTTCCCGTGTATTCCCCTGCTGAGCCAGCACGATCAACGAATTCGCTGCTTCTCGCGCCAGCTTGCGCGCCACAACACGTTGTTCAGTCGAAATCACTCGATCATCTGCACGCCCATGGATATAGGTGCATCTCAACTCGTATAACGCCAAGTACTGTTTCGCTGACATGGGCTGCCCCGTTGCGGCGCTAAGCCTTGCAGCAACTCGACGCGTTGCCGATTCCTTGTGTAGATCTGTTTTCAACCGTAACTTATGTTTGTGATCGCTCTCTGCTCCAAACGCTGCCTCAATCAGGATGAGATGCGCCATCACTTCATCAATACCATCGGAAAGAAAGGCGCGCACCATGAAGTGCTCAACCGGGGTTGAGAAGAGGTCTGACCTCTGGGCATCCTTAAAATCAGTCCACTTCGATAGACTTAGAGCTTCGAGTATATCGGCTCCTTCTGCAAAGCTCTGAAGGCGCAGTGGACGCTCACTTTCGTCCCACTCATCATGTCCAATCTGAATGAAATGGGGCTCCCACGAAAGTCTTTCCGGGTTTGGAGGCGGGCTCGGGAAGGAGCACAAATCATCGTCGAGGGTATAAATCCAAGGGAGTCTGAAGCCTCGCCAATCCACCTCTTTCATCTGAGCCCATTCCTCCCACGGGGCTAAAAGAAGGAAAAACAGCGCTTGCTCGACCACCGCGGGGAAACGGCCGCCGTAAGGGGTAATTTCACCTAGATCCTTATCGATGCGAAAGTCCAAAAACGAAAAGCCTCTGCTCTGCGAAGCTTGCCCAATCGACACCTCTTCTTCCACGACCAACCAATGAAATTCCGAAAGGCGTGCCGAATCCAGTTGATCGCTTGGGAAGAAACGGGTCAACCGCGGCTTTTGGAATATTGTCTCCAACTCTACAGAAGTAAAACATCTCACTCGGGCATTTCCGAACTGAAGCTCAGGAATATCATCAGCCAAATCAAGTGGGCAGAGATATCTGCGCTTGATCGTGGTTCGCTCAAACTCGCGTGATAACAGTACTGCCATCTCCTGAAAGTCTGGCAGCGGGTTGTCAGGAGCGAAGGTGTTGCAGCATGGTAGGCCGAGCGACTTCAACGCATGGCCGATAGAGGTTTCCACTAGGAAGTTAGCTTTCCCATTAGGAAGGCGCTGTATTAACAGCGCCTTCAGCGCAAGAAACTCTGAGCTGGACCGAAAATTATTTGGCTTGGGAGGCGGAATTTTCCATAGGGTCTTCAATGCGGCGGCGAGTGAATGCTCATGGTTCATGAAGTTCTGGTGACCTAAATTAACGAACGTTTCAAGGGATAAAACTGGCCTAAAAGCTTTGGTTTCCGCTACGTAATGATATGGACTTACTACGTTCGGCCAACTCTTTGCTCCTGACTATTGGGAAATTGCAGAAACTCCCGTTCTGATATCTACGCCCTGGGATGTGGATACATCGACGATTGCTATCCCGAACTCATAGCGCAGAGGTTAGCACCTCTCCCCCGCTCGTCGTTTTTTGCGCATAACGGCTAGAGTATGGGGTCGGACGTGCTGTTAGGATGCAACTCGTAAGCCCAGAGAGCAGAAAAAAGAGCCCATCAGGGCTCTTTATTGTTCAGCCTCTCATCAGTTGCCGAGCCATGACTCCACTGTGTCAGAGCCATACTGCTCCTTCCAAGCCTTCAGCCCACGATGATTACCGCCTTTTGTTTCGATAGTCTCTCCGTTGTGCGGATTTTTATAGACCTTGACCTGGCGCGCCTTACGACTGCCCTTTTTGGCGGGAGCTGTTGAAGCGCGGCTGCCCGTTTGGGGATCCAAAATGTTGATGACGTCCTTGAGGCTGAAGCCGTACTTGGCCAGCAAATCACGAATCTTCGTTTCGAACTCAATTTCCTTCTTTAGCCCGGCATCCCCCTTCAGTGCCTCCAGTGCCTGCAACTGTTCAGCGAGATGTTTTTCGAGCTGGCGAAATTCTGCGAGTCTGGACATGGAAACCTCGTGGGTGGGTAGAGATCACAACTAAATTGAAATCAAATCTAACAGATTGGTTCCCATCAAACGTAGCTCGATATTCAAATCGCTCTACTTATCTGCCTGAGCCCCACAAGCGTTAAGTTCTTCTACGGTGATCTCTCCAGCCCCCCTTTCTCGTCTAACACTAAACAAATAACCCTAGTAAGCAGGTGCGCGGTAACCGGTTCGCCATCCATAGATCGTCAGCAGTCTCACCAGAGCACTCGCATCAATCCTTCAGCATCCTTATCAGAGCGGACCACCCGTTGCGGCCGGCCGCTCCTACCGTAACCACATCGCGACTCCAAATCTCAGTTATGACCTATGCTCAAGCCTTCTATGAATCCCCAAGTACAACCAAGGAGATCGACATGGCTGATGATCTGCACAACCGCGGGCCGCAAGACAGAAAACGAGTGAACACTTCCGAAGAATGGGAGTTGAAGTATTGGTCCAAGGAGTTTGGTGTCACTGTTGACCAGCTCAAGGCCGCAGTTAAAGCAGTTGGCCCGATGGTCGATGATGTACGCAAAAAACTCGGGAAATAACGCTCGTAAGTGCCCTACGTCACGGTAGGGCTTTTTCTCGATGTGAACATGGCCTAACCGCCTTCAATCCGGACGGAGTCAAATATGCCGAATTCAGACTTGATGGCACCGCTCCTCTCCAAGATCCACGAGAACCAACTCGCACTGGAGGCAGCCATCATGGAGTTGTCGAATTGGGTTGAGCAGCAAGGTTCATCAGACACTGCGGAGAATGTCCGAGAAGCCCTCGCAGCGATCGACCGAAATGAAGACTTCATCAAGATGACGTTGGCGCTGATCGATACATCCATCGAAAAATGAGGGCTGTGGGAGCCTCCCAATCACCTACAGAAAAAGTTCGTCGCCAATTTTCCTAGATCATCATCCGAATCCGGTGGATAGCATTCAACTGCCCTACCTACTCATTCGGAGAAACACATGTCCAAGAAAAGCACGCCAGCCGATTCATCACGCCAGCAGCGTAACGATAGAGCTGACGCTCTGAATAGCAACCGCGGAACTTCGGGTACAAACCCGACGAATGCCCATGTTCACGGTAACCGTGGCAAGCAGTTGAACCCTAACCAACGCTAGGACGGCGCCCCCGGTTTCGACCGGGGGATTGAGGATTCAAGATGAGCTCAAAAGTTTGTTTCGCAAGTCAGGGAGAATTGATCAGGCTCGCTTTCGATGCGTTTGGCGTGCTTCCTCGCAAGGAGGCGGATCGTGATGAATTCGATGAAACAGCCAAAAAAAACATTCAGAAGCAGCTGGAGCGACTTGCCAAAGAGGAAGGTCACCTGGCTTCGAACTTTGGCGAAGCTGTCCGACTGCTCGGCGGCATACTAATGGGTTACCTACCCAGTACACGGATGGTGCAAGCCATAGGTGATCCACTGTCTGCCCTGCATTACGGCTACAACCAAATCGTCCGTACTGAGGGCACATTTCTGAGCAAGGCTCAGACCCTTCGATACTTTATCTCGATCAAGGCAGTCCCACTGCTAGTGATCTCGCTGAACCAGAGCCTGCTGCGGCACAAAATCGCGGACTTTCAACTGGAAACGCCCGAGGACGAATTCTGGTATCTACCGTCGATAACCAGCGCCGGCGAGATGACGATGCCTTTGGCTAAAGTCATGCGCTTGGCTTACGCTCGCTGTGGCATTTCGCAGACGCAGTTTCATTATCCTGGAAAGAACGCAGCCTCCGATGATTACGCGCTTCAGCACAACCTTGATAACGCCATCAACTGGATCAGAAACCCCTCGCCTCCGGCCCTTCCAGCACTGATAAAGAACTTCACAAACTCCTTCAAGACGCTCGCTGAGTGCGGACGAGAGATTCCTCCTCCCGTTCAAGCGAGCGTTCTGACAAGCCTGGTGTTGGCCAGGGTAACGAGCTACATCGCAGAGCTGATTTCCCAAGCGTACGACGTTAAGTATCTGGAGGATGTTTGCAATCAGTTCCGAGACTACTCGCGATGGATAGCGGAGGACGTCAACGAATTCAAAACCGAGATACAACCGGTGATGCAAAGACAAGCGTCGCCTGAGATGGCTTGGGTGACATGGCAACATGCGTGCAGTGATTTCTGGGGCTTTTTCGATGCAAAAGTTGATCACGTAGCAGATACGCTGCAGCAGATTGAAAGTGCAAATGTTGGCACCCCAATCCCGGATGAAATCATCGCTGCACTGACCATCGAATACGGTCGCTTTGCAGTATGCACCCGCATGGACCTCTATGAGCGCACGCTACTATTGAGCCCGCCTGAGGGTTTTTTCGACATGCTAAACCAAGGCTTCACCCTCAAGCATGACCCATGCACTCACTGGTCGACCATCGACGAATACGCTGAGCGCATTAACTCGCTTCGCCTTGAAGACCACCTATGCTGGATGGCACCTTGGCTACGGGCGGTCTACCACTACCGCCAAGGTGAATTCGTAGCAGCCCTGGACCACTATCAGGTCGCGTTTGAGTACGCCAAATACCGTGCCGGCAAGTATCAGTACGACCTGGTAAATCAATTCATCGAAGTGGCCGCCAAGAACGACAGTCGACGCAGATTCAAGAAAGGGATTGAGTGGGCACAGTATCTAGACATCAAGGTTCGATGGCTGCGCAACGACGAGCCAACGGAAGAAAAACTGAACTACGTTTATGGCATGTTGAAAATAGCTCGATACGATCACCAGCTATAAAGAACCCATTGCCGGCCAGCCAGTAATACTGCTGGTTGGCTCGGCCCGGAGCAGTGTGGATCGAAGATCCACACCTTTCCTTTATCAGTTCGTGACTCTCTACCTGGCGGAAGTCTGCTGAGAGACTTCACAACCTATTCTTGATGGCAGAAGCCCTCTCTTCACCTTCAAATCCGCCTGTACATCTGAAGGCAATCTGCTCCACAGATTCAATCCGGATCGCATCTCGACCTCCTTAACGGTGGCCTGGTAATCACAAAAATTGGCCGTACGCGGAGTGCCCTGGTCCATGATGAAGGCGGCGTAGAAACCGGTAGCAGGCGTACTACCAATGAAGATCACCTTCCAGTAACCACTTGGAATTATGTGTGCCTTCGTGGTGCCAGGCAGCGAACCAATCGCTCGTTCATAAAGCGGGCCGGTGGCCACGAAAACCGCATCAACATCCACGGCTTTGCTGAGATTGCGTTCCTGGTCCTCAAGCCGAGCCCACGCGCCCTGATTGAGATCCGCCTTCTGCGGAGTGATGTTCGTCAGGTAATTGAGCGCCTGCCAATCAGACGTCCCGCCCAAGGATGCCAAGTTCGCCTGATGCCCGCGATCGATCTTCAAAGCAGCGCTGGCCCCGTTATAGTCGCTGGGGGTGAGTGTTTCACTTGAGGGTACGTCTGGATCGGTCTTCCAATTACGAGGTCGCCCACTGGCGGGTGTTGTTTTCGTAATCTTGTAAGCCACCCAGTTCGCGAACTTGGTGGTTCCGTTGTTGTTCAGGGTATACGCCTGACGATACAAGGTCCTCTCGCTACCGCCCGTTGGACACCCCACCAAGCAGTTGTCAGTCGCATCACCCGACGACGGCTTGAGTCGCTCAGATGTAGTGGCAGTATCTAGCATCCGCGGTGCTGTGCAGGCACCTATCAACGGGATGAGGAGCAGTGAGAGCAGTCTTACTTTTAGCATTCCTTGCACTTGGTTGGCCTTTCAAAAGGCGGCAAGTCTAAGGTCGTTCTTACGTACGACAAAGCGTCATTTCCGAATATGTTTTTCAAGAAATGGCCGGGGATTTGTCCCCCACCAATCCCTCCTGATCAAGCCAACGTGTATGTGACTACTCGCAGCTATACTTCAACTGCTGCGCCACCCGATCGCGGCACTTACCCAGGATCTGAGATCATGACAAGGACTGTGGCCACTTTCGCCGGGCATTTTCTAGTGCTTGGCCTCGTCGGTGTACTTGCTAACTGCAGCTCCATTCCCGAGAAGTGGGACGAAGGTCGAAAGGGACAAGCTCCAGACGTCAAACCTCTGCGTCCGCTGGCGCAGATCACGGCAAAAACCTTAAGTGCTGACTACGCGACCGAACCTCAGTCCGGCGCCCCAATCGCCGTGGGACTTTCCCTCTCTGGAGGTGGAACGCGCGCAGCGATGTTTGCGCATGGCGTTCTCCAGGGATTGAATGACAGCGGTGTTCTCGCCCAACTCGACGCCATGTCCACCGTTTCGGGAGGAAGCTATACCGCGCTGTGGTATTACACCCAACGCTTAGAGGCGCGAAGAGCAGGCACGTCATACAGCGACATGTTCAACGATTGCGTCCCACTGTGGTGGCAGGAGCCACCCACCGCCGGCGAAGACAGCTTCAAGACTAAGCAGCAAATACGAAAAGCATTGGAGCTCGCAGGCCAGGGCACCGATGGATTCAAGACCATGGAGCAATGCACGCAGAATAGGCACTTTCGGGAAGGCGACCCATACAGACGCCAGGTTCACCTCTCGCGTTGGCCGGACGTATTCAGATATTCAGAGACTATTCCTACTGGCAATGCTCAAGGCGCCCCGTGGTGGGAAACGATCCGCCTAGCGATCACCAGTGTAGGCGAAGTCTTCTTCTCACCTCTCATCAAAACCGGGGACGTCCCTTCTGCCTACCAGTACGGTATCGAACGAGCTTGGGCGCTAAACCCCAACCCCCGAACCAGCCCTTATCAGGACTTCAGCTACACGAACGATACCGGCAAACCGCAAACATCAGGCTGGCATCTGGACCCCACCAAAGCCACATGGCAGCAACTGAGGGTACTGTACGAGGACAAATCAACAGGCAAGATTCCCCTGTGGATTTTGAATGCCAGCAATGCCCCACGGGGTGCTGGCACTGACCAAAGTCGGATCTTCGAAATCACACCCTTTGGTCAAGGTTCAGAGCTCACCGGATACCTGCGCGGTGGGGTGCCCAGCATTGCTGATCTCGGCACCTCAGTTCGCGCCTCGGCCGCAGCGCTGGATGCACAAGGTGCTGGTGAGAAGTACGCGCAATCCCTCTCACCACGCAACTTCATGTTTCCATTAGCCGAATGGGGCGAGACGGTAAAGAACCCGTTTCAAGATTCGCCGAAACGCTTCCACCTCAGCGATGGTGGTCACTCAGAGAACCTGGGGGTCTACAGCTTGCTGCGTCGGGGAGCACGCGACGTGATCGTGGTAGATGCTGCTGCCGATGTTGAAGGACGCATGGCGGATCTCTGCGCTCTGCGCAGCATGCTGGCGAAAGAAAAAGTCACCTTGAAGTTCTCAAGTGAACTGACGCAACTCGACACAGTGTGCGAGGGTGCGATTGGCAATCCACACTCAAAATTACTGGGGTACAACACATCTGCCTGGTTGAATCCCGTGGTGCCCGGACAAGTCATCTGGCCGCCGGAGAGCGGCCTACCACCGAGCCGCATTTGGCTGATTAAACTGGGTTGGGACCAGCAGGCAGTAAGACGTGCATTCAATGACAAAAAATGCGAAACACTTGAATATCCGGTTAGTTGTATCGTGACTGCTTACTATGGCCACAACACCAATACGATACGGCCGAAGGATCAGTATCTGTTTTTCCCTCAACTGACCACTCCAGGGGCAGGTTTCAGCAGCAGTTCCTATATGTTTTGGGCGTACCGGGAGTTGGGAAGAACCGCGGCATCTGCCTTGAAACTGCAACCCGATGGCACGCTAGCTTTGCAGCCGCGAATCACACTCAAGCCCCAGCGAGCGGATTGTGTTCGTCCAGATTTGCGTCCTGATCCTTGTTGAGGAGGGAAGGCTTCTGGCCTCCCACCTCTGGGATGCAGATTGTAAACGTGTGCCATAACTCGACTTATAATCACCAAATTTTGTATAGAGCAGAAACACTTTTCTTCCACCCTATACTTTATTTAAAAGCCACTCCAAGCATTAAATGATTTTCACGATTTTGCCATTCAATGCTATAAAATCAACGTTATTTTCATAATCGAAATCATCAATAATATCTTGAAGATGCATGTGCTCCAACCCGTTATCTGACATTTCTTCTGATGCCCTGATCAAGAATCTACCAATTTCCATCAAAGTTTCAGGGTCAGCCAAGATAGATATTTCATCCAGTTTTATTTCTTGGTCACTATTCACAGCAGTGCCGTGAACTGTAAATTTGGCAAGCTTTTTCATAGATTGAATCCTTGTTCTCGAAGATAATCTTTTTCTTTCCGCGTAAGCTCCGAAACGCTCCCCCTGGTTCCATGGCTCTGTGATCCGTCCTTGTTGACCACTACTTCAGCACGCCTCGCTTTGCACTGACAATGAGCGTGTACTTGCTGGTTGGTATTTTCCACATGAGGAGGGTCTATGCGGATGCGACCATTTCCGACCTGCTCCCAACGACCAGACTTAGCAAGCCCAAACGGGTCGATCCATCCAGTCGGGTTCGGAGCATATTCGTAGAGATGTATTCCTCCTGCGTAGCCAATGGGATCTTGGCAGATAAAGCGACCTATCGTAGGGTCATAGTAGCGATGTCTGTTGTAGTGCAGCCCCGTCTCATGATCATGGTACTGCCCTTGGAATCGGATAGGGTTAGCAATACCCTGCTGCTTCGCCCATTGCGACCGCTCCTCCCGTATCTCACCCCAAGCCTTGTACTGAGCACTCCACACCACATCACCGTTCTGATCGGTCAACTCCTGAGGCGTGCCCAAGTGATCGCATTGATACCAAGTCAATACATCAATAGGGGGCGACACTGCGGAATGATTCCAGAGCGGATCATCCTCCAGGCTGTAATCCTCGTCGTATTCAGGCAGCCCCAACAGATTAATGGAATGATTCGTCATCGCCTGAGCGACAGGAATGAACGTTCCGGGCTCAAACACGTAGTGAATGGTGCGCCCCGCCTCCCCATCTTGCTGAGCAGCACGACTTTCCCAAGCCAGGTTATCGCCATCCCAACCGTACAGCGTAAAACCACAGCCATGGTCCCGCTGCAAACGTGCGTGTTCTGCACTATTCCAGAGTGAGCCGGCTGCCGGCCGCTGCTTGTAGTGGACCTTCGAGTTTTTGAATAGACGCCGCCCAAGGGCGTCGTAGGCAAACTCCACCGAAAGCCTGGCGTCCTCGAAATGCACCAGTCGATCGAACAGATCCCAACGCATCTGGCTGTATGCACCATCGCGCCAACGCTTGATTTGGTTACCACGCTCATCGTATTCGTAGTGAGTCCCTGCATACTCGCGCAGCAGGTTATCGACCAACTTACTGCGCGGGGGAGTCAACTCCAAAGGCCGCCGACTCTCTGCAGCCTTCTCATCGAGCAGGTTACCCGCCGGGTCAAAGTCGAAGGTTTCAACACCCAAACGACTCACTGCGCTTAGCAGCCTGTTCACCGGATCATAGCGATAGGACAACTGGCCACGGCGCGTATCGTTGATTTCGTTTAGCTGGCCTGCGGCGTCATAGGCGTACTCCCGCTTAAGCAAAACCGACTTGTCATCACTACGCCCCAACAGTTGTTCTTGCAGGCGCCCGGCCGGGTCCCACTTCTGCGTCTGCAAAAGACGATTGCCTTGATGCCGAGCCACTTCGCGATGCATGTCGTCACGCTCATAGCCCAGCAACTCATGCTCGTTCAGGCGCAACGCCAAGAGATGACCGCTGCCGTAGGTCAACCAACTGACCCGATGACCGTCAGGACGAATCGTGGCCACGCGTTGGTTAAGCACGTCGTATTCATGCTGCCACACAGCAACCAGTGGTTTCTCCAAACCAAGGTAATGCTGATGCTCGCGCACCATATTGCCGGCAAGGTCATGGAACCACTGCACTCGGCTGTCTGCGTTACTGGCAAGAATCATGTTGCCCCTGCCGTCATAGGCGTAACGCTCCGCTTGAGACTGATCGCCAAGCGAAGCAAGACGCTCCGTTACACGGCCCATCTCGTCGTACGCTACCGTCACAATGCGGTCACCGGTAGCGACCTTTGAAAGGCGTCCAGAAGCGATGTCGTACTGGTAGCGAGTCAGGCGCCCGTCAAAGCCTGTTTCTGTCAACAAGCGTCCTACTGGGTCGTAGAGAAATTGCGCCGAGCGCTCGTTCTGGTTCTCCAGCGCTTGCAAACGTCCCAGCCGATCCCACCGATACCGCAAAGTCTGTTCCGCAGCATCCACTCGTTCTTCAACGAAGCCCGCCGCCGTGTAGCTCCAGGTCGTGCAGCGATCCAACCCATCGACATGAGCCAGAAGCCTACCCTCAGCATCGCGCTCAAAACGCTCCTCTGTTTTGTCCGGGTGCCTGATAAGCGCTACCTGCCCAGCCTTGTATTCGTACTCGGTGCTCTGCCCTGCTGCATCCGTTGCACAGATCATCAAGCCGCGATCGTCATATTCCCACGCACTGGTCTTGCCCGAGCAATCCACATATTTGAGTAATTGACCCGCGTCGTTGTATTCGAGGGTCTTCTCATTGCCATTGGCATCCTTGATGGCAATCGGCAGACCTTTTTTGTCATAGGCGTATTCAGTCTTGTTGCCGAGCGGATCGACCGTTTCAACGAGGTTGCCAGCATCGTCATAGGCGCGCAGCCAGAGCCCGCCTTCTGCGTCCATGATTTTGATCAATTGATCATGGTCGTCATAGGCAAAGTGCACCACGCTATTGTCAGCGCGAATATGCTCAAGCCGATTGCCGCGCTCGTCGTAGCTATAGCGATCAGTGGCCCCATCCGGATGCACATGCCGGACTACGTTTTTCGCCTCATCTCGGAACAACCACTCCGACAAGCCATCGGCGTGTCGAATCCGATACGTGTAGCCCAGGCTGTCGTAGTAGTGCCACGTTTCGTTGCCGTGAGCATCCGTGACGTACGTCAGACGAATGTTCTCGTCCCATTCCAAACGGGTGTCGAAACTGCCGTCATCAGCCCATTCGCGCACAGCTTTGGCATCAGCGCCTGTGCCATCCCATTGCAGATTCATGCCGCGCCCGGTCCGGTCGCTGTAGCGAGTAATCAGGTGATACTCATACTGATACGACCAAGCCGCACCGTTCTCATCCTGGGCGAGAACCAGGTCGCTCTGTGCATCGTATTCATAAGCACATAGCTGACGCTGTGGGACGCCATCACAGATCTCCCACAGCCCAATCAACCTGCCATAGCCATCAACCATGGTGCCGATGTGGCGGTGAACCTTGGTGATGTCATGTTCCTGATAGGTGATCAGGTCCGACAAGACCGGCACATCGCCGTGACGATGCTCATGATGCAACATGATTCCGGCGCCATTGCGTAACTCGACACTGACCAGCACGTAACTGCGCCCATGACGGCTGTAGGTTTCCTTGCGCTCGAAACCACGGCATAGGAGTAACTGACCCTCGCTAACGTGCAGCAGGGTAATGTTCTCTATCGCGTCGTAATGGAATTGGCCGATCTTGGGTAGCGGATAGGTATGACTTCGACCGTCTGCATCGTGGAACACCAGGCCCTCGTCCTGCTCATCGATGCGGGTCGTAAACGATGTGATCCAGCGCGCTCCCAAGATGCCCGCATCATAGGCGACAAGGTCTGAGCAATACGTGCGTGTCCAATCAATGGGAAATGCGCCGGGAAGGCTGAAATCCGAGTGATCAAACGTCTCTGTACCCATGGCAAAGTTGATGCGCTTACAGGTCGCAGGACACACTTCGTTTTTCTCGTCATTAGGGCGCGACTTCGGCTTTGATTCACCCCGGCTGACTTCAACCTTGCCGTCGCTAGCAACGCGTCGGGACTGACTGGTCATGCCTGGTTTGACGTTGCCGCCCTGCCCGTGCGCATTGCGCATACGCCACGCTGCAACGGCGCTGGCCAGCACTACCAACAGCGCACCAATCGAGCTTTGAACGGCCGGGTCACTCAACTTGTTCAACTGCGTACGCAACTCAGGTCCCATCGCGCGCAGCGATTTCGTATGAACAAGAACTTTCTTCTTCGCTTGCTCAGGCAGGAGATGCTCAGCCGCACTGTTGGCAACACCTTTGCCGGCCGCGGTGTAAACGTTCGCCGCGGCGCCAAAAATGTTGCTGATTGCGCTCATCGGATCATGGAGCAACTGGCTGCTGGCAGCACTTGCCATCTGCTGTGCGGCTTTCAAATTACCTTTGGCGTCGAGTTGTCCGTTTACAACTCTCTCCAAGCCGACGGCAATTTCGTTGAGAATTTTCTCGCCCAGTTCTCCTGCATCACTGAGCAACTCTTTGAGTTTGGCTTGTGCCTGCTTAACGAAATCATCGATCACGCCCACGATGTCAGCGTTCAGATGACCAACCACCACGTTGATCAACGCATCACCCAAGACCAGCTTTCCGACCTTGGCGACTTCCTGTCGAACAAGGAACAGCGTCGGTCGCAAGCTCATGCGCGCGGCGGCCATGTTCGGCGGCATGGGCAAAACACCGATCAGGTTGATCCCCAAGCTGACCCAATTGAGAGGGTCTTGTCTCGGACTGTTGGAAAGCGTTACGACATCATTCAGCGCATCGACCAATGCCATGATGTTGCCGACAACAGGTAGAGCCCCTGCCACCGTTTTAATGCGCTCCAAGGTGACAAGATCACCACTGATCTCTCGCAACCAGGCATCGAATTGAGCCGCACTGCGCCCGACGTCTTCGACCATGATCAAATTCAGGGGAACAACGGCGACTTGGGGTTCACGTTTGGTTGCGACAGCGGTATTGGTCGTCATGGGAGCGTCTTCAGCGAGCAGGCTTGGAAATTCGGAATGTCACGAGGCCTATCGCCTTTGAGGAGCCGACAGAAAGTCGCCTCTCGTTAGCAATTGAGCCCGGGTCTAGTTAGATGGATCAGCTGATCACTGCGCCCTTCGGACCGCTCGCAATGAGCGCAGCTCCGCAAGCGGTTTTCATGCCGTCCAGAGCGATGGGCGTGCCATCAACGGTGTAGGTGCTGCTGCCTTCAGCAATAGGGAAAACCCCCTTGCAAAGTGGACAGCTCACCTTGTGACCGACACCTGCAATGGGCTTGCCGTTGAGGTCGGTTCGAGAGAATGCTTCGAGCACTTTGCCACCGTGAGTGGTGGAGTCGCCCAAGCGGATTACATCTTTCATGGTGTCACTCCTTTGACTAAATCTTGGTTACATGTCGGCCGTCGAACAATGAAATCAGGTTGGCCATCGCTGAACCTCTTAACACTTACTCGGCTTTCCAAACATCTTCATACCCTGAGTCATCGATGATGAATTTGGCCCCGACCGGTAGGCATAAATAATTCAACACTTGGGGCAACGTTTCGATGACATGGCTGATGTGAACCGGTTTATAGAAGTCGTCTGCTTCCAAGTATTCACCGCAATGTATGAACCAGCTGACATTGGATCCCTCGGGTATCTGCACTCGAGTGCCGTAGATCGGTGATTGACCTACTGACTCTGTGGCCAAGGCCACGATCGGTTCAGGCATCTGCGCAGGCATACCGAACTTATCGCAGACCTCTTTCTGAGAGGCGCTGGGAAAAATCGCATCAACCTTCGGCATTTTGACCCACGATTTCTCACTCATGACTTGAATATCCGAGATAGCACACCATGCCCAACGCTGATCGACCATGCACCTACCGACTTCACACATTGGTTCGCGAGTTCATGGTCGATCGAGTACCGTTGACTGAAAGCTCACCTTCCCAAGCGTTGATCACAGCCGACCAAAACTCCCCTCAAACCAGTCAGCTCTGCAGCCACCAATTCAGAAGCGTTTCATCATCTTCGTCATCAATATTTTTATAGATATTGGCGTAATACCATTCGAGTCCTGTTTTCTTGCGAAACCGATCAAAAAACTCATTGATGTTGTCCATGCCGTTGCTTGAAGGCACAGCCAACGAGAGATTGCCTTCGAAGACGCCATCAAGCGTTCCACCCAACTCACGGCCAACATCAGTTTCGAGTTGTGCAATGACCTCCTCGGGAATGTAGTCAGCGTAGATATGAATACAAAAATTCCCTCCGCGCTTCAGGACTTCGGCGTGGGTGTTTTTGTTCTTGATCGAGATGACGTCACCTCGAGCCAAATTCAACGCAAGACCAGGTGAAGACAGCAGCTCATAAGTATCCGACCCCATCGCAATAGCAGGGAGTTCCTCGAATACAGGGCTATCGTCATTTGACACAAACACCTGAATCAGAACAGGCAATTCTTTATCGTCCATATGGCGCTCCACAACTTCCACGTTCGACACACGACATGCCTTCTTTCACATAACCGCTATTTCCCGCACTCAGGTTACACGATGCGCCCTCAAGATCTACGTTGACATCAGCCAGGTTGCCGCCATTTGAGGTGGCCACATTTTTATGCCCCAAGTGCATGTCATCAGGATTATTAGAGGTATGCCCACACCGCCAGCACTTGTAAACGCCCACCGGCTTACTTTTATCGATGAGTTTTTTGCGACATGCCGCCTGCCCTTTTCGACTGCCTCCGCCGACTTTACTCGCAGCAATATCTTGAGGCGAGGCTCCAGCGCCGTCTTTCAGCGCGCGCTTAGATGGCGGTTTCTTCACCAATCCTAAAGGGTCTACCCATTGGATTGGGTTGGGCGCGTATTGATGAAGGTTTATGCCCCCCATCAGACCTATCGGGTCCTTTGAAATGAAGCGACCTACCTGGGGGTCGTAGTACCTGTATCGGTTGTAGTGCAAGCCTGTTTCGTGATCGTGGTACTGACCTTGGAAACGAATTGGATTGCTCAGCCCCTGCTGTACTGCTGAGGCTGATGTATGTTCTTTAACCTGGCCCCAAGCCTTGTACTGGGCGCTCCAGGCGACCTGACCATCCTGATCGGTTAGCTCTAACGGTGTGCCTAAATGGTCACACTGATACCAGGCCAAGACATCAACCGGCTGTGCTTTAGGGACGTGACTCCAAAGCGGATCATCTTCGAGACTCTCGCCACCGACATATTCAGGCTGATTTAACAGATCAATCGAGGCGTGCCTGATCGCTTGAGCCACCGGAACAAACGTGCCGGGTTCATAAACGTAATGGACTGTGCGCCCAGTCCCCCCATCGCCTGGCGCAGGACTGCTTTCCCAAGAGAGATTATCTCCGTCCCACCCGTACAAAGTCAGGCCACAGCCAAGCAAACGCTGAACACGCCCCTGCTCATTTTTATTCCAGTGGGAACCTGCTTCAGGACGATTTGTATAATGGGCGGTTGAATGCTTATACAGCCGGCGACCCAAGGCGTCGTAGGCATATTTGACCGAGAGACGATCATCCTCGAAATGAACCAACCTATCGAACAGGTCCCATTGCAATCGACTGCGTTTACCATTGTGCCAACGCAGCGTCTGATTGCCACGATCGTCGTACTCGTAATGGGTGCCGACATATTCACGTAGAAGATTGTCTACCAACCGGCTACGTATTGGGGCCTGATCAAGAGGCCGGCGTACTTCTGTCACCTTTTCATCGAGCAGGTTACTGGCAGGATCGAAAGCGAATTTTTCAACCCCGAGCCGGCTTGCTGCACTGATCAGCCGTCCTACCGGATCGTAACGATAGGTCAGCGGTCCGCGACGCGTGTCGTTTAGCTCGGTCAACTGGCCGACCG
This sequence comes from Pseudomonas sp. S3_C06, assembly GCF_054667675.1. Lineage (NCBI taxonomy): Bacteria > Pseudomonadati > Pseudomonadota > Gammaproteobacteria > Pseudomonadales > Pseudomonadaceae > Pseudomonas > Pseudomonas sp. S3_C06. The sequence goes on from NZ_CP162747.1 coordinate 692,279, forward strand.
CATCGTATTTGTATTCGCGCTTCAGCAAAGTGGAGTTGTCATCACTTCGGCTTAGCAATTGCTCCTGCAGGCGACCTGCCGGGTCCCACTTTTGAGTCTGGCGCAGCCGATTGCCTTGATGACGAACGACCTCACGATGTAAATCATCTCGTTCATAACCGACCAATTCGTGATCATCCAGTTTTAACGCAAGCAAATGCCCACTGCCGTACGTCAACCAGCTCACCCGGTGACCATCCGGGCGGGTCGTAGCGACACACTGGTTGAGGGGGTCGTACTCATGCCTCCAGATTGCTACGAGCGGTGCATCCAGACTCTGATAATGCTGATGCTCTTTGATCAGATTACCGGCCAAATCATAGAACCACAGCAATCGGCTTTGGTCATTCGTGGCCAAAACCATGTTGCCGTTACCGTCATACGCAAAGGATTCACTCTGAGACATATTGCCCAAGCTCGCATGGCGTTCGACAAGCCGTCCCATGGGGTCAAACGACATCGAAATGACGCGCTCACCGCTGATGGCTCTCGCCAAACGTCCGCTTTCAGAATCGTACTGATAGCGCGTAACAACGCCATCGAATCCTTTTTCCTCAAGCAACCTTCCGACGGGATCATAGTGAAATTGGGTGCGCTGCTCGTTTTCGTTTTCCAGCGCGATAAGATGGCCTAGACGATCCCAACGGTAACGAAGCGTTTGCTCGCAGGCGTCTACGCGCTCTGCAACCAACCCGGCAGCGTTATAGCTCCATGTCGTGCAGCGATCCAGACCGTCAATATGAGCAAGCAGACGCCCTTCGGCATCACGCTCGAATCGCTCCTCGGTTTTATCTGGATGCGTAATCAAGGCGATATGTCCAGCCTTGTACTCATACTCGGTGCTTTGTCCTGCTGCATCGGTAAAACACATCATCTGACCGCGATCGTTGTATTCCCATTCGCTGGTCTTGCCAGAGCAATCGGTATATTTCAGAAGCTGACCAGCATCGTTGTACTCAAGCGCTTTCTCGTTGCCGATTGCATCCTTGATAGCGATCAACTGACCTGCTTTGTCGTAGGCATACTCCGTCTTGTTTCCAAGAGGATCGCCCGACTCCACCAAATTGCCGGCATCATCGTAAGCTCGCTGCCACTGCCCGCCTTCTGCATCACTAACCTTGATCAGTTGATTAAGATCATCGTAGGCGTAGTGAGCGACACTGCCGTCGGGACTGATGTGTTCGAGCAAATTACCGCGCTCGTCATAGCTGTATCGATCGGAGGTACCGTCTGTATGAACGTGACGAATGATGTTTTTCGCGTCATCGCGAAAGAACCACTCTGAACGTTCATCGGCATACCGAATCCGGTAGGTGTAACCCTTGATGTCGTAGTAATGCCAAGTCTCATTGCCATGGGCATCAGTGACGTATGTCAGACGGATGTTTTCGTCCCATTCCAGGCGAGTATCGAAGCTGCCGTCATCCGCCCACTCGCGCACAGCCTTGGCGTGCGACGTGTGGCCATCCCACTCCAGATTCAAACCTCGGCCGGTGCGATCGGTATATCGAGTCAATAAGTGATGCTGATACTGATAACTCCAGGCAGCACCGTTTTCATCCTGTGCCTGGATCAGATCGCCGTGGATGTTGTATTGGTAATTACACAATTGCCGTACGGGCGCGCCGTCACGGATCTCCCAAAGACCGGCCAACCGTCCTTGATCATCAAGCAGGGTTCCAACGTGCAAGTGGACCTGCGTGATATCCCCTTGATAGGTGATCAGGTCAGACAATACCAAGGCATCCCCGTGCCGATGCTCGTAGTGCAGCATCAGCCCCGCACCACTGCGCATTTTGACATCCGTCAGCCAGAAGGAACGACCACGACGGACATAGGTTTCTTTGCGCTCAAAACCGAAGCAAACGAGCAGTTGATCCTCACCGGATCGAACCAGCGTGAGATTTTCAACGGCGTCATAGTGAAAGAGGCCTACCTTGGGCAAAGGGAAATCGATGCCACGACCGTCGGCTCCAAAAAAACCAGCCCATCGCCCTTGCAGTCGAATCGGGTGGTGAACTCTGTCACCCACCGAGCGCCCAGTTCGCCCTTGTCAAAAGCATCGAACCGGGAGCTGTAGGTACGTACCCATTCAATAGGAAATGGACCTGGCAGGCTGAAATCGGTATGGCTTAGCGACTCGGAGCCCAACGCAAAGCTAATACTGTTGCAAGTACCCGCGCATGCACCATTTTTCTGGCCATTGGCGTTGGCATTCGCAGGAGCCTGACGGCTGCTGGCTTCGAGCCGCCCTTCACCTGCTTTGTTCTGCGCCTTACTGGTGGCGTTGGGTTTAACGCTAGCGCTCTGTCCATGCCCACGACGCTTGCGCCACGTCACCACAGCACCACTGAGCATTTGCAACAACCAACCGATGGAGTGGCGCGTTCCCGGGTCACCCAACTTACTCAGTTGGGTTTTGATCTCCGGCCCCATGGCTCTCAATGTGCCGGTGTGCGTCATCACCAGTTTTTTAGCCTGGTCCGGCAGAAGATTCCTCGCCGCGCTGTTGGCAACTCCTTTACCTACGGCTTTGTAGGCACTGAATGCAGCCCCAAAGATATTGCTGATCGCCGCCTTGGGGTCGCTGAGGAGCTGATTGCCCGCCGCCGTGATCTTCTGTCCCGCCGCGCGCGCATCGCCTTTTGAATCGAGCTTGCCATTTACAACGGCCTCGAGACCCTTTGCGATTTCGGTGACTGCACTCTCGCCGAGTTTTCCAGCATCGGCGAGAATGCCCGAGAGCTTGCCTTGAGCCTGTTTCACGAAGTCATCGATCGTGCCGACAATGGTGGCGTTCAAGTGCCCGACCAGCACTTCGATCATTGAATCGCCCAACAGCATCTTGGCGCTATTACGCAATTCCTGACGTACCAAAAACAAGGTCGGACGCAAACTCATACGAGCAGCAGCCATGGTAGGAGGGGCTGGCAAAACACCGATCAGGTTGATCCCCAGGCTGACCCAATCAAGCAACTCCCGCTGCTTGCTTTTGGTAAGCGTGACGATGTCGCCAAGCGCGTCGACTAGCGCCATGATGTTGCCTACAACCGGCAATGATCCGGCGACCCCTTTGATTCGATCGAGCGTGACCACATCACCGCTGATGGATCGCAACCAAGCATCAAAGCGAGCAGCACCACGACCTACGTCCTGCACGTCCAGCGTGTTGAGCGGAACGACGGCTACCTGCGGCTCGCGCTTCTTGGCAACGGCAGCTTCAGTCATGACAGCACCTCTCCATTCAACAGGCCAGGTGCTTTGAGCGAAGGTTTCGGCAAGGATGGGGCCGGCAGGCTTGGCAGCTTGCCCGCCTTGCTTGCTGCACCAAGGATGCTCGATGCACTAGGCATTGCCGCACTCGCCAGTTTTGGCAGGCCAGCCACTCCGCCCTGTACAGCACCTTTGACCTGTTGCGCCGTTTGCATTGCACCTTGTGCCGTCTGAACAGCACTCATCCCTGTCTGAGCCATATCCTTGCCCTTCTCCAGCACATCCCAACTCTTGCTCGGCAACACTTGAGCAACCATTGCTTGCACTTGGCTTGGAGCTTCGTCCGCACCCGGCGGATTCAACGGCCACTCCGGCTTGCCGATGTAACTGCCATCGCTCCAGGTGTCCGCCGGATCCTTGCCAAACAGCACGCGCGCAGGCCCGGGTGCGGCGCCGGCGACACTGGCGAAACCCTTGCCGTCGAGCTTGCCTTTGATGCTTTTGCCCAGCGCATCGATGACTTCGTAATCGCCCTCTTTGATGCCCTGACGCCCGGCGTACTGGTTGAACAATTCCAGATTGCCCTTGCCCGGTTTCGGTGGTTCCGGGAATACCCCGGCCAAAGATTTCGCCCCGGTGTAGGCGAAGTTCGCCGCGTGCGCGGTGTATGGGCCGCTGGTGGCGTGGGTGATGCCGCCGGCGTTGTAGGTCGTCGCGCTGCCGCCGCCCTGAATCACCAGTTCAGTTTTCGCGGTGATGGTGATGCGGTCGGCGTTGGCGGTAATGTTGAGTTTGGCCAGCAGGTTGATACTGTCCTTCAGAGCGCGCACATCGATGTCGCCGGAGGCTGCCACCAGTCGCCAACCCATACTTTGCACGAACAGGCGCATGCCACGACTGGCACTGGCCAGCAGGCGTTTGCCGATCGACAGACTGGTGTGCCCGGTGCTGCTCAGTGCCAAGTGTTCGCCAGTGGCGATGTGGCTGGAACGCGGCGTGGTCAGGGCAATGCCGGCCGGGCTGGCGAGGACCAGATGCGGTTCGGTGAACTCGGGGAACTCGTTGGCGGAGAGGTTCGCCGGACCACTGCCGAGCACGCCTTGATGCTGAGCGTGCAGCGCCTTAGCCACGTCGTCCTGATCGCCGGCTTCCTGAGCTTGCAACTCTTTGGCCTGCACCGCAAAACCGTCTTGCTGATCGCTGGCCGTCGCTAGGCGCTCGGCGGTTTCCGGCAAGTCCTTGTGGTGTTTGGATTCGTTCGGCCGCGGCTCGGTGGTGATGAGCAGACCGGCACCGGCACGCACGGCACCGTGGCGGTCGGTTCTTAGCTCAAAACCTTCGCCACGCGGCTGACCACCGCTCGGACGCGGATGGGTCAGGTACCCGAGGTTGATCGCGCTCGCGCCGTGGTCACTGCGCAGCGCAATGCTGATCTCGCTGGTGGTGTCGTCGATGCGCAGTTCGTTGGCGCGGCTGCCCTTGTATTCCTTGCTCTTGACCGTGGCCAGGGTCTTGAAGTCCGGCAGTTTGTACGGCGGCAGATTCGCGCCGTGGTACAGGCAACCGGTGATCAGCGGCTGATCGGGATCGCCTTCCAAGAAGGTGATCAACACCTCCATGCCGACCCGCGGAATGTTGATCGAACCAAAGGTTTCCGCGGCCCAGCTCGACGCCACGCGCATCCAGCAACTGGTCATGTCGTCGTGTTTGCCTTCGCGGTCCCAGAAGAACTGCACCTTCACCCGGCCGTACTGGTCGCAGTAGATCTCTTCACCTTCAGGGCCGCAGACCACCGCGCTCTGGGTGCCGAGGACTTTCGGTTTCGGGTGGTCGAGCGGCGGACGGTACGGCACATCCCACGGGATCGCGCTGAAGCGGTTGCGATAGCCCTGGTGGAAATCGTCCTTGTTGTCGCTGGTGTCGCTGGTCACCGACTCTTCCAGCACCTGCGGTTGCTTGCCTTCGTGGAAGATTTCGGTGAGCAGCCACAGGTCATTCCACGTCGGGTTGGCGTGGTCGGTCAGGGCGAGGAAATGCCCGCTGACCAGAATCGGCTGATCGCTATTACCCTCGGCCAGACGGTAGTCGCTGCGATGGCGTTCCAGCGCGCGATTGGCCAAGTGTTTGCCACGCTCGCGATCGACGAAACGGCCCGGGTAATCGTAGTCTTCGAGGTCTGGCTGAGCCGAACTCTTGGCGTCGCTTTCCAGCTCGATCTTCGGTTTGACGAAGTCGTAATCGCGGCGCGTGGTGCGGCTGGTGCGGGTGGCCAGACGCAGGCCGAAGCGCTTGACCACCGGTTTGTCGGCGACCAGCCCGGAATCCTGCTGATAGGCCACTGGCGCCAGTTTCGGGAACACCGTCTGGTCATCGCCGAAGGTCAGCTTGTGGCCGCTGGACGTGTGCTGGAAGTGGTAGTGAATCCCCTCCTCCTCGCACAGGCGCTGGATGAAATCCAGGTCAGACTCATCGTACTGCACGCAGTAGATGCGCTCGGGGTAGATCGCGCTGAGCTGGAAGTGGTAATCGCTGGCGAGGATGCCGTGTTCTTCCAGGACCTGACTGATGATCTGCTGCACGGTCATCTGCTGGAAGATGCGCTGATTGACCCGATGCGCGAGGTACGCCAGTTGCGGGCGCAAGGAGATTTTGTAACGGGTCAGGCGCTTGCCCGCCTCGCCCTGGGCGATGCTGTAGACCAGCCCGTGGATCCCCGTGCCAGTTGGCGACAGCTGAAGAAACGCCAGTTTGTGCAGCACGCTTTCGAGGTTGATCGAAGCCTTTTCGCTGACCAGTTCCAGCTCGAATTCGAATGGCGTGTTGAGTGCCTCACGACCGGTAAACGACAGCACCTGGAAATCGCTGTCGACTCCATCGACGGTCAGATTGAAATGAGGCTGGTTGGCCGGTGAGAACATTCCCTTGTCCCTCGCGCAGTGCTGCGACGCGCAATAGCCCGTTAAAGGGCAATTGTCGAAAATTCTTTAGAAGTGAGTCCGCCCCGACCGGCCATGCCGGCTGGGGCGGTACAACCATCAGCCGTAATTAAACGACTGGAGCACGCCAGTCATCGGAACCCGAAGTACCGGATACTTCGTGGGTCCAGGTGATTTTACGGTAGGTGAACTGCACTTCTTCCAGGTGGGTGAAGTGCGAGTTGCCTGGATCCTGGCAGTTGTGCATTTTGTTGTTAATGGCGACGATGATCGCGTCTTCCAGTTTGGTGGTGTAGTAGTGCTCTTGGGTGCCTTGAGCAGAAGTACGGTACCACTGGATAACGATTTCGCTCATGCGCTCGCCGGAGGTCAGAGCAGCTTGCAGCAGAGGCGAAGCCTTGTCGTAGACCTTGGTGATCACAACTGGCTTGTGAACGCGCTGACCGGTTGGCTGACCGGATTGTGGGTCACGCGGGATGATCACGTCGTGGGTGAAAGCCTGAACCATAACCTGGTCTTCGTGGCCTTCCTGGTAGGTGTTGCCTACGGAGTCAGCGGTGAAAGCGCCTGCAGTGATCAGGCCTTGTTTTTCGCCGGTAACCGACATGTACGCTGGTGTTGCCATGGGGATGCTCTCCTTGCTCAAAATGACGTACCCGGCGGGCACCATTGCCCACCAGAGTGGCTATGAGCCATCAAAATACGTGCCAACTTCAATTTAAGCCTTATAAAACAAGGCTTTCAGTGAATCGACCTCGATCTTTTAGCCATCGAGCCAAGGAAAATTTGAAAGAAGTGCGCAACTTCTTGCGCAGTGGTGTGCAAGAAGTTGCGCACTCGGCTGTAGCCCTTTAAATACATGGGCTTCAAAGGATTTAACAGTCGAAAATCGAGCAGGCACTGCGCAACTTCTTGCGCACTCCAAAAAATGGAAGATTTCAAAACCCAATCACCCAAGTGTTGGTAATAATGCGGATCCCCGCTCACCATCGCTCTTCCGGCTGTCAGATTTTTCCTGGTTCAAATTGACCAAAATGCCTCAAACCCGTTAACTGTATATTCGTACAGTATCGGAAGTCGTGCGTCATGAGCTTTTCAGTCCTAGGCCCCATCGCCGTGGGCGGTCGAAAACTGCCCCTTTGTCTCTCGAGTGTTCCTGCGGGATTTCCTTCGCCCGCAGCAGATCACATCGAAGCCCACATCTCGTTGGACGAGGTCCTGAACATCCGCGCACCGCATGTTTATCTTGTCTCTATTTCTGGAGACAGCATGCAGGGTGCAGGTATTTTTGAGGGCGACCTCGCGATTGTGGATCGCTCTATTGAACCTGTTCACGGGAATATCGTGGTTGCCCTGTTGAACAACGATCCCGTGTGCAAACGACTGTGTCTGCGCGGCAAGGAAATCATCTTGCTGTCTGAAAACCCGAAATTCCCCCCACGCTACGTCCTTGAAAGCGATGAGTTGACCATTTGGGGAGTCATTACCGGCAGCGTACGCAGCCATGTCTAACACCCCGCCTGTATTTGCCCTCATCGACTGCAACAGCTTTTACGCTAGCTGTGAGCGTGTATTCCGTCCGGATTTGGCGAAAGTACCGATCGTGGTTTTGTCCAACAACGATGGTTGCGTGATCGCTCGATCGGCCGACGCTAAGCCTTTTGTGAAAATGGGTGAGCCGTACTTTCAAATCAAAGCGAAGCTTAGTCAGCACGGTATTGTCCCCTTCTCGTCCAACTATGCGCTCTATGGCGATATGAGCGAACGGGTCATGACCGTTATTGAGTCTTTGGTGCCCGCTGTGGAGGTTTACAGCATTGATGAAGCGTTCGCAGACCTCACCGGCATTACGAATCTTGATGGACTCGGCCGTCAGATCCGTAGCCAAGTTCTGCGCTCAACCGGTATTCCCGTTGGCGTCGGTATCGCCCACACGAAAACCCTGTCCAAGCTGGCTAATCACACGGCCAAACGATTGCAGGCACAAACGGGTGGCGTCGTGAACATTTGTGATTCCACCAAGCGGGATTGGGTACTGCGCAATACCGATGTATCGGAAGTATGGGGTGTCGGTCGACGAATGAAGCTTCACCTGGATGCGATGGGCATCAAAACCGCCATGGATCTCGCCAAAGCCGATCCTTGGACGTTGCGCAAAAACTTCAGCGTAGTGATTGAGAAAACTGCCCGTGAATTGGCGGGTACACCCTGCTTGGAACTCGATGAACCGGATCCACCTAAACAGGAGATTTGCTGCAGTCGAATGTTCGGACAACGACTGAAAGAGCTTCCACCGATTAAGGAAGCCGTCGCCACCTACACGCAAAGAGCTGCAGAAAAACTGAGGGCTCAGCAGTCACTGTGCAAAAAAATTCGAGTCAGCATTCGCACAGGCATGTTCAATCCAGAGGAGGCCAAATACGCAAATGGGGTTGTGGTGGATTTGCCCTACCCCACAGACGATGTGAGATTGTTGACGAAAGCGGCTGTTGACGCACTTGATCATCTGTTCCGCCCTGGCTTCAACTACAGCAAGGCTGAGGTCCTCTTGCTCAACCTCTGTCAGCCGGGTGAGTACACCGATGACCTTTTCGCTGTATCTCAACATGCGGACGCTACCAAGGTCATGAACGTCCTTGATCAGATCAATCAACGCTGGGGCAGAGGAACACTTCGAACGGCAAGCGTTCCAGCCAATCCGGCCTGGGCAATGCGCAGGGAAATGATGAGTCAGAGCTACACAACACGACTCGATCAGTTATGGAGAGTCTCGTGCCACTAGACCAAAGGCATGTATGGGCTTGCGTCTACGAAATCGTCTCTTGTGCATTAGAGCTTTTAATTCAAAAAGAAAAAATAAACTACTCATGAATCGGGGAGCAGATGGCCAGTGCAGCCAATGTCCGGCACACCGGGTTCCAGATTGTTAAACATCGGCCATGTTGATGCAGTGACCCTCGGCAAAAAAAACCTGTCCATGTCGTACTGAACCCGAATGCGGTGTCATTCGACGCAGGAAGCTCAAATGCGTCGGTCCAGTCCAATACAACAATACCGCTCTGATCTCTGATTCCCAGTCCATCTAACCAATCAGAGAATAGCGACTGAATTTCAGCCCTCTCGATCCTTTGCTTCCCCAAGTACAGAGAGTTACAAAAATCTTCGTAGAGCGACGGCCTTGCATCGGACAGGGACTCAGTCTGATGGAAACTAAAAATCGCATCCGAACTCAGGGCATGACCAGACGCGCGCACAACATTCCAAAGCATGGTGGGTTCTGAGTAATTTGCTGGTGGTAAAGCTTCGAAGACCTTTCTGTGCCACTTACGCTGATCATCTATGATCCGGTCATAGAGTTCAGAAAGGATCCGTCGATGCAATGTCTCATCCACTGAGACATGGCTAGCGACGTCCATGACCAAAAACTCAACCGAACAGCCTAAATCATCCAGCCGCGTGCGTAGCGCTTCATACCCCTTCGAATCTTTGATCCCTGAAGTGCTCAAGTGATCCTTCAATCCCATCTCCTACCCTACGAGTCCCAGTCCGAATGCTTTGCTGTCGTGAATCCAACAAATGCGACAGCTACGCTAGCAAAGACATGGCCAAAAAAAAGTAGGAAGAGTCAGCGAATTGGGTAGGAGTGCACGTAACTTCGTATTGGCCAGCCCAAGCGACGCAGTGTTGGGAGCACAATGACAGAATCTTCGTCATCAACAGCCACTTGGTTCCGTTTCTCGGCGACAAGCTCATAATCCATGTCGGGATTAAGAATACTTTTAGGAGTTCTGCGGGGCAGCAGAAAGCCGATACGACTAATCGGCTTATCTGAGTGGCATGCTCGGCAATCTACCTGAATGAATTTGATGGAGTCGACAAATGATCGAGCGATCTCATCATAAGTTGCGCAAGGCGTTTGGTGATTTACTCCAGGGAGCCGTCTGCAAATTCGCCGCTAACGTATTAGACCCCATATCGGTGATATTTGAAGTTGCCATCCAGAGAGGTTCCTTCGCCTCGCTTCAAGTATTAGGGGTACCCGATATCGCGCTACTGACGCTGTGAGGTCAGCGTGAGTGTGGACATGAGAACTCCCCTGCTTGATTTTTGCTTGGCGGTAAGGGAAGCAATCGGCCAAAAGCAGCCTCTTCACTGTGCCCCCATTGCGTCCAAAAACGGCGTTTTCACTTCAGGGATTTGTCACTCATCCCCCAAATTTGCTGGCAAGCATTTCCCGAACAGCACCGACCAAATCAGACTCGCCAGTACGCGCAGGCAACAGGCTGAACTCAACGTCGGGCAAAGCCGGTAACGGGAAGGCTGGCCGGCAAATCTCTGCGCCCACCGGCACAGCCGAGGCATTCAGGCAAGCGACGCCCAGACCCGCCATCAGTGCTGATTGCAGCCCTGCTACTCCGGACGCGGAATGGGCAATCACATAAGGCACCTTATGTGCGTCCAGCGTCTCTCGGGTAAAACGTTGAAGACTGCATCCCTGCGGTAGCACCAATAGCGGCAACGCGCCATCTTCTTCGTTCCTCGGCTCAGACCCCATGGCTGATACCCAATGCAATGCTTCCCGACGTACCGGAATGCCCTCGGGAAGGCTGCGGCCATCAAGTATGCGCATTGAAAGGCCGATATCGAAGTCGCCTGCATCTGCCCCGCTTTCTATCTGCATACTCTTTCGCACCGACACATGCAGTCGAAGGCGTGGATATCTCAGGCGCAGTTGTTTCAACAACTCAGCAATCGAAACGGGCAAGAAGTAGTCGGTGATCGCCAATCTCAATTCGCCGGCAAACGTCACTCCGCGTACGTCTTCAAGAGCGCGATCACTCATGGCCAACAGTTCTCGTGCATGCACCATCAATCGCTCCCCCGCGGGCGTAGGCCGGACACCTTTTTTGCCCCGCTCCAGCAGCGTTACACCGGCGAATGCTTCCAGCTTGCGTAATTGTTCGCTCAACGCTGATTGCGACCGGCACAGGTGTGGCGCGGCCTCCGAAAGACTACCGGAAGCCATGGCAACGGTGAAGGAACGCAAGAGATCCAGGTCAAAGGGGCGCATGTTGATCCTGCCGTTTTTCCGATAGATGAATGCATATCTTCCGGCTTTTCAGCATCAACGCAACTTCTTACTCTTCGCTTGACATTCATTGCCCGCAAAAGGAGTTCAACATGCCCGGTATTACACTCAAAATTTCTGGCGATCCGAACCTTGAACTGGTCCATAGCATCGTCCCCAAACTCACCGCCTTGACCTGTGAGGTACTGGAAAAGCGACCGGAACAGACACTGGTGATGGTGCAATTCCTGCCTCATGAACTTTGGTTCATCAATAACCTTTCACTGGCCGAACAAGGACGCAACTCGTTCCGTCTGGAGGTCACCATCACGGATGAAAGCAATACCAAGGCCCAGAAAGCGAGCTATCAACATGAGGCTTTCGAGTTGCTGGCCAAAGAAATAGGAAATGTACACCCGCACTCAAACATACATGTGATCGACTGCCGCGCCAGCGCCTACGGCTATGGCGGTTTGAGCCAGGAGTACAAGCTCCACCACCCTTGAGAGTCCGCCCGCCACGTTGGTGTTGTTAGACTTCACATAGGTATCGAACCAGCGTGGCGACTTCAGTGGGATGACCGCTATGGATCGGAAGCGGTCGTCATGAGCGTCGGCTCTTATTGGGCCGCACGTATAAGGATCCGAAATAACTCACTCGGTCGAAGGGACGGAAGCTTTGCTGCCCAAGCGTATGAGTTCATTGGAGAAACACAGGCCGACTATGATCAGCACCGCTCCCGCATAGAGGCTTTCGCGCGGTATTTCATTGAGCGCCACAAACGCCAGCAGCGCGGCGAACAGTGGCTCGGTCAATTCCAGCGCCTGCACTTGGGATGGCTTGAGGTACTCGATGGCCTTGGTCGTGCAGAAGAAGCCCAGGATTGTCGGCAGCGTGGCCAACGCCAGCAGCGCGGCGATCGCCATCGGCGACAACTTGCCTATTACAAAACCATCGGCGGCAGCCGGCATCAGCAAGTACAGGCTGCCAAAGAACAGCAATTGCCGGGTGAAGTGCAGTCCCCCCGACACCCCCATACGCTTCATGGCCACCGAAAAGGCGCCATAGCCGGAACCGGCCACGGCGGCAAGCGCAGCACCTTGCAATGTAAAGCCCTGCTGCAAGTCGCCGCCGAAGATCACCGAGATTCCGGCGATAGCCAGTGTCGCGCCAACAGTAGCGTTCGCGGTGATCGCATCCTTTAGAAAAATGCGCCCCAGAATGATCGAGGAAATTGACGCGCTGGCCATCAGCACTACCACCACACCTGCCGCAGCGTAGTGTCGATAGGCGGACGTTTCGAAATGAAACAGCACAAAGATGCCAAGAAACGCGCAGACAGCTGCCTGCGTCCATCTGGTCGACGCCGCCGGGCGCTTGAGGAAAAACAACAGGATCGAGAGAAGCACGCAACCCAGTACGGTCTTGATGACAGCAACACTGGTAGAGGTGAAACCATTACTCATGAGTATTTTGCTGAGTACACCGATCGTTGCGTTCAGTGCCGCAGCGGAGAGTGCAAATATGACGCCTTTCCTGAAAGTCGATTGCATGGATGACGATCCCTGTCGCTGAATGGTCGTTCGATAGAAAGCCGCCCTGTATCGACGGCGCAAAGTTTGAGCACCCGAGCAGCCGACTAATCCCGATAGAGTGCTATTCGCCTTCGTGTCGCCAAAGGTCAGAGGGCCTGGCCCTTGGCTATGCAGTGCGATTTGACGAACATGGCAGTGTGCTGCAGAGACTGACGTATATCCGGTTTGGCTATTCCGTGCCTGTTGGCAAATTGCTCAACCGCCGCCGTATTAAAACGAGTGGTCTGGATAAAATCCAGGGCTTCGGGTTTTGTATTCAAGAACCGCGCGACGGGAGGAATACTCAGTAGCAGCTTCAACAATCGAAGTGAAATGTGATGCTTGGGAGACTTTAATCCCAAAGGTTGTGCAACCTGTATCAAGAGCTCGCGCAGGTTTGGCGTCTGGTCATCAAGCGCCAGCAGTTCCTGACCCACCATGGCAGGATCAAACGCACAAACTGCCACCAGTTCAACCAGGTAATCCACGGTCACCAGTGGCAGCCAGTGCCTGGCGGTGCCAGGCACCGCAGTCAACTTGCCCTGCACAAGGTTGCGTATCAGCTCCACCAGCGGCTGACCGTCAAGGATATGCCCCGTGCGGCTGTGGCCACAGACCGTCGCAGGGTGGACAACTGTAATCTGCCCGCCGTTGGCTGACATGACCTCCAGGGTCGCAAAATGCGCCTCCAGCTTGCTTCCTTCGTAACCACCGACACGCCGGTAGACGGCAGGCCAATTCGTCCGCTCCGGATAACGAGCGTCAATTCCGATGCGTTGTAGGTGTTCATGATTTTTCAGCATGTAGCCGCCGATCATCACTAAACGGCTTTTTTGCTCAGCCGCCAACAGCGCCACGCGCTTTGCCCCTTCGACGTTCACCGCACGAGAGTGCTCCACTGAAAGCCCCCATGCGAAGTGCGCGCCCAAGTGGAACATGACGCTGGCGCGCCTCAGCACTTCTCGGTCAGCAACGCTCAGCCCGAGGTTGTTTTGTTCCAGATCGCCAGCGACGGCGAATACCCGGGTTGCGCACCCGCCCAGATTATCGACTTGCTCGCGCAAGGCCGCCAGTCGCTCAGGGCGACGCATCAACACCCGAACGGTGTGACCTTTTGCACTCAGGTTCGCCACTAAATGTTGACCGACGAAACCAGTCCCGCCTGTGACAAAGCACTCCACGCTCATTTCCATGTTCCTTGTTGAAGGTCAGAAATCAAGCGTAAAGTATCGACCCCACTCTACAGTCAAGCGGTGTTTTCATGAAAATCGGCGAACTCGAAGCGCGCAGCGGCGCCAGCCGCCATACGTTGCGTTACTACGAGCAAATCGGCCTGATCTCATCGCTGCGGCAAACCAACAACTATCGCGTTTACAACGAGCAAACTCTGCTGGATCTGGACTTTATCCAGCGCGCGCAAAGCATGGGGTTTTCTCTGGGGGAAATAGGCGAGATTCTGGATGCGCAGCGCAACAGGCTGATCGATTGTGCTGAAGGCGCGAAGCTGATTGAAAAGAAGATGGCCGACATCAAACAGAAAATCGCCAACCTCCAAAGCGTTTATCGGTATCTGGATGAAGAGCGTGCAACCCTGGAAGCCAGTGCCGCCAGGCAACTTGAGCTTCAGCAACAGAGCAACTCTGCCAATCATTAAACCAGCCCGTTTTCCCGGCGCATCACGGTGACCTTCTCAGAGGAAGTTTGCGTTCAATCAGATTGAGCGCCTCCTTCCAGAATCTCAAACCCATCATCAATGGGAGCATATCCGACAACTTTTCTACTCTGATCAATAGAGAGGCGCTTATAGCGGTTATCTGAGACACCATGGATAACGTGGAATCCCTTTAGCTCGGCTTCAACGCAACTATTGAGTAGCGCGACAACATCTCTAAAACTGATGAAGGCCGCGACGTCTCTGGGACTGTGGGTCTCCCCTTGTTGAAATTTGGCTACGTTGGCAATACGGACAGCGATAGTTGTCATTTGTCCATCGTTTGCATACATCGAAGCCAAAGCTTCTCCAAATGCCTTGCTGACGCCGTAAAGATTGCCTGGTTTAGGTGCCATGCATTCCTGTATCTGAACATCCGTTGGATATCCTTCGATCACTTGGGCACTGCTCGCAAATATGAAGCGCTTGCAGCCTTGTGCCTTTGCGGCGAACAGCATGTTGTAAGTGCCCACGATGTTCACTGGAAGCAGGGATGTCATGAAATCGGCGTCTGGGTCAGGGTCAGCAGCAAGATGGATGACGGTATGGATACCTTCGCAAGCTCGAAGGCAACTGGCTTGATCCGTGACATCCAGAGCGAAACGCTGTGCCGAGTCAGGAAGTCGTGTTACGTCTAAATCAGCTAAACGCAAATCAGATTTATCGTCGCGCTCTTCCCAAAACGCATTGCCGATCTTTCCTGCCGCACCTGTGACGAGGATTGTTCCTGAGCTCATTCCGGCATGTCCTTATGGTAAATGTCACGCTAGCCTCCCAGCCTTTTGGACGGTCGACAATCTCTGATCCAATGCACCCAATATCAGCAGCCCGCCAACTCGCGTCGGGCAGCAACCCTCAACGCCAATTTCACGCTGCAGTCTGCCGCGACTTACTCCTCACTCGGGTCGTAACTGTTCACATTGGGCACTTGCAGATGCAGGCGCCCAAGCAAGTCAATCAACGTATCGACCTCGGCCGGGGTCAATCCGCTGAGCAGACGCGACTCGCGCTCCAGTGCGACTTTAAGCACACGGTCATGCAGTTCTTTACCGCTGGCCGTCAATCGCACGGTGTAACGCCGCGCGTCCTTGGGATCCAGCTGACTGGTGATGCGCCCCGCCGCTTCCAATGTCTGCAATGAACGACTGACCGCGCTCTTGTCGAGACCGATCGCCTGGCAGATTCGATTGGCAGTGATGTCGGATTCAACCGCCAGCATTGAAAGCATCCGCCATTCAACCACGCCGATTCCGAAGTGTTTGCGGTAGCACTGCGAGGCTCCCGTGGCGAGTTTGTTCGCCAGGAAAGTCACCAGGCCAGGTACATAACGCGACAGGTTCAGTTGTGTATCGGTAGGCATCAAGAAACACCGTAGATCGAAGATCCTGCAATTTGGTTGACACCGCAACTAAATTATCTGAGGATTCACTCAGCCTGACATTGCGGACGATGCGCCGCATGATACGCCGTAGCACAACCTCAAAAAAATAATTAACAGGTCTTGCTTATGAACCCTCGCCAACCGTGCCCTTCCGTGGCGCCCATGATTTCCCACCGTTTCTACTTCTTCGCGCCCGGCTGATTCGTCACCCGCTCGCACCCTTTTTTGCCGTTCGTTTTTCAGCAGCCACTTCAATGTGGAGGGAGAAGTCATGCTTCAAGTCAACGTCACCCGCAAAGTCGTCGAGGCCGAGGGCATCTGCAGTTTCGAGCTGTGCGCAGCGGACGATCAGCCGTTACCACCGTTCAATGCCGGTGCCCATATCGACATCCACATTGCCGGCGGCCTCACCCGGCAATACTCGCTGTGCAATGACTCAAAAGAACGTCATCGCTACGTAATCAGTGTGCTGAAGGATCCCGCCTCACGCGGCGGTTCCACTGCGATGCACGACACCATCAGCCAAGGCCAGACACTCAGCATCAGCGAACCACGCAACCTCTTTCCACTCGCGGACTCAGCCAAGCGCCACCTGCTGTTTGGCGGCGGTATTGGCATTACGCCGATGCTGGCAATGGCCCATGAGCTTCATCATCAAGGCGCGGATTTCGAGCTGCATTACAGCTTCCGATCCAGCGAACGCGCCGCGTTTATCCAATACCTGCGACAAGCGCCCTTCGCCAGCCACGCGCATTTGCATGACGACAGCGGATCGCCCGAACAGAAACTCGATGCAACCGCCCTCCTCGCCGCGCCAGACAACGCGACTCACCTTTACGTATGCGGCCCGGTCGGTTTCATGAATTTCATCCTCGACACCGCGAACGCCGCGGGCTGGCCGGAAGAACGCGTGCACAGAGAGTTCTTCGCCGCCGCACCTGTCGATGCGAGCGCTGATTCGCCTTTCGAAGTTCAGTTGGCGAGCACAGGGCAGATTTTTTACATCCCCGCCGATCGCACCGTTTTCGAAGTGCTCGATGAGGCCGGAATTGCCATCGAATCATCGTGCGAGCAAGGCGTCTGCGGCACCTGTATCACGGGCTTGCTCGAAGGCATTGCCGATCATCGTGATCAGTTCATGACGGCTGCAGAACACGCTGCCAATGACCGTTTCACCCCGTGCTGCTCACGTGCCAAATCACCCCGCCTGGTATTGGATCTTTGACCTGAACCGAGCATCGACCGCTCGCCGGAGAACATCATGACTACCGCTGCCCAACCCCTCGCACATGAAATTGCCCCGGCCACTGCGCCGAGCTTTCCCCTCGATCAATGGTATGTCGCGGCCTTGAGCCGGGAACTGAAAGACCAACCCCTTGGCCGTACGTTGCTGAACAAACCGGTGGTGCTTTTTCGCACGGCAGATAACCAGGTCGCCGCGCTGGAAGACCGCTGCTGCCATCGTGCATTGCCGCTGTCCGGCGGCACAGTGGAGGAACGCGGTTTGCGCTGCGGTTACCACGGCCTGCTGTTCGATGAAGGCGGTAAATGCATCGAAATTCCGGGCCAGGACAAGATCCCCAGCAAAGCCAAAGTCCCTTCCTACCCCGTCCAGGAACAGGATCAGATCATCTGGATCTGGTTTGGCAGCGCCGAGCATCCTGAGCCGACATTCGCGCCACCGGTCTACGACGTGCACAGCAGCGGTAAATACCTGTTCGACGGTGATGTTTATCACTACGACGCGCCCTATCAACTCATCCACGACAACCTCATGGATCTCAGCCATCTGGGCTACGTCCATCTGCACACCATTGGCGGCAACGCCAGCATTCATATGAACGCGAAGATGAACGTCGATGGTGATGACTCAATGGTTCGCGTGGTTCGCCACATGCCCGATTCCGTTCCGCCGCCGACCTACACCGCGGCCTACCCGTTCAAAGGCAACATCGACCGCTGGCAGGAAATCGAATTCCACTTCAATCACCTGCGCATCTGGACCGGCGCGATAGACGCGGGCACGGACGATCTGAACAACCCGGATCGAGGCGGTTTTCATATGCGCGGTTTTCACGGCGTAACGCCGGAAACAGACACCACAAGCCACTATTTCTGGACCATGGCCACCAACCCTGAACATGATCCCGAGGCCGTCACAGCCAAAGTTCTGCATCAGACGCGATTGACGTTCGACGAAGACAAAGTGGTGATCGAAGCGCAGTACCAGAACATCTGCCGGTTCGGTACACGTCCGATGATTGATATTCATGTCGACGTCGGGGCCAATCGTGCTCGTAGAATCATCGAGCGACTGCGCAATCCAACGGGTTGATTGCTTCAGAACAGTGGCGGCGGCAAACGCCGTCCACTGTGTTCAAAGCCTGCCGTTCTCTTACTGTCGTTAAAGGAATGCCTCAAACAGCCCGATCACTCTTCGAAAATAGCCACCGCACGCACAAAACCTGCCGACGCATGGCGGATCTTGTAAGGAAAGCACGACACCGTGAAGCCACTCGCTGGCAGGGATTCGAGGTTGGCCAGTTTTTCCATTTGCCCGTAGCCGATATCGCGCCCGGCCTTATGCCCTTCCCAGATGATCGAGGCATCGCCGCTGGCAGCAAAACGTTCACGGGTGTATTTGAACGGCGCGTCCCAGCTCCAGGCGTCAGTGCCGACCACGCGCACGCCGCGTTCCAGCAGATACATCGTGGCTTCGCGCCCCATGCCAATGCCAGCATCGAGGTAACCCGGCTGACCGAACAGCGCACCGGCGCGTGTGTTGATCAGCACGATATCCAGTGGTTGCAACGCGTGCTCGATACGCGCCAACTCCGCTTCGACCTCTTCTGCCGTGACTACGTGACCGTCGGGCAAATGGCGAAAGTCCAGTTTGACCCCCGGCTGCAAACACCAGTCGAGCGGCAACTCATCAATGCCAAACGCCGGCTCGCCGCCATCGGTGGTCGAGGCGTAATGCCACGGCGCGTCCATGTGGGTGCCGCTGTGGGTGGTGATCTGCAAGCGCTCGGCGGCCCACGATTCATTGCCGGGCATCTGCTCAAGCTGCAAGCCCGGGAACATCGCGGCCATTTCCGGCCAGCCTTGCTGGTGATCCATGTAATCGATCTTCGGCAACAGCGGTGGCGGGTCTGTGTACGGGTTGTTATCGAGGGTCACCGAAAGGTCGACCAGACGACGTTTACGCTGGATGGGCTGTGACATGAGGCGTATCTCCGTTCAACGGCAGAGGCCGATAAGGGGCTGGGTTGAGGGCGTTGCGAATAAGCGTGGCGACGTTGCCGTCATGGCAGAAACCGGCAGCGCGGGCCAGCGGGGTTTTCAAGGGCGGCATGCGCCCGAACAGGGTTTCGAGGTCAAGGTCAGCGGCGAAACTGATCAGCCCACGGCGTTGTTCGCCGTAAGTTGCCGCCAGTGCATCAATGACCTGGGCGATGGACAAATGCAGCACCGGCAGTTGCCAGACCCGCTGTTGCGCGGCGGCGTCATCCAGCTCGGCGGCGTGGATCAGGTTGTTCACGCAACAGCGCGCCGACATCCACCACGCAGTCGCTTGCGGTGATACCGGGCAGCAATACTCAGCGCCCTCGGCAAAAGCACGCATCAAGTCGCTCATGAAGGCCGAGCGCAAACCGTTGGGTTCACGCGGGCGCGCGACAATGCCCGGCAGGCGCACCGCGCGTCCATCGACTTCAGCGCGCCGCCCCAGATCGATCAGCGCGCGCTCGACCATCAACTTGTGTGTGCCGTACGACAGTTGCGGGTGCAGTTCAGCCTGCTCGTTCATCTTTGCCGGCAGATCAGCGCCATACACCGCAACGCTGCTGGCATACACCAGCACCGGAGGTCGCGCCTTGTTGCGCAGTTGATCAAGCAGTTCGAGGCTGGCCAGCAGATTGACCTGATAACCCGATTCGTAATGCGCCTCCGCTGCTCCGCCGGGGACGCTGACCAGGTGAAACACCACATCGATGCCATCAGCCAAGACCCGGCGCATCAACGCCGCATCCGTCACGCTGCCGCTGTGCCGACGCAGGCGCGAATCGTCTGGCAAGCCTTGGACGTCAGTGTCCAGCACCAGCAGCGAACGAATGACTTGCCCGCGCAAACTGCCGCGCGCGAGCAGACAACGCAGCAGTTCGCGACCGACGAAGCCATTGGCTCCGGTAATCAGTACACGCATGGGCGTTCCTTAGCCGTGGGCCTTGACGACGCGTTGATCGATCGCGCCAAACAGTGACTGAGCATCGCTGCCGGTGACGTCCATGCGCACGCGATCGCCGAAACGCATGAAGCCTGTCACCGGCGCGCCCTGCTCGATCATCTCGATGGCCCGACGTTCGGCGATGCACGCCGAGCCGACGTTGCGCTCGGCGTTCGACACCGTGCCGGAACCGATCAGGGTGCCGGCGCGCAAGCGCCGGGTTAAGGCCGCGTGGGCGATCAGTTGGCCAAAATGAAAGTTCATCTGCGCGCCGTGCGGCTGGCCAAACCACTCGCCGTTCCACTGCACTTGCAGGGGCAAATTGACGCGGCCGTCTCGCCAGGCTTCGCCGAGTTCATCCGGGGTAATCGCCAGTGGGGCAAAACTGGAGGACGGTTTGGCTTGCAGAAAACCGAACCCGGTGCGCATTTCCCGCGGTGCCAGCGCACGCAGGCTGACATCGTTGATCTGCAGGATCAGTTTGATGTGCTGCAACGCGTTTTCGGCTGAACAGCCCATCGGCACATCATCGACCAGCACGACAAATTCGCCTTCGAAATCGATGCCCTGGCTTTCGCTCGGCAGTTCGATGTCATCGTGTGCGCCGATGAAGTCATCACCGGCGCCCTGGTACATCAACGGCGTACGGTCGGCGCCTTCGATCGGGTCGAGGTTGAACGCCTTCTGCATCAGTGCACCGTGACTGAGAAACGCCGAGCCATCGCACCATTGATAAGCACGCGGCAACGGCGCCATCGCCTGCGCGGGGTCGAAGGCAAAGGCCTCGCGGCAATCTTGGTTTTCAAGCTCACGCGCTAGGGCTTGCAAACGCGGCTCGGCTTCAGCCCAGTTTTCGATGGCTTGCTGCAAGGTCAGCGCTACCGAACGGGCGTCCAGCGCCCGGGCCATGTCGCGTGAAACCACCACCAACTGGCCGTCACGGCTACCGTTTTTCAAGGTTGCGAGCTTCATGCTTTTTCTCCCGGGCAGTCTTGCAATTCAGCGGCGAAACGCCCGTCCAGCAGAATAAACACCATGCGTGCCATGGCCTCGGTACGGTTGCTCCACGCGTGATTGGTGCCGCGCTGAACCACCACGTCGCCGCGTTTGAGGTGGACCTCTTCATCGTCGAGCACCAGCCAGACTTCGCCTTCGGTGACGATGCCGTAATCGAGAGTTTCGGTGCGGTGCATCAGTTTGTGCCGCGAGTTCGCCTGACCGGTGCCGGCATGCGCCTGGCCAATCTCGGCAAACGCGGCCGCTGCAGCGGCAGCGCTGACCTGGTTCTGCACGCTGTCTGGCGGGATATCGACGACGCGAATCACACTGCCCAGCGGGCCGGGGCTCAGTTGTAAGGGTTTGCTGGTTGGATCATCGGCATTGTCGAGCAGGACCGGACTGCCGCTGCTGTTCCATATTTCATGAAACACCGTGCCCGGCACCGATTGCAGTGCGAAGACGTTGGCCGTTGCTCCGAGACTGGCGACGACCGCGCGGCCTTGAGCATCATGCCCGGTGACCACGCGTTTGAATGGGGGAAGCGCTTGCATGGAAAATCCTCGTTCAATGGCCGTTGCCGATGGAGTCGTGCCCGCCGACATGGGTGCGGGTCAACAGTCCACCGAGCCTCGGCACGGACAGACAAAACAGCGCCACGACCAGTTGCAGCCAACCGATCATGGCCAGTGCTTGCGGCAACGCCGTGTAAGCCCCGGAAGTGATGGCGAGTACCACCAGCGGACTGATGAATTCGCCAGCGAAAATCGCAGCGGTGAAACACCCCGCCGCTCGCCCACGCTGAGCAAACCCGACTTGCGCCATGATCCAGGTGATCAACGTCGGCAACATCAGGCCGATGCCCAGACCATTAACCAGTACCGCGACCACCACCTGCGCGTGGCTGCCGGCAGCGGCCATCAACAGCCCGCCGATGCCAGCCAGGCCAAAGGCAATCAGCAACACATGCTGGCTGCGCAGACCGCTCAACAGGCGAAAACTCAAGGCCCCGACGAGCACACCGAGTTGATTGGCGCCCATGGTCATGCCGATCTGCTGCGGCGCATCCACGTGCAACAAGTTGAGCAAGTAGCCGGCCTGCACCGGCACGATGAACAGGCTCAGGCCCGCGAGCAGCGACAATGCATACATGGGTGTTAGTGCCCGCCATGGAAATGCGCGCGGGGCTGGCACCGGCAATGTTGCTGCCGGTTGCACGCGGGGTTGCGGTTCCCAGAGTTTCCACGCCATCAGCGGCAGGAAAATCAGCCCGACCGCGTACAGCGCAAACGGTGTGCGCCAGTCGTCCTGGCCAAGAAAACCACCCAGCGCGATAAACACCGCAGCAGACAGTGAGGTCGCGACCATCTGCAACGCGAACAAGCGCTCGCGTCGGGCGCCGCTGTAGTAGTCGCCCATCAGCGTCGTGCAGCAGGTCATGATCCCCGCCTCCGCCAGACCGATCCCGGCGCGGCAGGCGACAATGGCCGGCAGCGAATCGAGCCACAGCGGCAACACACCGCAGAGCGTGTACAGGGCCATGCTCGCCAACAACAGCGGTTTGCGTCCAAGTCGATCGGCGATGACCCCGGCAAACGGTGCCAGCAATGCAATCATCAATGCCGGCAAGGTCAGCACGATCGGCACCAGCACCGTGCTGCCCGCGACATCGACAAAATGGGCCTGCATGCGCGGCAATACCGGTGCAAGCAGTACCGCGCCAAGCACTGGCAGACAGCTGCCGAGCAGCAACAGCAACGATTGCGTTAAACCAGCGCGACGGCCGCTGTTTTCCAATGAAGACTCAACGGCCATGACAGGTCTCCCGATGACGCGATTGAACAACATCTACCGCCACGGCTCGCGACGGCAGGGCCAGATTGATCGCCTCCTCCGGCGTTTCTGCGTCGGTGTTCGTGCGCCGTGCAGGCAGCAGAAAGTACGCCAGCGCTGGCAACAGCAGCAGCGCGCCGACCATGTTCCAGACGAACATGAACGCCAGCAGCACGCCCATGTCAGCCTGGAATTTGATCGGCGAGAAGATCCACGTGGCCACGCCGATGGCGAGCGTGATGCCGGTGAGCATTACCACTTTGCCGGTGGACACCAGGGCGCGGTAATAGGCTTCTGACAGGCTCGCACCCTGGCGCAAATGACCGAGCAGGATGCTCATCACATACAACGCATAGTCGACACCAATGCCGACACCCAACGCGATGACCGGCAACGTCGCGACCTTCACGCCGATGTTCAGCCATACCATCAATGCTTCGCAGAGGATCGAGGTGACCATCAGTGGAATCACCGCGCACAGCGTGGCGCGCCACGAACGGAAGGTGATCAGGCACAGGACGATCACCGCGCCGTAGACCCAGAACAGCATCTCGCGATTGGCTTGTTTGACCACGATATTGGTCGCCGCCTCGATGCCGGCATTGCCCGCTGCCAGCAGGAACTGCACATCATCGTTGTTATTGGCGGCGGCGAATTGCTCGACATGATCGACCAGCCGCGTCAGGGTTTCAGCCTTGTGATCGGTGAGGTAGGCGTACAGCGTGAGCAGGCTGCAATCCTCGTTGTACAAGCCGCGTGGCGCACTGGCGGTGATCATGTTGAGCATCGCCTGATTGTTCTGCAGCTCGTACCACTTGGCGCTGCCTTCGCTGAGGCCAACCAGCATGCGCCGGTTGAGCAAGGCCAGCGAGTTGGTCGAATCCACCCCCGGCAATGCGCGCAGTTGCCAGTCCAGCGCATCGACTTTGGCAAGGATGTCGTAACGCGCACACTGCCCGGCCGGAGTTTTGACCATCACCGCGAACAAATCACTGCTGGCACCGTAATGCCGGGTCAGAAACGCGTCATCCTGGTTGTAGCGTGAGTCGGCCCGCAGCTCCGGTGCGCCGGCATCCAGATCACCGATCTTCAATTGCAGGCTGACCACAAAACCCAATGCCGCCAACGCCAGGCTGATGGCAATGCACAGGCTGGCCCAGCGACGTCGGGTAAACAGATCGAGAAAACGCCAGAAGCCATGACGCCGCGCGCCAGCCTGATCGTTCTGCTCGCTCTTCAGGCTCAATTGCGCCGCACGTGGCGTTACGCCGACGTAGGACAGCAACACCGGCAGCAGAATCAGGTTGGTGAAAATCAGCACCGCCACACCGATACTGGCGATCACGGCCAGATCCTGAATCACCTGGATCTTGATCAGCATCAGCACGGCGAAACCCACTGCGTCGCAGAGCAATGCCGTCAGCCCGGCCAGAAACAGCCGTCGAAAGGTGAAGCGCGCGGCCACCACCCGGTGCATGCCGCGACCGATGTCCTGCATGATGCCGTTCATTTTCTGCGCGCCGTGGCTCATGCCGATGGCGAACACCAGAAACGGCACCAGCACCGAGTACGGATCCAGTTGATAGTCGAGCAACGGCAACAGACCCAACTGCCAGACCACCGCCACCAGCGAACAGAACACCACCAGCAACGTGCTGCGCAGGCAGCGTGTGTACCAGAACAGCACGGCGGTGGTGATCAGAATCGCGACGGCGAAGAACAACAGGATCTGCTTGAGCCCGGCGATCAGGTCGCCGACCTTTTTCGCGAAACCGGTGATGTGAATGTCGATCCTGGCGTTCTGGTACTCGCTGCGCAACGCCTCCAGTTGCTCCGACAGCACCGAGTAATTCAGCGCCTGGCCGTCTGCAGTCGTGGCCAGTAACGGCACGTAAATGATGCTCGAGGTTTGATCGAACGCTACCAGTTGGCCGAGCTCGTTGGAGCGCTGCACGTTGCGGCGCAAGGCCTCGAGACTGGCCGGGGTGCCCGCGTAATCGTCCGGAATCACCGGACCGCCATCCAGTCCGTCTTCAGTCACTGCGACCCAACGCGTTGCCGGCGTCCACAGCGACTTCATGTAGGCACGGTCGACGCCGGGCAGCAGGTAAAGCTTGTCGCTCAAGGCCTGCAAGGTTTTCAGATACTCAGCGTCGTAGATATCGCCCTGGCGATTGGCGACAACGATGCGCAAGGAGTTGCCTAGACCGCTGAGCTGCTTTTGATGTTGCAGATAATTGGCGATGTAGGGTTGTTGCGTGGGAATCATCTTTTCGAAACTGGCGTTCAGCTCGACGCGCGTGGCCTGATAGCCCAGGAAAAGCGTGGTCACCAGGCACACCAGCAACACCCACAACCGGTGATTGAACAAAGTGCGTTCCACGACCGAGCCGGAACGCGGGTCGAAACTCGCCAGGCTGGCCGTGGCGTTGTCGAATGGTTTCATAACCTCACTCCGAAGCTGTAGCGGTGGGCGACGCCAGGCGCGTCACCCCGGTGAAACCGGCCAGCACCAGGCTGCCATCGGCGGCCTGCACGACACTGGAAATCGGTTTGCCCAGCGGTTTGCCGAAAGGCTGCAGGGTGGGTGCGTCGCCCGTGGTGCGAAACATTGCGCCCGCCTGATTGACCAACAACAGCTGGCCGTCAGCGCTGCGAATCGCTTCACTGAAGGACACGGGCATCGGTACGGGCGCGGGCACGAAGCTGTTGCCGTCGTCGGTGGAAATGAACGCGTTGCCTTTCAGGCCTGCCGCCAGTAGCGTGCCGTCATCGCGTACTTGCAGGGCGAAAAAGCTGCCGCTGTACGGGCTGTCGAGCGCGACGAAGGATTGTCCGCCGTCCTCTGAACGCGCCACATAACCTTGCTCGCCAGCCACGAACCAACGCTCGCCTTGTTGCGCGATGGCATACAAGTGCGCGCCCACCGGATTGTCGATCTGGCCCATCAGCGACTGCCAGCTCACGCCGCCGTCCTCGGTGGTAAACGCGAGGCCGTAGGCGCCGACGATCAGGCCGTGACGCGCATCGGTGAACTTGAGGCTCAGAAACGGTTTGTCCGCGCCTTCGCTGACCATCCGTTCGGCAGTTTGCACACGTGCCGCCGCTGCGTCGGGGTCAGTCGCTGTCGGCAATTGCTCGCGTGCGCCCTGCAATTCCAGTTGCGCAGCGCGATCGCCGTCCAGTTGCAACGCCCAGTTTTCACCGCCGTCGTGGGAGACCAGCACCGCACCGGCATGGCCGACCGCCCAGCCCGTGTTCGCATCGACAAACTGCACCGCCGTAAGGCTGACGGAGACCGGCACCTGCGCCTGCCGCCAATTGATACCGTTGTCATCGGAGAGCAAGACGATGCCGCGTTCGCCGACCGCCACCAACCGCGCACCTGCCCGCGCCAGATCAAGCAAAACCGCTTGCCGGGCCTGCGGCGCGCGCATCGCCGGGGTGTGCAATACATCACCGACGGCGGCAGCCTGAGCCTGGCTCATGGGTAATACGCAAGGCAGCGCCAGCAGCGCTAACAACCGCCCGAGCACCTGACAGATTCTGTTCATACCGACCTCGAAACCACCTGTGAAACCGGATCGCCACACCTGTCGCGATCCGGCCCGATTCAACGAACCCCGGCACCCGCCATCGCCGCCGGCGAGAATTCAGACGCCTTGTAGCGATCGACCACGCCGTATTGCTCAGGCA
The DNA here is from genome assembly GCF_054667675.1 of Pseudomonas sp. S3_C06. Taxonomy (NCBI): domain Bacteria; kingdom Pseudomonadati; phylum Pseudomonadota; class Gammaproteobacteria; order Pseudomonadales; family Pseudomonadaceae; genus Pseudomonas; species Pseudomonas sp. S3_C06. The sequence goes on from NZ_CP162747.1 coordinate 718,951, forward strand.
GACCGGTGTAGACGTTCTGGATAAACCAGGCGCCGGAGGTCAGGTCGTAGAAACCCGAAGATAGCTGCGCTTGCGCTGGCAGATCCGGCAGCACGGCCGGTAGCGACCACAAGGTTTTGGCGAGTTGGCCGTTGGCGTCCCAGCGATCGCCGAGCATCGCTTGCCAAGTGTCTTCGTCGAGGTAGTAGCGGCCCTTCGGCAACTGGTGACGCTTGCCCGGCGCGAGTTCGGCGTCTACCACCCACACGCGATGCAATTCCCAGCGCACGTAATCAGGATTCATGTGATGGGCCAGAAACAGGTCTTCCGGTTTGCCGGCGGTCAGGACTTTGTTGGTGTTGTAAGGGATATACATTTCCTGCTTGCCGACCAGTTTCCAGTCGAAGCGATCGATGCGCCCCTGGAACACGCTCAACTCATCGAACGACATCACCCCGGCGGTGGCCGGCGTCGGTGTGTCGCAGCAGGCATTCGGCAATTTGCGCACGCGGCGCTGGCCGGTCAGATAGACGTGAGCCTGGGACTTGTCGCCGTTGATATTGGTGCGCCCCATGATTTGCTCACCGGCACGCAATGGCGGGCCGACATTAAGCAGGCGGAACAGCCAGTAATCACCGGCGAAACTTTCCGGCGTGCCGTCCTGGTAGTAATACGGCATGTCCTGGATCGCCTGGCCGTCGGTGGTCATCACCTGTTTGCCGTCTGCAGTCATCAGGTAATGGCGAAAGTGCATGGCCAGTGACGTGCCGCGCCAGTTGAGGATGTGGTTCCACATGGCTTCGGCGCCGTTATGCGGAATCGGGAATGGAATACCGCCAAACGCACCTTCGGGCACAGGTCCGGCGCTGCTGTCGACCAGCTTGGCACGGGTGGCATTTTTCAGGGTGTTGTCGTACACCCATTGCGGCGCAGCGGCCGAGCGACGGGTCGGATAGACGTCAATGCGATAGGTGTCAGGAAAACGCTTGAACATCTCCTTGGTGCCATCGCTGAGCTTGGCGGCGTATTGCGCAAGATTCTTCGAGGTGATGCTGAACAGCGGCTTGTCGGCCGCAAACGGATCGTTGCGTTTGCCGCCGGGTTTGTACGCCGGGTCAACTTTGGTGTAACCGCCCTGCCACGCCGGAATGCTGCCGTCGGCATTACCTGCGCGCTCGGCCCCCATTGGCGTGAGACTGCTCGACAGTTTGGCCGCCTCTTCTGCGGTGGCCGCAGTCGCAACCTGGCTCAGGACGGTAAGCGTTCCGAGCAAGGCAAAGCACAGAGCCTTCAGGCGCGGGAGACGATTGTGGTGGTGAGAAGTCATGCGCAAGTCCTCTTAAAACGTGGTCTTGACGGAGAAAGCCAGGTAATCCCGATCTTTCAGCGATTGCTGGAAATTGAATTGGCTGGCCGCGTTGAGGTTGGTGTTCTCGGGGCCGTAGTAATGCGTGTACGTCAGGCCGGCGGTCACACGGTCGAGGTAGGTCGCGGTAATACCGATATTCATGTCACCGCCGTTATTCGCGCCGAACGAACTGACAACCGCCGATTTGCCAAGCGGGAAATAGCTCAGGCCAACCGGAATGCTGATATCCACGCCGGGGAAAAACTGCCGATAAGTCGGGGTGTAAACCATCTTGAAGCCGAGACCGTCATCGGTGGCGTTGGGGTCTAGTGCGGCACGGTTTTTCGTGACGCTGAGCAGACGGTTCCAGGCGACCTCACCGACGAATCCGGACTCCTTGGCAATGAAGTTCGGCCCGAACGATGCGATCACGTTGAGGTTGATGTGCGCGGTGCGCCCGACGGCATAAAGCGCGTCATCATCGTTGTCGGCAGCAACCCCCGGTAGCACCGTGACGCCGTTGGACACCAGCGGCATGTTCCAGCGCATCGAGGCTTCACCGGCAAAGCTGTAGGCATCGACCGTGGTGGAGAAACTCGCGCCCAGCGCGCGGATGTCTTCTGGGTAAACCCAATAGTAATCGCCGATTTGGCCCGTGCTGAAGTTCGGTGCGCCAGTGGAAGGTCTGAGGTACAGCTTGGGGGTCTTGTCGTGGTACTGAATGGCATAGAGACCGTACTCCACGGTCTCGGCGCTGTATTTCAGTTGCAGTCCACCCTGCCCCGAATCTCTGGCATCTTTGTCTTTGCCATGGAAAAACGCCGCCGGACTGCTGGCGTTACCACCCAGAAACGCCGGAAACGGTGCGCCGACAATCAGGCGTTCATTGCCTTCACCGATGGTGTCGCTGGTAGAAAAGTAGCTGCCTGCGCCAGGCAAGCGTGTTTCTTCCCACTCCAGTTGGTAAAACGCACCGAGGGACACGTTGTCCGTCAGTTGGAAGGTGCCCGACAGTTGATTGACCGGACGGGTGATTTCCTTGAACTGCGTATTAGGCACCGACTGCGCCTTGACCACGTCAACCGGGGCCATGCCACCGGCAATGCCGTTGGCGCCGAAGAACAGGCTCTCGCCCCAGATCAGACCATGACGGCCGGCGCGCACCGACGTTGCACGGTCGGCCAGTTCACCGTTCCAGTAGACGAACGCGTCGAGGATTTCGCCGTCACCACCGTGCAAATGACGGGTGTCATCGGTGAACTCGTCGTAGCCCACGGAGCGCGCGTTGGCGCGGGACGGATCGTTATTGTCGTTGTTGCCCTGGTACTCGCTGTCGTACCACGCTGCACCGCTCAAACGTGCGCCGAAATCCTGAAACGACAGATCCAGCTCCGAGAGGATGTCGGTGCGATTGGAGATCAGGCCTTTTTTGAACGCGCGATCGCCATCGTCCTGATTGAGCGCCACCTGACCCTCGGTCAACTTGCTGCTCGGATTCTGCGTGCGCCAGGCAGCGCTGTACTTGATCGTGTTGTCCCAGCGCAGCTTGAAATCCGGGTTGCCGGTATCGATGTCGAAAGCGTGAGCGGCCTGGCTGCACAGCACCAGCAGCGCAGCAACGCTCAAACCAAAGGGTGCAGACGAGCAGACCGGGCGACGCGCGAGCGCCGCAGTCGTAGAACTAACCATCGCGTTAACCTCTTGTTTTTATAGTGGTAACTGCTGTGGATGAGTCGCAGGTGGGGCTTAGATTGGCTCGGCTGTGCGCGCGAGCATTTGCTTGACCAGGCCAATGCGATCGAAGTCGCGGTCGTGTTGCATCTCCTTGTCTCCGGCCAGCACCGAGCTTTCGCTGATGTATTTGCAACGTTCGAAACGCCGCGCCATAAAGCGCTGCAACTGCTGCTCGACGCTGGTGGCGGCGGACTGCTCGCGAGTCAGTTCTTCGCTGAGCACAATCGCGTCTTCGATGGCCATGCCGGCGCCTTGGCCGAGGTGCGGCGTGGTCGCATGGGCCGCATCGCCGATCAGCAGGACGCGTCCGCGATGCCACGGCTCATCGACGAACACCACTTCCATCGGCTTGTAGACGACCTGGCTGTTGTCGGTGATTTGCTCACGCAGCTCGCCGATCAGCCCGGTAAAGCCTTGCAGGCGCTGGCGCATCTGCGCAGCCAGATCGGCAGGATCCATCCACGGATTGGACGGTTCGTGGGACGTCAGAAACAGGTACATCAAATCGCCGGCCAGCGGCACCAGCCCGGCGTTGCCGTCAGCGCTTTGATAGTTGGCCAGATGATCGATTTGGGGCGCGCGGGGAAAGTTGTAGCGCCACACCGACTGACCAGTGAAACGCGGGGTGTAGGCATCGCCGAAGACCAGGCTGCGCACTTTCGAGAACAGTCCGTCGGCACCGACCACCAGGTCGTAGTGGCCGCGATTGCCGTCGGTAAACAACACGTCGACCTCTGTGCCGTTGTCGTCCAGCGCTTCCACACTCAGGCCCAAACGGACGTTGGCACCGAGTTGCAAGGCGGTTTCGCTGAGGACCTTGTGCAGCGCCAAGCGGGAAATGCCGACGTTGGCTGGGTACTGCGGACCAGCGAGGCGTTGACCCGGAATGCGCGCCAGTTGTTGTCCGCCGGGGCCGTAGATGGCGACGTCTTCGAAGGCATACGCGGCGTCCAGATAACCGTCGAGAACGCCCAGCTTGGCCATTTCACGGACGACGTTGCTCTGCTGAATAATCCCGACGCCGTAGACTGTCCATTCGGACTTGAGCTCGATCAGGTCGACCTCGATACCTTTACGCCGCAAGGCGATGGCCGCACACAAGCCGCCGATACCACCGCCCACGATCAGAACGTTGTTCACTGCACTCATGGTGTTCTCTCTTTTTATTCTTGTGATCGATGCTGCGTCGGGCACGGCATCGTTGGATGAAGCTTCCCGGCAAAGCAGGGATTTGACTAATCGCGAGTAGGGATGCGATGTATCGCCGTACGCGATACCTCGATTTATCCTGGCAGCGGCAAGCCTTCAGGCATTTGCACCAGCAGCCAGCCATCCTTCTCGCAGCTCGGCAGCGTCTCCAGCGTCTGGCCCAGGCACGGGCCGTAAATGCACTCGCCCGTCGCAGGCAGAAATTGCGCACCGTGGGCGTAGCAGACGATCAGCTGGCCATCGGCGGACAGGAAACGGTCCTTGCGATACTCCAGGCGCACGTCCAGATGCGGGCAACGGTTGCGATAGACCCGCACCTGATTGTCATGACGCAGGGCAAACACGCTGTCGCGTCCCTGCGCCAACGGATCGAACCCGCGCGCCCGGCCCTCCTCCAATTCGTCCAGCCGACACAATGGCTGCGCAATAGCGCTCATGATCAGCGCGGCCCTCAACCGAGCTTCGGCGGCGGACCGCCCGGCGCCCATTTTTCTTTCGCGCTGAACAGGAACAGCTGCGAGTTATCCGCCGACAGCGGCGCGCGACGGGCCTCCCAGGCGTCATCGTGCTTGTCCATGTCGGCGTCGTATTCGATGTGGCAGCCCAACGGACTGTTGAAGTACCAGAACCAATTGGAGCCAAACAGGTGACGGCCCGGGCCCCAGAAGCTGGTCCAGCCTTTTTGCTCGAAACGCGTCCCGGCCAGCAGCACTTCGGTGCCACTGCCCATGTGGAAGGTGAAGTGTTCGCAGCCTTTCATGTGCGGCGGGGTCTGGATCATGAACAGGCAATGGTGATCATCAGAGCCTGCCGGTCGCATGAACGGCCCGGCGCCAATGAAGGTGTCGGTGGTGCGAAAACCCAGACGCTCGGCGTAAAAGGCTTCAGCCTTTGCCGCATCAGGGACGAAATACACCACGTGGGACAAAGTGCGCGGAACAGCGCCCATATCGAGGGTAATGCCCGGCTGGTTAAGTGGCCGCTGTGGCGCATGACCGGCGGCATTGGTCAGGTCATCCGGTGCGCTGTAAGGCCTGCGTACGCTGACCTGAAAAGCGATCGCGAAACCCATATCGTCAACGCTGTGCAGCACGCCGTGCTGATCACGACGGACACTACGATCACGGGCCAGCTCATCTTCGATGGCATCCAGATCGCTGATCGCGCCGACCCCGTAGACCGTCTCGCGAATGGACGGCGCCGGGCCGATTGCCGCCGGCAAATCAGGATCGTCGGCTCGACGGATAATCACCGCGGTGCCGTCCAGCGCTTCGAAACGCCCGCCTTCGCTGTCAACGCCGACCGGCGCAAGGCCGTAGTCGCGCAGGCAATCGGTGCAGGCTTGAATGTCATCGACGCCAAAAATCAGGGCATCAAGGCCAATGATGTTCATGGCTTACCACTCCATTGAAATTATGATCCGGTGACGGTCGCCATGGACGCCTTGCAGCGCGCCGGGCCTGACTGGAAACCGGTGGTGGTGTCGGCAGCAGGGCCGACTGCGGCGAAGATTGGCGTAAGGGCTGAGCGCTGACTAATCGCGAGTCGGGATGCGACCTATCGGCAAACGCGATACCTGCGACGAAGGTTGACGCGCCAATGGATTCGTTCGAATGTATTGCGAAAATAAATACAAGAACGGACCTGCCCATGCGTTTCAACCATCTGGATCTGAACCTGCTGGTCGCGCTCGATGTGTTGCTCGAGGAGCAGAACATCACCCGCGCTGCCGAACGCCTGCACATGACCCAATCCGCCACCAGCGGCGTGCTCGCGCGTTTGCGCACCTACTTTGAGGATGAGTTGCTGGTCCAGGTCGGACGCAAGATGCAGCCCACGCCCTATGCCACGGAACTGGCCAAACCGGTGCGTGAAGTCCTGCTGACGATCCAGTCATCAATCACCGCCAAACCGGTGTTCGACCCGGCCACCAGCAAACGTCATTTTCGCTTGGTGACCTCGGACTATCTGATCAGCGTGCTGTTCGCCCAAGTGATCCAGAACATTCATCAGCAAGCGCCCAACATCACTTTCGAAATGCTTGGCCCCAGCGACAATTCCGGCGAGTTGCTGATGCGTGGCGAGGTCGACCTGATGATCGTTCCCGAGCGCTACATCATTGACGGCCACCCTTCGCGCCTGCTGTTCGAGGAAGAACACGTGTGCGTGGTGTGGCAAGGCAATACGCATGTCGGCGACAGCCTTACTCTTGAGGAGTACATGGAGATGGGCCATGTCTCGGTGGGCTTTGGCCGTACCCGACACATGAGCATCGAAGAATGGTTCATGAATCAATACGGTTTCAATCGGCGCATTGAAGTGATCACGAACGACTTCAATACCCTGCCGCAATTGATTGTCGGCACGCAGCGCATCGCCACGATGCACCAGCGCCTGGCGAACCTCTACGCGCACTATCTGCCGCTGCGCATCCTGCCGCCGCCGGTGAAGATTCCGGTCATGCGCGAGTACATGTTGTGGCACCGCAGCGTTGACGGCGACCCGATGCACCGCTGGCTGCGCGAACGCATCAGCGAATCCATCCAGCATCTGCAACACGTGCCCATCGTATCTCGCGATACCTCGTATCCGCCGTCACGATTGGCCAATTAGTCGGGTGATCCTTAACGTGCCTTGGGAATGCCAAGGCAACCATAAGGACAACAATAATCATGTTTCGCTATTTCCCGACCAACTACGTTTGGAATCTCTCTGTCGACCTGGCCATTGAAATGGGCGCCCGCATGGGCGAAATCGAAGAGATGTGCGCCCCGCTGCAAGAGGCGGCCAAGCAGCCAGACGCGGCCGGCACCCGCGCCTTTCGCGAAACCTGGGCGAAAATGGCTGACAAGCTTTGCGGTCTGGCCGAAGAAGACGAAGGCAATGGCCGGATGCTCTCGGCTGGCGAAAAATACAACCGCGCCGCCACTTACTATTTGACCTGCGAGCGTCTGCAAGCTCATGGTGCGCCAGGCCGTACCGAGCTGTATCAGCGTTTTCTGCAGACCTTCAAGCGCGGCATCGAATTGTCGCGGGAAAACTGTGAACGGGTGGAAATCCCTTACGAGGGCAAACATCTTTCCGGCTTGCTCGTGCGTGCCGAAGGCGTCGAGGGGCCGGCGCCGATTCTGGTGCAGGTCAATGGTCTGGACTCGACCAAAGAAATGAAATACCGCGTGGGCTTGCCCGCCTGGCTGGCGAAACGCGGCATCTCTTCGCTGATCATCGACCAGCCCGGCACCGGCGAAGCGCTGCGCCTGCATGGCCTGACCGCACGATTCGACAGTGAACACTGGGCCAGTCCTGTGGTGGATTGGCTGGAAACCCGAAGCGACATCGATGCCAAACGTATCGGGCTCGAAGGTGTCTCCCTTGGAGGGTATTACTGCCCGCGCGCGGTTGCATTCGAACCACGCTTCGCCTGCGGCGTAGTCTGGGGCGCCAACCATGACTGGCGTGATGTGCAAAAGCGTCGACTGGAAAAGGAAGGCAGCTTCCCGGTACCGCATTACTGGGCGCATGTCTGCTGGGTCTGGGGGGCCAAGGACGTCGAAGAGTTCATGACCATCGCCGAAAACGTCCACCTCGATGGCGTGCTCGACCGGATCAAAGTGCCGTTCCTGGTGACCCATGGTGAGCAGGATTCGCAGATACCGTTGAAGTGGGCGCATCGCACCTACGAACAACTGGTCAACAGTCCAAAATGCGAACTGAAAATCTTCACCGAACGTGAAGGTGGTGTGCAGCATTCGAGCTTCGACAACAGCATCAATGCAGGGCAATACATTGCTGACTGGGTTGCTGAAACCCTCGGCGGTCGCACCGCTTGATCCACTGAAAAACACGCCAAAAAAAAACGCCGGACAATCTTTCGATTGTCCGGCGTTTTGCATTACCGGATTCAAGCGCTGGCGCAGCTATTGATGCCGTCAATACGCCGCCATCGATGCAATCTGCTGGTCGTCCCCTCGCCTGCTCTCTAGCCTCTCTTTGCATAACAATCACATAGCGAAGGCGACATGACTGCCCTGCACCTGAAATGCCAGACCCTGTTTGACGGCACCGGACTGCAAACCCGCCAACAACAGACATTGATCGTCGAAAACGGCTTGCTCAGTTACGTCGGACCCACCGCGTTGGCACCCGCTCCCAAGCCAGGCGATACCCAGGTGGATGCGGGGGATAATTTCGTCATGCCGGGGCTGGTGGATGTGCACACCCATCTGGCCTTCGGTAACGCGCAGAGCGAGGAAGACATTGATCTGTGGACCAGCGACGAATTTCGCGCGTTGCGCGGGATGTTCTTCGCGCAACACGTGCTGGCTGCCGGCGTCACCAGCATGGTCTGCCCCGGCGACAGCGGCCAGCTCAGCATCGCCGTGCGCAATGCCGTCACCGCAGGTTTATTCGAAGGTCCGAGGATCGCGGCCAGCAGCCGCGTCATCACCAACCGCCAGAGTCTCAATGACTGGTTCCCGAGTCGGGTCGGCGCTCCGGAGTACTTCACCGCGCAGTTGGTCACCAGCCGTAGCGACGCCCTCGCGGAGATCCGCAAGCAGGCCAAGGATGGCGTTGACCTGATCAAGATCGCCATGGACGGCACGCACCGCCGTCCCAACGGCGAAATCATTGCGGCCTTCACCGCCGACGAAACCTTCGAAATGGTCGAGGAAGCGCATCGTCTGGGCTGCAAGGTCGCCACCCATGCCTACGGTCGCGAAGCCGTGATGTACGCGGCGCGCGCAGGCGTTGATCTGGTTTTCCACGCCTTTTACATGGACGACGCGTGCATCGAGGCGCTGCTTGAAGCCGGCAGCATTCTTGCCCCGACCATGACGTTCCCGCAGAACACCGTGGATTTCTGCCAGCCCCATGATCCGGCGATCAGCACCGGTTACGCCGGTTATTGTGCTCGCACATTGGAGGTCGGTTCGGCGGTGCTCAAACGCGCCAAAGCGGCCGGCGTACCGTTTGCCTGCGGCAGTGACAGCGGTTTTGCGGTGACGCCCTATGGCGAATGGCATGCGCGCGAACTGGAGCTGTTGGTCACGCGTCTGGGATTCACTCCGGCCGAAGCGTTATACGCAGCGACGGCTGTCGGTGCGCGCTGTATGCCGCGCGGTGAAACCCTCGGCTCGCTGCAAGTGGGCAAGCAGGCAGACTTCCTCGTGCTCGACGGTTCACCGCTGGATGATATTCGCATCCTTCAGGATCGTTCGCGCCTGAAGGCCGTTTACAAGGCAGGCCAACCGGTGCGTATGGATCGCAGCCCCTACAACCCCAAGCAAGTGTCCGATTTCAACTCGCTGAAATGGACCGATCTTTACACCCGCGACCGCGTGGCCCAACTGGGCAAGTGGGCCGTATGAGGACAGAGGCCATGCAACGACTTGATCTACTGACTGCGACGAACATGGCCAGCGATGCCATCCGCATCGCTCGGGAAACCGGGATCAAACCGCTGGGCGTCGCGGTACTGGATGCCGCCGCCCATCCCTTGGCGGTTTTGCGCGACGAAGACGCCAGCTTCCTCCGCCCGCAAATCGCTATCGGCAAGGCGCGCGGTTGCCTTGGAATGGGTTTTGGAGGACGTGAACTGGCAAGACGCGCGCAGGCCATGCCGGCGTTTTTCGACGCGATCAACAGTTTGACCGGCGGCGAGGTGATTCCCGTGGCGGGAGGTGTATTGATCCGTAATGCCGAGGGCTTGGTGCTCGGGGCTATCGGCATCAGTGGCGATACCTCGGACAACGACGAACGCTGCGCATTGCTGGCCATCGCCAAGGCCGGATTGGTCGCCGACAGCGGCGATCAGGCAGAGGGTTGATTGAGCAACGCGGCCTGTTCCAGAAGCAGGCCGCGAAACCACTGCATGACCGGGTCATGTTCTTGATAGGGATGCCATTGCAAGACTTGAACGGCCTCTGGGAAAGCCAGCGGTGCCGGGTGGACGCGCAACGGATAACGCTGGGCGAAGCGCTGCGCCTGTCGTTGAAACACCGTGGCAATGCGCGCGGTGCCAATGATGTACTCCGGCATCAGCACAAAGCTTTCAACGGTCACCGCCACTTGCCGTTCAATCCCGAGTTCATGCAGATGCATGGCATCCATCGCCAGGTTGTGCCCGTCGGCAAACTCGCGCACCACATGCGCTGCCGCGCGATAGTCAGCCATGCTCAGTTGCTCGGCAAACTGTGGCTGTTGCGCGCAGACGATACAACAGAGCTGGTCAGTCATGAGCCGCACATGGGGATAGGCCGGATTCAACCGTCGCTGCGGCACGATCACGCAATCACTGCGCCGATAATCGAGCGCTTCGCTGACGACATCACCGTCGCGCGGGACAGGCATGTCGCGCAGGCTCAAGCGAACACCCGGAGCGATACGCGCCAAAACACGGCTGACAGCCGGAAGCAGCACGTCGGCGACGTAATCGGAGGCTACGAGGGTGATGTGCCGGTCGCAGTTCGCCGGGTCAAAACTTAGTGGCGCGTCGACGACTTCCCGTGTCAGCGCCAACGCTGCACGCACTTTTGGCAGCAACTCCAGGCCCAGCGCCGTGGGTTCCAGGCGGCGCCCCACTTGCAACAGTAACGGGTCGTTGAAATGTTCACGCAAGCGGCCCAATGCCGAGCTGGCAGCTGACTGCCCCAGACACAGACGCTCCGCGGCCCTACTCACACTGCATTCGCTCAACAAGGCGTCCAGCGCAACCAAGAGATTAAGGTCGAGGCGTCGATATCGCATGTGGGTTCCGCTGAAGGTGATGGTGACGTTTTTGCCACTGTTTACGGGCAGGATCAAAAACGAATCATGACCTTAGCGAGCTGTGTATCAATGCGCCAATCGCGTGTTTGGTTGGGAGGTATCGTTTACGGAGATACCAAGCGCCACTGCGCGTGAATTAGTTACTCAAGGGAAGCCAATAATAGAAAGGTCAACGCGCACCATCGAGGATCCAGCAGGTAAGCAAAGGCCCTGCGATCACTTTTGATCGAGAGTAACTTATAGGTTGCTCGAAAATTGATGCTCGTGGACGGCAATCGGCCAAAAGCGGCCCTTGGACAACCTGATTGCGAAACAGTAGCTTATGTAGCGAGACTGACGAAAAATACTCGGCGGTGGGGTTCCTTCCCATACCGTGATTCACCTTGGACGATGTCAAGAAATGGGACCTAAAACCGAAGAGCTGATCTGCGTTCTTGATCAGCTTGCAGCAATGCTTGAGAGCGATGGAGATACTCACTGGAGCCTGTGGATGCGTAAGGCAAGAGCACGCTTAATGGATTCTGATTACTCCGGAATTGAGTACCTACAGTCAGCCTATGGTGGAATGGGCTCATTCAATGATCTCATTCTTGGTCAAAGTGATGAGAATGGCGTCCCTTGCTGGAAGCCGGGTCATGTTGAGCTAAACGAAAGATTCGATGAATTGCGCAATGAAGCCGCGAAGCTCGTCGAGCTCATAAAGCGAACTACATAAAGGGGCGCAGTTATCAAACTACGGTATTCAAAGGGGTTAGGCCTGCCACCGACGCATCTCACTTTGATCAGCTCCGTCGACTCCGTTTCCGGCAGCCTGGTGTTTGCCTACACAGAAGTCGGGGATTACAGAGTGCATTACACATCACGTGCCGAGTTGTTGAGCATGCTCAACAGCCTTTTGCATCAGCGCGTGCCCATTGCTGTCGGAGGCATGCTCCCGGGACCTGCCGACGAAGTCGACATGTTAATAGCGAACGAAGTACTTGAAGGCCCCTACATAGAACTGTCCTGGTCCGGCCCCCAGCAATGGACTCTGCGCGAAATCGACTCCACCACTGCTGAATGGCAACCAGTACCTGACACTCGAAGTATGGCCAATATGTCATTCGATCCGAAGTCCCTGAAATGCTCTGGCTGAACTGGCTAAGAAATTAATACAAGTTCAGGCGGTTCTTCGTATCTAGCACCAATCACCTACGGTCGCGACCAGCAGCAATCGGCCAATTGTTGCCGGTCGCGACAGTCTGAGAACGGCCAAAAGCAGACTGTTCAGCAATGGCCTAACAACAGGCCTACGTTGAGGCTTGGAGGTTTCTTCGAAATCCGTAGCGCTTCAAAGGCCCGCAGTTAACGTCCGTTCAAGGGCGGCCATAGCCCTGAGTGAACTGCAATAGCCTGCCTATCAAAAGGCCATTACACTGAAACTCGCCAAACGGAAGCGGAGTCAAGGAACGATGGCAAATCCAACAGAGATACCTTTCCACACTGCACGCCAGTTGCTTGACCACTTGTCCCCTCTAAACCCTATTTGGGGTGCTGGAAGATTCATCTTTAGAGGTCAGCCAAGTGATGAGTACAAGCTGACACCATCAGTGTGCAGGCGTGGAACAGGCTCATTCGCCTATGGCTCGCCAAGGAGGATGTTTGATGCCTCAACGGCTGGGCAAGTGGCCTTTGAGCTGGAGATATTGAGGAGATTTCTGATTGGCTGTGATCGCTCAGGGCTAAATGTTCCGGGTTACACCGAACAGTTGAGCGGAACACTTGCCGATGGTTGGGGGTCGTTCCAAAGTCCACATATCCCTTGGCCGTCTACCCAACTATACGAAATCATGGCCGTAGCTCAACACTACGATGTGCCCACTCGCCTCCTAGACTGGACCGAGAGAAGCTTTGTCGCCTGTTACTTCGCTGCGTCATCGGCAAACCTTGAGATTGATAGCAGAGAGATGCCGAGGCTGGCAATCTGGGCTCTGGACACCACTTATGCGATGCACTGGAAAACAGTGAAGGTGATTAGGACTCCAGGGGGAACGAGCAAAAATCAGGCGGCTCAGTCTGGTTTATTCACCACACATGAGGTTAAAGGATATAACCCAGACGACTTGTATCAGGTAGAAGCGCTAGAGGATGTTGAAGAGATTTACAGCATGACAGGGAGCCACACACCTCTTGTTAAAATGACCTTGCCGATTGAGGAAGCCCCCGCCTTACTAGACCTTTGCTCGCGACTTGGCGTTGATGGCTCAACGCTCTTTCCCGGCTTCCATGGTGTGGCAAAAAGCGTAAGAGATTGGGCTAACGTTGAGGTTGGCGTGAGGCCGTCTCAGTCACTCATTCAGGAATACAATGAAGACGGCTACGATCCAGACTTCCATTAAATAGTAGTCGCCTGCGGTGCATTCGACGCAAAAAACTGAATCGCCCCTGATTTTCTGGACGCCTTCGACTGGCTCCTTTTGGCCGATCTCTGCCTTCCACGACCGGCTGAAACCGACCCTAGGTAGTCATTCGGTTATTGGGCTGTTGAACAAGATGCGCCAACGTTGATCCAGACCTCGACGAAGCTGTTAGCGCTACAGCCATTGGTAGGAAGCCCCGTTGACAAGCTGCCGTCGGGCCTTGTTCGAAAGCCATGGAAATCCAGACGCAAGACGAGCATCTGCAAGTGAGCAGCCATCGGCAAAGTCCTTGCTCGCAAGCCAGCCTCCTCTCTCTATTGCTGCACCCCAGGCGCGTCGCAGTTTTTCGAGGTCATTTGCGTCGAGTGATGGTGCAGATGATACAGACTCATAAAACTCCCAAGGCTGCTCCCAGCGATCAAACGCCTCTATTGCTGAAACCAGCTTGCGATACGAGTCCATAGCGGCACCTAAAGGTTAGCGAAGTGGGCATACGTGGGCGCCCGATTGAATGATTCGCTGCCGACCATTTCTCGCCAGCCTTGTCGCACAAATTACTGTTTCGCCATTAGCCTGTCCACGGGCCGCTTCTGGCCGATTGCTGCCTTTCGTGAGAGGCTGAAATCGACTCAATGCAGACGCTGACCAGAATTTGGCTAAGGGGCGGGCTTTAGCCCGGCCCAGTGAGCAAAGCGACCGGTTAGAATCAGTTGCTATGCATGTTTTACTAGCCGTTTCTTTAAATGATACAGGTTAGTTCCGATTGGGCGATCCTCAAGAACACCATAAATCTCATACCCATGCCGCTCATAGAACTGCTTCGCATCAACGGTTTTTAAGAATGCAACTACTGCCCCATTGTCGGCACCAATCGCTTCTGCTTTCTCCAAAAGCATAGATCCTACTTTTTTACCGCGATGAGATTCCTTTACCCAAAAGGTGTCAATCTCTAAGCCATCCCAGTAACAATTACAACTTATTGCACCGATGTAGTCGCCCACTTCATCGTGTGCAACCACCATAAATATTTTATCTTCTGATTCTGGTGGTAGATTTGGATATTGAATTCGAAGATATTCTGAAAACCTATTATTCAGAACTCCTTTATCCTTTTCTGTTGGAGAACCCAATATATCAATCCTGATTTCCACTTTATTGCTCCTTAAATTCAATCTTTAAGTGCCGAACCGCTTTTTGCATACATTCCATGTTCATGCGTAATCCCTTGAGCAATCAAAAATCGCGTCTGTAAACGCGACATCAAGAAGGGGGGAAGCGAAATAATACTTTGCACATTACTGACGTATTAGCTGCGTGTCGATGGTCCGCTTTTGGCCGATTACTGCCAGTCACCAACGCTGCAATTGCCCCATAACTGCCGGTGAGGAACGGTAGATTTTGGCCACAACCGGACACTCGACAGCCCCCCGAAACTTTGTTGAGTCCGTCTGATCGTCTACGAAAGAAGCGCTCGCAACGGAGCTGGAATGGGTACAACTTCCTTACTTTCCGGTGAGACACAAACGTGTGTGACATTCGCGGTAAATGACAGCACGCCTTCGCCTACAACCCCCTCAACCAAAAAAGTAAAAGAGTGCTCGCCCAACCTGGCCACGCCAACTTTAATAGTCATTTCGTCATCCCACGTCAGCGGAGACAGCAACTCGATCGACATCGCACGCACCGGCGGCAATATATTAAAACTCATCACCGCTCTAAGCCCCGGCCCCCCTACCCATCTGTCGAGTGCTACACCAATGGCCTCTACAGCAAAATGTGAGAATCGCGGGGTGTAAACCACCCCTGCCGGATCACAATCTCCGAACAAAATAGTTCGACTTACAAAAACCGCATCAGGCATTAACTCCCCCCTACTCGCCAGCGTCAGGCCGATATCGATGAGTTCTTCTCGCTCGGCCATCAAGGGCTTCTGCCTTTGATGGCGGCGATTTACCTATATCTGCGATTCAAAGATTTCTGTCTAGAACCTAAGCACTTAGCTGCTTAAACCAGTCAAGACTCGCAACAGTAGTTCCAGAAGGACGGTATTCACACCCGATCCATCCGGCGTAGCCGCGTTGCTCCAGCGCCGCGAACAAGGCAGCAAAGTCGATATTCCCCGTTCCCGGCTCGTGACGCCCCGGGTAATCGGCTATT
Source organism: Pseudomonas sp. S3_C06 (assembly GCF_054667675.1). Taxonomy (NCBI): domain Bacteria; kingdom Pseudomonadati; phylum Pseudomonadota; class Gammaproteobacteria; order Pseudomonadales; family Pseudomonadaceae; genus Pseudomonas; species Pseudomonas sp. S3_C06. Next base: position 734,545 of record NZ_CP162747.1, read on the forward strand.
TGCACATGCACGGTTCTGTCATAGAAACGCGCCAGCACATCGGCTGCGTCTCCGGTCAAAAGCTGGGCATGGTAAAGATCAAGAATCAGCCCGACACTCGGGAAGGTCTCCAGTACCTGTTGCGCCTTGCTGAAGTCAGACATGTAATAGCCCGGCATCGCCTCCGCGCTGATCACTTCGATCAGCGGCCGCAGCCCCTGGTCTTCCAAGTACTTGACCGCATATTCCAGGTTGCCCGCGTAGGTTCGCTCAGCGTCATTCTGCGTGGTAACGCCCGACATGATGTGGACATCCGCACACGCCAAGGTCTTTGCGTAGCGGGCGGCCTGGAGCAACCCGTCACGAAATTCCTCTCCCCTGCCCTGTAACGCGGCGATGCCTTTGGTAACGCCAGCCGGGGCGGCGAACTGAATCAACGGCAAACTGTATTGGGCTAGATGGTCGGCAAGCAGACTGGCGTCGAATTCGTACGGCGACGGGAACTCCACTGCCCGGAAACCGGCGACTGCGGCGGCTTCGATGCGCTGCAGAAAAGGCAATTCATTGAATTGGAAGCCGAGATGAGCATTGAACTTGAGCATTGGTAATTATCCATCCTGGGAAGAAACGACATCATCAGCCTGGAGCATCCTTCGCCGCTCCAGCACTGCACTATCGCAAGTACGTTCAACGATTAAAACCAGGTTTCCATCTGTATGCCGTATTGCCACACCCCTCCCGCCTGGAAGTCGGACATGCCAAAGGCGTCTGTAGTACTGAACCTGTCCAGATCCGAAGACCAGTTCATGTAGCTGGCGAACACTCGCAACTCTGGACGCGTGAGTAGATCACCAACATCAAGCTTGAATGTCGGTGCGACCGTGAATTTCCAGAAGTTACCATCGACCGCATTACGTTGTAGATAGCCCTTGGGATCGAGATTCATGGTTTGCCAGCTCATTTCGTAGGCCATTTCGAAGTTGCTGTTGATTTTGTTGGCCAAGCGCACGTTCAGGGTCAGCCAGCGATAGTCGTCACCTTTGACGTATCTGTCCTTGCTCTGTTCGGCCAGCAAGCTGGGCCCGATGCGCCAGTCAGAGGTCAGCGGGGTCTCACCGTAGAGCGCCAGACGCAGCGCGCGGGCGTCGTCGATCAGTTCACCGTCCGAGCCAACGTTCTTGACCTCTGCCCCCAGACCTTGCCCATAGAGCAGCGCCGTTTTGAAGAAGCCTTCCCTGCCGAAAAAGGTTTTCTGGTGATTGGCCAGCATGCTGTGCAAACCGCTATCCGCAGGCGTCAAACCGGCCTTGTTGGTGTGGGTGCCGACATCGTTTTTCTTGGCACCGATGGCGTTGTACATCCACTGCCACTGGCCATCCTCAAAGAACTGGTTGGAGGTCAGGATGTAGCTTTCCATGTCGGCATTAATTCCGCCTTGACTGAAATCTCCGTAGCTACGCCCAATCAACGAGTAATTGGAGCGCCAATCCTTGTTCATCTGCACATCGTAAATCCCACCGCCGGTGCCGGCCAGGTAAACGACGTCGGAGTCCAGCCAGTGGATATCGAAATTATCTCTATCGAAGCGCTTGCCCGCCCCAGCGTAGCGTTCTCGAAGACTGAATTGCCTTTGAACGCAGCGACATGGTCGAGCGTTGTGAATACCTGGCGTACGTTGAGTTTGCTTTCGTCGGCCGTCCAGTCATTGGAGCTTTCCACACCGTCGGCGATAGAGACCGTGAACTTGGAACGGGTGCCGTTTTGCGCATAGAGCTCTTTCGACAGGTCGATGCGCATGTAGGTGTCGTCTTCGTTACCGAGTCGCCCGACTGCACCACCCACCGAGCCGGCCGGCGTTGTGTAAGGGCCGCCACGCCCGCCACCCAGCCCCTCGTCGACCAACAATCCGGAGCGCGCATAGCCGTTGAAGCTGAATCCATCGGTGAGGTTCCCGGTACTGCCCTCCTTGTCCAGGCTTTGCTGACGGGCTTCGAGTTTTGCCAGTCGGGTGTCCAGAGCCGGTGCGGAAATGGCTGTTGCGTTAGATGCGACGGGTTGCAAGGGCGGCGTCGCGCGTTTGACCTGCTGCAATTCCCGGGCAAGTGCCTGGGTCTGCTGCTCGGCCGTGGCCGCACGCTTTTCCGCTGCGCTGGCACGCGCTTCAAGTGCGGCCATGCGCTCTTCCAGCGTCGCGGCCTGAGAGGTCGCCGCAGAGGTGCCGAGCACACCTGCCAATAGCCAGCCTGTTGCTTTGTGCATATGAAATCCCTGTTTTGTTTTTATTGTTGGTTGACGCAAACGGCCGTTTTTTGCGTGCGTTGCGAGTTGCCGCAATCGACGAAAAAAAGGATGCCTCCTCGCAAATACGCTGCTACATTTGGCGATGTTAACGTTAACTTTTCTAAAAACAAAAATAAAGGACGCTCGATGAAACACCTGAAATCGCTCCTGCCAGTCGCATTGATCACCCTGTCTGCCGCACTTCCATCCGTGTCGAACGCAACCGATCTGACGATCTCCTGCGGTGCGGTGGGTGCGGAGTTGCAACTGTGCAAAGAGGCCGTCGAGACATGGTCGAAACAGACTGGCAACAACGTCGAGGTGGTCTCCACGCCTAACTCGGCAACCGAGAGGTTGTCGTTCTACCAGCAGATCCTCAGTGCGCAGTCCACCGACATCGACATCATTCAAATCGATATGGTGTGGCCGGGGATGCTGGCCAAACACCTGATGGATCTGCGTGAAGTGCTTCCCGCCAACGCGACCCAAGGCTACTTCCCGGCACAGGTCGATAACGCCACGGTCAACGGACGGCTGGTGACGATGCCGTGGTTCACCGACTCGGGGCTGCTGTATTACCGCAAAGACTTGCTTGAGAAATACAACAAGCCGGTTCCCCATACGTGGGAGGAAATGACCGCTACCGCCAGGGACGTGCAACAGGCTGAGCGCAGCGCTGGCAACGCAAATCTGTGGGGTTATATCTTTCAGGGACGTGCCTACGAGGGGCTGACGTGTAATGCGCTGGAGTGGATCAGCAGCCAGCCGCAAGGCGGACTGATCAATCAACGCGGCGACATCGTGGTCAACAGTCAGGCCTCGAGAGCGGCGTTGACCCTGGCGAAAAGCTGGGTCGGCGACATCTCCCCGCGTGGCGTGCTCAATTACACCGAGGAAGAAGGACGTGGCGTATTCCAGTCGGGCAATGCGCTGTTCATGCGTAACTGGCCTTATGTCTGGGCTCTGGTGCAAAGCCAGGACAGCGCCGTAAAAGACCAGGTCGGCGTCGCTCCCCTGCCCCGCGGCGGCGAAACCGGCGAGCATGCCTCCACCCTCGGTGGCTGGGGCCTGGCGGTCTCGCGTTATAGCGCCCATCCCAAACTTGCCGCCGAACTGGTGAGCTACCTGAGCAGTGCCCAAGAGCAAAAACGTCGAGCGCTGAAAGGCGCCTACAACCCGGTAATCGAGTCGCTGTATCAAGATCCCGAGTTGCTCGCGGCCATGCCTTATTACGCTCAGCTGCACAGCATTCTCAACGCTGGGGTCATGCGCCCCGCCGCCATCACCGCCGATCGCTATCCACGGGTCTCCAATGCCTTCTTCGATCGGGTGCATGGCGTGCTGGCGGGCGAGTTGCCCGTCGATCAGGCACTCGCCGAACTGGAAAGCGAACTCACGCGCATCAAACGCCGGAACTGGTAAGCCACAAGGAAGGAAATCACCATGTCTGTCTCTACGACCCATGCCCCCTTTGACGAGCTGCTGCTCACGAGGGAAACGCCTGTACAACGTCGCCGGGTGCGCGCTGCCTGGCTGTTTCTGACGCCAATGCTGGTCTGCCTGGCCCTGGTGGCTGCGTGGCCGCTGCTGCGCACATTCTGGTTCAGCCTGACCGACGCCAGCCTGGCGGACACCGGTGGCGCAACCTTCATTGGCCTGAGCAATTATCTGCTGTTCAGCGGTTCCGGCTGGTCGGGCATCCTCGTCGATCCACAGTGGTGGAATGCGGTGCGCAACACGTTGTATTTCACGGTGGTCTCGGTGGGACTGGAAGTCGTCCTGGGGCTGTTGGTGGCGTTGCTGCTGAACATCAAGTTCACCGGCCGTTCGCTGGTGCGTGCGTTGATTCTGATTCCGTGGGCGATTCCGACGATTGTCTCGGCGAAGATCTGGTCATGGATGCTCAACGACCAGTTCGGCATCATCAATCACCTGATGCTCAGCCTCGGCCTGATTGACGCCCCGTTGGCGTGGACGGCAGATGCGGACCTGTCGATGTGGGCGGTGATCATCGTTGACGTCTGGAAGACCGTGCCCTTTGTCACGCTGCTGATGCTGGCGGCCTTGCAGATGTTGCCGAGCGATTGCTACGAAGCGGCCAGGGTCGATGGCATTCACCCGCTGAACGTGTTCTGGCGTGTCACGCTGCCACTGTTGATGCCTGCACTGCTGGTGGCGGCGATCTTCCGCATCCTCGATTCCCTGCGGGTCTTCGACGTCATCTATGTGCTGACCTCGAACTCGTCGAGCACCATGAGCATGTCGGTGTATGCCCGCCAGCACCTGGTGGAGTTCCAGGACGTCGGTTACGGCAGCGCGGCGTCGACGCTGTTGTTTCTGGTGGTCGCGGTGATCGCCATGCTTTATCTCTACCTCGGACGCCGTCAAATGGAGGTCCGCGCATGAGCCCGCGCCTGCTGAAAAAAGCGCTGTTGCGCCTCGGCTTCTGGTGCCTGATCGGGGTGTTGCTGCTGTATGCGGTTTTCCCGTTCTACTACGCCATCGTGACGTCGCTGAAGCCCTCCAGCGCGTTGTTCGAGGTGAGCTACTGGATCGAACATCCCGACTTCTCCAATTACGCGGCGATCCTTCACCAGGCTTCATTCCTGCGAGCGATCGGTAATTCGCTGGTGGTTGCGCTGTGCGTGGTGACGCTGGCGCTGTTCCTCAGCCTGACCGCTGCCTATGCCTTGGGCCGGGTGAAATTCCGTGGGCGTGGCACGGTGTTGATGATGGTGCTTGGCGTGTCGATGTTTCCTCAGGTCGCGGTGCTGTCGGGACTGTTCGAAGTGATCCGCGCCTTGGGTCTGTACAACACGTCGTGGGCGTTGATCCTCAGCTACACGATTTTCACCCTGCCCTTCACTGTCTGGGTGCTGACCACGTTCATGGGACAACTGCCCCATGAACTGGAGGAAGCGGCAATCATGGATGGTGCGTCCCCTTGGGTAACGCTGACCCGCGTGCTGTTGCCGCTGCTCTGGCCCGCCCTGGTCACCACCGGTTTGTTGGCCTTCATCGCCGCGTGGAACGAGTTTCTGTTTGCCCTGACGTTCACCCTCACCGACAGCCAACGCACCGTGCCGGTCGCCATCGCCTTGATTTCCGGCGGCAGCCCCCATGAGTTGCCTTGGGGCTTGTTGATGGCTGCCTCGGTGCTGGTCACCGTCCCACTGGTGATTCTGGTGCTGATCTTCCAGCGCCGAATCGTATCCGGTCTCACTGCCGGCGCGTTAAAGGGTTGATGCCCAACAAAGACAAGGAACCGCATCGTGATGAAATTGAAACTGGACAACGTGAACAAACAATTGGGCGGCGCGCGGATTCTTCGCGACATCAACCTGGAGATCGCTGCAGGTGAATTCGTGGTGTTCGTCGGCCCTTCGGGCTGCGGAAAGTCGACGCTGCTGCGCCTGATCGCCGGACTGGATTCGATCTGTGCCGGCGACCTGCTGATCGACGGGCGGCGGGTCAACGACCTGGAACCGCGCGAGCGTGGCGTCGGCATGGTGTTTCAGTCCTATGCGCTGTACCCGCACATGAGCGTCTACGACAACATCAGTTTCGGTCTCAAACTGGCCAAGACTGAAAAGAGCAGCTTGCGCGAGCGCGTACTGAAAACTGCACAAATCCTGCAATTGGACAAACTGCTGCAACGCAAACCGAAAGAACTGTCTGGCGGGCAACGTCAGCGTGTGGCCATGGGCAGGGCCATGGCGCGGGAGCCGGACATTCTGTTGTTCGATGAGCCGCTGTCCAACCTGGATGCTTCATTGCGGGTGCAGATGCGCAACGAAATCGCCCGACTGCATGCCCGATTGGGCTCGACCGTGATCTACGTCACTCACGACCAGGTGGAAGCGATGACCCTGGCCGACAAAATTGTCGTGCTCAATGGCGGCCATATCGAACAGGTCGGCTCACCGCGCGAACTCTATGAGCGCCCCGCGAGCAGCTTTGTCGCCGGTTTTCTCGGTTCGCCGAGAATGAATTTCCTGCCGGCACGCCTGCATGCGCCGGGCGAAACCAGCCTGGTCGATACTCCCGTTTTGGGGATGGCCACCCTGCCCTTCGACAGCTCGAAGCTGGCGGCGGACGCCTCGCTGAGCCTGGGCGTTCGCCCGGAACACTTGTCGCTCAAAGCGGCGCCGGGAAGCGCTGGCGTCGTCGTGACCGGGGTCGAATACCTCGGCAGTGAAACCTATGTGCACCTCGATACAGGTCAAGACGAGCCATTGATCTGTCGTTGTGAAGTCAACGCCGGATGGCAGACAGGCGATCGGGTCGAGCTGCAACTGGACATCGACAAGATCCACCTGTTCGACACCGACGGCACGGCATTGAAGCGCCACCCGCACGCCATTGAATCCGTGGCGGATGACCTCTCTCGGCGCTCAATCCGAGCACACGCGCTATGACCTTGTCTTTGAATACCCAGAGCGATCCCATGTCTTCGACCCTTGACCTTGCGCAGCGCGCACTGGCTGACAGCCAGTCTCGCGTCATCGAGGATTATCGACCCGGTTATCATATTGCCCCGCCGGCAGGCTGGATGAACGACCCGAACGGTGTCGTGTACTTCCGTGGCGAATATCACGTGTTCTATCAGCATCACCCCTTCGACGCGAAATGGGGCCCGATGTATTGGGGCCACGCCAAGAGTGCCGATCTGGTGCATTGGCAACACCTGCCCATTGCGCTGGCACCCGGCGATGACTGCGACCGCGACGGCTGCTTTTCCGGTAGCGCCGTGGTCTGTGGCGATACCCTGGCGCTGATCTACACCGGGCACACCTGGCTGGGGGAAGTGGGTGACGAGCGCTTGATCAAACAGGTCCAGTGCCTGGCCACCAGCAACGACGGCATCCGCTTCATCAAGCATGGCGCTGTCATCGACAGCGCGCCGCAAGACACCATCATGCACTTCCGTGACCCCAAGGTCTGGCAGGCGGATGGCTATTGGTACCTGATTGCAGGCGCACGTCTGGGCGACAGGCCGCTGCTGCCGCTGTACCGCTCCACGGATCTGCACGTCTGGGAATTCCTCGACTATGTGTCCGCCGGCAGCGAGGGCGATGGCTATATGTGGGAATGCCCGGATCTGTTTCGCCTGAATGGACGCGATGTGCTGCTGTACTCACCACAAGGCATGCAAGCCGACGGTTACGATCGGCTCAACAAGTACCAGACCGGTTATCGAGTGGGCCAGCTCGATAACCAATGGCACTTCACGGGCGGGCCTTTTATCGAGCTGGATAACGGCCACGATTTCTATGCGGCGCAAACGCTGTTGGCCGCCGATGGTCGGCGCCTCGTCTGGGCGTGGCTGGACATGTGGGAAAGCCCGATGCCGAGCCAGGCCCATCACTGGTGCGGCATGCTCGGATTGCCACGCGAACTTGAGCTGTGCGCCGAGCGCCTTTGCATGTATCCGGCCCGGGAGCTCAGCGCGCTGCGAATGACGCAATTGCCGGGGGCGCCGTGGTGGGAAGCGTCGGGAACCCGCTGGGTGCCGGAGGTAAACGGCGACATGCTGGAAATCCATGTGCATCTCGATTTGCTCGGCTGCACTGACGGCCACCTGGGAGTCGCCCTCCGTTGCAGCGACGATGGCCGTGAAGAAACCCTGCTCTATTACGATGCGTCACTGCAGCGCCTGGTGCTTGATCGCAGCCGCTCGTGTGCGCAAGTCACCGGCCAGCGCAGCGTCTCGATAGACCCGACACAAGAGCGACTGGAACTGCGCGTGTTTCTTGATCGCTCGTCCATCGAGGTGTTCGACGAAAACGGCCGCTTCAGTCTCAGCAGTCGCCTCTATCCGCGCACCGACAGTCTGGGTGTGAAGCTGTTGGCAAGTGGGTGTGGCGGCCGCGTCTCGATTGCCAAGGCATGGCCGCTCGGTTCTGCATGGTCATGAGCGGCGTCATTCGGGTCGCGAGAAGCCCGGGCCCTGTGTCATGATTCTGCGTCAACCTGACCGGCCGCACTTCGCATGACTTCAGTGAAAGACGTTGCACAACTGGCCGGCGTGTCCCTGATGACGGTGTCTCGAGCGCTCAATAGTCCGGAAAAACTGAGCCCCGAAACCCTTCTACGGGTGCGTCGTGCCATTGATGAACTGCAATTCGTACCCAGCCTGTCAGCGCGCAAGATGCGCGGTGACAACCTGCAGTCGCGCACCATCGGTGTGTTCGCGCTGGACACTGCGACCACGCCCTTCGCGGTCGAGTTGCTGCTGTCCATTGAGCAGACCGCGCAACAGGCCGGCTGGAATGTCTTTATCCTCAACCTGCTAAGCAACCCGCCCACCGACCAGAACATCGACCTGATGCTGTCGCACCGTCCGGACGGTCTGATCTTCAGCGCCATGGGGTTTCGCCAGGTCAGCATTCCCGAGCGCTTGAAGAGCAAGCCTCTGGTGCTCGCCAATTGTCTGGCAGATGACAGCCGCCTCGTCAGCTATGTACCCGACGACGAAATGGGCCAGTATCGCGCCGTACACCACGCGTTGAGCCTCGGCTACAAGCGTCCTCTGTGTATCAATCTGCCGAAACAGAGTCTGGCATGGGGGCTGCGACAGAAAGGCCTGCAGCGTGCCTGTAAGGCATTCGGCCTGGCGCCGGACACGCTCCTGCAATACGACCTTTCCGATCATGATGCCTACAGTGAAACAGCCGCTATCCTCGACCGACATGTCATTGATGGTCGTCCCCAATTCGATATTTTGATTTGTGGCAACGACCGCATTGCCTTCTGTGCCTATCAACTGTTGTTGGGGCGTGGGCTGAAAATTCCGGACGATGTTGCTGTGCTCGGCTACGACAACATGATCGGCATTGCCGAGTTGTTCATCCCGCCGCTGACCACGGTGCAACTGCCGTACTACGAGATTGGGCGCCAGGCTGCACGGCATCTGATCGAGACCCTTGAGCTATCGGGAACTCAGCGAGTTGACTGTCCATTGGTGGTCAGGACATCACTCTGAGAGTGGTGTTGTTCGCTGATTGCATTCCCGATTGCTTTTTTGATTTGCCGAGTGAAATCAGAAGTCCACTGTCGCTGAAAGTAGATAGGTTCTCGGTGTCGACAACGTCAACCCCGGCTCACTGTCATCCGAAGCGCCTGCCGAACTCCAGTAGCGCTTGTCCAGCACGTTCTCGACATTGGCGCGCAGGGTGACGGTTTTCTCATCGACCTTGAAGGCGTACCGCGTACCTACGTCGAAGCGCTCCCAAGCGTCGATTTCCTTGTCGTTCGACTGATCCAGATACTGCGAACTCGAATAGATGCCCCGCGTTGTCAGCGTCAGCCCCTGCACAGTCGGCACGTCCCACTCTGCGCCCAGATTGACGTTGTATTTCGGCGTCGCCGGCGCGCGATTGCCGTCGAAGGTGCCATTGGTGGTCTTGGTCAATTCGCTGTCGATGTACATCACGCCGCCGAGCAAGCGGAAGCCTTTGAGCGGTTCGCCGAACACGCTCAGCTCCACGCCATTGTTCTCGCGCTTGCCATTGGGCCCGAAGACTCGCGTGGTGGCGTTGGTTTCGTAAGCCGGTTGCTTGATGCGAAACACCGCAGCGGTCAACGCGTAGGCGCCGGCATCGTACTTGGCACCGACTTCAACCTGACGGCTGATAAACGGCGGGAAGATTTCGTCTTCGTTTATGGACGTCGACGGCGCGATCTTGCCTTGGCTCAAGCCTTCCATGTAGTTGGCGTACAACGACAGCTTGTCAGTTGCCTTGAACAGAATCCCACCCGAAGGCGAAACCTTTTCTTCGTCGTAAGCGGTGTCACCTTTGACGTCATCGCTCCAGTCGTCGACTTTCACCCGCTGCCAGCGCGCACCGAGGGTCAGCAGCAATCGATCGTCGAAAAAGCCCAGGGTGTCGGACAGTGCTACGCCGCTGAAGCGGTTTTCCGTGTAGACCTTGGCGTCATTACGTGTCGGCGTACCGGGTTTGGCGGTTTCCACCGGGTCATACAGGTTGCTGCGCCCTGCCGCGTAACGCGCGCCGCCGTTCTCGAAATCCATGTAGAAGTAGCTGGCCGCGAGGTTGACCTCATGGCTCACTGGCCCGGTGTGGAACCAGTTGCGCACGCCTGCCGTGGCCGTGCGCACGTTTTCGTCGCGGGTGAAGTCGCGCGGTTGCACGCTGAAATCACCGGCATCGTTGGTAACGGAAACGGCGTGGCGCAAGAAGTCATGATTACTTTTGCGCGCGCCGACGCCGCCGTACAGCATCACCGAGTCATTGACGTCGAACTCGGCGTTGACTGTGCCGAAGGTGTCCTCGGTTTTCGCCTGAGTCCACGGTTGCGCGTAGTTGCGATGCACCTTGTTCGCGCTCGGAACCTTGGCATTGGCCGCGACCTGCACGCGCTCCTGCGGCGCGTCGGTGTCGCGTTCGGTGTGGCCGATATCGGTCGAAAGTCGCAAGCGCTCACCGCGAAAATCCAGGCCGAGCACGGCCATGTCACGGTCGACGCTCTGGTGATCCCACTCGGTATCACCGGATTGTTTGACGCCGTTGAAACGCAGGCCGAACTGGTTGTCCTCACCGAACCGCCGGCCGACATCCACCGCGCCACCCACCTGATTATTCGACGCGTAATTGGCCGTCAGCGAAGTGATCGGTTTGTCGGTGGCTCGCTTGGGCACCACGTTGATCCCCCCGCCTACGCTGCCCCGCGGCGAGATGCCGTTGATGAGCTGGCTCGGGCCTTTGATGATATCCACACGATCGGCCATTTCCATGTCAATGGTGTACGTCGGCAGCACGCCATAGAGCCCGTTGTACGCCACGTCGCTGTTGAACAGGCTGAAACCACGGATGGTGAACTGCTCGTAGCGACCACCGGCCGGGTTGGTCGCGCGCACCGACGGATCGCTGGAAATCAGATCGCCCAAGGTGCGCGCCTGCTGATTCTTCACGGCTTCGCTGGTGTAGGTGGTCATGCTGAACGGGGTTTCCATGAAGTCTTTCGACCCCAGCAAACCCTGCGAGCCACGGCGCGCGACTTGGCCGCCGGCAAACACATCGGCATCGCTGGAACCGGTGGCACCGAGAATCGACGTCGGCGCCAGTTGCAGGCTGCCGGCCTCCGGTGCAGGCACCAGGGTGTAAGCCTGATCGCCCACCGGTTGCAGTTGCAAACCAGAACCCAGCAACAACCGGGTAAACCCCTCCTCCACGCCAAACTCGCCGGACAAACCATTGCTGCTGCGCCCGCTGACCAGCGCCGGATCCACCGACAGATTGATCCCGGCCAACCCGGCAAAGCGGGTCAGTGCGGCGCTCAAACTACCGGCCGGCACCTGGTAACTGCGCCGAGCGGCGTCTTCGGCCCAACTGGACTGGATCAACACAGGGCTGGCACTCAGGCTCAGCAGGAGGCTCAACTGCAACAACGGACGCAAACGACTTGGGAATACTGCGGGCATTGGAAGAAGCTCTCGATTTTGTTCACTTACCTGCAATGACCGGTGAGGCGAAAAAAAGGGACAGGCTTCAGACGATATTTTTTCGCGGCGCCAGCGTTACCCAGAAACGCGTGCGCGAATGAACCTCCAATGGCAGGCTCGCCGCCAGCAGCGCCAGCACTTTATCGGTGTCGTCGAGACGGAAACTGCCGGTGACACGCAGACTTTCAAGTGCTGGCTCCCAGCGCAGAAGCCCCGAGCGATAACGGCTCAACTCGCGCAGGAAATCCCCCAACGGCTGGTTTTGCGCCATCAACACACCGTCACGCCAACCCGGCAGTTGGGCGTCGAACAGCGCGATCGGTCCGGCGCCGGAGGCCTGCAAATTGACCTGTTGCCCGGCGTTCAACTGCAGCGCCGGCCCGTGCAACGGCTGCAATTGCACCGAGCCGCTGACCACCGACACGTTGCAGTCACGCTCGTTGAGGCGCACGCAGACTTCGCTGCGGCTGACAATGATCCGACCGTACGGCGCGTTGACCGTCAATGCCGTGCTACCCGGAACGTTGAGCGCCATTTCGCCACGCACCAACGTCAACTGACGGCTGGCCAGATCGACGTTTACCGCACTGGCAGTGTTCAGTAGCAAGGTGCTGCCGTCGGCCAGCCGTGTTCGCGTGTGCTCGCCGGTAGAAGTCTGCAAATCCGCGCGCCAGACGTCGAGTGGCAACTGGCGACTGATCAACCACGCCGCAGGCACCAAAGCCGCCAGCCCCAGCGCCCTTTTCAATGCTGCCCGCCGCGCCAGATCCGGGCGATCGAGTGTGGCCATGGCCAATTCTGCTGGCAGACTGGAAAAGCGCTGGCGCAGTAATTGAATCTTCTGCCAGGCGTTTTCATGGCGGCTATCGCTGTCGCGCCAGTGCTTCAGTCGCATGTGATCGGCTTCACTGGCCTCGCCGGATTCGAGCAATGCCAACCACTGTGCAGCGGCACGCGCCACTTCACGCGCTTCGGTGTTGGGTGCGACACGCATCATAGATCCAGCATCAAACAATGCTCGTAAGCCATTGCCATATAACGTTTTATACTGCGTTCAGAAACCTGCAAACGTTCGGCGATTTCACGGTAACCGAGGCCTTCGAGCTGACTCAGGAGAAAGGCCCGACGCACCGCTCGCGGCAAACCATCGAGCAGCTCATCCAGCGCTTGCAGGGTTTCCAGCAGCAGCCAGCGCTGCTCGGGCGACGGCACGCATTCTTCGGGCAATTGCGCGAGGGCTTCGAGATAGGCCTTTTCCAGACTGCGGCGGGTGTAGAAATTGCTCAGCAGGCGTTTGCCGACTGTCAGCAAATACGCCCGCGGCTCACGCATATCGGCAATCGGCTGAGCGCTGCACAGCACGCGCAAGAAGGTATCCTGGCTCAGGTCCGCCGCATCCCAGGCATTGCCCATGCGCCGCCGCAGCCAGGTTTCCAGCCAGCCTCGGTGATCGCGATAGAGTTCGTGCAGGTGCTGCGGCGATGGCGTCGCTGCTTCAGTCATCTCAAGAGTCCTGCGCGAAGTCAGTTTCAAATGAGAGTGATTCTATTTAACTTGCGCGCCGACACAAAGCCTTTTTATCCACGGCATTCATGAGCGCTTCAGCGTCTCGCTCGGCAACTCCTTGAACAACGCCCGGTAACTGCTGGAAAACCTTCCCAAATGCCAGAACGACCACTGCATCGCCACCTCGGCCACAGTGGTTTCCGTGGGCCGGCGCTTGAGCAATTCACGGTGTGCACTGTTCAACCGACGCAAGCGCAGCCAGTGACTTGGCGTCATGCCGGTGTAGGCCTTGAAGGCTTGTTGCAATTGCCGCAAAGGCACCCCCGCCACGTGCGACAGTTCGAGCAGATTGACCGTGTCTTCCGGCGAATCCGCTGCCCACTCTCCAACCCGTTTCATGATCATTCGTTCTTCGGTACGACGCTGTAAGCCACCGCGATCGAGGCTGGCATGAGCGTTGTCGAGAATGAACAAACAGTCTTCGAGCAGTTGCTTTGTCAGCGCATCTTTATCGAGAAGATCAACAGCTTGCGACACCTTCGTGAGAGTCGAGCTTAACCAGCGACTGAACAAAGCGTTCTGCCCGCAATTGAGTTGCGTCATGAACAACCCTTCGAGTTTCGCCACATTCAGACCGTGCTGACGGACAAACTCCGGGCCGAACACGACGGCGATTTCCTGGTAGTTCTCCGGGGTGATCCAGATATTGCGGCTCTCTTCATTGAGCAAATAAAGCGCGTTGTCGCTGCGATCAAAACAGAACGCCAGAGCACCCGATGGCGCGCTGAAATTCTGCTCGACGCGGGTGTTCATCTGCTCTTCATAGACCTCGACACCCTGCAGATCCAGATAGCGGATCTGCCCGGCGAAGTGCCCCGGCGACATCTGTTGGTAATGCTGGACCCAGCCCGGTGTGGCGCGGACTTGCTCGGCCACATCGGCGGTGTTGAAAGCTTGAACCTGGAGCGGATTGCACGTTGTCATGGGGTGACCTTACGCACTCTTTTGGTGCGCTTTGGTGCTGCTTAAAGTGGATAGATGGAACTGCAAGGCTCGCCCAAGATAGTCGTCAACGCGCCACAGGGGAAGGGGCGGAAGATGAAACCCGCCCTCCCCGGCGTCTATAAAACCAATAACGAGGTCTTTATGAATGCCCCTTTCGATCAGCTGTTCACGTGGCTGAAAGATCACAAGATTACCGAAGTCGAATGTGTGGTCAGCGACCTGACCGGCATTGCCCGCGGCAAGATCGCACCGACCAACAAGTTCCTGCATGAGCGAGGCATGCGCCTGCCGGAAAGTGTGCTGCTGCAAACGGTAACCGGGGATTTTGTCGACGACGACATCTACTACGACCTGCTTGATCCTGCCGATATCGACATGGTCTGCAAGCCCGTGGCTGACGCGGTCTACGTGATTCCATGGGCGATCGAGCCGACCGCCATCGTCATCCACGACACCTTCGACAAGTTCGGCAACCCGATCGAACTATCGCCGCGCAACGTGCTGAAGAAAGTCTTGCAGCTGTACACCGACAAAGGCTGGAAGCCGATTGTGGCGCCGGAAATGGAGTTCTACCTGACTCAGCGCTGCGAAGACCCGGACTTGCCGCTCAAGGCACCACTGGGCCGCTCGGGCCGTGCTGAAAGCGGTCGGCAGTCGTTCTCCATCGATGCTGCCAACGAATTCGATCCGTTGTTTGAAGACGTCTACGACTGGTGCGAACTGCAAGGCCTGGACCTCGACACGCTGATCCACGAAGACGGCCCGGCGCAGATGGAAATCAACTTCCGCCACGGTGATGCGCTGGATCTGGCTGACCAGATCACCGTGTTCAAACGCACCATGCGTGAGGCCGCACTCAAGCACAACGTCGCCGCGACCTTCATGGCCAAGCCGATCGGCGATGAGCCGGGCAGCGCCATGCACATTCACCAGAGCGTGGTCGAAATCGCCACCGGCAAGCCGATCTTCGCCAATGAAGACGGGCAGATGAGCGAGCTGTTCCTGCATTACATCGGCGGTTTGCAGAAGTACATCCCGAAAGTGCTGCCGATGTTCGCGCCGAACGTCAACTCGTTCCGCCGCTTCCTGCCGGACACCTCGGCGCCGGTCAACGTCGAATGGGGCGAAGAAAACCGCACCGTCGGCCTGCGTGTACCGACGTCCAGCCCGGAAGCCATGCGCGTGGAAAACCGCCTGCCGGGCGCCGATGCCAACCCGTACCTGGCGATTGCCGCGAGTCTGCTCTGCGGTTACATCGGCATGGTCGAAGCCATCGCGCCGAGCGCTGCGGTCCAGGGCCGCGCTTACGAACGCCGCAACCTGCGCCTGCCGATCACCATCGAGGAAGCGCTGACGCAGATGGAAGAGTGCGAGACCGTGGCGCGATATCTGGGCGACAAGTTCGTCCGTGGCTATGTCGCGGTGAAGCGTGCCGAGCATGAAAACTTCAAGCGCGTGATCAGCTCGTGGGAGCGTGAGTTCCTGATGCTGAGCGTCTAACCCAAATCTGCACAAATCCCTGTGGGAGCGAGCCTGCTCCGGGCGGCGTTCCGACGAAGGCGTCAGCACAGTCACCATTGATGTTGCCTGACCCACCGCTTTCGCGAGCAGGCTCGCTCCCACAAGGGATTAGCGAACCACCTGAGAAATCCAATAAATTTAAGAGGTGTCGAAATGCGTCTGTTGAAAACCATGGTTCCCGCCGCTCTGGCCCTGATGTGCAGCATCGGAGCCCAAGCCCAGCCACAAGTCAGCGTCTACAACTGGACCGACTATATCGGTGAAACCACCCTCGCCGACTTCCAGAGCACAACCGGGATCAAGGTGATCTACGACGTTTTCGATTCCAACGAAACCCTCGAAGGCAAACTGCTCGCCGGCCGCACCGGGTATGACGTGGTCGTACCATCCAACCACTTCCTCGCCCGTCAGGTGAAGGCCGGCGCGTTCCTCAAGCTCGACCGTGCGCAACTGCCGAACTTCAAGAACCTCGACCCGAAACTGCTCGAACTGCTGGAGAAAAACGACCCGGGCAATGAGCACTCGGTGCCGTACCTGTGGGGCACCAACGGCATCGGCTACAACGTCGACAAGGTCAAGCAAGTGCTGGGCGTCGACCACATCGATTCCTGGGCCGTGCTGTTCGAGCCTGAGAACCTGAAAAAACTCAGCCAGTGCGGCGTGTCGATGATGGACTCCGCTGACGAGGTGTTCCCTGCCGTGCTCAACTACATGGGCATGGACCCGCGCAGCGAAAATCCGGAAGACTTCAAAAAGGCCGAAGCCAAACTGCTGAGCATTCGTCCGTACATCACCTATTTCCATTCATCGAAATACGTGTCGGACCTGGCCAACGGTGATATCTGTGTGGCGTTCGGTTATTCCGGCGACGTGTTCCAGGCCGCCAACCGCGCCAAGGAAGCCAAGAACGGCGTGAACATCGCTTACGCCATTCCGAAAGAAGGCGCCAACCTCTGGTTCGACCTGCTGGCCATCCCGGCCGACGCCAGCAACACCAAAGAAGCCCATGCCTTCATTAATTACCTGCTCGATCCGCAAGTAATCGCCAAGGTCAGCGCGTCGGTCGGTTACGCCAACCCGAACCCGGCGGCCAAGCAATACATGGATCAGGAGCTGGTCAACAATCCAGAGGTTTACCCACCTCAAGCAGTCCTCGACAAACTCTATATTTCTACCACCCCGCCCCAAGCGATCATGCGTCTGATGACCCGTTCCTGGAGCAAAGTGAAGTCGAACAAATGAATCAGTACACCCAGGAGCACGCCCGCTCCTATTACGCCGCTTCGGCGCGGGCGACCACACCTTATCCAGTACTGGACGGTGACCTGACGGCCGATGTCTGCGTGATCGGCGGCGGGTTCACCGGCGTCAACACCGCCATCGAACTGGCTCAACGCGGATTGTCGGTGGTGTTGATCGAAGCCCGGCGCATCGGCTGGGGCGCCAGCGGGCGCAACGGCGGTCAGTTGATTCGCGGGATCGGTCATGAGGTTGAAGGCTTCGCCAAGTATGTCGGTCAGGAAGGCGTGCGCTATTTGCAGCGCGCCGGCATCGATTCGGTGGAACTGGTGCGTCAACGCATCGGCGACAACGCCATCGAGTGTGATCTGCGCTGGGGCTTCTGCGATCTGGCCAACACCCCGGCGCAATTCGATGCCTTCAAGGATGAATTGCTCGACCTCGCCGAACTCGGCTATGCCCACGAAACCCGCCTGATCGGCCCGGAACAGATCCGCCAGCAAGTGGTCAACTCCGACATTTATGCCGGTGGGCTGGTGGACATGGGTTCCGGCCACCTGCACCCGTTGGATCTGGTGCAAGGCGAAGCGCGGCTGGCAGCGTCGCTTGGCGTGCGGATTTTCGAGCAGAGCGAGGTGCTGGAAATCATCCACGGCCCGACCGTACAGGTGCGTTGCGCAAACGGCACCGTGCGCGCGGGCAGTCTGGTGCTCGGCTGCAATGCGCATCTGGACGACCTCGAACAACAACTCAGTGGCAAGGTGCTGCCGGCCGGCAGCTACATCATCGCCACCGAACCGTTGTCAGAGGCGCGCGCCGCGCAGCTGATCCCGCACAATCTGGCGGTGTGCGACCAGAAAGTCGGCCTCGATTACTACCGGCTCTCGGCGGACCGGCGCTTGTTGTTCGGCGGTGCCTGCCACTATTCCGGCCGCGATCCGGCGGACATCGCCGCTTATATGAGACCGAAGATGCTCAAAGTCTTCCCGCAACTGGCGGACGTGCGCATCGATTACCAGTGGGGCGGCAAGATCGGCATCACCGCCAACCGCTTCCCGCAGGTCGGCCGGCTCAAGCAGCACCCGAACGTGTTCTACGCGCAGGGCTATTCCGGTCACGGCCTGAACGTCACGCACTGGTGCGCGAAACTGCTCGGCGAGGCAATTCATGCCGGTCACAGTCAGGGCATGGACGTGTTCAGCGGCGTGCCGCACATGACCTTCCCCGGCGGCCCGGCCCTGCGCTCGCCACTGCTGGCACTGGGCATGTTCTGGTATCGCCTGCGGGAAATGCTCGGCTGACAGCACAAGCAGCGCTGTCGCGATCTGATCGTTCCCACGCTCTGCGTGGGAACGCAGCCCGTGACGCTCCGCGTCACTGGACGCAGAGCGTCCCTTGAGGCATTCCCACGCAGAGCGTGGGAACGATCATCAAGCACAGGTGAGCTATACACATTTGCTCTATCGCCAAGCACTTCTATATTGATGAGGTGCTTTTGCGTTCCTGACGCTCAGTGCCCAATCAATCGAGGAGGACATGGATGAAGTCGTCAGCCACCGACGAGCCGCGAGCACCAGGCCAAGCCCCAGTCAAAACCCGCCGTTTCGGCATTTCGCTCGTCTGGATTGTGCCGATCGTGGCGGTGCTCGTGGGCATCTCGCTGGTGGTGCACAACGTGATGCAGGAAGGGCCGACGATCATCGTCAACTTCAAGACCGGCAGCGGCCTGACGGCGAACAAGACCGAGGTCAAATACCGCAACGTGGTCATCGGTCAGGTCACGGACGTCGAGTTGAGTGGCGACCAGAAAAGCGTCGACGCCACCATCAAACTGTCCAAACAGGCGGAAACCTTCACGCGCGAAGATTCACAGTTCTGGGTGGTGCGCCCGCGCATTGGCGCCGGCGGCGTCTCGGGCATCGACACCCTGCTTTCCGGTGACTACATCGGCGCCGACGTCGGCCAGTCCGATAGCCGCGCAAAGAACTTCAAGGGTCTGGAAAATCCTCCGCCGATCACCTATGGCGAACCCGGCAAGCGCTTCATGCTGCATGCGCCGGATCTCGGTTCACTGGACATCGGTTCACCGGTTTATTACCGCAAGATTCCGGTCGGCCAGGTCGTCACTTACGCCCTTAACCCGGAAGGCAAAGGGGTCGATATCGAGGTGTTCATTCACGCGCCGAACGACGCGTTCGTCACCGAAAACACCCGTTTCTGGAATGCCAGCGGCATCGACATCAATGTCGGTGCCAACGGCTTTGCCGTGAAGACCGAATCGCTGTCAACCATGCTGGTGGGCGGCATTGCGTTCCGTGCTCCGGATTACAGTCCCAACGATGTGGCCGCCGCCGACGACAAGGATTTCGAACTGTTCGCCGACCAGCAGAGCGCCCTCGCCCCGCCGAACGGCAAGGCGCA
Source organism: Pseudomonas sp. S3_C06 (assembly GCF_054667675.1). Taxonomy (NCBI): domain Bacteria; kingdom Pseudomonadati; phylum Pseudomonadota; class Gammaproteobacteria; order Pseudomonadales; family Pseudomonadaceae; genus Pseudomonas; species Pseudomonas sp. S3_C06. The sequence continues at coordinate 753,962 of NZ_CP162747.1, forward strand.
ATACATGGTGCTGCGTTTCGAGCAGTCACTGCGCGGACTCAAGGTCGATGCGCCGGTCGAGTTCCTCGGTATGGAAATCGGCCGGGTCGTGGGCATCAACCTGGATTTCGATGCGAAAAAACGCACCTTCCCGCTGAACGTCGGCATCGTCATTTACCCGCAGCGTCTCGGTCAGGCCTACAAAAAGATGCTCACCGAATTCAAGCACGACCCCAACGACGAAGCGGCCGGCATCCGCCTGCTGGGCACCTTCGTCGATAATGGCCTGCGTGCTCAGGCGCGCAGTGGCAACCTGCTGACCGGCCAGTTGTACGTGGCACTGGACTTCTTCCCGAAAGCGGAGAAAGTCGCGTTCGACCCGAGCGCTCGCCCGGTCGTTCTACCGACCGTTCCGGGAAGCCTCGAACAGCTGCAGGAGAAACTCGAAGCCGTGGTCGACAAGCTCAACAAGCTGCCGGTCGATCGCATCGCCAACAACCTCGACAGCAATCTGATCGAGCTGCGCAAAGGCCTGACCCAGTTCAACGCCAAGACCCTGCCGGGCGTGCAGAGCACCCTCGCCGACGTCAGCAAGACCTTGCAGTCCGCCAGCTCGACCCTGGCCGAAGATTCGCCGCAACGCGAGAAACTCACCGAGACCCTCGACGAACTCGGACGCATGTCGCGTTCGCTGCGTGAGCTGTCGGATTACTTGGGCCGGCATCCGGAATCGCTGATTCGTGGTCGCCCCGATAACGCCGCGCCTATAGACCTGAAAGGCCCGCCACGCAACTGAGCACAGGAGCTGAACCATGGCTGTACCGCTGAAAATCACCGTGCTCGCTGCGTTCATGCTGCTTGGCGCCTGCCGCAGCGACCCGATCAGCTTCCACACCCTGACGCCGGTACAGATCGCCAACACCCGGACCGGCGCGCAGATTCCGATTGAAGCGCTGAGCGTGCCGCCGCAGGTCGACCGTGCGCAAATCGTTATCCGCCAGGGCAACAGCGGCCTGGCGATTCTGGAAACCGATTGGTGGGGGGCGACACTGGCGGATGAGTTGCGCGGTGCGTTGGCCGATCAATTGAGCAATACCAGTGGGCAAGGCAATGTTTCGGTGCGCATCGAAGTGCAACGCTTCGACTCGATCCCCGGTCAGTACGGCCTGATCGACGCCAAATGGCGCTTGCGTCCTGTCGGCGCCACTGACAATGGCTCGCTGACCTGCCGTTCGACCCTGCAAACACCGTCCGGCCCGACCATCGATGATCTGGTGGGCGCCCAGCAGCACAACGTCAAACGGCTGGCCGAGCAGATCAGTCGGGCGGCAACCGGCAACGCGCGCACCTGCCCTTCCCCGTCCTGACAGGCCTACAGATCGAAGCGATCCACCGCACGCCGCCGCTCGTTGTCATCACGCACATCGTAGTTGGCGGTGGTCTGGATGTTGCTGTGGTGCGCGAGCTTCTGCGCGATCGACAGATCATGCTCCTCGATGACCCGCGTAATAAACGAGCGGCGGAAGTCGTGAGGCATGATCTTCACCCCGACCTGGGTGCCACGCTGACGGGCGATGTAATAGATCGCGTGTTTGGTGATGCGCTCGCGGGTGATGTGGCTGCCGCGACGGATACGATTGAACAAAAAGGCATCGTCGCTCTCGCCTTCCTTGAGTTGCGAACGCCGCAGCTCCAGCCACGCATCGAGTTTGGCGAACGCCCACGCCGGCGCGTACTTGATCAGTTGTTTATTGCCCTTGCCGGTGACGGTCAGGCTGCGCTCAGTGAAGTCGACCTGATTCAAGTCCAGGTCCACCGACTCCGATTTACGCATGCCGGTGCCGTACAACAGCGCAATCACTGCCGCGTCGCGCAGGCCTTGTGGGCGTGGATCGGCGGCGCAAACTTCCATCAGTTCGTGAATCAAGGTGCGCTTCAAGTTGCGGCCCTGAGATAACCGCGTGCCGGCAATGCCTTTGACCGAACGCATCTTCAAAAGATGATCCTGACTGATCAGACTCATGCGCCACGCTTCATTCATCACCCCGCGCACGGCATTCACATACAGCGACGAGGTATTCGGCGCATAGCCGTCGGCGCGCAATGCGGCGACCAGCGCCACCACATCTTCTGGTTGCAAGCCGTGCCAGGGGATTTCTTCGATATCCACGTCTTCGAAACCGAGGCGGTCCGCAGCATCCTGCAAGACATAGCGCATGGTCAGTTGGCTGGAAGGCGCCAGTCGCGCCAGATAAAGCGTCAGCGGATTAGTGTTGGACGGGGTGGATTCAGTACTCGACAAGTCAATCAAACGAAACGGCCTTGAATAGAAAACAGTTCAACAAAACAACTTAAAAGTGCAAACAAACTTATATAAAGAGCGACTCTTCCGTAAGACTTTCCGACTAAAACAGCCGATGAACGGAAGAAGTCTGAACGGCGGCTGTATGGCTTACAGATAGACGAATCGCCGACCGTTTTTTCATGTTCCTTTGACAAAAACGCGCATAACCTTAGTTACAACAGGTTGCCCCGAAAGGCCTGCAACCCTGCCGGCCGCGGACTGGAAAGTCAATCAGGTATTCCCCGACCGGTAACTCAACCCTTTGAAATTCCGCGTTTTTCAGACAATCGGCTGAAGGATGGCTGTCGCCCCGAGGTTCTTATGAGTCAAGCGTTTCTGCCGTTTTCCCGTCCGAGTATCGGCGAAGAAGAAATAGCCGCCGTCGAACAAGTATTACGTTCGGGCTGGATTACTACCGGCCCTAAAAACCAGGCACTGGAAGAACAGTTCGCACACTATGTCGGTTGCAAACACGCCGTGGCACTTTCCTCGGCCACCGGTGGCATGCACATCACCTTGTTGGCTTTGGGCATCGGCCCGGGCGACGAAGTCATCACCCCGTCGCAGACCTGGGTGTCGACGGCCAACATGATCTCGCTGCTCGGCGCCACACCGGTATTCGTCGATGTTGATCGCGACACCTTGATGACCGACGCCGCGCGCATCGAAGCGGCGATCACCTCGCGCACCAAAGCAATCATCCCGGTGCATTACGCCGGCGCCGCGTTTGATCTTGATCCGCTGTACGCGCTGGCCAACAAACACGGCATCGCCGTTATCGAAGACGCCGCCCACGCTGCAGGCACCCGTTACAAGGGTCGCCACGTCGGCTCGCAGGGCACGGCGATTTTCTCCTTCCATGCGATCAAGAACATGACCTGTGCCGAAGGCGCGATGTTCGTCACCGACGACGAGGCCTTGGCCAATCGCGTGCGCATGCTCAAGTTCCATGGTCTGGGCGTTGACGCCTACGATCGCCTGACGGGTGGCCGCAAGCCGCAGGCCCAGGTGATGGAACCGGGATTCAAATACAACCTCGCCGACATCAACGCCGCGATTGCGTTGGTGCAGCTTGAGCGTCTGGACGCGATCAACGCCCGTCGCTCTGAATTGGCCGCCGCCTACCGGCAAAAACTCGAAGGCCTGCCGGTGCAACCGCTGGCCCTGCCCGCCTACGCGCAGACCCACGCCTGGCACCTGTTCATCCTGCGCATCGACAGCGAGCGCTGCGGCATGGACCGCGAAGCCTTTATGAAAGGTTTGCAGGACCAAGGCATCGGCACCGGTATCCATTTCATCGCCACCCACCTGCACACCTGGTATCGCCAGCGTGACCCCGACCTCTACCTGCCCGACACCGAATGGAACTCGGCGCGGCTGTGTTCGATTCCGCTGTTCCCCGACATGAGCGATCAGGACCTTGATCGCGTGGTCGGCGCCATCGCCACCCTTATGGACAAACGCCCGTGAAAACCTATCCGATCCGCTGTGTGTCGATCGTCATCCCGGTCTACAACGAACAGGACAGCCTGCCGGAACTGCTGCGCCGTACCGAAGCTGCCTGCCGGATGCTGCGTCACGACTATGAAATCGTCCTCGTTGACGACGGCAGCCGTGACGATTCCGCCCACCTTCTGGAAGAAGCCGCGAGCCGTGAAGACAGCCCGTTCGTGGCGGTCATCCTCAACCGCAACTACGGCCAGCACGCGGCAATCATGGCCGGTTTCGAGCAGTGCAAAGGCGATGTCGTCATCACCCTCGACGCCGACCTGCAGAACCCGCCGGAAGAAATCCCCCGGCTGGTCGCCGAAGCCGAAAAGGGTTACGACGTGGTCGGCACCGTGCGCGGCAACCGCCAGGATTCGGCCCTGCGCCGCTATCCGTCGAAGCTGATCAACCTCGCCGTGCAGCGCTCTACCGGCGTCGCCATGAGCGACTACGGCTGCATGCTCCGTGCTTACCGGCGCACGATCATCGACGCGATGCTCGCCTGCCGTGAACGCAGCACCTTCATTCCGATTCTGGCCAACAGCTTCGCTCGCCACACCACCGAGATTGTCGTCGCCCACGCCGAGCGTGAACACGGCGATTCGAAGTACAGCCCGATGCGTTTGATCAATCTGATGTTCGACCTGATCACCTGCATGACCACCACGCCGCTGCGCCTGCTGAGCATTGTCGGCTTCGCCATGGCCGGCCTCGGCGTGCTGTTTGCCGCCGCACTGATCGTGTTGCGCCTGGTGTTCGGTGCCGGCTGGGCCGGTGACGGCATGTTCGTGCTGTTCGCGGTGTTGTTCGTGTTCACCGGTGGCCAGTTCATCGGCATGGGCCTGCTCGGCGAATACCTGGGGCGCATGTACAGCGACGTGCGCGCCCGCCCGCGTTTCTTCGTGGAAAAAGTCTTGCGCGGCCAACCCGCCATGCCGCCGCGCGCCATCACCGTCGACGGTCTCTCCTCCTCCAATGATCAGGTTCTCTCATGAGCGCAAAAACGGTTGTCTTCGCTTATCACGATATCGGCTGCGCCGGCATTCAAGCCCTGCTGGACAGCGGCTATGACATCGCGGCGGTGTTCACTCACGCCGACGACCCGAAAGAGAACGCCTTCTACGCCTCGGTTGCGCAACTGTGCGCACGCAAAGGCATTCCGGTGCACGCCCCGGAAGACGTCAACCACCCGTTGTGGATCGAGCGGATCGCCAAACTCAATCCGGACTACGTGTTTTCCTTCTACTACCGCCACCTGCTGAGCGAATCGTTGCTGGCCACCGCAAAAAAAGGCGCGTTCAACCTGCACGGTTCTCTGTTGCCGAGCTACCGTGGCCGCGCCCCAGCCAACTGGGTGCTGGTCAACGGCGAAAGCGAAACCGGCGTCACCCTGCACCGCATGGTCAAACGTGCCGATGCCGGCGCCATCGTCGCTCAACAACGCGTGGCCATCGAACGCAGCGACACCGCGTTGAGCCTGCACGGCAAGCTGCGCATCGCCGCGACGGATCTGCTGCGCGACACTTTGCCAGCCATGCTGCAAGGCAAGATCAGCGAAACCGCACAGGACGAATCGAAGGCCACAGTATTCGGGCGTCGCATGGCGGCGGACGGCAAACTGCTCTGGGCCAAACCCGCCGAGCAACTGTTCAACCTGGTGCGTGCGGTGACTCAACCGTATCCGGGTGCTTTCTGCGCGGTCGGTGAGCACAAACTCATCGTCTGGAGCGCCGAAGTCGTCAAAGGCAATGACGGCCAGGCGCCGGGCCGGGTGATCAGTGTCGATCCACTGCGCATTGCCTGCGGTGAAGATTCGCTGGTGATCCTCTCCGGCCAGCGCAATGACAGCGGCCTGTTCCTCAGCGGCCCGCAACTGGCCAGTGAACTCGGTCTGGTCGACGGCTCGCTGCTGCGCGGCGCCGAGTCCGGCCGTGGGCCACGCCGTACGCGGGTGCTGATCCTCGGTGTCAACGGTTTTATCGGCAATCACTTGTCCGAACGCCTGCTGCGTGATGACCGCTATGAAGTCTATGGCCTGGACATCGGTTCCGACGCCATCGACCGTCTGCGCAGCCATCCGCACTTCCACTACGTCGAAGGCGACATCAGCATTCACTCCGAGTGGATCGAGTACCACATCAAGAAGTGCGACGTGGTGCTGCCGCTGGTGGCCATCGCCACGCCGATCGAATACACCCGCAACCCGCTGCGCGTGTTCGAGCTCGACTTCGAAGAAAACCTCAAACTGGTGCGCTACTGCGTCAAGTACAACAAGCGCGTGATCTTCCCGTCGACCTCGGAAGTCTATGGCATGTGCCAGGACAAGCACTTCGACGAAGACACCTCCAACCTGGTGGTCGGCCCGATCAACAAGCAGCGCTGGATCTACTCCGTCTCCAAGCAACTGCTGGACCGGGTGATCTGGGCGTACGGCGCCAAGGGCTTGAATTTCACCCTGTTCCGCCCGTTCAACTGGATGGGGCCGCGCCTTGATCGTCTGGATTCGGCACGCATCGGCAGTTCGCGCGCCATCACTCAACTGATCCTCAATCTGGTCGAAGGCACGCCGATTCGCCTGTTCGACGGCGGCGAGCAGAAACGCTGCTTCACCGACATCGCTGACGGCGTCGAAGCCTTGGCGCGGATCATCGATAACGACAACGACGTCTGCAACGGCCAGATCATCAACATCGGCAACCCGGACAACGAAGCGAGCATCCGTCAGTTGGGCGAAGAGCTGCTGCGTCAGTTCGAAGCGCATCCGTTGCGCGACAACTTCCCACCGTTCGCCGGTTTCCGCGACGTGGAAAGCAAGGCGTTCTACGGTGCGGGTTACCAGGACGTCGAACACCGCAAACCCAGCATCGCCAACGCCAAGCGCCTGCTCGACTGGACGCCGACCGTGGAGATGCGCGAGACCATTGGCAACACACTGGATTTCTTCTTGCGTGAAGCCATGCTCGAACAAGCGGACAAGCGCTAATGCAGGCAGGCCTTCGTATCGACGTCGATACCTATCGCGGCACCCGAGAAGGTGTGCCGCGCTTGCTGGAAATGCTCGATGAAGCGCAGATCAAGGCGACGTTCTTCTTCAGTGTCGGCCCCGACAACATGGGCCGGCATCTGTGGCGCCTGATCCGCCCGCAGTTCCTCTGGAAAATGCTCCGCTCCAATGCGGCCGGCCTGTATGGCTGGGACATTCTGCTGGCCGGTACGGCGTGGCCGGGCAAACCGATTGGCCGCGAACTCGGGCACCTGATGCGTCAGGCCCGGGATGCCGGTCATGAAGTGGGTTTGCATGCGTGGGATCACCACGGCTGGCAGGCCAATGCCGGGCGCTGGAGCAACGCGCAACTGATCGAGCAGATCCGTCAGGGCGTCGACACTTTGAGCGACATTCTCGGCGAGAAAGTCGAGTGCTCGGCCGCCGCCGGTTGGCGTGCGGACGAGCGCGTGATCGAGGCCAAGCAAGCCTTCGACTTTCGCTACAACAGCGATTGCCGAGGCAATCGCCTGTTTCGTCCGCTGCTGGCCGACGGCACGCCGGGCACGCCACAGATTCCAGTGGATCTGCCAACTTTCGACGAAGTCGTCGGCCCCATCGTTGCCGCGCGGGATTACAACGCGTTCCTCCTCGATCACTTTCGCCCGCAACAGCTCAACGTCTACACCATTCATGCCGAGGTAGAAGGGATTCTGATGGCCGAGGATTTTCGTCAATTGCTGGCCGCTGCACGTCAGCGCAACATCGATTTCAAACCGCTGGGCGACTTGCTGCCCGAGTTCTTCAACACCTTGCCCGTAGGTCGCGTGCAGCGCGGCGCCCTCGACGGCCGTGAAGGCTGGCTGGGAGTGCAAGGCGCATGACTAAACGCTGGACGCTGCCACTGTTGTTGCTGGTCATTTGCTTGCTGGCCTATCTGCTGCCGCTGGGCACGCATGGCTTGTGGATTCCCGACGAAACCCGTTACGCGCAGATCAGCCAGGACATGCTGCTCAGTGGCAACCGGGTGTCGCCGCACTTCATGAGCCTGCGTTATTTCGAGAAGCCGATTGCCGGTTACTGGATGATCGCACTGGGTCAGCAATTGTTCGGGCAAAACCTGTTCGGCGTGCGCTTCGCTTCAGCGCTGAGCACCGGGTTGAGTGTGTTGCTGTGCTATCTGGTCGCCCGGCGTTTGTGGAACGAGCCGCGCAAAAGCTGCGTCTGCGCCCTGCTCTACATGAGTTTCACGATTGTTGCCGGTCAGGCTGGGTACGCCAACCTTGATCCGCAATTCACCTTCTGGGTCAACCTCAGCCTGGTGGCGCTGTGGGTTGCCGTCGTCAGTCATACCACTGGCAAGCGCATGGCCGCGTGGGCCGTATTGGGTCTGGCCTGCGGCATGGGTTTCATGACCAAGGGGTTTCTTGCCTGGTTGCTGCCGGTGTTGATCGCGGTGCCGTGGATGCTCTGGCAAAAACGCTGGCGTGAACTGCTGATGTTTGGCCCGGTGGCGATTGCCGTGGCGATCCTGATCAGCCTGCCGTGGGTGCTCTCGGTGCATGCGCAGGAGCCGGACTACTGGCGGTTCTTCTTCTGGCACGAACACATTCGTCGCTTTGCCGGCGACGATGCGCAACACGACGCGCCGTGGTGGTTCTACCTGCCGCTGCTGGTCGCGTTCAGTCTGCCGTGGGCGGGATTGCTGCCGACGGCGTTCAAGCAAGCCTGGCAAAGCCGCGCTCAGCCCAAAGTCGTATTCCTGCTGCTGTGGCTGCTGATGCCGCTGCTGTTTTTCAGCCTGAGCAACGGCAAATTGCCGACGTACATCCTGCCGTGCCTGCTGCCGATGGCGCTGTTGCTGGGCAATGCGCTGGCCGACCGCTTGCGTCTTGAGCAAGGTCGGGCGCTGAGCATCAATGGCTTGCTGAATCTGTTGCTGGGCGTCGTCACGTTGATCGCGCTGGTCTATCTGCAACTGAGCAAACCGGTCTACGACCACGAACTGCACAGCATGGTGCTGGTGTTTATCGCGCTGATCGGCTGGATCATCGCCAACCTGCTGCAAGCCTTTCTGCCGCTGCAATGCTGGGCCGCGCCGGCGCTGGGCAGCCTGTTGCTGATCGCGGTGTTGCCGGCGGCGCTGCCGAAGTCGGTGGTCGCCAACAAGATGCCGGATCAGTTCATCAAGCATCACGTCACCGAACTGGCGCAAACCACCCACCTGCTGAGTAACGACCTCGGTGCCGCGTCCGCACTGGCCTGGCGCCTGAAAACCCCGCAAGTCGCGTTGTACAACACGATAGGCGAATTGAAATATGGCCTTGCCTATCCTGACGGCATTCAACAGCGGGTCGATCCCGATCACGTGCAACAGTGGATGCGCGAGGCACGCCGCAGCGGTGCGGTCGGCGTGGTGATGCGCGTCAAGGGGCAGGACGAACTGGACGAAATCGACAGATTGCCAAAGGACGGCGTCCGTTATGAGCAGGGCAACCTGGTGATCATGATCCTGCCCAAGGAGGCGTCATGAGCCTGTTGCTGCTGTTGGCTGCGTGCCTGCTGACCTGTCTGGGCCAAGTGGCGCAGAAATACGCCGTCGAGAGCTGGCGTGGCGTCGAGTCGGGCTGGGCCGACAAACTGCGCTCGCCGTGGTTATGGCTGGCCCTGCTCGCCCTCGGCTCGGGTCTGTTGGTCTGGCTGCTGGTGTTGCAGCGTCTGGAAGTCGGCATCGCCTACCCGATGCTCAGCCTCAATTTCGTCCTGATCACCCTGATCGCGCGCTTCGTCTTCGGTGAACCCATCGACCGCCAGCATTGGCTTGGCGTGGCGTTGGTGATCGGCGGCGTGGTGTTGCTGGGGCAACAGTCATGAACCAACGTCGTGGCATCACCTTCGCACTGGGCAGCGTGTTCCTCGTCAGCGCTGCGCAACTGGGCATGCGCTGGAGCATGACCCGCCTGCCCGTGCCGGACCAATGGCTGCACATTGACAGCCTCGACTGGCGTGCGCTGGCCGTGGTCATCGCGGCGATTTTTGCCTACGCGCTGTCGATGCTCTGCTGGCTGGCCGCCCTGCGCGATCTGCCGTTGGGCCGGGCTTATTCGCTGCTGAGCATCAGCTATGCGCTGGTGTATCTGCTGGCGGCCAGTCTGCCGCTGTTCAACGAATCCTTCAGTTTCACCAAATCACTGGGCGTGGCGCTGGTCATGCTCGGGGTCATCACCATCAACACGCGTCCGGCTCGTGCGCCCGAATTCAGGAGTGCTCCATGAAAATCACAGTATTTGGCAGCGGTTACGTCGGTCTGGTGCAAGCGGCGGTGTTGGCCGAAGTCGGCCATGATGTCGTGTGCATGGACGTCGACCAGAAGAAGGTCGACCTGTTGCGCCAGGGCCATGTCAGCATTTTCGAACCGGGGCTGGCCAGTCTGGTGCGTGAAGGGCTGGACTCCAAACGCTTGCAGTTCACCACCGACGAAAAACTCGCCGTGCAGCACGCTCGGGTGGCGTTTATTGCCGTGGGTACGCCGTCGCGTGAGGACGGGTCGGCCGATCTGCGCTACGTGCTTTCCGTGGGCGACGCGATTGCCCGGCATCGTGAACAGCCGTTGATCATCGTCGAGAAATCCACGGTGCCGGTGGGCACTGGCGACACCCTGCGCACGCACATCGAAAAAGCCCTGATCAAGGTCGGCCGCCTGCTGCAATTCGATATCGTCTCCAACCCGGAATTCCTCAAGGAAGGCTCGGCTGTTGCCGACTGCCGCCGTCCGGACCGTATCGTTATCGGTTGCGAAGGCGATGACGTACGCGATGTGATGCGTGATCTGTACTCGCCGTTCAACCGCAACCACGACCGCATCATGTTCATGGACCTGCGCAGCGCCGAGCTGACCAAATACGCCGCCAACTGCATGCTGGCGACCAAGATCAGTTTCATCAACCAGATCGCCGAACTCGCCGAACACCTGGGTGCCGACATCGAATCGGTGCGTCAGGGCATCGGTGCCGACACGCGCATCGGTTACCACTTCATCTACCCGGGCTGCGGTTATGGCGGTTCGTGCTTTCCGAAAGACATGCGCGCGTTGATCCACAGCGCCGAAGAAGCGCATTGCTCCAGCGATTTGCTGCAAGCGGTCGAGGCGATCAACCAGCGGCAGAAACACAAGTTGTTCGAGCGCATCAACGCGTTCTACCGCGGTGATCTGCGAGGTAAAACCTTCGCCTTGTGGGGCTTGGCGTTTAAACCGAATACCGACGACATGCGTGACGCGCCGAGCCGCGTGCTGCTGGAGGAGTTGTGGGCCGCTGGTGCCAGTGTGCGCGCCTTCGACCCGGAGGCCATGCAGGAAACCCAGAACCTTTACCCGGACGAATCGAAACTGATGCTGATGGGCACGCCGGAATCGGTACTGCCCGGGGCCGATGCGCTGATCATCTGCACCGAGTGGCAGCAGTTCAAAGCCCCGGATTTCGACTTGATCAAACAGCGCCTCAACACCCCGGTGATCTTCGACGGGCGCAACCTGTACGACGCCGAGCGTCTGGCGCGCAACGGCTTCCAGTACTTCCCGATGGGCCGTGGCGAATCGCGTAAGTTGCCGATCCCGCTGCAGCAGTGGCCGCACGCGTCCGACGTCGCTTGATGACGCCATCACTCTGTACACCGCCCCCCTTGTAGGCGCTGCCGAAGGCTGCGATCTTTTGATCTTGTTTCTTGAAATCCAGATCAAAAGATCGCAACCGGCGGCAGCTCCTATGTATGGACTCGCCCCACCATTCAACCCGCTTTTGAACACTGCTACCCGGTTGCATCTATGTATAAGGCCTATTCGAGGAAGCGTTAACCGGCTTCTGGCCAACATTGGGTAAGCTCGCGATATGCCGATTACAGTAAGGCCTCAAGGGCCAGTAGGAGCTCAGGCATCAATTCGCGACGGTCTGACCTGGGGTCAATGTTCTTAGCAGGGGTTGAAGCGGCTTAGCGCCTCGGTGGCAGAACTCTTTTATCAGTGACTCATCGTCGCCTCCTGGCCGTTGCCCGGCTGGCGACGATATGTTTGATCGTTTTGCAGCAGCACCCACAAAATCCGAAGGTTGCGATTAGCCAATCGCACCGCAGCTTCCTTGCGACCCAAGCGGTTGATCCAGCGTTGCAGCCGCTGATCGTCCGGCTGCTGTGAATCAGGCCGCAGTTGCCTTAAAACAGCATGAGCGCCCTGGATCGTCAGACTGCGCAAATACGCATCACCATGCTTGCTCATCTTGCCCAGTCGGGTCTTCTCGCCAGAACTGTGCTGGCTGGGCACCAACCCGAAATAGGCGGCGAACAAGCGGGCGTTGGCGAACCGTTCAGGCTCGGTCTGCTTGGCGATCAGCGCCGTGGCGATGATCGGGCCAACACCGCGCACCGTCATCAGCCGCTTCGCCGTCTCGTCTTCTTTCGCTGCCATTTCCAGCCGGCCGGTCAGCACGTTGACGCGATCGCCCAATTGACTCCATTCGCCCAGCAATTCAGCAATCAGTTCACGCAACAAATCAGGCAGCGGTTGGGTGGCATCTTCCAATATTCGAGGCACGAGCTGGCTGATCGCAATTTCGCCCTGTGCCATGGCCACTCCATGTTCGAGCAGTAAACCGCGCATTTGATTGCCGACCGCAGTGCGCCGCCGCACATATCCCTGACGCGCCCGGTGTAGAGCCTGCATCGCCATCGCGGCCGCGCTCTTGATCGGCACCGCCGAGATTTTGCAGTCGCGGCCGGCACGCAAGATAGCCAAAGCATCGTTGCGATCATTTTTCGGGCCGCTGCGGTGGCTGGCGACCAGTTGAGCGGGCAGGATGCGAACAGGATTACCCTGCACTTGCAGCAACCGCGCCCATGCTTGAGCACCGGGCCCGGTTTCCACCAACACCGTCACGCTCGGAGGAAGCTCACGGAGAAATACCTGAAAGGCTTCGCGTGACTTGATTCTCTCCTCGAATATCAGCAGGCCGAGGGCATCTTCCCCTGCCACCTGGAAAACCCTTTTGGCAAGATCCACTGCGACTGTGGAGCATGCCGACACGTCGGCTGACAAAGACTGATTATTCGTCGTATGCTTTTTCATGGCCTCGCCCTCGCTGTCGTTGGCTTCTATAAGAATGCCACCGTGGCGCACAGACGCCTCGGCTTGGGCGAGTCCATACAATTACATGAACATGATCATTCGCATCGCAAGGCCCGCTGACGCGTTGGCCCTCCCTGCCATCGAACGCTCGGCTGCCGAGCTGTTCCGTCTTGACCCGCAATTGGCCTGGCTGGCGGATGCCGAGGTGGCGGAGGTTGCGCAACATGTGCGGGCTATCGAGGAGGCGAATGTGTGGGTCGCCGAAAGTACCGAACTGGCAGGGTTTCTCCGCGCAGTCGAAATCGACCAGCACCTGCACATTGAAGAGTTGTCTGTCAGTCAGGCCTTTCAGGGCCAGGGCATCGGTCGACGGCTGGTTTCGGCGGCGATTGAACAAGCGCGCGCGTTGAGGTTGAACGCAGTGACATTGACCACGTTTCGCGACCTGCCGTGGAATGCGCCGTTTTATCAGCGCATGGGGTTTGTCGAGTTGACGTCCGCACCTACCGCTGGCTATTTGCACGACGCCGTACAGGCCGAAATCGCACTGGGTTTTCCCGCGAACCGCCGCTGCGCCATGCACCTGCCCCTGATTTGAACGCAACGAAAATCCCCTGTGGGAGCGAGCCTGCTCGCGAAGGCGCAGTGTCAGTCAACATTGATGTATCTGACACAACGCATTCGCGAGCAGGCTCGCTCCCACAGGGGATGGTGTTATGGCAGCTTGACCGTTGGTGATTGCCCGGTAAGGATGGCGTACGCCCGCCAGGCATTCTCAAATAAGGACATTGACCCTTCGTGGCCACCTACTCGCGCCTCATCCGCCGGTTGATGATCAGCTCGCTGACCGTCGTTATCAGCCGCGCCCTGATCAGCCCGCTACTGACGCTGTTCCTCAGCAACAAGCTCGGCCTCAACCCGCAAGACGTCGGTCTGCTGCTGGGCATTGCGGTGTTCAGCGCCACGCTGTTGTCGTTGTACGGGGGTTACATCATCGATCGGCTCGACAAACGCCAGTTGCTGATCCTGACCATGCTCTCCAGCGGTATCGGTCTGATCCTGCTGACCTTCGCGCAGAATCTGTATCTGGTCACCCTGGTGCTGATCATCAGCGAAACGGCATCGGCGCTGTTCCTCATCTGCTCCAAAGCCATCCTCAGTGAAAACCTGCCAGTCGGCCAACGGGTCAAGGCGTTTTCCCTCAACTACACATTGACCAACATCGGCTATGCCGTCGGCCCGATGATCGGCGTGGTGATTGCCGGGGTGCAGCCCTCTGCGCCCTTTATCGTGGCCGGTGCGATTGCCATCGGCAGCATCTTTCTGCTGCTCGGCGCCGGCCGGGAAGCCAGCCCGATTGCTCCAGTCGCCGCACCGCCGAGTTTTCTGAAAACCCTGATCATCCTGAAAAACGACCGCACGATGATCCTGTTTACTCTGGGCTGCCTGCTCAGCACGCTGGTGCACGGACGTTTCACCCTGTACCTGTCGCAATACCTACTGGTCACCCACACCCAGCAACAGACGCTGGACACCATGGCCGCCCTGCTCGCCTGCAACGCAATCACGGTGATCCTGTTGCAGTACCAGATCGGCCGCTTGCTCAGCCGTGAACACCTGCGTCACTGGATAGCCGGCGGCACCGCGTTGTTCATCGTCGGGCTGATCGGCTTCAGTCTGGCCGACAGCCTGATCGGTTGGTGCGTGGCGATGTTCATCTTCACCTTGGGCGAGATGATCATTTACCCGGCCGACTTTCTGTTCGTCGACACATTGGCCCCGGAAGACCTGCGCGGCAGCTATTACGGCGCGCAGAATCTGGCGGCGCTGGGTGGTGCGGCCAGCCCAGTCATGTGCGGATTTCTGCTGATGCACACACCGGCGCCGAGCATGTTCTATGCCTTGAGCGCACTGGCGGCGGTGGGCGGCTATTTGTGTTTCGTCAGTGGCCGTCGCGTCGCTTCAATTCAAAATTAATGCACTAAATGTGCATTAATATGAATTTGTCAGCATCGATTTTGATCGGCACACTGTGCGTGTTCCTCCCCCAATGTTGGAACGCTTCGAGGGCTTTCCGGATATGCCGGACAAGTCCTTTTTTTTGCCTCGAATTTGCTGCAAGGATCGGATTCACATGCTCGCTCGCTGGTTGCCCGCCGCCATCAATACCCGCCCCACCGAATGGAGCCGTGCCGCGATCGGCATGGCATTGGGCACATTGTTCAGTGTGTGGCTGTGCGCGCAGGTGTTTGGCCATGAAGTCGCCTATCACCTGATCGGACCGCTGGGGGCGTCGGCGGTGTTGCTGTTTGCCGTGTCGTCCGGTGCCCTCGCCCAGCCCTGGTCGATTCTCGGCGGCTACTTGTGTGCCGGCGTCGTGGCGTTGCTGGTGGCCCACGTGCTCGGCCGAACTCTGGGCAGCGCCTGTCTGGCGGCGGGCATGGCGCTGATTCTGATGTGCTGGCTGCGCTGTCTGCATCCGCCGGCCGGTGCGTTGGCACTGACACTGGTTCTGGCCGATCCGGCGACCATCGCGATGGACTGGAAAGCCATGGAACCGGTGATGCTCGGCGCGGCGTGCATGCTGCTCAGTGCCCTCGCTTACAACAACCTGACACGGATTCGTTATCCGAAACGTCCGGCTGAACCGGCGCCGCTGGTTGCACCGGTCGACAATCAGGCGATCACCGCCGAAGACCTCAAGCTGGCGCTGGCCGACATGGAGGCCTTCATCGACATCACCCCCGAAGATCTGGAACAGTTGATCCACGCCAGCGAACTGCACGCCAAGCGCCGCAGCATTACCCAAACCTTCCGCTGAATCCCTGTGTAGGAGCTGCCGCAGGCTGCGATCTTTTGATCTTGTTCTTAAAGGTCAAAAGATCGCAGCCTTCGGCAGCTCCTACATGAGCCCGCGTACATTTTCGACTAAGGTAAAAACGCAGACAGGCCCTGCACTTATCCCCGTTGTACAGGGCAAATTTGCACTGTTACGATCCGGTAACGCTCGCGCGCGAGCTTCTCGAATAAAGACAATAAAAGCAGGGAGTTACTGATGACAGCTCAGGCTTCATCCCCGCGGACTCAGTCCATGGACGCCACGCAGAACGAAGTGCTGGCCGAGGTTCGCAACCATATCGGTCACCTGACCCTCAACCGCCCCGCCGGTCTCAACGCCATTACCCTCGACATGGTGCGTTTGCTGCAACAGCAGCTCGATGCCTGGGCGACTGACGCCAATGTTCACGCCGTGGTCCTGCGCGGTGCCGGTGAAAAAGCCTTCTGTGCCGGCGGCGACATTCGTTCGCTGTACGACAGTTTCAAAAGCGGCGACACGCTGCACGAAGATTTCTTCGTCGAGGAATACGCCCTCGACCTGACGATTCATCACTACCGCAAACCCGTGCTGGCGCTGATGGACGGTTTCGTCCTCGGCGGCGGCATGGGCCTGGTGCAAGGCGCCGATCTGCGCGTGGTCACCGAGAAGAGCCGTCTGGCGATGCCGGAAGTGGCCATCGGTTATTTCCCGGATGTCGGTGGCAGTTATTTCCTGCCGCGCATTCCCGGTGAGCTGGGGATTTACCTGGGCGTCAGCGGCGTGCAGATCCGTGCCGCCGATGCGCTGTATTGCGGCCTCGCCGATTGGTATCTGGACAGCAGCAAACTGGCGCTGCTCGACGAAAAACTCGATCAGATGGAATGGCAGGACACGCCGCTCAAGGCGCTGCAGAATCTATTGGCCAAACACGCCGTGCAGACCTTGCCTGACGCTCCTCTTGAAGCTTTGCGCCCGGCCATCGACCATTTCTTCGCGCTGCCGGACGTACCGAGCATGGTCGAGCAACTGCGCGCGGTGACCGTCGCCGACAGCCACGAATGGGCGACCACCACGGCTGATCTGCTGGAAACCCGCTCGCCGCTGGCGATGGCAGTGACCCTGGAAATGCTCCGTCGCGGCCGTCACTTGAGCCTGGAACACTGCTTCGCTCTCGAACTGCATCTGGATCGCCAGTGGTTCGCGCGCGGCGACCTGATCGAAGGCGTACGCGCCCTGCTGATCGATAAAGACAAGACACCGCGCTGGAACCCGCCGACCCTCGCTGCGCTGAACGCTACGCATGTCGCGAGTTTCTTCCACGGTTTTGATGAGAGCGGGAGCTGAGCCATGCACGATCTCGAACTGACTGAAGAACAAGTGATGATCCGCGACATGGCCCGGGACTTTGCCCGTGGCGAAATCGCACCCCATGCGCAGGCCTGGGAAAAGGCTGGCTGGATTGACGACGCACTCGTCGCCAAGATGGGTGAGCTCGGTTTGCTCGGCATGGTGGTGCCCGAGGAATGGGGTGGCACCTACGTCGATTACGTCGCTTATGCACTGGCCGTGGAAGAGATTTCCGCCGGTGATGGCGCGACCGGCGCATTCATGAGCATCCACAACTCGGTCGGCTGCGGTCCGGTGCTCAACTACGGCAGCGAAGCACAGAAACAGACCTGGCTGGCGGATCTGGCCAGCGGCAAAACCATCGGCTGCTTTTGCCTGACCGAACCGCAGGCCGGCTCCGAAGCGCACAACCTGCGCACCCGCGCCGAACTGCGTGACGGCCAGTGGGTGATCAACGGCGCCAAGCAATTTGTCAGCAACGGCAAACGGGCGAAGCTGGCGATCGTGTTTGCGGTGACTGATCCGGATCTGGGCAAGAAAGGCATTTCGGCGTTTCTGGTGCCGACCGATACCGCCGGTTTTATCGTTGATCGTACTGAACACAAAATGGGCATCCGCGCTTCAGACACCTGCGCGGTGACGCTGAACAACTGCAGCATTCCCGAGGCCAATCTGCTCGGCGAGCGCGGCAAAGGCCTGGCGATTGCACTGTCCAACCTTGAAGGCGGACGCATCGGCATTGCCGCGCAAGCACTGGGTATCGCCCGTGCGGCGTTTGAAGCGGCGCTGGTGTATTCGCGTGATCGTATCCAGTTCGGCAAGCCGATCAACGAACACCAGAGCATCGCCAACATGCTGGCTGACATGCACATGCAGATCAATGCGGCGCGGCTGATGATCCTGCATGCGGCGCGTCTGCGTACGGCGGGCAAACCGTGTTTGTCCGAAGCGTCACAGGCCAAGCTGTTTGCATCGGAAATGGCCGAGAAAGTGTGTTCGTCGGCGATTCAGATTCATGGCGGGTATGGGTATCTGGAGGATTACCCGGTCGAGAAGTACTACCGTGATGCGCGGATTACGCAGATCTATGAGGGCTCGAGCGAGATTCAGCGGATGGTCATTGCGCGGGAGTTGAAGAACTATCAGTTGTGATGGTGTTGGCCCCTTCCCTCACCCCAGCCCTCTCCCAGAGGGAGAGGGAGCCGACCGAGGTGTCTGGCGTTATACGTCGACCTGAAAGACCGAGTCGATTACGGATTCAATAAAGCACTTTCAGGTCGGCGTACCTCCCAAGCATCCCCCAATCAGTCCCCTCTCCCTCCGGGAGAGGGTTAGGGTGAGGGGCTTTTGATTTTGATGTATATCAAACCTTAAAAGCTTCGCGAGCAGGCTCGCTCCCACAGAGATCTCCAGCGAACACAGATTGTGTGAACGCCGAGAACCTCATGTGGGAGCGAGCCTGCTCGCGAAGGCGTCAGCTCAGGCACCACATTTATTTGCCTTGGAATGCAGCCTCACGCTTGGCAATAAACGCCGCCATCCCTTCCTTCTGATCCTGCGTGGCAAACGCCGCATGGAACACCCGACGCTCGAAACGCACGCCTTCCGTCAGGTTCACTTCAAAGGCACGATTGACGCTCTCCTTGATCATCATCGCAATCGGCAGCGACTTGCTGGCAATCACCGCCGCCACCTTCAGCGCTTCATCGAGCAACTCATCACTCGGCACGATCCGCGCAACGATGCCGCAACGCTCGGCCTCAACCGCATCGATCAAGCGCCCGCTCAGGCACATCTCCATGGCTTTCGCTTTGCCGACGGCGCGCGTCAGGCGCTGGGTGCCACCCATACCCGGCAACACCCCGAGGTTGATTTCCGGTTGGCCAAACTTCGCGTTATCACCGGCCAGAATAAAGTCGCACATCAACGCCAGCTCACAACCACCGCCGAGGGCAAAACCGTTGACCGCCGCAATAATCGGCTTACGCCGGTTGGCCACGCGGTCACTGTCGCTGAACAGGTCGTCCATGTAGATCTGCGGGTAGGTCAGTTCGGCCATTTCCTTGATGTCGGCACCGGCGGCAAAGGCCTTTTTCGAACCGGTGAGGACAATGCAACCGATGTTCGCATCCGCTTCCAGCGCATCAAGGGCCTGGTTCACTTCGCTGACCAGTTGCGCATTCAGCGCATTCAGCGCCTGCGGGCGGTTGAGGGTGATCAGGCCAACGCCGCCGTGGGTTTCGAGCAGAATGGTTTCGTACGTCATGAATAAAAATTCCTTCTTAAAGATTGCGCGAAATGACAATGCGCTGAATATCGCTGGTGCCTTCGTAGATCTGGCAGACGCGTACGTCGCGGTAGATACGTTCCAGCGGGAAGTCGTTGAGGTAACCGTAACCGCCGAGGGTTTGCAACGCCATCGAACAGACCTTTTCGGCCATTTCCGAAGCGAACAGTTTTGCCATAGAGGCTTCGACCAGTGCCGGTTGCCCGCTGTCGCGCAGGGCCGCAGCGTAATGCACCATCTGCCGGGCGACGGCGATTTGCGTGGCCATGTCGGCCAGGCGGAATGCCACGGCCTGATGTTCAATAATTGGTTTGCCGAAGGTGTCGCGCTCACGGGCATAATCGCGCGCTGCTTCAAATGCGGCGCGGGCCATGCCTACCGATTGCGACGCAATGCCGACGCGGCCACCTTCAAGATTGGCCAGCGCAATCTTGTAGCCCTCGCCCTCTTCACCCAAACGGTTGGCCACCGGCACTTTCACATCTTCAAAGAGAATCTGGCAGGTGTCGGACGCGTGTTGACCGAGCTTGTCTTCGACGCGGGCGACTTTGTAGCCCGGTGAATCGGTCGGCACGATAAACGCAGTGATGCCGCGTTTGCCGGCACTCGGATCGGTCACCGCAAACACAATCACGATCCCGGCGTTTTGCCCTGAAGTGATGAACTGTTTGCAGCCATTCAGCACATAGTGATCGCCTTCCAGCCGTGCCCGGGTTTTCAGGCTGCTGGCATCGGAACCGGCTTGCGGCTCGGTCAGCGCAAATGCGCCGAGCATGGTGCCGCTGGCCAAGGGTTTGAGGAAGCGTTCGCGCTGATCGTCGTTGCCGAACTTGAGGATCGGCACGCAGCCGACCGAGTTGTGCACGCTCATGATCGTCGAGCAGGCGCCGTCGCCGGCGGCGATTTCTTCCAGGGCCATGGCGTACGCCAAGTAACCGGTGTCGCAACCGCCCCACTGCTCCGGCACGAGCATGCCGAAGAAGCCCAGCCCGGCCATCTGGCCGATGGCTTCCTTGGGAAAACGGTGCTCGCGATCCCACTCGGCGGCGAACGGTTTCAGGCGTTCCTCGGCAAACTGCCGGGCCATGTCGCGGATCTGGGTTTGGTCTTCGTTGGGAATCATGGGGAATCCTTAAATATCAGTCGCACCGCTTTCACCTGTAGGAGTGAGCCTGCTCGCGATAGCGGTGGGTCATATAAATCAGTGGTGACTGACACGACGTCATCGCGAGCAGGCTCACTCCTACAAGGGGATTGGCGTTTGTTTCAGTAGACGCATTCCACAGCCATGGCCGTCGCTTCGCCGCCGCCAATGCAGATCGCCGCGATGCCGCGTTTCTGCTTTCTCTGGCGCAAAGCCGAGAGCAACGTCACCAGAATCCGCGCCCCCGACGCACCGATCGGATGACCCAGCGCACAGGCACCGCCATGCACATTCAGCTTGTCATGCGGGATTTCCAGGTGCGTCATCGCCGCCATGCCAACCACGGCAAACGCCTCGTTGACCTCAAACAGATCGACATCACCCAGCGACCAACCGGTTTTCTTGATCAGTTTCTTGATCGCACCAATCGGCGCCACCGGGAACAGGCCTGGGGTGTCGGCAAACGCGGCATGACCATGGATCACCGCCAACGGTTTCAGACCGAGTTTCTGCGCTTGCGACTGACGCATCAGCACCAGTGCCGCCGCGCCGTCCGAGATCGAACTGGAGTTCGCCGCCGTCACCGTGCCGCCCTCACGGAACGCCGGTTTCAGCGAGGCCACTTTGTCGAGTTTGGCTTTCGGCGGCTGCTCGTCATGGCTGATCAGCACCTGTTCTTTGCCGACGGTCACGGTCAGCGGGACGATTTCGTCCTTGAAGCTGCCGTCCTTGATCGCCTGCTGCGCGCGGGTGGTCGAGGCGATGGCAAAAGCGTCCTGCGCCTCACGGCTGAAGCCATTGGTTTCGGCGCAATCCTCGGCGAAGGTGCCCATCAGGCGCCCTTTGTCGTAAGCGTCTTCAAGGCCATCGAGGAACATCGAGTCGAGCACACGGCCATGGCCCATGCGGTAACCGGCGCGGGCACGATCCAGCAGGTATGGCGAGTTGGACATGCTTTCCATGCCACCGGCGATCACCACATCGGCGCTGCCAGCGATCAGCATATCGTGGGCGAGAATGGTGGTTTCCATGCCCGAGCCGCACATCTTGTTGACGGTGGTGCAACGGGTCGATTTATCCAGCCCGGCGCCCAACGCAGCCTGACGCGCAGGCGCCTGACCGAGGCCCGCAGGCAATACGCAACCAAACAACACTTCATCGACTGCATCGCTGGCGACACCGGCGCGTTCAACCGCAGCCTTGATCGCCGCAGCACCGAGTTGCGGCGCGGTGAGATTTTTCAGTTCGCCCTGAAAGCCGCCCATTGGCGTGCGCACGGCGCTGACGATAACAATCGGATCGTTGGAAATAGTCATGACAAATCCTCCTTACTTGGCGGCCATACGCAAGGCGCCGTCGAGACGGATCACCTCGCCGTTGAGCATGCTGTTTTCGATGATATGCCGAACCAGCGCGGCGTACTCGGCAGGCTTGCCCAGGCGCGGCGGGAACGGCACGCCGGCGGCCAGCGAATCGCGGACTTCCGGGGTCATGCCAGCCATCATCGGCGTTTCGAAAATGCCTGGGGCGATGGTCATTACGCGAATGCCGAAGCGCGCCAGTTCGCGGGCAGCCGGCAGGGTCAGGCTGGCGATCGCGCCTTTCGAAGCAGAGTACGCCGCTTGGCCGATCTGGCCGTCGAACGCCGCGACAGATGCAGTGTTGATGATCACGCCGCGTTCGCCATCAGCGTTTGCCTCGGATTCGGCAATCGCCGCAGCGGCCAGACGCAGCATGTTGAAGCTGCCGATCAGGTTGACATTGATCACTTGCGCGAAGCTGCTCAGCGCATGTGGGCCGTTCTTGCCGAGGATCTTCTCGCCACGGACGATACCGGCGCAGTTGACCAGACCGTTGAGGCTGCCGAAGGCTTTGACGGTCGCCTGCACGGCGGCTTCTGCAGCGGCTTCGTTGCTGATGTCGGCGACCACACTTTGTGCGCCCAGACGCTGAGCCTGAGCGGCGACGGCTTCGGCGTTCATGTCCACCAGCATCACTTTGGCGCCGGCACTGACCAACAATTCAGCGGTGGCTGCACCGAGGCCCGATGCGCCGCCGGTGACGATAAAAACCTTGTTCTCGATCTGCATGACTGTATTTCCTGATTCAAGCTGAAACGTTATGCGCCGCAGCCTCTTGAGCTTTGGCGATTTCCTGGTTGCGCAAGATAAAGCGCTGCAATTTGCCACTTGGGGTCTTGGGCAATTCGCTGACAAATTCGATTTCACGCGGGTATGAGTGCGCTGCCAGGCGCTTACGCACATGTTGCCGCAGCTCTTCGGCCAGCTCGGGCGCGGCGCGGTATTGCGCACTCAATACGACAAAAGCTTTGACCAGCTCGGTGCGTTCCGGATCGGGTTTACCGACCACCGCTGCTTCGACCACCGCCGGGTGTTCGATCAGCGCGCTTTCCACGTCGAACGGGCCGACGCGGTAGCCGGAGGTGGTGATCACGTCATCGCTGCGACCGACGAAGCTGATGCTGCCGTCCGGGTTCCATTCCACGGTGTCGCCGCTCAGGTAGTAATCGCCGACGAAGGCTTTGGTCGGCGCGCCTTCATAACCGCCGAACCAGCACATCGGCGATTGCGGCCGGTCGATGGCGAGAATGCCCGGCTGTCCGACGCCGAGTTCGTTGTACTGCTCATCCAGCACGACGATGCGATGGCCCGGCGAGGCAAAACCGGCGGCGCCGACGTGCACCGGATGGTCGAGGCCGTGGTGATTGCACAGGACCATACCCAGTTCGGTCTGGCCGTAATGGTCATGAATGACCACATCGAGGTTGTCGGCGAACCAACGAATCACTTCCGGGTTCAGCGGCTCACCGGCGCTGCTGACGATGCGCAATTTACCTTTGATCGACTTGGCGAACTCATCGCCGCCGGCAATCAACAAACGATAAGCCGTTGGCGAACCGGTGAGGTTAGTGATGCCGTACTTGTTGATCACCCGGCAGGTGCTTTCGAGGGTGAACGGGCCATCGTAGAAGGTGATCGGATGGCCCATCGACAACGGGCCGGTGACGCCGAAATAGATGCCGTAGGCCCAGCCCGGATCGGCGACGTTCCAGAATGAATCTTCCGGGCGCAGATCGACGGCATCGCGAGTGTAACTCTGGAAGGCGACGATGGCTTTGAGTGGCACCGACAGCGCTTTCGACGGGCCGGTGGTGCCTGAGGTGAACATCAGCAAAAACGGGTCTTCACCCGTCAGCAATACCGGTTCGCAGACGCTGGAATGGTTGGCCAGTTCGGCCCAGAAACTGAAGTCGCCACGGACGATGCCCTGGCCTTTCGCGCCGCCGACGGTAACGAGGGTCGGGCAATCGGCGACTTCAGCGAGTTTCGGCCGGTTGACCGCGTCGGTGACCACGACTTTGGCGCCGGAGCTGTTCAGGCGATGTTCGAGGGCTTTGGGGCCGAACGCGGTGAACAGCGGCTGATACACCGCGCCAATGCGCCAGGTGGCCAACACAGTGATGAGCAATTCGACGTTGCGCGGCAGCAGACCAGCGACCTTGTCACCTTTCTGCACGCCTTGGGCGAGAAGGAAATTGGCGAAACGCGCGGCTTTGTCTTGCAGATCGCTGAAGGTGTACGTCGCACTGGCGCCGTCGCGGCCCTCCCAGAACAGCGCGATGCGCCCCGGCAAGGCATGGCGGTCGCAGCATTCGACGCAGGCGTTGAGCGCCT
The DNA here is from genome assembly GCF_054667675.1 of Pseudomonas sp. S3_C06. Classification (NCBI taxonomy): domain Bacteria; kingdom Pseudomonadati; phylum Pseudomonadota; class Gammaproteobacteria; order Pseudomonadales; family Pseudomonadaceae; genus Pseudomonas; species Pseudomonas sp. S3_C06. The sequence goes on from NZ_CP162747.1 coordinate 778,162, forward strand.
CAAGCGTACCGCTGAGCGCGGCATCCACGGTGTGCTGATAGTTGAACTGTGCGGTGGCAGACAAGTAATCGCGCATTGCCAGAATCCCTCTGTTTTTTATTAGGCTGGGAAGCGTAAACAACAGAGGGATAGTCGCGCTGTGCGGGGGTTGGGGCAATGGTCAAAGCTATCAATGTGGCTGACTGGTTTGGCCATGCCCTGCCACACCGATCGTTCCCACGCTCTGCGTGGGAATGCAGCCTCGGACGCTCTGCGTCCGCTCCAGAACTGGAACGCGGAGCGTCCCTTGAGGCATTCCCACGCGGAGCGTGGGAACGATCAAGCGGCGGGAAGTGTTCGATCAGACAACCTCATTCAGAATCAGCGTGCGGTAATGTCCCGGATTGGACCCCGACCACTTGCGAAACGCCCTCCTGCCACACCGATCGTTCCCACGCTCTGCGTGGGAATGCAGCCTCGGACGCTCTGCGTCCGCTCCGAGCTGGAACGCGGAGCGTCCCTTGAGGCATTCCCACGCGGAGCGTGGGAACGATCAAACGGCGGGATGTGTTGGGTCAGACAACCTCGTTCAGGATCAACGTGCGATAGTGGCCCGGATTCGACCCCGACCACTTGCGAAACGCCCTCCTGCCACACCGATCATTCCCACGCTCTGCGTGGGAATGCAGCCTCGGACGCTCTGCGTCCGCTCCAGAGCTGGAACGCGGAGCGTCCCTTGAGGCATTCCCACGCAGAGCGTGGGAACGATCAAGCGGCGGATGTGTTGGATCAGACAACCTCATTCAGGATCAGCGTGCGATAGTGGCCCGGATTCGACCCCGACCACTTGCGAAACGCCCTCCTGCCACACCGATCGTTCCCACGCTCTGCGTGGGAATGCAGCCTCGGACGCTCTGCGTCCGCTCCAGAACTGGAACGCGGAGCGTCCCTTGAGGCATTCCCACGCGGAGCGTGGGAACGATCAAGCGGCGGGATGTGTTGGGTCAGACAACCTCGTTCAGGATCAACGTGCGATAGTGGCCCGGATTCGACCCCGACCACTTGCGAAACGCCTTGTAGAACGAACTCGCATCGGCAAACCCCAAGCGGCTGGCAATCTCGACAAAACTGATAGAAGGTTCCGCCAGCCAGATAATCGCCAACTCCTTGCGCACGCTGTCCTTGAGGCCTTGATAGGTCTGCCCTTCCTCGGCCAGTCGCCGGCGCAAGGTCGAGGCCGACATGCACAACTGTTGCGCCAGTGCCTCGGTTTCCGGCCATTGTTCAGCGGGCAGTTGTCGCAGGTCGTGTTTGATCCGACTGGCCAGACTCTGCGGGTCGCGGTACTTCACCAGAATGTTCGCCGGTGCATGAGCTAGAAAGCGTTTCAGTTCTTCCGCGCTGCGCTTGATCGGCAGATCGAGGCAATCCGCCGAGAAAATCATCCGCGTACGCGGCCGCTCGAAACGCAGGTTTTCCGAGAACATCACCCGGTAATCATCGGTGAAGTCCGGCGCCGCGCAGCGCAGTTCGATGGCCAGAATCGGAATCCGCCGCCCGGCCAGCCAGCAGGCCACACCGTGGACGATCATCCAGTAGGTGAAATAAGTGAAGGCGCGGCGCGGTTCGGGGTCATCCTCCAGCAGGACGATTTCCGCGAGACTTTGCTGGTGCACCAGTTGCGCCGGCATGCGTTCAAGCATCAATGACAGAAAGCTCAGGCCCGTGCTCAAACCCGCTGCCAGCGTCGGTTGCGCCATCGCGCTGCGACAGAGGAATTCAAGGCTGCCGGACTTGAGCTTGCGCGGGTCCATGCCGAAGAACTCGTCATCGCCACGGCGGGCCAGCAAGCGCCAGAGCTTTGCGTACTGCGAGGCCGGCACCCGGCTGTGTTCGGTTGGCAGCAACGCCGGATCAATCCCGACCTTGTTCAAGACCTCTTCGGTGGCTGCGCCCGGAGCACAACTTTGCAGCAGCGCTTCACGCACCAGTTGAACGGCGATGGTGTCTTTTTCCGACATGGAGCGCGGTTAACCTTGTTGTTTTGGGTGGTGGGCATATTACCGCAGGTGGCGAATTCAACACGAACCCCCTGTAGGAGTGAGCCTGCTCGCGATAGCGGTGGGTCTGAAAAATCAGCGCTGACTGACACGACGCCATCGCGAGCAGGCGAAGGCCTACAGGGATCAATGCGAGGCAAAAATTGAGGTCGTTCAGCAACTGTTCAGGTTTATGTCAATCAATGTCATGTGAGAATGACTTTCATTATGTTACAACTTGTAACCTCTTCGAATGACTTGTTGGATGCCGAATGCTCGTTCCCTTTCTGATCATGCTGCGCGAAGGCATTGAAGCCGCGCTGATCGTTGGCATTATCGCCAGCTACCTGCAACAGACCGGCCGTGGCCAGTGGATGCCCGCCGTGTGGATCGGCGTGTTTCTCGCCGCAGCCCTCGCCCTGCTGGTCGGCGGTGGACTGGAGTTGGTCAGCGCTGAATTCCCGCAAAAGCAGCAGGAGCTGTTCGAGGGCATTGTCGGCCTGGTGGCCGTGGGCATTCTCAGCTCCATGGTGTTCTGGATGCGCAAGGTCGCGCGCTCGATCAAGCATTCGCTGCAAGCTTCGCTGGATCAGGCGCTGACTTCTTCGAAGCATCAAGTGATCGCCTTGATCGCCATGGTCTTTTTCGCCGTCGCCCGGGAAGGCCTGGAAACGGTGTTTTTCCTGCTCGCGGTGTTCCAGCAGAGCGAAGGCCCGGGCGCGCCGATCGGTGCCCTGCTCGGGTTGATTCTGGCGATCATCGTCGGTTTCCTGATCTACAGCGGCAGCATGCGCCTGAACCTTTCGGCGTTCTTCAAGTGGACCGGCCTGTTCATTCTGGTGGTTGCCGCCGGGATTCTTGCCAACTCGGTGCAGGCGCTGCATGAAGCCGGGCTGTGGAATCACCTGCAAACCGTGCTGTTCGACTTCAGCGCGACGCTGCCGATGGACGGCCCGCTGGGCTCGGTGCTGGCCGGCATGTTCGGTTATCAGGATGCGCCGACCGTCAGCACCCTTGGGGCGTATCTGATCTATCTGCTGGTGGCACTGGTGATGTTCTTTTACCCGGCTCCCGCGCCGAAGCCTTCCGCACAATCGTCTTCCGTTTCCAGCCAATAAGGGCATTCATGTCAAAGCCTAATACTCCTCAGGCCTCCCCTCCCCGCGCCTTGCGCTGGGCGGTGGCCGGCTCGGTGGTGGTGATGATCGCCGCCGGTGGTCTGTTTTATTACGCCTCGAAAATGGCTGCGGCCAAGCGTCAGCACAATCACGATGAAGTGGTGGTGAACATTCATCCGGGCAGTTGCGAGCCGAACGCGCTGACGGTGCCGGCCGGCCGCGCCAGTTTCCGCATCGTCAACCGCTCCGATCGTGCGGTGGAATGGGAAATCCTCGACGGCGTGCTCGTCGTTGAGGAGCGCGAAAACATCGCGCCGGGCCTGAGTCAGGTAATCAATGCCAACCTGCAACCCGGTGATTACGCGATCACTTGCGGTTTGCTGAGCAACCCGCGCGGCACCCTCCACGTAACGCCGACGGCAGCCTCTGATGCTGCGGCCAAAGCCAAACCGTCGATGGTCGCCTTCGTCGGGCCGCTGTCGGAATTCCGCGTGTACCTGGCCAGCCAGAGCAGCGCGCTGATCAAAGCCGTGACCGAGCTCAATCAAGCCATCGAAAGTGGCGACTTGAGTCAGGCGCAGGCGCTGTACTTGCCGGCGCGTGCCGCTTATCAACGTCTGGCCCCGGCCGCCCAGCGTCTGGCCGAACTGGACAACAGCATCAACGCCCGCGCCGATTACTTCGAAAAACGCGAACAGGATCCAGCGTTCGTCGGTTTCCACCGCCTCGAATACGCCCTGTTCCAGCAACGAAAACTCGACGAACTGACGCCGGTCGCCCAGCGTCTGCTCAGCGACGTCACCACGCTCAAACAACAACTGCTCGCGCAGAGCCTGCCACCGGAGCAACTGGTCAACATCGTCGTGCGCAACCTCAACACCCTGGCCGACGTGCGCGCCGCCAGCGGTGAAGAAGAACGCTACAGCCACAGCGACCTCAACGGTTTCGCTGCCAACGCGCAAACCGCACACAAAGTCGTCGATCTGCTGCGGCCAATGCTGAGCAAGTCGGCGGCCGAGCTGCTGCCGAAAATCGATAAGGCACTGGCGGATTTCGACAGCGAACTCGACACCTACAAGATCAAGGACGGCTACGCCAGCTACGACTCCGTCAGCGGCGCACAACGCAAGCAGATCGCCGACAAGGCCCAGGCTCTGGCCGACGCACTGGATGGCATCGATCCCGCCCTCGGCCTCTCCGGCCTGTAAGCAGAAGACGAATTCCCGATGAAAGATATCGAACCACTCAACCTGCAACGTCGCCGTGTCTTGATGGGCATGGGCGCCGCCGGTGTCGCCCTCGCTGGTTCCGCCTTGAGCTGCCCGGCCATGGCTGCCGCGCCTGCGCAAGTCACCGAAGCACCGAGCAGCGACAAAACCGAAGACCGCCACGATTTCCACGGCGTGCATCAGACCGGCATCGTCACCCCGCGCCCGGCCTCGGGCATGCTGGTGTCGTTCGATGTGTTGGCCAGTGATCGCGAAGATCTTGAGCGGCTTTTCCGCACCCTCAACGAGCGCATCGCGTTCCTGATGACGGGCGGCCCGGTCGCGCAGATCGATCCGAAACTGCCGCCGCCGGACTCCGGCATCCTCGGCCCGAACGTGACGCCGGACAACCTGACCATCACCGTTTCCGTCGGCGAGTCGCTGTTCGACGAGCGCTTCGGTCTGGCCGACGCCAAACCCAAACGGCTTATCCGTATGGTCGGCTTCCCCAACGATGCTCTGGAGGCCGATTGCTGCCACGGCGACCTGAGTTTGCAGTTCTGCTCGAACACCGCTGACACCAACATTCACGCCCTGCGCGACATCGTCAAAAACCTCCCTGATCTGCTGCTGGTGCGCTGGAAACAGGAAGGCAGCGTACCGCCGCAAGCCCCGGCGAAACCCGGTGTGCCGGCGCAATCGGCGCGCAACTTCCTTGGTTTCCGCGACGGCTCGGCCAACCCTGATTCCAACGATGGCAAAGCCATGGATCGTCTGGTCTGGGTGCAACCGGGCAGTGACGAACCGGCCTGGGCCGCCCACGGCAGTTATCAGGCTGTGCGGATCATCCGCAACTTCGTCGAGCGCTGGGATCGCACGCCGCTGCAGGAGCAGGAAAGCATTCTTGGCCGGGTCAAAACCACCGGTGCACCGATGGGTGGCCAGCATGAAAGCGAAGTCCCGGACTACAGCAAGGACCCGGCGGGCAAGCTGACCAAACTCGACGCGCACATTCGTCTGGCCAACCCACGCACCACCGAGAGCCAAGCCAATTTGATCCTGCGCCGGCCATTCAACTACTCCAACGGCGTCAACAAGAACGGCCAGCTCGACATGGGCCTGCTGTTCATCTGCTACCAGGCCGATCTGGAAAAAGGCTTCATCACCGTGCAGACCCGCCTCAACGGCGAGCCGCTGGAGGAATACCTCAAGCCGGTCGGCGGCGGTTACTTCTTCACCTTGCCGGGTGTCACGGGCGACAAGGACTTCATCGGTCGCTCGCTGCTCAACGCCACACAACCAAAAACTGCTGCCTGAAACAACATCTCAACACTGGAGCCGCCCCCATGAAAAAGACGCCACTCGCGCTATTGCTGACCCTTGGTTTGCTCAACACCCCGCTGTCGGCGTTTGCCGCGACAGCGCCGCTGGATCTGGTCGGGCCGGTGTCGGACTACAAGATTTACGTCACCGAAAAACTCGATGAACTGGGCAGCCACACTCAACAATTCACCGATGCGGTGAAGAAAGGCGACCTGGCCACTGCGCAAAAGCTCTACGCGCCGACCCGCGTTTACTACGAGTCGATCGAGCCGATTGCCGAACTGTTCAGTGACCTTGATGCGTCCATCGACTCCCGTGTCGACGATCACGAGCAAGGCGTGAAAGCAGAAGATTTCACCGGTTTCCACCGCATCGAATACACGCTGTTCTCGGAGAAAAGCACTCAGGGCCTGAACGCGCTGGCGGATAAGCTCAACAGCGACGTCAAAGACCTGCAGACCCGCGTGGCTGGTCTGACTTTCCCGCCTGAGAAAGTCGTCGGTGGTGCTGCCGCACTGCTGGAAGAAGTCGCTGCGACCAAGATCTCCGGCGAAGAAGATCGCTACAGCCACACCGACCTGTATGACTTCCAGGGCAATATCGACGGTGCGAAGAAAATCGTTGATCTGTTCCGTCCGCAAATTGAAGAACAGGACAAGGCGTTTGTCGCGAAGGTCGACAAGAACTTTGCCACGGTCGACAAGATTCTGGCCAAGTACAAGACCAAGGACGGCGGTTTCGAGACGTATGACAAGGTGAAGGATAACGACCGTAAAGCGCTGGTTGGGCCGGTGAATACGCTGGCTGAAGACCTGTCCACGTTGCGTGGCAAACTCGGTCTCAACTGAGTTCTTGTAGCGTATGTTGAGACCCTATCGCGAGCAGGCTCACTCCTACATTTGGAATGCGTTCCCCTGTAGGAGTGAGCCTGCTCGCGATAGCGGTTGTATGACCGCTACAAATTTAAAGCCTTACAGAATCCGGTAGAGCAACCGCTCAATCCGCACCCGACTCACGCGCTTGAGAAACTTGGCCACCCCGGCCGGGTACTCTGGCAGCGTCTCCAGACTCTGAAAGCTGTCGATCCGCGTGGTATGGCGGAAAATCTCTTCCAGCTCCTTCGCTCGCGGCTCCAGCCATTCGCCTTTCGGGTCATCAATCAGCAGCGCGTTTTCCAGGTCCAGGCGGAACGCCCGTGGATTGAGGTTGTTGCCGGTCAGCAACGTATAGCGCTGATCGATCCACATGCCCTTGAGGTGATAGGTGTTGTCGCCATCACGCCACAAGTGCAGGTTCAACTGACCGCTGTCGATGTTGCGCTGATGGCGCTTGGCAAAGCGGCGCAGGCTGATCTCGTACAGATAGGGCAACGCCGCAATCACCTTGAACGGCTCGCTCGGCGGAATGTAGAAGTCGTTGGCGGTCTTGTCGCCGACGACGATGTCGATCTTCACGCCACGGGCCAACGCACGGTTGATCTCACGGATCACGCCCAGCGGCAGGTTGAAGTACGGCGTGCAGATGGTCAGTTGTTTTTGCGCGCTGGCGATCAACTCAAGAATCGCCCGGTTCAACGGGTTGTTCTTGCCGACGCCGAGCAACGGCGTAACGCACAGGCCATCTCGGGCGGTGCTGCCAGTGGCGGTGTCGTACGTGGCGTACTTGAGACGGCTGCGCAGGTCGCCGATGTCGTTGCGCAGGCTGCGCGTGGTCGGCAGGTTCGGCAGGTCGAGGCGGTGCACGGCTTTCGATTCAATCAGACCGTGCTTGACCAGGTGATGCATCGAGTCGGCCAGTTCGCGGCTTTGCAGGACGTGATAACGGTCGAAGCGGTACTTGTCGAACTTGTGCAGGTAGACGTTGTTCAGGCTCGCGCCGCTGTAGACCACACAGTCGTCGATCACGAAGCCCTTCAGATGCAGCACGCCAAACAACTCGCGGGTCTGCACCGGCACGCCGTACACCGGCACTTCGCTCTGGTGCGTGCGGGTCATTTCCTGATACCACGCCGAGTTACCCGGCTGTTTACCGGCACCGATCAGCCCGCGCTGGGCGCGCAACCAATCGACCACCACGGCAATTTCCAGCTCGGGACGCTTGAGCTTGGCGGCGTGCAGCGCATCGAGGATTTCCTGACCGGCTTCGTCTTGCTGCAGATACAGCGCAACGATGTAGATGCGCTGGGTCGCGGCAGCGATTTTCTCGAGCAGGCAACGACGGAACTCGGCGGCGCCGGACAGAATGGTCACGGCTTCGGCGGTCAGCGGAAAGCTGCGCAATTTGGGCAGCAAGGAACGTTTGAAAAGCAACGGCATAGGGCTCGCAATGGGTCGAATCCGAAGAACCCGAGAGCTTACACCATCGCATCCTTGGGGTCTTGTCAGTGTCTGTAATGCCCCCTTCGCGAGCAAGCTCGCTCCCACATTTGAAATGCATTCCCCTGTGGGAGCGAGCTTGCTCGCGAAAGCGATTTCACCAGCAATAAAAATACCCGCTTGACCAAGGAGAACAATCGTTCTACTGTTCGCCACATGAAAGAAATCACTAGCAACGACACACGCGACATCATTCTGGATGTCACCGAAAAGCTGATCTACAAAAGTGGCATCGCTGCCACCAGCATGGATCTTCTGGTGAAAACCGCCGGCGTCTCCAGAAAAAGTATCTACCGTTACTTTGCCGACAAGGACGCCTTGACCGTTGCCGCCCTGCAACGCCGCGACGTGCGCTGGATGCACTGGTACCGAAGCGCTGTCGATCAGGCTGAAACCCCGGCTGATCGCCTGCTCAACCTGTTCACCGTGCTCAAGAGCTGGTTCGCCTCGGAAGGTTTCCGTGGCTGCGCGTTCATCAACACCAGCGGCGAGACCGGCGACCCGCAGGACCCGGTGCGCCTGGTCGCCAAAGAACACAAACAGAAGCTGCTCGACTATGTGTGCGAGCTGTGTACCGAACATGGCGCCGAGGATCCGCAACTGCTGGCCAGACAGCTGCTGATTCTGATTGACGGTGCCATTACCGTAGCGCTTGTGATGGGTGATCACAGTGCCGCCGATAATGCGCAATGCATGGCGCGAAAGTTATTGGACCTGTAACGCCTTAATAAGCCGGACAAGTTGTTTTAACCGTTAACTATTTCGGGAGACTGATATGTCTACTGCAGCCCAGGTACGTCCGCCATTGCCGCCCTTCAACCGTGAATCGGCGATCGAAAAAGTTCGTCTGGCCGAGGATGGCTGGAACTCTCGCGACCCGGAACGGGTTTCGCTGGCTTACACCCTTGATACCAAGTGGCGCAATCGCGCCGAATTCGCCAACAGCCGTGAAGAGGCCAAAGCGTTTTTGACCCGTAAATGGGCGAAGGAACTGGATTACCGTTTGATCAAGGAACTGTGGGCCTACTCCGATACGCGCATCGCCGTGCGTTATGCCTATGAATGGCACGATGATTCGGGCAACTGGTTCCGCTCTTACGGCAACGAAAACTGGGAATTCGATGAGCAAGGCCTGATGTTCCAGCGCTACGCATGCATCAACGACATGCCGATCAAGGAAAGCGAACGCAAGTTCCACTGGCCGCTGGGCCGTCGCCCGGATGATCATCCGGGCCTGTCCGACCTAGGCCTCTGATTTCACAGTGAGTTCAATTGTGGGAGCGAGCCTGCTCGCGAAGGCGTCGTATCAGTCAATGCAGTTGTTGCTGACACACCGCTTTCGCGACCAGGCTCGCTCCCACATGGGTTCCTCAGGGTTCAGGCGACGGCGGCGGTCTTCTCGGCCTCCAGTTCGCGCACCAGCGGTAACACCCGCCGCCCGAAATATTCGACTTCTTCCTGAAAGTGCAGAAACCCCGCCAGCACCAGATCCACACCCACCGCCTTCAGCGCCACAATCCGCTCGGCAATCTGCAACGGCGTGCCGATCAAGTTGGTCTTGAAGCCATCGTTGTACTGCACCAGATCCTCAAATGTTGATTTCGCCCAGTTGCCCTCACCCTCCGGCGATGCCCTGCCCGCTTGTTTCGCCGCGTCGCCAAACGCATTCACCGCCTCTGGATCCGCCTGATCGATGATCTGTGCGAGCACGGCCCTGGCCTCCTCTTCAGTGTCGCGGGCGATGACAAAGGCATTCACGCCAATCTTCACCGAATGCTTGTTGGCTGCAGCTTTCTGACGAATATCGTCGACCTGCGCCTTGATCCCTTCAACGCTGTTGCCATTGGTGAAATACCAGTCCGAAACCCGCGCCGCCATGTCCCGTGCCGCACGCGAACTGCCACCCTGAAAGATCTCCGGACGGCCCAAGGGTTTCGGTTTCAGGCTGTAATTGTCGAAACGGTAGAAGTCGCCGCGAAAGGTGAAGCTGTCCTCGCTCCACACGCCGCGCAATGAACGGATGAACTCTTCGGAACGACGATAACGCTCGTCGTGCTCCAGCCAATGCTCGCCGATGGCTTGAAACTCGCCTTTGAACCAGCCGCTGACGATGTTCACCGCGATGCGGCCGTTGGTGAGTTGATCGATCGTCGCCAGTTGCTTGGCCGCCAGCGCCGGTTGCCACGGGCCGGGCAGGATCGCTGCGATCACCTTGAGTTTGCTGGTGGCCGCGAGTAACGCGTGGCTGAACGCAACTGACTCATGCTGAAACTCGGCGCCGTAACCGGCGGTGAAGCGGATCTGCGTCAGCGCGTATTCGAACCCGGCAGCCTCGGCGAGCTGCGCCAGTTTGCGGTTGTAGTCGATGCCCCAATCGGTGCGCTGTTCGATCTTGCTGACCACCAGCCCACCGCTGACGTTCGGCACCCAGTAGGCAAATTTCACGGCTTGCTGACTCATTGGCGTGTCCTCGGGACGTTTGCGGAGATGAGGGTGGTAGAGCAGCAAGCGTGCCAGGGTTGAAATGCCTGGTTTTATTGGTGTTCGGCGTTGGATAGATGTTTTGTAGAGGGGAGATTTGTTGGCTGGATGTTGAGTGGGCAACAGTAGATTTTGCAGTGGCTGGAAAGCCGCCTTCGCGAGCAGGCTCGCTCCCACAGGGTGGAATGCATTCCAAATGTGGGAGCGAGCCTGCTCGCGAAGGCGTCAGACGGGTCGCCGCAACAGTTGGATACAGGTAACATGACCGCCCTCCCCGCAGCCAAATCTGCGCCCTGCCGAAATAAGCCGATTCCATGCCTTTCGAACTCAGCGTTGACCTCACCACCCTGGCCATTCTGGCCCTCGTCGCTTTCATTGCCGGTTTCATCGACGCCATCGCTGGCGGCGGCGGTCTGTTGACCACGCCTGCGCTGTTGACCGCCGGCCTGCCGCCGCACCTGGTGCTGGGCACCAACAAGTTGAGTTCGACCTTCGGTTCGGCCACCGCCAGTTTCACCTTCTACCGCCGCAAGCTGTTCCACCCTCGGCAATGGGTGCACGCCATCGTCGGCACACTGGTCGGCGCACTGACTGGCGCCATCGTCGCCCATTACTTGCCGGCCGAATGGCTGAACAAGATGCTTCCGGTAATCGTCTTCGCCTGCGGCCTGTATCTATTGTTCGGCGGCACGCCAAAAGCACCGCTGGACAGCGATGCGCCGATCAAAAAGAAATGGCAGTCGACCCAGGGCTTCAGCCTCGGCTTCTACGACGGCGTGGCGGGTCCGGGCACAGGCGCGTTCTGGACAGTCAGCAGTCTGCTGCTTTACCCGATCGACCTGGTCAAGGCCAGCGGCGTAGCGCGCAGCATGAACTTCGTCAGCAACATTGCGGCGCTGTCGGTGTTCGTGTTTTCCGGGCAGGTGGACTGGATCATCGGCCTGAGCATGGGCCTGTCGGTGATGGTCGGCGCGTTCTTTGGCGCGCGCACCGCAATCAGCGGTGGCGCCAAATTCATTCGCCCGGTGTTCATCACCGTGGTGCTGGGTTTGACTGTGCGCCTAGCCTGGCAGCACTGGTTCAGCGTGGCCTAAGCGCCGCGCCACATAGACGTCGATCAGGTAACGGGCAATCGATTTGGACGCCGGCAGCGGCGGCAAATCGTGTACGTTGAACCATTGGGCGTCTTCAATCTCGTCTTCCTGACAGACAATCTCGCCGCCGGCATATTCGGCATGGAAGCCGAGCATCATCGAATGCGGGAACGGCCAGCACTGGCTGCCCAGATACTGGATGTTTTTCACCTCGATCTGCACTTCCTCGCGCACTTCGCGAATCAGGCAATCCTCGGCCGACTCGCCCGGCTCGGCGAACCCCGCCAGCGTGCTGTACACCCCGGTAACGAAGCGCGGTGAGCGCGCCAACAGGACCTCGTCGCCACGGGTGATCAGCACGATCATGCTCGGCGAAATACGCGGATAACTGCGCAGATCGCACGGCTGGCAATACATCGCCCGTTCACGCGGCACTTGCGTCATGGCTTGCCCGCAATTGCCGCAGAAACGATGTTCGCGGGCCCAGGTGCCGATCTGCGCGGCGTAACCGAGCACTTTGTAGATCGTGTGATCGCCGTCGAGCATGAACGCCCGCAGGCCTTTCCAGTTGCAACCCGGCACCTCACTGGTACTGCGCAGTTCGAGCAGGTACACCGGCTCGCCATCGAGATGGCCAATGCCGTGTTCGGCGAGGACTGACAAGTCCTGCCGCTTGAGCCATTCCCGAGGGAATAACGCGCCGTTGTCATCGAACAGAAAGCCTTCCGGGCTGCGCGCCACGGCCCAGCCGCCAGGTTGATCGGTGTCCAGTACTGCAGTGGTCCAGCGAGCTGTCATGGTTTCTCAGTCCAGAAATTCGGGTTTCTGTTTGCTCATATGGGCGGCCATGGCCACGCGCAAATCGGTGGATTGCAGCATGGCGGCGTTCCAGGTGGCAACGTATTCGAGGCCGTCGTCGATGCGATGGTCGCGCATGTAGCTGATCATTTCCTTGGTGCCGGTGACCGCGATCGGCGATTTCGAAGCGATCTCACGAGCAATGTCGATCACACCTTCGAGCAGCGCGTCCTTGTCGCTGTAGACGCGGTTGACCAGGCCAATGCTGCGCGCCTCGTCAGCGCCGAAAGTGCGACCGGTGTAAGCCAGCTCACGCAGCATGCCGTCACCGATGATCCGTGGCAACCGTTGCAAAGTGCCAACATCGGCGGCCATGCCGATATCGATTTCCTTGATCGAGAATTGCGCGTCTTCGGCGGCGTAGCGCATGTCGCAAGCAGCGATCAGATCGATGGCGCCACCCAGGCAGTAACCCTGAATGGCGGCGAGCACCGGTTTGCGGCAGTTATCGACGGCGTTGAACGAGGCTTGCAGGGTCAGAATCTTGCGACGCAGCAGGCGCGCATTACGGCCAACGTCCTTGCCCAGTTCATTGGCGACGCCGGCGAGCATCATCAGGTCGATGCCGGAGGAAAAGTGTTTGCCGTTGCCGCTGAGCACTACCACGCGCACTTCGTCGGTGTCGTCGATCCACTGGAAGATCTCGACGATCTCGCTCCAGAACGCGGCGTTCATCGAATTGATTTTTTCCGGGCGATTGATCTGCACATGGGCGATGTTGTCGGCCAGTTCGACGCTGAAGGCGGAGTATTGAGTCATGGCAGTGATCCTTTACCGGGCTGAAAATGAGGCCCGAACTATAACAAGGCATCACGGTGGCGGTTCGGCCAATTGCGGGACTGTCCTGAGTTTTACTTTGCCTGTGCCGGCCTCTTCGCGAGCAGGCTCGCTCCCACAGGAGAATGCATTTCAAAATGTGGGAGCGAGCCTGCTCGCGAAGGCGCCGGATCAGACAACCTGATTCATCGAGCCAATCGCCGCAGCCCAAACAACATCCCCCCCGCCCCCAGCAACATCGCCGCCAGAAACAGCGGATAGGAAACCCACCACGGCGTCCCCGCCGTCATCATGCTGAACTCCGACATCCCGCCAATACTGGCAATCAGGTTCAACGGCAGAAACACCACGTTGATCAACGTCAGCTTGCGCAGCAGGTTGTTCATGCTGTTGTTCATCAGATTGCCACGCGCATCGATCAGTCCGGAAAACACCGTGGAGTAAATCTCTGCCTGCTTGTAGCACTGGTTGTTTTCGATGATCAGGTCGTCGATCAGGCCGATCGCCTCACTGCCGAAATGCTGCTTCTCGGCATGATTGCGCAGGCGCGTGAGGACCGCGCCGTTGCTGTGTAGCGCGTTGATGTAATAGATCAGGCTTTCGCTGAGGTTGAACATCTGCACCAGATGCTGGTTCTGCATCGAGGCGTTGAATTTCTGCTGCAACTCGCGGGCGACCAGTTTGATCACCTTCAAGTGCCCGAGGTAGTGATGGATGTTGTTGAACAGCAGGTCGAGCAAGACATCCAGCGGCGTATTCAGCGGCTGGCGAGTGCCGAGGCCGTGCAGCGGTGTGTCGTCGGTGGCGATCACCAGCAATTGCCCCGGCGCGAACAGCAATCCGCAGGACGACACTTCAAACGCGAGACTGCCACCACCGGAATAGTTTTCCGGACGCTTCCAGATCAGGAACAGATGGTCGGGATGGAACTCGATGCGCGAGACCTCGTCCGGATCCAGCGCTGACGCCAGTGCATGCTCATCGACCTTGAAATGACTGTGTAGCAAATCGCGCTCGGCAGCATCAGGGTTGCTGAACAACATGACCTCGGCGTCCAGCCGCTCGACCCGCTGCAAAGCGCCGTGGCTCAGTGCAAAGCTGTTGATCATCGGCGCCTCACCAGGCCTGACCGCGACGTTTGAGTTCCAGGCGGCGCACGAACTCTTCCAGCACCAGTGAATACAGATCGTCGTGCAAATAGGCGTCTTCGATGCCAGCGTCGAGGTTGGGATTGTCGTTGACTTCGATCACCACGACTTTGTCGCCCGCCTGTTTCAAATCGACACCGTAAAGGCCATCGCCGATCAGGTTGGCAGTCTTTACCGCCAGTTCAACCACCGCACGTGGCGCCTCGTGGATTGCCATCGTTCGGCATTCGCCGTTGACGTCCTGGCCTTTGGCCTTGTGGTTGTAGATCTGCCAGTGGCCCTTGGACATGAAGTACTGGCAGGCGAAGATCGGTTTGCGGTTGAGTACACCGATGCGCCAGTCGTATTCGGTGTAGAAAAACTCCTGGGCCAGCAGCAACACCGAGTGTTCGAATAGTTCGGCGGTGGCTTCGAGCAAAGCCTGCTGGCTTTCGACCTTGATCACGCCACGGGAAAAGCAACCGTCGGGAATTTTCAGCACCAGCGGAAAACCAAGGCGCTCGCCCACGCGCTCGAAGTCTTCGGGTCGCTCCTTGTAGAGGATCTCGGTGGCGGGCATGCCCAGTTGATGGCTGTTGAGCAGATCGGTCAGATAGACCTTGTTGGTGCAGCGCAAGATCGATGTCGGGTCATCCATCACCACCAATCCTTCGCTCTCGGCTTTCTTGGCAAAGCGATAGGTGTGATTGTCGACGCTGGTGGTCTCACGGATCAGCAAGCCGTCGTACTCGGCCAGACGTGCGTAATCCTTGCGTTCAATCAGCTCAACATCGATGCCCATGGTTTTGCCGACCCGGACGAAATTCGCCAGTGCCTTGGCGTTGGACGGCGGCAAGGCTTCTTGCGGATCGTGCAGAATCGCCAGGTCGTAGCGCGCCACTTGCGGAGAACGCGGTACTCGCCAGACTTTACGGCTGAAACCGTCCAGCGCATTGGCGAATTGATCTTCCTGATCATCGCGCAACTTGTGCAAAGCGCCAGACTTTATCCCTTCGATGTGCCAGCCGTTAGTTCGACGAAACTCAACTAACAGAATCGGACAGGGAAATACTTCAAACAACTGCCGGGCCAGATCCTGTAAGGGCTCGATATGGGTTCGGCCAAAATACAGGGTCAGGGTAAAACCTTCGGTATCACTGTAGAGGTGATGACTGAGGGCTTTTTCCAGGGTTTTATCGAGATCATCCAGAGCCAGACCGTACAGTGATTTTTTCGTCAATTCGCTGATGGTGCGCACCGACGGAATCACCTTGTGCCCCCGCGCTTCGGCCAGCAACGAGCAGTAGTAGCCGTGGCCCAGGTACTTGTAGCTGCGGCACAGATTGATCACCTGCACGCGTTTTCCCGACTCGCTGTCACAGCTGTGTTCGAGGTATTCCTGGGCGGTCACGATGTCTTCGCTGGGAAAGTATGAAGCCCAGTCTTCCTTGCGCTCGACAATAATTACAACCTGGCTGGATGCTTTGATCGCCGAGTTTAAATAAGTTGCCGCCGGCAAACTTTGCTCGGATACTTCGCGCCAATGACCCTGTACCGCTGACATAGAGATTGATCCGTTGGAGAACAAGACCTTTTCTATTAAGCACGAAGTTTTTCGAAAGTCTCGTTTCGTTACGCAACTTTTACGGTGGTCATATGAAGGCTGTTTTTCGTTTGGCGGTAGTTGAAGACTTGCCGGCGCTGCTGGCACTGGAAATGCAATGTTTCACCACGGACCGGCTCACCAGCCGCAGCTTTCAGTGGATGATCACCCGCGCTCACGGCCGGTTGCTGGTGGCCGAGTCCAACGGTCAATTGCTGGGTTACGCGCTGGTGTTGTTCCATCGCGGCACTTCACTCGCGCGGCTGTATTCCATCGCACTCGCCGTCGAGGCGCGCGGCACCGGCCTGAGCAAACAATTGCTGCAACGCATTGAGGCGCTGGCGCTCGAACACGACTGCGCGTATCTGCGCCTGGAGGTTCGCTTAGACAATCCCGCCGCGATTGCGCTGTATGAACGCAATGGCTACCGGCGCTTTGCACTGATTCACGATTACTACGAAGACCACGCGGATGCGCTGCGCTTGGAGAAACGCATTCTTCAGCACCGCGACTCGCGCAGCATCAAGGTGCCCTACTACCCGCAAACCACCGATTTCACTTGCGGCCCGGCATGTCTGCTGATGGCTATGGGCGCACTGCAATCTGAACGGTTACTGGAGCGACGTGAAGAACTGCAGGTCTGGCGTGAAGCAACCACGGTGTTCATGACATCCGGCCATGGCGGTTGCAGCCCGCAGGGATTGGCGTTGGCGGCATGGCGTCGTGGGTTCAAGGTGTGCCTGCAGTTGAGTCTGGCTGGGCCGTTGTTCCTCGACGGGGTGCGTGATGCGCATAAAAAAGACGTCATGCGTTTGGTACACGACGAGTTCACGGCGCAACTGCGGGAAACCGATGTCGAGTGCATGATCGGTGCGGCGCTGGATCTGCCGCGCTTGCTGGCTGCCGGTGGGCAACCGCTGGTATTGATCAGCAGCTATCGACTGACCCGCTCTAAATCACCGCATTGGGTGGTCGTGACCGATTGCGACGAAGATTTCGTTTACCTGCACGACCCGGATGTCGATCACAGCCAGCATCGACAGCCCATGGATTGCCAGCATGTGCCGGTGAGCCATGGTGAGTTCGAGAAAATGTGCCGGTTTGGCCGGGGCAAATTGCGTGCTGCGGTGGTGCTGTATTCCCGCGAAACGTGAGAACCCACCTGTAGGAGCTGCCGCAGGCTGCGATCCTTTGATTTTGAAAAACAAGATCAAAAGATCGCAGCCTCGTTGCACTCGACAGCTCCTACAGGAGGATCGTCTTTAAAGCGCGGGCTTCAGGCCGATCTTGTACAGCGACCCCTTCTCCTCATCGGTCAGCACATACAAATAGCCATCAGGACCTTGCCGCACATCGCGAATCCGCTGATTCAGTTCACCGAGCAAGCGCTCTTCGTGCACAACCTTGTCGCCATCGAACTGCAAGCGAATCAATTCCTGAGTCACCAAGGCTCCGATAAACGCATTGTGCTGCCACGGCTTGAAGCGATCGGCATCGTAGAACGCCATACCGGTGACGCCCGGCGACTTCTCCCAGACATGGTGCGGCGCGACCGTGCCTTCGGCGGTTTTACCCTGGGCTTCCGGGATCGGCTGCATCGAGTAATTGATGCCGTGGGTCGCCAGTGGCCAGCCGTAATTCTTGCCGCGTTCGATGATGTTCACCTCATCGCCACCGCGCGGGCCGTGTTCGTTCTCCCACAACGTACCGGTCCAAGGATTGAGTGCTGCGCCCTGCGGGTTGCGCAGGCCGTAGGCCCAGATCTCGGGACGAACGCCAGACTGACCAACAAAGGGGTTGTCATCCGGCACCTTGCCGTCCGGGTAGATGCGCACGACCTTGCCTTGCAACTTGTCGAGATCCTGCGCCGTTGGCCGGTCGTTGTTCTCACCCAGGGTGATGAACAGATAGCCGTCGCGGTCAAACACCAGCCGCGAACCGAAATGATTGCCGACCGAAAGATTCGGTTCCTGACGGAAGATCACTTTGAAATCCTTCAGCGTCTTCAAGTCATCCGAAAGCCGACCACGCCCGACGGCGGTGCCGGCCTTGTCACCGGCACCACCGCCTTCGGCATACGACAGGTAGACCAGGCGATCCTCTTTGAAATCCGGCGACAGCACGACATCCAGCAACCCGCCCTGCCCTTTGGCCCAGACCTGTGGCACGCCGGAGATCGGCGCCGACAGTTTGCCGTCAGCGCCCACCACACGCAGATTGCCGGGACGCTCAGTGACCAGCATGCCTTGGCGATCCGGTAGAAACGCCAGTGCCCACGGATGCTCGAGCCCCGCGGAAATGGTCGTGACTTCGAGGGTGCCCTGTTCGCTTTGCAGCTCTTTAGGGGCGGCGGCGAATACCGGAGCGCTGATCAGCGCTCCGGCACACAGTGTGGCTAGAAGAGTTTTACGCAACATGCACGATTCCTTTTGTTCGTTTGCAATGGCCGGCAGAACCTCAGTCCTGCCGCTCAACGGTTGCTGTCTCCGCTGCGCGAAGGTGGATTGGGAATGAACGTGGGTGGTGTGCCCGGCACCGGGCGGATCGGCTGGCCGTTGCCAATGCCTCGGTTCTCGACCGTAGGCTGACGTGGCGTCGGCACAGAGTTCGGCCCCCGAATGGGTGGAGCGCTGGGCTGAGTGCCCTGCATGCTGTTGGGGTTGGCCCGGCGGATCGGGCTGTTGTAGGGATTGTTGCTGTTGCCGGTCGGGCTTTGCGCCAGCAAGACGTCGGCATGAACCAGACCGCCACTGAGGGTCAGGACGACGATGCCAAGCAGAATTCGGTTCATGACGCTGCCTCTCGATGGGGCCGGGGATAGAGCCTTCGAGTCCACGCTACGCCGAGGGTTCGGATTTGTTAACCCACAAGCCTTAAACAACATGTAACACGACTTGACCGAGTCCCCGAAACCCCGTGCATTCCGGGGAAACTTTCAGTCACAGCCGCAGGTCATCCGATCATCACTCGGAGAACTCACCATGGCTCGGGCAATCTGGAAAGGCGCGATCAGTTTCGGACTGGTGCACATCCCTGTCGCACTGGTCTCGGCGACGTCGTCGCAGGGCGTGGATTTCGATTGGCTCGACAGCCGCAGCATGGACCCGGTGGGTTATAAACGGGTGAACAAGGTCACCGGCAAGGAAGTCACCAAGGAGCACATCGTCAAAGGCGTGGCCTATGAAAAAGGCCGTTATGTGGTACTCAGCGAAGAGGAAATCCGCTCGGCGCACCCGGTTTCAACGCAGACCATCGACATTTTTTCTTTCGTCGACGCCGAACAGATTCCCCTGCAAAACATCGACACGCCCTACTATCTGGCACCCGACAAACGCGGTGGCAAGGTCTATGCGCTACTGCGCGAAACCCTGAGCAAAACCAATAAAGTCGCCCTCGCCCGTGTGGTCCTGCATACGCGCCAGTACCTGGCGGCGTTGATGCCGCTGGAGTCTGCACTGGTGCTGGTGAAACTGCGTTGGCCGCAGGAGGTACGTGGCCTCGACGAGCTGGAACTGGGCAGCGAAGTGACCAAACCGCAGTTGGCCAAGGGTGAACTGGACATGGCCAAACGGCTGGTACAGGACATGAGCGCGGACTGGAAACCCGAAGACTACAAGGATGAGTTCGAAGACAAGATCATGGCCCTGGTCGAGAAAAAGGCTCATGAGGGCAAAATCGAGGATGTTGAAACGGTGGGTGGCGAGGAAGAGCGCAAGACGGCCGATGTTATCGACCTGACCGAGTTGCTGAAGCGCAGTCTGGGCGGGAAAGCGCCGGCGAAGCCAAAAGCGAAGGCCGCCACCAAGGCTGCGCCAGCCAAGAGGACAAAGAAGGCCTCTGGTGAATGACAATCCAAGGATCGTCAGGCAACTGACAGGTTGTATTTGAGAGAGTCATCGCTAGCAGGGTAGCTCCCACAGGGTTCTGAGTCGAATGCAAAAATTGCTATCACTCAAGACTAAAGTGGGAGCGAGCCTGCTCGCGAAGGCGCCAGCCAAACCAATGCAAAAATTCAGATCAGAATGAAGATCGCCAGCAAACCACCGAAGATCGCCCACTTTTCCATGTAGTAACGCTTGCGATTGCGTTTTTTCAGCTCTTTACCACGCAGGCGAATCTTGTAGATCCGGGTAAACAAACGGTTGATCCCGCCAGTACGGTCGCCAGCATCGTTCGGTGCACCTGCCGCCGACATAACGGTACGGCTGAACCAGGCGTTGAACGCTGCGGCCCAGCGGTACTTCATCGGCCGCTCGATGTCGCAGAACAGGATGATGCGGTTCTTGTCGGTGGTGTTTTCGGCGTAATGAATAAACGTCTCGTCGAACATTACCGCTTCGCCATCGCGCCAGTGGTAGCTCTCGCCATCGACATTGATGTAGCAGCCGGCGTCGTTCGGCGTGTCCAGGCCCAAGTGATAACGATAGGAGCCCGCATAGGGATCACGATGACGCACCAGCTTCGAACCCGGTGGCAGCTCGGCAAACATCGCGGCCTTGATCGAACCGATGTTCTGCACCAGCTCGGTGGTGCGCGGGCACAGCTTCATGGCCGACGGATGGCTCTCGCCGTACCACTTCAGGTAGAAACGCTTCCAGCCACTCTTGAAGAAGGAGTTGAAGCCAACATCGTCGTACTGGTTAGAGCGCTTGATCTCGCCGGCACGCAGCAGGTTCTGTCCTTCCTCGCGGATTTCCTCCCAGTGCGCCTGTAGCGGGCTCAAGTCGGGAAAATCAGCCGGGTCGAGGTAAGGCTTGTTCGGCTTTTTCGAGAACAGATACAAGAAGCAGTTGATCGGCGCGAGGAACGTCGAATGGTCGCTGAGCTGTCGGCCGAGTTTGTGGCGCACACGGCCACGAAGATGAACGTATGCAATTGAAATGACATAAATAGCAGCAATGATGAGTTTCACGGAAATCGTCACACGTCAGAAGTGAACAAACTGCGCGCCGGCGGCCTGAAGCCCCGCGTCTTAAGCAGTGGTCTGAATACACATGGCACGTCCTTGGCCCGCGCCGTTACCGGACGCTCGGTGAAAGGTGGCATTTTAGCCACAGTTTGTAACCGATAGTGAACCTTCATCTGTGAAAAACTGTCCCGCGATCATGCCAATCGGCGATCGTGGCGTCTTCGCCCTATCGTTTAAAGAGCCAGACCAGTACAATCGCCGCCAAACTTTACGCGCCCCCTTGGTTGATGTCGGAATTCTCCCGCTTCAGCGCACTTTGACTCGGGCCGAGCGCTCCAGCCGCACCTCGCTTTTTAAGAATGCTTCGCAGGAATAACTCTTGATTTCTACAGCTAACATCACGATGCAGTTCGGCGCCAAGCCGCTCTTCGAAAACGTTTCGGTCAAATTCGGCGCGGGCAATCGCTACGGCCTGATCGGCGCCAACGGTTGCGGCAAGTCGACCTTCATGAAAATCCTCGGCGGTGACCTCGACCCGTCCGGTGGTCAGGTCATGCTCGAGCCGAACGTGCGTCTGGGTAAATTGCGCCAGGACCAGTTCGCCTACGAAGAATTCACCGTGATCGATACCGTGATCATGGGTCACGAAGAGCTGTGGAAGGTCAAGGCCGAGCGCGATCGCATCTACTCGCTGCCGGAAATGAGCGAAGAAGACGGCATGGCCGTGGCCGAACTGGAAACCGAATTCGCCGAAATGGACGGCTACACCGCCGAATCCCGTGCCGGTGAACTGTTGCTGGGCCTGGGTATCGGCATCGAGCAGCACTTCGGCCCGATGAGCGAAGTTTCGCCGGGCTGGAAACTGCGCGTGTTGCTGGCGCAGGCACTGTTCTCCGATCCGGAAGTGCTGTTGCTCGACGAACCGACCAACCACCTGGACATCAACACCATCCGCTGGCTGGAAAACGTGCTGACCCAGCGCAACAGCCTGATGATCATCATCTCTCACGACCGTCACTTCCTGAACAGCGTGTGCACGCACATGGCTGACCTGGATTACGGCGAGCTGCGTCTGTTCCCGGGCAACTACGACGAGTACATGACCGTGGCGACCCAGTCGCGCGAGCAACTGCTGTCGGACAACGCCAAGAAGAAAGCGCAGATTTCCGAGCTGCAATCGTTCGTCAGCCGCTTCTCGGCCAACGCCTCGAAAGCCAAGCAGGCCACCTCCCGCGCCAAGGCGATCGACAAGATCCAGCTGGCCGAGGTCAAGCCTTCGAGCCGCGTGAGCCCGTTCATCCGCTTCGATCAGAACAAGAAGCTGCACCGCCAGGCGGTCATCGTCGAGAAAATGGCCAAAGGCTTCGACGGCAAACCACTGTTCAAAGACTTCAGCTTCCAGGTTGAAGCCGGCGAGCGCGTGGCGATCATCGGCCCGAACGGTATCGGTAAAACCACCCTGCTGCGCACCCTGGTCAACGAACTGACCCCGGACGCCGGCGCCATCAAGTGGACCGACGCCGCGGAACTGGGCTACTACGCTCAGGACCACGCGCACGACTTCGAAGACGACGTTACCCTGTTCGACTGGATGGGTCAGTGGACTCAGGGCGAGCAGATGATTCGCGGTACCTTGGGCCGCATGCTGTTCTCCAACGACGAGATCCTCAAGTCGGTCAAAGTGATTTCCGGTGGTGAGCAAGGTCGCATGCTGTTCGGCAAGCTGATCCTGCAAAAGCCGAACGTGCTGATCATGGACGAACCGACCAACCACCTGGACATGGAATCGATCGAGGCGCTGAACCTGGCGCTGGAAAACTACCCGGGCACGCTGATCTTCGTCAGCCACGACCGTGAGTTCGTATCGTCCCTGGCCACGCGCATCATCGAGCTGAGCCCGGATGGCGTGACTGACTTCAGCGGCACTTACGATGACTACCTGCGTAGTCAGGGTGTTGTGTTCTAAACAGCAGCTTCTAGTGTTGAGCTGCTAGCTTCAAGCTAAAGCCCTGTCCATGTGACGGGGCTTTTTGCATTCAGGACGCTGATCGTTCCCACGCTCTGCGTGGTAACGCCGCCACGGACGCTCCGCGTCCCGCTCGTGTGACGCGGAGCGTCACGGGATTCATTCCCACGCAGAGCGTGGGAACGATCAGTCTGGAAAGATAGTTAGCCTGCTTTCTTTTATCTCAAGCCCACGCCATGATGCGAACTCTCCCACCGCCGCCCGCGAACGAGTCCTCATGTCTGCGCAGCAACTGCCACCGCAAAGCTCCATGGCGATCACCCTGCAGATCGTCTCCATCGTTTTCTACACCTTTATCGCGTTCCTCTGCATCGGTTTGCCGATCGCAGTGTTGCCCGGTTATGTGCACGAACAATTGGGTTTCAGCGCGGTCATCGCCGGGCTGGTGATTGGCTCGCAATATCTGGCCACCCTGCTCAGCCGGCCGATGGCCGGGCGCATGTCGGATACGCTCGGCACCAAACGGGCGATCATTTATGGCTTGTGGGGGATTGTCCTCAGCGGCTTGCTGACGCTGGTCTCTACGCTGCTACAGGACTTTGCGCTGACCAGCCTGATCATCTTGATTATCGGGCGTTTGCTGCTCGGCATCGCGCAAGGGCTGATTGGCGTTGGCACGATCAGTTGGTGCATGGGCCAGGTCGGCGTCGAACACACCGCAAAATCCATTGGCTGGAACGGCATCGCTTCCTATGGCGCGATTGCCATTGGTGCGCCGCTGGGTGTGATAATGGTCGCCGATTACGGTTTCACCAGCCTCGGCATCGCGCTAGCGGTCCTTGCGGCCGGCGCACTGCTGCTGATCCGCAATAAACCGTCGGTGCCGGTGATCCGTGGCGAGCGGCTACCGTTCTGGGCCGTGTTCGGGCGGATCGCGCCGTATGGCGCCAGCCTGACCCTCGCCTCGATCGGCTACGGCACGCTGACCACGTTTATCACCCTTTATTACCTTAATCGCGGCTGGAGCGGCGCGGCGTATTGCCTGACAGTGTTCGGCGTATGTTTCATTCTGTCGCGGCTGCTGTTTATTTCGGCGATCAGCCGTTTCGGCGGCTTCAAATCGGCGATCGCCTGCATGACCATCGAAACCGCCGGGCTGCTGATGTTGTGGCTGGCACCGTCCACCGCTTTCGCTTTGATCGGCGCGGGACTGGCGGGGTTTGGCCTGTCGCTGGTGTACCCGGCGCTGGGCGTTGAGGCGATCAAGCAGGTGCCCAGTTCCAGTCGCGGTTCGGGCTTGGGCGCTTACGCGGTGTTCTTCGATCTGGCGCTGGCGATTGCCGGGCCGCTGATGGGCGCGGTGGCGTTGAATCTGGGGTATTCGTGGATATTCTTCAGTGCGGCGCTGTTGTCGGTGATCGGGCTGGGCCTGACTTTGTTGCTCCAGCGCCGGGCAACGACCTAAAGTCCTACAGGGGATTTGCGGGGTTATTGATCTGCGGTTTGCATGCCGGCCCGGGTCGGTTTGCCCAGCGTGTGCGAGAAGAAGCGCCCGGCTTCAGAGATCAGATTGCGGTGGATATCCTCGCGATCCACCCCATCAGCATCGGTGCACAGCGCCGGCATCGCGCGAATTTGCTCTTCATTACACGGCGCCATAAAAACGAAGTGCCCTGCCCCGGCCAGCAGCTTGAAATCCGGCGCTGTCGGCAGTTTGCGCGCCAGCGCGGCAGCGTTCTTGTCGAAGGCCACCAGTTTGTCGCCGTCGCCGCTGTAGAGCAGCACCGGCACATGCACATCAGCCAGGGTGTGACGGCCGAACTTCAGGCTCAGCGGCGCCATCAGCAGCAAGGCGTGCACGCGCGGATCGGCCACCGGTTGCAGGTCATCGCGATCGACGATCAATTCACCCTGCGTATTGCAGGCGTCACGATCATCCGGACGTTCCTGGCAATAACGACGCAGGCGATCGAGGTCCGGTTGCGCCCCGGACAGAATCAACGCCGTCTCGCCGCCCGCCGAATAACCGATCACGCCCACCTGTTCGGCATTGACGTACGGCGCGAGCATGCGGTCGCCGAGGGTTGCAGTGATCGCTTCGGAAATCTGGATCGGCCGCCCGTACAGATTGCTCAGGGTACCGAGTCGGCTGTGGTCTTTGGAGTTGTC
This sequence comes from Pseudomonas sp. S3_C06, assembly GCF_054667675.1. Taxonomy (NCBI): domain Bacteria; kingdom Pseudomonadati; phylum Pseudomonadota; class Gammaproteobacteria; order Pseudomonadales; family Pseudomonadaceae; genus Pseudomonas; species Pseudomonas sp. S3_C06. The sequence goes on from NZ_CP162747.1 coordinate 803,188, forward strand.
ACCGGGGTGAATCACCGCCACCACGACAAAGCCTTTGCGTGCCAGCGAGGTGGCAAGGTCGTGCAGCGCCAGGGGCGTGCCGGTGTTGCCGTGGGAGAGCATCAACATCGGAAAGCGGCCGATGGCGACTTTGGTGTCTTCGCCGGCCTCGACTGAGTAGCCCTCGAGCAGGCTCATGTGTTCGCGATCGCTGGAGGGATAAAACGCGATGGCGCGCATCGGTTGCAGATCCAAAGGATCGAGGAAGGTCATCTCGTGATAGCCGACGCTCCACACAGGGTGTCGCCCAGGCGCAGCATGCACTGTGTTAAGGCTGCCAAGCAGGCAAATCAGTAACGTTGCACAAAGACGCATCATGGGATGCCCCACCCTGTTGTTACTCAATCGAAAGATCCGTTGCGTGGCGGGCCAGAACCACCGGGGATTCGGTGTTTCGGTACGACATTGCACTCAGATGCTGATTGTCTGACTGCATAACCCGGGCCAGATTATGTAACAGTCAGAAACAAAAAACTCCGTATTCGCCCCTTGCGGAACCAGAATACAGAGTTTTTCGGGTGTTACCTGAACATCAGCTGTTCTTTACGCAAGCCTTACGCCGCGGCGAACAATTGCTCGCTGATCTTCGCTTGCGCAGCGGTCATCGCGTTGTTGCGCACTTCTTCGCCATAAGCGAGGCCTTCGGCGCGAACGATTTCGATATCGGTGATGCCAAGGAAGCCCAGTACCAGCTTCAGATATTCTTCGTGAGCGATGCCGCTGGCCTGACCGGCATGAATGCCGCCGGAAGTCGATACGATCACGACTTTCTTGCCGCCGCACAGGCCTTCAGGGCCGGCTTCGGTGTAACGGAAGGTTTGACCGGCGACGGCAACGCGGTCGATCCACGCTTTGAGTTGGGTCGGCACGGTGAAGTTGTACATTGGTGCAGCGATGACGACTGCGTCGGCAGCGATGAACTCGGCCAGGGTCGAAGCGCTCAGTTCGGCTTCGTGCTGTTGTGCGGCGTTACGCAGCTCAGCAGTGGTGCCGGCGGCAACCAGGGTGGTCGACGAGAAGTGGCTGATGGCGTCGGCGGCCAGATCGCGGTAGGTCACCACGGCGCTTGGCTCGGCGGCTTGCCAGGCTTTGACGACTTCGCCGCTCAACTGACGGGAAGCCGAGTTGTCGCCCAGAATGCTCGAATCGATATGCAGCAGTTTCATGTGGAATCTCCTGGAAGGAATCGCCGGTGGCGACGGAATGGAGATAATCCTACGCAAGAAACCAATGGATGATTAGCCGCTTTAAATGCGATAGTTTGTCCCACTGATAGAACAGCCGGATTTCCCTATGCAAGACCTCAACGATCTTTACTATTTCGCCAAAGTCGTCGAGGCCGGCGGGTTCGCGGCGGCCGGGCGCTTGCTGGGCATTCCCAAGTCACGACTGTCACGCCGCATTGCCGAACTGGAAGAACGCCTCGGCGCGCGTTTGCTGCAACGCACCACCCGACAACTCAACCTCACGGCGGTGGGTGAACGCTATCTGCGTCACTGTCAGGCGATGTTGCTGGAAGCAGAAATGGCCGATGAGGCCGTGGCGAGCATGTCCAGCGAGCCGCGCGGCCGTTTGCGGGTCTCCTGCCCCACCGGTCTGGCCCGGGAAATGTTGCCGTGGGTCATCAGCGAATTTTTAGGCAAATTTCCGCAGGTGCAACTGGAAGTGGTATTGCTCAATCGCCGGGTCGATCTGGTCGGCGAAGGTTTTGATGTCGCGCTGCGTGTGCGCGAGCACGGTGACGAAGATCCGTTGTTGGTGACCCGGCGTTTGCGCCAGGCGCAAATGGTCGTGGTGGCCAGTCCGGCATTTATCGATGGGCAAACGATCAACCATCCGCAAGACCTCAAAAGCCTGCCCGTGCTCGGCGCGCTGGAGGCGGATCGCATGGTGCATGTGCGCTTGCTCGATCAGCAAGGCCACAGCTTTGAACTGAACATGGAAGCGCGCCTGGGCATCGATGACTTTATTGTGCGCAAAGCCTGCGTGCTGGCGGGTCAGGGTTTTACTTTGCTGCCGATGATGTACTGCGAAGAGGAACTGAGAAACGGCACCTTGGTGCAATTGCTGCCAGAGTGGTCGCTGCCCGGCGGCTGGCTGCAAGCGGTGTATCCGCATCGGCGCGGGGTGATGCCGGCGGTGCGCGCGTGGATCGATCATCTGGTCGAGTCGTTCAATGCCTGTGGGGAGCGGTTGTTATGAGCAAGGGAAAGATGAGCGAAGCCGATGTCGCGGCGTTCTGCCTGGCATTGCCGGGCGCTCGGGAAGATTACAAATGGGGTGGCGTGCGGGTGTTTTCGATTGCCGGCAACAAGATGTTTGCCTTGCAGGGACTGCGCGGTGATTCGCTGGCATTCAAGGTCGACAAGGATCTGTTTCTCGGCCATTGCGACCGCCCGGGGATTCACCCTGCGCCGTATCTGGCGCGGGCGCAGTGGATCATCATGCACCCGCCCTACCCGCTGGGTGCTGAGGAGTTACGCGGGTTGTTGCAGCGCTCGCACCAGTTGGTGGTGAGCAAGTTGCCGAAAAAGACCCAGGTGGGATTATTGCTCTAACCCCAATCCCCCCTGTGGGAGCGAGCCTGCTCGCGAAAGCGGACTTTCATTCAACGATGATGTTGTCTGACACGGCCTCTTCGCGAGCAGGCTCGCTCCCACATTGGTTTTTTGCAGTTCTTTAGAACAGCGTCAGCAGATTCGAGCCAAGAAACAACTGGTCGATCCAGAACACTTGGTGCAGCACGACAATCACCCAGAACAGAACCTGAAACGACACCTTGCGCGTCTTGTGCCGGAACACCTGCTGGGCAATCAACGCGCCCGGCCAGCCGCCCGCCAGCTCTACGGCATGCAGGATGTTCTCCGGTGTACGCCAGGCAGCCGTCTGCGCCTTGCGCTTATCGGCCCAATACATGAAGAACGCTAGCACGCTGACGATCCCGTAAGCGGCCAGCGGCACCAGCGAAATCCCGCGCAGCCACATCGACAACGAGCCGAACAGCGGCAGCGCGCAGACGATCAGCAGAACCAGCAGTTTCAATTTCAGGTACTGAATGTTGCCGCCCGAAGGTCGCCCTTCGGGCCGGCGTGCGCGGGAGTCACTCATGGCTTGGCCGCCGCCCAGTCGATCCAGCCAAACTGCCACGTCGCCAGAATCACCAGACCAAACACGATCCGATACCAGGCGAACGCCGCGTAGCTGTGGCTGGCGATGAACTTGAGCAAGCCGCGCACGGCGATCATGGCGAAGATGAACGCTGTGACGAAACCGATGGCGAACACCGGGAAGTCTGCCGGTACAAACAGATCGCGGTACTTGTAGCCCGAGTAGACCGCTGCACCGACCATGGTTGGCATGGCGAGGAAGAACGAAAACTCGGTGGCGGTCTTGCGCGACAGGCCGAACAGCAACCCGCCAATGATCGTCGAGCCAGAGCGCGAGGTGCCAGGAATCATCGCCAGACACTGGGCGAAGCCGACTTTCAAGGCATCTTTCCAGGTGATCTCGTCGACCGTTTCGGCGTGCACTTCATGCTGACGCTTTTCCGCCCACAACATGATGATGCCGCCCACCACCAGTGCAGTCGCAACGGTAATCGGGTTGAACAGGTATTCGTGGATCAGGTCGGCAAAAATCACCCCCAGCACCACAGCGGGCAGAAACGCGATCAGCAGGTTGGCGGTAAAACGCCGTGCGCTTGGCTGGGTCGGCAAACCGATGACCACATCGAAGATCTTGCGTCGAAACTCCCAGACCACCGCGAGAATCGCGCCGAGCTGGATGATGATATTGAACGCCATGGCTCGTTCGCCGCCGAATTCGAGCAAGTCGGCAACAATGATCTGGTGTCCGGTACTGGAAATGGGCAAAAACTCCGTCAGCCCTTCTACAACTCCTAGTATCAGTGCCTGCAAGGCCGTCCAAAGATCCATCAATCCCCCAAAGAGCGATGCGCGCCGGCATGCCCCGATAGTATTTTTTTACGTTCACTGCGATCAGCGTAGCTGGTTGTGGCTGTACCGATTCCGCGCGCACAGGATCCACACGAAACGGTCAAAATTCCGTGAAATATCAATTTGGATTCAGGTTTTCACGCGCGGGGCCGAAATCCTAACAGACAAGCCTTAATAGCGCTGCCGCGTTATACGACTTGGGTCGCGTATGCCCGCTCACGAAATCGTGGTTGGATGCTGGCGGTCGTTTATTACAAGAAAAAGAATCCGGAGTGACAGCGTTATGAACAGCTTGCGCAGTGTGTCGATCAGCCGACGCTTGTGGCTCATCTTGATTGTGGCGGTGGTCATGTTGCTGACCTTGGGCGTGTTGATGCTCAAGCAGATCCACGACGACCTGTATCACGCCAAGGCCCAGAAAACCCAGCACGTGGTGCAGACGGCCAGCGGCCTGCTGACCTATTACCACGACCTCGAAACCGCCGGCACTTTGAGCAAAGACGCGGCGCAGAAGCAGGCACTGACGGCGATTCGCGGCCTGCGCTACGACCAGAGCGATTATTTCTGGATCAACGACCTCACGCCCGTGATGGTCATGCACCCGACCAACCCGAAACTTGAAGGCCAGAACCTCTCGGCGATCCGCGATCCGGACGGCTTTGCGGTGTTCAACGAAATGGTTGCCATCGCTCGAGCCAAAGGCGCTGGCATGGTCGACTATCGTTGGCCAAAACCGGGCGCCAGTGAGCCGGTGGCCAAGACTTCCTACGTCAAACTGTTCGAACCTTGGGGCTGGGTGCTCGGCTCCGGGGTTTATGTCGATGATGTGCAGGCGGAATTCCAGGGCCAAATGATCAAGGCTTCGGTCATCGGTTTGGCGATTGCGCTGATCATGGCGCTGCTGGTGATCCTGATCGCACGCAGCATCGTCCGTCCGCTGCAAGAAACCGTGAACGCCATGGCCAACATTGCCAGTGGTGAAAGCGACCTGACTCGCAGTCTCGATACCCATGGCAGGGATGAAGTCACCGAGCTTGCGCATCACTTCAACGCCTTCACCGCCAAACTGCGGCGGGTGATCGGTGATTTGCAGGTGTCGGCCAGCGCCTTGGGCCAGTCGTCCAGCGAACTGGGCAACGACGCCTCGCAGGCCCAGCAACGCAGCCAGCAGCAATCGCAGCAGATGGAACTGGTGGCCACGGCGATCAACGAAGTGACCTATGGCGTGCAAGATGTGGCGAAGAACGCCGAGCATGCCGCCGCCGAAATGCGTGACGCCGAAGCGCAGGCGCAACAGGGCCAGATCAACATCGACGGCAGCTTGCAGCAGATCGACAAGCTGTCCGGCACCATCGATCAAGCGGTTGAAGTGATTCGCACCCTGGCGGCCGAAAGCACCCAGATCGGTAGCGTGCTGGAAGTGATCCGCTCGATTGCCGAACAGACCAACCTGCTCGCACTCAACGCCGCGATCGAAGCCGCCCGTGCCGGTGAACAAGGTCGCGGGTTTGCCGTGGTGGCAGACGAAGTGCGCTTGTTGGCGCAGCGCACGCAGAAGTCGACCGCGGAAATCCAGTCGATGATCGAGCGCCTGCAGAACCATTCCGAGGCGGCCGTGAAGGTGATCGGTGACAGCAGCAAGGCGTCGCAATTGACCATTGAACAAGCCGGGCTGGCCGGTGCCAGTCTGAATGCCATCGGCCAGGCACTGCGCAATCTCAATGGCCTGAATGCGTCGATTGCCAGCGCTACGTTGCAGCAGGCGCATGTGGTCGAGGACATCAATCAGAACGTGACGCAGGCTGCTGGCCTCTCGCACAGCACGGCGATCGCGGCCGAGCAGTCGAGTGCCGCCAGCCTGCGCCTCGGCCAGTTGAGCGAACAACTCAACGCCCTCCTGCGCCAGTTCCGCGTCTGACCCGTGTAACTCTGGTGAGCCCACCCCTCACCCCAGCCCTCTCCCGGAGGGAGAGGGGGCCGACCGAGGTGTCTCAAGCTATACGTCGACCTGAAAAATCGAGTCGATTATGGATTCAACGCAGAAAGATCAGGTCGGCGTATCTCGAACATCCAACTTGGTCAGTCCCCTCTCCCTCCGGGAGAGGGTTAGGGTGAGGGGTTTGGCCCAATGCAGTACAATCCGCCCCCTCCTCAATTTCCCCCAAGGAAACCCCATGTCCGGGCTTGAACTGTTTGCCGCCGCCCTTGGCGTGATCGCCGTGTGGCTGACGGTCAAACAGAATCCGTGGTGCTGGCCGATCGGGCTGATCATGGTGCTGCTCTACAGCTGGATCTTCTTCGAAGTGAAGCTGTACTCGGACATGTTGCTGCAAGTGATTTACGCCGCATTGCAAGTCTATGGCTGGTGGCAATGGACTCGCGCCGGGACGATGCATGACGGCCGCGAGGTCACCCGCCTCGATCAACGCTCTATCCTGATCGGCCTCGGTGCTGGCGCGGTCGGCAGCCTGCTGCTCGGCGCGGCCATGGCCCACTGGACCGACGCCGCGCAACCGTGGCTCGATGCCGCGCTCACCGGTTTCAGCCTGGTTGCGCAACTGTGGATGGCGCAGAAACGCCTGCAATGCTGGGCGTTGTGGTTTGTGCTCGATGTGATCTTTGTCGGCTTGTTCATCTATAAAGGGCTGTACCTGACCGCTGCGCTGTACGGTCTGTTCACTCTGCTGGCCATTCAAGGCTTTCGCGAATGGCGCGCTGACCCGGCGTTGCGCACATGAAGGTCGTGGTGCTGACCGGGCCTGAATCCACCGGCAAGAGCTGGCTGGCGGCGGGCCTGCAACAACGCTTTGGCGGTGTGCGCGTGGATGAATACGTGCGCCGCTTTATCGAACTCAATCCCCGTGACACCTGCCTGGCCGACATCCCTGCCATCGCTCGGGGCCAGTTGCAACGGGAAGATGAAGCGCGGGCGCAACAGCCGTCGTTGCTGATTCTCGACACTCACTTATTGAGCAACATGCTGTGGAGCCAGACGCTGTTCGGTGACTGCCCGGACTGGTTGGCATCCGAGTTGCTGACCCGGCATTACGACCTGCACCTTCTCTTGTCCCCGGAACAGGTCGACTGGACCGATGACGGTCAGCGCTGCCAACCGGATCTGGACGAGCGTCTGGCGTTTTACCAGTCCACGCAAAACTGGCTGGAAACCCACCATCAGCGCTTTCTGATCATTCAGGGCAATTGGGCCGAACGCCAACGACAGGCTTTTGCCGCCGTCGAGCAACTGCTGGCGGAGTGACCCGGCCAACGGGTCAGTTTCCCCAATGATCCCCCCTGTTTTGGGGGCAAAGTGTCCGATCCTGAAACACTCCGTGAGGTGCAAAGTGCCCGTCTCAGCACTGTTCACTGTTTTGTCATCGCCGTTGTTTCACGGTTGAAACACATCGTCGCAAACCCTCGTTCCAGAGCTTTGTTCAGCCAATAGACAGGTCGGCGCGCGCACGCGTGTATCAATCCTGAAACAGTGTGTGTATCAGCTGCGCGGCTGATTTTTGCAAGCATCTGAAACCAAACGACATTTAAAAAGCGGCACAGCTTTCGCTCTCTCCTTCACAACGCTGACTCGGGCCAGCCCACTGAAGAAGGAATTGCAGCCGTGGGGAATATCCAAAAAGGTTTGACCTGCCTTCTGCTGATCGGATCAGCAGCCAGCACATTGCTCAGTTTCAATGTCCACGCAGAAGGCAATGGCGTCATCGTCCTCAACCGCGATGTCCAGCCGATCCCGATTGGTCGCAATGGCGGCAAAGACCCCTACCCGACCACCGTCAATGCCAATCCGTCCGCACGCATCAACTCCACCATGAACAGCACCGAATTGAGCGACGGCGACTTCGCCGGTGTCGCCAGCGGCAGCGCGTTCCGCACCGTCAACAATGTCCAGGCCGGCAGCAATCTGCCAGGCCTCAATACCGTCACCAATCCCAATGGCATGCCCGGCATGAGCGCAGGACACGGCGGCGGTTCCGGTGGCGCGATTTCCGGCACGATCAACCGCGCCATGAGTTCCGGCCTTGCGCCATTGACCCGCATGGCCGGAGGCCAATGAGATGAATCGTTCACTCCTTCTGCTTGCCCTGCTCGGTTGCACCACTGCCATGGCTGCTGAACCTGGTTCAGTGAACAAGGCCAACATTCAAGATTCCGGGGTTCAGTACCGCGGCAATTTCAACGTCAACCAGGCGGCTGGCGATCAAATGCAACAGGCCAACGTCAAGGCTGTGGCGATCGGCACCGAATCCCACGCCACTACCAGCGTCATGCAGAAAATCGATACACCTGCCTCGCGCTCGATGGACGCCAGCGCAACCATCGGCGGCACCTCTTTCAGCAATGGCAACGGGATCCTGGGCGTGAACCAGGGTGCCGGGGCCAACAACCAGATGGCCAATGTGACGCGCGTCAGCATCAGTGCTGCCCCGCAGAGCGTTGACGACAGTGCCCTTTCGCAACAGAACGTGGCGCTTTTACCGAGCTCAGGAGCAACTGGTACCTCACCCGGCAGTCGCCAGGTCACGACAAGTGATCAGGCCTTCACCGGCAGCCGCGGGGTAATCCAGGTGAACCAGAGTGCCGGGGTGGGGAACCGAATGGCTAACACCCTGAGCATCCGGGTCGCTGACTGACCCAAACAACAAAAGCAGTGCAATTAGAAAGTACCAACACTTAACCAACTAATAAGCACGATGGAGAAACACCATGAAACCTACAATGGCTCTCAAACCACTGGTTTTCGCACTTGCAGCAGTGATGGCAATCGCAGCACAGGCAGGCGGTCGTGATGACGATCATGGTAATGGTCACGGTAACGGGCACGGTAACGGCCATGGTAATAACCAGCCTAAAGGCCCAACCCTGGAACAACTGCTGCAAATCACCGCAGGCGCTGGTGCCGCTGTGCTTGACGTGCAAGACAGCGACGGCAACGTGGTGAAAAACCAGGGCACTCTGAACAACGCTAATGCCAGTGATTCGCTCAACGGTTCCAACGGCAACATGGGCGCCAACGTTGCAGCCGGCGACGGCAACCAGCAGGACAACGCTGCTGCGCTGGCCACAGCTGACGAAAGCTTCATCTTCGGTAACGCTGTTGCTGCTTCGAGTGCAACTCAAGTCAACAACAACAACTATGTGAAAAACTCGTCCACCTTCAACAACGCTACGCTCAACAACGCAGGCAACAATGGTTCCGGCAACATCGGCATCAACGTCACTGCCGGCAACTTCAACCAGCAGAAAAACAACCTGGCGATCGCCGTATCCGGTGGCCGCGTAGCTCAGGCTGCTGCTTCTGCCAACCAGTCTTCCACTGGCCTGGTTGTAGAAAACAAAGGCGTGCAAGCCTACAAAACCGACACACTCACCGGCACTTATGCCGCTGCTGGCGTGTTCAAAGCCAAAGGCACTGCAACCATCGAAGATGATGACCACCACGGCGGTTATGGCAATCGTGGCGGCGGCCACGGCGGCAACGATGACCAGAAAGCCAAGTTCGAAGCCGTCGGTACCTTTGGCCTCGCTGGCGTAACCACTCAGCAAGTGATGACCAAAGACGGCTGGAAAGCCCCTGTGGTCAACAATGCCAACATGACCAACTCGATGAACAACTTCTCCGGCAACGGCGGAGCCAACGTCTCGGCGGGTGTGGGCAACCAACAAAGCAACTCGCTGTCCATCGCTGCTGGCTGCAGAGCCTGCCTGTAATCGCGATCGAACGAAAGCCCCGGAAACGGGGCTTTTCCTCAGTCCGCAAAGGCGTATCGATCATGCGTAAGACTGCCCTCCTCGCTCTGCTTTTCGTCTGTGGCCTGACTCAGGCCGGTCAGATGCCCGTGGCTGCCCTGCCGGGTGGCACGCTCGTCTACAAAAACGTGCAGAGCATTCGTGAGCGCAAGTTTGCCGACATCGTCGAACAGAAAACCGATTTCAGCTGCGGCGCTGCTGCACTGGCAACGGTATTACGCCAGGCCTATTGGCTCGACGTCGATGAGGAGCACATCATCAAAGGCATGCTGGTCAACGCTGACCAGGACCTTGTTCGTACTCAAGGTTTTTCCATGCTGGACATGAAGCGCTACATAGAAAGCATCGGCATGCGCGCCAGGGGTTACAAGATTCCACCGGAAAAGCTCGAAGCGGTAACGATCCCGGTGGTGGTACTGATGGAAATTCGCGGCTACAAGCATTTCGTCGTGTTGCAGCGCTCGGACAAGGATTGGGTTTACATCGGAGACCCGGTGCTCGGCCATAAACGCTACAAACATGATGACTTTGTCAAAGGTTGGAACGGCATTGTCTTCGCCATCGTCGGTCCCGGATATGACAAGGCCAACGCCTTGCGCAGCCCTCCGGTGCCCTTGACGGCCAAGAACAAGCTGGATGGTTTCAACCCGGTCAAAGATGCTGAATTGATGGATTTCGGGTTCATTCAGAGCGACTTCTTTTAATCGCCGATTATAGAAAATGGGACTGGATGTCCCGGGAGCAGCAGATGAAAACCTCATACTGGCTGGCCGCCGCCTGCCTGGCAGCGAGTGCGTCAGGCTATGCCAATGCAGGATTCAAACCCATAGAAATCAAGGACCAGGAGCTCGCCGAGCTGCGTGGTCGTTATGTCATGCCGGGGCGGATTATCAGCTTCGGCATTGTCATGAGCAGTACCTGGCGCAACGCCAGCGGAGACCTGATCGGAGCGTCTGCCTCGATGCAGGTGCAACAGGCCACAATCAAACCAGAATTCTACGTTTCGACCATCAAGGAGATGGGCAACGGCAGTACGCCGGAACTGGGCACAGGATCGATTATCGGCGGTGCCGGTCTTAACTCATCGTCGGGCGTGACGCAGAGCGTACGCGCGGCGGGTGATGGCAACACGGCGAACAACAACGTCGCCATCAACGTCAAGGAAGCCAATCAGGCGCCAGCACTCGCACCCGCACAGGGCCAAGCCCTGCTGGCCGGCCAGACCATTTCCGGCAGTAATGCCGCCGGCAATGTCGCGGTGTCGGCAACCGGTACGGGTGGCGTGCAAATGGCGATTCAAGCCAGTGGCAATCAAGGTTCGGCGCTGCAACAGGTCGCCTCCAGCGGTTTACTGCAGAACACCCGCCTGCTCGGCAGTGCCAACGTGGTCAATAACCTGACTCAACTTAATGTCGTACTCAATAATAACGGCAGAAGCGCCGGCGCACTGGATTGCAACCTGACTCAACTCGGGGCCCTACGCAGTATTGGATATTGAACTACGCTGAGTCTCGATCATTGGGCTTAAAGGGACGGCTTATTCATGTATCGATCAGTATCACTGCGTGCCGCAGTGTGTTTGAGCACTCTTCTTCCTGCGGCGATGCTGCAAGCAGCACCGGATGCAGATGTACAGGCCCTGAAACAGGAACTTCTGGAGCTGAAACAACGATACGAAGTACAACAAAAGGCCCTGGCGGTTCTCGAACAACGAGTCCGCCAGGTTGAAGAACAACCCGCCGCCCCACCATCAAAACGGCTGGCAAAATCGCCGTCGGACATGAAAGGCAACCGCGTCGCCACCGGCACCGGTGCGGCAGCAGCATCAGGAGGCGCCGCCGGGGGCAGTGGCGCTTCTTACGGGCAATCACTGGCGGACGACTCACAACCGGCGCAGAGCGTTTCCAACCTGTACGACGAAGCCAGCGGCTTCTTCGGCGGCGGCAAGTTCAGTGTCGAAACCGGCATCACCTACTCGCGCTATGACACCCGTCAGCTGATTCTCAACGGGTTCCTCGCACTCGATTCGATCTTTCTTGGCAACATCAACCTTGACCGGATCAAGGCTGACACTTGGACCCTCGACCTTACCGGCCGCTACAACTTCGACAACCGCTGGCAGTTCGACCTGAACGTGCCCGTGGTCTATCGCGAATCGACTTATCAGTCGGGCGGCGGCAATGAGGGCGCGGCGGGTGTCACCACAGAAGAAACCGTCACCAAGGATCCCACCATTGGCGACGTCAACTTCGGCATCGCTTACAAGTTTCTCGACGAGTCGGTCAATACACCGGACGCGGTGGTCACACTGCGGGTCAAGGCGCCAACCGGCAAGGATCCGTTCGGGATCAAACTGCGCCAGACCGATGCCAACTCCAATCTGTTTGTGCCTGACACCCTGCCCACCGGCAACGGCGTCTGGTCGATCACCCCCGGCATTTCGCTGGTCAAGACGTTCGACCCGGCGGTGCTGTTCGGCAGCTTGTCCTACACCCACAACCTGGAGGAGTCGTTTGACGACATCAGCTCGACGGTCAACCAGAAAAACCCGGGCAAGGTAAAGATCGGCGACAGCTTCCAGATCGGCGCCGGTATTGCGTTTGCGCTGAACGAGAAGATGAGTATGTCGTTCTCGGTGTCTGACCTGGTGCAACGCAAGAGCAAGCTGAAACAGGATGGCGGGGATTGGGAATCGGTGGTGTCCAGCGACGCCAATGCCGGTTACTTCAACGTCGGCATGACCATTGCGGCCACCGACAACCTGACCATTGTGCCCAACCTGTCCATCGGCATGACCGACGATGCCCCGGACTTTTCCTTCAGCCTGAAATTCCCGTACTACTTCTAGGCAAAAGCCAAAGATCGCAGCCTTCGGCAGCACCTACATCGGATTTGTGTAATCCCTGTAGGAGCTGCCGAAGGCTGCGATCTTTTGATCTTCAGGTATCTAGCGAATCTGGTGTTTATGCAGCAGGCGATAAAACGTCGGCCGCGACACCCCCAGGACTTTGGCCGCCACACTGAGATTATCGCTGTGCCGGTTCAACACATCGCACAGTGCCTGGCGCTCGGCGCGGGTCTTGTAGTCTTCCAGCGTGCCCATGGGTGTCGCGATCGAATGCTGACTGATCAGCCCCAGGTCTCGGGCCTCGATCTGCCGCCCTTCGGCCAACACCAGCCCGCGCCGCACACGGTTGGCCAGCTCACGGACGTTGCCCGGCCAGTCATGTTTGCCCATGGCAATCAGCGCGTCTTCGCTGAAGCTGCGCGGGCGTCGACCGGTTTCGTGGCTGTAGAAATGGGAAAAATGGTTGGCCAGCATTGAGAGGTCGCCGTGGCGTTCGCGCAAAGGCGCAGTGACCACTTGCAGCACGTTGAGCCGGTAATACAAATCTTCGCGAAATCGCTTCTTCTCAATGGCCGCTTCCAGGTCGACGTGAGTCGCCGCCAGAACCCGCACATCCACCGGAATCGGCTGGCTGCCGCCGACACGTTCAATGTGCCGTTCCTGCAGGAAACGCAACAGATTGGCTTGCAGTTCCAGCGGCAGATCGCCGATTTCATCGAGAAACAGCGTGCCGCCATTGGCCGCTTCGATGCGCCCGATCTTGCGTTGATGCGCGCCGGTGAAGGCGCCTTTCTCGTGGCCGAACAGCTCGGATTGAATCAAATGCTCAGGAATCGCCCCACAATTGATTGCCACAAACGGCTTGCTGTGACGCTGGGACTGGCGGTGCAGCGTGCGCGCGACCAGTTCTTTGCCGGTACCGCTTTCGCCGCGGATCAACACAGGCGATTCGGTGGGTGCCAGTTTGCTGAGTAGTTTGCGCAGTTCACGGATCGGCTTGCTGTCGCCGAGCAGTTCATGTTCGGGCTGATCGACGTGGATCGTGCCTTGCCCGCGCAAACGCGCCATGCCGAACGCGCGCCCGAGCGTCACCTGCACGCGCGAGACGTCGAACGGCAAGGTGTGAAAATCGAAAAACCATTCGCAGACGAAGTCACCGACGTTTTGTAATCGCAGCACTTCCTGATTGAGCACGGCGATCCATTCGGTGCCACTGCGGCTGATCAGTTCTTTGACGGCTTCGGGACGTTCGAGGTGAAACGGCTGCAAACGCAACAAGCCGACGTCACAACTGCGATCGGCAGCGTTTTCCAGGGTACAACTATCAACATCCCAACCTACGGCGCGTAATCCGGGCAATAAGCGGTGGCAGTCGTCGCACGGATCGACCACCAGTAAACGTCGTAACGCAGGCGCTTCGCTCATGACTGTTCCTTGGCGCCAAATTATTAGAAATGATTGTAAAAACAGTCATTTGGCAGACCCGACTGTAACATTAGCAAGATTTTGACAGGGCCTTGTATCGATTGCTTATAGGTGTACAAGCAATCACGTTATAAGAAGCAAAGTTGTTAGTGAGCTATCGACTAATCCCAGCCTTAACCTTTCAGGGAGCTTTCAAAAACCTGTCGGTAAAGCAACGCCATGAAAGAAAGTTGAAATTTCTTTGTTTCATGTGTGACCTGCCTGCGGGTTCGGTGCATCAGTACAAGTACCAGCCGAACGGTAAGCCCAACCGACGGCACATCACTTGATTGGGCACCATAGAGAGAACAACCCATGACCGCCCCGCTCCGTATCAACGAAGCTCTTTTGATTGCCAACCACGCGTTCAAACCTTTCCAGTGCGTGGCCTGGGCGCCACAAGACGGCAATGGCGAACTGAGCCTTACCGTCATTGACCGAACCAATTCGCACATCGGTCGCAAACAGATCCCAAGCAGCGCCTACTCCGATCCAGCGCAACTCGAGCAACTACTGCAGCAGGCTCGCGCTGAGCTCAGCGAAGAAGGTTACAGCCTGCAATCGTGGTCGATGCCGCACTAACAGCCGGGCGATGCGGATGACTTTCAGGTCATCCGCCCTCTTCGCTTAGTTGTAATCTTTTAAACACCCGATACTTTTGTACAACTCTTTGCAAGGTGCTCAGGCTTAACTGCTTGGCCGGCTTGCTATTGGTTCAAAAAGACACTGTTCTGGCACAGTGCGACCCTCCACCTGTTAGTTCTTACAGTTGTACTTCTCCCGGTTCAGGGATTGAATGTTCCGCTCATGCAGTTACCCACCCGGTTCCGGTAAAGGTCAACTCGCAAGGAGATGCGTGCATGTCCACTCTGAACACTTTTGCGCTGCCGGCGTTATCGACGTCTGCCGGTCAACTCGATAAAACATTTGCCACCACCGGCATCGCCCAAGTGTATTTCGCTGACAGCCTGTCCAGCCTGACCGAGGATATCGCCCTCGATGCGCAGGGGCGGATCCTCGTCGCGGCGAAAGTCGGCGTTGCTGCCGGCAATCGATTCGGACTGGCACGAATGCTCGCCGATGGCTCGGCTGATCTGGCCTTTGGCGACAAAGGCAGCGTGATCGATACGTTTGCCCCAGGCTTCGAAGCCACGGCCGGTAAAGTCCAGGCACTGCCCGACGGGCGCATCCTGCTCGCCGGCCTGCATTATGAAAACGCTCATCGCACCCTGCCCGCACTGGCCCTGTTCGACGCTCAGGGCAAACCGGATTTGCGCTTTGGCGACAATGGTCGTCAGGTGGTGCGCTTGCCCGGCGATCTGTCCATGGGCAGCCGTGATGCCTGGCTGCCGCCGGGCGTACCGGGCGCCGAAGCCTGCGATTTTGTCGTCCAGGAAGACGGCCATATTCTGTTGATCGCCAATCACCACTTCGAACTCGCCGACCATGCCGGCATGCTGATTCGCCTCAAGCCCGACGGCAGCCTCGATGAAACCTTCAATGGCCGCGGTTTTGTGATGATTCGCCACTTGCTGCTCAACACCTGGCTGAGCAGTCTGCTGGTGCAGAAGGATGGGCGGATTGTGGTGGCAGGCTCCATCGACTTCCCGCAGGAGGGTTTATTGGCGCGCTACCTGCCCAATGGTCGCCTCGACGAACGCTTCGCCGTGGATGGTTTCATGGCGTTCAAGGCGCACGGCAAAAGCGCTCTGGTCAGTCAGGTCCTTGAGTCCGCCGACGCGCTGCACTGTTTCGGCAGCAGCCGCGATCCGATTCGTTGTATGGCGTACAGCCTGCACACCAATGGCCGCCCGAACCTGCACAACCATGCCGGCCAACCCCAACTGCTGGAAATCGGCCCCAGCGGCTGCCAATGGAGCGCCGCGCAACGTATGGCGGACGGCCGCATCATCGCGGTCGGTGCAACCATTGGTGGAATCGAAGCGGACTTTATCGTCGCCCGCTACTCGAGTGATGGCGGCCTGGATCACAGCTTTGCCGACGGTAAAGGCTGGCTGCGCACGCGCTTGGGCCGCAGCCTGGATACGGCCAACTCGCTGGCCGTGCAAGCGGATGGCGCCACCCTCGTTGGCGGTTATTCGCTCGATGGCAGCTACCGGGCAATGGTGGCGCGGTATTTCAATCACTAGTCAAGCGAAGAGCCGCAGCGCTGCCATTCATCGGATTTAGCCCTGCACCTGTAATTTCTGACAGTAGACGCTGCCATTGATCGGCGCTCAGATAGCGACACGCGCAGATGGCTGCGCGTTGAACCTGAAAAAGGAATTTTTGAATGACTGATCAACAGAAACTACCTGGACAACTGACGCAAGTTGAAGCCTCGAGCACGCGTGCTAGCAAGATCGAACCACGAATCCTCGAACTCACCGATCTGGATGGGAATTACATCGAACCCGACAGTGTTGTCACGGTTAGCGACTTTTTTATCAAAGGCGTGGCCACTCCGGCGAGACCGGCGGACATTCTGGATAGCCGAACCCCGATTGCCCCTGTTCTTGTAGACGCGACTGGCCACTTTACAACAGAACTTTTTAACCAGTCGCTGGGTACTCATGTATACACCGTGCTAGACGAGTCTGGACAAGAATCATCGCCTTGGGTGGTTACTATTGCTGCACTAGATCAGCTATTAATCGAATCTATAAAAGGGCCGGACGACCAGCCCATCGGAAACGGTTCAAGTACAGCTCATACCGACCTGAGGTTTATCGGCAAGGGCGTACCTGGCCAGGTGGTGGAACTTGTGGATAACGGTATTGTGCTTCGCTTGCTCAATGTCGATAACAGCGGGCACTGGAGCGCCCACCTCACAGGCCTTAAGCCAGGCAAGCATAAATTCGTCGCTCGAGAGTTAAACGGCAAAGAATCAGCCCCCTGGCATGTCGAGATCGAAAAACCGGCATTGTTGAGTATTCAATTTGGATACGGCCTGGGAAATTATCAGCCCATCAAAGATGGCGAAACCACAACGCAGACAGCAGTAGTTCTGATTGGCACGGCCAAGCCGAACGAATTTGGCCGGATACTCAGTGATGCCCATGAAGGGGTTGTCTTCGAAGCAAATGAATACGGGGTTTTCATTACCCCTATTAAGGACTTACTCCCCGGCGATAGTTATATGTTCATCTGCCGATCTGAATCCGAACCGGATCGCCACTCGGAACCTTGGATGATCCATGTAGCGTCTGAGAAACTGGCGCAACGGTAGTTCTGTTTCATCGTCAACATGACCCGTCGAGCGATAACTCGGCGGGTCTTGTTGTTTGCCCCGCGAATCGTCTAAAAAAACCTGCTTCCACGGCGACGACGGGGATTAAATCGACGAGCGGCTTGATCTTCCTCGACACATCCGGCAACTTTCGCGCTTCTTAATAAAAGGAGCTGCCGATGTCCGGTTCAATGGCCCAAGCGTTCGCGCATAATTTTCTCGGGCACTCGCCACGCTGGTACAAGGCGACCATTGTCGGTTTCCTCATCCTCAATGCGCTGGTGCTGTTCACCGTTGGCCCGGTCGCGGCCGGCTGGTTGCTGGTGATCGAATTCATCTTCACCCTGGCCATGGCGCTCAAGTGTTATCCGCTGATGCCCGGCGGCTTGCTGTTGATCGAAGCCTTGCTGTTGAAGATGACCACCCCGCAAGCACTTTACGATGAACTGGTGCACAACTTCCCGGTGATCCTGTTGCTGATGTTCATGGTGGCGGGCATCTATTTCATGAAAGACCTGCTGCTATTTCTGTTCTCGCGCCTGTTGTTGGGCGTGCGCTCCAAAGCGGCGTTGGCCTTGATGTTCTGCTTCCTCTCGGCGTTTTTGTCGGCGTTTCTCGATGCCTTGACGGTAACCGCCGTGATCATCAGTGCAGCGGTCGGTTTCTATTCCGTTTATCACCGTGTCGCGTCCGGCAACGATCCGCGCCAGGACAGCGAGTTTGCTGACGACGAGAACCTGCCGAAACTGCATCACGAAGATCTGGAACAATTCCGCGCTTTCCTGCGCAGTCTGTTGATGCACGGCGCTGTCGGTACGGCGTTGGGCGGCGTGTGCACACTGGTCGGTGAACCGCAGAACCTGTTGATCGGCCACGAAATGGGCTGGCACTTCGGCGAGTTCTTCCAGAAAGTCGCGCCGGTTTCGCTGCCGGTGCTGGCGGCAGGTCTGGTCACCTGCGTGCTGCTGGAAAAGCTGCGCTGGTTCGGCTACGGCACGCTACTGCCGGACAATGTTCGCACCGTGTTGGCTAACTTCGCCGCTGAAGACAATGCTGAACGCACGGCGCGCCAACGCGCAGCACTGCTGGTGCAAGGCGCTGCGGCATTGATCCTGATCGGCTGCCTGGCTTTTCACATCGCCGAAGTCGGCCTGATCGGGTTGATGGTGATTGTGTTGATCACCGCGTTTACCGGCATCACCGACGAGCATCGTTTGGGCAGTGCATTCAAGGACGCCATGCCGTTTACGGCATTGCTGGTGGTGTTTTTTGCCGTGGTGGCGGTGATTCACGATCAACAGCTGTTTGCGCCGTTGATTCAATGGGTGCTCGCCCTGCCGGTCGAGCAACAACCGGGCATGTTGTTTATTGCCAACGGCCTGCTGTCGGCGATCAGTGACAATGTGTTTGTCGCGACGATTTACATCACCGAAGTGAAACAGGCGTTCCTTGCCGGGCACATGAGCCGCGAGCACTTCGAGACGCTGGCGATCGCGATCAATACAGGTACGAATTTGCCGAGTGTCGCGACGCCGAATGGCCAGGCCGCGTTTCTGTTCCTGCTGACTTCGGCGATTGCACCGCTGGTGCGTCTGTCGTATGGGCGAATGGTGTGGATGGCGCTGCCGTACACCTTCGTCATGGGCCTGCTGGGCTGGTATGCCGTGAGCTACTGGCTCTGACAAGCACTGAATAAACCTGTGGGAGCGAGCCTGCTCGCGAAGAGGCAGTGTCAGACAACAGATTCGTTGAATGACACACCGCTTTCGCGAGCAGGCTCGCTCCCACATTTGGTTTTGCGTGCTTTCAGCGAGGCAGGATGTATTTCTCGATCGCTTGGGCTACCGCTCTGACAAGCACTGAATAAACCTGTGGGAGCGAGCCTGCTCGCGAAGAGGGAGTGTCAGACAACAGATTCGTTGAATGACACACCGCATTCGCGAGCAGGCTCGCTCCCACATTTGGTTTTGCGTGCTTTCAGCGAGGCGGGATGTATTTCTCGATCGCTTGGGCTACTGCTCTGACAAGCACTGAATAAACCTGTGGGAGCGAGCCTGCTCGCGAAGAGGGAGTGTCAGACAACAGATTCGTTGAATGACACACCGCTTTCGCGAGCAGGCTCGCTCCCACATTTGGTTTTGCGTGCTTTCAGCGAGGCAGGATGTATTTCTCGATCGCTTGGGCTACCGCTCTGACAAACACTGAATAAACCTGTGGGAGCGAGCCTGCTCGCGAAGAGGGAGTGTCAGACAACAGATTCGTTGCATGACACACCGCATTCGCGAGCAGGCTCGCTCCCACATTTGGTTTTGCGTGCTTTCAGCGAGGCAGGATGTATTCGATCGCTTGGGCTACTGGCTCTGACAAGCACTGAATAAACCTGTGGGAGCGAGCCTGCTCGCGAAGAGGGAGTGTCAGACAACAGATTCGTTGAATGACACACCGCTTTCGCGAGCAGGCTCGCTCCCACATTTGGTTTTGCGTGCTTTCAGCGAGGCAGGATGTATTCGATCGCTTGGGCTACTGGCTCTGACAAACACTGAATAAACCTGTGGGAGCGAGCCTGCTCGCGAAGAGGGAGTGTCAGACAACAGATTCGTTGAATGACACACCGCTTTCGCGAGCAGGCTCGCTCCCACATTGGTTTTTGGGTGGAGTCAGTGAGGGAGGATGTATTGCTCGATCGCCTGGGCCACGCCGTCTTCGGTGTTCGGCGCGGTGACCACGTCGGCTTGGCGTTTCACCGTCTCCTCAGCCTGCCCCATGGCAATCGACAGGCCTGCGCAATGAAACATCGCCGGGTCGTTGCCGCCATCACCAATCGCAGCGGTCTGCTCCAGCGGTATGCCCAAGTGCTCGGCCAAAGTCGCCAGTGCGGTGCCCTTGTTGGCCTCTAGCGCCGTCACGTCGAGATAAACCGGTTGCGAACGCGACACCTGCGCCATCCCGTTGACCTTCGGCAACAGTTGCGCTTCCAGTTCGATCAACAGTTCCGTGTTGTTGCTGGTCGCGACAATCTTGTCGATGCGCTGCAGATACGGCTCGAAACTCTCCACCACGACGGGTGGATAACCGAGGCCGTGCTGTTCGCGCGGCACCATCGGCCCGTGCGGATCCTTGAGCAGCCAATCGCCGCCGCTGAACACCCAGATTTCAACGTCCGGTTGATCAGCGAACAGCGCCAGCGCAATCAGTGCGGTGGTAGCCGGCAGGTAATGCGCGACCAGCAAACTGCCATCCGGGTTGACGATAGTGCCGCCATTGAACGCCGCCGTCGGCAAATCAACACCCAGGGCTTCGATTTGTTGCAGCATGGCTTTCGGTGGCCGGCCGGTGGCGAGGCTGAACAACACGCCCGCCTCCCGCAGCGAACGCACCGCGTCGATGGTGCGTTGGCTCAGCGTGTGATCCGGCAGCAACAGTGTGCCGTCCATGTCGCTGAGCAGAAAACGGATGGGTTGTTTCGGCACATCACTCATCCGAGGCCATGCCAGACGCGACCATCGCGAGTCAGCAGATCTTCGGCAGCTTGCGGGCCGTCCTCACCCGCGGCATAGGCCTGCACGCTCGCGTCCTGTTGCCAGGCATCAAGGAACGGCTGCACAGCGCGCCAGCCGTTCTCGATGTTGTCGGCACGCTGGAACAGCGTCTGATCGCCAGTCAGGCAGTCGTAGATCAAGGTTTCGTACCCCGTCGACGGCTGCATCTCGAAAAAGTCTTTGTAAGCAAAACCCAGCTCGATGTTGGCCATGTTCAACGCTGGCCCCGGCCGTTTGGCCAGCAGGTCGAACCACATGCCTTCGTTCGGCTGGATCTGGATACGCAGGTAAGTCGGCTGCAATTCGTCGACTTCGGTGTCACGGAACTGCGCGTAAGGCGCGGGTTTGAAGCAAATGACGATCTCGGTGTCGCGCACACTCATGCGCTTGCCGGTGCGCAGGTAGAACGGCACGCCGACCCAACGCCAGTTGTCGATCATCACCTTCAGCGCCACGTAGGTTTCCGTGGTGCTGTCAGGGGATACGTTGGGCTCCTGGCGATAGCCGTTCAAGGCTTTGCCATCGACTTCGCCGGCGCTGTACTGGCCGCGAACCGAGTTGGCGCGGGCTTCTTCGGTCGTCCATGGACGAATCGCCCCGACCACCTTGGCCTTCTCGCCGCGCACCGCGTCAGCGCCGAACGCCGCGGGCGGTTCCATCGCAACCATGGCGAGCAACTGGAACAGGTGATTGGGCACCATGTCGCGCAGTGCGCCGGTGTGTTCGTAAAAACTGCCACGGGTTTCGACACCGACGGTTTCGGCGGCGGTGATCTGTACGTGGTCGATGTAATGGTTGTTCCAGAACGCTTCGAACAGGCTGTTGGAGAACCGGCTGACCAGAATGTTCTGCACGGTTTCCTTGCCCAGATAATGGTCGATCCGATAGATCTGCTTCTCGGACATCACCTTGAGCAAACAGGCGTTCAACGCTTCGGCGGTGTGCAGGTCGGAGCCGAACGGCTTCTCGATCACCACCCTTCTGAACGCTTCCGGGGTTTCTTCCAGCAAACCGGCGCTGCCGAGACGGCGCACCACTTCACTGAAGAAACGCGGCGCGGTGGCCAGGTAGAACACCGCATTGCCGGTGCCGCTGTCGGCGATTTTCGCCGCCAGCGCTGAATAGGTGCTGTCGTCCAGAAAGTCGCCCTGGACGTAGCTGATACCTTTGGCGAGCTTGGCCCACAAGGCCGGATCAAGCATCTGATCGCCCTTGCCGACTTTCGCCGCCACTTCGGTACGGATGAAGTCTTCGAGCTTTTGCGCGAAGGCCTCATCGGTAATGGCGTTGTGGTCAACGCCGACGATCCGCAGATTGTCGTCAAGCAAGCCGTCGCGACTGAGGTTGTACAGCGCCGGCATCAGCAAGCGCTTGACCAGGTCGCCGTGGGCACCGAACAAAAACAGCGTGGTCGGTGGTGCGGGTTCTGCCTTGGATTTTCTGCGGATCGTATGGGTCATTTCTTCGGTGTCTCCACGTGGCCGCCGAAGCCGAAGCGCTGGGCCGAAAGAATCTTGTCGCCAAACGTGCCCTGGCCGCGCGAGCGGTAGCGCGAGAACAGCGAGTTCGACAGCACCGGTACCGGCACCGCTTGTTCCATGGCCGCTTCGATGGTCCATTGACCTTCGCCGCTGTCAGCGACGGAACCGGAGAAACCGTCGAGCTTCGGATCGCTGGCCAG
Organism: Pseudomonas sp. S3_C06; assembly: GCF_054667675.1. Lineage (NCBI taxonomy): Bacteria > Pseudomonadati > Pseudomonadota > Gammaproteobacteria > Pseudomonadales > Pseudomonadaceae > Pseudomonas > Pseudomonas sp. S3_C06. The sequence goes on from NZ_CP162747.1 coordinate 825,707, forward strand.
CGCATCGGCGGTCAGGTCCAGCAGCCACGAAGAAACCACGCTGCCACGACGCCACACTTCAGCAATGTCGGCCACGTTCAGGTCGAAACGCTGATCTTCCGGCAGGCGCTCGCTGGATTTGGTCTTGAGGATGTCGAAGCCCTCGGCAAACGCGGCCATCATGCCGTACTCGATGCCGTTGTGAATCATCTTCACGAAGTGACCGGCACCGGCAGGACCGGCGTGGATGTAACCGTGCTCGGCACGATGATCTTCAGACTTGCGATCCTTGGTGCGCGGAATGTCACCCATGCCCGGCGCCAGTGCGGCGAACAGCGGGTCGAGGCGCTGCACGGTTTCAGCGTCGCCGCCGATCATCATGCAATAGCCGCGCTCCAGGCCCCAAACGCCGCCCGAGGTGCCGACGTCGATGTAGTGCAGGCCTTTTTCGGCCAAAGTCCTGGCCCGGCGAATGTCATCCTTATAGTTGGTGTTGCCGCCGTCGATGATGGTGTCGCCGGCTTCGAGCAAAGTGCTCAGGGTGTTGATGGTGTCTTCGGTGGGTGCGCCGGCCGGCAACATGACCCATACCGCACGCGGTTTGGCCAGGCCGGCAACCAGTGCCGGCAAGTCGGCGACGCCGGTGGAGCCCTCGGCGACCAGGTTATCGATGAAAGCGGTATTGCGGTCGTAAACAACGGTGGTGTGACCGTTGAGCATCAGACGTCGCGCAATATTGCCGCCCATGCGGCCCAGTCCAATAATCCCGAGTTGCATGTGCTGATGCTCCTTACTACAAATAAATGTGTGTCATTGGTTATAGCCCAACGCGACTGATGGAGGTTAGTCCAGAGCGTTGCGATGAAGTTTCCGGGCATTGTGCCCGATCCAGACTGATAACGCCCCGAATCCTGCTGAAGACACACCGACCATGAAAAATAAAAAAGTTCCATTCACAGGCAAAAGAAATCAAAATCGGCGCCGATAGTAGATCTGTACCGCAAGCCGGGACGACCTACAGTTGATGCACGCCATTTGCGAGGTGAGCAATGGGCACAGTACACACAGCAATGCCGCCACAAACCCTGTACGTGACGATTCGTCGCGATGAATTGCGTCAGTTGAAAGACGAACGCGACCAGTTGAAGCAGGAGCTGGCGCAACTGCGCCTGTTGACCCAGGGTGCGCAACCGCAACCTTTGCCGGTCGTTCAGCGTCATCCCCACGCCTGATCCCCCGCCTGATTCGGGAACGGCAGCGGCTGTTCCCGACGCGCTACCCTCTGGCTGCATGCCCCACGGCAAAAGCGCCGCTTAACAAAACTTTCACATTCTCTTCGTAATACTCCGCCCCATTCTGGCCGTACCTGCGTGTACGGCCTCCGTTCGTCGGCTTCATGGATGTTCCGGCGGTGGTTGTAACGAGTGAGCTGGAGCGCCGAATGGCATTGTTCAAACGCAGCAAAACGACTGCGACAGGTTTCGATTGGGCCGGTTTTCTCTGGCTGTTTGTATTCTTCTGGTACTTCTCGGGTATCACCCAACTGCTGATCCAGCTGACCGGCACTTCCGGCTTCACCGGGTTCCGTCAGGCGTTCGTCATGAGCGCGATCTGGCTGGCGCCGATGCTGCTGTTCCCCAAACGCACCAAACTGCTCGCCGCCATCATCGGCGTGGTGTTGTGGGCCTGCTCGATGGCCAGCCTGGGCTACTTCTTCATCTATGAGCAGGAATTCTCCCAGAGCGTCATCTTCATCATGTTCGAGTCGAACGTGTCCGAAGCCGGCGAGTACATGACCCAATACTTTGCCTGGTGGATGGTCCCTGCGTTCCTCGCACACACTGCCTTCGCTTACTTCCTGTGGACGCGTCTGCGCCCGGTGTACATGCCCCGTGGCCGTGCATTCGTCGCAGCAATGGCCATTCTGATTGCAGTGATCGGTTATCCGCTGGTCAAGCAAACCCTGCGCATGGGCACCTTCGCCCAAGGCTTCGAGAAATTCGAAACCCGCATTGAGCCGGCGGTGCCATGGCAGATGGTCGTGGCCTATCACCGTTACCAGGAAACCCTCGCCGACATGCAGGGCATGCTGCACAACGTCAGCAAGATTCCGCCGCTGAAAAATCTCAAGGATGCCTCGGCCGATCAGCCGAAGACCCTGGTGCTGGTCATCGGTGAGTCGACCAACCGCCAGCGCATGAGCCTCTACGGTTATCAGCGCAACACCACCCCGGAACTCGACAAGCTCAAGGATCAACTGGCGGTGTTCGACAACGTCGTCACCCCTCGCCCCTACACCATTGAGGCGTTGCAGCAGGTTCTGACCTTTGCCGACGAAGAAAATCCGGATCTGTACCTGTCGACGCCGTCGCTGGTCAGCATGATGAAACAGGCAGGCTACAAAACCTTCTGGATCACCAACCAGCAGACAATGACCAAGCGCAACACCATGCTCACGACCTTCTCCGAGCAGGCCGACGAACAGGTGTACCTGAACAACAACCGCAACCAGAACGCCGCGCAGTACGATGGCGACGTGATCGAGCCGTTCAACAAGGCGTTGACCGACGCGGCACCGCGCAAGCTGATCGTTGTGCATTTGCTCGGCACACACATGAGCTACCAGTACCGCTATCCGCCGACGTTCGACAAATTCCAGGACCGCAACGGCGTACCACCGGGCGTGCGTGATGATCAGGTGCCAACCTACAACAGCTACGACAACGCCGTGCTGTACAACGACTTCGTGGTGTCGAGCCTGATCAAGGATTACGCCAAATCCGATCCGAACGGCTTCCTGCTGTACCTCTCGGACCACGGTGAAGACGTATTCGACTCGGTGGGCCACAAGACTCTGGGTCGCAACGAAAACAAACCGACCGCGCCGATGTACACCATCCCGTTCATGGCCTGGGCGTCACCGAAGTGGAAGGCCAACCACGACTGGAACTTTGCCGGCGATCTGGATCGCCCGTACAGCAGCTCGCACTTGATCCACACCTGGGCCGACCTCGCCGGCTTGAGTTTCGATGAGCTCGACCGCAGCAAGAGCCTGGTCAGTGACAGTTTCAAGGTGCGGCCACTGCTGATCGGCGACCCGTATCAGACCGATCAGCGTGCACTGATCGACTTCAGTTTGATGAAGCCGAAGAAACCGACCGCAACCGTCGCTGACGCCGTGGAGCAATAACGTTGCGTTGGATGTGCAGGCATGAGAGCAACTGAATAGCGCTCTGCCTGATCGTTGAAAAGCTCTGTATCGAAAGATGCAGAGCTTTTTTTATGCCTTCGGAAATCCGGATCGTTCGATGAACGATCCATTGTGCAAACGCCTACCGCACGTCGGATTTCAGCCCGCACCTGTCAGATCTGACAGGTGCGCAATTCCACCAATCCGCTTTCAATCACTCCGTCACCTCACCGAACGGAGCACGCCCCCATGTCCAACCCAACACCGGATGCCCTGAAGTCCCTCTACTTCCCTGCCCTGAACCCACTCGACCCAGCGGAAGACTACGATGGCGGCATCCCCATTCGTGCGGTGGAAAACGGGTTGCAAGGCACTGTGCCTGCCTGGCTCTCCATGAGCATCGGCGACCGGGTCGATGTTTTCTGGAACAACGCTACGCAGGCAGTGTGGAGCAAGACCATTCAATACGAGTCCGAACTCAATCGGGATGTGACCTTCACCCTGGCCAAGGATTTTGTGCTCGACGGTGATGCCACCAACGTTTACTACAAGATTTCCGGCAAGAACCATCCCGGCGAAGAATCCAGGCCCCGTTTGAAACTGCTGATCAAACTCACCCGCCCCGGCGAATACGACGACATCCCCGGTGATGACGGCCACTCCGACCTCAATTTTTCCCTCGACCGCTACGAAGTCGACCAGGACTTTTTGGAAACCGACGTGGTGACGATGCGCATCACCCCCTACCGCAACCTGACCCGCTACGACCGCATCCACGCCCGCTGGGGCAGCCAGCAAGTGTTGCATCTGGTCAGCCCGGAACAAGCGGCGGATCCGCTGAAAAACCCCATCGACATCACTTTCGATTACACGCTGATCAAGGCCGCCGGCGATGGCTCAGCGGTGGCCGTGGCGTTTCAGGTGGTCGACCGCTGCGGCAACTACCCCGACGAGCGCGCGCCGTGGTCAGCCCTACAGTCGGTGCTGGTGGACATGAACGGCGACCGACTGGACTCACCACTGGTGCTGGTCCAAGGCAAGCCGACCGATCGGGTGGACCTCGACACACTGGGTGACGACGACGTCATCGTTCGCGTGTACACGCCGACTAAAGACTTTGCCGTGAACGATGAAGTGCTCCTGACCTGGACCGGCACCCCCGCCCAAGGCCCGCAAATCATCGTCGGCCCGTTATCGATGCCGGTGGAGTTCGTGCCCTTTCAGCTCGACTTCACCATCCCCAACGAAGCCGTGCGCGCCATCGCCAAGGGCAGTGCGTCGGTGGGTTTTGTCCGGCGCCGCGAGGGTGAATCCGACCGCCCCTCGAAAAACGCGAGCGTCAGCGTCGTCGGCGACATCAGCCGATTGCTCGCGCCTGGCGTCGCCGAGGCACCTGGCGGGACGTTGCCAGTCGATACACCGTGGGCGACGGTGAGTATTCCGTGGTACGTCGGTCGCAACGGCAGTGATCTGCTGAACCTGATCTGGGAAGCAAAGGCGCCCGGCGGCGACCCTGTTTACTACGAGGACCCGCGCCAAGTCGGCAACGTAGCGGATGGCGAGCCCGTCTTGCGCGCCGTTGCCCAGAGCGATATCCAGCGTTTCGATGGCCTGAGCGTCAAGGTCTACTACGTCGTCACCAACAGAGACAACCTGCTGCTGAGCGTGCGCGAATCGCTGCCATTCATCATGCAGGTGGGCGTGCCAATGCCGACCTTTGATCGCCCGGAAGTCGAAGAAGCAGACGCCGATGACGTGCTGGATCCGGACAAGGTGTCGCCGACCGGCGCAACGCTGGTCGCGCCCTTCCTCGGCACCCAGGACAAGGACCGCGTGACCTACCGCTGGCGCGGCTCGGCCAGCGGCGGCAGCACCAGCGATTATCTGGACATGATTCCGGCCACGGTGGGTAAACCGGTGAAGTTCACGGTGGGCAAGGCATTCGTGACTGCCAATCGTAACGGCACGGTGGTGGCGGATTACAGTATTCAGCGGGGGGAGAAACGCTGGGGCATTCGCGGGAGTTGACGTTGGGAGTTGGCCAGGCAACTGCTCCAACTATCGATGCGGTGATAGGCTCTCCCAGCAATGTTGAAATCCCTCAAGGCGGGGAAACGGAGGAAACGGCCGTAACCCTGAGCGGCATCGCTGCCAAAGGCCAGAAAGTCGAAATCTTTGACGGCGCAGTCTCCAAAGGTCCGGCACCTGCAGATCCCACAACCGGTGTCTGGACGCTGCTCGTCAGTGCCCTGGCTGTGGCTGCACACAGCTTTACCGCCAAGGCGTTGTATGGCAGTGAGATGTCATCCAATCCTCCGAGAACCTTAAGGGTAGTTGAGCCTTATATAGAAGAAAACTTCGACAACGTAGTAGATCAAAGAATTGTCGATTTAAATGCAACAATGGAAACTCCACTAATGACTATTAAAAATTTACTTGATGGTGCCGGCCCTCAGTATTATGCAGCAATTTGCAACACTGATGATTTTTACCCAGAAAAAATAAGTGGAAAAGTGCTGTTTATCAGTCACTTTTACACCGACTTCTACGGCAAATCATACATAATAAACCTTAAAAATCAATACAAAAAAATATCATTCTGGATAAAATCAGACAGAAGCATACGTGGACATATCATCCTTAAAAACGGCACAACCAACGTAGGACAACTAACAGTTAGCGGCTCTGAACTTACTCCAAATCTCTGCGAAATAGCGTCATCCGATTTTTTCAATGCAATAGAGCTAAATATGACCGGAGGCTTTTCATTTAAATACCAGATCGATCACATTCGACTATATAAATAACTACAATTACAGTTAAACGGAATTAAACGGGGGCAGACCACGTTATCTGCATTTCTGATCGAAGATCGCAGTCTTCAGTAACTCCTAAGCGATTCATTGTAGGAACTGCTGCAGGCTGGGACTAAACGGGGCCAGACTACGTTTTTCCAGCATTTCGAATTAAAAGATCACCAGCCTTCGGCAGTTCCTACAGATATGTGAGTAGGAGCTGCCGAAGGCTGCGATCTTTTGATTTGTAAGAACTGGCGGAAGGCAGCCGGAGTCGAACCTGCCCAGGAGCGGATGCCCTCCCCAACCAAGTTTGAAGCCCGGCCGCGCCACCGGGCGCGATTGCCTTCCTTGAACTCATTGTGCGTCGGCGTGGGCCAGCGCGTTGTCGGAGCGGATCTAGCGGGATTCACCGATACGCCTTGTCACGCCGATGCGATCAAAATACTCCAGATACTTTTTGCCTTTTAAACTCCTGCGTTTAAGAGACACCTCAAGACACGTCTTCAAGGCTACATATCCTTGCGCCATTGCCTACAGCTACGCCAGAATCCGCCGGTTTGTGCGCCTTGGGGTTGGGCCTTATCGTGGATCGGTCGCTGACGAATCAGCGATCGGGTTTAGCGATCCGATACCTTACAGACGCTCAATCCCCAGTCTCAATTGCAGCTTTGTCTGTCTGCACTTGGCGTCATGGTGGCTGTGCGTGGGAGACCTTCGGGTCTACCCGGGGTTTCTGTGACCCGGATCGCTAACCTGCGTACAGCCGCCACCCCGTAAAACCCGCCGGATGTACGCCGTCACCGCGGACTTCAAAAACGAGGAATTGCTGGCCGATGCCTGCGAAACCCTCGCCTCCGCCAGAACCATCGCCAATGACTTCCAGCGACGGACGCTTTCAGGGATCGCGCAACTGATCATGCTGGGCGAACTGGCGGTGAATCGGGTGATGGATAATCTGGATTTACCCCAATAGCGCACCCCCACCGATGATCGTTCCCGCGCTCCCGCGTGGGAATGCCTCAACGGACGCTCTGCGTTCGGCTCTGGAAGGGACGCAGAGCGCACCGGGCTGCATTCCTTTGCTGCGCGCGGGAACAATCAATCTCTAAGGCTTTTTCAGCATCGACTCGACCTCTCCCAAAATCACCATCCGTCGGATTCAAGCCCGCACCTGTCAGATCTGACAGGTGCGCAAATCGCTATTTAGCCGTTCAATCACTCCGTCACTTTCCGCCACGGAGTCCCCCTCCCATGTCCGCCAAAGACCAGCCTGACAACGCCCCACTGATCCTCAATGAACTCAAGATCCCCGGCCGTACCGGGCCAGTGTCCGAAACGCCCAAGGTCTGGGGCATCAACCGCGCCGCGGCACTGGACAATTTTCCGCGTCAGGGTCTGTTGTGCCAGGCCGGGCCTTGGGCGCCGATGAATCGCCTCGACAAGCTGGTGATCTACAAGGACAAGACCCAGGAGATATTGCCAAAAACCGTTGATGAGAACGAAGTCGGCACCGAGCTGCAAATGTTCGTGGAGGCGCGGCATATCACCGAGGGCACATACACCTTGTCCTACAGCGTTACCCGGCAGGGCGGGACGGCCGAACATTCGCTAGAGATGCAGGTGCTGGTCAAGCTCACCCGCCCAGGTGGCGAGGATCATAGCGAAGAGCCGGGGCATCCGGATCTGGTCATGACCATCCCTGAGGAGATTCTCAAGGGGGGTATCGACGAGGATAACGTCGCCGCTGGCGTACTGATCACCATCGGCAACGCCGATGGCAAGCCACCCTATCCATTCGCCGCGGCCGGCGATGTGATCCGGTGTAGCTGGGGCGGCGTATTTGTACTCAGCGCCCCGCTGACCCAAGCGCAGGCTGATGGCACGGACTCAATCACCGTGAAGATCGAGGAAGGCAAAATCCGCAAGGCCGGCGACTCCGACGACTCGGGTCTGGCTGTGGTTTTCGAGGTTTACGATCTGGTCGACAATCGATCATCGGACTGGAGTGTCGAACAACGGGTGTTGGTGGCAGTGGACACAACGCGCTTGGTCGCGCCATTGCTCAAGGAGGCGCTGAACAATGTGCTGGACGTCGACAAACTGGGCGACGCCGACGGCACAGCGCAGGTCTGGGTGTCAGGCTCCTCGTTCAAGGTCGGCGACATCCCCATCCTGACAATCAAGGGAACACCACAAGAAGGCCCGCCGGTTGATATTGAAGTGCTGGGTGAAGCCTTGGTCAGCGTGCCGACCACCCATGAAACCAAAATCGCCAATAGCCTCCTGCGCCAATTGGCAAAAAGCCAGATCGCCCTGTCCTATCGCCTGAAAAAGGCCGATGGCTCTGCTGATCTACGTGCCAAAACCCAGTTCATCCGCGCCATCGGCGAAGTCCAGCGGCTGGCCGCGCCGATCATGCTGGACGAGGACTCCGGGGCGCTGGACCCGACGCTGGCCCAGATACGCCTGGAGATTCCATTCGACAAATCCTTTGCCGAAGGCCAGGTTCTCAAGATATTCATGCTCGGCACCACGCCTGGTCTCAAACCTTACCTGCCTGACTTGCCTCTTCGCCTCATCACCCGCAACGACATCGTTGCGGCGAAACCGTTGTTGTACAACATCGACGGCAAACACCTGGCCCCGGTCAACGGCGGCACGGCGGAGTTCTACTACCAGCAACTGATCGAGGATGCGGTACTCGCCACGCTGGACAAGTACGCCGCCACCCGCGCCATTCGCGAGTCGATCCACACCGACATCCTGCAAGTCGGCGAACCGCGCCTGGAACTGCCCGAACCAGTGGTGGCTGGCGTGGTCGACGGGGTTCTGCCAGCCGACACCGCCGGCACAACCCTGACCGTGCCGTACACCGAAACGGTCAAAGGCGATGAAGTCTTCATGTTCTGGATCGGCTCGATCACCGACGAATACCCCGATTCGATCAAGCTGAACGAATTCACCGCCGGTAAGCAAGTACCGTTCACCATCCCGGCCGAGGAGATCAAGGGCAATGAAGGCGGGACGGTGATCGCCCGGTACGAAATCAAGCGTGCGGATGGGCGGACGAGTTATGCCGAGCCGCTGGAGTTCAGTGTGGGGGTGGCGCTGGAAAACCCCTTGCCATTGCCACATATGCCGGAAGCCACCGGCACAGGTGCCAACGTATCGTTGGCGCCGCTGAACGTGCAAAACGGCGCCCGAGTGATCGTGGCCTACACCGGCATGAACGAAACACATAACATCAAACTGAGCATGCTCGGGACACCCGGCGTCGGCTCACCGGACATCCCGGCCAAACCGGGCGTTGCCAGCGGCAGCGTCGAGTTCCTGATTCCCGCCGAAGCCATTGCAGCCAACATCGGCAACGAAACCAAAACCTTCACACTCAGCTACGAAGTCACCGCAGGCCAGACAACTCCATCTTTGCCTCTGACCGTCAGCGTCACGCCGCTGCCTGCGACAGAGCTGGACAAAATCAGCATCGAGCAGGCCGAGGGCACGGTGCTGGATCTGGCGAAGGTGACGTTGGGCGCAACGATTCTCGCTGGCGTCTGGGCATTTATAGCCGCCAATCATCGGGTAGGACTGAACCTCAAAGGTACGAAGAATAACGGCGATGCCTTCCATCACGTGGTATGGCCGTGGCCGTCTTCCTACGTTAATCAAAACTGGTTCAACAGCGGTCAATACACACATACGCTGGCGTACAACGCCATCAAGGACCTGGCGGATGGCAGTCGGCTGGAATTGCATTTCAAAGCGGCGTTGACGTTGAGTCGTGAGGAGGCTGAGGCGATTGATGCGCCGGTGAAGGTTTATACGATCAGAGCCCTCGATCTGAAAGAGCCTCGTATCAAGGAAGCCAGTGACGACAGTCTCGATCCATTCGCGGCCAGCGACACACTGACCGCTGTAATTCCGGCTTACACAAACATGATCGGGACCCAGGTCAGCGTGACCTGGAGCGGCACGCCCGGTGAGGGCAGCGCAACGGCCGGCCCCTTCGAGGTGACCGCGCAAGCAGACAAGGAAGTGGCGCTGCCGAATTCAGTGGTCGCGTTCAATCTAGGCAAACCGGTGAAAGTGACTTACACCGTCATCCGTAATGCCGTACCGCAGAATTCGGATGAATTGGATCTGACTGTGCTATCGATTACTGATGGCGATACGAATCTTCCGACGCCAGCCATCGACGGGGCGATAGGCGATGAACTGGAAGTGATGGAACTGGCGGAAGGTGCGCAACTCAGGATCGAAAAATGGCCGTTGCAGGCTTCGAATCAGTGTATTTGGCTGCGTTACGACGGAACTAACAAGAACGGTGACGCCGTAGAAAAAACCTTCTGGGCAGGAGAAGCGCATCAACAGGTAGAAGGGTTGGTAACGCCGGCACAGGTTGCCTGGTTAAGAGAACTAAAAAATGGACTGCCGCTGACGATTAGCTTCAAGGTAAACTTCAATAAAGTGGCAAATACTGATAAAGCGGTTGTTTTCCCCATTTGCACCTATATTATCAAATCCAAAAACCTTTCATCAGGGCATGAGAACTGGGACAACGCAGACATTCAAAGCTTTAAAATTGACACGCCTATCAAATTTGAAAGTGGAATCATCTTCACTCTTTTATCGGCCCTCTCTCCAACACAGGTATTTCGGACATTAGACACCCCCGAAAGCCTTAGACCTATATTTGGACAAAGAACACTGCTTTGCACTAATAGAACTAGCGGCAAATTTAGTTGGAATGGAGTGGCCACCAAAGTTTCATTCGTAGTAATGCACGTTGACGGTAACGATACGCATCAAGTAATTTATTACAATGATCAAGAACAGCTATATAGCGAGTTTATTCCACTCGCAAGAACTCAGCCAGCCACAGTGAAATATGAAGCGACCACTGGACAGTACATCTCCCACTTCATTCTAAAGTGTTTAAGCGAACCTATCGACCCCGGTTTCTTCCTTGATGAAATAAACTGGTCTTAATAACTTTTCGAGCATGGGCAATACCAGACACTTCAAACGTTAAGTAGAGCCAAGCTACATTTTCTGCACTGTTGATTAAAAGATCGCAGCCTTCGGCAGCTCCTAAACCAATCCCTGTGGGAGCTACCGAAGGCTGCGATCTTTTGCTTTTGGCAAACTGGCGGAAGGCAGCCGAAATCGAACCTGCCCGGGAACGGATGCCCTCCCCAACCGGGTTTGAAGCCCGGCCGCGCCACCGGGCACGATTGCCTTCCTTGAACTCATTGTGCGTCGGCGTTGGCCAGCGCGTTGTCGGGGCGGATCTGGCGGGATTCGCCGACGAGGTCGAATATTCCAGAGACTGAATACAGCGTTTGCGTCCCAGGTTGGTGGAACATCAATTGATGACACCTCACCATTTTGTCGACGTGGGCTCTGCGATATTCAGCATCATTGGGCGCTCATCAATGTTCATCGCGAGTAGCTTTTCTCCTACAAGAAAGCCCGGCAAACTCCGGAAGATTGCAGCGGTTGACTGTCCTGCTCTCACTCCCTATCCTCGCGCCTGTCACGACTCATTCGTGATCGGGTTTGACGGCTCGGACTTCCTTACTACGCGCATAGCCTTTCTCTGCTCGTGCACTTTTGTGCCCGCTCATTGCCTATGGTGACTGTGTGTGGGGCATCTTCGGATGCGCCGGGTTTGTGAGGACCGGTCCGTCAACCTGCGCACAGTTGCCACCCATTCGTTTGACGGCGATCAAGTGGCAGCTCTCTTTAACTCTGAAAGAGATACCTCACTTATGAAGCAAGCAAACACAGCCTCGACTCCCTGCGACCACATCGCTCACCACCCCTTCCGCGTCCGTCCCGACCTCTCGCTCCTCGACGCCCTCGAACACGCGGCCGTCTACCTCAACTGCGCCGAAGCCCTCGCTCACCAAGCCCCTAGCGTCGCTCGCCCGGATCACAGCAGCTCGCTGCGCTGGGCCAGCCAGCAAATGCTCGCCAACGCCCGCGCACTGGTCCTGGCTTCCATCGCCAGTCAGCACACCGCTCAGACCAGAGGTGACGTATGAAAGCGCACCTTTCGATGACCCACAACGAGGACAGCATTCCGGTGTTACTGGTCTCCACCGAAGCACCACTGGATGTCTTGCACGCTAGCGCGGCCAGTCGCTTTTTGGCGGTGACGCAGATGATGGAAAGTCTGGCCAGTCTGGATATCTCGTCCGCCAAAGGCGCCGATGTGCAGCAACTGGCCCATGCAGCGGCGATGTTGTTGCGTGATGGCTGTGACGTGATGGATGTGCTGGGCCGGCAGATTCGTTTGCGGGTCTGATATCGGCAAGATCAAAAGATCGCAGCCTTCGGCAGCTCCTACAGGGATCGGTGCAGGCGCTGCCGAATGCTGCGATCTTTTACGTTTGAACCGTGGTCGAGCCAACCGCTGAAACACTTTCAAATAACAATATTTCTCGTTTGATACTAAATCCCCGCCCCACGCCTCGTCTTTGAACAAACGGATTTTTTCCCTCGAAGACAAGGAGTCGGCTGCGATGTTCGCGCCCATTACCCGTTCCATGACCCTCACCCTCGGTCTGTGCAGCGCTGCATTCAGCGGCGGTCTGCTGGCTGAAACCGAAGCCGAAAAGCCGCTGAAACCCAGCAACACAGCGCTGGAGCTGGCCGAGACCAACGTCAGTGCGCAAGGCTTGGGCACGACCACCGAAAACACCGAGTCCTACACCACCGGCGCGATGAGCACCGCTACTCGTCTGAACCTGTCGATCAAGGAAACTCCGCAATCGGTCTCGGTGATCACACGTCAGCAGATGGATGATTTCAAACTCGGTACATTGTCCGAGGCCATGCGCCAGACCACGGGCATTGTGGTGCAGCATCTGGATTCGGATCGGGTCAGCTATTCGTCGCGCGGCTATGCGATCAACAACTTCCAGATCGACGGAATGCTCAATACCTTCGATCGCATGAAGTCCGATTCCGACACGATTATTTACGACCGTATCGAGGTAGTACGCGGTGCCACCGGGTTGACCACGGGTGCGGGTGATCCGTCGGCGACCATCAACATGGTGCGCAAACGCCCGACCGCGCAATGGCAAGCGCTGGCCGGGGTCAGTGGCGGCAGTTACGACAATTACTACAGCTACGTCGATGTCGGCGGGCCGTTGGCTTTCGACGGTCGTCTTCGCGGACGCACGGTGCTGGCCTATCGCGACAACCAGTCGATCAAAGACAAATACGCGCTGCAACGGGAAGTCGGATATGGCGTGCTCGAGGCGGATCTGACCGATTCCACCGTGCTGGCGGTCGGTTACGACTATCAGAACAAGCATGTGCAAGGTTCGTCCTGGGGCACCGTGCCCTACTGGAATGCCGATGGCAGCAAGGCCAGTCTGGGACGTTCGACCAACATGGCGACGTCGTGGAGTTCCTGGCCGCTGCAGGACAAAACCGCGTTCGCCACTCTCGATCAGCAACTGGCCGGCGGCTGGCGCCTGAAAGCGGCGTACACCCACCGCGACAGCAATACCGACGGCAAGGTCTATTACGCTGGCACCGGATATCCCGAGCCCGACCGCAGCGGCATGAGCGCCTACACCTCGCACATGATCGGCACGCAGAAAATGCAGGCGTATGACTTCAATGTCTCCGGCCCCTACTCGCTGCTGGGCCGCGAGCACGAAATGATGTTCGGCTACGGAGAGGCCGAGCGCCGCTCGAACTCTCCGTACACCATCGCCAGCCCACGCCCCAGAGGTTACGGGACTATCCGCGACTGGAAATACATGGGCGATATCGCCAAATTCAGTGACACCGTCACCGATCTCACCGGCGCCAAGGACGATACCCGGCAGAAAGCCGGATACATCGCCACGCGCCTGAGCCTGACCGATGAACTGCACGCGGTGCTGGGCAGTCGCTACGGCAGCTGGCAAGCCTCCAGCACCACCAACAGTTACAACGCCAATCGACAGCTGACCAAAGTCGATTACACCAGCCAGAAACAGAACGATGTCTGGACGCCTTACGCCGGACTGCTGTATGACCTGACCCCGGAATACACGGTGTACGTGAGTTACACCGACATCTTCAAACCTCAGGGCAACCGCGACAAGAATCGCAAGTACATCGACCCGGTAGTGGGTAAAAACTATGAGCTGGGCCTCAAGGGCAGTTTGCTCGAGGAACGCCTGAATCTGTCCACGGCGCTGTTCTGGAGCAAGCAGGATAATGTTGCTGAAGTGGACAATTCGGTGCCGGCGGATCCGGTTACCCGCGAACAGTTCTACAAGTCCGGTGGCAAGGGCAACAAGGTCAACGGCTTCGAAGCTGAAGTGTCCGGGGAAATTCTTCGTGCCTGGAACATGACTGCCGGATACACCTACACACACTCGGTCGACGGCGAAAGCGAGCGCACCAACACCAATCAGCCCATGAACCTGTTGCGTGTGTCCACCGCGTATCGTCTGCCGGGCGAATGGCAGGCGCTGACCGTGGGCGGCGCGGTGAACTGGCAAAGCGATATGTATGGCACCGCGCCCCGACCGGTTGGCCTCGGCACCGAAGAGACACGCATCAACCAGAGCGGCTACACCGTGGTCAACCTGATGTCGCGGTATGAGTTCGACAGGCACCTGTCAGCATCGCTGAACGTCAACAATCTGTTCGACAAGAAATATTACGACAACGTCGGCTTCTACGACGGCGTGTATTGGGGAGATCCGCGCACGCTAACGGTGAGTCTCGACTGGAAGCTCTGACCCGTCCCCCTCTGACGCGGTGCGCCTGGATCGATGGGCGCCGCGTCTGTCAGATATCGCTCTGCAACCTGCTGCAAAACCTACACTGAACGAGCGTTAACCCCGTGTTAATTCACACGGGAGAGACTCCTCTCGAGTTCTGATTCATGGATGAAACGGCTCCCACTTGTTCAGTAGGAGGCACCATGAAAATCGCTACCGTAATCCTTGCCGGGCTGTTTGCCCTGGGTTCTGCCAGCGTCTTCGCCGAAGGCGGCGCTGAGCGCATGCGGTATTACTACGACAACTTCCCGGTTCACCACGCCCAGAGCGCGCAGCAGAGCGACGCCAACGCGAAAGAAATTCGCGTTCCCGCCGACCAGACCGCGCAAGTGACCGAGTCCTATCGCGACTGAGATTGACCGAGCAACCGATGGACCTCCCGTGGCTCCGCTCTGGCCTGGGAGAAAACAGTTGGGCGCCCTGATTGGGGCGCCTTTTTTTGTGGTCATTCTGTTGATTAATCAGGAATGGGTGTCCGGCTTTCGACTTGTGGTGAATTCGCCCCTCACCCCAGCCCTCTCCCGAGGGAGAGGGAGCTGTTTTGTGGTGTTTTCAGGATCGCCGTTTGCCTGTAGGCAGGTTTGGCGTTTGATTTGTGGGCTTTTCAAACCTGAGTGCGGCTCGATGTTTCAGGTCGGCGTACCTCGACCCATCACCTCGGTCAGTCCCCTCTCCCTCCGGGTGAGGGGCTTTCAGGCTTGCAAATTCTTGATCCAGAACAGCATGCGCCCGTAATTCGGGTCGAACATGCCTGGCGCGAAGCCGAATTTGCCGTAAGCATTCTGCGCCACGGCGTTGCCTTCCAGCACTTCGAGGGTAATCTTGCAGCAGCCACGCTGACGGGCGATTTCCTCGACTTTCTGCAGCATTTTCTGGCTCAGACCGAGGCCACGAAACTGGCCCACCACCGCCACGTCGTGAACGTTGACCAGCGGTTTGCAGGCAAACGTGGAAAACCCTTCAAAGCAGTTCACCAGCCCCGCCGGTTCGCCACCGACAAAGGCCAGCACGCTGAACGCATGCGGTCGCCGGGCCAGTTCTTCAGGCAGCCGACGCAGCAGATCAGGGTCAAGCGAATGACCGCCGCCCATAGGGTCTTCAGCATAATGATTGAGCACAATACCGATGGCCTCGGCGTGCGTTGGATTGCTGTAGCTGGCTTGAAGTACAAGAATCTCTGTGGAATCCATTTCCATCCCCGAACACACAAAAGCCCCGGCACGCAAAGTGCGCACTGAAAGGCTGTCTGACCTTAGCGCGAGGATGATCCGGCGGGCAACCCGCAAGATCGCAGCCTTCGGCAGCTCCTGCAGGTAATCAGATGCAGGAGCTGCCGAAGGTTGCGATCCTTTGCTTGGTCAGTGCCCCCAGATCAGTTCCTCGGTCCAGCCGAGTTCGGCGAAATCTTCGGCACGCAGAGCACTTTCGCCGACACAGAAGAACTCATCCAGTTGCGGCGGTTTCACCGACGTGTCGCTGAGCATCGCGTGCACCTGGCCGCGGTGATGAAGCTGATGCTCGAACAGGTGCGAAAGCATGCGCAAACGGCTGTCGTGCTGCGGCGTGTCGCGTGCGATGGTGACGATTCGGCCCAGATCGGCATCGCGCAGTTGCTCGCAATAGGCGATCAGGCGCCGATCAACGTGGGCCTGCTCTTCGCGCAGTGGTGGGCCGTCGGTAAATGGCTCATCCGCATTGAAAAACACATAGCAGTCGGGATGCGGCTCGTCCCCACGCAACTCGCGTTCCAGTGCATCGACGTAGAACCAGTCGCAGGTGAGGATGTGATTGAGGGTCAGACGAATGCTCGGAAAAAAACTCACCCGAGGCGCGGCCAGATCTGCCGCTTCGAGCTGGCTCCAGGCCTTGGCCAGACGATGATTGGCCCAGGCATTCTGGTAAGCCATCGTCAGCAGATGATGGGAAAGCGGTTGGCTCATGTCGGCGCCCTCTTCACTCAAGCTTCGGCAAAGCGCTGCAGCTGCATCTCCTGCAAGCGACTGAGGGTGCGGCGGAACGGGAATTCCAGATAACCCTCGGTGTACAGCGCATCCATTGGCACTTGCGCCTCGATGTACAGCGGCACCTTGCGGTCATAGCACTCGTCGACCAGCGCAATGAAACGTCGCACGCCGTCATCGTGGACCGACAGTTGCGGCAACTCACGGTCACCCGCCACCACCCGCTGCGCGCCGTCTTCGGTGCCACGCGCGATGCGCCCTTCGCGTTTCTGTGCGCTGAGATTGGGTACTTCGCTCAACAGAATAGCCGTGTAACGGTCGCACAGTGCGATGAAATCCATGGCGGCGAACGGTTGCTCGCAGAGATCCGCATAGCGACACCACAACACCGTTTCACTGGCCTGCACCACGTTCAACTGGCGATGCCCGACCGACACCGGTTCGCGGCTGGCCGGTTGCCCGGCGGTCAAAGCCTGAAACACTTCGTCCAGCGCACTGAGCGAGGACGTGGCCACAAAGTAACGTTGCAGACCTGCACCCGGATGCAGTCGATGATCCTCGGCACCATTCACCGCGACCACCTGCATATGCGCCTTGATCGCGGCAATCGCCGGGACAAAACGGTCGCGGTTGAAGCCGTCGGCGTACAGATCATCCGGCGGCAGATTGGACGTGCACACGATGACCACGCCTTCGTCGAACATCACCTGAAACAGCCGACCAAGAATGATCGCGTCACCGATGTCGTTGACGAACAGCTCATCGAAGCACAGCACCCGCACCTGCGCCGCCAGCTCCTTGGCCAGCGCGCGCAACGGATCGGCAATCCCGGTCAACTGGAACGAGCGCTGATGCACCCAGCCCATGAAGTGATGAAAGTGTTGGCGTCGCGCCGGCACCCGCAGGCTCTGATAGAACTGATCCATCAGCCAGGTCTTGCCGCGCCCGACCGGCCCCCACAGATAAACGCCGGTGACCGAACGGACACCGGCGTGCAGGGCTTCGTGGCATTTTTGCAGCGCCCAGACCGCGTGTTCCTGGGCTTCATCCTGGATGAAGCCCTTGTGTTGAACGGCGTGTTGCCAGGCGCTGAGGGGGGAGTCGAAAGTCATGCGCGGCAGTATGCCACGATGCTTACAGGGAAATATCCAGGCGGGCGATTTTCCCCTGCTCGTTCAAGCGGAACGTATAACGCAGCTGGGCCGGGCTGCCGGGAAATGTCCCGGAAATCAGTCCGTGCACCAGCACTTTGCCGGTGCGTTGCTGGACCTCCAGCACTTCGACCCGAGGCTGATAGCGTTGCCCGGTGTCTTGCATCCATTGTGCAATGGCGTGCGGGCCGACCTGATGCTGGCCCTCGTCGAACACGTTGGCATCCTCGGCAAAAAAACTGGCGACCCGCGAGGTGTCACGTGCGTTGGCCGCATCGATATACGCAGCGATGGCCGGGGCCAGTGTAGAGGCGGGATGAGACATGATTGCAGCTCCTTTTGTGTGGTTCTGCCGTCATCGTAAAGCAGCGTTGCGTCAGTTTTTGTCAGGAGTGAATCGCCCGCTTTCATCCAGTTGCATCTGCTCGCGCCAGGTGCGCAACCAGTCGCTGCGGCGCCCAGGATAACCATCACCCTGACGCCTGGCGGCGCTGATCCGGTCAGTGCGAAATGTACGGTAGGCGCCGCGCAATTCGCACCACGCAACGATGATCCGCACCTCATTGAGAAAGCCCAGCGCCAATGGCCAGATCAGCCGCTGACTGGGCACCTGTTGCGCGTCGGCGTAATCGATGTGCAGTTTGGCCTGGTCGCGGATGGCATGGCGGAACACGTTCAAAGGCACAGCGTTTTGCGGAAAACCATAGCCCGGCGGCCCCGGCATCACCGTGGGATTACGCAGTGCTTCCTGGGCCTGCGGATCGAGCACGGCGGCAATTTTCGCCAGCGCATCTGCAGCCGCTTTGCCGAGGACTTCATCACCGCGCTGATCGACGTAGCGCAAACCGAGGACGATGGCTTCGGTCTCTTCGGCGTTGAGCATCAGTGGCGGCAGAAACAGGCCGCTGCGCAGCACATAACCGATCCCCGCCTCGCCATGGATCGGCGCGCCGAGGGCGGTCAGTTCAGCGATATCGCGATAGAGCGTACGCTCGGACACTTCCAGCTCGGCGGCGAGGATTGCCGCCGTGACCGGGCGTTTCTTGCCGCGCAGCACTTGCAGCAAAGTCAAAAGACGAGTGGTACGCGACACGATGGCCAGGCTCAGCAGGGAAAGTGCTCGCAGCTTAGCAGAGGCTGGTGTCAGAAAATGGCAGGAGCGTGGCGAGGCTGATGTGCTGGTTTTACCGTTGAGCGGCAAGCGTCTTGACAGTGAATATTATCGACATCATATTGACCAAATATTTCGAACGTAATTTTTACAACTGATGAATTTCCACCGAGGGCGTTGCCATGCATTACAAGGTTTTTGGTCGCAAAACCGGTCTGCGTGTTTCTGAACTGGCGCTGGGCGCCGGCAATTTCGGCACCGGTTGGGGTCACGGCGCCGAACGTGACGAAGCCAAGCGGATCTTTGATGGCTTCCTCGATGCCGGCGGCAATTTCATTGATACCGCCAATGGTTATCAGGGCGGACAGTCGGAATCGATGCTCAGCGAATTCATCGCCCCGGAGCGCGATCGCCTGGTGATCGCCACCAAATACAGCATGGGCACGACCCCGGCCGACGGCATTTCCCACACCGGCAACAGCCGGAAAAACATGGTTCGCGCGGTAGAAGAAAGCCTTAAACGCTTGAACACCGATCACATTGATCTGTTCTGGGCGCACGTGACCGATGGCGTGACGCCGATGGAAGAAATTCTCCGCGGTTTTGATGATCTGGTGCGCGCGGGCAAAATCCACTATGCCGGTTTGTCGAACTTCCCGGCGTGGCGCGTTTCCCGCGCTGACGTGTTGGCGGAGCTGCGCGGCTTTGCGCCGATAGTCGCGATTCAGGTCGAATACAGCCTCGCTGAACGCAGCGCCGAGCGCGAGTTGCTGCCAATGGCCGAAGCACTTGGACTGGCGGCAACCCTGTGGTCACCCTTGGCGGGTGGGTTTCTCACGGGCAAATATCGCGGCGGCGATGACAACAACCGTGCGAGCAAACTCGGCATGCTGGTGCATGCGGAAAAAAGCGCCCGCGAAACCGCCCTGCTCGATACGTTGCTGGCGGTGGCCGCAGAAATCGGCGCCAGCCCGACCCACGTCGCCATCGCCTGGTTACGCGAAAAAGCCCGCCGTTCGACGACTGCGCTGATCCCGATCCTCGGCTCGCGCACCCGCGAACAACTGGACGCCACCCTTGGCGCACTCGACGTGCAACTGAGCGAACAACAAATGGCGCGGCTTGAAGACAGCAGTGCCGTGCCGACGGGTGTACCGCACGAGACGATTGCCGGTGCCGCGCCTCGCTTTACCGGTCCGCAAACGTTGGACCTGCCGATCATCCCGGTAGCCTGACCCGCCTCGCGTCGCCACGGGATAATCGTTCCCACGCTCCCGCGTGGGAATGCCTCAACGGACGCTCCGCGTTCGGCCCTAGAGGGGACGCGGAGCGTCCCAGGCTGCATTCCCACGCAGAGCGTGGGAACGATCATTGGCGGCCGGTTTAGCGATCGACCTTGTGTCGGGCGGCGTAGAGGCAGAGCATTTCCATCGCCAGTGTCGCGGCGGCCAATGAGGTGACCTCGGCGTGGTCGTAGGCCGGGGCGACTTCCACCACGTCCATCCCGACCAAATTGATCCCACGCAAACCACCGAGAATTTCCAGCGCTTGTACGGTGCTCAAACCGCCGCAGACAGGCGTTCCGGTTCCGGGTGCAAACGCCGGATCCAGGCAATCGATGTCGAACGTCAGATACACCGGGTTATCGCCCACCCGCGCGCGAATCGCTTCGACAATCGCCTCACAGCCCCGCCGATGGACCTGCCGCGCATCCAGCACCTGGAAACCCATGTGATCGTCATTGGTGGTGCGCAAACCGATCTGCACCGAGCGCGCCGGATCAACCAGCCCTTCGCGAGCGGCGTGCCAGAACATCGTGCCATGGTCGACCCGCTTGCCCTCCTCGTCCGGCCAGGTGTCGCTGTGCGCATCGAAGTGGATCAGCGACAGCGTGCCGTGCTTGCGTGCATGCGCTTTCAGCAATGGGTAGCTGATGAAGTGATCACCGCCAAACGTCAGCATCGCGCTGCCGGCGTTGAGAATCTGCTCGGCGTGGGCTTCGATGCTTTCGGGGATGCTGTGGGGTGAGCCGTAATCGAAGTCGCAGTCGCCGTAATCGATGACAGCCAAATGATCAAACGGATCGAACGTCCATGGCCAGTGACGTTCCCAGGCGATCCCGGTGGAAGCCGCACGAATCCCCCGTGGCCCGAAACGAGCGCCGGGGCGGTTGCTGGTAGCGGTGTCGAACGGCACGCCGCTGACCGCGACATCGACGCCGCGCAAGTCACGGCTGTAGCGCCGGCGCATGAAACTGGTGATGCCGGCGTAGGTGCTTTCGGCGGCGGTGCCGTAGAGGCTGTCACGGGTCATCGCCTGATCGTTTTGCATGGGCACATCCATCGTGGTGCTCCTGTTGTTATTGATGGCTACGGAAAGTGGTCCACAGACGCGTGCGCTGGCGCATGTCCTTGAGGCTCATGCTGCGATCGGTGTAGAGCCGCGCACGCACGTCGCTCGGCGGATAGATGTCGGGATCGTTGCGCACCGCCTCATCCACCAATGGCGTGGCGGCCTGGTTGGCGGTGGCAAAGAACAGTGTATTGGTCAACTCGGCTACCGAGTCCGGCCGCAGCATGAACTCTATGAACGCCCGTGCGGCCTCGGGGTGCGGCGCGTCTTTGGGGATGGCCAGATTGTCCTGCCATACCAGCGTGCCTTCCTTGGGAATGCGGTACGCCACTTCGAACGCTTTATTGGCTTTGCGCGCCTGATCTGCGGCCATGCTCGCGTCGCCGTTGTAGGTCAGCGCGAGGCACACGTTGCCGCTGGCCAGATCATTGATCTGCCGGCCGGTGGCGACGTAGAGCACCGACGGCTGGAGTTGCTGCAACAACGCTTCGGCGGCAGCCAGATCGTTCTTGTCGGTGCTGTAGGGATCCTTGCCCAAGTAATGCAGGGCCAGACCAATGACCTCCTGCGGCGAATCGAGAATGGCGATGCCGCAGTCCTTGAGCTTGCTGGCGTTCTGCGGTTTGAACAGCAGATCGAGGCTGTTCAGCGGCACATCAGGCAGACGCTGCTTCACCGCCTCGACATTCATGCCCAGCCCCAACGTGCCCCAGGTGTACGGCACGCCATAGCGATTGCCGGGGTCGACCGCGGCCATTTTTTCCAGCAAATCCGGATCAAGATTGGCGTAACCCTTGAGGCCCTCGTGAGGGATTTCCTTCAACGCGCCGGCCGCCAGTCCACGGGCCAGAACGCTGGACGACGGCACCACCACGTCGTAACCGCTGCCACCGGTGAGCAACTTGGTCTCGAGCACCTCGGAGGTATCAAAAGTGTCGTAACGCACATGTATGCCGGTTTCCTGTTCGAACCGTTGCAGGGTTGACGGCGGCACGTAATCGGCCCAGCTATAGAGGTTGAGGGTTTTGTCCTCGGCCTGAGCCTGAACAGCCACGGACAACAGCAGCACGGGGAAACACAGCTTGAATACGGGAGCCATGACGAACACCTGACCGGAGGAAGTGGTTGCAGGATGCGCCGTCGGATACATTAGAAAAATAGTCGAATAATCATCCTGACTTTACGCCGGAGTAATGTGATGTTGGGTCAACTGCACGACGTCGATTTGCAACTGCTGCGCCTGTTTGTGCGAGTGGTCGAGTGTGGCGGCTTCAGCGCTGCCCAGGGTGATCTGGGCCTGAGCCAGTCGAGCATCAGCCAGCAAATGGCCAAACTGGAAACCCGCCTCGGCTACCGTTTGTGCAGCCGTGGCAAGGCTGGCTTCAGCGTTACGCCCAAGGGCGAGCAGTTGCTGATCGCGGTGCGCACGTTGTTTGAATCGATCGAAACCTTCCGCCATCAATCCAACGGCGTCGCCGGACGCTTGATCGGCGAAGTGCGCCTGGGGATTTCCGAGTCGGTCGATCAATCGGTGCTGCAAAGGGTAGCTGCGGCGATCCGACGTTTTCGCGAGCGCGATGAGTCGGTGCGTATCGAGCTGATCAGTGCCATGCCCGGCGAAATGGAACGGCTGCTGCTGCAACAGCGGCTGGATCTGGCCATCGGTTATTTCTCGCAAGTGCAAAGTGCCTTCGACTATCGCCAGTTGTTCAGCGAAACCCAGCATTTGTACTGCGCCGCCGGCCATCCATTGTTTAACGACGAGACGCCCAGCGACGCCGCGTTGCAGGCCTGCGACCGGGTCGATCACCCCTATCGTTTTTTCCGCAGTGACGAGCCGTTTCAGGGCAAGCTCTGCTCGGCGCGATCGGAGCAGGTTGAAGGCACGCTGACGTTTATCCTGTCCGGCAAACACGTCGGCTATCTGCCCGATCACTATGCGCGGAGCTGGCAGGAAAAGGGGTTGCTGCGGCCCGTGCGTGAAGGCGAATTGAGTTTTGATGTGGCGTTTCATCTGGCCCGGCATCGGGCGCAGGTGCCGGGGGATGCGCAAAAGGCTTTTGAAGAGGATTTACTGGCCGCATTCAATCTCGCGTAGGAGCTGCCACAGGCCGCGATCTTTTGATCTTCAAAGATCGCAGCCTCGTTTCACTCGACAGCTCCTACACGGGCGTTTGCCGATAGCGACCAATAAAACCTGACCTTTCAGGCAGTTATTGCTCGTTGCCCTCGCCGCCCTCTTCCGGCATCCTGCGCCTCCATTTTCTGACCCGGCCCCGCCTTGCGGCGCGCAAAACACCATGACCGCCTCTGAAAAAGCCCCGCGCAACAACGACCTGATCTACGGCCTCAACGACCGCCCGCACCTGACTGCCACCGTGTTTGCCGCACTGCAACACGTGCTGGCCAGCTTCGTCGGTATCATCACCCCGACCCTGATCATGGGCGGCGCCCTCGGTCTGCAAAGTGAAATTCCTTACCTGATCAGCATGGCGCTGTTCGTCTCCGGCCTCGGTACTTTCGTCCAGGCCAAGCGCTTCGGCCCGGTCGGTTCGGGATTGTTGTGCCTGCAAGGCACCAGTTTTTCCTTTATCAGCGTGATTCTCAGCGCCGGTTTCATGGTCAAGGCGCGCGGTGGCGGCACCGATGAAATCCTCTCGACGATCTTCGGCGTGTGCTTTTTCGCCGCCTTCATCGAAGTGGTGCTGAGCCAGTTCATCGGCAAACTGCGCATGCTGATCACCCCGGTGGTCACCGGTACGATCATCACGCTGATGGGCCTGTCGCTGATCAAAGTGGCGATGACCGACATTGCCGGCGGCTTCGGCGCGCCTGATTTGGGCGCCGCCAGCCATGTGT
Source organism: Pseudomonas sp. S3_C06 (assembly GCF_054667675.1). Taxonomy (NCBI): domain Bacteria; kingdom Pseudomonadati; phylum Pseudomonadota; class Gammaproteobacteria; order Pseudomonadales; family Pseudomonadaceae; genus Pseudomonas; species Pseudomonas sp. S3_C06. Next base: position 849,906 of record NZ_CP162747.1, read on the forward strand.
TTCTGGCAGCGCTGGTGATCGGCACCATCGTCGTGCTGAACCGCGTCGACGTACCGTTCTTGCGCCTGGGCGCGATCGTCATCGGCCTGACCCTTGGCTATGTGGTGGCGTGGCTGATGGGCACCGTGGATTTCGCCTCGATGCCCGAAGTGCCGCTGGTCAGCGTGCCAGTGCCGTTCAAGTACGGTTTCAACTTCGACTGGGTGGCGTTCGTGCCGGTCGCGGTGATTTTCCTGGTCTCGCCACTGGAAGCTGCGGGCGATCTGACCGCCAACTCGATGATCTCGCGGCAACCGGTCAAAGGCCCGCTGTACATCCGCCGAATCAAATCCGGCCTGCTCGCCGACGGCCTCAACTCGGCCATGGCGGCGGTGTTCAACAGCATGCCGATGGTGACCTTCGCGCAGAACAACGGCGTGATTCAACTCACCGGTGTGGCCAGCCGCTACGTCGCCTTCTTCATCGCCGGTCTGCTGGTGTTGCTCGGGCTGTTCCCGATGATCGGCGCGGTGCTGCAGTTGATGCCGAAACCGGTACTCGGCGGCGCTGAACTGGTGATGTTCGGCACCGTCGCGGTGGCCGGGATCAAGATCCTCGCCGAAGCCGGTCTGCATCGGCGCAACATGCTGATCGTGGCGATTTCGCTGGGTATGGGCCTGGGCATCGCCGCTGTGCCGGAAGTTCTGCGCGAGCTGCCGCAAGCGCTGCGCAACATCTTCGAATCGCCGATCACCGTCGGCGCGTTGTGCGCTATCGTGCTGAATATCTTCCTGCCGGAAGAATTCATCGAGCTGGAAGAAGACGATTTCGACCCGGAAGCCTCGATTCTTCAGGTCATGGAAAATCCGGACATGCCGGCCAAAGGTGAACCTGCCCCAGCGGCGGCTGTCGCACAGTTGAACCGCTAACGTCTGGCCTTTGATAGAAAGGGCTGAGCCGGTGACGGTTCAGCCCTTTTTTGTTGAGAGACCGTTTATGCGCCGCTTCCAAGCCGTCATTCTGTCACTGCTTCTGCTGTCCCTCAGCGCCTGTGCGCTGTTCCCCAACCGAGACCCGGTGAACATCAACGTGGTCGGCCTGGAGCCGTTGCCAAGCCAGGATCTGGAAGTGCGTTTCGCCATCAAGATTCGCGTGCAAAACCCTAATGAAACGGCCATCGACTACAACGGCATCGCTTTGGATCTTGAGGTCAACGGCCATTCACTGGCCTCGGGTGTCAGCGATCAGAGCGGTTCAATCCCAAGGTTTTCCGAGGCCATTGTTAGCGTTCCGGTCAGCATCTCGGCGTTTTCGGTATTACGCCAGACGCTGGGCCTGAGTCAGACGCAAACCCTCGATAACCTGCCCTATGTGCTGCGCGGCAAGCTTGCCGGCGGTCTGTTTGGCACCATGCGTTTTGTCGACAGCGGCAAGCTCAGCCTGCCCAAGGCCAGTGCCACAACCTGGTAAAAATGCGCTAGCCTGCCTCGTTCCTTAAAGACACTTATGGAGGCTGCAGGTTTATGGAAGACATACCGACGCTGTACACCGAACGACTGATCCTGCGCCCATTGCAACTGGCCGATGCCGAAGCCGTGCAGCGCGAATTTCCGCATTGGGACGTGGTGCGTTATCTGAACGCAGCCGTGCCATGGCCGTATCCGAAGGACGGTGCCCGCGCCTATCTGCGCGACGTTGCCTTGCCGGCGGTTGCGGCGGGCAAGGAATGGCCGTGGACGATTCGCCTGAAATCGGCACCGGAACTGTTGATCGGCAAAATCAGCCTGATGGATCAAGCGGACAACCACCGCGGCTTCTGGCTGGCACCGGCGTGGCAAGGTCAGGGTTTGATGACGGAAGCCTGCGCGGTGGTGACCGATTACTGGTTCAACGTTCTGCAACGCCCAGTGATGCGCGTGCCGAAAGCGGCGCCGAACATTGGCTCGCGCAAGCTCTCGGAGCGCGCGGGGATGCGCTTGATCCGAACCGATGAAGGCGATTTCGTCGGTGGGCGTTTCCCTCGGGAGCTGTGGGAAATCACCCGGGAAGAATGGCAGCAGCGCCACTGACTTCCAGACACACCACCGATCCATTGTAGGAGTGAGCCTGCTCGCGATAGCGGTCTGCCAGACACCATAATCGTTAACTGACAGATTGCTATCGCGAGCAGGCTCACTCCTACAGGTTTTGTGTCAGCCAGTGGGTTATGTGTTGAATCGCACCCCGGGCTTGGCCCGTTCATCCACAGACAGCTCAAACACATCCGGCCGCGCATAGTGGCCGACCACATCGTAGTCATACCGCGCACGCACCAGTTCATCGGTGTCGATTTCAGCTGTCAGCAACCCCGCCTCGCCGCGCAACGGCCCCGCCAGCACATCGCCCATCGGCCCGACAATCACGCTGCCGCCAGCAATCAGCGGACGCTCCGCTGGCCAATTGGCGATTTCAACGCCCAACGCCTGAGGCGAAGCTTGCACCTGACACGCACTGACCACAAAGCAGCGGCCTTCATGGGCGATGTGGCGCATGCTGACTTGCCACATCTCGCGCTCATCGACGGTTGGTGCGCACCAGACTTCGATGCCTTTGGCGTACATCGCGGTGCGCAGCAGCGGCATCATGTTTTCCCAGCACACCACCGCGCCAAGCTTGCCGACCTGCGTGTCGAACACCGGCAACGTCGAGCCATCACCCTTGCCCCAAATCAGCCGCTCGGTGCCGGTGGGCATCAGCTTGCGGTGTTTGCCGACGAGCCCTGCCTGCAGATCGAAATACAGCGCCGTGCAATACAACGTGCTGCCAGCACGTTCAATCACACCGATTACCAGGTTCGCCCCGGTTCGTGCCGACAGTGCCGCCAGCGCTTCCGTTTCGGCGCCCGGCACATCGATCGCGTTGGCGAAGTATCGGGCATAGGCTTCGCGCCCTTCTGGCAGGCGATAACCCAGTTGCGTGCCGAACCCTTCACCTTTCGGATAGCCGCCCAGCAGCGCTTCCGGCATCACCACCAGCGCCGCGCCGGATTCGATGATCGCGCCTTCCCAACTCAGAATCTGTTCCAGGGTGGCGTTTTTGCCCTCGGGCAAGGCGCCGATTTGCAGCGCAGCAACAATTGATTTGGCCATCGCGATAACTCCGTCAGGTTCAGTGGTTGCCGATTCTGCGGCGCCACGCGATCATGAATAAAGCCCCGTTCGCTGCTAAATGATATGAGCCAAATGAATATCGCCACGGTCGACCTCAATCTGCTGAAAGTCTTTGAAGCCCTGCATGAAGAATCCAGCGCCAGCCGGGCAGCGCTGCGTCTGGGCGTCACACAATCGGCGGTCAGTGCGGCGCTGCGCCGGTTACGCGAGGTCTACGGCGATCAATTGTTCGTGCGCACCGGCCGCGGACTGGCACCGACGCTCAAAGCCAATCAACTGAAACCGGTGGTCAGCGAAGCGCTGAACAAGTGCCGGCAAAGCCTGGCCATGGTCGACCCGGCGGCCAACCAATACGAGGGCCGCTCGGTCACCGTAGGGCTGTCCGATGACTTCGAGATTGCCTACGGTCGCCGCCTGATCGAGGAAATTGCTCGCAGCGCACCGAAACTTCGACTGATCTTTCGTCAGACCCACAGCCAGATTGTCGCCAGCGCCCTGATGGAGCGCAGCATCGACCTGGCGATCACCGCCGGTGGTTTTGCCGAACGTTTGCTCAGTCGTCAGGTGTTGGGCGAAGGCGGCTATGCGTGCCTGGTCGATCCGGCGAGCCTGGCGCCCGGCCAGCAGCAGGTCGATCTTGAGGAGTTCGTCACCCGCGAGCACATTCTGGTGTCGTCCGGCGGTTTTATCGGGATTACCGATGAAGGTCTGGCGGCGCTGGGCCTGAGCCGACGGGTGTGCGCCTCGACCACGCATTTCGCCGCGCTGCCTTATCTGCTCAAGGGCAGTCGGGCGGTGGCGACGATTCCGGCGCATGCCGCCGAGAGCATCGCGGCACTCAGCGGCCTGGCGCTGCTGCCCTGCCCGCTGAAATTGCCGCGTTATCCGATCGAACTGGGCTGGCGCACCAGCGCGCAGATCGATCCGGTGGTGGTCAAGGTTCGCGAGGTGATTGCCGCGACCTTCACCTGAGGCATTACTTGTTGGCGGCCATCAGTCGATTGACTTCACTGCGCACCATGTTGGCGAACTCCGGCGGCGACATGCCGTCCAGTTCGGCGCGGACCCACTCGGCCCACTTGCCCTTGCGCTTGCCACGCTCGCCGAACAAACGCGCGGCTTCGCCTTTGGCCTTGCCGAGGTTGTTTTGCCAGAGTTCGAACAGACGGGACTTCTCGTCCTCCAGTGCGGCGCGCTCTGCGAGTGATTTGTCGGCCAGATTGAAACTCATCGGGAATTATCCTGCTGCATAAAATGGCGACATCTTACACGCTCGACGGAAATCTCCCGCGCAGGTTTTTCTTTCTGGCCTAAATTCAGTGCAACTTTTTGCTCAGCGCCACACTCCATTGATCACTGTCCATTCAACTGCAAGGAGTCACCCAATGGCCCGCAAATCCGCCGTGCAAGCCGCCGAAGATCAAATCAAGGATCAAGCCTTCAGCGAACTTCAGGCTCTGATCGAAGAGTCGGACAAACTGCTCAAGAGCAGCGCCTCACTGGTCGGCGAAGAAGCGGAAACGCTGCGCGGACAAATCGCCCTGAAACTGCAGCAGGCACTGGACTCGGTATCGAGCGTGCGTGATCGCACCAAACCGGCGGTCGATGCCACTGAAAGTTATATCGGCGGTCATCCGTGGCAGACTGTGGCAATCTCCGCGGGATTCGGTCTGGTGGTCGGCTTGTTGCTCGGCCGTCGCTGATTCAAACGCATACTAAAAAGGCGAACCCACTGGGTTCGCCTTTTTTCTGCCTGCCGTTTTTTCGCTATTCAGATCTTGAATTCAGCTTGGTATCCCACGTCGGCGTACCTCCCCCATTCACCCCGGTTCAGTCCCCTCTCCCTCTGGGCGGTCCGACGTTTCGGGAGGGCTAGGGTGAGGGGCCTTTGCTCTTTGCTCACACCCCCGCCAACTCGCGCAACTGCGCCAACGTCTGCGCCTCCAGCACAATGCCCTCAGCCAACGACTTACTACGCTGCCAATGCCGACGATCCCCCGGCAAACGCTTGAGCCCGACGCTGTGCATCTGCCGCACCAGTTCACCACTGCGTTCGGCAAAACCCTGCCCGGCGGCCTTGCTCGGGTCGATGACGATCAACAACTGTCCGGTCCACGGCGTTTTCGCCCCGGGATGATTGGACCAATCGAACTCGAAGGAAAAATTGCCTCCCGTCAATGCTGCAGCCAACAGCTCGACCATCATCGACAGCGCCGAACCTTTATGGCCACCGAACGGCAACAGCGCCCCGCCCTCAAGAATCGCTTTGGGATCCTGAGTCGGCTGACCGAGGCTGTCCACGCCCATCCCGGCCGGCAGCCGTTCGCCTTTGCGCGCAGCAATCTGCACGTCGCCATGGGCAATCGCGCTGGTGGCCAGATCGAAGACGATCGGTGCGGCGCCGGCCCGTGGCGCGGCGAAGGCAATCGGGTTGGTGCCGAACAGCGGCCGGTCGGCGCCGTGGGGCACCACGCAGGTCATGCTGTTGACCACGCTGAGCGCTACCAGACCTTCGTCAGCGAAAGGCTCGACATCCGGCCACAGTGCGGCGAAGTGATGAGAGTTGCGAATCGCCAGCACGGCGATCCCGGCGTGCCGCGCCTTTTCCACCAGCAGCGGCCGAGCGGCGGCCAATGCCGGCTGAGCGAAACCGTTACCGGCATCGACACGGACAAATCCCGAGGCAACATCTTCGACTTGCGGCACGGCGTGCCCGTTGACCCAGCCGCTGGCCAGGGTCGAGACATAACCGGGAATGCGGAAAACCCCGTGACTGTGGGCACCATCGCGCTCGGCGCCGGCGCAATTGGCGGCCAGCACTTGCGCGACTTCAGCGGAGGTGCCGTGGCGCAGAAAAATCGTTTCAAGCAGTTGCGTCAGCGCTTCGAGAGACAACGAGGACGAAACAGCAGAGGACACATGATCGTGTGGCGCAGACATCTGAAGCTCCAGAATGATTATTGGAGGGAACAACAGCGTATGGACGACTAGCTCACCGATTAACCATGGCTCAGCTGCCGGCTGTCAACCTTTCGATTGCTCAGCCATGACTGGCATCGCTGTCCTGGCACATTTCGACTCGGTGCGTGCGGTAACTATTTACCGCCAGTGCGCCCAGTCACGTCTCTATTCTTGCGCTCCCCGGCCCCAACGCCTCCGCTCCGAGTCTCGATGATGTCTACGCCCCTTGCTCCACTCCTGTTTCCGGATGTTCTCAAAGCTCCCGGCCAGCACGCTGACCTGGCTACCGCGCAGGGTCTCAACAGCAAAGATTTCAGCTGGCTTGCGCATGTGGAACTCGCGACTCACACGTTGCGCAGTGAACAAACCCCGCCGATGTTGGCCGAGCGCATTCTGCTTAACGCCGACAGGCAATTGGCGGTGCCGCTGGCCGGGAGTTTTACTCTCGGCGCCGGGCCGGATGATGGCGGTGTGTTCCTCTACACCCCCTATGACGGCCTGAAGAAATACAGCGATCAGCAAGCGCTGCTCGAAGCGTTGCAGACGCGCCTCGACAACGCTGACGAACAGGATGATCTATTGGCGTTCCTCAGCGTCTCGCTGCGCAAGGAACTGGTGGAAAAACGCGGAATCAGTCTGACCCTTGAAACGATCGAAGGAGACGTGTTCGAGGATCAAAAAGCGGCGATCAACACGTCACAGGATTTGTCCACGCGCGACCTGCTGGATGAGCTCAAACGTCTGCCTTCGCTCACCACCCTGCTGGAAAAGATTCTCGACGAACTGCTCGAACCTCACTTCGCGGGTCTGCAACAGTCACGCACCCGCGTCAGTTTTTTCGCCGACACCGCGCCCCTCTCCGGGGATGTACGGCAGTGGGTCGATTCGCTGTCGCTGAGTGAGGCACTGCTGCTGCACTTCCGCCGCCAGGGCTGGCCGCATGGTCAGACAGCCGAATTTTCCAATCCGGCTCGCTCCGGCTCAGATGTTGACCAGGCAATATGGGCGGATGCAATCAAGTCCGCCTCGGGAAAGCTGACCATGCTGTTGTTTCGACAGCTCGAGGTTTACTGGAATGCCGCCGCTTTTGAAGGTTCCCCCAGACGCACATTCTTCAGCCGGACGTTGCTCGATCAAGCACGTGCAGACTTACTGCTCAAGCGCGAAACCGACATCCTCGAGGCGAAGGAATTCGAAGCCCTTCACAGCTTGATACGTGAGCCGGACAGCGCCGTGCGGCGTCCGACCTTCGAAACGGTATGCCTGGGCGAAGAAACCACCTATGTCGAGTTGGCTGGATCGCTGATGATCAACCATGACAAGGCTTATCTCTACACCCCCACCCAAGGCGTGCAAGTACTCACCGACTACGCCGACCTGCGCCAAACGCTGATCGCCAAACTCAATGCCGCCGGACATGAAGACGAGCTGTACGGGCTCATGAACCTGGAGGAGCGCAATCGCTACCTGGGCTTCGCCAATGCTCAGGTGTCCGGCGAAAACATAGCCGGCGATATCATGGCAACACTGATGGAGGCGATTATCACCAAGCAACGGCAGAGCGTTGAATTCGCCTTGCAGCTGTTTCGCCAAAGCGAACGCCGTACTGACATTCATGCATTTTTCGATAAGGCGCTGGATATCCGTTCGATGATTCACGAGCGCTTGGTCAGGCTAGACGTCAATGAGCGCTGGAGCACCCGCCCGCTGTTCTCCAGCGCACCGCCCTCGTCATTGGTCCAGGCCGACAAAGCTGCGCAACTGGCGACAACGTTAGAACGAACACTGGAAAATCTCACCGACAACTTCAAGGGCCAGCCGACCGCGAGCAGCGCTGAACAACGGGTCTTTCTCGAAGGCATTCGATGGAAACTGGCGCAGGCTTTCGAGGATGGAGTGCGCGGTGAAGCGCACATGAGAAATCTCGGCGACTCCTGGCCTGCAGCGGAACGAAAAATCGTCGATACCGTATTCGACGCAAAACACGCAACACGCATGGACCGCCAGTCACTCAACGGTTTCCGGCCGGATGCGTGGGCGCTCAACCTCACTTGCGAGGGCCGGAGTGGCGTGCTGTCACTCGCTCACTGTGTGTTGCTGACCGAGCGCGGAGGCATGGACGTAGCGCACTCCGGGCGCGCCATCTTGTGGACGCCCGCCATCGGCCTGGAATCGTTCGACAACATAGCGATTGCGCAAAAACAATTGCAACAGCGCCTGAACGACAACAACCAGAGCCAGACGCTGCTGGAAAACCTGCCGAAGACGCAACATCGGCTGGATCAGCAATACACGCTGGGCACCTTTCAATTGATTGAAGGCAACGTGTTGAACGACCGTATGCAATCGGCCATTGACCACTATCTGGACCATTGCGAGGCGTTACGCGTTTGCATAAAGGATGAGGACTCACTCGCCGGTTTTCTCGACAAACTGAAAAACAAGGTCATCGAGACCAATCTGCGCCGGGCCGTTGAGCTTGCCAGGACTGTTGCCCGTCATCTCGATTTCCCCGATTGGCTGCGCATGGCCCCGGTCGCGGAACAGCGTACCCAGCTCGCACTGCTGGATGAGTTGCGCCGCTGCTTTATCGATGGCAAGGATTTTCTCGAGGGTGTGCCCGCGTTGGACAGCCACGTCGAGCAGACTTTGAAAACGCTGCTCGACAGCAGATTTCCGAACAACGGCCTCAAGCCACAAGACATCCGCATCACGCCGAATCTGACGCTGGCCGGTCCTGCCTGCAACCTGCTCGAATTTGCTCTGCACCACTACAACATTGTGCAGGGCACCGGGTTCAAGGTTGCCTCGAATACCACCGCAGGGTTGCCGGCAAAACTCAATCAGTCCGCCGTCCGCCAACTGCTGCAATCCCTCGATATCAGCACCACCTACACGCAGAAAGTGAGCGAGGCGCTGTCAGCTGACAGTGAGTCTGCGCGCACCAGCAAAGAGCGGTTTTTACGTCAGTTGCCCTGGCAGTTGATGCAGCATGCGCACGCGATGAAGTTGCAGCAACAATTGTCAGAAACCGGCTACGACTTCATTTGTCAGGTTCTGGACATGCCGGACGGAGTGGCGCGTGCAACGGTAGAGGGCGCTCACGCCATTGCCAGTCCACTGTCATTGATCAAGACCACGGGGGCTGACCTGGTCGATACCCTCGGGCTTTATCTCATCGGGCCCGGCGCGGGGCAGACAGGGCCACAGGTGCTCTATGCCCCCTACTCCAAATACGTTTTTCGTGAGTTCGAAAATGAAACGCAGTTGATCGATGCATTGAATACACCGGGACATTTCCAGGACCTGATCATCCGGCGCCTGCCCGCCGGCGAGCAGTCCGCGTTCAAAAACCTGCTGAAAACGACGATCGGCAAAACCAGTGAAATCAAACTGCAAAGTACGCCCATCTCCGGCAATGTGCTGGAGCGGCTGCACAAGGATACGCTCAGCCTTTTGCCGCAATTACTCGGTTGCCAATCGCAGATCAATGCGCAAGCGGACTGGGAAGCGGCAAAGTTTCTATTCAGTCACGGTGTCCGTCTGGTTCCGCACGTTTTGCCGGGGAAACTCGCTTCCCTGTTTTTTCTTTGGAAAAGCTACGAGGATTTCAAGGAGTCTGCCGAGGAGCTTCAGCAACATCATTGGGCAAATGCCTTGAAAAGCTTTATCTCGGGGGCGATTTCCCTGTTCAGTCTGGGTCGTTTTTCCTGGGAAACAGCGGCGGAAAGTGAAACGGCCGAATTTGCTGTCCAGGCGCAGGCTAGCGACGCAAACGCGGCAGCCACGGCCCCGCCGCTCTGGTCGAAAGTCCCACCAGCTACGCCCTCCCGCGTTAATCTGCAGCCCTTTGAAACCACCACAGCGCTGGAAAACTTCAAGCTTGAAACCAATAAACTTGTCTATGGCAGTTCGTCGAGCACGCAAAAGTTTGCGGCGATCGCTGGCAAGGTCTACCCGGTGGTCAAGGATGAAAAGGTCTGGTATTTGAGCAAGAAAGACGGCGGACAAGGACCAACCCTTGAACAGAAAAACTCAAGGCTGGTACTGGCACCCGCGGGTCAGCCTGTTCATCGCTGTCGATCCAAACGCAACCGTGTGCAAGCTGACGTTGAACGCAGCCGTTCGATACTCATGTATATCCAGGCTCAAGGGATGGCACAAATCAATCGGCGCTATCCGGCCAGAGCCTTCGTGATCCAGCAAGCTGTCGCTCGGGCAAGAGAATACGCGCTGAATTGTCTGCATAACTTCGTCATACATCGCGACAATCTGGGCGGCACTCGCGTGGAAGCCGTACTCAGAAATTTTTTCGACGTGTTACAAGTCACGCCCACGCTGCTCAGAAAAGTAGAACAGGTGATAATCCCCATCTGCCGCGAGCTGACGGACCCAGCAGATGATCTGCTCTATACGGAGCGCTTTTTCGCTGGTTTGAATGCGCGTTATGGCGACGATACGGTTGCATTTGTCTTCAAACAAGACCGGCGAAAGATAGTCCACCTGACCGAGCTTTTCTTTAATCCGCGCCTGGATCCCTACACCGCTTTCCTGCCTCCCAGATTCAATGTTGACTCCCATGCTCGCGCGGTCACGCTGATCCACGAGCTTTCTCATTTGGTTTGCGATGCCGAAGACTTCGACTTCGTGGAGGCGATGAGTCCATACCCTGACCTTATAAACACGACAACCGCTGAAGGAGCGGCTCTCCAAGCGGGTCTGGAGCGTGAGCGCAAATCCTTGTCCCGCTCTGCTGCGCCTACGCGCTTGTTTGCGGAGAAGAGCAAGAATGGGGTGTGGGTAGACATGGACCAGGTACCAGCACGGGCCGAAGATTACAAAAAAATTCTCAAACTGACCAAAACCAGAAACCTTGCAGATGCACGTAAAGCCTTCCGCGATCCAGTCTCTGCCGACGCACGCATCGAGGTGAAAATGGCCAACGCTGACTCGATCGCACTGTTCATCAGCGAACTGGGCAGGGTGCTGGACCCTCCTCCGGCCCCGATACCTTTACCGGCGCCAGGCTCAAGCCAGACAGGATCCTCGCCAGCATTGCCGTAACAACCGCAACAGACATACGCCGGCTTGCAGCCGGCGTATGTTTTACAACGCGTAACCAGGGTGGTTAATCCTTCTGATCCCGCAATACATTGCCTGAAGCGCCGTCGATGCGGAACTCGTAGACAACACCGTCAGCCTTGCGCCCTTCGCCTTTCCAATAGCCATTGTTGTCGGCTTCGATCTCATAGACCTCGACATAACCGGCCTTGGTCTTGACGATCTCGATGGCTTTTTCGATGGTGATCCAGCCTGCGCCCGGCCGATCGGCCAGCGCTGCGCCTGCGCTCAGCAAGCCGGCAGTGGCAATTAGCGCTGCGATTGTCTTTTTGATCATTTTTTCACTCCATTTATGGATAGTAGTCGTTTGCATCCTGCTTTTTTGGGTGCCGGAGCGAAAAATAAGTTCCACTTTGATGGGCAATTGCCATGACGAATGTTCTCGGTAACTTCCCGACAAGGTTAGAATGTGCGAAATCAGGACGAGTCAATGACCCAAGACACTCTCTCGGAAGCCGAATACGATGCGATCACCGATGCCGCCGCGCATTGGTGCATGCGTGTGCACGCCGCCGACTGCACCGATGAAGATCGTCGCGCATTCAAGCAATGGCACGACGCCCATCCGCTGCACGCGTTCGAATATGAAGCCATGCTGGAAATCTGGAACGTGGCCGAACATTTGCCACGCCCCGCATCGGCCACCGCCCTCCCGGCGCACGGGCCAGTGCAGCAGCCTTCGAGCTCGTGGCGCCAGTTTGCTGTAGCAGCAGGCGTGTGTGCGCTTGCTCTGCCATTGGCAGCCTACACCGGCTGGAACCTGGGCTGGCTGCCCGACAGTTATGAGCATTTTACCGCCACCGATAATGTCCGGCAGGTGACGTTGGGCGATGGCAGCCAACTCGAACTGAACCTCAACACCGATCTGACCTTCAGCAACTACAAGGACGAACGCCGCGTTACCCTGAAAAAAGGCGAGGCGTTCTTTACGGTCAGCCACGACATGTCCCACCCGTTTGTCGTCCGTGCAGGCGAAGGCAAAATTCGCGTCACGGGCACGCGTTTCAATGTCTGGATGTATCAGGATCAAGTGCGCGTGAACCTGATCGAAGGCTCCGTGCTGGTCACCAGCGATCGCTCATTGCCGGGCGATGGCCTGCGCCTCGGTCCATCGATGCAGGCGCGCTACAAACACGGCGACTACATACCGCAGATCAGCCAGACCTACTCCGGTGACACGTCACTGGCCTGGCGCAACGGCAAACTGGTGCTGGACAACCTGGCGCTGAGCGAGGCCCTGCCACTGATCAATCGCTATCTGAACAATCCTTTGGAACTGGCTGACAACAGTACCGGTTCGATTCGTGTCGGTGGCATCTACAACATCAAAGAGCTGAACAACCTGGCCAACAGCCTGCCCAAGGTACTGCCGGTCTACCTGAGCCGTAACAAGGAAGGTAACCCGGTGATCAACTCGATACCGCAACAACCGCCAAAAAGCTGAAGGCCGCACCCTTTGCAGGATGCGGCCTTCAGGCTTGATGCCATTAATGCTCGGGCTTACTGAGCGGCGACTTTCCCCGCCTTGTCCAACGCCTCGCGAACAGTCTGCACCTGGTATTGCGGGTCAGCCTGAATCTGCTGCTCGGTAAACGGCAGCACACTCCACTGTTTCTTCGAGAACGCCTCGGTCTGATCCCGCGAATACTTCGACGCCGGATCGCTCGACAGCGAGAACGCCAGCAGCCCTTGGGCGTGCGGGCCCTTCTCATCGAAGGTCACGACTTGCAGGTAGCTGGTACCGCTGACCACTTCAAGTTTGCCGTCTTCACGCGGCACGCTCTGAATGGCGTTGTAAATTCCCAGCGTACCCGGGCCGCCGTGAATCGGCGTCTGTTTCCCGCCACTGCTGACCACCTGGATGTCACCCCAGCGGGTTTGCGGCTTCAAACCCATTTTCTGGCTCAACTCGACCGACGCCAACATGGCTTCACGCAGCGCCTTGGCCACCGCCGGCTGCTCGACCGCCAGTCCACGTGGCGTGTGTTGCGCATCTTCAGGATCGAACGCCACGCGCCAGACGTCCGGCGAAGCCTGCAGCGCCTGCATGATGGTCTGGAAATGCACCAGGCCCAGGCCTGAATCCAGATTGGCGCGGCCATCCCATGCCTTGAGGCTGACGCAAACCGGCTTAAGCGCCTGCGCGTCGGTGCCAAGGTCTGAGGCACAGAACTTCAGCAGATCCGGGATCACCTGAGTCGCCAGGTACACCTGATCGTCCATCACCATTTGTTGCAGATCCTTCACCGCCAGCGGGCCTTTCTTGCTCAGCGTGCCCAAACGATCCAGCGCAAACCGCGAGCGCAAGCCCAGCGGCTGGCCGTCCTGACTGATCAGTGGCGAGAAACCGGTGAGCGGTTGCGCCGGGTTGGCCAGCCACGCCGAGTCGTTGGAGTGCTGGACGAAGTCCTTGCGCAGCAGTTGCGGTAATTGGCTGGAGGCATAAATGCCCTTCTGCGCAGCTTGTGGGTCAATGTCCCACGCGCAGGCACTGTTGGAGCCGTCCAGCACGATCATTTTTGTGCCGATACGCGGATCACTGCACTTGGCCAGTTTCTCGGCGTTGACGTTCGGCACTACTGACAAGTTCATATACAGCGTCTGGCCTTTGTCATCGACGGCCAGGGTGTTGACCCACGGAATACCCTGAATCTTGTGCACCGAATCCTGCAGCTCCTGAAGCGTGGACGCCTGATTCATCGCGTACCACTGATTCAGCACCCGATCATTGTCGAGGTTGGCATCGCGCAGGCTGTAGGCGAACCGATTGTCCCAGTCGAGCTTGCCCGGCCATTGCACAATCGGCCCGAACTGCGAGCTGTAGATATCCCGCGAAACCGGCACCACTTGCCCGTCAGCCTGTTTCACCTGCACGGTGACGGTCTGTTTGTTCAACGGCAGAGATTTGCCATCGAGCAGATAGCGTGTGGAATCCTTCGGATCGAGTTGCAGCCGATACAACGTGAAGTGTTTCGACGAGTCGACCGTGTGCGTCCAGGCCAGATGCTGATTGAAGCCGATATTGATCATCGGCAAGCCTGGCAAGGCAGCGCCCATGACATCGAGTTTGCCCGGAATGGTCAGGTGCATCTGATAGAAGCGCATACCGCCAACCCAAGGAAAATGCGGGTTGGCCAGCAACATCCCGCGCCCGTTGAACGAGCGCTCACTGCCCACCGCGACAGCGTTACTGCCTCGATCAAGTGCAAAGCGCTGCTGACGCGCATCGGCCAACTGATAAGCCTGCACGTTGTGTTCGATCCCGGCTGTCGCTTGCGGCGGCGTGGCGCCGGCCAAAGCCTCGGCAAACTGCCCAACGCCGCCCTCGACCAACAGACGGCGGGTCAGCTTCACCAGATCTTCCGGTGCGATCTCACGCACCCACTCACCCTGACACCGTTGCGGCAAACCTTGCTGGCGACGCTCGGCCAGATAACGGTTGTAACCGGCGGTATAGCCTTCGACCAGATCACGCACCTGCGCAGGTTGCGCCTGCCAGAATGCCTTGACCGCTTCAGGCGTATTGAGCCAGGTAAAGAACACATCGCTGACCCGGTTTTCGCGCTGCTCGACGGTGAACTGATCCGGGCCGAAGTAACGGGAACGCTGGCCATTGACCGTCACAATCTCGTTGGCCAACAGGCACAGATTGTCCTGCGCATAGGCATAACCGATACCGAACCCAAGCCCACGCTCGTCCTGCGCACGAATATGCGGCACGCCAAAAGCAGTACGGCGAATATCGGCGCTGATATCCGTGGCCGGGCTGAACGCATGAGCCGAACAACTCAGCCCAAAAACCACGCCGGCCAAGGTCAGTCCGGTTAACTGTCTGGAAATAATCACGCTCGCTCCTGATCGACATGCCAAAGAGCGCATCCGGCGTTAACACGGACCCGCCCTGGAAACACCCACGCGTCCACGCGCAATGAGCCTGTCGAAGAAACGAAGTCAAAGAAAAAAATTTAGACCCTCCAAACGATCCCCCAAACGCAAAATCAAAAGCCCCTCACCCTAGCCCTCTCCCAAAGGGAGAGGGAACTGATCGAGGTGATTGCCAGAGCTACGCCGACCTGAAATACCGAGTTGAACTCAATGAACCAGATCAAAAGCCCCTCACCCTAGCCCTCTCCCGGAGGGAGAGGGCACTGATCGAGGTGACTGCCAGAGCTACGCCGACCTGAAATACCGAGTTGAACTCAATGAACCAGATCAAAAGCCCCTCACCCTAGCCCTCTCCCAGAGGGAGAGGGCACTGATCGAGGTGACTGCCAGAGCTACGCCGACCTGAAATACCAAGTTGAACTCAATGAACCAGATCAAAAGCCCCTCACCCTAGCCCTCTCCCGGAGGGAGAGGGAACTGATCGAGGTGATTGCCAGAGCTACGCCGACCTGAAATACCGAGTTGAACTCAATGAACCAGATCAAAAGCCCCTCACCCTAGCCCTCTCCCGGAGGGAGAGGGCACTGATCGAGGTGACTGCCAGAGCTACGCCGACCTGAAATACCCAGTTGAACTCAATGAACCAGATCAAAAGCCCCTCACCCTAGCCCTCTCCCGGAGGGAGAGGGAACTGATCGAGGTGATTGCCAGAACTACGCCGACCTGAAATACCGAGTTGAACTCAATGAACCAGATCAAAAGCCCCTCACCCTAGCCCTCTCCCGGAGGGAGAGGGAACTGATCGAGGTGACTGCCAGAGCTACGCCGACCTGAAATACCAAGTTGAACTCAATGAACCAGATCAAAAGCCCCTCACCCTAGCCCTCTCCCGGAGGGAGAGGGAACTGATCGAGGTGATTGCCAGAGCTACGCCGACCTGAAATACCAAGTTGAACTCAATGAACCAGATCAAAAGCCCCTCACCCGCTCCTAACCACTCAACAGGATGAGCGTTAGCTCGGCTGCAGCTTTTGATCTGCCGGCCCCTTCGGCAGGCTGAGTGGAGGGATTTATCCGGGGGTGGGAGCACAGCGACCGTTCGACGAAGTCGAACACATCGAGAGGAGGTGCAGCGAAGCAAACCGTAGGCGATGCCCCCGGATAGATCCCGGAATGAAGGAACCCGAGCCACGGCGAGGGCCGAACGCCGGGGCCCAGACCTTTGGTTCCTTTGGGGCGTTTGCCAAAGGGACTCGCTGTAAGAGCGAAACCGCCAGCGGCAACACCCATAACAACGGATATTCACCCAAACCCCCAAGAGCATGGTCGGCCCAAAGGCCGCCAAGCCCAACGCAACTTCAAGCCACAATCACAAGAAAAAGACAAACCCCCGACAAATTTTCTACATTTTTTCTTTCATGATTTGTCGTGCTGATACGTCTTGTCTTAGAGAGCGCAAAAAAACCATCCCGATCAGGCTCTGAAAAGGAGTAATCGCATGTACAACTCGCAACTACCAACGGACGGTAGCCAGGCACCCAAAGGAGTTTCCATGAGCCCCCACGCGAGCGATTTCGGGCAACGCGTCGAGCGTCACGGCAACGAACGCATCCGGCTGCTGCTGAAAAGTTTCGGCCTGCGCACCAGCCTGATTCGTCTGAAAGTCATCGACGCCCTGCTGGTTGCCGCACAAAGCGAGCGACGTCTGGGCGTGCGCGGTGTCCACAGCCAATTGCTGGATCTGGATATTCCGCTGTCCTTCCTCAGTGTGCGCGAAGTGCTCAAACGGCTGTGCGCCGAAGGTGTGATCACCTTCAATGATGACAAGAGCTACAGCCTGCATCCACAGGCTGCGGCCGTCCTCAACAACGATTGAAGCGTGCGGCAAACGCCGTCAAGGCTTGACCTTGCGGCGCATCACGCCGTTGATCACCACCACGATCACCGCTACACCGATGGCGACGAACTGGAATGTCTTCTCCGAAATCATTCCGGCGTTTTGCAGCCAGGACAGGCCAAGCATGATCGCCAGCACCGAAACGGCAATCAGAATCGAATAAATCAAGCGTTGCTTGTGGGTCATTGCGGCTTCCTGAAACGTTGAAATGTATCTGCTTTGTATCCGCTTGCATGCCATGCACTTACCGTTCTACGGGGATGCATCGTGGCAATCGGGGTCTCATGTTACAGCCGATGAAGAGTTTTGGCTTCATGACGGCGTAACCATGAGGAACTTTCAAAATGCTGCGTCGAATCACCTGGCTGATTCCCGTTCTTGCCCTGCTGACCCTGAGTGGCTGCATCATCTTCCCCCACGGTGGCTGGCATGACGATCACCACCGTTACTACCAGGGTGGCCCTGGCTACTACCAACATCGATAGAACAGGATTGTTCGCCCTGCCCGCTTGCCGATAAGCAGATGGCGGCAGGAAATCAACAAGTCCGATCAACTTCAAACAAAGCCCGCCCCGTTGCGGGCTTTTCTGTTTTTGCCGCCGGGTCTGCCACGCTGTCGTAACTAGCGCTTAGCGGCAACTCGGAACCCACAAAACAAGTTGCAAGCATTTGAAATCTAATGTCGCAGCAAAAAAATAGGCCATGCAAGCCCCTGCAACTAGTCTCTGGCAACTTTCCTTTCACTCACTAACAGGGACGTTTATGCAGAGAACACTGATACAAATCGGGCCGCGACAAGTGCTCGGATTTTGTTTTGCGCTAAGCGCTTTTGAACTTCTGACGTATATGGCCAGCGACTTGATCATGCCGGCCATGCTGAGCGTGACAACTGATCTTCAGGCCGATGTGCGGCATGTTCCCAACGCCTTCAACCTTTATCTGATTGGCGGTATCTGCCTGCAATGGCTGATCGGGCCATTGTCCGATCAATGGGGGCGACGGCGGGTATTGCTGAGCGGTTGCGCATTGTTCGCAATGGCCTGCGCCGCTGCGTTTTTCACGAAGAGTATTGAAGCCTTCAATCTACTGAGACTGCTGCAAGGCATGGGCTTGGGTTTTGTGGTCGCGGTCAGTTACCCGGCCCTTCAAGAGGTCTTCTGCGAGGCCGATGCGGTGCGCTTGATGGCGCTGCTCGGCAACATCGCCCTGCTGTCACCGCTGGTGGGGCCGCTGCTGGGCATTCTGTTGTTGCAATGGTTGTCCTGGCGCGAACTGTTCCTGGGCCTGGGCCTTGTATCGTCGCTGGTCTGGCTGGGACTGTTCGTCTACATGCCGGAAACGGTCGGGGTTACGCGCCGCGATGGACAGCTGCAACCCGCGGTGCGTTTTTCCTGGCGCCAGACCTGCCAGCGCTACCGCGTCTTGTTCGGCAATGGCCGATTCCTCGCTGCCTGCCTCGCGCTCGGGCTGATGAGCTTGCCATTGATCGCCTGGATCGGCCTGTCACCGTTGCTGCTGATGCAGTTGCTCGGGCTGTCGCCGGTTGAATATGGCTTGTGGCAGATTCCGGTTTTTTCTGCAGTGATCGCCGGCAACCTGATCCTCGACCGCTTGCTCGCGACTCACTCTTTGCCCCAGCTGATCCGCTTGGCGCTCTGGCCTTTTTGTCTGGGGCTGCTGGCGCTGATCGGCAGCGCGCTGTCTGGCGCTGGCCTGGGCCCGGTGGTCGCCAGCCTGGCGCTGTACGCCGTCGGCCTGGGCATGAGCAATGCCGCACTCTATCGGCTGGCGTTATTTACCAGCGATGACAGCAAAGGCCTGGTCTCGGCGCTGGTCGGCATGATTTCGATTGCCGTGATGGGTGTCGGCGGTTTGCTGATTGCTGCCCTCGGCGGTGGCGCACGCCTCGAACTCTTCGCGCTCTTCGCCGCGTTCAGCGGCCTGTTGAGCCTGCCGTTGGTGCAGGGATTATTAAAAGGCTTACACGCCGATTCCACCGCCGCTCAATAAAGGAATATTGAAATGAATCAGTTTCCCGCCAGCGATGCGCTCTGCGCGTTGCCACACCCCTATTGCCCGGACTCGGTGCCTGCGGGCCTGTTCGATCGGGCCATGACCGAGATCAGTCGATACCATTGCCAGCACACTCCCGGTTACGCCCATTGGCTGAATGCCAACGGTCTCGACGTGGAAGAGCTCGACGCCCTGCAAGACTGGTCAAAACTGCCACCGATTCTGGCCAACTTTTTCAAACAGCAACTGTTGCTCAGCCCGACCGGGGAGAACGCCCTGGAACTGACATCGTCCGGCACCAGTGGGCAGAAAAGTCGCATGCGTTATGACCCGCGCAGTCTGTCCGGCGCGCAATTCATGGTCGAACGAATCTTTAGCCATTACGGCTGGAACTCCGCCGATACGCCGTGCAACTACCTGCTGCTGAGCTATGAGCCGCAGGGCGCCATCACGCTGGGGACGTCATACACCGACCAGTTCCTCTGCCGGTTTGCCCCGGTCAATCGCGTCGCCTACGCCTTGCGCTGCACCGGTGACAGCCACCAGTTCGATCTGTTCGGGGTCATCGCGACCCTGCAATCGTTCGCCGAAGAAGGCTTGCCGGTGCGCATTTTCGGCTTCCCGGCATTCCTTTGGCAGACCTTGCAGCATATGCAGGCTAACGGCGTGCCTGAGCTGAAGCTGCCGGACGATTCGCTGGTGTTTTTTGGCGGCGGCTGGAAAACCCGCAGCAGCGAGGAAATCCCCAAACTTCAACTGTACGGGCGCATCTCCCGGCAACTCGGCATCCCGACAGCGCGCTGTCGAGACGGGTACGGTGCGGTCGAGCACGCGGTGCCTTACATCGAATGTGCCCACCATCATTTTCACGTTCCGGTTTACGCCAAAGCGTACGTGCGCAATCCGCTGGATTTCTCCGTGCAGCCCTACGGCCAGCAAGGCTTGCTGGGATTCGTCTCACCCTACATTTCATCCAGCCCGGCGCACGCGGTAGTGATGAGCGATCTGGCAACGCTGCACCCCGGCGCAAGTTGTGGCTGTGGCCTTGCCTGTGACTGGTTCGAACTGCATGGCCGCGCGGGCACCACTGCCGGCAGAAGCTGCGCTATGGCCGCTGCGCAATTACTGGGGAGTCACTGACATGTACCTGATCAACGGAGAACTGCACGCGGACGTCGACCTCGACAATGCACTGGCACTGCTGCATCAGACCTTGCCGCAACACCTGAACACGCCGCTGGACAGCGCCACCGTACTGACCGCAACCGCCAACTTTGCCCAACATCTGCGCAGCGCCGAGTTGCCGCTGGATGACGCGCAACGCCTGGCGCTGATCGACTTCTGCCAGCCTCGCACTCTGCAAACCAAGCTTGAAAGAGAATTGGGCGATCAAGCCGCAACCCTGCGGCGTCTCGATTATCGGCAATCGCACTTTGAACGCTGGAGTCCGCTGGGTCTGGTGGTCCATGTCACACCGGCAAACGCGCCACTGCTGGCGTGCTGCGCGATGATCGAAAGCCTCTTGGCCGGCAACATCAATTGGCTGCGTCCCAGCCGCAGCGACCACGGTTTGACGGCGCGTGTGCTGCACGCGTTAGTGCAATGCGACCCCAGCGATCAGCTGCGCTATCACGTCGCCGTGCTGCCGGTGGCAACCGAGCAGATCGGTCGTTTGTGCAAAATGGCCAACGGCGTATCGGCGTGGGGTGGCGAAGCGGCGCTGCAAGCGATCCGCCAACAGCTGCCACCCGGTTGTCGCTGGATTGACTGGGGGCACCGCATCAGTTTTGCCTATCTGACGCCGGACGCAGCCTCGCCGCAGGCACTGGAGGCGATCGTCGATGAGGTTTGTCGACTGGATCAACAGGCCTGCTCCAGCCCGCAGTGGCTATTGGTCGATAGCGATGATCCCATCGTTCTTGAGGACATCGGCTGCGCATTGGCCAAAGCGTTCGAGCGGCGTGCCGAGCACTGGCCGGCGCTGGTCCCGACGGTGCAGGAAGCCAGCGAAATCAGCAGCCACGGCATGATGACGCGTTTGAGCAGGAGTTTTTCCGGAGTCACGGCGCAGGTCTGGAGTGCGCCGGGCTGGCGCGTTGTCTGGAGCCACAATGAGATGCTCGCGCCCTCGCCGCTGTTTCGCACGCTGCTGCTCAAGCCGCTGCCACGCGAGCGCCTGTCGCAAACCCTGCTGCCTTGGCGCAACGTGTTGCAGAGCTGTGCGTTGGTGTGCAGCGAAGCACAGATCGCAGAACTGTCGCGGACACTGATTGCGGCGGGCGTCAGCCGAATTGCACCGATCGAGGCGATCCATGACGGCTATGACGGCGAACCCCACGACGGCGTTTACGCGCTGCAACGCCTGAGCCGCCGTGTGTCGGTGAGCGTCGCGGCGACGCAACTGCCCAGCCACATGACCCTTGATCGAACACCTTGTGCGCTGCACCCGACGAACGTGCCGATCACCGACAAAGAAGCGTTTATCGCACGACCGACGACAGCGGCGGCGCAGCTGTTTTTCCGCTCCGGCGGCAGCAGCGGCACACCGGCGTTGTCGGGATTCAGTTACCACGATTTTCAACGGCAAATGCAGGCGACAGCCGACGGGTTGTTCGCGGCGGGGCTCGATCCGGCCCGCGACAAGGTGATGAACCTGTTTTTCAGTGGCGGTTTGTATGGCGGCTTTTTCAGTTTTGCCAAAGTCCTCGAACTGCTGGGCGCCACCCACCTGCCCATGGGCGCCCCCGCCGATGATGACTACAGCGATATTGCACAAGTAATCATCGAGCAGCGTGTGACTGTATTGATCGGCATGCCCAGCACCCTGCATCGCTTGTTCCTCAACGAACAGCAGCGTCTGAGCCGTTATGGCGCGATTGAAAAAGTGTTTCTCGGTGGTGAACACATCAGTGATCAGTGTCGTGAGCTATTGCAACGCTGCGGCGTCTCCAGCATTCGCTCGGCGGTGTACGGCAGTGTCGATGCGGGGCCATTCGGGCATGCCTGCGTCGCCACCGGCGATGGTGTGTTTCATCTGATGGACACCATCCAGCATCTGGAAATCGTTGCCCTGGAGGAGGACGTTCCGGTCGCCGACAATGAAATTGGCCGCTTGCTGTTCACCTCGAAAGCACGCGAGGGCCAACGGGTGCAACGTTATGAAGTCGGCGATACCGGTCGATGGCTGCACGGCGCCTGCGCATGCGGACTGAATTCGCCGCGCTTCGAACTGCTGCAACGGCACGGCCGACTGTTGCGCATCGGCACCGATTTCATTTGCCTGAATGAACTCGCCAGGCACCTGCAAGCACCGTTTCAGTTGCACCTCGATCACGCCCCTGATGGTCTGGAGCGCTTGCTGATTCGCAGCTCCGGCGAGCCTGCCGACATCCTCGGCCGACTGCTGAACTACTCGACGCTGGCCGTTCTGCAGCGCACCGGACTGCTCACGGTTGAAGCGCAAACCTGCGAGCCGCAGCAGTTCTGCAGAAACCGACACAGCGGAAAAATCCCGTCAGTCATCGACGCGCGCCGTTAAGAGCACTATCGCCTACGGCGGCCATCATCCAGGACAACATCATGAACACAACACTTGAGTTAAACGCGCTGGTCGCTTTTGCCCGTGAACATTCAAAGTATTACGCCAGACATTTGCATCACGTTACAGCGCAGGTCAGCACACTGGATGAACTTCCGGTCATCGATCCGCAACACTACTGGGCAACCAGCCAGAACTTCGACCAATGGTCCGTACTGACATCAACGGTTGAGCGCGCACTGGTGTTCAAGACCGGAGGAACATCCAGCGCCGGTAAACTTTCGGCATTTACCCGCGAAGAATGGCAGACACTTGTAAAAGACTTTGGCAGCCATCTCGGCAAACAACTGAATCCCGGAGACCGGGTGGCAAATCTGTTCTTTGTTGGCGATCTGTATGCCAGTTTCATTTTTATCCATGACGCACTGGCGCAGGAAACGGCGGGTGTCACCGAGTACCCGTTTACCGGTGATGTCGACCCTTTTGTGCTGGCAGATTCCATCCATCAGCACCGGATCAACGTGCTGGCCGGTGTGCCCGCGCAATTGCTGGCGTTCGCCGGCGTGCTGGAGCGCCAGGCGCAAACGCTGGTTGAAGTCGAGACCATACTTTATGGCGGAGAAAGCCTGTTCGCCGGTCAATTGCAGTTATTGCAGCGGGTGTTTCCCAACGCGCGGATCGCCTCCATCGGCTACGCCAGTGTCGACGCTGGTTTCATCGGCGCCACAAGCCGCGATTGCGCCTTGGGTGAACACCGGATGCTGGCCAGCCACAGCCTGCTGGAAATCGTCGACGAACACACCGGAGAAGTGATCGAAGAATGCGACCGCAGCGGGCGACTGCTGATCACCAACCTCACCCGTCGGCTGATGCCATTGATTCGCTACCCCGTGGGCGACCTCGCCTGTTGGCGAGAGCCGGCCACGGCGGCCATGCGCAAGTTTGCCTTGCTGGGCCGCAGCGCAAGCAGTCAGCGCGTGCGGGTAAGCAGCCTGACCCTGCTGGTCGAGGACATCACCAGAATCGTCCAGCGCAGCACCGCCAGCGACGACTGGCAACTGGTCATCAGCCAATCGGCAAACGTCGATATCCTGCGTCTGAAGTGGGTGCCCGACGGGCACAACGCCGAAAGCACTGACGCCGGAAAAACGCTGCACCGTGAGTTGATCGAGCATTACCCGCTGATGACGCAACTGTGCGTTGAGGGCCAACTTGAACTGCAGGTTGTCCATTGCACAACCGATGAACTCGCTCGACATCCGCGCTCCGGCAAGCGGCAACGAATCGTCGACCTGCGCATCTACGACACCCAACGCCCGGAGCAACGCCCATGGACGACTTGACGCTGCGCAGCTATCGAAGCACCGACGCCGGAGCTGTCAGCCGCCTGTTCCGGGAAATCTATGGTGATCACTACGTGCAGCCCCACGTGTATTTGCCGTTGATGATCAACCAGAACCATGGCGATGGAAGCTGGCATTCACTGGTGGCGCAGTCCGGCAAAAAAATCCTCGGTCACGCCACGTTATGCAGAAACCCCGGATCGTCCACGGCGGAACTGGCATTGAGCGTGGTCCATCCGTCGACCCGCGGGCAGAACATCGCCACGCAGTTGGGCTCTCGGCTATTGATCCATGCCCAGGCGCTGGGATGCCATGGCGTGACGATCAAACAGGTGACGCAGCATCCCTACACACAGCGCATGGCTGACAGGCTCGGTTTCTGCAGCAGCGGCTTGCTGCTCGACTATTGCCCCTCGCCGTTTGGCGAACCGCTGCCGGAGTCCATCGTCATCGGCTACACGCCGATTGATGGCTACCGACGACCGCTCCCGGCACTGCCATGGCCGCAAAGCTGTGCCAGGTTCATGGAGCATTTGTGCGGGGTATACGGGACACAGGACAAAGAGCCGCCCTGGGTGGGGCCGCAGATCCATGTCGAGCCCTGTACCGGGCGCTATGACGTCATGCTGAAAAAACTCGACAGCAGTCTGCTCAAGCAGCTTCAACGACTGCCTGCCCACTGGTTGATCTCGATTCGGCTAAGACTTGCAAACGGATTTGCCTGTGCCGTGGAGAGCCTGACGGCGATGGGTTTCACCTTCACCGGGATTGCCCCGAATGACCGCTGCGCGGGTTGGCTGGCGTTGTTTCATCGGGGCTATCGCCCGCGCTCGCTGGAGTTACATTGCCCGCACATGCAGCGTTTGCATGATCAGGCGCAATCGCAAATTGCAGCGCACGCCAAGGAGGCGTCGCCGCCGTCTTGAGCAAGGGCCGGCCCATCGGTATCGCCCGTTCAAACCATGAACGGGCGACAACTGATCAGCTTACGCCTTGGCCTTGACGCCCTGATCGACCGGTTTAGGCGCGTTGCCATCACCATAGTTCTTCAGGTTCTGCAGGACGTAGATCGCTTTCTTGAACTCGGGAATCAGGTTTTTGCCGTAGGCATTGCCATTGAGACCATTGTTCTGGATCGCGTCGAGTTGGGTGGCGAAATATTCCAGTGCGTTGAATTTCGCGTCGATGTCTTTGGTCACGCCAAAACGGTCGAACTTGTCCCCGGCGGCTTTCAACGTGAACGAGGTGACCTCGGAGATCAACCCGCGGCTACGCAGCATCTCGCTCAGATTACCCAATTGTTTTACCGAAACATTCGCCGGATCGAAGCCCTTGATCGCTTTGCGCATACCCTGCTTGTCCATTTCGGCAGTGTTCAGCGCGTTGGGATCGTTGCCGACCATGTTGAGCATCTGCTGCACTTTGACGCTCTGGCTGACTTGTTTCTTTGCGCCGGTGTCGCGTACCAGAAGTCCTGCCTTGGCCTGCCAGCCGCCAACGTTACCGATCGTCATGAGAAGACTCCCTGTGAAAAACCATAAAAATTCCGTGGGCAATGCCATCAATGGCCGCGAGTATCAGCGGGCGAACTGATGGCACCAACCTCTTTCTGCACATTTTTACAATTCTTGTACATTCTCGATACAAAAGCAAAACAGCCCGTAAACCTTGACCCAGAGCTGTCATGCCAATGCAACGAAAATGACTTTTTCTCGCGATCAGGCACGTTAGCCACAGCACCTGTATCGGGTCTGATACCGACCAGTCATCGGCACCGGTGTTTTTTAGGACGCCAGTACCTAAAGGTTCCCGGCACATCGACGATACGCTGTGGATACCCGCACTGTTTTACCCCTGCCCCCTAATAAGAAACGCTGCTCAAGGACCGGTCTCCATGCCCGCATTCCGTACTATTTCGGCTCGCTACACGCTGTTTCTGGTTCTGTTCATCCTGCTGCTGTCGGTGTTGACCGTGGTCGGCATCAGCCAATTGGTTGCCCCCAAACTGCGTCAGACCGAAGAACAGGTGGTCCTCAACCGCATCGCCGAAGTGGCCGAGCAGATTCAGGGCGAGTTGAACAAAGTGCAGGCGCAACAGCGCAGCATCACCCAGACGATTCCGCTGCTCGATAGCGCCGCCATCGACACGGTGTTGCCAGGCCTGGTCGATCAGTACGGCGAGTTGAAGGTGTTCGGCGGTGGGATCTGGCCGCTGCCGGGGCAGCGTGAGGCTGGGCGCAACAAATTCAGCACGTTCTGGCACCGCGATGCCTCGGGCAAACTGGCGGTGAATACATACTGGAACAGCGACGCTGCCCCCAACTATTACGACCAGAGCTGGTACAAGGGCGGCATGGCCACACCACGCGGCCAATGTGCCTGGGCGGCCGCATACAAAGATGACGCCAGTGCCGAGCCGCGCACCAACTGCGCCATGGCCATCCAGAAAAACGGCAGTGCCTGGGGCGTGTCGACCATCGACGTCACTCTCGGCTTCTTCAACGATCTGGTGGCGCGCAAGGAAAAAGACCTCAACGCCGAAATGCTCATCGTTGAAGCCGACGGCAAGATCATCAGTAACAGTTCACGCATCAGTGGCCCGATCGTGCTGAAGAACATCAGCGAACTGGCCGCCACTTCAACCTTTGCCAGCCAGGTCAAAGCCGGCCTGCAAAACCGCGATCAGGCTCAGCGCGTCGAGTTCAACAACAACGGTGATGCCAGCACCTTCTTCATGCGCCCGATTGAAGGCACGCCGTGGTTCCTCGCCACCGCCCTGCCGACAAAAATGCTCACGGCCCAGCGTGATGACGTCCTCAGCACCCTGAGCCTGTTGCAGATTCCGCTGGTGATCCTGCTGGTGCTGTTGCAGGTCTACGCGATTCGTCAATTGGTGCAGCGCATGAAAGCGTTGAAAGCCAACATCGACTTGCTGTCCAGTGGCGATGCCGACCTGACCCGACGCATTACCATTCGTGCCGAAGATGAACTCGGCGCCATCGGCCATTCGGTCAATACCTTCATCGCCTATCTGCAAAACATGATCGGCGAAGTCACCCAGGCCACCGGGGCCATGGCGTCGAGCCTCGACAACCTGCAACGCACCTCGGCGCACACCAGCCAGATTCTGCTGCGTCACGCCTCGGAAACCGATCAGACCGTTACCGCCATCACCGAGATGAGTTCGACGGCAGAAAGCGTGGCGCAGAATGCCGCCGAAACCGCCGCGTTCACCCAGCGCGCCAATGAAAACGCCGACCGCTCGCGCGTGGTCGTAGGCGAAGCGACCAACAGTGTCGTGGCGCTGATTGACGAAGTGGCCAGCGCTACACATAAAGTCGAAAACATGCAGCAGGACGCCCAGCGCATCACCGAGATCCTCGGGGTCATCGGTGCGATTGCCGGCCAGACCAACCTGCTGGCGCTCAACGCCGCCATCGAAGCGGCACGTGCCGGTGAACAGGGCCGGGGCTTTGCCGTGGTTGCCGATGAAGTTCGTGCCCTCGCCGCCCGCACGCAGGCCAGCACCTCGGAGATCAACGAGATGTTGACGCGCCTGACTCAAGGCGTGAGCTCATCGGTCAGCGCCATGGAAAACACTCAAGCCAGTTGCCAGTCCGCCGCCGATGCCACCGCACGGGTCAACTCGGGTCTGGATGAAATGGCCGGTTCGGTCAGCCATATCAACAGCCTCAGCACCCAGATCGCCACCGCCGCCGAGCAGCAAAGCGCGGTGACCGAAGAGATCAACCGCAGCATGGTGCAGATCCGTCACATGGTCGATGAGCTGGTGCAGAGCGGCAAAGCCAGCGAACTGAATACCCGCCAATTGCTCGAAGCCAATAGCCGGGTGAGCGCGATCATGGGGCGTTTCAAAGTCCGCTGATTCATGCAGGAATTTCTGCCAACCCGATAACCCCTGTGGGAGCGAGCCTGCTCGCGAAAGCGTCCTTTCAGTCACTGCATCCAGTGCCTGACACACTGCCTTCGCGAGCAGGCTCGCTCCCACAGGGTTCGACGGCGTTCACACCATCGCCAGATTGGCCACCTGACAACTTTGTCATCTCGCGCTCAGCAACCTGTCAGCCTTGATATACGATCATCCTGCCAGCCTGCCTTGCAACAACTGGAAACATTGCGTTGATGCCTGGCGGAAAAAACCGTTCAAAATGCGTTCTTTTTGACCGTCACCCGAGCCGAGGATCCGCTATGCGAACCCACCTGCGTCTGGTCGCCCTGAGCGCCCTGTTCATTTCCTCCCTGGCCCAGGCCGCCGATCTGATCCCGATCGAAGTGCACCGCGATGCCAACTGCGGCTGCTGCAAAAAATGGATCAGCCACCTCGAAGCCAACGGTTTCAAAGTCGACGATCACGTTGAAAGCGACATGAGCAGCTTCAAGCAACAACATGGCGTTCCGCCGCGTCTGGCCTCGTGCCACACCGCAATCATCAACGGCAAATTCGTCGAGGGCCATGTGCCGGCAGAACAAGTGCTGGCCCTGAGCAAGCGTGACGACCTGCTCGGCGTGGCCGCACCGGGCATGCCGATGGGTTCGCCGGGCATGGAAATGGACGGCATGAGCGATGCTTATCAGGTCATCGGCCTGAAGAAGGATGGCGCTGATGTAGTGGTGGCGGACTACCCGGCCCATTGATCGGCGCGGCTTACTTCGGGCTGTTCCTTGCCGCGTTCGGTGCAGCGACCTTGTTGCCGTTGCAGTCCGAAGCATTGCTGGTCGGGCTGATCGCCAGTGATCGCTACTGGCTGTGGGGATTGCTGGCCGTCGCGACGCTGGGCAACGTACTCGGCTCGCTGGTCAACTGGTGGCTGGGCCGTGGCATCGAGCGTTTTCAGGATCGGCGCTGGTTTCCGGTCAGCCCCGCGCACATGGCTAGGGCGCGCAAACACTATGAGCGCTACGGGCATTGGTCGTTGTTGCTGAGCTGGTTGCCGATCATTGGCGACCCGCTGACGCTGATTGCCGGCGTCATGCGTGAACCACTCGGGCGTTTCCTGTTGATTGTCACACTGGCCAAAGGCGCCCGTTATGGTGTGCTGGCCATGCTGACCCTGGGCTGGCTCGGTTGAACGATCAGGCGCAGGCATTGCCTGTGTTTAACGTCGCCATAATCCAGCCGTTCCAGCATCGGCCGATTTCAAACGGAGTTTGACCTTATGTCTGTCACGTTTTCCCGTTGGCTCCCCTCCCTGTTCCTCTGCGCCGCCCTGCCCTTGTCTGCGCAGGCTGCCGCGCCAGCCGAAGCAACGCCTGAAGGCCCGGCCTACGGTCCCGAACTGCAAGGCTTCGAATACCCTTACACGCTTAAACACTTTGCGTTTCAGTCTCAGGGCAAATCCCTGCAAATGGGTTACATGGACGTCGCCGCTCATGGCAAGGCCAATGGCCGCACCGTGGTGCTGATGCACGGCAAGAATTTTTGCGCAGCCACCTGGGACAGTTCGATCAAGGCCTTGAGCGAGTCCGGTTACCGGGTGATCGCGCCGGATCAGATCGGCTTCTGCACCTCGAGCAAACCCGACAATTATCAATACAGCTTCCAGCAATTGGCGACCAACACCCAACAATTGCTCAAAGCGCTGGGCATTCAGAAAGCCACGCTGCTCGGCCACTCCACCGGTGGCATGCTCGCCACCCGCTATGCCTTGTTGTTCCCGGAACAGGTCGAACAATTGGCATTGGTCAACCCAATCGGTCTGGAAGACTGGAAAGCCCTTGGCGTGCCCTATCGCACGGTGGATCAGTGGTATCAGCGCGAACTGAAAGTCAGTGCCCAAGGCATTCGCGACTATGAACGCACCACCTATTACGACGGCCGCTGGAAACCGGAATTCGACCGTTGGGTAGACATGCTCGCCGGCCTGAGCAAAGGCCCGGGCAAGACGCAAGTGGCGTGGAACTCGGCGCTGATCTACGACATGATTTTCACCCAGCCGGTGTACTACGAATTCAAGGACCTGAAGATGCCGACCCTGCTGCTGATCGGCACCTCCGATACCACCGCCATCGGCAAGGACCTCGCGCCGCCTGAGGTAAAAGCGAAAATCGGCCATTACGAAGTGCTCGGCAAACAAGTGGCCAAGCTGATTCCGCAGTCGACGCTGGTGGAATTTCCCGGCATGGGCCACGCGCCGCAAATGGAAGAACCGGCGCAGTTCCACAAAGCTCTGCTCGACTGGCTGAATACATCCAATCCCGTTCGTTGATGAGGTAAGGCTGATGGCGGTGCAGATTGCAGTAATCGATGACTGGCAGGACGTGGCCCGCGATGTGGTCGACTGGTCAGTACTCGATAGCCTTGGTGAAGTGACGTTCGAGCATGATTACCCGGCCGACAACGCCACACTGGCCGAGCGTCTCGGCCGGTATCAGGTGATCTGTGTGATGCGCGAGCGCACGCGGTTCGATGAAGACCTGCTCAAGCGCTTGCCCAATCTCGAATTGCTGGTCACTGGCGGCATGCGCAACGCGGCGCTGGACATGCAGGCCGCCGCAAAACTGGGCATCAAGGTCTGCGGCACCGACAGCTACAAGCATGCCGCGCCGGAGTTGACCTGGGCGCTGATCATGGCAGCGACGCGTAATCTGGTGAATGAGGCCAACTCCCTGCGCGCAGGCCATTGGCAACAGGGTCTGGGCGGCGACCTGCATGGCAAGACCCTCGGGATTCTCGGCCTGGGCAGCATTGGCCAGCGCGTCGCGCAGTTCGGTCAGGTGTTCGGCATGCGGGTGATTGCCTGGAGCGAAAACCTCACCGTCGAACGGGCTGAACAGGTGGGCGTGACGTACGTGAAAAAGCAGGCACTGTTCGAGCAGGCTGACGTGTTGTCGGTGCATCTGGTGCTCAGCGAGCGCAGTCGCGGTCTGGTCGACGCGCAGGCGCTGGGCTGGATGAAACCGACGGCCCTGCTGGTCAACACCGCGCGCGGGCCGATTGTCGATGAAGCGGCGCTGATCAAGGCGTTACAGAAACAGCAGATCGCCGGGGCGGCGCTGGACGTGTTCGAACAGGAGCCGCTGCCGGCCATGCACCCCTTTCGCACACTCGACAATGTGTTGGCGACGCCGCATGTCGGGTATGTCAGTCGGCAAAACTATGAGCAGTTCTTTTCGCAGATGATCGAGGATGTTCAGGCTTGGGCGGCTCGGGATCCGGTTCGCCTGTTGAATTAAGTCATACCGTAATCGCGGCGGTGTCATGGCCATCGCTTTCGCGAGCAGGCTCGCTCCCACATTGGATCTGTGCCAGGAACAGATTTTCTGTCCACTGAAGATCCCCTGTGGGAGCGAGCCTGCTCGCGAAGGGGCACTCACTGTCTCCCCATCAACAAACTGCCCGCACCACAACAGTGCAACCGCCCTCCTCGCTAGCACAGAATCGTGACCGCCCAGTCACCGTTTTGGCCCTCCCTCGCAGAAAAACCTGCACTTCGTCGGTGCGTTTCCCCCTCAAAAGTTCGGTTTGCGCGGCGTGCCAACCGATTGTCGAACAATTTACCCATTTGCTCTGGCCCGCTCTAGGATCTGGCCTAGACTGGTTTTTTCGGGGTACGACCTGTCGGTCACATTGCGGAAAAAAACTCGAAACTTTTGCGCAAAGCGGCGGGTCATCTGAAAGGCAGGGCCAAAGCGACTGGTGCAATCCTTGCAACGGCCCGTTCACCCATTCTGCTTGCGCGTGTTGGGTAGCGTTTGCTCACCGATGCGTGGCGCGTTTGCGCCCGGCCACAGGATTTGGCCATGGACATCGCTTGTTCAAGACAAGAATCAGATCAACGATACGGGAGATTCATATGATCAGTGCGGCATTGGATATTCAGGGAGAGCGTGCTCAGCAGGCGGTTGGTGAATCGAGCACCGTCAGTGTTCCCGGCAGCCGACAGATCAACGTCCCCGGCACCAAAACGCTGACTCCGGTAGCGAGCCAGAACCCCAACAAGAAAAAAGTGTTGTTCGTGACGTCGGAAATCGCCGACCTGGTGAAAACCGGTGGTCTGGGCGACGTCTCCGCTGCCCTGCCCCGCGCGATGGCCCATCTGCACGATGTTCGCGTGCTGATCCCCGGTTATCCGCAAGTGATGCACAGCGAGAATCCGATCCACATCATCGGCGAACTCGGCGGCCACGCCGCATTGCCACCGTGCAAGATCGGGCGCATGGACATGCCGGACGGTCTGGTCATCTACGTGTTGATCTGCCCTGAACTCTACGAGCGCGAAGGCTCGCCCTACGGCGCCAACAACGGTCGCGACTGGCCGGACAATCACATTCGTTTCGCCCGTCTCGGCCTGGCCGCTGCCGACATCGCCGCCAACCTCGCACAAATTCACTGGTGCCCGGATCTGGTGCACGCCCATGACTGGCCGGCCGGCCTCGCCCCGGCTTATATGCACTGGCGCGGGCAGCGCACGCCGACCCTGTTCACCATTCACAACCTCGCCTACCAAGGCGTGACCAGCCTCGGTTCCTGCCCTGAACTGGGGATTCCCAACCATGCCCTGCAGCAGGAAGGCATGGAGTTCTACGGCAAGATGTCGTTCCTCAAGGCCGGCATGGCCTATTCGAGTCACATCACCACGGTCAGCGCAACTTATGCGCAGGAAATCACCACCCCGGATTTCGGCTGCGGCCTCGACGGCTTTCTCGCCGCCAAGACTCAGCAAGGCTTGCTCAGCGGTATCCCCAATGGCATCGACGAGAGCTGGGACGCCGCCACCGATCCGCACCTGTTCGCACCGTTCGCCATGGGTGACTGGGAAGGCAAAGCGGTCAACGCCGCGCATGTGCGTGAACTGTTTGAATTGAATTACTCAGCAGGCCCGTTGTTCGCCGTGGTGTCGCGACTGGTTTATCAAAAAGGTCTGGACCTGACGATAGCGGTATCCGAGTACATCGTTAAAAACGGCGGCCAGATCGCCATCATCGGTCGTGGCGAACCGGAAGAGGAACAAGCCATGCGGGAACTGGCGCTGCGCTTTCCCGGGCAGATCGGCGTGCGCATTGGCTTCAATGAAACCGACGCCCGTCGGATGTTCGCCGGCAGCGATTTCCTGCTGATGCCCTCGCGTTACGAGCCTTGCGGTTTGAGCCAGATGTACGCCCAGCGTTTCGGCTCGCTGCCGGTGGCGCGCAACACTGGCGGGCTGGCCGACACCATTGAAAACGGCGTCACCGGTTTCCTCTTCGATGAATCCACCGCCGAAAGCTATCAGGAAGCCCTCAGTCGCGCGTTCAAGGTCTTCGCTTTTCCCGAACTGCTCAATGCCATGCGTTGCCGGGCGATGGCTGCACCGTTCAACTGGTGCAAAGCGGTTGAACCGTACGCCGAACTCTACGAACAACTGGTGGCCAAGGCGCTGGGTAAAGCTCACCACAAATAACCAGGGAGGTTCACCACGATGCCGTTACGGTCTACTGAAACCTGGCCCCACGGCGCGATCATGCTGGACGCCGAACACACACAGTTCGCGCTGTGGGCGCCGGATGCTTTTTACGTCAGTGTCGAACTTGAAAACGGCCAGTCTCTGCCGATGTTGTCTCAGGCCGACGGCTGGTTTGTAATCAAGGCCCGCTGTCCGGCGGGCACCCGCTACCGCTACAACATCGACGGCGAACTGGAGGTGCCCGACCCGGCCTCCAGAGCACAGGATGGTGACCTCGACCGCCACAGCGTGGTGGTCGATCCGCTGGCTTATCAATGGCGCCACAGTGCCTGGCACGGTCGGCCGTGGAGCGAAGCGGTGATCTACGAGTTGCACGTCGGTGCGCTCGGTGGTTTCGCTGAAGTCGAACAGCATCTTGCGCGCCTCGCGGGTCTGGGCATCACCGCCATCGAACTGATGCCTCTGGCGCAGTTCCCCGGCGACCGCAATTGGGGCTACGACGGTGTTTTGCCCTATGCCCCGCAAGCCTCCTACGGCACGCCGGAACAACTCAAGCACCTGATCGACAGCGCCCACGGTCATGGCTTGGCCGTCATTCTTGATGTGGTCTACAACCACTTCGGCCCTGACGGCAATTACCTGCACCGTTACGCCAAAGGCTTTTTCCGCGAGGACAAACACACGCCGTGGGGCGCGGCGATCGATTTCCGCCGCGACGAAGTGCGCGAATTTTTCATCGAAAACGCGTTGATGTGGTTGCTCGAGTATCGCTTCGACGGACTGCGCCTCGACGCCGTGCATGCCATCGAAGACCCGGACTTCCTCACGGTAATGGCCCAGCGCATCCGCGCGCAGATCGACCCGAGCCGGCATGTCTGGCTGACCGTGGAAAACGAACTCAACCAGTCGAGCCTGCTCGAATACGACTACGACGCGCAGTGGAACGACGACGGCCATAACGCCCTGCACGTCCTGCTCACCGGCGAAACCGACGCCTATTACGCCGACTACGCCGCGCAACCCACCGAACAATTGGTGCGTTGCCTGAGTCAGGGGTTTGTGTTCCAGGGCCACATCACCCGCCATGGCGAACCACGCGGCGAGCCCAGCGAACACCTGCCGTCGACCGCGTTCGTGCTGTTTCTGCAAAACCACGATCAGATCGGCAACCGCGCGTTCGGCGAGCGCCTGCATCATCTGGCCGATCCGCGCGCCGTGCAGGCAGCGACGGTGCTATTGCTGCTGTCACCGATGATTCCGCTGATGTTCATGGGCGATGAATTCGCCGCCGAACAGCCGTTCCTGTTTTTCACCAGTCACCACGGCGAACTGGCGGAGTTGGTACGCGAAGGCCGGCGCAACGAATTTGCCGCGTTCAGTGCCTTCACCGATCCGCACAAGCGTGAACGGATTCCCGACCCGAATGCCGAAAAAACCTTCCACACCTCGCAGCCAAGGTTGATTGGCCATGGCAGTGCAAAACAGCAGGAAAGCCTCGCGCTGTACCAGAAGCTTCTGCAATTTCGCCATCAATACATCATTCCCCATCTGTCCGGCACGCAAGCGCTCGGCGCCCATATGCTCGGTTATGGCGCGGTCAGTGCACGCTGGCGCCTGGGCAATGGCAGTGAGCTGCGAATTGACCTGAACCTCAGCGACACGCCAGTGGTCAACCCTCCACAGACCGAGGCCGTGTGGTTGTTTCAGCAGCCACCCACCGTCGATCTATCGGAATCGGGCGTACTGCCCGCGTATTGCGCGCTTGTCAGCCTCACGGCCGCAACCCCTTTGCAACCTCTGGATGGAGAGCGCCTATGAGCGATGCGCAACTGGAAATTCTCGCAAGCCGCGCCGGCCTTGCCGTCGACTGGATCGACGCCAACGGCCGCCCGCAAAAAGTCGCTCCGGCGGTGCTGCGCAATGTGCTTATCGGCCTCGGTCACCCTGCCAGCACGGCGCAGGAAATCGACGCCAGCCTGCTGGAACTGCAAGCGGTACAACAAGACCGCCATCTGCCGCCGCTGCTGACCAGCGATGTCGGGGTCGGCCTTGATCTGGGGCGTTACTTTGCGCCTGAAACCCCGTGTGAAATTCACCTTGAAGACGGTTCACGCCTGACCCTCAAACTGGATAGCGAAGCGGTGTTGCCGGGGCTGATCCCGGTCGGCTATCAACAAGTACACATCAGCGATCAGTATTTCACCCTGGCCGTGGCCCCGGAGCGCTGCTTCAGCGTCGGCGATGCGGTGGGTAATCCGATTCCCCGCGTCTGGGGCCTGAGTGCGCAACTGTATGCCTTGCGCCGCGCAGGCGACGGCGGCTTCGGCGACACTCAAGCACTGGAAGACCTGGTCCGTGTGGCCGGTGAGCGCGGCGCCGATGCCGTGGCGATCAGCCCGTTGCACGCGATGTTCAGCGCCGATACCGGACGCTACAGCCCTTATTCGCCGTCCAGTCGGCTGTTCCTCAATTCTCTGTATGCCGCACCGGGCGCGATTCTCGGTGAACGCGCCTTGCGCGATGCCATCGACGCGGCAGGTCTGACTGAACAGTTCGCGCAACTCGAAGACCTGAAACTGATCGACTGGCCGAGCGCCGCCGACGCCAAGCAAAAACTCCTGCAAGCCTTGTACGAAGGCTTCATCGCTGGTGACCACCCGCTGCACCCGGACTTCGCCAGTTTCCGCCATGCCGGCGGTGAAGCACTGGAAAACCACTGCCGTTTCGAAGCAATTCAGGAAATGCGCGCCGCCCGTGGCGAAAACCTCGACTGGCGGCAATGGCCGGAACACTGGCACGACCCGCGCGGTGCCGCGCTGGAAGCGTTTGCCGAGGAATACGCCGAGCGCATCGGCTACTTCGCTTTTTGCCAATGGCTGATCCACCGTTGTCTGGAACGCGCGCAAACCGCCGCACGCAGCGCCGGCATGGGCATCGGCCTGATCGCCGATCTGGCGGTGGGCGCCGACGGTGCTGGCAGTCAAGCCTGGAGTTTTCAGGATGAACTGCTCGCCTCGCTGACCGTCGGTGCGCCGCCGGACATTCTCAATCGCTCCGGGCAAGGCTGGGGGATTTCCGCGTTCTCGCCGGAAGGCCTGATCCGTAATGGTTTCCGTGCGTTCATTGACATGTTGCGGGCAAACTTCGCCCATGCTGGCGGCTTGCGAATTGACCATGTCATGGGCCTGCAGCGGCTGTGGGTGATTCCCAACGGCTCGGCACCTGCCGATGGCGCGTATCTGTATTACCCGGTCGATGACTTGCTGCGGTTGCTGTCCCTTGAGTCGCATCGCCACCAGGCTATCGTCCTCGGCGAAGACCTCGGCACCGTGCCTGATGGTCTGCGCGAAAAGCTCATCGCCCGCTCCATGCTCGGCATGCGCGTGTTGCTGTTCGAGCAGGACAACACCCATTTCAAACCAATCCTCGACTGGCCGGACAACGCGCTGGCAACGACCAGTACCCATGATCTGCCAACGCTCAACGGCTGGTGGCATGGCCGCGATATCGACTGGAATGCTCGATTGGGTTTTGTCGACGCCAACGGTGAAATCGAATGGCGGCATCATCGTCAGCGTGAGCGCGAAGGTTTGCGCAGCGCCTTGAGCCAGGACCCGCAAAACTTTCGCGAGGAATCCCACGAGGCCGATCAAGTGGTCGATGCCGCTGTGCGCTTCCTCGGCCACACCCGCGCGCCATTGGTGCTGTTGCCGCTGGAAGATGCGCTGGGCATCAACGAACAGGCGAATCTGCCGGGTACCATCGACACCCATCCAAACTGGTCGCGGCGCTTGCCCGGCACCAGTGAGGCGCTGCTCGACGGCGCCGATGCGGCGCGACGTCTGGAGTTGCTGGCCTGTGCGCGTCTCCAGGCTGCCGAGCGTGACCAATGAATCAAACGCTTATCCAGCCCCTGCGGGCGACCCTGCGGCTGCAATTTCATAAAGGTTTCAGCCTCGAACAAGCGGTGCCGTTGGTGCCGTACTTTGCCCGGCTCGGCATCAGCCACATTTATGCCTCGCCGCTACTCGCGGCGCGGGCCGGTTCCATGCACGGCTATGACGTGGTCGATCCGACCCAAGTCAACCCGGAGCTTGGCGGCGAGCCGGCGCTTCGGCGTTTGGTCAGCACCCTGCGCGAACACAACATGGGGCTGATCCTCGATATCGTCTCCAACCACATGGCCGTCGGTGGCAGCGACAACCCGTGGTGGCTCGATCTGCTGGAGTGGGGGCGGCTGAGCCCTTACGGTGAGTTCTTCGATATTCAGTGGCACTCGCCCGACCCGTTGATGGAAGGCCAATTGTTGCTGCCGTTTCTTGGCAGCGATTACGGCGTCGCGCTGCAGGACGGCACTCTGAAACTGCTGTTCAACCCACACACTGGCAGCTTTTACGTCGAGCACTACGACCATCACTTCCCGATCTGCCCGAATGACTACGGTGAGTTGCTCAAATCCGCAGACGTGCTGAAACCGCTGGCCGATCGCTTCAGCACCCTCAGTTATCAGACCGATGCCCACTCGCTGGCGATGCCGCTGAAAGAAGAGTTGCGGCAACTGGCGACGGATCCGTCAATCGCTGCAGCCATTGACAACAACCTGAAGCATTACGACTCAACCAGCGAAGAAGGCTTCCACAAACTGCATCAGTTGCTGGAGCGTCAGAGCTATCGCCTGGCCAGTTGGCGCACCGCAGCGGATGACATCAACTGGCGGCGCTTTTTCGACATCAACGAACTCGGTGGATTGCGCGTTGAACGTCCGGCAGTGTTTGAGGCCACCCACGGCAAGATCTTTCAGTTGATCGCTGAAGGGCTGGTCGACGGCTTGCGCATCGACCACATCGACGGCCTCGCCGACCCGCGTGGCTATTGCCGCAAACTGCGCCGGCGTGTCGATCTGCTGGCACCCGGCAGGCACTTGCCGATCTACGTCGAGAAGATCCTCGGCGCCGGCGAAACCCTGCACCGCGACTGGGCGGTGGACGGCACCACCGGTTATGAATTCATGAATCAGCTGTCGCTGCTGCAGCACGATCCCGATGGCGAACACGTACTCGGTGACCTCTGGCAACGCCGCACCGAACGGCCGGCTGCTTTCATCGAGGAAGCGCAACTGGCGCGCCAGCAGATCCTCAACGGTTCGTTGGCCAGCGATTGCGAAAGCGTCGCCCAAGCGCTGCTGCAAGTCGCCCGCGATGACCTGATGACTCGCGACCTGACACTCGGCGCGATCCGCCGGGTGTTGCAGGCGTTGATCGTGCATTTCCCGGTATACCGCACCTACATCAGCGCGATGGGTCGCTCCGAACAGGACGAAAGATTTTTCCAGCAGGCCATGGACGGTGCGCGGCAAACCCTCAGCGAAGCCGATTGGCCGGTACTCGACTGTGTCGCTGCGTGGCTCGGTGGCACGCCATGGCGGCACAAACCGCGCGGGCGTTCACGCAAAATCCTCAAACACGCCTGCGTACGCTTTCAGCAACTGACTTCACCGGCGGCGGCCAAAGCCGTGGAAGACACCGCGCTGTATCGCTCGGCCGTGCTGCTGTCGCGCAATGACGTCGGCTACAACACCGAGCAGTTCAGTGCCCCGGTCAGCGACTTTCACGCGGTCAATCAGCAACGGCTGAACGAGTTCCCCGACAACTTGCTGGCCACCGCCACCCACGATCACAAACGCGGTGAAGACACCCGCGCGCGTCTGGCCGTGCTCAGCGAGCGCAGTCATTGGTATGCGGAGCAGATCGAATTGTGGCGCGCCCTCGCCCGTCCTGTTCGGGTTGACGATCAGATGCCTTCGACCGGCGATGAGCTGATCCTCTATCAAGCGTTGCTCGGCAGTTGGCCGTTGCAATTGCGCGATGACGATCAGGCAGGAGCAGCCGACTACGCCAAACGTATCTGGCAATGGCAGCAGAAAGCCCTGCGTGAAGCCAAGCTGCAAAGCAGTTGGAGCGCACCGAACGAAGCCTATGAAAACGCCGCGCAGGCGTTCACCGAAAAACTCCTCACCGGAGAGGAAGGCGAACTGCTGCGCGCCGCGCTGAGCAAGACCGTCAACAGCATCGCCGCTGCCGGGGCGCTTAATGGTTTGGCGCAAACCTTGCTGCGCATGACCGTGCCGGGGGTGCCGGATCTGTATCAGGGCAACGAGTTCTGGGACTTCAGTCTGGTCGATCCGGACAACCGCCGGCCGGTGGATTACGCCGCTCGTGAACACGCCTTGCAGGAGCCATTACCACCTGTGGAGTT
Source organism: Pseudomonas sp. S3_C06 (assembly GCF_054667675.1). NCBI lineage: Bacteria > Pseudomonadati > Pseudomonadota > Gammaproteobacteria > Pseudomonadales > Pseudomonadaceae > Pseudomonas > Pseudomonas sp. S3_C06. The sequence goes on from NZ_CP162747.1 coordinate 889,451, forward strand.
GCTGGCGAACTGGCGTGACGGACGCATCAAGCAAGGCTTGATCGCCCAAGTGCTGAACCTGCGTGTCGAGCATGCCGAGTTGTTCCGCCGGGGCAGCTACCAGCCCCTGGAAGTGCTCGGCAGTCAGGCGCACAACGTGCTCGCGTTTGCCCGTGAGCACGAGGGCAAGCAGGCCATCGTGATCGTGCCGATCCGTTGCGCAAACTTGCTGGAAAACGGTGCTGTACCTCAGGTCGATGCGCTGCGCTGGGGCGATACGCGGGTGGTTTTACCGTTCGCCGCCTCTGACACAAACCTGAAGGGACTTTTTTCAAGCACAGCAGTCACAAAAAACAGGGAGCTGAATATCAGCGACGCGCTGGGGGATGTCCCGGTCAATCTCTTTATCCAACACTTAACGTAAGCACGAGTTCAGTTCAGGAGCATTGCGATGAGTACCGACGATAAACGCATTCGCGAATTCGCCTATCAAATCTGGGAATCGGAAGGTCAGCCCGACGGTCAGGAAGCACGCCATTGGGAGATGGCGCGCAAACTGGCTGAAGCAGAAGCGCTGGCGCCGAAGAAGCCACCGAAAGCCGCTGGCAGCAAAACCGCGGGCAAGACTGCCGAGGTCAAAGCGCCGGCCGCCAAACCGAAACCGGCGGCCAAGGCCAAACCGGCCAGCGCCGCCAAAGTGATTCCCCCGGGCGAAAAAGCCGCTGAGAAAAAGCCCCGAGCGCCGCGAAAGCCTTCGGCGATCTGACGCTAACCGGATTATTGAACTGAATGAATGTGTGGCGGGTTCGCTCGCCACCGAGGGCGCGTTCGTCCTCAAGAAACCCACCAATCCCCTGTAGGAGTGAGCCTGCTCGCGATAGCTATCTGACATTCAACATTGATGTCGCCTGATAGACCGCTATCGCGAGCAGGCTCACTCCTACAGGGGGATGTGTAAGCCCAGAAATTACCCGTTTTGCAGGAGCAATCATGACCCGTCCAAAAAAAGCCGAGCCCACCGCGCACGCCGAGCCGTCGAGAATCCGTGAAGGCCTGCCCTTCCCGCTCGGTGCGACCTGGGATGGGCTGGGGGTCAACTTCGCGCTGTTTTCCGCCAACGCCACCAAAGTCGAACTGTGCATCTTCGACGACGCCGGCGAAGTCGAACTGGAGCGCATCGAACTGCCGGAATACACCGACGAGATCTACCACGGCTACCTGCCCGATGCGCATCCGGGGCTGATCTACGGCTACCGTGTCTACGGCCCTTACGACCCGGCCAACGGTCACCGCTTCAACCACAACAAATTGCTTATCGATCCCTACGCCAAGCAACTGGTTGGCGAACTGAAATGGTCGGAAGCGCTGTTCGGCTACACCATCGGCCATCCCGACGCCGACCTCAGTTTCGATGAACGCGACAGCGCGCCTTTTGTGCCCAAATGCAAGGTCATCGACCCGGCGCACACCTGGGGCAATGACCACCGCGTCAGCGTGCCGTGGGACAAGACCATCATTTATGAAACCCACGTGCGCGGCATCAGCATGCGCCACCCTTCTGTACCGGAGAACGTGCGCGGCACCTTCGCCGGGTTGATGGTCGACGATGTGCTTGAACACATCCGCAAGCTCGGCGTGTCGACGGTCGAGCTGCTGCCGATCCACGCCTTCGTCAACGACCAGCATCTGCTGCACAAAGGCATGACCAATTACTGGGGCTACAACAGCATCGCCTTCTTCGCCCCGGACCCGCGTTATCTGGCCAGCGGCAAGATCGCCGAGTTCAAGGAGATGGTCGCGCACCTGCACGAAGCCAACCTCGAAGTGATCCTCGACGTGGTCTACAACCACACCGCCGAGGGCAACGAACAAGGCCCGACCCTGTCGATGCGCGGCATCGACAACGCCTCCTACTACCGCTTGATGCCCGACGACAAGCGCTTCTACATCAACGATTCCGGCACCGGCAACACGCTGGACCTGAGCCACCCGTGCGTGCTGCAAATGGTCACCGACTCGTTGCGTTACTGGGCCAGTGAGATGCATGTCGACGGTTTCCGTTTCGACTTGGCAACCATTCTCGGCCGCTATCACGATGGCTTCGATGAACGTCACAGCTTCCTCGTCGCCTGCCGCCAGGACCCGGTGCTGCGTCAGGTGAAAATGATCGCCGAGCCGTGGGACTGCGGCCCCGGCGGTTATCAGGTGGGTAACTTCCCACCGGGCTGGGTCGAGTGGAACGACAAGTTCCGCGACACCGTGCGCGCCTTCTGGAAAGGCGACGACGGTCAGGTCGCCGATTTTGCCAGCCGCATGACCGCCTCCGGTGAGATGTTCAATCAGCGTGGGCGGCGGCCGTATTCGTCGGTGAACTTCATCACCGCCCACGACGGTTTCACCCTCAACGATCTGGTCTCGTACAACGACAAGCACAACGAAGCCAACGACGAGAACAATCAGGACGGCAGCAACAACAACCTGTCGTGGAACCACGGCGTCGAAGGCCCGACCGACGATCCGGAAATCAATGCCCTGCGCCATCGGCAGATGCGCAACTTCTTCGCCACCCTGCTGCTCGCCCAAGGCACACCGATGATCGTCGCCGGCGACGAATTCGCCCGCACCCAGGACGGCAACAACAACGCCTATTGCCAGGACAGCGAGATCGGTTGGGTCAACTGGGACCTCAGCGAGGACGGCAAGGCACTGCTGAAGTTCGTCAAACGTCTGATCAAGTTGCGCCTGACCTATCCGATCCTGCGTCGCGGGCGCTTCCTGGTCGGCGAGTACAACGAGGACATCGGCGTCAAGGACGTCACCTGGCTGGCACCGGACGCCACCGAGATGACCACCGAACACTGGCACGACGCGCACAACCGTTGCCTGGGCATGCTGCTCGATGGTCGCGCCCAGGAAACCGGGATTCGCCGCAAAGGCGCGGATGCGACGCTGCTGCTGGTGGTCAACGCGCACCACGACATCGTCAACTTCACCTTGCCGGAAGTACCCGACGGTGGTTTCTGGACATGCATGGTCGACACCAATCAGCCGTCGATTCGCGGTCAGGAACGCTTCGAGTTCGGTCACCAATACTCGGTCACCGGGCGCTCGCTGCTGCTGTTCGAACTGCAACGTGATGAAGAAGATTGATATGGATCTGCACAGTTATCTGACCCGACGTCCAGCGGATTATCCGCACACCGCAGCCCTCGGCAATTGCCTGCGGGCGCTGGTCGAGGCCGGGCTGGATCGCCTGCCGCTACCGGGCAGTGGCCACACGCTGGAGCGTTTTCAGTGTTTGGCGGAGGTCGGCGGACATGATCTGGGCTTGTGCAAACTGTTCGAAGGCCACACCGACGCACTGGCGATCATCGAGCAATTGGGCGGTACGCCGACACCGGGCAGCACTTGGGGCATGTGGGCAGCGGAACCGCCGCAAGCGCGGGTCAAGGTCAGTCCGGCCGGGCACATGGTCGCGCTGCACGGACGCAAGGCGTGGTGCTCCGGCGCCGCCGTGCTCAGCCATGCCTTGCTCACCGCGTGGGATGCCGATGATCAGCAACAACTGGTGGCCGTCGCCCTCGACCAACCGGGCGTGACCATCACCGAGCAAGGCTGGCAAGCCGTGGGCATGGGCGCCACCGGCAGCGTTGAAGTGCTGTTCGACGGCGCCGAAGCACAGGCCATCGGCAACCCCGGCGACTATCTGCAACGTGCGGGTTTCTGGCAGGGCGGGATCGGCATTGCTGCATGCTGGTACGGCGCCGCGCGGCAAATCGCCGAAGCGTTGCGCAGCCATTGTGGACAACGCCCGGAACCCCACGCCCTCGCCCATCTCGGCGCAGTCGACAGTGCCTTGCAGGCGGCCGTCGATGTGCTGCGTTTCAGCGCCCTGCACATCGATGCACACCCCGAGGACAACGCCGAATTGCTCGCCCGTCGGGCCCGCGCGGTGGTCGAGCAGTCTGCCGAACAGGTGATGCGTGAGGTTGGTCGCGCCCTCGGTGCCGGACCGTTTTGCAAGGATCGTCACTTTGCCCGGCTCAGCGCCGACCTGCCGGTGTTCTTGCGTCAGAGTCATGCCGAACGTGATCTGGCGGCGCTCGGGCAAATGGTTGCCGGGCAATCCGCGGAGGCATGGGCGCTATGAAAATCAATCCGATTGTCGGTCAGGGCACGAGCCTGCATCAATGGCAGGCTTCGCGGCATCTGGCGGAGCTGGACAGCATCGACATCCTCAGTCTGGTGCCACCGGGCGCACGGGCAGTCATTGTCGCGCCGCACCCGGACGACGAAGTGCTCGGCTGTGGTGGCTTGCTGCAATTGCTCGCGGCTGCTGGCCGGCCTTTGCAATTGATTTCGGTGACCGACGGCAGCGCCAGTCACCCTGGTTCCAGTCGCTGGCCGGTGGAGCGACTGAGCGTGGTGCGCCCACAGGAATCTGCCGAAGCGCTGCGCCGACTCGGTCTGCCGATGCATCGCGTGAAGTGGCTGCGCGGCGGCTTCACCGACACTCAGGTCGCGGCGCAGGAAGCCGAACTGGTCGATTTCATCGAGCGTCACCTGCGTCCCGACGACGTGCTGTTCACCACGTGGAGCGAGGACGGCCATTGCGACCACGAAGCCGTCGGCCGCGCCAGTGCCGAAGCCGCGCGCCGGGTCGGTGCGAGCTGCCATGAATTGCCGGTGTGGACGTGGCACTGGGCAACCCCGGAAGACGCCTTCGTACCGTGGCAACGGGCGCGCAAGATTCTCCTGACGCCAGCGCAAGTCGCACGCAAGCGCCACGCGGTGTACGCCTTCGCCAGTCAACTGGAAGGCGACCCTGACGCCGGACTCGGCCCGGTGCTCGCGCCGTATGTGCTCGATCGCCTCTTACAGCCCTTCGAAGTGGTGTTTCTATGAGTGTCGAGGATCGCTATTTCGACGGCCTGTTTGCCGGAAACGACGACCCGTGGGCGTTCCGCGAACGCTGGTACGAGCAGCGCAAACGCGCGATCACCCTCGCCGCCCTGCCGCGTCCGCACTATCGGGCGATCTTCGAACCGGGCTGCGCCAACGGCGAGTTGAGCGCCGAACTCGCCGCCCGTTGCGATCGCTTGCTGTGCTGCGACACTGCCAGTGCCGCAGTGACCTTGGCGCGCACGCGTTTGAGTCTGTTCGAACACGCCGAAGTGCGGCAAAACCGTCTTCCCGGCGACTGGCCGGAGGAAAAATTCGACCTGATTGTATTTAGCGAGATCGGCTACTACCTCGACGGCGAAGATCTGACAGAAGTGATCCGTCGGGCCAGTGATTGTCTGACTGCCGGCGGCCAGTTCCTCGCTTGTCACTGGCGTCCGCCCATCGACGGCTGCCCGCTGAATGCCCGGCAGGTTCACGACCTGATCCACGAAAAACTGCAGCTGCCACGGCTGGTTTTGCATCAGGAAGCGGACTTCATTCTTGAGGTGTGGAGCCGTGAACCGCGCTCGGTGGCGGCACTGGAGGGTTTGCGATGATCGGCATTCTGATCCCGGCACACAACGAAGAAGACCTGCTCGACGAATGCCTCAGCGCGGCCATGCGCGCCAGCCGGCATGGCTTGCTGGCCGGCGAGCGCGTCGAAGTGCTGGTGGTGCTCGACAGTTGCACCGATCGCTCGGCGCAGATTGTCAGCGGCTATCCGGTGCTGAGCCTGCACATCGACGCGCGCAATGTCGGTCAGGCCCGCGCGGCTGGCGCACAGCTGTTGCTGGAGCGCGGCGCGCGCTGGATCTCCTGCTCGGACGCCGACAGCCGCGTCGCCGATGACTGGCTGGTGGCACAACTGGGGTTGGGTGCAGACGCAGTCTGCGGTACCGTCACCGTCGAGCACTGGCACGAGTCATTCGATGCCGCGGCGCAAATCCGCTACCACCGGCATTACCGTGCCTGCGATGGCCATCGGCATATCCACGGCGCCAATCTGGGCATCAGTGCCGACGCCTATCGCTGGGCTGGTGGCTTCAAACCGCTGGCGTGCGACGAAGATGTGCAATTGGTGCGGGAGCTGGAACTCGACGGCGCGAACATCGCCTGGAGCCATCGCCCGCAAGTGCTGACCAGCGCTCGCTTCGACAGCCGTGCGCGCGGTGGCTTTGGTGACTATCTGCGAAATCTGGCACAGATAGAGCAAAAAAAAGCGGATCAGATTGATCTGTGACGCGACGAATTTAGCTTCATGAGCAATACTCTGCTGCGCGGCAATCCAGGGTTTGGAGCGTCGCTGGGCAATCAACCAGCCTTCACGGGTCGGTAGCGTCGGGCAATCACTGTCACGCGCACGACTGAGGGCGAGTCAACACAAGGACGTCATATCATGAAACCGTTAACCCTCAGCGACAGCAGTTCGCCGGCGCAAATCTGGAACAGCGCCGCGCAACTGGACAACATTCCCGTCATCAATACCCGCAGCCTGGTGCCCGACGGCGCCCGCGCCGTGGTCATCGCGCCGCATCCGGGTGATGAAGTGGTCACCTGCGGCGGCCTGCTGCAATTACTCTCCAGCCTCGGTCATCCGCTGCAATTGCTCTCGATCACCGACGGCAGCGCCAGCCATCCGGGTTCGCGGCAATGGTCGGAAAAACGCCTTAGCGTATTCCGCCCACAGGAAAGCGTCGAAGCCCTGCGCCGCCTCGGCCTGCCGATGCACAGCCTGAAATGGGTGCGCGGTGGCTTCACTGACAACGCCCTGTGCGAACAACAGGCGCAAGTAACCGAATTCATCAGCCGCTACCTGCGCCCCGGCGACGTGGTGTTCAGCACCTGGCGCGGCGATGGCAACGACGACCATGAAGCCGTGGGCCGGGCCAGTGCGCAAGCGGCTGAACAGGCCGGCGCGACCTTTCATGATGTACCGGTGTGGGCCTGGCACTGGCCTGAACGCGACCAGCAACTGATCCCTTGGGAACGCGCGCGCAAACTGCGCCTCGACACCTGGACCGTCGCGCGCAAAAGCCACGCCACTCACGCCTACGCCAGCCAGCTCAACGGTGAACCGGCGATCGGCATTGCGCCGATGCTGCCGCCGGTGATTCTCGAAAGAATGCGCCTGCCCTACGAAATCGTGTTTGTCTGACGCCGTTTCGGGTGGGAGCGAGCCTGCTCGCGAACGCGGTGGTTCTACCAACTCATGTATTGGATTTGCCGACGCCTTCGCGAGCAGGCTCGCTCCCACAGGAATTGGGTTGTCATCAACCATGATTTGCAAGGAACTGCCGCCCCTCCCCGTCAGTCGCATGAACAAGTGGCCCGCAATCCAGAGGAGTGAACGTGTCCAGCGATCCCAAGCGTCATGTTGTCGACGCGCCCGTCATCCATCGTCTCAGGGTGCTGACGGTCAACACCCACAAGGGCTTCACCGCGCTCAACCGGCGCTTCATCCTGCCGGAACTGCGTGAAGCGGTGCGCAGCACTTCGGCCGATCTGGTGTTTCTGCAGGAAGTGGTGGGTGAACACGAGCGGCATTCGAGTCGTTACAACGAATGGCCGCAAACCTCGCAATACGAGTTTCTCGCCGACAGCATGTGGAGCGATTTCGCCTATGGGCGCAACGCCGTCTACCCCGACGGCCACCACGGCAATGCACTGCTGTCGAAATACCCGATCCGTGAGTACCGCAACCTCGATGTGTCGATCACCGGCCCTGAACGCCGTGGCCTGCTGCACTGCGTGCTCGATGTGCCGGGGCACGCCGAGGTCCACGCGATTTGTGTGCACCTGAGTCTGCTGGAAAGCCATCGGCAATTGCAGCTGCAACTGCTTTGTCAGTTGCTCGAATCCCTGCCTGATGATGCGCCGGTGATCATCGCCGGCGATTTCAATGACTGGCAGCTGCAGGGCAATGTCGCCCTCGCCCGTCGCGACTATCTGCACGAAGCCTTCGAGCGTCACCACGGGCGCCCGGCCAAGACTTACCCGGCGCGTTTTCCATTACTGCGACTGGACCGGATCTACCTGCGCAATGCCAGCAGTCATGACCCACAGATCCTCGGTAACAAGCCGTGGACGCATCTGTCCGATCATCTGCCGCTGGCCGTCGAAGTGCACCTGTAGCCGCAATAGTGACAGCAATGCAGGACGCAATGAGGCAGCTCGTTCGTTGGTTGAAAGTTACCGACAGACCATCTGTCGGTAACTGAATGCCTCTGGGTCGGGGCTTTCGTTGCGTTTTTCCATACAAACAACCACTTAGTTATGTGCAGAAAAACAAACGCTTGCAAAGCCCGTTTTGCTACTACCGCTCATCGTTCAATTTCTTGACGGGCACGCTCGACTCTTCTTATCTCTACCTTACTACCCCCGGAATCACTACCCGGGACGAGCCTTCGGACACTCGCGAAATCGAGCGGTCAGAGTTCGCCCCGCTCCATTCGGTCGCCCCTCGTTCGGGGTAGGAGAGACGCCACACAGAGAGAATGCATGCGCCTGCAAGGTAGACCTCCATGAAAACTTCAATAAGCCCACGCGAGATCAAAATCACTTTCTGCACAGTGTCGAGTTCAATCTTGCTGTGCTCATCCATGGAGGCGCAGGCCGGTTCTGCGGCGGATGAAACGACCCCGTGGTATCGCGCGGACGTGCCGGTCATGACCTTGCCCGCCACCGTCATTACGCCCGGCCCGCAACGCTTCAGTCCACGCCCCGATCTGCAAGGCACGCGCCTGATCACCGAAGACCTCGCTCCGTCAGCCTGGGATGAGTTGTACGGCAGAAGCGCCCGGCAGGCACAGACCGACGTGCTGTCGTCAGGTTACGCGACACCCGGCAGCGGCGACTTCAAAGGCCCCGCCGTGCTGACTCTGCAAAGTGGTAGCCATACCCAGAAAATCGGCCTGATTGGTGGTCTCAACCAGATTCAAGCCAATGGCAACGGCCCGCTTACCAGCCGCGCCCTGGCAGACCCGAACAGTGACACCCTCAATCTGCAAGGCCAAAGCCTTGGCGCCTATTACAGCCTGATCGGCGCCCAGGGCTGGCACGTTGATTTATCCGCCAGTGGCGGCCGGGTCAGCGGCTTCAGTCGCAACGGCCAAGGCGCGCGGCAAGCCACCGAAGGCAGTGCCATGACCTTCTCGGTCGAAGGCGGCTTCCCGATTGGCTTGAGTGAAAACTGGGTGGTGGAACCGCAGGCGCAATTGATCAATCAGCGCATCACCCTCGACACGCCCTACGCCGGTTCGGGCAATGCCTCTTCCTCCGATCTGACAGCGTGGAGCGGCCGCGTCGGCGCACGCTTGAAAGGCAGTTACGATTTGAATGGTCTGCCGGTCGAACCCTATGTGCGCACCAACCTCTGGCACACCGTTTACACCGGCAATACCGTGACCCTGGATCAGGTCGACAAGATCAGCAGCAGCCGCAAATCATCCACTGTTGAGTTGGGATTGGGCCTGGTGGCGCGGGTGACGCCGGCGGTGAGTCTGTATGTCAGTGCCGATTACAGCAGTGATGTCGATGACAATGATTTGAACGGGATCATTGGCAGCCTTGGAGTGCGGATGCGTTGGTGAGCGCTGAGCCGGATTTTGAAGGTGTCTGAACTGGCGCCTTCGCGAGCAGGCTCGCTCCCACATTTGGAATGTATTTACCCTGTGGGAGCGAGCCTGCTCGCGAAGGCAGCGACGCGGTCTCGGATCAACCCTCCGGTTTGAGGATCAACACCGCCAACGGCGGCAGATTCAGTTCCAGCGACAACGACTGGCCATGGCTCGGCACTTCCTCGGTAAACGCCCCGCCGCCATTGCCGTAATTGGAACCGGCATAGGTGTCGGCATCGCTGTTAAGCAGCTCAGTCCAGCGCCCGGAAAACGGCACACCGACGCGATAGGCCTGACGCGGCACCGGCGTGAAGTTAGCCACCACCAGCACCGGTTTACCGTCCTTGCTCCAGCGCAGCCAGGCATAAACGCTGTTGATCGCATCGTCGCCAATCAACCACTGAAAGCCCTGCGGTGCGTCGTCCTGATCGTGCAGCGCCGGCTCCTCGCGATAGAGCCGATTGAGATCGCCAACCAGTTTCTGCACGCCTTTGTGCTCGGAGTACTGCAGCAGATACCAGTCCAACTGCTGATCGTGATTCCACTCGCGCCACTGGCCAAATTCGCAGCCCATGAACAACAGCTTTTTGCCCGGATGCGTCCACATGAAACTCAGATAGGCGCGCAGGTTGGCGAATTTCTGCCAGCGATCACCGGGCATCTTGTCGATCAGCGAATGCTTGCCGTGCACCACTTCGTCGTGGGAAATCGGCAGGATGAACCGCTCGGACCAGGCGTAGACCAAGCCAAAACTCAACTCGTTGTGATGATGCGCGCGGTACACCGGATCCTGCTGAATGTAATGCAGCGAATCGTGCATCCAGCCCATGTTCCACTTGTAGGCGAAACCCAGTCCACCTTGCTGCGTGCTTTGGCTGACACCCGGCCACGCGGTGGATTCTTCGGCGATCACCAGCGCGCCCGGCGCTTCCAGCTCAACCACATCGTTCAAGTGCCGCAGAAAATCGATGGCTTCGAGATTCTCGCGGCCACCGTGGCGGTTGGGCACCCATTCGCCGGCCTTGCGCGAATAGTCGCGATAAAGCATCGACGCCACCGCATCGACGCGCAGACCGTCGACATGGAAATGCTTCAACCAGTGCAGTCCGGAGGCCAGCATATAGCCGTGCACCTCGGTGCGCCCGAGGTTGTAGATCAGCGTGTCCCAATCCTGATGGAAGCCTTCCAGCGGATTGCCGTACTCGTACAGCGCGGTGCCGTCGAACTGCGCCATACCGTGAGTATCAGTGGGGAAATGTGCTGGCACCCAGTCGAGGATCACACCGATCTCCGCCCGGTGGCAGGCGTCGACGAATTCGGCAAACTGCGCCGGGGAGCCATAGCGCGCGCTCGGCGCGAATTGCGAAAGCAATTGATAACCCCAGGAGCCACCAAACGGGTGCTCCATGATCGGCATCAGTTCGATATGGGTAAAACCCAGTTCCTTGACGTACGGGATCAACCTTTCAGCAAGTTCCGGCCAGGTGTACTGGCGCGCCACTTCGCCCAGATCGTCCAGCTCGCATTGCCAGGAACCGGCATGCAGTTCATAGATCGACAGCGGCGCCGAGTGTTTCTGCCGGTCGCGTCGGCTGCTCATCCAGTCCTGATCTTGCCAGTCGATTTGCAGCGGCTCAGCGACTTTCGACGCGGTATCCGGCGGCAGGCTGGTAGCCAGCGCCATCGGGTCGGCCTTGAGCGGCAGAATCCCGTGAGCGCCGAGAATCTCGTATTTGTACAACTCCCCCGCTTGCAGGCGCGGGATGAACAACTCCCAGACCCCCGACGGGTGACGCAGGCGCATTGGATGGCGACGCCCGTCCCAGACGTTGAAATCACCGACCACTGACACGCGTCGGGCATTCGGCGCCCACACGGCGAAACGCACGCCGTCGACACCATCCACGGTTTTCAGCTGGGCGCCGAGGCACGCACTGAGGTCGCGGTGATTGCCCTCGGCGAACAGATACAAATCCATTTCACCGAGCAGTTGACCGAAGCTATACGGGTCTTCGGCGACTTGCTCGCCGCCGGCCCAGCGCGTGCGCAACTGATACGGCCGCGCCTGATCGAAATGACCGACAAACAGCCCCGGCGTTTCGGTCTGCTCCAGTGGACCGCGTTCTTCGCCGCTGTCCTTGTCCAGCACCACGACACTCAACGCACCCGGTAGATAGGCGCGAATGAACTGCCCGCCAGCGCCATCGCCGTGCGGGCCAAGAATGGAAAAAGGATCGTGATGTTCAGCGCGGACCAAGGCGTCGATATCTTTCGCCGAGGGCAGCAATGCTTCTTTGACCTGACCCTGTTCCTTGTTCGAGAAACTCATGACTACTCTCCACCAAGATCGGAAAAGGGTTTAAGCCCCGTCAATGACCCGTACAAACCATGCAACGGCACGGGCAGCCACGTGGGGCGATTTTCGGCTTCATAGGCCACTTCATAGGCCGCCTTCTCCAGGCCAAACAACGCCAAAGCGGCGTCGGCACCTTCAGGATCTTGCCAGGCATGATCAAGACTAGCTGCCGCACGGCGATATGCCTGAACAAATGCCTCACGGGCCTCACGCAGATAACGCTCGGCGACCAGACGCCGCGCGGTTTCAGACTCAGCGCTGTGGTCGACGTTGTGCACGTTGATGGTCATCGCTGCCGCGTAATCGAACGAGCGCAGCACGCCGCTGACATCTTTGTACGGACTGTGTTTGCCACGGCGCTCGCTCAATGGCCGCGCCGGCTCACCCTCGAAGTCGATCAGATAGGCATCGCCCTTGATCACCAGCACCTGGCCCAAATGCAGATCGCCATGGACGCGAATGCGCAAACCGCCGACGGCTTTTTTCGCCAGATCCTGCACGTGGGCGAGAATGGTTTTCTTCTCGTCGACCAGCCTCTTCACCAGTTTCTGATCCGCTGCGCTGAGTTCGCCCTGATGCTGCTTGAGCAGTTTCAAGGCGTGCTCGACCTGGGCCACGACATCCTTGCCCGTCGCCTGCATGTCCTTGGCCGTCGACACCTGCGGCGCGAAGTCGGCATTGTCGGTAGGCGCGGCGAGCACCTTGTGCATCTCACCCAGACGCTGACCGAGCATGCCGGCAAAATCCCTTAGCTCACCGAGGGCGTTGTAATGCTGTTCCTGCTCGGACATGGCATCGGCCAGCTCATCACGCAGCGCCCGTTCGAGGTTGTTCTGCGTCCATTCCCACGCATCGCCCTGATTGCTCAAGTAACCCTGAGCGATCATCAGCAAGTTGTCTTCGCCCTTGCCATCGCGACGGATCACCGAGCCGAGCAGCGGAGAGATATTGGCAAATCCGGCCTCGGTCAGGTAAGCGCTCATCTCCAGTTCCGGGTGTACGCCAGAAGCGACTTTACGTATCAGCTTGAGCACCATGCTGTTGCCGATCACCACCGAGCTGTTCGATTGCTCGGCGGACAGATAACGCACTTCCGACTCGGCACCGAGGCCGAGTTTTTCCAGATGCGGCGTCGGTGCAAAGCGGATTTCACCCTCATTCGACTCCAATACCGTGTTGTTCTGCATGCCTTGCAGCACCGCACGAATAAACGCTTCGAGGCTGAACGCGTCGGTGATCAGACCGACTTGTCGTACACGGCGTACACGGGACAAGGCCAATTGCTGCGGCAACGCCGGGCCGACCTGATCCTCGGAAATGAAACCGAACGGCAGTTGATAACGACTGGTCTGCCCACCACTGGTGACTTCGATTTCGCTGAGCAGCACCGGATGCTGCGCATCGCCAAATCGTACGCCGTAGGCAAGATGTACCTTGTCGATGGCTGCATCCTTGCCGGCGAACCAGCGGCGGTTCTGCAGCCAGCTCGGCAGAATGCTCTGCTCCAGCGTCGTCCGTGACGGCGCTTCGAGCAGTTCTTCCATGCGTTTCTTCAACACCAGCGTGGTGAAGTCCGGCAGGCTCTGCGCCGGTTCGACGTGCCAGCTCGGCATCTGGTTTTCCGCGGCCAGTGCAAACCAGTAGAAACCGTACGGCGCCAGGGTCAGGAGGAAATTCAACTGACCGATCGGCGGGAAGGCATTACCGCCGAGCATCTCCACCGGCACCATGCCGACGTAGGCCGACAGGTCCAGTTCCACCGCTTGCGCACTGCGCGAAACGTTGGCCACGCAGAGGATGATTTCGTGTTTGCCGTCGGCATCGGTGAATTCGCGGGTGTAGGCCAGCACGCGACGGTTGTTCGGTGAAAGCATCTTCAAGGTGCCACGGCCGAAGGCCTTGGACTGCTTGCGCACCGCTAGCAGACGGCGGGTCCAGTTCAACAGCGAATGCGGGTCGCCCGACTGGGTTTCGACGTTGACCGACAAATAACCGTACTGCGGATCCATGATCGGCGGCAGCACCAGACTCGCCGGGTCGGCGCGGGAGAAGCCGCCGTTACGGTCGATCGACCATTGCATCGGCGTGCGCACACCGTCGCGGTCGCCGAGGTAGATATTGTCGCCCATGCCGATTTCATCGCCGTAATACAAGGTCGGCGTGCCGGGCATCGACAGCAGCAGACTGTTGAGCAATTCGATGCGGCGGCGATCACGTTCCATCAGTGGCGCCAGACGCCGACGAATGCCGAGATTGATCCGCGCACGGCGGTCAGCGGCGTAGTAATTCCACAGATAGTCACGTTCTTTGTCAGTGACCATTTCCAGGGTCAGCTCATCGTGGTTGCGCAGAAAGATCGCCCACTGGCAGTTGGCAGGGATTTCCGGGGTCTGGCGTAAAATGTCGGTGATCGGGAAGCGATCTTCCTGGGCCAGCGCCATGTACATGCGCGGCATCAGCGGGAAGTGAAACGCCATGTGGCATTCGTCACCGTTAAGGCCCGCGGCATCGGTATCACCGAAGTACAGCTGGGTGTCTTCCGGCCATTGGTTGGCCTCGGCGAGCAGCATGCGGTCGGGATAGTTGGCGTCGATTTCTGCGCGGATCTGTTTGAGGACGTCGTGGGTCTCGGGCAGGTTCTCGTTGTTGGTACCGTCACGCTCGATCAGGTACGGAATCGCGTCGAGGCGCAGACCGTCGATGCCCATGTCCAGCCAGTAGCGCATCACCGAGAGCACGGCTTTCATCACTTGCGGGTTGTCGAAATTCAGGTCCGGTTGGTGCGAATAGAAACGGTGCCAGAAGTACTGGCCGGCGACCGGGTCCCAGGTCCAGTTGGACTTTTCCGTGTCGAGAAAAATGATCCGCGTGCCGTCGTACTTCTGATCGTCATCCGACCACACATAGAAGTCCCGCGCCGCCGAGCCGGGTTTGGCCTTGCGTGCACGCTGGAACCACGGGTGCTGATCGGAGGTGTGGTTGATGACCAGCTCGGTGATCACCCGCAAGCCGCGTTTGTGCGCTTCGGCGATAAAGCGCTTGGCGTCGGCCATGGTCCCGTAATCGCTGTGTACGCCTCGGTATTCGGCAATGTCATAACCGTCATCGCGACGCGGCGAGGGATAGAACGGCAATAGCCAGATGGTATTGACGCCGAGGTCGGCGATGTAATCGAGTTTGGCGATCAGGCCGGGAAAGTCGCCGATCCCGTCATTATTGGAGTCGAAAAACGATTTGACGTGAACTTGATAGATCACCGCGTCCTTGTACCAGAGCGGGTCTTTGATGAAGGTGGCTGCCTTGGGTTTCTTCGCCATGTGAAACTCCTGCTGAATGCTTTAAAAGCGCCCCACGATGATCGTTCCCCCGCTCTGCGTGGGAATGCCGCCATGGACGCTCTGCGTCCGTTTCTGGGACGCGGAGCGTCCCGGGATGCATTCCCACGCAGAGCGTGGGAACGATCATTACGTAGCGGTGATTCGCCAGATGCCGAACGGCTGATACGCCGGGTCCAGGCGCATGAACTGGTATTTGCCGTGCCAGTCCCAGCGATGCCCGTTCATCAAGTCCTCGCCATGGGTCGTCGCGTCATCGGGCAGGCCCATTTCCCACAGCGGCAATTCGAAATTCGCCTCCTGCACGTTATGCGGATCGAGGCTGACCGCGACCAGGATGAAATTGCTGCCGTCAAAACTGCGCTTGCCGAAATACAGAATATTGTCGTTCCAGGCGTTGTAGACCTTCAGGCCCAGGTGCGTGTGCAACGCCGGGTTCTGCCGACGAATGCGGTTGAGCTGGGCGATCTCGGCAATGATGTTGCCGGGCGCTGTGAAGTCGCGGACGCGGATCTCGTACTTCTCCGAATCGAGGTATTCCTCCTTGCCCGGCACCGGGGCCGCCTCACACAGTTCGAACCCCGAATACATGCCCCACAGCCCCGAGCCCATGGTCGCCAGCGCCGCGCGAATCAGAAACCCCGGGCGCCCGGATTCATGCAGGAACGCCGGGTTGATGTCCGGCGTATTGACGAAGAAGTTCGGCCGGTAGCATTCGCGCCACGGCGATTCATTCAGTTCGGTGAGGTACGTGGCCAGTTCGTTTTTGGTATTGCGCCAAGTGAAATAGGTGTAGCTCTGTGTGTAGCCGACCTTGCCCAGACGCGCCATCATCGCCGGCGTGGTAAAGGCTTCGGCGAGGAAGATCACTTCCGGGTACAGCGCCCGTACATCAGCGATCAGCCACTGCCAGAACGGCAGCGGTTTGGTGTGTGGATTGTCGACGCGGAAGATCTTCACGCCCTCTTCGACCCAACCAATGACGATGTCACGCAGCTCGATCCAAAGGCTCGGAATCGCGTCCGGCGCATAGAAGTCGACGTTGACGATGTCCTGATATTTCTTCGGTGGGTTTTCCGCGTATTTGATCGTGCCGTCCGGGCGCCAGTTGAACCAGCCCGGATGCTGTTTGAGCCACGGGTGGTCCTGGGAACACTGGATGGCGAAATCGAGGGCGATTTCCAGGCCATGATCGGCGGCAGCGGCGACCAGTCGACGGAAGTCGTCGCGGGTGCCGAGTTGCGAGTGGATCGCCTCGTGACCGCCCTCCTCACTGCCAATCGCATAAGGGCTGCCCGGATCATCGGGGCCGGCGGTCAGGGAATTATTGCGGCCCTTGCGATGGGCGCGACCGATCGGGTGGATCGGGGTGAAGTACAGCACGTCGAAGCCCATGTCCTGAATCATCGGCAGACGCGAGTGCACGTCGTTAAAGGTGCCGTGGCGGTGGGGATCGTCGGTGATCGAGCGTGGAAACAGCTCGTACCAACTGGCGAACTCGGCCAGCTCACGCTCGACGTCCATGGGGAATTCGGCGCTGACGCTCAAGTAAGCCCGGTGATCGGCCTCGGCCATCAGTTGCGCACTGCGCGAGTGCAGAAACAGCGCAACTTGCTCGGTTTCGAGCAGCCCGGAGAGTTCATGGTGCAACGCTGCGAGCTGTTCGCTCAGTTGGCCTTCGCTGCGTTCAGCGGCCTGTTGCACCATGCTGCGGCCTTCTTGCAGCTCGAGCGAAACGGGCACGGCAGCGTTGTGCTTCTTCTCCAGTTCATACTGGAAACTGGCGAATTGATCGATCCACGCTTCGATGCAATACAGGTAGCGCCCCTGATGTTCAGGGCGGAACTGGCCTTGCCAGCCGTTATTGCCCTGATCGGTCATCACTTCGCTTTGCCAGGTCTCCTCGCCTTCCTCGCGCCAGCGGATGCGCACCGCGAGTTTGTCGTGGCCGTCGGCAAACACTTTGCTGGTGACCACCACTTCGCGGCCGGCAATCGACTTCACGGCGAACTGCCCGCCATCAAGCGTCGGCATGGTGTTTTCGATGACAATGCGCGGCAGCAGCAGTGCCTGCGACAGCGGCATGTGCGGGTTGTAGCTCAGTTCCGAAGGTTTTTCAGCAGTCATTGAGCATCTCTCCTTAACGCCCCAAGGACGCTCTTGTGCCGGATCAGTGTTCACAACGAAGCACCTGCCCCGAAATGAACTCACTTAGGTTCCGAGCGACCGGCGCCGGGAAAAGTTCAGATGAAATTGCCGTGTCAGAAAAGCGGATCGAATTGCGCGCAGGGTGGTCAATCCACTTAAGCACTTCTCACGCCATGTGCCACACGGAGGTCTACAGATGAACATCCCGATCCCGGCGGAAACGCCCGATCCGAACATCGACAAACCCACTTTGCCCGAGACTGAGCCGCAACCGATTCCCGAGCAGGAACCACCTGGCACCACGCCACCGCCGAAAGAAGAACCACCAACGACGATGCCACCAGTCATCGTCTGACTGATCGTTCCCACGCTCCGCGTGGGAATGCAGCCCGGGACGCTCCGCGTCCCAAAGCGGACGCGGAGCGTCCATTGAGGCATTCCCACGCAGAGCGTGGGAACGATCAACGTGGCAACGATCAGTCAGTGATCATCAGTCTTCTCCTCTTCTTTTTCGAAGAGTTTTACGATGCGCGGCATCACGCTGAAAATCCCCAGCGCCAGAAAGGTACTGAGCAGCGCCGTGGCTTCCCGGCCAAGGCCGGCAGCGACACCAATGGCCGCCGTCATCCACAGCCCGGCAGCCGTGGTCAGACCTTTGACATGGCCCTCATCGCCTTCCTTGTTTTTCAGGATAGTCCCGGCACCGAGAAAACCGATCCCGGCAATCACCCCTTGCACCACGCGACTCATCGCATCGGACTCGGCCCCGGACGTCTGCGGCACCAGTACAAACAACGCCGCCCCCAGCGCCACCAACATATGCGTGCGCACCCCTGCAGCCTTGCCCTTGTGCTCACGCTCGAACCCGAGAATGCCGCCCAGAATCGCCGCCATCAGCAGGCGCACGGTAATGCGCGTCAATTGCGAAGCATCGCCAACGTCGGCGAACTCCGCCTGCAGGGTTTCCCACACTTCATGCCACCACGCGTTCATCGTGCAGTCCTTGTTATTGGGTCTATAGAGGATGGACAGCGGCGACCATTAATCAGTTGCGCAGAACGATCGGCGCAGCGTGCGCCCTAACCTTGCAGACCTCCCTGAAAAAAAGGACTGTTCCTATGCCTCTTCGAGTCGATGAATCCAACCCCGAGCAAAAAGTGTGTTTTTTCCCCGTTGAACATGGCGAGGAAATTCGCATTTGCGACACCCTGGAAGTCAGGACGGACAGCGAAAAAGCCATGTCGTTCGTGGAAATAGAAGGCCGCCGCGTTTACATCACCGAGGCAGAAGCCGACGAATTGACCGTCGCAGGCGCCAAGGACGGCCGCAAGCATTTGAAGGCCGACGAGAGTGGTTCGGTGATTTGACTGACCTTGATCAACACCCCGCGCAAACGCCTGCGATAGGCGTTTGCGCCCGTGTCTGCGGGCTGCTTCAAGTTGTCGCAGGCGTTGCGCAGAAACGCATCTGATCCGCTTTTTATTGAAATAGCTGAGTCTGTTATGCAAACAGATCGGCGCTCATAGTGCTCTGGCCTGATGGAGGCTGATGAGCGAATAACCATGAGCGAACAAATCCCCGTCCGAACCGTAGAAGCATCTCCAACTATCAAAAGTGTGCCCGCACGCCCAATGAAGGCGACGGCCAGGTCCAGCGACAACCAGATCCACACCCGCAGCTTCACCGGCCTGTTCCGCACCCTGCGCATGAGCGGCGCGGGTTTTCTGTTCGTGTTGTTTTTCGGCACCGTGTGGCTGAACTGGGGCGGGCGTCAGGCAGTGCTCTGGGATCTTTCCGAAAGCAAATTCCACATCTTCGGCGCGACGTTCTGGCCGCAGGATTTCATCCTGCTCTCGGCGCTGCTGATCATTGCCGCGTTCGGCCTGTTCGCCATCACCGTGTTCGCCGGCCGGGTCTGGTGCGGCTACACCTGCCCGCAGAGTTCGTGGACATGGATCTTCATGTGGTGCGAGAAGATCACCGAAGGCGAACGCAACCAACGGATCAAACTGCAAGCCGCGCCGTGGAACCTGAACAAACTGGCGCGCCGTGCGGCCAAGCACACCCTGTGGCTGGCGATCAGCGTGCTGACCGGCCTGACCTTCGTCGGTTATTTCACCCCTATCCGGCCATTGGCCGAAGAATTGCTGACCCTGCAAATTGGTGGCGTCAGTCTGTTCTGGGTGCTGTTTTTCACCGCTGCCACCTACATCAACGCCGGTTGGTTACGTGAGGCGGTGTGCATGCACATGTGCCCGTATGCGCGGTTCCAGAGCGTGATGTTCGACAAGGACACCCTGGCGATTTCCTATGACGTGGCCCGTGGCGAAAACCGTGGCCCGCGTAAACGCGACGTGAAACCGCTGGAAGCA
Organism: Pseudomonas sp. S3_C06; assembly: GCF_054667675.1. Taxonomy (NCBI): domain Bacteria; kingdom Pseudomonadati; phylum Pseudomonadota; class Gammaproteobacteria; order Pseudomonadales; family Pseudomonadaceae; genus Pseudomonas; species Pseudomonas sp. S3_C06. Next base: position 909,201 of record NZ_CP162747.1, read on the forward strand.
GGCCTGGGCGATTGCATCGACTGTCAGTTGTGCGTGCAGGTCTGCCCGACCGGCATCGACATTCGCGATGGCTTGCAGATGGAGTGCATCGGTTGTGCCGCGTGCATCGATGCCTGTGACTCGATCATGGACAAAATGAATTACCCGCGTGGTTTGATCCGCTACAGTTCCGAGCGCGAATTGCAGGGTGGCAAAACCCATCTGCTGCGCCCGCGTTTGATCGGCTACAGCGTGGTGCTGGTGGCGATGATTGGCGCGCTGGCATTGGCGCTGGTGGAGCGGCCGATGGTCTCGCTGGACGTGACCAAGGATCGCGGCTTGTTCCGTGAAAACGGTCAAGGCCAGATCGAAAACATCTATAGCCTCAAAGTCATCAACAAGACCCAGCAACGCCAGGACTACAACCTGACGCTGGTGGATGGCGATGGCTTCCAGCTGCAAGGCAAGACCGAGATGAGCCTGGCCCCGGGAGAGATTGTCGATGTGCCGGTGTCGGTGGCGATGACCACGGAACGTCCGGCCAGCAGCTCGCAGACCTTGAGTTTCAAGATTGCCGACAGCGATGAGCCTGAAATTTATAGCGTGGCGAAGAGCAGGTTTGTTGCGCCGATGAATCGTTGATCCCTTAGAATCCGCTCCCTCACCCCAGCCCTCTCCCAGGGGTAGAGGGGGCCGACCGAGGTGTCTGTCGCTATACATCGACCTGACAGACCGAGTCGATTATGGATTCAGCAAAGCACTTTCCGGCCGAGTCGATTATGGATTCAACAAAGTACTTTCAGGTCGGTGTAGTTCACAAGCATCCCGCAATCAGTCCCCTCTCCCTTTGGGAGAGGGTTAGGGTGAGGGGCAGTTCCCCTGACACACCTCATCATCAACCAGCACCAAGGCTCCTCGATGAAACGCTACGAAAAATTCGCCGACGACATCGCTGAACTGATCCGCTCCGGCGTGCTTGGCCCCGGCCAGCGCGTGCCTTCGGTGCGTTACGCCAGCCAGACCTACGGTGTCAGCCCGTCCACGGTGTTCCAGGCCTATTACCTGCTCGAACGCCGCGGCCTGATCCGCGCGCGGCCGCGCTCCGGTTACTTCGTCAACACCCACGCGCCGAGCCCGTTTTCCGAGCCGGTGATCAGTAGCCACGTCAACGATTCCACCGAAGTCGACGTCAGCGAACTGGTGTTCTCGGTCCTCGATTCGATCAAAGACCCGAGCACCATCCCCTTCGGCTCGGCATTCCCCAGCCCGACGCTGTTTCCGCTGCAACGCCTGTCGCGCTCGCTGGCCAGCGCTGCCCGCGAGATGGATCCGCGCATGGTCGTCACCGACATGTCGCCGGGCAATCCGCAACTGCGCCGGCAAATCGCTCTGCGCTACATGGTCGGCGGCCTGATGCTGCCGATGGAAGAACTGCTGATCACCAACGGCGCCCTCGAAGCGCTGAACCTGTGCTTGCAAGCCGTGACCGAACCCGGCGATCTGGTGGCAATCGAGGCCCCGGCGTTCTACGCCAGCCTGCAAGTACTGGAACGGCTGAAACTCAAAGCCGTGGAAATCCCCGTGCACCCGCGCGATGGCATCGACCTCGGCGTGCTAGCGCAAACCCTGGAACGCCATCCGATCAAGGCCTGCTGGTGCATGACCAGTTTCCAGAACCCGATGGGCGCCACCATGCCCGAGGCGAAGAAACAGGAACTGGTCGAACTGCTGCGCCGCCACCAAGTGCCACTGATCGAAGACGATGTCTACGCCGAACTCTATTACGGCCAACAGGCACCGAAACCGGCCAAGGCCTTCGACACCGAAGGCCTGGTGATGCATTGCGGCTCGTTCGCCAAAAGCCTGGCCCCCGGTTACCGCATCGGCTGGGTCGCCGCCGGGCGTTATGCGCAGAAAATCGAACGGCTGAAACTGATGACCTCGCTGTGTGCCTCGATGCCCGCGCAGGCAGCGATTGCCGACTATCTGCAACACGGCGGCTACGACCGTCACTTACGCAAATTGCGTTACGCCCTCGAAGAACAGCAAAGCGCGATGCTCGCCGCGATTGCCCGTTATTTCCCGGCGCAGACGCGGGTCAGCCAACCCGCAGGTGGTTACTTCCTGTGGCTGGAATTGCCACCGCAGATGGATTCATTGAAGCTGTTTCAGATGGCACTGGCGCAAGGCATCAGCATTGCCCCGGGGCCGATTTTCTCGCCGACGCAGCGGTTCAGGAACTGTATTCGTCTGAACTATGGCAGCCCTTGGACTGAGGATTCGGAGAAGGCTATGGAGACGTTGGGGCGGATTGTGCGGTCGTTCTGACAGTCCTGTGTTGCTTGGGCTATTGCCTTCGCGAGCAGGCTCGCTCCCACCTTGGATTTGTGCCGGACACAGAACCAATGTGGGAGCGAGCCTGCTCGCGAAGAGGGCCGACCTGGCAACGAAATGTTCAGGGCTTAACGCCCGCCCCCCAAATCAACAAACGTCCCGGTCGCATACGACGCCTTGTCCGACAACAACCAGACAATCGCCTCCGCCACCTCATCCGGCCGGCCGCCACGGGCCATTGGAATCGCCGACTCCAGCTTGCTGACCCGATCCGGATCGCCGCTCAAGGCATGGAAATCGGTATAGATGTAACCCGGACGCACCGCGTTGACGCGAATTCCCTCGCCCGCCACTTCCTTGGACAAACCGATGGTGAAGGTATCGAGTGCACCTTTGGACGCGGCGTAATCGACGTATTCGTTCGGCGAGCCGAGACGCGAAGCCACCGACGACACGTTGACGATGCTGCCGCCCTGCCCGCCGTGCTTGGGTGACATGCGCAGGATCGCGTGCTTGGCGCAGAGGATCGGTGCCAGGACATTGGTTTTCATGATTTTGAGGATACGGAATTCGGACATTTCGTCGACTCGCGACTTTTGTCCGACGGTGCCAGCGTTGTTCACCAAAGCGGTGACGCGGCCCAGTTCGCTGTCGACCCGTTGGAACAGCGCGATCACCTCGTCTTCGATGCTGACATCGGCCCGCACCGCGATGGCCTGTGCACCCAAGGCACGGACTTGCTCCAGCACGCTTTGCGCAGCCTGTTCATCCGACTGATAGTTGATGCAGATCCGATAGCCTTGCCCGGCAGCCAACAGCGCCGTCGCGGCGCCAATTCCGCGTCCGCCACCGGTGATCACAATGACTTTATCCATGCTGGCCTTTCCCCCAAATGCACACGTAACAGTCGGGGGGAAGAATAACCGCCATTGGCGGGTTTTGCATGGAGTCTGTGGTGTCTGGGCAGACGCCTTCGCGAGCAAGCTCGCTCCCACACTGGATTTGTGCTCCACGCCGCCCCCCTGTGGGAGCGAGCCTGCTCGCGAAGAACGATAACGCGGTCGATCAGACCACCGCTAACTGCTCACCCCGCGCAATATCCTGCATGAATTTTTCCGCCGGCATCGGATGCCCCAGCAGATACCCCTGCAACGAATCACAACCCAACTGCGTCAGAAATTCCTGCTGCACGCCGGTTTCCACGCCTTCCGCGACAATGCGCAAACCGAGCGCCTGCCCCAACGCAACAATCGCCGAGACAATCGCCGCATCGTCGCTGTCATGCTCAAGATCGCGCACAAATCCACGGTCGATCTTCAGCTCATTGGCCGGCAAACGCTTGAGATACATCAGACTGGAATAACCGGTGCCGAAGTCATCGATCGACAGATCGACGCCCATGTCCGACAACTCCTGCAACACCGTCATGCTCGCATCGGCATCGCTCATCGCCGTGGTTTCGGTGATTTCCAGGGTCAGGCTGTTGGCCGGCAAGTGGTGGGTGGCCAGCGCCTTGGCCACGCTGCGTACCAGCCCTGTGTGGCAAAACTGCAACGCCGACAGATTCACCGCGATGCGCCAATCGGTGTAACCGAGCACGTACCACTCGCGCATCTGCCGGCAGGCTTCGTTGAGCACCCATTCACCGATCGGAATGATCAGACCGGTTTTCTCGGCCAGTTCGATGAACTTGTCCGGCATCAGCATGCCGTGGGTCGGGTGCTGCCAACGCAACAGCGCTTCAGCGCCGACCGGACGGCCATTGGCGGCATCGAACTTGGGTTGGTAGTGCAAGCTGAACTGGCTGTGCTCAAGTGCCGCACGCAGGTCCTGCAACAACTGCAACTGCTTGCGTGCGTTGTTGTTCATCGAGGCATCGAAAAAACTGTAGCCGTTTTTGCCGCCGCCCTTGGCGTGGTACATCGCTGCGTCGGCGTTCATCAGCAGTTCCTGCGCGTTCTGGCCATTGCCCGGATACAGGGCGATGCCGACGCTGGCGGAGATCTGCAAGTCATGCTCGGCGACGCGGAACGATTGCGCGATCAAGCCGACCTGACGGGCCGCCAATCCCAAAGCGTCATTGGGTTCGGTGAGGCGCACCAACAACACGAATTCATCGCCACCGATCCGCGCCAGCGTGTCCGGGCCGCGCAAGTCTTCACGCAGACGCAACCCCACTTCACGCAGCAACTGATCGCCCATGTGATGACCAAACGCATCGTTAACCGGTTTGAAGCCGTCCAGATCGATGAACATCAAGGCAAAACAGCCGCCCTGCTCATGGACCTTTTTCATTGCCTGATTAATGCGGTCGTCCAGCAGCATGCGGTTCGGCAGCCCGGTCAGGGTGTCGTGCAGGGCCAGCTGGGTGAGTTCGCGGTTGGCCACGGTCAACGAGTGCGCGAGATCGGCGGTGCGCGCTTCGAGGCGCGCGTCGAGAATCGAGGTCAGCAAGGCAATCGACAGCACCGCCAACGTGGTAATCAACACCAGGCTGTCGAGGCCATTGCCTTTCAAGCCATTGACGGTGGCGCCACAGAAACTGCCATCAGGGAATTGCGCAGCAGCCATGCCGGTGTAATGCATGCCGACAATCGCGATGCCCATGATGATCGCCGCGCCGCCGCGAATCAGACGCACATAGGGAGAATGCTGACGCAAGCGGAAGGCGATCCACAGCGCCGCCGCCGACGCACCGACGGCAATCAGCAACGAGGCGCCGAACAGCGTCGGGTCGTAATCAATGCCGGGCGTCATGCGCATCGCCGCCATGCCGGTGTAATGCATGGCGCTGATCCCGCTGCCCATGATCAACGCACCCAATGCCAGTTGCAGCATTGGCAGTTTCGGCTGGCTGACCAGCCACAGCGCGAACCCGCAGGACAACACGGCGATCAGCAGCGACAGCACGGTCAGACTGATGTCATAGCCGAGATCGATCGGCAGTTTGAAGGCGAGCATGCCAATGAAATGCATCGACCAGACGCCGATGCCCATGGCGAACGCTCCCCCCGCCGTCCAGAAATGCACGGCACGGCCCTTGGCCGTGGCGATGCGACCGGTGAGGTCGAGCGCGGTGTAGGAAGCGAGAATCGCCACGCATAACGAAATGAAAACCAGGGTGGAGGAATAACTACCGATGAGCATGGGATTTCTCGTGGCCACCCAACGCGGATTGCGTCCGTTCCCGGTCGGGCAAATGCGGCGATTGTACTGATTGCACAGAAGAACGCACTGACAAAGTAAGCAATTGGCCATCAAGCCGATGAAACGCTTGTTCGATCGTCCGACAAGGCTCTGGCCCGGCGCTCACGCCTTTACACGATCGTTCCCACGCTCTGCGTGGGAATGCCTCAGCGGACGCTCTGCGTTCGGCTCTGGATGGGACGCGGAGCGTCCCGGGCTGCATTCCCACGCAGAGCGTGGGAATGATCAGTGAAGCCAGCCTTCAGCGGGTGTTATCGCTGACATCCAGTTGCCCATCCCAACCGCCGCCCAGCGCGGCAATCAATTGCACGCTGGCAATCAAGCGGCTTTGCAGAATGTTCAGCACGCTGCGCTCGTTACTCAACGCCGTGGCTTGCACCACCACCACATCGATGTAGGCAATCAGCCCGGCCTTGTACTGGTTTTCCGTCAGGCGCAGGGAGTCGCGGGCAGCATCGAGGGCTTCCTGGCGCACCGCCGCTTCATCCTCGTAAACCTTGAGCTGCACCAGATAGTTTTCCACCTCGCGGAAACCGTCGAGCACGGTCTGGCGGTACTTGGCCACGGTCTGGTCATACACCGCTTCGGTACGATCGACTTCCGCCGAACGAATGCCGCCGTCGAACAGCGGCAGCGCCAGTTTCGGCCCGACCGACCAGAAGCGGTTCGGCAGGCTGATCAGGTTCTGCGAGGTACTGCTGCTGTAACCGCCGCTCAGGCTCAGGCTCAGATCCGGGTAATACGCTGCTTTGGCCACACCGATGTTGGCGTTGGCGGCGATCACCGAACGCTCCGCCGAAGCGATGTCCGGGCGCCGTTCCAGCAACTGCGAGGGCAAGCTCAACGGCACCTGCGGCAGCTTGGGAATGGTCTGCACTTCAGCAATGTTGAAATCCGCCGGTGCTTGACCGGTCAGTACGGCAATCGCATTTTCGAACTGCGCGCGTTGCCAGATCAGGTCAACCAGATCGGCCTGGGTGCTTTTCAGTTGCGTCTGCGCCTGGGCCACCGCATCCCGCCCGGAAACGCCCGCGCGGTATTGGTTCTGGGTCATTTTCAGCGAGCGTTCGTAAGCGGCAACCGTGGCTTCGAGCAGCCGTTTCTGCTGATCGATCACCCGCAATTGCAGGTAGTTCTGCACCAGCTCCGACTGCTGACTCAGACGCATCGCCGCCAGATCGGCAAAACTGGCTTGGGCGCTGGCCTCATCAGCCTCAAGCCCACGGCGCAACTTGCCCCACACATCGGCTTCCCAACTGACGCCCAGTTCAGCGTTGTAGGTATCACGGATGCCGCTGGAGGAACTGCTCAGACTCGAACTGCTGCTGCCGGTGCCTTGGCTGGAGCGGGTTTTACCCAGGCTCAGATCGACACTCGGGTAAAACGCCCCGCGAGCGCTGCGCACCAAAGCCTGCGCTTGCCGGTACTGGGCTTCCGACTGCGCGACGGTCTGGTTGGCATTGTTCAGGCGTTCGATCAAGCCGTTGAGCTGCTGATCGCCGTACAACTCCCACCACGCACCCCGGGCCAGCGAGTCGCTCGGGTTGGCCTGGGTCCAGCCCTCGGCTTCCTTGTACTGGGCAATTTCAGCGGTCTGCGGACGCTGGTAGTCCGGGCCGACAGCGCAGGCACTGAGCATCGCCACGCACAGCGACAGGCTCAGCAGACGCGAGCCGCGCACAGTGGCCAGATTGAAAAGCGAACGGTCAGTCATAGCGGAGTTTCCAGAGCGGCGTCAGTACGCACGCCACGCCATTTGTTGAAACGATGGCGCAGCTTGTCGAGATAGAGGTAAACCACAGGCGTGGTGTAAAGCGTCAGTACCTGGCTGAAAATCAGTCCACCGATGATGGTCAAACCGAGCGGCTGGCGCATTTCCGCGCCTTCGGCCCGGCTGAGCAGCAACGGCAAGGCACCGAGAATTGCTGCCAGCGTGGTCATCAGAATCGGCCGCAGGCGTTGCAGGCAGGCGCTGCGGATCGACTCCAGCGGCGACAGGCCTTGATGACGCTCCAGTTGCAACGCGAGGTCGATCATCAAAATGGCGTTTTTCTTCACCACGCCAATCAGCAGGAACAACCCGAGCAACGAGATCAGGCTGAACTCGCCGCCCAGCGCATAGATCGACAGCAACGCGCCGACACCGGCCGACGGCAGGGTCGACAGAATCGTCAGCGGGTGAATGTAGCTTTCATACAGCACGCCCAACACCAGATACACCGCCAGCAACGCACCCAGAATCATGAACGGCTGGCTCTTCTGCGTCGCGGCAAAAGCGTCGGCGGTGCCGGCCATTTTCGCGATGACGTCTTCCGGCAGGCCGAGCTTGGCAATCGCCCGCTCGATGGCAGCACTGCCCTGCTCCACCGTCACGCCTTCGGCCATGTCGAAGGAAATGTCTTCGGAGGCAAACTGGCCTTCGTGGCTGACGCGGTCGTCCTCCAGGCTGTTTTCGTAATGAGCGAAGGTCGACAGCGGCACCCGCGCACCGTCAGCGGTGATCACCTGCACCTGCTTGAGCGTCACCGGGTCCTGGGCGTATTTCGGATTGACCTCCATCACCACCTGATACTGGTTGAGGCTGTCGTAGATCGTCGAAATCTGCCGCTGGCTGTAGGCGTTGTTCAACACCGAGGTAACCATGTCCATGTCGACACCGAGGCGTTTGGCCTGATCGCGGTCGACAATCAGCGTCACTTGCTGGGCGCCTGCTCCCTCTCGGGCGTCAATGGCCGTCAACTCCGGCAAGGCCCTTAACGCGGTAACCACTTTCGGGTACCACTTGCGCAACTCGCTCAAATCACCGCTTTGCAAAATGTAGCTGTACTGCGAGGTGGTCTGTTCGCGGCCGCCGCCAAATTGCAGATCCTGATCCGCCATCAGCATCAATTGTGCACCAGGGACCTTGGGCATTTCCTTGCGCAGGCGTTCGATGACCTTTTGCGCATTGAGCTGGCGTTCCTTGATCGGCTTCAGACGTACCAGCATGAAGGCGTTGTTGGTGCCGTTGCTGCCACCGATGAACCCGGCGACGCTTTCCACTGCTTCGTCCTTGAGCACGGCACGGCGGAAGATTTCCATTTTCGGCTGCATCACACTGAACGACAGGCCGTCGTCACCGCGCACGAAACCGATCAACTGGCCGGTGTCCTGCTGCGGCATGAAGGTTTTCGGCACCACCACGTACAGCGCGACGTTCACGCCAACGGTGATCAGCAGACTGAGCAAGGTCAGACGACGATGGCGCAACACCCAGTCGAGGCTGCTGGCGTATTTGCCAACCATCCAGTCGTTGGTGCGGCGGCTCCAGCGTTGCAGACGGTTCTCCTGCCCCGGCGTGTGCGGCTTGAGCCAACGGGCGCAGAGCATCGGCGTCAGCGTCAGGGAAACCACCAGCGAGACGACAATGGCTGCCGCCAGGGTGATGGAAAACTCACGAAACAGGCTCTCGACGATGCCGCCCATGAACAGAATCGACAGGAACACCGCGACCAGCGAAACGTTCATCGACAGCAAGGTGAAACCGACTTCCTTGGCCCCGAGGTACGCGGCCTGCATCGGTTTGACGCCTTCGTCGATGTGCCGGGAAATGTTCTCCAGCACCACGATGGCGTCGTCCACCACCAGTCCGGTGGCGAGAATCAGCGCCATCAGCGACAGGTTGTTCAGCGAAAATCCGTAGAGGTACATCACCGCAAAGGTGCCGACCAGCGACACCGGCACGGCCAGTGTCGGAATCAGCGAGGCGCGGAAGTTCCCAAGGAACAGGAACACCACCAGAATCACCAGTGCCACGGCAATCAGCAGCGTCATCTCTGCTTCGTGCAGGGTGGCCTTGATCACCGGTGAGCGGTCCATGGCCAGATTCAGCTTCACGCTGGCCGGCAACACGGCTTGCAGGGCCGGCAACTGCGCTTTGATCTCGTTGACCGTCTCGATGATGTTGGCGCCGGCCTGACGGTTGATCACCAACAGCACCGCCGCGTCATCGTTGAAGAAACCGCTGTTGTAGCGGTCCTCGACACCGTCGCTGACCTTGGCCACGTCCTTGAGGCGCAACGCCGCGCCGTCGGCATAGTGGATGATCAGTGATTCGTAATCCTTGGCTTTTTCCAGTTGGTCATTGGCCTGGATCTGCCACAAGCGCTGACCGTCCTCGACCGAACCTTTTGGCCTGCGCACGTTGGCATCGGCGATAGTCTTGCGCACATCGTCGAGCGCCACGCCGTACTGGTTCAGCGCTTGCGGTTCGAGTTCGATACGCACCGCCGGCAGTGAACTGCCGCCGATCTGCACTTCGCCAACGCCCTGCACTTGCGAAAGGCTCTGCGAAAGAATGGTCGAGGCCAAATCGTAGAGCTGGCCTTTTTCCAGCACATCGGAGGTCAGCGACAGCACCATGATCGGCGCTTGCGACGGGTTGACCTTTTTGTAGGTCGGCATGCTGCGCATACCGCTCGGCAGCAGGTTGCGCGACGCGTTGATCGCCGCCTGCACTTCCCGCGCGGCGCCGTTGATGTCGCGGTCGAGGTCAAACTGCAGAATGACCCGGGTCGAACCCTGACTGGAACGGCTGCTCATGGTGTTGACGCCGGCAATCGCGCCGAACGAGCGCTCCAGCGGCGTGGCCACGGTGGACGCCATGACCTCCGGGCTGGCACCGGGCAGGCTCGCCTGCACGACGATCACCGGGAAATCCATTTGCGGCAGCGGCGCCACCGGCAGCAGGCCGAAGCTGACACCGCCGAGCAGCATGATCGCCAGGCTCAGCAGCATCGTCGCCACGGGACGCTTGATGAAAGGACCGGAGAGGTTCATCGAACGCGATCTCCGCCTTCACCGCAGATCCCTGTGGGAGCGAGCCTGCTCGCGAATGCAATCTTGTATTCAACAATGATGTTGCCTGATAGGCCGCTTTCGCGAGCAGGCTCGCTCCCACAAGGGATGTGTGATGCTCGCGAAGTCATACCGACACCTCTTCAGCATCCGCATTGGTCTTGCCAAAGCGTCGCCCGAGGCGGTCGAAGTACAGGTAGATCACTGGCGTGGTGAACAGCGTCAGCACCTGGCTCACCAGCAGACCGCCGACCATCACCAGACCCAGCGGCTGGCGCAATTCAGCCCCGGAACCGGTGGCGAGCATCAACGGCACCGCACCAAACAGCGCCGCCAGCGTGGTCATGAGGATTGGCCGGAAGCGCAGCAGCGCGGCCTGATAGATCGCCTGCTCCGGCGCCATGCCTTGGGTGCGTTCAGCATCGAGGGCGAAGTCGATCATCATGATCGCGTTCTTTTTCACGATACCGATCAACAGGATGATGCCGATGATCGCGATCATGCCCAGGTCATTGCCACTGAGCAGCAACGCCAGCAAGGCACCGACCGCCGCCGACGGCAAGGTCGAGAGAATGGTGATCGGGTGAATGTAGCTCTCGTAGAGCACGCCCAGCACGATGTACATGGTCACCACCGCCGCCAGAATCAGCAGCAAGGTGCTCGACAACGAGGCCTGGAAGGCTTCGGCCGCACCCTGGAACTGGGTCTGCACGCCAACCGGCATGCCGATGTCTTTCTGCACCTGCTCGATAACGTCGACCGCATGCCCCAGCGCTACACCGGGCGCCAGGTTGAATGACATCATCACCGCCGGGAACTGGCCGATATGGGTGATCGCCAGTTGCGCCTGACGTTCTTCCACATGGGCCAGGCTCGACAGGCGTACCTGCGCGCCATCGGTGGTCTTGACGTGAATCTGGTCCAGCGCCTGCGGGCCGATCTTCTCCCCGGCCTGAGCTTGCAGTACCACGCGGTACTGGCTGGCCTGGGTGTAAATCGTCGAAATCTGGCGCTGGCCAAAAGCGTCGTACAGCGCATCGGTGATGTTCGCCACCGAGACGCCAAGGCGTGACGCCGCATCGCGGTCGATCACCAGATACACCTGCAAACCCTTGTCCTGCAAATCACTGGCAACGTCGGTCAGTTCCGGACGCTGGGCCAACGCTTCGACCAGACGGCCGCTCCACTGGCTGAGCAGTTCGGAGTCCGGCGAGGACATGCTGAACTGATATTGCGTGCGGCTGACGCGGTCCTCGATGGTCAGGTCCTGCACCGGCTGCATGAACAGACGGATACCGACCAGTTTGTCCAGTTGCGGTTGCAGGCGCGCAATCACTTCAGTGGCGCTCAGATCGCGATCGCCGTGGGGCTTGAGGTTGATCAGCAAGCGCCCGCTGTTGAGCGTGGCGTTATCGCCGTCGACGCCGATGTAGGACGACAGGCTCTGCACCGCCGGATCTTCGAGAATGATTTTCGCCAGTTCCTGTTGACGCTCGCCCATCGCCGCGAAGGAAATCGACTGCGGCGCTTCGGAAATGCCCTGAATCACCCCGGTGTCCTGTACCGGGAAGAAGCCCTTTGGCACGACCATATAGAGGAACACGGTCAACGCCAGTGTGCCGATAGCCACCAGCAGGGTCAGCGGCTGATGCTTGAGCACCCAGCGCAGCATCCGACCATACTCGGCGATCATCCAGTCGATGACAGCACCGCTGGCACGGTAGAAACGGCCCTGCTCATGTGCTTCCGGCTCACGCTTGAGCAAACGCGCGCACATCATCGGCGTCAGGGTCAGCGAAACCACCAGGGAAATCAGGATTGCCACGGCCAGGGTGATGGCGAACTCGCGGAACAAGCGCCCGACTACGTCCGCCATGAACAACAGCGGAATCAGTACCGCGATCAGCGACAGGGTCAAGGAGATCAGGGTGAAGCCGATCTGCTTGGCGCCCTTGAGCGCGGCTTGCATCGGGCTGTCGCCCTCTTCGATGAAGCGCGCGATGTTCTCGAGCATGACGATGGCGTCGTCGACCACAAAACCGGTGGCAATGGTCAGGGCCATCAGGGTCAGGTTATTCACCGAGAACCCGGCCAGGTACATCACGCCAAAGGTGCCGATCAGCGACAGCGGCACCGCCACCGACGGAATGATCGTGGCACTGGCGCGGCGCAGGAACAGGAATGTCACCATCACCACCAGGGCGATGGCGATGAGCAGTTCGTGCTGGACGTCGGTGACCGAGGCGCGGATGGTCTGCGTACGGTCGGTCAGCACAGTGACATCAAGGCCGGCCGGCAGGTTGTCGGTGATGCTCGGCAGCAGCGCCTTGATGCGGTCAACCACTTCGATCACGTTGGCACCCGGCTGACGCTGGATGTTCAGCAATACCGCCTGATTCTGGTTGGCCCACGCGGCGAGGCGCTCGTTCTCGGCGCCGTCGACGATTTCCGCCACGTCCTTGAGCCGTAACGGCGCGCCGTTCTTGTAGGCGAGAATCAGATTGGCGTAGTCCTCGGGCGAGGTCAGTTGATCGTTGGCGTCGAGCATCGACACTCGGGTCGGGCCGTCGAAGTTGCCTTTCGGCTGATTGACGTTGGAAGCGCCGATCAAGGTACGCACGTCCGACAGGTTCAGGCTATTGGCGGCCAACGCTTCCGGGTTGACCTTGATGCGCACGGCCTGGCGCTGACCGCCGGCAATGCTGACCATGCCGACGCCGCTGATCTGGGCGATTTTCTGCGCCATGCGCGTATCGACCAGGTCATTGAGTTTGGGCAGCAGCATGGTTTTCGAGGTGATCGCCAGGGTCAGCACCGGGGTGTCCGCCGGGTTGACCTTGTTGTACACCGGCGGTGCTGGCAAATCGGTCGGCAGCAGATTGGTCGCGGCGTTGATCGCGGCTTGCACCTGCTGTTCGGCGACGTCCATGTTGATGTCGAGGCTGAAACGCAGGGTCAGCACCGACGCACCGCCGGAACTGGTCGAGGCCATTTGCGTCAGGCCAGGCATCTGCCCGAACTGGCGCTCGAGTGGCGCGGTCACGGCACTGGTCATCACGTCCGGGCTGGCGCCGGGATACAAGGTCATGACGCGGATGGTCGGGTAATCGACCTGTGGCAACGCCGATACCGGCAGCAAGCGATAAGCGATCAGGCCGGCCAGAACAATGGCCAGCATGCTCAGGGTGGTAGCTACCGGTCGGAGGATGAACAGCCGCGAAATGTTCATGCGCCCTTCTTGGCCTTGTCAGTGACCGCAGCGTCTGGCGTCTGGGCGGCGGACTTGCCTTGCAGGTGTTCGGTCGGGGTGGTTGGCACTTTATTGCTGTCGTTGACCACTTCCACTTCACTGCCTTCTTTCAGGCGGTCAGTGCCTTCCAGTACCACGCGGTCGCCAGCGGCCAGACCTTCAGTGACCACGGTGTTTTCGCCATCACTGGCGCCAATCTTCAGTTGGCGAATAGTGACTTTCTTGTCGCCATCCAGCGCATAGACGAAGGTGCCGTTGGTGCCGAACTGAATCGCTGCCGACGGTGCCAGTACCACGCCTTTCAGCGTGTCAGCGAGCAAGTGCACGTTGACGAACTGGTTGGGGAACAGCGCCTGATCGCGGTTTTCGTAGCGGGCCTTGAACTTCAGGGTGCCGGTGGCGACGTCGATCTGGTTGTCGAGACTTTGCAGTACGCCGGTGGCTTGCAGTTTGGTGTCGCCGCGATCCCACGCTTCGGCCGGCAGCTTGGCGCCGCTGCGATAACGCGCAAGCACGGTTTCAAGGCTGTTTTCCGGCAAGGTGAAAGCCACACTGATCGGTTGCGTCTGGGTGATCACTGCAAGGAAGGTGGTGTCGTTAGCGGTAACGAGGTTGCCGACGTCAACCTGACGCAAACCGACACGGCCGGCAATCGGCGCGCGGATCTTGGTGAATTCGAGATTGAGCTTGGCGTCGTTGACCGCGGCCTGATTGGTCTTGACCGTGCCCAGATACTGGCCGACCAGTGCTTCGGCGGTGTCCAGCGTCTGTTTGGCGATGCTGTCCTCTTTGTACAGACCGCGATAACGCTCGACGTCGACCTGGGCGTTTTTCAGTTGCGCCTGATTCTGCAGCAACGTGCCTTCAGCCTGCAGCAAGGCGTTCTGGTATGGACGTGGATCGATCTCCGCCAACAGGTCGCCGGCCTTGACCATCTGCCCTTCTTCGAAATTGATTTTCACCAGTTCGCCGCCCACCCGGCTGCGCACATTGATGGTGTTCAGCGCCGTCACCGTACCCAGCGCTTTGTAGTACAGCGGAAAGTCGCCGGTGACCGCCGGCGCCACGCGCACCGGAATCGGCCCGGCGCCGCCACCGAAGCCCGGCCGCATCATTCCCGAACGCCCGGTGTGCCCGGCTGCAGCCTTGTCAGCGCCCTCCTTGTGGGCTGAACCGGCGGGCCAGAATTTCCAGCACAGAACGGCGATCACCAACAAGACAAGCAGGCTGATCAGCCAGCGACGGGAATTACGGGGGGACGATTGCATGGAGTGATTAACCATTGGGCGCGTGGGCTTCTATTACGGGAGGCTGAACGATAAGCACTGATGGGGAATTAGCAAAGCAGCTTTACCGGCAATTTACTTACACCTTACGTTTCAAGGTGTGAGGCAAAACACTGATACACAAATGAAAACGGCCTGGACAGGGCCAGGCCGTTAACAATTGTAAAGCGTTGTGGCAGAGCTTACTTGAGGACGGCCAGAGCAGCGTCGTAATTAGGCTCTTCCGCGATTTCGTTGACCAGTTCGCTGTGCAGCACGTTGTCGTTTTCGTCCAGAACCACCACGGCACGGGCGGTCAGGCCTTTCAGCGGGCCGTCAGCGATGGCCACACCGTAGTTCTCGATGAACTCGGCGCCGCGCAGGGTCGACAGGTTCTGTACGTTTTCCAGGCCTTCAGCGCCGCAGAAACGCGCTTGGGCGAACGGCAGGTCAGCGGAGATGCACAGCACCACGGTGTTTGCCACTTCGTTGGCCTGAGCGTTGAACTTGCGCACGGAAGTGGCGCAGGTCGGGGTGTCGACGCTTGGGAAGATGTTCAGCACTTTGCGCTTGCCGGCGAAGTCTTTCAGGGTCACGTCGGACAGATTGCCGGCAACCAGAGAAAAGGCTGGCGCCTTGGAACCGGCTTGTGGCAACTGGCCGTTGACTTGAACCGGATTGCCTTTAAGGGTGACTTGAGCCATGACTTGAGTCCTTCTGATGTTTTGATTGGAAAGCATGCAAGAGGCCGAAGTTAACCACGAAATGTTTCAAGCACCTATGCCCTTTGATGAAATTGTTGGGTGCCTGCGCGAAAAATTGTATACAAAACTACCGCTATTCCCACTGTGGGAGCGAGCCTGCTCGCGAAGGCGCTGGATCAGTCAGCATAAATGTCGAATGTGACGACCTCTTCGCGAGCAGGCTCGCTCCCACATTGGATTCTGTGGTGTTACTGGTCTTTTATTTAGGATCCCTGTCGATTCACCGCTGGCTCGTTCGACTAAACAACGAATCCCCACAATCCTCGGAGTCACCGCCATGCGATTCATGATCCTTGTCAAAGCCAGCGCCGATTCGGAAGCCGGCATCATGCCCAGCGAAGAACTGATCACCGCGATGGGCAACTTCAACGAAGAGCTGGTCAAAGCCGGCATTCTCATCGACGCCGACGGCCTGCACCCGAGCAGCAAAGGTGCGCGTGTGCATTTCTCCGGTGACAAACGCACGGTCATCGACGGGCCGTTCATCGAGACCAAAGAACTGGTGGCGGGTTACTGGATCTGGGAAGTGAAATCGAAAGAAGAAGCCATCGAATGGGTCAAGCGCTGCCCTAACCCGATGCCGGGCGAGTCCGATATTGAAATCCGCCAGATATTCTCCGCCGAAGACTTCGGCGCCGAATTCACCCCCGAAGCACGTGCGCAAGAAGAACGCGTTCGCGAACAAGCCAAGAAAAACAGCTGAACCGGACATCCCATGTAGGAGCTGCCGAAGGCTGCGATCTTTTGATCTTGTTTTTCCAGATCAAACATCAAAAGATCGCAGCCTTCGGCAGCGCCTACAAAAGCAGTGATATTCAGATCGCCTGGATATTTGAAGCTGCCAGTCCTTTGGCCCACTGCGTAATCCCGAACGCAACCCTCTGGCCTTCTTTTAGCGTTTTAACTTCACTGGAACTAATCGCAGAAACGTGCGCATACAGATCCTCGCCCCCTCCATCTGGTGTAATAAAGCCGAACCCCTTTCCATCGTCGAACCACTTCACTGTTCCCGTAACCGTATTCATATTCGTCTCCTTTCATTTTTTTCGCGCATGCCAGATTTCTGCGCGTCACCCAGCAATCAAACGCCTTCCCTCTCACCACGACAACTGTCAAACCTGACAGGGTGTAAATATCACCAGTACTCACGTCAACTTCCAACCCGAACGCTTTAGTACACGCTCTTCTTGATGGTTTGATCGTTCCCACGCTCTGCGTGGGAATGCCTCAAGGGACGCTCTGCGTTCCAGCTTGCGAATTTGACGCAGAGCGTCAAGGGCTGCATTCCCACGCAGAGCGTGGGAACGATCATTCAAGAGAGATCAATTCTTGAGTTCGACGTGATCCAGGGCTTGATTCACCGCGAGTTCACCCAGCATTACGATTTGTCTTGATCGTTCCCACGCTCTGCGTGGGAATGCCTCAAGGGACGCTCCGCGTTCCAGCTTGCGGATTAGACGCAAATCGTCAGGCACTGCATTCCCGTGCAGAGCGTGGGAACGATCATTCAACAGAGATCAGTTCTTGAATTCGACGTGATCCAGGGCATGATTCACCGCGAGTTCACCAGCATTACGATTTGTCTTGATCGTTCCCACGCTCTGCGTGGGAATGCCTCAAGGGACGCTCCGCGTTCCAGCTTGCGGATTAGACGCAAAGCGTCAGGCACTGCATTCCCGTGCAGAGCGTGGGAACGATCATTCAAGAGAGATCAGTTCTTGAGTCTACGTGATCCAGGGCTTGGTTCACCGCTAACTCCCCCAACATGACGACCTGTGCGATCCCCAGTGCAGTCTTGCGGTGCGAGGTTTCCAGCGATGCGGCGAAGTTGATCAGCATTTCGCTGGCCGAGCCGAGGGTTTCGCTGGCGTTGGCGAGCAGGGATTCGGTGTTGTACCTGGGATTGGCGAGGTACATGGGTTCCGGCTCGTTGGCGCTGGACATGATGGGGGCGGAGGGGTTGAGGTAGAAATCGAGGGCGCGGTCGGCGGCTTCGTGGAGTTTTTTGCTGTCGACTGAGGCGTAGGGGGATGTAGTGTCGGCGTCTGATTCTGGGGGATTGGGTGTTGGTTTTTTCATGGTGTAACTCCACTGGAAAGTTGGAGCTGCCCCATTCGGTTTCCGGACGAAGAGGTGGCAGCTGTACGCAGGTTGGAAACCCGGGCAGCGGCGACCCGGTCGACCCGAAGGTCTCCCGCGCACAGCCGCCATAACGGAGTGCACACATTCGAAGTGCGCAAGGATACGTTATGAAAGGCGTGTACGCGCCACTAATACCCGTCGGGGTTTCCAGTCCCGGTCGCTGATTTGGCAGCGACGAACACAGGCTAGAGACCCGACGTCCGACGGACAACCTGAAAACCTTGTGGGAACGTTCCGCAAATTCCAAACAACGCTTAAACATCCCGAATTGAAATACGCACAGGTAGGAGCTGCCGAAGGCTCGGGCCGCGATCGGACGATCTTTTGATTTTGCATTTAAAAAACAAGATTAAAAGATCGCAGCCTCGTGTCACTCGACTGCTCCTGTCGCCAGTGCGCCGTCCCCTTGCAGAGTCAGTTGGCGGGTGATGCGCAGTGATGGTGGCAACCCCTATTTCCGCTGGTTCGTCGGCAAATAAACGACGGCTGAGGACTTTTCGACGCGAAACAGGTAGGGTGCGCAAAATCAAAGTGCCATCACTGGACCGCGTCGCAGGTTTTCAATGGAGTTGTACACGCAATGAGTTGCTGGACCGTCCTTGGCCTTACGGCCGACGCCGATACGCGCAGTATCAAACGCCAATACGCTGCCCTGCTCAAACAGACCCGTCCGGACGAAGACGCCGAGGGCTTCCAGCGCCTGCGTGACGCCTATGAGCAAGCCCTGAATTACAAGGAATGGGCGCAGGCCAACGAAGACACAGAGAGCGAAGACGACAGCTGGGATTTGACCGGCCTGACCGTGGTCGAAGTCGATGCCTTGCAACAGGCAACTCGCTCGCTGCAAGGCACCAGCCTTGCGCAGTTGCAACAACGCCATGCCCTCGCCGTTGAGCAGGGTTGCGCGCATATCCTCGAAGAAACCCTGCTGCAGCATTGCATCGAAAACCCGCAAACATCGGCGCCGATGGTCGATTGGGCGGTGCAGACCTATCACTGGTTCAGTGCCTGGCAGCGCCTGGAACTGGATGAGGAATCCATCGAACATTTGCTCAATCAGCAGCGCGAACGTATTACTCGACCGCTGCGTGATGCCCTCGATCTTGAGGACAGTGCAGCCTTTTTGCAGGCCTACGCACAGTGCGCGCAATGCCTCTGGCTCGACGCTGAAGTACACCGACTGTGGTTCAACCTGTTCCTGAGTCGATTGCTACTGGACAGCGAATACTGGTCTTGCGCTATTTTCGAACAGGTTTGCGCGGGCCAGGGCTGGCATTCCGGCCCGGCCAACCGTTGCCCGCAAGATGAATGGAAGCGTCTGGTCGCGCGCCATGAGGCACCGATTTTTATCGCGCAACAGCGTCAACTCGCGCAAGAGCCGCCCGCCACTGCCGAACATCGCGCCGCCCGCCTGTTGCTCGGCAGCGGCCCGTTCAGCCAGCGTCGCGCGCTAGCCCGGCGCCTGCGTGAGAAAGATTGGGAGCATTGCCGACATTTGAGTTCGGCGCTGTATGCCAATCATCCGAAGGTCTGCGCAGAGTTGCCCGGTGGCACCGCGTTCTTCTGGCGTGACTGGGAGCTGAGCCGTGGCGAATGGCCGACCTACCTTGGCGTGGTGCTGGCCTGTCTGATCGGTGCGTTTACTCATTTCATCCCGCTGGGGCTGCGCGTCACCGGGCTGTTCAATATCGTCATGACCTCAACGATCGTGTTTGGGGTGATCGCTGCGGGCATCAACTGGCTGACTCACGAATTGGCGCACACCCATTGGCTGCTGGATGACCGCCTCAGCGCACGGTTGTGGCCGGGGTTCGCCAAGGAGGCTGCACCGTTCGGCATACTGCGTGATCTGATTCCCTGCGCATTGATGGTGGCTGGGCTCAGCTGGTTTTTCGGCCCCATCGCTGGCGTCGTCTATGCTGCGACACTGGCCTGCGTGGGTTTGATCCGTCGCCGTCAGGTCAAGCCACACACGTCCTGGGAAAAGACTAACCTGCCGGCGAAAATCGGCCTGACGCTACTTGGGGTTGTCGCCCTGGTGCTGGTGCTGGGCGTGTTCAAAGTGGCCGCCAGTCAAGGCACGGTCAATCGCAATCAGGGGCTACAACCCTGGGCCGAGCGTTTGTGTAGCCGGTTGCCGGCGAGTTCTTTCGATTGCGGCGCTCCCGCCACCCGTGAGCAGTGGTATCCCGCGGAGGCACGGCCATGACGTCGAGATTCATGTTTGTCAGCGGCGTAGTGGTCGTTCTGGTGGTGATGGGGCTGTCGAGCGCGACCCGGCCGTTCCTGAAACTCGATCTGTGGCTTGATCAGCGCGAATCCCCGGTGACCGCCCAGGTCAACGCGTTGAGCCCGATCATTGCCTGCGTCAACCGTGTCGATGTGCACTGGCGCAACGCCTACGACAAATTCGAACGTCCGCGGCCAACAAGTGATGCATTCGGGCATTATCTTGCTGAGGCACGGGATTTCGACAACACGGATGCGTACACCGTGCAGGACATCCAAAAGGATCTCTGCCTCAGTCATATCAACGAAAAACTCGAACTCTTGGCCTATCAGCCAGTGCTTTCACAAAAAGTCCGTGACTACGCGCAAGCACTGCAGGGAGCAGCGGTGATCTTTACGCCGGAGCGACTCGACAGAAGTGCGAATTTTTATGCCACGCCGCTCGCCCGGTTGTCCCAGGGCTCGGGGCAAATCCAGGCCGCCAGCAATGCCTACATCAATGCATCGACAGCCTTGCGAGAGGAACTGCTGCCACTGGACGTGGCTCAGCGCCCCGAGCAGCTCAAGCTGCTGGAAGCGCGGGTAGGCAAGGAGATTCATTGGTCTCTGCTGGCGTACATGATTCAGGCCCGGGAGACACTGGACCTGCTCGAAGACGGGATGAAACACCGCACGCTGACCCCGCAAGCCGTGGCCGATACCACCGCCGATCTGCAGCAGGCGTGGGATCGCCACGAGCCGCTCATGGGCCTTCGTTTGGGTGGTTTGCGAAACAAGGACGATGACGCGCGTGACTTGTGGGATTACATCCGCGCGCCCTCGCAAACGTATCTCGACGCGTTGAGAACCCTGCACGAGGACTGGCAAAACCACGCCGAACCGCAACGCTTGAGCGACGACTACTACGCCGTCACTCGCGGTTACGACGTCCTGCTCAGTCACTACAACCGCCGGGCGCGCGCCGACTTCTGAGGGTGTGCACAGGCCGGAGAATCCTCGCGGACCTCCGGCCTCGTGCGTTTACTTGGCAGCCTTGAGCTTCAGATACGACTGACGCAGGTCTGAGGCCCAGCCATCGATCACAGGTTTGACATCATTGGCCGTCATCGCCTGCGAATCATTTTCCAGTGGCTTGCCGGTGCCTTTGCGTACCACTTGCGCGACGACCTTGTTATTCGCGCCATCGAGGAACACCGCTTCGGTGGCCAACGTAGTTTCCTGATCGCGAATACCGCTGGCCGTGCTGACCGCTGCTGCCACCAGGGCAATCGGAATCACCTCATACGCGTGCAGGCCTTCGGTCTTGCTGCTCACGGCGGTGATCGCCGCACGCACCACAATCACGCCAGGGCCTGGGCCGGTGGCCAACGGCAGGTCTTTGCCGATCTCACGCTTGAGCGCCTGATCGTAGTAGGAAGTGATGCCATTGAGGGTCTGCTGGGAGATCTTCGCGGTCGGCTGCGGTTTCGGGTAGAGCTGGGTCGGCTCGATATAAACGCTGGTGAATTTCTTGACGTCGACCTTCGGATCGATCCAGCGCATGACCTCGGCACCGGAGGGCGATTTGGCCTCTTTGAGCTGGCTGTAGTCCTTGAGGAAGCCGGAGTACTCTTTCGGGTCGACGGTTTTGCTGGAACAACCTACCACTGCGAGGGTGGCAAAACACAGTGTGCCCATCATCACTGCTAGCTTCATGCTGTAACTCCTGTCAGAAGGCCGAAAACTTTGCCCGGGGGAACTACAGGTATAGCTAAAACCTCAGTAATTGCGATTGCAAAGCACAATATTCACGCAACGCTGCGCGGCGCATCACAACGGTCATTTGACAGACACCGGTCATCCGGCAAAGCTGCACCGGGCTTGAACGCACGCCCGACGGCAAATGCACCTGGACTACGGAAGTCGCAATGCCCAAGCATAAAAATAAAACAGCACAACCTGACCCTGATTCGCCTCGATCTACACTCTCAAAATATCTGTTCCCGATCACCATTGGCGTGCTGCTGGCCGCCGTGGCAGGGATCGGCTGGTTTCTGTTCAGCCCTGCGCCCGCCCCCGTAAAACCTGCGCCAATAAGCGTGTCAGCAGCCGTAAAGCCGCAGCCTGTTGTGGTGAACAAACCGGCGACGATGGTCGATGAACAACAATGCCAGGGCTGCCACAGCGAACAGGTCAAGGACTGGCAAGGTTCACATCACCAGTTGGCGATGCAGCCGGCGAGCGCTGAAACGATGCTCGGCGATTTCAATAACGTCACATTCAAAGCCGAAAGCGAGACCACACGATTCTCGCGCAAGGGCGATGAATTCTGGGTCAATACCCCTGGCATCAATGGCAAGAACGCCGACTTCAAAGT
Organism: Pseudomonas sp. S3_C06; assembly: GCF_054667675.1. Classification (NCBI taxonomy): domain Bacteria; kingdom Pseudomonadati; phylum Pseudomonadota; class Gammaproteobacteria; order Pseudomonadales; family Pseudomonadaceae; genus Pseudomonas; species Pseudomonas sp. S3_C06. The sequence goes on from NZ_CP162747.1 coordinate 931,563, forward strand.
CGCCTACACCTTCGGCATCGCGCCGTTGCAGCAATACCTGATCGAGGTCGGCGAAGGTCGTTTGCAGGCGCTCGGCGTGGCGTGGGATACCGAGAAACATCGCTGGTTTCATCTCTATCCCGGCCAAGGCGTCAACTTCAAGAATCCGCTGCACTGGAGCAAGCCAAGCCAGAACGCCAACTTCATGTGCGTCGAGTGCCACACCACCGGTTTCAAGCGCAATTTCGATGCGGCCAGCAACACCTTCAACAGTCAGTGGAACAGCCTCGGCGTCGGTTGCCAGGCCTGCCATGGTCCAGCATCGAACCATCTGGAATGGACGCAGAAAAAAACCGATCTGATCCATCAGGGTTTTGACGTCGACCTCAAGGACAAGAACGCCACCGTCGAGATCGAAACCTGCGCCCGCTGCCACGCGCGCCGTGCGCCGTTGGGCGATGGCTACACCGTCGGCAAGCGCCTGATGGACGACTACCTGCCGAGCATCCTCACCCGCGAACTGTATGCGCTGGACGGCAAGATCAAGGATGAGGTCTTCGAACACGGCTCGTTCCTGCAAAGCAAAATGTTCGACAAGGGCGTGCGTTGCAGCAACTGCCACAACCCGCACAGCAGCGAACTGAAAGCCCCGGGCAACGCGGTGTGCCTGCAATGCCACAACACCGCCGGCAAGACTTCGGTCGAGGGCGTTGATGGCAAGGGCTTGCAGGCGAAGAACTACGACTCCATCGAACACACCCGCCACACCATGGGTCAGCCTGGCTCGCAGTGCGTGGATTGCCACATGCCGGGCAAGTTCTACATGGGCAACGACTTCCGCCATGACCACAGTTTCAGCATCCCCAACCCGGAGCGAGCGCAGAAACTCGGCACCCCGGATGCTTGCCTGACCTGTCATCAGGGCAAGGCTGGCGACAAGGTCACCGCGCAGTTCAAGTTGTGGAGCGCCTCAAGCGCAACCCAGGCTCCGCGCTATGACGAAAGCCTGTGGCTGATCCGCAATGGCCAGCCGGGGGCTGCTGATGCGCTGTACGAGCAGTTGCAGCGCAGCAATTTGCCAGCGATTCAACGGGCGACGTTGCTCGCGGAGTTGCCGCTGTATCCGAGCGAACAGGCCTTGAAGCTGGCCACGCTGGATCTGAAGAACCCGGCGCCTCAGGTGCGCGAAAGTGCGGTGCGGGCGATCAGTGCATTCCTGCCGCCGCCAGAGCGCGCACCGTTGTTGGCGCCGTTGCTGGGCGATCCGGTGAAAGCCGTGCGCATCGTTGCTGCGCGGGATCTGTTGAGTGTTGCGCGCAATGGCGGTCTTGGCGCAGCGCAAGCCAATTGGGATTCAGCGATTGCCGAGTACGAGGCGGTGCAGAAGAGCCTGCTGGAGCGTGCCGAGGCCAATCTGAATCTGGCGATGTTGTATCAGGCCAGTGGCCGTGGTTCGGAAGTTGAAGGCTTGTTACGTTCGGCACTCAAACGCGACCCGGATTTCTACCCGGCACTGGTGACGCTGGTGCAATGGCTGGAGGCCAATGGTCGTGGCCAAGAGGCGCAGACACTGCTGGATGACAGCCTCAAGCAGCATCCAGAGGCCGCGCTGTTGCAGCACACTCGCGGTCTGTCGCTGATCCGCGCAGGCAAGGCTGCCGAGGCCATGTCCCCATTGAAGAAAGCCGCGCAACTGGAGCCGCAGAACGCGCAGTACGGTTATGTGCTGGCGGTGGCGCTGCATGAAAGTGGCAAGGTCGATGAGGCGTGTGCGGTGCTCGAAGGTTTGCTCAAGGCTCAACCGGCGAACCGCAATGCGCGGTTGTCGCTGATTCAGTGGTATCTCGACAGCGGGCAGGAGCCAAAGGCGCAGGTGCTGTTGCAGGGGTGGAAGAAGATGAACATGGGGGATCCGGCGCTTAAGTGATTGGCTGGAGATTGGCTTCCCTCACCCTAGCCCTCTCCCAGAGGGAGAGGGGACCGATTGGGGGATATTCAAGAGATACGCCGACGTGAACGATTGACGTTGAATCCATAATCGACTCGGTCTTTCACGTCGGTGTCACTCGCCAGACAACTCGGTCAGTCCCCTCTCCCACTGGGAGGGAACTGATTGGGGAATACTCAAGAAATACACCGACGTGAACGATTGGCTTTGAATCCATAATCGACTCGGTTTTTCACGTCGGTGTCGCTCGCCAGACAACTCGGTCAGTCCCCTCTCCCTCTGGGAGAGGGTTAGGGTGAGGGGCTTTTCAAGGTTCAACCGATTTACCAGGAAGAAGTCTCACCACTACGCAACGCCATCTCGCGCCGGCTGTTGATGTGCATCGCCTTGATCAGCGACACCGTGCCCACCAGCAAGATCGCCGCACCCAACAGGAAGTCGATGTTGTACAGCTGAAAATCCTGCACCGGCCCGATCAGCAGCACCCGCACGATCGCAGCGCCCAACAGCGTGGCGAGGAAGTCGATCCCAGGTTCATTACGGTAGAACACCAGCAACAACGGCAGGCACAGCACCAACAGCAGCAACAACACGACAACCTTGAACGAACCTTTGCGCTCGACGCTAAACGCACATTCGTGCGGGCCGTAAGCCTTGTAGTCGTCATCGCGGATCATCGAGTTGTTCTCGTTGATGTAGTCGACGCGGTTGTACTTCTGGATCGGTGTGAAGGTGTTGGACATCTCCATCAACGTGGTGATGTTCTTGAAGCGCAGGTCTACGCGCTCGCTGCCCTTGAGGTAATAGAGCACCGGTTTATAGCCGTAGCGATAGGTGTCGAAAGGGAATTCGGTGACCTGACCCTGCATGCCGATCGGGCGCGGTTCGAGTTCGGCGTAGGCGCTTTTGTTGGTGGCCGACAGGTTACGGCTCAGCGGTTGAACCTTGACCTGCTCAAGGAAGATCGGCGTGACGCCGTAGGACCACTGCAAGGGTTCCAGACGCAGGCGCAGTTCATTGCGACCCAGGTCGTAACGGTTGAAGGTGCGCTCCGAAACCACCAGGGAACCGCTGAGCATGAACTCGCCGCGCAGGTTATTGGTCACGCGCAAGGTCAGTTGGTCCTTGCCCAGCAACGCCGCTTCCGTGGACGGTGGCGTGCCGCACCACGCGGTGCTTTCGCCGACACCGCCGAGCTGGCCGCTGCGGTTTTCCTTGAATACGTAAAAGTAACTGGCCCACAGCGTCACCATCAACAGCAACGCTGTGAGGCCGAGGATTTTTTTGCCCGGACTCACTGATCAGACTCCCTTCTTCGGTTCCATCGTCCAGCCGAAAACCCGCTGGCGACGGCGACTCTACCAAAAGGCCACCATCGACCCAAGGGAAAATGCCTGATTCGTCAGGTTTCTAGGGGTTTCCCCGGTGTACATCGAAGATCAAAAGATCGCAGCCTGCGGCAGCTCCTACACGCGATCCACTGTGGAGCTGCCGCAGGCTGCGATCTTTTTTAACCGTCAACGCCGACGGAAAAGCGGACGCGGCTCGATCACCGAACGCCCATACAACACGCTCATGCCGGCCAACCCCTTCAGCGCATCCTCGGCAGATTTGTCCTCGCGCACCGCAAAACTGTCGAACCCGCACTGGCGCATATGGCTGAGCTGATCACGCAACACGTCGCCAATCGCACGCAACTCCCCTGCCCAGCCGAAACGACTGCGCAGCAGATACGCCTGGCTGTAAGCGCGGCCGTCGCGAAAACTCGGGAAGTCCAGCGCGATCAGCGGCAACGATCGCAACCACGGCACCAGGCTTTCAACGTCATCGTCCGGGCCCAGCCACACGGCGTGGGTCGACGGCGATTCCAGCCAATGCCCCAGCGGCAGCATCAACAAACCATCAGGCCTTGGCGTCGATGGCTCACGCACCAACGTCCACGGATCGTCTGTCACTATCCGCGCCACGCCCTGCTCCAGCCGCAACAGATTATTCATGCCGTGGCCTCCAGCGTCTTCGGATAGACCCGCTCCTTGAATGGCTCCATCCCGATTCGCGCCACGGTGTCGACAAACAACTCTTCGTGCTCGCGATAGCGCACAAACGTGCCGATGATCCGCTCGATCACCTGCGGCACTTCGGCAGCGCTGAACGACGGGCCGATGACTTTGCCCAGCGCGCTGTGCTTGCCTTGGGCGCCGCCGAGGGTGATCTGATACCACTCGCTGCCGTTCTTATCGACGCCGAGGATGCCGATATTGCCGATGTGGTGGTGACCGCAGGCGTTCATGCAGCCGGAGATGTTCAAGCTGATATCGCCCAAATCATGTAGGTAATCGAGATTATCGAAACGTGCCTGAATCGCCTGGGCGATCGGGATCGATTTGGCGTTGGCCAGTGCACAGAAATCGCCGCCGGGGCAGGCAATGATGTCGGTGAGCAGGCCGACGTTGGCGCTGCCCAGATCGTGTTTGCACGCCAGTTGCCACAAAGCAAAGAGGTCGGTTTTCGCCACGTCGGGCAGGACGATGTTCTGCTCATGGGCGATACGAATCTCGCCAAAACCGAAACGTTGCGACCAGTCGGCCACCGCCAGCATCTGCACACCGGTGACATCTCCCGGCGGCGACGCCATGCCCGGTTTGGTCGACAACACCACACTGGTGTAACCCGGCACTTTGTGCGTCTGCACGTTGCGCGCGACCCAACGAGCAAACGCCGGGCTTTCCGCCAGGCGTGTGCCGAAGTCCAGATCGGTGTCGGCCAGGGTGTGATAAACCGGCGGCACGAAGGCACTGGCGACCCGTTGGTATTCGGCCTCGGTCAACTGCGCCGGGCCGTCCTTGAGGTGCTGCCATTCCTCTTCGACTTCCTTGGCAAACGCCTCGATGCCCAGCGCCTTGACCAGAATCTTGATCCGCGCCTTGTACTTGTTGTCGCGCCTGCCGTGGCGGTTGTACACCCGCAAAACGGCCTCAACGTAGGACAACAAATGCTGCCACGGCAAGCCTTCGCGAATCTGCAAACCAAGAATCGGCGTGCGTCCCAGACCACCGCCGACGATCACTCGCAGCAACATCTGCCCGTCGCGACCGGGGTAAAGATACAGGCCGATGTCGTGCATCATGATCGCCGCGCGATCCTGCTTCGCCGAGCAAATGGCAATCTTGAATTTGCGCGGCAGAAACAGGAATTCCGGATTGATCGTCGACCACTGCCGCAGAATCTCGGCCAGTGGACGCGGGTCGATCAACTCGTCCGCCGCGACCCCGGCGAACGCCTCGGTGGTGATGTTGCGCACACAGTTGCCGGAGGTCTGGATCGCATGCATGTTGACCTGCGCCAGACGTTCGAGAATATCCGGCACGTCGCTCAGTTCGATCCAGTTGAACTGCATGTTCTGCCGCGTGGTGAAGTGGCCGTAACCGCGATCATAGTCGCTGGCGATGCTCGCCAGCGTGCGCATCTGCTTGGCGTTCAACGTGCCGTAGGGAATCGCCACGCGCAGCATGTAGGCGTGCTTTTGCATGTACAAGCCGTTTTGCAGGCGCAGCGGCAAAAACTCCTCTTCGCTCAGTTCCCCGGCCATGAAGCGCTCGACCTGATCTCGAAACTGCGCAACGCGCTCGAACACCAGCGCCCGGTCGTAATCATCGTATTGATACATGCCGCCACCTCATCAGTTATTCCTGTGGGAGCGAGCCTGCTCGCGAATGCGGTGTGTCAGGCAACTGCATTGTTGGCTGACACACCGCATTCGCGAGCAGGCTCGCTCCCACAGTTTTCTTCAGAGCACTATGACGAAGCAGCGCAGCACGTTACAGATTCACCTGAGGCGATAAAAACCATATCAGGGCGCGGCAGAACGCCGCAGTCAGCCCTTCAATCTGATCCGCACAAATCAAAGATTCCTGAGCCTGTTTTGTTTCTGGCGGGGTTTCTACAGTGCAGCTCATGCCAGACCGGGTGGCCTGGCAAGACTTTGCAACCGTGGATGAACTGACCATGAGCACAGCAACAATCGGACAGGCTTATAACTACAAGGTCGTCCGCCAATTCGTCATTGCCACAATTTTCTGGGGTGTGGTGGGCATGGCAATGGGCGTTTTGATCGCCTCGCAACTGGTCTGGCCAGAGATGAACCTGGATCTGCCGTGGACCACCTTCGGCCGCTTGCGCCCGCTGCACACCAGCCTGGTGATTTTCGGTTTCGCCGGCAGCGCGCAATTCGCCGCCAGTTACTACGCGGTGCAGCGGACCTGCCAGGTGCGGCTGTATTCGGACAAACTCGCCGCGTTCACCTTCTGGGGCTGGCAATCGGTGATTGTGATCATGCTGATCACCCTGCCAATGGGCTACACCACCACCAAGGAATACGCCGAGATCGAATTCTCCGGCGCAGTATGGATGGCCGTGGTCTGGGTCGCCTACGCCATCGTGTTTTTCATCACCGTGGTGCAGCGCAAGACCAAGCATATCTACGTCGGCAACTGGTTTTTCGGCGCGTTCATTCTGGTGATCGCCATGCTCCATGTGGTCAACCACCTGTCAGTTCCGGTGGACTGGTTCAAATCCTATCCGGTGTATTCCGGGGCTACCGACGCCATGGTGCAGTGGTGGTATGGGCACAACGCGGTGGGCTTCTTCCTGACCACCGGGTTCCTCGGAATGATGTATTACTTCGTGCCGAAACAGGTCAATCGGCCGGTGTATTCCTATCGCTTGTCGATCGTGCATTTCTGGGCGCTGATCACCCTGTACATCTGGGCCGGCCCGCACCATTTGCACTACACCGCGCTGCCGGACTGGGCGCAGTCGCTGGGCATGGCCATGTCGCTGATCCTGCTCGCGCCGAGCTGGGGCGGGATGATCAACGGCATGATGACCTTGTCCGGCGCCTGGCATAAGTTGCGCACCGATCCGATCCTGCGCTTCCTCGTGCTGTCGCTGGCGTTCTACGGCATGTCGACGTTCGAAGGGCCGATGATGGCGATCAAAACCGTCAACGCCCTCTCCCACTACACCGACTGGACCATCGGCCACGTGCACGCCGGCGCCTTGGGCTGGGTGGCAATGATCACCTTCGGCGCGACCTATCACATGGTGCCCAAAGTGTTTGGCCGCGAGCAGATGTACAGCACGCCGCTGATCAACCTGCACTTCTGGCTGGCCACGATTGGCACGGTGTTGTACATCGCCTCAATGTGGGTCAACGGCATCACCCAAGGCCTGATGTGGCGGGCGATCAACGAGGACGGCACGCTGACCTATTCGTTTGTCGAGGCGCTGCAGGCCAGTCATCCGGGATTCATCGTGCGCTTTGCCGGCGGGGTGTTCTTCCTCACGGGGATGTTGCTGATGGCTTACAACGTGTGGCGTACGGTGCGGGTCGCCGACGTCGCACTGGCCCAACGTGAAGCGCAGATCGCCTGAGGCAGGGAGCCGCTCGTGATGGAGATTTTCTTTGATGTGTTGGGCGTGGTGTTCCTGTGGCTGGCGGTGGAGTACTGCTTGCGACGGGAGACGGCGGACAGTCTGGATGAAGCGAGCATGGTGCCGTTTGCCGATGACCCGGAGGTGGCGCGGCGGGTGGAGCTGGCTACCGGAAAAACCGTGAAAGCGGTGGCGCCGGAGGTGGCGAAGCCGGGGTGGGTCAATCTGGAGATGTGAGGTGTGTCAGGTGGGTTGCCCTCACCCTAGCCCTCTCCCGGAGGGAGAGGGAACTGACCGAGTCGTTTGTTCGGGTTACACCGACCTGAAATATCAAGTTGAACTCAGGTTCTGAACAGCACTCGGTCTGCCCCCTTTCCCCCCCCTCGCCCCAGAGGGAGCGGGAACTGACCGAGCTGATTATTCGGGTTACACCGACCTGAAATATCCAAGGTGAATGCAATCTCAAAACCAATGAAGATCGGCTCCCTTTCCCCTCGCCCCCTTGGGGGAGAGGGCTGGGGTGAGGGGGTAAGCTCTTGATCTTAACCGCGTTCGCGAGGAATCAAGCTCTGCAACTGCTGGGCGAGAAAGTTAGCATCAAAGGCAAACGTATCCGGATCCTTCAAACCATTGGTCTTGCGCCACTGCCACTCACCATTCGCCAATCCCACCAGCGAAATGCTGCCATAACGCGCCGCCGTCAACCCCATCACCGCCAATGAAATCTGCCCGCCACTGCCCATCACATCCGGCACAAACTCCACCGGTTTACCGGCAATCACAATGCTCAGCTTCTCTGTCTTGAAGGTCGAGGTCTCCACCGGCGTGCTCGGCCCGAACGCGACATACGCCTCACGACTCACCTCCAGCAGATTCGGTGCCTGTACCGGTTCCAGCCATTGCTGAATATCACCGAACAACGCGGTAATCCGTGTAGCCCAAGCCGCCGATTGCGTCTCGAACAGTTGCTTCTTGTGCGCTTCGCTCTCGGCGTAATGACGAAGCATTTCGCCCAGTTGTTGTACATCGTCCATAGCGGTGTTCCTCGGAAAGGACCTGCAAAGGTCGATAGTGGCAGATACCAGCCCCGGCGTACGTTTAACCTGCACCCGCCCCGACAAAGCACCATGACACTTGCGTGAAAGATCAGCGGTACAGTCACTTGCTGCTGGTATCGAAGCATGAACAACAGGAAACTCCCGTCAGACCTGAACACTCGACACTGTCATTTGCCTGAGGACATCCAATGCGCACCATCGGCCTGATCGGCGGCATGAGCTGGGAATCCAGCGCCGAATACTATCGACTCATCAATCAGCAAGTCCGTGATCGTCTCGGCCCGTTGCGCTCGGCGCAATTGCTGATGCACAGCGTCGATTTCGGCCCCGTCGAACAGGCCCAGCACGCCGGGCGCTGGGACGATGCGGCGGCGATTCTGGTCGATGCTGCGCGCAGGCTGGAAGCGGGAGGCGCGGAATGTGTGGTGCTGTGTACCAACACCATGCACAAGGTCGCCGAGCAGATTCAGGCGGCGATCAGCATTCCGTTTCTGCACATTGCCGAACCGGCCGCGCAGGCGGCTTTAAACATAGATGCACGCACGGTCGGATTGCTCGGCACTGCATTCACGATGGAACAGGACTTTCTCAAGCAACGCCTGGTCGCCAAGGGTTTGACCGTGTTGGTGCCGGACGAAACAGAGCGCAAGGACGTGCACCGGATCATCTACGACGAACTCTGCGTCGGCGTGATCAGCGATCAGTCTCGGCAAATCTATCAACGAGTGATCGAATCCCTCACCGCGCGTGGCGCGCAGGCAATCATCCTCGGTTGCACGGAAATCGGCCTGTTGATCAAACCCGAACACAGCGCCCTGCCCCTGCTCGACACCACCGAACTGCATGCACAGTCGGCGGTGGCGTTTGCCTTGGGCGACTGATTCAGGTCTTCGGACGACTGCGCAAACGGGCCATGCTCAGGGTGTCCACCCACTGCCCGTCGCGTACCGCGTAATCGCGAAACAGGCCTTCGTCCTCGAAACCGAATTTGCGGTAGAGGCCGATGGCTGCCTCATTGTCGGCGTAAACCGAGAGTTCGACGCGGTGCAGATTCATCCAGTTGTCGGCGACGTCCAGCGCCGCCGCCAACAGCATCGAACCCACGCCTTTGCCTTGCCACGCCACGGCGACTGCCATACCGACACTGCCGGCATGACTGCGACGAATCCGCGAATAGTTTTCCAGCCCCAGGTGGCCGATGACCTGGCCCTGATGCAACGCGACCAGCTTCAACACCCGTTCATTTTCCACCAGCAGCCGTTGGCGCCAGACGTCGACGGACTGAAACGGCATCTGCAACACCTGCCGGGTGACAGCCCGCTCGTTGTAGAGCGCAGTGACAGCCTCGAGGTGCGACTCGCTGAAGCGTTCGATGTGAATGGCGGCGTTGTGATCGGGCATGGCGGATCCTTCCTGGATCGATGTGTGGCCGACCACTCTAAACCGCCGATTGTCTGTCTGGCGAGAGTAACTACTGTAGGAGCGAGCCTGCTCGCGAAAGCGATCTGTCATTCACCGTTTGCGTTATTTGACACAAACCTGCAACTCAGCCACTCCTCTACCGCCCGTCGGATTTGAGCTCGCACCTGTCAGATCTGACAGGTGCGCAAACTAACTTTTAGCCGTTCAATCACTCCGTCACTTTCCGCTACGGAGTCCCCCTCCCATGTCCGCCAAAGACCAGCCTGACAACGCCCCACTGATCCTCAATGAACTCAAGATCCCCGGCCGTACCGGGCCAGTGTCCGAAACGCCCAAGGTCTGGGGTATCAACCGCGCCGCGGCGCTGGACAATTTTCCGCGTCAGGGTCTGTTGTGCCAGGCCGGGCCTTGGGCGCCGATGAATCGCCTCGACAAACTGGTGATCTACAAGGACAAGACCCAGGAGATATTGCCAAAAACCGTTGATGAGAACGAAGTCGGCACCGAGCTGCAAATGTTCGTGGAGGCGCGGCATATCACCGAGGGCACATACACCTTGTCCTACAGCGTTACCCGCCTGGGCGGGACGGCCGAAGATTCGCTAGAGATGCAGGTGCTGGTCAAGCTCACTCGCCCAGGTGGCGAGGATCATAGCGAAGAGCCGGGGCATCCGGATCTGGTCATGACCATCCCTGAGGAGATTCTCAAGGATGGCATCGACATGGATAACGTCGCCGCTGGCGTACTGATCACCATCGGCAACGCCGATGGCAAGCCACCCTATCCATTCGCCGCGGCCGGCGATGTGATCCGGGTTAGCTGGGGCGGCGTATTTGTACTCAGCGCCCCGTTGACCCAAGCGCAGGCTGATGGCACGGACTTAATCACCGTGAAGATCGAGGAAGGCAAAATCCGCAAGGCCGGCGACTCCGACGACTCGGGTCTGGCTGTGGTTTTCGAGGTTTACGATCTGGTCGACAATCGATCGTCGGACTGGAGTGTCGAACAACGGGTGTTGGTGGCAGTGGACACAACGCGCTTGGTCGCGCCATTGCTCAAGGAGGCGCTGAACAATGTGCTGGACGTCGACAAACTGGGCGACGCCGACGGCACCGCGCAGGTCTGGGTGTTAGGCTCCTCGTTCAAGGTCGGCGACATCCCCATCCTGACAATCAAGGGAACACCACAAGAAGGCCCGCCGGTTGATATTGAAGTGCCGGGTGAAGCCTTGGTCAGCGTGCCGACCACCCATGAAACCAAAATCGCCAATAGCCTCCTGCGCCAATTGGCAAAAAGCCAGATCGCCCTGTCCTATCGCCTGAAAAAGGCCGATGGCTCTGCTGATCTACCTGCCAAAACCCAGTTCATCAGCGTCGTCGGCGAGGTGCAGCGGCTGGAGGCGCCCGTGGCTCTGGACGCGAAGCAAGGTGCACTGGACCCGCTACTGCCACAAGTGCGCATCGAAGTTCCGTTCGACGCCTCGTTCTCCGCAGGTCAGGTCATCAACCTGTTCTGGCTCGGCACCCGCCCGGACCTGGAAGCCTACCTGCCTACCCTGCCGCCGCGGCTGATTACCCAAGGCGATTACGACGCCAAGGAGCCGCTGCTGATTATCGTCGACAAGAAGCACCTGACACCGATCAACGGCGGCAAGCTGGAGCTGTATTACCAGTTGCTCGTTGAAGATTCGGTGTTCAACCAGATGGATCGGTTCCAGCAGACCCGCGCCATCCGCGAGTCGAAACATGCCGACATCCTGCAGATCGGCGAACCACGCAAGGAATTGCCTGAGCCGACAGTTGACGGGGTGGTCAACGGCGCCCTGCCAGCCGATACCAGCAGCACCACGCTGACCGTGAACTACCTCAAGACGTTCAAGGACGACATCGTCACCCGCTTCTGGGAAGGCTCGATCACTGGCGTAAGCAACGACTGGGTCAAACTCAGTGCCATCACCGCCGGCCAGCCTGTGCCGTTCACCATCAAGGCCGAACTGATCAAGGGCAATGAAGGCGGGACAGTGAAGGCGTATTACCAGATCGAGCGCGCGGCGGGCGGGACGAGTTATTCGGATACGTTGGAGTTCAGTGTCGGGGTGGCGCTGGACTTGAAGGTGCCCGGGGTCAAGGAGGCGAATGGCAACAGCCTCAACCCGCTCGCGGCCAGGGACACCTTGACAGGGGTCATCCCGGCTTACGACAACATGACCGGCACGTCCGTGAAAATGACCTGGGCGGGCACGCCCGGAGAGGGGAGTCATAGCACCGCGTGGATCCCGGTAACGGCCCAAGGGAGTCTGGAGGTCCCGCTACCGAATGCGCTGGTGGCACGTAACCTGGATAAGCTGGTCAACCTGAGCTACGGGGTCAAACGCGGCGGGACGGAGCAAGACTCGGACAAATTTGACCTGGCGGTGCTGCCGATTCGGGATGGGGACTCGGCCCTACCTAGCGCGATCATCAACGGTAACACCGGCCCTGAGTTGGAGGTCACGAACCTACCGGCCAACGCCCAGACCCTCATTGCCGCTTGGCCCTTGATTCGTGCAGGGCAAACGCTTTGGCTGCGTTACTTTGTGGACGGTAACGCCAATCCGATCAGCGAGACCTACAAGGCGACACCGGTGCCCGCGGAAGGGGTACCCGGTGGCATGTCTCCGAATACCCCCGTGACCGAACTGCAAGGGTTGGCCGATGGAGCCCGGCTGCGGATCGAATTCAAGGTGGGCTTTGATGGCAGTACCGATGAAAGCAAAGCAGTACGTTTTCAGGATCGCATCTATATCGTCAAGGCGGTGGAGGATCTGAAGCCGGTCATCACCTCGGTCAAGGGCTCTCCGAGCGGTGCCGAGATTCCCGATGGCACCTCCACTGAGGAAACGGCAGGCACACTGGCCGGCACAGCGAGCAAGGGATTGCAGATCGAGGTGCTCGATAACCGGACTGAATCCAAGGGAAAGGCCACTGCCGATGGGAACGGTCAGTGGAGCCATAAAGTAGCCGGGCTGCAGGAAGGTGCGCACAGTTTTACGGCCAAGGCGTTGTATGGCTCGGGGCAAGTCTCTGTGGCACGGACGTTTACGGTAGAGGCAGCGCAAGCGGATGTGCGGCCGGCAATTGTTTCGGTATTAGGCCAGAACGGTGAAATCAATAACGGTGCGGTGATTGAAGACACTTCTGTAGTGCTCAGTGGCACTGCGAAGGCCAATCATAAAATTCAGATCTTTGAGAATGAGCAACCCAAAGACGAGGTCAACGTCGACCCTAATGGTGATTGGGTACAGCCGCTAGCGAACTTGAGTAAAGGTACGTACGTGCTCAAGGCTCGTGCACTGTATGGTGCGGGGCTGGACTCGAATATTCGGTTCTTCACCATAAAGAGCCCTGGGTCTGATTTGGAATTTGACGAGCGACCGGCTTCAATCAGTGCATTCCGGCACATCTTCTCCGACCATCCAGATTTTGAGCCCGTTAACCCTTCCGCCGGTTCCTTTCTGGATCGCCCAGCCAAAAACGGCATACCGCCCTATCAATATAAATCCGACAATACAAACGTGGCTTCTGTAAACAAGGACGGGAGAGTTTACGCTTATAGAAACGGTGAAACTGAGATCAGCGTGACAGACAGCACTGGAACAACCAGGAAGTTTGAACTCACAACATCCGGGACTTTCTACGAGTGGAAATACATAGGAGGAAGACTAAGTCACCCAACCGCTAAGATAGAAGCGAGTAATGCTGGCGGAATTCTACCATCACTGGTTGAGTTGCAGAGCCTACGCCAAGTATATGAATCGGAACCAAACAGCGCTGGTGACACATGGACATCAACAGCAGGTAGTAGTGGTAGTGGTTACCACTACGTCCTTAACCTCAAAACCAACAACAGCTATTTGGAAGCGTCAAGTCTCGAACATAGCGCGTACGCCTTATTCAAATAATCAATAATAACCAGCAAAAACCGGAGCAGATTTAATTATCTGCCCCATTAAACAGCGGTGTGTAACAGACAAATCCAGACACTCTCGCAGGCTACAAACCCTTGCGCCATTACCTACAGCCAAGCCAGAATCCGCCGGCTTGTGCGCCTTGGAGTCGGGTTCTATTGTGGTGCGGTCGCTGACGAATCAGCGATCGGGTTTCGCAGCCCGGACCAATCAAGGCGCACAGCGCTCCCAATCGTTGCTATCAAGATTTATGCAACGGTGCTTCATGGCGGCTGTGCGCGGGATACCTTCGGGTATGCCGGGTTCCTTGATTCCCGGTCTGCGAACCTGCGTACAGCTGCCACCTCTCTTCGTTTCGCAGCGAAATGTGGCGGCTCCAACAATCAAGGAGCTTCACCATGATCAAACCAACACCCAACCCTCCCGAAACCGACCCCACCTCCCCCTACGAATCCCTCGATTCGAAAAAACTCCACGAAGCCGCCGACCGCGCCCTCGATCACTACCTCTGCCCACCCGGCTCCACGCCGCCACCGCGCAAGACCCGCCGGATGTACGCCGTCACCGCCGACTTCAAAAACGAAGAACTGCTGGCCGATGCCAGCGAAACGCTCGCTTGCGCCAGAACCATCGCCCATGACTTCGCCCACCTCATACCCGCGTCACAGCGCAGGACGCTGTTGGGGATCGCGCAACTGATCATGCTGGGCGAACTGGCGGTGAATCGGGTGATGGATAATCTGGAATTGCCGCAGTAGCGCCTCCTCCCGATGATCGTTCCCACGGCTGCGTTTGCACCGCCGAATGTGTGAGAACGGGCTTGCCCCCGAAGGCTGAATGACAGGCGCAGCAATCTTCAGACAAACGAAACCCGCCGTTCCGACTCATCGGGGCGGCGGGTTTTGTTTTTGTGTCGAGTTTGTCGATGCGGCGGCTGTCAGGCTGGCATCGCTGGCATCGCTGGCAAACCAGCTTCCACAGGGTTCGCGGTGTGCCCACATCTCATCAGTGATGATAGTCATCGCCAGCAGGCTGGTTTCCAGGGGAATCTCGTTCAGGACTGAAACCATTCGTGGCGTTCGTTGAAGGTGTGGTGGATGAGGTCGGTCAGGGTTTGGACTTCGCTGATATTTTGTGAGTCCGCGTTGACCGCCAGCCACGCCTGCAATTGCATGGGTTCGGCGAATAATCCGGGTAGCGCAATCAGACCACGATCAAACCGGCTCATATACGCCGGCAGCAAACCTATGCACGCGCTGCAGCGAATCATCTCCAGCATCAATTCATACGACTGCATCTGCACCACCCCGGCCAGGCGCTGTTCAACCAGTTCATTCCACGGACGAAAGCTGTCGATCTGCCGATCGTGCTGCCATTGCACGAGCATGAAATCGGCGAGGTCATCAGGCGTGTCCGGGCGGGCGGTGACGCGGGAGTAGCGTTTGGCGATGTGTGGCAGGTAGTCGAGGCGCGCCAGCGCTTGCGGTTCGCTGGTGGCGAAGGTCGGGCCGGGGTGTGGGGTGTCACCGTGGGCGAGCCAGAGGACGATGTCGGCGCTGACCGCGCGCAGGGACAGTTCGCTGTCCAGCGCGATGATTTCCAGGCGTACGCTGGCGTTGCGGCGCAGCAGTGCGATGAGGTCGCGGCCGAGGATGTCGTGGAGGATCGATTCGGCGACGGCGAGGCGAATCAATGGTTGTTCGATCACCGGGAGTTTGCGTTCGTTGGCCAGCGCCACGAGTTTGGCCTGCAGTTGCTGGCCTTCGCGGGTCAGGCTCAGGGCGCTGCCCTGGAAGCTGAACAGCGTGTGTTGCAGTTCATGCTCAAGCTGCGCGAGTTGTTTGCGCAGCAAGGTCGAGCGCACGTTGAGGCTGCGTGCGGCTTGCATGAAACAGCCGCAGCGGGCGCTGACCAGGAAGTATTGGGCGACGTCGGCGTCGATGGTCGCGGCGTGTGCGAGCCACGGTTCGCTGTTGTCGTGTGGCCAGTGGTAATCGGGGTTGCCCTGTCGTCCTGCGGGTTCGGTGAATGACATCGATGACTCCCTGTCGATCTTTGTATTTGTCTTACGCAGCTCCCTGTAGGAGTGAGCCTGCTCGCGATAGCGTCCGGTCAGTTGACATTGACTAACCTGACCCACCGCTATCGCGAGCAGGCTCACTCCTACAGGGGGTTTGTGGTGTAGGTGAAATCAGTGTTTTTCCTCTAGGACTTTGTTGAGTTCAGCGCCGTCGATGCTCAGTGTTGCGGTGTTGAGCATGCCGTCCAGATAGGCTTGGGCGATTTGCTCCTGGCGTTGCGCACGCAAGGCCTGGGTCAGTTGATCGCGCAGTTCATCGAGGGTTGCGGTACGGGCGGGTTGTTGCTCGGTGAGCTTGATCACATGGAACCCGGCGGCACTTTGGACGGGATCAGAGACGGCGCCAACCTTGAGCCGCGCCACGGCGCTTCGCACTTCCGGCACCAATTGCTGCAACGGTTGCAGACCGCTATCGCCGCCGCGTTCAGCGGTGACGCGATCCTGCGAATATTGAGTCGCCAGCGCGGCAAATTCCGCAGGCGTCGCCTGGGCTTTTTTGCTCAGGTCAAGCGCCTGCTTGCGCACCGATTCAAGATTCTGCGGATCATTGACGCCGAGGAAAATCTGACTGACCCGATACAACGCCGGGGTCTGCCAGCTTGCCTTGCCCGCGTCATAAGCCTGCTGCAATTCCGCTGCACTCGGATAATCCGCCGGCACTTGGCTGACCGAACGCAAGTAATCATGGAACACAATCTGCTCAGTCGCCGCACGGGTCTGCCGGGCAACGTCCGGGCGCTGCGCCCAGCCTTGGGCATCGGCCTGTTCCAGCACCGCTTTCTCGGCCAGACGCGTGCGAATCCAGCGCTCCAGCGCTTCCCGATTACCACGCAATTGTTCGCGGGTCTCTGGCGGGACTGTCGCCAGCAACGTTTGAAGTTCCGCAGGGGTTACCTGCTGATTACCCAACCGCGCCACCGCCGGCCCCGTTGCAACCACCGCCACAGACGACGATTGCTGGGCGGCGACCGGGTCACTGCCCGGCCGCACCACCAGCGCCACGGTCACCACCAACAGCGCCACTGCCGCAGCGCTGATCACCATGGCAGGCTTTTTCACAGCGCGACTTCCTCTTGCTCAGCGACGGCGACTTTGGCGGTCTGCGCGCTGCCGTTCTGGGTGAAGTCACGCAGATAAACGATAAACTCTTGCAGCAGGCGATCCCACAATTCCAAGTTGCCACGCAGGTGATCATTGCTCACGCCCGCCGCCACCACCACGTCCATTTCCATCACCAGAAACTCGCCCTGCAACGACAACCGCGCAAACCGGCGGCTGGCGTTCCACTGCTCGGCCACACCCTGTGGCAACTCACCCTGCACCCGCAGCGCACAGCTGAAAGTGAAATCGACGTAGCTGCCCTGCTCCACCGCCGGATTACCAAAGCGCACGGCGTAGCCGATGCCCTGGCTGGCGCTGAGCAACTGAACAATACCGTTCTGCTCGGTTTCGTTGACGCGATAACCCGCAGCTTGCAGGACTTCGGTCAGGGATTTTGGCGATACGTGGCTGATCAATTGAGTCATTGTTTCTTCCTTGTTCATCAGTGTGCGAGCGCGGCTTGCGGCGCGTCGAATTGAGTCTTGTAAAGGTCATCGCCGAACCCCTGGGCCAGTTCATCGAACTTGACCCGGGCGCTGCCCGCGAAGGGCTGGCGGATCTTCATCACCTCGGCCACGTCGATGTTTTCGTAGGCAGTGAGGATCTGCTTGGCAACGCCGTACATCTGCTGATTCTTGACTGAACATTGCTGCACTTGTGTGTCACGTTCAGCCAATTGCGCTTGAAGCTTAGACCGTTCTGCCTCTTTGGCACGGGCCATGACCAGCAACTCGTCATAGGCCTTTTTGAACTTGCCGGTCTGCTCGGCGCTGGCCGCCACTTGTGCCTGCGCCTGGCTGTGCAGGCTCTGTTGCTGTCCGGCCAATTGCTCGGCAACGCCTTTGACCTTGGCCAGCTCAGCGCTCAATTGCTTGATTTGCGCCTGCGCAGCCTTGGCTTCGTTTTGCGCCGCCAGTTGCGCGGCGCTGGCCTGGGCCTGCTGACTTTGCAGGGCCTGCAACTGTTGCGTGGTGCTGCGCAATTGCGTGCGCAGGCGTTCTTCCATGCCTTCGGCGTTCGCACCGGTAGCGCACAACAAGCCGAGGCTCAGCCACAACAAACGCGTTTTCATAACCCTCTCCCGGCGCCTTAGAAGCGCGTGTTGATCTCAAGCTGCAAGACGTCGATGTCGAACGGCGCGCCGTACACCGCTTCGGTGCTCATCCAGCGACCGGTGGCGTAAACGTTCTTCGCCAGACCGTAGTTGCCGCCGATGAAGTAACCCTTGGCATTGGTGCCGCCGAGGTGGAACGAGGAGTCGTTGAAGCCGTCCGGCAAGGCATCGGGCTGGATGTACTTGTAGCCAGCGAACATGTTCCAGTCGCCCTGCTTTTTCAGGTCCAGCGCGCTGCCGAGGGTGAACTGCACCATCCACGCATTGGCGCCGCTTTCGATGTCGCCGTTGCTGTCGAGGTTGTTGACGATCTGCCCGGCCGAACGCTTGCGCATGTCGCCTTCGTCGTAGGCGAGGTTGTGGATGTAGTTGCCCTGGCTGCGCAGTTTGAAGTCTTCCGGCAGGTCGGCGTCCCACACCACGTTCAGATCAAGCAGATTGAACTCCGAAGCGAGGCCAACAAACTGCGGCTGCGGCGTGGTGGTCGGGTTGAGCGGATTCGGCGTGATGTCGCGCAGCAAGAACACGCTGTTGCCCTTCTGCATGAACGCCGCGCGGCTGCCATCGCTGTCGCAACCCGGCGCGCCGGCCCACGGTTCGCAAGGGCTGGAACGCTGGCCTTGAATGTCGTCGAAACGGTAGTAAGCCAGCGCACCTTTCAAGCGGTTGTTACTGTTGATCGCCCATTTGGCGCCGATCTGCGCGCCGTACAGCCACTTGTTGTCGCTCTCTTCCTTGTCGAAGCCGTTGCTGCTGGCGGTGTCGTTGGTGTAGTCCACCGGGAACGCACCGACGGTGCCGAACACACCCCAATCGCGGTTGAGCTTGTGGTCGAAAATCGCTGCCACGCCGTCGAAATTCAAATCGTTGGAATAGAGCATGTCGGTGGACATGAACGGGTTGGCGAAGCGCCCGCCGGTCAGAGTCAATTCATCCGTAGGCTTCCAGTTCAGATAGCCCTGATCGAGCCAGATGTCCTTCTTGGCGAAACCGCCGCCGAGGCTTTGTGTGGTCGACACCGGGTTGTTGTCCGAGCCGGTGCCGATACGAATACCGGCGGTCCATTGCGGTGAAATCTCCGCTTTCATGCCCAACCGTGCGCGGATGCGGAACTGATTGGTGCGGTCTTCGCGGGTGTTGAGCAGCGGCGGCAGATTGGTGCTGCTGTTCGGATTGACGTCGTACGGGCCGTTGTTGTTGAGCTTGGCGAAGTCGACGATCTCGTTGCTGTTGCTGTCCGAGTAGTAGCGCGATTCGTTGCGCAAGCGAATGTCGCCGTCGAAACTGATGCGCGCCGCCCATTCCGGGAAGCTGTTGGGCGCGGCCCAGTTTTCCTGTTTGGCAGTGGCCATGACTTCGGCTTTGACCTGGTCGCGGATCTGGTCGCGCACCGCTGCCGGCACGTATTGCACACGGACATCGCCCGGCGCCGCCACTGGCCCGGCCGCCACGGCGGTGGATGCCGCAGCTTGTTTGGCCTGCGCCGCTTCGTTCTGCGCCTGAGCGATCAGCGCGTCGGCCTTGTCCTGTTTCAAAATGCCCTGCTCGACCAGCAAGCGGATCAGATTGATCGTGGCGTTCTCCGAGGGCGCGGGCGCTGCCACGGCCTGACCGACCAGGGTCGCAATGACCATGCCGACCGCCAGGGACAATCGATTCACGTTGGAAATCATCTGCACACAACTCCTTTTGGCAAAGCGTAAATAAGTGAATTAACCCGGACGCCGCCCTTGCAGGGACAGGCGCACAGGCAACGTGATGGAGGCCGGTGGCCGTTCACTCAGCGCCGGGGCACCGCGCAGCGCCGCCAGCACCTGAGTATCGATTTCGGGATTGCCGCTGGACTTGATCAGCTCGACCCGGGTGATCTCGCCAACGCTGCTCAGCCAGACATCGGCCTGCAGCGAAAACGCAAGGTTGCGCAGTTCGGGGTTTTCACGCAGCAAGCGCTGGAAGGTGAACGCCAGAAACTGGCTGTACGTCCCCGTGCCCAAACGTCCGCCGCCAGCTCCGGCCATGCCGCCACCCTTGCCCGCGCCGATGTTGAAGGCGTCGCTGCCGCTTTGAGCATCGCCGTCCATTTGCATCGGGTTGGCCAGATCGTCCGCCGGGGATGGCGGCGCTTCTTCCTCGGGCTTGACCTCTTCTGGCTCGGGCGTTGGCTCCGGCTCGACGACTTTTTCCTCCACCGGAGTTTCTGGTTCTGGCGGTTTTTCCGGCGGCGGAGGTGGCGGTGGCGGCAACGGAATGATCGTCGGCACCTTCGGCGCTTCGCGGCGGATGCCGCTCATGTCATTGGCCCACTGCCACAAAAACCACGCAGCGAGCGCGCCGATCAGCAAGCCGGCGCCCCACTTCGCATAACGCAGCACTGGCTTTTTCACCGGCAGCGGCTCGATCGGGAGTTGTGCGGTCATGACTCAGCCCTGACTCGGTTTGCCGGTGACGAGACCGACCTGGGACAGTTCGAGCCGGCGCAACAGATCCAGCACTTCGATGACTTTCTGGTACTGCACCGTCGCGTCGCCGCGCACGATCACCGGGAAATCCGGGCTCTGCGCCTTCTCGATGCGCAGGCGTTCTTCGAGCTCGGCGAGGGTCACCGGGTAGGCGTCGAGAAACACCTGACCGCCGTCGTTGACCGAAATCGCCTTGGTCTTGGCCTCGGACAGCGACACGGAAGCGCTGGCCTTGGGCAGGTTGATCTGGATCCCGGAGACCTGCGCGGTGGCGGTGAGGATGAACATCACCAGCACCACCATCAGCACGTCGACCAGTGGGGTGATGTTGATGCTGTCCACTGCTGCATCTTCGTCATCGTCGTGGGAGGCATTTACGGACGCCATGTCAGTGCTCCTCAGGCCGGTAGAGAGTGGTTGGCGTGATGGCCGCGATGCGACGACTCACTGAACTGACTCTCGCCGTGCATCTCCGCCAGACGGGTGATGAACTCATCGACGAACACGCGCATGTCGGCGCTGACTTCCTTGTTGCGCGTGATCAGGCGGTTGTAGCCAAACAACGCCGGGATCGCGACGAACAGGCCCATTGCCGTGGCCAACAACGCGGCGGCCATACCGGGAGCAATGGCGTTGATGTTGACGTCGCCGGCCATTGCGGTGCCGAGGAACACCACCATGATCCCCAGCACGGTGCCGAGCAGGCCGATGTACGGGCCGCCGGCGATGGCGTTGGACAGGGTCGAGAGTTTCGAGCTCAGTTGCTGGTTTTCGCGGGTGCGCACGCCGTCCATCGAGCAGCGGATCGCTTCGATGGTTGCGGCGGAAACCGACGAGGTATCAGCGCCCTGCTCGCGGCGGGTGCGGATCTCTTTGACTGCCACCAGATACAGGCGCCACAGCGACGAATGCTGCAGGCGTTGGGCGAGTTGCGTGTCGTCGGCGAACATCTCCAGACGTGTGCCGACCTTGGCGAACTGCACGCGGAAGTCTTCGTTGGCGGCAGACACGCGGCTGAGGCTGCGGTTCTTGCGCAGCATGATGATCCACGACTGGAACATCATCAGCACCAGCACGGCGATGATCACCCAGGCGTCGATTGGCACCGCATTGAGCAGGAAGCCGAGGCTGCCGAAACCGAAACCGGATTGTTCTTCGTCGACACCGTAAGCGACCAGTTTCGACTCGGCGCCTTGCGAGGTGGCGTCGGCGAGCAACAGCGCTGCCGGGCGCGAAACCTTCGACAGACGCAACTCATCGATAGCGCCCACGAACGGCTGGAACGGACCTTCGTGCACGTCAGCGCCGATGGCCATGACCGAGTTGAAGGCCGGCATCGCCTGGGCGAGCGTGGCCGCTTCGCGACCGTTGATGAACAGGGTCACTTTCGCGCCTTCAGCGGTCAGCGCGACGTGCTGCCATTGGCCGGGATTGAGCGCTTGCGTGGCGACAGCGCGTTGGCCATCGATTTCCACGAACGGCACGCCTTGGTTGGCGCCGATCAGCAAACTGTTGGCGCCTTCGCGACGGGCGAGAATCAGTTGCTCGCCATTGGCTTGATCCAGGCGCAGCCAGGCACTGAAGGTGAACGAACTGCCGGCGTTGTGTTGCAACGAAGGGCTGGCCGGCAGCAACAACGGCTGGCCGCTGAACTGCAAGGCGCGCCCTACTACGCCGTCAATCGCCGCGCCGGTCGCGCTTTGCGCAGTGTTGCCATACGCGGTGGTGTCTTTCGCCGGGGTGCCGGTGGCGCCGTCGAAGTGATACAGCGCGGTGTAATTCGGATCAAAGGTCAGTTGGCCGTTGCCGGTCGCCGGGGCCTTCTGATTGCCGTAATACATCCAGATGTCCTGGCGCTGACCGCCCTCGACATTCGGCACATCGACCCAGATCAGCGCCATGCCCATCAGCGCGTCGAAACTTTCGATCTGGTGGTTGAGCACGGTCTTGTCATCGGCGGCGACGAAGCGCAGATCCGCGCCGTCCTCTTTCACGCCATCGAAGGTGAAGTTGCCGGTGTGCAGGCGCACCAGTAACGCGGTGCGGCCGAGGGCCTGATTGATCGCCGCGCCTTGCGGCGTGGTGTCGACGGCAATCTGTTTGCGGTAGTGCCAGTCGTCCTGCCACCAGGCCTGAGCCGTGGCCGGGAGCACGAAGCCCAGGCAGATCAACAACGAAAGAAAGAGGCGCTGCATGAACGTGCTCCTTGTCAGAAAGTGGCTTGAAGGTTGAAGTGCAGGCGCGATTCCTGTTTCGAGGTGTTCGGCCCTTCGAGTAGCGGGTAGCCCCAGTCGAGGCTGCCGGATAGCCATTTGCTCAGGCTGGCGCGGGTGCCGAGGCCGACGCTGGCCAAGGCGTAATTGGCGTCCTGATCCGGCAGTTCGTCGCGCAGGTAAAGTTGTGCGCCTTCGGCGAAGGCATAGAAACGCCAGTCCTGCATCCACGTGCCGGCGTACTTGGCCAGCGACGGCGTGCGCACTTCCTGACTGAGCAGCAAGCCGTCATCGCCGGTGCGTTCGGCTGCCAGATAGCCGCGCACTGAAGTGGCGCCGCCGGCGGAGAATTGTTCGTTGGAAACCAGTGGCCCGGACGCCAACTGGAACGCCGCTTTGCTCGCGCTCTGCCAGTCGCTGTCGAAGGTCCAGGTGTAATTGGTGTCGCCCTTGAGCACGGCGAAACTCGGTTTGGCGCGGTAGCGTTTGTAGTCGAAATCTTCGTCGGAACTGCCGTAGCCGAAGATGCTACGGGTGGCGGCGACCAGGCTCAGGCCGAGGCCGAGCTGGCTCTTCTCGGTGTAGCGATAGCCGTTGTAGGCGAAGGTGAACGGTGCGTATTGCAACGGGACTTTGTCGCTCTCGCCGGACAGGGTCAGACGTTCGTCGAAGTCCTTGAAGTCGATGCCGGCCGACAGCGAGTTCGACCAGTTGCCACTCGATGGCAACGTGTAAATCGCCGACACGCCATAGGAATGGCCCTTGCCGAGCACGTTGCTGCCGCCGATGGTGGCGACGTTACTGTCGGACTGGTAACCGGAGAACTGCACACTCCAGCGATCGGTCAGCGGCGCGGTGTAGGAACCCGACCAGACCTTGGCGTTGTCGGTTTCCTGCGGCGCGGTGAAGTACGTCAGCGAGATGCTGTGGCCGAGCTGCCAGAGATTGTTGTAGCCGAGGCTGGTGACGGTGCGCAGCTTTTCCGTGTCGGCGCTGTAGTCGTTGTTGAGGCCGACGCTGGCGGTCCACGGATTCTGGTCTTCGACCTGCAAATCGACGTCCATGGTGCCGGGGCGCTGACCCTCGCGCACCAGCGGCATCACTTGCCGGCCCGGCGTCTTGTTGAGCTGCGCGAGTTCGCCCTGGACCTTGGCGAAGTCCGGTACCTCGCCTTCCTTCAGCGCCGGGACGTCGTCGCGAATATCCAGCGGCGAATAGTGTTTGGCGCCGACCACACGCACGCGGCCGACCTTGGTTTCGCTGACTTGCAAGTAGACGATGCCGTCGGCCACCGCTTGCTCCGGCAGCTCGACGAACACTGATTGATAGCCGCGCTCCTGATAGGCCTTCTGCAAGGCGTCCCGCGCGGCTTCGATATCGGTGAGGGCTTTTTGCGGGCCGAGGAACGGGTACACCGCTTCTTCAATCGCCCGCGCATCGAGCACGGTGTTGCCGCGCACGAAGTATTCGTTGACGTCGACCAGACGCTGGGCCGCCGCGTTTTCGGCAGCCTCTTCGGCCAATGCCGGCTGCGCGCCCGCCGTCACCAGCAGCCAGCCCCACAGCGCCAGCCGTGACTTGAAAATCGGTTCCACACTACCCCCTGAATTCGCGATGACCTGTTGGCGTTTCGAACGCCGCGTGTATGGCGTCAATTGCTGGCTGTCGAGGCGCAGGCGTGTTTGCCCAGCCACGTGTGCAAAAGCGCGAAGTTCAGCGAGAACTCGGGCATTTGCAGCAACGCGCCGCAGAACACTTCGCCAATGATTTTTTGAATGAGCAGCACCGCCCGTGGCTCGTTGAGCAACGTGGCAATGTCGCGACTGAGGGCATTGAAGCTCCAGACTTTCTGGTTCAGGCCAAGGCCAACGAACCAGCGGAACAGCAGGTTGTAGTTGAGCTGTTCATACAGTTGCTGTTCGCTGGGCACCGAATACAGCAGTTGCAGGAGCAGGATGTGCATCACCGTTTGCGCGGGGATCAGCATGCCGGGCTCGGCATTGAGGTCGTGCAGGAGCTCGCGGTGGGCATCGAGCAAATCGTCGATCTGCGGGCGCAGCAACACCAGCGAATGGCCCGGCGGAATGTAGCTGGAAACCTCTTTCAAGGCGCCCTGCCAGTCATCCTGCGAGACGATCCAGACCCACGGCGCTCCGTAGCGATACACCGAAACCGGCTTCTTGCGCGCGGCTTCGACGATCTTCGACAGGCGTTGATCGAGTTCCTGCATGCCCACTTTCGAGTAGCGTTCCATAGTCCCCATTGCCTCACTCCCGGCGTCCCGCCTCGGCTTGTGAAAAGCGCCCTGTTGGGCCCCTCAAGCGCGTTACATAGGCATGACCGGACTGGCGATGTGCTACCGAACTTTTGTCATAAAAGCTTCATTACAGAATTGATCGGGATTTAACAGACAACACAAAACCCTGTGGGAGCGAGCCTGCTCGCGAAAGCGGTGTGCCAGTCAATTAGAAGGTGACTGACGGGACGCTTTCGCGAGCAGGCTCGCTCCCACAAGGGGATTGTTTGTGGTTGGAAGTCAGGTGTAGACGGGCCAGGTGTCGACGATCTTGCCGTTGCGCACGGCGAGCAGATCGCCGAATTGCAGGAGCACGGCTTCGGTCTGGGTCGGGCGCAGGAAGACTTGATCTTCGATGGTCAGGCCGACGGCGCTGGAGCCATTGACCATTTCCTGATTGGAGCTGCGGCCATACACGCCGTTGCTTTGCAGACCAGCGGGCGATTCGAACTCGGCCATCCAGTTGCCGCCATAGATGAAGAAAGTCTGACGCTGATTCGCGTCCCACCACGAGAACAGTTTTGACTTGTCATCCAGCGCCGGGATGTTCACAGCCCCCGTGCTTTTTAGAACTGGCGTGGCGATGTAGGTCGCGGGCACATGCGCGGTGAGCGATGGCAAATCATAGTGCGTCGGTTTGAGCATCGCCGTGCCCACAGAAACCTCGGTACTCAGTTTCTCGTTTTCGTGAATGCGATAACTCGGGCTGCCCGCGGTGTTCAGGCACAAACCGTCATGCCACAACACGGGAAATTGCTGCCGGGTGAAATCGACGCAGCGCTGATAAATCACCATGACCTTGGCGAACAGCTCCTCGGGCGAGCCGAGAACTCCCGGCACGCCCATGCCCACGAATGGGTCGTAACCCATGAACCCGGCGAATTCCAGATGCTGCGGGTTGGCGCTGATCAGCGTGAGCATTTGCCCAAGGACATTCACATCACTGACGCCGCCACGATGCAGGCCGACATCCAGTTCGATGTTGATGCGCATCCGTGTGCCCAAGCCCTGCGCCAACGCAAGGTATTGCTGCAAACGTTCAGGACTGTCGAGCAGCCATTGCAGTTGCTTCGCGGGATCGAACGGGCCTTTGTGGGATTGATAAAACAGCTCTGCCGAACGCACCGGCAATGGCTTGCCGAGCAGAATGTCGGACTGCGGAAAAACCTGCGCATCGTGATTGAGAAACGGCTGATGAAACGACATCAGCTTCTGCGTTCCGGCACGTTGTGCGATGTAGCTCAACAGCCCCGGTGACGGCAGCGACTTCTCCACCAGACGCAATTGTTTGCCGCCGCGCTTGACCGATTGCATCACCACATCAATGTTGTGATCGAGACGATCGAGATCGATCAGCAGCACCGGGCGCATCGGGCCGTTTTCCTTTAACTCTTTGTTCAGTGCGCGGAAATATTCGCTGTACGGCGCACCGCGATCGCCCGGCCGCAGCCACGCGCCAACACCCACCAACAACGCGCCGACACCCAATGTACCGAGGAGAAAATTGCGTCGATTGACCGCCATCAACTCACCCCCAGAATCGACGCCAGATGCGCATTGAGAAAGCGTCCGCTCGGATCCAGCGCCTGGCGCACGTCGACAAACTCGCGCCAGCGCGGATACAGCGGTTGCAGGTTTTTTGCGTTGAGCGTGTGCAATTTGCCCCAGTGCGGCCGGCCGTTGTACTTCCAGAAGATCGGTTCGACCGCCGCAAAGAAGTTGTGATGATCCATCTGATAATGCTGGTGCACCGAGATCGAACAGCTGTCGCGGCCCTCGAACATGCTCAACGCAATGTTATCCGCCTTGACGTAGCGGTACTCGATGGGAAACCAGGTGCGCAGGTCCTTGTCCTGGATCAGCTTGAGAATTTCGCGCAGGCACGCCGGGCCGTGTTCGGCTGGCACGGAATATTCCATTTCGTTGAACCGCACGGTGCGCACGTTGGCGTAGATGTCGAACGAGTCGCCGACGCGGTCATCGAAACTGGCCAGATGGCGCAAGCTGTTGAGCAGCGTGCGGCGCAGGTCGGGTAAGTCGCTGCCGTACTTGTCGATCTTTTCGATCAGGGTGACGAACTCGTTGCCGCCCTCTTCTTCCGGACTGATCGGCGGCGTGGCCGGGTCGTCGGTTTCGTTGAGGGCGATGGACAAGGCGTAATCGGAATGGGTGACGACGAGCATTTCCCAGTGCTGGTTTTCACTTGTGTTCTTTTCGAGGTCCTCGAGCAACTCTTCGGTCTTGGCGATCCATTGGCGTTCGCGCAAGCGGTATGCCGGGCGGTTTTGCAGGCGAATTTTCGTGGCGACGCCGAGCGCACCGAGGGAGACGCGTGCGGCGTTGAATACTTCCGGATGCCGTTGGCTGTCGCAGTCCAACACTTCGCCATTAGCCGTCACCAGTTGCAGGCCGCAGACATGCGCCGAGTAGGACTGGAAGTTTTTTCCGGTGCCGTGGGTCGACGTGGCAATGGCTCCGGCGAGGGTCTGGTAATCGATGTCGGCCATGTTCTGCAAAGCCTGGCCGATGTCCTTAAGCGGCTGCCCCATGCGTGACATCGGTGTGCCGGCGGCGAATTCGGCTTGCTGGGTTTTCGCGTCATGATCGAGCAGACCATTGAAGTAGCTCAGCGACAACAGCGTGCCGTCGGTGGGCACCAACGCGCTGAAGGAATGCGCCGAACCGACCGGGCGGATCTTGCCTTGTGCCTGCTGGATAGCGGCCACCAGCTCATCAAGATTCTTCGGCGCCAGTCGCGCCGCCGGCAGGCAACTCTGCCCGCCCGACCAGTTGCGCCACGGAATCAACCGTGGCGCGCGCAGCAATTGGCCCAATGCCGGGTGACTCACCAGCGCACTGAACGCACCGACGATGCTTGCCCGTTGCAACAACTGACGCCGTGTCAGATCCATGGTCATGCCGGGCACCTTATTGTGGGAGGGGCTGGTCGGCCATGAAGCCGATCAATTGCAGGAACTGTTCTTCCGAGCACTCGACGCACTGGCCCATCGGCGGCATGCCGTTGTAGCCGTTGATGGCGTGGTCGAGCAGCGTGTCGGCGCCCTGCCGGATGCGCGGTTCCCAGGCTTTGCGGTCGCCGGTCAGTGGTGCGTTGGCCGCCGGGTTGGCGTGGCAGAGCTGGCAGCTGTTGGTGTAGATCTGCGCCAGTGCCGGGTCTTTGGGCATGGCGTTGTTGTGGATGGTGGCCGGGGGTTTGGGGTCTTCGCCGCAGCCGGGCAGCGCCACGGCCAACGCCAGCAGTAGAGTGAGTCGGATTGCCCGCATAACGGCCTCGCTTATTGTTGTGCTCACACCTTAAGGCAGCGGCTGCTACGGGTTGAGGGCATTGCGGGACAGCGAGGGGGGCAAACGGGGCCAGCCCTCTCCCCCGATGATCGTTCCCACGCTCTGCGTGGGAATGCCTCAAGGGACGCTCCGCGTTCCAATGGGACGCAGAGCGTCCCGGGCTGCATTCCCACGCGGAGCGTGGGAACGATCAGGCCAGCGGTTTCGTGCTCTCCTTAAAGCTCTGTTTTGCGCCTCTGCGTGACATTCGGGTGACATTTGCGGGTTTAAATTCCGGCGCATTCAGGCGTATAACCTGTGAAGGCTTTTTGATCTGCATACGGACATCAACACGGGGTAGCGACATGACCACAGCAAACATCCTTGGCAATCTGTTCCCTTCTGTCAGCGACATCCCGGAAAAATACCGCCTCGACGCTCAGGTCGAGCAACGCGAATATCTGGTCGACGGCCAGTTGCGCCGCTGGGACGGCCCGCTTGCCACCGTGCGCAGCCCGGTCTATCTGAAAGGTGACAACGGCGACGAACAAGTGATTCTCGGCAGCACGCCGCTGCTCGATGCCGACACCGCCCTCACCGCCCTCGACGCCGCCGTCCGTGCCTACGACCGTGGCCAGGGCCTGTGGCCGACCATGCGCGTAGCCGAACGCATTCAGCACGTCGAAGCCTTCCTTGGCCGCATGCGCCAACAGCGCGATGCCGTGGTGAAGCTGTTGATGTGGGAGATCGGCAAGAACCTCAAGGACTCGGAAAAAGAGTTCGACCGCACCTGTGACTACATC
Source organism: Pseudomonas sp. S3_C06 (assembly GCF_054667675.1). Classification (NCBI taxonomy): domain Bacteria; kingdom Pseudomonadati; phylum Pseudomonadota; class Gammaproteobacteria; order Pseudomonadales; family Pseudomonadaceae; genus Pseudomonas; species Pseudomonas sp. S3_C06. The sequence continues at coordinate 960,700 of NZ_CP162747.1, forward strand.
GTCGACACCATCAATGCACTCAAGGAACTCGACCGCCGCTCCAGCCGTTTCGAGCTGGAACAGGACACCCTCGGGCAGATCCGCCGCGTGCCGCTCGGCGTCGCCCTGTGCATGGGCCCTTACAACTATCCGCTGAACGAAACCTTCACCACGCTGATCCCGGCATTGATCATGGGCAACACCGTGGTGTTCAAACCGGCCAAGCTCGGTGTGCTGCTGATCCGTCCGTTGCTCGAAGCGTTCCGCGACAGCTTCCCCACCGGCGTGATCAACGTCATTTACGGCAGCGGCCGGGAAACCGTCAGCGCCCTGATGGCCAGCGGCAAGATCGACATCTTTGCGTTTATCGGCACCAACAAGGCTGCCAGTGACCTGAAAAAACTGCATCCCAAGCCTCACCGCTTGCGCGCTGCGTTGGGTCTGGATGCGAAGAACCCCGGCATCGTCTTGCCGGAAGTCGATCTGGACAACGCCGTCAGCGAAGCGGTCACCGGTTCACTGTCGTTCAACGGCCAGCGCTGCACCGCGCTGAAAATCCTCTTCGTCCATAAAGACGTGGTCGACAGCTTCATCGAGAAATTCAACGCCAAACTGGCCACGCTGAAACCGGGCATGCCGTGGGACAGCGGTGTGTCGCTGACGCCGCTGCCGGAATCAGGCAAGGTCGATTACCTGCATGGTCTGGTGGCGGATGCGCGCAGCAAAGGCGCCGAAGTGGTCAACCCGAATGGTGGCGAATCCCGCGAATCGTTCTTCTACCCGGCGGTGCTCTACCCGGTGAATCCGCAGATGCGTGTGTATCAGGAAGAGCAATTCGGCCCGGTCGTGCCGATCGTGCCGTACCGCCATCTCGATACCGTGATCGACTATGTACTGGAGTCGGATTTCGGCCAGCAGTTGAGCATCTTCGGCACCAACCCGGTGGCGGTCGGCCGACTGGTCGACACCTTTGCCAACCAGGTCGGGCGGATCAACCTCAACGCGCAATGCCAACGCGGTCCGGACACCTATCCGTTCAATGGCCGCAAGAATTCGGCGGAAGGCACGCTGTCGGTACACGATGCGTTGCGGGTGTTCTCGATCCGTACGCTGGTGGCGACCAAGTTCCAGGACAGCAACAAGGACCTGATCAGCGAGATCATTCGCGGACGTGATTCGAGCTTCCTGACCACCGATTACATCTTCTGATCGACTGTCACCGGAATCGTGAATAAGCAAAAAGACGACGGCATCCGCTTCTGATCCAAAGTCGCCAAGCGCCCGGCAAATCAGTGGCTACACTGATGCCAGCACTGTGCTGGATGCCGGGAGCTTGACCATGCTGGATTACTTTGCGCTAGGGGTTTTGGTGTTTGCCGGGCTCGTACTGTTTTACGGGATCATCGTGTTGCACGACATTCCCTATGAGATTGCCGTTCATCGTAAACACCCGCATCAGGATGCGATCCATGCCACTGGCTGGGTCAGTCTGTTCACGCTGCATGCGCTCTGGCCTTTCCTGTGGATCTGGGCGATGGCCTATCGAGAAGATCGCGGCTGGGGTTTCGGTGACGGTAAATCCGTGCAAAACCATGTCGTTCGCCTGGAGCAACAGGTGGTCGAACTGCAAGGACGCCTCGAACGACTCGAAGCGCTGAATGCCACTGCTCCCCACAACCGGGAGGGCTGAACACCATGGATCTGCTCCTTATCCTGACTTACGCCGCGATCTGCGTCGCAGTATTCAAGATCTTCCGTATCCCGCTGAACAAATGGACGGTGCCCACCGCCGTACTGGGCGGCATCCTGATGATCGGCGCCTTGATTTTTACCATGAACTACAACCATCCCTACTCTGAGGTGGCGCGCACGTACTTCGTGTCTGTGCCGGTGATTCCCATCGTCAGCGGCCAGGTGATCGACGTGCCGGTGAAGGGTAACGAGCCGCTGGAAAAAGGCGACGTGCTGTTTCGCATCGACCCTACGCCGTTTCAAAACCGGGTGAAATCGCTCAAGGCGCAATTGATCGCCGCCAAGGGTGATCGCTACCGGATCACCGAATTGATCCGACGCAACTTCGGCACCCAGCGCGAACTGGATGCGGCCATCGCCCGCACCGATGATCTGCAGGCGCAGCTGGACAACGCCCAGTTTGAGCTAGACAACACCACCGTTCGCGCGCCGAGCAAAGGCTTCGTCACTCACGTGTCCTTGCGGCCGGGGATGATGGCGAGCAAGTTGCCATTGCGTCCGTCGATGGTGTTCATTCCCGAGGAAGGCCAATATTTTGCCGCGTGGATGCGCCAGAACAGCCTGCTGCGCCTGACCGTCGGCGACGAGGCAGAAGTCGCGTTCGACGGCATTCCCGGCAAGGTGTTCGCCGGCCGGGTGAAAAACGTCATCGGTGTGATTGCCGAAGGCCAGGTGCAGCCTTCCGGCACACTGATCGGCTACACCGGTTCGCCGCCGGCCGGGCGTGTGCCGGTGATCATCGAAATCACCGATCCGGCCTTCGCCCAGTACAGCAAGCTGATGCCGGGCGGTGCTTACGGGCAGGCCGCGTTGTACAGTCAGCACTTCCATCACATTGGCACGATGCGCAAAATCCTCCTGCGTATGGCAGCATGGATGAATTACATTTTCCCTTTCCATTGACCTGAAGCCCAATCACGAGAGGCCCGCACTGAGTACTTACAGCACCCATCGACTTCCGCCCTTGCTGCGTCGTGTCCTGCGTCCGTTGCTTGATCCTTATCGACGCTACCGGCACGCACGGCTGATTCATGCGGTGCGCGTGGCCCTCGGCTTGCTGGCAACGATCCTGCTGACCACCGGCATCAACCTGCCCCACGGCGAATGGGCCTCGGTGACCATGCTGGTGGTCATCGGCGGTTTGCAGCACCACGGCAACATCGGCAAAAAAGCTGCCGAACGCGCCACGGGCACCTTGATCGGTGCCGGTGTCGGTTTGCTATTGGTGGCTCAGCAGGCGTGGCTCGGCATGCCGTGGCTGACGTATTTTGCGATGGCGGTGGTCTGCGGTTTCTTCTCTTATCACGCGATTGGCAAAGGGGGTTATACCGCCCTGCTCTCGGCGATTACCGTGTTCATTGTCGCCGGACATGGTGACAACCCGATCACCGACGGCTTGTGGCGCGGCGTCGATATTCTCATCGGGATTGCCCTCGCTCTGGCCTTCTCTTTTGCCCTGCCGCTCTACGCGGTGTATTCGTGGCGCTACAACCTCGCCGATGCCCTGCGTGATTGCGCTACGGTGTATGGGCGGATCATCGGCGGCCAACCGGTCAGCGCCGATGAGCATTTGAAATTGATGGGCCGTCTCGGCGCGGTGATGGTGCAGTTGCGTTCACTGATGCCGTCAGTGTCCAAGGAAGTGAAGATTTCCATGACCGAACTCGATGCCATCCAGCGCAATCTGCGCATGTGCATCAGCACACTGGAAATCCTCGGCAACACGCGACCGGATGCCAACGATCCAGAAGCCATGGCCCATCTGCAATCAGCGCTGAAGGCCGAGCACCGGCAGATTCGCGTGCAATTGATCGGCATGGCACGAGCGTTGAAAACCGGCGCTTCGCAACGCCTGGACAAGCCGCTGGAGTTGCCGGAAGCCCACCTCGATGCGCCGGTTTACAGCACGCTGGATGGCTACCGACTGTTGACCCGGCAACTGGCGGCGAACATCGGCGAGATGCGCCAGCGCCTGGCGAAAACCGCGCCGCACTGGAACATCTGAGGGTTACTGCGCGGCCAGTCGCCGGGGCTTCAGGCCCCAACCCTGCTGCATGCCGGCAGCGGCCAGCAGGATTGCCGCGACACCGACCCATTGCAGGGTTTCCAAGCGATGGCCGAACGCGAACCAATCGACGAAGATCGCCGCAATCGGGTAGATGAACGACAATGCGCCGGTCAATGCGGTCGGCAATTTCTGGATGGCGCCGTACAGCAGCACATACATCAGGCCGGTGTGAACGATGCCCAGCGTCACCAGACTGGCCCAGGCACTCGGTGCTTGCGGCAATGCGCTGAAATGCGCGAACGGCGCCAGCAGCAAAATCCCGGTGCACACCTGAATCAGCGCTATCAGATGCGGTGGCGTGCCGGTCAGGCGTTTGATGATCAGCGCGGCAATCGCATAGAGAAACGCCGCGCCCAGCGCCAACGCAATGCCCATCAGATAGTCGTTGCCGCTTTCACTTTGGGCGCCGTGAGCGCTGACGATCGCCAGCATGCCCATGAACGAGATTGCCAGCCAGAACAGTTTTTGCAGGGTGATTTTTTCGCCCAGAAACAGCGCCGCCAAACCCACCAGCATGAACGGCTGCACGTTGTACACTGCCGTACCGATGGCAATTGAGGCCTTTGAGTAAGAGGCAAACAACAGCACCCAGTTACCGACAATCGCCATCCCGCTCAGCACCGCGAGCAGGAAGGTGGTACGGGTCAGAATGCCCGGGCGCAGGAAGCCGAAAGCGGCACAGATCAGCAGCAAGGTGCCGGCACCGAACACGCAACGCCAGAACACCACGTCCAGCACCGGCTGCCCGGAGACCAGCACGAACCAGCCAATTGTCCCGGAAATCAGCATGGCAGCGGTCATTTCGAATGAGCCGCGACGGATTGTATTGTCCATCTTCAATCTCCTGTCTTTGTGACAAAAGTATGCCAAGCGAACCGGGAGGCGCTCCAGAGCAAAAAGCAGGCTAAACTCGAAATCTGCCTCTTTTATCGTGGGTAATTTTCACTAATTGCCTAATGCTGGAGTGTTTTTCATGACTGACGATATTGACCAGATCCTCATCGGCGCATTGATGGAGGATTCGCGGCGCTCGCTCAAGGCCTTGGCGCAAATCAGCGGATTGTCGTCGCCGAGCGTGGCTGAACGCTTGCGCCGGTTGGAAGAACGCGGTGTGCTCAAGGGCTATACCGTCGAGATCGACCCGAAGTGCTTTGGTTACCAATTGCAGGCCATCGTCCGGGTGCGGCCACTGCCGGGCCAATTGCAAGAGGTCGAACGGCAGATCCTGTCGATCCCCGAATTCACCGAGTGCGACAAAGTAACGGGCGAGGATTGTTTTATCGCGCGCTTGCATGTGCGCTCGATGGAACAGCTGGACACCCTGCTCGACCGCCTCAATACCTTGGCCGAAACCAACACCGCCATCGTCAAGAAGACGCCGGTGAAGCGTCGTTTGCCGCCGATGGCCTAAGTGCATTTGCTGCACGTTCAGCGTAGATTGAGGTTTTTCCGGCGAAGGATTGGCGGTATGAAAGTTCAGGCAATGATGCTGATGGCATTAGTGTTGAGTGGTTGCGGGACAGTGCAGACGGTCGTGCGCGACGACCAGGTTGCCATAGACGATTTGAAATCGAACAAATCCTATTGCGGGGCGGTACCACGAATCTACAGCGGCGTGATGTATGACTTCTGCAGTCTGCATGCACCGATAGACGAAGGTAACAAGTACAACGCAGCCCTGCCCGGCTGGGCGATTGATGCCGTGGCTTCCGGGGTGCTCGACACCTTGTTGCTGCCCTACACCATTTACAAACAACAGACTGACGGCAGCATCGTTATCAACTGAATAGTCCCGGGCACGGGACAGAACCGCTTTCCTGCAGACAACAAAAAACCCGCCGAAGCGGGTTTTTTGTTATTTCACAGCCAGCGATCAGTCGTCGCGGCTCATGATGCCGAAGATCTGCAACAAGCTGATGAACAGGTTGTAGATCGATACATACAGGCTGATGGTCGCCATGATGTAGTTACGCTCGCCGCCGTGGATGATGGCGCTGGTCTGGAACAGGATGCACACGGACGAGAACAGCACGAAACCTGCGCTGATCGCCAGTTGCAGGCCGCTGACCTGGAAGAAGAAGCTTGCCAGCGTTGCACCCAGCAACACGAAGAAACCAGCGGTGATGAAACCACCGAGGAAGCTCATGTCCTTGCGGGTGATCAGCACGTAGGCCGACAGACCACCGAACACCAGCGCGGTCATCGCGAACGCCGAGCTGACCACTTCAGCGCCGCCCTGCATGCCCAGGTAACGGTTGAGGATCGGGCCGAGCAGGAAACCCATGAAACCGGTCAGCGCAAAAGCGGACACCAGGCCCCACGCGGAATCACGGAGTTTGTTGGTGAGGAAGAACAGCCCGTAGAAGCCGATCAGCACCACGAAAATGTTCGGGTAGCCAACACGCATCTGCTGGGCAACAAAAGCCATGACGCCGCTGAATGCGAGGGTCAGAGCCAGTAGGCCGTAAGTGTTGCGCAGGACGCGGCTAACCTCTAGCTGCTCAGCCTGCACGCTGTTATTAACTGCGTAATCCTGTTCGCGCATGGCGACACTCCTGTTGGTTTGAAACGTTCAGTCGCAAAGATCATAACAGACGCTCTGTAACAAGCCATGCAGAGAGTTTGACAGTGTGTTTCATTCAGGTATTATGGCGCCCGCAACGCAACGGAGGTGTGGCCGAGTGGTTTAAGGCAACGGTCTTGAAAACCGTCGACTGTAACAGGTCCATGAGTTCGAATCCCATCGCCTCCGCCATATTTGGTACCGTCAAAGCCCTGATTATTCAGGGCTTTGTCGTTTCTGGCGTTCTGAAAAATTTCTGTCGTGCCAGATGCGTTCCCGCCTGTGAGTTGTAAAGGACTCCCACTGCGCCGTCCCACAAATCAGGCTGTTTTCCGAGGCTATAGGTCGGTGATTACACGTCACGAATGCCTACCGCGGCGCCTCGACCTATAACGTCGTTCAGATCGGCAACGGGAATCTGCTGGGCACTATCAGCCGGTCAATCTTCAACTTCGAAAGTGATGAGGTGAAGGTGTGCAACGGCCCATCAGCCCTCAATTCCTGTGGAGACGCTGTGCCCCTATAGGTTCAAAAACAGCTCACTGGCTCTGCATTGCGAACTCGTACGCTTTGAAAATCTTCTCTGCGGCGCCGTATCACAATTCAAGAGCCAGAGAATGAACATACGTTCATCGAAAACAAGGCTCGATGCGTCTAGGCTGCGGGTTCCGACATAGTGACTACAGGAGTAACCCACCATGTTCTCGCACGAAAGCGTCCCGCTAATCATCATCTTTGTCATCATGCTCATAGGCGTGCTTACGGCTTTTTTGCACCCGGTGCATGCGCTCTTTAGCTGGCTTCGGAGGCGCAGAGAAAGATCGACCGTCAAGATCGCAAAAGACATGAATTCGCGCTGAATCCTTCCATTAAGGGCCCGGATGCGTCTGGGCTTTTCCCGCCTGAGAAGAAGAAGAAAAAAACACAGCACAACAGACCGTTATTGCTTTAAGCATTCTGCTCTTCCTTGGCGTCATTCTTGAAAGTGTCCTGAAACACGGCAAATATCGGCCAGCCGCCGGCAAACAGCTCGTCAAAATTGCAGTCACTCAACCGACGTTTTTTTCTTGTACTCGACCAACACGATCGTCATTACCTGCGCGGGAGCAAGGAGCAAGACCTGATCCTCGCCAGCGTATTCAACCCGCCCAAGCGCGGGGATGAGCGGCATAATCTCAATGACAGCCTAGGATCGGCATACTGAAGCACAGCTGGCCGCGCGGCCTGACCGTCAATAACAAGGAGTTCACTTTGCGCAAGGATTACCTGGCATTTTTCACCTCGCTGTTCCTCTCGCGACTAGCGGATCAGATTCTATTGTTCATCGTGCCGTTGGTGGTGTTCCAGACTACCAACAGTGCTTCCTGGGCGGGTTTGGCGTTTTTCGTCGAATCGCTGCCGCGCTTTCTCGCGTTTCCGGTGTGCGGAGCCTTGTGTGACAAGTTTTCACCCATCAGGATTCTGCATATCAGCCAGGTCTACCGTGCGCTGCTTTGTCTGCTGGCAGTAGGCATGTTTGCCCTCTTCGGTGGTATCGCCTGGGTCGTCGTGCTGTCAGCGCTATGCGGCGTGCTGACCACCCAGGGCATCATGGCCCGCGAGGTGCTGATGCCGCATATTTTCCAGCACTACAGCTACACCAAGACCTTGTCCTATTCACAGATCGCCGATCAGACCGGGCTGGTGCTCGGGCCGCTGGTGGCTGCATTGCTGTTGGAAGTCTGGGCGTGGCATTGGGTGGTGCTGTGGGTCGCCGGGCTCTTCCTGCTGGCGGACCTGAGCATGCTGGTCTGGCAACGCCTCAGCCGCATCACGCTGGAAGTGTTCGAGCAGCATCAGGACATCTGGCTGCAACCGCTGCGTATCGCTTTTGGTCACATCCGCGAGCTGGCGGAACTGAAGAAAATCATCCTGCTGGCGGTTGGGGTCAACCTGATCGTCGGCGTCACTCTCGCTACTTCGGCAGCGATGGTGATCGGCGAGTTCAGTGCCGGCAAGGATGCCTATGCCGGGCTACAGGCAGCGGGCGCGGTGACCACCATCATCATTCTGTTCTTCCTCGCACGGGTTGAACTGCCGCAACGGATACTCGGCGGGCTCGCTTATTCAATGATTGCCGCAGGTGCGCTGGTCAGCGCCCTGAGTCCGAATCTGGCCGGCTATGTGCTGGGGTTCCTGCTGATCGTGGGCTTCGACAAGATGTTCAACATCTATATGCGCAGCATCCGTCAGCGGGTGATTCCGGCCAAGGACTTCGGCAAGACCGTGGGCGTGATCACCTTGCTCAACAACCTCTCGCAACCTTTGGCGGGGTTGCTGGTGGCGTTGCTGGCCTCAAGCGTGGGTACGCAAGGGGTGATCCTGATTCTGGCCGTGCTGACTATGCTGCTGGGTGCCGTAGCGGTATGGTGGTTTGCCGTCAGCAGAGGAACCCTGAATGCCGAAGAATCCACCGCCCCCTGAAAACAAAGCTACCGCCGCCGACATCGAGCGCTCGATCCAGGCTTTAAACAAAATGGCCGAGCGCCTCTGGGGCGAAGGTCGAGAGGCCGAGGCCAAAGCCCTGCTCGATGCGCTCGATGCGTTGAACCGGGCGCTCGACCGCATCAGGATTGGAGAAAGTCGCCGAGCGGCGACGCTCCATTGAGGTGTGGGCCTACGGTTTGAGGATCAGCAACGGCTCACTCTTCTTCACGATGTAAGTCGCCAACTCCGAACCCTTGTCCGCACCAACGTTTTTGGCGACATGCGCCACACCTTCCGGAATGAACAACGAATCCCCCGCTTTCAGCGTCACCGGCGCCCTGCCCTCCAGTTGATATTCGAAAGTACCGCTGATCACATACGCGACCTCAACACCGGGATGCGCGTGCCTTGGCGAGGTCACGCCCGGTTCGAAATCGACGCGTGCCTGAATCACTTCGCGCTCGGCGGCCCCGAGATCCTGGCGAACCAGGTCCGTGCGGCTCAAGCCTTGTTGCCAACTCTTGGCCGGTGCGTCAGCCGCATGGGTGATGCCGATCATTGAAGCGAGTATCGCGGCGCTGGCCAGTAACAGTGGACGATGCATGGTGTTGCCCTCTCGAACGTAGTGGTGTGGTGGCCTCTACTTTGAGCGGGTCATGTAGGGAGGATGTGTCGTAAACCCCGGGTTTATTGTTCACGTGTGTATCCACGGCAGATTGATACACGCTTATACAAAGGTTTCTCTGGCTAGCGGCTGCGCCAACAGCCATGCCCTGAAGGCGACGATTTTCTTCACCTGTGCCGTTTCACGCGGCGTCACCAGATAAAAACCCAATTGATCTTTCAAGCGCAGATCGAAGGGTACGACCAGACGCCCGGCCCGCAGATCGTCTTCGACATAGGTCGAGCGGCCAATGCATACGCCCTGCCCGTCAACCGCTGCCTGCACCGCCATCATCGCCAGATCGAAGGTCAACCGTGGTCCCTCGGCCAACTGCAGCGGTTGGCCCGCAGCGCTTAGCCAGGTGCTCCAGTCAGTGGCCGTCACGCCGCTGACTTGCAGCATTGTGTGCCTGGCCAGATCTGCGGGCGTGCTCAGCGTCTTCGCCAATGCGGGGCTGCACACCGGAAAGATTTTATCGGACATCAAAAAGTCGGCCCGCAAGCCCTTCCAGTCACCACGCCCGTAACGAATCGCCGCATCGATAGCGCCCTTGCGAAAATCGACCAGCTCAGTGGACGCACTGATCCGCACATCGATATCGGCAAACGCCTGCTGAAAGGACGGCAGTCGCGGCAGCAACCACTTCGATGCCACGGACACCAGGGTGCTGATAGTCAGTACGCTTTTGTGGCGTCCTTCAAGCAATTGCTCAGTCGAATAGCGCAGCTCCTGAAACGCCGCACGAATACCCGGCAGATAGGCCTGCCCTTCTTCGCTGAGCGCCAACCCTTCGGCGAGCCGCAGAAACAGATGCACACCCAGCTCCGCTTCGAGTCGGCGAATCTGGTGGCTGACAGCCGTTTGGGTGACGTTGAGTTCTTCGGCGGCTTTGGTAAAACTCATGTGCCGGGCAGCGGCTTCAAAGGCTCGCAATCCGTTGAGTGAGGGCAGTGAAACAGTCATGGAGTTGATGGTACTCATGAGATTTTGTCATACGCTAGCACCGTAAATGACCTTTGCGAAAGCTGCGCGGGTAAACGATTGTGGCGCCTCTCACATTGCCAGGAAGTGCCATGAAACTGTATTTCGCGCCGATGACTTGCTCGCTTTCCCCGCATATTGTGCTGCGGGAACTGGGTTTGCCCTTCGAACTGGTTCGCGTCAACAACCACAGCAAACGCACCGCCGACGGGCGTGACTTTCAAGAGATAAACCCGAAGGGCTATGTCGCCGCGCTGTTACTGGATAACGGTGAGGTACTGACGGAAGGCCCGGCGATCCTGCAGTTTCTGGTCGATCAGGTGCCCGGCAACACACTGGCGCCCGCGCTGGGCACCTGGGAGCGCACGCGTCTGCAGGAGCATCTGAACTTCATCAGCTCGGAGATTCATGGTGGTAGTGCACCGCTGTTCAATGCCGACATCGCGCAATCGGTGAAAGCGATCTTCCGGGACAGGCTGTTCAAGCGCCTGGACTACCTGAACCGGCAACTGGCGAATCAGGACTACCTCACCGGCACATTCGGCATCGCCGATGCCTATCTGTTTACCGTACTGACGTGGTTGCCAGTCTTCCACATCGACATCGCAGCCTGGCCCGCCCTTGCCGCCTATAGTCGTCGCATCGCCGCCCGCCCCTGCGTAATTGCAGCGACGGCGGCGGAAGCAGCGACGCTGCCGGTCTGAACATCATCAGGGCATCGAGCGGGCCATCTCGTCCCTGAAGCTGTAAACTGCCGCGATCTTCACTCTCTCAAACAAGGGATCAGCATGGCCAACCAAGACATCATTTTCACTCCGGACCCGGACGCAGACTCGATCTCTTCGGACGTCACCACGTTCAACGGCATCATGGTCTCCACGCAGATCCCGACCCGCGCCGACGGCAGCCTGGAACTGGGCGATATCACCCTGCAAAGCGAATGCACCCTGCAAGCACTGAAGCTTGCGCTGGAACGTGCCGGCAGCTCGATGGATCGGGTGATGCACTTGACCATTTACCTGACCGACATGGCCGATCGCGCGGCATTCAACGAGGTGTACAAGCGCTACTTTGCCAAGCCTTGGCCGGTGCGTGCGGCGGTGGGTGTGGCGTCGCTGGCGGTTGAAGGGATGCGCGTAGAAGTGACTGCGATGGCGGCCAAGGCCTGACTTCTCACTGCCAAACCCTGTGGGAGCGAGCCTGCTCGCGAAGGCTTCAGTTCAGGCGCCATTGATGCTGAATGTGCTGGCCCCTTCGCGAGCAGGCTCGCTCCCACAGGGGGTTGTGCAGTGTCAGCTGCCATCGGGCAGCACAGGCGTGCCGGGCGCGCGTTTCACGGGTAGAATGCGCGCCTAACCGTGACAGCCTGACTAAAAAAACTATGTCCTTGCCCAAGCATCATCTGGAATTGCTCAGCCCTGCCCGCGATGTGGCCATCGCCCGTGAGGCGATCCTCCACGGCGCTGACGCCGTGTACATCGGCGGCCCAAGCTTCGGCGCGCGCCACAATGCCTGCAACGAAGTCGGCGAAATCGCCGAACTGGTGGAGTTCGCCCGCAAGTATCACGCGCGCATCTTCACCACCATCAACACCATCCTGCACGACAACGAACTGGAGCCGGCGCGCAAGCTGATCCATCAGTTGTACGACGCTGGTGTCGACGCGCTGATCGTTCAGGATCTGGGCGTGATGGAGCTGGACATTCCGCCGATCGAGCTGCACGCCTCGACCCAGACCGACATCCGCACCCTTGAGCGAGCGAAATTCCTCGATCAGGCCGGTTTCTCGCAACTGGTCTTGGCCCGTGAGCTGAACCTGCAGGAAATCCGCGCGATCGCCGACGAAACCGACGCCGCCATCGAGTTCTTCATTCACGGCGCGTTGTGCGTGGCCTTCTCCGGCCAGTGCAACATTTCCCACGCGCAGACCGGGCGCAGCGCCAACCGTGGCGATTGCTCGCAGGCGTGCCGTTTGCCGTACACCCTCAAAGATGAAAAGGGTGGCGTAATCGCCTACGAAAAACACCTGTTGTCGATGAAAGACAACAACCAGAGCGCCAACATCCGCGCTCTGGTTGAGGCTGGTGTGCGTTCGTTCAAGATCGAAGGTCGCTACAAGGACATGGGCTATGTGAAGAACATCACCGCCTATTACCGCCAGCGCCTCGACGACGTGCTCGAAGACCGCCCGGATCTGGCCCGTGCCTCCAGCGGCCGCACCGCGCACTTCTTCCTGCCGGACCCGGAAAAGACTTTCCACCGGGGTAGCACCGATTACTTTGTCACTGATCGCAAGATCGACATCGGCGCCTTCGACTCGCCTACCTTCACCGGTCTGCCAGTGGGCACAGTCGAGAAAGTCGGCAAACGCGACATGCAGGTCGTCACCCAGGAGCCGCTGTCCAACGGCGACGGCTTGAACGTGCTGGTCAAACGCGAAGTGGTCGGTTTCCGCGCCAACATCGCCGAAGCAAAAGGTGAATTCGAAGAAGACGGCGAGAAGCGCTACCGCTACCGCGTCGAGCCGAACGAGATGCCGGAAGGCTTGTTCAAGCTGCGCCCGAACCACCCGTTGAATCGCAACCTCGATCACAACTGGCAACAGGCGTTGCAAAAGACCTCGTCCGAGCGCCGCGTGGCCCTGAGCTGGGTCGCGCGTTTGCGTGAAGAGCAGCTGGAAGTCACCGCCACCAGCGAAGAAGGCATCAGCGCCAGCGTGACCCTCAACGGTCCGTTCGGCGTGGCCAACAAGCCTGAGCAAGCGCTGGAACAATTGCGCGATCTGCTCGGCCAGCTTGGCACCACGCAGTACCACGCCACCGACATCAAACTCGATGCGCCACAGGCGTTCTTCATCCCCAACTCACAGCTCAAATCCCTGCGCCGTGAAGTGATCGAGAACCTGACCGCCGCCCGTGTCGCCGCTCACCCGCGTGGCGGCCGTAAAGCCGAAACCAGCCCGCCGCCGGTGTACCCGGATTCGCACCTGACCTTCCTCGCCAACGTCTACAACCAGAAGGCCCGTGACTTCTACCACCGTCACGGCGTGAAGCTGATCGACGCGGCGTACGAAGCGCACGAAGAGCCAGGCGAAGTGCCGGTGATGATCACCAAACACTGCCTGCGTTTCTCCTTCAACCTGTGCCCGAAACAGGCGAAAGGCGTGACCGGCGTGCGCACCAAAGTTGCGCCGATGCAGTTGATCCACGGCGATGAAGTGCTGACGCTGAAGTTCGATTGCAAGCCGTGCGAAATGCACATCATCGGCAAGATGAAAGGCCACATCCTCAACCTGCCGCAACCGGGCAGCGTGGTCGGCCATATCAGTCCTGAAGACCTGATGAAAACCATTCCGCGCGCACCGCACTGAGTGGACGGCGTGCGCGGCGCTTCGGCGCCGCGCACACCTTCTTTACCAAGCCTGGCCAAATCGCAGGCATAAAAAAACGCCAACTTCTTGCGAAGTTGGCGTTTTTTCGAATATGGCAGGGGCGGCTGGATTCGAACCAACGCATGGCAGGATCAAAACCTGCTGCCTTACCGCTTGGCGACGCCCCTACTGCTCTTTCCAGCTACTTCGTTAGGTTCGCTGTGAGAACGGGGCGCAATTTACCAAGGTTTTTTGCCTTTGGGAAGCGCGAAGTGAAATATTTTTTGTTTTAAAACAGCGACTTATTATTTTGGCCTGAATCAGGTCCAGGGGGAGTCGGTTTCGCCGCCGTGTATCACACTGTGTACCAACCCTCTCGCGACACATCGACTTTCGATAAAGCCGTTCTTCGACACAGGCCAGATACGTCCCAACGCTCAAATGCACTCAAGGTTTCAAGGGTTCATTCAGAACCCTTGGCCAAAGGCTCGCAAAGGAGACGTCACCATGAAGATGGCACTGCACACCCGCAAAACCGCGTTCGGTTTGTCGATTCTGGCTTTGTCGTTGTTCGCTTTTGGCAGCGCTCAGGCGCAAACCGCTGAGCCTGCGACCGCCAGCTATTCCGCGCCCTCGCCTTTCGGCCCGCTCAAACATGTGAAGGCCGGCGTGCTCGACGTCGCCTACGCCGAAACCGGCCCGGCGAATGGCCCGGTGGTGATCCTGCTGCACGGCTGGCCCTACGACATTCACAGCTACGACGAAGTCGCGCCGTTGCTCGCAGCCAAGGGTTATCGGGTGTTGATGCCGTATGCGCGGGGTTATGGCGATACGCAGTTCCTTTCGAAAGACACCCTGCGCAATGGCCAACCGGCGGCGCTGGCCAGTGACGTCATCGACTTCATGGACGCGCTGAAGATCAAGCAAGCGGTGCTCGGCGGTTATGACTGGGGTGCGCGTTCGGCGGACATCGTCTCGGCGCTGTGGCCGGAACGGGTGAAAGCGCTGGTCTCGGTCAGTGGTTACCTGATCGGTAATCAAGCCGCCGGGCAAAACCCGCTGCCGCCCAAGGCTGAATTGCAGTGGTGGTACCAGTTCTACTTTGCGACTGACCGTGGCCGCGCCGGTTACGAGAAGAACACCCACGACTTCGCCAAGCTGATCTGGCAAACCGCTTCGCCGCAGTGGAAATTCGACGACGCCACGTTTGATCGCAGCGCCAAGGCATTGGAGAATCCCGATCACGTTGATATCACCGTGTTCAACTACCGCTGGCGGCTGGGCCTGGTGCAGGGTGAAGCGAAGTACGCCGCGCTGGAGCAGAAACTCGCCACCGCGCCGTCGATCAGCGTGCCGACCATTACCCTTGAAGGCGACGCCAACGGTGCGCCGCACCCGGCGCCGGAGGATTATGCCAAGCGCTTTACCGGCAAGTATCAGTTCCGCTTGATCAATGGCGGGATCGGGCACAACTTGCCGCAGGAAGATCCGCAGGCGTTTGCCAAGGCTGTGATTGATGCGGATCACCTGTAGAAACTAAAAAGCAGTCAGCCGCGAAGGCTGACTGCTTGATTATTTTAGGGTGGGATTAAAGCTTGAGAGATGGTCACGTTTTGCAAATGCTTTGCCTGAACGGACGTGATCGCGAGCAGGCTCACTCCTACAGGGGGAACGCATTTCAAATGTAGGAGTGAGCCTGCTCGCGATGACGCCCGACCAGACACCCTCAACCCCGACTAACGTGCGCAATCACTCGGTTGGCACAACCAGATCCAACGCCTTGTTCACCGCCAATTCCCCCAACATGACCACTTGCGCAATGCCCAGCAGGGTATGTCGATTTGCGCCCTCCAGCATCCCGGCAAAATTGCCGAGCATCACCGACGCGGACGCCAACGATCCGCTAGCATTGGTCAGCAACGACTCGGTGTCTGCTTGCGGGTTGGCCATGAACAGAGCGTTGGGCGTATAGGGTTCGGCCATAATCGCGGCAGGCAGCAGGTAATGGTCAAGCGCACGCTCAGCCGCTTCGTGGAGCTTTCTTGAATTGGGCGAGGCGTACGGCGATATCAGGTCAGTGACCGATGGTTCGGGTGGCTGAGACATCAGCTGAAACTCCAGACAAGAACCGCTACAGGTTCTTTGATAGAAGGCGTGAAGCGCCGCGATCGCGGACGCTTCTGTGCAATGAGGGAGCGAGCCCCCTCACCCATCTGCATCGCGACTAGTGCGGCAAGCGCTGGTTATCTAGGACTCGGCCGACCACCAGTTCACTGAGCATGATCACCTGTTGCAGGATCAGCATCTTTTTGCGCTGTGAAGGGTCAATCGAATCGGCGAGATCTCGGGCCATGTCACTGGCGCAGGACAGTGTTTCAGTGGCTTCGACGAGCAGGGTTTCGTTATCCACCGTGGGGTCGATCAGGTAGATCTTGCCGGTCTTGCGGGTGGGGATTGAAGTCTTCAGCGCGGAGGGATTGAGGTAGAAATTGATCGCGCGGTCGGTGGCCTCTTTGATGTTCTGAGGCTCGAGTGCGGCGTCGTAGGGGATTGGATCGGTTTCTGGCGGGTTTGGCGTAATTTTGAACATAAAGGACTCTTTGTCTTAAAAGAATTGAAGAGCCGTCACTTTCGCTACCAAACGAAGGGTGGCGGCCACACGTGGGTTGGTAGACCGGTCAAGACAGAGAAAACCCCGGCGCCCCCGAAAGGGCCCCACGCATGGCCACCATATAAAGCCGAGTCCCGAAAAAGAGACCGCAATAAGGTGATGCAATACGGGCTGTCAAGAAACGGGCTACCAAACCCGATCACTGTTTTGCAGTGACAGGGAAACGATACAGCCCGCCTCAAGGCGCGTAAGCCGGCGGATTCTGGCGTACGCGTAGGCAACGGCGCAAGGTGTTGTAGCCGTTATGGCGTAACAGTGCGTGTAAGTTAAACGTGTGTGGGTGATGGTGTTTAAGAGCCCCTCACCCTAGCCCTCTCCCAGAGGGAGAGGGGACTGACCGAGGTGTTTGGGGGAGGTACGCCGACGTGGGATATTGAGGTGAATTCAGATGGGTAACGGCTTGGGTTATTTGACCAGTCGTTTTTCTTTGGAAGGTCTGTAGCCGAAATATGAGCTGTAGCATTTGCTGAAATGGCTCGGCGAGACGAAGCCGCACGCGACCAGCACTTCCACTTGTGAAAGCTCGGTGTGTTGCAGCAAACGCCTTGCTTCGGTGATGCGCAGTTCCAGGTAATAGCGCTGCGGCGTGGTGCCCAGTTGTTCCTTGAACAAGCGCTCCAACTGACGACGGGATCGGCCGGCATACACCGCCAGTTGCTCCAGCTCCAGCGGTTCCTCCAGATTGGCATCCATCAGTTTCACCACTTCACGCAGCGGCGCACTGACGCAGAGGTTTTCATCCGGTTTGATCCGGCGGTAGCGCGATTCCTCAAAAGCCAGAATGTCTTCGATGCCTTCGACCAAGGCTTTGCCGTGCAGGCTTTTTATCCAGTCGAGTGCCATGTGAAAGGCCCCGGACGGACTCGAAGCCGTCAGCCGGTCGCGATCGATCACGTAAGGCTCACTGCTGACGTGGGTGGCTTTGGCGATCTCGGTCAGCGCCGGGCGGTGTTCCGGGTGGATCGCGCAGCGATAGCCGTCGAGCAGCCCGGCCCGGCCGAGAAACCACGAACCGTTCCACAACCCGGCCAGACCGATGCCCCGCTCCGCCGCAGCCTTGAGCAAATGAATGAACTCATCACTCGCGCGCAGTTCGGTGCGATACCCGCCACACACTACCAGCAGATCCAGTTGCTGAAGCGCGGCCAAATCCAGACGTGCATCGGGCCGGATCACCAGCCCAAGATCACTGATGACTTCGCCGTCGCCCAAACCAAACGTGCGCGAAGAAAACAATCCTGGGCGCAGCAGATTAGTAGTGACAACGGTGTCCAGCGCCTGGGTAAAAGCCGGCAGTGAAAAGTGTTCGAGCAGCAGAAAACCGGTGCGGGTCAGGCGCGTGTCATCCGCGCCTTGCTCATTCAGATAGCGGAGGTTTTTCCCCTTCATGCCTCCGCTGAATTGCCGTCGTTCGATCAAGTTCGGGTCCATCGGTCATGTTGTTGTGCGCCGATAGTTGGCTCGAATGGCGTCAGAGTCAATCACCTGTCGTTGACCGCACCCCCAGCCGATCGATCAACGGGTCATGCTGCGCCATCACCTCGACAATCCAGTCGATGAACACTCGCAGTTTCAGGCTGACATGGCGGTTCGGTGGATACGCGATGTAGAGCGGCATCGACTCGAGTTTCCAGTCCTCGAACAGCGGCACCAGTTCGCCGCGCGCCTCGTGTTCGGCAGACATGTATTTGGGCAGCCACAGCACGCCCAGGCCCGCCAGACCTGCCGCGAGGTAGGCATTACCATCATCGACCGCGAGCACGTGACGGCCTTTGATTTGCAGGTTTTCACTGGCGTTGTGCAAGGCATACGGCACCGGTTTGCCGGTACGTGCCCAGAGGAAACCGACCACCCGATGATGGCTGCCTTCCAGCTCCCGTGGATGCGCAGGTGTGCCCGCGCGTGCCAGATATTGCGGTGCGGCGAATACACCCAACTGCAGATCGGCGACCTTGCGCGCCATCAGCGACAAGTCCATAAGCTCGCCACCGCGCACCACGCAATCGACATTCTCATCAATAATGTCGACGATGCGGTCGCTGACGCCCATGTCGATCTGGATATCCGGATAACGCGCGTGAAACTCAGGCAGGGCCGGCACCAGAATCAGCCGTGCCAGCGGACTCGGTACGTCCACGCGTAGCCGCCCCTTGGGCAACGCCGCCGCGCCGGGCAGGCTGGTTTCGGCGTCGTCCATATCCGCCAGCAACTTAATCACTCGCTCGTAATAAACCGCGCCATCGGTGGTGACGTTGACCTTGCGCGTTGTGCGGTTGAGCAGCTTGACCCGCAGCCGTGCCTCCAACTGTTGAACCAGTTGCGTCACGGTGGTTTTGCTCATGTGCAGGGTTTCGGCGGCTTTGGTGAAACTTCCGGCCTCGACCACCCGGGCGAACGCCTGCATTGCGTCAAAACGGTCCAAGGTGCGCCCTCGATTGTTTGGATTTCACAAACAGTGAACGCCAAGCTTGCGCGTTTATCGCCCGTCTGCAAATACCTACAGTGGCTCCATCAACTCACTGATGGAGACACACCATGACCCAGCGCGATGTTGTTTTCCCCCCTGCCCGCCGCGCCCTTTACGAGCGCCATCGTTATTCGCCGGCGGTGCGTTCCAACGGTTTTCTGTTTGTTTCGGGACAAGTCGGCAGCACCGAGGACGGCACGCCCGAGCCGGACCTGGAGAACCAGGTGCGTCAGGCTTTCACCAATTTGAATGCAATCCTCAATGAAGCCGGTTGCACGTTCGACGACGTGGTCGACGTCACCGTGTTCATCGTTGATCCGCAGTCGAAGTTCGAAACTATCTGGAATCTGGTGCTGACGGAATTTTGGGGCGAGGCGCCGCACCCGACTGCCACCGCGATTGGTGTGACGTGGCTGTATGGCTTTGATTTCGAGATCAAGGTGATCGCCAAACTGCCGTAAATATCCGGACACACCCATTCGTTTGCCATTTCAGAGGTCGTCTGCTTGCATGCTGTCCCACATCAGCATTCAGATCAGGGAGACGATCGATGAACATTTTGGTGGTCGGTGCCAGCAAGGGCTTGGGTAGAGCTTTGATTGATGGTTTGGGGAACGCGGGAGACACGCTGATCGGTGTTTCCCGCACGCGCCCCGAGGACTTGATCGTCGATGCCGAGCGCAACGTACGCTGGGTAGAGGCCGACCTGATGTTTGCGGCGAAAGCGGCGCATACCATTGAGCAGGCAGTCGCCAAGGATGGTCTGGATACATTGATTTACAACCTCGGCATCTGGGAAACCTTGGCCTTCGATCCAGCCTATGCGCTTCTCGATTCCCCGGACGAGGAAGTGCAAGCCATCGTCAGTTGCAACATCACCTCAACAATCCTGCTGATCAAACGTCTGCTCCCTCTGCTGCTGAAAAGCGCCCAACCCAGAATCATCCTCACCGGATCAACCTCGGGCCTGCCACAAAGCGGACGCCCGGAAGTCGCTTTCGGTGCCTCGAAATTCGCTCTGCGCGGGATTGCCGATTCATTGCGCGAAGGCTACCGACACCAGCGTCTGGCGGTGACCTGCCTGAACCTTGGGTATCTGAATACAGAGGATCCGCTGAGCACCCCGCCAGATCTGGCGGCGCAGCGTGGCGAGGGTCAATTGATTCCCGTACACGATGTCCTTCAGGTAGTGCGCATGATCCTGAGCCTGTCTGCGGCCAGCTACGTCAAAGAGCTCACGCTCCCGGCGATACTCGACGAACGTTTTTGACCACTCCAGCCCTGATGGCGCTGGTCTTTGCGCGTGGGAATACGTATAACCTCGCCGATTCGTCTACCCTCACGTAGCGCCCTGATTCAGCTCTTCACACTTTTTGACGCTCACGAAACGGAGAATTCCATGCTCAAACGAACACTGGCACTGACCGCCGGCCTGGCCCTGTCCTTTTCGACTTTGATGGTGCAAGCCGCCGACGTTTTGCGCGTCAGCGCGATTCCCGATGAAGCGCCGACCGAACTGCTGCGCAAATTCGAGCCGCTGGGTGCCTATCTGGAGCAGCAACTGGGCATGAAGGTGCAGTTCGTGCCGGTGGCCGATTACCCGGCAGTGGTTGAAGCCTTGGCGACCGATCGCCTCGACATGGCCTGGCTCGGCGGTTTTACCTTTGTGCAGGCGCGTTTAAAGACTGATGCAACGACGCCAGTCATTCCGCTGGTTCAGCGCGAACAGGACGCGCAGTTCACGAGCAAATTCATCACTGCTGACCCGAACGTGAAAAGCCTGGCGGATCTGAAAGGCAAGACCTTCGCTTTCGGTTCGGTGTCGTCGACCTCCGGCAGCCTGATGCCGCGTTACTTCATGCTGAAAAACGACAACATCAAGCCTGAGGCGTATTTCAGCCGTGTCGCCTACTCCGGCGCGCACGATGCCACCGTGGCCTGGGTGCAGGCCGGCAAGGTCGACGCCGGTGTACTGAACGCCAGCGTCTGGCAGAAACTGGTCGACGCCGGCAAGGTCGACACCACCAAGGTCAAAGTCTTCGCCACCACGCCGACCTACTTCGATTACAACTGGACCGTGCGCGGCACCCTCGATCCGGCTCTGGCGGCGAAGATCAAGAAAGCCTTCCTCGATCTGGACCCGGCCAACCCTGAGCAAAAGAAGATTCTTGATCTGCAAGCCGCCAGCCGTTTTATCGACACCAAGCCTGAGAACTACAAGGGCATCGAGGAAGCCGCCCGCGCTGCCGAACTGCTGAAATGACCCTGAGCCTCAACCAGGGCAGCCTGCGCCACGCCAATGGAGTCGACGCCCTGCGCGGTGTCGACTTGCAGATTGGCGTTGGTGAACAGGTCGCCATCATAGGCCCGTCCGGGGCTGGCAAATCGAGTTTGCTCAACCTGCTGGCCACCGCGTTGCGGCCCAGCAGCGGTGAAGTTGAAGTGTTGGGTGAGCGCGCCTGGCACTTGTCCGCCCGCCAGCGTCAACGCCTGCGTGCGCGAATCGGTCTGGTGCATCAGGCACCGCCGTTGCCGCCGCGTCAGCGCGTGGTCACGGCGGTGCTGGCCGGTAAGCTCGGCCAATGGAGTCTGGGCAAAAGTCTTCTGAACCTGTTGCATCCACTGGATGTGGCGGGTGCGCGCGCGGCGTTGGCGCGGCTGGATCTGGGTGACAAGTTGTTCGCGCATTGTCAGCAACTGTCTGGCGGCCAGTTGCAACGCGTCGGGATTGCCCGGGTGTTGTATCAGGCGCCGGAGATTCTGCTGGCTGATGAACCGGTGTCAGCGATGGACCCGGTGATGGCCGGGCATACCCTGTCGATCCTCTCGCGCCACGCTCGCGAGCACAACGTGACACTGGTGGCCAGCCTGCATGCGGTGGATCTGGCGTTGTCGCACTTCCCTCGGATCATCGGTTTGCGCGACGGGCAGATTCTGTTCGACAGCCCTTCCGGACAAGTCAGCCATGAAATGCTCGATGCGCTGTACGCCAACGAAAAACTGCAATCGCCGACGGCTGCGGTGACGCCTTTGACTGTGCAGATCCCCCGATGCTGAAAGCCGATTCACGGGATCCGGCGGCGTGGCCGCGATTGATGCTGACGTTGCTGGCGATAGCCTTGCTGTGGCCGGGCGTTCAGCTCAGCGAGCTGAATTTGGGTGTATTGCTGCCCGACAGCCAGAATGAAATGGGCCGTTTTGTCGCGCAATTCTGGCCACCTGCACACGACCAAGCGTTTCTCCAATTACTGCTCAAAGCCACTCTGCAAACCTTGGCTATCGCCACCGCCGGCATGGCTTTGGCGCTGTTGCTGGCGGTACCGGCGGGCCTGATTGCCAGTCGCGCGCTGTCGCTGTCCGCCGCCTCGCGCGGTGGCGTGCCGAGCCGACTGGGGCGTCTGCTGCGCTGGCCGGTTCGCGGTTTGCTGATCTTTTTGCGCAGCGTGCCGGAAATTGTCTGGGCGCTGTTGTTTGTGCGCGCTGTTGGAATTGGTCCGGCGGCAGGTGTGTTGGCGATCGCCATCACGTACAGCGGCATGCTGGGCAAGGTTTACGCGGAGATTTTCGAATCCACTGATCAGCGCCCGGCACACGCGTTGTTGCAGGCCGGCAGCGGCCGGTTGGCGGCGTTTGCTTACGGCACGTTGCCCAATGTTGCGTCGGAACTGCTGTCGTATACGGTCTATCGCTGGGAATGCGCGATCCGCGCATCCGTGGTGATGGGGTTTGTTGGCGCCGGAGGCTTGGGTCAGCAGATCGACCTGTCGATCCGCATGTTCGCCGGCGGTGAAGTCGCCAGTATTCTGCTGTGCTTCCTGATTCTGGTGTTGGCCGCCGATCAACTCAGCCGCTTGCTGCGCTGGAGGTTGACATGAATCGTTTGCTCAACCTGCTGCTGATCGCCGGTATTGCGCTGGCGGTGATCGCTTCCTTCGTTTATCTGGGGCTGGATCTTGGCGAACTGGGCAGCGCCACCAGCCTCAAGCAGATGGGCGCGTATGTGCAGCGCTTTCTGAGCCCGGATCTGAGCGCCGATTACCTCAAGGCAATCTTCCACGGTTCGCTGGAAACGTTGGCCATGTCGGCCCTCGGCACGTTGCTCGCCGCGGTGTTCGGTATCGCCCTGGCGCTGCCCGCCGCCGGGCGTTTCGGCTGGCCGCTGCAAAGTGCCTCGCGCTTGCTGCTCAACGCCTTGCGGGCGATTCCGGAACTGGTCTGGGCGGCGCTGATGGTGCTTGCCGCTGGCCTCGGCCCGAACGCCGGCACCCTCGCCCTCGCCCTGCACACCACCGGCGTGCTTGGCCGGTTGTTTGCCGAAGCTCTGGAAAATACGCCGCCGCAACCGGCCGAAGCCATTCGTTTGCAGGGCGGCAATCCGCTCCTTGCCTTCTGTTACGGCACGCTGCCGAACCTTGCGCCGCAACTGCTCGCCTACATTCTGTATCGCTGGGAAAACAACATCCGCATGGCCAGCGTGCTGGGTTTTGTCGGTGCCGGCGGGCTTGGGCAGATGCTCTATGTGAGTCTCAGCCTGTTTCAGGAAGCGCAGGCGAGTACGGTGATTCTGGCAATGCTGGTGCTGGTGTTTGTGGTCGACTGGCTGAGTGCGTGGAGTCGTCAGCGCTGGGTCAAGGCCTGATGCACGGGCCGGCGGGTGGATATCTGGCAAAAGCTGATTATGCTTCAGGAAACCTGGCAGCGATGCGAGGCGGTCAGACTGTGCAAGTTTCACGCGAGAGCAGTTGCGGCATACGCCACAAGGCCAGAGTGCGATAAGCGGTAACGGGGGACTCCGGCCTACGACAATAAGCACGACGGAGAACACCCATGCCCACAATCGACACAGCATCCACCGGCAGTCCACCGCGCAGCGGCGGCATCACCAAGGAGGAGCGCAAGGTCATCTTCGCTTCGTCCTTGGGCACGGTTTTCGAGTGGTACGACTTTTACCTCTACGGCTCACTGGCGGCGATCATTGCCAAGCATTTCTTCGCCGGCGTCAACGAAACCACCGCGTTCATCTTTGCTCTGCTCGCCTTTGCCGCCGGCTTCGCGGTGCGGCCGTTCGGGGCGATCGTGTTCGGCCGGCTCGGCGACATGATCGGACGCAAACACACATTCCTAATCACCATCGTCATCATGGGCATCTCGACAGCCATTGTCGGTATATTGCCTGGCTACGCGACCATAGGTGTCGCCGCACCCGTCATCCTGATCACCCTGCGTCTATTGCAAGGCCTGGCGCTCGGTGGCGAGTATGGCGGGGCTGCGACCTACGTGGCCGAACACGCGCCGCGCAACAAACGCGGGTTCTTCACCTCGTGGATTCAAACCACTGCAACGCTTGGCCTGTTCCTTTCGTTGCTGGTGATCCTCGCCTGCCGCACCGCACTGGGCACCGAAGCCTTCGAAGCGTGGGGCTGGCGGATTCCGTTTCTGCTGTCGATCCTGCTGCTGATCGTCTCGGTGTACATTCGCCTGCAACTGAGCGAATCACCGGTGTTCCAGAAGATGAAGGCCGAAGGCAAGGCGTCGAAAGCGCCACTGACCGAGTCCTTCGCGCGCTGGGACAACCTCAAAGTGGTGATCATGTCGCTGCTTGGCGGCACGGCCGGGCAAGCGGTGGTCTGGTACACCGGGCAGTTCTATGCGCTGTTTTTCCTGCTGCAAACGCTGAAGATCGACCCGCAGACCGCCAATCTGCTGATCGCCGGTTCACTGCTGATCGGCACGCCGTTCTTCGTGATTTTCGGCAGCCTCTCTGATCGTATCGGGCGCAAGCCGATCATCATGGTCGGCTGCATTCTGGCGGCGCTGACCTACTTCCCGATCTTTCATGCGCTGACCCAATACGGTAACCCCGACGTGTTCATCGCCCAGGAGAAGAACCCGGTCAAAGTCATCGCCAACCCCGACCAGTGCTCGTTCCAGTTCGACCCGGTGGGCAAGGCCAAATTCACCAGTTCCTGCGACCTGGCGAAGACCTTGCTGGCAAAACGGGCGATTCCCTATGAGAACGTGATTGCGGAGCCGGGCACCATCGCGCAAGTGCGCATCGGTGACAAAGTCGTCGAGAGTTTTGAAGGCAGCGCCCTGCCAGCCGCCGACTTCAAGACGCGCAATGATGCGTTCACCGCGACCCTCGGCACAGCACTCAAGGAGGCCGGTTATCCGGAGAAAGCCGACCCGGCGAAAACCAACTACCCGATGGTCCTGCTCCTGCTCACCGTGCTGGTGATCTACGTAACCATGGTCTACGGCCCGATCGCGGCGTGGCTGGTCGAGCTGTTCCCGACCCGCATCCGCTACACCTCGATGTCGCTGCCGTATCACATTGGTAACGGCTGGTTCGGTGGTTTCCTGCCGACGGTGGCGTTCGCCATGGTCGCCGCCACGGGGGATATCTATTACGGGCTGTGGTACCCGATCGTGATCGCGGTGATGACGGCGGTACTCGGCACGTTCTTCCTGCCGGAAACCAAGGATCGCGACATTCTCAAGGACTGAAAACCGTCAGCGCGCCCTCTCGCGGGAGGGCGCCATTCGGCACAACCCGGCAAAAATATCGAACGCCTGCCGCACTGCCTGCCTCCAATGTTTACACCACTGGAGGTCACCAATATGAACAGCGACGATAAAACCCCGAACGCCCCGCCCACCGATACGTCCGGCAAACCGGTGAACGTAGTCGAGCGCGATCTTGAAGACCGGGACGATGACAGCGAAGCCGTGGATGAAGTCATCACGCCTTCGTCCACAAGGGTGAAGGAACAGGACGCCGAGACGCTGCAGCGCAAGATCGATGAGATCGAACGCAAAGTGGCCGACGGTAATTAGTGGTATTGAAGGCGATCGCAACAGTCTGTTCGATCTCCCCCCTCACCCCAGCCCTCTCCCCGCGGGGAGAGGGGGAAAGGGAGCCGATTTGTGTGCTTTTCAAATCTTGCATTCAGCTCGGTCTTTCAAGTCGGCGTAACTTGCACAAACACCTCGGTCAGTCCCCTCTCCCTCTGGGAGAGGGTTAGGGTGAGGGCTTCTTCGCCAAGTTGAGTTTCACGGCCGCGCGAATCTGCGCAAGCGTCAAGGCGTTGCTCAGTGCTGCGCCGCTGGCGGTGTTGTCGAAAATACACCAGGTCGCCGCACCTGCAGCAGCCGCTGACTGCAAGGCTTGTGCGAGGTTTTGCAAGTAAAGTGAATCATAGGCGCTGTGGTAGATGCGCGGTGAACCGTGCAGGCGCCAATATCGGGTTCCCGCCCAGCCACTGGGCGCAGCATCACTGCTGATGCGCGAGGGATCGACGGCCGCTTGGGCGATCTGACAAGTCTTCAACATTGGCTCAGCGCTGACCCACGATGCATGCCGTGGCTCAAGCACCACAGGGCCGGAAAACCGCTGACGCAACGTCGTGAAAAAGGCGTAGGCGCTGGCTTCTTCGAACACCAGCGATGGCGGCAATTGCACCAATAAGCAGCCCAGGCGCTCGCCCAACCCGCCGCACTCAGCCAGAAACTTGTCCAGCGTCGCCTCGCAGCCTGCCAGGCGTAATTCATGGGTAATGTGTTTGGGCATTTTCACCGAAAAGCGAAAGGCCTCAGGTACGCCATCGGCCCAGCGCTCATAGGTTTGCCGACGGTGCGGGCGGTAGAACGAACTGTTGATTTCCACGGCGTTGAGGCGCCCGGCATAGCGCTGTAAATGCGTGCCCTCTACGGGAAATGCCGGCCAATGCTCGCGCCCCAGACTCCAGCCTGCACAGCCCACGAAAATCATAAACTCACCTCTTGTCGTGCCCACTCGATCGGTGATCGTTCCCACGCGCAGCAAAGGAATGCAGCCCGTCACGCTCCGCGTCACTGGACGCAGAGCGTCCCTAGAGGCATTCCCACGCAGAGCGTGGGAACGATCAAGCCTGCTCGCTAACCGGTTATTTTTTCCCGGGCAATACCGAGCCGAGCACCTGCTTGGCGGTTTGCATGATCACCCCGGCCTCATCCGGATCGCCCTTGAGCAACGTCGTGGCGAATTTCTTCGCCTGCTCAAGTTTGATGTGCGGCGGCAACGGCGGCACGTTGGGGTCAGTCTTGAACTCGATCACCACCGGCACTTCCGAGGCCAGTGCCTTTTCCCAGGCAGCGGCGACGTCTTCTTCGCGATCGACAAAAATGCCCTTCAGGCCAATGGAAATGGCAAACAAGTGATAAGGCACGTCCGGAATACTTTGCGAAGCTTCGAACTTTGGATCGCCCTCCATCACCCGCTGCTCCCACGTCACCTGATTGAGGTCCTCGTTGTTGAACACCGCGCAGATCCATTTCGGGCTCGACCATTGCCGCCAATACTTGGCGACGGTAATCAGTTCGGCCATGTTGTTCATCTGCATCGCACCGTCGCCCACCAGTGCGATCACTGCACGCTCGGGGTAGGCGAATTTGGCGGCAATCGCGTAAGGCACCGCAGCGCCCATGGACGCAAGTCCGCCGGACAATGAGCACTGCATGCCACGGCGGATTTTCAGGTCACGGGCAAACCAATTGGCGCACGAGCCCGAATCGCTGGTGACGATTGCCTCATCGGGCAGGCGCGGCGACAGCTCATACACCACCCTTTGCGGGTTGACCGGGTCGGCTTTGGCCATCGCGCGTTTTTCCAGGGTTTTCTCCCAGCTCCCGCGCCAGCCTTCGACTTTCTTGCGCCACTTGTTTGAGGTTTTCTGTTCGAGTAGCGGCAACAACGCCGCGAGGGTTTCCGCCGAATCTCCGACCAGATTGACTTCCATCGGATAGCGCAGGCTGAGCATGTCGGGCTGCAAATCGATCTGCACGCCACGGGCCTGACCCTCCTTGGGCAAAAACTCCGCGTAGGGAAAGCCCGAACCGATCATCAGCAAGGTGTCGCATTCGTTCATCAGCTTGTAGCTCGGTTCAGTGCCGAGCAGGCCTATGCTGCCGGTGACCCAAGGCAAATCGTCCGGCAGCGCGGCTTTACCCAACAGCGCTTTGGCGACGCCGGCGCCGAGTTTTTCCGCCACCGCGATGACTTCATCAGTCGCTTGCAATGCCCCGGCGCCAACCAGAATCGCGACCTTTTCGCCCGCGTTCAAAACGTCGGCGGCACGCTGCAGATCGGCGTCATAAGGCAACACTTTGGGTTTCGTATAACCCACACCGGAATGCGCAGTGCCATGGGCGCGCGCGGGTGCTTCGTATTTCAGATCCTGCAAATCGTTGGGCAGAATCAGCGCGGTCACCCGACGCTCGCCCACGGCCGTGCGCACGGCACGGTCGAGCAGATGCCGAACCTGCGAAGGCGCTGACGCTTGTTGCACGAATGCTCCGGCGACATCCTTGAACATCGACACCAGATCAAGCTCTTGCTGATAGTGACTGCCGAGCGCCGTGCGCGCCTGCTGGCCGACGATGGCCAGCACCGGCATGTGATCCATGCGCGCATCGTAGAGGCCGGTGATCAGGTGCGAAGCGCCGGGGCCGGAAGTGGCGATGCACACACCCAACTCGCCAGTGAACTTGGCATGCGCCGAGGCCATGAACGCGGCCATTTCTTCATGGCGTGCCTGGATGAATTCGATTTTTCCCTTGGCCCGGCTGAGCGCGCCGAACACGCCGTTGATGCCGTCACCCGGATAGCCAAAAATCCGCGTGACGCCCCATTGGCTGAGCCGCTCAACCAGAAAATCTCCTACGGTCATGGTCATCTTGATCCTCGTCTTTCTCCGCTGCATGAAGCTGTCCCGGCAGAACATCCGCCGTGTGCTGTAAGGGTCTGGACAGTCGGCTTGTCGGCGAAGTTTCGATTGATTTCCCTGAACCGATCCTTGTTTGCGCACCAAACCGCCAGAGCGGCACAATGCGCGCTTCGATAATCGCAAGGACAAAAGACATGGATTTCCCCGCAGCATGGCGCAGCCAATTTGCCGGTGCGGCCATTGAACAGCAGACCATTGGCGAGTCGCGCGCCGATGTATGGCGGATTACACCTGCCGGGGCGGCGCCGCAGTTCGTCAAAACCGAACAAGTGATGACTTGGGGCGAGTTGCCCGGTGAAGTGCAACGCTTACGCTGGATGGCGACTCAGGATTTACCGGCGCCGCGTGTGCTCGACACCACCACCGAAGCGCAACACAACTGGCTGTTGATGACCGCCGTGCCAGGTCGGGATCTTGCCAGCAGCGAGCACCTTTCGCCGGAGCAGATCGTCGCGCTCGCGGCGCAGGCATTGCGCACATTGCACGCGGTGGCGATCGACAGTTGCCCGTTCGATCACAGTCTGGAGCAGAAGATCACACGGGCCCGCGAACACCTGCTCGCCGGATTGATCGATGAAGAGGACTTCGACGATTCGCGCATTGGCCAATCCGCCGAAGCCGTGTTCCAGCAGATGCTCGCCGCACGCCCAGAGCACGAAGATCTGGTGGTGACTCATGGCGATGCATGCCTGCCCAACCTGCTCGCCGCCAATGGCCGCTTCAGTGGGTTTGTCGACTGTGGACGACTGGGCGTCGCTGACCGTTATCAGGATTTGGCGCTGGCCGCCCACAGCATCACGGACAACCTCGGCGCGCAGTGGCTGCCGCTGTTTTTCGAGGTCTATGGTGTGGAACCGGATCAGCAGCGGATCGCCTTTTATCAGTTGCTCGACGAGTTTTTCTGAGGTCCCCATAAGACCTCTGGGTCGGCAGTGAGGCCATTCGCGAGCAGGCTCGCTCCCACAGGGAATCGCGGTCTAAATGTGGGAGCGAGCCTGCTCGCGAAGACGTCAGAACAGTCACTGCTGAGACGGGGCCTTTCAACAATGCGGATGCACCGTCCACGCCACCAGTTTGATCACGATCGGCCGCACGACCAGGATGCACAGAAACGCCACGGGCATCGCCAGCTTGTAGGCGTGCAAGGCATTACTCAGGTAGTCGTTATCAATGCCCGAGTTGGCGGCAGTGATCACCAGCGACATCAGAAAGGCCATGATCGTCGCCATGTACAACGCAAACACATACGGCGTGGCACGCGGCGCCAGCTTGCGGCGACCGATGATCAAGGCTTCGGCGTTGGTTCTTTGATTCATATGGCTTTTCCATCCATTGACAGGGAGACCGCACGTTAGCAAAGCCGACCCAGCGCAACTAGACGCTCAACCGCAGGTACTTTATAAAGCAGATCTTACGAATCCACCCTCGGCAGGACATGGATGAATCTGTTAGCGGCGATTGCCAGTTTTATCAAAGTGGTCGAAGCCGGCTCGATTGTCGGCGCCGCCAAAATTCTCGGCGTCAGTGCAGCGGCGGTCAGCCAGACGATCAATCGACTGGAAGCGCACCTCGGCGTACGCCTGTTGCAACGCACCACGCGCAGCATGGCGCTGACCGAAAACGGCGCGGTGTACTACGAGAAAGTCCGGCGCATCGCCGCCGATCTGGAGGCCGCGCAAAGCTCGATCAGCCACGATGAAACCGAGTTGCAAGGCCGGCTGAGCATTGCCTCCACCTCAGCGTTCGGCCGCCATGTGCTGGCATCCCTGATCGCCAGTTTTGGCGCACTGCACCCGCGCCTGCTGATCGAACTCTCGACCACCAATGGCAAGATCAACCATATCCAGGACGGCATCGACCTGAGCCTGCGAATCAAGCCGCAACTGGAGGACGGCATCGTCGCGCGCAAGATCGTTTCACTGCCCTTCATCATGTGCGCCGCGCCGGCCTATCTTCAGCGCGCTGGATGGCCGCAATCACCCGATGACCTGCAAAACCACGCTTGCCTGGCCTTTCGTTATCCCTTGGACGGGCGTTTTCTGCGCTGGAGTTTTGTTCGCGACGGCCAGCGTTTCGACGCCCCTATCAATGCCACCGCCATCAGTGATGACATCGATGCCCTGGCGCAAATGGCTGTGCACGGCGCCGGGGTCACGCGACTGGCGGAGTTTGTTGCAGCGCCTTATCTGGCGAGCGGGCAATTGGTGCCGCTGTTTGAACACAGCGTCGTCCAGCCAATGGACATCTACGCCTGCGTACAGGAACGCGCGGCGATGACGCCCAAGGTCAAAGCCTTTCTGGACTATCTGACGGCGCATCTGGCCACGCGCTGGCCAATGGAAAATGTTTAAGACGCAGGGCTCAAAGAGGCTCGCTGAAGCGCGCGAAATCAGTCAAAGTCTACCTCGCCCATTCGGCCTATCACGGAAGATAACAACAATGAAAAAATCTCTCGGCGCGCTGCTATTGATCTGCTTGAGCAGCTACGCATTCGCTGACACCCGACCCGTCGGTTTCCAATACGCCACGCTGGCGGATCCAAGCAATGAGCGCCCAGTGGAAATGGTCGTCTGGTACCCGAGTGCGACCACCGATGCGACGCCGCAATTGTTCGGCGACAACCCGGTATTCGTTGGCGCACCTGCGGTGCTTGATGCCCCGGCCGCCAAGGGCGAGCATCCCTTGATAGTGATTTCCCACGGCAACGGCGGAAGCTGGATCAACCAGACCTGGCTGGCCAGTGCGCTGGCGCATCAGGGTTACATCGTCGCGGCAGTCAACCATCCCGGCACCACCAGCCGCGATCGCAGCCCACAAGCGGCGGCACAACTGTGGCAACGTCCGGTCGACCTCAGCCGCGCCATCGACGCGGTGACGGCGCAACCGGAAAAATTCGGCGCGGTGGCCAAGGATCGCATTGCCATCGTCGGCCATTCTCTCGGCGGCTGGACCGTGCTCGAAGCCGGCGGCGCACGCTTCGACCCCGAGCGTTTTGCCGAAGACTGCAAAATCCATCCGCAACTGGCCAGTTGCACGGCATACCTGCAGATGAACACTGCAAGCACCGCGCAATCGAAAGCCCGGTTGGCGGCCGACTGGCGTGACAAGCGCGTCACTGCCGTGGTTTCACTGGACCTGGGTCTGTCGCGCGGGATGACCGATGCCAGCCTGGCAAACTACCCCGTGCCGATCCTGGTGATCGCTGCCGGCGTGCCGTCGAAGGAACTGCCCGCTGAACTGGAATCCGTCGATCTCGCCAAACGCCTGCCAAAAACCTCATCGCGTTTCGTCGAGATCAGCGACGCCAGTCACTTCAGTTTCATGGCAATCTGCAAACCTGGCGCCGTGGCCATGCTCGACGAGGATGTACCGGGCGACAGCATCATCTGCACCGATGGCGAGGGCGGCCGCCCACGCGCAGAGATCCAGCAACAGGTAATTTCCCTGATTACCGGGTTTCTGGCGCCTTCACCTGACCGCTTGAAACCAGCCATCACTTACCAGGATCCCCGATAACAATGCTCACGCCCTCCCCTCAGACCTTCCGGGGCAGCTGCCTGTGCGGAGCGGTGAAATACCAGATCCGCTCACGGCCCAAAGCGCTTTCGCACTGCCATTGCAGCCAATGCCGCAAAAGCCACGGCGCAGCGTTTGCCAGTTATGGCAGCGTACTGCGTCAGAACCTGGAACTGCTGGAGGGCGCCGAACAGCTCAAGGCCTATCAGTCTTCGCAATCGGTACAGCGCCAGTTTTGCCTGAACTGCGGCTCGTCGCTGTTCTGGGCAAACAATCAGGGTGAGTGCCGCGACTGGATTTCGGTAGCCCTGGGCACGCTGGACACGACGTTCACCACGGAAAAACAGCAGCACGTCGAAGTGACGTCGAAGGCGCCGTGGTTTGAAATCAAGGATCAATGGCCGCAGCGCTGAGCCTGAAAGATTCTTCATCAGACGTTGCTTCACCCTTTGGAAACCCGAGATCAGATGAAACTCTCAAAAAAAGCGGCTTTCCTTGCGCTGGTAATGGCCGCGATACCTGTCATTGCGTTGCAGATATTTCTGTATGACGCCGAAATAACCATGGCTCAGGCATCCATGGGCAGCGTGCCTGTTCAATTGATCGCAGAAATACTGATCACCATCGCCACTCATCTGTTTGTCGTCCTGATGGCGCCAATGCTCTTGATCGCTTACAGGAAGTACCTCGCCGGCTATGCGGTGCTTGGCCTGTCCCTCGCTGCTTACGCCCAGATGACCACAGGGCTGGGTGTGATCGGGCCGATGATCGCGGTCATCGCCGTCTCGATCCTGGGGTTTTATGGCTTCAGAAAAGCCAGCGAATGGGTACGTTATATGCGCGCGAAATGAATGACGCGACCGCTCAATCGCACAGCAGACCACCGTCGTGCTGACGCGAGCAAGCGCTCATCGCTTCGCTCAGCCATGTCCTGAAGGCTGTGCTATTGGCGCAGTTCTCAAACGGCCGTGGTGATTTGGCCAGTCTCAGTGCCGTGGGCAATTGCAAGCACAGAAATCCATCGCGCTCTGGAACAGCAAGCGGGTTCTGTGGTGTCCTGTCCATTCTCAGCAGGTATTTTTCCACTCGCCAACGATGAGGCCCCTTACATGAGCAAAGCGCCGTACGTTCCGCCCCAGGTCTGGAAAAACGAAGCCCCGTCCGGTGGCCAGTTCGCCAGTATCAATCGGCCGATTGCCGGGTCGACCCATGACAAGACCCTGCCGGTGGGCAAGCACCCGTTACAGCTGTATTCACTGGCCACGCCCAACGGCGTCAAAGTGACGATTCTGCTGGAAGAGCTGCTGGCGCTGGGGCACAGCGCTGCCGAGTACGATGCGTGGCTGATCCGCATTGGCGAGGGCGATCAGTTTTCCAGCGGGTTTGTCGAGATCAACCCGAACTCGAAAATCCCGGCGCTGCTGGATCGCAGCGTCGAGCCACCGATCCGTGTGTTCGAATCGGGTTCGATCCTGCTGTATCTGGCGGAAAAGTTCGGTGCTTTTCTGCCGAAAGACCCGGCCGGCCGTAGCGAAACGTTGAACTGGCTGTTCTGGCAGATGGGCGCAGCGCCTTATCTGGGTGGCGGCTTCGGGCATTTCTATGCGTATGCGCCGGAGAAGATGGAGTACCCGATCAACCGCTTCACCATGGAAGCCAAGCGGCAGCTGGATGTGCTTGATCGACGTCTGGCCGAAAGCACTTACCTGGCGGGTGACCGTTACACCATCGCCGACATCGCGGTCTGGCCGTGGTACGGGCAACTGGTGCGCAACAATGTCTACTCCGCCGCCGAGTTTCTTGCGGCTCATGAATACACCCATGTACAGCGCTGGGCAGAGGAGATCGCCCAACGGCCGGCCGTCATTCGCGGGCAACGCGTCAATCGCACGTGGGGCGATGAGGCGACTCAAGTGCCCGAGCGGCACCAGGCCGAAGATCTGAACTGAGCCCTTTTCACCTCACGCTCATCCGCTGAGCGTCCCCCATCAGCAGCGCCGGCGCAGTTTTTTTGCGCCGGGCCGCTGCGCTTTGATTCACCCCTCGCACGCCCCCGAAAACTCCACTTCCCTGCCAATCCCTCGCGGTAGAGCCTCCGGTCAATTGTGAAAAATTCATTAACTAACTGAGCCGTACGGCTTTCTTCACCCGGAATGATCTGACACACTAATGCGAATAATTCCTACAAGCACTCGCACTTAATTCGTTTTCGTATCATTTGGGGAAGCAGATTGATGTCGTTTCACACCCTACACCGCCGCGCAAACCTCTCGCCCAACCTGTTGGCGCTCGCCATTTGCATGGCCAGCGTCGCACCTGCACTGGCCGATGAAACAACGCCCGCCACGCCTGAAAAAGCCGCGGCGACCGGCACGCTGGAGCTAGACGCGACCGAAATCGGCGCCACCCAGATGAGCAGCACCACCGAAGACACCCAGTCCTACACCACTGGCCCGATGCGCACGGCGACCAAACTGTCGCTGACCATGCGCGAAACGCCTCAGGCGGTGACGGTGATTACCCGTCAACGGATGGACGACCAGAACATGACCAGCATCAACGACGTGGTGAAAGGCACGCCGGGGTTGTTCCTCAGCCAGGCCAGCGGCCCGGGCCGGCAGACCTACAGTTCGCGCGGCTTCGACATCGACACTATCATGTACGACGGCCTGCCGAGTTCGTACTCGCCGTTCTCGATGGCGGTGCAACCGAACCTGGCGATGTTCGACCGCGTCGAAATCGTCCGTGGTGCGACCGGCCTGGTCACCGGTGCCGGCAACCCTTCGGCGGCGATCAACCTGGTGCGCAAACGCCCGACGGCCGATCAACGCGTGACCCTCACCGGTGCCGCCGGCAGTTGGGATGACTACCGTGGCGAGATCGACGCTTCCAGCCCGTTGAACGAAAGCGGCACCTTGCGTGGTCGCGTGGTCAGCTCCTATCAGGGCGCCGACAGTTTCCGCGACAAGGAAGAGAACGACCATGGCTTGTTCTACGCCATCGGTGAAGCCGACCTGAGCGACAGCACCACTGCGACCCTCGGTTTCTCGCGGCAGAATGAACAAACCAACTATTTCTGGGGCGGCCTGCCGATCGGCACCAATGGCCATCACCTCGATCTGCCCCGCTCCACCTACCCGGGCACCGATTGGGAAAACCGCAAGCTGCAAATCGACACCGTGTTCGGTGAAGTGGAACATCGTTTCGACAACGACTGGAAACTGCACGTTGCCGGCTCGACCTCAACCCTCGACGGCGAGTTCTCCGGGACTTACCTGTCGCGTTACGCCGGCCCGCTGGAAACCACGGCCTATCAATCCCATCACACTGACAAGCAGCGCTCGCTCGATGTGTTCGCCAGTGGCCCGTTCGAAGCGTTCGGCCGCAGCCACGAACTGGTCGTCGGCGCCAGCAACCGGGTGTATGACGCGACCACCAAGGAATACGACCCGTACACCACCGCCTGGCCGATTGGCGCACCCAAACCTGACTTCGTGCGGGACGGCAAAACCCGCAACGTCACCACCCAGGATGCCGTGTACCTGACCACCCGCCTGAGCCTGGCCGATCCACTGACGCTGATCCTCGGCGGCCGTCTCGACTGGTATGACTACGATGACCGCTCCGGCGATGGCGACTACAAGGTCACCCGCAACCTCACCCGCTATGCCGGCCTGATCTACAAACTTGACGACCACCACTCGGTGTACGCCAGCTACACCGATATCTTCACCCCGCAGACCCAGAAGGATCTCGGCGGCAAAGTGCTCGACCCGATCGTCGGTGAAAACTACGAAGTCGGCATCAAGGGCGAGTACTTCAACGGCGCCCTCAACGCCAGTCTGGCAGTGTTCCAGATGGACCAGACCGGCCGTTCCACTCTGGCCGACAACCAGTTCGGCTGCCCGGTCATGACCTGCTACAACTCATCGGGCAAGGTGCGCAGCCAAGGCGTCGATATGGAATTGCAAGGCGCCCTGACCGACAACTGGCAGGTCGGCGCCGGCTACACCTACACCCGCGCGCACTACATCAAGGACGAAAACCCGGCCAACAACAATCAGCGTTTCGAAACCGACACGCCAGAGCATCTGTTCAAAGTGTCCACCGTGTACCGCTTCCAGGGTCCGCTGCAACACCTGCGCGTGGGTGGCAACGTTTACTGGCAGAGCCGCATGTACAACGATGTCGCCCTCGCCAATAACGGTAGCTACCGCCTGGAACAGGGTGGCTATGCGGTCACCGACCTGATGGCCGGGTACGAAGTCAACAAACACCTGGATCTGCAGGTCAATGCGAACAATATCTTTGACCGCGTCTATTACTCCGCCATTGGCTCCAATGTCACGTGGGGCTCCAACGATAACTATGGCAACCCACGCAGCTACATGCTGACTGCCAAGTACAAGTTCTGAGTTACAGACGATCAATTGCTTAACCAATACCAAGGGCGCCCGGAAATCCGCGGCGCCCTTGTTTTTTTCCGCCCGCCGCATTAGTCATGAACGGCAATACCAGATAGTCTCTGAGCGAACTCATCACAAAGCATCGCCCCATGACCAACCCGGACTTTGCACCCGACATCGAAGCCATCCGCAGTATTGACTCGGTGCCGGTCATCCTGAGCATGGTCAAACACCTCACGGGCATGCGGTTCGCTGCGGTCGCTCGGGTCACCGAAAGCAACTGGGTGGCATGCGCCGTCGATGACTCGATTGATTTCGGGCTCAAACCCGGTGGCGAACTGGTGCTCGAATCGACCATCTGCCATGAGATTCGCCAGCATCAGCAGCCGGTGATCTTCGGTCATGCCAGTACGCACCCGATCTTTTCCTTGCACCACACGCCGAAAACCTATGGGCTGGAAAGTTACATTTCCATTCCCATCGTCAAAGCCAACGGCGACTTCTTCGGCACGCTGTGCGCCATCGACTCGGTCCCGGCCAATATCGATGAACCGGCCATTACCAAAACACTGACCCTGTTCGCGCAATTGATCGCCATGAACCTGGACACGCAACGCCATCTGGAAGCGACCCAAATCGAGCTGAACAACGCCAATGAACTCGGGCGTCTGCGCGAGCAGTTTATCGCCGTACTCGGCCATGACCTGCGCACCCCACTGAGCGCGGTGCGCATGAGCGCCGACCTGCTGCAAAGCAAAACCGAAGACAAACGCTCACTCAACCTGATTGCGGCGATTCGCAACAGCTCGGTGCGCATGGGCGTGTTGATCGAAAACATCCTCGACTTTGCCCGAGGACGACTGGGCGGCGGAATTCCGGTGCAGCGCAAGCTGGTGGATGACTTGCAGCACACCTTGCAACTGACCCTTGCCGAGGTTCAGGCGTCCCATCCGCAGGCGAATTTCATCCATGAACTGGATGTGCCGGCAGGCGTCTATTGCGATGCGCTGCGGATCAGCCAGTTGCTTTCCAATCTGCTGGGCAATGCGGTTACCCACGGCTCGAACAGCACACCGATCGTTCTCAAAGCCTGTGCAGAAAACGACGAGATCGTGATTTCCCTGACCAATCAGGGCACACCGATTTCAGCGCAGCTGATGCCGCTGCTGTTCGAACCCTTCTCCCGCGCCGAAGCCGGGCAACGTTGCGAGGGCTTGGGACTGGGGCTTTACATCGCCTCGCAGATAGCGATGGCACACAACGGCACGTTGAGCGTTACCTCAAGCGCCGAGTCGGGAACCTGCTTCGTGGCGAGATTCCCGGCCCGGTTCAAATGGGTTTAAGCGGTCTGCCGACGCATCGTCAGAATCGCCGCGCCAAAACCGATAAACGTAGACCCGACCACCCGACTGACCCAACGGGACAACGCCGGACGAGTCAACACGCCCTTGGCCCGCGAGGCCAGCGCGGCATAAACGCTCAGTGACGATACCGACAACGCCATGAAGATCGAGGTCAGGATCAGAAATTGCGGCAACAGTGCGGCGCCCTGATCGATGAACTGCGGGAACAACGCGGTAAAAAACATCGTCGCCTTGGGATTGGTCACCGCCGTCAGAAACGCCGACTTGTACAGCTTGCCGCGAGTCGGCCGCCCCTTGCTCGCCTCCCCCTCGATAGCCTCCGGGAGCATCGGGCCCTTCTTGAACAGCTGCTTGACGCCGAGGTAGAACAGATACCCGGCACCGATGATCTTCACTGCGTTAAACAGGATTTCCGAGCTGGCCAACAACGCCCCCAACCCCAACATCGCCGCCGCCGACAGACAGAACAGACCGCTGGCATTACCCAGCGACGACCAGATCGTGCTGCGCTGCCCATGCGCGAGACTGTTATTGATCGCCATCAGCGTCGCCGGTCCCGGGCTGGCGATGGCAATTGCGGCGACCAGAGTGAAGGTCAATATCGAGTGAGAATCCATTTTCGCTGCTCGCAAGATTGAAGTTGCCGCATCTTACAACAACCGGCTGCATAGCCCAGATCAAAAGCCCCTCACCCTAGCCCTCTCCCAAAGGGAGAGGGGACTGACGGTGGTGTTTGGGAGAGTTACGCCGACGTGCGATACCGCGTTGAGCTGAGGCCTTGAAAAGCACACAAATCGGCCCCCTCTCCCTCGGGAGAGGGCTGGGGTGAGGGGCAGCTCCAACACAAATCCCAAGCCGACCACGCCCCGCTCTTCACCACTCAATAGGCCGAGTGTCAGCTCGCCTGCTTTTGATCTTGATCCACGGGCGACGTCGGAAGGCTGAGTGGAGGGATTGATCCGGGCGTGGGAGCGCAGCGACCGTTTG
This sequence comes from Pseudomonas sp. S3_C06, assembly GCF_054667675.1. NCBI lineage: Bacteria > Pseudomonadati > Pseudomonadota > Gammaproteobacteria > Pseudomonadales > Pseudomonadaceae > Pseudomonas > Pseudomonas sp. S3_C06. Next base: position 999,718 of record NZ_CP162747.1, read on the forward strand.
GCGCAGCCAAACACAGCGAGAGGAGGTGCAGCGAAGCAAACCGTAGGCGCTGCGCCCGGATCGATCCCGGAGCGAAGGAACCCCGAGCCCCAGCGAGCGGGCCGCACGCAGGAGCAAGCGTTTTTTGCTTACTTTTTTTGGCGTTTGAAAAAAAGTGAGTCGCCGTAAGGGCGAAACCGTAATAAGCCATCACCGCAGCAACGGATATTCACAAAGAACACCCCGAGCATGGTCGGCCCAAAGGCCGCCAAGCCCAAACAAAAAAAGCCCCGCAAACCGAATGAAAGGCGCGGGGCAAAAAATTGGTTGGTTGCGGCCAACCAAAGGAGCTCAGTCAAATACGTACAAAAGCGAAAATCAGATGCAATCCTGCGCAGCCCGCTCAAAACTCGAAGGCAAAAGATTCGAAGCCAACAAATGCCGCTCGTAGATAAACACCTTGCCGCCATTGCCAGCCTTGTAAGCCTCCAGCACGTTGTCAGCCGAAATCTTGCTCGGCACCACAATCCGGTAACTACGCTGAGTCTGCGAAACCGTCGGATTCATCGCACTGCCCTGCAACTTCGGCACCACGCAATCAGCGTATTGCGCAGGCGTCTTGCTGGTCTGCAGAGTAAGGCTCGGATTGTTCGGCGCCGAAGCGCAACCAGCGAGCAGCAAAGAGGCAACGGCCAGAGCAGGCACAAAGAAAAGACGCATCGGTGTCATCCTGAAAATAAAGGTTCGGTTCAACCGGCAACGGTTCAGCCTCACGGAGCCGCCGTCGCCATTTATGTTTTAAGTGTTCAGCTCGACGCCACCAGCGCCTTGAGCGACACATCGAATTGCCTCAAAGCGTTGAGTTGCAGGTCACGCTGTTTGTCGATCTGCGCGGCAATGGCCGGTGCCGCCTGGTGATGCACCCAGACCGATGGCAGCTGTTTCTCGACGGCGCCTTCAGCCTTGCCGATGTATTGCAGGTCGGCGTCGTAGAAACGTGCGGTGAAGCGCGCTTCGACCAGGCTGTTTTGCTGCGTCAGCAAGCGATTGAAGGTGTCGAGCTTCACCACCACGTCGGGATGCGCCTGTACCAATGCGTCGAGGTTGTCGTAAACGGTCACCGACAAGAACTGTTGTTGCAGCGAACTCACCAGCCAGTCGATGGCCAGTTCCGGATCGGAGCTGCTGACGAAGGCTTCACGAATCCGCGAGTCGAGCGCATCTTTCGCGCCGTTGACCGCCATGTCGTGGTAACGCTCAAGGTATTGCAGGTTGTCCAGGGTGTTCTCGCTGAGCAACACGCCGACGGTTTGCGAATGCTGCAATGTCGCGCTGCTGCCGGTGAGAGTCTGGAAGTGACACGACCCGGCGTCGGCTGCGAACGTCGGTGCAGTGAAGAGTGCTCCGCCCGTCAGCAGGGCGACCATAGCCAGTCGGGTCAATGTGTTCATCGCGCAAATTCCTTGAGCTGCGTGTTCGATGGAGGCGATTTTCCGCCGATTGCCGACAAAGCAGAACTTGCGTTTCTTGATGGTCACTATTACTTCTAGCAATAGTTGCGCGACGTGCAGACTGATACACACTCAATACAAGTAGAAAAAGACCCATGAGGAACCTTCCTTGAGAACGTTTGACCTGATCCGAGACGCCGTTCTGCCCGACTTCCGCGAGCGCGTGGCCGAGTACCTTGTGCAGTACGAAAGCATATTGCTGGACAAAAACCTCACCGACCCGCAGCTCATCACAGACACCGCCAATCAGTTACGCGGTTACCTGCGCGGGCTGAACACCACCCGCGTGCTGGGTATGGCTTATTGGGAAGAACTGGATCGTCGAGTCGTCGACACCTGGCTCGCGCCGGAGCAATGACCAATCCGCGCAGTGGTTGGGGCGGCGGCGAGCAACCGCGCCCTCCCCGTTGCCAGTGGTCTGCGCGGCAACGCGACCTCTGCGAAAAAACCGCCCGAACGCTTACAATCGCCGGTCTCACTGCCAATCAGACAGGCGCATCAAGAAATGCCGCTCGACCCACCTACGATGTTGACCATTTCCATCGCCCTCGCAGCCGCCGCCGCGCTGTATCTGGCGATCGAATGGCGCAGCATTCGTGAGCCATCGCTACTGTTCTGGAGCGCCGGTTTCGCCACCATCACCGTCGGTTCCACCCTGGCCCTGCTGCGCAGCAGCGGCTTTTTGCTGATCGGCATCTGGTTCGCCAACGGGCTGCTGGTGACCGCGCATTTCCTGTTCCTGCTCGGCGTGGCGCGCTTCACCCAGATACGCCTGTCGTCGGCCTGGTACCTGATCTTCGTGACCTGGCTGGTCATGCTGTTGTTGCCGGACGGGCCGCTGTGGTCGAAGGTGATGCTGGCGGCCAATTCGTTGCTGGTGGCGCTGTCGACCCTCAAGGCCAGCTCGCTGCTGCGCCCCCACGGCAAATCGTTGAGCGTCGGCGCGGTGCAGTTGCGCTATGTGCTGCTCGGTCACGGGATTTTCTACGTGGCCAAAGCCCTGACCGTGGTGATCCCCGGCACGCTGATCGATCTGGCGGCGTTTCGTGGCGAGATCATCCAGATTTCTCTGGTCGAGGGCGCGATGGCAATCATGTTGATCGCCTTGTCGATGACCGGCACCGAACGTTACCGCCGGGAAAAACAGATCGCCCGGCTTGCCGAGCGCGATCCACTGACCGCTTTGTACAACCGCCGCGCCCTCGAGAAACGTGCGCCGCGCCTGCTCGAACAGGTATCGCCCGAGCATCCCGGCGCCCTGCTGCTGATCGACATCGACAACTTCAAACTGGTTAACGACCAGTATGGCCACACCGCCGGTGACCGTTTGCTGATTGCCCTGAGCGAGCTGATCCGCTCGGTGCTGCCGCGTAATGCGCTGACAGCCCGTTTGGGTGGTGACGAGTTCGTCATTCTGCTCAACAGTGCTTCGAGTGAGCGCGTCATGGAACTGGGCAACACGCTGCGCGAGCAGTTTCTCAGCACCACTTCGCAGACATTCCCCACCACCGCTGCCGTTACCCTGAGCATCGGCGCCAGCCTGTTCGACAACCAGCCGGCCAACCTCACCGCGCTGATCGAACAAGGCGACGCCGCCCTCTACGAATCGAAACGCGGCGGGCGCAATCGCTTGCGTCTGACCGGGCTCACCACTCCAGGATAATAAAAAACATGTCCAGCCTCGATACGCCTCTGCAAGACCTCGCCGCGCCCGAAGGCGTTTGCTACGGCTGCGGCGGCCGCAACCCGCACGGCCTGCACGTCAAAAGCCATTGGCACGAAGACGGTGTGCACGTGATTGCCGAACACCTACCGGAGGCCAAGTACTGCGGCTGGCCGGATCTGGTCTACGGCGGTCTGATTGCGATGCTGGTTGATTGCCATTCCAACTGGACGGCGATGGCGTACCACTATCGAGCGGAAAACCGCGAACCCGGCAGCCTGCCGCGCATTGATTGCGTCACCGGCAACCTCGGGATCAAGTTCATCAAACCGACACCGATGGGTGTGCCGCTGGTTTTACGGGCGAAAGTCGAAGGTGAAGTCGGGCGCAAGACGCGGGTGATTTGTGAAGTGTTTGCCGGTGACGTCCTCACCGCCGTGGGTGATTCGGTGTTTGTGCGAGTGGATACCGGGCAATTGGCGAATGCGGCGCATGGGCGGAAAAGCCAAAGCCCCTCACCCTAGCCCTCTCCCAGAGGGAGAGGGAACTGACCGAGGTGTTTGGTTGAAATACGCCGACCTGAGATATCGAGCCGAACTCGGGTTTTGCAAAATCCTCACCTCAGCCCTCTCCTTGGGGAAAGGAGACTGACCGAGGCGTCTGGTTGAAATACGCCGACCTGAGATATCGAGTCGAACTAGGATTTTGAAAAGCCCACAAATTAGCTCCCTCTCCTAGGGGAGAGGGCTGGGGTGAGGGGTGAATTCACCACCGAACCCAATGTGAAACAGGCTTAAACCTGTTTCACATTCGCCCGCGCCGTATGCAGCTTTTTATAGCTCTCGATCAAACGCAAATGCCGATCCAGCCCTTCCAGCTTCATGCTGGTCGGCGTCAAACCGTAGAAACGCACGCTGCCGTTAACCGAACCAATCGCCGCATCCATACGCTCATCGCCAAACATACGACGGAAGTTAGCCTCGTAGTCTTCCAGTTCCAGATCCTCGTCCAGCTCCATCTCCAGCACCACGTTGACCGCTTGATAGAACAAGCCGCGCTCGACGGTGTTGTCGTTGTATTGCAGGAAAGCTTCGACCAGATCCTTGGCCTGCTCGTACTTCTGCAGGGCGAGGCAGATCAGCAAGCGCAGTTCCAGAATCGTCAACTTGCCCCACGGCGTGTTGTCGTCGAACTCGACGCCGATCAGTGTGGTGATCTCGGTGTAATCGTCCTGCTCGCTGTTTTCCAGGCCTTGGGCGAGGTTGCGCAGGCCGACTTTGCTCAGGTTGTGCAGGTTGAGGATGTCGGCACGGAACTGCAGGGCCTTGTTGGTGTTGTCCCAGATCAGGTCTTCGACCGGGTAGATTTCCGAGTAGTCCGGCACGAGGATGCGGCAGGCCTTGGCACCGATGTGCTCGTAGACCGCCATGTAGACCTCTTTGCCCATGTCTTCGAGGATGCCGAACAGCGTCGCGGCTTCTTCGGCGTTGGAGTTTTCACCCTGGCCGGAGAAGTCCCACTCGACGAATTCGAAGTCCGGTTTGGCACTGAAGAAGCGCCACGACACCACACCGCTGGAGTCGATGAAGTGCTCGACGAAGTTGTTCGGCTCGGTAACCGCCTGACCGGAGAAGGTCGGCTGCGGCAAGTCGTTCAAACCTTCAAAGCTGCGCCCCTGCAGCAATTCGGTGAGGCTGCGTTCCAGCGCCACTTCCAGGCTCGGATGCGCGCCGAACGAGGCGAACACGCCGCCCGTACGCGGGTTCATCAAGGTCACGCACATCACCGGGAATTCACCGCCCAACGACGCGTCCTTGACCAGCACCGGGAAGCCCTGCTCTTCCAGGCCTTTGATGCCGGCAAGGATGCTCGGATACTTCTCCAGCACTGCTTGCGGCACGTCCGGCAGGGCCATTTCGCCTTCGAGGATTTCACGTTTGACCGCGCGCTCGAAGATCTCCGACAGGCACTGCACCTGCGCTTCGGCGAGGGTGTTGCCGGCGCTCATACCGTTGCTGAGGTAAAGGTTTTCGATCAGGTTAGACGGGAAGTACACCACTTCATTATCCGACTGGCGCACAAACGGCAGCGAGCAGATGCCGCGCTGGGTATTGCCGGAGTTGGTGTCGAACAGGTTCGAGCCGCGCAGTTCGCCGTCACGGTTGTAAATCTTCAGCGTGTAGTCGTCGAGGATCTCGTTCGGCAACTCGTCTTTCGGGCCCGGTTTGAACCATTGTTCGTCCGGGTAGTGGACGAATTCGGCGTTGGCGATTTCTTCGCCCCAGAACTGGTCGTTGTAGAAGAAGTTGCAGTTCAGGCGCTCGATGAATTCGCCCAGTGCCGAGGCCAGTGCGCCTTCTTTGGTCGCGCCCTTGCCGTTGGTGAAGCACATCGGCGAATGCGCATCGCGAATGTGTAGCGACCAGACGTTAGGCACGATGTTGCGCCACGAGGCGATTTCAATCTTCATGCCCAGATCGGCGAGAATGCCCGACATGTTGGCGATGGTCTGCTCCAGCGGCAGGTCCTTGCCGGCGATGAAAGTGCCTGCGTCCGAACCGGCAACCGGCATCAACAGCGCCTGGGCATCGGCGTCGAGGTTCTCGACTTCTTCGATGATGAATTCCGGCCCGGTCTGCACGACCTTCTTCACCGTGCAGCGGTCGATCGAGCGCAGGATGCCCAAACGATCTTTCTCGGAAATGTCCGCCGGCAACTCGACCTGGATCTTGAAGATCTGGTTGTAGCGGTTTTCCGGGTCGACGATGTTGTTCTGCGACAGGCGAATGTTCTCAGTCGGAATGTTGCGGGTGTCGCAGTACAACTTCACAAAGTAAGCCGCACACAACGCCGACGATGCCAGAAAGTAGTCGAACGGCCCCGGTGCCGAACCATCGCCCTTGTAGCGGATGGGCTGATCGGCGATCACCGTGAAGTCGTCGAACTTGGCTTCAAGTCGAAGGTTGTCGAGAAAGTTGACCTTGATTTCCATGCGGGATTACCAGAATACGGCTAAACGAATGGCCGCCATTATCCGGTTTTTGCGCGGGAAGTCTTGCCCTTTCGGGATTGGCCGCTGATCGGCGTCCTGCACTTGGGAAGACAAATCACGCGGGGTTCACTACGCTTTCAGAGCAGTCGCCGAGAACAATCTGAACATTGCGCCCACGCCGTGGTTCTAGATTCAGAAGACAGCGGATCAAGGACGAGCACATGGACCTTTCCAGCTATGCAGCCCCGCTTCCACCACGCCAGAGCGCGGTCACCCGGCGCCTGGCCTTCGCGGTCGGAGCGCTGTTTGTCAGCGGCGTGATTGCGGCGGCGGTCGCTTTGCTGGGTATCGCCGAGCGCCTGGACAGCGAAGAGATCAACAAAACCGGCTTTTACTCGGCTCGCGCGCTGGAAAACCGCATCACTGCCTCGAAAAACTACATCACCAGCTACGCCTACTGGACCACCGCCTACGAGCATTTGAGCGGTCAGGTCGACACCGACTGGGCCTACACCGAGCAGAACCTCGGCAAAACCCTGTTCACCAGTGACGGCTATGACGGCGTGTTCGTCCTCAACCGCGAAGGCACCCGTTACGCGGTGGTGCGCGGGCAAATGGTCGATGCCGAGCTGTCCGCGTTCGTTCAGGTAAGCGCCACGGAGTTACTCGATCAAGTGTTGGGCCAAGGTGATCTGACCAAGCCAGTCAGCCGCTATTCACTGTTCGAAGGCTGGCCGGCGCTGGTGTCGGCGGCGACGATCATTCCCAACGATGAACGACCACTCGGCGATCCGCAGACTTCTTCGGTGCTGGTGTTCGTCGACAAACTCACGCCGACCAAATTGCGCCTGATCGGCAGCGGTTACGGCTTGAATAACCTGACCCTGGCACTGGACGATACGCTCGACCCGAAACGCCCTCGCGTGCCGCTGGACAGCACCGGTTACAGCCTGATCGCTGATCTGGAACGGCCCGGACAACATTTACTGTGGTCATTGCTGCCGCCACTCGGCGCGACGATTGTGGTGCTGATGCTGCTGACCGCGTACTTCTTCCGTCACGCCTTGCGCTCATCGCAGTACGTCGACCAGAGTTTTGCCGTCATGCAAACCTCCAATCAAGCACTGGAAAACGCCAACCGGGAGCTGGAAGCCAGTGAAGAACGCTTTCGCGCCGTGGCCGAAGCCGCGTCCGACTGGATCTGGGAAGTCGACCGCCACCTGGCGCTGACGTACCTGTCGGCGCGCTTCAGCGAAGTGACCGGTTACCCGCAAACCCTGTGGCTGGGTCAGAACATCGGCCAACTGTTGAGCTGTGACACCACGCCACTGGAACTGTGGCTGAGAAACCTCACCGAGGAGAACAGCGCCAGTGATTTGCGTTGCACCTACCGTGACCACTCCGGCCAGCAACGCCACTGTCGGTTGTCCGCCCGGCCGATCTTCGACAAACACACGGTGATCGGCTATCGCGGTACCGCCAGCGACATCACCGACGAAGTCGCTGCTCATGCGCAGATCCAGCATCTGTCGATGCACGACGCCCTCACCGGCCTGCCCAATCGCAACAAACTCGCGCGTTATCTCGATGAAGCGCTGCTGCTCAAGGAGCACGCGCCGCCGCTGTCGCTGCTGATGATCGACCTCGACAACTTCAAACCGATCAACGATTCGCTCGGCCATCCGGCCGGTGATGCCGTGCTGCAGGAAGTCGCCACGCGCCTGCGTGAATGCACCCGCGAACACGACATCGTCGCGCGTCTGGGCGGCGACGAGTTCATCGTGGTGCTCAACGGCATGGACAGTCCGCACGAAATCGACAAGTTCTGCACCCGCCTGATCGGCAGCCTGCATCAACCGGTGGTGTTCGAACATCATCCGCTGCACATCGGCGCCAGCATCGGCATCTCGCTTAGTCGCCGCCACGGCTACGTACCCAGCGACCTGATCCGTTACGCCGACATTGCCCTGTATCAGGCCAAGTCCGAGGGCAAGAACACCTGGTGCTATTTCGAAGCGCACATGAGCGACCAGATCCAGACCCGTCGGCAGATGGAAGACGACCTGCGCCATGCGCTCAAACACAACGAATTCATCCTGCACTATCAACCGCGCTACAAGATCGATGGCAAGCACATCGTTTCGGTCGAAGCGCTGGTGCGCTGGCAACACCCGACCAAAGGCCTGCTCGGCCCGGACCTGTTCATACCGCTGGCGGAGCAGACCGATCTGATCGTGCCGCTCGGGCGCTGGGTGTTGCGTGAAGCCTGCGAAACCGCGCTGGGCTGGCCGGAAGACATTCTGCTGTCGGTGAATCTGTCGCCAGCGCAGTTTGCCGTCAGCGATGTGGTCGAGGATGTTCGGGAGGTACTGGTGCAAACCCGCTTCCCGGCCAGTCGCCTGGAACTGGAAATCACCGAGAACGTGATGCTCAACGACACCGACGGCGCGTTGACCACCATGAATGCCCTGAAAGAACTCGGCGTGCGCCTGAACATGGACGACTTCGGCACCGGTTACTCATCGCTGGGTTACCTGCGCGCTTATCCTTTTGACGGGATCAAGATCGACAAGCGCTTCATCGCCTCGATCAGCAGCGGCACCAATGATCGCGCGGTGGTGCAGGCGATCATCGGCCTGGGCAAAGCCATGGGCCTGACTGTCACCGCCGAAGGGGTCGAGACTGAAGAGCAACTGGATATTCTCGGGGTCGATCAGTGCAATGAGGTGCAGGGTTATTTCATGAGTCGGCCGATCGACAAAGTCGCGTTTGCGCGGCTGTTGCAGGACTCCAGAGGTGTACAGCTGAAATCAAAAAAGGGTCGGGTAACCTGAGCGTTTCAGCTGTGTGTTCGACCCGATTCGCCGGTAAACACATTGCCCGCATCACGCACCAACTGCCGCCACTCGGCGCTGGTGATCAGACCTTGCTCTTCCATTTCATCGGCGGCCTTGAGCAGCTCGTCGTACTGCTCTTCCGGGTCTAGACGCATCTGCGATTGCGTCGCCAGTTTTCGCCATGCCGCCAGTTTTTCTTGTTTGCGCTGATTGAACATCGGGGAATGATCTCGCGAAGGAATACCTTGATAGAAAGACGTGAGATCCCAGTGGTTCAGCGTAATCGACGGATGGACTGTTTGCCTCTGAAGGGTTTGTGCTGATCAGCAATGATGGATACACCACCGAATACTGTAGGAGTGAGCCTGCTCGCGATAGCGGTGTGTCAGGCAACACACCCGCCACAGACAATCCGCTATCGCGAGCAGGCTCACTCCTACAGGGATTTGTGCTGGCCTGCTCCCCTGCGTCTGACGCAATTCGTCAGAACTTTTGCGCTACACGTGTGTAGGGATAATCCGGATCGCGGTACTTGCCCGGCTTCTGCCGCTTGGGCAGCTCGACCTTGTCGCGCTTCACATCCTCATACGGAATGCGGCTGAGCACATCGGTGATGATGTTCAGCCGTGCGCGGCGTTTGTCGTTGGAGTCGGCCACCAGCCACGGCGCATGTTCAGTGTCGGAGTATTTGAACATTTCGTCCCGCGCCCGTGAGTAGTCGTACCAGCGGCTGTAGGACTTGAGGTCCATCGGTGTCAGTTTCCAGGTCTTGCGCCCGTCGTTGATTCGCGCCTCAAGCCGGCGGGTTTGCTCTTCAGGGCTTACTTCCAGCCAGTACTTGAGCAGGATCACTCCCGATTGGACGATGGCGTGTTCGACCCAGGGAATCGATTTGAGGAATTTGTCGGCCTGCTCGTCGGTGCAGAAGCCCATCACCCGCTCGACACCGGCGCGGTTGTACCAGCTGCGATCGAAGATCACCACTTCGCCTGCCGCCGGTAGATAAGGCAGATAACGTTGCACGTGCATCTGGCTTTTCTCGCGATCGGTCGGCGCCGGCAGCGCCACCACGCGAAAGACACGCGGGCTGACGCGCTCGGTCAATGCCTTGATGGTCCCGCCCTTGCCAGCGCCGTCGCGGCCTTCGAAAACGATGCAGACCTTGACGCCCTTGGCAATCACCCATTCCTGCAACTTGACCAGTTCGACGTGCAGTTTGCGCAAATGCTCGAGGTAATCCTTGTTTTTCAATTTCGGACTTTCAGGCGCCGTGGCGGCCTTCTTTTGCCTTTTGCCATGACCTTGGCCTCTCTCCAATAAATGCAGAAACAGAGTGTTGATTGACGGGATACACCAGACACGTGAGGTTAGTTCATGACGTGCCGTTTGCCATGGCCGGGCAAAAAGCCAAATTGCCATGTGTTTCGTTCGTTCTTTGTTACGTCGCACTGTTCATTGCCCGTTCTTGCCTGCCTGGAGTTTTTCGATGCCGTCGTCCAAATCCCTGCCCACCGCCCTGCTTGGCCTGGCGCTCGCCTGCCCGGCGATGGCCGAGACTCAAGGTCTGGAATTGGGGCAAGTACTGATTTCGGCCGAGGATCGCAACGGCAGTGATGTCTCTGTTGAGGAAGCCAAGGCCCGCCTCGATCAGGTGCCCGGCGGCACCAGCGTGGTCGACATGCGCCAGCCATTGCAGGGCCGCGTGGCGAGCAATCAGGATGTGCTGGCGTATCAGCCGGGGGTTTATGCGCAGTCGGCGGGCAACGAAGGCGTGAAAATCTCGGTGCGTGGCTCAGGCATCAACCGCGCACCGGGCGCTCACGCGTCGGGGCTGTACACGATGCTCGACGGTCTGCCGTTGACCGGCCCGGGCGGCACGCCTTACGAATTGCTTGAACCGCTGTGGGTCGATCACGTTGAAGTGCTGCGCGGCGCCAACGGCTTTGATCGCGGTTCGCTGGCCTTGGGCGGCGCCATCGATTACGTCAGCCACACTGGCTACAACGCGCCGAAACTGCAAGTGCGCTACGCCACCGGCAGCCACGGCTATCAGCAGCGTCAGGTCAGTTCCGGGCAAGTGCTCGGCGATTTCGATTACTACGTGTCGCTCACCGATTCCAACGCCGACGGCTATCAGGATCACACCGCCAGCGAGAGCAAAGGCCTGATCGCCAACTTCGGTTATCGCTTCAACCCGAACCTGGAAACCCGCTTCTATATCCGCTACCGCGAGACCGACAACGACCTCGCCGGCCGCGTAACCAAGCACTCCATCGAACACTCGCCTCGCGCGGCCAATCCGTCCTACGTGGCGCGCGACGATAGCCGCAAACAGCCGGGCAGCACCTTCATCGGCAACAAGACCACCTATTACATCGACGACGATTCGAGCATCCAGACCGGCCTCGTTTATCACGACTACCCGATGGACCTGCGCGAAGGTCCGAACCGTTTGAAGGTCGCCTACACCGACGTCAGTGGCACCTTCGACTACAAACGCCGCGACACGATTTTCGGCATGGAAAGCCGCAGCAACGTCGGCCTGCGCGTGACCAAACACCTACCCAACGACGGCGCCAGCGAGTTCGTACGCATCCCCAGCGGCAATACCGCCGGCTACGTGCCCGGCACGCGCATGCGCAACTTCACCTATCAGGGTTCGGACACGGTTCTGCACTTTGGTAACGATCTGGAAATCGCCGACGACCTCTGGCTAACCACCGGTCTCGCCGCCATCTACACCCGCCGCGAAAGCGACGTGACCTACCCGCAAAGCGGCGGCAAAACCAGCATGAACGACTGGGATTACGCGCCGCGCCTCGGCCTGCGCTACCAGATCACCCCGGATCTGCAAGTGTTCGGCAACCTCAGCCGCTCGGTTGAAGCGCCGCACCCGTGGTCGCTGATCTACAGCTCCAACGTGCGTTTCCCGGCCGGCAGCGGCGCCGCGACCGGCACGCAGAAAGACCCGATCAAACTGCAGAACCAGACCGCGACCACGCTGGAACTCGGCGGCCGTGGCGACAGCGCTGTCGGCGAATGGAGTCTGGCCTGGTACTACGCGCAGGTGCGGCATGAATTGCTGTCGGTGCTGCCGGATGCCACCGCCGTCACCCCTTACGAGCTCAACGCCAGCCCGACCGTGCACCAAGGCATCGAAGCCAGCCTCAACAGCAAACTCTGGTCGGCTGCTGATGGCCGCCAATTGAGCTTGCGCCAGGCGTATACCTTCAGCGACTTCCACTATCGAGATGATGATCGTTTTGGTGACAACCGCCTGCCCGGTCTGCCAATGCATTACTACCAGGGTGAGCTGCGTTACGACTGGCCGCAGGGGTTCTTTGCGGCGGTGAATACGCAATTGGTGTCCAAGGTGGCGGTGGATTACGCCAACAGCTACTACGCCGATCCGTATGCACTGTTCGGCGCGACGCTGGGTTACAACGCGCCGAAGGGTGACTGGCAGACGTGGGTGGATATGCGCAACCTGACCAACAAACACTACGCAGCAACGGTCACACCGGGGTATGACGACAAAGGGCTAGATGCCGCGAGGTCTACGCCGGGTGAAGAAATGGGAGTTTATGTCGGGGTGTCGTGGAGCTTGCTCTGACACCTCCCTTGTGGGAGCTAGCCTGCTGGCGATGGCGGCGAATCTGTCGCGAAGAAGCTAACTGACCTACCGTCATCGCTTGCAGGCAAGCTCCCACAGTGATTTGCGCTGTACCCGAATTTTGTGATCTATACACAAACCTGTGGCAACAGGTTTGCCCGCGAAGGCGTCAGCCGAACACGCGTCGATGTAAATGTTCTATGCCCTGTTTCAGAACGAGTCACGGATGAACACCATGGATTCCCAACCAGAAAACCTGCTGGAAAAAAGCCTCAAACGGGCCGCCGACGAACCGGCACATCGTCCGGAGTTTTTCAACACTCTGTTGAATTCGAACGTTTATATTCTCGGCACCGCCGGAGAGGCAGACGGCCACGTCAATCTCCAAGCCGGCAGCAACATCAGCATCGCCCATTGGCAAAAACCGGATGGCACCCCGGTCATCCCGTTTTTCTCGTCCCTGCAAACACTGCAACAGTCCATCGACAGCGAGCAGACCTACCTCGAAATACCCGCCCGATCGTTGTTCGAAATCACACTGGGCGCCCTGCTCTGTCTGAATCCGAAGTCGCCGTACGGCAAAGAGTTTTTCCCGCAAGAGGTGCACAATTTGCTCGCCGATGCCGTTGGCCAGACCGCCACGCAACGCACGGTCGAGAAAGAAACCAACGTGCTGCTCGGCCAGCCTGCCGAATACCCGTCACAAATGGTCCACTCGCTCACGCAACTGCTCGCCAAACATTCCAATGTGAAGCGCGGGTTTCTGGCATTGATGCATGACACCTCGGTGGACGAAAAACCGCACTTGATCGTGGGCATTGAGGCGGACGGCGATATTGAGCGGGTTATGCGTGAGGCGGGCAATGTTGCCGGGGATACCGCGCCGCAGGGCGAGCCGGTTGATTTGTGCCGGGTATCCCAAGGTGAAGCCGGCCTGAGTGATTACTTTCTCAGGGAAACCACGCCCTTCTATGAGCGCAAGTGGGGCAATAAACTGCGTTCTTTTCTGGGATTTGGTAAGGCGTGATTGAACATGCACCGGGACCCTGGGTTCTCGACGAGACCGCCGAGGTCACGGCCGGACTTGCTGATTTGATCGCGGCGATTGCCAAAACCGAGCGATCGCAAATCCTATGAGTCCGGGCTGGAAACACGGGTTCACGCTTGAAAACTGAGTGATCGTAAAATGTGGACCGGGTTGACCGGTCCGCCACAAGGACCGTGAAAAATGAAAGTATTGCTCATCGCTTCGCTTGCAATTTTGTCGATAACTCAAACATCTTTGTCCTTCGCCGATAACGCCAATGGCAAAAATCTTTTTTTACAGCGATGTGCGGTGTGCCATGGAGCAGATATCAAGGCAACAGGCCCCTTGGCGAATAAAAGCCAACCGCCGACGCCTGACCTGACAACAGCCATCTTCAAGAAGCGACTGCATGATTATCCAGGCGTCATCGTCTCCTCGATCATTCTTCGCCCCAATGGCGACCTGATTCCAAGAACCCTGCGGGACAACGGCATAAAAATCGCGCCGCACGCCTGGAGCGTTCAGGACTTTCGCGACTTGAATCAATACATGAGTCGTGTGATTTCAGAGAGTCGGTGATTTGATAAAACGACGACGTTTGAACCGGAACACCCCCTTCTCCAATGCCCACTTGGTCAGGAAATGAATGAACTTCACCGATGAAATGGCAACCGCTTTTCCTGCGGGCAATCCAATGCCCGCACGTCTTCGCCAAGCACTTGAGTTGTTGGAAGAACATGGTTGCGTGCGCAGTCACCGCGATGGCACGCGCTATATGACGCTGCATCCGGAACCGGCACACAGCGATGTGGCGACAACCGCTTTTTACCTGCCAGTGCCTGCCGACACCGCCCGCTGGACTAACAGCGATGATCCTGAGGTAAACCAGCGCCTGACCCTATTCCTCAGAACCGGTGGGGACGGCTCGTGGGCCGGGCTGTGGCTGGACGACAGCGGGCAACAGCGATTCGTCCATCTGGGATCAGGGTCCGGGTCAACGATGCTTTGCGTCCTGACCGACACGATTGAAGACTTGCTGAGGCTGTTGGCTATCGGTTACGACGAGCTCTGCTGGCCGGAGCAATTTCAACTGACCCCGGATCAAGTACGCGAAAAAGAATACGCCGAAGACGATTACCCTCCTCCGCCTCTTCTGTTGCGAAGCCACGTCGAGCGAACGCTCGGGCTGAGCATACCGGCGCGAGCAGCGGATCTGGTCCGCGGTACAGCGTGCATGGATGTGAGCGAATCGAACGACCCCTTCTGGAACTGGCTCAAGCAGGTCAGCCGGCATTAATGGCGACACTGCTCGATCACTTCCACTCCAAACCAGTCCTCGCCCCTCCCAAGGAAGGCATGTTGTGAATGACGTCAAACCCGACAATCGAAATACCCTGAATCGCGCTTGGCCGCTGTTTTTGCTACTGGCATCGACAGCTCTGCTTAACACGGGCTGTTCCCACCCCCCGCCACCGATCGAACGCGACCCCTGCCTGGATGAAGGCCCACTCCACAGTGCGGCTTACGATGACTGCGTGGCTGACCGTAAGGACGCAAGTGATGCTGCACTCAAAGCCATTCTGGGCGATGCCCCTGATCTTTACACACAAACGCGCCTAGCCGAGCCGGGCGAGGAAACTTTCCAGAAGTCCGACTATCCGGACACCCCCAGCCCCATGAGTTACCGGACTGCTCGCTCAATTTCCGCGACGGAGCAGCAGGCGCTACCGTTCAAGATGAGAGTCCGCTGGAATTACACCTCCAGGAAACTCCTGCCGCGACCTCGTGATCTTGTACGCATGAATGAGATGGAGGCCCTTTTACTGTCGGCCGCGGCGGATGACGGGCTCGCGAAGTGGGTGTGCACGGTCACTGGAGAACACCGTCGGGAGTGGATCTTCTACGCCCGAAGTGACACTGATTTCATGAACCGGATGCAGACGCTGTTGGCACCCAGCGGACCTTATCCTGTCGAATGGAGCGGTCGTAAAGAGCCTGCGCGCAGTGCCGAGGGGGCCAATAGTGCCGACCCGTCCGGGGAAATCCGCATGACCCCTAAACGGTGTTTGGAGTGAGAGACAGGGACACTTGTGGCGCTCTCTGCACTTACAGATCATTCAAGGAAAAATGCTCATGAGCATGAAAAAAATTATGCTGGCTGTATTGGCCGCAGCGGCGCTGGCGGGTTGTGGGGGTAACAAGGACAAGGCGCAGGCGTTCGTCGAGTCCAGTGGCATGACCAAGCAATACGCCAGCATGGTCGAGACCGCGTCCAGCGGTTATGCGTCCCGCTACCCGATGCTCGAACACGAGCAAGTTCGCAACGTTGTACGAGAGAACATCGATCCTGACGACCTGAAGGGCATGGTCGTGGAAATCTATGCCAATCACTTCAACAACGATGAGCTTGACCTGCTGACTCGCGCCAACCAGCATCCCGAGCAGGCGATGACGATCATCCTGAGTTCGAAAAAGGGCCGCGATCTGGCCGAAAAATTCATGGCCGTCCAGAGCACCCTCGCTAAAGATATGCGAGATGCAATGGCCGACAGCGATGAGGCGATCATCGATGCGCTGGATGATTTGAAGGATCAAGCGCAGGGCTAAAACGGCGCCATGGGCACTCGCCGCTTCGCGGGCTTGCCCGCGAAGTCGGAAACTCATTCAGCCTCGCAACCACTGAAGTGGCGCGGAATGAGCGGCGTGCCCCCCTCACCCGCGCTTCGGCAGCTTCCAGTTCGGGCGAATGAAATGGCAGGTGTAGCCATTCGGAATACGCTCGAGGTAATCCTGGTGTTCCGGCTCCGCTTCCCAGAACGGCCCCGCCGGTTCGATCTCGGTGACCACGCGACCCGGCCACAGTTTCGAGGCGTCGACATCGGCAGCCGTGTCTTCAGCGACATCGCGCTGTTCTTCACTGAGGTAGTAAATCGCCGAGCGATAGCTGCGTCCAAGGTCGTTGCCCTGCCGGTTGGGCGTGCTCGGGTCGTGAATCTGGAAGAAAAACTCAAGGATCTGTCGATAGCTGATCACCGCCGGATCGAAGGTGATTTCGATAGCTTCGGCGTGGTCACCATGGTTGCGATAAGTAGCGTTCGGCACGTCGCCGCCGGTGTAACCGACGCGAGTCTGCAACACGCCGGGATAGCGCCGCAGCAGATCCTGCATGCCCCAGAAGCAGCCGCCGGCGAGGATGGCGGTTTCGGTTTGAGTGGTCATGGCGTGTCGTTCCTCTTCGGGGTGTTGGGTATAGCGATGGTTATGAGGGCGGGTTGGCGGATTCCAAGGGGCTGAGCCAATAGAACTACTGACGCGCTGAAACCTGATTGGCTTCCTCGAGCAAAGAACCCGTAATCCTTCGGCCGCTGTAATCACTGACAAAGTAATTGATTCGGTTAGCCAGATACTGCATCGATAACCAGCCCAAACCGTGGTAGTCACGCATCTCCTCAGCATTGAGCTTGATCATGGACTGGTACCCCACAAAAGACGCTTCACATTCAACGAGGATGTAGACAGAACCATCTTCAGCCTTGAAAAGTCGCCAGTAGCTGTCGTCGGTGTGATATTGCGCGGGGGTGAGTCGAACCAGTTCCATGATTGAATTCCGTGGGCTTTCTTTTGGTTTCGAGACCATAACATGGCTGCAAAGCCACGGTTTTAGATGAGACGCTTCTGGCCGGTTGCCGACGTTGACGACATTCAGATTCAGGTCAAAAGCGCTAAGCGTGCCATGGTCGCCCTCGAGGCTCACGCAGTGCGCGCATCCGGGCATCAGTGCCCGGCAACCCCAACCGCTCCAGCAACACGCGGCCCCGATCTGAACCCATGCACCCGCGCGCCGAAGGCAATGGCAAACCCTACGCTCACCAGCACCACCATGGCCCAGGGAAACGAGGCGACGCCCCAGCGGTCGAGCAACACCCCGCCGACCACCCCGCTGCCAGCAATCGCGCTGTTCCAAGCCACCACATTCAACGACAGCGCGACATCGGCGCCGTCACCGGCAGCATCCGCCAGTGCCGTCTGCAACAACGTCGCCGCGCCGCCAAAACTCAATCCCCACACCAACACGCCGAGGTAAATCACCTGCGGTACACGCCCCCAAAAGCCAAACACCACGCAAACCAATGCAAACGTCGCCAGACTCACCAGCACTGTCTTGCGCAACAGCGGCTCAACCAGTTTCGCGGTCAGCCAGATCCCCGCCAACGCTGCGAGACCAAACACCAACAACACCAGATCTACACGATCCGCCAGCCCCGCCGGCGCCACAAACGGTGCGATGTAGGTGTAGAGAATGTTGTGCGCCAGCATCCAGCTGATCACCACCGCCAGCACCGGCCGCACACCCGGCGTGGTCAACACGCGGCGCAACGACAGACGCTGATGCGCAGGCTGCGGCGGATAATCCGGCACCTTCACCAACACCCAAACGATCAGTATCAACGTCAGGGCCGACATCAGGCCAAACGTCGTGCGCCATCCGACGAGGCCACCGAGCCATGTGCCGAGCGGCACGCCTAGTGACAGGGCAATCGGCGTACCGACCATGGCCAGTGCCAACGCTTTGCCCTGCTGATCAGGCTCAACCATGCGCCGCGCATAACCGGCCAACAAACTCCACGCCAACCCGGCCGAAACCCCGGCAAAGAACCGCGCCACCAGCGTCACACCATAGTGCGACGACAGCGCCGTGATCGAGTTGAACAGCAGAAAACCAACGATGGTCAGCAACAGCACATTGCGCCGACGCCAGCCGCGCGTGGCGATGGTCATCGGGATCACCGCCAGCACCGAACCCAGTGCATACGCGGTCACCATCTGCCCGGCCATCGAAGGCGAAATCGCCAGACCATCACTGATCAGCGGCAACAGCCCGGCGGGCAGGGTTTCGGTGACGATGCAGATAAAACCGGTCATGGCCAGCGCCAACAGCGCGCCGATGGGCAGGCGTTTGGGCGTCGCCGTAAGAGTCAATGAAGGTGTCACGGGAAACTCCTTGAGTTTGGAAATTCAGACTTGCGTACCGATCGATATAAAATACTGGCGGCAGCCGAGGCACGTTGTCAACGACTTATGTATCGACTAGTATCCAAATCACTTTCCGAGGAGTTTCAGCTATGGCCAGAACCGGCCGCCCCCGCGCATTCGATCGCGACGACGCCGTCGACCAGGCCATGCAATTGTTCTGGCAACACGGCTACGACTCGACATCCCTTTCACTGTTGAAGGCTGAACTGGGCGGCGGCATTTCCGCACCGAGTTTCTACGCCGCGTTCGGCTCAAAAGAAGCCCTGTTCGACGAATGCGTGCAGCGCTACCTGACGACCTTCGCCCAAGTCACCGAATGCCTGTGGGACGAAACCCTGCCGCCCCGCCAAGCCATCGAAACCGCACTGCGCCAGTCAGCACGCATGCAATGCGACGACGGCCACCCCAAAGGCTGCATGGTCACCCTCGGCGTCATGAGCGCCCCGAGCCCGGAAAACGCCCACGTCGCTCAAGCCCTCACCCATTCCCGAGCCCGAACCCGCGCGGGGATTGTGGCGTGCGTCGAGCGGGGTGTGAGTGAAGGATTGTTAGCAGACGACACGAACGCGGCCGCCATAGCGACGGTGTTCGACAGCTTCCTGCAGGGGATCTCCATCCTTGCTCGGGATGACACGCCGATCGAGAGCATTGATGCGGCGATTACGCAGGTGATGCGGACTTGGGATGTGGCCCGTACCACCGCACCTGCACCAGAACAGGCATGAAAGGCGTCTGGATGCTCAAACAGCATAAGGAAAACCAGCCATTGCAAATCCACGTTATTTACACCCACACCGAGGTGCTGCTCTCCAGACACCCTTACGCCTCATGGAGAGAAATTCAGAATCAGTACCCTGACTACATCACATCGCTCGGCCCCTGGGATGACCAAGCCGTTATCGAATACCTGATCGATGAATACCCCGAACTTTCTCCCCAATCCGAAAGAGCAGGTCGCAGCGCTCATCGCGGATACTGAAGAGACAAAAGTGATAACAACAGTACATTCACCGGCTAGACAGCCTTAGACGCGAGCTCCAGCATTCTGGCGAATTGAGCAATCGCCAGATGAATCTCATCCTGAGTGTCGCCATCCCAATCCTCAACCGTCGACAACTCGGTCCTCAGCGCGTCAATGCGACTGCGTATTTCAGCAACCTCTTCGTCCCCACACTGCTGCGCAATTGCCGCCCACTTCTCATCCGAAATACGCTGCTGCACGGACAGCCCCGCACTCGCTTGCGCGATCATTGCTGACAGTTTGCTCATCAAATATCCCTACTCTATTCCTTGCAGACAGTCGGCCCAATGCTTACACCGGAAATAAACAGGATGTAATTGCCCATGCTAAAGCGCAGCGCTTCATAATCTGAACAGACGATCAAAATCAGCGGGCTGAACGAGCCGGACCTATGTCGACAGACAGTCCGGGTATACCTCAAAGTAACTCGACTCCCCGCCTCCACTAGCACCGGACAACCACCCCCACACAAAGCTCAACGTCGTTCGCCCTCCGTCGTCCACCCCGACAATGCCACGGGACCAACCGGACAAAATCTCGTCCTCAGTCGTCAGGCAATGAAACAGCAACTCTATGGTGTCAGGACCAGTCACGCGGCCAACCTGATGCCCCATACGAATCCGCCCGCCTTGGTAAGTGCTGGAAATGCCCGAACCCTCAACACGGTAATGAAACACCGTCCCGCTACCCGACAGCCCCTGCGTGTTATCCGCTACCGCGAATCGACGATCATGCAAACGTTCGCTGACTTGAGAAAAGAGAGCTTCCATAAATGTCGCGACCTTGATGAAGAAGGCTATTCCAGTGTGTGAGCATCCTACCCCATCAAATTTCAGATTTATCAGAAGGCTTTTCTTCACGTTTTCACAGGCACGTAAAAACCTGCTCACGATTCTGCCGGGCAAGCCGTTACAACAATGGAGGCGTATGAAAGTTTTAAACGCGAAGATATCACGCAACTTGCCAGCGAGATGATGCGACCTGCACATGTCAATGAGGCTGACCAGATAAGCGCCTTCATATACGTAAAGGGGCGCCCGGGTTATCCGGTTTTCTGGGAGTTTGCCTACGACGTACACGCTGAAGGGAAACGCTGGATCCTGCTGGGGTGCAGCAGCGACTGATCCACTCTTTGCCATTCATTTTTTGTCTGTTTTTATGGAACCACCGATGGACATCAGCAATACCCAGGAAGAAAACACACTAGAACAATCGCTCGAGTTGGCTGCGAAAGAACCAGCCCGCCGACCTGATTTTTTCAAGACGCTGTTGAACTCAATGGTTTATGTCCCGGGCTCGACCGGCGCAGGCAAGGGGCACATTGACCTTGAGGCTGGCAGCCAAATCAGCATCGCACATTGGGAAAAGCAGGACGGCACGGCAGTCATCCCGTTTTTTACCTCGCTGCAAACGCTGGAGCAGTCCATAGCTCGTGGCGAGTCCTACCTGGAAATTCCGGCCAGATCCCTGTTTGAAATGACGCTGGGCACTCCGCTTTTCCTGGAACCGAAGTCGCCCTATGGCAAAGAGTTTCTCCCGGAAGAAGTGCAAAGCCTGCTGTCCGCCGAGATTGGCCGGACAACACAACGCACATTGGAAAAAGACGCCCACGTGCAACTCGGGCAGCCCGCGCAATATCCAACAAAAATGGTTAACGCGCTCACGCAGCTATTCGCCAAACATCGCAACATCAAGCGTGGGTTTCTGGCGCTTATGTACAACGTAACGACGGATGAAAAGCCTCACCTGGTGGTTGGCATCGAAGCGGACGGCGATATTGAATTGATCTTGCGCGAAGCCAGTCAAGTTGCCAGGGACACCGCACCCGATGGCGAAGACGTTGGCCTGTATCGCATTCAGGAAGGTGAGCAGGACCTGAGCGATTACTTCTTTACACAAACCACTCCGTTCTATCAGCGGACGTTGGGCAGCAAACTGCGTTCATTGTTTGGTTTTGGTAAAGCGTGACCGAGTTCAACCCCAAACTGACCGCAGATCAGGCGTGCGCAATCGTGCTCGCGCTGTTTGACGGTGTGATGAGAGATGGCAAACCCGAGCGGTTTGTCATTCAGAACTGTGAGCTGTCCGCCAACGGTGATTACTGGGTCATTCGCAGCAACAGCGAGGACTACGTCGTCCACGGCATGACAGAGTTCTGTTATGTCGGTGTCAATGCGCACTTGATCAATGTGGTGACCGGCGAGCGCGAGACGGTCGCCAATTGCTTCAGTGTCGAGGAGTATCTACAGGACAAATACGACCTGACCGCGGCGACGGGCAAACAGTATGTACTGACCCCGGCACTCGACCGGGCGAATAAACCCGCGCTGATCAATCTGCGCCGAAAACTGCAGTGCACCTACCCGCAAACCCTCGCGTTGCTGACGGGCCCGCAACGACTATGGCTCACGGGTACACGCAGACGTCTGCAAGACGCACAGCGACTGCTTGGCGAGCAAGGCATCATCACTCAAATCGAGTTAGTGCCTGATGCCAGTGAAGCCGTCGCCATCGGCGTCGAAACCTGGTACATCGAAGCGGTGTTGAAAGCGGTGCGCAAACGCTTGGGTTAAGCGGTGAATTACC
Organism: Pseudomonas sp. S3_C06; assembly: GCF_054667675.1. Classification (NCBI taxonomy): domain Bacteria; kingdom Pseudomonadati; phylum Pseudomonadota; class Gammaproteobacteria; order Pseudomonadales; family Pseudomonadaceae; genus Pseudomonas; species Pseudomonas sp. S3_C06. Next base: position 1,021,981 of record NZ_CP162747.1, read on the forward strand.
CGCCGCTGCCTTTCAGACTCAGTCGATCAATTTGCTCAAGACTCGGTGCCCATCAGGGTTGCATGCTGTCGGTGGGTGAAGGCAAGGTCTACCAAATGAAATGGGGCGAAAAGGCCGATCAAAGCTGCCGCATCGAACTGGACGTGAGCAAAGCACCGCTGGTGGATGGTTATCGCGTGGCGGATGCCGTGTGTAGGTAAAACCGGGGCTTGATGCGCGGTGATGATCGACGCGGTTTAAGGGTGCTAGGCCTCACACGCCGGCATTTCAACGACCGGTTTAAAAACGTTCCGAGATACGTCCGACAGGCTACAACGCCTTGCGCCGTTGCCTACGACTACGCCAGAATCCGCCGGCTTGTGCGCCGGGTGGGCGGGTTCTATTGTGGGTCGGTCACTGAATAGCAGTGATCGGGTTTGGTAGCCCGGCTTACCTGTCGCATCGCAGATCTATTTGCACGGACGTCTTCGTCCGCTGTTTATGGTGGCCATGCGTAGGGCGTCTTCGGACGCGCCGGGTATCCAGGTGACCGGTCTACCAACCTGCGTTTGGCCACCACCCTCGTTTGGTAGCGAAAGTGATGGCTCCATTTTTCATCCTGGAGTTTCATCTATGTTCAAAATTACGCCGAATCCACCAGAAACCGATCCAATCTCAGGCGACGAATCCCCCGACACCAAGAAATTCAACGAAGCCGTCGACCGCGCCCTCTCCCATTACCTCGGCCCTGCCCCGGAAATCATGCTCACCCCGTACCAAACCAACAAGATGTTCATCGCCAACCCGAACACCAAGACTGAGGAATTGCTGGTGAATGCCAGTGAATCGCTCGGCTCGGCCTCTGTAATGTTGGGCGATGTAATCGGTCTGGTTCACGGACCGGCACGCAAGACACTGCAAGGCATTGCGCAGGTGGTAATGCTTGGGGAGTTAGCGGTGAATCGGGCGTTGGATAACGTAGTGCCGACGGAGTAACGAGAACTCCTCCATGACGGTCGGGATGTCGTCATGGAGGCAGACCAGACAGACCCACCAAGACAGAAAATAAATCAGCCCCCTTTATTCTCGTTTTATTGCCGTTAGCAACTCAGGGCGAAAGCCGAATACAGAGGGCACAACGGCAATGTGGTGTTTTCCTGGTTTTCAGGCTTTGGCGGGCTCCGAAGTGATCGGACGCAGGTTCGAATGGCCAAGAGCAGGAATGCAGTGCAACAGCCACGAAGGTTCGCGCAAGAGGCGCACGCCGAATCCACCTCTATCCAACCGCTAGATCGGAAATACCGGAACCTGACCTCCTTTGATTTCAATTTTATGTTCTGAGTAGAACGCCACCGCCCCTTTGCACTCTGCGACCGGGCGGTGGCCTTTTGAATTGGGCTTGAGGAAAACATCCGCTTTACCTGCGACAACAACTCTCGCTTCAGCGGCCCCTCTGATCGCTATGGCAACTTCATCGCCTCCGGGCGAGCACGCAAAGTTGCAGGCGTAAATGCCAATACCCAATTTAGGGCCAAACAGTTTCTTCAACAGCACGCCAAATGATTCCGGATTGATAAAATCCTTTCCGGATTCAGACCGGCCCAACACTGCAGCAAAATTTCTCTTTACAAATATTTCGTCCGCATTACCCAGCCACATCTGCCCGATATAACCATGTGTGACGATCAGTACAGTGTCGATCCAACCGTCAGCCACCTCTGCCACGCTGGTCAGTTTTACAACCAGCTCTTCATATGTGCCATCGGCATGAACCAGGTGCGACACGCCTGAAAACGTCTCAACATAGCTCTCGACACCTTTAGCAAAAGCACTGCCCGAGTTGCCCTTTTTGATCTCTTCTGAAAAATCGTGGTAGATCACCACTATTTCACGCTGATAAGGATCGACGAACTCTTCCTCATCAATTCTGAATTTGAAATCCCCGCGAAAAGCGGCATAAGCAGGCACCAGCTTTTCTTCCTTTTGCTTGAAAAATACAATTAATGCTCGCCCGACAATGACCGATTCTTTTTCGGTTTCTGCGACCCACGGCGTTCCTATCAACCAATCGGTTAACTTGTTGACAGGGTCTAGAACTGCCAGTTTTAGTGTCGTAAACGGGATCAGTGCTTCGCTCCCGTCAAGCATGTTTTTTATGACGACGCCGGCTTTGACTTTTCTTTCGACAACTGCATTCCAGCAGATCATGTGAAGCTCCTTGAATAAGCGTGTAGTCGAAAACCGTAAATCAGTGTAGTCGTTAGTTGGCGAAGTGCCCGGTGCTGTGGCGATGAACCGGGCACTGGATAACGTGGTGCCGACGGAGCAATGAAAATTCCTCCATGACGGCTAGGATGCCGTCATGGAGGAGGATCAGATATACGCACCAAGACTGAAAATTAATCCGTCCCCCTTTTTCACCGTCCCTTTTTCACCCCGTGATTACCAAGCCCATGGTTGCTCAGTCTGCCCCATAAACTTCGAACCATGCAGGAACGTATTACGCTCCTGCGTAGTGGTCAGCGCAAATCGGGCCCAATGCGAATGGGCGATCACGTTCAATTCCTCTTGCCACTGCTGCTTGATTTCCAGCTCTTGGATGTTTCGCCCTTCAAGCACCTCTTCTGAGAACAAATCCACAAGCTCAATGGGTATCGCATTAGCCGAGCCTAGACGAGATCGTATGTTTACCGAGCAAAGCTCCACGACCAATCCGGCAACGCCTTTTTTCATCAACTGCTGTAGCACTCTAAGCTTTTCGCTTGCAGCAAAATTCGTTTTTTTCAGTAGGGTGTTGTAGCGCGGCTTGAAATAATTAATCAACGCCGCTTCTGCCAGGGATACCACCTCATGTCGCTGCAGTCGGACATCCCTAAGACGATTGAAATGGGCAGAATCTTGCGCATCAGTGGCCTGAGCTTCCACATTGAAGTCGCCTCCATTGCTGATGATTGTCCTCCGATGCTCGAACCGATAGAGCAAAAGTAAAACCTCGCGCTCCGGGGAATGTGTCGAGTTCTCGGCGAGAATTTGCTGAAACTTGGTATGCGACAACAAGCGATTCAAAGCAGTCAGGGTATTCGTTCGTCCGATGCTCTGGCCAACATAGAGCACTTCCATATCCGTGTCGGGACGCGTCAATTCACTTTCGGCAGCCGCAACGATGACGCTGACGGCAATCATCTGATCTCCTTCGGAAGTCATCACGACCATCGATGATCCGTTGGCGGCAACGGCGACACCTAAAATGTCTGCGGTACCCGCAGTTGTTGGAAGACGAATCTCATAAGTAAAGGGGACCCGCGTCACCCCGTGTTCGCGCAATACCAAAAACTCACCCAAAACGATCCGTCCATTGCGAGATAGACTTTCAGGATTCAGGTAAATGCGATGACGACTGACGATGAGATAAATGTTGGAGCCGGCGAGCGCGGCCTTATGAACTGGATTGTCCTTTATATGGTAAAGGTCTGCCGGCGTCAGCATCGATGGAAGGCTCGAGTAGAGATGGGTTGCCCCTTCCATTGAAAAGAGCCTGATAGTTTCACTCAGATCGATCACGCATCGCTCCTGTGAAGTGCATTGAAATAATTGAAGCCCACCCCAGCTCAGGGGTATTCCGTCCGTAAAAACCATTCAGAAATGGACGAACGAGGACGCGCAGGCACCGACTTCAAAGACGATGCAGCCCTGTAGCATCTCGCCAGTACAAGGTTTCTTCGAATTGGAAGCTAATAAGAAAGAAGGCCGAACACGACTGAGATATGGATTGAGCGATTTTATCCACATCTTCCATAGACGATTCCCCCTCAGGTTCGGGGCCTTTTAATCTGATGGTGCAACGCAAAGCGACAGGAAAGTCGAGTCCCTTTGTATTCTCAGCATAGATCGTAGAGTCATCTGTTACATCACCGCCATTCAATCTAAGCCCCGAGGCAAATACAGCGGACAAGCCATTACCCGCCACCTCTATTTCCCAAGCCCCCGCATTCTCAACGGCGCATTTCAGCGCTGTAATTGTGAGTGTACTATCAGCTTCCAAGCACAGATCAAGACTCATGAATCCTCTCTTTTTCCTGCCTGAACAGTTACACCAAAATTTTGAGTACGATCTTCGCGATAGTGTATTGGGCTAGTGGCTTGAACGTCTCCTTCTTGCCGTAAACTGCACCAGCTGCTCACCACCCAGTCCAAAAAACGGCTGCTTCCCTGATTACGCGGCCTCCTCACCCCTTCTTCTTAAACAATTTATTCAAGTAATACTTCAAACTGACACGATCCTTCGGCCGCGGCTTATAGTGCGTTTTATTCCTCTGCCCCGGCTCCCCGCCCACCCCACTCGCCGTGTAGTAATAAAGCGCAATCGACCGCCGAGTGATGTGTTCCGGCGTAGTCAACGGCTCCGGATGCCCATGGTTACTATCCTTATCCGTATTGAAAATCACGCACCGGTTATAAATCGGCAGTACCTTCTTCAGGCATTTCTTCATCCCCACATCCCAAAGCTCCAGGTTGCCGCCGTACGCTTCCTGCCAGTCCTCGGTCAGGTAAATGATCACGTTCAGCCGCCGCTCAACATTGAGTTTTTTGTTCAGCCGAAAATCCGAGTGCACGCCGAGGAAGCCGCCGGTTTTGGTTTCGTGCAGGCCGCCGCCCGCGAAATAAGGGTCTGGGATCAGGCCTTGTATACCGGTGAGTTTTTCGAGGAATTCCAGCATGGGGGCGGAGTTGAAGGTGTTGAAGACGTTCTTCAGGTACGGGCTGCAGGCGTTGGGGCTGATCTGGCGTTTGAGTTGGCCTTTGTAGCCGCGCTCGTAGATCTGTTCGTTGTTGGTCGGTTCGACCGGGAAGTGTTCGCGGATGCTGGCGATGACGTCGGCTTGCAGGAAGTTGTCGATGACGATGTGCGGGAATGGCGTGGCTTGGGTGTATTCGTGGTTCAGCGATTCGCCGAAAGCGCTGGCGGCGTTTTGGTCGAAGTCGAGTTCGGGGGTCAGGGTGATGGGGAGTGTTTGTGTGTTGGCTTGCATTGCCGCTCCAATTAACTTGAATGCTTTCAGGTCATGTCAAACAGGGCCAAGCGCTGAGTGCATCGCCGCTATTTGTTTGCTGAGTACAGTTGCGAGCAGGTTGCCATGTTGGCCTTTGCCTGCCGAGTGTCCTTGTTCCTAAACGTGGTGCGGCGCTGTAACGGCATGTTTCTGGCTGTCACAAACTCGTCATATATCCTCTGCTAATCTCCTCGGCGCCCTGCCCTACACCCCAGTTCTAGAGCCCCCAACCGAAGGTGCCGCCAAGGTGTTTCCGACTCCCGTTCGCCAACAAATCATCCTGCGCTCCGACAACCTCCGTTCGGACGACTTCGGTGCATTGTTTTCCAGATTGTTTGGCAATCGTTATGCCGACAATCCGCCGCTGCCGTCGAACATCATTATCGGCGGCGTTTACGGGCGGCACGATGGCGTGAGTTTTCGGCGGATGCATTATCACGGTGATTTCACCGTCGCTTTCCCCGATCCACAGGATGAGATCACCTTCGTCATTCCCACTGCCGGCAAGATCGTTTTCAACCACGCCACCGAGTCTATCGGTATGTCGCACGTGGGGCTGGCGATCGATAAGGCGGATATCCGTTCGATGCGCTTTCTGGATGACCACGCGCATCACGGGATGTCGATCAATCGGCATCAGCTCACTGAGCGGTTGTCGACGCTGTTGGATAAACCGATTCTGCAGAAGATTGTTTTTGAGCCGAGTGTGGATCTGAATTCGGCAGCGTTTCAGGGGATCAAGGCATTGATCGATCTAGCCACAGGGACGGAGTTTGATCTGTTGCTCAACAGTGGAACGCTGATGCCGTCGCGGTTGCGCGAGATGTTGATTGATGCGGTGCTGGAGGCGTGGCCGCACAATTTTTCCGAGGCGTTGCGGCGGCCGACGGCGATGGTTGCGCCGCGACATGTGAAGTTGGCGGTGGAGTTTATTCAGGCGCATCCGGAGCAGTTGGTCAGTGGTGTGGATCTGGCGCGGTTGAGCCATGTCAGTCATCGCGCGTTGCAGGAGGGCTTTCGGCGGTGTGTCGGGATGTCGATTGTGGGGTATCAGCGGCAGGTGCGGCTGGAGCGGGCTTATGAGGTTTTGAAGCGGCGGGGTTCGGGGTCGGTGACCGAGGTGGCGTTGCGGTTCGGGTTTAGTAATGTGGGGCGGTTTTGCCGGTATTTTCAGGGGGCTTATGGGGTGAGTCCGGCGGAGTTTCGGGCTCGGGGGTGATTGGGTAACAGGTTTGCAAGGTAACTTGTGGTGAGAAGATTTAGCTAAACGTCGCACCGCGCCGATGGGTCGCTAAGCGTGGGGATGGCACGCCGACGCGGTTGTTCGAGGAGTGGGCGCGGAGGCGTTTGACCGAGTTGGCCAGTTGATTTTGCGGTAACTGCTTTCCCCTCACCCTAGCCCTCTCCCCAAGGAGAGGGAACCGAGCCGGGGATATTGAAGATCTACACCGACCTGAGAGTCTTGTTTTGAATCCATAATCGCCTCGATCTTTCAGGTCGATGCATGACGCAAGACGCCTCGGTCAGTCCCCTCTCCCACAACTTCATATACCAGCGCAAGGGACACTCGCAGGTTTTGTGGTGGGGCCGCCCCTCATCGGAACGCCGCCCGCCCATCCCTCTCCCGAGGGAGAGGGAGCCGATTGGTGGGCCTTTCAAAATTTGAGCTCGACTCGGTATGCCACGTCGGTGTAACTCTTCCAATCCACGCGGTCAGTCCCCTCTCCCTTCGGGAGAGGGTTAGGGTGAGGGGCTTTTGTGGGAGCGAGTTTGCTCGCGAAGGCGGTGGGTCAGTCGATGTTGGTGTTGACTGGACTGGCGCTTTCGCGAGCAGGCTCGCTCCCACATTGGGTTTTGGGGTGTTTGTTGGATTGGGGGGTCATCCTTGATCCCGTGTGTCTTTTAGAAGGCGTAGCTGGCCTTGAGACCGCCGTTGAAGCCGTGGCTGTCGCCGCCGCCATTGGCGCCGATTTCTGCGCCAAGACTCAGGGCGCCCAGGCTGGCCATCACATTCACACCGCCGCTGAATTGGTCGCGATTATCAAACGCGGCGCGTTGTTCGATGTCGAGGCCCAGCAGGTGGCTTTGGCTGTCGACCTGGTTGTCGCCCAGTGTGCGTTCGTAACCGACTTGTACGCCGGGCACCAGTTGCCATGCGCCCATCGTCACCGGGGCGAAACCTACGTTGAGGTTGGCGACGGCACTGCGGCGGGTGGCGCTGTTGTCGTCGACATCGAGTGAGAGTTCGCTGCCCTTCTCTTTGAAGCCGTTGAGGTCTAGGTGGCTGATGCGCAAACCCAAGCTTGGTTCGAAAGTCATGCCGTTGACCGGGGCGCGGTAGCCGAGGGCGACAGTGGCGCCGGTGAGGTTGCCGTGGGTGTCGCCTTTCGCGGTACCGAGGCCGCCGCCGAGGTCGCGTTTGCTGTTGTAGTCGACGTAGCCGGCGCTGGCGTTGGCGTCGAGAAACAGGCCTTGTTCGAGGCTGGTGAAACCGTAGCGGGCGCCGATGTTGAGGAAGGTGAAGTCGGTATCGGCTTCGCCACCCGCGCCGCCGACGCTGCCCTTGCTGTAACCGAAACCGCCGCGTGCGCTGAGTTGTTCGCTGAAGCGTTGTGTGATGCCGACCATCAGACCTTGGCTGTGTTCGTTGCTGCTGTCGGCATGGGCCGAGCCGTCGGTGCCGAGGTAGCCGGCGAGCGCGGTGGTCCAGAGGCGGTATTGGCCGACCTTGAGATCAGTGCCGCTGGCGAACGGCGCGGCGGCTTGCTCGATCATTGCGTTTTGGCGCAGCAGGTAGCTGGCGGCGTCGGCGTGCACCTGGCCGCCGACCTGGGATTCGACACCGCCGAGGGTGCCGGCGTCGATGGCCGATTGCAGGTAATAGTTGTAGGCGCTGTAGGTGCCGGACAGGTTGGTGTTCTGCAATTCGCGGAGCAATTCGGCGCCAGCAGCGGCGTTGCCAATCAACCCGGCCTGACCCGGCAGGCTGTTGTATTCGACCAGTTTGCCGCGCAGCACATAGATCGTTTCCTGCGACAGACCGAGACCTTGTTTGAGGTAGTTGTCCATGCTGCCGTATTGCGCGGTGACTTCATCGAGGCCGGCCTGAAGGTAGCTGGCCTGCACACCGAGCAGCGGCTCGTAGATGGCGGCCATGCTTGGCGGTAGCGCTTTCAGTGTGGCGGCGACACGGGCGGCAGTGTAGTCGTTGGTCGCCAGGTAGTTGGCCATGATGGTGGCGTTGTCGACGCCGGCAATGCTCTGCAACACGGCGGCGGTCCAGCCGGTGCGATCCTTGCCGGCGGTGCAGTGGAACAGTTGCGCGGCATCGACACTGGCCAGTTCATTGAACAGCACGCCGAACTGGCCGCGCATGCCGGCGTCGCTGACGAAGGCGCGGTTGGTCTGCTCCATCATGGCGATGGCGTCGGCGGCACTTTTGAAGGAGATATTGGTGATGTTCGCGCCGGAGGTGGTGCTGCCGATGATGTCGATGTTCTGCCAGGTTGCGCCGCTGATCATCGTGTCGGGGGTGGCGGCGATTTCGCTGGGGGTACGCAAGTCGTAAACGGCTTTGATGCCGAGGCCGTTGAGAATCGCCAGATCGGCCGCGGTCGGCGTCAGCGCGTTGGAACGGTAGAACACCCCGGCGCGCATCGTGCCGTCGTGGGCCGTGGTGTACGCGGTGGTGATGCCGGCGACGTCGCGAAAGTTGTCGATGCCTTGCAGGCGCGGCGTGTCGAGCGGCACAGACTCGGCAGCATGGGCGGCGGCGATGGACAGGCTCAGTACGGACAGCGAACACAGAAGACGTTGAAACACGGTGCAGCCTCATTTCGGTTAGCGTTGGGCTGCCTACTATCTGCACTGAATTGACACGAAATATGACAAATTCGCGTAGCGCGAAAATGCCTGCGCGAATGGGCCGTGGGGTGCGTGAATTGTCCATCGGGTCGGATGGTGGAGTTTGAGCGGCGACACTGTGGGAGCGAGCTTGCTCGCGAATGCGGTGGGTCAGCTAAGGTGATGTTGGCTGACAGGGCCCCTTCGCGAGCAAGCTCGCTCCCACAGGGTTCTTCGGGATGCTGGATATCTCGGTTTTCACCCAAAAACTGTAGGAGCTCGGGAGTGCTGGATATCCTGGATTTGACACAAATTTTGTAGGAGTGAGCCTGCTCGCGATAGCAGGGTGTCATCTAGCACATCAACGGCCTGACCCACCGCCATCGCGAGCAGGCTCGCTCCTACACAGGTACGTGGTGTTCGCAGAATCGGCGGTTGAACATAACCACTCGCGCAGTCAGCCTGGTTGATCTACAGCAATAGTTGCCCCACACAGCGGCGTTATTCTGCAGTGGCTGAAAACAGCCGTGCTGTGCGCACGTCACAGGCCTTGTGGCCAAGGTGGCGCCATGAACAAAAAACGCATTGTCTGGGGGAGCGTTCTCCTGGGCCTTCCGTGTGTCTTGCTTCCGCTCCTTTTGATGGGTTACGTCGCCTGGATGTTGAATCTGGCGGCGGCGCAACAGCGCCTGGAAACCCTCGCTTCCGTCGCTTCCAGTCGCGCCCACGGGACTTTCAGTGAAGCGGCCGGCGCACTGAAATCCATCGCGGGTTCGCGGCTCGCGCCGTGCACGCCAGAAGGCATCGACGAGATGCGTCTGCTGACCATCAACACCCTCTCGGTGAAGTCGATCGGTTACGTCGAAGAAGAGATTTACGCCTGCGGTTCCTGGGGACCGGTCGGGCAGCACGCGACGCCATGGCGCGAGGACTTCACCACATCGGACGGCGTGCGTGTGTCGCTCGGCGTGCAGTCGCGCATCGTTGCGGCGAAACCGATGATGGCGCTGCAATATGCGGCGTTCAACGTGCTGGTCGATCCCGAGCAGTTTCTGCAGGTGATGCTTGATGAGGATTTGCACTTGGCGGTCGGTACCGCGTCCGGGCAATTGATCAGCACCTCGCGCCCGGGTGCGGAACACTTCCTGGCTCGCGTGCATTCCGGCCCGCATTCGGGCCTTGCCGACGGCTATCTCTACACCCTCGTGCACAGCGGCGACTGGGTCGCCATCGCCGCGCTGTCGCGCCATGAGCTGATGCAAGGCTTGATCCACCGGGAATTACTGCTGTTGCCCATCGGTGGTTTGCTCGCGGGGGTGCTGGTGTTGCTGATCGTGCGCCGCACCCGGCAACGTCTGTCACCGCTGGCGGAACTGCAACTGGCGGTGCGCAATCGCGAGTTCGTTGTTCACTATCAACCGATCATCCGCCTCAGCGACGGTGCCTGCGTCGGCGCAGAGGCACTGGTGCGTTGGCAGCCCCCGGACGGTACGCGGGTCTGCCCCGATGCGTTTATCCCACTGGCCGAGCACAGCGGTTTGATTCTGCCGATCACCGATCAAGTGATTGACCACGTGATGGACGACCTCGGTCCGCTGCTGGTCGAGGAACGCAGCCTGCACGTGGCGATCAACCTGGCGGCGAAGGACGTCAGCAGTGGGCGCTTTCTGCCGAAACTGGAAGCCGCTTTGCGTCGCGCTGATGTGCAGCAGAAGCAGATCTGGCTGGAAGCGACTGAACGCGGTTTCGTCGAGATCGACGCTGCCCGTGCCACCGTCAATCGCGCCCGGGAGTTGGGTTATCTGGCGGCCATTGACGATTTCGGCACGGGTTTTTCGAGTCTTCAGCATTTGCAGCAATTGCCGCTGGATGTGCTGAAGATCGACAAATCGTTCGTCGACAACATCGATCAGGATGCAGCCACCGGATCAGTGACTGGCCACATTATCGAAATGGCCAAGAGTCTGCGTCTGCAGATAGTCGCCGAAGGCATCGAGACCGAAGCCCAGCGCGATTACCTGCGCGATCACGGTGTGCAGTTTGGTCAGGGCTGGCTGTTTGGCAAAGCGATGCCGGCGGAGGAGTTTTTGCGTTTCTATAGAGAGTGCGCGCACGTAGAGCACGGTGCGCTGGAAGCAGCGATACCGGTCTAAGCGCGAAGAACCTTGCGCATGAGCCAACGTCTGCTTCGCGCTTCAGTTGGTCTGGCTGACAACCGTTATTTGCGTAATCCCTACCCGCTCTGCATGTTCAAGAATCTGCTCGGGCGTTGAATCCGCTGTGGGCATGATCAGGCCGTTTTCCGCGTCGCCCAAGTGCAGTTCCAGCAGATGCATCGCAGCCTCATGCTCGGCCAACTGCTGTTCCTTGAGTTCAAGCAGAAAAGTCCGCGGCTCGTCGTTGAATCGATATTCGATGTGATAGGTGTACATGATGTCATCCGCGTCAGTAGGAAAAGGCAACTGATCATCCTGACGCAGTGGTCAGTTTTTAGTTCAAATTGAATATCCCCTCCGGCCATTCTGAAATTCATGGCAAACTTTTCGCGCGCCGGGGCGTCCTTTTCTTAAACCCCTTACCGGCTGATTTCAGCCAAGGACTGGCGATGACCTTTTTCATTTTTCTTCTGGCCTGCGCGGCTGCGGCAACCACCGGCGTGATGTTCAAACCGGGGCCGTGGTACGAAGGGCTGAACAAACCCGGTTTTACCCCGCCCAATTGGGCGTTCCCCGTGGCCTGGACGATTATCTATCTGCTGCTGGCCTGGGCCGGTTACCGCTTGAGCCTGATCCCCGGCAGCCAGACGGTGCTGGCCCTATGGGCGGCGCAGATTGCGTTGAACACGCTGTGGACGCCGGTGTTCTTCGGCGCGCATCAGGTGTTGGCGGCGATGGTGATTCTCACCGTGTTGTGGCTGGTGGTCGCGGCGATGGTGGTGCTGGCGATACAACTGGACCTGATCACTGGTTTGATCCTGTTTCCTTATCTGGCGTGGCTGTGCGTGGCGGCGGCGTTGAATTTTTCCATCCTGATCAAGAACCGCTGATGACCAATGCCAATTGGGGTGCTGAAACACCGTGGCCGCAAGGCGAGCGTGAGTTGGCGCAGGTGCGCGCCTTCAACCGGAAGCTTGCTTGGCTGCCGCGTTTCAAGGTCCGTAATCGCCTGACGCCGCGTTTGATTCAGGCGCTGTTGCGCGTCAGTCAGGTCGGCGGCTCGGGGAAGTTGCGCACGCATGGCCTGACGGCTGAGCAGAAGCTGATCGGTAACGTGCCAGTGCGGATCATCCGGCCCAAAGGCAAGACAAAAGGCGTGGTGCTGGACTTTCACGGTGGCGGCTGGGTGATCGGCAATGCGCAGATGGATGACAATTTCAACATCGCCATCGTCAACACCTGCCAAGTGACGGTGATCTCGGTCGATTATCGATTAGCGGTCTCGACGCCGCTTGAAGGTCTGCTGGAGGACTGCCTCAACGCTACTCGCGGAGTATTGAGTGATGCCGAATTTGCCGGTCTGCCCGTCGTAGTGGTCGGTGAATCGGCGGGCGGTCATCTGGCGGCGGCGACGTTGCTGGCGCTGAAGCAGTGGCCGGAGTTGCTGCAACGCATCAGCGGCGCGCTGCTGTATTACGGCGTCTACGACCTGACCGGAACCCCAAGCGTACGCAGCGCGCCTGCCGATACACTGGTGCTGGACGGCCCCGGCATGGTCGAGGCACTGCGCTTGCTCACCCCGGAACTGACTGACGAACAGCGCCGCCAGCCACCGTTATCCCCTCTGTACGGCGACTTCAGCGGTTTCCCGCCCGCCCTGCTGTTTGCCGGTGAACTCGATCCGCTGCGCGACGACACCCTCGACATCACCAAACGCTGGGCGCAATCGGCGCCGGTCGAAATGTACCTGCTGCCCTCCTCGCCCCACGGCTTTATCCACTTCCCCACGGCGATCGCTCAGGGCGTTCTGGCCTACAGTCGGCAATGGATTTCGGCGCGTGTCGAGACCGTTGGTTCGCCACAAACGCCAGCAGCTGCAGCGTCTCGTTGAGTTCACCGACTTAGCTCAAGCGTCAGGGTTAAAGTAAGATCTGTCCGCAGCTCCTTGGCCGAGGAGACAGGCGAATGAATACGAAGGGATAACGTGAACCTACGAGATAAAATCGAGAGGACTTTTCAAGGCAAAGCCTTCGCCCGACCTCTTTTCTATTCCTGCCCCGGAGGACTGCGCTTCGAGCTCTCCGAAACGGGCGGGATCATCGAGCAGTTCCTGACTGCCCTACGAAAATCGACAACGATCTGCAGCGATATCTTTGCTGATGCAGAAACGTTTGTGGTGTGTCTGCGCACTCACTCAGGCAGCCATGGATTTATGCATCGGGCCGCGATTCGCGCATTTCGATCTGCCGGCATTGATATTCCTCCTGAGCGCTCAATCTGGAGCGAGGAGATAGATGTCGAAGAATGGTATTGCGAAGAAGAGCCTGAGTACTGGATCAACATCGCGTTCGAAGCACCGATCACAAGCCTTCAAGCATTTCTCTGGTGTGCATTGGCTAAAGATTTTGGCGCTATTGAGCCCAATCCCCACTGTGATGTGTATCTGTTCAATCTGCCGAAACAGGTCATGGTCTTCCCCTACGACGACAGAGGCATGGATGTCGTCGGCCTTAATGCACCACTGCTTTCGCAACTCTACGAGCGGCACAATCAATACCTGCTGGACTATGACCGCTCGGCCATGGACGTCACGTTCGCAGGGGTGCGTTAGGCGCTATTTATGGCGCTCACATCAGCGAGAATTCAAAAAGGGTGTTTCTGGGCGTGAGCAATACTGGATGCGCGACATGGAAATAGATCGTCTGCTGAAGAAGCGGCAACTCAATGTGCAGGAACAGAATGCGGTGACTGCCCATCGCCTGACGGAAACCGCTCGATTCTGGCGTGATGCCTGTATTCCCGAGGCCTTGGCACGTTTCGGCGAGCGCCAAGGTATTGATTGGTCAGGAACGGTCGTAATCGATCTTGAAGTCGACTTCCCTGGAATGCCACGCCTGTATGGCTTGATCCTCGATCAAGCGGAACGGTTCATAGCGTTTCAAATTGACACCGACAGTGATCATCAACACGTTGAGTTCGTAAGCCAATGGGAGGATGTCTCGGCGCATCAGAACTATACGGCTTCCGAGCGCGGCACTGGCCAAGGGTTTGCTGTGATTGCTTTGCAGGTCAGGCGTGAAGTGCTTGCACAAGGATAGGTATCGGTTTTCAGGCATAGGTTTCCTCTCTCTGGAAGGCCGACAACCGCCGCGCTCAGGCGATGTAGAAAAAGTACAGCGCCAAACCCAGCAACTGCATGAGCAGCAGGATGGAAAGCAAATGATTACAGCCCTTCCAGACATTGCTCACCGGTTTGTTTCTGGCGACTCGGTAGCGAAGATAACTGTCGAGTGAAAGCGACGCCGTGGGGATCAACACGAACAAAAACGTCAAAAAGAAATTAAACATTTCCTTTGCCCGTCGACTCCCAACATGAAACCGGATTTGTTCGCTGCATCGTGCACTGCTCAAGTCGTCTGAGCAGACAGCTTAGCTGATCGGCATGTACCCGGGATCCTTGGGGTTCTGCACCGCAGTGATCCCGGGCATTAACACTTAGTGGGGACACGCCGGTGACGTGCGATGCCTCAAAGCCGCCATTAAGTGGCAAAATCCCCCGACCCTGATCATTTCGGAGACCACAATGCTTCGCGTGTTTGAACAACGGCTCGACCCATTTCCTCCCGACGAAGCACCACCTCCGCCCGTCGGCCTGATGCGGTTCCTGTGGGCCTGCACGCGCGGCGCTCGCGGTTATATCCTCGCATTGGCGCTGCTCAGTGCCGGTGTGTCGATCTACGAAGCCTGGCTGTTTTCCTTTCTCGGCCAAGTCGTCGATCTGCTCTCGACGTGGCAGGCCGGTGGCGGTGTCAACGCACAAGAAAGTCGCGTGCTGTGGGGCATCGGCATCGTGTTGTTCATCAGCATTGGCCTGGTGGCGCTGCGCACTATGGTCCAGCACCAGATATTGGCAATCAATTTGCCGCTGCGGCTGCGCTGGGATTTCCATCGGCTGATGCTGCGGCAAAGCCTTTCGTTCTTCTCCGATGAGTTCTCCGGACGGGTCACGACCAAGGTCATGCAGACCGCGCTGGCCGTGCGCGAAGTCCTGTTCACCCTGATCGAAATCGCACCGGGCATCGGCGTTTACTTCATTGCGATCATCGCCCTGGCCGGCGGTTTTGCCTTGAAACTGATGCTGCCGTTCATTGCCTGGCTCGCGTTGTTCGGGCTGGCCATGTTGTATTTCGTGCCGCGCCTGGGGAAGGTTGGCCAGGAACAGGCCGATGCGCGATCGTCGATGACCGGGCGCATTGCCGACGCCTACACCAACATCACCACGGTGAAACTGTTCTCGCACTCCAAACGTGAAGCGCATTTCGCCCGTGCGGCCATGGAGGATTTCAAGCTCACCGGTTTTCGCCAGATGCGTCTGGTCAGCCAGTTTGAAATCGTCAATCAGGCATTGGTGGTCGGGTTGATTCTGGGCGCCGGCGGCTACGCGCTGTGGCTGTGGCACCTGGGCCAGGTCGGTACCGGTGCGGTGGCGGCGATCACCGCCATGGCGCTGCGCATCAACGGCATGTCGCACTGGATCATGTGGCAGATGACGTCGCTGTTCGAAAACATCGGCACCGTGCAGGACGGCATGGCCACCCTCACCCGTGGCCCCAAGGTTCAGGATGCGCCGAACGCCGGCGTGCTCGTGCCGGCTGGCGGTGCGGTGTCTTTTGAGCATGTGAGTTTCAACTACAACGGCGAACGCCAGGTTCTCGACAACCTCAGCCTGCACATCCGCCCCGGCGAAAAAATCGGCCTGGTCGGCCGCTCCGGTGCGGGCAAATCGACGCTGATCAATCTGCTGCTGCGGTTTTACGATGTCGACAGCGGCGAGATTCGCATCGATGGGCAAAACATCGCGCACGTGACGCAAGACAGTCTGCGCAGCGCGATCGGCATGGTCACGCAAGACACGTCCCTGCTCCACCGCTCGATACGCGACAACATCGCCTACGGCCGCCCGGACGCCACCGACGAAGACATCCGCCGCGCCGCCGCCAATGCGCAGGCCGATGGCTTCATCAGCCAACTGAGCGACAAGCAAGGTCACAGCGGCTACGACACCCTGGTCGGCGAGCGCGGCATCAAGCTCTCCGGCGGCCAGCGCCAACGCATTGCCATCGCTCGCGTGATGCTGAAAAACGCGCCGATCCTGTTGCTCGACGAAGCCACCAGCGCGCTGGACTCTGAAGTCGAAGTGGCCATTCAGGAAAGCCTCGATGAAATGATGCAGGGCAAAACCGTGATCGCCATTGCCCATCGGCTGTCGACGATTGCGGCGATGGATCGACTGATTGTGATGGATGAGGGGCGCATTATCGAACAGGGAACACACACTGAATTGCTGCACAGAAACGGCATTTATGCGCGGCTCTGGCAGCATCAGAGCGGTGGGTTTCTGGGTGAGGAACAGGGTGTGGCGGCGGCGATGGATCAGGCTTGAGGGTATGGGGTGGGGAGCAGTTGTTTATAAGCGACTGCTTTCGGCCAGAAGCAGACATTGGCTTCAGTCGCATGCATTCGCCGAAACTGGCCTGTAGTAGGATACGGATTTAATCGAAAGAAGCTTCATGATGGATGTTCGCGCACTTGAACAAAGCAGCGTCTTGTCGATCACGGTGGACCAAGCCCATCTCTACTTCGAGATGGTTGTGAGACTGGATGACGGGATCAAAAACAAACTGATGGCATGGAACGCGGACGGCACAGAGCTAGCTATCAGACTTGGCGCGCTTCACGTTCAAAATGCAAGCGAGCTCGGAGAGCTTGAAGGGATAAACATCGTTGATAATGTTTTATTCCTTGAGGGTGATTTTGGAGATATCGCAATTCAAGCCACTTCGATTTCCATTGAAAAGTTGGTGTAACTACCGTTCTGCAGGCTACTTCGAGCTGAAGGTTACCTCTCATGGATGTCTGCTTCTGGCCAATAGCGGCCACTCACGAACGACCTGTTTCGGCCAGAAGCGGACTGTAGACAGGTCGCCGCTGAGATCTCTACGCTGATCGATCTGGTGACAGCACACCCTAAAAAGGAGCCGTCATGTTGGTAATTCCCATTGATCGAGATAGCGTTCATGCGGGGGATGATCTGAAAAGCCACGCAATGTCGATCACACTCGATCCATCAGCAACACTGCGCACCTTAATCAAAGTGATACAAGATATGGACTACCTGCCTTGTATCAGTGGAATTTATCCTGAATGAGCTGCAAGGCGCGATCAAAGTCGAACAGTTCCACCTGCGCCGCGGCGAGTGCCAGCCGTTCTGCCAACGCTCGATCGAGTGGCATATTGCGCAGTGCCACCAGCACTTCCGAAGCCGCCGTATCACCTTCGTCCAAAAGAACAATAAGCCTGTTCAGTTGCTCGCTGATTGCCGAGTCGTCCAGCGGGTAGCCATCCATGGAGGCCGGTGTGTTTGCCTTAAGGTCGGCCAGAGCCGCCAGGGTCGGGAGCAAGCAATGCTCGACCTGCATCGCTAGCGCTTGCACTACCGTAGCCGGCTCGCCGTTCTGGCAGGCCTGTTCTAACAACGTGCATGCCTGCGCCACGGCCTTGGCGCCGATGTTGCCGGCGGTGCCGCGCAAACTGTGCGCCAGCCGTCCCGCGGCACCAGGATCCGGATCGATTCGTGCGGCCTGGAATTGCTCGGTAAAGTCTGTCTGAGTATCGCGAAACTTGCAGAGCAGACGTAAGTAGAGATCCCGCCGCCCCATGCAAGTGGCGAGACCCGCCGCCAGATCAATGCCCTCAAGACGATCTGGCAAGCCATCGGCGAAGCCTGCGTTCAGCGGTGCTTGAGCGGCTCTTGGTTTAATCCACTTTGCCATTGTCGCGAACATCGTTTCGACATTCAGTGGCTTGGAGATATGGTCGTTCATGCCGCATTCGAGCGCTCGCTCGCGGTCACCGTCCATAGCGTTGGCGGTCATGGCGATCACTGGCAGATTGCTGAAGCGCGGTTGCTGGCGAATTTGCCGGGTGGCCGTGTAGCCATCCATTACCGGCATCTGGCAATCCATCAGCACGCCATCGAAGTCGCCATCCTCGCCGAGGATATCCAAGGCCTCTTGGCCGTGCGTGGCGAGTCGCAAGCGTATTCCGACACTTTCCAGCAGCTCGCTGGCCAATTCCTGATTCAGCTCGTTATCTTCGACCAGAAGCAGCCGCGCGCCATTGAGACTGGCTACGGTACTGGCATTCTGTTGGGAGCGTTCGCCAGCCCGAGTGTCGCTGTGCGTGTCTCTGCCCAGCACGACACCGATGGCTTCGAGTAACGAGGACGGCGTGACGGGTTTGGTCAGTATCACCGGCAACTGGAGACCCTGACGTTCGGCTTCTTCGCGAGCTTCCTCACGGCCAAAAGCGGTCACCATGATGACCGATGGTGTGCGCATCAGACTGGCGGAATGCATTCTGCTTACGGCTTCCATGCCATCCATGCCGGGCATCCGCCAGTCCATCAAGACCAGATCGTAAGGCAGGACCTTGTGCTCGGCGTCGGCCAACATGCGCAGCGCCAGACTACCGCTCTGCGCGACATCCACTTCCAGGCCAAAGCTGCGTGCCATGCCCGAGAGAATTTCACGGGCACTGGTGTTGTCATCCACGACCAGTACCCGCATACCAAGCAGTTCGCCGGCCTTGAACATACGGCGCGGCTGCACGTTTTGCTGCACGCCGAGTTGCACCTGGAAATGGAATGTGGAGCCGATCCCCGGTTCACTTTCGACCCAGATTCGGCCGGCCATCAGCTCCACCAGTTTCTTCGAGATAGACAGCCCCAGCCCGGTGCCACCGTATTTGCGGGTGATCGAACTGTCCGCCTGGCTGAATGACTGAAACAGGCGTGAACACTGCTCGACAGTCATGCCAATGCCTGTGTCGCGCACCCAGAAATGCAGTTGCACACTGTCCGTGTGCGCCCCCACTTCTTCCACTCCGACCACGATTTCGCCGTGCTCGGTGAATTTGGCTGCGTTGTTGCCCAGGTTGATCAGCACTTGCCCCAACCGCAGAGGATCACCCAGCAGTGCCGTGGGCAAGTCGGGAGGGATCTGGAACAACAACTCGAGGCCTTTGTCCTCGGTCTTCAGGCCAATCATCGAGGTGAAACTGTCGAATACGTCCTCCAGGCGGAAAGGCACGTGTTCGAGGCTCATCCTGCCGGCCTCGATCTTGGAGAAGTCGAGGATGTCGTTGATGATTCCCAGCAGGTTCTCCGCTGATCGGTGGACCTTTTCAATGTAGTTGCGCTGGCGTTTATCCAGTTCTGTACGCAGCGCCAAGTGGCTCATGCCGATGATGGCGTTCATCGGTGTTCGGATCTCATGGCTCATGTTGGCGAGGAACTCGCTCTTGGCCAGCGTGGCCTCTTCCGCTGCAGCCCTTGCCTCTGCCAGCGCGGTGACGTCGATGTTGATGCCGGTTGCGCGCAATGGTTTGCCGTCAGGCGTGCGTGAGAAGCGATTCAGCGAGCGGAACGTGCGCACCTGCCCATCGTTTTTACGCACGATCCGGAAGTCGAACTCGACGCGATCATCGCCACTCTGAACGGCGTTCTCGAAGGTGCTGCTGACTCGTGCCACATCCTCGGGATGCACCAGCGCTTTCCAGTGCACCAACGAGCCACCGAAGCCGCCAGCCTCAAGTCCGAACAGCGTTTCAAGCTGAGGAGTCCAATAGTTGGTGCCGCTGACCAGATCGACGTCGAACAACCCGATGTCACCGGCCTCTTGTGCCAGGTTCAGGCGATCGCTGGCAGTTCGCAGCCTGGCTTCCATCGCCCGGCGCTCACTGACATCGCGCACCGAGGCGCACACACAGACGCCACGACCCTCGAGCCGGGGCAAATGGGAAAGGCCGATTTCCACGGAGAACAGGCTGCCGTCTTTGCGTACTCCGCTCAAATCGTCCAGATCGCCGCCCATCTGCCGGGTTCCGCCGCTGGCAATGAAGCCGTCGCGTAACCTGACATGCCGCTCGCGAGCAGCCTGCGGTACCAGACGCTCGATACTGGCGCCAATCAGCTCGCCGGGGGCGTAACCAAACAGGGTGTCCATTTGCGGGTTGGTCATCAGGATGCGGCCGTCGGCTCCCAGCACCAGCATGCCGTCCGGGGCTGCCTCGATGATGCCGCGGTACCAGGCCTCGGTGGCGCGCAGTTCGGCCTGCTGGGCCTCCAGCTCTCTGGCCTGGTGTTCCAGCAGCAAGGTTTGCGCGCCCATTTCGTCAGCCTGGCGCCGTGTTTCCTGCAGCAGCGCCTGGGCTGCCTCGCTGCGTTCCATAATGGCCATCGCACCGGCCAGCCTGGGCAGGACTTCTTGCAAGAGCAACGCCTCTTTCTCCTCCAGCGAGTGAAAGCCAGCCATTTCCACAACCCCGAGCAGGCGCTCGCCACGCAGCACCGGCTGCACCATCAGATGGCTGGCGGCTGCTGCGCCCAACTGCGCGCGCACATGCCAGAACGATTCGGGCAGATCCTCAAGCTGACGGGGTTGGCGATCCAGTGCGCACTGGCCAAGCAACCCCTCACCGAGTTCAAGCTCGGCGGGCAACGGGTGCTCACTGTCCACCGCATAACCGCCGACTAATTGCAGGCGCGACGCGCCCTCATAGAGCACGTAAAGCGCCCCCTGGCACATGCCCAAACGGGGCGCGATGCGGCTGAAAAAAGCCTGGGCCAACTGCTGTGGCGTCTCTGCCTGTTGCAGATCCACTTGCAGGAGCGAGGCATGGCCTTTCACCCAACGCTGACGTTCAAGTTGACAAGCCTCCACTTGCAGCGTGGCAATGGCCCGCGCCAGGTCGCCGGTTTCGTTGCGCAGGTCGGTGTGGGGGATCTGGCCGTCCAGCTTGCCCGACGCCAATTCATCAACCGCCACGCGGACGCGGTTGAGCGGCACACGAATGGAATAACTGACCAGCCAGGTCAACAGCAAAGCCAACGTTGAACCGCCCAACAGCAAGACATAGGTGATCATGCTGCTGCGCTGGGCGTACTCTGCGAGGTTCTTCGCCGTATCGTGGATGTCGGCTTCCTTGTTTTTCTCGATCTGGTTGAGCAACCCGTCGCCGCCCTGTTCCAACGCAAGAAAATCCTTACTGTTGAGCAACATCAAGGCCTGACCCAAGGAACCCTTGCCGGCGAACTCCAACGCTTCATCGCCATCTTTTTGCAGACGCTGTAATACCCGTTCGAATTCCAGCAGGCTGCTGATGCTGCTTTGTCTGCGCAGAGTTGGACGAACCTGCTCCAGCGCGTCATGGAGTCGCGCCTGGGCGACATCCATCTGGGCTCTGGCGCTGATACGGATGTCCGCGTTGTTGGTAGCGATTGCACGTTGCATGGCGAGCAACAGATGCGGCAACTGTACCCGAACCTCCTGCACATGCTGGATACCCACCAGATCCTGTTGGTACAACTGCTGCATTTCGTTTCTGAGCGAATACTGGGTGCGCAGGCTTTGCACGCCGAGTATCAGGATCAATGTCATCAACGCCGCGAAGCCGATGATCAATTTGCTGCGCAGGGACAGGCGCTCGAGCATCTCGAACAGTCTGTTCATAAACGGCCTCTTTCAGCTGGATGTGCAGAGTGATGCGCGGGGCTCAGGGACGATCAGCAATTTGTTCAAGCAGGGCTAACTGCCTGGCCATGTCCTGGTCGCTGTCGGCAAATCGCTCGGCAATTGCGCGGAACTGTTCGGCATTGGCGAGAAACGCGTCACAGATGTCCGGATCAAAATGCGAGCCCCGGCCTTCGCGGATGATTTTCACCGCCTGCTCGTGGGGCATGCCGGGCTTGTACACGCGGCGACTGATCAGCGCATCGTAGACATCCGCCACGGCCATCAATCGGGCGCTGATCGGGATGTCGTCAGTGGCCACACCTTGCGGATAGCCACTGCCATCCCACTTTTCCTGGTGGCCGTAGGCAATTTCCTTGGCCAGATGAAGGAAGTCGACGTTTATTCCCAACTGATCCTCGGCGTGCTGGATGGCGTCGCGCCCCAATGTGGTGTGGGTTTTCATGATCTCGAACTCTTCGGCGGTCAGCCGCCCCGGTTTCAGCAGGATGCGATCAGGAATGCCAATCTTGCCGATATCGTGCAGCGGTGCCGATTTGAAGAGCAGTTTGATCGTGTCCTCGTCGAGGAAGTCCCGGAAGCGCGGGTGATTGCGCAACAGTTCAGCCAGGCGTTTGATGTAGTGCTGGGTGCGGCGAATGTGGTTGCCGGTTTCGTTATCACGGGTTTCGGCCAGCGAAGCCATGGCGTGGATCGTGACATCCTGGATGGCGATCACCTCGCGGGTACGCCGTTGCACTTCCTGCTCCAGAAAATCGTTCTGATTGCGCAGGAAATCGGCAACGGCCTTGAGCTTGATCTGAGTCTCGACCCTGGCCATTAGAACCGGGGGAATGATCGGCTTGGTGATGTAATCCGCAGCGCCCAGGCTCAAGCCGCGAATCTCGTCCTCCGTAGCGGTCATCGAGGTCAGGAAAATGATCGGGATATGGCGAATGCGAGCGTCAAGCTTGAGCTGTTCGGCAACGTCATAACCGGACAGGCCGGGCATCATGATGTCCAGCAGAATCAGGTCGGGAAGCGGGTCGGCCTGCAGCAGGCGCAGGGCCTTTTCGCCGCTGTTGGCGGCTTTGACCCGATATTTGTCCTTGAGCAACTCGGCGATCAGCATCAGGTTATCGGGTGTATCGTCGACCACCAGAACGGTAGCTGATGGGTAAACGTCCTGCATGCTATCCATGTATGTTGGCTCCCGTGTGCGCAATTCAAGAGCAGGCGCACTTACGCCAATCTCTTGCTGGCAAGCGTAGCTAGAAAAGCTGCAATCGCTAGGTGAAGATCGGCAGGTTGGTTCGAAGAAACACTAAATCGAATGTCTGCGCTTGGCCGAAAGCAGTCGTTAGCAAGCCACTACCGGCTACAAGCCGTCATTCAACGGGGCAACACTCACTCGATCAGCAGCATGATGTGGTCTGCGGACCAACGCCTTGATGGCCATGCCTTTTCAACCCATTGGCACAGCAAACACCGCACTGGCCCGCGCCACCGTTCTCTCCCCGACATGCAGGCTGACAGCGGCAAACGCCAGTTGGCGTCCTTTTTTCGAGTACTCGAGGCGCACTTCCAGCCACTCGTTCATTTTTACGGCACCGAGATAATCCAGGGTCATGCTCGCGGTGATCAATGGCTGCGGAGGGTCGCTGGAAAAGGCCATGGCGTAACCCATACCGACATCGGCCAACGTCGCCAGTACACCGCCATGCAAGGTACCCCGGCCATTGGCATGGCGGGAGTCGGTCAGCAATCCCAGTTCCAGTTGCAGGCCGCTGCCCCTCGCGTAGATCGGGCCAAGCAAATCAAGCAACGGACTGCTGCGGGTAAATGGGGTGAATCCTTCGGGAATTGCGGTGGCGTCCATGGTCCCTCCGTGTGCCAGCGACTCACCGGCTTCATTGACCTGAATACTTCGATGCAACTGGAGGGTTTATGGGGAATGATGTAACGGGGCAAGCACTATACGGATGCGAAATCTGCAGTGATAAAGCGTGCACCCTGCCCCTCCGACCTTACCGAAGGGAGTCTCAGGTTCGACGCCAACGCCTAACCCGCCGACGTGACCCTTGCCGCCGGCGCTGGATGACGCGAAGTCACCAGGCCGATAAAGGAAATCGCCAGCGCCAGGCCAATGGTGGTGGTGACTTCGGTGCGGTGCTCCGGGGTAATCATCATCACCGCCAGCGCGGCGCAGATGAACACGATCACCAGCCAGGTCAGCCACGGAAACAGCCACATGCGAAAGGTCAGCTCGACGTTGCGCTGACGCAAAATCCGGCGCATGCGCAACTGCGACACCGCAATGGCCAGGTACACCAGCAAGGCAATCGCGCCGGAGCTGGCTAGCAGGAATTGAAACAGCCCGGCGGGCATGAAGTAGCTCCACACGGTGATCAACGCGCCGAGCACGGTACTGGCAATCACTGCTGCGCGTGGCACGCCTGCCGAGGAGGTCGCCTTCAGCATCTTCGGCGCATCGCCGCGCCGGCCCAGCGAGAACAGCATGCGCGAGGCAATGTAGATCGAGGAGTTCATGCAACTGGCCACGGCGATCAGGACGACGACGTCGACCATGAACTTGGCATGGGGAATGTTCATGATTTCCAGGGCGCGCTGATAAGACCCGACCGAGGCCAGCAACGGATCATTCCAGGGCACCACGGAGATCACCACGAAGATCGACAGCAGGTAAAACACGCCGATGCGCCAGATCACCGAGCGCGTGGCCTTGGCAATGTTTCGCGACGGGTCATTGGATTCGGCGGCGGCGATGGTCACCGCTTCAGTGCCGATGAAACTGAACATGATGGTGATGAACGCGCCGACAACCGCCGACAAACCGTTAGGCGCAAATCCGCCATGTTCGGCCATCAGCCCGGTCAAGCCGCTGACTTCGCGATCGGGCACCCAGCCCATCAACACGGCAAAACCGACACCGATGAAACCGATGATCGCCACAACCTTGGCCATGGCGAACCAGAATTCGAACTCACCGTACTTGGACACGCTGAACAGGTTGGTCACCACCAGCGCAATGATCGAGCCCAAGGCGAACAGCCAGGCATCGACCTGCGGAAACCATTGGTTCAACACATGCCCGGCCGCCAATGCTTCGATGGGAATCACCAACACCCAGAACCACCAGTAGAGCCATCCGATGGTGAAGCCCGCCCAACGCCCGATCGCCTGATCGGCATAGGTCGAGAAAGAACCGGTGTCCGGATTGGCGACCGCCATTTCGCCGAGCATGCGCATGACCAGCACGACAAGCAGACCCGAGAACAGATAAGCCAGCAGAACCGCCGGCCCCGCCGCTGCAATGGCGTGCCCTGAACCTACGAACAATCCGGCGCCGATAATCCCGGCGATGGACAGCATGGTGACGTGACGAGGCTTGAAGCCCTGCGCCAATTGGCTACTCGAATCCATGGAGTTCGGGCTGATCATTGGTTTTTTTATTCTCTGCTGATCGACATTCAAGCAAGTTGACTGGGCAAACGAGCACGATCGTTGCCTGCTGAACCTCCCGAAAGAAGCCCGTTCAACCGCCGCAGTTCTTATCAACCCCATGATCTGGATGGGGTTATTTTGATGTGAAGACGCATCACCTTACCCGGCCTGCCGGACCACTCAATAGCCTGATTGCGCCATGGTTGTGTCTGATATCGACATGCAAAGACCGAACGGTCGGGATCGACACCAACCAGTCAGCGAGAAGTCGCAGAATAGTTTGCGGGTTCGTTGCGCCTTGTTCCAACAATCAGCCAAACGCAATACGCAAATGTTTGATCACTTCTTCAATGGAAGGGCCGTGCGCCTTCGGTGGTATCGGGTTTTCACCAAACTCCCGCCAGACGAATAACGTCAGCTCTGCACCGTCAGTCGCTGATGCAGCGCCTTCAGCGTGGGCAAACGTTTCGAGGAGTCGATATCGCGTGTCCTGCCAGAACAGCGCTTCGACCCAGTGATAAACCGGAATGAAATGGAAGTGGATCGGTAAACCCGGCTGATGCCCGTAGCGACCGATGTAGAGGTGTTTTGGCGTGAGTTGTCGCTCGATGACTTGCTGGGTTTTGGCAAGCAAACCGCCCAACTCGCTCAAGGCATCGGATGACAACTCGGCCAGCGATGTGGTTTCGACCTTTGTCCCCAGCATCAGATAGCCGGGAAGCGTGCTCGCCAGATGGTGATTGATGATCCAGTGTTCGGTTTCATGAATGATGAAATTCGGGGCAATTTCCATGTGCCGGAGGTCCTGAAGCAAATGAGGTGCCAGCGTAACAAAGGCTGCTTTACGATGCCTGCTGCGTAGTTTGTCGCGTGTTCGAGGAAACGCCCGTAACGAATGGGACTTGTGGTTAGATATCCAGTCTCCGCTTGAGGCCGAGTGGAAAAATTTCAAGAGGCAGAACGTATTTGGAAATCAGATTCTGCTCACTTACAGCATGTATTTCAGGAACGCCAATAGCGCATTGCAAGAGTAGAAACCATTCAGACATATGACATGTCTGTCGCGGAATCCAAAGGACCGTAACAATGAACAATCATTTTCGCCCTACCCCTCCCAACGAAGATTATCCAGTTACCAGGCTTCCCACTCGTGCATACGCCCGCTTCGATCACCTCGAGGTCATCTCGGGTACCAACTCTGTCCTGCTGGCATTCGACTTGGTCGATGGAGAATGGCTGGACCAGGAAGGACAAAAAAACCCGTTACTCAATGTCGAGCAACCCAACGAGGTTGCAAAGGCGTGGAGTAACTGGAAACAACTTCCTTTGCACCAAGCCCCCAATCCTTTCGAAGCCATGCCAATGTATCGGTTGGAATTCGAACTGTCTGACGGACGTGGATTTTTTGGATTACCACCACTCCCCTCGACAAATGATCTACGCGCCCTACGCAACGCAGCGGGAGATATTGAGAGGCTGTGGTTTGAGCTGGAAATTTACAATCAGCGCGGACAGGGACTCGAAGTGGCACAGCTTTATCCCGGACTCTTCGCTAACCCCGTCCAAGTATATATAAAGGGAAAAATGCCAAAAGCGCGAAAGAATAAATCCCTGTCCACCGTTTTTTCCCTGAACCGTCTGCCGACCATCTCCACGGGCCAGTTGGAAATTGAGCTTTCCAGCGCCACTGCCGACCTTTTAGCGGTGTATGACGTGGGGCAAGGCAATGCAAATGCGCTGATGTCGACTGAACAGTTCCCTGCTGGGTTACCGACACACTATTACGACCTTGGCGCTGGCGTTTACAGAAACAAGCACACAACGCCTCACCCGCTAGCGTTTTGTTTCACCCAATCGCCGTCGATCATACTTTCCCATTGGGACGCCGATCATTGGGCTGGAGCCTACGCGCTTAACATCAACAACAATTATCCCGCGCTCAAGCGCAAGTGGATTGCACCACTTCAAGAGGTCGGTCCTCTGCACATCGCGTTTGCCCACGACGTCATCAATAACGGTGGAGAATTTCTCATCTACTCCCCGCTTCCCGGGCAGATCGGTAACGCCAAGCTATCGAAACAACGGCGTATCAGATTTATGTGCGGTCAAGGCAGAGACCGCAATGGCACCGGGATCGTCATGGCAGTGGAAGAGCCTGACAATATCCCTGCAAGAAGCTGGCTGCTTACTGGTGATTGCGACTATCTGCACTTCGTTAAACAACTGAGCCCGTTACCACCCGTGGGTATGGTTGCACCGCATCATGGCGCCGATCTGGACAGCAAGAGCCCCATCCCTAAACCACCAAGCAACGTGAATTACAAGCGGCTGGCATACTCGTTCGGCCCGGGAAACAAACACGGCAAAGCGGCAGTCCGGCATCCGACATCGCAAGGTGTGACACTTCACAACCATGCGGACTGGGATCACTATTACTGGAATTTGATAACTCCCGGCGACCGTATTCCCAGAGGCGATATTTTGGCGACTTGTGAGCATACAATCGTAACTGCGCGCGGCGGTGCATTGATCGGGTGGGAT
Organism: Pseudomonas sp. S3_C06; assembly: GCF_054667675.1. Taxonomy (NCBI): domain Bacteria; kingdom Pseudomonadati; phylum Pseudomonadota; class Gammaproteobacteria; order Pseudomonadales; family Pseudomonadaceae; genus Pseudomonas; species Pseudomonas sp. S3_C06. The sequence continues at coordinate 1,049,587 of NZ_CP162747.1, forward strand.
TCTCCCCCCGGAGCTCTAAGCGCGCCATGCCACGGCTTCGCAATCCAATGTTCCGCACCGCTCATCCAGAGCTAGCGGAGCCACCGTCCTTTCCCTGGATGACCTGTAGAACGGAAGGCGAGTATGCATACGCATTGACAGTAAGACTGACAGTCTCGCCTTCGGAGCTGCTCCTCCAGGAATTTATTCCGTTGAAGTCCTGCTGTGCACCAGCATGACGATAATCGAACCCCAACTATTTCTCTGCTGTTGATCTGTCATAAACATCAGATCTTGAGACAGATGGGATTTTCAGATCTACATCTCTCCCTCCCCCATCGGCAACGCCAACACAACCCGCGCCCCACAAGGCGCATTCACCTCCGCCCACAAGCGTCCGCCATGCGCCTCAATGATCGACCGGCAGATCGACAGCCCCATCCCCAGCCCGGTGGATTTGGTGGTGTAGAACGCAGTGAAGACCTCCTCCACCCGATTGCAGGCGAATCCCGGCCCGGAGTCGCTGACGGTAATCCGCACGTTTCCATCGGCACGATCGCTGGTGATAGACAGCCGACGCTCGCCCTCCTCCATCACCGCCATGGCCTCCAAACCATTGACGATCAGGTTGAGCAGAACCTGTTGCAACTCAACCCGGTCGGCCAATACCGCCGGCAAGTCGCTGGCCAGTTGCACGGACACCACGACCCCATATCGAGTCGCTTCACTGCGCGTAAACCCGACCATCTCATCCACCACCGCATTGAGATCCAGCGTTTGCCGTTGCGGTGGTGTCTTGCGGATCAGCGCGCGGATGCGACCGAGCACGTCGGCTGCGCGGTTGCCATCGTTGATGATGCGCTTGAGCCCCAGTTCGACTTCATCGGTGTTCGGCGGTTGTGCGCCGAGCCAGCGCAACGCGGCGTTGGCATTGGTCACGGTGGCGGCGATCGGCTGGTTGACTTCGTGAGCGATGGACGCCGCCAGTTGGCCCATGGTCGCCACGCGGTTGGCGTGGGCCAATTCCGCTTGCACCTCGCGATACCGGCGTTCGCCTTCGCGCACTTGTTCTTCCGCCTGTTTGCGTTCGCTTAAATCAAGCACGAATGCCACGCCCTGTTGCTGACTGGCTTCGAACGCGGCCAGACCGACAATCACTGGCAGCCGACTGCCGTCCTTGCGGATGTATTCCTTCTCGAACGGCTGGGCGCGCCCGGTGCGGATCGCCGTCGCCAGCGCCGCTTCGCTTTCGGCGCGTCGTGCCGGCGGGGTCATGTCGCGCCAATGCACGTTTCCCGAGAGCAGATCATCGCGTTGGTAACCGACCATGCGCAGGAAAGCGTCATTGGCCTCGATGATTTCTCCTTCGACACTCCAGACAATGATGCCGATGATGTTGGCGTCGACCAGCCGGCGAATCTTTGCTTCACGCTCGGCGACGTCGCGATACAGCCGCGCGTTGTCCAGCGAGATTGCCGCTTGTGAAGCGACCAGCCGCAAAACGGCAATGCGCGCCGGGCTGAACACGCCGGCCGACAGATTGTTTTCCAGGTACAGCGCCCCAGCGACCCGACCTTGATTCATCAATGGCAGGCACAGGATCGAGCGGACGCCGTGCTGTTGCATGTACGGATCAGCGGCGAATGCCGGATCGGCGACGGCATCGTCCAGACATAGGTTTTCGCCGGTGCGCAGGGTCTGGTAGAGCACCGATTCGGCCAGCGCGGTTGCGTTGATCGGCTCATTGCAGAGTAATGTGCTGCTGTCGCCAATGCGGGTTCGCGCGGCGATATACGGCGTCTCGCCTTCGGTGAGAATCAGCACACCCTGCTCGGCGCCGGCCTGTTCGATGGCGGTGCGCATGACCGTTTCAATCAAGCGGTCGAGAACAATTTCGCCAGACACGGCCTGGGACACCTTGAGCACTGTGGCCAGATCCAGATGCTCAACGGCGGTGATGATGGTCGCTGTCGCGCTCGGCTGCGCGTCTTCCTGGCGCAGAAAACGGTGCCGCCGCTCCAGTTGCCGCACCTTGCCATCGGCCCCCCAACGCAGGTAACCGTAGCGCGCGTCTTGCAGGTAGACGCGGGCGATTTTCGCCAGACCGCGAGCACCGTAGAAACGCGACGCCAGTTCGTTGGCCAAAGCCTCAATGTGAACGAAGCCGCTATCCACCGCCAATTGAATCGCCCGCTCGTACAGCAACTCTGCTTCGATCGGTTGCCCCGCAACCCGAGCGATTTCGGCACCGACCAGCGCTACATGACTGGCGAAGGTTTCGGCACACTGTTGTGCCCAGATTTGCAGTTGATCGTGGTGCTCTGCCAAGCGTTGCAGTGGATCGGTATCGGCGTCGCCATGAACAGCCAATGTCAGCGCTGCGTAGAAGTGGTATTCGGCCTCCTCGAAAAACGAAGAAATTACCCACATCAATTCCCGGGCCTGGGCCGCGCATTCAGCCGCTGCCGCGTAATCCCCGGCCAGATAGCGCGCCTGCAACTTGCGCACCCAATATTTGCCACGGGCCAACGCCAGATCAGGCGCAGCGAGGTTCGTCTCGAAGCGCGTTTCATCAAATTGTTCATCGTTGAAACTGCCAAATTCCACAGTCTGCCCGCGCAGCATGCGGATCAATGCTCGTTGGCAACTCATGAAGCTCACCACCAACCCGAAGCGGATTTTCTGCGCGTAGGCCAGCCCCGCCTCGGCCTGAACCTGCACCTCCGCCAGCGGCTCGCCAATAAACAGCAGGTCAGAAATCAGGCTGTTGCCGGCATAGGCCGCGTAGGGCAAATCGCCGATGCGGTTCGCGGCGCTAAGTGCACGGCGCAGCAATTCGCGGCACTCGCGCACTGGGCGCATCCAGCGCACCACGAAGATCGAGAAGCACAGATAAGTGCTCGCCTCGTAGCGTGTCAGGCCGCGGCGGTCGACCAGATCACACCCCAAACGGCCAAAGTGGTAGCCAGCGGCATAGTCGCCGAAGCGCCGCCCGGCGACACGGGCAACGTTGGCGTAGAGCACGCAAGAGGCGTCGCAATTACCCTGTTGCAGGCTCAGGCTGACGGCTTTGCAAATGGTAAGGCAGGCAAGGTTCGCATCTGACTGCAACGCCGGAGCGAACAGTTTGCTCAACGCATCCAGCGTCACCAGTGAGGCCGGATCTTCCATCAACGGCAAGTCGATCAGTTGTTCGATGCTGCGTTCGCCCAGTTGCACCCAGATCTGCTGGTATTCCCGGCGCACTTGCTGATCGTCCGGATGTGCCGTCCAGTCGATGCCAACCTGGCGCAGATAGGCCAGGCAGACGGCAACCGCGCGGTCGCTGCGATCGAGCAAAAGGTAGACATCCATGTGCAGACACGTCACCGCGGCGCGCTCCACTGTGTTTGCCGCGCGCTCGGCCAGAACCTGCAATCGGGAGTCGGCCAGCGCCAATTGTCCGGTAAGAAATTCGCACTCGGCGCGGTTCAGCTCCAGGGCAAACGCCAACTCATGGCGGCTGTCATAGCCTTGTTCGCCAAGCACCGTCGCGCCCGCGCCCAAATAGGTCAGCGCGGAGGTGTAAGCGGTCGAAGCCTTGGCACGCTGACCGGCGAGCAGGTTGAATTCGGCCAACTGCTCACGCTCGGACCGGGCGCTGATCAGGCTGGCGCCGCGATTGAGCTGGCCGACGATTTCAAAGATTGCCTCTTCGCGGCCCTCGCCCGGCGTTTGCAGCGCCAACAGCCGGCCGATGCGCAAATGCGCCTGCGCGCGCTCGGCTTCGGCAATCAGCGAGTAAGCCGCCTCGTGCACACGGTCGTGTGCAAACGCACAGGCGCCGTCCAGCCGTTCAACCAGATCCTGGCGCACCGCCGGCCACAACGCCGCGTGCACGCGAGCCGTGGACAGATCGAGGACAGTGGCCAGCGTATCGATCCGCGCGACGTTCCCCAGGCACGCCAGTTGTTGCAGGGCCTGGCGGGTTTCCAACGGCAAACGCGCCAGCTTGCCGACCATCAGATCGACAACGTTGTCGGTGTAACCTTTGCCGTTGATCAACTCCAGATCCCAGCGCCAACGGTTGAACTGATGGTCGTAAATCAGCAGTTCTTCCTCGGCGAGAGCCTGGAGAAACTGGATAACGAAAAACGGATTGCCGCCGGTCTTGTCCAGTACCAGCCGCGCCAGAGTGACGATGCTCGCGGGTGGGCAACGCAGGGCTTCGGCAATCAGTTGTTCGATGTGCACACCGGCGAGCGGGTTCAGGCGAATCTCGTCGATGTGCGCGCCGGCATTGCGAATGGCTTTGAGTTTGCCGCTGAGCGGATGGTCGGCATCAACCTCATTATTGCGGTAGGCGCCAACCAGCAGCAGATAGCCAACCTCCGCGCGGGTCAGCAGATCTTCGAGCAGATCCAGTGTCGCCGCATCCAGCCATTGCAGGTCATCGAGGAACAGCGCTAACGGGTGTTCAGGTCGGGCGAAGACGCTGATAAAACGCTGTAGCACCCGCATGAACCGCTGCTGAGCTTGTTGCGGTTCAAGTTCCGGCACCGGTGGCGGCTCGCCGATAATCAGTTTCAATTCGGGGATCAGTTCGGTCATCAGACGCGCGTTCGGTGACAGTGCCTGCAACAGCGCCGCGCGCCATTCAACGAGCACTTCGCGGCGCTTGCCCAGCAGCGTACGCACCAGCCCCTGAAAGGCCTGAACCAGCGTCGCATAGGGAATATCGCGCTTGTACTGGTCGAACTTGCCGCAGGCAAACAAGCCGCGCGAGGGCACCAGCACTTTATGCAACTCGTTGACCACAGAGGACTTGCCGATGCCGGAATAACCGGAGACCAGCACCATTTTCGGCGATTGGGTTTGTACCATGTGGGCGAACGCATCAATCAGCGTTTGCACTTCGCGCTCGCGACCGTAGAGCTTTTCCGGGATCAGCAGGCGATCGATGGCGCCCTGCTCGTTCAGCGTGAATGTCTCGATGTGCCGGTCGCGGCGCCAGTCGTCCAGGCAACGGCGCAGGTCATGCTCGACACCGGCAGCGGTTTGATAGCGCTCTTCAGCGGTCTTGGCGAGCAACTTCATGACCACCCGCGAGAGCATCACCGGCACGGTGGCCACCCGTTGACAGGCCGGCATCGGCAACCGCGCGATATGGCAATGCACCCACTCCATCGGGTCATTGGCGCTGAACGGCAGCGAACCGGTGAGCATTTGATAAAGGGTCACGCCAAAGGCATACAGATCACTGCGCGAATCGATCGAGCGATTCATCCGCCCGGTTTGTTCAGGCGCCATGTAGGCCAGGGTGCCGGCGATGGTTTCCGGTGGCTCCGGCGCCTGCCGTTCACGGGGCAGACGTGAGGCGAGACCGAAGCCGGTCAGCCGTGCCTGGCCGTCGCTGCAATTGACCAGAATGTGTTGCGGCTTGAGGTTTTTGTGCACCAGACCGCACTGGTGCAGACGGCCCAGCGCCACGGCGATATTGATTGCCAGCAGCAGGGCGGTCTCGGTGTCCAGCGGAGCGGTCAGCAAGCGCGACAGCGGCTCACCGCCGGGGTCGTCGAACACCAGGCATGTCGTTGCGCCTGCGCGTTCAAGGACTTGCGGTTGCAGCGCCCATTCAGCGTTGAGATCGTCCTTGAGGCTGTATTCATGCGCCAGGCGATCAAGGGTCGCAGGCAGCGGCTGAGCGAGGGCCGGGCGCATCACCAGAACACTGTGACGGCCCTCCCTCTGGTCGCGTTCGCGAGCAAACACCCGTTCGCCGTCGTCCCACAACATCTGCTTTTTGCTGGCCATCTGTGTCGACACCGTCAATGGGTTGCTGCTCAACCGTTGCGGCGCGCGGGCTCGATGCCCAGGGCTTCGGCTATACGCACCAGATCCGCCACTGAGCGGGCTGACAGTTTTTTCATCACCTGGCCGCGATGGACTTTCACCGTCACTTCGCTGAGGTTGAGTTGCGCGGCGATCTGCTTGTTCATCAGCCCTGCGATGACAAACCCCAGCACCTCACGCTCACGCACGGTCAGCGTCTCGTAAGCCAGACGCATAACCGCGCCAGACTGCTCGGCAAGCAACCGCGCACTGTCCCGGGCCAGCGCGCTGGCCACGGCGTCGAGCATGTCCTGATCGCGAAACGGCTTGGCGAGAAAGTCCACTGCACCGGCCTTCATCGCCTTGACGGTCATGGCGATATCGCCATGACCGGTCATGAATACGATGGGAATGCGCACGCCGGTCTTTTCCATCTGCTCCTGAAAGGTCAGGCCGCTTTCACCCCGCAGGCGCACATCGAGCACCAGACAACCGGGGACATCGCGTTTGGCCGATGCAAGAAAATCCTGGGAGGTTTCGAAGGTCTGCACCTGCAGGCCGATCGAACGCAGCAAACCGTCGAGAGCCTGACGCATGGAGGCGTCGTCGTCGACCACATAAACCACCGGTTCCCTCAGCACGGGCGGGCTTGCGCTGGGGCTGGAATGCGACCACAGAGTCATCGTGAGTCCTCGGCGAGATCGCAACGCGTGCGATGTGCAGGTGAATAAATCTAGTCCATGATGGCAAACGCAGCCAGATGCCAGCCAAACGGTCGCGCAGCAGGCTAGCAGTCGGCGCACGTTGCCGACAGGCCAGAAAACCCTGAATATCGGCCATGCCGCAACCGTCCCACTTCAGCCGATTGAACAGGCAGATTTCGATGCCCAGCGTTTCCCCGCAGCCCGGCACTTCAACCGCGCAATCACGCGACGTGGTTTTCATCGCCTACCCGCGAATGAGCCTGCTCGACCTCAGCGGTGCACAAACGGTGTTCTGGGCCGCGAGCAAAGCAATGTCCGAACGCAGTCAAGCGGGCTATCAACTGCACACCGCCAGCCTTGAAGGCGGGTTGGTGCACACCGTCGAAGGTTTGGCCGTCGACACCCGCGCGCTACGCGATCTGAACATGGCCGCACTGGATACCCTCGTCGTCCCCGGTGCCCCGGACATCTGCCAGACCCTAGACGAGCATGGCCAACTGACCGACTGGCTGCGTCGCGAGGCGCCGAGCGCGCAACGCGTGGTCTCGGTGTGCAGTGGCGCGTTCCTGCTGGCCAAGGCTGGCCTGCTCGACGGCTGTCGCGCCGCAACGCACTGGGCCATGTGCGAGACCTTGCGCGAACGCTTCCCGACGATCGAAGTGGATGCCGATGCGATTTTCATCCAGCAAGGGGCGGTGTGGACATCGGCGGGGGTCACGGCCGGTATCGATCTGGCGCTGGCGCTGGTCGAGGCGGATGCCGGCCGCGAAGTGGCCTTGCAGGTAGCCCGCGAGCTGGTGGTGTACCTCAAACGCCCCGGTGGTCAGGCGCAATACAGCACGTTGCTGCAAGCGCAGGTGCAGGACAGCCCGTTGTTCGAGCCGCTGCACCTGTGGCTGATGGACAACCTCGGCGATCCCAGACTGAGTGTGGAGCGTCTCGCCGAGCAGGCCAGAATGAGCCTGCGCAATTTCACCCGGGTCTACAAACAGAACACCGGCCGCACGCCATCCAAAGCCATCGAACTGTTCCGCCTCGAAGCGGCCAAGCGTCTGATGGAAAACTCGGCGCACAACATCGACAAGGTCGCGCGCCTCTGCGGTTTCGGTGATGAAGAGCGTCTGCGCGCCTGCTTCCAGCGTCACCTGTCGATTTCTCCGCGTGATTACCGTAGTCGCTTCACTCGTGAAGGCTGATCGCCGGAAGCGCTGACTATCAAAGGGTCTCGACGCGCTATACCTAGGTATAGTTTTGCGCCAGCGCGGACGGCGTATGGTGCAAGAACGACAGGAGTCGTCACGCTTGCCCATCCGGTCAGGGAGCCCTATGCACAACACGGTTGTCATTGCAGTGGTTGACGACGACGAGGCCATTCGCAGTGCGCTGGAAAGCTTGTTGCGCGCCAGCGGTTATCGGGTACGGACCTTTCCCGACGCCCGCACCTTCCTTGAATCAACAGGGCCTGAGCAGGCGCACTGCCTGATTTCCGATATCCAGATGCCCGGCATGAGCGGCCTGCAACTCAATGAGGCGTTGCAGGCGCAAGGTTGGCGCATCCCGGTGATTTTCGTCAGTGCTCATCCCGATGACGTGAACACCCGAGTCCCCGGAGTGGTGGCTTGCCTGCCCAAGCCCTTCCAGGCCGATGACTTGCTCAGCCATATCAAACAAGCCCTGAATAGAACCCCTCCCGTGTAGGAGCTGCCGAAGGCTGCGATCTTTTGATGTTGCCTTTTAAAAGCAAGATCGACAGATCGCAGCCTTCGGCAGCTCCTGCAGTTCGATACCTTCGTATACCTCCCTTCGACCCATGCGTAATCCACGCACACCGATGGACAACTGCGCCCGCGCCTCCCACGCCATAGCATTGCTTTCGACAGCGGGCGATTAAGCGCCATGCAGTACGGCAAGCAGTTTGCGGCGGCCAGTGATCGTCACGCCAAGGTCGAAACGACCCGGTTTTATCCATCCATCAGCGTCAGGGAGCACATTATGAAACAGCAATTATTGGTGATCGGTGCAGGGTTCGGTGGGCTATGGAGCACGTTGAGCGCCGCGCGTTTGCTGGATATGCATGACCGCAACGATGTGGAAATCACACTGCTCGCCCCGCAAGCCGAACTGCGCATCCGTCCGCGTTTCTACGAACCCGATGTGCACAGCATGTACGCGCCGCTGGATGCACTGTTCGCTGCCGTCGGTGTGCGTTTCGTCAAAGGCACCGCCGAGAGCATCGACGGCCAGGCACGTCGCGTTGGTTATCGTGATGAAAGCGGTCGTCCGGGTGAGCTTTCTTACGATCGACTGGTGCTGGCCAGCGGCAGCCAACTGGCCCGTCCGCCGGTGCCGGGGCTGAAAGAGCATGCGTTCGACGTCGACCAGATCGAATCGTCGGCGCGCCTGGAACGCCACCTCCATTCGCTGGCCAGTCAACCGGTCAGCAAGGCCCGCAATACCGTGGTCATCGCCGGGGGTGGTTTCACCGGTATCGAAACCGCGACCGAAATGCCGAGCCGTCTGCGCGCCATTCTCGGTGACGATCAAGACGTCCGGGTGATCATCGTCGACCGCAGCAAAGACATCGCCGCGACCATGGGCGACGGCATCCGCCCATCCATCATCGAAGCATCAAAAGCACTGGGCATCGAATGGATCGTCGACGCCAGCGTTGCCGCCGTGGATGCCAACGGCGTCACCCTCGCCGACGGCCGTCACATCGAGAGCAACACGGTGATCTGGACCGTGGGTTTCCGCGCCAGCCCGCTGACTGAACAGCTCAATGCCGAGCGCGATGGCCAGGGTCGTCTGCACGTCGACGGCAACCTCAAAGTGCAAGGCCTTGAACACGTGTTCGCCGCCGGTGATGTCGCCCGCGCCGCCACCGACGACGTCGGTAATTTTTCGGTGATGTCCTGCCAGCACGCGATCAGCCTCGGCCGTCACGCCGGCAACAACGCCGTCGCCGATCTGCTCGGCTTGGCACCGACCACCTACCGTCAGCCGAAATACGTGACCTGCCTCGACCTGGGCGCCTGGGGCGCGGTGTACACCGAGGGCTGGGATCGCCAGCTGAAACTGGTGAAAGACGAAGCCAAGGAACTGAAGACGCAAATCAACAGCGTATGGATCTACCCGCCGGTCGCCGAGCGTAGCGCCGCTCTAGCCGCTGCCGACCCTGCGATTCCGGTGGCCTGATCTGCCCCGAGCGCCCAAGAACCGATGTCTTGCCTGATAAAAAGGAGAACACCATGACCATGCATCTGGATTCCTTCACCGCCAACAGCGCCACCCTGCAAACCCCGACCGAAGAGCTGGTGCCGTCGCGCTACGCGCTGCGCCTCGGTGACATCGACGTGATGGTAATCAGCGACGGCGTTCTGCCGCTGCCGACCCAGACCATGTCGACCAACGCCGATCCCGCCGACCGCGCTGAGTGGTTCAAAGAGATGTATCTGGGCCCCGACGCGTTCGACTGGGCACTCAATGTGCTGGTGGTACGCAGCGGCGAACAGGTGATCCTCGTCGACGCCGGACTTGGCGGCCAGTTCCCCGGCTTCCCCCGCGCCGGGCAGTTTCCCAAACGCCTCGCGGCGGCCGGCATCGACCTCGCAGACGTCACCGATATCGTCATCACCCACATGCACATGGACCACATCGGCGGACTGCTCGTCGACACGGTGAAAAACCGCTTGCGCGACGACGTGCGCATCCACGTCACCGCCACCGAAGTCGACTTCTGGACCTCGCCGGACTTCACCAGCACCGACATGCCCGCGCCGGTGCCGGACGTGCTGCGCTCGACCGCCAATGCGTTCATCCAGCAGTACCAAAGCAAGCTGCGCATCTTCGAAGACGCGTTCGAAGTCGCCCCCGGCGTAGTCGCCAAAATCACCGGTGGCCACACCCCGGGCCACTGCGTGGTCTACGTGACCTCCGGCGCCGAACGCCTGACTTTCGCCGGCGACGCCCTGTTCCCGGTGGCCTTCGACCACCCGGACTGGCACAACGGCTTCGAGCACGACCCAAATGAAGCCGTGCGCGTGCGCGTGCGCCTGCTGCAGGAAGCCGCCGCCAGTGGCGAACTGTTTGTCGCCACACACCTGCCCTTCCCGTCGGTCGGCCGCGTTGCCGTCAATGGCGAGGCGTTCCGCTGGATTCCGGCGATCTGGGATTACTGATTGAGCTAGCGCCACACCGCTTCGCCCGGCCTTGGTCGGGCGAAGTTGTTTTCGCCTGTTACAGATCCGTTCCGGGACAACCGCTACCTTTCCTCTTTTACATGGAACGACGCTCGATCCTTGTTCTCTACCGCTGAACCTACAGCGGAGGGATTGACCATGATTGCCCCTGAAACCGGTATGAAACCGGGTGAGCGTTATCGCATTGAAAGCGTCGAGCGCGCGCCGCAATTTCCTGGGTTTTTCCTCGACGGCAAGTATTACCTGGGCCCCGAGTTGCAGACGGCCGTTGGCTGGCTCGAAGGGCAGCATTTCCTGTATGACCAACTTGATCCCAATGGCGAACCGGTTTATCCAGACAGAATCGTTGGCACGATCACCGCGCGGACACTGGAGTTGTCAGATGAGCTGCGTCTGAGCATCGAGGAAATGCCCTTTCAGGCAGAAGCTATTACGCCATTCCACACGCTTGACGAAGCGACCGTTGAAACCCGACCACTGGCGATATCGCAGCGACGTACAGCCACTGGCTTTCGACAGCCGATGCAGCCTTCGGCGCTCCTGGTTGCAGGTGCAGCATTGCTGGTCGGGCTGTGCCTGTTGGCGATCAATCGTTCTGGCCGTCGAGTCAAATAGGCTTTGCACGACCTGGGCGGTGAGCGCTTTTCGTCACGGCCCACGATCAAAGGCTGATCACAGCGTTTGCCTCGCGCATGAAGATTTCCACGGTCTTCGGGCCGATGCCGTCGAATTCCGCCAGTCGCTTCTCAAACGCCGGGCGATCAGCGCTGACCTCGACCATATGGCTGACCGTGCCCGCGTACTCGTCGTTAAGCTTGCGTGCCAAGGCGTGCAGCCGCACGGCGGTGGTCTCGTCGTAACGCACGTAATGCGCCTCCCCGAGCATCGCGACCAGCTCACGATGGCTGCACGCAGCCAGTTTGCGCGGTGTATCGCGCCCGTGTTTATCGGCAATCACCCGATAGGCTTCGGCGGCTATTTCGGCCTGTATCCGCTTGCCCATCAGGAAACTGGCAAGCAGCCATTTGAACAGTGCAGCGTCATCGTTGTGCTTGAGCTGAATGTTCAAATCCCTGGCGCTGATCGTCTTGTTCACCGGGTACCTCCGGGGTTGAAATCGAGGGGATTTTTCGTGTTCTGTCTGCTTGGCAAAGGCTTGATCTTTAGGCCGCCGCCGGTTCCAACCGTTCAAAGCAAAACAATTGTCAGCAGCCTGAAACAAACCCCGAAAATCCTTTGAATTTTTTCCGTCGGCAAAACTCATTTGCGTATGAGCGTAAGGAGGAACGCATGAGCAACGTCGACATCTTCGTCATCGAATACAAACTTCACGGCCAGCCAAAGTCATTCGTCATCCGCGCAAAAACCATGCGCAACGCCGACGCATGGCATTGGGCGAGTTGCGATGCCGGCATTGCGCCGATTCCCAAACCCGGCAAGCCACCGTTGAAAGTCATCTCCAAACCCCAGGCCGAGCGGTTCGGCATCACCGAGGTGAAATGGCGCGAAACGGCGACGGTGGACTGGATGGAGGCTTAGTCATGCTCAAACACATAGGGAACACGCTGATCCGCCGTGACCACCGCGCGAGTTGCCATTGCGGCGCCGTCATTCTAGAAATCCACCTGCCCGAAGGCCTGCCCACGCCCCACCGCTGCGACTGCTCGTTCTGCAAACGCCGAGGCGCAATTGTCGCCGCAGTCCCGGCGGCTGACCTGAAAGTGATCCGCGGTAAGTCTGCGTTGTTGAAGTACAGCTTTGGCCAGCAAGTGGCAGAGCATTTTTTCTGCGGGAATTGCGGCATTTACACCCATCACCGACGTAGTACCAATCCGCAGGAGTTTGGTTTCAATGTTGGCTGCCTTGAAGGGGTTAATCCTTACGATCTGGGTGAGGTGCCGGTGGCGAATGGCGGGGCTTGGCAGTCGCCGTGAGATTCCTGTGGTTAATGTGACTGGGTTAAGCTCATTTGATTGAGGGGTGAGTTTCATCTCCTCCGAACAGAGCGAATCGCCTGGCCCGTTAGTCTGACTTCAGGAAGTTTATGACCTCAAAATTGGCAATCTCGAATCTTTTAGGGCCATGGCACGGGGATGTCCATACCGGGCTGATGCAACGCTGCCAGGAGTCATGGGATACACCGCTAGTGCATTTGAGCGATCTGATGGTCGCTACTTTCTTGAATCAGAATATCGCTCCCGAACAGCTGTTGATCGAGGCAAAAGAGCGCATCGAAGTGCGCGAAAGAGATGGCTCCGAGTACTTCGACGGCCAGCTTCTCGAAGCGATAGAAAATGTGAAGTCTCGGGGGCTGGATTTTTCTGGAGTTTGATATGGGGTTCTCCTCCACGCTATGGGCTTGGTACGGCCAGAATGAGTACAAGCAGGTTCTTGCCGCGTGCGAAGTAATCGAAGCGCTTGGGTTTCTGGCCCAACCCTCGGACATACAGCAGACAACTATCCCGGATTGCCCCGCCTGTGAAGTCTGGTCCGAGATGATTCTTCCGATAGAAAAGCTACTTTCAATCTGCCGCAGAGGGCTACCGGAGGACGTGAAGAGCCGGCTGGAAGACATTTGGCAGCGATGCAATAGCCTTACCGAGGCCGCATTTCATTGCCATGAACGCCTGATCTTTGAGCATGAAGAATGGATGCCCATCAGGACGCGAGCCACAGAGCTGATGGCTTTAATGGAGTCGTCGGAAATCCACCCATTCCTGGGTGACCTGCAATTGGACTGTAAAAAGTTGCTCTCGGAACAATTCGCTGAGTAGTTCACGCTTACCAGATCGGTTTTACGCTTCAACAGTTGAGTGAATGCGCATCACCGCCGACCTGAATGAGCGGCAAGTCGGCGGTGCTGCGCATGACGGTTACTGCACTCGTAGCTCCAGCAGCTCACCGCCCTCTTTGTTCAGACGCTGCAGATATGAACCGGCGTCGAGCAACTGATAAGGAAAGTAAAGACCTGCCGGAGTGGGTGGTTTGCCATCCAGCCCAAGCAGTCGTTCCAATAACATGGCCACGCTGAGCCCTGTCAACGCTGCGGCGCCTGCCGGGTGAACGACGGCATGCCGTGTGTGCAACGCCCGACCCTTGCGATCCTCGCCGACCATTTCGATGAGGATCTCGGTCGACATCGGCCGACCCGCGCGTCGCGAAGAACTCACCCCGCTGGCCAGATTGAACTGCACATTTGGCGCGTCGGTGGCGGCAGCCAGCCCGGTAACATCAATGGACGAGAAGCCAGAGGCTTGCATCGACGTGCCGTCCACCGCCCGGAAGCTGACGTTCTGCTCCTCACCTTCACGCCAGACGTAATTGCCATCGCGCCGCGTCAGGGCGGCGGGCAGCATTTTGCTCAAGTGTTCAAAATCTTTAGCCACGGTCGGCCCGCCGCCGTCCTGCTCGTCAACCAACGCATCAATGCGAATATCGCGCACCCGGGCAAACGCCTCAGCAATGTGCAGCGCCGCCACCGTCGTCGCGCCCACCATCCATTCGTAACCCAGCACGATGGGGGACGCGTCAGGGCGATGGATGTAACTGGCGATTTGCGGCGCAATCTCGAAAATGCCGGACGAAATGCTCAGATGCGGCACCTTGCGCTGCTGCGCAAAACGCAGCCCGACCAGGGAATGATCCATGTAGAAAACCGCCACAGCGCTGATCGGGCGATCACCCAGCCCCAAGTCATCGGCAGCAGGATCAATGACTACGCCCTGCGCCCCGCCCATTTCTTGCGCGGCTTGTTGAGCCTTGGCCAGGTCGCGGCCGCCGATCAGTAACGGTACGTCAGGATGCGCGGCGCGCAACGCTTCGGCAGAACGGTGGCCGATGGCGCCGGAGCCACCCAGAAACAAAATCGGATGAACTGACATGGGTATCCTTCCTCGTCTTTTTGGGATGCAACTTAGTGTTGGTGCGTGCCCGGGCGTGAGGGTTCCAGGCCATTGCCTGAGCTGGAGGGCGGGCCGACGAATGTCATTTTGAACGGCGTGTTGATGAGGCGTGTTTAGGAGTTTTTTGTGGTTGTTTAAAAGACACGTCGCGTTACCGGCTCAAGGCTACAACTTCTTGCGCCGTTGCCTACGACTACGCCAGAATCCGCCGGCTTGTGCGCCTCAAGGGCCACCGGTAACTTGGTTCGCGTCACTGATTCCCAGTGATCGGGTTTAGTAGCCCGTGGTAAATGAAAGTGCACAAGCGTCCGTCAAAAGGTATTTACGTACCTGCACTTGATGGCGGCTGTGCGTAGGGCGCCCTCGGGCGCGCCGGCTTTCTTCTTTTCCCCGGTCTACTAACCTGCGTACAGCTGCCACCCCTTGTTTAGTAGCTCGGTGCGGCGGCCACACCACAGGAAAAAGAAGAACATGTTCAAGATCACGCCGAACCCGCCGGAGACAGATCCGGCCTCCCCGTACGAATCTCCCGATTCCAGGAAATTCCACGAAGCCGCCGAACGCGCCCTTGATTACTACCTCACACCAACCCAACGCATCATGGGCAGCGACAAAAAACACGCCCCCATGTTTCTAGCCAACGCCGACTACGACAGCGAGTCCCTGCTCGTCAACGCCAGCGAGTCCCTAAGCTCAGCCACCGAAATGCTCTGCAACTTCGCCGCCCTCTTGGACCCAGGCCACCGCAAAACTGCGCTGGGGATTGCGCAAGTGGTGATGCTGGGGGAATTGGCGGTGAATCAAGCACTGGATAAAGTTGTGCCGGTGGATTGAGGGGACATCCCTTTGTGGCGGCGGTCTGGCTGCTGTCACAAAGGGATCAAGATTGCATTGGGCGTCTGCTTTCGGCCAAAAGCGGACATTTAGAGCAGGTATGATAGATCCGTCGTTTTTCTTCCCTATTTGGCAATTTGCGGACACGCCTTTACATTCTCAGAGCTGGAAAACGAAAGTTTAAAAATCAACTAGCTGCCTTTTAAAGTAGGTGCCGATGGTTACTCCCCTTGATGTTGAGGGCTTTGATGTTGGATGGATCGCTACTGACGCCATCGGGCACATTGCGTTGTTCACTACGGCTGGTCGGGGTCCGATTCCTGACTCCGCACTTCCCTCCACCGAGGACTGCGAAGAATGGGTCCTTTCATTGTCGGAGGTGTCCGATGTAAATTCAGTCACTTCCATGTCTGGCGCAAACGCTTTCGTCGCCTTTGCCAAGCGTGGACTCTTTGCCTATGACTGGTCGGACGTCCATCGCGCTGCAAGCCAAGCCTTGAACGGGTATGAGCTACAATACCGTCCATTAAGTCCACTAACACTTGACGATTTGCCTACCCCTTTACGGCCGTTGGCTGAGCTTACCCGGCTATCTGGCGTAACGTTCGGAGTATCTATCATAGTGATGGCTGATCGGGTTTCTTAGCCATTATTGGGCGATCAGTGCTGTTTTTGGCTGACTGCTGTCGACCACTGAGGGCAACTCAGAGTCGTTATCAGACGAATCGAACGTCCGCTTCTGGCCGAAAGCAGACATTCACGACGATCCGCTTCAATCTGAAAACAGTCGAAAGCATTCATCAAATGTCACGATTGTGGATACCTTTGCCAAGATCCACATGACCAAGCGCAATGAGAAACACCCAATGCAGCACGAAACACAGCTAAAAACCCTGCTCACTCAGGATCCTGTAAGGATGAAAATCCTGCGCATGGCTCGCGAGCTGAACTTGCCGGATTGCTGGATTGGCGCCGGCTTCGTGCGCAGCCTGGTGTGGGATCACCTGCATCAGCGTTGCCCGCAGACATCGATGTCATCTGGTTCGACCCGGCACGTGCCAGTGCGCAAACCGATTCGGCGCTGGAAAGCACACTCTCGAGCCTCTGCAGTGAAGTGAACTGGTCTGTAAAGAATCAGGCTCGAATGCACTTGCGCAACGCCGATGCTCCCTATCGCTCCGCTGCCGATGCGATGACCTGTTGGCCCGAAACGGCAACTGCCGTTGCTGTCAGACTTGATCGTCAAGACGAGATAGAGGTTTCGGCGCCGTTGGGGCTGGATGATCTGTTCTCGCTGGTGGTACGGCCAACAGAACGATTCAGAATCGAAAAACATGCCATGTTTCTGGATCGCATTCGAGCCAAGGCGTGGCGTGAGACTTGGCCCGACTTGATGTTTGTCACCGAACGGTGAGTTCTCACCTCAGCCGGTTCCTGCCAAGTACGGCCATTCGCAGACAGCAACTTCTAAGGCTATGATCGCAACATTCCAGCCTCTCCCGAACCCAACCCCATGCCCACCTCAAAAACCCGCCCAATCCCCGCCCCGCTCCTCAACCCCGGCGAATCCGTGGTCCTCTTCGACGGCGTGTGCAAACTCTGCAACGGCTGGGCACGCTTCCTTATCCGCCACGACCACCAACGCCGCGTGCGTCTGGCCGCCGTGCAATCGCCCGAGGGTCAGGAGCTTCTGGCCTGGGCCGGTCTGCCCATAGATCAATTCGACACCATGGCCGTTATCCGTGACCGCCACTACTGGGAACGTTCCGACGCTTTCTTCGAAGTCATCAGCCAATTGCCCGCCCGCTGGCAGCCGTTGCGACTGCTGCGCATTTTCCCCCGGGGCCTGCGCGACTGGGCTTACGACCGCATTGCGCTGAATCGCTATCGCCTGTTCGGCAAATACGACACCTGCCTGCTGCCCACTCCAGACCACGAACAGCGCTTTCTGAAAGCAGCGGCGTCTACATCAGAAAGCTGAACAACTGCACGGGTGTCATCTTCGTCACCATCATCAACACGATGACGAACATCCCGGAAAAACCGAGCACGCCCATCCAGAACCATTTGCGGTAAACCGCCTGATAATGCTCATCAAGCCCCGCCCCCGCTTCGCTCGCACTCGTCGCCATCACATACAGTCGCTTCTGCAACAGCAACACCGGCAGCCACAGCGAGCCGACGCAGAGGAAAATGATCAACGACGTCAGCACCCACTCGGTGCTCATGGTCAAGCCTGAAAGCCGCATCAGCAGATAACCGCTGATGATCTGCACGAACCCGGCCGGTGTGGTGATCCAGGTGTCGAAGCGCACGACCATGCGTGCGACATGCGCGATCACTTGCGGGTTGGCCGTGCGACTGGCGGCGATCAGGTAGAGGTAGGAGCCCATGCCGAAGCCGAACAGGAAAATCGCCGCGATGATGTGCAGGTACTTCAGGCACAGATAGAGCATGTCAGCGCTGCCCGTCCGAGAAGTTCACGGCCAGGCTCAGGTTGGCCGGGTCGTTGATCGCGGCCATGTACTCGGCGACGCTGATTTCGCCCACGCAAGGTCGGGCGCCGGCGGTCGGCACGTAGCCTTGGGCCATTTTCGTCGCCAGTGCTACGGCGGCGCAGCTGGGGATTTCCGGGCCTTTGTCGTTCAGGGCGGTGAGTTGCGCGGTCATGGACAGCGGTTTGCCGTCAATGCCAAGGCCTTGCACGTCGATGTACATCGCGCTTTTGCCATCGCCGAAACGCTCGAAGCGCGTGCCCAGGCGATGCAATCTTGCGGCCCACAAAGCATGGTCGCGCACCAGTCCGATTTTGAGTGCCTGAGCCAGCAGACCATTGGCGATACCGCCGAGCTTGAGCCCGGCGCCCGCCTTGAAACTCAGGGTCTGCGCGCCATAGCGCCTGGCGAAGATATCCATGTCCGGGACATCGACGTTGGCCAGCAGCCGCGTGCCCATCTGCGGCATTTTGCGCAAGGTCAGGTCCAGCCAGCCGGACACTTCGTGCACCTTGCCGTTTTTCAGTTGTTTGATCGGTTTGCCGGCATAGGCGAGTACGCCTTCGATGGTCGACAGACCCGGCATTTTCGCCGATGAGGAAATGCCGTGTTCGATCGAGTCGATGCGTGAAAAACGCTGGCGCTGTTCATCGATGATTGCGGACGACAGCGTCGGCACCGAGCTGCAACCGCTGAGGATCGCCACGCCGGCCTGCTTCGCCCGTGTGTCGAGAACGTCGATGCCATTGACGAACGTGCGGCAGTCCGCCAGATCGCAGTAGTTCACGCCAGCGTCGATGCAACTCTGCGCAACGGCATAGGATTGCCCCTGAAACGGCCCGCCGGTATGCACGACCAACTGAATGTTCAGCGCACGCAATGCGGCCTCGAACTCTTCGCCCATGGCGTCGCCGCACCAGCCTTCGCAGACATTGCCCGATTGGCTGTTCAGCTCATCGAGTTTGCGCTGCAATTTGCGCGGGTCACGACCCGAAAGCACCAGACCGATGTCCGGCATCAGCGCCAGATGGCGGCACACGATGCTGCCGAAATTTCCGTAACCACCGACCACCATCACCCTGAACGGCATGCAATTCTTCCCTAAATCAATCCATCAAACAGGCGTGCAGGATATAGGGCTGAACGTCAGCAAGCCATTCAGATCAGTTGCTCGCCACCCACTTGCGGTACTGGCGGGTACGCAAGGCGTTGCCGATTTGCTGCATGATCAGCGCGCGCAGCGGTGACACGTGCGGATCTGGTGTTTTCGCCTGACTGAGTTTGCGCAACTGGAACTTGACCACCGCCATGTTGGCCAGCGACGCCATGGCCTTGTTCTTCCAGGTGATCGGCGGCAGTTCGGGGGCACTGTCCCTGCCCTGCAGCCAGTCACGCGGCAGGTTCGGATCGATGGCCAGTGCCGTGCCGATGCCGACCATGTCCACACCACTGTTAACGACCATTTCAGCGATGGGCCGACGACGTACGCCGCCGGTAACCATCAGCGGCATCCGCGCGACTTTCTGCAGGTCCTGGGCGAACTCGACGAAGTACGCCTCACGTGCCAGGGTACGACCATCTCGCGCCTCGCCCTGCATGGCCGGGGCTTCGTAGCTGCCGCCGGACAATTCGACCAGATCCACACCCAGATCGTTGAGCCATTCGACGACTTGTCGCGCCTCATCGGCGCTGAAGCCGCCGTGTTGGAAGTCGGCGGAATTGAGTTTCACCGCCACCGCAAACTGCGCAGAAACCAGTGCACGCACAGCCTTGACGATGTCCAGCAACAGCCGCGCGCGGTTCTCCAGCGAGCCGCCCCACTGGTCCGTGCGCTGATTGGTCAGCGGCGACAGAAACTGACTCAACAGATAACCATGGGCGGCGTGGATTTCCACACCGGTGAAGCCGGCATGCTCGCCAAGCTGTGCGCTGCGGGCGAAACGCTGAACGACCTTTGCAATCACACTGGCAGTCATCGCATGGGGCGTGGAGAAATGTTTGGACAGGCTGCCCATGTTGAGCGGGACCGCCGATGGCGCCCAGGTTTTCTGCCCGAGGTTGGCCTGCATCTGTCGGCCGGGATGGTTGATCTGCAGCCAGAACTGCGCGCCGCCCGAGCGGCCAATCTGCGCCCAGCGCTTGAACTTGGCCAATTGCTGATCGTCCTGCAGCACCACGCCGCCCGGCCCGGTCATCGCGCGGCCATCGACCATGACGTTGCCAGTGATCAACAGCCCGGCACCGCCATCGGCCCAAGCTTGATACAGGCGCATCAGTTCTTCCGAAGGTGCCTGATCGGCGTCGGCCATGTTTTCTTCCATGGCGGCTTTGGCAATGCGGTTCTTGAGGGTCGAACCATTGGGGAGCATCAGGTTGTCGAACACGTTCATGAGGAGTCCTCGATTGGGCGTGGGACAACCATAAGATTAAAGCCAACTTTAGGGTCAATCGTTTTTTCGAAAGCTTCCGGATAAGATTCCAGACGCGGGAGGGTGTCTGAAAACGGGCAAAGGGATTGCGCTGCCCTTAATGAAAAGTAGACACTGCGCATGATGGCTCTAGGCCAGAATCCGCATTTAACGCTAGAGAAAATTTCTACTGCATTTTTAATATCGTTCGAAATTCATAGGGAAATGACACATGACCGAATCAGTCAACGAAAATATCGAAACGAATTTACTTCACTACCTAAATAGCAAACACTCGAGCCAAGCCATTTTACTCACCGGGAATTGGGGTTGTGGTAAAACTCACTTCATCAATTTTTTTGTCACAAACAACAAAATTAAAAACCTTAAACTGGTTAAAGTCAGCCTGTTTGGACTCCACAAAATATCCGAAGTGGAAGACCGCATACTAGGATTCTTTTATCCTGTCATGAACTCCAAAGCAATGAAACTCTTGGGGAGCTCGGTCAAAAAACTGGCGACCGCAATAAAGCTGGAAGCGCCCGGAGAAATGAAAACTGAAATCTCCATGAGCGCTAATGCAGGAGATATCAATTTATACAACCTGCTCATCGATGGAAAATCCGACTACGCGCTGATTCTTGACGATGTTGAACGCTCTAGAATCCCGCTCCAGGATTTACTAGGCTACATCAACCACATCGTAGAAACCTGCCAGATAAAAACCATATTGATTGCCAACGAAGCGGAACTCGAGAGAGGGCAGGAAGAGAACTATAGAAAATTCAAAGAAAAAGTTATCAGCAAAACTTTTCTGGTCAATCACAGTGCTGAAGACGTCATTGAGCGATTCCTCCATGACGACGCAGATAACATCCAGCAATTCAAAAAAATAATTGTAGAAGCCTATGCCGCGTCAGACTGTCGCAACCTCCGATCGCTAAAACAGGCAATCGACGATTTCTCCCAAATGTGGGATACCCTTGAACGTAAATTTCAAGACCATGAAAAATACGCAAACTTGCTAGCCAAAACCTTTTTTGCACTCAGCATGGAAGTCAGGTCTGCCAAGATTCGTAAGGAAGACCTGTTATGCAATAATATTTTCCAATCAGGCACGGCTTTCACAAAAAAATACTTCCCTTCGGAACTACCAATCTTGAGAGATAACTTTTGGTTCGATGTTCTGTTTAACGGCGACCACTCAAAAATCAACTTACTCTCCGAGTCACTGCCATTTTTTGCAAAACAGGAGACACCCGAGCAGGACACGCTGGAAAAAATCAACTACTTTCATTCTCTGGAAGATGATGAGTTCCTCCTCCTCAACAATACGCTGGAAAGTGAAATTTTAAGCCTTGATGATGAACACCCGCTAAAATTCCTTAGAAAGGCGGAGTTGATGGCGAAGTTAATTGAACATGACTTGAGTCATATGGAAGCCACTGACCTGGCTAACTGCATAAGTGCTTATCCGAGAAAACATCAAGGTTCCGACAGTTGGAAAAATTGCAATCTCAATGATTTTATTCAGTGGGAAGTGGCCAACCTGAAGAGCAACGAAAAACTGGCACACTCGTTCGAGTTTTTTATAAGTGCGCACGCGGACGCTTTCAAAAAAGCCCAGATTGAAAAATCCAAAACTCACGCTTCAGACAAACTTTCTAGCTTCTATACGGCCATTAAACAAGGCACCCGGACGACACTCGTTAAATTACTGATCACCGAGCACCGCCATACTGTGTTCTTCACGGATGTTGATGTGGATTTGTTCGTTACTGCGCTTGTCGAGGCTCCTAATACAGCCATTGCTGACTTCATTGAGATTGCCTCAGAGCGTTATCTCACGGACCGTTTAAGATCCAATCATGGCAGCAACGAACTCACACTCGAACTGGACTTTTGGGAAAAGGTAAAAATCGCAATCGAAGCGCGTTTTGACAACGTGGGGCCCTTGAAAAAATATAACCTGAAAAAACTCATTGACCCGACGATTGCCAATTTCCAGAGCATGTTGGCACCCGTAGTTCACTCTTACCAGTAACTATCACATACCCGCTTGGCATCCTCTCATGACAGTGATGCCAAGCGTTGACTCTCATTGAACTCAAACTAGAGTCTCTAAATCTATCGGCCAGCACCGTCAAACGGCGGCCTTTCAATACGCTTTTACTTCCCGGAGGCCATGCCACGCAGGCCGGAAATCACCGGCGCCTTCTCCTCGCGGATCTGGCTGATCAACAACTGCGCGTTGTCGGCACAGCCGACGTCGGCCGGTTTGCTCTCGATGCCGTGAATGACCCGCAGCAACTGCGCCTTGTTATGCGCCAGGCGTTGCTGGAGGATTTTGATTTCTTCGACCCTGCGTTTGAGCCCGACCAGCATTTCTTCGTGCTGCCATTCCTGCGCGTTCACCGGCAGTAACTGGCGGATTTCCTCGAGGGAAAAACCCGCTGACTGCGCGCCGGTGATGATATGCAGGATCCACTCGGTTTCCGGGGCGTAGTCGCGATAACCGTTGGCCTTGCGCTCGACCGACTTGATCAGCCCGCTCGCCTCATAGAAGCGGATGCGCGAAGGCGCCAGACCGCTGATTTTTGCCAGTTCGCCGATTTTCATGATTGACCTGAGCTGCAAATGACTTTGAAGTGAACTTTAAACCTTCAAGGATTTGACGGCCAATGCTGGCGGACAGGATCTACACCAATCTTGTGCCCCTGTAGGAGTGAGCCTGCTCGCGATAGCGGAGTGTCTGCACCGAATAGGTTGACTGACCCTGCGCAATCGCGAGCAGGCTCACTCCTACAGGGTATTGCGGTGTATGCAGACATCCTCATGGCTATCGCCGTCGCCCCCCAGCCGATAATTGGCAAGTTGACGAACGGTCATTCGAATGTTCAGATGCCGCCCAGTTTCAGGTGTCCCATGCCGCCGTGCATGGGGTGAAACGGGAAACCGGTACGTTCTTTTCGAACAAGTCCGGTGCTGCCCCCGCAACGGTATGCGCGTGATGCTTTCGATACACCACTGTGGCCGCACGGCCATGGGAAGGTGAAAGCCTCGATACGCGCGAGCCCGGAGACCGGCCTGAATTGCTGTTTGGCAAAATCCTGCGGTGGGCGGGCATGGGCCGGTATTGGCTGTGCGCGATGCCTTCTCCTGCATGCTCTTCTGCGAAGATCCTTTTCGAGAAGACAATGATTCGACCTTTCTACACCTCGGCTCCAACCCTTCTGTTCGGCTGTTTGTTCAGTCCCCTGCTGCTGGCAGATGACACGCCGCTGGAACTCAATCAGCAAATCGTTTCCGCACCGTCGGTGGAGTCGACCACGGTCGCCGAGATGGCGAAGTTCG
Organism: Pseudomonas sp. S3_C06; assembly: GCF_054667675.1. Lineage (NCBI taxonomy): Bacteria > Pseudomonadati > Pseudomonadota > Gammaproteobacteria > Pseudomonadales > Pseudomonadaceae > Pseudomonas > Pseudomonas sp. S3_C06. The sequence continues at coordinate 1,073,273 of NZ_CP162747.1, forward strand.
GCAGCAAGGTCGAGATCGTCAGCCGCGAACAGATAGAGCGCGCTGGCCCCAGTGCCGATGTCAGCCGCGTCATGCAGATGTTTATTCCCGGCCTGTATGTCGCGCCGAAAAACGGCCCGTTCGACTACGGCACCTATTCGCTGCTGGGCGGGCGCAACGATGACACGCTGATCCTGCTCGACGGCGTGCGCCTGAACAATCGCCTGTACGGCGGCCTCTATCTGGACACCCTGCCGGCCAACGCCATCGAGCGCATCGAAGTGCTCAAGGGTGGCCAGAGTCTGTTGTTCGGCACCCAGGCAGTGTCGGGGGTGATCAACATCGTCACCCGCAGCCCGCAATCGCGCAAAACCTCCGGCGAAGTGAATCTGGGCGTCGACAGCTTCGGCGGCACCACCGAAGACGCTCGGGTCGAAAACATCTTCAGCAACGGTTTCGGCGATCTCGGTTTGCTCGCGTACGTCAGCCACAACGTCTCCGACGGTTACCAGCCCTATCGCAACCGCGACATGAAAAACGTCAGCGAGAAGAACCGCGCCTACGAAGTCACCACCTTCGGCGGCAAGGCGATTCAGTCGTTTGGCGAGGATGCGCGGCTGGAACTGTTCTACCAATACGCCGACGCCAACCTCGACTTCGCCCGTCCGGTCGACAATCACAAGACCACCAACGACCGCGTGCAGCAGATCGCCACGGCGACTTTCGAGCAGACCATCAATGAGCGTCTGAGCTACTTCGTCAAAGGCCATATCAACGACTGGGACACGCGCTACACCCGGGTCAACAACATCGCCGGCGGCGGCACCAAAGTCATCAACCACAACGACTATTGGGGCTTCACCGATTGGGGCGTGCAGGCCGAAGGCAAAGCAGAATTGCCCGGTGGCCATGTGTTGGTGTTCGGCACCGACAACCAATGGTTCAAGGGCCAGGACGATGTGCTGATTATCGACAACGACAAGGCTGAAGCGCACGCGTTCTACACGCAACTGCGCCCGCAGATCGACGCCCTGCCCGACTGGCACCCGAGCATCGGCGTGCGTCACGAGGCCATGAGCGGCGGCGACAGTGCCACGGTCGGCATGCTCACTTCGCTGTATGACCTCAATGACAACTGGGCGGTGCGCGGTCAGTACGGCAGCGCCTACAAACTGCCGAACGCCGAGCAACTGTTCGTCAACGAGCCGGGCGACGAGATCGGCAACCGCAATCTCAAACCGGAAAAAAGCCGCAACGCCGAACTGGGTGTCGACTACAAAGGCTTTCTGCTCGACCGCGAATTCAGCGCCAGCGTGACCCTGTTCAAACGCAAGATCGACGACCTGATCACCCTCGATGACATTCAGTGGGTCAACGGTGAAGGCACGATCCAGATGCGCGGTTTCGAGGCCGACGCCAAACTGGCGCTCAACGATCAGTGGAGCCTGCAAGCGGACATGACCCGCAACCTCACCGAGTCGCGCAGCGGTGTGACGATCAACGACATCCCGAGCTTCTTCGCCCGTTCACGCGTGGGTTATGAATCGGAAAACCGCCTGTGGGGCGCCGGCGGTGCGATCCGCTATATCCGCGACATCAAAAGCTCGAAGCAGGTCGAGTACGGCAACTATTCAGTGGTCGACGCCGACGCTTATCGCTATCTCGACAACGCCCACCAACACCGCGTCAGCCTGCTGGTGGAAAACCTCTTCGACCGCGATTACGTCACCAGCCGTTCGAGCAACGTCGATAACCTCGGCCGGCCGTTCACCTCCGAAGTACGCTACACGTACCGCTTCTGATGAGTGACATCAAAACCGTCGACGGCGTCGACACGCACCCGGACTGGTCGCACGTGCCCGAGCACGCACGCCATGTGTTCCTCTGCACCGGCCCGCGCTGCACCCAACGCGGCGCCTTGCAGTTATGGAAAACCTTGCGCCGGCATTTACTCGCGCACGATCGCATCGAGAAGCCGGGCGGTGTTTTGCTGACCCGCACGCATTGTCAGTTTCCGTGCAATCTGGGGCCGATTGTGACCGTGTATCCGGAGCGCTGCTGGTATGGCGTGCGCAGCCATGAAGATGTGCAGCGGCTGGTCGAGGGGCATCTGGTGGACGGTGAAGTGGTTGCGAACTTGCTGATCAAGGCGCGGCCATGAACAGGTTGTGGATGTTATTGAGTGCCCTGCTCTGCGCGGCCCCCGCGTACGCCGACCATTACCGTAATTGCGGCGAAGACTGGCGCGCCGCTGCGCCCTCACGCATCGTCGCGCTCAATCAGCATGCGGCGGATCTCGTGCTGGCACTGGGTGCCGGGCCAGCGCTGGTCGGCGTGGCTTATCTGGATGACACCGGTGCCGGGCAGCGCCAAGCCGAGTATTTCGGTGTGCCGGTGATCGCGCGGCAATACCCGGCCAGCGAAGTGCTTTACGCTGCGAAACCGGATCTGGTGATCGGCGGTTTTGCCACGGCGTTCGGCGACGGGGTGACCTCACGCTCGGGACTGGCGCGCAATGGCGTGGGTTCGTATCTGCTGGAATCCGCCTGCAACGGGCACTCGCTGGATTATTTCGCGCATGTACGCAATGACTTGCTGACGCTGGGCAAGCTGCTGCACCAGCAGCAAAAAGCCCAAGCGTTGATCGACTCCATGGAAAAGGACATTGCCGGCGCCCGAGCCTTGGCCGGTGCGGGTAAACCGTTGTCCGTGTTCTATCTCGACAGCGAAGTCAAAGGCCTCGACAGCGAAGGCCGACGCGGATTTGTCACTCCGCTGCTGGCGGCTGCCGGGGCACGCAATGTGTTCGCCGACATCAACCTGTATCGAGTCACCGCCAACAGCGAAACCCTGCTGGCCAGCGACCCGGACGTGATCCTGCTGGCCGACGCCGAATGGTCGCCCGCCCGCCGCAAACGCTACCTGTTGACCCACGACCCGGTCCTCTCGCAACTGCGCGCGGTGCGCGAGAACCGCATCATCGAGATCCCTTTCACCCACCTGCTGCCAACCTACAACAGCGGCCGCGTCGCCTTGCAACTGGCCCGCCAGCTCAACGCGCTGGACAAAAAATAAATGAACCCGCCGCACCGCACGCCACCTAACGAACAGACCATCAGGAGGTAGCCAATGCAAATCGAAACCGTGTGGATCGTACTGGCGGCAGTTCTTCTGCTAATCGAACTCTGGGCCATCAATCGGGTGCGCAAGAGTCAGGGGAAATCGAGCAACAAAGGTGTATGGATTGTGCTGATCGTGTTTGTGCCGTTGTTCGGCTTGATTGCCTGGGCGTTGGCGGGGCCCAAGCATGTCAGTCGGCATTCGGCGTCGTAACCTGACTCTTGATCCATAGCGACTGAGCATCCGTCACGGACTGGCATGCCAAATGCCCGCGGGAAATATGGCCGCTTAACCCGTTGCAGGTTTACGAGCCCTGCTTTGGCCGGGCTCTTTTCTGTTTGCTCCCATCGTCACCCTGTTGCAGGATCAGCCGTCGACAACAGGGAATGTTGAAATGGATCAGAAAGCATGTGGGCGAATTGTGGTGGTGGGTGCAGGCATCGTCGGCGCTTCCCTTGCGTATCACCTGTCCGGTAAAGGTGCGCAGGTCACGTTGATCGAGGCTGACGAGATCGCGAGCGGCGTGACGGCAAGCTCTTTCGCCTGGATCACTGCCACGCACGCCGGCGCTGATCCGATTGCGCAGTTGCGCGGTATGGCCATAGAAGCATATCGACGACTCGAAACCGAGCTGCCGGATTTGCAGATTCGCTGGACCGGGGCTTTGTCGTACAACGAATCAGCAGAGTATCCGGCGTCGGCGACATTGTTATCGTCTGCCGAGGTGCTTGCCCGCGAACCCAATCTGAAAAATCCCCCACCGTGCGCGTTATTTCGCGCTGACGAAGGTGCGCTCGACGCCGTGCAGACCACCCACGCCTTGATTGCCAGCGCCCGGGCGCTGGGGGCGGAATTGCTCACGCACACCCGAGTGACCGCTTTCAAAACCTGCAACGCAGATGTCACTGGCGTTGAAACCACAGCGGGCACGTTTGAGGCCGACCTTGTTGTGCTTGCCGCGGGGACTGGCACCCGGCAGTTAACACAGATGCTCAACGTTTCCTTGCCCATCGACGCCTCACCGGCCATTTACATCCGCTACAAGACCCAACCGGGCCTCGTCAAAGGCATCATTTCCAGCCCTGAAATGGAGGTCCGACAAGGTGCCGACGGCACGTTGCTGGCCGCTGAAGATTATCTGGGAGAAGCGCCGGGTAACTCGCCGACGGACATCGCCCGGCAAACCGCCGAAGCCATACGCAAAGAACTTCACGGGGTGGTTTTGATTGAGCCGCAAACCGTCGCCGTCGGAATCCGGCCCATGCCCGCTGATGGCATCCCCGTGGTCGGTTACCTGCCCGGCGTCGGCGGAGTTTACGTTTGTGCGATGCATCCCGGTGTAACGCTGGCGGCAATCGTCGGGCGCCTCGCCAGTGAAGAAATCCTTGATCGCCAGTCATCTGCAGCCCTTGTGCCGTGCCGTCCTCAGCGCTTTTTCAAGAACTCGGGCGATGCTTGATTTAGACTCGCCGACGTCTTGCAGCAAGGAATGCGCACCGGCAACGCATGGTCATTTTGCGCAACTCGGACAGCGAAAAATCGCAGTGAAAAGGAGAACAACATTGCCGGCCCCCAAGCACACCGCGTTCGCCTATCAAGCGGTCTATCACTACATCGTCGGCCTGATCGAGGCGGCCAGTGGCACGACTGAGCAGAAACTGCCGTCCCTGCGACAACTGGCCCTGCGCCTCGGCGTTTCGGTGTCGACGACCAAATACGCCTATGCACTGCTCGAAGACGAGGGCCGAATTTACGCCAAAGCCAGGTTCGGCTATTTCACCCGGTCGATGCCGGCGGCGCCTGTGACAGCCAGCTCCGGCAATCTTCTGGACCACGTCTTCGCCAGCGCCCGTCAGCCCGGCATGCTGGCGTTGAGCAGCGATGCGCCGGCGATGTTGCTGTCGCTGCAGGGGCCGTTGTTGCTGATCGAGCGTGAGCTGACTCGCCAATACCCGCCCTCGAATGCACCGCTCTATCAGCCACTCGGCGAGCCGGAATTACGCGCCGCCCTGGCTGAACGCTACACCCGTTCCGCTCACAACCACTGGCAGGCCGAGCAGGTGTATATCGGCGCGGAGCTGCGCAGCGTATTGGAGTTGTCGCTCAGTGCCTTGAATCTCGGTGGCACTGTGGCGCTGGTGGAGTCGCCCTGCTCGTGGGCGATTCTGCGCCAGTTGCAGGCGGCCAATATCCGCGTCATCGAAATGCCCCTCGGCGATGATGGCCGCTTCAACCTGCCCGCGCTGAACGAACTGCTCACACGCGAACCGGTGCGCCTGGCGGTGCTCTCCTTCACGGTGAATATTCCCCAAGGCCAGTTGATGCCAGCACAGGATAAACAGCAGATCTGTCACTGGCTGGCCGAGCGCGATGTCTGGCTGTTCGAAAACGATGCTTGGGGCGAGTTATGTTTCTCCGATTCACCCGCGCGCTATCGCGATTTTGCCGACCCGGACAAGCTGCTGGTGTTCTCGACGTTCGACAAGATCATTGGCGGCGAAGCCCCGTATGGTTATGTGCTGTGCCGCCAGCATGCACCGCAATTTCATCGATTGTTTATGCAGCGTGGGTTTCGCCTCTCGCCCATTCGGCAGAAAGCGATTGCCAGACTCTACAGCTCCAGGCGCATCGACCAGCACCTGACCACCCTGCGAGCACTGTTGCGCAAGCGCATGCAACAGCTACAGACCTTGCTGGAAGAACACGGTAACGGTCAGTGGCAGGTAGTCGCCCCACAGGGCGGTGCGAGCTTCTGGCTCAAGGCTGTGCGTCCAATCGACATGCAACGGGTGTTCGAGCGTTTGCTGACCGAGCGAATCGTCATCGCCCCCGGCGAGATCTTCAGCCAGCAAGGCGCCTGGAAGCAGTACCTGCGCCTGAGTTACACCCTCGATTGGGACAAGGACATCGGCCATGCGGTGCAACGACTGGCGCAGGCTATCGGCGCAGAACATCACGCGTAATTAGAGTCCATAACAATGCCGCGCTTCCGGAAACCGGCCATGGCGCACATCGTCGGCAAACTGCGCGCAGGCCTCACTGATCACCGCGCCAACATCGGCGTAGCGTTTGACGAAACGCGGCAGATGCTCACCGCCCAGGCCGAGCACATCTTCGGTGACCAGCACCTGCCCGTCGCAAGCCGGTGAGGCGCCGATGCCGATGGTGGGCATTTTCGACTCCAGGGTAATCTGCCGCGCCACGCCCTCCGCCACACCTTCGAGCAACAGGCTGAAGGCGCCTGCCTCGAGATTGGCCCGGGCATCCTCGGCAATCACTGCGCCGGTCTCAGCGGTCAGGCCCTGGGCCTTGAAGCCGCCCATGACATTGACGAACTGCGGCATTAACCCGACATGGGCCATGACCGGAATACCACGTGCCACCAGAAACTCGACCGTTGGTGCCAAGGCCTTGTTGGCCTCCAGCTTCACCGCGTCGCAACCGGTACGCGCCAATACCTGAGCGCAATTACGAAAGGCCTGCTCGTGAGATTCCTGATAACTGCCAAAGGGCATGTCGGCCACCACACAGGCCAGACGCGTGCTATCGACCACCGCCCGCGTGTGGCCGATGATTTCTTCAAGCTGCATGCTCAGCGTCGAGGCGCGGCCATAACCGACCATGGCCGTGGAGTCGCCGACCAGAATGAAGTCGACGATCGGGTCGATCAGTTTGGCGATACTGCTGGAGTACGCCGTCAGCGAGACGATTTTCTGTTGGCCTTTCATGGCGACCAGTTGCGGCACGGTCAGGCGTTTGGTGCGGGTATGCAGGCTCATGGGCGGCTCCTTGAGGCAGCCGTCCGTAAACGATAAATGTCGCCGAAATCAACGCGAAAATCTTTCATACAGTGCTCAATTCCAAAGGTTTCGAGCGGTCGATTATTCGCCTGACGTAAAAACATTCAATGCACAGATCTACCTGAAAAAGCGACCCAGATGCACCCTGCTTCGGACGCTCTCGGTGAAATGCCGTAGGCGCCGGGATGTTTTATTCAGCCGTTTACCGCAGGATACGAAGCTTACGAAGGATTCAACCGATCGATTTTGATCACAGCTTACAACTCGAAACGGAAGTCACCTCATGCTCGAACGCAACAGACTGGTCCCGGAATTGATGGTGACCAACCTGCAAAACAGCCTGCGGTTCTGGGTGTCTTGCCTGGGATTCAGCATCGCTTATCAGCGGCCCGAAGACGGTTTCGCCTACCTGAATTTGAATGGCGCGCAGGTCATGCTCGAACAAGTTGATCCAGATGCCGGCCAATGGTTGACGGCTCCGCTGAGCAAGCCGTTCGGACGCGGCATCAACCTGCAGATCGACGTTGCTGAAGTCGCTTCGATCATCCGTCATCTCGGGCAGGCCGGTTTTTCGCTTTACCGTGATTGCCAAGACACTTGGTATCGCGCTGACAACGTTGAAGTCGGCCAACGCGAATTCATCGTTCAGGATCCCGATGGGTATCTGGTCAGACTGGTAGAGCGCTTGGGTGAACGGGCAATTTGAGCTTTACCCTGACGCAACGCTACGATTCCCGAACAACACAGGAGCGCCATTCATGGAAGAAGTCATTACCTACCGAACCGCCACCGCTGAAGATGCGCCGGCGATGTGCGAACTGGGCCAATTGCTCAATTCGGTTCACCACGCCGCCCGCCCCGATATCTACGCCGCCGCCACCGAAGATTTCACCCGAGATTTGCCGCACTGGGCCGGGGTATTTGAAAAGGCAGGCCAGATCGTCTTTATCGCCAGCGCCGGTGAACGGCCCGTGGCGTTCATTACGGCCACCCTCTCCGCCAGTTCCGGGCCGTTGATGCAGCCGCAGAACGTGGTGCGCATTGGTTCGGTGTGTGTCGCCGAACCGTTCTGGGGTAAAGGTATCGGTCGTACGCTGATTCAACGCGTCAAGGACTGGTCCATCGCGCACGATGCGCAGGATTTGCGCCTGACGGTATGGCCATTCAACGAGCGCGCGGTGCGCATGTATGCCGAGTTCGGGTTCGAGACCCGCGCCTTTGAGATGGGTGTGCGTTTGTCAGCAGCGGACAAGTCCGATCATCAATAACCTCTGCGAAATATCCGCATGCCCCCTATCGAATGCTGCCATCCTGCCGACAACATTCTGATGGACACCGAGAGGTTTTCACGACGCCAGTCCACCTCCCTGTAAGTGCCACTTCCTATTACGATTCAAGAGGCTGCACCCATGAGCAACGCCTGGAACGAAGGTTATTTCACCGACGAAGGCTACACCTACAGCTATAGCCGGGAAATCAATCCGGTTTTCCAGCGTTACTGCCTGTTGTTGCGCGGCTTTGCCGGGCTGGACAATCCCGACGGTTACCACTGCGAACTCGGTTTCGGTCAGGGTGTGTCAATCAATATTCACGCCACAGCCAGCCCTGCCGGTTTCGTCGGTACGGACTTCCACCCCGGTCAGGCGGCTCACGCGATTGAGCTGGCGGAACTCAGCAACAACGGCGCAAGACTCTATGACGACAGCTTCGAGCAACTGCTGGCGCGCCATGATTTGCCGCAATTCGACAGCATCAGCCTGCATGGCATCTGGACCTGGGTCAGCCGCGACAACCAGAAACTGATCGTCGAATTCGCCCGCCGCCACCTCAAACCGGGTGGTCATCTGTACGTCAGTTACAACGCATTCCCGGGCTGGTCGCCTTCAGCGCCGTTGCGCCAGTTGTTCAGCCTGCACGACCGCTTTGCCAGTCACTCGACGCGGGCGGATCAGCGCATCGATGCCGCGTTGCAGTTTTCCGAAGCGCTGCTGGCGGCCAACCCCAAGTACGCCATCGCCGCGCCGAGTCTGGGCGCCCGGCTGCAGACCATCAAAGGTCAGGACCGCCAATACGTCGCTCACGAATATTTCAATCGCGACTGGAACTGCATGTATTTCGCCGACATGGTGGATGCGCTGGCCCCGGCCAAGCTCGATTACGTCACGACGGCGGTGCCGCTGGATTCGGTCGACGTACTCAACCTGAGCGCCGAAGGCCTGGCCTTTCTCGACGGTATCGAGCACCCGATAATGCGCGAGCAGGCGCGTGACTACTTCGTCAACCAGGCTTTCCGTCGCGACCTGTACGTGCGCGGTGCCAACCGACTCAGCGCGACCGAGCGCCGGTCGCGCATGCTCAATACGCGATTTGTGCTGATGCAACCGACAGAAAACGTAGCGTCCAGCGTCACTGGCCCCGCTGGCGAAGCGTCACTGCAAGCGGAAATTTACGGCCCGGTCCTCGATGCACTCGCCGGCCAGACCTACGAAGCCAAAACGATGCAGCAGTTGCTCGATGCGGTGTCACCAATGGCCTACGACGATCTGGAACAGGCCATCGCCATCCTGGTCAGTATGGGCGCGGTAGCCCCTTGCCAGAGCGAAGCCGCCGAGGCGCTGGTGTACGAACGCTGCGCCGCGTTCAACCTGCAACTGTGCAAACGCGCGCTGTTCAATGCCGACATTCAGGTGCTGAGCAGCCCGGTTACCGGTGGCGGCGTCACCGTCAGTCGTTTCCAGCAACTGTTCCTGATTGCGATCCGTCAGGGCAAGCAGCACCCGGCGGAGTGGGCGCAACTGGCGTGGAGCGTCATCGCCGAACAAAACGAAGTGTTGGTCAAGGACGGCAAAACGCTGACCACCGCCGAAGCCAACATCGCCGCACTGACCGAACAGGCTCAGGCTTTTGCCGAGCAATCGCTGATCGTGCTGAGTGCTTTGAAAATCGTTTGATCAAGGTGGGTGGCGCGCAGTGGTGCAGGCAGGAAATCTGCTGCCACTCGCGCCATCGGCACAGGCCACTGCCGGCAGTCAAAAGCCCATGGCAAACGGCAGCATTTGCCAAGGGGCGCCTTAATCAAACGCCCCGTTGAGCACCTCATAAATCAGCCCGGTTGCCAGCGCGACGAGGATCAGATCCGTGCCCACCTGCTTCCATTCATAACCATCGTAATGCGGCAGACGACCGACCAGACGTCCATCGAGCTTTTTCGCGATCCCGGGCGGCAGCGGTTTGCCGCGCGCAAGGTTCTTTTGAATGCCCGGTGGCAGCGAAGGGCCCGGGCTCCAGTAGTCGCGGTAGCCGCCAACAATCCCGAGCACATTGCCGCGATCGATGCTTGGGCCATGACTCCAGTCACCACCGGAGTTGTTGCCCTTGTTGCCGCCATTGCCTTTCTGGTTACCGTGCCCCTGCACGTTCTGCGAATTGCCCTTGCCATTGCCATTGCCCTGACCCTTCCCATTACCGGGATCAGCCAATGCCATCGCCGAACTGAAAACCAGCGCAAGGGACGAAATCATTGCAATCAACGTACGTGACTTCAACATGCGGCGCGCTTTCATGGTGAGTTGCTCCTGTGTCAACTTGACGTTACACATCAGCTTAGTTTATTCCGGCTGACCGATCGTCGATTACAGCCCAGCCCATCGACACCGCCCAACAGGAGCTATTTCAAGGATTTAAAGTTCAGCCACATCGACGTACTGGTCAAAGACCTTGAACAAGCTTGTGCTTGCGGACATGGAGCGTCTGGTGGCCGGACGTGAGCGCATCTACCTCGACCGCTTCTGGAACGAGTTCGCCGGCACCCCGGCCAAAGTCGAAAGGCACCCGTCAGCACTACGCCAAGCTCTACGCCCGGCCCGGCGCCATGCACGCGGTTTTCGCGCAATTTCGCAGCATTCGTCAGGACGCCATCGACAACGCTCCCGTCCTGCAGAAACACTTGAGCATGCCGGTGCTAGCCGTGGGCGGTGAAAAGTCCTTCGGCAACAATGAAGCGATAGTCATGCGCAATGCCGCGGACAACGTCACCGAAGTGGTGATCCCGGCGGCGGGACATTGGTTGATGGAAGAAGCCCCGGCGCCGACCATCAAGGCGGTGCGCGACTTCATCGCAATGTAAGGAATGGCATTGCCTTGGACGGAGGCTTACGTCAGGATTCGCCCCTTTTCGAGGGCAAAGTGCAGCCTATCTCGTGGCTCGTCCATTGATGCGTACGTTCACGCCCTTCGCTAACCGATATTCAAACTTGCAGACCGGGTAGAAAACATGAATCGTCAAAAGAAACTCAAGCAGTTGTTCAAGGAAAAGGCCAAAAAGGCCAGCGCCAAACTCGCGCCGAAAAAGCCCAAGTACATCAGCAAGGCGGACCGGGCGAAACTGGAAGCTGAAACCGCAGAGCCAGTCGAAACCAGCGAAAGCTGAAATCCCTCTCGCCTGGCGAAAATCCTCTGCATTCTCCAACGGTCTGTCCAAGGCACAATGGGTCGCGTCAACTACTGAACGTTAATGCCGCACACTAAGGCGAAGAAACATTGCGTGCAGGTGCCCTGATCCCAAGGCGATTGCCAGTAACACCAGCAAAATCAAAAGCCAATCAGCAAGACCTGGGTACTGGCCGAAAATCGCCATCGAGCTGAAGATCCCCAACAGCGGAATCAACAGCGACAACGGCGCGACACGCGATATCGGGTATTCGCGCAACAGCAGGTTCCAGCCCCAATAACTGAAGTGCGTCGCGGCATAGACCTGAAACGCCAGCGAAAACACCGTCATCGCATTGAGCTGCGACGGCAATGCCGTGAACGGTGCCGAGCCATGCAACAGCCACGTCAGCAGCATGAGCGGGATGGGTGGAAACAGGCTCGCCCACACCACAAACGCGAAAATCTCACGCACCTTCGAGACCTTGATCACGACGTTGCCAATGCTCCACGCCAGGGCGCTGCCAATGACCAGTGCCAAACCCGCCACCGATGCGTCGCCGGGGCGACTCAATACGATGCCCATCAGGCCCGCGGCGGCCAACAAAGTGCCAAGCCATTGCAACCGGCCCAGACGTTCGCCGAAAAAAACCACGCCCCAACCCAAGGTAAAAAACGCACTGAACTGGATCAGCAGCGATGCCGTTCCGGGGGGCACGCCCCAAGCAATACCAAGGTTGATCAACGCCCACATCGCCACGCCGAAAATCAATCCGTAAGCAGCCAGCCAGTGGAACGCCACACGAGGACGCTCGACAAAAAACACCCAGGGCAATGCGGCCAACGTGAAACGCAGTGCGGTCAGCAGCAGCGGGTCGATAGCGGCCAGTCCGAGTTTGGTCACGGGGAAGTTCAATCCCCAGACAGCCGTCACCAGAACGGCGAGTACAAGATGCTTCTTTTGCATGGTCAATCTTTCCCGGCGCCGAGCGGAAGTACTCGGGCGCGGAGAAATATGCCGGCAATCGGCCTGGCCTGCTTTCAGTCACAGGCCAAACTTCATTAGAATCGGGCCATGCGAGAAATGACCCGTCATACTTACCAGAACACCCCACGCGATGCCGTCGTGACCGCCATTGATTACGCGGACGGCACGCTGTTCCCGCTGCACGATCATCAGCGTGGCCAATTCGCCTACGCCGCTAGCGGCGTCATCACCGTGTTTACCGATGACGGCAACTGGGTCGTGCCGCCGCAACGCGGTATCTGGGTTCCCGCGCGACTGCGCCACTCCATGCAAATGCGTGGGCCTGTCACGTTGCACAACACTTACATCCGCCAGCAAGCGGCGCAGCGCCTCGGACTGCCGGGGCAATGCCAGGTGCTCGATGTGTCGCCGTTGTTGCGTCATCTGCTGTTGAAAGCCATCGATGTACCGGCGCGCTATTCCACGCAAGGGCATGACGGCCATTTGATGGGCTTGCTGCTGCACGAAATCGCCAGCATGCCCGTGCTTTCGCTCAATGCGCCATTGCCGGCGGAACCTAGACTGGCAATGGTGTGCCGCGCGTTTCTGCAGCAGCCTTCGCTGGAGGTCGGTATCGACGACATGGCGCAACGGGCGGGCATGAGCCGACGCACCTTCACCCGACACTTTCGGCTGCACACCGGTATCAGCTATATCGAATGGCGCCAGCAAGCCTGTCTGCTGGCGGCGATTGTCATGCTCGGCAAAGGTAAGTCGGTCACACAGGTCGCCATGGACTTGGGCTACAGCAGCTCCAGTGCGTTTGCGACGGTGTTCAAGCAAGTGTTGGGGGAAGTGCCGAGTCGCTACTTTTAGAGGCGTCCGTTTTACACGTCAGCCACGCGCCCCAGAACAGACTGCTGAAAAACCGCGTCGCCTCGCCAAATCCAGCCTCGCGCAACAGCGCCTGAACTGCCGCCTCGGAATGCGGCGGATCGGCGCCTTGCAGAATCTTGCCCAGCTTGGCCTTCACCTCCTCCGCACTGGCACCCTGCTGGCGCCAACGCTGCCCCCATGCCTGCAGCAATAATGGTTGGCTGGTATAGGCGTAATGATTGCCCGCGACAATCAGCGGCGCGCCCTGCTTGAGACGTGCCTGAATCGTTTGCAGGATCTGGCGCTTGGGATCGTCACCGTTCAGATGATGGAGCACGCCGATCAAAGTCGCCGCGTCGAATTGCCCATCGGCCGGCAAGTCCTCGACATGCCCGAGATGAACCTGCGTCCGATGCAGCAAGTCGTTGGCCTCCAAATGCTGCACGGCGGCTTCAAGCATCGGCGCGGAAGGATCGACCGCGATGAAACGCCACTGCGGTTCCAGCGCCGCCATCGCAATGATTTCCTGCGCCGTACCGCCCGCGCCGACCACCAGTATGTTGGCCGGGCGCGAACCGAGACTGGCGGCCAACATGCAGGCCGCCAGATCGTGGCAGGCGTCGTAGCCGGCCAGGGCGATGCGGCTTTGCCGGGCGTATTCGCTGGCGCGCAAGGTGTCGAATTTTTCTGCTGATGATGGGTTCACGACGAGACTCCTTTCTGTTTCAGAAGAAACTACGCCGAGACATCAGATAAGAAAAATTCATTAATTTTATGCCCTGCATTCCTTACGGGAATGCGGGGTGTAAACGGTGTGATGTCAATGCTGAGCGATCAATGCCTGCAGCCCATTGTGACCCTCAACGATCAGGCTTTGGATCAGTGCCTGATAGTGCTCAGCGGTATTCAGCTCTTGAGGATCGAAACTTGCCGACCAACTGATGAGCGTTTTGTTCTGTCCCGTCAAAGCGACCAACTTCACGCTGGCCACGTAGTTATCCAGCGGTAAAGGTGCCTCTTCAAAGCGGTAGGACAGCGATAATGCTGAGTCATCAAGCGCCAACAAGCGTTCTCTGACAACCGCGCCATCGGTCAGCGTGAGGGTGCGAATACAACCCACCCTCTGCGCTGCACCGCCTTCGATCTGGCTGCTCACGATCGAAGGATGCCAGTTCTGAATCTGGCCAAACTGCTTCAACACGTTCCAGATCTTTTGTGCATCGCCGTCCACGACAGCGTCAAACTCAACCATCGGCATGACATAAATCCTCTTATGTTGATCCCCGGCAGCGAACTGCCGGGAGCGGTCGGTATTCAGACCTCGAACTGGTGATACACCTTGGCAATGACCTTCCAGACACCGTCGATTTTGATCAGGGTCAGGTAGTCGTTGTAGTCGGCACCAATTGCATCCGTTTCCATGTCCACACGTACCACCGCAGTGGTCGGGGTGATCGCCAGCACGTCGAGTCGCGTGCTGATTTCGGGGGCTGCGCCGTTCTTCTCGACAAAGTCGAACAGGTTCTTGATCGGGCCGCCGAGCAGTTCGCCGTTGGTGAAACCGTACATCACTGCCTCTTTATGGAAGGCTTGAGCGACGCCTTGCGCGCTGCCAATGCGCAGGCCTTCGACGTATTGATTGGCGGTCGCGATCACAGCGTTGTATTCAGCCGTCGGTACGGCTTTGATGTTCTTGGACATGGTTGTTTCCTATCGTTGGGGGTGAGTGACAAAGGCTGCCGGGAGCCGGGGTTGGCACTCGGCAGCGGGAGTAACCGACGTTCACCAATCCTGGCGCGTCGGCGAAATGATCAGGTCGTTGACGGTGACGTTTTCCGGCTGGTTGAGCGCGTAGATCACGGCACGGGCGATATCGTCAGGCGCAATGGCGATGCGGTTGAGTTCCTGGGCGGCCTTGCGCCCTTCTGGATCACTGACCTTGTCCGCCCAGCCGGTATTGATAACGCCGGGGCTGACCGTGTTGACGCGGATGCCGTGCTGCACGCCCAACTCCTTGCGCATGGACTCGGTCATGGCCTGCACGAAGAATTTGGTGGCGCTGTAAACACCCGCCGCCGGCCCGACCTGATGGCCGGCCACCGAGTCCATGTTGAGGATCTGCCCGGACTTGTGCTCGAGCATCATTGGCAGCACGGCTGCTGTGGCATTGAGATAGCCCTTGATGTTGACGTCGATCATCTTGTCCCAATCCGCCACAGCCAGATCGACCCAGTTGGAGAACAGCATCAGCCCGGCGTTATTCACCAGAATGTCGACAGCGCCATAGGTGTCCTGCGCGAATCTGGCGAGCGCCCGGGTTTGATCCGGCCGGGTCACATCAGTGGTAAAAGCGGCCACGTCGTGACCGGCTTCACGCAACTCGGCGACGAAGGCTGCCAGACCCTGTTCATCCAGCGCGGCAGCAACGACGCGAACGCCGTGTGCTGCCAGCGCACGAGTGGTTGCCGCCCCGATACCGGACGATGCGCCGGTGACGATGGCGACTTTGTTGTGCAGATAGTTCATGTTCCGTTCCTCTTTACAGTGAATGCGATTGCGTCCGGGCAGTCATTCAGGCGTTGGCGGTTGGCCAATCGATGTAGCCTTTGGCGCCCCCGCCGTAGTAACTCTCACGCGGCGCAATGGTCAGTTCGAGACCGCGCCGCAGACGTTCCACCAGATCGGGGTTGGCAATAAACAGGCGACCAAACGCCACCGCGTCGATGCGGCCCTGCGCCCGACGCTCAAGCGCCATCGCCAGGTCATAGTTGTTGTTGCCAATGAACGCGCCTTCGAACTGCGCACTCAGTGCGTCCAGGTCCACGCCCGCGGGCACGGTTCGAGATGTGGCAGTGGCACCTTCGACGAAATGCAGGTAGGCCAGATTGAATCGATTGAGTTGCTGGATCAGGTACCCGTATGTCGCCATGACGTTGCTGTCGGGCGGCGTATTGCCGGCATCGGGCGTTACAGGTGAAAGGCGGATACCGACGCGGTCGCTGCCCCAGATCGAAACCACCGCTTCAGTCACTTCCAGCGTCAGCCGCGCACGGTTTTCGATGGAGCCGCCATACCGATCGGTGCGCTGATTGGTCGAATCGCGCAGAAACTGGTCGAGCAGATAACTGTTGGCAGAATGCACTTCCACACCGTCGAAACCGGCGCGCTTGGCGTTCTCGGCAGCCAGTTTGTACTGCTCGATGATTCCCGGAATTTCCGAGGTCTCAAGCGCACGCGGCATCGACACTTCGACAAAACCTTTCTCGGTGTACGTGCTGCCCTCAGCCTTGATCGCCGAAGGCGCGACCGGTGCCTGGCCATTGGGCTGCAACTCGACACTGGAGAAACGCCCGACATGCCACAACTGGCTGACGATTTTTCCACCCGCGGCGTGTACAGCATCGGTGACTTTCTTCCACCCGGCGACCTGCTCTTGCGACCAGATTCCCGGGGTCATCGCATAGCCGCGCCCCTGAGCGGAAATGTTCGTCGCTTCGGCGATGATCAAGCCTGCACTGGCGCGCTGGGCGTAGTACGTCGCGTGCATTTCATTCGGCACGCCGTCTTCGGCCATCCGGCTGCGGGTCACCGGTGCCATGACAATCCGGTTGGCTAACTGCAGCGCGCCCATGGCCATGGGCGAAAAAAGGTCGGTATCACCAGCGTTATCAATCATAAGCACTCCAAATCAATAGACCGGTCGTCTAGTAAAAAGACCCAAAAAAACGCCCCTGTGCCAGCGGGCGTGCACTCGTCAAAAGTGCGATTGCAAAAGCGAATGTCCGCGAAAAACTCACACTTCGGCTGCGGTACGAGCACGTGAGGGTTCAAGCGCAGCCCTTTCCCACTTGGCAATCACCAGCGGTGCGATGGCATTGCCCAATACATTCAGCGTGGTCGTGCCGCTGTCGATGATCCTGAAAATACCTGCGATCAACGCCACACCCTCTAAAGGAAGACCGGCTGAAGCCAACGTTGCGGAGAGGATGATGATGGCAAACCCGGGCACACCCGCCGCGCCTTTCGAGGTCAGCACCATCGTCACCACCAGCAGGATCTGCTGCGACAGGGACAGGTCGATGCCATAGAGTTGCGCCACGAAAATCGTCGCCACGCCGAGGAAAATCGAGGCACCGTCCAGATTGAAGGCATACCCGACCGGTACCACGAAACTGACAATCCGACGCGGTACACCGTAACTCTCCAACCGAGTCATCAACTGCGGCATGACGGCGGCCGATGCGGCACTCGAGAACGCCAGAATCAATTCACTGCGAAAGTAGCGGATCAATTTGAAAATGTTCTCGCCAATCAAGTAGCAAATGCCACCGAGTATCACCAAGGCGAAGACCACCAGAGCCAGGTAAACCACACCAATCAACTTGAGCAGCGGCAACAGCGAGGCAAACCCAAACGTCGCGACAGTCGCGCCGATCATGCCGAAGACACCTATCGGCGCGTAGGCCATGACCATTGAGACCACTTTGAACATCGCGTCGGAAATGCTCTGAACCAGCGCGATTGCAGGTGCACTTTTCTCTCTCGGCAGCGCATTCAGGGCGAGGCCGAACAGCACGGCGAAGAACAGCACCGAGAGCAATTTCGCTTCCGACATCGCCACCAGAACATTGTCCGGCACGATGTTCTGCAGGATCACCAGTGCGCCTTTTGATGGCTCCATGTTGATCGACGCCGTGCCGTGGGACAGGCCGGAAATATCGGTGCCGGTACCCGGCTCGAAGATATTTGCGAAACACAGGCCGACCACAATCGCCAGCGCGGTTATCGCAAAGAAATACCCCAGCGACTTGATGCCCATGCGGCCAAACGACTTGTTATCGCCACCGCCGGCAATGCCCAGAATCATGCAACAGAACACAATCGGTACCACCACCATCTTCATCATCTTGATAAAGATGTCGCCCAGAGGCTTCAGGATCTCCACACTCACCCACGTTTGATACTGCGGATGGGTATTGAAATACCAACCGACGAGCACGCCAAGCAACAGCCCGGCAACGATTTGCCACACCAGGGGAATACGTTTCATGTCTAGCCTTCTTGTTGGAATGAAAGGTCTGCGCTAAGGGCAGTTGCTAGAGTCATGAGCTTCCAGCTCACTTGAGACCGAATGGCACAACCGGGTTGTGCCATGACGTTTGTCACTTGGCGAAGAGCTGGCTCATATCCTTGAAAGCCTTGAATTCCAGAGCGTTGCCGCATGGATCAAAGAGAAACATGGTGGCTTGCTCGCCAACCTGCCCCTGAAAACGAATGTACGGTTCGATCACAAACTCGGTGCCAAAGGACTTCAGGCGTTCGGCCAAGGCTTCCCACTGTTGCCAGCCCAGAATGATGCCGAAGTGCGGAACCGGAACGTCGTGACCGTCGACCGGGTTGCTGTGAACACTTTCCTGGGACGCGGTTTTCGGGTGTTCGTGAATGACCAGTTGGTGGCCATAAAAATCGAAGTCGACCCACTGAGTACTGGAGCGCCCTTCTTCAAGACCAAAGACTTCACCGTAAAAGGTGCGCGCTGCAGCCAGATCGTAAACGGGGATAGCGAGGTGGAAAGGCGAGAGGCTCATCAGAACTCCGATCATATTGTTGTGGGTTGGCGAACATTCCTACCGTCATCGGCGCCTTGGGTTCAGCCGCTGC
Organism: Pseudomonas sp. S3_C06; assembly: GCF_054667675.1. NCBI lineage: Bacteria > Pseudomonadati > Pseudomonadota > Gammaproteobacteria > Pseudomonadales > Pseudomonadaceae > Pseudomonas > Pseudomonas sp. S3_C06. The sequence continues at coordinate 1,092,104 of NZ_CP162747.1, forward strand.
CGGGGTATGGGAAACATCCTAGGACGGAAAACCAAACATAAAAATCAATATATATTTCTTAGAAACACAATTAATATTTGTGAATGATCAAAGAACTGAAGACACTTATCGCCGTCGCTCGCGAAGGTACTTTCGCTGCAGCAGGCAACAAAATCGGCCTCACGCAGGCCGCCGTCAGCGCACAGATCCAGCGCCTGGAAGCAGAACTCGGCTTCGAGCTTTTCGACAGAAAGGGGCGCTCGGCACACCTCAACAAAATGGGCCAGCAGATCCTCCTGCAGGCGCAAGAACTGCTCAGGCTCTACGACAGCCTCGGTTCGACAACGGTGGGATTGCCGCCCAGCGTGCTGGTCAACATTGGCGCGATTGCTTCGGTGCAGCGCTCTTACTTGCCTGACGCGCTGGCAAAGTTTCACCAGCACTGCCCGCAATGCCGATCCCGGGTAGTGCCGGGCTTGTCGATGGAACTGGTCAACCTGGTGGATGTTGGCGAGATCGACATGGCCGTGATCATCCGCCCACCCTTTTCACTGCAAAGCGACCTGCGCTGGACAACGCTGGCACTGGAGCCTTACCGATTGATCGTGCCCCGTGACGTGCCGGGCGATGACTGGTCCCAGTTGCTGTGCAGCCAGCCGTTCATTAGATATGACCGATCTTCCTTTGGCGGCAGGCAGGTCGACCGCTTTTTGCGGCAGATGCATTTCACACTGCGTGAGGTCTGCGAACTGGATGAGCTGGAAGCAATTATCAAACTGGTCGAAAACGGTGTCGGCGTGGCGTTGGTGCCGCAAACGGCGCCCGACTTTGCATGGCCTGCCGGTGTGCGGGTGCTCGACCTCGGGCAGCACACTTTCCACCGTGATATCGGACTGGTGCACCGGTCGCGGCAGACTTTTACAGAACCTGTGCGGATGCTGGCTGAACTGATCAGTGCTCAGGTGAAGATGGGGTATGAGTGAGGCCTTCAAAAAACAATCATTAACCGCATCAATAACAACCATTGATTCAATGAAGTTCTCTTATCAGGCTCGCGGCGTAAGATCGGCTCCAGACCTAACCACTACCCCACGGAGCACACACTCATGAAACGCCAAGCCCTTTTCAGCATCGCTTTCTCACTGTTCGCCCTGAATGCTTTTGCCGCTGAACCTGCCACCCAGACCGACCCACTGTTCAGCGACGCAGTCGCCGAAGGCGGTTCAGACCGTCTGCTCGAACGCCGCGCCGTCTGAATGCAGCGCTTCAGCGCAGTCACCGAAGAAAGGCCCGACCTTACCCGTCGGGCTTTTTTCGTTTGGCAGCGCTGCGCACCTGCCCTGCTCTGCCGGAAAGTTTTCCTCCTCGATCGGCTCGATCACCTAACCTCATAGACTGTGTGATCCATTCGAGCCGCCTCACCCATGCGCAACACATTGAACTCGTTGTTTTTTGTCGTATTCATGCTGCTGGTTGGCGGCAGTCCGCCGCTGTGGGCAGCCGACTTGCCGGCGCCGGTAACCACCGCTGCCGCGCCGTTGCCGGTGATTTCGCAAAGCGATCTGCAGGCCTTGCAACAGCGCCTCGATGGCCTCAAACAACAGATTTCCGCCGCGAACAACTACAACCAGCTCGAAGGCCCGCAGGATCGGGTGCAGTCATTCATTCTGGATGTCGACCGGTTGTCGGCGGCGTTGTTGCCGCAGCAGGCGCAACTGGCCGTGCAGCTAGGGGTACTGGGGGCCGCGCCGGACGCTGATCTGGCGGCGGAGCAGGCAGACATCGTCGCGCAACGGGCATCGCTGGCCGAGCAGAAGAACAAGGTCGACGGCACGCTGAAGAGTCTGGCGGCGCTGAAGCAGAGCGCAGCGGATCTGATTACGCAGATCGCCGGCATCCGTCGCACACTGCTGGAAAGTGAGCTGACGCTGGGCACTGACAGCGTGCTGAGCCCGAGTTTCTGGTCGCCACTGGTGAGTCCGACCGAGGATGATCGTCAGCGTCTGCGCTTTTTCGTCGCGCAGGTGCGCGACACATGGGCCACCGTGTGGGCCCCGGGCCAACGCGTCTACACCAGTGTGCTGATGGCGTTGGCGCTGATCATCTGGACGTTCGGGCGCAGGCTGGCTGAACGCGGTCTGACCTGGGTGTGCATTTACCGCATGCCCGAGGGACGTCTGCGCCGCAGTGCGCTGGCGTTCGCCTCAGCGCTGGCGACCATTGCCACCACCGGCATTGCCTTGCAGTTGCTGTTCTACGCCTGCACCCGCCACCAACCGTTACCCCCTGTGCTGGAAACGTTTTCCGAAGAGTTCGAGAAGGTTGTATATGCCTGCGTGCTGATCACCGGGCTAAGCCGCGCGTTGCTGTCGACCGAACATCCCTCGTGGCGCCTGCCGGCGATTGCCGATCAGGTGGCGCTGGCGCTCAGACCCTACCCGCGCATCTTGTCCTGCACGCTGCTGGTGCTGGTGACGCTGGTGCAGGTCAGCAATGCCACCGGCATGAGCAGCCAGATCGTGATCGCCGGGCGCGGGGTCATTTCGATCGTCGTGCTGGCGATCGTGACGGTCCTGCTGTTGCGCGTCGGCAAAGTGCGCAAGGCACTGGTCGCGGCCAATGATGCCTCGGCGGCCAACAGCACATTTGCCGGGGTGATTTACACCATCGCGAGCATCTCGATGTTTGTCTCGGCGATTGCCCTGCTCACCGGCTACGTATCACTGGCACGGTTCATCAGTTATGAGCTGGTGTGGGCGTACATTGTCTTGTCGGGTTTCTACCTGCTGATTCAATTGGTCAAGGACGTCTGTGAGCATGTGTTTTCACCCCGCCATGCGAGCGGCAAGGCGCTCAAACAGCTGCTCGGCATTGGTGATCGACGGCTTGATCAGATCGAGATTCTGCTGTCGGGTTTCAGTCGGGCAGCGCTGCTGTTGCTGGCGGTCATCGCCCTGTTTGTCGGCGGCATCGGCACCACGCTCGGGCAACTGGCGAGCAACATCATGGCGATCCTCGGCGGTGCCGGGCTGCGCAAGCTGAACATCGTCCCCGGCCACCTGCTCAATGCCGTGCTGGCGCTGATGATCGGTATCTGGCTGATCCGCGCCCTGCGCCGCTGGCTCGACAATGAGTTCCTGCCCAAGACCGACATGGACCCGGGCATGTGCGCCTCGCTGAGCACGCTGTTTTCCAACATCGGTTATGCCTTTGTGATTCTGTTGACGCTGTCGTCGCTGGGCGTGCAGTGGACCAATCTGGCGTGGATCGTCAGTGCGCTGTCGGTGGGCATCGGCTTTGGTTTGCAGGAGATCGTGAAGAACTTCGTTTCGGGTCTGATTCTGCTGACGGAACGGCCGGTGAAGGTCGGCGACTTGATCAGCATCAGTGGTGTGGAAGGCGACATCCGCCGCATCAACGTGCGCGCCACGGAAATCCAGCTCAGCGACCGCTCGATCGTCATCGTGCCCAACTCGCAACTGATCTCGCAGAACCTGCGCAACGTGACGCTGGGCGGCAGCGCGCAAGGCGTGGCGGGACTGGAACTCGTGTTCCCGCTGGACATCGATCCTGAAGAGGTCAAAGAGCTGTTGCTCAACACCTACCGGGAGAACGAAACCATCCTTGATAAACCGGCGCCGTTCGTGCGCTTCAGCAAATTGTCACCGGACGGGATTACCTTGTCGGTGACCGGTTATGTGGGCAGTCCGAGGATTGTCGGGGTGACCAAAAGTGATTTGCTGTTCGAGATTCTCAAGCGGCTGGGTGCGGCAGAGATTGCGTTGGCGAAACCACCGGCGAGTGGGTAATGAATCGGTGAAGCTGTGGCATGGAATATTTTCGCTGTCTGAAAAATCGCTTTCGCGAGCAGGCTCGCTCCCACATTTTTTGCGCGGTGAAGGGTTATTCCCGAAGCGCCTATATGCCTGCCTTTTAGGTCTTTATTGGCGGTCAGAGCGCAACCTTATACTCGAGCGGTTTACTCATCGTTCAATAAGGATGTTCCATGCCTCGACGTCTTCTACTGGCTGCACTGTTCATCGCAGTCGCCGGTTGCGCCAGCCCTCCTCCCGCCTCTGTTCACACCCACGATCCAGCCAGTTCCACTCTGCAAGGCGACGCCGCGCGTCCTGCGCAGGCGCAGTGGATTCGCACCGAGTTGTACTTTTCCGTTGGTTCGATCGATGGCAAGGACGGTGCAGTCAGCCCGGCGCGCTGGCGTGACTTTCTTGATCAGGAGGTGACGTCGCGGTTTCCTGATGGATTCAGTGTGCTTGATGCATATGGGCAGTGGCGGGATAAGGGCGCGAAGGAGCCTGAGCGCTTGAGCACCAAGGTGATTGTGATTTTGCATGAGAACAGCGCGAAGAATGGGGCCAGCATCGAAGCGATTCGACTGGCTTACAAGCGTATTACCGGGGACTTGTCGGTGCTGCGGTTGTCGCAGCCGGCGGAGGTGTCCTTCTAGAATCAGAAGCCCCTCACCCTAGCCCTCTCCCCGAGGGAGAGGGAACCGATCCGGGGATATTGGAGACGTACGCCGACCTGTATTTGCTTCTCTGAATCCATAATCGACTCGTTCTTTCAGGTCGATGTATCACGCAAGACAACTCGGTCGGCCCCCTCTCCCTCCGGGAGAGGGCTGGGGTGAGGGTTCGCTTTTAAACGGCTCAACCCGGCCAATAGCACGGCACCAACCAGCAACACCGCAATCCCCAAAAACGCGCCAACCCCCACCACCGTCACGCTGGAATACAGCATGTACAGGCACAACCCGAAGAACAACAACGGCAACAGCGGATACAACGGCACCTTCACCGGCCTCGGCACCTCGGGAAAGCGCCGTCGCAGAATGATCAGCGCCACGCTGCTCAAACTCAGAAACAGCCAATAGACCGGTGTCAGGTACTCGACCATGGTGTTGAAACCGCTCTGAGTAAAACTGCCAAACAGCACCAGCAACAACGCCACCGCACCTTCCGCCAGCAACGCTTTGCGCGGCACACCATGCCGGTCATCCCATTCGCCGAATCTGCGCAGTTGCGGTACATCGCGCGCAGCAGCGTAAGTGGTACGGGCGCCCACCAGCAGGGTCGAGTTGATGGTCGCAATCGCCGCGATACCGACCATCAGCAAAATCAGCATCACACCCGGTGCACCGAAGGCTCGGTTCAACAACTCAACGGCCGGCGCATTGCTGGCGGCCAGTCCAGCGAATCCCAAGCCCTGAACGAACGCCCAATTGAGCGCCAGATAGATGGCCATCAACACGCTCAGCGCACCGAGCATGGCGATGAAAATCCCGCGCCGGCCATCACGCACTTCCGCCGATAACGTCGCCGCATCGCTCCAGCCGCCAAATGCCAGAAAGACGAAAATCATCGCCGCCGAGAACCCGGCCATGCCGGTGTTTTGCGCGACGGGCGCAAGACTCGGCGCAGGCGCTTCGATGCCTTGCCAAGCCAAAAAAACGCCGGCACTGGCAATGCTCAAAAAACCTAGCGCCAGCAACCCCACCAACAAGGTTTGGGTGAGAAAGCCAATGTGCTTTCCAGTGAGATTGAGCAGTACCAGCGCCGCAATCACCGTCCCGGCAAACAACCCCGAGCCGTACTGACCCAGCGGCACCACCGCATTGACGTAATCGGCAAACATGAACGCCGACAAAGCAATCCACCCGGTGTGCATCACCGAAAACCGCGACCAGGCGAACAGGAATCCCATGCGCTCGCCATACGCCGTGCGCAGAAAGTGATAATCACCGCCCGGGTGCGGAAACGCCGTGGCCATCTCGGCAAAACACAGTGCGCCAATCATCGACGCGACACCGCCCAGCACCCACACCAGATAGAAATGCTCTGGCCCGACGTTGAGGGCCACGGTCGGCGCGGTTTTCAGAATATCGGTGGTGATCACCATGCCCAGCGTGATCAGCAACGCCTGAAACACCGGCAGATGCCGCCCCGGTCCCGCGTCAGAAACCATAGGTGGCGCGGGCGTAGTAGTAGGCGCCGTTAGTGCCGATCGGCGAGAGCACGTCGTACGGCAGGTTGCCGCCGTAGTTGATCGCCGAACCGGAGCGTTCCGGGTAGTTGTCGGTGAGGTTGTTGCCGCCCACGGCAATGTTGAATTTCGGGGTGAATTTGTAAGCCACTTCGGCGTCCAGCTGCCACACGGCACCGTAGGTTTGCTCCGGTTGCGAATCGCCGAAATCGAAGACTCGGGTGGTCTCGCCCTGGCGCGTCAACCTCCCAAGCAGGCCCCAGTGTTCGCTGGCCCAGTTGGCGGAAAAGATGAAGCGATCCTTCGGCGCTGCGTCGGTCAGGGTGTTGGTTTCTTCGACGCCAACAAGTGCATCATTGCCGATGCCCAGCGCCGTCAGTTGCGACGGCGTGCCTTTGGTGCTGGTGACTTTGGTGTGGTTGTAGGTGTACGCGGTGGTCAGGCCCAGTTGCCCTTCGTAGAACGGCTGGTGGTAGTTGAGCACCAGTTCGGCGCCGTCGGTGCTGGTGTCGGCGGCGTTGGTGAAGAAGTTGACGTCGTGCACGCCAGCAACGCCGAAGTTGTCATTGATGTAGTTTTCCAGCGCATCGCTGCCAATGCGTTGCGACAGGGTGATGCGGTCTTTGACGTCGATGCGGAACACGTCCAGCGAGGCGTCGAAGCGTTCGTTCAACTGAAAGGTCAGGCCGAGGCTGAAGTTCTTCGAGGTTTCCGGATCAAGCTTCTCGGCGCCCAGTGCGCGGGCGATCGGGTCGTTGACCGAGAGCACGCGGATGTCAGTCAGCGTGCCGCCATCGCCGAAGTTGCTGGTGGTGTTCTGGAAGCCGCTTTGGGCCAGCGACGGTGCGCGGAAGTTGTTCGATACCGCACCGCGCAAGGCCCATTGCTCGGTGAGCTTGTAGCGACCGCTGAGTTTGCCGGTGAGTTTGCTGCCGGCATCGTCGTAATGCTCCCAGCGGGTGGCGGCGTCGACAAAGAAGCGATCAGTGAGATCGCCGGACAACTCGGCGTAAGTGCCGAACACGTTGCGATCCAGATCCGACTCTTCGCTCGGGCGCAGGCCGTTGGCGCCGTCGGCTCCGGAGCCGATGTAGGAGGCCTCGTCACCGGCATAGGTGAGGTAGTTTTCGTAGCGGTATTCACCGCCGACCGCCAGTACGAACGAGCGCTCGCCAAGACGCAGTTCGCGGCTGAAATCGAGGTTGGTGGTGGTCTGGCGCAGTTCGTAATCGCCGGTGTCGAACTTCGTGGGTGAGTCTTCACCGAGGCTGGCGTTGAGCGTCTGCCGGGTCGAGCCATCGAAGCGGTTGCGACCGTGGGTGATGCTGCTGTCGAAATCCCACTCGTCTCCGAGCAGGCCTTTGAAACCGGCGGTGGCGGAGATGTCCTTGTTGTCGCCGAGCGATTGCGGCAAGTAGCCGTTGGGGTAGAACTGCGGCTGTTCATACGGGTAGCGATAGAACTCGGCGCCGGTGGTGTGGCGCTGGTTATAAGTACCGAAGCTGTAAGCCTTGCCGCCGGCCAGCGGCAGTTCGCTGTTGAACCAGAGGTTGACGTCGCGCGCGACGCCGTCGCCCATCACATAGTTGCGCTGGCCGGGGGTGTCGGCAAAACCGTCGAAACCGGCGCGGTTGGTCGGGTTGCGATCTTTGTATTCGGTGCCGCCGCGGATAAACCCGCCCTCTTCGCCCAGGCGCGTGCCGATCTTCGCAGTGGTCACGCTGTTCTGGCCGTCGGTGGTGGTCTTGTCGATAGCGTCCTGATGGGTGTGATAAGCGCCATAACTGGTCGACACTTCGCCGCCCTCGGGGGCGTCGTCGAGAATGATGTTGATCACCCCGGCAATCGCGTCTGAGCCGTACTGCGCGCCGGCACCGTCACGCAGCACTTCGATACGTTTGATCGCGCTGAGCGGGATCGAGTTGAAGTCGACCGGCGCAGTACCGCGACCAATCTTCGACGAGTCGTTGACCACCGCTGAGGTGTGGCGGCGCTTGCCGTTGACCAGCACCAGCACCTGATCCGGGCTCATGCCACGCAGTTGCGCGGCGCGCACATGGTCGGCGCCGCCGGAGTTGGACTGACGCGGCAGGCTGAAGGATGGCAACAGCGTCTGCAACGCCGCGCCCAGTTCACCATCAGCGGCGCCGGCGGATTTGAGGTCTTCGGCGGTGAGCACGTCGACCGGCACCGGCGAATCGAGCACGGTGCGCGAAGTGCCACGGGTGCCGGTGACCAGCACGGTACCGAGGCGGGATTCGCTGTCGGCGCTGACGGAAGTTTCTTCGGCGTTAGCGGGAAGTTGCCAAATAGCGGACACGACAGCGGCCGCCAGTAATGAACGGGAACGGTAATGCATATAACAGCTCCTTGAATCGCAGTTAATACCCGGCCGTTACCGACAATAAAGTTCGGCAAGCAATGCGCGGCAATGTCTGCTGTAGTTTTGGATTTCTGGAAGGCAGTAAAGCTTTTTTACGGTGAGTTGCAGTTTCCCCAGCGTGAGACGTTTCCCCTTGAAAGCCGATGCTAGACGAGCTGCCGCAACTCGTAAAAGAACCAATAACGCTTAGGTTAGATCGCTCCAAAGGATTGTTCTTAGTTCAGCAGAAGTGTTGCTGAGCCAACACTTCAACCAACTAAAAACAATTTTTAGACTGAAATACGGTTCCCTGTAGGAGTGAGCCTGCTCGCGATAGCGGTATATCAGTAAGAAAGTTGTCAACTGACACACCGCTATCGCGAGCAGGCTCACTCCTACAGTTTTGATCTGCATCAGACGCTACTTAGTCGAACTCTTTTTCCAGCCAGGCATCCTCGGCAATATCCAGTTCATCACCACTGAATCGCTGTTCGGCAAACGGATCGGCGTGCAGATGAAAGCCGTTTTGCTCCCAGAAACCCGCTTGTTCCTGTTCGACGAATTCAAGCCCGCGCAGCCACTTCGCGCTCTTCCAGAAATACCGCCCCGCCACCACCAGCCGCAGTGGCCAGCCATGTTGCGCGCTCAGCGGCTGGCCGGCGTAGTGGGTGGCCAACAAACTGTCGGGGTGTAACAGATCATCGAGTCGCAAGTTGGTCTGGTAATCGGGGTCGGCATGAGCCATGACGAACGCCGAGGTTGGCTGGATATCGAACGCCTGCAACAAATCCTGCAGATGCACCCCACTCCACTCGGTGTCGAACTTCGACCAGCGTGTCACGCAATGGATGTCGCAGCGCAGTTGTCGTTGCGGCAGTGCCTGCAGGTCGGCGTAACGTAATTCGATAGGCTGTGCGAGCGTGCCGAACAGGCGCAGCGACCAGTTGGCGAGGTCGTAGTCCGGGATTTCGCCTTCGTGGAGAATTGGAAATCGCTCCGTCAGCACTTGGCCTGGGGGCAGTCGTTTACCGAGTGCCGGATCGGTTTTCGGCGAACGGCTTTTGCGTAATCGCAAGGCTTTGTTGTGCATGTAAGCTCCAGAACTCCCTCAGTTTGCGCAACTACGCATTACCCCTGTGGGAGCGAGCCTGCTCGCGAAAGCGGTGGGTCAATCAACAGAGATATCAACTGATCAGACCTCTTCGCGAGCAGGCTCGCTCCCACATGGGCAATGTCGTGGCAAATGTTCTAGTTGGCCACGGGAATCCACGGGGCCCGCGCGACATTCGCGGTATCACCAAAGCTCGGGAGCTTCTGCGCCAGATCCCGAACGTTTTTCACATCCAGATCCAGCAACTGCTGACGGGTAATCAGCGTCGGCGGCACCAGCACCTGATGCCCCGGACTCTCCCCGGCAATCAACATCGCCAGACTGCGCACACTAATTGCCCCGGCCACTTGCGGATTGACCGCCGCCGTCGCCGCCCAGGCGCTGTCCGGCTCTTTCATGATCTGAATATCGGCGGTGGAAATATCGGCGCTGTAGATCTTCACCTTGCTCGTCAGCCCTGCTTCGTCGACGGCGATTTTCGCGCCTTTGGCGAACTCATCGAACGGCGCAAAAATCACGCTGATGCCCGGATTGGCGCGAAGCACGGCGCTGGCCTGATCCGCCACCGAGTTGGCGATCGGCGGATTCAGCGTGCCGAAGCGCGCCTTCTCGACGATCCCCGGATTGGCTTTCTTGACCTGACTCCAGATCTCGTCGCGGCGCTCCATCGGCGTAAAACCGCTGATGTACACGTAGCCGGCATCGAACTTCGTGCCGTTGTCCTTGACGACTTGATCGAGGGCCAGACGCGCCAACGCATGGTGATCCTGCTCGACCTGAGTCACTTGCGGGGTGTTCAGATCGACGTCGAAAGCGACGACCTTGATGCCTTTAGCGATAGCGCGATCAATCGGTGCTTTCAGGGTTTCGGCCAAACCGAGCTGGACGATGATGCCGTCGACGCCCAGATCGATCGCCTGATCGATCATCTCGCCCTGACTCGCCGCCTGCTGCCGGGCATCGAATACGCGCAGGTTGGCACCCAGTGCTTCGGTCTGTTTTTCGACGCCGCGCAAATACGCCTCGGGGAAGTCCCCGGAGAACAAATACCCCACCAGCGCGATCTGCACCTGACCTTTGTCGAACGGTGCGGGTGCGCCGGGCAAGGCTTTGGCCTGAGCGCTCAGTGCCATCGCCGAAAGCAACGCACCGGCGAGGCAATGACGGGCGAACTGTGTGATTGAACCGTGCATACAACATCCTTGAATGAAGCGGCTCAACGCGCCCGATGCGCGAGGCCGAAGGTGAACATCAGGGCCAGCACCAGCACCAGTCCCTTAACGAAATCCTGCGCGTAATACGGCGCGTTGAGCATGGTCAGACCGTTGAGCAGCGCCGCCACCAGCAGCGCGCCGACCAGGGTGCCAAAGGCGTTGGGCTTCTTCGCGCCGAGTACGGCAAACCCGATCAGCGCCGCGCCGAGGGCATCCAGCACCAGACCGTTACCGGAACTGACGTCACCACGGCCCAAGCGCGCCGCCAGCAACAATCCGCCCAGCGATGCGAGCAACGCCGAGAGCACGTAAGCCAATAATTTGAAGCGCTGCACCGGTGCACCGGCCAGTCGTGCGGCTTGCTCGTTGCCGCCGATGGCATAGAACAAACGACCAATGCGCGTACGTTCGAGAAACAGCCACACCGCCACCGCTACCACCGCCGTGATCAACACCGGAATCGGCACCACCTCCCACAACCGCCCACGCCCCAGCGCCAGAAACGCAGCACTGAAGGTACCTTCGGTTTCCTCACCGCTGGGCAAAGTCATGCCTACCGCAATCGAGCGCCCGCCAGTGGGAATCAGCTGCACGCCGATTACCAGAAACATGCTGCCCAGCGTCGCGAGAATGTCCGGCACCCGCAGTTTGACGATCAGCCAACCGTTGAGCAGGCCGACCAGCGCCCCACCGGCCAGACTGATCAATACCGCCGGCACCGCACCCCAGCCGAGCACGACCATCACGTAACTGGCGATCATCAGGCTCATCGCCGCCACCGCGCCAATCGACAGATCGAGGCCGCCGACGGCCATGGTCAGCGTCACCCCCAGCGCCAGCAGCGCGACAATCGACACCGATTGCAGGATGCTGAACAGGTTGCCGACGCGCAGGAATGCCGGCTCGGCCACACTGAAAAACACCACGATCAGCGCCAGCAGCCACAACAGGCCGTAGCGGATCAACCCGTGCAGCAGACGTTCGGCGCGTGCCGGCTCGATCGATAACAGTGAACTTGAATCAGGCACTCGCTCTGCTCCTTGGCGTGGCTTGAGGGGAAGGTTTGGTCACGTCGCTGCCGGCCAATGCAGCGACCAGATCAGCACGATTGAGGCCGGCGCGCGGGTACTCGGCGACCACCGCGTGATCGCGCACCAGCAGGATGCGGTCGGCAATTTCCAGGGCTTCATCGACATCGGCGCAAATCACCAGCGTCGCCCTGCCCTTGGCGCTGTCGCGCAGCAGTTGGCCTATGTCGCGGCGGGCACGCACGTCGACGCCTTGGAAAGGCTCATCAAGGATCAATACCCGCCCTTCGCCGAGCAGCCAGCGGCCGAGCACGACTTTCTGTTGATTGCCGCCCGACAGTGCGCTCATCGGCACATCGATACCGGCAGTCTTGATCCCCAGCGCCGCCACCTGTGCCTCGACCGCTGCCGCTTCGGCGCGGTTGCGGATGAAACCGCCGCGGGTAAAGCGTTCAAGAAACGGCAAAGTCAGGGTGCGACGCAAAGAAAAATCAGGTATCAGCGACTGACTGGCGCGATCTTCGGCCGCGAAGAAAACCCCGCTTTGAATGGCCTGGCGCGGTGAGTCCGCACGCCAGTCCGCGCCACCCAGTTGCACCCTGCCCGAGGCCGCTTTACGCAGACCGAACAGGACCTCAGCGATTTCACTTTTGCCGGCGCCCAACAGCCCGATCAGCACCACCACTTCATTCTCGTGCAGGCTCAGATCGAACGCGGCGGAGCGCGGCAGGATTTGCATGGCGCTGAGCTTCAATACCTCGCGCCCGGCCACGCGCGGCTGGTAAACATGTTCGGCCAGCGCCTGTCCCAGCATGGCACTCACCGCTTCCGGCAATTGCCGTGCCGCGAACTCGCCCGCGAACTGGCCATCGCGCAGAACGATGGCGCGATCCGCCACGCGTTGCAGGTCGGAGAGTCGATGGGAGATGTACAGAATCGCCACACCGCGAGTGCGCAAGGTGTCGATCAATCCAAACAGCCGCTGCGCCTCGGCATCGGAAAGCGCCGCCGTCGGCTCATCCAGAATCAGCAGGCGCGGCTGCAACGCCAAGGCTCGAGCGAGCACCACCAATTGCCGTTCGGCCTGACCGAGATGCTCGATCGGTTGCTCCAGCGGCAAGGTCAAACCCAGCCCGGCGGCGATGCTCGCAGCGCGTTCCAGCAGGCGTTGGCGATTGAGCCAGAAGTCCGCGTCTGGCTTGCACAGTTCATCGAGCAGGAGGTTTTCCGCGACGCTCAGACCCGGTGCGATGCCCTCGTTGATCTGTTGGTGCACCGCGACAATACCGAAGCGTCGCGCCGACAGCGGCGAACTGAAATGGCGTGGCGCGCCCTCCAGCCAGATCTCGCCCGCGTCGGCAGTCTGGCTGCCCGCGAGGATCTTCACCAGAGTCGACTTACCCGCACCATTGGCGCCGAGCAGCGCCACCACTTCGGCGGGATAGATGTCCAGGCTGACCGCGTCCAGCGCCCGGCTCGCGCCAAATATCTTGCTCAACTCACGTACACGAATCAGCGGTTCGCGGACGACGGCGACCGGCACACTCATACAATTCCTTAGCGGCGATGCGCCAGCGAACGAACCAATCGATCACCCAGGCTTTGCACGCCTTGGACGAGGATCACCAACACCACCACCGTGGCAACCATCACTTCATTGTTGAACCGCTGATAGCCGTAACGGATCGCCAGATCACCGAGCCCGCCACCGCCGATCACGCCGGCCATCGAGGAAAAACCGATCAGCATCACCAGCGTCAACGTGATCCCGGCCAACAACGCCGGCAGCGCTTCGGGTAGCAACACCTTGAAGATCACATGACCGATGTCGCCGCCCATGGCGAGGATCGCTTCGATGCGCCCCTTGTCGACTTCGTCCAGAGCGTTTTCGACGATGCGCGCGAAGAACGGAAACGCGCCGATGGTGATCGGTACCACAGCGGCGGTGCTGCCCAGCGTTGTGCCGACCACCAGCCGCGTCAACGGGATCAGGGCGATCAGCATCACCACGAATGGCAGCGAACGGCCGAGGTTGACCACGCCACCCAGCACGGCATTGAGGCGTGGCATCGGCAGCAGTCCATCGCGTCGACTGATAAACAGCAGCACGCCCAGCGGCAAGCCGATCAGCAGCGTGAACAGCCCTGCGAGCAGGACCATGTACAGGGTTTCACCGGTGGCGTTGAACACCAATTGCAGGATTTCATCCCAATTGACCGTGCGGTTCATGAGTGCGCCGCCCGTACGCCGTATTGTTTTAGAAAACTCAGGCCCGGCTCAGCGTGGCCCAGCGGCAGGCCGCAGGTCGGCCGCAGCGAAGCACCCAGTTGCGATTGCGCATCGGCCAGCAGACGTGGCACCGGCCCGGCTTCGACCAAGCGTCCATTGGCCATGAACGCGGCGTGGTCGCAGATCGACTTGACCACGTCCAGTTCGTGGGTGATCAGCACGATGGTCACGCCCAGTTGCCGGTTGATGTCGCGCAGCAGTTCAAGAATCGACGCAGTGGTTTCCGGGTCGAGCGCACTGGTGGCCTCGTCCGAGAGCAAATACGCCGGCTCAGCGGCCAAAGCGCGGGCAATGCCGACGCGCTGTTTCTGCCCGCCGGACAACTGCGAGGGAAAGGCCTGCGCCTTGTCACTCAAGCCAACCAGCTCCAGCAGTTCGCGGACCCGTACGTGGCGCCACGGCTTGCCCACCTTGGCGATCTCCAGCGGCACCGCGATGTTGTCGAAAACAGTGCGCGAATGCAGCAGGTTGAAGCCCTGGAAGATCATGCCGATGCGCTGGCGCTGCTGGCGCAGTTCGCTGACCGACAGCGTCGGCAGGTCGATGCCATCCAGCAGAATGCGTCCGCTGTCCGGTCGTTCGAGCAGATTGAGGCAACGCAGCAGCGTCGACTTGCCCGCGCCGCTACGCCCGAGAATCCCGTAGACCGCGCCGTCGGGAATGCTCAGCGAGACCTGATCGAGTGCCGGTTGCGCGGCCGAAGGATAAGTCTTGCTCAACTGCTCGACGGCGATCATGGCTTGCCGCCCGCCACCGGAATCACCGAACCGGCGAAGTTGTCGGTGATGTATTTGGCGACCTCGGGCGACGTCAGGTCCTTGGCCAGTTGCGCGATACGCGGGTCGTGTTCGAGCTTTGGTGTGGTCACCAGAATGTTGGCGTACGGGTTGTGCTCGGCTTTCTCCAGACCCAAGGCATCCTTGGCCGGCACCAGGCCTGCGTCGAGCGCGTAGTTGCCGTTGATCACGGCCAGATCGACGTCGTCCAGCGAGCGTGGAATCTGCGGCGACTCGATTTCCAGAATCTTCAGCTGTTTCGGATTTTCGGCGATGTCCTTGGGCGTTGCCTGATCGGCCGCAGGATCGTTGAAGCCGGGTTTGAGCTTGATCAAGCCGTTGTCCTGCAACAGGTACAGCGCCCGACTCAGGTTGGTGACGTTGTTGGGCACGGCGACGGTGCCTTTTACCGGCACGTCGGCGAAGCTTTTGTGCCGGTGCGAATAGATGCCCAAGGGTTCGATATGCACCGTGGCCGCCACCGCGAGTTTCTCGCCGAGGGCCTTTTCCTGGGATTTCAGGTACGGCAGGTGCTGGAAGTAATTGGCGTCGACATCACCGTGCACCAACAGTTCGTTGGAGTTCACACCATTGGGGATCTCGATGACTTTAAGATTCAGCTGCGGATCGATTTTCTGGATGTACGCCAGAATCTGCGCGTGGGGCACCGGGTCGGCAGCCACGCGCAACGGCTCCTGCGCCTGCGCACCGAACGACGTCACCAGCGCGCCGAGCACGGCCAGGGTCAAACCTGCTTTCTTGATCATGTGCGGAGTCCTTGAGCGGTGGTTGAGTCAGGCGGATTTACGAACGGGCGGTGGCGGCAGCAACGCATCGGCGTAGAAGCGCTGCGCGACATCCGGATGTGAGCGCAAACGACCCTTGAGGTAGTTCCAGCCGACATCGCGAAACAGCGGATTGAGCGGATCACTCGCCGGCCCGCGAGCCTCGCGCAACAGTGCGGTGGGCAGCGGATACAGCGGCACCACGGCGTCCAGTTGCGCACCGAGGAAGAACGCGACAGACAGGCGTTCACTGCCCGCCGGAGGCGAAACCACCCGGTGCACCGTGGCGCGCAGATAACCGTTGCTGGCCAGTTCGAGCAGTTCGCCGATGTTCACCACCAGGGTGTTTTCACGCGGCAACGCGTCGATCCAGCGCCCTTCTTCGATCTCGACTTGCAGCCCGGCCTGTTGGTCTTGCAGGAGGAAGCTGAGGAAACCGGAATCCTTGTGTGCGCCGACACCTTGATGGCTCGACTCGCTGGACTGGCCGGGATAGCGCATCAACTTGATGTGTTCGTTGGGCTTGTCGCCGTAGAGCTGATCAAACGCATCGGCGCGCAGCGACAACGCCTGAGCGAACGCACGCAGCAGGCGCAACGACATCCGCGTCATCGCCTCCTGCCATTCCAGCAGCAAAGGTTTCAGTTCCGGCAGTGCCGCCGGCCATTGGTTGGGGCCTTGCAGCCGCGCCCAGAACGGGCTGTCCGCCGTCAATGGCAACGCCTCGCGCTCGGCACCCAGATCGAACTGCTCACGCAGATCGGGCTGGCCACGGGTGATCTCCGAGGCGGCACGGTTGTAACCGCGAAAGTGCGGTGAATTGATCATGCCGACGGCGGTTTTTTCGCTCTCGGGCAAGGCGAAGAATTGCCGGGCGTGGGCCTGTACCTGCTTGAGCAAGTCGCTGTCGATACCGTGGCCGGTCAGGTAAAAGAAGCCGACGTCGCGCGCGGCGTGGCGCAGGTCTTCAAGAAATTCGTAGCGCTGTTGCGCCGTGCCTTCGAACAGCGACAGGTCCAGCGTCGGTAATGCGGTGATATCGAGGGTATGCGGCATGATTCACTCCCGTGTGAATCAAACCTGAAGAACCTGTGATCGATTCAGCGTGTGCCGTCATGGCAATCGGGGGTCTATCGGTTTGATGCGTTTTGATTCATCGTTGTGACAAAACTAAACGATCTTAAAAATACGTAGCCAATATCTTTTTCGCATTACCTTAGGCCTGATTTCCCCTCACCCCAGCCCTCTCCCGGAGGGAGAGGGAGCCGACCGAGGTGTATATCGCGATACATCGACCTGAACGACCGAGTCGATTATGGATTCGGCACAAACTGTTCAGGTCGGCGTAGCACTAAATATCGCCTCGGTCAGTATCCTCCCAACCCTCTCCCGGAGGGAGCCGACCGAGTTGTTTAGCGTTATGCATCGACCTGAACGACCGGGTTGGATTCGGTACAAAACGTTCAGGTCGACGTAGCACTCAAGGTCATCTCGGTCAGTCCCCTCTCCCTCTGGGAGAGGGTTAGGGTGAGGGAAACAGACGACTCGGTATCAAGCGTCTTGCAACGCACGCGGCCGTTGGCTGCGTTGTTCGGCACTGGCGTCCGGCGCCGGTTGCAACTGGAAGTCAAACTTCAGCTCGGCATAACGCCCCAAAACCGCGTCCTCGCGGAACACCACCTCCCCGACCAAACCTTCACGGGTGGCATAGGCGAAGTCATCCCACAAATACTGATCACCCGACAGATTGATCTGCGTCGTCAGGTGCCGATGCCCCGGTGCGCTGATGAAGAAATGCACATGCGCCGGGCGCTGGCCATGGCGGCCGAGCTGGTTCAGGCATTCCTGGGTCGGCCCTTGCGGGTCGCAGCCATAGCCGGACGGCACGATGCTGCGAGCGCGGTAACGGCCATCGGCGTCGGTGATGATGCGGCGGCGCAGGTTGTACTCGGACTGGCTCGGGTCGAAAAACGAATAGGTGCCCTTGGTGTTGGCGTGCCACAGGTCAACGGTGGCACCGGACAACGGCTGGCCCTGCAGATCGAACACTTGGCCTTCGAGGTGCATAACGGTGGCGACGCCCTCCTCGCTGCCGTCATCCATGCGGCACTCGCCTTCACACAGCGGCGCGCCGGCCACGTAGAGCGGGCCTTCGATGGTGCGCGGTGTGCCGCCGGTCAAGCCGATCTGTGCATCCTTGGCATCCTGTAGCAGGTCGAGAAAATGCTCGAGGCCCAGTCCCGCGACCAATAATCCTGCTTCCGAGCGAGCACCCAAACGGTTGAGGTAGTCGACCGCTTTCCAGAACTCGTCCTCGCTGATCTCGAGGTCTTCGATGATCTTGGCGCTGTCCTGCAAGATGCGCAGGACGATGGTTTTCAGCCGGGAGTTGCCGTCGTCGTTGGCAAAACCGGCGGCTTCTTTGAAGAACGATTGCAACTCGGCAGTGTGGGCAATTTTCACGGTCATGGTGGTTACCTCATCTTGTTGTTGTGTCGACGCAGTTCTTGGCTCCCCCATTCACCTGTGGGAGCGAGCCTGCTCGCGAATTCGGTGGATCAGTCGCTATTGATGCCGAATGACATATCGCTTTCGCGAGCAGGCTCGCTCCCACAAGGTTTTTGGGGCAGACCGGGATTTAGCGATCGTCGCTGTGGATCGACGACGGATGCCGGCAGAGGCCATCGACCTCGATGTTCATATAGGGAAACAGCGGCAAGCGCATCAGCGTGTCGTGCAGGGCCTCGACGCTCGGCACATCGAACACGCTGTAATTGGCGTAGTGCCCGGCGATGCGCCACAGGTGCCGCCAGACACCTTCGCGTTGCAGCCGTTGGGCCAGTTCCTTCTCGTCTGCCTTGAGCCGGGTGGCCAGTGACGGGTCCATATCGACGGGTAATTTCACGGTCATTTTTACGTGGAACAACATGCTGGTTCTCCTGATTCAGTGGCGACGAAAACGCGCCAGACGCTCTTCGTCCAGCGTCAGGCCAAGGCCCGGGGTTTGCGGGATGTGCAGGTGGAAATCGCGGTACTGCGGCGCTTCGGTGACGATGTCTTCGGTCAGCAACAACGGGCCAAATAGCTCCGTGTCCCAGGTCAGTTGTTTGAGCGTGAGGAAGGCGTGCGCCGAGGCCAGCGTGCCGATGGAGCCTTCGAGCATGGTGCCGCCGTAGAGCGCGATGCCTGCTGCTTCAGCGATCTGCGCAGTTCTGAGCACAGCACGCGGGCCGCCGTTCTTGGCGATTTTCAGGGCGAACACACTGGCGGCGCCGTCAGCAGCAAGACTGAAAGCATCCTCGACGCTTTCGATCGATTCATCGGCCATGATCGGCGCCGGGCTGCGCTGGTTCAGGCGAATCTGCCCGGAGCGGTTGACCCGCGAAATCGGCTGTTCAATCAGGTCGATGCCGTTGTCACCCAGTACCTGACAACCACGAATTGCCTGGGACTCATCCCAATACTGGTTAACATCAACCCGCACACTGGCGCGCTCGCCCAAGGCTTTTTTGATTGCCACCACGTGCTTGAGATCCTGCTCCAGCGGGTTGGCACCGATCTTCAATTTGAAGATGCGATGGCGACGCGCTTCAAGCATCTGCTCGGCTTCGGCAATGTCGCGCGCGGTGTCGCCGCTGGCCAGGGTCCAGGCCACTTCGAGGCTGTCCCGCACGCGGCCACCGAGCAGTTCACTGACCGGCAGGCCGAGGCGCTTGCCTTGAGCATCGAGCAGTGCACTTTCGATGCCGGACTTGGCGAAGGTATTACCCTTGGCGATCTTGTCGAGCCGCTGCATCGCCGCGTTGATGTTATTGGCCTCCATGCCGACCAGCGCCTGGGCCAGATGCGCGTCGATATTGGCTTTGATGCTTTCCGGGCTTTCATAACCGTAGGCGAGGCCGCCGATGGTGGTGGCTTCACCGATGCCTTCAATACCATCGCTGCAGCGCAGGCGCAGAATCACCAGGGTCTGCTTCTGCATCGTGTGCATCGCCAGTTTGTGCGGGCGAATGGTCGGCAGGTCGACGATGATCGTCGTCAGGTTTTCAATCAGAATTCGCTGCATTTCAATATTCCTTGAAAAGTCATCAACCGAGGTCGCCGCCACCGACCGGCAAAGTCACGCCGGTGATGTACGAGGCGTCATCGGAAGCCAGAAAGAGGATCGCGCCGACCTGTTCATCAAGGCTGCCGTAGCGTTTCATCAGGCTGCTGTCGAGGGTTTGCGCGACGATTTCCTGATACCAGGCCTGCTCCTGCGCCGACGGTTCGGCGGCATTGCGCGGGATGCGCCGGGGCGGTGCTTCAGTGCCACCCGGCGCGGTGGCATTGACGCGAATACCGCGCTCGGCGTTCTCGAATGCCAGGCACGCGGTCAGCGCATTGATGCCGCCCTTGGCCGCGCCGTACGGCACGCGATTGACGCTGCGGGTAGCAATCGATGAAACGTTGACGATGGCGCCGCCCCGTTGCTTGAGCATGTATGGCAGCGCGGCGTGGCAACACCACAGGGTCGGGAACAGCGAGCGGCGCACTTCCGCTTCGATCTGTTCGACTTCGTAGTGCTCGAACGGCTTGGCCCAGATCGTGCCGCCGACGTTATTGATCAGTATGTCGAGTCGGCCGAAGGTGTTGATCGCCTCGGCCATCACCCGCGCACAATTGGCGTATTGCTCAAGGTCGGCGGTCAACGCGAGAACGCCCTCGCCTTGCAGCTCGTGAACCAGCTCGGAGCGGTCGACGGCAACCACTTGCGCGCCTTCGCGCAACAGGCGTTCGCACACACGGCGGCCGATACCCTGCGCCGCGCCAGTGACCAGCGCGACCTTGTTGGAGAATCTGTTGTTCATGACAACCTCGAAAGAAGGGTTTCAGGCAGCCGCAGCGGCGAATTTTTCGTAGTAGAAATTCGCGGGAGTGATGCCCTGCTCGCGGATGTATTGGCTGACCGCTTCGACCATCGGCGGCGGGCCGCAGAGGTAGACGTCGACATCGCCTTCATTGAGGTGGCGCGGCTCGATGTGCTGGGTGACGTAGCCCTTCAGAGGATGCGCACTCTGCGGGTTGGCCACGCAGGCACCGAAACTGAAATTGGCGATCCGTGCGGCAAAGGACTCGAGACGATCGAGTTCCACCAGATCGAAATCGTTGGTCACGCCGTAGATCAAATGCACCGGGTGCGCGCTGCCCTGCTCGGCGATCTTTTCCAGCATCGCGGTGAACGGTGCCAGGCCGGTGCCGCCCGCCAACAACAGCAGCGGCCGCTTGATCTCGCGCAGGTAAAAGCTGCCCAAAGGCCCGGCCAGGTTCATGCTGTCGCCAGCCTTGGCCAGCCCGGTTAGGAAGCTGCTCATCAGGCCACCGGGCACGTTGCGGATCAGGAAACTGACTTCTCCGTCCTTCTGCAATGAGCTGAAGGAATAAGCGCGGGTCTGTTCGCTGCCGGGCACTTGCAGGTTGACGTATTGCCCCGGCAGAAACGCCAGTTTGCTCAGCGCTTCGCCCTTGATCGACAGCGCGATGGTGCTCTCGGACAACTGCCGGACAGCGCTGATCGATGCCTGGAAGTTCGCTTGTTCGGTCTTGCACACCTGCGAGCCTGCCGGCACTCGCACCACACAATCGCTTGCAGCGCGCATCTGGCAGGTCAGCACATAGCCTTGCGCAAGCTCGTCGTCGCTCAAGGCGTCTTCAATGAAGTTGTCGCCCATGTCGTACCGCCCGGCCTCGGCGAAACATTTGCAGGTGCCGCAGGCGCCATCGCGGCAGTCCAGCGGGATGTTGATGCCTTGGCGATACGCCGCATCGGCGACGGTTTCATGGCCGCCAGCCTCGATGAAACGGGTGACGCCGTCTTCAAAATTAAGCGCGATCTGGAAATTCATGGTGCACCTCGTCGTGTCGACTAGATGTGATAAATGTCGATGACCTGACGGACATAATCGTTTTTCAGCACGACTTTCTTGGCCTTGATCAGCGGCTGTTCGCCACGCAGATCGAGGATGTAGAAACTGCTGCCGAAGTAGCTGTCGGTGACCTGATAGCGAAAGCTCAGGGTGTGCCAGTTGAAGCGCACCAGGCACTGGTCTGCGCTCTGCTCGACGATTTCGATGTTGCTCAGGTTGTGGGAGGTGCGGGTGTCGGGAATGGTCGCGCTGGAGCGCTCGGTCTTGATCCGGAAAATGCGGTCTTCGAGGCCGCCACGGTTGCCGTACCAGATCAGCGAGATTTCGCTTTGCGGGTCTTCGGTGAGCGTGTCGTTGTCGTCCCAGGCCGGCATCCAGAAGGTCGCATCGGCGGCGTACAGTTCCAGCCATTGATCCCACTGGCCGTCATCGAGATAACGCGCCTCGCGGTAGAGAAAATCGCGCACGCTGTCGTAGAGGTTGCTCATCACACGGCCTCCACGGGGATCAACTGTGGCTCGGCGGCAGCGGCCTTGAGCATGGTTTCCTGCCAGTACTTGTGTTGCAGCACGAACAGGCCTTCGTCTTCGGTGCGCATGCCGGAGAGCAGCGGTTTCAGGTCGATTTCTTCGGCCGCTGCGTCCGCGCCTTCAACCCAGTGGGTGGCGCCACGGGACATATCATTCCAGCCGCGCCCGGCGCCGTAGCCGGTCTGGCATGAGCGGAACTCTTCCAGATCATCCGGCGTGGCCATGCCGCTGACGTTGAAGAAATCTTCGTACTGCCGAATACGTTTGGCGCGCGCCTCGGCGCTCTCGCCTTTGGGAGCGATGCAGTAAATGGTGATTTCGGTCTTGTTGACCGAGATCGGCCGGGCGATACGGATCTGTGAGCTGAACTGATCCATCAAGTACACGTTGGGGTACAGGCACAGGTTGCGTGAGTTCTCGATCATCCAGTCGGCGCGGGCCTGGCCGAAATCCCGGGCCAGTTCGTCGCGACGCTCGTAGGCCGGACGATCTTCCGGGTTGGCCCAGCGGGTCCAGAGCAGCAGATGGCCGTGATCGAACGAGTAGAAACCGCCGCCCTTCTTCGCCCAACTGCCGGCGCTCATGGTCTTGATCGCTTCGCCCGCTTCGCGCTGTTGACGCTGGTTCTGGGTGGCGGCGTAGTTCCAGTGCACCGAACTGACGTGGTAACCGTCGGCACCGTTTTCGGCGGTGAGTTTCCAGTTGCCTTCGTAGATATAGGAACTGGAACCGCGCAGTACTTCCAGGCCATCTGGCGACTGGTCGACGATCATGTCGATGATTTTTGCCGACTCGCCCAGATGTTCGGTGAGGGATTTCACATCGGCATTCAGGCTGCCGAACAGGAAGCCGCGATAGGACTCGAAACGCGCGACTTTGGTCAGGTCGTGAGAGCCTTCGCAATTGAAACCTTGCGGGTAACCCGCTTCGCTCGGGTCTTTGACCTTGAGCAGTTTGCCGCTGTTGTTGAACGTCCAGCCGTGAAACGGGCAGGTGTAGCTGGAACGGTTGCCGGACTTGTGCCGGCACAGCATGGCGCCGCGATGGCTGCAGGCGTTGAGAAAAGCGTTGAGCACACCGTCCTTGTTGCGCGCGATAAAAATCGGCTGGCGCCCCATGGTGGTGGTGAGAAAATCGTTGTTGTTGGGCAGCTGGCTTTCGTGGGCGAGGTAAATCCAGTTGCCTTCGAAGATGTGCGCCATTTCCAGTTCGAACAGCCGCGGATCGGTGAACATCTCCCGCTTGCAGCGGTAGGCGCCCTTCTCTTGGTCTTCTTCAAGCATGGCATTGAGGTAGTCGATTCCCAGGGACATGGCCGGGGCCTCCATTGTTATTGTTCAGGCCAGGTCAGATTAGGGAGGCGATGCACGGGGCAATAGCCGAATCCTGCAGATCGCTATCCGTTTTGCGCAGGACGGCGCGGCAGGTGATTCGGCGTGTTTCAGAGGGGGGTTAGCGCAGTGTTTTAGTGGCGGCGTTTGAAGGTCTGCGACGGCAGTTCGCCGTACTGTTGGCGATAGCTTTCGGAGAAACGCCCCAGGTGCAGGAAGCCGTAGTCCAATGCCAGTTCGGTGAGGTTGCGTACCGGGCAGCTCGGATCGCTGAGGCAGGCGTGGATGCGCGCAAGCTTGCGCTGGCGGATGTATTGCATCGGCGTGATGCCGAGCTGGCGCTCGAACAAGGTGTACAGCGAACGTGGGCTCATGCTCGCCTGCGCCGCTAGATGTTCGGCGGGCAAATCCAGTTTCAGATTGCGCTCGATGTAATCGAGAATGCGTTCGAAGCTTACGCTCGGTGCACTCAGACACTCACGGCTGACGTTGGTGTTCATCAGCGAGATCAGTTTGCTACCGATGATCTGCGCGTAATGCTCCTGCACCCGCAGCAACGGATCGCTGGCCTCGGCTTCCTGACAGATCATCGCGAGCAGGTTGGTGAAACCTTCCAGCTCATCGAGCCGATAGTGATTGCGCAGGAAACGGATACCGCTGGAGGGGTGCTGCCAGCGCTGCTCATCGCACACCGATTCGAGCACGCTGACCGGCACCTTGAGGATGAATTTCTCGCAGTCTTCCGAGTACGTCAGATCGACCGGATCATCGGGGTTGATCAACAGCAACTCGCCAGGCACCAGATGCTGTTCGTGCTTGTGCCCGCGCCACAGGCAATTGCCTTGCAAGAGCACTTGCAGGTGGTAAACGGTCTCCAGCGCCACGGAGGTCACGCGCACGCTGCCGCCATAGCTGATGCGGGCCAGATCGAGATCGGCGAGTTTGCGATGGTTGAGGCTGGCTTGCGGGTGGGTGGTTCTGGACAGGCCAATGAAGTGCTGGCCGACGTGCTGATTGACGTAGTCGGAGACGGCATAAGGGTCAGCGTGACGGAACACGCTGCTGCGATCGCTCAGCAGATGGCTGTCCATGGGGCATTGCTCGTTGTTGTCGTTATTTTGGGATCACGGGGTTTCAGGCATCACCACTCACAGTACGCCGGAGTGTCACAGTGGGCAATTGGACGAAGGTTTGGGTACTCGATAATCGAACACTTCTTGCGGATTACGGAGTGGTTTGTACAACGCCTACGCTCACCGAAGAAATACCCTACACGCCAAAAAAATCGATACAGAAAAATCCTACTAATGACAGTTGTATAAAACAAAAAAGCCCGTTTCAGTCGAAACTGAAACGGGCTTTTCCCAGATCAACGGCCTTTACTTCAGGTCGTCAAAGTGGTCTCGCAGGAACTCGTAAAAGCGAAAGGCTTTAAACAATCTCCATACAAGGCTCAGCGTACGCAGCAAAAGCTTCATACGTTTTGGCCTCCAGGGTTGGGGGCCAAACCTCCAGCAAGCTTACCGGATCATGCTTGCCTTCAGCATGCATGTCAAAGCAGCCAATGAGGCGGCCGGTTGAAAGCCCTCCGAAGTATCATTCCGGCACGGGTGCAAAACCGTGTCAGAGGGAATGAAATCGTTGAGTTGCCAGCCAAACCTCGTCGCTGCTTAGACATGTGAGCGTCGGCATCATAACCCTCAATAGAACGATACATGACCAGGTAATTCATCGGCTTTGTAAAACGTTATTTCTGCCAGCATTGCTCTTTTCAACATTGGATAACGTATGCATCCACCTGAAACAGAATATTAATGTTGCGAGGGGACGCAAAGACTCATACCATGAGCACATGTCAAAGCAGCTAGTGAAGCAACAAACCTCGGCCGCAAACCAAGGTTAAAAAAACCACCCCGCTAAGGTGGTTTTTTTTCGTCTGCCTTTTCACTGCACTCGACGACGAAAAACAGATCACAACGTCCGCGCCCACGTCTGACTCACCAGATCCTTGCCAAAGCTGTGAACCGCCTCCTCCTCCACCAATTCAAAACCGGCCTTCTGATAAATCTTGCGCGCAGCGGTCAGGTTACTGGTCGTCCACAAGGTCATTTTCTGGTACCCGATCTGCCGGGCAAAGCGCAGGCACTCCTCGACCAGACGGCTGCCAATGCCCAAGCCCCGCGCGCTGGCGTCGACGTAGAGCATGCGCAGTTTGGCGGTTGTTTCATCCTGGCGGACGATGAACACCGAGCCGATGACCTTGCCGTCCTTTTCCGCAATCCAGCAGCGCTCGCTCGTCGGGTCGTAATCACGCAGGTACTTGGCGACCACCTCGGCCACCAGCGCCTCGAACTCCGAATTCCAACCGTACTCACGGGAATACAGGGCCGCTTGTTGCTGCATCACCGTGCCCATGTCGCCGGGCTGCGGATCGCGTAATACGTAGGTTGCGTCTTTGTTGCCTTGCAGCAGTGCCTGGATCAACGTCATGGCGCCGATCAGTTGCTTCTGCTGCGGTTCAGGCAATCGCTCGAGCATGGCGACGATCTGTTCGCGGGAGGCCTTTTCCAGCGGAATCAGGATTTCACGGCCCAAATCGGTTAAGTGCAATTGCGCAGCGCGAGCGTCCGTGGGCGACGGGACTTTCTGGATCAAGCCGCGCTTCTCGAAACCGCTGATGATGCGGCTCATGTAGCCGGCGTCCAGGCCGAGCATCTGGCGCAGGTCGGCACTGGTCAGGTCACCGCGCGAGGCCAATTCATACAAGATGCGTAGCTCGGTCAGCGAGTAGTCGCTTTGCAGCAAATGCTCCTGCAATACGCCGATCTGATGGGTGTAGAAGCGGTTGAAGCCGCGCACAACGTCGGCTTGCTCGAGGAGATGGCTGCTGGACATGGCAGATACTCAGTTAATTGCTTAAAGCAACTATATATTTGCCTAAAGCAACCATGTCAACAGAAAGCTATCGGCACTTGGCCAACACCACCTGACAGGTGTCCGGCGTGCCCCCGGAGCGACCGGCATAACGAATACAGTTGTTCATCGATTTCTGCCGGGCCATGTTCAGACTGGAACCCCACGCCAGACCGCCCTCGCCGACCGACGGCAAGGCTTTGGCGTAGCAGGCGTCGCCAACACCCGACGGTGGATAGTGTTTTCGGCTGGAGCAACCTGCATTAAACGTCAGGCTAAGGCCGATCAGGGTAAGCATGCCCCAGAGCGTGCATCGGTTGAGCATCGTATTTCACCTGCCGCCAAAACGGGTCGTAACCTGCTGAGTCTAGCCCCCTCACCTGCACAAATCTTCTAAACGTCGATGACCATTGCGCGGTATTTTATGGGGCCGCACCTTTCAATGGCGAACACTGGAGCCTTCGTGGATAAACGCAACTGGATCGAGCTGTCCCAGGATGTCGACACCGGGATTGAATCGATTCGCGCTCACTTTGAGGGCCATGCCTACGATCCGCACTGGCATGACAGTTTCCTCGTCGGCGTCACCGAGCAAGGTGTGCAGCAGTTCAATTGCCGCCGCGTGCGCCATCGCAGTACGCCGGGAAACGTGTTCCTGCTGGAGCCGGGGGAAATCCACGATGGGCAAGCGCCGACCGAGGAAGGTTTTACCTATTCGATGCTCTACCTCGATCCGCACTGGCTGGAGCGTGAACTGCATGCGCTGTTCGAAGACGCACCGTCCGACAGCCAGCCCGGTTTTGCCGACACGCTGAGTCAGGACCCGCGTCTGGCCACAGCGATCAGTCACGCTTTCCATGCGTTGCATGACGGCGATCTGCGCATCGTCCGGCAGACCGCCGTCGATGGTTTGCTGAGCTCGCTCACGCGCCATCTCGACTGGCGCAAGCGCCAGGTTTTCGATCCGCGCCTGCCATTGGTGGCGCAACTGGCGCGGGATTATCTGCACGCGCACACCTATGAAGATATCGGTCTCGATGATCTCGCGCGGGTATGCGGGGTCGACCGTTTTCGTCTCACCCGCGCCTTCAAGTCGGCTTTTGGCCTGGCGCCCCACGCGTACCTGATCCAGTTGCGCCTGGCCAAGGCGCGACAGTTACTGGCCCGGGGTGAAACGCCGGCGCAGGTCGCCAGCGTGCTCGGTTTTGCTGATCAGAGTCACCTTGGGCGCTGGTTCCGCCGGGCCTACCAACTCACTCCCGCCGACTACCGCAAGCGCTGCTCAAACCTTCCAGACTGATCCACAACGACTGGCGATCATGGCTTCCTGTGTTTACTTCCAAGGAATCCGCCCGTGGCGTCATTATTGCCCTTCCTGCTGTTTGCTTTCGTTGCCTCGATCACGCCGGGGCCGACCAATATTCTGGTGTTGAGCCACAGTTCGCGCCAAGGCTTGCTCGCCACGCTGCCAATCATTTTTGGCGCCTGCGCGGCGGCGGCACTGATTGTATTGGTGGTCGGCCTCGGTGCCGGCGAAACCTTGCTGCGCTACCCGCGCGTGCAGCAAGCCATGGCCTGGGGCGGCGTGCTTTGGTTGAGCTGGTTGGCGTGGCAGATCTATCGCAGCACGCCGCCATCGCTGGACCCTACGGATACACAGGAAGAAAGTTTCAACGTGCTGGGCGCCGCCATGCTGCAACTGGTCAATCCCAAGGTATGGATGATGGCTGTAGCGGTGGTCAGCGTGTTTGTCGGCGGTGGTGACAAAACCCTGCGGCTGCTGGTGTTGTCGCTGGCGTTTCTGTTGGTGTCGCTGCCGTGCATGACGTTCTGGGCGTTGCTGGGTGTGGGCAGTGCGCGATTGATGGGATCGCCAAAGGCGTTCAAGCGGATGAACACGGCACTGGCGTTGTTGTTGCTGCTCTCGGCATGGCTGACTGTCCTGGCTTAACGCCCTCGTAGGAGCTGCCGAAGGCTGCGATCTTTTGGTTTTGTTTTTTAAGATCAAGATCAAGATCAAAAGATCGCAGCCTTCGGCAGCTCCTACATAGCGCTTCAATACCATTTCATCAGGGTGAGGTGGCCTGCCGGTACTCACGCGGCGTAAACCCGGTCGACGCCTTGAACTGCCGAGTGAAGGCGCTGTGATCGGTATAGCCGCATTGCAACGCCACATCGGTAATCGGCAAGTCGGTGTGCAGCAAGCGGTGCGCGTGTTCGAGGCGCACTTTCTGGATCATCTGCCGTGGCGTCAGGTGGAACACCCGTTTGCAGTAACGCTCCAGTTGCGCGACTGAAATACCGGCGATTCGCGTCAGTTCACCGAGGGTCACCCGGCGATTGAAGTTCGCGCGGATATGCTCATCGACAGCCGCCAGCCGCTCGAATGCCGGGTGCGTTTCACTGGCCGATTGCAGGTCCACGGAAATGCCCGCCAGGCCAATGATCACCCCGTCACGGTTGTACAGCGGCTGCTTGTGTGTCAGGCACCAGCCCGGTTCGCGACTGCCGTACAGATGCAGTTCGAGCTGATCCTCCAGCACAAAGCCCTCCTCCAGCACCTTGCGATCCTGCTCGGTGTAGCCCGGCCCGAGTTGCGCCGGAAACACCTGCGCACTGGTTTTTCCGAGCAACGGGCGTAAATCCTTCAAGCCACAGCGCTGCACCAGCGTGCGGTTGGCGAGCACGTAACGGGCCTGCACATCCTTGATGAAAATCGCCGCGTTGGGGATCACATCGAGCATCGGCAACAACAGCGCGGCGCCAGCCAAGAGTTCCTCAAGTGTTTGCGGACGATGCCCATCAATGCCTTGAGACAGGATCGAGAACGCCTGTTGCATCAAAGATTCCCCTCGTAACGTGGATGGACGAAGCGCCCGCCATGCGGTCTTCGCGTGCAGATTGCAGCATCGCTCAAGACCTGTCGAGGGCCACGTTTCGCCAGCGCGACTGTGCTGATTTCGTCATCGAAGCCGCCGCAAAACATCAATCGCCCCACCGTTGATAAGTTCAAAGTCTGGCCGTCCCAGTGACACAACTGCCTATCCAATAACTCACAAGAAGGCGATGCCATGTCAGGCCAAGGCAAGTTCAAAAAACAGCTTTCACTGATCGACCTCACATTTATCGGGCTCGGGGCGATCTTCGGTTCCGGCTGGTTGTTCGCGGCCAGTCATGTGTCCGCCATCGCCGGGCCGGCGGGGATTTTCTCCTGGCTGCTGGGCGGCTTTGCGGTGTTGTTGCTGGGCATCGTTTACTGCGAGCTGGGCGCGGCATTACCGCGTGCCGGTGGTGTGGTGCGTTACCCGGTTTACTCCCACGGGCCGCTGCTCGGCTACTTGATGGGCTTCATCACCCTGATTGCGTTTTCCAGTTTGGTGGCGATCGAAGTGGTTGCTTCGCGCCAATACGCGGCAGCGTGGTTTCCCGAGCTGACCAAGGCTGGCTCTGGCGATCCGACGATCCTCGGCTGGATGGTGCAGTTTGGTCTGCTTTGCGTGTTTTTCCTGCTCAACTACCGCAGCGTGAAAACCTTCGCCAAGGCCAACAATCTGGTCAGCGTGTTCAAATTCATCGTGCCGCTGCTGGTGATCGGTGTGCTGTTCACCTTTTTCAAACCGGCCAATTTCGAGGTACAGGGTTTCGCCCCGTTCGGCCTGTCGGGTGTGGAAATGGCGGTGTCGGCGGGCGGGATCATTTTCGCTTATCTGGGCCTGACGCCGATCATCTCGGTGGCCAGCGAAGTGAAGAATCCGCAGCGCACCATTCCCATCGCGCTGATCCTCTCGGTGCTGCTGTCGACGCTGATTTACGTGCTGCTGCAAATGGCCTTTCTCGGCAGCATCCCGACGGAAATGCTCGCCAATGGCTGGGCCGGTATCAGCAAGGAGTTCGCCCTGCCGTACCGTGACATCGCGCTGGCACTGGGCGTGGGCTGGCTGGCCTGGCTGGTGGTCGCCGACGCGGTGATCTCGCCGAGCGGTTGCGGCAACATCTACATGAACGCCACCCCCCGCGTGATCTACGGCTGGGCGCAGACCGGGACCTTCTTCAAAGTCTTCACCCACATCGATGAGAAGTCCGGCATCCCGCGCCCGGCGCTGTGGCTGACCTTCGCCCTGTCGGTGTTCTGGACCCTGCCGTTTCCGTCGTGGGAAGCGCTGATCAACGTGGTCTCCGCCGCGCTGGTGCTGAGCTACGCCGTGGCACCTGTGTCAGTCGCCGCGCTGCGCCGCAATGCGCCGGACATGCCACGGCCGTTCCGGGTCAAGTGCATGGGCGTGCTCGGGCCGGTGTCGTTCATCATCGCCGCGCTGATCGTCTATTGGTCGGGCTGGAACACCGTGTCGTGGCTGCTTGGCCTGCAAATCCTGATGTTCGTGGTGTATCTGCTGTGCGGCCGTTTTGTGCCGACCGCGCACCTGAATCTGGCGCGTCAGGTGCGCTCCTCGGCGTGGTTGATCGCCTTCTACGCGGTAACCATCGTGCTGTCGAAACTCGGCACGTTTGGCGGCCTCGGCATCCTCGCCCACCCGTTCGACACCATTGTCGTCGCTGCTTGCGCCACCGGCATTTATTACTGGGGCGCCGCGACCGGTGTGCCGGCGCATCTGCTGCGCCTTGAAGAGGACGACGAGGAAAGCGAAGCCACCGCCCCTGCCTCGACCGTTTCTGCACGCCCTGCCGGCGCCTACTGAAATCATCCAACGGGATCTAATCATGAAAGAACTACACGTCATTGATTCCCACACCGGCGGTGAACCGACGCGCCTGGTGATGAACGGCTTCCCCGATCTGCCCGGCAACACCATGGTGGAAAAACGCGATGCGCTGCGCACTGAGCATGATCAATGGCGCCGCGCCTGCCTGCTGGAACCGCGCGGCAACGATGTGCTGGTCGGCGCCCTGTATTGCGAGCCAGTATCGGCGGACGCCACTTGCGGGGTGATCTTCTTCAACAATGCCGGTTATCTGGGCATGTGCGGCCACGGCACGATAGGCCTGATCAATTCGTTGTATTACCTGGGGCAGATCGAACCGGGGGTGCACAAAATCGACACCCCGGTCGGCCCGGTCAGCGCGACGTTGCATGACGACGGAACCGTCACCCTGTGCAACGTCCCCGCCTACCGCCATCGCAAGCAGGTGCCAGTTGATGTGCCGGGATTCGGTCGTGTCTTCGGTGATATCGCCTATGGCGGCAACTGGTTCTTCCTCGTTTCCGAGCACGGTCAGACGCTGACGATGAACAACGTCGAACACCTCACCGCCTACACCTGGGCGATGCTCAAGGCCCTCGAAGACTCAGGCATTTTCGGCGAGGACGGTGCCGTCATCGATCACATCGAACTGTTCGCAGACGACTCCGTTGCCGACAGCCGCAACTTCGTCATGTGCCCCGGCAAAGCCTACGACCGCTCACCGTGCGGCACCGGCACCAGCGCCAAACTCGCCTGTCTGGCCGCCGACGACAAGCTGCAACCCGGCGCAACCTGGGTGCAGGCGAGCATCACCGGCAGCCAGTTCGAAGGCCGCTTCGAATGGGACGGCGAACGAGTCCGCCCGTTCATCACCGGCCGCGCTTACATGACCGCCGACAGCACCTTGCTGATCGACGAAGCAGACCCGTTCGCGTGGGGCATCTGAGCCACCGCGCTGACTTTTCACTTCACTTTGAATGATGTGCCAAGGAGTTAAAACAATGAGCGACAACATCTTCACCGGTTGCATGCCGGCCCTGATGACCCCGTGCACCGCCCAGCGCAAACCGGACTTCGATGCCCTGGTGGCCAAGGGTCGCGAGCTGATCGATATCGGCATGAGCGCCGTGGTTTATTGCGGTTCGATGGGCGACTGGCCGTTGCTCACCGAGGCGGAACGGCAGGAAGGCGTGGCGCGTCTGGTCGCTGCCGGGATTCCGACCATCGTCGGCACCGGCGCAGTGAACTCACGAGAAGCGGTTTCCCATGCAGCGCACGCGGCGAAAGTCGGCGCGCAGGGTCTGATGGTGATTCCGCGTGTGCTGTCCCGTGGTGCTTCGCCGGCCGCGCAAAAAGCCCACTTCGCAGCGATTCTGCAAGCCGCACCGAACCTTCCAGCAGTGATCTACAACAGCCCTTACTACGGCTTCGCCACCCGCGCTGACCTGTTCTTCGAACTGCGTCGCGAGTACCCGAACCTGATCGGCTTCAAGGAATTCGGCGGTGGCGCCGACCTGCGTTACGCCGCCGAAAACATCACCTCCAAAGATGAAGACGTGACCCTGATGGTCGGCGTCGACACCCAAGTGGTGCATGGTTTCGTCAACTGCAACGCCACCGGCGCGATCACCGGTATCGGCAACGCCCTGCCCCGCGAAGTGCTGCAACTGGTGGCGCTGAGCAAGCAAGCGGCCAAGGGTGACGCCAAGGCCCGTTGTCAGGCGCGGGAGCTGGAATCGGCGCTGGCGGTGCTGTCGTCATTCGATGAAGGCTGCGATCTGGTGCTGTATTACAAGCATTTGATGGTGCTCAACGGCGACAAGGAATACACCCTGCATTTCAACGAGACCGATGCGCTGAGCGACTCGCAGCGGCGTTATGCCGAGAAGCAGTACTCGCTGTTCCGTCACTGGTACGAGAACTGGTCGGCGGAACAGAACTTCGCCTGATCAACGCCTCCTCACCTGCCGCGATGCGTTGTGCTACGCGGCAGACATTTCCCTTTTTCTCAGGAAGACACCATGACTCTGACGGGCCACATGCTGATCGGGCAGCAATCCATTGCGGGAAATCGCGAGGCTGTTCGCGGGATCAATCCGGCCACGAATGAAGCGCTGGAACCGGCGTATGCCGGAGGATCGACGGAGCATGTCGAACAGACCTGCGCGCTGGCCTGGGCAGCGTTCGATGTTTATCGCGAGACAGCACTGAATCTCCGCGCCGAATTTCTGGAAAGCATTGCTGGAGAAATCGAAGGGCTCGGCGATGAACTGATCGAGCGTGCACACGCCGAAACCGGCCTGCCGCGCGCGCGTTTACTAGGCGAACGCGGGCGTACTTGCCAACAATTAAGAATGTTCGCCCGCACCGTGCGCGCCGGTGAGTGGCTGGATGTACGCGTCGATAGCTCGCAGCCGCAACGCCAACCGCTGCCGCGTGCCGATCTGCGTCAACGGCAGATTGCACTGGGGCCGGTCGCGGTATTTGGTGCGAGCAATTTTCCGCTGGCGTTTTCCGTGGCCGGTGGTGACACCACGTCAGCATTGGCCGCCGGTTGCCCGGTGATCGTCAAGGCGCACAGCGCGCATCCCGGCACCAGCGAACTGGTCGGCCGTGCAGTGGCGCAGGCAGTGAAAGCCTGTGGTTTGCCGGAAGGCGTGTTCTCGTTGCTGTACGGTTCCGGCCGCGAAGTGGGCATTGCGCTGGTCACTGATCCACGGATCAAAGCGGTGGGCTTCACCGGTTCGCGCAGTGGTGGCCTGGCGTTGATTCAAGCGGCGCAAGCGCGGCCCGAACCGATTCCGGTGTACGCGGAAATGAGTTCGATCAATCCGGTGCTGCTGTTTCCGGCGGCGTTGGACAATCGCACGCAAGCATTGGCGGAAGGGTTTGTGGCTTCGCTGACACTGGGCGCGGGTCAGTTCTGCACCAATCCGGGTTTGGTGATTGCATTGAAAGGACCGGCGCTGGACAAGTTTATCGCCGCCACCGCCGAGATCATTCAACGCAGTCCGGCGCAGACGATGCTGACACCAGGCATTTTCAGCGCTTACGAATCGGCGGTGAATGCGTTGGCCGAGAATGCCAGTGCGAACATCGCGGGTGTTGGTCAGAGCGGCAACGGCCCGAACCAGTGTCAGGCGCACATATTCGTCACAGAAGCGGCCGACTTTCTCGCCGATCACAGGCTGCAAGCGGAAGCATTCGGCGCGGCGGCGCTGATCGTGCAATGCAGCAGTGAGGCTGAAATGCGTCAGGTGACCGAACATCTGGAAGGCCAGTTGACCGCGACATTGCATCTGGATGACCAAGACCTGGAACAGGCGCGTGTATTGCTGCCGACGCTCGAGCGCAGGGCCGGTCGCTTGCTAGTCAATGGCTGGCCCACCGGGGTCGAGGTGTGTGACGCAATGGTTCACGGCGGGCCGTTCCCGGCCACGTCCGACTCGCGCACGACATCCGTCGGTACCGCGGCGATCCTGCGTTTCCTGCGCCCGGTGTGCTATCAGGACTTCCCCGACAGCTTGTTGCCGACCGCACTGAAACAAGGCAATCCGCTGCAATTACGCCGTCTGCTCGATGGACAAAGGGAAGCGCAGCACTATGGCGAATAACGTCTCCCACGACATCGCCGTGGTCGGCGCCGGCATCATCGGCGTCGCCTGCGCACTGCGTCTGGCACGCCAAGGATTGCGCGTGGTGGTCATCGATTCGCAGCAACCCGGCCACGGCGCCTCGTTCGGCAATGCCGGGCATCTGGCGACCGAGCAAGTGTTTCCGATCGCCGATGCGTCCATCCTCAAGCGCCTGCCGGCCATGTTGATGGACCCAATGGGACCACTGCGACTGGACTGGAAGTACCTGCCGCGCGCCTTGCCGTGGTTCACGCGGCTGCTGTTGAATCTGCGCCCGGCGCCTT
Organism: Pseudomonas sp. S3_C06; assembly: GCF_054667675.1. Lineage (NCBI taxonomy): Bacteria > Pseudomonadati > Pseudomonadota > Gammaproteobacteria > Pseudomonadales > Pseudomonadaceae > Pseudomonas > Pseudomonas sp. S3_C06. The sequence continues at coordinate 1,126,950 of NZ_CP162747.1, forward strand.
TTCAGAACACCGTGGCAGGTTTGCGCGCGCTCAATGAAAACAGTCTGCAGGCTTGGCAGCGCTTGCTCGCCGACATCCAGCGGCCGGGCCTGCTGAAGATCGATGGCTCGTTACTGGTGTTCGAACGTCCCGAATCGCGTCAGGCAATCCAGGCATTACAGACTCGACTGCATCAGCAGCAGGTGCCGGTCGACTACTGGCAGGCCGCTGCCATACGCGATACCGCGCCGCAACTCAGCGAACAGCTTCAGGGCGGCTTGTTCTTCCCGCGCACCGGGCATTTCATCGATCCCTACCGCGTGGTGTGTGAATTGGTCGAAGCGGCCAAGGCCAGTGGTGTGAGTTTTGTCCAGCAACAGGTTCAGGGCGGCTATGTACAGGAGCACGGTGTTTCGCTGATCACCGGATCGGGTGGTTTGACGGCCAGCCGGGTGCTGATCGCCTGCGGTGCGCACTCAGCGAAACTCACCGCCGCCCTCACCGGCAAAAAAGTACCGCTGGACACCGAGCGCGGTTACCACCTGATGCTGCCGCAGGAACACGACCGACTGCCCTTCCCCGTCACCTCACTGGAACGCAAGTTCATCATGACGCCGATGTCCGAAGGCTTGCGTCTGGCCGGCACCGTCGAATTCGCCGGTCTGGAGAAGCCACCGAGCATGGAGCGCGCGTGGCAGTTGCATCGGTTGAGTCAGGGTTTGTTTCGCAAGGATCTGAGTGCTGAAGCGGCGACGCCGTGGATGGGTTTTCGACCATCGTTGCCCGATTCATTGCCGGTGATTGATCAGGTTTGTGAGGGCAAGGTGTTGCTTGCGTTTGGGCATCAGCATCTGGGGCTGACACAGGCAGCGGTGACGGCGGAGATGGTGGTGCGGATGACGGGCGCAGATGCAATCCCGGCAACGGCTTTGCCAAGTGGCGCGCCCTATCGATTGGCACGTTTCTGACGGCCACAGAACAGCAAGATCGACCGTGAGCGTGCTTAGCGGCGCTGCCACCGTTTTATCTGCACATCACGAGCGCCTGATAGGAATAGGCAAGTCTCCAAGACAAACCGGCATAGGTCACCGGTTGGGGGATGGCTACCATGACACCACACCCGAGTCATTGGAGACCGTCATGAAAACCAGCAAAACCCTGTTCATCACCGGCGTCAGCAGCGGTTTCGGCCATGCACTGGCCAAGGAAGCCATTGCCAACGGCCACCGCGTGATCGGTACTGTGCGCAATGAAAGCGACCTGAAAAACTTCCAGGCGCTGTCCCCGGACAACGCGTACGGCGTGCTGCTGGACGTTACTGATTTTGAGCGGATCGACAGCGTCGTTGCACAAGTGGAAGCCACTCACGGTCCGGTCGATGTGCTGGTCAACAATGCCGGTTACGGTCACGAAGGCATTTTTGAAGAATCGCCGCTGGAGGACATGCGCCGTCAGTTCGACGTCAATGTGTTCGGCGCTGTCGCCATGACCAAAGCCTTCCTGCCCTACTTCCGCCAGCGTCGCGCCGGCCACATCCTCAACATCACCTCCATGGGCGGCACCATCACGATGCCCGGCATTGCCTATTACTGCGGCAGCAAATTTGCGCTTGAAGGGATCTCCGATACCCTGAGCAAAGAGCTGCGGCCCTTCAATGTCTTCGTCACGGCGGTGGCGCCTGGCTCGTTTCGCACCGACTGGGCCGGCCGTTCGATGCAACGCACCGCGCGCAGCATTGCCGACTACGACGCCAGTTTCGACCCGATCCGCCAAGCCCGGGAAGCAAAAAGCGGCAAACAGCTCGGCGACCCGCAAAAGGCTGCGCAAGCGATGCTGCAGATCATCGATTGCCCCGAGCCTCCCGCCCATTTGTTACTCGGCAGTGATGCGTTGGGACTGGTGCGTGACCGCCTGCAACGGGCGCTCGACGAGATTGATCAATGGCAAGCGCTGAGCTGCTCCACCGATCACTGAGAGAGAAAACAATGACGCCGGCCGATACCAGCACCGCACGCATGGTGCAACTGATGGAAGTCCTCGCACCGGTCGAGGGCTACAATCTCAGCGCGCTCGATGACGTGCGCTTCCTGCGCTCGAATCGCCCACTGACCCGCACCCCGGTGTTGTACGACCCCGGCATTGTCATCCTCTGCCAGGGTCGCAAGCGCGGTTATCTGGGTGAGGACACCTACGTCTATGACGCGCAGCATTATCTGGTGGTGTCCGTGCCCATCCCCTTCACCATGGAGACCGACGCCACGGCAGCCGAGCCGATGCTCGCGATTTACATGCAACTGGATTTTCAGTTGGCCAGCGAGTTGATGTTGCAAGTCGATGAGGTGCATGGCGTCAGCGATGCTGAGCCAAAAGGCATGTACGCCTCGCCGATGGACGAAGCGCTGCGCACTACGACCCTGCGTTTTCTCGAGGCGATGAGCGTCGCCGGTGAAGCGCAAATTCTCGGGCCGGCGCTGGTACGCGAGATCTATTACCGCATTCTCACGGGCGAGCAAGGTGGATCAATGCGTGCCGCGCTGCACCGTCGCGGGCATTTCGGCAAGGTGAGTCGGGCGATCCGCAAGATTCACAGCTGTTATCAGCAGCGCCTCGACGTTGAGCAATTGGCCCACGAAGCGAGCATGAGCGTACCGAGTTTTCACCTGCACTTTCGCAGCGTGACCGATACCTCGCCGATGCAATACCTGAAGTCGACACGCCTGCATCAGGCGCGGCTGCTGATGCTGCGCCAAGCCATGAGCGCATCGGCGGCAGCGTTCGACGTCGGTTATGAAAGCGCCTCGCAATTCAGTCGCGAGTTCAAGCGATTTTTCGGCCGCACGCCGCAGGCGGAGATTGAATGGATGAAGGCGACGTACTCATTGCCGCCGCCGACAACGCCTTCCGAATTCGTATCGTCGCACTAGACCGGTCATTTCGCGGGATGAAGCGCCGCGCCGTGGTGCATCGCCAGATGTCCGGTCTTGTCACTTTTGACTTCGTACTGCGGTTCGTCCTTGGAAGCAGGCCGATGGCGGCCCATGAACTCGATATCCCGGGTGTGCACCTTGACCACCTTGCCGCGAATCTCCCCGGCCTCGCTGTTCCAGTGAACCGCGTCGCCGACCTTGAATGACGTGCTCATGGCCTGCCCCCCACACTTATTAAATACGGTCATTGCGACTCAGGATGCTCGCTCGACACCGAGTTGTTGGCCGCCACATCCGTCATGTCTTCATCGACCGGGGATTCTTCATCGGCGGGCAATGGAACCTCAGGCGGATTGCGTTCCGGATCATGCCCCGTCTCATTGTCCGTCGTCCGTGTCACGTTTTGCTGTGACCGGTTGCCCGGTGCATTTTCATCGATGTCCATGCTTGCTTCTCCGTTCTTGTACGCGGGATATCCGCGCTTAAACGTGAGAGGCAACGGCACAGCGCAAGTGCCGGGCACTGGACGAACGGTGCTCCAACGAAAAAAGCCTGCCGTTCAGGGCAGGCTTTCGCTTGGCGACTGAAATAATCGTGCCGGGCCAGCCGGACGCTAATCGTAGAACGCCTCAACCGACACTCGGCTGCCGACAAAGAAACTGTCCGCCACCAAGCGCAACGGCTGCACATCCAGGTCACTGGCCTTGTCGCCGATCAACTGCTGAAAATGCCGATACACTGCCGCGTACTCACCCTCCTCCGACACGGCCTGACGCACGCCATCGATGCTCAACAACGCCCCGCCGTTATCCAGACGCAGAACACCCTCGGCGCAACGAACTTCGATACTCCACAGCTCATCATGGCCATGGTCGAAGTCGAACTCCGCACGCACATCGAGTTGATGCGCATCAGCCATTTTGATCGAAGCGGCAATCGGCGATTGGCAGTTGCTCGGCACACGCAGTTCGGCGGATTCGACAAACAGCGGCAGCTTCAGCAGATGGGTGACGATCGACAAGGCATTGATCCCCGGATCGAACACACCGAGGCCGCCGGGTTGCCAGATCCAGGTCTGGCCGGGGTGCCATTTGCGCACGTCTTCTTTCCAGTCGATCTGCACGCTTTGCAAAGTGCGCGAGGCGAGCCAGTCGCGAGCCGCTTCGATACCGGGCGCGTAGCGTGAATGCCAGGCAAACAACGCGCTGACGCCCTGCCCGGCAGCCTGATCGACCAGCGCCAGCGCCTCGCCCAACGTGGCGCACGGTGGTTTTTCCACCAGCACATGTTTGCCGGCAGCCAGCGCCTCTTGCACCAAAGCAAAGCGACCTTGTGGCGGCGTGCAGAAGGCAATCGCGTCAACCTGCGGACCGTTTTCCAGCAGCTCGCTCAACGAACGGAAATTTTCGACACCGGGGCAAGGCTGGCCTTGGGTAGCGACGGAGACCAACTGGAAAGCGGGATTGGCGAGGATCGCCGGGACGTGTTGATCCTGGGCAATCTTGCCGTAGCCCACCAGACCGAGACGGATTGGTTGCATCAATGACTCCTGTTTTGATTTTGTTGTCGTCAGTGAACCGGGAGATTACCTGTAAACGCCACGAGCGTCTGTCCGCGCAATGTCACAACAACGCACAGTATCAGGCAAGGATTGCACAGGAATGCACTAGTGCCCGAAGCGCCGGAAAAGAAACAATGCCTTACGACAAACCGATCGAGGATGTTCCCATGCTTGTACAAGCCTACGGCGCCCACGCGGGCGACAAACCCCTTGAACCGATGCAGATAAACCGCCGCGCGCCGGCCGCCCATGATGTGCAGATCGATATCGCCTTTTGTGGCATCTGCCATTCGGATCTGCACCAGGTGCGCGCGGAATGGGCCGGTACACAATTCCCATGCGTACCGGGGCATGAAATCGTCGGTCGCGTTTCCGCCGTCGGCGCACATGTGTCGGACTATAAGGTCGGTGATCTGGTCGGCGTCGGTTGCATCGTCGACAGCTGCAAACATTGCGATGACTGCGAAAGCGGTCTGGAAAACTATTGCGACGGCATGATCGGCACCTACAACTTCCCGACCGCGGATGCGCCGGGCTGGACGCTGGGCGGCTACTCGCAAAACATCGTTGTGCATGAACGCTACGTGTTGCGCATCCGTCATCCTGAAGCGCAACTGGCCGCCGTCGCACCGCTGCTGTGCGCGGGCATCACCACCTACTCGCCGCTGCGTCACTGGAATGCGGGACCGGGCAAGAAAGTCGGCGTGGTTGGCATCGGTGGCCTCGGCCACATGGGCATCAAACTGGCTCACGCTCTGGGCGCCCACGTTGTCGCATTCACTACCTCTGAATCCAAACGCGAAGCGGCCAAAGCGCTTGGCGCCGATGAAGTGGTGGTGTCGCGCAATGCCGAAGAAATGGCCGCACACGCCAAGAGCTTCGACCTGATCCTCAACACCGTCGCCGCGCCGCACGATCTCGATGCATTCCTGGTGCTGCTCAAGCGCGATGGTGCGTTGACGCTGGTCGGCGCGCCTGCGACGTCGCATCCTTCGCCGAACGTGTTCAACCTGATCATGAAGCGTCGCACGATTGCCGGTTCGATGATCGGCGGCATTGCCGAAACTCAGGAAATGCTCGATTTCTGTGCCGAGCACGGCATCGTTTCCGACATCGAACTGATCCGCGCCGACCAGATCAACGATGCCTACGAGCGCATGCTCCAGGGCGATGTGAAATATCGTTTCGTGATCGACAACGCAACGTTGGCGGGCTAAGTCTCAGCGCCCATTGGCCGTTCAGCGCGGTCAATGGGCCATTGAATTCTGTCGCCGGGATTTGACAGGCCCGGCGTTGCTCGCCAGAGTCGCACCCCTTTGCCTGCCATCAAGGGGTTGCCGTTGAACGAACAGACATTGTCCATGCGCCTTGAGCGGGTGGCTGCCCACGTACCTGCCGGTGCGCGATTGGCGGATATCGGCTCGGATCACGGCTATCTGCCGGTGGCGCTAATGCGCCGTGGTCTGATCAGCGCGGCCGTGGCTGGCGAAGTCGCGTCGACGCCGTTCCACGCGGCTGAACGCACCGTGCGCGAGAATGATCTGCAGCAGCAAATCAGTGTGCGCCGGGCCGATGGTCTGGCAGCAATCAAACCTGACGACGGCATCACCGCCATCAGCGTCTGCGGCATGGGCGGTGAAACCATCCGCGACATCCTCGACAGCGGCAAGGCCCACCTCAACGGCCAGGAACGTCTAATCCTGCAACCCAACGGCGGCGAACAACCCTTGCGCCAGTGGCTGATGGAAAACGGCTACCGCATCCTCAGCGAAGAGCTGCTGCGGGAAAACCGCTTCGACTACGAAATCATCGTCGCCGAACGCGCTGAACCGGTGATCTATACCGACAAGGAACTGTACTTCGGCCCCTTGCAGATGCAGGCCCGCAGCCCCGAGTTTCTGCGCAAATGGCAGCACAAACTTCACCATAAGCAGAAGACGCTGAGCCAACTCGCCCATGCGCAACAAAGCCTGCCAGAGCAAAAGCTGCAAGACCTCGAACAACAGACACGCTGGATTACCGAGCTGCTGGCCTGAGCGCCAGCGTTTCGCGCAGAAATGCAGTGGGTTCTCAGGCCTGCATTTGATACACCACATCACAAATGATGTACCTCAAGCCCCATTTATCAATTCCCGCCTGCCTCTTAAAGTCCTCTCCAACAACTGCCCATCACTCCGACGGGCCAGTGACTGGAGATACCCCAAATGCCTTTCATCAGCGTACGTATCACCCGTGACGGCGTGACCCGGGAACAGAAAGCCCAGGTCATCAAGGAAATCACCGAAACGATGCAGCGGGTGCTGCACAAGGACCCGAAACTCACCCACATCGTGATCGAGGAAGTCGACACCGATAACTGGGGTTATGCCGGCATCACCACCACCGATTATCGCCAGCAATTAGCGGATTCGCAGTCGTGAACCGCACCGTGAAAATCGACTTTGTGTCGGATGTCGTTTGCCCCTGGTGTGCTTTGGGCGTTACCGCTCTGGAGCAAGCGATCAAGAATCTGGCGGGCGAAGTCGATGTGGAGCTGACCTACAAACCGTTCGAACTGAATCCTGACATGCCCGCCGAAGGTGAACACGCCATCGAGCACATGATGCGCAAATACGGGCGCAGCGCCGAGCAAGTGGCGGATCGCAACGCGATGATCATCGAACGCGGCGAGCAGATCGGTTTTCACTTCGACCTGGAAAAACGCAGCCATTTCCACAACACCTTTGATGCTCATCGACTGCTGTTCTGGGCCGCCACCCAAGGACGTCAGCGTGAGTTGAAGCAGGCCTTGCTCAAGGCCTACTTCACCGACGGCATGAACCCGAACGACCACGCCACGCTGGTGACACTGGTAGGCGCAGTCGAACTCGACAGCCAGCGTGCGCAAGAGGTTCTGGCCAACGCTGAGTTCAGCCAGGCCGTGCGCGAACTTGAACGGTTTTACCAGCAGCGCGGCATCGATTCGGTTCCGGCCATGGTCCTTGATGACAAACAGGTCATCCCCGGTTCCCAGTCCGTCGCTTATTACGAGCAAGCGTTACGTCAAGCCGCGCAGATTGCGGCTCACGCCTGACACCCAAACTTCGTTTTTTCAAACCATTCAGATTGCATGAGGAAACATCATGAACACGTCCAACAAAGTTGTAGTGATTACCGGCGCCTCGCAAGGCATTGGCGCAGGCCTGGTCAAGGGTTTCCATGAACGCGGCTATCAGGTTGTCGCGACCTCGCGCTCGATCAAACCCTCCACTGACCCGGATATTCTCGCCGTCGCCGGTGACATCGCCGACCCACAAACCGCCGAGCGGGTGATTCGCGAAGCCGTTGCTCGTTTCGGGCGCATCGACACGCTGGTCAATAACGCCGGGATTTTCGTCGCCAAACCCTTCACCGAGTACAGCCAGGCAGACTACGCACAAGTGGTAGCGACCAACATGAGCGGCTTCTTCCACATCTCGCAATTGGCCATTGCCGAAATGGAGAAAAACGCCAGCGGCCACATCGTCAGCGTCACCACCAGCCTGGTCGACCACGCGATTGACGGCGTACCGTCGGTGCTCGCGTCGCTGACCAAAGGTGGCATAAACGCGGCGACCAAATCCCTGGCCATCGAGTACGCCAAGCGCGGCATTCGGGTCAACGCGGTGTCGCCGGGCATCATCAAAACGCCGATGCACGGCGAAGAGACGCACGCCGCCCTCGGCAGCCTGCACCCGGTTGGGCATATGGGTGAGATCGACGACATCGTGCAAGCGATCCTTTACCTGGACAGTGCGAAGTTCGTGACCGGCGAAATCCTCCATGTCGACGGTGGTCAAAGCGCTGGCCATTGACACCTCCCCACGGCACTGCCGGTGTGTACCGGCGGTGCCGCTTCATGAGATAAACCTGAGAATGAACCGTCAGTTGATCCTCAGGCTTATTCCATGAAGCGCCACTTTGAAGACTTGCAGTTAGGCAGCATCGAACTCTTTTGCCTCGCCGCTGAAGCCGGCAGTTTCACCGCTGCCGCGCAGCTCGCGGGCGTGACGCCGGCCGCGGTGAGCCGGTCGATTCTTCGCCTCGAAAAAAGATTGGGTTCACGCTTGTTTGCCCGAACTACCCGCAGCATTCGCTTGACCGAAGCGGGCAGAAACTTTTTCGTCCAGTGCAGCCAGGCCCTGACGCAACTGGTCGAAGCGCAACAAGAGGTCATGGGCGCACAGACCTCACCGTCCGGTCAGTTGCGCATCAGCCTTCCCACCACTTACGGGCATCACCGCATTCTGCCGCTGCTGCCAAAATTCCGCGCGCTCTACCCTGACGTCACCGTCGACATCCACTTGGGCAACCGCAATATCGACTTCGTCGGCGAAGGCTACGACCTGGCGATCCGCGTCCGCGCGCAACCGGATTCGACCATGGTTGCGCGGCTGCTGGAGGATGCCAAACTGGTGGTGGTCGCCTCCCCCGACTATCTGAAAAAGGCTGGCACACCGAAGACGCTTGAGGATCTGGTGCAACACGAATGTATTCAGTTCGAACTGCCGAGCAGCGGGCGGCGGATCTCCTGGCTGTTCCAGGAAAATGGCCACGATCGCGAAGTGATTTCCGACGGCGGTTACTCCTGCTCCGATGACGTGCTCGGCGGTGTCACCCTGGCCAGACATGGTGCCGGGGTCTTCCAGACGTACAAGTTCATTGTCGAAAAGGAGCTGGCGGACGGCAGCTTGGTCGAGGTACTTAAGCCGTACGCCGGGCGCTCGCGACCTTACACCTTGCTCTACCCGCACGGGCGGTATGTGCCGCAACGGGTCAGGGCGTTTGTCGACTTTCTGTTGCAGTTTCGTGATGAGTGGGCGGTTGACGCTGATTGAATCGGCGCAACACAAAAGCCTGCTTTTCATGGCAGGCTTTTGTGTGGTCGCGCAGGCTTACTTCTGCTGTGCGGTCAGCGCCGAGTAGCTGTTCATCAGGTTGCGGTAGTTCGGGATCCGCTGCGACAGCAGGTTACCCAGACCTTCAATGTCGTTGCGCCAGTCGCGGTGCAGCTCACACGCCACCGAGAACCAGTTCATCATTTGCGCGCCGGCCTGAGTCATGCGACTCCACGCGGCTTGTTGCACGGTGGTGTTGAAGGTGCCGGACGCATCAGTCACCACAAACACCTCAAACCCTTCCGCCAGCGCCGACAAGGTCGGGAACGCTACGCAGACATCCGTGACCACACCGGCAATGATGATTTGCTTGCGACCGGTAGCTTTGATCGCCTTCACAAAATCTTCGTTGTCCCAAGCGTTGATCTGACCTGGACGAGCGATGTACGGCGCGTCCGGGAACATCTCTTTCAGCTCTGGCACCAGCGGGCCGTTCGGGCCTTGTTCGAAACTGGTGGTGAGGATGGTCGGCAGTTCGAAGAACTTGGCCAGATCCGCCAGGGCCAGCACGTTGTTCTTGAACTCGTTTGGCGAGATGTCCTGCACCAGGGAAATCAGGCCGGTCTGGTGATCAACCAGCAGCACGATGGCGTCGTCTTTGTTCAGGCGGTTATAGGTTGGAGTGGTCATGGTGGGCATCCCTTTTGAGTTTTTGAAGTTGTTGTTGCGTTCAAGTTGGGTACAGATTACTGACGCACAGGGACGGGATAAATCGGCTGAAAAGCGTTTCACCGTCAACTCAAAAGGGACAATTTTCCGGCTGCCGGTGAGTCTGAAAAACTGGCACCACTGACAAACCTGCGCGGAGCAGTCACGGGGTCATTTATCAGCTGCAGGTCCCCGCGCCGTGCTGTCGCGCTTCGTCAATGTGAACGGCAACACCACATGCCGTTGCGGCAACGGCTGTTTCTCGATCAGCGCAATCAGCATTTCCACGGCTTTCTCGCCAAACATTTCGGCGGGTTGAGCAATGGTCGTCAGCGGTGGATCGCAGTACGCGGCCATTGGAATATCGTCAAATCCGGCGAGCGAAATATCCTCCGGCACGCGCAGCCCCTGCTCTTTAATGCTCTTGAGCGCGCCGATGGCCATTTCGTCATTTTCACAAAACAGCGCGCTCGGTCGGTTGTCGAGCGCGAGCAGTTTCCCGGCACCCGAATAGCCAGCGTCCAGGGTGAAATCGCCGTGACAGATGAGCGTGTTGTCCAGCGCAAGACCGGCGTCGCGCAGGGCCGCCTCATACCCCGCCAGACGATCACGCGTGAGCGGGCTGCCTTTGGGGCCTTTGATCAGTCCGATGCGCTGATGCCCCATCGCGATCAGGTACTCGGTCATGGCTTTGGCCGCCGCAACGTTATCCAGACTGATCGTTGGATGCCGTCCGTGCCGGATGACTTCGCAGGCATTGACGATCGGGGCCAGTGCTGGCTCGGCGGTAGATTCTTCGAAGGGATCATAGGCGCGCAACTGAATGACGCCATCGGCTTGATGGGCGTGCACCAGATCAGCGAACTGGCGCTCAAGTGATGCCTGGCCCTGGGTGTCGCACAACAGCAACCGGTATCCGGCGGCCTGCGCGGCTTTCTGTGCGCCGCTGATCACCCTGGCGAAAAAGGTGTTGGCAATGGTCGGGACCAGAATCACCAGGTTGCCCGTTCTACGCGAGCGAAACTGCACCGCCATCAAATTCGGTCGATAGCCGGTTTGCTGGACGGCGGCCATGACCCGCTCGCGGGTATCGGGCAGCACACGCTCGGGGGACTTCAATGTTCTCGACACCGTTGCTACCGAGACACCCGCCAGCCGTGCCACTTCGCGGATATTGGACAAGACTGCCTCGCTCTTTCAATCAAATCGGCCGTCGAGCTTACCGCACAGCGTCACACGCCGAAACGTTGGCATTCGTCAGACACGGTTTGACACTCGCTGATTTCAGGCCTAGATTTCGCCGACGATGTAACCGGTTACATCATCTATGTTCCGCATGAATCCACTGAGACAATTGCCATGATTGCAGCAGGTAGAAAAATAAGAATGGGCTTCGTCGGCGGTGGTGAAGGCGCCTTCATCGCCCAGGCACACCGGCAAGCCGCCGGCCTCGATGGACGCTTCGAACTGGTCTGCGGTGCGTTCAGCCGCGACGCCCATAACAATCAACGCAGTGGTGCGGCGCTTGGGCTGCCTGCGCAACGCTGCTATGACGCCTGGCAAGACATGCTGGCCGCCGAACACGCACTGCCGGCCGATCAGCGCATGGAACTGCTGGTGATCGTCACGCCTAATCACCTGCACGCCCCTATCGCCAGTGCAGCACTGAGTGCGGGTTTCCATGTGTTCAGTGAAAAGCCCGCTGCGCTCAATCTGGCGCAAGTGCAGGACTTGGCCCGCGTGGTCAACAACAGCCAGCGGATCTACGCCTTGGCACATACCTACCTGGGGTATGCGATGGTCTGGCAGGCACGCGAGATGGTCGCCAACGGTGAAATCGGGCGTCTGCGCAAAGTCCTCGTCGAATACCCGCAAGGCTGGCTCAGCAGCGATGTGGCTGGCCAAGGCAACAAACAGGCGGGCTGGCGCGACAATCCTGAACAATCCGGCATCGGTGGCTGCATCGGTGACATCGGCACGCACGCGTTTTCCCTCGCGGAGTTTATCGCCGGTCAATCCATCCAGTTCATCAGCGCGATGCTCGGGTCGCATTTGAGCAGTCGCCAGCTGGATGACGACGCCTCGATGTTGTTCAAAATGGCCGACGGCGCCAGCGGCGTATTGATCGCCAGCCAAGTGTGCGCGGGCGAAGAGAATCCGCTGAAGATTCGCCTTTATGGCGACAAGGGCGGGCTGGAATGGCGTCAGGAAGAGCCCGCCAGTCTGATCCATCGCCCGTTTAATGAACCGATGCGCGTGCTGCGCTCAGGCGTTGGCCAGCCTTGGCTGTGCGAAGCCGCCACCCGGCGCATGCGCTTGCCCGCCGGGCACCCGGAAGGCTACCTCGAGGCCATGGCCAATCTCTACGGTGACCTCGCGCAGGCCATTTTCCAGGGTGCGAGCGGCCCTGACGCACCGGGCGTTCCCGGCATAGCCACCGGGCTGCGCGGCATGGCCTTCATCGAGACCGCCATTGCCAATCATTGTGGCGAAGCCAAATGGACTGCAATACCTGACCTTGCCAATGGAGCAACCGCCAATGAACGTTAATCAACAACGCCCGAGCGGGATGCGCGGCCCCGGTATCTTTCTCGCCCAATTCATCGCCGACGAAACGCCTTTCGATACCTTGGCCAACATCGCGCAATGGGCAGCTTCCCAAGGCTACAAAGCCATTCAATTGCCGACCCTCGGCACGCGCTTCATCGACCTTGAACGCGCCGCCGACAGTCAGGATTACTGCGACGAACTCATCGCCGTATGCGCCAAGGCCGGCGTGGTGATCAGCGAGCTGTCGACGCACCTGCAAGGCCAACTGGTCGCGGTGCATCCGGCGTTCGACGCACTCTTCGATGACTTCGCCCCGGCAGCGCTGCGTGGCAATCCGCAAGCACGCACCGAATGGGCGATAAACCAGTTGAAACTGGCGGCGCGCGCCAGTCAGCGCTTGGGGTTGACCGCCCACGCGACCTTTTCCGGCGCCCTGCTCTGGCCCTACGTCTACCCATGGCCGCAACGCCCTGCCGGCCTGGTGGAACAGGGTTTTGCCGAATTGGCGAAACGCTGGTTGCCGATCCTCGAATGCTTCGATGAGGCCGGGGTGGACCTCTGCTACGAGATCCACCCCGGCGAAGACCTGCACGATGGCGCCTCTTTCGAACAATTTCTTGAAGCGGTGAATCATCATCCGCGCGCGGCAATTCTGTATGACCCGAGCCATCTGTTGCTGCAGCAAATGGACTACCTGGGCTTCATCGATCGCTACCACGCGCGCATCCGCATGTTCCACGTCAAGGATGCGGAGTTTCACGCCAACGCGCGATCCGGCGTCTACGGCGGCTATCAGGGCTGGGTTGATCGCCCGGGGCGGTTTCGTTCATTGGGCGATGGCCAGATCGACTTCAAAGCGATCTTCAGCAAACTGACTCAATACGACTTCAACGGTTGGGCCGTGCTGGAGTGGGAATGCTGTCTGAAAGACGCTGCGCAAGGCGCTGCCGAAGGGGCGGCCTTCATCGAGCGACACATGATCACCCGAACCTGCAAGGCATTCGACGATTTCGCCAGTGTGAGCGCTGACGAGCAATCCAACCGGCGTCTGCTGGGCCTTGGCGAACGCTGATTACCACGCTGTTACCGACATAAAAATAATACGGTGATTGAAATGAACCTAATGAATGCGCGACTCAGCGTCATGATGTTTCTGCAGTTTTTTATCTGGGGCGGCTGGTTCGTCACCCTCGGCACTTTCCTCACCACGACACTGGCAGCCAGCGGCGGCCAGGTGGGAATGGCGTTCTCCACGCAGTCGTGGGGCGCGATCATTGCACCTTTTGTCGTAGGTCTGATTGCTGATCGCTTTTTCAATGCCGAACGCATCTTGGCGGTGTTGCACCTGCTGGGGGCGGTGCTGCTTTTTCAGCTTTATCAGGCAGCTGATTTCAGTGCGTTTTATCCCTATGTGCTGGCCTACATGCTGGTCTACATGCCAACCCTGGCCCTGGTCAACGCGGTAGCCTTCCGACAGATCAAAGACCCGGCCCGGGAGTTTTCCCGCATCCGCGTATGGGGCACCGTTGGCTGGATCGTCGCCGGCATCGTGATCAGTTTCGGCTTTGCCTGGGACGCTCAACAGGCGATCGCTGCGGGCGGTTTGCGCAACACGTTCCTGATGTCCGCCGTGGCCTCGCTGGTGTTGGGGCTCTACAGCTTCAGCCTGCCGAAAACCGCACCGTTGAAATCCACCACCGATACGCCTGGTATCAAACAGATGGCGGGGATGGACGCATTGGGACTGCTCAAGGATCGCAGTTATCTGGTGTTCTTTCTCGCGTCCATCCTGATCTGCATTCCTCTGGCGTTCTATTACCAGAATGCCAATCCGTTTCTGGCCGAAATCGGTGTCACCAACCCCACCGCGAAGATGGCTCTGGGTCAGGTCTCCGAAGTGCTGTTCATGCTTCTGCTACCCCTGTTCATCCAGCGTTTCGGCATCAAGATTGCCTTACTGGTCGGGATGCTGGCCTGGGCCTTGCGCTATGTGTTGTTCGCCTACGGCAACAATGGTGACCAAGCGTTCATGCTGCTGATCGGTATTGCACTGCACGGCGTGTGTTATGACTTTTTCTTCGTCTGTGGGCAGATCTACACCGATGCCAAAGCGCCCGAGCGCTTCCGCAGCTCGGCTCAGGGCCTGATCACCTTGGCCACTTACGGTGTGGGCATGCTGATCGGATTCTGGGTGGCGGGTCAGATCACTGACCACTTCACCGCGCAAAACGGCCACGACTGGAGAAGTATATGGCTGTTCCCGGCAGGATTTTCGGTGGTGGTTCTGCTGTGTTTCGCACTGGCGTTCAAAAGCCGTGGCGGCGAAAAGGAAGGGATGCCGTCGACCGTCTAGAAACGCCGTTCTGATAGGCGCAGCGCAGAAAACAGAAAAAGCCTGCTTTTCAGGGCAGGCTTTTCGTTTACATCGCGCAGGCTTACTTCTGCTGTGCGGTCAGCGCCGAGTAGCTGTTCATCAGGTTGCGGTAGTTAGGGATCCGCTGCGACAGCAGATTACCCAAGCCTTCAATGTCGTTGCGCCAGTCGCGGTGCAGCTCACACGCCACCGAGAACCAGTTCATCATCTGCGCACCAGCCTGAGTCATGCGGCTCCACGCGGCTTGCTGCACGGTGGTGTTGAAGGTGCCGGAGGCGTCAGTCACCACAAAAACATCAAACCCCTCCGCCAGCGCCGACAAGGTCGGGAACGCTACGCAGACATCCGTCACCACACCGGCAATGATGATCTGCTTGCGCCCGGTGGCTTTGATCGCCTTCACAAAATCTTCGTTGTCCCACGCGTTGATCTGGCCTGGACGAGCGATATACGGCGCGTCGGGGAACATCTCTTTCAGCTCTGGCACCAGCGGGCCGTTCGGGCCTTGTTCGAAGCTGGTGGTGAGGATGGTCGGCAGTTCGAAGAACTTGGCCAGATCGGCCAGGGCCAGCACGTTGTTCTTGAACTCGTTTGGCGAGAAGTCCTGTACCAGGGAAATAAGGCCGGTCTGGTGGTCGACCAGCAGCACGATGGCGTCGTCTTTGTTCAGGCGGTTGTAGGTTGGAGTGGTCATGGTGGGCATCCCTTTTGAGTTTTTGAAGTTGTTGTTGCGTTCAAGTTGGGTACAGATTACTGACGCACAGGGACGGGATAAATCGGCTGAAAAGCGTTTCACCGTCAACTCAAAAAGGACAATACCGATCAACCAGGCACTTCTGCACTGTCGGCAGATATCAGCAATGACGCGGTCATCTCAGCGTGGCATACCGCAAGGATTTCATCGGCCAGCGCTGAATCATCCGGGCAGGCACGCGACAGAATAATCGCGCCCACCGCCCGCGCCAGCATGTCGATCATTTTCACTCGCCCCTCACCAGATGCCGCGTCGGGCCCTGTCGGGTACTTGTCGCCGAGCGTCTGCAGCGTGCGTTCGATCCCCTCGGCAAACGCCGTTTTCACATCGTCAGACTGACGCGCTGCGTCGCCGCACAACGCTGCCATGGTGCAACCGCTGCCCCGCCCGTCCCGATGTTCTTTCGAGACATAAGCGTCGATGAAGCCTTGAACATCGACCATTTCGGCACCGACCAACGAGCGCGCAAGACTGTTGGCCGAAGCTTCGGACATCAGGTCGGCTTTCGAGCCGAAGTGTTTGTAGAAACCGCCATGGGTAAATCCGGCCGCCGCCATCAGGTCCGCGACGCCGACACCGTCAAAACCTCGCTCACGAAACAGCACCGAGGCGGTCTCGACGATGTGCTCGCGGTTTGCCTGCGCCTGGGCTTTGGTGACTCTCACGTGCAATACCTCCGCTGAAATTCATGCGCCGATGATACATAGATGTCAGCCATAATCAAAACCGTTGACAGTTTAGATTTCGATCATCATCCTAATTACAGAAGTTATCGCTGCTCATCCACAGGCACGGATCAAACCCCATGACCGATCAAAATCTGTTCACGCCGTACACGCTTGGCTCCCTGACGCTGGCGAATCGCATCGTTCTCGCGCCGCTGACCCGCAATCGAGCGGGCGAAGGCTTTGTGCCCAGTGAGTTCGCAGCCACCTATTACAGCCAGCGCGCCTCCGCTGGCCTGCTGATTTCTGAAGCGACGCAGATCTCCCGACAGGGCCAGGGCTATCAGGACACCCCGGGGATTTACACGCAGGCGCAGATCGATGGCTGGCGCAAGGTGACCGCTGCGGTGCACGAACAAGGCGCGAAGATCTTTCTGCAACTGTGGCATGTCGGTCGTGTTTCACATGTTGATCTTCAAGAAAACGGCGCCGCACCTGTAGCGCCCTCGGCGATACGCCCGGCGACCAAAGTGTTCGTCAACAACCGTTTTGAAGACGTTTCCGCGCCACGAGCACTGGAGATCAGCGAACTCCCGGGGATCGTCAACGATTTCCGCCAGGCAGCGGTCAACGCGATCGCCGCTGGGTTCGATGGTGTGGAAATCCACGGTGCCAACGGCTATTTGCTCGATCAATTCATCAAGGATGGCGCCAACGTGCGCACCGATGCCTACGGCGGCTCGATAGAAAATCGTGCGCGCTTGTTGCTGGAAGTGACGGCCGCGGTCGCCGCCGAGATTGGCGCAGATCGCACAGGCATTCGCCTCTCGCCGGTGTCGCCGGCCAACGGGGTGTCGAGCAGCGACCCGCAAGGGCAATTCGATTACATCGTCGAGCAACTTGATGCGCTGGGCATCGTTTATCTGCACGTGGTCGAAGGCGCAACCGGTGGGCCGCGCGATGTCGCGCCGTTCGATTTCGGCGCTCTGCGCCAGCGTTTCAAAAACACCTACATCGCCAACAACGGCTATGACCTCGAGCTGGCGAACGCGCGGATTGCCGAGGACCACGCCGATCTGATCGCCTTCGGTCGCCCGTTCATTGGCAATCCCGATCTGGTCGAGCGCCTGGCGGCCGGTGCGCCGCTGGCCGGTTTCAATCCCGCCACCCTGTATGGCGGCGGTGCGGAAGGCTACATCGACTATCCGACCTTGGCTGAATGGAGCGCTGCTGCTCAGTAAGCCGAGCCCCAGCGCATTTACTGCCTCTCCTTAATCGTTTTTGTGAAAAGAGATGACCCTATGAACGCCCACCCTACTGTTCTTATCACTGGCGCCTCGACCGGTATCGGCGCGGTTTACGCCGATCGCTTCGCCCAACGCGGGCATGATCTGGTGCTGGTCGCCCGCGATCTTCAGCGCCTGGAAACGCTCGCCGCGAAGTTGCGCAGCGAATACAGCGTCGCCATTGATGTGCTGCAGGCCGACCTGACCCAACTCAGCGATCTGCACACCGTCGAAACGCGCCTGCGCGACGATGCGCGCATTGGCATCCTCGTCAATAACGCGGGCGCCGCGCAGTCCGGCAACTTCATCGAGCAGAGCACCGACAAAGTGGCCAATCTGGTCGCCCTCAACACCACGGCACTGGTGCGGCTCGCCAGCGCCATCGCTCCCCGTCTGGCAAAGGCCGGTGACGGCGCCATCATCAACATCGGCTCGGTGGTCGGTCTGGCCCCGGAGTTCGGCATGTCGGTGTACGGCGCGACCAAAGCGTTTGTCCTGTTCCTGTCTCAGGGCCTGAGCCTGGAACTTTCGCCACTCGGCGTCTACGTACAAGCCGTGCTGCCGGCCGCGACGCGTACCGAGATCTGGGATCGCGCGGGCATCGACATCAACACTTTGAGCGAGATCATGGAAGTCACCGATCTGGTCGATGCGGCGCTGGTCGGTTTCGATCGTCGCGAACCGGTGACCATTCCACCGCTGCATGAAGGTGAGCGCTGGGATGCCTTGCAGACCGCGCGGCAGGGCCTGCTGGCACAGATCCGCCAGTCGGCAGTCGCGCAGCGTTACCTGGCGTGAGTCCGATGGAACCAATGCCTTTCGTCAAAGCCGCCAACCAATCGATTCTGGTTGGCGGCACGGCCTTCGCCTATCGCGACCTCGGCCCAAAATCGGCGGTGCCGCTGATCCTGCTCAATCATTGGGGCGCAGCACTTGACGACTTCGACCCGCGAATCGTCGATGGTCTGGCGCGGAACCGGCGCGTGCTCGCCATTGACTATCGCGGTGTCGGTGGCTCAGGCGGCACCGCGCCCCTGACCGTCGCGCAGATGGCCGACGACGTCATCAGCCTGATCGCTGCGCTGGAATTCACCAGCGTCGATCTGCTGGGTTTTTCCCTCGGCGGATTCGTTGCTCAGGACATCGCGCTCAAAGCGCCCGCGTTGGTGCGGCGCCTGATTCTGACCGGCACCGGACCGGCTGGCGGAGTCGGTATCGCCAAGGTCGGTGCGGTTTCCTGGCCACTGATGTTCAAGGGTTTGCTGACCCTGCGCGATCCCAAGTTCCACCTGTTTTTCACCACAACCGCCAACGGACGCCGGGCCGCGACAGACTTTTTGCAACGCCTGAAAGAACGCCGCAAAGACCGCGACAAGCGCCCGACACCCAGCGCTTTTCTACGGCAGTTGAGAGCCATCAAGGCATGGGGAAAACAGACGCCACAGAACCTTGGCGGCCTGCAAATCCCGACGCTGGTGGTCAACGGTGACAACGACATCATGGTGCCGACGGTCAACTCGATTGATCTGGCGAAGCGTATTCCCTACGCGCAACTGATCATTTATGAAGACGCCGGACACGGCGCGATTTTCCAGAACTACGCTGACTTTGTCAGCAAGGCGCAGGCGTTTCTCGACAACTGAACCAATCTGCTCAGGCAACCCTGACCTCCCCCAGAACCGTGAGAGCCGTCCCCACCATGAAAGCTTATTTTATCGATCGCTACGGCAAGCAGAACGGGCGTATTGGCGATGTCTGCGAGCCTGTACCCGGCGCCCATGACGTGCTGATTGAAGTCCATGCAGCCAGCGTCAACGTACTCGATTCAAAGATTCGCAGCGGCGAGTTCAAACTGATTCTGCCGTACTCATTGCCCTTGGTGCTGGGCAACGATTGTGCCGGCGTGGTGATTGCGGTTGGCGCAGCGGTCAAGGGTTTCAAGCCCGGCGACGCGGTGTATGCACGCGTGCCCGAACAACGAATCGGCACGTTTGCCGAGCGAATCGCCGTCGAGCAAAACGCCGTGGCGTTGAAGCCCGCCAACCTCAGTATGGAGCAAGCCGCCGGCATTCCCTTGGTTGCCCTGACAGCCTGGCAAGCGCTGGTCGACATCGCCCGTTTGCAAAAGGGTCAGAAGGTCCTGATTCACGCCGGTTCCGGCGGTGTCGGCAGCATCGCCATTCAACTGGCCAAACACCTCGGCGCGGTTGTCGCGACCACCACCAGCACCGCGAATGTCGAATGGGTTAAAGCGTTCGGCGCAGACGTGGTGATTGATTACAAACAGCAGCACTTCGAGGAGGAACTGCGCGACTACGACGTGGTGCTGAACAGCCTCGGCACCGACGTTCTGGAAAACTCGCTGAAGGTACTCAAACCGGGTGGCCAGCTGATTTCCATATCAGGCCCGCCAACTGCCGAGTTCGCCAAGGCGCAGGGCCTGGCCTGGCCGCTGCGGCAAGTCATGCGCTTGTTGAGCCTGAGCATTCGGCGCAAGGCGCGCAAGCAGGATGTCCGTTACAGCTTCCTGTTTATGCGGGCCAACGGTGCACAGCTGCAAGAAATCACCTCCCTGATTGAAGCCGGCGAAATAAAGCCCGTGCTGGATCGCACCTTCGCCTTCGAGTCAGCGGGCGAAGCCCTGACTTACGTCGAACAGGGCCGTGCGAAAGGCAAGGTAATCGTGCAGATCAAATAGTTGCCTGCCTGTAATCATCTGGCGAAAGAACCATGGATAACGTTGCCTGCGACACCGAAAAGCCCCCCGCCGACGAACTGCAAGACACGGAGAACAAACACCCACCTGAACCCGCGAACCACGAAACGCCTGACCCCAAGCGGCACAATGCGATACTTGGTGTTGCTCCGATCGTATGGCGGCCCTTGATGCTTGAGCCCTAGGTGTTCAACGCACAGGGGTGAGAGGGTGGTGGCGCGTTTGCTGGAAAGCTTTGCCGGGAAGACGCCGCAGGGTTGTGTCACTGGCTAAGTGGCGCGTGCCGAAACAGCTGCCCTCACCCTAGCCCTCTCCCCCAGGAGAGGGAACCGATTGGGGGATATTGGCGATAAACGCCGACCTGAAATAACGCCTGTGAATCCAATCCCGTCAAGCACTGCGGATGGGCCCGTAATCGACGCGATCTGTCAGGTCGATGCATAACGCCAGACACCTCGGTCGGCTCCCTCTCCCCCCGGGAGAGGGCTGGGGTGAGGGGACGCTGTGCTCCGGCTTACAAGGTGTAGGAAATCCCGACCTGCACGGTTCTCGGCGCGCCCGGATAGGCGTAGACATTACCGAACGCGCCCTCTTCATAATCCCGATCAAACAGATTCTTCACGTCAAGATTGAGCCGCACCTTCTCGTTGACCTTATAGAAGCCGAGCAAGTCGACAACCGTGTAGCTGTCCATCGAGAACGCAGTATTGGCGGTCTGTCCGGCACGCTCGTCGACGTACTTGAGTCCGGTACCCAGGCCCAAACCTTTAAGCGCTCCGTCCTGAAACTCATAGACGTTGAGCAGGCTGAAGCTGTTTTGCGGGATGTTCATCAACCGTGTGCCCGAACGGATCACGTTGTCCTTGGTCACTTCGGCATCCACATAGGCGTAGCCGCCGATGACGCGCCATTCGGGTGTCAGGTTGCCGGCGACGTTCAGGTCGAAACCACGGCTGCGCACTTCCCCGGCCGCGACGTTGAAGGTCGAATCCACCGGGTCGGTGGTCAGCACGTTGCGTTTTTCGATCTGATAGATCGCTGCGTCGACGCTCAACTGATGATCCAGCGCTTCCCACTTGACGCCCATTTCGTAGGACTTGCCTTTCTCCGGGGCGAAGCCTCCGCCCACGCGGCTCGCGCCGGTATTGGGCTTGAACGAGCGCGCCGTGTCGGCATAGACCGCCAGCGTGTCGGTCAGGTCGTAGGTCACGCCGAGGCGCGGAGTCACCGCGTTATCACTGGCCTGCCAGTTTTTACCGCCCGGCACGTAGGTTTCATAGTCGTGTTCGAAACGCTCAAAACGCGCCCCGGCCAGCACCTTCAGACGCTCGGTCAGCGCCACCTGATCCTGGACGAACGCGGCATAGGTCTTGAGATTTTCCTTGTCGTGGGTCGGGGTGCGGGTCAATGCCGGGCGCGGCTGGCCGTAGACCGGATCGAAGATGTCGATCGGGTAGGCGCCGACCGCGCCGCTGGAGCGCTGAATGATCGACTTGTAGTCGTAATCTTCGTATTCGATACCGGTCAGCAACGTGTGCTGCAAGCCACCGGTGCTGAAATGACCGGTCAGATTGAGTTGAGTGTCCTTGTCGGTCCACTCCAGTTTGCGGTAGTTGAAGTTGCGCCCCAGGGTTCGACCGTCATCGGCAATGCCGTTGGCTTCGATCGCATTGCCCTCAAGCGAGCCGTCGAGCCACTGGAAGCCACCGCCCAGCGTCCAGTCATCATTGAGCAGATGTTCGAAACGCAGTTGCGCCATGTTGTTGTCGTTGTGCAATTTGCCGGCGTCTTTTTCGCCGAAAAACGTGTCGCGCGAAGCGGTGCCGATCTGTTTGGCGTAACGCGTCACGCCACGATCCAGCGGGTGATTGTTGCGCATGAAATCACCCTCGAAGATCACCCGCGTGGCATCGCTGGCCTGCCAGGTCAGCACCGGCGTGATGCCGTAGCGTTCGGTCTCGACGTGATCGCGGAAGGTATCGCCGCCCTCGCCCACCACGTTGAGTCGATAGGCCAGGCGCCCCTCTTCATCCAGCGGGCCGGAAGCGTCCAGCGTGCCGCGCTTCATGCCTTGATCGTTCAACTGACTACCCAACGTTACCGTGCGCTCGGGCAACGGCTGCTTGGAAACGACATTGAAGGTGCCGCCGGGATCGCCACGGCCGTAGAGCATCGTCGCCGGCCCGCGCAGCACTTCCAGACGCTCGATGGTGTTGGCGTCGGGCATGTTCGGGTAGCCGCGATTGATCGGGAAACCGTTGCGGTAGAACTCGCCAGTGGTGAAACCGCGCACGGTGAATGTGGTCAGGCCCTGCCCGCCGAAATTGTTCGCGCGGCCCACGCCGCCGGCGTAATCCAGCGCGTCTTGCAGACGCGTGGCGCCGAGGTCTTCGACAGCATCTTTAGTGACCACGCTGATCGATTGCGGGGTTTCATGGATCGAGGTGTCGGTACGGGTGGCACTGGCAGAACGTGTGGCGCGGTAACCCTGCACCGGGCCGTCGGCTCGTTCGTAATCCGCTGTACCGACCACGTCGGTCGCCTCCAGCTCTAGCGCTGAGGATGTTGAATCGGCCTGTTCGGCCCATGAGGAAGAAGACAACGCCTGCAGCACGCAAATTGAAAGCAGAGTACGACGCATGAAATGAAAACCTTGTGAATAGGCCAGAACGAAGGGTAAAACCGCCAGAAAAGCGCCGCGGATGGTATACCAAGTGTTCCGTTATTGAAACTTATTCCCATTCGTATATTTGGCCGACCGAGTGCCGGCGGGTAGGTCATCCATTGCGTCGCACAAAAAACCTTGGTCAAACGTGCAAAAGCTGTTTCGTCATCGCCATCGAGGTGTCGAGCGACTGCCCGGTACGCTGCAATTTGTTCAGCAAACTGGCGCCCAACCACAGCTGATAAAGGGTTTCCGCCAGATGCCGGGCATCGCCCTTGGGCAGACTGTTTTCAGCCTGGCCTTGCTCGATGCACAGCGTTATGCGCGCCACCACTTGCTCGGCGCCATCGCGCAAGGTCAGGCGCATCGACTCCGACAAATCGGCGACTTCGGCACTGAGCTTCACCACCAGACATTCGTCACCGTGGCCTTCGAGAGTGCAGCGGTTCTGCCAGCCCTGCCAGTAATCCATCAGCCGCTCATAGGCGCTCAAGCCTGGCAGCGTCAGGCGCCGCTCCATGTCGGCGAGGTAGCCGACGAAGTAATCCGCGAGCAGCGCCTGGCCGTACAACTCTTTGGATTTGAAGTAGTGATAGAACGAACCCTTGGGCACACCGGCGGTTTGCAGGATCTCGTTGAGGCCGACACTGGTGAAGCCCTTCTCGGCCATCATCCGGTGGCCGGTGTCGAGCAAGTGTTGGCGGGTGTCGTCGTAGGTCGGTTTCATCGGGCGCACATTACCAGGCAATAGACCAGTCGTATTTTCGGAGGAACGGAAGTTTGCCATACCTGTCGATGAAAAACCGCAGGATAAAAAATTACTAGACGACTGGTCTAATTGGAATCTATGCTGCGCCCCGACAAACGTTTTCTGACCGGTGTGGCCGATGTGCGAATCCTTCGCTCAATCGAAGACACCTGATCGACTCAAGGTGCTCTATGAAAATCCTGATGGTTTTGACTTCCCACGATCAACTCGGCAACACCGGCAAGAAAACCGGCTTCTGGCTGGAAGAGTTCGCCGCGCCCTACTACGCCTTCAAGGACGCCGGCGCCGACGTCACACTGGTCTCGCCGGCCGGTGGCCAGCCGCCGCTGGACCCGAAAAGCGATGAGCCCGATGCGCAGACCGCCGAGACTGATCGCTTCCGCAAAGACTCCGCCGCGCAACAGGCACTGGCCAATACCGGGCGCTTGGCCGACGTCAGCGCTGAGGATTTCGATGCGGTGTTCTACCCGGGCGGCCACGGCCCACTGTGGGACCTGGCCGAAGACCAGCAGTCGATCGCGTTGATCGAGGCGTTTGACCGCGCCAACAAACCCCACGGTTTTGTCTGCCATGCGCCGGGGGTGTTGCGTCACGCCCTCACCGCTGACGGCAAACCGCTGGTCCAGCATCGCCAGGTCACCGGTTTCACCAATGCCGAAGAAGAGGCCGTTGGCCTGACAGACGTGGTGCCGTTCCTGATCGAGGACGAGTTCCAGCGTCTCGGCGGCCATTATTCGAAAGTGGCTGACTGGCAGGTTCATGTGGTCGCCGACGGGCAACTGGTCACTGGCCAGAACCCTGCCAGCTCGGCCGCTGTCGCCAAGAAGCTGCTGGAGATGCTGGGCTAACACCCGCGCAAAACCCTTGCAAACGCCGGGCGCGTCTCGCCCGGCGTTATTTTTTTACCCGATTAATAGACGACTGGTCTAATAAACTGCAAAAAGGTCACTCATGAACAACAACCCTTTCTTCACCCCCGCCAAACTCGGCCATCACACCCTGAAAAACCGCATCGTCCTGCCGCCACTCACCCGCCAGCGCAGCACCCAACCGGGCAACGTCGCCAATGAACTGATGGCCGAGTATTACCAACAGCGCGCCGGCGCCGGTTTGCTGGTCACCGAAGGCACGCAGATTGAACCTCGTGGCCAGGGTTATGCGTGGACGCCGGGCATTCATACGCCTGAGCAAATCGCCGGATGGCGCAAAGTCACCGAGGCCGTGCATGCCGTGGACGGGGTGATTTTCGCCCAGTTGTGGCACGTCGGCCGTGTCTCGCACACCGCGCTGCAACCCGACGGCGCAGCGCCGGTTTCGGCCTCCGCCGTGGCTACAGATCGGGTCAGCGTGTTTATCGAAACCGCGCCCGGCGCCGGTGAGCTGGTGCCGCCGTCGGCACCTCGCGCGCTGAGCACCGATGAAGTGCAGGAACTGGTTCAGCTGTACATCCAGGCCGCACGCAACGCCATGGACGCGGGTTTCGATGGCATCGAATTGCACTGCGCCAACGGTTATCTGGTGAACCAGTTCATCTCCGCCCACAGCAATTTGCGCGACGATCAGTACGGTGGTTCGCTGCACAACCGCCTGCGCTTTCTCAAGGAAGTAGTCGCCGGCGTCGCCGAGTGCATCGGCAAGGAAAAAGTCGGCGTACGGTTCGCGCCGCTGTTTACCACCACCGATGAAGCGCGCACTTACCTGGGCATGGTCGAAGAGGATCCGCACAGCACTTACATTGAAGCGATCAAAGTGCTGCAGGACGTGGGCATCGCCTATCTGTCGATTGCCGAAGCCGACTGGGACAACGCGCCGGCAATGCCCCTCACGTTCCGTCAGGCCGTGCGCGAGACCTTCAGCGGCGCGATCATTTATGCCGGGCGTTACACCGCAGAATCCGGCGCGCAACTGCTTGATTCCGGGCTGGCGGATCTGGTCGCTTTCGGCCGCCCGTTCATGGCCAATCCCGATCTGCCGGCGCGCATTGCCAATGACTGGCCGTTGAATGCGTTGAATCCGGCGACGGTGTATGGCGGCACCGCCGAGGGCTATACCGACTACCCCGTTTTTCCCGGCTAAGCCATTCAAGACAAAATAAACGCTTCCGAAATATCGGGAGCGTTTATCCGAGTCGGAGTGCAAGCCCCTGTGGGAGCGAGCCTGCTCGCGAAAGCGGCGTGTCAGTCACCCAAAATGTTGAATGGGACGACGCCTTCGCGAGCAGGCTCGCTCCCACAGGGGGATGTGAATATTCACCGCACAAAAACCTATACAACTACTATAATCTGTACAACTATCTGGACTTGATGTTTAAACGTCCACTCGGCAGCCTGCTGCTCATTACGCTGAATCCGTGAAATGAACAAAACCCATCGGCTGTGCCTCGTTCTGGGTGACCAGTTATCGTTTGATCTGGCTTCATTGGCAGGTCTGGATCGCAAACAGGATCGTGTGCTGCTGGTCGAGGTCATGGAGGAAGCGAGCCACGTTGCCCATCATCCGCAGAAGATCGCTTTAATCTTCAGCGCCATGCGTCACTTCGCTCAGGCGCTGGAGAACCAGGGCTTCCAGGTGCAGTACGTGACCCTCGACGACCCGCAGAACAGCGGCTCGGTGCCCGGCGAATTAAAGCGCTGGCAGGCGCTGCTGCAGGCCAACGAATTGCATCTGACCGAATGCGGCGACTGGCGTCTGGAGCAATCACTGAAGGATTGTGGCTTGCCGATCCACTGGCACGCCGACAACCGTTTCCTCTGCAGCCGCGATGAGTTTCGCGCGTGGGCCGCAGGCAAAAAGCAGTTGCGCATGGAGTTCTTCTATCGCGAGATGCGCCGCAAGAGTCGTCTGTTGCTCAACGGCGATGGCACGCCGGTCGGCGGCGCGTGGAACTTTGATGCCGACAATCGAAAAGCCCTGCCCAAAACCGTCAAGGCGCCCTACCCGGCGGGTTTTACCAACGATGCAATCACCCTCGAAGTCCTCGCACTGGTCAAAGATCGCTTCGCCAGTCACTACGGCAGCCTGGATGACTTCAACTATCCGGTGACCCACGCCGATGCCCAGGCGCTGTGGGCCTGGTTTCTCGATTACGGCCTGGCCGGGTTCGGCGATTATCAGGACGCGATGGCCAGCGACGAACCGTATCTGTTCCATGCGCGCATCAGCGCGGCGCTGAACATTGGCTTGCTCGATCTGCGTCAACTCTGCAGTGACGTGGAGTCGGCCTATTGGTCAGGCAACATTGCCCTGAATGCCGCTGAAGGCTTCATCCGCCAACTGATCGGCTGGCGCGAATATGTGCGGGGCGTTTATTGGCTGCACATGCCGGAATACGCCGAGGGCAATGCCTTCGGTAACACGCGGCGCCTGCCAGAGTTTTACTGGACCGGCGACACAAAAATGAACTGCATGCGCCAGGCCATCGGCCAAAGCCTCAAACACGCCTACGCCCATCACATCCAGCGCCTGATGGTGACCGGCAATTTCGCCCTGCTCGCCGGCATCGCACCGAGCCAGATCTGTGAATGGTATCTGGCGATTTATATGGACGCTTTCGATTGGGTCGAGCTGCCCAACACCCTCGGCATGGTCATGCACGCCGACGGCGGTTATCTCGGTTCCAAGCCTTATTGCGCCAGCGGTCAGTACATCAACCGGATGTCCGACTACTGTCGCGACTGTGCTTACTCGGTGCGCGAAACCACGGCGGATAACGCCTGCCCGTTCAACGCCCTGTACTGGCATTTTCTGATGCGCCACGGTGACCTTCTGCGCGGCAATCAGCGCATGGGCATGATGTACAAAAACCTCGATCGCATGCCGCCGGAAAAACAGCAGGCTTTGTGGCAACGCGGGCAAGGGCTGCTCGACAGACTGGATCGCGGCGAATCGCTATGAAAGCGCGCGAGCCTTGATCCCCGTGCAACTTAACCATGAGGCCCCGGGTCAATGGCTCACAAAGCTTGTGAAGCCGATGGTTTGAAACACACCCATTGAACGCAAGCCAACCATCAACGCATGAAGGGTGAACATCCTGAAACAGCTTACTCGCGAGGAGCTTGAGTCCGAAGTCACGCGCCTGCGTCTGGCCGTCAAGGCGACCTGCGACGCCGTTTGGGACTGGGATCTGCAAACCAACCAGGTCATCTGGAACGACTCGCTGCAACAGGCGTATGGCTACGCATCAACGGCCATAGAACAGACGTGTGACTGGCGGTTTGCGCAGATTCACACACAGGATCGCTCGCGCGTGACAACCTCGATTCGCTCGGCCATTGACGGCTCTGGCACGACCTGGAGCGCTGAGTACCGCTTCCTCTGCCACGATGGCTCATACGCCGAAGTCCTGGATCGCGGACATCTGATCCGCAATGCCGACGGCAAAGCCGAACGCATGATCGGTGCGATGCTCGACCTGACCCGTTCACGCAGTGCCGAAACCGCACTGCGCCAGAGCGAAGAGCGCTTCAGCACCATTCTGGAGACCATCGAGGCGGCGTTCGCCATCGTCAAAGTTAAATTCGACGCCAACGACCACCCCATCGACTATTACTTCGTCGAGGCCAACCCGGCGTTCGAACGTCAGGCCGGGGTCAACCTGCGGGGCAAGTGGGTCACCGAGTTTGCGCCCAACCTGGAGAAATTCTGGTTCGAAACCTACGGCCATGTGGCCAAGACCGGCGAGCCGGCCAACTTCGAAAACTATGCCAATACCTTCGAACGTTGGTTCGATGTGCGCGCCGTGCGTGTCGGCGATCCGGCCGATCGGCAGATTGCGATCTTCTTCAGCGATGTCACCGAACGTCGCGACGCGCAAGAACGCTTGCGCATCAGCGAGGCCGTCGCCCGGGAAAACGTCGAACGCGTCCAGCTCGCTCTGGCCGCCGGCGCCATTATCGGCACCTGGCACTGGCACTTGCCCAGCGATCGTTTCAGCGTCGATGAAGCCTTCGCGCGGGTGTTCGACCTCGACCCGGCCTGGGGTCTCGACGGTCTGAGCCTGGAGCAAGTGGTGATGACCGTTCACCCGGATGACAGGGAAGGACTCACAGCCGCGATCAACGAAGTCATTGCCCGTGGAGGTGCCTATTCGCACCAATACCGAGTGCGCGGCGCGGATGGCCAATACACCTGGATTGAAGCGAACGGCCGCGTCGAATGTGCTGAAGACGGCACACCTGTACGCTTTCCCGGCGTGCTCATCGATGTCGAAGACCGGCGCAACGTCGAAGCCGAGCGCGACCGGGTCACCGCCGCATTGAAAGCCCTCAACGACACACTGGAACAACGGGTCTCGGCGCGCACCGCAGACCTGATGCAGGCCGAAGAAAAGTTGCGCCAATCGCAGAAAATGGAAGCGGTCGGGCAACTCACCGGCGGTCTGGCCCATGACTTCAACAACCTGCTGGCAGGCATCTGCGCCTCCCTTGAACTGATGGAAAAACGCATCGGCCAAGGCCGTCTGAACGACATCGACAAATACATGCTGATCGCTCAGGACGCGGCCAAACGCGCCACCGCCCTGACCCATCGCCTTCTGGCCTTCTCCCGGCGACAGACCCTCGATCCACGGCCAACTGAGGTTAACGCGCTGATTGCTGGCATGACCGAACTGATCCAGCGCACCGTCGGCCCGAGCATTCGCCTGAAGACGGTCGTCGCCGCCGATCTGTGGCCGGCGCTGGTCGATGCCAGCCAACTGGAAAACGCCCTGCTCAACCTGTGCATCAACGCCCGCGATGCGATGCCCGATGGCGGCAGCATCACCGTCGAGACCGCCAATCGAACCCTGGATGCTGAATCAGCGCGCGTACGGGAAATGCCCGAAGGGCAATACCTGTGCTTGTCGGTCGCCGACACCGGTACCGGTATGAGCGCTGAAGTGATCGCCAAGGCCTTCGACCCGTTTTTCACCACCAAACCGTTGGGCCAGGGCACCGGGCTCGGGCTGTCGATGATCTACGGTTTCACCAAGCAATCCGGCGGGCAGGTGCGGGTGCAATCGACCGTGGGTCAAGGCACCACCATGTGCGTTTACCTGCCGCGCTATCTCGGCGAAACGCAGCGCAATCACGATGACGCGAAAAGCTCGGCAACCCTGCAGGCCAAGCCCGGCGAGACCATCCTGATTGTCGACGACGAACCCACCGTTCGCACGCTGCTCAAAGACGTGCTGAACGACCTCGGTTACAACCTGCTCGAAGCGGCCGACAGCGTTGAAGGGCTGGAAGCACTGCGCTCCAGCGCGCACATCGATCTGCTCATTACCGATGTCGGTTTGCCGGGCGGCATGAACGGCCGGCAGATGGCCGATGCGGGCAGGCAAATCAGACCGAAGCTGAAGACTTTGTTCATTACCGGGTACGCGGAAAACTCGGTGATCGGCAACGGTCAGCTCGGTCCGGGCATGCAGGTGCTGACCAAACCCTTTGCCGTCGACACGTTGGTGTCACGGGTAAGTGGTCTGCTGACCATCGACTTCGATTGAAGGGTGCGCAGCGAACCTCATGAACCTGTTGCGCCCTGCCGTCTTCGCTTGATACAGCGCCTGATCAGCGCACTCGATCAGCCCCTGCACCGGGTCCAGATGTGAACCACGCGCAGCGGCGATGCCGATGCTCAGGCTCACGCGGGTCACGGGACTGGTGGGGTGGGCAATGTTTTCCTGCTGCAAGCGCTGAAGAATCAGCTGCGCCACTACCGCAGCACCTTCAATGTCCGTGTCGGGCATGATCACCGCGAACTCTTCGCCACCGTAGCGCGCCACCAGATCCGACGGCCGTCGCACACACGCATCCAGCACGTGACCGACGGCCTGCAGACAGGCGTCACCGGCAACGTGCCCAAGCGCGTCATTGAACCGTTTGAAATAGTCGATATCGATCATCAACAAGGCCAGCGACGAGCCGTCGCGCTGTGCCCGCCGCGCCTCTGTGGCGAGGGTTTCGTCGAAGCAGCGCCGATTTGCCAGCCCGGTCAGCGCATCCTTCATGGCCAACAGTTCCAGCTGCCGATTGGAGCCGAGCAACTGCTGCTGAGCGATGCGCAGTTCGCCTTCAACCTGGGTCCGGCGACGGATATCGAGGATCAAGAACCAGCCAATCAGACCGGTGAGCCCCAACAGCCCCGCCACCACCACCGCCGACAACAGCGCCTCGGTTCGCCACGCCGTGAGCGCTTCACGCTTGCCGATGGCGACTGTGGTGATCAGCGGCAATTTCTCGCTTTTGCGAAAGGCGTAGAGGCGTTCGACGCCATCCAGGCTGGAGGTATACGACGCGGTACCGACCGATTGATCGACCAGGTACTTGGCGTAGATCGGCGACTTGGAAAAGTTGCGGCCCATGTCCTGTTCGCGGAAAGGATAGCGAACCAGCAATGTGCCGTCGGTATAGGACAAGCCTATGGCGCCGTCCTGGCCGATATCGAGTTTGCCGAACAGACGCAGAAAGTTTTCCACGCCCAAGGTCACGGCCACGACCCCGGCAAACTCACCGTGATCATCATTGAAACGGCGGCTGACGGTGATCACCCACTCCTGATTGGAACGGCTACGGATGGGTGGCCCGATAAAGGGTTCGCGGCTCGGGTCGTCGCGGTGATGAATGAAGTAGGCCCGATCACTGCTGTTGGCCCCCGCCGGGATCGGTCGATTGGACGACATCAGCCAATGACCCTGACGGTCATAGATGGTGATCCCGCTCATTTGTGGCATCAACGGCTGCTGGCGGTTGATCAGCGCACCCAGCCGCTGAATCTGCGCGGGGCCGCTGCCTTCGGTTTCCAGGCGTTCGACCAGCCCGAGCAGCAGCAGCGAACTTTGCCGGACAATGCCTTCGGAATAGGTCTCGAGTGCCTGGGTCAGGTTCAACCCGTGCACGTTGACTTCCTCCAGCGCGCGATCGCGCGAGGACAGCACTTTCCAGATGGTCAGCGACGCCAGAGAGCAGCCGATGACCAGCAGCAAGAGGATGACGAGGTGGGTATCACGCTTCACGAAAGTACCTAATGGAAAGTCCGGTTTCCCGTTCCGGCCGTTACTGATTCAAGGCAATAACAGCGGTCGTATGTCCTCGACCGGCGCAAGGATACAAGTAGCGCGTCGAACGTGCAGCAACCGTATGACGGAACGTCGTTTTCAGCCCCTTGGCGTTGTTTCGCAACGACACAGCGGCGGCCTGCAACTTATATTCGTGGCCGCAGGTCATTAGGCTTGCTGAGGTTGAATCCATCCGCAAACCTCGAATATTGAAGACACTGCCGTGGCCGCTGACCTCGATCGCCGCAATAACCTGTCACTGGACAGCCTGAACTTTTTCCTCGCCGACGTGCGCGACGGTCTCGGCCCCTATCTGGCCATTTACCTGTTGGCGGTGCATCACTGGGAGCCGGCCAGTATTGGCCTGGTGATGACCATCGCCGGGGTCGCCGCGCTGATCACCCAGACACCCGCCGGTGCCTGGGTCGACAACAGCCGGCGCAAACGTGCGTTGATTGCGATCGCCGCGCTGTTGGTGACCGGCAGTTGCCTGCTGCTGCCGTTCGTAACGTCGTTCACTTGGGTGGCGTTGACGCAAACCCTGAGTGCGATGGCCGCTTCAATATTCGCCCCGGCCATTTGCGCAATTACCCTGGGCATGACCGGGCCACGGGCATTTACCCGCCGAACCGGGCGCAACGAAACCTTCAATCATGCCGGCAATGCCTGCGCCGCCCTGCTGGCCGGGGTATTCGCGTATCTGTTCGGCCCGGTGGCGGTGTTCTATCTGATGGCGGCCATGGCCCTGGCCAGTGTCATCGCCATTGCCTGCGTGTCGCCAGACGCGATCGACCATGATCAGGCCCGCGGACTGGACCCGGCCGACGCTGGCCATCGTCAGCCTTCCGGTTTATCGGTGCTGCTGGGCAACCGCTCGCTGTTGCTGTTCGCCATTTGCTGTGCGCTGTTCCACCTGGCCAATGCGGCGATGTTGCCGCTGGTAAGCCAAAAACTCGCGCAAACCAATTTGCAGATGGCCACGCCGCTGACCTCCGCCTGCATCGTGGCCGCGCAGTTGGTCATGGTGCCTGCGGCGTTACTGGTCGGAGCAAAAGCCGATGTGTGGGGACGCAAACCGCTGCTGCTGGCCGGTTTTCTGATCCTGCCGTTGCGCGGTGTGCTCTATACGCTGTCGGACGATGCTTATTGGCTGGTCGCGGTGCAGATGCTCGACGGTGTTGGCGCAGGCCTGTTCGGCGCCTTGTTTCCGATCATGGTCAAAGACCTCACGCAAGGAACCGGGCACTTCAACATCAGCCTCGGCGCACTGACGACTGCCTTCGGACTCGGCGCCGCGTTGAGCAACGGTCTCGCCGGGTTGGTTGTGCAAGAGGCCGGTTACAGCGCGGCGTTTCTGACACTGGCCGGTATTGCAGCAGTAGCGGTTGTCCTGCTCGGTATCGGGGTGCCAGAAACCCAGCGCGCTGGGCGTCAGGCTGAAACCGGAATGGTCGAGGCCGCTGCAGAATCCTGAACGTACCCTGCTGTTCAGCTTTAACGTACAGACACGACAAAAGCCTGCTTTCAGGGCAGGCTCTTGTTTGGTCGCGTCGGCTTACTTCTGCTGAGCGGTCAGCGTCGAGTAGCTGTTCATCAGGTTGCGGTAATTCGGGATCCGTTGCGACAGCAGGTTGCCCAGCCCTTCAATATCGTGGCGCCAGTCACGGTGCAGCTCACACGCCACCGAGAACCAGTTCATCATTTGCGCGCCGGCCTGAGTCATGCGACTCCACGCGGCTTGTTGCACGGTGGTGTTGAAGGTGCCGGACGCATCAGTCACCACAAACACCTCAAACCCTTCCGCCAGCGCCGACAAGGTCGGGAACGCTACGCAGACATCCGTGACCACACCGGCAATGATGATTTGCTTGCGACCGGTAGCTTTGATCGCCTTCACAAAATCTTCGTTGTCCCAGGCGTTGATCTGACCTGGGCGAGCGATGTACGGCGCGTCCGGGAACATCTCTTTCAGCTCTGGCACCAGCGGGCCGTTCGGGCCTTGTTCGAAACTGGTGGTGAGGATGGTCGGCAGTTCGAAGAACTTGGCCAGA
Organism: Pseudomonas sp. S3_C06; assembly: GCF_054667675.1. Lineage (NCBI taxonomy): Bacteria > Pseudomonadati > Pseudomonadota > Gammaproteobacteria > Pseudomonadales > Pseudomonadaceae > Pseudomonas > Pseudomonas sp. S3_C06. The sequence goes on from NZ_CP162747.1 coordinate 1,160,846, forward strand.
TCGGCCAGGGCCAATACGTTGTTCTTGAACTCGTTCGGCGAGAAGTCCTGCACCAGCGAAATCAGACCGGTCTGGTGATCAACCAGCAGCACGATGGCGTCGTCTTTGTTGAGGCGGTTGTAGGTTGGAGTGGTCATGGTGGGCAGCCCTTTTGAGTTTTTGAAGTTGTTGTTGCGTTCAAGTTGGGTACAGATTACTGACGCACAGGGACGGGATAAATCGGCTGAAAAGCGTTTCACCGTCAACTCGAACAGGACAATCAGGCAATAAAACACGCTCCGCTCCGAACTTCCTGGCGATCCTTGTCATACTGTTGCGATGGATTACGTATGAAAAAAGGAGAGGTTCATGCTCGGACGCCGTCCGCCAGAGCCGAACACCGAAGACTCAAGCAGAGCCGCCTCTGCCCGCAACGCCGTGCGCGCCGGCTCGACATTCCGCCTGACGGTCAGCTTTATGCTGGTAGTGGTACTGGCCTTTCTGACGGTCGAGAGCTGGCGCACCTGGCGCGACTATCGCGCTGCATTCGCCTCCGCGCGCGATTCGGTAACCAACCTGGCCCGCGCCACCGCACAGCATGCCGAAGACACCATCCGCCAAATGGACGTGCTGACCGCAGCGCTGAGTGAACGGGTCGAAGGCGACGGTCTGCAGAACCTCGACGTGCCGCGTATTCACAAACTGCTGGTGCAGCAATCGAAAATCATGCCGCAGCTGCATGGCTTGTTCATCTACGGCGCGGATGGGCAGTGGATCGTCACCGACAAGGAGGTCACGCCCGAGACCGCCAACAACGCCGATCGCGATTACTTTCAATATCACCGCAGTCATGATGATCGACAGGTGCGCATCGGTGAGGTGGTTGAAAGCCGATCGACCCATGATCTGATCATTCCCGTCTCCCGCCGCCTGAACAATCCCGATGGCTCGTTCGCCGGTGTGCTGCTGGGCACGGTCAAGGTCAGCTACTTTGTCGACTATTACGGTGACTTCAGAATCGATGACAAAGGCGCACTGGTGCTGGCCAGACGCGACGGCACCATTCTCGTGCGCCGGCCGTTCATCGCCTCGGTGATCGGCAAAAGCCTGGCCAACAGCGAGATCTTCAAGGTCTACCTGCCCAACGCCAACGCCGGCATTGCGCAAGTGCGCGCGGTGGTCGACGACACTGAGCGGTTGTATGGCTATCGCGCGCTCACCACCTATCCGCTGGTAGTCGAGGCCGGGCTTTCGCGGGAATCGATCATCGAACCGTGGCAGCAGGATTTGCTGAAAAACGGCTTCGTGCTGGTGTTTCTGATTTTGGTGCTCAGCGGTTTCGGCCTGGTCGTGCTGCACCAGTTGCGCCAGCGCATGGCCATGGAGCGGGAAATTCGCTACGCGCACCAGACCATGCGCGACATGGCGCTGACTGACAGCCTCACCGGACTGGGCAACCGCCGACGTCTGGACAATGCATTGATCGACGAAATTCGTCTGGCGCGGCGACAGGGTTCGGCGCTGTCATTGATCATGCTCGATGTCGACCACTTCAAACGCTACAACGACCAATATGGCCATGCGGCCGGCGATGATTGCCTGAGCGCCGTCGGGCAGGCGATCCAGCAAGCGGTCAAACGACCGAGTGACCTCGCGGTGCGCTACGGCGGCGAAGAATTCACCGTGCTGCTGCCCAACACCGACAATGCCGGCGCCATTCAGGTTGCCGAAGACATTCTGCAAGCCATCCGCGCACTGAAACTGGAGCACGCCGGACATCCATTGGGCTATGTCACCGCCAGCGCTGGAATTACCACACGGCACCCGGTCGATGACACGGTTACCCCGGCAACTTTGTTGAAAGCAGCCGATACCTGCCTGTATCAAGCCAAGCAACAGGGCCGTAATCGCTGGTGCTCACAGGGCAAACAACCCGACATCGCGGTTATGAGCTAATAACACCTTCATTAAACCGTCGCTCAAACGTTGTACTAGGATAGGATCCAAGTCTGCGGTATTTCGTCGACCAAGGAGATCGTCGACAGTGCTGCAGACGTTTTTGAATTAACGCCTCTCAGGGATGACACGCATATGAATTCACACTTGTTCCCCCACATCGGCAAGGTCATCGCCAGCACCGGCAGCCGACACTTTCCGCGCATGCTGCATGACCTGATCCTGACGCAACTGGCGGTAGACGCCACGCACATCCGGCAGATGCGTGTCGAACCGCTGGGCCGCGCGTCGAGCCGCAGTGAGCCGGAGCCGCTGAAAGAGCCGGCCCTGCTCGCCGAAACGGTGTTTTCCGAACACAGTGCGGCGGCCCACCACTTACAGAATCCGCCGGCCGCGACCAGCGCGGACGCCTCGCAACTGCACCTGACCCGGCGCAAGGACGGCTACCGCTACGTGATTTCGGTGTACCGCAACGGCGAGTCGCAGCGCTTTTCCGCGCAGGAGCGCAGCCTGTTGCAGGACATCTCCCCGGTGCTGCTGCCGATGGTGGAAAAACACATCAACGCCCTGCAACCGGCCAGCCCTGATCCACAAAGCCCACCCGAGTCCGCAGAAGGCAGCGGCCTGGAAACCTTGCGCTTGCGCTTTGACGAGCGTCTGGAGCAACTGGGGCTGAGTCTGTCGAACCGCGAAACCGAAGTGTGTGTCGGCCTGCTCGCCGGGCGCACGGCGCCGGAATTGGCCGAGCAGTTAGCGCTGAAGGTCAACACCGTTGAGAGCTATCTGAAACGGGCGGCGATCAAGTTGGGTATCAGCGGACGGCATTCGTTGATGCGCTGGATGTATTCGCCGTTGGAGGCGTTGGCGTCGAGTGCGGCGTGATACGCAAGGATAGTGAGAGTTTCGGTTTCTTGGGTGTGTCAGTGAGATTCCCCCCTCACCCCAGCCCTCTCCCCCCAAGGGGGGCGAGGGGGAAAGGGAGCCGATCTCGGTTGAATTCGAAACTGAGTTCGACTTTTGAGCCGATCTTTGTGCTTTTCAAAACCTGAGTTCGGCTCGCTGTCCCACGTCGGTGCATTTCCAGCAAACACCGCAGTCAGTCCCCTCTCCCTCCGGGAGAGGGCTAGGGTGAGGGTCAGCTTTTAATCCCGCGCCAACGCCTCAATCGGATCAAGCCGCGAAGCATTCCGCGCCGGCACAAAGCCAAAAACAATGCCGATCAACGTCGAGCACACCACCGCCGTCAGCACCGACGCCAGCGAAAACACCATCTCCCATTCCTTGATAAACACCGAAAACAGATGCCCGATCGCATACGACAGGGAAATCCCGATCGCCCCGCCCAACAGACACACCATCACCGCCTCCACCAGAAACTGCTGACGAATGTCCGACTGCCGCGCGCCCACCGCCATGCGAATACCGATCTCCCGCGTACGCTCGGTCACCGACACCAGCATGATGTTCATTACCCCGATACCGCCCACCACCAGGGAAATCACCGCAATCAGCGACAGCAACAACGCCAGTGAGCGACTGGTTTTCTGCACGGTCTGCAAGACGCTGTCGAGGTTGTTGGTGAAGAAATCCTTGGTGCCGTGGCGTTGCAGCAACAGTTGAGTGACGTGTTCTTCCACCACTTTGCTCGGCTGGCCGTCCTTCATGCGCACGCTGATGCTGTCCAGATAACGCTGGCCCAACACCCGCCCGGCCGCCGTTTCATAAGGCACCCAGACGTTGAGGGTCTTGCCCGAGGCGAACAGGCTTTTATCCTGCGCGGCCACGCCGATTACCGTGCACGGCAGGTTGCCGATCAGGATCACCTGGCCCAACGGATCGACGTCTTGCCCGAACAAACGCTGCCGGGTGTTGTGATCGATGACCACCACTTGCGCCTGGCGCCGCGCATCGCTTTCGCTGAAGGGGATGCCGGCGGCCATCTTGATCCCGCGCACCTTGAAGTACTGATCGCTGACGCCGTTGACCTGCGCATCCAGGTCGATATTGCGGTAGCGCAGCAACAGGCTGCGGCCGATCATCGGCGTGGCACTGTCGACGTAATACAACTGATTCAGCGCGGTGACATCGGCCGGTGTCAGGGTTTCGATAGCGGCGGCACGTTTGTCGCCATAACTGCTGCCCGGATAGACATCGATGGTATTGCTGCCGATGGCGGCGATGTCCTTGAGCACATAGTTCTTCGCGCCCTCGCCCACCGCCGAAATCGACACCACCGAAGTGATGCCAATGACGATGCCGAGCATGGTCAGCAAGGTGCGCATGCGGTGCGAGATCAACGCCACCCAGGCCATGGCGAACGCCTCTTTGAACAGCCCGAGGCTGGCGACCAGACGCCGTGAGGCGGTGGCTTTCGGGGCCACCGGTTCATCGCTGAGCAGGTGCGTGGTGTCGCGTTCGTTGGCGCGGTCGCTGAGGATTTCGCCGTCGCTGACTTCGATGATGCGTTCGGCATTGGCCGCGACTTTCGGGTCGTGGGTCACCAGAATCACCGTGTGCCCCGCCGCGTGCAGCTCCAGGAGGATGCGCATCACCTCCTTGCCGCTGGCCGTGTCGAGAGCGCCGGTCGGTTCGTCGGCGAGGATCACTTCGCCGCCATTCATCAAAGCCCGGGCGATACTCACGCGCTGCTGCTGACCGCCGGAAAGCTGGCTCGGCCGATGCGTCAAATGCCCTTCCAGACCCAGCCGCGCTAACAATTCACGGGCGCGGGCATGACGCTGAAGCTGCGGCGTGCCGGCGTAAATCGCCGGCATCTCGACGTTGTGCATCGCACTCAAATGCGGCAGCAAGTGGTAACGCTGGAAGATGAAACCGAAGTAGTCGCGGCGCAGCTCGGCCAGGGCCTGATTGTCCAGATCGCGGGTTTCCTGGCCGTTGATTTTGTAGCTGCCGGCGGTGGCATAGTCGAGGCAGCCGAGGATGTTCATCAGCGTCGATTTGCCAGAACCCGAGGCGCCGATAATCGCGACCATTTCCCCGGCATTGATCGTCAGATTGATGTTCTTCAGCGCCAGAAACTCGCGGTCGCCAGCGGTGAAACTGCGGGTGATGCCGGTCAGCTGTAGCAGTGGTTCAGTCATGTTCAGGCCCCTGCCACATTGGTCAACGGATCACCGATCACCACACGATCGCCTTCGGCCAGACCGCCATTGATCTGCACTTTGACGTTGTTGTTGATCCCGGTCTGCACATTGCGCGACTGCGCGTGGCCGTTGGCGTCCAGCACCCGTACCGGAAAACTGCCATCGGCATTGCGCGGCCCGAGCGCCGCCACCGGTACGGTCAGCACCGACTTGGCGGTGTCGAGGATAATGCGCACCTGCGCGGTCATCGAAATGCGCAAACGATGGTCGGGGTTCGGCACCTCGAACAAGGCGTTGTAGAACACCGCGCTACTTTGCTTCGGCGTGCCGGCGGGTGGCGTTTCGAGGAAGTTCTGCGGCGCCGGGTCCGTGCCGCGCAGTTTCGCGTAGTAGCGTTTGTCCTCGCCGAGAATGGTGAAATACACCTCTTGCCCCGGGGCGATGTGAATCACGTCGGCTTCGGACACCTGCGCTTTCACCGTCATGGTGTCCAGATCCGCCAGTTTCAGCAGGACCGGCGCCAGTTGGCTGGCGATCACCGTTTGCCCCTCTTGAGTGACCACGCCGACCACGTCGCCATCGATTGGCGCGACGATGCGCGTATACGCCAGATTGACCTTGGCCGTGTCGATCTGGATATGCGCGCTTTTGATCTGCGCATCCAGCGACATCAGATTGGCCTGCTGCACCTGATAGTTCGACTCGGCGTTTTCAAAATCCTGGCGCGAGATCGACGCGTCGTCCTGCAAGTTCTTGTAGCGCTCGTAAATCGCTTTGGTCTGCCTCAGTTGAGCCTGGGTCGCGCGTTTTTGCGCCTGCAGGTTCTCCTCATCGACCTGGGCCTGACGCAGCGTATTCTGCAACACCAGCGGATCGATTTCCGCCAGCCACTGGCCCTTCTTCACCTTGTCGCCGACCTTGACCTTGAGCGACTTCAATTGCCCGGACACCTGCGCGCCGACGTCCACTTGTTTGATGCCTTCGAGCAACCCGGTAGCGAGCACCGCGTTTTCAATGTCACTGCGTTCCACCGGCGCGGTCAGGTATTGCGGCGCCTCGGCCGGTGCCTGCACCGCGTAGAACGCCAATCCCGCTACTGCCACTAACGCCAAACCCATACCGACTTTGCGCAACTTCGACTTTTCCATAAATGACCACAAGTCCGTTCAGGGGTGAACCCGGCCAGCGGCCGGGCTCTGGTAGATAAACAACAATCAGGAAACCACTTGGCCAGCCGGCACTTTCAGGCCGTCATGCCACCACGCTGCGAGACTGAAGACGTTGGGCGCCTTGAGAATCGTGAAGTGGTTGCCCGGCCCGTACCACACCGCCAGATCCGCGACCTGGCGCTGCCAGCCTTCGACCATCGCCGCTTGCTCGCGCTGATTGCCCCACGCATCCAGCGTCGGGTCATCGACCAGCGCCAGCCGCACCGGCCCGGTGTAGGCCCGTTGCGGTTGATAGACCGTGCGCAGGGCGGTGGCGAAGGTGCGGACCGGGCCGTGCATGGCCTGAGCTGACGAACGCGCAGACAACACACCGGCGCGCACCATGCCCTCGTGCAACAGGCGCATTTGCGTGGTGTCGTCAGCCTCGGCGAACGCCAGCGGATCAATGCCCAGCGACTTGCCACTGGACAGTTGCAGCGTCTCGATCAAGCGTTCCAGCGCGGCAGTCGTGGTGTACGGTTTGCCCGCCTTACCGTTGCCGCCGGGCGATTCGCTGTCGATCAGGGTCAACGACGCCACCTCGCGCCCGGCTGCCTGCAACTGTGCGGCCATGGCATGCGCGACCCAACCGCCGAACGAATGGCCGATCAGGTGCACCGGGCCTTGCGGATACAACTGCTCGACGGCTTGCAGATAACACGCGGCTGCCGCTTCTACCTGACTGTGCGGCACGCCGTTGCCATCGAGCCCGCGCGGTTGCAGACCGATGATCGGCCACTCCGGGCCCAAGGCCTCGGGCAAGTGAATGAATCCGGTGACACTGTCGCCCGCCCCCGGCACGCAGAAGATCGGCGCATGCCCGGGGTGTCCGCTCTGAATGGTCAACAGCGGCTGATAGGCCTCTGGCTCCGGAGCCTGCGCAGCGGCCATTACCTGACTCAAGGCCTGACCGAGCGCCTGAATATCCGGTGCTTTCATCATGCTGCGGTGATCACCCGGCACATCGATGCAGCGCAGCAAACCTGTACCGACCTTGTTCTCCCAACCACGGGTCGGACTCGGCTGTGCCTGCCCCGGCATTAATCCCTGCGCGCGGAACAAGTGCACCGGCTGAATGGCCGGGCTGACCCGGTAATGCGCCAGCGCCAGGCCATGAGCGGCCTCACGATCAAAGTAACTCCAGGCATCCGCTGCACTCAGTGCGGCCAGTTCCGGGTCAGGCAATTGCTGTTCGCAGCAGCGTTGGAACAGTGCGTCAAACGCAATGAGTTCGACTTCAGCCTCCAGCCGCTCGACCTCAGCCAACGCCGGCAGCCCTTCTGCACCGCGCATCTGCGAACGCGCGCGGCAATGCTCCAGTAACTGACGTTTGTCGCGATGCTCGCCGCTCCAGCGGGTTTTATCCTGGCTGGCCGGATGCGGTGCGTAGGTATCGAGCAGGCCGACAAACGCCACCGCCTCATCGAGGCCGAGCAATTGCTGCGCGATTTCATACGCCAGCAAGCCACCAAACGACCACCCGGCCAGACGATACGGCCCATGCGGCTGCACCGAGCGGATAATCCCAACCATCCGCGTGGCCATGCACTCAAGGGTGCGCAGTTGCGGTTGCCCCAGTGGCACACCGGGCAAGCCGTAAATCGGAAACTCGCCCTCGATATGCAGGCCCAATGCAGGGAAGTACACGTCCCGTCCGCTGAACTCATGGATCAGGAACAGCGCATTGCCGCCCTCGCCCGGTCGTACCACGACCAGTCCTTCCGGCTGCGCGGGCACGGCATGGCGTTGACTGAGCAGCGCAGCCAGCGACTCGACACTCGGACGCTGGAACAGCTCCGCCAGCGTCACCTGTTGCCCCGCACGTTGCAGCAGGTTGACCAGACGAATCGCCAGTAGCGAATGCCCGCCCAACTCGAAGAAGTTGTCATGGCGCCCGACCTGCTCGACCTTGAGCACCTCGCCCCACACCTGCGCGAGCGAGCTTTCAACCTCGCCTTGCGGTGCTTCGTAGTGGCGGCTGAGCACCGCGTCCAGGCCCGGTGCCGGCAGCGCCTGGCGGTCGATCTTGCCGTTGGGACTCAACGGCAAGGCGTCGAGCGCAACAAACGCTCCCGGCACCATGTACTCCGGCAACTGCTCGAGCACGAATGCGCGCAACGTGTCGATAGCAGGCACAACGTTGCCCTCGCGCGCCGTGAAATACGCGACCAGACGCTCGTCGCGCATCAGCACCACCACCTCGCGCACCTGCGGGTGCTGGATCAACCGTGCTTCGATTTCACCGAGTTCCAGGCGCAAGCCGTGCAGCTTGACCTGGAAGTCGTTGCGCCCGAGGAATTCGAGGTTGCCGTCAGCGCGGTACCGCACCAGATCGCCGGTGCGGTACAAGCGATCACCGGCCACAAACGGACTGTCGATAAAGCGCTCGGCCTGCATCTGCGGCAGCCCCCTATAACCGCGCGCCACGCCGATGCCGCCGATGTGCAACTGGCCAATGACGCCGAGCGGTACCGGTTGGTCATGCGCATCGAGCACATACAGGCGGGTGTTACAGATGGCTTTGCCGATCGGCAATTCAGTGGACGGCACGGGCATGTGCGGTTCCAGTGTCCATGCCGTGCTGTCGACCGTGGCTTCCGTCGGGCCATACACGTTATGCAGGCGCACCCACGGCAGTTGCTGGCGCACAGCACCAGCCAGCGCCGCCGTGAGTTCTCCGCCACCACAGAACACATCGGTGAGGCTGGTGCACTGACTGACATCCTGCAGTTCAACAAACTGCTGCAACAACGCCGGCACAAACTTGACCACGGTAATTCGTTGCTGACGAATCACTTGCGCCAGATACGCCGGCTCTCGATGACCGCCCGGCCGTGCCAGCACCAGGCGCACACCGGCCGTCAGCGGCCAGAAGAACTCCCACACCGAGCCATCGAAACTGAACGGCGCTTTCTGCAACAGCGCGCCGTCCGCGATCGGCGGGCAGATCTGCGAGCCCCAATGCATCAGATTGCACAAGCCACGATGTTCCAGCATCACGCCTTTTGGTGTGCCGGTCGAACCCGAGGTGTAGATCATGTAGGCCAGATTCGCAGGGCGAAGGCCAGGCACCTGCGGATTGCTTTGCGACTGGTCATGCCAGGTGCATTGATCAAAGTCGATCAACGCCACCTCACTCTCGACGAACAACGATCGGGTGGCTGTGTGGACCAGCACCGCCACCGGCGCGCAGTCCCTGAGCATAAAGTCGAGGCGCTCTGCCGGATAAGCCGGATCCAGCGGCACGTAGGCGCCACCGGCCTTGAGAATGCCGAGCAGCCCGACCACCAGATCGAGTCCACGCTCGACGCACAGCGCCACCCGCGCATCCGGCCCCACGCCTTGCTCACGCAGGTGATGCGCGAGGCGGTTGGCACGGGCATTCAGCTCGCGATAGGTCAGGCTGTGTTCGCCCGACTGCACGGCGATGGCGTCCGGCTGACGCTGCACCTGCGCTTCGAACAGGCTCTGGACCGGTTGTTCGACCGGGCAATCGACTTGCGTCGCGTTGAAATCACCGAGCAAGCGCTGCTGTTCATCCGCCGCAAGCAGATTGACCTGCGTCAACACGGCCTGATCATCACTGACCAACGCCGCCAGCAAACGCTGCAAGTAACCGCTAAAACGCCGCACGGTCGACTCATCGAACAACGCCGTGGCGTAGCGCAGCGCACCACGGATGCCTTGCGGGTTTTCCCCCAGGCTCAGCGACAGGTCGAACTTCACAAAGTGATTTTCCCCGGCCAGACCTTCCAACGTCAGACCGCCCAACGCCAGGGCGGGCGCGACGCTGCTGTCCCAGCTCACCAGGGTCTGGAACAACGGGGAGTGGGAAAGACTGCGCACCGGCCGGGTAATCTCCACCACGTGTTCGAACGGCAGATCCTGATGCGCCTGCGCCGCCAACGTCTGCGCCTTGACCCGTGCCAGCAGCGCTGCACCGGTCAGATCGCCCGAGGTATCGATGCGCAACGCAAGGGTGTTGACGAACATGCCGATCAACCCTTCGATTTCGGCGCGGGTACGGTTGGCCACCGGCGAGCCAATGACCACATCGGACTGCCCGGACAGGCGCGCAAGCAACATCGCCCAGGCGCTCATGAGCACCATGTACGGCGTCACGCCGTGGCGCTGACACAACGCCTTGAGACCGACGCTGGTCTGCGTGTCCAGCACAATCTCGACACTGCCGCCGTGGTGATCCTGTTGCGCCGGACGCGGGCGGTCGATCGGCAGGCTCAACAATGCCGGGGCACCGGCCAGCGTCTGCTGCCAGTAATTGCTCTGGCGCTGCAACACCTCGCCGCTGAGCCAGCGCCGCTGCCACACCGCGTAATCCGCGTATTGCAAGGCCAGCGGCGGCAGCGGATCGTCCTCGCCGTGGCTGAACGCCTGATACAACGCCATCAATTCACGGGTCAGCACCCCCATCGACCAGCCGTCGGAGATGATGTGGTGCATCGTCAACAAGAGCACATGGTGCTCATCGGCCAGACACACCAACCGTCCGCGAATCAACGGGCCGTCCTGCAAATTGAACGGTCCGCGCGCTTCAGTTTCGATCAGCGCGCGCAAGGCCTCGTCGGTCTGCGGTTGTTGTCGCCAATCCTCCTCAAGCAGCGGCAGGCCAGTGTCGACCGGGGCAATCAGCACCTGCGCTTCGTCGTTCAATTGCGCAAAACGACTGCGCAGGGTTTCGTGACGAGCGACGATCCGCGCCAATGCCCGTTGCAGGGCCACGGCGTCGAGTCGACCACGCAAATGCAAGCCCAAAGGAATGTTGTAGGCGGTGTTGCCGCCGTCCATCTGCGCGAGGAACCACAAGCGTTGCTGGGCGAAGGACAACGGCAGCGCCTGATCGCGCGGCGCCGGCAGGATCTGCGGCAAGCTGCTGCGTTCGGCCTGACTCAGCACTTGAGCGACCGCCGCCAGTTCCGGGTTGGCAAACAGATCGGCCAGCGCCAGTTCCACACCCAATTGCTGGCGCACCTGGGAGAGCATGCGCATGGCCAGCAATGAATGGCCGCCGAGTTCGAAGAAGTTGTCATGGCGACCGACCTGTTCGACCTGCAACACCTCGGCCCAGACCTGCGCCAGGCTTGCTTCCAGTGGATTGGCCGGTGCCTCGTAGACCCGACTGAGCAGCGCCTCCTGAGTCGGTGCCGGCAGCGCCTTGCGATCAACCTTGCCGTTGTTGTTCAGCGGCAACACCTCGAGTTGCACCCACGCCGTCGGCAGCATGTATTCCGGCAGACGGGCATGCAATTGCGCGTGCAGTGCGGCGCTGTCCAACAGTCCCGCGTGCGCCGTGTAGTACGCCACCAGACGCGGGGTGTTCTGACCATCACGGCGCGCCAGCACCACCGCTTCCTTGATGCCCGGGCAATTGAGCAGGCGATTCTCGATTTCTCCCAGCTCGATACGGAAACCGCGAATCTTCACCTGATCATCGTTGCGCCCGATGCAATCGAGTTGCCCCGGCGCCAGCCAGCGCGCAAGGTCGCCGGTGCGATAGAGCAACGCGCCCGGCGTCTCGCTGAACGGATCGCGGAGGAATTTATCGACGGTCAGATCCGGCCGGTTCAGGTAACCCAGCGCCACGCCCTGCCCGCCGATATACAGCTCGCCGGTGACGCCCATCGGCACCGGTTGCTGATACGCGTCGAGCACGTACACCTGCGTGTTGCCGATGGGGCCGCCAATCGGCACGCTCTCGGCGTTTTCTGCCACTTCGCGCACTTCAAAGGTGGTGGCGTAGGTGGTGGTTTCGGTCGGGCCGTAGCAATGCACGATGCGCAGCGCGGGTGCCTCGGCCAACAGTCGACGGAACGCCGCCGGATCACCACGTTCACCGCCACACAAGAGGATGCGCAAGCCCTTGAGCGCCTGCGGAATCAGTTGCACGTACTGGTTGAACAGCGCGGTGGTGACAAACAGGATCGTCGCGCCACTGGCACTCAGTTCGCGGCCGAAGGCATTCGGATCAAGCAAGGTTTGATGGTCAATGATCACCACGCGACCGCCATTGAGCAGCGGCCCCCAGATGTCCATGGTGCTCGCATCGAACGCCGGGTTCGAGGCGAAGACCACTCGATCCTGCGCATTGAAATCGGCGTAACCGTTATTAAGCACCAAGCGGCCGATGCCCCGGTGCGGCACCATCACCCCTTTCGGCGTGCCGGTAGAACCCGAGGTGTACATGATGTACGCCAGCGCCTCGGAGGACTGCAGCAGGTTTGGATTGTGCGTCGGCTGACCGTTGAGGGTCAGCGTGTCCAGATCGATACGCGGCGCGGCGTAGTCGATGACTTCGTTGCTCAAAGTCAGCAGCGCCACCGCCCGACAATCCTCGACCATGAACGCCTGGCGCTCGCTCGGTGCATTGATGTCCAGCGGCACATAGGCCGCCGCGCATTTGGCAATGGCCAGTTGCGCCACCAGCAACTCCAGCGAACGCGGCAGCAGGATCGCCACGTGGTCGCCCGGTTGCACGCCCTCTTTAACGATCAAATGATGGGCCAGACGGTTGGCCTGAGCGTTCAGCTCAAAGTAGCTCAGCGAATGTGCGCCATGCACCGCTGCCACAGCTTTGGGATGCGCCGCAGCCTGCTGTTGGAAAACTCCGTGTACGGTCAGCGTTTGCGGGTAGTCACGCGCTGTGGCGTTGAATTCGCCGAGCAAGCGCTGACGCTCATCCGCCGCCAGCAACGGCACGCTTTCCAGCACCACTTGATCACTGGCAATCATTGCTTCGAGCAGGCGCTCGAAATAACCGATGTAACGCCTGATCGTCGACGCATCAAACAGCGCCGTGGCGTAGTTCAGCGCGCCACGAATCACCCCGTTGACCTCACCCAGTGTCAGCGTCAGATCAAACTTGGCGACCTCGCCCGGCCCGGCAACGCCCTCCAGGGTCAAATCGCCCAACGCCAGTTGCGGGCCGACGCTGCTGTCCCAGCTCAGCGTGGTCTGGAACAACGGGCTGTGGGCCAGGCTGCGCACCGGCCGGGTGATTTCCACCACCTGCTCGAACGGCAGGTCCTGGTGCGCCTGCGCCTCAAGTGTCCGCGCCTTGACCTGTGCCAGCAGCGCTTCGACGCTCGGGGCGCCCGAGGTGTCGATGCGCACGGCCAGCGTATTGACGAACATGCCGATCAGGCCTTCGACTTCAGCGTGGCTGCGGTTGGCCACCGGCGAGCCGATCACTACATCGGATTGCCCGGACAGGCGACTCATCAGCATCGCCCAGGCACTCATCAGGGTCATGAACAGGGTCGCGCCGTGACGCTGGCTCAACGTTTTAAGGCCAGTGCTCAAGCGTTCGTCCAGCAACACCTCGACGTTGCCGCCGGTGTAATCCTGCTGCTCCGGTCGCGGGCGATCGGTGGGCAACGTCAACAAGGCCGGCGCGCCGTCGAGGGTCTGCTGCCAATAGTCGCTTTGCCGCTGCAGCACTTCACCGCAGAGCCACTGACGTTGCCACACGGCGTAGTCACCGTATTGCAGGGTCAGTGGCGGCAGCGGATCAGGCTGACTGTGGCTGAACGCTTGATACAACGCCATCAACTCACCGGTCAGCACGCCCATCGACCAGCCGTCGGCGACGATGTGATGCACGGTCAACAGCAACACATGGTGATCGTCGGCCAGGCGCACCAACCGCCCGCGAATCAACGGATCGTTGTGCAGATCAAACGCTGTCGAGGCTTCCTGCGCCATCAATCCCTGCACGGTGTGCCCGGCTTGCAAGTCTTCGCGCAGGTCTTCCACGCGCAAGAGCAAACCGCTGTCGACCGGGGCAATCGACACGTGGGCGCTGTCGTCGAGGCTGATGAAACGGCTGCGCAGGGTTTCGTGACGGGCGACGATCCGTGCCAGCGCCGCTTGCAGGGCATCAACGTTGAGGTGACCGCGCAGGCGCAGGCCGAGAGGAATGTTGTACGCCGAGTTGCCACCCGTCATCTGCGCCAGGAACCACAGGCGCTGTTGGGCGAAGGACATCGGCAACGCTTGATCACGCGGCACCGGCACAATGTCCGGTAGCACGCTGCGCCCGGCGCGATTCAATACTTCGGCGACTGCGCTCAATTGCGCGTCGGCAAACAGATCATTCAGCGCCAGTTCCACCCCGAGGCGCTGACGGATCAGCGAGACCATGCGCATCGCCAACAGCGAATGACCGCCGAGCTCAAAGAAGTGATCGTGACGACCGACCTGCCTGACTTGCAGCACGTCGGCCCAGATCTGCGCCAGTGCGGTTTCCAGTTGGCCTTGCGGCGCCACGTATTCGCGAATCGGCAGCGCGGCCAGATCAGGTTTCGGCAACGCCTTGCGGTCGACCTTGCCATTGGCGGTCAGCGGTAAAGCCTCGAGCCGGACAAACGCGGCGGGCACCATGTAATCCGGCAACTGCATGAGCAACTGCGCGCGCAATTCAGCCACCGCCAGTGGCTCGGCCCCCGCCCGTTCGGTGAAATACGCCACCAGTTGCGGCTGGCCGGGTTGGTCCTCGCGAGCCAGTAGTACCGCTTCGTTGATACCGGGGAGCTGATTGAGGCGGGTTTCGATTTCACCCAACTCAATGCGCATGCCACGGATTTTTACCTGGTCGTCGTTACGCCCCAGATAGTCGAGCGAGCCGTCTTCGCGCCAGCGGGCAAGGTCACCGGTGCGGTACATGCGCGCATTCGGCAAGGGGCTGAACGGGTCGTGCAGAAAGCGCTCGGCGGTCAGATCGGCGCGGTTCAGATAACCCCGGGCCACGCCCGCGCCACCGACGTACAACTCGCCCATGACGCCCATTGGCACCGGGCGTTGCTGCTCGTCGAGCAGGTAAACCGCAGCGTTCGCCACCGGTTTGCCGATGTGCAACGCCGCACCGACGTCGATACGCCCGGAAGTGGCGACCACGGTGGCTTCAGTCGGGCCGTAATTGTTGATCACGTCGAAGCGCAGGTCGCGATTGAACTGGCGCAAGCGGTCGCCACCAATCAGCAAGGTGCGCAAAATCGGGTGATCGAGGTTCTGGCTGAATGCGTATTCAGCAATCGGCGTCGGCAGGAAGCTCACATCCAACGGTTGCCCGCGCCACCATTCGAGCAATGCGTCGATGTCTTCGGTGCCGTCATGGTTCGGCGCCAAGTGCAAGGTCGCACCCACACACAGGGCCGGCCAGACTTCCCACGCCATCGCATCGAAGCCAAACCCGGCAAGGCTTGAGGTGTGGCTGCCAGCGCGCAGATCAAAAGCGTCACAGTGCCAGTCGACCAGGTTGGATAACGTCTGATGCTCGACCATGACTCCTTTGGGCAAACCCGTCGAACCCGAGGTGTAGATCACGTACGCCAGGTGCGCAACGCTCAGGCCCGGCACCGCAGGGTTGTGTTGCGCCTGTGCCGGCCATGCGCACAGGTCGACATCGATCACTGGCACGGTCAGCAGCGGCAGCCTCTCGCGCAGATCGCTTTGCGTGAGTACCGCGACCGGCGCGCTGTCGCCGAGCAAATAGCTGATCCGCTCGGAGGGATGCGCCGGATCGATCGGCACATAGCCGGCGCCAGCCTTGAGGATGGCGACCAGCCCGACCAATGTGTCCAGACCACGACGGGCGACGATGGCCACACGATCATCGGGTTTCACGCCTGATTCGATCAAGTGATGCGCCAACGCATTGGCCCGGCGATTGAGCTGCAAGTAAGTCAGTGGCTGTCCGGCAAACACCGCTGCAATAGCCTGCGGACGCTCGGCGACCTGCGACTCAAAGCGCTGGGCAATCGTCAGCTCACGCGGGTAGTCGGCTTCGGTCGCATTGAAATCCATCAGCAACTGTTCGCGCTCTGCTGCCGGCAGGATCGACAACCGATCAAAGCCCACGTGCGGCGTGTGCTCCAGCGCGTTCAGCAAAGTCATCAACGCACCCTGCATGTACCCGCAGATACGCCGTGCATCAATGCCCGCCCCGGCCAATACCTTCAGGCGGAAGTCTTCGCCGAGATCATCAACGCTGAGGGTCAGGCGATAGTTGCTGTGCTCCTCGGCATCGAGCAATTGCATGCCGTGCCACGCCGTTTGCACCTCGGCGGATATCGGCCCGACCGGGGTGCTGTGACGATAGTTGAGCAGCGTGCTGAACAGCGGCGTGCCCGCCGGCATCGCGCTGCACTGTTGCACCTTCGCCAGTTGCGCGTACTCGTGGGCGAGCAACTGACTCAGGCGTTCGTGGGTCGCCAGTGCGGCGCCTTTGACGCTATGGGCGTTCAGCTCGATGCACAGCGGCAAGGTGTTGATGAACACCCCAAGCGCGCGTTCCGAGCCTTCACCGCCCTGCAATCTCCCGAGTAAGACGGTGCCGAAGACCACGGCGTCGCGCCCGGACAATTGCCCCAGCACCTGCGCCCAGGCGAGGTGCATCAGGCTGGCGGCGCTGACACCCAAGCGCCGTGCCTGTTGCCGGACGCTGTGGCTGATTGTGTTTTCCAGCGTCAACTGCGCTTCTTGCGCGGGACCGTCATGGGCAAGATTTTGACCGTAGGGCAAGGTCGGTTCATCGATCGCGCCGAGCATTTCGCGGAAGAAGCTTTCGTGCTCTTGCTCACTCAGACCGGCCAGGGTGTGCGCCACGTAATTGCGATACGGCACCGGCTCGCTCAAGTGTGCGGCGTTGCCCAGCAGAAACGCCTGCATCTCGTGCTGCAACACCTCGAGCGCGACGTGATCCATGACCAAATGATGGAACAGCAACAACGCAACCACGCGTTGATTGGACACATCGCAGCTGTACACCACGCGCATCAGCGGTGCCTCGGTGACGGGCATGCGGTAGTTATCGATGGTGAAGCGGTCACGCAACTGGCTCAGCGCATCGCCCGCTTCGGCGTCCAGCTGCAAGGCCTCGCAGCCCAGCGAAGCCTCACGCCAGACCACTTGCACCGGTTCTTCCAGACCCTCCCAGAACAGCGAGGTGCGCAGAATGTCATGGCGCTCGATCACCCGTTGCAGTGTCTCGGTGAATACCTGCAAACGCTGCTCGTCGGCGAAGGCAAACTGCGCCTGCAACACGTACGGATCGCCCTGCGCGGCCGACAGATGATGGAACAGGATACCGGTCTGCAAAGGCGCCAGCGGATAGATGTCCTGCACGTTGCGCACACCGCCGGGGACACTCGCAACGATGCGGTCAATCGTCGCTTGATCCAGCGCCACCAGTGGCAGCAGTTCGGGCGTGATGCGCGTGCAATCGGCCGGAACAAGATTGGCCGGCACCGCAGCCTCAGGCTCTCCGCCCACCGCCGCTGCCAATGCGGCCAGCGTCGGTTGATCGAACAGCACGCGGATATCCGCCGACAGGCCGGCCCGGCGCATGCGCGCAACCAGATTGACCGCCAGCAGCGAGTGGCCGCCCAGCTCGAAGAAATGATCGAAGCGCCCGACCCGCTCGACCTTAAGCAGCTCGGCCCAGATACCGGCAATAACGGTTTCGACTTCACCGATCGGCGCTTCGTACGCGCGGGTCAGCCGTGCAGTCTGGTCGGGAGCCGGCAAGGCTTGGCGATCCAGTTTGCCGTTGGGGCTCAGCGGCAAGGCCTGCAAATACACAAACACGGCAGGCACCATGTAATCCGGCAGATGCGTGAGCAATTGACTTCGCAACTGATCGTTCTCAAAACACTCGCCGCTGTAATACGCCACAAGTCGCTGATCGCCTGGCACGTCTTCACGGGCCAGCACCACCGCTTCGCGCACGCCGTCGATGTGCGCCAGGTGCGCCTGAATCTCGCCCAGTTCAATGCGCAAACCACGGATCTTCACCTGATCGTCGTTGCGCCCCAGATACTCGATGTTGCCATCGGCCAGATACCGCGCGACGTCGCCGGTGCGGTACAAACGCGCGCCGGGCTGATCACTGAATGGATCGTCGAGGAAGCGCTCGGCCGTCAGCTCAGGCCGATTCAGATAACCCCGCGCCACCTGCACCCCGCCCAGATACATCTCGCCGACCACACCCAACGGCGTCGGTTGCTGATGAGCATCAAGGATGTACACGCGGGTGTTGCACAGCGGTTTGCCAATCGGCGGCGCGCCTTGCGGTACCGGCGATTGCGGTTCCAACGTCCACACCGTGCTGTCGACGGTGGCTTCGGTCGGGCCATACACGTTGTGCAGGCGCACCTGCGGCAGACGCTCGCGGACGCTGCGCACCAACGCGGCGGTCAGCTCACCGCCACCACAGAACACATCGCTCAGGCTACTGCACTCACCGACTTCTTCCACTTCAATGAATTGCTGTAACAGCGCCGGCACAAACTGAACGACGTTGACCTGTTGCTCACGAATAAGCTGCACCAGCGCGGCCGGATCGCGGTGATCGTCCGGGCCGGCGAGAACCAGACGCATGCCGCAGGTCAACGGCCAGAACAGCTCCCACACCGAGGCGTCGAAACTGAACGGGGTTTTCTGCAACAGCGCGGCGCCGACCGCAAGCGGACACAGGCTGGCGCTCCAGTGCAGCAAATTGCCCAGGTTGCGGTGCTCGACCATCACGCCTTTCGGCGTGCCGGTGGAGCCGGAGGTGTAAATCACATAGGCCAGGTTCGCCGCGCTCAGGCCCGGCACCTGCGGATTGCTCTGCGCAAGGTCTTGCCAGGTGCACTGGTCGAAATCGACCAACACGCCTGCCCACTCACCGATCAGCCCACGCGTCGGCGCATGCACCAGCACCGCCACGGGCGCGCTGTCCTCGAGCATGTAAGCGAGACGCTCGGCGGGATAACCCGGGTCCAGCGGCACATAAGCACCGCCGGCTTTGAGAATCGCCAGCAGACCGACCAACAACTCCGGCCCACGCTCGACGCAGATCGCCACCCGCGCATCGCTGCCCACGCCGCACTGGCGCAGGTGATGGGCGAGTTGGTTGGCACGGCGGTTCAACTCGGCATAACTCAAACGCAATTCACCGGTCACTACGGCATCAGCGTCTGGCGTGCGCATCACTTGGGCTTCGAAGCGACCATGAGCGGTCTGCTCGAGATCGTGGGCGACGGCGGTGGCGTTCAGATCAACCAGCAAATGCTGACGTTCGTCGTCGGCCAATAACGCCACCTGCTCCAGCACCGCTTGATCATTGCTGACCATCGCCTGCAACAGTCGCTGGAAGTAACCGACATACCGCTCAATGGTCGATTCGTCGAACAGGGCAACGGCGTACTCCAGCACACCGCGAATCCCGTCCGGCGACTCCGCCAGCGTCAGCGATAAATCGAATTTGGCGAAGTGGCTCGGCTCGGCGACGCTTTCCAGTGTCAGCTCGCCCAGACTCAGGCTGGCGCCGTGGCCGCTGTCCCAACTGAACATCGCTTGAAACAACGGGCTGTGTGCCATGCTGCGCAGCGGCCGGGTGATTTCCACCACTTGCTCGAACGGCAGATCCTGATGCGCTTGCGCATCCAACGTGCGCGCCTTGACCCGCGCCAGCAGCGCCTCGGTGCTCAAAGCGCCCGAGGTATCGATACGCAAGGCCAGCGTGTTGACGAACATGCCGATCAAGCCTTCGATCTCGGCGCGGGTACGGTTGGCCACCGGCGAACCGATGACCACTTCCGATTGCCCGGACAAACGACTCAACAGACTCGCCCAGGCACTGAGCATGAGCATGTACATGGTAACGCCGTGACGCTGGGCCAAGGCCTTGAGTCCGGCGCTCAGGCGTTCGTCGAGCACCACATCGACGGTGTTGCCGGCGTAATCCTGCTGTGCCGGCCGCACGCGGTCAGTCGGCAGCGTCAACAGTGCCGGAACGCCCGCCAAGGTCTGTTGCCAGTATTCACTCTGGCGCTGCAACACCTCACCGCTGAGCCAGCGCCGCTGCCACACCGCGTAATCGGTGTATTGCAGCGTCAGCGGCGGCAGTGGATCCGCCTGACCCTGGCTGAACGCCTGATACAGCGCCATCAGTTCGCGGGTCAAAACGCCCATCGACCAACCATCAGAAATAATGTGATGCATCGTCAGCAACAGCACGTGATGATCGTCGGCCAGACGCACCAGCCGTCCGCGAATCAGCGCATCGTCCTGCAAATCGAACGGCCCCGAGGCTTCGCCCTGAATCAGCGCCTGCAAGGCCTGGTCCGGTTGCGGGTGTTGGCGCAGGTCCTCGACGCGCAGCAGCAGACCGCTGTCGACCGGAGCGATCAGCACCTGTGCCTGATCATTGAACTGGGCGAAACGGCTGCGCAGGGTTTCATGGCGAGCAACGATCCGCGCCAGTGCACGCTGTAGCGCAGCGTCGTCGAGGCGGCCACGCAAACGCAGGGCCACGGGAATGTTGTACGCGGTATTGGCGCCTTCCATTTGCGCGAGAAACCACAAGCGTTGCTGGGCGAACGACAGCGGCAAGGCGCCGTCACGGGCCACCGCGACAATCTCCGGTTGCGTGCTGCGCCCGGCCTGCGCCACCGCCTCGGCAACCGCGGCCAGCTCGGCGTTGGCAAACAGATCGCCCAGCGCCAGCTCCACGCCGAGGCGCTGGCGAACCTGGGACACCATGCGCATGGCCAACAGCGAATGGCCGCCGAGTTCGAAGAAATGATCCTGACGCCCTACTCGCTCGACCTGCAGCACCTGCGCCCAGATCTGCGCCAAGGCGCTTTCCAGTTCGTTGTGCGGGGCCTCGTATTCGCGGCTGAACAACGCCGCACGCTCGGGTTTCGGCAAGGCTTTGCGGTCGACCTTGCCATTAGCGGTCAACGGCAACGCGTCGAGTCTGACGAAGGCCACCGGCACCATGTACTCCGGCAACTGAGTCAACAGGTGCGCGCGCAACTCGGCTACGGCCAGCGGTTCGACCTGGCTCTGCTCGGTGAAATACGCCACCAGGCGTGGCTGACCGGGTTCATCTTCGCGCGCCAGCAGCACCGCTTCCTGAATGCCGGGCAACTGGTTGAGGCGGGTTTCAATTTCGCCGAGTTCGATGCGCACGCCACGGATTTTCACCTGATCATCGTTACGCCCCAGGTACTCGATCGTGCCGTCGGCGCGCCAGCGTGCGAGGTCGCCGGTGCGATACATGCGCGCATTCGGCAAGGCGCTGAACGGGTCATGGAGGAAGCGCTCGGCGCTCAAGTCGGCGCGATTCAAATAGCCGCGAGCGACCCCGACACCGCCAACGTACAACTCGCCCATGACGCCAATCGGCACCGGCCGCTGCTGTTCATCCAGCAGGTACACCGTGGCGTTGGTCACCGGTTTGCCGATGTGCAAGGCATCGCCCGCCTCGATGCGTCCAGAGGTGGCGACCACGGTGGCTTCGGTCGGGCCGTAGTTGTTGATCACATCGAATTGCTGGTTGCGGCTGAACTGGCGCAAGCGGTCGCCACCGATCAACAGCGTGCGCAACGTCGGGTGCTCGAGGTTCTGGCTGAAGGCGTATTCGGCGACGGGCGTCGGCAGGAAACTCACGTCCAGTGGCTGCGCGCGCCACCACTCGAGCAACGCATCGATATCCTCGGTGCCTTCGTGAGTCGGTGCCAGGTGCAAGGTCGCGCCGGCACACAACGCCGGCCAGACTTCCCAGGCCATGGCGTCGAAACCGAACCCGGCAAGGCTTGAAGTGTGGCGCCCGGCGCACAGATCAAACGCGGAGCAATGCCAGTCGACCAGATTCGACAAAGTGCGGTGTTCGACCATCACGCCTTTGGGCAGACCGGTGGAACCGGAGGTGTAGATCACGTAGGCCAGGTGCGCGGCGGTCAGGCCCGGCACGTGCGGATCAGAGGTTTCGCTCAGCGGCCAGGTCAGCGGATCGAGATCGATCACCGGCACCTGCAGCGCCGGCAAGCGGTCCCGCAGATTATTCTGGGTGAGCACGGCGACGGGGGCGCTGTCGCTGAACAAGTAGTGCAGACGCTCGGCCGGGTGCGCCGGGTCGACCGGTACATAACCGGCGCCGGCCTTGAGAATGGCGACCAGCCCGACCAGCGTATCGAGGCCACGGCGGGCGACGATGGCGACGCGATCATCAGGCTTCACCCCAAGCGCGATCAGGTGATGGGCCAAGGCGTTGGCATGCCGGTTGAGTTCGGCATAACTCAATTGCTCACCCAGGCACTGTGCTGCCAGCGCTTCTGGTCGCTGCGCCACTTGCGCCTCGAAACGTTGGGCAATGGTCAACGTTGCCGGGTAGTCGGCCTGAGTGGCATTGAACGCCAACAGCACCTGCTCGCGCTCGGCCGCCGGCAGAATCGGCAACTCGTTGATTGCGGTATCGGGCGCCTGCTCCAGTGCCAGCACCAGACTTTCCAGGGCGCAGTGCAAGTAATCGCAGATACGCTGTGGATCGACCTCGGTGGTGGCCAGCAAGGTCAGGCTGAACGCATCGCCGAAATCATCAACGCTCAGGGTCAGCGGATAGTTGGTGCGTTCTTCGGAGCTGATCGTGCTGATGCCTTCCCAGGCGGCAAGCGTCTCGGCACTGGCAGTCGCCGCCGTGTGGCTGTGACGGTAATTGAGCAAGGCACTGAACAACGGCGTCGGCGCGACCACACCACTGCAACGCTGTGCCAGGGCCAGCGGCGCGTGTTCGTGGCGCATCAGCGTGGTCAGGCGTTTGTGGGTCGCCTCCACCGCCGCACGCACGCCTTGCGCATCGACATCGACCCGCAGCGGCAAGGTGTTGATGAAAATCCCCAGCGCCCGTTCGGTGGCTTCGGCGCCCTGCATGCGCCCCATCAGCACCGTACCGAACACCACGTTTTGCTTGCCAGTGAGCACCGCCAGTACCTGCGCCCAGCCCAGATGAAACAGGCTCGCGGCACTCACGCCGAGCTGCCGCGCCTGCGCGCGCAGACGCTGGCCGAGCAACGGGTTGATCGGCAGGCTCAGTTCGGCGATGCCGAGGCCGTCACCCTGCACATCCTGCAAACCGTAGGGCAGCGTCGGCTCGGCAATGTCAGCGAGCATCTCGCGGAAAAAAACCTCGTGCTCGGCTTCGCTGATGCCCAGCCGCGCTTGCGCCACGTAATTGCGAAACGGCACCGGGCGCCCGAGCGCTTGATCCTGGCCGGTGAGGCAGGCGAGCAGTTCGTGGCGCACCACATCGAGTGCCGAGTGGTCCAACGCCATGTGATGGAACAACAACGTCGCGACCACGCGCTGACCGTCCTCGTCCCACGCGTAGGCCAGGCGCATCATCGGCGCGCACCGGACGTCCAGACGGAAATGCCGCGCATCGAAACGCTCGTGCAGTTGCTGCAGCGCAGCGCTTGCGCCGTCTGCCAGCACGACCTCTTCGATCGGCAACTGTGCCTGACGCCAGACCACTTGCAGTGGCACGTCCAGCCCCTCCCAATGCACCGCTGTGCGCAGGATGTCGTGGCGATCGATGACTTTTTGCAAGGCTTGAGCGAAGTCCTGCAGACGCTCATGGCTGCTGAACGCGAAGTACGATTGCATGACGTAGGGATCGCCCTGCTCGTTGCTCGCGTGGTGATAGAGAATCCCCTCCTGCAACGGCGCCAGTGGGTAGATATCCTGCACGTTGGCGGCACCGCCCGGTACCTCGGCGAGCAAGCGATCAAGGGTCGGCTGATCGACTTCAGCCAAGGTCACCATCGCGGGCGTGATGTGCGGGGTGCCGGGAAGAATGCCGTTGGCCGGGACTTCGACTTGACCGGCCTTGGTGGCCGAGTATTGCCCGGCCTTGATCAGTTCGATCAGCGCCGGTTTGTGTTCGCGCAACAGCGCCAGCAACGACGGATCGCTCAAGGCCTGCTTGTTGCCGTTCACCCGCAGCTGATCATCGGTGACCGCCAGTTGGATGTCTTTAGCCTTCAATGTGGCCAACAGTTCGATCACGTTCACAGGACGATCTCCATTCTTTCCGTAATTGCGGCGTAGCCGGCCAGGGTCGGTTGTTCGAACAACGCCCTGACATCGGCCTCCATGCCTTCCTGACGCAACCGGCCGATCAGACTGACCGCCAGCAGCGAGTGACCACCCAGTTCAAAGAAGTGATCGTGACGCCCTACCCGTTCGACGTTGAGCAGTTCGGCCCAGAGCCGTGCGAGGGTGATTTCGACTTCACCGACCGGGGCTTCGTATTCGCGGGTTTTCAACGATTGCTGATCCGGCGCCGGCAGGGCCTTGCGGTCGAGCTTGCCGTTGGGACTCAGCGGCAAACCCTCGAGATGCACGAACACGGCGGGCACCATGTAGTCCGGTAAGTGCTCGAGCAAATGACTGCGCAGCAGGTCGATTTCCAGGCGTTCGCCGGTGTAATAGGCGACCAGACGTTTGTCGCCCGGCACGTCTTCACGGGCCACCACCACGGCTTCCTGCACACCGTCGATCCGGGCCAGGCGTGCCTGAATTTCACCCAGTTCAATACGCAGACCGCGGATCTTCACCTGATCATCGTTACGCCCCAGGTACTCGATATTGCCGTCCGGCCGATACCGCGCGACGTCGCCGGTGCGGTACATGCGCCCGCCAGACTGGAACGGATCGTTGAGGAAGCGCTCGGCACTCAGCTCAGGCCGGTTCAGATAACCACGCGCCACCTGCACACCAGCGATGTACAACTCGCCAATCACGCCTTGCGGCACCGGCTGCTGTTGCGCATCGAGGATGTACAGGCGGGTGTTGGCGATCGGTTTGCCGATCGGCGTGTTGTCCGGGGTCTGGTCGATGGACCCGGCGCAATCCCAAGCGGTGACGTCGACGGCCGCTTCGGTCGGGCCATACAGGTTATGCAAACCGCTGCCCGGCAATTGCAGTTTGAAACGTCGCACCAGACTGCCCGGCAACGCCTCACCGCTGCACATCACCTGCCGCAGGCCGTCGCAGCGTGTGGTGTCACTGTTAGCGAGGAATACGTCGAGCATCGACGGCACAAAGTGCAGCGTGGTGATGTTTTCGGTTTCGATCACTTCAGTGAGGTATTGCGGGTCCTTATGCCCGTCGGGCCGCGCCATGACCAGTCGCGCACCGGTCATCAGCGGCCAGAAGAATTCCCACACCGACACGTCGAAACTGAACGGGGTTTTCTGCAACACCGAATCGGCCGCCGTCAGCTGATAGGCGTCCTGCATCCACAGCAAGCGGTTGACCACACCGGTGTGTTCGTTGACCACGCCCTTTGGCTGACCGGTCGAGCCGGAGGTGTAGATCACGTACGCGCTGTGCTGGGGTGTCAGCGCCGGGATTTGCGGATTGTCGGTGGACAGGGATTGCCAGGTGTTCTGGTCAAGATCGACCACTGCCGCTTTGACATCCCCCAGCAACCCGCTGGTAGCACCGTGCACCAGCACCACGGCCGGCGCGCTGTCCTCGAGCATGTAGGTCAGGCGCTCCGGCGGATAGGCCGGGTCCAGCGGCACATAAGCGGCGCCGGCCTTGTTGATCGCCAGCAGGCCGATGACCATTTCCAGACTGCGTTCGACGCAGATCGCCACCCGCGAATCGACTTGCACGCCAAGGCTGATCAAATGCCCGGCCAAGCGGTTGGCGCGCTCGTTCAGTTGCGCGTAGCTCAATGCCTGTTCGCCGGCGACGACGGCGACAGCCTGTGGCGTACGTCGCACCTGCGCTTCGAACAAGCCGTGCAGCGTCTGCTGCAAATCGTAATCGACGTCGGTGTCGTTGAGGCCGAGCAGCAACGCCTGCCGCTCCTCGTCCGACAACACCGTCAGGCGATTCAACGCTTGCTGTGGGGTGTGCTCCAAGGCTTCAACCAGCGCGATCAGCGCGTTGTGCATGTACTGACCGATGCGTGCGGCGCCGATGCGCGACGGCGTCATCACTGTCAGTTCAAAACCGCTGCCCAGATCGTCGACGTTGAGGGTCAACGGGTAATTGGTGCGTTCCTCGCCGGCAAGGGATTCGATGCCCTGCCAGGATTCACGCTTGGCCTCTTGTCGGGTTTCATTGTCGCTGTGCCGATAATTGAGCATCGCGCTGAACAGTGGCGACGGCGCCGCGACACCGCTGCAACGCTGGGCCAGCGCCAGCGAAGCATGTTCGTGGGCCAACAGCGCACTGAGCCGCGCATGGGTCGCCTTGACCCCGGCGCGCACCTCGGTTTCGTCGACATCCACGCGCAATGGCAAGGTGTTGATGAACATGCCCAGCCCGCGATCCGCGCCCGCGCCGCCCTGCATGCGGCCAAGCAGCACCGTACCGAACACCACCCGCTCCTGAGCGGACGTTGCCGCCAGCACCCGCGCCCAAGCGAGATGGAACAGGCTGGCGACGCTGACGCCGAGCAACCGTGCCTGACTGCGCAGACGCTGCGCCACCACGGCGGGCAGTGCTTGACTGACTTCCTCGATGTCATTGCCGTCGCCGTGCACGTCCTGCAAGCCGAACGGCAGCGTCGGTTCGTCGATGTCGCCGAGCATTTCGCGGAAGAACGCTTCGTGCTCTTGTTCGCTGACGCCAAGGCGGGTCTGCGCGACATAATTGCGGTACGGCACAGCGTCTACCGGCAATCGTTCATCGCCGCGCAAAATCGCCTGCATTTCTGCGCTGACCACCGCCAGCGCGGTGTGGTCCATGGCGATGTGGTGGAACAACAGCATGGCGACGACACGCTGATTGTCCGGATCGAGGGCATACACCAAACGCAGCAGCGGTGCCTGATCCAGGTCCAGACGCCAGTGCCGCGCATCGAAGCGTGCCCGCAGTTGATCGATGGCTTCACCCTGCGCAGGCTCCAGCGCCACGGCTTGAACCGGCAACTCCGCACGCCGCCAGACCACTTGCACCGGCGCCGCAAGGCCTTGCCAAACTATCGAAGTGCGCAGGATGTCGTGGCGCGCCATGACTTGACGCAGCGCCGCAGCGAACCCTTGAAAACGTTCAATACTGTCGAACGCCAGACACGATTGCAGCAGGTACGGATCGCCTTTCACGGCGCTGAGGTGGTGATACAGAATCCCTTCCTGCAACGGCGCCAGCGGATAAATATCCTGCACGTTGGCCGCGCCACCCGGCACCGTGGCGACGATGCGTTCGATACTGGACTGATCCAGTTGCACCAGTGGCAGCATGTCCGGGGTGATGTGCGTGCAGTCGGCCGCAATCAGATTCTCCGGCACTGCAACCTCGCGACCACTGCCCACCGCGGCCGCCAGCGCGGCCAATGTCGGTTGGCTGAACAGCACGCGCACATCGGTGCTCAGATCAACCTGACGCATGCGTTCGATCAGCGTCACCGCCAGCAATGAATGCCCGCCCAGTTCGAAGAAGTTGTCGTGACGGCCGACCTGTTCAACGTTCAAGACGTCCGACCAGATCTGCGCCAGGGCGATTTCCACCGAGCCTTGCGGTGCGGCATATTCGCGGCTCAGCCACGCCGTTTGATCCGGCTCCGGCAGCGCTTTGCGGTCGAGTTTGCCGTTGGCAGTCAGCGGTAGTGCTTGCAGGCGCACGTAAGCGGCGGGCACCAGGACCTGCGGCAACTGCGCTTGCAGATGACTGCGCAAATCCTCGATCTCGACGTTCAAACGTTCGGTAAACCACGCCAGCAACTGGCCGTCGCGCACCAGCACCACGCAATCCTGCACGGCCGCGTGACGACTCAACGCCGCTTCGATTTCCCCCAGCTCGATGCGCACACCGCGCAGTTTGACCTGATCATCGTTACGTCCCAGGTATTCGACGTTGCCGTCAGCCAGCCAGCGCGCGAGGTCGCCGGTACGGTACATGCGCGCCTGCGGTTCGTCGCTGAACGGGTCGTCGAGAAAGCGTTCGGCAGTCAGCTCAGGGCGATGCAGATAACCGCGCGCCACACCCGCGCCGCCGACATACAACTCGCCAGCGACGCCGATTGGTACCGGACGCTGCTGATCGTCGAGCAGGTAAATCTTCGCGTTGGCCATCGGCCGACCGATGTGCAGCACCTGCCCGACCTCGACCGCGCCAGAAGTCGCAACCACCGTGGCTTCAGTCGGGCCGTAGTTATTGATCACCGCGAAGGTCTGCTCGCGGGGGAACTGGCGCAGTTTGTCGCCACCGATCAGCAGCGTGCGCAAGGTCGGATGGCCGAGGTCGCGACTGAAGGCGTATTCGGCCACCGGCGTCGGCAGGAAACTCACCTGCAACGGCTGCGCACGCCACCATTCCAGCAACTCGTCGAGGTGCTCGTTGCTCACCGTCTGCGGTGGCAGATGCAGGGTCGCGCCGACACACAGTGCCGGCCAGACCTCCCACGCCATCGCATCAAAACCGAATCCGGCGACGCTCGATGTGTGGCTGCCGGCGCGCAAGTCGAAGGCCTCGCAGTGCCAGTGCACAAGGTTCTCCAGCGTCGCGTGTTCGACCATTACACCTTTCGGCTGGCCGGTGGAGCCGGAGGTGTAGATCACATAGGCAAGATGCGCCGGGGTCAGCGTCGACAGTTGCGGAATGCTCTCGGACAACTGCTGCCAAGTGGGATTGTCCAGATCAATCAGCGGCACGGCGCCGAGCAAATCAGCCGTCGAAGCCTGCGCCAGCACCGCCATCGGCGCGCTGTCCTGCAACAGATAGGCGATGCGTTCCGCCGGATACGCCGGGTCAACCGGCACATAACCGGCGCCAGCCTTGAGGATCGCCAACAGCGCGACGAGCATGTCCGGGCCACGGCGCAGACACACGGCGATACGGTCATCGGGCTGCACGCCGAGCCCGAGCAAGTGATGGGCCAGGCGATTGGCGCGCTGATTGAGCTGAGCGTAGGTCAGATGCTGATCGCCCTGCAGCACGGCCAGTGCCTCCGGCTGCTGCTCGGCCTGAGCCTCGACCATCCGCTGAATCGTCGTGCCACGCGGGTAGGCTGCTGAGTGCTGGTTGAAGCCGACCAGCAAGTGCTCGTATTCCGCCACCGAAAGCACCGGCAAACGGTTGAGCGGACGTTGCGGTGCTTCTTCCAGTGCGGTCACCAGATGTTCCAGTGCGGTGTGCATGTAACTGCAAATCCGTTGCGCACCAATCTCGGCGAGCGCCAGCACGTCGAGGGCAAACCCTTCGCCCAGATCATCCACCGACAGGGTCAGCGGATAATTACTGCGCTCCTCGCCGCCGAGCATGCGCACGCCCTGCCAGATACCCTGGCCGTCGCGCGGCTGTTGTGCGGCGGCACTGTGTCGATAGTTGAGCAAGGCGCTGAACAGCGGCGCGGAACCGGACATGCCAGTGCATCGTTGAGCCAGCGCCAGTGATGCGTGCTCATGACCCAAAAGCGCTGTCAGCCGCGCATGAGTAGTTTTCACCCCGGCGCGCACGCCTTCAGCTAGATCAACCCGCAGCGGCAAGGTGTTGATGAACACCCCGAGTGTCCGGTCGGCGCCCTCACCGCCCTGCATGCGCCCCATCAACACGGTGCCGAAGACCACGTCGCGGCGTCCGGAGACCACACCCAGCACCTGCGCCCAGGCCATGTGCATCAGGCTCGCCGGGCTGACGCCCAACTGCCGCGCCTGTTCGCGCAGGCGCAGATTGAGCGCCGCATCGACCGGTTGCAGCGCTTCTTCGATGCCACGTCCATCGCCCTGCACATCCTGCAGACCGAAGGGCAAGGTCGGCTCGTCGATATCGCCAAGCATCTCGCGGAAGAACGCTTCGTGCGCCTGCTCATCGGCGCCCAGGCGGGCCTGCGCCACGTAATTGCGGTAAGGCATCGGCGGCGTCAGCGTGTCGAGCTGATCGAACATCAATGCGTGCATTTCCCGACCGATCACGTCCATGGCGGTGTGGTCGAGAATCGAGTGATGGAACAGCACAATGGCGACGACTTGCTGTTGCGCCGGATCCTCGGCGTAGACCATGCGGATCAGCGGTGCCTGATTCAGATCGAGGCGGTAATGCCGCGCATCGAAACGCGCCTGCAACTGCTCGAGGATGTCGCCGTCACGGCCCTCCAGAGGCACCTGTTGCACGACCATCTGTGCCTCGCGCCAGACTACCTGCTGCGGATTGGGCAAGCCTTCCCAGACCACGCTGGTGCGCAGAATGTCGTGACGCGCGATGACCTGCTGCAAATGCGTGGCGAAGGTTTGTAAACGCTCGAGACTGTCGAAGGCCAGACGCGATTGCAGCAGATACGGATCGCCCTGCTCAGCACTGAGGTGGTGATAAAGAATGCCTTCCTGCAACGGCGCCAGCGGATAGATATCCTGCACATTCGCAGCACCGCCCGGCACCGTCGCAACAATACGATCAATGCTGGCCTGATCCAGCGTGGTCAGGGTCAGCATATCCGGGGTGATGTGCGTGCAATCGGCCGCAATCAGATTGGCCGGCACGTCAATTTCCCGGCCACTGCCCAAGGCACGCGCCAGCGCGGCCAGACTCGGCTGGTTGAACAGCACCCGCACATCGGCGTTCAGACCGGCCTGACGCATGCGTTCGATCAGGCTCACCGCCAACAGCGAATGGCCGCCGAGTTCGAAGAAATTGTCGTGGCGGCCGATCTGTTCGATGTTGAGTACGTCGGCCCAGTTCTGCGCCAACGCGATCTCGACCGGGCCTTGTGGCGCTTCATATTCACGGCTGAGCCACGCGTCCTGATCCGGTTCGGGCAAGGCCTTGCGGTCGAGTTTGCCGTGAGCCGTGAGCGGCAGGCTGTCCAGTCGCACATAGGCAGCCGGCACCAAAGTGTCCGGCAGTCGCGCTTGCAGATGGCGGTGCAAGTCGCCGATCTCGACCTGCTCGATGTCAGTGAACCACGCAACCAGACGCCCGTCGCGTACCAGTACCACGCATTCGCGGACCGCGTCATGAGCGCTCAACGCGGCTTCGATTTCGCCGAGTTCAATACGCACACCGCGCAGTTTCACCTGATCGTCGTTGCGCCCCAGGTATTCGATATTGCCGTCGTCCAGCCAGCGCGCGAGGTCACCGGTGCGGTACATGCGTGCGTGCGGCTCGTCACTGAACGGGTCGTCGAGGAACTGCGCAGCGGTCAGTTCCGGACGATTCAGATAACCCCGTGCAACCCCGGCGCCGCCGACATACAACTCGCCTTGCACACCGGTCGGCACTGGCTGCTGCTGGCGGTCCAGCAGATAAATCCGCGCATTGGCGATCGGCCGGCCGATGTGCAAAACCCGCCCGGGCTCGATGCGCCCGGACGTCGCCACCACCGTGGCTTCGGTCGGGCCGTAGTTGTTGATCACATCGAACGTCTGATCTCGCGGGAACTGGCGCAATTTATCGCCACCGATCAGCAATGTGCGCAGGGTCGGATGGCCCAATTCACGACTGAAGGCATATTCGGCCACCGGGGTCGGCAGAAAGCTCACCTGCAACGGCTGCGCGCGCCACCACTCGAGCAGTTCGTCGAGGTGTTCATTGCCGATCGCGGACGGTGGCAGATGCACGGTCGCGCCGACGCACAACGCCGGCCAGACTTCCCAGGCCATGGCATCGAAACCGCAACCGGCGACGCTGGCGGTGTGGCTGCCGGCGTGCAGATCAAAGGCTTCGGCGTGCCAGTGCACGAGGTTTTCCAGAGTGCGGTGCTCGACCATCACGCCTTTCGGCTGCCCGGTAGAACCCGAGGTGTAAATCACGTAGGCCAGATTCGCCGGGGTCAGCCTCGACAGTGCCGGGTTGGTGTCAGGCAAGTGCCGCCAGTCGTTGGCGCCCAGATCGATCACGGGTACAGCGCCAAGCAGGTCGCGCGTCGATGCCTGCGCCAGCACTGCGATCGGGTCGCTGTCCTGCAACAGGTAGGCAATCCGTTCTGGCGGATAATCCGCATCGATCGGCACGTAACCCGCGCCGGCCTTGAGAATCGCCAGCAGTGCGACGAGCATGTCCGGCCCGCGACGCAGGCACAGCGCGACACGGTCGTCGACTTGAACGCCGAGGCCAATCAAGTGATGGGCGAGACGATTGGCGCGCTGATTCAGTTCGCGGTAGCTGAGCTGTTGCTCGCCCTGCACCACCGCCAGCGCCTCGGGATGCGCCGCCACTTGTGCTTCGAAAAGGCGCGGCACAGTCTGTGCGGGAGGATATTCACGACCGCTGATGTTGAAACCGACCAGCACCCGTTGCCGCTCGCCCGGCGACACGATCGTCAGTTGCTGCAACGGCGCCTGCGGTGTGTACTCCAGCGCCGTGACCAGACTGTGCAAGGCGGTTTGCAAGTAGTCGCAGACCCGTGCGCCATCCACCTGCGGCACCGCTTGCACGCTCAAGCGGAAACCTTCGCCAAGGTCGTCGACACTGACCACCAGCGGATAATTGCTGCGCTCGCGCGAGCTGAGAATCTGCACGCCGTCCCACATGACAGCCGCCGATTGCGGCGCACTGTGGCGGTAGTTGAGCAAAGTGCTGAACAGCGTTTGCGAACCAGCGACACCACTGCAACGCTGGGCCAGCGCCAGCGAGGCTTGCTCATGGCCGAGCAACTGCGCCAGGCGCGCATGGGCGGCACGCACGCCGCTCTCTACCGAATCCGTACCGACGCTGACGCGCAACGGCAAGGTGTTGATGAACATGCCCAACGCCCGATCCGCGCCCTCTCCACCTTGCATGCGTCCGAGCAATACGGTGCCGAACACCACGTCTTGCTGGCCGGAAACCTGCGCCAAGACCTGAGCCCAGGCCTGATGCACCAGACTCGCGACGCTGACACCCAGCCGCCGTGCCTGCTCACGCAGACGCTGGCCAAGGCTGGCGTCCAGCTCGGAATGACTGTCGAGGATCGCGCTGCCGTCGCCGTGCACGTCCTGCAAACCGAAGGCCACGGTGGGTTCGTCAATGTCAGCAAGCATCTCGCGGAAGAAGACTTCATGAGCCTGATCATCGGCACCGAGCCGCGCCTGCGCGACGAAATTACGGTACTGCACCGGCGGCGGCAGGTCGCTGCTGCGGCCGAGCATGACGTCGTTCATTTCCGCGACCAGCACTTCCAGCGCGGTGTGATCGAGGACGATATGGTGCAGCAGGAGAATGCCGATCCAGCGGTTGTGCGGCTGATCTTCGGTGTAGACAAAGCGCATCAGCGGCGCGCGATTGAGGTCGAGACGATAGTGGCGCGGATCGAAACGCGCCTGCATCTGCTCGAGCACGTCGCCGTCGAGTTCGTCGGCATCGACGCGTTCCAGCGCCAGTGGCGCTTCACGACAGACCACCTGTACGGCTTCTTCGAGCCCCTCCCAGACGATGCCGGTGCGCAGAATGTCATGGCGTTTGATCACGCCGTTCAAGGCACGAACAAAGTCTTTGATCTGCGCCAGACCGTCGAAGGCAAATTGCGCCTGCAACACATACGTATCACCGGCGCTGGTGGCCAGATGGTGATAGAGAATCCCCGCCTGCAACGGCGCCAGAGCATAGATATCCTGCACATTGGCGATGCCACCCGACACAGTTGCAACGACACGGTCGATCGCTGCTTGATCGAGATTGGCCAGCGGCAGCATCGCCGGAGTAATGCGCGTGCAACCCGGTTCGATCAGGTTGTCGGGAACGACGATGACGCGTTCGCTGCTCAGGGTCGCCGCCAGCGCGGCCACGCTCGGCTGACCGAACAGTACGCGCACGTCACAGTGCAGATCCTGTTGGCGCATGCGTTCGATCAGCTTCACTGCCAACAGCGAATGACCACCGAGTTCGAAGAAGTTGTCATGGCGACCGACCTGCTCGACACCGAGTAACGTCTGCCAGAGTCCGGCAATCAGGTTTTCCACGGCACCAACCGGCGCTTCGAAACCACGCCGGGCGAATGCATCGCTGTCCGGTGCCGGCAAGGCTTTGCGGTCGAGCTTGCCATTGGTGGTCAGCGGCAAAGCGTCCAGACGCACGAAGGCGCTCGGCACCATGTAGTCAGCCAACACTGCCAACAGATGATCACGCAATTGCGCCACATCCGGCGCCGCACCTTCGTCGGCCAGCCAGTACGCGACCAGACGCTGATCGCCGGGGCTGTCTTCGCGAGCGATCACCACAGCTTCGCGCACGCCTTCGCAGGTAGACAGGCGCGCCTCGATCTCGCCCAGTTCGATGCGGAAACCGCGAATCTTCACCTGATCGTCGTTACGCCCCAGGTATTCGAGGCTGCCGTCCGCCGCCCAACGCGCAAGGTCGCCGGTTTTATACAAGCGCGCACCGGCGTTTTCGCCAAACGGATCATTGATAAAACGCTCGGCCGTCAGTGCTTCGCGATTCAGATAACCGCGTGCCACCCCGGCCCCGCCGACGTACAACTCGCCAATCACGCCGACCGGAACCGGTTCGTACTGAGCGTCGAGGACATACAGTTGCAGGTCGGGAATGCGCACGCCAATCGGGCTGACGCCAAGCAACTGCGCGTCGGCGGCCTGCAACGGCCGATATGTCACGTGCACCGTGGTTTCGGTGATGCCGTACATATTCACCAGCCGTGTTCCGGCATTGCCGACCCGCGCATACCACGGTTTGAGCAAGCCCGGCTCCAGCGCTTCGCCGCCGAAAACCACTTCCCGCAAGGAATGCTGCAAGGTGCTGCGGCCCTGGGCGGCGATCAGTTGGCGGAATGCGCTCGGCGTCTGGTTGAGCACGGTGACGCCGGTTTCGCACAGCAGCGCATAGCAGTCGTCCGGCGAGCGGCTGACGGCTTGCGGGATCAACAGCAGTTGCCCGCCGAACGCCAGCGCGGCCCAGATTTCCCAGACCGAGAAGTCGAACGCGAAGGAATGGAACAGCACCCCGATGTCTTGCTGGTTGAACTGGAACCAGTCATGGGTGGCAGAAAACAGCCGCGCCACGTTGCGGTGCTCGACCAT
Source organism: Pseudomonas sp. S3_C06 (assembly GCF_054667675.1). Taxonomy (NCBI): domain Bacteria; kingdom Pseudomonadati; phylum Pseudomonadota; class Gammaproteobacteria; order Pseudomonadales; family Pseudomonadaceae; genus Pseudomonas; species Pseudomonas sp. S3_C06. Next base: position 1,195,838 of record NZ_CP162747.1, read on the forward strand.
CACGCCTTTGGGCAGACCGGTGGAGCCGGAGGTGTAGATCACGTACGCCAGATGCGCCGCCGTCAGCTCGGGAATCTGCGGATTGCTCTCGAGTTCGGCCTTGAGGTGAGCGCTGTCGAGGTCGATCTGCGGCACCTCGAGAGCGGCCACACGATCGCGGGTCGCCGCCTGCATCAGCACCGCCGCCGGGGCGCTGTCCTGCAAGGTGAAACTGATTCTGTCCAACGGATAGGCCGGATCGATCGGCACGTAACCGGCGCCGGCCTTGAGAACACCGAGCAGGCCGATGATCATTTGCGGGCCGCGCTCAACGCAGATGGCGACACGGTCATCGGGGCGGATGTTCAGCGCCAGTAAATGATGGGCGACCTGATTGGCGCGACGATTGAGTTCGCCGTAGCTGAGCGTCTGCCCTTCAAAGATCAACGCCGAGGCGTCAGGTCGGGCCTGCGCATGGGCTTCAAATTGCTGGTGGATCAGCGGGATTTCAGGAAACTGCGCCAGCGGGAAATTGACGCCGCGCAGCAAGTATTCACGTTCGCCGGGCGGGAGAATTTTCAGCGTCTGCAGCGCCACATCGGCGGTGCTTTGCAGGGCCGCGACCAGACTTTCCAGCGTTGTGTTCAAGTACGCGGCCATGCGCTCGGCACCCAGCGCCGCATCCGCCAGCGCGGTGATGCGCAAGTCTGCGCCGAGGTCATCGATGTTGATCGTCAGCGGGTAGTTGGTGCGCTCACGCGCGCCGAGCACCTGCACACCGGGGGCAATGTCGACCACGTCCGCGACTTCTTCGACGCTGCTGTGCCGGTAGTTGAGAATCGCGCTGAACAGCGGCGTCGGTACCGCGACGGCGCTGCAGCGTTGTGCCAACGCTAGCGAAGCTTGCTCATGCGCCAGCAACGCGGTCAGGCGCTGATGGGTCGCCCGCACGCCGGCGCGCACGCTTTGCTCACCAACATCAACGCGCAGCGGCAAGGTGTTGATGAACATCCCCAACGCCTGTTCACCGCCCTCGCCCGCGTCCATGCGCCCCAGCAGTACGGTGCCAAACACCACCGCCGTGCGCCCGGACAATTGCCCCAGTACCCGCGCCAGCGCCAGATGCGTCAGGCTCGCGACACTGACACCCAACTGCCGCGCCTGCTCGCGCAACTGCCGGCTCAAGCGGCTGTCGAGCATCAGCGCGGCTTCCTCGATGGCGTGGCCATCGCCCTGCACATCCTGCAAGCCACATGGCAGTGTCGGCTCGTCGATATCGGCGAGCATGTCGCGGAAAAACGCTTCCTGCGCCTGCTGATTGCTGGCATTGCGCGCCTTGGCCAAGTGATCGCGATACGGCACCGCCGCTGGCACTTGCGCAGTCTGCCCGAGCAGACAGGCCTGAATTTCCCGGCGCAGCACATCCAGCGCAACGTGATCCATGATCATGTGATGAAACAGCAACAGCGCGACCACGCGGCCCTGAGCGGGATCCTGCGCATAGACCATGCGCAGCAGTGGCGCTTGCTGCATGTCGAGGCGGAAGTGCTGCGGGTCGTGGCGTTCGAGCAGTTGCGTGAGCACGTCTCGGTCGCTGTCGACGGTAATTGCCTGACACACCAGCGGCGCCTCGCGCCAGACCACTTGCACCGCCTCGTCGAGGTACTCCCAGACAAATGAGGTGCGCAAAATATCGTGGCGCTTGACCACCCAGCGCAGCGCCTCAGCAAAGGCGTCCAGGCGTTCCTGGCTGTCGAACACGAAGCGCGCCTGCGAGATGTAAGGGTCACCGGCAGCGGCCGAGAGGTGGTGATACAGCATGCCCTCCTGCAACGCAGACAGCGGATAGATGTCCTGCACGTTGGCGGCGCCGCCCGGCACCGTGGCGACGATGCGGTCAAGGGTGTCCTGATTCAGCTTCACCAGCGGCAGCATGTCCGGAGTGATGCGAAACGCAGGGCTCAGCCAGTCGCCGCCGTGTTCGGCGACCAGCTCCAGCAGTTGCGCCTTGTGCGCCGCGAGGCTGTCCCACAACGCGTCATCCAGCGCGTCGTCGCTGCCCAGAATGACCAGGTCTTCATCTTCCTGTTGAAGGCGGATCGCATGGGTGGAAATAACAGCCATCAGTTCGCTGAAATGCATGAGGTAACCTGCTGTAAATACGGAAAAAAGGAGCGCGCAGCAGCGAGTCCGTGCACGCGGCGCGCAGCCTGGAAAAACTAAAACATCGGGGCGTGGGTGTCTGACATGGGAAGCGGGGACAAGCCGCCGGCGTGAGCACCGCAAGCCTCCTGTGGGAGCGAGCCTGCTCGCGAAAGCGGTGGGTCAGTCGACATCATCATTGACTGAACCAACGCTTTCGCGAGCAGGCTCGCTCCCACAGGGTTTGTGTCCGAGGATCAGAGACGGCGTTTGCGGTTGAGGTTGGGGATGGTGGTCTGGGCGATCTCGACCTGCTTGGCCTGCCGCGAGGTCTGTGCCGCCAGCGCGGCCAGCGTCGGCTGGCTGAACAGCGTGCGCGCATCGACATGCAGGCCGGCCAGACGCATGCGCGCGACCAGACTCACCGCCAGCAACGAATGCCCGCCCAGCTCGAAGAAGTTGTCGTGACGCCCGACCTGCTCGACGTTGAGCACCCGCGCCCAGATCTGCGCCAAAGCACTTTCCACGTCACCTTCGGGTGCCTCGTAGGGACGGCTGAGCAGCGCCTCCGCTCCCGGCTCCGGCAACGCCTTGCGATCGATTTTGTCGTTGGGCGTCAAAGGCAACGCCGCCAGCATCACGTAGGCACCGGGCACCATAAACTCCGGCAACCGCGCCAACACATGCGCGCGCAACGCTTCCAGCGTGGGCGCAGTGACCTCGGCCCGTACGCTGTAATAAGCCACCAGCCGCTCATCGCGCACCAGCACCACCGCTTCACGGAGGGCCGGGTGTTCAAGCAAGCGCGCCTCAATCTCGCCCAGCTCAAGACGCACCCCGCGCAGCTTGACCTGAAAGTCATTGCGACCGAGAAACTCGAGATTGCCGTCAGCGCCATACCGCACCAGATCACCGGTGCGATACAAGCGATCACCGGCCACGAACGGACTGTCGATAAAGCGTTCGGCCTGCAATTGCGGCAGGCCCAGATAGCCGCGCGCCACGCCCACTCCACCAATGTGCAAATGCCCGCTCACGCCAAACGGCACCGGCTGATCGCAGGCATCGAGCACATACAGGCGCGTGTTGCTCAGCGCCTTGCCGATCGGCACCAGTGTCGGCGGCACCGGCTCGCCGGGCTCCAGGGTCCAGCCGCTGCTGTCGACCGTGGTTTCGGTCGGCCCGTAGACGTTGTGCAGGCGCACCCACGGCAGGCGCTCGCGCACTTGCCGAGCCAGCGCAACGGTCAACTCGCCGCCACCGTTGAGCACGTCGGTGAGGCTGGTGCACTGGCTGACATCATCCTGTTCGATGAACTGCTGTAACAACGCCGGCACGAACTTCACTACAGTGATGTTCTGTTCGCGGATCACTTGCGTGACATAAGCCGAATCGCGATTGCCATCGGCCCGCGCCAGCACCAGACGCATGCCCGAGCACAGCGGCCAGAAGATCTCCCACACCGAACTGTCGAAACTGTACGGGGCCTTTTGCAGCAGCGCCCCGTGTTCAGTCGGCGGCGACAACTGCGAACCCCAGTACACCATGTTGCAGGCGCTGCGGTGCTCGATCATCACGCCCTTCGGCGTACCGGTGGAGCCGGAGGTGTAGATCATGTAGGCCAGATTCGTCGCGCCGAGGCCCGGCACATGAGGATTGAGGTGCGGCTGGTCCTGCCAGGCGCCGAGGTCGAGATCGATCAGCGGCAGGCCGGGTTCGCCGAGCAGGTCACGCGTCGCGGCATGCACCAGCAGTGCGATCGGTGCGCTGTCCTGCAACATGTAGTTGAGGCGTTGCGCCGGATAATCGGGATCGAGCGGCACATAAGCACCGCCCGCCTTGAGAATGCCCAGCAGACCGATCACCAGTTCCGGCCCGCGCTCGACGCAGATCGCGACCCGCGAATCCGGTTGTACGCCGAGCCCACGCAGATGATGGGCCAGGCGGTTGGCCTGCTCGTTCAGCTCGCGATAGGTCAGGCGCTGTTCGGCGAATTGCACGGCGATGGCATCCGGCTTGCGCTGCACCTGTTGTTCAAACAGCGCCTGAAGTGGCTGGTCCATCGGGCAGTCGACGGCGGTGGCGTTGAACTCGATCAGCAACCGTTGCAGTTCTTCCGGTGGTAACAACGGCAGGCTATTCAGCGGCCGCTGGGGTTCGGTCTCCAGCGCTTCGACCAAACCGTTCAGCGCCGACTGCACATAACTGCAAATCCGTTGCGCGCCGATGGTCGACAAGGTTCGGGTGGTCAGGCGCAAACCCGTGCCGAGATCATCGACACTCAGGGTAAACGGGTAATTGGTGCGTTCCTCGTTGGCCAGAGTCTCGATGCCCTGCCAGGTTTGCCGGGAGGTTTTTTGCTCGACGTCATCGCTGTGCCGATAGTTGAGCAAGGCGCTGAACAGCGGCGCCGGCGCAGCGACGCCACTGCAACGCTGAGCCAGCGCCAAAGAGGCGTGCTCATGGGCGAGCAACGCTGTCAGGCGGGCATGCGTGGACTTCACCGCCGCGCGTGCGCCTTCGCCGACATCGACCCGCAGCGGCAAGGTGTTGATGAACACCCCCAGCGCCCGGTCGGCCCCCGCGCCGCCCTGCATGCGCCCCATCAACACCGTGCCGAACACCACGCTTGGCTGGCCGGATGTCGCCGCCAACACTTGCGCCCAGGCGAGGTGGATCAGGCTGGCGACACTCACGCCGGCCAGACGCGCCTGCTGCTGCAAGCGCTGATAGAGACCGCTGGCCAGGGTTTGCTCGGCTTCTTCGATGTTGCTGCCGTCGCCCTGCACATTCTGCAAAGCGAACGGCAAGGTCGGCTCATCGATGTCAGCGAGCATCTGGCGGAAAAACGCTTCATGCTCCTGTTCACTGACACCCAATCGCGTCTGCGCCACGTAGTTGCGATACGGTACTGGCGGCGCCAGCGTCTCCGAGTGCCCGGACAGGCTCGCGTGAATTTCTTCGCGCATCGCTTCCAGCGCGATGTGATCCATCGCCAGGTGATGGAACAGCAGGATGCCAACCACCCGGTTGTGCGCAGGATCACGGGCATACATCAGGCGCAGCAGCGGTGCCTGACTGACATCGAGGCGATAGCGCCGTGCGTCGAAACGCTGGTGCAATTGATCGATGATCTCGCCGTGGGCAGGATCCAGTTCGACCTCCTGCACCGGCAGAATTGCCTCGCGCCACACCACTTGAACCGGTGACGTCAGCCCTTCCCAGACCACCGCCGTACGCAGGATGTCGTGCCGCGCCATGACCTGACGCAGCGCAGCGGCGAAGGCCTCGACCCGTTCGAGACTGTCGAATGCCAGCAGCGATTGCAGCAGATACGGATCGCCCTGCGCGGCGGTGATGTGGTGATAGAGAATGCCTTCCTGCAACGGTGCCAACGGATAGATGTCCTGCACATTGGCGGCACCGCCCGGCACGGTGGCGACGATACGCTCGATCATTGGCTGATCCAGTTGCACCAGCGGCAGCAGCTCAGGCGTGATGTGCGTGCAGTCGGCAGGAATGCGATTGGCCGGCACCTCGACTTCGCGGCCGCTGCCCTCCGCTGCAGCCAGCGCCGCCAGTGTCGGCTGGCTGAACAACACGCGAACATCGCTGCTCATGCCAATCTGGCGCATGCGTTCGATCAAGCCCACAGCCAACAACGAGTGCCCGCCCAGCTCAAAGAAGTGGTCGTGACGCCCTACCCGTTCGACCTGCAAGACCTCGGCCCAGATCTGCGCCAAAGCGATTTCGACGTCACCTCGCGGCGCCTCGTACTGACGACGGATCAACGCTTCCGGCCCCGGCGCCGGCAAGGCCTGGTGATCGAGCTTGCCGTTGGCGGTCAGCGGCAACGTCGCCAGGCGGATGTAGGCGGCGGGCAGCATCGCGGCTGGCAAACGCGATGTCAGGTGCGCGTGCAAGTGCAGGATGTCCAGCGTTTCGCGCTCGGTAAACCACGCCAACAGTTGGCCGTCACGCACCAGCACCACGACTTCCTGCACCGCATCATGGCTGGCGAGTGCCGCTTCGATTTCGCCCAGTTCGACACGCACACCGCGGACTTTCACTTGGTCATCATTGCGACCGATGTACTCAAGATTGCCGTCGGCGCGCCAACGGGCGAGATCGCCGGTGCGATACATACGCGCATCCGGCTGTGCACTGAACGGGTCGTCGAGAAAGCGTTCGGCGGTCAGCTCCGGGCGATTCAGATAACCCCGGGCAACCCCGGCGCCGCCGACATACAGCTCACCGATGATGCCGATCGGCACCGGGCGCTGCTGATCATCGAGCAGATAAGCCGTGGCATTGCTCAGCGGTTTGCCGATGTGCAACGCCTGCCCCGGGGTAATCAGCCCCGAGGTGGCGACCACCGTGGCCTCGGTCGGCCCGTAATTGTTGACCACCGCAAAACCCTGCGCACGGTTGAACTGGCGCAGGCGATCACCGCCGATCAGCAAGGTGCGCAACGTCGGGTGATCCAGTTGTTTGCTGAAGGCATATTCGGCAATCGGCGTTGGCAGAAAGCTGACGTCCAGCGGCTGGGCACGCCACCAGTCGAGCAGCGCGTCGATGTCTTCGCTGCCTTCGCTTGCGGGTGACAAATGCAGCGTCGCTCCGGCACACAGCGCCGGCCAGACCTCCCACGCCATCGCGTCAAAACCGAAGCCGGCGAGGCTCGAAGTGTGCTGCCCGGAGCTGAGCCCGAATGCCTCGCAGTGCCAGTCGAGCAGATTGCCCAGCGTACGGTGCTCGACCATGACGCCTTTTGGCAACCCGGTTGAGCCGGAGGTGTAAATCACATACGCGAGGTTGCTCGTGTTCAGCTCCGGCACGTCGGGATCGGTCAAGTTGTCGAGCGACCATTCGCGCCGATCAAGCTCGATCACTGGCAGCGCTGTGGCGGGCAAGCGATCACGCAGATCGCTTTGCGTCAGCAACGCCACCGGAGCGCTGTCGCTGAGCAGATAACTCAGGCGCTCGGGCGGATGCGCCGGGTCGATCGGGACATAAGCGGCACCAGACTTGAGAATCGCCAGCAGCCCGACCAGTGTGTCGAGGCCCCTGCGCGCGACGATCGCCACCCGGTCATCGGGCCGTACGCCGAGGCCCAGCAGATGATGAGCCAACGCATTGGCTTGCCGGTTCAGTTCGGCATAACTCAGGGTTCGTCCCTGATACGTCGCGACCACGGCGTCCGGTTGTTCGGCCACTCGGGATACGAATCGCTGATGAATCAGTGGGCCTTGCGGATAACTGACGCGGGTGTTGTTCCACTCATCGAGCAGGGCCAGTTCTGCCGGGCTATTGAGGTTGAAATCGGCGATCGCGAGTTCCGGGCATTCCAGACCCTGCTCCAGTATCAGCAACAAGCGCTCGGTGAACGACGCGATCTCGTCAGCCGTGAAATAGGCCGGCGAGTACACCAGATGCAACCAGGCCTTGTCGGTGTAACGGTTGCTGCGCAGGTGAATGGCCAGCGGAGTCGCCTCGTGCTGGTTGGAGACCTTGACCGAGTGTCCCGACGCCTCACCGTAGCGATAATCATGGTCGTCCTGTTCGTAGGACACCGACAGCTCGAACAGTTGCGAGCGGTCTTCACGCAATAGGCCGAGCGCGCGGTTCATCTCGCTCAGCGGGTAGCGTTGATGACGAAAATCCTGCTTCAGACCATCGCCGATTGCCTTGATCAATGCGGCGAATGACAACGCTCGACCGAAGCCCATGTGCATTGCACTGACCTGGGTGAACAAGCCCAAAGTGCTTTTGAAACGGGCGCCGGAGCGATTGAGAATCGGCAAGCCGACCACCCACTCGTCACGTTGGGCGGTGCGACTGAAATACACATGCAGCGCCGCCAGCAAGACATGAAAGGCCGAGCCACCGAATCGTCGCGCGCAGTCTTTCATGCGCTCGTGCAGCACGGCAGGAAAAGCCTCGACGTGGATGCGGCTTGGCGCCGATTCAGCGTCGAGGGGTTCGTGATGGCGGGACGTCAACAAGCGCTCGGGAAGGCTACGGTACTTGTCCAGCCAGTAGCGTTGGTCGCGTTCATAGCGGGGTGACTGATGGTAGCGCGCGTCATCTTCGATAAAGCCGACATAGGACGGTGCCGCCCTGCGCGGGCGCTCGCCACGGCACAACGCGCTGTAGATCTCGCCCACCGACTTGAACAGCAGCGCGAACGCCCAGCCATCGATGATCAAGTGATGGGCCTGGGCTGCCAACCAGTGGCGATGGCGATCGAGGCGAATCAGACAGAAGCGGAACAACGCTTGCCCGCTCAATACAAAGGGCAGCGCCATCTGCGCTTCGACCAGCGCCCGAGCCGCCGACTGTGGGTCAGGGTGGCCACTGCAGTCATACAGCGGCATGGCCACGGGCAGCGCCTGGGCAAAACCTTGCAACGGCAGCCCGTCGCGACCAACGTCCGCTCGCAGAACAATGCGCAAGGCATCATTGGCTTCAACCAGAGATTCAAGCGCCGATTGCAGCAATGCCGGATCCAGCGGCCCGCTCAGTTCGACGTAACCGCCAATGTTATACAGCGGCGAATCTCCGCGGCTCAGTTGGTCCAGCCAGATATCCCGTTGAGCGGCAGTCAGCGCGAATGTCTCGACAGGCACGGACAGATCGTCCGCCACGTTGGCAGAAGTAGGCTGCATAAGATCCTTCTCATGTAATTTTGCCCGTATTCAAGCATCGGCCCCCGCGCCGACATGACACCTGAAACCCGGACAACCACCACCCTGATAGGCGCCATGGGCGTGGTTATCGCAGGCAACGTCTAAAAATTCGGAGAGGAAATACTGAAAAGCTTGTAGGAAAAAAACCACATACCAGCGCCGCCATTTGCCCGAGCGCTGCCGATCAGAATTGACCATCGCCCGGGTTTCCGGGGCTTGAGCGTGACTGAACAGTCACGCTCGCCGATATGCCAGTGATCAACACCGTCAGAACCCCGGCGCCAACAATCAGAAATAGTGGCACTTTGTGTCCCTGTTTTCCCCTACAGACGTAGGACAAATCCATAGGCTTAAATCCCGCTCCAGATCATATTCAAGGAGAAATGACTGCGTGGGCGGCTTTTACAGAGACGGCAGACGATTCAGTGATGGCTCTGAACCAGGGATGACAAGGATATGAATCTGAGCGGCAGTATTCGCAATATGGAAAACCCACACTTCTACTGGCAACTCGGTGAGCTGATTGCCAGTACCGGCGATGATCACTTCGCCACGAACATGTTCCAGTTGGTCGACACGCTGGTGCCGGTCAACCGGGTAGATCTCAGTGAGTGGACGCTGGATGAGCGTCAGGCCAGCGTGGTCGACATCAAACCGTTGGGCAGCGCCGGTCTGACGCAGACCTGCGCACCGGCCGATCCGCTGGAAAGCCCCGACGACCATCCGTTGTTGCAGAAAATGATCGAGATGAACGACTCGCTGCTGATTCAGTTACGCGCCTCGCTGCAGCCTCGGCATCCGCAACACAGCGCCCACCAGTGCAATCTGGTCTCGCGCACGTCCAACCGCCGTTGCGTGATTTCGTTTTACCGACCGCATACGCAACGGGTGTTTTCCCTGCCGGAGCTGTCGTTTCTCAAAAGCCTGTCCGACACCCTGCTGCCACTGATCGAACGCCACGCACAGATCAGCCGGCAGATCCTCGCCCGCCAACCCCGCCAACCGTTGGCCGAACTGGATCAGGCACCGCTGGCGCAAGTGTTCGATGAGCGATTGGCGCTCAGCGACATCGCCCTGTCGGTGCGCGAGAAAGAAGTCTGCCTCGGCCTGTTGACCGGCGGCACCGTGCCGCAAATGGCGGAAAAGCTGCGGGTGAAAAACAGCTCGATCGAGACGTATCTCAAGCGCGCCACCGCCAAGCTCGGGGTCAGTGGCCGCCATGGTCTGGCGAAATGGATGGCCGGGGCCTGAGCACAACGCTCTTTATATGCATGAGGCAGTTCGATGTTGACGTCGCGACTTTCCCTGCTGTCCATGGCAATGCTGATGGGCGGTTGTTCATTGATTCCTGAGTATCAACGGCCCGTTTCACCCAGTGCCGCGCAATATCCGACAGCAACCCAAGCGGCCACGAACAGCGAGGACTGGCGCACGCTGTTCACCGACCCGGCGCTGCAACAGCTGATTGAAAGCGCCTTGGTCAACAACCGCGACCTGCGCGTGGCGGCTCTCAACGTCGAAGCCTTTCAGGCGCAATACCGCATTCAGCGCGCCGACCTGTTCCCGGCGGTGTCGGCCAACGCCAACGAGTTGCGCCAGCGGATGCCGCCGAGCGTGACCCAGGGTAAAGCGCTGATCAACTCGACGTACTCGGTCAACCTTGGCATCAGTGCCTATGAACTGGACTTCTTCGGTCGCGTGCGCAGCCTCAGCGAACAGGCGTTGCAAACGTGGCTGGCCACCGAACAGGCGCGGCGCAGTGCGCAGTTGAGTCTGGTGGCCAACGTCGCCAACGCCTACCTGACCTGGCGCGCTGATCAGGAACTGCTGGAACTGACCCGCGACACCCTCGCCGCCGATGAGCAGAGCCTGCACCTGACCACGCGCAACCGCGAGGCTGGCAAGTCGTCGGCGCTGGAGCAGGCCCAGGCGCAGACCAGCGTCGACAGCTCACGGGCCAATCTGGCGCGCTACCAGCGGCAGGTCGCGCAGGACTTGAACAGCTTGACCTTGCTGGTCGGCGCACCGGTGCCGGACTCACTGCCCGCGCGTCCTCTGGCCAGCGATCTGGTGCAACAACTGCCGGCCGGGTTGCCTTCGGATCTGCTGCAACGGCGCCCGGACATTTTGCAGGCTGAATACAAACTCAAAGCCGCCAACGCCAACATCGGCGCGGCGCGGGCGGCATTTTTCCCCAGTGTCAGCCTGACGGCGAATGCCGGCACCTCCAGTCGTGACCTGTCCGGACTGTTCGGCGCGGGGTCGGGCGCGTGGACCTTTCAGCCGCAGATCAGCCTGCCGATCTTCAATGCCGGCAGCCTGCGCGCGAGCCTGGATTATTCGAAGTTGCAGAAAGACGTCGCGGTGGCCGAATACGAAAAATCGATTCAGACCGCCTTTCAGGAAGTCGCCGATGGTCTCGCCGCACGCAGCACGTATCAGCAGCAATTGCAGGCGCAGCGCGATCTGGTCGCGGCCACCCAGACTTATTACAACCTGGCGCAGAACCGTTATCAGAACGGTGTCGACAGCAGCCTGACGTTCCTCGATGCGCAGCGCTCGCTGTTCAGTTCGCAACAGGGTCTGATCACCGATCGCCTCGCGCAACTGGTCGCCGAGGTCAATCTGTACACCGCGCTGGGCGGCGGCTGGAGCGTTGAGGATTCGCGGGTGCGGTGAGTCCGTCGTCACTTTTTCTTACACCTTTTGTCGCTCGATCCTGCGCCGTGCGGCGATCCGTGGCCGGCCTCTGCCCTCAGTTTGGTATCATGCGCCGCTTTTACGGTTAACCCCCCGCCAGTCCTGCTGACTGACGGGCTGCAAAAGGCGGTATTAGATGACGGCTTTGTTGACTCGCCGCAAGGTGCTTGCGGGAATGGGCGTGCTCGGGCTAGGCCTGCTCGCCGGCTGCGACACCCGTGGCCAATTGTCGTACAAGTACGGCAAGGATCTGAGTAACAAGATCATGGGACGTACCTTCAAACTGAAGAACACCGACGGCGAAACCATGACGCTGTCGAGCTTTCGCGGCATGATGCCGATGGTGTTTTTCGGCTTCACCCAGTGCCCGGCAGTCTGCCCGACCACCCTCGCCCGCGCGGCCAAAATCAAGAAGCTGATGGGCGCTGATGGCGACCGTTTGCAGGTGATTTTCATCAGCCTCGATCCCGAGCGCGACACGCCGGAAATCCTCGACGCCTACATGAAAGCCTTCGACCCGACGTTCGTTGCGCTGTACGGCACGCTTGAGGAAACAGCGGCCACGGCCAAGGAATTCGACGTGTTCTACGAGAAAGTCCCGGCCGGCGACACGTACACCATCTCGCACACCGCCACCAGTTACGTTTACGACTCCAACGGCGGCTTGCGCCTGGGTCTGTCCACCTCGCTTTCGGCAGAACAATGCACGGAAGATTTGCTTACTGTTATGGAGGTTTGCTGATGCAACCTGTGCTGAACCAGATCAAACACGTCGTATTGGGTCTTTCGCTGCTGGGCCTGGCATTCCAGGTCTCGGCGCAGACCAAGGTCGACGACGCCTGGGTCCGTGCCACCGTGCCGACCCAGTCCGCCAGCGGCGCGTTCATGACCCTCACCGCCGACAGCGACAGCAAGTTGCTCAGCGTCGCGACGCCAGCGGCCAAAGACGTGCAGATCCACGAAATGACCATGAAGAACGACGTCATGAGCATGGGCCCGGTGAAGTTCGTCGAGCTGCCGGCCGGCAAAGCCGTCAAGCTTGATCCGAACGGCTACCACGTGATGCTGATGGGCCTGACCGGTCAGCTGAAGGAAGGCGAAAGCGTGCCGCTGACCCTGACCGTGGAAAACGCCAAGGGCGAGAAAGAAACCATCGAAGTCAAAGCGCCGGTTCGTGCGCTGACCAACATGGAAGGTCACGATCACAGCAAAATGCACTGATCTGACTGAGCGGCAATAAAAAAGGGGCGGCCTGATCGATGATCAGGCCGCCCCTTTTTTGTATTTGATCTGCGCAGTATTAACGCTTGCGGGCCAACGCCTTGCGTACGCTTTCCCGTGACATCCCCGAGCCGGAACGGGTCACGGTTTTATCTATGGGCGCCTTGGCCAACTGTTCCTTGCGTTGTGCCACCTGACGCCAGTGGTAAGCGAAATATCCGCCCGCCACCACAATCCCCAGCCAACCGAACACCGAACTGACGAAGAACCACAGCGCCAGTGTGATCCACACGGTTTTCGAGTTGAACAACTTCAGACTGTCATCGGCAGGCAGCGATTCAACCGGTTCAATCGCTGCCTGCGTCACGGGTACTCTGTGCACGCCATCCAGATCAATGCGCCAAGCGAAGTCCGCGCCGGCCACCGGAATGTCTAGCTGATTGCCTTCAGCACGATGCACCCGAATTTCGCCATCGACAAGCGACATGGAGCTGAAACTGATCTGGGCTTCATAGTGAATCTCGCCGTTGACCTGGGTCACGACCGTTCGTTTTTGGTCGATGGGGGTGTCGCGCATGCCGACTCCTTGAGCGTTGCACGTCGGACGACGTGCGAAGGGATAATCCGTTGGGCTCGAATGCTACTGAGTGGCTATTACGCTGTCCAGAAAGTGTGCCCCAAAGCTGCAGACCTACACGAAATCCTCCGGCATGAGTCTGTTCGAGGCTACCAGCCATGATGGAAAGCGTGCTTTACATCGGGCAAATCTTCGGCGACCATGTAAAGGGTCTTTTACATAGGAAGTAAAGAATGAACCGCTACTACCTCGAATTGGGCGCAGCATTAATCATCTACATGCTGGTACTGACAGCCTCATTGATTGCCTCGCAATACCTGATGGACGCCCCCATCGTGCTGCGCTCGGCCGTCGCACTGACGCCGGTCATTCCGGCGGGACTGATGTGCTGGGCCATTGTGCGTAATATGCGGCGCATGGACGAAATGCATTTGCGCATCCAGTTCGAAGCATTGGGGTTTGCCTTCGCCGCCTCGGCATTGTTGACCTTCAGCTACGGTTTTCTGGAAAACGTTGGCGCCCCACATATCCCGTGGACGTGTGTGTGGCCGGTGATGGGGCTGATGTGGATTGTCGGCCTGCACATTGCGCGGCGCCGCTACCAATGAAAAACCGCCTCAAGGAATTGCGCGCCGAGCGCAAATGGTCGCAGGTCGATCTGGCTGAACGCCTGAGCGTGTCGCGTCAGACGATTAACGCTATAGAAAACGAACGCTACGACCCGAGTCTGCCACTGGCCTTTCAGATTGCCCGGGCGTTCGAGTTATCAATCGAAAGCATTTTTGATGATGGCATGAACTGAAACGCTCCCCTCGCGTCCTCGCTACTTGCAAAAACGGACTACGCTCGGTGACACCACGGCATTGCGTGGCATCCGTTTTTCTATTGTCAGCGAGGACGACAACATGAGTCCCTTTGGCCCGGTTTTGAGCTTTCGCGGTATTCAGAATCAGAAATACTGTGTATCTGCCCTGCTGGTGCAAGACCTCAACGCGCCGGCACCCACTACGCAGGTCGCGCAGGCACACAATCCGACGATCAAACGGATTGCCCGGATTCCCTTGATCAAACCGCGCATGGCCGTCTGGAGACTGGACATGCAGATCCAGCAAAGTAAAACGCAGTTGAAGATCGACTATGACTTGGGAGATGTGTCGGGCTCATTTCACGTCCCGCCTCTGGATCAGGCTCCCCGCATCGCTTACACCTCGTGCAACGGTGTGTCGGACGTCAAATACCTGAATTCGCTGGCAGATCGCTATGCCGAACGCTGGAGTCATCTCGCGCAGACCCACAAACAAGCCGAGTACCATCTGTTGGTCATGGGAGGCGATCAGATTTACAGCGATGAACTGTTACAGACTCAAGGCCCCTTGAATGAATGGTACAAACAGTTCTCCTGGAATCGCGATGACACACTGTGGACTGACGAAATGGAGATTCAGGCAGACGAGTTTTTCGCCAGTGTTTATCCGCGATACTGGGCCAGACCTCAGATACTGAACATGCTCAGTAGCGTTCCGACCCTGATGATGTGGGACGATCACGACATCATCGACGGTTGGGGATCCTATCCCCAGGCCCTGCATGAAAGTCCCGTACACCAGGGGCTGTTCCGCATTGCCAGTTATTATTTTCGTCTCTACCAATTACAGGTTGACGAAACCGAGAGCCGCCCGGGAGCGATTACTCGTCAAGGGCATACCTTCGCTTTTGAAGGCCTCGGTGGCCTCGCCATTGTCGTTCCCGACCTCAGGTCTGAACGTGCGCCCGACATCAAAGGCAGAAACGGCCAGCTCAAACAGCCCACGCAAATCATGTCGCAAAAAAGCATCTCGCAGATGTTTACCTGGATCAAAAGCCTGACGGCCAGCAAACCTTCACACCTGCTGTTCATCTCCAGCGTTCCGGTATCGTTCGTCAACCTTGCGCTGCTTGAGGCCCTGATCGGATGGATTCCGGGGGAGATCGGGCCGGAGGATGATTTCCGGGACCATTGGCGCCATCAGCCGCACAAAAACGAGCGTAAGCAACTGATCAATGGATTGCTCGATTTCGCCAAGTTGGCGAAGTGCAAAGTCACCATTGTCTCCGGGGATGTGCATGTAGCGGCCGCCAGCGTCATTCGTTCGGCCAACCCCCGGCATATCGACAATGGTGCAGAAGTCATCCATCAGCTGATTTCAACCGGCATCGTCCATCCTCCTCTGCCTGTGCTGACGATCAGAAGCCTGGAAACGATCACCGGTACCCGGGAAAAGATCGACACCGACCTTACTGCCGAGATGCAAGCCATTGGATACGACGGAAATTGCCTGATTGCCAGTCGTAACTGGCTGTCCGTCGAGCCAGATAAAAGTTCCGACGGGCGCAATCGGTTGTGGGTGAAATGGCACGTCGAGGGGCACGATCACCCTATTACGCGACTGATCGAGCCTGCCGGTTGAGTTCCGGAAATCCCCTGCACCGGGCCGGGTTCTTCAGCTACCGGCCCCACCATGCGCCTCTTCAAAGAAGTAATCCTTCCAGCTGTCGGCCTTGTTCTTCAGCACGCCCAGTTCCTGCAATTTCTCGGCATAAATAAAGGTGCGCTGCGGCACCACGGTGAAATCGATTTCCGGGTCCTTGACGATTTGCTCGACCAGAGCCAGCGGCAACTTCGACTGCTCGACACGAATGTACGCCTGAGCCGCCGCCGGTTTGTCGGCCTTGATGATTTTCTCAGCCTCAGCCAAAGCGTCGTAGAACGCCTTGTAGGTCTTCGGGTTTTCGTCGTGGAATTTTTCCGTGGTGTAGAGCACGTTGAACGTCGCCTGGCCGCCGAGCACGTCGTAGGAACTCAGCACTTTGTGCACGTTGGGATTCTGCAGAGCCTGATACTGGAACGGTGGGCTGGAGAAGTGCGAGTTGATTTCCGAGCCGCCGGCAATCAGCGCGGCCGTTGCATCAGGGTGCGGCAGGCTGACTGAGATGTCGTCGAACTTCTTGTACTGCGCGTCACCGAACTCCTTGGCGGTTTCGATCTGCAAGGTGCGCGACTGGAAGCCGACACCGGCGGCCGGTACGGCAATGCGGTCCTTGTCGGTGAAGTCCTTGAGCGTCTTGATGTTTGGATTGTTGGTCAGCAAATAGTTGGGCATCGAACCCAGCGCGGCAATGGCTTTGACGTTCTGTTTGCCTTTGGTGCGATCCCACACGGTGAGCATTGGCGGCACACCGGCAGACACCACGTCGAGCGATCCGGTGAGCAGCGCTTCGTTCATCGCCGTGGCACCGGAAATGCTGTTCCAGTCGACCTTGATATCGAGGCCCTGCGCCTTGCCATGTTTTTCGATGAGGTTCTGATCGCGCACCACATCGAGGATCAGGTAACCGATGCCGAATTGCTGGGCGATGCTGATCTTGCCTTCAGCCTGAGCGCCGGTGCTGAACAAGGCACTCGCCGCGAGAGAAGCGGCCAACAGAGTCAGTGCGGAACGTTTGAACGGTGTGGCCATGACAACCTCGCAGCATGGGGTGGTTTGCTGAAAGGCCTGACTTTATAGATATAAAAAACATAAATTAAATATCTTTATCGCATATCGATAGCACGGGTTGTTGAGCGAACCGAGGCGGCGGGCTTTTGATTCTGAGGTTTGAAAAGATCGCAGCGTTGCGCAACTCCTCCATTGGATACCGGTGATGGTTTGGTGGCTTAAACAGCCTGAAACAATAAATCCGTCGGTGGCAATATCGCCGATTGCTGTTTGACCCGAGGGCCGGTCAGGGCTGCAGACGCGACATCACCTTTGAAAGCTCGCGCACCAGCGCCTCAGTTGAGCGTTTAAAAGGGCGATCAGACAGCCCACCCTTGGTATCATCGCGCACACTTTTATGACGATTTAATGGCTGGAAGGTCTTTTTTGTGAGCGCTCTTTTTAACCGGTTGCGGCAGCCACATGCCCGCCTCTTTTCGTTGATCTTTCTCGTGCTGATTGTGCCGGTGTGCCTGCGTGCGGCACTCGGCTGGTCGACACCGCTGGGCTATGTGTCGGATCTGGCCATCGGCAGTCTGTTGGTGGTTTTGCTGCATCGCCGGGCGTGGTGGCTGGCTTTGCCGGTGCTGGTGTTCTGGGGCTTGCTGGCCGTGGCGACGGCTGAACTGGTCAGCGCCGTCGGGCGTCTGCCGACGCCTTCGGATATTCATTACCTGATCGACCCGCAGTTCGTCGAGAACTCCACCGGTGGCGGGCTGGCGCACCCTGCGCTGGGTATCACTTTGCTGCTGGCCTTGGTGTTCTGGCTGCTGACCCAATTTGCTGGCCGTGGCATGCCGCGCCCGTCACTGCCCCGCGCAGTCTGGAGCGCGCCGCTGGTATTGTTCGCCGCACACTGGGGCGCGCAGAACCTGTGGCCGAGCGAAGCCGATCCATGGCGCCAGTACAACCTGCCGCACCAGTTGCTGGCCACTGAAGTTGCTGATCTGCAGATTCGGGGCGAGGAATGGCTGGACGGTGATATCGAAGAACCCGCGCCGGCCATGGCCGGGCTCACCGATGTCGACCTCAATGGGCAGAAACTGCTGGCGGCACCGGGGCAAGCGCGCAATGTGCTGATCATCGCGCTGGAAGGCATTCCCGGGGCCTACATTCGCGCCAACCGCGAAGCCATCGGCAGTCATTATCAGGAAGACCTGATGCCCAACCTCAGCCGCTGGGCCGAGCGTGGCATGAACACCCCGGATTACGTGCTGCATACGCACCAGACCATTCGCGGTTTGTACTCCATGCTCTGCGGCGATTACGACAAGCTCAACAACGGCACGCCCAAAGGCGTGGAGATGCTCACCCTCAACGAGCGCAATCAGGCCTGCCTGCCGGCGCAACTGCGTGAGCACGGCTTCAGCACGCACTATCTGCAAGGTGCCGGCCTGCGCTTCATGGCCAAAGACAAGATCATGCCGCACATCGGTTTCGATGCGACTCATGGCCTGGAGTGGTTCAGCAACAGCAACTATCTGGAGTTCCCGTGGGGCAAGGATGACAAGGCCTTCTTCGAGGGCGCGCTCGATTACGTCGGCCAACTGAAAAAGCAGAAAAAGCCGTGGATGCTGACATTGCTGACCGTCGGCACCCATCAGCCCTACTCCGCGCCCGAGGAATATCTGGAGCGCTACGAAACGCCGAAACAGGCCGCTGTCGGTTATCTCGACGATGCGCTGCAACAGTTCCTCAACGGCCTCGAGCGTCAGGGCGTTCTGAAAGACACGCTGGTGGTGATCACCTCGGACGAATCCCACGGCATCGACGGCGTGCGCCTGGCCTCGTCGTGGGGCTTCAATCTGACCCTGGCACCGGAGCATGAACAGCTGCCGCGACTGAACAAAGGCGTCTACGGTCACGTCGATCTGAGCACCTCGATCCTCGACTACTTCGACCTGCCGGTGCCTTCCGCGCTAAGCGGTCGTTCACTGTTTCGCGACTACGACAGCGGCCGCGAAATCATGTCGTTCACCAACGGCAAGCTGCGTTATCACAACGGTCAGGGGATCTTCTCCGAGTGCGACATGCCGCGCCGCTGCCGTTACTACGAAAGCGCCGGTTTCATTGCCGAAAGCGCGACGTACAAAGGCAACTACAGCGGTCACCCGGCCCGGCAGATCGCCGCTCGTGCCAATGCCCTCGACCTGTCACTGCTGCGCACGCCGCTCAATCATCGCTATCAGTTCGGCAGCACCAACGTCATCCCGCTGCAAGCGCAGATCAAGGATGACTGGGCCGACAACCTGATCGGCGCGCAGTACCTGGAAATGCCCAAAGGCTCGCACACCCGCGTGCGTCTGACCGTACGTTCAGTCGATCCGCAACAGGCAGCGTACATTCAGCTCAAGGCCAAGGAGTTTGAACAGGACGTGCAGATCGGTCTGCCGCAGGAGATGGTCGCAACCGCCGAGCAGCCACTGGAAATGAACTTCAGCTTCGACAACCCGCAAGAGCGCAAAGCGTTTTCTTTCCATTTGCTGGGGTATGGATTGGGCGCAGTTGAAGTGACGGACTTCAGTGTGATCACTGAATTGCCGGGGCAAGAGGACATTCTTGACGACGTGCCGGAGGATGACACCGCTCAATCCACCTGATCACGCCCGTGTCGGAGCTGCCGCAGACTGCGATCTATTGCTTTTAAAATAGAGATCAAAAGATCGCAGCCTTCAGTGATTATCAGAACGTCGTGCGCAAGCCGACCTGAATGCTGCGCCCTTCTGCCGGCGCAATGTCGCGCAGGATCGAACTGGCATAACGCACGGTTTGATTGGTCAGGTTCTCGGCATTGACGAAGGCCAGCCATTGGCTCTGACCGACATCGAAGTGATACCCGACATTGGCGCCCAGTGTGGTGTAGCCGTCAGTGCTGCTTTCATTGTCCGGCACGCGATGTTGTGAACTGGCGTGTTCGACATCGATGCGCGCCTGCCACTTGTCCAGTTCCCACAGCAGCCCGGTGTTGAGCCGCAGCGGCGCGATGCGCGGCAAATCTTCGCCAGTGTCGAGGTTCTTCGCGCGGGTGTAATCGCCGGACAACTCCAAGGCAAACTTGCCGTAGGCGCTTTCGCCGAGTTTCCAGTGATCCTGGGCTTCAATGCCGCTGAAGCGCGCCCGCACGCCGGAGTAGGTGTATTCAGGGATGCCGTCGGCATCCTCTTCGCCCTCGTCATTCAGCGTTCGGCCCGTGCCGAGCAAGCCGATGTAGTTGGAGAAGTGGCTGTAAAACACACCGACACTGCCCTTGTGCGTACCATTGTCGAAGCGCAGCGCAAGGTCACTGGACACGGCTTTTTCTTTCGACAGCCCGGCATCGCCGACTTCATAAGTGCCGGTCGCGACGTGAGCTCCGTTGGCGTACAGCTCATAAAATGTCGGCGCACGTTCGGTGTAACCCAGCGTCGCGGCCACCGACCAGATCGGCGTCAGCGTGTACACCGCGCCAGAGGAAAGACTGCCGGCGGTGAAACTGCTGGATCGATCGGCGCTGGCGAAGCGCTCGTTACCCTTGGCGTTCGGATCGACCGTGGTGTGCTCAAGGCGTCCGCCGAGGGTGAACAGCAGTCGGTCGGTGGCTTGCCACTCTTCCAGAATGAACAGCGCAGCGGCATCGGTATCGGTCTGCGGCACGAATGCTTCTTCGCCGAGTGCCGAGAACTCGTTGCGGCTGACCTGCGCACCGATTACACCGTTGAACGGCCCCAACGGCTGGTGCCGAGCCTCGCCCCGCGCCTCATAACCTTTGTTCTTGAACGTCGTGCCGACCTCGCCACCTTCGATTTCGCGGTGTTCGTAATCGGTGTAGCCCGCATCCAGCTTGATCGAACTGAATGGCCCATCGAGATTGCGTATCTCCGAGGCGAAGGCGTAGTGCTCCTGTTGCATGCGGATGCGCACGTCTTGCTCAGCGGGCGAACCGTAGTTGGAATCGTAGTTGCTGTAGGACAGGCCGGCGTATCCGTCATCCCAAGTGTAAGACCCGCCGACAGCGCCGCCGTCCTGGCGACCATCACTGTTGCCCAAACGATGCTTTTTCGAATCACCGTCGTCGTTCGCGCGCTCGCGGCTGGTTTTCGCGTAGCCGGGGATTTTCAGGTCATTGAACTCGCGGGCACTGGCGTCCAGATGCAAGGCGAATTGACCGTTGCCAGCCTCGAGTTTGCCGGCACTGCTGCGCGTGGTGTCGGCACCGCCGTAGCGCAACTCACCGGCGCCGTGGATGCCATCAATGGCCTCGGTCGGAATGCGGTTATCGAAGGTGTTGACCACTCCGCCAATGGCACTGCCGCCGTACAGCAGTGCTGCCGGGCCACGGACGATTTCAACGCGCTCGACGTTGACCGGGTCCAGCGGCACCGCGTGATCGTAAGACAGCGACGAGGCATCCAGCGCGCCGACGCCATTGCGCAAGATACGGATGCGATCACCGTCCTGACCGCGAATGATCGGCCGGCTCGCGCCCGGGCCGAAGTACGACGAGGACACCCCGGGCTGTTTGTTCAGGGTTTCGCCGAGGCTGCCCTTCTGTTGGAAGGTGAGGTCGTCGCCGCTGAGCACCGTCGAGGGCGAAGCGAGTGTCTGGCTGCCGAGCGGATTGCCGGTGATGACTTGCGGTTGCAGTTCGAGGGTTTCAGCGGCGAACACCGGGGATGCAAAAAGCAGCGCGGCGGCCAACGGATTGAGGCGTCGTTGCAAGGGTTTAGAACGGGCAGGCATTGCGGAATTTCCATGCGCTGAAAAGTGAGGATCGCTGCCAGCGTTTTGCTTTAACGCTGGTAGAAATAGAATGAAACGAATTTTATGTTATACAGTAACATTTCTTCCTGTCACCCCGATTTTCACTTTTTGTTTTTTTGCAGAGGCTCAACAACGCCTGTTTCAAGCAGGCAGCCGCTATCGGCTGATCCGTGAAGTGCTCCGAAAAACGCTGAAAGACTTTGCCTATCAGCCTCCAATAGTCGGCCTATTAGCTGACTCTCCAAGTCGGGTCTAGCCTTACTAGTCCGAAGTCGGCACGAGCCGGCCGTAGCAGACCTGATAAGGACCCGAACATGGCAAACGAATCGAAATGCCCGTTCAACCACGCCGCCGGTGGTGGTACGACGAACCGTGACTGGTGGCCGAATCAACTCAACCTGAAAATCCTGAGTCAGCACTCGCCCAAGTCCGATCCGTTGGGCAAGGACTTCGACTACGCCAAAGCCTTCAAGAGCCTCGACTTTCAAGCCCTGAAACAAGACCTCAATGCGCTGATGACCGACTCCCAGGACTGGTGGCCAGCCGACTTCGGCCACTACGGCCCCCTCTTCATCCGTATGGCCTGGCACAGCGCCGGCACCTATCGCACCGCCGATGGCCGTGGTGGCGCCGGCTCCGGTCAGCAACGTTTTGCGCCGCTGAACAGCTGGCCGGACAACGTCAGTCTCGACAAGGCCCGCCGCCTGCTGTGGCCGATCAAACAGAAATATGGCCGCAACATTTCCTGGGCCGACCTGATCGTTCTGACCGGTAACGTCGCGCTGGAATCCATGGGCTTCAAGACCTTCGGTTTCTCCGGTGGCCGCCCCGATGTGTGGGAGCCGGACGAAGACGTCTACTGGGGTTCGGAACACGAATGGCTGGGCGGCGACAGCCGTTACGGCAAAGACAAGTCCGCCATGCAGGAGCCCGGTGACGGCACGCTGGTCGCCGAGCCCGACTTGCACGGCAAAGAAGAAAGCCGCACCGATCAGGGCGAACGCAATCTGGAAAACCCGCTCGCAGCGGTGCAAATGGGCCTGATCTACGTCAACCCTGAAGGCCCGGAAGGTAATCCTGACCCGGTCGCTTCAGCCCACGATATCCGCGAAACCTTTGGCCGCATGGCCATGAACGATGAAGAAACCGTCGCGTTGATCGCTGGCGGCCACGCCTTCGGGAAAACCCACGGCGCCGGCCCTGCCGATAACGTCGGGCCTGAGCCGGAAGCGGCCGGCCTCGAAGAACAGGGCCTCGGCTGGCGCAACGCGTTCGGCACCGGCAAGGGTGGCGACACCATCACCAGCGGTCTGGAGGTGACCTGGACGACCACACCGACGAAGTGGAGCAACAACTACCTGGAAAACCTGTTCGGTTTCGAGTGGGAGCTGAGCAAAAGTCCTGCGGGTGCGCATCAGTGGATTCCGAAGAACGGCGCTGGTGCCGGAACCGTTCCGCATGCCCATGATCCGAGCAAAAAGCTTTCGCCGACCATGCTCACCTCCGACCTGGCGCTGCGTTTCGACCCGGCTTACGAGCAGATCTCGCGGCGCTTCCTCGCCAACCCGGATCAACTGGCCGACGCCTTCGCCCGCGCCTGGTACAAACTGATCCACCGCGACATGGGCCCGTTGTCGCGCTACCTCGGCCCGGAACTGCCGAACGAAGAGCTGCTGTGGCAGGACCCGATTCCTGATGTCACACACCCGTTGATCGAGGACAGCGACGCGGCTGCGCTGAAAAGCAAAGTGCTTGCCTCGGGTTTGTCGGTGTCGCAACTGGTCTCCACCGCCTGGGCGGCACTCTCGACGTTCCGCGGTTCAGACAAACGCGGCGGCGCCAACGGCGGTCGCCTGCGTCTGGCGCCGCAGAAGTTCTGGCAGGCCAACCAGCCCGAGCAACTGGCCAAAGTGCTGCAAACCCTCGAGGGCATTCAGGGCGAGTTCAATGGCGGCGGCGCTGGCAAAAAAGTCTCGTTGGCAGACCTGATCGTGTTGGCGGGCAATGCCGGGATTGAGCAAGCAGCGAAAAACGCCGGGCACTCCGTCTCCGTGCCGTTCAATCCGGGGCGTACGGACGCCTCGCAAGAGCAAACGGATGTTGACTCGTTTGGCTTCCTTGAACCGATTGCCGATGGTTTCCGCAACTACAGCAAAGGCAAATACACCGTGTCGGCCGAGGCGCTGCTGATCGACAAGGCACAACTGCTGACTCTCACGGCGCCGGAAATGACTGTGCTGCTGGGTGGTTTGCGGGTGTTGAACACCAACGTCGGGCAGAGCCGGCATGGCGTGTTCACTTCGCAGACCGAGGCGCTGACCAATGACTTCTTCACCAACCTGCTGGACATGGGGGTGGAGTGGAAACCAACTTCGAGGGATGCGGATGAGTTCGAAGGACGCGACCGTAAAACCGGCAGCGTGAAGTGGACGGCGACGCGGGTTGATCTGGTGTTTGGTTCCAATGCGCAACTGCGGGCGTTGGCTGAGGTGTATGCCAGTTCGGATGCGATGGAGCAGTTCGTTAAGGACTTTGTTGCGGCGTGGACGAAGGTCACCAACCTCGACCGTTTCGACCTGAAGTAACTTTTAGTCAAAAAAAACGCCGCATTGATTAATGCGGCGTTTTTTTGTGCGTACGGCTTGGGGAGTTGTGTTGATGCATAAATCTTACCCCCTCACCCCAGCCCTCCCGAAACGTCGGACCGCCCCCAAGGTGGCGAGGGGGAAAGGGAGCCGATCTTCGTGCTTTTCAAGTCCTGAGTTCGACTCCGGACTTTCAGGTCGGCGTATAGCGCAAAGACACCTCAGTCAGTCCCCTCTCCCACTGGGAGAGGGTTAGGGTGAGGGCCGGTCCACAGCTGGAATACCGACTCCAATCCACCATCAAGCCAGACTCTTGCTCACCACCTCATACACATCACTCGACAACTGCCCCGACGCCCGAATCCGCTCCAGCTCGCCTTTCATCAACGCCTGACGCGCATCGTCATATTTGCGCCAGCGAGTCAGCGGTGCCAATTGGCGAGAAGCGATCTGCGGGTTGAAGCCGTTCAGCTCGATCACCAGATCCGCGAGGAAGCGATAGCCGGAGCCATCCGCCGCGTGGAAGTTGATCAGGTTCTGCCCGGCAAACGCGCCGACCAGCGCACGCACCTTGTTCGGGTTCTTGATGTTGAACGCCGGGTGCTGCATCAACGCTTTCACGCGCTCCAGACCGCCCGGCAAGGTGCTGCCGGCCTGCACGCTGAACCACTGATCCATGACCAGAGGATTGTCCTTGAAGTGCTCGGCGAAACTGGCCAGCGCCAACGCTTTCTGCTCTTCGAACGGCGAGTTCACCAACACCGCCAGCGCCGTCAGACGCTCGGTCATGTTGTCGGCGCTTTCGAATTGCTCCAGCGCCGCCGCCAGTACTTCCGGCTTGCCGCTGAGCATCAGGTACGACAGCGCAATGTTCTGTAGCGCGCGACGGGCAAAGTGCTCGGCTTCGGCCACGTACGGGGTTTTCTTCGACAGGTCACGATTGGCCTGATAACGCAGCCACAGTGCCTCGAACAACCCTTCGGCCAATTGCTTGCGCGCGAACTCACGGGCGATATGGATCGCATCGACGTCAGCCACTTCGCTGATTTCAGTGAGGTACGCCTCACCCGGCAGCGAGAGCATTTCCGCGACCATGGCCTGATCCAGCGATTCGTCCGACAGCACCGTACGCAGTGCCGAGACCAGACGCGGATCAAGCTTCAGGCTCTCGCCCTTCTGCTGCTGGCCAATCAGTTCTTGCAGCACCTGCACTGACAGTTGCTGACCGGCATCCCAGCGGTTGAAACCGTCGCTGTCGTGCTGCATCAGGAACATCAGTTGATCGCGGTTGTACGGGAAGCTCAGTTTCACCGGCGCCGAGAAACCACGCAGCAGCGAAGGCAGCGGCTGTTCAGCGATGTCGACGAAGGTGAAGGTCTGCTCGGCCTCGGTCACCGAGATCACGCGGGTGGTGCCTTGCGCCGACGCTTCACCGCTCAGACGCAGGGCAATCTCGTTGCCTTGGCTGTCCAGCAGGCCCAACTCGACCGGGATCACGAACGGCAGTTTTTCGACTTTGTCCGGGGTTTCCGGGCAGCTCTGGCGGAAGGTCAGGCTGTAGGTTTTCGCAGCGGCGTCGTACGACTCGCTCACCGCCAGACGCGGTGTGCCGGCCTGGCTGTACCAGCGCTTGAACTGGCTCAGGTCGACGCCGTTGGCATCTTCCATGGCCTTGATGAAGTCGTCGCACGTCACTGCTTGGCCGTCATGGCGCTCGAAGTACAGATCGCTGCCCTTACGGAAGCCGTCGGCACCCAGCAAGGTATGGATCATGCCGACCACTTCTGAACCCTTTTCATAAACGGTCAGGGTGTAGAAGTTGGAAATCTCGATGAAGCTGTCCGGGCGCACAGCATGAGCCATCGGGCCGGCGTCTTCGGCGAACTGGTGGGTGCGCAGGTAAGCCACGTCCTGAATGCGCTTGACCGTGGCCGAGTTCATGTCGGCCGAGAAGCCGGAATCACGGAACACGGTGAAGCCTTCTTTCAGCGACAGCTGGAACCAGTCACGGCAGGTCACGCGGTTGCCCGACCAGTTGTGGAAATATTCGTGGGCGACGATTGCTTCAACGCGCTGGTGTGCAGCGTCGGTGGCGGTTTCGGCGCGAGCGAGCACGGCGCTGGAGTTGAAGATGTTGAGACCCTTGTTCTCCATCGCGCCCATGTTGAAGTCGTTGACCGCGACGATCATGAAGATGTCCAGATCGTACTCGCGACCGTAAACCTCTTCGTCCCAGCGCATCGATTTCTTCAGGCTGGTCATCGCATGCTGGCACTTGTCGATGTTTTCCGGTTCGACGTAGATGCGCAATGCGACGTCGCGGTCGGTCATGGTGGTGAAGCTGTCTTCAACGCACCACAAATCACCGGCCACCAGCGCGAACAGGTACGCCGGTTTCATGAACGGGTCTTCCCAGGTCGCCCAGTGCCGGCCGTCTTCGCCCGGGCCCGAGGCGATCGGGTTGCCGTTGGAGAGCAGCACCGGATAGCTGTGCTGTTCGGCGACCACGGTGGTGGTGAACTTGCTCATCACGTCCGGGCGGTCGAGGTAATAGGTGATCTTGCGGAAACCTTCGGCCTCGCACTGGGTGCAGAACATCGTGCCGGACTTGTACAGGCCTTCCAGCGCGGTGTTGGTTTCCGGGTGGATCTTGACGCTGGTGTCGACCGTGAACGTCTCCGTGGTCGGCTGCAGGGTCAGATGATTCTCGGACAATTGATAGTCAGCAGCGCCAAGCTCTTTATCGGCCAGGGTCACCGAGAGCAACTCCAGCTGCTGACCATCGAGCACCAGCGGCGGCAGGCCCGGGCCACGTGCCGGGTTGCGGCGCATGACCAACTGCGCGTGCACCAGGCTGTGATCCTCGAACAACTCGAAGGTCAGGTGAGTTTCATCGATCAGGTACTCGGGCGCCTGATAGTCCTTCAGGTAAATCATCTTCGGTTGTTCGGTGCGCATGCTGGAGTCCTTATTGATGCACGGCGAGCTGATAAGCCGTGTACTTGCGAATATTGATCACGCCGGTATCGAAGATCAGGTACTGGCCCTTGATCCCCAACAACGTGCCTTCGGCAATCGGGTTCTTGTCCAGGTTGAAGCTGACGATTTTGGCCGGGTATTGCTCGACCGGATAGCGGATTTCCAGCGGTTCGACATCGGCAATGGTCTGAATCGCCTGCAGGCCGAATCGCTCCTGCAAACCTTGCAGGCCTTCGGCGCAGCTTTCGAATAACTGGTCACGTACCTGCGCCAGATCGACCGCCGCCGCATCGCCCTTGAGCAACGCGCGCCAGTTGGTCTTGTCAGCCACCTGACTGCGGAACAGGTCTTCAACGAAGCCCGATTGCTGCCGTGTCGAGACGCGCATGATCGGCAATGCCTGACACGCACCCTGATCGATCCAGCGAGTCGGCAGTTGCGTAGCACGAGTAATGCCAACCTTGATGCCCGACGAATTGGACAGGTAAACCACGTGATCGGTCATGCAGAACTGCTCGCCCCACGCTGGATCGCGGCAGGTGCCGGCGTCATAGTGGCAGCGCTCCGGGCTCATGATGCACAGGTCGCACTGCGCCAGTTTGGTCATGCACGGGTAGCAGTAACCCTGGCTGAAACTGGTTTTGGTCTTGCGCCCGCAATGGGTGCAGTGGATCTCCCCCAGGTATTCCAGACGCACCGTGCTGCCGATCAACGGGTTGACCGGCACCTCGACGTCATCCAGACGAAACGCGTATTGCACATTCGGCCCGTCCAGGCGCGCCGACATTTTGCTGATTGCACCGCGGCCAATCTCGATCAATGGATGGCATCCGATTTGAATAGGATGTTCGGCACTTCGATCGACTTCGACGCACATTCCTGCGGACCCATGTAACCGGTGCGCTGGTCTTCCGGCAGGTTCTGGATTTCCCAGGCGATCATCGCCTGCAACGACAGCTCGCGCTGCTCGGCGGTGAGTTTGCCGCCGTCGGACCACTTGCCGATTTCCACGGCCAGTTTCAGGCTCTCGTAGATGTCCGGGGTAATGTTGTTGATCATGTCGTTAAAAGAGGACATCAGGGTCTCCGTGCTCTTTATCTACTGAAATTTTAGGCGGCCAGTTTACGGCGGTTATACAAACCGCCCAACAAACCGGTGAAGCATCCGATGAGTAACCCGCCGACATGCGCGGCGTTGGCGATTTCGCCGAAGCCGATCACCGAGATCAGCCCGGACATGCACACCAACAACCAGATCAGCATCATTGCCAGTACACCACGCGGCAGACGATAGGCCGGGTTCGGCGCCAGCAGCTGGAAGATCCAGCAATGCCCGAGCAAGCCGTAAAGTACGCCGGACAGACCACCGAACAAGGTCGCGCCGCTCCAGACAAACTGCGCGTAGTTGGAAACGAGGCTGAACAGCAGCGTCAGGCCGATCAGGTTGATGCTGCCCTGACGCGACTCGATGCGCCGGCCCAGCTCCCAGTACCACATGCCGTTCATGGCCAGATGCAGGATGCCGAAGTGGATCAGCATCGGCGTGACCAGACGCCACCACTGCCCTGCCGCCAGGCTGTCGGCCAATGGTGTGAAATGGATGTACTCGCCGACTACCTGAAAATCGAGGAAAGTCAGCCAGCGCAGGGTTTGCAGGTTCTCACCGAGGTACGTCAATCCGCCAACGATCAGGCACAACAACAGGATGAACCCGGTGGCCTTGGCGTATTTCAGTTGCTCGGTGAAGCTCGGCCGCTTGAAGGTCGGCGCGACGGGAATGTCCATTTGCTGATCGGGATCACCCGCCGGGAAGCGTTCGTACAAGGAGCGCACGTCTTCGCTGATTTCCGCCGGTGCCCACAGCACTTGTTCGCCGGCCTCTTCGCTGACCCGATGCGGGACCTGCATGCGTTGCAGCAGCTTGACGAAACCACTCAAGTCCACCGCCAACGGCAGACGCAATACCGCTACCGCACTCATTGCAGCACCTCCGGCCGCTCGACATCGACCCAGACAAATTTATGCGGATCCAGACGTGTTTCCTGATCCAGACGATAGGCGACCAGTTTGCCGTAGAGCACCGCGCTGTAATCCAGACACGCGAGATTCGGGCGGATCGGCGCCGGTTTGCCGCTACGCCAGTAGTGGCCGACGAACAGCAACGGCTCGTCGACGCCGTAGCGCAGCAGGTTGTTTTTTTCGCTGGAGGTCAGCGGCTTCTGCGCCACCGGGTCTGGCAGTGCATCCGGCTGGAAAACGATATCGCCGTAGGTCTTCGGATCGTCTTCCCAGAACTTGGTGCGGAAGAACGAACGCACCAGACCGTCGCCGCTGGTCATGGTCAGACCATCCGGCAGGCGCATATCGGTGCCGCGCAACAAGCGGTCGAATACGGTACAGGCGAAACTGTCCGGAACCGCCGAGGCCTGCAGGAAGTGTTCGTCGATGCAACCGTTGGGGAACAGCGCGCGCAGCGGTTCGATCAGGCCAGCATCCCAGCACGCGTGGACGACGCGGAAACGCCCAGCGTCGACAAACAACGGCAGCTCATAGAACCAGCGCTGGAAATCGTGCCAGTCGCCGGGGTGGTCTTCGAACTGGGTCAGGGTTTCATGCAGCAGGCGCGCATGGCGCGGCGTGTGTTCGCGGACGAACTGCTTGCCGCTGCCCGGTAGCGCCGGGGTGCTCCAGCCCAGTGCGTTGAATTCGTGGTTGCCCATGATGCACAAGGCCTGACCGGCCTCGACCATGTCGTGAACGATGTGCAGAGCCTCGCGAATGCGCGGGCCACGGTCGATGATGTCGCCGACGAACACGGCCATGCGCGAAGGATGCCGCCAGACCCCGCCCTGCTTGTGATAACCGAGACGGTCCAGCAAGTGTTCGAGGGTCAGGGCGCATCCGTGCACGTCACCAATCAGGTCATAACTGCGCGCGGGATCGAGCATCAGTCGCCTCCACCGCCCAGCTTGCTGCCCCAGCCGAGCTTGGTGCGGCAGACTTCGTAGTAGTTGTGATCGAGTGGGTGAATCAGGCGCAGCTTCTGCGCTTTTTTGCTGACGGTGATGGTGTCGCCCGGCGCGCAGGTGAAATGGTTCTGCCCATCGCAGGAGACTTGCGGGTAAATCTGCATGTTTTTCGACACGACGATTTTCAGCTCACTGTTGCCATCGACCACAATTGGTCTACTGGACAACATATGGGGGTACATCGGCACGATCACAATGGCATCGAGCTTGGGGTGCATGATCGGCCCGCCGGCAGACAGCGCGTACGCGGTGGAACCGGTCGGCGTGGCGACGATCAGGCCGTCGGCCTTCTGGCTGCAGACGAACTGGCCGTCGATGTACAGCTCGAACTCGATCATCCGCGTCGACTTGCCCGGGTGCAGCACCACGTCGTTGAGCGCATCGCCCTGGCCGATGGCCTCGGCATGCCGGCGCACTTCGGCTTGCAGCAGGAAGCGGTTTTCCACCAGATAGTGGCCGTCGAGCACCTTGGCGACTTCGACTTCCAGCTCGTCCGGGCGAATATCGGTGAGGAAACCGAGGCTGCCACGGTTGATACCGAGCACCGGAATATTGTGTTTGGCCAGCGCTCGCGCGGCGCCGAGCAGGCTGCCGTCACCGCCGACGACGATGACCATGTCGCAGACTTCGCCGAGCATCTTGCGCGACGAGGTTTGCAGGCCGTGGCCCGGTAGCACTTCAGCGATGGTGTCTTCGAGGATCACATGCAGGTGACGATCGAGCAGAAACCGTTTCAGTCGGCGGACGGTATCCAGCACCTGGGAACTGCCCAGGCGACCGATGATGCCGATATTACGAAATTGCTCCATGGGACCTCTGCGGACAATCGAAAACGCGAAAAACCCGATTATGGGCGAAAGCGCCGGTTAGACAAAATCCTTTCAGCCTCAAGGGTGCGCTCGTGTTTACGGCTATGCTCGCAAGATGATCCTATTTCCTGACTTGCTGCAGTTGCCCCACCAATTACGCCATCCGGAAGTGCGCGATCTGGCGTGGGTGATCCTCGCCCCGCCGATGCTCGCCACCACACCGTGGCCGCAGCGTCATCCGCTGGCGGGCAGCGACTGGGTGCACGATCCCGAACGCCTGGAACACTGGTTGCGTCAGCTCGACCGTGACAGCTATGGCTTGCTGCATTGGCTGTCGCAGGCACGCACGCGACGTCTAGGCCTCTATTACGAGCGGCTGTGGCAGTTTGCCGTGGAGCATGCGCCGGGTATTGAGCTGATCGCGGCCAATCTGCCGATCCGCCGCGAGGGCCACACCCTCGGTGAACTGGACATGTTGTTGCGTGACCGCGATGGCGTGCATCACCTCGAACTGGCGATCAAGCTCTACCTCGGCCCGCAGAATGGCGACGGCCGTGATCCGGCGCAGTGGCTGGGGCCGGGTTGCCACGATCGGCTCGATCGCAAACTGGCGCACCTGGCCGAGCATCAGTTGCCGATCTCGGCCCGTCCGGAAAGTCGCGAAGTGCTGGCGGCGCTGGATATCGAGGTGTTCAGCGCGCAACTGTGGCTCGGTGGTTATTTGTTGTACCCGTGGCCGGGACAGGCTGAATCACCGAGCGGCGCACATCCGCAGCATTTGCGCGGCAGTTGGTTGCATCAGAAGGATTGGCCCGCCTTTGTGGCGCAACGTCCGGCCGGACGCTGGCAACCCCTGCCCCGGCATGCCTGGCTGGCACCGGCGCATTACCCGGCTGATCAGACCTGGACGTTGGAGCATTTACGGATCTGGCTGAAAGATCTTGAACCGCTGGCCCCGGCGCAGTTGATGGTGCGCCTGACCGAGAATGCGCGGGGAGAATGGGAAGAAGCGGAGCGGTTGTTTCTGGTCTCGGATCTTTGGCCAAATGTCCCCGGCCAGGCCTGAGTTTTTTGGTGTTTGATATGGCCCCTTCGCGAGCAAGCTCGCTCCCACATTTGGACTGCATTTCAAATGTAGGGAGATGAGATGCATTCCCCTGTGGGAGCGAGCTTGCTCGCGAAGGGGGCGACTCGGTTTAAAGGGATAAACGCAAAGCCAAAGCCGCCAACGTCACCAACAACACCGGCACCGTCAACACAATCCCGACCCGGAAGTAATAGCCCCAGCCAATGTGAATGCCCTTGCGCTCCAGCACATGCAGCCACAACAACGTGGCCAGACTGCCAATCGGGGTAATCTTCGGCCCCAGGTCACTGCCAATCACGTTGGCATAGATCATCGCCTCCTTGACCACTCCGCTGGCCTGACTGGCATCGATCGACAACAAGCCAATCAACACCGTCGGCAAGTTATTCATGATCGACGACAGCAACGCCGTCAGCACCCCGGTGCCCATTGCCGCACCCCAGACGCCATGACCGGCGAAGACATCCAGCCAACCGGCCAGATACCCGGTCAGCCCGGCATTGCGCAGGCCGTAGACCACCAGGTACATGCCCAGCGAGAAAATCACGATCTGCCACGGCGCTTCTTTCATCACCTTGCGCGTGGAAATCTTGTGGCCGCGAGCGGCGATGCCCAACAGCAACGCGGCGCACACCGCGGATATCGCACTGATCGGGATGCCCAGCGGCTCCAGCGCAAAGCAACCGATCAGCAAGATCACCAACACCGCCCAACCGGCATAAAACGTGGCTTTGTCGTGGATCGCGGTCTCTGGATGCTCGAGTTGCTCAGGGTCATACGTCGATGGAATGTCGCGGCGGAAAAACCACAGCAACATGCCCAGCGTCGCCGCCACGCTGACGAAGTTGACCGGCACCATCACTGCTGCATAGCGGTTGAAACCGATGTGAAAGAAGTCCGCCGAAACGATATTGACCAGGTTCGACACCACCAGCGGCAGGCTCGCGGTATCGGCGATAAATCCCGCGCCCATCACGAAGGCCAAGGTTGCCGCCGGGGAAAAGCGCAGCGCCAGCAACATCGAAATCACGATCGGCGTGAGAATCAGCGCCGCGCCGTCGTTGGCAAACAGCGCCGACACCAGCGCGCCGAGCAGCACCATGAAGGCAAACAGCTTGCGCCCGCTGCCCCGCCCCCAGCGCGCCACGTGCAATGCGGCCCAGTTGAAGAACCCCGCCTCGTCGAGCAGCAGGCTGATGATGATCAGTGCGACGAAAGTGCCAGTGGCATTCCAGATGATCTGCCACACCAGCGGGATATCGCCGAGATGGACGACACCGAAAATCAGCGCCAGTACTGCGCCAAGCGTCGCACTCCAGCCGACGCCGAGGCCTTTGGGTTGCCAGATGACAAGGGTAATGGTCAGCAGGAAAATCAGTGACGCAGCGAGCATCCGCAACAGCCTTAAATTAAGTAGAAGAGCTAAACACTAAAACCTGTGGGAGCGAGCTTGCTCGCGAAGGCGGACTGTCAGTCACTCATGATGTGTGGCTGATGGCCCCTTCGCGAGCAAGCTCGCTCCCACAGGATCTCTGTTGTGCCAGGGATTTCGGTGAGCTTACTTCTTGTGTTGCTCTACGAATTGTCCGTACGCATTGATAAAACTCTGCAGAAAAGGTTTCACCGATTCGCTCAACTTACCCGCCTCATCAAACGCCGAACCCGCGCCGCCCAGATACGCTTCCGGCTGCTGCATGCACGGTACATTGAGAAACACGAACGACTGGCGCAGATGCTGATTCGCGCCGAAACCACCGATTGCACCGGGCGATACACTGATCACCGCCCCCGGTTTGCCACTCCAGACAGCCTTGCCATAAGGCCGCGATCCAACGTCAATGGCATTCTTCAACGGCGCCGGCACCGAACGGTTGTACTCGGGGGTGACAAACAGCACCGCGTCGGATGACGCCACTTTTTGCCTGAAAGTGCTGTAGGCTGCCGGCGGTGAATCACCGTCGATGTCTTCGTTATAAAGTGGCAAATCGCCAATTTCGACAATCTCAAGCTTGAGGTTGGCCGGGGCCAGCTCTGCCAGTGCCAGAGCGACCTTGCGGTTGATCGATGCTTTGCGCAGGCTACCGACCACTACAGCGACGTTGTAGACATTGCTCATGGAAGACTCTCGATGGTCCGTGGGAGGAGCCAGTAGTTATAGATGATCCGGTGACGATTCCACCAGCACCCGATGGGAAAATCCCGCGAGCTGATTATTTTTTTCCTGTAGGAAAACTTACAGGCCTTGATGGCGGTCTACCAAGCCGCAAATCAAGCGTTTTATCTCCAGAGGTTCTAAGCAGATGGCAGCAGTACTCGTCGGTCAGTTCCATGCAAGAGATGCGGAAGGCCGCGTTTATTCCGTGCATGAGTTCCAGGAATCCAACCCGTCGGCAGACGGTTCCACTGGCTCGGAGCCGATTTACAAACTGGCCATTGGCGATCGCGTCAACAAGGTCAGTGAGAGCGAGTTTCTTCTGGTTCAGTCAGGCATCACCCTGATCCGCGAACCTGAGCCAACCGTCGCTTCATAACTGGCCGTTATGAGCAGAAGTCATATGCGCAGACTTGGGGTAGGATTCAGCCACTGACCCCACCTGCTGAACATGGACTTCACGCATGCGTTTACGTCATATCGAAGTGATTCAGGCGCTCTTGCAGACCGGTCACCTGGGCACCGCGGCCGAATGGCTGCAGTTGCCGGTGACCGAGGTCGAAGAGCGTTTGCGCGAAGCCGAGAGTCAGTTGGGGTTCATGCTGTTCGCCAGCGTGCGCGGGCGCCTGCAATCGACGCCCGAAGCACGGGCGTTGCAGGTCGAAATCGCCCATGTCTATGAAGCGCTGGAGCCGGTGCAGCGCCTGGCCAGCAGCCTCAAGCAATACCTCGCCCCGCCCTTGCGCATCATCGGCACCCCGCCGCTGGCGCAACAATTACTCCCACACAGTCTCGCCGCCCTGCGCCGACGTCTGCCCGATGCACCGTGCAGCCTGCTCAGCGCACCGACCCGCGAGATCGTCCGCAGCCTGTTATTGCGCGAAATTGATCTGGGCTTGAGCCTGCACGATCCCGAACATCCCGACATTGATTGCCGGCCACTGGCCCAGGGCAAGCTGCAACTGCTCGCGCCCCACGGCTGGCTGCAACCGAAACAGAAATACATTTCCCTGCAGGATCTGGCGGGTCAGGCCATGGTCGGCCTTGAAGGCCAGGACCCGCTGAGCCCGGCGCTGGAAAACAAGCTCCAGGCCCTGCGTCCGGCGCCGAGCATCCAGACCCGCGTACAAACCCATCAGATGATGCGCAGCATGGTCGAGGCCGGCGAAGGCCTGGCCATCGTCGACCCGTTCACCGCACTGGGCGCGCGCGCCGCCGGACTCGACGTGTGCCCGCTGTCGCCGGCCGTGCCGATCAGCCTCTATGCCCTGACCTTCAAGCACTCCGCGCCGTCATCAGCGATTCAGACGTTACTGACGATCATCACGGAACAAGCCGAGGCGATGCTGTCGAGCTGAGCGGGTTTTCCAGCGGATTATCGAACAATCGATACCAGAACAGCGCCACTTCGGCGGTGTTCGGGTCGATGCCGCGATAGCGCAATTGGTCGACTCCGCCAATCACATAACCGCAGCGTTCATACAATCGACAGGCCCCGAGGTTGTTGTTCTGGGTTTCGAGCATGATCCCCGGCAGCTTTTTCTTGCGGCTCCAGAACTGGGCGACATCGAGCAGTGCCTTGGCCACACCATGCCGACGCGCCGGCGCGTGCACCGCCAACTCGTCGATATGCGCAAACCCATTCCAGTTGGTGCTGATCACCAGATGGCCGACCGGTTCATCGTCCAGATACGCCATGAAAATCGCGCTGTCGGGCGCATTGTGAAAGGCGCTGAACTCCTCCGGATCGATGCCGTAGCACTTGCGATAAGGCACGATCGGCGTGACCCGCCACTGCTCAACGGGCTGACCAATCACGGCCGCGCCATAGGCGGCGACTTCGAAACTGAAGTCGCTGCCCCAGATATACGGCGCAAAGCCTTCATCGGCGACACGCACCGACAGCCCTGGGTATTTCGGATTCATGACCGGTTGCATACTGGGAAAAGTCCTCATTCCTTGACGCAATCGACGGTGTACTGCCGTCCATTGCCTTCATCTTCATGTTGAAGTCCATGCACATCAGCGACAAAACCGGGGAAGCTGCTATCGAACGTGCGAGCAAATTTCAGGTAATCGATGATCGAGCGAGTCGACTCGGTAAAGCGTTCGCCGGGCATGATCAGCGGAATCCCCGGCGGATACGGTACGAGCATGACCGCTGCAATCCTGCCTTCCAGCTCATCGATCGGCACCGCTTCGACTTCGCCACGCACCAGATGATCATAGGCGTGAGCCGGCTTCATGGCGATTTCCGGGAGCACGGTGTACATGCGTTTAAGGTGTTTGGCCGTGGCATTACTGCGATAACAGGCGTGCAACTGATCACACAAATCGCGCAGGCCCATGCCGCGATAACGCGCGGTGTCTTGCTGGGCTACGCACGGCAGGCAGGTATCGAGGCGTACGTTGGCATCGTAACTGCGTTTGAACTCCAGCAGCTCGGTGAGCAATGTGCTCCATTTGCCTTTGGTAATGCCCATGGAGAACAACACCAGAAATGAATACAGACCGGTTTTTTCAACAACCAGGCCACGTTCCCATAGAAACTTGCTGACCACCGCAGCCGGAATACCCTTCTCGCTCAGCGCACCGCCGGCATTCAGCCCCGGCATCACCAGCGTGACCTTGATCGGATCAAGCAAGACGTAATCGTCACTGACCTCGCCGAAACCATGCCAGTCGGCATCCGGTTGCAATAGCCAATCCTCGGTCTGTACGCGATCAATGCCTTCGACACCCGGCGGCTGCCAGATCGAAAACCACCAGTCATCGGCGGCAATGTGCTGGCGCAGATTGGCCAGCGCGCGACGGAAGCTCAGCGCTTCATCGAAGGTTTCCTGCAACAGCGAACGCCCGGCCGGGCCCTCCATCATCGCCGAGGCAACATCGAGTGAGGCGATGATGCTGTACTGCGGCGAGGTCGAGATGTGCATCATGAACGCTTCATTGAAACGATCACGATCGAGTTGCCGCGCGCCGCCGTCCTGCACATGAATCATCGAGGCCTGACTGAAGGCAGCGAGCAGTTTGTGCGTGGAATGGGTAGTGAACACCAGCGGACTGTCGTCACTGCGCGAGGTGGCCATGCCGTAACGCCCGGCGAAGAACTCGTGAAACGCCGCGTAGGCGTACCAGGCCTCATCGAAATGCAGCACTTCGACGCTATTGCCGAGGCTTTGTTTGATCAGCTCGGCGTTGTAGCAGAGGCCGTCGTAAGTCGAGTTGGTGACCACCGCGAGTTTGACTTTCGGTGCGCGGCCCTTGGTCAGCGGGCTGGCGTCGATCTTCGCTTGAATCGATTCGCGGCTGAATTCGCTCAGCGGGATCGGGCCGATAATTCCCAGTTCATTACGCTCCGGGCACAGGTACAACGGGATCGCGCCGGTCATGATGATCGCGTGCAACACCGACTTGTGGCAGTTGCGATCGACCAGCACCAGATCGTCACGGCCGACCATCGAGTGCCAGACAATCTTGTTAGCCGTTGAGGTGCCATTGATCACGAAAAAGGTGTGATCGGCGCCGAAATTGCGCGCCGCGCGCGCTTCAGCTTCGGCCAGTGGCCCGGTGTGATCGAGCAGCGAGCCAAGCTCCGGCACCGACACCGACAAATCCGAACGCAGGGTGTTTTCGCCAAAGAACTGATGAAACGCCTGCCCCACCGGACTCTTGTGATAGGCCACCCCACCGCCATGACCGGGGGTGTGCCAGGAATAATTGGAGTCGGCGGTGTGCTGCACCAGCGCCTTGAAAAACGGCGGCAGCAAACCATCCAGATACTTGCGCGCCGCCCGCGCGACTTGCCGGGCCAGGAACGGCACGGTGTCTTCGAACAGATAGAGAATGCCGCGCAGTTGATTGAGCTCGGCCATGGCATCGGCCGGAGCGTTTTCCAGAGTGACTTGCTCGCCGAGGGCGAAGATCGGCAGATCCGGTGCGCGCACCCGCGCCAGACCGATCAGTTCGGCCATGTTCTGCAACAGATGCGAGTTGGTGCTGGCGTCCTCGGCGGCAATCAGCATGCAGGCGAGGCCATGGTGGGTGGATGCCACCAACCGCCCTTCGGTGTAGTCGATGGCCGAAACGATATTGAACCCTTCCTGCTCCAACTCCCGGGCGATGCCACGGATACGGTCACCGGCGACCGTGTCGGCCTTGATGTCGCGATGGACGATCAACACCGGAAACTTCAAATCTTTGTACATGAGGCTCAGTGTCCCGAGGCGGCAGAATTGAATCGGCCAATGCACTCAGGGTAGAGGGTTGCAGGCAAAGTGGCGAGGGTGGCCACTTGGCTTCATACCGCCAAAAACAAAAGATCGCAGCCTTCGGCAGCTCCTACAGAGGATCGCATTCCAATGTAGGAGCTGCCGAAGGCTGCGATCTCTTGATCTTCAAGCCTGAGCGTCCGCCTCGGCGATCTGCGTCCACAACGCCGGGCCACCGGCAGACTTGGCAATGATTTCCAGCCGCACCTGATGCGCCGCCAATTCATCTTCGGTCGCACGAATGATCCGCGCTGGCTGACGATCCGCAGGCAAGCGACGAATCTCGGTCGCCGAGTTGTCCGCGCCATCGCCCGTGCCGTTACCGTCAGACGCATTGCCCGCCAGCGACAGACTGGTCTGGCCGCCGGTCATGGTCAGGTAGACGTCGGCGAGAATCTCCGAGTCAAGCAAGGCGCCGTGCAGTTCACGGCCCGAGTTGTCGACGCCATAACGTTTGCACAACGCATCGAGGCTGTTGCGCTGCCCCGGGTGACGTTCCCGGGCCATCATCAAGGTATCGAGGATCGAGCAGTGCTGGGTGATGTCAGCGCGATCGTGCTGGCCCATCAAAGCGAATTCGTTGTTGATGAAGCCAACGTCGAACGCCGCGTTGTGGATGATCAGCTGTGCGCCCTTGATGAATTCGAAGAACTCATCGGCCACTTCGGCAAACCGTGGTTTGCCAACCAG
Source organism: Pseudomonas sp. S3_C06 (assembly GCF_054667675.1). Taxonomy (NCBI): domain Bacteria; kingdom Pseudomonadati; phylum Pseudomonadota; class Gammaproteobacteria; order Pseudomonadales; family Pseudomonadaceae; genus Pseudomonas; species Pseudomonas sp. S3_C06. The sequence continues at coordinate 1,235,002 of NZ_CP162747.1, forward strand.
GAACTCGTTGGTAATACCGTGGACGCCGATGGCGCCTTCATCACTCTCGCGATCCGGTTGCAGGTAAACGTGAAAATGCCGGCCCGTCAGGCGTCGGCCGATCAGTTCGACACAGCCGATTTCAATGATCCGGTGACCATCGGTCACCGGCATGCCGGTGGTTTCGGTATCGAGTACAACGGATCTGGTGGCCATCAGTGTTCAGCTCTCAACGGGTCGATCTTGCAAAAAACGCGGATGTTAACACGCTCGGTGGGGTGTTTCAGGTGGACCGTGGCGCCCCATTCGCGAGCAAGCTCGCTCCCACAGTGGATTTGTGTTGTGAACACGATCCAGTGTGGGAGCGAGCCTGCTCGCGAATGGCCGCGCCACGGTTCCGAGGCGAAATCAGCTCTGCTTGTAACCGCGAACCTCATCGACGCCACGGTTCGCCAACTGGTCCGCCCGCTCGTTACCGTGATGGCCAATGTGCCCACGCACCCATTTCCAGGTGACCTTGTGGCGGTTGACCTGCTCGTCCAGCTCTTTCCACAGATCAGCGTTCTTCACCGGCTCTTTGGCCGCGGTTTTCCAGCCACGTTTTTTCCAGTTGGCCATCCACTCGTTGATGCCCTTCATCACGTATTGCGAGTCGGTCACCAGCAGCACTTCGCACGGGCGCTTCAAGGCTTCGAGGCCGCGGATCGCGCCGAGCAGTTCCATGCGGTTGTTGGTGGTGTTGGCTTCGCCGCCCCACAGTTCCTTTTCGACGCCCTTGCACACCAGCAAGGCGCCCCAGCCGCCCGGGCCGGGATTGCCTTTGCAGGCGCCGTCAGTGAACAGTTCTACAGTGTCGACGCTTTCAACGCTTTCGCTCATGCCACTCTATCCAGAAAAATGCCTGTCTTGCCGATCACGGATCGACAATGACCGAGGCCGGGACAAACCCGGCCACAAATAAAAGAAGGTTTACGGTTCGATGCGCCGGCGATTGACCTTGGCCATCGGCAGCGGAATCAGCTTGCCCATCGGCTCGCGGCGCTCCTGACGTAACGGTCGCAGCCCGACCACAATCTTGCGCGCGACCAACAAATAGAAGCCGCCGCCCGACAGTTGCCAGTCACCGGCCTTGCGTTCCCAGCCGGCCAGACGGGCCTGCCACTTGGGCGACGCGAGCGGCGGACGATAGCACCCGAAGCGGCGTTTCTCCAGCGCGAAGCCGAGCAGATTGAGCCAGTCAGCGACCCGTGACGGTGAGATGCAGCGCGCCTGACGCAAGGCGTCGTGGGCGAAAACATGGCGCAAGCCCCAGGTGCTCCACGGGTTGATGCCGATGATCAGCAAATGCCCGCCGGGGCGCACGCTGCTCGCTGCTTCACGCAGCAAACCGTGGGGCGACAGGCAGAAATCCAGGCCGTGCTGCATCACCACCACGTCGGCGGCGTGCTCGCTCAGCGGCCAGGCCTGCTCTTCGCAGACAATCTCGACCCCCGGCAACGGCGCACCGAGGCGCACATTGCGCTGAACTTGCGGCGCCGCCGGCGGGGTTTCGGCCGATGGACCGTAATGCACCAGATAACCGCCAAAGAATCGGCCCAACTCGTCTTCGAGCATGCGCCGCTCTTCATCGAGCAGAAATTGCCCGAGCGGGCCGGACAGCCATTCACGGGCTGCACCGATCAGGGCCAGCCAGTCAGGATCAGCCTGTGCGAACGCTTTATCACTCATCGCATTCTCCAAAGCGCCAGGAACTACTAAGATGCGCCAATGTTTTCCGCTTGGCGAATTCCGACGATGATACAGATCAGTGCCCTGCCCGCGTTCACCGACAACTACATCTGGTTGTTACAGGATCACCGTACCCAGCGCTGCGCGGTGGTCGATCCCGGCGATGCCGCACCGGTACAGGCGTGGCTTGCAGCGCACCCAGGCTGGGTCTTGAGCGACATCCTGATCACCCACCATCACCATGATCACGTCGGCGGCGTCGAACGCCTGAAAGCCGCGAGCGGCGCGACCGTTTACGGCCCGGCCAGCGAAAACATCCCCGGGCGCGACGTGGCGCTCAAGGACAACGACAGCGTCAGCGTGCTCGGCTGGGATTTCGACGTCTATGCGGTGCCCGGTCACACTTTGGGACACATCGCCTATTACCACCACGGCTTGCTGTTCTGCGGCGACACCCTGTTCGCTGCCGGTTGCGGCCGCTTGTTCGAAGGCACACCGGAGCAAATGCACCACTCGCTCGGGCGACTCGCCGCGTTACCGGAAGATACGCTGGTCTACTGCACCCATGAATACACCCTGAGCAATCTGAAGTTTGCCGCCGCCGTCGAACCGAGCAACCCGGACATTGCCGCCCGTCTGGAAAAAGTCACCCAGCAACGGCAAAACGGCGTGATGACCCTGCCCTCGACCCTCGCTCTGGAAAAACTCACAAACCCGTTTTTGCGTACCACTGAAACATTAGTTACACAAAAAGTGGACGAACGGGCAGGCGCTCAAAACCGGGCGCCGAGTGAGGTATTTGCGGCTCTGCGGGCTTGGAAAGATAAGTTCTAAGTACCCCGCTGCCTGGTACAAAAATTCTGAATGGTTGACCGCAAGGGGTGCGCTTTCTAGAATCGCCCGACATTTTTGCCCGGAACTTACTTCCAGCCAATGTCGTCATCCATACGTAAGTCCGTCAATTCAGACGCATTGACCCGCCTGGCGCAAGCCATCGCGGTGGCTGTGTCCGCCACGCTGGCGGGCTGTTCCAGCCATGCTCCGCAGACTGAAGCGACCCATACGCCGAACATTGCTGCGCGAGCCAAGCAGAAGCCGATCTGGCTGACCGAAAAGCCCAGCCCACAGGTTCCCCAGGACATCTGGGAACGCATGCGCCAGGGCTTTCAGCTGCAGGAAGGTCTCGGCGTCAACCCGCGCATCGAGCAACAGCGCCTGTGGTTCGCCAGTAATCCCTCTTTCCTCGAGAATGCCGGCGAACGCGGCAGTCTCTATATTCACTACATCGTCGAACGCCTCGAAGAACGCAACATGCCGCTGGAACTGGCCCTGCTGCCAGTGATTGAAAGCGCCTACAACCCGATGGCCTATTCGCGCGCCGATGCGGTGGGTCTGTGGCAGTTCATTCCGTCCACCGGGCGTTACTTCAACCTGCGTCAGACCCGCTTCTATGATGGCCGTCGCGATATCACCGCCTCGACCACCGCAGCGATGGACTACCTGACCCGCCTGCACGACATGTTCAACGGCGACTGGCTGCTGGCCCTGGCGGCGTACAACGCCGGCGAAGGTACGGTCAGCCGTGCCATCGAACGCAACGAAAAGCTAGGCCTGCCAACCGACTACTGGAACCTGCCGCTGCCGGCAGAAACCCAGGCGTACGTGCCGAAGCTGCTGGCGCTGTCGCAAGTGGTACTGGCGCCGGAAGCCTACGGGGTCAACCTCAACCCGATCGCCAACGAACCGTACTTCCAGGTCGTCGAAATCAACCAGCGCATGGATCTGTCCAAGGTCGCCGCGGTTGCCAATATCGACGAAGACGAACTGTTCCAGCTCAACCCGGCCTTCAAGCAACGCACCACCATCGATGGCCCTCAGCATTTGCTGGTGCCAACGTCGAAGGCGCAACTGCTGACCGCCAGCCTGCAGACCATGCGGCCTGACGAGCTGATCAGCCCGCGTTCGCTGAAGCCGGTGTTCGAGGGTGCCGATCCTTCCGAGGTGGCAAAACTCAAGCGTGCTTACCGCGTGAAGCGTGGCGACAACCTCGGCTCCATCGCCAAGGCCAACAAGGTCGAAGTCAAGGATCTGCAGCGCTGGAACAAGCTGACCGGCAAGAACCTCAAGGTCGGCCAGACCCTGGTGATGCAGGACACCAGCAAACGTGCGCCGGCTCGCAAGTCTGGCCGCGTCAATACAGTGATTGCGGCCAACAGCAAGAGCAAAGGCAAGGACGACAGCGCGCAGCAGACCCAGTACAAGGTCAAGCGCGGCGACACGCTGTACGTCGTGGCCAAGCGATTCAACGTTGAGATGCAGCATCTCAAGCGCTGGAACCCGGGTGCGGGTAAAGCGTTGAAGCCGGGGCAGATGCTCACGGTTTACCAGCCGCATTGATCGAAGAGCCCCTGAGTTTGCAGGGGCTTTTTTTTGGATCACATTTTTGTGGTGTGCTTTAGATCCATCCCCCTCACCCCAGCCCTCTCCCCCCAAGGGGGCGAGGGGGAAAGGGAGCCGATCGGGGGCTTTTCAGATTCTGAGTCCGGCTCGGTATCGCACGTCGGTGCAATTCGCCCAAACACCACGATCAGTCCCCTCTCCCTCCGGGAGAGGGTTAGGGTGAGGGGCTTTTCAAAACGTGAGTTCGACTCGACAGCTCAGGTCGGCGTAGCTCGAAGAAACAACTCGGTCAGTCCCCTCTCCCTCCGGGAGAGGGTTAGGGTGAGGGGCTCTTCGCGCAAACGATTAACCGCGCATTAACTCCCATCTTTTTCCAGTCCAGACAAGCTGTTACTGTACGGCCCACTAAGCCCAAGCCGCCTGGATCGGATCTGACTTGAAGCGTCCCCTCCTCCTGCTCCTGATCAGCCTGGCCTTGAGCTCAACCGCAAGCGCGACGATTACCGAAAGTCACGGTTATGCGCAGTTCGGCACGCTCAAGTACCCGGCCAGATTTACCCACTTCGACTGGGTCAACCCGCAAGCGCCCAAGGGCGGTACGTTGCGGGTGATGGCGTTCGGCACCTTCGATACGGTCAATCCGTACACCTTCAAGGGCACCAGCCCGGTCACTACAGCGAATTTCCTCCAATACGGCATCAATGAGCTGAACGAGCCGTTGATGGTCGGCACCGGTCAATATTCGCCATCCGGTGACGAGCCCGCCTCGAGTTACGGCTTGATCGCGCAATCGGTGGAGTACAGCGAAGATCGCAGCTGGGTGGTGTTCAATCTGCGCCCGGAAGCGCGTTTTCACGACGGCACGCCAATCACTGCCTACGACGTAGCGTTCTCCTATCGAACGCTGCTCAAGGACGGTCATCCGCTGTACCGCACCGCGCTGCAGGAAGTGCTGCGCGTCGACATTCTCAACAAACAGCGCATCCGCTTCGTGCTCAAGCGCTCGGGCAATCCGCTGCTGATCCTGCGCCTCGGTGAATTGCCGGTGCTGCCGCAGCACTACTGGAAAGACCGCGACTTCAAGGCCACCACCTTCGAACCGCCACTGGGCAGCGGCCCCTATCGCATCACTTCGGTGACGCCGGGTCGGCAGTTGATCTTCGAGCGGGTCAAGGATTACTGGGGCAAGGACCTGCCGGTCAATCGCGGCAAGTACAACTTCGATCGCATGGAAGTCGAGTTCTACCGCGACAGCGATGTCGCCTTCGAAGCGTTCAAGGCCGGCGAGTTCGACATCTACATCGAGCATCAGGCGAAGAACTGGGCCAACGGCTACAACTTCCCCGCCATCCGCCGTGGCGACGTGATCAAGGCGCAGATCCCGCATCAGATCCCGACCCAAAGTCAGGGTCTGTTCATGAACGCCCGCCGCGCCACCTTCGCCGATGTGAAAACCCGCGAAGCGCTGGGCCTGATGTTCGACTTCGAGTGGACCAACCGCGCACTGTTCAGCGATGCCTACAAGCGCACCACCAGTTACTACCCCAACAGTGAATTCACAACCTCCGGCCTGCCGGTCGGGGGGGAATGGCTGATGCTCAAGCCGTACAAGGATCAACTGCCGGCCAAGCTGTTCACCGAGCCGTTCACGTTGCCGCAAACAGACGGTCGCGGCATTCCCCGGGAAACCATGCGCAAGGCATTGGCGTTGCTCGCCGAAGCTGGCTGGAAGCTCAACGGTCAGCGCCTGCAAAATGCTGACGGCCAACCGCTGCGCTTCGAGCTGTTGCTGGTCAATCCGAACCTGGAGCGCCTGTACCAGCCCTACATCGAGAACCTCAACAGCATCGGCATCGACGCGCGCCTGCGCACCGTGGATCGGGCGCAGTACAAACAGCGCCTCGATCAATTTGATTTCGACATGATCTCGATGACGCTCAACCAGACCTTAAGCCCAGGCCTTGAGCAGTGGCAGTACTTCCACTCCAGTCAGGTGAACGTCAAGGGCAGCAAGAATTACGCGGGGATCGCCAATCCGGTGGTCGATCACCTGCTCGAACAATTGCTCGCCGCGCGCACCCGCGACGAACAGGTCGCCGCCGGCAAGGCGCTCGACCGTGTGCTGCTCTGGCAGCACTACAGCATTCCCAACTGGTATCTCAATTATCACCGTCTGGCCTACCGCAACCGGTTGGCCTTCGTCACCACGCCGCCCTACACCCTGGGCCTGAGCGCATGGTGGCTGAAGTCTTCGGAGAAAGATCAATGAAACCGATCCGCGCCCTGCTCGTCCAGGCCAGCGGCTTGCTGTTCGCCGGGCTGGCCTTGGCCGCCCCGCAACACGCCGTGACCCTGTACAACGAGCCGCCGAAATACCCGGCCGATTTCAAGCATTTCGACTACGTGAATCCCGACGCGCCCAAGGGCGGCGTGTTCCGTCAGGCCGGCTTCGGCGGCTTCGACAGCCTCAACCCGTTTATCAGCAAGGGTGTGCCGGCCGATGACCTCGGGCAGATCTACGACACCCTGACCAAGCACAGCCTTGACGAGCCATTCACCGAATACGGCCTGATCGCCGGCAAAATCGAAAAGGCCCCGGACAACAGCTGGGTGCGCTTCTATCTGCGCCCCGAAGCACGTTTCCATGACGGCCACCCGGTGCGCGCGGACGACGTGGTGTTCAGCTTCAACACCCTGACCAAGGAAGGCTCGCCGATGTTTCGCGGTTACTACAACGATGTCGCCGAAGTCGTCGCTGAAGATCCGCTCAAGGTGCTGTTCAAGTTCAAGCACAGCAACAACCGCGAGTTGCCGCTGATCCTCGGCCAGTTGCCGGTGCTGCCGAAACACTGGTGGGCCGATCGCGATTTCAACAAGGGTAACCTGGAGATTCCGCTGGGCAGCGGCCCGTACAAGGTCGCCGAAGTGAAGGCCGGACGTTCGGTGCGTTACGAGCGGGTCAAGGATTACTGGGGCAAGGACCTGCCGGTCAATCGCGGTTTCTACAATTTCGACACGATGACCACCGATTACTACCGCGACAACACTGTCGCCCTTGAAGCCTTGAAGGCCGGCCAGTTCGATTACTGGCTGGAGATGGCCGCAAAAAACTGGGCCAACGCCTACAACATTCCGGCCGTCACTGAAGGCCGCCTGATCAAGGAGCAGATCGCCAACAGTAACCCGACCGGCATGCAGGGTTTCGTCTTCAACCTGCGCCGCCCGGTGTTTCAGGATGTGCGCGTGCGTCAGGCGCTGGGTCTGTTGTTCGACTTCGAATGGACCAACAAACAACTGTTCAACGGTGCCTACTTCCGTACCCGCAGCTATTTCGAGAACTCGGAAATGGCCGCCACCGGCCTGCCCGACGCCGATCAACGAGCGATCCTTGAGCCGTTCCGCAGCAAGCTGCCGGCGCAGGTGTTCAGTGAAGCGTTCGACAATCCCAAGACCGACGCCAGCGGCATGATCCGCGCCCAGCAGCGCGAGGCCTACCAACTGTTGCAAGAGGCCGGCTGGAAGATTGTCGACGACAAAATGGTCGACGCCACGGGCAAACCTGTTGTGATCGAATTTCTCTTGGCGCAGACCGAGTTCGAGCGCGTATTGCTGCCGTTCAAGCGCAACCTCAGCGACCTCGGCATCGATCTGGTGATCCGCCGCGTCGACGTTTCGCAGTACATCAACCGCGTGCGCTCGCGGGACTTCGACATGATGGTCGGCAGTTTTCCGCAGTCCAACTCGCCAGGCAACGAGCAGCGCGAGTACTGGATGAGCGCCGCTGCCGATAAATCGAGCAGCCGCAATACCTTGGGCTTGAAAGACCCGATCGTCGATCAACTGGTCGAGAACCTGATCAACGCTGACTCGCGCAAAAGCCTGGTGGCCCACGCCCGCGCACTCGATCGTGTGCTGCAATGGGGGTATTACGTAGTGCCCAACTGGCACATCAAGACCTGGCGCGTGGCTTACTGGAATCACATCGGCCACCCGAAGGTCTCACCGAAATACGACATCGGCATCAGTACCTGGTGGGTCAAGCCGAACGCAAAACCTGCGATAGAAGTCGAAACCAAACTGCAAACCGACCCTGCGGGCACGGAGTAATCAGATGCTGGCGTATATTTTTCGGCGACTGCTGCTGATCATCCCGACCCTGTTCGGCATCCTGCTGATCAACTTCGTGATCATCCAGGCCGCGCCCGGCGGCCCGGTGGAACAGATGATTGCCAAGCTCGAAGGCTTCGAAGGCGCTACCAGCCGGATTGCCGGCGGCGGTGCCGAGGTGTCGGTGGCCGGCTCGTCCTATCGCGGCGCGCAGGGTCTGGATCCGGCGCTGATCAAGGAAATCGAGCACATGTACGGGTTCGACAAGTCGGCCCCGGAACGTTTGTGGATCATGGTCAAGAACTACGCGCAGCTGGATTTCGGCGACAGTTTCTTCCGCGACGCCAAGGTCATCGACCTGATCAAGGAAAAGATGCCAGTGTCGATCTCGCTGGGGCTGTGGAGCACGCTGATCATGTACCTGGTGTCGATTCCGCTGGGGATCGCCAAGGCCACGCGGCACGGCAGCCACTTCGATGTGTGGACCAGTTCGGCGATCATCGTCGGCTATGCGATCCCGGCGTTCCTCTTTGCGATCCTGCTGATCGTGGTGTTTGCCGGCGGCAGTTATCTCGACTGGTTCCCGCTAAGGGGCCTGACCTCGAACAACTTCGATGAACTGAGCATGGGCGGCAAGATCCTCGACTATTTCTGGCACCTGGCGCTGCCAGTGACGGCGCTGGTGATCGGCAACTTCGCGACCATGACCCTGCTGACCAAAAACAGCTTCCTCGACGAGATCAACAAGCAATACGTGGTCACCGCCAAAGCCAAAGGCCTGACCCGTCATCGCGTGCTCTACGGCCACGTGTTCCGCAACGCCATGCTGCTGGTGATTGCCGGGTTCCCGTCGGCGTTTATCGGCATTTTCTTCACAGGCTCTCTGCTGGTGGAAGTGATTTTCTCCCTCGACGGTTTGGGCCTGATGAGTTTCGAAGCGGCGATCAACCGCGACTACCCGGTGGTGTTCGGCACGCTGTTCATCTTCACCCTGCTCGGGCTGGTGGTGAAACTGATCGGCGACCTCACCTACACCCTGGTCGATCCGCGCATCGACTTCGAAAGCCGGGAGCATTGAGATGAACCTGTCCCCTCTCAACCGCCGCCGCTTCGAACTGTTCAAGGCCAACAAGCGCGGCTGGTGGTCGCTGTGGCTGTTTCTGATCCTGTTCGGCCTGAGCCTCGGCGCCGAGCTGATCGCCAACGACAAGCCGTTGGTGGTGCATTACGACAACAATTGGTACTTCCCGGCGATCAAGCGCTACCCGGAAACTGCGTTCGGCGGCGAATTCCCGCTGGAAGCCAACTACAAGAGCCCGTACATCCGCGAACTGCTCAAGGCCAAGGATGCCTGGGTGCTGTGGGCGCCGATTCCCTATAACTACCAAAGCATCAATTACGACCTGAAAGTCCCGGCCCCGGCGCCACCCTCGGCGGACAACCTGCTCGGCACCGACGATCAGGGCCGCGATGTGCTGGCGCGGGTGATTTACGGCTTCCGGATTTCGGTGCTGTTCGCGCTGACGTTGACCGTGTTGAGTTCGATCATTGGCGTGATTGCCGGCGCGTTGCAGGGTTTCTATGGCGGCTGGGTCGATCTGGCCGGGCAGCGTTTTCTGGAGATCTGGTCGGGGCTGCCAGTGCTGTACCTGCTGATCATTCTCGCCAGTTTCGTCCAGCCGAATTTCTGGTGGCTGCTGGGGATCATGCTGCTGTTCTCGTGGATGAGTCTGGTCGACGTGGTGCGCGCCGAGTTCCTCCGTGGTCGCAACCTCGAATACGTGCGTGCGGCGCGGGCACTGGGTATGCAGAATGGCGCGATCATGTTCCGCCACATCCTGCCCAACGCGATGGTTTCGACCATGACGTTTATGCCGTTCATCCTGACCGGCGCCATCGGCACCCTCACCGCGTTGGACTTCCTCGGTTTCGGTTTGCCGGCCGGCAGTCCGTCGCTGGGTGAACTGGTCGCCCAGGGCAAATCCAACCTGCAAGCGCCGTGGCTGGGCATGAGCGCGTTTGCCGTGCTGGCGCTGATGTTGAGTTTGCTGGTGTTTATCGGCGAGTCCGCTCGCGATGCCTTCGACCCGAGGAAGTGAAATGAATCAGGACAATCTGATCGAAGTGCGCGACCTCGCCGTCGAGTTCGGTTTCGGCGAGCGCGTACACCGGGTCGTCGAAGGCGTGAGTTTCGACATCAAGCGCGGTGAAACCCTCGCGCTGGTGGGCGAATCCGGCTCGGGCAAATCGGTGACCGCGCATTCGATCCTGCGTTTGCTGCCCTATCCGATGGCCCGTCATCCGGCCGGCAGCATCAACTATGCCGGGCAAAACCTGCTGGGTCTGAGCGAAAAGACCATCCGGCACATTCGCGGCAACCGCATCGCGATGATCTTTCAGGAGCCGATGACCTCGCTGAACCCGCTGCACTCGATCGAGAAGCAGATCAACGAAGTCCTCGGCATCCACAAGGGCCTGACCGGCAAAGTCGCGACCAAGCGAACGCTGGAGCTGCTGGAGATGGTCGGCATCCCCGAGCCGCACAAGCGCCTCAAGGCCCTGCCCCACGAACTCTCTGGCGGTCAGCGCCAACGGGTGATGATCGCCATGGCCCTGGCCAACGAGCCGGAATTGCTGATTGCCGACGAGCCGACCACCGCTCTGGACGTGACCGTTCAGCTGAAAATTCTCGATTTGCTCAAGGAATTGCAGGCCAGATTGGGCATGTCGCTGTTACTGATCAGTCACGATTTGAACCTCGTGCGAAGAATTGCGCATCGTGTATGTGTCATGCAGCGCGGTTGCATCGTCGAACAGGCATCGTGCGCAGAGCTGTTCCGTTCGCCGCAGCATCCGTACACTCGGGAATTGCTCGGCGCGGAGCCCAGCGGAGGCCCGGCGAGCAATAAAATCGGCGCGCCGTTGCTCGAAGTCGAGGACTTGAAAGTCTGGTTCCCGATCAAGAAAGGCCTGCTCAAACGCACGGTGGATCACGTCAAGGCAGTGGACGGCATCAATTTCAGCCTGCCTCAGGGTCAGACTCTGGGGATTGTCGGGGAAAGCGGTTCCGGCAAATCCACGCTGGGTCTGGCGATTTTGCGGCTGATCGGCAGCAAAGGCGCGATCCGCTTTGAAGGCAAGCAGCTAGACTGCCTGACGCAGAACGAGGTTCGCCCGTTGCGTCGGGAGATGCAGGTGGTGTTTCAGGACCCGTTTGGCAGCCTGAGCCCGCGCATGTGCGTCAGCGATATCGTTGGCGAAGGCCTGCGGATTCACAAGATGGGCACCGCCGAGGAGCAAGAAGCGGCGATTATTGCGGCATTGAAGGAGGTAGGTCTGGATCCGGAAACCCGGCACCGCTACCCCCACGAATTTTCCGGTGGGCAACGGCAACGAATCGCCATTGCCCGGGCTTTGGTGCTGAAACCGGCGCTGATCCTGCTGGACGAGCCGACGTCGGCGCTCGACCGGACGGTGCAGCGGCAAGTGGTGGAGCTGTTGCGTTCACTGCAAGCCAAGTACAACCTGACGTATTTGTTTATCAGCCATGACCTGGCTGTCGTCAAAGCGCTGAGCCACCAGTTGATGGTGGTCAAGCATGGCCAAGTGGTCGAACAGGGAGACGCGCAAAGTATTTTTGCCGCCCCCCAACATCCGTATACACAGCAGTTGCTGGAAGCCGCTTTTTTGGCACCAGCCACTGCGCAATAACCTGAAAGAGGAGCAACACATGGGTTTTCTCGCCGGTAAGCGCGTACTGATCGTCGGTGTCGCCAGCAAGCTGTCCATCGCATCCGGCATCGCTGCCGCCATGCATCGCGAGGGCGCTGAGCTTGCCTTCACTTATCAGAACGACAAACTGAAAGGTCGTGTTGAAGAATTCGCCCAAGGCTGGGGTTCGAGCCCTGAGCTGTGCTTCCCGTGCGACGTGGCCAGCGATGAAGAAATCGCCAAGGTCTTCGAAGCACTGAGCAAGAAGTGGGACGGCCTGGACTGCATCGTCCACTCCGTTGGTTTCGCCCCGGGCGACCAACTGGACGGCGACTTCACCGAAGCCACCACCCGTGACGGTTTCCGCATCGCTCACGACATCAGCGCCTACAGCTTCGTGGCCCTGGCTAAAGCCGGCCGCGAAATGATGAAAGGCCGCAACGGCAGCCTGCTGACCCTGTCGTACCTGGGCGCCGAGCGCACCATGCCGAACTACAACGTGATGGGCATGGCCAAGGCTTCGCTGGAAGCTGGCGTCCGTTACCTGGCCGGCTCCCTGGGCCCGGACGGCACCCGCGTCAACTGCGTATCGGCTGGCCCGATCCGTACCCTGGCAGCCTCGGGCATCAAGAACTTCCGCAAGATGCTGGCCGCCAACGAAGCGCAAACCCCACTGCGTCGCAACGTCACCATCGACGAAGTCGGCAACGCCGGCGCCTTCCTGTGCTCCGACCTGGCGTCGGGCATCAGCGGCGAAATCATGTACGTCGACGGCGGCTTCAACACCACCGCCATGGGCAACATCGAAGAGTGATCTTCGCTTAGCCAATAAAAAACCCGCCGATCTGGCGGGTTTTTTTATGCCTGAGATAAACCGCCCCTGCACTACATATGTACCGCCCGGTCTGCTGTCCCTCGCTCGATAATCGGCGCTTGATGCCTGTCAGCCGCCAAGGAGAGCACAGATGAGCGACACACCACCCACCCTGCCCCCGCAACAGACCCTGATTCAAAACCTTATTGCCGAGCTGACCGCAGCCCCCGTGGTTACGCCCGGCGCCCCTTTACGTACGCTTGAAATCCCTCGCGCATGCCTGTTGCGCGAATGGATGGAGCTTTACTGGGCAGCCCTTGAGCGTCCCGAGTTTCTGGACTGGGCCAGCCGCTTCCACATCGATCTCGATACCTTGCGTCTCAAGGGCGACACCCTGCAAGCGCAGATTCCGTCAAACGGCACCACGAGTCTGCGCACATTCACGCTGGAAGATGACTCCGGCTGGTGGCAGATGGCGCCGATGTTATTGTCCATCGCCCAGCACATCGACCCCGGCAGACTCGGCTTGCCTTACATTGGTGGTAAATCCGCCAATCCGCTGTATCGGTTTCCCCGTGAAGTGGTACTGGCGTTTTACGGGTATCCGGAGCCGCAAAACACGCTTCAGGCCAAAATGATCGTCGCCGAACTGAAGGCTGTCGGACTTGCTGGAATCGATCAACACGGCAACACCACCTCTGCGGTGGTCAAGGAACGTACCGCGCAGTTGCAGGACATTAAAGTCATCGCCGAAACCATCGATGAAGTGGTGCGCACCAGCGATCCGTTCGAGCAACGCAGCCTCGCCAACACTCCCGTGTCACTCAAATCGGCGTCCGTCCTGGCCACGCGCGGCGGCCCGCGTCTCAAGCTCGGTCAGCTTCTGGCGAGCTATGGATGGCCTCAACCGGAAAATGTCGAGGAGGCTCGGGCGCTTGCGCAACGCTTGCGACAGCACAACTGGCCGCCGCTGCCCTACGTCAGCGAATATGTACAGACGGGAATCCGGATCAAGCACTATCAGGATGAATTCGCCGATATCGAAGACTGTCGGCATATCGTCCGGCGTCTGGAAGACCTGAGCTGGAACAAGACCCCCACGGCGAAAATTGATCTGGAAGAACTCAGTGAACCGATTACGGTTTCGGCGCTGGGTGAACGTATCGCAATAGGCCAGCGTGAATTGCTCAAGCTGCGGTCCGAACCGGCGTTCCAGGCTATTTTGCAGCAACACAAATTGCCTGCGGACAGTCAACTGCTGCTGACCAGTACCGGTCACGTCGGTACGTCCAGCGAGCACGGCTGGGTAACGCTGACACCGCAAGTGGAAAAACACGCCGGCCTGAAATCCTATCGTGATCGACTCAGGACCCAGGCACGTGAAGCCGGTGGTGCTTTGCGCGTCAGCGGCCAGGTCAGCCTTGCGCAAATGCTGGGTTTCTACCAGATATCACTGCCCAAAACGGTGCAGCAAGCACTGCTCATCGCCAAATGGGAGAGGACAAACCTGCACATGCGCCCCGGGCACATGAATCACTGGTATTTATTAGGTCAGCCCGGCAAGCAGACCGAGCGTTTCACTGCCGAGCAACGGCGAATCATCGTTGAGACCACCCGTGCGTTCTTGCCCAAGGACTCGGCACCATTGATCGATTATTTGAGCGAAGGCGTCGATACCGATCTGCCTCTCGCCACCCTCAAGGCCAAAGCCGATTATCTGATCAGCCGGATTCTGATCACAGCGCGAGCCCAGGCATTGGGCAATGAATTACTCGACAAACTTGCCGCGCCTGCTCACACCAAGGCACTTCTGGCCACCAATCGCGAGCGCCTGCTCATCGCGGCGCTGATTCTCAGCCTCGACACGACGGCGGGTGAGCATCTGGACCGCATCATCGGCCAGCCCTTGAATGACAATTTCTTCTGGGGCGAGAGTTACGAGGAGGTGCGACGCTTTATCGATCACCAATTCGGTCTGACGTTGGTAAAAAACAAGACACTGGCCACCCATCTTTTGTTGTCCGGCCTCGCCCCGGAATTTTTGATCCGTGATATTCCCGCAAACATCAATTACATGAGTTGCGTGCGCTGGGTCAGGTTGAAACAGATCGTGCTTTATATCGAAAACCGTTTTCCGGGCGTGGCACGCCTGATGACGTACAAACAATTGTCCGCGCTGACCAAAGGGCCGGTCCCGGCTGACTTCTACACGTTCCTGCGCAGTGATGCCTGCGCCTCGGCTGTGCTGGACTGGGCAGTGGTCAGAGGCTTGATCCAGCGCGAATCCGAAAGCTCGACGACCCTCTATGACGCCGTCTCGTTGAAGCGCGCCGATATTGCCTTTCGCAACCACAATCGACAGATGAGCCAGTTTTACCGCCGGGCTTTTATCGCGACATTCCCGACGCCCGCCACGGTCGCCCTGCATGATCTGCGCAAGGTCTTCGTCGATAATGCGCATCTGGAGGACAAGGCCCTGTTCCTTCCAGCAGCGAAAAATGACTGTTACTCGCTGATCGAAATGCATCTGGCCGCCAGGCTATCCACTGATATGCAGGCCTGGCAATCGAACCATGCGCAAGTCTCGTTGACATCAATGAGCGCGTCATTTGCCAGGCTTCGTCACGTGCCGACGCTCTTTCATGCGGCACTTGCTGCTCGCCTCAAGCAGATGAAAGACGCCCATATCACCCTGATCAAGGAAGCCTTCTGCCGTTTGCCGCTGGCGCAACGGCTCGACATCGAAGACAACACCGTGGAATTGCTCGCTCTGCAGCCACTGCCCACCTCAGCAAAAAACCTTGCGGGACAAATAAAACCCGCTGGCGACACCGCACCGTTCGCCATCATTGCTCTGTTACGCGGAACGACGCACAGGGTGTTCGAAATTTTCACCCGACGGTCAGAGGTTGTCCTTAGGCGCGATATCGATATCGCCCTGCTGACACCGTCTGCTATGAACGCGAAGGCGAAATCGCTGCCTTTCGATGCCCAGGCCTATAGCAACGGAACCTTGCCCAACGCCAACGCCACGTGCAACGCACTCATCACCCGCCTCGAGGTTCACGGTGCACCCTTGCCGCAGCAGACGCGCAGCGATGTTCCCGATACTTTCTCCTCGAAAAAGGTCGACGCCATCGCCAGCACCGCGGTCCGGCATCTGTTCGATGCCTACGAAAGCCAGGCACTGCAACACGCCCTGATCGCACCGGCGCTCAAGGATACCGATGACAGTCAGGACCAATGGCTGAAGTTTTACGCGACCCTGACTCCGCCCAAATAATGCCGTGTCGTGCATCGGCGATGCCTGGATTCACCGCCAATCCTACAGGGGATCTGCGGTGCATTCGCTAGCAGCGTTTCAGGGCCTGCTTGTGCGCATACATCGCGCCATCGGCATCCGCCAACAGCCGATCCACGGTCTCATGGCGTTTGGCGTCGTATTCAATCTGGCCGACGCTGAAGCGAATCGCATAACCCCGGTGCAACGTGGCGTTGCGCTCTTCGAGAATGTCCTTGAGCCGCGCCATGATCGTCGTGGTTTCGACATGGCTGGAACCTGTGAGCAGTGCGACAAACTCATCCCCGCCCAAGCGCCCGACCACATCACTCTCGCGAAAGGCAATGCGCAGCACATCGGCAAAGGTCTTCAGCGCACTGTCGCCCTCGGCATGGCCATAAAGATCATTGATCTGCTTGAAATCATTAAGATCAAAAAACAGCAAGGTTGCCGGCCGTTCCAGCCGCGCGCAGGCGTCCAATGCATGCTGCGCCAACTGCTTGAAACCACGGCGATTGGACAACAACGTCAATTCATCCATGCTCGCGATCTGCACAGCGGCCAACTCTTGCTCGGCCATTTCCGCCAGATCACGCAACAGCGCGCGTTCTTCCTCGTCGAGGTCGCGGGGCTTGGTGTCGATCAGGCACAGCGTGCCCATTTTATTGCCGTTGGGCACGGTCAACGGGTAGCCGGCATAGAAGCGGATATTCGGCGCACCGGTCACCAGCGGGTTGTCATGGAAACGCACGTCCTCCCTGGCGTCGGGCACCAACAGCAGGTCGTTCTGAAGTATCGCGTGGCCGCAGAACGAAACATCCCTCGGCGTTTCAGTGGCATCCAGGCCCACACAGGACTTGAACCATTGCCGATCCTTGTCGACCAGTGTCACCAGTGCAATCGGCACGTTGAACAGGCGCTTGGCCAGTCGCGTCAGTCGGTCGAACCGCTCCTCCGGCGCCGAGTCAAGCAGGTCAAGGCCGTGCAGCACTTGAAGACGTGCAGCCTCATTGGCGGGTTTTCCTGGAACCAGCATTCGCACACTCCGTTGGCATCAATGCTCTTCAGCGTAGCGTTAAATCCGCGTGGGTTCCTCTCATCAGATCCCCGCCACCGGACACGGCCCGCCGGCATCGGCCCACAGCTTGAATTGCGCGACAAAAATATCGTGCGGCACCGGCACCGGCGCGCGCCCTGCTCCGGGGTTCCAGCCCCACAGCACCAGTTTGTCTTCGCTGACGTGTTTGATCAGCGCGGCAAAGTCGCGATCACCATTGCTCGAGCGATCCTTGATCATCGCGCAGAGCTTGTCCGGTGGCAGGCCGATCCAGGCCATTTTGTGTGCCGCCGGTGGCAGGCTCCAATGCGGCGCACCCGGTGGTGCATGCGGGCCGTAACTGGCCGGCGGATTGTTTTCCGCGTGACAGGTCGCACACGGCAAACCGGCGGCACCCTTGCCGTCCATGCCGCGCACCACGCTCATGGCGTGGGGAATGCCGGCGTCGAACTGCAACGGCGAATCACCGGGAATGTGGCAATTCTGGCAACGCGGACTTTGAAAGACTTTCTGCACCGTGCCGAACGCCTTCAGCGCTTCCTGATCATCGGCAAACAGATCCGAGGCATAACCGCCCAGCCCCAGCAAAATCACCGTGCCCAACACTAAATGTCGTTTCATCTCACACCCCCGACAGTTGCAGCGGCAACTCGCGCAGGCGTTGCCCGGTCAGGGCGAACACCGCGTTGGCCACGGCTGGCGCGGTCGGCGGCACACCGGCTTCGCCGATGCCGCCAGGTTTGTCGCTGCTGGGCACGATGTGCACTTCCACCACCGGCATCTCGTTGAGCCGCAGCACCTGATAATCGTGATAGTTGGACTGCACGACCGCGCCATCCTTGAGCGTCAGTTTGCTGTGCAGCGCCATGCCCAGACCGAAAGTGATGCACGACTCCATCTGCGCAGCGATGCTCTGCGGATTCACCGCGATCCCGCAATCCACCGCACAAACCACGCGGTGCACGCGAATCGCCAGATTGTCCTGCGACACTTCGGCGACCTGCGCCACGTAACTGCCGAACGATTCGTGTACTGCCACGCCCAGCGCATGGCCATCCGGCAATGGGGCTTTCCAGTTGGCCTTTTCCACCGCCAGATTGAGCACACCTAAATGCCGAGGATGATCCTTGAGCAAGGTTCGTCGGTACTCGACCGGATCCTTGCCCGCCGCCGTGGCCATTTCATCGATCAGCGATTCCATGACGAAACCGGTATGGCTATGGCCCACCGAGCGCAGCCACAACACATTGATGCCGGTTTGCGGCGAATGCAGATCGACTTGGTGATTGGCCAAGCCTTTGACGTAAGGACTGTCGGAAACGCCTTCGACCGACGTTGCATCAACGCCGTTCTTGACCATGGTTTTTTCCAGCATCGTGCCGGCCATGATCGACTGCCCGACCAATACATGCTGCCAGCTCGAAGGCAAACCATCGGCACCTAGCCCGATCCGCGCCTGATGCAGGAACATCGAACGGTAGTAACCGCCGCGAATATCGTCCTCGCGCGACCACACGGTTTTCACTGGCATCGCGGCGGCTTTCGCCACCTGCACGGCTTCGGCGACGAAGTCTGACGTTGGGTTGGCGCGACGGCCAAAACCGCCGCCGAGGAATTCGGTGTGGATTTCCACCTGCTCCGGTTTCAGTCCGGTGATTTTGCCGGCGACCATTTGATCGAGCGTCTGAAACTGCGTACCGGTCCAGATCTCGCATTTCTCGGCGCTGATCTTTACCGTGCAATTGAGCGGCTCCATCGGCGCGTGAGCCAGATAGGGCACGCTGTATTCGACGTCGATCTTCTTCGCCGCTTTACCGAAACTGCCCTTGGCATCCCCGGCCTGACTCGCCGAGGTGCCTTGCGTGCCGGCCAGTTTGCGGAAACTCGTCAGCAATTTTTCGCTGCTCAGATCGGCATGCGGGCCCAGATCCCAATCGATCTTCAGCGCATCGCGACCCAGTTTCGCCGCCCAGTAATGATCAGCGATCACCGCAACGCCCGTCGGCACTTGCAGCACTTTGTGCACGCCCGGCACCGCCAGCGCTTCAGCGCCTTCGAAAGATTTCACGCTGGCGCCGAATACCGGAGCGCGCGCGACCATAGCCGTCATCAAGCCCTCAAACTGCACGTCCATGCCGAACTTGGCGCGGCCGGTGATTTTCTCCGGCGTGTCGAGGCGTTTGGTCGGTTTGCCGATGACTTTCCAGTCCTTGGCTTCCTTGAACGTAATCGACTTCGGATCCGGTACCGGCAGTTGCCCGGCGGCATCCGCCAGCTCGCCGTAAGTTGCGCGTTTGTCGCCCGCGATCACCACGCCCGATTCGGTGCGAATCGCCGATGGCGCCACTTCAAAGCGTTTCGCCGCCGCCTCCACCAGCATCTGCCGCGCGGTCGCGCCTGCCAGCCGATAACGGTCGAACTCCATCCACGTCGACGTCGAGCCGCCGGTAATCTGCATGCCGCCAAACCCCGGCATGCCGTAATCCGCCGCTGACGCCGGTGAGTGCTCGACGCGGATCTTCGACCAATCGGCATCCAGCTCCTCGGCAATCAACATGGTCAGGCCGGTCCAGATGCCCTGGCCCATCTCTGAATGCCCGAGCAACACGGTGACGCTGTTGTCTGCGGCAATGCGCAAAAACGCATTGGGCGCAAAGACCTTGCCTTCATTTTCGGCTGCATAGGCAAACTTGTGGCCGCCGGGGACGACAAACGCCACCACCAGCCCGCCACCCAACACGGCACTGCCTTTGAGAAAACCCCGACGCGATACAGGACTGTTCATCACCTATCTCCCACAGATTGAATCAGCCGATTTCCGACGCACGCTTCACAGCTGCGCGAATGCGGGGATAGGTGCCGCAACGGCAGATATTGCCGGAGAGCGCCTGATCGATATCGCTGTCGGTGGGTTTGGGGATTTTCGCCAATAAGGCGGCGGCAGACATGATCTGCCCCGACTGGCAATAACCACACTGCACCACGTCGAGTTCGGCCCAGGCTTGCTGCACCGGGTGCGAGCCGTCGGTGGACAGGCCTTCGATGGTGAGGATTTTCTGGCCGTGGGCCACCGCTGTTGCGGGGGTGATGCAGGCGCGCAACGGCGCCCCGTCAACGTGCACGGTGCAGGCCCCGCACTGGGCCATGCCACAGCCGAATTTGGTACCGGTCAGGTGCGCAACATCGCGCAGGACCCAGAGCAACGGCATGTCCGCGGGGACATCGAGCTCCTGATCCTTGCCATTGATATTCAAGGTCAACATCGGGGAAATTCCTCAGACTCACGGTGTTCTGAAGGGGCGTCGCTGTGGCCATCAATGCCTACGCGCGCCTCGGCTTATCCCTTTCAGCAAAGCCTAATTTGCGCGTGAAGCCAGACGTTGCGACCACCGGTCATGCAGATGTCGACTTTAATCCTACAGTTGATAACGGCTCGCACTGAGCCATCGCAGTGGAAAACTCGTCATGAGCGAAACCGGTCCGCGCTGACCGCGCGGGTTACCCATCAGATTGGTCTGGAGTTGCGAACATGGGATTTGTCACCAGCAAAGACGGCGTCGAGATTTTCTACAAGGACTGGGGCCCGAAAGACGCGCCGGTGATCCACTTCCACCACGGCTGGCCGCTCAGCTCGGACGATTGGGATGCACAGATGCTGTTCTTCCTCGGCAAAGGCTTCCGGGTGGTTGCCCATGATCGCCGCGGGCATGGGCGTTCGAGTCAGGTCTGGGATGGCCACGATATGGATCATTACGCCGACGATACGCTGGCGGTGGTCAACCATCTGGGTCTGAAGAACGTGGTGCATGTCGGCCATTCGACCGGTGGCGGTGAGGTGATTCATTACATCGCCCGGCATGGTCAGGACAATGTGGCCAAAGGCGTGTTGATCAGTGCGGTACCACCGTTGATGGTGCAGACCGAGAGTAATCCGGGTGGTCTGCCGAAAGCGGTGTTCGATGATTTTCAGGCACAACTGGCGGCGAATCGCGCGCAGTTTTATCGCGACATTCCGACCGGGCCGTTTTATGGCTACAACCGGCCGGGTGCCACACCTTCAGAGGGGATTATTGCCAACTGGTGGCGGCAAGGGATGATTGGCGGAGCGAAGGCGCATTACGACGGGATCGTCGCGTTTTCGCAGACCGATTTCACCGAGGACTTGAAGAAGGTCACGGTGCCGGTGCTGGTGATGCATGGCGAGGATGATCAGATTGTGCCGTATGCGGATTCGGGGCCGTTGTCGGCGAAGTTACTGCCCAATGGCACGTTGAAGTCGTATCCGGGATTCCCGCACGGGATGCCGACGACGGAGGCCGAAACGATCAACGCGGATCTGCTGGCGTTTATTCGCGGCTGAAATCATTGGCAGCCATACACTTCCCCCTGTGGGAGCGAGCCTGCTCGCGAATGCGATCTGTCAGTTGAACTTGAGCTGAGTGACCCACCGCTTTCGCGAGCAGGCTCGCTCCCACAAGCGGGATGTGATGGGGCTCACGTCCATTATTCTTCTGTGCGACTTGTACTCTCGCGATCACGCTCGTAGTGGTGGGCCAGTGGAAGCGCCGGTAGCCACGACTCGCGGCGGATGGTCCAGAGTTCGTAGGTGGGTTTGAACTGATTAGGCTCATCGAGCGATCCGACGTTGACCTCCACTTCATCTGCCGAACGCGCGAACACCGGAGAGCCGCAGCGCGGGCAGAAAAAGCGCCCGTTGTAGTCGCGGATTTCGCCGGTGACCTTTAACGCATCCTCGGGAAATATTGCCGAGGTGTGAAAGAGCGTGCCGTGACGTTTGCGGCAGTCGAGGCAGTGGCAGATGCCGACACGGTAGGGCTGACCTGTCACTTCGAAACGGACATCGCCGCACAAGCAACCGCCAGTCAATCGATTCATGTCACACCTCCTCTTCAGAATTCGAAATTACCGACAGCCCTCACCCTAACCCTCTCCCAGAGGTAGAGGGAACTGACCGCGCTGAATGTGCAAGTTGCACCGACTTGAGATACTGAGTCGAACTCAGGCCTGGAAGTACATGGAGATCTCGCTCCCTTCCCCCTCGCCCCCTTTGGGGGAGAGGGCTGGGGTGAGGGGGGAATCGCACTGACACACCGCAAAACCCAAAGCCCCCGCCATCCAGTATTTTCATCAATAAACACGAAGCCGTGATCACGTTTAAAGCACACAAACCGTTACGCCATCCTCCCTACAACACCTTGCGTCGTTACCTACGCGTACGCCAGAATCCGCCGGCTTACACGGCTATGGGCCGGGCTATATCGTTGGCCTGTCACTGCAAAACAGTGATCGGGTTTGGTAGCCCGCTTTAAATTGTCGTTGTTGCGACACCGTCGATGCTGTCTCCTTTTTTTGAGGTATGGCTTTGTATGGTGGGCATGCGTGGGGCTCATCCGTGAGCGCCGGGTTACCCAATTTGACCGGTCTACCAACCCGCGCATGGCCGCCACCCGCCGTTTGGTAGCGAGGGTGATGGCTCCCATTTTTTCAAATTGGAGCTTTATCTATGTTCAAGATCACGCCAAATCCACCGCCCACCGATCCAATCCCTCACGACCCAGCGCTTAACCCGCAAAAGGTCAAAGAGGCAACCGACCGCGCCCTCGACTATTACCTTCGACCCGAAGCCCTGGGCGCTCCACCAGGCTCGCCCCCGTTTCGCCCCGTCTACCTCGTCGACCCGACGCTGGATGAAGAAACCCTGTTGGTCGAAGCCTGTGAGTCGCTTTCCTACGCCCACTCCATGGCCGGTAACATCGCCAACTCAATAGGCGGCCCGGAGCGCAAACCGCTGCTGGCGCTGCAACAGGTGATCATGCTGAACGAGCTGTTGGTCAATCGACTGCTGGACAAGCTGCGCGTGCCGCAGTAGTCAGCAGACCGAATGAGTGAGGGGTTCCCTGCCCCTCACTTTCGCTTCGCCCCTCCGTCGCTTGATGAGCAAAACCCATCAAGCCATCGTGCTGATCCGCACAGTCACCTTCTTTACTATCCAAATCGCCGTGAACATACGTCACTGTTTAGGGTTGCGATTGGTGCGCGTAAGGCTCGCCTGGCGATCAACGTCCATACTGTGGTTTTCGATACAGTGGACACCGCCATGCCCTCCCCCGAATCCAGCCTTTTGCAGAGCTGGCACGACAACGCTGAGGCCTGGATCGAAGTGATCCGCAGCGGCGCTATCGAAAGCCGTCAGCAGGTAACCGATCAAGCGATTCTGCTGGCGATCATGGGCCGGCAGCCGCAGCGCGTACTTGATTTGGGTTGCGGCGAAGGCTGGTTGTTGCGGGCGCTGGCGGATCGCGGGATTGATGCGATCGGTGTGGATGGCGATGCGCAGCTGATCGAGGCGGCACGTTTGGCGGGGGCGGCGCGAGTGCATGTCGCGAACTATGAAGCGCTGGTCGATGGCAAGGTCGATATTGGCCGTGACTATGACCTGATCTGCGCCAATTTCTCATTGCTGCATCAGGACATTATTCCGCTGCTGGCCGCGATGAATGGGTTACTGATTCCTGGCGGTGCTTTGGTTATCCAGACATTGCATCCATGGGCCGTCGCGGCAGGTGATTATCAGGATGGCTGGCGCGAAGAAACCTTCGCCGGGTTCAAGGGCCAGTGGCAGCCGATGCCCTGGTATTTCCGCACACTGCCGAGCTGGCTTAATGCGCTGGACATGGCCAAGTTCCAACTGACCAGCCTGCAAGAGCCACAACACCCGCAAAGTCCCGTGCCGCAGTCGTTGCTGATAATGGCTGAGCGCCGCTGAGCTCCCAGATTTTCCACCATCCATTGTAGGAGTGAGCCTGCTCGCGATAGCGGTATGTCAGGCAATACAGATTCAGACTGTGCCAACGTCTTCGCGAGCAGGCTCGCTCCCACAGGGTTTTGCGTTAACCAAATATCCAGGGAACGCTGCTGCCCATTGTGGGAGCGAGCCTGCTCGCGAAAGCGGTGTGTCAGGCAATTCAAATACAGACTGTGCTGACGCCTTCGCGAGCAGGCTCGCTCCCACACGAATCAAGCAAGGTGGCGGATCACTGGTCATTACGACTACGCCAAGCCAGAAACCAAAAACCCTCCACCTAAAAGCAAACCAATATCATTTGCGCACTCCCCGTCCTTTTGCTTTAATCGCGACCCATTCCTATTTAGACCGGTAACGGTCGCCCTGGACGCTTGCGCTGATGACCGTCGCCGATGCCTCGCTCGTGCACAATCTCTACCTCAGCCACCATCGCTGGCTGCACGAGCTATTGCGTCGACGCCTGAGCAATGCGATGGATGCCGCCGACCTCGCCCACGACACCTTCGTGCGCGTGCTCAAGCGCCCGCAGGCCTTCAATGGCGAAGTCCATGAGCGCTCCCATCTGGCGACCATCGCCCGGGGGTTGTGCGTCGATCACTGGCGCCGTCGGCAACTCGAGCAGACCTGGCTCGACACCCTCGCCAGCCGCCCGCCAGCCTTGCAGCCCTCCCCCGAGCAACAGGCAATCATCGTCGAAACCCTGCGCGAAGTGGACGCCATGCTCCAGCGCTTGCCGCAACGGGTCAGCGAGGCGTTCATCCTCGCCCAACTGCACGGCATGCCGTACAAACTGATCGCCGCACAGATCGGCGTCAGCGAGCGGATGATCAAGAAGTATCTGGCGCAGGCGATGATGCATTGCGCGATCCTCGAAGCTGAACTCGACGGGTTGCTGATTGAGTAATCCGGTGAATACGCTCAGCCACGCCAGCCTTGAGCAGGCGGCCAACTGGTACGTGCAATTGCATGACGAGCAGGTTGCCGAGCCTGAGCGTCTGCGTTGGCAGGCGTGGCTGGCGCAAAGTCCCGAGCATCAGGCGGCATGGCGCTATGTCGAACGGGTTGGCCAGCGGTTTGCGCCATTGCAGAGCGAAAGCGAAGCCGTCAGCCACACCCTGCGCAACAGCGCGCGCACTTTGATCAGCCGTCGTCAGTCGCTCAAAGGCTTGCTGATTCTCGCGGCCACCGGGCTCGCGGGTTGGGCGGTCGGGCGCAATACGACGCTGCTGGACTCGATCGAACGCTTGAACGCCGACCTCTCCACCGGCACTGGGGAAACTCGCGAAGCGACGCTGAGCGATGGCAGTCGAATCTGGCTCAACGCCTTGAGCGCCTTGAATGTGCGTTTCGATGCCCGCCAGCGTTTGCTGCAACTGCGCGCCGGCGAAGTGCTGATCGATACGGCGAAAGACCTTGGTCGCGCCTTTTGGGTCGAGACCGAGCAGGGCCGGATGCGGGCGCTGGGGACGCGTTTCAGCGTGCGCCAGGCTGATCGCAATACGGTACTGAATGTCTACGAAGGCGCCGTTGAGGCCACTAACCACCAAGGCGTAAGCCAAGTGGTGCAGGCCGGGCAGCAACTGGTGTTCAGCGCAGGCAGGTTGAACATCCCGACCGTGGCGGACCCATCCCGCGAAGCCTGGCGGCGCGGCGTGTTGCTGGCCGATAACCTGCCGCTGGGCGAGCTGATCGAAGAACTCAGCCGCTATCGCCCGGGGCATCTGCATTGTGATCCGACGGTGGCGAACTTGCCGGTGATGGGTTCGTTCCCGCTCAAGGACACCGATCAGGCCTTGCGTCTGCTGGAAGCGGCGCTGCCGATCCGCATCGATAAAACCTTCAACTGGTGGGTCAGTGTCGGACCTAAAGCCTGAGGATTTTTTTCGCGCCACGGTTCCCTTTTTGCGGGTTCATTCGGTTAACCCACAGCAGACCTCAATTCGTTGACCGCCCCCGGGAACTCCATGTTGCGCGCCACCCTCGCCCGCTGTCGTTTTACTCTGGCCATGGCATCTGCCGTGCCGGGGTTGTGCGTGTCGATGGCGCTGGCAGATGTGCAGACGCAGCATTGCGCAGTGGCGCCCGGCTCCTTGGTCACCGCACTCAACCGCTTCGCCGAACAGAGCGGCGTGTTTATCGCCGGGCACAATGATCTGGCGGCAGACAAACGCAGCGCCGGTCTGAGCGGTGATTACACCCCGCAACAGGCTTTGCACATCCTCCTCAATGGCAGCGGTCTGCAAGCGCAGCGGCAAAGCGGCGGCGGTTACGTCCTGCGCAGCACAGCCTCTGCAGCCCCACTGCAACTGGACGCCACCACCATCAGCGGCAAAACCCTCGGCGCCATCACCGAAGACACTCACGCCTACACCACCGGCCTCAGCGCCTCCGCCACCGGTCTGCCGCTGTCCCTCCGCGAAACCCCGCAATCGGTCACGGTGATCACCCGCCAGCAACTCGACGATCAGGGCGCCAACGGCATCGCCGACGTGCTGCGCCGCGCGCCGGGTATCAGCGTGCAGAACTACGACAGCGAACGTTGGGAGTTTTCCAGCCGTGGCACGCCGATCACCAATTTCCAGTACGACGGCGTCAACACCGATTACGACGGCGTCTACGATTACGGCACCACCAGCACCGACATGGCGACCTTCGATCGCGTCGAAATCATCAAGGGTGCCACGGGCCTGATGACCGGCTCGGGCGACCCGTCGGCCACGGTCAACCTGATCCGCAAACGGCCGACGCCCACCGTCAAAGCCGCACTCAGCGCCAGCGTCGGTTCGTGGGACAACTATCGCAGCGAATTCGACATCGCAGGGCCGCTGAACGACAACCTGCGCGCCCGTTTCGTTGGCGTTCATCAGGAACGCAGCGCTGACGCCGATCACTACCAGAACAGCAAGGACATCGCCTACGCCATCGTCGAAGCCGATCTAAACCCGGACACTCTGTTGACCGTAGGTTTCGATCAACAGAACACCCGCTCACGCGGCGCCACCTGGACCGGTTTTCCGATGTTCTACAGCGACGGTTCGCGGACGAATTTCTCGCGCTCGTTCAACCCGGCAACCGACTGGAGCCGCCGCGATTTCATCAACCAGACGCTGTTCGCCTCCGTCACCCGGCAACTGCAAAACGACTGGGCCTTGAAGCTCAGCTACGACCGCAAACACCGCGAGCACGACACCCTGCTCGGCTCCGCCAGCGGCGGCAATCCGGACCCGCTGAGCGGCGACGGCATGTTCCTCTACATGGGCCAATTCAAGGGCGACGAGGTGCAGGACAATGTCGATCTCAACCTCGGCGGGCCGTTCAGCCTGTTCGGTCGCGAGCATCAGTTGCTGGTCGGTTTCATGTCGATGAACACCCGCCAGGACAACCCGGTTTACGGCTCGGTGTACCCGCCGCTCAACGGCAGTATTTTCGCCTGGCATGGCGAGTTCGCCAAACCGGATATCCCGCAGATCGGCACGGACACCATCCGCCAGCGTCAGACCGGCGCGTACCTCTCCACGCGCTTCAAGACCAGCGACGATCTGGCGCTGATCCTCGGCGCACGGGTCAGCGATTTCAACGCCAGCGACCACCTCGACTACAGCGACCCGAACACCGCCAATGTCCGCGACGGTTACCGCCAGACCGGTGTGATCACGCCGTATGCCGGCGCCGTCTATGACCTCGATGACAGCTACTCGCTCTACACCAGTTACACGCGCATCTATCAACCGCAACTGAGCAAGGACGCCACGGGCCAGATACTCGACCCGGTGCAGGGCGACAGCTACGAAGCGGGGATAAAGGCCGAATATTTCGACGGCCGGCTCAACGCCAGTTTCGCCGTGTTCCGCATCGAGCAGGACAACGTCGCCGAACAGGTCAGCGGCTTCGACAATCAGGCGGTGTACCGCGCCGTGCAAGGTGCGACTACAAAGGGCTTCGAGTTCGAACTGGCCGGTGAAATCGCCGAAGGCTGGAACCTCTCCGCCGGCTACGCCTACAACCACACCCGCGATGCCAAAGGTGATCCGGTGTACGCCACGATTCTACAAACCACCGCGCCCGAGCAATTGGTGCGGGTGTTCAGCAGCTATCGCCTCCCCGGCGTCTGGCAAAACCTGACGCTGGGCGGCGGTGTCAGTTGGCAGAGCGAATTCTTCGGCGACGTATTCCAGCCCGGCGCCAAGCAGAACGTGCGCATCACGCAGGACAGTTACTACCTGGTCGATGCGATGGCCCGCTATCGCTTCAACGAGCACCTGAGCACTTCGCTCAACATCAAGAACCTCTTCGACAAGACCTACTACACGGGCCTTGGCAACTTCGGCACCGGTTTCTACGGCGAACCGCACAACCTGCAACTGACGGCGCGCTGGGATTTCTGACACACGGCAACTTGTCGATCTACGGCACCGGCAATCGACCAAGGACTGACTACGCTGTTAATCCAGCGTGTCTAACCTGCCGAGGATGACTGCCATGCAACGCTTTCAGAAACTCACGCCCTGCCTGTGGTTCGACGATCAGGCCGAAGCCGCCGCGAAGTTTTACTGCTCGATCTTCGATCACGCGAAAATCACCGGCCTGACCCACTACAGCAAGGTCGGCCAGGAATTTCACAGCAAGCCGGAAGGTGCGGTGATGACCGTCAGTTTCGAGCTCGACGGCCAGACCTTCACCGGGCTCAACGGTGGGCCGATGTTCAAATTCAGCGAGGCGATCTCGTTTCAGGTCAACTGCCAGAATCAGGAAGAAGTCGACCATTTCTGGGGCAATCTGTCCGAGGGTGGCCCTGTCGAAGCCCAGCAATGCGGCTGGCTCAAGGACAAGTTCGGTGTGTCATGGCAGATCGTCCCGGTGGCGTTCATGCACATGATGCTGGATGCCGACACCAGCAAATCGCAGCGAGCGATGCAGGCCATGTTCACGATGAAAAAACTCGACATTGCCGAACTCGAACGGGCCTTTGCCGGCCAGAGCTAATACACTGGCGCACTGGCCTGCCCGGAATAACAACGATGAAACACGCTGCCGCCAAAAACCCTGAAAAAGCCCCGCGCTTCTGGCGCGACGCGGCGCTGCCATTCATTGAAGCGCGGGCCATCGCCGATGGTCGCGAGGTCTGCTATGCGCGGCATTCCCATGCGCACTTTTCCATTGGCGCAATCACCGCCGGGCGCAGCACGTATGTGCATGAACAGGCGCAGTTCGATGTCGCGGCGGGCACCGTGGTGCTGATGAATCCCGGTGATGTGCATGCGTGCAATCCGATTGATGACCAGCCTTGGTCGTATGTGATGCTGTACGTCGAGACGCCGTGGCTGACGGATCTGCAGCATCAGTTGGGGTTCAGTGCCGAGCTCGAGTTTCGGCGGTTTTCCGACACGCACTTGCAGGAGGCAGAATTGTTTCGCGACCTGATCGCGCTTTACGACGTACTGGTCGACGAGCAACAGGATGTCTTGCGCAAGCAAAGCGCGGCGGTGGAATTCTTCAGCGACCTGCAACTGCGCCTCAACCCTGCCGAACCGTCGTTGCGCGAGCCGAATTTCAAACTGGAACGCGCGGCTGACTTTATCCGCGAGCACTGCACCGAGCTGCTGAACCTCGACGACATCTGCGCCGCGGCACAGCTGTCACCGTCGTACCTGATCCGCGCCTTCAAACAGCATTACGGCATGACGCCCCACGCGTTTCTGGTCAACCAGCGCATCCAGTTCGCCCGCGAGCGATTGCGCGACGGCCAGTTGATCGCGGATGTGGCGCTTGAGGCAGGGTTTGCCGATCAGGCGCATTTTCAGCGGGCGTTCAAGCAGCACCTGGCGGCCACGCCCGGCCAATATCGCGGCTGACACGTCATCTGAAACTCAACACCTCCCCTGTGGGAGCGAGCCTGCTCGCGAAAGCGCTGTGTCAGTCACGGGAATATTGACTGTGCCACCGCTTTCGCGAGCAGGCTCGCTCCCACAGGGTCAGAGTGATTGCCTGATCGGTTTCACATTCAGATATTGACATATCGGTAAATTCCGATATCTTCGCGGCATGGAACTACTCGAAATCTTCAAAGCCCTCTCGAACCGCACACGCCTGGAAATCCTCAAAGGCTTGAAGGATCCCGAGAAACACTTTCCTCCGCAGGATGAAGGTGACGTGCACACGGTGGGCGTTTGCGTCAGCAGTATTCAGGAAGGCGTCGGGCTGTCGCAGTCGACGGTGTCTGATTATCTGGCGACGCTGCAACGCGCCGGCCTGGTGGAAGTCAGGCGCATCGGCCAATGGACCTATTACAAACGCAACGAAGCAGCGATCAGTGCGCTGGCCGAGATCATCGGCAGCGAGCTGTAATTTTTTACCCCATGATATCGAAATTTCCCGATATCCCTTTTTACCGAAACGAGGCAATGCAATGAAAGCGATGATCCTTACTTCATTTGGCGGCGCGCAATCGTTCGAACTGCGCGACGTGCCCAAGCCAGTGCCACAAGCGGGCGAAGTCCTGGTACGGGTGCACGCCACCTCCATCAACCCGCTGGATTATCAGGTTCGCCGTGGCGACTATGCCGATCTGGTGCCCCTCCCCGCCATTACCGGGCACGACGTTTCTGGCGTTATCGAAGCCGTTGGGCCGGGGGTGACGGCCTTCGTACCGGGCGACGAGGTCTGGTACACCCCGCAAATATTTGCCGGCCCGGGCAGTTATGCCGAGTACCACGTTGCGGCGCAAAGCATTGTTGCCAAGAAACCGCCCGCGTTGAGTCACCTCGAAGCGGCCAGCCTGAGCCTGGTGGGCGGAACCGCGTGGGAAGCATTGGTCGTGCGGGCCGCGCTCAGAGTCGGCGAAAGCATTCTGATCCACGGCGGTGCAGGCGGCGTCGGCCATGTTGCGATCCAGCTGGCCAAAGCCATCGGTGCGAAGGTCTTCACCACCGTACGCGAAGCAAATTTCGAGTTCGCCCAGCGCATGGGCGCCGATGTGCTGATCGACTACGAAAAGGAAGATTACGTCGAGGCGATCCTGCGCGAAACCGAGGGGCGCGGCGTCGATGTGGTGTTCGACACCATCGGCGGCAACGCCTTGTCACGCAGTCCTGACGCGCTTGCACAGCTTGGCCGCGTGGTGTCGATCGTCGACCTTGCCCAGCCACAAAACCTGATTCAGGCGTGGGGCAAGAACGCCAGTTATCACTTCGTGTTCACCCGGCAAAACCGCGGCAAGCTCGATGAACTGAGCGCCTTGATCGCAAACGGTCAGTTGCGTCCACACGTTGGCGCAGTCTATCCACTGGCCGACATCGGCCTCGCCCATGCCTTGCTGGAAACGCCTAACAACGGCGTCCAAGGCAAAATCGCGATTGCCGTCGCGCCGTCGCCCGAACTCGCCAATCGCTGAACTCAGTTCCGAGGAGAACATCATGATTTATGAGATCGCTTTACTGCCCGTTCACACAGGGAAAACCGAAGCCTTCCGGCAGGCGTTTGCCGAGGTCGAGCCGTTGCTCAAACGCGCCAAGGGTTACGGCGGGCACTTGCTTGCGCAGGGAATTGAAACGCCTGAGGTGTTCAATCTGATTGTGCGCTGGCAATCCCTTGAGGATCACACGCCTGGGTTTGAAGCGAGTGAGGACCACCGGCTGTTCATGCTGGGGCTGGAGGAATATTTTTCAGAGGAGCCGAAGGTCTGGCACATGGAAGGTGGCGCGTTTCAGCAGCCGTTCAACTAATCAATCTCTCGGCTACCCGTGATCCATTGTAGGAGTGAGCCTGCTCGCGATAGCGGTCTATCAGTCGACATTTATATTGACTGATAGATCGCTATCGCGAGCAGGCTCACTCCTACAGGGTTTACGGTAGCAGCAGGTATATCGCGCTGACGGTCAACAACCCCGCCATGCTCCGGTTGAACCAACGCATCCCCGCCGCGTTGCTCAGATACCCACGCAAAAACGTCCCGGCATACACCCAGCAGCCGACCGACAGATAACAGATCACCAGATACACCGCCGCAAACTGCCACACCAGCCGCGCCTCGCCATCGGCGACAAACGCGCCCATACCCGCGACGCAGGCCATCCAGGCTTTCGGGTTAAGCCACTGCATCACCGCGCCGTACAGCATCGACGGCGCCCGCCCCGATTCACGGGCATTCAATTGCCCGTCATCCATGGCCAGTTTCCACGCCATGAACAGCAGAAACGCCACACCGGCCAGTTGCACCACGCGGGTCATGAATGGCCAGAGCTTGAGCACCTCGTGCAGACCCAACCCCATCAGCACCAGCAGCAACACAAACCCCAACGTGGCCCCGGCAACATGCCGTTGACTGGCGCGAAAACCGAACTGCGCCCCGGAACTCAACGCCACAATGTTCACCGGCCCCGGCGTGATCGACGCCGCCAACGCAAACGCCGCCATGGAAACAATCAGACTCATCGCACACCTGCTTCAAATCGAGGAACAAGGTGCTCACGGTATCGAGCGCCCGATCCTGGGTATTGAAGAAAATGCCCCTGTGATCCTGATCGTTCCCACGCTCTGCGTGGGAATGTAGCCCGGGACGCTCCGCGTCCCTTCCAGAGCCGAACGCAGAGCGTCCGTTGAGGCATTCCCACGCAGAGCGTGGGAACGATCAAACAATCCCATTCGCGAGCAGGCTCGCTCCCACATGAAAATCGACGCTCAGTCCAAACGTGGCACGGTGAAGCGGAACTCGCTGCCCTGCCCCGGCTCGCTCTCGGCGAAGATCCGCCCGCCATGGGCTTCGACGATGCCTTGGGTGATGTACAAACCGAGACCAGTGCCGGTCGGGTTGCCCTCTTTCACCGTCCAGTAACGATCGAACACGTGCGGCAGATGCTCCTTGGGAATGCCTTCGCCGCTGTCGCGCACGGTGAAGACAATGTCATCGCCGACCGACGTGGCATGCACGCCCACCCTGCCCAGGCGCGGGGTGAACTTGATCGCATTGCCGACCAGATTCGACAGCACCTGAAACAGCCGCTCCGGGTCGGCATGAATGCGCAGATCAGGATCGGCGTCGAAGGAAATGCTGATGTCCTTGTCCAGCGCCAGCGGCGCGAGCAGTGCCTGCGCCTCCTCGAACATCTGCCCGACGTCAAGTTTCTGCGGGGTGATGGAGTAGCGCCCGGCGTCGATTTTCGAGGTATCGAGCAAATCCTCCAGCAGCGTATTCATGCGGCCGGCAGCCTGTTGCATGGTGTCGATGGCCGTCGAGATGCGCCGCGAAGTGTGCGGGCCGTCCGAGCTGAAAGCCTTCTGCATCATGCCGCAAAGCATCGAAATCACGGTCATCGGGTTGCGCAGATCGTGGGATACCACGGCCACCAGCTCATCGCGGGCGCGCACCGCTTCCTGCTCACGACGCACTTGCCGCGCCAGATCATTTTCCAGTGCCGAACGCCGTAGATCGTTGGCGGCGAACAGATCACCGTGGCTCCACTTGGTGGAGATCCCGGCCATCTCGACTTTCCAGATTTCAAACGAGGTACGCGGGCGCAAACGCAGGCCGGCGTCGGAGTTTTCCAGGTCCAGTGGCTTGCGCGGATCGCCGCTCCAATTGATGTTTTCCTTGACCTCCGGACGGAACCAGAACACACCGTTGTCCACCGGTTTCGGCAAGCTCATGGCGAGCACACCGCTGGCCACCTGCTGATACTGCGCGGCCGGCGGGTAGACGCTGGCCAGGTGATGACTGGCAAACACCGCCTCGCCGCTGTCCTGCAACCACTTGTGCAACGCGCGGATTTCTTCCGGCTCCGGGCAGTTGCCGTAACGGTGCAGCTGCTTGTCTTCGATGATTGCAATACCGCCGGCATTGGTCAGCGCCAACAGGGTCTGTGGCTGATTGGCGAGGCCGTCGAAGACATTTTGCGGCGAGTCGATCATCGCTTGATTGAGCAGCGCCAACGCCTCGACTTTCTCTTCACGCTGACGGCTGATCTCCAGCGCTTCCATGGCGCTGATCTGCAGCGACAGCACCTGGCCGATGGTCTGACACGCGGCGCGCAATTCGTGCGGCACATGCAGTGGCTGACGATTGCCGCAGCTGATCAGGCCCCAGAGCTTGTCACCCTTGAGCAGGGAAATGCTCATCGACGACAGCACGCCCATGTTCTTCATGTACTGGCAGTGGATCGGCGATACGCTGCGCAGGGTGGCGAAACTCAGGTCTAGCGGCGTGTTCGTGTCCGGGCGCAGCTTTGGCAGCAGCGGCACCGGTTGGTAATCGGCATTGGGGATGATCCGCAGCCAATTGGTGCGATACAGCTCGCGCGCCTGTTCGGGAATGTCCGACGCCGGGAAAAACAGGCCGTTGAACACTTCCATCGACGGGTCCGAGGCTTCGGCGATGACCTGACCGTGGCCCTCCTCTTCGAAACGGTAGATCAACACCCGGTCGTAACCGGTCATGGCCTGGATTTCCTTGACGCTGATGTCGTACAGCGCCTGCAAGGTGGTGGCCGCTTGCAGACGCTGAAGCATGCGCCCCAGATGGGTCTGGTTGCCGGCGACGTTGCGCGGCTGGAAATTCTCGACGTGGATTTCCAGCTCCAGAATCAGCACGCCCTGATGGCGATGCAGCAGGCCCTCGAACGCGGTGCCATTGAGCCGGAAGCGCAGCGGCTGCAAGTCGGACAGCGACGGTTGCAGCAAGGCTTCGCGCACTTTTGCCGCTTCGGCGTCGCCGATCAGGCTTGCCAGCGGCTGGCCGATCAGGCTTTGCGGCTCTCGGGCCAGCAACGTTTCGACATTGGCGCTGACCTGAATGATCGCCAGCTCAGGCTCGCTCAAGGTCAGCAGCAAACCGTGGGGCTGGATCGCACCGGGGAAACGGATCGGCTCGTCGGCACAGTTGGCCAGCAGTTCTTCAAAGTCTTGTTTGTCTTGCGGGTTCATGCCAGTACCTCCCGGCTTTCGAGCCAGTGCTCGAAACAGCTGAATGTGGTTTGTGCTGCCGTGACGACAGCGGCGCGCTCGGCGGCGCTCATTGGCCGACTGCCGAGGTATTCGATAAAGTCCCGCCAGCGCCGGCCCGTGGCGGCGCCGTAGATATCGAGAAAGGCCGCGCCGTTATCGGCTTCCAGGCCTAACCGGGTGGAGATTTCCCGGCGCAGAATCTGCCCGCCGAGCGTCGCGCCCTCGAGCACGTAGAGCACGCCCAGGCAGGCAGCGCTTGAATCGATGACCGGCAACTGCTCGCACTGCGGCAGGCCTTGCAGCGCTTCGGCAGATACGCCCAGCGCGTGCAGATCAGTGCGCAAGGTTGGCGCTTTGAGTCGAGGCGTCAGTTCAAAATCGGCAGGCATTGCATCGCTGCGTAGCAAAGCGTTTTCCAGCGGCAGATAGAAGCCGTAATAAGCCTGCATCAGCCGCACAAAAGCCTGTGTATCGAGAAAATCGGAGAAAAAAGGAAGGCGTTTTTCCAGTGCGATGTGCAGTTCGGCAGTGCCGGCTCGCAGATCTTGCAGCACCGGTGGCACATAAACTTCACGGGCCTTTGCTTGCATGTAGATCGCTCTTGGTGGGGCCGCCTGGGGCCAAACGGGGTGGGTGCAACGTCGGCGAAATTTTACACGGCTATCGCCGTATCTGACCGGATGGATAGTTTTTTCTGACGAAACCATCACCCTATGACTGATACAGAGTGAAGGCATCTGCAAAAAGTTCGACCGCGTTGCCCAACAGCGCGGGGCGCTGTACCGCGACAGCGCTGCGTGACTGTATGGGTCTGAGCGCGTGGGGGCTGTGATAAAAACATGGTCCTCGTTACTGGAGTGCCGTCATGGATCTCGCCACCCTCACCCTGTTTCTTCCGGCCTGTTTCGCCCTGAACATGGCCCCCGGGCCGAACAATCTGCTGTCGGTCAGCAACGCCACGCGTTATGGCTTTCGCCGCGCGTGCACGGCGGGCATCGGGCGGATTCTGGCGTTCGCCGGGATGATTGCGCTGGCCGGTGCGGGCCTGTCGGTGGTGCTGCAGACCTCGGTATGGCTGTTCCATGCGATCAAGATCATTGGCGCGGCGTATCTGTTGTATCTGGCCTGGCAGTTGTGGCGGGCCAATCCTGAGGCCGAGCAACAGGTAACGGGCGCGACCGTTGGTTTCTTTGCGTTGGCGCGGCAGGAGTTTCTGGTGGCGGCGGGCAATCCGAAGGCGATCCTGTTGTTTACCGCGTTTCTGCCGCAGTTCGTCGACCCGGCGCGCCCGGTGCCGGCGCAATTCGCGGTGCTGGGCGTGCTGTTTCTGTTGCTGGAGTGGATCGCCATCAGCGCCTACGCCTGGATGGGCCTGCACATGCGCCGCTGGTTCGCCCAGCCGCGCGGCAAACGGATCTTCAATCGTTGCTGCGCAGGCCTGCTGTCGGCGGCGGCATCGGT
Source organism: Pseudomonas sp. S3_C06 (assembly GCF_054667675.1). Lineage (NCBI taxonomy): Bacteria > Pseudomonadati > Pseudomonadota > Gammaproteobacteria > Pseudomonadales > Pseudomonadaceae > Pseudomonas > Pseudomonas sp. S3_C06. The sequence goes on from NZ_CP162747.1 coordinate 1,271,300, forward strand.
GCTGTTGACGGCGAAACGCGCTTAAGCCTCGGACGGGCCTTTGAGTTCTACCTGATTGCCATCCGGGTCGAAGCAATACAGCGACAGCCCTTTGCCCTCGGCGCCGAAGCGTGATTCGGCTTTTGCCACAGTCAGGCCGAAGGTTTGCAGGTGTGCAATCAGCGCTGCTTCATCGAACGGTTCGATGCGCAGGCAGAAATGATCAACGTTACGCCGCTCGGCCCCGGCCGCCCCGCCGCCCTTGCGGCCGAGTTCGCCTTGCAGGCCGACGAGGTCGATCATCGAAGTGCCGGCGCGCAGGTGGATCAGGCCCAGCGGCTCGTTGCGCTTGACCACTTCGGCGCCGAAGACCTGGTTGTAGAAGTCGATGCTGCGTTGCAGATCGGCGACGCGCAGGACGATGTGATCAATGTGTTGGATGGAAAACGGATGCATCGGGCACACCTCAACAAACGGTAGGAGCTGCCGATAGCGGCGATCTGTGGATTTTGGGGCGCGGAGCGTCCCGGGCTGCATTCCCACGCAGAGCGTGGGAACGATCAAGATCGCAGCCTGCGGCAGCTCCTACACGGTAGTTCAGGGGATTTGAAAATTCACTGTCGATTTTTCGGTGGAGCCATCGACAAACTGGTTTTACTCTCAGCCCATGAACATACAAACCGCTGTCCTGCCGCCCCACGCCGAGATGGTTCGCGCCATGCTCGAACGCGACACTGCCTATGAAGGCGTGTTCTTCACGGCGGTGAAAACCACCGGGATCTTCTGCCGCCCCAGTTGCACGGCGCGCAAGCCGAAACCGGAGAACGTCGAATTCTTCGCCCATGCCGACGAATGCCTGTCTGCCGGCTATCGCGCCTGCCTGCGTTGCAAGCCGCTGGACGCCGCGGCCATCGCGCCAGACTGGGTGCAGCGCCTGCTCAAAGCCGTGGAGGCCGATCCGGAGTTGCGCTGGAGCGATGCGCAGTTGCTCGCCGAAGGTATCGAGCCACTGAAGCTGCGGCGCTGGTTCAAGCAGCATTTCGGCATGACCTTCCATGCGTGGCTGCGTACGCGCCGCTTGGGCATGGCGCTGGGCGGGATCAAGCAAGGCACCTCGATTGATCACGCCGCGTTTGATTCGGGTTATGAATCGCTCAGCGGTTTTCGTGATGCCTTTCAGAAGTCCTTCCACATCACCCCCGGTCGCGTCGAACACAGCGAGCCGCTGCTGTTCACTCGGTTGACCACGCCGCTGGGGCCGATGATTGCCATGGCCGAACGCCGTGGCTTGGTGTTGCTGGAGTTTCTTGATCGCCCGGCACTGACCCGCGAAGTCGAAGAACTGCAGCAACGTTACGGCTACGCGGTCGCGCCGGGGCACAACGCGCATTTGCAGCAGATCGAGCAGCAACTAGCGGCGTATTTCGCCGGCAAACTCAGCGATTTCAGCGTGCCTCTGCACTTGCCCGGCAGCGAGTTTGCCCGGCAGGTCTGGTCGGCGCTGCGGCAAATCCCTTACGGCCACACCAGCACTTACGGCGCCATCGCCGCCGGTTTGGGCAAACCCGGCGCCAGTCGCGCGGTCGGTCTGGCCAACGGGCACAATCGGTTATCGATTGTGGTGCCCTGCCATCGGGTGATCGGCGCGGATGGCTCGCTCACCGGCTATGGTGGTGGGCAGCCGCGCAAAGCGTTTCTGCTGCGGCTGGAAAACGCCGCCGTGCAGCTCACCCAACAACTGGCATTCTGACCAACCTCATCAACTGACAAGAAGGATTTTTGATGAACGCGCTCGCTACGCAGTTTCACCAGTTGCACCAGCAAGGCCTGTTGATGCTGACCAATGTCGCCGACGCCACCGGGGCGCGACTGGTCGAGCATCTGGGCGGTAAAGCCGTGGCCACCAGCAGCGCGGCGGTGGCCTGGGCCCACGGGTATCCGGACGGCAACACCCTGCCCCTCGAACGTCTGGTGTCGACGGTGGAATCCATCGCCCGGGTGATCAGCATTCCGTTGACCGTGGATGTCGAGGCCGGGTATTCCGATGACCTCGGGCGCGTGGCCGAAGTGCTGGATGCGGTGATCGCGTCGGGTGCCGTCGGGATCAATATCGAGGACGGTTCTGCCGATCCTGAGCTGCTCGCGCGCAAGATCGAAGTGGTGCGACAGGTTGCCAACAAACGCAATGTGCAGCTGTTCATCAATGCGCGCACCGACGTGTATCTGAAAAACCTCGTCCCGGCCGAGGATCGCGTCGCCGAAACCCTGCATCGGGCGGCGCTGTATCAAGCGGCCGGCGCTGATGGTTTGTTCGCGGCGGGCGTCACGTCGGCCTATGAAATCGAGGCCATCTGCAAGGGCACTGCGCTGCCAGTCAATGTCCTTGGTTTCGCTTGCCTGCCTTCGCCTGAAGAACTGCAAGCGCTGGGCGTGCGCCGCTTGAGCGCGGGTTCCGGCATTGCCGAATTCCTCTATGGCGCGATGGGTGGGCTGGTGAAAAGCTTTCTGGCCAACGGCAAACTCGATACCCATGACCTCAAGGCGTTCAGCTACGGCGAAGTCAACGGTTTGCTGAAATAACATGGCCGACGCCTATCCAGCAGCCAGCGCGTTTCTGGCCGCGCTCGATGCAGATTGGCAGCGTCACATTGCTGCGGTCGGCCCGTGCCTGCATCAACCGCATCCGGCGCGTGATCCGTACGAGTCGCTGGTGCGGGCGATTGCTTATCAGCAACTGCATGCCAAGGCTGGGGATGCGATTGTCGGGCGGTTGGTGGGGTTGTTTCCCGGGCAGTCGTTTCCGCGGCCCGAGCAGATTCTTGCGACGGATTTCGAGCGAATGCGCAGTTGCGGGTTTTCCGCTGGCAAGATTGCGACGATTCAGGGCATTGCCCAGGCAGCGCTGGGGGGTGTGGTGCCGGATTACGCCACCGCGCTGGCGATGGATGACGAGGCGCTGATCGAACGGTTGGTCAGTTTGCGCGGGGTGGGTCGCTGGACCGTGGAGATGTTGCTGATCTACAGCCTGGAGCGCATGGATATTCTGCCGGCGGATGATTTTGGTGTTCGCGAGGGGTATCGGCGGTTGAAGGGGCTGGAGGTGCAGCCAACGCGCAGGCAGATGGTTGAGATCGGGTTGGCGTGGAGGCCGTATCGGACGGTGGCGGCGTGGTATTTGTGGCGGGTGCCTAAACCGCTGCCCTCACCCTAACCCTCTCCCCGAGGGAGAGGGGACTGATTGGGGGAGATTGGAGATTTACGTCGACCTGAAATAACGTCTTTGAATCCATGATCGCCAAGACTTCTCAATTCCATAATCGACTGCCCTCACCCTAACCCTCTCCCGGAGGGAGAGGGGACTGATTGGGGGGAGATTGGAGATTTACGTCGACCTGAAATAACGTCTTTGAATCCATGAACGCCAAGACTTAGATCCATAATCGACTCGTTTTTTCAGGTCGATGTATAACGCAAGACACCTCGGTCGGCTCCCTCTCCCTCCGGGAGAGGGCTGGGGTGAGGGCCCGCTTTTCAAAGCCCGGATTTCAACCGGCTGAACGCCCGGATCAACGCCCGATTGAACGCCTTGCCATTGTCATTCTTGCTGTACAGCGAAGCCCTGACCTGCGCGGACGGATACGTCCCCGGATCATTACGAATCGACGCGTCCACCAAACCATCCGCCGCCGTGATCGCATTGGCGTAATGAATGGTGTCGGTGATCGGCGCAATCACTTCCGGCGTCATCAGATAATCCATCAGCGCCAACCCGGCCTGGGGATGCGGTGCGTCCTTGGGCACGACCATGGCATCGAACCAGATCAACGTACCCTCTTTCGGAATCCGGTAACTCAACTTGAACGGCTTCTTCGCCGCTTCCGCCTGCCCCGCCGCGATGGCGACGTTGCCGTTCCACGACATCGCCACACAGGTGTTGCCGTTGGCCAGATCGCTGATATTCAGGTCGTTATCGAAGTAACGAATATACGGCCGGATCTTCGCCAACTGCTGCTCGGCAAGTTTCAAGTCATCGAGATTCTGCCGGTTGATGTCCAGCCCCATGTACTTCATGACAGCGGCGAATACCTCGTTGGGATCGTTGAGCAGACTCACCCCGCAATCGGCGAATTTCGCCACCACCGCCGGATCGAACAACATCGCCCAACTGTCCGTCGGTGCATCGGGCGCACGGTGCTTGATTGCCTCTTCCTGATAGCCGACGCCAGTGGTGCCCCAAGCGTAAATCCCGGCGTAACGATTGCCCGGATCGAACACCGCCATGTGCTGACGAAACTCCTCGCCAACCCCGACAAAATGCGGCACCCGGGCCTTGTCCAGCGGCTGGATCGCGCCGCTCTCGATGGCGCGCGACAGGTGCTGGCCAGCGGTTAACACCAGGTCGTAACCGCTGCGCCCGGTAAGCAGTTTGGTCTCTACGGTTTCCAGCGAATCAAAGTGATCGGCGACCACATGAATACCAGTCTTTGCCTCAAAATTCTTCAGCGTATCCGGCGCCAGGTACTCACCCCAGATGTACAGATTAACCACCGGTTTGGCGGAGTCAGCAGCCTGCACACACAGGGGTGCAAGCACCAGCAATAACGCTTGAGTCAGTTTGTGCAGGCCCATGATTACACTCCTTTGCCGGCGTATTGCGGCATGGTGATGCACGCGACGTTGCCGCCACCGAGGAGGATTTCCCGGGAGTTTTCGATGCCGACGATTTTGTGCTGCGGGAACAGTTCGGCCAGCGTCGCCAGCGCCACTTGATCGTTGCGATCACCAAACAGCGGCACCACGATCGAACTGTTGCCAGCGTAATAGTTGATGTACGACGCGCAGATTTTCGTGCCGGCCTGACGGGTGTGGGTGCTGTCCTGCTGATCGAGGCCGTCGGCTTCTTCGGCGGTCCATTCCAGCACATCCGGTTGCGGCAGTTTGTGCACGATCAGCTCGCGCCCTCGGCTGTCGCGGGTGCTGCGCAGGATGTCGTAGGCCTCCTGGTAGATTTCCCATTGCGGATCGTCGCGGTTGTCGGTCCATTGCAGCACCACTTCACCGGGACGCACGAAACAGGCGAGGTCGTCGACATGGCCGTCGGTTTCGTCGAACTTGCAGCCGCGTGGCAGCCAGATGACCTGCTCTGCGCCGAGGTAATCGGTCAGGCGTCGGGTCACTTCGTCCTTGCCCAGATGCTGGTTGCGATTGCGGTTGAGCAGGCATTGTTCGGTGGTGAGGATGCTGCCCTGGCCGTCGCTCTGGATGCCGCCCAGCTCGGCAATCAGCGGCGCGCGGTAGCGGTCGAAGCGCTCGATTTCGAGGATCTTGCTGGCGATCTGGTCGTCCTTGTCCCACGGGAAATACAGGCCGCCGTCAAGACCGCCATAGGCGTTGAATTCGAAGTCGACGCCACGCACTTCACCGCTCTGATCGTTGACCACAAAGCATGGGCCGCTGTCGCGGAACCAGGTGTCGTTGCAGGTCATCTCGACCACGCGCACTTGTGGCGGCAACTGCCGACGCGCCGTGGCGAACTGCGCGGCTGAGGCGCACACGGTGACTGGTTCGCTATGGGAGATGGCGGTGACGATCTGCACCCAGACTTTCTGCGCCGGTTTCGCACCGTTGCGCCAGACGTCGGTGCGCTCCGGCCAGCCCAGCCAACAGCCGGACTTGGCTTCAAATTCGCCGGGCAGATGGAAGCCGTCGTGTTTGGGGGTGGAGTCGAGCAAGCGTGCCATGGTCAAACCTCGTCTTCGCGATGGGATTGGAATGACCACAGGCTAAGGGCGCGCGCACTGCGCCCGCCAACGATGATTATTACGGAACAGTTGAATTCAACTCATCAATCGACCAGTTGATCGTTGAACCATTCGAGCATCTGCGCCACCGCCGGGCGCTCCAGCCGCAGCCGTTCGCAGACCAGTGCGTATTGGCCGAGGGCGGTCATACTGGAGGCGAAGGGCCGCACCAGCCGGCCACTTTGCAGATCTTCTTGCGCGGTGAGGTTGTCGCCCATGGCCACGCCCTGCCCTTGCGCCGCCGCTTCCAGCGCCAGACCGGCGTGGGCGAAATACAGCTGACGCTGCGGGCGCAGATCACCGGCGTGGCTGGTCAGCCACGCGGTCCAGGTCTTGCCGTCCTGGTCGTCGTGCAACAGACAGTGGCGGGCCAGATCCTTGGGTGTTTTCAAGGTGCCCTGGTTGAACAGACCGGGGCTGCACACCGGGAAGAACTGCAGGGCTGGCAGAGGCCGCACGAAGTAGGCACTGCTGTCGACCGGGCCGGTGCCGTAGGTGATCGCCAGGTCGATGTCTTCGCCCGGTGCACTGGCGTCGATCGGTTGTTCGTAGAGGTGCAAGGTGATGTGCGGATAGCGCGCATAGAAATCGCTGAGGCGACTCATCAGCCACTTTTGCGCGAGTTCGGCGGTGACGGCCAGTCTGAGCACGGCCAGCGAGGATGGGTCACGCAGTTCATCGCAGGCATCGCCGATCAGTTCGAAGGCTTGTTGCAGGCTTTGCATCAGGCGTCCGGCGGCGATGGTCGGGCGGATTTGTCGGCCTTCGCGGATGAACAGTGAGACGCCGAGTTGTTCTTCGAGCTGGCGGATCTGATGGCTGACGGCGCTGTCGGTGACGCACAGTTCGGCGGCTGCACGGCCGAAATGCGCGTGGCGGGCGGCGCATTCGAAGGTGCGCAGGGCGGCCAGGGAGGGAAGTCGTCGCATGGGGGGCTGGTCCGTTTTTTTGGCCATGCTGACTGGGCTGTGGGTCTGCGTCCAGCCCTGTTGCCCTCACCCCAGCCCTCTCCCGGAGGGAGAGGGAGCCGATCGGGGGATATTGAGGATGTACGCCGACCTCAACGTGCTTGGGTGAATCCATAATCGACTCGGATTTTCAGGTCGATGGATGACGCAAGACACCTCGGTCAGTCGAGGGGCCTCTGACTGTATCGCACTGTATACCCCGAAGCCGCAGACACACCAAAAGCACAATCCCCCACCCCGCCGACACATCCCCGATACACCCCGACGCTGAAATACCCCGGTCGATTTCACTCAACTCACCGGAGCTGCATCATGACCACCCCCCTTTCAAGCGCCGTCAAAGGCCTGCACCTGAACCTCGACCGCGCCGGTACCTGGCTCGCGCCTCTGACCCTGCGTCTGTTCATCGCCTGGGAATTTTTCGAATCCGGGCTGGAGAAATTCAACGGGCAGAACTGGTTCGAAGACATTCAGGACAAATTCCCCTTCCCCTTCAATCACCTGCCGGCAACGTTGAACTGGGAACTGTCGATGTGGGCCGAACTGATCTGCGCGCTGGCAATTCTGGTCGGCTTCGGGACACGGATCTCAGCGATTTCGCTGATGGTGGTAACAGTCGTCGCCACCGCTGCCGTGCACTGGCCTGCCGATTGGTCGTCGCTGAGCGAGTTGGCGCAGGGTTATGCGATCACCAACAAAGGCTTCGGCAACTTCAAGCTGCCGGCGATTTACCTGGCGGCGCTAGTGCCGCTGGTGTTCGCCGGGGCGGGCAAATTGAGTGTCGATGCGTGGCTGGCGCGGGTGTTCTGGAACAGAACCACCCGCTGAGACTCAATGCGCCCGGTCAAGCCCGACGAGCAAGGCGCTGTCACGGCTGTAGATGTCCGGCGCGTAACGCACGTTTCCGCTGCTGTCGACCTGCGCTGTCCAGTAGGTCATCAGGATCGGCACCGGCGCCGACAGGCGAAATTCGTGGGTGGTGCCGGTGGCCAGCAGGGTTTCAGTGCGGGCCTTTTCCGCCGGGGTGAGCAGCAGATCACGCAGTTGCATCGGATGCTCGACCCGCACGCAGCCGGAGCTGAAGGCACGCGGGCCTTTTTCAAACAGCGCCTTGCTTGGCGTGTCGTGCAAGTACACCGAGAACGGATTGGGGAAGCGGATGACCATTTGCCCCAACGGATTACGCGGCCCGGCGTCCTGACGCAGCATGATGTTGCCGGGGTTGTCCCAGTCGATATCCGCTGCCGCCAGCGGCTGCCCGTTGGCGTCAAGCACTTGCAGGTTCTGGCGGCTGAGGAAGGTCTGGTCCTTGCGGATTTCCGGCAGCTTGTCTTCCTTCCAGATGGTCGGCGGTACGGTCCAGGTCGGGTTCAGGGTCAGGCGCGTCACCCGCGATTTCAGTAGCGGCGTCTGGCGCTCCGCGCGACCGACCTGCGTGCGGGTCTGCCACACCGGCACGCCGCCCTGATACAGCGTCAACTCAGCGGCGGCGACATTGACCAGCAAGCCATCGGGCTCTATGTCCTGGGCCATCCAGCGGAAACGCTCAAGGTTCACGCGCAATTGTTCACGGCGGGTCAGCGGACTGATGTTGAGTTCGGCAATCGTACCCGGCCCGACCACACCGTCGGCCTGTAACGAATGATTGGCCTGAAAACTCTTCACGGCGTCGACCAGCACGCCGTCATACGCATTGCCGGACGTACCAATGATCTGAGTCAGATAGCCTTCGCTGTACAGACGCTGAGCCAGTTCCGGCACGCGTTTGTCTTCCATGTCCGGGCGCAGCAGCGGCCCGCTGCCGACCGACTGCCATTGCGGCAAGGCTGTGAGCCGTTGCGCGGCGTAGAGCTGACGCAGGTTCTGGTATTGCGCCAGGCGCGGACGGGCCAGATCAAACGCGGCGGGAATGTCGTGCATGCCCGGTACGGCGATCGCCAACAATTCCGCCTGACGGTCACGCGGGCTGGCGTCGGCATGCCACAGCGGTTCGAAGTGTGATTGCAGCAGGCTTCCGTAGTGCAGATCCTGCAGGGCCTGGAGGTAGTTGCGGCTGATGTCGATGTCGGCACACAACTCGCCATCCTGAGGCGCCGTGGTTGCGACCGGATAGCGTTTTGGATTGAGACCATCATCGGCCAACAGCTGCAATTGCGCGCGCAACACCGGCAATCGTGCCGATTCACTGGCCCACACCGGCATCCAGTCCTGCTGCTGGTAGAACGCCTGCAATTGCGTCAGCGCCGGGCCGTTGAGATGCGCGGCAATCGCCGGGCACGACTGCGGCAGACTGATCATTACAGCCTGCAAGGGACTTTGCGGCTCGACCGGCATCTCGGCCGGTGGCGTTGGCAATGTCCCCAGCGGCGGCAACGGCTCATCGGCACAAGCGACAAACGGCGCAGCGAGCAAACAAATGCTCAAGTAGCATGCGTACTTTTTGAACAACTGCTTTACTCCAATCCATGGCCGTCCAGATGATGGCCAACCTTACATCAGGTGCGCTTGAGAGTCAGGCTCGATCAACGGGCTTGCGGGTATTGACTGGGAGTCAGGAGCCAAAGTGCCAAATATGTAGCAAGTGAGGACACTTTATAAAATGTTGACGTTTTTGCGCCGACTTCTGCTGACTGCCACCGCTATCGTCGTGACCAGTCCAGTTTTTGCCGCCGGCAAACCATCGCCGGTTCTCTTCACCAGCCTCGCGCACGCCGCGCCAGAACTCAATCCCCAAGCGCTGAAAGGTGCTTTGAACGCCATGCAATGCGCGGTCAACAACGGTGCGAAGCCGTCCCGCCATCTGGCGATCATCGACTATTCGCAACCGTCCACCGAACGCCGCCTGTGGATCTTCGACCTGAGCAAAAAGAAATTGGTGCTGCGCGATCTGGTCGCCCACGGCTCCAACTCCGGGGAAAACTTCGCCACGCAGTTTTCCAATGTCGAAGGCAGTTACCAGTCCAGCCTCGGCCTGTTCCGCACCCAGGAAAGTTACAGCGGCACCCACGGTTATTCGCTGCGCATGGACGGTCTGGAGCCGGGTTTCAATGACATGGCCCGCGATCGCGCCATCGTCATTCACGCCGCCAGTTATGTGAATCCGTTGTGGAGCAAGAAACAAGGACGTATCGGCCGCAGCCAGGGTTGCCCGGCGGTACGACCGCAGATCGCCAAGCAGGTGATCGACCGCCTGAAGAATGGCCAGTTCATGTTTTCGTGGTACCCGGATCAGCGCTGGTTGAAGTCCTCGCCTTATCTGAACTGCCAGCCGCAGCAGGTGGCGAGCATCCTCAATACCCACGCGAGCTGACCGACCACCCCAAATCCCCTGTAGGAGTGAGCCTGCTCGCGATAGCGGTGTGTCAACCAACACAGATGGTGCCTGACACACCGCTATCGCGAGCAGGCTCACTCCTACATTTGATCCTTGTCAGCCCCATGTTTCATTACAACTTTGTCATTCAGCTGTCGGTTTGCCGTGCGGATCGCTCGGTAGCCTGAAGTTGTCCCGGCGCCAATGCCGATCAACTTCGACCACTGAGTGACTGACCATGAAAACCCTCCTGCTCGCCTTCACCGCCCTCCTCGCCACTGGCAGCGTGTTCGCCGCGAACATGCCAGACAGCGCCGTGATTCATGACAAATCCGGCTTCTACGTCAATCTGGATGTCGACAAAGTCCTGTCCAGCACCGATATTTCACAAGCGTGCGGCGTGGTCCCGGCGCAATTGAATTACCTCGACCATCAGGGCCGCGAACATGTGCTGGACTATCAGGTACAAGGCAGCGGCTGCATCAATGACCATTGAGACTGATCGATGAATATTCTGGTTGTCGAAGACGAACCCAAGGCCGGCAATTACCTGCTCAACGGTTTGCAGGAACTGGGTTACAGCGTCAGCCTCGCCCGCGACGGTGCCGACGGCTTGCACCTGGCGCTGGAACACAACTTCGACGTGATCGTGCTCGATGTGATGATGCCGAAAATGGATGGCTGGGAAGTCCTGCGCCGGCTGCGCAAGGAAGCCGACACACCGGTGCTGTTTCTCACCGCCCGCGACGATATCGCTGACCGCGTCAAAGGCCTGGAACTGGGCGCCGACGATTACCTGATCAAGCCGTTTTCCTTCGCCGAACTGGTGGCGCGCCTGCGTACCCTGACCCGGCGCGGGCCGATCCATGAAGACGAACAGCTGCAGGTTGCTGATCTGCAGATCGACGTGCTCAAACGCCGCGTGAGCCGCGCCGGGGTGCGTATCACCCTGACCAACAAGGAGTTCGCGCTGCTGCAATTGTTCGCCAGCCATACCGGGCAAGTGCTGGCGCGCTCACTGATTGCTTCGCGGGTGTGGGACATGAATTTCGACAGCGACACCAACGTCGTCGATGTCGCCGTGCGCCGCTTGCGGGCGAAGATCGATGACCCGTTCCAGCTCAAGCTGATCCACAGCGTGCGTGGCATCGGCTATCGCTTCGATACGCAGCCATGAGCCCCCATCGCCCGTATTCACTGACCCTGCGCCTGGCGCTGGCCTTCGCCCTGCTCGCGTTCGCCTCACTGGCCGGCCTCGGCGCGGCGCTGTATGGCGAACTGGAAGAACAGCTGACCCGCCGCGACGACATCTCACTGGTTAGCCGCGTCGATCAACTGCGCACGTTCCTCAACGACAGCAACACCCTGGAGCTGATCAAGAACAAACCGGCACTGTTCCAGAACATGCTTGGCAACCGCGAAGCGCTGCTGACCATCGGTGCGCCGGGGCAACCGCCGCTGCTGGTGGTCAACCCGGGCAATCTGAGCACGCCGACGTTGCCGGCGGTGCCCATCGACCAGGCGATGACGCTGAAAGACGTGCAGCACCTGCCGAGTGTCGACGGTGTGCCGTTTTCGGCGGTGGCGGCGAGTATCGATTCCGGCGAATTGGGCAATCTGCAAGTCACCACCGGGCGCCTGATGAGCGAGCGCACGGCGATGCTTGCCAACTACCGTTTGAGCGTTTATGGCCTCGCCTCGCTGGCGGCGTTGTTGCTGGCGGTGGTGGGCTGTTTGTTGGTGTATCGCGGGTTGTTGCCGTTGCGGCGACTGGCGCAACACGCTCATGGTATCGGTGTCGGCAACCTCGGCGAACGCCTAGACAGTCACGGTGCGCCGCGAGAGTTGCAGCCGATGATTGAAGCGTTCAACGCCATGCTCGATCGGCTCGCCAAGGGCTTTGCGCAGTTGAGTCAGGTGTCCACCGACATGGCCCACGAGTTGCGCACGCCGATCAACAATCTGCTCGGCGAAACCCAGGTCGCGCTGCAGCAGAACCGTAGCATCGAGGCCTATCAGCAGTTGCTCGCCTCCAACGTCGAAGAGCTGGAGCGCCTGACGCGGATGCTCGACAACATGCTGTTTCTGGCCCGCACCGATCCGGCCAGTGCCTTGAGTCAGCGCCAGGAGCTGGATGCCGCGGATGAGATGCAGCGCATTGCCGATTACTTTGAAGGCCTGGCGGCTGATGTCGGGGTGAGTATCGAGGCCAGTGGTAGCGGTGTGATCTGGGCGGAACCGATGTTATTACGGCGGGCATTGGCCAACCTGTGCGCCAATGCGATCAAGTACGGTGAGGCGGATTCGACGGTGCAGGTGGAGGCGATTGCCGAGGCGGATGGCAGTTATCTGCGGGTCAGAAATCAGGGCGCAACCATTGCCCCTGAACACTTGGCGCGGTTGTTCGAACGTTTTTACCGCGTCGATGAGTCACGCGAGCGCTCGGCGCAATCCAATGGCCTGGGCCTGTCGATCGTGGCAACCATCATGCAGTTGCATCAGGGCCGCTACAGCGCCAGCAGTGCCGATGGCATCACCTGCTTCGAACTGTTCTTCCCCGCCCGCCAATCAACATAAATCGCCCACACACCACAAATTCCTGTGGGAGCGAGCCTGCTCGCGAAAGCGGTGCGTCAGTCACTGGAGATGTTGGTTGTGCCGGCCTCTTCGCGAGCAAGCTCGCTCCCACACTTGATCTCGGTTCGGCCGAAGACCGACTGATCAACCCGCCCCCCTGTGGGAGCGAGCCTGCTCGCGAAAGCGGTGTGTCAGTCACCGGAGATGTTGGCTGTGCCGGCCTCTTCGCGAGCAGGCTCGCTCCCACATTTGATCGCGGTTCGGCCGGAGACCTACCAATCAACCCGCTCCGACACTTGATCTCGGTTCGGCCGAAGACCTACTGATCAACCCGCCCCCTGTGGGAGCGAGCCTGCTCGCGAAAGCGGTGTGTCAGTCACCGGAGATGTTGGCTGTGCCGGCCTCTTCGCGAGCAGGCTCGCTCCCACATTTGATCTCGGTTCGGCTGAAGATCTACCGATCAAATCGACCCCCTGTGGGAGCGAGCCTGCTCGCGAAAGCGGTGTGTCAGTCACCGGAGATGTTGGTTGTGCAGGCCTCTTCGCGAGCAGGCTCGCTCCCACCGTTGAACTGCGCTCGGCTGATGATCAACGCCACGAGCATCAACGCCACCGCGACGCCAAAAGTGATGTGCAATCCGCTGGCAATCGCCGTTGCAGGCGCCTGTGTCGGATCCCCCGCTGCAAGCGCAAACACCGCGCCCATCACTGCCGCGCCGGTGATCAACCCAAGGTTGCGCGCCAGCCCGAGCATCGCCGAAACCACGCCACGCTGATCCTGACTGACCCCGGCCATCAATCCGGTGTTGTTGGCCGCCTGGAACAACGCGTAACCGACAGCTATCACCATGATCGGCAGTACGTACGCGGGCAGTCCCATACTCATGGGCAGGAGTGCCAGCAAGCTGCAACCGCCGGCCATCCCGAGCAACGCGCCCGGCACAATCCGTCGCGCGCCGAAGCGATCTACCAAACGTCCCGCCGGTACCCCACTCATTGCGGACAACAACGGTCCGATCGATAACGCTACTCCGACCATTGTGCTGCTGAGACCCAAACCCTGGTGCAGGTAAAACGGCCCGACCACCAGCGTGGTCATCATCACCGTCGTCACCAGCAAGGTCAGCGTCAGGCTGCTGCTCAGTCGCGCGTCGCTGAACAGCGACAAACGAATCAGCGGCGACTTGGCCTTCATCTCGACCACGATGAACAATCCTGCGCCGCACAGGCTGGCCAACAGCAACGGCACGGTGAAACCTTCAAGGGTCATTGCCAGCGCATAGGCCGCCAGCGTCAACACCAGCACCACGCTGCCAGAATAATCGAACGCGACTCGCGGCCCGGCGGCCCGATCCGCCGGCAAATAGCGGTACACCAGCCACGCATTGAGCAAGCCCAACGGCACGTTGAGCAGAAAAATCGCCTGCCAGCCGACATGCGTCATCAACAGCCCGCCCAGCGACGGCCCAAGACTGGTGCCCGTCGCCGACATCGTTGCCAGCAAGCCCATCGCGCTGCCCGCCCGCGATTTGGGCACTGCTTCTGACACCAGCGCCACCGTCAAGGCGAACATGATCGCCGCGCCAACACCTTGCACCGCCCGTGCGCCAATCAGCCAACCGAGTCCCGGAGCCAATGCGCAAGCCAACGAAGCGCTGGTGAAAATGCCGATCCCGATCAACAGCAATCGACGCCGACCGAAGCCATCGCCCAGACGACCGACACTGACAATCAAAGTGGTGATTGCCAGCAGGTAAGCGAGCACGATCCATTGCACTTGCTGAAACGTCGCCTCGAATGCGGTCGCGAGGATCGGCAACCCGGCGTTGGCAATGCTGGTGTCCAGTGACGGCATCAACATCGACAAGGCCAGGCTGGTCAGCGCCCAGCGGGAGGGAGTGCTCAGGGGGTCTCGGGACATGGGAGGCTCGCAGCGCAAAAGTGATCTGCCATAGCCTGAGCCTCGACAAGACACGGCGCAAGACGCATGCTTTGCACTCGATACCTGCACGGAACGCCATGTCATGAGTACTCCGGATCTGAACCTGCTGATCACCCTCGACGTGTTACTGCGTGAAGGCAGCGTCGCCCGCGCCGCCAAATGCCTGCGGTTGAGCCCGTCAGCCATGAGCCGCGCCCTCGCCCGTCTGCGCGAAACCACGGGCGATCCGTTATTGGTGCGAGCGGGTCGTGGCCTGGTGCCAACACCGCGCGCATTGGAATTGCGCGAACGGGTCAGTCATCTGGTGCAGGACGCCGAGGCGGTTTTACGGCCTGCCGAAGTACTCGATCCCGGCCGCTTGCAACGCACCTTTACCTTGCGCAACACCGACGGCTTCGTCGAAACCTTCGCCGCCGCCCTGCTCGCCCGTATCGCCGAAGAGGCGCCCGACGTACGCCTGCGTTTTGTGCAGAAAGCCGACAAGGACAGCACGCCGTTGCGCGAAGGCCGTGTCGATCTGGAAACCGGCGTGGTCGATGACAGCACCGACCCGACGCTGCACAGTCGCATCCTGTTTCAGGATCAGTGGATCGGTGTGGTGCGTGAGGGGCATCCCTTGAGCACGGGAAAAATCACTGGCAAGCGCTTTGCCGGCGGCGAGCACATTCTCATTTCACGGCGCGGGCGCAGCAGTGGCCCGGTCGACGAAGCGTTACTCGCGCTAGGGCTGACACGAGACATCGTCACCTCATTCGGTGGATTCTCGGCGGCGCTGACGCTGGTGCGTGAATCAGACCTGATCGCCACGGTCCCGCAACGTCATACCAGCAAACTGCGCACGGGCCTGCACAGTTTCGCCCTGCCCTTCGCGATGCCGGCCATCAGTGTGTCGATGCTCTGGCATCCGCGCATGGATGCCGATCCGGCGCATCGCTGGTTGCGCGAGTGTGTGCGGCAGGTCTGCGCTTAACGCGCGTCGCCACCGGCAGGTTTGTAGAAGAGGAATTTTTTCGTTTCGGCGGTCTTGCGGTACTCCCTGGCCCAGCTCGGATGCACGTTGCGGTCGTGGAAATACAGCGCGCCGTTGGTGCGATCCTTGAGCTGGCGGTTCAGCGCTTTGCGGGCGATATCCTTGGCCAGCGTGTATTCGGCATCTTCCTTGACCTGATCCGGACGCCCGTCGCACCACCAGGAAAACTGGCAGCTCTTGGTTTCCGAACCTTGTTTGACGACAGCGCACACCGTGTCGGGAAAGCCTTCGTGGCCGAGGCGATTCATCACCACACTGGCCACGGCTTCCATTTCCGGCGTGTCCTTTCCCTTGGCTTCCCAATAGATACTTCGCGCCAGACAGGTGATCGGATCGTCCAGCGGCGCCGCGCCGGCCGGGTCGACCGCCTGCACTTCGGTAGGGGTGATGGCCTCGGCTTTCGGTGCTGGTGCGGCGCTGATTTTGTCCGCTGCTTTCTCTTCCAGCACTTGGGCTTTCTCTTCAGCCTTCGCTTTGATCGGGGCCTGATCGGTGGCCCACACGGAGCCTGCCAACAGGGTCAATACAAGACAACCAGCCCAGCCTTTCAATCCCATGTCTGTTCTTCCGGCAGCGCCCGAGTCGGGCAAGGTGTTACGTCGGGGAGACACCCGGTTTCCGGGGCCTTCGGTGAGTGTAGACGGCAAATACAGAGGCAAAGTTGCGCAGAAAATCCACTGAATGAAGAAAAAAGACATTGCACTCACCGGGGGCCTTTCGCGCATCATGGGCGCATTCAGCTCAAGGGAGATTTCCATGCGCTTCATGCCATTCGTTTTGCGTTGTGCCGCGTTGTCCGTGGGCGTTGTGTTTGCCATTCCGGCGCTGGCCGGCGATGAGTCGCAGTTGATCGAGTCGATCAACAGCTACCGCAGCCAACCGCAGCGTTGTGGTTCGCAGGCGTCCAATGAACTGCCGCCGCTGTCGGCTGATCCACGGCTGAGATTACGCGCCACCGGTGCTGTCGATCTTCAGCAAGCCATGGCCAGCGCCAGTTATCCGATGGTCAATGTGCAGGCGATCACGCTCAACGGCCCACGTGATGCGGCGTCGGCGATGCAGGCGATCAAAGAAAGTTTCTGTCAGGTGGTGCTCGATCCGCAGTTTGTCGATGTCGGTGTCAGCCGCGACGACCGTGACTGGCGCATCGTGCTGGCGCGGCCGCTGCTGTCGGCCAAGCTGGGGGATGCGCAAAGTGAAGGACAGAAGTTGCTAAGTGAACTCAACGTCGCCCGCAGTCAGGCACGACAGTGTGGGGGTCAGGCTTTTGCCGCTGCCGCACCGCTGGCCTGGAACACGACACTGGGCACGATCGCCCAGGATCACAGCCGCGACATGGCCAACAACAATTACCTGGATCACAAGGACCGCGACGGCCGCACCCCCGGCGATCGCGCGGAACTCGCCGGTTACAGCGGCCAACAGGTCGGCGAAAACATCGCCGCCGGGCAAGACACCGTGCACAAAGTCGTCGAAGGCTGGCTCGCCAGCCCCGGCCACTGCGCCAACCTGATGAACCCGCAATACCAGGAACTCGGCGCAGCCTACGCGACCGATCCGAAAAGC
This sequence comes from Pseudomonas sp. S3_C06, assembly GCF_054667675.1. Lineage (NCBI taxonomy): Bacteria > Pseudomonadati > Pseudomonadota > Gammaproteobacteria > Pseudomonadales > Pseudomonadaceae > Pseudomonas > Pseudomonas sp. S3_C06. The sequence continues at coordinate 1,288,475 of NZ_CP162747.1, forward strand.
AGTGCCGGCATTTACTGGACCGCCATGTTCGGCGCCCAGTAAGCCCAATCGCAAAAACACCACAATACCTGTGGGAGCGAGCCTGCTCGCGAAGAGGCCTTTACAGTCAACATTAACGTTGTCTGAGCTAACGCCTTCGCGAGCAAGCTCGCTCCCACAGGGGATCGGGTTGATCAGTCGATCTTCGGCCGAACCGAGATCAAATGTGGGAGCGAGCTTGCTCGCGAAGAGGCCATTACACTCAACACCGATGTTGTCTGACCTGACGCCTTCGCGAGCAGGCTCGCTCCCCCAGGGGATAGGGTTGATCATTAGATCTTCGGCTGAACCGGGATCAAATGTGGGAGCGAGCCTGCTCGCGAAGAGGCCATTACACTCAACACCGATGTTGTCTGACCTGACGCCTTCGCGAGCAGGCTCGCTCCCACGGGGGATCGGGTTGATCATTCGATCTTCGGCCGAACCGAGATCAGATGTGGGAGCGAGCTTGCTCGCGAAGAGGCCATTACACTCAACACCGATGTTGTCTGACCTGACGCCTTCGCGAGCAGGCTCGCTCCCACAGGGTTCGGCGATGTTTACATATTCTCCAGCTACCACAAATCCTTGTAGGAGTGAGCCTGCTCGCGATGAGGCCGGCACAGTCAATATCTACATTGACTGATCCACCGCAATCGCGAGCAGGCGAAGGCCTACAGGGGGTAGTCAGTGACCTCAAGATCGGCGGCAATAAAAAACCGGAGCCTGGCTCCGGTTTTTCTTGGGGTCAGTGGGTTCTCATGCCCGCTGCGTACATCGCCAGTTTCAGCACGCTGGCGACAACCGCCAGCGACACCACGCTGCCCAGCCAAATCAACAACAGCCAGCCCAGACGCTTGTACCACCGGCTGCTTTTCACTTCACGCGAATCAATGGTAGCCATCGCCAATCCTCACTTTGCCGCGGAATACGTAGTAGCTCCAGAAGGTGTACATCAGGATCACCGGCAGGATGAACAGTGCGCCGATCAGCGCGAACAACTGGCTCGACGGTGGTGACGCGGCGGCCCAGATGCTCACCGACGGCGGGATGATGTTCGGCCAGATGCTCAGCGCCAGGCCGATGTAACCGAGCAGCATCAGCACCAGCGTGAACACGAACGGCCAGTGCGTATGCCGCTGACGCAACGTGCGCAAAAGCCCGAACAGCGACAGCAACGCCAACACCACCAACCCGGCAAACACCTGCAGATGCCCGTGCGTCGACCAACGCGTCGCCAGTTCTGGATGCAGTTGCAGGGTCCACACGCCAATCACCAGCACCATCGCCATCAACAGCAAGGCCAGCGGCCGGGTGAACAGACGCATCCGCGATTCCAGCATGCCCTCGGTCTTGACCAGCAACCAGGTGCTGCCGAGCAACGCATACGCGATCACCAGGCCCACACCACACACCAGCGGAAACGGTGCCAACCAGTCCAGACCACCACCGGCAAACTGCCGATCGACCACCGGAATCCCGGACACATACGCGCCGATCACCACGCCTTGGGCGAACGTCGCCAGCAGCGAACCACCGATAAACGCCTTATCCCACCAATGACGCTTTTGCGGCGACGACTTGAAGCGAAACTCGAACGCCACACCGCGGAAAATCAACCCGCAAAGCATCAGGATCAGCGGCAGATACAGCGCCTCGAGAATCACCCCGTACGCCAGCGGAAACGCGCCATACAACGCCGCGCCACCGAGCACCAACCACGTCTCGTTACCGTCCCAGACCGGCGCGACGGTGTTCATCATCACATCGCGTTCCTGCTCATCCGGGATCAGCGGAAACAGGATCCCCAGCCCCAGATCGAAGCCGTCAATGATCACGTACATCATCACCCCGAAGGCGATGATCACTCCCCAGATCAACGAGAGATCGATACCCTGAATAGCCATAACTCAATGCTCCTTCATAGGGGCGATAGCCGCCGAAATCGGTCGACGCGGCGTCTGCAATTCATCGCCCTCAGGCGGATGTTCGTGGTGCGGCTGCGGGCCTTTTTTCACCAGTTTCATCATGTAGCCGATGCCCACGCTGAACACCGTGAAATAGATCACCACGAACAGCGCCAGCGACGTACTCATCTGCGCCACCGAGTGACGCGACGCGGCATCGTGGGTGCGCAGCAAGCCATACACCACCCACGGCTGACGCCCGACTTCCGTGGTGATCCAACCGGCCAGCAGCGCAATCAAGCCGCTCGGCCCCATCAACAACACAAGACGCTGGAAGCCGCGATGCCGGTAAAGCTTGCCGCCACGGCGCAACGCCAGACCGAGCAAACCAACGAGAATCATCAACATCCCCAACCCCGCCATGACGCGAAAGCTCCAGAAGATCACGGTCGAATTCGGCCGGTCCTCTTTCGGGAAGCTCTTCAGCGCCGGGATCTGCTTGTCGAGGCTGTGGGTGAGGATCAGGCTGCCGAGGTACGGAATCTCCAACGCATACCTGGTCTTCTCCGCGTCCATATCAGGAATACCAAACAGCACCAGCGGCGTCGGGCCGTTATCGGCGTTTTCCCAGTGGCCTTCGATGGCGGCGATCTTCGCCGGTTGATGCTCCAGCGTGTTCAAGCCATGGGCGTCACCGACCACCGCTTGAATCGGCGCAACGATCAGGGCCATCCACAACGCCATGGAAAACATCTTGCGCACCGGCGCCGTGTTATTGCCGCGCAGCAAATGCCAGGCAGCCGACGCACCGACGAAGAACGACGTCGCCACAAACGCGGCAATCGCCATGTGCGCCAGACGGAACGGAAACGACGGGTTAAATACAATGGCCAGCCAGTCCAGTGGCATCACCCGACCGTCGACAATCTCGAAGCCCTGCGGCGTCTGCATCCAGCTGTTTGACGCAAGAATCCAGAACGTCGAAATCAATGTGCCGATGGCGACCATCACCGTGGCGAAAAAGTGCAAACCCCGGCCGACACGGTTCCAGCCAAACAACATCACCCCGAGGAACCCGGCCTCAAGGAAGAACGCGGTCAGCACTTCATAGGTCAAAAGCGGCCCGGTGATGCTCCCGGCAAAATCCGAGAAGCCGCTCCAGTTGGTGCCGAACTGGTACGCCATGACCAGCCCCGACACCACGCCCATGCCAAAGTTGACCGCAAAGATCTTCGACCAGAAATGGTAGAGATCGCGGTACGTGTCGTTATGGGTTTTCAGCCACAGACCTTCGAGTACCGCAAGGAAACTCGCCAGGCCAATGGTGATCGCCGGGAAAATAATGTGGAACGAAACCGTGAACGCGAATTGAATTCGCGCCAGGTCCAGTGCCTCCAGATTGAACATGATGATGTCCTCATCCAGGCTGAAAAGCGGCAGCACGAACCCGGGCCACCGCCAGGCGCGAACGCCTGCAGCCAGTAAAATTGCCAGTGTTTTTATGAGTTGCGGATTACGCCACCGACGACGGAATCAGGTTGCTGACCTTCGCGGCTTCGAGGCGGATCGCCACAAATTTGGAAGTCGGCGTGTAGGTTCGGTCACCGTAGCTTTCCAGCGGTACCAGAGGATTGGTCTCCGGGTAATACGCCGCCGCCTGCCCTGCCGGAATGTCGTAAGCGATCAGGGTGAAACCGCTGACCCGACGTTCACGTTCGTCATCCCACAGCGCCACCAGATCAACCTTCTGCCCCGGCTCGAACCCCAAGCGCTGAATGTCCTGTTCGTTGGCGAAGATCACATCGCGCATGCCATAGACCCCGCGATAACGGTCATCGAGGCCATACAGCGTGGTGTTGTACTGATCGTGGGAACGCATGGTTTGCAGAATCAGGTGTGGCTTGACCGGCAAGTTGCGCACGCCTTCGCTGATCAAGTGCTCGGGCAGCACGCACGGGGTGAATTGAGCCTTGCCGCTGGCGGTGTTCCAGACCCGATCCGAGGCGTCGTTGCCGAGGTGGAAGCCCCCCGGAATCAACAGCTTCTCATTGAAGTTTTCGAAGCCCGGAATCACGTCGGCAATCAGGTTGCGAATGCGCCCGTAGTCGCCCACCACCCACTCCCAATCGATCGGGTGTTTGCCCAAAGTCGCGGCGGCGATCCCGGCAATGATCGCCGGCTCTGATTTCAACTGCGCCGACTTCGGCTTCAACTGACCGAACGACAAATGCACCATGCTGAACGTGTCTTCGACGGTTACGCCTTGCGGACCTTCAGCCTGGATGTCGATGTCGGTACGCCCGAGGCACGGCAGGATCAGCGCGTCGCGACCGGTGACCAAATGGCTGCGGTTGAGCTTGGTCGCGATATGCACGGTCAGATCGAGTTTACGCATGGCGGCGTGGGTGCGCGGGGTGTCCGGCGTGGCTTGGGCGAAGTTGCCGCCCAGACCGATAAACACCTTGGCGTCGCCACGTTCCATGGCGCCGATCGCCATCACCGTGTTGTGCCCGTGCATGCGCGGCACGTCGAAGTTGAAGCGTTTTTCCAGCGCGTCCATCAAGTCTTTCGGCGCCAGCTCGTTGATGCCCATGGTGCGGTCGCCCTGCACGTTACTGTGTCCGCGAACCGGGGAAAGCCCGGCGCCCGGACGGCCGACGTTGCCGCGCAGCAGTTGCAGGTTGATGACTTCCTGCAAGGTCGCCACGGAGTGCACGTGCTGGGTCAGACCCATGGCCCAGCACATGATCACGCTTTTGGCGCGGCCATACATGCGCGCGGCCAGTTCGATGTCATGCAACGGCACGCCAGACTGCTCGAGAATGTGCTCCCAGCTTGTCGCCTCGACTTCAGCCAGATAGCTGTCGAGCCCTGTGGTGTGCTCGGCAATGAACGCATGATCGAACACCGGTTCGCCACCAGTGGCCTGGGCTTCGCGTTCCCACTGCAGGAGGAATTTGACCATGCCGCGAATCATCGCCATGTCGCCACCCAGCGCCGGGCGGAAGTACGCGGTGTTGGTCGCTTCCCAGCCGTTGCTGAGCATTTCGATCGGGTTCTGCGGGTTCTGGAAACGCTCCAGGCCACGCTCTTTCAGCGGATTGATACAGACCACTTGGGCGCCGCGCTTTACCGCTTCACGCAACGGTTCGAGCATGCGCGGGTGGTTGGTACCGGGGTTCTGGCCAATGACGAAAATCGCATCGGCGTGATGCAGATCCTCGTAGACCACGGTGCCTTTACCGACGCCAAGGGTTTCGATCATGCTCACCGCGCTGGCTTCGTGGCACATGTTCGAGCAGTCGGGGAAGTTGTTGGTGCCGAACGCGCGGACGAACAATTGATAGAGAAACGCCGCTTCATTGCTCGCACGACCGGAGGTGTAGAACTCGGCCTCGTGCGGCGATTTGAGGTTTTTCAGGTGATCAGCGATCAGCGCGAACGCATCTTCCCAGCTGATTTCCACATAGCGGTCGACCCGCGCGTCATAGCGCATCGGGTGGGTCAGACGACCCTGATATTCCAGCCAGTAGTCGCTCTGCTCGGCCAGGCTCGACACCGTGTACTTGTTGAAGAACGCCGGGTCGACCAAACGCCCGGTCGCTTCCCAGTTCACCGCTTTCGCGCCGTTTTCGCAGAACTTCAACATGCTCGCGCCGGGCGCTTCACCCCAGGCGCAACCCGGGCAGTCGAAGCCGCCGTTCTGGTTGGTCTTGAGCATGGCGCGGATGTTTTTCAGGGCGTTTTCACTGCCCAGCCAGCTCTTGGTCAGGCTGATGACAGCGCCCCAACCGGCAGCGGCGCCTTTGTAGGGTTTGTAACGGTCGACTTGTGACATGGGACTCTCCATGACGATGCACACAGGCATGAACCTGATTCGGTTAAACAGCGACGGCCGACTTTCAAGGTTGAAAAGTGGTCGTTGGGTTTGCCGGGGCAAGGATATGAACCGTTACAAAACGTTGTCTAATCGCTATTAATGACCGCCCTATCGAAAGCATCTATCACGGCTAAAAACCCTTTATTTACGGGGCCTTGCGGAAATAACGAGACAACTTTCGGCGAAAAATAATTTATCATCGACGGCATCAATCAGCTGTTCATTAACAGTGATTGGACGGCACTTGAAGTTAGCCATAACCTGCGCTGACCCAACTCCTTCAACCGGGGTTTTCATTCCTGCGAGGCTGTCATGTCAGAGCGTGTCTTGATCGATGGTTACAACCGCCGCGTCGACTATCTGCGCATGTCGGTGACCGACCGCTGCGACTTCCGCTGCGTCTATTGCATGGCCGAAGACATGCAGTTTCTGCCACGGCAAAAAATCCTCACGCTGGAAGAGATCTATCAACTGGCGCAGAGCTTTGTGGCGCTCGGCACGCGCAAGATTCGCCTAACCGGTGGCGAGCCGCTGATCCGTCCGGGCGTGGTCAAGTTGTGCGAGCAGATCGCCGCCCTGCCCGGCCTGCGTGAACTGTGCATGACCACCAACGGCTCACAACTGGGCAAACTCGCTGCGCCGCTGTTCGACGCCGGGGTCAAACGCCTGAATATCAGCCTCGACAGCCTTGATCCGCAGCGCTTCAAACAGATGACCCGCACCGGCGATCTGGCGCAGGTGATCAACGGCATCGATGCCGCGCGCAAGGCCGGTTTTACCCGCACTAAACTCAACGTCGTGGTGATGCAGGGCCGTAACGATCAGGAGATCAACGATCTGGTCAGTTTCGCCATTGACCGTCAGCTCGACGTCTCTTTCATCGAGGAAATGCCGCTGGGGATCATCAGCGAACACAGCCGTGCCGAGTCATTTTTCTCCAGCGCCCAGGTGCGCGAAAAGATTGCCGAACGCTATACCCTGATCGACTCGGCGGAGTCGACGCAAGGCCCGTCGCGCTACTGGCGGCTGGCCGAGGCACCGGAGATTCGTCTGGGCTTTATCTCGCCGCACAGCCACAACTTTTGTGGCACCTGCAACCGCGTACGGCTCACCGTCGAAGGGCGCCTGCTACTGTGTCTGGGTAACGAGCATTCGGTGGATCTGAAAGCGCTGCTGCGCGCCCACCCGGGGCAACCGCAGCGGCTGGAGAAAGCCATTGTCGAGGCGATGAAACTCAAGCCGTATCGGCATAATTTCGAAGTGAACGATGATGTTCAGGTCGTGCGCTTCATGAACATGACCGGCGGCTGATCCCGCCAGTTTCATCGGTTATCGGAACCGCACAGCATGATCATCAGACCCAAGGTCAACCAGTTCGCCATTCTCTTCACCCTCAAGGGTTCGATCGCCAAGCGCATCGCCCTGCGCACGTTGATGGTCACCCTGCTGGCTTCGGCCATCGTGCTGGTGGAAATCCTCCATCCAAGCAACTTCACCAAAGTCAACGCCACGCCGTTTACTTTGCTCGGTTTGTCGCTGTCGATCTTCATGAATTTTCGCAACAACGCCTGCTATGACCGCTGGTACGAGGCGCGCAAGGCCTGGGGCGAAGTGATCGTGCACATTCGCTCGGTGATCCGTGAAACCCATGTGATTCGTGAATCGGCTGAGCGCAAGCCGTTGTTGCTCAACCTGTGCGGCTTTGCCCATGCGTTGAACGCGCGATTACGCAAGGAAAGCGAGGCCGATGCGAGCAGCCAATGGATCATGCCGAAACCTGATCCGCAGACCCCGGACTACAGCGGACGCATTTTGCAGACGGTCGGCCAGCAGTGTTCCGATTTGCATCAGAACGGTGAACTGACTGAGTGGCGCTACATGCTGCTGGCCAATCACCTGACCAGCCTGACCCAGGCGCAAGCGGTATGTGAACGGATCAAAACCACGCCGCTGCCGTTTCCTTACACACTGCTGTTGCACCGGACGATTTATCTGTTCTGCATCCTGCTGCCGTTCGCCATGGCGGAACCGCTGGGCTGGCTGACGCCGCTGTTCACGGCGATAGTCAGCTACACGTTCTTTGGCCTGGATGCGATTGCCGATGAGCTGGAAGACCCGTTCGGCCGCGATGAAAACGACCTGCCCACCGATGCACTGGTGCGCACCATCGAACGCGATATCCTCAGCGAACTGGGCGCAGACGTACCGCCGGCGCTGAAGCCGGTTGACTATGTGCTGAGCTGATCCTTCTCTCCATACACCCCGAAACCCTGTGGGAGCGAGCCTGCTCGCGAAGGGGCCCTATCAGCCAAAATCAATGTTGACTGACACTTCGCATTCGCGAGCAGGCTCGCTCCCACAGGTTTTGCGTACACCGCGGATATTGTTGAGCACCACAAAACCATTGTAGGCCTTCGCCTGCTCGCGATAGCGCCGGTGCAGTCAACATCTTCGTCGACTGACCCTCCGTCATCGCGAGCAGGCTCACTCCTACAGGTTTTGCATTCACACCCGAGTATTGATGAGCGCCAAATCCATTGTGGGAGCGAGCCTGCTCGCGAAGGGGCCCTATCAGCCAAAATCAATGTTGACTGACACTTCGCATTCGCGAGCAGGCTCGCTCCCACAGTTTTGATTGGTGGTGAGGTCAGAAGAGTTCGTTGAACGGGATGAAGCGCAGCGGATCGCCGGCGTTGTGCGGGCTGTTCTCAGGGATTTCCACCAGGCCATCGGCCCAGGTGGCGCCGAGCAGGACGCCGGAGCTTTGATTGGGATAAAGCACTGCGTGCCCTGCTTCCAGCTTCACCCGCAGGTATTCACGACGGCTGCCAGCCTTGTGCCAATCGAAACCTGCATTGACCGTGAAACTCAATGGCATGACATCTTCCACGCCTTGAATGCGCAGCAAATACGGCCGCGCCAACAATCCGAACGTCACCAGCGCCGACGTCGGATTGCCCGGCAAACCAATCACCGGCACCGTGCCGAAATGGCCCACGGTCAACGGTTTGCCAGGCTTGATCGCCAGTTTCCACAACAGCGGTTTACCGCTGTCACGCAGCACTTGCCCGAGGCAATCGGCATCACCGGCAGACACGCCACCCGTGGTCAGAATCAGATCCGCGCTCACTTGCAGTTGCTCAAGTTTGAGCCGCGTCTGCGCCGGGCGATCCGGGAGGATGCCGGCGTCGATCACCTCGCAGCCCAACTCCCGCAACCAGTGGCCGAGCAATACGCGGTTGCTGTTGTAGATGCTGCCGGGGCGCAGCGGCTGGCCCGGCTCGACCAGTTCGTCACCGGTCGACAGCAGCGCCACACGCGGGCGACGCACCACGTGCAGTTGCGCCAGCCCTTGCCCGGCGGCGACTGCCAGTTCGAACGGCCCAAGACGTTTGCCGGCGCGCAGCAGGATGTCGCCGACGCGATTTTCCTGACCTTGCCCGCGGATATTCTGCCCCGCCTTCAGCGGCTGCAAGAAGCGCACGCGGCCGTCCTCCAGCACTTCGACGTTCTCCTGCATCTCGACGCAGGTGGCGCCGGGCGGCAGCGGTGCGCCGGTAAAAATCCGTGCGCAGGTGCCGGGCAGCAACGTGTCCGGCGCCAACCCGGCATAAACCTTTTGCGAGACCTTCAGCGGTTGTCGGTGCAGATCGGCGAGATTGAGCGCGTAACCGTCCATGGCGCTGTTCGGCCACGGCGGCAGGTCGAGTGTCGCCACCAGATCACTGGCCAGCACCCGCCCACGCGCATCGTCGAGCGCCAGCACTTCGCTTTCGGCCAGACCTTGCTCATTGGCCATGCCAAGCAATTGGTCGAGGGCGTCCTCGACCGGCATCAGCGGCGCCTTGCTCATCCGCGTGGCCCGCAGGCTTGCACGGCTTTCAGGTGCGGGACGAAATTGCATGGGCGATGACGGTTATCCAGTTGCTCGGCAAGAATGCCTTCCCACGCCGTACGGCAAGCACCGGTCGAACCTGGCAGACAGCACACCAGCGTGCCGTTAGACAGCCCGGCCAGCGCGCGGCTTTGCACGGTGGATGTACCGATATCCAGAATCGAGATCGCGCGAAACAGTTCGCCGAAACCATCGATTTGTTTATCGAACAAGCAGGCCACAGCCTCCGGCGTGCTATCGCGACCGGTAAACCCGGTACCGCCAGTGATCAGCACCACTTGAATGCCTTCGTCAGCAATCCAGTTCGCTACCTGAGCGCGGATCTTGTACAGATCGTCCTTAAGCAGGTTGCGCTCGCTCAGCGTATGACCGGCCTCCAGCAAGCGACTGACCAGCAACTGGCCCGACGTATCGCTGGCGTAATCGCGCGTATCGCTGACCGTCAGTACGGCAATATTCAGGGGGACAAACAGGGCATCGGCTTTGGCGCTCATGGCAGTTCTCCGGCAGCAGTCAATCAACATTGCCGAGCAGCCTAAGTGCCACTTATGAGTACTGTCTAATCACTCTGGCCAACCACATTATCGACCGCCTCTATCGGTGCCTTTCACGTTGTTCAGGGCCAGTAAAACCGGGCCTGATAGAGCCGATCGATAGTCCCTTAAACACTTCCGATTGGACGAACAACCGTTCAGATGAGATCGTCGCACCCTGCGCTTTTCGTGCGCCTCGCGCATCTGCGTCAATACTCAATCAAAAAATCCTCATCGAGCAGGTGCCATCGTGGACATCAAACAACTCAAGTTCCTGATCGCGCTGGACGAAACCCGCCACTTCGGCCAGGCCGCCGCACGCTGCCACATCACCCAACCGACGTTGTCGATGCGCCTGCGCAATCTGGAAGACGAACTGGATCTGGTGCTGGTCAACCGTGGCCAGCGCTTTGAAGGTTTCACCCAGGCTGGCGAGCGTGTGCTGGCCTGGGCGCGCACCTTGCTGGCAGCTCACGACGGTCTGTTCGCCGAAGCGGCGGCGTGTCGCGGGCAATTGGTCGGTAGCCTGCGTCTGGGTCTGGTGCCGCTGAGCAGCTTCAACCCGGTCAATTACATTCAGGGGTTGTCGGGGACGTATCCAGAGTTGAAGTTCAGCCTGTCGTCGCTCAGCTCCGACGAGATCATTGCCGGGCTGGGCAACAATCAGCTTGATCTCGGCGTGTGCTACCTCGATCACGTCAACCCGAACTATTTCGAGTTTTTCGAGATCGGCGAAACCCGCGTCGGCTTGCTTTACGACAACCGCCATTTCCATTTCGAAGGCTCGGAAATGAGCTGGGAAGACGCCGCCGAATTGCCGCTGGGGATGATCACCGCCGGCATGCATTATCGTAAATCCATCGATTTGAGTTTCCGCAGCCGTGGCCTCAGTCCACAGCCGATCATGGAAAGCGATTCGACCTATCAGCTGTTGCAGGCGATTCACCAAGGCTTCTGCTGCGCGATCATGCCGCTGGACAGCGGGCTTGAGGAGCCGATCGAGCACCTGTCGTTCATGCAGTTGCCGGATGCCAGTGTGCTGGCGCCGCTGGGGCTGGTGATGCGCAAGACCGAACCGCGCTCGGCGATTGCCGAGAAGTGTTTTGCCGAGGCGCGGAAGTTGTTTGGGGTAGAAGTGCCCGCTGAATAATTGATGTTGGATGTCAGACCGCCTTCGCGAGCAGGCTCGCTCCTACAGGGGAACGCATTCCAAATGTAGGAGTGAGCCTGCTCGCGATGGGGCCTGACCCGACAACACATATTTTGGTTGATCGACCAAAGCAATCACCACATCGGAACAAGCGATTGGACGCATTTTTAACGCCCCCGTAGCCTGAACACTCTTCAGCGCCTCGGGACTTTCAAGATGCTCTGCCAAGTCGAAACCGTCACAGAATCCACCAGCGAACCCAACGCTCCAGCACCGCAACCGGCGCAGGTGGCGTTTCGCGAATACCTGCCGGATGCCGCCCTCTCCCACGCAGCGCTGGCCTCGGAAATCGCCCTCGCCATCAGCTACAACGGCCTGAGCCAGGCAGTGATGATGGTCTCGCCCGGCAACCTCGAAGACTTCATCCGTGGCTTCAGTTTGAGCAACGCGATCATCGACAGCGTCGACGAGATCTACGACATCCGCCTCACGCATTTCGATCAGGCCTGTCAGGCCGAGGTGCAGATTTCCAGCCGGGCGTTCTGGGCCTTGAAGGATCACCGGCGGCAAATGACCGGCACCAGTGGCTGCGGCATCTGCGGCGTCGAAGCGCTGGAACAGGCGTTGCCGCAACTGCAAATTCTGCAACCTTCACCGCTGCCGCCGGCTGAGCATTTCGACGGCATTCGCCAACGCATCGAACAGGCCCAGCAACTGGCGCGCAGCAGCGGCGCCCTGCACGCCGCGCTGTACTTCGGCGCCGACGGTGAAGCGCTGCTGTGCCGCGAAGACATCGGCCGCCACAACGCCCTCGACAAGCTGATCGGCGCGATGCAGATCGACGCCATCGATGCGGCTGAAGGCTTCGTCGTGGTCACCAGCCGTTGCAGCCTCGAACTGATTCACAAAGCCGTGCGTGCGCGCCTCGGCACCCTCGTCAGTCTTTCGGCACCTACCGCGTTGACCGTGCGTTGGGCGCTCAAGCACCGACTTAATCTGATCCATGTGCCGCACCGCAACGCCCCGCGAATTTACAGCCCGATCCAGGAGTATTCCGCATGAGCCACACCCTCACCCACCTCGACGATCAGGGCCGCGCCAACATGGTCGACGTCAGCGATAAAGCCGCGACCCGCCGCGAAGCCAGCGCGCAAGCCTGGGTGCAGATGCGCCCGCAAACCCTGCAGATGATTCAGGCCAACGGTCATCCGAAAGGCGATGTCTTCGCGGTGGCGCGGATTGCCGGAATACAAGCGGCCAAGCGCACTCATGAACTGATCCCGCTGTGCCATGCGCTGTTGCTCAGTTCGATTCACGTCGAACTCAAGGCCTGCGAACCTGACCGGGTGCAGATCACCAGCACCTGTCGCCTCACCGGCCAGACCGGCGTCGAACTCGAAGCGTTGACTGCCGCCAGCGTCGCCGCGCTGACCATTTACGACATGTGCAAAGCGGTGGACCGGGCGATGGTGATTGGCGATATCCGCCTGCTCAGCAAACAGGGCGGACGCTCGGGGAACTTTCAATGGGAGGACGCGCAATGATCCTGATCAACTACTTCGCCAGCTACCGTGACCGGTTGAATCTGGGCGGTGAAAAAATTCCGCTGACTGAGGCTTTGGGCAGCGTTGAAGATATCCGGCAAATGCTGATGCAGCGCGGTGAGTTGTGGCGCGAAGTGCTCGGCGCCGGCAACCTGATGTGCGCGGTGAATCAGCAGCTGTGTCAGCCGAGTCAGGTGATTGAGGATTTCGATGAAATCGCGTTTTTCCCGCCGGTCACCGGGGGTTGATGATGACGATTCGAGTCCAGCACAAAAGCTTTGATGTCGGCCAGTTGACCGCCGATCTGCATGCGCGCAATCCACGGGTGGGCGCGGTGGTGAATTTTATTGGTTATGTGCGTGATCTGAATATTGGCCAGAGCGTGAGTGAACTGTTTCTTGAGCACTATCCGGGTATGACCGAAAAGGCCCTTGAGCAGATCGCCGCAGAAGCCCGTGAGCGCTGGCCGCTTTTGGGGGTGGAGATTGTGCATCGGGTCGGTGCGTTGGCGGTGAGTGAGCCGATCGTGTTTGTCGGGGTCAGCAGCAAGCATCGGCATATGGCGTTCGAGGCCTGCGCGTTCATCATGGACGTGCTCAAGACCCGCGCGCCGTTCTGGAAGCGCGAGACTACGCCTGAGGGTTCGCACTGGGTCGAGGGCCGTGAGAGCGATCGGGATGCGGCGTTGCGCTGGAGTCTGGCGCATGCCTGAAGAGCAAAAGCCCCTCACCCTAGCCCTCCCGAAACGTCGGACCGCCCCGAGGGAGAGGGGACTGATTGGGGGATATTGCAGAAGTACGCCGACGTGAAGGAGTTGTGGTGAATCCATAATCGATGGGATCTTTCCAGTCATGGAGAACGCCAGACACCTCGATCGGCCCCTTCGGGTGACCATCAAATCCATAATCGACTCGATCTTTCAGGTCGATGTAAAACGCCAGACACCTCGGTCGGCTCCCTCTCCCTCTGGGAGAGGGCTGGGGTGAGGGTTGAAAGTCTGGTTAGATAGCCACTCCGCCAGGATTCAACTCCGGAGTCTCGCTTGAGCACAGCGCCGAACAACCTGCCCCGCCCCGATCCCGTCACCCTGCGCCAGGCCTGGCGTTTCTGGCTGAAACTCGGCTGCATCGGTTTCGGCGGGCCGGCCGGGCAGATCGCGATCATGCATCAGGAGCTGGTCGAGCGCCGGCGCTGGATCTCTGAAAAACGTTTCCTGCACGCACTCAACTACTGCATGTTGCTGCCCGGCCCCGAGGCTCAGCAATTGGCGACGTACATCGGTTGGCTGCTGCATCGCACCTGGGGCGGTGTCATCGCCGGTGCGTTGTTTGTGCTGCCGTCGTTGTTCATTCTGATCGCCTTGTCCTGGCTGTACGTCGCTTTCGGGGATGTGCCAGCGGTGGCCGGGGTGTTTTACGGGATCAAACCGGCGATCACCGCGATAGTGCTGCACGCCGCGCATCGCATCGGCTCGCGTGCATTGAAGAATGCCTGGCTGTGGGCGATTGCCGGGGCGTCGTTCGTGGCGATTTTCGCCTTCAACCTGCCCTTCCCCTTGATCGTCCTCGGGGCCGCGTTGATCGGCTATCTTGGCGGACGATTCGCGCCGCAGCGGTTCAGCAACACGGGGGCGCGCAACAGCGAGAAATCCTTCGGCGCGGCGTTGATCGACGACGATACACCGGCCCCCGAACATGCCCGTTTCAGCCCGATGAAGTTGCTGCGACTGGTATCGGTCGGCGCAGCGTTATGGTGTTTGCCCATGGCATTACTGACCGCGCTGTTCGGCTGGGACGGCACGTTCACGCAAATGGCCTGGTTCTTCACCAAAGCCGCGCTGCTTACCTTTGGCGGCGCTTACGCGGTGCTGCCTTACGTCTATCAGGGCGCCGTCGGGCATTACGGCTGGTTGACGGCAACGCAGATGATCGACGGCCTCGCCCTCGGCGAAACCACGCCGGGCCCGCTGATCATGGTGGTGGCGTTTGTCGGTTTCGTCGGTGCCTACGTGCAACCGGCGTTCGGCCCCGAACATGCCTTTGCCGCCGGGGCGCTGGCGGCAACGCTGGTGACCTGGTTCACCTTCCTGCCCTCGTTTCTGTTCATCCTCGCCGGCGGGCCGTTGGTGGAATCGACGCACAACGAACTGAAGTTCACCGCACCGCTGACGGCGATCACCGCCGCCGTGGTCGGGGTGATTGTGAATCTGGCGTGTTTCTTCGCTTATCACGTGTTGTGGCCGAACGGTTTTGCCGGGGCGCTGGATGTGTTTTCGCTGATGCTGACAGTTGCGGCAGCATTGGCCTTGTTCGTTTTCAAACGCGGCGTGATCAGTGTGTTGATCGTTTGCGCCCTCGCCGGGCTGGGCTTTCACCTGATGCGCTGAAGCGTGGCCTGCGAATCTCCCGTTTACACGCCCGGGAATTCCCCCTTACTATCCGGGCACACCGGTCGGCGGCTCAGCCCGCCACCGACGTTTTCCGCCAACGGAAACACGCGTTATGAGTACGTCACTACAACAAGCAGAAGCGTTGAACGTCTCTACCCTGCGCGCCCTCTCCCACAGGGGCGGCGTATGAATCGTATCGTCAATCTCCCCATGGCCCTGCGCCGTTCCAAGCTGCGTCACTCCGCACGCCCGCCGGATATCACCCGGTCTGTCTGATCGCGTCCGTTAAAAAACCGCGACAGCCCCCTACTTCTTGATATCCCTGCCAGGACAGTCGCGCCTATTGCCGCGTCGTGTCCGGCCCGAATCTGCGCGCCTGTGCGGCGCCATCGTGAGTGATCGTTATGAAATTCGCAGCCCTTGAAGACGCAAGCCTGTTCCTTGAACAGAACCCCGATATCGACATGATCGAGTTGTTCATCCTCGACGCCAACGGCGTGCCACGCGGCAAGCTGTTGCACCGCGAAGAACTGCTTGCCGTGTACCAAAGCGGTCGGCCGCTACCCAGCACCATCCTCGGTCTGACCGTGCAGGGTGAAGACGTCGAGAACTCCGGTCTGGTCTGGGACGTCGGCGATATCGACTGCCGCGCCTATCCGCTTGAGGGCAGTCTGGTGCGCCTGCCATGGCGGCAGATTCCGACCGCCGCCGTGCAGGTCAGCATGCACCCGACCGAGGGCATGCCGGCGAGCATCGCCGACCCACGCCACCTGCTGATCAAGGTCATCGACGGCCTCAAAGCCGAGGGTTATTACCCGGTGATGGCGTGTGAACTGGAGTTCTATCTGCTCGACGCCAAGCGCGATCACAACGGCCGTCCGCAACCGGCACTGGACGCCGACGGTGGTCGACCGCGACACACTCAGGTTTACGGTTTGCGTGAGCTGGAACAGATCGAACCGTTTCTCGCCGACCTCTACAGCGCCTGCAAACTGCACGGCATTCCGGCGCGCACGGCGATCTCCGAGTACGCGCCGGGTCAGGTGGAAATCACCCTTGAACACGGTGACGCGCTGGAGGCGATGGACCAGGCCGTGCGCTACAAACGTCTGGTCAAAGCCATCGCCCACAAGCACGGCATGCAGGCGACCTTCATGGCCAAGCCGTTCGATGATCTGGCCGGCACCGGCATGCACATGCACGTGAGTCTGGCCGATGGCGCGGGGCACAATCTGTTCGCCTCCGAAGACCCGGCCGGCACGCCGCTGCTGCGCACGGCGATTGGCGGCATGCTCGCGTCCTTGCTCGATTCGCTGCTGCTGTTCTGCCCGAACGCCAACTCGTACCGGCGCTTCCAGGCCAACAGCTACGCACCGTTGGCGCCGACCTGGGGTGTCGACAACCGCACCGTCAGCCTGCGCGTACCGGGCGGCCCGGCCAACACCCGGCACATCGAACACCGCATCTGCGGCGCCGATGCCAACCCGTATCTGGCCGCGGCGGCGATCCTTGCCGGGATTCATCGTGGCATTCGTGAAGACCTTGATCCGGGTGCGCCGGTTGAAGGCAATGGTTATGCGCAGGCGAAGGAGTTACTGCCGACCGATTGGCTGACCTCGCTGCAGGCGCTGGAGAATTCGGTGTGGGCGCGGGACGCCTTGGGGCAGGAGTTTCTCGGGGTGTATCTGGCGGTGAAGCGTGCCGAGTACCGGCAGTTCATGGCCGAGGTGGGTGAGCAGGATTGGCGTTGGTATCTCACCGAGGCTTAACGATCCGACACCGAACCTGTGGGAGCGAGCCTGCTCGCGAAGGCGTCGTCACATTCAACATGTTGGGTGACTGACACGCCGCTTTCGCGAGCAGGCTCGCTCCCACAGGGGATTGCACTCCGACTCCCGAATTTTGTGTGGACACTGACATGACCGAACGCTGCAATTCCTACTACACCGCCACCCTAAACCAGGACACCAACTACCCGACCCTGCAAGGCCGGCACAAGGTCGACGTGGTGATCATCGGCGGCGGCTTTACCGGCGTCGCCACCGCTGTCGAACTCGCCGAAAAAGGCCTGAAAGTCGCTATCGTCGAAAGCCACAAGATCGGCTGGGGCGCCACCGGGCGCAACGGTGGCCAAGTCACCGGCAGCCTCTCCGGCGACGGCGCGATGCGCAAACAGATGCGTCCGAAACTCGGCGACGAGGTCGATGATTTCATCTGGCACCTGCGCTGGCGCGGGCATGAAATCATCCAGCAACGCGTCGAGAAATACGGCATTCAATGCGACCTCAAACACGGCCATTTACACGCGGCGTACAAGCCCAGTCACATGACTGACTTGCGCAAGGATTATGAAGAAGCCGTACGGCGCGGATTAGGTGATGAAGTCAGCCTGCTCGACCGCAGCCAAGTGCGTGACCTGCTGCAAAGCGACCTCTACCACGGCGCAATCAAGAATACGCGCAACATGCATCTGCACCCGCTCAACCTGTGCATCGGCGAAGCGCGGGCGGCGGAAGGTCTGGGGGCGCTGATCTTCGAAAACAGCGAAGTGCTGGAGATCATTCACGGCGCTACGCCGGGCGTTCGCACGGCTCACGGCCAGATCGACGCCAAGCAAGTGATGCTCGCCGGCGACGTCTATCACAAGCTCGAACCCGGTCAGCTCAAAGGCAAGATTTTCCCGGCCATGGGCGGCATTGTCACCACCGCGCCGCTCGGCGATCTGGCCAAGCAGATCAACCCGGAAGATCTGGCGGTGTACGACTGCCGCTTCGTCCTCGACTACTACCGACTCACTGCCGATGGCCGCCTGTTGTTTGGTGGCGGCGCCAATTACAGCGGCAAGGATTCACGGGACATCGCCGCCGAACTGCGCCCGTGTATCGAGCAAACCTTCCCGGCGCTCAAAGGCGTGCAGATCGACTACCAGTGGAGCTGCGCGATGGGCATCGTGATCAACCGCATCCCGCAACTGGGCAAGCTCTCGGACAACGTCTGGTATTGCCAGGGCTACTCGGGGCACGGCATCGCGACGACGCACATCATGGGCGAAATCATGAGCCGGGCGATCACCGGGCAGATGGAGCAGTTCGATACGTTTGCCCAGTGCCAGCACATACGCGTGCCGATGGGGGATTTGCTCGGTAACCCGTTGTTGGCTGCCGGGATGTGGTATTACCAGATGCTTGAGCGCCTTCGCTGACACACCCTCCAGTTGTAGGAGCTGCCGAAGGCTGCGATCTTTTGATCTTGTTTTTAAAAATCAAAATCAAAAGATCGCAGCCTTCGGCAGTTCCTACAGGGTCATCGATTCACTGAAGATCCATTGTGGGAGCGAGCCTGCTCGCGATGAGGCCATCAGGCCCACCACAAAACCTCAATCCGGCAACTGCTCGACCACAATCCCCAACCGCCGGTAATCCTCGACACTCCCCGACGCCACATGCCGCTCGGTAATCAGCGTATGCAGGCGCGAACACGGCGCCACCACAAACGGCTCCACCGCCCCCAACTTATCCGCCGTGGTCACCGCAATCACCCGCGCGGCGCCATCGAGCATCGCCTGCTTCACCGGCACTTCATCAAAATGCAGCGAGGTAATCCCCACTTCCGGATGAATCGCACACACGCCGGTAATCGCCAGATCCGCCCTGATCCCGGCCAGCAGTCGTAGCGCCTCATGCCCACCCGCCGCCATCGTTCGCGGGTTCAACTGGCCGCCGGCGAGAATCACTTTCACAGCCTTGAATTCAGACAAGGCAATCGCCGTCATCGGCGAAGCCGTCACCGCCGTGATGCTGATATCTGCACGCAACGAGCGCGCCACTTGTAGCGTGGTCGAGCCGGAATCGAACAGCACAATCTGCCCGTCTTCAATCTCCTGCGCCGCCCGTTGCGCCAAGCGGATTTTCACCTCATCCGTCTCGTCCAGCCGCGTGAAGTAATCCTTGCCGGAGTCTTTTGGACGCGGCAGCGCCCCGCCGTGCACGCGTTGCACCAGCCCGGCGTTGTCCAGTTCGGCGAGGTCGCGGCGGATGGTGTCCTCGGACACCGCGAAGTGCTGGCTCAACTCGGACGCCATGACCTTGCCGTCGCGTTCGAGGAGCAAAAGAATTTTTTGTCGACGCAGGGACGGCAGTTCAGCCGCAGAATGATTGTGCATGGTTATGCCTGTTTATGCTTGTAATTGCAGGTTTCGCGAGACTAACCAAAGCCTCGCGCAAACACAAATCGGCAGGTATCGATTGTTTCGATCATTGGAATCAACAAGGCGAATTTTTTCTTTGCTTTCAACCTGTTCAGAATGGCCCCACTCTAAAAGGCTCAGGATGAACACCTCATGAATCTCAATTTTGCGTTTGCGTGCATGATCGTCGTGTCGTTTGCGATTGCCCTCGGCCACGCCTGACAGTGCCTCATACCGACGCCAACAAATGCTCACGCAGCCATTTATGCGCCGGATCGCGGTGCGAACGTTCACCCCAGAACATCGCCATCTCGTAGCCCGGCACTTCCAGCGGCGCGTCGACCACTTGCAACGCCGGGTTGCCGCGCACCAGGCGTGACGGCAGCATCGCCACCAGATCGGTGCTCGCCAACACCGACATCGCCATCAGAAAGTGCGGCACCGACAACACCACTTTTCTCATCAGCCCAACATCGGCCAACGCCCGGTCGGTCACCCCGAAAAAGCCCCCGCCCTCGCGCGACACCATCACGTGCTCCAGCGCGCAGAACTGTTCGCGGCTCGGCGCCTGCATCAAACCTGGATGCCCGACTCTACCGGCCAGCACATAACGCTCGGTGAACAGCGGACGTCGATGCAACTCCGGCGGCGCGTCTTCGCTGATGTGCAGCGCCAGATCGAACACGCCCTGCTCGGCCTGTTTGACCAGATGCGCCGGCGTCAGATCGATCACCGCCAGCCGCGTGCCCGGCGCCTGTTCACGCAAACCGCCCAGCGCTGGCAACACCACCGTCGACTCGCCGTAATCCGTCGCGGCGATTTTCCAGGTGTGCGTCGCCAGCGCCGGGTCGAACGCGCTGGCCGGCGCCACCGCTCTCTCCAACGCTTCCAATGCCTCGCGCAACGGTTCACGCAATTCATCGGCGCGCGCCGTCGGGCGCATGCCGCGCGGCCCGGGCAACAGCAGCGGATCACCAAAGATGTCGCGCAACTTGGCCAGATGCACACTCACCGAAGGCTGCGACAGGTTCAGGCGCTGCGCCGCGCGGGTGACGTTATGCTCCGACAGCAACACATCGAGGGTCAGCAACAGATTGATATCCAGCCGTCTCAAATTATTCATGGCTATACCAGACATATCAGACATTCATTTCCAATATACCGATTGAACGCCGATCCTGCAGTCACTCAGCTAACGGAGCTTCAACATGAACGTGCTACTGGTTTACGCCCATCCAGAACCGACTTCCCTCAACGGCGCGCTGCGCGACTTCAGCGTCCAGCGCCTGCAAGCCGCCGGCCACACCGTGCAGGTCTCCGACCTCTACGCGATGAACTGGAAAGCCAGCCTCGACGCCGACGACGCCCCTGAGCGCGATGCGACGAAACCGTTCCACGCCTCCCTCGACTCGAAAATCGCTTACGCCGAAGGCACCCAAGCCGCTGACATCGCTCGCGAGCAGGAAAAACTGTTGTGGGCGGATGCGCTGATCCTGCAGTTTCCGCTGTGGTGGTTCACCATGCCGGCGATTCTCAAAGGCTGGGTTGATCGGGTGTATGCATACGGCTTTGCCTATGGCGTCGGCGAACATTCCGACAGTCGTTGGGGCGAGCGTTATGGCGAAGGAAAAATGAAAGGCAAACGGGCGATGTTGATGGTCACCACTGGCGGCTGGGAATCGCACTATGCGCCGCGTGGGATCAATGGGCCGATGGATGATCTGCTGTTTCCGATTCAACACGGGATTTTGTACTACCCCGGTTTTGAAGTGGTGCCACCGTTTGTGGTGTATCGGACTAGTCGGATGGACGCTGCGCGCTATACCGAGACTTGCGAGGAATTGGGGCGGCGGCTGGATGAATTGTGGAGTGCGCGGCCGATCGGGTTTCGGCAGCAGAATGCGGGGGAGTATGAGATCCCTGCTTTGACCTTGAAGAGCGATATCGCGCCGGATAGCGAAGGCTTCGACGCACACATCCGCTAGCGCCGCATCGACCACGCAGAGCAAAAGCCCCTCACCCTAACCCTCTCCCATAGGGAGAGGGGACTGACCGAGTTGTTTTTTCGAGCTACGCCGACCTGGTATATCGAGCCGAACTCAAGTTTTGAACAGCCCACAATCGGCTCCCTTTCCCCCTCGCCCACCTGGGGGAGCGGGCTGGTTTTTTTTCGAGCTACACCGACCTGGTATATCGAGCCGAACTCAAGTTTTGAACAGCCCACAATCGGCTCCCTTCCCCCTCGCCCCCCTGGGGGAGAGGGCTGGGGTGAGGGGGATGGATCTAACTGACACACCGCAACACATTGGCATCAGCTCGAGTCATGTTTCCTCGCGCGCCCGTCGTACCTGCACCAACAACGCCGGGGCAAAATGCAGCAACACCATCCGGCTCAAATGATGAGTCAGGATAAACACCACATTCAGCCCACCACCAAACGCGACAATCGCAATCGTCTCAATCGCACCTGGCATGTACGCCAGCCACAGCGACAGCGGATCACTGCCCAACCAGCGTGCCGCGACTTCAGCAAATACTGCAGCAACCACGATCATCAAACCGACCGAGACCAACGCCGTGCGGCCGTGACGCCCCAGCTCCGCGACACCCAGCCCCTGAAAACGTGAACCGATCCGCACGCCGAGAATCAGCGCCGCCAGATTCAGGCTCCAGTCCGGCATATGAAAACCGTGCAGCCATCCCGCTTTCACAAACACCGCCGTGATGATGATCGCGGTGAGCATGAACGGCGCCGGCACGCCGATCACCAGCAGCAAGCGTCCGAGCAGTACACTCAGCGCAATCACCGAACACGCGGTCAGCGCCATGCCCGTCGTCAATGGGTCACCATCGGCAACCGCGATGGCCGCTTGGCCGGGAATCAGGAAACTCACCAGCACGGTAATCAGCAGCAAGCGCATCAGGTGCACGATGATGACCTTGCTCGACGCCTTTTCCGACTCGAGTAAATCGAATACTGCTGCCAGCGCACCGGGATAAACCGCCAACAGCGCATCGGTGCGATTCCAGCCCGCGCCGCGCGTCAGCCACCATCCGGCCAATGCGATCTGCACTGCCAGGCAAATCAGCAACACGCCGAGGCTCGGCAACATCGTCGTGGCCGTCTCACTGTCCCACGCTTCGAACATCAGCCCGGTTGCGATGCCCAACGTAACCTGAATGTAGCCCAGCCCATAAGGTGTTGCCGGCGCGATACCAGTTTTGCTGGCAAACAACGCGGTAACAACAATCGAACCCAACAGCAGGCCATGGGGTACGCCTTCGAACTGCAACAGTGCGCCGAAACCAGCCGCAATCAACAAACACAGAATAGATTTCATCAATCCTCCATCGACTTGAAAGTGTGACTTACGTCGTCTGAACCAATGAGTCAGGATGTACTTTCATGGCGCGTGATCGATGGTTTCTTCGGTGTTTGCGCAACCAGTATTCTGCGGGTGTGCTGTTCCTGTGACTGAACCAGCTTCTCGCCCTTGATAATCTTCAGGCATTCAAGCAACGAGCTGACACCAAAGAAACCCGCGACCGGCACGGTGATCCCCATCCAAAAGGCGAATTTCGGTTCAAGCCCCATTGGCTGGATCAACAGGAGTGGAGACATCGCAATAGCGGACCACACGATATACAGGGTGAAACTCCAGGCTTTTCTCCAGATCCTGGAAAAACGCTTTCTATACTTCGGGCGGAAATCAATCCTGTGGCGCTCGACATCAAGCTCAACGTACTTTCTGGAAAGCACATAGTCCCTGAGGTTTCTGGCCGGATTAACGAGGGAAATCAGATACGCGACATCGGCGGGATTGATCGTCGACGTACCCGCGATAGCCAGGTAGCCGCGCTCCCTGACCAAAAGAGGTAAATCAGGATTTTGCTCAATATCCTTCAACACCTCTTTCGCGACCCGGTACTCCTCCGCAAGCCGGCTCTTGCCCATAAACGATAATTCGCGAATCACCTTTGTCGCAGCAGCGACGACTCCGATTACCGTCAGTAGCTGAACGATCGTTGCAAACTCCATCCTTGGTTCCTCCCTCTGTGCCTTGCATGGCAGTAAATCGATCGGGAAATGACCTGAGCGGGCAATCCCCTGTTAACCGCGCAACCGTCCCATTGCCCGGCGGTATTTTTCGACCCGTTCCAGATCCTCCCAGCTCGGCGAGGCAATCCGCGACAGGTCGCTGTTCTCTTCCAGATCCGCCAGCTTCACCACCCGACCGATCGGGTTCTGTGCGGCGCGCTCGACAAAATCCTCGTAGGACTCGCCCGGCACTTTGCTCACCGACTCAATCGCCATCAGCACCTCTTCGCTGAAACCCTCCTTGCGCAAGTCATCGAGGCTGACACCGCAATCCTCAACCACATCGTGCAGCACGGCGACGATGCGTTCTTCCAGCGTGCTCATGCGTAACATGACTTTCAGCGGATGCAGAATGTACGGCGCACCGCCCTTGTCGACCTGCCCGGCGTGGGCCGTGGCGGCGATGGCGATAGCACGTTCGAGGGTCTGGGTCATGGGATTCTCCGAGGGTTAAACGCCGTAGCGGCCGCCGACGTGGATGTTGCGCTTGAGCCAGTTGCCGATTGCCTTCAGCCGTCCGACTGGCTTCGCAGGCCCGGAATGACGCTGAAGAATCAACGACACGATGGTGATTTGGTCAGCTTGCGGATCGGCATCGATTATCTCAGCGACCCAGGCGCAATCAGCCTTTCTCAGATGCTCGCGCCAGTCACCGGGCCAGGCGTCCAGCTCATCCAGCGCCAGCCACCGCGCACCGCCCTGCTCGGCATGCCCGCCACCTATTGACTGCTCGAAACACAAAGGCGTAGCCGGCCGGGACAGGTCGAGGCTGAAAATGTAAACGTCGTGGGTTTTATGTTGCGGTGTGGGAGCGTTGTTGCGGCTGCCGATAACCATCATGGCGATGTTCCAATCCTTGGGCGCTGAATGTTTCCGATTGTTTCGCAGTGTACGCCACGGGAGCAAATCAAAAACCCGATGGAACCTCCCTCCTCCACGCCGCCTCGAAACTTTAAAGCGCCAAAATCATCGATCAGACCCGGCGCCCCTGAAGAGGAAACCCCGATGAACATTCGCTTCCTGCTTCTGATCGCCACCTTCGCCATCATCCCCACCTGCGTCATGGCCGAAGGCTGCGACGTCCAGACGCAATCCTCCAGCGCCTCGGTGCCTGCGGTGGAAACCCACAGTTGTTATGAATACGAAGGCATGCCGGTGAATTCAATCGACTGGTCGTGCAGCAACGAAAGCAAGGACATGCTGAGCAGCACTAAAACCAAGGTTGAACACTGCGCCGACCACTATCAGGCCACGTGTATCGCCGCGATTACCCAGGAATCCCTGGCCAACCCGCACTCCACCAGCAAAGACAAAAACGCCAAAGCGTTGAACATCCCCGACAACGCCCAAGTGACCACGTATTACTACGACGTGGAGCATTTGGCGCAGGCGCGGATTGATTGTGAGAATGGTGGCGGGCATTGGAAAACCAAGTAAATGACTGATATCCATGCTTGCGACAGACAAAGAAAAGCCCGGCTTAAAAGGACCGGGCTTTTTAGTGCGCAATATCCGTTAACCACCGCCATTACCACCACTGCTGCTACCGGACGGTTGACCCGCAGGGCTGGGTTTGGAGGCAGAAGGCACCGGCCCATTGTCGGTCTTGCCACCATCACCACCCTTGGGCAGCGAATTGGCATCCGGGTCGGCATTGGTGGCAGGGGACGCCGGTTCACGAGTCTGGCTGTTGCCGTCGTTAGCCGTCGGAGTCGGCGTTTCGCCGGCCGCGATCGCGTACAGCGAACTGCCGGACAGCAACGCCGCGAGGGTAAACGCCGCGATTTTATGGTTCAGCATGGTGGCTCTTCCTTTGTGTGGGGAGTTACAGCATTGGAAGAATGTGTGCGGCGAAGGTGCGGCGTGTCGGACGAATGGTTATCGCCCAAATGGCTCGCGCAATTTCGACGTCTGAAAACTTCGTAGGAAAACACCCCATGTGGCGAGAGAGCTTGCTCCCGCTGGGCTGCGAAGCTGCGCCAAAACCGGATAGTCCGTTTCTCCCAGACATACCGCGCGCCCCGAATTACGACGGATGCGTCGCCGAGCCGGAGCAAGCGCGCTTGCCACGGGTACGGGTTTCACGTCCTACAGGTCGGTTGTGGCTGCCGAAATTGCTGCCTAGAGTAGGTCTGTCGCTGAGCAAATTCAGCACCAGGGTTTCGCAGCCCCGACGATACGTGTAGTAACCTAGCGCCCTCTAAAAACGGTGCCGGTCGCACTAGCGCCCGAAATCCGCTCAATGGTGGCTGTGTGTGGGAGACCTTCGGGTCTGCCGGGTTCCTCGTATCCTCGGTCTGCGAACCCGCACATAGCTACCACCCTTCGACTCGCAGCGAATGGCGGTAGCTTCTCTCCCAGATACGAGGAAGTTTTACTTATGCCAACTGATAAACCGCGTCACCACTACGCAAAAATGTCTCACCCAGCCACCGACCACCCCGTCCTATTCATAGACGCCAACGCCCCACTACGCGACCTCCATGCCTGCGCGGCCGAACGCCTCAACGCCGTCCTCAAATACCTCGACCTCATCGCCTGCACCCGCCTCCCCGACCATGCCGAACACGACATCAACACCGTCACCAACATCGCCAGGATCATGGTGCAGGACGTAAGTGATGTGTTTCGGGTGATTGAGAAGCGGGGGGACTGATGCTTGTTCGTAGAGAATGCTTCGCATCAGCTATAAAAATTCAGCACTATTTCAAATTTTCTAGCGTGCCGGTAATGCAAAGCACTCGTCCGGGGTTAGGACCTTTATTCAAAAAGGGGATAGAAATAGCGATATCAATTTGATAGCTTCGACATCAGCCATTGGCCATCAGCAGTTCGGTTTGGTTCCATCCAATTCGCCGAGTTTTTAGTGACTCGTGGTTGTAATTTTTCTTGCAATCCACTACGTGACGTAAGGAGAAAACATGACGAACAGAAGACCTATCAATCCAAACGTAACCGTACCTAAGCCTGGAGGTGGTGATCAGCCACGTTCAAGAAATAACGATGGTCAAATTCGCGACAAACGCAGTGATGCGGGAAAACCTAGGAAAAAGTAAGTGAATAACTGGCGGTCTCTTCCAAGAAGAGACCGCCGCTCCTTGTTGGAAACCAAAAAACCAAGTAGCAACTGAAGACAGAGAAACATTTATTCCTAACAGCCCCATGCCTAAACCGCCTATAAAAAACGAATATTTATACGCAGAAAGAAAAACAAGACCGCGACGGATAGTGGAGAAAAAACTTGAGCACCAGAATCAATCCGCACCTCCTAGAACTCAACGACGATGAAGTTTTATTTTATTGCACTGCACAAGAAGATGATTTCTTTGATAGAAAAGCCTTCGGAGTAAAAGGTGATAAATTACAGAAAATCGCTGTCGCCTTTGCTAATGCCGATGGTGGAGAAGTACTAATTGGTGTTAAAGATGAAGGCGATGAAGATGACCCAATAAAACGCTGGTCGGGACCTAGCAGAATTGAAGACTTCAATTCAGCCCTTCAAGCCATGTCAGATGTTCGCCCCGCAATTGATTTTCGTCATGAGTTCCTAAAAAGACCAGGACTCACCTCTAGCTACGTATTAAAAATAAAGATAAACAAAGGCCTAACAGTTCACTACACCGCAAGCGAGGAAGTTTACATTAGACGAGGCGCGAGCAGCCAAAAACTAAAATCCCCAACTCAGATTTTAGAGCTATCTCACGCAAAAGGCCATCAATCCGCCGAAGATTTGGATGCACCGGATGCAAGTCCTGACGAGATAGTTTTTGGGGAACCCATTAGTGAGTATCTTGAACAATTACCGATAAAAAACAAAGATGCATTAGATTTTTTGCTACAAGAAAATCTCATAAACAGGGATACGCTCACCCCCAGAACCGCCGCCGTGTTACTGTTTTCACCATCTCCAGAAAGCGCGCTTTCAAAGCAATGTTCAATCAGGATTGCAAAATACGACACGAGAGAAGAGGAGTCGAGAGACTCCCTTGTCGAAAACCATTTAATCGAAGGCCCACTTTACGAACTCATACATAATTCCTATGTAAAAATCGAAGAAATCCTTCAGGAAAACCAAGCCTGGACAATGGATGGATTGAAGTCAATTAACTTCCCAAAGGAAACCATTTGGGAAATTTTGGTTAACGCCGTAATCCATCGAGACTACTTAATCTCTGACAATGTTCTCGTCAGCATATTCAACAACCGAATTCAGTTCAAAAGCCCAGGTCGATTCCCTGGATTCGTTACTAAAGAGAACATACTGGAAAATCGGTTTTCCAGAAACTCTAAAATCGTTCGACTCTTGGCAAAGTACCGAAACGCTCCAAACCAAGAGATGGGCGAAGGCATGAATACAGCTTTCGAAAAAATGGCTGTTCGCGGACTAAAACTGCCGGTTATTTCCGAACACGAAAACTATGTTACAGTCAGCTTATATCACGCACTAAACCTACCACCAGAGGTGGCAGTCATGAATTTCATTGATAAATTTGGCGACGTAAACAACCGACAAGTTAAAGACCTTCTCGGATTTGAAAAATCAGAACAAGCTACAGCCACACTTACAAAAATGAAAACCCAAGGACTAATTCAAAAAAAGGACGAGTCCACGGGAATAAATGTTTCTTGGATAAAAATCTAAAATGGTAAAGATTTTTTAAACCTACTAAACCATCGCTACAGCGTTAAAAAACTGAAGCAGCGGCAGATCTATTAATTAAATAGATCCGCCCCCCCACATCATCAAACGGACCGAGATAGAAATCTAAAACTACGTTATTAAATCTACCTAGATCGTGCCAGTCAAAAATTCGCCGGCGTATTCGCACTAATAATCTCAGCCTCATCCGCCCCAATATTCCGAAACTTATGCGGCAGCGTCGTCGGAAAGTAATACCCATCCCCCGCATTCAACACACTCACCGATCCATCCACGGTCAGCTCAACCGTGCCACGGGTGACAAGCCCACACTCCTCACCCTCGGCATGCACAATCGGCTCTTCCCCGGAACTCGCACCTGGTGCGTATTGCTCACGCAGCAAGCGCATCTGCCGGCTGGGTACGGAGGCGCCGATAAGCAGCAGGCGCAGGCCGTGGCGGCCGAGGTCGGGTTGTTCGTTGGCGCGGAAGACGTATTGGTGTTCGCGCGGGGGTTGGTCGAAGGTGAAGAAGTCGGCCAGGGACATCGGTATGCCTTCGAGCAGCTTTTTAAGTGAGCTGACGGAGGGGCTGACGCGATTTTGTTCGATCAGGGAGATGGTGGCATTGGTCACGCCGCTACGCCGGGCCAGCTCGCGCTGGGAGAGTTTGTAGCTTTCGCGTACTAGTTTGAGTCGAGAACCCGTATCCATGACAGCCTTATGTGAGAACGACTTAAGGGCGATGGGGGTGGGTGGCGGGTGACGCGCCGAGGGCGCGGATCACGTTGCTCCCGTGTCCCGGAACCGTGAAAGGCGGCTATTAAATCACGTTTGCCGGTGTTGCTCAGCAGGTTCGATGGACGGTGGGGTAAAAGTCCTTGTTGCCTTGGTAATGCGGACCTGTAGGAGTGAGCCTGCTCGCGATTGGGTGGCACATTCAACATTATTTTTGACTGGATGACCGCCTTCGCGAGCAAGCTCGCTCCCACAGGGTTTTGTTGTTTCTGTGGGAGGGGTAGTGGCTGGGTTGGCCTCATCGCGAGCAGGCGAAGGCCTACAATTTGATCTTTGGTATTTCAGCAGGATTGATTTTGCCTTTGCTGGCCTCTTCGCGAGCAGGCTCGCTCCCACAGTTGGATATCTGGGTGTCAGTGACATCGGTGGTGTTGCTGCAGCATTAAAAAACCGGCGGGGTCTTGGGGACCGCCGCCGGGGAGGTAACTTAAATGCCGAAGCGGTCGCGCAGTGAGTAGTAGACGGCGCCGAGGGCGGTGAGTGGGGCGGAGAAGGTGCGGCCGCCGAGCATTGGCATGTGCGGCAGGGATGCGAAGGCGTCGAAGCGTTCGGCGTCGCCGCGGATCATTTCCGAGATCAGTTTGCCGGCCAGGTGCGAGCAGGTGACGCCGTGGCCGCTGTAGCCTTGCATGTAGTAGGCGTTCTTTTCGATGCGGCCGAATTGCGGCATGCGGGACATGGTCAGCAGGAAGTTGCCGGTCCAGCGGTAGTCGATCTTGACGTCTTTGAGCTGCGGGAAGGTCTTGAGGATCTTCGGGCGGATCAGTTGTTCGATGTCGTCCGGTTCCCGCGCGCCGTAGACCACGCCGCCGCCGTAGAGCAAGCGGTTGTCGGCGGTGAGGCGGTAGTAATCCAACAGATAGTTGCAGTCTTCGACGCAGTAGTTGTTGGTGATCAGGCTCCGCGCCTGCTTCTCGGTCAACGGCTCGGTGACGACGATCTGCGAGCCGCACGGCATGCTTTTCGCGGTCACGCGGTTGTCGAGACCTTGCGGCAGGTAGGCGTTGCCGGCGATCAGCAAGTACTTGGCGCGGACCTGGCCTTTGGCAGTGCGCACGACGTTGGGCTCGCCGTATTTGATTTCCACGGCCGCCGATTGCTCGTAGATCTTGCCGCCCAAACGCGTGATCGCAGCCGCCTCACCGAGCGCCAGGTTCAGTGGGTGAACGTGGCCGCCCTGCATGTCGAGCAGACCACCAACGTAAGCATCGGAGCCGACTTCGCGACGAATGTCAGCCGCGTCGAGCATCTTCAGATTGCGGTTGCCGTAACGTTCCCAACCGCGCTTCTGCTCGGCCAGACCGTTGAGTTGTTTCTTGTTCATCGCTGCAAAGATACCGCCCGGGCGGTAGTCGCATTGGATGTCGTATTCCTTGATGCGCGAACGGATGATGTCGGCGCCTTCGAAGATCATGCTGCCGAGAATTTCTGCAGTCTTGTCGCCATAGCGCTCTTCGATCACGTCGACATCGCGGCTGTAGGAATTGACCAGTTGACCGCCGTTGCGACCGCTGGCGCCGTAGCCGACTTTCGCCGCTTCCAGCACCGTCACTTTGTAGCCGGCTTCGGTGAGGAACAGCGCCGAGGACAGGCCGGTGTAGCCCGCGCCGATGATGCAGACGTCGCACTCGACCGACTCTTCCAGAACCGGAAAGTCGATGACTTCGTTGCGGGTGGCGGCGTAGTAGCTGTTTACGTGTTGCTGTTTCATACGTTTCTCCGAGGGCCGCCCATAAACCGCGACCACCGCTGTAATAGAGTCAGAGCTTGATCCAGGTCGCTTTCAGCTCGGTGTACTTGTCGAACGCGTGCAGCGATTTATCGCGGCCGTTGCCCGACTGCTTGAAGCCACCGAACGGTGCGGTCATGTCGCCGCCGTCGTACTGGTTGACCCAGACGCTGCCGGCACGCAGGCCTCGGGCGAAGGTGTGCGCCTTGCTGAGGTTGCTGGTCCAGACGCCGGCGGCGAGGCCGAAGATGCTGTCGTTGGCGATCTGCAGCGCTTCTTCCGCGGTGTCGAAGGTGATCAGCGACAGCACCGGGCCGAAGATTTCTTCCTGAGCGATTGTCATTGCGTTGGTCACGCCGTCGAAGATTGCTGGCTGCACATAGAGGCCACCGGTTTCTTCAAGCGTGCGTTGACCGCCAGCAATCAGCTCGGCGCCCTGCTCGCGACCGATGCTGATGTAGCGCAGCACGTTGTCGAGTTGACGCTGATCGACCACGGCACCGACGGTGGTTGCCGGATCGAGTGCGTGACCCGGTTTCCACGCTTGCAGCGCTTCCACCAACAGCGGAATGAACTGCTCGCGGATCGAACGCTCGACCAGCAAGCGCGAACCCGCCGTGCACACTTCGCCCTGGTTGAAGGCAATGGCGCCGGCCGCCGCTTGTGCTGCCGCGCGCAAATCCGGTGCGTCGGCAAACACCACGTTCGGGCTCTTGCCCCCTGCTTCGAGCCAGACGCGTTTCATGTTGCTTTGGCCTGCATAAATCATCAGTTGCTTGGCAATCGCCGTGGAGCCGGTGAAGGCCAGCACGTCGACGTCCATGTGCAACGCCAACGCCTTGCCGACGGTGTGGCCGAAGCCTGGCAGGACGTTGAACACGCCTTTCGGAATGCCGGCATCCAGTGCGAGCTGGGCGATGCGGATCGCCGTCAGCGGCGATTTTTCCGAAGGTTTGAGAATGAACGAATTGCCCGCTGCCAGCGCCGGGGCGAATTTCCAGCTGGCCATGATCAGCGGGAAGTTCCACGGCACGATGGCCGCAACCACGCCGGAAGGTTCGCGGGTGACGAGGCCGAGTTGATCGTGCGGTGTGGCGGCGACTTCGTCGTAGATCTTGTCGATGGCTTCGGCGCTCCAGCGGATCGCGTTGGCGGTCGCCGGGATGTCGATGCTCATCGAATCGCTGATCGGTTTACCCATGTCGAGGGTTTCGAGCAGCGCCAGTTCTTCCTGGTTCTGCAGGATCAGATCGGCGAAGCGGATCAGGATGCGTTTGCGCTCGGCCGGGGCTTTTTTCGCCCAGATGCCGGATTCAAAAGACTGGCGTGCGACTTCGACGGCGAGGTTGGCGTCGGCTTCATCGGTGCTGGCCACGGAGGCGAGGAAACGGCCATCAACGGGGCTCAGGCATTCGAAGGTATCGCCACTGATGGCCGGGCGGTATTCACCGTTGATGAATGCGCGGGCTTCGATGGTCAGGGACTGGAAGCGTTGTTCCCAGTCGTTGCGGGTCGTTGTCATTGTTGTGGCTCGACAAGGGGGAATTGGGGGTGTCGGGGTGTTGAGTCTGGCTTGAGATGGCTGCCCTCACCCTAGCCCTCTCCCAGGGGTAGAGGGGACCGACCGAGTTGTATCGGGAGTTGCACCGACCTGAACGACCGAGTCGATTATGGATTCGGCAAAAATCGTTCAGGTCGGCGGATTGCCCGAGCATTCCCGAATCAGTCCCCTCTCCCTTTGGGAGAGGGTTAGGGTGAGGGGCTCTTCGGCTTTTGAGGGCCTCAACCCATCACACCGTATGCAGATACCAGTTGTACTCAAGGTCAGAAATCGAGTTCTCGAACTCGGCCAGCTCGCTCTCTTTACACGCGACAAACACGTCGATGTACATCGGGTCGATATAGCGGGCCATGACCTCACTGTCGTCCAGCTCGCGCAATGCGTCGCGCAGGTTGTTCGGCAGGCTCTGTTCGTTCTGCTCGTAGCTGTTGCCTTCCACCGGGGCGCCTGGCTCGATCTGATTGGTCAGACCGTGGTGAATACCGGCCAGCACCGAAGCCATCAGCAGGTAGGGGTTGGCGTCAGCGCCAGCAACGCGATGCTCGATACGTACGGCGTCCGGCGAACCGGTCGGTACGCGCACGGCCACGGTGCGGTTGTCGATGCCCCAGCTCGGCGAGTTCGGTACGTAGAACTGCGCGCCGAAGCGGCGGTACGAGTTGACGTTCGGGCAGAGGAAGGCCATTTGCGCAGGCAGGGTCTCCAGCACACCGCCGATCGCGTGACGCAGTGCGGCGTTCTGCTCGGGATCCTCGCTGGCGAAGATGTTGTTGCCTTCTTTGTCCAGGATCGAAATGTGTACGTGCAGACCGTTGCCCGCCTGGCCCGGATACGGCTTGGCCATGAAGGTGGTGTCCATCTCGTGGTCGTAGGCGATGTTCTTCACCAGACGCTTGAGCAGGACGGCGTAGTCGCACGCCTTGATCGGGTCGGAGACGTGATGCAGGTTGACTTCGAATTGCGCCGGGGCGCTTTCCTTGACGATCGCGTCAGCCGGGATGCCCTGCTCTTTCGCGCCTTCGAGGATGTCTTGCAGGCAGTCGACGTATTCGTCGAGATCGTCGATCAGGTACACCTGAGTCGATACCGGACGCTTGCCGGACACCGGCGAACGTGGCGATTGCGGACGACCGTTCACGTTGTCCTGGTCGATCAGATAGAACTCGAGTTCGAATGCCGCGCAAATAGTCAGACCGAGGTCGTCGAATTTGCGCACGACGTTAGCCAGCACTTCACGCGGGTCAGCGAAGAACGGCTGGCCTTCGATCTCGTGCATGGTCATTAGAAGTTGTGCGGTTGGGCGCTTCTGCCACGGCTCGATGCTCAGGGTGCCGGGAATCGGATAGCAGATGCGGTCAGCGTCGCCGATGTCCAGACCCAGGCCGGTGCTTTCCACCGTGGAGCCATTGATGTCGAGGGCGAAAAGCGAGGCCGGCAGGTTGATGCCTTTCTCGTAAACCTTATGAAGACTGGTGCGTTCGATGCGCTTGCCGCGCACCACACCGTTCATATCCGCAATCAGAAGGTCGACGTACAAAACCTCAGGATATTTCTTAAGGAATGCGTTTGCTTCGTTGAGTTGAACGGTACGCAGAGGGACCGACATGATGCACCTATTTAGCTGTTAATTATTATGTTCACTGCTGTTTCGCCGAGCCAGTCAACCCGAACGGCAAAGTGAAGTCAATAGCGAACAGATGGCC
The DNA here is from genome assembly GCF_054667675.1 of Pseudomonas sp. S3_C06. Taxonomy (NCBI): domain Bacteria; kingdom Pseudomonadati; phylum Pseudomonadota; class Gammaproteobacteria; order Pseudomonadales; family Pseudomonadaceae; genus Pseudomonas; species Pseudomonas sp. S3_C06. The sequence continues at coordinate 1,322,505 of NZ_CP162747.1, forward strand.
GCTCAGGGTTTATTTTTCGGGCTTTTTTTAACACTTGCGTGCCAATACAGGCGCCGCAGCCCCGGAAATCATGAAGATATGATGAACGGCGTTTAGAATTTTTTACATGGCAGTTGTTAATTAAAATCAACGAGGCTAAGCTCCGGAAAAGCTCGTTCAAGTGTCAAACTTCGAGGTGAATAAAAATGGCATTCAAGCCATTGATCGGCGTTACAGCGTGCGTCAAACAGATTGGCCTGCACCCCTATCACATCAGCGGCGACAAGTACGTACGTGCTGTCAGCGTTGGCGCTAACGGGCTGCCAGTGGTCATTCCTTCCCTTGGCAACCTGACTGAAATCGAAGACCTGCTCGGTCAACTCGACGGTCTGCTGCTGACCGGCTCGCCCTCGAATGTGGAACCTTTCCACTATCAAGGCCCGGCCAGCGAACCCGGCACGGATCACGATCCGGCGCGGGATGCCACCACCCTTCCTTTATTGCGTGCAGCCATCGCGGCGGGCGTTCCGGTGCTTGGCATTTGCCGGGGCTTCCAGGAAATGAACGTGGCGTTCGGCGGCAGCCTGCATCAGAAGGTGCATGAGCTGCCGGGCATGCTCGATCACCGTGAAGCCGATAGCCCTGATGTGGCCGTGCAATACGCACCGGCCCATGCCGTGACGGTATTGAGCGGCGGCGTGTTCGAAGCACTGGAGTTGCCGGGCGAGTTCCAGGTCAACTCGATTCACAGCCAGGGCATCGACCGCCTCGCCCCCGGCCTGCGTGCCGAAGCGGTGGCGCCGGACGGTTTGATCGAGGCGGTCTCGGTCGAGCACAGCCCGACCTTCGCCCTCGGCGTGCAATGGCACCCGGAATGGCAAGTGCTCGATAACCCGAACTACCTGAAGATTTTCCAGGCATTCGGCGAGGCTTGCCGGCAACGGGCGGCGCGGCGCAACAAACGCTGACTCAACCCAAGAATCCATAACGATTTACTGCCCCCACGGACGTCGGGTGTGCCTGCGCACATCCGTCATTCGTGAACAGCAACACCCGTAATAACAACAAGTACGACCCAGGCAGCCAGGACGGCGGCGCCGAACAAGCCCTCGGCAGTGCAAGGTCAGTCAGGCATGCGCAATTCCCCTGTAGGAGTGAGCCTGCTCGCGATAGCAATAGACCAGTCAACAGAGATGTCGACTGACATGGCCTCATCGCGAGCAGGCTCACTCCTACAGGGGATGTGTAATGACTGAGATTGCGCTTGCAGGCTTGCAATCCACTTAAGCCCGGCCACATTGGCCCGGCGAACGAAACCTGTTGGGAGTTTCACATGGCAAACGCCTCCAGCACTTACAGGAAGGCACTTGAAGGTCATCAGCAACCGAAAAAGGTGCTGGTGAAAGTCGACCGTGTCACCAAGAAGTTCGACGAAACCGTGGCCGTGGACGATGTGTCCCTGGAGATCCATCAGGGCGAAATCTTCGCCCTGCTCGGTGGCTCCGGTTCGGGCAAATCGACCCTGCTGCGCATGCTCGCCGGTTTCGAGCGCCCGACCGAAGGGCGGATTCTGCTCGACGGCGTGGACATCACCGACATGCCGCCGTACGAGCGGCCGATCAACATGATGTTCCAGTCCTACGCGCTGTTCCCACACATGACCGTCGCGCAGAACATCGCCTTCGGCCTCAAGCAGGACCGTTTGCCCGCCAGCGAAATCGACGCCCGTGTCGATGAAATGCTGCGTCTGGTGCACATGACTCAATACGCCAAACGCCGTCCGCACCAGTTGTCTGGCGGCCAGCGTCAGCGCGTCGCCCTCGCCCGCTCGCTGGCCAAGCGTCCGAAGCTGTTGCTACTCGATGAGCCTATGGGTGCGCTGGACAAAAAGCTGCGTTCGCAGATGCAACTTGAGCTGGTGCAGATCATCGAACGCGTCGGCGTGACCTGCGTGATGGTCACCCACGACCAGGAAGAGGCCATGACCATGGCCGAGCGCATCGCGATCATGCACCTCGGCTGGATCGCCCAGATCGGCAGCCCGGTCGACATTTATGAAGCACCGGTCAGCCGCATGGTTTGCGAGTTCATCGGCAACGTGAACGCCTTCGACGGCACCGTGGTGGAAGACCTTGAAGGTCACGCGATCATCCACAGCCCGGACTTGCAGCAGAAGATCTACGTCGGTCACGGCGTCAGCACCTCGGTGCAGGACAAGTCGGTCACCTACGCGATCCGTCCGGAAAAAATGCTCGTCAGCACCACCCAACCCGAGTTCCGCTACAACTGGTCCGAAGGCAAGGTGCATGACATCGCCTACCTCGGCGGTCACTCGGTGTTCTACGTCGAATTGCCCGGCGGCAAAATCGTCCAGTCGTTCATGGCCAACGCCGAACGCCGTGGCGCGCGTCCGACCTGGGACGACAAAGTCTACGTCTGGTGGGAAGACGACAGCGGCGTGGTACTGCGCTCATGAGAACCTTCAATCAGCAATTCCTGCGCCTGGTGCCCAGCGGGCGAAAACTGGTGATCGGCATTCCGTTCATCTGGCTGTTCCTGTTCTTCATGCTGCCGTTCTTTCTGGTGATGAAGATCAGCTTCTCGGAAGCCGCGCTGTCGATCCCGCCGTACTCGGAGATCTACACCTACGCCGAACAGAAATTCCAGCTGCTGCTGAACATCGGCAACTACACCATGCTCGGCGAAGACGAGCTGTACCTGTCGGCCTACCTCGGTTCGCTGAAGGTCGCGGCGCTGAGCACGATGATGTGTCTGCTGATCGGTTTCCCGATGGCCTACGCGATCACCAAGACCGGCAAGGAAACCCAAAACGTTCTGCTGCTGTTGATCATGATGCCGACCTGGACCGCGATCCTGATCCGCGTTTATGCGTGGATGGGCATCCTCAGCAACAACGGTTTGCTCAACGGGTTTCTGATGTGGACGGGGCTCACCGATCACCCGATCGAGATCCTCAACACCAACACCGCCGTCTATATCGGCGTGGTCTACGCCTACCTGCCGTTCATGGTGTTGCCGCTGTACGCCAACCTCGTCAAGCACGACGGTAGCTTGCTGGAAGCCGCGCAGGATCTGGGTTCGAGCAACTTCAACAACTTCTGGAAAATCACCGTACCGCTGGCCAAGAACGGGATTATTGCCGGCTGCATGCTGGTGTTCATTCCGGTGGTCGGTGAGTTCGTGATTCCGGAACTGCTGGGTGGCCCGGAGACCCTGATGATCGGTCGCGTGCTGTGGCAAGAGTTCTTCAATAACCGCGACTGGCCGGTGGCGTCTGCGCTGGCGGTGGTGATGCTGTTGATCCTGATTGTGCCGATTCTGCTGTTCAACCGCAGCCAGGCCAAAGAGATGGAGGCACGGGGATGAAACGCTTCGGTTTTTCCAAGTTCATGCTGATCTTCGGTCTGATGTTCATTTATCTGCCGATGCTGATTCTGGTGATCTACTCGTTCAACGCATCCAAACTGGTGACGGTGTGGGGCGGCTGGTCGGTGAAGTGGTACGTCGGTTTGCTCGACAACACGCAACTGATGGGCTCGGTGGTGCGCTCGCTGGAAATCGCCTGCTACACCGCGATTGCTGCGGTCGCGTTGGGCACCCTCGCCGCTTTCGTGCTGACGCGAGTGACACGCTTTAAGGGTCGCACGCTGTTTGGTGGTCTGGTCACTGCGCCGTTGGTGATGCCTGAGGTGATCACCGGTCTGTCGCTGTTGCTGCTGTTTGTGGCCATGGCGCAGTTGATCGGCTGGCCGCAGGAGCGTGGCATCGTCACGATCTGGATCGCCCACACCACGTTTTGTGCCGCTTATGTCGCGGTGGTAGTCTCCGCCCGCCTGCGCGAACTGGACCTGTCGATCGAAGAAGCAGCGATGGATCTCGGTGCGAAGCCGTTCAAGGTGTTTTTCCTGATCACCATTCCCATGATTGCGCCGTCGCTGGCCGCGGGCGGGATGATGTCGTTCGCCTTGTCGCTGGATGACCTGGTGTTGGCCAGCTTCGTCTCCGGCCCGGGTTCGACCACGTTGCCGATGGAAGTGTTCTCGGCCGTGCGTCTGGGTGTGAAGCCTGAGATCAATGCCGTAGCCAGCCTGATTCTGCTGGCGGTTTCGCTGGTGACCTTCCTGGTCTGGTACTTCGGCCGCAAGGCAGAAGCCAACCGCAAAAAAGCGATTCAGGAAGCGATGGATCAGACGGCGAACGAGTCGTGGCAGCAACCGCAACAAGCCGCCACCGCTTGATCTGTAGGAGCTGCGGCACGCTGCGATCTTTTGATCTTGATGTGAAAGATCAAAAGATCGCAGCCTCGTTTCACTCGACAGCTCCTACACATGCAGGCGCTGTTAACCGAGTTTTGGCTTTGTGTTTTTTGAATAAAAAGAATGGAGTTGTACCGATGAAAATGTTTGGCAGGACTCTGCTGACACTGTCCTTAATGGGCGCAATGGTCATGGGCGCCCAGGCCAACGACAAGGTGCTGCGTGTTTACAACTGGTCCGATTACATCGCGCCGGATACCGTCAAGAAGTTCGAAGACGAGACCGGCATCCGCGTGACCTACGACGTCTTCGACAGCAACGAAACCCTTGAGGCACGTTTGCTGGCGGGCAAATCCGGTTACGACCTGGTCGTGCCGTCGAACAGTTTCCTGGCCAAGCAGATCAAGGCCGGCGTCTATCAGACGCTGGACAAATCCAAACTGCCGAACTGGAAGAATCTCAACCCGGTGCTGCTGAAAAATGCCGCCGCCAGTGACCCGGACAACGCCCACGCGTTCCCGTACATGTGGGGCTCGATCGGCATCGGTTTCAACCCGGCCAAGGTCAAGGAAGTGCTCGGCGCCAACGCCCCGACCAATTCCTGGGACTTGTTGTTCAAACCGGAAAACGCTGAAAAGCTGAAAGCCTGCGGCATCAGTTTCCTCGACTCGCCGACCGAAATGATCCCGGCCGCCCTGCACTACCTGGGCTACCCGGTGAACGACAAGGACACCGCACACATCAAGGAAGCCGAGGCGCTGTTCATGAAGATTCGCCCGAACGTGGCGTATTTCCACTCTTCGAAATACATCTCCGATCTGGCCAACGGCAACATCTGCGTGGCGGTCGGATACTCCGGTGACGTGCTGCAGGCCAAGGCCCGCGCCGTGGAATCGGGCAACAACGTGGTGATCGACTACAGCATTCCCAAGGAAGGCGCCGGCAGCTTTTACGACATGGTCGCGATCCCGCGCGATGCCGCCAACGTCGAGAACGCTTACCTGTTCATGGACTTCCTGATGCGTCCGGACATCATCGCCGAGATCACCAACAGCAACGGCTATAGCAACGCCAACGCGGCGGCTACGCCATTGGTGGATGAAGCGATCCGCAACGACCCGGGTTCGTATCCGTCGCAAGCGGTGATGGCGACGTTGTACGCGGTGCCGGATCAGCCGATTGCCACCCAGCGAATCATGACCCGTGGCTGGACCCGGGTGAAGCTCGGTAAGTGAGCCGATGATCGTTCCCACGCTCCGCGTGGGAACGCAGTCCGGGACGCTCTGCGTCCCAAAGCGTGACGCGGAGCGTCACAAGAGGCGTTCCCACGCAGAGCGTGGGAACGATCAGTGTAAAAATTTCCCGTTCACGCAGCGCCTTACCACCGTTGCACCCTGCTATGAACGGCCTCACCTGGCTCCCTCGGCTCAGGTGAATTCTCAGGCGCCTTCGGGCGCCTTTTTTTGTGCCTTCAGATCAGCGGCCAATCCTGCAGGATCCGATAGCGGCCCTTGTGTGATTCGAACAGGGCGAAGCGTTCGGCACGCAGGAAAAACTCCGGCGGCGTTGCGGATTCCGGCTCCGGCGCACGGTAGTCTCTAGCCAACGTCAGGTGCGGGCGAAACTCGCGGGGGGTCTCTTCAAAGCCAAACGGCAACATCGCTTGCTCCAGCGCATAGACCAAGCGCAGCAACGCCTGCGGGGCCTGCTCCGGCGCCAGCGACAACACCCCGGCGCGATGCCAGACCTGCAAACGATCCAGCGAAATCTTCAACGCCTCTCCTGGCGTACGCACTTGCCCGGCCGCCTCGCAGACTTCGTTGATCTGCGCCAATGGCACCGCGCCGAGAAACAGCAACGTCAGATGAAAGTTGTCCGCCGGCACCGGTTTACCGGTTCGCAACCCCAGATCCCCGCGCCATTGAGCGATCGCCTTGCGTTGCGCCGGCGGGCAATCGAGGGCGAAAAACAGCCGCTTCGCTTCATCGGTCATGGCCCTGCTCCCCTGTTCATAGTGATCCGCCGGATTCTACACAGCCTGATCTGACGACTCGTGACAGGAAGCTATAGTTCAAGGATTGCCATCAACCGGAGGCCGCCATGCGCGAGGTCCTCAGCAAAGAACCGTGGTGGGCCCGACCGCCGCAACCCGGACAGGACGAAACCGAACTGGAATGGGGCTGGCTGGTGCATTACAGCGAGGGTGAGCCGCGTTTCGAGTTTGTCCGCGAACGCCCGACGGACGAGCAGATTCGCAACCGCAAAAGCTGCCGCATCACCCCCTCTGCCGAGTAAACACAGGCATTTTTCACTCACCCTGTGGGAGCGAGCCTGCTCGCGAAGGCAGTGTGTCAGGCGACAAAAAGTTTATTGATACACCGCTTTCGCGAGCAGGCTCGCTCCCACAGGGTTTCGTGGCGAACCATGATTTTTTTGCCCATACCCGGATTTGCGGTGGCCTCAGGGCTCGATGAGGTATTGGAAGCCGCCGTAGATCATCCGCTGGCCATCGAACGGCATCGGGTTCACATCGGGCTGCATGCGCGGGTCCTCCATCATTTTTGCCATGCCGGCATCACGGGTGGCTTTGTCCGGCCAGATCAGCCAGCCCGAGGCGACGGTTTCGCCTTCCTTGAGCTTCACCGCCATCGGGAACGAGGTGAGCTTGCCGTCCGGCACGTCATCTCCCCAGCATTCAGCAACGCTCAGGGCGCCGTACTCCTTGAACAGTACGGCGGCAATTTCGGCGTGCTTTTTGTACTGCTCACGATTGGCGGTTGGCACCGGCGCTACGAAAATATCGATGTAAGCCATGATCACTCTCCTTGCACGTTGGGTTCGATCTGCTGATTGGTCGATTGCGGTGGCCGCCATTCGACACGATTCACACCCAACCCGACCGACGGTTCATCGTCCCCACCCAGATTGCGCTCGACCTGCCCGGCGATGTGCAGCGTGCCGGCCATGACGCCGGTGGTCGGGTTCTGCACCAGCTTCAACCACGCCTTGTCGAAGGTGCTGCCCAGGCTGCTGCGGATCAGTGCCTCACTGTCGGGCCGGTCATTGGCCTGGATGATCGCGCGTATACCCGCCACACCGACCGAAATCAGTCCGCCAGCCAGTTTTCCGGCGGCGGCAGCGACCGCACTGGCAGCCCCGCGCGGGGCCATTTCCGCTTCCATCCGTTGGCTGGCGCGTTTGGCCACCGGCGCCATGCCGGCATCCGTCGAGGCAATGCCCTTGGCGCCACCTTCGGTGTGAATCTTGTCGATCAGCGCGGCATAGGCCGGCAGCGTGTTCAGCGGCTCGGTACTGATGACCTGATACAGCGAAGCATTGCGCGCCGGCGGCGGGCCCAGCGCAATGGCGGGGACTTTCTGCAAGCGTCCGTTGAGCTGACCAACGGGCACACCATGACGTTTTGCGATGAGCGGCATCTGCTGTCCCATCAGCTGCGCATAGAACGCCGTGGCCTGGCCGAGGATCGCATCCGGATCGATCTCCACCGCCACCGGCGCCAGCACCCTTTCCTGATATTGCTCAAGCAGATACGCCGCCAGGCGCTTGGCCGACGCGTCCTGCTCGCCACCGGCATTGATTGTGTACCAGCTGACCTTCATCGACAGCCATTCCTGGGTCCAGTAGCTGCTGAACCACGGGATGAAATTTTCTTCAGTTTGCTGATAGACCCGAGTGCGCCAATGTTCCATCGAACCACGGGCGAAGACTTTGACTTGCTCGGTGGACTGCTGCGAAGCGCTGACGATTTCCCGGTCGATCTGCTGCCAGGTGGCCGGCGAGACAAACACGGCCTGCGGCGCCGACACCGGCGCCCGCGCCGAGGTGGCGCAGCCGGCCAGCAACAACAGTGCGGCGACGAGCAGCGCACGCGGGTTCACGGTTGAGGTTTCCTTTAAAAGGGCGGAAGCAGATTTGAGTATAGGTGTGTGCGCAGGGCCGCTTGTCCGGTTTTGGCTGGCCTGGCGCCTTCGCGAGCAGGCTCGCTCCCACAGGGGAATGCGTGTCAACGTGGGAGCGAGCCTGCTCGCGAAGGCGCCATCAGCAACACCCCAAAAACCCCAACCATCACTGCCATCGATATTCACCATCGCCACGATTGCCTTCCGCCCACCGCTCATGAAAGGCACGATTAGCCCATCCGAAACACAACGAGGAGTTCACAGCATGATTCACACCCACGTCACACTCTCCGTGAGTTTCCCGGTGTTCGGCAGCAACTATTACGACCAGCACGCCGTGTCGCACAAGGCACAGGCACTGGTGTTCAACGAAGATTTCGAAGATCTGCTGATGCCCGCCGCGAGCAATCATTTCAGCAATGAAGTGGTCGGCCTCAACGATCAGTTCCGTTTTCTGAGCGACATTCTCGCCACCCATTTGCTGGACATCGAGGCCTCCGTGCCTGCGCGATCCAGCGTCCGGGCGAGCGCTCACTTTTAATTGCAACACGCACAAAAAAGCCCACTGGCCGTATCGGCGCAGTGGGCTTTTTCACATCAGGATTGCGCCGTTCAGCGCTTCCAGCACTCAGCGTAACGCGAGCAGACATTGTACTGCGCATCCATTTTGGCCATACGGTCGAGATGGCGTATGACGGTTTCGCCCATGACCTCCTTGGACGACTGGAAGTAGTACGTGATCATGCTGGTTTCCATGTCGGCCTGCACCGCATTGCCACGCTTGCCGGAAGTACCATCGACGGCGGACCATTCTTTCAAGCGCTTGTCGTCGATGCTGCGCAGACGTTTGCGATACTCGTCGCTGGACCGGGTGATCGCCTCGCTGGAAATCGCGGAACCCTCAATGTTGAACGCGTCTAGATTCTGACGGTACAGCGTCCAGTAATCGTCTGGCAGTTCAAAGCCCATTTTCGCCTTGCGCTCGCTGACCAGCGAATCGAGTTTTTCCGGCGTAAACGTCGTCGCGGCGCGCGTCTTCGCGTCGGACTTCAACACCACGAAGAGGCTGCCATTGACGATGCGGTCGATCATGACCGTCCGCTCCGGCGTATCCGGCAGCAGCACTGGCGGCTTGGGAAAGATCGGGTTGCGCCCGGCACAGGCCGCCAGCCCCTCGCGTTTCATCGGGAGCGGCGTGCGTACGTCCTTGCCATCGATGCGCTGCACGCGCTGCATCAGCGTCGAACACTGGCGGCCCTTGAGGTCGAAGGTCAGCTCATATTCTGTATCGCGCTGAGGTTTGAAGCTGAAACCCGACCCGCACACGGCATAACCGGTCTGGGTGTTGACCTTCAGGTACATTTCCTTGTCGGGCGGCAGCTTGATTTCCAGGTAGCTCTTGGCCTTTTCCGGGGGCGCCACGCTCATGCCGACCCGGCGCGCGCTGTCGACGATGAACAGGTTGTTGAGCAAGCCGGTGGTCTGGCCATCGCAATGCTCTGCATCGTAATAATCCACCGACGCGTTATCGGTGCTGGCGACAAAGCGCAGCTTGGCGGCATCAGGTGCGACCGAATCCTGATAGGTTCCCAACTGGGTGCACCCCGACAGCAGCAGGCCCGACAGAACTGCACTGATAACAACGGGTATACGGCGCGACAGCAAAGCCACAGACATGATCATCCTTGGGGGAGAAGGGGCAAAAAAAACGGCGATGCTACTTAATTGCCATCATTGCGTCCACTCCCCCGCGTCTGCGCGACTGTTCTGCTAATGGCCCGCGCAGAACTCAGTCAATCATCATCCCGATCACGGTAGTAACGACGCCCGTCGCGGCGATCATCGCGATCATCCCAACGCCGGTCATGGTCGTAATTGCGGCCATGATCGCGGTCGTAATGCCGGCCATGGCGGTGGTCATCATCAAAATCCGCGACACAGCCGCCGAGCAATACGGCGGCGGTCACGGTCAGCAGCATCGTTGTTGCGCGCTTCATTCAACACTTCCCTAAAACCAAGGTCTTGACGACGGAATCGGCCACGCTGCCCGCGCCTTCAGGACGCGGTGCGCGCAGCCGCAGATACGACCGGGTAAAACGCCGTTGATTCAGTGGCCACTAGCGACCGTTTGTCGCCCCGACCGCCGCAGCCAAACGGCGGCGTATTGCCACCTATACTGCTTGCAACCAAGCACCACGCAATGGATCTGCGCCCTCAATAACAACAAGCAGAGGTGGACCATGGTCTGGCAGCAAATCTACGATCCGTTCGGTAACCCGGTGATCTCCACGCTCATGGCCGCCGTACCGGTGGTGGTGATGCTCGCGGCGCTGGCGTTCTTTCATGTCAAAGCGCATCTGGCGGCGCTGCTGGCGCTGGCGTCCGCCCTGCTGATTTCGATTTTTGCCTTCGGCATGCCAGCGAGCATGGCGGGCTCTGCGGCGTTGTTTGGCGCGGCCAATGGCTTGTTGCCGATCGGCTGGATCGTCCTCAACATCATCTTTCTGCATCGCCTGACCACCGAGAACGGCTCGTTCAAAGTGCTGCAGGATTCCCTTGCGCGCATCACTGATGACCGCCGTTTGCAGTTGCTGCTGATCGCGTTCTGCTTCGGTGCGTTTTTCGAAGGCGCGGCGGGGTTCGGCACGCCGGTGGCGGTGACCGGGGCGATTCTGATCGGACTTGGGTTTTCGCCATTGGCCGCGTCCGGTCTGGCGCTGATCGCCAATACCGCGCCAGTCGCATTCGGCGCGCTAGGCACGCCGATCATTACCCTGGCCAAAGTCACCGGGCTGGATGAAATGGAGCTGTCGATGATGGTCGGTCGGCAGTTGCCGTTTTTCTCGGTGCTGGTGCCGTTCTGGCTGATCTGGGCGTTTGCCGGGTGGCGCAAGATGCTGGAGGTCTGGCCGGCGATTCTGGTGGCGGGGGTGAGTTTCGCCGTGCCGCAATTTCTGGTGTCGAACTACCACGGGCCGATGCTGGTGGATGTGATCGCCGCGTTGATTTCCATGGCCTGTCTGACGCTGTTTTTGAAGGTGTGGAAACCGGCGACCATTCACACCTCGGCAGCGCTGTCTGGGCGCGTCGACAACTCCAAAGTCGAGGAGGAAAAAGTCACCGCCAGCGCCGCGTTCAGCGATCAGGCGCGCCCGGCGGTGATGCGTGCGTGGATGCCGTGGATCATCCTCACCGTGTTCGTGTTTGCCTGGGGCACGCAGGGCTTCAAGAATATGTTCGACACCCGTCCGGCGATTGATCCGGTCACTCAATCGGCCAAGCTTGATCCCGCCGGCAAACCGCTGCGCGAGGCCAACCCGATTTTCGCCCCGGCCGTGACGTTCACCAGCCTGCACCTGCAAATCGAAAAAGTGCCGCCCGTGGTTGCCGCGCCGAAAGCGGAAGAAGCGGTGTACAAATTCACCTGGCTCACCGCCACCGGCAGCGGGATTCTGCTGGCGGCGATTGTCGGCGGTTTGCTGATGGGCTATTCGATTCCGCAACTGATCAAGCAATACCTGCGCACGTTGTGGGTGGTGCGGTTTTCGCTGATCACCATTGCGGCGATGCTGGCGCTGGGCTTTCTCACGCGCTACTCGGGACTCGACGCGACCATGGGCCTGGCGTTCGCGGCGACGGGGATTTTCTATCCGATGTTTGGCACTTTGCTCGGTTGGCTCGGCGTGGCGCTGACCGGTTCGGATACGGCGTCAAACGTGTTGTTTGGCGGCTTGCAGCGGGTGACCTCGGAACAGCTCGGGATCAGTCCGGTGTTGATGGCGGCGGCCAACAGCTCCGGCGGGGTGATGGGCAAAATGGTCGATGCGCAATCGATCGTGGTCGCCTCCACCGCGACCCGATGGTACGGGCATGAGGGCGAGATTCTGCGCTATGTGTTCTTCCACTCGATTGTGCTGGCGATCCTGGTCGGCGGGCTGGTGACGTTGCAGGCGTATGTGGCGCCGTTTACACATATGGTGGTTGGCGGGCATTAGGGCTACACCTATCCAATGTGGGAGCGAGCCTGCTCGCGAAGGCGTCCGGTCTGCCAGTGAAGATATTGGCTGTGCCGGCCTCTTCGCGAGCAGGCTCGCTCCCACCGGGTTCAGGTTGTTAGTGAAATGGTGGTTACCACACAGCCTGCTCGCGATAGCGGTGTGTCAATCGCCACATTGCTCACTGGTCTATCGCTATCGCGAGCAGGCGAAGGCCTACAGTGGATCTGTGTTGGCCAAGCGATTAATGAGCCAGCTGCATAACTCTATAGCGCAAATCCGCAAAAACCTTTTCCTCTCATCAGCAGTCACTCCTTAACGAGACCGGCGATGACGCTGGCTGCCCGCTTGGGCCTTCTACGACCCTGCTGCCCTGATGAAGAGAGAAAAGGAATCGAACCATGACGATTTCCCGACGCAGATTTCTGATCCTCGGCGCCGTGACCGCCACCGCCTTCGCGATGCCGCCGTTTATCAGCCTCAAGGCCTACGCGGCCAATCTGGAGCAACCGGCCATGAGCAAAGTGACGATCAACGTCAACGGCAAGCCGCGTGCGCTTGACGTCGACACCCGCACCACCCTCCTTGATGCCTTGCGCGAACACCTGCACCTGACCGGCAGTAAAAAAGGTTGCGACCACGGCCAGTGCGGTGCCTGCACGGTGATCGCTGATGGCCGCCGGATCAATTCCTGCCTGACTCTGGCGGTGATGCACGAAGGCAGTGAGATCACCACCATCGAAGGTCTCGGCATGCCCGACAAGCTGCACCCGATGCAGGCCGCGTTCATCAAGCACGACGGCTATCAGTGCGGCTATTGCACGCCGGGGCAGATCTGCTCGGCAGTGGCGGTGATCAAGGAAATCCGCGATGGCATTCCCAGCCATGTCAGTGAAAGCCTCACCGAAGCGCCACGGTTGATTGCCAGTGAGTTTCAGGAGCGCATGAGCGGCAATATCTGCCGCTGCGGCGCTTACTCGAACATCATCGAAGCCATCACTGAAGTCGCGCAGGTGCAATCATGAGACCGTTCAATTACAGCCGCGCCGACTCCCCCGCCGCTGCCGCCGCACAAGCTGCGCAGGTCGAAGGCGCACGGTTTATCGCTGGCGGCACCAATCTGCTCGACCTGATGAAACTCGACATCGAGACCCCGTTGCACCTGATCGATGTCAATCACCTCGGCCTGGATCAGATCGAAGCCACGCCAGAAGGCGGACTGCGCATCGGCGCGCTGGTGCGCAATACCGATCTGGCGGCTGATCAGAGGATCAGAAAAGACTACGCCCTGCTCTCCCGCGCTTTGCTCGCTGGGGCTTCCGGGCAGTTGCGCAATATGGCGAGCACCGCCGGCAACCTGCTGCAACGCACGCGCTGCCCGTACTTTTACGACACAAATCAAGCCTGCAACAAACGCCAACCCGGCAGCGGTTGTGCAGCGATTGGCGGGGTCAGTCGGCAGTTGGGGATTATCGGCGTCAGCGACGCGTGCATCGCCACGCACCCGAGTGACATGGCGATCGCCATGCGCGCCCTCGATGCGCAGATTGAAACGGTAAAGCCCGATGGCACGACCCGCAGCATCGCCATGGCCGATTTCCATCAGTTGCCCGGCACCACGCCGAACATCGAAACCAGCCTGACGCCCGGCGAATTCATCACCTCGGTGACGCTGCCCGCACCGCTTGGCGGCAGCCACGTTTATCACAAAGTGCGCGATCGCTCGTCCTACGCGTTCGCCTTGGTGTCGGTCGGTCTGATCCTGCAAAAGGACGGCAGCGGCCGCATCGCCGTCGGCGGTATCGCGCCGAAACCATGGCGGGTTGAAGCCGCCGAAGCGTTGCTGCCCCAAGGAGCCAAAGCCGTCAGCGCACGCCTGCTCGACGGCGCCACACCGACCCACGACAACCAATTCAAACTGACCCTGGTCGAGCGCACGCTCGGTTCGGTGTTGGCGCAAGCGAGGGATGAAGCATGAAATTCGACACGCCCGCCACCACCAACCCGATCGACCAGTTGAAGGTCATCGGCCAACCCACCGATCGCATCGAAGGCCCCCTAAAAACCAGCGGCCAGGCGCCTTACGCCTATGAACAGCATGAGGCAGTGGACAATCAGGCTTACGGCTTTATGGTCGGCTCAGCCATCGCCAAAGGCCGGATCAACAACATTGATCTTGAACAGGCGAAAGCCGCGCCCGGTGTGCTCGCCATTGTTACCGCTGCCAACGCCGGCAAGCTCGGCAAGGGCAAATACAACGCCGCACACTTGCTGGCCGGGCCTGAAATCCAGCACTACCACCAGGCGGTTGCGCTGGTGGTCGCCGAGACGTTCGAGCAAGCCCGTGCGGCTGCGCAGATGGTCAAGGTCGATTACGTCGCCGCCAAGGGCGAATTCGATCTGGCCAGCGTGCGCGATAAAGGCGTCGAGCCGAAAGAGGAGCTGCCCGACGTCAGCCACGGTGATTTCGCCAAAGCGTTCACCGCCGCGCCGGTGCAGTTCGATCAGACCTACACCACGCCGGATCAGTCCCACGCGATGATGGAGCCGCACGCCACACTGGCGGCATGGAAAGGCGATCAACTGACCTTGTGGACATCCAATCAAATGATCGCCTGGAGCGTCGGTGACATCGCCACGACGCTCGGCTTACCCAAGGAAAAGGTGCGGCTGATTTCGCCCTACATTGGCGGTGGTTTCGGCGGCAAACTGTTCGTGCGCGCCGATGCGATCCTTGCCGCCCTCGGTGCGCGGATGGCCGGCAGGCCGGTGAAGGTCGCCCTCGCCCGCCCGCAGATCGCCAACAACACCACCCACCGCCCGGCGACGATTCAGCGCATTCGCATGGGCGCGACAGCGGACGGCAAACTCACGGCGATTGCCCACGAGGGCTGGTCGGGCAACTTGGCTGAAGGCAAGGTCGAGGTCGCGGCGCAACCGAGTCAGTTGCTGTACGCCGCCGAGAACCGGCAGGTCAGCATGCGTCTGGCGCCGCTGGATCTACCCGAAGGCAACGCCATGCGTGCGCCCGGCGAAACCCCAGGGCTGATGGTGCTGGAAATTGCCATGGACGAGATGGCCGAACAGCTCAAACTCGATCCGATCCAGTTCCGCATTCTCAACGACACACAAGTCGACCCGGTGAAAACCGAGCGGCCGTTTTCGCAGCGGCGCCTGATCGAATGCCTGCAGACCGGTGCCGAGAAATTCGGCTGGGACAAGCGCAATGCGCAACCGGGAACACGTCGAGAAGGTCGCTGGCTGATCGGTATGGGTGTCGCGGCGGCAATCCGCAACAACCTGTTGGTCAAGTCCGGTGCGCGGGTGCGGCTGGAGCGCGATGGCAAAATCACTGTTGAAACCGACATGACCGATATCGGCACTGGCAGTTACACGATCATCGCGCAAACCGCCGCCGAGATGATGGGGGTTGGCTTGAAGGATGTGAGCGTGCATCTGGGCGATTCGAGCTTTCCGGTGTCGGCAGGTTCCGGCGGGCAATTCGGTGCCAACTGCTCGACCGCCGGGGTGTACGCCGCGTGCATGAAACTGCGTGAAGCGGTGGCTGGCAAGTTGGGCATGACGGCGGAACAGGCGGAGTTTGTCGACGGTCAGGTACAGGTCGGCAGCAAGAGCGTGCCGTTGCGCAATGCGGCTGAAGGCGGCGCACTGGTCGGCGAGGACAGCATCGAGTTCGGTGATCTGGCCGAGAAATATCAGCAGTCGACCTTTGGTGCGCATTTCGTTGAGGTGGCGGTGGATGCCGCGACCGGTGAAGTGCGTGTGCGTCGCATGTTGGCGGTGTGCGCGGCCGGGCGGATTCTCAACCCGAAAGCGGCGCGCAGTCAGGTGATCGGCGCGATGACCATGGGCGTCGGTGCGGCGTTGATGGAAGAGTTGGCGGTGGACAAGAAACTCGGCTTTTTCGTCAATCATGATCTGGCCGGGTATGAAGTGCCGGTGCATGCCGACATCCCGCATCAGGAGGTGATTTTCCTTGATGAGACCGATCCGGTGTCTTCGCCAATGAAGGCCAAGGGTGTTGGTGAATTGGGGATTTGCGGGGTCAGTGCGGCGGTGGCGAATGCGATTTACAACGCTACGGGGGCTAGGGTGCGGGAGTATCCGATCACCCTCGATAAAATCCTCTCTTCACTGCCGGAGATGATCTAAACGCCTGAAAAGAGCCCCTCACCCTAGCCCTCTCCCAAAGGGAGAGGGGACCGATTGGGGGATATTCAGGAGCTGCGCGGACTTGAACGTCCTGCTGTGAATCCATAATCGACACAGCCATTTCAGGTCGATGGATAGCGCAAGACACCTCGGTCGGCCCCCTCTCCCTCCGGGAGAGGGCTGGGGTGAGGGAAGCGCTTCACTCGGAACGCGAATACTGCTCATCACTCACCTGCTCCATCCAATCCACTACTTTGTCATCCAGTACTTCAGCGATAGCGATATGGCTCATCGCCGTGGTGGGCGCCGCCCCGTGCCAATGCTTGGCTCCCGGCGCGATCCACACCGTATCGCCAGGGCGAATCTCACGCACCGGCTGCCCCCATTCCTGCACAAAACCGGAACCGGCCGTGACGATCAATGTCTGCCCTAACGGATGGGTATGCCACGCAGTACGCGCCCCTGGCTCAAACGTCACCGTCGCGCCACTGACTCGCGCGTCTTCAGTGCCTTTGAACGGCCCATCGACACGGACAGTGCCAACGAACCAGTCCGCCGGGCCTTTGGCCGAAGGTTGCGAACCATTGGGCGTGACCGTCACACGCGGGGATTCATTGGCCTGCACCTCACCTGCCAACAGGGAAAGGGTCAACGCAGAAGCGGCAATCGGGTTCATGGCAATTCCTCCAGATAATCAATGCCACTACTTTACCCAGCCGAACTCTTCCGATAATCGACTAGAATTCAAAAAAACTTATGCAGGACACTCATCAATGCTTCGGGAAAACGCCACCGATCTGCTCGCCTTCCTCGCCGTGGCCCGCGAGCGCAGTTTCACCAAAGCTGCCGCCAAACTCGGCGTTTCTCAATCGGCGCTGAGCCATACCATCCGCGCACTCGAGGCGCGTTTGGGCCTGCGCCTGCTGACCCGTACCACCCGCAGCGTCTCGCCCACCGAAGCCGGCGAACACCTGCTGCAAACCATCGGCCCGCGTTTCGAAGAAATCGAAGTGGAACTCGCCGCCCTGAGCAACTTGCGCGACACCCCGGCCGGCAAGATCCGCCTCAACGCCACCGACCATTCGCTGGATTGGCTGCTGCGCCCGGTGCTCAAAACCTTTCTGCCCCAGTACCCGGACATCAGCGTTGAGGTGAGCTGCGACTATGGTTTCGTCGACATCGCCGGCCAGGGTTTCGACGCTGGCGTGCGTCTGGGCGAAGACGTCGCGCAAGGCATGATCGCCACCCGCATCGGCCCGGACATGCGCATGGCTGTAGTCGGCTCACCTGCCTATTTCGCCAAACGAATCCCGCCGCAAACGCCACGCGACCTGACCGAGCACGCCTGCAACAACCTGCGCCTGCCCACCAATGGCGGGTTGTACAGCTGGGAGTTCGAGAAGGATGGCGAAAGCCTGAAAGTGCGGGTCGCCGGACAGGTCACCTTGAACGGCGTCTACCCGTTGCTGGATGCCGCATTGGACGGTTTCGGACTGAGTTACATCCCGGAAAACATCGTCGCGCCGTATCTGGCGGATGGCCGTCTGCTGCAAGTGCTGGAAGACTGGTGCCCGACGTTTGCCGGTTATCACCTGTATTACCCGAGCCGGCGCCAGGCGGCACCGGCGTTTGCGTTGCTGCTGGAGGCGTTGCGCTATCGCGGTTGAGCACCGTCTACGAGATCGATCAACCCAGCAACGCAATCAACTGATGCCGTTGCGCATCGGTGAGCATCGGCCCGAACCCGGCCTTGGCGTTGTCGGCCATGTAACGCGGATTGCCCGTGCCGGGTATCACGCAAGTCACCGCCGAATGCGAAAGCAGAAACTTCAACGCCAGTTGCGGCCAGCTGTTGACCTGCACATCCGACACCCAGCCCGGCAGCGGTTTGCCTTTGAGCCGCGCCAGCAGTCCCCCGCCGCCGAACGGCCGATTACAGATCACCGCTACACCGCGTTCGCGGCACAAAGGCAGAATGCGTTTTTCCACGCCTCGATCATCGAGGGCGTAGTTGATTTGCAGAAAATCCAGTTGTTCGGCCTTCAGCACCGCCTCGACTTCCTCGTAGGCCGAGGGCGTGTAATGGGTGATACCGATGTAACGGATGCGCCCCTGGGCTTTCCATTCACGCAAGGTTGGCAGGTGGGTTTGCCAGTCGAGCAGGTTGTGGATCTGCATCAGGTCGATGCGTTCGGTGCGCAGCAGGCTGAACGACTGCTCCATCTGCGCAATGCCTTCCTTGCGCCCGCGCGTCCACACCTTGGTCGCCAGAAACGCCGGCGAGCGTGGTTCGTGGATCGACAGCAGTTCGCCGGTGGTCTGTTCGGCACGGCCGTACATCGGTGAACTGTCGATCAGCGTGCCGCCCTTGGTGAACAGCTCATCGAGCACTGCCGGTAGTTGCCGATAGGCCGGATCACCGGGGGCGACATCGAAACCGCGATAGGTGCCCAAGCCCACGATGGGTAGCAATTCGGAGCTGGACGGGATGGCGCGGGTCTGCATGGCGTGGCCTCCGGTGGTCGCGGGCGTCGTCGCGGTGGCCAACGCCCGATCAAAGGTGAAGACCGCCGAAACCCCGGCAGCCAGCGTGAGCAATCGGCGACGGGAGTAACCCTCAGTGTGGCTCATGCTGGTTCCCCTGCTGCGTGGATCTGTTGCCTGTTGTGTGTGCGAGCGGCCCGGTTGCAGGGCTGGACTACACTGCGACAGCGATCCTTCACACACCGTTAAAAGTAGCCGAATGTCCCGAACCCTGATGTCACTCGTCGCATTGATCGTTGCCGTGTACCTGGTGCTGTGTGCGGCGCTGTTCTTTTTTCAGCGCTCGCTGATCTATTTTCCGCAGCCCAATGCCGTCAACACCGCTGATTCCCGGATAACCCTGTCGATGCCGGATGCGCAGGTTTCGGTGGTCACCCGCGAGCGTGTCGGGCCGCGGGCGCTGATCTATTTCGGTGGTAATGCCGAGGACGTGTCGCACAATCTGCCGGAGTTTGCCGAGGCATTTCCGAAATACGCGGTGTATCTGCTCAACTATCGCGGCTTTGGTGGCAGCAGTGGTTCACCGTCCGAAGCGGCGATTGCCGAGGATGCCTTGGCGCTGTTCGATCAGGTGTACGCCAGCCACCCGCAGATTTCGCTAATTGGCCGCAGCCTGGGATCGGGCGTCGCCGTGCGTCTGGCCAGTCAGCGACCGGTGCAACAGCTGATTCTAGTGACGCCTTACAACAGCCTCGAAGAAATCGCGGCGCAGCAATATCCGTGGGTGCCGGTGAAATGGTTGCTCAAGGATCGCTTCGAATCCGGCAAATACGCCGCGCATATCCGCGTGCCGACTTTGCTGCTGGCGGCCAGTGACGACGAGGTGATTCCGCGCGCCAGCACGCAGCGTTTGCTGGAGAACTTCCCGCAAGGCGTGGCGGTGCTCAGGGTGGTGCCGGATTCGGGGCATAACTCGATCTCGGATCGTGCGCAGTATTTGCAGTGGATGGGGGATGTGTTGAATCGGTGAACCAAGTCCCGATTCCCCAGTCCTACTCGCGCCGCTTTCTGCGGTTCACTCAACTTTTGCGCTGTCCTCCTTCAGAGCTGCCCGTCTCATGCGCCACGCCGTTCGTTCGTCTCGCTTGGTTTCGCTGTGCCTGCTGATCCTTTCGCCGCTGTTCGCTGAAACCGCCCTTGCCGGTGCGGAGCGGCAACTGGTGGCTGCCATCAACGACTATCGTGCCCATCCGCAACGCTGTGATCGACGCCCGGCGCAACGGCTGGCACCGTTGGCGCTGAAGTCGAACCTGGCCTTGCCGATCGGTTATCGCTACGCCGGGGGCATGCGTGAAGCGTTGAAGTCGTCCGGTTATTCCGCCGTGGCGGTGCGCAGTATTCGCGTGGTCGGCGCCGAGGACGCCGAAGAGGCTTTCGACCTGCTGCAAGACGAGCACTGCGCCGCGCTGCTGGATGCGAGCTACGCCGACATCGGCGTCAGTCGTTCGCGCAATGAATGGCAAGTGGTGTTGGCGCAACCGGTGCTCGACAGCCGCGTTGGCGATAACCGCAGCGTCGGCAAGGCCTTGCTCGCTGAGGTCAATGCCGCGCGCGCCCGGCCACGGATGTGCGGACGCCAGCGCTTCGCCGCCGCCCGGCCGTTGAGCTGGAACGCCGCGCTGGGCGCCGCCGCACAGGGGCACAGCAAAGCCATGGCTTACGGCAACTACTTCGCCCACCGCGATCCGGACGGCGACATGCCCGCCGATCGCGCCCGCGCGGCCGGCTATCGCGGTCGGCAAATTGGCGAAAACATCGCCGCCGGACAGAGTTCACCGGGCAAGGCCATGGCCGGATGGCTGGCCAGCCCCGGGCATTGCGCCAATCTGATGAACCCGATGTTTACCCAGGTCGGCGCCGGGTTTGCCAGTGAGGCACGCAGTGATGAAGGGGTTTACTGGACGATGGTGTTTGGTGCGCAGTGATTGATCGCACCAAGCCCCAGTGTCAGCCATTCCTTGCGCAACATTGACGGCGATACAACGGCTATCGCGACCCATCACATTTTCATGACGCTGTGGTGACAGCAAAAAGATCGCAGCCTCCGGCAGCTCCTGCACAGGACTTAGGGTTTCCCCGTAGGAGTTGCCGAAGACTGCGATCTTTTGATCTTCAAGCCGCCCGCTGCCCTCCCGCGACCATCGCCGAAGCCGCCAGCATCGCCCGCAACAACACCGCGCACCCGGCCGCCAGATCATCCGGCGCGGCGTTCTCGATTTCGTTGTGGCTGATGCCGCCTTCG
The DNA here is from genome assembly GCF_054667675.1 of Pseudomonas sp. S3_C06. Taxonomy (NCBI): domain Bacteria; kingdom Pseudomonadati; phylum Pseudomonadota; class Gammaproteobacteria; order Pseudomonadales; family Pseudomonadaceae; genus Pseudomonas; species Pseudomonas sp. S3_C06. The sequence goes on from NZ_CP162747.1 coordinate 1,343,635, forward strand.
CACGGCACGAAAATCATCCCGGCCGGGCCGAGTTCGGCGAGGAAAATCGCGTCATGGCCGGCGCCGCTGACGATGTCCATATTCGACAAACCCAGCCCTTTCGCCGCGCCGCGCACGGCTTCCACGCAGCCTTTTTCGAAGTACAGCGGCGGGAAGTCAGCGGTCGGGGTCAGTTCATAAGTCAGGCCGTGTTCTTCGCAGGTGGCGTCGATGACTTGCTTTACTTCAGCGATCATCGAGTCCAGACGCGCCGGTTCCAGATGACGGAAATCGAGGGTCATGCGCACTTCGCCGGGGATGACGTTGCGCGACCCGGGATAGGCTTGCAGGCAGCCGACGGTGCCGCAAGCATGCGGTTGGTGGCCAAGGGCGGCGCGGTTGACCGCACCGACGATCACCGAGGCGCCGACCAGTGCATCTTTGCGCAGGTGCATCGGCGTCGGGCCGGCATGCGCCTCGACGCCCCGCAGCTTGAGGTCGAACCACTTCTGCCCCAATGCACCGAGCACCACGCCGATGGTTTTCTGCTCATCTTCGAGGATCGGACCTTGTTCGATGTGCGCCTCGAAATACGCGCCGACCTTATGCCCGCTGACCTTGCGTGAACCGGCGTAGCCGATCGCATTGAGCGCTTCACCCACAGTCACGCCGTCAGCATCGACTTTGGCGAGGGTTTCTTCGAGGGTGAATTTCTCCGCAAACACGCCGGAGCCCATCATGCACGGAGCGAAACGCGAGCCCTCTTCGTTGGTCCAGACCACCACTTCCAGCGGCGCTTCGGTTTCTACACCGAGGTCGTTGAGGGTGCGCAGGACTTCGACACCGGCGAGCACGCCGAAGCAGCCGTCGAACTTGCCACCGGTGGGTTGGGTGTCGATGTGGCTGCCGGTCATTACTGGTGGCAGGTTGGGATTGCGCCCGGGGCGACGGGCGAAGATGTTGCCGACCGCATCGACCGTGACGCTGCAACCGGCGTCCTTGCACCATTGCACGAACAGGTCGCGGGCCTGGCGGTCGAGATCGGTCAGGGCCAGGCGACAGACACCGCCCTTGACCGTGGCGCCGAGTTTGGCCAGTTCCATGAGCGACGCCCACAGGCGGTCGCGGTTGATGTGCTGATGGGTTGATTGCAGAACGTCTACGGCTGCGTTCATGGGGATCTCCTCAGTGCTGATACCGATAGTTCCCACGCTCTGCGTGGGAAATTATCCATGGACGCTCCGCGTCCGCTGTTGGGACGCGGAGCGTCCCGGGCTGCATTCCCACGCAGAGCGTGGGAACGATCATGTGTTACACCGCTGTTTTAACGGCAGAGGGCTGCGCACGCATCACGCACAACCCGTAATAAATAATCCCGCCCAGCGCCGAGCCGGTGAACCAGCCATAGCTGTAGAACCAGCTGAACGCATCGCTGCCCAGCGACAGCAAGGTCAGCACCACCGGCACCCCGAACGCGAGAAACCCGGCCCAGTTCCACGCTGGATAGACGTCGTCGCGGTACAACCCGGCTAGGTCCAGTTGCTGTTTCTTGATCAGGAAATAGTCCACCACCATGATCCCGGCAATCGGCCCGAGCAGGCTCGAATAACCCAGCAGCCAGTTGGAATACACGGTTTCCAGGCTGACATCGGAGACGATCAAACCGAGTTTTTTCAGCAGTTCATGGCCCATCAACAACAGCCCGACAACTCCGGTCAGCAACACCGCTTTGGTGCGGTTGATCACCTTGGGCGCGATGTTCTGAAAGTCGTTGGTCGGCGAGACGATATTCGCCGCCGTGTTGGTCGACAGCGTGGCGATGATGATCAACGCCATCGCCACCGCCACCCACACCGGGCTCTGGATATGCCCGATCAGAGTGACCGGATCGGAGACGGTCACACCGACCAGTTTCACCGACGCGGCAGTCATGATCACGCCGAGGGACGCGAACAGAAACATGGTCAGCGGCAGGCCGAAAATCTGCCCGAGGATCTGATCTTTCTGGCTCTTGGCGTAACGGCTGAAGTCGGGAATGTTCAGCGACAACGTCGCCCAGAAACCGACCATCGCGGTCAACCCGGCGGCAAAGTAACTCACCACACTGGCGCCCTCCGGACGCTTCGGCGGGATCGCCAGCAGTTCAGTCATCGACACATTGGGCATCGCCCACACCAGCAGACCGATGCCGACCGCCACCAGCAACGGCGCCGACAAGGTTTCCAGCCACTTGATCGACTCGGCACCGCGAATCACCACCCACAGGTTCAGCGCCCAGAAGATCATGAAGCCAATCACCTCCCCCGTGCCGCCGAGGGATTTCCAGCCCTCGAAAATCGAGCCGAGAAACAGGTGAATGGCCAACCCGCCGAACATCGTCTGGATACCGAACCAGCCACACGCCACCAGTGCGCGGATCAGGCACGGCACGTTGGAGCCGAGAATGCCGAACGACGAGCGCAGCAGCACCGGAAATGGAATGCCGTACTTGGTGCCGGGAAACGCATTGAGCGTCAGCGGGACCAACACGATGATGTTGGCGAACAGAATTGCGAGCAGCGCTTCACCAACAGTCAGGCCGAAGTACGCGGTGAGCACGCCACCGAGGGTGTAGGTCGGCACGCAGATCGACATGCCGACCCACAGCGCGGTGATGTGCCATTTGTTCCAGGTTCGTTCGCGCACCTTGGTCGGTGCCATGTCGTGGTTGTAACGGGGACTGTCGAGGACGTCGCTGCCGGCTTCAAGCTCGAACAAGCCGTCGCGCTCGGTCACTTGCGATCTGATCTGTTGCATGGCCGCTCCACTGTTCTTCTGATTATTTTTTTGCTCATCAGGCGGCTTGCACACGAGGGTGCGAGCCGGACGATGGCCGGAGGAACTGACAACTTTCGTGCACCGGCCATGGTGTCAGCGGCGGCATCAATAAACGTGCCGGGTAACCCGCTAGCGCATCGGGCGGTGTTTCAAACGCTGTGCAACTTTCTGATATTCATCAATTTTAATTATTCACCGGATGAGTTCGCGGAAACTTGTCTGGGTGCTCAGGCTAAACACTTGGCAAGTTGTCCGAACAGACAGGACTCAATCTGGTGCACTGCATTTATTTTCATCGTGAGCGAGCAACCGCAGCTCAACTTCAAGCGGCTGATTTCACATAGGAAATCTTGCTCATATTTCCATCCTGTCAAGTGCGTCAAAATGGTGAACGGCCTCACCATTTTGGTGATTTACAGTTTTTATCGTTATTTTTCATATACTTAAAACAGTCATAAGCTTATAAAAAATAATCTTGATCTATTGCAAATCTGCGACTAGCTTCTATTCCTGACAGCGCTGACAGGAATACGACCTGTAACGCTGTACATCAATAAAACATCTAGAACCGGCACAAGTCGGTCAATGCCTGCGAGGAACTCGGAATGTCTCTGTTGATCCATGGCGCCACCGTTGTTACCCATGATGAAAGTTATCGCGCCGACGTCTATTGCGCCGACGGCGTGATCAAAGCCATCGGTGAAAACCTTGATGTTCCCGCCGGCGCCGAAGTCCTCGACGGCAGCGGCCAATACCTGATGCCCGGCGGCATCGATCCACACACCCACATGCAACTTCCCTTCATGGGCACCGTGGCCAGTGAGGATTTCTACAGTGGCACGGCGGCCGGTCTGGCCGGCGGCACCACGTCGATCATTGATTTCGTGATTCCCAATCCGCAGCAGTCGCTGATGGAAGCCTTTCATCAGTGGCGCGGCTGGGCGGAAAAGTCCGCCTCCGACTATGGCTTCCACGTCGCCATCACCTGGTGGAGCGAGCAGGTGCGCGAGGAAATGGCCGAGCTGGTCAGCCATCACGGCATCAACAGCTTCAAGCATTTCATGGCCTACAAGAACGCGATCATGGCCGCCGATGACACGCTGGTGGCGAGTTTCGAGCGCTGCCTGGAACTCGGCGCGGTGCCGACCGTGCACGCGGAAAACGGTGAATTGGTTTATCACCTGCAACGCAAGTTGATGGCCCAAGGCATCACTGGCCCGGAGGCGCATCCGCTGTCGCGTCCGTCGCAGGTTGAAGGTGAGGCGGCGAGCCGAGCGATTCGTATTGCCGAAACCATTGGCACACCGCTGTACCTTGTGCACGTTTCGACCAAAGAGGCCCTCGACGAAATCACCTATGCGCGCAGCAAGGGTCAGCCGGTGTACGGCGAAGTGCTGGCCGGGCATTTGCTGCTCGACGACAGCGTCTATCAACACCCGGACTGGCAGACCGCTGCCGGTTACGTGATGAGCCCGCCGTTCCGTCCGCGCGGTCATCAAGAGGCGCTGTGGCACGGACTGCAAAACGGCAATCTGCACACCACCGCGACTGACCACTGCTGCTTCTGCGCCGAGCAAAAAGCCGCCGGGCGCGATGACTTCAGCAAGATTCCCAACGGTACGGCCGGCATCGAAGATCGCATGGCGGTGCTTTGGGATGAGGGGGTTAATTCCGGGCGTTTGTCGATGCAAGATTTCGTCGCCCTCACCTCCACCAACACCGCGAAGATCTTCAATCTCTATCCGCGCAAAGGTGCGATTCGCGTCGGCGCCGACGCCGATCTGGTGCTGTGGGATCCGCAAGGCACCCGCACCATTTCCGCCAAGACCCACCATCAGCAGGTGGATTTCAACATCTTCGAAGGCAAGACCGTGCGCGGCGTGCCGAGCCATACCGTCAGCCAGGGCCGGGTGGTCTGGGCCGATGGCGACCTGCGCGCCGAGCGCGGTGCCGGGCGGTATATCGAACGGCCGGCGTACCCGGCGGTGTTTGATTTGCTGAGCAAGCGGGCTGAGATGCACCGGCCCACTGCTGTGAAACGCTGATCCCCAGAAGATGATCGTTCCCACGCTCTGCGTGGGAATGCAGCCCGTGACGCTCCGCGTCACTGGACGCGGAGCGTCCCTAGAGGCATTCCCACGCAGAGCGTGGGAACGATCAAACCACTGCCCGACAGAGGCAGAGAACCTCAAAAACCGTGAGGCACAAAACCGTGATCGAGACCCTGAACCATCTCCCCCACCCGCACGAAAGCGCGGCCGCCCTCGCCGGGCATTTCACCGATCTGGCGCCACCGCTCAACGATCGGCAGGCACATCTGGAAGCCTCGCGCTGCCTGTATTGCTACGACGCACCGTGCGTGAATGCGTGCCCGAGCGAGATCGACATCCCCTCGTTCATCCGCAACATTCATCAGGACAACGTCCCCGGCGCGGCGCAGAAAATCCTCTCGGCGAACATCCTCGGTGGCAGTTGCGCCCGAGTCTGTCCGACAGAAATCCTTTGTCAGCAAGCCTGCGTGCGCAACAACGCTCAGGAATGCGCGCCGGTGCTGATCGGCCTGCTGCAACGCTACGCCGTGGACAACGCACACTTCACCGAGCACCCGTTCCAGCGCGCCGCCGCTACCGGCAAAAGGATTGCCGTGGTCGGCGCCGGTCCTGCCGGGTTGTCCTGCGCTCACCGCAGCGCCATGCACGGTCACGACGTGGTGATTTTCGAAGCACGGGAGAAGGCTGGCGGTCTCAATGAATACGGGATCGCCAAGTACAAACTGGTCGACGACTACGCGCAGAAGGAACTGGATTTCCTCTTGCAGATCGGCGGCATCGAGATTCGTCATGGGCAAAAACTCGGCGAGAATCTGACGCTCAGCGAACTGCATCAACAGTTCGACGCGGTGTTCCTCGGCCTCGGCCTGAATGCCAGCAAGCAACTCGGTTTACCTCACGAAGATGCACCCGGTCTGCTCGCCGCCACCGATTACATCCGCGAACTGCGCCAGGCCGATGACCTCACGCAACTGCCGCTGGCCGAACGCTGCATCGTCCTCGGCGCTGGCAACACTGCGATCGACATGGCCGTGCAAATGGCCCGCCTCGGTGCCCGTGATGTGAATCTGGTGTACCGCCGTGGCGCGGCGGACATGGGCGCAACCGGTCACGAACAAGACATCGCCAAAGCCAATCAGGTACGCCTGCTGACCTGGGCGCAACCGGAAGAGGTGCTGCTCGACGCTCAGGGCCATGTGCGCGGCATGCGTTTCGCCCGTACCGACCTGGTCGACGGTCGCCTGCAAACCACCGGTGAGACCTTCGAACTGGCCGCCGATGCGATCTTCAAAGCCATCGGCCAATCCTTCGACAGCAGCGCCCTCGCCGACCCGTTGGCCCGTGAACTCAAGCGTCAGGGCGAACGCATTCAGGTCGATGAAAACCTGCGCACCAGCATCCCCGGCGTGTATGCCGGCGGCGACTGCACCAGCCTCGATCAGGACCTCACCGTGCAAGCCGTGCAGCACGGCAAACGCGCCGCCGAGGCGATCAACGTTCAACTGATGCTTAACGTGGAGGCTGCGTAAATGGCCGATCTGTCGATTGTCTTCGCTGGCATCAAAGCGCCGAATCCGTTCTGGCTGGCCTCCGCGCCACCGACCGACAAAGCTTATAACGTCGTCCGCGCTTTCGAGGCGGGCTGGGGTGGCGTGGTCTGGAAAACCCTCGGTGAGGATCCGGCGGCGGTCAACGTGTCGTCGCGTTATTCGGCGCATTACGGCAATAACCGTGAAGTGCTGGGCATCAACAATATCGAGTTGATCACCGACCGTTCGCTGGAAATCAACCTGCGCGAAATCACTCAGGTGAAAAAGGATTGGCCGGACCGCGCGCTGATCGTTTCGCTGATGGTGCCGTGCGTCGAGGAGTCGTGGAAACACATCCTGCCGCTGGTCGAAGCCACCGGTGCTGACGGCATCGAACTGAATTTCGGCTGCCCGCACGGCATGCCCGAGCGTGGTATGGGCGCGGCGGTCGGTCAGGTGCCGGAGTACGTCGAGCAGGTGACGCGCTGGTGCAAGACCTATTGCTCGCTGCCGGTGATCGTCAAACTGACACCGAACATCACCGACATCCGCGTCGCCGCCCGCGCGGCCCATCGCGGTGGCGCCGATGCGGTGTCGCTGATCAATACGATCAACTCGATCACCTGTGTCGATCTGGAGCACATGGTCGCCCTGCCCACCGTCGGCAGCAAAAGCACCCATGGTGGTTATTGTGGCTCGGCGGTGAAGCCGATTGCGCTGAACATGGTCGCCGAAATCGCCCGCGATCCAGAGACGCAGGGCCTGCCGATCTGCGGCATTGGCGGCATCGGCAGTTGGCGCGATGCGGCGGAGTTCATGGCGCTGGGCAGCGGCGCGGTGCAGGTGTGCACGGCGGCGATGCTGCATGGTTTTCGCATTGTCGAGGAGATGAAGGACGGGTTGTCGCGGTGGATGGACAGTCAGGGTTACGCCAACATTGCCGAGTTTTCCGGGCGTGCGGTGGGCAATACCACGGACTGGAAGTACCTCGACATCAACTATCAGGTGATCGCGAAGATTGATCAGGAGGCGTGCATTGGTTGCGGGCGTTGCCACATTGCTTGCGAGGACACTTCACACCAGGCGATCGGCAGTCTGAAGCAGGCGGACGGCACGCATAAATATGAAGTGATTGATGACGAGTGTGTGGGTTGTAACTTGTGCCAGATCACTTGTCCGGTGGCGGATTGCATCGAGATGGTGACGATGGAGACTGGCAAGCCGTTTCTGGACTGGAATCATGATCCGCGGAATCCGTATCACGTTGCGGTCTAGATCGCCGACTGATCCAACAGCCCCCTCACCCTAACCCTCTCCCAAAGGGAGAGGGGACTGATTGGGGGATGCTGCAAAACTCCGCCGACTTGAAAGTGCTGTTGTGAATCCGGCATCGACTGGGGTTCACAGGTAAGGAGGCTTTATATCCATAATTGATACATGCACAGGCACGAACTGCCTTGAATCCATAATCGACTGGTTTTTTCAGGTCGATGTACCTCTCAAGACACCTCGGTCGGCCCCCTCTCCCTCTGGGAGAGGGCTGGGGTGAGGGTCAGCTTTTGCTTCAGGGCTCCAGCCCGATCCCACGCAAAATCACACTCGTCACCGTCTGCACCGCCCGCTCAAACTGCATGTCCGACAACGGCTGATGTTCATTCAGAATATTCACCTGATGATCAAAGTCGGCATAGTGCTGGGTCGACGCCCAGATCATGTACAGCAGACTCGACGGCTCCACCGGCAGAATCCGTTTATCCTCGACCCACTGGCGAATCTTCGCTTCCTTCATCTTCGCCCAGTCATACAGGCTGACATCCAGCGCCTCGCCCAACGTTGGCGCACCGTGGATGATTTCGTTGGCCCAGACTTTCGAACCATACGGCCGACTGCGCGAGTGATTCATCTTGGCGCGGATGTAACTGCTCAGCACCACGCGCGGGTCGTCGAACATTTCGAAGCACAGCGCGTCCTGTTTCCACACTTCCAGCAGGTCGAACAGCACCGCGCTGTACAGCTCGCTCTTGGTTGAGAAGTAGTAATGCAGGTTGGAGCGCGGCAATTGCACTTCAGCGGCGATGTCCGCCATGGCGGTGCCGCCGAAGCCTTTTTCGGCGAAGACTTTTTCCGCCGCCAGGAGGATTTTCTCGACGTTATTGCGACGAATCTCGATCTTGTGATTGCCCATGAGGGCTCCCTGACAACAGCGTTGCCCAAGACTAGCATCCGCTCTGGTCCGCGGGCGACCGCTGCAAACAAAACTTCGTACTGGCGCGAGCGGATGGCTAAACTGACGGCTCTTTGATCCTGCCTCAGAGGTATTTGCGATGCTGTTCAAGAACGCCATGACTGCCACTGCCCTGCTCGCTTCGCTGTTCGCCGCATCTTCGGTATTTGCCCACGCCCACCTGAAAAGCCAGACCCCGGCGGCCGACAGCACCGTCGCCGCACCCGCCGATTTGCGCCTGACCTTTTCCGAAGGCGTGGAAGTCGAGTTAACCAAAGTCACCGTGACACACGATGGCGCACCGGTCGTGCTCAAACCCTTGAGAACCGAGAGCGACAAGAAAACCCTGATCGTCACCCCCGTCGCACCACTGACGGCTGGCGAATACAAAGTCGAATGGCGCGCGGTGTCGGTCGATACGCACAACAGCGAAGGCGCCTATCAGTTCAAGGTGGGCCAGTAATTCATGAGTGAAGCGCTGGTGCTGTGCCGCTTTGTGCATTTCATCGTGGTGTTGATGCTGTTCGGGGCCTGGCTGTTCAGGCCGTTGCTGCTCAAGGATGAAGCGCTGCAAGTGGACCGGCACCTGGCGCGACTGGCGCGTTGGCTGGCTGTCGTGGCGCTGCTCAGCGGGATTGTCTGGGCACTTTTGATAACTGCGAGCATGGCCGGTTCGGCAGCGGCGGCGTTTGATCCGGACACGGTTGCGCTGGTGCTGGGTCATACGTTTTTTGGTCAGGTGTGGCGTTGGCATCTGCTGATCAATGCTGCGCTGCTGGCGTTGCTGTTCACACCTTGGCGTTCAAGCATGCCGTTGCGGTTGGGTTTGAGCGGCTTGCTGCTGGCGACCCTAGCACCGGTCGGGCATGGCGCCATGCTCGATGGTGTGAGCGGGCAATTGCTGATTCTCAACCAGATCGTGCATCTGACCTGCGTGGCCGCATGGCTCGGCGGGTTGTGGTTGCTGGTGCTGATTTTGCGTCAGCCGACGGAGCCGATGCGTGAAGTGTTGCGGCGCTTCAGCGGAGTCGGTTATGCCTTGGTCGCGGGGCTGCTGATCACGGGTTTGATCAACGTGCGCGTGCTGACCGGCCAGTGGTGGCCAACGCCGTTGTTCAGCGGGTTTGCGTTGATTCTGTTGATCAAGGCGCTGATCGTGCTGGGAATGCTTGGGCTGGCGCTGTTCAATCGCTTGAGGATTGATGATTGCGAACAGCGCATGGGCGCGCTCAGGCGCAGTGTGATGCTCGAATGGCTGCTGGGCATTGGCGCGGTGGCGGCCGTCTCCCTGCTCGGCACCCTGCCCCCGATGACCGCTGGATAAACACAGTTCAAATGTGGGAGCGAGCCTGCTCGCGAAAGCGGTGTGTCAGATAAAGAAATGTGACTGATACGACGCTTTCGCGAGCAGGCTCGCTCCCACAAGGTTATGCATTGGGTCAGTGGGGTTGGGTGTCGCCTGCTGCGGTGTCAATGCTGACCACCACCGACATCCCCGGCCGCAACCGTTCCTCTTCCTGCTGATCCGCATCAATGGTGATTCGCACCGGCACCCGCTGAGCAATTTTCACAAAGTTGCCGGTCGCATTATCCGCCTGCAACAGCGCAAATTCAGACCCCGTCCCCGGCGAAATATGCTGCACATGCCCGGTGAATTTGCGGTGGTTCAAGGCATCGACAGTGAAGCGCACCGGTTGCCCGACCCGCACATTATCCATCTGGGTTTCCTTCATGTTGGCGATCACCCATTTCTGGTTCGGCACCAACGCCATCAACTGCGCCCCGGAGTTGACGTAGGCACCGAGGCGCACGCCGATCTGCCCGAGCTGACCATCACGCGGTGCAACGATGCGCGTATTCGACAAATCGATCCGCGCCAGTTGCACCGCTGCTTCGGCGCTGGCTACCGCCGCTTCCAGCGAGCCGCGATTGACGATCACCGTTTGCAGATCCTGACGGGCGATTTCCAGATTGGCCTTGGCCTGCGCCACCCCCGCAACACTTTGCGCATTCGCCGCCAGCGCTACATCCATCTCACGCTTGGACACCGAACCGTCGCGCACCAATTCCTGATTACGGCGCAGATCCGCTTCACTCTTGCGCAACTGCGCTTCGCTGTCAGCCTGTACGGCCTGACGCAATTTGATCGTCGCCTCGGCGCTGTTGCGTTGCTGCACCACATTGGCCAATGCAGCTTTCTGCACCGCCAGTTGCGCCAACGATTGATCGAGGCGTTGCTGATAGATGCGGTCGTCGAGGCGCACGAGCAAATCACCGGCCTTCACGTACTGGAAATCCTGCACCGGCACTTCATAGACATAACCGGCGAGTTGCGGGCCGATGATCGTCACCTGGCCACGAATCAGCGCGTTCTCCGTGGTTTCCACCGCACTGCTGAACGGCGGCAATTGCCAGGCATACAGCACGATCAACACACCGATGATGGCGATCGCGGCAAAGCCCAGCGAGGAAATAATCCGCACCCGCAGCGAGCGTGGCTCGGTATTCGGCGAGGACGGCGGCGCGACGCCTTCGGGCGTGGCGGCAATGGCATTGGTGGTTGTGGTGGTCGGTTCGGTCATGAAGTAGAAGCACCGCTAGGAGGTACGGAAGGCGCTGGGGCGACGGCTTTGGTGGTGCTCATCAGCCACAGCGCACGAATGGACAGCCAGATCATGGTCAGCACCGCAATCACGGCGATCAGCATGAACACATCGTTGTAGGCCAGCACGTTGGCCTCACGGGTGGCGGCGTTGGCCAGGCTGCGAATCCCCGCAAGGTTGCGCAGACTCGGGTCGGCCAACAGCGAACCGTACGCCGAGCCGCCGCTCTGCACGCGCGCAGCCACCAAAGGGTCAGACAGCGTCAGGTGCTCAACGATTTGACTGGAATGAAATTTTTCCCGGACGATCTGGAACGTGCCCAGAAGCGCCGCACCGAGCAGGCCGCCGAGGTTATTGCAGATCCCGAACAGCACGGAAAAACTCACCAGATTGCGCGGATTGGTCAGCACGTTGCGCGTGCCGAAGACCATGGTCGGGCCGAGGAAAAATGTGCTGCCGAACGCCAGCAGAAACTGACTGAAATAGAGATTTTCCGGGCGGGTCAGGTTGTTGGAAAAGCTGTCCATCACCGACCCGGTGGCCATCAGACCCAGCGAGATGATCAACGGCATCAGCAGGTGTTTGGGGTCGATCGTCAGTGCGCTGGTCACCAAACCCGCGACGCTGCCGATCAGCATCACCACATACAGGCTGTGCAACTGCTCGTAGCCCATGTTCAGGTTCTGCATGAAACCGACCGCACCGGTGGACTGCTCCGAGGTGACCATGCGAATCAGGGTCACCGCCAGCGCCAGCCGGATCATCGTCCCGCTGCCCAGCCAACGGGTCATCAGCAGCGGGTTGCTGCGGTTATGTTCGATCGCCAGGCCGGCGATGATCAAGGCAATCGAAGCAGCCAACGCATAGCCGATCCAGTCGGCCTCCAGCCACCAATCGATCCGCCCCAGCGACAACACCGCGCACAACAACGCCACACCCGTGGCGAGAATGGCGAAGGTAAGGAAGTCGAGTTTTTCGAAGGTTTTGAAACGGTCGCCCGGCGGCAATTTGAGCAGCAAAACGCAGCCGAGCGACAGTAACGCCATGCCCAATTCGAACAGGTACAAGCCGCGCCATTCGGCGATCTGCAGCAAGTCTTCGGAAAACAATCGCGCCAACGGCAGCGCCAGTTGTGACGTGCCGAGGCCGAGCACCAGCGCCTTCAGCCGCCACTTCGCCGGGAAGGCCTGGACCATGTAATACAGGCCCAGCGAGCTGAGCGCCGCGCCGACCATGCCGTGCGCCGCCCGCACCGCCACCGCCGAATTGAGGTCATTGACGAACAGATGGCCGAAGGTCACCAGCGCATACAACACCAGGAACACTTCGGTGAACGCGCGCAAACCGAATTGCTGGCGAAACTTCACCAGCAGCAGGTTCATCGACACGTTGGTCATCACGTACGCCGCCGGCAGCCAGGCCATTTCGGCGGTGGTCGCGCCGAGTGCACCTTGCAGATAAGGCAGGTTGGCCACCACCAGCGAGTTGCCCAAGCCACCGGTCACCGCCACCAGCACGCCCACCAGCGCATAGGCCAGGCGCTTGGGGTTGGAGTGCAACGGCGTCGAGGGGGAACCGGGCAGACTGGGCTTTTCGTGGGGCTGCCAGTTGCGCGGGGCGTATTGATCCATTGCAAGGCCTTGTACGGAGAGTGGGTGAAGTTTGCCGCAAATTCACGGTTAAAACACTTTCCCCCTTGTGGGAGCGAGTCTGCTCGCGAAAGCGGTGTGTCAGTCGACAACGTTGTCGGGTGAAAATCCGTATTCGCGAGCAGGCTCGCTCCCACAAGGGGTCTGCGTGGTGACAGATAGTCATCGCACAACTTGCTGTTGACATTCCCGTAAAACCTAGGAAATATCCGCACCCATGTTGTACGACGACGTATAACAAATAATAAAAACAACAAACGAAACAGGGAGCGTCACAGTGAGCACACTCGTCTGCAGTTCCGTCCGCCCTTCCCGTCTTTCCGTCACCCGCCCGCGTACCGCTTTAAGTCTGATCGGCTGCAGCAGCCTCGCCCTCGCCTTGCCGATGAGCGCCGAAGCCGAAGGTTTTCTCGACGACAGCAAAGCCACGCTGAACCTGCGCAACGCCTACTTCAACCGCAACTTCGTCAACCCGGCCAACCCGCAGGGCAAGGCTGAGGAGTGGACGCAGAACTTCATCCTCGACGCCAAATCCGGTTTCACTCAGGGCACCGTCGGTTTCGGCCTCGATCTGCTGGGGATGTATTCGCAAAAGCTCGATGGCGGCAAAGGCACCGGCGGTACGCAACTGCTGCCGATCCACGATGACGGGCGCCCGGCGGACAATTTCGGCCGGCTCGGTGTGGCGCTGAAGGCCAAGGTATCGAAGACTGAACTGAAGGTCGGCGAATGGATGCCGGTGCTGCCGATCCTGCGTTCCGATGATGGCCGCTCACTGCCGCAGACCTTTCGCGGCGGCCAGATCACCTCCACCGAAATCAATGGCTTGACCGTCTACGGCGGCCAGTTCCGTGGCAACAGCCCGCGCAACGACGCGAGCATGGAAGACATGTCAATGAACGGCCGTGGCGCGTTCACTTCCGATCGCTTCAACTTCGGCGGCGGCGAGTACAGCTTCAACGACAAGCGCACGCAGGTTGGTGTCTGGTACGCCGAACTCACGGACATCTACCAGCAGCAGTATTTCAACCTCAGCCACAGCCAGCCTGTGGGCGACTGGACGCTGGGCGCCAACCTCGGTTTCTTCACCGGCAAGGAAGACGGCAGCGCCCAGGCTGGCGACCTCGACAACAAGACTGCGTTCGCTCTGCTTTCGGCCAAATACGGCGGCAACACGTTCTATGTCGGCCTGCAAAAACTCAGCGGCGACGACGCGTGGATGCGGGTCAATGGCACCAGCGGCGGCACCCTCGCCAACGACAGTTACAACGCCAGTTATGACAACGCCAAGGAACGTTCCTGGCAGTTGCGCCATGACTACAACTTCGTCGTACTCGGCGTTCCCGGTCTGACCCTGATGAACCGCTACATCAGCGGCGACAACGTGCACACCGCCACCACCAATGACGGCAAGGAATGGGGCCGCGAGTCGGAACTGGCCTACACCGTGCAAAGCGGGCCACTGAAAAATCTCAACGTGAAATGGCGCAACGCGACGATACGCCGGGACTTCAGCACCAACGAATTTGATGAAAACCGGATCTTTATCAGTTATCCGATTTCGTTGTTGTAAAGCCAGGCGCCACACCGAGTTTCCCTGTGGGAGCGAGCCTGCTCGCGAAGGCGGCGTGTCAGTCGACATCAATTCTAAATGACACACCGCTTTCGCGAGCAGGCTCGCTCCCACAGGGGATTGCATTGCAAATACGGAACTGTGGTGATTGAAAAGAGGCCAGGCCTTCCGTCATCTACACCAAAAGTCGCGTTGACAAGTTCCGGAAACCATACCGATACTTCAGCGCAGTCATACGACAACCTACAACAAACCTAATAACAATCGTGTAAGGGATTGCCATGACATCTACCTCCACTCCCCGCGCCCCGTTCAACCGTCTGCTGCTGACCGGCGCCGCCGGTGGTCTGGGCAAAGTTCTGCGCGAACGGATGCGCCCTTATGCCCATGTCCTGCGCCTGTCAGACATCGCCGCCCTCGCCCCGGCCGTCGATGACCGCGAAGAAATCGTCCTCTGCGATCTGGCCGACAAACACGCCGTGCATCAACTGGTCGAAGGCGTCGATGCGATCCTGCATTTCGGCGGCGTCTCCGTCGAGCGGCCCTTCGAAGAAATTCTCGGCGCCAACATCTGCGGCGTGTTTCACATCTACGAAGCCGCGCGCCGGCATGGTGTGAAGCGAGTGATCTTCGCCAGCTCCAACCACGTCATCGGCTTTTACAAACAGGACGAACCGCTCGACGCCAGCTCCGCACGGCGCCCCGACGGCTACTACGGACTGTCCAAGTCATACGGCGAAGACATGGCCAGTTTCTACTTCGATCGCTACGGCATCGAGACCGTCAGCATCCGCATCGGCTCCTCGTTCCCCGAGCCGCAAAACCGTCGAATGATGCACACCTGGCTGAGCTTCGACGACCTCACGCAATTGCTCGAACGCGCGCTGTACACGCCGAATGTCGGCCACACCGTGGTCTACGGCATGTCCGCCAACAAAGAAGTCTGGTGGGACAACCGCTTCGCCAGCCACCTCGGGTTCGAAGCGAAGGACAGCTCCGAAGTGTTCCGCGAAAAGGTCGAAGCGCAGCCAATGCCGGCCGCCGATGACCCGGCGCGGATCTATCAGGGCGGCGCGTTTGTCGCGGCCGGACCGTTCGGCGACTGATCACCCTGACAACGACGCAAAGGAATGAGTATGCAAGCCGAATTGATCGTCGATGCCCGCAACGCCGTGGGCGAAAGCCCGGTCTGGGTGGCAGAGGAAAACGCGCTGTACTGGGTGGATATTCCCAACGGCGGCCTGCAACGCTGGAGCGCTGACACGGGCCATGTGCATGCCTGGAAAACCCCGGAAATGCTCGCCTGCATCGCCCGCCACAGCCGTGGCGGCTGGGTCGCTGGCATGGAAAGCGGTTTCTTTCATCTGCACCCGCACAGCGACGGCAGCCTCGACAGTGAGCGACTTGCCAGCGTCGAGCACGGCCGCAAAGACATGCGCCTAAACGATGGTCGTTGTGATCGCCAGGGCCGCTTCTGGGCCGGCAGCATGGTGCTGAACATGGGCCTGAGTGCGCCCGAAGGCCGGCTCTACCGCCACGGTGCCGGGCAGTCTGGCGTGATCGAAGCGCAACTCGACGGTTTCATCGTGCCCAACGGCCTCGGTTTCAGCCCCGACGGCAAGACGATGTACCTGTCCGATTCGCACCCCGATGTGCAACTGATCTGGGCGTTCGATTACGACACCGAGACCGGCACACCGTCGAACCGCCGGGTCTTCGTCGACATGAACCATTTTCCCGGACGTCCCGACGGTGCTGCCGTGGACGCCGAAGGTTTCTACTGGATCTGCGCCAACGACGCCGGCCTCATTCACCGTTTCGCGCCGGACGGCCGACTCGACTTCTCACTGGCCGTGCCGGTGAAAAAACCGACCATGTGCGCCTTCGGTGGAACCCGGATGGACACCTTGTTCGTCACCTCGATTCGTCCCGGCGACGACCACGACTCGCAATCCCTGGCCGGCGGCGTGTTCGCCCTGAATCCCAACGTCAAAGGCCTGCCGGAACCGCTGTTCGACGATTCGCTGTAACACCTGCCTCTGCTGCACCGCTGCGCCTTGAACACAACAATAACAAGACTGGAGACTCACCCCATGAACTTCAAACGCACCTTGCTGGCCGCTGCACTCCCGCTGATGTTTAGCTTCACTGGCGCCGCTCAGGCACTGCAACTCAAATTCGCTGACATTCACCCCGCCGGTTACCCAACCGTGGTGGCCGAAGAAAACATGGGCAAGACCCTGACCAAGGAGACCAACGGCGAACTGACCTTCCAATACTTCCCCGGCGGTGTGCTGGGCTCCGAAAAGGAAGTCATCGAGCAGATGCAAGTCGGCGCCGTACAGTTGTCTCGCGTCAGCCTGGGTATCGTCGGCCCCGTGGTCCCGGACGTGAACGTGTTCAACATGCCGTTCATTTTCCGCGACCATCAACACATGCGTAACGTCATCGACGGCGCAGTGGGCGACGAGATCCTCGACAAAATCACCCATTCAGAATTCGGCCTGGTGGCCCTGGCCTGGATGGACGGCGGCACGCGCAATGTCTACACCAAGAAACCGGTACGCAAGCTCGAAGACCTCAAGGGTATGAAAATCCGCGTGCAAGGCAACCCGATGTTCATCGACATGATGAACGCCATGGGCGGCAACGGCATCGCGATGGACACCGGTGAAATTTTCAGTGCCCTGCAGACCGGCGTGATCGACGGCGCGGAAAACAACCCGCCAACCCTGCTCGAACACAACCACTTCCAGAATGCGAAGTACTACAGCCTCACGGGTCACCTGATCCTGCCAGAACCGATCGTGATGTCGAAAATCACCTGGGAAAAACTGACGCCGGATCAACAGGCGCTGGTCAAGACAGCCGCCAAGGCTGCCCAGGCCGAAGAGCGCGTGCTGTGGGACAAGAAGTCCGCTGCCAGTGAAGAAAAACTCAAGGCCGCCGGCGTCGAGTTCATCGAGGTCGACAAAAAACCCTTCTACGACGCCACCGCACCGGTACGGGAAAAGTACGGCGCGAAGTATGCCGACCTGATCAAGAAAATCGAAGCCGTTCAGTAACGCCTCCCGCTCCGTCCTCATGAACAAGGCCCGGTGCGCCCGATGAATGCGGCGCGCCCGGTTACGGTGGAACCCGATGAAGAATCTACTGCTGCGTATCAACGACAAGATCTACATGACGTGCATCTGGGTCGCCGGCCTTTCCGTCCTGGCGATTTCCCTGATGATTCCCTGGGGCGTGTTCGCCCGCTACGTCCTGGGCACCGGTTCGAGCTGGCCCGAGCCCACGGCGATCCTGCTGATGATGGTGTTTACCTTCATCGGCGCCGCCGCCAGTTACCGCGCCGGCGCGCACATGGCCGTGGCCATGCTCACCGATCGCATGCCTCCACAACTGAGATCTGCAGCGGCGATATTTTCACAACTGCTCATGGCGGCGATCTGCATCTTCATGACGATCTGGGGCGCCAAACTGTGCATGTCCACTTGGAATCAGTTCATGGCTGCTCTGCCCGATCTGCGCGTTGGCGTGACCTACTTGCCCATTCCCGTGGGCGGCTTGCTGACGCTGATTTTCGTGCTGGAAAAACTCTTGCTCGGTGACCAGAGCAAACGGCGCGTCGTGCAGTTCGACCTGGTTGAAGAAAGTGAAGGTGCCGCTTAATGGACGCTCTGATACTGCTGGGCAGTTTTATCGCTTTGATCCTGATCGGCATGCCGGTCGCCTACGCGCTCGGCGCGGCCGCGCTGATCGGTGCATGGTGGATCGACATTCCGTTCCAGGCGGTGATGATTCAGGTCGCTTCGGGGGTGAACATATTCTCGCTGCTGGCCATTCCGTTCTTCGTGCTGGCCGGTGCGATCATGGCCGAGGGCGGCATGTCGCGTCGATTGGTGGCGTGTGCCGGGGTGCTGGTGGGGTTTGTCCGCGGTGGCCTGTCACTGGTCAACATTGTCGCCTCGACCTTTTTCGGCGCGATCTCCGGTTCGTCGGTGGCCGACACCGCGTCGGTGGGTTCGGTGCTGATTCCGGAAATGGAACGCAAGGGCTATCCACGGGACTTCTCCACCGCCGTGACTGTCAGCGGTTCGGTGCAAGCCCTGCTGACCCCGCCCAGCCATAACTCGGTGCTCTACTCCCTGGCCGCCGGTGGCACGGTTTCGATTGCCTCGCTGTTCATGGCGGGCATCGTGCCGGGCTTGCTGATGAGTGCCTGCCTGATGGTGCTGTGTCTGATTTTCGCGAGAAAACGCGATTATCCCAAGGGTGAAGTGATCCCGATGCGCCAGGCGTTGAAAATCGTCGGCGAAGCCCTCTGGGGCCTGATGGCGATGGTGATCATCCTCGGCGGCATCCTGTCCGGCATTTTCACCGCGACCGAATCGGCGGCCATCGCCGTGCTCTGGTCGTTCTTCGTGACCATGTTCATCTACCGCGACTACAAGTGGAGCGAACTGCCGAAACTGATGCACCGTACGGTGCGGACGATTTCGATCGTGATGATCCTGATCGGTTTCGCGGCGAGCTTCGGCTACATCATGACCCTGATGCAGATTCCGGCGAAGATCACCACGGCATTTCTGACCCTGTCGGACAACCGCTACGTGATCCTGATGTGCATCAACGTCATGCTGCTGTTGCTCGGCACGGTGATGGACATGGCGCCGCTGATCCTGATCCTGACGCCGATCCTGATGCCGGTGATTCTCGGCATCGGCGTGGATCCAGTGCAGTTTGGCATGATCATGCTGGTGAACCTTGGGATCGGATTGATAACGCCGCCGGTGGGTGCGGTGCTGTTTGTCGGTTCGGCGGTAGGCAAGGTCAGTATCGAGAGCACTGTGAAAGCGCTGCTGCCGTTCTATGCCGTGCTGTTCCTGGTGTTGATGTTGGTGACTTACGTGCCGGCACTTTCGCTGTGGTTGCCGCACTTGGTGTTGTAAGCCGATAGAAAGATCGCAGCCCTTGATGGGCTGCGATTTCTTCAGAACCTCACGCCCGCAACAACATATACCCCGCCACCACCAGACAGACACTGGCAAACCCCACCTGCAACGCCCGCGCCGGCACCCGCGCGCAGAGCTTGCGACCGATGATCATGCCGACAATGCTGGCGACAATAAACGCCGCGCCCTGCCCGTCAATCCGCACACCGGCGTGAAACGAACCGATCACGCCAATCGCCGAAATCAGGCTGATCACCATCAACGACGTGGCGACAATCCCGCGCATCTGCACATCGGTCAGTTGCTTGAACGCCGGTACGATCAAAAACCCGCCGCCGACCCCGAGCAATCCGGACACCACGCCGGTAATTGCGCCCAGCGCCGCCAACGTAGCGGTGCATTTGGCGGTCCAGTCAAAGCGCCCGGTTTCTTCATTGAGCATGCAATTCTTCTGGCCCCAGCTAGCGTGACCGTGATCGCTCGGCCCCTCCTGCTGGCGCTCGCGGCGCAGCATGCGCCAGGCCACCATGACCATCAGCAGGCTGAACAGAACCATCAGGATTTTCTCCGACAACTGGTGCGCGAAGTAAATGCCCAACGGCGAAAACACCGCCCCCAAAGCGGCAATCAACAACGCCGCGCGATAGCGCACCAGGCCATGACGCAAACCGTCGATAGCCCCGACCGCCGCCGCACTGCCGACCGCAAACAACGCCACCGGCGCTGCCTGCGTCATCGTCCAGCCCAACCCGAGCACCAGCGCCGGCACCGCAAGAATGCCGCCGCCGGCCCCGGTCAAGCCGAGAACCAAACCCATCACCACACCAAACAGACTTGCCAGTAACATAGGGTTTTCTCAGCCGACCGTGGACAGACGTGTCAGCCACTCGCGGCCCTTGAGCATGCCGTTCCAGTAGAACCATGGCAGCAGCGACGCCTTGAGAAACCACGCCGAACGCCGCGCCACCGTCGGGTCCAGTGGAAAAGTCGGCAGCAACTTCCCGGCATAACCGAACTCGGCGAGAATCACCTTGCCCTTCTCCACCGTCAGCGGGCAGGAACCATAACCGTCGTACTTCAGCGGCAGCGGTTGCTGCTTGCGCAGGGCCAGCAAGTTTTCCGCGACCACCACGACTTGCTTGCGCACCGCCGCGGCGGTTTTCGCGTTACTGGTGCCGCAGATATCACCGAGTGCGAACACCTCGGGAAAGCGCGGATGCTGCAGGCTGTGCGGGTTGACCTCGCACCAGCCGGCAGCGTCGGCCAACGGGCTCTGGGCAATGAAATCCGGCGCAACCTGCGGCGGCACGACGTGGAGCAGATCGAAGCTTTTCGCCTCGCGGGTGACATTGCCGTCAGCGTCCTTGATCTCGAACCACGCGGTTTTCGCCGGGCCGTCAACCTTGACCAGATTCGAATTGAACGCCAACTGTGCGTTGTACTTTTCGATGTACTTCATCAACGGCGGGACGAACGTCGCCACGCCAAACAGTGCAGCGCCGGCCAGATTGAATTCGACCTTGATGTTGTTCAGCACGGCGGTTTTAAGCCAGTGATCGCAGGACAGATACAACGCCTTTTGCGGTGCGCCGGCGCATTTGATCGGCATCGCCGGTTGAGTGAACAGCGCTTTGCCGCCACGCAGTTTCTGCACCTGATCCCAGGTGTACTGTGCGTGCTGGTAGCTGTAATTGGAGGTGACGCCGTGCTGGCCGAGGCTTTCCTGCAGGCCTTCGATCTTCTCCCAGGCCAGACGCAGGCCGGGGCAGACAATCAGGTTTTGATAGCTGACCGTACGTTGATCGTTGAGGGTGAGTTGGCGCTTGTCCGGGTCGATTGCGGTGACTGCCGCTTGCAGCCAATTCGCTTGCTTGGGCAAGACCTTGTTCATCGGCCGTGCGGTGTCTTTGACGTCGTAGGCGCCACCGCCGACCAGCGTCCACGCCGGTTGGTAGTAATGCTGGGCGCTGGGTTCGATCACGGTAACTTTCAGCGCAGGATCACGCTTGAGCAGGCTGGCGACGAAACCGATACCGGCCGTACCGCCGCCGATGACCACGATGTCCGCACTGATGGATGGGCCCCAGTGTTGATCGTTCATTGCTTGTTCCTTTTGCTGCACGCAAGGATTGTTCGAGCCAGCACACAAATCCCAATGTGGGAGCGAGCCTGCTCGCGAAGGCGGCGTGTCAGTCGATGCAACAATTGCCTGACCTAACGCTTTCGCGAGCAGGCTCGCTCCCACATTGAACCAGTGTCATGGCTGGCATTTATTGATGGCCCAGACTTTTCAGCAC
Source organism: Pseudomonas sp. S3_C06 (assembly GCF_054667675.1). Lineage (NCBI taxonomy): Bacteria > Pseudomonadati > Pseudomonadota > Gammaproteobacteria > Pseudomonadales > Pseudomonadaceae > Pseudomonas > Pseudomonas sp. S3_C06. Next base: position 1,365,309 of record NZ_CP162747.1, read on the forward strand.
GGCTCCGCAATACAATCCGGAGAGGGTTTTCATGACCTGAATGACTTCCGGACTGGCAAGGCCGTAAAAAATGTACTTGCCTTCACGACGGGTCGCGACCAGCCCTTCATCGCGCAGGATGCCCAGTTGCTGGGACAGCGTCGGCTGGCGCACACCGGTCATTTTTTCCAGTTCGCCGACATTGCGTTCGCCCTGGGTCAGTTGACACAGGATCAACAGCCGATCCTCATTGGCCATGGCCTTGAGCAAGGCGCAGGCCTTGTAGGCCGAGGCACGGAGTTGGGCAACTTCACATTCGGTCAGACTGGATTGCATTTGCACGATGCCTTCAAGGTCACTTAAGCTGCGAACATTATGTTTTTAGATAAAGTGTTGCAACCCATTTCCCTTGTTCAGGTTGGTGTCCATGCCCGCGCAGATTGAAGCTTTCCTCGACCCCGCCTCTTCGACCTACAGCTATGTGGTCTATGAAGCCGATGGCGGGCAGTGCGCGGTCGTCGATCCGGTGCTCGATTACGACGGCGCCGCCGGACGCACCTGCACCGCCCAAGCCGACAAGATCATTGCCTTCGTTCGCGCGCACAACCTGCAGGTGCAGTGGCTGCTGGAAACCCACGCCCACGCCGATCACCTGTCCGCCGCGCCTTACCTGCGCCGGGAACTGGGTGGCAAAATCGCCATCGGTGAATCGATCAGCAAAGTGCAGAACGTGTTCAAGACGCTGTTCAATCTGGAGCCGGAGTTTTGCGTCGACGGCTCGCAGTTCGATCACCTGTTCGCGCCGAACGAGTCGTTCCGTATCGGCAACCTCAAGGCCACCGCTCTGCACGTCCCCGGCCACACCCCGGCGGACATGGCTTATTTGATCGATGGCGAGCAGATTCTGGTCGGTGACACGCTGTTCATGCCCGATGTCGGCACGGCGCGCTGCGACTTTCCCGGCGGCAATGCCCATCAGCTGTTTGCCTCGATCCACAAACTGCTGGCCTTCCCCGCCAGCGTGAAACTCTACGTTTGCCACGACTATCCACCCGAGAGTCGCGCCTCGCAGTGCCAGACCACGGTCGGCGAAGAACGTAAAAGCAATATTCATGTGCATGACGGGATTGATGAGGCAGCGTTTGTCGAAATGCGCACCAAGCGAGATGCCGGGCTGGGTATGCCGACGCTGTTGCTGCCGGCGATTCAGGTGAATGTCCGGGCCGGACATCTGCCACCAGCGGAGGACAACGGTGTGGTTTACCTGAAGATTCCGCTCAATTCCCTATAGGAAAAAACCGCTCGACCGGCCACCGGATTATTTTTCCTACGAACGCTGTCGAGGGTGATGAACTGGTGAAAATCCTGTAAGCGAGCAGACTCCATTGGGCAAACATTCAATGGAGTTTTCGCAATATGGATATTCGTCGTAATCACCGTGACATGACACCGCAACAGAAATCCGCATTCATCGATGCCATCCTGAGGCTGAAGAACAACGTCGACAGCGTCCTGCGACCCGGGCAGCAATGCCGCTATGATGATTTCGTCCAGATCCACAAGAATTCGATGGGCGGGGCCAGTCCGCTGGTACCCAATCCACATCGAAGCCCCTTGTTCTATCCGTGGCATCGCATTCTGATCCGCCAGTTCGAACTGGCCCTGCAGTCCGCCGCCAGTGATCCGACCATCACCCTGCCTTACTGGAACTGGCAACTGACCGGGGCCGACAACCCCTTCACCTCGCACTTCATGGGTTCGAACGGTGACAACCTGCAAGACCAGCGTGTCACCAGCGGCCCGTTTTCCAGGGAACAATCGCAATTCGATGTAAGGGTCTGGGACGAAGGCCTGGGCAACACGGGCATTCGTCGAAATCTCGGGGCAATCGGCGCACTGCCCAGCGCAGAGACAGTCATATCGACGCTCAACAGGGCGCCTTACTGGATGAATGGGAGTGGCTGGGAAAACGTCTCGGAAATCGAATTGCACAATCCGGTGCATGCGTGGATAGGCGGCAGCATGGGGGAAGCTTCCTCACCCAATGATCCAATATTCTTCCTGCACCACTGCTACCTCGACTTGTTGTGGGAACGCTGGAAACACCAGCATCCTGGCACTCCCGGCTTTACCAATGAGGCCGGCTCGACAGACATGAATGAAACCGTCCTGATCTTTCACCCCGCCAACGAACTGGCGCCCTGGGAGCAAACCTTTACCGTCCAGCAAACCCTCTTCACCACAGAGCTCGATTACCGCTATGAGTACATCTGACGTTCAACTGCCCAGCGTCAAACCGTTAGCGGGTAATGGCAGCGCGGTCTTGTAGCGCACCTGCTTGAGCGCAAAACTTGACCGGATATTCGCCACACCCGGCACTTTGGTCAGGAAGTCCATCATGAAGCGTTCGAGCGACTGAATGGTCGGCACCAGGACCCGGATGAGGTAATCCGGGTCTCCGGCCATGAGGTAGCACTCCATCACCTCCGGGCGATCGGAAATGGCTTCCTCGAAATGCTGCAGCGCTTCCTCGACCTGCTTTTCCAGGCTGACGTGAATAAACACGTTCACGTGCAGCCCCAGCAGATCGGCATCCAGCAGCGTGACCTGCTCGCGAATCAGCCCCAATTCTTCCATGGCCTTGACCCGGTTGAAGCACGGCGTCGGCGACAGGTTCACCGAGCGCGCGAGGTCGGCGTTGGTGATGCGCGCGTTCTCCTGAAGGCTGTTGAGAATGCCGATGTCGGTACGGTCCAGTTTGCGCATGAGACAAAACCACCTGTTTTTTATGTTTATGCAGAATTTCTATCTGCAAATCGTCTCCAGTGCAACGAAACAGAGATAAATATTCTTCTTGCCCGGGCCTATGATTGTTGTAGGACAAGATTTCTTCTACCGAAGAATGACTGCCAGCTCACTACAAGAAATTCACAAGATCGAGCGTAGAAGCCATGACCCAAGCGTATGAACCGCTGCGTCTGCACGTCCCTGAACCCTCGGGCCGTCCAGGCTGCAAAACCGATTTTTCCTACCTGCATCTGACCGATGCCGGTACGGTGCGCAAACCTTCCATCGACGTCGAACCTGCCGACACCGCCGACCTGGCTCGTGGGCTGATTCGCGTGCTCGACGATCAGGGCAACGCCCTCGGCCCATGGGCTGAGAACGTGCCGGTCGAGATCCTGCGAAAAGGCATGCGCGCCATGCTCAAGACGCGGATCTACGACAACCGCATGGTGGTCGCCCAGCGTCAGAAAAAAATGTCGTTCTACATGCAGAGCCTTGGCGAAGAAGCCATCGGCAGTGCTCAGGCCCTAGCCTTGAACATCGACGACATGTGCTTCCCGACCTACCGCCAGCAAAGCATCCTGATGGCCCGCGATGTGCCGCTGGTCGACCTGATCTGCCAACTGCTGTCCAACGAGCGCGATCCGCTCAAGGGCCGGCAGTTGCCGATCATGTACTCGGTCAAGGATGCCGGTTTCTTCACCATTTCCGGCAACCTCGCCACCCAGTTCATTCAGGGCGTGGGCTGGGGCATGGCCTCGGCGATCAAGGGCGACACCAAAATCGCCTCGGCGTGGATCGGTGACGGTGCTACCGCCGAATCGGACTTCCACACCGCCCTCACCTTCGCCCACGTATATCGTGCGCCGGTGATCCTCAACGTGGTCAACAACCAATGGGCGATTTCGACCTTCCAGGCCATCGCCGGTGGTGAAGCCACTACTTTCGCCGGACGCGGCGTCGGTTGCGGCATCGCCTCGCTGCGCGTGGATGGCAACGACTTCTACGCGGTGTATGCGGCATCTGCCTGGGCTGCCGAACGCGCCCGCCGCAACCTCGGCCCGACCATGATCGAATGGGTCACCTACCGTGCCGGCCCGCACTCGACCTCCGATGATCCGTCGAAATATCGTCCGGCCGATGACTGGAGCCACTTCCCGCTCGGCGACCCGATTGCCCGTCTCAAACAGCACCTGATCAAGGTCGGCCACTGGTCGGAAGAAGAGCACACCGCTGTCAGCGCCGAGCTCGAAGCCGAAGTGATTGCCGCGCAGAAACAGGCCGAACAGTACGGCACCCTCGCCGGCGGCCAGATTCCAAGCGCCGCGACCATGTTCGAAGACGTCTACAAAGAGATGCCGGAGCACTTGAAGCGCCAGCGTCAGCAGTTGGGGATCTGACATGAACGATCACAACAACAATATTCAGTTGGAAACCGCCATGACCACGACCACCATGACCATGATCCAGGCCCTGCGCTCGGCCATGGATGTGATGCTTGAGCGTGATGACAATGTCGTCGTGTTCGGTCAGGACGTCGGCTACTTCGGCGGCGTATTCCGTTGCACCGAAGGCCTGCAGACCAAGTACGGCACCTCCCGCGTATTCGACGCACCGATCTCGGAAAGCGGCATCGTCGGCGTGGCCGTCGGCATGGGCGCGTACGGTCTGCGTCCGGTCGCCGAGATCCAGTTCGCCGACTACGTCTACCCGGCGTCCGACCAAATCATTTCCGAAGCGGCGCGCCTGCGTTATCGCTCGGCTGGCGAGTTCACCGCACCGATGACCCTGCGCATGCCATGCGGCGGCGGCATCTATGGCGGTCAGACCCACAGCCAGAGCATCGAGGCGATGTTCACTCAGGTGTGCGGCTTGCGCACCGTGATGCCGTCCAACCCATATGACGCCAAAGGCCTGCTGATCGCCTCCATCGAGAACGATGACCCGGTGATCTTCCTTGAGCCGAAACGCCTGTACAACGGCCCGTTCGACGGTCACCACGACCGCCCGGTGACCCCGTGGTCGAAACACCCGCAAGCCCAGGTGCCGGACGGTTACTACACCGTGCCGCTGGACGTTGCTGCGATCACTCGTCCGGGCAAGGACGTGACCGTGCTGACTTACGGCACCACCGTGTACGTGTCGCAAGTCGCTGCCGAAGAAAGCGGCGTTGACGCTGAAGTCATCGACCTGCGCAGCCTGTGGCCGCTGGACCTGGAAACCATCGTCAAATCGGTGAAGAAAACCGGCCGTTGCGTGGTGGTTCACGAAGCCACCCGCACCTGCGGTTTCGGCGCCGAGCTGGTGTCGCTGGTGCAAGAGCATTGCTTCCATCACCTGGAAGCGCCGATCGAACGCGTCACCGGTTGGGACACCCCCTACCCGCACGCGCAGGAGTGGGCGTATTTCCCAGGGCCGTCCCGAGTGGGCGCGGCGTTGAAACGGGTCATGGAGGTCTGAATGGGCACGCACGTTATCAAGATGCCGGACATCGGCGAAGGCATCGCAGAAGTAGAACTGTCGCAATGGCACGTCAAGGTTGGCGATCTGGTGGTTGAAGATCAGGTGCTGGCGGACGTGATGACCGACAAGGCGATGGTCGATATTCCCTCGCCGGTACACGGCAAGGTGATTGCCCTCGGCGGTCAGCCGGGTGAAGTGATGGCGGTTGGCAGTGTGCTGATCAGCATTGAGGTTGAAGGTGCTGGCAACCTCAAGGAATCGGCGGCTCCTGCTCCGGTAAAAGAAGCACCTGCGGCGCCGAAGGTTGAAGCAGTCGTTGAGAGTAAACCTGCTCCAGCCGCCCCGCGCCCTGCTGCGGTTTGCCAAGGCCCGATGGTTGCCCGCGAAGCAGACGAACGTCCGCTCGCCTCGCCGGCCGTGCGCAAACATGCGCTGGATCTGGGTATTCAGTTGCGTCTGGTGCGCGGTTCCGGCCCGGCCGGTCGTGTGCTGCACGAAGACCTTGAATCCTACTTGGCGCAAGGTCAGTCGAACGCCTCGGCGCCGGCGGCCGCTGCTTACGCACAGCGTAATGACGAAGAACAGATTCAAGTGATCGGCATGCGCCGCAAGATCGCCCAGCGCATGCAGGACGCTACCCAGCGTGCCGCACACTTCAGCTATGTCGAAGAAATCGATGTCACCGCAATCGAAGAACTGCGCGCGCACCTGAATGAAAAACACGGCGCCAGCCGTGGCAAGTTGACCTTGCTGCCATTCCTCGTCCGCGCGCTGGTCGTTGCTCTGCGCGACTTCCCGCAGATGAACGCCCGTTACGACGATGAAGCGCAGGTCATCACCCGCCTCGGTGCGGTGCATGTCGGCGTCGCCACGCAAAGCGATGTTGGCCTGATGGTGCCGGTGGTGCGTCACGCCGAGGCGCGCAGCCTGTGGGACAGCGCCGCCGAGATCTCGCGTCTGGCCAACGCCGCACGCAATGGCAAGGCCAGCCGCGATGAGCTGTCCGGCTCGACCATCACCCTGACCAGCCTCGGTGCACTGGGCGGCATCGTCAGCACGCCAGTGCTGAATCTGCCGGAAGTGGCCATCGTCGGCGTGAACAAAATCGTCGAACGGCCAATGGTCGTCAAAGGCCAGGTGGTGATTCGCAAGATGATGAACCTTTCCAGCTCCTTCGATCACCGCGTGGTCGACGGCATGGACGCGGCACTCTTCATCCAGGCCATTCGCGGCTTGATCGAACAACCTGCCACTTTGTTTGTGGAGTAAGGCGCGCATGCAATCTCTGAACACTACGCTGCTGATCATCGGCGGCGGCCCCGGCGGTTATGTGACGGCGATCCGCGCCGGCCAACTGGGCATCTCGACGATTCTGGTCGAAGGCCAATCGCTGGGCGGCACCTGCCTGAACATCGGCTGCATCCCGTCGAAAGCGCTGATCCATGTGGCCGAGCAGTTTCACCAGACGCAGCATCACAGCCAGCATTCGGCGCTGGGCATCAGCGTTGCCGCGCCGACGCTCGATATCACCAAAAGCGTCGAATGGAAGGACGGCATCGTTGATCGCCTGACCACCGGCGTTGCCGCATTGCTGAAGAAGAACAAGGTTCAGGTCATCAATGGCTGGGCCAAAGTCATCGACGGCAAGACTGTTGATGTCGGCGACACGCGCATCCAGTGCGAGCACCTGGTACTCGCTACCGGTTCGACCAGCGTCAATCTGCCGATTCTGCCGATTGGCGGGCCGATCATCTCCTCCACCGAAGCGCTGGCACCGACATCCGTGCCGAAACGTCTGGTGGTGGTTGGCGGTGGTTACATCGGTCTGGAACTGGGCATTGCTTATCGCAAGCTTGGCGCTGAAGTCAGCGTGGTCGAGGCGCAGGATCGCATCCTGCCAGCCTACGACGCGGAACTGACGCAACCGGTACATGACGCACTGAAGCAACTGGGCGTGAAGCTGTACCTCAAGCACAGCGTGCTGGGTTTCGATGGCACGTTGCAGGTGCGCGATCCGGAAGGCGAAACCCTGAATCTGGAAACCGATCAGGTGCTGGTCGCCGTCGGTCGCAAACCGAATACCCAGGGCTGGAACCTTGAAGCGCTGAATCTGGATATGAACGGCTCGGCAATCAAGATCGACAGCCGCTGCCAGACCAGCATGCGCAATGTCTACGCGATTGGCGATCTGAGCGGCGAGCCGATGCTGGCCCACCGCGCCATGGCTCAAGGCGAAATGGTTGCCGAGTTGATCAGCGGCAAAACCCGCGAATTCAACCCGACAGCGATTGCTGCGGTGTGCTTCACCGACCCGGAACTGGTGGTGGTCGGCAAGACCCCGGACGAGGCCAAGGCTGCGGGGCTGGACTGCATCGTTTCGAGTTTCCCGTTCGCCGCCAATGGACGGGCGATGACGCTGGAATCGAAAAGCGGCTTCGTGCGCGTGGTCGCGCGTCGGGATAACCATGTGATTGTCGGCTGGCAAGCGGTGGGCGTGGGGGTTTCCGAGTTGTCGACAGCGTTTGCGCAAAGCCTGGAAATGGGCGCGCGGCTGGAAGACATCGGAGGCACCATTCATGCGCATCCGACACTGGGTGAAGCGGTGCAGGAAGCGGCGTTGCGTGCCCTCGGGCATGCGTTGCACCTGTAGGCCCCTTCGCGAGCAGGCTCGCTCCCACATTTGGAATGCGTTTCCCTGTGGGAGCGAGCCTGCTCGCGAATTCTTGAGGTCAACACGAACTATCTGTCTGTCATCCGATAGTCCGGGCTGCGAAACCGCTCAAGAATGAAGTATTGTTGTGCCCATCCAAAAAACGTCAGAAGCCTTGAACCGTTTCGGCGGTTGTTCAGTGATAGAGGGTGTCATGGGTAACGAAAGCATCAATTGGGACAAGCTGGGTTTTGACTACATCAAGACCGACAAGCGCTATCTGTCGTACTTTCGCGATGGCGAGTGGGACAAAGGCACCCTGACCGAAGATAACGTGCTGCACATCAGCGAAGGCTCGACTGCCCTTCACTATGGCCAGCAGTGCTTCGAAGGCATGAAGGCCTATCGTTGCAAGGACGGCTCGATCAACCTGTTCCGCCCGGACCAGAACGCCCTGCGCATGCAGCGCAGCTGTGCGCGTCTGCTGATGCCGACAGTCGACACCGAGCAGTTCATCGAAGCGTGCAAAGCCGTGGTTCGCGCCAACGAGCGCTTCATTCCGCCTTACGGCACTGGCGGCGCGCTGTACCTGCGCCCGTTCGTGATCGGCGTGGGTGACAACATCGGCGTGCGCACTGCACCCGAGTTCATCTTCTCGATCTTCTGCATCCCGGTCGGCGCCTACTTCAAGGGCGGCCTGACCCCGCACAACTTCCAGATCTCCAGCTACGACCGCGCGGCCCCACAAGGCACCGGCGCAGCCAAGGTCGGCGGCAACTACGCGGCCAGCCTGATGCCGGGCTCGAAAGCCAAGAAAGCCAACTTCGCTGACGCGATCTACCTGGACCCGATGACCCACACCAAGATCGAAGAAGTCGGTTCGGCCAACTTCTTCGGGATCACCCACGACAACAAGTTCATCACCCCGAACTCGCCGTCCGTGCTGCCAGGCATCACCCGCCTGTCGCTGATCGAACTGGCCAAGACCCGTCTGGGCCTGGAAGTGGTTGAAGGCGACGTGCTGATCGACAAACTGTCGGACTTCAAGGAAGCCGGTGCTTGCGGTACGGCTGCGGTGATCACCCCGATCGGCGGTATCAGCTACAACGATCATCTGCATGTGTTCCACAGCGAGACCGAAGTGGGTCCTGTGACCCAGAAGCTCTACAAAGAGCTGACTGGCGTGCAGACCGGCGACATCGAAGCGCCAGCGGGCTGGATCGTCAAGGTTTGATCTGACGCCTGCTGATGTAGAAAAGCCCTCCACCGAGTGATTGGTGGGGGGCTTTTTTATGGCGCTTGGCGCAGTATTTGTGGCGTGCTTGAGGTTCTTTCCCCCTCACCCCAGCCCTCTCCCCCAGGGGGGCGAGGGGGAAAGGGGGCCGATCTTTGTGCCGTTCAAAACCTGAGTTCGACGTGATTGTTCAGGTCGATGGATCAAGTCCGAACACCTCGGTCAGTCCCCTCTCCCTCTGGGAGAGGGTTAGGGTGAGGGGCTTTTCAGCGTTATCCGTTTACCAAGTCGCTCAGCAATCCCGCTCGCCTGCCCATTCTGCTGCTTACCCATCCGCGCCTGCGTAATCAATCCGGGAATCAACTCCCCCTCCGGCAAGTTCTTCCAGAACCGCGCCGGCAAATGCCCCTGCATGACCTTCTCGTTCAACCGCGCTGGATTAAAGATGTGGCTGTAATAAGTCAGCCACAGATCCCCATGAGGATCGTCGACATTCTGCGCCAACTGCTGCCATTCCAGCGGGCATTGACGCTGATGGATCAGTTGCTCGCCATCGTAATAAACCCCGTCGCGCGGCGTGGCGATCAACCAGCGATGACGGCCCATTCGCCCGATGAAATGCTCACTGGCGCTGTGCAAAATGTCATGGGCCGGTTCATGCCAAGCCACATATTGCGGACCCGCGCTGGATGAAGGGCGTTCGATGAAGCGCACAAACGCATGCAGATGATGGGCTTCGCGATTGACTTGTTTGATCCGTCGCTGCAGTTCACTGCCGAGTTTGTCCCCGGCCATCATCGCCGTGCGATCGCCATGGCTAACGCGCCACAACACTTCATACAACAGGCTCCAGCGTTGATCGCCGCGATAGCGCGAGGCTTGCTCAAGTGTGTCGAGCAACGCTCGCGGAATGCGCGCCTGAAACGGCCCCTGCCCCTCAGGTACCGGCTCATCATTGGCAAACAGATCACCGACACCCTCCGAGGCCCAGCTCACCAGACTCGGGTCGACTTCATGGCTCAGCAACCAGCGCGCCTGCTGGCGCCAAGTATCGAACAGATCATCGCAATCGAGATTGATCATCCCCACAGCCCCATCTGCTGCGGCATCGGCCGGTCACGCAATTGCTGATAGAGCAAATGGCTGGTGACCTCGGCCTGCTGCGGGTGGTAGTCGCTGGTGATGATGAACGGCTTGGCCTTGGCCAGCACACAGCGCATACGCGCGACGTCTTCGTAGCGGATTCGCCGCTGGCGGCGTAGCTCGACCAGACGTTCAGTGGTGCGCAGGCCGATACCGGGAATACGCGCGATCAGAGACGCTTCGGCACGGTTCAGATCCAGCGGGAACACTTCACGATTCTGCAACGCCCAAGCCAGTTTCGGGTCGATGTCCAACGCCAGATTGCCCGGGCCCTTGAGCAACTCATCGGCGCTGTAGCCGTAGCTGCGCAAGAGAAAATCGGCCTGATACAAACGGTGTTCACGCATCAGCGGCGGCGCAGCGAGAGGCACGCTTTTCGGGCTGTCGGGGATCGGGCTGAAGGCCGAATAGTAGACCCGGCGCAGACGGAAGTTGCCGTACAAGGCCTGAGCGCTGTGGAGGATGGTGCTGTCATCGGTGTCGTCGGCGCCGACAATCAACTGCGTGCTCTGCCCGGCCGGGGCGAACTTCGCCGAGCGCGGTTCGTTCAAAACCGTCTGCACGCCGGTGTAGATGGTGTTCATCGCCTGTTTGATCGAGGTGATGTCCTTTTCCGGCGCCAGCACTTGCAGGCTGGCATCGGTCGGCAATTCGATGTTGACGCTCAGGCGATCCGCATAACGCCCCGCCTCTTCGATCAATGCCGGATCGGCTTCGGGAATGGTCTTGAGATGGATGTACCCGCGAAACTCATGCTCTTCGCGAAGCAGCTTCGCCACCCGCACCAGTTGCTCCATGGTGTAGTCCGCCGAACGAATGATCCCCGAACTGAGGAACAATCCGCTGACGCAGTTACGCCGGTAGAAATCCATGGTCAGCGCCACGACTTCTTCGGGGGTGAAACGGGCACGCGGAACATCGCTGGAGCGGCGATTGACGCAGTACTGGCAATCGTAAAGGCAGAAATTGGTCAGCAGAATCTTCAACAACGACACGCAGCGCCCGTCCGGCGTGTAGCTGTGGCAGATGCCCATGCCATCGGTCGAACCCAGCCCGCTCTTGCCCTCGGAGCTGCGCTTGGGCGCACCGCTGCTCGCGCAGGAGGCGTCGTACTTGGCGGCGTCGGCGAGGATGCTCAGCTTGTCGATGATTTGCATGGCGCGGGCCCTATACTGTTTGCATATACAGTATAGAGTCGACTGCGGTGACACAAGGAGGCAAATGCGCCCCTCGTCGGTCAGAAGCTGAAAATCAAAAGATCGCAGCCTTCGGCAGCGCCTACAGGAGTCGCGTACACCCAATAAATCTCAGCCCTACCCAATCCATGTAGGAGCTGCCGAAGGCTGCGATCCTTTGATCTTGTGGTTTTCAATCGGCAACTCAACACCAAACCGCGCACCGATCTCCTTGCGCCCCAGCGCCGTCAACGCCAACGCCCGACTGTCCAGATCCTGGGTCACCCACTTGCGCTTCAACGCGGTCTGCAACAGCGCCGCCCCCAGCGAACCCCCGAGATGCGGCCGGCGCATGCTCCAGTCCAGGCACGGGCAGGCAAATTTGCGGCGCAGGGTCGTCAAATCCTCCACCTCGATGCCCAGACCGAGAAACAACGCCTCGCCCGTGTCACTCAGGCGATACGCCTGCTCGTCGATTTGCACCAGCCAACCACCTGCGATCAAACGGTCATGCAGCAACACCGCCAGCGTCCCGGCCATGTGGTCGTAGCAAGTGCGGGCGAATTGCAGGCGATCCGGCGTATGCGCCTTGAACGTCGGCGCGGCGTTCTGGCCGATCACCATCAACGCTTCCAGCGCCTGCGCCACCCGCTGATCGGCGAGGCTGTAATAGCGATGGCGGCCCTGCACATGCAGGCGCACCAATGCCAGATCCTTGAGTTTCGCCAGGTGCACACTGGCGGTGGAGGCGCTGACCTCAGCGATCGTCGCCAGCTCCGTGCTGGTGCGGGCGTGGCCGTCCATCAGCGAACAGAGGATTTTGGTTCGCGCCGGTTCGGCGATGGCGGCGGCCACCTGCGATACACCGATGTCTTGATGTTCTGCGTGCATAGTTCGCTCCCGGACGAATCGTCGTCGTTGCGCAGTGGAGATAGTAGCAACACTTTCCCTGCCGACAAGGATGCAAACCATGAACCCGATCAGCGCCACAACGCATGCCGATCCTTATCCCTACTACGCCGAACTGCGCGCAGCAGGTGGACTGACGTTTCATCCGGATCTGAAACTGTGGGTCGCCAGCAGCGCCCGTGCGGTGTGTGCGGTGTTGGCCCACGCCGATTGCCGGGTGCGTCCGGCGCAGGAGCCCGTGCCCAAAGCGATTGCCGGCAGGATGGCCGGCAAAGTCTTTGGCCAGCTGATGCGGATGAATGACGGCGAACGCCAGCGCTGTCCGCGTTCGGCCATCGAGCCTGAGCTGGCAGCGCTGGACCTTGAGACGATCAATGCTTTGGTCGCCGCACGGCTGATCACAGCGGACGCCGACGGTGTGTACAAGGCAATGTTTCGTGGCCCGGTGTGCGTGGTCGCGGCGCTTTTGGGATTCACGCCGGCGCAGGCGCGGGTAGTCAGCGAGCTGACGGCGGACTTCGTCGCTTGCCTGTCACCGTTGAGCGATGACCTGCAATTGGCCGCAGCGGATGCAGCGGCCGAACAACTGCGCGGCTACTTCATCGAATTACTCGCCGAGCCTGCCAGCAATTTGTTGAGAGCCATCCAGCAGCGTTTTGCCGGCGATGGAGAAACCCTGATCGCCAACCTGATCGGCCTCTGTTCGCAGACGTTCGAAGCCTGCGCTGGGCTGATCGGCAACACGCTGTTGGCGTTACGTCGTCAGCCGGCGTTGCGCGGCGAATCCATCGAAGCACTGCTTGGCGAAGTCCAGCGCTTCGACCCGTCCGTGCAGAACACCCGACGCTTTGTCGCCGCGCCCTGCGAGATTGCTGGTGTGCGGGTCGAAGCAGGTGATGTGATTCTGGTTTTACTGGCCTCCGCCAATCGTGATCCGGCGCTTAACGCACAGCCTGAGCAGTTTCTGGTGCAGCGCGAGAACCGCCGCAGTTTCAGTTTCGGCAGTGGTCGGCACGAGTGTCCGGGGCAAGCGTTGGCGATGAGTATTGCCGGGGCGACGGTGCGGGAAGTACTCAAAAACGGCACCGATCTGAATCGCCTGAACTGGCACTACAAGCCTTCGCTCAATGGGCGCATTCCAATATTTAGCGATGTCGGCGCCTGAAACTCCGCATTCGCGAGCAGGCTCGCTCCCACATTAGCTATCGGTGATCACAATAGTGTGCACACCCGATAACCCTGTGGGAGCGAGCCTGCTCGCGAAGAGGCCAGCCCAGTCACTACAAATGCTGGCTCAAGCCGCCCACTGCAAAATCAACCAGCTGTTAGCGCCACTGATCACCACAAACAACCCCCACGCCAATACCCGGGTTGGCCAGCGATTCACAAACGGCCCCATCAGCTGTTTGTCGTTGGTCATGCGAATCAATGGATACAGGGCAAACGGCAGTTGCAGACTGAGCACCACCTGACTCAGCACCAGCAACTTGCCAATCGCGTTATCGCCCATCAGCCACACGCCGATAAACGCCGGAATCAACGCCAGTCCGCGAGTAATCAAGCGTCGCTGCCAGCACGGAATCCGCAGGTTCAGGTAACCCTCCATGATCACCTGGCCGGCGATGGTGCCAGTGAAGGTCGAACTCTGCCCCGACGCGAGCAACGCGACGCCGAACAACACGCTGGCCAGCGCACCGCCGACCAGCGGATCGAGCAGGTGGTAGGCGTCCTGAATGTCCACCACCTCGGTGTGCCCGGACTGGTGAAACGCCGCTGCCGCAAGAATCAGGATCGCCGCGTTGACCAGCAACGCCAGCGCCAGCGAACCGATGGTGTCGATACGCGCCAGTTTCACCGCGTCCTGCTTGCTCGCCAGGTCCTTGCCGATCATCCGCGTCTGCACGATCGAGGTGTGCAGATAGAGGTTATGCGGCATCACCGTCGCACCGAGAATGCCGATGGCCAGGTACAACGGCGCCGCCTCGCTGATCGCCGCCAGCGACGGTTTGAAGCCTTGGGCGACATCCGGCCAGTACGGTTTGATCAGCAACAGTTCAACGAAAAAACACACGCCAATGGTCGCGACCAATACCAGCATGATTGCTTCCAGCCTGCGGAAACCGCGATTTTGCAAGGCCAGCACCAGCAAGGTGTCGAACGCCGTCAGGGCAATGCCGAAGGTCAGCGAACAGCCGAGCAATAAATGAAACGCCAGCGCACAGCCGAGCACTTCGGCCAGATCGGTGGCGATGATCGAGATTTCCGCCAACACCCACTGCAGGCGCGCGGTCGGTGTGCTGTAGCGCTCACGGGACAGCTGCGCCAGATCGCGCCCGGTGGCAATGCCCAACCGCGAACACAGGCATTGCACGACCATGCCCGCCAGACTCGCCAGCAACACCACAAACAACAGGCTGTAACCAAAGCGTGAACCGGCCTCGATGGCGGTGGCCCAGTTGCCCGGGTCCATGTAACCGATCGACACCAGCAACCCGGGACCGGCGAAACGCAGCACGCGTTTGAAGAACGACGCATTGGGATCAACCGCAACACTGCCAGCCACTTCCGGCGGACAAAACGGCGCGGTGGCGATTTTGGGCAAACTGAATTTCACACACACATCCAGAAACAAGTCGGAAAGACGCAGCTTAGAGGTTTCAGCCTGAGCCTTGAAGCGCAAAAGAATCTATCGACTCACCCCCAACAACTGTTCGCGCAACTCCGGACTGCGCGTGCGCGGATCGAGCCAGATATCGAAAAACGCGCGGGCAAACAGCGGGTCATCGATCTCATGCTGCAACTGCTGACCGACAAAAAACCGCGCGCCCTGCCCCGGCAGATAGACGCCGGTAATGCGCGTGCCGGCTTGCACATCGACGAACGATTGCTGCATCTGGATCTGCCAACCGGCCAATTGCGCCGGGCTGACGCGGCCATCGGCCAGGCGTTTGATTTCGTCGACGCTGGCCTTGACCAGATCGTCGCGGGAAATGCTGCGGCGGTAGATCAACTCCAGCGCAAACGGCTGGCCCTCGGCCAAGGGCCGCGCGGCACTCCACAGGCGCGCGTTGTAGACATCGAAACCGAACACACTGTAATCGCCGGTACCGATGATCTGCGCGCCGGGCACGGCGTCCTGCCAATTGGCCCAGGTTGGCGTCAGCAATAGCGCCCACAAGCCGATGCCGCAACATCCCCGTAACACCTTGGGTGTTCTGTTCATCGCGGTATCGACTCCGGCAAGCCCTGATAGTCAAAGCATAGCCGGGTATCGCCGTCGGCACTTTGTATACAAAATCTGCGCACATAGGCAGCAATCGCCGATCGACAATGCTAACGTGGCGAACCCTCAACGGATGGAGACTCCTGCGTGCTGATCCTCAAACTGCTGCTGATTCCCGGTTTTCTGCTGCTGATTTCCCTGGCGGGCAAACGCTGGGGGCCAAGCGTGGCCGGGTGGCTGTCGGGATTGCCGGTGGTGGTCGGGCCGATTCTGTTTTTCCTCGCCATCGAGCAGGGTCCGGCGTTTGCCGCGCAATCAGCGGTGGCGGCGTTATCGGCGATGTTCGCGATGATTGCGTTCTGCATCACCTACGCGCAGGTCGCGCAACGAGCGGCTTGGCCGCTGGCGCTGACGGCGTCGCTGTCGGTGTGGGCCGTGATCGCTTGGGTGTTGTCACTGATTCCGGCGTCGCTGCCGTTTTCGATGGTGGCGGCGGCGATTGCGTTGCTGGCATCGCCTTATCTGTTTCCCACGGTGCAACCGGTGTTGAACGGCCCGGCGCCGAAGTCGGACAGACTGATCTGGCGAATGATCGCCGGCGCCGCGTTGACCCTGGTGGTGACGATGCTCGCCAGCACCGTCGGCGAACGCTGGAGCGGTTTGCTTGCGGTGTTCCCGGTACTCGGCAGTGTGATGGCGGTGTTCTCGCAACAGACGCGCGGCCCGGCGTTTACCGCCGCACTGTTACGGGCGACGGCGACCGGCATGTATTCGTTTTCGGCGTTTTGTCTGGTCTCGGCATTGACCTTGCCAACCATGGGCCTGAGCGGATTTGCCGTCGGCGTCGCGGTGTCGGTGGCCATGCTCGGCGTGACCAAACGCCTGTTGGCCCGTCCGTTGGCGAAAGCGCAGGCGCAGTAACCGCTCGGATGATTCGCGCTGGAACGCCCGCCCCCCTCCGTGGGATGATCGCCCGCCTCGCGCGACCATCCACCGGAGATTCACATGTCATTGTTGAGCAAAAAAGCCGTTGTCCTGCTGGTGGCGGCCCTCGCCGGTTTCGGCGCCCTCCACGCGCAAGCGGCCAAGAAAAATGCCGGCACCGAGAAAGTCTCGATGCTCGATGGCAAGTTCACGTTTGTGCTGCCAAAAGGTTTCGTCGCCGACCCGCTGCCGACCAGCCCGAGCGGGACCACGGGCACGATGTACACCAACGAGGCCACAAAAACCGTGGTCATTACCGCTGAAAACAAGATTCCCGAAGGCCAGCACGTCAAGGACAACGACGGGCAGTTCCTCGATGGCAGCGTGTCGAGTTTCATCGAAGATCAGCGCAAGGCCCTGCCTGACTTCAACAAACTCAGCGAAAAAAGCCTGACCCAAAAAGGCACCGGCCTGGGCCTGCGTCAGGTCGACAGCACCGCGACCCAGGGCGGTGGCCAGACCCTCAACACCACGCTGATGGCCGGCTCCGGCACGAAGATGGCGCTGGTGCAGGTGATCTCCCGCGCCAGCGACAAGAAAGGTCACGATGCGCTGGTGAAAACCATCCTCAAGGATTGAGCTGCTGCAACCAGCCATTCAAATCGCGCAACTCGGCCGCACTGATACTGTGGCCGACGCCGGGATAGGCGTGAAACTGCGGTTTGTAACCGAGTTTCTGTAGTTGCGTGTTGGCCTCGGTGCCGTTTTTATACGGCACCGGATCATCGGCGGTGCCGTGGCCGATAAAGATACTCAGCGGCAACGGCTGCTGCTCGCCTTTGAGTTCAGCTTTCAACACTGGCAATAAACGCCCGCTCAACGCAGCGATCCCGCCGACAGCGACTGGCGGCCGCAGCCCCACTTCGTAGGTCATCATCGCGCCTTGGCTGAAGCCGATCAGGTACACCTTGTCCGGGGTGGTGTGATATTTCTGCGCTGCTTGCGCGATAAAGTCGCGCAGCTTCTGGCCACTGACCTTCAGATCATCGGTCTCGCCGTTGTAGGCGCCTTCACCCTTCTTGCGAAACCACTGGAAACGTCCTTCACCCAATGACAGCGGCGCCTGCACCGACAGGTAGTTGTATTGCGGCGGCAGTTGGAATTTCATGCCGATCAGGTCGGCTTCGTTACTGCCGTAGCCGTGCAGGAAAATCACCAGCGGACGCGCCTCGGCGTCGGCATGCACCTGTTCGAGGTACTTGAGCGGCAGATCGGATTGCAGCGTGGTTTGCGCCTGCACGGCGGTGGACGCCAGCAGGGTCAACAGGGCAAAGACCTTCAACATAGAGCCTTCCTTCACGGAGAGTCGGGTTCGGGGGGAGCCTAACATCCTGCGGCGTGGATCCAAATTCGGTGTGATTGCCAATGGCCCCTTCGCGAGCAGGCTCGCTCCCACAGGGGAATGCATGTCCAAGGTGGGAGCGAGCCTGCTCGCGAAAGGGCCACTGAATTCAGCGAAAGGCTGTCAGTCGTTCGTCAATTTCCCTGTCCGAAACGCCACCCGCCCCGCCACTTTCGCCTGCCAGATCCCCGGCTCGGTATAACGCCCACGATCAAGCGCAAACAACACCCCACTGGTGCCCGCGCGCACGGTGGTCACGCGATCCTGCAACGGATCCACCACCTCAAACAACGCATCACCCTGCTCCACCCACTCGCCGGCATTGCGCAAGAAACTCACCACGCCATGGTGCGGCGCGAACAGGTACTCGGTGCCCTCGAACGGCAGGCCTTCGCAGCACTCGTTCGGCGCCGCCGGCCATTCGCCGCTGATGAAACCCTGCTCCGCGAGGAAACCGAGAATCGCCTCACAATTGGCCTGCGCCTGATCGACCCGGGTGTCGCCCATGCTGCCCAGTTCCAGCGTGGTCGCCAGATTCGCCGCTGGAATCGCGGCATTCGGGAACGCCCGCGCCAGACGCAGCCACGGCGTCGAGCAGGATTCATCGAACGAGCTGCCGCCGGAATCTTCACACAGCAGCGCCACACCGGCCTTCAAACGTGCCGCCAGCGATTGCCACTGTGGCCAGTGCTGCGGCAGCGCGTACAAATGAATCGCCGCGTCGAAATCGCAATGCAGATCGAGGGTGATGTCGGCATCGCAGGCATGGCGCAGCAACAAACGATGCAACGCTTCCAGTTGCGAGGCCGGGGCCGGCAGCTCATCGAACACCTGGCCCATGGTTTGGCGGATCAGCGCGACGTTGGCCTCGGCATCAGCACCCAAACGCTCACCAATCAACGCCGCGACCGGTGCGCTAAGTTCCACGAAGGCGCGGTTGAAGTTCTTGCCGCTGCCCAGTTCAAAGCGGCCCATGTGCGCGCCTTGCACGTGTTGATCAAGGCCGATCGGGTTGGCCACTGGCACCAATTCGATCACGCCCTGCAAACGGCCTTGCTGCTCTAACTCATTGAGGCGCTGCTTGAGTTCCCACGCGGTGCGCATGCCCGGCAGTTCATCGGCGTGCAGGCTGGCCTGGATGTACACCTTGCGGGTGCCCGCGCCATAGCGAAACACGCTGAGCGAGCGCTCGCTGCCCAAGTGGCTCCAGGGCAGAACATGGTCGATGCGTTGCATGGGAAAATCTCCTCAATTTCCGGATCACACTGATCCCCTGTGGGAGCGAGCCTGCTCGCGAAGGCGGTGTGCCAGACAACAAAGATGTTGAATGTTAAACCGCTTTCGCGAGCAGGCTCGCTCCCACAAGGTTCTGTGGTTTTATCAGAGCGCAAAAAAAGTGGCCACCGCGCAAACGGGGCCACTTTTTTCTACGGCGTATTAATGGCCGTACACATCAAAGTCGAAGTACTTGTCCTGGACTTTCTTGTACTCGCCATTGGCGCGGATTTCGGTGATGGCTTTGTTGAATTGCTCGGCCAGCGCGGTATCGCCCTTGCGCACCGCAATGCCAGCGCCGCCGCCGAAGTACTTGGCGTCTTCGTAGGTCGGGCCAACGAATTCAAAACCTTTGCCGGCGTCGGTTTTCAGGAAACCGTCGCTGAGGTTGACCGAGTCGGCCAGCATCGCGTCGATACGCCCGGAAACCATGTCGAGGTTGGCTTCCTGTTGCGAGCCGTAACGCACCAGGTCGATCCCGGCCGGCACCAGCACTTCAGTGGCGTAACGGTCGTGGGTACTGGCACGCAGCACACCGACTTTCTTGCCTTTGAGCTCGGTCAGCGGGTCTTTGACACCGGAGCCTTCCTTCATCACGAAGCGTGCCGGGGTGTGATAGTACTTGATGGTGAAATCGACGTTCTTTTTGCGGTCATCGGTGATGGTCATCGACGACAGAATCGCGTCGATCTTCTTCACTTTCAGCGCCGGGATCAGGCCATCGAATTCCTGCTCGACCCAGGTGCATTTGACTTTCATCTGCGCGCACAGCGCATCGCCGATATCAACGTCGAAACCGGTGAGTTTGCCGTCAGGGGTTTTCATCGAGAATGGCGGGTAACCGGCTTCGATACCGATGCGGATCGGCTTGGCGTCTTCGGCCACAGCGGTCAGGGACAACATCGACAGTGCCAGGGCACCGAACATCACTAGCTTCTTCATTTATAACTCCTGTGGGCGGAGGCTTTTATTGGCAGCTTTCGATTCAGCGTTCGGTCATGGCCAATTGGCCACAAACACCGAAGTGGCCGGCAGTCTATGGCGGCGCGCACAGGGTAAATTGTGTTTAAGCGACAAATACTTATGAAAGATCGGCGCACCGATTGACCGGGGTCAACGGGTGCGCCGTCGTGGTGCAAAGGCTGTAGGACAAGCGCATTTCCAGCGCAGAAAATCGCTGATTTCCCTGTAGGAGCTGCCGCAGGCTGCGATCTTTTGATCTGTTTTTTTAACCATCAAGATCAAGAGATCGCAGCCTTCGGCAGCTCCTACAAGGGGATCAGCATTCGCAGCCGATTGCGGTTTTGGCGGCTTGCTCAACGCTTAGTTGAAAGCCTTCATCCAGCCATCCGGTAACCCCGCCGATCATCTCCTTGACCGGATAACCCAGCGCCGCCAGTTTCACCGCTGCCTTGTTCGCGCCGTTGCAGTGCGGGCCGGCGCAATAGACCACGAACAGCGTGGTTTTCGGGTAACTCGCCAGTTCCGCCGCCGTCAGCAAGCGGTTCGGGATATTGACCGCGCCCGGCACATGCCCGCGCTCAAAGGCCAGCGGGCCGCGAACGTCGACCAGGACAAAATCGATCTCGCCAGCCTCCTGGCTACTGAAGACGTCGGAACAATCGGTCTCGAAAGTCAGACGATTACTGAAGTGCATCAGGGCGATCGCCGACGGTGCCGCAGGGATGTCGCGAACCAGACTGACCATGGGTGTTGCTCCTTTGTCTGAACGGGTGTGAGCAGACTTTATCGAGCGGCCGCTTGCGGCTACAGTGGCGCACAAGACACTCACCGGGAATTTTCCGCCAAATGCCGACATCACCAGGTCTGGTTGCGATTCTGGCCTACGACGGTCTCTGCACATTCGAGTTCGGCATCGCCGTGGAGGTCTTTGGCCTGACCCGGCCGGAGTTCGATTTCCCGTGGTACACCCACGCCATCGCGGCGGTCGATCAAGGCCCGATGCGCGCCTTGGGCGGGATTCAGGTATTGGCCGATGGCGGCCTGGAATTGTTGGCCGAGGCGCGCACCATCATCATTCCCGGCTGGCGTGACCGCAACGCGGCGGTGCCGGATGAACTGCTCGATGCATTGCGTCAGGCCCATGCCCGGGGTGCGCGATTGCTGTCGATCTGCTCCGGTGTATTTGTGCTGGCGGCCACCGGCCTGCTCGACGGCCACGGCGCCACAACCCATTGGCGTTACACGGCGGAACTGGCGCAGCGCTTCCCGGCGATTGCCGTCGATGCCGATGTGCTTTACGTCGATTCCGGCCAGTTGATCACCTCGGCCGGCAGCGCTGCCGGGATCGACGCCTGCCTGCATCTGGTGGCACGGGACTTCGGCACGCAGGTCGCCAACTCGGTGGCGCGGCGCCTGGTGATGTCGCCGCAGCGCACTGGCGGTCAGGCGCAGTTCATTCCGACCCCGGTCAGCCCGACGCCGCGCAACGATCTGTCGCGGGTGATGCAGTGGGCGCGCGAGCGTTTGCATGAACCGCTGGAAGTGCGTGATCTGGCCAGCGAAGCGGCGATGAGTGAGCGCACGTTTCTGCGGCGTTTTACCGAGGCCAGTGGGCAGTCGCCGAAGGCGTGGTTGCAGCATGAACGGTTGGCGCGGGCGCGGGAGTTGCTGGAGAGTACGCCGCATAACACCGAGCAGATTGCCGAGCGTTGCGGTTATCGGTCGGTGGAGAGTTTTCGTGTGGCGTTTCGTGGTGTGGTGGGGGTGCCGCCGTCGGTGTATCGGGAGCGGTTTGGGCGTGGGGTGAAGGCCGTCGGTTCCTGAGGGAATCTTGAAGGCCCTTTAACGAGCAAGGGTAATGCATTCCGCGTCAGGCTTTTTGAGATTAAGGCCCGTTGCAATCTTTAGTTTGCTACGGGCCAAACCAAATTGATCATTCCGAACTCTGCTCGAAATGATCAATGAATGCGATTCCTATGCTAAAGCTTCGCTTTCCATTTTAAGCGAATATCATCAATTTTTGACGGTCCATAGTTGTAATAATGAGCGCCAAAATAAATTGTCAATACTCTCGGAGATGCAGGAGATATGTTATTCGGCGTGAAAGTTGTCAAAATTTTCTCCCAAGCATACGCACGAGGAATCTTTGCATGATAGTATGTGGTGCTGTCGATTATTATGACGAGTGTTGAAACATCTGGACACTGATAGATGAAGCTTAATTCGTACTCTTGATTATTCTCGATATCACTGAAAGACTTCATCATGCAAGTGTGATTATCTTTATTATTGGATTGAACAAAATATTCCTCTCCTGAACGAATAATAGACGACGGATATTGTGGGTAATGTTTCCAGCCATCCCAATTGAACAAGTCAAAAGTCGTAAGATAATCAAACCCGACTCTCACCGAATAAACCCTTCGCTGACAATCCACCGCATCAACCAAATCCCCCCCTTCAAACAACCCCACCTTCAACACAATCGTTACTGTCGAATCCGCCTTGCACTCACGCAACCACTGCACTTCAGTCGTGTAAATCAATCCACTTCCCTGATCATGCGTCACCCCCACCAACTGCTCTTTGGTGCGTGAACTGTCATCCGTTCTGGTTTCCACATAACTCAACCACACAGGCAGGCCCGAACGCTGAAACGGCCATTTGTCGCACAGCACTTTGGTATCGTCCTCGATCAACCCAATATCCAAAACCTCCCCGGTCATCCCTTCGATCAACGGCTGCGGCATGTTTTTCTGCAACAAAACACCAATGGTCAGCGGCCGTGTTTCTCCAGGAGCAGGTTGCCCGGCCTGAAACGTCCTGTAGCTCAACGCCACATCGCGTCCCAGATTGGCGCCGGTGATGGCCGCGGCGATATTGAAATCCAGATAAGGCTGGCCGCTCGCACCCTTGCGCACTGGCGCCGTCGAACCATCGCCGGGGCGACCGATGACCGTCAGTTCGATTTCGTCATCGGGCTTCAGTTTCGAAGTGTCGAAGCGCACGGTGAAACCCTGTTGATACTGGTTGGGATCGAGTACGTAAACCGGAGCTTCGATGACAGTGGGCGGTGGCACTTCGGCCTGCGCGTTGCCGACGCTCAGCGTCAGTTCACCGGATGTACCGAGCAGTTCGCCGTTACGCACGATGGTGTAAGTCGCTGCAACTTTTCCGTTGAGATTGGCCGTCACATAGGGTTTGGCCACAGTAAACTTCACCGGACTGCCCGCCGAATGCGAGGTCAGGTCGGCGAAATCACTTGTGCTGCCATTACTGCCTGAGCCGCGCCAGATATACGTCACGCGGTCGTGCGCCAATGTGCCCAGATGCGGACAAGTCAACGTGACACCGGCGGGCGGCACCTGCTCAGGATCGAGCGTGCCGTCCTGGGCTTCCTCCACCTCTGGCGGGGCGAATGTCGGCAACGCCACACCTACCTGCAGCAACAACGGCAACGAATCGCGCACGTTCTGCAGCAGCAGATCGTCGTTGGCCACCGTGTAATGCACCCTCACCCGCAACCCGTTGAACCTGCGGATGACTGCATGACTGACAGTACGCAGGATCGGCGTATTTTCCGGCACATTGCCGACCGGACGCGGATCCGAGTAATACTCCACACCGCCGCCAGGCAGCGCGGCTTCCCAGATCAGGTCGATCTGATCGCCGCTTTTACGTCCCGCATACCAAGGGATTTCGTTGGTTGCCCATGGCGCCTCAGGGTCCAGAAAACCGCCAGGCGCCTCGATCACAGTGGGCGCCGCCAGTTGACTGATTTCCCCTTGCACATTGACGCTGGCGACCATCGAAGAGGCCTCGTCCTCGCCTGTTCTCGTGCGTACATACCGGACCGAGGCCGAACCCTTGGCAAGGGCTCGGACCGAGGCATTGGGAATCACGAACTCATAGGCAAACTCGGTAAAATCGACGAATTGCTCCGCGGGGATAACGATGATCGGTTTACCCTGCGCCGGCATACCGGTCCAGGTCACTTTGATCCGGTCGTCCACGTCGAAGTGTTCTTCACGTGCATAAACACTGACGATGACGTCCTTGTCACCCAACTGCTCGAGATCAATGACGGTTGTGACGGGTCTGTTGTTGACCAGAATTCTCGGCTGGGGAAGCCGCGTTCCCTTCGCATCCACCAGGACCCGAGTGATTTTCGCCCAAGGCGCGCGCTCATCCGGATAGTTGCCAACGCGGTCGATCACCTGAAAAGTCACCGCTACATCCGGGCCATCGCCAGCGCTCTCGATCACGCCTTTAGCGAAGGTGATCAGGATCGGATGATTTACCGGGTCGTCGACCTGCTCCTGAGTCACCGGATAGTAAGGTACTTCCTGACTACCCCAGCGGCACAAGATGTAATCGAAAGCAGCCATGTTTTCGTAGGGGAAAACATGCATCTGAACGCCTTTCTCGGCTATGTCCGGAGTGACCCCGTGCGTCAGGTCCGGTATCAACGTGTACGTGAGACCGGAATGACCTTCTTCGGGGTCGTTATCAAAGCCGCCGGGGCGCTGGAATTTGGCCAGCAGAATCAACGTTGGCTCGGAATCCTGGAACGTCTGTCCAACTCGCTTTACGCGATAAAACGCCTTGACCTCGCCCTCCAGAACAAAACCTTTAGCAATCCTGAACACCAGTCGCTTGTTGAGATCTTCGGCGTCGAGTTCCTTGCTCCACACCGCGACCGTCAAATTGCCCAGAAACATTTCGAACTTGTCCCCAATGCTCATCACCAGCCACGGGTCAACGATGACTTGCAAATCCCCCTCGACAGCGCGAATGGGAATACCGCCGTGGTAATGCTCCGGCGTTCGCAACTCGGTTCTGCCGGTGATATGCGGTGGGTTCAAGGCCAATGGCTGGTTTTCAACCAGGGGTGTGTTCATGGTGATGCTCCTTCGTAGTGGACTGGCGGCAGTCGACGTAACGCTGGAGCTATCAGAAAGGAATTTATCGATGAGGGGTACTGACAGATCTGACAGGTAGGAAAGGTTTTCCGACAGATGGTCTGTTTGAATGGACGAGCTGGAGCAGAGAAAAAATGGCGAAGGCCTGATTGGGTTTTCGTCGAGGAAAGGTGATCTCGGAGACACTACGGGCCCGGGGAGCGCGCTTGCTCGCGAACACTACGGGCCAAACCAAATTGATCATTCCGAACTTTGCTCGAAATGATCAATGTATGCGATTCCTACGCTAAAGCCTTGGTTCCCATTTTAAGCGAATATCATCAATTTTTAACGGTCCATGTGTGCTGCCAGACCGACCATGAATATACATTAACAATACTCTCGGAGATGTTGGATTTAGGAATTGCGGCATGAAAGGTATCAAAACTTTCTCCCAAGCATACGCATGAGGAAACTCTAAATAATAGAAATTGGTGTTGTCGAGATATAAGGAGACGATTATAGCAGTTGGACACTGATAGATGAAGCTTAATTCGTACACTTGGCTATTCTCAAGATCACTGAAAGACCTCTTCAACCAACACCTAGGAGAATCGTTCCTGGATTGAAAAAAATATTCCTCTCCTGAACGGATAATAGCCGCCGATGGATCTTGTTCGTTCCAGCCATCCCAATTGAACAAGTCAAAAGTCGTAAGATAATCAAACCCGACTCTCACCGAATAAACCCTTCGCTGACAATCCACCGCATCAACCAAATCCCCCCCTTCAAACAACCCCACCTTCAACACAATCGTCACTGTCGAACCCGCCTTGCACTCACGCAACCACTGCACTTCAGTCGTGTAAGTCAATCCACTTCCCTGATCATGCGTCACCCCCACCAACTGGTCTTTGGTGCGTGAACTGTCATCCGTTCTGGTTTCCACATAACTCAACCACACAGGCAGGCCCGAACGCTGAAACGGCCATTTGTCGCACAGCACTTTGGTGTCGTCCTTGATCAACCCAATATCCAAAACCTCCCCCGTCGCCCCTTCAATCAACGGCTGCGGCATGTTTTTCTGCAACAAAACACCAATGGTCAGCGGCCGTGTTTCTCCAGGAGCAGGTTGCCCGGCCTGAAACGTCCTGTAGCTCAACGCCACATCGCGTCCCAGATTGGCGCCGGTGATGGCCGCCGCGATATTGAAATCCAGGTAAGGCTGGCCGCTCGCACCCTTGCGTACTGGCGCCGTCGAACCATCGCCGGGACGGCCGATGACCGTCAGTTCGATTTCGTCATCGGGCTTCAGTGTCGAAGTGTCGAAGCGCACGGTGAAACCCTGTTGATACTGGTTGGGATCGAGGACGTAAACCGGAGCTTCGATGACAGTGGGCGGTGGCACTTCGGCCTGCGCGTTGCCGACGCTCAGCGTCAGTTCACCGGACGTCCCCAACAACACGCCGCCGTGCACAATCGTGTAAGTCACCACGACTTTGCCGTTGAGGTTGGCAGTGACGAACGCCTTGGCTACCGTGAATTTGACGGGTTTGCCCGCTGTGTGGGTCGTCAGGTCGACGAAGTCACTGGTGCTGCCGCCACTGCCTGATCCGCGCCAGTGATAGGTCACGCGATTGCCGGCAGACGTGCCTTCGTGTGGCGCGATCAACGTTACACCCGCGGGCGGCACGCGTTCGGGGTCGAGCGTACCGCCCTGCGCCTCCTCCACTTGCGGCGCTTCAAATCGCGGTAACGCTTGTCCCACCTGCAGGAACAACGGCAACGAATCACGCACGTTTTGCAGCATCGCGTCGTCGTTGGCCACCGTGTAACTCACCCTCACCCGCAAGCCGTTGAACCGGCGGATATCGACGTTTTTTACGGTGAGCAGAACCGGCGTGTTTTCCGGCTGATTGCCGACCGAACGCGAGTCGGAGTAATACTCGGTACTGCCGTCAGGACGATCGCCCTCCCAGCGCAGAGTCACTTGGTCGCTGTTCTTGCGCCCCGCATACCAAGGAATTTCGTTGGTTGCCCAATCCGCCTCAGGGTCCAGAAAACCGCCAGATGCCTCGATCACGGTGGGCGCCGCCAGTTGACTGATTTCCCCTTGCACATTGACGCTAGCGACCAACGATGGGACCGCCACCTCCCCCTCTCTGATCCGCTCATACCTGACCGAGGCCGAGCCCTTGGCAAGAGCGCGGACCGAGGCATTGGGAATCACGAAGTAATAGGTAAATTCGGTAAATTCGACGCATTGCTCCGCAGGCGTGACGATGATCGGTTTGCCTTGCGCTGGCATACCGCTCCACGTCACCACAATCTTGTCGTTTACTTCGAAGTGGTCTGCCCGCGTGTAAACACTCACGATGACATCGTTGTCGCCCAGTTGCTCGAGATCGACCGTTGTGACGGGCTTATTGTTGACCAGGATTCTCGGTTCCGTGAGCCAGGTGCCCTCCGTTCTCACCAATACCCGAGTGATTTTCGCCCAAGGCGCGCGTTCGTCCGGGTAGTTGCCGACGCGGTCAATCGGTTGAAACGTCACCTGCACGTCCGGACCGTCGCCGTGCGCCTTGATCAACGCCTCCTCGAATTTGATGAGGATCGGGTAATTGACCGGGTCGTCGACCTGCTGCCGGGTGACAAAATGGGGAGGCGCCTCCTGGCTCCCCCAGCGGCAAATAATGCAATCGTCAAAAGCCATGTTTTCGTAGGGAAAAACATGAATATCAACGCCGGCCTTGGCTATTTCCGGCGTAACCCCGTTCGGAAGGTCTGGTTTCAGTGTGTACTTGAGACCGGAATGACCGTCTTCGGTGTCATCGTCAAACCCGCCGGGCCGCTGCAGCTTGACCAGCAGAATCAACGTAGGCTGGGAATCCTGCGGTGTCTGCCCGACGCGGGTCACGCGATAAAATGCCTTGAGGTCGCCTTCAAGAATAAAACCCCGCTCAACCCTGAACACCAGCCGCTTGTCGAGGTCGTCAGCGTCGAGTTCCTTGCTCCTCACGGGGACTGATTGGTTGCCAATGAACAATTCGAGCAAGTCCCCAATGTTCATCACCAGCCACGGATTAATGATGACTTGCAAGTCCCCCTCGACAGCGCGAATCGGAATACCACCGTGGTAATGCTCCGGGGTTTGCAACGCGGTGGTGCCGGTGATTTGCGGTGGAATCAAGGCGAACGGATGGTTATCAGCAAGGGAATTGCTCATGGTGATGCTCCTTCGTAGTGGACTGGCGGCAGTCGACGTAACGCTGGAGCTATCAGAAAGTAATTTATCGACGAGGGGTACTGACAGATCTGACAGGTCAGCACGGTTTTCCGACAGATGGTCGGTCTGAATGGACAACTCAAGGGAGCGGAAAAGATGCGAATGTCGGATTGGGCAAACGCTAAAGCGCCCGGTAAAACGCAGCATCATTTAGACATCAGCCATGAGGCTACAGCGCCTTGCGCCTTTGCCTACAACTACGCCAGAATCCGCCGGCTTGTGCGGCTTGGGGGCTGCCGGTAACTTGGTTCGCGTCACTGAATGTTCAGTGATCGGGTTTAGTCGCTCGGTGGTTTATTGGCAGCATACAGTCCGTTCAGTCAGGCATTTTCGCGCCTGAGCTTAATGGTAGCTGTGCGCAGGGCGCCTTCGGGTGCGCCGGGACTGCTTAGAACCACCGGTCGACTAACCTGCGCATAGCTGCCACCCATTTGTTTAGTCGCAATGAACGTGTCGGCCTCATTAGAAGGTTCTAAGAAATGTTCAAAATAACGCCGAATCCGCCCGAAACAGAAGCGGAAATCGATCCAAACCCAACATCCCCCTACTCCACACCGGGCTCCAGAAAACTCCACGAAGCCGCCGAACGCGCCCTCGATCACTATCTGAAACCCACGCCGCCGTCACCACCGCGCAGACCCAGCACCATGTTCCTCGTCGACCCCAACACCGGCGCCGAAGACCTCATGGCCCATGCCTGCGAATCCATGGCTTCGGCCAGTGTCATGCTCAGCGACTTCGCCGCCCTGCTCGACTCGCCCTACCGCAACACCGTGCTCGGCATCCAGCAAGTGGTCATGCTCGGCGAACTCGCGGTCAACCGCGCCCTCGACAAAATCGACCCCGCCCTGAGGCAATAATCATGTCCAACAAAACAGATGCACAAGTCGTCGCGGCACTGGTGGCCATGGGTTTCAACGAGCGGGACGGACGCTGGGCACAGAACGCCTGCCTGGTGCTGTTCGAAAGCGAACGCGAATCCATCGTCGCCTCCGCCGTCACCGTCCTTCCCCAACTCGATGAACTGGAAATCGACGCCGTGCTACCCGCACTGCGCCGCGTGACCCGCCGGTTCCCCTCACT
Organism: Pseudomonas sp. S3_C06; assembly: GCF_054667675.1. Classification (NCBI taxonomy): domain Bacteria; kingdom Pseudomonadati; phylum Pseudomonadota; class Gammaproteobacteria; order Pseudomonadales; family Pseudomonadaceae; genus Pseudomonas; species Pseudomonas sp. S3_C06. The sequence goes on from NZ_CP162747.1 coordinate 1,394,706, forward strand.
GCAAAGAACCGTGGCCGACACACTGGCCGAGATGGCGCACGCAGCCTGATTGACCGCGTGATCGCTCTTCGCGAGCAGGCTCGCTCCCACAGTTGTTCGCGGTTGCTCGCGGTATTTGAGTACACCGCCGTGCCAATGTGGGAGCGAGCCTGCTCGCGAAAGCGTTCTTTCTACATCGGACGCGTGAGTCACGACGCTCGAAAATCCGCGAGGATAAAGGGTGTGTGGTCACGCAAGTAAACGTCGACATCGTCCAGCGAGTGCAACGCTTCACTGGATGACTCCACGCATTCTTCATCGTCATGGCGAATGACCGTGACGAAAAAGGTTTCTGCCTGTCGGACCAACGTCGCAGTGCGTTTGACCGGCCGCCCATCCTCCTGGGCAAAGGACATCGCACGTAACGTTTCATTTTGCAGAGCTTCAGACACGTTTGCTTTGAGAGCCTTGCGTTTGGCGAGCAGTTCTTTCGCGACTACCCAGCTGCCAACTGCAGCGGCAGCGGAAACGAACAACATATAGTTGTAGGTCGATCCCCTGCGAGTCGCATGCCTCTCAACCAGCCAATCGGCAACTTGTGAAACCACCTGCCACACATCCATCGCATTTATTCCCAAGCGTAAAAAAGACCCGGTTTCAATCCTCCCGCGTCAGCACTTCCAACAACTCAATCTCAAACACCAGATTCGAATTCGGCGGAATCTTGCCCATCGTTCGCTCGCCGTACCCCAAATGCGCCGGCACCAGCAATTTACGTTTGCCCCCCACCTGCATCCCCATCAAGCCCTGATCCCAACCCTTGATCACCCGCCCCGTGCCAATCACGCACTGAAAAGGTTTGCCACGGCTGTAGGAAGAATCGAACTCGCTGCCGTCTTCCAGCCATCCGGTGTATTGGGTGGTGATCAGTGCGCCTTTGACGGCGGCTTTGCCTTCGCCGACCTGAAGATCGATTACCTGCAGTTCATCTGTCATGTTCGTGGACTCTTTGTGGTTGGCCCCGTCGGGCGCGGAGGGCGTTTTTCGCAGAATCCGTTGCCAATGGCAATCCATGGAACCGAAACACGCGCCATCGCTCACATGTTTATCGACATCGTATTAAGCCAGGGAAGCTCTGATGACCGACTCACTACTGCGCAGTTTCATTCCACCGTACATTCTCAACCGCATCATCGCTCACGGTTCAGCGCCGCAACGTTCGGCAGCGATGCTCACGCTCAACCATGTACGCAGCCTGTTGCCGAATCCAGGCGCACCCGCACAACCACCGGCACGGGCGATCCTGCCTGAGAAGAGCAAGCCCGGCCTGGCCGAACGCAGTGTGCATGATGCGCAGAACAAAATGCTCTTGCCGGGCAAGCTCGTGCGCCTCGAAGGCCAGCCGCCGAGTGGTGATGCGGCGGTCGACGAGGCTTATGATGCGCTGGGCGCCAGCTATGATTTCTTCTGGAAAGTGTTCGGTCGTGACTCGATCGACAATCAGGGCTTTGCCCTGGTCGGCAGCGTGCATTACGGCCAGGGTTACGAAAACGCTTTCTGGAATGGCGCGCAAATGGTCTTCGGTGACGGTGACGGCGAAATCTTCCAGCGCTTCACCCGCTCGCTCGACGTCATCGGCCATGAACTGGCCCACGGCGTTACCGAAAGCGAGGCCGGGCTGATTTATGCCAACCAGTCCGGCGCGTTAAACGAGTCGCTCTCGGATGTGTTTGGCGTCTTGACCAAGCAATACGCGCTCGGCCAGACAGCCGAACAGGCCGACTGGTTGATCGGTGCTGACCTGCTGATGCCGAAGATCCAGGGCAAGGGCCTGCGTTCGATGTCGCACCCCGGTACGGCGTATGACGACCCGTTGCTGGGCAAGGATCCGCAACCGGAGCACATGCGCAAGTTCGTCATCACCAGCGAAGACAATGGCGGCGTGCACATCAATTCCGGCATTCCCAATCGCGCGTTTTATCTGGCAGCCCGAGCGTTTGGCGGCTTCGCCTGGGAAAAGGCCGGACGAATCTGGTACGACACACTTTGCGATAACCGCTTGAGCCAGGACGCAACGTTTGACGCGTTCGCAAAATTGACCATCGACCACGCGGGCCAGCGCTTTGGCGCTGAAGCAGCCGACGCAGTGCAGCAAGCCTGGGCGCAGGTCGGCATCGAATAATTCGAGGAGGCTGTATGAAAACGCTACCCGAGCTGGATGACGATTCCGTTTTGCGCGTATCTCGCCAGGGTGGCGTTGCAGCGATTCACAGCCTGAGCCGCCCACGTGAAATCGAATTTGCACAATGCGACATCAGTCAGCGTTCAAGGATCTGCTCGGTGCTGGAGGGCTGCCTGCCATTGGACAGCAGCGAATCCGGACGTGGGGATCAACGCTTCTATCAGATAGAAGTGCGCTATCAGTCCGGGGAAATGGTGTTGAAGGTGCCGGAGGATCGGGCGCCGGGGGATCTGGTGCATTTGTGGGACAAGGGGGAGTTGCTGTGATTCATGCAGGCGAGTCTTCTGCACCGACACCTGGCAATTTGCGTGGGCCAAAGCTTTCCGTTTGGCCGAAAACAACACCGTTGAATGTATGCGTACAGCACTCGCAACGCGGCGTCATGTCCTGCGCCTTCAGATTCGGATTGACCATTTGCAGGCGATTCTGCTCGTCGACATACAGCCCACTGAAATAACTGGATTCACCCAATCGCACGATTTCCTGACGATCTTCTTCATCGATGGCAACCATCCAGAACACTGGGGCCGATTGATCAAGTCGCGCGACAGCCTCGCTGAAAATGGAATCCCATTGACCGCCAACGCGAGACAACAAGAAGCGAAAAAGCGGGGTGTAGTCTCTTCCGTATTGCTTGCCTGGATGCATCGAACTTCGCATGGCTTCGCTGCGGCTTGCGGTTTTGGTATTGCGTTGATCGCGGTAACGGGCGACCAAATCATTGCGGCGAACACCCCAGGTGCGAGTGTTGATTTTGCGGTAAAGCGGTTTCTTGTCCAATCCCTTGCCCCTTATCCAGAGGTCCGCTGTTTTACAGGAACGGCGTTCGAATGCAATCGGCCATCCGTGGCCAATTATGACCGGGGTTAACGCTCGACCGGTTGCATCTCGACAATTGTCCCGTTGGTAATCATCACCATCACGTACTTGTCGTTGATCTGCACCCATTGGGCCTGATCGATGGGTGCTTTCAGACCTTTGGCTTTCCAGTTTTGCAGGGCCTTGTCCTTGCGCTGATACATTTCAGGCGCACGGTCGTTGACCTTCAACTCTCGATCGCTGGTCGGCGATTGCACGGCCTGTTCATTTGAGGTTTGCGCCGCTTGAACAAGTGGGCTGATCCCGGCAATGCCGGCGACGAGGGCCAGGCTGGCGATTAGGGTTTTGCTGTTCATCGGTGAACCTCCTGAGATGTGTGCTACCTGAACTCGGACTGCCGGGTTCGGGAATCATTCCTTGTTTTTTTGCCTGGGCTGGCTGGGGATTGTAGTTGTCAGTTGGGCCGCTATCGCGAGCAGGCGCAGGCCTACAGATTCCGTGGTGTAAGCAGAATTTGCAGTTGCCACGAAAACCTGTGGGAGCGAGCCTGCTCGCGAAGGGGCCGGCACATTCAACATCTTCATTGTTTGGGCCACCGCTTTCGCGAGCAGGCTCGCTCCCACAATGGTCCGCGGTATCGACATAGTCGAATTGATCCACTCTGCACATCAATCCATGCCAACAATGCAATTAACATCCTGTTACACCTGAGCCACCATCCGCCTCAATAAAAACCGTGCGCCGCCCTCCCGTCGCGCACGTCATAAAAGCGGTGGAGTACTTTTCTATGACAGCCTCAATCCCACACAACGGCTCGCGGGCCGGCGCCATTTTCCGGGTGACCTCGGGCAACTTCCTCGAACAGTTCGACTTCTTTCTGTTCGGCTTCTACGCCACGCAGATCGCGGCGGTGTTCTTTCCGGCGAGCAGTGAGTTCGCTTCCCTGATGATGACCTTTGCGGTGTTCGGCGCAGGCTTTTTGATGCGTCCGCTGGGCGCCATCGTGCTCGGTGCGTACATCGATGATGTCGGTCGACGCAAAGGTTTGATCGTTACCCTGTCGATCATGGCCAGTGGCACGATCTTGATTGTGCTGGTGCCCGGTTACGAAAGCATCGGCCTGTTTGCGCCAGCGCTGGTGTTGATCGGGCGCTTGCTGCAAGGCTTCTCGGCCGGGGCGGAATTGGGCGGTGTGTCGGTGTACCTCGCCGAGATCGCCACGCCGGGTCGCAAAGGTTTCTTCACCGCTTGGCAGTCGGCCAGTCAGCAAGTGGCGATCATTGTCGCCGCCGCGTTGGGCTATGCGTTGAACGCGTGGATGGCGCCGGAGGTGGTGGCCGATTGGGGCTGGCGGATTCCGTTTTTCGTTGGCTGCATGATCGTGCCGTTCATCTTTTTCCTGCGCCGTAACCTGGCGGAAACCGAAGAATTCGCTGCACGCAAACACCGCCCGAGCATGGGCGAAGTGTTCCGCACCCTCGGCCAGAACTGGGGCGTGGTACTTGGCGGCATGCTGATGGTTGCGCTGACCACCACCGCGTTTTACCTGATCACCGTGTACGCGCCGACCTTCGGCAAAACCGTGCTGCATCTGAGTACTTCGGACGCGCTGTTGGTGACCTTGCTGGTCGGTGTGTCGAACTTCTTCTGGTTGCCGATTGGCGGCCTGTTGTCCGACCGTGTTGGCCGTCGCCCAGTGCTGATCGCCATGTCGCTGCTGGCCCTGGCCACCACCTATCCGGCGCTGTCGTATCTGGTGCAGGCGCCGAGCTTCAGCCACATGCTGCTGTCGCTGTTGTGGTTGTCGTTTATCTACGGTTTGTACAACGGCGCAATGATTCCGGCGCTCACCGAGATCATGCCGGTCGAGGTTCGCGTTGCCGGTTTCTCCCTCGCCTACAGCCTGGCAACCGCCATTTTCGGTGGCTTCACCCCGGCGATGTCGACCTTCCTGATTCAGTACACCGGCGACAAAGCCGCGCCGGGTTACTGGATGAGCATCGGTGCGCTGTGTGCCTTGTGCGCCACTCTTTATCTGTACCGCCGTGCCGGTGGTCGTCTGCAACCTGTCGCGGCCTGAGGAAAACTCGCCATGAAAAAACTGTTTACTGTCACCGCCCTGCTCGCCGGTCTCGCGTTCAACCTCGCGGCCCAGGCCGAAGAATTGAGCGTGATGACCTCCGGGGGCTTCACTGCCGCCTACAAGATTCTCGGGCCGAAATTCGCTGCCAGCAGCGGCAACACCCTGACCACCAGCCTCGGCCCGTCGATGGGCAAAGCACCCGAGGCGATCCCCAATCGTCTCGCCCGCGGTGAGCACGCCGACGTGGTGATCATGGTCGGCTACGCCCTCGACGACTTGATCAAACAAGGCAAGGTCGACCCGGCCTCGCGCGTTGAGCTGGCGGATTCGCGGATCGGCCTGGTGGTGCGCGAAGGCGCGCCGAAACCGGACATCAGCAGCGTCGCCGCCTTGAAGAAAACCTTGCTCGACGCACAGTCGGTGGCCTACTCCGACAGCGCCAGCGGCGTGTACATCGAGCAGCAGTTGTTCAAGAAACTGGGCATCGAAGATCAGCTGAAACCGAAGGCAAAAATGATCCCGAAAGTACCGGTCGGCTCGGTGGTTGCCACTGGCGACTATCAACTGGGCTTCCAGCAGGTCAGCGAATTGCTGCCGGTGCCGGGCGTGAGTTTCGTCTCGAAGATTCCGGAATCGGTGCAGTCGGTGACGCGTTTTGCCGCCGGGATTCCAGTCGGCGCGCAGCATCCAGAAAAGGCCAAAGCCCTGCTCGCCTACCTCGCCGCGCCGGCCGCACAAGCTGACGTGCAAGCCACCGGACTGGATTCGGTCAAGCGCTGATTGTTGGCGGCTGGACTTTCATTTCTATCACCAGCCGCTCCAGTTCCAGTGCCGCCGGGGTCAGCGTACGACCCCGGCGCTTGATGATGCCGACACTGCGCATCACCTGCGGATCGGTCAGTGGCACCCGCGTCAGGATCGGATGATCCGGCCCGGGCATCGCCATCAGCGGCACCGCCGCCACGCCCAACCCCGCCTCCACCAGACCGATCATCGTCGTCACATGCCGGGTTTCGCAGATGCTCGAACGCTGCGGCACCACCGTGCTCAACGCCTGATCGAGCAGAAAACGGTTGCCGGAGGTCTTGTCCAGCGAGATGTAATCCTGCTGATAGAACTCGTCCCAGCTCACACTGCTGCGTTCGGCCAACGGATGATCGCGGCGACAGGCGACGACGTAGCACTCCTGCACAAGCGGTTCGAACTCGACTTTGGCATCCTGCGTGCCGAGAAAACTCAAACCGAAATCCGCCTCGCCATTGACCACCGCACTCAACACATCGTGCGCGCTGGAGTCGAGCACTTTGACTTTGATGCGCGGGAATTGCTGGTGATAGCGCGCGATCACACGGGGCATGAAGTAGTACGCCGCCGAAGGCACGCAAGCGACGGTGACATGGCCCAAACGGGTCGAAGCGACTTCGCTGATGCCCAGCAACGCGACATCCAGATCATCGAGCAAACGCTCAACGCTGGGCATGAAACCGCGCCCGGCCTGGGTCAGGCTGACCTTGCGCGTGGTGCGTTCGAAGAGTTTGACACCGAGGGCGTCTTCGAGCTTTTCGATGCGCCGGCTCAAGGCCGGTTGCGACAGGCGCACGGTGTCGGCGGCCTTGCGGAAACTGCCCTGCTCGACCACGGCACGGAAGGCTTGCAGGTCGTTGAGGTCGAAGTTGATGGCCATGGCGGGACTCGGGGATTGATACGCAGAGGTTATAAATGTAACTAATTGATGCAAATTATTACAGGTTAAAACCAAGATCCCTGTGGGAGCGAGCCTGCTCGCGAATGCGTTCTGTCAGTGACAACTATGCTGGCTGACACTCCGCATTCGCGAGCAGGCTCGCTCCCACAGGGGATCTTCGGTGGATGAAAAGTCGCTGTAGCCCTTATCCTTGTCACCCCCCGCCGTACCGTTGTCAGGAGTAACCCCCCATGCCCCATGAAGGCAATCTGTTGCAAGCCGCCGTCGTCTTTCTGTTCGCGGCCGTGCTCACCGTGCCTTTGGCCAAACGTCTGCAACTGGGCGCCGTGCTCGGTTATCTGTTTGCCGGGGTAATCATCGGCCCTTCAGTGTTGGGCCTGATCGGCAACCCGCAAAGCGTCGCGCACATTTCCGAACTGGGTGTGGTGTTGCTGCTGTTCATCATTGGTCTTGAGCTGTCGCCACGACGTTTGTGGGTGATGCGCAAATCGGTGTTCGGCGTCGGTCTGGCGCAGGTGCTGCTGACGGCTTCGGTGATTGGCGTGTTGGCCTTGTCGGTGTTTGGCCAACCGCTGAACAGCGCGATTGTGCTTGGCCTTGGCCTGGCGCTGTCCTCGACGGCATTCGGGTTGCAAAGTCTGGCCGAGCGCAAGGAACTGACCAGCCCCCACGGGCGGTTGGCGTTTGCGATTCTGCTGTTTCAGGACATCGCCGCGATCCCGTTGATTGCGCTGGTGCCGATGCTGGCCGGTGGTGCACACGACACCAGCAATGCCGAAAGTCTGAATCACGCGCTGCAAGTGCTCGGCGGTATCGCGGTGGTCGTGGTCGGTGGGCGTTATCTGTTGCGTCCGGTGTTCCGCGTGGTGGCGAAAACCGGTCTGCCGGAAGTGTCGACGGCCACGGCGTTGCTGGTGGTGATCGGCACGGCGTGGTTGATGGATTTGGTCGGCGTGTCGATGGCACTGGGGGCGTTTCTTGCCGGTTTACTGTTAGCGGATTCGGAATATCGCCATGAACTGGAAGCGCAGATCGAGCCATTCAAAGGGCTGCTGCTCGGGTTGTTTTTCATCAGCGTCGGCATGGGCGCCAACCTCAGCTTGCTGCTGAGTGCGCCGATCACGGTGTTGGGGCTGACGCTGCTGTTGATCGGTCTGAAATTGCCGTTGCTGTTTGTCGTCGGGCGTCTGGCCGGTGGCTTGAACAAGGTCAGTGCAATACGCCTCGGTATCGTCTTGGCGGCGGGTGGTGAATTTGCCTTTGTGGTGTTCAAGATCGGTCGTGATCAGGGTCTGTTCGAACCGCGCCTGTATGACTTGCTGGTGCTGACCATCACCCTGTCGATGGCGGTGACGCCGTTGTTGCTGCTGATCTGCGCGCGGCTGGTCAGCCCGAAAGTGCAGCCGGTGGAAGTGCCGGAAAAATACCGTGAGATCGACACTGACACCCCGCGTGTGGTGATCGCCGGCATGGGCCGGATGGGCCAGATCGTCGCGCGGATTCTGCGGGCGCAGAACATCAAATTCGTCGCACTGGACACTTCGGTGGAAACCATCGAACTGTCGCGCAGTTTCGGCGGTGTGCCGGTGTTCTACGGCGACCCGATGCGCCCGGAAATTCTCAATGCGGCCAAGGTTGGCGAGGCGGAATATTTCGTGATTGCCACGGACGATCCAGACACCAACATCAAGACCGCCGAGGTGGTGCGCAAGCTGTATCCGCACATGAAGATCATCGCCCGGGCACGTAACCGGCAGCATGTGCACCGTTTGGTGGATGTTGGCGCGGAGGCGATTCGTGAAACCTATTACTCGAGTCTGGAAATGAGTCGACGCACCTTGGTCGGCCTCGGTTTGACCCAGGCCCAGGCCGATGCGCGGATCAAGCGCTTCAAGCACCACGACGAACAGGTGCTGGAGGCACAGCACGCGATCTACGACGACGCGGCCAAAGTCCTGCAAACCGCCCAGGAAGCCCGGGCGGAACTGGCGCGGTTGTTCGAATCCGACCAACTCGAAGAAGAATCCCGCAAATCCTGAGCCACACCCAGAACCCCATGTGGGAGCGAGCCTGCTCGCGAAAGCGGTGTGTCAGTCAACTTATTCGTTACTGACAGATTGCCTTCGCGAGCAGGCTCGCTCCCACAGGGGATTTGAGTCAAGCAGGCTCTAGCGTGCGCTCCTGCTTGACCGGGGCTGCTGCAAAGCGATCCGCCAGAAACGGCGTGATGTCCAGCGGCAGCGGTTCATCGTTGACCAGCTTATCCAGCAACACGCCAGTAATCGCCGAGGTCAGAATCCCGGTGCGGAAATGCCCGCAGGCATTCAAATACCCCTCCACCCCACGCATCGGCCCGAGAATCGGCAACTCATCCGGCGAGCCCGGACGCAAGCCCGCCCACGTGCGTTTCAGATTGACGTCTTTGAGTTCCGGCAGACACCGCACCGCGCCCTGCACCAGTCCGGCGATTTCCGGGTAGGTGGTGGTGACGTCGAAGCCTTTGTCTTCGGTGGTGCTGCCGATCAGGATCTCGCCATTGTCCTTCTGCGCCACGTAGCAGTCGCTGGTGGTCAGGCAGCCGTTGAGGATTTTCGGCATGCGCTCGGTCAGCAGGATCTGGCCTTTCACCGGCTTCACCGGGATGCGAATCCCCGTGGCCCATTCACTCAAGTCCGCCGCCCAGGCACCGCCGGCGTTGATCAGCGTCTTGCAGTGGAACACGCCCTCTTCGGCCGTTTGCACACCGGTGACGCGGCTGCCGTGGTGCAACACGCCGGTGACGTTGGTGTTGACGAAAATGTCGACGCCGTTCTGCCGTGCGCCTTCCATGTAGGCGTCGGCGAGGCGGAACGGGCTGACCTGATGGTCGCAGAGAAACTCCAGCGCCCCGCGTGCTTCATGGCTGACGCCCGGCTCGGACTCGCGCAGCGCCGCCTGATCGAGCCAGCGCACCTGATCGGCCAGATGCGGAATGCAACCGACGATGTGCTCGGCGTAGAGCCGGTCTTCATCGTCATAGATGACGAACTTCAGCCCGGTCTTTTCGAACTTGAAATCCATGCCGTGATTGTCTTTCAGCTCTCGGTGCAACGCCGGGTACAACGCGTTGGACTGCAAAGCAAAATCGAAAAACGACTCCGGCAGAATGTGCGGCGTGCTCGCATCCACCGCCACCGCCGCGCCCTGGGTTTCGCGCTTGCGGTTGGCCGACATCATGCGGAAGAAAATCACCCCGCAGCCGAGGCCGACCGACTCACCGATCGCCCACAAACCACCGGCCGAAGCACGCGTCGCGTTGCCCGGTCGCTTGGCATCGATCAGCGCGACCTTGAGGTTTTTGCGCTTGGACAATTGATAGGCGCAGGACGCCCCGATCACGCCGCCACCGGCAATGACCACGTCATAGAACTTACTCATGGGCAGCGGCCTCCGTGCCGACAGACTGGAACGCGGAAAAAGGAATCGGATCGATCGGGAAACGCGGGCGCAACCAACCGACATCCTTGCGCCCGGTAGCCTGACGCAAGCGATCGCTGCAGTAGCCGACACACATGCGCCCCTGGCAATCGCCCATGCTCACGCGGGTGCGCATTTTCAGACTGGCGATGTCTTGCACGCCCTGCTCCAGCGCCAGGTCGATGTCGGCGCGGGTGGCGTGTTCACAGCGACAGATCACCGTGTCGGCGGCGGGCAATGCAGTCTGGCCGACGCCACGTTCGGTGTAGCGATCCACGGCGGCGCGGAAACGCACGATGGCTTTGAGTTTGCTCAGATAACGGTCACGACGAACCCGCGCCAGCTCTTCTTCGAGCACACCGCGTTGCAAGAGAATCGAGGTCGCCGCGATCTTGCCGGCGAGCATCGCTGCTTCACCGCCGCGAATCCCGCCCATGTCGCCGGCCAGATGCACGTGCGGTTCATTGCTTTGCTGCCAGACGTTCGCGTTGGCGCGCAGGTAACCGTCGTCGCTGAAGCCGTGATCCAGGCACATTTGCTGGCTCAGTTGGGTGCGTGGAATAAAGCCGTAACCGACCGCGAGGGTCTTGGCTTCGAAGCGCTCGACGCGGCTCATGTCCGGTTCCCAAGTGGCCGAATATGGCGCGACGCTGACGCTTTTCAGCTCGCCCTCGCCGTGGGCCTCGACCACGCCCCAGCCGTAGTTCATCGAGATACCGTGCAGTTTCAGGTAGGCGAGCATGCTCAAACCGTCGAGAAACAGCTGCGGTTTATTCAGCAGCGCCAGACTTTCACGGGCGATCTTGCCGAACGCACAGGCCTCATACACGCCCGCAACGCTGACGCCCGCGGCATGCAGTTGTGTCGCCACCAGCGGCAGCAGCGGCCCGGTGCCGGCGATGATCACCGGCCCTTGCGGCTTGACCACACCGCTTTTGATTTGCAGTTGCAGGCCGCCGAGCATGATCACCCCCGGCAAGGTCCAGCCGGGGAACGGCACGCTGCGTTCGTGGCAACCGGCGGCCAAGAGCAATTGCGGATACTCGATCTCGTGCAGTTGCTCGTCGCCATCGAGCACCACCAGCGCGCGGGTGCCTTCGGCGCCGACCACGCGATGGTTGAGGCGCACGTCGATCAGCCCGGCCTGCTCCTGAAAATCACCGTGCAGTTTGCCCAGCGCTTCGGAGTAACGCGGGCCGAGATAATCCAGTTGCACGCCGTCACGCAACGGCCCGCGATAGACCACGCCGCCAAGGCGCGAAGCTTCTTCGAGCAAGGTGCAGCGCACACCGTGGCGCGCCAGTTCGATGGCCGCCGCCATCCCCGCCGGGCCGCCGCCGACAATCACCGGTTGCAGGCTCATACAACCACCTCCTGCGCGGTGATGCGGTTGACCTGAGTTTCGATCTGCATGCCGTCACGCACCACGGTCTGGCAGGCACGACGTTTGTGCCGGCCATTGATTTTCACCAGACAGCACTGGCACACGCCCATGCCGCAATAGGCGCCGGTGATCTGGTTGTGATCGTTACGTGCGATCTGGCGTACGCCGAGAGACTGGATAACGCTGAGTACGGTTTCGCCGATGGCGGCGGTGACCGCTTGGCCGTTGATGTGAACGGTCATATCCGCCTGCGCCAAAGGCTGGATATCAAAAGATCTTGGTTGGCAGTGCATTGCAATGTTCATCCGTGAAGGTTCGGTTGAGGTGGTGTCAGCTCCTTGCTGCACTACAGCGTGTCGACGCGTTTATTGTTGCTGTGATTGGGGCGTCGACGCGTACTCCGTCAGCGCAACAAGGTGCGCGTGAAGCACTGTAGTTCATACCTCAGCAAAGGCCGGGATCATTTACGTTAGGCGATCTCGCCGCTCGAAATATTGATCCAGGCCAGTGAAAGCAGTTGGATTGTCCAACGATCAGTTGGAGAAGACGAACTGCCCTTTGATCTTCTTCGCGCCGATGAAGCCCAGGTCCGGGAACAGCAGGGATTTGATCCAGGCGGCGTAGAACACCATGGCCAGGGTGATGCCGACGGCAATCACGGTCGACAGCGGATCTTCCTCATAGCCCTTGAACATGCGTGACACCTGACTGATGGTGAGGAGCACGTAAACGGTGTAAGCCGCCGCCACGTTCTTGTAGAAGCCCCATGCAAACAACAACGGAATGCCACCAGCGATCAGCAACATGGTCAGTGCCAGACCGGCGCTTGCGTCGTAGAACAGGAAGAAACCGACGACTGAGCCGATCAATGCCTGAATGCAGGTCAACACGATCAGCAGGGTGACTTTGAGTGAATGCTTTGCTCTGAGGGCCGGATCCGAACGCCCCCCGATCCAGGCCGCCAACACGCGATCTTTGACCGCACCGCCCGACAACGCTTTGAACGTTTCGGTTTTCGAGCGCCCGGCTTCGAGCATCTCAACCAACTGGCGTTTGATTTCCTTCTTGTCCAACGTGTTCATCCTTAAAGAGAGGTAAAAGCGGCCAATCCACTTCCGGCGGCGATTCTCGCTTTTGCCCCCGAAGAAAGCAAAAAGCCGCTTCCACCCGAAGGTGGAAGCGGCCGAGGCATGGGCCTCAATGGAGCAATCAGTGCACGAACAGGGCGATCAGGATGATGATCGGGATCGGTACGCCAAGGAAGAACAGCAGTAGTGAGCGCATGGTGATGCTCCTTGTTTAACGGACTGGAGTGGTCGTGGTGTAAGTGTCGACTTCAACGTACTCGACCGCATCGCGGCGGCGACCGCCGAAGGTGGCTGCGAGGCTGGCGAAGAACGCACCGGCCAACAGCGAGACGAACATCCACAGCGAGGTCCAGGCAGCGACTTTCGCGGCGGTGTCGGCAGCTTGTTGAGCTTTCAGCTTGGCGTCGGCCAGGGCTTTCTGAGTGCGGGCGTAGATCTCATCGACGCGGCGCTCGGCATCGGCTTGAGTCAGGTTGGTCCGTTGGGCGACCAGTTGCGCAAGGTAGGTACGGTCTTCGGCACTCATCTGACCGTTGGCCAGGCTTTGCGCAAAGATCCGGGCCACGGCACCATGGGCCGCGTCATCGCTGACGGACGCCGGACGGTCATCGCGGAACAGGCTGTCGATGTAGTAACCGTACTGGTTACTGTCGGTGTTCGCCGCAGCGGTACCGGCCGCTTGGGTCATCGCGCTGGCAGCACCGCCAGCAACACTGGCACCGGCCTGGACACCACCACTGATGACGCTGCTGACCGAACCGACCACCAGCACTGCGGTAACCAATGTAGCCACACACCAGGCAAGGAAGCCGTGCGCGGTGTCGCGGAAATACACTTCATCGCCGTGCATGTTCGCCCACTTCACCCGCAGGCGACCGGCGATGTAGCCGCCCATGCCGGAAGCGATGATTTGCGTCGCCGCCAGCCAGACGATCGTGGAAATGCCCAAGCCCTTGGCGCTGACGCCCTCTCCGGCCCACGGTGAAACGGCAGAGAAACCCAAACCGAATCCGAGCAACACCAAAATCATCGACAGTGCAGCGGCAGCCGCCGCACCGGCGAAGATCGCGCCCCAGGACACGCCTGAAACGCTGCTCGACTCTTCAACGGCGGGATAAAACCCATCAGGGGATCTATTCATTGTTGTTCTGCTCCAGGCATGAAAAATGGTGTTACAACTCGTCATCAGAGGAATTGCAGTGACCGTGCCAGTCGCGAGAATTAAATAAGTCGTTTAATTTCAGCCAGTTATAAAGAATGAACTTCCGAAAACCTTGCAATTTGCAACAACTGCCGGATAACAGCGGGTTTTATGCATTGGCCTCAAATACCCATCACGCTCGAAATTTGCGTTTGTGACAGGTGAACATGAAAGTTAATTTAAAGCGTCAGCGGATTTTCTTGGCAAAATGCTGCCATTCCGTTTGAACCGATCAGCAGGCCTGCCTATGACTCGTATCTTGACCATCGAAGACGACGCCGTGACTGCGCGGGAAATCGTCGCCGAACTGAGCAGCCACGGGCTGGAAGTCGACTGGGTCGACAATGGCCGCGAAGGCCTCGACCGCGCCGTGAGCGGCAACTACGACCTGATCACCCTTGACCGCATGCTGCCCGAACTCGATGGCCTGGCCATCGTTACCACCCTGCGCACCATGGGCGTGGCCACACCGATTCTGATGATCAGCGCCCTCTCCGATGTCGACGAGCGCGTACGCGGCTTGCGGGCCGGCGGCGATGACTACCTGACCAAGCCGTTCGCCACCGATGAAATGGCCGCACGGGTTGAAGTGTTGCTGCGTCGGCAGAACAGCGGCGCGACTCAAGCGACGACCCTGCAGGTAGCCGACCTCGAACTGGACTTGATCAGCCACGAAGCGCGCCGTGCCGAACAAGTGCTGACGCTGTTGCCGACCGAGTACAAGTTGCTCGAATTCCTCATGCGCAACAGCGGCCAGATCCTTTCGCGGATGATGATTTTCGAAGAGGTCTGGGGTTATCACTTCGACCCCGGCACCAACCTGATCGACGTGCACATCGGCCGTCTGCGCAAGAAGATCGACGCCGTCGGCCATGTGCCGCTGATCCGCACGGTACGGGGCTCCGGCTATGTCATTGCCGAACCCGTCTGACGGCTGGCGTTCCTCCAGCAGCCGCTTGCTGGCACTGTACAGTTCGCTGTTTGTGGCCTGGAGCGCGATCCTCATGGGGGTCATGTATTACGAAGTCTCCGGCTACCTCGATAACCTCGCCAAACATTCGCTGATGCAACGTCAGCACCTGTTCTCGCACTTTCGCGGCGAACAGCTGGAAGACGCGCTCGCCGCCAGCATGACTTTCGATATTCGCGGCATCGATGCCTATGGCTTGTTCGATGCCGACGGCGTTTACCTCGGCGGCGCGTTGCAGCAGATCCCCGAGGGTCTGCCGCTGGACGGCAAGATCCACATGCTCGCCGACTGCGCCAATTCCGATGATCCGACCTTGCCCAATGACAGCTGCGACGCGGTGGCCACGCAAACTCGCGACGGCCGCTGGCTGGTGTTGCTGCGCGACAACGGCTCGTTGTTCGCCGTCACGCGGATCATTTTGCATGCGTTGTTCTGGGGCGTGTCGCTGACAATTCTGCCGGGCATTGCCGGCTGGCATTTGCTGCGGCGCCGGCCATTGCGGCGGATTCGAGCAATTCAGGACAGCGCCCAGGCGATTGTCGCCGGCGATCTGACCCACCGTTTGCCCCTGTCCAATCGCCGCGATGAACTGGACATGCTCGCCGCGATCGTCAACGCCATGCTCGAACGCATCGAGCGTTTGATGAATGAAGTCAAAGGCGTCTGCGACAACATCGCCCATGATTTGCGCACGCCGCTGACGCGCCTGCGCGCGCAGTTGTATCGCATGCAGCAGCAGGCCGGCGAAGGCTCGCAGGAAGCGGCGCAGCTGGATCTGGTGCTGGCGGAAGCGGATACGCTGATGGCGCGCTTTCGCGGGTTGTTGCGGATTTCCGAACTGGAGGATCGTCAGCGGCGCTCGGGTTTTGTCGAACTCGACCCGGTGCAATTGCTGGAAGAACTGCATGAGTTTTATCTGCCACTGGCCGAGGAAGGCGAGCTGCGTTTCGAGCTGAACATGCCGGAAACATTGCCGGCGCTGAATGGCGACCGGGCGCTGTTGTTCGAGGCGTTGGCGAATCTGCTCAGCAACTCGATCAAGTTCACGCCACCGGGCGGCACGGTGATGCTGCGTGGAGTCAACGCGGGTGGGCAAACGCGGATTGAAGTGCACGACTCAGGGCCGGGGATTCCCGAGGCCGAACGTGAAGCGGTGTTCCAGCGGTTTTATCGCGCCGAAGGTGGGCAGCCGCAGGGTGGCTTTGGTTTGGGGCTGTCGATTGTCGCGGCGATTGTCAGCTTGCATGGCTTCAGTCTTGAAGTTGGCAGCAGTGATCTCGGTGGGGCGAAACTGGTGCTCGATTGTCGGCAGAGCCTGATCGAGAACTCCTGATTCTCGACATGATCGTTCCCACGCTCTGCGTGGGAATGCCTCAAGGGACGCTCCGCGTTCCAGCTTGAGAATGGGACGCAGAGCGTCCCGGGCTGCATTCCCACGCAGAGCGTGGGAACGATCATCAGCTCAGGCGGGGTAATTGGCTCTGAGTGCCTCGAGGCCACCCTGGTAGATGCCGCTGAACAGCGCCACCACTTCCTCATCACTCACGCCTTTGGCATTAAAGCGCCCCGACCACGTCACCCGGGCGCCCTGCCCTTGGGCTTCAACCTTGATCGTCGCCAGATAATCAGTCGCCGGGAACGGTGCCTGTTCGATCGAATAGCTGTAAGTCCTGGCCGCGTTGTCGAACGCTTGCAGTCGCTCAACAACCACAGCGCCGTCAGCGGTTTGCAAGGTGCGCACGCGGCCGCCGTCGCTCAGTTCACTGTTGGGAATAAAGGGCAGCCAGTCCGGCAGCGTGTTGAAGCCGCCGATCAATTGCCAGACCTGATCGGCCGAGGCCGGGATGTCGATGGTTGCGGATGCTGTTGGCATAAATAAACGTCTCTCCAGAATTCAGATAGTCAGGCTGTCGACCACGCCGCCATCGACGCGCAACGCGGCGCCAGTGGTGGCCGACGACAGCGGCGAAGCAATGTAGGTCACCAGATGCGCGACCTCTTCGACATCCGCTACGCGCTGGATGATCGAGGTCGGGCGGGCCTTGCGTACAAAGGCGTCGGCTTCATCGCGCAGGTTACGCCCGGATTCGGCGGCGGCATCCTTGAGCATGTCTTCGAGGCCATCGGTGAAGGTCGGCCCCGGCAGGATCGCATTGACGGTCACCCCGGTGCCAGCCAGACGTTTGGCCAAGCCGTGGGACACCGCCAGATTGGCGCTTTTGGTTACGCCGTAGTTAATCATGTCGGCTGGCGTGGCCACGCCGGATTCCGAGGACAGGAAAATCACCCGCCCCCAGCCCTGCTCGACCATCGCCGGCACGTAATGCCGTGCCAGGCGCACGCCGGAAATCACGTTGACCTCATAGAAACGCGTCCACTCGCTGTCCGGCGCTTCGAAGAAATCCACGGCGTCGAAGATGCCGAGGTTGTTCACCAGAATGTCGGCACGCGGCTCAGCAGCGAACAGTTTTTGCGCGCCTTCGGCGGTGCCCAGATCCGCGGTCAAACCACGCAACTGCGCGCCCGGCACTTTCTCGCGAATGCTCGCCAGCGCCTGCTCGACCTTGGCCGTATCACGGCCGATCACCACCACCGTGGCGCCGGACTCGGCCAGCGACTGGCTGATGCCCAGACCGATGCCGGCGGTGCTGCCGCTGACGATGGCCAGTTTTCCACTCAGATCAATCTTCATGCTTTCACCTCATCGATTGGCAATGGTGCACGTTCGCTAACCAGTCTGGCGTCGCGCATGGCCTGCCAGAAACCGGCAGGAATAATGGCTGACAAGGCGGCGACATCTTCAGCGATTCGACCGGGTTTGCTCGCGCCGGGAATCACTGCGGCGACCGCCGGATTGGCCAGCGAAAACTGTAGCGCAGCGGCTTTGATATCGACGTTGTAAGCGGCGGCGATGCGTTTGATCTGCTCGACCTTGGCGATGATCTCAGGGCTGGCCTGCTGGTATTCGAAGTGCGCACCACCGGCGAGGATGCCCGAGCTGTAAGGGCCACCGACGACGATCTCAACGTTCTGCGCCAGCGCCGCATCCATCAGGCGTTGCAGCGGGCGTTCGTGGTCGAGCAGCGTGTAGCGACCGGCCAACAGGAAGCCATCCGGCTGCGCTTCGCTGAGGTCGAGGGTCAGTTCGCACGGCTCGACTTTGTTCACGCCCAGCCCCCAGCCCTTGATCACGCCTTCCTCGCGCAAGCGGGTGAGGACTTTGAACGCTCCGGTGCGGGCCTGATTGAAGTATTCCAGCCATTGATCGCCATAGAAGTCCTGCGCGATGTCGTGCACCCAGACGATGTCGAGGCGATCGGTTTGCAGACGCTTGAGGCTGTCTTCGATCGAACGCAGGGTTGCGTCGGCGCTGTAGTCGTTGACGATCTTGTTCGGGCGACCGTGTTCGAACACCCCGCTCTTCTCGCCGAGATCGCGGGCGGCGGCGTCTTCGATTTCATCGAGAATCACCCGGCCGACCTTGCTGCTCAGCACATAGTCGTCGCGCTTGTATTGCTTCAGTGCTTCGCCGAGGCGGATTTCCGATAGACCGGAGCCGTAAAACGGCGCGGTATCGAAGTAACGCACGCCGGCATCCCACGCGGCATGCACGGTGGCTTGCGCTTCGGCTTCCGGGATGGCGCGGAACATGTTGCCCAGTGGCGCGGTGCCGAAGCCCAGTTGGCCGGGCAGTTTGTCTTTCAAACTCATTGGATTTTCCTCGTAGGTTCTGAGTCGGTGTGACCGTTGAGCAGATCCTAGATTGCGACGCCGAGACCGTCCAAGACATAATGCGCAGCACTTGAGTCCCTATAGGTCTGACATGATCGACATCCGCCAATTGCGCTACTTCGTTGTAGTCGCCGAGGAAGAACACGTCGGCCGCGCTGCCGAACGGCTGCATATTTCCCAGTCACCGCTGAGCCGGCAAATCGCCCAGCTCGAAGAGCGACTGGGCCTGACCCTGTTCGAGCGCAGCCAGCAACGCATTCGCCTGACCCGCGACGGTCAGACCTTCCTCGCCGAAACCCGCGCCCTGCTCACCCACGCCAATCGCCTGGAATCCCTCGGCAAACGTCTGGGTCGCGGCGAAGAAGGCGGCCTGTGCATCGGCTATATCGAAAACGCCATGCACGCCGGTGTCCTGCCCAATGCCTTGCGCGTGTTGCGCGCCGATCGGCCGAATGTGCATGTCGCGTTGTACAACCTCAGTTCCGCCGAGCAGTTGGAAGGCCTGCGACAGCGTAGTCTCGATATTGCCTTGGTGAGTGAACCGCCGACCGACGACGATCCGGATCTGCTGGGCTTTCAGGTGCTGGATGAGCCGATGCTGCTGGCGTTGCCGGAG
This sequence comes from Pseudomonas sp. S3_C06, assembly GCF_054667675.1. NCBI lineage: Bacteria > Pseudomonadati > Pseudomonadota > Gammaproteobacteria > Pseudomonadales > Pseudomonadaceae > Pseudomonas > Pseudomonas sp. S3_C06. Next base: position 1,413,981 of record NZ_CP162747.1, read on the forward strand.
CATCATCCTTTAGCCCGACAGGCCTCGTTGAGTCCGCAGGATCTGGCCGAGCAGGAATGGATCGGCGTGCAGCCGCGTCAGGATGCCAACGATGAGTTTGTCAGCGCGTGCATCCGCGCAGGGTTCACTCCGGATGTGCGCATGCAGGCGACCGAGCCTTTTACCGCGCTGGGCTTGGTAGCGTCGGGGCTGGGGATTGCGATGATCCAGAAAGGCTTGAGCCATAACGCACCGCCGGGTGTGGTGTTGCGGGAACTGCCGTGGCTGACGCTGACTACGCCATTGTGGGCGGCATGGCACCGGATAAATTTGCGGCCATTGGTGGAGACGTTCCGCAAAGTCCTGACTGACGACAAGGTATCTGCTGACTGACATGGCCCCTTCGCGAGCAAGCTCGCTCCCACAGGTTCAGAAGTGATCTCGCATTCTGTGTACGACGCAGATCCCTGTGGGAGCGAGCCTGCTCGCGAAAGGGCCGGCACATCCAACATCGAATTTGACTGACCCAACGCCTTCGCGAGCAAGCTCGCTCCCACACTTTCAGATGTGATCTCGCATTCTGTGTACGACGCAGATCCCTGTGGGAGCGAGCTTGCTCGCGAAGGGGCCGGCACATCCAACATCGAATTTGACTGACCCAACGCCTTCGCGAGCAGGCTCGCTCCCACAGGTTCAGATGTGATCTCGCATTCTGTGTACGACGCAGATCCCTGTGGGAGCGAGCTTGCTCGCGAAGGGGCCGGCACACCCAACATCGAATTTGACTGACCCAACGCCTTCGCGAGCAGGCTCGCTCCCACAGGTTCAGATGTGATCTCGCATTCTGTGTACGACGCAGATCCCTGTGAGAGCGAGCCTGCTCGCGAAAGGGCCGGCACATCCAGGATCAAAATTGACTGATCCAACGCTTTCGCGAGCAGGCTCGCTCCCACAGGTTTTGCGGTGGATCTACACTCAACGGATACGTACCCAGCCGTGAGTTGACCATGAAAATGTCTGCACAAATGACCGTCGTCGCGGTACTCGCCACCCTCGCCTGGCTGGGTCTGGCGGTGTGGGGCATTGGCGGTGTGGCGATGTTCTTTTCCCACGGTTCGCTGGTGATCGTGGCATTGGCGACGGTGGCGATGGTGATTGCTTCACTGTTCAGTGAGGTCAACCTCAGTTCTGGCGAACGTGAAGATCGCGCCAATCGCTGGGTGATTCCGGCCTTTGGTGTGATTGGTCTGGTCAGTGGTTTCTTGCCAGCCTATTGCGACCGGATGAACTTCTGGACGTTTGGTGGTGAAGGCGTGCGCTGGCTCGGCGCTTTGCTGTTTATCGTCGGCGGCGCGCTGCGACTGTGGCCGGTGTTTGTGCTGGGGCGGCGCTTCAGTGGATTGGTGGCGATACAGCCAGGGCACCGCCTGGTGACGGATGGCATCTATCAGCACCTGCGCAACCCGAGTTATCTGGGGCTGGTGATCAATGCCGTGGGCTGGGCGCTGGCGTTTCGTTCGGTGGTGGGATTGTTGCTCGCGGCGCTGACGTTGATCCCGTTGATTGCCCGGATTCATTCGGAAGAAGCGCTGCTGCGTGCGCAGTTTGGGGCGGAGTACGAAGCTTATTGCGCGCGGAGTTGGCGGTTGGTGCCGGGGGTTTATTGATTTGCGAACACCGTCCCCCTGTAGGAGTGAGCCTGCTCGCGATAGCGGTGGGTCAGTCAAATCCATGTGTCTGACAGACCGCTATCGCGAGCAGGCTCACTCCTACAAGGGATTGTGTTTGTCAGTTGCGTTGCAGGTGCAGGCCGTCGCTGTCGACTTTGACGCTGACCGCAGCGTAACTGGCCAGCGTCGCGTGCGCCGTTTCCAGCGGATGCTGATGCGTCGTGGTGATGATCATCAACGCCGCGCCAGCCCCTTCGGCCGCTTGAATACCGACAGTGGCGTCTTCGAAGATCAGGCAATCATGCGGCTCCTGGCCAAGACGTTTCGCAGCCAGTAAATAGCCGGCCGGATCAGGTTTGCCGGCCTTCACATCTTCAGCCGTGATCATCACCGCCGGCGCTGGAATCCCCGCCGCCGCCATCCGCCGTAAGGCCAGATCCCGTGGTGCCGAGGTCACCATTGCCCAGCGATCTTTGGGCAGGCTGTTAAGAAATTTCGCCGCGCCGGGAATCTCGACAATGCCTTCAACGTCTGCGATTTCCGCCTCGGTGATGAACGCCGCTTGCGCCTCGGCATCCACGCCCGGCAGGTTCAGGCGATTGATCGTGTCGATGGCTCGCGCGCCATGAATGGTCGGCAAAAAGGTTTCCACATCGACACCATGGCGCACGGCCCAGGCTGACCAGATCCGCTCGGCGGCAGCAATGGAATTGAGGACGGTGCCGTCCATGTCGAACAGAAACGCGCCGAACGCGCGATCAAATACAGCATCGTGAGCAGACAAAGGGTCGCATCCTCTGGCAAGAGACCGGGCGGGCAATGTAGCACTTGCCCGCCCGTTCCACCCAGCGTCAGTGCAGACGCGGGGCCTTGGATTTGAACGCGCTGTCGACGCAGTCGAGCAATTGACCGATGGCCCAGGGCTTCTTGATGAACGCCACCGAATGCTTGACCCCGGAGGTCTCTGGCGTTTCGTAGCCGGACATGACCATCACCGGCTTGTCCGGCCAGCGGTCGCCGACCAGGTTGGCCAGATCAGCACCATTGAGGGTGCCGGGCATGGTGATGTCGGTCAGCAGCAGCGCCACTTCCGGCGCGTGTTGCTCGAGATATTGCGATGCGGCGTCGGCGCTGGTGTGCGGCTCGACCTTGAAACCTTCCTCCTGAAGAATTTCGCAAAGAAACTCCAGAATCAACGGATCGTCCTCGACTACCAGAATCAACCCGCCAGGAAGGTGCGCATCCGCCGTCGGTGTTGGGCACATGGAACTGCACTCCCTGAATTGCATTAACGATTTAGCGGCTTGAATCCGCTGCTTATCTGGTATGAGCGGCGGGCTCTGCAGAAATTCATTTTTGATACAGGTCTTTTGCGAAACGGCGTTTTTGCCCGTCAGCGGCAATCGTTCGCGACGGTGTATTTGTGGTTAAAATGCCGGCCCTTTTGCTTGCCGATCCTGACCGATGAACCCTGAAGCCCTCGCTACCCTCCACGCCCATCTGCTGCCGGCCCTCGCGGCAGCGCCGAGCGAAACCCGCCGCCTGTTCCACGGGCGCGGCCGCTGCTGGCCGGGGCTGGAGCAGTTGACCGTGGACTGGCTGCAAGGCGTGGTGCTGGTGTCGCTGTTCAAGGAACCAGCGCCTGAGCAGCTGGACAATCTCAAGGCGCTGCTGCTGGAACTCACCGGTTCCGCCGAATGGAAACAGTCCGGCGCGCACACCTTGCTGATCCAGCATCGCTACTTGCCGCAGAGCACTGCCGAATGGTTGCAGGGCGATGAAATCGACGAAATGAGCATCGTCGAGGGCGGCTTGCAGTACCGCGTCGATCTGGGTCGCAAGCAGAACGCCGGGCTGTTTCTCGACATGCGTTACGGGCGCAACTGGGTGCGCGAACAGGCCGACGGCAAACGCATCCTCAACCTGTTCGCCTACACCTGCGGGTTTTCCGTGGCGGCCATCGAAGGGGGCGCCAGCCATGTGGTCAATCTGGACATGTCGCGCGCAGCTCTGAGCCGGGGTCGCGACAATCATCGCTTGAACGGCCATGACTTGAGCAAAGTCAGTTTCCTTGGCCACGACCTGTTCAAGTCCTGGGGCAAGGTGATCAACAGCGGCCCCTACGATCTGGTGATCATCGATCCGCCGTCGTTTCAGAAAGGCAGTTTCCTGCTGACCAAGGACTACCAGCGCGTGCTGCGTCGTCTGCCGGAATTGCTCACGGCGCAAGGCACGGTGCTGGCGTGCATGAACGATCCGGCGTTCAGTTCGGACTTTCTGATCGATGGCGTGACGCAGGAAGCGCCGGGTTTGCGCTTTGTAGAGCGGCTGGAGAATCCGCCGGAGTTTCCGGACATTGATCCTGAAAGCGGTCTCAAGGCCCTGATCTTCCAGCGCACTATCTGACACCCCGAAGATCCCTTGTAGGAGTGAGCCTGCTCGCGATAGCGGTCTATCAGTCAAATAGGTGATATCTGACACACCGCTATCGCGAGCAGGCTCACTCCTACAGGGGGATTGTGTTGGGTCAGGGAGTTGGTGGGCGCAGCACCAAAGCAAACAACTCACCATGCCCGGTGACATTGAGCTTGTAATACAGATTGCGCCGATGCACCTTCACCGTTTCCGGCGAAATACCCATCTGCTGGGCCATCGCCTTGCTGGAGAAACCCTGCAGGATCAGCCGTGCCGTGTCGACCTCACGCACCGTCAGCCGCGCATCGAAGCGGTCAAGCAACGTCGCCAGATCACCCACCGTTTGCGCCACCGCGCCCTGCGGCGGCAACAACTGCACATGCCGACGCATCGCCGCCAGCACCCAGTCGCGCACGCACAGCAGCCGACCCTGCTCGGCCATGTCGAACGGCGTCGAGCGACCCAATGACAAACCGAGCACGCCGCCCTCGACGTTGATCATGAACTGCAACTCGTCTTCACCGACCATCAAACGAAAGTAGCTCTGGTAATACTCGCTGTGCAGAAACTGGTCCGGCGCTACCGAGGCGAGGCTGTGCAAACCGTCGGCAATGCCGGTCGAGGCGGCTTGATAAAACGGATCGAGCAAGTACATTCCGGCGCAGTATCCGGCGAGTTCCTCTTGCTCGTCGGCGCGGCCTTGGCTGTCGAAGTCGATCAGCAACTGCGGCGCCTGCCCGGCTTGCATCAGCGCCACCAGCGCGTTGTCCAGCGGCACCAGCAATCGCAAGGTGTCCACCAGCGCGCGCCAGAAACCAGCCTGACCGACAGCGGCAAATACCCGCGCCAGACTTTGATGCACTGGCAGTTCCTGCAGCAACGCGTCCACGCACTACCCCTTTTGAGTAACCCATGATGGGAATGGGTCAGGCCTGGCCGGCCCGATAGGCTGACCACTCTTGTTCATCACCGGCCTGTACAGGCCAGGAGTGCCGCATCATGCGTCGTCGCCGTGGCTGTATCAACCTCAGCATTAAACTGGGCCTGCTGGCCGGAATTGGCGCCAGCTCGATCGCCTTGGCTGCCGACGCGCCGAGCGTGCACGTCTACAACTGGTACGACTACATCGGTCCGAACACCCTCCACGATTTCCAGCGTGACAGCGGTATCCAGCCGGTCTACGACACCTTCGACAGTGCCGAAGTCCTCGAAGGCAAACTGATGACCAGTCGCAGCGGCTACGACGTGGTGGTGGCAAGCAACTTCAGCCTGCCGACGCTGATCAAGGCCGGCGCCCTCGCCCCGCTGCCGCGCGAGCAACTGCCGGGCTGGAAGAATCTCGACAGCGACCTGCTGGCGAAGCTGGCCAACAACGATCCCGGCAATCAATACGCGGTGCCTTATCTGTGGGGCACAAACGGCATCGGTTACAACATCGATAAAGTGCGCGCGGCGCTGGGCGACAAGGCGCCGGTGGACTCGTGGGATCTGGTGTTCAACGAAGCCAACCTCGCCAAACTCGGCCAGTGCGGTGTGGCGATGCTCGATTCGCCGTCGGAGATGCTGCCGGTCGCCCTGCATTATCTGGGGCTGCCACCGAACAGCACCGATCCTGAAGACTATAAAAAAGCCGAAGCGCTGCTGCTGAAATTGCGCCCGCACATCGCTTACTTCAACTCGTCGAAATTCATTAGCGACCTGTCCAACGGCAACATCTGCGTGGCGGTCGGTTGGTCGGGCGCGATGCTGGAGGCCAAGACCAATGCCGAGCAAGCCAACAACGGCGTGAAGATCGCCTACAGCCTGCCCAAGGAAGGCGCGCCGGTGTGGTTCGACACGCTGGTGCTGCTCAAGGACGCACCGAATCGTCCCCAAGGCCTGGCCTTTATCGACTATCTGCTGCGCCCCGAAGTGATCGCGCCGGTCAGTGATCACCTGTCTTATCCGAATGGCAATCGTGCGGCGACTGCGCTGGTGGCCGCCGCGACTCGGGACAACCCGGCGGTTTATCCGTCTGCTACGGCAATGGCCACGCTGTACACCCTTGAACCGTTGCCGAAAGCCACCGAGCGAGTGCGCACGCGGGTGTGGAGCAAGGTCAAGAACGGCCAGTAAGACCAACACAATCCCCCCTGTAGGAGTGAGCCTGCTCGCGATAGCGGTCTGGCTGATAACACTGTTTTGCCGGACAAACCGCTATCGCGAGCAGGCTCACTCCTACAGGTTTTGTGCTTTACCAGACATTTTTTTGAGAGACAGAAATCAATGAAACCTCGTGCCCGTGACCTCAACATCCGCATCGGCCAACTGCCGCCCGGCCCGCTCAACGCCATCACCGATGTACCCGGCGTGCGCGTCGGCCACAGCAATGTGCGCGGACGCAGCAGCGCCGGGCGGGACATCTGCACCGGCGTCACACTGATCGAACCGCGCCCGGGCTCGACCAATCAGCAGCCGTGTTTTGCCGGCGTGCATGTGCTCAACGGCAATGGCGACGCCACCGGCCTTGAATGGATTCGCGAGGCGGGTCTGCTGACCAGCCCGATTGCCTTCACCAACACCCATAGCCTTGGTGTAGTGCGCGATGCATTGATTGCCCTGGATCGCCAGCAGCAACCCGACGACGGTCGCCTCTACTGGAACATGCCGGTGGTGCTGGAAACCTTTGACGGTTTGCTCAACGACATCAACGGTTTCCACGTCCAGCCTGAACACGTCGCCGAAGCGCTGAGCGCAGCCGTCGACGGCCCCGTCGTCGAGGGCGCGGTCGGCGGTGGCAGCGGCATGATCTGCCATGAATTCAAGGGCGGCATCGGCACCTCGTCGCGGCGGTTGAGCCGTGCTCAGGGTGGCTGGACCGTCGGCGCGATCGTGCAGGCCAATCACGGCATTCGCAGTGAGTTACGGGTCGATGGCTACCCGGTCGGGCGCTACATGGAACAGAAAGATTCGCCGTTCTTGCGCGCAGCGTTACCGCATCCGGGCATGGGTTCGATTGTTGTGTGTCTGGCCACCGACGCGCCGCTGTTGCCGCATCAATGCACACGTCTGGCACAGCGCGCGAGCCTGGGTCTGGCCCGCACCGGCGGTGGCAACGAGGATCACAGCGGCGACATTTTCATCGCCTTCGCCACCGGCAACGATCACGTGCCGCCCGCCGCCTACGAAGGCAAAGGCGCGCCGACCTGTGACGGCTTGCGCATGGTCAACAATGACCACATCAGCGAGCTGTTTCTCGCCGCGACCGAGGCGGTTGAAGAGGCGATCATCAATGCTTTGCTGGCCAGCGACAGCACCGAGGGCAACGGGCATTCAGTGCCGGGACTCGACGCCGACACCCTGCTCGCAGCCCTCGAAAAATCAGGTTGGCCCGGCGCCCGTTGACACCGCGTTTCCCCTGTAGGAGTGAGCCTGCTCGCGATCGCGGTTTGTCAGTCGAAGTTGATTTGACTGACCCACCGCGATCGCGAGCAGGCTCACTCCTACACAGGATCACGTCAGTATTTGTGTACCAGGTTCTCGCCGCCGCCCGGGCGACTGGCGGTACTTGAGCCGCCACTTGCACACTCCTAGGATGGAATCACGCAGTGGCTCCGCTCTATTGAGCGCTGCGTAGGCACGGGTGCTCTGAACCCCAATCAAGCCCGTGTCTGGCTTCATGCGCATCTTGAGCCTCGAGGGCTCTACTTCCTCCCCATCAAAGAGCTTTGAGGCTCTTTTTTTGTCTGCGTAAATCAGCAGTCCGGCAGCGCATCGACGCGAATCGAGCGCCAGGCCGCCTGCGCCAGCAACTCGCGATAATCCGCCGGACTGCCCTTCACCCGCCCCGCCAGCCAGGCACGGCAGTAACTGTCGGCCTGACCAATGATCAACGACGGCAAAAGTTCGGCGGGCAGCGCCTTGAGTTCGGCAACTCGCCCTGATTCGGCCAGCCAGTCGCGCAGACGCAGATTGCGGGTTTTGTTGCGCTCGGCCAGTTCGTCTTTGAACGGCCCTTTGGTCACGGCAAACCGCGCGTGGTACTGGAAACGCGCCCATTCGGGTTGACACTCGACCCAATCGACGTAGCTGAACACCAGCGCCTGCACACCTTCCTCGGTGGTTTGCGCTGCATCCAGATAGGCATCGCGCAGGCGCGCCTGATCCTCCAGCGCGGTGAAAAACAACGCCGCGACCAAGCCCTCCTTGTTGCCAAAATGGTGATAGATCGCCCCGACGCTGGTATCGCACTCGGCGCGAATCATCTCGATAGTGGTGGCCTCGATCCCCTGCTCGTTGAACAGGCTTAGCGCCTTGCGAAAGATATCGCGCTTGAGTTCGGCGCGGCGGCCGGGGTAGCTGCGTTCAAGTAGATCTGCGGTGTCCATGCGGCTCACTGCCTGAAAATCGGGATTGAAAGGCACACGTCGTGCCCATGAAAAAACACGCACAGGTTGACAGATTTCCCGCAGACCGAATACCGTTCCGTTACAGAACATTATTCTGTTACGGAACATCATTCTGCAAAATCACTTTCCGCGAGGCGTTTCCATGAGTCAGTTTCTCAGCATGTTCAACAGCGCAGGCCCGCAAGCGTTCAGCCAGATGGCCTGCCAGGTCGCGCCGTACTTCAGCACCATCAACCCGCTGGTGACCGAGCTGCGCGCGAACTCGGCGACGGTACAAGTACCGTTTCGTCGTGAGATCACCAACCACCTCGGCACCGTGCATGCGATTGCCATGTGCAACGCGGCGGAACTCGCCGCCGGGATGATGACCGATGTGTCGATCCCGGCCGGCGCACGCTGGATCCCCAAAGGCATGACCGTGGAATATCTGGCCAAGGCAAAAACCGATGTGACGGCGGTGGCCAGTGGTGAAGGCGTGGATTGGCAGAGCGAAGGCGACAAGATCGTCACCGTGGACATTCACGATACCGAGAGCAAAAAAGTGTTCACGGCGCGGATCACCATGAACGTCAAACTCGGCTGAATCGGGGACACAAAAAAGCCCTTGCTGCGCCATTCACAGCAAGGGCTTTTTCAGCGATGTGTGGTCAGTGCACGGTCAGGCGCTGGCGGACAAACTCCTCGACATGGCGGGTGGTCTGGTCGAGGTGTCGGTCGCGCTGTTTCTCGGCGTCGAGCATCGCGCGCTTGCCGTTTTTCTGCAGCAGATAGGTGTGAATCTGCTGCACTTCCAGCGACCGGTAAATCGGTGTGGTGTCGATAAACCCGCGCAGGCCGTTGCTGCGGTAATGCCGGGTGCTCATCAATACCTGCGTTTCCCGTGAACCGATCACTTCAAAACCCAAGGCTTCAAAGTACGGGACTTTACCCACGGTGCAGGCCAGTTCCGCGTGGGGATAACGCCCGACCATTTCGCCGATCAGCGCCCGCGCCACGCCCTGACGCCGATGCCCTTCGCGCACCGCCATATAAGCCACGCTGCAGGCTTCCCAATCGCCCTGCACCGGCAGGTACAACAGAAAACCGATCACTTGCTCCGGATCATCCTCGTCGGTGGCGACCAGCAACTCGACATCGGTGCCCTTCTCGCCATTCAACGCTTCCAGATACAGATGCACCTCATAGCCGACCGCGTACTGATAGACGTTGTACAGCAGGTTGCTCGGGCCGAGACCGACCGCGCTGATGTCGGTCAGGTAGTCGACGACCATCTGCAGAATCTGGCTGTTGACGCCTTCGGGGCATGGGGATTTGTAGTGGGTGATGCGTGGCATGACGAACTCCGACGGTAAAAAGCGTTGCCGACCGGCGCAGCGGTCGACGAGCCGCGACATCATACCGTGACCGGCCGGCTCGACGTCTAAAGTTCCTGCTCCAAGCGCCGATGTATCGGTCTCCTACAGAAGTCACCACCAGGGATCGGCCATGTACTACCCGCGCGAAGCTGCCAAGGATCACCTCTACAACCGTATCGTCATGCTGACCGTTGCTTGCTGCGTGGTGCTGCTGCTCGCTGCAATGGCTCACAAGTCGGGCATGCTGTATGGGGCGCTGAGTTTCAACGGTGTGGAAACCCGTGGCAGCGTCACGGCATTGGAGCAGATTCCAATGAACGCCAATGGCAAGGTCATTCACTATCAATACACCGATGCCCAAGGCCAGACCCATGAAGGGCAACACGCCGACGAACGCTACGTTGAGCATACCCAGTACGAAGTCGACGGCCCGATCACCCTGCTGGTGTCCCCGTGGATGCCAGATAAAAGCTGCATCGCCAGCCAGTTGCAGAGTTACCGTACGAGCTTCTGCATCATGACCGGCGGTGTGTTGCTCGCGCTGCTGTTTCTGCTGATCTCGGGCAGAACGTTCTGGCAGATTCAGGCGATGAAAGAACAGGACCGGTTTTATTGACTGGCGAGGTCACTGCTGCGGCGCCACCACTTTGAATTTGATGGCGATGTCCTTGGACACCACGGTGTCCGCCCACTCCCCCGCGCCGAGGCCGTACTCGTCGCGCTTAAGCACCAGGTCACCGTCGAAAATGCCGATGGCACTGCCCGGTTTCAATTCCACCGGCACCTGCACTTCGCGCGTAATGCCCTTGAGGGTGAGTTGTCCGTCGATCAGATAGCGACGCTCGGCCACTTGGGTGAAACGTCGGGATTCGAACACCGCCACGGGAAATTTTTCGGTGTTGAACCACGCTGGTTTCACCAGCTCGGTGTTGGCGTCTTCACTGCCGGCATCGATGCTGTTGAGGTCAATGTGCAGCGTGGTACGGGCGTTGGCGAGGTTGTCGGTATCAAAGTCCAGCGTCGCCTCGAACTTGCCAAAGGTGCCGTACATCGGCGAGCCCATCTGGTTGTAGGTAAAACTGATCTGGCTGGCGGTGGTGTTGACCCGCGTGTATTCGACAGCCTGCGCGGCAGAGATGACGCACAGCGAACACGCGGCAGCCAGCAGCAATCGGATCGACATGGGATTCTCCGGGCGGGGCTGGCCGTCGAGGGCCTCGATTGACTTAAGCAAACATCCACGCGTTACGCCAGCGCCTAAACCAGCCGCTCGATCTTCTGATGCTGCCAGACCAATTTGTAATACAAGGTCTGCAACACCAGCATGCCCAGATACGCCACCGGAAACGCCATCCACACCCCCTGCAAACCGTACTGCCCGTCCAGCCAGTACGCCGCCGGCAGTTGCACGCCGACCACGCAAATGATCGCAATCACCACCGGCACCAACACCGTGCCGCTGGCGCGCATGATCCCGCCAATGATTGCCTGGAAGCCGAACACCAACAGGCTCCACAACATGATGTGCAGCAGATGCTCAGCCATCGCCCGGGTCGAATCCTCGGTCAGGAACAGGCCCAGCAACCAGTGCGACAACAGGTAACCGAGCACAATCAAACCGCCGGTCAGGCACACGTTGATCAGCAGCCCGGTGCGCAGAATCGGCCCCATGCGCTCCAGTCGCCCGGCGCCGATGGCCTGCGCACCGAGGATCGACGCGGTGATCGCAATCGACAAGGCCGGGAACTGCACATAGTTGACGATCTGTGTCACTGCGCCATAGGCCGCCGTCGCTTGCGAACCGTGCTGGTTGACCAGCGCCAGAATCACCAGCTCCGACAGCGACAGCACAATCATCTGCACCCCGGTCGGCAGGCCGATGCGCAACACCTTGCCGAGAATCGCCCCGTCGAGCCGTAGCGCGGCAAAAAACTCGCGATCCGGCGCCAGTGCATGGCCCTTGCGAATCAGCCGCCACGCCAGCCACGCCATTGCCGCCAGGTTGCCGGCCAACCCTGCGTACGCCGCACTCTGAATGCCCAGTTGCGGCAGGCCGAACCAGCCGCGAATCAGCGCTGGGGTCAGGGCCAGCCCGACACAGGTCGAGACCATCAGCGCCAGCAACGGCGACAGCGTATCGCTGACCCCGCGCAACAATTGCGTGAACAGTACGAACACCAGCAGCGACGGCAAGATCCACATCATCACGTGGGCATACGCCACTGCATCGTCGAGCACATCCGCTGGCGTCCCCAAACCCGCCAACGCCTGTCGCGCGAAAACGCTGCCAAGCACCGCCGCCACCAGACCAATCAACACGCCGAGCAACAACGTCGCCCCGGCAATCGCCTTGACCATGTGCGGTTCGCGCGCGCCCCACGCCTGACCGATCAACACCCCGGCGCCCGCACCGAGGCCGATCACCAGTGCGATAAAGAAGAACACGATGGGAAACATCCCCGACACCGCCGCCAGTGCCTGGGTGCCGAGCATCTGGCCGATGTAGATGCTGTTGACCGTGCCCGACATCGATTGCAGAAAATTCGACAGCACCATCGGCGCGAGGAACAGCAGGTAGGTGTGCCAGAGTGGGCGTTGGGCGACGGCTTGCATTGAATAGAGGTCCATCTCGACGGCGGGAGGGCTGATTGAGGATAGCTTCGGTGAGTTGCTCGCGGGGTGCAATTAACATTTCAAATCGGTGTTTATTACCGGTGCCCGCACCTGTGTAATGAGCACGGATCTATAGGTGTCGGTTCAGCGCTGTGGTAAACAACTGCCCACTTCCATTGCTCTCATTGAGGCTCTGTTCATGCCGCACGTTGCCAATCTGTTGACCGCCAGCCTACTCGCCCTGCTCGCCACCAGCGCTCACGCCGCCGCGCCCGCCGAAACGTTGAAGCCGTTGCTGGAAACACTCAACGAACGCCTGAACATCGGCGACCTCGTCGCGCTGACCAAATGGGACAGTGGCAAGCCGATTCAGGACAGCCCGCGTGAGGCGCAGGTCATTGCCAATGCCCGAGCGCTGGCCGCCGAGCACAAGCTCGACCCTGAAGACGTGGCGCAACTGATCGCGGCGCAAATGGAGGCGAACAAATTAGTGCAGTACGGGTTGCTCGCACAATGGCAGGCGGCCGCTGCCGCACCAGACACCCCGCGCCCCGACCTCGGTAAACAGATCCGCCCGCGTCTGGATGAACTGCAAACCCGTCTGCTGCAGCAATACGCCGAGTTCGCGCCGTATCGCCATGACGCGAATTGCCCGGTCTGGCTGGCCAAGGCGCGCAGTGGCCTGACCCACGATGCGTTGCATGAGTTGGCTTTGACGCGGGCGACCGGTGAGCTGTGCGTGCGATCAACCACCCCATGAAACGGGGGCTCGGGCATACATTGCTGGCGTCGATAGTCACCATCACGTCAATGAAGTTCTCATAAAAAATCCACGGCGTAACATCGGCTCCAGACAAACAACTACCCCTTGGAGCACACGATCATGAAACGCCAAACCCTTCTCAGCATCGCTTTTTCGGTTTTCGCCATTAACGCTTTTGCCGCCACCCCGGCACATACCCAGGTCGCTGAAGGCGGCTCGGACAAGTTGATTGAAAGTCGTGTTGCTGAGGGCGGTTCTGATCGTCTGCTCGAACGCCGCGTTGCTGAAGGCGGTTCCGATCGTCTGATCGAACGCCGCGTCGCCGAAGGTGGTTCCGATCGTCTGATCGAACGCCGCGTTGCCGAAGGTGGTTCCGATCGTCTGATCGAACGCCGCGTTGCCGAAGGTGGTTCCGATCGTCTGATCGAACGCCGCGTTGCCGAAGGTGGCGCTGATCGCCTGATCGAACGCCGCGTCGCCTAAACCACTGGCTTCATCGCAACCCCAAGAAAAAGCCCGGCCTGATCAGCCGGGCTTTTTCCTGCCCGCAACCATCCATTCCCCGACTGGTCACCCACCGCCCATTGCGCATACCATGCGGCCACAACTCCAAAACAGACCTCGCCTGCCCATGCTCAAAGCCAGTCTGCGTAGCCACCTCACCCTTTGGTTTGCCGGTTTGTCCCTGCTGACGCTGCTCAGCGTGGGCTTCTATGTCGGCCACATCGCCACGGAACAGATGAAGCAGGCCAGCGGCAATGCCTTGCTCAACACTGCGCGCTCGGCGGCGTCGTTACTGGGTGAGCAACTGCGCGAACGCCAGTTGGAGGTGTATCTGCTAAGCCGCGCGCCGCATCTGGAGCGGGGCGATCTGGACAACCCGGCGATTCTGAAATCGATGCAACTGCGTACCCAGGCCCGCGCCGAGTATGCGTGGATGGGCGTCACCGATGCCGAGGGCAAGGTGCATCAAGCGGTGAACGGCTTGCTGGTGGGTCAATCGGTGCAACAACGGCCGTGGTTCCAGGCCGGGTTGCGCGGGGAGTACACCGGCGATCCCCATGAGGCGGTGCTGCTGGCGAAAATGCTCCCGGGACTGCCGAACGGTGAACCACTGCGTTTCATCGATTTCGCCGCGCCGATCCATAACGCCGACGGCCAGGTGATTGGCGTACTGGGCGCACACGCGCACTGGAGCTGGGTGACACGCATTGTTGAGTCAGCGGCGTTTTCACATAAAAACTCAACACCGGATATCGAGGCGTTGATCATCGATCACGATGGCAAGATTCTCTATCCGGAAGCGCTGGCGGGTCAGCAACTGGCGGCGACGGACTCGGAATTGCAGGGGTGGACGGCGGGCAACGGCTTTCTCACCAGCATGGTCACCGTCCCAACGCCGTCGAGCACGGCGCTGTCGTGGTCGATCGCCGTGCGCCAGCCATTGGAAACTGCGCTGCAACCGGCGCGACTGCTGCTCTACAAACTGCTGATACTGGGCGTGGTCGCGGCCGTGCTGTTTGGCCTGGTGGCCTACTACCTGGCGCTGTATCTGAGCCGACCGATCGAACAGCTCGCGCATTCGGCCAGACAAGTCCAGAACAAACAGCCCGGCGCACAATTCCCGCTGCAACACCCGGTGCGAGAGATTGCTCAGCTCGGCCAGTCCATCGATGCAATGACGCAATCACTGCTCGGCAAAGAGCGCGAACTGCAAGAGGCCAATGCCTCGCTGGAAGCAACCGTCGCGCAACGCACCGCTGCGCTGACGCAGGCCAATGCCGAATTGCTGAGTCTGGCGACCCACGACAGTTTGACCGGCGTTTACAACCGTCGCCGTTTCGACGAGAAACTCACCGAATACACACTGCTGTTCCGCCGCACCGGACGTCCGTTTTCCCTGCTGCTGATCGATGCTGATCACTTCAAACGAATCAATGACACCCACGGTCACGCCGTGGGTGATGAGGTGCTGCAACAGTTGGCGCAGTTGATTCAGAGCAGCCTGCGCACCACCGATTTCGTCGCTCGTTACGGCGGCGAAGAGTTCGCCGTGCTGTTGCCGGAAATCGCCCAACCCGACACCCCGGAAGTGGTCGCCGAGAAGATTCGCGCGGCGGTTGCCGAGGCCGGTTTTCCTGCGGTCGGAAATGTGACGGTGAGCATCGGTGTCGGCCTGGCAGACCCGGCCGACAACAGCCACAGCGCACTGATCAAGCGCGCCGATCAGCAGCTCTATCAAGCCAAAGCGGCGGGTCGTAATCAGGTGGCGTGATCAGCCCTTCTTCACTTCGCAAATCCCGTTGGCCCTGTTCTTCCCGGTGTACGACACCGCAGGCGAACCGTCGGGATTGATGCTCAGGGAAATGGTCACCCCCGCACCTTTTGCTTCGAAGTAGTTGTCGTTGAATTTCTTCAACTGGCCTTCCTTGCCATTGATGTAGATCGGCCCGCCTGCATCCGCGTGCACTTCGATCTTGCCCGGGCACGTGGCGTTGAACATGGGGATGCTCGCGTGGGCGATTCCGGTGACCAGCAACAGTGGCGCTGCCAACAGCAAAGATTTCATGGTGGATTCCTTGAGTGCGACGGTGTGCCGACGCCTTAAGCAATACCGCAATTCCCTCTGCCCGGCCAGTGCCTTGTTGCCACACTCACGGTCAGGTATTGGTCTTCAACTTCGTCCACAAGCGCGTCGTCAGCCGCGCAATCTTCGCCGGCAATTCCTCTACCGTGAACAACTTCTCCATCACGCTGTTCGGTGGGTAGATCGCCGAATCCTGCCGCACGTCCGGATTGAGAAACTCACCGGCGGCAGCATTCGGATTGGCGTAATGAATGCTGTTGCTGATGTTGGCGATTACCTTCGGTTCAAGCAGGTAATTCATGTAGGCGTAGCCGTTGTTTTCATGCGGTGCGTTCTTCGGCATCACCAGCATGTCGAACCACAGCGTCGTGCCTTCGTCGGGGATCGAATAGGCGATGTCGATGCCGTTTTTGGCTTCCTTGGCGCTGGTAGCGGCCTGGACGATATCGCCGTTGAAGCCGATCACCACGCAGACGTTGCCGTTGGCCAGATCGCTGATGTATTTCGAAGCGTGGAAGTACTGAATGTACGGGCGGATTTTCAACAAGGCCTGCTCGGCTTTCTTGTAGTCCTCAGGCTCATGGCTGTGTGGTGGCAACCCCAGATAGTTGAGGGTGATCGGCAACACCTGCGTCGGGTTATCGATGAACGCAACGCCGCACTGGCTGAGTTTCTTGATGTTGTCTTCATCGAACAGCAGCTTCCAGGAGCGGGTGACATCGGTGTTGCCGAAGATCGCCTTGATCTTTTCGACGTTGTAACCGATGCCAGCGGTGCCCCACATATACGGGTAGCCGTACTGATTGCCGGGGTCGTTGACTTCAAGTTTCTGCATCAAGACCGGGTCGAGGTTCTTCCAGTTCGGCAGTTGCGCTCTGTCGAGTTTCTGGATTGCACCGGCCTTGATCAGACGCGACAGAAAGTGGTTCGACGGGCTGACCACGTCGTAACCGGTGTTGCCGGTCATCAACTTCGATTCCAGCACTTCGTTACTGTCGTGAATATCGTAGGTGGTTTTGATGCCGGTGGTCTGGGTGAAATTGGCCAACGTATCTGAGGCGATATAGCTGTTCCAGTTGGAGACGTTCACGGTTTCGTCGGCGCGGGCCGAGGTTGACGCAGCCGCGACGACGACGGCCAGGGAAAGTGGGTGGATGCGCATGGTCTGTCACCTGAGTTGAGTGGCTTTTGTTGTTGTGCGATAGGCGGAATTTCAGATTTCTGTTCTGGCCCTGACCGCCTCCACGCGCATGCGTAGCATGGCACCGATGTCGAAAAACGGACGCGGCGGCAGCCAGCCGGGATCGGCGCGCTGCATCACCGATTGCAGCAGCGGCGCGTCGATTCCCGAGGCCAGTTCCGCGAGCAGACGGCCCCATAACGTGCCGCGCGCCACCCCTGAACCGTTGCACCCGGCCACGGCGAAGACGCCCTCTTCCACCCGATCAAAAAACGCCTGACCGCTGCGACTGGCACTCAAGTGGCCGGTCCAGGTGTACTGAATGTCTTGCGCGCCGAGAAACGGGAAACGTCGTTGCAAGCCGCGAACATGATGCTGACGACGCACAGCGAGTTCGCGGCTGGAAAGGTCGCGCGTGCGGTATTCGGCGGTGTTGCGAATCACCACGCGACGATCCGGGGTCAACCGCACCGTGGCGCCCAGCGGTCGCGTCGACAGCACGCCCCACGGCTCAACTGCACCGATGGCGTTGAACTCCTGATCGGTTAGCGGCCGCGTGAGACTGGCGCTGAGTTCCATCGCAAATGTCGCGCTGTCGGCAATCCCGACCCGAGGAATAAAAGCGTTGAGGCACACCAGAACGCGATTGGCTTCGATGCTGCCTTGCGCACAATTGGCGCGCAGTCGCCCCTTTGCGAGGCGCTGCAGACCAGTGATGTCTGTGTTTTCGTAAACGCTGATATTGCCCGGCAAGGCATTGAGCAAACCTTTCACGTATTTCGCCGGTTGCAACAGGGCATTGCCGTTGCCACACCAGATCGCTGCCTCGTAGTGACCGGTGCCGAGCTTCTGCGCCAGTGCCGAACCTTGCACAAACTCCGCACGAGCGCCGAGCGCGCGCAGGGTCGCCAGTTTCGCGTCGACATGCTCGAGTTTGGCGCGGTCGTTGACGGCAAAGTAATAACCGCTGTCACGAAAATCGCAGTCGATCGCATGATGGGCGATTCGTTGTCGCACTTCCTCGCTGGCCGCGCGGGAAATCATCGTGTCGATTTCAAAACCGGCAAAACCCGGAGCGCCGATCAACTCGCTGTGCGCCGGATGCTCATGGGCGACTACGAATCCCGAATTGCGCGCCGAGGCGCCGTGCGCCGCACGTTGGCGATCGACCACCACGATGCGCGCCTGCGGATGCAGATCGGCAAGCGCATGGGCGGCACTCAGCCCGGTGATCCCGGCGCCGATCACCAGCCAATCGGCTTTTTGCGCGTCGCTCAGGCAACCGCGCTGCGGCGAACTGCCGGCCTGTGCGATCCAGCCACATACGTTTTCCATGCCCCACCTCATTCGACTGTCGTTCTGCGGCTTGCCTCTGCACATCCTTCATGCGTGAATCGCATGCAAGGCTTGAGAAGATCATCGCCAGAGATAGAATCTATAAGGTCTACAGCAGGCCGACCAACGCTATAAAATCATTGAGCCATTCAGAAAAAGCATGGATAAAATTCGCCACGTTCCTTCGCTACAAGCACTGCAAGCACTGGTTGAAGTCGCCCGCTGCGGCAGCTTCACCCGCGCTGCGCAAACCCTGTGCCTGACGCAAAGCGCAGTGAGCCGGCAGATCCAGCAACTGGAAAGCCACTTCAACGTCGCGCTGTTTCTGCGCACCAGCCGCAACCTTAGCCTGACCGCTGAAGGCGAACAGGTGCTGGCCAGCGCTCGCAGCATCCTTGAACAACTGAAGACGCTCGAGGAACGTCTTGCCCCGCAGCAACGCCCCTTCCGCATCCGCATGCATGTGTCGCTGGCGGTGCGTTGGCTGCTGCCGAAACTCAGCGACTTCTATCTGCGCCACCCCGACGTATCGCTAGCGATAGAAACCGTTGCCACCGAAGTTGTCGAACCGGGATATGAAAGTGACGCCTACATTCTTTATTTGCCGCAGCCATCGAGCGATCCGGATTGCCTGACGCTGTTCGAAGAAACGCTGGTGCCGGTGTGCTCCCCCACCCTCGCCGGGGCGCCGCGCTCGATCGACGAGTTGTTGCGCTTCCCGTTACTGCATCGCTCAGCCGATCGTCAGGCGTGGATTGAATGGCTGGCGGCGAATGAGGGAAAGCCGCTGGAGGATTACCGGCACATTCCATTCAACCTTGATGAATTGGCGCTGGACGCAGCGGCGCGGGGATTGGGCGTGGCGGTGACGGACATGACCCTGGCGGCAGAGTCGATCGAGCGTGGGGTGTTGGTGGTGCCGTTTGGCGAGCCGTTGAGGACGGGCGGGGTTTATTCGTTGTATTTGCAACCGGCGGCCGCTTCGCATCCGGAATGTAAGCGAGTTTTGCAGTGGTTCTCCGGACAAGCAAGTAACCCAGAACTGACGTCAGAGGCTTTCTAAAAAGCAACACAAGCCGTTACGATAAAACCTGTCAAACCAGGTTTTTTAGGAAAGAACATATGGAATTGGGAATCGCAACTGAATTTAGCCAACAGGAACTATTAAGGGCGCTCAAGGAGCCGTCCTTAAAGGTTGTGGCGCTTACTGGAGCCTGGGGGACGGGTAAAACATTTTTGTGGCGCGAGTCCAGCAAGGAAATCGCAAATCAGAAGCCGCTTGAGGTATCGGCATTTGGCATAACGTCGATTCTCGAACTAAAAAAAAGACTACTTCATGCTCTCCTCCCTACGGAAAATAATGTAGTCATAGAGTCAATAGACGCCGTCACCCAAGGACTAAAAGACGTTTTTAAAAAATTTTCCGGGATTACACTGGATGACGTAGCCTTACTAACTCTGCCAAGCAAGTTAAACGGGCGCATCATTGCGATTGACGACATAGAGCGAAAACACAAAAACCTAGACATAGAAGAGCTGCTTGGCTTCATAAACGAATACTCAGAAAAGTACGATACGCGCTTTGTACTTTTATTAAACACAGACGAACTTGAAGACAATAAAACCTGGCAAACGCTTCACGAAAAAGTAATAGACACAGAAATAGTTTTAAGCCCTCTGCCTGAAGACTCATTCAAAATCGCCGCACACGGAGAAAACGCCGAATACCTGGAACAAGTAAAAAATGCAATAACACTCCTTAAAATCACTAACATCCGGGTAATAAAAAGAGTTCTACGGGCGACATCGCTAATCCTCGAGAAACAAGCCGACCTGAATACCAGGGTTTATGAAAGCATTATCCCGCAGATTGTACTATTATCGTCCGCCCACTACCGAGGTATTAGAAACGAAATAACACTGGACTACATTCTTAACTTTAGTTATGCCCAATCCGGCGAGACCATAACACCACTAGAGATAAAGTGGAACAATACGGTCAATGATGTCAAATATAACCGAGATACTTTTAGCAGCCTAGTAGCTCAATATTTGAAGACAGGTGTAGTCAACCATCAGGAAATCACAAAGTACTTAGCACCCAGAAATAAAAACCTGAAAAAAAACCAACTCTCACAAAATGTTTCCACATTCCTGACAAATTATTCCTGGGACCCATTATTTAACACTCAGACAGCGATTAAGTTTTACGACTATGTAAAGCCTGTCGCCTATGAAGTAGAGGCTAGAGAGATTACCGAACTATGCCACTGCCTTCAGGAATTCCAGCTAGAAGAACAAGCACAATCTTTAATTGATCTTTGGATCAGCGCATTGCAGGATGATCCAAACGGAGCAAACAGGATTAGCCACTCCAACCCAAACTATCTTCACCCTAAAATAGTCGAAGTAAAGGAGCTCCTTAAAGAGCCTCCTCGCGAAGCTCCCACGCTGGAGCAAGCCATAAAAAACCTTAGCCTATCCGGCATAAAAGACCCAGAAGAATACACCTTCAAAAACTCAACTAGGCAACAATATATCGAAATCCTGGAAAGACTTCGCGGTGAAGACCTAAAAGTCTTCGCCGAATTTCACTTATATCGTGAAACCAATGAAAGAAGAGCGTTATGTATTGCAAGAGCTAACTTTAAAGCCGCTTGCTGGGAGATATTCGAGAAAGATCAAAACTCTCGGTTATCGAAGATACTGGAACGCGCTTTCCGCAGCGTCAAACTGGATATCACCAAAGAACCGGCAGAGTTAGAGAAATGATCCGATAGTGAATACCATTGGGCATCGAGCACTTTTTGAGGCGTTTTTTATACTACGCCTTACTCAATGCCCAATATCAACTTCACCAACGGAAAAGCTCTCTAAATAAGCCAACAGGTTGTCGAGCTTTTCCTCATCGCTCAGCCCCCAGAAAATCATCCGCGTACCGGGCACCACACCTTTCGGGTCCTTCAGATAGGCAATCAGCGTTTCACGATCCCAAGTCACCCCCGAGTTCTTCATCGCCTCGGAATACACGTAATTAGCCGAGGTACCGGCGGGCCGCCCGATGATGCCGTTGAGTTGCGGGCCGAATCCGGGACGGGCCGATTCGCCAACCTGATGGCAGCCGCCGCACAGACGCGGGAAGATTTTCGCCCCGGCTTCGGGGTCGCCTGCGGCATGGCTGAACGTACTGAACAGGCTGGTGGCGAGCATCACGGCGAGTGACAGTGCAGCGGTGTTTTTCATCGAGGGTTCCGGGTCGGTCTGCATCGGGCGGCGCAAGGGTAGCATTTTGTTTTTACCGGTAAGCGCCAATGATCCTGCTGATTTTGATCAATGCCTGGCGCAACACATCCATCTCTACCGAACCCAGCGCAAGCCGAATCGCATGCGGCGCATGGCCCGACACCGAAAACGGCTCGGCGGTGGTGACGGAAATCTGCTCGTGCATCAGCTCGACGACAATCTGGTCGGCGCGCACATCCTCCGGCAACGGTAGCCACAGGAAATACGACGCCGGATGGCCAACACTGGGCAATCCTTTCAACACTTCGGCCGCCAGCGCCTGCCGCGCCTTGGCATCTTTGCGTTTCTGCTCCTCGAGCAACGTCACTGTGCCGTCGTCGAGCCAGCCACAGGCGATGGCGGTCATGACGCCCGGCGTGTTCCAGGTGGTGGCGCGGATGATGCGTTCCAGTGCTGGCACCACGTCGGTCGGGGCGGCAATGAAACCGACGCGCAGGCCGGTTGCGATGTTTTTCGACAGACCCGAGACATACACCGTGCGCTCCGGTGCCAGATCGATCAGCGTACGCGGTGGGTTTTCCACCAGAAATGCGTAGGCCGCGTCTTCGATGAGGGTCAGATCATGCCGTCGGGCAATCGCCACCAACTGCTCGCGCTGTGCCAATGGCGTCACCCAGCCCAGCGGATTGTGCAACGTCGGCATGCTGTACACGGCACGCACCGAGCGGCTGCGGCAGAGTGTGTCCAGCGCCGCGAGATCCGGCCCTTGCGCGCTGACCGGAATCGCCACGACTTCCAGATGCAGCGCTTCGGCCAGTACCTTGAAGCCGGAATAGGTCAGGGCGTCGGCAGCAATCACATCGCCGGGTTTGAGCAATGCCATCAACGTGACGGCGAGGCCTTGCTGGGCGCCATTGACGATCAGTACTTGCTCAGCGTCGACAGTCACCCCGCGCGTCAACAGATGCCGAGCGACCGACGCACGTTCGTGGGCACGGCCGGCGTGCGGTTGATAACGCAACAACGCTTCCAGGTCGCCCGACAACGCCAATTGGCGCAACGCGCTGCGCAACAAATCGGCCTGACCGGGCAACGACGGGTAATTGAAATTGAGGTCGATCATGCCGACCGCCACGTCTTTCTGATCGATGCCCTGCCCCGGCGACAGCGAGGTTTCGCGGACAAACGTGCCGCGCCCGGTTTCGCCGCTGACCAGGCCCATGGCCTCCAGCTCCGCATACACCCGCGAGGCCGTGACCAGCGCCAGCCCTTCCTCAGCAGCCAGTTGCCGGTGAGTTGGCAACCGCGTACCCGGCGGCAACTGCCCCGAACGAATGTCGGCAGCATAGGCATCGACGATGGTCTTGTAGCGCGAACGTGGCATGCCTGATGTATCCATGACAATTCTTTGATTGTGCTGATTCTCGGCTCTAGCATGACCGCAACGCAACCCACTTCTGAGCGTGATCTGCTATGGAACGGACTTCGAATCTGACGACCCCGGCACTGGAAAAAACCAGTGGCTGGATCAATGGTTTTATCGGCGTAGTGATCTTCAGCGGTTCGCTGCCGGCCACGCGTCTGGCGGTGCTGGAGTTCGATCCGGTGTTTCTCACCGTGGTCCGCGCTGCCATCGCCGGGGTGTTGGCTGTCGCGCTGTTGTGGCTATTTCGCGAACGGCGCCCGGCGCGCGATCAGTGGCTGTCGCTGTTGATTGTCGCGCTGGGCGTAGTGCTCGGTTTTCCTCTGCTGACCGCCCTGGCGCTGCAACACGTGACGTCGGCGCACTCGATTGTGTTTGTAGGATTGCTGCCACTGGCCACAGCGATTTTTGCTGTGCTGCGCGGCGGTGAGCGGCCGCGACCGGTGTTCTGGATTTTCTCCACTCTCGGCAGCGCTTTGGTCGTCGGTTTCGCCTTGGCACAAGGCCTGACTGCCTCACCCACCGGTGACCTGCTGATGCTCGCCGCCATTCTCGCCTGCGGCCTCGGCTATGCCGAAGGCGCGAAGCTGTCGCGCGCCCTCGGCGGCTGGCAGGTGATTTGCTGGGCGCTGGTGCTGTCGCTACCGCTCATGGCGGTTTTGAGTCTGTGGCTGGCGCCCGCCTCGTTCAACACAATCAGTCTGTCGGCGTGGCTGTGTCTGGGCTATGTGTCGCTGTTCAGCATGCTGATCGGTTTTGTGTTCTGGTATCGCGGTCTGGCCCAGGGCGGGATTGCCGCGGTCGGTCAGTTGCAATTGCTCCAGCCGTTTTTTGGCCTGGCGCTGGCGGCGACGCTGCTGCATGAACACGTCAGCCTCGGCATGCTTGCCGTGACGCTGGGTGTGATCCTGTGCGTGGCCGGGGCGAAGAAATTCGCCAAATGATCCTCAGGCGCCGGCCTTCCACTCGCGAGGGCTGAGCCCGGTCTTGCGCCGAAACGCCCGGGCCAGCGCCGAAGGACTTTCGTAACCGACCTCCTCGGCAATCAGCGCAATCGGCTTGCCTTCACGCAAGCGTTTCTGCGCCAGACTGACCCGCCAGCTCAGCAGATAATCGGCCGGAGTCTGCCCGACGACCCGGCGAAACTGCTCGGCAAATCCGGCGCGCGACAGGTTGGCGACAGACGCCAGATCCGCCACGCTCCAGGGCTTTTGCGGTTGCTCGTGCATCAGGTTCAAGGCGCGGGAAAGACGCGGATCGGCCAGCCCGGCGATCATCCCCGGTTGCTGCTCGCGACTGCTGATCAAATGCCGCAACAGCAGAATCACCAGCAGTTCGAACAGTCGATCCATCACCGCCACGCGCCCGCAATGCCCTTCGAACGCTTCCTTGAACAGCCATTCGACGGTGTTGGCCAGCTCCGGAATGTCCGTCAGTTTCAGCACCAGGTAATCCGGCAGTGCCGCCGCCAGTGCATTACCGGAACCGCCATCAAACATCAGCGTTGCGCAAACCACCTGAGTGTCCATGGCTTCGTCGGCAAACATGCGATGGGCGAAGGGTCTGGGGAAGAAGATCAGCGACGGCTCACTGAGGCGGATCTCGCGTTCGCTGCCCGGCTTGAGCAGCAACTCGCCGGCCTGCAACAAATGCACATGGCCGACCGGTTCATTTTCATGAACCGCGACGCCGCAGAACGTGCCGCTGTGAAAAGTGCCGGCCGTCACACCGAAATGGCTGAGCAATGTTGAAAGGCGATCCATGGACGACTCCAAGGGCATATCTGGACGATCTGCCGCATATCCTCGACGATTTGCCGCCAATCCACCAGCCTCGCTCAATAACATGGCCTCCATCCCCGGCGCACTACGCACCGGACTTTCGGAGAATCACCATGAGCCGCATCCACGCAATCAGCCTCGAAACCGCCACCGACGCCACCCGCCCTGTGCTGGAAGGCGTGAAAAAGAAAATCGGTTTCCTGCCCAACGTCTTCACCACCCTGGCCAAAGCGCCGGTGGCCCTCGAAACCTACGTGCAAGCCTCGGCGATCCTCGGCAAAACCTCGCTGAGCGCCCAGGAAAAAGAAGCGGTGTACCTCGCCACCTCCCAGGTCAACGGTTGCGACTACTGCCTGGCGGCCCACACCTTGTTTGCCGGCAAGGCCGGGCTCTCGGCGCAAGACATCGTCGCCGCCCGCCAAGGCGAACTCAACGCCTACGCCACCCTCGCCCGTCAGCTGACCGAAAGTCGCGGCCATTTGAGCGATGCACAGATCGCCGCAGCCCGCACTGCCGGCATCGACGACGTGAAGATCATTGAAGTGATTGCACTGGTGGCCGTGCAGAGCCTGACCAACTACCTGAACAACGCGGCGCTGACCGATATTGACTTCCCCGCCATCTGAGTCCGGCCACACAAAACCTGTTGGAGCTGACCTGCTCGCGATAGCGGTGTGTCATTCAAAGCATCTTTGAGTGACACACCGCTATCGCGAGCAAGCTCACTCCCACAGAAAAGCAAAAAATAACGCCCACTTCACACCGAGGAGCTTCTAACCACTCAACAGGATGAGCGTTAGCTCGGCTGCAGCTCTTGATCTTGATCCACGGGCGACGTCGGAAGGCTGAGTGGAGGGATTCATCCGGGGGTGGGAGCGCAGCGACCGTTTGGCGCAGCCAAATGCATCGAGAGGAGGTGCAGCGAAGCAAACCGGAGGCGATGCGCCCGGAGGGATCCCGGAGCGAAGGAACCCCGAGCCCCAGCGAGCGGGCCGCACGTAGGAGCAAGCGTTTTTTTGCTTACTTTTTTTAGGCGTTTGTAAAAAAAGTGAGTCGCCGTAAGGGCGAAACCCTAAGCCGCCGTGACCGCAGCAACGGATATGTACCCGGTCAGCCAGATAATCAGTGATGCTCCTCACCCGCCCGCTTCAGCAACTTCTTGCACCGCTCAGACAAATGAAACACCTGCAAATGCTTACCCGCCTTCGCATAGCGCTCGCGCAAAGTCTTCAACGCCGCAATCGCCGAATAATCAACAAAACTCAAATGCCGACAATCCAAAGTCACCCGAGCCGGATCATTGGCCGGATCGAACTGATTGAGAAACGGCGCAGTCGAGGCAAAAAACAACGTGCCATGCAGACGATAAAGCTTGCTGCCGTCAGCCTCCAGATGCTCATCGGCATACAGCTCACGGGCCTGCTGCCAAGCAAAGTTAAGCGCGGCGATAATGATGCCGCACAGCACCGCAGTGGCCAGATCAGTGAACACGGTGATAGTGGTCACAGCGATGATCACCAGCACATCGTTGAGCGGCACTTTGTTCACCACCCGCAATGACGCCCAGGCAAAAGTCTGCTGCGACACCACAAACATCACACCGACCAGCGCCGCCAGCGGAATACGCTCGATCAGCGGCGACAGGAACAGAATGAACAACAGAATCAGCACCCCGGCGACCACACCGGACAAACGCCCGCGCCCGCCGGAACTGAGGTTGATCACGGTCTGACCGATCATCGCGCAACCGCCCATGCCGCCGAACGCACCCGAGACCATATTCGCCGCACCGAGCGCCACGCACTCGCGATCCGGGTAGCCACGGGTTTCGGTTATTTCATCGGTGAGGTTCAACGTCAGCAGGGTTTCCAGCAGACCGACCAGCGCCATCAGAATCGCGTAAGGCGCAATGATGCGCAGGGTTTCGAAATTCCACGGGATGTCCGGCAAAGCGAAGGTCGGCAAGCCACCGGCGATGTGCGCCATGTCGCCAAGGGTGCGGGTCGGCAGGCCGAACAGATAGACCAGCAGGCCGACGCCGAGGATCGCCACCAGTGCCGGCGGCACCGTTTTTGTCAGACGCGGCAGAATGTAGACGATGGCCATGGTCAGCAGCACCAGCCCGGTCATCAGGTACAGCGGCGTACCGCTGAGCCAGTCTTCGCCGCTCTTGAAATGCTCCAGTTGCGCCAGGGCAATGATGATCGCCAGGCCGTTGACGAAACCGAGCATCACCGGGTGCGGCACCATGCGCACCAGTTTGCCCAGGCGCAGCAGTCCGAACGCCATCATGATCAAACCGCCGAGCAACACCGTCGCCAGCAAATACTGCACACCGTGCTGCACCACCAACGCGACGATGACCACCGCCATCGAACCCGCCGCGCCGGAGACCATGCCCGGCCGGCCGCCGAACAACGCCGTCAGCGTGCAGATGATGAAAGCGCCGTACAAGCCCATGAGCGGATTGAGGTGCGCCACCAGCGCGAACGCAATGCATTCGGGCAACAGGGCAAACGAGGTGGTGAGTCCGGCCAGGACATCGGCGCGCAGACGAATCGGTTTCATGGCTTACCTGACTGAGCGGCCGACGAGCGCGGCCGCGGGTGTTCGGGGAAAAGAGGGTTGCGGATGTTACGGAATTGTTCCGGATCGAGCCAGTGAACGCTGACACCTGTCGGCTCGGGCTTTATGCTGGCGCGCTCCTGTATTCATCGAGTTCGACATGTCTGCATTTCTGACGTCCCGCGAAGTGTGCCAGCGTTTGCGTGAAGCGGCGCTCGGTGTGCTCGCGTTCACAGTCTGCGAAGCACCTGCCGAGACTGGGCTGGTCACAGTCGATATCGACGGCTGGCGCCTGCT
This sequence comes from Pseudomonas sp. S3_C06, assembly GCF_054667675.1. NCBI lineage: Bacteria > Pseudomonadati > Pseudomonadota > Gammaproteobacteria > Pseudomonadales > Pseudomonadaceae > Pseudomonas > Pseudomonas sp. S3_C06. Next base: position 1,441,575 of record NZ_CP162747.1, read on the forward strand.
GCTGGATTTTGCCGGGGGGCGATTACATCACTGTGAACACGCCCGCAGCGACGATGGACAAGAAGGCTCGCTAGAGCGCTGGCAGCGTTTTGGCACCGACCCGGTGAGCCTGCTCAGTACCTGGGAATTGGCGCAGATCGAGCAATTGCTCAAAGCGCCGACGAACGAGGTTGCTCAATGATGGCACTCTGCCCATAATTCGCGCCCTCCTCTATTCCCACGCAAGGAACTGCCGTGAAGAAGTCGCTGTTGTTGATCCCGATGCTGGCTCTGCTGCTGCAAGGGTGTGGCATGACCATGACCCGCTACGAGCCGAGTTTCGAGAACGTTCAGAAGCTCAAGCAAACCCCGCCGCTGCATGCGATCAGCAACCCTCAGGTTACCGCCGAATCCGGTGAAGGTTCGCTGGTGGTGCGTGCCAATCCGGTTCGCTCACCGTCTGGCAGCATCCCGGCGCACATTCAGGACGCGATCACCGAAGAACTGCGCAAGGCCGGTCTGCTCGATCCGCAGGCTCAGCGTCAGTTGAAAGTGCTGGTGGTGAAGAACGAACTGTCCGCCGGCATGGGCACGGGCGACGGCAAACTGGCTGCTCGCTTCACCCTGCTCAATGGCAACGATGTGGTGTACGACGCGACCAAGAATGTCAGCAGCCAGTGGAGCAGCAGCTTCTTCGGTTTCATTGCGATCCCGAACGCGGTCAACGCTTACAACCCGATGGTGCGTGACCTGCTGAAGGAACTGTACAGCGATCCACAGTTCATTCAGGCCCTGAAGTAAGGGCAAAAAAAAGAGCCGCGATTGCGGCTCTTTTTTTTCGCTTCAAACCCGTGGAATACCGGTTTCGAGCGCCGAGTACTTCAGGTTTTTGTTATCAACCATTTGCTTGAGCAACGCGTTGACCTGACGGGTAAAGGTGTCATTCACCGCGTCTTTAGGCGTGTTGGCCATCAGCGGAATGAACCAGATGCCGATCCAGGTGCCGATCGCATCGTGGTTGCTGGCGGTGGTCAGGGCCTGACCCGATCCGTCCACGGCTTCGAGGCTCATGGTGTACTGATCGGTGCCGTACGCCGGGATTACCATCATGCTGAAGCCGCTGATGAAGGCCAGCACCATGGAGCCTGCATTCGGCGGATGGTTGTACATTTTCAGACGCAGGCTGTAGTCGCCCGGCTGCTTCTGGAACTCGTCCAGAGTGACACGGCCGAACAGGCCCGAGTCAGTGAGGATTTTTTGCAGCTGTGGTTTCAGTTGATCACGTGCCTGCGGCACTTCCACGGCGGAACCACTTTTCGGCTCGCCCTGATAGAAATCGAAATCGACGTAGACGTTTGGCTTGTTGGCGTAGCTGGCCATCGACGGCATGGTCACCGGCGCCACTTCGTCTTTGGTGAAACTGGCACAACCGCCCAGCGCAAGTACCAGCCCCAGCGCCAGAATTTTCCCGAATTGCATGATGTCCGTCCCTATGTGTACACGACCAAATGATGGCATTGAGCCTTCATTGCGAAGGCCGGGCGGATTCTAGAGAGAGAGGCCTTCCAGCGAAAGCCTGAATTGGCGAAATCGGCAAAAAAATTGCTCAGCCCTGCCGCAAGTCGAGGATGTAGGTGTAATACCCGCTGTCGCGTACGTAACCGAGGGATTCGTACAAGCCTTGCGCCTTGAAGTTGTCCGTGGCGGTTTCCAGCACCAGGCCCTTGGCACCGGTCGCCAAGGCAAAGTCACGCGCAGTGTTCATCAACAGTCGGCCAACCCCGCGCCCACGGGCGGCGGGTGCAGTGAACAGGTCGCTGAGCAGCCAGGTGCGGTGGGCATCGATTGACGAGAATGTCGGATACAGCTGCACGAAACCCAGCGCTTCACCGTGTTCATCCTGAGCAAGAAAAATCGCCGATTCGCTGGCAGCCATGCGCTCAGCGATGAAGGTTCGCGATTGCACAAGGTTCGCCGGCTGCTGGTAAAAACCTCGATAAGCGTCGAATAACGCCGCCACCGCATCCAGATGTGTCGCGTCGGCTCGCACGGCCTGAAGAGTCATACGCCCGCTCCGTTTCCAATCAATGATCGAAACAGCATAGCGCTGCCCTTCGAGTATGCTGGCCTCCTCGCTATATAGTTTTGTATATTGCGAAACCGAAATCGCCAGAACCTTTCCATGCCGTCCAGCCAACCTGTGTGTCCATGAGTGCCATCCGCGTACGCAACGAGCAGTTGATCCTCGCCGCCGCCAGCGAAGAATTCGCCGCCAACGGCTTCGACGCCACCCAGACTCGCGACATCGCGGCACGTGCCGGGGTGCCCAAGGCCAATCTGTATTACTACTTCCAGACCAAGGAAAACCTCTACGGCAAAGTGCTGCTGGGTTTTGTCGAACCGCTGCTGGAAGCCTCAGCGGCGCTGCGTGAAAGCGATGATCCGCTGACGGGGCTGCGCGCCTACATTGCCGCGCGGATTCGGATTGCCCGCGAGCATCCGGCGATTGCCAAGGTGTTCAGTGGCGAATTGCTGCTGGGCGGTCGACAGTTGCCCGACGAGTGCCGCGATCTGTTGCAGGCCGAAGCGCGGCGCAATGTTGAATGCCTGCGCAGCTGGATCGAGCGCGGTTTGCTCGCGCCGGTGGATCCGGAACATTTGATGCTGTTCATTTGGTCAGCGACGCGTACGTACACCAATATTGGCTGGCAGATGGGCCGGATCATGGGGCTTGAAGTGCCGCAGGATGAGGACTATCAAACGGCGGCGCAGACGATCACGCGGATGGTGCTGGAGGGCGTGGTCGTAGCGCCGCGAGTCGGCGAGATTCGTGGGGTTTTGTTTGCGACTTGAGGGAGGGCTGCTGCGCAGATCAGGGCATGAAGTCTACGGGGAGTTCCAGATGATCTTTCATGCGCTCGTTCCAGTCGTGCAAGGCGTCGGGTAGACGTTTTTTCCATTTCGCAGCATTAGTGTAATAGCGCAGACGCGAGTGGCCGGTACTGTCACAGGTCACCAGCAGCACCCAGAAATGGCCAGCGGTTGACCGCATCACGACGCCGGTACCGCCGAGGCCGCGCATCCACATCTCCCAGACCTGACTGCCCGGCACATCGGTGCCTGGCTCACCCGTCATCAGGGAGCCGGACTTTTCCACCAGTGTCTGATAATCACCTTTGAGCAAGGTGTGCAGTGCCTGGTTCTCTTCCGGTGTTTGCGCCAGGCCCAGGCTGAGCATGTCGTAATCCAGCATCAGCGGTTGCTGCGAGGCGACAAAACGACCGGTGTAGTAGACGCCCAATCCGGCACTGCAATATCCGCCTGCGCCCACGAGCGAAATATCCAGCACACCGTTGATGGGAGTGAACGACAGGGTGCACTCGTCTTCCGAGTAAACGGCCTTACCGTCCTTGAGTGTGGCGATGCCATCCAGATCACCGGAGTTGGCGCCCTCAGCTGCCGTAATGTCGATGCTGATGTGCGTAGCATCGCGGCGCTGGGTTATCACCGTCGCCGAGGTTGAAGTCCCCGGCGGAACAAGCTGCCAGGTCGCGTCCCAACTGAAGGGCTGGGTGGCGTGTTCAAGTTCGGTCAGGCGCATCAGGTACTGGCGGCGCAAACAGGCCGTCTGCTCACCACAGGCGTTGCGATTTTTCAGCCACTGCCGCTGGTCCGTCTTGAGAGCTTGGGCATCGGGGACATTAGCCAATGTCGAATGCCACAGCTTGCCCAGCGTCTCGTCGAGCAGCGAAATCTGCGGGTCACCACAAATGGCTTTTTCAGTTTTGCTGTTGGCCGTGGCGCAATCGAAACTGCTGGCTTGGGTAACAGAGGCAAACGCAACGGACATCAGCACCAAGGCATGACGCAGGGAGATGGCGAACATCGAGAGATTCCATTCTTCGGACGGCGCGCAGTATGCCAGTGCTGCTGCCGGAAATCCCCACTGTAGGAGTGAGCCTGCTCGCGATAGCGTTCTGTCAGACGATGCTGCGCCAACTGACACACTGCTATCGCGAGCAGGCTCACTCCTACAGGTTTTGTGTGGGTTGTCAGAACGTGATGTCGGCTGCGGGTATGACGTCGATCCGCGCCACGGAGCCGGTCAGGTGCGCCAGATCCTTGTTGTGTTCGGCGATGATGTCTTCGGCGCTCATGTTGCCGTTGTCGACCGTGGAATGCGCGTCGGCCACAAGCACCACGTCATAACCCAGTTGATGGGCCTGACGCACGGTGGCGTTGATGCAGTAATCGGTTTGCAGACCACAGATGACCAGTTTTTCGAAATCTTCGCTCGGCAGCAGTTTGCGCAAGTCTGTCTGGTAGAACGAATCCGGCGTGGTCTTGCGTACGCGCAAGTCCTCAGGCGATGTCTCAAGCCCTTCGGCCAGTTGCCAGCCTTCGGCGCCAAGGGCCAACGGGCTGTCCTTTTCTTCATGCTGGATCAGCACCACTGGCACACCTGACTTGCGCGCCCGGGTGCTGAGACCGTTGATGGTGTCGATCACCCGGTGAATGTCATGGCACTGATATTCGCCCGAGCAGAGGGCGCGCTGGACGTCGATGATCAGTAATGCGGTGGTCATGATGAGCCTTCCTTGATCAGTCCTCGAGACAGGGGCGGACGTGAGCCCGCCCCCTTTTTACGCCCCTCAGTAACCCAGTGACAAGCCGGTGTTGCGGCGCGGATCATTGGCGCCGTAGAAACGGTTTTTGCCAACGGGCTTACCGCCCAGCGAAGGTGCCCCCACCAGAATCGCGGCGATGTGGTTGGCGTCCTGCGGGCCGGCGAACTTGTGGCCCCAGCTCTCGAGAATCTTGCGCGTATCGGGGCTGGCGGCGAAGTCCTCGAGGTTGGTTTCCTCCGGCATCCACTGCTGATGGAAGCGTGGCGCATCGACCGCTTCCTGAAGGCCCATGCCGTAGTCGATGACGTTGAGCATGGTCAGCAAAGTCGCCGTGATAATGCGGCTGCCACCCGGTGTGCCAACCACCATCACCACTTTGCCGTCCTTGGTGACGATGGTCGGGCTCATCGATGACAGCGGTGCCTTGCCCGGCGCTATCGCATTGGCTTCGCCCTGCACCAGACCGTACATGTTCGGCACGCCGACCTTGGAGGTGAAGTCGTCCATTTCATCGTTGAGGATTACCCCGGTCTTGCTCGCCATCACGCCCGCGCCGAACCAGTCGTTGAGGGTGTAAGTCACCGACACGGCATTGCCCCACTTGTCGACGATCGAATAGTGGGTGGTGTTGCTGCCTTCATGGGGCGCTACGCCGGGCTTGAGTTCAGCCGACACGCCGGCCTTGTTCGGTTGGATAGCGTCGCGCAGTTTGGTCGCGTAGTTCTTGTCCAGCAGGTGCTCGATCGGGTTTTTGACGAAATCCGGATCGCCGAGGTAGCTGTTGCGATCGACATAGGCGTGGCGCATCGCTTCAATCTGATAGTGCATACCCTGAGCCGAATGGAAGCCCAGATCCTTCATCGGATAGCCTTCGAGGATGTTCATGATCTGGCAGATCACCACGCCGCCGGAGCTTGGCGGTGGCGCCGAGACCACATGATAACCACGGTAGTCACACTCCACCGGCGCCAGTTCGCGGGTCTTGTATTTGTCGAGGTCGGCCTGAGTGATGATGCCTTTGTTGGCCTGACTGGAGGTCACGATGGCATCGGCGACCCAGCCTTTATAGAAGCCGTCGGCGCCTTTATCGGAAATGCTCCGCAGGGTTTTGCCGAGGTCCTTCTGCACCAGTTTCTGCCCGACCTGCATCGGCTCGCCGTTGTGCAGGAAGATCGCGCCGGAATCGCGCATGTCCTTCTTGAACACGTCGGTGGCGTACTCCAGCAACTCGACGTCACCCTGCTCCAGCGCAAAGCCGTCTTCCGCCAGTTTGATCGCCGGGGCAATCATCTCCTTGCGCGGCTTGGTCCCGTATTTGCTCAGCGCCAGTTCCATGCCAGAGACCGTGCCGGGCACACCCACCGCCAAATGGCCACGGGTGCTCAAGTCGGGAATGACGTTGCCTTCCTTGTCGAGGTACATGTTCGCGGTGGCCGCCAGCGGCGCTTTTTCGCGGAAATCGAGGAAGGTCTTGCGCCCGTCCGCCAGTTGAATGGTCATGAAGCCGCCACCGCCGAGGTTGCCTGCTGCGGGATACACCACCGCCAGCGCGTAACCCACGGCGACTGCCGCATCGACGGCATTACCGCCACTTTTCAGTACGTCGACACCCACATGGGTGGCCAGATGTTGCGCGGTGACCACCATGCCGTTTTCGGCGGCAACCGGTGCGACTGACGCCGCGTGAGCCATGAGACAGCTGAGTGCCAGTGAGGTCGCTATCAGCGATTTGGCCAAAGGTTCGTACTTCATGAGTCGATCTCTTTTTTTGTTTTCAGGGTCTGTGCAAAACAGAGGCGGAACGCTTCAAGAGCATCAAGCAGTATGGTCGGCTTTGCGTATTGCGCCTCCCCGATCAGGCAGTATGCTGGGCACTGTTGCTGTCCTGATCCGGAGTCTGCCGTCATGCCCTATACGTTCATCACCCTGCCCTCGCCCGTCGGTGAGCTGAAGCTGGTCGCGAACGGCTCACGACTGGCGGCCATCCTCTGGGAAAACGACAAACCGAACCGCGTGCGCCTCGGACCGATGAGCGAGGCACCCGACACTCCGATCCTGATTCGAACGGCTCGACAACTTGAAGAATATTTTTCCGGGACGCGTGACTGTTTTGATCTGGAACTGGATTTCGCTGGCACCGACTTTCAGAAAAAGGTCTGGGCGGCGCTGCTGACCATTCCATTTGGCGAGACGCGGACCTACAGCCAGATTGCCGAACAGATCGGCAACCCCAGCGCCGTGCGGGCAGTGGGAGCCGCCAACGGACGCAACCCGATTTCCATCGTCGCGCCGTGTCATCGGGTGATCGGCGCCTCGGGGAAGCTGACCGGGTTTGCCGGTGGGCTGGAGGCGAAAGAGCGCTTGCTGACCCTTGAAGGTGGCGACTGGTTGCAGATTGGCAAAACCGGGGATTTGTTTTAGTCAGTTAATACGAATCAAGAGATCGCAGCCTTCGGCAGCTCCTACCTTGGAATGCATTTTCCTGTAGGAGCTGCCGAAGGCTGCGATCTTTTGATTTATCAGTTAAACAAGTTATTCATCGCCGCATACTGCAACAGCATGATGGTCTTGGCGTCGCAGATCTCACCGCGCTGAAACGCTGCCAACGCTTCGTCGAAGCTCCACTCCAGCACTTCCAGTTCTTCGGTTTCTTCTTCCAGACCGCCACCGTCGCTGACCTTCGATGCAGCGTCGTATTCGGCAATGAAAAAATGCAGCTTCTCGGTCACCGAACCGGGACTCATGTAGGCCTCGAACACCTTCTTCACATCGTGCACGCGATAACCGGTTTCCTCCTCAGCTTCATCGCGAATCCGTTGCTCCGGCGCCGCGCCTTCGAGCAACCCGGCCGCCACCTCGATCAACAGACCATCATGACCATTGACGAACACCGGCAAGCGAAACTGCCGTGTCAGCACCACCGTGCGCTGCTCGCGGTTGAACAACAGAATCGCAGCGCCATTGCCGCGGTCGTAGACCTCACGGGTCTGACGCTGCCACTCGCCATTGTTGCGGTGATAATCGAAGGTGATTTTCTTCAGCAAATACCAGTCATGGGACAACACCTGAGTGTCGACGATGTTGACCCGCTCGGCTGTGTTGGACATGACGTCTGATCCTTTTGTCATTGAAGGCTCCCGGGTAGGTAAAAGCCCATTTTTGTGAACGAAAAAATGAAACCGTATACCGCCCCACAAACTATGTCGAAACATCCTACATACATCACCTACTCGCCCGACTTCTTTCCTGTTTGATCCCCCGCAAAGTCCGCGCACCTTTTTGATGTGCGCGAGAACTGCGAATGCTTCCAACCGATCGGCTGCTGGCCCTGAACAACAGCATCGGCCTGCTCGTCGTTGCTGCTTTGAATCCCGATGAGCCGGATTTTGACAACCTGATCTACGAGTTCCGCCTGTGTCTGAACAACTACGAGGCCTGGGCAGAGCAGTTCTGGACAGGCACCGCGCTGGATATCGAGCAGGTGTTCACTGTCGGCAACGACGTGCGCCTCAGCGCGCCGATCAAGTCGCGTCAACCGCTCAGTTCATCGGTGGTCATGTGCCCGGCCAGCGGAGCGTTGACGCTGGTGCATATGTTCGAGGCCGCGCGGTTCGTGCCGATCGGCGATACGCCGGTGACGCTCGAACCGGTGCTTGCCGATGTCGGTGGCGTGCTGACTTTCGGCGAACCGCTGCACCACACCATCGGCCCCAGCGGCATTCTGCAGGTGACCGACTGCGATCGGGGCCAGCGTTATCGCATCACCTTCTTTCCCGATGTGTCCACCGACCATGTGCGTGCGCTGTATGCCTCTTATGAAAGTGTCATTGCAGGCCTGGAAGGCTGGCTGCGCGCTGAGTGGGCAGGGTTTCAACCCCAGTGGACGGAGTTTTCCAGCGCCGGGTTTCTTCAGCGTTACGGTCAGTTGCAACAGGCCGACTGGCGCGGGTTCGAGAAAGCCCTGAATGGCGTTTGGGACGACATTAAACAGGTATTCGCCCTCCTCGCCGACCTGCAGGCCAACAGCGAAAAGCTTCTGGAATACCTCAGCGAGGCCGAGCTTGAGGCGTTATTGAATGCCTCCAGCGACGCCATTGCCAACGGCTTGTTGATCCTCAGTGACGAACCTCTTCTGTTTATTCATCTGGCCGCGTTTACCAGTTGGCTGAAGATGCTACCGCCGCAGTATCTGGCTGAAGTGGTGGCCGAGGTGCGGGTCGAACTGCTGATCAGCTTTCTGTTGATGGGGTTGTCGGGTGGTGTCGGCGTGCCGGTGCGCCTGAGCAGCAAGGTGCTGGCGAAGGTCAAGTCGCCGCGGGCGCGGGAATGGCTGGCGGCCTCGGCTTTGCGCTTGGCCGAACTGACGTCCTCGGCGGATTTGACGCGGCATGCCAGCGTTTTGAAGCCGCTGATGCTCAATGTGCGTGACGTTGAGTTGAAACCGACACCGGCGATACCGCTGAACATTCGTCAGGCCGATTCGCTGGTGTTGACCGTGCCGAATCCGGCGCCTGTTGTGCGTGACAAGTCTGGCGCTTCGAGCCAGTTGGAACGGCATGAGCCGCATGACGACTCGTCGGATCAGGCGAAAAACCCCAACGGCGACAGCGCCGATTGCGTGCCCTTCACCTGCACCAATGGCTGCCCGGTATCGATGGTCACCGGTGAGGAACTGCTGACCCTGAGCGATGCCGTGCTCGATGGCGTGTTGCCGTTTGAGTTCACGCGGTTGTATCGCAGCAGTGCCACCGAAATCGATGTTGGGCTGGGGTTTGGCTGGAGTCATTCGCTGGCGCATCGGCTGGAGTTTTTCGCTGATGAGGTTGTTTGGGTCGATCACGAAAACCGGCGCACCCGCTTTCCGCTGCCGAGTATTGAGCGACCGGCGATTCACAACAGCCTGTCGCGGGCGGCGATTTTCCTGGGCGATGAACCGGAAGAGCTGATCCTCGCACTGGCCGGGGACGCGGCGCGGTTTTATCACTTTCGTGCAGGACGGCTGACGGCGATCAGCGATGCCTATGGCAATCGTCTGACGGTGCAGCGCGATCGCTCTGACCGGGTGCAGCGCCTGGACAACGGTGCCGGGCGTTCGCTGCTGTTGCGGTATGAGCGGGCGCAGTTGCTTGGTGTGGATTATCAGGTGTTTCGTGACGGTGCCTGGAGCACCGAACAGGCGCTGGTCAGTTACCGCTACGACGCCTATCGGCACCTGATCGAAGCGACCAACGCCGTCGGTGACAGCGAGCGTTACGACTACGACGACGCCCACGTGATTCTGCAGCGGCAACTGGCCGGCGGCGCGAGTTTTTTCTGGGAGTGGGAGCGGTCGGGGAAAGCCGCGCGTTGCGTGCGTCACTGGGCCTCGTTTTCGCAGATGGACACGCGTTACGTCTGGAATGACGACGGCAGCGTCGCGGTGCATTACGTCGATGGCACCGAAGAGGTTTACGTCCACGACGAGCGTGCGCGGCTGGTGCGCAAGGTCGAGGCCGACGGTGGCGAGCAGCTCAAGGCCTATGACTCTTCGGGGCGGTTGATTGCCGAGCAGGATGCCTTGGGCGCTGTCACTGAATACCGCTACGACGAGGTCGGACGGCTGATTGCGCTGATTCCGCCGGATGACGCGCCCACGTCCTACGAGTATCGCAACGGTTTCCTGTTTCGCCGTTCGCGCGGTGATGCCGTGTGGATCTACCGGCGCAATGCCGAGGGCGATGTCACCGAAGCGGTCGACCCCGACGGTCAGGTCACCCATTACTACTACGACACCCGGGGTCAGTTGCTGTCGATCCGCTACCCGGACAGCAGTCGGCATCGTTTGGTCTGGAACAGCCTTGGCCAACTGACCGAAGAGACCTTGCCCGACGGCGGCGTGCGGCGGTTTTCCTACGATGCACTGGGGCGGCGGACCACCACCGCCGACGAACACGGAGCGGTCACCCGCCAGCATTGGGACGCCGTTGGCCGACTGATTCAGACGACTTTTCCTACCGGCAGCACTCGCGCCTACAGCTATGGCGCCTACGGTCAGGTCACCGCCGAGCGCGATGAACTCGGGCGCATCACCCGCTACGAATACGACGATGACCTGCACCTTGTCTCGCGGCGGATCAACCCCGACGGCACGCGGGTGCAGTACCGCTACGACCATGCGCAACTGCTGCTCACCGAGATTGAAAACGAATCGGGGGAAAAGTACCGGCTGGATTACACACCGACCGGGCTGATCCGTCAGGAAAGCGGTTTTGACGGCCGGCGCACGGCGTACGCCTACGACCTCAACGGGCATCTGCTGGAGAAGACCGAGTTCGGCGATGACGGCTCTTGTTTGCTCACTGCGTATGAGCGCGATGCTGCCGGGCGTCTGCTGATCAAGACCCTGCCCGACGGCCTCAAGGTCACCTACCAATACGACCGTCTCGGCCGTTTGATTGGCGTCGACGACGGCCAGCAACACCCGCTGGCCTTCGAGTACGACCGCCAGGACCGCTTGATCACCGAGCATCAGGGCTGGGGCACCCTGCGTTACCGCTACGACGCCTGCGGCCAGCTCAAACGCATGCGCCTGCCGGACAACAGCGTGCTCGACTACCGCCACGCCAAGGGCGGCGCGCTGACCGACATCGACCTCAACGGCACGCCGCTGACCCGTCACGTCTATAAGTCCGGTCGCGAACAACAACGTCAGCAGGGCCTGCTGCTCAGCGAATACTCCTACGACGATCAGGGACGATTACTCGCCCACGCCGTAGGCCATCAGCGCGATGCGTTGTACCGCCGCGATTATGCCTACAACGCCAACGGCAATCTCGCGCACATTGCCGACAGCCGCCACGGCCAACGCACCTACGGTTACGACGCCCTCGACCGGCTGATCCGCGTACGCCACTCACGCGACGAACTGCCGGAATCCTTCGCCCACGACCCGGCCGGTAACCTGCTGATGCAGGACCGCCCCGGCCCGAGCCAGATCCAGGGCAATCGCTTGCTCATGCAGGGCGACCGTCATTACGACTACGACGCCTTCGGCAACCTGATCCGCGAACGCCGCGGCCGCGCGCAGACACTCGTCACCGAATACCGCTACGACTGCCAGCACCGCCTGATCGGCCTGACCCGCCCCGACGGCCAGACCGCGACTTACGCCTACGATGCTTTCGGCCGACGCATCCGCAAAACCGTCGGCGACGCCACCACCGAATTCTTCTGGCAAGGCGACCACCTCGTCGCCGAAAGCAGCGAACACGAATACCGCAGCTACGTCTACGAACCCGGCACCTTCCGCCCCCTCGCGCTGCTCGACGGCAAAGGCCCGAAAAAAGCCTGCCCGTTCTACTACCAACTCGACCACCTCGGCACCCCGCAGGAACTCACCGACTACAGCGGCGACATCGTCTGGTCCGCGCAATACGACGCCTACGGCAAAGTCGCCGCACTGACCCTGGCCGGCGAGGACTACCTGAACCAGCCACTGCGCTTTCAGGGGCAGTACTTCGACGGGGAAAGCGGGCTGCATTACAACCGGCATCGATACTACGACCCGAGGCTGGGGCGATATCTGACGCCGGATCCGATCAAGTTGGCCGGTGGGTTGAATCAGTACCAGTACGTGCCGAATCCGACAGGGTAGGTAGATCCGCTGGGGTTGAGCTCTAACTGCCCACCGCCGAATAAGCCTGGGTGTGAGGTGCCGGGTGGGATTGACGGGGCCAAGGTTGATGAGGGTGAACCACAATTACCGGACTTAATCCATGGCATTGACCCACATTCAGTGAAGCGAACGCATGCAATTATGGGAAAAAAATCAACTAAAGACGTCGAAAAAATAAGGGATCAAATGCGAGCGGATGGCTACGATGTCAGCTACCCCATAGACGTAGCAGAACATCAGGGCACCTTCTATATTCTAGATGGACATCACCGTGCAGCAGCTGCAAAACAAACAGCAACGCCAATAACTATAAAATTGATCACAAATATCAGAGAGCATAAAGGACAACTTAATACGATCGAAGAAGTCATTGAATCAGCTAACAATGTCGGATACGACCGATTGGAGCATCACAGAAGAAGATGAAAACAGCCGATAAAAATCTTGAGGACCTAATAACTGACTTCCTTTCAAAAGTTGAAAGTGGAACAGAATTACTACAAAAAAAATTTGGCACTCGGAATATTTTAAGACTCTGGCGGAGCAAGCAAATCGAACGCTGCGGTGAAATAACTGATGAAATTCAATATGAGCTGCACGGCGTAGGGTGCGCCATTCATTTCCCATCAGAATCAGTGGACTTCGATTACGGCTCGAACAGCAGAATCGACGGCTTTGACGTATGGCGCCTTTACATTTACGCTTCGGACAGGCCGCTTACATATGAAAAATACTGCGACAAGAAAACACTCGAAAAAGAATTCAAAGAGCTTATCTATTTAAACAGAATCGAAAAAATGTCGATCAATGACAATCTTTACGTCCTAGTAAAAACCAAATAAAAATATACCCGCACGCATTCCAAACCAATAAAAAAGCCCGGCAGCGCTACCGGGCTTCTTTATTTGCAACTACCGAGCGATGAGCGATTGCATGTCACCGACAGCCTGCTCGGCAGCAGGAACCCCGTGAATCAACGGCCCATAACGCCTGCTGAACTCCCAGTTGTACGGCACGCCATCCTTGCTGGTGCCGTTGTCCCAATTCACCGACCAGGTCATCAAACCTTTAATCGACAGACCCTTGATCGCCAGACGCTTGAGGACATTCCCGACCACGGTTTTGTCGATCACATAACCGGTGGCCGCCGCATCGTTGTTGGCCGGCAGGCCGATGACGAACTTGTCCGCCGGGATCCGCGTGAAGCCGCGAGTGCCGGTCACCAGACTTTCGGTCAGGTAGTAAAGGAAATCCTCCTTCAGCGCATCGTTGTTCTGCGCAATCCAAGCACCCGCGCCATTGTTGGCTTCGGGCACCCAGACCCCGTCACCGCCCTGATTGTAGAACTGCGGGGCGATAAAGTCGTAGTAGCCTTCCAGTGCCTGCAGGTAGCTCACGTAGTTGCCGGTACTGGTCAGATACGGGAACTCCGGGGCCATGCTGATGATGAAGTGTTTGCCCTGGCCTGCGTAGTGATCCTTGACCCGTTTCAGCGCGGCCGGCAGGACGGTCTTGTTGGCAGCGAAATCAATCGCGCTCTGTTCAAGATCGATGTCCAGTCCATCGAAGCCATAGGTTTCCACCAGACGGATGATTTCGTTGGCCAGCGGCTGTTCCTGACCGCTGCGCAATTCGATATGCGCATCGGCACCGCCGAGGGAGATCAGCACGGCCCGACCCTGACTGTTGAGCACGCCGACCTGGCGGCGGAACTCGGCATCGGACACGTTGAACGGCTTGAAGGTCGGAATGCCGCTGCCCTTCATGAAGGCCACTGCAACGACGTTGTACTCCTTGGGCACTTCCTCCAGCGAGAGGCTGGCAAAGCGGCCTTGGCGATAACCATCGCTCGCCCCCGCTGGCCAGTTGTGCCAGAAGCCCATGAGGATCTTTTTGCCGGCAATGCTCGGCATCAGCGAAGCGGCATCGCTCGCCGGGTTTTGCATTAAAGAAAAGTCGATATTTGACATGTTCTAATCCTTCAGAACGTGTGGGTTTGACGACGCAGCGCCGTTATTTGAAGTCGACGTCGAAGGCCTGATAGAAGGCGTTACCGGTGTTGGCAACGATCCACATCAGCACGATCACGTGATGGCCCCTCTTGTTGGCTGGCAGTTTCACCGCGTGATTGACCTTGGCCTTCAGCTCATTCGGATAGCTGTAATAAGGCACCTGAGTGTAGAAGTCCTCGAAAAACGGTTGCGCTTCCAGTTGCGCGCGGCTGATGCGTTGTTTCGGGTCCCAGCCATCCTTGGTGATCAGCCAGCGGTAGCCGCGGGTGGTGTGCGGCGCGGTGTATTCCCACTTGATTTCGAGGGTCTGCCCCGGCGTGACATTGAGCAGCGGCCAGGTAAACGGGCGAGCGAGTTTCTTGCTCATCTCTTCATTGGTGAAGTTCACGCAATCGCGGGCATCGTTCTTGCCGCCGCTGAGAATGTAGCCGTCGGCCGGTGGCGTGACACTGTCCGAGTCGCTCTGGTAAGGGGCCGGAAACGGCCCCGCTGCCAGTGCCGGGAAATTCTTCCCGCCTTCCATTTCGTTGACCTGCCAGGCGCCGAGCAATCCTTGCTCGATCGCCACCGCACCGCGGCTTGCAGGGGAGATGACACGACCGTGTCGCAGTTGGGTTTGTGCTTGTGGTTGATTCATGTTTTTCACTCCGTTGATTTAAGAACTCTCCTTTCCGAGGAGAGGCCTTCAAGCTAACGGAGACGAATTTTTTGTCCATCGGCGGTTTTGTCGCAGTCGACGGCCTCAAGACGTAAAAACACTGAAAATACTGGATGTATATACAGTCAATTACGATAACGCCCACCCGAGATGGCGCCAAAAGATTACACGCCAATGCTGCAAAAACTGCCATTCAGTACTCACGGTAACTGTGCCTTGAACTCCTTTTCGTACTGCCCGGCAAGCTGTTCTTTCTGTTTCTCGTTGAGCAATTTTCCGGCCATCTGGAAGAACTTCTGCTCTTCTTCCTTTAAATGATGATGAACCTTGTCCGACAGCTTCTTCGCGGTTGCCAACCACGCCGGACTGGACATCTCGGTCTCGTCGAGTTCTTCCATCATCTCGTCCATTTCATGGTGTTCAGCGATGGCATGGCGACTCAGATCGACACCGTCATCAAGCTCCATCAGCGGAATGTAGAAATGGCGCTCTTCAGCAGTTTCATGAGCCTGGAGTTCTGCCTTGAGCTGTTTGTAAGCTTCGACCCGTTCCGGCGTATCGCCGCTGGTTTCGATCAGGGTTTTGGCGTAGCTACGCTGGCGGTCATGGCTTTCGCGAAGGGCTTCGAAAATATTCATGGGGGATCCTCATCAACCGCGTGCTGGAATGACGCTGTAAAGGCTAGACCCCGACGCGAGAGCGGCAGTTCCACCGGGTTGCGGCAGGGCTTGGAAGACAGGCGCCGGGCAGGATAGGCTGCGGGTTCAAACTACAAGGAAGTCACGTATGAATTTGCGCATCGAGCTGTCACAAAACCCGAGCGAAGAAGAACGCACAGCCATCCTCGCGCCGCTGCGTGCGCACAACGTTGCCAAAGCCGGACCGTCGACCTTCGAGCCGATCGCTCTGTTAGTGCGTGATGAACACGATGCGATCCTCGGAGGTTTGTATGCCCACACGTTCTATCGTTGGCTGTTCATTGAGTTATTGGCCGTGCCGGAACAGGGTCGCGGCAAAGGTATCGGCTCGCAGTTGATGCAGAGGGCGGAAGATCTGGCACGGGAAAAAGACTGCGTTGGCATCTGGCTCGACACCTTCTCCTTCCAGGCTCCGGAGTTTTACAAGAAGCTTGGATTCAGCGAATGCGGAGAGATTCTGGATTACCCCTTGGGGCATAAGCGGCATTTCTTCCAGAAGCGACTGATTGGTTGAATGTTGCGGCCCCTTCGCGAGCAGGCTCGCTCCCACATTGGAACGCATTGCAAAATGTGGGAGCGAGCCTGCTCCGGGCGGCGTTCCGACGAAGGTGGCAGCCGCTTCAGCGCATGATCAGAGGCAGGTCGCTAAAGCCGCCAACCGGCGCTTGGCGACAAAGTCATCCTTCTGCGCGTAGTAATTCAGCGTCGTGCCCGAAGCTTCAGTGATCACGTCGACAAACGACTCCGCCGAACGGGTATACACCGTCGTACCGCCCGATTTGCGCGGTTCCAGATACGCCGCCGCATCGACGCCGAACACCGCCTCGTCCTGCCAGCCGAACTGCACACACTGCGCCACGACTTTTTCGGCTTTGTCCGAAGTCAGTACTTTATAGGGGGTTTTGGTGCGAGCATCGTCCATCACCGAGCCTGCGCAACCGGCCAGCAGCGTCGCCGCCAGCGCTACCATCAGAATTCGCATTGCATTCGCTCATTCAGAAAAAAGCGGACTGTATCACCGCAGCAGCAGAAATCGTTCTGCTTTACTGCATTTATAGCGCGACACGCGCAGGCCGCTGCGGCAACCTAAGGTCATCAGCCTCACAAGGAAAACACATGGCGCCTACCGACCAGCGACATGAACATGCCCTGAAAGTGTTTCTCGACGCGCGTCCCGAACTGCGCGAAACCCTCGACCACCTCAACCCGTTGCTGGCCCAGGCCAAAGGCGAAACGCAGGCGCAGTATCGTGAAGAACGACTGCATGAAGCGTTTGAGGCCGAGGCGGAAAGTCTCGGTCTGTTCGCCTGGGAGTTGACCTTGCAACTGACCGCTGATTCGCCTGAGGAGTATCAGGCGCAGCGTCTGGAAGTTCACCGTGAAGTCGCAGAAATGGCCGGTATGGATTGGCTGGAATATTGCGATCTGTATGGCATAGAACCGTAACCACCGCGAAAGGACACCGCCACTCATGCTGCCATCCGCCTCGACTCACCGCGCCAGCCCCGGCCATCTGCACACGCAGAAGTGGCGCGGGCGGGTGGGTCTGGCACTGGTGGCCAGCCTCTCGGTACTGGCCGGAATGACCGACGCCATCGGTTTTATGGCCAGCGGCGACTTCGTCTCGTTCATGAGCGGCAACACCACTCGACTCGCTGTGGCGATCAGTGATGGCGATGTCGGGCTGACCGTGCGTCTGGTGATTCTCGTCGCAACTTTCGTTGTCGGTAATGCTTTGGGTGTTGTAGTTGCGCGCTTGGGTGGACGCCGGGCGCTGCCGCTGCTGCTATGTATCGCTACCCTGCTGTGCGCAGCGGCGGTCTGGCCATTCGACACGCAACTGCCGGCGCTGATGGCGGCAATTATTGCGATGGGCATGCTCAATGCGGCGGTCGAAGAGGTAAACGGCTTGCCGGTCGGGCTCACTTACGTGACTGGCGCATTGTCGCGATTCGGCCGTGGATTGGGCCGCTGGATGCTTGGCGAACGGCGCAGCGGCTGGCGGGTGCAACTGGTGCCATGGAGCGGGATGTTTATCGGCGCGATTCTGGGGGCGGTACTGGAACATCATCTGGGGCTCAAAGCGATGTTCGTCAGCGGGTTGCTGGCCGCGATGATCGGGCTGCTCTCCCTGAAAATCCCGCGGCGCTGGCAGTTGGGTTACATGCCTCGCTAATCAACGCCTTCCCCGGTTTCCCTGTAGGAGCTGTCGAGTGAAACGAGGCTGCGATCTGTTGATCTTGTTTTTCAGAATCAAGATCAACAGATCGCAGCGTGCCGCAGCTCCTACAGAGATCGTGCTTCCCTGTAAGCGCTGCGATCCTTTGCGGTCTGCAATGCTTTATCATGGCCGCAGTTTTGCTGATCGAGTCCGTCATGAAGTTCGCCATTGCGCTGTTTTCCGCCGCCCATGCGCCCTCCTCGCGCCGCGCCCTGCTGTTTGCGCAGGCTGCGCTGGCCGGTGGGCATGAGATTGTCCGGCTGTTTTTCTATCAGGACGGCGTTTATAACGCTTCGGATGCGCTAGTCACCCCGCAGGACGAACTGGATCTGCCCAAACAATGGCGCACGTTCATCAGCGAGCAGAAGCTGGATGGCGTGGTGTGTATCGCCGCCGCCCTGCGCCGTGGTGCGCTGAACGCTGAAGAGGCCAAGCGTTATCAGCGTGAAGCGATTTCGGTCAGCGCGCCGTGGGAATTGTCCGGCCTCGGTCAGTTGCATGACGCAGTGCAAGATGCTGACCGCTTGATCTGCTTCGGAGGTGCGTGAGATGGCCAAGTCCCTGTTGATCATCAGCCGCCAATCGCCATGGTCAGGCCCCGGTGCCCGCGAAGCGCTGGACATCGTGCTGGCCGGCGGCGCCTTTGATCTACCGATCGGTTTGCTGTTTCTCGATGACGGCGTGCTGCAACTCAGCGCCGGGCAAAACGCCAAGGCCCTGCAGCAGAAAGACCTCAGCGCCAACCTGCAGGCGCTGCCGATGTTTGGTGTAGAAGAGCTGTTCTATTGCGCTGAGAGCGCCATCACTCGCGGTCTCGACAACTTGTCGCTGGACGAAGCACAGCCGCTGGCCGCCGAGCAAATCACCGCCCTTATTGACCGTTACGACCAGGTGATCACCCTCTGATGTCGACTTTGCATGTGTTGTCTCATTCCCCTTTTGGCGACGATCGTCTGACCAGTTGCCTGCGCCTGATCGGCAGTACTGATGCTTTGTTGCTGTCCGGCGACGCGGTCTACGCGTTGCAAGCGGGCACTTCTCCGTTTAGCGCACTGCAAAGCCGCCAGATCAAATTGTTCGTTCTGGCCGAGGATGCACAGGCGCGCGCCATCGAAGTGCCGGACTGGGCCAAAGCCATCGATTACCCGGCCTTCGTCGAGCTGTCGATCCACCACGACAAGGTCAACAGCTGGTTATGAAGGCCATGACCGTCGGCGCCCGCGCCATCGAACTGGACAAGGACGGCTTCCTCGTCGACCTGAGTGACTGGTCGGCTGATGTCGCCAGTGCGCTCGCCGCCGCCGAAGACATCGAGTTGACGCCCGAGCACTGGGAAGTCCTCGAACTGCTGCGCAGCTTCTACGAAGAATTCCAGCTGTCCCCGGCCACCCGGCCGCTGATCAAGTACACCGCGTTGAAACTCGGCCCGGACAAAGGCAACAGCCTGCACCTGAACCGACTGTTCAAAGGCACCCCTGCCAAACTCGCCGCGAAACTGGCGGGCCTGCCCAAACCGACGAATTGCTTATGACCGACTTTCCAGCGCTGACTCTCGAAACGCCCACCGAGCATCCCTTCGCCCAGTTCGTGCGCATCCTCGGCAAAGGCAAACGTGGCGCTCGCGACCTGACGCGCGAAGAAGCCCGGGAAGCCATGGGCATGGTGCTCGACGACAAGGTTGAGGACACCCAGCTCGGCGCGTTCCTGATGTTGCTACGACACAAGGAAGAAAGCGCCGAGGAAATGGCCGGCTTCACCGAAGCCTTGCGCGCACGTTTGCAGGCACCCACGTTGAACGTCGATCTGGACTGGCCGACTTACGCCGGCAAGAAGCGCCATCTGCCGTGGTATCTGCTGGCGGCGAAGTGCCTGGCGCAGAACGGAGTGCGCATTTTCATGCACGGCGGCGGCGCTCATACCGCCGGGCGTCTGTACAGCGAGCAGCTGCTCGGTGAGTTGAACATCCCGTTGTGCCGCACCTGGCAGCAGGTCGGCACAGCACTGGACAACGGCGGACTGGCATTCATGCCGCTGGTGGACTGGGCGCCGCCACTGCAAAAGATGATCGACCTGCGCAACACCTTGGGTCTGCGCTCACCGATTCATTCGCTGGCGCGGATTCTCAATCCGCTGGGCGCGCGTTGCGGGCTGCAAAGTATTTTCCATCCTGGCTATCAGGCCGTGCATCGCGATGCCAGTGGTTTGCTTGGCGACACGGCGATTGTGGTCAAGGGCGACGGCGGCGAAATCGAAATCAACCCGGATGCCGACAGCCACCTCTACGGCACCACCGGCGGCGAAAGCTGGGACGAGGAATGGCCACAGTTGTCGGCGCAACGCCACGTCAAACCGGCGACCCTGGACGTTGAACATCTGAAAGCCGTGTGGCGTGGTGAGGTGGTCGACAGTTACCCGCAAATGGCCCTGATTGCGACCATGGCCCTGGCCTTGCGCGGCCTCGGCCAACCCCGCGAACAAGCCTTCGCCACCGCCGAGCAATACTGGACTGCGCGGAACAAATCGATTTAACCGATCATTCGCGCCCGATCTTTGCGCTTTTTGTTCGAACTCATCGGAATAGACTCGACTCCAACGATTATTGGTTTACGGAGTCTTGATCATGGGTTTACTCGTCGATGGCCGCTGGCAGGACAAGTGGTACGAAAGCAGCAAGGACGGCGCGTTTCAGCGCGAACAGGCCAAACGCCGTAACTGGGTCACCGCCGATGGCCAGCCCGGCCCGAGCGGCGAAGGCGGTTTTGCCGCTGAAGCCGGGCGCTACCACCTCTACGTTTCCCTCGCCTGTCCATGGGCACATCGCACGCTGATCCTGCGCAAGCTCAAAGGTCTGGAAAGTCTGATCGACGTTTCGGTGGTCAGTTGGCTGATGCTGGAAAACGGCTGGACCTTCGACACGGCGCTCGGCTCAACCGGCGACAAGCTCGACGGCTTCGACTTCATGCACCAGCGCTATACCGCCGACACGGCCGATTACACCGGGCGCGTCACTGTGCCGGTACTGTGGGACAAAAAACTGAAGCGCATCGTCAGCAATGAATCAGCGGAAATCATCCGCATGTTCAACAGCGCGTTCGATAATCTGACCGGCAACGATCTGGATTTCTACCCGGCGCCATTACGCGGCGAGATTGATGCGCTGAACGAGCGGATCTATCCGGCGGTAAACAACGGTGTCTATCGCGCAGGCTTCGCGACCTCGCAACAGGCTTATGAAGAAGCGTTCGATGAGGTGTTTGCCGAGCTGGATCATCTGGAGCGGGTGCTGGGCGCCAATCGCTACTTGTCGGGTGAGTACCTGACCGAAGCCGATATCCGCTTGTTCACTACAATGATTCGGTTTGACGCGGTGTACCACGGCCACTTCAAGTGCAACCTGCGGCGGATTTCCGATTACCCGAATCTGTCGAACTGGCTGCGTGAGGTGTATCAGTTGCCGGGGATTGCCGAGACGGTGGATTTCCAGCACATCAAGAATCACTACTACGGCAGTCACAAGACGATCAATCCGACTGGGGTTGTGCCGAAGGGGCCGGAGCAGGATTTCACAGCGGCCCATGATCGGGCGCGGTTGAGCGGCAAAGGGGTTTGGCGCCGGGGCTGAGATCTGCATCGTTTTTGAAGACCTCTTCGCGAGCAGGCTCGCTCCCACAGGGGATTTGTGCACGACACAGATCCAATGTGGGAGCGAGCCTGCTCGCGAATGGGGCGACTCGGTTTTCAGACTTGCGCCTGAGCCCCTTCGAACCAAGCCAGCTTCTCGCGCAGTTGCACCACTTCACCAACGATCACCAGTGTCGGCGCATGCACTTCATGCTCCGCCACCAATCGTGGCAGATCGGCCAGCGTGCCGGTAAAGACCCGCTGATTGACCGTGGTGCCCTGCTGAATCAACGCCGCCGGGGTATCCGCTGAACGACCATGCTTGATCAGTTGTTCGCAAATGACCGGCAAGCCGACCAGACCCATATAGAACACCAGCGTCTGCGCCGGGGCGACAAGGTCGGCCCATGGCAGATCGGTGGAACCGTCCTTCAAATGCCCGGTGACAAAACGCACCGACTGCGCGTAATCACGATGGGTCAACGGAATCCCGGCATACGCCGCACAACCGCTGGCCGCTGTGATACCTGGCACGACCTGAAACGGAATACCGTGAGCAGCCAGCTCTTCGATCTCTTCACCACCACGACCGAAGATAAACGGATCGCCGCCCTTCAACCGCACCACGCGCTTGCCGGCCTTGGCCAGATCGACCAGTTGCTGGTTGATCTGATCCTGCGGCACGGCGTGATCAGAACGACGCTTGCCAACGTAGACCCGCTCGGCATCGCGACGGCACAATTCTAGAATCGCTGGCGCCACCAAGCGGTCGTAAAGCACCACATCGGCTTGCTGCATCAGACGCAAGGCCTTGAAGGTCAGCAGATCCGGATCGCCCGGGCCCGCGCCGACCAGATACACCTCGCCGGTGGTGACCATGGCCTCGCCATCGATCTTGGCTTGCAATAGACGCTCGGCTTCAGCGCCCTGCCCGGCCAGTTGACGATCGGCAATCGGCCCCTGAAACACGTCTTCCCAGAAGCCACGACGCTGCTGCACATCCGGAAACAGGCTTTTCACCTGATTACGGAAACGCGCGGCGAGTCCGGCCAACTGACCGTAAGTCGACGGAATCCAGGTTTCGATCTTGGCGCGAATCAACCGCGCCAGCACCGGCGCATCGCCGCCGCTGGACACGGCAATGATCAGCGGCGAGCGATCGACGATCGCCGGGAAGATCACGCTGCACAAGGCAGGCGCATCGACCACGTTGACCGGCACGCAGCGCTTGTGAGCATCGGTGGAAACTTGTGCGTTCAGCGTCTCATCGTCGGTGGCGGCAATGATCAGCCCGCAACCGTCAAGATCCGCCTCAACGTAACCGCGCAACAGGCATTCACCGCCAGAGGCAGTAACCAGTTCACGCAGTTGCGTTTCGATTTCAGGTGCGACCACCCGCAGCAGCGCACCGGCATCGGCCAGCAGACGGGATTTGCGCAAGGCAATTTCCCCCCCACCGACGACCAACACACGACTGCCGCGCAGGTTGTGAAACAGCGGCAGATATTTCATTTAGCCGATGACCTCAAGGCCACCCATGTACGGCTTCAGCACGTCCGGCACACGGATCGAACCGTCGGCCTGCTGGTAGTTTTCCAGCACGGCCACCAGAGTACGGCCAACCGCCAGACCGGAACCGTTCAAGGTGTGCACCAACTCAGGCTTGCCGGTTTCCGGGTTGCGGAAACGCGCTTGCATACGACGGGCCTGGAAGTCGCCGCAGTTCGAGCACGACGAGATTTCGCGGTACTTGTCCTGGCTCGGGATCCACACTTCGAGGTCATAAGTCTTGACTGCGCTGAAGCCCATGTCGCCGGTGCACAGCGCCAGCGTGCGGTAAGGCAGGCCGAGCAGTTGCAGGACTTTTTCGGCGTTGGCGGTCAGGCCTTCCAGCGCTTCCATCGAGCTCGACGGCTCAACGATCTGCACCATTTCAACCTTGTCGAACTGGTGCTGACGAATCATGCCGCGAGTGTCACGACCCGATGCGCCGGCTTCACTGCGGAAGCACGGAGTATGGGCAACGAACTTGATCGGCAGCAGTTTCGAGTCGACGATTTCGCCGGCAACGATGTTGGTCAGCGACACTTCGGCAGTCGGGATCAAGTACAGATCGGCTTCGCCTTCGCGAGCGATCTTGAACAGGTCTTCTTCGAACTTCGGCAGTTGACCGGTGCCTTGCAGCGCCGGGGCCTGAACCAGATAAGGCGTGTAGGCCTCTTCGTAGCCGTGCTCGTTGACGTGCAGGTTAATCATGAACTGTGCCAGTGCGCGATGCAGACGGGCGATCGGGCCACGCAACAGGGCGAAACGCGCGCCGGACAGTTTGGCGGCGGTTTCAAAGTCCAGCCAGCCGAACTTCTCGCCCAGCGCCACGTGGTCTTTCACTTCGAAATCGAATGCAGTCGGCGTGCCCCAACGGCGCACTTCGACGTTGTCGTCTTCGTCTTTGCCGACCGGCACGGATTCGTGTGGCAGGTTCGGGATGCCGAGCAGGATCGAATCCAGTTCGGTCTGGATCGCGTCCAGTTCGACTTTACCGGCGCTCAGTTCGCCCGCCATGCGCTCGACGTCCGCCATCAACGGCGCGATGTCTTCGCCGCGCTGCTTGGCCTGACCGATGGATTTGGAACGCGCGTTACGCTCAGCCTGCAGTGCTTCGGTGCGGGTCTGGACGGTCTTGCGCTGTTCTTCCAGCGCTTCGATGCGCGCGGTATCCAGGGCAAAGCCACGGGAAGCCAGGCGGTCCGCTACGTCCTGAAGGTTGCTACGTAACAGTTTGGAATCGAGCATGTCGGTTTCTCGTTATCAAAGTTTGGTCAAAGACAGGCCAGCCCACGTCGCGAGCAGCCCGCCGAATACGCTGAGTGCCGCATAGCCCAGGGCCAGCGGCACTTGCCCGCTTTCCAGCAGGCGCACCGTATCCAGTGAAAAGGATGAAAAAGTCGTCAGCCCCCCGAGGAAGCCGACCATCAACCCGGCACGCACCTCGATCGGCACCTCCGGGCGTATCAAAAACAGGCCGTACAACACGCCAATCAACAGACAGCCCACGATATTAACGGCCAGCGTCGCGGTATAGAAGTGCCGCGGCCAATTGGCGTTGACCCAATTGCCGGTGGCGAAGCGCAACAAGGTGCCGGCGACACCGCCGACGGAGACCGCAACAATCAATGGAAGCACTATTTTCTCCGCTGCCGAGGGCTTAAACGATCGAGTTGGGCGAGGTGGTTGAGCTTCTCGCCGATCTTCAATTCCAGGCCGCGCGGCACAGGCTGGTAGAACGGAATCGGTTCGAGCTCTTCCGGGAAATAGTCTTCGCCGGCGGCGTAAGCGTCCGGCTCATCATGGGCGTAGCGGTATTCGTCACCGTAGCCCAATTGCTTCATCAGTTTGGTCGGCGCGTTGCGCAGGTGCAGGGGTACTTCCAGCGAGCCGTTTTCAGCAGCGGCACGCAGAGCGGTTTTGAAGCCCATGTACACCGCATTGCTCTTCGGCGCGCAGGCCAGATAAGTGATGGCCTGGGCCACGGCCAACTCGCCTTCCGGACTGCCGAGGCGCTCCTGCACCTCCCACGCCGCGAGGCACAGGCTGAGGGCGCGCGGGTCGGCGTTGCCGATGTCTTCACTGGCCATGCGCACCACACGGCGGGCCAGGTACAGCGGATCGCAACCACCGTCGATCATCCGCGCAAACCAGTACAGCGCGCCGTCGGGGTTGGAGCCGCGTACCGATTTGTGCAGCGCCGAGATCTGGTCGTAGAACGCTTCGCCACCCTTGTCGAAACGTCGACGAGTATCGCCGAGCAGGCTTTGCAGCAGCTCGGTGCCGATTTCGCTGTTGTCTTCAGCCAGATCGGAGGCGTTTTCCAGCAGATTGAGCAGACGTCGGCCATCGCCATCGGCGGCGGACAGCAGCATTTGGAAGCCTTCGTCGTTAAGCGTCAGGTTGCGCTTGCCCAGCCCACGCTCTTCAGTGAGTGCACGATGCACCAGTTTGCGCAGCGCCGCTTCGTCGAGGCTTTTCAGCACGTAGACGCGGGCCCGCGACAACAGAGCGTTGTTGAGCTCGAACGAAGGGTTTTCGGTGGTGGCGCCGATGAAGATCAGCGTGCCGTCTTCAACGTACGGCAGGAACGCGTCCTGCTGGGATTTGTTGAAACGGTGCACTTCATCGACGAACAGAATCGTGCGCTTGCCGTACTGGCCGGCCTGCTGCTTGGCGATTTCAACGGCCTGACGGATCTCCTTGACCCCGGCGAGCACCGCCGAGACCGTTTCGAAGTGCGCATCGGAGACTTCCGCGAGCAATCGTGCAAGGGTGGTTTTACCCACGCCCGGCGGGCCCCAGAAGATCATCGAATGCAGTGCACCCTGCTCCAGCGCCTCACGCAGAGGCTTGCCGCGAGCGAGCACGTGCTCCTGACCGACGTACTCATCCAGATTGGTCGCACGCAAACGCGCGGCCAGTGGCTGGGCAATCGGTGCACTGCGAAACAGATCCATCACGTAGCGTTGAAACCTCTATTTTGCCGATCATTGACCCTGTAGGAGTGAGCCTGCTCGCGATAGCGGTGGGTCAGACGATGAAGATGTGACTGACAAATCGAATCGCGAGCAGGCTCACTCCTACAAAGGGTTTCGTGTTTATTCCTGGATCACGTCAGCACCCTTGGGGATGTCGAACTTGAACTTGGACGGCGACACCGGCTCGTTGGCCTTGACCCCGGTAAACAGGATGTTGGTGCGCTGGCCGACGCTGTCGATCAGCTGCATATCGTTAAGCAGACCGTTGCGGAACGACAGACGCAGGTTGTCGAACAGGGTGTCCTTGGTTTTCGGCTTGAGGGTGAAGTCGATCACGCCGCCCGCCTCTTTCGCGCTGATGTCGAAGCTCTGGCTGATCTTCGACACATCACCGGACAGCAGCAGTGCCGGGGTCTGGGTCAGGCGCTCGTCGAGTTTCTTGATGGTCGCCTGTTCCAGATCCGGGTCCCACAGGGTGACTTTCTTGCCGTCGGAGACCATGGTCTGCTCGGCCGGCGCGTTGGTGTGCCAGTAGAACAGGCCCGGACGCTGCAGGGTCATGTTGCCAGTGGTTTCCTGCAACTGCGTGCCGCTGCCGTCGAGGGTCAGCTGCGAGAAGTTCGCGCTCAGGGTCTTGGATGTTTCCAGCAATTGGGTCAGACGCGCCACGTCCTTGTCATCGGCGTGGGCCGTGAGAGTGGTCAGCGCCAGTACTGGCAGCAGCATGCGGATAAGACGCATGGGAGTCCTCTTGAATACTCGTTGGGAGAGCGGCGGCACATCATTGTCCCGCCTCTTGCGTTTGCAATCAGTCGCGTACCGGGCCCGGGGCCAGGACTTCACGGGAACCGTTGGTGTTCATCGAGGTGACGACCCCGGCCATTTCCATGGCTTCGATCATCCGTGCGGCACGGTTGTAGCCGATCTTCAGCTTGCGCTGTACAGCGGAAATAGAGGCACGACGGCTTTCGAGTACGAACTGTACGGCTTCGTCATACAGCGCGTCGGCTTCCGGATCATCGCCATCGCCGCCACCGCTGCTGCCCTCAAAACCGCTGCCGGCTTCTTCGACACCGTTGAGGATGTCATCGTTGTATTCCGGCGCGCCGCGCAGTTTCCACGCTTCGACCACACGGTGTACTTCATCGTCGGATACGAACGCGCCGTGAACCCGGATCGGCAGGCTGGTGCCCGGTGGCATGTAAAGCATGTCACCGTGGCCGAGCAGTTGTTCAGCACCACCCTGATCGATGATGGTGCGGGAGTCGATCTTGCTCGACACCTGGAACGCCATACGCGTCGGAATGTTGGCCTTGATCAGACCGGTGATCACGTCCACCGAAGGCCGCTGGGTCGCGAGGATCAAGTGAATACCGGCCGCACGGGCCTTCTGGGCGATACGGGCGATCAGTTCTTCAACCTTCTTGCCGACAATCATCATCATGTCAGCGAATTCGTCGACCACTACAACGATGGTCGGCAGCTTTTGCAGCAATGGTGCTTCGTCGTGAATGCTTTCACGCTTGTACAGCGGATCGCTCAACGGCTCGCCGGCGTCCTGGGCCTCCTTGACCTTGGCGTTGAAGCCGGACAGGTTACGCACGCCCATCTTCGCCATCAGCTTGTAACGGCGCTCCATCTCGGCAACGCTCCAGCGCAGGGCGTTGGCAGCGTCCTTCATGTCGGTCACGACCGGGCACAGCAGGTGCGGAATGCCTTCATAGATCGACAGTTCCAACATCTTCGGGTCGATCATGATCAGCTTGGCGTCTTCCGGGCCGGACTTGAACAGGATCGACAGGATCATCGCGTTCACACCCACCGACTTACCGGAACCGGTCGTACCGGCCACCAGCAAGTGCGGCATCTTCGCCAGGTCAGTGATTACCGGTTTACCACCGATATCGTGACCGAGTGCCAGGGTGACCGGCGATTTGAAGTTGTCGTACTCAGGCGTCGACAGCACCTCGGAGAAGCGCACGATCTGCCGGTCTTCGTTGGGAATCTCGATACCGACGGTGGTCTTGCCCGGAATCACCTCGACCACACGCACGCTGGTCACGGCCAGGGAGCGTGCAAGGTCTTTCGCCAGGTTGGCGATGCGGCTGACTTTTACGCCGGCGGCAGGCTGAATTTCGTAACGGGTAATCACCGGGCCCGGGTGGATCGAATCCACCGTGACCTCGACACCGAACTCTTTGAGCTTGATCTCCAGCAAGTGGCCGACCGCCGCCAGGGATTCCGGTGAGTAATTGAGTTGTTTCTTTTCCGCAGGATCGAGAATCGAGATCGGCGGCAAGGTGCCTTCCACGGCGCTGTCGACGAACAACGGTACCTGTTTCTCTTTCTGCACGCGCTTGCTTGGCTCGGGCGCCTTGGCCGGGGCCGGTGCGATAACCGGCGGAACTTGTTTCTCGCGATCGGACATGTGCTTGCTGAGGGCTTGCTCACGTTCGATCAGGCGTTCTTTGACTTTGGCCTGCTCACGCTTGTCGGTGACCGTCGGCGCGACCACGTCATGCACGCGATCATCGACTTCACGCAGTTGCGCAACCAGTTGTTTGCGTTCGGTACGTGCCGACCACCAGCGATTGAGCGCGCCCTGGAACAGCTCGAACAGATCGAGGGTGATCTTGCCGGTGATGTCCATCACCTTGAACCACGACAGGTCGGTGAACACCGTCAGGCCGAACAGGAATAGCGCGATGAACAACAGCGTGCTGCCCTGAATGTTCAGCGCGTTCTTTGCCAGATTGCCGAGGCTTTCGCCCAACGCGCCACCGGCCCCCGCTGGCAGACCCGACGCTGCATGGAAATGCAGATGTGCCAGCGCCGCGCCGGACAGCACCAGAAACACCAGACCGATCAGGCGCCAGGAAAACAGCCAGCCGCTCCACTGCCACGGCTCGTGGCGCTGGCGAAAGATCTGGTAGGCCTTGATCGCCAGCAGCAACGGGAAGATATAAGCGAAATAACCCAGCACCATGAACAGGATGTCAGCGCTGTAGGAGCCCGCCGGGCCGCCGAAATTCTGTACATCGTCGATCTTGCTGTTGTGGCTCCAGCCCGGATCGTCCTTGCCGTAGGTCAGCAAAGCCATCATCAGGAACAGGCACAAGGCGCCAATGGCGATCAATGCACCTTCCTTGAGCCGGTAGTGCAATTGTTGGCGCCAGAGCGGAACGACTGTTTTTGGTGCTTCGGTGGATTTCTTCAAAACGCTTCTTTTCCTGCGCCCGAGGCGCGTCCATCTATTGAATGACGATAAAAAACTGCCCAATCCAGGCAGGTAAAAAAGTGAACGAGCGCAACTGAGACTACTTTTAACACTGTGCTGCCGGTTTTATAAACACAGCCATGAATACAGCGCACCGCGAATATTCTGTAACAGCCCGGCATTGTACGGGTTTGTGCGTCCGATGCCATGCTTCAAACCCCAGGATCAAGCATAGTCAAGCACACAAGACCTGTGGGCCAATTTGAGCATGCATTACCTTTTGTGACAAAGGCTTATGAGGGGTATTTGATGAACGTAGCGAAGCATTCACGCCTGATCATCCTCGGCTCCGGCCCGGCCGGTTACAGCGCTGCCGTGTATGCCGCCCGCGCCAACCTCAAACCCGTGGTGATTACCGGCCTGCAGGCCGGTGGCCAGCTCACCACCACCGTCGAGGTCGACAACTGGCCCGGCGACGTCGAAGGCCTCACCGGCCCAGTGCTGATGGAGCGCATGCAGAAGCACGCCGAACGCTTTGCCACAGAGATCGTTTACGACCACATCCACACCGCCAAGTTGCAGCAGCGCCCGTTCGAGCTTATTGGCGACAGCGGCACTTACACCTGCGATGCGCTGATCATCGCCACCGGCGCCTCGGCGCAATACCTGGGGCTGCCTTCGGAAGAAGCCTTCGCCGGCAAAGGGGTTTCCGCGTGCGCGACCTGTGACGGCTTTTTCTATCGCAATCAGGTGGTCGCCGTGATCGGCGGCGGCAATACGGCGGTTGAGGAAGCACTGTACCTGTCGAACATCGCCAAAGAGGTGCACCTGATCCATCGCCGCGACAAACTGCGCTCGGAGAAAATCCTCCAGGACAAACTGTTCGAGAAAGCCGCCAACGGCAACGTACGCCTGCACTGGAACCAGAATCTCGACGAAGTACTCGGCGATGCCAGCGGGGTCACCGGCGCGCGACTGCGTGACAGCCATACCGGCGAAACCCGCGAACTGGCACTGGCCGGCGTCTTCATCGCCATTGGCCACAAACCCAACACCGACCTGTTTCAAGGCCAGTTGTCGATGCGCGACGGCTATTTGCAGGTCAAGGGCGGCAGTGACGGCGACGCGACCTCCACCGGGATTCCCGGGGTGTTTGCCGCCGGCGACGTGGCCGACCACGTTTATCGTCAGGCGGTGACGTCGGCAGGCGCCGGCTGCATGGCCGCGCTTGATGCCGAGAAGTATCTGGACGACATTCCTGTCATTTAACGGCACACTTTATTGCGGGCCGAACAGCCCGCACCGCCCTCCCCTTCTGCAAGCCTGGATGCCATGCTGACTTGGTTACAACGTAATTCACTGACTTTTCCACCACTGGAAAAGGCCATGCGCGACCCCAACGGATTGCTCGCCGCTGGTGGCGATCTGTCGGCCGATCGGCTGATTCAAGCGTATCGCCATGGCTGCTTTCCGTGGTTTTCCGAGGGCCAGCCAATTCTCTGGTGGTCGCCGGATCCGCGCACAGTGTTGTTTCCCGACGAACTGCATGTCTCGCGCAGCCTCGGCAAATTGCTGCGCCAGGAACGCTATCAAGTGACCTTCGATCAGGACTTCGACGCGGTAATCCGCGCCTGCGCCGCACCACGGGATTATGCCGACGGCACCTGGATCACCGAGGCGATGCAGGACGCCTACGTCGAACTGCATCGTCGCGGCTTCGCCCATTCGGTGGAGGTCTGGGACCAGGGAGAGCTGGTCGGCGGCCTGTATGGCCTGGCGATGGGCCAACTGTTTTTCGGCGAATCGATGTTCAGCCGCGCCGACAACGCCTCCAAATTCGGCTTTGCCACCCTGGTGCGCCATCTGCAAGACTCGGGATTCGTGCTGATCGATTGCCAGATGCCGACCGATCATCTGCACAGCCTCGGCGCGCGGGCGATTCCTCGTCAGCAATTCGCCGACTTTCTGGCAAATCACCTGGATCAACCCAATCGTGCCACCTGGGTTTGCTGAGCGACTTTTGCGCGCGTGGCTTACACTTAATTCACCAGCTTATCCCGAGGGTTGATCATGACCGAGTTGGCGCGTTTGAAGTTCTATGCCACTCAGCCTCACTCTTGCAGTTATCTGCCCGAGGAGCAGGCCACGACCCTGTTTCTCGATCCGAGTCAGCCCATGGATGTGCATGTCTACGCAGACCTGTCGGAAATGGGCTTTCGTCGCAGCGGCGATCATCTGTACCGCCCGCATTGCCAGAACTGCAATGCGTGCGTGCCTGCGCGCATCCCGGTAGCGCAGTTCACACCCAATCGCCAGCAGAAGCGGATCTTCAAACGCAATACGGATTTGCAGGTGCGCCCGGCCAAACCGCAATTCAGTGAAGAATATTTCGATCTGTACCAGCGCTACATCGAACAACGCCACGCTGACGGCGACATGTACCCGCCAAGCCGTGATCAATTCTCGACTTTTCTGGTACGTGATCTGCCCTTCTCGCGCTTTTACGAGTTCCGACTCGACGGACGGTTGCTCGCCGTGGCGGTGACCGATTTACTGCCGAACGGTTTGTCGGCGGTATACACCTTCTACGAACCCGACGAAGAGCGCCGTAGTCTTGGCCGATTTGCCATTCTCTGGCAAATCGCCGAGGCACAGCGCCTCGGGCTTGAGGCGGTGTACCTCGGGTACTGGATCAAGAACTGCAAAAAGATGAACTACAAGACGCAATACCGACCCATCGAATTGCTGATTAATCAGCGCTGGGTCATCCTCAACTAAACCCAAGCCGTAAACCCCTTGGCGTAAACACCATTTTTCGGGCACAATGCACGCCGCTTTTGCCTGGCGCAGTTGCACCGGGCCATTCATTGGATACCGAGGGCTTTACTGCATGTCGAAAGAAGACAGCTTCGAAATGGAAGGCACTGTCGTCGACACCCTGCCCAACACCATGTTTCGTGTGGAGTTGGAAAATGGGCACGTCGTAACCGCGCATATTTCCGGCAAGATGCGCAAGAACTACATTCGTATTCTTACCGGTGACAAAGTGCGCGTCGAGCTGACGCCCTATGACTTGAGCAAAGGGCGCATTACTTACCGCGCTCGTTAATCAAGTCAATACAGAACGCCCGGTTTATGCCGGGCGTTTTTGTTTGTCTGCGTTTTGGGGTTTGGGGTTTGGGGTTTGGGGACATATCCGTTTCTGCGGGTGTTGCCGCTGGCGGTTTCGCTCTTACAGCGACTCACTTTTCCAGACGCCGAAAAGTAAGCAAAAGGCTTTGCTCCTGGCGTACGGCACTTCGCTTAGGCTCAGTGTTCCCTCGCTACGGTGTCCATCCGGGGGCATCGCCTACGGTTTGCTTCGCTGCACCTCCTCTCGATGTATGCGGCTTCGCCGCACGGCGCTGCGCGCCTACCCCCGGATGAACACCTACGCTCGGCCTGCCGATGGGGCAAAAGATCAAAAGCCAAAGCAAGATCAAGTGCCAGATCAAGAGCCCCTCACCCTAGCCCTCTCCCGGAGGGAGAGGGGACTGACGGTGGTGTTTGGGAGAGTTACGCCGACGTGCGATACCGCGTTGAACTCAGATATTGAAAAGCACACAAACCGGCCCCCTCTCCCTCGGGAGAGGGCTGGGGTGAGGGGAAGCACCACCACAAATCCAAAGCCGACCACGCCCCGCTCTTCACCACTCAATAGGCCGAGTGTCAGCTCGCCTGCTCTTGATCTTGATCCACGGGCGACGTCGGAAGGCTGAGTGGAGGGATTGATCCGGGCGTGGGAGCGCAGCGACCGTTTGGCGCAGCCAAACACAGCGAGAGGAGGTGCAGCGAAGCAAACCGTAGGCGCTGCGCCCGGATCGATCCCGGAGCGAAGGAACCCCGAGCCCCAGCGAGCGGGCCGCACGCAGGAGCAAGCGTTTTTTGCTTACTTTTTTTGGCGCTTGAAAAAAAGTGAGTCGCCGTAAGGGCGAAATCGTAATAAGCCATCACCGCAGCAACGGATATTCACCCAAAAACCCCAAACAACAAATAACAAATAACAAATAACAAAAAGGCGCCCGAAGGCGCCCTCTTGATCCAAGGCCATCAGGCCATTTCTGCGGTGGTCTCGAAGTCAAACGTCAACTCACCATCCTTGATGTCGATGTGAACCACACCGCCATGCTCGGCCAGCTCGCCAAACAGAATCTCCTCCGCCAACGGACGCTTGATCTTGTCCTGGATCAGACGCGCCATCGGACGTGCGCCCATCGCCGAGTCATAACCACCCGCCGCCAGCCAACTACGCGCGGCATCAGTGACCTCAAGCAGCACACGCTTGTCTTCCAGCTGCGCCTGAAGCTCCGTAAGGAACTTGTCCACCACACTTTTGATAACCTCATGACTGAGGCGACCAAACTGGATAATGGTGTCCAGACGGTTACGGAACTCCGGCGTGAAGCTCTTCTTGATCACTTCCATCGCATCAGACGAGTGATCCTGATGGGTGAAACCGATCGAAGCGCGAGCAGCCGTCTCGGCACCAGCGTTGGTGGTCATGATCACGATCACGTTGCGGAAGTCCGCCTTGCGCCCGTTGTTGTCGGTCAGCGTGCCGTGATCCATCACCTGCAGCAGCAGGTTGAAGACTTCCGGATGCGCCTTCTCGATTTCATCGAGGAGCAATACGCAGTGCGGCTGCTTGGTGATCGCTTCGGTCAACAGACCGCCCTGATCAAAGCCGACATACCCCGGAGGCGCACCGATCAGACGCGATACGGTGTGACGCTCCATGTACTCGGACATGTCGAAGCGCACCAGTTCGATCCCCAACGCCTTGGCCAACTGCCGCGCAGCTTCGGTTTTACCAACACCGGTCGGGCCTGCGAACAGGAACGAACCGACTGGCTTGTCAGGCGATTTCAGCCCGGCGCGAGACAGCTTGATCGCAGTCGACAGCGAATCGATCGCCGCGTCCTGACCAAACACCGTCAGTTTCAGGTCACGCTCCAGGTTACGCAGCAGTTCCTTGTCGGAACTGGTGACGTGCTTAGGCGGAATCCGCGCGATTTTCGCGACGATGTCTTCAACCTGCGGCACTTCGATGCGCTTCACACGTTTTTCTACCGGTTGCAGACGCTGGTAGGCGCCCGCCTCGTCGATCACGTCGATGGCCTTGTCCGGCATATGCCGGTCATTGATGTAGCGCGAGGCCAGTTCAGCAGCGGCGCGCAACGACTCATCGCTGTATTCGATGTTGTGGTGCTGCTCGAAACGCCCTTTCAGGCCGCGCAGAATACCGATGGTGTCTTCCACCGACGGTTCGACAACATCAACCTTCTGGAATCGACGTGCCAAGGCACGATCTTTCTCGAAGATGCCGCGGAATTCCTGGAACGTGGTCGAGCCGATGCAGCGAATGTCGCCAGACGACAGCAGCGGTTTGAGCAGGTTCGAGGCATCCATTACGCCACCGGACGCAGCGCCGGCACCGATGATGGTGTGGATCTCGTCGATGAACAGGATCGCCTGCGGACGTTTTTTCAATTCATTGAGCAACGCCTTGAAGCGCTTCTCGAAATCACCGCGATACTTGGTGCCCGCGAGCAGGGCACCGAGGTCGAGGGAGTAAACAACGCTGTTGGCCAACAGATCCGGCACCTGGTTGTCTACAATGCGCTTGGCCAGGCCTTCGGCAATCGCGGTTTTACCCACGCCTGCTTCACCAACCAGCAGCGGATTGTTCTTGCGTCGACGCGCGAGAATCTGCGCGACACGCTCGACTTCCGACTCACGGCCGACCAGCGGATCTATTCGACCCTGACGCGCGAGTTCGTTGAGGTTGCTGGCATAAGCATCCAGAGGATTGCCTGAAGAAGAAGACTCACCGCCCTCGTCGTCCTGCATATCTTGTTCACCTTCAGAGTGATCGCCATGCCCCGGCACTTTGGAAATGCCGTGTGCGATGTAATTGACGACATCGATGCGCGCAACGCTCTGCTGTTTCAGCAGGAACACTGCCTGACTCTCTTGCTCACTGAAGATGGCAACCAGCACGTTGGCGCCGGTTACTTCGCGTTTGCCCGAGCTCTGTACGTGGAAAACAGCACGTTGCAGTACACGCTGGAAGCCCAGGGTTGGCTGGGTTTCGCGATCTTCGTCATGAACGGGGATCAATGGCGTGGTGGAGTCGATGAACTCCTGCAGGTCATGCTTGAGTTTGTCGAGGTTTGCGCCGCAGGCACGCAAAACGGTGGCGGCAGCCTCATTGTCCAATAGGGCCAGCAAAAGGTGTTCGACGGTCATGAATTCATGACGTTTCGAACGAGCCTCCTTGAAGGCTAGATTGAGGGTGACTTCGAGCTCGCGGTTTAACATAGCTTCACCTCATACCCAAGTGGTCGGCGATTAACCGTCCTTCTCGATTTCACAGAGTAGCGGATGCTGGCTTTCCCTGGCGTACTGGTTGACCTGCATGGCCTTTGTCTCGGCGATGTCGCGGGTAAACACTCCACATACTGCCCGTCCTTCTGTGTGGACGGCCAGCATGACCTTGGTCGCCAGCTCGCGATTCAGGTTAAAAAACACCTCGAGCACTTCGACGACGAAATCCATCGGTGTGTAGTCATCGTTGAACAAAACCACCTTGTACATCGGCGGCGCCTGTAACGCAGGCTTTGCTTCCTGAACAGCAACGCCTGCCGAATCGTCGTCGTGCTCCTCTGGAAGATCCTTTTGGAGAAGCGGGCGATCCTGATTGAATGTTAGTCGAATCTGGCTGATTGCATGCATGGAAAGAAAGGTTCGTCAGTTGTGCAAATACAGTGGTGGGGGCGGTTGTCCACGTTTTCAACTCCGACTGCCCGGTCACCTTGACTATCGGGAAAACGGTGTTACAACCAATAGAGCCCACAGTGGGTAAAAAAGATCCGCGGAGTCAATCCTTTTAACGGATTAGATTGCGGATGAATTGGATGATACTCCAGCGATGGAGTCTGTTGCAGAGGGATTTGAGCATGGCTGTCGGCAAGGTGAAATGGTTCAACAATGCCAAGGGATTCGGCTTTATCAATACCGAAGCCCGCGAAGGCCGCGATGAGGATGGCAAAGATATTGATTTCTTTGCGCACTACTCCGCCATTGAGATGGACGGGTATAAAACCCTGAAAGCGGGTCAGGCAGTGAAATTCGAGATCGTGCAAGGCCCCAAAGGCCTTCACGCGGTGAAAATCTGCTCGGCAGACGTGGTCAACGAAGCGACCCCGGCCGCCCCCGCAGCGCAAACGGTATCCAGCTGACGCCTCAGAACCTTCAGCCATAAAAAAACCGCCTGCCTCAATTCATCGAGGCAGGCGGTTTTTTATGTGCCCGCGTTTTACATATGCGAAATCAACGCATCCCCAAAGCCCGAAGACGAAACCAGCTTGGCCCCGTCCATCAGACGTTCGAAGTCATAGGTCACAGTCTTGGCACCAATGGCGCCGTTGGTGCCCTTGATGATCAGATCCGCCGCTTCGGTCCAGCCCATGTGGCGCAGCATCATCTCGGCCGAGAGAATCAGCGAACCCGGGTTGACCTGATCCTTGCCGGCGTACTTCGGCGCAGTACCGTGAGTCGCTTCAAACATCGCCACGGTGTCGGACAGGTTGGCGCCCGGAGCAATACCGATGCCACCCACTTCCGCCGCCAAAGCGTCGGAGAGGTAGTCGCCGTTCAGGTTCAGGGTCGCGATCACATCGTATTCGGCCGGGCGCAGCAGGATCTGCTGAAGCATGGCGTCGGCGATGGCATCTTTGACCACAACGTTCTTGCCGGTTTTCGGGTTTTTGAACTGCATCCACGGGCCGCCGTCGAGCAGGGTCGCGCCGAATTCTTCAGCGGCCACTTCGTAGGCCCACTCTTTGAAGGCACCTTCGGTGAACTTCATGATGTTGCCTTTGTGCACAATGGTCAGCGAATCGCGGTCGTTATCGACCACATACTGCAGAGCCTTGCGTGCCAGGCGCTTGGTGCCTTCCAGCGAAACCGGCTTGACGCCGATGCCGCAGTTTTCGTCGAAACGGATCTTGGTGACGCCCATTTCTTCTTTAAGGAATTTGATGACTTTGGTGGCTTCCGGCGAACCGGCCTTCCACTCAATGCCCGCGTAGATGTCTTCGGAGTTCTCGCGGAAGATGGTCATGTCGACGTCACCAGGCTTTTTCACCGGGCTTGGCACGCCTTCGAACCAGCGCACCGGGCGCAGGCAGACGTACAGGTCGAGTTGCTGACGCAGGGCCACGTTCAGCGAGCGAATGCCGCCACCGACCGGGGTGGTCAGCGGGCCTTTGATGGAAACCACGTAATCCTTGACTGCATCGAGAGTTTCCTGAGGCAGCCAGGTGTCCTGATCGTAAACCTGAGTGGCTTTTTCCCCGGCGTAGACTTCCATCCAGGAAATCTTGCGCTTACCGCCGTATGCCTTTTGAACTGCAGCATCGACAACCTTGATCATCACCGGACTGATGTCGACACCAATGCCGTCACCTTCGATGAAGGGGATGATCGGGTTATCAGGAACATTGAGAGAATGGTCTGCATTGACGGTGATTTTGTCGCCGACGGCTGGAACCTGAATCTTCTTGTAACCCATGCTGAACTCCATTGTTTGGATTGAACATCTGGCTTGGTTCGAGCGTAACCCAGTTAAATCAACACGCAAACCCTCTGTTCGTGGCACGGCTACATCTCGTTTCGTACAAGCCTGAAAGCAAAGGGAAAAGCGCCAAACTCAAGCATTCGCGACGACTCTACGCCCGACCCCGCCCTGCGACCTTTAGACCAATGGACGAGAATCGTTGCATATGAACCATCGGCAGATTGCCAGCTACCTATGTATAATGCCGCCCGCTGACCACAGGGTCACGACGGCTGGCCTCTCTAGCACGAGACTTTCCGCCTGATTGGTCGGGTTGTTACCGCAGCCTGACTGCTTGACGCTCTACTGATGCACCCAACATCACCGCGAAGAATCTCGACATTCGGTTCATGGATGACTTTGAACGAACGCGCTTACCCGGCGCCCCTCGAGTTTCTGCGCACGCTTTAGCAAAGAAGAGAGAGTTAATCCGAATATGCCCACCCGCTCGAAGATCATCTATACCTTCACCGACGAAGCTCCAGCCCTCGCCACCTATTCCCTGCTGCCGATCATCGAGGCGTACACCGCTTCGGCCGATATCGCCGTGGAAACCCGCGATATCTCTCTTGCAGCGCGCATCCTGGCCAGCTTCCCCGAGCAACTGGGCGACAAAGTCGTAGCCGACCACCTCGCCGAACTGGGCGACCTGGCCGTTACGCCTGAAGCCAACATCATCAAGCTGCCGAACATCAGCGCTTCGGTGCCACAGCTGCAAGCCGCGATCAAAGAGCTGCAAGCTCAGGGTTACAACCTGCCGGACTACCCGGAAACCGTGACCAGCGACGCTGACAAAGACGCCAAGGCGCGTTACGACAAGGTCAAGGGCAGCGCCGTGAACCCGGTTCTGCGTGAAGGCAACTCCGATCGCCGCGCACCGCTGTCGGTGAAGAACTACGCTCGCAAGCACCCGCACAAAATGGGCGCCTGGGCCAAAGACTCCAAGTCCCACGTCGCTCACATGAGCACCGGCGATTTCTACGGCAGCGAAAAAGCTGCCCTGATCGACGCCGCTGACGCCGTGAAGATCGAGCTGATCGCCAAGGACGGTACCGCGACCGTTCTGAAAGAAAAAACCACCGTTCAGGCTGGCGAGATCCT
Organism: Pseudomonas sp. S3_C06; assembly: GCF_054667675.1. Lineage (NCBI taxonomy): Bacteria > Pseudomonadati > Pseudomonadota > Gammaproteobacteria > Pseudomonadales > Pseudomonadaceae > Pseudomonas > Pseudomonas sp. S3_C06. The sequence continues at coordinate 1,480,549 of NZ_CP162747.1, forward strand.
CGACTGCGCCGTGATGAGCAAAAACGCCCTGCGCGCGTTCATCGCTGCTGAAATCGAAAGCGCCAAGGCGCAAGGCGTGCTGCTCTCGGTGCACCTGAAAGCGACCATGATGAAGGTCTCCGACCCGATCATGTTCGGCCAGATCGTTGCCGAGTTCTATAAAGACGCCCTGACCAAGCACGCTGACGTGCTGGCCGAAATCGGCTTCAACCTGAACAACGGCATCGGCGATCTGTACGCGCGCATCAAGGCCCTGCCGGCTGAGCAGCAAGCTCAGATCGAAGCTGACATGGCCGCGGTCTACGCTGCTCGCCCATCGCTGGCGATGGTCAACTCCGACAAAGGCATCACCAACCTGCACGTGCCGAGCGACGTGATCGTCGACGCCTCGATGCCAGCGATGATCCGTGACTCCGGCAAAATGTGGGGCACCGACGGTCAGCTGCACGACACCAAGGCGGTCATCCCGGATCGTTGCTACGCGACCATCTACCAGGCTGTGATCGAAGATTGCAAAGCCAATGGCGCTTTCGACCCGACCACCATGGGCAGCGTGCCAAACGTTGGCCTGATGGCAAAGAAAGCCGAAGAGTACGGCTCGCACGACAAAACCTTCCAGATCAAGGCTGACGGCGTTGTTCGCGTCACCGACAGCAAGGGCAACCTGCTGATGGAACAGACTGTTGAAGCCGGCGACATCTTCCGCATGTGCCAGACCAAAGACGCGCCGATTCAGGACTGGGTCAAACTGGCCGTCAACCGTGCTCGCGCAAGCAGCACCCCGGCGATCTTCTGGCTGGACCCAATGCGCGCTCACGATGGCGTAGTGATCGAGAAAGTTCAGGCTTACCTGAAGGATCACGACACGGCCGGTCTGGACATCCAGATCATGGCACCGGTCGACGCGATGAAGTACACCCTGCAGCGCACCCGCGAAGGCAAGGACACCATTTCGGTGACCGGCAACGTACTGCGCGACTACCTGACCGACCTGTTCCCGATCATGGAACTGGGCACCAGCGCGAAGATGCTGTCGATCGTGCCGCTGATGAACGGCGGTGGCCTGTTCGAAACCGGCGCCGGCGGTTCGGCTCCGAAGCACGTGCAGCAACTGGTTGAAGAGAACTTCCTGCGCTGGGATTCGCTGGGCGAGTTCCTCGCACTGGCAGCGTCCCTTGAGCATCTGGGCGTGAACTACAACAACCCGAAAGCACTGGTACTGTCGAAGACTCTGGATCAGGCGACTGGCCAGTTCCTCGACAACAACAAGTCGCCATCGCGCAAAGTCGGCAACATCGACAACCGCGGCAGCCACTTCTACCTGGCGATGTACTGGGCTCAGGCTCTGGCCGCCCAGACTGAAGACGCTGCACTGCAAGCGCAATTCGCCACTCTGGCAAAAACCCTGACCGAGAACGAAGCAACCATCGTTGCCGAGCTCAACGCCGTTCAGGGCAAGCCAGTCGACATCGGCGGTTACTACCACGCCAATGCCGAGCTGATCAGCAAGGCCATGCGCCCAAGCGCAACCCTCAACGCGGCGATTGCTGCGCTGGTTTAAGGTTGTAGCGCTGTAATCGAACCCCGGCCCTGTGCCGGGGTTTGTGTTTCCAGAGCTCACACAATTCCCCTGTGGGAGCGAGCCTGCTCGCGAAAGCGGTTTATCATTCAGCATCTGCATTGACTGACACACCGCTTTCGCGAGCAGGCTCGCTCCCACAGGGGGATTGGGTTTCAACTCTATATTTGAGGACATCCTATGGAATGGCTCCCCCACATCACCGTCGCCACCATCGTCGAGGACAACGGTCGCTTCCTGATGGTCGAAGAACACAAGGCCGGGCGTAATGTGCTCAACCAGCCCGCCGGCCATCTCGACCCGGACGAAACCCTGATCGATGCAGCCGTGCGCGAGACCCTCGAAGAAACCGGTTGGGACGTCGAACCCACCGGCGTCATCGGCATTTACCTGTACACCGCGCCGAGCAACGGCGTGACTTACCAGCGCGTGTGCTTCAGCGCCAAAGCCGTCAAACACCACCCGGATTATCAACTCGACGACGGCATCGTCGGTGCCAAGTGGCTGACCCGCGACGAATTAATCGCCCAACGCGACAACTGGCGCAGTGAGCTGATCATCCGTTGCATCGACGATTATCTGGCCGGCCATCACTTCAGCCTCGAACTGATCCGCCCTTCTCTTTAGCCTTGAGGCCGCGAGCCTGCTAGAATCGCGTCCTTTTTCAAGACACTCATTGAATCCCTATGCGTGATCCAGCCCCTTCTGACACATCCAAGAAGCGCGTCATTGTCGGCATGTCCGGCGGCGTGGACTCTTCCGTTTCCGCTCTCCTGCTGATCGAGCAGGGTTACGAGGTGGAAGGCCTGTTCATGAAGAACTGGGAAGAAGACGACGGAACGGAATACTGCACCGCCATGGACGACCTGGCGGATGCTCAGGCTGTCTGCGACAAGATTGGCATCAAGCTGCACACCGCCAACTTCGCCGCCGAGTACTGGGACAACGTGTTCGAGCACTTTTTGGCCGAGTACAAGGCCGGACGCACGCCGAACCCGGACATCCTCTGCAACCGCGAGATCAAGTTCAAGGCGTTCCTCGACTACGCCATGATGCTCGGCGCCGACCTGATCGCCACCGGCCACTACGTGCGCCGCCGCGACATCGATGGTCGTACCGAACTGCTCAAAGGCCTCGATCCGAACAAGGATCAGAGCTACTTCCTGCACGCCGTCGGCGGTGAACAGATCGCCAAGACCCTGTTCCCGGTCGGCGAACTGGAAAAGCCGGAAGTGCGCGCAATTGCCGAGAAATACGAGCTGGCGACCGCCAAGAAGAAGGATTCCACCGGGATCTGCTTTATCGGCGAGCGTCGCTTCAGCGATTTCCTCAAGCAATACCTGCCCGCGCAACCGGGCGAGATCAAGACCACCGAAGGCGAAGTCATCGGCCGTCATCACGGTTTGATGTACCACACCATCGGTCAGCGCCAGGGCCTCGGTATCGGCGGTTTGAAAGACGCCGGCGACGAGCCTTGGTACGTGCTGCGCAAGGATCTCGACACCAACGAACTGATCGTCGGCCAGGGCAACAACCATCCGTGGCTGTTCTCCGGCGCCCTGCTCGCTTCGGAAATCTATTGGGTCAACCCGATCGACCTGAGCCAACCGCTGCGCCTGACCGCCAAAGTGCGTTATCGCCAGAGCGATCAGGCCTGCACCCTGGAAAAAACCGCCAGCGGTTACCGCGCCGTGTTCGACGAACCGCAACGCGCGGTCACGCCGGGCCAATCGGTGGTTTTCTATGACGGTGAAATCTGCCTCGGTGGCGGCGTGATCGAAGTCGCCGAGCCGTGGAGCGGCCAGGCATGAGCCCGACTCAGGAACAACTGACGGCGCTGGGCGGCGTGTTTCTCGCCGCCGTGCTGGTCGACCGGATCGCCAAGACCGGCCAGACCAGCGAAGCTGGCCTTAGTTGCATGCTCGGCAGCCTGCTGGTGCGCGACCCGAAGGACACGCTGGACGTGTACGGCGGCGATGACCTCAATCTGCGCGAAGGCTATCGAGCGCTGATCGGTGCACTGGAACGCGACCCGAGCACGTTGCAACGCGAGCCACTGCGCTACGCCCTGTCGATGCTCGGCCTGGAGCGTCAACTGGCCAAGCGCAATGACATGCTCGACATCATCGGCAAGCGTTTGCCGCAGATCCAGTCGCAAGTCGAGCATTTCGGCCCGGCCCACGAAAACGTGGTCGCGGCTTGCGGCGCGCTGTATCAGGACACCCTGAGCACCCTGCGCCAACGCATTCAGGTGCACGGCGACATGCGCAACCTGCAGCAACCGAGCAACGCCTCGAAGATCCGCGCCCTGCTGCTTGCCGGCATCCGTTCAGCGCGCCTGTGGCGGCAGCTCGGCGGCCATCGCTGGCAGTTGGTGATCAGCCGGCGCAAGCTGCTCAAAGAGCTGTATCCGTTGATGCGCAGCGAGTAATCCGCCCTGCAATAAAAGCTTTGTAGTCTGTAACGCGTAATACGCCGGTCAGTTGGCAACGGACCGGCGGATTTTTTCATGTATGATACGCGCCCCATTTCGTTGCCCGACTGTCCGAGAACACCCCATGCAGCTTTCTTCGCTCACTGCGGTTTCCCCTGTTGACGGCCGCTACGCCGGCAAAACCCAGGCCCTGCGCCCGATTTTCAGCGAGTACGGTCTGATCCGTGCCCGTGTTCTGGTTGAAGTGCGCTGGCTCCAGCGCCTGGCCGCCCACGCGGGTATCCCTGAAGTGCCAGCCTTCTCCGCCGAGGCCAACGCCGTTCTCAATGAACTGGCTGAAAACTTCTCGCTGGAGCACGCCGAGCGCGTCAAAGAGATCGAGCGCACCACCAACCACGACGTCAAAGCGATCGAATACCTGCTCAAAGAGCAGGCGGCCAAGCTGCCGGAGCTGGCCAAGGTCAGCGAGTTCATCCACTTTGCCTGCACCAGCGAAGACATCAACAACCTGTCCCACGCCCTGATGCTGCGCGAAGGCCGTGATGACGTGATGCTGCCGCTGATGCGCCAGACCGCCAACGCCATCCGCGAACTGGCCATCCGCTTTGCTGACGTGCCGATGCTGTCGCGCACTCACGGCCAACCAGCCTCCCCGACCACTCTGGGTAAAGAGCTGGCGAACGTGGTTTACCGTCTCGAGCGTCAGATCGCTCAAGTCGCTGCCGTGCCGCTGCTGGGCAAGATCAACGGCGCTGTCGGCAACTACAACGCGCACCTGTCGGCCTACCCGCAGATCGACTGGGAAGCCAACGCCCGCGCCTTCATCGAAGACGAACTGGGCCTGGGCTTCAACCCGTACACCACGCAGATCGAACCGCACGACTACATCGCCGAGCTGTTCGACGCAATTGCGCGCTTCAACACCATCCTGATCGACTTCGACCGTGACATCTGGGGCTACATCTCCCTGGGTTATTTCAAGCAGCGCACCATCGCTGGCGAAATCGGTTCGTCGACCATGCCGCACAAGGTCAACCCGATCGACTTCGAAAACTCCGAAGGCAACCTGGGCATCGCCAACGCATTGTTCCAGCACCTGGCGAGCAAACTGCCGATTTCCCGCTGGCAGCGCGACCTGACCGACTCCACCGTACTGCGCAACCTCGGTGTCGGCTTCGCCCACAGCGTGATCGCCTACGAAGCCAGCCTCAAAGGCATCAGCAAACTGGAGCTCAACGAGCAGAAGATTGCCGCTGACCTCGACGCTTGCTGGGAAGTATTGGCTGAGCCGATCCAGACCGTGATGCGCCGCTACAACATCGAAAACCCGTACGAGAAGCTGAAAGAACTGACCCGCGGCAAGGGCATCAGCCCTGAAGCGTTGCAGACTTTCATCGACGGCCTGGACATGCCAGCGCAAGCGAAAGCCGAGCTCAAGCAACTGACTCCGTCCAACTACATCGGCAACGCTGTAGCGCAAGCCAAACGCATCTGATCGACCGCTTGATCCGTTTGAGACGCCCGGCCGCGCCGGGCGTTTTTATTCCCGTCTGAAAAGTGCTTTTTTTCAATAGGTTACATATGAATCCCGATATTCCTCTTCAACTTCTGGGCGGCATCACGGCACGCGAGTTCCTGCGTGACTACTGGCAGAAAAAGCCATTGCTGATCCGCCAGGCGATTCCTGATTTCGAAAGCCCGATCGACGCCGACGAACTGGCCGGCCTGGCCCTGGAAGAAGAAGTCGAATCGCGCCTGGTGATCGAGCACGGCGAGCGCCCTTGGGAACTGCGTCGCGGCCCGTTCGCTGAAGACGAGTTCAGCAAATTGCCGGAAAAAGAGTGGACTCTGCTGGTACAAGCGGTTGACCAGTTCGTGCCGGAAGTCAGCGAACTGCTGGAAAACTTCCGCTTCCTGCCGAGCTGGCGCGTTGACGACGTGATGATCAGCTTCGCCGCCCCGGGTGGCAGCGTTGGTCCGCACTTCGACAACTACGACGTGTTCCTGCTGCAAGGCCACGGCAAGCGCAACTGGAAAATCGGCCAGATGTGCGATTCCGAGAGCCCACTGCTGCAACACGCGGATCTGCGCATCCTCGCCGAATTCCACGAGACCGAAGAGTGGGTGCTGGAACCGGGCGACATGCTCTACCTGCCACCGCGTCTGGCTCATTGCGGTGTCGCGGTCGACAACTGCATGACCTACTCGGTCGGTTTCCGCGCACCAAGCGCTTCCGAAGTGCTGACTCACTTCACCGACTTCCTCAGCCAGTTCCTGACTGACGAAGAGCGCTACACCGATGCCGACGCGCAGCCAGCAGCCGATCCACATCAGATTCAACATGATGCACTGGATCGCCTCAAAGCTCTGCTCGCCGAGCACATGAGCGACGAACGCCTGCTGCTGACCTGGTTCGGCCAGTACATGACCGAGCCACGCTATCCGGAACTGGTGGCCGGCCCGGAAGAAATCGAAGAAGAAGACTTCCTCGCCGCCCTGCAGGATGGCGCCATTCTGATCCGCAACCCGAGTGCGCGCCTGGCCTGGTCGGAAGTCGATGACGACCTGCTGCTGTTCGCCAGCGGCCAGAGCCGTTACCTGCCGGGCAAGCTGCGCGAACTGTTGAAGCTGATCTGCGCCGCTGACGCCCTGCACACTGACAACCTCGGTGAGTGGCTGAACGACGAAGACGCTTGCGGCCTGCTGTGCCAGTTGGTCAAGCAAGGGAGCCTGGGGTTCGCCGATGAATAAGATTCGCGTACGTGTCGCAGACTGGCAGAAGGACATCGCCGAGATCCGGCGCATTCGTGAAACGGTGTTCATCGCCGAACAATCGGTGCCACCTGAGCTGGAATGGGACGCGGATGACGCGACCGCCGTACATTTTCTGGCGTTTGAAGGCGACTTTCCGATTGGCACTGCGCGCTTGTTGCCCGACGGGCACATTGGCCGGGTTTCGGTGCTGAAAGACTGGCGCGGCATGAAAGTCGGTGATGCGCTGATGCAAGCGGTGATTGCTGAAGCTGAAGAACGTGGATTGAAGCAGCAAATGCTCAGCGCGCAGGTTCAGGCCACCGCGTTCTATGAGCGCTTGGGCTTCAGCTTGGTCAGCGAGGAATTCCTCGAGGCCGGGATTCCGCATGTCGACATGGTTCGCCATTCGGCCTGAGACCCGCCCTGATCGTTCCCACGCTCTGCGTGGGAATGCCTCTCGGGACGCTCCGCATCCCTTGCGGCATGTGACGCAGAGCGTCACTGGCTGCATTCCCACGCAGAGCGTGGGAACGATCACGCCCCGACATCAACCGATGCCGGGGCGCTTTGCTGTCTACGATTCAACTTGCCCCACCCCAGGCCGACAAACTGGCAATATCAAGCCTTTCGAAAGCGGAGATAACGGACATGTCCCTACGCACCCTGCTCACCACCCTGCTGCTCGGTTGCAGTTTTTCGGTGATGGCAGCCACAGAAATCGTGCCTCTCAATTACCGCACCAGTACCGACATGCTGCCGATGGCGCAAGACTTCCTCGGCAAGGACGGTCAGGTCAGCGCCTACGGCAACCAGCTGATCATCAAGGCCGAGCCGGACAAGATTCAGGAACTCAAGGCGCTGATCACCCAACTGGACACTGCGCCCAAGCGCTTGCTGATCACCGTCGACACCAATGAAAACAATGGCCGTGGCGACGAAGGTTATTCGGTCAACGGCGCTCAGCCGAATCAGACCCGCATCATCAGCCGCAGCACCACCAGCCGCGAAGGCGGCGTCCAGCAGGTTCAGGCCACCGATGGCATGCCGGCGCTGATTCAAGTCGGCCAAAGCGTGCCGCTCACCAATGTTCAGAGCGATTCCTACGGCGGTTACAACAGCCAGACGCAATACCGCAACGTCACCCAGGGTTTCTATGTCACCGCCAGCGTCACCGGCGACATCGTTCACCTGGCGATCAGTACCAACCGTGACCGCATGAGCCAGGAACGTCCCGATGTAGTGAACGTGCAAAGCACCGACACAACTGTCAGCGGGCGCCTCGGTGAATGGATCACCCTCGCCGGTGTCAATCGCCAGACTCAGGCCGACAAACAGGGCCTGACCCGCAGCTACTCGACTCAAGGCCGGGATGACATGACCTTGCGGGTGAAAGTCGACGCTCTGGACTAAAGCACCGAAAACTGACTGATTAGTCGTATTAGACGAAAGATGTAGTGCTTGAAAAAAAGCACTACAAAACGTTTGACGGGGTAAAAAAGCGAAGGCATGATGGCCTCGCTCCCGCTAATCAGAGGCCCTGGCAAGGGCCTTCGAAGCGATGTTCGCACCTACCCCGCGAACCGCTTCGTGTCTGTACCGCCCACAAGGTGTGTTTGACGAGGTTGCCGACTGGAACGAAGTTGTCCCGAGGGACGGAAGCGTAATTAGGTAACCCGGCTTCACACTGTAGACCGTATAAAGGCCCACGACGCCCGAATGCGCCCGCAGTCCGCCACTACCTGCTCACTTCCCCTCGAGCCCATCGTTCATCCCGTCGCCTACCCCGCCGAATCCGTCTTGACCACCTAAGCTTCTGGTCAGCGAGCGCAGGAATTTTCCACCGCAGAACAACTTTTCATAAAAGACGCGACGAGGTTTATCTCCATGGCACTGACACGCGAACAGCAAATTGCAGCCCTCGAAAAAGACTGGGCTGAAAACCCGCGCTGGAAAGGCGTGACACGCACTTACTCCGCTGCTGACGTCGTCCGTCTGCGTGGCTCGGTTCAACCTGAGCACACCTTTGCAAAAATGGGCGCCGACAAGCTGTGGAACCTGGTCACCCAGGGTGCCAAGCCGTCCTTCCGTCCTGAGAAAGATTTCGTCAACTGCATGGGCGCCCTGACCGGCGGCCAGGCTGTTCAGCAGGTTAAAGCCGGTATCCAGGCGATCTACCTGTCGGGCTGGCAAGTGGCTGCGGACAACAACTCCGCAGAATCCATGTACCCGGACCAGTCGCTGTACCCGGTGGACTCGGTGCCAACCGTGGTCAAGCGCATCAACAACTCGTTCCGTCGTGCTGACCAGATCCAGTGGAAAGCCGGCAAGAACCCGGGCGACGACGGCTACATCGACTACTTCGCGCCGATCGTGGCTGACGCTGAAGCCGGTTTCGGCGGCGTACTGAACGCCTATGAGCTGATGAAGAGCATGATCGAAGCAGGCGCCGCCGGCGTTCACTTCGAAGACCAACTGGCTTCCGTGAAAAAATGCGGTCACATGGGCGGCAAAGTTCTGGTTCCTACTCAGGAAGCCGTACAGAAGCTGACCGCTGCGCGTCTGGCGGCTGACGTTGCCGGTACTCCGACCATCATTCTGGCCCGTACCGATGCTAACGCTGCTGACCTGCTGACCTCCGATTGCGACCCGTACGACCAGCCGTTCGTGACTGGCGAGCGCACTCAGGAAGGTTTCTACAAGGTTCGCGCCGGCCTCGATCAAGCCATCGCCCGTGGTCTGGCGTACGCGCCATACGCCGACCTGATCTGGTGCGAAACCGCCAAGCCGGATCTGGACGAAGCTCGCCGCTTCGCCGAAGCGATCAAAAAGGAATACCCGGACCAACTGCTGTCGTACAACTGCTCGCCTTCCTTCAACTGGAAGAAAAATCTGGACGACGCGACCATCGCCAAGTTCCAGCGCGAACTGTCCGCCATGGGTTACAAGCACCAGTTCATCACCCTGGCCGGCATTCACAACATGTGGCACAGCATGTTCAACCTGGCGCACGACTACGCCCGCAACGACATGACTGCCTACGTGAAGCTGCAGGAGCAGGAATTCGCTGACGCCGCCAAGGGTTACACCTTCGTGGCTCACCAGCAGGAAGTCGGCACCGGCTACTTCGACGACATGACCACTGTGATTCAAGGTGGCTCGTCGTCGGTCACCGCACTGACCGGTTCGACTGAAGAAGAACAGTTCCACTGATTCGGCTTCGCTGAGCAAACGGCCTTTGCGGATCGTATAGAAAGCTAACCGCAGAGCCGCAAAACTGACGCCCCGACTGGTTCGGGGCGTTTTTTTGCTCGAGATAATCTCCCAGACACCATCAATCCCCTGTGGGAGCGAGCCTGCTCGCGAATGCGTTGTGCCAGCTTGCACATGCGGCGACTGACCCACCGCATTCGCGAGCAGGCTCGCTCCCACAGGTTTTCTCTTCAGCCCGCGAGACAAAACATTGATCCAGCGCGGTACATCCGTCAGAAAAATCCGCTAAAACGGGCGCCGTCGCTACTTGCAGTAACGTGCAAGTAAGACAACTTCCCAACTGACATCCCGTTAAACAGTTACAAAACACCCGCAAACGATATTAATTATCATTTAGCCACAACTATGTTCGTTACATTCCCTACAAAACATTATTTGCATAAACCCGCCTAATGCCCGCAACGCATGGGCTGCAGGGCATTGGAGATGCGCTATGCCCTTATTCCAATAAATAATTTCGCTATAGGAATTTTACTTGCAGGGTGTTTAGCCATAAAATCAGCGCGATTGATTGCTGCGACATATCGTCACTGCCTATTTCTTTATCAAGCTCAGAGACCTTTGCTCTCTGTTAAGGATTACCAGCATGCCCGAAGCGACAGGACTCATGGCCCACAACTGGGGCTTTGCCATTTTCCTTCTGGGTGTCGTCGGCCTGTGTGCCTTCATGCTTGGCGTCTCCAGCCTCCTTGGGTCAAAAGCCTGGGGTCGCAGCAAAAACGAACCGTTCGAGTCCGGCATGCTACCTACCGGTGGCGCCCGCTTGCGGCTCTCAGCCAAATTCTATCTGGTCGCGATGCTCTTCGTGATCTTCGATATCGAAGCCCTCTTTCTCTTTGCATGGTCTGTGTCCGTCCGCGAAAGCGGCTGGACCGGATTCGTCGAAGCTCTCGTTTTCATAGCAATTCTGTTGGCAGGTCTTGTCTACCTGTTCCGAGTGGGCGCCCTTGACTGGGCTCCGGAAGCTCGTCGCAAGCGGCAGGCGAAGCTGAAACAATGAGGCTTTGGCAATGCAATACAATCTCACCAGGATCGACCCCGATGCTCCTAACGAGCAGTATCCGATTGGCGAACGGGAAACCGTTTCCGATCCGTTAGAAGATCAAGTCCACAAAAACATTTTCATGGGCAAGCTGGAAGACGTGCTGAGTGGCGCGGTCAACTGGGGACGTAAGAACTCCCTGTGGCCGTACAACTTCGGCCTGTCGTGCTGCTACGTGGAAATGACCACCGCCTTCACGGCGCCCCACGACATCGCGCGCTTTGGCGCCGAAGTGATCCGGGCATCGCCGCGTCAGGCCGACTTCATGGTTATCGCCGGGACCTGCTTCATCAAGATGGCGCCGATCATCCAGCGTCTCTACGAGCAGATGCTCGAGCCGAAGTGGGTTATCTCCATGGGTTCGTGCGCTAACTCCGGTGGCATGTACGACATCTACTCTGTGGTTCAAGGGGTGGACAAGTTCCTGCCCGTGGACGTCTACGTACCTGGCTGCCCTCCCCGTCCGGAAGCATTTCTGCAAGGCTTGATGCTGCTGCAGGAATCGATCGGCAAGGAGCGTCGTCCGCTTTCCTGGGTCGTTGGCGATCAAGGCGTTTATCGCGCCGACATGCCTTCGCAGAAGGAAGAGCGCCGCGAACAGCGAATCGCAGTCACCAACCTGCGCAGCCCTGACGAAGTCTGATCCAGATCTGTTCTGACAAAGAAACGAGAAGCTGGCTTCATTCTTTACGTTGACCGAAAGCGAAAAAATAACCATGACTACAGGCAGTGCTCTGTACATCCCGCCTTATAAGGCAGACGACCAGGATGTGGTCGTTGAATTGAACAACCGTTTTGGCGCCGAAGCGTTCACCGCTCAGTCGACCCGCACCGGCATGCCGGTACTCTGGGTCGCGCGCGCCAGGCTCGTTGAAGTCCTGACTTTCCTGCGCAACCTGCCCAAGCCGTACGTCATGCTCTATGACCTGCACGGCGTGGACGAGCGTCTGCGCACCAAGCGCCAAGGGCTGCCGAGCGACGCTGAGTTCACCGTGTTCTATCACCTCATGTCGCTGGAGCGTAATAGTGACGTGATGATCAAGGTCGCCTTGTCCGAGAGCGACCTCAGCTTGCCGACCGTCACCAGCATCTGGCCGAACGCCAACTGGTACGAGCGTGAAGTCTGGGACATGTTCGGTATCGATTTCAAAGGTCACCCGCACCTGTCGCGCATCATGATGCCGCCGACCTGGGAAGGTCACCCGCTGCGCAAGGACTTCCCGGCGCGCGCCACCGAATTCGATCCGTTCAGCCTGAACTTGGCCAAGCAACAGCTTGAGGAAGAAGCCGCGCGTTTCCGTCCTGAAGACTGGGGCATGAAGCGTTCCGGCCCGAACGAGGACTACATGTTCCTCAACCTCGGCCCGAACCACCCTTCGGCGCACGGTGCGTTCCGCATCATTCTGCAACTGGACGGCGAAGAAATCGTCGACTGCGTGCCGGACATCGGTTACCACCACCGTGGTGCCGAGAAGATGGCCGAGCGTCAGTCGTGGCACAGTTTCATCCCGTACACCGACCGTATCGACTACCTCGGCGGCGTGATGAACAACCTGCCGTACGTGCTCTCGGTCGAGAAGCTGGCCGGCATCAAGGTGCCTGAGAAGGTCGACGTAATCCGCATCATGATGGCCGAGTTCTTCCGGATCACCAGCCACCTGCTGTTCCTCGGGACTTACATCCAGGACGTTGGCGCGATGACCCCGGTGTTCTTCACCTTCACCGACCGCCAGAAGGCGTACACGGTGATTGAAGCCATTACCGGTTTCCGTCTGCACCCGGCCTGGTACCGCATCGGTGGCGTCGCCCACGACCTGCCGCGCGGCTGGGAAAAACTGGTGAAAGACTTCGTTGAATGGCTGCCAAAACGCCTCGACGAATACACCAAGGCTGCCCTGCAGAACAGCATTCTCAAGGGCCGTACCATCGGCGTCGCCCAGTACAACACCAAAGAAGCCCTGGAATGGGGTGTCACCGGTGCTGGCCTGCGTTCGACCGGTTGCGATTTCGACCTGCGTAAAGCGCGTCCGTACTCCGGCTACGAGAACTTCGAGTTCGAAGTACCGCTGGCTGCCAACGGCGATGCCTACGACCGCTGCATGGTTCGCGTCGAAGAAATGCGCCAGAGCATCAAGATCATCGACCAGTGCATGCGCAACATGCCGGAAGGCCCGTACAAGGCGGATCACCCGCTGACCACGCCGCCGCCGAAAGAACGCACGCTGCAGCACATCGAAACCTTGATCACGCACTTCCTGCAAGTTTCGTGGGGCCCGGTGATGCCGGCCAACGAATCCTTCCAGATGATCGAAGCGACCAAGGGCATCAACAGTTATTACCTGACGAGCGACGGCGGCACCATGAGCTACCGTACCCGGATCCGCACTCCAAGCTTCCCGCATCTGCAACAGATCCCTTCGGTGATCAAAGGCAGCATGGTCGCGGACATGATTGCGTACCTGGGTAGTATCGATTTCGTTATGGCCGACGTGGACCGCTAAGCATGAATAGCACGCTTATCCAGACAGACCGTTTCACCCTCAGTGAAACCGAGCGCTCGGCCATCGAGCACGAGCTGCATCACTACGAAGATCCGCGCGCGGCGTCGATCGAAGCCCTGAAGATCGTTCAGAAGGAACGCGGCTGGGTGCCGGATGGCGCCTTGTACGCGATCGGCGAGATCCTCGGCATCCCGGCCAGCGACGTTGAAGGTGTGGCGACGTTCTATAGCCAGATTTTCCGTCAGCCGGTTGGCCGTCACATCATTCGCGTCTGCGACAGCATGGTCTGCTACATCGGCGGCCACGAGTCGGTGGTCAGCGAAATCCAGAACAATCTGGGCATCGGCCTGGGTCAGACCACCACCGACGGTCGTTTCACCCTGCTGCCGGTCTGCTGCCTCGGCAACTGCGACAAGGCACCGGCGCTGATGATCGACGACGACACCTTTGGTGATGTGCAGCCTGCTGGCGTCGCCAAACTGCTCGAGGGCTACGTATGACCCTGACATCTTTCGGTCCTGCCAACCGCATTCAGCGTTCGGCCGAGACTCACCCGCTGACCTGGCGTCTGCGTGATGACGGCGAAGCCGTGTGGCTCGACGAGTACCAGGCCAAGAACGGTTACGCTGCTGCGCGCAAAGCCTTCGCCGACATGGATCAGGACGCTATCGTCCAGACCGTGAAAGACGCCGGCCTCAAAGGTCGCGGCGGTGCAGGTTTCCCCACTGGCGTGAAGTGGGGCCTGATGCCCAAGGACGAATCCATCAACATCCGCTACCTGCTGTGCAACGCGGATGAAATGGAGCCGAACACCTGGAAAGACCGCATGCTGATGGAGCAACTGCCCCATCTGCTGATCGAAGGCATGCTGATCAGTGCTCGCGCGCTGAAAACCTACCGTGGCTACATCTTCCTGCGTGGCGAATACACCACCGCCGCCAAGCACCTCAACCGTGCCGTGGAAGAAGCCAAGGCTGCTGGCCTGCTGGGCAAGAACATTCTGGGCAGCGGTTTTGATTTCGAGCTGTTCGTCCACACCGGCGCCGGGCGTTACATCTGCGGTGAAGAAACCGCACTGATCAACTCCCTCGAAGGCCGCCGCGCCAACCCGCGCTCCAAGCCGCCCTTCCCTGCCGCCGTCGGCGTGTGGGGCAAGCCGACTTGCGTGAACAACGTTGAGACCCTGTGCAACGTGCCGGCGATCATTGCCGACGGCGTTGACTGGTACAAATCGTTGGCCCGCGAAGGCAGCGAAGACATGGGCACCAAGCTCATGGGCTTCTCCGGCAAAGTCAAAAACCCGGGCCTGTGGGAGCTGCCATTCGGCGTCACCGGTCGTGAGTTGTTCGAAGACTATGCCGGCGGCATGCGCGACGGCTTCAAGCTCAAGGCCTGGCAGCCAGGTGGCGCCGGTACCGGTTTCCTCCTGCCTGAACACCTCGACGCACAAATGTACGCCGGCGGCATCGCCAAAGTGGGCACCCGTATGGGTACCGGCCTGGCCATGGCGGTGGACGACAGCGTCAACATGGTGTCCTTGCTGCGCAACATGGAGCAGTTCTTTGCCCGTGAGTCGTGCGGTTTCTGCACCCCGTGCCGCGATGGTTTGCCATGGAGCGTCAAGCTGCTGATGGCCATCGAACAAGGCCGGGGTCAGCCAGGCGATATCGAGACCCTGCTGGGTCTGGTCAACTTCCTCGGCCCGGGCAAGACCTTCTGTGCTCACGCACCGGGTGCCGTGGAACCGTTGGGCAGTGCCATCAAATACTTCCGTCCAGAGTTCGAAGCCGGTATCGCGCCAGTCAGCGCCGCCGTCCCGCCTCTGGCAAGGCCGATCGTAATCGGCGCGTAAACGCTTAACAGGTGAAGGGCCTGGGCCCTTCTCCTCCTGCGATGACGCCTTTCGAGGCTGGTTTGATTCGCACGGATAACAAGATTCCATTAGCCACGCCCGCTGACACCGGGCCAACGAAGACCTTTGAACCATGGCCACTATCCACGTAGACGGCAAAGCGCTCGAAGTCGACGGGGCAGACAACCTGTTACAGGCATGTCTGTCGCTGGGCCTCGACATCCCTTATTTCTGCTGGCACCCCGCGCTTGGTAGCGTCGGGGCTTGCCGCCAGTGCGCGGTCAAGCAGTACACCGACGAGAACGACACCCGTGGTCGCATCGTCATGTCCTGCATGACCCCGGCCACCGACAACACCTGGATCTCCATCGAAGATGAAGAATCCAAGGCGTTCCGCGCCAGTGTTGTTGAATGGCTGATGACCAACCACCCGCACGACTGCCCTGTGTGCGAAGAAGGCGGTCACTGCCACCTGCAAGACATGACCGTGATGACCGGCCACAACGAGCGCCGTTATCGCTTCACCAAACGCACGCACCAGAACCAGCAACTGGGCCCGTTCATTTCCCACGAAATGAACCGCTGCATCGCTTGCTACCGCTGCGTGCGTTTCTACAAGGATTACGCTGGCGGCACCGATCTCGGTGTGTTCGGCGCCCACGACAACGTGTACTTCGGTCGCGTTGAAGACGGCGTGCTCGAAAGCGAGTTCTCCGGCAACCTCACCGAGGTCTGCCCGACCGGTGTGTTCACCGACAAGACTCACTCCGAGCGCTACAACCGCAAGTGGGACATGCAATTCGCGCCGAGCATCTGCCATGGCTGCTCGAGCGGTTGCAACATCTCCCCGGGCGAGCGTTACGGCGAACTGCGTCGCATCGAAAACCGTTTCAACGGTTCGGTGAACCAGTACTTCCTGTGCGACCGTGGCCGTTTCGGTTATGGCTACGTCAACCGCACCGACCGTCCACGTCAGCCGCTGCTGGCCGACGGCACCAAGCTTGGTCTGGATGCTGCACTGGATAAAGCGGCTGATCTGCTGCGCGGTCGCAACATCGTTGGTATCGGTTCGCCGCGTGCCAGCCTTGAAAGCAACTACGCGTTGCGTGAACTGGTGGGCGCCGAGCACTTCTACTCGGGTATCGAAGCCTCCGAGCTGGAGCGCATCCGTCTGGTCCTGCAAGTGCTGAAAGACAGCCCGCTGCCAGTGCCGAACATGCGCGATATCGAAGACCACGACGCGATCTTCGTGCTCGGTGAAGACCTGACCCAGACCGCCGCCCGTGTGGCGCTGTCGCTGCGTCAATCGGTCAAAGGCAAAGCTGAAGACATGGCCGAAGCCATGCGCGTTCAGCCTTGGCTTGATGCCGCCGTGAAGAACATCGGTCAGCACGCGCTGAATCCGCTGTTCATCGCCAGCCTGGCGGAAACCAAGCTCGACGACATCGCTGAAGAATGCGTACACGCCGCTCCTGACGACCTGGCGCGCATCGGCTTCGCCGTTGCTCACGCGCTGGACGCAAGCGCCCCGGCCGTTGAAGGTCTGGACGCCGAAGCACTGGAACTGGCTCAGCGCATCGCTGACGCACTGCTCGCTGCAAAACGTCCGCTGATCATCGCCGGTACTTCGCTGGGCTCCAAAGCCTTGATCGAAGCCGCCGCGAACATCGCCAAGGCACTGAAGCTGCGCGAGAAGAACGGTTCGATCAGCCTGATCGTGCCGGAAGCCAACAGCCTCGGTCTGGCCATGCTCGGTGGCGAGTCGGTGGATGCTGCGCTGCAAGCTGTCATCGACGGTAAAGCCGACGCGATCGTTGTGCTGGAAAACGATCTGTACACCCGCACTGCCAAAGAAAAAGTCGATGTCGCACTGAACGCTGCGCAAGTAGTGATCGTTGCTGACCATCAGAAAACCGCTACCAGCGACCGCGCGCACCTGGTTCTGCCAGCCGCGAGCTTCGCTGAAGGCGACGGTACTTTGGTCAGCCAGGAAGGTCGCGCCCAGCGCTTCTTCCAGGTTTTCGACCCGCAATACATGGACGCGAGCATCCTGGTTCACGAAGGCTGGCGCTGGCTGCACGCCCTGCGCGCGACCCTGCTGAACCAGCCGATCGACTGGACGCAACTCGACCACGTCACCGCTGCCGTTGCTTCGAGCACCGAGCAACTGGCGCGTATCGTCGACGCTGCACCATCGGCAGCGTTCCGCATCAAGGGTCTGAAACTGGCGCGTGAGCCGCTGCGTTATTCCGGTCGCACCGCGATGCGCGCCGACATCAGCGTTCACGAACCGCGCACCCCGCAAGACAAAGACACCGCGTTCGCCTTCTCCATGGAAGGTTACTCGGGCTCTGCCGAACCGCGTCAGCAGGTGCCATTTGCATGGTCGCCGGGCTGGAACTCGCCACAAGCGTGGAACAAGTTCCAGGACGAAGTCGGTGGTCACATCCGTGCAGGCGACCCGGGCACTCGCCTGATCGAAAGCACCGGTGATTCGCTGAACTGGTTCGCTGCAGCTCCGCGCGCATTCAATCCGGCGCCGGGCACCTGGCAAGCCGTGCCGTTCTTCCACCTGTTCGGCAGCGAAGAAAACTCTTCGAAAGCCGCGCCGGTTCAAGAGCGTATTCCGGCTCCATACGTGGCACTGGCCAAGTCCGAAGCGGATCGTCTCGGCGTCAACGACGGTGCCCTGCTGAGCCTGAACGTGGCCGGTCAGACCCTGCGTCTGCCGCTGCGCATCAATGAAGAACTGGGCGCCGGTCTGGTGGCATTGCCTGCGGGCATCGCCGGCATTCCACCGGCATTCGCCGGCGTATCCGTCGACGGTCTGCAGGAGGCAGCGCAATGACCTGGTTCACCCCTGAAGTGATCGATGTGATCCTCTCGGTCGTCAAAGCCATCGTGATTCTGCTGGCCGTAGTGGTTGCGGGCGCGTTGCTCAGCTTTGTCGAACGTCGCCTGCTGGGCTGGTGGCAGGACCGTTACGGTCCGAACCGCGTTGGCCCGTTCGGCATGTTCCAGATCGCCGCCGACATGCTGAAGATGTTCTTCAAGGAAGACTGGACTCCGCCGTTTGCCGATAAAGTGATTTTCACTTTGGCGCCGGTGGTGGCGATGTCCGCCCTGCTGATCGCGTTTGCGATCATCCCGATCACCCCGACCTGGGGCGTCGCGGATCTGAACATCGGCCTGCTGTTCTTCTTCGCCATGGCCGGTCTGTCGGTCTACGCGGTGCTGTTCGCCGGCTGGTCGAGTAACAACAAGTTCGCCCTGCTCGGCAGCTTGCGTGCGTCGGCGCAGACCGTGTCCTACGAAGTGTTCATGGGCCTGGCCCTGATGGGCATCGTGGTGCAGGTCGGCTCGTTCAACATGCGCGACATCGTCGAGTACCAGGCGCAGAACCTGTGGTTCATCATTCCGCAGTTCTTCGGCTTCTGTACCTTCTTCATCGCTGGCGTCGCCGTGACTCACCGTCACCCGTTCGACCAGCCGGAAGCGGAACAGGAACTCGCCGACGGTTACCACATTGAATACGCCGGTATGAAATGGGGCATGTTCTTCGTCGGTGAATACATCGGCATCATCCTGATCTCGGCGCTGTTGGTCACCCTGTTCTTCGGTGGCTGGCACGGTCCGTTCGGCATCTTGCCGCAACTGGCGTTCGTCTGGTTCGCACTGAAGACCGCGTTCTTCATCATGCTGTTCATCCTGCTGCGCGCTTCCATTCCGCGTCCGCGTTATGACCAGGTGATGGATTTCAGCTGGAAATTCTGCCTGCCACTGACCCTGATCAATTTGCTGGTGACCGCTGCGGTCGTGTTGTGGAACACGCCTGCAGTCGCGGTTCAGTGAGGATTTGACCCATGTTCAAATATATTGGCGACATCGTTAAGGGTACTGGTACCCAGTTGCGCAGCCTGGTCATGGTCTTCGGCCATGGCTTTCGCAAGCGCGACACCCTGCAATACCCGGAAGAAGCGGTCTACCTGCCACCACGCTACCGTGGTCGTATCGTCCTGACCCGTGACCCCGATGGCGAAGAGCGCTGCGTAGCCTGCAACCTCTGCGCCGTGGCTTGCCCGGTGGGTTGCATCTCGCTGCAGAAAGCTGAAACCGAAGACGGTCGCTGGTACCCGGACTTCTTCCGTATCAACTTCTCGCGCTGCATTTTCTGCGGTCTCTGCGAGGAAGCCTGTCCGACCACCGCAATCCAGCTGACACCGGATTTCGAGATGGCCGAGTTCAAACGTCAGGACCTGGTGTACGAGAAAGAAGATCTGTTGATCTCCGGCCCCGGCAAAAACCCTGATTACAACTTCTATCGTGTTGCAGGTATGGCAATCGCTGGCAAGCCGAAAGGCTCCGCGCAGAACGAAGCCGAACCGATCAACGTGAAGAGCTTGCTGCCTTAAGGAAGAACGATGGAATTCGCTTTCTATTTCGCATCGGGTATCGCTGTTGTGTCCACGCTTCGCGTAGTCACCAACACCAACCCTGTGCACGCCCTGCTCTACCTGATCATCTCGTTGATCGCTGTGGCCATGACCTTCTTCGCACTCGGCGCACCGTTCGCCGGCGTGCTGGAAGTGATCGCCTACGCCGGCGCCATCATGGTGCTGTTCGTGTTTGTGGTGATGATGCTGAACCTCGGCCCGGCCTCGGTTCAGCAAGAACGCGTCTGGCTCAAGCCCGGTATCTGGGCTGGCCCGGTGATTCTCGCCGCGCTGCTGCTGGCCGAACTGCTGTATGTGCTGTTCGCTCACCAGAGCGGTCAGGCCATCGGCCACACCACCGTAGACGCGAAAGCCGTGGGCATCAGCCTGTTCGGTCCGTACCTGCTGGTGGTCGAACTCGCCTCGATGCTGCTGCTCGCCGCAGCCGTCACGGCGTTCCATTTGGGCCGTAACGAGGCGAAGGAGTAAGACATGCCTGCTATCCCTCTCGAACATGGTCTGGCGGTTGCCGGGATCCTGTTCTGCCTTGGTCTGGTCGGCCTGATGGTCCGCCGCAACATTTTGTTCGTGTTGATGAGTCTGGAAGTGATGATGAACGCCTCTGCACTGGCGTTCATTGTTGCAGGCGCCCGTTGGGGCCAGCCGGATGGACAGATCATGTTCATCCTGGTGATCAGCCTTGCAGCCGCCGAGGCCAGTATTGGTCTGGCGATCCTGCTGCAACTGTATCGCCGCTTCCACACGCTCGATATCGACGCTGCCAGTGAGATGCGCGGATGAATCTTATCTTTCTGACTTTCGTATTCCCTCTGATCGGTTTCCTGCTCCTGTCGTTCTCACGTGGACGCTGGTCGGAAAACCTCTCGGCGCTGATCGGCGTGGGTTCCATTGGCTTGTCGGCGATCGTCGCCGCCTACGTCATCTGGCAATTCAACGTCGCACCACCCGAAGGCGGTCACTACACGCTGGTACTGTGGAAGTGGATGGCGGTCGAAGGCTTCAAGCCTGACTTCGCCCTCTACGTCGACGGCCTGTCGATCACCATGCTCGGCGTGGTGGTGGGCGTGGGTTTCCTGATCCACCTGTTCGCGTCCTGGTACATGCGCGGCGAAGCGGGTTACTCGCGTTTCTTCTCGTACACCAACCTGTTTATCGCCAGCATGCTGTTCCTGGTGCTCGGCGATAACCTGTTGTTCCTGTACTTCGGCTGGGAAGGCGTGGGCCTGTGCTCGTACCTGTTGATCGGTTTCTACTACAGCAACCGCAACAACGGTAACGCCGCACTCAAGGCCTTCATCGTGACCCGGATCGGCGACGTGTTCATGGCCATCGGCCTGTTCATCCTGTTCCAGCAAGTGGGCACGTTGAACATCCAGGAACTGCTGGTGCTGGCACCGCAGAAATTCCAGGTCGGCGACTTCTGGATCACCCTGGCGACTCTGATGCTGCTGGGTGGTGCGGTCGGTAAATCGGCACAACTGCCGCTGCAAACCTGGCTCGCGGATGCGATGGCTGGCCCGACTCCGGTGTCGGCACTGATCCACGCCGCGACGATGGTTACTGCCGGTGTCTACCTGATCGCCCGTACCCACGGTCTGTTCACCCTGGCGCCGGAAATCCTCCACCTGGTCGGCATCATTGGTGGTGTGACCCTGGTACTGGCCGGTTTCGCCGCACTGGTACAAACCGACATCAAACGTATCCTCGCCTACTCGACCATGAGCCAGATCGGCTACATGTTCCTGGCGCTGGGCGTTGGTGCATGGGATGGCGCGATTTTCCACCTGATGACCCACGCCTTCTTCAAGGCCCTGCTGTTCCTTGCTTCCGGTGCGGTGATTGTTGCCTGCCACCACGAGCAGAACATCTTCAAGATGGGCGGTCTGTGGAAAAAACTGCCACTGGCCTATGCCAGCTTCATCGTTGGTGGTGCTGCCCTCGCCGCTCTGCCACTGGTCACCGCCGGCTTCTACTCCAAGGACGAAATCCTTTGGGAAGCGTTCGCCAGCGGCAACCACGGTCTGCTCTACGCAGGTCTGGTCGGCGCGTTCATGACGTCGCTGTACACCTTCCGCCTGATCTTCATCACGTTCCACGGTGAAGCCAAGACTGAAGCCCACGCCGGTCACGGCATCGCTCACTGGCTGCCATTGTCGGTGCTGATCGTATTGTCCACCGCCATCGGCGCGATGATCGTTCCGCCACTGCACGGCGTACTGCCAGAAAGCGTTGGCCATGCTGGCGGCGAAGCCAAGCACAGTCTGGAAATCGCGTCGGGCGCCATCGCCCTGGCCGGTATCCTGCTGGCAGCGCTGCTGTTCCTCGGCAAGCGTCGTTTCGTCACGGCGATCGCCAACAGCGGCATCGGCCGTTTCCTTTCGGCCTGGTGGTTCGCTGCCTGGGGCTTCGACTGGATCTACGACAAACTGTTCGTCAAGCCTTACCTTGCGATCAGCCACGTACTGCGCAAAGACCCGCTCGACCAGACCATCGGTCTGATCCCGCGTATGGCCAAGGGGGGTCACACCGCCCTGAGCCGCACCGAGACCGGTCAACTGCGTTGGTACGCTGCTTCGATGGCTGCTGGTGCCGTGCTGGTGATCGGCGCCATCGTGCTGGTAGCGGTCTGATATGAACCTTGCGAATTTGCGAAAGGAAACGAGCCCGTCATGATTCTGCCTTGGCTAATCCTGATCCCCTTCATCGGCGGCCTGCTGTGCTGGATGGGTGAGCGCTTCGGCGCTACCCTCCCGCGCTGGATTGCGCTGTTGACCATGACCCTGGAACTCGCCCTCGGCCTCTGGCTGTGGGCCCACGGTGACTATTCATTTGCGCCGGCGCCTGGCGCCGATCCGACCTGGGCGCTTGAGTTCAAGCATGTCTGGATCCAGCGCTTCGGCATCAACGTGCACCTGGCCCTCGACGGTCTGTCGCTGTTGATGATCCTGCTGACCGGTCTGCTGGGTATCCTCTCGGTACTCTGCTCGTGGAAAGAGATTCAACGTCACGTTGGCTTCTTCCACCTGAACCTGATGTGGATCCTGGGCGGCGTTGTCGGCGTGTTCCTCGCCCTCGACCTGTTCATGTTCTTCTTCTTCTGGGAAATGATGCTGGTGCCGATGTACTTCCTCATCGCGCTCTGGGGTCACAGTTCTTCGGACGGCAAGAAAACCCGGATCTACGCGGCAACCAAGTTCTTCATCTTCACTCAGGCTTCCGGCCTGATCATGCTGGTGGCGATCCTCGGTCTGGTGCTGGTCAACTTCAACAACACTGGCGTGATTACTTTCAACTACGCCGACCTGTTGAAAACCAAGATGTCGATGACCACCGAGTACATCCTGATGCTCGGCTTCTTCATCGCCTTCGCGGTCAAGCTGCCGGTCGTACCGTTCCACTCGTGGTTGCCTGATGCCCACGCCCAGGCGCCGACCGCCGGTTCCGTCGACCTCGCCGGTATCTTGCTGAAAACCGCTGCCTACGGTCTGCTGCGTTTCGCTCTGCCGCTGTTCCCGAATGCTTCGGCCGAGTTTGCGCCGATCGCCATGACCCTCGGTCTGATCGGGATCTTCTACGGCGCGTTCCTCGCTTTCGCACAAACCGACATCAAGCGTCTGATTGCCTTCTCGTCCGTTTCCCACATGGGTTTCGTGTTGATCGGCATCTATTCCGGCAGCCAACTGGCGCTGCAAGGTGCAGTGATCCAGATGTTGGCGCACGGTGTGTCGGCGGCGGCACTGTTTATCCTCAGCGGTCAGTTGTACGAGCGTCTGCACACTCGTGACATGCGTGAGATGGGCGGTCTGTGGTCGCGTATCGCTTACCTGCCGGCGATCAGCCTGTTCTTTGCAGCCGCGTCCTTGGGTCTGCCGGGTACCGGTAACTTTGTCGGTGAGTTCCTGATCCTGATCGGCTCCTTCGCAAGCTGGCCGTGGATCACTGCGATTGCCACTTCCGGTCTGGTGTTCGGTTCGGTCTACTCGCTGATCATGATCCACCGTGCCTACTTCGGTCCGTCGAAATCGGATTCGATCCTGCACGGTATGGACGCTCGCGAACTGATCATGGTGCTGGGCCTTGCGGTGCTGCTGGTTTACCTCGGCGTCTACCCGCAACCGTTCCTCGATACTTCTGCCGCCACGATGCATGGCGTGCAGCAGTGGCTCGGCACCGCCTTCACTCAACTCGCTTCGGCCCGGTAAGAGCGCTATGGAATTCACGATTCAACACTTTATTGCGCTTGCGCCACTGTTGATCACCAGCCTCACCATTATCGTGGTGATGCTGGCAATCGCCTGGCGCCGCAACCACTCGCAGACCTTCCTGATCTCGGTCGCCGGTCTGAACCTGGCCTTGCTGTCGATCCTGCCAGCCCTGAAAGTCGCGCCTCTGGCCGTGACCCCATTGCTGCAGATCGACACCTTCGCTTGCCTGTACATGGCGCTGATCCTGGTCGCCACCCTCGCCTGCGTCACCCTCGCCCACGCCTATCTGGGTGATGGCGGCTCGGGCTACCCGGGCAACCGTGAAGAACTGTACCTGCTGATCCTGATGGCCGCCGCCGGTGGTCTGGTTCTGGTCAGCGCGCAGCACCTGGCCGGTTTGTTCATCGGTCTGGAACTGCTCTCGGTACCGGTCTACGGTCTGGTGGCTTACGCCTTCTTCAACAAGCGTTCGCTGGAAGCCGGCATCAAGTACATGGTGCTGTCGGCCGCCGGTTCCGCGTTCCTGTTGTTCGGTATGGCGCTGCTGTACGCCGACTCGGGTTCGCTGAGCTTCGTCGGTATCGGTCAGGCTCTGGCTGCGACTGGCCTGCCTAGCTCGCTGGCTCAGTTGGGTCTGGGCATGATGCTGATCGGTCTGGCGTTCAAGCTGTCGCTGGTACCGTTCCACCTGTGGACGCCGGACGTCTACGAAGGTGCTCCGGCACCGGTGGCGGCGTTCCTCGCGACCGCTTCCAAGGTTGCGGTGTTTGCGGTGATGGTGCGTCTGTTCCAGATCTCCCCTGCTGCGAGCAGTGGCGTACTGAGCGACGTGCTGACTGTTATCGCCATCGCCTCGATCCTGTTCGGCAACCTGCTGGCCCTGACCCAGAGCAACCTCAAGCGTCTGCTCGGTTACTCGTCCATCGCGCACTTCGGCTACCTGCTGATCGCACTGGTGGCGAGCAAGGGTCTGGCGGTGGAAGCCATCGGCGTGTACCTGGTGACTTATGTAATCACCAGCCTCGGCGCCTTCGGCGTGATCACCCTGATGTCCTCGCCGTACAACGGCCGTGACGCGGATGCCCTGTACGAATACCGCGGCCTGTTCTGGCGTCGTCCGTACCTGACCGCCGTGCTGACCGTGATGATGCTGTCGCTGGCGGGTATCCCGCTGACCGCGGGCTTCATCGGCAAGTTCTACATCATCGCTACCGGTGTTGAATCGCACCAATGGTGGCTGGTCGGTTCGCTGGTGCTGGGCAGCGCCATCGGCGTCTTCTACTACCTGCGCGTGATGGTCACCCTGTACCTGATCGAGCCAAACCTGCGTCGCCACGACGCCCAGCTGCACTGGGAACAGAAGGCAGGCGGCGTAATGCTGCTGGCCATCGCCCTGGTCGCGTTCTTCCTGGGTGTGTACCCGCAGCCATTGCTGACACTGGTTCAGCAGGCGGGTCTGGCGGGCTGATTGCTTGGCTGGCTAGAAATGAAAACGGCACCTTCGGGTGCCGTTTTTGTTTTTGTGGGATTTAACATCTTGAACACTTGCGCTGGCCTCATCGCAGGCGCGCCCGCCTCCCCGGGTTTGTGCGTCGCTCACAAACTCCGGGCACACCCAAAAACCATTGTGGGAGCGAGCCTGCTCGCGAAGGCGTAGGCACTTTTAACATCTTGATTGGCTGACACTCCGCTTTCGTCGGAACGCCGCCCGGAGCAAGCTCGCTCCCACAGGTTTGTGTGGCGTTCACTCAATTCATATAACCACATGACGAAATTGTAATTCCCTCATCACCTTGGCGTTATCCGCAGCTTGCAACGATGTCACCCGGCGACCATGCCGGCGGGCCCTGCCCCGCCGAACAATAAAACCCACGCCGAAGCACGTTCCCGTTCTGCCGAACCCAAGGAGTGTTTGATGGTTAACCCTACAAAAATATCGATGGCCGCTTTAGCGGTGGTGGTCGGCGCCGGGCCGTCCACGGTGTTTGCTGAAGACAAGCCTGAAGGCTTTGTCGAAGGCAGCAGCCTGACAGTGCTCAACCGCAACTTCTACTTCAATCGTGATCATCGCAACGGCCAGTCCAGCCCAACCGGCAACGGTTACTCCGAGGCTTGGGCGCATGCCGTGATCAGCAAGTTCGAATCCGGTTTCACCCAAGGCACCGTCGGGGTCGGTGTTGATGCGTTTGCAATGATCGGGCTGAAACTCGACACCGGTGACGGCCGCAACGGTGGGCGCAGTTCGTTTGATGTGATGCCGGTCAACAGCGACGGCGAGGCGCGGGACGAATACACCAAGGTCGGCGGCGCTGCGAAAATCCGGGCGTTCGATACGGTGGTCAAGGTCGGTGATGTGTTCCCGGCCAACCCGATGGTCGCGGCGGGCGACTCGCGCTTGCTGCCGGAAAGTTTTCGCGGGGTGACGGCGACCAACACCAGCATCGAAGGTCTGTCGGTGCAGGGTGGCCGGTTGCACGCGATGAGCCAACCGGTGTCCAGCGACATGCGCGAGAACTTCGCGACGTTCTACGCAGGCCCGGTCAACTCGCCGTGGATCGCTTATGGTGGCGGCGATTACGTGCTGAACAAAAATCTCAGTTTCAGCCTGTATTCCAGCCGTCTCAAGGATGCGTGGAATCAGTACTACGCAGGCACCGCCTGGACCTATCCGCTGTCCGAAGACCTGTCGCTGTTCGGTGGTTTGAACTATTACAAAGCCGTCGATGAGGGCAAACAACTGCTCGGCGAGTTCGACAACAACATCTGGAGCGGCCGCGTTGGCGTCAAGCTTGGTGCCCACTCCGTCGCCCTCTCCCACCAGCGCAACAACGGTAATGACGACTTCGATTACCTGCGCCAGTCCGACTCGATCTTCCTCGACAACTCCATCCAGTACAGCGACTTCAACTCGCCGAAAGAACGTTCGTGGATGGTGCGTTATGACCTCGACATGAGCACTTATGGCGTACCCGGTTTGTCGTTCATGACCCGTTACGCGCGCGGCACCGACGCCGATTATTCCAACGCCAACGCCGTGTACATGCGCCGCGATGCCGAGGGTAATCCGCTGACCGATCAGAAGCGCTGGGAACGCGATGTGGAAGTCAAATACGTGGTGCAGAGCGGTTCGATGAAAGACCTCTCGCTGCGCCTGCGCCAGGCCACCACCCGCGCCACGGCGTTCGAGTCGGACCTGGAGGAAGTGCGAGTGATTGTCGAGTACCCACTGGCCATTCTCTGACTGCATGGTCGATGCAAATTCACCTTTAGAAGCTCCTTGCTCCTTTGGTAAGAGGTGAATCTTTTGGCGTCCTTCGGGGCGCTTTTTTTTGCTCTGCACAAAGCCATCGTTGGCTTGACCGCAGCGCCGGCCACCTGCCATCTTCACCTGCGCTGAACAACAAGAATAACGAGGGACCGATGAGTAGCCGCAAGAACCTGGAAATCGAGTACCTGCGAGGCGCGGCCGTCGGCCTGACCTTTTTCAGCCATGTCACCATGATGCTGCCGTTCCATACCGACACGCTGCTGAGGATGTTCTCGATTTTCATGCCGTGGACCGGGGTGGACCTGTTCTTCTGCATTTCCGGTTTCGTGGTGAGCAAGGCTTATCTGGACTACTTCGACAAGCACCGCGCGCAGGGTCAGTTTGGTCTGGCCGCCGCGTGTTTCTGGTTGCGGCGCGCCTACCGTCTCTTGCCCACAGCCTGGCTGTGGATGCTTATACCGCTGTGCTTCTCTCTCGTGTTCAACCAGTCGAACGCCTTCGGTTCGTGGTTCGACAACCTGCGCAGCTTCACCGCTGTTGCGACCTTCAGCGCAAACCTGGCACATGGTTACGGCTCACTATTGGCTTCCAGCCCGCACTACTGGAGTCTGGCGCTTGAGGAGCAGTTCTACTTCGTCTTGCCGTTTTTTCTGTTGTTTATCACGGCGCCGCGCTGGCGGGTCATTGCCCTGTTCGCGCTGATTTCCTTGCAGTTCGGTCTGGACCGCAACCCGTTCGGCACCCCGGCCAGCACCATGCTCACCAACTTCCGCCTCGACGCCATGCTCTGGGGAATTCTGCTGTGCCTGTTCACACGTAGCCGCCTCTATCAGCAGATAGAACCGCTCGGATTGGCTAAGGGGCCATTCAAGCCGCTGCTGTGCACGCTGTTTCTGCTCTACATGCTCGGCGCCGTGGCCATACAACTGATTGCCCTGCCGATTGCCGTGGGCATGGTCGCGATCATCGCGGTCGTGATTGTCTGGCTGGCGAGTTACCAGAAAGGCTACATCTATTGCCCGCAGTTCATGCGCGGTTTCATGCAGTGGCTCGGCTCGCGGTCGTATGGCCTGTACGTGATCCACGTGTTTACCAATCACCTGAGCACCGAAATCTGGACGCGCGTAGCCGCCAGTCAGGGCGTGCCGCTGGATGGGCGTTTTACCCTTGAGCTGATCGTCACGTCGGTGGTTGTGCTGGTGATCTTGAGTGAACTCAATTACCGCTTTATCGAAACGCCGCTGCGTCTGCGCGGCGCAGAGATTGCCCGACGCAAACTGAACCATGAGGCCGCGTCAGTGCCGGCCGTTGTGGATGCGGCGCCGTTGCCAGCCAAATAGCGCTCAGGCAGAAACGCGGCCCCTGCACAGGGCCGCGCTCCTTTGGTAAGAGGTGAATCTTTTGGCGTCCTTCAGGTCGCCTTTTTTTGCTCTGCGGTCGCGACATAATCAACCCGCTATCGAGACAACCTAGCGGGTAGTTGATTAAACCAGGCTTTAGCGTAAAGGCAGCATCAGGGTTATAGGGGAAATATCGGGGCACGGAATGAACCCTGCGTACTTGATATAAAAGCTCGACAGCCGATCATTCAAGGGATGAACAATTATTGCGCTGGATCCGATCGACTGAGACGCGTTGAGAGCTCTTTCAATAGCATCTTGCAGTAAATCGATGGCGAAGCCCTGGCCCTGAGCTTCCCGTGTCACGCCCATACGCCCCAATAGAGTTACCGGATGGACACTGGGCGAATTGCGTTGACTGCTTTTCGGCATGACGCTGGCACGGGCGACTGATCCGCTGGAGAGCGTGTAATAGGCCATCACATTCGACGTACCTTTGAGGCAACTGACGTAAACAACAGCCTGCTTGGTGGATTGGGCTTTTCGCGCCTTCCTCAGCAGGTATTGGTCAATGGTCACCTCACCAGAATCGAAGGCATCGAGTTCGTGTCGGTCGTTCAGCTTCTCGGGGGCGGTCAACTCCAACGTTTTGGACGTGCGAGCAGTTGGTGCAGGCATTCGTTACCTCGAGCCGGATTGGCTTCAATAGCCTGTTCGAATGCGTCAAATGCGCCGTCGTCGAGAAGGAACAGTCGTTTATCCAGAATCACCTCTTCAGCTTTTTGGCAGGCAGCTTCCAGGATAAAACTTGTGCGATCACGACCAGACATGGCAGCCGCCAGATCGATCAGATTACGTTTCTTTTCGTCCGCTCTCATGTTGATTGGAACGGGTTTGGATTTTTCAACACTTTCAGTTGTGGACATTGTTCTGTTTCCCATCTGGGTAGGTGATGCTGGAACTGGAGCCTCCTTATGGCGTTAGCACATCAGCTTTTGTTTATTTTTCATTTTCTGACTCCTTGAGTGGCCCGGAGAGGTTTAGGCCATGCTCTTAACGTGAGATCTAACGTTTGAGGTGCGAAACCATGAGAGCGGCTTCGGAGTCGATTCTATACCGACCGTGTAGCCAATGCATATACGCGTATAGCTTTCAGATACACGGTCGTTTTGTTTATCTATTGCGAGAAAAAGCCCCCCGCCAAAGGACCTTCGCCTACGTCGTGACCTCCACGTTATCCAGCGCTTTGTTTACCGCCAGCTCGCCAAGCATGACGACCTGCGCGATCCCCAACAGTGTCTTGCGGTGGGTGCCTTCCAGCATCGCCGCGAAGTCACCGAGCATCACCGTGGCCGACGACAGCGATTCGCTGGCGTTGGCCAGTAATGATTCGGTATCGGCTTTGGGATTGACCAGGAACATCTGGTTGGGGATGTACGGCGCGGACATGATGGCGGCTGATGGTTTGAGGTAGAAGTCGAGGGCGCGGTCGGCGGCTTCGTGGAGTTTTCTGGTCTCAACGCAGACGTAGGGGGATGTTGAGGTGGCGTCAGGGGTGACGTCTGTTTCGGGGGGATTGGGTGTTGGCTTTTTCATGATATTTCTCCTTCATAACGTTGAAGCTGATCCATTCGGTTCCACGCGAAGGGGTGGCAGCTGTACGCAGGTTGGAACCCGGGGAACGGAGAAACCCGGCAGACTCGAAAGTCTCCCGCGCACAGCCGCCATAACAGACTGCACACCATGAAGGTGAGCAAGCATACGTCATGAAAGACGCTTTGGCGCTGACACGTTCTCCGGGGTTCCAATCCCGATCGCTGAATTGGCAGCGACCCGTACAGGCTAGAGAGCTGACGTCCGACGGACAACCTGAAAACATTGTGGGAAGGTTCCGCACTTCCCACACAACCTTTAAACATCACGAATTGAAATACGAATCGTGATACTGCAGCTCCTACAGGGGACCGCGATTAGACGTTACAGATTCAGCTGCCGCCGTTCCGACACACGCCCATCACGTTGTACTTGATGGTGTTGAGCTGACCTTTGGAATCCTCGTAGGTCATCGCGGTGGGCACGACATTGCACGCAGCCTGCGGCTTCACCACGCTCACCACTTTGACCACGTCCAGCTTCATGCCATACGCGTAATCCTTCACCACCGGCGGCGCTTTGCCCTGGTTGGCGGCGTACTGTTCCATGGCTTTGCTGTTGGCGCTGAGCGCGCGTTCAAAGGTCCGGTCACCGCCACCTTCAGCCAGCACATTCACAGACATCGCCATGACAGCGGCGAATGCGATCAACTTGAGTACTTTCATATCCATTTCCTTCCCGTCCGGGCTTGAAAAAAAGCCCGGCATCGATGCGCGATAACGGGCTTGTTCAGATGCAGCAGGCTTACAGATCGCGGGTCTTGTCATCTTTCTTGTCGTTGACGACCACCGGGTTGCCGGCGGCTTTTTCCTTGGCGACGAAGAGCTCCATGGAACGGTCGTTGTTGGTCATCATCCGCTCGAATGTGCGGTCGCCACCGCCTTCGGCCAAGGCCACGGAAGAGATCGCCAACGCCACAACAAAAGTACCCATCTGTACGATTTTCATCTTTGATTCCTCGTTTAAGTAACTGACGGGATCAAGGTAACAATCCGAACCTATCGTCACGGTGGCGGGGAAATTACATATCCGTTATCTCCCGGATCAGTGCACGGAACCCCTGTGGGAGCGAGCCTGCTCGCGAAAGCGGTGGTTCAGTCACATCATTGTTGACTGACAGATCGTCTTCGCGAGCAGGCTCGCTCCCACAGGGGGATTAACTATTGAATTGGAACGGTGTCCTCATCCCGGCGATGGGCGAGTTGGTAGAGCGCCGGCAAGATCAGCAGCGTGAGGATCGTCGAGGACAGGATTCCGCCGATCACCACGGTCGCCAGTGGCCGCTGCACCTCCGCGCCTGTGCCGGTCGCAAGCGCCATGGGAATGAAACCCAGAGACGCCACCAACGCCGTCATCAACACCGGCCGCAAACGCGTCAGCGCACCTTCGTGAATGGCATCGGACAGCGAACGCCCCTCCTCGCGCAAATTGCGAATGAAGGCAATCATCACCAAACCGTTCAACACCGCGACACCGGACAACGCGATAAACCCGACACCCGCCGAAATCGACAGCGGAATATCGCGCAGCCACAGCGCCATGACCCCACCGGTCAAGGCAAACGGAATCCCGGTAAACACCAGCAAGCCATCCTTGAGATTGTTGAACATCATGAACAGCAATCCGAACACCAACAGCAGCGCCACCGGCACGACAATCTGCAAGCGCTTGGCCGCCGATTGCAGTTGCTCGAACTGGCCGCCCCAACTGGTCCAGTAACCGGCCGGAACCTGCACGTCACGTTCGATCACTTCGCCGGCCTCGCTGACGAACGAGCCGATATCACGCCCGCGCACGTTGGCGCTGACGATCACCAGACGCTTGCCGTTCTCGCGGCTGACCTGATTCGGCCCGAGCACCAGGTCGAGGCTGGCGACTTCTTGCAGCGCAATGAAACCGATCTGATTCGCCGAACCATTGACCGCAGGCACCGGAATCAGCAAAGCCGACAGCCCATCGATGTCCTTGCGCATGGCATCGGACAAACGCACAACCATGTCGAAACGCCGATCGCCCTCATACAACGTCCCGGCCTGCCGCCCGCCCACCGCGACCGCGATGGTGTCCTGCACATCACCGACATTCAGCCCATATCGCGCAGCCTTGTCGCGATCAATGTTGATGGTCAGCACCGGCAGCCCGGTGGTTTGTTCGACCTTCACTTCAGAGGCACCGTTGACCTTCTGCATCGCGGCGGCAATTTTCGCAGCGGTGGCGTTGAGTACGTCCATGTCATCACCGAACACCTTCACCGCGACATCACTGCGCACCCCGGAGATCAGTTCGTTGAAGCGCAGTTGAATCGGCTGCGACAGTTCATAGTTGCTGCCCGGCAACGTCGCGGCGGCGGCTTGCAGTTCCGCCATCAGGGTTTCGCGGGACTTGCCCGGGTCTGGCCACTGATCTTTCGGTTTGAGCATCACGTAACTGTCGGAGATATTCGGCGGCATCGGATCGGACGCGATTTCAGCGGTGCCGGTACGGGCAAAGACGCGCTCGACTTCCGGCACCTTCGCCAGAATCAATGTCTCCAGGCGCTGCTGCATGTCCACCGATTGCGTCAGGCTGGTGCCCGGCACGCGCAGCGCCTGCAAGGCAAAATCGCCTTCGCTGAGGCTCGGCACAAATTCGCTGCCCATGCGGCTGGTGAGCACACCGCTGAGCACAATCACACCCAAAGCAGCGCCCACCGCGACAGTACGATGACTCATCACCCAGGCCAGCGCCGGCGCATAAACGCGACGTGCGCCGCGCATCACCGCGCCCTCTTCTTCCTTGACCTTGCCGGTTACGAACAACGCAATCGCCGCCGGCACAAAGGTCACGGAAAGCAACATCGCGCCAAGCAAAGCGATGACCACCGTGAACGCCATCGGGTGGAACATTTTCCCTTCGACGCCGCTGAGCGCGAAAATCGGCAGATAGACGACCATGATGATCAACTGCCCAAAAATCAGCGGTCGCCGCGCTTCCTTCGCCGCCGCGAACACCTCCTTGAAACGCTCGGCACGGGTCAACAAACGCCCGTGATGCTGCTGCGCATGAGCCAAGCGACGCAGGGTGTTTTCGACGATGACCACCGCGCCGTCGACGATGATGCCGAAGTCCAGTGCACCGAGGCTCATCAGGTTGGCGCTGACCTTGTTGCTGAACATGCCGGTGAAAGTGAACAGCATCGACAGCGGAATGACCATCGCGGTAATCAGTGCCGCGCGAATGTTGCCGAGGAACAGGAACAGAATCGCGATGACCAGAATCGCGCCTTCGATGAGGTTCTTTTTCACCGTGGCGATGGCTTTGTCGACAAGGTGCGTGCGGTCGTACACCGGCACGGCGATCACGCCTTGGGGCAAAGACTTGTTGATCTGTTCCAGCTTGCTGGCCACCGCTTGCGAGACGGTGCGACTGTTCTCGCCGATCAGCATGAACACGGTGCCGAGCACCACTTCACGACCGTTTTCCGTGGCCGCGCCGCTGCGCAATTCGCGACCGATTTCCACGCTAGCGACGTTTTTCACTCGAATCGGTGTGCCGTCGACATTGGCCATGACGATGTTGGCGATGTCCTCGGTGCTCGCCACCTGGCCCGGCGCGCGGATCAGCAACTGCTCGCCGCTGCGATCGATGTAGCCGGCGCCGACGTTAGCGTTGTTACGCTCAAGTGCGGTGACCAGATCGGTGAGGGTCAGCTTGTACGCGGCCAAGCGTTTCGGGTCCGGCGCAATCTGGTATTCCTTGGCGAAGCCGCCGATGGTGTTGATCTCGGCCACGCCCGGGACGTTGCGCAACTGCGGCTTGATGATCCAGTCCTGAATCACCCGCAGATCGGTCGGTGTGTACGCGCTGCCGTCGTCCTTGAGCGCGCCCTCCTTCGCCTCGACCGTCCACAGAAAAATCTCGCCGAGCCCGGTGGAAATCGGCCCCATCACCGCTTCCGCGCCTTCAGGCAATTGCTCCTTGGCGATCTGCAAGCGCTCGTTGACCAATTGGCGGGCGAAGAACAGGTCGGTGCCGTCCTTGAAGATCACCGTGACTTGCGACAGGCCCGAGCGCGACAGTGAACGGGTCTGTTCAAGTGCCGGCAAACCGGCCATCGCGGTTTCAATCGGAAAGGTGATGCGCTGCTCGGTTTCCAGTGGCGAGAACCCGGCGGCGCCGGTGTTGATCTGCACCTGGACGTTGGTGATGTCGGGCACGGCGTCGATCGGCAGCTTTTGATAACTGGCGATGCCGAGGCCGGCCATGAGCAGAACGGCGAGCAGCACGATGATGCGCTGCTCGATGGCAAACTGGATCAGGCGTTCGAACATGGGAGTCTTCCAGATCAGTGGCTGTGCTCGGCTGAGGCTTTGCCCAGCTCCGACTTGAGGACGAAGCTGCCGGCGCTGGCGACTTGCGCGCCCGGTTCCAGCCCTTGAGTGATTTCCACATGGCCGCCTGCGCGACTACCCAGCTCAACCGCGCGAGCTTCGAAACCGTCGTCGGTACGCACGAATACCGTGGGCTTGTCCTCGACGGTCTGGATCGCGGATTCCGGTACGGCGACTTTCGCTTCGCGGCTATCGGTAGCCACCAGCGCGGTGACGAACAGACCGGGGCGCCATGCGCCTTGCGGGTTTTCCAGCGTCACGCGTACGGTTGCGGTGCGCGTCTGTTCGCCGAGCAAACTGCCAACGTAAGCCACGCTACCGGTGACTTCCGCGTTCAACTCCGGGGCACTGACGGTGACCGCTTTGCCTACTTGAACCTTGTTCAGATCCTTCGGTGAAACGCCGAACGTGACCCACACTCGCGACAGATCCGAGAGCGTGAATGCCGCGGTGGTTTCATCGACCACCTCGCCCGGCGTCAGGTGTTTTTCCACCACCACGCCGTCGAACGGTGCGCGCAATTCGTAGCGATTGCCGCCGGTGGCGACCACGCTGCCGCTGAGTACGCTGATCTTTTGCCGCGCATTGCTCACGGCAATTTCCGCCTCTTGCAGTGCCTGGCGCGCCTGGAGGAAATCCTGCTCGGCGGAGATTTTGTCCTGCCAGAGTTTTTTCTCGCGCTCGTAGGTGGTACGCGCCAAGGCCAAACGACGTTGCGCGGCGGCTTGTTCGCTGCGTTGATCAGAGATCTGCTGACTGGCGATCACCGCCAGCAACTGGCCCTTTTTCACCGTTTGCCCGAGGTTGACCGCCACCGCCTCGACCACGCCCGGCACGCGCGGCACGACGTGGGCGGTGCGGTCTTCGTCGAAGCGCACTTCGCCGGGGAATGGCAGGCCGCGGCTGATGTTTTGCGGCTTTGCTTCGGCCAGTTGAATGCCGGCGGCAGTGATTTGCTCGGCACTCAATTCGATGTGCCCTTCTTCGCCATGTTCGCCGTCCGCGGCTGCGCCTTCTTCAGCGTGATCGGCATGTTCGGCAGCCTCATCGGCGTGGGCATCGATGCTTGTTGCATTGCCCGGCAACATCGAACCGATACCAATGCCCAGTGCCAATGTCGCCACCGCGACCACCATCAGTTTTTTATCCATGGAAACTCCTCTGCGCCGTGCCTGCGCGCAGTTGTCTGAAAAGTGAAATTCAAGGGCGGACGCTGAGGTCGCCGAAGATCCGTTCGATGCGTACGCGGGCGTCGGTCGCTTCGCTGACGGCCTGGATGTACTGGCTGCGGGCGCTGATCAACGTGCGTTGCGCATCGAGCACATCAAGGAAGCCGAACTTGCCCATTTCGAACCCGCGCGTGGCGCTGTCGACCGCACTTTGCGCGGCGGGCAGGATGGTCTGGTTGAACGCGGTGACTTCGCCGTTGGCGGTCTGCCATTGCTCGAGGCTGGTCTGGACTTCGGTGCGCAAACGCAGCTCGGTGGCGTTGCGCAGATCCCGCGCCTGATCGGTTCGGCGAGCGGCGGCGAGCACGTTGCCCTGATTGCGGTTGAACAACGGAATCGGCATCGACAGCCCGACCACGTTGACCCGCTCGCGCTCGGTTTCGCTGTACTGGCTGCCGATGCTCACGGTGAGATCAGGAATGCGCTGGGACTTTTCCAGGCCCAATGACGCTTCACGCTGATCGATCTGCAACTTGGCCAGACGCAGTTCGGCGGTCTCGTTCAGACGTTCGAGCAATCTTGTCGGTGGAGGAACGGCCGGCATGCTTTGCGTGGGTGCCTGCACCTTGGTCGATGTCGGCAACGGTGTGCCCATGACTTGCGCCAACTGCTGATAGGCATTGGCCTGATCGCGTTCGGCGCGGCTCAGCTCCAGGCGCACTTCCGAGAGCTGCACTTGCGCCCGCGTGCCTTCGACCGGCGACGATTTACCCGCCTCGATGCGCCCCTGCGCCACACGCAAACCGTGCTCGGCCAATTGCAGCGACTGCCGGGATAGCTGCAAGCGTTGCTGCGCAGTCTGCGCGCTGTTGAACGCCTGAATCACATCGGCACGCAAGGCATTGCGCTTGCGCGCAAGCTCGATGCCGGCAGCGTCCTGCGCACGGCTGGCGACGTCGATGCGTGCACCGCGTTTGCCGCCCAGTTCGATCGGCTGACTGAGCATTACCGTGGTCGTGCGCGACTCGCGGCGAGTGTCTTCGGCTTCCCACGACACTTCGGGGTTGGGGATCAGGCCGGCCTGTTGGCGGTCACCTTCGGCGATGCCGATTTCCCATTGCGCAGCGGCCAGTTCCGGGTTGCCGGCGAAGGCACTTTGCAGGGCTTGATCGAGGGTCAGGGTCGAGGCACTGGCCAGGCTCGCACTGGCCAACAAGAGCATGCCGCTGACGGCTTTTTGCAGGCGTGATCGCGCCGTCCGTTCAATTAAACCGGGCACTGGAAGACTTCCTTTATTGAAGAATCTTTGATGCCGCCACGGTAGGGTTTTGAACTTATCGACAAGGTGACTGAAACATTACAAATCCGTTATCCACGGTTTGCAGAAGTTGTTTTGCTCTAGGATGCGAAGTGCAAAGGGCATTGCCGTAATACATCGAAACAAATACACCGTAGTTATCCGCTGAACAGCACTTGCCGGGATCAAAGCCACGCAGGTTTTGGCTTTTCTGCTGCGACAGACTGTCGCGAGTGGCCGATTTAAAGCCATCACGCGTTGACTCTGTAGCCACTTCAGCCTTTACCGTGCACGCCTGCGCAGTGAGAAATCCCTGTAGGAGATTACTTGCAAGACAGACAACGCCATCCGGAAGCCCCTACAAAAACAATAACTTTCCCGGCCACCTTAATTAAATATCCATTAAATAAAAGTGGTGATAGATCATGCGAATCCTTGTCGTCGAGGACGAGCTTAAAGCTGCCGAATACTTGCATCAGGGTTTGACCGAAAGTGGTTATGTCGTTGACCACGCCGCCACTGGCGCCGATGGTTTGCATCTGGCGCAACAGCAGGCCTATGACCTGATCATTCTCGACGTGAACCTGCCGGAACTCGACGGCTGGGGTGTGCTGGAACAGTTGCGTCGCACCCATTCGACGCGGGTGATGATGCTCACCGCGCGCGGGCGTCTGGCCGACAAGATTCGTGGCCTTGATCTGGGCGCCGATGATTATCTGGTCAAGCCGTTCGAGTTTCCCGAACTGCTGGCGCGGGTGCGCACATTGATGCGCCGTAGCGAAAACATCCCGGTGCCGCAGGTGTTGAAAGTGGCCGATCTGGAACTCGATCCGGGCCGCCATCGCGCGTTTCGCGGGCAACAGCGTATCGACCTGACCACCAAGGAATTCGCCCTGCTGCACCTGCTGATGCGCCAGTCCGGCGAAGTGCTGACGCGCACACAAATTATCTCGCTGGTGTGGGACATGAATTTCGACTGCGACACCAACGTGGTCGAAGTGTCGATCCGCCGTTTGCGGGCGAAGATCGACGACCCGTTCGACAGCAAACTGATCCACACCCTGCGCGGTGTCGGCTATGTGCTGGAGGCGCGGGAATGAAGCCCGCCAGCCTGTCGATGCGCCTCGGTTTGACGGTGAGTATTCTCGGCGCGCTGCTGGTGGTGTTTCTGGCGATCCTCGCCTACTTCGCTCTGACCCATGAACTGAATGCGCTATCTCGAGACAGCCTGGAAAAGAAGATGGCGCAGGTGGAGCACAGCCTGTCGCTGTACATCGATGCCAATGAAATCAGCGGTAAACCGCACATCCTGCTCGATCAGGTCATGGGCCATGACAACCTGACTTTGACGATTTATGACCGTTTGAACCTGCGCTCGCCGCTGCTCAAATCGGGTAGAGGTCTGACTGATCCACGGGTTGAATTGAAAGCAGTGCGCGCGACCACTGATCAACTGGCGTATTCCGACAGCCTGGATGCTGAAGGCGCGAAATTCCTCACCGCTTCGAAGCTGATTCGTCTCAAGGACGGCAGCAGCGTGCCGGTGCTGCTGTCGATGGACAACGCCCACGA
Source organism: Pseudomonas sp. S3_C06 (assembly GCF_054667675.1). Classification (NCBI taxonomy): domain Bacteria; kingdom Pseudomonadati; phylum Pseudomonadota; class Gammaproteobacteria; order Pseudomonadales; family Pseudomonadaceae; genus Pseudomonas; species Pseudomonas sp. S3_C06. The sequence continues at coordinate 1,519,309 of NZ_CP162747.1, forward strand.
TCAGGCTTTGCTCAGCGCCTACCTGCGCTCGACGCTGATTGCCTTGCCGTTGCTGCTGGTATTCATCGGCCTGACGGCCTGGGGCGCGGTGCAGCGTGGGTTGGCACCGCTGCGCGAATTTCGCAAAGTGGCGGCGATGGTCTCGACCCAGGACCTGGAACATCGGCTATCGGTGGTGAACATGCCGCAGGAACTGAGCGAACTGGCGCAAGGCATCAACTTCATGCTGCATCGGCTGGATGCCGGGGTGCAGCAGTTGTCGCAGTTTTCCGATGATCTGGCGCATGAACTGCGCACACCGATCAACAATCTGATGGGCAAGGCGCAGGTCACGCTGTCGCGCGAGCGCTCGGTGGAGGAATACAAGGATGTGCTGGTGTCGTGCACCGAGGAGCTGGAGCGCGTGGCGCGGATTGTCTCGGACATGTTGTTTCTCGCGCAGGTGAGTCATCCGTCGGCGCTGGCGCCGTTTGAAACGGTGGCGCTGGAGGTTGAAGTGGCGAAGGTCGCGGAGATGTTTTCGTTGTCGGCGCAGGACAAGGATATTCATTTGAATGTGCTTGGCAGTGCCTCGATGCTGGGCGACCGGTTGATGATTCAGCGAGCGATTTCCAATCTGCTGTCCAACGCGTTGCGTCATTGCCCGAACGGGAAAACCGTGACGTTGCTGATTGAGCAGAGCGCAGCGCAGGCATCCCTGCTGGTCAGCAACCCCGGCGCCGGGATTGAGGCGCAGCATCTGCCGTATCTGTTCGACCGCTTCTACCGCGTCGACAGCAGCCGCTCCAGGTCGCAGGGCAGCACCGGGTTGGGCTTGGCAATCGTACGCTCGATCATGAGCCTGCATCAGGGTGTGGCGGAGGTAAAGAGCTTGCCGGGGGCGATGACCGTGTTCCGGCTGGGCTTCCCCACCCCCGAATCATCCGTGTAGGAGCTGCCGCAGGCTGCGATCTTTTGCTCTTGTTTTTAAATCAAGATCAAAAGATCGCAGCCTACGGCAGCTCCTACATAGATTTTCGGACATCGTGTCGGTCGATATTTTTGTACGATTTTTTACCGATTTGCTCCCGTCCCCACACAAACGCCGAAAGCTCTCGCCGCAACCTCCGTTTTGTCCTACAGCCAGTTTTGAGTAGATAGCTCTATGGTGGAGGCCTTGGCAGATGGAATACCGACGAGAGGCTAAAAATGAACAGGGATATCGTTTGCGAATGGGCTGAGGAAGTCTATGGTTTGGCAGCGTTGAAATATTCTGGCTATATTTGTCCAGAATACAGGGGTGAGCTGATGATCATCGTTCCGCTGGCTGAAGCCAAAAACAATTTATCCAAACTCGTAGATGATGCCGCTGCTGGCCAAGTCATCACGATTGCCAAGCATGGGCGGGCGATGGCTCGCCTCGTTCCCGTAGGAAAACCCAGCGCTCAGCGTATTGGCGCAATGAAAGGCAAACTGGTGTTGCCCGACGATTTCGACTCACCATTGCCCGATGACATGCTTGATACATTTGAGGGCACTCAAGCATGAGGCTTCTGCTCGACACGCATATTTTGCTCTGGACGCTCAGTGATGACGCCAGATTGTCCGGCAAAGCCAGAAAATTGATTGAGAACGCCGCCGAAATCTACATCAGCGCCGCCACTTTCTGGGAAATGGCAATCAAGGTCGGGCTCGGCAAGCTGAATGTTGATCTGGAAGAAGTCCGCCAATATTGTCTCGACAGTGGCTTTATCGAACTGCCAGTGACTGCAGAGCACGCCATCGCCGTGAAGGATCTTGAGCACCATCATCGCGATCCGTTTGACCGCATTATCGTGGCCACAGCAATGACCGAACCGATGAAGTTACTCACGGCTGATGCTTTGGTTGCTCGTTACACAGATCTGGCTGTTCTGGTCTGATCAAGACACATCCAGTACCGGCACACATCAATGCTGGCGGCGGGTCAGTCGATATCTTTTTCGTCTGACACACCGCAATCGCGAGCAGGCTCACTCCTACAGGTTTTTGTGTCGTTCACAAGCGATGCGTACGCCTCAATCCCCTGTAGGAGTGAGCCTGCTCGCGATTGCGGTAGATCAGACGCCAAAAAAAACGGCACCTTCCGGTGCCGTTCGCCTTTCACATTTCAGCTGTTACTTACGCGCATCCGCCCATGATTTCAGCAGTTCGTTGTAGCTCACGGTCTCACCTTTCGGCTTCTCGTTGGCCAGTTTCGGTTTCGGTGCGCCCGGTTGATCAAACCAGTACTGGGCATCGCGCTCCGGGTTCATCTTCGGAGCGCAAACGGCCTGGGCCTTGGAGCGTTCGAGGCGCGTCATGATCGCGTCCTGGTCCTTGGCCAAACCATCCAGTGCCTGTTGCGGGGTCTTCTCGCCGCTGGCCGCTTCGGCGATGTGGCTCCACCACAGTTGCGCCAGACGCGGATAATCCGGCACGTTGGTCCCGGTCGGGGTCCATTGCACGCGGGCCGGGCTGCGGTAGAACTCGACCAGACCACCAAGTTTCGGCGCCAGATCGGTCATCGCCTGCGAGTTGATGTCCGACTCGCGAATCGGCGTCAGGCCGACGATGGTTTTCTTCAACGAGACAGTTTTCGAGGTGACGAACTGCGCGTACAGCCACGCCGCCAGTTTCTGCTTTTCAGGCGTGGATTTCATGAACGTCCACGAACCCACGTCCTGATAACCGAGCTTCATGCCCTCCTCCCAATACGGCCCGCGTGGCGATGGCGCCATGCGCCATTTCGGCGTGCCGTCGGCGTTGACCACTGGCAGCCCCGGTTTGGTCATGTCGGCGGTGAACGCGGTGTACCAGAAGATCTGCTGCGCAATGTTGCCCTGCGACGGCACCGGGCCGGACTCGGAGAAGGTCATGCCCGCCGCTTCCGGTGGCGCGTACTTCTTCAGCCAGTCGACATATTTGGTGGTGGCGAACACCGCCGCCGGGCCGTTGGTATCGCCGCCACGGGTCACGCTGGAGCCGACCGGGTGGCAGTCCTCGACACGAATCCCCCACTCGTCCACCGGCAAGCCGTTGGGGATGCCTTTGTCACCGCCACCGGCCATGGAGAACCAGGCATCGGTGAAGCGCCAGCCCAGCGACGGGTCTTTCTTGCCGTAATCCATGTGCCCGTAAACGCGTTTGCCGTCGATTTCCTTGACGTCTTCGCTGAAGAATTTGGCGATGTCTTCATAGGCTGACCAGTTCACCGGCACGCCCAATTCGTAGCCGTACTTTTCCTTGAACTTGGCTTTCAGGTCGGCACGCTCGAACCAGTCGGCGCGGAACCAATAGAGGTTGGCGAATTGCTGGTCGGGCAGTTGATAGATCTTGCCGTCCGGCGCGGTGGTGAACGAGATGCCGATGAAGTCCTTGATATCGAGCGTCGGCGAAGTGAAGTTCTTGCCTTCGTTGGCCATCAGGTCGGTGATCGATTCGGTCTTGCCGTAGCGAAAGTGCGTACCGATCAGGTCCGAGTCGTTGACCCAGCCGTCATAGATGTTCTTGTCGGACTGCATCACCGTCTGCATTTTCTCGACCACGTCGCCTTCTTGCAGCAGGTCGTGGGTGAGTTTGATCCCGGTGATTTCGCTGAAGGCCTTGGCCAGCACTTTCGACTCGTATTCGTGGGTGGTCAGGGTCTCGGAAACGACCTTGATGTCCATGCCGCGAAACGGCTCGGCGGCCTTGATGAACCACTTCAGTTCTTCGAGTTGCTGCTCGGCCGTCAGGGTCGACGGTTTGAATTCACTGCCGATCCATTTTTTCGCCGCGTCCTCGTAGGCATCGGCCCAGGCGGATGCGCTCAAACCGCTGAGTGCCAGCATGGCTGCCAATGAAATGCTATGTCGCAGCTTATTGTTTTTGTCGAACATAGAGACCTCCTGTTTAAGTTGTGGAGCCGCGTTGCCGAACGACTCGACTAGCCCCAACGCATCACAGCCAACAGCCACACCAGGGACAACGCGGACGCCACCCAGATGCTCCAGTCGGTGGCGCCGATCACCAGCAAATGCAGGTAGGCGCTGCCGAGAAGACCGATAAACAAACGATCACCACGGGTGGTGGCAATCGGCAGAAAACCTCGCCGCAGGATGCTCGGCGAACGCAATTCCCACGTGGTCATGCCGACCAGAATCAGGCCGATGACGATGAAGAATGCGGCTGTCGGGGTGGTCCAACTCATCCATTCCATCATCAGCTCCTCAGACCCGACCGAGGGCAAAGCCCTTGGCCACGTGGTTGCGAACAAACCAGATCACCAGCATGCCCGGCAGAATGGTCAACACCCCCGCCGCCGCCAGCACGCCCCAATCGATACCCGACGCCGACACCGTGCGCGTCATCACGGCGGCGATCGGCTTGGCGTTCACCGAGGTCAACGTGCGCGCGAGCAGCAGCTCGACCCAGGAAAACATGAAGCAGAAAAACGCCGTGACGCCGATGCCCGAGCCAATCAGCGGGATGAAAATCTTCACGAAGAACTTGGGGAAACTGTAGCCGTCGATGTAGGCGGTTTCGTCGATTTCTTTCGGCACGCCGGACATGAAGCCCTCCAGAATCCACACCGCCAATGGCACGTTAAACAGGCAATGCGCCAACGCCACGGCGATATGCGTGTCGAACAGGCCAATCGACGAATACAACTGGAAGAACGGCAGCAGAAACACCGCCGGCGGCGCCATGCGGTTGGTCAGCAGCCAGAAGAACAGGTGCTTGTCGCCGAGAAAACGATAGCGGGAAAACGCATAGGCCGCCGGCAACGCCACGCTGAGGGAAATCACCGTGTTCAAACTCACGTAATACAGCGAGTTCAGATAACCGGTGTACCAGCTCGGATCGGTGAAGATCACCTTGTAGTTCGCCAGCGTGAAGGCCTGTGGGAAAAGCGTCAGGCCACCGAGGATTTCGGTGTTGCTCTTGAAGGACATGTTCAGCAGCCAGTAGATCGGCACCAGCAGGAACAGGATGTACACCAGCAACGGAATAAGCTTTCTTTTGCTCATGGCCGGGCCTCAGCGGTTGGCGTCGGAGTGCGTCATGGCGGTGTAGAACAGCCAGGACACCAACAGGATGATCAGGAAGTACACCAGCGAAAACGCCGCTGCCGGACCGAGGTCGAATTGCCCTACGGCCATCTGGGTCAACGTCTGACTCAGGAAGGTCGTGGCGTTACCCGGCCCGCCGCCGGTGAGCACGAACGGCTCGGTGTAGATCATGAAACTGTCCATGAAGCGCAGCATCACCGCGATCAGCAGCACGCTCTTCAGCTTGGGCAACTGAATGTGCCTGAACACCGCCCAGGCCGAGGCGCGATCGATGCGCGCGGCCTGGTAATACACGTCGGGAATTGCGCGCAATCCGGAGAAACACAGCAGCGCCACCAATGAAGTCCAGTGCCAGACGTCCATCACCAGCACCGTCACCCAGGCGTCCATGGTGTTGGCCGCGTAGTTGTAACTGATGCCCATGGCGTTGAGGCTCGACCCCAGCAAACCAATGTCCGCGCGGCCGAAAATCTGCCAGATCGTACCGACCACGTTCCACGGAATCAGCAGCGGAATCGCCAGAATGATCAGCACCACCGACGACCAACGGCCCTTGGTCGGCATGGTCAGCGCAACGGCAATGCCCAGCGGAATTTCGATCAGCAACACACACGCGGAGTAGATGAACTGGCGCAGCAATGAGTCATGCAAACGCGGATCAAGCAGCACTTGCTTGTACCAGTCAGCGCCGACAAAGTAGCGGCTGGACTGGTCGAAGATGTCCTGCACCGAATAGTTGACCACGGTCATCATCGGGATCACCGCACTGAACGCCACCAGCAGGAACACCGGCAACACCAGCCACCAGGCCTTGTTGTTCTGCACCTTGTTCATGGCTGCACCTCTTCATCGGCTTCGAGCAGAAACTCATCGGCATAGACCATCAGCCACTGCGCCGGAAAACTGATGTACGCGATGCCCTGTGGCACCGGTTTGTCTTCCGCCAAACGTACTTTCAACGGCGCGCCGTCGAGGTCGAGGGTCATGATCTTGTAGGTGCCGAGGTCTTCGACGTGTACGACCCTGGCCTGCATCGCGTCATCAAACGGCTCGTCCCAGACATGAATAAACTCCGGGCGGATGCCGACCTTCAGATTTTTCCACTGGCCGTGTTCGATATGGCGCTGCATGGCGTCGGATAACGGCAGGTGCGTCGAGGCGAAACCAACGCCGCCGGGCTGCGGCTGCACGTCGATCAGGTTCATCCCGGGGCTGCCGATGAAATAGCCGACAAAGGTATGGCTCGGCCGCTCGAACAGTTCCCGTGGCGTGCCGAACTGGACGATCTGGCCGCCGTACATTACCGCGATCTTGTCGGCGAAGGTCGAGGCCTCGAGTTGATCGTGGGTGACGTAGACCATGGTGATGTTGAACTGCTCGTGGATCTGCTTGAGCTTGCGCCGCAGTTTCCACTTCAGGTGCGGGTCGATCACCGTCAGCGGCTCGTCGAAGAGGATTGCGGAAACGTCGTCACGCACTAGGCCACGGCCCATCGAGACTTTCTGTTTTTCGTCGGCGGTGAGGTTGCGCGCCTTTTTGCTCAGCAGGTTTTGCAGGTCGAGCACTTCGGCAATTTCCTGCACCTTGCTGTGCACTTTCGCCTCGGCCATGCCCTGATTGCGCAGGGGGAAAGCCAGGTTGTCGAACACGGTCATGGTGTCGTAGACCACCGGAAACTGGAAAACCTGAGCGATGTTGCGCTTCTCCGGCGTCAGGTCGTTGACCGCTTTGCCGTCGAACAACACGTGGCCCTGCGAAGGGCTGAGCAGGCCGGAGATGATGTTGAGCAAAGTTGATTTGCCGCAACCCGACGGCCCGAGCAAGGCGTAAGCACCGCCCTGCTCCCAGACGTGATCCATCTCGCGGATCGCGTAATCCTCGGCGCCGCTCGGGGTTTTGCTGTAGCTGTGGGCGAGGTGCTGCAAACGGATTTCGGCCATCAGGCAACCCTCGCGACACGCCGGCCCGGTGCTTGCACCAGACGGCCCTGCGCATCGAAAACGAACAGTTTGTGGGTCGGGATGTAAATGCGGATCGGCGCATCGACGTCGTATTCGTGAACGCCGGGCAAGTGCAGCACCAGCAGGAAATGCTCGTTGCGCACGTGCAGGAAGGTTTCCGAACCGCTGATCTCGGCGACTTCGACGGTGACTGCCAGTTCGAGGTCATCATCGTTGCTTGGCACCAGCGAGATGTGGCTGGGGCGCACGCCAAAACGGAACTCACCCTCGCCCACCGGGCGCAGATCGACGTTCAACGGGAAGTGCACAAAGTTGGCGAAGCTGACTTCATTGCCGGCGATGCGTCCGGGCATCAGGTTGATCGGCGGTTCGGAGAACAATTCGGCGGCGAGCACGGTTTGCGGCTGGTGATACACCGAGGTCGACGGGCCGCTCTGAATCACCCGGCCTTCGTGAAGAATGGTCGTGGTGCCGCCCAAGGCCAGCGCTTCGTTGGGTTCGGTGGTGGCGTAGATGGCGATGGTGTGGCGCGCCTTGAACAGCTCGCGCATTTCCTGGCGCAGCTCTTCGCGCAGTTTGTAATCGAGGTTGACCAGCGGCTCATCGAACAGAATCAGCTCGGCATCCTTGACCAGTGCGCGGGCCATGGCGGTGCGCTGCTGTTGGCCGCCGGAGAGTTCCAGCGGATAGCGTTGCAGAAACTTTTCGATGCGCAGCATCTTCGCCGTCTCTTGCACTTTGCTATGGATGATTTCTTTCGAGACACCAGCCTGACGCAACGGCGAGGCGATGTTCTCGAACACGGTCATGGTCGGGTAATTGATGAACTGCTGATAGACCATCGACACGTTGCGCAGGCGCACCGGGCGCTGGGTGACGTCGACGCCGTTCATCAGGATGCGGCCGCTGTCAGGTTTGTCCAGACCGGCCATTAAACGCATGAGGCTGGTTTTGCCGGACAGGGTGCGGCCGAGCAAAACGTTGAACGAACCGGGTTCGAATTTCAGACACGCATCGTCGATCCAGGTCTGGCCCTCGACGGTACGGCTGACGTGCTCCAGGGTGAGTGACATGGCTCGGCCTTTTTATTATTGGAGTCAAGCGACCTGTGCACGGGAGCGAGTTCCGTGCCAGAAATGGCAAGTGGTTGATTTGTCGTGAAAATCGTTGAAAGCGTGGGCAACGGGCGTTCATTGCTGAACACATTTGAACAAGTGGGCGATTGACAATGAACAATAGTGAACAACACTCTATGAACGCTTTTTGCCCGATCTCGTAAACACGGAAGATCCCTGTAGGAGTGAGCCTGCTCGCGATAGCGGTGTGTCAGTCAATGCAAATCCGTCTGATAGACCGCTATCGCGAGCAGGCTCACTCCTACAGGAATCTGTGCAGGTTTCGAAAATCGGGTTCATAACAACAATAAAAATCGCTGCATCAGAGGCCCACTGCCATGGCCGCACCTGCCCCGCCGCTGTCCCACGACGCGATCGTCCAGACTTCCTGGCAACGTTGCCGTGCGTTCGGTCTTGACCACCAAAGCACGCCGGCCTTCGATCAACTGCCCGCCGCCGGCATTGCGCAGTTGCTCGACAGCCATCACTCGCTGGTGCAGACCACTCACCAGGAAGTCCTGCCTTATTACGAAAACATCCTCAGCAATTCCAACTGCCTGATCATGCTCGCCGACAATCAAGGCCAGGTGCTGACCTCGTGGGGTACGCAGCGCTTTATCGAGCCGAATCTGGCCCGGGGTTTTCAGGCTGGTGCAAGTTGGGTCGAGCGCACCAGCGGCACCAATGCGATCGGCACCGCACTGGCGTGTGAACAAGCGGTGCATATCGAACACGATGAACACTTTCTGAAAGCCAACCGCTTCATGACCGGTTCCGCAGCGCCGATTTTCGACGCCGAGCGCAAAGTCATCGCGGTGCTTGATGTGTCCAGCGACAGCTACCTGCCGCCCTCGCACACGCTGGGCATGGTCAAGATGATGAGCCAGACCGTGGAGAACCGGCTGATTCTCAACCTGTTCCATGGCCAGCATTTTCAACTGACCTTCAACACCGGGTTGAACAACCTCGACAGTCAGTGGGCGGGGTTGTTGATCTTTGATGAGAGCGGTCAAGTGCTGTCGGCCAATCGCCGTGCCGATAATCTGCTGGGCGTGCGTTTGTCGCGGGTCAGCGTTGAGAGCCTGTTCAAAGTGTCGTTATTGGAGTTGATCAATCAGCCGGACGGGTTGCCGTTTGCCTTGCAGACGTCCGGGCGCAACCGTTTTCAGTGTTTGTTGAAGCGGCCGAAGCAGGCGTCGGTTCAACCGCGCGTTTTTGCTGTTGAAGCCAAAACTGCCGCGCCCACCGCGATCAGCCTCAACACCTTGCACTTCGGCGACGCTCGCGTGGAAAAAGCCGTGCGGCAGGCTGAGCGTTTGCTGGAGAAAGACATTCCGTTGCTGATCCATGGCGAAACCGGGGTCGGCAAAGAGGTCTTCGTCAAAGCCCTGCACCAGGCCAGTTCACGCAGCAAACAGGCGTTCATTGCCGTCAACTGCGCGGCGATCCCCGCCGAACTGGTCGAGTCGGAATTGTTCGGATACGAGAAAGGCGCGTTCACCGGCGCCAATCAGAAAGGCAGCATCGGGCTGATTCGCAAGGCGGACAAAGGCACGTTGTTCCTTGATGAAATCGGCGATATGCCGTTGCCGACTCAGGCGCGGTTGCTGCGGGTATTGCAGGAGCGCTGTGTGCAGCCGGTGGGCAGCAGCGAGTTGTTTGCGGTGGATCTGCGGATTATCTCGGCGACTAACCGCTCGCTGCGTGAACAAGTGCAATTGGGACGGTTTCGTGAGGATTTGTATTACCGCATTGGTGGTTTGACCCTGGAACTGCCGCCGCTGCGGGAGCGCAGTGATAAAGAGGCGTTGTTTAAACGACTGTGGGAGCAGCATCGTGAGCCGACGCAGTGGGCGGGGTTGAGTCAGGAGGTGCTGGAGCTGTTCAGTCGTCATCCGTGGCCGGGGAATTTGCGTCAGGTCAGTAGCGTGATGCAGGTGGCGCTGGCGATGGCTGAGGAGCAACCGGTCAGGCCTGAGCATTTGCCGGATGATTTTTTTGTTGATCTGGAGATGGAGCCGGTTGAGAGCGCGGCGCCGTTGGGGCTGGATCTGAATGATGTTGAAGCGTTGAACCGGGAGCTGAAGGCTTCCGGGGGCAATATTTCGCATCTGGCGCGACGTTTGGGGGTGAGTCGGAATACGCTTTACAAGCGGTTGCGGCAGATTGAGGGTTGAGTGAACCCCATGCCCCTCACCCCAGCCCTCTCCCCCAGGAGAGGGAGCCGACCGAGGTTTCTGGCGTTGTACATCGACCTGAAAAAACCAGTCGATTATGGATTCAAAGCATCCCGTTCAGGTCGGCGTATCTCTCGAACATCCCCCATTCAGTCCCCTCTCCTGGAGGGAGAGGGAGCCGACCGAGGTGTCTGGCGTTGTACATCGACCTGAAAAACCAGTCGATTATGGATTCAAAGCATCCCGTTCAGGTCGCTGTATCTCGTGAACATCCCCCAATCAGTCCCCTCTCCTGGGGGAGAGGGCTAGGGTGAGGGCGAAAATTCCGGCTCAACATGCGCAACCGAAGCCGCCTCCAATGTGCGCAACCCGACCAGCACAACCACCACCATCATGATCCCTGCACCAATGGCCACGCCGAACCCTGCCCGCGCGCCCCAGGCATCAATGACCAGCCCCGCCAGCATGCCGCCCAGCGCAACGCCAATGCTGATGCCCGTGGTCATCCACGTCAGCCCTTCGGTGATCCGCGACGGCGGGATGATGATTGTCCCCAGCTTCATGACCACGACCATCGTTGGCGCAAACGAGATGCCGGCGATGAACAGCGTCGCTGACAGGACATACACGTCGGCTGCAAAAATCGGCAACACCCCGGTCAACGCCGTGACCAGGATCCCGATCAGGAACTGTTTTTCTATCGCCAGCGAAACCCTCATCGCACCGAACGTCAAACCCGCCACCAGTGAACCGAACGCATAGGCGGCGAGGATAAAGGTCGCCGACGCTGGCCAGCCCTGCGCATTGGCGAACGCGACGACGGCGACATCGATTGCTCCGCCAATGACACCCATCGCCAACAGCGCCAGCACAATGGTGCGTACACCGGGAATCAGCAGGGTTGAGCCGCCATGACTGGCGTGGCCCACGACAACTTTAGGTTCAGTCTGGCGTTGCAGGAGGAACGCCGTTACCCCGACGGCCAGCAATCCGACCGCGACCAGTGGCCCGGCTTCAGCGAAAAAACTCACGCTCAAACCGATCGCCAGTGGCGGGCCGACGATGTAGGCCATTTCGGTGAGGACGGTGTCCAGCGAGAAAGCCGTGTGCAGTTGAGGCTTACCCCGGAACAACTGCGTCCATCGCGCGCGAATCATCGACGGCATGCTCGGCATCGTTCCCGCCAGTGCCGCCAGCACAAACAGCAATGCGGCTGGCGCACGCAAGTAGACGGCGATGATCAGCGCCAGCAACATGACAATGCTGAACGCTGTGACGACGGGCAGCACGCGGCTCTGGCCATGTTGATCGACCAGTTTCGAGATGTGCGGGCCGAGCAGCGCATTGGCCAGGGTGAACGTCCCGGCGACGGCGCCGGCCAGCCAGTACACACCGGTTTGCTGGACCAGCATGGTGATGATGCCGATGCCGATCATTGCCTGCGGCAAGCGGGCGATAGAGCTCGCGAATACTAGCCCGGTGGCACCGGGGGTCGTTAGCAGTTCGCGGTAGTGATTGGCCATGGTGTTTCCCTTACATGATCGTCACCGCTCAGCATCCGGCTGAACGCGTTGCCGACATCAAGACCTACGCGAACGTCAAAAGCAACCCTCACCCCAGCCCTCTCCCAGGGGGAGAGGGAGCTGACCGAAGTGTCTGGCGTTGTGCATCGACCTGAAAAAACCAGTCGATTATGGATTCAAGGCAGGTTCAAGTCGGCGTGTCTCTTTGACACCCTATCCCTCACCCCTGCCCTCTCCCGGAAGGAGAGGGAGCTGACCGAGGTGTCTGGCGTTGTGCATCGACCTGAAAAACCGAGTTGATTATGGATTCGACAAAAATCGTTCAAGTCGGCGTACCTCTCCAGCATCCCCCATTCAGTCCCCTCTCCCTCTGGGAGAGGGCTAGGGTGAGGGGCTTTTCCAGCGTCCAAACAAAAACCCGCACAAGGCGGGTTTTGTTTTGAAGCGAAACACAGCTATCAGTCAGCCAAACGCCAGGTAGTCCCACCCTTACCGTCTTCCAACACAACGCCCATCGCCGTCAGCTGATCACGGATACGATCGGACTCAGCCCAATCCTTACCCGCACGTGCCGCCAGACGCGCCGCAATCAGCGCATCAACCTCTGCCGCATCGACACGCCCTTCAGCGCCCGCCTGCAAAAAGTCATCTGCTTCGAGCTGCAACACACCCAGCACGCTCGCCAGCTCTTTCAGACGTGCCGCCAGACCCGCCGCCGCATCAAGATCGCTCTCACGCAGACGGTTGATCTCACGCACCATCTCAAACAGCACGGCACAAGCTTCCGGCGTGCCGAAGTCGTCGTTCATCACCGTGGTGAAACGCTCGACGAAGGCTTCGCCGCCCGCCGGCGCCACGGTCGGCAGGCCTTTGAGCGCGTGGTAGAAACGCTCCAGAGCGCCTTTGGCGTCCTTGAGGTTGTCTTCCGAGTAGTTGATCGCGCTGCGGTAGTGGCTCGACACCAGCAGGTAACGCACGACTTCCGGGTGGTACTTTTCCAGCACGTCGCGAATGGTGAAGAAGTTGTTCAAGGACTTGGACATCTTCTCGCCATTGATGCGAATCATGCCGCAATGCATCCACGCGTTGGCGTAGGTCTTGCCGGTGGCCGCTTCGCTCTGGGCGATTTCGTTTTCGTGGTGCGGGAACTCGAGGTCGCTGCCGCCGCCATGAATGTCGAAGGTCTCGCCGAGGCAGCAGGTGGACATCACCGAGCACTCGATGTGCCAGCCCGGACGCCCGGCGCCCCATGGCGACTCCCAGCTCGGCTCGCCCGGTTTGGCGGCTTTCCACAGCACGAAGTCGAGTGGGTCCTGTTTCGACTCGTCGACTTCGATGCGCGCGCCGATGCGCAGGTCTTCGATTTTCTTGCGCGACAGCTTGCCGTAACCCATGAACTTGGCAACGCGGTAGTACACGTCGCCATTGCCCGGGGCGTAGGCGTAGCCCTTGTCGATCAAGGTCTGGATCATCGCGTGCATGCCCGGAATGTGATCCGTGGCGCGCGGTTCCATGTCCGGCTTCTTGATGTTCAGGCGCGCTTCGTCTTCGTGCATCGCGGCGATCATGCGCTCGGTCAACGCTTCGAACGATTCACCGTTCTCGTTGGCGCGGTTGATGATCTTGTCGTCGATGTCGGTGATGTTGCGCACGTAGGTCAGGTCGTAACCGCTGAACCGCAACCAGCGGGTCACCAGGTCGAACGCGACCATGCTGCGGCCGTGGCCGAGGTGGCAGTAGTCGTACACGGTCATCCCGCAGACGTACATGCGCACCTTGTTGCCATCCAGCGGCTTGAAGACTTCTTTGCTCTTGGTGAGCGTGTTGTAGATCGTTAGCACGTTAAATCCCTTGAATCACTGGCCCCACGAATCACGCAGGGTCACGGTACGGTTGAATACCGGCTGACCTGGTTTCGAGTCCTTCAAATCGGCAACGAAGTAGCCTTCGCGCTCGAACTGGAAACGGTCTTCCGGCTGTGCATTGCCAAGCGATGGCTCAGCACGACAACCGGTGAGTACCTGCAGCGAATCAGGGTTGATGTTGTCGAGGAAACTCGCGCTGTCTTCGGCCTTCTCTGGGTTGGCCGAACGGAACAGACGATCGTACAGACGCACTTCGCACTCGACGCTGGCCGCGGCCGGCACCCAGTGGATCACGCCTTTTACCTTGCGGCCTTCCGGGTTCTTGCCGAGGGTTTCCGGGTCGTACGAGCAACGCAGTTCAACGATGTTGCCATCGGCGTCCTTGATCGCTTCGTCGGCACGGATCACGTAGCTGCCGCGCAGACGCACTTCACCGGCCGGCTCCAGGCGCTTGTAACCCTTCGGCGGCTCTTCCATGAAGTCGTCACGGTCGATGTAGATTTCCCGAGCGAATGGCAGCGCGCGTACGCCCATGTCTTCTTTCGGGTGGCGCGGCAGTTCGAGGTTCTCGACCTGGCCTTCCGGGTAGTTGGTGATGACCACTTTCAGCGGACGCAGTACGCACATGGCGCGCGGTGCGGTCTGGTCGAGGTCGTCACGGATGCTGAATTCGAGCATGCCGAAGTCGACCACGCCGTCGGAACGGTTGGTGCCGATCATTTCGCAGAAATTGCGGATCGATTTCGGCGTGTAGCCACGGCGGCGGAAGCCCGACAGCGTGGACATGCGCGGATCGTCCCAGCCGTTGACGTGCTTTTCATCGACCAGTTGCTTGAGCTTGCGCTTGCTGGTGATGGTGTAGTTGAGGTTCAGACGGCTGAACTCGTACTGACGCGGGTGCGCCGGCACTGGCAACGCGTCGAGGAACCACTCATACAGCGGACGATGGCTTTCGAACTCAAGGGTGCAGATCGAGTGGGTGATGCCTTCGATGGCGTCCGACTGACCGTGGGTGAAGTCGTAGTTCGGGTAGATGCACCACTTGTCGCCGGTCTGATGGTGATGGGCGTGACGGATGCGATACATGATCGGGTCGCGCAGGTTCATGTTCGGCGAGGCCATGTCGATCTTCGCGCGCAGCACACGGGCGCCGTCCGCGAACTCACCGGCACGCATGCGGGCGAACCAGTCGAGGTTCTCTTCAACCGAACGGTCGCGGAACGGGCTGTTCTTGCCCGGCTCGGTCAGGCTGCCACGGTATTCCTTGGCCTGCTCCGGGGTCAGGTCGTCGACGTAGGCTTTGCCGGCCTTGATCAGCTCGACGGCCCAGTCGTGCAACTGGTCGAAATACTGCGAGGCGTAGCGCACTTCGCCGGACCACTCGAAGCCCAACCATTTGACGTCGCTTTCGATCGCGTCGATGTATTCCTGGTCTTCCTTGGCCGGGTTGGTGTCGTCGAAACGCAAGTGCGTGACGCCGCCGAACTCCTGGGCCAGGCCGAAGTTCACGCAGATCGACTTGGCGTGGCCGATGTGCAGGTAGCCGTTGGGCTCAGGCGGGAAACGGGTAACGATCTGGGTGTGCTTGCCCGAGTCCAGGTCTGCCTGGATGATCGGCCGCAGGAAATTGACCGGCACGGCAGGGCCGGACTTGGCATTCGAGGTAGGGTCGACAGTGGGCTTGCTCATAGGATCCTTGACTTACATGTGCGCGGCCGCAGAGGGGGCCAGACAAAACAAAGCCGCTATCATAGCCGATGCTGTCAAGGGGCTGACAGAGCACGGCCTATAAAGGAGCGCATTTAATCGCAGGGATTTGGAAAAACAGCCTCGAAATTCGCGCCTGTCACGCTAAACTGCGCACCTTGGCCCACGGGCTGAACCGGTAACGGGCGCAAATGTCCCATTGCCCACGAATTCCTTATAAAACGCTTCATTGAAAAAGAGCACCGATCATGACTCAAGTTAAATTGACCACCAATCATGGCGACATCGTCATCGAACTGAACGCTGAAAAGGCGCCGATCACCGTCGCCAACTTCATCGAATACGTCAACGCCGGTCACTACGAAAACACCGTTTTCCACCGCGTCATCGGTAACTTCATGATCCAGGGCGGCGGTTTCGAACCAGGCATGAAAGAAAAGAAAGACAAGCGTCCAAGCATCCAGAACGAAGCTGACAACGGTCTTTCCAACGAGAAATACACCGTTGCCATGGCCCGCACCATGGAGCCGCATTCGGCATCCGCGCAATTCTTCATCAACGTTGCCGACAACACCTTCCTCAACCACAGCGGCAAGAACGTGCAGGGCTGGGGCTACGCGGTATTCGGTAAAGTGACCGCCGGCACCGACGTTGTCGACAAGATCAAAGGTGTTTCGACCACTTCCAAGGCCGGCCACCAGGACGTACCAGCAGACGACGTGATCATCGAGAAAGCCGAGATCATCGAAGCGTGATATTGCTGATTTCAGACTTGCATCTGGAAGAGGAGCGCCCGGACATTACCCGGGCGTTTCTGGATTTGCTCGCCGGACGCGCCCGCTCGGCGAGTGCGTTGTACATTCTCGGCGACTTCTTCGAAGCGTGGATTGGCGACGACGCCATGACGCCCTTCCAGCGTTCCATCTGCCAGGCCCTGCGCGAACTCAGCGACAGCGGCACGGCGATTTTTC
Source organism: Pseudomonas sp. S3_C06 (assembly GCF_054667675.1). NCBI lineage: Bacteria > Pseudomonadati > Pseudomonadota > Gammaproteobacteria > Pseudomonadales > Pseudomonadaceae > Pseudomonas > Pseudomonas sp. S3_C06. The sequence continues at coordinate 1,535,679 of NZ_CP162747.1, forward strand.
TGATGCACGGCAATCGCGACTTCATGCTCGGCAAGGCCTTCTGCAAGCAGGCCGGCTGTACGTTGTTGAAGGACCCGAGTGTCGTGCAGTTCTATGGCGAGCCGGTGCTGTTGATGCACGGCGACAGCCTCTGCACCCGCGACGTCGGCTATATGAAGCTGCGTCGTTACCTGCGTAATCCGATCACGCTGTTTGTCCTGCGCAATCTGCCTTTGAGCAGCCGCCATAAACTGGCGCGCAAACTGCGCAGCGAAAGCAAGGCACAAACGCGGATGAAGGCCAATGACATTGTCGATGTCACGCCGGAGGAGATTCCGCGGATCATGCAGGAATATGGGGTGAAAACCCTGATTCACGGGCACACTCATCGCCCGGCGATCCATAAGCTGCAGCTCGGTGAGCAAGCGGCGAAGCGCATTGTGCTCGGGGATTGGGATCGGCAGGGTTGGGCGTTGCAGGTGGATGAGAGCGGGTATGCCTTGGCGCCGTTCGACTTCGCCCCGCCACTGGCTTTGCCGCACGGCTGAAGATCGCTCCCCCCTCACCCCAGCCCTCTCCCCCAGGGGGGCGAGGGGGAAAGGGAGCCGATCTCTGTGCTTTTCAAAACCTGAGTTCGGCTCGGTATTGCAAGTCGGTGTACCTCGAACAATCAACTCGGTCAGTCCCCTCTCCCTCGGGGAGAGGGTTAGGGTGAGGGGCTTTTGACCTTAATGTCCTGAAGCCGCAGGCCCCGCCTTGGCAGCAAACGGCGGCTTCGCCAGCCACACAATCAGAATCAACCCCATAAACCCCCAACCCAGCAACGTGAAGTAATCCACGGTGGAAAGCATGTACGCCTGGCTGGTGAGAATCTGATCCATCTGCGCATACGCCGACTGGCTCGCCCCACCCAAAGAATGCAAGGTCTCGCGAGTCGCCGGCTCGAAGGTACTGATGCTTTCGCTCATATACGCATGATGCTGATCCGCCCGACGAATCCAGATCCACGTGGTCAGCGATGCAGCAAAACTACCGCCCAGCGTCCGCAGGAAAGTCGCCAGACCCGCGCCGTCGGCAATCTGGCTAGGCGGCAAGTCCGACATCAGAATGCTCAAGGTCGGCATAAAGAACAGCGCCACACCAATGCCCATGAACAACTGCACCAGCGCGATATGCTGGAAGTCGACCTCGTTGGTGAATCCGGCCCGCATGAAGCAACTCAGACCAATCGCCAGAAACGCCAGCCCGGCCAGCAAACGCAGGTCGAACTTGTTCGCGTACTTGCCGACAAACGGCGACAGCAGCACCGGCAGAATGCCGATCGGCGCGACGGCCAGACCGGCCCAGGTCGCGGTGTAGCCCATTTGCGTCTGCAACCACTGCGGCAGGATCAGGTTGATGCCGAAGAACCCGGCGTAACCCAGCACCAACACCAACGTGCCGATGCGGAAGTTACGGTGCGCAAACAATCGCAGGTTGACCACCGGATGCTGGTCGGTCATTTCCCAGATGACGAACACCGCCAGCGCGATCACCGAGATCGCCGCGCCGATGATGATGAAGTTCGACTCGAACCAATCCAGATCATTGCCCTTGTCGAGGATCACCTGCAACGCGCCGACACCAATGATCAGCGTGATCAGACCGACGTAATCCATCGGTTGACGGCTGGTTTCCACCGGACGTTTGGCCAGTTGCGAACGCACCACCATCACCGCAAAGATGCCGATCGGCACGTTGATGAAGAAGATCCACGGCCAGCTGTAACTGTCAGTAATCCAGCCGCCAAGAATCGGCCCGGCAATCGGCGCAACCACCGTGACCATCGCCAGCAACGCCAGGGCCATACCTCGCCTGGCGGGCGGATAGACCGCGATCAACAGGGTTTGCGTCATCGGGTACAACGGCCCGGCCACCAGACCTTGCAGGACGCGGAAGCCGATCAGTTCCGGCATCGACGTCGAGATACCGCAGAGAAACGAGGCCAGCACAAACAAAATGGTGGCCCAGAGAAACAGCTTCACCTCGCCGAAACGGCGGCTGAGCCAACCGGTCAGCGGCAGCGCAATCGCGTTGCTCACGGCGAACGAAGTGATCACCCAGGTGCCCTGCTCCGAACTCACCCCGAGGTTGCCGGAAATCGTCGGCAGCGCCACGTTGGCGATGGTGGTGTCGAGCACTTGCATGAACGTCGCCAGCGACAGGCCGATGGTGCTGAGCAACAGGCTGGGCGGCGTGAAAGAGGCGTTATTGCTCATTGTGAATCCTATGAAACCTGATTAGCGCCGGGCCCTTTGTGGGAGCGAGCCTGCTCGCGAAGGCGGCCTTTCAGACAAATAAATGCTGAATGACACACCGCTTTCGCGAGCAGGCTCGCTCCCACAGGGTGAGGGATCAGCGTTGCGCGGTTTTGCTGACCGCAGCGCTGTTGTCGTGGATCAGCTGCGCAATCATCGCGTCGGCTTCAGCCAGTTGGCGGTCGTAAACGTTGGTGCTGAACGAGGCTTTTTGCGGCGGCTGCTGCGCCAGCACCGGGCCGCTCTGGTCGTGCAGGTTCACTTCAACATTGGTCGACAGACCGACGCGCAGCGGGTGCTTGGCCAGTTCTTCGGCGTTGATGTGGATACGCACCGGCACACGCTGGACGATCTTGATCCAGTTACCGGTGGCGTTCTGCGCTGGCAGCAAGGCAAACGCGCTACCGGTACCGGCGCCGAGGCTGTCGACGGTGCCGCTGTACTTCACATCGCTGCCGTAGATATCGGATTCGATATCGACCGGCTGACCGATGCGCATGTCACGCAACTGGGTTTCCTTGAAGTTGGCGTCGATCCACAGCTGATCCAGCGGAATCACTGCCATCAACGCCGTGCCCGGCTGCACACGCTGACCGAGTTGCACGGTGCGCTTGGCGACGTAACCGGTGACCGGCGCGATCAAAGTGCTACGAGCATTGGTCAGGTAGGCCTGACGCAGATCTGCAACCGCCGACATCACGTCCGGATGCGACGACACCACGGTGTCATCGACCAGCGCGCTGGTGGTTTTCAGCTGCTGCTTGGCGTTGGCCAGGGCGTTTTGCGCCGAGGTCAGGTCGTCGCGAGCGTGGGACAGTTCCTCCTGGGAAATCGCCCCGCCCTGCGCGAGGTTTTTCCGGCGGTTGTAGTTGTCCTGGGCTTTCTGTACTTCGGCCTGTTGCGCGTTGACCTGGGCTTTCATGCCATCAACATTGCTGTACAAGCCGCGCACCTGACGCACAGTGCGCGCCAGTTTCGCCTGCGCACTTTGCAGGCCGACTTCAGCGTCGTTCGGGTCGAAGTTGATCAGCACCTGACCTTCGTGAACCAGATCGCCATCGTCAGCACCGATGCTGACCACGGTGCCGGTCACCAGCGGAGTGATTTCGACAACGTTACCGTTGACGTAGGCGTCGTCGGTGCTTTCGTTAAAGCGCCCGATGAATTCGTGATACGCCCAGACGCCGGCGCAGGCGAGTGCAACCACAACGGCCAGCACCAGCAGCATGACTTTGCGCTTGCGCGGGTTGCCGGTGTCCGGGGTGTTGCCTTGAGCTTGGGTGTTTTCGGCAGTGGCCATGACAATTACCTTGAATTAGTTGTGCGGCGTGGCTGGGCTGGCGTTGGCTGCGGTCAGGGTTTGCCCCTGGAAGCCGCCGCCCAGCGCTTGCATCAGTTGAATCGACAGGTCGATCTGCTCGGCATTGAGGGTGGCCAGTTGACGCTGGGCCTGCAGCAATTGCTGCTCGATGCTGAGCACGTCCAGGTAGTTGCCGATGCCGGAACCGTAACGCTGGACGACGGTGTTGTAAGAGTCCTGAGCGATGTCGGTGGCGTGTTGCTGCGCACCGATCTGCCGGCCGATGTCACGCAACTGGTTGATCGTGTCGCTGACATCGCCCAGTGCTTTCACCAGACTTTTGTTGTACTGCGCCACCGCCAGGTCGTAATCGGCGTCGCGCGCATCGAGGTTGGCGCGCAGGCGTCCGCCGTCGAAGATCGGCACCGAAATGGTCGGGGCAATGTTGAAGAAGCGACTGGCCGAACCGAACATCGCGTCACCCAACAAAGACTCGGCACCGGCCGAGGCCGACAGGTTCAAGTTGGGATAGAAGCGGGTTTTCGCCGAATCGATGTCCTTGCTCGCCGCTTCTACGCGCCAACGGGCGGCAACCAGATCCGGGCGACGACCGAGCAGTTCCGCCGGCAATACCGACGGCACGGCGACAGCGCTGGCTTGCAGGACTTTCGGTCGGGCGATTTCGTTGCCGCGATCCGGGCCTTTGCCGAGCAGCACGGCCAAAGCGATCTTGGCGCTGTTCAGGCGTTTTTCCGCATCGATCAGACTGGCTTCGGAACTGGCTTCCAGACTTTGCGTTTGCTGGAACTGGTACTGACTGTCGATCCCGGAACTCAGGCGGCGCTGGCTCAGGTCGAGCATTTGTCTGGTGCGCTTGAGGTCTTCGTTCGCCAGGTCATAAACGATGTGCGCCTGACCGAGATCGCTGTAGGCACGAGCGACGTCGGCGGCGAGGGTCAGTTGTGCAGCCTGACGATCGACTTCAGCGGCGCGAGCCTGACCGAGTGCTGCTTCCCAGGCATCACGCTGACCGCCCCACAGGTCGAAGTTGTAATTGAACCCGGCGCTGACGTTACGCACGGTGGCGTAAGCGTCGCCCTGCCCCAGCGGGTCCTGATCCTTAGCCAGGCGCGAACGGCTGATGCCGGCGCTGGCGTCGAGGGTCGGATAACGTTCGGCATCGGCGGCGTACGCAGCGGCGCTGGCCTGATGCGCGCGAGCTTCGGCGATCTGCATGTCCGGGCTGTCGTGCAGGGCTTCGCGAATCAGACCGTCGAGTTGCGGGTCGCCGAGGCTGGTCCACCAGTCGCTCTTCGGCCACGCGGCCGGCGACAGGGTCACGCCGTTGAGCGATTGGCCGACTTCCAGGCTTTTTGCATCAAGGCTCGCGCCCGAAGTGTCGAGGCCGCTGTAGTTGGCGCAGCCAGCGAGGATCATCGCCGACAGCACCAGGGTCAGGCTGCTGCGCAAGGTTTTACCGCTCATTGTGTTCACCTAAACGCTGGATGGTGATCGGGTCACCGGCTGCCAGCAGGATTTTCTTGAGGATGTATTCCAGGGTCTTCAACTCGTCCGGGGTGACGGCGCCGGCCAGTTCATTCATCGCGTCGGCGCCGATGTGCGGCAGGCGATCGGCCAGTTGCTGGCCTTGCTCGGTCAGCTTGAGTTGCACCTGACGGCGATCGCCTTCGCTGCGCTGGCGAGCCAGAAAGCCTTTCTGCTCCAGACGATCGAGCATGCGTGTCATCGAACCGCTGTCCAGCGACAGATGCCGGCACAGCTCGGCCGGGGTATCGACGCCGAACTGGGCCATGATGATCAACACCTTGAACTGCGCGGCGGTGATGCCGTGGGGTTCCATGTGGGTGTCGATGATCCGGTCCTTGAGCAGCGCCGCACGGCCAAGCAACAGGCCGAGATGGCAGTGTTTGAATTCGTCCGGGGTGAAATGCTTCATTTGCTCACCTAATAACTGCCTAGGCAGTGAATGTATGTCGAGATGTTACTGCCTAGGCAGCGAATGTCAACGCAATAGTTAGGTTGCTTTGCAATTAGTTGACCAATGGACTGGGTTTTTGTGGCGCCCGCGCTGACGCCTTCGCGAGCAAGCTCGCTCCCACAGGGTCTTGCGTCAGCCAGAAAATATTGGCAACGACACAAAACCTGTGGGAGCGAGCTTGCTCGCGAAGGGCGCGACTCGGTGTAAGTTCGGTCAGGAATCGTCGGAAGGATGCACGGGTGGCGGCTGCACAGGATGCACCTCACGCCCCCGCAAGGCAGTGGCCACATACCCAAACGCACGCTTGCTCACCGCATAAATGCTATGCCAGCCCGGCGGTGCCGGTTCGATGGCGGCATGCAACGCTCGCGCATAATCGAGCACCAGTCCGGGCGTCCAGGCCATCGCCTCGGCGCGTTTGCGCACTTGCGCGGCAACCCAGAACTCGGGGCTGAAGATGATCCGGGCAAAATCCAGCATGCTCGAATGCCCCCGGTTCATCGCCCCTTCAAGGGCCGCTTCGAGACTATGGGCAACAGCGCTGGAACAATTGCGACTGGTCAGGTTGTACGTGCTGCTCTGGCGATAGCCCGCCCAGAACGCACTGAGTCGCCGGGCATCGTAGCGGGCAAAACTGACCTGCACCGAAGACGGACACCAGTCCGCCACCTCGCCGGCATAGTCAGGCAGAAACCTGCCGGCAACATCGTTGTTCGGCGTAGCCCGCAGCAAGCGCACAAAATCCCCCGCCGAGCGATCGATGTCGTCCTGCGGGTAATGGCTGATGTAAATGTCCGGGCCACATTCCAGTGCCGCGTGACCGGCGGAGATAACGCCGTTGATATCGACCGCCGCGATGTAGCGGTTGAGCAGGCGATTGCGCACCAGGGTGTCGTCGACGGTGCCGCTGGGGGTCCAGACGTGAATCACCAACGCATCGCTGCTGGCCGGCGCACTGACCGACAAAGGGCTTGTCAGCGGCGGCTGGTTTTTGAAGCGCACCGCTTGGCGCAACAAGGCACAGCCCGAGAGAAACAGGCTCATGCCAATGCAGAACGGCACCGTGCCCTTGTACAGCGTCGGATACGGCTCAAGGATAAATACGCCAAAGCCGATTTCGAACAATCCCGCCAGCAGCGACACTTGCCAACCGACAAAGCGCACCACCAGCGCCGCCGCCAGCCGAAAACCGCCATCGAGCAAAAAAGCCCCGCCAAACAGCACCGCCAGAATCAGCCCGGCAGCATGTTGCCGGTCGACGATCAGCAGTCCCAACAAGAGAAACGCCAACCCTCGCGCTTTGCGCAGGGCCGCAGCGGTCCCGGCTTGCGGTGCCGGCACCAGCAGCAGGATCAGCGCTTCGAGCAACAACAGATAGCCGAAGAGATGCAGCGGGAAATACAGCACGCCGTCCAGCGCATCAATGAAGATGCCCACACCGGCCGCGCCCCAGACAATGCCCGTCAGCGCCAGCGCAGACCAGCGTTTGCGGACAAAGTCGTGACCGAGCAAGACCATACTCAAGCGGACCATTTGCGCCCCCGTTATCTTCGGGCAGCCGCCAACCGCGCTGCTTTCAAGTTGCGGTGAGTCTAATCCATTCTGCAAAAGCCGGATCGCAGCGACGCGACCCGGCTATGGGGAACGCGCATTAGAAATCGCGCTTGTAGAAGATATCCAGCGAACTCGCGACGCCACTGGCCGCCTCGACATAGACCTTCTTGCTCAGCTTGTAGCGCAGCGCGATGGTGCTGGCCGGTTCAAACACGCCAACGCCATAACGCAAACTGAGCTTCTCGGTAATATTGCCGCTGGCCACAACACTGGTGGCATCGCCGCTGCCTGCAGTGTCGAGCTGGAAATCCTGAATCCCCAGATCCTTGGCCAGACTGCTGGTGACCCCGGAGCTGCCCATCAAGCCCAGACCCAACGCCGCTTGCGCGAGCATGTTGTTGTCTTCGCCATTGGTACTCAGCGGACGACCGAGGACCAGATAGGACAACGCCTGTTCCTGACTCATCGCCGGTTCCGAGAAGATCTGCGTGGTCGGCTGCTCGGCGCTGCCGCTCAGGCGAATACCGGCGATCACGTCGTCGGTCTGGCGAATCGCTTCGATGTCCAGATATGGCTGATCGAGGGGACCGGCGAACAACAGACGCGCACGGCGCACTTGCAGGCGCTGGCCGTAGGCACTGTAGCGGCCGTCGTTGAGCCACAGTTCGCCACGGGTATCCATGTTGTCGCCGATGTGCACATGACCTTGCACGTTGGCGGTCAGACCAAAACCGGCGAAGGCCAGTTTGTCTTCACCGACCACCACGTCGATGTCCATTTTCATCGCCATCGGCGGTTTGCCCTCTTCGGTCTGCGCACCGACGATGATCGTGTCATCGGAGACTTTCACCGTTGACGGCGGCAGCTCACGCACGGTGATTTCACCTTTGGGCACCTGCACTTTGCCGGCGATTTTCAGCTCGTCGCCGGCCATGGAAATCTTCAGATCCGGCGCCACTTCAAGTTTCGCGTACGGCTCGACGGTGACCGGCAATTGTGTGCCTTTCAAAGCCAGATCGACCACCAGCGCCTGACCCCAGGCAACGTTACCGTTGAGGCTGCCCTGCCCGCTCTTGCCGCTTTTCCAGCCGCCGTCGAGGCGTACCGATTCGCCGGCAATCAGGGCGGTGAGTTGCAGGTTCTGCAGCTCCATCGGCAACTCGGCGCCGGACACTTCGCCGTCGCTGAGTTGCACGGTGCCGTTGACCAGCGGCGCCAGCAATCCGCCGGAAATGGTGCCGCTGCCGTTCAGACGCCCGGTGAGTTTCTCGACCATCGGCACAAACGGCCGCGCCACCGACAAATCCAGCCCACTGAGACGGAACGAGCCGCTCAGCGGTTTGTTTTTCGGCAGTGGATTGAGCTGCGCCTGCACCATCAATTCGCCGAGTTTGCCGCCAACGAAATTGAGTTCGGTGTCGACGCGCTTGGGCGTGAGTTTGCTGGTGAGTTTAAGGGTCTGGTAGGGGAAATCCAGCCACTGATCCTTTTCCTTCATGCGCAAGGTGCCGCCGCTGGCGTCCACACTGACCACACCATTGGGGCCGCTGGCCGGCAGATCCAGTTGCAGATCGGCGTTGAGCTTGCCCTTCCAGGCAAAGTCTTTCGGCAGCCATTGCGCCAGACTTTCGATCGGAAATTGCTTGAGGTGGTAGCGCAGTTTCGGCTCCGGCATCAGCCGTTGATCTTCACCGCACAGGCTGGCATTGCCGGACATCCAGCAATGCGCGCCAAAGTTGATTTTGCCGTCAGCCAGACGTTCGAGCTTGGCCGGGCTTTGCAGTTTCCAGTCCTGACCACCGGCCTGAATATCGCCGCTGGCCAAGCGTCCGCGCCAGTTGCCTTTGTCGAGATTGCCGTCCAGACCGAGGGCCAGTTTCAGCTTCGGCCCAATCAGGTCGAGGTTGAGTTTCTGGCTCTTGATGTCGCCCTGAGCGCTGGCGGTCAACACGCCCAGGTTGGTGTCACCGGCCTGAATGCCAGCGCCTTTCAGATCGATCTTCGCCCGTTGCGCGCTGTCGAGTGTGGCGTCGAGGTTGAGGCTTTGCAGGCGATTGTCCTGAAACGCCAATTGCGAACCTTGCAGGCCGAGTTTGCCCTGAGGCGCTTGCAGCGTACCGGTCACATTGACCTGACCGGTGACCTGCCCGCGCAGTTGCGGCCAGAGCTGGGCCAGACGCGACAGCTTGATGTCGATCTGCCCGGTGAGTTTCTGTTGCAGGCTGCCCTTGCCGCTGATGCTGTTGTCGCCGAGGCGGATTTGCAGGGCGTTGAGATTCCACTGCTCACCAGCGCCGTCAGCCTTGGCCTGGAGGATTGCCGGTTGCCCGCGCAGTTTGCCTTTCAAGTCGAGGTCGGCGGTGAGGCTCAGGCGCTCGTTCTTCATTTCGCCTTGGCTTTTCAGCGGTCCAGCTAACGTGCCCGGCAACTCGGCGACCCAGTACGCCGGGTTCAGTGCCGACAGCTCCAGCGCCGTGTCCCAGGCGATGCCATCGGCGAACTGCACATTGACGTGACCTTCCGCCTTGCCCTGCCCGGCTTCCATTTTCAATTGCGGCAAAGCGATCTGTTTAAGGCTGCCGCTGAACGGACTGCTCAGGGTAAACGCACCCGCCGGGCCATCCATTGCGGCGGCGAAGTTGCCGAGGTATTGGCCGTCGGTGTAGGAGACTTCGCCAGTAAACGTACGCAAGGCGACTTGTGGCTCGTCGATTTCGTTATAGAGCCGATGCCACGGGAAATCCTGCCAGTTGATATTGGCTTGCGCGGTGAGGCCTTTGCTCCAATCGACACTGCCAGTGAGTTTCAGGCTTTGCTTGTCGTTGGCTGTCAGATCAAGGCCGGCGATCTGCGCGCCGCTGGCGTCGACTTTACCTTTGAGCAACAGCGCCACCGGGCCTTTGTCGGCGGGCAGCGTGGCGTTGCCGTTGAGCTGGTAGCCGTTTTTCAGGTCGCCTTCGCCGGTCAACACCAGTTGATTGAGTTGCAGGGTGTCCGGTAAATCAGCGCTCGGTTTGAACGCCTCGGAGGTGATGCGCACTTTCGCCGGCAGGTTTTCCGCCAGCGGTTGCAGTTCGCCGCTCAACTGGCCGTCAAGGTAACCCCGGCTGTCGGCGTGCAGGTTGAGGGTTTTCAACAGGTCGCCGTCGATCTTCAACGCCAGTGTCCACGGCCCCGCGCCCGGTGACGGCAATGTCAGGTCTCCGGCGATGTTCAGCGGCCAGTTGCCGGTCGGCGTGAGTGTGCCAGACAGGTTCAGGCTGAGGTCGTCGCGCTGCAATTTAACGCTGTCGATCTGCATGCCCTGAGCGGTCCAGTGCGCCGCCAGTTGCAAGCCCTTGAGTTGTTCGCTGCCGTTGAACAGCAGACTGCCAACCTGCACGTCGCCCAGTTCGATGGCAACCGGCAATTGCAGATCCGGCAGTTTGATCGGGCCGCTCTCGGTGGTTTCTTCGCTCGGCGGGAATTGCAAAATGACCTGATCAGCCTTGAGCTGTTCGATGCACAAGGTCATGCGTGTCAGGCACAGCGGTGACCAGGCGAAGATTGCCTTGTTCAGCTCGACGCGACTGCTGTCCTGCTGCCACAGCAGATGATCGGCACTCCATTGCCCGCCGAGACGGCCCTGAAAATTTTCCACCGTCAGCCCCGGCACGAGGCCCAGCACCCAGCGGCTGCCGGCCGCCGTGCCGAGTACGGCGGTGACACTCAATACAATCAACAACACCAGCGCCAACAACGCCAGCGCCGTAATTTTCAAACCACGCTTCACAGCTCAGGCCCCATGGAAAAGTGCAGCCGGATGCCGCCATCGTCGTCGAGTGCGTGGGCCAGATCGAGGCGGATCGGCCCGACCGGCGAGACCCAGCGCACACCAATGCCGACCCCGGTCTTGAGGTTCGGCAGTTCGAGTTTGTTGAAAGAGTTGCCCTGATCGACAAAGGTCGCCACGCGCCATTTCTCGGCGACCGAGTATTGGTACTCGACGCTGCCGGCGACCATGTAGCGGCCACCGATGCGATCACCCTTGGAGTTTTCCGGGGACAGACTCTGGTAGTCGTAACCGCGCACGCTCTGATCGCCACCCGCAAAGAACCGCAGCGATGGCGGAATCGAGTTGTAGCCGTTGGTGGCGCTACCGCCGACCTGCACGCGACCGAGGAAGCGGTGTTTGTCGAATACCGTGGTCAGGCCTTTGACCAACGCCGTGCCATATAGAAGGTTGTTGTCCGAACCCAAGCCTTCCTTCGCCACTTTGCTTTCGAAGCTCAGGCGATAGCCATTGTGCGGGTCGATACGGTTGTCGCTTTTCAGGTACGAGTAACTGATGCCAGGCATCAGCAAGGTACTCAGGCCCGAGTCGTCGCCGAGTTCATATTCTTCGCGCTGCCATTTCAGCGAGATCACCCGCTGCCAGCCACTCGGCAATTTGCTGTGCCATTCCGGGCCGAAGGTCAGCAGCTTGCTGAGCGTGTCGGAACCGTCGATGTCTTCGAACTGATAACCGCCGGCCCAACGCAGTTTGTCGGTCAGTGGCGGGTCGAGCGGGATGTCGTAGAACAGCCCGACGTTTTGCCGTGGCGCCGACAGCTCGGCTTCCCAGCCATAACTGTCGCCTTGCGGGTTGACCCAGTGGCGGGTCCAGTTGGCTTTGATGCGCGGGCCGACGTCGGTCGAATAACCGAGGCCCAGACCCATGGTGCGCGGCTTGCGCGTGTCGAGTTTGACGTCCACCGGGATCACGTCGTTCTTCGCGGTGGTCGGTGCGGCATCGACGCGTATGCCTTCGAAATAACCGCTCGATTGCAGATCGCGATTGAGCTCGGCGATCAGCTCGGAGTCATACGGTTCGCCTTCCTTGAACGGCACCATGCGTTGCAGCAGGTCTTCGTCGAACGGCGTGTCGCCTTCGAATTTGACTCTGCCCAGCGCATAACGCGGGCCGCTTTCGTAGATCAGTTCGACGTCGGCGACACCGGCGCGCGGGTCGACCAGGAGTTTCTGACTGGTGAAATGGCCACTGAAGAAACCGAAGCGCGAGGCCTGATTCTGAATAAGTCTTTTGGCGTCTTCGTAACGCCCATGATTGAGCACCGCGCCGGACTTGAGCACGTCACTTTTCGGTACACGAAAGGATTTGAGGGAGGCAGCCGGGCCGTCGACACGAATGGTGACGTTGCGCAGGCGAATCGGCTCGCCGGGATCGATGTTCAGCACCAGACGCGGTTTTTTGCCGCCCTTGACGTCACTTTCGATCTGCGGCTGGTAGTAGCCCAACGCCTGAGCCGCTTTGCGCGCCTGCTCTTCGGCACCGCGACTGAAGCGCTGCAGGGCTTCTTCGTCACGATCGCCGAGGCTGCCGATATAGCCTTCTATATTGGCCTTGAGTTCATCGTTGGACGGTTTGATCCGCACATCCAATTCACTTTGCGCCAGCGCCGCGCAGCTGGTTAACAGCAGGAGCACGCCACTGGTAAATCTTCCTGGAAACTTCATAGGCGCGGATGCTATCACGGGCTTGGGAGCGTGATAGAACAGGAAATTTCCCAAGAAGTTCGATTGTCATGCTGTTGCAGTTTGTAACACCTGCGGATTGGCGTGGAAAAACACGTGTTCGCGCACCGGGCCGACGGCAACTTCGCCGATCTCTTCGTAACCCTGCCTTTTATAGAATTCCAGATAGCGTGGGTTGCCGGTGTCGAGCACCACGCCCTGCGAGGTTTCGTCCACCGCGCACCAGTTGTGTACGGCGGTCAGCAGTTGCTCGCCAAAGTGCTTGCCCTGAAATTGTGGGTGGATGCCCAGCAGCGGCAGCATGTGCACCGAATCACTGGGCACACACGCGGTGACGGCGTCGTGGTAATCGAGATAGCGGCGGGTGCAGCGAAAACCGGTGCTGAGCACCATGCGCAAACGCCACGCCCAACTTTCGGTGATGCCCAAACGGCGTTGCGGCGGCGCGATCAGGGCGATGCCGATCAGGCGGTCGTTGACCAGCAGGCCGATGGCGGGCAGATCCTGCAGAAAGTGTTGTTTGACCAGTTCGCGCACCGTCGCCCGCACGCGCTGTTCGTAGCCGGGGCGCTCGGCTTCGAACAGGTAGCCGAAGGTCGGTTCGTGGCGATAGGCCTGATAGAGCAGTGAGCGGGCTTCGCGGGAATAACCGCGGTCGAGCATATGAATGTCGGCGATGGCGGTCTGGGTTTCAGGCATGACGGTGATTCTCCCCGGGGCGCGTTCAAATGGCGGCGCTCTTGGTGGTACGAACCTTTTGCGGGTGGCGTGGTTCCCCACAGGTATAGACCAAGTCGGGATCTTCATCGATTTTGCTGGCCTCTTCGCGAGCAGGCTCGCTCCCACATTTTGGAATGCGTTCCCCCTGTAGGAGTGAGCCTGCTCGCGATGGCGCCATTGCTGACAACACAAATCCCACAGACAAAATTGATTTCTCCCACCCCACACTGGCCCCCATCCCACATGTCAGCTAGCATCGCCCTTTTGCCAGGACTGCCGACCATGAAGATCGTTTCCTTCAACATCAACGGACTGCGCGCCCGTCCGCATCAGCTGGCAGCGCTGATCGAAAAACACCAGCCGGACGTCATCGGCCTGCAGGAAACCAAAGTCCACGACGACCAGTTCCCGCTCGAAGAAGTCCGCGCCCTCGGTTACCACGTGTACTTCCACGGCCAGAAAGGCCATTACGGCGTGGCGATGCTCTCGCGTCAGGAACCGATTGCGATCCACAAAGGTTTCGCCACCGATGAAGAAGACGCCCAGCGCCGCTTTATCTGGGGCACGTTCGCCGACGCCAATGGCGTGCCGGTGACGATCATGAACGGCTACTTCCCACAGGGCGAAAGCCGCGACCACCCAACCAAATTCCCCGCCAAGCAGCGTTTCTACAGCGATCTGCAAGCGCTGCTGGAAAGCCAGTTCCACAATGAACAGCCCGTAGTGGTGATGGGCGATGTGAACATTTCCCCGGAAGACTGCGACATCGGCATCGGCCCGGACAACATGAAGCGCTGGTTGAAAACCGGTAAATGCAGCTTCCTGCCGGAAGAGCGCGAGTGGATGGCACGCCTGAAGAACTGGGGCCTGACCGACAGCTATCGCCACTTGAACCCGGACGTGACCGACATGTTCAGCTGGTTCGACTACCGCAGCCGTGGTTTTGAGGATGAGCCGAAGCGTGGCCTGCGCATTGACGTGATTCTGGCGTCGCATGGTTTGTTGCCGCGGGTGAAGGCTGCGGGTGTCGACTATGAATTGCGCGGGATGGAAAAACCGTCCGATCATGCGCCGATCTGGCTTGAACTGGCCTGATCTTCGAATCGCCTGAAATCCCCCCTGTGGGAGCGAGCCTGCTCGCGAAAGCGGTGTATCAGAAACATTTTTGTAACTGACACACCGCTTTCGCGAGCAGGCTCGCTCCCACATTTAGATCGCTGTCATCTCCAAGTAACTTTTCTGACTTAATCTCCCCGGCAATCCCCTTGGCTTGATTCGGTGCCGGCATGACCCTGCGTGTTCTGTGCGTTTTTCTCTTGAGTGCGTGGCTGTCGGTTTCTGCCACCGCCCTGCCCCTCCCTGAAAACGGCCCGGCGCTGCGCATTCAAGGCTCCAACACCATCGGCGCCGAACTCGGCCCGGCACTGGTCGAAGGCCTGTTGCAAGAACAGGGTCTGCTGAAAATCCACCGCGAAACCCCGGACACCGCCAACGAACTGCGCATCGTCGGCCAGACCGCTCAAGGCAAACGCGTGGTCGTCGAAGTTGCCGCCCACGGCTCCAGCACCGGTTTCACCGCGTTGAAAAACGCCAGCGCCGATCTGGCCGCGTCTTCCCGCGAGATCAAGGACAGCGAGCTGCAGACCTTGCAATCACTGGGCGATCTGAAAAGTCCTGCCGCCGAACAAGTCATCGCTATCGATGGCCTGGCGATCATCCTTCATCCCGATAATCCCCTCCAGCAACTGGACACCGAGCAACTGGCGCGGATCTTCAGTGGCGAAGTGAAAACCTGGGAAGACCTCGGCGGGCGTGGCGGTGCGATTCATTTATATGCACGCGATGATCAGTCCGGCACGTTCGACACGTTTAAGGAGTTGGTCCTCAGTCGTCGTGGGAAAAGTCTGAGCAGCAACGCGAAAAGGTTTGAGTCCAGCGAGCAATTGTCCGACGCAGTCAGTACGGATCCTCAGGGCATCGGCTTCATCGGTTTGCCTTACGTGCGTCAGGCCAAAGCGGTGGCCATTGCCGATGGTGCGTCGCAATCGATGTTGCCGCTGAACAGCCTGATCGCCACAGAAGACTATCCGCTGTCGCGGCGTTTGTTCTTCTATCTGCCACCCGACAGCAAGAATCCATGGGCGCAGGCCTTGGTGACGTTTGCGCAAAGTCGTCAGGGCCAGGCAATTGTCGCCGCCAATGGGTTCATCAGTCAGACCGTGCACGCCATGAGCGTCGCGCCGAATGCGCTGATGCCCGAGGGTTATCAATCCCTCAGCCGCCACGCCCAGCGTCTGACGGTGAACTTCCGTTTTGAAGAAGGCAGCGCGAACCTCGACAACAAGGCGCGTCAGGATCTGGCGCGAGTGTTCGACTATATAAAGCGCCACGACAAGACCGAGCGCGCGGTGACATTGGTTGGGTTTGGTGATGCCAAGGATGACCCGGCGCGGGCGGATCTGCTGTCGAAGCTGCGGGCGATGGCGGTGCGGCGTGAGTTGGTGAAGAACGGCGTGGTGTTGCGTGAGGTTCGCGGCTTTGGTGCGTTGATGCCGGTGGCGGCGAACAATGCGGATGAGGGCAGGATCAAGAATCGGCGGGTTGAGGTTTGGGTGTATTAGCCCTACCCGATCGTTCCCACGCTCTGCGTGGTAACGCCGCCATGGACGCTCCGCGTCCACTGTGACGCGGAGCGTCACGGGATGCATTCCCACGCAGAGCGTGGGAACGATCAGGTGGATCAGCGTTCGCTACGCAGCATCTCCTTCGGCACATACTTGCCGATTTCAAACTTGCCGATCGCCGCGCGGTGCACTTCGTCCGGGCCGTCGGCCAGGCGCAAAGTACGTTGCATGGCGTACATGTAGGCCAGCGGGAAATCGTTCGACACACCGGCTCCACCATGCATCTGGATCGCCCGGTCGATCACCCGCAATGCGACGTTCGGCGCAACCACCTTGATCTGCGCAATTTCGCTCTTCGCCACTTTATTGCCGACGGTGTCCATCATGTACGCGGCTTTCAACGTCAGCAGACGTGCCATGTCGATTTCCATCCGCGAGTCGGCGATCTTGTCGACGTTACCGCCCAGACGCGCCAGCGGTTTGCCGAAGGCAGTGCGGCTCACCGCGCGTTTGCACATCAATTCCAGTGCCCTTTCAGCCATGCCGATCGAGCGCATGCAGTGGTGAATCCGGCCTGGGCCAAGACGACCCTGAGCGATTTCGAAACCGCGGCCTTCACCGAGCAGAACGTTTTCGTACGGCACGCGCACATTGTCGAAGAGCACCTCGGCGTGGCCGTGTGGCGCGTCGTCGTAACCGAATACCGGCAACGGACGGACGATCTTCACGCCGGGAGTGTCGACCGGCACGAGGATCATCGAGTGCTGGGCATGGCGTGGTGCATCGGGGTTGCTCAGGCCCATGAAGATCAGGATCTTGCAGCGCGGATCGCAGGCGCCGGAGGTCCACCATTTTTTGCCGTTGATCACCCACTCGTCGCCATCACGCACGGCGCGGGCCGCCATGTTGGTAGCGTCGGAGGAAGCCACATCCGGTTCGGTCATGGCGAACGCCGAGCGGATCTCGCCTCGTAGCAACGGTTCGAGCCAGCGTTGTTTCTGTTCTTCGTTGGCGTAGCGCACCAGCACTTCCATGTTGCCGGTGTCTGGCGCCGAGCAGTTGAACGGCTCCGGCCCGAGCAGCGAGCGGCCCATGATTTCCGCCAGTGGCGCGTATTCGAGGTTGGTCAGACCGGCACCGAGCTCCGATTCCGGCAGAAACAGATTCCACAGGCCTTCGGCCTTGGCCTTGGCTTTGAGCTCTTCCATGATCGCCGTCGGCTGCCAGCGATCGCCTTCGGAGACCTGGCGCTCGAACACGGCCTCGGCCGGGTAAACGTAAGTGTCCATGAACGCGGTCACGCGCTCACGCAGTTCTTGCACCTTGGGCGAATAAGCGAAATCCATGATCAATTACCTTCTTGGGCAGAGGTTGTTTAAGTCATGCAATCGATGCTAGAACAGCGCTGATAATTTACCTAGCCTATTCTCGGCGTGTATAAACATTCATCACCGATATATGATCCAGTGATCGCCAGCCCTTAAAAACAAGAGAAGCCGCGTTATGAATCTGAGCAAGGTCGACCTCAACCTTTTCATCGTCTTCGACGCGATCTACACCGAAGCCAACCTGACCCGCGCCGGGCAGATTGTCGGCATCACTCAGCCGGCGGTGTCCAACGCCTTGGCGCGGTTGCGCGAAACCTTCAACGATCCGCTGTTCGTGCGCACGGCTCAGGGCATGGTGCCGACGCCGATGGCGCAGAACATCATCGGCCCGGTGCGCAACGCTTTGTCGCTGCTGCGTGTGTCGGTTCAGGAAAGCCGCATTTTCAACCCGGCGCAGGCGGTCAAGACCTACCGCATCAGCATGACCGACCTCACCGAAGCGGTAATTCTGCCGCCGCTGTTCCAGCGCCTGCGCCGTCTGGCGCCGACCGTGATTATCGAAAGCTTTCTGTCCAAGCGCCGCGAGACCACCAAGGAACTGGCCGCCGGGCGTCTGGATTTCGCCGTGGATGCGCCGCTCAACACCGACCCGCAGGTGCGCCACGTCAAGCTGATGGAAGACCGTTACGTCTGTGCGATGCGCAAGGGGCATCCGATGGCAGGCAAGGAAAAGCTCTCGCTGGATGATTACCTGTCGCTGACCCATATCCATATTTCCAGCCGTCGCAGTGGTCTGGGTTATGTCGATCTGGCGCTGGGCAAAATGGGCATTCAGCGCAAAATTGCCCTGCGCTCGCAGCACTATCTGATGGCGTCGCAAGTGATGCAGCAGACCGACATGGTCATGACGGTGCCGGAGCGCTTTGCCCGTCGGCATGAACTGCAGGCGTTTAATCTGCCGGTGAATGATGTGCCGCCAGTGGAGACGCATCTGTATTGGCATGAAAGCACTGACCAGGATCCGGCGAATCGCTGGATGCGCGAGCAGATGATCGAGTTGTGCCAGCAGGTGACGGCGCAGGAGAAGAAGCTGGATAAGGTGTAGGGCTTTTTACCGCGGCGCTGCCATCGCGAGCAGGCTCACTCCTACAATTGGTTGCATTTCTTCAGATGAAACACGGTCAACTGTAGGAGTGAGCCTGCTCGCGAAGGGGCCATCAAATACAACAAAAATCATCCCGCTTGACGTAAACGTCAACCTGCCATTAGCTTAGCGCCAAGACCTTTTTCCGAGCGCTTCCATGAGCAGCCAGACTTACAGCATCTCCGACCTCGCCCGCGAGCTGGACATCACCACCCGGGCGATCCGCTTTTATGAAGAGCAAGGCCTGCTCAGTCCTGAGCGCCGAGGCCAGGAACGCATCTATTCGCCGCGCGACAAAGTCAGCCTGAAGCTGATCCTGCGCGGCAAGCGCATCGGTTTTTCGCTGGCCGAATGCCGCGAACTGATCGAGCTTTACGACCCGTCCAGCGGTAACACCAAACAGCTCAACAGCATGCTGGCGAAAATCACTGAGCGCCGCGAGCAGCTGGAGCAGCAGTTGCTGGACATTGAGCAGATGAAGCTCGAGCTGGATACCGCCGAGGAGCGCTGCGTACAGGCGCTGGAGCAGACGCTCAAGAGCCAGCAGGCCATTTAGCCAACAACACAAATCCCCTTGTAGGAGTGAGCCTGCTCGCGATAGCGGTGTGTCAGTCGGAATAAATGCTGACTGACACTGCGCTATCGCGAGCAGGCTCACTCCTACAGGGGTTCTCCACGAATTCAAAAGAGCAGGTCAACCGCCATGTCCCTCCCCTCCCAAGTACGCCTGATCGAAGTCGGCCCGCGCGATGGCCTACAGAATGAAGCCCAACCGATCAGCGTGGCCGACAAGGTGCAACTAGTCGATGCACTCAGCGCTGCCGGCCTTGGCTATATAGAAGTCGGAAGTTTCGTTTCACCGAAATGGGTCCCGCAGATGGCGGGTTCGGCCGAAGTGTTTGCACAGATCCAGCGCAAGCCGGGCGTGACCTACGGCGCACTGGCGCCGAACCTGCGTGGCTTCGAAGATGCCATCGCCGCAGGGGTCAAGGAAGTCGCCGTGTTCGCGGCCGCGTCTGAGGCGTTCTCGCAGCGCAACATCAACTGCTCGATCAGCGAAAGCCTGGCGCGCTTCGCACCGATCATGGAAGCGGCGCAACAGCACGGCGTTACCGTGCGCGGTTACGTGTCCTGCGTGCTCGGTTGCCCGTACGAAGGCACGGTCGCGCCGGAACAAGTGGCGATGGTCGCGCGCGAGTTGTATGCGATGGGCTGCTACGAGGTTTCGCTGGGCGACACTATTGGCACCGGCACCGCTGGCGCGACTCGCCGCTTGTTCGAAGTGGTGTCGGCGCAGGTTCCGCGCGACAAGCTCGCCGGGCACTTCCATGACACCTATGGTCAGGCCATGGCCAATATCTACGCCAGCCTGCTCGAGGGCATCTCGGTGTTCGACAGCTCTATCGCGGGCCTCGGCGGCTGCCCGTACGCCAAAGGCGCGAGCGGTAACGTTGCTACCGAAGACGTGGTGTACCTGCTCAACGGCTTGGGTATCGAGACCGGTATCGACCTGGACGCCTTGATTGCTGCGGGTCAGCAGATCAGCGCGGTGCTCGGCCGCCCGAGCGGTTCGCGCGTGGCCAAGGCTCGTAGCGCACAGTGAAGGGGAAAGGTGTTACCGCTGAGTCTGGAATGTGGGGCTCAAGCGAGTAACACGGAAACAAATTGTCTGGTTTCGCTGGAGTGAAAATTTGCTGAAATTCTCAAATCATTGATTTATAAGGATTTTTAAAAGTTGGCACGGCTTCTGCTATCTCTATGGCATAACAAGAATAAAAAGCAGCAAACCAATAAAAATAAGACGTACCGACTCTGACATAACAAAAACAACACGGCAGAGACGCAGCTAACAGATTTTTTTGGAGAAGGTGTGCTTTTCAGGGTGCTCTCAGGAGTAACCCGCAACCGGGCAGAGAACAATAAAACTACCTTCAGGTAGCTCCCGAATCGGTTGGATCGTTTAACGAGAAAGCAGATCAGCGCTCAAAAAAATACGTTTGCTCTTGACCCCGGATGGGGGTCGCCAAAAACAGCGGTAAAGGGCAACGGTTGCCAAAAACAACAACAGACCGACCCTCAATAATAAAAAAGAGCACGCGACGACAAAATTAAAGGGGAGCTTCGGCTCCCCTTTGTGCTTTCTGTGATTTGTGTTTTCACTGCGTATCCCCTGTGGGAGCGAGCCTGCTCGCGAAAGCGTTGTATCAGACACATCTGCCCTGAATGACACACTGCATTCGCGAGCAGGCTCGCTCCCACATTGAATCCTCGTCAGGCGTGCTTTTCGCGTAGCTCTTCGATGCTTATTTCCCGCATGCGGAATTTCTGAATCTTGCCCGTGACCGTCATCGGAAACTCTTCAACGAACTTGAAGTGCCGTGGCGTCTTGAAGTGCGCGATGCGCTCCTTGCACCAGGTTTGCAGTTCCAGTTCGGAAGCGCTGTGGCCGGGGTGGAACTTGATCCAGGCAACAATCTCCTCGCCGTAACGCGAGCACGGAATGCCGATCACCTGCACGTCCGCCACTGCCGGATGGGTGAAGAAAAACTCTTCCAGCTCACGCGGATAAACGTTCTCGCCACCGCGGATGATCATGTCCTTGTTACGCCCGGCGATGTTGACGTAACCCTCCTCGTTCATGCTCGCCAGGTCGCCGGTGTGCATCCAGCCCGCCTCATCGATGGCTTCGGCGGTGGCCTGCGGATTGTTCCAGTAGCCGAGCATCACGCTGTAACCACGGGTGCAGAGTTCGCCGATGGTGCCGCGCGACACGAGGTTGCCGACCTCGTCGATGATCTTGCTTTCCAGTTGTGGCTGGGTGCGGCCGACGGTGGTCACGCGCAGCTCCAGTTCATCGTTCGGCCCGGTTTGCAGCGACACCGGGCTGGTTTCGGTCATGCCATACGCAATCTGCACTTCGCTCATGTGCATCTCGCTGATGACCCGGCGCATCACTTCGATCGGGCAGGTCGCGCCGGCCATGATCCCGGTGCGCAGGCTCGACAGATCGAATTCGCCGCGTTGCGGCTGGTCGAGCATGGCGATGAACATGGTCGGTACGCCGTAGAGGCCGGTGGCCTTTTCTTCGGCGACGGTTTGCAGGGTCAGCAATGGATCGAAGGCATCGTTGGGGTAAATCATCGTGCTGCCGTGGGTGATGCAGCCGAGGTTGCCCATGACCATGCCGAAGCAGTGATACAGCGGCACCGGGATCACCAGGCGATCGCGCGGGGTCAGGCCGATGCTTTCGCCGACCATGTAACCGTTGTTGAGGATGTTGTAGTGGCTGAGGGTCGCGCCCTTGGGGAAACCGGTGGTGCCGGAGGTGTACTGAATGTTGACCGCTTGATCGAAGTGCAGGCTGTCACTGTGTTCTTGTAGTTGTTCTTCAGAGACACTGGTTGCCATGTCGGACAATTGCGACCACGGCAGGAAACCTGACGGTGGCTGCGCGTCGAGGCTGATCACCCCGCGCAACTCTGGCAACCGCTCGCTGCGCAATTGGCCGATGGATTGTTCGGCCAGTTCCGGCACCAGGCCTTGCAACATGCCGTGGTAGTTCGAGGACTTGAATGCCCCGGCGCAGACCAGCCATTGGCAGCCGGATTGCTTGAGCACGTATTCGAGTTCGGAACTGCGATAGGCCGGGTTGATGTTGACCAGGATCACGCCGATTTTCGCCGTAGCGAATTGGCTGATGCACCATTGCGCGCAATTCGGTGCCCAGATACCGAGGCGGTCACCGGCCTGCAAACCCAAAGCGAGCAACGCTCTGGCATGCAGGTCTACCGCATCGGCCAGTTGCCGCCATGAGTAGCGCAACTGCTGATGGCGCACCACCAGCGCTTCACCGTCCGGGTATTGCGCAACAGTCTGATCGAACTTTTGCCCGATGGTCATCGCCAGCAAGGCTTTGTCCTGAGAACCACGGGTGTAGCTGCGCTGCGGGTTTGCACTGGGTTGATCCATGACGACCCCTATTGTCTTTATTTATGGGTTGCCGACGATCACTTGTAGGAGTGAGCCTGCTCGCGATCTCGATCCATCAGTCAACATTTACGTCGACTGACACAACGCGATCGCGAGCAGGCTCACTCCTACAAAAACCAATCAGCTTTCAATCTTGAACTGCCCCTACTCTCGCTCAAGTTGACGTTAACGTAAAGGGTGATTGACGGCCATCCGTCACAGGCTTACGTTAACGTAAAGGTGAGAGCCGAGTGACCGCCCTCCCCACCCTACAAAAAAGCCAAAAGGTGACCCATGAGCTATCCATCCCTGAACTTCGCCCTCGGTGAAACCATCGACATGCTGCGCGATCAGGTTCAGTCCTTTGTCGCCAAGGAGATCGCCCCGCGCGCGGCGCAGATCGACAGCGACAACCTGTTCCCCGCCGACATGTGGCGCAAGTTCGGTGACATGGGCCTGCTCGGTATCACTGTGCCGGAAGAGTACGGCGGCGCTGGGCTGGGTTACCTGGCACACGTGGTGGCGATGGAGGAAATCAGCCGCGGTTCGGCCTCTGTAGCGCTGTCCTACGGCGCGCACTCCAACCTCTGCGTCAACCAGATCAACCGCAACGGCAACCATGAACAAAAAACCAAATACCTGCCGAAACTGATCAGCGGCGAACACGTCGGCGCGCTGGCGATGAGCGAGCCAAACGCCGGCTCCGACGTGGTCTCGATGAAACTGCGCGCCGACAAACGCGGCGACCGCTTCGTCCTCAACGGCAGCAAAACCTGGATCACCAACGGCCCTGACGCCAACACTTACGTGATCTACGCCAAGACCGACCTGGAAAAAGGCCCGCACGGCATCACCGCCTTCATCGTCGAGCGCGACTGGAAAGGCTTCAGCCGCAGCAACAAATTCGACAAGCTCGGCATGCGCGGCTCCAACACCTGCGAGCTGTTCTTCGATGACGTCGAAGTGCCGGAAGAAAACATCCTCGGCGTCCTCAACGGCGGCGTGAAAGTGCTGATGAGCGGCCTCGATTATGAGCGTGTGGTTCTCTCCGGCGGCCCGACAGGGATCATGCAGTCGTGCATGGATCTGATCGTGCCGTACATCCACGACCGCAAACAGTTCGGCCAGAGCATCGGCGAATTCCAGCTGATCCAGGGCAAAGTCGCCGACATGTACACCCAACTCAACGCCAGCCGCGCCTACCTCTATGCAGTCGCCCAGGCCTGCGAACGCGGCGAAACCACCCGTAAGGACGCCGCCGGCGTGATCCTCTACACCGCCGAACGCGCCACACAAATGGCCCTCGACGCGATCCAGATTCTCGGCGGTAACGGTTACATCAACGAATTCCCGGCGGGTCGTCTGCTGCGCGACGCCAAGCTGTACGAAATCGGCGCCGGCACCAGTGAGATCCGGCGCATGCTGATCGGTCGCGAACTGTTCAACGAAACGAAATGAATTTCGTCAGCTGCGAGCCGCAAGTTTCAACCTTTAAGAGAACCGCTTTAACTTGCCGCTCCAAGCTTGCAACTCGTAGCTGCTTACGGAGTAAGCCATGATTCTGCACACTCAGCTCAATCCTCGTTCGGCGGAATTCGCCGCCAACAGCGCGGCGATGCTCAAACAGGTCGACGCGCTGCACACCCTGCTCGCCCAAGTGGCGCAAGGCGGCGGCGCGAAAGCTCAGGAGCGCCACACCTCGCGCGGCAAACTGCTGCCGCGCGAGCGCATCAACCGCTTGCTTGATCCGGGTTCGCCGTTTCTGGAAATCAGTCAATTGGCCGCCCACGCGGTTTACGGCGAAGACGTACCCGCCGCTGGTGTGATCGCCGGGATCGGTCGTGTCGAAGGCGTCGAGTGCATGATCGTCGCCAACGACGCAACGGTTAAGGGCGGTTCGTACTACCCGCTGACCGTGAAAAAACACCTGCGCGCGCAGACCATCGCGCAGCAGAATCGCCTGCCGTGCATCTATCTGGTGGACTCCGGTGGCGCCAACCTGCCCCGTCAGGACGAAGTGTTCCCGGACCGCGAGCACTTCGGGCGGATCTTCTTCAACCAGGCCAACATGAGCGCGATGGGCATTCCGCAAATCGCTGTGGTCATGGGCTCCTGCACTGCTGGCGGCGCCTATGTGCCGGCGATGGCTGACGAAGCGATCATGGTGCGCAATCAGGCCACCATTTTTCTCGCCGGCCCGCCATTGGTGAAAGCTGCGACCGGTGAAGTGGTCAGTGCCGAGGATCTGGGCGGCGCCGATGTGCACTGCAAGATTTCCGGGGTCGCCGACCATTACGCCGAGAGCGACGAACACGCCCTCGCCCTCGCCCGCCGCAGCGTCGCTAACCTCAACTGGCGCAAGCTTGGTGAAGTGCAGCAACGCGCGCCGATTGCGCCGCTCTACGCCAGCAATGAGTTGTACGGCGTGGTTTCCGCCGATGCCAAGCAACCGTTCGACGTGCGCGAAGTGATTGCGCGACTGGTCGACGGTTCGGTGTTCGATGAATTCAAAGCGCTGTTCGGCACTACCCTGGTCTGCGGTTTCGCGCATCTGCACGGTTACCCGATCGCGATTCTGGCCAACAACGGCATCCTCTTCGCCGAAGCCGCGCAGAAAGGCGCGCACTTCATCGAACTGGCCTGCCAGCGCGGCATACCGCTGTTGTTCCTGCAAAACATCACTGGCTTCATGGTCGGGCAGAAATACGAGGCCGGCGGCATCGCCAAGCACGGCGCAAAACTGGTAACCGCCGTTGCTTGCGCAAAAGTGCCGAAATTCACCGTGATCATCGGCGGCAGCTTTGGCGCCGGCAACTACGGCATGTGCGGGCGCGCCTATGATCCACGCTTCCTGTGGATGTGGCCGAACGCGCGGATCGGCGTGATGGGTGCCGAACAGGCCGCTGGCGTGTTGGTGCAGGTCAAGCGCGAACAGGCTGAGCGCAGCGGTCAGGCGTTCAGTGCCGAGCAGGAAGCCGAGATCAAGCAACCGATTCTCGACCAGTACGAAGAGCAGGGTCACCCCTACTATTCCAGCGCACGGCTGTGGGACGACGGCGTCATCGACCCGGCGCAGACCCGCGATGTGCTGGCCCTGGCCTTGTCCGCGTCGTTGAACGCGCCAATCGAACCGAGCCGCTTCGGCGTGTTCCGGATGTGATCGGGAGAATCTCATGAGCGACTTCAATACCCTCGAACTGCAAACCGACCCACGGGGTTTCGCGACGCTGTGGCTCAACCGCGCCGAAAAGAACAACGCGTTCAACGCCGAAATGATCCGCGAGTTGATCCTCGCCCTCGACAAAGTCGCCAGCGACGCCAGCCTGCGTTTCTTGCTGGTGCGTGGACGCGGCAAGCATTTCAGCGCCGGCGCCGATCTGGCGTGGATGCAGCAATCGGCCGAGCTCGATTACCACACCAACCTCGACGACGCCCGCGAACTCGCGGAGCTGATGTACAACCTCGCCAAGCTGAAAATTCCCACAGTCGCCGTGGTCCAAGGCGCGGCGTTCGGTGGTGCACTGGGGTTGATCAGTTGCTGCGACATGGCGATTGGCGCCGATGATGCGCAATTCTGCCTGTCGGAAGTGCGCATTGGTCTGGCCCCTGCGGTAATCAGCCCGTTCGTGGTGCAGGCCATCGGCGAACGTGCTGCGCGGCGCTATGCGCTGACCGCCGAACGTTTCGGCGGCCAACGCGCTCGGGAAATCGGCTTGTTGTCCGACAGCTATCCAGCCGCTGAACTGGAACAACAAGTCGAACAGTGGATCAACAACCTGCTGCTCAACAGCCCCGCCGCGATGCGTGCCAGCAAGGATTTGCTGCGTGAAGTCGGCAACGGCGCGCTGACCCCGGCACTGCGCCGTTATACCGAAAACGCCATCGCCCGTATCCGCGTCAGCCCCGAAGGCCAGGAAGGTCTGCGCGCTTTTCTGCAAAAACGTCCGCCGAGCTGGCAAGCCGCAACCACCACCAAGGAGCCGCGTTGATGAGCGCACCTGTTCTCACCACCCTGCTGGTGGCCAACCGTGGCGAAATTGCCTGTCGCGTAATGCGCACCGCCAAAGCGCTGGGCCTGACCACGGTCGCCGTGCACAGCGCCACCGACCGTGAAGCGCGGCACAGCCGTGAAGCCGACATTCGCGTCGATCTCGGTGGCAGCAAAGCCGCCGACAGTTATCTGCAAATCGACAAACTGATCGCGGCGGCCAAGGCCAGCGGCGCGCAGGCGATTCATCCGGGTTACGGGTTTCTCTCGGAAAACGCCGGTTTCGCCCGAGCTATCGAAGCGGCCGGTTTGATTTTCCTCGGCCCGCCCGCTTCGGCCATCGATGCCATGGGCAGCAAATCCGCCGCCAAAGCGCTGATGGAAACCGCTGGCGTGCCACTGGTGCCGGGTTATCACGGTGAAGCGCAGGATCTCGAGACCTTCCGCGATGCTTGCGAGCGTATCGGTTATCCGGTGCTGCTCAAGGCCACGGCCGGCGGTGGCGGCAAAGGCATGAAAGTGGTCGAGGACGTCAGCCAACTCGCCGAAGCCCTCGCCTCGGCACAGCGTGAAGCGCAGTCATCGTTTGGCGATTCGCGGATGCTGGTGGAAAAATATCTGCTCAAGCCGCGTCACGTGGAAATCCAGGTGTTCGCCGATCAACATGGCAACTGCCTGTACCTCAACGAGCGTGATTGCTCGATTCAACGGCGCCATCAGAAAGTCGTCGAAGAAGCTCCGGCCCCGGGCTTGTCCCCGGAACTGCGTCGGGCGATGGGCGAGGCGGCTGTGCGCTCGGCGCAGGCGATCGGATATGTCGGCGCCGGTACTGTGGAATTTTTGCTGGATGCGCGCGGTGAGTTCTTCTTTATGGAGATGAATACGCGCCTGCAAGTGGAGCATCCAGTGACCGAGGCCATCACCGGTCTGGACCTGGTCGCGTGGCAGATCCGCGTAGCCCGTGGTGAAGCGCTGCCGATCACCCAAGCGCAGGTGCCGTTGAACGGTCATGCGATTGAAGTGCGCTTGTACGCTGAAGACCCTGCGAATGACTTCCTGCCGGCGACCGGGCGTCTGGCGTTGTATCGCGAATCAGCTGAAGGGCCTGGGCGCCGGGTCGATAGCGGAGTTGAAGAAGGCGATGAAATTTCGCCGTTTTACGACCCGATGCTCGGCAAACTGATTGCCTGGGGCGAGGATCGTGAGCAGGCGCGCCTGCGTCTGTTGAGCATGCTCGACGAATTCGCGATTGGCGGATTGAAGACCAACATCAACTTTTTGCGGCGGATCATCGCCCATCCCGCGTTTGCGGCGGCGGAGCTGGATACCGGGTTTATTCCGCGCTATCAGGAGCAATTGCTGCCTGCCCCCGGCACGTTGAGCGATGAATTCTGGAAAGCGGCGGCTCAAGCGGTGGCGCAAAGCCTGCCCCAGCTTGTGCGTCAGGATGACCCTGCTTCGCCGTGGTCATTCAATAGTGGTTTACGTGCAGGTCTGCCACTGGAAATCACCCTGCATTTGAGTTGCGAGGGCCAGGATCGCGCCTTGACGCTGAATGCCGCTGATCACGCCAGACTGTCGGGTGAAACACTCATCGTCGAGCACGACGGAGTCCGTCGTACGTTGCGCGCCATTCGCCAGGGCGATGCGCTCTATCTGCAATGGGAAGGCGAGTTGCGGCGCATCGAGACGTACGACCCGATCAGTGCCGTCGAAGCCAGCCACAGCCATCAGGGCGGACTGACCGCGCCAATGAACGGCAGCATTGTCCGTGTGCTGGTCGAGGCTGGGCAATCGGTAGAGGCCGGTGCGCAACTGGTGGTGCTGGAAGCGATGAAGATGGAACACAGCATCCGTGCGCCGCATGCCGGGGTGATCAAAGCGCTGTATTGCCAGGAAGGTGAAATGGTCGGCGAAGGCAGCGCTTTGGTTGAACTGGAAGCAGTGTGAATATGAGGATCGATCCTACGCCTGGCGAGGATCGATCTGACTAGTAACGCGCCGTTGCCTGAACCACAACGCCGATGATTCGACACTCATCGGTCAGCAGGGCTTTCGGCCACGTCGGATTGAGCGGCACCAGGTAACGCTGGCCGCCCTCTTCGTCGAGCTTGCGAAAAATCGCTTCAGGGCTGTCGGGCCATTGTGCGATTACCAGTTTGCCGGGCACCGCCTCGGCCGCCGGATCAACCAGAATCAGCATGCCTTCGGCAATGCTCTGGCCACTGGGGGCGGTCATTGAATCCCCCGTCACCGTCAACCAGAACGCCGGACCACGCGCGTGGTAATCCGTCAGTTCGAAGCGCTGTTTGCCTGAAGGCTTGGCATAGGACGTGGCGTCGCTCTCGCGCACCTCGCACGTCGTCTGCCAATCGCTGACCGGGTAACGGAAATACGGGTTGTACTTCTGCGCCAGCGGCATGTCGTCGTCAGGTGTTATTTGCGGTTCCCGGATCACCAGCACCACTTCCAGAAAATCCATGCCCAGCGCTTGCAGCACGCGATTCATTTGCGTGATGCCGGGTTCGCGACGCTTGTTCAGCCAATGGCCGATCCCGCCCTGGGACATGCCGACGCGCTCTCCGAGCTCTGTTTGAGTGATTTTGAGTTCACTCATCTTGGCCTTGACCAACTCAATCCATTTATCCATGTGCAGCACCTTACGTCGACGCCTTCGGCCAGCAAAACACATATTGTAGTATTTAAATTCTGGTCACAACTACACAGAGTACTATTCTGAAGGCACGGATTTTCAATCGACCAAGGAGTGCCTCTTCATCATGAATATCAGCAGCAAAGACTTGCCCGATCTGCAAATGGACACCACCTTCACCTCGCCTCAGGGCAATGCAGCGGCGCAGCGAGCGTTGGACTATTACTTGAAACCAGCTGTGTCAGAACCCGAGGTCGACGAACGTTTTTTCGATGTCAGGCGCCATCTGAGCGGCGAAGAAGCCCTGGTGCACGCCTCGGATCTGTTGCGCTGTGCCGCAGCCACGGCGTTCAAGGCAGCCGAAAACCTGCAAGGCGCGAGTCGCGATCTGGCGTTTTCAGTGGTGCACATGGTGGATATGGCGCGGGCAATGGTCGACCATTCGCTCGATGGCGATGAAGCTTGAGCAACGGGACACCGGACGGACAGGAAAGAATTTTCCAATCGCGCAGATAAAAACATTTGACTTGCAAATGATAATGATTATTATTGCATGCAGCTGGTCGCGAGATCAGTCGATGGACCAGAGACCTTAGGTCGGTCTTCTGGACTATCTCCTCATCAGGCTAATCACGGTTTTTGACCCGGCTTTTTGCCGGGTCTTTTTTTTGCCCGTTTTTCGGGCTTGTGGCTTCAGGCTAATGAAGTCTTTAGGTGTTGCGAATTCGATGGCGCGGATAATATCAAAAGAATATCGCTTGGCAAGCCGAGCCCGGCCACATTGGGGCAAACTAATGACAATTAGCACTTGAGAATCAATCGCACAGTCTCTAAGCTGCATCCGCGTCATGGAGGACGCCCCCCGCCACACCCCGCAATTCCCCTCGGTTTCAGACCTGCCTGCGTGTAAAGTAACGGCCATAAAAATCATATTCAGGAATCGATTATGACCGTGGCCAAATCCTCGTTCGACATCAGTGCCAACTTCGACAGCGGCAACATCCAAGTCATCGACATCAGCAATCCGCTCAATCCGGTTCTGGCCATTCGCCCGGATACCCGCAGCGCCCATTTTCAGTGGTTCCACTTCAAGGCCAGCGGCCTGCATGTTCATCAGGAACACTGGTTTCGCCTGGTCAACGCCAGCCAGTCCTCCTATAACAAAGCCTGGACCGGCTATCAGGCAGTCGCCTCCTACGACCACGTCAACTGGTTCCGCATTCCAACCAGTTTTGAAGGTGACAGCCTGCGTTTTTGCCTTGAGGCGGAGCAAACCCATGCATGGTTTGCGTATTTCGAACCCTACAGCCGTGGCCGTCACGACTGGCTGATCGACCAGGCCCTGAGCAAGGCCGGCACCGAACTGCTGGCCACCGGCAAGAGCGTCGAAGGTCGCGATATTCAACTGCTGCACAAAGGCACCGGCGCCGAAGGCCAGCGCAAAATCTGGATCATTGCTCAACAGCATCCGGGTGAGCACATGGCCGAGTGGTTCATGGAAGGCGTCATCGAACGTCTGGAAAGACACGACGATCCTGTGCTGAACAAACTGCTGGCCAGCGCTGATTTGTACCTGGTGCCGAACATGAATCCCGACGGTGCGTTCCATGGACACTTGCGCACCAACGCGATGGGCCAGGACTTGAACCGCGCCTGGCAGAACGCCAGTCAGGACATCAGCCCCGAGGTACTTTTCGTACAACAGCAAATGGAAAAGTACGGCGTCGATCTGTTCCTCGACGTACATGGCGACGAAGAAATCCCCCACGTATTCACCGCCGGTTGTGAAGGCAATCCGGGTTACACGCCGCGCATCGAAAAGCTCGAAGAGCATTTCCGCAGCCACCTGAAACACACCACCAAAGACTTCCAGACCAAGTACGGCTACACCCGCGACGAACCGGGCCAGGCCAACATGACCCTGGCGTGCAACAGCGTCGGACAGAAATACGACTGCCTGTCACTGACCCTGGAAATGCCGTTCAAGGATCACGACGACCATCCCGACAAGGTAACCGGCTGGTCGGGCAAACGCTCCAAACAGTTGGGCAAAGACGTGCTGACCACCATCGCCGACATGGTTGATACCTTGCGCTGATCCCCTCCTCCGTCCCTCAAAAGATCGCAGCTTGTCTGCGATCTTTTGCTTTCTGCCATTCGTACTTTCGCGCAAACAGGTTGCAAAATAAAACCTGAATCAATACCGTGACCAAGGTTTTATTTTGAAACCTAAAAGGATGCGGGATATGAAACCTCTCAACAGCAGCGCCGTTTTGCTTTTCTCTGTGGCCTGCGGTCTGGCCGTGGGCAACGTGTATTACGCCCAGCCATTGCTGGACGCCATGGCTGAAGCGTTTGCGATGTCGCCGGCGACTATCGGCATCGTCATCACCCTGACGCAAATCGGTTACGGCATCGGCCTGGTGCTACTGGTGCCCCTCGGCGATCTGCTCAATCGACGCCGATTGATCGTCACTCAAACCCTGCTGTCGGCAGCGGCGTTGTTGATGATCGCGCTGGCGCCCAGCAGTGTCTGGCTGCTGCTCGGCATGACGTTGACGGGGCTGCTCGCCGTGGTGACGCAGGTGCTGGTGGCTTACGCCGCCACACTGGCGATCCCGACACAACGCGGGCGCGTGGTCGGTGTGGTAACCAGCGGCATCGTCGTGGGCATCTTGCTGGCACGCACGGTCGCCGGCGGCATGGCCGATCTGGCCGGCTGGCGTGCAATCTACTTTCTGTCGGCAGGGCTGACACTGTTCATGGCGTTGCTGCTGTTTCGCGTCCTGCCCAAGCGCGAATCTCCACAACCGGCGACTGGCTACATCGCACTGATCGCCTCGGTATTCAGTCTGTTCAAAGAAGAACCGGTACTGCGCCAACGCGCATTCCTCGCACTGCTGACCTTCGCCAGCGCGATGGTGCTGTGGACGCCGATGGTGTTGCCACTGGCCGCGCCGCCACTGTCCCTGTCGCACAGTCAAATCGGTCTGTTCGGTCTGGCCGGCGCAGCAGGTGCGCTGGCCGCCGCACGGGCCGGACACTTGGCGGATCGCGGCCTCGGGCAATGGGTCAGCGGACTTTCGCTGTTGCTGATGCTCGCCTCTTGGCTGCCGATCGCCCTCACCCAATCCTCGTTGTGGGCATTACTGCTGGGTGTGATCACCCTCGATTTGGCTCTGCAAGCCGTGCACGTCACCAGCCAGAGCATGATCTACAGTGTGCGCCCCGAAGCACAAAGCCGCCTCACTGCCGGTTACATGCTGTTCTACTCGATCGGCAGCGCACTCGGCTCCATCGGTTCGACCGCGATGTACGCGTGGGCCGGCTGGATCGGCGTGTGCCTGCTCGGCGCCGGCATCAACGCCGTGGCGCTGGCTTACTGGTGGTTGACCCTGAAAAGCGGCGCACCGGCACGATGCGCCACTCCGATGAGTTAACTGCGATCGCGACCACGCAACATGCTGTCGAGCACTTCGTCACGGCGCACCCAGCCATGGAACAACGCCGCCGCCAGATGCAGCAGCACCGTCAGGAACAACAGATAGGCCAGATACCCGTGAGCCTTGCGCAAAAACGCGAACAACTGCGCATCGGCCGGGACGATCGATGGCAACTGCAACGTTGTGCTGAGCATGACCGGCTCACCCGAGGCGCTGATCATCGCCCAGCCCAGCAACGGCAACACCAGCATCAACGCGTACAACAACAGATGCGAAGCCTTGGCCGCCAGCACTTGCCAGCCTGGCAGATCCGCGGGCAACGGTGGCTGGCGCGTGGTGAGCCGCACCAGCAAACGCACAATCACCAACGCCAGAATCGCGATGCCCAGCGGTTTGTGCAGATGGATCAGCCATTCATGCCGCTCGGAAACCGAGGTGACCATACCCGCACCGATAAACAGCATGGCAATGATCATCAGCGCCATCAGCCAATGCAGCAGTCGCGCCAACAGGGCGAAATGCGTCGGTTGAGTGCTCATGGACGAGCCTCCTGTTTAGCGGCGGGCAACTGACTGACTTCGCTGGTGCGACGCAGGTAGGAATTGGCGTAACCGGCGGAACGGGCCGCGAGCAACGGGTCGTCGGAACCTTGAATCCCGGCCGGCAACACCAGCGGGTCATAGTTGATATCACGGCATTCGCCGCTCAGTTGTGGCTGGGTCTTTTCCAGCACCAGCGTGCCGGCATTCAACACCTTTCGTCCTTCGGGCCAGGTCTTGCTGGCATCGCTCACCGGATCCTCAGGATTGGCCAGGGTGATGTTCAACTGAAAGCGCAGCGGCGCTGAGGCCAAACGTTGCACCAGATCCTTCTCGAGAAAATCGCCACCCTCAGGCGCAGTGTCGCCCGCAGCGTCCCGTGCCAACGGTGTCATGCTCCAGCGTACGGCCTGCTTTTTACCGCTGGCGTCGACCAGATAAAACGCGTTGACGCTGTTGTAAGTTTCGGTGGCGTAACTGGCCGACGGCTTGGCGGTTTTCACCCAGGTCAGAAACGGCACGGCTTCCGGGTGCGAGGCAAAGAATGCCGGGACCTTGCTCGGATCAGGTTTACCCGTGGCTGGATCCGGCGACTGTGCCTGCTGCAATTGATAAAACGCCTCAGGCGTACCGACCGGGAACACCGGCATGCTGTTCATCCCGGTGCGCCACTGCTGCCCGTTGGCCTGGGTGAACCGCAGCGCCAGACTGCGAATCGGCACGCTGCTGTCCGGTGCATACGGATTGCCCGCCGGCAGCGCGAATCGCCCAACCACCGGAGTCTGCGGCTCGTTGAACACTTGCGCAGTGGAAAACACCCGCGCCTCGCCACTGCTCTCGAAATGCCCGATCACGCACACGCCTTTGGCATGGTTACGGCGAAACCCGGGGTGTACGCCGTTGTTCTTCTCCAGCACATCGACCAGCGCTTTTGGCGTCAGGCGTTGTGGGTCGAAGTTACCGTGAACGTAGGCAAACGCCCCGGCCACCGCGGCGACTACCACAGCAATGCCACCCAGACGCAGAACCAGGCTCGCCGCACTCAGTGGCGGGCGCTGTGGGCCGCCGGGCGGTGCAGAATCGGGTGATGAACGATCAACCATGAAAGACTCCAGGGCCATCGGCCACAAGTAGGAAGAATCAGCAAGACGCACCTCGTGTGGATTTATTCCCCGCCTCGGTATTTATTTTTCCGAACGTGGAA
The DNA here is from genome assembly GCF_054667675.1 of Pseudomonas sp. S3_C06. Lineage (NCBI taxonomy): Bacteria > Pseudomonadati > Pseudomonadota > Gammaproteobacteria > Pseudomonadales > Pseudomonadaceae > Pseudomonas > Pseudomonas sp. S3_C06. The sequence continues at coordinate 1,569,934 of NZ_CP162747.1, forward strand.
TAACCTCCAACGACGGACGTCTCCCTAGTCCACAGCGTAGTGACTAGCAGAATTTCATGAGCGAATTCGACGAACAGTTGAGAGAAATCATTCCCAGATTGCGCCGCTTTGCCGTGTCACTGACACGCAACAGCAGCAGCGCCGACGATCTGGTGCAGGCGTGCCTTGAGCGGGCGCTGTCGAGTTGGGGCGACAAACGCGCTGAAGGTGACTTGCGTGCCTGGCTGTTTGCGATCCTCTATCGGCAGTTTCTCGATGCCCATCGCCGCTCGCGACGCTACGCGCGGATGCTCGAGTTCTTTACCGGTCGCGACGATGCCGAACCCTCGGCGGAGCGCACAGTCATCGCCCAATCGACCCTGCAAGCCTTCGACTGTCTACCCACCGAACAGCGCGCCCTGCTGCTGATGGTCTCGGTGGAAGGCCTTTCCTATAAAGAGGTCGCCGAGATTCTCGACGCCCCGATCGGCACCGTGATGTCGCGCCTGTCCCGCGCCCGCCAGGCATTACGCCAGCTCAGCGACGGCGAAATCAGCAGCCCTTCTTTGCGGATACTCAAATGATCAGCCTGCCTCCCAACGAGCGTGACTTGCACGCCTACGTCGACCACCAACTCAGCGACACCGACCGGCGCGTGCTGGAGACCTGGCTGGCCAACCATCCGGACGAAGCGGCGCAGGTTCGCGCCTGGCAACAGGATGCCCAACAATTGCGCGCGGCACTCAGCGGTGCGTTGCAGCAACCGGCCAATCCGGCCCTTGACCCTGCCATGATCCGTCAGCGCCGCCAGCGTCAGTCACGGCGTCATCTGGCCAGCGCCGCGGTGTTGCTGATCGCAGTGAGCATCGGAGGCTTCAGTGGCTGGCAGGCTCGCGAAATGACTCTCGTGCGCCCATCCATGTTACCGATGACCGACGCCTTGCAAGCCTATCGCTTGATCGCCCAGCAAGGGATGCTGCCGGCCGATTACAAGGTCGACAATGACGGCGACATGCAACGCTGGCTCGATCGTTATTTCAACCGGGCCAGTCGTTTACCGGACCTGAAGGCGGCCGGGTTCGAACCGGTCAGCGGACGCTTGCTCAGCACTGACGAAGGCCCGGCGGCGATGGTCATGTATGAGGATGGCAGCGGGCATAAGGTGAGTTTCTACGTGCGCCCGCCGGGGCCAAAGAACACCTTTTTGCCCCGTGGCAGCCGCAGTGACGGAGACTTGCAGGCGCAGTACTGGTCGGGCGACGGGTACAACTATGCGATGGTCAGCCCGGTTGATACGCCGGCGGCGCAACAGCTCAAGCAATCACTGCAATTCTGAATCCAGTGAGGACTCCAATGTGGGAGCGAGCCTGCTCGCGAATGCGGTGGATCAGCAACACTGTTGTCGACTGACATCCCCATTCGCGAGCAGGCTCGCTCCCACAAGGGTTCAGCGTCAGGCTCAGAAACCTACGTCGAGCACCACATTGTCCAGATAGGTTCCCGCCGGTGGCGTGGTCTGGTCGGTGTAGATCTTCGCGTTGTAGTTGAAGATCTGGCTGCCCGTGCCCAACCCGTTACCCGGATTGACCTCGGCATCGGTACTCGCCCGCCGCGCCGCGCCGACACTGCCCCAGCGCGTAGTGCCGGCGCTTTTGAAAATGTCGTAGGCCAGATAATTGCTCCCGGAAATCATCCGTCGCCGGCCGCCGACACTCACCGCGTTCTGCCCGTCGCTCAATCCCACTGTATAAGCACTGCCCTTGGTGCAGGCCAGATTGATGGTCTGTCCGGTCACCGGCGTGAACGCGCTGACCACCGGCGCGCTGCCGAACGCGATGTTCGGCGCAGTAATCGTGCAGTCATTGGACACCGTCAGATTCACCGTCAGCGAAGTCGTGCCGTTGGCGATATCGCGCCCGAGACAGATAGCGCCAATGCCGATCCCAGAGCAGTAATTCCAGTTCCAGAAAATGCTCAGCGTCTCGGTATACACCCCGGCGGCAACGTTGCTGCCAATGGTTGTACCGAGGTAGAGCGGCACCGTTTTCGGCGTCGTACCATTGAGCAGGCCCAAGGCATCGATGATGCCGTTGCGCGCAAAGTCATAGGCCGTGCCGCGGGTCAGCGGGTAACTGGTGCTGTTGTTGGCGTAGATCGTGTAGCTGATGACATCGCCGGTCGGCCCGACCAGCCCCCCTTGAGTCGAAGACACAGTGCCCCAGAAGTGGTCGTTACTGGTCAGCAGGGACAGTAGCGAACCGGTGCAACTCAAACCCGCATTCAGTGTGGAACTGGGCTGCGAAGTCGTGCGCACGGCAATCGAACTGAGCGTACCGAACGCCGCCGGTGTGGTGCTGACCACCGAGCACGCGGCCTGCACCGCCCCCGGCAGCATCAGCGCCAGCATCAATAGCCATCGCCTGAACATCATTGACACACCAACGGCCCGAGCAATGGCACCTGATCCTGATTCAGGTCGACGCTGAACTGTGCCCGACAGGTCTTGCCGTCGCCCAGCGTGACCAGCAGCGAATTCTGCGCCTGCAGGTTCTCCAGATAAACCAGCCCATCCCAACCGACCACCGTCCGCGTGCCGCTCTGCTCATGCAGCACGCCCGCGCCCAGCGGCAGCTCGCGCTGCTGCGCATCGACCAGCACGATGCTCGCGGCGATCACCCGGCTCAGCGGAAACTCCAGCAGATAACCGCTGCCTCGGCGCACGGCAATGCGCTGTTCGACGTTGGGGCTGCGCACGTTGGCCGGCAGATTCAGTGGATCGATTTCATACTTGCCGCGGTAATACGCGCTGCTCCACGGCACCAGCAAATGACCGTTCTTGTCGGTCTGACCGACCTGCTGGTTTTCGTAGCGCACCGGAATGTCGGCGAAACCCTCGGTGCTGACCACCACAAACGCATCGTCGATGCGGTTGGCGGCGAACACCTGGCGATCCATCCACACCAGCGAACCACTGGCGTCGGCCCAACGGGTTTCGGCGTCGGAAGTGCCATAGACCCCGGCCTGCAATTGCACCGACTGCAGGCGCCAGGTCACGTCAGCCTGACGATAATCGGCGCCATCACCCTTGGCGTAACCCAGATTGAAACCTACGCCACCCTCAGTCGGCACCGCACGACTGTAGTTGACCCGCTGCTGGCTCTGCCCGGTTTTACTGCGCTCGGTGCTGATCGCCAGACTGCCGCGCAGATCGAACGGGACCACCAGTTGCGCCTGCACAGCCCAGTTGCTGTCGCCGATCTCGCGGTTGGCCGAGAGGTAGAAACTGCTGTTGCGCCACAGCGGTTTGCTCCAGCTAAGGTTGAGCAGACGCGTGCGTGAATCGTCCGCTGCACGCACATCGAAATAGCCGGCGCCGAGGCTGCCCCAGCGGTCGAGATTGAGGCTCAAGGTCGCCTGTTCGCTGCGCCGGCTCAGGCTGATATAAGGGCTGTCGACCACGGTCAGGTCGGCGTATTGATCATGCCGTTGCAGGCGCTGATAAGAAAAACTGAAACGCTGGTTGCTGTACTGATAGCCCAGGCTTAATTGCTGACCGCCCTCGCCGTCGAAACGGCTTTGACTCACAGCGCTGTTGAGTACACCGAAGTTACCCAGCTGCCAATTGCCGCCGAGGCCGCCCAGTGTCAGCGAGTCGGCTGCTTCGGCATGGCTTTCCAGAGTAAAACTGTCGCTGACGCCATAACGCAGGCTGCCGGACGTGACACCCGGGCCATAGTTGAAATCCTTCAAGCCGTAGTCGCGGCGCAACGTACCGGCGGCCACGGAAAAATCGCTCAAGCCCTTTTGCAGCAAGGTGCTGGTGACATAGAACGGCACCGTGGTCGACACCTGCCGGCCCAATGCATCGGTGGTCACCACCACCGCTTCGCCCGCGCCGTTGATGAACGGAATGTTGGTCAGCGTGTAGGGCCCAGGCTGTAAATCTGCGCTGCTGGACTTGTAGCCATTGATGAACAGATCCACCGAGGACGGCACTGCTGCTTCACCGGCAAATTGCGGCAGCGGATAGGTCACCAGATCCGGGCGCACCGCAAAATCCCGAGAGAACTGCACGCCGCCCAAACGCACCGAACTGCTCCACGGCAACGCACCGCTGATCACGTCACCGGCCTCGTAGGTGAGCATCCGCTCGTCATCGGAGTAACGCCAGGTGGTGTCGTAACGCAGGTAGCCATTGTTCAGCGTGTTGAGTGAATCACCGGACAAGATGCGCCGGTATTGCCCGGTATTGGACAACGTGCCCCAACTGTCAAACAGCCGCACTTCGTTCCACGCCGCCAGATAAGTGCCGGCATCGTCGGTGTCGTTGAGGTACAGGTCATAGTTGAACAGCGCGCCGAAACTGCTCAATGCCGGAGTGCGCGGGTAAGCCTGGCGATTACCGATGAACTGTTCCGGCAGCCAGTCCGGCGGCACGTCCAGCAGCAGGCGCTGACCGACACTGTCATAGTCGCTGTGCAGCCCCGGCAGGCTGTCGAGATCGACCTCGACGGCGAGGTTGTCGGGCAGTTTCATGCCGGTTTCGCGCAACGCCGTCGCCGGTACAAACAAGCGCCCGTCGCGCTGCTGCACTGCCACGACGCGTCCGGTATTCATCTGGTTGACCACCAGTTCCAGAAACAACTGTGCATCACTCACGGCCTCCATGCCGCTGGGCGGCGGCGGCAGATCGCCGGCCCCGGATGGTTGAACGAACATCAGGCAACACGCGCCGGTGATGAACCACAACGGACGCTGAATACGGCGAGCCAATCCCGGGCTCATACACGTTTTACGTCCGTCAATGGACTGAATCCTCCTGATACCGCTTTAGCCGCCGCCAGATGTTGGCACGACGACTCACTCACTTGGCCGGCGTAATGCTCTGCACCTGCGCCGCACCATTGACCCGCACCTGCAACGCCGACTCATTCGACAGCGCCGCCGGTGCCGGCCAGCGCATCACTGCGCCCGGCAGCACGTAGCCCAACAGCCCTTCGGCCAACGGTTTGCTCTGCCCAGCCTGTTTGATGGCCACGTCGGTCAGCCGCGCATGCACCGCGCCCTGATTGCGCACCTCGACATAAGGCTTGCCGTCCACGGCCACCGTGCGCCAGCTCAACTGCGGCAGGCCCACGCCTTTGGGATCTCGTGCGCGAGTGCTGTCTTCTTTGCTCCACAGCCCGGCGCCATAGGCAAACAGCGGCACCGAGTAACGCATCTGGAAACGGATCGCCGCAGCGGTTTTGCCACCGTCAGCGCTCGCTGGTTGTGCGGAAGGAATTTCATCGATGATGATCCGGTAGGCCAGTTCCTGCCCCGGCGGCACCTCTTTGGTCCGGGTCAGACGCACCAATTGTTTCTCCCCCGGTTCGATCTTCGCCACTGGCGGGCTGCCGATCACGTCGCGCTGATTCTGGTACTGCTCCGCGAAACCGCTCTGGCTCCAGCCGAATACGCGGATCTGCAGATTGGCGGTTTCGCTGCCGCGGTTCTCCAGCCACAGCGCACTGGCCTGTTGATCGGCCTCCAGCACCGGATCGATCGGCCAGATCAGCACCGAACTTGCAGCGTTTACAGAATTCATCCCCAGCATGAGCAAGGCCGCTATCGCGCAAACCCTGAGCGAACGCCCTGACGTGTAACACTGCATAAACCTGCTCCTTGTCGGCAATCCTGACTTCGCCTCACCACGACAGTTGCACCTGCAACACATCGCTGTACGTCCCCCCAGGCTGATTGCCCGGCAACTGCACCTGACCGTAGATTGGCAGGCTGATATTGTTCGCATCGCTGTAAGCCACCGCCACACTCTGGCCAATGCCCAGGCTCTGGCTGTAGGCCGCATCGCGAAACAGCGCATACGCCACCCGCGCACTGCCGCTGTTGACCTGCATGTGCCGGCCGCTGTTGTTGTACTGGCCGCCATCGACGCTCATGTTCAAGGTCACGCCCGGCGTACATTGCAATTGCACGCCCCCCGTCAGCGCGACCTGCACCGTGCCGGTGGCCAACGCTGAACGTGAACCGAAATTCAGCCCGCCGTAGTTCGACACCCCGCCCACCACCAGACATCCCGCAGTGACCGTGGCGCTGACCTGAAAGCTCTGGCTGGTCGCGGCGGTCAGCGGCAGCGGCGCACTCCCCGCACAGAGCAGGAGCAGCGCGGCACAGCCATGACGACGCATGGCATCAGAACGTCAGTTCAACAGCGACGGTGTCGGTGTAAGTCCCCGCTGGCAAACCGGCCTTGCCCACCGCCTGACCGTAGATGTTCACCGTCTGCGCGACGCCGGTGCTGGCGGCGAGGTTGATCGTCCCGTCAATCGCCAGCAGTTGCGAGTGCCCGGCGTCGGTGTACAAGTCGTACGGCACGTAGTTGGCCACCCCGTCGTACAACGCTCGGGTGCCGCCCGGCGACATGCCGTCATGGGAACCGGCGCGCACCTTGACCGTCGGCGTGGTGCCACTGGAACAGAGAATCGACAGCGCCCCGCCACCGCCGCCCAGCACTTGCCCGGTGGCGGTGGTGAACAGGCTGTTGGCGGTGCCGAAGTTCAACGCACCGAAGTTCAGACCGGTCGAACCGCCGGCGCCGTTGACCTGGCAGCTGCTGATCAGAATCAGGCTGGAGGTGATCTGGCCGGTGACCGTGGTGGCGGCGTTGGCACTGGAAACCAGCGCCAGGCCGAACAGTGACAAACCTATCCTTGATGCAAACGTACGCATGGTGTCCGTCCTCTACGGGGTTACCAGTCGAGCGTCACCGTCAGGGTGTCGGTATAGACCCCTGCCGGCACCGCGCGGGTATTCGCCACCACCGAGCCAAATACCGGAATGGGTATCTGCGCAGCGCTGGTGACAGCGAAATTGTGTTGCTGGCCGATGCTGTAGCTCCGGGCGCCGGAGGGATCGACGAACAGCTGATAGGGAATGGTCTGGCGGCCGTTGCTCAGGCGCCGGGTGTTGCCGTCACCGTGGGTGCCGCCATCGATGGTGACGGTGAAACCGGTGACCGACGGATTGCAGGCGACGTTGAGCTTGCCGCTGCTGTCGCCATCGAGGCTGGCCTTGATCGGCGCGTTCCAGGTGGGCCCCTGCAGGCCGAAATCGAGGGTACCAAGATTGCTGACCGGGCTGGCGGGACTGGCGTTGTTGGTGACTTCGCAACCGGCAATCAGGATCAGCCGCGCATTGATCTGCCCACTCATCGCCGCTTGCGCGTCGTCGGCGAGCAATACCAGCGTCCCTGCTACGACCACCATCCAAAGCTTGCCTGTCATTGCGTCCGTCCCTGCTCCTTGATGGTGACTCATCCACCGCGCTCGTCATCGAACGCCTTCCTTGCACGCCCCGCGTCCACCGGGTGCCTGTTGAAACCGTGATCACCAGGTGACCGTCACCTTGACCAGATCCGAGTAACGGCTGACCTGTGGCACTTCGGCCAGCGGCTCGATCCGCGCGTACAACGGTAATTCCACGGTGCCGCTGTCCGGCACCCGCCCGCTGACCGGCACATCCACCACCAGCGGCACCCGCCTGGCCGCGTCCTGATACAAGCGGTACGGAATCGGCTTGCTGCCCGTCGAACCAGCCATGTAGCGGACTTCACCGACCCCGCCATGCAAACCACCGTCGACGCGCATCTGGTACGGCGTGTCCGGGTTGCACTCCAGTCGTGGCAGGCGCTGATTGGTCAACGCCGCGCCCAATGGCCCGGCCGGGTCGTCAAGGCGCGAGGTGCTGCCGAAGTCGAGCACACCCAGTTGCTCGATGCCGGCGCCACGCTGCTGGCCGATCAACTGGCAGCCACGCTGCACGTCAACGCGCACTTCGACCTGAAGATCCGCCGCATAGACGGGCGCAACGAGCACACCCAGCAATCCCATGACCACCTGTACTTTCACTGCGCCGTTCCTTGTCAGCGATCGCTTGCGACGTCGTTTCTGTGATTGAGGTTAGCAACGGTCGACGATTCCGCCAGTCGATTGGATCCATGGATCGCCCGGGATATGTTTCGAAAGGTTGGCAAGTGGTCGGGCCAACTCGCTAAAAATAGCTGTACGCACCAGACAAAATCGTCCAATAACCGCCCACTCTCTATTCGTCGCGGTGGCTGGCGAACTCGGCGTCTGGTTACACTACGTCGCCGCGCTTCCGGGAGCCGGTTCTACGAATACGGAGACGCCCACAGTGCCTGCCCAACCGCCGAAACGATCGCGACTGACCCAGCGCTGGCCGGCGTTGCGCCGCTGGTTCGGCAAGGGTTTACCAGCCAGCGCCGGGCATGACGCCAGTGCCCAGTCGATCCGCGATTACTTCCGGCACAAAGCCAGCGCTCAGGGCTACACCCTCAGCCACAGCCAGCAGCACGTCATCGATTGCATGGCGCAACAGGCCAGTCTGCTGTTTGGCGCCAGTAGCCGAACCGCGCCGAGCCTGTATCTGTTCGGTGCCGTCGGACGTGGCAAGAGCTGGCTGCTCGACGGTTTTTTTCATGCCTTGCCGATCACCCAGAAACGACGCCTGCATTTCCATCAGTTCTTCGCGCAATTGCATCAAGGCATGTTCAGCCATCGCGCGCAGGACGATGCCCTCGAAGTCGCCCTCGACGAACTGCTGGAGGATTGTCGGGTGCTGTGTTTTGACGAGTTTCATGTGCATGACATCGGCGATGCCATGCTCATCACCCGGCTGTTCAAGGCATTGTTCAAACGGCGGATTCTGCTGCTGGTGACCTCCAACTATGCGCCCGAGGGCCTGCTACCCAATCCGCTCTATCACGCCCGTTTCAAACCGGTGATCGAGCTGATCAACGCGCACATGCAAGTGATGGAAGTCGGCGGCCCGCATGATTACCGCAGTCACACACGCCACTCTGCGCAGCAGATATTCACTCAGGGGCATTACGTGTGGCCCGCCACGCCCGCACAACGCGCCGCGCTGGAGCTGCCGCCTGCAGATGCGCCAGCCATCAGGTTAGCGGTTGGCACCCGACAGTTTCAGGCGCGGCTGTGTGACGCACGGCGTGTCGGTTTTACCTTCAGCGATCTGTGCGAACAGCCGACGGCGGTCATGGATTATCTGGAATTGTGTCGACGTTTCGACCGCTGGATCATTGATGATCTACCCGAGCTGGGAGAGTGCTCGATCGCTGCGCAACAACGCTTCATCAACCTGATCGACGTGCTCTACGACCAGGACAAACACCTGACGCTGCTCGGTCGACTGCCGTTGCGTGAAAGCCTCGACGGCCATGCCATTGACCTGGCGCGCACACGCAGCCGCTTGGGGCAGTTGCAGGAGATACACGACAACGACTGACCACTCCGGCCCTGTGGGAGCAAACTCTCTCCCACAGGGTTTGTGGCGTTTTCAACATGCAACTCAGGCCCAGAACCTGCTTTGCCGTTATCATGTCGCCCATCCTCAGCGCCCCAGCGTCGCTCCACTGATCAATAGCGAACACCAACATGCACACCCTTGCTCAATTACGCGCCGGCGAGTTGTCGGGCATCACGCGACTGGACCTGTCTTGTGGCCTGACCGAATTCCCGCGCGAGATTTTCGACCTGGCCGACACGCTGGAAATCCTCAACCTCAGCGGCAACGCCCTGAGCAGTCTGCCGGATGACTTGCACCGTCTGACGCGCCTGCGCGTGCTGTTCTGTTCCGACAACCCGTTCACTGAACTGCCGGCCTGCCTCGGCCAATGCGCGGCGTTGACGATGATCGGTTTCAGGGCCAATCGCATCGTCAACGTACCCGGTGCTGCCTTGCCGCCACAGCTGCGCTGGCTGATCCTGACCGACAACTGCATCGAACACCTGCCGAACGAACTGGGTGAACGTCCTGCCCTGCAGAAACTCATGCTGTCCGGCAACCGTCTGCAAATGCTGCCGCCCTCCCTGAGCAACAGCCATAGGCTGGAGCTGCTGCGCATTTCCGCCAACCGCCTGACCGAACTGCCGCAGTGGCTGCTCGCGCTGCCGAGCCTGAGCTGGCTGGCCTACGCCGGTAACCCGCTGGAAACCGAGGCGGACGCCGCCGCGCTGCAGGCGACGGCGCAAATCCCCTGGTCGGCGCTACGTCTGGAGCAACGCTTGGGTGAAGGCGCCTCGGGGGTGATTTCCCGGGCGAGCTGGCAGCGCGACGATGGCTCAGTGACGCCGGTCGCGGTGAAACTGTACAAGGGTGAAATGACCAGCGACGGCTCGCCGCTGCACGAAATGAATGCCTGCATCACCGCAGGTCTTCATCCCAATCTGATCCGCATCGAAGGGCGCATCAGTGACCATCCCCAGGGCCAGCAGGGATTGGTGATGCAACTGATCGATCCGTCGTTCAGCAACCTCGCCGATCTGCCAAGCCTGGCATCCTGCTCGCGAGATGTGTATGCCGATGATTGCCGATTCGGCGCCGAAGTTGCGCTGAACATTGCCAAAGGCATCGCTTCGGCAGCCGATCACTTGCACCAGCAAGGCATCACCCATGGCGACCTCTACGGGCACAACATTCTGCTGAACGAGCGCGGCGATTGCCTGCTTGGGGATTTTGGCGGGGCGTCGTTCCATGCAGTCGCCGACACAGTAGAAACGCGCGCGTTGCAACGCATCGAAGTGCGTGCGTTCGGGATTTTGCTCGGTGAATTGCTGGCGCGCATCGACTCGGGGTTGAGTGATGAGCGGCGTCGGGCTCTTGAGGAACTGGAGCGACGTTGCTGTCAGGCGGATGTGCTGGCGCGGCCGGGGTTTGCTGAGGTCATGAAGCAACTTGAAGATCTGTGACCGCTGCGCGGTCAATCGCTGGCAGGCTAGCTCCCACACTGGATCTGTGGCGTTCACAGATCCCCTGTGGGAGCTAGCCTCCTAGCGATGAGGCCATCACTGAAGAAACAGATCAGCCCGCCAGGCCGACAAACATGTCCTGCACGTCATCATGGTTGTCGAGGCCTTCGAGGAACGCTTCAACTTCAGCCATCTGCTCATCGCTCAAACCGCTGACCGGGTTCTTCGGCTGGTAACCCAGCTTGGCCGACAGCACGGTGAAACCTTGCTCTGGCAGCGCCTTCTGCACCGAATCCAGATCGGTAGGATCGGTCAGAAACAGCGTCGCGCCGTCTTCGCCCGGCTCGAAATCCTGAGCACCGGCTTCGATGGCGGCCATTTCCGGATCGGCGTCCGGGGTGTCCGGCGAGGCTTCGATCATGCCGACGTGGTTGAAGTCCCAGGCCACGGAGCCTGAGGCACCCAGTTGGCCTTTACGGAACGCTACGCGGATTTCGGCGACGGTACGGTTGATGTTGTCGGTCACGCACTCGACGATCAGCGGCACCTGGTGCGGGGCGAACCCTTCGTAGGTGACGCGATGGTATTGCACGGTTTCACCCAGCAGACCGGCGCCTTTCTTGATCGCGCGATCCAGGGTTTCTTTTGGCATCGAGGCTTTCTTGGCCTGTTCGACCACCAGACGCAGGTGTGCGTTGGTGGTGGTATCGGCACCGTTGCGGGCAGCGATGGTGATTTCCTTCACCAGTTTGCCGAAGATCTTGCCCTTGGCGTTAGCTGCCGCTTCTTTGTGTTTAACCTTCCACTGTGCGCCCATTACTCACTCTCTTGATCTGTGGCGCCGAGACATCTATTGGCCGACGCGTGGCGCCAAGTTTATACGGCCTAAAGTCGGCAATCGACCAAAAAAATGCAATGCAGAATCGACATCTTCACTAGAGCTTGTAGGGGGATTCTGAAAAACGGCTTTGACATGACCATTCAGCGCTGTGGTTTCGTACCCTCTCAGGCCCGTATTGCCTGACAGAGCCTGTTCGAATGCTCAATGACAAGGAAAGTCCTTTTACCCTGACCCTGACCGACAGCGGCCTGAGCCTGCCGGTGCTGCGTTTTCAAGGCGAAGAAGCGCTCAACCAGCCTTACCGTTTCGACATCGAACTGATCGGCCTCGCGCCCGCCATGGCGCCGGGTACATTCCTGCACCAACCGGCCTTTTTGCGTCTGGACGATCATCATGGGGTTCACGGCATGATCGACAGTGCCAGTTGCGAACATCGCGGCACGCACCGGATCGGCTATCGACTGACCTTGGTGCCTCGTCTGCAAAGGCTGGCCCAACCGGGCAAGCGGCGGGTGTTTGTGCACCTGAGCGTGCCGCAGATTCTCCAGCAATTGCTCACGGAAAATGCCCTGCCCATTAATGGTTACCGGATTGAAATGACCGTCGGTCAATACCCGGCCCGGCCGTTTTGCATCCAGTACGAAGAAAGCGATCTGGCGCTGCTGGACAGGCTTTGTGAAGAAGAAGGCATTCACTATCACTTCGAACACCGGGTCGACGGTCACGTTGTCGTGTTTGCCGATGACAGCCTGAGCCTGCCGCAAATGCCGGCGCTGCTGCCGTTCAAAGTGTGCGAGCAAACACCGTCACCCTGCGTCAGTGCGCTGTTTCAGCACCATCACGCCGCGCCCATCGCCACACTGCATACCGTGCGCAATCGAGGGCAGCAGACAAGCCGTGACGATGCCGCCAACCACGGCACGGCGACCGCCCTGCCGCCAATACCCTCCCTCGAACAACGTCACCACGAACAACGCAGCCGTCGACATCTGGAGAGGCAACGCGGTCAGCATCGGACGATCAACGGCCGCAGTGACCGGGTCGGTTTGCTCAGTGGGCACCTGCTACAAGTGTCGGCGCATCCGGTCAGCCACTTCAATGAACAATGGCGGCTCACCGCCCTGCGCCATCACGGGCAGCATCCGTCGATTCTTGACCCTGGCCCAAACGTCCATCGTTACCACAACGACTTCAGCGCCCAGCCCTGGTCATCCGACTTTCGCCCGGCGCTCAGACAACCCCGGCCCAGCGTCGCCGGCTATCACCTGGCCCGGGTGCTCGGGCCTGCCGGGCAACCGGCGCAACTCGATGACCAGGGCCGAGTCGCCGTGCGCCTGTGGCCGTCGGATACCGAGCACACGCTTGATCACCACGCGATCTGGCTGCCCATTGCCATGACCCGGACCCATCGCCGAATCGCACAGGACGAATTGCCCTGCACCGGCAGCGAAGTGTGGGTGAGTTTCCTCGACAGCGATCCAGACCGACCGATTCTGTGCCTGGGCAACTCACGCAACCCTACGCCTCGCGAGCCACCGCCCGCGCGCGACAACAGCTTATTGCTGGACTGGCTGTTCAATAGCGACGCCCGCTGATCCAGCCTGCGGCAGCTCCTGCATCAGTCAGCAGTGCTTCAGGCTTTGTCAGCCTTGCCCGCCGCCGCGGCGAATTTCGCCAGACGCACATCCAGGTGCCGAGGTCGCCGCCCATGATCCTCGGCGCGCTCCTTGCGGCGGATGGCGTTGCGCACCATCAACGAGCCGAGGTAGCGGATCGGCTCCGGCGGGAAATACCCCAGCGGCCCGTTGACCAGCGGCGAGCGCGTCCACGGGTTGTCGAGACCTTGCACCAGGGCGGCAAGAATCTGCCCGCCCATATGACAAGGGCCGACGCCGCTGCCCGAATAACCGAAACCGTAAAACACATTGCCGGCGCTGCTCATCTGGCCGAAGAACGGTAATCCGGTGACTGAGCGATCCGACGGGCCATTCCAGGTGGCATCGACTTTCACATCGGCAAAGGCCGGGAAGAAGTCCGCCAGGCTGCTTTTGAGCAGGCCGGCATACGGCGACGGCTGATCGAACACCGGCAGCATGCGCCCACCAAACGCGAAGGTATTGCCGCCCTTGCCGAGCATGATCCGACCGTCCGGGGTGTTGTGGTAGTAGTGCACGAAAATCCGCGAATCGAGCACCGTCACGCCGCTGGTCAGGCCGATTTCCTGCAACAGATCCGGGCGCGGTTCGGTGATCAACATATCGCTGGAGACAATCGCCACGCTGCGCTCGAATTGCGGGAAAGCACGGGCCATCCACGCGTTCATCGCCAGCACCACGCGATCGGCAACGATACTGCCGTTCGGCGTTTGCAGGCGTGCGGGACGCCCTTCTTCCAGCCCGGTCATTGCCGTGTTTTCGTGAATCTTCACACCCAACTGCATTGCCACCCGACGCAAGCCACGCACCAGTTTGCCCGGCTGCACACTGGCCGCTGCCGGCGAGAACCAGCCTTCCAGATGCTTGCTCGAACCGGCCATGCGCTGCACATCGGCGAGCGGACGCTGAGAGAACGAGTTGATGCCATTGCGTTCCAGTGCGGCGATGACTGCGTCGGTCGAGCCGACCTGCGCGCGGTTGGTCGCGGTGTACAGCGTGCCGTCGAGACGGTAATCGGCATCGACGCCGTACTGCTCACAGAACTCGCCGATCGCGTGGATACTGCGCTCCGATTCCTTGACCAGACGCACCGCTTCCTCGACGCCAAACAAGCGCTCAAGGGTGAAATATTTCGCCGACCACGACAACGCACATCCGCCATTACGGCCACTAGCTCCGGCGCCGCAGATGTCCGCTTCGATCAACAACACCTCGAGTTCGGGGTTCTGCTGCTTGAGCATGATTGCCGTCCACAACCCGGTGTAGCCGCCGCCGACAATGCACACATCGGTGCGTACTTCGCCCTGCAACGGCGGGCAGGTTTCAGAGGTCTCGGCCTGCAAGGCCTGCTCCAGCCAAAACGGTCTCATGGGTTTTCTCCAAGTCAGATGGCCACAACCCAGCCTGCCGCGAGCACCGCAGCAGGCCGCGAGGCAAGGGTTTCAGGAACGCAGGGGTTTGATCGTCAGCGGGCAATTGGGGATCGACGCACGCGGTTCCATCACGCCAACCGGGCGGCTGTTCCAGTGCGGAATCAGCACCAGCGCCGAGAACAGTGCGCAACCGGCGAAGACGATAAACACCGTCACCGAGTCGAAGTAACCCGGCAGCAAACCGCCAAGTACCGCACCGACCGAGCCGCAGCCGTTGACGAAACCGGCCGCGGTGGCGCCGGCCTTGGCTTTGCCGAAATCGATCGCGGCGGCACCGCTGATCATCGAGTCCGGCCCGTACAGGGTCAGGCCCATGACGAACAGCAGCGCGACCACCAGCAACACACTGCCGCTCTGCAACGCAGCCATGAACAGCGCCAGCGTCACGGTCAGCGCCAGCAGGCTCAACACGCAGGCCGGCATGCGCCGGGCACCGAACAGTTTGTCCGAGGCCAGCCCGATCAGGATCGGCCCGAGCAACCCGGCCAGTTCGAAGGACGTGGGAATGATCGCCGCGCCGACCTTGCCGACACTGGGCATCTGTTCAAAGACAATCACCGGGCCCCACAACAGAATCGCGTAACGCGCCGGTTTCAACATGAAATACGCCAGGCCCAGCACCAGCACCGTGCGGTTACGCAGGATTTCCTTCAACGGCTCCCAAACGCTGAGTTTGCTGTTGGCCTCGGTTTCTTCCGCCGTCAGTTCCGGCTCCGGCTCGACCGCCGGCAAGCCGACATCTTCCGGTTTATTGCGCTGGAAGATAAAGAACAACACCGCCACGACGGCGACCACCACCGCACTGGAAATGAACGCCGCGTGCCAGGTGCCCATCAAGGTGTACGCCCACCAGCCGGCGAACGGCGACGCCACCAGACCACCAAAGGCGTAGCAGGAACTCCATAACCCGAGCACTCGCCCGCGTTGTTGGGAGGGGAAAAAACTGCCGAGGTTTTTGCACAATCCCGACCATCCAGTGGACTGCGCCAACCCCTGAATCAACATACAAGTAGCGAAGATCGGCAACGTGGCGTAACTGCCCATCACCAGCGCCGCTGCCGCGGAAATCAGCAGACCACCAAGCACCACGACCCGAGGACCAAAGCGGTCGGCGAGCATGCCCCAGGTGAACTGGCCGAGGGCATAAGCCGCCAGATAAATCGCATCGAGGTTGGCCATGGCCATCTTGTCGAGCATGAAGGTCGGGTCTTCAGCGATGCCGAGTTTGGCCACCGAAAATGCTTTGCGGGTGAAGTAGAAAGCGGCGTAAGCAAGCCAGGTAATCGCGAAAATCTGCACGCGCCAACGCGCAATGGTGCCGATGTGCTTGTTCATGGTGGTTCTGACCTCAGGGTGTGAGTGTGCCGGCAGAATCGTTAAGCAAAACGCCTGTGTTTTTATTGTTGAGCACTGCGATATCACCCCGTCCCTACGGCGATATCGGTCAGATGAGTCCTGCTGTTGCACGCACAGGCTCATGGCCAACGTGCTGCCCGAGCGGACAGTCAGCGATGGCGTGAGCCGATCAAAGCAATTACTGTTTAATAAATAAAATCGATTTATCGTATTTCACACATAAGCTCAGCTTGTTACTGACTAAACGATCAGGTGACTTCATGTCGGTGTCCCACGCCCAACTCAAAGCCTTCCACGCCGTGGCCGTGCATGGAAGCTTCACCAAAGCCGCCGGGCGCCTTTTTCTCACGCAACCGGCGATATCCGACCAAGTGCGCAAACTCGAAGAGCGTTTCGGCGTTTTGCTGTTCCACCGCAATAAACGTTCCGTACGCCTGACCGACTTGGGCGAGCGCTTGCTGGCGATCACCCAGCGCCTGTTTGTGATTGAAGCCGAAGCACAGGAACTGTTGCAGGAATCCCAGGCGTTGCAGACCGGCAGCCTGATCCTCGCAGTGGATGCGCCGGTGCACGTGCTGCCGCAGATCGCGCGGTTCTGCGAGCGCTATCCGGGGATCAGCGTGAAGATCGAGACCGGCAATACCGATGAATCGCTGTTTCGCCTGTTCAACTATCAGGCCGACCTGGCGTTGCTCGGGCGGGATGTCAGCGATGAGCGCTTGCTCTGTGTGCCGCTGCGCAATGATCCGATGGTGGCGTTCGTTTCGCGCAATCATCCGTGGGCCGAGCGTGAATCGATCTGCCTGCAAGATCTGGATGACACGCCGCTGGTGCTGCGTGAACACGGTTCGGTGACGCGGCAGACGCTGGAAGAAGAAATGGCCCGGGCCGGGTTTCGCATTCGCCCGGCGATTCAGGTCGAAGGACGGGAAGCGGCGCGCGAGGCGGTGGTGGTCGGGATTGGTGTCGGCGTGGTTTCGGCAGCAGAGTTTGGCGCGGATTCGCGGGTGTGTGCGTTGCCGATTATCGACTGCACGCGACGGCTGACGGAAACGCTGGTGTGTTTGCGTGAGCAGAGCAATCGACGGGTGGTGTCGACCTTCCTCGATATGGTTCGCGACAGTCTCGTGTGAACCATGATGGCCCCTTCGCGATCAGGCTCGCTCCCACATTTGGAATGCATATCCCTGTGGGAGCGAGCCTGCTCGCGAAGGGAGCACCACGGTTTATCAGGTTGGCGCGAGGCCAAAGAACGCCTGAATCAGGCGCAATTCCCGTCGCCGTTCCATGCAGCCGATCATGTGCCGATTCACCAGCCCAGCCCCGACAATCGGAATCGCCACCACCCGCGGGTCATGACTAACCTCAACCGATGACACCACGCCAACGCCCAACTCAGCCGCGACGGCTTCGGTCACCGCCTCACGGCTATCGAGCTCCAGCAACACCCGTGGATGGATCGACGCCTGCGCGCACGCCTGATCAAACGTACGCCGGGTGATCGAACTCGGCTCGCGCAGCACCATGATCACCTGATCCAGTTCCTTGAGCTTCACTTCACCGACCCGCATCGCCCATGGGTGCCCCGCCGGCACCAGCGCGCAAATCCGCGATTCGCTCAACGCTTGCAAATGCAGGCCTTTGCGCGGTTCGACTTCGGTCAACACCGCCACATCGGCGTGTTCCGACAACAACGCCGCGAGGGTTTCCTGGGCATTGCCCAAGCGCAGATTCACCGTGATCCCCGGATACCGCGCGCGCAGGCTGGCGAGCATCGGCATGACCATGTGCGGCCCGTCCGCCGCCACTTCCAGCCGTCCGGTCAACAGCTGCCGGTTGGCCTCGAGCATCGTCTGCGCCTCTTCCGCGAGGCCAAACATCGCGCGGGTGATCGCCGCGAGTTTGGTGCCTTCCTCGGTCAGTTCCACCCGTCGCGCGGTGCGCCGCAGCAGGGTGATCTGATAGTGCTCTTCCAGCGCCTTGATGTGCCCGGTGACCGCCGGCTGACTAATAAACAAGCGCGCGGCGGCCCGGGTGAAACTGCCTTCACGGGCCACGGCGTCGAACGCGCGAAGCTGGAACAGGTTCATGAATAACTCTCGCTGATGGCTGGCATAACAACAAACAATTTGATTGATGCAACGGCGAATTGCAACGTATGCCCCGTAGCTTCATCCCACAGCGCAATCCGAGGACACACGAATGAGTATCGCCGAACCCATCCTGCTCACTCCCGGCCCGTTGACCACTTCGGCCCGCACCCGCCAGGCGATGATGGTCGACTGGGGGTCATGGGATGACCGTTTCAATCAACTGACCGCCAGCCTTTGCGAACAATTGCTGGCGATTCTCAACGGCGCCGCCACTCACCACTGCGTGCCATTGCAGGGCAGCGGCACCTTCGCCGTTGAAGCGGCGATCGGCACCTTGGTGCCACGTGACGGCAAAGTGCTGGTGCTGATCAACGGCGCCTACGGCAAGCGTCTGGCGAAGATCTGCGAAGTACTCGGCCGCTCGTTCAGCACCTTCGAAACCGCTGAAGACGAACCGACCACCGCCGCCGACGTCGACCGTCTGCTGCGCGCCGACAGCGACATCACTCACGTCGCGCTGATCCATTGCGAAACCAGCACCGGGATTCTCAATCCGCTGCCGGAGATTGCCCAGGTCGTCGCGCAACACGGTAAACGCCTGATTATCGATGCCATGAGTTCCTTTGGCGCACTGCCCGTGGATGCGCAACAAGTGCCGTTCGACGCGCTGATCGCCGCGTCCGGCAAATGCCTGGAAGGCGTACCGGGGATGGGTTTTGTCTTCGCACGTAAAGAGGCGCTGGCCGCTGCCGCTGGCAATTCGCATTCGCTGGCGATGGACCTGTACGACCAGCACGCCTACATGATGAAAACCGGCCAATGGCGCTTCACCCCGCCGACCCACGTGGTCGCGGCGCTGCACGAAGCGCTGCTGCAATACAACGAAGAAGGTGGCTTGCCGGCGCGGCATGCGCGTTATGACGCCAACTGTCAGGCGTTGATGGAGGAGATGGGCAAACTCGGTTTGCGCAGTTTCCTGCCGGCGGCGATTCAGGCGCCGATCATTGCCACGTTCCATGCGCCGCAAGATCCGCGTTATCAGTTCAAGGATTTCTACGAGCGGGTCAAGGCCAAGGGTTACATCCTCTATCCGGGCAAACTGACCCAGGTCGAAACCTTCCGCGTCGGTTGCATCGGCCATGTCAGCCCGGACGAAATGCGCCAGGCCGTGGCGGCGGTCGGCGAAGTGCTGCGCGAAATGGAAGTCCTCGAAATCTGAATTACCACGATCCCTGTGGGAGCGAGCCTGCTCGCGAAAGCGGTCGCACATACAACATAGATGTCGACTGACACCACGCCTTCGCGAGCAGGCTCGCTCCCACATTTTTGAATTGCATTTCAACTCAGGAATTTGATTGCCATGAACTACGAAAACCCAAACAAGCTGCAAGCCGCGATCCTCGACTGGGCCGGCACCGTGGTCGATTTCGGCTCGTTCGCGCCAACGCAAATCTTCGTCGAAGCCTTCGCCGAGTTCGACGTGCAGGTCTCCATCGAAGAAGCTCGTGGCCCAATGGGCATGGGCAAGTGGGATCACATCCGCACGCTCTGCGATCAGCCGCAAGTGGCCGAGCGTTATCGCAAGGCGTTCGGCCGCACGCCGACCGATGACGACGTCACCGCGATCTACAACCGCTTCATGCCGCTGCAGATCGAAAAGATCGCCGAACACTCGGCGCTGATTCCCGGCGCGCTGGAAACCATCGCCAACCTGCGCCAGCAAGGCATCAAGATCGGCTCCTGCTCCGGCTACCCGAAGCAAGTGATGGACAAGGTCGTCGAACTGGCCGCCAGCAACGGCTACGTCGCTGACCACGTGGTTGCCACTGACGAAGTACCGAACGGTCGCCCGTGGCCGGCTCAGGCGCTGGCCAACGTGATCGCGCTGGGCATCGACGATGTCGCGGCGTGCGTGAAGATCGACGATACCGTGCCGGGCATCCTTGAAGGCCGCCGCGCCGGGATGTGGACGGTTGCGCTGATTTGCTCGGGCAATGCGCTGGGCCTGGATTACGCCGGTTTCCGTGCTTTGGGCAGCGATGAGCTGGCCAGCGAACGCAAGCGTATTCACGCGCTGTTCGAAGGCTCGCGCCCGCACTACATGATCGACACCATCACCGATTTGCCAGAAGTGATTGCTGACATCAACAAGCGCCTGGCCAACGGCGAGATGCCGCAAAACGCTTGAGGCAGAAAACGAAAACACCGCTGATGCATGACAATCAGCGGTGTTTTTTTTGCGCTGTATAAACCCAGGACAACGTTCGGCAATTAATTACTCCGAAACAAGATTGCCCTCTGCATCGTACGCCAGGCCATCGGGATGTTTAATACTTCCATCCGGCATCTGTTCAGTTCCATCTTCCCAAACAATACGTCCATCCGGATATTCAACGGTATTATCCGGCCAGATGATTCGCCCGTCCGGATACTCTACCCGGCCATCTTCATATTGAATGATGCCATCGGGACGCTTGATTAAAGTTCTATCGGCGTCAATCACACTACCGTCAGGCAGTGTGGTCGAACTATCGACATTGACTGTCGCACCGAGTGTCTGGATTAGCGTTATCAATGCCACCGGATCGACGTTGACGTTAATGGTCGGCCATGGCATTGGCGGGCGCTTGGCCTCGGTCGGCGTGGCAGGACTGGTCGGACGCACTGGCTTGGTCGGTGCCACCGGTTTGGTCGGTGCCACCGGTTTGGTCGGTGCCACTGGCTTGGTCGGCGCAACTGGCTTGGTCGGTACCACCGGTTTGGTCGGCGCTACCGGTTTGGTCGGCGCAACTGGCTTGGTCGGTGGCACCGGTTTAGTCGGTGCTACCGGTTTGGTCGGCACAACCGGCCTGGTTGGAACTACTGGCTTTGGCACTGTAGTAGAAGGGCGAGGTTTCGAAATCGGTTTTTTCATATTAATACTCAACTTTAAAAATATATTTTTAATCTTTAACAACCCAATAAAGATTCGACCCGACAATAACCACTTAAAACAAACCACTCAAACCAAAAGTAAACACAAGATATAAACAACACAACGTCACACCTGCCAAAACCACATACAAAACTTAACTTCAAGTAACAAGCAAATCAAAACCGGGCATTGAATACTTTTCTTTCTTGCAAAAAACATCACGAGCTCCGGGCAAAAACATCCCGGCAGGTTTACAGTGAAACAAGTGCCGTGACGATGGCCTGATTGCACTCCGATCCCGAGGAATTTCTTATGCCGTGGACAAGCTCAGAATCGCGTTACAGCACCGTATCGGTCCTGTTGCACTGGCTGATGCTGGTGTTGTTGGTGCTGGTGTACGCCAGCATGGAGCTACGCGGCCTGTTCCCCAAAGGCAGCGGCGGGCGCACGCTGATCCGCGAAGTGCACTACATGCTTGGCCTGACCGTGTTCGTGCTGGTGTGGTTTCGCCTGCTCGCACGCAGCATTGGCCCGGCGCCGAAAATCTTTCCCGCGTCGCCGCAATGGCAGACCGTGCTGGCGCGGCTGATGCACTGGGCGTTGTACCTGTTCATGATCAGCATGCCGATTCTGGGTTGGCTGATTACCAGCGCCGAAGGGCATCAGGTGATGTTCTATGGTTTTGATCTGCCGCTGCTGGTCGCGGAGAACAAGGATTTCGCCAAACAGGTCGAGTACTGGCATGTGCTCATTGCCACGATTGGCTACTGGCTGATCGGGCTACATGCGCTGGCGGGGATCTATCACCATTATGTGGTGCGCGATAACACCCTGCTGCGGATGATGCCCAAGCGCGGTTGAATTTCAGGGGTTGCCGATAAAACCGCGCCGCCCCTGCAAACCACCGGTATGAATGAAGATCAGCCGCGTGCCAGCTGCGAATCTGCCCGCCTCGACTTGCTGCTTGAGCGCCAGCAATGCCTTGCCGGTGTACAGCGGCTCCAGAGGAACGCCGCTGGCCTGCTCGGTTAGTTCGATGAACTCATGCAACGCCGGATCAACCCTGGCGAAACCGCCACGGCTGGCGTCGATCAGTTCATAGCTCCCGTTGCCCTGCCCTGCGGTTTGCAGGATCGACTCGACTTGCGGCGCCACGCCGTGGTCGTCCGGCACAGCCAGCGCACCATAGACCGGGTGCGCCCCTGCTTCGGCGAGCACCAATCCCGCCAATGTCGTGCCGGTGCCGCAGGCCAGCCACCAAGCGTGATAATCACTCCAGCCCAGTGTGTGCAATTGCGCCTGCGCCTGCTGTTTGATGGCCGCACAACCAAGCGCCCCCGTTAAGCCGCCACCGCCCTCGGGCACGGCATACAACTGCGGATACTGCGCGTGCCAAGGCGCCCAGAATCCCGGTTCATTGCGCGCGCGATAGCCGCCGTAACCCAACCAATGCAGTTGCATGCCGAAGGCTTGCAGATCCTGCACGGTCGGCGTTTCCTGCGCATGCCCGCGCAGCAGCCCCACGGTTTGGAAGCCCAGCCGTTTCCCCGCCGCCGCCAACGCGTGCAGATGATTGGAGTGAGCACCACCGAGACTGATGATGCCTTCGGCACCCGCACGATCCGCGGCTTTGAGGTGCTCGACGAGTTTGAACCATTTGTTGCCGCTGATCAGCGGGTCGATCTGGTCGAGGCGCAGGATGGCGACTTCAATGCCGGCAGCGTTCAGCCAGTCCAGATGAAAGTGTTCGAGGGGGGCTTGGGGTAGCCAATCGGAGGGAGGCAAAAGCATAGGCGGCGATTCGATCTGGACAGAGCCGGCATTCTAGTCGCTCACAAGCCGCCATCGCGAGCAGGCTCACTCCTACATTTGAAATGCGTTCCCTGTAGGAGTGAGCCTGCTCGCGATGGCCATTGGCACGCTAGACCTGCTAAATCAGAGCTCCGCGGCCAGGCGCGAACCCTGGTTGATCGCACGCTTGGCATCCAGCTCCGCCGCAACATCGGCACCACCGATCAGGTGCACGTTCTGCCCCGCTTCAACCAAGCCATCGTGCAGTTCGCGCAACGGATCCTGCCCCGCGCAAATCACAATGTTGTCCACCGCCAGCACTTGCGGCTCGCCGGTTTCGCCAATACGAATGTGCAGGCCCTGGTCATCAATGCTCAGGTATTCGACGCTGTTGAGCATCTGCACCTGCTTGTTCTTCAGACCGGTACGGTGAATCCAGCCGGTGGTTTTGCCCAGACCATCTCCGACCTTGGTTTTCTTGCGCTGCAACAGGAACACTTCGCGGGCCGGCGCATGCGGTGCGGCTTTGATCCCGGCCACGCCACCACGAGCCTCCAGTTGCGTATCGATGCCCCACTCTTTCCAGAACGCGGCACGATCCTGACTGGTCGCTACGCCTTCGTGAACAAGGAACTCCGAGACGTCGAAACCGATGCCGCCGGCGCCGATCACCGCCACGCGTTTGCCAACCGGTTTGCGCTCGAGGATCACGTCCAGATAGCTCAGCACCTTGGCATTGTCGACACCCGGAATCGCTGGCAGACGCGGCGCAATGCCGGTGGCGAGGATGATTTCGTCGTAACCGCCTTCAACCAGTTTCGCCACATCGACGCGGGTGTTCAGGCATACCTCAACATGCGTGGTCTGCAACTTGCGTTTGAAGTAACGCAAGGTTTCGAAGAACTCTTCCTTGCCCGGCACGCGTTTGGCGATGTTGAACTGGCCGCCGATTTCGCTGGCCGAATCGAACAAGGTCACCTGATGGCCACGCTCAGCCGCCACGGTTGCGGCAGACAGACCCGCAGGGCCAGCGCCCACCACGGCAATCTTCTTGATCTGTTGCACCGGCAAGTAGTTGAGTTCGGTTTCGTGGCAGGCACGCGGGTTGACCAGGCAACTCGTGAGCTTGCCGCCAAAGGTGTGGTCGAGGCACGCCTGATTGCAGCCGATGCAGGTGTTTATTTCATCGGCGCGGCCTTCAGCAGCCTTGTTGACGAAATCCGGATCGGCGAGGAACGGCCGCGCCATCGAAACCATGTCGGCATCGCCTTCGGCGAGAATCTGCTCGGCGATTTCCGGGGTGTTGATGCGGTTGGTGGTGATCAGCGGGATCTTCACCGAGCCACGCAACTTGGCCGTGACCTTGCTGAACGCCGCGCGCGGCACTTTGGTGGCGATGGTCGGAATCCGCGCTTCGTGCCAGCCGATACCGGTGTTGATGATGGTCGCGCCGGCCTGCTCGATGGCCTTGGCCAGGGTGACGATCTCGTCCCAGGTGCTGCCGCCCTCGACCAGATCGAGCATCGACAGACGGAAAATGATGATGAAGTTCGGGCCGACCGCTTCGCGAACGCGACGAACGATTTCCACCGGCAGGCGCATACGGTTTTCGTAGCTGCCGCCCCAACGGTCGGTGCGGTGGTTGGTGTGCGCGGCGAGGAACTGGTTAATGAAATAACCTTCCGAACCCATGATCTCGACGCCGTCATATTCGGCGGTTTGCGCCAGTACCGAGCAGGTGACGAAATCGCTGATCTGCTTCTCGATGCCTTCTTCGTCCAGCTCTTTAGGCTTGAACGGGTTGATCGGCGCCTGGATCGCACTCGGCGCGACCTGCTTCGGGCTGTAGGCATAACGCCCGGCGTGGAGAATCTGCATGCAGATCTTGCCGCCCGCCTCATGCACCGCGCGGGTGACGATGCGGTGCTTGAGCGCTTCTTCCTCGGTGGTCAGTTTGGCCGCACCAGAATAGACGCCGCCCTCGTCGTTCGGGCCAATGCCGCCGGTGACCATCAGGCCGACACCGCCGCGCGCACGTTCAGCGAAGTACGCCGCCATGCGCTCGAAACCACCCGGTTTCTCTTCCAGGCCGGTGTGCATCGAGCCCATCAGGGTGCGGTTGCGCAGCGTGGTGAATCCCAGGTCCAGCGGGGCCAACAGGTGCGGGTAATGAGCGGCGGTCATCGGTAACTCCACAACGAGCGATCACGGAAAAAGTTGCGGGCGCTCTGCGGCCCCCGTCAGTCATGTGCCACAGACTAAGAGTCGCATCGCTGTCACTCAATGACCGTAACTGACAACTTATTGATCCAAATGCGCAGCGCCCCTTGGCAACCGGAGCCATGGGCCCTACCCTAGTCGCCACACCCTGTACCCGGTTGTTGTTGGTTTTCATGCGCAAACTTTTGTACCTGACGTTTTCCATGGCCCTGGTGGCTGTCCTTACTACCTACGCCATGTGGGCGGCGGACCGGCCGGCGGGGCATTACCTGGCGGACCTGCGCATAAAAGTGGCGGTTGATCAGGGCACGCCCGGCGACCGTGGCAATCTGCTCGGTATCCAGCCCGAACTGTTCCCCACTGACTATCAAAGCCCCGAACGCTTGCACCGCAAACTCGCGGCGTATTTGCAGCAGGCCCAAGACCAAGGCCTGCTGAACGATAAAACCGTGGTGGTGTTGCCAGAGAACGTCGGCACCTGGTTGCTGCTCAGCGGCGAGAAAGACGAGCTGTATCAGGCGCCGTCCCTCGCCGAGGCGATGAACTGGCTGGCGGCGAGCAATCCGTTGTTGTTCGCCCGCGCCTGGCTCAGCGCCAACGGCAGCGACCGCCTCAACGACGCGTACCTGCGCATGAAATCCAAAGCGATGGCCAAGGATTACCAAGCCCTCTTCGGCGGCCTGGCCAAGGAGTTTCACGTGACACTGGTGGCCGGTTCGATCGTGCTGCCGGAACCGAGCATCCGTGACGGCCGGCTGAAACCCGGCAGCGGCGCCTTGTTCAACAGCAGCGTGGTGTTCGGCCGCGACGGCGTGCCGCTTGGCCAGCCACAGCGGCAGATGCACCCGGTGTTCGATCAGCGTGAAGTGATCGAAGGCGCAGGCAAACACCAGATCAACGTGGTCGACACCCCGGCCGGACGCCTCGGCGTGCTGATTGGCAGCGACAGTTGGTATCCCGACAACTACCGCACACTCGACGAGCAAGGCGCGCAATTGGTCGCGGTGCCGGCGCAAGTATTCGGCCAGGGTGCGTGGAATCAACCTTGGCGCGGCTACAAAGGTTCAAGTACACCGGGATCGGTCAGTCTCAAACCCGGTGAAGTCACCGAAGGACAGGCCTGGCATCGTCTGACGCTGACCGCACAACCGCCGAGCAGTCGGGCGATTGCCGGCATCAGCGTGTTCCTGCGCGGGCAGTTCTGGGACAAAGCCAGTGCCGGTCAGAGTTTCCTCAGCAGCAACGGCCAGCAGTTCGCCGATGGCGAGGCCCGTGGCGCGCGTTTGTTGAACATCTGGTTGTAAGCCATGAAGCCCCTGCCGATGCGCCTCGGGGATCTGTCGGTGGGCTTTGTGCACAGCCTCGCCGACGCGGTGCGCAGTCATGCCGCCGACCCGCAGCCGCTGCTGGAACAATATGGCCTCGACGCCGCACGACTGGCCGAGGCCGGGGCGCGCTTGTCGATTCCGCGTTACATGCGCCTGGGCCACGCGGCGATTCAGTTAACCGGTGACCCGGCGCTGGGCTTGCGCATGGGTCAGCTCAGTCGCCTGAGCCAGGCCGGACTGGCCGGCGTTACCGCCGCACAGGCGCCAACCGTGCGCGAAGCCGCGCGCTGTCTGATCCGTTTCGAGGCGCTGTACGGTTCCAACTACCGTGGTCAGTCCAGTTTTCACGAAGATGCCAATGGCGCGTGGCTGCGTTTCTATTCGATCAGCCCGTACAACGCCTATAACCGTTTTGTCGTGGATTCGATCATCGCCGGATGGCTGCACCAGCTCTCCAGTGTCAGCCGCGAACCGCTACGCGCTGAACGCATCGACATCGAATTCGAAGCGCCGGATTATCGCGAGGCTTACAGCGTACTGGGGGATTGCCCGATCCAGTTCGGTGCCGAGCGCAATCAACTGCGCCTGAACCTCAACAGCCTCGCACTGCGAAACCCCGAGCATTGCCCGAGTACCTGGCGGCATCTGCTGCAGTTGTGTGAGCGGGAACTGGAGCAATTGACCCGAACCCGCAGCCTGCGCGAACGCATCACGCAATTGCTCGGGCCGTTGCTCAATGGTGGCCGGGAACCCGACCTGGAAGAAGTGGCGGCACGTCTGAAGCTGCCGACATGGACGTTGCGGCGCAAACTGGCCGAGGAAGGCACACAGTTTCGCGCGATCCTCAACGACACGCGCCGGGATCTGGCCATGACGTATATCCGCGACACTGAACTGGCCTTCGGCGAAATCGCCTACTTGCTGGGTTTTGCTTCAGCCGAAGCGTTCCAGCGAGCCTTCAAACGCTGGAGCGGCCAGACGCCCGGCGAATTCCGCCGCAGCCATCGCAAAACGGCTTAAAAGCAGCTACAAGCTTCAAGCTGCAAGTCAAAGCTCGGTGGCGTCTTCAGCGGGTTCCAGAGGATCCAGTTCAAAGGCCTGGTATTCGAGCAGCTCTTCTTGATATTCATCCATCGTGTAATCCCCCTGCTGCTCTCTTGAATGGGCCTGGGCAAATGCCCAGTGCCTCGAGCTTAACGTGCTCGTGTGAAGGAAAAGTGAAACCCGGCCTTCATGAATAAAACGTAGCAGACGGTCAGGAATTTATCGCGGGACTTTTGTCCGGGGAATGTAACGAAATTTAAGGCGACCCAAAAACCACTGTGGGAGCGAGCCTGCTCGCGAAGGCGTCGGACCCTTCAGCACACAGGTGACTGAAAGTCCGTCTTCGCGAGCAGGCTCGCTCCCACAGGGATTTGGGGTCAGGCTGGTTATTGGCCGGACGCAGGCATCGCCGGAATCGGCTCGGATGGCGGCGGGATGTCCGGGTTGGCCGGTGGCGTGATGGTTTCGGTGGCCGGTGCCGGCTCAGCGCTTGGTGCCGGAGTGATCGGCGCCGCCTCTGCGGGTGGCGCGACCGGTTCCGACGTCACTGGAGCGACTTCAGCAGGCGCCGGAGCCGGCTCGGTAGCAGGTGCAGGCGTTGCGGCGGGCGCAGGTGCTGGCGTCGGTGTTGGCGCCAGCGCTGCCGGAGCAGCCTTCACCTCAGGGACACCCAGATCAGCCTTCGGCTTCTCTTCGATATGCGCCGCTTTCTTCGCATCCGCCGGCAGGAACAATTCCACCAACGTGAAGAAGCGCTCATAGAACTTCTGCGACGTCACCGTCTCGCTGGCAACCTTGACCATCGAATCGTCGGACGAGCCGATCGGCATCGACACCGAGCCCAGCACACCCACGCCAAGACTGGCCGAGTTGTTGGTCTTCTTCAGTGCGTAACGATCCTGCAAAGCGTTGGCGAACATCGTCGCATGGTGCCCGGCGCTGCCGTCATCGGCGCAGACCACGTTGAAGCTGATCTCCATGTGGGTGTCGCCGGTTTGCTGAAAACTCTTGTGGCCGCTGACCAGTTTCGGGTCGCTGCTGGTAATGATGTAACCCTGGCTGAGCAACGCACGACGGGCCGCTTCGCAACTGACCGAGTCGGTCACCGGGTAATTGCGCGAAAACGTACCGGAGTCATCGAAGTTCTCATGCTCATACATCGGCTTGTCTTTCGAACAGCCGGCTACAGCGGTCAACAACAGCGCCAACCCGACTACACGCATGGGAGTGGAAATCAACATTGAACATCCTGAGAGAAAACAGTCCGGGGCGTATTGTGCAACAGATCGCTGCCGCGCTGCGCATGGATTAGTGTCTTAAAGCAGTTACAACTCTATCGACCCTCGGTTGCGGGAAAAAGTCGCAACGCCAGATGATCGATAAACACGCGCAACTTCGCCGTGGCGTGGCGACTCGATGGCCATAGCACCCAGAACTGCCCGGTGTGCTCCAGATGCGCGTCGAGCACCCGATGCAAGCGGCCTTGCGCCTCGGCCTCACGCGTCATGAAATCAGGCAGACAGGCAATGCCCATGCCGGCCAGCGCCGCATGACTCACCGCTTCGATCGACGTGCTGACCAAGCGGGTCGGCAACGTCGGCTCAACGGCGCCCTCCTCGCGTATCAATGGCCAGGTTTCCAGTTTGCCGGTGGCATGAAACGTATGCCGAAGGCACGCGTGAGCCGCCAGATCGGCGGGCGTCTGCGGCACACCGCGTTGCGCCAGATACGCCGGGCTGGCCACCAGCACCATGTGAAACTCGCCCAACGGTCGCGCCATCAGTCGTGAATCCCGCGGCTTGCCGGTGCGGATCACGGCGTCGAAACCTTCTTCAACCACATCGACCATGCGATCGGTCAAATCCAGATCCAGCTCGATCTGCGGGTACAAGGCCAGAAACTCAGTCATGACCGGCATCACCAAACCATGCACCTGCGGCAGGCTGATGCGCAATTTGCCGTGGGGTTTGGCAGCGGCATCGCACAGTTCGAACTCCGCCGCCTCGACTTCCGCGAGGATCTTGCGACAGCGTTCGAGAAAAAGCGCCCCTTCACTGGTCAGCGTGACACTGCGCGTGGTGCGCTGAAACAAACGCACGCCCAGTCGCGCTTCCAGCCGCGCAATGCTTTTGCCCACCGCCGACGATGACACCCCTTGCAGCCGGCCGGCCTCAGTGAAACTGCGCGTCTCGGCGACCTGAACAAACACCGAAATACTGCCCAGGCTATCCATACCACCCTCCCATTGCTGACATCCGTGTCCGATATGTTCGGAACCTTAACCCGTTTTTCACCGGTGCGCAGCGCCCTACCCTGTGCTCCTCGTCAACACTGCACAAGGATGCCGGCTCATGAACGATGCCCAACTCGGTTGCCCCGCACTTGAACAACCCGCAGATCGCCGTGAGCGATTACCCCTCGCCGCGCTCCTCGCACTGGCCACCGCCGGATTCATTACGGTCATGACCGAAGCCATGCCCGCCGGCCTGTTACCACAGATGAGCAGCGGACTGAATGTTTCCCAGGCGCTGATCGGGCAATTGGTCACGCTGTACGCGATCGGCTCGATCCTGGCAGCGATACCGCTGACGATCGCCACCCGCGGCTGGCGAAGAAAACCTCTGCTGCTGGCCGCCATCGCAGGCTTTGCCATCGCTAACAGCATCACAACCCTGTCGGAATGGTACTGGCTGACGCTGATTGCACGGCTTATTGCCGGCGTATTTGCCGGATTGCTGTGGGCGCTGCTGGCGGGTTACGCGAGCCGCATGGTCGCCCCGCACTTGCAAGGCCGCGCCATAACGGTAGCGATGCTCGGCGCGCCACTGGCGCTGTCGCTGGGAATACCCGCAGGCACCCTGCTCGGCACCTTGGTCGGCTGGCGCCTGAGCTTCGCTATCATGAGCGGACTGACCGTTGTGCTGGTGATCTGGGTGCACTGGCAAGTACCGGACTTCGCCGGCGAACGCGCGGGAAGCCGCCTGCCACTGCGTCAGGTATTTACCCTGCCCGGCGTGCGACCCGTCCTGTTTGTCACGCTCACCTACGTCGTTGCGCACAACCTGCTGTACACCTACATCGCCCCCTTCCTGCAACCGTCCGGGCTGGACGCCAATGTCGACCGCGTATTGCTGGTATTCGGCCTCGCCTCGGTGCTGAGCCTATGGATCGTCGGCAGCCTGATTGATCGCTGGCTGCGCGAACTGGTGTTGACCAGTGCCGGGTTGTTCATGCTGTCCGCGATAGCGCTGGGCCTGTGGCGCGAATCGCCGAGCGCGGTGTACATCGCCACTGCTGTTTGGGGAGTGGCGTTTGGGGCAATGCCATCGCTGCTGCAAACCGCCTCGGCGAAAACCGCAAAGGAGGCTGCCGATACGGCGCAATCGATGTTGGTTACGCTGTGGAATGTCGGGATTGCGGGGGGTGGTTTGGTCGGAGGCTTGTTGCTGGGGAACCTTGGGGTGGGGGCATTCCCGTGGGTTGTTGCAGGATTGCTGGTACTGACCCTGTCAGTAGCGATCAAAGCTCGGAGCCACGGTTTTCCAACAGCCGAATAAGACCGAATGAGTTGTTGGATTGAGGCCAGACAGCTGAAAACCGGTCGATTGACAGGCCGCCATCGCGAGCAGGCTCGCTCCTACAATTGGATTGAGTACATCTGACAGAAGATTGGCCGGCTGTCAGGCCGCCATCGCGAGCAGGCTCACTCCTACAATGGAACTGAGTACATCAGACAGAAAACTGGTCGGCTGGAAGGCCGTCTTCGCGAGCAGGCTTGCTCCCACAATTGGATTGAGTACAGCAGACAGAAAATTGGCCGGCTGTCAGGCCGCCATCGCGAGCAGGCTCACTCCTACAATGGAACTGAGTACATCAGACAGAAAACTGGTCGGCTGTCAGGCCGCCTTCGCGAGCAGGCTCACTCCTACAATGGGATTGAGTACATCAGACAGAAGATTGGCCGGCTGGAAGGCCGTCTTCGCGAGCATGCTCGCTCCCACAATTGGATTGAGTACAGCAGACAGAAGATTGGCCGGCTGGAAGGCCGTCTTCGCGAGCAGGCTCGCTCCTACAATTGGATTGAGTACATCAGACAGAAGATTGGCCGGCTGTCAGGCCGCCATCGCGAGCAGGCTCGCTCCCAAAGGTTTAATTCGTGTGCGGCCCACGCGGCAAAGCCGCCCCACTCAACAGGATGAGCGTTAGCTCGGCTGCAGCTCTTGATCTTGATCTGAAGGCCCGTCGGCAGGCTGAGTGGAGGGATTGATCCGGGGGTGGGAGCGCAGCGACCGTTCGACGAAGTCGAACACATCGAGAGGAGGTGCAGCGAAGCAAACCGTAGGCGATGCCCCCGGATCGATCCCGGAGCGAAGGAACCCCGAGCCCCAGCGAGCGGGCCGAACGTCAGGGCACAGACCTTTGGTTACTTTGGGGCGTTTGCCAAAGTGACCCGCCGTAAGGGCGGAACCGCCAGCGGCAACACCCACAGCAACGGATATCCCCCCAAAACCCCAAGAACATGGTCGGCCCAAAGGCCGCCACTACCCAACGCCCAAAAAAAAGCCCCGACCATAAGGCCGGGGCTTTCACATCACATCACAGCTCAATCAACCATCAAAACCGCTTGATCTCAGCCTGAGCTTCCAACTGCTTGCGATACGCCGCAAAGTCCTGCTGTCCCTCACGCGAAGCAAGGAAGCGACGGTACTGAACCTTCTCTTCATCCGTCGGCGCAGCCGCTTCGTTAACGCCGTTCAGACGCACGATCATCAAACTACCGTCCGGCAGGGTCACGCTGGTGAACGTCGGCTTGTCCTTGGCAGCCGGCTTCGGCATACGGAACAACGCTTGCAGCACCGCCGGATCAACACCTTCCTGACCACGAGTGGCCGCTTCGGTAGCTTTCCAGTTCTGCCCGTCAACCGCCTTGTCCAGAGGAGCCTTGCCGTCACGCAGATCAGCAATCAGCTTCTCGGCCTTGGTCTTGGCGGCAGCACTGGCATGCTCTTTGGTCAACTGAGTGCGGATCGCCGCATTCACGCTTTCCAATGGCAGTTGCGCAGGCTTCAGGTGCTCTTTGGAACGCAGCACGATCACGGTTTCCGGATCCAGCTCGATGGCGGTGCTGTTGGCACCTTCGTCGATCACTTCGGTGCTGAATGCTGCGGTGACCACAGCACGGTTGGCTGCAACACCTTCGCCACCTTCACGGCCGAACGGCTTGGAGGTGTGCACGGTCAGCTTCAGATCCGCCGCTGGCTGAGCCAGGTCAGACGCTTCGAACGCCGAGTCTTCCAGTTGCTTGGTCGCCTCGACAAAACGCTGCTCGACCTGCGCGGCTTTCAGCTCGCGGGTCAGCTTGTCTTTCAGGCTGGCCAGGGTTGGCACTTCCGGCGCTTCCACACCCAACAGCTTGATCAGGTGGTAACCGAAGTCGGTACGAATCGGCTCGGACACCTGGTCTTTCGACAGCGAGTACAGGGCTTTTTCGAACGCTGGATCATAAACGCCAGGACCTGCGTAACCGAGGTCACCGCCATTGTTGGCCGAACCCGGATCCTGCGAGAACTCTTTAGCCAGCGCTTCGAACTTCTCGCCCTTGGCCAGACGCGCCTGGACGTCGTCAATCTTCGCCTTGGCCTGAGCTTCAGTGGTCTTGTCGTTCACTTCGATCAGAATGTGCGCAGCACGACGCTGTTCCGACAGGTTGGCAATCTCTTTCTGATACGCCGCCTGCAAGTCTTCGTCCTTGACGGCGACCTGATCGAAGAACGAAGACTTCTTCAGTTCCACGTAATCGATGATCACTTGATCCGGAGTCATGAACTCCTTGGCGTGCTCGTCGTAGTAGGCCTTGACCTCGTCGTCGGTCAGCTTGACCGCAGCCGGGTCAGCCTTGACGTTCAGGGTGGCGAAATCGCGGGTCTGTTTTTCCAGACGGGCAAATGCCAGCACTTCGGCGTCGGTGACGAAACCGCTGCCCGCCACACCGGCGCGCAGTTGGCCGATCAGCATTTCCTGAGCCAGCATCTGGCGGAATTGCATACGGCTGTAACCCAGTTGACGGATTACCTGGTCGAAACGCTCGGAGCTGAACTTGCCGTCCACCTGGAACTCAGGCGTCTGCAGGATCACTTGATCCAGTGCGGCTTCGGAGAAAGCGAATTTCGCTTGCTCGGCGCCTTGCAGCAGCAGCTTGCGATCGATCAACCCCTTGAGGGCCGATTCGCGCAGCATTTTCTCGTCCAGCAAGGAAGCATCGAAGTCCTTGCCCAGTTGTTGCATCAGCTGACGGCGTTGCATATCAACGGCCTGGCTCAGCTCGTTCTGGCTAATTTCTTCACCGTTGACCTTGGCCGCCTCATTCTTGTGAGTCGTGGCCTGGAAAATGGCGTCGAAACCGGTCAGAGCCATCAGTGCAACGATGACCCCGATAATGGTCTTGGCAATCCAGCCTTGTGAATTGTCCCTGATATTCTGCAGCATGCGTCCCCCAGAAACGGTTGAACTTCAAAATTAGGCAACCGTGGAGCGTGGGTAGAATCCGGATAGAAGAAAGGCGCATCCGAGGATGCGCCTTCTCGTAACTGGCGGAGCGGACAGGGCTCGAACCCTCGATCCCGGCGTTACAGGCCAATGTTTCAGCGACCTGCTCTACCGCTCCGCTGCCAAGTCAGGCATGACCCCGACCCGGATGGGTAAAAACCTGAAAACTTAGTTAACAGCTTCTTTCAGTGCTTTACCGGCTTTGAAACCTGGCTTCTTGGCAGCCGGGATTTCCAGAGTCTTGCCGGTCTGAGGGTTACGACCGGTACGAGCCGGACGGTCCGTCACGGAGAAAGTACCGAAACCAACCAGAACAACGGAGTCGCCAGCCTTGAGAGCGCCAGTGACGGATTCGATTACAGCGTCCAGCGCACGGCCAGCAGCAGCTTTCGGGATATCAGCGGATGCAGCGATAGCATCAATCAGTTCCGACTTGTTCACTCTAAGTCCCCTTATATCTATTTTGAGATGATTCTAAGTTTTTTGGTGAAAGCAAAAACGAGTGCTGAATGGCCTACAGACACTTAAGAGCCGCTTTATAACAAGGGCTCTAAAAAACTGTCAAGGAAGCCCCCCAGGCAAAAGCATATTAATGCGTGCTAATTCTTTCCTTAGAGTCAGACTCACGTTTTTCGTCCTTGGCAACTATCTCCGGAGCCACATCCGGCAAGGGCTCCGGCGCGTATTGCAGCGCAATTTGCAGGACCTCGTCAATCCATTTAACCGGTTTAATCTGCAGATCCTGCTTGATATTGTCAGGAATCTCCTTCAGATCACGCACGTTCTCTTCCGGAATAATCACGATCTTGATTCCGCCGCGGTGAGCCGCCAGCAGTTTTTCCTTCAGACCACCAATCGCCAGCACTTGACCACGCAGCGTAATCTCGCCCGTCATGGCGACATCAGCGCGCACCGGAATGCCGGTCAATGCCGACACCAGCGCCGTGCACATGCCTACGCCGGCGCTAGGGCCGTCTTTCGGCGTCGCCCCTTCCGGCATGTGGATGTGCGTGTCGCGCTTCTCGTGGAAGTCCAGAGGGATGCCCAGGCTCTTGGCGCGGCTGCGCACCACGGTGAGCGCGGCAGTGATCGATTCGACCATCACGTCGCCCAGCGAACCGGTCTTGATCAACTGACCTTTACCCGGCACAACAGCGGCTTCGATGGTCAGCAATTCGCCGCCCACCTGAGTCCAGGCAAGGCCGGTCACCTGACCGATCTGATCCTGTTGCTCGGCCAGACCGTAACGGAATTTGCGCACACCGAGGAAATGTTCCAGCAGGTCAGCTGTCACTTTCACCGAGAAGCGTTTTTCCATCGCGTGCTCTTTGACCGCTTTGCGGCAGACCTTGGCGATCTGACGCTCGAGGCCACGCACACCCGCTTCACGGGTGTAATAACGGATGATGTCGCGGATCGCTTCTGCATCGAATTCCAGCTCGCCTTTCTTCAGACCATTGGCAGCGATCTGTTTTGGCGAGAGGTATTTGACGGCAATGTTGATCTTCTCGTCTTCGGTGTAGCCCGGCAGACGGATAACTTCCATGCGGTCGAGCAGCGCCGGCGGGATGTTCATCGAGTTCGAGGTGCACAGGAACATCACATCGGAGAGGTCGTAATCGACTTCCAGATAGTGGTCGTTGAAGTTGTGGTTTTGCTCTGGATCGAGCACTTCCAGCAACGCCGACGCCGGATCGCCACGCATGTCGCTGCCCATTTTGTCGATTTCATCGAGCAGGAACAGCGGGTTGCGAACGCCAACCTTTGTCATCTTTTGAATCAATCTTCCCGGCATCGAACCGATGTAAGTCCGGCGGTGACCACGAATTTCCGCTTCATCACGCACGCCACCGAGGGCCATGCGCACGAATTTACGGTTGGTCGCGTGGGCGATCGACTCGGCCAGCGAGGTTTTACCCACGCCTGGAGGACCGACCAGGCACAACACCGGACCTCGGATTTTCTTCACGCGTTTTTGCACGGCGAGGTATTCAAGGATACGTTCCTTGACCTCTTCGAGACCGTAGTGATCGGCATCGAGAATGTCTTCTGCACGCGCCAGGTCCAGGCGTACCTTGCTCTGAGCCTTCCACGGCACCTGCACCAGCCAGTCGATGTACGAGCGCACCACGGTGGCCTCAGCGGACATCGGCGACATTTGCTTGAGCTTGTTCAGCTCGGCAGTGGCTTTGGCCAACGCGTCTTTCGGCAGACCGGCAGCGTCGATACGCTTTTTCAGGTCTTCGATTTCGTTGTGGCCTTCGTCGCTGTCACCGAGTTCTTTCTGAATGGCCTTCATCTGCTCATTCAGGTAGTACTCGCGCTGACTGCGCTCCATTTGCTTTTTGACGCGGCCACGAATGCGTTTTTCGACTTGCAGCAGATCGATCTCGGCATCCAGCAGCGCCAGAACGTGCTCGACCCGGGCCGACAAATCGATGATTTCGAGGATTTCCTGCTTCTGCTCGATTTTCAGCGCCATGTGCGCGGCCATGGTGTCGACCAGACGACCCGGCTCATCAATGCTGTTGAGCGACGACAGGACTTCAGCCGGGACTTTCTTGCCCAACTGTACATATTGTTCGAACTGCGACAGCAGTGTGCGCACGAACACTTCGGATTCGCGCTCGGCGGCGTCGACTTCTTCGATCAACGAGACTTCGGCACGGCAGTGGCCGTCAATTTCGCTGAACCGCTCGACAGTGCCGCGCTGCTCACCCTCAACCAGCACCTTGACGGTGCCGTCAGGCAGCTTGAGCAGTTGCAGAACGGTAGCGATGGTACCTACGCGATAGAGAGCGTCTTCACCGGGATCGTCGTCCGCCGGGTTTCTCTGGGCCAGCAACAGGATCTGCTTGTCGCCCGTCATCGCAGCCTCGAGGGCTTCGATGGATTTCTCGCGCCCCACGAACAGCGGGATAACCATGTGCGGATAAACCACGACATCACGCAATGGCAGGAGAGGCAATTCGATGGTTGTCTTCATGATTTCGCCTCTACGGCGGCCATATGGCCGTAATCAGATGGAATTGAGCTTGAAACCAAGATGGGGGCTGCCTTGAAAAAAAACAAGCGCAAAGCGGGTGTAAAAAACGACATAAAAAAAAAGAGGCCCGAAGGCCCCTTCTTTATTCCAGCAGACTGGACGCTTACGCGTCCGGCGCTGCCTTGGCCGTCGGCTCACTGTTTTCGTAGATATACAGTGGCTTGGACTTGCCTTCGATCACGCTTTCATCGATCACGACTTTGCTCACCTCGGACTGCGAGGGGATTTCATACATCGTATCGAGCAGTACACCTTCGAGAATCGAACGCAGGCCACGGGCACCGGTTTTACGCTCCAGGGCACGCTTGGCGACCGATTTCAGCGCGTCTGTGCGGAACTCCAGATCCACGCCTTCCATCTCGAACAGCTTGGCATACTGTTTGGTCAAAGCATTTTTCGGCTCGGTGAGGATCTGCATCAACGCAGCCTCGTCGAGTTCGTCCAGCGTGGCGAGGACCGGCAGACGACCGACGAATTCCGGGATCAGACCGAACTTGACCAGATCGTCAGGCTCGACTTCACGCAGGGATTCACCGACTTTCTTGCCTTCTTCCTTGCTGCGCACTTCTGCGTTGAAGCCGATGCCGCCCTTGGTGGAACGGTTTTGAATAACCTTTTCCAGACCGGAGAACGCACCACCACAGATGAACAGGATGTTACGGGTGTCGACCTGCAGGAATTCCTGCTGCGGATGCTTGCGGCCACCTTGCGGCGGTACGGAAGCGACCGTGCCTTCGATCAACTTGAGCAAGGCCTGCTGCACGCCTTCACCGGAAACGTCCCGGGTGATCGACGGGTTGTCGGACTTGCGGGAAATCTTGTCGATTTCATCGATGTAGACAATACCCATCTGGGCCTTTTCTACGTCGTAATCGCACTTCTGCAGCAGCTTCTGAATGATGTTCTCGACATCTTCACCTACATAACCCGCCTCGGTGAGGGTAGTTGCGTCGGCGATGGTGAACGGAACGTTCAGCAAGCGGGCCAGTGTTTCGGCCAGCAGGGTTTTACCGGAGCCTGTCGGGCCGATCAGCAGGATGTTGCTCTTGCCGAGTTCGACGTCGTCAGCCTTTTTGTCACGCTGGTTCAGGCGCTTGTAGTGGTTGTACACCGCTACGGCCAAAACCTTTTTCGCACGCTCCTGACCAATGACGTACTGGTCAAGGATGCCGCTGATTTCTTTAGGCGAAGGCAATTTATGCGCGCTGCTTTCGGCCTGGGCTTCCTGCACCTCCTCACGGATGATGTCATTGCACAGGTCGACGCACTCGTCGCAGATAAAGACCGAGGGGCCGGCAATCAATTTGCGCACTTCATGCTGGCTTTTGCCACAGAAGGAGCAATAGAGCAGCTTGCCGTTGTCCTCGCC
The DNA here is from genome assembly GCF_054667675.1 of Pseudomonas sp. S3_C06. NCBI lineage: Bacteria > Pseudomonadati > Pseudomonadota > Gammaproteobacteria > Pseudomonadales > Pseudomonadaceae > Pseudomonas > Pseudomonas sp. S3_C06. Next base: position 1,608,336 of record NZ_CP162747.1, read on the forward strand.
GTTGCGGGTGTCAGTCATTCGTTCGATCCAAATCCGATAGGCTTGCAACACAAGATGAAGGCTATTGCGGGCTTTTTCAAGCCCGCCGCTGATCAGACAAGCCGACCAAGCCTATTTTGAGCTGCTTATTTTAAGCTGGGCGCTGGTTGATCACTTCGTCGATCAGGCCATATTCCTTCGCAGCTTCTGCACTCATGAAGTTGTCGCGATTGGTATCGCGCTCGATTTCTTCCAGAGTACGCCCGCTGTGCTTGGCCATCAGCGTGTTCAGACGCTCGCGAATGAAGAGGATTTCCTTGGCGTGGATTTCGATGTCCGACGCCTGGCCCTGGAAACCGCCCAGTGGCTGGTGAATCATCACGCGCGAGTTCGGCAGGCAGAAACGCTTGCCCGGGGCACCTGCAGTCAGCAGGAACGCGCCCATGCTGCAAGCCTGACCGATGCAGGTGGTCGATACGTTCGGCTTGATGAACTGCATGGTGTCGTAGATCGACATGCCCGCTGTCACCGAACCGCCCGGAGAGTTGATGTAGAGATGGATGTCCTTGTCCGGGTTTTCCGCTTCAAGGAACAGCAGTTGCGCGCAGATCAGGTTGGCCATGTAGTCCTCTACCGGACCAACCAGAAAGATCACTCGCTCCTTGAGCAGGCGCGAATAGATGTCATAGGCGCGTTCGCCACGAGCAGATTGCTCGACAACCATCGGGACCAGGCCGCCGGCGGCCTGGATATCAGAGTTCTGCTGAATATAAGAATTACGGAACATGCTCTGCAGTCGCTCCCAAATAGTTATGTCTTGAATACGCATAAGCCAGCTCGAGAGCTGGCTTATGGTGTGTACTTCTTAACGCGGAATCAATCAGTCGGCTTTTGGAGCTTCTACCGGCTTGACTGCTTCTTCGTAAGAGACCGCTTTGTCGGTCACACTAGCTTTCTGCAGAACAGTATCCACAACTTGTTCTTCCAGCACAACCGAACGCACTTCGTTCAGTTGCTGCTCGTTCTTGTAGTACCACGACACAACCTGCTCAGGCTCCTGGTAAGCCGAAGCCATTTCCTGAATCATTTCGCGAACGCGAGCTTCGTCAGGCTTCAGGTCGAACTGCTTGACCACTTCGGCCACGATCAGACCCAGCACGACGCGGCGCTTGGCTTGCTCTTCGAACAGCTCGGCCGGCAGTTGATCAGGCTTGATGTTGCCGCCGAACTGCTGAACAGCCTGCACGCGCAGACGGTCAACTTCGTTGGACAGCAGAGCCTTAGGCACTTCGATCGGGTTGGTGGCCAGCAGACCGTCCATTACCTGATTCTTGACCTTGGATTTGATCGCCTGACGCAGTTCACGCTCCATGTTCTTGCGAACTTCGGTGCGGAAACCGTCGATGCCGCTTTCCTTGATGCCGAATTGAGCGAAGAACTCTTCGTTCAGCTCTGGCAGCTTAGGCTCGGACACAGTGTTGACGGTCACGGTGAACTCGGCGGTTTTGCCAGCCAGGTCCAGGTTCTGATAGTCCTCAGGGAAGGTCAGATTCAGAACGCGCTCTTCGCCGGCTTTGGCGCCAACCAGGCCTTCTTCGAAGCCCGGGATCATGCGGCCGGAACCCAGTACCAGCTGAGTGCCTTTGGCGGAGCCGCCAGCGAAGACTTCGCCGTCAACCTTGCCCACGAAATCGATGTTCAGCTGGTCTTCGTTCTGGGCAGCGCGATCGGCCACTTCAAAACGAGTGTTCTGCTTGCGCAGGATGTCGAGCATTTTGTCCAGGTCAGCGTCAGCCACGTCAGCGCTCAGGCGCTCAACGGTGATGCCTTCGAAACCGGCAACGGTGAACTCAGGGAACACTTCGAATACAGCAACGTATTCCAGATCCTTGCCAGCTTCGAGCGACTTAGGCTCGATCGATGGCGAACCAGCAGGGTTCAGCTTCTGCTCAACCACAGCTTCGTAGAAGGAGGACTGGATCACGTCGCCTACAGCTTCCTGGCGAGCATCAGCACCGAAACGGCGCTTGATTTCGCTCATTGGCACTTTGCCTGGACGGAAGCCAGCAATCTTGGCCTTTTGGGCAGTCTGCTGCAGACGCTTGTTGACCTGAGTCTCGATGCGCTCAGCCGGCACGGTGACGCTCATGCGGCGCTCGAGAGCAGTAGTATTTTCAACAGAAACTTGCATGGATATTCCTCGTTGCACAGACGTTAGCCGGCCGTTTCCGACCCCAGAATCAAGGGCATGCATTCTAGTGGGTCAAACTCAAGAAGTCACCCTACTGAAAACGGGTAAAAAAACAGCAGGCATTTTATCGGGACCGCCACACTAGTGCAGCGCGCCCCACAGGCGAATACAACCAATCTCGCCAGGGCTCTGCGCCAACCGCTTCTATATATAGAAGAGACTGCCAATCACTCCCTGACGGCCGTTCTTGCAAGCAAGCCCGGCGAGCAGCGCTGCATCATCGAGCAACATAAATACGACGAAGCGCCCTGCCCTTGCACCTGGAAACCGACAATCGCCGGTTTTCAGAACCGCTAAAACAAAAAAGGCGCCAGACTGTTAAATCTGGCGCCTTTCGAAATATGGGGTGGACGATGGGGATCGAACCCACGACAACGGGAGTCACAATCCCGTGCTCTACCAACTGAGCTACGCCCACCATATTGCGTAACAAAAAAGCCAAACAACTTCTTTGTTGGAACCTCACCAGCCCGAAGACATGAATGAAGCTTTAATTGGTGCGGATGAAGAGACTCGAACTCTTACGCCTCGCGGCGCTGGAACCTAAATCCAGTGTGTCTACCAATTCCACCACATCCGCAGGTGAAGCTTTAAAGCAAAGGCGCCAGACTGTTACATCTGGCGCCTTTCGAAATATGGGGTGGACGATGGGGATCGAACCCACGACAACGGGAGTCACAATCCCGTGCTCTACCAACTGAGCTACGCCCACCATATCGCGTTACTTGTGCCAAAGCTGCCTAATGGCGCACCCGGCAGGACTCGAACCTGCGACCATCCGCTTAGAAGGCGGATGCTCTATCCAGCTGAGCTACGGGCGCCTTATTAATCTGTACTCTTAAAGGACTACAAACTAAGTGCTTTCCAGTGTCGAAGAACCTTGATTCCGCTTCACCTTCTTAACCAGTGCTAGGCTGTGCCCGACAAGTGCGACGAATAGTATAGAGCGCTCCGAAGGTCGTCAAATCCTTTTTGAAAAAAATTCATTTAATTAAAGGAGTTAGAGGAATTTGCTGACCAAGCGCCTTTGCCCTCACCGCTCGACATGCGAGAATGCGTTCTCATTTTTTCCCCTCTCGATGGTTAATCACGCGCAATGACTGCACAACTAATCGACGGCAAATCGATCGCCGCCAGCCTGCGCCAGCAGATCGCCCAACGAGTTGCCGAGCGTCGCCAGCAAGGCCTGCGCACTCCCGGCCTCGCGGTGATCCTGGTCGGCAGCGATCCTGCCTCTCAGGTTTATGTCTCGCACAAGCGTAAAGACTGTGAAGAGGTTGGCTTCCTCTCTCAAGCCTACGACCTGCCCTCCGACACCACGCAAGACGCGCTGACCGATCTGATCGATCGCCTCAATGACGACCCTGCAATCGACGGCATCCTGCTTCAGTTGCCACTGCCCGAGCACCTGGACGCCTCCAAACTGCTGGAGCGTATCCGCCCGGACAAAGACGTCGACGGCTTCCATCCTTATAACGTCGGCCGCTTGGCCCAGCGCATTCCGCTGCTGCGTCCATGCACACCTAAAGGCATCATGACGCTGCTGGAAAGCACCGGTGCTGATCTTTATGGCATGGACGCAGTGGTTGTCGGCGCTTCCAACATCGTCGGTCGCCCGATGGCGATGGAATTGCTGCTGGCCGGCTGCACCGTGACCGTGACTCACCGCTTCACCAAGGATCTGGCCGGCCACGTCGGTCGTGCCGATCTGGTGGTAGTGGCCGCCGGCAAGCCGGGCCTGGTCAAAGGCGAGTGGATCAAGGAAGGCGCGATCGTGATCGACGTCGGCATCAACCGTCAGGACGACGGCAAACTGGTCGGTGACGTTGTTTACGAAACCGCCCTGCCCCGCGCTGGCTGGATCACTCCGGTGCCGGGCGGCGTCGGTCCGATGACCCGTGCCTGCCTGCTGGAAAACACCCTTTATGCGGCAGAAACCCTGCACGCCTGATCGGTACTTTCAGCAATAAGAAAAACCCGCCTTGTGCGGGTTTTTTCATGCCTGAGAAAAAACTGTAACCGTTCGCCGGAAACCCCTCTTTTTACAGGCCTTTTCACGAGATTTTCAGGTCACTCAAACAACCATCGACAGATCTTCAGCCATACTCCTAGAATGCGACGCTTTGAAGAAATAACCCGTTACAAACTAACGGAATATCCAACCTTTGTGAGTTCGCCCGCGTGAAAATTCGTCTCTCGATTCTGAGCCTGTTTTTTGCAGTTTCAGGCACTTTCATCACGCCAACGATCAACGCTGCGGAAACCACCGCTGCCCCACGTGACGCTTCGACCCTGAAGATCGCCTCCGGCAGCGCACTGCTCATGGATATGCAGACCAATAAAGTCATCTACTCCAGCAACCCTGACGTGATCGTGCCGATCGCCTCTGTCAGCAAGTTGATGACCGGACTGGTTGTGGTTGAAGCCCGGCAGAACATGGACGAATGGATCAATGTCGATATCAGCAACACACCGGAAATGAGGGGTGTGTTCTCCCGAGTCAAACTCAAGAGTGAACTGCCGCGTCGCGAGATGTTGCTGATCGCCTTGATGTCTTCGGAGAACCGCGCGGCTGCCAGCCTTGCGCACCACTATCCGGGCGGTTACGCCGCCTTTATCGCGGCGATGAATGCCAAGGCCAAGGCACTGGGCATGACCAGTACGCACTTCGTCGAGCCGACAGGCCTGTCGGAGCGTAACGTTTCCACCGCCCGCGACCTGAGCAAGCTGCTGGTGGCCGCGCATAAGTACCCGCTACTCAGCGAACTCAGCACTACCAAGGAAAAGACCGTGTCGTTCCGCAAACCCAATTACACCCTGGGTTTCCGCAATACCGATCACTTGGTCAATAAAGCCGACTGGGACATCAAGATCACCAAAACCGGCTTCACCAACCCCGCCGGTCATTGCCTGGTGCTGGTGACGAAAATGGGCAATCGCCCGGTCGCGTTGGTAATTCTCGACGCGTTCGGCAAGTACACCCACTTTGCCGATGCCAGCCGTATTCGCAGTTGGGTGGAAACTGGCAGGAGCGCCAACGTTCCTGCAGTGGCTCAGCAATACAAGGCCGAGAAAAACCTCAAGTCGCGCCAGAGCGGTGTGGTTGAAGCTTCCAAGTAATCCGTCGCACAAGAAAAAGCCCCGAATCCTCGGGGCTTTTTTTCACCTGTAAATCAGTCATTCGGCAGCGGCATCTTGTCGTCATCGGGAATGCCATCGCCTGCACTCGGATCCCGTGCAGGCTCGGGTGTCAGCACATTAGGCCGAGCCATCGGGTCACGCATCGGGCTGTCCGGATCCAGCACCGGATCAATCTCTGGCTCCGGCGTTGTAGGTACGCTGTCCGGTTTTTGGTCATCGAAGCTTGAATCGGTACTCATACGCACCTCACATCAAGGTTTCAGATTGGCTAACGGGTCATAAGGTTTGGCCGGTTTCTTGTCGTCCTCACCAGGCTTCACGTCTTTCGGCGCTTTGGCTGGGCCCACCGGGTCGACTTGCGGATCGTCAACATCCGGCGAATCCGGGTCAAAGCCCAGATCATGACCCGAAGAATGTTCGGTCGAATGCGGCCCTTTCGGGGATGGGGAATCTGCCATGTTCGCCTCCTGATTCACCCGCAAACAACGGGCTCTATAGATAGGAGGCGTGCCGGGCGCCGTGGTGCCCGGCAGATGACGAACGGGAACTCAGTGCGCCGTCAGGGCCTTGCGCGCCTGCGCGGCTTCATTTTCCTGACCGGCCTGGGCCAGTTCATCGGCCGCTTTGAGCCAGCGTTGCCGGTCGACGGCTGCCGGAATCTGCGACGGCTTCTGAATCAGCACGGCCCAGCCACCAGACTTTTCCAGCGCCGATTCAAAGGAACTGAAACTCATCAATTCGCGGCGGTTCATGCCGGCGCGCAGCAGTACCTTCTGTTTGTTGCGGTCATAACCGGACAGGATCGCGTACCGCGACTCGGCCCAGAACGCCGAACCCTCGCTGAAACGCACCATCACCGGATAACCCGCCGCCACTTGCGTCAACAGCGCAGGAAGATTGCTGTCCAGGGGATAAACCACCATGCCGTAGTCGCGGGCAAGGTTCTGGATATTCTGCTGCAGTTTGTCTTCGGCGCCCGGCAGGTGCAGTGGTTTTTCCAGCAAGCCCGGGGTGATCACGATGCCTTGCTGCGACAGGAGACTGGCCAGCACTTGCGGCCCGCTCTGATTGGCTTCGCCGCGATAGAACGTACCGCTCAGTTCAACTCGCTCCGGCAGACGCTTGACCTCGGGCGCCACACTGCCTGCACATCCGGCCAACACCGCCGCGCAACCGGCCACCAGCAGCGCCGCACGAATTCGAGAAAATACCTGCACCATCGTCACTCTCTGTTCAGACGCCGGTCATCGTGTTCCGGCAACGCCTGCGATCATAGGGCCGCGCCAGGCTGCGGTATAGCCTTAAGCGGCAGACACTTCGATTGCATAGAGCAAACTGATTGGTCGCCACCGACCTTTGGTCAATAGTCTGCAACACCCCATTGTCTAGACTGTCACTGAAACAGAGCGAATTGAAAAAGTGGGTGCCCGAAGCAGGGCGAAGAGGAGGCACTGATGAGCCTGACCATGACTATTGTGATGTTGATTGCCGGCTGGCTGGCCGTGGCTGCCGCCATGTTGTGGGGGGTGCTACGGATTTCGCGGCGCCATCATCACCATCCGGTTCAGCCTGCTGCGGCTGAGAAAGCCGAGGAACACCGCGTGAGGCATGCTACTGCGCACTGAGGTTCAACATCAAAAGCGAAAAGCCCCTCACCCTAGCCCTCTCCCCGAGGGAGAGGGGACTGACCGAGTCGCTATTGAGAAGTACATCGACCTGAGATATCGAGCCGAACTCAGGTTTAAAAACCACGCAGATCGGCTCCCTCTCCCTCGGGAGAGGGCTGGGGTGAGGGGCTGGTTCTATTCGACACGGCAAATCTCGAATCAAAAAAAACCGCCTGATCCCTAAGAGTTCAGGCGGTTTTTGTACTTTCAGCAGTTACACCTGCTCAGCCAACTTCTTCTGCCTAGCCCTGCGAGACATCATGTTCAGCACTTCAATCGAAGCCGAGAATGCCATCGCTGCATACACATAACCTTTCGGTACATGGGCGCCGAAGCCTTCGGCGATCAGGGTCATACCGATCATGATCAGGAAGCCCAGAGCCAGCATCACCACCGTCGGGTTGTCGTTGATGAACTTGGCCAGCGGTTCAGCGGCAAACAGCATCACCAGCACCGACACCACCACCGCGATGATCATGATCGGCAAGTGTTCGGTCATGCCGACCGCAGTAATGATGCTGTCGATCGAGAACACCATGTCGAGCATCAGGATCTGGCCAATAGCGGCAGCGAAACCCAGGGTAACCGTCGAGGTCGCCGACTTCGGATCTTCCGGTGCCGGGTCCATGCTGTGATGGATCTCGGTCGTGGCTTTCCAGACCAGGAACAGACCACCGGCGATCAGGATCATGTCTTTCCAGGAGAAGGCCTGGCCAAGAATCTCGATCACCGGCGCGGTCAACTGCACGATGAAGGCGATGGTGCTCAACAGCGCCAGACGCAGGATCAACGCCATGCCGATACCGATCCGGCGCGCCTTCTGCTGGTACTGCTTGGGCAATTTGTTGGTCAGGATCGAGATAAAGATCAGGTTATCGATGCCGAGCACGATTTCCATCACCACCAATGTGGCCAAAGCAACCCAAGCGGTGGGGCTGGCGGCGAGCTGTAACAGATATTCCATGGGTCAGTCCTGACTCTGTGTAAGACGAATTAGATGGTCTTGGAGGAAGATTCGGAGTTTTCCGCGTCTTTTTCCGGTGTTTCTTTCTTCTCGATCAACCCGCCGGTGGCATCACTCAGGGCTTGTTCGGCGGCCTTGTGCGTGTCGTCGATCGCTTGCTTGGCGCTTTCGGCGGCTTTGCCCATCAGTTGCTGGGCGCTTTTTTCAGCCTGATCGCAACCGGCCAGAAGCAGTAAAGACGTAAACATCAATGCTGGGATTGTGTATTTCATAAAGTTTCCTTCGAATGAACAGACAGGCTCACAGACCGGCCGTCGATGGCTGGGCATTCTAGGGAGACAAACACTTCAGGAAAATTCGTATTTTTAGCGGCTATACTTCGATTTTCACGAACTGTAGACCGCCATGCTCAACTACCGACAACTGCATTACTTCTGGGTCGTGGCCAAGACCGGCAGCATCGTGCGCGCCTGCGAGCAACTGAACCTGACACCACAGACCATCAGCGGGCAGATTTCCCTGCTCGAACAGACTTATGGCATCGAGTTATTCAGACGCGTAGGCCGGCAACTGGAGTTGACCGAAGCCGGGCGACAAGCCCTGCCCTACGCCGAGCAGATGTTCCAGCTCGGCGGCGAACTGGAACTGATGCTGCGCGCCCAGCCCAACGAACAGCAGATTCTGTTCCGCGTTGGCGTGGCGGATGTGGTGCCGAAATCCATCGTCTACCGCCTGATTGCGCCGACCATGGAGCTGAACGAGCCGCTGCGCATCACCTGCCGCGAAGACAAACTCGAACGCTTGCTGGCCGATCTGGCCATCCAGCGTCTGGACCTGGTGATTTCCGACAGCCCGATGCCCTCGCACCTCGATATCAAGGGCTACAGCCAGAAGCTCGGCGAGTGCGGGATCAGTTTCTTCGCCACCCCGGAACTGGCAGCCAGATACGGTCAGGACTTCCCGCGCAGCCTGCACGGCGCACCGCTATTGATTCCCGGGCCGGAAACCGTGGTGCGCAGCCGCTTGCAGCGCTGGTTTGCCGAGCAGCAGATCCAGCCGCAAATCGTCGGCGAGTTTGATGACAGTGCCTTGATGCAGGCGTTCGGCCAATCCGGCAGCGGGATTTTTATCGGCCCGAGCGTGATTGCCGATGAAGTGAAGCGCCAGTACGGCGTCGAGCTGATTGGCCAGACCGACGCGGTGACCGAGTCGTTCTATGCCATTTCGGTGGAGCGCAAGGTCAAGCACCCCGGCATCGTTGCGATTACCGAAGGTGCCCGACGCGAGCTGTTTACTGCGTTATGAGGCCTCGGCGCACATTTCGCGCGGCTTGAGCGTCATCAACACCATGGCGAGGAACACCGACAGCAGAATGAAGCCGGCGGCGGCAAAGCCGAGGAAGCCCAGACCCGCACTGTCGATGACCCGGCCACCGACAATGGCGCCCAGACCGATCCCCAGATTGGCCCCGGCGATGTTCAGCGAAGCAGCAAAGGCCGGCGCTTCCGGCGCGGCTTTCATCAGGCGCACATGGCTGACCAGGAACAACGCGGCCTGGGTGATACCCCAGATCCCCATCGCCACCGCCAGCCCCAGCGGCGAATGAATGTTCGGCACCAGCGAGACCATGCCGGCAATCATGAACGCACAGAACAACACCGATGCCCCCAACGGATGGCGGTCGACCGCACGACCACCCAGCGAGTTGCCGATCAACCCGACCGCGCCGAAGGCCATCAGGCACCAACCGACCACGGTGCCGTTGAAGCCGGCGAGGCGCTCAAGAATGTCGGCCAGATACGTGTAAGCAGTAAACATGCCGCTGAACACCAGAATCGACAGCAGGATATGGCCGATCATCAACGGGCTGCGCAGGATCTTGAACTGCGAGCGGAAGCTGACCTGATGCTGGTGCAGGCTGGTTTTCGGCAAGTAGACAAACAGCAACAAAGCCTTGGCAAAGGCTATCACCGCCAGAATGCCAAAGGCACTGCGCCAGCCGAAGGCGTCGGAAATCAGCGTGCCGACCGGAATGCCGAACACCGTGGCGCAGACAATGCCGAAGCCGATTTTGGCGATCGCACGACCGGCGAAATCCGGGCCGACGATGTCCACTGCCGTCTCACTGGCCAAGGCCCAAAACACCGGCAGACCGAGCGCCGGAATCAATCGGGCAATTGCCATCACCCAGATGTTCGGCGCCAACGCCGCCACGGTATTGGCCAGGCCAAACATGATCAGGATGCTGATAAACAGTTTGCGCCGCTCGAAGCGGGCGAAATATGCGGTCAGGAAAGGCCCGAACATCGCCACGGTAAAAGCGAACAGCGTCACCAGCAGCCCGGCCTGCGGGATGGTGACTGCGAGGTCTCGGGCAATCGCCGGCAACAGGCCGACGATGACGAATTCCGTGGTCAGCACCGTGAACCCGGCGGCGGACAACAGAAGAATGGGCAACAGCATGCGCAACTCCAGCAAAACGACGACACCAGCGTTGACCCGGAGGCCCGCTGGCAGAGTTTGAAAATAAGGATGCGCAATCTTAACAGAGTGTGTCCGGGCTGACTTGCACAAACCTGTCGACTTTGTTGCCTGATCCGGTGGCAGATCGTCACAGGCCTGAAGGATAAGGCCCACGCTGTGATAAAGTCCGCGCCCTGAAAAACGTACAGCTTATTCAACGACCGGTTTATTGGCGTTGATCTCGCGTCAGCCCTTTCGGTGCGTGACGGTGGTCTGCCCCCGATGTCCACCGCCCTCACGCCACCTTGCACCCTATAAAAAATCAGAGATGCCGTTATGACTGCTTCGTCCCCTTCTCTATTGCAGCGCCTGAAGAACCTGAGCCTGGTCGCCCAGATCCTGATCGGCCTGATTGCCGGTATCGCTCTGGCGATGTTCGCCCCGCAAGTGGCAAAAGACACCGCGTTCATTGGCAAAGTGTTCGTGTCGGCGTTGAAAGCCGTCGCGCCGATTCTGGTGTTCGTGCTGGTAATGGCCTCTATTGCCAACCACAAGCACGGCCAGGAAACCCACATCCGCCCGATTCTGTTCCTCTATCTGCTGGGTACCTTCGCCGCAGCAGTGGTGGCCGTCGTTGCCAGCATGGCGTTCCCGTCGCACCTGGTGCTGTCCACCGAGAACGTTGCGGTCACTGCGCCCGGCGGCATTGGTGAAGTGTTGCAAAGTCTGTTGCTGAGCGTGGTCGACAATCCGGTGAAGGCGCTGATCGAAGCCAACTTCATCGGCATTCTGGCCTGGGCGATCGGCATGGGCGTCGCGATTCGCCATGCCGGTGACACCACCCGCGAAGTGCTGGGCGATCTGTCCAACGGCGTGACCTTGATCGTGCGTGTGGTGATTCGCTTTGCACCGCTGGGCATTTTCGGTCTGGTCGCTTCGACACTGGCCACCTCCGGTTTCGGCGCTCTGATCGGTTATGCGCACCTGCTGGCCGTGCTGCTCGGTTGCATGCTGTTCGTGGCGCTGGTGATGAACCCGCTGATCGTGTTCTGGAAGCTGCGTCGCAACCCGTACCCGCTGACCCTCAAGTGCCTGCGTGAAAGCGGTATCACCGCGTTCTTCACCCGCAGCTCGGCGGCGAACATTCCGGTGAATCTGGAGTTGAGCAAGCGCCTTGGCCTGCATGAAGACACTTACTCGGTGTCGATTCCGCTGGGCGCGACCATCAACATGGCCGGCGCGGCGATCACCATTACCGTGCTGACCCTGGCGGCCGTGCATACATTGGGTATTGCCGTGGATATTCCTACGGCGATTTTGCTCAGCGTTGTCGCCGCCATTTGCGCCTGTGGCGCGTCGGGTGTGGCGGGTGGATCGCTGTTGCTGATTCCGTTGGCGTGCAGCTTGTTCGGGATTCCGAGCGAGATTGCCATGCAGGTGGTGGCGGTCGGTTTCATTATTGGCGTGTTGCAGGATTCGGCAGAGACCGCGCTGAACTCGTCGACTGATGTGCTGTTTACCGCTGCGGCTTGCCTGGGTGAAGAAGCGAAAGCCCAACGCACGGCTTGATATTCGCTGTAATCAAAAGCCCGCCATGGTGTGAACCTTGGCGGGCTTTTTTGTGACTGAGATCTTTTCCCCCTCACCCCAACCCTCTCCCCCAAGGGGGCGAGGGGGAAAGGGGGCAGACCGAGTGCTGTTCAAAACCTGAGTTCGACTTGATATTTCAGGTCGGCGTATCCCGAACAAACAACGCGATCAGTCCCCTCTCCCTCCGGGAGAGGGCTAGGGTGAGGGGCTTCTGGCGATTTAGAACGCGCCCATGTAATCACGCTTGCCCACTTCAACACCGTTATGACGCAGCAACGCATAAGTAGTGGTGACGTGGAAGAAGAACTGCGGCAGGCCATAAGTCAGCAAGTACGACTGGCCACTGAAGCGCTTCTCTTTTGGCGTGCCCGGACGAGTAACGATTTCGATGCCTTCCTTGCCGTCGATCTGCTCTGGCTTGATCTCGCCAATGTAGGCCAGCACCTTGGCGATCAAGGCTTGCAGCTCGGCGAAGGTGGTTTCGGTATCGTCGTACTTCGGCACTTCGACTTCAGCCAGACGTGAGGAAACGCCCTTGGCGAAGTCGACAGCGATCTGCACCTGGCGGGTCAGCGGGAACATGTCCGGGTACAGACGTGCCTGCAGGAAGGCGTTCGGGTCGATGTTTTTCTCGGTGGCGTGGGCTTCAGCCTTTTTCAGTACATCGCTCAGGGCGTTGAGCATCTGTTGAAAAACCGGGACGGATGCGGCGTACAGGGAAATGGTCATGGCAGTCTCGAGTAGTGGCTGGGTGGAACAAGGAGGCGATTATAGCCATGCTTGATGACCACACGGCTTGCCTTTTGTTTGGCAAGGATTAGGCTAGGCGCCTTCGACTGCAAAGGGAACGCGCGATGACCACTGAACCAGAATCCACCTTCGACGAGCCACGGCTCAATGCCACGGAAATCCGCATCCTCGGCTCGTTGATCGAGAAACAGGCAACCAGTCCGGAAACCTATCCGCTGACCCTTAATGCGCTGGTCACGGCGTGCAATCAGAAAACCAGCCGCGAACCGGTGATGAACCTGACTCAGGGTCAGGTCGGGCAGAGCTTGCGCGCACTGGAAGGTCGCGGTTTCGCCAAACTGGTGATGGGCAGTCGCGCCGACCGCTGGGAGCACAAGGTCGACAAGGCACTGGAACTGGTGCCGGCGCAGGTGATTCTCAGCGGTTTGATGTTTTTGCGTGGCCCGCAGACCGTCAATGAGCTGCTGACCCGCAGTGGCCGCATGCATGAATTTGAAGACACCGAGCAAGTGGTGCATCAGCTTGAGCGCTTGATTGCGCGCGGGTTGGCCGTGTTGATTCCGCGCCAGGCCGGGCAACGTGAAGATCGTTACACCCATGCGCTGGGTGATCCGGCGGATATCGAGGCGATCATGGCGGCACGGCAGAATCCGTCGGATCGCGGTGCGAGCAGTGGTGTTTCGGTTGAGCGTATTGAAGAACTGGAAGCGCGGATCGCAGCGCTGGAAGAGCGCCTGGCCCGCCTCGAATAACCACCACCGTTTTATTGTGGGAGCGAGCCTGCTCGCGAAGAGGTTCTGTCAGCTACATCATTTTTGAATGACACACCGCATTCGCGAGCAGGCTCGCTCCCACAGGGGATCTACAGCGAGCACACAATCTGTGTATGACAAAAATTCAACTGTGGGAGCGAGCCTGCTCGCGAAGAGGCCCGCCCAGCCACCACAACCCATCAGCTCCGGGCAAACTCCACCGCCGCCGCAAACTGAGCTTCATTCGGGCGCACGCCGGTGTACAGGACAAACTGCTCCAGCGCCTGAATCGCAATCACCTCAAGCCCGGTAATCACCTTTTTGCCTTCGGCCCGAGCACGCACGATCAGCGGCGTCTCCGACGGAATCGCGACCACATCAAATACCGTCTCAGCCGCAGCAATAACTTGAGGCTCGAACGCCAACTGCCCCGCCTCCGGCCCGCCATCCATGCCCACTGGCGTCACATTGATCAGCATCTGTGGACGCTCCTCGCCCAGTTCCGCCTGCCAGCGATAACCCAGCGAATCCGCCAATGCACGCCCGGCACGCTCGTTGCGGGCGACAATCAAACCGTTTTTGTAACCGCCATCGCGCAAGGCGCTGGCCACCGCTTTGGCCATCCCGCCGCTGCCACGCAGGGCGAAGGTCGAATCCTTGGGCACCGCGTGGGTTTCCAGCAACTGCGCGACGGCAATGTAATCGGTGTTGTAAGCCTTCAGATGGCCGTCGGTATTGACGATGGTATTGATCGACTGGATCGCTGCCGCTGACGCATCCAGCTCATCGACCAGCGCAATGCACGCTTCCTTGAACGGCATCGACACGCCGCAACCGCGAATGCCCAAAGCGCGAATGCCGCCCACGGCACCCGTCAGATTCTGACTGCTGAACGCCTTGTAATAGAAATTCAGGCCCAACTGCTCATACAAATGGTTATGAAAACGCAGACCGAAATTGCCTGGGCGCCCTGACAGGGACATGCACAGCTGAGTGTCTTTGTTCGGGTTCATCTGCATGAAACTTCTCCTTCAAACGCACTTTCGGATAGACGGGATTAGCCAGCCCATCGGGTTCTGAACGATCATTGAGGCCTGTTTTAAAGGTGTCTTTTGGCCCTTGCCTGGCCCGGTAAAGAAGCCGGTACAGACCTTACACAAAATTTACCCAGCGGCTGTGCTGATTTTCAGAATTTCGCTGTCTTAGAAGTATCCCCGCGACAACTGTGGGCCTGGTGCAGGCCCTGCCGCCGGGTCGAAGAACCGAGGATTTATCATGATTCGTAAACTCCCCATTCTGGCCTTGTTGATTGGCGCACTTGCGGTCACAGGTCAGGCAGAAGCCGGTGGTGGCCACGGCTGGCAAGGCCCTGCGGTGTTTGGCGCGATCGTCGGCTCGGCCATCATCGGCTCGGCACTGATCAATCAGGATCGGCCGGTGTACGTGCAACAACAGCCGGTTTATGTGCAGCCACAACCGGTCTACGTGCAGCAGCCGCCACCACCGGTCTACTACCAGCCGGCACCGGTGTATGTACAACAACCGGTGTACATCCAACAGGCCCCCGTCTACTACGGCCCGCCTCGCGGTTATTACGGCCGGCCACATGGCTACTACGGCGGCCCACGCTGGTAATCGCAACACTGAGCCCTGCTTTTATAGCGGGGCTTTTTTATGACCGTTGGTCGGCAAACGTCTGAAAAAATCTCGCCAAGGTCGCTGTGAGGACAGTTTCACCGGCTAAAGTCGGCATGATTGAATGACCGCTATGTAGATTTCCACAAAACGGTCACTTTTTTGTCATGACGGAGCTGCAATCTGAATCCGTCCGTAAACAACAGGTTGATAACAACAAGGACGACTGTATGCCAACACAAAACCCGCACCGCATCGTCGGCCTGTGCACCTCCAGCAAGGTGTACAGCGCGCTGACAGAACTCAAGCACCTGGAAGGCCATCGCTGCGCGAAATTTCTCTCGCTGCTGGCGGAAAACCTGGTGCACAAGGGTTTGCTCAATGAGCGCGAAGTCATGCACATGCTTGATCAAGTGGTCGACTGAGCCAGCCCTCAACGGCGTCAATGACCACTATCGAAAGCGTTGATTGTCCGTAGAACCGGCGAATCTCTAAGGTAGCTCCATTGATAGATGGAGGTACTCGTCATGGCTCAGGTTCAAATCATGTCCGTTATCGGCAGCGCCGTTCCCGCTTCGCTCAGGGCCTCGGGCTTGCTCGCCTGCTGGTATCTGATGCGCGACGGCGAAGCGATCAGCGGCCCGCTCACTTCGCTGCCCGCCGCGCAGGCACTGTCACAAAAAATCGTCAGCGAGCCGTTCCACGCTTAAGGCAGTTGCACCTTGGGCTTGGTCTCGGCGAACAACGCCCAGCTCGACATGAACAACGCCGCGATCAGCGGCCCAATCACAAAACCGTTGAGGCCGAACACTGCCAGACCGCCAAGGGTCGAGATCAGAATCAGGTAATCGGGCATTTTGGTGTCCTTGCCGACCAGAATCGGTCGCAGCACGTTGTCCACCAGACCGATCACGAAAACCCCGAACAAGCCCAGCACCACGCCCTGCCAGATCATCCCGCTGAGCAGGAAATACACCGCCACCGGCGCCCAGACAATCCCCGCGCCGACTGCTGGCAGCAACGACAAAAACCCCATCAACACCGCCCACAGCAATGCGCTGGGGATGTCGAGAAACCAGAAAATCGCTCCGCCCAGCGCGCCTTGAGTCACCGCGACTACGAGATTGCCCTTCACCGTCGCCCGTACCACGCGGTTGAACTTCAACTGCAAGCGCCGCTTGTGGCCTTCCTCCAGTGGCACGGCGGTCCGCACCTTGCGCGCCAGTTCGGCGCCGTCACGCAGAAAGAAAAACAGCAGATACAGCATGATGAAAAAACTCACCACGAACTCGAACGTACCCTGACCAAAACTGAACGCTTGAGTGGCCAGGACCTGACTGCCCTGCATCGCCGATTTGACGATTTTCTCGCGCAGGCCGTTGAGTTCGCCCATGCCGAAACGGTCGAGCAAGTGCTGAAAGTATGGCGGCAAGCTGTGCTTGAACTGCGCCAGATACGCGGCAATGTCCAGCTCACCGCTTTCGATATTCTTGTAAACCGTCGCCCCCTCCTGCACCAGCAACACGCTGACGATGATCACCGGCAAAATCGCGATGACCAGACAGATGCTCAATGTGCACAGCGATGTCAGGTTACGTTGCCAGCCGAATTTCGCCTGCAATTTGCGTTGCATCGGCGCAAACAGAATGCCGAGGATGACCGCCCAGAACACCGCACCGTAGAACGGCAACAGAATCCAGATGAAGGCCACCGTGACCAGCACCAGCAGCACCGTCAGGGATTTGAATTGAAGGCTTTTTTCGTTCATGTCCGGTCCATGTCAGTCAGGCGTCATGCACGCCCCGCTCCTTAGTCAGCCGCGGCGCGCACGAGTGCCATCTTTATTCATGGAGCATAGATCCAGATCAACAAACCCTCACCGCATCTGACTTACCCTGCCGCGCTTTTGCGACCGACACCGCCATGACCCCGATCCTCGCCACTCCCGAACTGCTCGCCCCCGCCGGCACCCTGAAAAACATGCGCTACGCCTTCGCCTACGGCGCCGATGCAGTCTATGCCGGTCAGCCGCGTTATAGCCTGCGGGTGCGCAACAACGAGTTCGACCACGCCAACCTGGCGCTGGGTATCCGCGAAGCGCAGGCGCAGGGCAAGCGCTTCTACGTGGTGGTCAACATCGCGCCGCACAATGCCAAGCTGAAGACTTTCCTCAAGGATCTGGCGCCGGTGATCGAGATGGCGCCGGATGCACTGATCATGTCCGACCCGGGGCTGATCATGCTGGTGCGCCAGCATTTCCCGCAGATGCCGATTCACCTGTCGGTGCAGGCCAATACGGTGAACTGGGCGAGTGTCGAGTTCTGGCAGCAAATGGGATTGAGCCGGATCATCCTGTCGCGAGAATTGTCGCTGGAAGAAATCGGTGAAATCCGCGAACAGGTGCCGGGCATGGAGCTGGAAGTATTCGTCCACGGTGCACTGTGCATGGCCTATTCCGGGCGCTGTCTGCTCTCGGGTTACATGAACAAACGCGACGCCAATCAGGGCAGCTGCACCAATGCCTGTCGCTGGAAATACTCGGCGCAAGAGGCCACGGAAAACCAGCTCGGCGACATCGTCCAGACCTTCCAGCCCGAGCCGACCCTGGGCCTCGGCGCGCCTACTGATCAGGTGTTCCTGCTGCAGGAAGCCAATCGTCCTGATGAGTTGATGCCGGCGTTCGAGGACGAGCACGGCACTTACATCATGAACGCCAAGGACCTGCGCGCGGTGCAGCATGTCGAGCGTCTGACGCGCATGGGCGTGCATTCTCTGAAGATCGAGGGCCGGACCAAATCGCACTTCTATTGCGCGCGCACTACCCAGGTTTATCGCCGGGCGATTGATGACGCGGTGGCCGGGCGCGAATTTGATCGCAGCCTGATGACGGACCTGGAGTCACTGGCGCAGCGCGGCTACACCGAGGGTTTTCTGCGTCGGCATGTGCATGACGAGTATCAGAATTATCAGCACGGCAGCTCGGTGTCGGAGCGTCAGCAGTTTGTGGGTGAGTTGACCGGCGAGCGGCGTGAGGGGCTGGCCGAGGTCAAGGTGAAGAATCGTTTTGGTCTTGGTGATCATCTGGAGTTGATGACGCCCACGGGTAATTTTCATTTTGATTTGCATGAGTTGCAGAGTGTTAAGGGTGAGGCGATCGACTTGGCACCGGGGGATGGGCATACGGTTTATGTGCCGATTCCGGAGGGGGTGGATTTGCGGTTTGGGTTGTTGATGCGGGATATCGGTAGCGTCTGAAAAGCCCCTCACCCTAGCCCTCTCCCAGAGGGAGAGGGGACTGATTGGGGGATATTGGAGAGATCCACCGACCTGAGAATTCGTCGGTGAATCCACAATCGACTCTTCTGATCAAGAAAATCAGACTTGGCTGAATCCATAATCGACTCGATTGTTCAGCTTGTCTAAATCCATAATCGACTCGGTCGATCAGGTCGATGTATAACCCATGACACCTCGGTCGGCCCCCTCTCCCTCCGGGAGAGGGCTGGGGTGAGGGAAAGCTTTTCCTACGCAACAAACTCCTCCCGCAACATCGCCACAAACGCCTCCCGCGCCGGATGCACCCCGGCGTTTTCATGCCAGTAGAACAAGTTGTCGACGGCCGTCAGTTCAGCGAACTCATACCCCACACACCCAGCTCCTTTCGCGTACTGCTCAAACACGCCTTTGGGCACCAACGCCACCCCCGCCCCGGCACTCACACAACCGACAATCGCCCCATAACTGGCGAGACTGACGATCGGCAGCGACAACCCCTGACGCAACAGCCAATGCTCCAGCGCCGCCCGATACGGGCAACCTTGCGGCCACATGAACACGGTTTTGTCCTGCAGATCATCAATGCCGCGCACCGGCCCGAACGAGGTAGATGCGATCAACAACAACTCTTCGCGATACATCGGCGTGCGCTTGAGCTGCGAACGTTCGACATCCACCGCGACAATCGCCCCGTCGAGGCGATGGCTGACGGTGTCGTCGAGCAACTGCGCCCAAGTGCCCGTGGTGAGTTCCAGCGCCACTTGCGGATAACGCTGGTGAAACTTTGCCAGCAAGCGCGGCAAGCGCCCGGTCGCCGAAGATTCGATCGCGCCAATGCGCAACGGCCCGGACGGTTCGGACGAAGGATCAACCGCGCGTTTGGCCTCGGCGGTCAGTGCCAGAATCTTTTCGGCATAGGCGAGAAACGTCTGCCCTGCCGGGCTGATGCGCAACCCGCGGCCCTCACGCAGAAACAGCGCAACACCCAACTCTGCCTCCAGCGCCTTGATCCGCGCGGTGATGTTCGACGGCACACAGCAGAGCTTTTCTGCCGCCCGCGCGATGCTGCCGAGCTCGGCCACGGTCTTAAACATACGGATTTGCGCCAGCTCCATATCCATCACTCTGAGTGAACATTACGCGCAGTATAAGTCAGTTGTGGCGAATGATTGGCGACCCGGATACTCGGCGCATCGACAGCAACGAGCGCCTGATCATGCCGCACCCTTCCCCGTTGAAAATCCTCTTGGCGATGGCCTTCGTCGTTGCTTGCTGGGCGTATTCGCCGACCGGCATTCACATCGGACTGCAAGCCTACGAACCCGGGCATCTGGCGTTGCTGCGGTTTCTGTTGGCGTCGTTGTTCATGGCGCTGATCGCCGTGTTCAAGGGCATTTGCCTGCCGCATTGGCGCGATGTGCCGCTGTTGTTTGCCTTGGGTTTCTTCGCCGTCAGCCTGCACCACGTCGCACTCAACATCGGCCAGCAAAGCGTCAGTGCCGGGGCTTCCAGCGTGCTGGCGCAATCGAGCCCGTTGTTCAGCACGTTGCTGGCGCGGTTTGTGTTCAAGGATCAGGTCAGCGCCTGGCGCTGGAGTTGTGTGTTGCTCGGGTTTGTCGGCGTGGTGATCGTGGTCAGCGGCGATAAGGGCTTGGGCGATATCGATGCGCACGCACTGCTGATCCTGTTGGCGGCGGTTTCATGGAGCGTTTACTTCGCCCTGCAAAAACACCATGCGCGGCGTTACGACGGTTTCAGTCTGGCGTGTTACGCGGTGTGGTCGGGGACGTTGATGCTGCTGATTTATCTGCCGGGGCTGGGTCAAGCTGTGCTGAATGCGCCGTTGCGGGTGCAGTGGGCGGTGTTGGCCTTGGGCGTTTTTCCCAGTGCACTGGCCTATCTGGCGTGGGGCTTTGTGCTCAAGCATGTGGATTTGAGCCGGGCGACAATGACGTTGTATTTGATACCGCCGACGGCGATGGGGATTGCTTCGTTTGGTTTGGGCGAGCGGCCGACGTTGCTGGTGTTGGTGGGGTCGGTGGTGGTGTTGATCAGTGTGTTGGCGTTGAATCTGGAGCGGCGGGTTGGTCTGGTCAGGACAGCCCGGATCTGATCTGAAATCTGTTTTGAAGCGTATGCCGTCTTCGCGAGCAAGCTCGCTCCCACAGGGAAATGCGTTCCAATGTGGGAGCGAGCCTGCTCGCGAAGGGGCCAGCACAGACAACGCATTAATCAAATGCCAATCACCGATCAGCGCCGATCATCCGACAACGGCGTCGGCTCATCTGCCGGCGGCACATCCTCATCATCAGCCGGCGGATCCTGCCAATCCTCCGGCCGATCAGCATCGCTCAACGGATCACGCCCCGGGTTCATCCCCGGCGGTGCATCATGATCAGCCAGGGTCGGTTCATCGGTACCAGGCAGCGGCCGGGTTGGATCGGTCGGCAGCACTCCGCCCTGAAACAGCAAATCGTTAGCCATGACGCACCTCACTCAGGAGGTCCGGAATACCCGGGCCGTACAACTTGGAATCAGCCCTGTGTACGGCGTGCTATCGAACAGACCAACGGCGTTCAACCCTGCGCGGAAAAGCGGTCGCGGCTGTTGGTCAGGTGCAGCCACATGGCCGCCCGCGCGGCATCCGCATCCTGACGCTTGATCGCGTTCAAGATCGCCTCGTGCTCCAGATGAGCCAGTTGCCCGAGCTTGCTCAGATCCGCCGCGCCGCGTTCGGCGGCGTTGAGCCGGTTGCGCGGAATCATCGCACTGCCCAGGTGCTGCATGATTTCACTGAAGCAGACGTTGCCGGTGGCCTCGGCGATGAGCAGATGAAAACGTCGATCGGCTTCGACGCAACTGTCGTTGTTGTCCAGTAACCGCTGGTAGTCATCCAGCGCCTGACGCATTTGCAGCAATTGCTGCTCGCTCCGCCGCTGTGCCGCCAGTGCCGCTGCCTGGGTTTCCAGGCCCAGGCGCAGTTCAAGAATGCTGCGCACCCCGAGCGCTGTGTCGACATTCAGGCGCAAGCCCTGCTCAGGCGCGCGCTCGATGACGAACGTACCGATGCCGTGGCGCGTCTCCACCAGTCCCGAAGCCTGCAACTTGGAAATCGCCTCGCGCACCACGGTGCGGCTGACGCCGTGTTCCTGAACGATGGAATTCTCCGACGGCAGCTTGTCGCCGGGCGACAACTGGCCGAGCAGGATGCTCTGGGTGAGCTTCTCGACCAGGTCATGGGCGAGGTTGTGCGCACGTTTGCGAGCAGGAGCGTCGAGGTCTTCTTGCATGGTCGGTTCCGGTGATCGGGGCTTGCGGATCGTAGCACTGTGCGAGAGCGGACGAGATTGATTCTAGCGCCACAACTTGTATGACAACATTCAAATTAGAGCACGATAGCTTCATACCTTTCTGGCGATCTGAACCGGTATACCGTAAAAACAAATCACGCACCGCCAGCCACAAACCCTAGCAAACACTGGATAAAAATACTAAAAAGCATAAAAACACGACCTCTCAGAGAAAATTAATCACTCCTCCCCACTTGTAGGACAAAAATTCTCAGTTGTATGATGTCTAGCAACAACGCCACACCTGCCCTACCCCGCATAAAAATAATCAGTGGGAGAAAACCAAGTGAAAACCTCCGTCTCCGGGATGAACGAGGGCGTCGATTCGACACTCGCGTCCGCCATCTCGAAAGTGAAACGCCACGTCCTGCCGCTTTTCGTGATCATGTTCATCGTCAATTACATTGACCGGGTGAACATCGGTTTCGTCCGCACTCACATGGAACATGACCTCGGTATTGGTGCCGCCGCGTACGGCTTCGGCGCCGGTCTGTTCTTCATCGGTTACGCGCTGTTCGAAGTCCCGTCCAACATGCTGCTGCAGAAAGTCGGCGCACGCATCTGGCTGACCCGCATCATGTTTACCTGGGGCCTGGTCGCCGCCGGCATGGCGTTCATCCAGAACGAAACCCACTTCTACGTGTTGCGCTTTTTGCTCGGCGTGGCCGAGGCCGGGTTCTTTCCCGGGGTGATCTACTACTTCACCCGTTGGCTGCCCGGCGCCGAACGCGGCAAGGCGATTGCGATCTTCCTCAGCGGCTCCGCCGTGGCTTCGTTGATCTCCGGACCGTTGTCCGGCCTGCTCCTGCAAATCAACGGGCTGGGCATGCACGGCTGGCAATGGATGTACTTCATTGAAGGGATGTTCTCGGTGTGCCTTTGCGTATTTGTCTGGTTCTGGCTCGACGCCAAACCTCACGACGCGAAATGGCTGAGCCGCGCCGAACAGGACGCACTGGTCAACGCCATCGACGCGGAACAGAAGGCCCGCGAAGCCGCGACACCGATCCGGCCATCGATGGGCAAATTGCTCAAGGATCGCCAGATCATCCTGTTCTGCCTGATCTACTTCTTCATTCAACTGACCATCTACGCCGCTACATTCTGGCTGCCGAGCATCATCAAGAAAATGGGCGAGATGAGCGACTTCCAGGTCGGCCTGTTCAACTCGATTCCGTGGTTGCTGTCGATCATCGGCATGTACGCCTTCGCTTCGTTCTCGGCCAAGTGGAAACACCAGCAGGCGTGGGTCGCCACCGCACTGTTGATCGCCGCTGCGGGGATGTTCATGTCCACCACCGGCGGGCCGATCTTCGCCTTCGTCGCGATCTGCTTTGCCGCGCTGGGTTTCAAATCCGCTTCGTCGCTGTTCTGGCCGATCCCGCAGGCCTATCTGGATGCACGCATCGCGGCAGCGGTGATCGCGTTGATCAACTCGGTCGGCAACCTTGGCGGCTTCGTTGCGCCGACCACGTTCGGCCTGCTCGAAGAACACACCGGCTCGATTCAGGGCGGCCTCTATGGCCTAGCCGCGACCTCGATCATTGCCGCGATCATTGTCTTCTTCGCACGCACCACCCCGAAACCTGCTGCTGACATAGCCGTGGCCGATGCCGTGCCAAAGCACGCCTGACGTCCATTTTTAAAGATTGCGTATTGAAAGGATAAGAACATGACCGCACACGACACCGCCAAAGCCCCGATCATCACCGACATGCAAGTCATCCCGGTGGCCGGCCACGATGGCATGCTGCTCAATCTGAGCGGCGCCCACGGGCCGTTTTTCACCCGCAACATCGTCATCCTCAAGGACAACGCCGGCCACACCGGCGTCGGCGAGGTGCCCGGTGGCGAGCGCATTCGCCAGACCCTCGAAGATGCACGCAGTCTGGTAGTCGGCAGCCCAATCGGCACCTGGCAGAAGATCCTCAATCAGGTGCGCCAGACCTTCGCCGACCGCGATGCCGGCGGTCGTGGCCTGCAGACGTTCGATCTGCGCATCACCATTCACGCGGTGACTGGCCTCGAAGCCGCCCTGCTCGATCTGCTCGGTCAGCATCTTGATGTACCGGTGGCGGCGCTGCTTGGCGAAGGCCAGCAACGCGATGAAGTGAAGATGCTCGGCTATCTGTTTTATGTCGGTGATCAACGCGAAACCGACCTCGCCTATCGCAGCGAACCGGACGCCGACAATGACTGGTTCCGCGTGCGTCACGAGAAGGCCATGACCGCCGAAGCCGTGGTGCGCCTCGCCGAAGCGGCCCATGCGAAATACGGTTTCAAGGACTTCAAGCTCAAGGGCGGTGTGCTCAGCGGCGATGCGGAAATCGAAGCGGTCACAGCGCTGGCCGAACGCTTTCCTGATGCGCGCATCACCCTCGATCCGAACGGCGCATGGTCACTGAAAGAAGCCATTCGCTTGTGCCGCGACCAGCATCAGGTGCTCGCCTATGCCGAAGACCCGTGCGGCGCGGAAAACGGTTATTCCGGCCGCGAAGTGATGGCCGAATTCCGTCGTGCCACCGGGCTGAAAACCGCCACCAACATGATCGCCACTGACTGGCGCGAAATGGGTCATGCGATCCAGTTGCAGTCGGTGGACATTCCACTCGCCGACCCGCACTTCTGGACCATGCAGGGTTCGGTGCGCGTGGCGCAGATGTGCCATGAATGGGGGCTGACCTGGGGCTCGCATTCCAACAACCACTTCGATATCTCGCTGGCGATGTTCACCCATGTCGCCGCTGCTGCGCCGGGCGAGATCACCGCGATCGACACCCATTGGATCTGGCAGGATGGCCAGCGTTTGACCAAGGCCCCGCTGCAAATTGTCGATGGTCTGGTGCAGGTGCCGAAGAAGCCGGGGCTTGGCGTGGAACTGGACATGGACCAGGTGGCCAAGGCTCATGAACTGTATAAAGGCATGGGCCTCGGCGCGCGGGATGACAGCGTGGCGATGCAGTTTTTGATTCCGGGGTGGAAGTTCGATAACAAGCGGCCGTGTCTGGTGCGCTGAACCTGATCTCCAATCCACCACGGTCCCTGTAGGAGTGAGCCTGCTCGCGATAGCGGTGTGTCAGTTGATGTAAATGTTGACTGACACACCGCTATCGCGAGCAGGCTCACTCCTACAAGGGTTTTGCATTAACCAGAGATTTGCAGCAGCCAGGTTTTGAACGCTGTCATCGCCGCCGTTTCCGGCCGCGACTGCAACCGCGTCAACCAATAACTCCCCGTCGTAATCTCGATCGCAAACGGCTGACAAATCGCCTCCGCCGCCAGTTGCCGGGCGAACATCAGCGGCGGCGCCAATGCCACCCCACCGCCCTGCAAAGCCGCCTCCATCATCGCCAGCGACGAGTCGAAAACGATGCTTTGCGGCGGTGCCGCTTGAGTCGCCAACCCGGCAGCCTGAAACCACTCCGGCCATTCGTCCGTACGATAGGAACGCAGCAGCGTCTGCTGCAGCAAGTCCCCCGGCGAATGCAATTGCCGAGCAATTTCCGGCACGCACAACACCGACAGCGGTGCCTCAAGCAACCGCGTCGCTTCGATACCATGCCACGCCCCGGCGCCAAAGCGGATCGCGTAATCCAGCCCTTCTGCCGCCACATCCACGCGATTGTTGTTCGTCGACAGCCGCAAATCTATGAGCGGATGTTTCGCGCGGAAGTCCGCCAGCCGCGGCAACAGCCAACCCACGGCAAACGTACCGACCGCGCCGACGGTCAGCATTTCGCGGTACTGTCCACCGGCGAGGCGTTCGAGAATCTGCGCGATGTGATCGAACGAGGTGCTCAACACCGGTAGCAAGGTTTCGCCTTCACTGGTCAGCATCAGCCCACGGGGCAGGCGTTTGAACAGCGTGACGTTGAGTTGCGCTTCCAGGCTTTTGACCTGGTGGCTGACCGCAGCCTGGGTGACGCACAGTTCCACGGCGGCGCGGGTGAAGCTCAAATGACGCGCCGATGCTTCAAAGGCGCGCAGTGCATTCAGCGGCAATTGCGGTCGAATCATGCCCAGTCCCAAATTTTTCTAATGGCTCGTGCGAGTTTTCGTCGTTTGTCGGTTGGCACCGCGCTGACTAAATTGGCGGCGCTGATCAGTCGCCCAACACAGAAATCGCCCGCAGTGTAGCGGGATAACGCTAGCAACACTCATGGAGAGTGGTTCATTCATGTCATCCATTCAATCGAGCAACCTCATTTCCTGCGCCGCATTCAGCCTGTTTTTCGGGGCCTCGTCCTGCATGGCCGCCACGCCAACCGACGCGCAGTTACAGGCGTTGGTCAACGACGCTGTGACGCCAGTAATGCAACAACAGAACATTCCCGGCCTGACCGTAGCGCTGACCATTAATGGCCAGCCGCATTACTTTAACTACGGGGTTGCCGCGAAAGACACCGGACAGACAGTCAGCGAAAACACCCTGTTCGAAATCGGCTCGGTGAGCAAAACCTTCACCGCCACCCTCGCCGGTTACGCCCAAGCGACCGGCAAACTCGATCTGTCGACCAAGGCCAGTCAGCTCTGGCCTGAATTGAAAGGCAGCGCTTTCGACAACATCAGTGTGCTGCAACTGGGCACCTACAGCGCCGGCGGTTTGCCGCTGCAATTCCCGGGCAACGCGGATTCGTCTGACAAGATGCTCGGCTATTTCCAGCAGTGGAAACCGGTGTATCCGGCAGGCAGCCATCGCCAATACTCCAACCCGAGTTTGGGACTGTTCGGCTATCTGGCGGCGAAAAGCCTCGGCCAGCCGTTTGATCAGGCGATGACGCAAACCTTGCTGCCGAAACTCGGTTTGCAGCACACCTACCTCAGCGTGCCTGCCGCGCAAATGGGCCTTTATGCGCAGGGTTATGACAAGAACGACAAACCGGTGCGCGTCACCCCCGGTGCGCTGGACTCGCAGGCCTACGGCGTGAAAACCAGTGCCGTGGACATGCTGCGTTACGTTCAGGCCAACCTGAAACCTGAAACGCTGGAAGCCTCCCTGCAAAAAACCATCGCCAACACCCACACCGGTTACTACACGGTCGGCGATATGACTCAGGGTTTGGGTTGGGAAATGTACCGCTACCCGATCAGCCTTGATCGCTTGCTGGCGGGCAACTCGACGGAAATGGCCATGCAGGCGCACAAGGTGCAGTGGCTGAATCCGCCGCGACCGCAACCGGATGACGTGCTGATCAACAAGACTGGCTCTACCGGTGGTTTCGGGACTTATGTGGCGTTTGTGCCGAGCAAGGACATTGGCATTGTGATCATGGCTAACAAGAATTTCCCGATTCCTGAGCGGGTGAAAATCGCCCATACAATTCTTAGCGCTGTTGCTGACTGAAAATCAAAAGATCGCAGCCTGCGGCAGCTCCTACAGGATCGGGTTTTCACTCGGTCGATGTAGGAGCTGCCGCAGGCTGCGATCTTTTGTCTTTAAAGCTGCGCCTGCAACTTCCAGCCGATGACATCCATCAAGTCACAGCTGTCGCGCAACGGAATCGCCATCACCCGGGCGAAATCCTGCAGCAGCAAAGCGTCGTGGCCCTTGCCGTCCCCCAGCGCCAGGGTTTCCATCAATTGCGTCACACAGCGCAAACGGTAAGCCGCCGTGCCATGCAGCACATCCACCGGTGCTTCGCGGTCGATCAGCAGGCAGGGAATGGTGCAATCGATGCCGGTTATGGGTATGTATCGAGCCATGTTTGAACCTCCCTGTTCAATGTTGCGTCGCCGCTGGTGGGTCGAGATTGTCCAGCGCACGGTTGACCAGCAACTCGCCGAGGATTGCCAACTGCTGAATCGACAAGGCGAGACTGCGCGCTGAACCTTGCAGTTCAGCGGCCAGGTCGGTGGTCAAGACGTTCAGTGAAGCGAGGGTTTCACAAGCGTGGCAGAGCAGCGTGGGCGTATCGATATCGGGGAGGATGGTGAAGAGATGGCTGATGGGATCGGGGTGATGCGGGTTGCGTAAGCGGGGGTTGTTGGCGTCGGAGGATCCTGAATCCATGGGGGATTCGGGAGGGTTTGGCGTGTGTTTTTTCATAAGTAAATGACCTCTAAGCATGGGAGAAAAAACTGCCAAACTCACTTCCACGAGAGGGTGGCAGCTTTGCGCAGGGGTGGAAGTCCGGGGAGGTCGAGAGACCCGGTGCACTCGAGAGTGCTCCTGCGCATAGCTGCCATAAGCAAACAATGTTGGCATAAAAACCGCCAACATGTGTTCACAGGCGCACATGCGCTCACGACCAACACCGGACTTCCACACCCGACCACTGTGTTTTGCAGCGGCCAAAGAAGACTATCCCTCCTCTCCCAACCCCACCAGTTCACCACTGCCGCCGCGACTTGCAGGAAAAATCCGCAGGCCCTGAAGGAGCTTTGTGTCAGACATTTCCGCCGGCACATGCTGCAACGACTTTGGATTAGCGGATGAATTTGTTGTATCTACACTGCATCGAGTCAATCTATGGACGAGGATGGCGTCGGGCAAAAAAACAGTCATCCGAAGGGCACAATGATGGAAATCAAAAGTTTGAAGCTTACGGATGTCGGACACTTTGGAGACATGGATATTCAGTTTGCCCCTACCCTGACACACTGCTCGAACATCACGGTGCTGGTGGGAAACAACGGCAGCGGAAAAACCACCATTCTTAAATCCCTGAATATCTGTCTGAGTTGGCTGATAGCAAAAATTCGCTCCAATAGAGGCAATGGCAAATACCTTGTCGATGAAGACATTCGCAACGGCGCCTCAGGAGCCGTCCTTTCGATTGGCATCACAGACGTTTCGCACCCGCGCGCAACTGACAGTGATGCGGGTTCCGAAAGCGAATTGTTCGTATGGGGCGCTGCCCGAAGTCGCCAAGAAGGTGCAGTCTCGGGCCGTGGATATTTAAACGAAGTCAGACTGCTTGCAGACCACTACCGCACTCAACTCACCGCCGACGATAGCGCCTCGCTCCCGCTGATCGCTTATTACCCAGCCGAACGTTGCGTTCTCGACATCCCGCTTGAAATCACCAGCAAACAAGCCTCTGATCAACTCGACGGCTACGACACCAGCTTCAACGGTGGCGCCGACTTTCGCAGTTTTTTCGAATGGTTTCGTGAACGTGAGGACAGCGAAAACGAGGACGGGATTTCCGATACCGCACTGGCCGAAGTCGCGGAAAAATTCGGTACTGACAGCGACGTTTATAAAACGCTCGCCAACGTGAAAGCCTCCTCCCGCGACCGCCAGTTGACTGCCGTGCGTTCGGCCATCGCCGTGTTCATGCCGGATTTCTCCAACCTGCGTGTGCAACGCAAACCACATCTGCATATGGCAGTCGACAAACATGGCGCGACATTCAATGTCACTCAGCTCTCGCTTGGCGAAAAGTCGATGATTGCGTTGGTGGGTGACATGGCCAGGCGTCTGGCGATGATGAACCCGTCGATGGACAACCCACTGCACGGCGACGGCATTGTTCTGATTGACGAGGTGGAATTGCGCATGGATCCGCAATGGCAGCTCGGTCTGATTGCACAATTAAGTACGACCTTTCCCAATTGCCAGTTCGTGCTGACCACGCATTCTCCATTGGTCATAAGTGATACCAAAGGTGTGCTGGTTTACCTGCTTGATGAGGGCGATAGCCGTGGGTAGACAAGTTGCGGTGAGGGCGTCGGTGTCCGCAAATATGCGGGTAACGGAATAAACATTGTAGGAGTGAGCCTGCTCGCGATAGCGGTGTATCAGTCAACGCTGATGGTGACTGATACACCGCTATCGCGAGCAGGCTCACTCCTACAGGGGACGCGTTTTATTCAGTGACTGCGCGATCAGTCATCCGGCATTTCCGGTGGCTTGCTCGGTTTCGCAGGCTTGGTCGGCTTGGCATTCTTGGCACCTTTCGCCGGTTCCGGCGTAGCAGCAACCGGCGCCTGAGCCGCGGCGGCCGCTTCCTTCTCGGCCATTGGCATGGCGTCGATGGTGTCGAAGATTTTCTTCAGGTCCAGCGCTTTCGCCTCATCCCCCGAAGCCGAGAGTTTGGTCTCGCCGTCCTTGCCCACCAGGAACACTTTCGGATACGCCCCGGCACCCAGCTTCAGCGAACGCAACAGCGCCATGGTGTCTTGCTGGCCCATGTCCTTGCCGTCGAGCTGGCCGGCCATGTTGAGGATGGTGTAGACCTTGATGTTGCGGTCGGCGACGCCCTTTTTGTTGGCCGGATCTTCCAGCGACTTTTTCAGGGCCACCCACACAGGGTCGACGGTGCTTTGTGCGATCACGATCAGCGGTCGGGCGCGGCCCATATCCCCAGCGATGGGCGAATCGTTGTCAGCGGCGAACAAGGGGCCGGCAATCGCCAGCAAGAGTGTCAGGGTCAATGACCTGATGAGCATGCGCATCTCCTTTTGATATCCACGCTCTAATGATTGCGCATCGTGGCGATTGTTCCGGGACAACCCGGCAAATATCTTCCGCCTAGTCAGAAGCTTAGGACAGGCGCGACATTGCGCAACATATCCGAGGTGATCGCAACGCGGATTTGATTACCTTTTATGACCGCATTAGGGTGGTGGTTCTGCCCATGAAATGGAGTTCACCCGCATGCACATCGATTACCTGTGCGATCACCCCGAATTGATCGAAGAACTGGCCACACTCAACTTCAAGGAGTGGGGCGAGTTTCGCCCCGGGCAAACCGTCGAGGACCGTATCGAACACATGCGCGAATCCTGCGGCAAAGGTGCAGTGCCGAGTGTCGTGGTAGCGCTGGAGGGTTCGCGACTGCTGGGCGGTGCGCTGCTGATCGAAAGTGATCTGAAGCTGCGCCCGAATCTGACGCCATGGCTGGCCGGGGTTTATGTGAAGGCTGAAGAACGCGGTCGCGGGATCGCTTCGCAACTGGTCAATCGCGTGGTTGCAGAAGCGGCGGCGCTGGGCGTGCCTGAGTTGTATCTGTACACCGACACATCGCAGTCGCTGTATGCACGGCTGGGTTGGGAAGTGGTTGAAGAACTGGTCTACGACGATTTGCCGGTGACGGTGATGAAATACACCTTCCAACGCTGACCCGTGTGGCGACGGCGCTTGCTCCCTCGCCACAGCTTGATGTTCCGTTGCAGAAATTGAAGTCGGATCAGAACGCCAGTTTGTAACCGATCAGCACCAGCATCGTCGCCAGGCACGGGCGCAGGACTTCATCGGAGATGCGTCCGGTCAGGTGGCTGCCGAGCCAGATGCCTGGCAGCGAGCCGACCAGCAAAAAGCCCAGCACGCCCCAATCCATGTTGCCCATGCTCGCGTGGCCGAGGCCGGCGACCAGCGTTAGCGGCACGGCGTGGGCGATTTCGGTGCCAACCAGGCGACGGGTCGGCAGCAGCGGATAAAGGATGAACAGCGCGACAGTGCCGAGGGCGCCTGCACCGATCGAGGTCAGCGCAACCATGGTGCCGAGGACCAGACCGGTGATCACGGTCATCACGTTCAGGCGCGAACCGCTCGGGTTATAGTTGCCGCCAGCGCGTTTGTGGGCGAACTCGAGCAAGCGTTTCTTGAAGAAGATCGCCAGTGCCGTGGCGAACAGGACGAAGCCCAGCGCCTGTTTGATGATGGCGTTCATCGCGTCCGGCGCGGTGTGCAGGGTGCTGAGGAACCACAGGGTCATGGCCACCGCCGGCACGCTGCCGAGGGTCAGCCAACCGGTGATGGCCCAGTCGATGTTCTTGTTTTTGCGATGAACGAGGACGCCGCTGGATTTGGTAATGGCGGCATACAGCAGGTCAGTGCCCACCGCCGTTGCCGGGTTGATGCCGAACCACAGCAGAATCGGCGTCATCAACGAACCACCGCCGACACCGGTCATGCCGACAATAAAACCCACCACCAGCCCGGCAATCACCAGGCCGAAATTCGCCAATTCCATTAACACGTCCAGAAAAACGACAGGAAAAATCTGGCCCGCAGCATAGCGATTTTTCTTATAACCACATATATCGATGCGGTCTATCGTTATGCCATATCGAACTCACCATTGCCTTACTGTAGGAGTGAGCCTGCTCGCGATAGCGGTCTATCAGTGATGGATTCAGTGACTGATCCTCCGCTATCGCGAGCAGGCTCACTCCTACAGGGTTAGGTGGTGGATGCAGATTCAGTGCACCCGCCGTCCCGGTTTGAAGCTGTGGGTTTTGTTGATCCACACCGTGGCCAGCGCGATCAGCGACAGAATCAGCAGCGCCCACGGAAACGACATCGCCCCTGCCCGATCCAGCAGCAAGCCGCCGAACAAGCCGCCACCGGCGATCGCCACGTTCCACGAAGTGGTGAGCATCGCCTGCACCACGTCGACGTGATCACCGGCCGAGTCCGCCGCCGAGGTCAGCAGCAACGTGGCCGAGCCGCCAAACGACAATCCCCACACCGCCATGCAGGCGTAAATGACCAGCGGTGACGGCGCCGCCAATGCCAGTACCAGCGCCGTCAGCGCAAACACCGCGAGGCTGATCAGCGTCAGCCAGCGCAGCCAGCGATCCACCAGCATGCCAATAATCCAGATCCCCACCAGCGAACACAGACCAAACACCAGCAGCACCAGATCGACCCGGTCAGCCAGCCCGGCCTGCATCAGAAACGGTGCAATGTAGGTGTAAAGAATGTTGTGCCCGAGCATCCACGTCAGCACCACGAACAGCACCGGCCGCACGCCGGGCAGACGCAGCGATTCGAGCAGCGGCAGGCGCTCAGCACTGGCCTGTCCCGGACGATCCGGCACCGCGATAACAATCCACGCGGCCAGCACAAGGGCCAGTGCCGACATGATCCCGAACGACGCGCGCCAGCCGATCAGATTGCCCAGCCACGTCCCCGCCGGCGTGCCCAACGACAACGCCACCGGCGTGCCGAGCATGGCAATCGCCAGCGCCCGCCCCTGTTGATGCACCGGCACGATGCCGCGCGCATAACCGGCCATGATCCCCCACGACAATCCCGCCGCCATCCCGGCGAGAAAACGCGAAGCCAGAGTCAGGCCGTAATGGCTGGAGAAGGTGGTGACAGTGTTGAACAGCAGAAACCCGCCGACCGTCATCAATAAAACCCGGCGCCGAGGCCAGCCCCGCGTGGCGACGGTCAGCGGAATCGCCGCGACAATCGAACCGAGCGCATACAGCGTTACCAGTTGCCCGGCAAGCACTTCACTGACGTTGAGCCCGGCGCCGATTTGCGGCAGCAGCCCGGCGGGCAGGGTTTCGGTGAGGATGGCGATGAAGCCGGTCATGGCGAACGCCAGCAACGCGGCATAGGGCAGTTTGTCCGCACGGGCGGTGCGGTCGACGCGGCTGAAATCGGCGCTGGCGGGGTCGGTCATGACGGGTGCGGCTCCATTTTGATCAATAGCGGTGACGGATTGTATACAAAAACAACCTTCACTATTGGATCAATGTGGGAGCGAGCCTGCTCGCGAATGCGCTAGTTCAGTCAACACTTCAGCGCCTGAAGGACCGCATTCGCGAGCAGGCTCGCTCCCACATTGGATCTCTGCAAACCACAAACCCTTGTGGAAGCTGCATAGATCGTCATCACCGCCCCACCAAACTCACTGCACCGGCAAGAAATTCAGGAACAGCAAACTCTGCGCGTAGTTAAGGCCGATCCGCCGGTAACGCTCGTCGAGCATCTGCGTGAGCAGATCCAGGCGCGCAACGATCTTGCTGAACTCGGTGGCGAAGCTCAGGTTGGTGCCCTCCTCCGAGATCTCATTGGAAAACAGCAGCGGCTGGCCTTCCTTGTTCTGCCGCTGGGACAAAATCCACGTGGCTTTTTCGATATTGCGTGCAGCGTTGTGAACGAACGTCGGGTTGATCGCGTCGGTCATGTAGAACTCGGTGCGATTGCCGTGGGCGGTGACCAGCATGCTGCCGATGGCATAGATGAAGGCGCCGACGCGATCGCCAAGGAACTCCGGACTCATCGCATAGCTGAGCGCCGCCAGATCCTTGCGACCGCCAAGCACCGGCAACGGCTGTTGCTGCTCGATGGCTTGGCGCACCTGTTTCACGGCCGCATGGATGTTGAGAAAGCCTGACTTGCGCAGTTCTTCCGGGTTGCGCAAGTACAGTTTGCCCTGCAAGCGATAGAGACTGTTGAGGTTGTCGCGCATCGCCAGTGTGGCCATGCGGTCGACGCTGGTCTGCAAGAACTCCTGCGGCTTCCCCTCACGCATCTGGTTGAAGAAACCGTTGCCGTCCTGGTGACTGCAACCGCTGAACAGCAGCGACGACAGACAGGCCAGCAACAGGCACGGGCGGCGGAAAAAAGCAGCGATCGGGGCAAAAACTCTCGGCATGAAATCTCGAACAGGCACATTCCTGTGCGGCGGGAGTCACCGCATCCTGGCCATGGATAGAGCCGCCGATTGCGAAAAAGTGCAGTGCGCCGAATGCCCGGTCGTCCTTCGACCAACCCCGACCTGCAATTTAGTCTGTCTTTATTGTTGAAATAAACGACTAATCAGCTATAAATTTTCACTTGCTGAGCATTTAGTATGACTACTTTGTTTTTTCGGTGATTAACATACCGATAGAACGCCGCTTTCAAAAACAACAACAAAAAGGAAGGTCAACCATGCTTCAATCCCGTCACCTGCTCTCCGGCCTCGGACTGTCCCTGATGATCGCCACCCTCTCCGCCAACGCAGCCGGCCTCAGCGCCGAACACAAAGCTTTCGGCAAAACCAATGACGGCACGCCCGTCGAGCAATACATCCTGCGCAACAGCCACGGCATGCAAGCCACCGTCATCACCTACGGCGCGACCCTGCAATCGCTGAAAGTCGCCGACAAGCACGGCAAGTTCGACGACGTCGTGCTCGGCTTCGATGATGTGCAGGGCTACCAGAAAGGCACCGCCTACTTCGGCGCGACCATCGGCCGCTTCGGCAATCGCCTCGCCGAAGGTGCGTTCGAACTCGACGGCAAGCGCTATCAAGTGCCCCAGAACGACAAAACCAACGCACTGCACGGCGGCACATCGGGCTTCGACAAGAAAGTCTGGACAGCCCAGGAAACCAAGGACAAGGACTCAGTCGGCGTGACCCTGACCTATCTGTCGGCGGACGGCGAAATGGGTTTCCCCGGCAACCTCACCACCGAAGTGACCTATCGCCTCACCGACAACAACGAACTGCGCATCGACTACAAGGCCAGCACCGACAAACCGACCGTGCTCAACCTGACCAACCACAGCTACTTCAACCTCGCCGGCGCCGGCAATGGCGACATCCTCAAACAGGTCGCCACCCTGCACGCCAGCCATTACACCCCGGTCACCGCCAAGCTGATCCCGACCGGCGAACTGGCACCCGTGGCCGGCACACCGATGGATTTCAGCAAGCCAACCGCGATCGGCACGCACATCAAGGCTGATCATCCGCAGTTGAAATTTGCCGAGCCGAAACAGGGTGGCTTCGATTTCAACTGGGCGCTGGATACCAAGGGTGATATCGGCAAAGTTGCGACTGAGGTGAGCGATCCGCAATCCGGTCGCGTGCTGCAGTTGTTCACCACGGAACCGGGTGTGCAGTTCTATACCAGCAACTTCCTCGACGGTACGGTCAAGGGCAAGGGTGGCAAGGTGTATCCGCACTGGGGCGCGTTTACCCTGGAGACTCAGCATTATCCGGATTCACCGAATCAGCCGGACTTCCCGAGCACTCGGCTTGATCCGGGGCAGACTTACAGCCACAGCGTGGTGTTGAAGTTCTCCGCCAAGTAAAAACGAAGATCAAAAGATCGCAGCGTGCCGCAGCTCCTACAGTTAAGCGTTTTCCTGTAGGAGCTGCGGCACGCTGCGATCTTTTTGCTTTTTGAACCCCTGAGCTATCCTGCTGCCCACTAAAAGGTATCGACACATTCAGCAAGGAGGTTTGCATGCGTACCCTCGAACTGGCCGGCGTCCAGGTTCCAGTCATTGGCCAAGGCACCTGGCGCATGGGCGAAGACCGTTCGGCGCACAAGCGTGAAGTGGCCGCCCTGCGCACGGGTATCGAGCTGGGTATGACCCTGATCGACACGGCGGAAATGTACGCCGAGGGCGTTGCTGAATCAGTCGTAGGCGAAGCCATTGCCGGCCTGCGCGATCAGGTGTTTCTGGTGAGCAAGGTCTACCCGCACAACGCCAGCCGCAAGGGCATCCCGCAAGCTTGCGAGCGCAGCCTGCGGCGGCTCGACACCGACTACATCGACCTCTATCTGTTGCATTGGCGCGGCCAGTATCCGCTGGAAGAAACCGTCGAAGCCTTCGAACGCCTGCGCGAAGACGGCAAGATCGGCCGTTGGGGCGTGTCGAATTTCGATGTCGATGATCTCGAAGAACTCTCCAGTTCGGTATGCGCGACCAATCAGGTGCTCTACAACCTCGAAGAGCGCGGCATCGAATTCGATCTGCTGCCGTGGTGCCAACACCAGCGCATGCCGCTGATGGCTTACTGTCCGATTGGCCAGGGCGGTGCCCTGCTCGCCGAGCCGGTGTTGAAAGACATTGCCGCTCGTCATGGCGTAACCCCCGCACAGGTTTCGCTGGCGTGGATTCTGCGTCAGGATGGGGTGATTGCGATTCCCAAGGCTGTGCGACCGGAACACGTGCAACTCAATGCACAAGCCGCGCAACTGCAACTGGAGGCAGGGGATCTGGCGGCGCTGGACCAGGTGTTTCAAGCGCCACAACGCAAGCAGCGGCTGGCCATGGTCTGAGCCAGCGGCTGGCGAGGGCTTCGCGATGAGAAGCACTGATCAGTACGACCCGTTCAACCTGCAACGTTTTGTCCAGGCTCAGGATTCGGTATTCGAGCGCGTGCAACGCGAACTCGACGAGGGCCGCAAACGCAGCCACTGGATGTGGTTTGTCTTCCCGCAGTTTGCCGGCCTGGGCGGCAGCGAAATGTCCCGGCGCTACGCCATCGGTTCGGCCGAGGAAGCCCGGGCTTATCTGGCTCACGAGCTGCTCGGCGCACGCCTGCGTACTTGCACGCAGTTAGTGCTGAAGGTGCAACAGCGTTCGATCGCGGAGATATTCGGCCATCCCGATGACCTGAAATTTCATTCCTCGATGACCCTGTTCGCTCAGTTCGCCGCTGAAGACAGCGTGTTCACCCAAGCGCTGGAGCGCTACTTTCACGGCATTCTCGATGAATGGACGCTGCAACTGCTCGACTCAAAACAGGCCCAGTTGCCCGCCGATCAGGGTTGAGAAATCGTCGTCGACAAACGGCAGAATCGCGTCCGCCACCGGTTGCAGTTGCCGGGTGATGTAGTGGTCGTAGTCGATCGCGGCGCGGCGCACTTCCAGCGGTTCGGGACCTGCCAGGGTGATGACGTAGCTGATCCAGCCGCCATTCTGGTACTGCCGTGGGCGCCCGTGCTGGGCGTTGTAGTCATCGGCCAGCCGTGCGGCGCGCACGTGGGGCGGCACGTTGCGCTCGTAATCGTCGAGAGTGCGGCGCAGGCGCTTGCGGTAGACCAGTCGATCGTCGAATTCGCCAGCGAGGGTTTTACGCACATAGTCGCGCACGTAATCCTGATAGGGCTTGCGCTGGAAGATCCGCTCGTAGAGTTCCTGCTGAAATTGCCGGGCCAGCAGCGACCAGTCGGTGCGCACGGTCTCCAGGCCTTTGTAGACCATTTCATCGCTGCCATCAGCGCGGGTGACGAGGCCGGCGTAGCGCTTCTTGCTGCCCTCCTCCGCGCCGCGAATGGTCGGCATCAGAAAGCGTTTGTAGTGAATTTCGAATTGCAGTTCGAGGGCGCTTTCCAGTCCGTATTCATCACGCACATGCGCGCGCCACCAGTCGTTGACGTGCTTGACCAGCGCATGACCGATGCTCGCCGCCTCTTCCTGTCCGTGCGGGCGACGCAGCCAGACGAAGGTCGAGTCGGTGTCGCCGTAGATCACCGCGTGGCCCTGCTCTTCGATCAGCTTGCGCGTGCGCAGCATGATTTCGTGGCCGCGCAGGGTGATCGATGAGGCCAGCCGCGTATCGAAGAAGCGGCAACCACTGGAACCGAGTACGCCGTAGAAGGCGTTCATGATGATTTTCAGTGCCTGCGACAGCGGTGCGTTGTGCTCGCGCTTGGCGGTCTCACGACCTTCGGCGACGCGCGAAACGATGGACGGCAGGCAATGGCGGGTGCGCGAGAATCGGGCGCCACGGAAGCCCGGCACGGAGTCGGCGTCATCCGGGTGCTGCAAACCTTCGATCAGCCCCACCGGGTCGATCAAAAAGGTGCGGATGATCGACGGGTACAGGCTCTTGTAATCAAGGACCAGCACCGACTCGTACAAGCCCGGTTGCGAGTCCATAACGAAACCGCCGGGGCTGGCCTGTGGCGGATTGGTGCCGAGGTTCGGCGCGACAAAACCCTGTCGGTGCATCAACGGCATGTACAAATGGGTGAACGCGGCGACCGAGCCGCCGCTTCTGTCCGCCGGCAGTCCGGTGACACTGGCGCGCTCGAGCAGGAAGGTCAGCAGCTCGGTCTTGGCAAAGATCCGCGTGACCAGTTCGCAGTCCTTGAGGTTGTACTTGGCCAGCGCCGGTTTGTCCTCGGCGAACATGCGGTTGATTTCGTCCATGCGCTGGTACGGGTTGTCGATGGACTTGCCTTCACCGAGCAGGGTCTGCGCGACGTTTTCCAGACTGAACGAGGGGAAACTCCAGGTCGCCGAGCGTAGGGACTCGATACCATCGATGATCAGTCGCCCCGCCGCCGAGGCGAAGTAGTGATTGCGGCTGCCGTGTTCGCGCCATTGCATCTCTTCGCCGCCACGGCCGATTTTCAGCGGCACACCGAGGCGTCGCGCGTGTTCGTGGAGAATGCGTAGATCGAACTGCACGACGTTCCAGCCGATGATTGCGTCTGGGTCGTGGCGTGCGAACCAGTCGTTGAGCTTCTTCAGAATGATCGTGCGCGAGTCGCAGTATTCGAGGTCGAAGTCGACGATGCTGGCGTCGCCATTCGGCGCGCCAAGCATGTACACCTGACGCTCGCCGCAGCCTTCGAGGGCGATCGAATACAACTCGCCGGTTTCGGTGGTTTCGATGTCGAGCGAGACCAGCCGTAGCGTCGGTCGGTAATCGGGGTCAGGTTTGAGCTGGGCGTTGAGCAATACGCCGTCGGCATCGGGCGTACCGCTGAACCGCACCGGCGCGGTGATAAAGCGCTCCATCAGATAGCGCTCCGGCGGGCGAACGTCGGCTTCGAAGACGTCGACACTGTTGCGGTTGAGCGCGGTTTCCAGGCGCATCAACTGGCCGTGTTGCTGGCAATACAGACCAAGCACCGGGCGATGTTCGAAATCCTGCAGGGCCAGCGGGCGCAGTTCTACATTCTTTTCGTCGTGCAGCAGGCGTTCGGCCGCTTCGCGCTGCTCGGCAGGAATAAACGCCACCGACGGCTGATGCGGCAGGCGCACACGGCGCGGCCCGGCGTCGGTCGCCAGCCAGAACTCGACTTCGGTGCCGGCCGGGGTATCGCGCCAATGCCGGGTCAGGACGAAGCCCTGCGGTAAATCCACCACTGCAACCTCAGGAATTGAATCAGAGAGGCATTCTACGCGGCATTGCCTGGGATGACTCTGGCGATAAATTGCCACCCGCCACGGAAAAAACCGGCAAATGACGTTTTTTGCGTGTTATCTGCCGCTTTGCCACCTTGCCCTGCGCGCTTGCGTCTACGATGCTTGGATAACAACGACAACACCTGAGTAACCGCCATGAAGACCGTCGCCCAACTGCTCAAGCTCAAAGATCAGAAAAATCAGGAAGTGCACCAGATCAAGCCTGATCACATGGTGCTCGAAGCGCTGATGAAGATGGCCGAGAAAAACGTCGGCGCCTTGCTGGTGGTCGAAGACGAAAAAGTGGTCGGCATCATCAGCGAACGCGACTACGCGCGCAAACTGGTGCTGCATGGCCGCTCATCCGTAGGCACGCCGGTGCGCGACATCATGGTGGCGAACGTGATCACCGTCGACACCCATCAAACCGTCGACACCTGCCTGGGCATCATGTCCGACAAACGCCTGCGCCACTTGCCGGTGGTCGAGAACGGCAAGTTGATCGGTTTGCTGTCGATCGGTGACCTGGTCAAGGAAGCGATTGCCGAACAGGCGGAGCTGATCAAACAGCTGGAGCAGTACATTCGCGGGGAATAAATCCCGTCCTCCTCATGATCGTTCCCACGCGCAGCAAAGGAATGCCTCCTGTGACGCTCTGCGTCACGCTTTGGGACGCAGAGCGTCCCGGGCTGCGTTACCACGCAGAGCGTGGGAACGATCACCTCTGTCAGGACGGCCAATGCCGGGCAAAGACCGGTGCCAGCACCGGGTGCCGGTCAATCCGCTGCAACCACGCATAAAACCCCGGTCGCGTCTGACGCAAATGCTCGCGGCTGCCCGCCCAGCGCGTCACCACTGCCGCCAGCACATCCAGTGCCCCCGGCGTTTCGTCATCCAGATACAGCTCGGCAGAAAACTGGTCGGCAAACACCTCCCAACTCCAATGCAATCGCTCACGCGCTCCGGCCACCAGATTCTGCCGCGAGGCTTCGTCAGGCATCAGCAGCCAGCGCTCCGGATAATCGATGACGCCGATCGCCGCATAACAGTTGCTGACGATGTAGACCAGACCGCGAATCGCCTGATCACGGTCATCCGCCTTGGTCGGCAGCAGGCCGGACTTGGGAAACGTCAGGCCCAGATGAATCAGGATCGCCGCGCTCTCGGTGATGGCGCTGCCATCGGGCAGTTGCAAGGTCGGTATCTGTTTGAGTGGATTGAGCTGGGCCAACGCCTCGGCGGCTTCGGTGCTGGCCTCGATATCAATGAAACGGTAAGCGATCTGGCACAGCTCCAGCGCCGCTTCGATGGCGGCTGCGCCCGAATTTCTGTGCCCATAGAGCTGGTACATATCCAATCCCCCCGAAAAGACCATTGCCACAGGGTAGATGGCTGTAGCGTGGATGTAGAAAAATTCTGCCTGTGTATCGGTTTTGGCACGGTTTTCCCATTCACTCGCGACTTGCGAATTCAAACCTCGCAAAACAGCGCTGGCGGTGCCCATCCCGCACCAAGAGCAATCATCGAACGCTATCCGCGTTCTTGTAAGGTGCGATACCGAACCAAAAGTTCGCGTATCCGAGCTGGCAACAAGGAGTTCACCGCGTGAATCTTCAAACGCTCTGCCGTTCGCCCCTCTCTTTGCTTCTTCGTGCACAACGCCGAGTTCATCTGAACAGTCCCGGCGGCCAACGCACTTACTTTATTACCTGACGCAGCCACCAAGCACTGTATTCGGCGATGACGTATTCGCCGACAGCAGCGTGCTATTTATTTTTTAAATATGACTCGAAAGATTATTGCCCAGCCTCTGTATTAAACGAGCGAAAAGAGGATTGTCGAACAATAACTTCCAATGACTTTACAAATGCACCAAAACCGCTCCAGCGACTTCAACTATCAAGCATTGCAGACATTGATTCCATTTAAACAAGAACAAGGAACATGCCCCGTGACCCGCTAAAACATTGACCCGCACCAAATCGGTCCGCCGCGCACCAGCAAGTGCCCAGGCCGCAAGCCACGCAGCCGCTCTATCCCGCCAATCAGCCGGATACCGCGTACAGCCTGACTCGCCTCTGAAAAAGCTCCGTTAACCGGAGTAACGGGAATCCGTGTGCCAGAGAAAAACCACGGCGATGGCAAAACTTATATAAATGCGACATGGGTAACACTGATGAAATAACCGCTCTACATTTCGGCAATATCTGGCACAGCCGTTGCAAAACAGAATTCGAGTTATCAATTGCAGGAGCTGCCGAAGGCTCGGGCCGCGATCGGACGATCTTTTGATCTTGATCTTTAAAGGCAGAATCAAAAGATCGCAGCCTTCGGCAGCTCCTACATAGAACAACACCAGGGAATGGCTAATGAACGCAGAAAGTCGATAGCGCTAAGCCCGTAAGTTTGCACAAGCCTTGTTAACCGGATAGTTCAACTAACTATCGGCTTCTGCTCACCTTGAAGAAAGTTGCACCCACCCACTCGAACATCCCCCGGATGTTCGGACGGCACCTTATTGCCCTTCATCCACCCGAGGGAGCTTTAATGAACGATGCGGTAAAGCACAGAACCCTGCCGGGGCCGTTGCGGGAAGCTCCAGTTCCGCCGCCACCGGGCAGGCTGGCGTTTAAAGCCAACACGTCGCAACCCGGCGGTCTGAATAAACAGCAGATGGTGTTGCTGGTGGCTGTGTCGGCGCTGATACATGGCGGCGCCTGGTGGTTTCTCCAGCAATCCAAAACAGAGCCACTGCCAACGCCGCCGCAGATTCCGGAAATGACCGTCGAGCTGACCAGCCCGACGCCACCGGCACCACCCACCCCGGAACCGCCGCCGCCTCCTCCGCCACCACCGCCGGAACCTGAACAACCGGTGGAAGACGAGGACGCGGTCAAGCCACCGCCAAAACCGGTGGAGAAGCCCAAGCCGATCGAAAAACCGAAACCGGTCGAGAAGCCGAAACCGGTGAAAAAGGTCGAGCCGCCGAAAGCTCCACCGGCCCCGGCCGCACCCGCTGCACCCGCTGCCCCGGCCACCCCGAGCGCACCGCCGGCACCTGCCGCTGCACCGGGTCCGGTCAAGGAGTCGGCAGCGATTTCCGGCCTCGCCAGTCTCGGCAACCCGCCACCGGAATACCCGTCGCTGGCGCTGCGGCGCAACTGGGAAGGCAGCGTGGTGCTGCGCATTCAAGTGCTGGCCAACGGTCGCGCAGGATCAGTGACGGTGACCAAATCCAGCGGTAAACCGCAACTGGATGACGCGGCTGTTGCCGCCGTGAAGAACTGGAAATTCATTCCGGCCAAACGCGGTGACACGCCGATCGACGGCTTTGCCACCCAGACCATCGATTTCAAATTGCCGCAATAACCGAATGCTCAATCAACGCACAACCGAATAACGCAAGCGAGGTATCACCATGAACGATTTGTCTTCGATGATTGTCCCCGGCGTGCTCTGGGGTCTGGTGCTGTTTTCCGTGGTCAGCTGGGCGATCCTGCTGGTCAAGTCGGCGCAGTACCTGCGGCAGAAAGCGCAGAACAAACAATTCACCAAGGCCTTCTGGGGCGCGCCGGATCTGCTCACCGCCGCCGAACACGCCAGCCAGTATCCGGGCTCGCTGGCGCGCATCGCCAGCAGCGGTTTCGAAGCGCTGCTGGTGGAAGATTCGCCGCGCACCACCCAGCAACTGGCGCACACCATCAACCGTTCGGATCGCCTGGAACGCAACCTGCGCCAGCAGATCCAGAAGGAACGCCGCTCGCTGGAAAACGGCCAGGCGATCCTCGCCAGTATCGGCAGCACCGCGCCGTTCATTGGTTTGTTCGGCACCGTGTGGGGCATCATGGAAGCGCTGAAAAGCATCGGCGAAACCGGCTCCGCCAGCCTTGAAGCAGTGGCCGGGCCGATCGGTCACGCGCTCATCGCCACCGGTGTCGGTATCGCCGTCGCCGTACCGGCGGTGCTGATTTACAACTTCTTTCTGCGCCGACTGAAACTGGCCTCGGCGGACATGGATGACTTCGCCCACGACTTCGACGCCCTCGCCTCGCGCAGCGCGTTTTCCATCAGCCGTCAGGCCATCGCCAGCAAAACCACTGCCGCCGTGCGGGAGGCCAGCTGATGTCGTTCTCCACTCAAGACAGCGATGAAGTGCTCAGCGAAATGAACGTCACGCCACTGGTCGACGTGATGCTCGTGTTGCTGGTGGTGTTCATCGTCACCGCGCCGCTGATGACCAACGCGATCAAAGTCAACCTGCCGAAAACCGATGCCGTCGCCCCCGCCGAAAAGAAAGACCCGGTGGTGGTCAGCGTCGATCAGGACGGCAAGTTCTATCTGGCCAAGACCGAGCTGGCACCGGAATCGCTGGAAGCCAGCCTCAAGGAGGTCAAGGCCAAGGACGCCGAAGTCCGCGTGCAGTTGCAGGCCGATTCCGCCGTCAATTACGGCCAGGTGGCCAAGGCCATGGCGTCGATCGAACGCTCGGGCATTACCAAGATTTCGGTGATGACCACCCACTGAGTACGGTGCCGGGCGCGCAGTGAAAGACGCGCCCGGCACCGCCCGCTGAATCCTGTCGCAACCAGCCGACCGAAAAACGCCACGCGTCTTCGGAGGGGATCGGCTTGCTTGAAGAAAGTGGTTTTCCGCACGCGGTATCACCGATAGCGGAGCAATGAGGGGCTCACAAGGCCAATTCGATAACGTCTAAAAAGTCGGAAATAACCATGCTGATGAACACTCCACGCTTCACGCTCAAACCCTTGGTGGCAACGATTTCTCGCCACCGTTTTGTTCCGTTGTATCTGGTGGCCATGGGGATGGGCGCCGGGACTGTGCAGGCGGCCGAGAACGACAACACCAGCGTCCCGGCGGCTGCGGCGGTGGTGGCGCCGACCACGCAACTGCAACGGGTCGAAGTGACGGGCTCGGCGATTCGCCGGGTCGATGCGGAAACGGCGGTGCCGATCACCATTCTCAAGGCCGAAGAACTGCGCAAACAGGGCGTGACCACCACCGCCGAACTGGTGCAGCGCATCACCGGCAGCCAGTCGATCAACAACAGCGCAGGCTCCGTGGGCGCAGCCACTGGCGGCGCCTCGTTCGCCGACATGCGCGGCATCGGCGCGA
The DNA here is from genome assembly GCF_054667675.1 of Pseudomonas sp. S3_C06. NCBI lineage: Bacteria > Pseudomonadati > Pseudomonadota > Gammaproteobacteria > Pseudomonadales > Pseudomonadaceae > Pseudomonas > Pseudomonas sp. S3_C06. The sequence continues at coordinate 1,652,895 of NZ_CP162747.1, forward strand.
ACAAGACGCTGGTGCTGCTCAACGGTCGACGCCTGGCCAACAACGCCTTGTCCGGGACCAACTCGGCCGGCGGCGCGGTAGACCTGAACATGATCCCGTTTGCCGCCATCGAACGTGTGGAAGTCCTGCGCGACGGTGCCTCGGCCCTGTACGGCACCGACGCCATCGGCGGCGTGATCAACTTCATCACCAAGAAATCCCTGACCGACGGCCAATTGACCCTCGGCGGCGAAACCCCGACCCACAGCGGTGGCGGCGCGACCAAAGACATGAGCGCCAGTTGGGGCTACGGCGACCTGGAAGAAGACCGCTTCAACGTCCTCGGCGTGTTCAATTACAACAAGCAGCAGAACCTCGACGCCAACGACCGCTCTTTTGCAACTGACTACGCGCCTGGTCGCGGTCTCGATCAGACCTCGGGCACCGCGTTCCCCGGCAACTACAGCCAGAACGGCAACGCGACCAACCCGTTGGCCAACAGCAATTGCAACGGGCCGAACCTGATCGCCCGCGACGGCTTGTGCCGCTTCAGCACCCGTGAATACATCGATCTGGTGCCGCAAACCGAAAAGACCTCGTTCTTCGGCAAAACCACCGGCAAGCTTGGCGACGATCACAACGTCAACCTCGAATACTTCTGGTCGCGCAACAACAACGCCACGGCGATCGGCCCGGCGCCACTGACCGGCCTGAGCCTCGATTCTTCGTCGCCCTACTACCCCGGCAACGGCATCACCCCGGCGCCCACCGATTTCGCCCTCGACCCGACGCAACCGGTGGACGTCAACTGGCGTGAAACCGCGGCCGGCCCGCGTGAATCGAAAGACCAGAACACCAGCCAGCGCTTCCTGCTCAGTTTCGATGGTCTGGTTGGCGGCTGGGATTACAACGTCGGCGCCTCGTACAACCAGAACAAAATCGTCTCCAGCGTCACCAGTGGCTATGTCAGCGATCAGGCGATGATCGCCGGTCTGGCCAGCGGTCTGCTCAACCCGTTCGGCCCACAATCTGCCGCCGGTCAGCAATACATCGATAACGCGGCGTATCACGGCGCCTATTCCACTGCTGTGGGCCGTGTAGCCGGTTTCGATGGTCGTATCAGTCGTGAAATCGGCGACTGGTTCGGCGCCGGCCCGTCCGGTCTGGCCCTGGGTGGTGAATACCGAAAAGAGAAATTCCACCAGGATTTCGAGTCGTTCGCTGGCGACATTCAGAGCCTCGGTATCGACCCGGCGGGCAGCGTCGAAGGCGACCGCAGCGTGAAAGCCGCCTATGCCGAAATCAACGTGCCGGTGCTCGACAGCCTCGAACTGTCCGCCGCCGTGCGCCATGACAAATACAGCGACTTCGGCAGCACCACCAACCCAAAATATTCGTTCCGTTATCAGCCGTTGAAAGAGCTGGTGGTGCGTGGCGCCTACAGCGAAGGCTTCCGTGCGCCATCGCTATATGAGCTGTATTCGCCGCGCAGCATCACCTTCACCCAGGGTTACTACAACGACCCGGTGCTGTGTACCGGCGGTGTGGTGCAACCGGGCGGCAATGGCGGCCGCGATTGCGGTCAGCAGTTCCTCAACCAGATTGGCGGCAACGAAGATCTGGCCCCGGAGAAGGCGCGCAACGTGACCCTCGGCTTCGTGTATCAGCCGATCAACAACCTCTCGGTAGGTCTGGATTTCTGGTGGATTCACATCTCCAACCAGATCCAGCCGTTCCCGGAATCCACCGTGTTTGATCAGGCCGGTTCCTACCCGGATCGCTTCGTGCGCAACGCCGACGGCACGCTCAACTACATCGTCACTGGCAACGCCAACCTCGGCATCGTCGAAACCAACGGTGTCGATGTGTCGCTCGACTATCGCTTCCCGAACACGCCGTACGGCCAGTTCGGTCTGGGCCTGCAAGGCACCTATGTTGACGAGTACGACTTCCAGAGCACCATCAAAGGCCCGTTCACTGACAAGGTCGGCGACTTTCAGGGTGACGGCGTGATCGCGCGCTGGAAACACAACCTCACCGGCAGCTGGACCTTCGGCGCGGCGCGGGCGGCGCTGACCAACCGCTTCACCACGGGTTACAACGACTACGACCGCGACACCCACGCGCGCGTGGCGTCGTATTCGGTGTGGGATCTGTCGGCCGGCTACACCTTCAACAAGGTGCTGGATGTCGATGCCGGGATGAAGAACGTGTTCGACCGCAACCCGCCGTTCTCCAACCAGGCCTACAACTTCCAGAGCGGCTATGACCCGCGCTACACCGACCCGCTGGGCCGCACGTTGTTTGCGCGCATGACTTACCACTTCTAACCGGAAACAGAACACATCCCCCTGTGGGAGCGAGCCTGCTCGCGAAAGCGGTGGATCAGCAAGAGAGATGTCGGCTGACTAGACGCCTTCGCGAGCAGGCTCGCTCCCACATTGGGTCCGTGGCCTTTCAGGGATTTTCAGGAGTGACTTCATGAGTTTTTTGCGCAATATGGCTGGCCTGCTGCTCGGCAGTGCGCTGCTGTGCACCGGCACCTTGGCGCTGGCCGCTGGCAGTTATGCGCTGACGGTGTACGGCGAGGCGCCGAAGTATCCGGCGAACTTCCAGCACTTTGATTTCGTCGAGCCCAAGGCGCCCAAGGGTGGTTCACTCAGTCGCGCGTCGATGGAGATCGGCCAGTACAACTACATCAGCCCGTATGCCGATCAGGGCATTTCCGTGGTGCAGGTCAATGACTGGGTGTATTCGCCGCTGGCGTTCCGTTCACTCGACGAGCCGTACACCGTTTACGCACTGGTCGCGCAGCAGATCGAGCGCGACCCCGAAGGCTTGTGGGTGCGTTTCACCCTCAATCCAAAAGCACGTTTCGCCGACGGCACGCCGATCACTGCCGAAGACGTGCGCTACACCTTCAACCTGCTGATGACCAAGGGCAGTCTGAGTTATCGCCAGCAATACGCCGATGTGCAGGACGTGCTGATCGAAGGCCCGCGGCAGGTGCGCTTCACCTTCAAGAACAATCTCAACCGCACCTTGGCGCTGGACCTGGCGACGATGCGCATCGTCCCCGAGCATTGGTGGAAAACCCGCGACTTCGCCAATGGCGGCGGTTTCGAGCCACCGCTGGGCAGCGGCCCGTACCGGGTGAGCAAGGTCGACGCCGGGCGCAGCATCAGTTTTCAGCGCGACCCGGACTGGTGGGGCAAGGACCTGCCGGTCAGTCGCGGCATGTACAACTTCGACAATCTCACGGTGAATTTCTACGGCGACACCGACGTTGCCCGACAGCTGCTGCAGGCCGGCGCATTCGACTACAACCGCGAGTTCTCCTCGTCTGGTTATGTGGTCGGCTATGACAGCCCGGCGTTGCGCGACGGCCGCTTGCAGCAGTCGATCCTCGCCCCGGACAAACCCACTGCCGCTCAGGGCTTCGTGTTCAACCTGCAGAACCCGTTCTTCAAGGATCGCCGGGTGCGTCAGGCGATCAGCCTGCTGTGGGATTTCGAGTGGACCAACAAACAGATGATGCGCGGCTTCTACGTGCGCCAGAACAGCTTCTGGCCGAAGAGCGAAATGGCCGCCACCGCCCTGCCCGACGCTGAAGAATTGAAGATCCTCGAACCGCTGCGCGGGCAGGTTCCCGACGAGGTTTTCACCACGGTGTATGAGGCACCGAAAACCGATGGCAGTGGCTACATCCGCGACAAACAACTGCAAGCGCTGAAGCTGCTCGCCGAAGCTGGCTGGACGCCGCAACACAATCGTCTGGTCAACGCTGCGGGCGAGCCGCTGGAGTTCACCTTTCTCGACGGTCAGGGCGGCTTCGACCGCATGTTGCTGCCGTTCAAACGCACCCTCGCGCAGATCGGCATCACGCTCAATCTGCGCCGGATCGATTCGGCGCAATACATCAACCGCCTCAACGCCCGCGACTACGACATGATCGTCGTCGCTTTCCCGCGCAGCGGCGATCCGATCGTCTCTCCCGGCCGCGAGTTGTACAGCCTGTACGCCTCGCAAAGCGCCACGCAAGTCGGCAGTTCCAACTCGATGGTGCTGGCCAATCCGGCGGTCGATCAACTGATTGACGGGCTGGTCCAGGCCAACACCCGCGAGGCCATGGTGCATTACGCCCGCGCCCTCGACCGGGTGCTGCAATGGGGTTACTACATGATTCCCAACTACTACTCCAAAGGCACGCCGACGGTGTATCAGAACCGCTTCGGCATGCCGCCCGTGCAACCGGCGTACGACGAAGGCCTCAACACCTGGTGGGAGGTATCGGCCAAGGCGTTGACCACCCAGCAGATGCACAGCCAGCTCGCGGGGGGCCAGTGACATGCTGCGTTATCTGAGTCGACGTTTGCTGCTGATCATCCCGACGCTGTTGTGCATTCTGGTGGTGAATTTTCTCATCGTGCAGGCCGCGCCGGGTGGGCCGGTGGAGCAAGCCATCGCTCGTTTGCAAGGTTTCGGCGGTCACAGCATGGGCGGCGGTGGCGAGGTTGCTGCGGTTGGCGGCGCGGGTCGCAGCAGCCGTGGCCTCGACCCGGCGCTGATCGAGGAGATCAAACACCACTACGGCTTCGACAAGCCGATGCACGAACGCCTGTGGCTGATGCTGAAAAACTACGCGCAGCTGGATCTGGGCAGCAGTTTCTTTCGCGGCGCCAAGGTCACTGATCTGATCGTGCAGAAGTTGCCGGTATCACTGTCGCTGGGTTTGTGGGCGACGTTGATCACTTACCTGATTTCCATTCCGCTGGGTATCCGCAAAGCGATCAGGAACGGCAGCGCGTTTGATGTCTGGAGCAGCACGGCGATCATCATCGGCTATGCGATGCCGGCATTTCTGTTCGCGATTCTGTTGATCGTGGTGTTTGCCGGTGGCAGCTACGTCAACTGGTTCCCGGTGCAGGGGCTGGTCTCGGACAACTTCGACAGCCTCAGCACCTTGGGCAAGGTCGGCGACTACCTCTGGCACTTGGTTCTGCCGGTGACGGCGTTGGTGATCGGCGGCTTTGCGACGTTGACGATCCTGACCAAAAACAGCTTCCTCAACGAGATCAGCCGTCAGTACGTGATCACCGCGCGGGCCAAAGGCCTGACCGAGCGCCGCGTGCTCTACGGCCATGTGTTTCGCAACGCCATGCTCTTGGTCGTTGCCGGTGTGCCGTCGGCGCTGATCGAGGTGTTTTTCGCCGGTTCCTTGCTCATCGAAACCATCTTCAACCTCGACGGCCTCGGGCGCATGAGTTACGAGGCGGCAGTGTCGCGGGATTACCCGGTGGTGTTCGGCGCGTTGTTCCTGTTCACCCTGTTCGGCCTGTTGATCAAGCTGATCGGCGACCTTTGCTACACCCTGCTCGACCCGCGCATCGACTTCTCGGCGAGGACTGCCTGATGTTCACTCTTTCTCCCCTTGGTCAACGTCGCGTTGCGCAGTTCAAGGCCAATCGGCGCGGGCGCTGGTCGCTGTGGCTGTTTATCGGTCTGTGCCTGATTTGTCTGGGCGGTGAGTTGATCGCCAACGACAAGCCGTTGGTGATCCGTTACCACGACGCCTTTTACTTCCCGATCCTCAGCGATTACCTGGAAACCGATTTCGGTGGCGAGCTGCCGTTTCAGCCGGATTACGCCAGCGGTTACGTGCACAAACTGATCGAGGATCAGGACGGCTGGATGCTGTTTCCGCCGATCCCGTTCAGCTATGACACGGTCAATTACGATCTCAGCGAACCGGCGCCGAGTCCGCCGTCATCGAGCAATTGGCTGGGCACCGATGATCAGGCGCGCGATGTGTTGGCGCGGGTGATTTTCGGCACACGGATTTCGATTCTGTTTGCGCTGATTCTCACGGGTATCAGTGCGTTGATCGGCATCGTTGCCGGGGCGTTGCAGGGTTATTACGGCGGTTGGGTCGACTTGCTCGGGCAACGGGTGCTGGAGATCTGGTCGGGGTTGCCGGTGCTGTACCTGCTGATCATTTTGTCCGGGTTTGTCTCGCCGAGTTTCTGGTGGCTGCTGGGGATCATGGCGCTGTTTTCCTGGCTGGCGCTGGTCGATGTGGTGCGCGCCGAGTTTCTGCGTGGACGCAATCTGGAATACGTCAAAGCCGCGCGAGCGCTGGGCCTGACCGACAACGAGCTGATGTGCCGGCACATCCTGCCCAACGCGATGACCTCCACCCTCACCTACCTGCCGTTCATTCTGACTGGCGCGATTGCGACGCTGACTGCGCTGGATTTTCTTGGCTTCGGCATGCCGGCCGGTACTGCTTCGCTGGGCGAATTGATCGGTCAGGCCAAGCGCAATCTGCAAGCGCCGTGGCTGGGGCTGACGGCGTTTTTTGCCCTGGCGCTGATTTTGTCGTTGTTGGTTTTCATCGGTGAAGCTTGCCGTGATGCATTTGATCCCCGGAGCTGACATGAACGACAACCTGATTGAAATTCGCGATCTGCGTGTCGCATTCGCCGGACAGGAAGTGGTGCACGGATTGAACCTGGATATTCGCCGTGGCGAATGCCTGGCACTGGTCGGAGAGTCCGGCTCGGGCAAGTCGGTGACCGCGCATTCGATTCTGCGTTTGTTGCCGGGCAAGAACGTCAGCAGCAGCGGCGCGATCCGCTATAACGGCGTGGATTTATTGCACGCCAGCGAGCAGCAGATGCGCGGCTTGCGCGGCAACCGCATTGCGATGATTTTTCAGGAACCGATGACTTCGCTCAATCCGTTGCACACGGTGGAAAAGCAGGTCAGCGAAGTGCTGGAGATTCACAAAGGTTTGAAGGGGCGCGCGGCACGTGAGCGGACGTTGGAGCTGCTGGAGCTGGTGGGCATCCGCCAGCCGTTGCAGCGCTTGAAAGCCTATCCACATCAACTCTCCGGCGGTCAGCGGCAACGGGTGATGATTGCCATGGCGCTGGCCAACGAGCCGGAACTGTTGATCGCCGATGAGCCGACCACGGCGCTGGATGTCACGGTGCAGCAGAAGATTCTTGAGCTGCTGATCGAGTTGCAGCAACGCCTTGGCATGTCGCTGTTGCTGATCAGCCATGACCTCAATCTGGTGCGGCGCATTGCGCAACGGGTGTGCGTGATGCGCCATGGCGAGATCGTCGAGCAGGCCGATTGCGAAACGTTGTTTGGTGCGCCGCAGCATCCTTACAGTCGCTTGTTGATCGAGGCTGAACCCAGCGGCGCGCCGGTGCCCAGTGAGTACGAGCACAACTTGCTTGAAGTCGATGATTTGAAGGTGTGGTTTCCACTGCCCAAGGCGTTGTTCAGCCGCCAGCAGGATTACATCAAAGCGGTGGACGGCGTGAGTTTCACCCTGCAACGGGGCAAGACCTTGGGCATTGTTGGCGAGTCGGGTTCAGGCAAGTCGACGCTGGGTCAGGCGATCCTGCGACTGGTCGAATCGGAGGGCAATATACGATTCGGCAACAAGCAATTGAGCCTGCTCAATCAGCGCTTGATGCGACCGTTGCGCCGGCAGATACAGGTGGTGTTCCAGGACCCGTTCGGCAGCCTCAGCCCACGGATGTCGGTGCAGCAGATCATTGCCGAGGGGTTGCTGACCCATGGCATCGGCACTGAAGCCGAGCGTGAGGCGGCGGTGATTCGCGTATTGGAGGAAGTCGGCCTCGACCCACAGAGCCGCCATCGCTATCCCCACGAATTTTCCGGTGGCCAGCGCCAGCGCATTTCCATCGCCCGTGCGCTGGTGCTGGAACCGGCGCTGATTCTGCTCGATGAGCCGACCTCGGCGCTGGATCGCACGGTGCAGAAGCAGGTGGTGGAGTTGTTGCGGCAATTGCAGATCAGGCATGGACTGACCTATTTGTTCATCAGCCATGATCTGGCGGTGGTGCATGCGTTGGCGCATGACTTGATGGTGATCAAGGATGGCAAGGTGGTTGAGCAGGGTTCGTCGCGCGAGATTTTCGCCGCGCCGCAACATCCCTACACCCAGGAACTCCTGAACGCCTCCGGCCTCAAGCCCGACACAAAACCCTGTAGGAGTGAGCCTGCTCGCGAAAGCGGTATCCCAGTGACATGAGTGCTGCCTGACACACCGCCATCGCGAGCAGGCTCACTCCTACAGGGATGGTGGTGAGTCATTGAAATTTATTTTCCGGGCACTGCATCCAAACGCCTCCGTCACGGGTAGTCCTTGTAACAGCCCTCTTCGGCTGTCAGCGGTCTACCCTTTTCGGAGATAACACTGATGAACATCACCCAGCTGATTGGCCTCACCGGTTTGCTCGCCCTGTCCTCGACAACCTTCGCCCAAGGCAGTTACCCCGACGCGATCAAAGTCCCGGACGGCCACAAGATCGCGATGGAAACCACCGGGGTCGGCGAGATCACCTACGAATGCCGTGACAAAGCCAATACCCCCGGACAGACCGAGTGGACGTTTGTCGGCCCGAAAGCGGTGCTCAATGATCGCAGTGGCAAGCAGGTTGGAACCTACTTTGGCCCGCCCGCCACCTGGCAAGCCAAGGACGGTTCGAAAGTCACCGGCACGCAATTGGCCGTGGCGCCATCAAGCCCGGGCAACCTGCCCTATCAACTGGTCAAGGCCAATCCCGCAGAAGGCAAAGGCGCGATGAGTGGCGTGAGTTACATCCAGCGTGTCGCACTCAAGGGCGGCGTGGCGCCGGGCAGCGAATGCACAGCGGCGAACAAGGGCAAGCAGGAAGTGGTGAAATATCAGGCCGATTACATTTTCTGGGCGGCGAACTGATCTCCGGACTTACCGAGATCCAAAGTGGGAGCGAGCCTGCTCGCGAAGGCGGTGGGTCAGAGAAGGATGTATCGGCTGACACGCCGCCTTCGCGAGCAGGCTCGCTCCCACAGGGTGGAACTGGATTGTGTGGATGTTTGCGGAATGTAAGCTAGATTGCACGACATGCCTTTAGCCGAATCCACATTCGATTACGAAGCCCGCCTCGCAGCCTGTGCCCGAGGCGAGCGCGCGGCCCTGCGCGATTTGTATGTGCAGGAAGGCTCGCGTCTGCTCGGCGTGGCCAAACGGCTGGTGCGCGATACGGCGCTGGCGGAGGACATCGTTCATGAGGCGTTCATCAAGATCTGGAACGGCGCGGCGGGTTTCGACCCGGCGCGCGGTTCGGCGCGTGGCTGGATGTTCAGTGTGACCCGGCATCTGGCGCTGAATCTGCTGCGAGATCAGGGTCGTGAAACGTCGCTCGGGGTTGAGCACGAAACAGTCGGGGATGCTGACGACTTCGATGCCCATGCGCATTCGGCACGCATTCATCGTTGCCTCGAACAACTCGAGCCACAACGCCGCCACTGCATCCTGCATGCCTATGTCGACGGCTACAGCCACGCGCAGATTGCCGCGCGTTTAGACACGCCGCTGGGCACGGTCAAAGCGTGGATCAAACGCAGCCTCAACGCATTGCGGGAGTGCATGGGATGACCAGCGAATCAGCGCAAGACCGCGATGAATTGGCCGGCGAATATGTGCTCGGCACGCTTTCTTTTGAACAGCGGATCGAGGTGCAACGACGCTTGCCGAATGATCCTGAATTGCGTGCAGCGGTGGATGCCTGGGAACGGCGTCTGCTGGAGCTGACCGAGCTGGCGCCCGTGCAACAACCCTCGGCGCTGTTGTGGCCACGGATCGAACGCAGCCTTGAACGATTCGCGCCAAAAACGTCATCGACCTCATGGTGGAATCTGCTGCCACTCTGGCGCGGGTTGAGTGCGGCCGGACTGGCCGCCACATTGACTTTGGGCTCGGTCCTGCTGACTCAGACCACGCCGAGACCGAGTTATCTAGTGGTGTTGGTGGCGCCGCAAGACAAAGCCCCGGGCTGGGTGATTCAGGCGAGCAATTCGCACGAGATTCAGCTGATTCCGCTCGGTGTGGTCGAAGTGCCAGCCGACAAGGCGCTGGAATTCTGGACCAAGGCTGACGGCTGGCAGGGGCCGGTGTCGCTGGGGCTGGTCAAGCCAGGCGAAGCTTTATCGGTGCCGCTGGACAAGCTGCCGCCGCTGCAACCCAATCAGCTGTTCGAGCTGACACTTGAGGGCGCCAATGGCTCGCCGATCGGCAAACCGACCGGGCCGATTCAGGCGATCGGGCGCGCGGTGAAGGTGCTGTAAGGCTCTGCTCTGCGGCTCCTGGCTACCATCATCGGCATCGATGTTCACCATCACGGCAATGAAGTTCTCATAAAAAATCCCGGGCGTAACATCTGTTCCATACCAACCAACAACACCCCGGAGCACACAATCATGAAACGCCAGACTCTTCTCGGTATCGCTTTCTCGGTCTTCGCTATCAACGCTTTCGCCGCTACCCCGGCCCACACCCTGATCGCCGAAGGCGGCTCGGACAAACTGATCGAAAGCCGTGTGGCTGAAGGTGGCTCGGATCGTCTGATCGAACGTCGCGTTGCCGAAGGTGGTTCGGATCGTCTGATCGAACGTCGCGTTGCCGAAGGCGGCTCGGATCGTCTGATCGAACGTCGCGTTGCCGAAGGCGGCTCGGATCGTCTGATCGAACGTCGCGTTGCCGAAGGTGGTTCGGATCGTCTGATCGAACGTCGCGTTGCCGAAGGTGGTTCGGATCGTCTGATCGAACGTCGCGTTGCTGAAGGTGGTTCGGATCGTCTGATCGAACGTCGCGTTGCCGAAGGTGGTTCGGATCGTCTGATCGAACGTCGCGTTGCCGAAGGTGGTTCGGATCGTCTGATCGAACGTCGCGTTGCCTGATGATTGGCTGTAAGCGCAACACCTCAGAAAAACCCGGCTGCCCTGGCCGGGTTTTTTATGTCTGTGTGTTTTATCTCGCCTTGGCCATGCAGCGCTTGTAGCGCTCGTCCACGCGCTTGGCGAACCAGGCTGTGGTGAGTTTTCGGGTGATCTTCGGGCTCTGCAGCACGATTCCCGGCAACACCGCACGCGGCAGCTTTTTCCCCTCCGCTTGCTCCGCCAGTTCAAACACCCGTTGATAGAGTCTGGTCTCTTCGAATTCCAGGGTTTTGCCCTTCTCCAGTTGATCGCGAATGGTCGGGTTGCGCATGCCCAATGACTTGCCGAGGGTGCGCACCGCCAGTTCCGTGCCGCCGGGCATGATCGAGTCGTAGCGGATCAGGTCGCCATCGAGTGCCAGCGGGATACCAGAAGCACGGCTGACCGCATTCTGGAAAGCGGCATTACGGCTGGCGTACCAGCCGGCATTGAAATCAGCAAACCGATACAGCGGCTCGCGATAGCTCACCGGATAACCGAGCAAATGCGCGATGCCGAAGTACATGCCACCACGGCGGCTGAACACTTCGCGGCGAATCGTACCGTCTACCGGGTATGGATAGTCTTTGGCGTGCTGTTCGGCAAATTCGATGCTGACCTGCATCGGCCCGCCCGTGTGCACCGGGTTGAAGCCGCCGAACAGTGTGCGGCCCATCGGAACACGACCGATGAAGTCGTCGAAGATCGCGCTGAGTTCTTTTTCACTGCGCGCCGCATTCAGGCGCTCGCTGTAGGTCTTGCCGTTGGTTGAGCGCACTTGTAGAGCACCGCTGACCAACAGGCTGGGGATGTGCACTTTCGCGGCGCGGCGGTCAATTTCGTCTCGAGCGATTTTGCCCAGGCCGGGCACCGTGGGGTCGGCCTGGAAGGTGGATTCCTGCTCGGCCACGGCCAGCACCGAGCAGAGGTTTTGCGTGGTCGGGCTGATGTTCTGCGCGGCAAATGCGGCGTAGATGTCGGTGGCCCAGCCTTGCCGATCGGCCGTCTTGGCCGGCATCAGCCGCACGATCTCAGCCTTCACTTCGGCAGGCGCCCGCGGCACCGGTTCCTGACTGCGCTGCCCCGCGCAACCGGCGAGCGCCAGCAGTGCGGCGAGCGTGATCGGTAATTGAAAGTTATGCATGGAACTTCATCCAGTCTGTTAAGCCCGAACCACGATACACAATCCGTGTAGGAGCTGCCGAAGGCTCGGGCCGCGATCGGACGATCTTTTGACTTTGATTTTAAAAACAAGATCAAAAGATCGCAGCCTGCGGCAGCTCCTACACAGGAATGCGGGTTTTGAAGGGGTGATGACAAACTGATTGCAAACCGTTACTGAGAAAATCTATCATTTGCACCTGGAGTCGCATTTGCGCAAGGAGTTCCCGCGCCGCCCTTATTTTTCTCACCGGCCGTGCGCCTCCAGGTATCTACATGCCCGCTCCAGCTCGACTCGCCGTCCCGTTTCGCCCGACGCTTCTCGCCCTGCTGTGCTCCCTGACTGTCACCGCTCACGCCGCCGAAGGCGATAACAAGGCGCTGGTGCTGGACGACGTCAACGTCAATGCCCAGGCCCCGACGCCCAACGCCCTGCCCCCGGTTTACGCGGGTGGCCAAGTAGCCCGCGGTGGGCAACTCGGCGTGCTCGGCAATCAGGACATGATGGACGTGCCGTTCAGCGCCGCCTCCTACACTGAGCAATTGATTCAGGACCAGCAGGCCGAAAACGTCGCCGACGTGCTGCTCAACGATTCGTCGGTGCGTCAGGCCTCGGGTTTCTCCAACCAGGCGCAAGTCTTCATGATCCGTGGCCTGCCGCTGAACGGCGATGACATTTCCTATAACGGCCTGTACGGCGTGCTGCCACGGCAGATCATTTCCACCGACGCCCTGGAGCGCGTGGAAGTGTTCAAAGGCCCCAATGCCTTTATCAACGGCGTGACCCCGACCGGTTCCGGCATCGGCGGTGGCGTCAACCTGCAACCGAAACGCGCCGGCGACGTGCCGCTGCGGCGTTACACCACCGATATCAACAGCGAAGGCCGTATCGGTCATCACTTCGACATCGGCCAGCGTTTCGGTGAAGACAACCGCTTTGGCGCCCGGATCAACCTGTCTCAGCGCGAAGGCGACACCGGTATCGATCACGAGAACCAGCGCTCGAAACTGTTCGCCATCGGCCTCGACTATCGCGGCGATGCCCTGCGCATTTCCGGCGACTTCGCCTATCAGAAAGAGCGCGTCAACGGTGGCCGCAGCTCGGTCAACCTCGGCACTGCCACGCATATTCCGGACGCGCCGTCAGCCGACACCAACTACGCGCCGAAGTGGGGCTACACCGACATCGAAGACACCTTCGGCATGCTCCGCGCCGAGTACGACCTGAACGACAACTGGACCGCTTATGCGGCCGGCGGCGCCAAGCACACCCGCGAAGTCGGGCGCTACAACTCGACCACTTTGGTTGGCAACAGCGGTGCGTCGTTTACCACGGGTTCGTTCGTCCCCCACGATGAAGACAACACCAGCGTGATGGCCGGACTCAACGGCAAATTCAACACCGGCCCGGTCAGCCATAAGCTCAATTTCGGTTTGACCGGCATCTGGGCCGAACAGCGCAGCGCCTACGATTTCGACCTGACCCAGTACGCCAACAACATCTATCACCCGGTGCAAACGCCGTCGCCGGTCGGCAACTTTGCCGGCGGCGACTTGAATGATCCGGGGATCGTCGGCAAGACCTTCAACCGCAGCATCGCGATTTCCGACACCCTCGGTTTCTTCGATGATCGCCTGCTGGTCACCGCCGGCCTGCGCCGTCAGCAACTGGTGGTCCAAGGTTACAGCTACGCCAGTTATGGCAGCGGCCCGCGCTCCTCGAGCTACGACGAGTCGATCACTACGCCGGTGTACGGCGTGGTGTTCAAGCCATGGGAACATGTGTCGTTCTACGCCAACCACATCGAAGGCCTGGCACAGGGTCCGACCTCGCCGACCAGCTCCGGTGGTTTCCGTGTGACCAACGGCAACGAGGTTTACGCACCGGCCCGCTCCAAGCAAACCGAGGCCGGGGTGAAAGTCGACATGGGCACTTACGGCGCGAGCCTGGGTGTCTATCGCATCGAACAGCCAAGCGATGGTTACTGCGAAATCGACAGCGCCACCACCTGCACCTACGTACGTGAAGGCGAGCAGGTCAACAAAGGCGTAGAAATGAACGTGTTCGGCGAGCCGATCCAGGGCCTGCGCCTGATCAGCGGCCTTACCCTGATGGACACCGAACTGAAGAACACCCTCAACGGCGCCAACGACGGCAATCGTGCGATCGGTGTGCCGACCTTCCAGTTCAACGCTGGCGCGGATTGGGACGTGCCGGGTCTGCAAGGTGTAGCGCTGAATGCGCGGATGCTGCGCACTGGTGGTCAATACGCGGATGCGGCGAACAACCTCAGCCTGCCGACCTGGAACCGCTTCGATGCCGGTGCGCGTTATGCGTTCAAGGTGTCGGAGAAGGACGTGACCGTGCGTCTGGGCGTGGAGAATCTGGCGAACAAGAAGTACTGGGAATCGGCTCAGGGTGGGTATCTGACTCAGGGTGAGCCGCGGGTTGCCAAGTTGTCCGGCACCATTGATTTTTAAAGCTGAAAAGCCCCTCACCCTAGCCCTCTCCCAGAGGGAGAGGGGACTGACCGTGGTGTTCTTGCAAGTTACACCGACCTGAAATATCGAGTCGAACTCAGGTCTTAAAAAACACACAAATCGGCTCCCTCTCCCTCGGGAGAGGGCTGGGGTGAGGGGCCCGGATCTACGCCACGCAAAAGCCCCCCAGCCGAACACCCGAAAAAGGCCCCACAGCCTCACCGCTGCGGGGCCTTTTCCGTCTGGCCGATCAACTGGCCACCCTCTCCTTCTGATCCATACTTGCTGCACAGCAAAAGGAGGACAGGCCCATGAACCGCAGCGACGTTCTGATCATCGGCGCCGGCCCGACCGGACTGGCACTGGCCCTGTGGCTGAGCAAACTCGGCGTGCGCGTGCGCATCATCGATAAAACCTCCGCGCCCGGCACCACTTCGCGAGCGCTGGCGGTGCAGGCACGCACCCTCGAGTTGTACCGCCAACTGGACCTCGCCGACACCGTGGTGCGCAACGGTCATCGGGTGGCCGCGGCGAATTTCTGGGTCAACGGCAAACCGGTCGCGCAATTACCGCTGAACCGCATCGGCGAAGGCCTGACACCCTACGCGTTCGTCGAAATCTTCCCTCAGGATCAGCACGAACGGCTGCTGATCGAGCGCCTCGAAGACTACGGCGTCACTGTTGAGCGCGATACGACACTGGAAAGTTTCGAGGAAACCGGCGACGGCCTCACCGCGCATTTGCGCCTGCCCGATGGCGAGCAGGAAATCTGCCAGGCCTGTTATCTGGCCGGCTGTGACGGCGCCCGCTCAATCGTGCGCAAAACCCTCGACAGCGGTTTCCCCGGCGGCACTTATCAGCAGATTTTCTACGTGGCCGACGTCAAGGCCAGCGGCCCGGCGATGAACGGCGAGTTGCACCTGGATCTGGATGAGGCGGACTTTCTCGCCGTGTTTCCTCTCGCCGGCGAAGGCCGCGCAAGGCTGATCGGCACCGTGCGTGACGAACGTGCGGATCGCGCCGAAACCCTGGAATTTTCCGATGTCAGCAGCCGCGCCATCGAACATCTCAAGGTGCACATCGAAGACGTGCACTGGTTCTCGACCTACCGCGTGCATCACCGCGTGGCCGAGCATTTTCGCAGTGGCCGCGCGTTTCTGCTCGGCGACGCGGCGCATGTGCACAGCCCCGCCGGCGGTCAGGGCATGAACACCGGCATTGGCGATGCGATCAATCTGGCGTGGAAACTCGCCGCCGTGCTCAGCGGCGCAGCCGAACCACGCCTGCTCGACAGCTACGAAACCGAACGCATTGCCTTCGCTCGTCGACTGGTGTCGACCACCGACAAGGTCTTCAGTTTCGTCACCGCCGAAGGGCGTATGGCTGATCTGCTGCGCATGCGTGTGGCACCGTTTCTGATCCCGAAAATGGCCTCGTTCGAGGCCAGTCGCGAGTTCCTTTTTCGCACCGTTTCGCAGGTCACCCTCAACTATCGCGGCATGCCGTTGAGCCAGGGCGCGGCCGGCCACGTCCACGGCGGCGACCGCTTGCCGTGGGCGCATGATGGTGAGGGAGACAATTACGAACCGCTCAGACAGCCATGCTGGCAGGTGCATGTGTACGGTGACACCAGCGACGAAATGATCGCCTGGTGCCAGGAACATCATTTGCCGCTGCATGTGTTCGACTGGCGCCCGGCGTTTGAAACGGCAGGATTGGGGCGTAATGGCTTTTATCTGCTGCGCCCGGATACGTATGTGGCGATTGCCGAGAACAGCGCGGATCCGAAGGTGATTGAACGCTACTTCCGCGATCACGGCATCCGGACCTACTTCAACTGCCCCTGACCCACCACAAATCAAATGTGGGAGCGAGCCTGCTCGCGAAAGCGTCGTGTCAGTCAACACTAATGTCAGCTGACAAACCGCTTTCGCGAGCAGGCTCGCTCCCACAGGGGTAACGCGTTGGTCGTCAGATCCCGGCCAATGCCAGATCCATCGCAAAGTAAGTGAAGATCAAATCAGCACCCGCACGCTTGATCGCGCCCAGGCTTTCACGCACCACGCGATCCTCATCGATGGCCCCTGCCTGTGCGCCGAACTTGATCATCGCGTACTCACCGCTGACCTGATACGCCGCCAGCGGCAGGTTCGAGGCTTCGCGGATGTCGCGGATGATGTCGAGGTACGCACCGGCCGGTTTGACCATCAGCGCATCGGCGCCTTCCTGCTCGTCGAGCAGCGATTCGCGCAGGGCTTCGCGGCGGTTCATCGGGTTCATCTGATAGCTTTTGCGATCGCCTTTCAGCGCGCTGCCACCGGCCTCGCGGAACGGGCCGTACAGAGCGGAAGCGAATTTGGTCGAATAGGCCATGATCGGAATCTGAGTAAATCCGGCCGCATCCAGCGCCTGCCGAATCGCCCGCACCTGACCGTCCATCGCCGCCGACGGCGCGATCACATCAGCACCGGCACGCGCCGCCGCCACGGCTTGCTTGCCGAGGTTGATCAGGGTCTGGTCGTTGTCGACTTCATGGTTGTGCATCACGCCGCAGTGGCCGTGATCGGTGTATTCGCAGAAGCACGTGTCGGACATCACGATCATCTCCGGCACTGCGTCTTTGGCAATGCGCGACATGCGCGAAACCAGGCCTTCTTCGCGCCAGGTGTCACTGCCGTTGCTGTCCAGATGGTGGGACACGCCGAAGGTCATCACCGACTTGATGCCAGCACGGGCATAACGCTCGATTTCGCTGGCCAGTTTGCGCTCGGGAATGCGCATCACACCGGGCATGCTTTTGATCGGGACGAAGTCGTCGATTTCTTCCTCGACGAAAATCGGCAGCACCAGATCATTCAGACTGAACTCGGTTTCCTGGAACAGGCTGCGCAGGCTCGCATTGCGGCGCAGACGGCGGGGACGTGCTTCGGGGAACTGACTGGACATGGGGCCTTTCCTGAAAACGGCAGATGAGACGAAAGTCGTAGGGGGCGAAGCTTATGCCTTGCGGGGGCTGGCGTACAAACCTGGATCAATCAAGAGTGCATTACCGGGGGTGTAATAATCCCTCGGACTTTGCACATTCCCTTGTAGGAGTGAGCCTGCTCGCGATAGCGATGTGTCATTCGACATCAATGTTGACTGACACATCGCTATCGCGAGCAGGCTCACTCCTACATGGGGTTTGTGTTTAGTCAGGAAGGAATGGTCAGGCCTCGAACCACGGCCGGACGCGCGAGGAAACGCTCAAGCACACGGGTGACATTCGGGAAGTTGCTGATGCCAACCAGATCACCCGCCTCATAGAAGCCAATCAAATTACGCACCCACGGGAACGTGGCGATATCGGCAATGGTGTAGCGCTCACCCATGATCCAGTCACGGCCTTCCAGCCGACCGTCGAGCACTTTGAGCAGACGTTTGCTTTCGTCGACATAACGATCACGCGGACGTTTGTCTTCGTAGTCCTTGCCGGCGAACTTGTTGAAGAAACCGAGCTGGCCGAACATCGGGCCGATGCCGCCCATCTGGAACATCAGCCACTGAATCGTTTCGTAGCGCAGCACGCCTTCCTGCGCCAGCAACTGACCGCTTTTGTCGGCCAGATAAATCAGGATCGCCCCCGACTCGAACAGCGGCAGTGGCTGGTCCCCGGGGCCGTGCGGATCGAGGATCGCCGGGATCTTGTTGTTCGGGTTCAGCGAGAGAAACTCAGCGGACAACTGATCCCGGTTATCGAAAGCAACCTTGTGCGGCTCGTACGGCAGGCCGATTTCTTCGAGCATGATCGAGACTTTCACGCCGTTGGGCGTCGGCAAGGAATAGAGCTGAATCCAGTCTGGGTACTGCGCCGGCCATTTCTGGGTGATCGGGAACGCGGACAGATCGGTCATGGGAAGCATCCAGTCACAAATTAAAGGCTGATCATAATGTAGGCGCCGCGCAGGCCGCGATCTTTTGATCTTGAGCCTTTGCAGCCTGCAAAAAATCGCAGCCTGCGCCAGCGCCTCCATGAACCGTAACATCCTGTCGTTAACCTGCCACCAGGCCGCTGAACATAGCCGTTAGAGTGCTGCGCACTCTGACGATCGAACCAAACGGCCCTCAGGGGACTCTGAGCTATGCCTTTATTGCAAAGGAAGCCGTTCACGACAGGGAAAACACCCGGTGCTGGGAGCCCGTGGTGTAAAGGTTTGTCAGCCTTAATTGAATCAGCTGAAGAACTTTCTATTTCATGACGAACCTTATGCGTTTCGCCAAACGCTTCAAACATCGCGCGTATGTGGCCCTGCCTTCCCTGCTGGCTGTCAGTGCGCTGTTCCTGTCGCTTGAGTCCAGCGAAAGCCGTGCGCAACCGGTGGACGGCACCCAGACGCTGGTGTTCCTGCGCCACGCAGAGAAACCCGAGGGCGGTCTTGGTCAGCTCAACTGTCAGGGCCTGAACCGCGCCATCGACCTGTCGACCCTGCTGCCGGAAAAATTCGGCAAGGCCGATTACGTGTTTGCCGCCAATCCGACGCGCAATGTCGAGGAAGGTGAGCTGGACAACTCCTACAGCTACATCCGCCCACTGATGACCATCAGCCCGGCGGCGATCAAGCTAGGCCTGCCGGTGAACATCGAGTTTTCGGCCAACGACACCAGCGATCTGGCCCGCGAACTGCTGGAAGACAAGTATCACAACTCGACGATCTACACCGCCTGGTCGCACGGCTATCTGCCAGAGTTGATCAACAAGGTGGCGGGCAAAGCGGTCGGCGAGAAGCAGAACATCACCGAGGACTGGGCGGGCAACGACTTTGACTCGCTGTATGTACTGACCCTGACCTGGCACAACGGCAAGGCCAGTCTGCAAAGCCACAGCTACAAGCAGGGGCTGGATAACGGCAAAGATACCTGTCCGACCTGAGTTTTGTGTGGCCTGGCCCGGCCCTTTCGCGAGCAGGCTCGCTCCCACAGGGGATTTGTATTTCACGCAGATCCAATGTGGGAGCGAGCCTGCTCGCGAAGGGGCCCGCCGCTACAACCTCAAAGCGTCTGATTCACCCGCTCACGCAAATACTCAAGCACCGCCTCACGCTCCCCGGCAAACTCGATCCGCCCGCCCTTCTTCTCACGCTGAAACACATACATCGGGTCGTAATAGTCGCGCAGCAATACACCGATCCACTCACGGAAGAGCTCGACCGAACCGTTGCGCGCCTGTTCGGACAGCGCCGCTTCCATCTGCAAATACATGCGTTGATAGCGCTCGCCACCCAGTCGTCGCTGAATATTGTTCAGGCTGGAAATCAATCGCTCCGCATACAAAGCAAAACCGAGCTCGCCATGCACAGCGACGAACTCTGCATGCAGGTCGATTACATAATCCTGCAGGATCCGCTCGACCCGATTGTCGAGGCTGTCTTCTAGCCAGACCAGAGGCGCCGCTTGCATGCCCCGATAAAGTGACAATGGCAAAGCACAGCTACCGACCACCCGACTCTCGTCTTCCAGGACAAATTGCCTGGTCCCGCCGGCACGTTTTTTCAGCACATCAACGGCCAAGCGATTTTCGAAATCGATGTTCGTCGGTTGCCCGGTGGCGCGCTTGCCAAAACTCGAGCCTCGGTGATTGGCATGGCCTTCCAGATCGAGACTATTGCTCAGCTGCACCAGCGCCTCAGTCTTGCCCGTGCCAGTCATACCACCGAGCAAGACCAAGTCGCATTCGGCCACAGCCTGATCGACCGTCTCCAGAAGGAACGTGCGCATTGCCTTGTAGCCACCGCCGACACGCGGGTAATCGATGCCACCCTCATCCTTGATCCATTGCTGGACGATCTGCGAACGCAGGCCGCCGCGAAAACAATACAGATAACCATCGGGATTGTTACGGGCAAACTCGACCCAGCCTTGAATGCGTTGCTCCCGTATCTCGGCGGACACCAGCCGCTCACCCAAGGCTATCGCGGCTTGCTGCCCATGCTGTTTGTAACAGGTGCCAACCTGTTCGCGTTCACGGTCGTTCATCAGCGGCAGATTGACTACCCCGGGGAACGCACCGTGGGAGAACTCGATCGGCGCGCGGGCATCCATCAGCGGCCGGTCGTTGAGGAAAATGTCTCGGTAGTCAGTGCAGTCGCGGAGCATCAAATCACCTCGACTGCGTTCGTCTGTCGCTCAACCAGTTCGCCGATTGGCGCAAGGTTCAGGCCCAGTTCGGCGGCGATAGCAAGGAATTCTTCATTGCCTTCAGGCGTCACGGCGATTAGCAGACCACCACTGGTTTGCGGGTCGCAGAGCACGCGTTTATGCAGCTCCTGCACACGGCCGACCTTGCTCGCGTAGCTGTCGAAATTGCGCAGCGTACCGCCGGGCACGCAGCCCTGATCGAGGTAATACTCGACGCTGTCCAGACGCGGCACCCGGTCATAGGCGATGCGTGCGGTGAGCTTGCTGCCGTCCGCCATTTCCACCAGATGCCCGAGCAGGCCAAAACCGGTGACGTCGGTCATTGCCGTGACACCGGCGAGTTTGCCGAAGCGGCTGCCGGGTTTGTTCAGGGTGCACATCCAGTCGCGGGCTACGCCGACATCGGCGGCACGCAATTTGCCCTTCTTCTCGGAGGTGGTGAGGATGCCGATGCCCAACGGTTTGGTCAGGTACAACAGGCAACCGGCGGTGGCGGTGTCGTTGCGCTTCATGTGGCGCTTTTCCACCAGTCCGGTGACGGCGAGGCCGAAGATCGGCTCCGGCGCATCGATCGAGTGCCCGCCCGCCAGCGCAATGCCCGCCGCGTCGCAAACGGCACGGCCGCCGCGAATCACTTCACGCGCCACTTCCGGCGCCAGCACATTGACCGGCCAGCCGAGAATCGCGATGGCCATCAGCGGATCACCGCCCATTGCATAGATGTCGCTGATCGCGTTGGTCGCGGCAATGCGGCCGAAGTCGAACGGGTCATCGACGATCGGCATGAAAAAGTCCGTGGTCGACACCACGCCGCGCTCGGCATCGATCTCATACACCGCCGCGTCATCGCGTGAGGCATTGCCGACCCACAGTTTCGGATCAAGGTTCTGGGCACCGCTGCCGGCCAGAATCACTTCCAGCACCTGCGGGGAAATCTTGCAGCCGCAACCGGCGCCGTGGCTGTATTGGGTCAGACGAATCGGCTCGCTCATGGGGGAGTCTCAGGCTGTTGATGGGGGCGATTCTAGCAGAGGTCCAAATCAGTCCGGCGGTGTCAATCCCTCTTAAGATAACTGAAGGCATATTGACATCACCCTTCAACCAGGGAGAATCGCGCAACGCTTCATTCAAAGTCAGGGACTACTATGAAACAACGCGCCTCCAAACCAACCGAAACTGGCTCCTTTATCGATTCTTGGCGACGCGAACCCGAGCCCTTTTGTCCAGAAAGTTTCAACACGACATTTATTTTCTCCTCTATCACCAGCGCGGTCGGCCGCGCATTCGATGCGACCCGCGAGACCGTTGCAGAAGCCGCTGACATCGTTGGAGACAAAGTCGGCGATCTGTATGGCGCCACCGTCGAAACGATTTCCGATGCCGCCGATGCGGTGACTGACGTCGTGACTGAAGCAGCCGAAAAGGTTGGCGATGCCGTATCCGATGCCTACAACTCCACTGTCGAAACCGCCTCCAACGCCGCCGACGTTGTGGCAGACGTTTACACCGCGGCCGTTGAATCCGTTGTGGACGCTGCTGACAAAGTGGGCGATGTCCTGAGTGATGCTTACGATTTCACCCGCGAAACCATCACCAGCGGTTACGACAGTTCCCGGGACTATGTAGCCGACTTCGGAACCTCGATGGCGACCTATTGGAATGCCAAAAAAGAACTGGAAGAGCGCAAGGAAAAAAATGCTGAAACTCGCGGCGAGAACCGCGAAAAGGCGAAGAGTGAGGTCAGGGAAAGGCGCTTCTGCGAGGCGCTCGCAAAAGCCAAGGCATGCATTGACAGCCATGAAGCCTATTTCCGCATGCTGATTGCCATGCAAGCCGTTGCACAGGCGAGTGCCGCGTGCAATGGCGGCGCCAGTGAAGAGGATAAGCAGCAAATCAATGAGTTCCTGCTGGGCATGGGTAGCGACTTCCTGCCCGCCAAAGTTCAAGCAGCGATGAATCTGCTCGCTAGCAATCCTCCGACGCTCAAGGAGGCTTTCATCCGAGCGCGAAAAACCGGAATTGAGGCGCAAGCGTTGTTCGATGAAATCATCGATTTCGTCACGACGCTGAACGGTGAAATGAGTGAGCCGCAGAAAGCGTTTCGCTCGGGATGGGCGCAGTTGTCTGCCGCTGCTTGAAAGGAGAACTGCCATGACGGATCGAATCGAACGTTTCAAAGCCCGGCAACGCCAGCAAGCAACGGTTGCCAGTGCGACCCGCCTCGTCGGGTTGCCCGAGGCTGACCTTGCTCGACAATTGCTTGAGGAGCCCCTGAGCCCTCTGCTGTTGGAGGGCGATTTTCTTGCCGCTGATTTTTCGGTGGAGCTTGACGTCACGGATGATGAAGCCCAGGAAGCGCTCAAAGGCTACTCGCAAGCGTTCAATCAGGAACGTTTCGAGCAACTCATCGGGGACAGTAGACGCGAGGTGTTGCAGGCTATTGCGGTACCTTTCGGGTTGGGTCGAGTGCTCGCGGTTTACGATAAAAAAGGCGGCAACGTCGACACCATCAATAACGCGAGGAATGAGGTGTACGCCAGCGATGCTGCTGCCAGGAAGTACACCGACTTGCCTGCTTATGATTCGGACAAATTTCACAAGGACAAGGCTTACACCGACAAAAACGCCAAAGACACGCTGGCTCAGCAATCGGGCACCCTCAAGGACGCCTACACAAACGAGACCTTCGGCCAGAACAAGAAGCAGGATCCGCGCAACCTCGACCACACCATTTCAGCCAATGAAATTTATACCGATCCGGGACGAGTGCTGGCCGATCTCGATGCACCGAAACTGGCAAATGTCGACTCCAATCTGAATCCGACGAAGAAAGCGCTTAACCAGTCAAAAGGTAAATTGAGTGCCACCGAACTTGTTGAAAAGCTGCAGACGCAGTCGGTCAGTCGTCGGGAGGAAATGCAGCGGCTGTCGGAGAAAACCGAACTGACGCCTAAAGAAGAAAATCGCCTCAATCTGCTCAAACAGCATGAAGCCATCGCGCAGAACCCTGATCTGCTGCTGGCGAAGGACAAGGCAGCACGTGCCGAGTATGAAAAGAAACTCAACGACGCCTATTACAAAAGCGACAAGTTCAAAGCGGACCTTGCCAGGACCAGCCTCAAGGAAGGCGGCAAAATGGCGTTTCAGCAAGCCTTCGGCGTCATGCTGATCGAGTTTTTCAGCGCAACGTTCGACGAACTGATGGACCTGTACCGCCATGGCCGAAGCCACGAATCGTTGGTCCCGGAGCTACGCGCGCGCCTCGGGCGCGTTGCCAAACGAGTCGGCAATCAATGGCAAACGGCGCTGGCTGCCGGTGGCGCAGGCTTCGTGGCCGGCGTACTGGCCAACCTAGTCACCACCCTGATCAACGTCTTTGTCACCACGGGCAAACGTGCTGTGCGCATGTTCCGTGAAGGATTCCTGTCGTTGCTCAAGGCACTGAAGACACTGTTGCTGCCTCCTGAGGGACTCACCCTGCGTCAGGCAGCACACGAGGCGATCAAGATCACTTGCGCCGGAGGTGTGATCATTGCCGGTGTCGCACTTGAAGAAGTCATCGAAAAACAAATGCTGCTGATTCCCGGGCTCGGCACTGTGGGGGCGATTTTGTCTGCGGTCATCGTCGGCGCACTGACAGGGCTGGCCAGCACTTTTGTTGTTTACCTGGTGGACAGGCTTGATCCTCTAGGCGTGAACCGCGACCGCGAAATCATCGAGGTGGGTGAAAGGCTTGACCGGAGTCTGGCGCAGGCGATGGAAGAAAATGACCGGTTGCTGCTTGAGTTGGAAAGCAGTCTGGCGACTTGATCCAAGACGTAGCTAACGCCTTCTTTAAAAGAGTGGTGAAGTACACCATCCACCACAAGGTAGTTGTAACCATCCAACTACCTTATAAATACATCCAGGGATATACGTGTCCGAACTAATTGAGAATCTCGCAAAAGCCGGTTCGTTTTCAGTCAAGCTCATCATCGCACTTGGAATTTTCATTACATGGGGATATTGCGCTTTTCTTATCAACTTCTTCCCTACCGGACTTAATCTTGCCGACAGTCTTGTCTTTATCTTTATTGCTTTAGGATTTGGCTTCTTGTATTCCTACTGGCTAGGAGCAAGCTTTCTGGCTTTTAATTTTGCCTATTCAGCAATAAAAGAAAAAAACGGATTCGAAAAAATATTCGCTGCAATCTTCAGCTTCATATTTTTTGCCGCACTGGGACTCGTTGCCTATCTTCTCGCTGACTGGACGGCACTCGCAGCATCCGCTGCAAGCGGCTTTATGCTGCACATTTCTATCAATTTGTGGAAATCCGACTTACCAGGTGAAGACGCGGCTACCAAGCGAAAAAGAACATGGCAAAGAGTGCTTGTGTTTTTCCTGGCGTTCATCATACCTGCAGCATTGGTGCCTCCTCTTCTGGGAAAATTCATTGATGGCACTTTTGGCTTCATTGGTGTGCAGCAAAAAAATGTTTCCCTCGTGCTAAGTGAAGACAATCAGAAAATTGTAAGCGATGTAGCAAAAGAGCTTAATCTTTCAGTGTATGGCTGTACGAAAGACGGCAACCAAACCAACATTGTTCATCATTTCAATGTTCTTTGGCATGGATTGGGAGAACGCAGCTTGGTCCAGTTGCTTACCTACAATAAGGAAAGTCAAAAATGGGATAAAAAAGTTGCAAAAATCGAGCTTGATCGCAGCGGCGTGAAGGTATTGACGCAAGAAAACAAGAACGACAGTTTCAATACCTGCGTGACACTCAATACCGATACTCTTTTTGACATTTATGTAGACAAAATCAGCGACGATGGAAAAGCCCGGCTGGGTGAATTCGCTACGGATACAAGAAACAAGCTTGAAACCGATCATCTGAGAATACTGTCGGCCACCATTACTGGTCACACCGACAGGCTACCAGTGCTAAAGGAAAACGATTCCAATGTCGCTCTCTCCCTGCGTCGCGCTAACAGCGTGTATATGGAAATCAAAGATCTGTTTAACGCAGACAAAAATTTTCACGTGAAAATGTTGGGTCAAGGTTCTTTGCAACCCAAGTCAGAATGTCCGCGAAATATAAGTATTCCCGAACAGAAGGAATGTCTGGCAGTGGACCGTCGCGTTGAAATCGAACTGAAAGTGCAAATGAAAGAAAAAGATCCAGTGCCCGCCGAGAATGACGCATTGAGCAAGGCTAAGGCGGCTGACCACTCGGATACGAAGACGCAAGCGTGCACTGACGAAAAAATTTCTGCCGACGCGTCTCCTGCCGCTGCCAAGCAGAACCCCACGAACTGCGGACCGGCACCCGTCACGCCATAGCAAACCATGCGATGTTTTGAACCCCAAAAAAAACCGCCCTTACGGGCGGCTAAAAGTGCTTCGACCCTAAATCAGAAGCCAAGGCTGAAGCTGATGGTCATCGCATGGTCATTGCTGTCGTTCGACAGTTGTCCGGAATAGCCGACCCCGAGTTTGCCGGTCGGGCTGATCTGGAAGTCGACTCCCGCTTCAACGATGGCGCTGTCCTTGGCGATCGGCACACCTTGGGTGCTGAACGAGGCGCCGCCGTCGATGAAGGTCAGATCAGCATCAGGCTTGGTGTCGCCGAAGGCATGGCGCCAGCCGATGGCCGCGCGCGGGGTGAACTGCCCGCCGTTGGCCAGGGTGATGACTTTGCCGGCGCGCACACCGAGGGTCGAGAAGGTGATGTCTTGATCAGCATCGGCTTCCAGGCGCCCTGCTCCGCCTTTCTCCTTGGCCTTGTCGGTGTCGTAGTTGACGTAGGCGAGCCCTGCGAACGGCTCGAGGGCAATGCCGCCGGCTTCAATGGTGTAACCGACTTCACCGAACACCTGCGCGCTGCGTGCGTCGTAGTTGGCTTTCAAGCGATCGTTGTAGCTGCCGACGCTGACGTTGCGTTTGGTCTCGATGTCGTGCCAGCTGTAAGCCGCGCCGAGGCGCACCGCCAGGGCATCGAACTGCGAGTTGAGGTACGCCGCCAGGTGGTAGCTTTCGACGGTGGCATCCGAGCGACGGTCATGGGCATCGAGGTCGCTGCGGGTGTAACCGGCGGCCATGCCCACGCGCCACTGGTCATCGAGTTGCTTGTCGGTGCCGAGCATGAAGCCGCTGAGGTTGCGGTCGAGCTTCGCCGCGTTGCTGTCGCCATCCGACTCGCCCCATGCGCCGAGTGCCCGCGCCCAGCCGACCATCTCGCCGTGGCAACCGTTGCTGCTCAGTTGATTGCCACTTGGCGCCAGGGCGCGGCGTGGATCATCCGCCGCGCTGCATGACGGTTGACGCATGCGATCGTTGACCGCGTCACGCACATAGCGCGAATCCTCAAGGATGGCGCTGGCGGTGCTGGCGTGGATCTCACCGGACAGACTGTCGAAGGCGTTACGCGCACCGGCGACACTGAGGTTGACGATCTCGTTCTGCAACGTCGCGCCGGCCGGGCCGTTGTTCGACAGCGCGGTGGCGGTTCTGAACTGGTTGTCAGTGGCGGCGACATCGGCAAAGGAATTGCCGTTGCGGCTGACCACCAGGTTCACTGCGTTGGCGTCATACACCAGTGCGGTATTGAGGAACGCGTATTGCGGCAGATCCGCAGCGCTGAAGGTGCCATTCACGCCACCGCCCGCCGTGATCAGCGAGTACGTGGTGTTGCCGGTGAACGGTGCCAGCGAGTTCACTTGCAAGGCGCCGCCCAGATTTGCCGTGCCGCCGATTGCCAGTGGCGTCGCGGTTGGCGAACTGACCGTCAGCGCCAGCACACCGTCGCTAGCGTTGGTCAGGTTACCGGCCACGCTCAGGGTGCCCGCTTCGGAGCCCGAGGCGACAACGCCATGGTTGACCACCGAGCCGACACTGCCGTTGCCGCTCAGACCGGCGCCGTTGGCCACGGTGACTTGCCCACCCAACGAAGCGCGCGCCGCAAGGCTGCCGACTTGCAACACACCTTGATCGACCGCGACCGTGCCGCTGAACGGATTATCACCGGTCAACAGCAAGGTGCCGGTACCGCGTTTAAGCATCGCGCCAAGTCCGCGCAGCGATCCATTGAACTGACCATTGAAGTTCTGCAAGAAGAGCAGCGATGCGTTGTTGAGGATATTGCCCTGCAGGCTGGTGGTGTTACCGACCAGCGTACCGCCGCTGACCGTGGTGCCACCGCTGTAGGTATTGGCGCCACTGAGCACCAGCGTGCCGGAGTCGAGTTTCTCGATCCCGCCAGTGCCCACCAGCGGCGCGGAGATTTCCGCACTCGCGCCGGCGTTGACCCGCACCGGTGCTAGGCTGCCGTCCGTACCGTTGACCGGGGTCAGCGTACCGCCAGCCCCCGGGACCAGGCTGTAGCCGCCGGCGAGGAATTGCAGGCCGGTGAAGTTCTGATTGCCCTGCACGGTCACCGTACCTGCCTGACCGCCGAACACCGCGAACTGCCCATTTGAAGCCAGGGCCTGAGTACCGCTCGGATCGGTCCAGTTGGTGTCCGGTCCCCACACACCGCTGCCGCCACCGATGCTGCCGTCCGGATTGGTGGTGCCACCGTTCCAGAACTGCACCTCACCCGGGGTGCCTTGCACCAGCAGGTTGATCTGATTGGCAATCGCAGTTTGCAGGGTCAGATTGGCCGCCGACACCGGCAGGCTGCCATACACCAGACCGTTGTCGGTCAGACTGCCGCCGTAGCTGAACAGTTGATAAACCCCGGTGCCGAAGCCGCCGGCGTTGCTGATGTTCAGCGTACCGTCGAGGGTCAGATTGCCGGCGACATTGACCACGGTGGTCGAACTGGCCGCCGAGCCGAGGCTGAAGTCCAGATTGGTCCCTGAGGACAGTGCCAGCGAACCGACCGACAACGGCGTCGCGGTGCCGCCACCGGCCAGCGTCGCACCGTCAGCCAGTTGCACAGCGCCACCGAGCTGACCGCCACCGCCGATGCTCGCGCCGCTGGCGACACTGACGTTGGCGCTGTTGAGCACACCATTGACGATCAGATTGCCGGCCTGCACCGACGTGTTGCCGGTAAAGCTGTTGTTGCCAGTCAGCAGCAACTCACCGGTACCGGTTTTGTTCAGCGTGCCGGTACCGGTGAGGTTACCGGTGTAGCTGCCGTCGGCGTTTTGTTCGAAGGTCAGCGTTGCGTTGTTGACGATCGCACCTTGCAGGCTGCTGGTGTCACCGCGCGTAGTGCCGGCATTCAACGTGGTACCGCCGCTGTAGGTGTTGGCGCCGCTGAGCACGAGATCGCCGGCACCGTTTTTCGCCAGACTGCCGGTGCCGGTCAGAGCACCGATCAGCGTGGTGTTCTGATTGCCGGCCAGGGTCAGTTGCGCGCCAAGGTTGACGGCGTTGGCCAGTTGCAGCGCCGAGGTGCTGTCGAGCGTGCCGTCACCGGTCACGTTAAGCGCAGCGCTGCTGATCGCACTGTTGTTGCCAAGAACCAGCGTGCCGCCAGCGAGCTGAGTGCCGCCGCTGTAAGTGTTGCTGCCGTTGAGGGTCAGGCTCGATGCGCCGGCCTTGATCAGGCTGCCGCTGCCGCTGACCACGCCGTCGAGGGTCAAGGCATTGGAGCCGGCAACGGTCAGACCACCGTTGACGACCACGTCGTTGCTCAGACTGACGGCCGCGTTGCTGTCCAGCGCTGTGCCGTCGGCAGCAGTCAACACGCCAGTGCCGAGCGCCGCGTTGTTGCCGACCACAATCTTGCCGCCATTGAGCGCCGTGCCGCCGGTGTAGCCGTTGGCCGCGTTGAGCACCAGCGTACCGCTGTCGTATTTGCCCAGCGTGCCGCTGCCGTTGAGCGCAACACCGATGGTTGCCGTGGCGTTCGGGTCAACCCGCACCGTGGCATTGCCCAGCGAACCGTTGACCAGATTCAGCGAGCCCGCCGTGCCATTCACCAAGCTGTAGCCGTCAGTGACGAACTGCATGCCAGTGATGGTTTGTGCGCCGTTGACAGTGACCGTGCCGGCCGCGCCCTGGAACACCGCGAAGCTGTTGGTCCAGGCTTGGTTGGTGGTGCCGTTGACGTCGGTCCAGTTGGTGGTGCCGGTGCCCCAGGTGCCGCTGCCGCCCTCCACCGAACCATTGGCCACCAGTTGATTGCCGTCCCAGAACTGCACGGTGACGCCCGGTGCAGTCACCAGCAGGTTGATCTGATTGGCCAGTGCGGTTTGCAGTTGCAGATCGCCCGGGCTGACGCTGCCCGGCAGTGTGCCGAAGAGCATGCCGTTGTCGGTCAGGCCGCCGGTGTAGTCGATCAGGCGATAGACGCCGCTGCCAAAACCACCGATATCACTGACATTGAGGGTGCCGTCGAGGGTCAGGTTGCCGCCGACATTGACCAGCGCATTGCCGCCACCGGACACCGGTGTGCCGAGGCCGACGTCGAAGTTGGAATTGCCGTTGAACAGCAGCGAACTGACGCTCAGCGTACTGCCGGTGACGCCCGCCAGATGACCTCCATCGGCCACCGTCACGGCACCGGTCAACGTGCCGCTGCCACCGAGATTGCCGCCGCTGTTGACCAGCACGTTGCCACTGGCCAGTGAGCCGTTGACCTGCAAGGTGCCGGCGTTGACGTTGGTGTCACCGCTCAGGTCGCTGATGCCGCTGAGGGTCAGGGTGCCGCTGCCGAGTTTGCTCAGGCTGCCGTCGCCGCTGAGGATGCCGGCGAAGGTGCTGCTGACGTTGTTGCCGCCGAGGCTCAGCGTATTGCCCGTGCCGATCAGCGCCGTGCCGCTGCCAGTAAGGCTGGCGAGGCTGCCAGATACACCGAGATTCAACGCCGCGCCGCTCGCGAGATTGACCGTGGCGTTGTTGCCCAGCGCCGCGCCACTCAGTGTGGTCAGGCTGCCGGACGCCACATCGAAGGTGCCGCTGAAAGTGTTGCTGCCGCTCAACGTCACGTCGGACAGACCGTTCTTGGTCAACGTGCCGGCGCCGGCAATCACGCCACCGAGGGTCAGGTTGTTGTTACCGGCCAGGGCCAGATTGGCATTGACGTTGAGGTTGTTGGCCAGCACCAGTGGCGCGGAGTTGTCGAGGGTCGAAGCGCCGGCCACCGTCAGCGCGCCGCTGCCCAGAGCGCCGCCGGTGCCAAGGGTCAGCGTACCGGCATTCAGTGTGGTGCCGCCGGAGTAAGTATTGATGCCATTGAGGGTCAGGTTCGACGCGCCGTCCTTGATCAGCCCGCCCGCGCCGCTGACGACACCTGCGAGGGTCAGGTTGTTGCTGCCGGTGTTGCTCAGATTGGCGTTGAGCACAACGTTGTTGCCCAGGCTCAGCGCGCTGTTGCTGTCCAGCGCCGAGGCGCCCGCCACGGTCAGGTTGCCCAGGCCCAGCGCCGAGTTGCTGCCGGCGGTCAGGGTGCCGGCGTTGAGGGTGGTGCCGCCGAGGAAGTTGTTGTTGCCGCTGAGGGTCAGGTTGGCTGCGCCGTTTTTGCTCAGGCTGCCGGCGCCGTTGACCGTACCGGCCAGGGTCAGATCCGCCGTGCCGCCGATGCCGAGATTGCCGGCCAGGTTGACCGCGTTGTTTACCGAAACCGCAGTGCTCGCATCCAGCGTGGTGCCGCCCGCCGCGTTCAACGTGCCGGAGCCGAGTGCCGAGTTCGACGCCAGAATCAGTCCGCCGGCGTTCAAGGCTACCGGGCCAAGAAAGGCATTGTTACCGCCGAGGGTCAGGTTCGCCGTGCCGGTTTTGATCAGGCCACCGGTGCCGCCAATCACGCCGTTGAGGGTCAGCGCATTGCTGCCGACCACGGTGAGGTTACCGTTGAGCGTCGCGGCGTTGGCCAGTGTCACCGCTGCATTGCTGTCCAGTTGCGTGCCGGCATTCGCCGTCAACGTACCGGTGCCGAGCGCGGTGTTGCTGCCGACGATAATCTTGCCGCCGTCCAGTTGCGTGCCGCCGGTATAGGTGTTGGCACCGCCGAGCACCAAGGTGCCGGCGTCGAGTTTATTGAGGATGCCGCTGCCATCGATATTGGCATTGATGGTCGCCGTCACACCCGGATCGACGCGCAACGAAGTGGTGCCGCCAGTGCCGTTGACCGCTGTGAGTTGCCCCGCTGCACCGTTGACCAGGTTGTAACCGTCGGTGAGGAATTGCATGCCGGTGAACGCTTGCGTGCCGCTCACCGTTACCGTGCCGGCGGTGCCTTGGAACACCGCGAAATCACCGGCCCACGGCTGATTGACCAAACCATTGGCATCGGTCCAGTTGGTGCCGACCGCATTCCACGTGCCGCTACCGCCATCGACCACGCCGTTGGCGATGGTCTGGCTGCCGTCCCAGTAACGGATGTTGCTGTTCGGCGCGGAGACTTGAATGTTGATCTGATTGGCCACGCCGGTTTGCACCAGCAGATCGCCGAGACCATAACCGACCGGCACGCTGGCCACGTCCAGACCGAGGTTGGTCAGGGCGCCGGTGTAGTTGAACAGGCGATACACGCCGACGCCGAAACCGCCGGCATCGCTGACATTAAGATTGCCGTCGAGGGTGAGGTTGCCACCGACATTCATCAGCGACGCGGTCGACGGTGTGCCCAGTGCCACATCAACGTTGCTGCCGGCGCCAAGCGTCAGAGCACTCGCCGACAAGGTGTTGCCCGACGACAACGCCAGATGCCCACCGTTGTTGATGTTGACCGCGCCGAGCGCCGAGCCGGTACCGGTCAGCGTGCCACCGGTATTGACGTTGACTTGCGCACTGCCCAGCGAACCACTGAGGTTCACGATACCGCCATCGATCGCGGTGTTGCCGGTAATGCCGTTGATCCCGGTGAGGTTCAAGGTGCCGGTGCCGACTTTGACCAGGCCGCCGCTGCCGCTGAGATCGCCGTCAAAGGTGCTGGTGACGTTGCCGGCGCCGACGGTCAGGGTGTTACTGCCGGTCAGTTGCACACTGCCGCTGCCGGTCAGCGCGCCGAGGCTGGCGTCACTGCCCAGATTCAGACCGGCGCCGGCGCTGATGTTGACCCCGGAAGTGCTGCCCAGCGCATTGCTGTTGAGCGTGGTGACGCTACCGGACACGATATTCAGCGCCCCGGTAAAGGTGTTGCTGCTCGCGAGGGTCAGATCCGACAGACCGTTTTTGGTCAGGCTGCCAGCGCCGTCGATGATGCCGTTCAAACTCAAATCGTTGTTGCCGGCAACGGTCAGCCCGGCGTTGAGCGTGATCGCATTACCGATGCCGAACGAGGCGCTGTTATCCAGAGTCGCCGCACCGCCGACGATCAATGCGCCGCTGCCCAGACCGTTGGCATTGCCAAGGGTCAGCGTGCCGGCATTGAGCGTGGTGCCGCCGCTGAAGGTGTTGTTGCCGTTAAGCGTCAGGTTGGCTGCGCCGTCCTTGATCAACTGGCCGGTGCCACTGGTGACGCCGCCGAGGGTGAGATTCTGCGTGCCACCCACGGTCAGCGCCGCATTCAATGCGACCGCGTTGTTGAGGCTGACCAGCGGCGAGTTGCTGTCCAGCGTTGCGGCGCCAGCGACGGTCAATGCACCGGAACCCAGCGCCGAACTGTTGCCGACGGTCAGGGTGCCGGCGTTCAGCGTGGTGCCGCCAAGGTAATTGTTGGCCGCATTGAGAATCAGATTGGCCGCGCCGTCTTTCACCAGACTGCCGGCGCCGCTGACCAGACCGGTCAGGGTCATATTCGCCGTGCCGCCGATGTTCAAGGCACCGGCGAGTGCCACGGCATTGTTCAGGCTGACCGCCGTGTTGGCGTCCAGCATGGTGTTGGCCGCCGCGTTCAACGTACCGGAACCCAGCGCGGTGTTGCTGCCGACGGTCAGTTTGCCGGTGTTCAACGCGGTGTTGCCAAAATAAGTGTTGGCGCCATTGAGGGTCAGGTCGGCAGCGCCGTTCTTGGTCAGTCCACCGATACCGGCGACCACGCCGCCGAGGGTCAGCGCATTGGTCCCGCCCACAGTCAAGGTGCCGGCGAGGTTGACGTTGTTGGCCAGCGTCGCGGCGGCGCTGGCATCGAGGGAGGTGCCGTTCGAGGCGTTCAGTGTGCCGGTGCCGAGGGCGGTGCTGGAACCGACAATCAGTGAACCGGCATTCAGCGCCGTGGTGCCGGTGTAGGTGTTGTTGCCGTTGAGGGTCAGGCTCGATGCGCCGGTCTTGATCAAACCGTTGCCGCCACTGATCACTCCGCCGAGGGTCAGCGCATTGGCGCCGCCAGCGGTGAGGTTGGCGTTGAGAATCACGTTGTTGTTCAGGGTCACGGCCGAACTGCTGTTGAGCGTGCCCGCACCTTCCACCGACAAGGCGCCGGTGCCCAGTGCCGCGCCGTTGCCGACCGTCAGGCTGCCGGCATTCAGCGTGGTGCCGCCGCTATAGGTGTTGACGCCGCTGAGCGTGAGATTGGCCGCGCCGTTTTTGACCAATTGGCTGGCGCCGCTGATCACCCCGCCGAGGGTCAGCGCGTTGCTGCCGCCAATGCCCAGGCTGTTGTTGAGAATGACCGCGTTGTTCAGCGTCACCGCCGCATTGCTGTCGAGGCTGGCGACGCCGCCGACGGTGATGTTGCCGCTGCCGAGCGCCGCGTTGGCGCCCGCGGTGATCGTACCGGCGTTCAACGCGACGGCACCGAGGAAGGTGTTGGTGCCGTTGAGAATCAGGTTGGCCGCGCCGTTTTTGGTCAGCCCGCCGCTGCCGCTGACAATCCCGCCGAGGGTCAGGTTGGCGCTGCCACCGACGGTGAGGTTGCCGCCGAGCGAAACCGCGTTGGTCAGCGCCACCGCCGTGCTGGCATCCAGCGTAGTGCCTGCCGCCGTGGTCAAGGCGCCAGTGCCCAGCGCGGTGTTGGAGCCGACAATCAGCGTGCCGGCATTCAGCGCAGTACCGCCAGAGAAGCTGTTGTTGCCACTTAGGCTGAGGTTCGCGGTGCCGTTTTTGATCAGATTGCCGGCGCCGCTGACGACGCCACTCAGGCCCAATGCCTGCGTGCCGCCAAGGGTCAGATCGCCTGCCAGCGCGACGGCGTTGGCGAGGGTCACCGCCGTGGTCGCATCCAGTGTGGTGCCAGCCGCCGCATTCAGCGCGCCGGTCCCCAGCGCGGTGTTGCTGCCAACGAACAGGCTGCCGGCATTGAGCAGCGTGTTGCCGCTGTTGGTGTTGTTGCCGGTCAACGTCAGGCTGGCACTGCCGGATTTGGTAATCGCGCCGGTGCCGGACAACACGCCACCGAGGGTCAGGGCATTGCTGCCGAGCACGTTGAGCGCGCCGGTCATCGCGATGTTGTTGGCCAGAGTGACGTTGGCGGTGCTGTCGAGACTGGTGCCGGCGGCGGTGTTCAGTGCACCGCTGCCCAGCGAGTTGTTGTTGGTCACCAGCAGACTGCCGGCGCTGAGGGTGGTGGTGCCGGTGAAACCGCTGTTGGCGCCGCTGACGGTCAGGCTGCCAGTACCGGTTTTGGTCAGGCCGCTGCTGCCGCTGATCAAACCGCCGAGGGTCAGTGCGCCAGTGCCGCCAGCGGTCAAGCTGCCGCCGAGGCTGATGGCGTTGGCCAGGCTGATGGTGCCCGGTGCGCTCAGGGTCGTTGCGCCGGTGACGTTGAGGGTGCCAGTGCTGAACGCCTGATTGTTGCCCAACTGCACGGTGCCGCCATTGAGCGTGGTATTGCCCAGATAGGTGTTGGCGGCGCTGAGATTAAGCTGGCCGGTACCGGCCTTGGTGAAACCGCCGCTGCCGGAAATCACCCCACTCAGGGTGGTCGCGTTGCTGCCTTGCACGGTGACGCCGCCGGCGCCGAGGGAGATCAGATTGCTGATGTTCAACCCGGCATTGCTGGCCTGCAGAGTCCCGCCGTTGGAGGTGATTACGCCGCTGCCGAAGGTGGCGTTGTTGTTGAAATTCGCGATACCGCCGTTGAGCGTGGTCGCGCCGCTGACCAATGGCCCCTGCAAGGTCCAGGTGCCGCTGTTGAGGGTCAGGTTGTTGAAGTTGATGTAGGTGGCGCTCGATGCCGTGCCAGTCCCGGTGATACCGCCGCCGACGCCAGCCGGGTTTTGCAGGATCAGGCTGTTGGTGCCGCCCGCACCGCCATCGACCGTACCGGTCGGGGCGAAGGTCAGGTTGATGCCGATCAAACCGCCGAGGCCGACGCTGATCTGTACACCGTCACCGACGTTGACGCTGGAGCCGGTCACCGCAGTGAAGGTGTTGGTGCTCGCCGCGCCCATCGACACACCGCCGGTAATCGCACCGGCGTTGGTGAAGGTGTTGCCCGCCGCCGAGGTTTCGAACGCGATCCGGCCGTTGATCACACCGGTGCTGCTGTTGGTCATGTTGACCTGCGAGCCACCGTAAACGCCGATCACCGGGGTATCCGCCAACGTGATGCCGCCGATCGAGAGTCCGGTCGAGGTGATGGTGCCGTTGTTGGTGATGCTGGTGGTGCCGGTTGCCGCGTTGTTAACCGAAAGGGCCAAGCCGTCGATGCTGGTCAGGTTGAGCCCGAGCAGCATGCCCGTACCACGGATGATTCCGCTGGCGTTGTTGAGCACACTGACCGTGCTTGTTGCGCCAGTGCCGATGAATGCACCGCCACTCAATACCGAAACCAGACCCAGCAGCGCCGGGTCAATCGTCCCGGAGTTGTTCAGCGAGATATTCACCCCGGTCAGGTCCATCACGTGGCCGCCGAGGGTCGCGTTCATCTGCGCCCCGCTGTTGACGTTGACCGTCAGGCCACTGGTGGCACTGGAGAAGTTGTTGAGAAACAGCGGCAGACTCGGCACGCCGGTACAGGTCACCGTCGAACCCGCCGTGGAGCACGTGGCCAGCGCAGGTGCGCTGACCCCGCCGAACAGCAGCCCGGCGACGCTCAAGTGCACAGCAAGGGAAAGAGGGGAAAAGCGCGAAACGAGGGCGACACCAAACCTTGCTTCCACGGGCTACTCCTTGTCGTGGCCAATTTCTTCCTTGAGGGCGCGTAGAACCGTGCTTATTCCACACGCGAATCAAGACTGCGACGGTCATCACAAAACCGCGTTATTGGGGACAACGCTAGTAGACGCCCGGCAATGGGGCACGGATTAAATGGTGTTAATACTTTAATACTAGAGGGGTCTGGAATCGGTGTTTCAGCCAGCCAGCACTGGTCTTGAGGGCGATACAAAACCTGTGGGAGCGAGCCTGCTCGCGAAAGCGGTGGGTCAGCTGAGAGCTACTTTTCTGATATTCAGCCTTCGCGAGCAGGCTCGCTCCCACAGGGGGCTTGGGGTGCGCAAAACCGTACCTGACCGCCCCATCAGCAAATGCTGCGAAACCTTCGAAATTTCAGAGCATTGAGAAAACTGGTACGCCTTGTGCAAACGTTTGCGTAACGTCAATACCAACGTTTTCGTAACAAAACCGTACAAGCCCACGGAACACGGGCCTCGATCCGCAAAAAAAGGACTTTGAATGCCCATCGCATGCCCTTTTCGCGCACCGTTTGCGCGCACGCTCGCTGTTTCCCTGCTACTGACCGGCGTTACCGGAGTTCTCAGCCACAGCGTTCTGGCGCAACCGGTGCCAGCCGAAGAATCCGCCCAGGGCGAAGCCCTCAGCCCCGAAGCCAGTCCGCCGAAAAAAGGTGCCTATCTGTCGGACTGGTACAACCAGGACCTGATGTTGATTGGCAGCAAGGACATCAGCTTCGGCCCGCAACCGGCCGACGATATCTATCTGGAATACGAGTATTTCGGCCGCAAAGGTCCGTTCGAACTGTACGGCTATGTCGACATTCCGAAGATCTTCAACATCGGCAACAGCCACGACAAAGGTGTGTGGGATCACGGCTCACCAGTGTTCATGGAACACGAACCGCGTATCTCCATTGATTACCTCGCCGGCCGCAGCCTGGCCATCGGTCCGTTCAAGGAATGGTACGTCGCGTTCGACTGGATCTACGACCACGGCAGCCGCAAGGAGAACCGCGCCAACACCCTCTACAGCGGTTTCGGCACCGACATCGACACCCACTCGCGGGTCAATCTGTCGGCCAACCTTTACGGTCGCTATCAGTGGGAAAACTACGGCGCCAGCAACGAATATTCGTGGGACGGCTACCGCGCGCAGCTCAAGTACATCGTGCCGATCGACAAATTCAGCAACGGCGCTTCGCTGACCTACATCGGTTTCACCAACTTCGATTTCGGCTCGGACATCCATAAAGACAACCCGGCACGCACGGCCAATGCGACGGTGGCGACCAACGTCCTGCTCTACTCGTTCACCCACTTGCGCTTCACCCTGGTTGGCCGTTATTTCCACAACGGCGGCAACTGGGAGGACGGCAGCGAGCTGAATTTTGGCGATGGCAATTTCCGTGCGCGTTCAAACGGCTGGGGTTACTACGCCGGCGTCGGTTATCAATTCTGAATCAAGGAGTTTTTCATGCAAGCAATGATGCGTTTGACCTTGGCCGGCGCGGCCCTGCTCTCTTCCACCGCATGGGCGGCCGAGGCCCCGATTCAACCGAAAGTCGTGCTGATCACCATGTTCGCCCCCGAGGCACAAAACTGGATTGATCGCCTGGAGTTGAAGCAGGAAATCCGCGTGCCGGGCCTGTCCGCCGAGTACCCGAGCATCCGCTGCAACACGCAGCAGGTGTGCCTGCTGACCACCGGTATGGGCCAGACCAACGCGGCCGCCTCGACATTAGCGTTGGCCTTGTCGCCGAAATTCGACCTGCGCAAAAGCTACTTCCTGATCGCTGGCATTGCCGGGATCAGCCCGAAACACGGGACCATCGGCACCGCTGCATGGGCGCACTATCTGGTGGAATTCGGCACGCAATGGGAGATCGATTCGCGCGATGCGCCATCGAGCTGGCCGACCGGGTATCTGGGCATCAACACCAAAGGCCCGAACGAAAAACCGCCGCTGGATTACAAGACTGAGGTCTTCGAGCTCAACCCGAAGCTGCAGGACAAGGCGTTCGCCCTGAGCCATAAAGTCGAACTGAGCGAAAGCAAGGAGTCCGCCGCGTGGCGCCTGAAATACCCGTCGGCCCCGGCCAACCAGCCACCGGTTGTCACCCGCTGCGACACGCTGGCCGGCAACACCTGGTTTTCCGGCACGCGCCTGAGCGAACGGGCCGAGGTCTGGACCAAACTGCTGACCGACAACAAGGGCGAATACTGTACGACGCAGCAGGAAGACAACTCGACCTATGAGGCGTTGCTGCGTGCCAGTCGTGAAGGTCTGGTCGATGTGCAACGCCTCGCCGTGGTGCGTGCCGGCTCCGACTTTGACCGCCCGGAGCCGGGTGGCAGTGAAGTGGACAACCTGCTCAAGTACGCCGATCAGGGCGGTTTTGTGCCGGCGCTGGAGAACCTCTATCGCGCGGGTAATCCGCTGGTGCAGGACATCCTGAAAAACTGGTCGGCGTGGGAAAACGGCGTACCGCAATCCTGAGCTACACACAGTAAAAATGTGGGAGCGAGCCTGCTCGCGAAGAGGTTGTGTCAGTCGATCAAGATGTTGGCTGACAGACCGCTTTCGCGAGCAGGCTCGCTCCCACAGGTTTTTTTGGGGTATGTCAGGGGATAAGTATGACCTTGTCGCCACTGCCTTGATTGACGTCGGCGTAGCGCGCCAGGCCATCAGCCAACGGCGCCTCGACCAACCCTTGCGGCAACGGCAACAACCCTTCATCAAAGAACCGCCCGAACTGCTCCAGCATCGCCGCACAGGCTTCTACGCCATACAGCAGCGAATTGATCCCGACCACCGAACCGCCCTTGCGATACAGCGCCAGTGCCGGCAATTGCACATGCCCGTCCACCGGCGCGGCGATGATCGCGATCCGTCCGAAGGTGGCCAATGCCGCCACCGACGCCGGCAACCAGAAACCGGTGGTGTCGAAGATCACATCGGCGCCGCCGCGATACACCGCATTGACTTGCGCACCGAGGTCTTCGGGTTTATCCAGCTGAATCGTCTTATAGCCCTGCGCATGCAACTCCGCCACCTGCTCCGGGCGCCGCGCCGCTGCCAGCAACTGCGCGCCACGCACTTTTGCCAGCGCCAATGCTGCCGTGGCCACCGCACCGCCACCGATCACCAGCAAACGTGTTTCAGTCTTTACCAGACTGCGTTCCAGCGCATCCCACGCCGTCGTGTACGGCACGCCGAGGCTGGCGGCCTGAGTGAAACTCAGGTGCGACGGTTTGTGCGCCACGCCATTGGCCGGCAGTTTGACGAATTGCGCGTGAGTGCCGTCGGCGAAAAAGCCCAGCTCACGGCCAGTGCCCCAGACTTCCTGACCGATCAAGGCCTGCGGGCCTTCGACGACAACGCCGGCGAAATCGCGGCCGGGAATCCGTGGCAGCGTGGTGTACGGAAAACGGCCGAGGACGTTTTTCACATCGCTGGGGTTGAGGCCGGCCGCCTTGATCTGCACCAGCACTTCGTCAACGCCGGGTACCGGGGTCGGTACCTCGACACAGCGCAAGGAAGACAGGTCGCCGGTTTTATCGAATTGCAAAGCTTTCATGGACACATCCACCGAAGGAGAAAAAGGGAATTCAGGACAACCAGCCCGCGACCAGTTGCCGGCCCATCGGCCACAGCTGCTCACCGGCCAACATGCCGAGTAAACCGACCAACGCGATGGCCGGTGGCGCCGGAGAACGGAAATCCAGCGCGCCGTAGAGCAGGCCGACGCCGAGACCGATGGCCAGCGAAATCAGGTAGTTCATGGGGAGTCACTCCGCCGCTTGAAGGGAATGGGCAGAGTTTAGGGAACCGGCCGGGATGGCATCGGCCAAGGACTTCTGAATTTCGGACAAGTATCGGATGCACACCACAGAACCCTGTGGGAGCGAGCTTGCTCGCGAACGCGGTGTGTCAGTGAAGGATGAGTCAGCTGACCCACCGCATTCGCGAGCAGGCTCGCTCCCACATTGGATCTGCGCTGGTTTGATTAATCCTGTTCCACTACGAATTGTGAGGGGGCGACACCCAATTCACGGCGGAACATGTCGCTGAAGCTACTGGGTGAATAGCCGAGCTCCCGGGCAATCACACTCACCGCCACGCCCTGAATCAACTCCGCCACCGCTGTCGCCAGTTGCACCTGCCGCCGCCATTCGGCGAAACCCATGCCGAGGCTGTCCTTGAACAACCGCGCCAGGGTGCGCACGCTGGCTCCGGCATTTTCCGCATGTTGCTCGAATGGAATCGCCAGCGACGGCGCCGCCATCACCGCCTGACACAGATTCATCAAGCGCCGGTCGGAGTCGTCCGGCAGCGGGATCTTCAACTGCGAACGCCTTGCGCGTTTCAGCTCCAGTAACGCCAACCCGACCAACGCCTCGTAATACGCCGGATCACCGCTATCACCCTGCTCCACCAGCCCGACAATCAATTCGCGCAGCAAACCGCCGACCTCGATCACCTGCACCGTCTGATCCAGCGTCGCCGCCAACGCCGGGCGCAAGTAGATATTGCGCATCTGCAGATCCGAAACCACCCGAATCCCGTGCGGCACGCCGGGCGGCAACCACACCGCCCGCTGTGGCGGCACCACCAACGCTTCGTGCGGCGTCTCGACCCACATCACCCCGCTCATCGCATACAGCAACTGGCCCCAGACATGCTCATGCGGCTCGATAAACAAGCCACGCGGATAGGTGCGCGCCACACGTTGCACGGGCACATCGGTATCACTGAGATCGGGCGGTGCGGCAAGGGCCATGACGGGCATTCATTGGGGTTGGCGGGAACGCCATGGTAACCAGTGCGCCACGGCGTCGCCAACGATAGAGACCGTCGGACAATCCGAATGAATTTTCCCGGTGCGCCGCGATCCCTCTATTACCACAGGGAGGAATACGGGCTTTATGAACAACGCAAAACTCTATGTCATCGAATACACCCTTCACGGCACGCCCAAGTCGTTCATTATCCGCTCGGAAAAAATGGACAACACCGAGGCGTGGCATTGGGCGAGTTGCGACGCCGGGGTCGGCCGCATCCCGCGCTTTGGCCGTGAGAAGGTGCAGAAGACCAGCAAACCGATGGCGGAAAAATTCGGCGTGGAAAACGTCGTGTGGCGACCGACCAGCTAAGCTCAGCCTGGCGATCGGCATCATTCGGGGGAATGCACAATGACCAATATCAGCAGCCCGGCGCATCTGGACTACGGCCTTGATACGTTGTTCGGGCGTATCACCAAAAGCGTGGATTGCCGCGTTGGGCTGGAGGCGGTCGAGGATGATCCGTTTCGCTTTGCGCTGCGGGTGCCGGCACCGCTGCCGGAAGACCTCGACCAGGCGAAAACCGTGGTGGTCAGGGTTGAAGGGCGAAGGCTGCAAGGTACGGTAAGGCATGCGGAGCGGCTGGATGATGAGAGCCTGAAACTGGAAGTGGAGCCTGATTAGGCTCCACTTTTTTATGGGTGCTGTTATTTCGAATCCCCGCAGTGACAACCTTTGCTGGAACACGCTTTGTCATCCTTGTGATGGTGGGCGCAGGCTTCGCAGCAATAGTGTTTGCCGTGGACGGCGTAGGCATGTTCGCCTTCCTTGATGGTGCATTTGCAGTTGGGACAATCGCATTTTCTATCGGGCATGGGGCAGACTCCTTGGGTGGGGGTTGTCTGGGGCTTGAAGGGCAAGCCTTAATAACCAGTGTAGGAGCTGCCGGAGATTTGGGGATTTGGGGATTTGGGGGGTTGGGGGCATATCCGTTGCGGCGGGTGTTGCCGCTGGCGGTTTCGCTCTTACAGCGACTCACTTTTTCAAACGCCAAAAAGTAAGCAAAAGGCTTTGCCCCTGGCGTACGGCACTTCGCTGAGGCTCAGTGTTCCCTCGCTACGGTGTCCATCCGGGGGCATCGCCTACGGTTTGCTTCGCTGCACCTCCTCTCGATGTATGCGGCTTCGCCGCACGGCGCTACGCGCCTACCCCCCGGATGAACACCTACGCTCGGCCTGCCGATGGGGCAAAAGATCAAAAGCCAAAGCCAGATCAAAAGCCGGATCAAAGCCAGATCAAGAGCCCCTCACCCTAACCCTCTCCCGGAGGGAGAGGGGACTGACCGAGGTGTTTGGGAGAGTTACGCCGACGTGCGATACCGAGTCGAACTCAGACTTTGAAAAGCCCAAAAATCGGCTCCCTCTCCCTCGGGAGAGGGCTGGGGTGAGGGGAAGCACCACCACAAATCCAAAGCCGAACACCCACGCTCTTCACCACTCAATAGGCCGAGTGTCAGCTCGCCTGCTCTTGATCTTGATCCACGGGCGACGTCGGAAGGCTGAGTGGAGGGATTGATCCGGGCGTGGGAGCGCAGCGACCGTTTGGCGCAGCCAAACACAGCGAGAGGAGGTGCAGCGCAGCAAACCGTAGGCGCTGCGCCCGGATCGATCCCGTAGCGAAGGAACCCCGAGCCCCAGCGAGCGGGCCGCACGTAGGAGCAAGCCTTTTTGGTTACTTTTTCGGCGTCTGGAAAAAGTGACCCGCCGTAAGGGCGGAACCCTAATCAGCAACACCCGAAGCAACGGATATGCCCCCAATCCAAATCACTCAGCAGCACGCGAACTGCGATACATAAACACCAAAGCTCCCCCCAAACACACCATCGCCAAAATCCGCGAACCAGACAGCTCAATCGCCGGATTCCCCAACCAGCCAAAATTATCAATCAGCATCCCCATCCCCAACTGCCCGACAATCACCGCCACCGTCGCCACAGCCGTCCCCACCACCGGCACCGCCCCCACCATCACCATCATGTACACCACGCCAAACAGCGCCCCGGTCAACTGCCACTTCGGCACATCCAAAAGACTCACCGCATGCGCCGGCTCAAAAAACAAAATCAGCAAACCGGTCAAAACCGCGCCCACAACAAACGTCAGCAAACTACTGCGCAACACCCCAACGCTCTCGCCCAGACGCCCATTGATCGCCGCCTGCACACTCAACACCGCACCGGCCAACACCACCACCGCCAACAAAATAATCAGACTCATCACTCACCCCCGCGCAATCAAAACCAAAGCCACCACAATCAACCCCAACGCCAGCCAC
Organism: Pseudomonas sp. S3_C06; assembly: GCF_054667675.1. Taxonomy (NCBI): domain Bacteria; kingdom Pseudomonadati; phylum Pseudomonadota; class Gammaproteobacteria; order Pseudomonadales; family Pseudomonadaceae; genus Pseudomonas; species Pseudomonas sp. S3_C06. The sequence continues at coordinate 1,696,518 of NZ_CP162747.1, forward strand.
CGCTCGGCATTGACCTTCTTGCGAGTCGCCCCGAACCAACCGAAATGGTCGATCAACACACTCTTGCCAACCTGCCCGGACAAGATCGCAATCATCGTCATCGCAATGCCGATATGCGGTGTTGCCAGGGTCAGCACCACCACATACATCGGTCCCAGAAACCCGCCGATCAACTGCCAGCGCGGCAGATCAGTCAGGGCCGGGCCTTTTTGCGGGCCAGCGAACAACAGCAGCAAAAACAGAATCGCCGAGCCAACCCCGAAGATGCTCAACGTCGCCCACAGATGCCCGACCTGCACACCCAACGGCCCGAGCAACCCCGCCTCCACCGATAACCCCATGCCCGCCAGAATCACCAGCGGCAGTAACAACAGGCGCAGCCCCGCCTTCTTCACCGGCGCCGCAACGGCGACCTCATCCAACGTCTGCATAAACAACCTTCCACTCAAGTAAACGATGGCGCGGATTATCGGCTGGCGAAGCTGTGCGATAAATGGGAGCATCCGGACAACACTTTTGCGCAACTCGCACAGCAGGACGAACGATGCACGGGCTAAACGAACTCGGATTCAAGGCACTCAGGCTGTTTGTCGCGGTACTCGACCACGGCAGTTTTTCCGAAGTCGCCCGCCGCGAAGGTGTGGCGCCCTCGTCGATTTCCCGGCAGATTCAATTGATGGAGCAAGCGCTGAACCAGCAATTGCTTTACCGCCACACCCGCGCCGTCACGCCGACCGAAGCCGGGCGCATGCTCGGCCATCATGCGCGGCTGGTGCTGATGCAACTGGAAGAAGCCGAACAGGCGTTGCAGGAACAGCAAAGCGAACCCACCGGTCTGGTGCGCATCAACGCCCCGGTGGTGTTCGGCCAGCGGCATCTGACGCCATGGCTGGGCAAGTTGTGTGCGCGTTATCCGAAGCTGCAACTGGATATCCAGCAGACCGACCACTACGTCGATCCATTGCAGGAAGGCGCCGACCTGCTGTTCCGCATCGGCCCGTTGCACGACTCGAGCATGCAGGCGCGGATTCTCGCGCCGCATCGCTTTCAGGTCGCGGCCAGCCCGGCGTATCTCAAGCGCCACGGTACGCCGCAAAAACCCGAAGATCTGGCGCAACACCAATGCCTGGCTTACAAAGGCGCGACCGGCCAGCAACGCTGGTTTTTCCGCCGTGATGGCGAGGACTGGACGCCCTATTCGGTCAAAGGCCCGATCACCGGCAACCACGCCGACACCCTCACCCAAGCCGCTGAACAGGGTTTGGGGCTGGTGATGTTTCCGTCTTGGCTGATTGGTGAAGCGGTGCGCGACGGCACGCTGGTGCCGGTGTTGGGGGAATATCAGGTGTCGAACAGTCTGGAGCCGCAGCAGATTGCGGTGTTGTGGCCGGGGAGCCGCAGGTTGTCGGTGAAGGTGCGGACGGTGATTGATTTCTTTGTCGAATGCTTTGGCGAAGTGCCCTACTGGGATCGACCTTGAGTCTTTGAAGATCAAAAGCCCCTCACCCTAGCCCTCTCCCGGAGGGAGAGGGGACTGATTGGGGGATGCTGTGGAACTACGCCGACCTGAAACAGCTTTACCGAATCCATAATCGACTGAATCTTTCAGGTCGATGTATGACGCAAGACACCTCGGTCAGTCCCCTCTCCCTCCGGGAGAGGGCTAGGGTGAGGGGCTTTTCAAGCTGTCAGATCCGGAACTGACCCACGAGTTTGCCAAGGCGCTGCCCCAACTCCGCCAGACTGCGCGAAGTCTGCGCACCCAACTGCGTTTCATCGGCCACGCTGTCCACCGCCACCGCAATCTGATGCACGCTGCGGTTGATCTCTTCGGCCACCGCCGTTTGCTCTTCCGCCGCACTGGCAATCTGCGCGTTCATCGAGTTGATCGTCGCAATCAACGATGCCATCGCATCCAGCGACGCCCCGGCCTGATTGGCCTGTTGCGAAGTACCGTCACCCGCCTCGCTGGACCGGCGCATCGCCTCGACCGCCGACTGCGTGCCCGCCTGCAAGCGATCGATCATCCCCTGAATTTCCTGGGTGCTGATCTGCGTGCGGCTGGCCAATGCCCGCACCTCATCCGCCACCACGGCAAAGCCGCGCCCGGCTTCACCGGCGCGCGCCGCTTCAATCGCGGCGTTCAGCGCCAGCAGGTTGGTCTGTTCGGCGATCGAACGAATCACCCCGAGCACACCAACAATCGAGGTCACGTCCTGCTGCAAGCTATCGAGCGACACGCCGCTGCTGCGAATGTCATCGACCAAGGCATGAATCTGTTTGATGCTGCCCGCCACCACACGCTTGGCGCTCTGGCCTTCTTCGTCCGTCTGCTGGGCGGCGACGGCGGCGTTCTGCGCGCTCTTCGCCACTTCCTGTGCGGCGGCGGACATTTCATTGATCGCCGTGGCGACCTGATCGGTCTCATGGCGCTGACGCTCCATCGCCTGATCGGAACGCTGGGCCTGATCGGACACTTGCGTCACCAGCCCAGTCAGTTGCGTGGTCATCTCGGTGATCTGCCGCACCAGACCATGGATCTTGTCGACGAAGCGATTGAACGAGCCGGCCAGTTCGCCGAGTTCATCCTGGCTGGTGATATTCAGTCGACGGGTCAGATCGCCCTCGCCTGCCGCGATGTCATCGAGGTTGGCTTTCATCAGGGTCAACGGACGCAAAATGGTATTGGCCAGCAGCATTCCCGCCGCCGCGATCACCAACAGCACCACCACGGCCACGCCGACGATGCTCAGCACCACGCCTTGCATGCGTTCCTGCACTTGGGTTTCGACCTGTGCGACTTGCGCTTCAATGCCGTCAAGGTTGACCGACGTACCGACCGCCATGTCCCATTTCGCCAGATATTCGGTGTAGCCGAGTTTCGGCACCAGCACCTTGGCATTGCCAGGCAGTGGCGAGCTGTACTGCAGATAGTGCGTGCCGTCCTTCGCCACTTTCACCAGACCGAGATTGACGTAGACGCCGTTCGGGTCGCGGTTGTCCTTGAAGCTTTTGCCCACGCCTTCGGGGTCATTGGCCTTGAACAGGCGTACGGTCTCGGAGTCGTAGCCGAAGAAGTAGCCGTCCTTGCCGTAGCGAATACCCGAAAGCAACCTGATCGCCTGCGCCCGCGCCTCGTTGTCACCCGGCGCGGCCGCGTCGTACAGCGGTTTGATCGTGGTCATGGCCACGGCGACGTAACTTTGCAGGGTGGCTTTGGCATCGCCGAGCAGGCGCTCGCGGGTCTGTTCGACCTCTTTGTGCGCTTGTTCCTGGAGGATGAACAGCGTGGTCAGGCTGATGACCAGCGCAAAGAGCAACACCGGGAGAACGGCGAGGGACAGGACTTTAGCCTTGAGGCTCAGGCGCATTTTTGGGGCTCACTCTTTTGGTTTTATTGGCGTGGTTAAAGGCTTTAACGGCACGCCAGATCAAAAGTTGAGCTTCGATATGAGGATCGTTCCCACGCTCTGCGTGGGAATGCAGCCCCGGACGCTCCGCGTCCAACAACGTGACGCAGAGCGTCACAAGAGGCATTCCCACGCAGAGCGTGGGAACGATCACCGGCGGGGTTCAGAGGACCATCGCGGCCACCCAGCCGAACGCCAGCAGCGGCAGGTTGTAGTGCAGGAACGTCGGCACCACGGTGTCCCAGATGTGGTGATGCTGGCCGTCGATGTTCAGACCGGAGGTCGGACCGAGAGTCGAATCCGAGGCCGGCGAACCGGCGTCGCCCAGCGCACCAGCGGTACCGACGATGCACACGATAGCGATCGGGCTGAAGCCCAGTTGCACGCACAGCGGCACGAAAATCACCGCCAGAATCGGTACGGTCGAGAAGGATGAGCCAATGCCCATGGTCACCAGCAACCCCACCAGCAACATCATCAAGGCACCGATGCCCTTGCTGTGATCGATCCACGCCGCCGACGTTTGCACCAGCGTCTGCACTTCGCCGGTAGCCTTGATCACTTCGCCGAAACCGGAAGACGCGATCATGATGAAGCCGATCATCGCCATCATCTTCATGCCTTCGGTGAACAGATCGTCGGTCTCACGCCACTTGACGATGCCGGACGCCGAGAAGATCAGGAAGCCAGCCAGCGCCCCGATAATCATCGAGTCCAGCAACAACTGAATAATGAACGCGGCGGCAATCGCCACACCGGCAATCATCAGGCTGAGCGGGTTGTACTGCACCGCGACCTGTTCAACCTGCTCGATCTTCGCCAGGTCGTAAACGCGTTTTTTGCGATAACTGATAAACGCAATGCCCAGGCCCACCAACATGCCCAGCGCCGGAATACCCATGGCGTGGGTGACATTGATGCCGCTGATGTCGACGCCGCTGCGCGCAACATTCGCCAACAAAATCTCATTGAGAAAAATGTTACCGAAACCTACCGGGAGGAACATGTACGGGGTGATCAGACCGAAGGTCATGACACAGGCGATCAGGCGGCGGTCGAGTTGCAACTTGGTCAGTACATAGAGAAGTGGCGGTACCAGCAGCGGAATGAACGCGATGTGGATCGGCAGGATGTTCTGCGAAGCGATCGCCACGACCCACAGCAAGCCGATCAGCAGCCATTTGACGCTGCCACCGCCGGTCGCATGCTGGCGATCAACCATCGCCAGCGCCTTGTCAGCCAGCGCGTGGGCCAGGCCCGACTTGGCAATCGCCACGGCGAAAGCGCCGAGCAACGCGTAGGACAACGCCACCGTCGCCCCGCCGCCCAGGCCGCTGTTGAACGCCTTGAGCGTGGCATCGATGCCCAGACCACCGGTCAGGCCGCCGACCAGCGCGCCAACGATCAAGGCGATCACTACGTGCACGCGGGACAGGCTGAGAATCAGCATGACGCCGACTGCCGCTATGACTGCATTCATTTCACTACCTCAAAAAACACTGCGGTGGAAAACCGACCGCCAGACAGAATGAGTCCGCCAGCGTTTGATTGGCGGATTTGCAAAGAGGGTCTTATTAGAAGGGCGCGCACTGTGCCGCAGCGAACTTCCCTTGTCAAAGCCGACACCGCCTCCAGTGATCGTTCCCACGCTCTGCGTGGTAACGCCTCAATCGACGCTCTGCGTCCGCTTTGGGACGCGGAGCGTCTCGGGCTGCATTCCTTTGCTGCGCGTGGGAACGATCAAGAACAGGGTTTCCAGCCCCCGGATGCGGCAATTGGTCATATTGTGTTTCAAGGATAAAGAATGCCGAAACGCGGCCGTTACAGTGCAAAGTCTCAGATATTTATCGAATAAGGACGTCTCCATGTCGCTCAGACAACTTTCCATCCAATGGAAAATCACCCTGCTCGCCGGCCTCTGCCTGGCCGGTATCGTGACCCTGTTGGTCGGTCTTTCGCTGTATCGCATGGAGCACAGTTCTGCACTGGTGAAAGCTTCGAGCATGGAAATGCTCACCGAGTCGGCGCAAGCGCGCATCGAGTCGCAAGGCGAAGTGCAGGCTACCGGCATCCGCCAGCAGTTCATGGACGCCTATCAGTACGGCCACGGTTTCTCGCGCCAGGTTTTGTTCCTGCGCGAGCAGGCCGAGAAGCGTTTTCTCGATGCTTTCGATCTGCGTGAAGACATGACCCGTCAGGTCAAATCGGCGTTGCAAGCCAACCCGGAGCTGCTCGGCCTGTCGCTGGTGTTCGAAGCCAACGCACTGGACGGCAAGGATGAACTGTTCGCAGGTCAGGCTGAACTGGGCAGCAACGACAAGGGCCGCTTCGCCCTGTACTGGTCGCAACCGACCCCAGGCAAAGTCACCTCGATGGCCCTGCCGGAAAGCGACATGGCCGACACCAGCACCGGCCCCAGCGGTCAGGCGGCCAACGCCTGGTTCACCTGCCCACGCGCCACGCTCAAGCCGTGCGTGATCGAACCGTACTTCTATGTGATCGACGGGCAGAAGGTGCTGATGACCAGCATCGTCTTCCCGCTGATGGTCAACGGTAAAGTCATCGCCTCGCTGTCGGTCGACATCAACCTCAACAGCCTGCAAGCGATCAGTCAAGGCGCGAGCAAGAAGCTCTATGACGGCCAGACCGCCGTGAGCATTATCAGCCCCGCCGGCCTGCTCGCCGGTTACAGCCCGGATGCCGGCAAACTCAGCCAGCGTCTGGATGCCGTGGACACGATCAGCGGCGCCGAACTGCTGAGCAAACTCGCGTCCACTTCCAGCGTGAGCAGCCTGCACAGCAAAGGTCAGTTGAAAGTGCTGTCGCCGTTCCCGCCGATTCCCGGCGGCCCGGCGTGGGGCGTCTTGCTCGATGTGCCAGAGAAAGTGCTGGTCAGCCGTGCCGAAGCGCTCAAGCAACAACTGGATGCCAGCAACACTTCCGGCACGCTGATCGAATTGAGCCTGGGCGTATTGGCCGCGTTGATCGGCCTGCTACTGGTGTGGCTGATGGCACGCAGCGTGACCAAGCCGATCCTCGGCGTGGCGCACATGCTCGAAGACATCGCCAGCGGCGAAGGTGATCTGACCCGTCGCTTGGCCTACGACAAAAAGGACGAACTCGGTCAACTGGCCGGCTGGTTCAACAAGTTCCTCGACAAGTTGCAGCCGATCATCGCCGAGGTGAAACGCTCGGTGCAGGACGCGCGCAACACCGCCGATCAGTCCTCAGCGATTGCGACCCAGACCAGCGCTGGCATGGAACAGCAATACCGTCAGGTCGATCAGGTCGCCACCGCGTCCCACGAAATGAGCGCCACTGCGCAAGACGTCGCCCGCAGCGCCGCGCAGGCTGCCGAAGCGGCCAAGGATGCCGATCGCGCTACCCGTCAGGGCCTGACCGTGATCGACCGCACCACCGCAAGCATCGACACCCTCGCCGCCGACATGAGCGCAGCCATGGTGCAAGTCGAAGGCCTTGCCGCCAACAGCGAGAAAATCGGCGCCGTGCTGGAAACCATCCGCGCCATTGCTGAACAAACCAATTTGCTGGCGCTCAACGCCGCGATCGAAGCGGCCCGTGCCGGTGAGGCCGGCCGTGGTTTTGCCGTGGTCGCCGACGAAGTGCGCAACCTCGCGCGCCGCACGCAAGAGTCGGTGGAAGAAACCCGTCAGGTGATTGAGCAGTTGCAGAGCGGTACGCAGGATGTGGTCGGTTCGATGGGCAACAGCCATCGTCAGGCTCAGGGTAGCGTTGAACAGGTTGGCCAGGCTGTGACTGCGCTGCGTCAGATTGGTGATGCGGTGACGGTGATCAGCGACATGAACCTGCAGATTGCCAGCGCCGCTGAGGAGCAGAGTGCGGTGGCCGAGGAGATCAACAACAACGTGGCGACGATTCGCGATGTCACCGAGTCGCTGTCCGGGCAGGCGAATGAGTCGGCGCGGGTGAGTCAGTCGCTCAATAGTCTGGCGAATCAGCAGCAGAGTTTGATGGATCAGTTTCGGGTGTGATTCGAAGGTTGTGGGGTGTCAGTTGGATTCCCCCCTCACCCCAGCCCTCTCCCCCCAAGGGGGGCGAGGGGGAAAGGGAGCCGATCTCCATGTCATTCAAAACCTGAGTTCGACTCCATATTTCAGATCACGATGATGCTTTCAAAACCTGAGTTCGGCTCAGCATTTCAGATCACGAGGATGCTTTCAAAATCTGAGTTCGGCTCGGTATTTCAGATCACGAGGATGCTTTCAAACCCTGAGCTCGACTCGGTATCTCACGTCGGCGTACCTCTCCCAAACAACGCGGTCAGTCCCCTCTCCCTCCGGGAGAGGGCTAGGGTGAGGGGCTTCTAGAAGGCTCACCGCCGAGGCAACTCGATCACCACCTTCAACCCGCCCCACTCACTCTCGCCCAACACCAGCAACCCGCCCCAAGTGTCGACGATGTCGCGCACAATCCCCAATCCCAAGCCATGCCCGTGAGTCTGTTCATCCAGCCGCGTGCCACGACTGAATACCTGAGCGCGCTGTTCTTCGGGAATCCCCGGGCCGTCATCTTCCACGCTCAAGGCAAAGCCATCCGTGCGTTCGATCACACTCAGGCGCACCTCGGCATCCGCCCATTTGCAGGCGTTGTCCAAAAGATTGCCGAGCAATTCGAGCAAATCCTCACGATCCCACGGCAACTGCAACCCCGCCGGCGCGACATAACTCAACGCCAAATGCTCGCCGTGAATCATGTTCAACGTAGCGAGCAACCCCGGCAGTTCCGCGTCACAATCAAACAGCGCGCCCGGCAACGCATCCCCGGACAGTCGCGCACGGTTCAGTTCGCGATTGAGCCGTTGTTGCACCTGCTCCAGCTGTTCTTTGAGCACCTTGCGCAACTCAGGATGAGCATCGAGTTTTTCACTGGACGCCAGGCTCAACAACACCGCCAGCGGCGTTTTCAACGCGTGCCCGAGATTGCCCAAGGCATTGCGCGAGCGCTTGAGGCTGTCTTCGGTGTGCGCCAGCAAATGGTTGATCTGCGCCACCAGCGGTTCCAGCTCCACCGGCACCTGATCATCGAGTTGCGAACGCTGGCCTTGCTGCAATTGCGCGATCTGTTCGCGAGCCCTTTCCAGCGGTTTCAACGCGCGGCGCACGGTCAAGCGCTGCAAGAACAGAATCAACAACAATGCCGCCAAACCGAGGCCGAGGCCGATCTGACGCATGCGCTGAAAGCTCTCGCGCACCGGCGTGTAATCCTGCGCGACGCTGATCGAAATCGACTGGCCCAAGCGTCGATAATCCGAGCGCAGCACCAGCAACTGCTGACCGTCCGGGCCCAGTTGCAGATTGCTGTGCAGCCCGGGATGGTCGAGCAACGGCAGATCCTGATCCCACAACGAACGCGAGCGCCAATGGCTGTCGGCAAAATCGATACGGAAATAATGCCCGGAAAACGGTCGCTGATAGGCCGGCGACAGATGCCGCTCATCCAGTTGCAAGCCTTGCGGTCCGCGCACCAATGCCACCAGCAGACTTTCGCTGTCGTTGCGCAGACCCGCTTCGAGATAGCGCTGCAAACCCACTTCGAACAACCACAGACTGGTTTGCGCCAGCACCACGCCGACGATCACCATGACGCTGATCAACCCCAGGCTCAAGCGGCGCTGGATTGACCTCACGAAGCTTGCCCGCCGAACAGGTAACCCTGGCCGCGACGGGTTTCGATCACGCTTTTGCCGAGCTTGCGGCGCAAGTGATTGACGTGCACTTCGAGGACGTTGGAGTCACGTTCGGTTTCACCGTCGTAGAGGTGTTCGGCGAGGTGGCTTTTGGAGAGGATCTGTTCCGGGTGCAGCATGAAATAGCGCAGCAGGCGGAATTCAGCGGCGGTCAGTTGAATGTCGGCGCCATCGCGAACCACGCACTGACGGCCTTCATCCAGATGCAGCCCCGCAGCCTGCAAGGTCGGTTGATTGGACTGGCCCTTGGAGCGGCGCAACAGCGATTGAATGCGCAACTGCAACTCTTCGGGGTGAAACGGTTTGGTCAGGTAATCATCGGCACCGGCCTTCAGGCCTTCGATGCGCTCGGCCCAGGAATCGCGCGCCGTGAGGATCAGCACCGGAATCGCCAGGCCGCCGGCACGCCACTGCGCCAGCACCTCAAGCCCCGGCACACCGGGCAGGCCGAGGTCGAGAATGATCAGGTCATACGGCTCGCTGCTGCCCTGATACAACGCATCACGACCATCCGCCAGCCAATCCACCGCGTAGCCTTGACGTTGCAGGCCGGCGAGCAGTTCGTCGGCCAGCGGTACGTGGTCTTCCACCAATAGCAAACGCATCGATCAATCTTCCTTGTCTTTCACAAGTTCGCCGGTATCGGCCTTCAAGTGCAGCTCACGGGCGACACCTTCGACGGTCAGCAGCTCGACTTCATAAATGTAGACGTCGTGTTTTTCTTCCAGCTCGACTTCCAGCAGTTTTGCGCCGGGATAGCGATCCATCGCCTGCTGCAGCACTTGCTCCAACGGCAGGATCACGCCCTTCTCCCGCAGACTCAGGGCCTCGTCCTGATCGAGGTCGCGGGCCATTGCTGCCGAGCAGAAAATCACCAGCGCCAATGCCGTACGGCTAGTGGCGCGAACATTAACCTTCATTACTTATCCTGATGATCCTTGAGAACCTGCCCAGTCACCGCGTCTAATTCCAGATCCCAATCGACGCCCTGCGCATCGCGCATTTCGATCTGGTAGATGTACTTGCCGTACTGCTCTTCCAGCTCGGTGTCGGTGATCGTCGAACCCGGGTGTTTGGCCAGCGCGGCGGCGTTGAGCTTCTCGAAGGAGACGATAGTACCAGCGTCGCGCAGACGCAGGGCTTCGTCAGGACCGAGATCGCGGGCGTGGGCGAGGCTGGCAGTGAAGCCGATGATCGAAGCAATGGACAGGGCAGTCAGGGTTTTCATGGGGTCTCCGTATTTTTATATGTTGCTTTACGGTGGGCACCTTAGCGGGATGAACTTAACTGAAACTGAATTGCCATCATTGCTCCAGCTCAACACATGCCCCCGTGTAGGAGCTGCCGCAGGCTGCGATCTTTTGATCTTGTCTTTTAAAAACAAAATCAAAAGATCGCAGCCTGCGGCAGCTCCTACAGGATTTTGCAACATGTGCTTATAATTGTTCGCTTGCTAACGATTGAGACCGGTATGACCGCCATCCACATCAAATTCCCCGCCCTCACCCTCAAGGCCGGCCCGCGCGCCATGGCGCGTATTCGTGCGCAAGGCCTGAACGCTGCCGACGTCGGCACCCTGCCCGGCGCCGCCGGTGGGCCGAAGGCGTTGGGGATTCAAGGGCTGGATCTGGCGTTGTTCGGCGAATGGCTGCCGAGCGCACCGCGTGAACGCTCGCTGATCGGCGCCTCGGTCGGTTCCTGGCGCTTCGCCAGCGCGTGTCTGCCGGACGCCGCCGAAGGCATCCGGCGCCTCGGTCAGTTGTACGCCGAGCAGAACTTCAACAAAGGCGTGACCATGGCCGAGATCAGTCAGAGCTCGCAGCGCATGCTCAACGACCTGCTCGACGGCCGCGACGCGAGCATCCTCGACAACGCCCATTACCGCTTGAACATCATGGTGGTGAAAAGTCAGGGACGTCTGGCCGATGACCATCGCGGGCGCCTCGGTCTGGCGCTGGGCTCGGTGATTGCCGACAACTTGCGCGGTCGCGCGCGGCTGTCGCGGCACTTCGAACGCCTGATCATCCACGACCCACGCCTCGCCCCGCCGGTCAATGCGCTGAACGATTTCCCGTCGCGCTTCGTCGCCCTGAATGCCGGCAACCTGCGCCAGGCCCTGCTCGCCTCGGGTTCGATCCCGATGGTCATGGAAGGCGTGCGCGATCTGCCGGGCGCCGGTGCCGGCACGTTCCGCGATGGCGGTCTGCTCGATTATCACCTCGACCTGCCGTACAGCGGCGACGGCATCGTGCTCTATCCACACTTCACCGACCGGGTGATTCCGGGCTGGTTCGACAAGACCCTGCCATGGCGCAAGGCCTCAGTGGAACGCTTGCAGGACGTGCTGTTGCTCGCGCCATCCAAGGAATATCTGGCGCGCCTGCCCTACGGCAAACTGCCCGACCGGAATGACTTCAAACGCTTCATGGGCGATGCGCCGGGCCGGCAGAAATACTGGCACGCGGCGATGGACGAGAGCCGTCGCCTTGGCGATGAATTCCTTGAACTGACTGCCAATGGTCGCCTCGCCGAGCGCTTGCTGACCCTTTAGTCAGCACGGCCAAACACAAGCTGGTAAACTCGCCGCCTGCCCGAATCGCTGCGGCGAACGCCATCTGAACAGAGCCAAAAATACCGTGGAAATCTTCAAAGAGTTTACCTTCGAATCCGCCCACCGCCTGCCGCACGTCCCGGACGGCCACAAGTGCGGGCGTCTGCACGGTCACTCGTTCAAAGTGGCGCTTCACCTCAGCGGCGACCTCGATCCGCACACCGGCTGGATCCGCGATTTCTCCGAAATCAAAGCGATTTTCAAGCCGCTGTACGAGCGTCTCGATCACAACTACCTGAACGACATTCCCGGTCTGGAAAACCCGACCAGCGAAGTACTGGCCAAATTCATCTGGAATGAAATGAAGCCGTTGCTGCCGGAACTGAGCGCGATCCGTATTCACGAGACCTGCACCAGCGGTTGTATCTATCGCGGTGAGTAACTTCTGACACCCCAACTATCCCTGTGGGAGCGAGCCTACTCGCGAAAGCGGTGTGTCAGCCGACATTGATATCGACTGATACGCCCTCTTCGCGAGCAGGCTCGCTCCCACAAGGAAACAGTGATTTGCCAGAGAACAGCCTTCACGGCTGTTTTTTTACGCCTATGCTTTTTGGCTCCCACCCGCCAAGAGGACAGGCCGATGACAGACTGGCTGCTGGATCAGGTCTTTGACTTCAACGGGCACCACATTCGTTACGCCGTGCGCGGCGACGGCCCGCCGCTGGTGTTCGTGCATGGCACGCCGTTTTCGTCATACGTGTGGCATCGGATCGCGCCGCACTTTTTCGCCACGCATCGCGTGCATTACTTCGACCTGCTGGGTTATGGACGCTCCGAACAACCCGACGCCGACGTCTCTCTCGGTGTGCAGAACCAACTGTTGGCCCAACTGCTCGATCACTGGAATCTGCAACGCCCGGACGTGGTGGCCCACGACTTCGGCGGCGCCACCGTGCTGCGCGCGCATCTGCTCAACGGCAAGGATTACCGCAGCCTGACCCTGATCGACCCGGTGGCGCTGACGCCGTGGGGTTCGCCATTCGTGCAGCATGTGCGTCAGCATGAAGCGGCCTTCAGCGGCCTGCCCGACTACATCCAGCGCGCCATCGTGCCGACCTATATTCGCGGGGCGATTCACCGCGATATCCCCGACGACGAACTCGCACCCTACGTGCAGCCATGGCTCGGCGATCCCGGGCAAGCGGCGTTCTATCGGCAGATTGCGCAGATGGACGAGCGCTATACCCGTGAGGCCGAAAGTTTGTACCCGACGATCCGCTGTCCGGTACAGATTCTCTGAGGCGAAGACGATCAGTGGATTCCCATCGAAACGTGGTCGAGCGTTACATCAAATGATCCCGGGATCACAATTCCACCCGATTGCCAACGCCGGCCACCTCGTCCAGGAAGACGCCCCCGAAGCCATCGTCGCTGCCCTGATGCGATTTCTCTCACCTTGATCGTTCCCACGCTCTGCGTGGGAATGCCTCAACGGACGCTCCGCGTTCGGCTTTGGAGTGGGACGCGGAGCGTCCCGGGCTGCATTCCCACGCAGAGCGTGGGAACGATCTACCAGAACGCCTTCGCGAGCAGGCTCGCTCCCACATTGGGCTTGGGTGTATTCAGGTGCACCGCTTTCGCGCCAATCCGCGCGACTCGTCTATACATAACCCGCGCCACCCGGCATTTGGCACGACCGCTGCAACCCTCCCCCGCGTCTCCTCTATTCCAGCAAGGACCGCCCCATGACGCAGAACGATCCCGGCAACGATTACCCCCTCAGCGAAGTCCCCATGCATGCGCGCAAAGGCCTGGCCTCCACGGCGATGGTGTTACTAGGCTTCACGTTTTTCACCGCGACCATGTTTGCCGGCGGCAAGCTCGGTGTGGCGTTCAGCTTCGGCGAGATGATGGCGGTGATCATCGTCGGCAATCTGTTGCTGGGTCTGTATGCGGCGGGCCTGGGTTACATCGCTTTCAAGAGCGGCCTCAACTCGGTGTTGATGGGGCGTTTCTGCTTCGGCGAAGTCGGCAGCAAGCTCAGCGACCTGATCCTCGGTTTCACCCAGATCGGCTGGTACGCCTGGGGCACCGCGACTGCAGCGGTGGTGCTCGGCAAATACTTCGATCTCGACGAAGGCACGGTGCTCGGGCTGATGGTGTTGTTCGGTCTGGTGTTCTGCGCCACGGCCTATGTCGGCTATCGCGGACTGGAGATTCTGTCGTACATCGCTGTGCCGGCGATGATGTTGCTGCTGATGCTGTCGATGTGGGTGGCAACGGTAAAAGTCGGCGGCTTCGAAGGTTTGCTCAGCGTGGTGCCGAGCGGTTCGCTGGACTGGTCGACCGCAATCACCCTGGTGTTCGGCACCTTCGTCAGCGGCGCCACGCAGGCGACCAACTGGACACGTTTCTCGCGTTCGGCGCGGGTCGCGGTGCTGGCCAGCCTGATCGGATTTTTCATCGGCAACGGTCTGATGGTGTTGATCGGCGCGTACGGCGCCATCGTCTATCAGCAACCGGACGTGGTTGAAGTGCTGCTGTTGCAAGGATTCGCCATGGCGGCGATGGCCATGCTGTTGCTGAACATCTGGAGCACTCAGGACAACACCATCTACAACTTCGCCGTCGCTGGTTGCAACCTGCTGCGCACCGGCCGACGCAAAACCGTGACCCTCGCCGGTGCGGTGATCGGCACTCTGCTCGCGCTGCTGGGCATGTACGACATGCTGGTGCCCTATCTGATTCTGCTCGGCACGGTGATTCCACCGATTGGCGGGGTGATCATGGCGGACTTTTTCTACCGCTGGCGCGGGCACTATCCGCGTCTGGCCGACGCACGGTTGCCGGCGTTCAACTGGCCGGGGCTCGGGGCCTATGCGGTCGGCACCGTCGCCGCGTTCAGCTCGCCGTGGGTCGCGCCGCTGGTAGGGATCGCCGCTGCCGCGCTAACGTATGTCATCGTTACCGGCGTGCTCGGCGCTCGCAGCGCGACCGCGCCACTACAAGACCTATAAAAAAGGATTCGCCTGATGCACATCATCAACGCCCGTTTGCGCAACCAGGAAGGTTTGCACGAATTGCACCTTGAAGACGGTCTGATCCGCAGCATCGCCCGGCAGACCGAGGCACCGACCCTCGGCCCGGATGACCTCGACGCCGGCGGCAATCTGGTGGTGCCGCCCTTCGTCGAACCGCATATTCACCTCGACGCCACGCTGACCGCTGGCGAGCCGCGCTGGAACATGAGCGGCACGCTGTTCGAAGGCATCGAATGCTGGGGCGAGCGCAAGGTCACCATCACCGAAGAAGACACCAAGACCCGCGCGAAGAAAACCATTCAGGCGCTGGCCGCCCACGGCATCCAGCACGTGCGCACCCATGTTGACGTCACCGACCCGCAACTCACCGCACTCAAAGCCATGCTTGAGGTGCGCGAGGAAAGCCGTCACCTGATCGATCTGCAAATCGTCGCGTTCCCGCAAGAAGGCATCGAGTCGTTCCGCAACGGCCGCGAGTTGATGGAGGAAGCGATCCGCATGGGCGCGGACGTCGTCGGCGGGATTCCGCATTTCGAGTACACCCGCGATCAGGGTGTCAGTTCGGTGAAGTTTCTGATGGACCTGGCCGAGCGCACCGGTTGCCTGGTCGACGTGCATTGCGACGAGACCGACGACCCGCATTCGCGCTTCCTCGAAGTGCTCGCCGAAGAGGCGCGCAGCCGCGACATGGGCGCTCTCGTCACCGCCAGCCACACCACGGCGATGGGCTCCTACGACAACGCCTACTGCGCGAAACTGTTTCGTCTGCTCGGCCATTCCGGGATCAGTTTTGTCTCCTGCCCGACCGAAAGCATTCACCTGCAAGGGCGCTTCGACAACTTCCCGAAACGCCGGGGCGTGACCCGCGTGAACGAATTGCTCGAAGCCGGGATGAACGTGTGTTTCGGTCAGGATTCCATTGTCGATCCGTGGTATCCGCTGGGCAACGGCAACATCCTGCGGGTGCTCGAAGCCGGACTGCACATCTGCCACATGCTCGGTTACCGTAACCTGCAAAGTGCACTGGATCTGGTCACGGATAACAGCGCCAAAGCCATGCACCTGGGTGAGCGATATGGCCTGGAACAGGGGCGTCCGGCGAATCTGTTGATTCTGTCGGCGGACAGCGATTACGAGGTGATCCGCAGTCAGGGCTTGCCGTTGTATTCGATTCGCGGCGGCAAGGTGTTGATGAAGCGGCAGATGCCGGTGGTGGAATTCAGTGATGAGCTGAGCTGAGAGGCGCCCCGTAAATCCAATGTGGGAGCGAGCCTGCTCGCGAAGAGGTTGGCAGATCCGGCATCACCGCCTCAGACATAGCGCTTTCGCGAGCAGGCTCGCTCCCACTGGGTTCGGTGTTTGAACATGATATTTGTATTCAACACAAAACCCTGTGGGAGCCGGGCTTGCCAGCGATGGCGTGTTTGAATTCAGCCCATCAACCGCGCCGTACCGAACAATCTGACCCTCAGCAATTCACCGTCTGCTGCTTCGAGCAAAATCGGCGCCGTACCGCCGGGCATGACCACCTGCACTTCTCCCGCCGCGACCCAACCCACCCGCCACGCCGCCGACGCTACGGCACTGGCGCTGGTGCCGGATGAGGCCGTCGGCCCTTCGCCACGCTCGAACACCCGGGCGAGGACCCTCTGCGGTGACTCCAGCACGGCCCATTGCAGATTGACGCCTGCCGGGCATGGATCACCGGCACCGACGGGTGTGGCGTAGGCAATTTGGGTCAGGCCTTCGTTCAGTGGCGATTCACGCATCTGTTCATTGCTTGGCAACGCCGCTGCATCACCGAGCAGCGTGACGCAATGCGGATTGCCAATGCGTACGAATTGGCTGTGCGCCCAGTCGGGATCAAGTTGTGCCAAGGGGTGGACGTGGCTCACGTCTCGAGTGTTGAACTCAATGCCCTGAACCGTCTGCGCAGCGACGGCATCCGGCCCGAAACCGGGTTGGCCGAGATCGAGCCAGAAGCCTTGAACGCCTTCGACAACAGCCGGTTTTACTGAGGTTTCCACCGCGTTGCCCCTGTCATGATGCACGCGTAACAAGGCGCCCTCCTCCGGCATCAATCCTTGCTCGGTCAGTGCCTGCGAGAAAATCGTCAGGCCATTGCCACTGCGCTCGGCGAGCGTGCCGTCGGTGTTGACGATCAATACGTCGAACGGCGCGGACGTCTGGAACGGGCCGATCAGCAGGCCATCGCTGCGGTGGGATTTGCTGTTCGCCGGACGTTGGCCTTCGGGCCAGTCGCAGCAGAGTTTGATTGCCGCTGCGCTCCAGGACTGACGCGACGAGGCGCATTCGGTGGCGCTGGCGGGCAAGGCAATGCCCTCTGAGCGCAGCGCTTGCGGAGAAACCACGCCATAAATATTGCCGCGTGCATCGTAGAATTGCGTCATCCGTGTTTGCCCCTGTCACCGAAGAAGGCCACTGTAAAACGCAATCCCTTGTGGGAGCGAGCCTCCTCGCGAATGCAGTGTGTCAGTCGATATATTTTTCAGCTGACACTCCGCCTTCGCGAGCAGGCTCGCTCCCACAGGGGGATGTGCATGACCGCTTATTGGTGAGTCTCTGTTCCCACAGGTTAGGATGTCGTCTGCACATCCCCGAACACCCGCGATCGAACCTCATCGCTGAATCACTGTCCTTCGGGGGACGCGAAGTTTTTTGCCAAGGATCGATATGACCAGCCTCAACCCTCAAGACACCTTCGTCCCCGGACGCCTGCAACAGATGTCCACGCGCATCGCCTTTTTCATCGCCGGACTCGGCATCGCCGCGTGGGCGCCCTTGGTGCCGTACGCCAAGGCCCGCGCCGGACTCGATGAAGGCACGTTGGGGTTGCTGCTGTTGTGCCTCGGCGTCGGTTCGATTCTGGCGATGCCGCTGGCGGGGATTCTGGCCACGCGCTTCGGCTGCCGGCGCGTCGCCACCGGTGGCACCTTGTTGATCTGCGCGGCGCTGCCGTTACTGGCGACGGTGTCGTCGATACCGGCGTTGATCGCCACACTGTTCATGTTCGGCGCCGGCCTGGGCACGGTGGATTCGACGGTGAACCTGCAAGCAGTGATCGTCGAACGCGCCAGCGGCAAGAACATGATGTCGGGTTTCCACGGTTTGTTCAGTCTGGGCGGGATTGTCGGCGCGGCGGGTGTCAGTGCCTTGCTCGGCCTGGGTTTGACGCCTCTGACCGCCATGCTGGTAGTGGTCGTCGTGCTGATCGCGGCATTGTTCAAGTGCGTGCCGCACATGTTGCCTTACGGCAGTGAAAGCTCCGGCCCGGCGTTCGCCATCCCTCACGGGATCGTGCTGTTTATCGGCGGGATGTGCTTCATCGTGTTCCTGACCGAAGGCGCGGCGCTGGACTGGAGCGCAGTGTTTCTGGCGCAGGAACGCGGGATCGACACGGCGTATGCGGGGTTGGGTTATGCAGCGTTTGCACTGACCATGACGGCTGGGCGTTTGATGGGTGACCGGATTGTGCGGATCGTCGGTGCAACGCGGATTATTCTGTTTGGTGGTCTGTTGGCAGCGGCCGGTTTGTTTCTGGCGACATTTGCACCGAGCTGGGAAGCGGCGCTGTTCGGTTATGCGCTGGTCGGTGCGGGTTGTTCGAACATCGTGCCGGTGCTGTACACGGCGGTGGGCAAGCAGACGGTGATGCCGGAGAGCATCGCCGTACCGGCCATTACCACGCTGGGTTATGCAGGGATTCTGGCAGGGCCGGCGGTGATCGGCTTTGTGGCGCATGCCAGCAGTCTGAGTTTTGCCTTTGGCTTGATGGCGGTGTTGTTGGTGGCGGTGGCCATTGGCGGCAAAGTCCTTAAAGTCTAAAAGCTTCGCGAGCAGGCTCGCTCCCACAGGATTTCAGTGATCCATGTGGGAGCGAGCCTGCTCGCGAAGAAGGCGCCGCGGTTTATCAAAAACCGACGCTAGCCTGCACAAAGAACGTACGCGGCGCGCCCACATACATCCCCGAGTTGTTGTCGCTGGAGCGGGTGAAGTACTGCTTGTCGAAGACGTTTTTCACCCCGGCGCCCAGCTTCAGGTTCGACACCTGCGGCCCGAAGTCATAACCCCCACGCACGTTCCAGGTCACGTAACCCGGAATGTCGCCGTACTGCCCGTCCGCCGTGCCTTCGGTGATGTAGTTGCCGTTGAAACTGCCATCGGCATTCACACCGGTACCCGGCGAGCGCTGTTTCGACTGGGCGAAACCGTCGAGGTTGTAGGTCCAGCGGTTGATGTCGTAACGCAAACCGACGGTCGCCACCTGCCGCGAATAGAACGGCAGATCACGCCCCTTGAAGCCCGGAATCTCGCCCTCATAAGTCGCACGGGTGTAAGTGAAACCAGCATTGGCGGTCAAGCCATCGAGGCGTGGATCCAGTGCCGCCATGTCGTAGTGCACCGACGCTTCGATGCCTTGGTGCTTGGTCGCGCCAAGGTTGGTCCAACCCACGTCGTTGCTGATGTATTGCAGTTCGTCGTCGAAGTCGATGTAGAACAGCGTCACTTCCCCGCCCCACACATCGTCGTTGTAGCGTGTGCCGATCTCGTAGGTCTTGGCCTTTTCCGGCTCCAGACCATTGGCGGTCTGATCACCCGAACCACCTTGGCCGAGCTGGAAATACTGCAGGCTGCCAAACGAGGTTTCGTAGTTGGCGAACAGTTTCCACGCGTCCGACAGGTGATACATCACGCTCAGCGCCGGCAGCGGTTCGTTGCTTTCGATGCTGCGGTTTTTCGCCTGCACCGGTTTGCCGGCCGTGTCGAGCACCGCGCGGTCATGCCAGTCGGTGCTGATATGTTCAAAGCGAATGCCAGGGGTGATGGTCCAGTTGCCGACGTCGATTTTGTTGTCGAGGTAGACCGAGTTGGCCTCGGTGCCGCCCGTGCGGTCCTGGAACACATGGCCGTCGGAGGTCGGCGTGAGCACCGGCTGATTGTTGACCAGCGCCACACGGCTCGACGATTCGTGCATCGCCTCTTTCAAGTAACGGTAACCGACGCTGACTTCCTGGGTGGTCGGGCCGACATCGAATACCCGCGACACCCGTGGCTCGATGCCCAGCGTGTAATACGAACGCGGGTAAGAGCTGAGGGTTTTCTGATCGCGGGCGGCGATGGTGCTGCCACGGAAACTGTCGGTGTAATAGGTGAGGATTTCCGCCTGGGTGCGTTCGTCGATCTGACGGATCCATTTGAACGACACGTCTTTGCGCCGACCGGTGAACTGGTCGTAGTCACGCACCGAGTCATACGGTTTGTCGTCGTACTGCTTTTGCGTCAGACCGCCGGGCATGTCCGCCGTGGCGTCGTAGTAGTGAAAGTTGAGACTGAAATCGTCCTGATCGGTCGGTGCCCAGTGAGTCTTGAGCAGCACGTCGTCGATGTCGTTGCCATTGTTGCGCTCGCGGTAGCCGTTACCGTTGACGCCGGAATACAGCAACGCCACGCCCATGCCGTTGTCGGCGGTGCCGCCGAGGAACGCGGTGTCGATGTGTTTCCAGCCACCGTACTGAGTGGTTTCCAGGGTAGTGCCGATTTCACCGGTGGCTTTTTCCGGAATTGCGCGGGTGACGAAGTTGATCACGCCGCCAACGTTCTGCGGCCCGTAACGCACAGAGCCAGCGCCACGGACCACGTCAATGCTGTCGAGGTTGCCCGAGGAAATCGGTGCCATCGACAGTTGCGGCTGGCCGTACGGGGCAAACGCTGCCGGCACCCCATCGATCAACACCGTGGAGCGCGGCGACAGACGTGAAGTCAGGCCGCGCACGCCGACGTTGAGGGAAATATCGCTGCCGCCAGTGCCGTTGGAATCCTGCACCTGCACGCCCGGCACACGCTTGAGCACGTCGCTGACGTTCATCGCGCCCTGCTCGACCATCGCTTCGCGGCGGATCACCGTGCGCGCACCTGGGTGGTTCTGTACCACCGCGGCGTTGGCGTCGCCGAGCCAGTCGCCGACCACCTTGATGTCGGTCACGCCCAGTTCGAGCGGGCCATTGTTGGCGGCGGAAGTTGCCGCTGGCGACAGGGTCACCGAACCTTCGTTGATCTGGTAATCCAGACCGCTGCCCTGCAGCAATTGGCGCAACGCCTGCTCCGGCGAGATATCACCGTCGACTGCCGGCGCCTGTTTGCCGGCGACCAGGTCCGGGCTGAAAAACACTTGCAGCGACGTCTGCTGGCCCAGTTCGCTGAGGGCCTGGCCCAATGGCTGCGCACGGATATGAATGGCTTCACCGGCGAACGCCAGTGGCATGGCTGCGTTGACCGCCAGCGCAAGGGCCAGCGGCAGCCAAGGGGATTTTTTGTTGTTGGCAGGGGTGTTTTTCACGTCGTACGTAGTCCTGTGGATCGCAAGAGTGTGCGGCTGTTAATGCAAACCAGTTGCAGTTGACAGGAAGACGATGAACTCGAAAAAAACCTGAATTTTATTTTGCGATTATTTCCTGACTGCCATCCGCAAGGGTGCGAACGGCCACCGGGAGGATGCTCGGCAAGGCTTTGAGCAAGGCGTCGGTGTTGTCGGATTTGAACACGCTGGTCAGGCGCAGACTGGCCACGGCCGGGTTGGCGACGGTCAACGGTTTGTCGCGATAACGCGACACTTCGGCTGCGACTTCACTGAGGCGGGCATTATTGAAGACCAGTTTGCCGCTGCGCCACGCCGTCAGTTGCGTCGGGTTGACTGCATAGGCTGCGGCGACTTTGCCTTGCGCATCGACGTGAGTGCCGAGGCCCGCTGTCAGGTTGATGAACTGATCATCCGCTGCATCACGCCCCTGTACTTTCACCGTGCCCTGCTCCACCGCCACGCGGGTTTGCGTGACGTCGCGGCGCACATCGAAACGCGTGCCGGTGACCGTGACTTTGCCATTGCCGGTCTCAACCACGAACGGTCGCGAGATGTCGTGTTCAACGCTGAACATCGCTTCGCCTTCGGTCAGCTCGATGACGCGACGATCCTGTTCATAGCGCACCTGCAAGCGGCTGCGGCTGTTCAGATCGATCACCGAACCGTCCGGCAGTGCCACATGTTTACGTTCGCCCAGCGCCGTGGCGAACTCGGCGCTGTAGCCACCCGGATGATTCAAACCACTGAACAGTCCCAGGCCGAGCGCGACCGCCAGCACACTCGCGGCCACGGCATAACGCAACAACGGACGGCGTTCGCGGCGGGTTGGCGGTGTTTCAACGAGGGCTTTGAGGCGCGGCGCCGGGAGCAGATCGGCGGCCGACCACAAGCCCTGGAGCAACTGGAATTCGTCACGGTGCTGCGAATGTTCATTCAGCCAGGCGTCGAAGCGCTGTTGCTCGTCGGCATCAATGACCGGCTCCTGCAAACGCACAAACCAGCGAGCCGCGTCATCGCGCACCGTTGTTTGCCCGCACGCGCAATCACGAGTATCCATCATGGAATGTCCTGTCTGGCCGGGAATATAAAGACACACAGCCCCCTGTAGGAGCTGCCGAAGGCTGCGATCTTTTTGCCATGACGCACATTCACGATTGCAATCCGTCCAGTCGATCACGCAGATGCCGCAGGGTGCGGATCATATACTTTTCGACCATGTTCTTGGACAGCCCGAGGCGTTCGGCGATTTCCGCCTGGGTCAGGCCTTCGATCTTCTGCCAGACGAAGATCTTGCGGCAATTGACCGGCAGCTCGGCGAGCGCTCGTTCAATAGAGTCGGCCAACTGGATCGCATGCATGTAATGCTCCGGGTCGCCGGACGACGACTCACTGTGATCAAGGGCCTGCAACTCCATGGCGCCGCGCCGATCCTCACGCCGATAACCGTCGACCGCAATATTGCGCGCGGTCTGGTGCAAATACGCCCGTGGCTGCTGCACCGCCGCCGAATCAGACTCAAGCACCCGCACAAAGGTGTCGTGCGCCAGATCCTCGGCCTGCGCGCGATTGCGCAGACGGCGAGTCCAGGTGCCGATCAACTCTTCGTAATGCTCGAAAAAGCCGGGTCTGCGGGGACGCATGGGGGTTTGGGCGGCGTGCTGAGGAAAGGGCGTGAATAGTAATGCTTCGTATTAAGGCAAGGCAATGGATTTGCGAACGGGCGAAAACAATCGGAATCGCTACACCTGGTCGCCCCCATCACCGCAAGCACTCAGCAGGCCAACCGGTGCTGGTGCGGTTTTCCTCGCCCCCCTCCATTCCTGGGCAACCAAAGGTCGGATAAGCAATGCATGCCCTCTCATTTCAGGCGGCCTGGTCGTGGAAATCCCGAGCGCTGTTTGCTGCCTGTCGCTGACGCGCAACCATCAACGCGACAAAGCTCACCAGCGCCGCCGCCAGCAGGTAGTACGCCGCCATCATCGGGTCACCGGTGTGGCGATACAGCAAGGTCACCAACGTCGGGGTAAAACTGCCGAACAGCACCACCGAACTGGCGTAGGCCACGCTGATCCCGGTCGAGCGCACGGCCACCGGGAACAACTCCGCCAATGCCGCCGATGCCGGTCCGGCGTACAGCACCATTAACATCGCGAGGCCCGCCTGCAACAGCATCAATCCGCTGTCCTGCGGATTCTGCTTGAGCGCCAGGAATGCCGGATACGCCAGCGACAACACCCCCAGCGCCCCGAGCAACATGACGTTGTACCGCCCCCAACGATCCGACAACCAGCCGCCCAATGGGCTGAGCAAGGTAATGAAACCGACCAGGGTAATGCCGTAATAAGCCTTGCCGGCATCAAGATTGAGCATGGCCTGGGCGTAAGCCGGCATAAAGTTGATCAACTGGGTGCACACCGTCCACAGGGCAACGAATGCGATGCCCAACACAAGGCTGCGCCAATGCTGGAGGATTTCTTTCGCGGGGACTTCGATCCCCTGTCGGGCGTGAGCCTGGAATGCGCTGCTTTCATCAATGGTGCGACGCACGTATACGCCGACGAAGTAGATCAGCACCCCCAGGACAAACGGCACACGCCATCCCCAACTGCCCAGTTGCTCAGGCGTCAAAACGGTCGCCAGGATGCTCGCAAACAGGCCACACAATAAAAACGAGCCTGCTTGTGCCACCTGCTGGATCGAGGTGAAAAAGCCTCGCCGCGAGGCCGGTGCCGATTCGCACAGGTAGGCCAGCGCGCTGCCAATTTCGCCACCCGCCGCCAGCCCTTGAACAATCCGCGCCGCCACCAGCAGCACCGTGGCGCCATAGCCCAGCACGCTGTAGCCAGGACAAAAAGCAATCAGCACAGTGCCGACAGCCATCATGTTCATGGTCAGGATCAACGCTTTCTTGCGTCCGTGGCGATCGGCGTAGCGGCCGATGAGAAACGCACCAAGCGGTCGCGCCACAAAACCCACCGCCAAGGTGACGAAGGTCGCCAGCAGCGACATCAGTTGATCCTGGGCGGGAAAAAAAGTCTTGGCGATGTGCAGGGAAAAGATCGCGAACAAGGTGAAATCGAACCATTCCAGGGTCGTGCCTATTCCTACAGCCAGCAGTATCCTGCGCTGCTGCCGCGGCGAATCCGTATGCTTCATGGCGATGCTCTTCCAGACGTAGACGCGCAGGCCCGCGCGCACGGAATGCTTGGGTGCGGAGGAACACCAGACCCGTTCAGGCCTGGTGCACGGTCACTCCCGCAGGCTTACTGGACGCTGAACAGGCGCGAAGTGCGCTCCCATTCGCGTACGGTCTGATAGTCAGCATGGAGCACATTGCTGTCGGCATGGCTCATGAAGACGATGCCAGGGCTGGAGAACAAGTCGACCGTCTTGACCACGGCGTCGCCTTCTTTTGGCGCACGCTGCAGCCAGGCTTTGCTCTTGAGGGTCTTGAGCAACTCATCGTAGGAGGAACGAGTGACAACACCTTCCTGGCTGGAGATGAACTGCACCTGCCACAGCGGGTAATGGTGACCCTGCTGCGCATCGACGATGGAGTCGATGGCCGACTCCCCTTCCCTGACCAGCTTGCCCACCAGATCCAGCTGACTGGCACCGACCGCGTAGTTGGCCGCCGGACGATTGAGTCCCCCCGACAGACGCGAGGCACATTCGATCAAGGTCGGGCCTGCCTCGGTCACGATCAACTCGGTGTGGTTGGCACCGTAGCGGATACCCAAGGCATTCAGTACGCCGTGAACGTACTCGACGATCTCCTTCATTTCAGGAGACGTCGGGTCGAACAGCACGGCACGGTCATAGATCCAGCCACCGTCCGGTGCCGGCAGCTTGTCGGCGCGCCAGATCTCGGTGATCACATGCTTGCCATGGCCGCTGACGCCATTGATGAAATACTCCGGCCCTACCAGCAAGCGCTGCGCCAGCACCGCATCATTGCGCTCGCCCAATTGGTTGACCGTGCCGAAGAGCTTGTCGAAGCTGTCGACGAGTTCACCTTGATCGGCGCAGAAGGTCACCGAGTCGGTCCCGGCACTGGCCTGAGGCTTGATGACCACCGGCCAGCTGCCACTGGCGGCCCACTGGCTCAGCCCATCGCGGTCACGGGCCAGATAGTGATCCATGCTGCGCAGGCCAACGGCCTTGAGGCGCTCGTGCATGGTGTATTTGTCGCGGCGCGCCAGGCTGGTGGACGGATCGTTGCCTGGCAGTTGCAAGGCTGCGGCGAGCAGGTCAGCGACAATCACCCCGCTCTCGGTGCCCGGCAACACGGCGCTCGGGTGCAAAGCGTTGATTTCATCGGCGAGGCGCTGGATATCACCGTGGTACTCGAAGTGCGCTATGTATTCGTCCTTGTGGTAGGTGCGCAGGTAGTACTCCGGCGGATTGGGTGAACTGCTCACGTGAATGCACTTCCAGCCAGACTCGGCCATCAGCGCCGGCAATTGTGAGCCTGATGAATAACCATCGACTACAACGAGGATTTTTTCCTTGGCTTGTGTCATTTGCTGTCTCCCTTGAATTTCATCCATGTGCCAAACACCGTAACCAGAGCGATCACGGAACAGCCCAAAGCAGAGGTCATCGACCACTGGATTCGGGCATCAAATACTTGAAAGACGTAAGTGAGCAACGGCGCCCACGCCAGCAACGCCGCCACGGTAAAGGGTTCGGAAAGAAGGATGCCGCGCTGCAGCAGCCACAACGGAATGATGACCCCGAGCAGCGTCGCAATGGCCAGGCCACCCAATTGCGTACTTGAGGCAAACGCGAAGCCGGGACCGCTCCAGGCAAGCACCGCCGCGACGATGATCAGCAAGTAGAACCGATGCGCCATGATCCGTGTGGCAGTCCAACTGCGCTCGCCCAATTGTTTGGTCGCGATGGTGTTCAGCGCTTGCGATGCACCGCCGGCCGCGGCGGCGGCGAGGCCGATAACCGTGTCGCTGAAGTTGATCGGGCGAATCCCCGCCAGCCCCACCAGGGACGCCCACGCCAGCAACGCTGTGCCGGAAAGAATGCCCGCCGCGACCGCGTAGGTGTAAAGCGGCAACTGACGCCGCCGAACGATGCGCTCCAGCAGAATCGTGCTCACCGGCCCAAGCCCGCCCATGATGGCGCTGACGATGGCAGGTTCGATGTAGCGCAGGGCATAGAAGTAGCCGATCCAGTTCAGGGCGCTGGTGAAGTTCAGGACGGTCAGCGGGCCGGCAGCATCGGCACCGATTGCCAGGCCTTTGGTACCGGAACTCAGCAATAACCGCGACAGAAAGAAGCCGCTGGTGATTACAAAACTCCAGAACAGAAAGGTGAACGGATGCAGTTGCTGCAGCAGGTTGCCCGAGAACACCGCGTTGGCGTTGGCCAGAATCAGAAAGGCCGCCACATACAGAATGCCGACCCGCACCACACCACGGCTGACAGGCGTAGCCATGCCACTAAGGCTGACTTCAGGCTTGTTCATTGACGGTCTTCTCCATGAATACACTCAGCGGGTCTTCCCGGTAATCAGCGAACGGGCCGCGATCGCGAAAACCTGCGCGGCGGTAGAGCGAAATAGCCTCCGGCTGGCTGACCCCGGTCTCCAGCAACAAGGTACGGGCACCATTGCGATGGGCGAGCTGTTCAAGCCGCTTGAGCAACCGCGCACCCACGCCACGTCGACGGGCATTGTCGGCGACAAACATGCGCTTGAGTTCTGCCTGCCCTTCGCCGATCGCCACCACCGCTCCGCAACCCAGCACTTCGCCGCTATCCAACTCGCGGGCGACCACGAAGCTCACCCCCGGAGCCTTGAGCTGTGCGACGTCGAGCATGTGCACGCTTTCATCCGGGTACAGGGAACGTGCGTAATCTTCCGAGCGTTGAAGCAGCTCGGCGGTCTGCAATTCCTCGGGGTCACCCTCGTCGATGCTGTAGCCAGTCTGCCCGGTGGCCGACGGCGATGCGTAATCCTCCAGCACCATGGCAGCGCCTTTTTCGCCAATCATCAGGGATGCGGCGTTGGTATTGCCCGACACCATCGTCGGCATGATCGACGCGTCGATCACCCGCAAACCGTCGAGTCCGCGCACGCGTAGCCGATGATCGACCACGGCCAGCTCATCGTTGCCCATGCGGCAGGTACCCACGGGGTGATAAGAGGTGTCGCCCTGAGTACGGGCATACGCCAGCAATTCTTCATCGCTGGCGACCTGGGTGCCGGGGGACAACTCGTGATCACAGTAGGGCTGCAGGGCCGCTTGGGCAGCAATGTCACGGATAATGCGCATGCCCGCAATCATCCGCCGGCGATCATCCTCATGTTCAAGGAAACGCGACTCGATGACCGGTGCCTCGCCAGGGTCACTGGAGCAAATGTGAATACTGCCGGTGGATTCGGGCCGTAACGGATACAGGCCCACGGTCATGCCGGGCAAGGTGTCCAGACGACGACTGGAACCAGGGCCGTAACTGGCCGGGGCGAAATGAAACTGCAAGTCTGGCCGTGGCTCTTCCTCGCGTGATTTGACGAAGCCATGGCCCAGAGCAATCGGCAAACTGAGTACGCCGCGACGGCGAAAGACGTAGTTGAGCGTTTCCCTGAACAACGCGAAACCACGGGTGCGTTCGTTAAAGGTGATTTTCTGGCGAATGCGCCACTTCAGTCGGGACGCGAAGTGATCGCGAAAGTTCTCACCCACGCCCGGCAGCGCATGTCGCAGCGGCACGCCGGCCTTCGCCAGTACCGCTGGCGCACCAATGCCGGACAACTCGAGCAACTGAGGCGACTGGATGACCCCGGCACTGAGGATCACCTCACGCCGGGCCGTGGCCGATTGCAACGTGCCTTTGAGGTACTCCACACCCACACAGCGCTTGCCTTCCAGACGCAGTTTTTGCACCGCGGCCTCGGCAATCACCGTCAGGTTTGCCCGCTTGCGCGCCGGCAACAGGTAGCGGCCATAAGCCGAGGAACGACGGCCCTGATCATGGTTGACCTGGTAGTAGCCAAAGCCCTCCTGATCGCCGCTGTTGTAGTCGCGATTGCGTCGATACCCGGCTTCGCCGGCTGCCGCCAGAAAGGCATCGCACAACTCGTCATATTCGCGTGGCAATGCCACATGAATCGGCCCGTCCTGGCCACGACTCTCGCCGCTGACGTCCACGCTCGACTCCAGGCGTTTGAAGTACGGCAACACTTCGTCCCAGGTCCAGCCCGGGTTGCCTTGACTGGCCCACTCGTCATAGTCCTCGCGCTGACCCCGGACAAAGATCATCCCGTTGATCAGGTTCGATCCGCCCAACAGGCGCCCCCGTGGAATCTGCAGACGGCGTCCGCCCAGCGTCGGGTCCGGGCGGGTCTCGAAGCACCAGTCGTATTTCGGATTACCCATCAGCAGCACTTCACCGACGGGGATCGACAACAATGGACTGCGGCGTTCGGCCCCCGCCTCCAGCAGCAGTACCTTGATCGCCGGGTCTTCACTCAAGCGTGCAGCCAATACGCAGCCAGCCGCGCCGGCGCCGACGATGATGTAGTCATACTCGCTCATGCCCGTCGGTTCCTGTCCTGATTGTCGGCGGTGCGCGCACCGATGGTGGTGCGATGCAGCAGGCGACGATATTTGTCGTCATACACCGTGGCCTTGTGCATGGCGCTGCGGTTGTCCCAAAGAATGATGTCGCCCGGGGTCCAGCGATGCCGATAGGTGAATCGCGGCTGCACCGAGAACTCCTGCAGGAACGTCACCAGTGGCGCACTTTCCTCCAGCGGCAAACCTTCGATCCGCCACGGCACGTTGCCGCCGGCATACAGCGCCTTGCGCCCACTGACTTCATGGCGACGCACCAGCGGTTGCGGCACGTCGATCCACTCAGCCAGTTCCTGGGGAGATGGCGCAGGCCGGTCGGGGTAGTTGTAGGGCCGTGACTGAGTCCGGCTGATGACCACCTTGAGGTGTTCGATACGATCCTTGACCGCTTCCGGCAATGCTTCATAAGCGGCAAACATATTGGCGAACCACGTGTCGCCGCCTTCCGGCGGGATTTCCAGCGCATGCAGCATCGATCCGGCTGGCGGCACGTCCAGATAATGGCCATCGGTGTGCCAGACCCGACCGCTGACCGGCGAGCCGATCAGTTTTCCATCCTTGGTAATGTTCGACAGGATGAGGATTTCCGGCTGGGTCTGTTCGCTGAACTGCGAGCGGGTATAGCTGACCAGCTCACCAAAATTGCGGCTGAACGCCAGTTGCTGATCAGGACTCATCGACTGGCCACGAAACAGCAGGATGGTGCTGCTGATCCAGGCGTTGTAAAGCGCTTCGATCGTGTCGTCACTGAGCCTGGCATTGACGTCGATGCCACAGACTTCGGTGCCGATAAACTCAGTAACGGGGACTAACTCAAGCATGCTGCCTCCTTGGTCTTCATGGGATCAGACTTCCGTGCTGACCGTGTCTTACACCGCGATATCGTTGTCGACGATCCAGCGATTCATCTCCACCAACTGGATCAGCAGATGCGCGGGACTGGCACCGCCCGGCAGCATCGAAGCATTGAGCTGGTTCGCGGCGATCTGCTCGATCAGTGCGCT
Source organism: Pseudomonas sp. S3_C06 (assembly GCF_054667675.1). Classification (NCBI taxonomy): domain Bacteria; kingdom Pseudomonadati; phylum Pseudomonadota; class Gammaproteobacteria; order Pseudomonadales; family Pseudomonadaceae; genus Pseudomonas; species Pseudomonas sp. S3_C06. The sequence continues at coordinate 1,726,226 of NZ_CP162747.1, forward strand.
GAGACGCGGGGTATCGAACATCCAGGCAATCGGCGATTTGGGATCAGTCGCGATCCAGCGCGCTTCGCTGATGAGTGCCCGGTCATATTCAGAGTCCTGAATGTGCGGGTACGCGCTTTTCTTCCGATTCAAGGTAGTCGGCGGCAGGATGTCGTGCATGGCAGCCTTGAGCAAACCTTTCACGCCGCCACGGGATTTCATTTCCCACGGCACGTTCCATACGTACTGGATCAGTTCCGGATCGCAGAATGGCACGCGCACTTCCAGGCCTTGCGACATGCTCATGCGTTCCTTGCGATCCAGGATCACCGACAACGGGCCGGACATGCCGAGGAACAGCACCTCGCGCATGCGCGCCGCGTCGCCGCTTTCGCCAGGCAGGCGTGGCACCTGACTCAGCCAATAGTCGTAACGGGCACGTTCGTCCTCTGCCACGCGCTGTGCACTGATCAGGCTCGGCGACAGATAGTGGGCCAGCTTCGGGCCATCGCCCAGCCACGGGAACTGAGGACGGGCCAGCAGCTCGGGTTTGAAATAATAAGGGTAGCCGCCGAAGATCTCGTCGGCAGCCTCGCCAGTCAGCGCCACGGAGCAATTGCCGCGCATGCGTTCGAACAGCAGGTACATCGAGGCATCGAACTGCCCCCAGCCAGGCAGGCCGCGGGCCTTGCGCGTAGCCGGAATGACGCCGAGCAGATCCTGCATGGTTGCACTGAGTGTCGTGTGACGGGTACCCATGTATTCGGCGGCCAGCGCGGCGAAGGGTGCATCGATGTCAGGCCGCAGTTCGGTGGAGGTAAAGGCATCCTCGTCACTGTCGAACTTCAGGCAGAAGGTATCGAGTGCTGCGCCGCGGCCCTGGCTTGCCAGTTGCTTCATGACCAGCGCGGCGACCGACGTGGAATCGATGCCGCCGGACAACATCGCCGCGCAAGGCACTTCATGCACGTACTGGCGCGCCACGACGCCTTCAAGCAGTTCGCGGACGCGGTCCTTGGTCTGCTCGAAATCATCGGTATGCGCGGCGCTTTCCAGTTTCCAGTAACGATGTAATTCATGCCCACGTTCGTCAAAGGTCAGCACACTGGCGGGAGGCAACTCGTGCAAGCCTTGCAACGGGGTTTCGCCAGGCAGCGCCATGCGCGGCTGAAGCACGATGGCCAGCGCGCTCGTGTCCAGCCGGGCGGTAAAGTGGGGATGGGCTTTGATGGCGGTAGGTACGCTGCCAAAAATGACGCCGCCGTCACGCAGGGTGTAGTAAAGCGGTTGCAAGCCGAGGCGGTCTCGCGCCAGCAATAATCGGCGCTTCTGGCCGTCCCAGATCGCGATGGCAAACATGCCTTCGAGGCGTTCAACGAACCCGACACCCCACTGGGCATAGGCACGGCGAATGATTTCAGCGTAGGACCAGCGATCAGGTGCCGGACCCAGGCCAGCGAGTTGCTGCTGCAACTGCGCAGCGTTGTACAACTGTCCGGTGTACATGATAGCCACGGTGGCGCCATGGATCTCGCCAATCCACGGTTGCTCGTCCCAGTCATAACGCGAAGTGACTGTACGGCAATGTCCCAGTGCAACCTCAGGCCCCAGCCATACCGCATGCCCGTCCGGTCCACGCCCGGACATCGCAACGATCATTGCCGAGACAATTTCCGCGACTTTCGAACGAGGAATGTTTGCTTGCTGCCCAACACCGTGACGCAGGTCGACCCAACCGGCCATGCCGCTCATATAACACTCCTTGTCGAATTACCTACGGGCAACGCCTTTATTGGCGAAACCTGTTCCATGTAGATCAATGTGCCGCCTGGACTGACTAAAGCAATTTCATGCTTCGTTTTTAATATCTCTGTTCAGCCGGGGCACAAGCTACTTCAAGCAATACATCCCTGACAAGTGCCTTGTTAATCACAAATAACCTAATTGAAGGTGCTTATTACCTAATGTAATTTGCGCAAACTCAAAGCAACTCGCAGGCGCACCAGAACGGCGCAAAACAGCCACGCCACCTAGATTGACGCACTAAAAAAGCGCACAACTAAGCACCCTTGTTATTTCGCTCCTTATCATTCGGACGCGCGTAACACAGCCTGTCCCGAGGGCTCAAAACAAATCAATAAAAATATTATTCAGTAACCAACTACATAAAATCTATAGAGTTTTTAGTTTCGCCATCGCCGTTCTTTCGGCTCTTTGAGTTTTTTTTAGTTCTCCCTACTTGTCGTAAAAAAAATTCGCTGTTATGCTCCACGGCAAGCAGCGTGGTGCCCTGTGTGCCACACCTTCACATGGAATGTGATTCAAGGAATGTATATGGATATTCATCTGCCGGTCATCTACCCGTCTTTATTGCTGCGCCGTCCAGTTGCCATTGTACCTGGACGTTAGTGCCAGCACGGCTATCGATCAGCCAGTCATTCCAGGTCAAGCCTAACTAATCAACGCACTTGGCGCGCTGTTACCGACATGCGCCGCGACTATTAGTCATGCCCGCCCGGAACATCGTCCAGTTACTGAGTCCGTGCTTACTTGCGCCTGTTTGCAGGCTGAGTGGGCGCTGCCGTACATCAATAAGTAGAGGGAGTAATGAGCGTGAATCGGTTCGACTATTCAGGCAATCTTGCCAAGGCCACCTCCTACCGCGGTTATCGCAGCCCTTTCTGGCCGCCGGCGAGCAACTACAACCTGACCCTGCTTGATCTTGCGCCGACGAACCCTCGTCAAGACGCTGCTTGGCAAGAACGACTGGACGCGCTGAAGGCCGCCATCGATGAGCAATGGCGCAGCGCCAAGCTCGATGGCGTGGCAGAACGCACACGTTTCAGCAACCCCGGCGCCGTGGCGCAAGCCCTGCGCGCGCTGGAAAACGACCTCGAGCGAGCTCATGATCGCCAAGCTGTACAGCTCAGGGCCAAGGCCATCGAATACGGCTACAGCGACGAGATACTCAAGACCCTGGCCGGCCTGCAAGAAGAGGTTTCCCTGGTCGCCGGGCAGATCGCTACCTGGTACGGCAAGCAACCGGGAGGACTGCCGACAGCCTTTGGCTGCCGACGCAATCCGGCGCGACAACAGGACGTGGAACTGGCCATGAGCCTGGTGGATCAGATCCCCGCCTATCTCAAGCAGTTGCACACCAACCTGCGCCTGGGGGAGTTGCCGGCCTTCGCCGCCACTGATGTTTTTTTCATGGCCGGTGAAGGCAATCTGCACCCCAAGCATGTCGCCTACTTCCTGCCCGAAGATGAAGGCGTCAAACGTTCGCCGTTCAAGAAAACCTACTACTTCGCCAATACCCACGCGGCCATGGTCGAGCATTTGGCGGCGCCGCTGGCCCGGCAGTTCCTGTCAACCGGCAAACACTATGACCCGACTGGCGAACACCTGCGACGCATTCCTGCGTTGGGCGTGCTCAGCCATGAGCTGGGCCATTTCGTCCATCGCCCGGCCACCCAATACGGCCCGTTGAACACCCGTGACCGCTGGGCATCGGTGGTGCTGCAAGAGGTGGCAGCGGATGTCTATGGCATCCTCATTCTTGCCCAGGTATGGGCGCCTGCCCTGCAGATTCCGCCCGAGCAGGTGCTCGAGTACTACCTGGGCGAATGTCTGCGCTACCTCAACCGCGGACTTGGCCTTTTTCCCGATTGCGACGGCATGTACCTGCAGCTGTCGTACTTCGTCCAGCTCGGTGCCCTGACCCTGCGCCAGGACGACCCGCAACATCCACAACTGGTGGTCGATCACGGCGCCCTGCTGGCCGGTTTGCGTTCGCTGGCAAGAGTGCTGGCGGATGCCCTGCTCGGCGGCGACCCTGATGCCGCCGTTGCCTTTTACCAGTGCTACGGACCCGCACGGCCCCAGCCGTTGCAGGCACTGGTTGCTGCGCTGGCCAACGCGCCGGCGCAGTCCATCGAATACGTGCAAGAGCCTGTGCGTGTACCCACGGACTGCGACGCAACTCGCGCGCAAGCCCGACTCTAGACAAGGAGAGACAGAGATGACGAAGCCGATGCAGGACCTCCAACAGGTGACAGATTACTACGGCACCGCCCGCAAGTTTGGCGACAGCAACGCCACCATCTATGAGATATGGGAACAGGGTGGGGCCTTCAACGACTCGATTACGCCTTCTACCTACAGCCCGGAATATCGCTCGCACCTGGGTCTCAAGCTGAAATCGCTCACCCAGGAAGGTGCAACGATTTTCTCCATTGGCTGCGGCAACGGATTTGTCGAGGGCGATCTGGTGGAGGCCAGACGTCAGGTCAGAGCCATCGACTTCAATGACGAAGCCGTGATCCTGAGTCGCAAAAAAGGCGTCGATGCGCACAAGGTTGACTTCTTCAAGCTGGAGCCCGGCTCCCTCGCCGGGGTCAAGTCGGTTTACGCCGATGGCTTGCTGGGCCACCTCTTCCATCCCGAACTGGAACTCAAGCCGACCTTCGACAAGCTCAAGGAACTGAACCTGGACTCCGGCACGGTTCTGGTGTTCTCCAATGACTCGCCACGCGATCCCGAGGCTCTGTTTGCGGCCCACGATAAGGTCGATGGCTTCTGGTTCATTTCCAGGGACTATCTGCGTGATGCGCTGATCGAGGCCGGCTTCGAGATCCAGGAGTCGTACTACTTTCCCTACACGCGTCCGATCAGTGGCCTGCGCAATCGCACCATGTGCGTCGCTCTGGTGCCCTGAACCCGTCCACCCCCTGCGCCGCGAGGAGAAACCTGCTGTGCCAATATCCGAAAGCTTTGCCCGACGTTTGCTCCCCCTGCTTGATGAGTTGACGACACGTTACCCGACGCCCTTTCATCTCTACGATGAGCGCGCCATCGTCCAGACTCATCGACGCGTCGCGCAGGCTTTCGCCGACAGCGCGTTTCGTCAGTACTTCGCGGTCAAGGCGCTGCCCACTCCGGCGATTCTGGCCCTGTTGCTCAAAGAGGGCAGCGGGCTGGATTGCTCCTCGCCGGTCGAGCTGATGCTGGCCGAGCGACTGGGTGCGCGGGGCGACGACATTGTCTTCACCTCCAACAATACGGCGCTCGGCGAGTACCAGATGGCGCTGGACGCCGGAGCCCTGATTACCTTCGATGACCGCAGCATGCTCGACCGAGTGAAGACCTTGCCCGAAATTGTCGGGTTTCGCGTCTCACCTCATGGGGTCATCGCCCGCTCGTCACAGATGGGCAATGCGCAACAATCGAAATTCGGCGTGCCCGATGCCGATCTGGTGCAAAGCTATCGCCAGGCCTACGACCTCGGTGCCCGACGTTTCGGGATCCACGGCATGATGTGCGCCAATGAGCTGTCACTGGCGGCTGCAGTACAGGCCGGTGTGCAAGTCATCGAAGTGGCTGCGCGTGTAGCGCGCGAAGCCGACATCGAATTCGAGTACATCAATATAGGCGGAGGCCTGGGGATTCCTTACCGCACCGATGACCAGGCACTGGATCTGGACGCCTACGCCGCCGCGCTGAAACAGGCGCTCAAGCAAGCCTTCCCGCGCAACACGCCGAAACTTCTGATGGAGTTGGGCCGTTTCATTACCGGCCCGCATGGGGTGTTGGTGTCGCGGGTGATCAACCGCTGCAGCAAAGGCCGGGAAATCGTCGGTCTCGACGCCTCGATGTCCGCGCTGATGCGTCCCGGACTGTACGGCGCCTACCACCACCTGACATTACCTTTCGCCGGCCAACGCCGCGAAGGCGTGTTCGATGTGGTGGGCGCGCTATGCGAAAACTTCGACAAGTTCGCCATCGATCGCCCTTTGCCGACGCCGGCCATCGGCGACCTGGCGCTGATTCATGACACGGGCGCCCACGGCCATGCCATGGGTTTTACCTACAACGGCCGGCTGCGTCCGGCCGAACTGATGTTGACTGACAACGGCGATGTCGTGGAAATCCGTCGCGCGGAAACCTTCGACGACCATACCGGCCCGGTTCAATGGCAACCCGTCGACGTCTTCAACCCTCACAAGGATCGTTAAATGAGTAACCGTGCATTGATTGAAGAAGCCTTTGAACGGCGTTCGCAACTGACGTCTGCCGAGCTGCTGGCGCTGGTGCCAGTCATCGAAGACGGCCTCGCCAGACTGGAAAGCGGTGAACTGCGCGCAGCGCGCCTGGAAGAAGGCCAGTGGGTCGCCGATACGTTCGTCAAGAAACTCATCCTGCTGTCGTTCCTCACCCGCGAAAATCATGTGGGCGAAACCGCTCCATGGCGTCCGAAAAGCTACGACAAACTGCCCCTCAAATTCGAGCGCTGGGATGATGCCGCGTTCCGCGATGCCCGTATCCGCGTAGTGCCCGGCGCGGTGGTCCGGGCGGGTGCATACATTGCTCCAGGTGCGGTGCTGATGCCCTGCTTCATCAACATCGGCGCCTATGTCGGCGAAGGCACCATGATCGATACCTGGTCGACCGTCGGATCCTGCGCTCAGGTCGGCGCACGTTGCCATATCTCCGGTGGCGTGGGTCTGGGCGGCGTGCTCGAACCGATCGGCAACAACCCCGTGGTCATCGAGGACAACGTGTTCATCGGTGCCCGCAGCGAGGTCGCCGAGGGGGTGATCGTGCGCAACGGTGCGGTGATTGGCATGGGCGTCTATCTTGGCGCCTCGACCCCGATCATCGATCGCGAAACCGGCGACGTGCGCTTCGGCGAAGTCCCGGCCAATGCAGTGGTGATCGCCGGCAACCGCGCCGATCCTAAATTGCCGGGCGTATCCCTGGCCTGTGCGGTGATCGTGAAATATGTCGATGAGCGCACTCGATCGAAAACCTCACTCAACGATCTGGTCAGAGAGCTCAGCCGATGACCCCCGCAGGCAATGCCTTCGCCAGACTGCAAAGCCTGCTGGATGACCTGCCGCCCGCGACCGGGCAGCCGGTCATCGCCCTGCACCTGGGCGAAACCCGGCTTGGCGACCCGACGCCATTGCTGGCACCACTGTGCGAACTCGAGCAGTGGACGCGCTATCCGCCTCTGCCTGGCACTCCCCAATTGCGCGAAGCCTACAGTGGCTGGCTACGGCGTCGCTTCGGCGCTGGCACCTGTCTCGATGAAGAGCGTATCGCCATCGAGCCTACGCCCGGCACCAAACAGGCCGTCGCGACCTGCATCGCCCTCGCCGTGACACGCGCACGGGCACGTGGCGTCAAAGCACCGGTGGTGGTCCTGCCCAATCCGTTTTACCCGACCTATGTCGCCGCCACCGATGCCGCCGGTGCGCAAGCGCTGTTTTATGACGTGAACGACGCTGACCTGTTGGCCAGCCTCGCCTGCCAACTGGATCAGGCCGGTGACAGCATCGCGGCGCTGGTGCTGTGCAACCCCGGCAATCCGCTTGGCAACATACTGCCTGCAAGCACATTGATCAGCCTCAGCCACATGGCCTTCCACGCCCAGGCGACGTTATTGGTCGACGAGTGCTACACCGATCTCGTCCCGCACTCACCCCCCCGGCTATCTCAGCCTGGTGGAAGCCGATGCAGTTGCGCCGTGCCCGTTCGTGGTTTTACACAGCCTGTCGAAGCGCTCGGCGGCGCCGGGTTTGCGCAGTGGTTTCATTGCCGGCGATCCGTCCAGCGTCGCCGCTTATGCCGGCTTCAATCGCAGTTGCGGGGTCTCGCTGGCCTGGCCGGCGTGCAGCGCCAGCGCAGCGCTTTGGCACGACGAAAAGCATGTGCAGCGTCAGCAACAGGCACTGCAATGCAATTGGGACCTGGCCGATGAGTACCTCGCCGCAGTGCCCGATTACCGGCGCGCCGATGCCGGTTTTTTCTTGTGGCTGGCGGTCGGCGATGGTGAAGGGATCGCGCGCCGACTCTGGAGCGAACAGGGTTTGCGCGTGATGCCCGGTCGCTACCTGTGTCATGAAGACGCCGAGGGCAGCAACCCCGGCAAAGCGTTCGTGCGCATTGCACTGGTTCATCAGGAACCGGTCATGCGCCAGGCCCTGCTGCGCCTCAGGGCCGGGCTTGCAGGTCGTTAACGTTCGACGGGCTGCAGGCGTTGGCGGGCCAGCGCGACCCAATAGGCAACGCCCAGTGGCATGATCTCGTCGTTGAAGTCATAACGCGGGTTGTGCAACGAGCAGCCGCCTTCAGCGGAGCCATTGCCAATCCAGATGTAAGCGCCGGGTTTGCGCTCGAGCATGAAGGCGAAGTCTTCTCCGGTCATGCTCGGTGCGACCCCGGTACCCACGTTTTCGCGGCCCGCCACAGCACTGGCGGCAGCCACGCAATGGTCCGCGTGCTCGGCACTGTTGATCAGCGGCGGCGAGCCAAACTCGAAAAACTTCAGCGACGCTCGAACCCCCATCCCGGCGGCCAACTGCTCGACCATCTCGGCCATTCGACGCGATGCGATCTCGCCGGCCTCGGGGCGGAAGTAACGCATGGTGCCGCCCAGCCGTGCAGTGTCGGGCACAATGTTGTGGGTATCGCCGGAGTGGAACTGAGTGACACTGAGAACCAGCGCATCGGCAGGGTCGATATTGCGCGAGACGATGCTCTGTAACGCGGTCACCAAATGGGCCGCGGCCAGCAACGGATCGGCGCCCTGGTGAGGCATCGCCGCATGGCAACCACAACCGCTGACAACCATTTCGAACGGCCTCGCCCCCGCCATCGCCGCACCGTGATGAACCACGAATCGACCGGTCGCAAGACCGGGCCAGTTGTGCAGACCGTAGACGCACTCAGCGCGAAATTTCTCGAACAGGCCCGCCGTCATCATCGCCTTCGCACCCGTGCCGATTTCCTCGGCCGGCTGAAACACCAGATGAACCTTGCCGGCGAAACTGCGATCTGCCGCCAGTCGGCTGGCAGCGCCCAACAGCATGGCGCTATGGCCGTCGTGGCCACAGGCATGCATCCAGCCGTCGTGGACTGAGCGATGGGCGAAGGTGTTTTCTTCCTGGATGGGCAGCGCATCCATGTCGGCGCGCAGGGCTATCTCGATACCTGGTTGCTCGCCTTCGATGGTGGCGACAACCCCCGTACCGCCGATGCCGATATGCGGTTGCAAATCAAAGCTGCGCAATATTCCTGCGATGAAGGCGCTGGTCTTGCGCTCGGCAAAACCCGCTTCCGGATGTTGATGCAGCCAGCGACGCCAACCGATCATTTGTTCCTGCAGTGCGAAATCCGTTTCCGATGCCATCCTGACGTTCCTGTCCCTGGAGCTGCTCTGAGTCGCCACACTATTCTGTGTCATTGAACTTCGCAACTGGCACGGATGCACGTCATGAACACTGCCGCAGGGTGAGCTCACCACGCTTATGTGGGCGTCGGGCTTACCCGCTCCTGCAGGGTTTGGTGGTGGATGCCGATTCGCCTGCAACCACCACCCCTCGGGTTTAGCCTCGGTCGTCAATCCCCGCTTGCAGTGACTGGCCGTGCAGATGCCCGCTCAGCGTGACGGGGCCGACCTTCAGGTTGCCGTTTTCAAGGGAAACCTTCGGTGCGTTTTCTTCCTTCTTCTGTGGCAGGTCCAACCCGGCCTTCACACTGTAATCGAGGTTGCTCAGGTCAGTGCTGACGACCTTCGAGTTCCCCAGATCAACGTTGCCTTGCGTTGCCGAAATGCGTGCACCGGTCAGCTGCGTGGCACCACCGACCGTAAGGTTCACGCCTTGGCTGGCGCTGATTCCGGACGCCTGCGCCACGCTGTCCTTGTGCGCATATTCGCCCTGTGCTGTCAGCGTTGGCTTGTAGTCGGTGCCGGCGAGTTTTTCCTTGTCGCTCGGCGGATTTTTCTTCGCGGTCAGGCCCAGATCGACATCGACCTTGGCGTGGTTGCTCGAGTCCTGACGGCTTTCGACGGTCAGATCACCCGCGACCTTGCCGCTGACATCTTTAGCGTCGATCCGCGCCCCCGCCAGCTGTGCATCACCGGCACTGTTCAACACCACGCTGTCAGCCTTGATCTGGCTGTTCTGCTGGGTGCTGCCTTGCAGGTAATCCACGCCCACCTTGGCCCCGGCGTTGAAACCGTGATCGCTGCTGGCCTTCTCCTCAGCGGCGGTCGGGGTTTTGCGGCTCAGGTTGCCGCCGGCATTCAGCGCGACATTCCAGTTATTGCGGTTGTCGGTGGACTGCGCCGACTCCTGCACATAACCGCCCTTCTGCGCGTCGATGCTGACGTTCGGTGCGCTGACTTGCGTGCCTTGCAGGTGAATCGAATCACCGCTCAGCGCGATGCCGTTGTGGCTGTTGAATTGGCCACCGCTGAGGGTCAGCGACTGCTCGTTGATCCGACCGATATTGAAATTGCCGCTCAGATTACCACCCTGATCGCGGCTCTTCTCGCTGCTGGTTTTGCTGCCGCCGCCCTTCAAGCCGCCGCCGAGATTACTGCCGGTGGCGGTGTGAGTGTCGGTGGCCGCTTGCAGATCGAGCTCGCCGTCGGCGTGCAAATCGATGCCGCCAGCGCTGTCGATTTTCGTGCCTTGCTGCACCTGATTGCCGCCGCTGCGCAACTGCACCGGACCGTTGCCTGAGATGTTGGCAACGTGGGCCTGCGTATCAGTGGTCTGCTTGCCGGTGTGATCGAGCTGGAACCCGGCGCCGAGGTCGACATTGGTGCCATCGGTGCCCGGCAAGGTGCCGACCGTCAGCGAGCCACTGCCACGAAGGCTGCTGTCGTTGCTGTTCTGCCGGTCATTGGCCTGATTCAGCGCCAGATCCCCCCCGGTGTTGATGCTCACACCGCCCTGCCCGCCGTCGAAACGACTGCCGAAGAACTGCGCATCGCCGCCGACCTTGATGTTCACACCCTGGCTGCCGGCATAAGCGCCGACCACGGCGGTGGAACTGTCCTTGCTCGACGCACTGCTGCCACCCGCGCCGCTGCCGGCGACGTTCACGTCTTCACCGGTCTTGGTGTAGACGCGCACGTCGACCTTGGCGTCCACGGCATTAGCGCTGTTGCTGTGAGTGTTGCTGGCAGCATCGGCAAGCAGTTTGTCAGCGCTGATGTTCACTTGGCCGGCGCTGGCGTTGTATCCGGTGCCTTGGTCGTGCAGCGTGCCGGTGGTTTTCACATCGACAGTGCCGCCGTCAAAACGGCTGACCACAGCGTTGCTGCTTTGCTCGGTTTTGCTGGCGCTGCCGTGACCCACCGCAACGTCGATACCGACGTTCGGCTGACCGAGATTGGCCAGCGAGTCCTTGTCCGGCACCTTGCCGTTGAGCACGTCCTTGACTGCGCCCGCGATCGGCCGGGCGATGTCCTTGTACTCGACGTTGGCGCCGATATCCGCCGACCAGTTGCTGTCGTTGTGCGTGCTGCTTTCGCTGTTGCTGGCCACGCGATTATCGATCTCGTTGGCGGCGACGTTCAGACCGTTGCCAGCCTTGAGTTGCGCGCCTTCGGTGGCGAGTTTGTCGGCATTGATCGTCAGGCTGCCGCTGCTCTGTACGCTGCTGGTTTGCGCGGTGGTTTTGCTGGTCGAATCCTGCGCCGTGCTGTGGGCGAAATCGACGCCACTGCCGGCACGGTCGAGGCCGCCGGTGTAGTAGAAGCCACCGCCGGTGCTGGAGGTGTCGGTGGAGGTTTTGTGGCTGTCTGCTTCGGCCAGCAACGAGACGTTTTTGCCGCTCAACGTCGTGTCACCAGCGGTGGATTTCACTTCCGCGCCTTTGAGCGTGACGTCACCGCCCGCCTTCACCTGCACACTGCCGCCGCTGAGGCTGGAGCCTTGCTGGGTGACGTCGTTGCGGGTCACGGTTTGCTGTTTGTCTTCGTAGTGAATCCCGGCGCGATACTGCTCCGGCGTTTGCTCTTTCGCATAAGCATCGAAGCCACGGATTTGCGTGGTGTCAGTGCTGTCGTGAGTGTTCTGCGCGGAGGACACGTTGACGTCGCCCGCTGCATCGGCAGTCAACGCACCATCAGCCTTGACGGTCGAGCCCGCCACAGCAATGTCCTTGGCGCTCTTGAGCTTGAGGTTGCTGTCCGACACCAGTTCGCTGCGCACAGTGCTGCTGTCTTTGCTGTTCTGCCGCGACTCGTCTTTGGTGATGCCGAAGAACTTGCTGTCCTTGTCGTGGTTGTTACTGTGCGAGGTGTCCTGCACGCCGTCGATCACCAGCGAACCCTTGTCGCTGATCACGCTGGCGTCGGTGCCGCCACGTACCTGGCTGCCGCTGATGCGCACATCGTCAGCCTTGACGATCAGTTTGCCACTGGCGTTGACCTTGCTGCCCTGATGCTGGGTTTTGCCCTTGTCGGCATCACCGGTCTTGCCGAAGAAACCACCGCCAACCAGATCACCGGAGTAACGGTTGTCGCTGCTGCTATTGGTCCGTGTGGCGGTGGTGATTTCCACCTGTTTGCCGGCCAGTTGCACGTCGCCGGCGCTGGTCAACTCGGCGCCTTCGGAGCGCAAAAGTGCGGCGGTTTGCAGGGCGATGTTACCGGCCTTCAACTGGCTGGTGATGTTGCGCTGTTCCTCGCTGCTGCTGTTCCAGTCGGCTTTCCACAGGTGCTTGCGGTGGTTGCCTTGATCGGTCTGCGTGTGGCTTTCGGTGGCGGCGGTCAAGCGCAAGTCGCCGCCGCTGTGCACGTCGAGATTTTTCGCGGCTTCGATCTTGGCGGCTGTCAAATCGGTGTCTTTGCCGGACGACAGTTTGGCGTCGCGGCTGGCGATAATCTGGCTGCCATGCTGACGCGTTTCACTGTCAGTCTGGGTACGGTCGTAGGTTTCCCAAGTGATGCCGATGGTGCTGTTGTTCCAGTTTTCACGCTTTTCCTGAAGCTTGCGGCTTTCGACCGTGGACAGGGTCAGGTTGCGTTTCGCGTCAACGGCGACGTCGCGAGCGCTGACATCGGTAGCCGCCAACGTCAGGTCCTTGCCGCTGTGCAAAGCGACATCGCCCTGACTGCTGCGAATACCGGCGCGGGTCACGTCGAGGCTGTTGGCCACGGCCTCACCGCTGACACTCAAGTCACCGGCGGAACGAATCTGCACGCCGTCACGCCCGGCCACTTGCACCGCGCCAACCCGTACGCCGGCACCTTCGGCGGTGCTGACAATATTGATGCGCCCGGCCTGCATCGCGCCGAACAGGCTAGCGTCGATGCGTTGATCGCCGGTGTTGCCCGCCGGATCAACAGTTTTCACCTGGCCGCTGGCGTAATCGACCTGATTGCGCCCGACCGTGAGATTCAATTGATCGCGTGCAGTGATCGCGCCCTGGCTGTCGATACGCGGCGCGATCAGGTTGATCGAGCCCTCGCCGTTACGCAGGCCGCCGCTCTGAATCTGCAACTGACCGCTGGCGTCGCGGCTGTTCAGGCTTTGCAGTTTGCCGTCATTCAATTCCGGGCGACCGACCACCAGATTGGCGTTCGGCGTGTTGATGAAACTGCCGCCATTGACCGAGATGCCGTTAGGGTTGGCCAGCACGTAATCGGCGGGCCGGCCGAAGATTTCCTGCGCGCCATTGATGGCTGACGGGTTGCGGCTGATCACTTCGTTGAGGATCACGGTCGCCGCCTGGCCTTGCAGTTGCGGGTTGGCTGCCAGTTGCCCGGCCAGTTGCGATTGCCCGGCCTGCAAGGCGTTGTTCAGCACCAGGCCCTGACGGTCGACGTTGTAGTCGAGGAACTGGTTGTGCGACAGGCCCGAACCGTTGGGCGCGACGATGTTGACGATGGGCACACCGCCCTGGGTCTGCAATTGCGCGGTGCCGCCGGGTCCCGGTGCGACCACGACACCGCCGGCGATCGCGCTCGGCAGGTGCACGGCGAAGAACAGGCTGGCAATCGCCCAGCGCAATTTGCCCCGAGGCGAAAGATGAAATGCAAAGGTGTGTGCTGGCATAAAAACGTCTCCATGTGAGTACGGCATCACGTCGCGCGTTTAGTCTTGGCCGTGGCTGACGCGCTCGAGATCCGACGGCTGTTTGTTCACTGCGTTGCTCAGATTTGCAGGCCCACGCGCATCAGCCAGGTTTCAGGCTCGTGCTGCAGACCATTCGGGGTGTTGAGGGCGCGCTGGTAATCGACGTCCACTTGCAGATTCTTCCAGCCCAGATTCAGGCCGACACTGGCACCACTCAGGCGCTGGCCCTGAGCACCGTGATCAGCCTTGATCCAGCCGTGGTCGAGGCCCACGCGCGGGGTGATCTGCACCGGCCATTCGCGGCGCAGTGGCAGGCGCAAGGTGTTGCGCCAGATCGCGCCGCTGGCGCCGGAGGCACTGCTGACCCGGTAGCCGCGCACCGCTGAATCGTCGGTGCCGAGCAACTGTTCGATGGCCGGCAACGGATCCGGGCTGTACTGCACATTGAGCTGGCTCTGCCATTGCCAGGCCTGCGCGCCGAACTGACCGTTGCGCCATTGGCTGAGGCCGGCGCGGTACTTGCGGAACTGCGCCTTGGGCAGATTGTTGATCTGATGTTGTGAATCGTCGTCGGCGCCAAACCAGCGCAGGCCCTGGGCGTAATTGACGTCGAGGTTCCACACCGCGCGGTCGAGCCAGAACAGATTGAGTCCGGCCTCGGCCACGGTCAGGGTCGGGCTCTGTATACCGAGGCGAACATCTTGCAGATAGCTGTCGACATCCTTGTGCGCCAGTTGCAGGTTGGCGCTGAGCTGACGGCTCTGATCGCGCCACAACACGCGGTCGGCGCGCAGGCTCACCTGATCGGTAATGCCGGTGCTGTGAAAGGTCACGCTCGGCAATTTGAACGGCGCGCGATATTCGGCGTGGCTGGCGAACACGCTGTAGGTCCAGTAGCCGTAGGGGATCGCGTAATACAGGCTGGCGTTGCGGCTATAGCGGTCGCCCTGATTGAGCGTGTCGCTGGCGCTGAGGCTCAGCAGGTCGTTGAGTTGCAGCGGGCTGTCGAGGCTCAGGCTGATCGTGTCGCGATCACGTCCGGTGCTGGCGCTGCCGAGGTTGTCGATCCCGGCATTCAGGGCCCAACGTGACGGCGCAGCGCTGCGCGAGCGCAGGATGATTCGCGAGGCGCCGGGCTGGCTGCCGGGGGCGATATCAGCGGTGAGATCGATCGAACGCAGGCGATTCAACTGATCGAGGCCCTGCTCCAGATCGCGCAGGTTCAGCGGCTCGCCGAGCATTCCCGGGAACGCGCCGCCCAACGAAACCGGCAGACTTTGATCGGCCAGTTCGATGGACTCGATGTAACCTTCGTCAACGCGGATATCCAGCGACTGCCCGGCGGCCGGAGCGCTGAGCAGATACGGGCGGCTGGCGATGTAGCCCTTGTCGACGTAGATCGCGGTGATGGTCGCCAACAGATGATTGATCTGGCCGACGCCCATGCACGGTGCCAGCAGCGGTTTGATCCGGGCGTTGAGCTTGTCGCTGTCGATCAGCGTGACGCCGCCAATGCGCGTACCACTCAATGGCCAGCAACGTTCATCGGGGGTGACGGTTTGCGGGATGGCCGGAGTGATCGGCGTCGGACCGAATGCACCGCGCTCCAATTGCCGTTTTCTTTGCTCAAGTTGCAGTTGTTGCAGATCGCGCTGTTGCTGTTGTTGCTGGCGCAACACTTCCTGACCCGGCGCGGCAGGTTCGGCCGCTTCAATCGAGGAGGCACACACACTCAACACAAAGGCCGACAGCAGCGGGCAAAGCGCGGAACGACGGCGAAAAACAGCGCGAAACGGAAACGGCACGCAACATCCTTGCGATCATCAAATGGCGTAATGCCATGTCATCAATAACCGTGATAGTCGGAGCCCTCCTACACAAATGCAAGACGCTTCCTACAGCGCTTACATTTCTTAAACAATTGCTTTGCCTGGCTTTATTGTCAGCAGCAAGGCCACGGCGCTGCACGCTATCAGGGTTTCCCCGAGGGCCTGAGAGCCTTCGACGAGCGTCAGTCCGCCCTGACGGGGTTCAGGCGAACCTTGATTTCTGCCGTTGATAGATGCCTGGTGCCCCACGCTCCAAAACCCGAGCCCAGCACGAGCCGTCCTCGTTCAATCAAGCAACTGACGATCGGCGCCAGAAATCATTTGCGACTAAATATTACCTACGTCATATTACAGCCGTAATAACGCCCCCGTTGACTCAGGTAATCCGCCATGACCAGCATGCCCACCCTCGAACCTGTTGTGGTGAAGACCAAGCCGCCGCTGCTTAAACGCTTGCTGCTTCCCGGCGCCGGATTGCTCGCGCTGATCTTCGCCGGGGTCTACGCCGTACATTGGTGGGGCGCCGGGCGTTTTCTCGAAGAGACCGACGATGCTTATATTGGTGGCGACGTCACCGTGATCGGGCCGAAAGTCGCTGGTTACATCGACGAAGTGCTGGTCAGCGACAACCAGCACGTGAAGGCCGGCGACGTGCTGATCCGCCTCGACGCTCGCGACTATCGCGCCAATCTGGCCAAGGCGGAAGGCGCCGTCGCTGCCGAAGAAGCGTTGCTGGCCAACCTCGACGCCACCGAACAACTGCAGCAAGCGGTGATCGGTCAGGCTCGCGCCGGCATCGATGCCGCCGGAGCGGAAACCGCGCGCTCGCGGGATGACAATGCGCGCTACAAGCGCCTGGTCACCACCAATGCCGTGTCGGTAGAAAGCGCGCAACGCGCCGACGCCACCTTCAAAACCGCACAAGCCCTGAGCGCGCGCGCCCAAGCCGAACTGCTCGCCGCGCAACGCCAACTAGCGGTGATCGACACCCAGAAACAACAGGCCCGCGCCGCCCTCCAGCAAGCCCGCGCCGAACGTGATCTGGCGCAGTTGAATCTCGGCTACACCGAACTGCGCGCGCCGGTCGATGGGGTGGTCGGCAATCGCCGCGCGCGGGTCGGCGCCTATGCCCAGGCCGGTTCACAACAACTGTCAGTGGTGCCGGCCAGCGGTTTGTGGGTCGATGCCAACTTCAAGGAAGACCAACTGGCGCGGATGAAACCCGGGCAACGTGTGAGCATCCGCGCCGACGTCCTTTCCGGTCAGGAATTCCACGGCCGCCTCGACAGCCTTGCGCCAGCCACCGGGTCGCAGTTCAGCGTGCTGCCTCCGGAAAACGCCACCGGCAACTTCACCAAAATCGTCCAGCGTGTGCCGGTGCGCATCCTCCTCGACCCGGCAGACGGAGTGCTTGGCCACTTGCGTCCGGGGCTGTCGGTGACGGCGGAAGTCGACACCCGCGCGCAACCGGAAACCACTGCCGTAGCTGTCGTACCATGAGCACCACCCTCGCCGCCCCAGCGCAGCCGTTCAACGCCGCCGATATGGCGACCGCGACCAAAGTGTTCGCCTTCGCGACCATGTGCATCGGCATGTTCATCGCGCTGCTGGATATCCAGATTGTTTCGGCGTCGCTGCGTGATATCGGCGGTGGACTGTCCGCCGGCACCGACGAAACCGCGTGGGTGCAGACCAGTTACCTGATCGCCGAAATCATCGTGATTCCATTGTCGGGCTGGCTGTCGCGAGTGTTCTCGACACGCTGGTTGTTCTGCGCTTCGGCGGTCGGTTTCACCCTCGCCAGCCTGCTCTGCGGCGTGGCCTGGAACATCCAGAGCATGATCGCCTTTCGGGCGCTGCAAGGTTTTCTCGGTGGTTCGATGATCCCGCTGGTGTTCACCACGGCGTTCTTTTTCTTCACCGGCAAACAACGGGTAATCGCCGCCGCGACCATCGGCGCGGTCGCGTCATTGGCACCGACATTGGGGCCGGTAATCGGCGGCTGGATCACCGATATTTCCTCGTGGCACTGGCTGTTCTACATCAACCTGGTGCCAGGAATTTTCGTCGCCGTGGCGGTGCCGATGCTGGTGAAAATCGACCAGCCGGAATTGTCTCTGCTCAAGGGCGCGGACTATCTGAGCATGGTGTTTCTCGCGCTGTTTCTCGGCTGCCTGGAATACACCCTCGAAGAAGGCCCGCGCTGGAACTGGTTCAGCGACCAGACCATTCTGACCACGGCGTGGATCAGTGGCCTCGCCGGATTGGCGTTCATTGGCCGCACCTTGCACGTGGCCAATCCGATCGTCGATCTGCGCGCTTTGAAGGATCGCAATTTCGCCCTCGGCTGCTTCTTCTCGTTCGTCACCGGCATCGGTCTGTTTGCGACGATTTACCTGACGCCGCTGTTCCTCGGCCGCGTGCGCGGCTACAGCGCGCTGGACATTGGTCTGGCGGTTTTCTCCACCGGCGTGTTCCAGATCATGGCGATTCCGCTGTATGCCTTTCTGGCCAATCGCATGGACCTGCGCTGGATCATGATGATCGGTCTGGGTTTGTTCGCGGTGTCGATGTGGGAGTTCAGCCCGATCACCCACGACTGGGGTGCCGGCGAGTTGATGCTGCCGCAAGCATTGCGCGGGATTGCCCAGCAACTGGCGGTGCCGCCAGCGGTGACGCTGACCTTGGGCGGATTGGCACCGGCACGTCTCAAGCATGCGTCGGGCCTGTTCAACCTGATGCGTAATCTGGGCGGTGCGATTGGTATTGCGGCCTGCGCAACCATTCTCAATGACCGCACCAATCTGCACTTCACGCGGCTGGCCGAGCATCTGAACAGCCGCAATGAAGCGATGAATCAGTGGCTGGCGCAGGTCGGCGGCAACCTGGCGAATCTGGGCCAGAGCGGCGACGTCGGCGTCACTGCCAGCCTGCGCCAGTTGTGGCTGCTGACCTACCGCGAGGCGCAGACGCAGACCTACGGCGACACCTTTTTGATGATCGGGGCGTGCTTCGTCATCGCCACGGCGATGGTGCCCTTGA
The DNA here is from genome assembly GCF_054667675.1 of Pseudomonas sp. S3_C06. Classification (NCBI taxonomy): domain Bacteria; kingdom Pseudomonadati; phylum Pseudomonadota; class Gammaproteobacteria; order Pseudomonadales; family Pseudomonadaceae; genus Pseudomonas; species Pseudomonas sp. S3_C06. The sequence goes on from NZ_CP162747.1 coordinate 1,744,956, forward strand.
TGCGCAAGGTGCAACCACCAGCGGCGCCGAGTGCGGATGGGCATTGATCACTATTTTCTGGCCATACCCATTTCCCTTGTGGGAGCGAGCCTGCTCGCGAAGGCGTCGTGTCAGTCACCATGGTTGTTATCGGACACTCCGCTTTCGCGAGCAGGCTCGCTCCCACAGGGGTTAAGCGTTGAGGCTTAAGCCTGTGGGGTTTTGCGGAAACCTACGGCCAGACGATTCCAGCTGTTGATGGTGTTGATCGCCACGCTCAGGTCGACCATTTCTTTCGGCGTGAACTGCGCCGCAACTACCTCGTAATCTTCATCCGGGGCGTGGGTCAAGCTCAGTTGCGTCAGCGATTCGGTCCACAGCAGCGCGGCGCGTTCGCGGTCGCTGAAGAACGGCGCTTCACGCCAAGCGGTGACCGCGAACAAGCGACGCGGGGTTTCACCGCCCTTGATCGCATCGGTGGTGTGCATGTCGATGCAAAAGGCGCAGCCGTTGATTTGCGAGGCGCGCAGCTTGACCAGTTCGATCAGGTTTTTTTCCAGCGGCAGCTTGGACACGGCGGTTTCCAGCGCGATCATCGCTTTCAAGGCATCTGGGGAGGCGGTGTAGAAATCGGTACGAGGTTGCATGGTGGCTCCGGGCAGCAAGTGAAGGTGTGGCTACGTTAGTCCTCGCACCCGGTTCGGCAAATAGCCAATATTCCAGAAGATCAGGAGGCCACTCGGTTTCGCTGCTGACCGCTCGTCAGCCACTGGGCACCAAGGGTTCTGCGCATCAGACCAATATCAGGTACATGCCCTTTGTGGAGACGGATCATGATCACGCGCAAATTCACCTCGTTATTACTCGCCGGCCTGCTGGCCACGGCATCGGCCGCCAGCTTCGCTGCCAATGATGGCGCTGACGCCACCGGCACCAAATCCGGTGGCCCGACCAGCACCACCACGCCGCCAGACAACACCCCGGGCGCGCCTTCGGGTGGTAGCGGTTCTTCGGGTATGGGATCCGGGACCGGCACCAATGGTGGCGCCAGCGGTTCCGGTTCAGGGGCTGGCGGCGGCACCGGCTCGGCGGGTGGCGGGACTGGCGGTGCGGGCGGTGGCACGGGCGGCTGAACGAACAAGAGCCATCCCGATTAGACAAGGTCCCTTGTGGGAGCGAGCCTGCTCGCGAAGGCGTTGTGTCAGATAACCTTTATTCGCCTGACACGACCTCTTCGCGAGCAGGCTCGCTCCCACAGGTTTTGTGTCAGCGTTTGGGTTAGCGATCAGAGCGCATCAATTCGGCCAAACCGCTGTCCAGCGACAGCACCGCCGCGCGATTGCGTCCGGCATTTTTTGCCTGATACAGCGCCGCATCGGCGCGCTGGATAAACACTTCCGGGCTGTCATTGCCACTCGGGATAAACGAATAACAGCCCAGACTCACCGTCAGGTAACCGGTCGGCGAGCCGCTGTGGATGATGTGCTTGTCGATCACGCTACGGCGGATCTGCCCGGCAATCGCCAGTGCGCCGTTGATGTCGGTGTCCGGCAACAGCACCGCAAACTCCTCGCCACCATAACGTACCGCCAAATCAGACTTGCGCTGGCAGCACGTCTGCAGCACCTGTGCGACCTGAGTCAGAGAATGATCCCCGGCGACATGACCATAAGCATCGTTGTAACGCTTGAAGAAATCGATATCGAGCATGATCAGGCTGACCGGGCTGACCTGCCGCGCGCCGCGAGCGAATTCGATCTCCAGCGAACGCTCGAACAAGCGGCGATTGGCCAATCCGGTCAGGCTATCGTGGGTCGCAATCTGCTCCAGTGCACGCTGGGCCTTGCGCAGGTTTTTCTCGATGCGCTCGCCATCGCGCACCTGATGAATGAACACCCAGCCAAACAGGCCGATGCCGAGAATCACCAAGGCGACGATCACACTCGACTGGAATGCGCGGGCGTACCAACCCTCGAGAATCGTATCGCGCGACGTCGCCGCCGACACCACCAACGGGTATGCCGACAGGCGTCGATAACCGTACAGACGCACCACGCCATCGACCACCGAATCGATCATTGCGGTGCCGGCCGAGGCTTCGGGCAGCAACGTACGATAAATCCGCCCTTGCGCCAGCGATGTGCCGATCAGCTTTTCATCAAACGGTCGGCGGGCGAGCAAGGTCCCGTCGCTCAGGCCAAGGAACATGATGCCTTGGTCATCGAGGCTGAAGCTTTCGAAGAAGCGGTCGAAGTACGACATCTTGATCCCGGCCAGCAGCACGCCCTGGAAATTGCCCGCATGATCATTGATGCGTTTCGAAATCGGGATGATCCACTCACCGTTCTCGCGACTGCGAATCGCCGGGCCGATGTGCGCCAGCGTCGAGACGTTCTGCTGGTGAAACTTGAAGTACTCGCGGTCCGCCACGCCATTGCCACGGGGCAGATCGGCAAACGAAGTAATCACCCACTGACCCTGCGTGTCGAAGAGAAAAATACCGTGCAACTGATCGAGTTGCTGCACGCGCCGGGCAAAGGTTCTCTGCAAGCGTGGCTTCTGCGCCGCGCCGTAACCGTCGTCCTGAATCCAGTCGACCAGGCTGGTCATCACCAGATCGGCGGCGAGGAACGTGTCCTCGGCCTGCTGCGCCATGGCCCGGGTCAGATTGCTTGAGGCTATTTTCGCCACTGCCAGATCCTGCCTTCGCGACTGCTCCAGTTGCAGGTACAGCAAACCGGACAGGCACAACCCCACCGCAACGATAAACAGCACCGCCGCTTTGCGCAGCGGCAGGCGTTTAAGAGTGCCTCCGGGGGCCTGATGCGGGTCGTGAATGGGGATAGGCAAAAGCAAGTCCTGGGCAGGTACGACAAGGGCGCCAGCGGGTAAACCCTTATGTTTGTGAGCGTAGCCCACCGGGATGTACGGGGCAAACGCCCCGGTCCCGCCCAGTTGTATCGGCGCGCAGCGAGATTGGATGATCGCTGTTCGTCGATTTATTTTCGATTGCCTCTTTAGGGTTAGTCAGTTGTGAAGGGCCAGGCGCCGCATCGCACTGTGCAGATGCGCCCGCGCACTTTGCGCATCGCCCTCGCGCATCTGCTCACAGGCCCGTTGCGCAATGGCATGAGGCACAGGCTTCAGTTCCCGTTGCGTGGCCATCGCCAGCAGTTGCACCTGGGCCGCGCGCTCCAGGTAATAGAGGTCGTCCCAGGCTTCGGCGATGGTCGGGGCGGCGACGATCACGCCGTGGTTTTTCAGGAACAGAATGTCGGCGTCGCCCATGACTTTGGCAATCCGGTCACCTTCGGATTCGTCCAGCGCCAAGCCGTTGTAATCCTCATCCACCGCCGTGCGCCCATAGAACTTCAGCGCGGTCTGCCCCAACCACAACAGCGGCGGACCTTGCAGCAGACACAACGCCGTGGCGTGGGGCATGTGCGTGTGAAACGCGACTTTCACCCGGGGCAGTTGTTTATGCAGGCGCGCGTGAATGTAGAACGCCGTGGCTTCCGGCTGGCCTTCGCCCGCCACCACGTTGCCCTCGAAGTCACAGACCAGCAGGTTCTGCGCGGTGATTTCGGCAAAGGCATAACCGTAGGGATTGACCAGAAACAGATCATCATGCCCCGGCACCATCGCCGAAAAGTGATTGCAGATGCCCTCCTCCAACCCATGTAGCGCGGCCAGTTGAAAGCACGCCGCCAGTTCGCTGCGCGCGGTGATGATTGCCTCTGTGTCGAGGTTCAACGCGGCCGGACGTAAGGCCCGCGCACTGACGCCAAGAGTGTGAGCCATGACGATTCTCCGTTACCAACCAAGGGATTTGAACAGCGGCAACACTTGATCGAGGCTGTTGAGGATCGCGTCGGGGCGATAGTCCGGCAGCAACTGGCGACCGGTGCCGCGATCGATCCACACACAGCGAAAGCCCATGTCCCGCGCGGCCGTGTGGTCAAGCATGGGACTGGCACAGATGTGCACCACTTCTGCGCGGCTGACGCCCAATTGTTCATGAGCGTAGTCGAACAGCCGTGGCGCCGGTTTGTAGGCGCCGGCCTGCTGTGCGGTGATCACCCGGTCGATGTAACCACCGAGTTGCGCGACGTTGCCGGCAATGATCTCGTCGTCGGTGTTGGAGACGATGCACAGTTTGAAACCCATGTTTTTCAATTCACGCAGGGTCTCGATCACCTCGGCAAACGGCGGCATTTTCGGGATCGCGGCGGCCAGACGCTGGCTGTCTTCGGGCAGGCTGGGCAGGCCCAATTCTTCCAGGGCCAATCGCAGGCCGAGGGTGCTTAGCTCGCGGAACGAACGGTGCGGCGGGGTCTGTTCGAGGCGATGTTCGTGGCGGTCATAGACGTCGATCAGCTGCCCGACATCAATCTGATGCTCGCCCTTCTCGCTAAGGATTTCCCCAACGACGGCTTTGAGGCCTTCGTCCCATTGAATCAACGTGCCGTAGCAATCGAAGGTCAGCCATTGCGGGCGTGGTGTGTGAGTCAGTGTCATTGGTCGAGTCCTCCGGGGTAAGGACTTCAGCTTATGAGCGCCCGGTGATAGTGTGAAATTAAATAAATAGCCAACCGTCAGTTGAATAACCACTATCGAGAGCACCACCATGCTGGATCTGGAACTGCTGAAAACATTTGTCTGCGTGGTCGACGAAGGCAGCTTCACCCGCGCCGCCGATCGCGTGCACCGCTCCCAGTCGACGGTCAGCCAGCAGGTGCGCAAACTCGAAGAGCTGGTCGGCCACGCTTTGCTGCTGCGCGACCGTACCGGGCTGAATGTCGCCGTTACCGAGCACGGCGAACTGCTGATCCACTATGCGCGGCGTTTGCTGGCGCTTTCGGCAGAAGCCACTGAAGCGCTGGCCAGTGACCTCGACCTGGAAATCCTGCGTATCGGCATGCCGGAAGACTTCGACGCGCGGCGCATGGCGCTGATCCTTGCTGGCTTCACCCGCAGCCATCCGCAAGCACGGCTGGAAACCCTCAGCGGCATGAGCCTCGATCTGCGCCAACGCCTCGATGCCGGCGACATCAACATCGCTCTGATCAAACGCGAACCCGACAGCGGCCCGGCGTGGGCGACCTGGCCGGAACGACTGGTGTGGGTCAAAGGTGCGGAGTTTGATTCGTCCACTGGCGTGTTGCCGTTGGCGTTGTTTCCGCAAGGCTGTCTGTATCGGCAGCGCGCCATTCGTTTGCTCGATGTTGCCCAGCGCCCCTGGCGGGTCGCGTTCGGCAGCCACAGCCTGACCGGGATTCAAGCAGCGGTGGCCTCAGGGTTGGGAGTGTCGGTGCTGCCGATGTCGGCGGTGTTGCCTGAGCATCTGGTGTGTACGGATCTGCCGGAACTGGCGCCGACGGAATTGGCGTTGGTCAGTCGTGAGGGTGTGTTAAGCGGGTTACAGCGCGGTCTGGTGGAGTTTTTGCGTGGGGAGTTGGGGGTGGATGCCGCTGGATTTGCCTGATAGCTCAGGCTTGTCGAAAACCCTGTGGCGAGAGAGCTTGCTCCCTCGCCACAGAGTCAGTGTGGTCCTTTCGACCTCGAGTCAGATCAACGCGACGGCGGCACCCGGATATCCCCCGCGCGACACTGGGTTTTCACGCCCTTGCCACACGCGCCGAACTGCAGATCCTTGCCCATGCACACGCGTACTTCCGACAACTCCGGGCCACTGCAAATGACGGCGATGCCATCCGCTGGAATCCCCGGGTTGGCCTTGCGGAACAGGTCGGCAATTTCCTGCGCTTCGAAGTAATACGAGGAGCTGAACGGTTGCAGCTCATCGGGGATTTTCACCGCTGCCACGGCTTTGTCCGCTTCATCCAGATAACCCATTGCGCCGAGGCCGCTGCAGGTGCCGTGCTTGGACCATTCGTGGTCGAGCAGTTTTTTGGTCGGGAACAGCGTCAGGCCCTGGCTGGTTTGCGCCGCGTTCAGCGTGGTCAGTGGTGGGCAGGATTCCGGCCAGCCACCCTTGGCGTATTGCGGCCACAAACCGTGAAGCACGAAGCCGTAGCCCTTGCCCGTGCACTGCGAGTCATCTTTGTGGGTCAGACAAAAGGTCGGCGACCAGGACAACGCCAGCAGGTAGTAATCGAATACCCCCGCCACCGATTCCGCCTGGGCTTTGCTCGACTGTGATTGCCGCGCCGAACTCAACCCGATGCTACCGGCCGTCAGCGCAATCACTGCCAAAATTGTAAACAGCTTTTTCATCTACCCGCTCCTTGGGACGCCTGCGTCCGTGGTTTTCGATCCTGACCAGACTTGGCCAGCGCTGATTTCGCCATGCTTGTGTTGCAAGCGCATGACGCAAGGCAACGCCGCACACCGTTGTAAGGTCTACGATTAACAGGCAGACATCAAACCAAGGGATCCGAAATGAGTAAAGCAGACGAACTCGCCGCCAAACTCAAGCAAACCCGGCACACCCATGCGGATGCCGCGCTGGAGATCGATTGCTGGCCAGCTCAGGTGTACGACTTGTACCACCGCATTGAGGCTTGGTTACAGCCAGTCACCGAGGTAGGCCTGAAGATTCGGCGCAATCCTACGCACGTTTGCGAAACGTCACCGGATGGTGAAGCGCATGACTACGCAATTGATCAACTGGTAATCGAGGCCAATCAGCAAAGCCTGACATTTGATCCCATTGCACGGTTCACCGAGGATGGCGCCGGGCGAGTGCAGATTACCCTGCCGGAAAGAAACACTTATCTACTGCGAACCGTCGATGAGCACCATGAAAGCCACTGGTGGCTGCAGACGGTTGAAACCGGTCAGGAGCTGGATGCCATCGCCCTGACCGAGAACAACTTGTTGCAGGTCGTGCAGGAGGGCCTCGGCCTCTAGCCCCGATTACTACCGCCGCGCCGAGCAAAACTCGACGATCACCTGCGATAGTGCATCGATCATCTGCGGCTCAGCGTGAGGCGCGACAAACAAGCGGAACTGCGCATCCGGCAACACCGGCAAGCCCAGCTCCGCACCCAGCGCAGCCAATCCCTGCCCCAGTTGACTGACCGGCATCGGCGCCACGGCAAATCCGGCCAGCGCCGCTGCGCGCAAGCCGGCGGTACTCGAACAGAGCATCGCGGTGCGCTGGGAAATGCCAGCCTGAGCCAAACGTGTCAACGCGGCTTCGCGGTACGGGCAAGGTTCGGGAAACAGCGCCAGCGGCAGAGGCGTTGGCAACTGTGTGACAGGCTGCGCGGCCCACGCCCACACCAGTGGTTCCTGCCAGAGTAATCGCCCCGATTCGCCGGTTTCACATAGCGAACCGATGACCATCTCCAGATCACCCTGTCGCATCTGGCCCAGCAACGTCCCCGGAATATTCACCTGCACATCAAGCTCCATGCCGGGATGCTGCGCCGCGCAATCCTGCAACGCGCGCAACAACCGCGCCTCGACAAAATCCTCGGACACGCCAATCCGCATCCGCCCCTGAAAAGGCGTGCGCGTGAGCTGCGCCCAGGCATCGCGATTCAACGCCAGAATCGTCCGCGCATAGGCGATCAGGCGTTCGCCGTCAGCGGTGAGTTGCTGAGAACGAGTGGTGCGTTTGAGCAACGGCTTGCCGACTTGCTCTTCCAGCCGGCGCATATGACCGCTGACCGCCGACTGCGTCAGATGCAGTTTTTCCGCCGCACGACTGAAGCCGTCCTCATCGACAACGGTGACAAAGGTCTTGAGCAACAGAGCGTCAAACATAGTTGGATACGTGATCAATGGATGATTTATTCACGATTTATAGTTTGAAGCGCGCTATGTTGCAATGCCTCGCACTCTCTCCCCGACTGCCGAGGCTTCACGTGACCACCCTTCTGCACATCGAATGCTCACCGCGCAAACAACGCTCCGCCTCACTGCAAGTGGCCCGCAGCTTTATCGATCGCTATCTGCAGCATCAGCCGCAGACCCACGTCGAAACCCTTGATCTATGGGGCACGCCGCTGCCGGAGTTCGGCGAGGAAGCGATGAACGCCAAGTACGCCGGCCTCAGCGGTACGCCGCTGACCCCCGCCCAGCAATCGGCGTGGAATGAACTCAAGCACCTCGCCGCGTACCTGCATCGTGCCGACCTGATTGTGCTGTCGGTGCCACTGTGGAATTTCAGCATTCCGTACAAGCTCAAGCACTTCATCGATCTGGTGTCGCAGAAAGACATCCTCTTCAGCTTCGATCCGCAGCATGGCCTGAGAGGTCTGCTGAAAAACAAAATCGCCGTGGGTGCCTATGCCTGCGGAATGGATTTTTCGGCGCAATCGGCCACGCCCGCCGAACGATTCGATTTTCAGAAGCCCTACGTCGCGGCATGGCTCGACTTTATCGGCATCAGCGATGTGCATGAGTTGCGCGTCGAGAAGACCATTCTCGGCGAAGACATTGATCGTGAGTCGCGGCTCGCGGCGTCACAACAGGCGCGGGATCTGGCCGATCATCTCGCTGCAACTGAAGCTGACAAAACTGTAATCCCCGCCTCAGCCAACTGAAAGCCGGCGCTGGTTAGCCTCCCCGTCATGAGTCAAACGGGGATTCCAGCGCATGCTTTCCAACCCATCACGACGCACCTTCGTCAAAGGCCTCGCCGCCGGCAGCCTGCTCGGTGGCCTCGGCCTGTGGCGCACGCCGGTCTGGGCGCTGAATGCGCCCGGTCAATCGCATGAACTGAGCGGCAGCGACTTCGAGTTGTTCATCGGCGAAACCCCGGTCAACTTCACCGGCAGCCCACGCACGGCGATGACCATCAACGGCAGCCTGCCCGGCCCGTTGCTGCGCTGGCGTGAAGGCGACACCGTGACGCTGCGGGTGCGCAACCGGCTCAGCGCCAGCACCTCGATTCACTGGCACGGCATTCTGCTGCCGGCGAACATGGACGGCGTACCCGGCCTGAGTTTTCACGGCATCGAACCGGGTGGCGTGTACGTCTATCAATTCAAGGTGCGGCAGAACGGCACCTACTGGTATCACAGCCATTCCGGGTTGCAGGAACAGGCCGGCGTATACGGCCCGCTGGTGATCGACGCCAAGGAACCGGAGCCGTTCCAGTACGACCGCGAGTTCGTGGTGATGCTCAGCGACTGGAGCGACGAAGACCCGGCCAGCCTGATGAAGACCCTGAAAAAACAGTCCGACTACTACAACTTCGACAAACGCACCGTCGGCGATTTCATCCACGACGTCAGCGAAAAAGGCTGGGGCGCCACCGTTGCCGATCGCAAGATGTGGGCAGAAATGAACATGAATCCCACCGACATCGCCGACGTCAGTGGCGCCACCTACACCTTCCTCATGAATGGCCTCGCGCCGGACAACAACTGGACCGGCCTGTTTCGCCCCGGCGAAAAACTGCGTCTGCGCCTGATCAACGGCTCGGCCATGACCTACTTCGACGTGCGCATTCCGGGGCTGAAAATGACCGTGGTCGCGGCGGACGGCTTGCACGTCAAACCGGTCAGCGTCGATGAACTGCGCATCGCCGTGGCCGAGACTTACGACGTCATCGTCGAGCCGGACGCCGAGGCGTACACCCTGTTTGCCCAGGCCATGGATCGTACCGGTTTTGCCCGTGGCACCCTCGCCACTCGCGCCGGGTTATCTGCGCCCGTACCGGGTCTGGACCCGCGCCCACTGGTGACCATGGACGACATGGGCATGGGCGGCATGGATCACGGCTCGATGGACATGAGCGCCATGGATCACTCGGCGATGGGCCCGATGCAATCCCATCCCGACAGCGAAAAAGACAATCCTCTGGTGGACATGCAAGCCATGACCACCGCGCCAAAACTCAACGACCCCGGCCTCGGTCTGCGCAACAACGGCCGTCGCGTGCTCACCTACGCCGACCTGCGCAGCACCTTCGAAGACCCGGATGGCCGCGACCCGAGCCGCACAATCGAACTGCACCTGACCGGCCACATGGAGAAATTCGCCTGGTCGTTCAATGGCATCAAATTCTCCGACGCCGAGCCTTTACGCCTGAAATACGGCGAGCGCATCCGCCTGGTGCTGGTCAACGACACGATGATGACCCACCCGATTCACTTGCACGGCATGTGGAGCGATCTGGAAGACGAAAACGGCGACTTCCAGGTGCGCAAACACACCATCGACATGCCGCCCGGCACCCGCCGCACCTACCGCGTGACCGCCGACGCACTCGGTCGCTGGGCCTATCACTGCCATCTCCTGTACCACATGGAAACGGGCATGTTCCGCGAAGTGCGGGTGGAAGAATGAAGGGGCCGCTGATGACTCGACTCACCGTATTTTCCTTGCTACTGGTCGGCAGCTCGGCGATGGCCGCCAGCGACATGCCGGGCATGGATCACAGCCAGATGGCCGGCATGGATCATTCCGCGATGCAAAGCATGGACGACGGCATGATGCAGCCCGCCGCCCCGACGGAAAGCCGCACGCCGATCCCGCCACTGACCGACGCCGACCGTGCCGCCGTGTTCACCAGCCCCGGCGGTCATCGAGTCCACGACAACGCGATCAACACGTACTTCCTCGCCGACAAACTCGAATGGCAGGACGCCGACGACGGCAGCGCATTGGCTTGGGATCTGTCCGGCTGGATCGGTGGCGACATCGATCGGCTGTGGCTGCGCTCCGAAGGTGAACGCAGCAACGGCAAGACCGAAGACGCCGAGATTCAAGCGCTCTGGGGCCATGCGATATCGCCGTGGTGGGACGTGGTCAGCGGCGTGCGTCAGGACTTCAAACCCGGCGCGCCGCAGACCTGGGCCGCGTTCGGCCTGCAGGGCATGGCGCTGTACAACTTCGAAGCCGAGGCCACGGCGTTTATCGGTGAAGGTGGCCAGAGCGCGCTGCGGTTCGAGGGTGACTACGACATTCTGCTAACCAACCGCCTGATCCTGCAGCCCACCGCTGAACTCAATGTCTACGGCAAAAACGATGCGCAACGCGGTATCGGTTCCGGGCTTGCCAACACCGAGGCGGGCCTGCGTCTGCGCTATGAAATCCGCCGCGAATTTGCGCCGTACATCGGCGTGACGTGGAACCGTACCTACGGCAACACCGCCGATTACGCCCGCGCAGAAGGCGAGGATCGCAGCGAAGCGCGCCTCGTCCTCGGCGTGCGGCTGTGGTTCTGAATCCCCTAAAAAACAACCCGGAGCTCTTGCATGCGCACCTTGAACATCACCCTTGTACTCGCCAGCGGCTTGCTCCTGAGCAGCCTCGCCCAGGCCCACCCGAAACTGCTCTCGTCGAGCCCGGCCGAAGGTGCCGACGGCGCCGCGCCCGGCAAGATCGAACTGCATTTTTCCAAGAACCTGCTGACAAAATTCTCCGGCGCCAAACTGGTCATGACCGAAATGCCCGGCATGGCCCATTCGCCGATGCCGATGAAAGCCAAAGTCAGCGCCGGCAGCGACCCGAAAAGCATGCTGATCACCCCGCTCGCGCCGCTGCCCGCCGGCACCTACCAAGTCCAATGGCGCGCGGTGTCGTCCGACACGCATCCGATCACCGGCAACGTCACCTTCAAAGTGAAGTGAGCGATGGCTGAACTGATCAACATCGTCCTGCGGTTTGCGTTGTATGTGGATTTGCTGCTGGTGTTCGGACTGGCGTTGTTTGCGCTGTACAGCGCTGATGCGTTGCTGCGGTGTCGACCGCTGTTGCGGGGGATGGCCTTGATCGGGGCGTTGTTGTCAGTGGCGGGATTGGTGCTGATGACCCGCGCCATGAGCGGAGAAACGGCGCTCGCGGCGCTGTGGCCGCACCTGCAAATGATGCTGCTGGAAACCGACGTCGGGCTGGCGTGGGCAGTGCGGATGATCGCGCTGATCGTGGTGTTGATCAGTCCGGGCGCGTGGCTCGCATCGGTGGCTGGTGCCATCGCCCTCGCCTCTTTGGCCTGGAGCGGACACGGGGCGATGGACGAAGGAACACTGCGGTTCTGGCATTTTCTCAGCGACATTCTGCACCTGCTCGCGGCGGGCGCGTGGCTGGGTGCGATGCTGGCGCTGGTGTTGATGGCGCGAGGGCCGCTCGATGAAGCTCGCATTCGTTCGCTGGCGTTTGCGGTTCGGCGCTTTGAGTGGATCGGTGCAGCGATTGTGCTGACGCTGTCGATCAGCGGCGTGGTGAACTATCTGTTCATCGTCGGCCCGAGGTTGGATGAAGTCTTGCTCGGCACTTACGGGGTGCTGCTCGCGATCAAGGTTTTACTGTTTGCCGGGATGTTGGTATTGGCGGCGTTGAACCGCTTTCATCTTGGTCCGGCGTTGGCGCAAGCGTTGAGCAATGGACACTCTGTCATCGCGGCAAATGCGCTAAGACGCAGCGTTGTCGTTGAACTGGCAATCGCACTGCTGATCGTGGCGCTGGTGGCGTGGCTAGGCACGTTAAGCCCGGAAGCAGGGTGACACCCGGGAAAGCCTTTCACTACACTGGGCCACCGTCCTTCTCAGAAGCCCCGATCGCAATGACAACACTAAAAAGCACGATGATCCTCTGCGGCCTGCTGACCCTGGCCGCCGGCGCCCATGCCGAGCAAACCCCTTCGCACCTCGACAGCATCCAGCAACAAGGCCAGTTGCGCGTGTGCACCACCGGCGACTACAAGCCCTACACCTTCAAACGCCCCGACGGCGATTTCGAAGGCATCGACATCGCCATGGCGCGCTCGCTGGCCGACAGCCTCGGCGTCAAAGTGCAATGGGTGCAAACCACCTGGAAAACCCTGATGCCGGACATGCAGGCCGGCAAATGCGACATCGGCATGGGCGGCATTTCGGTGACCCTCGAAAGGCAGAAAAAAGCCTACTTCAGCAACACCCTCGACACCGACGGCAAGATCCCGCTGGTGCGCTGCGCCGATGTCAGCAAGTACCAGACGGTCGAGCAGATCAACCATCCCAACGTGCGCCTGGTCGAACCCGCCGGCGGCACCAACGAAGCCTTCGTCCACGCCTTCCTGCCCAAGGCGCAACTGGCCCTGCACGACAACGTGACGATCTTCCAGCAACTGCTCGACAATAAAGCCGACGTGATGATCACCGACGCCTCGGAAGCGCTGTATCAGCAGAAACTCAAACCGGGCTTGTGCGCGGTGAATCCGCATCAGTACATGCAATATGGCGAGAAGGCTTACCTGCTGCCGCGCGATGACATCAGCTGGAAACTGTATGTTGATCAGTGGCTGCATCTGAGCAAAGTCACCGGCAAGTATCAGCAAACCCTGAGCGAATGGATTGCCGTACCTGCCGCGCAGTAATCCTTAATCGTCATGCAGCATGCCGGAGCTGTACTGATTGAGACTGCTGCCGATACTGTTGCCACCAAACTTCAACGTATTGGCGTTGCGCCCCTCCGGCGACTGACAGTCGCTGGAGAAACAACGGGTGGTGGTCAAACCACCCGCGCCGGAACAGGCACTCAACACCGATACTGCAGCAGCAATCAACAGCACTTTGACGACATTAAGGCGCATGGCACGATTCCCCTCGGGATGAACAGCGACGATCTTGTCTCAGCAGACTAGGCCTGCTTCGCACGCGGCAAGATGAAACTTTGCTGATCGACAGCGACGGTTCAGCATGCCTGCCCGTTCAGTCCTTTCCCGGTTTAGGAATCGCAATCCGGCTCCCAGTCTTGACCTCGCGCAACGCCAGGCTGGACTGAATCGAGGCAATCCCCACCTGACGCCTGAGCACCTGCTCGATGAAATCGCTGTAGCTATCAAGATCCTCCGCCAACACCTGCAACACATAATCGGCATCGCCGGTGATCTTGTGGCAGGCCACCACCTGCGGCAATTGCGCAATCACCGCCTCGAAAGCGTCTGGCGCGTGGTCGGCGTGGGTGGAAAAACGAATGTGCACGAACGCCATGATATCCAGCCCGAGCATCCGCCGATCAAGGTTGGCCTGATAGCCCTTGATGACTCCCGCCTCCTCCATGCGCTTGCGTCGCCGCCAGCACGGCGTAAGGCTCAGCGACAGCCGCTCACTGAGTTCAGCGTTGGAAATACTGGCGTCCTCCTGCAATAACTCAAGAATCGCCAAGTCGGTCTCGTCAAGGCTGATGCGTTTGGATATTTTTTTCTGCACGACGCCATTCCTGAGTAAAAACGCCCGAATAATCCACTGAATCCCGAACACAAAGCAAAGAAAGCGCAGCCCAGCCGGAACAGAATATTTGCACTGGCTAACAATAACGGATGCGCAGAATGTTTACAGTTTTCAGTGATTCCCACCGTTTGCACCACGGCACCGAATTGAAAGACGGCGTGCTCAAACCGTCGTTCGAACAACCGAGTCGGGCCGACACCGTGCACAACCGCGTCAAACAGGTTGGCCTCGGGCAGATCGTCGAACCGCGCGCGTTTGACCGCTCGTGCTACATCAACGCGCACAGCGAGCGCTACGTCAGTTTTCTCGAAACTGCCTGGGGCGAATGGTGCGCCACCGGTCGCACTCACGACGCCTTGCCGCTGGTCTGGCCGGTGCGCGATCTGGCCAACGAAGAGGTGCCGACGTTCATCGACGGCAAGCTCGGCTTCTATGCCATGGACGCCGGCTCGCCCATTACCGCGACGACCTGGCAAGCGGTGAAAACCAGCGCCGACATCGCCCTCACCGGCCTGGCCCTGCTCGATGAAGGCCACGACAGCGCCTTCGCCCTGTGCCGCCCGCCCGGCCATCACGCCGCGCGGGAATACATGGGCGGTTATTGCTACCTCAACAACGCCGCCATTGCCGCGCAACAAGCCATCACCCAAGGCGCCAAACGCGTCGCGGTGCTGGATGTCGACTTCCATCACGGCAACGGCACGCAGAACATTTTTTACCAGCGCAGCGACGTCATGTTCGTCTCGCTGCACGGTGAACCCGCGGTGTCCTATCCGTACTTCTCGGGTTACAGCCACGAAGTCGGCGCGGGTGTCGGCGAGGGTTACAACCTCAACTATCCCCTGCCGAAAAACACCACCTGGGAGAGCTATCGCAACGCCCTGCTCCACGCCTGCAAAAAACTCCAGCAATTCGCGCCTGAAGTGCTGGTGATTTCCCTCGGTGTCGACACGTTCAAGGACGACCCCATCAGCCACTTCCTGCTGGAAAGCGAGGACTTCATTGGCATCGGTGAACTGATCGCCAGCGTCGGTTGCCCGACCCTGTTCGTCATGGAGGGCGGCTACATGGTCGATGAGATCGGCATCAATGCGGTCAACGTGCTGCACGGTTTCGAGAGCAAACGCAGCTGAGCCGGCCCGCGCTCTACAACCTTCAATGACTGGATCGGAGAATAAGACCATGACGCTTTTTATTGATGTCGATGATGCTGCACGCCTGTTCACCCAAGTCGGTATCCGCCGCGCCATTCGCGAAATGGCTGGCTACATCGAAGCGGATTACGCACGCTGGGCGCAGTTTGATAAATCACCGCGCACAGCCAACCACTCTGCAGACGGCGTGATCGAGTTGATGCCCACCGACGACGGCCAGCAGTACTCATTCAAATACGTCAACGGCCATCCGAACAACGGCCAGCAGAATTTGCTCACGGTCATGGCTTTCGGTCTGCTGGCGGATGTGCAGAGTGGCTATCCGACGCTGCTCAGCGAACTGACCTTGACCACCGCCGTGCGCACCGCCGCAACCTCGGCGCTGGTGGCGAAATCGCTGGCTCGTCCGGGTGCGACTTCGATGGCCCTGATCGGCAACGGTGCGCAAAGTGAATTTCAGGCACTCGCCTTCCATGAAATGTTGGGCATCACTGAAATCCGCATCTTCGATATCGATCACGAAGCGTCCCTCAAGTTGAAGCACAACCTCGCCGCGTTCCCGGACATTGAAGTCATTCTGGCCGGCTCCGTGAAGGAAGCGGTCAAGGGCGCGGATATCGTCACCACGGTCACCGCCGACAAAGCCTACGCAACGATTCTGACGCCCGAGATGATCGAGCCCGGCATGCACATCAACGCGGTCGGCGGTGACTGCCCGGGTAAAACCGAGCTGCACGCCGACATCCTGCGCAACGCCCGGGTCATCGTCGAGTTCGAGCCGCAAACGCGCATTGAAGGCGACATTCAGCAACTGGAAGCCGATTCCCCGGTGATCGAGTTTTTCCGCATTGTGCTGGGCGAAGTGGCCGGACGCGAAAACGATGCGCAGGTGACGGTGTTCGATTCGGTAGGTTTTGCTCTGGAAGACTTTTCCTCACTGCGCTACCTCAACGACCTGGCTCAGGCGCAGCAAATCGGCCAACGCATCCACCTGGTACCGACACCGGCCAACATCAAAAACCTCTTCCAATTGCTCGATCCGCAACCGGCCAAAGCCTCGCGTCTGCGCACCGTCAGTTGATCGGTAATGACCGCCCCCCAGCCACCGGGGGCGACTCACCTTGTGATTAGCCGCTGCACCTCTAACAAGAACGCTCGACACCTACTTTCTGCCAAAACTCAAAAACATAAAATCAAGAGGTTTTGCAATGAAATCGACCCCTTCCGGGCTGCCTGAACAGCCCGCGCTGCAGCGCACGCTCAGCAATCGTCATATCCAGTTAATGGCCATGGGCGGTGCCATCGGGACCGGCCTGTTCATGGGCTCCGGGAAGATCATCGCGCTCTCCGGAACGTCGATCATCCTCATCTACATGATCATCGGCCTGTTCGTGTTTTTCGTCATGCGCGCCATGGGCGAAATGCTCCTGTCCAACCTCAACTTCAAAACCTTCGCCGACTTCGCCGGTGCCTACCTCGGCCCGCGCGCGGCGTTCTTCCTCGGCTGGTCGTACTGGCTGAGCTGGAGCGTGGCGGTGATCGGCGATGCCGTCGTGGTCGGCGGCTTCTTCCAGTACTGGTTCCCCGACGTCCCGGCGTGGATACCCGCCGTCGGCATGCTGGCGACCCTGTTCGCCCTCAACGTGCTGACCGTCAGGCTGTTCGGCGAAGTGGAATTCTGGTTCGCGATCATCAAGATCATTGCCGTCGTAACCCTGATCGGCGTCAGCACCGTGCTGATCGCCAGCTCATTCGTCTCGCCCAGCGGCGTCACCGCGTCCCTGAGTCACCTGGTGGACAAACAGGCGGCGTTCCCCAACGGTTTGTTCGGCTTCTTCGCCGGATTTCAAATGGCGATCTTCTCCTTCGCCGGCACCGAACTGATCGGCACCGCCGCCGCCGAAACCCGCTCGCCAGAGAGGACCCTGCCCAAAGCGATCAACTCGATTCCGCTGCGGATCATCCTGTTCTACGTCCTGGCACTGACCTGCATTATTGCCGTGACCTCATGGCAGCAGGTCTCCCCCGTCAAGAGCCCCTTTGTCGAACTGTTCCTCGTCGCCGGTTTCCCCGCAGCGGCCGGCATCGTCAACTTCGTGGTCCTGACCTCAGCGGCCTCCTCGGCCAACAGCGGCGTGTTCTCATCAAGCCGCATGCTTTTCGGGCTGGCCAACCAAGACAACGCCCCCGGCATATTCCGCCGACTGTCGAACAACAGCGTGCCGCTGCTGAGCCTGGCGTTCACCACGCTGTTGATGCTGGTCGGCGTGCTGGTGCTGTTCATCGTGCCGGAAGTCATGACCGCGTTCACCATCGTCTCCACCGTGTCGGCGATTCTGGTGATTTTCACTTGGTCGACCATCCTCGCGTCTTACATCGCCTACCGGAAAAAACGTCCGGATCTGCATGCGAAGTCGGCTTACAAGATGCCGGGCGGCGTGCCGATGGCTTGGTTCTCGCTGGCGTTTTTGGGGTTTGTGCTGTGTCTGCTGGCGTTGAGGCCTGATACGCGGATTGCGCTGATGGTCATGCCGGGGTGGTTTGTCTGGTTGGGGATTGCTTACCAGTTGACGCGGATGAGGAAGCCGAAATCTGCGGTTGAGTCGGCGGGTCAGTTTGGTTAGAGCTGCGAGCGAAAGCCGTCACCTTAAAGTGACGGCTTTTGGTCTCACTGGAAGGCTGTGCCAATCCTCGAGCGATCCTCTGAAAACCAGATTCCGGTGACTTTACCGGTAATGTCCTCGAGTGCGACCTGGCCCATAAAGCGGCTGTCGTTACTGACATCGCGGTTATCACCGAGCAGATAAACATGGTCCTTCTCGACCACCGTCGGCGGCGTTTGCAGATAACGAGGATCCTTCACGCGATCTGGCGGTGCAAAGAACAGCCCCATGTTTTCGCCGTTGCGAATGACCTTACCGTCAACAATCGACAAGGTATCGCCACCCACAGCCGCCACACGTTTGACCGCCTCAGTGCCGTTGTAGCGATAAGTCACAATGTCGCCCACCTGCGGCGCGTCGATGCGCATTTTGGTGACGATATAGTCACCGATCGAAAGGGTCGGAACCATCGAGCCAGAGGGGATGAAGTAAGTCTTGAACCCCAGCGTCGGGCCTCGCAATGGCCCCAAAAGCACCAGCGTGAGAATGACCAGCGCCACCACGTAAAACACATGGAAACGGGTACTTGGACTCGCTACCGGCCGGTCGTTTTTGCGCACAGATATCGCTGCTGCCGTGGCCGAGCCGAGTTTCACCAGAACGATAAAGGTAGCGAAGACATACAGACCCACTGGCGTGGCAGGCACCCCGCAAACACCGAGTAAAATCACACCGAGATAGAGCAAAGCGGCAACACGCACCGCCCACTTCACCTGACCGGCATACACCAGACCCCAGCCGGCCACCAGGCACGACATCACGAATGCTTGCAGCGGCAGCTTCGGCTTATCAGGAGCAGACATAAATTCTCTTCACGTAAATAGCTGAAAATCAAGCGCCCGGCCTATTCAGCCAACAGGGCGCTACGGACAATGCAGAGGGGGTTATTTAGCGGAAAAATAACCGGTCGTGCGCAATTGCAGGCTGTACACCCAGATACCAAACACCAGTGCATATTCCTTGAACATCGGCAGAGTGAGCAGATGCACAACCGAACCGCTGTTCATCTGCGACAGAGAAAAGGCAATTCCCAGGATCAACGCCAGAACAAAGCACAGAGAACTGATCTTCTTTCTCGCCAGCAACAGCAAGCCGCCGACAAACATCAACAACGCCACCACACAGACGTTCAGCAGCATCAGAAACGAAATATCCCCTTCCCGCGCTTGCTGAAACCCGTCATGAGCCACCCACAGTCCGGCCTGAATCAATACGACAAAGCAATAAAAAACGGCCATGAAGACAACGGCGGGACGTGTGTTGTACCAAGCTTGGGACGATGTAGCTTCCATGGTGCGGCGACTCCTGAGTAAAGGCGCGGAATGCTACTAAATGGCCATCACTGTGTCCATTTCCTCGCCCTTTTCCCGGCTGCCTTGCTCAGCGCCAACAGCCCCTCCGTGGCAACGGCTGAGCCGTTTGCCACAAAGGGAGCTGATTTACGCCTTCACCTCAACGTTATCCAACGCCTGATTCACCGCCAACTCCCCCAACATCACCACCTGCGCAATGCCCAGCGCGGTTTTGCGGTGCGAGGGGTCAAGTGCTGCGGCGAAGTTGTTGAGCATTTCCGAGGCGGAACTGAGAGTTTCACTGGCATTGGCCAGCAGGGATTCCGAGTCGTACTTTGGGTTGGCGAGGTACATGCGCTCGGGCTCGTTGACGCTGGCCATGATGTGGCCGGTGGGGAGGAGGTAGTGATCGAGGGCGCGCTCGGCGGCTTCGTGGAGTTTTTTGGGGTTGAGGGAATCGTAGGGGGATGCGGGATCGGTTTCTGGTGGGTTGGGCGTTACTTTGAACATAGATGGAACCTCTAGCGCGATTACTAAAAGAAGCCATCACCCACGCTACCAAACGATGGGTGGCGGCCATACGCGGGTTGGTAGACCGGTCGCACTAGAACCCGGTGCCCACGAATGGGCCCCACGCATGACCACCATGAAATCCGAGTCCTGAGGAAGCGACTGAAATTGGTGATGCAATGCATCTAGACACGAAGCGGGCTACCAAACCCGATCACTGGTTTTCAGTGATGTGAGGACGATAGAACCTGCGGGCTAGACGCACAAGCCGGGGGATTCTGTCTTAGGTGTAGGGCGAGGCGCAAGGTGGTGTAGGCTGAGGACTGCAGGAACAGGCTTCATTTAAACGGACGCCTTTTTTCTATTAGGGCTCTATAAGCACGATGCTCGATACAAGCCTGTGCAAAGAGCACTACGCTTCTTTTTCAAGCGCTGTCAGTCGCTCCTATGATGTATTGGACGTACCAACCGACATTGCAGATAGGGGACAATAGATCGTTGCTAAATCCCTCGTACCAATTTTTTACCGACAATATTGACTCTCCATCAAACCCCAGTTCCTATCTCACCCGGAGTAGCAAATTTGAGCAACCGTTTTCGGCTCTGATCATCGGCACTGTCGCTGCTATGCTTGTGCTCTTCGAACGATGAATTGGGTTCAGCTATCGGATTGGTCGTGCCCGCCAAAGGGCCGATTATCCGCGTTAGATACCCTGTACCATTTTCCATACCAGCACGAGCATCAACCGAACTCTTAGGTGCGGCATTGCTTGTCTGATCATGGCGCGAGAAGATCCGGCGTTAATGTCTGTTTAAGACAAGCCCTTTGAGCGGACGGGAATGAGTAGCTAAATGTCAGAGCTTGGTGGTTCTACAACCCAAGATGGTATTTTTTACCAAAATACGGTAGCGGCGGGATTTCTAGCCGACCTTCTTGATCTTCGCCCTCTCCCCCCTCGAGAGAGGGTGATCGAAGTTCGCCTAGAGGCTCCCGCCGATGTAGACGACATCGTTGTGCGGTACGCCGACGGACATCGGGAATGGATTCAGGCCAAAACACGTGTTCGTATTTCTGGAAATGCGTGGAAAGGTATGTGGGCTGACCTAGCTGCTCAATTCGTAAGCCCAGAATTTGCAGGTGAGGATCGCCTTTTGCTTGTACTGGGTGACGCTGACGATACTGCGCGCTCTGTTCGAGATTTGGCGGAGAGAGCATCAACGGCACCAGACGCAAGAGAGTGGGCAGAGCGCCTGTCAGCTCAAAATAAAAAAGTGCTTTCCGCCATCGAGCCTAATCTGAATAACAATGTCGACGCACTTGAACTGCTCCGGCGTATAACTGTTGAGATCCTGCCGCTTGAGGAAATTGAACGGGCATTCGAGCGACGTCGCCTTGGCACCGCTTTTTCTCTTCCAGTCCATTTTCTGTCAGTGCTACGCGACATCGCCGGAGGTGGGGCCCGCCGCAGGGCACTATTACTTGCTGTTGCGCTTCGCACGAAACTGGCAAACGAATTTGACATAGAATTGAAAGAACCTTCGGAATGGGGACTTCCAGCATACCGATCTACCATTCAGCGACTATCACGGATTGAAATCCCCGGTACGGGTGTTTCTGGAAGTAGCGAAGATCTTTTTGTTTGGCCACGTGCGCGAGATCTCGATCGTTCGGCCCCTGCAGACTTTGAAAATGAAGAGCCTTCCTTGGACTTCTCTAGCGAGAGAAGTAGCGTGGATCTCAAAAGTTTTCCAATACAACACACAGATCGGTACGTAATTGTTGCCGGGCCAGGATACGGAAAATCAGCATTGCTGAACGCGGTCGCAGCTCGGTTAGCTCGCACTCCTTATGTCCCAGTACTTGTACCACTGGCAACATTTGCGGCATGTGATGTTAGCGTTTTAGAATTCCTCGCTATTGAGATCAATCGCGAACTCGACATCCGTGTTGACTGGAGCCGACTTGCTGAGCAGGGCTCTGTAGTTCCTCTTTTCGATGGATTGGATGAGATTCCCTCTAACCGGCGTCTGCCGGTGCTTAATCGTATTGCCACCTTCTCAGCTAGGCATCCGCTTGTACCGTGGCTGATGACGGTGCGTGACCCTGCTGTTATTTCCGGACCAGCGGACGCTCGACTCATTGAGCTAATGCCTTTGGAGAGTTCGGATGTAGTTCGCTTCGCCGATGCAATGAAGAGTCGTATCCCTGATTTGAACAGTTGGGAGTTTGCCCGCCGCCTTGAAGCATATCCAGATGTCGCTCGCCTGGCCAAAATTCCGCTGTTTCTAACGATGCTCTTGGCGTTCACAGGCTCGGCGATGTCGATGCCTCGGGGGAGAGCTGACCTGATCGAAAGCTATCTCAAAACGCTGTTCTCTCCACATGAGCATAAAGCGCTTTTGCTCCCTCCATCCGACACATCTAGTTTGCGTAATGTCGCAGAGGCTTTGGCCTTTGGTCGCTTGGAGGCGCAAGAAATTGGGGCAACAGAACGCGAAGTCCTAGATGCTGCTGCTCGGATTGGAGTGCCTAAAGAATCAGTGGACACGGTCCTCGCCTGTTTGCTAACGCAGGGCGTACTGCGTCGGCAAAGCGCAATCAGATTGCAGTTTCCCTACCCCATCGTTCAGGAATACCTTGCCGCTTGCTACCTTATTCGCGTGCATTCTCAAACGCTTTCACAACGGATTGACGACGCGATACAACGTCCGTGGGCGCAAGTCGTTCAGTTCGCGCTGGAACTGCACCCTCAACCTTCACCTATCATTCGACAGATGTTGGGCCGCCGAGACGATGCATTCTCGACTGGCTTGCGGCTAGTTGCTCGATGTGTTGTCAACGGTGCAAAGGTCGACTCTGCGCTTAGAGATGAAATAGCGACACAGCTCGCCGCAGTGTGGGCCGAGTCATCTTGGTTTATCAGGGAGCGCATAGGTCGTGTTGTAGTCGACGGTTTTTCAAAACCACTCATTCCTGAAATCCGGATCCTGTTGAGCCAATACAGATTGATATCGAGTGGGGCAGGTGAAATCGTGACCCGAACCAACGATCCAATTCTTACTCGCGAAGTCCTGCTCGCCGTGCTTGAAGATGGACTCCAGCGCTTTATGAGTTTGCACTCACTTCAACCAGCAATAGATTGTCTGGGCGATGAAGCAATAAATATTTATATCGAAAAAGCGGCAGATCCGAATATTTCCGAAGAGCAGCTAAGAGGCCTAGCGGACCTGATTGGATCACTAAACCCTGACCGAATCACGCCAGAGCTCGCCCTCAACCTTGCTTGCAACGACGCTTTTACCGACGACTTTAGACTAGAAGCATTCTCTATCGCTGGAAAATCTCTCGACAAAAGGGCCTGGCCAGTTATCGAACGTACAATCCGTTCGGGAAGCGATCATTGGCCAGCTCTCAAGGCCGTATCGAGATGTCCTAATCCAAGGGGAGCCATCTTAAATTTTCTCCGCGATGAAAGCCTTGATCTACTAGTGCGAGAATCTATCGCGGGATCAGTTACCTATATTCTCAAAACTGACCAGGATAGAGTGTCATTCATTAGAGATTGTGCCCAAGATGTAAGCCTATCAGCCAGCCTGCGCTACATCATGTTGCTACTTTCTGCACGTTTTGGCGACGAACAGGCTTTCCGGATTATGGTTGGGAACCTAGCGACTATAGATCTTCGTTTCGCTGAAATGACCATCTCTCTTTTTGGGCATTATCCCATCCGCGATCTAGGGATCGCCGCCGCCACAGCGATAAGAGATAGGGTGAACAATTCACGAGTCGCTGCAGCATTCGCAGACCGCGCCGTGTTAGGTATGACATATATTTTTGAGATGGATAGTTTCGGTGGAGGGGCGCTTATGCCTGCTCCCCCCCATCCCGCACTCGATACATGGGCAGATCTTGTTGATAGTTGGATGGATCTAACCGACACCAGCGAGATACAGCGGATTACAATCGCACTATCTGCGGTGAAACTGGGCTCGTTAGGAGCAATAGATCGCCTGGAGCGGCTAGTTTACGCATTAGGGGATCCAGATGACGCCCGATTCGATGAAGAGGACGAGTATGGGCATAAAATTCGAAGTGCTGTCGACGAATTGCAGCGCAGGAGGAGCCTTCTTCCCCTCTCCTTTGCTGAACGTTTCGCGCGTTGTCAACGGCCAAATATTCCGTTTGCTGGAGTGAACTCTATCGTAGCGCATGGGAACCGCCCTGCGCTCGACCTGCTCATAACACTCTATAACGACCCATCTGTATCTAACCTAAAAAACACCCTGTTTGAGGCAATTGAACCGATCGCTGGCCGCCTCGGGGTTACGGTACTCAGGGCAGATCAACGCTTACAAATTGTTTAGCAAATCGCGTATCCAGTTTAAGCACACTCCGGTTTCAGCACGATATCTGCTCAATTCCAGCCGAATATTATTCCGGATGCAAACTCGTTATTAGCTTCCTGCGCTGATAACGAGGATTCGATTCTTCACCCACAATTATTTTCAAGGATTCCAGCGGAATGGATCACGCCCTCGTCAGCGCTCACCCTTCGCCGTCCTCGGACATTTGAAGAAATGCGGAAAAAAGATCAAATCTAGCCCGCAGGTGAGGAGGGAAGGAAAACGCCCCCCCCGAACTATCTGCAGCAGATGTGCACTCACCATAAAAATGTATGCAGGAAATGGATGGATTGGGGAAAACGAAAAATAATTTTCCAATGCTGAAAAGGGTAATAAGACGGGAATGGCATATAGCCATTGACTATACGCTATTGTGTAAAGAGAATTGCCGCCCTGAAAACTGATCAGGGCATCAGCCGTGGATATGGAATTTAAGTGGTTGGTAATGGAGGGGGTGATGCCGCTCCTTGGCGCAGCCGCGCTTTACACCGTCCTTGGGGCATGTACATACATAGTTTCAACATCCAAAGGGACGTTTGCTTTTCAATGGTCTCAAGCACTCGATTCACTTGGATGGCTGTATGGTGGGGCTATCCTAGCAATGCAGTCAGGGATGAAAGGATGGGATGTCCAGAACGTTGGTGTGCTTCCACAGACTTGCTTTGCTGTCGCGTTCGTGTGTCTGCTAATCTTGATTGCAGCAATGATGGAGAGGGGGAAGGATCCCACTTGGCAGCCTCCAAAGCTGCTAAAGGTATTTTCGTCTCTCCTGGTTGTCGCGATTTTATATGCAGGGTTTGAGACTCAGCTGATCATTAAGGGAGCTCAATTATGAACGCAGGTAAGAAACAAGAGGTCACGCCAAGCAAAAATACACAGCTCAATGAAGCTGATCTTGAGGCGATGCTTCATTACCTGCGGAGCGCTCATCCGAATCCGGAAGACTTAAAGATAAAAAACTTCAAGCGTTTTCTTCTCGATGCTAGAAAGCATGAGGCAGAGGACAAAGACACATCGGGTAAACATAGTGGGATTAAGTGGGCTACAGCACTGAGTGGGTCAGCAGCAGCAGGCTTGGCTACGGCAATCACTGCACCCACTACGCCTATTCTGGTCGTTTTTACCGCTGCTCTTGGATTGCTCGCAGGCTGGGTTGCTGTGACTAAAACCGAGGACGACGTTGTAGGGAACAAAAACGAAGAGTGAGTAAGCCGAATGAAGGCAAGGGGAACGAGGATGAATTAATTTAGAGATTTATTTACATCCCCACTGCTTTAGCGTGTAGATGAGCTTCTCCCCCAGATTGACTTCCCGAATCCCTGCCCAACCTTAAGCCTGATAAACTCCCCTTCTTCCCAGCCCCACCCAATCCAGAACCGCCAATGCCCCCTATCACCGCCACACCCGCCCCACTCTCCCGCCGCTTCTCCGTCGCCCCAATGATGGATTGGACCGACCGCCATTGCCGTTTCTTCCTACGCCTCCTGTCGAAGAACGCCTTGCTCTACACCGAGATGGTCACCACCGGCGCGCTGCTCAACGGCGATCACGAACGCTTCCTCCGTCACAACGAAGCCGAGCACCCTCTAGCCTTGCAGCTAGGCGGTAGCGTTCCGTTGGACTTGGCTGCCTGCGCCCGCATGGCCCAGGAACACGGCTACGACGAGGTGAACCTTAACGTCGGCTGCCCAAGCGATCGTGTGCAGAACAACATGATCGGCGCGTGCCTGATGGGTCACCCGCAACTGGTGGCGGATTGTGTGAAGGCGATGCAAGACGCAGTGACAATCCCGGTGACGGTAAAACACCGCATCGGCATCAACGGTCGGGACAGTTACGCGGAGTTATGCGATTTCGTCGGCACCGTCCGCGATGCCGGGTGCACCAGTTTTACCGTGCATGCGCGGATTGCGATTCTGGAGGGGTTGTCGCCGAAGGAGAATCGTGACATTCCGCCGTTGCGTTATGACGTGGCGGCGCAGCTGAAGGCGGATTTTCCGGGGTTGGAGATTGTGCTGAATGGCGGGATCAAGACGATGGAGGCTTGTCACGAGCATTTGCAGACGTTCGACGGTGTGATGTTGGGGCGTGAGGCTTATCACAATCCGTATTTGCTGGCGGAGGTGGATCAGCAGTTGTTTGGCAGTTCGGCGCCGGTGATCAGTCGGGCTGAGGCGTTGGCGCAGTTGCGTCCTTATATAGCCGAGCATTTGCTGGCCGGTGGGGCGATGCATCACATCACCCGGCATGTGCTGGGCCTGGGCACGGGGTTCCCGGGGGCGCGGAAATTCCGTCAGTTGTTGTCGGTGGATATTCACAAGGCCAAGGATCCGCTGGCGTTGCTGGATCAGGCGGCCGAGTTACTTGAAGGTCGTTGATTGATGGTTTGAGTGTGCGGGCGACGCATGAGCGTTGCCCGGCGTTTTGATGTACTGACAGGATGTCTTTCATTTATGCCCGCGTTTACTTTTTCTGCTTTCAAGCGCTTCACCCTCCTCGCCTTGTTCAGCTTCAATTCCGACGTTTATGCGCACTGCGATGGCTTTTGTATGGGCCGTACCGATACGCCGTGGGAGGTCACGCAGATTTCCGGGCTCACCTTGGTGTCTTTATTTCTCGCACCTTTTTCGGCTAGCCAGGAAACGACCGACAGTCACAAGCGTGTTTACTCCGCCGAGGAGCAGGAAGACGCGCGACTCTATCTGGCCAGCGACGGCATGCTGCAGGCCGCGTATTTCACCTCGGCCTTGCAGCGCTATCGCCAGGATTCGCCGGATTCGGCGCTAAACGATCTCGCCGTTGCGGCGTTGATTAGCGCTCAGTGATCAGGCGGCCGCTGCTGCGGTCCAGTTGACCCAGCCAAACAGCCACGTTGCCAGAATCAACAAACCAAACGCGATCCGGTACCAGGCGAACGCGGCGTAGCTGTGGTTGGCAATAAACTTCAGCAAGCCGCGCACGGCGATCATCGCAAAGATGAATGCGGTGACGAAGCCGAGGGCGAAGACTGGCAGGTCGTTGGGCTGGAACAGGTCGCGGTATTTGTAGCCGGAGTACACGGCGGCGCCGACCATGGTGGGCATGGCGAGGAAGAACGAGAACTCGGTGGCGGCTTTGCGCGACAGGCCGAAGAGCAAACCGCCGATGATGGTCGAGCCGGAGCGTGAGGTGCCGGGAATCATCGCCAGGCATTGTACGAATCCGACTTTCAGTGCGTGAGACCAGCGCATGTCGTCGACGTGCTCGACGCTGATCACATGGCTGCGCTGTTCGGCCCACAACATGATGATGCCGCCGACGACCAGTGCCACGGCGACGGTGATCGGGTTGAACAGGTATTCGTGGATCGCATCGGCGAACAACACGCCCAAGACCACGGCGGGCAGAAAGGCGATCAGCAAGTTGAGGGTGAAGCGTTGTGCATTGCGTTGAGTTGGCAGGCCTTTGATGATTTCGAAGATCTTCGGTCGAAACTCCCAGACAACGGCAAGAATGGCACCCAGTTGAATAATGATGTTGAAGGCCATGGCGCGTTCGCCGCCGAATTCCAGCAAGTCGGCTACGATGATCTGGTGGCCGGTACTCGAGATCGGCAAGAACTCGGTCAGGCCTTCTACCGCACCTAATATCAACACCTGGAAAAGGGTCCAGAAATCCATTAATCCTCCGTCAGAGCGCTCTTGATGAGCGACCGGGTAATAACACTCAGGGGTTGAGTATCTGAAGTTACACAATTGGCGCATATGAAGATCAAAAGATCGCAGCCTTCGGCAGTTCCTACAGGAGAATGCATTTCAAATGTAGGAGCTGCCGAAGGTTCGGGCCGCGATCGGACGATCTTTTGATCTCAAAGAATAGGTCTTATGAATTGCCACACTCAAGCCATGTTAGTAATCGTCGGCTGACGAACTACGCAGAAAATATTTAGGCCTTTCTGCAGAAAAAAGTTGCTCGGACAATAAAGTGTGATCAATATCACATTATGCAGAGATGGCCAGACAGTGGCAGATGGACATAGACAAAGCCATCGCAATAAGCTCAAAATAGTGGCACCATTGCATATCGCCACCATCTAAGCAGTAGTTCACCCCTTCGAGAAAATCAACTAAAAGCTTGAAAAGCTTAATTATTGTTAGAAAACTCGCGAGACACGTCTAAAATCCGCGCAAATGTTACCAATTGTCAGTCACAGATGAGAACCGGTGCTTTAACATCCCGATGTCAGCACTTAATTCGAGTCAATGCATGATGCTCTCAGGGAACTTAGCGACTAGAAGTCCGCGCCCGACAAACGACGAACCCGGTGTTCTTACTCTGGGTCGTACCCGTGGCGTGGCTGAACATTTCAAAGCGCTAGTCGCCCAGCATTTACGCACTGATGTGGCGCTCGAAGCCAATGCGTACACTAGTTCATATCAGTTGAATGAACAGTCTGGTTCGTATCGAGCGATATTCCTGGTTATCGACAGCCCACAGGCCCTCGAAGACAATCTGGCGTTGGTCGAGAACCTGCGCAGCGACAACTTGAAGCCGATCATTTGCGCGGTCATCACCGGTCGCGGCGCCTTCAACAAGATCAAATATTATCTGGCTGGCGCGGATGTTTGTATCAAGCTCAATACCCTTTCCGACGATAACGCCGAGTTGCTGGGGGAGTTCTTCAACAGCGAAGAATGGCAACGCGATATCGATCTGACGCTTGATCCCACCCGTATCTGCCTGATGGGCACCAGCAAGAAACTCGATATCTCGTTTGCCGAAATGAAGATCCTCGAAGCCTTCGCGCAAACCAGCAATCACATTCTGAGCCATGATGAAATCGCCAGCATCATGGGCCTCAACAGCAATTTCTACGACCCTCGCGCACTGGAAAAATCAATCAGTCGCTTGCGTGGAAAAATCAAGGACATGTATGGTACAAACGCGATTCAGAGCATTCGCGGCTATGGCTATCGCCTGCTGCGGGGTCTGATATCGACTGCCTGACTCTCGGGCAGCCTTCCCTTTTGCATACGTACGAAGGATCGTCTGATGCAACCATATAGCTCCCGTTCTGCTTCACGCCTGTTTGAAATCAAGCAATTGAATGAGCGCGACAACACGACCCATAACAATAAAACTCCATAACATAGCAGCAGATCGAGTGGAATTTATCGAGGGCCAATCTTGGGCCCAGACCCTGCCTATCGATTACTTCCGAGGAAGTCATTGCTCGCCTGCCGATTTTTCTTTTAGCCAATTTTGGTGTGTATTTAGGAGAGAGACATGGAAACTAGTACAACCCTCCCAAGGAAATATTTTGTTGTCGTGACTCACAGTACAACGTCGCAACGTGAACTGGAGAGCATGCTGTCCAGTGAACGCTTCAATTCGTTTGAAGGGGTGGATTCGCCCTCTTCCGCTCCAATGGTGATGGAGTTCACATATCCAAACATCAGTCGAAAAAATGTTGCGCGCAGTATTGAACACGATACTCAGCGGATATTGGCCACACTTGAGTCCGAATGGCGGGCAGCGCAATCGGCCAATCCCTTCCAGAATGTCCCGGCGATAAGCGCGGAAACCCGCAATATGCCGCCCGCCATTGAAGGTGATATGCCTGGCAATGAAACCTGGCATCTCAACCCTGATCAGGGTGCACTGGTCAAAGAAGGTGTTGAAATCAGCCTGACTGGCCTGGAAACAGCATTGGTCAGGAAAATGCTCAGCCATGAAGAGCGTGTTGTCAGTCGTGACGAGCTGATTCTCAGCATCGGTCGAGAACCGGAACAATATCGCGGCCTGGAAATGTGCCTGAGTCGCCTGCAAGACAAATTCAAAAGCGCCAGTAATGGTGAGCGACTGTTTCGTGCCGTCAGAAATCGCGGTTATTGCCTGATTCAGGAAGTCGTCGCGTAACCCGCAAGACCTCCACGAACAGAACAAACAGAAAAAGTGCGATTACAAAAACAACAAGAGCACTCTGTTTGGCTAGATCTTCCTCCCTGAATTAAACATTCCCTGCCTCCACCCTCCAACAGTAACAAATACAACATACTTTATTCACCCCTCGCTCTACGACCTTTTCTAACACCCTTCTATTTAATTATTAAAAAGTTGGCACTGTGCCATCTTGTTAGAACTCGTCAGACACCATTCCAGCCAATAACTTAGTCTATTGACTGACGACAGTTCGGCATATCGATGTTGTTACCTCAGGACACTCGTTAGAACAAAAACAATAAGTCTGCATAACAGCTCGGATTTCAACTGTTGAAACCTGAATGGACGTCTTTTGGGGATACCGTATGGATCTTTCTCTAAGTATCAATCGAAGCACAGGCCTCAAGGGACTGACCTTTTGGGGCCAATGGGCGCTGGCACAAGGCTTTGTGGTGACGCTGTTGTTCATACTCGCCGAGCAGCACACCGGGACGGTCGCGTTCTACTACCGGATGTGTGCAACGCTGGCGGTACTGGCGTCGGTGCCGGCTTATACGTTTAGCGGTGTGTATCGCAAGCGTGACAATTACCTGACCGGTCTTGGTCGGCTGTTTATGGGTTGGTCGATGACCATGGCGGCGCTGGCGTGCATCGCCTTTGTCTGCCAGGCCGATGAGCTGTTTTCGCGGCAGGTGATTCTGAGCTGGGCGGTGTATGGCTTCCTCGGCCAGGCGTTTCTCTACGCTCCGCTGCACGCGTTTTCCAAGTACTACCAGCGCTCGCGTAAAAGCGAGCACAAGACGCTGATCGTCGGCACCGGCGAACTGGCGTTGGGTCTGGCGAAGAAGCTCAGCCAACTGGAAAATCTGCCGTTGGTAGGTTTGGTCAGCAATGGCGATGTGTCTGCGCTGGGTTCGGATGCACCGCGCGTGGTCGGCGATCAGGAACAGTTGCTGGAACTGATCGAGGCGCATGACATCCGTCGTTTGTACATCACCCTGCCGTTGTGTGAAGCCGCGAAAATCGAGGCGATTTATGGTGACTTGCTAGGGGCCAACGTTGATGTGGTGTGGGTGCCGGATCTGAACAGTCTGACCCTGCTCAATCACTCGGTGAAGGTGGTGGACGGTCTGCCGGCGATCTACCTCAACGAGAGCCCGCTGACCAGCCGCCCTACTGCTGCTTTGAGCAAGAGTCTGGTCGAGAAAACCGTGGCGTTCCTGGCGATCATCGCGCTGAGTCCGATCCTGCTGATCATCGCGCTAGCGGTGAAGATCAACTCGCCCGGCCCGGTGTTTTTCAAACAGGATCGTCATGGCTGGAATGGCAAGGTGATCAAGGTCTGGAAGTTCCGCTCGATGCGTGTTCACGATGACCGTGATGTGAAGCAGGCCAGCCGTAATGATTCGCGCATTACCGCAGTCGGTCGCTTTATCCGCCGCACTTCGCTGGACGAATTGCCGCAACTGTTCAACGTGTTGCAGGGGCATATGGCCCTGGTCGGCCCTCGCCCTCACGCCGTCGCGCACAACAACTACTACTCGGGGAAAATCCTCGCGTACATGGCGCGTCACCGGATTAAACCGGGGATCACCGGCCTGGCCCAGATCAGCGGCTGCCGTGGTGAGACGGACACCATCGACAAGATGCAGAAACGTGTGGAGATTGACCTGCAGTACATCAACAGCTGGTCGTTGTGGCTGGATCTGAAGATCCTGGTGAAGACGCCGTTTACGTTGTTGTCGAAGGATATTTACTGAGGTTCAGCGCTGCATACCGCAAGGGGACGAAAGTCCCCTTTTTTGTGCGTGGGATTTGGGAGCGAGAGTGTTGTGGAGGGATGCAAAGAACTTGTGGGAGTGAGCTTGCTCGCGAAAGCGGTGGGTCAGGCAACGATGATGCTGACTGTGCTGACGCCTTCGCGAGCAGGCTCGCTCCCACAGGGATTCGGGAATGGTTCGGGATTTATGGCGTGACAGATATCCAATGTGGGAGCGAGCCTGCTCGCGAAAGCGGTGGGTCAGGCAACATTGATGCTGGATGTGCTGACGCCTTCGCGAGCAGGCTCGCTCCCACAGGGATTTGTGGATGGCTCGGGATTTGTGGCGTGATGAAAATCCAATGTAGGAGTGAGCCTGCTCGCGATGGCGGTGGGTCAGGCAACGGGGATGTCGACCGTACGGACGCTATCGCGAGCAGGCTCACTCCTACAGGGGATTTGTGGTTGGTTCGGGATTTATGGCGTGACAGATATCCAATGTGGGAGCGAGCCTGCTCGCGAAAGCGGTGGGTCAGGCAACATTGATGCTGGATGTGCTGACGCCTTCGCGAGCAGGCTCGCTCCCACAGGGATTTGTGGATGGCTCGGGATTTGTGGCGTGATGAAAATCCAATGTAGGCCTTCGCCTGCTCGCGATGGCGGGGGGTCAACTGTACGGACGCTATCGCGAGCAGGCTCACTCCCACAGGGATTTGTGGTTGGCTCGGGATTTATGGCGTGACAGATATCCAATGTGGGAGCGAGCTTGCTCGCGAAAGCGTTGGGTCAGGCAACAGTGATGTCGACTGGTCGGACGCTATCGCGAGCAGGCGAAGGCCTACAGGTTCCAGGGTGTTCGGGAGATCCGCGCTTACTCCGTGATCTTCTCGAAATTCCGATAAAACATGTCCCCTTCCCGGCTATCGGTCATCGAGTGCAGTTGGTAGCTACGGCTGAGTCGCGCACCACCGTCACGGGTCAGTGGGGCCCAGACCAGGTTGGCGCGGCGCATGGTCGACATGCTCATCATTTCGTCGAACGGGATCGACAGGTAGATGCCTTTGTCGAAACTACCTTCGCCATACTCGGCACTGCCCGCCGTGGTGATCGTCGCCCACGCACCAAAACGCACGCCGTTGAAAAACTCCCGCGAGATATCCAGCGTGCCGCCCCAGTCACCGGCCAGATAACGCCCGACGCTCACCGCCGCCAGCGTATCGAACGGCAGATCGGTATACGCCGTGACATGCCCGGTCACCACCGAGTAATCACGCAGGGCAAAACCCTGATCGAAATCGCGCTGACGCACCCAGTTCAGATCCGCGCCCACCGACCAGCGCTCACCGGTCGGGCGGAACAACACTTCACCGCCGACACCGGCAAACATCGATTCCAGATAACCGCCATACACCATGCCATACCAGTCTTTATCCAGTTGCTCGGCATGGCTGACCTGAAACAACGGCATGGTGATGTTAGATGTGGTCAGGTACTGACGCAAATCCGTGCGCACACGCGGCAAACCGCTCGGCGCGTCGTAGGTGAATTTGTCGAAGTTGTTGGCCAGGTTGGCGCTGAGCAAACCGCTCCACCAGGTGTTGCGGTTGAAGCGATATTCGGCGTCGGCATCGGCGCTCAATTGATAGAGCAAGCCATCCGGGCCACCGACGTTCTGCTTGAAGCCCAGCCCCACGCCATAGCTGAAATGCTGCGGTGCTTCGGTGTAGAGGGTCTTCTCGTTATGCGGCATCGCCGGGTTGATCTCGGTGGTGCGGTGCAGCGATTCAAGTGGCTCTTCGTTGTTGATCACCTCGCGGAAGGTCTGACGCGGCACGCTGGTTTCTTCCAGCGGCAAGTCGTAGCGCTTGTTGACCACGGTGAACCAGTCGATGTCGTCGTTGACGCTGTTGTCGAGAATCCGGCTCGCCCGCCCCACAGCCTTGGACGAATGGAAGTAACGCTGCTGCTCGCCATAGACGATCAGCTCGGAATCACGCTGCGTGATGCGCTCGACCTTGTAGCCGGCATTCTGCTGCAAACGCTGCGAGACGTTGGCCCAGTTGACCTGATCCATCGCCGTGGCCGGTGCCTTCGCCGGCAGCGGTTCCGGGGTCGGATCGTAAGTCTTCGCCGGTGCCTTGCGGCTGACGAAATTGGTGTGGAAGGTCACGCCGAACATCGCCGTATTACCGCGTTCCCACGCCGCGCTGACATCGACCGAATCGGTGACTTTGAACACCGCGCCAAGGTTGATCGGCGAGTCCTGCTTGATCTCGTTGTCCTTCGGCTCGTGCTTGTAGTCGTTGCCTTCGAATTCGAGTTTCAGGCTGAGGCGATCCCACGGCGTCTGATAGCTCACGCCACCGAAGAACGACGGCCGGCCACGAAAGTACGAACCCGAGTTGACGTCACCGGTGCCTTCCAGGGCCGGACGAGTATCAAAGCGATCGCTGACGTAGCCCAACGGGTTGTCGATATCGCCGCGATTACCGAGGTAACCCCAGGCAATCCCGGCGCTGAAATCGAAGTTGTCGTAGCGCTTGTTGGCGACGAAAAATTCACTGGAGAACAAACCGGTACCACCGATATCTCGGAAGCCCAGCGCCACGTCGGGCAACCAGTGACTTTCCTGCCACAGCCGGACTTTGACGTCGACCGCCTTGTCCTTATAGCTTTGACTACCGCTGAGGGCCTCCGAGCCGTATGGCCGGTTGGTGATCGCGGTGTAGCGAAACGAGCCTTCGAGCCAGTCCAGCGGCTGCAACGACACGCTGTAGCGACTGTACGGATCGGTGCGGTTGGCGTTGACGCTCAACTCGCCGGCCGGGGCCATGCGCGCGGTTGGCGTCTGCAACAGACCGGTGCCACCGAAGTCATTCTGGGTAATGCGCGGCTCGGCATGCGCCAGACCGCAGGGCAATAACAACACAGCTGCAAAACGTAACTTCAACGAACCACCTCGGCCAGCTGCGTGGCAATAAATTCGGCCAACTGCTGATTCAGTTCAGGAAGAGGCGGATCAAGATCATCATTTTTCAACGGCACCAGAATCTTGCTGCCGGCCACGGGAAAGTGCCCGCTCTCGCGATTCCAGTGGGCGATGCCGACGCGTTGCGAAGCGCCGTTGGGCTGGATCAGCCACAGGTAATCGGCTTCGGCATCGGCCAGAATCGAACAGCCTTGCAGGTATTCACGGGCCTCCTGCAACGGCTGATACGGCAAGTGGCACGGCTCGGCGACGGCACCGAGCACTTGCACTTCGTCGACGCGCTTCGGATAGATCAGACGATCGCCGTCATCGAGGCGAATGTTGCGCGCGAAGCCAACCTCCAACGCCACCGGATCGAGATCGGCGATCTGCCGGCCAGTCACCGGCATCTGCCGCACTTGTTCGGCAATGCGCTGCGCCAGTGCCGCCCGACTCGGCCGGTCGAACAGCATCGACATGCGTTGCAGCACATCCAGATCAAACAGCACACCGACCTTGAGCCGTGTCTGCTGCTCAATCAGCGACTGCCGCAGCAATCCGCCCGCCAGCCAATAGCCTTCGGCATTCGGCACGGCTTCGCTGATCACATCGAGCAAGCGTCCGCCCGGTGGCAACGGGACTGGCCCGGGATTGGCGACATCACCCGACACCGTGACGGCCGCCTGACTCACACTCGCGACCAGAAACAAACTCGCCGACAACATTTTCAGGCGCATCACGGCAGGTGCCTGCGATCAGGGGTCAGTTGCACAACCTTGACGCGCAACTGCGACGTCAGTTGCTGCTCGCTCTGCAAGATGAAACCGTCACGCGGGTCGACCCAGTAGCGATTGGTCGCGCTCAGGCCAATGGCCGGGGCGTCAATCTGCTCATCGACACGCAGCACGGTGTATTCCTTGTCGAGAATCTGCAGGGTCTGTTCGGAACGGCGGGAGAAGCGGCTGTTGACGATCACCCCGACTTCCTGACCCTTGTAGAGGTCGATCCAGCGCCGCGTGGTAAAACCGTCCGCGACGTGGTGCAGGCCTTGCTTGAACGGCGAGTCATCGGCCAGCCGCGTGCCATCGAGATCGCCTTCCAGGCCCAGACCAATGGTGCGCACGGCGAGGCCATTGCGCAGCAACAGCACTTGTTTGCCCGAGGCGACCCAGAACTGCAGGTCTTCACGCTCGCGCACCAGCGCCAGCACCCCGGAGCCGGACGGCGTGGTCAGTTTCATTTGCGGGTAATTGACCCCGGCGACTTCAGCCGCCGACACGTCGACTTCATCCGGGCCGACGACCGCCGCTTTAAGGTTGTTCAACGAAGCGCTCATCAACGGGTTACAGCCGCACAGCAACGAGGCCGCCATCAGGCAGACGCCAACTTTCAAAATATTCAAAGTCGGCGGCCTTATTTGCTGTTGTTACTGTATTCGCTCCAGTTCTTCGCAGCGGAAGCGCCGGTGCCGACAATCGATGCCGACGGCACCAACTGGCTGATCAAGCGATTCCAGCGAGTCACGTTGGCAGGCCCGACGTACACCACGTCCTGAGGACGCACTTCGAAGTGCGACGCGAGCGCCATGGCAGTCGGCGACTCGGCTTCCAGCTGGTAGATCTTCGCCGGTTCGACATCGAGGTTTTCTACGCCGCGAATGACGTACACCGCGTTGCCGTTGGAGGTGGTCTGGCTCAAGCCACCGACCGAACCGAGCACGTCGGTGAGGTTCATCGTCGCGGTCTTGAAACTCAGCGCACGCGGCTGGTTGACCTCGCCCATCACGTAGATGCGCTTGTTGTCGTTGTACGGCAGGTACAGCTGATCGCCGCCCTTGAGGAAGACGTTCTGCAACTCGGAATCCTGCTGATTGAGCGAGTCGAGATTGAGCGGATAGGTGCGGCCATTACGCGTCAGCAGAAGCCCGGACAGATCGGCGTTGTTGGTATCGATACCGGCGGAACCGAGGGCTTCGACCACGCTCAGCGGGTTGGTGGAAATCGCTTGCGGACCGGCCTTGGCCACCGCGCCAGTGACCACGACTTTCTGGCTGGCGAAACGCAACACCGCGACATCGACTTGCGGTTCGGCAATGAACGCCGACAAGCGTTGCTCGATGTCCGAGCGCAGTTGCTGGATGGTCCGGCCGGCGGCCTGGACTTCCTTGATGAACGGGTAATAGAGCGTGCCATCGGAACGCACCAGACGGCCGTTGGCATCGATCTGTTGTTGCGCGCCGGAGGGGGCCGTCAGCTCAGGGTGATCCCACACGGTGATGTACAGAACATCGTTGTTGCCGATGCGGTATTCGGCCGGGGTTGCCAGTAGCTCCGGCGGCAGCGACTCACGCTTTTGCGTGGAGCGATTCATGGCGATCAGCTTGGGTGTGATCGGAATCAGCTCGACCCGGCTGCTTTCGCTGGCACCCTGACGGGTGATGCTACTGGTGCTGAGGTATTGACCGGGGGAAAACATGCAACCTTGCAAAGCGAGACTTGCCAACATTAAAAGATAAACACTACGAGTCATAATGGCACTACGCTATTCAAGGGCGAATCCAAAAACAAAGTCACCCGACTTGCGTCGGGCGACCCTGTACTGCACTAACAGAACTTCCTGTTAGTTATGCGTGCCGGTTGTACCGGTGGTACCCGTCGTACCGGTGGTACCGCCGTTGGCACTGCCACCGCTGTTAGACGCCGCTACAGCACTGGCAACCATTGCAGTACTGGCTGCGGGCGCTTGAGAAGCCGCCACGTTGCCACCTACATTGGTTACCGCTGTCAGCGGTGCTTCAGCGGCGGCAGCCCAGTTGCTCAACATCGTCAACAGGGCAACTGCCATCACTTTTTTCATATCAACTCCTTTCTAACATTCGACCTGTTAAAAAACCGGCCTGAGTTAGCGGTGGTGAGTTCAAGTCCGCAAAAAGCGCGAACAAGATCCGTTGTTCTTTCACAGTCTTACCCAACTGATAAAAGTCGAACGGCAGGTTTATATCTACGGACTTGCAAAAGGCATTGCCAGTGTAATTTCCCGACGTTATCTAACAAGCTGACTGAAAATAACATTGGGTTAAATGGCCATCATCGCAAGTAGCCTTTGGGATGGTTCGATTGCCAGCGCCAAGTGTCGGTGACCATGTCCTGCAAGTTGCGCGTGGCTTTCCAGCCAAGTTCCTTCGCAGCCTTGGAAGCATCGGCCCAACTCTCGGCGATATCCCCGGAACGGCGCGGCATCATCCGATACGGCACCGGTTGCCCGCAGGCCTGTTCGAAAGCGTGAAGCACTTGCAGCACGCTGTAGCCATCGCCGGTGCCGAGGTTCCAGGTGTGAATGCCGGTACGCCCGGAGATCGACTGCAGCGCCTTCAAGTGCCCGTCCGCCAGATCGACGACGTGGATGTAATCGCGCACGCCGGTGCCGTCCACAGTCGGGTAATCATTGCCGAAGATCGACAGCTCTTGCAGGCTGCCGACCGCCACCTGACTGATGTAAGGCACCAGATTATTCGGAATGCCGTTGGGGTCTTCGCCCATATGGCCGCTGGCGTGGGCGCCGATCGGGTTGAAGTAGCGGAGCAAGGCGATGCTCCAGCGCGGCTCGGCCTGGCTGAGGTCACGCAACACGTTTTCGACGATCAGCTTGGACTGGCCGTAGGGATTGGTCGGATTGCCAGTGGGAAAATCCTCGCGGATCGGCATCTGCTCAGGCTCGCCATACACCGTGGCTGACGAGCTGAACACCAGGCGGAACACCCCCGCCGCCGCCATTGCCTGGCACAACGTAATGCTGCCGCTGACGTTGGTCTCGTAGTACTCAAGTGGTTTGCGTACGCTCTCGCCGACCGCTTTCAGGCCGGCAAAATGCAGCACCGCTTCGATGTTGTGCTCGCGGAAAATCCGGTCGAGCAGTGCGCGGTCGCAGACATCGCCGCGGATCATCCAGGCACTCTTGCCGCAGATGGTTTCAACGGCGTGCAATGCGGCTTCACTGCTGTTGCAAAGATTATCCAGCACGACAACTTCATAACCTGCTTCAAGCAATGCAAGTGTGGTATGCGAGCCGATATAGCCGGCACCACCCGTTACCAGAATCTTCATAGCGCGGTCCGTCTTTGGATAAGTGACAAGTTAGCGTGTCAAGCCTTATTGAATAGATATGTGTCACAATCCACACAAACGAGGCGACAACAACCGAAAACAAAACTAGTTCAATGACTGGCAATAAATATTTTTGCAGGTCAGACTGTATTGTCCGCTACTTATTAGCACTCCCCGCGCACTCATCACTATCAACAGATACCGACTAAAAATAACCATCAAGCAACTAACCGACATCTCATAACATTGTCGTGTTTTACCGTCACTGGCATTTGCCATTAATAACCTGACTCGGGTATTAAAGTAAGCCTTCAATCCCACATTGAAACTTGCACGCCCTGTATTAGTGCGCGCATCCGTCGCCTGTGTTCCATGACTGTCCAGGATACTTTTATGATTCGTAAATGTTTGTTCCCCGCTGCCGGCTATGGCACGCGTTTCTTGCCGGCCACCAAAGCCATGCCGAAAGAGATGCTGCCGATCGTCAACAAGCCGTTGATCGAATACGCCGTTGAAGAAGCGCGGGACGCCGGTCTGCAACACATGGCCATCGTCACCGGTCGCGGCAAGCGTGCGCTGGAAGACCATTTCGACATCAGCTACGAACTCGAACACCAGATCCGTGGCACCGAGAAAGAGAAATTCCTCGCCGGCACCCGTGAACTGATCGACACCTGCACCTTCTCCTACACCCGTCAGGTGGAAATGAAGGGCCTGGGTCACGCGATTCTCAGTGGCCGTCCACTGATCGGCGACGAGCCGTTCGCCGTGGTGCTGGCCGATGACCTGTGCCTGAACCTGGAAGGTGACGGCGTACTCACCCAGATGATTGAGCTGTACAAGAAATTCCGCTGCTCGATCGTTGCCATCCAGGAAGTCCCGGCCGACCAGACCCACAAGTACGGTGTGATCGCCGGCGAACTGATGTCCGAAGGCATCTATCGGGTCAACAACATGGTGGAAAAACCGGCCCCGCAAGACGCGCCGTCGAACCTGGCAATCATCGGCCGCTACATCCTCACCCCGGATATTTTCGACCTGATCGCCGACACCCAACCGGGCAAGGGCGGCGAAATCCAGATCACTGACGCGTTGATGAAACAGGCGCAGAACGGTTGCGTGCTGGCCTACAAATTCAAAGGCCTGCGTTTTGACTGCGGTGACGCCGAGGGTTACTTGCAGGCGACCAATTTCTGCTACGAAAACGTCTATCTCAAGGGCCGCTGAGACGGCTCCCTTCACCCAACGAGGCCACCATGAACATTGCACAACATTCCGTAGAGATTGAACGCGAGGTGGGTAACCTCGGGGTGATGAGCTGGTTGTCCCGCCATCAGCCGTTGCCCAGCGCCAACGAAACCTGGCTGGGCACGATTCTGCTGGTGGAGCGGATTGGCGTGTTTCCGGCGTCCGGTGATATCCGCCGGCCGCTGCGTGATCCCTATCCACTGCTCGCGCATTTGAAAAAGCTCTATGGCGAGCAGGCGTTGGAAATGGATGATCGCGATGGTCTGAAAGTGATCTTCAGCGACTGGCGTTTTCGCGTGCGGATTTGCTGCAATGACCCGGCGATCATCATCAACGTTGAGACTCGGTGCGATACGCGGCTGATGCCGCAGAAGATTGCGGAATTGCTCGAGCAGGTCGACGCCTTCGAATAACTCCCCTCACCTGATCGTTCCCACGCTCTGCGTGGGAATGCATCCAGTGACGCTCTGCGTCACACAGCGAGGGGACGCGGAGCGTCCCGGGCGGCATTCCCACGCGGAGCGTGGGAACGATCACCGCTCTGGGGTTTGCGTGTTATTTAGGGGAGGCGTCGCAACGATCCTTGGCGCCGGTGATCCAGCCATAGAAGTAGTCAGCAATCACCTTCCCGCCCGTGGCCGGTACCGGATGAATCTTGTCCGGGCCGATCATCGCAGCGGCGTAGCGTTTGACGTCCGGCCCGAACGCGCACTGCAGATTGGCATACCCCAGACGCTGCTCAAGCGCCCACGGTTCAAGCACCTGCGCGTACGCCGACATCGGATACGCACTGGAGCGCGTGGTGTCCTGACGCATGATCAGGTTGATGCTCGCCTGCGGCTGAATCTCACGCAGCATGCCCACCAGCCCCTGAACGTTCTGCAGATACTGCGCGGGCTTCACGCCGAAGCCCTGATCATTGCCACCGAGCATGATCAGGTAAACATCCGCGGGGA
This sequence comes from Pseudomonas sp. S3_C06, assembly GCF_054667675.1. Classification (NCBI taxonomy): domain Bacteria; kingdom Pseudomonadati; phylum Pseudomonadota; class Gammaproteobacteria; order Pseudomonadales; family Pseudomonadaceae; genus Pseudomonas; species Pseudomonas sp. S3_C06. Next base: position 1,786,046 of record NZ_CP162747.1, read on the forward strand.
TCTTCGACACGGCAGCTTTCCACTGCACCTGCCATTGCGGGTCCTGGTGATAGAAGTCCGCAGACGCCGCCCCCGATGCCGCGAGCTTCGAGACCCGCACGCCATTCTGATCGTTGCTCATCCACAGGCCGAACAACGTCGGCGCGCCCTTCACCACTTCCAGTTTGAAGGACCAGTCTTTCGCTGCCGAGAGGCCTGTCAGCGGTACTTCCTGCACGCCCGAACCTTCAAGCTTCAGGGGTTGCCAGTCTTGCGCGGGAGACCAGCGATAGCGGATCTCGCTGGATTCGCCGTTGCCCAGATAAAGCAGTTTCGCCTGAGTGACAGCGGTATCGATGCGCGGCGTCGGACTCGCATCCACTTGCAACCATGCGCCGGGCCGGCCTGTCACCGTGCGGCTGTCCGGACTCGCCTGGCCCAGGTCTGAAACCTTCCAGTCGCCGCCGAAGTACTTGTCACTGCTGCGGGTGTATTTGAAATGGGTGCCGCCCAGCGCCGCGCCGTGGTTGAAACCGACGTAACCCGGCCCGGCAAACCCCACCTCCCCGGCCACGCGCTGCACCAGTTTGTTCAGGTAAAAATCCTGTCCGGCGCTGTAGCTGTCGCCGATCACCGAGACCGACAAAACCTTGCCAGACTTGCCTTCACGCCACTGCGCAAAACGCTCGCGGGCATCGCCCACCTGAACCACCGACGCTGCGACGGGTTGAGCGTCATCTACTGCCAACATGCAAAATTTCCTTCAGTCTGAAATGGCCCACTGGATGCCGGGAGGTACACAGATCAACTGTAGGAGTGAGCCTGCTCGCGATAGCGGTCTGTCAGTCAGCATTTCATTACCTGACCCACCGCTATCGCGAGCAGGCTCACTCCTACAGGGATTGTGTTCGACAAAGATCCGCTGCTCGCGAAGCTCTTAGCTGTTTTGTGGTTGCACCACCGGAGTGACAGGCGCCAACAGTTTCTTCTTCGCCGCCCGCTCCCCAAGGAACAACACCGAAGTGAAATTGAACCGGCTGAAAACCATCGACAACACCACCGGCCCGAGCAAGCCAAAGCTCAGCCCGCCGAGCACCAGCAAGCTCTCATCCTTCACCCCCAACCGTCCCAGCACAAACCGCGACGTCGCCGCAAACAACACATGAAACAGGAAAATCGCATACGAATAACCACCGAGCCACGTCAGCGCCTTCGACCGTACATCACTCGACAGCAACGCGATGCAAGACACGCAACCCACGGTCAACCCGATCAGACTGCGACGATCGACAATCAGCTCACGATCAATCGCCGCGACATACAACAGCGTCAGCGAAATCAGCACAAACACCAGCGGCCCGATCACCTTGAAGCGCTGCTTCAACACGTCGACATTTTCCTGGCCAATCATCCCCGCCACGAAAAACGGCAACAGGTAAATCGCCCCGTTGATCCCGAACGCATCGAACTTGAACGGCGGCAACAAAAACAGCAGCGCCGCAAACGCAAACAGCCCATACAGCCGCGTCGCCGAACGCAGCATCCCGCGCCACTCCAGCAGCCCGACGAACATGAAAATGATGAACACCGCCTGCAGGAACCAGAAGTGGTTGATCGGCACCCAGAACGACAACAACGCGTCGATCACACCGACATCCTTGTTTACCCCCGGCCCCACCGCCTGCAACACCGAGAACGGTACACCCACGCAAAACAGCGGCACGATCAAGCGCCGAACCTTGCCGCTGAAGAACGCGGAAAAGTCGTTGCCACGAATTTTGTAGATCGAATAGATGTAACCGGAAATGAAGGTGAACAGCGGCATGCGCACGTACACCATCGAGTCGGCGATGACCCGGAACGGCGAGCCGATATCGATCTTCAACCCGCCGCCCAACGGCCCGATGACGTGATAGAGCACCAGCAACAGGCACGCCAGGCCACGCAGGGTTTCAATCTCCAGGGACTTTTTCTTGCTCGACATAAAGCACCCGCCTCAATTCAGAATTCTTGATTCAACCTGCACCGGTTTGTTCGCCCGCAGCATCAAGCCCAGGCCGACAAACAACACCGGCACCACCATCGAGAAGTGCCGGGCGAAGGAGCCGAAGTCTGGCTCGAACAGACCTTGCACCAGCAGAAACGCCAGCGGAATGGCGATCAGTTCCTTGGGTTTGGTCTGGATCGGCGCGCCCTTGTAATCGGTCGAGGTGATGACTTTGAACAGCAGCAAGGCGGTCATGATCATCAACGCGACGAAGATCACCTGACCCGGGCCGGACAGCAGAATCAGCTCGACCGGGAATGACAAGCGGAAGAAAATGATCATCGAGTCCAGCGCCTGCGAAACGAAGTCGCTGCCGCTGAGCCACGACACGATCAAGGATTTCGAGCCCTCCTCACCCGCCGTGCGCAGTTCGTTGTTACTGGCGCGAATCGACGACACCGGGAAGCCCAGTGCGAGCTGAATCGACATGGCTACCGCCAGGTAGAACAGAAACAGCATCAGAAAGAACGTCGTGCGCGACACATACTTTTTCATCACGCAGACGCCGACCCACGACAGCGAAAACAGGATCCAGTAAGGCCGGATCAGCACGCCGTAAATCACCGCCGAGAGAAAAAACCCGCCGCGATATTTACGCGTCAGCGAGCTGAGCAGAATGCTCAACACCGCCACCGACACAATGATTTCCTTGGTCAGGTTCTCCAGGAAAAACGAGCGCACAATCCCCCACAGACACAGGGTGCCGAAGATCGCCAACGGCATGCGCCGAAACACCACCACCGGAATCGCCGTGAGGAAAAAGTTGCAAAACATGCCGTAGGCCCAGGCATTGGTCAGGTTGATCCCGGTGGGCCGCAGCAGGAACGCCGAACACTCGTACGAAGAGCGATCGGGCGAGAACGGGTTCCAGAAGTTGCAGTTGTCGGCACGGGCGTAGGACGACCACAAGGTCATCGCATCCGGGCCTGGATCACGCGGAATCAGCAGCGGCATGGCCACCGACAGAAACAGCCCGGTGAAAAGGATCAGGAACGAGACATACGAATCGAGTCTCTTGCCACGAAACTCGATGCACGGCAGTTTCAGGCCCATGACAACGCAGCCTTTTTCGCAGCGGTTGCGCGAGTCAGCACGGCAATCACCAAGAGCTGCACGATGATCGCGAAGACGTTGCCCCACGCCGCGCCGTAGATCGAATAGTGCTTGATCAACAGATAGCTGACCGGCACCGAAACCAACAAGCAAATGGCAGCGCTGGCCAATGACACCCGGCTGTTTTTCGAAGCAATCAGACCACCCCAGACGATGTCGCCAATCGCGCGCAAGGCGAAGGAGAAAATCAGTACGCCGAGGATCGCATTGTCCGGACGCGGCACGCTGGTGGCGACGTAATCGAGCACCACGTTGAAAAACACATAGATCGCCACCGCCACCGCCGCCGACACCAGCAGCGAGCGCATCACCCACTTGTTGATGAACAGTTGCTTGACCGTGAACGCCTGTTGCTCAGCCTGAAAACGCTTGGCCAGCACCGGAATCCCGACCACCGCCACCACCGCATAGGACAACGCCTGCAAAGTGTTTGCCGCCGACCATGCGTACACGTATTTACCGAGGCTGGCGTAGGGTTCCAGGTCGATGATCAGAAAGCGCTCGGCGTACTGACTCAGCGCGATCAGCCCGGTGCCGAGGTAGAACGGCAAGCCGGCCTTCCATACGGTGCCCGTGGCCAGCGTCCCGGCAACCCGGCCCTTGTGCACGTTCACCACGATCAGATAACCGGCGATGATCACCAGCACGTTGGCAGCGACCCACAGCCACAGCACGCTGGCGATTCCCGAGACCCAATCGAGCATCATCCCGCCCACCGCCAACAGCGCCCACAGGCCGGTCTTGATGAAGAACAGCAATGCGCCCGCCGTGGCTTTCTGCGCAGAAAACACGAAAGAGTTGATCTCGAACGACAGGTGCTCAGTGAGCAAAACCAGCGTCACGCAAAGGATCAGCGCGGCCGGCGCTTCAACTGTCTGGAACAGTGAATAAATCAGCACCGTCGCTACCGACAACAACAACCCCACCGCCAGATACAGCAGCAGGACTTTATCGACCACCCGGCGCGAACTGCCGCCGACGCTGATCAAGCGATTGATCTCGGAACTGAAACCGACGCTGTAGAACTTCGACGCAATCAACGATGCCGCGACCACCACGCCGTAAAAGCCCAGTGCCTCATAACCGAGGTAATGGGTGATCGCCAACACCAGCAAAAACTTCGCGCCCAACGCTCCGCCGCGAAGCAGCAGCCGAAATATCATCGAACGACACCTTTGATGATCTCGTCCATGGCCACGGTTTTCGCTTCGATTTCTCGGCAGGTATCGGTCAGGCGCTTGCCGAAGTTCGACAGCGCATTCGGCGCATAAACCGTCTCGATAATGGTGTCGACATTGATGTCGCCGCCGTTGATCACCCAGTCCTCGACCCCCATGTCCTGATAGGCGCCGAAGCCTTTGCGTTCATAGCTGATGTGGTACGCCGGCACGCCGGAAAGCAGCGACTCGATGGCGCCGTGCAAGCGTACGGAAATCACCAGATCCGGTTGGTATTTGGCAATCGTCGCCTTCAGCGACAACAGGTCTTCGGTGATGCCCAGTTCGCGATAGAACGCGCCGTCATCGTTGCCGCGTACCGCGCTCTGTACGGCGCAGACCACTTTGCTTTTGTTCTTCAAACGCTGCAGCAGCACTTTCAGATTGGCCACGTAAGCGACTTTCTTTTCCTTGCTCCACTCCGGCGGCTTGCGCAGTACCACGCACACGGTGGCTGGCGAAGACGCGCAGCGGGTGAATTTTGCCTGCTGGAGGATTTTGCTCGCCAACGACTGCACCGCCAGATCCGGCGCGCGGTAGACGTTTGCACAGGCATCGAAAATCGCCGAAGAGCGATTGTCACGCACGAATACCGCATCGGCGCTAGCGTAGTGCTCGACGATCTTGCTGCTCTCGCCGTGGAACGGGCCGATGCTTTGCGGCAGGTACACCGACGGCACTTTGCTGAGGATCGCGGTTTCCAGTTGCTTGGCGTGGCCGAGTTTCAGCTTGATGTGTTCGAAGGCACTTTTCGAGCGCATGTAACCGCCGCCGACGCCGACGATCAGATCGGTTTTCTTCAACAGGTCAGCGAGCCCGGCGTAGGACTGATTGAGGAACACCGCTTGTTTGACCCGGCCCAAACCCTTGGCCGCCATCACCGGCGCGTCGAAACGCGGGTGCGGCAAGTAGCTGAAAGAGTCCGGGTCGGAGGCCACGACGCTGATCGCGGTGTCTTCGCCAAAGTTGCGCTGCACCAGCGCGATGGCCAGATCGACGAGCAAGCCGTCACCGGAGTTGGACGCACTGTAGCCATGCAAAATCGTTACGTTCATATGCTTGAGTTCTACTTAAAAAGTGGGAGCGCGATACAGGTCGTAGGTCTGGCGAATCATCAACGCGGCACTGAAGCGCTCGCGGACAATGCTGCGTCCTTGGTTGCCGAGGTCGAGCAGGCGCGGCTTCTGGATGATCGTCAGCACGTCGGCCAATGCCTGGTGATCACCGGACGGGAAGACATAACCGGAGACTTCATTGGTGACCAGTTCAGGCAGCGACGTGCAGTTGCTGGCAATCACCGGCAAGCCCATGGCCATGCCTTCCAGCGGCACCATGGCGAAACCTTCCCAGCGACTCGGCACGATCAGCGCATCGGATTGTTGATACAGCGCCTGCACTTCGCTCGGGGTGACCCACGGCAGGTACTCGACGCCATCCATCGGCGGGCACTCGACCGCGTCCTCATTGACGGCACTGCCAACCACGGTCAGTTTCATGTCGCTGCGCTGCACCTTGGCGTAAGCCTTGAGCAGCACATCGAAGCCCTTTTGATAATCGAGGCGACCAACGAACAGCAGATGAATCGGCTCGTTGCCAACCGCTTTCTGCGCGTCTTCCTTGCGATGAATGCCGTTGTAGATCAGCGTCATGCGCTTGCGCTCGATGCCGAAGCGCGCGGCTTTGTCGAGTTCGTACTGGCTGACGCAAATGATCACGTCGGTGACTTTCTGCAGCACCCGCTCGATCCACGCATAGACTTTCTGCTTGGTCGGCGAGCTTTCCATCAAGAACGAAAACGCGTGCGGGCAATAGACGATTTTCGGCTTGCGCCACGGTCGCAGCAGCACACACACGCACCGCCCGATCACCCCGGAAAAGGTGCTGTGCAAATGCACCACGTCGGGTTTTTCCTTGAGCATCACCTGGGTCAAGCGCCAGGCGAAACGCAGCAGCGACGGCACATTGCGCCCGGTACGCGGGAAGGTGCGGATCTGTTGCGCGCCGATGCCGTGCAACTCTTTGGCCTGATCATCCGGAACCAGATACACCAGCTCGTAGTTCGCCGCATCGCCTTCAGGCGAAGCCGAAATCGTCCGGATCACCGTCGCGACGCCACCTTTGATCGTCTCTGCCACGTGCAGTATTTTCTTCACAAATCACCCACTTCAAACAGGAAAAAACAGTCGCTGACAGTCAGGATTTGTCGGACGCGTATTCGTAGTTGTAATAGCCGTAACCGCCATTGCCGTAGTAGCTGGCCGCACGCTTCTCGACGCCGTTGAACACCGCGCCTTTCAACTCGATGCCGTTCTGCGCGAAGCGGCGAATGGTCAGTTCGATCTCCTTGGCCGGGTTCACCCCGAAGCGCGTAACGATCAGGCTGATCCCGGCTTCACGGCCAACGATGGCCGCATCAGTCACCGCCAGCAGCGGCGGCGTATCGATGATCACCAGGTCGTAGCGCTCACTCAGTTCGGCGAGCAAATCGCGGAAGTTGGCGTGCATCAGCAGCTCGGAGGGATTGGGCGGTACCTGGCCGCGACTGATGAAGTGCAGGTTGTCGACTTCAATTTTGTTGATCGCCTGATCGATGCTGCAGCGCTTGACCAGCAGGTCGGACAAACCGTTGGTGATCGGCGTGTTGAGGGTTTTGTGCAGGTGACCTTTGCGCATGTCGGCATCGATCAGCACCACGCGCTGGCCGCTCAGAGCCATGACGGCGGCGAGGTTGGACGAGACAAAGGTCTTGCCGACTTGCGGGCTCGGCCCGGAAATCATGATGCGGTTGTTGGTCGAATCGAGCCCGGCAAAGTGCAGGCAGGTGCGCAGGCTGCGGATCGATTCAATCGACAGATCCGTCGGATTACGCAGGGCCAACAGGTACGCCGGTTTGTCGACACCGTCGCGGGCGCGGCCTTTTTTGTTGTCTTCTTCATCCTGCAAGGCGCTGTACGGAATCGACGCGTACACCGGCAAGCCGAGTTGCTCGATGGCTTCCGGTCCTTCCAGACCGCGGCTCAGGGATTTGCGCAGCAGCACCAGCGCCACGCCGACAAAGGCGCCTAGGAACGTAGCAATCAGCACAATCAGGGCTTTTTTCGGTTTGACCGGGCTGGTCAGATCGACATCTGCTGCATCGACCAAACGCACGTTACCGACGGCACCGGCGCGGACGATGTCCAGTTCCTGGGATTTGTTCAGCAACTGCGTGTAGATCTGCGAAGCGACTTCGACATCGCGGGTCAGGTTGAGCAATTCCTGCTGTGTCGCGGGCAGATCGCCGACTTTGCCTTCCAGCGATTTCTGTTGCTGGGTCAGCTCGCCGATCTGGCTCATCAACGCGCGATAGGCCGGATGCTGTTTGGTGAATTTGCGGTCCATCTCCGCTTGCTGCATTTTCAGCTCGGAAATCCGCGTTTCCAGCGCCACCGACTGACCGAGCACCGACTGGGTTTCCAGCGAGATGTTCACGGTCTTGCCGTGGGTCTGATAGGCGTTCAACGCATCGCTGGCCTTGGCCAGATCACGCTTGACCTGCGGCAACTGGCTTTGCAGGAAAGCCAGACTTTGCGCCGCTTCCGCCGAGGTGCGGCGCACGTTCTGATCGACGTACAGCGCGGCGATCTTGTTGAGGATCTTCACCGCTTCAGCGGCGTCGCTGCTGGCCAGCGCCAGTTTGATAATCCCCGATTCCTTGCCCTGCTCGGAGATATCCAGTGCGTCCTGATAGCCCTGAATCGTCACGATCCGTGGGTTGCGCACCACTTCGAAACGCGTGCCGGGATTGGCCAACAACTGGGTGATCTGCCCTTCTACACCGTCCTGCGCGAACGCTTCGCCGGCGACGCCTTCCACCAGCAGGTTGTCGTTGTCATCGAGTAACTGGAAGTGCTTCTGTTCGCCGGCAATCAGGGTGAGTTTCTTGCCCAGCAGTTCTTTCGGCAGATTGAGCCGGGCAAACTCCAGGCGCTCGCCGCCCCACGCATAGCTGTTCAGGCCGAAACGCGGCGCAGCAACGCTGGTTTCGGTCTCGCCGCGATAACGCCGGGCGAGAAAGCCGCCAATCATCGGGAAGGTGTTGGGGGTGACATCGATGTCCAGGCGCAGGTCGTCGACGGTTTTGCCGATCACCGCGCGGGATTTGATGATGCCGATTTCGGTCACCGACGGCGATTGCCCACCGAGCATGCTGTTGAGGTCGGAGAAACCGAGCATGTCGTTCTTTTTCGGCTCGACCTGCACCAGCGCATTCGCCAGGTACACGGGCGTGGCCAATACCGCGTAGGCCACACCGGTGACCATGAAGGCCCCGGTCAGTGCGCCGATCAACCATTTCTGGTCGATCAAACTGCCGAATATACCGAGCAGATCAATACTGTCTTGATCATTGTCGCGGGTGCCGATTACGGACGGTAACTGCATAAGTCTGTTCTTACCATTCATTGATCTGAAGAATATTCATCAACGCGCGAGGCGTTGTGCCCATGAGCTGACAGCATCTTCAATCAATGCATGGGCATGAATAAAAGCGGCCTTGCCTTGACGATACGGATCTTGTATTTCGCGCTCGCTCTGCCATTTACCGAGCAGAAATACTTTGCCTCGGGCATGAGAGGCAATTTTCAGCACCTGATTTACATGCTGTTTTTCCATCACCAGAATCAAATCCGATTCATTGACAATGTCGGCTGTGAGTTGCCGTGCCTGGAATGTTTCGGCACTGTGTCCGTGATCTTCGAGGACCTGCCGGGCCGAAGCCTCGACACCTTCGCCGACCCGGGCAGCAAGTCCTGCGGACGCCACGGTGATGGGCGAGGAGCCCAGCGCATTGCGCAATAACAGTTCTGCCGTCGGACTTCGGCATATATTGCCAACGCAAACAACAAGGATCTTTCTGAACAAGGTTTTACTTTCCTGTGTAATGTCAAACGGCCAACATCCCGAGAGCAATTGAATGAACCCTCAAGATCTTCCTGCACTCAGAAATAGATTCGCCCTGTTAGTACTGGAGCATTAAGTACCACAGCGTCTAAAAGTCCCCCAACCACAATTAGCGGACTAAAAATAACTGTGATTTTCGGCTGTTTGATTTCCGACAAAAAATAACATTCACGCACTAAGTGCCATCATCTTGTTCGAAAACGGGGTAACGAGATCAATATTCGTAGTTGTCACTTCTCTTCGGGAGAGCAGACATGAAATCAGCACATCTCAAACGACTCGGCGCGCTGGCGCTGATGGCAATGGGTGCAACAACCCCGCTGCACGCCAGCGAAACGTTTCCAAACCTTCCGGCGAAGAACATTGGCGTTCAGGTGAAGATTCAGAACTTCACGGCTGCCGACGCCGCGCAGATCAAATCGGCCGGCTTCGGTTTTGTCCGCTTCGGCGTGTGGAGCGACAGCCTGACGGCCAAGGCTTATCAGCAACAAGTCAGCGATGCTTTTGCGGCGGCCAGGTCCGCCGGGCTGCCGGTTCTGCTGACGGTTCGCGCGATCAAACCCTTGCCCGCCGGGTCTACTGCCGACCTGGCCACGGCCGGTGAAGGCTTTGCCAAAGCGGTGACCGGACTGCAACAGTCGTACAGCGCGCAACTGGTCGCGATCGAACTATGGAATGAACCCGATCTGGAAACCTATTGGCCGACGGGCAAGTTCGACACCACGTTTGTGCCGTTCATGAGCGCGGTGTGCAAGTCGCTGCAAGGACAACCGCCATCGACGCCGGTGATCGGCTACGGTTTCGCCCGGCCACCCAGCGCAGGCTCGGCTTCCACCGTGGCGCTGAACCGCATTGTCAGTGAATACCCGAAATGCTTGAGCGCCGTGTCCTATCACCCGTATGGCATGACGGCCGCGCAGATCAGCAACGCGCAGACGTTTATTCAGCAGAACTTCCACCTGCCGGGCGTCATCAGTGAATGGGGAATCTCGGCACTCGCGTCCAACGGCGGTGCCGAAGGTCAGGCGAGCAAGATCAATGCGTTTATCGGCGATGTTAAAAAACTCAACATCCCGCTGACCTCCATCTACGAATGGAAGAACAGCGAGACGGGCAGCAATGAACGTGAGAAGAACTTCGGCCTGCTGATGTCCGACGGGCAACCGAAACCGGCGCGCATGTCGGTCGAAGCCCTGTTGAACGCCCAGTAGCACAGATACAACCGGCCTGTTCGCAGGTCGGTTGCTTTGAACCTGTTGGCTGTTTTGGCATCGTATTCATCGATAGCCCGCCCCACCTTTCAAACAATCGTTTTCAGGTTGTTGCCGCAGGGGCCATCGATACACGTACACGCCCTTGAGTGACCGTCAGCGCTCGGGTAATGTCATCAGACCCATAGGATAGAGCACGCCCATGACTTCCAAGCTGGAACAACTCAAACAATTCACCACCGTTGTTGCCGATACCGGCGACTTCGAAGCGATCTCCCGAGTCAAACCGGTCGACGCCACAACCAACCCTTCCCTGCTGCTCAAAGCGGCGGCCATTCCGGCGTACGCCGAGCTGCTGAACGCTTGCGTCAGCGACTGCAAGGGCGATGTCGGCCTGGCCAGCGACCGATTCGGCGTTGCGGTGGGTCAGGAAATTCTCAAAGTGATTCCGGGCCGCATCTCCACCGAAGTGGATGCGCGCCTGTCGTTCGACAAGGATGCCGTGCTGAAGCGCGCGCATCGCCTGATAGAACTGTACGACAAGGCCGGCATTGGCCGTGATCGCGTACTGATCAAGATCGCCTCGACCTGGGAAGGCATCCGCGCCGCCGAAGTGCTGGAGAAGGAAGGCATCCAGACCAACCTGACCCTGCTGTTCTCCTTCGCTCAGGCTGCCGCTTGCGCCGACGCCGGCGTGTTTCTGATTTCGCCGTTCGTGGGCCGCATCTACGACTGGTACAAGAAGGCCAACGGCAACGACTACACCGGCGCCGATGATCCGGGCGTGCAGTCGGTCACCCGCATCTACAACTACTACAAGGCCAATGACTACAAGACCGTGGTCATGGGCGCGAGCTTCCGTAATCTCAACCAGATCGAGCAACTGGCCGGCTGTGACCGCCTGACCATCAGCCCGGACCTGATCGACAAACTGGCGGCCGACACCGGCAAGCTGGAGCGCAAACTCGCCCCGGGCAACGCCGGTGAAGCCCGTCTGAGCCTCAACGAAGCGCAATTCCGCTGGTTGTCCAACGAAGACGCGATGGCCACCGAGAAACTGGCTGAGGGCATCCGTCAGTTCGCTCGCGACCAGGAGAAGCTTGAGGCGCTGTTGCAGGCCAAGCTGTGATTTGAGTTAGGGAAATGCGAAAAGGGCGAATCCTGGTGGATTCGCCCTTTTTTATGGCTGCTGGATAATTTCAGTGTTCTTGCGACCGCTTTCGCGAGCAGGCTCGCTCCCACAGTGGGATTTGTGATCGACGCCGCGTCAGTGTGGGAGCGAGCCTGCTCGCGAAGAGGCCCGTCCGGCCGGCATCACTCAATGCCGCTCGAGGGCATTCACCAGATCATGGAACGCTTCACGATTGGAATCGTTGAGGCCCATGAGGATCTTGTGCGCTTCGAGCACTTTGATCCGCACCACTTCTTCCGACTGGTCCTGATCCGGTAGATCGTCCAGGCACTCCGGGCACGGCACCGGGTGGTTGACGATGTTGAACACCTGCTCGAACCCCATCGATTGCAGCAGACGGGTGATGTCTTCGTGGGTGGTGACGACGGTCGGCAGCAGGCCGACCTTCTGCCGCGACAGGATCGACAGTTTGGCCAACAGGCCCAACGTCGTGCTGTCGATGCTGCGGGTTTCGGTCAAATCGATCACGATCGCGTTGAAATTCAGCGCGGTGAAGATTTTCTCAATAGTCGCATCCAACGCCGAACACAGGGTCAGGCGAACTTCACCGACGAACTTCAGGACAAAGGTGCCGTCCTGCTCGGCGAACTGGATTCTACCGGTACTCATTAAAGATTCCTGCTCAACACCAACAGGGCGATATCATCCGGCATCTCCCCTAGCGTGGCCAATCCAAACACTTGCCGCAGACCATCCAGGCTGCCGCCCGCCGACTTCACCCGTTGAGGCAAAGCGGCTTCTTTTTCTTTGAGCGTAGGTTCTGGCAAAAGATCCAGAATGCCATCGGACATCAGCGTCAGGCTGAACGTCGGCGGCAGCTCAAGCACGTGGTCTTCGTAGGTGGCTTCATTGAAGAGGCCCACCGGCAGACCACGCCCTTCGAGATAACGAACACTGTCAGGCGTGTACAACACAGGCAACGGCAGATGGCCGCCGATGCTATAGGTCAACAAACCGGTCTCCTCGTCGATGACTCCACCGACCATTGTGACGTGTTTACCCAGCTTACAACTGATCAGCCCCCGGTTGATATGACCAAGAACTTCCGAAGGCTTGAATTCCGGCAATGTGCCGTTGCGCTTGGATTCGAACAGCAAGCGCGTGGTCATGAACTTCAGCAGCACGGTGACGAAGGCTGAAGAGGCGCCATGACCGGAGACATCCGCCAGGTAAAACGCGACCCGGCGCTCGTCGACACGGAAATAGTCGACAAAATCACCCGACAGATACAGCGACGGGATGATCTGGTGGGCAAACTTGAACTCGTCGATGCTCCACGGGCTTTCCGGCAGCATGTTCATCTGTACCTGGCGACCAGCGTTCTGGTCTTCCTGGAGCAGGTTCAGGCTGGCCTCGAGCTCGCGGTTGGCCTTTTCCAGCTTCTCGCGGTAGCGCTGGTTTTCCAGCAGCAGGCGCGCACGATCCAGGGCCCGGCGCACAGAGTGCTCGAGCACAGCCAGATCTTCGAGAGGCTTGATCAGGTAATCCGCTGCGCCCAGGCGCAGGGCTTCGACCGCGTCGTTCATCACGCCGGCACCCGACACCACGATTACCGGCGTCTGCGGTGACCGCTCGGTGACCTGACGGATCAGTTCGAGACCGCCCATCTGCGGCATGCGCAGATCGCAGATGACCAGGTCGGGCGTGTCTTGCTCGAATACCTGAAGACCCTGTTGGCCGTTGCTGGCCTGCAGGACGCTGAAACCACTGTCTTCCAAATAGGCCGCGAGGCTCGCGCGCACTACTTCGTCATCATCGATTATCAGCAGCGTGGCACTGGTTTTTGGCATGTGGGCAAACGGCGCCAGAATTAGGTTGGCGTAGTTGGCGGGGCATCGGGCCCTGCGCAGACTACTGGATTCGCTTTCTAGCCTCTCTGCTGCACCGCTTTCGAGCATTGGCTGCAAGCGCGGTTACACCAGAGGTGCCCTTCTAAGGCGCAGACGGTACTCCCATCCGCAGAGCGTTTCAAGCATGCGCCGATGGTCGCTTGACGACTTTACTTGTCAAATCACCGAGAGTTATAAGAACAGCTCAAACCGTAACCCAATGGAAGGACGAACCTATGAGTCAAACCAGTCGGGACTACAGCGAAAAGCGCGATTTCATCCGCATGCGGGTCGATGCCGATGTCGTGTTGATTCATGAAGGGGATGAGGTTTCAGGGGTGTGCATCGACCTCTCCAGCAGCGGCATGCAGGTCGCAGCGCCGCGCCAGTTCGCGGTCGGCGACCGTTTGAGCGTGCGCATCGATTCCGAACACGCGGCGCTCAGTGGGCTTGAAGCCGAGACCGAAGTGGTCTGGATCAAGCCACAAGATGGCGGCGGCCAGAAGCTCGGCCTGACTATTCTGGAAATGAAATAGCTACACACAAAAAAGGCGACCCTGGGATCGCCTTTGTTTTTACCGGTCGAGATTAAAAATCGTCTTCGACCTGGCCATCCTTCACTTTGAACTCGCGGTTCTGCAAGTAAGCATTGCGGATGAAGGTGTACTTGTCGCCGCTGATCAGCTTTTCGCTCGACAGCAGGCTGGCGCGGGTGTCGACGATGTTCAGACCGAAGATCGAGTTACGCGTAGGTACGTGGTCGATGTAGCGGTACATGCCGGTGTAGCTGTCGACGTATTTTGACGGTGCGTCACGCAAAGTGCTCGGCCCCATCAGCGGCAGCATCACGTACGGACCGCTACCAACGCCCCAGTAACCGAGCGTCTGGCCAAAATCTTCATCGCTGCGGTTCAGGCCCATTTTGGTGCCGACATCAAAGAAGCCGAGCAGACCAAACGTGGTGTTGAAGATCAGACGTGCAGTGTCGACGCCAGCGGCAGCCGGTTTGGCTTGCAGGATGTTGTTGGCAAGGTTGGTGACATCACCGACGTTGCGGAACATGTTGTGGATGCCGTCTTCGAGGAACTGCGGCGTGACAAACTCATAGCCCTGGGCCAATGGCTTCAGCGCGTAAGTGTCAACGAAGTCGTTGAACTGGAAAATCGGGCGGTTAACGCTTTCCCAAGGGTCTTCTTCCGTTGCCGCCTGAGTGGCGAACGGCGCCAGCAACAGGCCGGCACATACACTTAGCTGAGCGAGCGGATAGCTCCAGCGCATAGAAAAACTCCTTGGATATGTACTGTCGCGGGCATCGGGGCCCGGGCATTAAGGCCGCTAGTATAAGCGCAAAAGCCCGTTTGGGCAGTCGGCCAATTGTGCAAAGTTGTAGGACCCCTCCCACGCCGCGGTTCACATAGCCGTCACGCAACTGTCACCTTGAATGACTAGCCTTGTCGCTATTTCAGGGACGCTGCCATGACACACGCCGAAACCTTGCCCGTCGCCGCGTCCAGCCTGACCGCCGTACTGTTTGGACTCAGCGGTTGTCTGGTGGATTTCGGTGCTCGCGCTCGTCTGAATACCGTCGCCCGTCCCGAATATGCCGAGGCCACGCCGGGCGCGCTCGACAGTCTGCACAGTTTGCAGCGCCAGCAGATTCCCTGTGCCTGGCTGGATGAACTGCCCCCTGCCCTCGCCCAATCGTTGTCGGCCTCACTGCCGGCGTCAATCAAACCCGCGCAACATTCGGCAACACTCAATCCGTGGCCTGCGCCGAATGCCTGCTGGCAAGCCTTGATGGACCTGAACGTCGGTTGTCTGGACGGCTGCGTGCTGGTCAGTGGCGAACCGCGCCTGCTGCAGGCCGGCCTGAACGCCGGGCTGTGGACCATCGGCCTCGCCTCCTGCGGCTCGCTGTGCGGCCTGGCACCGGGCGAATGGCAAGCGCTGAGCCAGAGAGAACGCGAACAACTGCGTGGCAAGGCGACGATGCAGCTATTCGGCCTCGGCGTGCATTCGGTGATCGATCACTTGGGCGAGCTCGACACCTGTCTCGCCGACATCAGCCTGCGCCGGCTCAAAGGCGAAAAGCCCTGATCGGGATCATGCAGGTTTGCCGGGAGTGGATTAATCTAAAGGTCAGCCATAGACCTTTGGCGCGCGGCTGCGGTCAATGCCAGTGCCTATTGATAAAAGGAAAACACCATGCCCGCCCAAGAACTGCAAAAACAGCTCGATACCCTGCGCGAGCAGCTGGAGCAGAATCCGCCGCTGTCGGAAGTCGAACGTGAAGACCTGCGTGTGCTGATGGCGCAAATTGAATCCGAAATTCAACTGGAAAATGCCACTCAAGACGCCAGCATCGCCGATGGCGTGAATCTGGCGGTTGAACGCTTCGAAGTCGAACACCCAGCGATTGCCGGCACCCTGCGCAATATCGTCAACGCGCTGGGCAGCATGGGGATCTGATTGCCCGCCACACAAAAAAAGCCCTGCCATCGTTGGCAGGGCTTTTTCATGTCTACGATTTGCAATGCAGTCCCCTGTGGGAGCGAGCCTGCTCGCGAAGGCGTCGTGTCAATCGACATCATCCTTGAATGACACACCGCATTCGCGAGCAGGCTCGCTCCCACATTGGACATCGCACATTCTGGATCTTTATTGGCGCACCAGGCGGTGATTCGGCAGCTGTACGCTTTCGGTGCTGCGATACGGGTTGATATCCAGACCACCGCGACGCACGTAACGGGCAAATACCGTCAGCTTTTCTGGCTTCAGCAGTCGTTGCAGATCAAGGAAAATCCGCTCCACACACTGCTCATGGAAGTCAGAGTGCTGGCGGAAGCTGACGATATATTCCAGCAGACTGGCATGATCCAGCGCCGAGCCGCGATATTCCACCACCACGCTGCCCCAGTCCGGCTGACTGGTCACCGGGCAATTGGATTTGAGCAGGTGGCTATAGACCGTCTCTTCGACAACCCGCGATTCATCGCAACGCAACAGCTCCGGGCGCGGATGCTCATAGTTGCTCACGCTGATATCCAGATCATCGATGCACACGCCCGGCAGCGCCACGACGCCCTCCGCTTCAACATCCTTCAGGCTGCGAACCCGCACGCCCACCGGTTTGCCGGCGGCGGCCGACAAATCCTTGACCAGTGTTGCTTCCAATGCAGCAACGTCGGCAAACGCGGTCTGGTTCAGCGAGTTCAAATACAACTTGAACGACTTCGATTCGATGATGTTCGGCGAGTCCGCCGGAATGCTGAATTCGCCAATCGCCACCACCGGTTTGCCCGACGGCAACAGCCACGACAGCTCGAAGCAGTTCCAGAAATCCACACCTTTATACGGCAGGGTTTCGGCGGTCAGACCCAGCTCGGCCCATTTCGCGGTGCGCGGAATCGGGAACAGCAGGGACGGCGTGTACGTGGCGATGTATTCGCTGGATTTGCCCAGCGGCGAGTGTTCGGCTACGGGATGCATGGCGGAAACCTGACTGAATAATCAGCGGATTCTACCAGCCTTTGCCCGCGCCTTTGAGTGCTTACTGACTGACAGTCAGTTTGCCGACCATGCCCGCCTGATAATGCCCGGGAATATTGCACGCGAATTCCAGGCTGGTGGCCTTGCTGAAGGTCCAGGTCAGCTCGGCGGATTTACCTGGCTCGACCAGCACGCTGTTGGGGTCGTCGTGCTTCATGCCATGGCCCATCGCTGCGTGATCCATGCCGGCCATGTCGTGGGACATTTCCTTCATGCCGGTAGGCGTAAGCATGCCGTTTTGCTGCATCTGCAACATTTCCTGCTGGTGTCTGGCGTGCATCGCCGCGTCGCCGAGGTTGAATTCGTGCAACAACTGGCCTTTATTCACCAGCACAAAACGAACGGTCTCACCGGCCTTGATCTGAATGGCTTTCGGATCAAACGACATATCACCCATCACCACTTCGATGCTGCGCGTGGCTTTGGCGGCAGGCGCTGGCTGGCCGAAGTCGTAGTTGTGTGCCGGCGCGGCCCACACTGGTGAACTCAACGCCAACAGACAGGCAGCCAACGTCAGGGATTGGCGTAAAAACATGGTCGTTCTCCAACAAGATAAGATTCAGCTTATGGGAAACTTTAGCCGGCCTGCGCTGGCATCTACCTGACAGGGAGATTACAACTTTGTCAGGTTGGCGTTTGTCGCCAGCGCTCACGGTATAAAGCTTTCGTGACTACAACACCCCCGAACCCACCCGAGTCGCCCATGAAACTGTTGATCGTCGAAGACCAAGCGAAAACCGGCCAATACCTGCGCCAGGGCCTGACCGAGGCCGGGTTCAACACCGAACTGGTGGCCGACGGCAACAGCGGTCAGCAACTGGCGCTGAGCGGTGATTACGCGCTGCTGATCCTCGACGTGATGCTGCCGGGTCGCAGCGGCTGGCAGATTCTGCAAGCGGTGCGCAGCGCTGGGCTGGATACGCCGGTACTTTTTCTCACGGCCAAAGACGCCGTGGAAGACAGGGTTCATGGCCTCGAACTCGGCGCCGACGACTATCTGGTCAAACCCTTCGCCTTCTCGGAACTGCTGGCGCGGGTGCGCAGCCTGTTGCGTCGCGGCAGCGCTACAACCCAGGAAACCAGTCTGCAACTGGCCGACCTGCGTCTGGATCTGATCCGCCGCCGGGTCGAGCGCAGTGGCCAGCGCATCGACCTGACCGCCAAAGAATTCGCGTTATTGGAGATGCTCCTGCGCCGTCAGGGTGAGGTGCTGCCGAAATCGCTGATCGCCTCACAGGTCTGGGACATGAATTTCGACAGCGACACCAATGTCATCGAAGTGGCGATCCGCCGTCTGCGTCTGAAAATCGACGACGAGTTTCCCAACAAATTGATCCACACCGTGCGCGGCATGGGCTACGTGCTCGAAGAGCGTGGCGCCTGATGCGTCGTTTGTCCCTGAGTTCGCGCCTGGCCTTGTTGTTTGCCGCTTGCACCGCTGTGGTTTCGCTGTTCGCCGGGGTGTTGTTCAACCGCGCCAGCGAAGCGCACTTTATCGAACTCGACCAGCAACAACTGGACGGTAAGCTGATTGGCCTGCGCCGCGCCTTGCAGGATGTTCAACCCGCTCAACGTGAGGCGCGGCTGGCGGATGAGCTGAGCCGTCAGGCCGATCTGTCGTTGCGCATTACCGGCACTGACGGCCAGCGCTGGTATGACAGTTCGACGCAAATCCCCAAGGATTTGCCGCAACAATCCGGCCTGTCGACCATAAGCCATGACGGCACCGATTACCGCGTGCTCAACGCCCCGCTCTACCCGGAAAAAGCCGATTCCCCGCAACTGACAATGCTGCTGGACATCACCCATCACCAGCACTTCCTGCAACGCATGCAGCATCTGATCTGGCTGACGGTCGGGCTGTCAGCGCTGGCCACCGCTTTGCTCGGTGCCTGGGCTGCACGCAGCGGGTTGCGTCCGTTGCGGCGCATGAGCGCGGTTGCTCGTGGGATTTCCGCACAATCGCTCAACGCCCGACTGCCGGAAGCGCAAATGCCACCCGAGCTTGCAGAAATGGCCCACAGCTTCAACGCCATGCTCGCACGCCTCGACGACTCGTTTCAGCGGCTCTCGGCGTTTTCCGCCGACATCGCCCATGAACTGCGCACCCCACTGTCGAACCTGCTGACCCACACTCAGGTCACCCTCACCCGCCCACGGCCGATCGAGGATTACCGCGAAGCGCTGCACAGCAACCTCGAAGAACTGCAATGGATGGCGCAACTGGTCAACGACATGTTGTACCTGGCCAAGGCTGACCACGGTTTGCTGATGCCCAAGCGCGAGCCGCTGGAACTGGCGGACGAGACCGATGTGTTGCTGGAGTTTTTTGCGCCGCTGGCGGAGGACGCCGGGGTCAGGCTGAGTCGAGGAGGCAACGCGCGGATCGAGGGTGATCGCAGCATGTTGCGCCGGGCCTTGTCGAATTTGCTCGATAACGCGCTGCGGTTTACCCCGGTCGAGGGCTACGTGAGCTTACGGATCGTTGATCAACCGAACGCGGTACGCATTTCAGTCGAAAACAGTGGCGAAGGGATTTCTGCGGAGTTGTTGCCACGCCTGTTTGATCGATTTTATCGGGCCGATCCGGCGCGGCAGGAAGGCAGCAGTGAGCATGCAGGGTTGGGGTTGGCGATTACTCAATCCATCGTCCGCGCCCATGGTGGGCAGATTCATTGCGAATCTGAAGAAGGATGGACGCGGTTTGTGATTGAGTTGCCTCGAACCTGATCGTTCCCACGCTCTGCGTGGGAATGCAGCCCGGGACGCTCCGCGTCCCTTCCAGAGCCGAACGCGGAGCGTCCGTTGAGGCGTTCCCACGCAGAGCGTGGGAACGAGCATGGAGTCGCTTACGAATATCTCAGGGCGTGAGCCGGTTCGATCTTCGCCGCCCGCCAGGCCGGATACACCGTCGCCAGGAAGCTCAGAATAAAGCCCGCCGAGCAGATCAACAGCACATCCCCTCCCTGCAATTCCGACGGCAGATTGCTGACGAAGTACACGTCAGAACTGAAGATATGCTGCCCACTGACTCGCTCGATCCAACCCACGATCTGACTGACATTCAACGCCGCAATCACGCCCAACACGCCGCCAATGATCGTACCGACAATGCCGATCACCGTGCCCTGCACCATGAAGATCGCCATGATCTGCCGTGGCGTGGCACCGATGGTGCGCAGGATCGCGATGTCCGCGCCCTTGTCGTTCACCACCATGATCAGCGTCGCGATGATGTTGAACGCCGCCACCGCGACGATCATCAGCAACAGCAGGCCGATCATGGTTTTTTCCATTTTCATCGCGCTGAACAGGCTGCCCTGGGTGTGGGTCCAGTCGTCAGCCTTGAAATCGGCGCCCAACCCGGCAGCGATGTCCGAGGAGACTTTCGGTGCGGCGTACAGATCTTTCACCGCCAGACGCACGCTCTGCACCTGATTCGGTTCCCAATGCTGCATGGTCGCGGCATCGGCGACGTGGATCAGGCCCATCGAGCCGTCCAGTTCAGCACCAACCTTGAACACGCCCACCACGTTCAGCCGCTGCATGCGCGGGGTGATGCCACCCGGCGCAGTGCTGACTTCCGGGACGATCAAAGTGATCTTGTCGCCGACATTGAGGCGGAAACGTCGTGCGGTGATTTCACCAATCACCACGCCGAACTCGCCGGGTTTCAAGGCATCCAGACGCCCCTGCACAATGTGCTGGGCAACAATCGACACCTTGCCTTCCTGCGCAGGATCGACGCCACTGATCTGGATCGGCTGCATCAGGCCCTTATAGGAGAGCATGCCTTCCATTTCGGTGAACGGCACGGCGGCAGTCACTTCGGGGTTTTTCATTGCAGCGGCGGCGACGGGCTGCCAGTCATCGATCGGCTTGACGCCAACGATGGTCGCGTGCGGCACCATGCCGAGGATGCGCGAGCTCATTTCGCGCTGGAAGCCGTTCATCACTGACAACACCACGATCATCGCCAGCACGCCGAGGGCGAGGCCGATCATCGAGGTCATCGAAATGAACGAAACGAAGCGATTGCGGCGCTTGGCGCGGGTATAGCGCGTGCCGATAAAGATCGATAACGGTCTGAACATTCGCTGGGGCACCGTATAAAAATAAAAGACCCGACGCCTTTACAGACGCCGGGTTTCAGCCAATCAGATAGGCGTGAGGCAACCTTCTTGCAGGTGCAATACGCGATCCATCTGGCGGGCCAGGTTCATGTCGTGAGTCACCACCAGGAACGCCGTGCGCATGGAGGTGCTGAGTTCCAGCATCAAATCCTGAATGCCTTGCGCGGTGTGCGAGTCGAGGTTGCCGGTCGGCTCGTCGAGCATCACCAGACCCGGCTTGTTCACCAAGGCGCGGGCGATGGCCACACGTTGACGCTCGCCACCGGACAGTTCCGCCGGTTTGTGCTCCAGACGATGACCGAGGCCGACGCGTTCCAGCAATGCCGTGGCGCGCTGACGGGCTTCGGGGATCGGCGTCTTGCCGATCAGCAGCGGCATGCAGACGTTTTCCAGCGCAGTGAATTCCGGCAGCAAGTGGTGAAACTGATACACGAAACCGAGCGCACGATTACGCAGCAGACCACGCTTCTTCTCGCTCAGTGCCGACAGCTCTTCACCGTCGAGCCAGACGCTGCCCTTGGTCGGCGTATCGAGTCCGCCCAACAGGTTGAGCAACGTACTTTTGCCCGAACCCGAGGTGCCGACGATCGCCACACGCTCGCCCGGGTGCAACTCCAGTTGCAGGCCGGCCAGTACTTCTACCGATTCCGGGCCTTCCTCGTAGGATTTGCCCAGGTTGCGGCAGCTCAAGATTGCTTGTTCACTCATGCCCGACTCACTCATAACGTAGCGCCTCCGCCGGCTGGGTGCGCGCGGCACGCCAGGCGGGATACAGGGTGGCGAGGAAACTCAGAACCAACGCCGCGGCACAGACCATGACCACGTCCTGGCTCTGCACCTGCGACGGAAGATAATCAATGAAATACACGTCAGCATTAAGGAATTTGTGGCCGATCAGGCCTTCCAGTGCCGAGATCGCTGCGCTGACATTAAGCGCCGCGAAAATGCCGACCACCGCGCCAATCGCTGTGCCGACCACACCGATCACCGTGCCTTGCACCATGAACGTGCGCATGATCGTGCCCGGCGTCGCGCCCAACGTACGCAGAATGGCGATGTCGCCCTTCTTGTCGTTCACCACCATCACCAGCGTGGAGATGATGTTGAACGCTGCGACGGCGACGATCAGCAGCAACAGCAGGCCGATCATGGCTTTTTCCATGCGGATTGCCTGATACAGATTGCCGTGGGTGCGGGTCCAGTCGCGGGCGTAGTAATGATCTTCGCCGAGTTGCTGGGCGATGTTCCATGCCACACGCGGTGCCTGGAACAGATCGTCGAACTTCAGGCGAATGCCCTGCACCTGATCAGGCTTCCAGCGGTGCATCTTCGCCAGATCCTGCAGGTTGGTGACGCCCAGATAACCGTCGAGCTCACCGGCGCCGACATGGAAAATGCCGACCACGGTGAAGCGCTTCATGCGCGGGAACATCCCGGCTGGGGTCACGCTGACCTCCGGCGCGACAAAAGTGACTTTGTCACCGATGCCCACGCCGAGCTTGGTCGCAGCCTTGTCGCCGATGACGATGCCGAAGCTGCCCGGCGTCAAATCGTCGAGTTTGCCCTGCTTCATGAAGTTGTCGATGATCGACACATTGCGCTCGAGCGCAGGGTCGATGGCATTGAGCAGCACCTTGGACACCTGACCGTTATTGGTCAGCAGGCCCTGCATCTGGGTAAACGGCGCAACCGCCGTCACCTGCGGGTTCTGCTTGACCTTGTTGGCCAGACTTTGCCAATCGTTGATCGGCTCAGTGGATTCAATGGTCGCGTGGGGCACCATGCCCAGCACACGGGTGCGCATCTCATGATCGAAGCCATTCATCACCGACAGCACGACGATCATCACGACCACGCCAAGGGCGAGCCCGATCATCGAAGTCAGGGAAATGAATGACACAAAATGATTGCGACGCTTTGCACGGGTATAACGCGTGCCGATAAATACGAAGAGAGGTCTGAACATGTCGGGGCTTGTTCGGAGGGAAAAGGAACGTCCTTGTGGCGGGGGTCGATAACCAGCTTTACACTCAGACCACCGCCGCTACCATGGGTTCGCCATGTCGACATTAGATGAAGAAGATCGCCGCGAATACTACCGTATCGAGGACACGATCGCACTGGAAATTCGGCCCCTGTCCGCTCCCGAAGCCGCAGGCCAGGAAGTGTTGCAGGATGCTTCCCCACTGTTCAACCTGCTCAGCGAACTGCACCTGAGCGAATTCGAGTCGCAGCACCTGTTGCGCCAGATCAGCGAGCGCGATCGGGCCATCGCCGCGTTCCTGAAATCGCAGAACAAACGCATCGACCTGCTCAGCCAGGTGGTCGCCCTGACCGTGCTCGGCCATATCGGCGAGCCGCAACCGGTGATCATCTCCGAAGGCGGGATCGACTTTCAGTATCCGACGCCGATTGCCACCGGTGCACACCTGTCGGTGAAACTGGTGCTGATGCCGCAAGCGCTGGGCCTGTTGCTGCGCGCCCGTGTCACCCATTGCGACCGCAAGGGCGAGGGGTACGACGTTGGCACCGAGTTCGAACACTTGACCGACGCCCAGCGCCAGTTGCTCGCCCGCTATATCTTGCAGAAGCAGGCCCAGGAACGACGTCTGGCCCGCGAACAGAACGAATCTGGCATTTAACTTAAGGAAGCACCGTGACCCTCATCTACGGCCACCGCGGCGCCAAGGGCGAAGCACCGGAAAACACCCTGAGCAGTTTTCAGGAATGTCTCAAGCACGGCGTGCGCCGCTGCGAACTGGATCTGCACCTGTCCAAGGACGGCGAGTTGATGGTCATTCACGATCCGACCCTCAAACGCACCACGGAACGGCGCGGCAAGGTTGTCGAGCACACCGCCGCCGAACTGGTGACCTACGACGCGCGCAAGGGCGGCCCCGGCTGGATCAAGCCGTGCCCGATTCCGACGCTGGAAGAGTTGTTCGAGAAATGTGATTTCGAGCACTGGCAGTTGGAGGTCAAAAGCGCTTCGCGTACTCGCGCGGCAACCACCGTGCTGGCGATTCGTGAAATGGCTCAGCGCCATGGCCTGCTCGACAAGCTGACGATCACCTCGAGTTCGCGGGAAGTGCTGAAAGCGGCGCTGGACCTCGTGCCGGATGTGTCACGGGGACTGGTCGCCGAATACGCCTGGCTCGACCCGTTGAAGGTCGCGGCCAGCTATGGCTGTGAGATTCTCGCGTTGAACTGGACGCTGTGTACGCCGGAACGCCTGCAGAAGGCGCAGCGTCAAGGGCTGCATGTGTCGGTGTGGACCGTCAACGAGCCTGCGCTGATGCGCAGACTCGCCGACTTCGGCGTTGACAGCCTGATTACAGACTTTCCCGGTTTGGCCACTGCCACCCTCGAGAGTTGCTGAAATCGGTCTCCCCGGCCGGCTCAGGCCACCGGCCGGAGCCCGTCAAAAAAGCCGGTTGAGGCCGTCGTACGCCGCTACCCGATAGGCTTCAGCCATGGTCGGGTAGTTGAACGTCGTGTTGACGAAGTACTTCAGCGTGTTCAGTTCGCCCGGCTGGTTCATGATCGCCTGACCGATGTGGACGATCTCCGACGCCTGATAACCGAAGCAGTGAACGCCCAGCACTTCCAGGGTTTCGCGGTGGAACAGGATCTTCAGCATGCCTTGCGGCTCGCCGGCGATCTGCGCACGCGCCATGCTCTTGAAGAACGCCTTGCCGACTTCGTACGGCACTTTGGCCTGGGTCAGTTCCTGCTCGTTCTTGCCGATCGAGCTGATCTCCGGAATCGTGTAGATACCGGTCGGCACGTCATTCACGAAACGCCAGCTACCGTTATCAACGATGCTGCCAGCGGCCGAACGGCCCTGGTCGTGAGCGGCACTGGCCAGGCTCGGCCAGCCGATCACGTCACCGGCACCGTAGATGTTCGGCACGCAGGTACGGTAAGCCTCGTCGACTTCGATCTGGCCACGGCTGTTGACCTTGACGCCGATGTTTTCCAGACCGAGCTGATCGGTGTTGCCGGTACGGCCGTTGCACCAGAGCAAGGCGTCGGCCTTGATCTTCTTGCCAGACTTCAGGTGCAGGATCACGCCGTTATCGACGCCTTCAACGCGATCGTAATCTTCGTTATGACGCACGGTGATGTTGTTGTTGCTGAAGTGGTAGCTCAACGCCTGGGAGATTTCCGAGTCGAGGAAGCTCAGCAACTGACCACGGTTATCGACCAGCTCGACCAGCACACCCAGACCGCTGAAGATCGATGCGTATTCGCAACCGATCACGCCGGCGCCGTATACGATCAGTTTGCGCGGGGTGTGGTTGAGGCTGAGGATAGTGTCGCTATCGTAGATACGCGGGTGGTGGAAATCGATGTCCGCCGGGCGATAAGGACGCGAACCGGTGGCGATGATGATGTGCTTGGCCACCAGTTTTTCGACCACACCATTGGCGCAGACCACTTCGATGGTTTGCTCGTCGGCAAAGCTGCCGGTGCCGAAGAACACGTCGACGCGGTTACGGGCGTAGTAGCCGGTGCGCGAAGCGACTTGTTTGGAAATAACCTTTTCGGCGCTTTTCAACACGTCCGGGAAGGAGAACCAGCGCGGCTCGCCGATCGCCCGGAACATAGGATTAGTGTTGAACTGCATGATCTGCCGCACCGAGTGACGCAGTGCCTTGGACGGGATGGTGCCGAGGTGGGTGCAGTTGCCGCCGACCTGGCGACGGCTGTCGACCATCGCGACCTTGCGCCCTGCTTTGGCGGCGTTCATTGCCGCGCCTTCTCCCGCCGGGCCGGAACCCAGCACCACCACGTCGTAGTTGTAGACAGCCATGCGTACTCCTCAGAACAGGCCGCGGTGCCAGCAGCACCGGCGGCTAAATCACGCCGAACGGCGGCGCGAAGGAACAATTGGGGGTCAATCAAGAACCCGGACACAGTCTATAGAAGCGTCAACGCCGCGCACATTAACCCTTGGTCGCGTCGTAGGCTACTTTTGCCTGCACTACAACGCCAGCTTTCGTATTGTTCTCAGTCAGTTTTCTTGCCACTGAGGCGTTCGAAAGCCGTGTTGGTACGAACGACAAAACCTGTATCGGCACGAATCACAAAGAATGCACCAATGTCATGTTTTTCGGCATAGTCCCAAGCCCTTTCCGGGCCGAGAATCAGCAACAGCGTCGATAGTCCATCGGCCATCAACGCTGAAGGATGAATCACCGTGACTGACGCCAGATCGTGTAGGACGGGTGCGCCAGTCCGCGCATCGAAGGTGTGGGAATAACGCCGGCCGCCCTGCAGGAAATAGTTACGGTAGTCGCCGGAGGTGGAAACGCCGTAGCCGTCAACATTGATGATGCGCTCGGCGATTTGTTGATCGTCGCGAGGCTCTTCCAGAGCGATGCGCCACGATGAGCCGTCAAGCTTGCGACCCTTTGCCTTTAACTCACCCGTGGCTTCAGCGAGGTAATCGTGAATGCCCAGCGCATCGAGCCTGGCCGCGATGGTGTCGACGGCATAACCGGCGGCGATGCTATTGAAGTCGACTTCGACGGCGGCGTCTTTGCACAACTGATCGCCATTGATGTGCAAGTGCTGATGACCGACGCGCGCCATCACCTCGGCCAGTGCGTCGGCACCTGGGACTTTCCCTTCGCGCCCCTGCGGGCCGAATCCCCACAGATTCATCAACGGCTCGACAGTGAGGTCGTAGGAGCCTTCGCTTTGCACTGACAGTTGTTCGCCAACGCGGACCAACTCAAGGACCGATGCAGGCATTTTCTGACAGCTGTTCGCGGGCAAAGCGTTGAAACGCTCGATGTCCGAATCATTGCGATAGGTGGACAACTGCCGATCGACTTCGCCGAGGACGCCCTCCACTTCACTGCGAACCTGCTTCACCCCAGGCATGCCAGCGTGACGCACGTACTTGATTGAATACGTGCTGCCCATGGTCGGCCCACCGAAATTCTCCATGGAATCGCCATTGCCGCAGCCCACCAAAAGACCTGCCAACACCACAAGCCAAAGCCATCGTCCAGTGAACAATTATTCATCTCCCTGCAAAACCGCGACGGCCATTATGAATTAAAGGATCTGCAACATCTTTATACAAAATCCAATAGTGAGTACCTGAACATGTCCTCCACCACGGGCAAAGGCAAAGCGATCTTTCGCGTTGTCAGCGGCAACTTCCTCGAAATGTTCGACTTCATGGTCTATGGCTTTTACGCCACGGCCATCGCCAAAACCTTCTTCCCGACTGACAGCGCCTTCGCTTCTCTGATGCTGGCGCTGGCGACCTTTGGCGCTGGCTTCCTGATGCGTCCGCTGGGAGCGATTTTCCTCGGCGCCTACATTGACCGCCATGGTCGTCGCCAAGGACTGATCATCACCCTCGCGCTGATGGCTGCCGGTACAGTGCTGATTGCCTGCGTGCCGGGCTACGCCACCCTCGGCGTCGCCGCACCGCTGCTGGTACTGTTTGGCCGTTTGCTGCAAGGCTTCTCGGCCGGCGTGGAGCTGGGTGGCGTGTCGGTGTATCTGGCTGAGATTGCCACACCGGGCCGCAAGGGCTTCTTCGTCAGTTGGCAGTCTGCGAGTCAGCAAGCGGCGGTGGTCTTCGCCGGATTGCTCGGCGTCGGCCTCAACCATTGGCTGAGCCCGGAACAAATGGGCGATTGGGGCTGGCGCGTGCCGTTCCTGATCGGCTGCATGATTGTGCCGGTAATCTTCGTCATTCGCCGTTCACTGGAGGAAACGCCGGAGTTCCAGGCCAGGAAACATCGCCCTACCCTGCGGGAAATTGTCCGCTCGATCGGTCAGAACTTTGGCATCGTCATCGCCGGTATGGCGCTGGTGGTGATGACCACGGTGTCTTTCTACCTGATCACCGCGTACACCCCGACCTTCGGTAAGGCTGAGCTGCACCTGTCGGACTTCGATGCGCTGCTGGTGACGGTGTGTATTGGTCTGTCGAACTTCTTCTGGTTGCCGGTGATGGGTGCAGTGTCTGACAAGATCGGACGTAAACCCCTACTGCTGGCGGCGACGATTCTGGCGATCCTCACTGCCTATCCGGCGCTGTCGTGGCTGGTGGCGAACCCGAGCTTCAGCCATTTGCTGATCGTCGAATTGTGGTTGTCGTTCCTGTACGGCTCGTACAACGGCGCGATGGTGGTGGCACTGACCGAGATCATGCCGGTGGAAGTGCGCACTACCGGGTTCTCGCTGGCTTACAGCCTGGCAACGGCAACCTTCGGCGGGTTTACCCCGGCGGCGTGCACGTATCTGATTCATGTGCTGGATAACAAGGCTGCGCCGGGGATCTGGCTCAGTGGCGCGGCGGTGTTGGGGCTGATTGCGACGCTGGTGCTGTTCCACGGTAACAAGCATGAGCTGCGCACCGCTCAAGCAGCCGTGCCCGGCGGCGCCCGATAAATCGCCTTCGCGAGCAAGCTCGCTCCCACAGGGGATTTTCTAAGCGACACAGATCCAGTGTGGGAGCGAGCCTGCTCGCGAAGGGGCCGGTACTGACAACACAGCTCTAAAAGGCACACAAACAAAAACGCCCCGACCAAAGCCGGGGCGTTTTCATGTGCAGCTATCGCTTAGCGCGGGAACGCTGGCGGATTCACATCAGCCATGTCTTCCATCACGCGGATCACCTGGCAGCTGTAACCGAACTCGTTGTCGTACCAGACGTACAGAACAACGCGGTTGTCCTGAACGATGGTCGCTTCAGCGTCGACCACACCGGCGTGGCGCGAGCCGACGAAGTCAGTCGAAACCACTTCCTGCGAATTGACGAAGTCGATTTGCTTGTGCAGATCGGAGTGCAGCGCCATGTAGCGCAGGTACTCGTTCATCTCTTCACGGGTGGCGGCTTTCTCAAGGTTGAGGTTGAGAATGGCCATCGACACGTTCGGCGTCGGAACACGGATCGCGTTACCGGTCAGCTTGCCGGCCAGCTCAGGCAGGGCCTTGGCAGCAGCGGTGGCAGCACCGGTCTCGGTGATCACCATGTTCAGCGCGGCGCTACGACCACGGCGATCGCCCTTGTGGAAGTTGTCGATCAGGTTCTGGTCGTTGGTGTACGAGTGAACGGTTTCGACGTGACCGTTGATGATGCCGAACTTGTCATTGACTGCTTTCAGCACCGGCACGATGGCGTTGGTGGTGCAGGAAGCGGCGGACACGATCTTGTCGTCAGCGGTGATTTCACCGTGGTTGATGCCGTGCACGATGTTCTTCAGCTTGCCCTTGCCAGGCGCGGTCAGAACAACGCGGTCGATACCCGGGCACTGCAAGTGCTGACCCAGGCCATCGGCGTCACGCCATACACCGGTGTTGTCCACCAGCAGCGCGTCTTTGATGCCGTACTGGGTGTAATCCACTTCAGTCGGGTTCTTCGCGTAGATGACCTGGATCAGGTTACCGTTGGCGGTGATGGTGTTGTTTTCTTCGTCGATGGTAATGGTGCCGTTGAACGAACCGTGTACCGAGTCGCGACGCAGCAGGCTGGCGCGTTTGGTCAGGTCGTTTTCGGCGCCTTTGCGCACGACGATGGCACGCAGACGCAGGCCGTCGCCACCACCGGTTTTTTCGATCAGGATGCGCGCCAGCAGACGGCCGATACGACCGAAGCCGTACAGCACAACGTCAGTGCCTTTACGTGCGGAAGCGTTTTGCTGGCCAACCACGTCAGCCATTTCTTCACGAACGAACTGCTCGGCGCTGCGGCCATTGCCTTCGTTACGGAATTTGAACGCCAACTTGCCCAGATCCACCGAAGCCGCGCCGAGCTTTAGCTCGCTCATGGCTTTGAGCAGTGGGAATGTTTCGTGGACGGAGAGTTCGCTGTCGTCGGAAGAACGGTGGCGAGCAAAGCGGTGAGCTTTGAGAATCGCGATGACAGACTGGTTGATCAGGCTGCGGCCATAGATCGAGCTCACCACGTTGTTATTGCGGTAGAGCTGACCGATAAGCGGAATCATCGCTTCTGCGAGTGCTTCACGGTCGATCCATTCACCAAGACACTGGTCGGGCTTCTGAGTCACGGTAACCTTCCACATGTAGGGGCAGAAAAAAGGGGCTACATTATGCCGCTGACAACCTCCTGTAGCAATGCGCGCTTGTCGCGAAATCGGTAACAAAATTCCGTTCAAAAAAATTACGCCCCTCTCAAGCCCAGTAAAACCGGGGCTTTCAGCGCAGTCAATTTTTCGACGACTGTTAGACGATGTCTGTAACCCTCCGTAACACCAGCCACTTTCGGCACTACATAACCACAAAAAAACGCCTGCTTTTTATGGTTACCACTACATTTCGTCCAAACAGCGAAGATAGACGTAGTCTGCAACTGACAGGCGGCACCCGACGCCGCTACAATTACCGACTTTGTCGCAAAGCCTGGAGCTCAACCTTCCGTGCCCGTTCTGCGTCTACCGCTACTCCCTGCCGAGGCAGGTAAACAGCATTGGGGCAATTTGCCCGGTGCTGCCCTCAGCCTGGCGATTGCCGAGGCTGCCAGCGCTGCCAAGCGCTTCACCCTGCTACTGACCGCCGACAGCCAGAGCGCTGAACGACTGGAACAGGAGCTGAGTTTCTTCGCCCCGGATTTGCCCGTGCTGCATTTCCCTGACTGGGAAACCCTGCCGTACGACCTGTTCTCGCCGCACCAGGACATCATTTCCCAACGCATCGCCAGCCTATATAGGCTGCCGGAGTTGGCCCACGGCGTGCTGGTGGTGCCGATTACCACGGCATTGCATCGCTTGGCGCCGACCAAATTCCTGCTCGGCAGCAGTCTGGTGCTGGATGTCGGCCAGAAGCTCGACGTTGAACAGATGCGTGCGCGCCTCGAAGCCAGCGGCTATCGCTACGTCGACACGGTTTATGAACACGGCGAGTTCACCGTACGCGGTGCGTTGATCGACCTGTTCCCGATGGGCAGCAAACTGCCGTATCGCATCGACTTGTTCGACGATGAAATCGAAACCCTGCGCACCTTCGATCCGGAAAACCAGCGCTCCATCGACAAGGTCGAGTCGGTCAAGCTGCTGCCGGCCCGCGAGTTTCCGCTGCAAAAAGACGCGGTGACCCGCTTCAAGGCGCGCTTCCGCGAGCGTTTCGACGTCGACTTCCGTCGCTGCCCGATTTTTCAGGATCTGAGCAGCGGGATTACCCCGGCCGGCATCGAGTACTACCTGCCGCTGTTCTTCGACGAAACCTCGACGCTGTTCGATTATCTGCCGCAAGACACCCAAGTGTTCTCGTTGCCGGGCATCGAGCAAGCAGCGGAGAATTTCTGGAACGACGTGCGCAATCGTTACGAAGAACGTCGCGTCGATCCTTCACGTCCATTATTGCCACCGGCGGAATTGTTCCTGCCGGTGGAAGATTGCTTCGCTCGCTTGAAGAGCTGGCCACGTGTGGTCGCCAGCCAGCAAGACGTGGAAACCGGCATCGGCCGTGAGCGCTTTCCTGCACAAGCACTGCCGAATCTGGCGATTGAAGCCAAAGCCACGCAACCGCTGGCCGCGCTTTCCGCCTTCCTCAATGAATTCCCCGGACGCGTGCTGTTCACCGCCGAATCCGCCGGCCGTCGCGAAGTGCTGCTGGAGTTACTGGAGCGCCTGAAGCTGCGGCCGAAAACCGTCGACAGCTGGCCAGACTTCGTCGCGAGCAAGGATCGCCTGGCGATCACCATTGCCCCGCTCGACGAAGGCCTGATGCTGGATGACCCGGCGCTGGCACTGGTCGCGGAAAGTCCGCTGTTCGGCCAACGCGTGATGCAACGTCGCCGCCGCGAGAAGCGTGCCGACGGCAATAACGATGCGGTGATCAAGAACCTCACCGAGCTGCGCGAAGGCGCGCCGGTGGTGCACATCGATCACGGTGTCGGCCGCTATCTGGGCCTGACCATTCTGGAAATCGACAATCAGGCAGCCGAATTCCTCACCCTCGAATACGCCGAGAACGCCAAGCTTTACGTGCCGGTGGCCAACCTGCATTTGATTGCGCGCTACACCGGCAGCGACGACGCCCTGGCCCCGCTGCACCGCCTCGGCTCCGAGGTTTGGCAGAAAGCCAAGCGCAAAGCCGCCGAACAGGTGCGCGATGTCGCCGCTGAACTGCTCGACATCTATGCCCGTCGTGCCGCTCGCGAAGGCTACGCGTTCGCCGACCCGAAAGCCGATTACGCGACGTTCAGCGCCGGTTTCCCGTTCGAAGAAACCCCGGATCAGCAATCGACCATCGAAGCCGTGCGCGAAGACATGCTCGCGCCGAAACCGATGGATCGACTGGTCTGCGGTGACGTCGGTTTCGGCAAGACCGAAGTGGCCATGCGCGCGGCGTTCATCGCTGTGCATGGCGGTCGTCAAGTGGCGATTCTGGTACCGACCACCCTGCTCGCCCAGCAGCACTACAACAGCTTCCGTGATCGCTTCGCCGACTGGCCGGTGACTGTGGAAGTGATGAGCCGCTTCAAGTCGGCCAAGGAAGTGAATGCGGCGATCGCCGATCTCGCGGAAGGCAAGATCGACATCGTCATCGGCACGCACAAGCTGCTGTCCGACGATGTAAAAATCAAAAACCTCGGGCTGGTGATCATCGACGAAGAACACCGCTTCGGTGTCCGCCAGAAAGAACAGCTCAAGGCCCTGCGCAGTGAAGTCGACATTCTGACCCTGACCGCCACGCCGATTCCGCGCACGTTGAACATGGCGGTGTCGGGCATGCGCGACCTGTCGATCATCGCCACGCCGCCGGCGCGACGCCTGTCGGTGCGCACCTTCGTCATGGAGCAGAACAAGAGCACGGTCAAAGAGGCCCTGCTCCGCGAACTGCTGCGTGGCGGCCAGGTTTACTACCTGCATAACGATGTGAAAACCATCGAGAAGTGCGCCGCCGATCTCGCCGAACTGGTGCCGGAAGCGCGTATCGGCATCGGTCACGGGCAGATGCGCGAGCGCGAACTCGAACAGGTGATGAGCGACTTCTATCACAAGCGCTTCAACGTGCTGATCGCCTCGACCATCATCGAGACCGGCATCGACGTGCCGAGCGCCAACACCATCATCATCGAGCGCGCCGACAAGTTCGGTCTGGCGCAACTGCACCAGTTGCGCGGTCGCGTTGGCCGCAGTCACCACCAGGCTTACGCTTACCTGCTGACGCCGCCGCGCCAGCAAATCACTTCGGACGCGGAAAAGCGTCTGGAAGCGATTGCCAATACGCAGGATCTCGGCGCCGGTTTCGTGCTCGCGACCAACGACCTGGAAATCCGTGGTGCCGGCGAATTGCTCGGCGACGGCCAGAGCGGGCAGATTCAAGCCGTCGGTTTCACGCTGTATATGGAAATGCTTGAGCGCGCGGTGAAGGCGATCCGCAAGGGCGAACAACCGAACCTCGATCAACCGCTGGGCGGAGGCCCGGAAGTCAACCTGCGGGTACCGGTGCTGATTCCGGAAGACTATCTGCCGGACGTTCACGCGCGCCTGATTCTGTACAAGCGCATTGCCTCGGCCACCGACGAGGAAGGCCTGAAGGATCTGCAAGTCGAGATGATCGACCGTTTCGGTCTGCTGCCGGAACCGACGAAAAATCTGGTGCGCATCACTGCATTGAAGTTGCAGGCCGAGCAATTGGGCATCAAGAAGGTCGATGGCGGCCCGCAAGGTGGACGTATCGAGTTCGAAGCGCAGACGCCGGTCGATCCGATGACGCTGATCAAGCTGATCCAGAGCCAGCCAAAACGCTACAAATTCGAAGGTGCGACGATGTTCAAGTTCCAGGTACCGATGGAACGTCCGGAAGAGCGCTTTAATACTGTAGAGGCGCTGTTTGAGCGCCTTCTCCCGAAAACTGTTTGAAGGACGCCCAATGCGCCTGTTTCGTTCGCTGACTTTGCTGCTGACCCTGGTAGCGCCTACGGCGTTTGCCGATGACCTATATCAGGTCGAGATGATTCTGGTTCGCCAGAACGCCGTGCCGGCGATCGTCAGCCGTGCCGCGCCGGAAGACTGGGCCGCTGGCGCCCAGCGCCTGGCCGATGACAGCCAGCGCACACCTGCGCTGAATGACGTCGTCACCAAGCTCACCGCCAGCGGCGACTACACAGTCTTGATGCACAAGGCCTGGCAGCAAACCCTCGGTGAGACGCCAGCCAAAGTGGCCGTCAGCGACGGCCAGGAGCAATTCGGTCAGTTCCCGATCGAGGGCACGCTGGAGATGAAGCTAGGGCGCTTCACCGATGTGAACGCCGACTTCTGGGTCAATCAGATCGACGCCAATGGCCTGGTCACCGCCAGCGAGCGCCTGAAACAGGACAGCCACACCAAGAACGGCCAACTCAACTATCTCGACAACGGCCATCTGGCCCTGCTGATCAAGATCACTTCCCTGACCGCGCCTGCGCCACGGGAAGCGCCTGAAGCGATTCCGGACTGATCGAAGTCCTTATGAACCCGCCGCTGAGTAAACCGTTGGCGCCCTCCTGGGTCAGCCGATTCAAGGAACAGAGCCTGGAGCGTGGCCGCCGTTACGCCCTGGAAAACCGGGTACGTATCGCCCAGGTCGGCGATGCAACGATTACCGCCAGTTGCGAAGGCTCTGGCGGTAACGTTTACCGTCAGACCATTCATTTGCGCGAGTCAGCCAAAGGCACTTTGTTGCTGGTGGACGCTGGCTGCACCTGCCCGGTGCGCACCAACTGCAAACACTGCGCCGCTGTTTTGCTGAAAGTCCAGGAAACCCTCGACTACCCCGCCGCCGCCAAAGACGCCGAGCTGCTGGAGAAACTCCAGGCCGTGCTGGAAAACCGTGGCCCGAAAGCACCGCCGCAAGTGCTGGTCGACAATGTGCAGCCGATGCCGCGCCTGTGGCTGGCCAGTGTCGAGTTCAGCGCTTTCGAACCGCGCAACGGCAAGATGCAGCGCTACATCCAGCATCGTGCGGCGCTGTCGTTCAGCTATCTCGACGAATACGTCAGCGGGCAGAAGAACAGCGACATCCTGATTCGTCAGGAAACCCAGACGCTGCGGATAAAACGTCACCCGGAAGTCGAACAGTCCTACCGCGAACAGTTAAGAATCCTCGGCTTTCGCATCGCCACGCGACAGAGCAAAGCGCTGCCGGAAAGTGCTGGCGAGCTCTACGAGATGGTCAATGACAGCGCCTGGCTGACGTTCACCCTCAACGATTTGCCGAAGCTGCGCAGCCAAGGTTGGGAGCTGCAGATCGATGAGGAATTCGGCTTCGATCTGACCGCCGTGGATGACTGGTATGCCACGGTGGAACAGGTGCCGGATCGCGACTGGTTTGATCTGGAGCTGGGGATCATCGTCAACGGTGAGCGCCTGAGCCTGCTACCGATTCTGCTCAACCTGATGCGCTCGCACGCGGAAATCCTCAACCCGGAACGCCTCGCGCGCCGCCGCGATGACGAGCTGATTCTGGTCAACGTCCCGCAACGCAACATTGAGCACGGGCCACTGCAGGTGGCGTTGCCACTGGGTCGTCTGAAGCCGGTATTGATGACGCTCGGCGAGTTCTATTTGCAGGAGCCAGGCGAAACCACCCTGCGCCTGAGCAAGGCCGACGCCACGCGCCTCAATTCGCTGGAAGGCCTGCCGCTGCTGTGGGAGGGCGGTGAGCAGATCCGCACATTCGCTCAACGCCTGCGCGACATTCGTGATTTCAGCGCTGAAGCGCCGCAAGGCTTGAACGCGACGCTGCGCCCCTATCAGCTCGAAGGCTTGAGCTGGATGCAATCACTACGGCAACTGGAGGTTGGCGGGATTCTCGCGGATGACATGGGCCTGGGTAAAACCCTACAGACCTTGGCGCATATTCTCAGCGAGAAAAACGCCGGACGCCTGGATCGGCCGTGCATGGTGGTGATGCCGACCAGCCTGATTCCGAACTGGCTCGATGAGGCGGCGCACTTCACGCCGCAATTGAAGGTGGTCGCGCTGTACGGCGCCACTCGCAAAAAGCATTTCGACAATCTGGCCGACTTCGACCTCATCCTCACTACCTACGCGCTGCTGCCCAAGGACGTTGAACGCCTGGCCAGGCAGCCGTTGCATGTGTTGGTGCTGGATGAGGCGCAGTACATCAAGAACCCCAACAGCAAAGCCGCACAAGCGGCGCGCGAGTTGAATGCGCGCCAGCGCCTGTGCCTCAGCGGTACACCGCTGGAAAACCACTTGGGCGAGCTGTGGTCACTGTTTCACTTCCTGCTGCCGGGCTGGCTCGGCGACGTGAAAAGCTTCAATGCCGATTACCGCGTGCCGATTGAAAAGCGCGGCAGCGAAGTCAGACTTCAGCACTTGAACGGTAGGATAAAACCGTTCTTGCTGCGCCGCACCAAGGAACAGGTCGCCACCGAACTGCCGCCGAAAACCGAAATCATCCATTGGGTTGATCTCAACGAAGCGCAGCGCGATGTGTACGAAACCATGCGTTTGGCGATGGACAAGAAAGTCCGCGACGAGATCACCCGCAAAGGCGTGGCGCGCAGTCAGATCATCATTCTTGAGGC
This sequence comes from Pseudomonas sp. S3_C06, assembly GCF_054667675.1. Lineage (NCBI taxonomy): Bacteria > Pseudomonadati > Pseudomonadota > Gammaproteobacteria > Pseudomonadales > Pseudomonadaceae > Pseudomonas > Pseudomonas sp. S3_C06. Next base: position 1,822,789 of record NZ_CP162747.1, read on the forward strand.
GCTGCTCAAGCTGCGTCAGGTTTGCTGCGATCTGCGCCTGGTCAACGACGCCACCCTGCCCGCTCGCGGCAGCACCTCGGGCAAGCTCGACAGCCTGATGGAAATGCTTGAGGAGTTGTTCGAGGAAGGACGCAGGATTCTGCTGTTCTCGCAATTCACGTCGATGCTGTCGTTGATTGAGGAAGAGCTGAAAAAACGTAACGTGTCCTACGCGCTACTGACCGGCCAGACCCGTGATCGACGCACGCCGGTGAAGGAATTCCAGAGCGGCAAGCGTCAGATCTTTCTCATCAGCCTGAAGGCTGGTGGCGTCGGCTTGAACCTGACTGAGGCGGATACGGTGATTCACTACGATCCGTGGTGGAACCCGGCGACGGAAAATCAGGCAACCGATCGCGCGTACCGGATCGGCCAGGAAAAGCCGGTGTTTGTCTACAAGATGATTGCCCGGGGCACGGTGGAAGAGAAGATTCAGCACCTGCAAAAGGAAAAATCCGACTTGGCGGCAGGCGTGCTGGATGGGCGTAAGGCCGGAGACTGGAAGTTGCAGAGTGATGATATCGAAGCGCTGTTTGCGCCGTTACCGGACAAGCTCGACAAGCGTTGAGATATTTGTCGCCTGTTAAATAGCTTTCGCGAGCAGGCTCGCTCCCACGGTTGGAATGCATTTCCCATGTGGGAGCGAGCCTGCTCGCGAGTAGGGCGCCTCGGTCTAACGGTTAAAACCCGGCTCAATCCTTGGAAACCGGCAACGGTGCAAACAGCGCCTCAATGTCAGTCTGCTCCAGCTTCCAGCCACCTGTCGTCCCGCCTTCAAGCACCGCCCCGGCCAACGCTGCTTTCTCCTGCTGCAACGCCTGTATCTTTTCCTCTACTGTGCCGCGAGCGATCAGCTTGTAAACGAACACCGGGTTGTTTTGCCCGATTCGATACGCACGATCGGTTGCCTGATTTTCCACTGCGGGGTTCCACCAAGGGTCAAAGTGGATCACCGTATCCGCAGCGGTCAGGTTCAAACCGGTACCCCCGGCCTTCAGACTGATTAGAAACAACGGCACCTTGCCGCCCTGAAAATCCTTCACCGGTGTGCGACGGTCCGTGGTATCACCGGTCAGCAGCGAATAGGCAATGTCACGTTGCTGCAACTCTTGCTCGATCAACGCGAGCATCGAGGTGAACTGCGAAAACAACAGGATCCGACGACCTTCGCCGAGCAGCTCTTCAAGCATCTCCATCAAGCTGACCAACTTGCCACTGCCGGAACGCAGTGCCTTTGCTGTCATCGGCATCTTGATCAGGCGCAAATCGCAACAGACCTGCCGCAGCTTGAGCAAGGCATCGAGAATGATGATCTGACTGCGAGCCACGCCACTGCGGGCAATTTCGTCGCGGACTTTTTTGTCCATCGCCACGCGAACCGTTTCATAGACATCGCGTTGGCCGTCGCTGAGATCCACCCAATGCACGATTTCGGTTTTCGGTGGCAGCTCGGTGGCGACCTGGTCCTTTTTGCGGCGCAGCAAAAACGGCTTGATGCGCGCGGTCAGGTGCTGCATGCGCTGAACATTGCCGTGCTTCTCGATTGGCGTGCGGTAATCGCGATTGAAGGACTTGCTGTCGCCGAGCCAACCGGGCATGAGGAAATGAAACTGCGACCAAAGCTCGCCCAAGTGGTTTTCCAATGGCGTGCCGCTCAGGCACAAGCGCTGACGGGCCTGCAAGTCGCGTGCGGCCTGCGCGGCTTTGCTGAGCGGGTTCTTGATGTTCTGCGCTTCGTCGAGAATCAGCACGCTCCACGTCTGCGGCTGCAAGGTCTCCAGATCCCTCGGCAGCAACGCGTAAGTGGTCAGCACCAGATCGTACTCAGCCAGATCAGCGAAATCCTTTTGCCGACCCGAGCCGTGCAGCGCCAATACTTTCAACTGGGGAGTGAAACGCTCGGCCTCGTCGAGCCAGTTGGGAATCAGGCTGGTCGGCATCACCGCCAGAGCCGGACAATCAAGGCGACCGGCGTGTTTTTCCGTGAGCAGATGCGCCAAGGTTTGCAGCGTTTTGCCCAGCCCCATGTCATCGCCCAGAATGCCGCCGACCCCAAGTTCGCGCAGGGTCTGCATCCAGTTCAGGCCTTCAAGCTGATACGGGCGCAGTTGCGCGTTAAGGCCGGCCGGCGCAGCGACGTGGGTGTGACTGGAATTCTGCAGGCGCTTGGCAAAGGTGCGCAGCCGCTCGCCACCCTGCCAATCCAGCGGCACGCCATCGAGCATACTCAAGCGCGCTGCATCCGGGACACTCAAGCGCAGTGCATCGCCCTGATGACCGCCCAAGTACAACTCGCCCAGCGTGGCCATCAGCGGCTTGACCCGACTCAGCGGCAGCGCGACCTTGGCGCCCGAAGAGTCACCAAAACCGCTGGGTTTCAGTTCGATCAGGAGTTTTTCGTCATCGCTGCGTTGTGCCAGATTGACCGGGTCAAGCAAGCGCGGCTGAGTGCGCAACAAGTGCAGAAGGATTGGTAGCAAACTATAGCGCTGACCATTGACGACGATACCCAACTGCAAATCAAACCACTGATGCCCGGCCTCTTCTTCGACCTCGGCGTACCAGTGCTCAACCGGTTGCACATTGAAATGAAAGCCGGGACTCATCTCCACTTCCCAGTTCGAGGCGCGCAACGTGGCAAGCCCTTCGTGCATAAACTCAAGCCAGGCGGAATCATCCGGCAACGTGAACATCTCGCCGGGACGATCCAGCGAGCTCTTGCGCGTGGCTTTTTTAAAGCCGAACTTTTGCAGGAACTGGCGCAGTTTCTTTTCCACCGCAGGCTGGCGTTGAATGCGCTGGGTTTCGGTGCCGTTGAGGATCATCACTTCCGGGTTGCGATCCACCGTCGGCTGGCCGTTGTAGGTAAACACCAGAGCGGCGCGGTGCTCAAGAATGTACTCCCAGCGCGAGCGCTCCCGACCGCTGACGAGGGTGAGTTGCGGCTGCGGAAGTACGTCGTCGATGACTCGTTCGGTCAGTTGGTGTGGCGGCGGGATTCTCGTCGCGGCGCTCATGCGATGGCTGAACTGCATGGCCTGACGCGCCGGAATGTCCGGCGCCAGAGTCAAATGGCTGGCCAGTTTTTCTTCCAGCTCATTGAACAGAGGGCCAATCTGCCGCTGTTCACGATCCAGGTAATAAAGCGGCTCCAGCGCCAGCACAGTTTCCTGCGCAGCCTCGGCACTGCTCCACTGCGCGCGGAAACCGCCATCGGCCTGCTCGGCCCAGGCGAACTGACCGATGCGCTTCGCGCCCGGCACCAACGGTCGCAGATCCTCGAAATCGAGGAACAGCCGCGAGGTGCGCAGGAGCATTTCCAGCAGTTCGGCGCCGCTGCTGCCTTCCAGCGGATAGCCGCTGTAATAGGCGTGGCGAGAGTGCATGGCAACCAGCAGCCTGGCAACGCGCAGATCCAGCTCGGACAGGTAGCCGGGCTGACGCATGAGCATTTCCGCGAGCGAATACATCGGTTTGACTTCGCGTAACTCGCCGCTCTTGAGCTGGGAAACCTTGAAAATATCGAGCAGCCACTTGCCGCTCACAGGCGTTGGCTTGAGCTTGTAAAACAGGCGCGTGCCTGCGGTTTGCGCGCCTTCTTCAGCAGGCTTGGCCGGAACGGGGATGGTCGAAAGCCAATGTTCCAGCGCCCGACCCAACGGGATCTGTGCGTCACTTTCAGACGCATCATCAGCACTGCCCTGCAGGTGATAGAGCACCGCAGCGCAATGCTTGCAGTCGATTACGACAGGACAGCTGCACAGGCAACGCAAGTTGACGGAACCCAGCCGATCTTCGGACAGGTAAATGCTTTGTTCATACGCCTGATTTTCCGAACCGACGCAGAACGCCTCGATCTTTTTGTCATTGATCTCAATGATCTCTACCCGATCATCGGCGGCATAAGCGCGAGCCTTGGCCAGCGCCTTGCTACTGAATGCCTGAGTCCAGGCCAACGACTTGAGCTGTTCGATGAAAATGCTCATGGGCAGCCCTTAGCCGGCCAACACCCGCGCCAATGCCGACTTCACCTTGCCCATGCCGTCATGCAAGGCCTGCTCGATCTCGGCCATGGTGATCACTTCGGTGGTCTTGCCCGCTGCCGGGTTCACCACCAGTGCCAGACAGGCATAATCCAGATCCAGCTCGCGGGCCAGTGCCGCTTCCGGCATACCGGTCATGCCGACGATATCGCAGCCATCACGCTCAAGACGCACGATCTCGGCGACCGTTTCCAGACGCGGGCCCTGGGTGCAGGCATACACGCCCTGATCGCTGTACTCGCAACCTTCGGCGGCCACAGCGGCGATCAATTGCTGACGCAGCGGTTCGCTGTAGGGAAAGCTGAAGTCGATGTGGGTGACGTGCTCCAGATCATCGGCGAAAAAGGTGTGCTCGCGCCCGCTGGTGTAGTCGACGATCTGGTGCGGCACGCAGAAGTGCCCGGTGCCCATGGACGAATGGATCCCGCCCACGGCGTTCACCGCGATGATTGCCTCGGCACCCGCCTGCTTCAGCGCCCACAGGTTGGCGCGATAGTTGACCTTGTGCGGCGGAAAACGATGCGGGTGGCCATGACGGGCGAGGAACAGCACTTCCTTGCCTGCGTATTCGCCAATTTGCACGTCGGCCGATGGCGCGCCGTAGGGCGTGTCCACCGCCAGCGATTGGCGAATGGTCAAGCCTTCGAGTTGGGTCAGGCCGGTGCCACCGATGATTGCGTAAACCGTCATAGCAAAATCCTTAATCGATCAATTGAGCGTCTTTGAGCGCGCCGATGGCGGTGAGCCAGCGCGGATCCTGCCGGTAATCAGTACTGGCGAATGCCTGGCCGCGCATGCGCGCGATGCGCGCGGACGGCTTGACCTTCATGCGTTGTGCGGCGCTCAGGGCCAGTTCGGCAGCGGCGCGGTCGTTGCACACCAGGCCCATGTCGCAACCGGCAGTCAAAGCGGCTTCGATGCGGCTGGCGGCATCGCCAACCACGTGGGCGCCGGCCATCGACAGATCGTCGCTGAAGATCACGCCGTCGAATTGCAATTCGCCGCGCAGGATGTCCTGTAACCAGCGGCGAGAGAAGCCGGCTGGCTGCGAATCGACCTGCGGATAGATGACGTGCGCCGGCATGATCGCGGCCAATTGTTTGCTGAGTTTGGCGAAGGGTACGAGATCGTTGGCGCGGATCTCGTCGAGGCTGCGCTCGTCGTTTGGAATCGCGACATGAGAGTCTGCTTCAGCCCAGCCGTGGCCAGGGAAATGCTTGCCAGTGGCGGCCATCCCGGCGCTGTTCATGCCGCGAATGAATGCACCGGCGAGCACCGCAGCGCGCTCGGGATCACCTTCGAACGAACGAGTGCCAACCACGGCACTGCGCTGGTAATCCAGATCAAGCACCGGGGCGAAGCTCAGGTCGAGCCCGACCGCCAGCACTTCGGTGGCCATGATCCAGCCGCATTGCTCGGCGAGGTATTCAGCATTCGGGTTGTCGGCGATGGCGCGCATGGCCGGCAGACGCACGAAGCCCTGACGCAGACGCTGCACGCGACCACCCTCTTGATCCACCGCCAGCAGCAGATCCGGGCGAATCGCGCGAATCGACGCACTGAGCTCACGCACCTGGCGCGGATGCTCGATGTTGCGCGCGAAAATGATCAGGCCGCCCACTTCGGGCTGACGCAACAATTGGCGATCTTCAGCCGTCAGCCAGGTACCGGCGACGTCCACCATCAACGAGCCTTGCAGGCCAGCAGTCATAGAGATTCCTTGAAAACGAAAAACCCGACCCGCAGGAAATCGCTACCGTGAGCCATGCTCGGCAGGTCGGCAATTTCTATGAGGATCGGGTTCAGAACGTGAGTCGGCATGGGCGGCTAGCTTAGCGGATACAAGCTGCCACGCCCACCCGTGCGCGGTTAAACCTTGGCGGCGACCGGCGTTGATTTGCTGCGCGGACGCAGTTGTGCAGTAGCCATCGCCGCGTCGGTGACACCGGTCTCGGCACGCATGCCGGCAGCGAGGAACGGCACCATCAGGCGCATCACTTGCTCGATGGAGGTGTTGACGCCGAAATCCGTCTCGGCGATCGCCCGCAAAGCCTTGATCCCGGACATGCTGAACGCGGCAGCACCGAGCATGAAGTGCACGCGCCAGAACAGCTCGATCGGCGGAATGCGTGGTGCGGCTTCGTTGACCAGCAACATGTAGCGACGGAAAACCTTGCCGTACATGTCTTCCAGATAACGACGCAAGTGGCCCTGGCTCTGGCTGAACGCGAGGCCGAGCAAACGCATGAAGATCGACAGGTCGTTGCCGCTGCGTGGCTGAACCACGAGAGCCTGTTCGACAAGGATTTCCAGCAGCTCTTCTAGGGTTGGCTTGTTTTCAGGCTTGGCCTGACGCCGCTCCAGCTCTTTATCGAGACTGATGCAGAACGGCCCGAGGAAGCGCGAAAAAACCGCCTGGATCAGGGCTTTCTTCGAACCGAAATGATAGTTCACTGCTGCCAGGTTGACGCCAGCCTTGCTGGTGATCAAACGCAATGAGGTTTCAGCGAAACCTTTCTCCGCGAACAACTGCTCGGCAGCATCAAGAATGCGTTCAACGGTTTCCGACTGGGCCATGGCTACTCCGCCTGACAAACACTTGTTTGAAACATACGTTTCAGCCTGTGCCTTGTCAAGCCTGCCGGTTCGTTTTGGGAATGGTCGGTCAGCTATTTAACCACACAAGACCGATGCATTAATAAGCAAGGCTGCCGACCGTCTGGCGGCCGACAAAAAAACGGGCATTGCCAAGGGCGCTTCACTGTATATAATCCCAGTCACTGTATAAAAAGACAGAGCGATCAATATGCTAAAGCTGACGCCACGCCAAGCCGAGATTCTGGCCTTTATCAAACGTTGCCTCGAAGACAACGGTTATCCGCCAACCCGTGCGGAAATCGCTCAGGAACTGGGCTTCAAGTCGCCGAACGCGGCTGAAGAACATCTCAAGGCACTGGCCCGCAAAGGTGCCATCGAGATGACCCCTGGCGCTTCTCGCGGTATTCGCATTCCCGGCTTCGAAGCCAAGGCCGACGACTCCACCCTGCCGATCATTGGCCGGGTCGCTGCCGGCGCGCCAATCCTCGCCCAGCAGCACATCGAAGAATCCTGCAATATCAACCCGGCCTTCTTCCATCCGCGCGCCGACTATCTGTTGCGCGTGCACGGCATGAGCATGAAGGACATCGGCATTTTCGACGGTGACCTCCTTGCCGTGCACACCACCCGCGAGGCGCGTAATGGCCAGGTCGTCGTCGCCCGCATCGGCGATGAAGTGACCGTCAAACGCTTCAAGCGTGAAGGCAGCAAGGTCTGGCTGATTGCCGAAAACCCTGAGTTCGCCCCTATCGAAGTCGACCTGAAAGATCAGGAACTGGTGATCGAAGGTTTGAGTGTCGGCGTAATCCGCCGCTAAAGGAGGCTTTATGCAGTTCCCACACACCCCTCAGCAAACACAACTGCCTTTATTCGAAGCGTTTCTGGCGCAACCGATGGCGCCGATCCTGAAAGAGGTCGTCGAGCGCCCATGGAATGCCGAACCCGAAGTATTCAGTGAGCTGTCACTGCGGGGTGCTGCCGGGAACTGCCTGAACCTGCTAGCCCCGATCCTTCGCGAACTCAGTGAAGATCAGGACGCGCGCTGGCTGACGCTGATAGCGCCTCCTGCAAGTCTGACCCAGACATGGCTGCGGGATGCCGGCTTGAATCGCGAGCGTATTCTGCTGCTGCAACCAAGAGGCGCTCAAAGCGCTCAGCAACTGGCATGCGAAGCTCTACGATTGGGTCGCAGTCACACCGTCGTCACCTGGCTCAACCCGCTGAGCGCGAATTCGCGGCAACAACTGATCAGCGCCGCACGCACGGGCGACGCTCAGAGCCTGAACATTCGTTTGGGTTGATTGGCTGACAACATGCGCTGTGTGAAGCGCAGGGCTTCTCCAGGGACAGAGAAGCCGATCTGAAGCAGTAACGCTAAAAGAAAAAGACGGGGATCAATGAAGAACCCGCGGCCCCTCTTCCTTATCAAACTCGCCTTCGACCATGCGACCGGCCATTTGCACGCCGACGCTTAACATCGCCTTGGCGATCTCCACATGCTGACCTTGCAGGAACGCCTTGGCATCCTCGGAGAAATCCAGCGTCACCAGAGAACCCTCGTCCTCGGCCCTGCGCAGCTCAATTCGGCCGTCGGGTAACTCGACAATTTCTAGAAAGGACGTTGGCATAAAGGTCTGTTCTCCACGAAAGGCAGGGATTATATAGACATCATTCAGGCTTCGCTCGGGATCTTGACCAGCAGCATGTTTCAGATTGCCACCGTGTCAATCGCCCTCAGCACTCGTTCAAGCCTTCGCGGAAACGTATCGCCAGACCTTTCAAGTTCTGCCGCCAGCTCTCCAGCTCCTCTCGACTCAACTCTTCTGGCGCTTCTTCTTCATCCAGATTAATCGCCTGAATCAACGGTTGCGTCACATCACCCTTCGGCTTGTGCGGCACTCGTGGCGGTTGAAACAGCGCCGAATGCGCTGCCAGCAGTTTTGCCAACCAGGTTTCAGAATTGCCCGCCAACTCAACCATTTCCGCCAGTTCGGGAATTGCGATCGACTCCAGCACTTCACGCGTCAGCAGCATCTCGGCCCGCGGCGAATTGGCCTGCGGCAGACGATAGAAACCCGCGATCTCATGACAAAGCCCCAGCAAGGCGCCGTACAGGTGAAACAGCGCCGATTCACGCCCAGCCTGAATCAACGCCAGAGAATTCATCGCCCGCCCCTCTTCAGCGCGAGCCAAGGCTTCGAGCGACAGGCCGGCGAAATAGATCTTCTGGTTGGTGCGGGTATAGAGTTCGTGGGCCATGAAGGCAGTCTCCACTACGAAATATTTGCGTCACACAGGCCGGACAGTGTCGTGGATCAGCCGATCCCACCGCAAGCACAAAACAAAAAGGCCGCATGAAAACCCAAGGGTTCTCATGCGGCCTTTCAGTGTCGGACTAACGCTTACTCTGCTTTGGCCTTGGTACGCTTGTCTTCAACCGTCCACTTGCCACCGTCGAAGTACGCCTTCCAACCCGTAGGCTTGCCGTCGACTTCGGTCTGCACGTATTGCTCCTTGGTCTTGCGGCTGTAGCGGATGACCGCTGGCAGACCATCAGGATCCTTCTTAGGCGCGTCGCAGAGGAAGTGGTACTTCGGATCGATTTCGTCCTTGTGCGGCACAATCTCGATCACCAGCGGAGCACGGGTCTCACGGTTTTTCGGGAACTGGCTGGCAGCCAGGAACAGACCCGAGGCACCGTCACGGAGGATGTAGGTGTCGTTGACCTTTTCGCATTTCAGCTCAGGCATCTTCACCGGATCCATCTTCGGCGGCGCTGCATCACCGCTTTTCAGCAGTTTGCGGGTGTTCTTGCACTCAGGGTTGGTGCAACCGAAGAACTTGCCGAAACGGCCAGTCTTGAGCTGCATCTCGCTGCCACACTTGTCGCATTCCAGGCTCGGACCTTCGTAGCCCTTGATGCGATAGCTGCCCTCTTCGATTTCGTAGCCAGCACAATCCGGGTTGTTACCGCAGATGTGCAGCTTGCGCTTCTCGTCGAGCAGATAAGCGTCCATCGCCGTGCTGCAGATCGGGCAACGATGCTTGCCGCGTAGAACCAGAGACTCCGACTCACCCTCATCGTCCGCAGCGATCTCGTCGCCCGGCACCAGGTTGACGGTGGCTTTGCAGCGTTCTTTCGGCGGCAGGCTGTAGCCTGAGCAACCGAGGAACACGCCGGTCGACGCAGTCCGAATCTGCATCGGACGTCCACAGGTCGTGCACGGAATGTCGGTCATGACCGGCTGATTGGCGCGCATGCCGCTTTCAGGGTTTTCGGCTACTTCGAGTTTCTTTTTGAAATCGCCGTAGAACTCGTCCAGCACGCTTTTCCAGTCGCGCTCACCCTGTGCCACGTCATCGAGGTTCTCTTCCATGCCGGCAGTGAAGCCGTAGTCCATGAGGTTGGAGAAGCTTTCCGACAGACGCTCGGTAACGATGTCGCCCATCTTTTCCGAGTAGAAACGACGGTTGTGCAGAGTCACGTAGCCGCGATCCTGAATGGTCGAAATGATCGCAGCGTAAGTCGAAGGACGACCGATGCCACGTTTTTCCATTTCTTTAACCAGGCTGGCTTCCGAGTAACGCGCCGGCGGCTTGGTGAAGTGCTGCGATGGATCAAGCTTGATCAGCTTCATCACGTCGCCCTGCGCCATATCAGGCAGAACGTCGTCGTCGCCTGGCTTGGCAATTTGCGGCATAACGCGGGTGTAACCGTCGAACTTGAGGATACGGCCCTTGGCGCGCAGCTCGAAGTCGCCAGCGCCGACGCTGACAGTGGTCGACAGGTATTGCGCCGGCAGCATCTGGCAAGCGAGGAACTGACGCCAGATCAACTCGTAGAGGCGCTCAGCGTCACGCTCCATGCCTGCGAGCTTGCTCGGCGTGGTGTTGGCGTCGGAAGGACGGATCGCTTCGTGAGCCTCTTGCGCGCCTTCTTTGCTGCTGTAGACGTTCGGCGTTTCCGGCAGGTACTTCTTGCCGAACTCGTCTTCGATGTAGGTGCGCGCCATCGCCACGGCATCAGCCGAAAGGTTGGTCGAGTCGGTACGCATGTAAGTGATGTAGCCAGCTTCGTACAGACGCTGGGCCATCATCATGGTTTTCTTCACGCCGAAGCCCAGGCGGTTACTCGCAGCCTGTTGCAGGGTCGACGTGATGAACGGCGCCGAAGGCTTGCTGCTGGTCGGCTTGTCTTCGCGTTTGACGATGCTGTAGCTGGAAGACTTGAGCTTCTCCAGCGCAGCCATGGCCTGGGCTTCGTTGAGCGGCTTGAACGCTTCGCCTTTCTCGCGAGCCACTTCGAAACGCACGGTCGAGCCTTTGGTGGTGCCGAGATCGGCATGCACTTCCCAGTACTCTTCCGGGTTGAACGCACGAATTTCGCGTTCACGCTCGACCACCAGCTTCACAGCAACCGATTGCACACGGCCAGCGGACAGGCCACGGGCAATCTTCGCCCACAGCAGCGGCGAAACCATGTAGCCCACAACGCGGTCGAGGAAGCGACGCGCCTGCTGTGCGTTGACACGATCGATGTCCAGCTCGCCCGGCTCCGAGAAGGCTTCCTGAATCGCCTTCTTGGTGATTTCGTTGAACACCACGCGCTTGTAGCGGCTGTCGTCACCACCGATGGCTTCGCGCAGGTGCCAGGCAATGGCTTCCCCCTCGCGATCCAAGTCGGTTGCGAGATAGATGGTGTCAGCATCTTTGGCGAGCCGGCGCAGCTCTTCGATGACCTTCTCTTTACCCGGGAGGATCTCGTACTTGGCTTTCCAGCCATGATCGGGATCGACACCCATACGCGAGACCAGCTGCTTGCGCGCTTTCTCTTTCGGCGAGAGCACCGGACCTTCGCCCGCAGCAGCCTTGCCGCGCTTGGCGGCTGGCTCTTTGCTGGCGCTAGCCGAACCGCTGGTGGGCAGGTCTCGGATATGGCCGATACTCGACTTCACCACGTATTGGTTACCCAGATACTTGTTGATGGTCTTGGCCTTAGCCGGGGATTCCACAATGACCAGCGATTTGCCCATGGATCAGAAAATTCCTGAATTCTAGAAGTGAAAGGCGGTTGGCGCCTGACGCGGCACCGCTATATATAGTTGATACAAGGTGAGGTCAAGCACAGGGTTCTGTGCGCACTCGCCTTATGCCTTGGAAAAAAGGCTTGGTTCGGCTTGCACCAAAGCAAAGCGTGGCACCTGCTCGCCGTCAACCTCGACTGACTCGAGAAACATGCTCAGAGGGCGCACCCAAAAGCCGTAATCGCCATACAGGGCTTGGTAAAAGACCACTTCTTCTTCGGTCTCGGAATGCCGCGCAATACTGAATACGCGGTACTGCGGACCTTTGTAATGTTGGTAGAGCCCAGGTTGTATCGGCATGTGTTGGCCCTCACTCAAATTTTTTCAAAATAAAAACAAAATAAATCCACAAAAACAAAAACCGGGGCACTTGGCCCCGGCTTCCATCAACGAGACGCTTAGACGCGTTCGAAGACGGTGGAGATGCCTTGGCCGAGACCAATGCACATAGTAGCCACCCCGAAGGTGCCGCTATTCTGCTTCATCACGTTCAGCAAGGTGCCGGAAATACGGGCACCGGAGCAACCGAACGGGTGACCCAGGGCGATCGCGCCGCCGTGCAGGTTAACCTTCTCGTTCATCTTGTCGAGCACTTTCAGATCTTTCAGCACTGGCAGAGCCTGTGCGGCGAAAGCTTCGTTGAGCTCGAAGAAGTCGATATCGTTGATGCCAAGGCCCGCACGCTTCAGGGCTTTTTGTGTAGCCGGAACTGGACCATAGCCCATGATTGCCGGATCCACACCCGCCACTGCCATCGAACGGATAACCGCCATTGGCTGGATACCCAGATCCTGTGCACGTTGCGCCGACATCACGATCATGCACGAAGCACCATCGGTGATCTGCGACGAAGTACCGGCAGTCACGGTGCCGCCCTTTGGATTGAAGGCAGGCTTGAGGGCCGCCAGACTTTCCAGGGTGGTTTCCGGACGAATGGTTTCGTCGTAGTCGAACAGTTTCAGGAAACCGTTCTCGTCGTAGCCCTGCATCGGGATGATTTCGTCTTTGAACTTGCCTTCCACAGTTGCCTTGTGGGCCAGCTGGTGGGAACGCACGCCGAAAGCGTCCTGCTGTTCGCGAGTGATGCCGTGCATTTTGCCAAGCATTTCAGCGGTCAGACCCATCATGCCCGAGGCTTTTGCCGCGTACAGCGACATGTGCGGGTTCGGATCGACACCGTGCATCATGCTCACGTGGCCCATATGCTCGACGCCGCCAACCACGAACACGTCACCGTTGCCGGTCATGATCGCTTGTGCAGCGGTGTGCAACGCGCTCATCGACGAGCCACACAGACGGCTGACGGTCTGGCCGGCCGAAGTGTGCGGAATCTGGGTCATCAGCGACGCCATGCGCGCGATGTTCCAGCCCTGCTCCAGGGTCTGGTTGACGCAGCCCCAGATCACGTCCTCGACTTCAGCAGGATCGACCTTGGCGTTGCGTTCCAGCAATTTGCTGATCAGGTGCGCCGACATGTCTTCGGCGCGGGTGTTGCGGTGCATGCCGCCCTTGGAGCGGCCCATCGGAGTACGACCGAAGTCGACAATCACGACGTCTCTAGGATTCAAGCTCATAAGTTCACTCTCACTCTAGTTGGGGGCGCTTAACCGAAGAAGCTCTGGCCGTTTTTGGCCATTTCGCGCAGCTTCGCGGTTGGGTGGTACAGCGCGCCCAAATCAGCGTACTGGTCAGCCAGGGCAACGAACTCGGCAACACCGATCGAGTCGATGTAGCGCAGCGCACCGCCACGGAATGGAGGGAAACCGATACCGTAGACCAGACCCATGTCGGCTTCGGCGGCAGTTTCAACGATGCCGTCTTCCAGGCAACGCACGGTTTCCAGGCACAGCGGGATCATCATCCAGTTGATGATGTCTTCGTCAGTGACTTCGCGCTGCTCGTAAACGATCGGCTTGAGCACTTCCAGCACCGATGGATCGGCAACTTTCTTCTGCTTGCCTTTCTTGTCGGCCTCGTAGGCGTAGAAGCCCTTGCCGTTCTTCTGGCCCAGGCGCTTGGCTTCGTACAGCACGTCGATGGCCGAACGACGGTCATCCTTCATGCGATCCGGGAAACCTTCAGCCATCACGTCGCGACCGTGGTGACCGGTGTCGATGCCGACCACGTCCATCAGGTACGCCGGGCCCATCGGCCAGCCGAATTTTTCCATGACCTTGTCGATACGGACGAAATCCACACCGGCGCTTACCAGCTTGGCGAAACCGCCGAAGTACGGGAACAGTACGCGGTTGACCAGGAAGCCCGGGCAGTCGTTGACGACGATCGGGTTCTTGCCCATTTTCTTGGCGTAGGCAACGGTGGTGGCAACCGCCAGCTCACTCGACTTCTCGCCACGGATCACTTCTACCAGCGGCATCATGTGCACCGGGTTGAAGAAGTGCATGCCGACGAAGTTTTCCGGACGCTTGAGGGCCTTGGCCAGCAGGCTGATGGAAATGGTCGAGGTGTTGGACGCGAGGATGGTGTCCTCTTTGACCTGAGCTTCGACTTCAGCCAGTACGGCTTGCTTGACCTTCGGGTTTTCGACCACAGCTTCGACAACCAGATCGACGTGACCGAAGTCGCCGTAGGACAGGGTCGGACGAATGGCGTTGAGCACTTCAGCCATTTTCGCAGCCGTCATGCGACCTTTATCAACGCGGCCAACCAGCAGTTTGGCGGCTTCGGCCAGACCCTGCTCGATACCGTGCTCGTTGATGTCCTTCATCAGGATCGGCGTACCTTTGGAGGCCGACTGATAAGCGATACCACCACCCATGATGCCGGCGCCGAGTACAGCGGCCTGCTTCACATCTTTGGCGATTTCGTCGTAGGCCTTGGCCTTTTTCTTCAGCTCCTGATCGTTCAGGAACAGACCGATCAAGCTCTGCGCGGCAGAGGTCTTGGCCAGCTTGACGAAACCGGCTGCTTCGACTTCCAGCGCCTTGTCACGACCGAAGTTCGCGGCTTTCTGGATCGTCTTGATCGCTTCAACCGGCGCCGGGTAGTTCGGGCCAGCCTGACCGGCGACGAAACCTTTGGCGGTTTCGAATGCCATCATTTGTTCAATCGCGTTCAGCTTGAGTTTTTCAAGTTTGGGTTGACGCTTGGCCTTGAAGTCGAACTCGCCGGAGATGGCGCGTTTGATCAGCTCAAGAGCCGCTTCCTGCAGCTTCTCCGGAGCAACCACGGCGTCGACGGCGCTGACTTTCAGGGCGTCTTCAGGGCGGTTTTCCTTACCGGAGGCAATCCATTCGATGGCGTTGTCGACACCAATCAGGCGCGGCAGACGCACGGTGCCGCCGAAGCCTGGGTAGATGCCCAGTTTGACTTCCGGCAGACCGATCTTGGCCTTGGTGGACATGACGCGATAGTCAGCCGCCAGGCACATTTCCAGACCGCCGCCCAGGGCGATGCCGTTGATGGCCACTACGGTTGGGACGTTGAGGTCTTCGAAATCGCTGAAGATCTTGTTGGCTTCGAGATTGCCAGCAACCAGCTCGGCATCCGGCAGCTTGAAGTTGTCGACAAATTCGGTGATGTCGGCGCCGACGATGAACACGTCCTTGCCACTGCTGACGATCACGCCCTTGATCGAAGCATCTGCCTTGATGGTGTCTACGGCCTGACGCAGTTCGTTCAGGGTTAGACGGTTGAACTTGTTGACGGACTCACCCTTGAGGTCGAATTTCAATTCGACGATGCCACTTTCAAGAGCTTTAACCGTGATGGCTTTACCTTCGTAAATCATCAACTGATCTCCACGATATGGAAGCTGAACAGTACACGTCGGACGCAGGCGAATGGCTCGGCAGGACGTTTTTTCGTCGATGCTGACGCCAATCCACCCGGCACACCCGCCAACGCGATAGTCGGGATTCTGTAGGAGCAGTCTGTAAGACAAACGCTCAATTCATACGCCCGTTTGATTTGGGTACGTCACCTTCACGGAATTTCCGACAATTGTCAATCGCCCAAAATACGGGTTGAAATGCGACTTTGCGGTCATTTCTGTAAGACGAAGACCCGCAACACGCGTCTGCATGTGGACCCATTCATAGAATCAATAGTTAGAAAAGTCGCCCTAATTTGCAGCAGCCCCTGTTTAAAGGGCTACGCTGGGTGGACGACAGGAAAATGCGCTGACTGAACCTGCATCAGAAAAGATTTCCGGCCTGCCTGGCCAACCCCGCCCGATGAATCATGTCGGGCTTTTTATTGCGCGTCTGCCGGACCTTCCCCACCGTTGCAGTGGGAAAAGTCCGCGCGTCACGCCAGCGCTTTCAGAGTGGCATCGATATCCAGCAAAACCGTCGCTTCACCCTTCTCACCCCAATACAGAGCGATCATCTGCTTGTCCGCCTCGATTTTGAAAACATTGCCCGGCAACTTTTCGAAATGATTGAGCAGCGCCCGATCTTCACAGACTTCCTGCCACTGATTAACCCAGATACCCGGCGATTTCTGCCAGTAAGTCCAGCAGACAGGCTGCTTGCTGCGACGTGGCCGATGATACTGCGCACACGGATTCGGCGGCTCTTGCGCCAGCCAGTGCGGCCATTCCTGAGGCGCCAGCTGCATGGCCAGACCGATGCGTCGTGCCTCCATACGCAAAGCGATGCGACCGCTTTGCGCGCGCGATGGGCGCAACCACGCCAGCGGACTTAAAACCACCAGCAGGATTGACACCACCAACCAGACCGTCATATCTCTATTCCCAATTCTCGGTGAGCGCATTGTGTCACTTTGGAACCAATGCGCTTGAAACCAGCCATACTTAACAATATTGAAACCTCACGAGGAGCACCTCATGCCCTACCACCACATCCTGGTCGCCGTAGATCTGACCGAAGAGTGCGACCCTGTGATTCACCGCGCCCGCGAGCTGTCGGTGAGCAATAACGCCAAGCTGTCGCTGGTGCATATTGTCGAACCGATGGCCATGGCATTCGGCGGCGACGTGCCGATGGATCTGTCACAACTGCAACAACAGCAGTTCGATCAGGCCAAGGAGCGCCTGGAGCGTCTGAAAGCCAAATACTCAGAGCTTGAGGGCGCCAACTGCCACCTGACCTATGGCCAGCCACGCCAGGAAATCCATCATTTCGCCAAAGAACAAACGTGCGATCTGATCGTGGTCGGCAGCCATGGCCGTCACGGTCTGGCGCTATTGCTGGGCTCGACCGCCAATGACGTGCTGCACGGCGCGCCATGCGATGTATTAGCGGTACACCTGGTCAAACGCTGAAGCACTGATCATTGTGGGAGCGAGCCGGCTCGCGAGGCGCCGGCACATTCAGCATTAATGCCGCCTGACACACCACATTCGCGAGCAGGCTCGCTCCCACATTGGGTCTCCACCCGCATATGAAAAGCCCGGCGTTCATCACTGAACGCCGGGCTTTTTCACATCCGGATCAATCAGGCATCCAGCTCGGCCCAACGTTCCATCAACGCATCCAGCTCAGCCTGCAACTGCTCCAGCGAAGCAATCACCTTGGCCGTTTCTGCCGCAGGGCGCTGATAGAAGCCAGCTTCAGCCATTTCGGCTTCCACGGCAGCAATCTGCTGTTCCTTGGCGTCGATATCGCCCGGCAGCGCTTCCAGCTCGCGTTGCAGCTTGTAGCTCAGTTTTTTCTTGGCAGCCGGGGCAGCGGCGGCAGGCGCAGCAGCCACAGCCGGTTCAGCGGTGACCACCGCCGAATTCAGGTCAGCCTTGCCGGATTTGCTTTCGGTCACGCCCAGCAGACGCGGCGAACCGCCCTGACGGATCCAGTCCTGATAACCGCCGACGTATTCACGCACCTTGCCTTCACCTTCGAAGACCAGCGTGCTGGTGACCACGTTGTCGAGAAATGCCCGGTCGTGGCTGACCATCAGCACCGTGCCGTTGAAAGTCAGCAGCACTTCTTCGAGCAGCTCGAGAGTTTCCACGTCGAGGTCGTTGGTCGGTTCGTCGAGCACCAGCAGGTTCGCCGGTTTGCTGAACAGCTTGGCCAGCAACAGACGCGCACGCTCACCACCCGACAGCGCCTTGACCGGCGTGCGGGCACGCTGCGGGCTGAACAGGAAGTCGCCGAGGTAGCTCAGCACGTGACGGCTCTGCCCGTCGATATCGATGAAGTCGCGACCTTCGGCAACGTTGTCGATCACGGTCTTTTCCAGATCCAGCTGATGACGCAGCTGGTCGAAGTACGCCACGTCGATCCGCGTGCCCTCTTCCACTTTGCCGCTGGTCGGTTGCAGACCGCTGAGCATCAGTTTGAGCAGGGTGGTCTTGCCGGTACCGTTGGCGCCGAGCAGACCGATACGGTCGCCGCGCGTCAGCACCATCGAGAAATCCTTGATCAGGAACGGGCCGCCCGGGTGAGCGAAACTCACGTTCTCGAGGACCATCACCTGCTTGCCGGACTTGTCGGCAGTGTCCAGCTGAATGTTGGCCTTGCCGGTGCGCTCACGACGCTCGCTACGCTCGACGCGCAACGCTTTAAGGGCACGGACGCGACCCTCGTTACGGGTGCGGCGCGCCTTGATACCCTGACGGATCCAGACTTCTTCCTGGGCCAGTTTCTTGTCGAACAGCGCGTTGGCGGTTTCTTCGGCGGCCAGCGCGGCTTCTTTGTGCACGAGGAAACTGGCGTAGTCGCCGTTCCAGTCGATCAGGCCACCGCGATCCAGTTCGAGAATGCGCGTGGCAAGGTTTTGCAGGAAGGAACGGTCGTGCGTGATGAACAGCACGGCGCCCTGGAAATCTTTCAGTGCTTCTTCGAGCCAGGCAATCGCACCGATATCCAGGTGGTTAGTCGGTTCGTCGAGCAACAGCAGATCCGGCTCGGACACCAGCGCCTGCGCCAGCAGCACGCGACGACGCCAGCCGCCGGACAACTGGGCGAGGGTCTTGTCGGCCGGCAGTTGCAGGCGGCTCAAGGTGCTTTCGACCAGAGTCTGCAAGCGCCAGCCATCACGGGCTTCGAGGTCTTGCTGAACGTGCATCAGCTTGTTCAGGTCGTCTTCAGTGACGCAGTTCTGCGCAAGGTGATGGTACTCGGCGAGCAACGCGCCCACGCCATCAAGGCCCTCAGCGACCACGTCGAACACCGTCCGATCGTCGGCCACTGGCAATTCTTGCGGCAATTCGCCGATTTTCAGACCGGGGGCACGCCACACCGAGCCTTCATCGGGCTTCTGGTCGCCCTTGACCAGTTTCATCATGCTGGACTTGCCAGTGCCGTTGCGGCCGATGATGCACACCCGCTCACCACGGGCGATCTGCCAGGACACCTTGTCCAACAACGGCATAGCGCCGAACGCAAGGGACACATCGCTGAATTTGAGCAGGGTCATGAGCTTCTCCAAAAACCGGGCGCGCATTCTACCTGAGTTAGGGCTTCAGCAGGCCGGCAATTTGTCTGTCGAAGCACTCTGCACAACATTTGTTGCGAACTTGTGCTGCGAGGCCCGCAAAGCTTTCGCCGCTTGCTGGCAAAAGGCTAAGCTACAGACAATTCAGTGCTGATTCGTGTCGGCACTTGTCATGATTTCTCTGCCCGGATGTCTCATGCGCAGTCGCCTTTTCAGTGTTTTGTCCTGTTTGCTACTTACCGCCACTGCCGCTCAATCCGCCCAGGCGGTGGACCTGTCCACCCAACGCCAGTATTACGATGAAGCCAAGCGCGCGCTGGCCAAGGGCGATACCGGCCCGTACTTCCGCTACAGTCAGGCGCTGGCCGATTATCCGCTGGAACCTTACCTGGCTTACGACGAACTGACCGCGCGCCTGAAAACCGCGAGCAACGCCGAGATCGAGAAGTTTCTCGCCGAGCACGGTGACTTGCCCCAGGCCAACTGGATGAAGCTGCGCTGGTTGCGCTGGCTCGCCGACCGTGGCGACTGGGCGACTTTCGTCAAATACTACGACCCGAAACTCAACTTCACTGAACTGGACTGCCTGAATGCGCAGTACCAGATCACCCATGACAAAAAAGCCGAAGGTTACGCCAACGCGGACAAACTCTGGCTGACCGGCAAATCACAACCCGCCGCGTGCGACGCGCTGTTCGGCATCTGGGCGGCCGATGGCCAGCTCACCGAGCAGAAACGCTGGGAGCGCACCAAGCTCGCCGCTCAGACGCGCAACTATCCGCTGGCCAACAGTCTGGTCAACGGCCTGACCACCCTCGCCCCGCGCGGCCGTTTACTGGTGGATGTGGCGCAAAAGCCGGAACTGCTCAATCAGCCTTCACGCTTCACCCCGGCCGACGAGCCGATGTCCGATGTGGTCAGCCTTGGCCTGCGCCGCCTCGCTCGTCAGGATCCGGACAAGGCCATGGCGCTGCTCGACGGTTATGCCAGCAGCATGCATTTCTCCCGCGATGAAAAAGTTGCGATCGCCCGGGAGATCGGACTGACTCTCGCCCGGCGTTTCGACAGCCGCGCGCTGGATGTGATGACCAAGTACGACCCGGAACTACGCGACAACACTGTCTCGGAATGGCGTTTGCGCCTGCTCTTGCGTCTGGCCCGTTGGGATGACGCCTATCAGTTGACCCGCCGTCTGCCGCAGGATCTGGCCACCACCAACCGCTGGCGCTACTGGCAGGCGCGCAGTCTGGAACTGGCCCAGCCGCAAAACCCGGAAGCACAGACACTGTACAAAGGCCTCGCCCGGGAACGTGATTTCTACGGCTTCCTTGCCGCCGACCGCTCGCAATCGCCCTACTCGCTGAACAACAAGCCGCTGGTTCTCAGCCAGGCGCTGATCAACAAGGTGCGCAACACCCCAGGCGTGCGCCGCGCGCTGGAGTTCCATGCTCGCGGGCAGATCGTCGACGGTCGCCGCGAGTGGTATCACGTCAGCCGCCATTTCAATCGCGATGAAATGGTTGCCCAGGCGAAACTCGCTTACGACCTGAAATGGTATTTCCCGGCGATTCGCACCATCAGTCAGGCGCAGTACTGGGACGATCTGGATATCCGATTCCCGATGGCCCACCGCGAAACCCTCGTGCGTGAAGCCAAGGTACGTGGTCTGCATTCGAGCTGGGTGTTTGCCATCACCCGTCAGGAAAGCGCTTTCATGGACGACGCGCGCTCCGGCGTTGGCGCCAGCGGCCTGATGCAGTTGATGCCCGGCACCGCCAAGGAAACCGCGCGCAAGTTCAGCATCCCGCTGGCCTCGCCGCAGCAAGTGCTCGATCCAGACAAGAACATTCAACTCGGCGCCGCTTACCTGAGTCAGGTGCACAGCCAGTTCAATGGCAACCGCGTCCTCGCCTCCGCCGCCTACAACGCCGGCCCCGGCCGTGTGCGCCAATGGCTGCGCGGCGCTGATCACCTGAGTTTTGACGTCTGGGTGGAAAGCATCCCGTTCGATGAAACCCGTCAGTACGTGCAGAACGTGTTGTCGTACTCGGTGATCTACGGCCAGAAGCTCAACTCGCCACAGCCGCTGGTGGATTGGCATGAGCGGTATTTTGACGATCAGTGATCACGCGACTGACGCCGAGTAACAAAAAATGCCCGTATCGCGAGATACGGGCATTTTTATTGAGCTGTCGGCTGCAGACTTAACACTTCAACTTTTTAACCATCATTTTGCCAAGTTGAGTAAGCCGATATTTCTGGGTTGGACTCCTGGGTGATTGAGGATCGGTCATTTCGATCATTCCAGCGGTTAGGGCCGGCTTGAGATAGTTGGATCTGAACGTAGCCTTGTGGACCAGGCTCATCTCTGCCATCAGATCACTGATCCTCAGAGAACGGGGTCCCAGCGTTAACAATAATCTCGCTACTAGGTCGGTTACTGAGTCGGCTACTAGGTCGCTTGCTGACTCATTAGCGATGGCTTCAAGCAACGAAACATTTAGCGCATGCAGCATGTACTCGACAAAAGGCGTTGATTCTCCCTGCTGATCAGAAGCAGACAAGGCAGAGTAATAGGCATCCTGCTCCTCTCGAATAACCGCTTCGACCGGCAAATACGCCAGGACCGGGCGCCATTGGCTCAATATCAATGTTTGCCACAGCCGTCCCATTCGCCCGTTTCCATCAGCAAACGGATGGATGAACTCAAACTCATAATGGAATACGCAACTGATGATCAGCGGATGCCATTCAGAGCGCACAAGCCATGCCAACAAGTCATCCATCAGCGGTGATATGCGGCTCGGAGGCGGCGCCATATGAACCAGTTGTTCTCCGCGATAAATTCCCACACCCGCTCGACGAAAGTGCCCGCACTCGTCAATTAGCCCATGCATCAACAACTCATGCGCGTGAAGCAGGTTAGCCCTGTTGTCAGGCTGCCAGTGCGGCATGGTTTCATACGCTGCAAATGCATTGCGCACTTCTTGAATTTCCTTGGGCAAACCTAAAACCCGTTGCCCGGCGAGCACTGCGGTTACCTGCTCGACGCTCAATGTATTGTTTTCGATTGCCAAAGAGGCCTGAATCGTACGGATACGATTGCCTCGGCGCAGATGAGGCGTCTGCCGACTGTCGCCCCCAGCCGAAAGCTGACCGATTTGCTCGCTGATTTCGGCGATCAACGCAATCATTCGTGTGGTTAGGGTCAACGGCGGTTGGTAACGGCTCATGTCCTCATCCAGGCATTCCAAACAGGCCGCCATAATGCCCGATACGAGCAGTGTCCATCAGACTTGATCAACCGTTACTTTTCCATCATTGAACTGCAACGCCGCCAACCGCGCATACAGCGGATTGCTGGCAATCAGTTCCTGATGAGTACCAATGGCGACAAGCTTGCCCTGATCCATCACCGCAATCCGGTCAGCGTTTTTCACAGTGGCGAGTCGATGCGCGATCACCAGCGTGGTGCGGTTCTGCATCAGACTCGGCAGCGCTTCCTGAATCAAGTGTTCGCTCTGCGCATCGAGGGCGCTGGTGGCTTCGTCCAGCAGCAGGATCGGTGCGTCGACCAGCAACGCCCGAGCGATCGCCAGACGTTGGCGCTGGCCACCGGAAAGACCGAGACCGCCATCACCCAGATGGGTCTGGTAACCGTTGGGCATTTTCTCGATGAAGTCGTGGGCGTGAGCAATTTTTGCCGCTTCCTTGACTTGCTCCAGCGTCGCCCCCGGATTGCCGTAACGAATATTCTCTTCGACGCTGCCGAAAAACAGCGCCGGCGACTGTGACACCAAGGCAAAGTGGCGGCGCAAATCCAGCGGATCGAGGCTGGTCAGCGGCACGCCATCAATCAGGATCCGCCCTTCCACCGGGTCATAAAAACGCAATAGCAAATCGTACACCGTGGACTTGCCGGCGCCGGATGGCCCCACCAGCGCCAGCGTCTCACCGGCCCGGATGGTCAGGTTCAAGCCGTTGACGGCATAGCTTTCAGGCCGCGACGGATAGGAAAAACGTACTTCCTGCAGTTGCAGTTCGCCCCGCACGCGCTGCGGCAGGGTCACCAGCCCGGTAGTGGGCGGCTGAATGATATTTTCCGAACCCAACAGCTCAGCGATGCGCTCGGCGGCACCCGCCGCGCGTTGCAGTTCGCCGATGACCTCGCTCAACGTGCCTATCGCACTGCCGACAATCAGGCTGTAAAAAACAAACGCGGCCAGTTCGCCACCGGTGATGCGCCCGGCGATCACGTCCATGCCGCCGACCCACAACATCACTGCCACCGCGCCGAGCACCAGCACGATCACCATGGTGATCATCCACGAGCGCTGAAAGATGCGTTTGCGCGCCGTGTCGAAGGCGTCTTCAACCGTTGTCGCAAAACGGTGCTCATCCTGAACCTGATGGTTGTAGGCCTGCACGGTTTTGATCTGACCAAGGGTTTCCGAGACATAGCTGCCGATATCGGCGACCCGGTCCTGGCTCAGCCGTGACAGATTGCGCACGCGCCGGCCGAAAATCAGGATCGGGGCAACCACAAACGGCAAGGCGATCACCACGATGCTGGTGAGTTTTGCGTTGGTGACAAACAGCAGGATGACGCCGCCGATAACCATCAGCAGGTTGCGCAGGAACATCGACAGCGACGAGCCGATCACCGATTGCAGCAGCGTTGTATCGGCCGTCAGCCGCGACTGGATTTCCGAACTGCGGTTGTTCTCGTAAAAGCCGGGGTGCAGATAGACCAGATGGTTGAATACCTCACGGCGGATATCGGCCACGCAACGCTCGCCGATCCACGACACCCAGTAAAACCGCGCGAACGTGCCGACCGCCAGACCCAGCACCATCAGCATGAAGATGCCGATGCTCTGGTTGAGCTGGTGCGGCGACTGAGTCATGAAGCCGCGGTCGACCAACAGTTTGATCCCCTGCCCCATCGACAACGTAACGGCGGCGGTGACGATCAACGCTAGCAGCGCAGCGATGACCTGCCAGCGGTAAGGGGCCAGAAATCGACTGGTCAGACGCAGGGCGCGCCGGTGCCTGGAAGAAAGCTTCGGGGTCATTCAGGTACACATCCGTGTTGATGAAAGGGCTAGCGTAAACCTTCTTGCGGCGGAACTCTGTAAATCACAATGAGTCAGGTTAAATATGCCCCCAAAGACTAGGCCATAGTTACTATTGGTCTAAAGTCCCGGTTGAGACGAGCGGTCGTTTCTGTTTGAGTGGAGATGCCCCCACTGACAGACCGCAGGGAGTTGTCACAGCCCGGTCACGTGGCGGTTTTACCCTAGGCGCACAACCTGATGAGGAGACAGGCCATGTCCTTGCAACACAGCAGCGAAGACAAGATTGAAGTGATCCGCACCAAGCCCGGCCAATCTCTGGGTTGCTCGATACTGGACAAGGATGGGCGTGAAGTACCGATCACTGAAGAAATGATCCAGCAAGCGTGCAGCGAACTGGAGAAGCGATTGGTCAAGCCTGCCGAACAAGAGTGATATAGCCACCGTCTTCATGACCCGGTCCTTTTGACCGGGTTTTTTCTGTCTGCAGATCAGGTATTTGTGGCGCGGCCTTCGCGAGCAAGCTCGCTCCCACATGGACCTCTGAAGATCTCCTGTGGGAGCGAGCCTGCTCGCGAAAGGGCCGACCCGGTTTCTAGACGGCCACCGCCCCCAGCGCCGCCACGATCTTCGCCAAAGCCGGCGAATCCCCTTCAACCCGCACCTTCAGTCCTTCAATCTCGCGTCGCACCGGATACTGCTTGCGCAACACATCGAACGCCGCCCGCTGCTCACCGACATTACCTACAAGGCTGCGGCGAAAGTCCGCGTCATCACGGCGCGGGTCGTACACGCCTCGGCACAACATCGCCAGCGCCCAGGCCGGATCGCTGTCAGCATGCAGGGTCACTTCAGACAACCACGGTGCCGGCAAAAGATCACTGAGTTGAATAACTGCCGGTTGGCCGCTGAATTCGCAATACGCCTGATAAATCTGCGCCGTTCCGCGCTGTTTACCGTCGAGGCTGTAACCGGCAATGTGCGGCGTGGCCAATACGCAGAGCTCGGCCAGCGCCGCGTCAACCTCAGGCTCGGCCTCCCAGACGTCGAGAATGGCTTGCAGGTCTTCACGCTCCAGTAGCACTTCGCGCAGGGCAAGGTTATCCACCACTGGACCACGCGCCGCGTTGATCAACCACGCACCGGGCTTGAGCTGCTGCAAACGCTGCTGATCAAACAGATGCCAGGTCGCGACGGCACCGCTGCGGGTCAACGGCGTGTGCAGACTGATCACGTCGCACTGCTCGATGATCTGTTCCAGGCTGACATAATCGCCCCCTTCGGCAGCCTGACGCGGCGGATCGCAGACTTTGACGTTCCAGCCCAGGCCCTTCAGGACCTTGATCAGGCGCCCGCCTACCTCGCCGGCACCAACGACACCGTAAGTCCGTTGAGTGAGATCGACACCTTCGATTTCGGCAAGCGTCATCAGACTGCCCAGCACGTAATCGACCACGCCCCGAGCGTTACAGCCAGGCGCACTGGACCAGGTAATGCCGGCCTCACTGAAGTACTCGAGATCCAGATGATCCGTCCCGATGGTGCAGGTGCCGACAAAGCGCACCTTGCTGCCCTCAAGCAACGCGCGGTTGACGTTGGTCACCGAACGTACGAGCAAAACGTCAGCCTGCTCGACCGTCGCACGGTCGATGGAACGGCCTGGCACCCGGCGGATCTCGCCGAAACCGGCAAAAAAGGCATCGAGCAGCGGGATATTTTCGTCGGCAACAATCAGCATGGCGGGCTCCTTTGGCGGATCGGCAGTTTAGGTGCAGATCGGTCGCCGGGCCAGCAGGGTTTGCGCTTACAAATCCGCAACAGAGGATTTTTCCTGACCAAGGCGTCAGCGGCGTAGAATGCGGCGCCTTGCGCATCAACACCTGTGGACGCTTTGCCCGTGAATTCTGTAACTGATCAACCTGTCGCCGTCTCCCTCACCCGCCCCGCGCGTATTCGCCTGGAGTTCAAGAACCTGCTCGCCCTGGCGTTGCCGATCATCATCGCGCAACTGGCGACCACGGCCATGGGCTTCGTCGACGCCGTCATGGCCGGGCGCGTCGGGCCAAAGGATCTGGCGGCCGTTGCCTTGGGCAACTCGATCTGGGTGCCGGTATTCCTGTTGATGACCGGCACGCTGCTGGCAACTACGCCGAAAGTCGCCCAGCGTTTTGGCGCTGGCACTCACAGCGAAATCGGCCCGCTCGTCCGTCAGGCATTGTGGCTGGCACTGGTGGTCGGGCTGATTGCGACGGCGATGCTGGTCGCCGCCGAGCCGGTGCTGCACCTGATGAAGGTTGATCCCGAGCTGATCGGCCCGTGCATGCAATACCTGCATGGCATCGCCAGCGGCCTGCCGGCGGTGGCGTTCTATCACGTGCTGCGCTGCACCAGTGACGGCATCGGTCGCACGCGTCCGGCAATGGTATTGGGCCTGTGCGGTCTGGCACTGAACATTCCGCTGAACTACGTCTTCATCTATGGCCACTTCGGTGTGCCGGCGATGGGCGGCGTCGGCTGCGGTTGGGCCACGGCCATCGTGATGTGGGTGATGGCGCTGGGTCTGGCCGGTTATGAGCGCTGGGCGCCGGCCTATCGTTCGAGCGAAATTTTCAGCCGCTTCGACTGGCCGCAATGGGCGGTGATCAAGCGACTGCTGGCGATCGGCCTACCGATCGGCATCGCGGTGTTTGCCGAGTCGAGCATTTTTGCCGTGATCGCCCTGCTGATCGGCAGCCTCGGCGCCACTGTAGTGGCCGGGCACCAGATTGCGCTCAACGTCAGCTCGCTGGTGTTCATGATTCCGTACTCGCTGGGCATGGCCGTTACCGTGCGCGTCGGTCAGGCGCTGGGCCGCGAAGAACCACGCGAGGCACGGTTTGCCGCGGGCGTCGGCATGGGCACCGCGCTGGCTTACGCCTGCCTGTCGGCAAGCATGATGCTGTTGCTGCGCGAGCCGATTGCGGCGATCTACACCGCTGACCCGACGGTGATTCACATCGCGGCGATGCTGATCGTGTATTCGGCGCTGTTCCAGTTTTCCGATGCGATTCAGGTGACCGCCGCCGGCGCACTGCGTGGCTATCAGGACACTCGGGTGACGATGATCCTGACCCTTTTCGCCTATTGGGGCATTGGTTTGCCGGTGGGCTATGCCCTCGGTCTGACTGACTGGCTCGGCGAACCACGCGGCCCGAGCGGTTTGTGGCAGGGTCTGATCGTTGGCTTGAGCTGTGCGGCGTTGATGCTGTCGATTCGCCTGACGCGCAGTGCGCGCAAACGTATTCGGATCAGTCGTTCGGCGGGCTAAACCCTGACGCAGGACAAAAAATGTGGGAGCCAGCCTGCTGGCGAATGCGGTGTGTCAGTCGCCATTAATAGTGACTGAGATACCGCTTTCGCGAGCAGGCTCGCTCCCACATTTGGTTTTGCGTTCGCCTGGGATTCAGGCGTTCTTTTTGCGAATCCAGTACAGGTAGGTACCGGCCTCTTCGTGCTGGCTCACCAGTTCATGGTCGAGAAACACGCAGAATTTGGGGATATCGCGTTTGGTCGACGGGTCGGTGGCGATCACCTTGAGCAGGCCGCCGGGCGCCAGGTCACGGATGTGCTGGTGCAGCATCATCACCGGCTCCGGGCAATTGAGACCGGTGGCGTCGAGCGTGCCGTCGACCGGGGTATCGATCATTTCACTCATGATTCACTCCTGAAACTGGCCGGCATTGTCGCCCATTGCCGGGTATTCGGTCATCTGTGGCGTTACGCCACACCCCCTGTGGGAGCGAGCCTGCTCGCGAAGGCGTCGTATCAGCCAACATCATTGCTGGATCGGATTGCGCTTTCGCGAGCAGGCTCGCTCCCACAGGGTTTTGTGTTGTGTCAGCGCGATTTGGGCTTCTTGATGTCATGCCGACGCAGGTGGCAGGTCACTTCCTCACGATCGTGATACAGCTGTTTGCAGCCGATATCGACCTTGATCCCGCGCGCCTTGAAACCATCGGCGATACGTTCGAGCAAACGCTTCACCTCGGCGTAACGCTGCTTCATCGGCAGTTTCAGATTGACCACTGCTTCGCGGCAATGCCCCTCGCCGATCCACTCTTCGAGCATCGCGGCGTTGCGCGCCGGTTTCTCGACGATGTCGCAGACCATCCAGTCCACCGGTTGCTTGGGCTTGAAGGTGAAACCGTCGGCCATCAAGTGCTGCACCAGACCGGTATCCATCAGGCTTTCGGCCATCGGGCCGTTGTCGATGGCGGTCACCAGCATGCCGCGGTTGACCAGTTGCCAGGTCCAGCCGCCCGGTGCGGCGCCGAGGTCAACGCCGGTCATGTCGCTGTGCAGGCGATCTTCCCACTGATCACGCGGGATAAAGTGGTGCCACGCCTCTTCCAGCTTCAGCGTCGAGCGGCTTGGCGCTTCACGCGGGAACTTCAGGCGCGGAATGCCCATCGGCCACATCGCCGAGTTACCGGCGTCCGCCATCCCCAGAAACACTTCACGACCACTTTTGAAGGTCAGCAACAGACGCGGCTTGCTGGCGTCCTCCACCAGTTTGCCGGCGCCGGTCAGCGCCTTGCGCAACGGGCCTTCGAATTTCTTGCAGAAGTTCGACAGTTCCTTGCCGTCGTTGGTGTCGACGACTTCCAGCCACAGGCTGCCGCACACCGGAAAATCGGCCATGTGCGCGAGGATCACGCTGATGCGATCGTTTTCCGGCAGATCGATAAATACGCCGCGCGCCCACTGACGCGGGAAGATCAGTTCGGCAAAGCGCTGCCCGCGCATCAGGCGCTCGGCGCCGTCTTCTTCGGTGCAGACAAACTCGGCGCACGCAGTGGCGGCTTTGGCCTTGGCGTAGCCGGCCACATTGAGTTGCGCAGCGAGGTCGGAAATTTCCGAACAGACTTCGCCTTCGAAGCCGGGCCGGCAATGCATGAATAGGGTGTTCATTCTTACTCCTGGGCAGCGGGCGATCATTCGGCCGCTGCGCGATGCTCAGGCCTTGCGTTGAAGCAAAGCCTGTCACGAAAACCGGCGCATGATAGCCGATGTCGGAACCTTGGACTTGCCCATAGAGTCCAGTTATTAGCCAGCTACCTAAAACAGGGCTAGGTTTAAAGCTCTATTCGTCCCCCGATCCGTAGCCGTGCGGATTCAAAGGAGTGATTGTAATGCCGTCCCTCGATAGCCTGAAAACGCTCAAAACCCTGCAAATCGACGACAAGACCTACCACTATTTCAGTTTGCCGGATGCCGCCAAGAGCCTGGGCGATCTCGACAAGCTGCCAATGTCGCTGAAAGTCCTGCTGGAAAACCTGCTGCGCTGGGAAGATGAAAAAACTGTCACCGGCGCCGATCTCAAGGCGCTTGCCGCGTGGCTCAAGGAGCGTCGCTCCGATCGCGAAATTCAGTACCGCCCTGCCCGGGTATTGATGCAAGACTTTACCGGCGTGCCCGCCGTGGTCGACCTTGCCGCCATGCGTGCGGCGATGGCCAAGGCCGGCGGCGATCCGCAG
The DNA here is from genome assembly GCF_054667675.1 of Pseudomonas sp. S3_C06. NCBI lineage: Bacteria > Pseudomonadati > Pseudomonadota > Gammaproteobacteria > Pseudomonadales > Pseudomonadaceae > Pseudomonas > Pseudomonas sp. S3_C06. The sequence goes on from NZ_CP162747.1 coordinate 1,852,506, forward strand.
CGAATCAATCCATTGTCACCGGTGGATCTGGTGATCGACCACTCGGTAATGGTCGACAAGTTCGCCACCGCCAGCGCGTTCGAGCAGAACGTCGACATCGAAATGCAGCGCAACGGCGAACGTTACGCCTTCCTCCGTTGGGGCCAGAGCGCCTTCGACAATTTCAGCGTGGTGCCGCCGGGCACCGGGATCTGCCACCAGGTCAACCTCGAATACCTCGGGCGCACCGTGTGGACCAAGGATGAGGACGGCCGCACCTATGCCTTTCCCGACACCTTGGTCGGCACCGACTCGCACACCACCATGATCAACGGCCTCGGCGTTCTTGGCTGGGGCGTCGGCGGGATCGAGGCGGAAGCGGCGATGCTCGGGCAACCGGTGTCGATGCTGATTCCGGAGGTGATCGGTTTCAAACTGACCGGCAAGCTCAAGGAAGGCATTACCGCCACTGACTTGGTGCTGACTGTCACGCAAATGCTGCGCAAGAAAGGCGTGGTCGGCAAATTCGTCGAGTTCTACGGTGACGGCCTCGCCGATCTGCCGCTCGCCGACCGCGCGACCATCGCCAACATGGCTCCGGAATATGGCGCGACGTGCGGCTTCTTCCCGGTTGACGACGTGACTTTGGAATATCTGCGCCTGTCCGGGCGGCCGCCGCAAGTGGTCAAACTGGTCGAGGCCTACACCAAGGCTCAAGGCTTGTGGCGTCTGCCCGGTCAGGAACCGGTCTTCACCGACAGCCTGGCGCTGGACATGGGCAGCGTCGAAGCGAGTCTGGCCGGACCGAAACGTCCACAGGATCGCGTCTCGCTGCCGAATGTACCGCAAGCCTTCAGCGACTTCATCGACTTGCAATTCAAACCCACCAGTAAAGAAGAAGGACGCCTGGAAAGTGAGGGCGGCGGCGGTGTCGCGGTGGGCAATGCCGATCTGGTCGGCGAAACCGAATACGAATACGAAGGCCAAACCTATCGCCTGAAAAACGGTGCGGTGGTTATTGCTGCGATCACTTCGTGCACCAACACCTCTAACCCGAGCGTAATGATGGCCGCCGGGTTGCTGGCGAAGAAAGCCGTGGAGAAAGGCCTGACGCGTAAACCGTGGGTGAAGAGCTCGCTGGCACCGGGTTCAAAAGTGGTTACCGACTACTACAAGGCAGCGGGATTGACGCAATACCTCGACCAGCTCGGGTTTTCCCTGGTCGGCTATGGCTGCACCACCTGCATCGGCAACTCCGGGCCGCTGCCCGAGCCGATCGAGAAAGCCATCCAGAAAGCCGACCTGACCGTGGCGTCGGTGCTGTCCGGCAACCGCAACTTCGAAGGCCGCGTGCATCCACTGGTGAAAACCAACTGGCTGGCCTCGCCACCGCTGGTCGTCGCCTATGCTCTGGCCGGCAGCGTGCGCAGCGATATCAGCAGCGAACCGCTGGGCGAGGACAAACAAGGTAATCCGGTATACCTGCGCGATATCTGGCCATCGAGCAAAGAGATCGCCGATGCGGTCAGTCAGGTCAACACGGCGATGTTCCACAAGGAATACGCCGAGGTGTTTGCCGGTGATGAACAATGGCAGGCCATTGAGGTGCCGCAAGCGGCGACGTATGTGTGGCAGGATGATTCGACTTACATTCAACATCCGCCGTTTTTCGATGATATTTCCGGCCCGCTGCCGGAAATCAAGGACGTCAAAGGTGCGCGGGTATTGGCCCTGCTCGGTGATTCAGTCACAACCGACCACATCTCCCCTGCCGGTAACATCAAGGCTGACAGCCCGGCCGGGCGTTATCTGCGCGAAAAAGGCGTCGAGCCAAGGGACTTCAACTCCTACGGCTCACGGCGTGGCAATCATGAAGTGATGATGCGCGGCACCTTCGCCAATATCCGCATTCGTAACGAAATGCTTGGCGGCGAAGAAGGTGGCAACACGATCTACATTCCCACCGGCGAGAAACTGGCGATCTACGATGCGGCGATGAAGTATCAGGCTTCGGGCACGCCATTGGTGGTGATTGCCGGGCAAGAATACGGCACCGGTTCCAGTCGCGACTGGGCGGCCAAAGGCACCAATTTACTGGGCGTGAAAGCGGTGATCGCTGAAAGCTTCGAGCGAATTCACCGTTCCAACCTGGTGGGCATGGGCGTGTTGCCGCTGCAATTCAAGCTTGATCAGAACCGCAAGAGTCTCAACCTGACGGGCAAGGAAACCTTTGAAATCCAGGGTTTGACCGGCGTCGAGCTGACACCGCGGATGAACCTGCCCCTGGTAATCACCCGTGAGGACGGGCGTCAGGAGAAAATCGAGGTGTTGTGCCGCATCGATACGTTGAACGAGGTTGAATACTTCAAGTCGGGCGGGATTTTGCATTACGTCCTGCGCCAGTTGATCGCCTCGTAACGCACATACCAATGTAGGAGCTGCCGCAGGCTGCGATCTTTTGATCTTGCTGTTAAAAGCCAAAGTCAAAAGATCGCAGCCTGCGGCAGCTCCTACATACAGGCGAAAAAAAACCCGCCGAAGCGGGTTTTTCCCAAGACCATTATCGACTCCCTGTCGGCAGCGATCCTTGCAAATGGTCGATCATCCGTGATCCTGAAACACTCCCTGTGTCTCAGTTGATGTGTGTAGATTACGCAGTGGATCCAATCGGCAATAGTCGTAAAAGCTACCAGTGCGTGTAAGACATTCGCCATAGCAACCCTTCCGAAAACCCTTAGCCCTGTCAGGCATCAAGCATCGAAGCCGCAATCTGCGCGACTTTCAGCTGCCCTGAAGCTTGTTCCAGCGCGTCATCCTCCAGAAACCACGCAGCGGACAAACCGGCAAACGCCAGCACCCATTGCAGCAGCCTCCGCCGATCCAGTCCGGCAGCCTCGACAATCACAGCCAGCTGCCGACGAAAGCGTTGGGGATCGGTGGCTGTCGGCAAGTCCGGGTTGCAAATCAGGTTGGCGTAGTCAAAACCGCGCTCGCCCCTGACTCGTTTCGGATCAATAGCCAGCCAGCCGCGCGATTCGAAATCCAGCACATTGTCGTGATGCATGTCGCCGTGCAGCACTACGACATCCAGTGGATCGGCGAGCAGGGCTTCGGCGGTTTGCAGGCTCAGGGTATAGAGGCCGCCATGTCGGGCCGCTGCGATGCGCAGCGACGCAAACCATGGCCCCAGCTCCAACAGCGGCGGTGGCTGTGTCGGACGCGGCGCATGCAATCGCGACAGCGCCGAACAGAGAATCCGGCTTGCCTCGTCGTCTTCGCCATTCAGCGCCATGTGCATCAGCGAGCGTCGGCCCATGGCACGCTCCATCAACAGGCCATCCTCGTGGTGCGCCAACACTTGCGCAGCGCCGTCACCCTCCCACCAGGTCATCAATCGATTGCCGTGTTTCTCATCGACATCCAGCGCCACCTTGAGCATGGCCGGCTTGTCGTTCAGGCGTACCGGCAGCAGTCGGCTGCCAAGCGTGATAATCGGTGCGCCGTCCGTCACTAATGACCAGCGTTGCAGCCACGGCTGGAAAAGATCAGCCGCCATCACGCTCCCTGGCTTTGGCGCTCTCGGCAAGAAACTGTTCGAGTCGGCTCAACTGTTCTTCCCAGCCACGGCTGTCCATGTAATACGCCTCTTTCTGGCGAATGTCGGGAATGTGCGCGAAGCCTGATTCAGACACCTTGAGCAACGTTCCCTCCTCGAAATCCTGCAGCTCGAACCTGACCAGCGTGGTCGGCTCCTGGGAATAGTCGATTTTCGGGTTCACCGCATACGGATGCCAGCGAAACGAAAACAACTGCTGCGGCTCGACCCGCTCGATCAGCACATTCCACAACACATGTTCATAACCCGGATACGTGACCTGCCCTTGCGTCCATTCACCGGCAATAAACCGCCGACCTTCCAGCGCCACACCAAACCACTGGCCAAACGCCTCGGCATCGACCAATGCACGCCAGACATGCGAACGCGGCGCCTTGAGCGTGATCTTGCGTTCGAAACTATTGGGTACTGGTTTCATACGTCACCTCCTGTTCTGAACACTAGGCCTGTATGACCACATGTCCAATGTGAAGTTGTATCAGAGCGGTGCAGTCATTCATCAGCAAGGAAACATCAAGCTGCAGTTTTCTGACCGCTGCAGTGATGGATCCAGCCCCCCTTCGCCCAACGAAACTGTTACCTTTTCCAGCGAATTTGAATCAACAAGGACGAATCATGCCGCCATCCCTCGCCGAACGTTACCGCGGTGCCCTGCTTGGTCTGGCATGCGGCGACGCTGTCGGTACTACGGTTGAGTTCAAACCACGGGGATCATTCCAACCGTTGACCGATATGGTCGGCGGTGGCCCGTTCCACCTCAAGCCAGGGCAGTGGACCGATGACACCTCAATGGCGCTGTGTCTGGCGGAAAGCTTGCTGAACAAAAATGGATTCAATGCCGCTGATCAGATGGGCCGCTACCTCAACTGGTGGCAATGGGGCTATCTCAGCTCGACCGGTGAGTGTTTCGATATCGGCATGACCGTCAGTCAGGCGCTGGCGCAATATCAACAAACCGCTGATCCCTTCGCCGGCTCGACCGACCCGTACAGCGCCGGTAACGGCTCGCTGATGCGTCTGGTGCCGGTGGTGCTGTTCTACTTTCCCGACGCCCGGAAAATCCAGAGCTTCGCCGCCGACAGTTCGCGAACCACCCACGCAGCACCTGAAGCCATCGAATGCTGCCAATTGCTGGCCGGGTTGATCGCCTGCGCGCTTGAAGGCGCGAGCAAAGCAGAACTGCGTCAGCTGCCACGTGCCAGCTTCTCGCAACCCAAGGTTGCTTCCATTGAGCGTGGCGATTTCCTCGGTCTGTCCGAGGCAGACATCAAAGGTAGTGGCTACAGCGTGCAGTCGCTGGAAGCGGCGTTGTGGTGCTTTCACCACACGGACAGCTTCGAAGCGGCCATTTTGCGCGCGGCCAACCTGGGCGATGACGCCGATACCACCGCCGCGATCACCGGCCAATTGGCCGGCGCCTATTACGGCGTGCGGGGGATTCCTGAACACTGGCTGGAAAAGCTGCACGACGTTGAAGAGATTGCGGCGACCGCCGACCGTTTGCTCGCGGCTTCCCGAATGCGCGCGCCTGAATAAGCGCGACGCAGCCGCTACACTGCTCGGCACTTACTTTGATACAGCGAGATTTGACTATGTCCCCACGCCTGCTTCTGGCCCTGACACCCTTCCTGTTCACTCCCCTCGCCCACGCTGCCGTCGACTGCGCCAATGCCAGCGACCAGGCGACAATGAATCAGTGTGCCGGGCAGGACTTCAAAGCGGCGGACAAGGAGTTGAACGCGGTTTATCAGCAGATCACCGGACGTTTGAAGGACAACCCGGATGGCAAGAAGCTGTTGGTCAGTGCGCAACGGGCGTGGCTGGGGTTTCGGGATGCCGAGTGCAAGTTTTCATCGTCCGGGGTAACGGGCGGGAGCGTTTATCCGTGGGTTTACAGCAGTTGCCTGACCGGCGTGACCAAGGTCCGGGTTGAGGCGCTGAAACAGTATTTGAAGTGTGAAGAAGGTGACATGAGCTGCCCGGTGCCCGGGGCCTGATTTTTGCCGCGGTTTTGAGGGATCTTTCGCGAGCAGGCTCGCTCCCACATTGGAACGCATTTCAAATGTGGGTCAACGCCCGTGCAATGCGTTGCGCGTGATCATGTTCTGCTCAGGCCGATACGACTCGGCCCTGTGCACACTCGCGCACACGACAGGAGCACCACTGCGCAAACTTTCCTCAAGCACATGCCGTAGCCGCAACAATCCCTCACGTTGCATCGCCAGGTTGGCCTCGATCTGGCGTATCTCATCCATACGGATATCGATTTGCTCGATGGTCAGCGATTTCGAACAACTGCCATCCTGCAAGAACAGACCGCGAATGGTCTCGAGAGAAAAACCAAGCCGTTGCGCGTCGCGCACCAGTATCAATCGTGCAACAGCTGCCTCGGCGTAGTGGCGATATCCATTGGCGTCACGGGTAGAAGGCTCCAGTAACCCTTGTTCCTCGTAATAGCGAATGGCCGAAGCGGCAACACCGGTGCGCTTGGAAACTTCTCCAATCTTCATAAAAACTGCTTGACCTTCAAGTTGGCTTTAATCGTTAGCATAAGCCCAGGCTCAGCACGACAGCCAGTCGTTATTGACCCACCTGAACATCTTTCACCTTTACGGAATTTGATGATGAGCACACTGACAGACCTGCTGAAATGGCGCTACGCAACGAAAAAGTACGACCCTTCCCGGACGGTGTCCGATGAAAAAATCGAGCGCATTCTGGAAGCGGTGCGGTTAACGCCGACATCAAGTGGACTGCAGCCTTTTGAATTGCTCGTAGTGACTAACGCAGAGATTCGCGAAAAGATCAAAGCCGTCAGCTGGAATCAGCAGCAGGTTACCGACTGCTCTCATTTGCTGGTGTTCGCCGCGTGGGACGACATCACTGCGGAGCGAGTCAACATGATGTTTGACCTGACCAATGAAGTACGCGGGACGGTTAACGAAGGATGGGAAAATTACCGTCAGATGCTCTTGGGTATTGTCGCGGGACGTGGCAAGGAAGCCAATTATCAGGCGGCTGCGCGACAGGCTTACATCGGTTTGGGCTCAGCTTTGATCGCCGCAGCGTTTGAAGAAGTCGATGCCACACCGATGGAAGGTTTCGACCCGGCAGCCATCGATGAGATCCTCGGGCTCTCGGCTCGCAACTTGCGCAGTGTGGTGATTCTGCCGTTGGGGCATAGAGCCACTGAGGGAGACTGGTTGGTCAACCTGAAAAAGGTGCGCCGCTCGCGGGAAAACTTTGTTACCGAGATCAAGTAACCCCGGTAAGAGCGGGCGACTGAAGCATGCCTCTAGCGTGTGTGCCCGCTCTAATCAATCCCTGAACCCCTCATCGATACCAGCGGCCACCGAGTGGATCGTTTCCCTCCTCTGCGCTCGACTTGTTTTGAATTCGAGAGCAAATCGACATTGAAATCCCCCCAGATCGATGGAACAGGGGTTCACTCTGTGGCCCCCGCACTCGATTCCACCTGTGTTCTTAACAAAACAAGAACAATTTATTATTGCCATTCGATAATTTAACATCGAGAATTAGTCATTCCCAATGGCACCGCAAGGATTTTTCATGAGTACTCGTAACAACGGATTGGCACTGCAGCGCATGCATTGGGTCGGATTACTGGCAGCGATTCTTGTCTGGGTTTTAGGGGTGACCGAGGTCAGTGGCAACGCATCGATCTGGTTCTTCAAAACGGATGAAATGCTCGCGGCTCTGCTTTACGCCTTTGCTGAAAACTCACCGCAATTGCTTGACCCGTTTGTCGAAGGCGCACTACTTGCGCCCGACACATGGCTCTCACCACTGGTCACCGCGCTGCTCATCTCTTTGGATTTCCTGCCCGTTCTGCTCTCGACTTACGTGCTCTGGCTGACAGGCCTGTTTTTCCTGCGCTTGTCCCGCGGTGAAACCTGGACCGAGCGCAATATCAGGGTTCTTTGGCGAGTGGGGATTCTGTGCATCATTTCTCCTGCAACCTACCCGCTGGTAGAGACCTTGCAAGGTTTGACGCTGTCTATCGATCTGCCCCCTGGGGAGCGCATCTTTCAGTTCTCGATTGGCCTGTCTTCCTCGTCGGCCTACGAGATCATCAAAGGGGTTTTGCTCTGTTTGTTTTCAATTATCATGCGTGACGCAAAAGTACTCAGCGATGAGCAAAGTCAATACATATAGAACAAGACAATGACCATTATCGTCCGCCTTGACGTTGTCATGGCCACGCAAAAAATTCGCTCGAAAGAGTTAGCTGCGCTGCTGGGCATTACCGAGGCCAACCTGTCGTTACTGAAAAATGGCAAGGTCAAGGGCGTGAAGATGGCCACCCTGGACAAACTCTGCGCCGCACTCGATTGCCAGCCTGGCGATCTGCTGGAATACCAGAAAGACTGAGCCTTGCGCATAAACGCGAGTTAATTACCGCCAGTCCCCACCGTTTACCTTTTATTCAATCCTTGGTTGTAAGGCGACTTTGTCATGACCCGGTTTTTACTTTGCGCGCTGTTGTTGCTGACAGCGTTGATCAGCGGCTGCGCGACACAATTGGACGTAGCGTTAAATGCGACACCTGATCCGGACTATCAATTTGATCGAAAGGCAACTGTGCTTGTGACATCAGCAGGCGGCAGCGACGAAAACTCTCTGAATGCCCGCTACTATCTTCGCGACATGGTTAACGCGCTGAAAGACCGGGGCTACCGGGAGGTCTACACCGACGCCAGCCTGCCAAAGAACCATGCGCCGATAAACATGACGGTCAGCCTCGATATTGGCAGTCGACAGGTGACTTATCGTTATACCGCCACCGAGTATGGGCACGTGCCGACCAGCACCTCTACCGTGTGCAAGAACAGCAAGAAAAAGGACGACCGACTGACCTGCACCAGTACACCCAACACGACCTACGGCCCGATAGGTACCTCGGAGCGAACAGGTTACACCACGCTCAGTACATTCAATGCCACGGCCCGGGATGAAGCCAGCAAACGCACGGTCTACCTGCTTCGGGCCTCGTCCTATAACGATGACTGCCAGTCCGCCAAGGTCGAAGCGTTTCTGGTGGAGCAAGGTTTGCAGAACCTGAGCTTTGAGGAGCGCGTACAGCGTAACTACAGCGTCACGATGCCCGAGGGTTACAGCTGCAAATAGGCTTTGCAGGACAACTCACAGCCTCGGCTCAAGCAGCATGAGCCGAGGCTGTGAACCATTAAACGTGCGGGTCACCCGGCGCCTTGGTCGGCGCCGCATATTGCGGCTTGAGATGGCCGTCCTGATCAAGCAGCCAGGCGTCCATGATCTGCCGCACCACGGGACCGGCGACACGACCACCGGCCTCACCGTTTTCGATCATCACCGAAATCGCGATCTTCGGATGCTCGGCCGGGGCGAAACCGACAAACAAGGCGTTATCGCGGTGCCGTTCGAGGGTTTTCTCACGGTTGTAGCGTTCGCCCTGCTTGATCGCCACCACTTGCGCCGTACCACTCTTGCCAGCGATGCGATATTGCGCACCGGCCGCTGCCGCGCGGGCGATGCCTCGGGCATCGTGCATCACCATCTGCATGCCGTGGTTGACCTGCTCCCAGTCACGCGGATCCTTGAGCAGAATGTTCGGCATCGGATGCTCGTCAACCGGAGCGACACCGTCGACGGTCTTGGCCAGGTGCGGACGATTCCATACGCCTTTGTTGGCGATCAACGCCGTGGCTTGAGCCAGTTGCAACGGCGTGACCTGCATATAGCCCTGACCAATGCCGAGGATGACCGTTTCGCCCGGGAACCAGGCCTGGCGGCGCGTTGCGCGCTTCCACGCTTGCGATGGCATCAGACCGGGCGACTCTTCAAACATGTCCAGCGAGACTTTCTCGCCGAGGCCGAACATGGCCATGTAATCGTGCAGTCGATCGATGCCGAGCTTATGGGCCAGATCGTAGAAGTAGGTGTCGTTGGAACGCATGATCGCCGCGTCCATGTCCACCCAGCCGTCACCGCTGTGGTTCCAGTTGCGGTACTTGTGATCGAAGTCCGGGAGTTGGTAATAACCGGGGTCGAAAACGCGGGTCTGCGGCGTCACGACACCGGCGTCGAGGCCGGCAATTGCCACTTCTGGCTTGATCGTCGAACCTGGCGCGTAGAGCCCGCGCAGTACGCGGTTGAACAGCGGACGGTCGATCGAGTCTCGCAGTGCCGAATATTCTTTGGAGCTGATGCCAGTGACGAACAGATTCGGATCAAAACTCGGATTGCTGACCATGGCCAACACTTCACCGGTCGAAGGATCGAGCGCGACCACTGAACCACGACGATCACCCAGAGCGGCTTCGGCCGCCTCTTGCAGCTTGATGTCGAGGCTCAGGACGATGTTCTGGCCGGGGACCGGGTCTGTGTGTTTCAAAACACGGAGTACGCGACCTTGAGCGTTGGTTTCCACTTCTTCGTAACCGACGTGGCCGTGTAACTGCGCTTCATAGAAACGCTCGATACCGGTTTTACCGATGGATTGGGTACCACGGTACTCGACCGAGTCTAGGCTCTTGGATTCTTTCTCGTTGATCCGGCCGACGTAGCCGATCGAGTGGGCGAAATGTGCGCCGAGTGGGTAATGGCGGACGAACTGCGGCTCGACATCGAGGCCCGGGAGACGGAACTCGTTTACGGCCAGTACGGCGATTTGCTCTTCCGTCAGTTCATAGAACAGCGTCACCGGCGTGAATGGGTGGCGGGACTGCTTCATGGCCTTGTCGAAGACGGTGTGATCTTCTGCTGGCAGGTGCAGAAGGTTGATGACTTCGTCCAGTTCTTGATTGACGTCGGTGGCGCGTTCGCGGGTGATGGTCAGGTTGAAACTGGGGCGGTTATCGGCGAGCAGCACGCCATTGCGGTCGTAGATCAAGCCGCGTGTCGGCGGGATCGGCAAGACGTGGACGCGGTTGTTTTCGGAGATGGTCGAGTGGTAGTCGAACTCCACCACTTGCAGGATGTACAGGCGCACGACCAGGGCGCAGCTGACGGCGAAGACGAACATGGCGCAGGCGATCAACCGTTTGTTGACCAGACGCGTCTCTTTTTCGTGATCCTTGATCGGGATGGGTTCAGGCATTTCTACAGCAACTCTTTAACATAAATGAGTGCCGATCCGTGGGCATGACATCAGTCCGTTAAAAAACGAGCTGCACCATACCAAAAACTGCCCGGTCACTTCAGAAGGAATTTCCCCAATGGCGATTTCTTGCGACGGTTGGGACAGCGTTGTCCCGCGAACACTTTCCTGCGGGCAAAACAAAACCCCAACTGCTTTCGCAATTGGGGTTTCGGAATTTAATCTTGACGATGACCTACTCTCACATGGGGAAACCCCACACTACCATCGGCGATGCATCGTTTCACTGCTGAGTTCGGGATGGGATCAGGTGGTTCCAACGCTCTATGGTCGTCAAGAAATTCGGGTACTGAGTCGTGGCCTTGTGGCCTCGCTTCAGCAAATTGGGTATGTGACAGCTTTCGGTGTTTTTTGTGAGATTCGAACTTTCGGTTCGTTTCGTCTTCACACACCGCAACTTGGCCTTTCGACACAAATTGCTTGGGTGTTATATGGTCAAGCCTCACGGGCAATTAGTATTGGTTAGCTCAACGCCTCACAGCGCTTACACACCCAACCTATCAACGTCGTAGTCTTCGACGGCCCTTCAGGGAACTCAAGGTTCCAGTGAGATCTCATCTTGAGGCAAGTTTCCCGCTTAGATGCTTTCAGCGGTTATCTTTCCCGAACATAGCTACCCGGCAATGCCACTGGCGTGACAACCGGAACACCAGAGGTTCGTCCACTCCGGTCCTCTCGTACTAGGAGCAGCCCCTCTCAAATCTCAAACGTCCACGGCAGATAGGGACCGAACTGTCTCACGACGTTCTAAACCCAGCTCGCGTACCACTTTAAATGGCGAACAGCCATACCCTTGGGACCGGCTTCAGCCCCAGGATGTGATGAGCCGACATCGAGGTGCCAAACACCGCCGTCGATATGAACTCTTGGGCGGTATCAGCCTGTTATCCCCGGAGTACCTTTTATCCGTTGAGCGATGGCCCTTCCATACAGAACCACCGGATCACTAAGACCTACTTTCGTACCTGCTCGACGTGTCTGTCTCGCAGTCAAGCGCGCTTTTGCCTTTATACTCTACGACCGATTTCCGACCGGTCTGAGCGCACCTTCGTACTCCTCCGTTACTCTTTAGGAGGAGACCGCCCCAGTCAAACTACCCACCATACACTGTCCTCGATCCGGATAACGGACCTGAGTTAGAACCTCAAAGTTGCCAGGGTGGTATTTCAAGGATGGCTCCACGCGAACTGGCGTCCACGCTTCAAAGCCTCCCACCTATCCTACACAAGCAAATTCAAAGTCCAGTGCAAAGCTATAGTAAAGGTTCACGGGGTCTTTCCGTCTAGCCGCGGATACACTGCATCTTCACAGCGATTTCAATTTCACTGAGTCTCGGGTGGAGACAGCGCCGCCATCGTTACGCCATTCGTGCAGGTCGGAACTTACCCGACAAGGAATTTCGCTACCTTAGGACCGTTATAGTTACGGCCGCCGTTTACCGGGGCTTCGATCAAGAGCTTCGCGTTAGCTAACCCCATCAATTAACCTTCCGGCACCGGGCAGGCGTCACACCCTATACGTCCACTTTCGTGTTTGCAGAGTGCTGTGTTTTTAATAAACAGTCGCAGCGGCCTGGTATCTTCGACCGGCATGAGCTTACGGAGCAAGTCCTTCACCCTCACCGGCGCACCTTCTCCCGAAGTTACGGTGCCATTTTGCCTAGTTCCTTCACCCGAGTTCTCTCAAGCGCCTTGGTATTCTCTACCCAACCACCTGTGTCGGTTTGGGGTACGGTTCCTGGTTACCTGAAGCTTAGAAGCTTTTCTTGGAAGCATGGCATCAACCACTTCGTGTTCTAAAAGAACACTCGTCATCAGCTCTCGGCCTTAAGATCCCGGATTTACCTAAGATCTCAGCCTACCACCTTAAACTTGGACAACCAACGCCAAGCTGGCCTAGCCTTCTCCGTCCCTCCATCGCAATAACCAGAAGTACAGGAATATTAAACTGTTTTCCATCGACTACGCTTTTCAGCCTCGCCTTAGGGACCGACTAACCCTGCGTCGATTAACGTTGCGCAGGAAACCTTGGTCTTTCGGCGTGGGTGTTTTTCACACCCATTGTCGTTACTCATGTCAGCATTCGCACTTCTGATACCTCCAGCAAGCTTCTCAACTCACCTTCACAGGCTTACAGAACGCTCCTCTACCGCATCACCCGAAGGTGATACCCGTAGCTTCGGTGTATGGTTTGAGCCCCGTTACATCTTCCGCGCAGGCCGACTCGACTAGTGAGCTATTACGCTTTCTTTAAAGGGTGGCTGCTTCTAAGCCAACCTCCTAGCTGTCTAAGCCTTCCCACATCGTTTCCCACTTAACCATAACTTTGGGACCTTAGCTGACGGTCTGGGTTGTTTCCCTTTTCACGACGGACGTTAGCACCCGCCGTGTGTCTCCCATGCTCGGCACTTGTAGGTATTCGGAGTTTGCATCGGTTTGGTAAGTCGGGATGACCCCCTAGCCGAAACAGTGCTCTACCCCCTACAGTGATACATGAGGCGCTACCTAAATAGCTTTCGAGGAGAACCAGCTATCTCCGAGCTTGATTAGCCTTTCACTCCGATCCACAGGTCATCCGCTAACTTTTCAACGGTAGTCGGTTCGGTCCTCCAGTTAGTGTTACCCAACCTTCAACCTGCCCATGGATAGATCGCCCGGTTTCGGGTCTATTCCCAGCGACTAGGCGCCCTATTAAGACTCGCTTTCGCTACGCCTCCCCTATTCGGTTAAGCTCGCCACTGAAAATAAGTCGCTGACCCATTATACAAAAGGTACGCAGTCACAGAACAAAGTCTGCTCCCACTGCTTGTACGCATACGGTTTCAGGATCTATTTCACTCCCCTCTCCGGGGTTCTTTTCGCCTTTCCCTCACGGTACTAGTTCACTATCGGTCAGTCAGTAGTATTTAGCCTTGGAGGATGGTCCCCCCATATTCAGACAAAGTTTCTCGTGCTCCGTCCTACTCGATTTCATGACTAAGAGATTTTCGCGTACAGGGCTATCACCCACTATGGCCGCACTTTCCAGAGCGTTCCGCTAATCTCAAAGCCACTTAAGGGCTAGTCCCCGTTCGCTCGCCACTACTAAGGGAATCTCGGTTGATTTCTTTTCCTCAGGGTACTTAGATGTTTCAGTTCCCCTGGTTCGCCTCTTGCACCTATGTATTCAGTACAAGATAACCATCTTATGATGGCTGGGTTCCCCCATTCAGACATCTCCGGATCAAAGTCTGTTTGCCGACTCCCCGAAGCTTTTCGCAGGCTACCACGTCTTTCATCGCCTCTGACTGCCAAGGCATCCACCGTATGCGCTTCTTCACTTGACCATATAACCCCAAGCAATCTGGTTATACTGTGAAGACGACATTCGCCGAAAATTCGAATTTCTCAATTAAGAGAACTCACAAATTTTACCTTAGCCTGATCCGTTACCAGTGAAAGTAACGTTCAGTCTATCTTTCTATCACATACCCAAATTTTTAAAGAACGAACTAGTCAAAGACTAGAAATCAATATTCTCAATGGAATACTCATTTCTAAGCTTTCAGAAGCAGTTATATGGTGGAGCCAAACGGGATCGAACCGTTGACCTCCTGCGTGCAAGGCAGGCGCTCTCCCAGCTGAGCTATGGCCCCATAACAAAATTGGTGGGTCTGGGCAGATTCGAACTGCCGACCTCACCCTTATCAGGGGTGCGCTCTAACCAACTGAGCTACAGACCCAATTTCGAGCGCGTAACTGTAGCTTGGAGCTATCAGCTTGGAGCTTAAAGCTGCTTCTATCGTCTTCTTCAATGAATCAAGCAATTCGTGTGGGAACTTATGGAGCAGCTGATGTCGTCGATTAAGGAGGTGATCCAGCCGCAGGTTCCCCTACGGCTACCTTGTTACGACTTCACCCCAGTCATGAATCACACCGTGGTAACCGTCCTCCCGAAGGTTAGACTAGCTACTTCTGGTGCAACCCACTCCCATGGTGTGACGGGCGGTGTGTACAAGGCCCGGGAACGTATTCACCGTGACATTCTGATTCACGATTACTAGCGATTCCGACTTCACGCAGTCGAGTTGCAGACTGCGATCCGGACTACGATCGGTTTTATGGGATTAGCTCCACCTCGCGGCTTGGCAACCCTTTGTACCGACCATTGTAGCACGTGTGTAGCCCAGGCCGTAAGGGCCATGATGACTTGACGTCATCCCCACCTTCCTCCGGTTTGTCACCGGCAGTCTCCTTAGAGTGCCCACCATTACGTGCTGGTAACTAAGGACAAGGGTTGCGCTCGTTACGGGACTTAACCCAACATCTCACGACACGAGCTGACGACAGCCATGCAGCACCTGTCTCAATGTTCCCGAAGGCACCAATCCATCTCTGGAAAGTTCATTGGATGTCAAGGCCTGGTAAGGTTCTTCGCGTTGCTTCGAATTAAACCACATGCTCCACCGCTTGTGCGGGCCCCCGTCAATTCATTTGAGTTTTAACCTTGCGGCCGTACTCCCCAGGCGGTCAACTTAATGCGTTAGCTGCGCCACTAAGAGCTCAAGACTCCCAACGGCTAGTTGACATCGTTTACGGCGTGGACTACCAGGGTATCTAATCCTGTTTGCTCCCCACGCTTTCGCACCTCAGTGTCAGTATCAGTCCAGGTGGTCGCCTTCGCCACTGGTGTTCCTTCCTATATCTACGCATTTCACCGCTACACAGGAAATTCCACCACCCTCTACCATACTCTAGCTCGACAGTTTTGAATGCAGTTCCCAGGTTGAGCCCGGGGATTTCACATCCAACTTAACGAACCACCTACGCGCGCTTTACGCCCAGTAATTCCGATTAACGCTTGCACCCTCTGTATTACCGCGGCTGCTGGCACAGAGTTAGCCGGTGCTTATTCTGTCGGTAACGTCAAAATTGCAGAGTATTAATCTACAACCCTTCCTCCCAACTTAAAGTGCTTTACAATCCGAAGACCTTCTTCACACACGCGGCATGGCTGGATCAGGCTTTCGCCCATTGTCCAATATTCCCCACTGCTGCCTCCCGTAGGAGTCTGGACCGTGTCTCAGTTCCAGTGTGACTGATCATCCTCTCAGACCAGTTACGGATCGTCGCCTTGGTGAGCCATTACCTCACCAACTAGCTAATCCGACCTAGGCTCATCTGATAGCGCAAGGCCCGAAGGTCCCCTGCTTTCTCCCGTAGGACGTATGCGGTATTAGCGTTCCTTTCGAAACGTTGTCCCCCACTACCAGGCAGATTCCTAGGCATTACTCACCCGTCCGCCGCTGAATCCAGGAGCAAGCTCCTCTCATCCGCTCGACTTGCATGTGTTAGGCCTGCCGCCAGCGTTCAATCTGAGCCATGATCAAACTCTTCAGTTCAAACATCTTTGGGTTTTTAAGAAACCCTAAACTTGGCTCAGCAATCGTTGGTTACATCTTTGATTTCTCGCGGAGTAACTTGTGATGCTGATAATCTTGTTGACTATCAGTCTGACTCCACAAGCACCCACACGAATTGCTTGATTCAGTTGTTAAAGAGCGGTTGGTTAAGATCTTTCGTCTCAACCGAGGCGCGCATTCTACAGCAGCCTCATTTGCTGTCAAGTGATTATTTTCAGAAGCTTTCGAAGAATTCTTCAACAACTTCAACCACTTGCGCTTCCGATCTCTCGTCAGCGGGAGGCGAATTCTACAGCGTTACACGCTGCTGTCAACACCTCTTTTTCAACTTCCTTTCGACTTCGATGAACTGAAGCAACCTGCTGCCGAAACATACATAACTCATTGAATCTCAAGGAGTTTTCCGTTTCGGCTGCGCCGGAAGTGGGGCGAATTATAGACATCTCAAATCTGCCGTCAACCGTTAATTTCAGTTTTCTATCGATGCTGGGAAAAAGCCTTCTCTATATAGACGTAACCGCAACGAATGCGCAGTATATTGCCCAATAACAAAACAAAACCTTGTTCTTACCTCGGACGATGCCACGCAATGAATGACCAGCCACGCTCTCTTGCCTCAATGTTGTTCCCGGTTGGCCTGCTATTAATAGCCATGGCGTCGATCCAGTCCGGTGCCTCACTGGCCAAAAGCATGTTTCCCATCGTCGGCGCTCAGGGAACCACCACACTGCGCCTGATCTTTGCCAGCGTGATCATGCTGTTAATCCTGCGTCCCTGGCGAGCCACGCTCACGGCCAAATCGCTGCGCACGGTCATCGTCTACGGGATGGCATTGGGCGGAATGAACTTCCTCTTCTATATGTCATTGCGCACGGTTCCGCTGGGTATTGCCGTCGCACTCGAATTTACCGGGCCACTGGCCGTCGCCATCTATGCCTCCCGCCGTGCCATCGATTTTCTCTGGATCGCCTTGGCCGCTGTCGGCTTGATGTTGCTGATTCCAACAGGCGCGACCAGTGCTGGAATCGACCTGGTGGGCGCCGGGTATGCGCTGGGAGCGGGTGCTTGCTGGGCGCTATATATTCTGTTCGGCCAGAAGGCCGGCGCCGATAACGGAATCACGACTGCAGCGTTGGGGGTGATGATCGCGGCGTTGTTCGTCGCTCCTATCGGCATCGTGCATGCTGGTGCAGCCCTTTTGACCCCCTCGTTGATCCCGATTGCCATTGGTGTCGCCATTCTGTCCACCGCCCTGCCTTACACGCTGGAGATGGTCGCCCTGACCCGGATGCCGGCACGCACCTTTGGCACATTGATGAGTATCGAACCGGCCTTCGGCGCGTTATCAGGACTGTTGTTTCTGCATGAATTCCTCACGCTGTCACAATGGATGGCGATCCTGTGCATTATTCTGGCGTCCGTCGGCGCAACCATGACGATGGGCAGTGCTGCGAAACCCGCAATCGCGGCTGATTGAAAGAGGTTTTGACGAAGGTCTGGCAATTGGCGCACATTTAGGCCATGTTTAGACCCGTAACCCAATGCCAGACATGGATTTTTTCGGACAGGGACTTCAAAAAGCTTAGAGCGCACGCGAACACAGGCAAACCCGAGCGTTAGACTCGTGGCCGCTATAAGGACGGTAATGAAACGAATTTTGATACTGATCGCCATACTGGCTGTTGCGGGTTGTGCGGCGACTTCGGAAACTCAGGTAAAACGCGGGAAAAAAGGGCTGCACATCAACTGTTCAGGGCTATCGTCCTCCTGGGACAAGTGCTACGCCAGTGCCGCCAATGCCTGCTTGCCGAAAGGCTACAAGGTCATCGCCAAGTCCGGTGACGCCGTGGAAGAACCCGGCGATTACCCGTTCGGTCTCAATCCTGCGGGTTACACCAGTCGCAGCATGATTGTCATCTGTAAATAGATCAGCGCTGCCCGGCAATCTGCCGGCCAATCTCTTCATGGCTGGACTTCAGCACCGCTTGCTGAACGTCCGGCGTGGCCAACATGCGCGCCACCACCAATGCTCCGACGCATTGCGACAGCACCGACCAGGCCAGGGTCTCGCTCTCCAGTATCTGTGCCCAACGCTCCTGGAGGCGACAAATCCACAGCTCGGCCTGTTCGCGCACCTGCACATCCGATCGGGCAATTTCTGCCCCCAGCGCTGGTAACGCACAACCGGCCTCAGGTTGTTCTACGTGGGCCATGCTCAGATAGTGTTTGAGACAACGCTCCAGTCGTTCACGATCCTGCGCCCCCTCTCCCCCCAACCGCTCAAGGCTTTGACCCAACTCTCGCTCGACGATAGCAGTGAACAACGCATCTTTGGACGAGAAGTGACTGTAGAACGCCGCCCCACTCAACCCGATAGCCTTCATCAAACCATCGACGCCCACCGTGGAAAAACCCGATCGCTTTGCTGACAACGCACTGCTCTGCAAGAGTTTTTCCCGGGTTTCCAGCTTGTGACTGGCGGAGTAACGCATGTGTTTGCCCTCGAATCGACTGCCTTGACGTTGCCCGGATCCTAGCATAACGTTCGTTCACTTAACGATCGTTTAATAAAGGGATTCACCCATGAACAACAAGAAGGTCGTATTGGTTGTCGGCGCCGGCGATGCCACGGGCGGAGCGATTGCCAAGCGTTTTGCCAAAGAAGGATTCGTCGCCTGCGTCACCCGCCGCAGCGCCGACAAATTGCAGCCACTGGTGGATGCAATCAAGGCTGAAGGCGGCGAAGCCCATGGCTTTGCCTGCGATGCGCGCAAGGAAGAAGACGTCATCGCCTTGATTGAAGACATCGAAACCCGCCTCGGTCCGGTCGAAGCCTTTGTCTTCAACATTGGCGCCAACGTGCCGTGCAGCATTCTTGAAGAAACCGCTCGCAAATATTTCAAGATCTGGGAAATGGCCTGCTTCTCAGGCTTTCTCAATGCCCGTGAAGTGGCCAAACGCATGGTCACGCGCAATCGCGGCACGATTCTTTTCACCGGTGCCACCGCAGGACTTCGTGGCGCATCCGGGTTCGCCGCTTTCGCTGGTGCCAAACACGGTATCCGCGCGCTGGCGCAAAGCATGGCGCGGGAACTGGGGCCGATGAACATCCACGTCGCCCATGTGGTGGTCGATGGTGCGATCGACACCGATTTCATTCGCAACAGTTTCCCCGAGAAGTACGCCACGAAAGATCAGGATGGCATCCTCAATCCCGAGCACATCGCCGAGAACTACTGGTATCTGCACAGTCAGCCACGGGATGCCTGGACGTTCGAGCTGGATCTGCGCCCTTGGAACGAACGCTGGTAAGACCCTGCCATAACAATAACGACAGAGACGCGAAAATGACGAAAACCGTGGAGTTCTATTTCGACCTCGGCAGCCCTGCAACCTATCTGGCCTACACCCAGTTACCGAAGATTTGCGCCGAAACGAACAGTAAACTGATCTACATCCCGATGCTGCTCGGTGGCGTCTTCAAGGCAACCGGCAACGCATCGCCGGCGATGATTCCGGCGAAGGGTCGGTATATGTTCGAGGATCTGGACCGCTACGCGAAACGCTACGGGGTGCCGCTGACATTCAATCCGCACTTCCCGATCAACACACTGATGTTGATGCGTGCGGTTACCGGCATCCAGTTGCGTCAGCCAGAACGCTTTCAGGCGTTTATCAATTGCCTGTTCACAGCACTGTGGGTTGACGGACGCAGCCTCGACGACCCCGAAACGGTTGCCGCCGTACTGAGCAAACACGGTTTCGATCCACGGGAAATACTGGCGTTAAGCAGTGACGAATCCGTCAAAGCCGTGCTCAAGGACAACACCGAGACCGCAGTTAAACGCGGCGTGTTCGGGGCACCCAGCATGTTCATCGGCAATCAACTGTTCTTCGGCCAGGATCGGCTCGACTTTGTTGAGGAAGCCTTGCGCCAAGGCTAAGCGATCATTCAGGCGCTGATAACAGCGCCTGAATTGCAACCGATCAGATGGCGGCAGTGCGGGTGTTAAGCCATTCCAGCGCGGCACCCTCAAGCAACGGACTCAAGCGCTCACGCACTTGCGCGTGGTAGGCGTTGAACCACTGTTTCTCTTCCTCCGACAGCAGCGCCGGCAGCAGGCAACGTGTGTCGATCGGGCACAGCGTCAAGGTTTCAAACTTGAGGAATTCACCGAATTCGCTGCTGCCCGCCTCGCGGTTCATCGCCAGGTTTTCGATACGCACGCCCCAACGACCCGGACGGTAAGTGCCCGGCTCGATCGAGGTGATCATTCCCGGCTGCATGGCCGTCTGCGGTGCCGGCGCTGCCTGATAGGCAATCACTTGCGGGCCTTCATGGACGTTGAGGAAATAGCCAACGCCGTGACCCGTACCGTGACCGTAATCCACGCTGTCGGCCCAGATCGGCGCACGGGCAATGGCATCGAGCAGCGGCGAGAGAATGCCTTTCGGGAACTGTGCACGCGACAGCGCAATCACGCCCTTCAACACGCGCGTGCAATCGCGCTTCTGCTCTTCAGTCGGCGTACCGACCGGCACCATCCGCGTGATGTCCGTGGTGCCGCCGAGGTATTGTCCACCCGAGTCGATCAGCAGCAAGCCGTCACCCTCGATCGCCGCATGCTCTTCTTCGGTGGCGTGGTAATGCGGCATGGCGCCGTTGGCGTTGAACGCGGCGATGGTGTTGAAACTCAGCGATACATAATCCGGACGACGTTCGCGGGCAGCGGTGAGCTTCTCGTCGATGGTCAGTTCGGTGATGCGTTCGCGGCCCCAGGCCGATTCCAGCCAGGCGAAAAACTCGCACAGCGCCGCGCCGTCCTGTTCCATCGCTTGGCGGATGTGCTGAGCATCGGCTTCACTTTTCTGCGACTTGGCCAACGTGGTCGGGTTCAAGCCTTCGACCAGCTTCACGCCGCTGTCGAGGTTATCCAGCAAGCCGCTGGTCACTCGCGCCGGGTCAACCAACAGGCTCGCGCCACTCGGCACGGCACGCAGGGCATCAGCGACTTCTGTGTAATCACGCAGCGTTACACCATCCGTCTCCAGCACCGCGCGCAAATCTGCGTCGACCTTGCTCAGCGCTACGAACAACGTCGCCTGCTGCTGACCGATCAACGCAAACGAAACAAACACCGGGTTGAACGACACATCGCCGCCACGCAGGTTGAACAGCCAGGCAATGTCGTCGAGAGTGGCTATGAAATGCCAGTCCGCCCCGCGCTCTTGCAAGGTTTCGCGCAGTTTGGCGAGTTTCTCGCCACGGCTGACCGTCGCTTGAGGTGGCAGATGCTGATAAATCGGTGCATTCGGCAGGCTCGGGCGATCGCTCCAGACTTCCTGCAACAGATCGATGTCGGTGCGCAGGCGCGCACCGCGTGCTTCGAGCTTGCTGCTCAGGGTACGCGCCGAGGCCACGGCCATCACCGCACCGTCGACCGCAACTACACCTCCTTCAGGTGTCTGTTCGGCAAGCCAGTCCAGCGGGCTCGGCTGACCCGGTTGCAGTTTGACCAGTTCGATGCCGCTGCCCTTGAGTTCTTTAGTCGCCTGCTCCCAATAACGGCTGTCGGCCCAGACGCCAGCAAAATCAGCGGTGATGATCAACGTCCCGACCGAACCATGGAAGCCCGACAACCACTGCCGACCCTGCCAGTAACCCGGCAGATATTCCGACAAATGCGGGTCGGCGGACGGCACCAGCAGTGCGTGAATGCCTTCGCGGCGCATCAGTTCGCGGGTGTGCGCCAGGCGCTGGGGCACCGATCCTTCGGTCGAGGTCTGGGTACTCATCATGTCTCCTGCTAATCACTTCATCGTTATTGTTCGTAGCCGTGAGGTCGGCTCGTTTAAAGCCCTGTCGCCCAGAATGCCGGAGCACTGGCGCAGGCGGTCTTGATCAGTTGAACAGCCTTGTCGATATCTTCGGCGGTGGTGAAGCGGCCGAGGCTCAGGCGAATGGTGCGACCGGCCAGATGTGCGTCATGACCCAGCGCCAACAGCACGTGCGATGGCGTGTTACTGGCGGAGTTGCACGCCGAAGTCGCGGAAAAGGCGATCGAATGACTCAACGCCGCGCTGTTGAATTCGCCTTCGCTGAAGGTCAGGCTCAAGGTGTGCGGAATGCGCTGAGTGGCGCAGCCGTTCAGGCTAACGCCCGGCAGGCTGAGCAATTGTTCGAGCAGGCGTTCGCGCAGTGCGACGATGGTTTTTTTCTCGGCCTCGAAGTTCTCGGCGGCCAAGGCAAACGCCGCGCCCATGCCGGCAATCTGGTGCGTCGCCAAGGTTCCGGAGCGCAAACCACCTTCATGACCACCGCCGTGAATCTGCGCCTGCAACCGCTGCTGCGCTCGTGGGCCGACATACAACGCGCCGATGCCTTTCGGGCCGTAAAGTTTGTGCGCCGAAAACGACATCAGATCCACCGGCCATTGCGCCAGATCGATGGCCACTTTACCGGCCCCCTGTGCCGCATCGACGTGGAACAACGCTTCACGACTGCGCACCACTTCGCCAATCGCTTGAACATCGTTGACCGTGCCCAACTCGTTGTTGACCAGCATCAGCGACACCAGAAAGGTGTCCTCACGCATGGCTTCACTGACCGCTTGCGGCGTGATCAGGCCATCGGCGTCCGGCACCAGATAGGTCACGGCGATGCCGGCGTCCTGCAATTGGCGGGCGGTATCGAGGATGGCTTTGTGTTCAATCTGGCTGGTGATGATATGGCCGCCGGAAACCCCGCGCGCCTGCGCCACGCCTTTGAGGGCGAGGTTATTGGACTCGGTGGCACCGGAGGTCCAGACAATCTGTTCAGCTCGGGCGCCGACCAGCTCGGCAACCTGCCGACGGGCTTGCTCTACCGTCTGCCGGGCCTGCTGGCCGTAAGCATGGGAGCTGGAAGCCGGGTTACCAAAATTACCGTGAAACCCCAGACACTCGATCATCACCTGGATGACCCGCTCGTCAACCGGGGTGGTGGCGGCGTAATCGAAATACAACGGACGTGTGTTCATAAAAGACTCGCAGAGCGTGTTCCGGGATCAGGAGGCTCGTGTCTGCAAACAGTACGGCGCAGCCTTGTGAGCTGCGCGCCGGTTCGAGAGCGTCATCAATACCTGATCGGATGCCGTTAAAGAAGAACAACTTCATTTAAAAGTGCGTAGGAACGCTCCTGAAGCCGAGCTTAACAGGCATCCGGCCTGCGGTTGAAGCGATGCGTCAGCTAAAGCTTTCGAGAAGTAACGGGTACAGCGAAATCACCAGCAATGCCGCCATGCCCCAGTTGAACACGCGCAACCAGCGCGGATCCTTCAGCACATTGCGCAACAACGTACCGCAGGCGGCCCAGACGCCGACACTCGGCAGGTTGATGATGGCAAACACCGCAGCAATCACCACGACATTGGTGAAATAGCCCTGCATCGGCGTGTAAGTGCTGATGGCGCCGATCGCCATGATCCACGCCTTGGGATTGACCCACTGAAACGCGGCGGCGCCAAGGTAGCTGATCGGCTTTGCCTCGCCCTCGGCGCTGTCACCGACGGGTCCCGAGTGAGCGATTTTCCACGCCAGATACAACAGATACGCCGCGCCGACATAGCGCAGAACCGTATAGAGAATCGGATAGTTCTGAAACACCGCGCCGAGGCCGAAGCCCACCGCGACAACCAGAACGAAGAAGCCACAAGTAATTCCGAGCATATGCGGGATGGTGCGGTTAAAGCCGAAATTCACCCCCGATGCCAGCAACATGGTGTTGTTCGGCCCCGGCGTAATCGAGGTGACAAGGGCAAACAGGGCAAAGCCCAACAGCAGGTCAAGCGAGAGGGTCATGGCAGGCAATCCATCAGGGTCATTCAGGTGTTGACCCTATCCCACACCGCCCGGCAAGCCCACGGACAGTTGGGTAAAACTTCTACCAGTACAGTTTGGTTTCAGCTAGGACGACCGTGCAGCTGTACGGCACGTTCGGCACTCATTTCAGCTTTCTTGTCGAACCGGGTCTGACCGAGCAATTGCGCTTTTTTTGCGTGATATTCGTCGAAGGACAAGCCGCTGCGATTCAGTGCTTCCATCGCCAACTCGCGGGATTCCTCATCGGTGTAGGGGCGCATTTCCGGCGAAACGTGTCCGGCACAACCGGCGAGTACGGAGACAGCGAGCAACAGGGAAACAGTCAGTAAACGATTCATGGGAGCGTCCTGGCGAGCAATGGGAGTCGATGGACAAAGGCTACGCCCGGGCACGCTCGCGCAGAAATCAACGCTCTCAATAGTGGCTATCAGGAAATCGACACGGGCCGGCATATATCTCCGAACGATCTATAAATATCGATTAACGTTCTTTTACGGAATAACAAACAGCCTTTATAACTTCATCCATGCGCTGAGCACTGTTGCTCCAGCAACTGTTGCTCAGCCAACACCGATTCAACAAAGCGCCTCGCTGCTCACAGGCGCGACCGCCACGCTAACGCTCAACGCCTTGTATACCGGGGCTTACAGGAATTGGTACAGCGCTTGCTCAGACTCGGTGACTCATTCACTGCTCGCTGAGCAACTGTTGAAAAAAGGAACTGATCATGTCGCGTCCCCTGAAAGTCGTCGCCCTCTCCGGCGGCACCTGGCGTCCGTCCCGTACTCTGGTGCTGACCCAAGCCTTGCTCGCCGAACTGGCCGGCCACCTCACCATCGAAAGCCATTTGATCGAACTCGGTGATATCGCTCGCCCGCTCGGCGGCGCGCTGTCGCGTCAGGAACTCAGTGCCGAGGTTGAAGCCGAGTTGCAGGCCATTGAACAGGCCGATCTGTTGATCGTGGCCGCGCCGGTTTATCGCGGCTCCTACCCGGGTCTGCTCAAGCATCTGTTCGACCTGATCGACCTCAACGCCCTGATCGACACACCGGTGCTGCTCGCCGCAACCGGCGGCAGCGAACGCCATGCGCTGGTGCTCGATCACCAGTTGCGGCCGCTGTTCAGCTTTTTCCAGGCCATGACCTTGCCGATCGGCGTGTACGCCACCGAAGCCGACTTCGCCGATTACCAGATCACCAGCGAACTGTTGAAGGCGCGCATCCGCTTGGCCGCCGAACGCGCGGCGCCGCTGTTCGCCACACAAATCAAACCCTTGCTGAAAATCGCCTGAGGAGCCGTTCATGGATGTTTTCTGGTTCCTGCCGACCCACGGCGATGGCCACTATCTGGGCACCACCCAAGGGGCGCGCCCGGTCACGCTCAATTATCTGAAACAGGTTGCGCAGGCCGCTGACAGCCTGGGCTACCACGGCGTGCTGATTCCCACCGGGCGCTCCTGCGAAGACTCGTGGGTGATCGCCTCGGCGCTGGTGCCGCTGACTGAGCGCCTGCGTTATCTGGTGGCGATCCGTCCCGGGATCATCTCGCCGACAGTCTCGGCGCGCATGGCTGCGACGCTTGATCGGCTGTCCAACGGGCGCTTGTTGATCAACGTGGTGACCGGCGGCGATCCGGATGAAAACCGTGGCGACGGCAGTTTCCTCAGTCACGCCGAGCGTTATGAAGTCACCGATGAATTCCTGAAGATCTGGCGTCGCGTGCTGCAAGGCGAAGCGGTAGATTTCGACGGCAAACATCTGAAGGTGCAGAACGCCAAAGCGCTGTATCCGCCGGTACAGAAACCCTATCCGCCGCTGTACTTCGGCGGTTCCTCCGACGCTGCGCATGATCTGGCCGCTGAACAGGTCGACGTCTATCTGACCTGGGGCGAGCCTCCGGCCGCCGTCGCGGAAAAACTCGCCGATGTGCGCGAGCGCGCGGCGCGGCATGGGCGCAAGGTCAAGTTCGGTATCCGCCTGCATGTCATCGTGCGCGAGACCGCCGAAGAAGCCTGGAAAGCCGCGGACAAACTGATCGAACACATCAGCGACGAGACCATTGAAGCGGCGCAGAAGTCCTTCTCGCGTTTCGATTCCGAGGGTCAGCGGCGCATGGCGGCGTTGCACGATGGTCGTCGCGACAACCTCGAGATCGCTCCGAATCTGTGGGCCGGCGTCGGCCTGGTGCGCGGCGGTGCCGGGACGGCGCTGGTGGGCGATCCGCAGCAAGTGGCGGCGCGGATCAAGGAATACGCGGATCTGGGCATCGAGAGTTTCATCTTCTCCGGTTACCCGCATCTGGAAGAGGCTTACCGCTTTGCCGAGTTGGTGTTCCCGCTGCTGCCCGAGCCTTACGCCAGTCTGGCCGGGCGTGGCGTGACCAATCTGACCGGGCCGTTTGGTGAAATGATTGCCAATGATGTGTTGCCCACAAAAGCCTCGGCGTAAACCGGATCTCTTGTGTAGGAGCTGCCGCAGGCTGCGGCAGCTCCTACATGGGCAGTTTGAATTCAGGAGTGTTGGTGTGACCGCCAAACCACAAAGTACTTTGTTATCCCCGCTGCAGACCGCCCGCCAGCTGGCCGCCGAGTTTGCTCTGACTGCCGTCGAGCGTGACGAGCGTGGCGGCACGCCGAAGGTCGAGCGCGATGCGCTGCGCGACAGCGGCTTGCTGGCCCTGAGCATTCCCACCCGCTACGGCGGCCTCGGCGCGAGCTGGAGTGAAACCCTGCAGGTCGTTCGCGAATTCGCCAAGGTCGACAGCTCGATCGCCCACGTCTTCGGCTTTCATCACTTGATGCTCGCCACCGTGCGCCTGTTTTCCCGGCCCGAACAATGGCAGCCGTGGTTCGAACAGACCGCGCGGCAGAACTGGTTCTGGGGCAACGCACTGAACCCGCTCGACACCCGTACCGTGGTCAAGAACCTCGGTGGCTGGCGCGAGTTTTCCGGGAAGAAAAGCTTCTGTTCCGGCGCCAGCGACTCACAAATGCTGATCGCCTCGGCGGTGGATGAAAGCGCCGGCGGCAAGTTGCTGATCGCGGCGATTCCCAGCGGACGCAGCGGCATCACCCTGCACAACGACTGGAACAACATCGGCCAGCGTCAGACCGACAGCGGCAGCGCCACGTTTGAACGGGTGCGCGTCGAAGAGTCGGAACTGTTGCTCGATCCCGGCCCACTGAGCACGCCGTTCGCCTGCTTGCGACCGTTGATTGCGCAACTGACCTTCACGCATATGTTTCTCGGGATTGCCGAAGGCGCCTTTGAAGAAGCACGGCAATATACCCTCAGCGAAACCCGCCTCTGGCACAAATCCACGGCGCGCGATGTGCGCGAAGATCCCTACGTGCTCGCGCATTACGGCGAGTTCTGGGTGGCGCTGGAAGGCATTCGCTTGTTGGTCGAACGCGCGGCGGCGTTGCTTGATGAGGCTTGGACCAAAGGCGCCAATCTCAGCGCCGAAGAGCGCGGCCATGTCGCCACCGCGATTGCCACCGCCAAAGTCGCCGCCAGCCGCCAGGGCCTGGAAATTTGCAGTCGTTTGTTCGAAGTGACCGGCGCGCGTTCGACCCACGCCTCCCTGCGCCTCGACCGTCACTGGCGCAACCTGCGCACGCAAACTTTGCACGACCCGCTGGATTACAAACTCCACGAATTGGGCGACTGGGCGCTGAATCAGTCGCTACCGGTGCCGACCTTCTATTCCTGACCTGCCTGCATTTGAACTAAAAAGAAGGACGAGCCCATGCAACTGCTGACCCTACCGCCCTCCCCCGCGCTCGCGACGTCGATCCGCGCCACCGCGCAGGTCTTCGAAGACCCGAAGTCCCAGGCCTTGCTCGCGCATTTGCAACAGGTCGCGCCGAGTGAAGCGAGTGTGCTGATCATCGGCGAGACCGGTACCGGCAAAGAGCTGGTAGCGCGGCATATTCATAACCTCAGCAACCGTCGTCATCGGCCGTTTATCGCGGTCAATTGCGGGGCGTTTTCCGAATCGCTGGTGGAAGCGGAATTGTTCGGTCATGAAAAAGGCGCGTTCACCGGCGCGCTGAGCGCCAAGGCCGGATGGTTCGAGGAAGCGGATGGCGGCACGTTGTTTCTCGATGAGATCGGCGATCTGCCGATGGCGATTCAGGTCAAGTTGCTGCGGGTGTTGCAGGAACGCGAAGTGGTCCGACTGGGCTCGCGCAAAAGCATTGCCATCGATGTGCGGGTGCTGGCGGCGACCAACGTGCAGCTGGAAAAAGCCATCAACGCCGGCCATTTCCGCGAGGATCTGTATTACCGCCTCAACGTGGTCAATCTGGAACTGAGCCCGTTGCGCGAGCGTCCCGGCGATATCCTGCCGCTCACTCGCCATTTCATCGAAGCCTACAGCCAGCGCCTCGGTTATGGACGCGTGAGTATCAGCCCCGGCGCCGAGCACAAGCTGCGCGCTTACAGTTGGCCGGGCAATATTCGCGAGCTGGAAAACGTCATCCACCACACTCTGCTGATCTGCCGCAATGGTGTGATCGAGCGCGACGATCTGCGGCTGTCGAACCTGCGCATCGAACGACCCGACGATCATGCCGGCGCCGACGATTCACCGGAGGCATTGCTGGAACAGGCCTTTCAAAAACTGTTTGCGCAACAAGCCGGCGCTTTGCACGAAAAAGTGGAGGACGCCTTGTTGCGCGCGGCGTATCGCTTTTGCCATTACAACCAGGTGCACACCGCCGCATTGCTCGGTCTGAGCCGCAACGTCACCCGTACGCGACTGATCAAGATCGGCGAACTGGCAGTGAACAAGCGGCGCCTCACGGAAAATCTGCAAGGCGAGCGTTTGATCCAGCTGTCGATCTAACCGACCAGATGGCAGTGCAGCGCATCGTCGTGACTGCGGGCGATGCTGCTCAGCACCTGGAACGAATTGAAGGTGATGGTTTTCGCCTGATGGGTGTGGATCAGTTGCCAGAAGTCCTGCTCGCCGCTCTCGAAGCTGCGAAAGGCCGCCTCCCCCGCCTCGCGGGTCTGCCATTGGAGAAAACTCAACACGCGCCGGCCGTCATCGCTGGCCTGCACACTGGCGCTGACAAAACCGGCATAACGCACGGCCAGGCGCTCGGTCTGCATCGATAACGCGGTCACCAGGGCGGGTTGTTGGCGTGGTTCGATTTCAAATTCAATCAATTGGGTAAAACTTCGGTTGTTCATGGAAAACCCCCACTCAACGTAAGACGAGCCTTGCGACTCGAAGGCCTGCAGGGTAAAACCTCTAGTTAAGTCAAGGTCAAGAGCATTTTTGCAATGATCACCAAGGAAACCGTGCACAAGCAGCTCACCGTCGGTGAAGTCGCAGCACGCAGTGGCGTGGCCGTCACCGCCCTGCACTTTTATGAATCCAAAGGTTTGATCAAGAGCCAGCGCAATGCCGGCAATCAACGGCGCTATCCGCGCGAAGTACTGCGCCGCGTGGCGTTGATCAAAGTCGCGCAGCGGCTGGGGATTCCGCTGGCGGAGATTGGCGAGGCGCTGAAAATTCTCCCGGACGATCGCGCACCCAGCGCGGCAGACTGGAAAATCCTCTCGCAGCAATGGCGCCGGGAGCTGGATGAGCGGATCGAGCAATTGACGCTGCTGCGCGACCGCCTCAATGGCTGCATCGGTTGCGGCTGTTTGTCGATGGAGGCCTGCCCGCTGCGCAATCAGGGTGATGTGCTGGGCGAACAGGGACCGGGACCGCACTTTCCCAAGGATTGACTGCTCGTCGGGCAAAAATCTGCACCGCGAGGACAGTTCTATAGTGACTCTTCCACAAATCCGGTGGAGTCCTGTCTCAAAGAACAACAATTCAGGGAGAACGTCATGAGCGTAAAACCCATTCCCGAGGGGTATCACAGCATTACCCCGTATCTCGGCATCCACAAAGCCGCCGAAGCCATCGATTTCTATAAAAAAGCCTTCGGCGCCACCGAAGTCATGCGCCTGGCCATGCCTGACGGCGGCATCGGTCACGCCGAGCTGCGCATTGGCGACAGCGCGATCATGCTCGGCTCGCCGTGCGATCAAGGGCCGTTGAGCAATCCTGATAAAGCCGTATCAGTTGGATTGCATCTGTATGTGACCGATGTCGACAAGTCATTTCAACGAGCACTGGATGCCGGGGCGACCTCGGTGTCCGAGGTCAAGGATCAGTTTTACGGTGATCGCAGCGGGACGCTGAAGGATCCGTATGGGCATTTGTGGTTTCTGGCCTCGCGCAAGGAAGATCTGACTGAAGAGCAGATCAAGCAGCGGGCGATGGAGATGTTTAGCCAGGGTTGAACCGTGTTGCAGCGCTCAGAATGGCGCTTGCCCCTCCAAAGCAGGCGTCATCTCCGTTCATCCGGTCACACTATTTTGTTGATCAGTGTCCTTTACTCGTAGAAGCAAAGTGCTATACCTGAATTCACGATGTCCAGCATTCATCGAATTCACCAACATGAATGCTGGCTGGCGGCCAAGGAAGATATCATGCGCCCACATCGTCAGGTCTTTCTGTATGCGGGAATGTTTCTAGCGATCTGCACTGCTAATAATCTTTATGCAAGGGACTACCTCTGCCATAACGATGCCGCTGAGCTAGCTGATAGACCAGCGGGTTTGACCAGCGAAACACCTTTGGTACAAATAGCTAAAGTTCCCAGTGCGTCGGGTACTCAACAGTACCAAGTAGTCCAGCAGTTCAACGGAACTGTCTATAAATCGATGGGAAATCAACCCAGCCTAGTCGCGCTGCCACGAGGACCAAAGCAGACATCATTCACCCGGCACCATTCATTTACATCAGAAGGTGGCACAGTCCAATTGCCCTCCGGAGTGATTGGATATTGGAAAGACTTGAACTCAGATGAGTCTTTTAATCTACCAAAAAACAAAATCCCTTCAGATGAACTTGAGGCGCAGACTCAGGGAGAATTACTCGCACTTTTCAAGCGCAATGACTTCACCAGCCATACCATCAGCACCGAGGATACAAAGAGTCAATTAAAAACATCCATGAGTACCCCCGCAGTTGGCAATGCAGCAGAGCTCATCAACAGATACAAAAGCAATGAGCTTTCAAGTTGTAATCAACGCGTAACCGATGAATACAGAGAGCAACGTATCGCCTTGTCTTCGATGGAGATTGGTAACGTACAAGCGATCGCGCGAATGTATTTGTCCGATAGAGAAGCATTTCTCAACCGATACACAGAGAAAGAAGTAAGGCAGGTGACAGAGAAATATGTCAGCGCACTGAAGTCGCTATTGGATAATTGCTACACACCAGCCGAGCAATCTGCGTTTGTAAAACAACACTCGCTCATGAATCGCCTGGGGAAAATCATGTGGTCAGACGATAACCTGTGTACAGGTTTGTCCGTAGGTAGCGGTACTTACGTGTTGACAGCAAGACATTGCTTCAAAAATTTGCCTAATGATTCAGATGTCTGGTTCCAGGCTGCCATGAGTCAGGATCGATTCCAAGTATGCGCAATCAGCCAAAAAGATGCATTGACCGAAGACAAAGTCAAGGATGTCGGACAGGACCAGGTACTGGTACGCATCGCGCCAGGTCTAAAGTCCCCTAGCGCGATCAATGTGCTGCAGAAGTCTGCTTTACGCACTATGACCGATCAGAAAAATGGCGACAGCGCCGCACCGACACTACTCACTCAAATCTCTCATATGCCACTTGCAAACTCGCTCGACCCTGAAAAATACCCTTCAGGCTTCGTCGAAGGTAAAGGCACGAAATGTGCCGCAAAAGCAAAGAGCGAAGGATGTTTCAGTCATGTTTGCAGCATGGAGGGTGGAGGCAGCGGATCGGCCCTGTTTGTCTCAGGCACACCTGTCCTGACGCTTGCCGCGACTCATATCGGTGAGTCCAATACAAGCAGTTTGTGTGATGAAAGCTACTCGCTGAACATCGCCACCTATATAAACAAAGCTTTTTTGAGTCCGTTTAAAAACTCGGTGAACTTTATCGAAACTCCCTAAATGCAAGGAGCGCATCATGTCTGCAAAAAGATATGTTCTTGGAAGCATACTGGTAATTCTTTCTGGCTGCAGCAGTTCTCCGGCCCCAATGTCTACCACAACCAAAGACACTGACCGAGGATATCAGATGCGAGTTGCTTTTCTCCCGGGCAGTAATTGTCCAGTGACTAGAGGCCAAGAAGAGGAATCAGGCGTATTTGCAGCAGCGGGCATAGCAATTGCTGCTGAAGTGGCAGGCAAGATTGTCGATAGTGCGGTAGATGCACTGGGAGACTATCTCAGCAAAGACCAGGCCATCAGTTACAGGGACAATAGCCGAATGGACGGCTTTGCTAAGGCAGACAAGCAAGGAAAAATCACCTCTAACAATAAAGAGACGTGCATGATCATTGCAATTGCCCAGGACTTTGGTAAAACACCTGATGGCGAGTTTGGCTCTTTTTTCTCCGACGAGTCTTTGAAGAGCGCTAGCAACTCAATCAATAAAGCAACAGGTATAAATGGGCCTTTGGCGCTTTATCTAGAAGCCAGAATCATATTTAGCGGAGAGGAGGGAAACACTCCAACGGCCTTTACTTTTGTTCCTGCATATTGGTACTACCCGAAATTCATCACACCTAACAGTTGGCGTTTCGGCTCTGAACGCGATGTCCTTCTGCGTGCGGAACTGAGTTTGCCGGGGCAAACCGCTAACTTTGGCTTATTGGAGTTACAGTGGAATTCGGTTAAATCAGGAAGTATCAGCACAGACTCGGTCTTGAGTAAAAAACTGCCGTGGTCGCCATTGCCAGAGGGATTATCGGAAGCCGCGACCAAGGTCACAACCGACAGTATGAAAACAATCCTCCCCATTAACGTCAAAGCCATTTTTACAGAAACAGCCAAACCATACGTACTGCTCAAATACACAGGTGATGCGCTGAAAAACCAAAAGACAGCACTGAATACCGCCACGCAGGACACAGTAACTCAAGCACTTTCTCAACAGGCACGTATAGTGGCAAGGCAGGCTGCCGTTGTTGACGTTGAGAAGAAATACACCGATTACACCACCGCATATGACACTGCGGCCGCGAGTTACGACGTTTATGAAAACGCAAACGGAAGTGCCAAAAACAAAGCTCTGGTGCAAGCCAGACTGGCTTATAAAAAACTCGACAACAGTCGGGCCATACTCCGTGCAACCTATAGTAATGCGGGAATCGGTTCGTTTGAGTCATTGCCGGCCTTGACACCGTTACCGAATTAAAGACTTACAACAAAAAAGACGCCAGTGGCAAGGCAACACACTTCATGAACCTGCCCACCACGCTTTGCCCCTTGCCGCGAACGCCGGACGATTTCAGGATGCATCCAATCAGAACCCTGAAAAAGGATCAGCCCGATGTTTGCCGGATTCCTCAAAGATCAGCGCCATGTCAACGGCGTCGACATCGCCTACCGTCTCGGCGGCAGCGGGCCGGGCCTGCTGCTGTTGCACGGGCACCCGCAGACCCACGTGATCTGGCACAAGATTGCCGGACAACTGGCCGAACACTTCACCGTGGTCGCCGCCGACCTGCGCGGTTACGGTGACAGCAGTCGCCCGGTCGCCGATGAGCAGCATGTCAATTACTCGAAACGCGAAATGGCCCGCGACAATGTCGAACTGATGCAGTCGCTGGGCTTCGAGCAGTTTTCGATCCTCGCCCACGACCGTGGCGCACGAGTCGCCCATCGCCTCGCGCTCGACCACCCCGCCGCCGTGCAGCGCATGATGCTGCTGGACATCGCGCCGACCCTGTCGATGTACGCGCAGACCAACGAAGCTTTCGCCCGTGCGTATTGGCACTGGTTCTTCCTGATTCGCCCGGCGCCTCTGCCGGAAACCTTGCTCGAAGCCGATCCCGAAGCGTATTTACGCAGCGTGATGGGCAGCCGCAGCGCCGGACTCAAGCCGTTTACCGATGAAGCCTTCGGCGAATACCTGCGCTGCCTGCGACAACCCGGCAGCGCCCGTGGCATCTGCGAAGACTATCGCGCCAGCGCCGGCATCGATCTTGCGCACGACCGCGCCGACATCGCTGCCGGGCATCACCTGAATCTGCCGTTGCGCGTGTTGTGGGGCGCCGAAGGCACCGTCGGAAGCTGTTTCGATCCACTCGAGGAATGGCAGCAAGTGGCGGCCAACGTCAGCGGTCAGGCATTGCCCGCCGGCCATTACCTTGCCGAAGAAGTCCCCGAACTGTTGCTCGCCGAAGCACTGGCCTTTTTGCGCTGAGCCGAGCCGCCAGATCTCGGTGCTATGCTGGCGGCTTCTGCCGCCAGTGTTCGTTTTGACATGTCCCAGAAGAAAGACACCGTGCCCTTGCCCGAAGACCTGCGCGTGCTGCTCACCGTGATCCGCAAGAACGGCTTTGCCGCCGCTGCGGATGAACTGGGCCTGTCACCGGCCTATGTCAGCAAACGCATCCAGATTCTCGAAACCACCCTCGGCACGCGCCTGCTGCACCGCACCAGCCGTCGCGTCTCGCTGACCGAGGACGGTGAACGCGTGCAGCGCTGGGCGTTGCGCATTCTCGATGATTTTCAGCAACTGCACGACGAATTGTCCGACGCCCACGACAGCCCGCGTGGGCGTTTGCACATTTGCAGCAGTTTCGGTTTCGGTCGCAATCACGTGGCCCCGGCGGTGTCGTTGCTGGCCGAACGTTATCCAGAACTGGAGATTCGCCTCGACCTGTTTGACCGGGTGGTGGACATCATCAATGAAGGCTTCGACCTGGAGATCCGTGTCGGCGACGACATTCCCGGTCAGCACATTGGTCGGCGTCTGGTCAGCAACCGGCGCGTGCTGTGTGCCGCCCCCGGTTATCTACAACGCCGCGGTACGCCGCAAACGCTCGACGAGTTGCAACAGCACGATTGCCTGGTGATCAAGGAGCGCGACAATGCCTTCGGTATCTGGAATCTGGATCGCGATGGCGGACAAGAGAACGTGCGGGTCAGCGGGCCGTTGTCGTCCAACAACGGCGAGATTGTTTTGCAGTGGGCGCTGGATGGGCGTGGGGTTTTGTTGCGGTCGTTGTGGGATGTGAAGCCACTGCTGGAACAAGGACGCTTGGTGCAGTTGCTGGAGGATTACAGCCAGAGCGCCAACGTCTGGGCGGTGTACCCGACGCGGCTGGCGCATTCCGGGAAGTTGCGCGCGTGTGTGGAGTTTTTGCAGGCGCATTTCAAAGGCTTGTCGCTGTAACCCGAAACCACACAAAACCCATGTAGGAGTGAGCCTGCTCGCGATAGCGGTGTGTCAGATACGAGAAGTCTGGCTGATCCACCGCTATCGCGAGCAGGCTCACTCCTACATGGGGGTCAGCGGTGAGTCAGGAAAGCCAAGGGTTGTTGGCCAGATGTTGGCGTTCGAAGGTTTTGATCTGCTCGCGCCGTTGCAAGGTACTGCCGATAGCGTCCAGACCGAGGAGCAACGCCGTCTTGCGCAGGGTGTCGATCTGAAAGTCGATTACGCTGCCATCCGCCAGGCCAATCTGCTGCGTCTCTAAATCAATACTGATCCGCGCCGTTTCAGGCTCACCGACAAGCCGTCCGATCCGCTGCACCTGCGCCTCTTCCAGCGTGATCAACAACACCCCGTTACGCTGGCAATTGTCGTAGAAGATCCCGGCGAAACTGCTGCCGATCAACGCGCGAATACCCATTTGCTGCAAGCCCCAGACCGCGTGTTCGCGGCTGGAACCGCAGCCAAAATTCGGCCCGACCAGCAGAAAACTTGCGCCCTGCCACGCTGGTTGGTTCAAAACGAAATCGGGGTTGGGGCTGCCATCGCGCAGAAACCTCAAATCGAAAAACAAGCCGCGATCGAGTCCCTGGCGATCAATGCCTTTGAGGAACTGCTTGGGCATGATCACGTCAGTGTCGACATTGGCCGCCAATAACGGCGCGGCCTGACCGCTGACTTGAGTGAAGGGTTGCAGGCTCATGGGCGTTCTCCAAAGTGGCGGATATCGGTGAGTCGACCACTGATGGCCGCAGCGGCGACCATTGCCGGGCTCATCAGATGAGTGCGGGCGCCGGCGCCCTGGCGGCCTTCGAAGTTGCGGTTGGTGCTGGATGCGCAACGGTCACCGGGCGCGAGCACGTCGTCGTTCATCGCCAGGCACATCGAGCAGCCGGACTGCCGCCATTCGAAACCGGCGTCGATAAAGATCTGCGCCAGCCCTTCGGCCTCGGCCTGCGCACGAACTTCGCTGGAACCGGGAACAATCATCGCGCGCACATGCCCGGCCACCTGCTGACCGCGCACGACGCTGGCGGCATCGCGCAGGTCTTCGATCCGCGCGTTGGTGCACGAGCCGATAAAGGCGTGGCTGATGACGATATCGCTGAGCGCCATGCCCGCTTCGAGCCCCATGTAGTTGAGGGCACGACGCATGTCCTGACGCAGGATCGGATCGCTGACCGCTTGCGGATCCGGCACCCGTGCCCCAATTGCGGCGGCCTGATCGGGGCTGGTGCCCCACGTGACCATCGGCTCCAGCACGCTGGCATCGAGGTGAATCTCGCGGTCAAACACCGCGCCCGGATCACTGCGCAATTCGCGCCACTTCTCCACTCCGCGCTCCCACGACTCACCTTGCGGCGACCGTGGCTTGCCCTTCAGATAAGCGAAGACCTTTTCATCCGGCGCCATGAATGCGCCCCGCGCGCCGGCCTCGACCGCCATGTTGCAGATGGTCATGCGCGCTTCAACGCTCAAGGCATCGATGGTCGAGCCGCAGAATTCAATGGCGTAACCGCTGGCCCCGGAAGCGCCGATGCGGCCGATCAGGGCCATGATCACGTCTTTGGAGGTCAGGCCCGGCGCCAGGTCGCCGTCGACAGTCACACGCAGGCTTTTCAGACGTTTGTAGACCAGAGTCTGTGAGGCCAGCAGATGCTCGATCTCGGACGTGCCGATACCGAAGCCGAAGGCGCCAAGCGCGCCATAGGTGGTGGTGTGGCTATCGCCAGCGGCGATCACCATGCCGGGCAGAATGAAACCCTGCTCGGGGGCGATCACATGTTCGATGCCCTGACGCTTGTCGAGAA
Organism: Pseudomonas sp. S3_C06; assembly: GCF_054667675.1. Taxonomy (NCBI): domain Bacteria; kingdom Pseudomonadati; phylum Pseudomonadota; class Gammaproteobacteria; order Pseudomonadales; family Pseudomonadaceae; genus Pseudomonas; species Pseudomonas sp. S3_C06. The sequence continues at coordinate 1,889,612 of NZ_CP162747.1, forward strand.
TGTCCAGTAACTCGATGCCAAAGTCCCGACAGTTCTGCGCCAGATACGACACTTGCCGCGCGCCACCCGCATCAGGCATTGCCGCGATGCGCACAGGCGTGGTCGAGTTGACGTGATCGACCACCGCCAGCGCCGTGCCCGGCCGCCAAACGTCGCGCCCGGCCGCGCGCAAACCGCTGAAGGCCTGCGGGCTGGTGTATTCGTTGATCACCTGGCGATCGATGTACAACAGGACATGGCCCTGGTCGTCGAGCCGGCACACGGTGTGCGAATCGATGTGTTTGTCGTAGAGGGTTCTGGCGGTCATCAAGGCGCTCACTCAGGCAATCAGGGTGATTTCCATCATAGGCAGCGCGCAGCGGCCATCAATTGCCTGACAGTGATGGCGTGGATCATGAATCGTGTTTGATCTGCAGATCAGCGCAAACCTGTGGGAGCGAGCCTGCTCGCGAGAGCGATAGACCAGGCACAGGATGAAGTGACTGACCCGGCGCCTTCGCGAGCAGGCTCGCTCCCACAGGGAAATCCGCAGTATTCGGGGAATTGGGAAACATTTGCTTTCATATCACCTTTCGGGATTTTCCTCACTCATCCGTCCTATAGAGATGCAGGCCGTTCGCGTAGGCAAAAGCCACGTCCGGCCTTTCGGGGACTCCCGTGCTGCGAAGCCCGTAGCCACGCGCCCTTTCACCGCTATCAAGACGCGCAATCATGTCGAAGAAATCCCGCTCCAAACTGTGGTTCCTCGTTCATAGCTGGCTGGCGTTACCGATCTGGTTTTTTGTCCTGATCGTCTGTGTCACCGGCACCCTGGCGGTGGTCAGTCAGGAAATCGTCTGGCTGGCCAACCCGCAGATGCGCGCCAGCCAGCCAGCGGACGATGCGCCGCGACTCGGTTATGAGGAAATCATAACGGCCATCAAAACCGCAGAACCGCTGGCACTGGTGCAACGCATCAGCCGCCCGGACGAATCCCATTTCGCTCTTGATGTCACGCTCAGCTATCCGGACGGGCGTTCGTTGGTGACCTACGTCAACCCGTATACGGGTGTTATTCAGGGTACGGCACCGCCATTCGATTTCCAGGCATTCACCCGCGCGCTGCATGGCTGGTGGCTGGTGCCTTTCACCAACGGTTATAGCTGGGGCTGGTATCTGGTATCGGCCCTGAGCTTTCCGCTGCTGGCATCGCTGATTACCGGGCTGGTGGTCTATAAACGGTTCTGGAAAGGCTTTTTCAGCCCCACGCTGCGTTTTCGTCACGGTGCGCGGATTTTCTGGGGTGACTTCCATCGCCTGAGCGGTATCTGGTCGATCTGGTTCATCGCGGTGATCTCCATCACCAGCACCTGGTTTCTGATTGAAGCGGCGCTGTCCGATAACCACATTTCCATTTCCAGCGAAGCGATCATTCCAGCCATGGCCCGTGACAGCGTGCCATTGACTGCCGATGGGCTGCCACCCGCCCGGATCAACCTGGATCGCGCCATCGAAATCGCCCAGCAAAAAATCCCCGGGCTGGAAGCCAGTGACATCGACATGCCGTTCAATGCCTACAGCCACCTCGATATCCGCGGTCGCGGCTGGTATCCCCTGATGTTCCAGAGTGCAACACTCAATCCTTACAGCGGCGATATGGCGTCCTCTCGAGTGCTGTCCGACCGCTCCTCGCTGGAATTTGTCACCGAATCCATGCGCCCGCTGCACACCGGTGATTTTGGTGGACTGTGGATCAAGCTGATCTGGTTCTTCTTCGGATTGATCCTGAGCATGATGGTGCTCAGTGGCTTGTTGATCTGGACCAAACGCACTGCCCTGGCCACCGCCAACGCGCTCAAGCGCGAGAACAAGAAACAACGCGCCAATGCGCAACCACTCATCAACCGTGAACCGTCGGAGGTCAACCTGTGAGCAAGATCACCACCGCCGTTCAACCTTCACGACTGAGCCTGTTCTGGCATAAATGGCGCTTTCACATCAACGTTCTGTTGCTGCTGATCCCGCTGGGGTTCATGCCCAAATACTTCTCCGACGCGGCGCTGTTTCGCGGTGACGCCGGCCTGGGCGAGCGTGAAATCGGTGAAATACAGGTCGGGCCGTGGAGCCTGCGCCTGGCCGAGCTGCGCAATGAAGCGCCACGCTCCGACGGTCCCGCCGGTTACCTGAAAGCCTTCAGCGCCGCGCTGTGCACCGCCTGCGTCGAGCCGGTCAAGGCAACTTACCTGCGTATCGGCAAACCGCGCAGTCTGCGCGCCGCCGGGGTGATTTTCTTCGGCACGCCTTACCGCATGGGCACGCAACTGCCGGTCCCGGTAAAAACCCCGGCCGACGCCGAACTGTGGATCACCATGGAAGGCTGGGACGGCAGCATGCATCAAGCCTCTATCCCCCTGAGTCAGGCATCGCCCGCCACGATTGCCTGGCTGAACAAACAAGGAGCCAAACCATGAGCTGCTCTTATCGCCTTTTGCGCCTGCACCTGAGTGCTGCGCTGCTGGTGCTGAGCGCCGGCTTCAGCGCCAGCGCCCTCGCCCACAACCCGATGTGCGAATGCAAAGCCATCGATGCCGAACAGATCAAATGCACCGGTGGCTTTTCCGACGGCAGCGGTGCGCCGGGGGTGACCCTCGATGTGATCGGCTACGACGAAACCATACTGGTGCCCGGCAAGCTTGGCAGCGACTCGACCCTGACGTTCAAGAAACCTGGCGCCGAGTTCTATGTGCTGTTCGACGCAGGCCCAGGCCACGTTGTCGAAATCGACCAAGCGGACATCGAATCCCCATGAGTACGCCAACCACACAAATCGTGCGCCCGGCCGGTGCAGGCCATGAAACCCTCAATGTGCTGCTGTTGTGCCTGTTGATCCTCGCGGTCGCTGGCTCAGTCGTCGCGTGGCGCGGGGTTTCCCATGAGCCGGAGCCCGTGGCGACAAATCAACTCGACGCGCGCCGCGACCTCAGCGCTTCCGAGCAAGGCATCTACGCCGACCTGCGAGTGACCCTCGACGAAATCCGCTTGCTGCGTGAAGAACAGCAAGCCCTGCCGACACCGCAGAATCTGGCCGACGAAGGCTTCGCGCCGTTTGCCCAGGATGCGAGTTCGGTCAGCCGTGGCGGTCATGCCTGGCAATTGCTGGCGGATACCGCCTATTTCGGCCATAGCCAAAACCCGGCCATCGCCGGTTCGTTCGTCATGCTGCTGAACAGCGATGACAAGGCTGCGCCAGACATCTGGCTCAACCGCGATGCCAGCCTGCAAGTGCCGACCGAATTGAGCGAAGCCGCCCTGTCCGCCGCCGGCTGGAAACAGATCGTCGCGCAATACGATGCCGGGGTTACCCGCGAACATCGCCATTGATTCCTCGCCCTCATCCGAGAGAAGACCGCTTGCCCATGTCCATTTCATCGCCTCGCCGTCCGTTGTTACGCCTTTTTTTAGCAGGCCTGTGTGCCTGCCTGCTGAGTCCGCTGGCCAGCGCCGATCAGGCCAAGCGCCTGCGCATCGGCATTACCTTGCACCCCTATTACAGCTATGTGGCGAACATCGTCGGCGACAAGGCCGAGGTGGTGCCGCTGATTCCTGCCGGTTTCAACCCGCACGCCTACGAGCCGCGCGCCGAGGACATCAAACGTATCAGCGGGTTGGATGTGATCGTGCTCAACGGTGTCGGCCATGACGACTTCGCCGACCGCATGATCGCCGCCAGCGAAACGCCGAACATCAAAACCATCGAAGCCAACGAAAACGTGCCGCTGCTGGCGGCCACTGGCGTCGCCGCCCGCGGTGCCGGCAAAGTGGTCAATCCGCACACGTTTCTGTCGATCAGCGCCTCCATCGCCCAGGTCAACAACATTGCCCGCGAACTGGGCAAGCTCGATCCGGACAACGCCAAGACCTACACCCAGAACGCCCGCGCCTACGGCAAACGCCTGCGGCAGATGCGCGCCGATGCCCTGGCCAAACTGACTCAAGCGCCGAACGCCGAACTGCGCGTGGCCACGGTACACGCGGCTTACGACTATCTGCTGCGTGAATTCGGCCTGGAAGTGACCGCTGTGGTCGAACCGGCGCACGGCATTGAGCCGAGCCCGAGTCAGTTGAAAAAAACCATCGATCAACTGCGCGAACTCGATGTGAAAGTGATCTTCTCGGAGATGGATTTCCCCTCCACCTACGTCGAAACGATTCAGCGTGAATCCGGCGTGAAGCTGTACCCGCTCTCGCACATTTCCTACGGCGAATACACCGCCGACAAGTACGAAAAGGAAATGACCGGCAACCTCAACACCGTGGTGCGGGCGATTCAGGAGTCTGGCGCATGACTTCCAGAGAAAACCTTTCCCCCGAAAACACCGAGTCCCCTGTGGGAGCGAGCCTGCTCGCGAAGGCGCCGGATCAGCCGACATCTTTGTTGAATGACACACCGCTATCGCGAGCAGGCTCACTCCCACAGGTTTCGGGGCCGACTTTGGATTTTGCGCAGGTTTGTCTGACGCTGGGGCGCACGACGATTCTGGACAAAGTCACCTTCCAGGTGCAGCCCGGCAGCGTGCATGCGCTGGTCGGCCCCAACGGCGGCGGCAAGAGTTCGCTGATCAAAACCTTGCTCGGGCAAATGCCCCATCAGGGCCAACTCAGCCTGCAATGGCCCGGCGAACCCGGCACCATCGGTTATGTGCCACAGGCGCTGGAGTTCGATCGCGGGCTGCCGATGACCGTCGACGATTTCATGGCCGCCATGTGCCAGCGACGCCCGGCGTTTCTCGGTTTGAGCAAGCGTTACGCCGGCGCCATTGGTGAGGCGCTGGAACGCGTCGGCATGCAGGACAAACGCAAGCGGCGCATGGGCGCGCTGTCCGGCGGTGAGCGGCAGCGGGTGCTGCTCGCTCAAGGTTTGATTCCGGCGCCGCAATTGCTGGTGCTGGATGAACCGATGTCGGCCCTTGATGAAGCCGGGATTCAAGTGTTCGAACGTCTGCTCGGCGATTGGCGTGCAGCGGGCATCACCGTGCTGTGGATCGAGCACGATCTGGAAGCGGTCGGGCGTCTGGCCAGCCGCGTCACCGGTCTTAACCGCCGCGTGCTGTTCGATGCCTCACCGCAAGAGGCGCTGACTCCGGAACGCCTGCTGACCCTGTTCTCGACCCATCCACGGAGCGCTGCCTGATGAGTTACGAAGCCTTTCGTTTGATGGTGCAAGGCTGGGCCTCGTCCGGTTATCTGCCGGAAGCGCTGGCCTACGGTTTCGTGGTCAATGCGCTACTTGCCGGGCTGCTGATCGGCCCGGTGCTCGGCGGCCTCGGCACGCTGGTGGTGGTCAAGCGCTTCGCATTTTTCTCTGAAGCAGTGGGTCACGCGGCGCTGACCGGTGTCGCCATCGGCATCCTGCTCGGCGAACCTTACACCGGCCCCTATGGCAGCCTGTTCGGCTACTGCCTGCTGTTCGGCATTCTGCTCAATTACCTGCGCAACCGCACCGGCCTGGCACCGGACACGCTGATCGGCGTGTTCCTGTCGGTGTCGCTGGCACTGGGCGCGAGTCTGCTGCTGATTCTTGCGGGCAAGATCAATGTGCACATTCTCGAGAACGTGTTGTTCGGCTCAGTGCTGACGGTCAACGGCAACGATCTGGCGGTGTTGGCCATTGTCGGTTCGCTGGTCATGGCCCTCGCCTTGCCGCTGTACAACCGCATCATGCTCGCCAGCTTCAACCCGCAGCTGGCGGCGGTGCGCGGGGTAGCGGTGAAGACCCTGGATTATCTGTTCGTGATTCTGGTGACGCTGATCACCGTGGCGGCGGTAAAAGTCATCGGCGCGATTCTGGTCGGCGCATTGCTGGTGATTCCTGCAGCGGCGGCGCGTTTGCTCAGCCAGTCGCTCAAAGGTTTCTTCTGGTGCTCGGTGCTGATCGCCACCGTCAGCACGCTGTGCGGGATTCTTGCACCCATTGTGTTCGATCTGCCGATTCCGTCCGGCGCCGCGATCATTCTGGTCGCCGGCATCGCTTTCGCCCTCGCCGCCATCGCGCGCGGGGTTGTCCCGAGCCTGAAAGGGAATCTTGGATAAATGACTTTTTCACTGCGCAAACTGACCCTGGCCATGACCCTTTGCGGCGTGATCTGCACGCCGTTGATGGCCGCCGAAAACACAAAACCGCTGCGGGTGCTGGCCTCCTTGCCCATCACCTTTGGCTTGGCTGAAGCGCTGCTCAAAGGCACCGATGTCAATCTCGAACGGGCGGCGCCAGCGAACCTGCCGGGCAGTCGTCAGAGCGCCTACTTCACGGGACGTGGCGCTCCGGCATTGAGCAAACTGGCAACCGCTGCCGATGCCGTGATTGGCGTGCGCTCGCTGTGGCCGGATGATCAGCTGTACCCGATCGCCCGCCGCAGCAATATCCGCATCGTTGAAGTCGATGCGGCGCGCCCGGTCGACGGCGCCCTGCCGGGCATTGCCGTGCAACCGGATCTGAAGGTCGATGGTTTGAACAGTCAGCCATGGCTGGCCAGCAACAACATGGGACGCATGGCGGACGTTATGGCGGCGGATCTGGTGCGCCTGGCACCTAGCGCAAAGCCTGCGATCGAGGCGAACCTGGCGACGTTGAAGCAACGTTTGCTTAAGCTCAGCGCCGACAGCGAAGCGCGACTGGCCAGCGCCGACAACCTGAGTGTGTTGAGTTTGAGCGATCATTTCGGCTATCTGATCGGCAGTCTGAATCTGGAGCTGGTTGGCCAGGATCCACGGCCTGATGCCGAGTGGACGCCCGAAGACCTGAAAAAACTGACGGCAACGCTCAAGGACAATGATGTCGCGATGGTGCTGCATCATCGGCAGCCATCAGACGCGGTGAAGGCAGCAATTGCCGAGTCGGGCAGCCATCTGGTGGTGCTGAGCACCGATGCGGCGGATCCGGTGGCGGAGCTGGAAGGCAATGTGGATTTGCTGCTTAAGGGTTTGAGCGGGGCTTAGTTTCAGCCGGACCGCGTTATCGTTCTTCGCGAGCAGGCTCGCTCCCACAGGGGTTTGTGCACGACACAGATCCAATGTGGGAGCGAGCTTGCTCGCGAAGAGGCCTGACCTGACAACACAAACTCAAGGCATAAAAAAACCCGCTGACTGTTTCCAGTCCAGCGGGTTTCTTTTTGCCCGGGCGCTTATTGCGCGGCGGCCTGCCCTTCCATCTTCTGGCGCAGGCTCAACGGACGCATGTCAGTCCAGACTTCTTCGATGTAGGCCAGGCATTCCTTTTTCAGGCCGCTCTTGCCTACGGTGCGCCAGCCTTGCGGCACGGCTTTGTAATCCGGCCAGATCGAGTATTGCTCTTCGTGGTTGACCACGACCTGAAAGAGGATGTCCTCGCGGTCGAATACTGACGTCATGCTGGTTCTCCATCGTTGTAAGGGTGGGCTGCACGAGGGGTGCAGCCGGGTATGTAGAAAGAACGTTCGGCGCGGCGAAAAATTTACAGCGCCGCCGTGGCAGCGGCCAAAGCGCGACCGAAGATTTCCGCAACGCGGTCGATTTCGGCGGCAGTGATCACCAGTGGCGGCAGGAAACGCACCACCGCACCATGGCGACCGCCCAGTTCCAGAATCAGCCCACGCTTGAGGCATTCGCGCTGGACCAGCGGCGCCAGTCGTGCAAACGCCGGCGGGTGGCCGAGCGCATCGAGTGTGCCGTTCGGCTCGACCAGTTCGACGCCGAGCATCAGGCCACGACCGCGAATGTCGCCCAGTTGCGGGAAGTCGCGTTGCAGGATGCGCAGGTGCTCGCTGAGGCGCTCGCCCATGGCAGCAGCGTGTTCGCAGACCTTGTGTTCAACCAGATAACGCATCACCGCAGAACCTGCCGCCATGGCCATCTGATTGCCACGGAAGGTGCCGGCATGCGCGCCCGGCTGCCAGGTGTCGAGCCAGTCGCGATAGACCACCACAGCCAATGGCAGGCTGCCGCCGATGGCTTTGGACAACACCACCACGTCCGGGGTAATACCGGCGTGTTCGAAGGCAAACATCTTGCCGGTGCGCGCAAAACCGCTCTGGATCTCGTCGACGATCAGCGCCACACCGGCCTTCTCGGTGATCCGGCGCAAGCCGCGTAGCCACTCGATGTCCGCCGGAATCACACCGCCTTCGCCCTGCACCGCTTCGACGATCACCGCTGCGGGCAGTTGCACGCCGGCTTCAGGGTCGTTGAGCAGGTTTTCCAGATAGCTCAGGTTGGCCTTGACGCCCGCCGCGCCGCCGAGGCCGAACGGGCAACGGTAGTCATACGGGAACGGCATGAACTGCACGCCACTGCTGAGCAAGGCGCCCAGCGGCTTTTTCGGCCCCAGGCTGCCCATCAGGCTCAGCGCGCCCTGGCTCATGCCGTGGTAACCGCCGGAAAACGACAGCACAGTGCTGCGCCCGGTCGCCGTGCGTACCAGCTTCAGCGCCGCTTCCACGGCATCGGTGCCGGTCGGGCCGCAGAACTGGATTTTCGCTTCAGCCGCGAGGGCCGATGGCAGCAGGCCGAACAGGTCCTGCACGAACTGATCCTTGACCGGCGTGGTCAGGTCGAGGGTGTGCAGCGGCAATTCGTCGGCCAGTACCTGCTGGATCGCTTCGATCACCACCGGGTGGTTATGCCCCAGCGCCAGCGTACCGGCACCGGCCAGGCAGTCGATGAAGGTGCGGCCTTCGACGTCTTCGACATACAGGCCTTTGGCACGCTTGAGCGCCAGAGGAATACGCCGCGGATAGCTGCGAGCATTGGATTCCTGCCGGGCCTGGCGGGCCAGCAATGGCGACTCATTGAACTGGTACAGCGTTTCGGCCGGCGCCGAGCTGACCCGGGCCGACGACTCTTCGATAAGGCTGGTGGCGACTGACATCTCTCGACCCCTCAATTGGCTATGGATAGTGACCAAAACAGCACACCGGACAGGTGCGCATTCCGATCGCGGGGCGCACTTGCAGGTTTTCCTGTTCTGGAAACGCTTAAGGGGCTTGAGGATTTAGCCTTTGATCGAATTGTCAGACCGGCGATGCCAGCGACTTGTGCATGGGCAGGGTTTGCAAGCCTTGGTATTCGAGGGGAGGCGCAGATTCGCGGTAGCCAAGTCGGTGATAAAACGCACGACCGGTACGCGTGCTGTTGAGGTCAGCATGAGAAGCGCCGCAAATCCGTAACCAGCCTTCCAGATCCTGGATCAACGCTCGCCCGACGCCCCGGCGAAATGACTCTGGCTGCACGTAACACAGCGAAATATCGCCACTGACCTCGGCCATGCCGACACCAACCGGTCTGTCCGCCCACAAAGCAATACATAGATAGAAGTGAGGATCGGCAAGTCGAGCGCTGATGAAATCGGCGCATTGCCGGCCGATCCATTGGCTGACGAGTAGCGGATCATTACGGTGGTCGAGCGCACAACCGATGCGAATCGAACGTTCGATGATGCGGCTGATGATACCGGCGTCGGCCAGGATGGCCGGACGAATGCAGATGGGTGCTTCCATGGCGCAGTTCCCTCAATCCATTGAGTCAAAGCTGCGTTGACCTTACCCCTCCCCCTGGCGGATAGCGAACGCCGAGAAGTTACATTTGATGTGTCTGGCGCGATTTCCTTCCACAGGCTGTGCTGAAATCAGACAGGCTGCAACGGCATGGTCAGCTCGACCCGCAGGCCATCCGGTCGGCTGTCGAAATGCAGGGCACAGTCGCAACGCTGGACGATCGCCTGAACAATTGCCAGGCCGAGGCCACATCCGGTGCTCTGGCCGTTGCGCCAGAAGCGTTGGGTCAGGTGTTGCAGATCATCCGGCGCAATCCCCGGGCCATGGTCGCGCACGACAAAACGCACGCGGTTGCCAATGGTTTCCAGGCTCAGCTCAACCGCGCAGTCTTCGGGCGTATGGCGCAGGGCGTTGTCGAGCAGATTGCGCAGCGCCGCAATCGACAGCACGGCCGGCATTTGCAGCGGTGCAACGGAAAGTCCGGTCGGCAGTTGCAATTTGATGCGCAGGCGCTCGCCCCCCGTGGCGTCCTGAATCGCCAGGCGTGCCACTTGTTCGGCGCTGCATTGCGAGCCGTCATCGAACGACAGACTGCCCTCGACCCGCGCCAGCAACAGCAGTTGTTCGAGGGTGCGATGCAGACGGTCGGCGCCCTCTTCGGCCCGCGCCAGCGACTGATCGCGGGCATTGCCTTCAGTCATGCGCGCGACTTGCAGGTGCGTCTTGATCGCCGTCAGCGGGCTGCGCAGTTCATGCGCCGCGTCACCGGTCAGGCGGCGTTCACGCTCGATGGTTTTGCCAATGCGCTGGAACAACTGGTTTTGCGTTTCGAGCAGCGGCTTCAGTTCACTGGGGAAGGTCTGGATCTGCAACGGCTCAAGCGAGTCGGCGTTGCGTCGCATCAGCGCTTCACGCAGGCGATTGAGCGGCGCCAGCCCTTGGCCGATACCCAGCCACAGCAGACACAGACAACCCAGCAACGCCACACCCACCGGCACCGACGCCGCCAGCAGGATCGACATGTTCAGGGCTTCGCGCTCGATCTGCCGGTCAGCGGTGGTAATCCGCACATCGCCTCGGGCAAGGGTGAAACTGCGCCACGGCGCACCGTCGATCATCTGATCGTGAAAGCCCATTTTCTCGGCTTCCAGCGCCTGTTCGGGGTTATTGTGACTGCGCGCGAGGATTTCCCCGCGCAAGGAGCTGACCTGACAGGCCATGCCACCGGGGATATTCAGTTGTTCGGCACTGAAATGCGTGCCCTCGCCTTTGCTCGGCAAAGTCGGCAATTGTTCCAGCAGCCCGGCGACCATGCGCGCCGACGCCACCAGACGCTGGTCGAGGGAAAACATCATCTGATTGCGCAGATCACTGAGCATCCAGGCCGCCGCCAGCGCCCAGATCAGCGCAAACGCAGCGCCCAAGGTCAGGCTCAGGCGCAGTCGCAGACTCATCACTTGCCTTGATCTCCACCGTCAGCCGGGCCGAGACGATAGCCCAGACCGCGCACGGTCTCGACGATGCCTTTGCCCAGTTTGCTGCGCAGGTGATGGATGTGCACGTTCAGCGCGTTGCTTTCCAGCTCATCGTTGAAGCCATAAACACTGTCTTTCAACTGTTCGGTGGACAGCACCCGGCCGCGATTGTGCAGCAGCGCCTGCAACAGCGATTGCTCGCGACGTGACAAGTCCACCGGTTGTCCGGCCAGAGTGGTTTCGCGACTGCTCGGATCGTACGTCAGCGCGCCGTGCTCGATCAGGTTGACGCTGCGCCCGGCGACCCGGCGCAACAAGGTTTGCAGACGGGCGAACAGTTCACGCAGATCGAACGGCTTGAGCAGGTAATCGTCAGCCCCGGCCTGCAAGCCGTCGACACGGTCGGTGACCGAGTCGCGCGCGGTCAGAATCAGCACCGGAATTTCCAGGCCGCTCTGCCGCAATTGTTGCAGCAACTTGAGGCCATCTTCGTCTGGCAGGCCGAGATCGAGCACCATCACGTCAAATTCGGCAACCTTGAGCATCGCCCGCGCTTTCGACGCGGTGTTGACGTGCTCGACGGTCAAACCCTGAGCCGTGAGACCGGCAACGATGCCACTGGCAATCAGCTCATCGTCTTCGCAAACCAGTACGTGCATGGGTGCTCCGTGGATAAAAAAGGCGAGTGAAGCAGGCGAGGATTAAGCGGCAATTATGGCCGTCACCGGTGTTTACGCAAAGCCGGGCAAACACATCGGGGCGCCACCTGACGCTGGGACTCACTCTGCGCTGAAACTTCCCCACTAATAAAGAAACAGTTTCTCACTATGTAATAACCCTTCGTTCATTTAGTTTTCGACTGGCAACCACCAACAACTTTAAAGGGACTTAATAAGCATGCCTAAACTAAAAAACTTCGTCGCGATCGATTGGCGCTCAGGCCCCGACCGGATTTATTTCTTCTTCAAGGACAGCGACACCTATTCCCGATTCGATCTCGGTGACAACAAGGTATCCGCCAACTATCCCGCATCGGTCGGCGCTAGCTGGGACAGCTTTGGCCCCCATGCCAAAGACTTGCGTTTCGGACTGACAACCACTTCATTCGGCTGGAATACCTCGTCCGACGAAGATATTGCCTGGCTGTTCTTCTATCAGGGAACAATCCCCATGGTGTGTAAATACAACCAGGACAAGGACAAGGTCGATGCCTTCTATAAAGTGGCCGATTCGATCTGGAAGCCCATCCTGCCTTACTTCGACAAAATCATAGCCGGCACCTGGTTTCAACTAACCGGCCACCCGTTCCTGTTCAGATTCATCCTCAACGATGGACACTATCTATCGTTTAACTACAGGGCAAAAACCCTCACTTACAAATCCTTCGGGGATTATCAACTTGGCGCGCTGAAACCGTACAAGGACCGCATCATCACGGCAGCGCAAAATGACCGGACTTTCGCCGACAGCTACTGGTACATCTTCCTGACCGACAACCAATACCTGACTTACAACATTCAGTCCGACCGTCTGGTCTCCGGACCGAAAACCATCAATGACGCGAACTGGCCAGGACTGCTGCGAGGCTGATTGGCCGAAGCCCCGAGGGCCTTGTAGGATACGGTTAATTATCGGTTAATCGCAGCCGCCCATTCTGCGCCTCACTTGCACAGGGACAAGGCTCCTCCATGCGTCATTTTTTTCTATTGTTTGCTCTGCTGATTTCCAGCCTGGCCCAGGCTGGAAACAATCCATTTGAGACAAAACCAGAGTTTCTGCCGGTCGACCAGGCATTCGTGCTCACGTCCGAACGCCTGGAATCCGGTGAAACCCAGCTGTTCTGGCAAATTACCGACGGTTATTACCTGTATCAGAAACGCCTGAAATTCGACGGACTGAACGCAGCACAGCAGCCGACACTCCCGGAGGGCGAATCCCACAGCGACGAGTTTTTCGGTGAGCAACCGGTCTATCGCCAAGGGCTGGAGGTGAAGATCCCGGCAGCGGCCACAGGCCAGATCAAGGTCAGCTATCAGGGCTGTGCCGATGCGGGCCTGTGCTATCCACCGCAAACCCGGGTCATTGATCTGGGCGGCAAAGCCACAGTGGCCGCAAGCACTGAAGCGCCGGATCAGGCCTTGGCCAGCAGCCTGCAACAACGGGCGCTGGGCTGGAGCTTGCTGGTATTTTTCGGCCTCGGTCTGTTGTTGGCGTTCACGCCTTGCACGTTGCCGATGCTGCCGATTCTGGCCGGCATGGTGGTCGGCAGTGGCGCCACCCCGCGTCGCGGTTTCGCGCTGGCCGGCAGCTATGTAATCTGCATGGCGCTGGTGTATGCGGCGATGGGCGTGATTGCTGCGCTGCTTGGTGCGAATCTGCAGGCGTGGTTGCAGAATCCGTGGCTGCTCGGCACCTTCGCCGCGATCTTCGTGGTGCTGGCCTTGCCGATGTTCGGTTTCTTTGAACTGCAATTGCCGGTGGCCCTGCGCGACCGCCTCGAACACGCTTCGCGCAGTCGCAGCGGTGGCAGCCTGATCGGCGCCGGGGTACTCGGAGCATTGTCCGGTCTGCTGGTCGGCCCGTGCATGACCGCGCCGCTGGCCGGTGCGTTGCTGTATATCGCGCAGAGCGGCAATGCATTGCATGGTGGCCTGATTCTGTTTTCACTGGGCATCGGCATCGGTGTGCCGTTGTTGTTGCTGGTTACCGTGGGCAATCGCTTCTTGCCTAAGCCCGGCGCGTGGATGAACCTGCTCAAGGGCGTATTCGGTTTCCTCTTCCTCGCCACGGCGCTGTTGATGTTGCGTCCGGTACTGGATGCTTCGTTGTGGCTGGGCCTGTGCGGTGCATTGCTGTTGATCGCCGCGTTCTGCGCGTGGAAACAGTCCGAAGGTTTTGGCCGCGTTGCCCAGTTGTTCGGCGCCAGTTCGTTGTTGCTCGGCCTGTGGGGCAGTCTGCTGGTGATTGGCGCGGCGGGCGGCAGCGATGATCCGTATCAACCGTTGCATGTCTACAGTGCCGGTCGTGTCGGGACTGCGGCGCCTTCGGCTCATGACGCATTCATCACGATCAAGGATCCGGCGGCACTGCAAAGTGAACTCGATGCCGCCAAAGCCAAGGGGCAGTGGGTACTGCTCGACTACTACGCCGACTGGTGCGTGTCGTGCAAAGTCATGGAAAAACAGGTATTCGGCAAGGACAAGGTCATGCAGGCGTTGAGCGACGTGCGCCTGCTACGGCTCGATGTCACCGCTGACAACGCGGCCAGCCGTGAATTGCTCAGCCACTACAAAGTGCCGGGGCCACCGAGTTTCGTCTGGATCGGCACGGATGGCGAAGAACGCCGCAGCCAGCGCATCACCGGCGAAGTCGATGCCGAGACATTCCTGCAACGCTGGGCTACCACCCGGGAAGCCAATTAATGCTGACTTTCACCCTCGGCACCTTTGCCATTGCGCTTAATCACCTGCTGCTGATCAGTGCCCTGGCGCTGGCGACCTTTGTCGGCTGGCGGGTGGCCAAGCGTGGCGGCGATAACCCCGAGTCGGCGTTGTTCAGCCTGTTTCTGCTGGGGATGCTCGCAGCGCGTGTTGCCTTTGTGTTGCTGTACTGGTCGCACTATCGCAGTGACCCGTGGCAGATCATCGATTTGCGTGACGGTGGCTTCCTCGCCTGGCCGGGCGTGATCGTGCTGCTGCTGGTGGCGCTGTATCGCGGCTGGCGCCGTCCGGGCTTGCGTCGCCCGCTGGGTTTTGGTGTGGCCAGCGGCGTGACGTTCTGGCTGTTGGCGACGCTGTCGCTGAATATCTATGAACAAGGCACCCGGCTGCCGGACATCTCGCTGCGCAATGCGGCTGGGGAAACCATCCAGCTCAGCGACTATCAGGGTGGCCCGCTGGTGATCAATCTGTGGGCGACCTGGTGTCCACCGTGCCGACGCGAAATGCCGGTACTGGAAAACGCTCAGCAACAGCGCCCGGACCTGACCTTCCTGTTCGTCAATCAGGCCGAAAGCATGCAAAGCGTGGCGACGTTTCTGGAAACCCAAGGCCTGAGCCTGAACAACGTGTTGTTTGACCGCAGCGGTCGGCTGGGCCAGGCCGTGGGTTCCATGGCCTTGCCGACTACGCTGTTCTATAGCCCCGACGGTCGGTTGCTGAGCAGTCACCTTGGTGAGCTATCGAACGCCAGTCTGGCGCGCGCCCTGGAAAACTTCGACACCCCGACCCCGAATTCGAACCCGGCCACTGCACCGGCCACCTCTGCAAGGAAACTGCCATGCCCCGCCTCCGCCACCTGCTGACGCTGACTCTGGGCACCGCCCTGCTGCACTTGCCGTCGGTGCAGGCTGCTGAAGAGTTGCCTGCGGCGATCAAACAGATCGAAGCCAAAGGCGCGAAAATCGTCGGCCAGTTCGACGCCCCCGATGGCCTGCGCGGCTATGCGGCGCAGTATCAGAATCGCGGCATGGCGCTGTACCTGACCCCGGATGGCAAACACGTTTTACTCGGTAATCTGTACGACGCCGACGGTAAGGACTTGAGCAGTGAACCGCTGCAGAAACTGGTTTACGCGCCGATGGCCAAGGAAGTCTGGGCCAAGTTCGAGGCAAGCAACTGGATTCAGGACGGCAACAAGGATGCACCGCGCACCGTGTACCTGTTCAGTGACCCGAACTGTCCTTACTGCAACATGTTCTGGGAACAGGCTCGACCATGGGTCAAGGCCGGCAAGGTACAGTTGCGGCACATTATGGTCGGCATCATCCGCGAGGACAGCCCGGGTAAGTCGGCCGCGTTGCTGGCGGCGAAAGATCCGGCCAAGGCGCTGGAAGATCACGAGAAGGCTGGCAAGGGCAGCACGCTCAAGGCCTTGAAAGATATTCCGGTGGCCGTGCAGACCAAACTGGCGGCGAACATGCAGTTGATGGAAGACCTCGACTTGCAAGCCACACCGGCAATCTTCTATATGGATGACAAGGGTGAGTTGCAACAGCAACAAGGCGCGCCTTCGCCGGACAAGTTGGTGAAGATTCTCGGGCCTAAATAATTTTCGGTGCCTGGACTGGCCCCATCGCGAGCAGGCTCACTCCTACAGGGGAATGCATTCCAAATGTAGGAGTGAGCCTGCTCGCGATCGAAGATCACTCGGTTTAACGGTTGCGCGCGCTGAGGAAGGTAAGCAACACCTCGGTGACAAACTGAGGATTCTCCAGATTGGAGATATGCCCCGCCTCCGGCACCAGTACCCACGGGCAACCGATCAACTCGGCCATTTCCTGTGTTTCCGACGGTGGTCGCGGCTTGTCCTGATCGCCGCACATGACCAGCGTGGTCGCCGCATTCAGCTCACCCAGCCGTGGCAACAAATCATCCCGGCCAAACGTGATGCGCCCCATCGGTACGATGCTTTCGCGTAACCGATCGGACGAGTACGCCGCCAGTTTCGCGCGAAAATCCTGATACAGTGCCGACTGCGGATCGATGCCCGGGCGGAAGAAGATCGGCACGACGATATCGAGTAACTGATCGGAGATTTCGCCGGTTTCTTCAATCTGTTTAAACAGTGAGAAGTAGTACTGGCGGGTCGGCTCAGGCTCGACACCGACGAAGGTGTCCATCAGCACCAGACCATTGACCCGCTGCGGTGCCGACAGCGCCAGACGCACGCCCCACATGCCACCGACCGACAGCCCGACGAGGGTGACCTGATCGATGTCCAGATGATCGAGCAAGGCCTGCGCCTGTCGGGCAATGTCATCCAGAGATGTCGTGCCTTCAGGCAACCGGCCCGATTCGCCATGGCCCCACAGATCCAGCGCAATCACCCGATAATGCGGCGATAACGCGGCAATCTGCGGCGCCCACATGGCCTGATCCCACAGATAACTGCCGGCCAGCAAGACTGCCGGGCCGGTGCCTTGATCAATGTAATGCAGCGCTTGTCCGTCAACCGTGAAAAAAGGCATCGACCACCCCCGCGACAAAAAAGAGAACCGGCAGACTGAGCTGCCGGTTGCTTGTCGTCAACCTTGGAAATGTAGGTGAATGTGCGGACGCCAATCGCGAGCAGGCTCACTCCTACAGGGGAACGCATTCCAAAATGCAGGCCTTCGCCTGCTCGCGATGAGGCCAATGCAGGCGCTAAAGAACTAGAAGCCCTCCAGCTCCGCCATCAGATCATTCAACCGATCAACCTTCTCCTCGGTGATATCGCTCGCCGCCAGCCCGTCAATGTATTCGGCCAGTTCCTCCACCGTGCTGCACTCGAACATCGCCCGCAACGGCACATCACGTTGCAGGGTTTTCTGCACCCGCGAAGCGATCTGCGTGGCCAGCAACGAGTGCCCGCCCAGCTCGAAGAAGTTGTCGCGGACACCAACTTGCTCGACCTTCAACACCTCGGCCCAGATATCAGCCAACGTCTGTTCAAGATCATTGCGCGGGGCCAGATAATCCTGGCTCTGCAACTGGCCGATCTCCAGCGCCGGCAAGGCTTTGCGATCGAGTTTGCCGTTGGCATTGCGCGGTAGCTGATCGAGCCACAACCAGTGCAGCGGCACCATGTATTCCGGCAGTTCGGCGCGCAACCGCTGCTTGATCCGCTCCAGTCGTTCACCCGGATTCAGCGCGCTATCAGCAGCCACCAGATAACCGACCAAGTGCTTACCGTTAACGCCTTCCTGCACACCGACCGCGCCATCGCGTACTTCCGGTTGTTCGTGCAGACGCGCTTCGATCTCGCCCAGTTCGATGCGATAACCGCGAATCTTCACCTGATGGTCAACCCGACCGACGTACTCCAACACACCGTCGCTGCGACGCCGCGCCAGGTCGCCGGTGCGATACAGACGCTCGCCCGGCGCACCGAACGGGTTCGGCACAAACACCGGCGCGGTGCGCAACGGATCGCTGACATAACCGCGACCAACGCCCGTACCCGCCACGCACAACTCACCCACCGCGCCCAACGGCACCAGTTCCAGAGCGCCATCAACGAGGTACAGCAAGTTGTTGTCGGTCGGCGTACCGATCGGCAAGTAACTGCCGCGCGTCGACGCCATGTCGACGCGGAAGAACGCCACGTCATCGGAGCATTCCGCCGGGCCATAAGCGTTGACCAGCCCGATGTCCGGGTAACGCAGCAGCCATTGGTGCGCCAGTTCCGGCGGCATTGCCTCACCGGTCGGCAGCATCCAGCGCAGGCCATCCAGACT
This sequence comes from Pseudomonas sp. S3_C06, assembly GCF_054667675.1. Lineage (NCBI taxonomy): Bacteria > Pseudomonadati > Pseudomonadota > Gammaproteobacteria > Pseudomonadales > Pseudomonadaceae > Pseudomonas > Pseudomonas sp. S3_C06. The sequence goes on from NZ_CP162747.1 coordinate 1,907,809, forward strand.
CAGGCGATCCGAGGCGAGCATGCCCTGAATCAACGAAGGCACACTCTCCAGCACGGTGATGCCCTGCGCCTGCACATGCACCAGCAACCCTTGCGGATCGTGGGCGATGGTGTTCGGCACGATGTCCACCCGTGCGCCGAACAACGGCGCGGCGAGGAACTGCCAGACCGAAATGTCGAAGCTTTGCGACGCGGTCTGGGCGATCACGTCGGCATCGCTCAGTTGCAGATACGGCACCTTGCTCAACTGATTGTTGAGCATGCCGCGCTGCTCGACCATCACGCCTTTCGGCAGGCCGGTGGAGCCCGAGGTGTAGATCACGTAGGCGAGGTTGTCCGGGCCGCTGTAAATGCCCAGGTTCTGCGCCGACGTCGCCGCTGCTTGAACCTCTTCCCACACCAGCAAGCGCGGGCGATTGGCGCAGCTGAATTCATCCAGCAAGGTCTGCGCCTGTTCAAAGCATGTTTTAGAGCAGACCAGCACCGGCGTGCGGCTCAGCTCGATGATGCGTTGCAGACGTTGACTCGGCAGGCCCGGATCCAGTGGCAGATAACCCGCGCCAGCCTTGAAGCTGCCGATGATCATGCCGAGCAGATCGAGATTCCGTTCTGCGAGCAAGGCCACCGGTTGATCCATCTGCACACCCGCGGCGACCAGTGCATGGCCGAGACGGTTGGCGTTGTGGTTCAGCTCGGCGTAGCTCTGTTGCTGGTCAAGGCATGTAGCGGCGATGCGCTGCGGATGCGCGGCAACTTGAGCTTCGAACAGCGCAACGTAGCTCTGCTCCAGCGGATAATCGTGGGCACTCTGGTTGCAACCGTGCACCAGGAAGTCCTGTTCTTCACTGCCCACCAGCGGCAGATCGGCCATGTCGCCATGGAAGCCGTCGACCAGCGCCAGCAGCAGACGTTTGAACTCGCCGAGCATGCGCTCGATGGTCGATTCGTCGAAATAACGCTGGTCATACGACAGGTGCAGACCGAGATCATCGCCCGGGTAGCACACTGCCGTCAGCGGGAAGTTAGTGTGCGTACGGCCCGAGTCCGAGGTCGCATTCAGGCTCTGCGCGCGATCAAGCACCGAGACTTCCACCGGGGCGTTTTCGAAGACGAACAGGCTGTCGAACAGCGGCTGGCCTTTCGGCAGTTCGCTCTGTTCCTGAATGTTCACCAGCGGCAGGTATTCGTACTCGCGCAGCTGCATGTTGCTGTCGAGCAAACCACTGAGCCACTGACGCACGCTGCTGCGTTCATCGTCCGCCGGCATCTGCACCCGCAGCGCAATACTGTTGATGAACAGGCCGACAGTACGTTGCATCTCCGGCATTTCCACCGGGCGACCGGCCACGGTCACGCCGAACAGCACGTCACGATCGCCGCTCATACGGCGCAGCACCAAGGCCCACGCCGCTTGGGCGAAGGTGTTGATGGTCAGTTGATGGGCCTGCGCCAGTTCACGCAGACGCGCGCCGTCCTCGACATTGAGGCGGGTGTAGCGGTCGCCGACGATCATGCCGCCGCTTTCGCCAGCATGTTCACGCAGGAACGGCCGGTCGCTCGGGATCGGTGTAGTACGCTCGAACCCTCGCAGGTTCTGCTGCCACCACTGCCGCGCTTCGGCCAGGCTCTGGCGTTGCAACCAGCCGATGTAATCGCGATAACGCGGCGGCACGGCGAGTTGCGCTTCACGCCCCTCACCCAGTGCGGTGTAGATTTCGAAGAAGTCATTCATCAGCAACGAGCGGCACCAGGCATCGATGAGGATGTGGTGGTTGCTCATCATGAACCAGTAACGCGCCGCGCCGACCTTGATCAGGCGCAGATGAAATGGCGCCTGATTGAGCAGATCGAAACCGGCTTCGCGCTCGTTTTTCAGCAGCGTTTGCAGCTTCGGTTCCTGCTCGGTTTCAGCGATGGCGCTCCAGTCCAGATACTCGATCGGCGTGCGACCCGGCGTGTGAATCACTTGCAGCATGTCTTCGCCGACGTTCCAGCAGAACGACGCGCGCAACGCTTCGTGACGGGCGATTACTGCTTGCCACGCCTGGGCGAAACGCTCGGCGTCGAGTTCGCTGTTGATGCGGTAGCGATCCTGCATGTAGTACAGACCGGTGCCCGGCTCGAGCAAGGTGTGCAGCAACATGCCTTCCTGCATTGGCGTCAGCGGATAGACGTCTTCGATGTGCGCGGCCGGCACCGGCAACGCATCGAGTTGCGCCTGAGTCAGTCTGGCCAGCGGGAAGTCCGACGGCGTCAGGCCGCCGGCCTCGTCTTGCAGGCAATGGGCGATCAGGCTTTGCAGCTCGCCGAGGTAAGCGTCGGCCAGATCGTGGATGGTTTGCGCCTCGTAACGCTCGGCGCTGAAGGTCCAGCGCAGCAGCAATTCACCACCGTAAACCTGGCTGTCGATGCTCAGTTCGTTCGGCAATGGCGCCTGCGGATCGTGGGCGGCACCGACCGCTTCATCCAGCGGACGGAACAGCGCATCGCTACCGAAGCTCTGGTCGAACTGGCCGAGGTAGTTGAAGGTGACCGGCGCCTGCGGCAACGCGGCCATGCTGCGCTGGCTGAGATCGTCGGCGAGATAACGCAGCACGCCATAACCCAGACCTTTGTGCGGCACTGCGCGCAGTTGTTCCTTGATCGCCTTGATCGAAGCGCCCTGCCCGGCAGCTTCTTCGATGTTGTGCGGGGTCAGGCGCAGCGGGTAGGCGCTGGTGAACCAGCCGACGGTGCGGGTCAGGTCGATCTCGTCGAACAGGGTTTCGCGACCGTGGCCTTCCAGTTGAATCAGCGCCGACGGCTGACCGCTCCAGCGGCACAGCACGCGCGCCAATGCCGTCAGCAACAGATCGTTGACCTGAGTGCGATAAGCGGCTGGCGCCTGTTGCAGCAACTGTTTGGTGTGCTCGGCATCGAGGCGCACGCTGACGGTTTGCGCATGACGATTGTGCTGGCCGCCCTGCGGATTTTCGCAAGGCAGATCGGCGTTCTGACCGGCCAGTTGGGTCTGCCACCAGTTGAGTTCTTCACGCAGGGATTCGCTGCCGGCGTAGGCCTGCAAGCGTGCCGTCCAATCCTTGAAAGCACTGGTTTTCGCCGGTAGTTTTACCGATTGCTCAGCCGTCAGTTGGCGATAGACCGTTTGCAGATCGTCGAGCAACACGCGCCACGACACGCCGTCGACCACCAGGTGATGGATCGCGATAAACAGGCGTTGCTGACCTTCAGGGCCGTCCACCAGCAAGGCGCGAACCAGCGGGCCGTTTACCAGATCAAGGCTGCGTTGCGCATCAGCGAACAGCGCTTCGCACTTGTCCATCGAGGTGACGCGCACTTGCCACAACACCGCCGCATCGGAGACCGGTTGGTGCGTCGCTTGCCATTGACCGTCGGCCTCGGTGAAGCGCAAACGCAAGGCATCATGCTGTTCGATCACCGCCAGCAGCGCTTGCTCCAGACGATGGGGTTCGAGGGTCACCGTCGGCTCCAGCAACAACGCCTGGTTCCAGTGCTGACGCTCAGGAATATCGGTATCGAAGAACCAGTGCTGAATCGGCGTCAGACGCGATTCACCAACCACCAAGCCTTGCTCCGCCGTCACTTGTTCGGTGCGGCTGGCCACAGCGGCGAGGGTTTGTACAGTCTGGTGCTGGAACAGATCGCGCGGGCTGAAATGAATGCCCTGCTGACGGGCACGGCTGACCACTTGAATCGACAGAATCGAATCGCCGCCGAGTTCGAAGAAGTTGTCGTTGAGACCGACCTGTTCGACGTTGAGCACTTCGCACCAGATCTGCGCCAGGGTCTGCTCCAGCTCGTTGCTCGGCGCCACGTAGTCCTGACGATTGAGCTCCGGATCCGGCGCTGGCAAGGCGCGACGGTCAAGTTTGCCGTTAGCGGTCAGCGGCATGCTCGCCAGCAGAATCAGGTGCGTCGGCACCATGTAATCCGGCAGTTGTGCCTTGAGGTGCGATTTCAGCGCTTCGCGCAGCTCGGCCTGCTTGGCTTCGTTTTGCTCAGCGACATCGGTGACGAGGTAACCGACCAATTGCTTGCCGCTCGGCGCATCCAGTGCGAGCACGACGGCTTCGCGGATCGAGTCGTGATCGAGCAGGCGCGTTTCGATTTCGCCCAGTTCAATACGGAAACCACGGATCTTTACCTGATGGTCGATCCGGCCCAGGTATTCCACCAAACCATCGGCACGCTGGCGCACCAGGTCGCCGGTGCGGTACATGCGCCCGCCATCGGTGGCGAACGGATCCGCGACAAAACGTTCGGCGGTAATGCCCGGACGGTCGTGATAGGCCTGGGCCAGACCTGCGCCGCCAACGAACAGTTCACCCGTCGCGCCTTGCGGCACCAGCGCCAGATCGGCGTCGAGAATGTAGGCAACACGCGCACCGATCACGCTGCCAATCGGCACACTGCCGGCGCCCTCTTCCAGCACCTCCGGCGCCAGACTGGCCAGCGGCATGACCACGGTTTCGGTCGGGCCATAGGCGTTGAAGAACGTCGCCGGTTTGAACGCTGCGCGAATCCGTTGCAGGTGTTCACCGGTCAACGCTTCGCCACCGGTGATGATCATCCGCACCGGGAGGATTTCGTTTTGCGTGGACAGGAACTGCGCCAACTGGCTGCCGTAGCTCGGGGTAAAACCGAGCACGTTGATCTGATGAGCACGGATCAAGCCGCAGATTTCTTCCGCGTCCCATTGACCCTGCGCACGCAACACCACCTGCGCACCGCTGAGCAGCGGCACCAGCAGACGTTCGGTCGCCGCATCGAAGTTGATCGAATAGAAGTGCAGTTCGCAGTCGTCGGGGCGCATACCGAAACGCTCGATCACCGCTTGGCAGTGCATGGCGATTTCACCGTGGGAGACCACCACGCCTTTCGGCTTGCCGGTCGAACCCGAGGTGTAAATCAGGTACGCCTGATGCTGTGGCAGGCTGATAAACGGCAGCTCGCTGGCCGGGTAAGCGGCCAGCGCTGCGCTGTCCTCCTCCAGGCACCAACGCGCCACATTTGGCGGCAGATCGCCGAGGGCGTTGAACATCGCGCGATCACTGAGCAGCAAACCAATGCGGCTGTCTTCGATCATGTAATGCAGACGGTCGAGCGGGTATTCCGGGTCCAGCGGCACGTACGCGCCGCCAGCCTTGAGAATCGCCAGCAGGCCGATGACCATTTCCAGCGAGCGCTCCAGTGCCAGACCAACGCGCACTTGCGGACCGACGCCGCGCTCTCGCAGGGCCCAGGCCAGACGATTGGCGCGGGCATCGAGTTCGGCGTAGCTCAGGGTCTGCCCGGCGAAGGTCAGGGCCGGCGCGTCTTTGCGCGCCAGCGCCTGTTCGGCGAACAGGTGATGAATGCACTGGTCGAGACGATGCTCGCCCGGCTCGATGCCAAGGCTGTCGAGCAGCTGCTGTTGCTCGGGTTGATCGAGCAGCGGCAATTCGCTGAGGCGCTGTTGCGGATCGGCGATCAGCGCTTCAAGCAGATTGCGCCAATGTTTGGCCATGCGCGCGATGGTCGGCTCATCGAACAGATCAGTGCTGTAGGTCAGGCAGCAACCGAGGCGATGGTCGAGGTCGGTGACTTCCAGGTTGAGGTCGAACTTGGTCGCCCGCGCATCGTTGGCCAGGTACTCGACGGTCATGCCGGCGAGCATGCGGCTCTGCTGGAATTCCCAGCGCTGCACATTGCACATCACCTGGAACAGCGGGTTGTACGCAGCACTGCGCGGCGGCTGCAACGCTTCGACCAGATGATCGAACGGCAGATCCTGATGCGACTGGCCTTCGATCACGGTGTGGCGCACCTGCTCGAACAGTTCGCCGACCGACATCATGCCGTCGAGCTGGCAACGCAGCACTTGGGTGTTGAGGAACGCCCCGATCAGCCCTTCGCTTTCCGGACGGATGCGGTTGGCTACCGGCGCGCCGATGCGCAGATCGGTCTGGCCGCTGTAGCGGTACAGCAGGGTGGCGAGTGCGGCGGTCATGGTCATGAACAGGGTCAGACCGTTTTGCGCATTGAACGCACGAACCCGCGCGGCGAGGTCATCGCTCAGGTCGAAGCGGAACAGTTCGCCTTGGTGGCTTTGCACCGGCGGACGCGGACGATCACCGGGCAACTCCAGCAGCGGATGTTCACGGCCGAGTTGCGCGGTCCAGTAGTCGAGCTGACGCTGACGCTCGCCGGATTCCAGCCAGTTGCGTTGCCAGACGCTGTAGTCGAGGTACTGCACCGGCAGCGGCTCAAGCGGTGAATCACGGTCATCGACAAACGCTTCGTACAGCGCACTGAGTTCGCGGGCGAAGATGTCCATCGCCCAGCCTTCGGTGACGATGTGGTGCAGAGTCAGGACAAAGTAATGCTCTTGCTCGGCAGTCTTCACCAAACAGGCGCGCAGCAGCGGACCGGTTTCCAGATCGAACGGCAGATGTGCTTCCTCATCGGCCAGTTGCTGAACCTTTTGCTCACGTGCATCGGCGGCAAGTTTTGAAAAATCCTTCCAGCCCATGCGCACACCGGTTTCGGCATGCACCTGCTGACGGGCGACGCCGTCGACGCTCGGGAACGTGGTGCGCAGGGTTTCGTGGCGCAGGATCAGCGCTTGCAACGCCGCCTCGAAACGCTCGACATGCAACACGCCGCGCAGACGCGCCATGCCGCCGACGTTGTACGCCGGGCTGTCCGGCTCCATCTGCCAGAGGAACCACATGCGCTGTTGCGAGTACGACAACGGCACCGGTTTGCTGCGATCAACCTTGTCGATCGGCGGCTGTTTGTTGGTGCGGCCGCTGGCCTGGATCAGGCGGATCTGTTCGGCGAAATCACCGAGTTCGCTGTGTTCGAACAAGGCGCGCAACGGCAGTTCGACGTCGCAGGCCTGACGGCTGCGTGAGATGATTTGCGTGGCCAGCAGCGAGTGACCGCCAAGGGCGAAGAAATCGTCGCGCAGGCCGACTTGTGCCAGACCGAGCACTTCGCGCCAGATCGCGGCGATCTGCTGTTCCAGTTCAGTCACCGGCTCGACGTGTTCACGCACTTGCCATTGCGGTTCGGGCAGCGCGCGGCGGTCGAGTTTGCCGCTTGGGCTGAGGGGCATTGCGTCGAGGCGCATCAGTTGCGCCGGGACCATGTATTCCGGCAGCTCGGCGGCCAGTGCGGTTTTCAGGCGTGTTATTTGCTCGTCGTGATCTTCGCTGGCATCGGTGGCGGTGAAGTAGCCGATCAGCTGCGCGCCGGCAGCAGTTTCACGCACCTGCACCACGGCTTGGGCGACGCCGTCCTGTGCGAGCAAGCGTGCTTCGATTTCTTCCGGTTCAACGCGGAAGCCACGCAGTTTGACCTGCTGATCAAGACGGCCGAGGTATTCGATCACGCCGTCGCAGGTCCAGCGCGCACGGTCGCCAGTGCGGTACAAACGTGCGCCCTGCTCGCCCAGCGGATCGACGACAAAACGTTCAGCGGTCAAGGACGGTCGGCCGAGGTAACCACGGGCCAGACCGACGCCGCTGATGCACAGCTCACCCGGCACACCGCTCGGCACTGGATTGAGATCGGCATCGAGCACGCGGCAAATCACGTTGCCCAACGGCCGGCCGATCGGCGAGCGTTCGCCATCGGCCGTGGTGCAATGCCAGTGGGTGACGTTGATCGCGGTTTCGGTCGGGCCGTAACGGTTGTGCAGTTGCACCGTTGGCAACTGCGCCAACACGCGATTACGCAGTTCGGCCGGCAGCGCTTCACCGCCGGAGAATACCCGGCGCAGGCTGGTGCACTCGGCGCTCAGCGGTTCGTCGATGAACAGCGAGAGCAGCGGCGGCACAAAGTGCAACGTGGTCACGCCATGTTCTTTAACGAGCTGGGCGATGCGATGCGGATCGCGGTGTTCGCCGGGGCCGGCAATCAGCAGACGCGCGCCAGTGATCAGCGGCCAGAAGCATTCCCACACCGACACGTCGAAACTGATCGGCGCCTTTTGCATCAGCACATCAGTTTCATTGAGGGCGTAAGCGTTCTGCATCCATTGCAGACGTTCGGCCAGCGCGGCGTGAGTGTTGCCGACGCCTTTCGGCTGGCCAGTGGAACCCGAGGTGTAAATCACATAGGCGAGGTTGTCGCCGTGCAGGTGCAAACCCGGTGCCTGGCTCGGCCAGTTTTCCAGGTGCAACGCGTCCATGGCGATCACGCTGACGCCATCGCTGGCCGGCAAACGGCCGAGCAATTCGGTTTGGGTCAGGAGCAATTCGACGCCGCTGTCGCTGAGCATGTAGGCCAGTCGATCGGCCGGGTAATCCGGGTCCAGCGGTACATAGGCGCCGCCGGCCTTGATGATCGCCAACAGACCGATCAACAGCTGCGGCGAACGCTCGGCGGCGATGGCCACGCAGACATCCGGGCCGACGCCTTTGTCGCGCAGATAGTGCGCGAGACGATTGGACTGGCTGTTCAATTCGGCGAAATCGAGGCTGCCGCCGTCCCATACCAGCGCCGTGCGCTCAGGGGTCAGGCGCGCCTGTTCGTGGAGCAGTTCCGGCAGCCATTGTTGCGCCGGGGTGCAGGGTGCAACGCCCCAGACTTTTTGCTGATCGTACTCGCTGGTGGTCAGCAACTGCAGATCACCGATGGCTTGCTCCGGGCGTTCGCAAACTGCGCGCAACAGGTTGCTGAAATGCTCGGCCAGACGTTCGATGGTCGCGGCGTCAAACAATTCGCTGGCATAGTCGAAGGACAAGGTCAGGCGACCGTTGCGATCTTCCTCGCTATGCAATTGCAGGTCGAACTTGGCTTCGCGACTGTGCCACGGCAGTTCTTCGGCGAGCAGCCCCGGCAGGCGCTTGAGCGCGCTCAGATCGCGCTGCTGGTGGTTGAACATGACCTGGAACAGGCCTTGTTCGCGGGCCTGCGGGAAGGCTTCGAGCAGTTGTTCGAAGGGCAGATCCTGATTCGCTTGTGCCCCGAGGGCGGCCTCGCGGGTCTGGGCCAGCAGTTCAACAAACGGCAGGCGCGAATCAATCTCGGCGCGCAGCACTTGAGTGTTGATGAAGAAACCGATCAGGCCTTGGGTTTCCAGGCGCGGACGGTTGGCATTCGGCACGCCGATGCGGATGTCGCGCTGACCGCTGTAGCGCTGCAGCAAGCTCTGGAATGCCGAGAGCAGCAGCATGAACGGCGTCGATTGATGCGTTTGCGCCGTGTTGCGGATCGCATCGCTGAGGCTGGCGCCCAGACGCACAGTGTGGCGTGCTGCGCTGTGATTTTTTTGCGCCGAACGCGGATGATCGGTGGCCAGTTCCAGCGTCGGATGCTCGTCACCCAACTGCGCTTTCCAGTAGGCCAGTTGTCGCTCGCCCTCACCTTGCGCCAGCCATTGGCGCTGCCAGCTGCCGTAATCGGCGTACTGGGTTGGCAGTGGCGCGAGGCTAGCCGTCGCGCCTTGCGAAGCGGCGGCGTACAGGCGCGAGAACTCGTCGATCAACACGTTCAGCGACCAGCCGTCGGCGATGATGTGGTGCATCGTCACCAGCAGTTGATGATCTTCGTCATCGAGGCGCACCAGCGTCACCCACAGCAGCGGGCCATTTTCCAGATCGAACCGGGTGCGTGCTTCTTCTTCGCGGATTTGTTGCGCGCGGGCTTCACGCTCATGGGCCGGCAGGTCGCTGATGTCGACCAATTGCAAATTGAATTCGGCGGCGGCATCGACTTGTTGCAAGGCCACGCCGTCGCGCTCGAAGAAGCGCGTACGCAAGGATTCGTGGCGCTCGATCAGTTGCTGGAAGCTGGCGCGCAAGGCGTCTTCGTCCAGTTCGCCGCGTAAACGCAGGGCACCGGGAATGTTGTAGGCGCTGCTCTGTGGGTCGAGTTGCCAAGTGATCCACAAACGGTTTTGTGCCAGCGATTGCGGCATTGGTTCGGAGCGCGACAACGCGGTGATTGCGCCTTGAGCGCTACCGCCGTCCTGTTGCTGTTGCGCCACGGCAGCGGCGAACGCGGCCAGCGTCGGCGCTTCGAACAGCAGGCGCAGGTTCAGCTCAAGGGCGAGTTCTTCGCGGACTCGGGCGATGACTTGGGCGGCGGCGATCGAGTTGCCGCCGAGCAGGAAGAAGTGATCGTCAGCGTTGACCTGTTTGACGCCGAGTTGCTCGGCCCAGATTTTACCGATCAGTGCTTCGAGTTCGGATGTGCTGGCTGTTGCACCGTGGGTTTCGGACGTGTTCGACGGAAACACCGCGTAACTGTCGAGGCTGCCATCGGCCAGGCGATTGCGGCACGCCGAACGCTGCAATTTGCCACTGGAGGTTTTCGGCAGCGCGCCTGGATTGAGCAGCACCACCACGCTTGGGGCCTCTTGATAAGCCTCGGCCACCGCTTGGCGGATGGCTTTGATCAACGCTTCCGGCGGCAGGATTTTCTGCACGCTACGGCTGATTTCCGCCGCGATGCCGATGCCCTCTTCGCCATTCTGACTGACGGCGAATGCAGCGACGCGGCCCTTGCGCACCACTTCCACTTCGTTTTCGACGGTCTTCTCGATGTCCTGCGGATACAGGTTGTGACCACGCACGATCAGCATGTCTTTCAAACGGCCAGTGATGAACAGTTCACCGTCGCGCATAAAGCCCAGGTCACCGGTACGCAGCCAGGTCCGGCCGGCGTGCTGAACGAAGGTCTTGGCGCTGGCTTCGGGGTTGCGCCAGTACCCGAGGGCGATACTCGGCCCGGCAGCCCAGACTTCACCGACGGCGTTATCGGCGAGTTCTTCCAGTGATTGCGGTTCGATGATCAGCACGGCGTGTTCGGGCTGGCTGATGCCGCAGCTCATGATCGGGCTGCCCTCGCCCGGCTCGGCACGGTTTTGTGCCAAAGCCTGATCGTCGACGCGCAGCGCGGGAATACCGGTGCCGCGTGGGGTGCCGGCGACGAACAGCGTGGCCTCGGCGAGACCGTAAGAAGCCATGAAACTGTCGGCGCTGAAACCGCTCGCGGTGAACTTCTCGGCGAAGCGTTCGAGGGTGTCGAGACGGATCGGTTCGGAGCCGGAATAGGCCACACGCCAGCCGCTTAGATCCAGGCGTTCAAGCGCCGATTCGCTGACCCGCTCGCTGCACAAGCGATAAGCGAAGTCCGGCCCGCCGCTGATGGTGCCGCCGTATTGGCTGATCGCTTCGAGCCAGCGCAATGGCCGGCCGAGGAAGTAGGCCGGCGACATCAGGATGCACGGCACGCCGCTGAAAATCGGTTGCAGCAGACCACCGATCAAACCCATGTCGTGATACAGCGGCAACCAGCTGACGATGACGTCATCAGGGTTCACATCGATACCGAAACCGTGGCGGATCAGCAATTCGTTGGCGACCAGATTGCCGTGGCTGACTTGCACGCCTTTGGGCAACGCGGTGGAGCCGGAAGTGTATTGCAGGAAGGCGATGTGGTCTGGTGGCAGATTCGGCTCAACCCAGTTTTGCGCCAGTGCGCTGTCGAGGCTGTCGACACACAGCAGCGGCGGCGCGCCTTCGATTTGCTGCAAGGCGTCGCGCAGGTCGGTGCTGGTCAGCAGCAGACGCGGTTCGGCGTCGGCAATGATCGACAGCAAACGCTCCTGATGGTGACGACGCGCGGATTCCGGCGGATAGGCCGGCACCGCGATCACCCCTGCGTACAGGCAGCCAAAAAAAGCAGCGACGTAATCCGGACCGCTTGGGAACAGCAGCACCGCGCGATCACCGAATTCAGCGTCAGCCTGCAATGCAGCGGCAATGGTGCGCGCGCGCTCATCCAGTTCGCGATAGCTGAGCACCACAGCCTGCTCTGGGTTTTCGGCAAGAAAACGCAAGGCCAGTTGATCCGGCGTCAGGGCCGCGCGGCGCTGGAGGGCTTGGACCAGGGTGCTGGGGAGTTCGAACGCGTCGGTCATGAGGTTTCCTGCCTGAATTCGGCTTGCTAGTGGAATCGGGTTGCTGCGTCACGCCCCTCAAAGGGCATGCAGGGCGCGGTCTGTGCCGACCGCGCGAGGCATTGGAATGCTGTCTGGTCGGGCGCTTCCCCCGGAACCATTCACCAATGAGAACGGATGACGTCTTGAAATAATTAGTCGGCAGGCTGGATCGCCAACGGGGCCGGGGTGTGGCGGCGTGTCGCAGTTCTCACATCGCACCGATTTGGATCATTAGTTCTCTTTCTCAATTGACAATCATTATCATTCAACATAATTTGTCGCTCGATGTGTAGGACGGCCCGTCCCCGAAGGCGTCCCACTAACCTATTTGGCAGCAAGGTGATTTCCATGACGGAACAAGTATCCACAAGCAAGTGCGATTCACCGCTACTTCAGGCATTCGTCGACAATCGACTGATTCTGGTCAAGATTGCAGCCCGCATTACCGGCTGCCGGTCGCGCGCCGAAGATGTGGTGCAGGATGCGTTTTTCCGACTGCAATCGGCGCCACCGATCACGTCGTCGATCAAGGCGCAACTGAGCTATCTGTTCCAGATCGTGCGCAACCTCGCCATCGATCACTACCGTAAACAGGCGCTGGAACAGAAATACTCCGGCCCTGAAGAGGAAGGGCTGAATGTGGTCATCCAGGGTGCTTCGCCGGAAACCTCGCACATCAATTTTTCGACCTTGGAAAACATCGCCGACGCACTGACCGAGCTGCCGAGTCGCACTCGTTATGCGTTCGAGATGTACCGCCTGCACGGCGTGCCGCAAAAGGACATCGCCAAGGAACTCGGCGTTTCGCCGACCCTGGTCAACTTCATGATTCGTGATGCGCTGGTGCACTGCCGCAAGGTCTCGGGCAGTCGTCGGGATGCGGTGATCGCGGGTCGTCGCTAAGATTCAGATTTTGCGTCAAGCCATTCGCGAGCAGGCTCGCTCCCACATGGAATTTGTGAGTGCCACAAAACCCATGTGGGAGCGAGCCTGCTCGCGAAGGCGGCCTCAAGATCACAGAAATCCTGAAGCCAGATCATCACGCCAATTTGCACCGATCAAAAAACCGCTCACGCCCCAGGATCATCAGCGCCGCACGCTTGTGCGGGAAGTCGAACTCTTTCTCACAGTGAAAGCACTGATTCTGCATATGGCCGATCATCTTCGCATTGTCGGCGCGTGGTTCAGCGACCACCCGCTGCGTGCGCGGATCATCCAGAAACAGGTAATGCACCAGCGCCGATAGCCAGCTCGCCACTTTGTGCGGCCCGCGGTGATCCTCCTCGCCGACCAGCATGTGAATGCCACGATCGTAATTGTCGGCATCGTAGAACGGTGCAATACGATCTTCCTTGGCCCAATAAGCCTCGAAATAGGCAAACGGCTGATCATCGAAACAGCCGATCAAGGTCAGCGTGTGCGGGTCGGCATCGAGTTTGTCCAGGTATTCGCGGTGTTTCTCGAGACTGCCCTCTTCCTGCCAGAAACTGGCGACACGCGGGCTGTTCTGCCAGCGGTTGAAGCGCGGCAGGTCTTCTTCGATTTCTACGGTGCGCAGAGAAATCCACGCACCCAGACGCGCATCGAAACGCCGATAGACTTCACCGCGCGGCTTCACCGGCCGCAGCGGATGACGCTTGCCTTGGCTGATGATCATCTGCTGCGGATAGCTGCCGGTCAGCGAAGTGCCGAGCCACGGTTGTGGCAATTGCCAGAACAGCGTGCGCTCGCTGCGATATTCGCCAGCCACTTCGGCGCTCACCAACAAGCCACTGAGCAACGCCTCGGTCGGCGGCTGATCCAGTTGCCAGGTCAATTGCTGGCACGCCGGATCCCGCGCGAACAGCCAGTAACAGGCCGCCCACAGTGCCTGCCCGGGCGGCAGCGCAAAGCGCTCATCAAGCTGGATCGGTCCCTTGGCCTCCCTGTCTAGGCGCAGGCGAATCAGTGGTTGCCCGTCCAGGCTCAGGCTCAGACGGCTTTCGGTAGCATCAGCGATCAGTTGACTGCCCGATGGCAAGGCCAGGGCAGTGAGGTCATTCAGATTGGACATGGGTCGGGCTCACGATAATCGTCGACAGTTCAACGATGTGACGTGAGCCGAGAGGGGAAATTTAGGCCCTTAAGGGAAATCAGGCATCAATGAAGGGGCACCGGCACTACCGCAATCTTGTACGGATCGAAAATCTTCAGCATTTCGCCATTGTCACGTAACCCCTTAAGCAGCTTGCCAAACGCAGCACCGGTGATCGGCGCCGTCGGGCGAAGAATGGCGTAATGGTGATAGACCTGATCGATGCGCTGCGACACCAGCAATTCGTCGCGCACTTTCTCGTTACGCAGCAGGTAATCGAACAGATAGGAACGCGTCACCAGGGCGATATCCGCCCGCGAACGCAGGACCATCAGCAGATTGCTGTCGTGGGAATAGGTCAGCGTAGCGTTGTAATTCTGCGCAAGAAATTTGGGGTCAGCGTTGAAGTTGGCGAACTCGTAGTGATAACCGCTGAACAGCGCCAGGCGCTTGCCGGTGAGGTCGGCAAAATAGTTCTGCTGACGACCGTCTTCGCGTTGCGCGACGAAAATCTCCGCGTCCTCAAGACCCATGTCGACGTCCGTGTGCGGGATATCCTTCCAGCCCCATTCCGGATTCTCGAAAATCGCCATGTCGATACGGCCCTGCTTGAAGTCACCGAAACGCCGGGGGATCGAGGTCGGCACAAGGACGAACTGATAGTCGCTTTGCAGGCGATTGAGGGCCTCGACCAGTTGCGGCAAGAGGCCGGTGTCGGCACCGTTTTCCGGGCGAATGGTGTAAGGCGGAAAATGCGCCGCGCCGACCCGAACCAATTGCGCTGCCTGAGCGGGCAATACCCAGAATGCAGCCAGCGCTGCGAGCATCAACCCCGCGGCCGTCCGAATTGGCAAAGACTTCAAAACACCCCACTCCCCGAAAAAATACCGATCAATGCATTCAAGCTAGGCGGTTTCGCCCAGTTAGCCAGTTTCCCAGCTGGATAGAAAGTGCTTCAACGTTCTTCGAGGACCAGAATCAACGCCTCGTCGGCCAGTTGATCAAGGCTCAGACTGCCGCCGGCACGGAACCATGTGGTCGTCCATGACAGTGCACCGGTGAGGAAACGTCGGGTAATAAATACATCGCCACGGATAAATCCGGCGTCCTTGGCCTCACCCAGCACCTGCAGCCAGATGTCTTCGTAAACATCGCGCAGCGCCAGTACTTTGGCCTGCCCCTCTTCGGACAGCGAGCGCCACTCATAAACCAACACCGCCATGGCTTCACCGCTGCCGCCCATGATCGACTGCAGTTCGCAGCGAATCAGCGCCAGCACGCGCTCGCGCACATCTGCAGCGTCGGCCAGCGCCGCGCGCATCAGGGCCGTGTTGTAGCGGATGGTTTCTTCCATCACCGCGCGGAGGATTTCATCCTTGCTTTTGAAGTGATGAAAAATGCTCCCGGACTGGATGCCGACGGCGCCGGCCAGATCGCGCACCGTGGTGCGTTCGTAGCCTTTGTTGCGAAACAGGTGAGCCGCCACTTGCAGCAATTTGCCACGGGCGCTGTCGGGGTCGGTCAACTGGCCTTCGTCGACCAAATCGCGCATGACCCTCAGGGCTTTTTGCTCGTCCACCCGTTCTCTCCTACAGTCGATCAGTCTGTTGCCCCCTGAAACCGCAGGGTTGCGCGCAATTTAAGCCGCCAGCGGCAACCAAGCAAGCGCTTGGGAAGAAGATAGTTTCAACTGTTTACAAACCAAGCGCTTGCTTGGTAGCCTCCAGACACTTCTGTCGCAGGTTGCTGAGTCGGAGAAAAAAATGCCCACCACCGTTCGCATCGGATGCGCCAGTGCATTCTGGGGAGATACGTCCACCGCCGCCGCGCAGCTAGTGGGAGGCGGCGAGCTGGACTATCTGGTGTTCGACTACCTCGCCGAGATCACTATGTCGATCATGGCCGCTGCGCGCATGAAAGATCCGCAGGCGGGCTTCGCCAGTGACTTCATCGAAATCCTCACGCCCCTGCTGCCACAGTTGGCCGAGCAGAACATCCGCGTGATCAGCAATGCCGGCGGAGTCAATCCGCAGGCCTGCGCCAATGCCTTGCAAGCAGCTTGCGACAAGGCCGGCATCAAGCTGAAAATCGCCGTACTGCTTGGCGATGACCTGCAACCGCAACTCAAACACCTCAGCGGCATCAGCGAGATGTTCAGCGGCGCTCCACTGCCACCGATGTGCGTGTCGACCAACGCCTACCTCGGCGCACCGGGCATCGTCGAAGCGCTACGTCTGGGCGCCGACATCGTCATCACCGGACGCGTGGTCGACAGCGCTGTGGTCAGTGCCGCACTGGTGCACGAATTCGGCTGGTCGTGGCACGACTACGACAAACTCGCGCAAGCCGCGCTGGCCGGGCACATCATCGAATGCGGCGCGCAATGCACCGGCGGCAATTTCACCGATTGGCGCGAGGTGCCGGACTACGAACACATCGGCTTTCCGATCGTGGAAGTCAGCGCCGACGGCCAATTCATCGTCAGCAAGCCTGAAGGCTCCGGCGGACTGATCACGCCGCTGACCGTTGGCGAACAGATGCTGTATGAAATCGGCGATCCACAGGCCTATCTGCTGCCCGACGTGGTCTGCGATTTCACTCAGGTCAAACTTCAGCAGCAAGGCAAAAACGCGGTGCACGTGCACGGCGCCAAAGGCTTGCCGCCCAGCGACAAGTACAAGGTCAGCGCCACTTACCCGGACGGTTTTCGCTGCACCGCCAGTTGCCTGATCGCCGGTATCGATGCGGTGGACAAGGCACGGCGCGTCAGTCAGGCGATCATCGCCAGAACGGCGGAGATGTTCAGCCAGCGTGGCTGGGCGCCCTACAGCGAAACCGATATCGAACTGCTCGGCAGCGAAGCCACCTACGGCCCCCACGGTCAGCGTCACGACAGCCGTGAGGTGGTAATCAAACTCGCCGTGCGTCACCCGAACAAACAGGCATTGATCCTGTTCTCCCGGGAAATTGCCCAGGCCGCGACCGCCATGGCGCCGGGATTGACCGGCATCGTCGGCGGACGGCCAACGGTGTACCCGCTGATCCGTCTGTTCTCGTTCCTGATTGATAAAAGTGCCTGCACCCTGCAAATCGACATGGCCGGTAAAAGCCATCCTTGCGCCCTGCCCTCACTGGTTGCACTCGACAGTGACGATTTGCCGATTGCCCACCAACCAGACAAACCTCAAGGCCGCGCCGATGCCAGCGTGGCGCTGGTGAAACTGGCCGTGGCGCGCTCTGGAGACAAAGGCAATCACAGCAACATCGGCGTGCTGCCGCGCCAACCCGAATACCTGCCGTGGATCGCCGAAGCGCTGACGCCAGCCGTCATCGTCGACTGGATGAGCCACGTGCTCGACCCGATCCACGGCCGGGTCGAGCGCTGGTATCTGCCTGGCACCCACAGCCTGAATTTTCTCCTGGAAAACGCGCTCGGCGGTGGTGGCGTGGCCAGCCTGCGCATCGACCCGCAAGGCAAAGCCTTCGCCCAGCAACTGTTGGAAATCCAGATTCCGGTGCCGCAAAGCATCGCCGAACAGCTCGACTAGAGGAGGGTTTGCATGGCTTACGCGTCGATATTCAAGGCCGATCTGTTCAGCGGCCAGACCATCATCGTCACCGGCGGCGGCAGCGGCATCGGCCGTTGCACCGCGCATGAACTGGCAGCGCTCGGCGCGAATGTGCTGCTGGTCGGGCGCAAACCGGAAAAACTGCAAAAAGTCGCCGGCGAAATCGCCGAGGACGGTGGCCGCGCGCACTGGAAGGCTTGCGATATCCGCGATGAAGAAGCGGTGAAACAACTGGTCAAGGAGCTGATCGCCGAGCACGGGCCGATTCACGGTCTGGTCAACAATGCCGGCGGCCAGTACCCGTCGCCCTTGGCTTCGATCAATCAGAAAGGTTTCGAAACCGTGTTGCGCACCAACCTGGTCGGCGGTTTCCTGATGGCGCGGGAAGTGTTCAACCAATCGATGAGCAAACACGGCGGCAGCATCGTCAACATGCTCGCCGACATGTGGGGCGGCATGCCCGGCATGGGCCACTCCGGCGCGGCGCGTTCGGGCATGGACAATTTCACCAAGACTGCCGCGTTTGAATGGGGTTATGCCGGGGTGCGGGTCAACGCGGTGGCGCCGGGCTGGATCGCCTCCAGTGGTATGGACACCTATGAAGGTGCGTTCAAAGCGGTGATTCCAACCTTGCGCGAGCATGTACCGCTCAAACGCATCGGCACCGAGTCGGAAGTCAGCGCAGCGATTGTGTTTCTACTCAGCCCGGCGGCGGCGTTCATCAGCGGCAGCACCTTGAAAATCGACGGTGCGGCCAGCCTTGGCAGCCGTGCATGGCCGCTGCACAAGGCGAATCACAGCGAGTCGTTCAACGGCTTTCACCGGGCCTACCTCCCCGATGTCCTCAAGGACAAGGAGTAAGTCATGTCGCAGATCCAGTCTCAACTCGATCCGCGCAGTGAGGCCTTTGCCCGTAATCGTGCGGCAATGCTCACGGCCATTGAGCAAGTGCAGCAGCTCGAACAGAACCTGTTGAACAGAGCCGCAGAAGCCAAGGCGAAATTCGACAAGCGCGGGCAACTGTTGCCCCGCGAGCGCCTGAATCTGTTACTCGATCCCGGTGCCCCCTTCCTCGAACTGGCCAGCCTCGCCGGCTACAAACTGCACGACGACAAGGACGGCAGCTCGGCCGGGGGCGGACTGATCGCCGGCATCGGTTATGTCTGCGGCATCCGCGCGATGGTCGTGGCGAATAACAGCGCGATCAAGGGCGGCACCATCTCGCCGAGCGGCCTGAAAAAATCCCTGCGCCTGCAACAGATCGCTCAGGAAAACAAGCTCCCGGTGATCACCCTCGCCGAAAGCGGCGGCGCCAACCTCAACTACGCCGCCGAGATTTTCGTCGAAGGCGCGCGCAGTTTTGCCAACCAGGCGCGAATGTCCGCCATGGGCTTGCCGCAGATCACCGTGGTGCACGGTTCAGCCACGGCTGGCGGCGCTTATCAGCCGGGGCTGTCGGATTACGTGGTGGTCGTGCGCGGCAAGGCCAAGCTGTTTCTCGCCGGGCCGCCGCTGCTCAAAGCCGCCACCGGCGAAGTCGCCACCGATGAAGAACTCGGTGGCGCCGAGATGCATGCGCAGGTCGCCGGGACCGCCGAATACCTCGCTGAGAACGATGCCGATGGCGTGCGTCAGGTGCGTGACATCCTGCGCATGCTGCCGTGGAATGAACAACTGCCATGGTTGCCGGAGCCGCAGTACAAAGAACCGCTCTACCCCATCGATGAATTGCTCGGACTGATTCCGGATGATCCGAAAAAGCCCTATGACGTGCGCGAAATCATCGCGCGCATTGCCGACGAATCGAACTTCGTCGAGTTCAAAGGCGAGTTCGATCAGCAAACCATCTGCGGCCAATTGAAGATTCAGGGCCGCGCCTGCGGCTTTATCGGCAATAACGGCCCGATCACACCCAACGGTGCAAGCAAGGCTGCACAGTTCATCCAGTTGTGCGATCAGAGCCAGACGCCATTGCTGTTCTTCCACAACACCACCGGCTTCATGGTCGGTACCGAATCGGAACAGCAAGGCGTGATCAAACACGGCTCGAAGCTGATTCAAGCGGTGGCCAATGCGCGCGTGCCTAAACTGACGATGGTCGTCGGCGGTTCCTACGGCGCCGGCAACTACGCGATGTGCGGGCGCGGTCTCGATCCGCGTTTCATCTTCGCCTGGCCGAACAGCCGCACGGCGGTGATGGGCGGCGCACAAGCCGGGAAAGTCTTGCGCATCGTCACCGAAGCCAAACAGCTCAAGGACGGTCTGACGCCAGACCCGAAGATGCTCGACATGCTCGAACAGGTCACCGCGCAGAAACTCGACAGCCAGTCCACCGCGCTCTACGGCAGCGCCAACCTGTGGGATGACGGGCTGATCGATCCGCGCGACACGCGCACCCTGCTCGGCTATTTGCTCGATATCTGCCACGAAGCCGACATTCGCACGTTGCAACCCAACAGCTTCGGCGTCAGCCGGTTCTGACCGCCACGGATTCTACGGAGAACAAGAACAATGATCTTCACCCCGGAACACGAAGCCTTGCGCCGTACCGTCCGCCAGTTCGTCGAGCACGAGATCAATCCGCACGTCGATGAATGGGAAAAGGCTGGCCGCTTTCCCATCCACGAGATTTTCCGCAAGGCCGGCGACCTCGGTTTGCTGGGTATTTCCAAACCGGAAAAATTCGGCGGCATGGGCCTCGACTACAGCTATTCGATTGTCGCCGCCGAAGAGTTCGGCACCATTCATTGCGGCGGCATTCCGATGTCGATCGGCGTGCAGACGGATATGTGCACCCCGGCGCTCGCCCGCTTCGGCTCCGATGAACTGCGGGAAGAGTTCCTGCGTCCGGCGATCACCGGCGAACAGGTCGGTTGCATCGGCGTCTCCGAAGTTGGCGCCGGATCTGATGTGGCCGGGCTGAAAACCACCGCGCGCAAGGACGGCGACGACTATGTGATCAACGGCAGCAAGATGTGGATTACCAACTCGCCGAGCGCTGACTTCATCTGCCTGCTGGCCAACACTTCGGACGACAAACCGCACATCAACAAGTCGCTGATCATGGTGCCGATGAACACACCGGGGATCAGTCTCAGTTCCCATCTGGACAAGCTCGGCATGCGCAGTTCGGAAACCGCTCAGGTGTTTTTCGACAATGTGCGCGTGCCACAGCGCAACCGCATCGGTCATGAAGGCGCCGGGTTCATGATGCAGATGCTGCAGTTTCAGGAAGAACGTCTGTTCGGCGCAGCGAACATGATCAAAGGCCTGGAATACTGCGTCGACAGCACCATCGAATATTGCAAAGAGCGCAAGACCTTCGGCAATGCGCTGATCGACAACCAGGTGATCCACTTTCGCCTCGCCGAATTGCAGACCGAAATCGAATGCCTGCGCGCGCTGGTCTATCAGGCCACCGAGCAGTACGTGAAAGGCCAGGACGTCACGCGCCTGGCGTCGATGGCCAAGCTCAAGGCCGGACGCCTCGGCCGCGAAGTCAGCGACAGTTGCCTGCAATATTGGGGCGGCATGGGCTTCATGTGGGACAACCCGGTGGCCCGCGCCTATCGCGATGTGCGGCTGGTGTCGATTGGCGGCGGCGCCGACGAAATCATGCTGGGGATCATCTGCAAACTGATGGGCATCCTGCCCGGGAAAAAGAAATGAGCAGCCTGCCGGATTGCCAGACGCTGCTGCAGGAGCTGCATGGCGGTGTGCTGCACATCACCCTCAATCGGCCGGACAGCCGTAATGCGATGAGCCTGCAGATGGTGGCTGAATTGCGCTCGATGCTGGCGGCTGTGCGGGATGACCGTGCTGTCCGGGCCTTGGTACTCAGCGGTGCTGGCGGGCATTTCTGTGCCGGTGGCGATATCAAGGACATGGCCAGTGCACGCGCTCAGGGCTCTGATGCTTATCGTGATCTGAATCGTGCTTTCGGCGCCTTGCTGGAAGAGGCGCAACACACGCCGCAAGTATTGATCACGGTGCTGCAAGGCGCGGTGCTCGGCGGTGGTTTCGGTCTGGCGTGTGTCAGTGATATCGCGATTGCCGATCATCAGGCGCAATTTGGTCTGCCGGAAACCAGCCTCGGCTTGCTGCCGGCGCAGATCGCACCGTTTGTGGTGCAGCGCATCGGCCTGACCGAAACCCGTCGGTTGGCGCTAACGGCAGCGCGTTTTGACGGGCATCAGGCACGGCGTCTGGGGCTGGTGCACTTTGTCGAACAGGATCCGCAGGCGCTGGCCGAGCGGCTGGATGAGGTACTGCAACATGTGTTGTGTTGCGCGCCGGAGGCGAATGCGATGACCAAGAAATTGCTGTTGGCGAGTGCCGGGCAGCCTTCGAGTGAATTGCTTGATGAGGCGGCGCAGTGGTTTAGCGAAGCGGTGACTGGCGACGAAGGTGTGGAGGGAACCATGGCATTCATGCAGAAACGCAAACCTCGGTGGGCCTCTTAAAAGCTTCGCGAGCAAGCTCGCTCCCACAGGTTTTGTGAACGACGCAAACCCCTTGTGGGAGCGAGCCTGCTCGCGAAGAGGCCAGCCAATCCACCGCCAAATATTCAGGAAGATCACCATGCCCGCCATCCACAAAATCCTGATCGCCAACCGCGGTGAAATCGCCTGCCGCATCCAGCGTACCGCCCAGGCTTTGGGCTATCGCACCGTCGCCGTCTTCAGCGACGCCGACGCCGATGCCCTGCACGTGAAAATGGCCGATCAAGCCGTTCACATCGGCCCCGCGCCCGTGCAGCAGTCCTACCTGAACATCTCGGCCATAGTGGACGCCGCCCGCCGCAGCGGCGCCGACGCAATCCACCCAGGCTACGGGTTTCTCTCGGAAAACGCCGAATTCGCCCGCGCCTGCGAGCAAGCCGGGCTGATCTTCATCGGCCCCAGCGTCGCAGCCATCGAGCTGATGGGCAGCAAACGCCAGTCAAAAATCGCCATGCTCGAAGCCGGCGTGCCGTGCATCGCCGGTTATCAGGGCGCAGAACAAGACGACGCAACGTTGCTGCGCGAGGCTGAACGCATCGGTTATCCACTGATGATCAAAGCCAGCGCCGGCGGCGGTGGACGCGGCATGCGTCTGGTGCTCGACGCCGCTGATCTGCCAGCGCAACTGCGCACCGCACGCTCCGAAGCTTTGAACGGTTTCGGCAGCGACGAATTGATTCTCGAACAAGCGTTGCTCGAACCACGGCACGTCGAAGTACAACTGTTCGGCGATCATCACGGCAACCTGATCTACCTGGGCGAACGCGACTGTTCGATCCAGCGTCGCCACCAGAAAGTCATCGAAGAGGCACCTTGCCCGGTGATGACCGCCGAACTGCGCCAGGCCATGGGTGAAGCGGCGCTCAAGGCTGGCCGCTCGGTGAATTACGTCGGTGCCGGCACGGTGGAGTTCTTGCTCGATGCGCGCGGACAGTTCTACTTTCTGGAGATGAACACGCGTTTGCAAGTGGAACACCCGGTGACTGAATTGATCACCGGGCTGGATCTGGTGGCGTGGCAAATATTGGTTGCCGAAGGTCAGCCATTGCCGCTGACTCAGGATCAGGTCCAGCTCAACGGGCATGCAATCGAAGTGCGACTCTATGCCGAAGATCCAGCACAGGATTTTCTGCCGCAAACCGGCCGCATAGAAGCCTGGGCGCCAGCGCTTCGACACGGCGCGCGAATCGATCATGGCTTGCTGGAAGGGCAATCGATCAGCCCGTTTTACGACCCGATGCTCGGCAAAATGATCGCTTTCGGCGCCACTCGCGAAGAGGCCCGGCGCAAACTGTTGCGCGCAGTACAGGACACGGTTTTATTGGGCATGCAAAGCAATCAGCGCTTGCTCGTCAGCCTGTTGCAACATCCGCAGTTCATCAGCGGTGAATTCAGTACCGCCTTCATTGCGCAGCATTTCAGCGATCATCCGAGCCTGCACCGTTACTCGCCGAGTGTCGAAGACCTGGCGATCGCCGCAGTGCTGTTCTATCAAACCAGCGCCCTCAGCCATCGCGCGCCGCTTTCCGGCTGGCGCAACAACGCCAGTGTGCCGCTGCATTATCGTCTTGGCCGCGACGAACAGAACTGGACACTGCAACTGCTCGCCGAGCCGCAAGGTGCGTTCAAGGTGCAGGTCGGCGAACGCACGCTGGCATTGAAACTCATCGACCACGACGCACATTCAGTGACGCTGGAAGTCGACGGTCTGCGCCAGCGCCAGGCCTTTCGCCAGAATGGCCAGCAGCTCTGGCTGTTCACCCTCCCCGGAAGCCTGCGCCTGGAGGATCGAACTCACGCCGTGATCGACAGTCAGACCAGCGTCAGCTCCGGCACCCTGAAAGCGCCGATGGACGGTGCCATCGTCGACGTACTGGTCAGCGAAGGCAGCCCGGTCAGCAAAGGTCAGTTGCTGGTGGTGCTGGAGGCAATGAAAATGGAGCACCCGCTCAAGGCCGGCATCGACGGCGTGCTCAAGCGGGTGCAGGTCAAGGTCGGCGATCAGGTAAAAAATCGTCAGGTTCTGTTGCAGGTCGAGTAGTCGCCCACACGCGGATGCGGGTTTTGACTACGCTCTGAGTTATCAGAACGCGGAAATCAGGAACCCTGCGATGCCCCACTGGCTGGTCATAGATCTGGAAGCCACCACCGATGAGGGTGGCTGGCCGGTCACCGAAATGGAAATTATCGAGATCGGCGCCACTTTGGTCGATCGCGCCGGGCGCGAGCAGGATCACTTCCAGCGCTTCGTCAAACCGACGCGGCGGCCATTGCTGACACCTTTTTGTCGTGAGCTCACGCACATCACTCAAGCCAATATCGACACGGCGCAGCCGTTGACCGAAGTCTGGCCGGCGTTCGAACGCTGGCTGGCCCAGCATCAATCACGTCTCGAAGGCTGGGCCAGTTGGGGTGATTACGACCGCAAGCAGTTGTTGCAGGAGTGGCAGCGTCTGCAAATCGACAGTGGCTTGAGCAAAGTGCCGCACATGAACCTCAAACAACGCTTCGCCAAGGCTCGGCGCCTCGAACGGCCGCTGGGCCTTAACGGCGCACTGCAATTGGCCGGCATGCAGTTCAGCGGTCAACAGCATCGAGCGCTGGAGGATGCACGCAACACCGCGCGATTGTTGCCACTGGTATTGCCACTTTGATTGCCACTCCAGGGTCAATTCGAGAACTCACTGGACAGACGCCGGGCAGGTGACGGCGTTGAACGCCTTGTGCATACTGGCCGCCTCCATTTTTCAGCCCTTTGCGAGGAATCGCCCATGTTTAAAGTCAACGAGTACTTCGACGGCACCGTCAAGTCGATCGCCTTTGGCACCGCTGAAGGTCCGGCGACCATCGGCGTCATGGCGCCGGGCGAATACGAATTCGGCACTGCTCAGCGTGAAATCATGCACGTCGTGTCTGGTGCACTGACCGTCAAACTGCCCGACAGCAGCGACTGGGAAACCTTCGCCGCTGGCAGCCAGTTCAACGTTCCGGCCAACAGCAAGTTCCAGCTGAAAGTGGCGGTCGACACCGCTTACCTGTGCGAATACCGCGGCTAACCCCAAGGCTCGCAGCGAAAAAAGAAGTACTGCACCCATAAAAATGCCCGTGTCCAAAGACACGGGCATTTACGTTTCAGTGGCGGATTACTCGAGAATCTCCACCGGCATGCCGACTTCGAGTCGACCATTGCTGTCATTCACCAGGTTCTGGCCGAACATCGCGCCATCGGCTTCGGCGCGATATTTCTGCAGGGTTGCCAGCGGTTCACGATCGGCACTGCGTTCGCCGGTTTGCGGGTCGATGGTGGTGAGAATGCAGCGCGAGCATGGCTTGACCACGCGAAACTCGACGTCGCCAATGCGAATCCGCTTCCAGCCGTCCTCGGCGAATGCCTCGCTGCCCTCGATCACCAGGTTCGGCCGAAAACGCAACATTTCCAGCGGGCGTCCAACCTTTTGCGAGAGATCCTGCAAAGAGGCTTCGCCGATCAACAGCAGAGGAAATCCGTCGGCGAACGCGACCTGATCATCTTCGTAGCCATAGCCAGCTTGCGTGGTGCGAGCGCGATCCAGCGGCACCTGCACCAGACGGGTCGGTTTTCCAATGAAATCGCTGACCCACCGGGCAGCCTCATCACCGGCATCCGGCACGCGCAAGGTGTCACGCCAGATCGTCACGCCGCGCAGTTCAGCGTCGTTGCCCGGCAAGGCGATGTCGATGGAAGACTGCTGCGGCGCACTGAGGGTCAGACCGCCCTGCACATTCCACAGGGCCGACAACTGGCTCATCTTCGCTTCGGCGCGCTGGGTCAGGAAGCGGCCGCTGGCTTCGTCCACGAGCATCCAGCGTCGGTCGCCATCAAGGCCCAGCTTGTCGAGGTCGACGTGTTGCAGCACATCGACTTTGCCGGATTTCAACGGGTAACGATAAAGCGCGCTCAGACGCAGCATGGCCAGCTCCCTGGAGGATAAAAACGCCACCCTATACGAGCTTGATCAGGAATCAAAGAGCAAAAACTGTAGGAGTGAGCCTGCTCGCGATAGCGGTGTGTCAGGTAATGATTCGGGGCTGACACACCGCTATCGCGAGCAGGCTCACTCCTACAGTGGGTGTGTGATCAGGCCGGAACTTCGTCGAGCATCAGACGCTGGCGAACCACGTCGACCAGTTTGTCCGGCTGGAACTTGGAGAGGAAGTTGTCGCAACCGA
This sequence comes from Pseudomonas sp. S3_C06, assembly GCF_054667675.1. Lineage (NCBI taxonomy): Bacteria > Pseudomonadati > Pseudomonadota > Gammaproteobacteria > Pseudomonadales > Pseudomonadaceae > Pseudomonas > Pseudomonas sp. S3_C06. The sequence goes on from NZ_CP162747.1 coordinate 1,934,118, forward strand.
CCTTCTTCACCATCGAATCGTTGAAGCTGCCGGACAACGAGGTATGCAGCACCACGTACAGGCCACGCAGACGCGGGTCGTTGCGAATTTCGGTAGTCAGACGATAGCCGTCCATTTCCGGCATTTCCGCATCGGTGAAAATCATCAGCAGCTTGTCGGTCATGTTGACGCCGGTATCGGCCCAGGCCTTGAGCATGTTCAGCGCCTTAAGACCATCGCTGGCAATGTGCATTTTCACGCCGAGCTGGCCGAGCGTGTCACGCAATTGCGAGAGCGCGACGTTGGAGTCGTCCACCAACAGCACTTCACGGCCACGGGCGCGTTCCAGCACCGGGTCTTCGAGTTTTTCCCGCGAGACCTTGGCGTTGTACGGGACGATTTCGGCGAGGACTTTTTCGACGTCGATGATTTCCACCAGTTGATCATCGACTTTGCTGATCGCGGTCAGATAATGCTGGCGCCCGGCGCTGGTCGGCGGCGGCAGAATGGCTTCCCAGTTCATGTTGACGATGCGGTCTACACCGCCGACGAGGAAAGCCTGCACCGAGCGGTTGTACTCGGTGACGATGATCGTGCTGTTCGGCCCCGGCACCAATGGACGCATGCCGATCGCTTGCGACAGATCGATCACCGGCAAGGTCTGACCGCGCAGATTGACCACCCCGCAGACAAACGGGTGACGCTGCGGCATCAAGGTCAGCTTCGGCAGTTGCAGCACTTCCTGAACCTTGAACACGTTGATCGCGAACAACTGACGCCCGGCCAGTCGAAACATGAGAATTTCCAGGCGATTCTCACCCACCAGTTGCGTGCGTTGGTCTACCGTGTCGAGAATGCCGGCCATCAATGACTCCTGGGCTTGTTCTGATGAATTTCACTATGTGAGGTTATCGGCGGCAAATGGCGGTTCTTGATTGCCATGCCAGACCCGCGCAAAAATGCCATGATCGGGCATTGATGTCACATTAACATCATGGTTTACTGGCGCAGTGATTTTCATCTGCTACATTCTCTGCGGCGCGACCTCGGTTTGCACGGTAGGTTCCCGTGCCTAAGGGATTCCCCTAGTAACAATCAGGCCCAACCTGATATTCGCAATATCCAATAGCCATTAATGTGACGCCATTCTCATTGCATGAACGGAGTCAGGCTATTGTGTGCGATCGCAGTTCAGTGGAAACAACCCCTCTGGAACCCCTCAGCCTGTGCACCTGCACGTCTGGGCGCGATCTCCCGACGATTCATGATCGTCGCCACACACGGCATTCCCTCATCAGACATGACGTGGTGGAGATAAGCATGCCAATGGACCGCAAAGAGTGGGTACAACGCTTCCCCGAATTCCTTGTCGAGGCCGAACAACTCCTGGCCAAGTCCGAAGAATGCCTCAGCCATCTGCAACTGATCAGCAATGACAAGGACGCCATCGAGTGCATACTCAGTACCCTCCTCAAACTCGCACGCCGCGCTGAAGCCTTGGCGCTGGAGGCGATTTCCGAGTTTTCCCTGCACATTTACAGCCTGCTCAATCTGAACCAGGATCACGTCGACCTGCACGAACAAGCGCTGCAAGCGTTGCAGGACTGCTTCACGCTGATGGCCTGGCAGTTGGAACTGGTCGATCAGCAGACCGGGCAACTGAGCCTTGATGAAAGCGAACAGACATCGCTGATCGAAGCATTCGCCTTCCAGGTCGGACAAAGCCAGTTGCAGCCACCATTGACGGGCAAACGCTTGCCTCAACTGCCCTACTCGGGCCAAGCCTGAACTGCCCCTAGTACTCCGCGCAGGCACATTGAACTCAAACGTTGATGTCGTAATTGGATAGTTCATACCTGTCAGCGACAAACCGAATTAAATAATCAGCTTTGACAGACACGAATGTTTTCTGCCGGCCTCAGGGTTTGCCTGTGTGTAAACAAGCACACTTTCAGGCAACACCAACATCTCCCGCACACAATAAATCGGCTTTTCCATTATGGAACTTGCGTCCAATATCGCCTATTTCCTGACTCAATGGACATATATAGCAAACGCGACCAACGGTATCTTAAGTGGTATTATGCCGGGCACTAACTGCTTTCAAATTAATGGCACAGTGACTTCAGAGAGCGCTATTCGCTGAAGTAGGCGATCAATACGTTCACTGAACCGCGTTGAAATCAATAACATAATTCACAGCATTTTCAGACAGAGACCCGCCAGCCTCCGGCCGGTCTGCCCGCAGCGAACATCCATTGGCTCCATCCGTTATGTACGCCAGCCTCAAGTCAATCACTACATGGCCACCCTCCCGGGAAAATGCACGCCGGTTCACACTCATACTGTGTATCGCGGCAACGCTTGGCAGCCTGCTGACCTACAGTCTTTCGACTCCACTTTGCCTTGGATTGCTATTGCTCGACATTGCGGCTACCGCGTGTGTCTGGGTGCAATATCGCCTGTCGCGCAAATCGATCAAGTTTCAGCCGCAGGAGCTCGCCGACCGTCTGCTGGAAGTCCAGGAAAACGAACGCCATCGCCTCAGCCGTGAACTGCACGACGATATCGGCCAGTTGCTGACGGCCGCCAAACTGCAGAGCGAGTGGCTCAAACGACGCATGCCGGCTGACTTGCAGGAACAATGCACGGCGTTGTGCGACACCCTGGAAGAAACCCTTAACAAAGTGCGCGACGTTTCGGCCATTCTCAATCCACGTCAATTGACCAGCCTGGGACTTGAAGCCAGTCTGCGTGCGCATCTGCTCAAGACCTTGACCAACAGCAACGTGCACTGGAGCCTTGATTGCCAGCAGCGCCTTAACGGTATTCCAGAAGAAATGGCCGTGGCCGCTTTTCGCATCACCCAGGAGGCTGTTACCAATATCCTGCGTCACGCACAGGCGAAAAACCTGGTGATACGCGTGCAACGTCTGCCAAAAGGCCTGACCTTGCTGATCAGCGATGACGGCCTGGGATTCGCCCCGGCTGTCAATCCGGGTCGTGAAGGACAACGAGGCATGGCCGGGATGGCCGAACGAATCGAACAACTGGGTGGCACCCTGAACGTCATCAGCGAACCGGGCAAAGGCACTCAAATCGAAGCACTCTTCCCCTGGGCGCCTCGCGCACTCGAGCGGGCCAGTACGAATAAGGTTATGCGTTGACTTGCAACTTACTTCTGGTGGATGACCACTCGCTGATCAGGGCCGGCGTGCGCGCTCTGGTGCTGGATATTCCCGGTTACGCGGTGATTGGCGAGGCCAATGACGGTTCGCAACTGCTCGAAATGGTCGAGCAATTGAGTCCCGACATCGTCTTGCTGGATATCTCCATGAAAGAAACCGGTGGCCTGGAAGCCTTGCAACGGCTCAAGCGGGTGCGCCCGCAGAGCAAGGTGCTGATCCTGTCGATGCATACCGATCCAGCGTTGATCATGCAGGCCCTGGAGTCCGGCGCCCATGGTTACCTGCTCAAGGACACGACGGCCACCGAACTCGAACATGCGCTGGAAGCCTTGCGCAACAACGAGCGCTATTTGAGCCCGGCCATCGCCCATACCGTGATCAATCAGGCCCTGACGCGCAACCAGAAGCAGCAGCCGGAAATCGCCGACTCGCACAATCTGACCGCCCGCCAACTGGAAATCCTGCGCTTGATCGTGCGCGGGAAATCCACCCGGGAAATCGCCAATGGCCTGGGGCTGAGCATCAAGACAGTCGAGACCCACCGCTCTCAGATCATGAAGCGCCTGCAAATCTACGACGTTGCAGGCCTGGTGCTGTTCGCCGTGCGCGAACAGATCATCAGCCTGGACGACTGACCGATCCGGCGCTGCCCAACAATGGAGAATGCTCCGGCAAATGCACACGCAACGCCGCCGGACGCACTTCAAATCGCATGCTGTCGCCTTCCAGCGGTTCGCCATCAAGATTGATGCAGAGCCCCTCGGCGACCTTGATTTCGACCCATGGCAAGCGGGTTCGTACAAACATGTTGTCGATCCCGAAACCATCACTGAGCAGCGTCTTCAACGTGCCAACCAGCTCCTGCGGTGCCGGCAGGATGCTGATATCAAGCAAACCGTCATCGGCCAGCGCCTCTGGACACAAAACGTGCCCGCCGCCGGCCTGACGGCCATTGCCGATGCCCAGCGCCAGCAACTCGCCACGCCAGTGAAAGTCCGGCCCCTGAAGTTCGCCGTAAGCGGCATGCAGTTCGCTGAACCGTGACAAACCGGTGAACAGATAAGCGGCACCACCCAGCACCTTTTTCAGGTCCTCGGAGGTATTGGCCGTGACCTGGCTACCGAAACCGCCAGTGGCCATGTTGAGGAAAATCTGCCCGCCCACTTCACCCAGATCGATATCGCGCGGCGGTACATCAAGTAGCTCGAGTGCCTCGGCGGGCTCCAGTGGCACACCGGCTGCGCGAGAAAAATCGTTGGCGGTGCCCAAAGGTAAAAGCACCAGGCTGGCTTTACCCGGATGCGCCGCGAGCGCTTCGGCAATGTCGCGCAACGTCCCATCTCCACCGCCGGCAATGATCTTTGTGTAGCCGTCCGCCAATGCCTGTTCGACCCAACGCTGAGCATCCCCTGCCTCCCAGGTCAGGCGTACGGCCAGTTCCCAGCCCTGTTTACGCTTGTCCTCGACGGCGGTTCGAACCGCCTCGTTGAGAGCCTGCTTGCCATGCAGAATCAACAGCGCTCGGCGTTCAGTCATTACGTCACTCCACAAATCGAATCGGTTGAAACATCTTGACCGCTGCCGCACACAAAAAAGCCGTGGAAATCACAATTAATTCAGCCTTCCGGCCCGGACGTCCTACACAGCGGTATTTTTTCTTACAAAACATGCGGAATCGGCTTAATTGACCCGGTCCGAGCATTGAGTCACCGTGTTCTGGCGGTATCAATCTTCAATCCAATACACAAGGACGTGCATGTAATGAGCGGATACACCCCCAGTGCTCTTGTCAGTTCGGGAGCTGGAACAGGTAGCAAGCGAACATTCGAAACAACCGGTGGATGCTTCCATGCCAAGTCATGAAGCAAGAATGCCAGTGAGCCCGGTCGGCCCTCTCGTCGAAAGTCGCGCGAATCACAAGTCCGAATTCAAAAACAGCGCCAGAGCTACTGGAGAAGTTGATATGGAACCTCGTGTAACCGAGCTGGAAACCCATCTCAAATATCTACGACGGGACATGGACGAAGTCCGCAGTGATGTCAGAACGATCAAACACCGGCTTGCCTACTCGGCAGGCGCGACAGCAGTAGTTCTGGGACTGCTGGGTTGGGTGGCGAACAGCCGATTCGACCAGCTTGTGACATTGATCAGCAACTGACGAATGAGTCATTGCAGGCGCCGCCAGAGTCAACCGACGCCTGCATTTGCGAGACTGCGATCAGTCCAGCAGGTCACTCAGCGGAATGAAGGCAACTTCGTCTCCCTCGCTCAATGTGCGACCTTCCAGCACTTCGACCAATCCATCTGCCCACGCAGCGCTACGCAATACGCCTGAGCTCTGGTTGCGGTAAACAGTCGCCCGTCCTTGCTCCAGACGACCACGCAGATATTCGCGCCGATTGCCTGCCACCGGCCAGACAAAACCAGCCGGGACAGTGAACTTCAGCGGCTCGACGTCCCGCACACCCTGACGGCGTAACAGGTAAGGCCGAGTGAGCAGCGCGAAGGTCACCAATGTTGACGCCGGATTCCCGGGCAAACCAATGACCGGCACGCCGCGGAAATGCCCAAACGTCAACGGCTTTCCGGGCTTGATCGCCAGCTTCCAGAGGGCCAGCTCACCCTCTTCGCGCAAGGCAATACCCAGAAAATCCGCCTCACCCACCGAGACGCCACCCGTGGAAAGAATCAGATCAACATCCTGCAACTCACCCAGACGGGCACGGGTAGTGGCCAGATCATCCGGGAGAATGCCGGCGTCGACTACCTCACAGCCCAGACGTTGCAACCAACTGCACAGCAACACCCGATTGCTGTTGTATATCTGACCCGGCCCCAGTGCCTGGCCTGGTTCGACCAACTCATCGCCGGTGGAAATCACCGCGACTCTCACCTTGCGCACCACCTTCAGTCCGGCGCAGCCCAACGATGCAGCCAATCCCTGCTCAATCGGACCCAATCGAGTGCCGGCAGGCAGAATCAGCTCACCGACGGTAGTTTCCTGGCCTTGCGGGCGGATGTTCTGCCCGGCTTTCATCGGTTCCAGGAAACGCACCATTGCGTCGGCTTGAACCTCAGCGTTTTCCTGCATTTCTACACAGTCAGCACCCGCCGGCACCGGAGCCCCGGTGAAAATCCGCGCACAAGTGCCGGGCTTCAGCGGTTCGGGGGATTGCCCGGCAAACACTTTCTGACTGACCGGCACCGGTTGGCCATTCCAGTCGGCCAGATTCAACGCATAACCGTCCATGGCGCTGTTAGGCCAGGGTGGCAGATCCAGCGCCGAAATCAGGTCCTCGCTCAGCACCCGCCCCTGAACCTGTGCCAACGGCAAATACTCATGCTCGACAATTGCCGACGTTTCAGCCATTTCGAGCAGACGCGCCAGCGCCACCTCGACCGGCATCAGCGCCCCCGTTTTGCCCGGCTTACCCACGGGATTCACAAGGCGCCGCCTGTTTCAAATGGGTGACGAAATTGCACGGGCGGTGCCGAGCGTCCAGTTGCTCACCAAGGATGCCGTCCCAGCCAGTGCGTACGGCATTGGTCGAACCCGGCAAACAGCAAACCAGCGTGCCATTGGCCAGGCCGGCCAATGCACGGGACTGCACCGTCGAAGTGCCGATATCGGCTACCGAAATCTGCCGGAACAACTCACCAAACCCGTCGACCTGTTTGTCGAGCAGACAGGCGACCGCTTCGGGTGTGCTATCACGGCCAGTGAATCCGGTGCCGCCAGTGATCAGCACTACCTGCACGACATCGTCGGCAATCCAGTTGGCGACTTGCGCGCGAATTTTGTAGAGGTCATCTTTGAGCAAGACCCGCTCTGCCAGATGGTGGCCCGCCGCAGTCAAGCGGTCGACAAAGACCTGACCTGAGGTGTCGGTTTCCAGAGTTCGGGTGTCACTGACTGTCAGCACCGCAATATTGAGCGGCACGAAAGGTACATCAGCCTTGGCTTTCATAGGCTCGTCCAGTTGTAGGAGAAACAGCCCGGTGTTATATCACAGCGCCTCATTTTTTCGCCGCCCCTCTGGAGAGCTGCCATGCCCCTGAATATGCAATTGCCACCCTGCTCCATTCTGCTCCTGGCAGGCGGACGCGGCCAACGCATGGGCGGTCAGGACAAAGGCTTGGTGGAGTGGCTGGGTGAGCCGTTGATTGCACATTTGCAGCGCAAGGTTCGTGCAATGACTGACGACCTGATCATTTCGTGCAACCGCAATCGCGAGCGTTACGCGCCATTCGCCGATCAATTGGTCATCGATGACGAGGGCGATTTCCCAGGGCCATTGGCCGGCATTCGCGCCGGCCTGAAAGCGGCGCGCCACACGCACCTGTTGGTCTTGCCCTGTGATGTCCCGAGAATTGACGCAGCACTGCTGCAAAGCATGCGTGAGACCGCCAATCTGAATCCTGAAAAACCTTTAATGTTGCGCCATGACGAGCACTGGGAACCGTTGCTGTGTGTAATTCCGGTGGCTCTTTTATCGGCCTTCGAAGACGCCTGGAACGCCGGTGAACGCAGCCCCGGCCGGGTCATGCGCGGTCTCGGTGCCACTGCCCTGCAATGCCCGGACAACGATCCGCGACTGGCCAACCTCAACACCCCCGAACTGTTAAATTCCCACAACACTGTGTCAGACTGACACTATTCAAGGAACTCTCACGCCTTGTATACGTCTCAAGCTCAGTAACCAAAAGAATTTCCATTCGGAGACACACCATGACTCAACGGACCCTCGCCACTTTCATGCTCGCACTGGGCCTTGCCACCCTCGCCGGTTGCTCCTCGCCTACAGTGATCACCTTGAATGACGGTCGCGAAATCCAGGCCGTCGACACCCCGAAATACGATGATGATTCGGGCTTCTACGAGTTCAAACAGCTGGACGGCAAAGAAACCCGCATCAACAAGGATCAGGTTCGTACCGTTAAAGAGCTGTAAGCTCTGGTTCGACGCCGGATACAGAAAGCCCGCATTGATTGCGGGCTTTTTTATGGGCGCTCGAAAAGTGAAGTCGGTATTACCACTGCAGCGTAATCCGGCTCTCGAATTCGCGTTCTTCACCGGTCACCGGGTCGATAAACCGCAAACCTTGCGCCAACAACTTCAGCGGATTGGCGTAATCGTCCTCGACGTCTTTCAACACCTGCGGATAAAACGGATCGTTGCAGATGCTCGCGCCCAGCGCAGTCATGTGGACGCGCAGTTGATGTTTCTTGCCGGTCACCGGAAACAATCCATAGCGCCACAGATCGCCATGTTTTTCCCGAACCTCCACCGCCGTTTCGGTATTGCTCGCACCTTCGCCTTCCTGCATGCGGAAAAACGGTTCGCCATCCACCAGACGGCTTTTGTGCACCAAGGGAAAACTCAGATCCGGCAGCGCTGGGGCGATGGCTTCATAGCGTTTGTCGATCTGCCGCGTGGGGAATAGCGACTGATAAGCCGAACGGGTTTGCGGATTGGCCGAGAAAATGACCAGTCCCGCCGTATGCCGGTCGATGCGGTGCAGCGGCACCAGGTGAGGATTGTCCAGACGTCGGATCAAACGCCGCAGTAACGTTTGTTCGACGTACTCACCGGCTGGTGTCACTGGCAGAAAATGTGGTTTGTCAGCCACCACCAGATGCTCGTCCGCATACAGGATCGACTCGACCACCGGGATCGGCTTTTCGTCCGGCACTTCGCGAAAATAATGAATCCGCAGACCTTCCTTGTAAGGCAAGTCCACCGGGATTGGCTGACCTTGGCCATCCAGCACGCGTCCCCGAGCGATGCGGTCCAGCCATTGCTCGCGATCAATAGCGCTGAAATGCTCGCACAGACAATCGAGTACGGTCAGCCATTTACCGGGTGGCAGATAAAGCGTGCTCGCCTGATTCTGCGCAGCAGAGAATGTAGATGTGGACATACGGAAATCAAACCCTCAATACAGGGCGGCATTATCCAGCACTGAGGGAAGTGAACCTAGCATTGAATGCTCAGGCCGGGATCGTTTTGAGCGCTGCAGCTTCAGTGAATTCCTTGAGCCAGCGCAGCACATCGACCGCCTCCCAGCGGCCCGGGTCATACAAGGCGTAGAGCAAACCCTGATAACCGACCACATCCAGTTGCTTGTGATAACCGGCACGCTGAAACAAGGCCTCGATCTCGGCAAAACAGGTGTTGAAATGCAATTTGTTGAAGGGCGTCTTGCCTTCCGTGACCAACCCGTCCAGGCGCAATTCGAGAACCGCCTCGCGCACCACGTCAACCGACATCCGGTTCACGCTGTTCTTCAACTGTTCGACATTGACCACGGTTCATCCCTCTGACGCATTTACTGTATACACATACAGTAACCGAACAGTCCGCAAAATGCCAAGGAATGGATGGCAGCGGCGACCGGCGGGATAAACGAAAAAATGCTGATTAACGCAGAAACGCGACGATGTCATCGGAGCCGAATGGCCACCCCAATTCTGCCCCTGTGTCGACACGACGCAACACCGGAATCCGCAGGCTATAAGCTTCAAACCAGGATTCATCTTCAGCGATATCGACCAGTTCGACCAGCAAACCGCGCTCGACAAACTCCATCAGCACGGCCTCGGCGACTTCACACAAATGGCATCCAAGGGTGCCGAACAGCTGACATTCAGGAGGCATGATTGCTCAACCAGAAAATGAGTGGGCCTATTCTAGGCCGCAGCTGAAAACCCGTCGAGCCACCGCCGCCCAAAGGCTCCAGTCCCCTCGACGAAGATTCACAGGCAAAACCCTGACGCAAATCAGTCCGCAGAAAAACCATTTACGCGATCCTCCCGGTCTTTTTGCCTCTACGCTTGAAAAGCCTGAATCTGACATCGGAGTGTCCAGTGTTTGCCAATCTGTTGATCATCCTCGCCTCGTCCCTCGTGGTGATTGCCCTGTTCCGTCGCCTGCGCTTGCCGCCGGTGCTGGGCTATCTGTGCGTCGGACTGCTGGTCGGGCCGAGTGCTTTCGACTGGGTCAACGAAAGCGAACACCTGCCTGATGTCGCCGAACTGGGCGTGGTGTTTCTGTTGTTTTCACTGGGACTGGAGTTCTCCCTGTCGAAGATGATCGCCTTGCGCCAGGTGGTGTTCCGTCTCGGTAGTCAGCAGGTGCTGATCAGTACCGCGCTGCTCGGTTTGTTACTGATGCTGCTGGGCATGCCGACGACACCGGCACTGCTGCTCGGCGCCGGGCTTTCGCTGTCATCAACGGCGATTGTGACCAAAGAGCTGGGCAGCCTCGGCGAGGTGTTCAGCAGCCATGGGCAGAATGCCGTTGGCGTTCTGCTGTTTCAGGACGTGGTCGCGGTATTGCTGCTGACGTTGGTGCCAGTGTTCGCCGGCAGCAGCGAGCAAGCCTGGTATTGGGCGCTGCCACTGACGCTGGCGAAAACCGTGGTGCTGTTTGTCGGTCTGCTGCTGGCCAGCCGCTGGTTACTGCCGAGGCTGTTTCATGAAGTGGCCGCGTCACGCTCGGCAGAGTTGTTCGTACTGCTGGCGCTGGTGATTGTGCTGTTGACCGCGTGGCTGACTCACCTGCTGGGCCTGTCCCCTGCCCTCGGTGCATTTCTGGCCGGAATGCTGCTCGGTGAAAGCCACTATCGGCACCAGATCGAGGCGGACATCCGACCGTTTCGCGACATCCTGCTCGGGGTGTTTTTCGTCAGCATCGGCATGCTCATCGACCTGCAACTGTTCGTCAGTCACAGCCTGCTGATCCTCGGGCTCACCGTCGGTTTGATGGTGATCAAAGGCATCGTCGTGGCCTTGCTGGTGAAGTGGCGCGGCAGTGACAGCGAAACGGCGTGGCGCAGCGGTCTGGCGTTGGCTCAGGGTGGCGAGTTCTGCTTCGCACTGATGGCGCAGATGCAGCAAAACAGCATGATGCCCAAAGCACTGGGCGACCTGCTGCTCGCCGCAACGTTTTGCTCGATGCTGCTGACGCCGCTGTTACTGCGCGCAGCGCCACGCATCGCGGCAGTGCTGCACCGCAAACCCAATCAAGAGGCACAGATCGAAGAGATCAGCGCACTCAACGCCGACCTCAACCAGCACGTGGTGATTTGTGGTTACGGCCGCGTCGGCCAATCCATCGGGCGTTTCATGCGCAATGCCAAGCAGCCTTACATCGCGCTGGACAATGACCCGGTCCGGGTCCAGGAAGCCGCCAGCGGAGAAAGCGACGTGCATTACGGCGACTCGTCGCGCGGCGAGCTGCTGACTGCGGTTGGCCTGCTACGCGCCAGATTGCTGGTGGTTGCCGTGGATCAGAGTGACATTGCCCTGCGCATCCTCAAGGAAGCGCGCCGGCTCAACGCCCACGTGCCGATTCTGGTGCGCACCCGCGACGACAGCCAATGGGCCGAATTGAAAGCTGCCGGCGCCACCGAAGTGGTGCCGGAGCTGTTGGAATCGAGCCTGATGCTCGCCTCCCACGCCTTGATCATGCTTGGCTTGCCGGCGCACCAGGTGCAGGAAAAAGTCGATCAGGTACGCATCGACCGCTATCGCCTGCTCCACGGTTTTTATCCGGGTAGCGACGATGCCGAAACCTAGTCCTGACTCACCGCGCCGATCTTGTGCAGCGACAGATCGGCGCCGTAATACTCTTGTTCCTGACTCAGGCGCAGCCCGTGCAGCGCCTTGATCACGCCGTATACGACGAAGCCACCGATCAGCGCCACCGCGACGCCGAGCGCAGTGCCGATCAACTGACTGATCAGGCTGACGCCGCCAATTCCGCCGAGTGCGGTCTGGCCGAAAATCCCGCAGGCAATCCCGCCCCACACGCCGCACAAACCGTGCAGTGGCCATACACCCAGGACATCATCGATACGCCATTTCACCTGCGCAGCGGTAAAGCACCAGACAAACAGCGCTCCAGCGATCGCGCCGGTCACCAGCGCACCGACCGGATGCATCAGATCGGAGCCGGCACAGATCGCCACCAGTCCGGCCAACGGCCCATTGTGCAGAAAGCCCGGGTCATTGCGCCCGACAAGCAGTGCTGCCATCGTGCCGCCGACCATCGCCATCAACGAATTGACCGCCACCAGACCGCTGACCCCTTGCAGCGTTTGCGCGCTCATCACGTTGAAGCCGAACCAGCCGACAATCAGAATCCACGACCCCAGCGCCAGAAAGGGAATGCTCGACGGTGCGAACGCCACCAGGCGACCGTCGCGGTAACGTCCATTGCGTGGCCCCAGCAACAGCACCGCCGCCAGCGCCAGCCAGCCGCCCATGGCGTGCACCACGACGGAACCGGCGAAATCATGAAAAGCGGCACCAAATTGCGCTGTCAGCCACGCTTGCAGACCGTAGTTGCCGTTCCAGATCATGCCTTCGAAAAACGGGTAGATGAACGCGACAATCAAGGCCGTGGCGCACAACTGCGGCACGAAACGCGCGCGCTCGGCGATGCCGCCGGAAATGATCGCCGGGATCGCAGCGGCAAACGTCAGCAGGAAGAAAAACTTCACCAGTCCATAACCGTGATCGGCACTCAGCACCGCCGCCGGTTGCATGAAGGTCACGCCATAGGAGATCCAATAGCCTATAAAGAAATAGGCCAGGGTCGAGACGGCGAAGTCACTGAGAATTTTCGACAGCGCATTGACCTGGTTTTTCTGACGGACCGTGCCGACTTCCAGAAAGGCGAAACCGGCATGCATTGCCAGCACCATCACCGCACCGATCAGAATGAACAAGGTATTGGAGCTGTGAACCAGGGTGTCCACAGCGCTTTGCAGATTTTCCATAAGCAGGCAGACCTAAAGGCGAAAAAGGCACCAAAGCGGTTCATGCGCACATTTCATGCACCAAGTTGCGACCACGCAGTCACGGATCCGCAGATGCGGCGAACTGCTTTGGCGCACGAGGTCGATGTCCTGACACGAACCGGGCTTGTTTGAGATAAGGTTTCTCGAGGCGCACGCCCGGCAACAGCGCACAACGGCCAGGCGACGCACCACGACACAGCAAAAGTTGTACCAGTCATTTGTACTGAACCTTCGCGCAAGGCTCATACTCGAACGCTTCAGACGTCACTTACGGAGATCCACCCATGGCCAGCATCAAGGCAAAGACTGCTCAAGAAATCCTCATGAACGACTTCCAGACTTTGGTCGCCGACACCGAACGCTTGCTCGAGCACACCGCCACCCTGGCCGGCGATCAGGCCGATGAGCTGCGCGAGCAGATCCACGACAGCCTGCTGCGCGCCCGCGAAACCCTGAAACTGACCGAAGAAACCCTGCGCGACCGCGGTCAGGCGGCGGTAACCGCCACCGAGGATTACGTGTCGGCCAACCCTTGGCAGTCCGTCGGCATTGCTGCCGGTGTCGGCTTCCTGATCGGCCTGCTGGCTACTCGGCGCTGATTATGTCGATCGGTGAATCCGGCCCGACTGCGGGCACCGCCTCTTCCACACGACGCCTGGGCGCCGCCGTTCTGGGTCTGTTGCACAGCCACGTCGAATTGTTCGGCATCGAATTGCAGGAGCAGAAATCCCGTACCGTCAGCCTGTTGCTGTTCGCCGGCCTGGCCCTGGTTTTTGCTCTGTTGTTGCTGGTGGGTTTATCGACATTGGTGATGATCGTGTTCTGGGACACTTACCGCTTGGCCGCGATCATTGGCCTGTGCGTTTTCTATACCCTGGCCTCGATCTTCTGCGGGCTGCGCCTCAAGGCGGCGATCTTCGATGAGTCCTCACCTTTCCACGGCACGCTCGAAGAGCTGGCCAACGACCGGGAGCGCCTGCTGCCATGAGCCTGCCTGAACTGCCACACAACAGCTCGCGTCGGGAAATGCGCAAGGCGTTGATCCGCCTGCGCATGGAAATGCATCGCCAGGAAATCCGCCATGAAGCCGGGCAAGTGCTGCAGCCTCTGCATCGCATGCGCGGCATGTCGCAAAACCTGCAAGGTGGCTTCGGCATCAAACACGCGCCGTTGTGGGGCGTGGCTGCCATTACGCTGCTGGGCTTTATCACCGGCAAAGGCGCGAAAAGCGGCGGCGTTGGCGGATTGACTCGCTTGGTCCGACTCGGCACCAGTCTTGGGCCGCTGATCAAACTGGTGATGCAGAGCTCGGCAAAACGCTAAGCAGATACATCTGGCTACATTCTTGCAGTAGCGGCGGGATGAACCTCTTTATCCGGAGGTTCAATCCCGTACGCCTATCCGGTCGACGGGGTTCAACCAGAACAAGAACGACTAAGGAGGCCCCGTGATCGACGGGCAACCGCTCGCCTGCTTTCAGCCTTTCATCGATACCGCCACGGGACGTATTGCCGGCGTCGAAGCCCTGGGGCGCCTGCGCCAGGCTGACGGTCAATTGAATTCGGTCGGGCCATTGTTCGCCGACCCGCGCACACCCGCCATAGCCCTGCGGCGCCTCGACCGGCAAATCCGCGATAACGCCTTGAGCCGCTTGCACGAAGCGCCGGCAGACTGGTTTCTCAGTCTGAACATGTCGCCGCGCTGGATCAGTCGCCTGCGCGCCGATCAAGCCTTGCCCAGCCTCAAGCAATTGGCACGCTACAACATCGATCCGCAACGTATTGTTTTCGAAATCACCGAACTGGGTGGCAATGGTCAACGCCTGGCAGAAGTCGTCGCGCGTTACCGCGAGGCAGGCGCAAGAATCGCCATTGACGACTTTGGCGCCGGCTACTCGCAACTGGATCGGGTGCTGGCGCTGCAACCGGACATTCTCAAACTCGATATGCGCCTGTTCCAGGCCGCAGCCCTGGGCGGGCCGAGCAGCGACGTGGTCAAGGCTCTCGCGCAGATGGCCGAAAAGACCGGCTGCTGGATCATCGCCGAAGGCGTCGAGACCGAAGCGCAATTGAATTTCGCCCTGGAATGCGGTTCGCGCTACGTGCAGGGATTCCTGTTCGCGCGGGCGCAGGAGGCGTTCTTCCCCACCGATGCGTTCGTGCAGCGCTTCGCCGAGCTGCGCCAGCGTTATGTTCGGCAAAAACTCGCGGAACGCGGTCGGCTGATGCAAATGCGTCAGCAACTCGCTGAGCTGATGTCGATCCTGCAAGCCTGGGCTCAGGCACATGCTCCCTTGAGCGCATTGCCACAACTGGACGCCTTCCCCTGGTTGCTGCGCTTTTATCAATGCGATCGTCACGGCACGCAACTCACCCCCAACCTCGAATGGCGGCAGCACGGCTGGGTCGCCGACAATCGGTATCTGGGGCACAACTGGTCGTGGCGTCCGTACTTCTATCATTTGCTCGCCGAAGGTTGGGAGGAGCGGCGTTTGACGCTCTCTAATACGTACCGCGACGCCACCAGCAATCAGTACTGCCTGACGGCCGGACAGTTTTTCGACAATGGCGAGCGTTTGCTGCTGATCGACATCGACGCCGCAGGACTGTAGTTCCGCTTGCAGGGCCGGGCGTGAACCGGGAAGCTAGGGGCCAACGCCCCCAGTCACCTGACGGAGAGAATCAGCCTTGGATTGGCAAACCCTGCTCAACCGCGAACGTCTCGGCAAGCCGCTGCACAGCCCGCAAGAACTTGGCCGCAGCCCTTTCCACAAAGACCATGACCGCATCATTTTCTCCGGCGCCTTCCGCCGCCTCGGGCGCAAGACCCAGGTGCATCCGGTCACCAGCAACGACCACATTCACACGCGCCTGACCCACTCGCTGGAAGTCAGTTGCGTTGGTCGTTCGCTGGGCATGCGGGTGGGCGAAACCCTGCGCAGCGCCCTGCCCGAATGGTGCGACCCGGCCGACCTCGGCATGGTGGTGCAGTCGGCGTGTCTGGCCCACGACATTGGCAATCCGCCGTTCGGCCATTCCGGTGAAGATGCCATCCGCCACTGGTTCCAGCAGGCGGCCGGCCGTGGCTGGCTCGACGGCATGAGCGAAGCCGAGCG
The DNA here is from genome assembly GCF_054667675.1 of Pseudomonas sp. S3_C06. Taxonomy (NCBI): domain Bacteria; kingdom Pseudomonadati; phylum Pseudomonadota; class Gammaproteobacteria; order Pseudomonadales; family Pseudomonadaceae; genus Pseudomonas; species Pseudomonas sp. S3_C06. The sequence goes on from NZ_CP162747.1 coordinate 1,950,206, forward strand.
CGCTGACTTTCTCAATTTCGAAGGCAATGCCCAAGGCTTTCGCGTACTGACTCAGCTCGAATACCACCAGTTCGACGGCGGCACGCGGCTGACCTACGCCACCCTCGGCACCTACCTGAAGTACCCGTGGACCGCGCGCCACGCCGACTCTCTGGGCTACAAGAAACACAAATTCGGCTGCTATCAGAGCGAGCTGCCGCTGCTTGAGCAGATCGCCCACAAACTGGGCCTGCCGCAAATCGAGGATCAACGCTGGGCGCGCCACCCGCTGGTGTACCTGATGGAAGCCGCCGATGACATCTGCTACGCGCTGATCGACCTCGAAGACGGCCTCGAAATGGAGCTGCTGGACTATGCCGAAGTCGAATCGCTGCTGCTCGGGCTGGTGGGCGATGATCTGCCGGAAACCTATCGTCAGCTCGGCCCGCAGGATTCACGTCGACGCAAACTGGCGATTCTGCGCGGCAAGGCCATCGAGCATTTGACCAACGCCGCCGCGCGAGCCTTTGTCGAGCAACAGGACGCACTCCTTGCCGGCACGCTGCACGGCGATCTGGTCGAACACATGCACGGTCCGGCCAAGCGTTGCGTGTTGAATGCCAAGGACATCGCCCGCAAGAAAATCTTTCAGGACAAACGCAAAACCCTGCATGAGATCGGCGCCTATACCACGCTGGAGATCCTGCTCAACTCGTTCTGCGGCGCGGCGCTGGAACAACACAACGGTCGCACGCCGTCGTTCAAGAGCCGGCGCATTCTCGATCTGCTGGGCAGTAACGCACCGGATCCGCAAGGTTCGTTACACACCTCGTTTCTGCGCATGATCGACTTCATTGCCGGCATGACCGACAGCTACGCCAGTGACATGGCGCTGGAAATGACCGGTCGCTCCAGTCACTGATCCATTGCACGCGGGCGGCTACTGATATTGGCCGCCCGCAGGCATCGCACTCACTGCCGCCAACCAATGATTCAGCAACTTTAAACAGCTATAAAAAACCATTTACAGCCAGCACTTGCAAATCATTCAAGTCAAACTATAAGCCTGTTCAAATCCTGCACTTCCTTACGTCAAACCTAGTTTGACCGTAGTCTGTTTCCTTATTAGTTGTAGGAATAATCCGATAACGTGGCTAGAGCCATGTCACTTCATGCGAGCGTTCATTCATCTGAGCTAAGGTGCGCGCTTTATTCGTGCTTGCATGGGATTTGATTATGAACTCCGTTTTTATTGTCGACGATCATCCGGTCATCCGTCTCGCCGTTCGAATGCTGCTGGAGCATGAAGGTTACAAGGTCGTCGGTGAAACCGATAACGGGGTCGATGCCATGCAAATGGTGCGCGAATGCATGCCCGATCTGGTCATTCTCGATGTGAGCATCCCCAAGCTGGACGGCCTGGAAGTGCTGGCCCGCTTCAATGCCATGGGCTCTCCGCTGAAAATCCTGATTCTGACGGCACAGTGTCCGACCCTCTTCGGCATTCGCTGCATGCAATCCGGCGCGTCGGGTTATGTGTGTAAACAGGAAGACTTGAGCGAACTGGTCAGTGCGATCAAAGCGGTACTTTCCGGTTACAACTATTTCCCCAGTCAGGCATTGAATCCGGTTCGCAGTGATGACATTCGTTTTGCCGAACTGGAACTGTTCAAATCCGTCAACGACCGCGAATTGATGGTGTTGCAACTGTTTGCCCAAGGTCGCACTAACAAGGAAATAGCCAAGGGCATGTTCCTGAGTAACAAGACTGTCAGCACCTACAAAAAACGCCTGATGCAAAAACTCAAAGCCAAATCCCTTGTAGAACTTATCGAGATGGCCAAACGAAACGCACTCGTGTGAGAGCCCGCATGCCCAGCCGTTTAAAGGACTATTTAATGGCGTTGAGTGCAGGTCTTTGCCTGAGCACCAACGTATTCGCCATGCCCGGCACGTCACCGGACTATGCCCTGCTGAGCCGGTCGGCGAACGAACCGGTGCAGGTCACGCTCGAACAGTCCCAACGGCAATGGCTGCTTGCACGTAGCGAACTGGTTCTGGGCACCTCCGCGCCCGACTATCCGCCTTTTGACATGACGGTCAGTGGCAAGGACTACGAAGGCCTGACGGCCGACTACGCCGGACTCCTCGGCCAGGCCACCGGTTTGCCGATCAGGGTGCAGCGCTTTCCCTCTCGGGGTGCGGCCATTCGCGCATTGGTCGACGGCCAGGTCGATCTGCTCGGTACCGCGAACGGCTTCGAAGCGAGCAACGCCAACCTTGCGTTATCGACCCCCTACGCTGTTGACCAACCTGTGCTGGTCACCCGCGAAGACGAAACCCGCTCTCTCACTGAAGGCCTGGCCGGCTTGCGGCTGAGCATGGTCTATCACTATTTGCCGCTGCCCGAAGTCAAGGCGCTGTACCCCAAAGCACTCATCACCTGCTACCCCTCCTACCAGAATGCGATCAATGCCGTAGCGTTCGATCAGGCCGATGTGTTTCTCGGCGATACGCTCTCCACGCACTACATGATCAACAAGGGCTACCTGAACAACGTGCGCATGGCCAACTTCGGCAAACAGGAAGCCCAGGGATTCAGCTTCGCCGTACGCCGCAACAACCCGCAACTGCTGGCCATCGTCGACAGCGTGCTCAAGGCCGTGCCGGCCAGTGAGCGTGACAACATCGCCAAACGCTGGAGCGCCGGCAGCGATCTGCTGCTCACCGACCAGAAACTGCAACTGACCCAGCGCGAAGAAGCGTGGCTCAAGCAGCATCCAGTTGTCAGTGTGGTGGTGAACGAAGCGTTCGCGCCCCTGACATTCTTTGACAACGACGGCAATTTTCGCGGCATCAGTGCCGACCTGCTCGAACTGGTCCGCCTGCGTACCGGCCTGCGTTTCGAGATCCGTCGCAGCCGCAACGACGCGGAAATGATCCAGCAGATAGACCGTCATCAAGCTGATCTGATCGCAGCGCTTCTGCCATCAACGGAGCGCGAAAAAACCCTCAACTTCAGTCGCCCCTACCTGGAAAACTCCTACGTTCTGCTGACCCGCAAAAGCGCCGATGGCCCGACCAATCTGGGCCAGCTGAAAGGCAAACAACTGGCGATTGCCCAAGGCAATCCGATGGTCGAATACCTGCGCCGAGAGTACCCGCGCATCCAGTTGATCGAAACGGCGGATACCTTCAGTGCAGTCTCGCTGCTCGCTGAAGGCCGCGTCGAAGGCGCTGTGAACTCGCTGGTCATTGCCAACTACTTCATTTCCTCGCGGATCTTTAATCAGGCGCTGCAGATCACCACCACCATCGGCACCGGTCAGGCGGCCTTTTCACTGGCGACCGCACGGGACAATACGGAACTGACCTCGATCATCAACAAGGCATTGCTGAGCATCGCACCCGATGAACTGGGCGTGATCAATGGCCGCTGGCGCGGTTATTCCACGGCGTCTCAAAACATCTGGCACAACTACCAGCGCCTGTTTTATCAAGTGATTTTCGGCGCCTGCCTGCTATTGCTGTTGCTCCTGGCCTGGAATGCCTACATGCGCCACCAGATCAAACAACGCCAGGCCGCCGAGCGTGCGCTGAACGACCAGTTCGAATTCATGCGTTCACTGGTCGATGGCACGCCGCACCCGATTTATGTTCGTGATCGCCAGGGGCTGCTGCAAAGTTGCAACGAAAGCTACCTCGAAGCTTTCAATGCCAGGCGTGAAGACGTCATTGGCAAAAGCGTCATCGAGGGCACCCTGAGCAACGCGTTCGAAGCCCAGGCCTTTCAGGCCGATTACCAGCGCGTCGTTGCCGAGGGCACGCCGATGGTCGTCGACCGACCTCTGCACATCGGTAACCGGCGCCTGACCATCTATCACTGGATCCTGCCGTACCGCGACTCCAGCGGCGACGTGAAAGGCATCATCGGTGGCTGGATCGACATCAGCGAACGCCGTCAGTTGTTCGAGGAACTACGCACGGCCAAAGAACGGGCGGATGAGGCCAACCGGGCGAAAAGCACGTTTCTGGCGACCATGAGTCATGAAATCCGCACGCCGATGAATGCCGTGATCGGCATGCTCGAGCTGACGCTCAGACGCATGGATCAACAACATCCGGATCGCTCGTCAATCGACACGGCCTATCATTCGGCCAAGGATCTGCTGGGGTTGATCGGTGACATTCTCGATATCGCGCGGATCGAATCCGGACGCCTGAGTCTTTGCCCGGAACGGGTCAATCTGGTCGACACCGTGACGTCAGTGGCGAGAATCTTCGACGGTCTCGCGCGGCAGAAGAATCTCTCCCTGCAAGTCATCTTCAATCCGCCGGATCTGGCCGTCGATGTGTATCTGGACCCTCTGCGTTTCAAACAGGTGCTGTCGAATCTGGTCAGCAATGCGATCAAATTCACCGAACAAGGCCATGTGCGCATTACCCTCGATCTCATGAACACCGATGCGCCCGCCCGCGCCTTGCTGCAACTGACCGTGCAGGACAGCGGTGTCGGTATCAGTGCAGAGGATCAGCAACGCTTGTTCGAACCGTTTGCCCAGACCGAAAACAGCAGTCAACAAGGCAGAAGCGGTGCCGGCCTGGGGCTGGTGATCAGTCGCAACCTGTGCGAAATGATGGGCGGACAACTGCAATTGAGCAGTCAGCCGGGCATCGGTACCCAGGTCTGCCTCTCACTGGCTCTGGAAACACTGCCGATACAGGTGAATACGATCAAAAGTGAACCTGCGATCAAGACATCCTGCTCCCCCCTGCGTGTGCTGGTGGTGGATGACCACCCGGCCAATCGCTTGCTGATGTGTCAGCAACTGGAGTTTCTCGGCCATCACTTCAGCATTGCCGAGAATGGCTGCAGTGGCCTGGAACTGTGGACGGCTGGCCATTTCGATCTGGTGATTGTCGACTGCAACATGCCCTTGATGAATGGTTATGAACTGACTCGCGCCATTCGTCAGCATGAACTGCAGACACGCAGCCCGCCGTGCACCGTGCTGGGCTTCACGGCCAATGCGCAACCTGAGGAAATCCAGCGTTGCAAACAGGCCGGCATGGACGACTGTCTGTTCAAGCCCCTGAGCCTGAGCCTGCTCAGCCAGTGGGTCGATGGCATCACGCCGACGTCGACGGCACCGGCTTTCAATCTGCAAAACATGAATATGCTCACCGGTGGTAATCCGGCGCAGGCTCGCCGGCTGTTGGCCGAATTACTTAAAAGCAGCCGCCTCGACCGCCAGGAATTGCTCGCGCTGTCGCCCGAACATGATCGCGGCGCACTGGCCGTGGTCGCGCACAAGATCAAGGGTGCCGCGCGCATTGCTCAGGCCACGCGCGTGATCGAATGTTGCGATGCCCTCGAGCAGGCCTGCGCCGAGGCACAGGCGACAACCGAGATCGCCCGCCATTGCGAAGCGAGCAACCGCGCGATGCTCGAACTGGAGCAGGCCCTTCAGCAACAACTGACGTTGTCGGATCGAGGCACAATGAGCGTGCCTTAACTATGCTTGGCGCTGAGCAGTGAGTTAACCATCATGGAGAGCCAGAAATGCCCAGCCCACTGCGCCCGGAGCAACGCCGGTTCCCGCTGCACGTGCACATCAGCGTCATGTTCACATTCCTGCTGCTGCTCACCGGGGTCGTGCTGGGATTGTTCAATTACCGCCAGACCACGCAGATCATCCTTTCAAGCAGCGAGAAGCTGTTCGAAAGGATCGAACAGGACGTGCGCCTCGACATGTCCGCCACCTATCAGCCGATCCGGCATCTGCTGAGCCTGCTGGCGGACAACCCCGCCGCTCAGGCCGAGCGCCTTGAACAACGCTTGCCTTTGCTCAGGCCGTTCAGCCAGTCGCTCACCGACAACCCGAATCTGGCCTCGCTGTATCTGGGTTATGCCAACGGCGACTTTTTCATGGTGCGCCCGCTGCGCAGCGCCGCGCTGAAAACACTGCTCAAGGCCCCTGAAGCAGCGGCATATCAGGTTTGGAGCATCGAGCATGACGCGCAGGGCGCCATGCACTCACAGTCACTGTTTTTCGATCAGGCACTGATGCCGATCAGCCGTCAGGACAATCCCGAAGACCGCTACGACCCGCGCAGCCGTGCGTGGTTCACCGATGCCCGCCAGCAAAACGAACAGATCACCACCGAACCTTACGTGTTTTTCTCCACGCACAATGTCGGCACCACGCTGGCCCGACGCAGCGGTGAGCATGCCGTGATCGGCGCTGACCTGACGCTGGTCGCATTGTCTGCCGCCCTGAGCAAACATGTCGTCACTGCGTCCACCGAAATTGCTTTGTTCGATGCTGACGGCAACGCGGTGGCCTATCCCGACAGCCAGCGGCTGATCGTCGATGGCAACACCGCACATCTGGCAAAAGCCGCAGACCTGAGTCCGAGCCTGCACGCGCTGTTGTCCGGCGCGCATTCCGGCAATCGCCTGCTGGCGGACGGCCGGCAATGGATCGTCGCGCGCAGCAGCATTCAGGAGGGCGGCCCGAAAGGTTTGCAACTGGCGCTACTGGTACCGGAAGACGAACTTTTGGTCGATGCCTACCGCTTGCGCTGGCAAGGTGCGCTGATCACCCTGGCGACCTTACTGCTGTGCCTGCCCCTGGGCTGGGTGATTTCGCGGATTCTGGTCAAGCCGTTGCACGCGCTGGTCAAGGAAGCCGACGCCATCCGCAGTTTCGATTTCAATTTTCCGTTGGCACGTCGCTCGCCCGTGCTTGAAGTCGACCAATTGAGCGTGTCGATGGCACGGATGAAAGACACCCTGGCGAGTTTTTTCCGCATTACCGACACCCTTGGCGCCGAAACCCGCTTCGCCCCCCTGCTGCAACGGGTGCTGTTCGAAACGGTGCAGATTGCTCAGGCGCAGGCGGGGCTGATCTATCTGCGTGAAAGCGATAGCAGTCGCATGGAGCCTTACGGACTGGTCATCGACGGCACGCCCCGGACGCTGGAGGCGTTCGACATTGAGGGCCATGATCTGCAACACAACCAGGGCCCGACGTGGTTCGAGCAATTGATCAACGCCAACAATGTGGTGAGCAACTTCGGCGTCGATCAGGCCGGCGATCTGCAGAAAGTCCTGCTGGCGATGCAATCGCCACGCGTTCATCTGATCGGCCTCCGCCTGCACAATCGCCACGACGAAACCATCGGTCTGCTGATCCTGCTGGTGAACGACAGCGGCACGGCAGTCGATCTGGAAAAACTGCGCCCCGACCGCATCGCGTTCCTCCAGGCCGTGTCCGGCGCGGCGGCGGTGAGTATCGAGAGCCAGCGTCTGCAAGCCCGCCAGAAGCAGTTGCTCGACGCCTTCATTCAATTGCTCGCCGGCGCCATCGACGCGAAGAGCCCTTATACCGGCGGACATTGTCAGCGCGTGCCAGAGCTGACGCTGATGCTTGCTCAGGCAGCGGCAGCCAGTCAGGCGCCAGCCTTCAGCGCCTATCAACCCAGCGAAGACGAGTGGGAAGCCTTGCACATTGCCGCGTGGCTGCACGATTGCGGCAAGGTCACGACGCCCGAATACGTGGTCGACAAGGCGACCAAACTGGAAACCATCAACGACCGTATTCACGAGATCCGCACCCGCTTCGAAGTACTCAAGCGTGATGCCTGGATCAGCTATTGGCAGGCGCGGGCCCTGGGCGGTGATGAGACAGCATTGGCCGAACTGCGCGATGCGACACTGACGGCGCTCGACGACGACTTCGCGTTTGTCGCGCGCTGCAACCTGGGCAGTGAGGCCATGGCCGAAGCGGATCTGCAACGCCTTGATGATCTGGCTCGACGCACCTGGATGCGTACCCTCGATGACCGTCTGGGTGTGTCCTGGGAAGAGAACCGGCGTCAGTCGCGCACGCCGGCGCCGAGCTTGCCGGTCAGTGAACAGCTATTGGCAGACAAACCCGAACACTTGCTCGAACGCGACCCGAACGAGTTGATTCCCGAAGACAATCCGTGGGGCTTCAAACTGGAGGTGCCGCGCTACAAATACAATCGCGGCGAGCTGTACAACCTGAGTATCAGCCGTGGCACCCTGACCCGCGAAGAGCGTTACGTGATCAATCACCACATGGTCCAGACCATCATGATGCTCAGTCACCTGCCCTTCCCCGGCCACCTCGACAGCATTGCCGAAATCGCCGGCGGTCATCATGAAAAAATGGACGGCACCGGTTATCCGAAACGCCTGAAACGCGAAGAAATGAGTCTGCCGGCACGGATGATGGCGATCGCCGATATCTTTGAAGCGCTGACAGCGGCTGACCGCCCGTACAAGAAAGCCAAAACCTTGAGTGAAGCATTGGCGATCATGGCCACCATGTGCCGTGAAGCGCACATCGATGCCCAGCTGTTTGGATTGTTCATCAGCGAAGGTGTGTACATGCAGTACGCCGTGCGCTTTCTCGATCCAGCGCAGATCGACGCCGTGGATCCGGCCAGCCTGTTGCACAAGGCTGGCCTCAGCGCATGATCAGCAGTCGGTCAGACGCAGGAAAATCGCCGCCAGTTGTTCGATACCGGCCTGATCCTGCGCGCCGAAACGCGCCAGTTTCGGGCTGTCGAGGTCGAGCACCCCGATCAGGCGTCCGTCCTTGACCAACGGCACGACCAGCTCACTGTTCGAAGCGCTGTCGCAGGCGATATGCCCGGGGAACGCATGCACGTCTTCAACGCGCTGGGTTTGCCGACTGGCTGCCGCCGCGCCACACACACCACGACCGAAGGGAATGCGCACGCAAGCGATCTGGCCCTGGAACGGGCCCAGCACCAGCTCTTCGTTGCGGTTGAGGTAAAAACCCGCCCAGTTCAAGTCATCGAGCTGGTTGTACAGGAACGCCGAAAACTGCGCGGCGTTGGCAATGAAGTCGCGCTCATCCGCCAGCAGCGATTCCAGTTGCGCGGCCAACATGCCATAGCCTTCGAGGCCCTGGCCGCTTTGTTGCAAATCAATCATGCCTTGTGCTCCAACAATTTCAGTCCCACCCAGTAACGGGCGAATTGGTACGCGCAACGTCCGTTGCGATTACCGCGGCCGGTGGCCCAACGCACGGCGAGGATGTCCAGTTCTTCGTCGCGCTGCCAGCTCAGGCCGGCCTTGGCGGCCAACTGGCCAATCCAGTGCTCGACGACGTTAAGGAAGTGTTCTTGGGTAAACGGGTAGAACGACAGCCACAGACCGAAACGGTCCGACAGGGCGATCTTGTCTTCAACGGCTTCGCTGGGGTGCAGTTCGCCGTCGACGCGTTTCCAGTTTTCGTTGTCGCTTTCCTTCTCCGGCACCAGATGGCGGCGGTTGGAGGTGGCGTACAGCAAAACGTTGTCCGGCGCCTGTTCAAGCGAGCCGTCGAGCACGCTTTTGAGAACGCGGTAATCGCCTTCACCGGACTCGAACGACAAGTCATCGCAAAACAGCACGAAACGTTGTGGCAGCTTGCCGATCTGCTCGACCACCCGTGGCAGATCCGCCAGATGATCGCGCTCGATCTCGATCAGGCGCAGGCCCGCGGCGGCGTGTTCCGCCAGCAAGGCCCGCACCAGCGAAGACTTGCCGGTACCGCGCGAGCCCCAGAGCAGCGCATGGTTGGCCGGCATGCCATCGAGAAATTGCTGGGTATTGCGCCCCAGTTGCTCCAGTTGACGGTCGACACCGATCAGGTCGGACAGGCGCATGTCGAGGCTGACTTCCAGTGGCAGCAGGTAGCCGCTGCGTCCGTCGCGCTGCCAGCGCGCAGCCAGACAAGTACCCCAGTCGATCACCGGCCGAGGTGCCGGCAACAACGGTTCGATCCGCGCCAGAACCGACTCGGCGCGTTCAAGAAAAGCATTCAATCGGGAATCCACGTCTTCTCCTCGGGCACGTTCACAGTGATGATGACGATCCAGCGACGACACACAGATCAGAATTCACCTACCAAGCCTTGTTACAAGGCGATTCGGGAACCTCGGTATCCATACATGATCGACTATGCTTGAGCAGCGAAGGGAAACGGAAGTGGTTCAACACCCCATGGATATCAAATTCACCCACCGGCTGTCTTACAAGCAAGCCAGGCTTACCGTGCTGGTCGGGTTCATTCTGGGCACGCTGCTCAGCCTGCTGCAAATCGGCATCGATTATGCCAGTGAAGACGCCTCTATCAACCGTGAAATCCTGTCTTTACTGGAAATCAGCCATAACCCGGCGTCACGGATCGCCTACAACATTGACGCCGAGCTGGCGCAGGAACTGACCCTGGGGCTGTTGCGCTCGCCGGCGATCATTTCTGCGCAACTGATCGACAACAACAGCACGGTGCTGGCCAGCGTAAAACGCCCGGAACTGCAAAGCGGTTATCGGGTGATCAGCGACTTCCTGTTTGGTGCCAAGCGCCAGTTCGAGGATCGTCTGTATCTGGATCATCTGCCCAATGAATCGCTGGGCGTCTTGAGCCTTGAAGTCGATACCTACGCCTTTGGCAGCCGTTTCCTGCGTCGGGCCGAGATCACCTTGCTCAATGGCTTCGCCCGCAGCCTGATTCTGACCGGCCTCCTGCTGGCGCTGTTCTACGTGATGCTGACCAAACCGCTGGTGCGGGTGATCCGCGAGCTCAGTGGACGCGACCCGCGCAGTGCCGAACCGACCACGCTGGAATGTCCGTCCGGCCATGCCAACGATGAAATCGGCGTGCTGGTCAAAGTCGCCAATCAGCAATTCGAGAACATTGCCACCGAGATCCAGCAGCGGCGCAACGCCGAAAACCGCCTGACGGACTATCTCGGACAACTGGAAAACATCGTCTCGGCGCGCACCGCCGAACTCAAGGCGATCAATACGCGGCTCAGCCAGTCCAATCAGGAACTCGAAGTCGCTCGCAGCACCGCCCTGGAAATGGCCGAGGCCCGCTCGGCCTTCCTCGCCAACATGAGCCATGAGATCCGCACGCCGCTCAACGGCCTGCTGGGGATGATCGCGCTGTCACTCGACGGGCCGTTGAATGCCGAGCAGCAGCAACAGCTGTCGATCGCCCACGATTCGGGCAAGGTGCTGGTCGAGTTGCTCAACGATATTCTCGACCTGTCGAAATTCGATGCCGGGCAACTGGAGCTCGAGCACATCCCGTTCGACCTCGGCTCATTGATCGAAGACACCGCCAATCTGCTCTCGCAGAATGCCGCGCCGAGCGTCGAGCTGACCTGCCTGATCGACCCTCACTTCCCGGCCTTGGTATTGGGCGATCCGACCCGGGTTCGGCAGATCGTCAGCAACCTGCTGTCCAACGCACTGAAATTCACCCGGTTCGGCCGGGTGGATGTGCGCTTGTCGACCTCCAGGGATGGCGTGCGCATCGAGGTCTGCGACACCGGCATCGGTATCGCCCAGGACGCGCAGCTGAAAATCTTCCAGCCGTTCACCCAGGCGGGCGCCGGGATCACCCGTCAGTATGGCGGCACAGGGCTGGGACTGGCGCTGACCTACAACCTCTGCGAGGCCATGCAGGGCCGCCTGACCATCAGCTCCGAGACCGGTTTCGGCAGTCAGTTCTGTGCCGAGTTGCCACTGCCCTGCCATACGCGCGCACTGGCACCGGCGCCGCTGCACGGCAAGATACTCGCCATCACCGCAGCGAGCAGTGGTCTGGCGGAGCTGTTGCAGAGTCTGCTACCGGTCTGGGGACTTGCGTATGAACAGCGCACCATTGATGACTCGCTGCTGGGCCTGACCCCGGATGTGGTGATCACCGATTGCCCGGAGTGCCTGTTCGGCCTGCGCCCGACGCTCGGTGCGCCGATTTTGCTGGTGACCGCCTACGGCAGTTTCCTGCCGAGCGAAGAAGCGGCCGCGCTCGCACCACTGCAACAACAGGCGCGACCGTTGGCGCGCAATGCGCTCTACCAGAACCTGCGGCGCACCCTGCAACCGGACGTGGTTGCAATCAACGATGCTCAGCTCGAAACCTCTCCCTCGGTGCGCCGCGGGCGGGTGTTGCTGGTGGAGGACAACCCGGTCAATCAACTGGTGGCCAAAGGCATGCTCGGCAAACTGGGCTGCGAGGTCATCGTCGCCGCCCATGGCGCCGAAGCGCTGGATCAACTGGAGTATCACGAATTCGATCTGGTGCTGATGGACTGCAACATGCCCGTGATGGATGGCTACGAAGCCAGCCGGCAGATCCGTCAGAGCGGGCGCTGGCCGCACCTGCCCATCGTCGCTCTGACCGCCAACGCGATGTCCGAAGAACGCGAACGCTGCCGCGCGGCAGGCATGAGCGACTATCTGGCCAAGCCGTTCCGCCGAGAAGAACTGGCGGCACTGCTCGACCAGTGGATCCCGACTACGACAGCGCTTTGATCTGCCCCAGCAAGTGATCGAGACCGTTGCGCAGGTCATTGAGGCGGTCCAGATCCACCCCGCTGTCGCACAGCAGTCGGGCCTTGAGCGGCCCGACCTGCTCGCGCAAGGCTTGCCCGGCGGGCGTCAGGCTCAGATGGACTTCCCGTTCGTCGCGCGTCGAACGCTGGCGCTGCACCCATTGCAACTGCTCCAGGCGCTTGAGCAACGGCGTCAGCGTGCCCGAGTCCAGCGCCAGACGCTCGCCCAAGGCCTTGACGGTCGGTTGCTCCGGCGCGGCGTCCTGCCATTCCCACAACACCAGCATCGCCAGATATTGCGGGTAGGTCAGACCCAGCTGATCGAGCATCGGCTTGTAGGCCCGAATCACCGCCCGGGACGCCGCGTACAACTTGAAGCACAACTGGCTGTCGAGCTTCAGCGAATCGACCGGCAGGCTGTTCATTTGAGCAGGGCTTCGATCTCGCGGCTCAGGTCCTGCGGCTTGGTCGCCGGGGCGAAGCGCTTGACCAGTTGGCCGTCCTTGCCGATGAGAAACTTGGTGAAGTTCCACTTGATGCCTTGGGAACCCAGTACGCCCGGCGCCCGTTTCTTCAACTGTACGAACAATGGATGAGCGCCGGCGCCGTTGACTTCGATCTTCTTGAACAGCGGGAAGCTGACACCGAAGTTCAACTCGCAGAATTCGCTGATCGCACCCTCGTTGCCCGGCTCCTGCTTGCCGAACTGATTGCAGGGGAAGCCCAAGACCACCAGGCCCTGATCCTTGTAGGTCTGCCACAGTTCTTCGAGGCCTTTGTATTGCGGGGTGAAGCCGCACTTGCTCGCGGTGTTGACCACCAGAACCGCTTTGCCGGCGAAATCAGCCAGGGTCTTTTGCTCACCTTTGATCGTGGTGCACGGGATGTTCAGCAGGTTGTCGCTCATGGCACTGGGCTCCGCAGACAGTCAGGAAAGGCAAAACATAGCGAGCAATTAAATTGTGTGCAATTTAATTATCGAATAACAAGGCGACCCGAAGGTCGCCTTCAATCGTTTATGCGCGCGGTTCGAGATTCAGACACACCGAGTTGATGCAATAACGCAGGCCTGTCGGCGGCGGGCCGTCGGGAAACACATGACCCAGATGCGCATCGCAGCGCGCGCACTTCACTTCCGTGCGGATCATGCCGTGCGTGGTATCACGGATTTCAGTCATCGCGCTTTCGCCGATCGGCGCGTAGAAGCTCGGCCAGCCGCAACCGGAATCGAATTTGGTCTTGGAGTCGAACAGCGCTTCGTTGCAGCAAACGCAGTGGTAGACACCGTCGGTCTTGGTGTCGTTGTATTTGCCGGAGAACGGGCGCTCGGTCGCACTGAGGCGGCAAACCTCGTACTGCTGCGGATCGAGCATGGCTTTCCATTCTTCCAGGGTTTTTTCCAACTTTTCCATCATCACACCTCAGCGGCTGAAAAAGCCCGATCTGTACCTTTTCCACGGATCGGGCGGCACGTATGATTGCGCCTCGTCACGCACCAGTCTGGCAGCCAGACCGGGCGCATTCAAACGGATTATGGGAGCCACGGCTCAAGACGTCCGCCTGTGTGAAGACGCAGGAATCCCAGCACGGTTGTCCATCCGCCGCCTGGATCGTTCATTTTCGGGATCACATCGCCATGCAGTTCAGCAAATCGAACAAGCTCGCCAACGTCTGCTACGACATTCGCGGCCCGGTGCTCAAGCACGCCAAACGACTGGAAGAGGAAGGCCAGCGCATCCTCAAGCTGAACATCGGCAACCCGGCGCCGTTTGGTTTCGAAGCCCCGGACGAAATCCTTCAGGATGTGATCCGCAACCTGCCGACCGCGCAAGGCTACAGTGACTCCAAAGGTCTGTTCAGCGCGCGTAAAGCGGTGATGCAGTACTACCAGCAGAAGAATGTCGAAGGTGTCGGCATCGAAGACATCTATCTGGGCAACGGCGTTTCCGAACTGATCGTGATGTCGCTCCAGGCGCTGCTCAACAACGGCGACGAAGTGCTGGTGCCGGCTCCGGACTATCCGCTGTGGACTGCCGCCGTCAGCCTCGCTGGCGGTAACGCCGTGCATTACCTGTGCGACGAAGGCGCCGACTGGTTCCCGGATCTGGCCGACATCAAGGCCAAGATCACCCCGAACACCAAAGCCATGGTGATCATCAACCCGAACAACCCGACCGGCGCGGTGTATTCGAAGGAAGTGCTGCTGGGCATGCTGGAAATCGCGCGTGCGCACAACCTGGTGGTGTTCTCCGACGAGATCTACGACAAGATTCTGTATGACGATGCCGTGCACATCTGCACCGCCTCCTTGGCGCCGGACCTGCTCTGCCTGACGTTCAACGGTCTGTCGAAGTCCTACCGCGTAGCGGGTTTCCGCTCCGGCTGGATCGCCATCTCCGGGCCGAAACACAACGCGCAGAGCTACATCGAAGGCATCGACATGCTGGCCAACATGCGCCTGTGCGCCAACGTGCCGAGCCAGCATGCGATCCAGACCGCGCTCGGCGGCTACCAGAGCATCAATGATCTGGTGCTGCCGCAGGGTCGCCTGCTCGAACAGCGCAACCGCACCTGGGAGCTGCTCAACGACATTCCGGGTGTGAGCTGCGTCAAGCCGATGGGTGCGCTGTATGCGTTCCCGAAGATCGACCCGAAGGTCTGCCCGATCCACAACGACGAAAAATTCGTCCTCGACCTGTTGCTGTCCGAGAAGCTGCTGGTGGTGCAGGGCACGGCGTTCAACTGGCCGTGGCCGGATCACTTCCGCGTGGTCACCCTGCCCCGCGTCGACGATCTGGAAATGGCCATCGGCCGCATCGGCAACTTCCTCAAGTCGTACCGCCAGTAACTGGCCAGCAGTGCGCAACGGCCAAACGTTGCGCACTGTCTGATTCAGCAACACTTCTGCATTCCGCGTCTGCGCACGCCTTCTACACTTGCGATTCGTATCAGTCACCTGCGCCTGAGGTAATGGCGACGGGTCGCGGCTGGCTGTCATCCCTATCGGTATCTGTCGTGGGAAATGTGCCGAGCACCGAAGAATTCGCTGTAGGACACAGTTTGAAATAGTCACTCAGTTGAATAGCCCGGTGCAGCACCTTATATACCCCGCAGTACGCTACATCTTTAGCTTGAGGAGATTTCTACAACCATGATGCGCATCCTGCTGTTTTTGGCCACTAACCTGGCGGTCGTGCTGATAGCCAGCATCACCCTGAGCCTGTTCGGCTTCAACGGGTTCATGGCGGCCAACGGGGTTGATCTCGACCTTAGTCAGCTGCTGGTTTTCTGTGCGGTCTTTGGTTTCGCCGGCTCCCTGTTCTCGCTGTTCATCTCCAAGTGGATGGCGAAGATGAGCACCGGCACCCAGATCATCAGCCAGCCACGTACCCGGCATGAGCAATGGCTGCTGCAAACCGTCGAGCAACTGTCCCGCGAAGCCGGGATCAAGATGCCCGAAGTCGGTATTTTCCCGGCCTACGAAGCAAACGCCTTCGCCACTGGCTGGAACAAGAACGACGCGCTGGTCGCGGTCAGCCAGGGCTTGCTCGAGCGTTTCTCGCCCGATGAAGTGAAAGCCGTACTGGCCCACGAAATCGGTCACGTGGCCAACGGTGACATGGTTACGCTGGCGCTGATCCAGGGCGTGGTGAACACCTTCGTGATGTTCTTTGCGCGGATCATTGGCAACTTCGTCGACAAGGTGATTTTCAAGAACGAAGAAGGCCAGGGCATCGCCTACTACGTGGCGACCATCTTCGCCGAACTGGTACTGGGCATTCTCGCCAGTGCGATCGTCATGTGGTTCTCGCGCAAGCGCGAATTCCGTGCCGACGAAGCCGGCGCACGTCTGGCGGGCACCAGCGCAATGATCGGCGCACTGCAACGCCTGCGCGCCGAACAGGGCCTGCCGGTACATATGCCGGACACCCTGAACGCCTTTGGCATCAACGGTGGCATCAAACAGGGCTTTGCCCGCATGTTCATGAGCCACCCGCCACTGGAAGAGCGTATCGACGCGCTGCGTCGTCGCGGTTGATCCGACTGGCGTAACAATGAAAAAAGGTCCGCAGTGATGCGGACCTTTTTTTGTTCCTGCCAATAATGGATTGTTGCTGATCGCCTCTTCGCGAGCAGGCTCGCTCCCACACGGGCCCTGCAAACACCCATCCAATGTGGGAGCGAGCCTGCTCGCGAAGAGGCCGGCACTGTCAGCAAACATCTATCGAGAAGAAACCCGGTAAACCCGCTCCTCAAGCCTCGTCACGCCTGCCTGCAGGAACTTCCCGCTCTCCCCCAGCACATCCTGCTCTTCCAGCACCTGCACCTGCCAGACATCCCCCAGCAACCGCTGCACTTCATCATCCCCCACCGCAAACGGCGGCCCCGGCATCTGCGCCTGGTCGTAATCCAGCGTAATCAACAACCCTTGTACACCCAGCGGCAGAATCCGCTGAAGATGCGCCGCATAGCGCTCACGCATCGGCGCTGGCAAGGCAATCAGCGCTGCACGGTCGTAGATCGCCGTGCAATCGGCTACATCGCTCGCCGTCAGCGCGAAGAAGTCACCGCACCACAACTCGATGGTGTCACTGCGATAGACCTTGAACGCGCCCTTCCGGCTGATCTGCGGCTGTATCTGATGCTCATTGAAAAAGTCCTCGATAGCCTTTTCCGACAGTTCGACCCCAAGCACCTGATGACCGCGCCCGGCCAGCCACGCCAGATCCAGACTTTTCCCACACAAAGGCACGAGCACTCGCCCCGCTGCCGGTACCGCCCAGTGCCGCTGCAAATATGGGTTCACCTCGGGCAGATGAAAACCGATCTGCCCCGAATCCCACTTCTTGTGCCAAAACTCAGGCTGCATGTATCACTCCGAATAATTCGATCAAAAAGCGTTAAAACTTATATTAGATTTAGATCAATGATCTGACTGAAGATGAGCTCATCTTAACGCTCAGGAACCCATCATGTTTCCCAGCCTGTTTATTTCCCATGGCTCACCCATGCTGGCGCTGGAGCCCGGTGCCAGTGGCCCGGCGCTGGCGCGTCTGGCAGCCGAATTACCGAAACCCAAAGCCATCGTGATCGTCTCTGCCCATTGGGAGAGCCACGAACTGCTGGTCAGCAGCCATGCGCAACCGCAAACCTGGCATGACTTCGGCGGCTTCCCCCGCGCATTGTTTGAAGTGCAGTACCCAGCGCCGGGGAATCCGCAGTTGGCCGCTGAGGTGGCCGATCTGTTGACTGCCAACAATCTGCCAGCACGTCTCGATCCGCAACGTCCGTTCGATCACGGCGTCTGGGTGCCGCTGTCGCTGATGTACCCGCAAGCGGATATCCCGGTGGTGCAGGTCTCCCTGCCGAGTCGCGCTGGCCCGGCGCTGCAAACCCGGGTCGGCCGCGCGCTGGCGAGCCTGCGTGATCAGGGCATTTTGCTGATCGGCTCCGGCAGCATCACGCACAACCTGCGCGAACTGGACTGGCACGCCGGCCCGGAAAGTGTCGAGCCGTGGGCGCGGGATTTCCGTGACTGGGTGATCGAGAAGTTGGCGGCCGACGATGAGGCGGCGCTGCATGATTATCGCCAGCAGGCGCCAAATGCAGTGCGTAGCCATCCAAGTGATGAGCATTTGTTGCCGCTGTATTTTGCCCGGGGCGCGGGCGGTGAGTTCAGCGTGGCGCACAAGGGTTTCACGATGGGTGCGCTGGGCATGGATATTTATCGTTTCGGTTGACGCCTTCGCGAGCAGGCTCGCTCCCACCAAGGCAAAAAACAGGCAAAAAAAATCCCCGAACCAGTCGGGGATTTTTTATGTTCGATCAATCAGCCCAAGGGCGGATCAATCTTCGCGATAGCGACGCAGTTTCAGCTGCTTACCGGCAACGCGAGTGTCCTTCAGTTTGGTCAGGAGTTTGTCCAGACCATCTTCCGGCAGCTCGACGAGGCTGAAGCTGTCACGCACCTGGATGCGACCGATCGCTTCACGGGCCAGACCGCCTTCGTTGAGGATGGCGCCCAGCAGGTTCTTCGCAGCGATACCATCACGCGCACCCAGCGCGGTACGGCAACGAGCACGGCCTTCGCCCAAAGGCATTGGCGCGCGACGCTCGCGGTCACCACGATCAGGACGATCACCGGTGCGCTCAGGACGGTCGCCACGCGGTGCGTTGTTCGGCACCAGTGGACGTTCCTTCTCGATCGCAGCCAGGTTCAGCGCTTGACCGTTGGTGGCTTTGCGCAGCAGCGCAGCAGCCAGAGCACGCGGGGTGCAGCCGATGTCTGCAGTCAGACGATCGAGCAGCTCACCGTGAGTCGATTCGGCGTCAGCGACCAGCGGCGACAGGCTGTTGGTCAGTTTCTTGATGCGCGCATCGAGAACGGCTTGAGCGTCCGGCAGGCGTACTTCGGCAACTTTCTGACCGGTTACGCGCTCGATCACTTGCAGCATGCGGCGCTCACGTGGAGTCACCAGCAGCAGTGCACGACCTTCGCGACCGGCACGGCCAGTACGGCCGATACGGTGAACGTAGGATTCCGGATCGTACGGCATGTCGACGTTGAACACGTGAGTGATGCGCGGAACGTCCAGACCACGAGCAGCAACGTCGGTCGCGACAACGATGTCCAGACGGCCATCTTTCAGCGAGTCGATGACGCGCTCACGCTGGTTCTGGGCGATGTCACCGTTCAGCGCCGCGGCTTTGTAGCCTTTGGCGTCGAGGGCGCTGGCCAGATCCAGGGTCGCTTGCTTGGTGCGCACGAACATGATCAGAGCGTCGAAATCTTCCACTTCCAGCAAGCTGAGAACGGCCGAAGTCTTCTGGTCAGCGTGAACCAACAGGTGAGCCTGTTCGATCGCGGTAACGGTCTGAGTCTTGGTCTGGATCTTCACGTGTTGCGGATCGCGCAGATGGCGTTCAGCAATGGCGCGGATCGACTGCGGCAGGGTAGCCGAGAACAAAACGGTCTGACGGGTCGATGGCAGAGCCTTGAAGATGACTTCCAGGTCGTCCATGAAGCCCAGTTTCAACATTTCGTCAGCTTCGTCGAGAACCAGGTGGTTCACGGTCGACAGAACTTTTTCATCACGACGCAGGTGGTCGCACAGACGGCCCGGAGTGGCGACAACGATCTGTGCACCATTACGGATTGCTTTCAGTTGTGGGCCCATCGGCGCGCCGCCGTAAACGGCCACAACAGTAACGCCCGGCATTTGCTTGGCGTAGGTTTCGAAAGCGGTTGCTACTTGCAGCGCCAACTCACGAGTTGGCGCCAGGATCAGGGCTTGCGGTTCGCGCTTGGCAGGATCGATGCGGTGCAGGATAGGCAGTGCGAACGCGGCGGTTTTACCGGTACCGGTTTGCGCCTGGCCAATCATGTCCTGGCCGGCCATGATGATCGGGATCGATTGCTGCTGAATCGCCGAAGGCTCTTCGTAGCCGGTCGCTGCGACGGCTGCAAGAATATTCGGGTTAAGATTAAAAGCGGCGAATCCGCCGGTTTCCTGGGTCATGGGTCTGCCTCTAAGTGCATCCGCAAAGACCCATGCTCCAAAGCTGCGCATGCCGTGTTGAGACTCAAGAGTCGCCCTGGCAGCTTTGTCGGCGGGGATTTGCGAAAACGAATGAATGAAAAAAAGAATCGTCCGGGAAGAGCCCGCAATGCGGACGTGCAGCCGAAGCTGACTTCGGGAAATTGCGCTACCTAAACGCGGCCCGGTTAAAGGCCGGCGCGCACTATACCGGATTTTGCCCAAAAAGGGAGCTTTTTTTATCGTCCGAATGCGTGTGTCACCGCTGTGTAACGGGGTTTTGCGGATAATCGCGCCAAGGTCTATTTTTCATAGGCCCGGCCCTGCGGGCGATGACGCTTAAACGATTCATCGATGTGCGGCATACCGTCGCTGCACCCGCCCTCCCCGCTCGAGGATTTCGCCATGAATCAGCCCTGTGCCGGCCGCGTCAGCCGTGAACGCCGTGGTCACGTCCACCTGATTGGCCTCGATCGAGCGGCCAAACGCAACGCCTTCGACCTCGACCTGCTGAACGAGCTGAGCCTGGCCTACGGCGAGTTCGAAGCCGACAGCGAAGCGCGGGTGGCGGTGGTGTTTGGCCATGGCGAGCACTTTACCGCCGGTCTGGATCTGGTCAATGCCAGCTCCACCCTCGCCCAAGGCTGGCAGGTTCCGACCGGCGGTTGCGACCCGTGGGGGGTTTTCGTCGGACCACGGGTGAGCAAACCGGTGATTGTCGCCGCGCAAGGTTACTGCCTGACCATCGGTATCGAGTTGATGCTGGCGGCAGATATCAATCTCTGTGCGAGCAATACCCGCTTCGCGCAGATGGAAGTACAGCGTGGGATCTTTCCTTTTGGTGGCGCGACTTTGCGATTTCAGCAGATTGCCGGCTGGGGTAATGCGATGCGCTGGTTGCTGACCGGCGATGAGTTCGATGCGCACGAGGCGTTGCACCTGGGGTTGGTGCAGGAAGTCATGGCCAGCGAAGACCTGCTGCCGCGAGCGATTGAATTGGCCGAACGGATTGCCCGGCAGGCGCCGTTGGGGGTGCAGGCGACGTTGATGTCGGCGCGGCAGGCTCGGTATGAAGGTGAAACGGCGGCGGCGCAGGGTTTGCCGGCGCTGGTGAAGAAGTTGCTGGCCAGTGAAGATGCCAAGGAGGGGGTGAGGTCGCTGGTGGAGCGGCGGCCTGGAGTCTTCAAGGGGATCTGAAAAATTTGGCGCCTGCCATGACGCCATCGCGAGCAGGCTCACTCCTACAAGGGAACGCATTTCAATGTAGGAGTGAGCCTGCTCGCGATAGGGCCAGCAAGGCCAGATGCCTCAGGTGGCCGGGCGAATACTGTTGATCAACGACTGCAACGAATACCCCAACTTCGGCGCCAACGATTCGGCCTGGGCGGTCAGTGCCTGCATGTCCAGCGCCTGATCGAGATCCGCCGGCACAATCAGAATGACATTGCCCTCCTTCACCGGCAGCTCCCAGTAGTGCCGGTGATAGAGCCCGCGCAACAACGCCGCGCCCAACGGCTTGCCGTCATCGGTGGCCCACTGATTGATCACCAGCCAGCCGCCCGGATTCAGCCGTTTCTGGCAGTCACCGAGAAAACTCCAGGCCAGATGGCCGACACCCGGCCCGACATCGGTGTACAGGTCGACAAAAATCAGGTCCGCCGGCTCGGCAGTCGGCAGCAGTTCGAGGGCGTCGCCGACGCGAATGTACAGGCGTGGATCATCATCCAGCCCAAGGTATTCGATAGCCAGACGCGGTACATCCGGGCGCAATTCAATCGCTTCGACATCTTCCAGCGGCAGAAACTTGAGGCAGGCCTGCGTCAGCGTACCGGCACCGAGCCCCAGAAACAGCGCACTCTCCGGCTGCTCATGGCACAACGCACCGATCAGCATCGCGCGGGTGTAGTCGTATTCCAGCCAGCTCGGATCAGCGGTGAACACGCAGCTCTGCTCGATCGCATCGCCGAACTCGAGAAAGCGGTAATCGGCCACTTCCAGCACGCGTATCACGCCGAACTCATCCTGTACTTCGGCGAGCAGATGCTCGACGCGCTCCTCAGTCATTTCGTCTCCTGATGGTCACCGGGCGCGGTGACGCGATGGCACCGCTGTGGCGCCGTGGCAAAGCGGCGATTGTCGGTGATGGGGCGGGAGCAGGTCACGCACTAATTGCTGCTAACATGGCCTTCCGTGCGTAGAACCAATTAGAGACCGTGATGAGCCAACCGTGGAGCCCTGACAGCTGGCGCGCCCTGCCGATCCAGCAACAACCCCAATATCCTGACGCTGCGCATCTGCGCCAGGTCGAGCAGACGCTGGCCAGCTATCCGCCGCTGGTGTTTGCCGGCGAAGCGCGCGAACTGCGCCGACAGTTTGCTGAAGTCACTCAGGGCCGGGCCTTTCTGTTGCAGGGTGGCGATTGCGCCGAAAGCTTTGCCGAGTTCTCCGCGGCGAAGATTCGCGACACCTTTAAAGTGTTGCTGCAAATGGCGATCGTCATGACCTTTGCCGCCGGTTGCCCGGTGGTCAAGGTCGGGCGCATGGCCGGTCAGTTCGCCAAGCCGCGCTCGGCTAATGACGAGACCATCAACGGCGTGACCCTGCCGGCTTATCGCGGCGACATCGTCAACGGCATCGGTTTCGACGAGAAAAGCCGCGTACCGGATCCGGAGCGTCTGCTGCAGTCCTATCACCAGTCCACCGCGACGCTGAACCTTTTGCGCGCGTTTGCTCAGGGCGGCTTTGCCGACCTGCACCAGGTGCACAAGTGGAACCTCGACTTCATCGCCAACTCCGCGCTGGCGGAGAAGTACAGCCACCTCGCCGACCGCATCGATGAAACCCTGGCGTTCATGCGCGCCTGCGGCATGGACAGCTCGCCGCAACTGCGCGAAACCAGTTTCTTCACCGCCCACGAAGCGTTGCTGCTGAATTACGAAGAAGCCTTCGTGCGCCGCGACAGCCTGACCAACGATTACTACGATTGCTCGGCACACATGCTGTGGATCGGCGACCGTACCCGTCAGCTCGACGGCGCGCATGTTGAGTTCCTGCGTGGGGTGAACAACCCGATTGGCGTGAAAGTCGGCCCGAGCATGAACCCGGAGGATCTGATCCGTTTGATCGACGTGCTCAACCCGGACAACGATCCCGGCCGTCTGAACCTGATTGCGCGGATGGGCGCAAACAAGGTCGGCGATCACCTGCCGGCGCTGATCCGCGGGGTGCAGCGTGAAGGCAAGCAAGTGCTGTGGAGCTCAGACCCGATGCACGGCAACACCATCAAGGCCAGCAGCGGCTACAAGACCCGCGACTTCGCGCAGATCCTCGGTGAGGTTAAACAGTTCTTCCAGGTGCACGAAGCCGAAGGCAGTTATGCCGGCGGGATTCACATCGAGATGACCGGGCAGAATGTCACCGAGTGCATTGGTGGCGCGCGGCCGATTACTGAAGATGGCTTGTCGGATCGCTATCACACCCATTGTGATCCGCGGATGAATGCCGATCAGTCGCTTGAGTTGGCATTCCTCATCGCTGAAACCCTCAAACAAGTTCGCCGTTAGACCGCGTCGCCTCTTTCGCGAGCAGGCTCGCTCCCACACTGGATTGGTGTCGTACACACAACCCATGTGGGAGCGAGCTTGCTCGCGAAGAGGCCGGCTCAGACACCACCAAGCTCCGCCAATGCCACCCGCAACCGCGCCGCACTCTCGCGCTGACAATTCAATTGCACCCGCGCAAGCCCCAGCCAATCCGCCATCTGCCGCAAGTTCAGCGCCAGCGCCAACATCCCTTCCTCATCCAGTCCCTTTTCCTCTTCGTGCACCGCATGCACCGCCAACTGCCCCGCCGCCCGTTCGGCACGCAGATCAACCCGCGCTGCAATCCGCTCGTTGTGCAAGAACGGCAGCACGTAATAGCCGAAAACCCGCTTGTCCTGCGGCGTATAAATTTCCAGCCGATAGCGAAAATCAAATAACCGCTCCGTCCGGCTGCGCTCCCAGATCAACGAATCAAACGGCGACAACAACGCACTGGCCACCACCTTGCGCGGGACTTTCGGCTCCGGCAGGCAATAAGCGATCTGGCGCCAACCAGCGACTTCGCACATCTGCAATTGCCCCGCCTCGACCAGCTCAGCCAGTCGCGGCCGTGCATCCGCCGGATTCAGACGGAAGTAATCTCGCAGGTCTTTTTCTGTACCGACGCCCAACGCCTGTAACGCATGCAGCAACAGCCCGCGCTGCGCTTCGGCTTCATCAAGCAACGCTTGTTGCAGAATCGATGAAGGAATTACCCGCTCCGGCAAATCATACAAGCGCTCAAATCCACGCCGCCCCGCTACCGTCACTTCGCCCGCCGCAAACAACCATTCCAGTGCATGCTTTTCCGCGCTCCAGTCCCACCATGGCCCGGCCTTGTCTTCGCGAGTCGACAAGCTGCCGGCGCCCAACGCGCCCTGCTCTTCGACCGAGTTCAACACCCGGCGAACCACGTCCTGCTGCTCGCGACCGAACTTCGCCAGTTGCTGATAGATATCCTCGCCGCGCCTGGCTCGCTGCATCCGCCACGCCATCAGCGGATACATCGACAGCGGCAGCAACGACGCTTCATGGCCCCAATATTCGAACAATGTGCGCCGACGCCCCGAACTCCAGGCAGCCTGGTCGAGCAAATCAGAAGAATAGGAACCCAGACGGGAAAACAGCGGCAGGTAGTGCGAGCGCACCACGGCGTTGACGGAATCGATTTGCAGCAATCCCAGTCGTTCGATCAGCCGGTTGAGGTGTGGCGCCTTGACAGTCGGCGGCTGGCGCCCGTTGAAGCCTTGGGCTGCCAGCGCCAGTCGTCGCGCCTGTTTGAGGGAAAAGGATACTGTTGCGGGCATGAGCATCTCCTTGTCTGCTCGCAACCTACCTCACTGGAAGTTGGTTTGTGTAGCGCTCTGCTCATCATTTATGCAGGGGGTCATTTATGCATCGGGTCATCCCAGAACGGCCGCACGGCTTCGTGTTCAACGTCGGCACGACTGACGCCGATGTCCTTCAACGCTTCGTCGCTCAGACTGGCGAGCAATTCGCGTTCACGGTGCAGTTCGTACCAGCGGCTAAACTTGTGCAGCAGGTCGGAAACGATATGGCCGTGGCCGGAAAATTTTGATTCGTCTACATACTCTCTTTGACCTTTCATCGTGTTGCCTCCTTTGTGGATGGCTCAAGTCTCGCGCCGGCGCTAAGATCAATCCAACGAATGTTTCTGATGGCATGCATCACGGAGATTCATCAATTGTCGGCCTACCCCAGTATCGATACCGATGTACTGCGCACCTTCGTCGCCATCGCTGATCAGGGCGGTTTTACCCGTGCCGGCGAAATGGTCAACCGCACGCAATCGGCGGTGAGCATGCAGATGAAGCGTCTGGAAGAAGACGTATTGCAGCGGCAGTTGTTCGAGCGCGACGGACGCCAGGTGCGCCTGACCGCCGAGGGCCAGGTGCTGCTCGGTTATGCGCGGCGCATCCTCAAGTTGCACAGCGAAGTGTTCAACACCTTGCGCGAGCCGCACATGGTCGGCACGGTGCGCATCGGTACGCCGGACGATTATGTGATGCGGTTCCTGCCGGGGATTCTCTCGCGGTTCGCGCAGTTCTATCCGCTGATCCAGATCGAAGTGCATTGCGAGTCGACCAAACAACTGCTGCAGCGTACCGATCTGGATCTGTCGATCGTCACCCGCGAGCCGGGCAACGAGATCGGCCAACTGCTGCGCAAGGAGCGTTTTGTCTGGGCCGAGGCGCAGAATTTCAGTGCCCACGAACAAACCCCGCTGCCGCTGGCGATGTTCAACAGTGATTGTTTCTGCCGCTTGTGGGCGTGCAATGCGCTGGATGCGATGGGCCGCGAATACCGCATCGCCTACAACAGCACCAGCCTCTCGGCGTTGATGGCCGTGGTCAGCGCGGGTCTGGCGATCACCGCGCAACTGGAAAGCCTGATCACCCCGGACATGCGCATTCTCGGTGCCGCCGAAGATCTGCCATTGCTGCCCGAAGCCAGCATCATGCTGATCCGCAACCTGAACAATCCGTCACCGATCACCGAGTGCCTGGCCGAGCACATCGTCGAAGGCTTCAAACTTTAAACGCGAGCATCACCGCACACAGCACCAGGAAACCGCAGAACAGCCCGCGCAGGAGTTTTTCCGGCATGGCGTGGGCGACTTTCACTCCCCAACTGATGCTGGCCAGACCACCGATGGCCAGCGGCAGGCCGATCATCCAGTCCACTTCGTGGTGTACCGCGTAGGTGACCAGAGTCACTCCGGTGCTTGGCAAGGCCAGCGCCAGCGACAAGCCTTGAGCAACCACTTGCGTGGTGCCGAACAGGCTGGTCAGCACCGGCGTTGCCACCACCGCTCCGCCCACTCCGAACAATCCGCCCATGGTCCCGGACGCCGCGCCAAGCACGCCAAGCCACGGCCAGGAATAGCGCATTTCGGATGTCGCAGCGGGTTGCTTGCCGAACATCTTCAACAGGTTGTAGATCGAAAGGACCACCAGGAACGCGACGAAGCCGATGCGCATGGTTTGCGCATCAATGCCCACCGCCCAGATCGAACCGATCCAGGCAAAGCAGAAACCCATTACCGCCAAAGGCAGCGCATGCCGCAGTTCGATGCGATTGCGCTGGTGATAACGCCACAGCGCCAGCATCACGTTCGGCACCACCATGACCAGCGCCGTGCCTTGGGCGATCTGTTGATCAAGGCCAAACCACACGCCGAGCAACGGAATGGCAATCAAACCGCCACCGATGCCGAAGATACCGCCAAGTGTGCCAAGGGCGGCGCCGAACAACAGGTACAACAAAAACTCCATCACAGCCGAATTCCTCTCACGTCAGGCGATTCATCCTACGCAGTCGCGGCTGGCGGGGAAACGCACAGCAACGCACAATGGCTATGCTGATTTCGCACAGGCGTTGCCAACCATGAACCCCAATCAATTGACCGATCAGCTCGGGCTGTTTCTCGATGTGCTGGAGAGCGGCAGTTTTTCCGCCGCCTCGCGCCGTCATCCGCTGACACCCTCGGCCGTCGCCCGACGAATCGACAGCCTGGAAAGCGCGGTCGGCAGCCAGCTGTTTGTCCGCAGCACTCACGCAGTGCGCGCAACGCCGGCGGGTCTGGCGTTTGCCGAACGCGCGCGACGGATTGTTGCCGAGTTGCAACTGGCCCGCGCAGAAGCGGTGTCCTTGAGCAGTGCGCCCGAGGGCTTGATCCGCATCGATGCCCCCGCCGCTTTCGGGCGACGGCACCTGGCACCGGTGATCGCTGACTTTCTCGTTCTGTATCCGGGGCTGGATGTGCAGTTGCATCTGATCGACAGTTTCGTCGACATGGGCGGCTCGAACCTGGGCAAAGTCGATCTGGTGCTGCGCGCCGGACAAATGGCTGATACCCGCTTGGTGGCCACACCCTTGGCGAGCATGGTGCGTATTGCCTGCGCCAGTCCTGATTACCTCAAACGCCGTGGTGTGCCCGGCAGTCCGGCGCAACTGAGCGAGCATGACGGCCTCGACTGGGACGGCCTCGCTCCGCCCTTCGCCTGGCGCTTCGAGCAGGACGGCCAGATGCAATTGCACCGCCCGGCGCGCATCCGCATGAGCGCCAACAATGCTGAAGCCTTGGTCTGCGGCGCCTTGGCTGGCTTGGGCATCGCGCATTTGCCGACGTGGCTGGCCAGCGAATACCTGCTGCGCGGCGAACTGCTGCCGTTGTTTTGCGAAAACGGCCTGCCAAGCCCGGAATCCACCGGTATTTACGCGCTGCGTATGGAGCAACAAACCAACTCGCGCAGCCGCTTGTTGCTCGAATATCTCAAAACCCGCTTCAGTCCGGTGCCGCCATGGGATCTGGCGTTACAGCGAGATCTGGGCCGGCACTAGCGCCGGAAAATTATCTGGCGCATTAAAGATTCGAGCGCTAGATTCATGACCATTACCGAACAAGGCTTTTGAAATGACTTCCGAACGCGACACCTGCGACGACCTGCTGCTGGACAACCAGGCCTGCTTCGCTCTGCATTCCACTTCGCTGATGATGACCAAGGTCTACAAGCCGCTGCTGCAAGCCTTGAACCTGACCTATCCGCAGTACCTGGCGATGATGGTGTTGTGGGAGAAGGATGGTTTGACCGTCGGAGAAATCAGCTCGCGGTTGCTGACCGATCCCGGATCGCTGACTCCGCTGCTCAAACGCCTGGAAGGCGAAGGCTTGCTCAGCCGTACGCGCAGTCGTGAGGATGAGCGGGTGGTGATGGTTGAACTGACCGAACAAGGCCGTGCGCTGCGCGACAAGGCACAGACCATTCCGCAATGCATTCTCGGCGCCAGCGGCTTCTCTCTGGAACGCCTGCAGAAGCTGCAATCAGAGTTGCAGGCGCTACGCGGTCACTTGCAGGAAAGCCTGATCTGACCTCCACACAGTCCCTATGGGAGCGAGCCTGCTCGCGAATGCGTAGTGTCAGTCGATATGAATGGTGACTGATACACCGCATTCGCGAGCAGGCTCGCTCCCACATTGATTTCATCGACAGCAAAATATTTTCACCACCTGATCTACCGCGCAATCCGCTCTAACTCAAGCCTTACAGCCACCCTCTCATACCCGCCCCTTCGTGGAAGTGCAGCTTTTTCAAAAATTTATCTTGCGCGCTAAATATTCGCGCGATACATTTACCTCGCACTTACTTAGCGCGCAAACAATTAGCGCACATAACCACACCCAATGAGGCTCACACCATGCAAACTCTCTACACCGCAATCGCAACCTCCACTGGCGGCCGTGATGGTCGTGCGATCTCCAGCGACAACATCCTCGACGTCAAACTCGCCACCCCGAAAGAACTCGGCGGTGCCGGCGGCGCGGCGACCAACCCTGAGCAACTGTTCGCGGCCGGCTACTCGGCCTGCTTCATCGGCGCACTGAAATTCGTCGCCAGCCAGACCAAACGCAAAATCCCTGACGATGCCTCGATCACCGCCCACGTCGGTATCGGCCAGATCCCCGGTGGCTTCGGTCTGGACATCGACCTGCACATCAGCCTGCCTGGCCTGGAACAAGCCGACGCACAAGCGCTGGTCGACGCTGCTCACCAGGTCTGCCCGTACTCCAACGCCACCCGCGGCAACGTCGATGTGCGTCTGCACGTCACCGTTTAACTGCTGATACCCCAGGCCCGAACAGGAAATGAACATGCACACTTTCAGCAAAGTCTTGACCGGTACCCTTCTCGCCCTGTCTATCCACAGCGCTTTCGCCGGTGATGTCGAACACAACACTCAGGCATTTCTCGATGTGCTGAATGCCGGCACCGGCAAACCGATGGAACAGCTGACACCCAAAGATGCCCGCGCCGTGCTGGTCGGCGCGCAGTCCGGGGTCAAGTTGACGCTGCCCAAAGCGGACGTCAGCGAGAAAACCATCCAGGTCGATGGCCAACCGTTGAGCCTGACCATCGTCCGGCCGGCCGGGGTCAAGGGCGAGCTGCCAGTGTTCATGTTCTTCCACGGTGGTGGCTGGGTGCTGGGCGATTTCCCGACGCACGAGCGGCTGGTGCGGGATCTGGTGGTCGGTTCGGGAGCGGCGGCGGTGTTCGTCAATTACACGCCTTCACCGGAAGCGCATTACCCGGTGGCGATCAACCAGGCCTACGCGGCAACGAAGTGGGTCGCCGAGCACGGCAAAGAAATCAATGTCGATGGGAAACGTCTGGCCGTCGCTGGCAACAGCGTCGGCGGCAACATGGCGGCCGTGGTTGCACTGATGGCCAAAGACAAAGGCACGCCGGCGATCAAGTTCCAGGTGCTGCTGTGGCCTGTGACGGACGCCAATTTCGACACCGGTTCCTACAATCAGTACGCCGAAGGGCACTTCCTCACGCGCAACATGATGAAGTGGTTCTGGGACAACTACACCACCGACGCCAAGCAGCGAAACGAGATTTACGCGTCGCCGCTGCGCGCCACCACTGCACAACTGAAGGGCCTGCCGCCAGCACTGGTGCAGACCGCCGGCGCCGATGTGTTGCGTGATGAAGGTGAAGCGTATGCGCGCAAACTCGATGAGGCCGGTGTGGCGGTGACGTCGGTGCGTTACAACGGCATGATCCACGATTACGGTTTGCTTAACGTGGTCAGTCAGGTGCCGGCAGTGCGTTCGGCGATGTTGCAGGCTTCACAAGAGCTGAAGGAACACCTCAAATAAACCCCATCCCAGTGTGGGAGCGAGCTTGCTCGCGAAGGCGTCCTGTCAGACAACGCTTCATTGAATGACACACCGCTTTCGCGAGCAAGCTCGCTCCCACAGGGTTCAGAGTGGTTCTAACAGGCACAAAAAAGCCCGACTCAATGGTCGGGCTTTTTCTTTCCGCAAAAACCGATGCTTATTTAGCACGGCCTTTGTAGGAACCGCCTTCGCGGGTGTCGATTTCGATCTTGTCACCGATTTCGATGAAGTCGGCAACCTGCAGCTCGGTACCGTTAGCCAGCTTGGCTGGCTTCATGACTTTGCCGGAAGTGTCGCCACGAGCCGAACCTTCGGTGTAGTCAACTACGCGCACGATGGTGGTCGGCAGCTCTACGGAAACCAGACGCTCTTCGAAGAAGATCGCTTCGCAAACATCGGTCATGCCTTCTTCAACGAAAGGCAGAACAGCTTCGATGTCTTCAGCGTTCAGCTCGTACATGGTGTAGTCAGTGGTGTCCATGAACGTGTAGGTGTCGCCGCTGATGAAGGACAGGGTCGCTTCTTTGCGGTCGAGGATTACGTCGTCCAGTTTGTCGTCAGCGCTGTAAACGATCTCGGTCTTGTAACCGGTCAGCAGGTTTTTCAGCTTGGTCTTCATGATCGCGCTGTTACGGCCCGACTTGGTGAATTCAGCTTTCTGAACCAGCCAAGGATCGTTCTCGAGACGGATCACGGTACCGGGTTTCAGTTCTTTACCAGTTTTCATTGCGAATATCCGAATTTGGATGGGATTTACAAAAATCTAGGCCGCGTATCATATCCAATTTAGGTAAAACTGTACCAGCGCTGCGGCAAGATCGGCCTGCAAGCCTTGTTCCAGACACCACGCTTCGGCATTTTCCTGCAGTTCTGGCCAATGATTACGGACTGCGAGCCAGTGTTCGCCGATGGGCTGACCGGCACTCCAGGCTCGCCACAGACCGTTCATCGCCTCGGCAGCGGCCGGTGACAGGCCTTTAGTGTAGAGCGCAAGGAAGGCGTCGAGCTTGTCCAGATGGATGTCTTCGTCCTGCTGATAGATGTGCCACAGCATCGGCCGCGCCGCCCACTGCGCGCGGACGAACGAGTCTTCACCGCGCACGGCATTGAAATCGCAGCACCAGAGCAAATGGTCATACTGATCCTGACGGACGAACGGCAATACCTGCACGGTCAGCGACTGACGCACATTAATCTCGCCCACCGCCAGGGTTTCCACTCCAAGCCAACGCGCTACGTCGCCAAGAATCCGCCCTTCCGGCACCAGAAGATGGGTCGGTGCAGCATCGGCCGCCAGCACATCAAGCCAACTCGCCAGCCCGGCATTCTCATAGGCAAACAGCGAAATCAGCTGCGCATCCAGTGCGCGATCGACCCCCAGACCTTGCAGAAACTGGCGCTGAGCCTCGGTATCCTGCTGAAACAGTCGACGCTGCTCGAGCAATCCTCGTTCACGAATCAGCCCGCCGGTGCCCGCCTGAAAGCCCGGAAAAAAGAAGAATTTCTGCACGGTTCTGTATTTGACCGACGGCAACCCGTGGCAACCGATCACCCAGTCTTCGGCGCTGAGATAGTCGAGGTTCATCCACAGCGGCGGCTGTTCGCGCACGGCCATCGCCTCCATATAGTCAGTAGGCAACTGACAGGCAAACGCGGCAATCACCACATCGGCGGCGTCGGTGTGCGACCACTCAGCCGGCCAGTGGCGCACTTCGACACCCTGCCGGGATTGCTGTGCCGCGTTGATATCGATCTCAGGGCAAATGCGCTCGAAGGCGCGCAGATCATCGACCCACAGGCGCACCGCCAGACCGTGCTCGGCCGCCAGTTGCCGGGCCAGACGCCAGGTCACACCGATATCACCAAAGTTGTCGACGACGGTGCAGAAAATATCCCAGCGGGTTTTCAATTGCGGCATTCAAGACTCCCGTTGGCAAAAGCGTCGATTGTCCGCATAAATGACCTCGCGCAGAAGAGCCGACGGCGATTAATCTTCGTGCGACAATCGCCACTTGCCCGCAATCATCCGCCAGGAGGCAGCCATGCCCTATCGCCCCAACCCACGCCGGCCCTTGCCTGTACAGCTTAGCGCGCTGCATCTGACCGGCAGCATTGCCCTGGGCATGTGGCTGGGTTTTCTCGCTATTGCGCTGACGTGCTGGCTGCTGTCGCATTTTCTGTTCAAGGAACAGTTGGCACCGGTTGCCCAGGCGGTGCAACAACTGGCCAATCCGCCGGCGGCTGTTCAGGTCCAGCCGGATATTCCGCCGCAAAGCCCATTGTTCCAGCAGTACGAAGAAAACCTGCGCAAGAACGAGCAGCAGGCACGGCTGGATCAGGCGCGCGGCAGCACGCGTAATCTGTCGAATCCAAAATGCCAGTTCTGGCTGCAGCAGGATCAAACCGCTCCGAGCGAAAAGAGCCGCGCCAACGTTTTGCAATTCTGCGATTGATCATGAACAAGCACATCGTCCACCAATTGATTCTCGACAAACTGCGCATCGATCTCGACATCGCCGAACGCGCCGCGCAAACCGCTTACGAAACGGCGACCCACGAAGAAAACATCGCCGAAAACAAATACGACACGCTGGGGCTTGAGGCGTCGTATCTGGCGGCGGGTCAGGCGAAAAGAGTCGAAGAAATCCGTCAGTCACTGGCGCTGTGCCAGAACCTGACCTTGCGGGCCTATGACGAAAATCGTGGTATCGAAGTCGGCGCCCTGCTCGGCCTGGAGGACGAAAAGGGTCGCGAGCAATGGCTGTTTCTGGCGCCGGATGCGGCAGGCCTGAAAGTCGATGTGGTCGGTCAGCCGATTACCGTCATCACACCGCGCTCGCCGCTGGGCAAAGGTCTGCTGGGCAAGTGCGAAGGTGATGAGGTGGAGATTCTGGTGGCAGGCACCCGGCAACAGTTCGCTGTCACCGAGGTGCTCTGAAACAACTGATCAGTGAACCGGCAGTTCGACGCCGTCGAACAGTTCTTCCAGTTCCTGCTTGTTGTGGCATTGAATGGCTTTGGCCATCACTTCGCGGGTCAGGTGCGGGGCGAACTTCTCGATGAAGTCGCACATGAAACCACGCAGGAAAGTACCGCGACGGAAACCGATCTTGGTAATGCTCGATTCGAACAGTTCGCTGGCATCCAGCACCACCAGGTCGTTGTCGAGTTTGGTGTCGACCGCCATTTTAGCGACGATGCCCACGCCCAGACCCAGACGCACGTAGGTTTTGATCACGTCGGCGTCGGCGGCGGTGAACACCACTTTCGGCGTCAGGCCGCGATGGCTGAAAGCTTCGTCGAGTTTCGAACGGCCTGTGAAACCGAACACGTAAGTCACGATCGGGTATTCGGCCAGAGCTTCAAGAGTCAGCTTCGGCAGCTTGGTCAGCGGGTGGCCCTGCGGCACGACTACGCAACGATTCCAGCGGTAGCACGGCATCATCACCAGATCGCCAAACAGCTCCAGCGCTTCGGTAGCGATGGCGAAATCGACGGTGCCGTCAGCGGCCATTTCGGCGATCTGCATCGGCGAACCCTGGTGCATGTGCAGCGCTACGTCCGGGTATTGCTTGATGAAATTGCTGATCACCGGCGGCAGCGCATAACGTGCCTGAGTGTGGGTGGTGGCGATCGACAGGGTGCCTTTTTTCTCGTTGGAGAATTCCTGGGCAATCTGCTTGATGCTTTCGACCTTGCGCAGAATCTCACCGGCGGTGGTGATGATGCGCTCGCCGGCCGGGGTCACGCGGGTCAGATGCTTGCCGCTGCGGGCAAACACTTCGACGCCAAGTTCATCTTCCAGCAGACGGATTTGTTTACTGATGCCCGGTTGCGAGGTGTAAAGGCTTTGGGCTGTAGCGGAAACGTTGAGGTCGTGGTGCGCCACTTCCCAGATGTAGCGCAATTGTTGAAGCTTCATATGAATCCCTCAAAGCAGGTAGACGCCACGGGCATCAGCGACGGTATATAACTATATTAATGGTTTGAATAATAAATCTAGAACTTTTTTATCAAAGCGCCATTATTCCTGCTTCAGCGATCCCCCCGCCGCCGGCGCTCCACCAACGGCACGAGATAAACCGGCACCTTGGCCAATTGCAGAACTCGCGCCGCCGTGCGCCCTAACGGCGTTTCCGCGCCCACCCCGTGGCTGTGACTGCCGACGATCAGCAAGTCGACCGAGAGTTTCTGCACCTGGTCGAGAATCACCTGCGACGGATCACCCTGCAGCACGCGCACGGCGCGAATGCGCTGCAGATCCTGCTCGCCTTCATCCCCCAGTTCTTCGCGAAAGCTTTCCAGCACCCGCTGCTCGATATTGGCAATGACAGTTTTCAGACCCTGGCTGTGAAATTCGTTCAATGCCTGTTCGTCGAGGTAACTCTGCAACACCGATTCGGCAAACAGCCCCATCGGCTCCACCGCGTGCACCACGTACAAATCGGCATTGAATGTTCGCGCCAACGCCAGGGCATGCTGCATCACTAACGGTGCGTACAGACCGAGGTCAGTGGCATACAGCATCGAACGAATCATATGACCTCCTCGCAAGCCAACATGGCGGAGATTTGATTCAGCTTAGCAGTGCCTTGGCGAGTACGACGTGCGGCGCAACGTCTTGAACCACAGGGCTTTAGACCGACGGTTCGTTGCTGATGCCATGCGGCACGTGGCCGGTGGCAACCACTTCGCGGGCGAGTTCGCAATGGCCGGCCTGATCGTCGAAAAACACGTCGGCAGCGAAGGCTTCAAGGAACGCCGATTTGGTCAGGCCGCCGAGGAACAGGGATTCGTCAAGGCGAATATCCCACTCACGCAAAGTGCGGATCACCCGCTCATGGGCCGGCGCCGAACGCGCGGTGACCAGCGCTGTGCGGATCGGGCAATCGTCATCGGGAAACTCGCGCTGCAACAGATTGAGCGCTGCCAGAAAGCCTTTGAACGGCCCACCGCGCAATGGCTCGCGGGCCGACTCACGCTCCTTGGCCTGGAACGCTTCCAGCCCGCCGGACTGATAAACGCGCTCCGACTCATCGGAAAAAATCACCGCGTCACCGTCGAAGGCGATGCGCAATTCGTCGCTGGCCGCGCGACTGGCGCCACCGGACAGAATCGTTGCTGCGGCGAAACCGGCGTCCAGTGCCGCGCGCACGTCTTCGGCATGCGTCGACAGAAACAGGTCGCAACCAAAGGCTTTCAGGTACGGATACGGACTGCGCCCGCCGACAAACGCTGCGCGGGAAATCGCCAGACCGTAATGGTGAATCGAGTTGAACACACGCAAACCGGTGTCGGCGCTGTTGCGCGAGACCAGAATCACCTCGACCCGCGCCCGCCCGAGGCGACTGTTGAGTGCCAGGAGTTTTTCCACCAACGGGAAGGCATCGCCGGGCGCAAGAATTTCGTCTTCGTGTTCGATCTGGTATTGCCGGTAGGCTTCTACGCCGCTCGACAGGTAGACCTTGTGGCTCTCGCTCAGGTCGAACAGGGCGCGCGACGAAATCGCCAGCACCAGTTTGTCATCGATGTTTTTGGCCATGCTTTCCCCCAAAGCAACCGGCTTAAACGTTGCGCCGGTCGATAAAACTCAAATTGCGATACAACGCTTCGATGCGCGGCAACTCACAACCTGCTGCGTTTGCTGCCGCCAATGGCCGAGCGTAGATCGCTTCCAGCTCCAGCGGTCGTTTATGTAAAAAATCGTGGTGCATGCTCGGCCAGTAGTCGGGCATTTTCTCGGTCATCATGAACAGATAGTCGGCGTAACCTGGCGGAATATCGTGACCGCAGGCCTTGGCCCCCTGCACCACTTCGTTCATCAGCGCCTTGATCAGCAGGCGGCTGTCGGCATCGGCCATCAGCGGTGTGGTACTCGCACCGAGCAACACCGAGAGCCCGTTATAGGGAATATTCCACACCAGTTTCTGCCAGCGCGCCTGCTGCAGATTGGGCATCGCCTGTGAATCGATTGCGGCGGCGCGGAACAGACCGGAGCCCTCTTCGACAATCGCCATGCGTGTAACTTCATCAATGGCCGGGCCGCTGTGATAGCCAACGTTGACGGCGCCCAAGGCCTGATGGGTGATTTGTCCAGGACCTTCGCGGTGTACGCAAATCAGGCACAAACCGCCCAGCAGGTGCAGGGAATCGGGGAGCAGTTCACGCAAACCGTCTTCGACGTCGAGACCGTTTTGCAGCACCAGTACTTTCGCATCCGGTTTGGCCGCTTGAATGATGGAAGGCGCGAGACCGGCGTTGCTGGTGGTTTTCGCCCCTACCAACAGCCAGTCGCACTTGGGCATGTCTTCAGCAGCCGAAT
Source organism: Pseudomonas sp. S3_C06 (assembly GCF_054667675.1). Classification (NCBI taxonomy): domain Bacteria; kingdom Pseudomonadati; phylum Pseudomonadota; class Gammaproteobacteria; order Pseudomonadales; family Pseudomonadaceae; genus Pseudomonas; species Pseudomonas sp. S3_C06. Next base: position 1,986,719 of record NZ_CP162747.1, read on the forward strand.
AGGCTTGCACCGGATTCAACGTCAGCGGGCCATGCACCGCGCTGTTCACCTGCAAACCACGCTCGGCCACCGCCGAAAATTCGCTGCGCAACAGAAAGTGCACATCGAAACCGGCACGCGCCAGCATCACACCGTAGAACCCACCAATTGCGCCGGTACCGATAATCCCTACGACCGGTTTATCAAAGCCCGGTTTATTCACTGCCGCCATCATGGCAACTCCTCTGCAATTCGACCCAGTGCCTGCGCCAGCGCCGCGTTCAGCGCATCAGCAGTCAGGCGCGTGTGCAATGCCCCAAAGAACTCACCGTCGCGCACCACAAACAGCGCCGGCAAATGAAAGACCTGATAACGCTCGACCAGCCCGCCGTTGTCGCCGGCATCGATCCAGCACAGCTGATCGATGGCCAGACCAAGTCCCGGCAACACCTCGCGGGCATAACGGCAACTGGCGCAACCGACGCTGGTGAAAATCACCAGCGAAACGCCGCTCATCGCCAATAGCCGTTGATCGGCGTCGAAATCGGTCAGTTCGGATTCGACCACTATACTGGGGGAAACAATGTCAAATGACCGACACAGGGAGTCTGTGCTCATGGGACGTTTCATTCCTCATCCGGACGAGGTGCCGGTTGAATTAACCTTGCTCAAGCCTGAGTGTATTTCCAGGCAACAGCTGCACACTATCAGCCTCGGCGGCATCGCTTGCAATTACCACCGTGCCTGGCGCCATGGCACCGCCCTGCAAGTACGCATGCCGACACTCAACGCCGACATCTGCTACCCGGGCTATGTCGCGTGGTGTCTGCGCCGCAAAAAAGGCTACCTGGTGGGCATCGCCTTCACGGATGAGCAGACGCTGTTCAGCGCGCGAATGGGTGAGCAGGTGTGTCAGATAGAGCGCTATTGCCGCATGCACGACACCCACGATGACCTGCAAGAAATTCAGGCGGTGGCCCTGCAATGGGTCGAGCAACACGCCGACGAGTTCTCCCACGACAGCGTGCGCAAGGCTTTTGCGCAGCCAGCGCTGGACTAAAGCACCTTTTGCCCATTGTCGAGCAGGCGCTTTACGCGCTAAGGTTCCGCTCCCCGACGCGCTTAAATCTGCTGTGCTCCGCCGCGCGGGGATCGCTGGCGGCCGGCACCCGTGACCTGACGAGTAAACGATGGCTGATTTACCGATCAACGACCTAAACGTCGCCTCTAACGAGACCCTGATCACTCCCGATCAGCTCAAGCGTGATATCCCTCTGAGCGATGCTGCCCTGCGCACCGTCACCAAGGGCCGCGAAGTCATTCGCAACATTCTTGATGGCACCGACCACCGTCTGTTCGTAGTGATCGGCCCGTGCTCGATCCACGACATCAAGGCTGCCCACGAATACGCCGATCGCCTCAAGGTGCTGGCTGCGGAGGTCTCCGACACTCTGTATCTGGTCATGCGCGTGTATTTCGAGAAGCCACGGACCACCGTTGGCTGGAAAGGCCTGATCAACGATCCGTATCTGGACGACTCGTTCAAGATCCAGGACGGTCTGCACATCGGTCGTCAGTTGCTGCTGGATCTGGCCGAAAAAGGCCTGCCAACCGCCACCGAAGCCCTCGACCCGATCTCCCCGCAGTATCTGCAGGACCTGATCAGCTGGTCGGCCATCGGCGCGCGTACCACCGAATCGCAGACTCACCGGGAAATGGCTTCCGGCCTGTCCTCGGCCGTAGGTTTCAAGAACGGCACCGACGGCGGTCTGACTGTGGCGATCAACGCCTTGCAGTCGGTGTCCAGCCCGCACCGTTTCCTCGGTATCAACCAGGAAGGTGGCGTGTCGATCGTCACCACCAAAGGCAACGCCTACGGTCACGTGGTGCTGCGCGGTGGTAACGGCAAGCCGAACTACGATTCGGTCAGCGTTGCCCTGTGCGAACAGGCGCTGAACAAGGCGAAGATCAAGCCGAACATCATGGTCGATTGCAGCCACGCCAACTCCAACAAGGACCCGGCCCTGCAACCGCTGGTAATGGAGAACGTTGCCAACCAGATCCTCGAAGGCAACCAGTCGATCATCGGCCTGATGGTCGAGAGCCATTTGAACTGGGGTTGCCAGGCGATTCCCAAAGACCTCGCCGACCTGCAATACGGCGTGTCGATCACCGATGCCTGCATCGACTGGTCTGCCACCGAGAACACCCTGCGCAGCATGCACGCCAAGCTCAAGGATGTTCTGCCGAAACGCGAGCGTAGCTAATCAGCGTTTTACAGGCATAAAAAACGCCGGGCATTGCCCGGCGTTTTTGTGTGTGCGGTTCAGATCTTGGCGGCGCGGCGCTGATGGCGTTCCATGTAGCGCTCGACGTAGGAGCACGACGGGATCACCGTGTAGCCCATTTCTTCGGCGTACTGCAGCGCGCTTTCGGTCAGCGCTGCGGCAATGCCACGACCACGCAGGGCGTTGGGCACGAACGTGCGATAGATATCCAGAGTCTGTTTCCCCAGATCCATATAGGTCAGGTAGGCACGATGACCGTCCACATTGGTCTCGAACTGATGACCAGCCTGGTCATGGTGGATGGACAACGCCTCGCTCATCACTACTCCTCGCGGGTCTTGAATTCTGACCCCTACCTTACCGATGTTTTTCCGGCGAAGAAACAACTACGCCACCCCGTGCCTGATGGACACCGAGAAGAGCCACACCGATCTCGCGCAACCTGGCACCTGATAAATAGTAGGCACCATTGGCAAAAATGCTCAAGGTACGCTCGTCATCAAGCGAGTTCGCGGGGGGGTAGCTCCGATGGACGCAGGGTGAGCTTGCGAGAGGTTCTTCGCGGTCCGCTCACCTGCACATTGCCGGATGTTGAGATTTAAGACGTGCGACCTTTTTTAAAGTCACCTCAACATGGACAAAGATAAGCGAAGCAGCGCGCAAATTCGCAACAAAAGTGTGGACGAATTCATCTAGACAGACTTATCCAAGACTGCAAAAACAGCAGGCAGTAACGGGAACTTTTTCTCAATAACTCGCTCTGCGCGGGGCTTGCAGCTGGGTATTTTTTATACAGCGCAGTTAAAAGTTGCTCGAAAAAGAATCAGCGCCTACAATTTTTTTTGCTTCTTGCCTTACGTCAGTTTACTTACTACAAGTAATGGGTAGTATGTACGCCGGCTATTTCCTCAATCGTGAGGAGACAGCCACTTAATTTGAAAGTCCTTGAAGGGGAACACGATGAACAACGTTCTGAAATTCTCTGCTCTGGCTCTGGCCGCAGTTCTGGCTACCGGTTGCAGCAGCGCATCGAAAGAAACCGAAGCACGTCTGACCGCTACTGAAGACGCAGCTGCTCGCTCCCAGGCTCGTGCAGACGAAGCTTACCGTAAAGCTGATGAAGCTCTGGCTGCTGCTCAAAAAGCACAACAGACTGCTGACGAAGCTAACGAGCGTGCTCTGCGCATGCTGGACAAAGCTAGCCGCAAGTAATAATCCCTCGGGATTGTTATCGAGCCGACCCGATTTTTCGGGTCGGCTTTTTTATTGCCCGTCTTTTTGTTCAGGCAATAAAAAAACCCGCCGACGCTTCACGCATCGACGGGTTCCGGACTTCGACTTACTGCTGCAGGTCGATCGGTGTATTGGCAACAATCGGTGCCGAAGTATTCGGTGTGCCGATTTCCGTTGGCAGGCCATCTTCGGCCGCAACCACATCCCGTACCACATCCCAGTTCACACGCAGGTTGCTGGTAACGTCTTCACGCTTGAGCATCGCGTTGATCACTGCGGTGTGTTTGTCGACCACTGACGGGTTGCCCTTGTCGTCGATCGGCGTGTGCGCTTCCAGATAAACCTTGCCGCCACTGCTGCCGAACTTGTAGGCATCGTTGAGGATACGCACCGACGTACCGACCGGCACCATGCCGGCCATTTCCAGCACGTTGTTGTTGAACATGCGGAAGCAGCCGTGGCTGGTACGCATGCCGATCCCGAACTTCTTGTTCGAGCCGTGGATAAGGTAGCCCGGCGTGCCCAGCGTGAACTTGAACGGGCCCAGCGGATTGTCAGGGCCGGCCGGCACTACGTTTGGCAGTGGATCGCCATCAGCGGCGTGCTCAGCCTTGATCGACGCTGGAGGCGTCCAGGTCGGGTTTGGCGTCTTGGCGGTGATCGAGGTGTGCGCAATCGGCGAACCCCAACCCTCGCGACCGATACCCAGCGGGAACGTGTAAACCACGTTGCGGCCTTTCGGGAAGTAGTAGAGGCGGTATTCGGCGAGGTTGATGACAATGCCTTCGCGCGGACCCGGCGGCAGAATGAAACGGGTCGGCAAGACGATTTCGGTGCCGGCGCCCGGCAACCAAGCATCGACGCCCGGGTTGGCTGCAACCATCTCCGAGTAGCCCAGATCGTACTTCGTGCCCAGATCGGCGAAGGTATCTTCGTACTTGGCTTTGATCACCTGCACCTGGCCGATGATGTCTTCACCGGGTGGTGGCAGGGGAAACTCCAATGCAGCAACGGGACCGGCCACACACAGGGCGGCAAGTGACAGGCAGCGGGTGACGGCAGGAAAGCGCGGCAACATCCGGAAAATCCTTCGCATGATCAACAAGGGTATAAGAGCGCGATTGTACACCGCACTTTGAATATTCGGGGAGCCACGCCGATGGACCGTGCTGAATGCGAAAAGATCGCAGCCTTCGGCAGCTCCTACAGGATTACGCGAACCCATGTAGGAGCTGCCGCAGGCTGCGATCTTTTGCTCTTAAAGCTCGAAACGCAATTCCGGCCAGATCGGCGAGGTGCCACGCTTCTGCGATTCCAGAATCGCCCGGCACAACGAGCACAGGCGCTGATCCTGAAACACCCGGCGATCCACGCTCGACCAGCGCGGTTGCGCCGGCAGCAGACTGCCGCACAAGGTGCGATCAGCCGAGCCACCGAGTTCGAGTTGACGGGTCACCAGATGCACCCGCACTTCCTGGCAGGCGAACAGATCCAGCTGCTCGTCAGGCTCGATCAGTTGGTAGGCAAACAGGGACCAGGCAGAACGCGACATCGGGGGCTCCAAATAAGGGGGCGCCACATTAGCCGAAAGCCTGCCACTAGAAAAGCCTCATAACAGCGGTTTTAGCGTCGGCCAGACATTTTCCAGCAACTTGCCCTGAGCCCCGACTGCCGGGTGCAGACCATCGGCCTGCATCAAGTCCGGATGCCCGCCCACGCCGTCGAGGAAAAACGGTACCAGCGGGATCTTTTTATCGTCGGCGAGTTTGCCGTAGACCTCGGCAAAAGCATCGGTGTAACGCTTGCCATAATTGGGCGGCAGTTGCATGCCGAGCAACAGCACCTTGGCCCCGCTCTGACGCGAGCTGTCGATCATCGAGGCAAGATTTTGTTGCAATTGAGTTGGCGGCATTCCGCGCAAGCCATCGTTGCCACCCAGTTCGAGGATCACCAGTTCCGGCTTATGCTCTGCAAGCAGCGCCGGCAGCCGCGCCTGGCCTCCGGCACTGGTGTCGCCGCTGATGGAGGCATTGACCACTTTGTCGTCGAAACCCTCCTGTTTGAGCCGTTGTTCGAGCAACGACACCCACCCCAAGCGGGTATCCAGTCCGAAACCGGCGCTGATACTATCGCCAACGATCAGGACAGTACCCGCCGCTGCGTTCTGGGCCATGCACATCAAGGCCAGGCCAGCACTCAAAAACCACACACGCATCGGATTCTCCATGGGCGCAAGCATTCTCACCGCGAAGAACCTCAGCAAAGTGGTTCCCAGCGCGGAAGGTGAACTGACTATCCTGCACGAACTCAGCCTGGAACTGAACAAGGGCGACAGCCTGGCCATCGTCGGCGCATCCGGTTCGGGCAAATCCACCCTCCTCGGCCTGCTCGCCGGTCTCGATCTGCCGAGCAGTGGCGAAGTCATCCTCGCCGGCCAGGGCCTGAGCAATCTCGATGAAGACCAGCGCGCACGCATTCGTGCCGAACACGTCGGTTTCGTCTTTCAATCGTTTCAACTGCTCGACAGCCTCAACGCACTGGAAAACGTCATGCTGCCGCTGGAACTCGACGGCCGCAAAGACGCCCGCGAACGTGCGACTGAATTGCTCCAGCGCGTCGGCCTTGGCCAGCGCCTGACCCATTCGCCGCGCCAGCTCTCCGGTGGTGAGCAACAACGTGTGGCGATCGCCCGTGCGTTTGCTGCCGAGCCTGACGTGCTGTTCGCCGACGAACCCACCGGCAACCTCGACAGCCACACCGGTGAGCGCATCAGCGACTTGCTCTTCGAATTGAACAAGGAACGCGGCACCACCCTGGTGCTGGTGACCCACGACGAACGCCTGGCCCATCGCTGCCGGCGTCTGATCCGACTTGAAGCCGGGCTGTTGGTCGCCCCTCTGGAGCCTTGATGGCACGTTTGCCGCTGTTGCGTCTGTTCAGTCTCGCCATTCGCCAGCTCATGCGCGATGCCCGCGCCGGCGAATTGCGCGTGTTGTTTTTCGCCTTGGTCGTCGCGGTGGCGGCGAGTACCGCCATCGGCTATTTCGGCGCCCGACTGAATGGCGCGATGATGCTGCGCGCGACCGAGTTCCTCGGCGCCGACCTGGTGCTTGAGGGAAGTTCGCCAGCACGCGAAGAACAGATCAGGAGCGGCACCGAGCTGCGTCTGAATCATGCGCAAGTGGTGGAGTTTTCCAGCGTCATCGCCACCGACAATGGCATTCAGCTGTCGAGCATCAAAGCCGTCGACCGCACCTACCCGTTGCGCGGTGAACTGAAGAGCGCACCTGCTCCGTTCGCCGCCGAAGAAACCGGCGGTGAACCGCAACCCGGCGAAGCCTGGGTCGAGGCACGCCTGCTGACCGCTCTGGATCTGAAGATCGGCGACAGCATCGATGTCGGCATGAAGACATTGAAAATGACCCGTGTGCTGACTTACGAACCGGATCGCGCCGGCAATTTCTATAGCCTGACGCCGCGGGTAATGATCAACCTTGACGACCTCGCCGCCACCGGCGTGGTGCAACCCGGCAGCCGCGTGAGTTACCGCGAACTGTGGCGCGGTGAACCGCAGGCGCTGGAAACCTATCGACAGCTGATCAAACCCGGGCTCGCCGCCAACCAGCGGATTCAGGATGCCCGCGACGGCAACCGGCAGATTGGCGGTGCACTCGGTAAGGCCGAGCGTTATCTGAACATGGCCAGTCTGGTCGCCGTGCTGTTGGCCGGTGTCGCGGTGGCGTTGTCGGCTAACCGCTTTGCCAGTCGCCGCTTCGATGCCAGCGCCTTGCTGCGCTGCCTCGGCCTATCGCGCCGGGAAACCATGGTGCTGTTCAGTTTGCAGTTGACCGTGCTCGGCCTGCTCGCCGCACTCAGCGGAGCGCTGCTCGGCTGGCTGGCACAACTGGGTTTGTTCGCACTGCTGCATGATTTGTTGCCAAGCGATGTGCCTCCGGGCGGTCTGTTTCCAGCCATCGCCGGCATCGGCACCGGGCTCGTCGCACTCGCCGGTTTCGCCTTGCCGCCGCTGGCCGCATTGGGTCGCGTGCCGCCGCTGCGTGTGCTGCGCCGGGACATGCTGCCGATTCCGTCGAGCACGTGGATGGTTTATGGCGCCGCTCTGGGTGCGCTCGGTTTGATCATGTGGCGCCTGAGTCTGGATCTGCTGCTGACATTCGCCCTGCTCGGCGGTGGCGTGGTCGCCGCGTTGGTACTGGGTGGTTTGCTGCTGTTGTTGCTGCAAAGCCTGCGGCGGATGCTCGCCCGAGCTTCGCTGCCATGGCGCCTGGGCCTGGGCCAGTTGCTGCGCCATCCGTTGGCAGCGGCCGGTCAGTCGTTGGCGTTCGGTCTGATTCTGCTGTCGATGGCCTTGATCGCTCTATTACGTGGCGAACTGCTCGACACCTGGCAAAACCAGCTACCGAAAAACGCTCCCAACTATTTTGCCCTGAACATTCTGCCGGCAGACAAACAGGCCTTCACCGATCACCTGATCAAGGTGTCCGCGCAAGCGGCGCCACTGTATCCGGTGGTACCGGGACGGCTGATCAGCATCAACGGCGACGCCGTGCAGCAAATCGTCAGCAAGGATTCGGCGGGCGACCGCGCCATTCAAAGAGATTTGAGTCTGACCTGGGCCGCTGAATTACCGGCGGGCAACAAGCTCACTTCGGGTGAATGGTGGAAGGATCAGCCGACCGACGATGTTCCCGGCGTATCGGTGGAAGGCAAAGTCGCCGAAAGCCTCAAGCTCAAACTCGGCGATCACATGGTGTTCAGTGTCGGCGGGGTCAATCGCGAGGCGAAGGTCACCAGCCTGCGCGAAATCAACTGGGACAACTTCCAGCCGAACTTCTTCATGATCTTCCAGCCCGGCACGTTGAAGGATCTGCCGGCGACTTACCTGACCAGCTTCTATCTGGCGCCGGGCCATGACCAGCAGATCGTCGAACTGTCGCGTACCTTCCCGGCGGTGACCATTCTTCAGGTAGAAGCGCTGCTCGAACAGCTGCGCAGCATCCTCGCCCAAGTCACCCTGGCCGTGGAATATGTGTTGTTGTTTGTTTTGGCAGCGGGCATGGCCGTGCTGTTTTCCGGCTTGCAGTCGACTCTGGATGAACGTATTCGCCAAGGGGCGCTGTTGCGTGCACTGGGGGCGGAGCGGCAGTTGCTCATCAAGGCACGGCGTATCGAGTTCGGTTTGCTCGGTGCGGTCAGCGGATTGCTCGCGGCGATCGGCTCGGAAGTGGTGAGTCTGGTGTTGTATCGCTACGCGTTCGATCTGCCGTGGCACCCGCATCCATGGTTGTTGGTGCTGCCGTTGATTGGCGCCGCGCTGATTGGGGGGGCCGGCGTGTTCGGTACGCGCCGGGCACTCAACGCAAGTCCACTGACAGTGTTGCGTGAGGGTTGATAGACTCAGTCGGTCTTAATCACAAGAAGTTGCCATGAGCCGTTATCGCCCTCCCCGCACCGCCGGCACCGCGTTGATCACCCCTGAAGGTGAAGCGCGGATGCGTGCCGAATTTCATGAGCTGTGGCATGTGCGCCGTCCGCAGGTGACGCAATCGGTCAGCGAAGCGGCGGCTCAGGGTGATCGCTCGGAGAACGCCGAATACACCTACGGCAAGAAGATGCTGCGCGAGATCGACAGTCGCGTGCGCTTTCTGACCAAACGCCTGGAAGCGCTCAAGGTCGTCAGCGAAAAACCCAGTGATCCGAACAAAGTCTACTTCGGCGCCTGGGTGACCATCGAAGACGAAGACGGCAAGCAATCGCGCTACCGCATCGTCGGCCCGGATGAACTGGATCTGAAACTGGGCCTGATCAGCATCGACTCACCACTGGCCCGCGCCTTGATCGGCAAGGCGCTGGATGCAGAAGTCCGGGTGCAGACTCCGACTGGTGAACAGTTCGTTTACATCGTCGCCATCGACTATCCGTAAAGCGTATCAGCGGCGAGTGATCAGGCCCTGCCGCGCAACGCGGACCAGTTGTTTGATCATCTCTGGTGCATCTTCGGCAGTCGGGGCCTGAATCACTGCCAGATCAAAACTGTCAGTGGCGAAACGCGCCAGCGACTCGCCGTCTTCAACGAACTGGATGAGGAACGCGGCAGGACCGCCGCTGCGACGTGGCCAGCCATCGAGATAACGCAACAGCGTCGGCTGATGTTTGCCGCCAAGGAGAATTTTCGGGTTGCGCTGGGTGATATGTGCCGTGATCGGCGCGGGACGTGCTGGAGGGCGTAGTGCATTCATCATGTCGTGTCTCTGCCTCAAAAGTCTGCATGGCAGGTGAGAGGCAACACCGAACCAGCGCTTTAGCGGTATTTCAAAGCCCTGTTCCGGCTTCTGACGGCAACTGTTGAAAGTCACCTGGCGCCCCGCAAGTAGCTGTTTAAATCGGCGCATGGGCAACATCCTAGAGAACGTGACCGATGAGTGTCAAGAATCAGCCGCAACAAAAAAGGCCCGCACAATGCGGGCCTTTTCCTTGAGCCAGAGCGGTTAACCGGCGATGGCGCGGTCCACCGAGAGCTTGCCGGCGCCTTCGATGAGTACAGCGAGGCTGCCACCGAGCAGGGCGAGAGCGAACTCGTAACCGTTGTTGGCCATAAACAGACCGTTGCTGATGTGTACGGTGAAGATCGCCACCAGCGACAGGAAGGTCAGACCCAATGCTGCCGGACGCACCAGCAGGCCGATGATCAAGGCCAGGCCGGCGAAGAACTCAGTACCGCCCGCCAGCGTCGCCATCAGGTAGCCCGGGTGCAGACCAATGCTGTCCATGTACTGCGCCGTACCTGCCAGACCATAACCACCGAACAGTCCGAAAAGCTTTTGCGAACCGTGCGCAGCGAAGATTACGCCGACCGCAATGCGCAGGATGGTCAGACCGTAGCCAGCGCGGGTGAACAGTACTTTGTTGATCAGAGAGCTCATGGGGCATTCCTTGTTTTGCGAGAAGTTGTGTGTGTTGGTTGGCCGCTATATTAATCAGTAAATTTCATGTTAAAAGCGCAAATATTCCGCCATAACAATCAGTTTATTAGATCATTTCCGTGAGACGACTTTTTGCGCCCCGGGCTCCAACGACTCCCGCTCCCGGTCGAACGCCAAGTAATACTTGTTCACGCTATTAACATAGCTGACCGGCCCCATTCCTACCTGCTCCATGGCAATGCGCTCGACCTGGAAGAACCACTGGTTAGGATTCAGCCCCCGGCGTCGGGCCTCGGCGCGCATGCCCTGCACGCGCTCGGGGCCAATGTTGTAGGCCGCGAGGGTGAACGCCATGCGCTCGCGTTCATTGAGCTTGGGGCTGTTGAAGAACTTGCGGCGGATCATCGCCAGATATTTGGCCCCGGCCTGCACATTCGCATCAAGATTCTGAATGTTGCTCACGCCGACTCGCTGAGCGGCGGAAGGCGTGATCTGCATCAGCCCGGTCGGGCCACTGCCGCTGCGGGCATTGGGTTGCAGGCGTGATTCCTTGAACGCCAGTGCGGCCAGATTGAGCCAGTCCATGTTCTGCGCCTGGGCGTGCTTTTGCAGGGTCGGGCGCAGTTTTTCCAAGCGCTGGCGGTCAGCCTTGGCCAATGGATAGTGGACTTGATAGAGACGGCGATAGATGCGCAGAAACGCAACGTCTTCGTTGGACGGCTTCTTGTAACCACCGAGGAAGCGATCAATGCTCGCGCGCAACATCGAAGCGTCGCGGCGCACGAACCAGTACTCCTCGCCCGGCTCGCTGATCATCAGTTGCCGGTCAAAGCGCAGTTTCGGCAGGATTTTGCCCCAGCGCTCGGCGATCGGTTGTTCGACGATGGTCAGGTGAAAAATACCGCCCTGAACCATCTCCAGCACATCCTCGACCGCCAGGGTCGGATCGACCCATTCGATCTTGATCGGCGCCAGTTTGTGCAACGCCAGTTTCTGATTGAGCTGACTGACCGCCTCCCCCGCCGCACTGCCGGTGGGCAGCGCCAGGGTTTTACCGGAGAGCTGCTCGACCTTGGTGTAGCGGCGCTCACCCTTGATCCCGACCAACACCAGCGGCACGTTGCTGGCGATCGGTTCGCTACTGGCCACGGCATAGCCAGATTGCAGATCGAGCAATTCACCCGGTGCGACCAGATCACCTTCGCCACGCTGCAAGGCGCCGAGCAATTGGTCCTTGGCTTTGGGAATGATCTTGAGGGTGATTTCCTGGCCATCGCGGGCATGGCCATTGAGGTATTGCTCGAAGGCACGCAGGCGATGGTATTCGACGCCGATGGCCTGGCCCTGAACTTCGCCGGAGCTGTTGCGGCTCTGGTTGACCAGTACGCGCAACACGCGGCTGCTGCGAATCTCGGACAAGTCACGCACCTTGGCCGCCGGCACGGCTTGCAGCGGCCCGGGCAGGCGCGCAACCGCCGTCATCGGCAGCAACAACGATCCACACAACAGCAGCAAAACCGAGGGACGAATCATCCACTCTCCGAAAAGAATACGGGGTGATTTCATCTCTTTGAGTTCGAAATCACCGACGAAAACAGAGCGCCTGGAGCGCTGGCAAAGTGCGAGAGACTGGCACAGTAATGGCACTTCTGCCAAACCGGGCTGCGTCGCGGCATCAAGAGACAGCTATAACTCGTTGTAGTTCTTGGCTTTTCTTATGAATCTACAGCTCTGGTATGCTTTCCGGCCTTCGGCCCGAGGTAGCAACCATGCAACTCATCGATATCGGCGTCAACCTGACCAACCCCAGTTTCGCCGACAAACACCAGGCCGTACTCGACCGCGCCTATGCGGCCGGGGTCTGCCAACTGGTGCTGACCGGCACCAGCGTCGAGGGCAGCGAACAGGCTCTGGAGCTGTGCCAGCAACTGGATGAGAGCGGTCAACGGCTGTTCGCCACCGCCGGTATTCACCCGCATTCGGCCAGTGACTGGAACACGGACAGTGCCCGTCGTTTGCGCAGCCTGCTGCAAGAGAAAAACGTCGTTGCCGTGGGTGAATGCGGTCTCGATTTCAACCGTGATTTCTCGCCGCGCCCACAGCAGGAAAGAGTCCTCGAAGAGCATTTGGCCTTAGCCGTTGAACTGCAATTGCCGGTGTTCCTGCATGAGCGTGATGCCAGCCAGCGCCTGTTGGAAATCCTCAAAGGCTTCCGTGATCACCTGCCCGCCGCTGTCGTGCATTGCTTCACCGGTGAGCAAAAGGCGCTGTTCAGCTACCTTGATCTGGATCTGCACATCGGCATCACTGGCTGGATCTGCGACGAACGCCGTGGCACGCATTTGCATCCGCTGGTCAAAGAGATCAAACGTGGACGCTTGATGCTGGAAAGCGATGCGCCTTATCTGCTGCCGCGCACCCTGCGCCCGAAGCCAAAGAACGGGCGCAATGAGCCGGGGTATCTGACTGAAGTGCTGCGCGAAGTGGCGTTGCATCGTGGCGAAACCGAGGAGGATCTGGCAGCGCACACCACCGCGTGCGCCCGCGCGTTCTACAACCTCCCGGCCCTTCCTGACACACCATAATTCCCTTGTGGGAGCGAGCCTGCTCGCGAAAGCGGTGATTCAGATGGCAATGATGTTGACTGACACGCCCTCTTCGCGAGCAGGCTCGCTCCCACAGGGGGAACAATGCGCCCTGTTGACTCATATCAAGATCTTCCGACCTGCATAGCGGCACAATGCTGGCACCTTGCCAAAACTGTTTCCGCTATCAGAGAAGACCTCCATGGGTGCCTGGCTTAGCAATATCTCGCTGAAGTACAAATTCTGGGCGGTCAATGCGGTCGCCTTCGTTACCACCCTGCTGTTGGTGTTGTACGCCGTGCAGCTCGAACAACAGGCGCGCAGTCACGCCTCACAAGCCTCCGCACAGGCCCAGGCGCAACTGCTCAAGGCTTGGCCGGCCGGGCAGCCATTGCCTAAAGCCGATCAGGTGCTGACCTTCAAGCGCGGCGAAGCACCGCGCCTGAACGATCAACCCTTGCTGGAAATCACGGAAAGCAACGGTTGGAACGAGATCAATCACCTGCCGCTGTTCGGCGACAACCCGTTGATGGGCGCTGAGGTGTTCAGCCGCGCCGACGGTCAACAGGTCGCGGTGATTGCCTACGGCCCGAGCCTGAGTCAGGTGTTCAGCGAGCGTTTCGCCAATTACGCGGTGGCGGTGTTCATTCTGATGTTCGCCATGCTGTGTGCCTCGCAACTGCTGATCCGTTTCCTGCTCAGCCAGCTCAACACGCTGAAAGACGTGATGCTCCACGTCGAGAAAAGCGGCGATCTCTCGGCCCGAGTACCGCTGGCCGGCAAAGATGAAGTCGGGCAGATGGCCAATGCGTTTAACGCGATGCAGGCCGGTTACCAGCGCGTTGTGACCACCGTCGCCAACACCGCACGGCAACTGGATGTCGGCGCGGCGCGGCTGGCGTCGAGCATGAACGAAGTGCGCCACGGCATGCTCGGTCAGCAGAGCGAAACCGATCAGGCGGCCACGGCGATCAATGAAATGACCGCCACCGTTTATCACATCGCCCAACACGCCGGCGCCACCCGCGACCTGTCGCAGACCGCCGACGGCCTCGCCGGCAGCGGTCAGCAAGTGGTCGCCCGGGTGCAGCAGTCGATTGCCGGGCTGTCCAGCGGTGTTCAGCAGACGGCCGAGATGATTCAACGGCTGGCCGAGGACAGTCAGAAGATCAACGGCGTGGTCAGCGTGATTCACAGCATTGCCGAGCAGACCAACTTGCTCGCCCTGAACGCCGCCATCGAAGCGGCCCGCGCCGGTGAAATGGGCCGAGGGTTTGCCGTGGTCGCCGATGAGGTGCGCAATCTGGCGAAACGGGTGCAGACCTCGACCGACGAGATCACCACGATGGTCTCGGCCTTGCAGGCTGGCACTCGCGACGCGGTGGACTTCATGCAGGAGAGTTCGTACAAGGCCGACGACTGCGTGCAGCAGGCGCAAGAGGCCGGCGCGGCGCTGGCGGAGATCACCGGAGCGGTAGCGCAGATGCGTGAGAGCAACACGCAGATTGCCGTGGCGGCGGAGCAGCAGAGCCAGGTCGCCGAAGAGATGAATCGGGCGGTGGTGAGCATTCGTGATGTGACCGAGAACACCGTGCAGCAAACTGTGGATTCGGCGACGACCAGTAATGAGTTGGCGACGCTGGCTGGGGAGTTGAGCAAGGCCATAGGTCAATTGAAGCTCTGAAGATCAAAAGATCGCAGCCTTCGGCAGCTCCTACAGATGTACGCATTTCAATGTAGGAGCTGCCGAAGGCTGCGATCTTTTTTGTCCATCATCCCTATGATGCCAATAGCCAACCTTGATTCGCCGCCCTCCGCGCCCGGGCCTATTCTTCAACCATGAGTTCAACATGGATCGAGGAGTAGAAAACATGGGCAAACGTCACCCCAACCTTCCCGCGTGGCAATGGCGCGCGTACCCGGGCAATCATCAGCACCCGACCAATCTGGTGTTGCACCTGATCGCTGTGCCGTTATTCATCGTCGCGTTTCTGCTGATTGTCTCCGGGGTGTTCAGCCTGAGTCTGGCCAGCGTCGCCATCGGCGTGATCGGAATCGTCGCGGCGCTGGGTTTGCAGCGTCACGGCCACAGTCTGGAGACGCAAGCCTCCGAGCCGTTCAGTGATCGTAAAGATGCGGTGTCGCGGTTACTGGTCGAGCAGTTTCTGACTTTTCCGCGCTTCTTTCTCAGTGGCGGCTGGTGGCGCGCCTGGCGTGAGCGCCACCGTCGGCATTGAGTCAGGCGAAGATCGTGACCGTCTGACGACTCATTGCAATCAACTCCCCTTCTGCGCTCCATAACTTGGCGGCGACATGGCCGTAGCCGTCGGCGGCGTACTCGATGTCGGCCAGGTATTGGCACCAGTCCAGCGTGCTCAAGTCGCGTAACGGCTGAACGAATTCGATGGTCCAGGTCAGCGTGCTGCCGGGTGCAGGCTTCTTCAGATACGGCAACAGCGCCGGCGGCCATGCGTCCACCAGGGCCAACAAATGCGCCTCATTGACCGGCTCTTCTTTGACATCCCCACGCAAGCGCACCCAGCCGCCCATCAGCCGCGATTGCGTGCCGGTGAACGGCATACCGCCGACACTCCAGCGCATTGCCAGATGACGCATGAATTCCGGGGTCACGCCTTTGATGTACGGCAACTCCTGGCATTCGTCCCAGTGTTTCATTGACGGCGCCGGATACGCTTCCACGGCGACTTCCGAAGGCCGCGAAGCGCCAAAACTGCCTTGGACGATTGTCACCACCTGACCATTCTGCATCGCCCGGCCCATGACCTGGCTGACGGCTTTGCCTTCACGCAGCACATCCACTTCGAAACTCACCGGGACTTCAGGCTCGACCGGGCCGACAAAAGTGATCGCCAATGAACGCACCGGACGATCCGCCGGCACTTTCGCGCGCATGGCTTCGTATTGCAGCGCGGCAACCAGACCACCGAAACTGGCACGGCCCTGGCCCCATTCGGCAGGAATTGTCAGTTCCGGTTGGCGGCGGACCGCCTCGAGCAGATCGCTAAAGCGCATGGCAACCTCAGAAAACGAGAAAGGAATGCAGCGATCTTAACCAGACCTGCACAGCGCCGCAGCGTCTATTCCGGTCAAAGAGACTGACAGAAAGGCCTTAAACCTATATCCGCCACATTGAAGATCCCTTGTAGGAGTGAGCCTGCTCGCGATAGCGGTCTGACAGCCAACACATTTGTTGAATGTCTGACCGCTATCGCGAGCAGGCTCACTCCTACAGGGGATTGGTGGTGATTCAGGATTATTTGAAACAGGCTGAACCGAGTTTTTCCAGCACGCGATCAGCCTTGCTTTCGGTTTTGATCATGGTCGCCTGCCAAGTGGCGACGCACGGTTGAAGATCAGCCTCCAGCTCGGCTTTCGCCAACCATTGCCAGCAATCGTGCCAGTCGCCCAACGCGCTTTGCGCATACTTCAATCGCTTCAGCGCCGCGGCGGGCAAGCGGTCCAGTTCGGGATAAGCTTCGATGCCGTAGCGCACGCGTTTGATCAGCAAACGCAAGCGATGGCGGTCGTGAGCGGGATCGTGCAGCGCCTCGTCGAGTTTCTGCCATTGCTTGCCGAGGCGTTTTTCGATGCGCTTGTCCAAGCCCTTGAGCAATCCCTGACGCTGGGAAGCACGCAGGAAACGCGGGAAAGCATCGAGAATCATCAACAGCGAAGCCACCTCGGCACTCGCCGCCAGCGCCGGATAGGCCTCGGCCATTTGCGCCATGCGGCGTTGCGCAGCTTCAGGCTGATCATGCTGAAGCAAGTACGCCGCCAACACTTCGCGATCGCGCCATGGCGTGGTCAATTGGCCGACTGCCGAAGCGGCGTCTTCCAGTTGCTCGACACCCGGCAAGCCGCGCAATGGCCGCAACAGGCTGCGCAAGCGCCGCACCGTAGTGCGCAGATCATGCAACGCTTCGGGGTCGGTGCGTGCCGTCAATCGCGCCTGGCAGGCCAACAGACGCACCTCCAGACTCAGGACATGAGCCACCAACCGGTCAACCAACGCAGACATCACTTGCTCCTGATTCAAATGGCTCTGACGATCATTCTGCTGACCAGCGAACGCAGCCTCCTTGCTTCACGTCAGCAGCTTAGCGGCCGGCGCGGGATTCGCGAATGTAGAAACGCGCTTTCTCGGCTTTCTTGCTGCAGCCTTCGAAACCCTCGAATTGTTGCTGGGTCTTGGCGGCGGTCAGCAGCGACAACGCTTTGGAGTAGCTGACGGTGCCGGCAAAGCCTTCGGCCTTGGCCAGATCCAGCTCATGCCAGGCCGCGTCGAGCTGGCTGCCGCAGCTGTCGCGGTAAGCGGTTTTACCGGCGCAACCGGCCAATACCAAAGCCATCAACGGCACACAGATCCAGGCTTTCATCACTCACACCTCAAAATAGGTCAACAGTCGTGCAGGTAAGACGGCTTGGCTACGAAAAAGTGCCTTGCCGGCGGGTGAAACCGCGCAACTGAGAAGGATAGCGCCGAAGGGTCATGCAGTATCGAAAAAACGACGTCACTGGCGCACTGAACGACTTCGGCGATTGAGCCGACCCGGCGATGGGTGCATTGTGCAACCTTGTCGGGAGGAAGTTTGATGAAAAAGCGTGTCGCACTGGTGCTGGGCTCCGGTGGCGCCCGGGGTTATGCCCATATCGGAGTCATTGAAGAGATCGAACGACGCGGTTACGACATCGCCTGCATTGCCGGGTGTTCGATGGGCGCGGTAGTCGGCGGGATCTACGCCGCCGGTAAACTCGACGTTTACAAGAACTGGATCGAAAGTCTCGACTATCTGGATGTGCTGCGGCTGGTCGACGTGAGTTTCCGGCTCGGTGCGATTCGCGGCGAAAAGGTCTTCGGGCAGATCCGCAAGATCGTCGGCGAAATCAACATCGAAGACTTGCGCATCCCCTACACCGCCGTCGCCGCCGACCTCACCAACCAGCAGGAAATCTGGTTTCAGGAAGGCTGCCTGCATCAGGCGATGCGCGCCTCGGCGGCGATTCCCAGCCTGTTCACGCCGGTGATGCAAGGCAATCGCATGCTGGTCGACGGCGGCATTCTCAACCCGTTGCCGATCGTGCCGGTGGTGTCGAGCCACTGTGATCTGATCATTGCGGTCAATCTCAACTCGACCAACC
The DNA here is from genome assembly GCF_054667675.1 of Pseudomonas sp. S3_C06. Lineage (NCBI taxonomy): Bacteria > Pseudomonadati > Pseudomonadota > Gammaproteobacteria > Pseudomonadales > Pseudomonadaceae > Pseudomonas > Pseudomonas sp. S3_C06. Next base: position 2,004,908 of record NZ_CP162747.1, read on the forward strand.
AGCGTCACTACAAATTGCCAGTCATCCAGCGCCCGGCCGCGTTCCGCTCACGCTTCGACAGCCTGATCAGTTCGCTGGGATCGAAGATGCCGTTCCGCCGAACACAGGCCGAGCAATTGTTGCGGCTCGAACAGGAAGCGCTGCGCGCCGAAGCGGCGGACATCAATCCCTGGCTGGACGGCGCCGAGCCGGAGAGTCAACAACCGGCGGCCGCGCCCGAGCGTGAAGGCGCACCGAAATCGGCGACCGGTTCGTTCATCATCGATAACGTCGGACCGGCCTCGTTGCTGGATTTGATCAACCAGAGTTTCGAGGTGATGCAGACCTCGCTGGCGCAGTACAAGATTGCCGGATATCCGCCGGACATCCTGATCAACGTACCGAAGCGGGTGTGCCGGTTTTTCGAGTTCTACAAGGCGCCGGAGTTGATCGCGTTGGGGCGCGAGATTGCGCGGGATACGCTGGATCGGTATGACAGTGAGCAGAGCAGAGAGCCTTGAAGCTCTCCGTTGTCTCAAAGCCGCCTTCGCGAGCAGGCTCGCTCCCACAGGGGATTTGTGAACGACGCAGATCCAGTGTGGGAGCGAGCCTGCTCGCGAAGAGGCCAGATCAGCCAACATCACTCAATAGCCGATAGCCAACCCCGGCCTCCGTGACAATAAACCGCGGCCGCGTCGGATCATCCGCCAGTTTCTGGCGCAAATGCCCCACCACAATCCGCAGATAATGGCTGTCCTCGGTGTGCGTCGGCCCCCAGATATCCTTGAGCAATTGCTGCTGGGTAATCACTCGCCCCGGATGCCGTGCCAGTTGCGCCAGCACCGCGTATTCCTTGCGCGTCAGCGCCACTTCGACACCATCGAGCAACACTCGCCGATAGGCCAGATCCACCGTCAACGGGCCGAAACTCAACGCCGCCTGCTGCGCCTCCCCCGCCGGTGCCTGACGCAACAACGCACGCACCCGGGCGAGAAATTCCTGAATACCAAACGGCTTGGTCACGTAGTCATTGGCGCCGCCATCCAGTGCCTCGACCTTCTGCCCTTCGCTGGCGCGCACCGACAGCACCAGCACCGGCGCCGTGGCCCATTCGCGAAACTCGCGCAGCACTTGCTGGCCGTCCATGTCCGGCAGGCCGAGGTCGAGCACCAGCAAGTCCGGCTTGTTCAAGGCGGCCTGCGCCAGCCCTTCGGCACCCGTGCCAGCCTCGAGCACTTTGTAGCCCTGGGAAGCGAGGCTGATGCGCAGGAACTTGCGAATCTGCGGTTCGTCGTCGATGACCAAAATGGTCGCGGTCTGGCTCATGAATTCACATCAACACAAAAGAGTGGCAAGAGAGTAGCGCAGTCGCAATCAGGCTTCATCGTCCATCCCCGGTTGCGTCTGCAACGGCAAGTGCAAGGTGATGCAGGTGCCGCGCCCATCGATGCCGTCGGCGACACTGATACGACCGCCGTGCGCGCCGACCATGCCCTGACAGATCGCCAGCCCGAGGCCGGTGCCCTGCCCCCCGCGATCACCCCGGGCAGCGGTGTAGAACATATCGAAAATCTTCGCCCGTTCATCCTCGGGAATCCCCGGCCCTTCATCGCTGACCGAGAAGAAAATCTCCTCGTCATTCGCTCCCGCACTGAGTTGCAAGCGACCGTGAACGGGTGAGAAACGCGCTGCGTTTTCCAGCACATTGACCAACGCCTGCTCGATCAGCGCGGCATGCACGAACAGCAGCGGTAACTCCGCCGGCACATCGGTGCTGACCTGCAGCGGCGCGAGCACTGCACGCAGACGATTGAGCGAACTGCCGACGATGTCGGCGGGCGACACCCAGTCTCGCGCAAGTTTCAACGCACCGTGGCCGAGCCGGGTCATGTCGAGCAGATTCTGGATGTAGCGGTCGAGGCGTTCGGCTTCGTCGCGGGTGCCTTCGAGCAACTCGCGACGGTCTTCCAGCGGGATCGCCTCGCCGAGGGCCAACAGGCTGTCGATACTGCCGCGCATGGCGGTCAGCGGCGTGCGCAAATCGTGGGACACGGAGGCCAGCAAGGCACTGCGCAGTTGTTCGGTTTCACCGTGCAGGCGCGCGGCTTCCAGGTCATCGGCCAATTGCGCGCGCGCCAGCGCTTGTGCGAGCGGCTGACTCAATGCGGTGAGCAAGCGGCGACGCTGGCCACTCAAGGTCTGGCCTTCTTTGGCGCAGACACCGAGCAGCGCCAGCGGTCCGTCCTCGACCGATAACGGCCACCACCACCAGCGCCCGAATGGCAGCGTGCCGGTACCCATGCCCGCCGGTTGATCGTGCTGCCAGGCCCAGTCGGCGGCGGCACGCTCGGACTCGGTAAACTCCAACGGCCCGCCGGTCTCGACTTTCCAGCCGCCCTGGCCGTCGCGATTAAGCAGGCACAGTTGCAGATCGCTCCAGCCATTGAGGTGTTGCGCGGCGGCGCTGACCACGGCTTGGCGATCGGTCGCGGCGGTGAGTTTGCGCGACAGGTCGAGCAGTTCGGTGGTTTCTTCCTGGGTGTCGCGCAACGCCTGCAATTGCCGACGCTGACGCGCCGCGAGGTTGCCCGTCAGTGCCGCCATCAACAGGAAAAACAGCAGGGTCAGCACATCTTCTTCGCGCTGAATGCTGAAAGAAAAATTCGGCGGGATGAACAGAAAATCGTAGGTCAGAAACGACAGCGCCGCACAAGCCAGCGCCGGGCCGAGACTGCTGCGCACCGCCACCAGCAACACGGCCGCAAGGAACACCAGCGAGATGTTCGGCAACGGCAACACACTCGACACTGCCCACGCCAAGGCACTGGCCAACACGGTGGCGACCAACGCCAGCGCATAGTCGAACCACACCAGTGTCAGCGGGTTTCGCGGGCGCGCCTGCGGGTGTTCATGATCGTTGTCGAGGACGTTGATTTCCAGCCCATGGGCCTGACGCAACAGACGCGCCGCCAAGCCACCGCCGAACAGTCGACGACGCCAACTCGGCCGAGACTGGCCGACCAACACCAGACTCGCACGGCGCTCGGCAGCATGCTGGACCAAGGTTTTCGCCACCTCACCGGCGCGCAATAAAACCACTTCACCACCGAGGCGCTCCGCCAATTGCTGAGCGCTTTGCAGGCGCAGACGCGATTGCTCATCACGCACCGCACCGTTATCGACGTGCACCAGACTCCACGGCAGATGCCGACGCTGAGCGACGCGACTGGCGTGGCGCACGAGGCGTTCGGCCTGCGCATCACCATCAACGCCGACCAATAATCGGCCACGCACCGCTGGCGCGGCCTGACCGAGTTGGCGATAGCCTTGGGCGAGATCGTTGTCGACCTGCGCGGCAGCCGTTTGCATCGCCAGTTCGCGCAGTGCAGTGAGGTTGGTCTGGGTGAAAAACGCATCGATCGCTGCGCGCGCCTGCTCGGGCACGTAGACCTTGCCTTCGCGCAAGCGCTCGAGCAATTCGCGCGGCGGCAGGTCGATCAGCAGCAGTTCGTAAGCTTCTTGCAGTACCCAGTCGGGCAGCGTCTCGCGCACCTGCACACCGGTAATGCCGCGCACTTGGTCGTTGAGGCTTTCCAGGTGCTGGACGTTGACCGTGGTGAACACGTCGATGCCGGCGGCGAGCAGTTCCTGAATGTCTTGCCAGCGTTTCGCGTGGCGACTGCCGGGGGCGTTGCTGTGAGCGAGTTCATCCACCAGCACAAGTTTCGGCTTGGCGGCGAGCAGGCCGTCGAGGTCCATTTCTTCGAGCATCACGCCACGGTACTCCGAGCGCACCAGCGGCTGCTGCGGCAAGCCGCCGAGCAGCGCTTCGGTTTCCGCCCGGCCGTGGGTTTCGACGACGCCAGCGATGACTTTCACGCCTTGGCGCAGTTGCGTGTGCGCAGCCTGAAGCATGGCGTAGGTCTTGCCGACACCGGGGGCGGCGCCGAGGAAAACCTTCAGGCGGCCACGGCCGTCACGGGGCAGGTCTGCTAACAGCGCGTCGGCGCGGCCGGAGTCGCTCATGCTTGATGCTCTCTCTTCCTGATTGATCGTTCCCACGCTCTGCGTGGGAATGCAGCCCGGGACGCTCTGCGTCCCATAAAAGCAGACGCAGAGCGTCTATTGATGCATTCCCACGCAGAGCGTGGGAACGAGCATCGACTACAGTTTTTCCAGTGCCATATTCAGCTCCAGCACATTCACCACCGGCGGCCCCACCAGCGGCTGCTCGATGTGCGCATCGAGCAGTTGCTGCAAGGTCGACACCGGCAGATTGCGTGCTGTCGCGACACGCGCCAGTTGATAGGCAATTGCTGCCGGTGGCAAGTGTGGATCGAGGCCGCTGCCGGAAGTGGTCAGCAAGGCCAATGGCACCGGACCTTGACCCGGAACCTGCAGTTTGTTGGCCTCATCGATCACCCGTGTGGCGAGCGCCGGATTGCTCGGTGCCAGGTTGCTCGCGCTGCTGGAAACGGTCGCGAAGGCACCGGCGGAGGGACGTGGATGGAACCAGGCATCGCCGACAAAATCCTGGGCGATCAGCGACGAGCCACGGACCTTGCCAGCGGCGTCGTGCACCAGGCTGCCGTTGGCTTGAGCGGGAAATGCGACTTGCGCGACACCCGTCACCACCAGTGGATAGGCAACGCCGGTGACCAGGGTCATCAGCACCAGCAGGCTCAGGGCCGGACGTATCATTGTGGACATAGCAAAATCCTCGAATTCGTTGGGCAAACTTTGGTGGGGTGCCAGGGGGATCTTTTCCCCCTCACCCCAGCCCTCTCCCCCAAGGGGGCGAGGGGGAAAGGGAGCCGATTTATGTGCTTTTCAAAACCTGGGTTCAGCTCGGTATTTCAAGTCGGTGTAGCTCTCGTAAACACCTCGGTCAGTCCCCTCTCCCACGAAGGTGACAAGAGGAAAGGGAGCCGATCTTTGTGCAGTTCAAAACCTGAGTTCGGCTCGGTATCTCAAGTCGGTGTAGCTCCCACAAGCACCTCGGTCAGTCCCCTCTCCCCCGAAGGTGACAAGAGGAAAGGGAGCCGATCTTTGTGCAGTTCAAAACCTGAGTTCGGCTCGGTATTTCAAGTCGGTGTAGCTCTCGTAAACACCTCGGTCAGTCACCTCTCCCACGAAGGTGACAAGAGGAAAGGGAGCCGATCTTTGTGCAGTTCAAAACCTGAGTTCGGCTCGGTATCTCAAGTCGGTGTAGCTCCCACAAGCACCTCGGTCAGTCCCCTCTCCCCCCGGGAGAGGGCTAGGGTGAGGGGCTCTTCTGAGACTCACACCAGATGCAGCGCCGTGAGCAACATGTCGATCGCCTTGATCCCCACAAACGGCACCAGAATCCCGCCCAATCCATAGATCAACAAATTGCGTCGCAACAACGCCGCCGCACTCGCTGCCTGCACGCGCACACCACGCAGTGCCAACGGAATCAGCACAACGATGATCAAGGCGTTGAAGACGATGGCCGAGAGAATCGCGCTCTGCGGACTGGTCAACTGCATGATGTTCAGCACGCCCAGTTGCGGATAAATCGAGGCGAAAAGCGCTGGCAGAATCGCGAAGTATTTAGCCACGTCGTTGGCGATGGAAAAGGTCGTCAGCGCACCACGGGTCACCAGCAATTCCTTGCCGATCTGCACCACGTCGAGCAGCTTGGTCGGATCGCTGTCGAGGTCGACCATGTTCGCCGCTTCGCGTGCTGCTTGTGTGCCGTCGTTCATCGCCATGCCGACGTCAGCCTGAGCCAGCGCCGGCGCGTCGTTGGCACCGTCACCGCACATCGCCACCAGACGTCCGTCGTTCTGCTCGTGGCGAATGCGCGCGAGTTTTTTCTCCGGGGTGGCTTCGGCGAGGACGTCATCGACCCCTGCTTCAGCGGCAATGGCGGCAGCGGTCAGCGGGTTGTCACCGGTGACCATTACGGTGCGAATACCGAGTTTGCGCAGTTCGGCGAAACGCTCGCGGATGCCCGGTTTGACCACATCTTTGAGGTGGATCGCGCCAAGCAGTTTGCCGTCGGCGCAGACCAGCAACGGGGTGCCGCCGCTCTGGGCAATCTTGTCGATTTCCCGCGACAGTGCCGGGGCCAGATCCGAACGTTTCTGGCCGAGGAAACTCAGCAGCGAATCCACCGCGCCTTTGCGGTAGACACGGCCCTGATAGTCGACGCCGGACAAACGGGTTTCAGCGCTGAACGGCACAGCGGTCAAGGTTTCCGGCGCCGGCTCAGGTTGCGGATGCAGACCGCGCAGGTATTCGACGATGGATTTACCTTCAGCGGTTTCGTCGGCCAGCGAAGCGAACAGCGCGCCTTCGGCCAGTTCGCGACCATTCACACCGGGCGCGGCATACACCGCACTGCAACGACGGTTGCCGAAGGTGATGGTGCCAGTCTTGTCGAGCAGCAACACATGCACGTCGCCCGCCGCTTCCACGGCGCGACCGGATTTGGCGATCACGTTGAGGCGAACCAGACGATCCATGCCGGCAATACCGATCGCCGACAGCAAACCGCCAATGGTGGTCGGGATCAGCGTAACCAGCAGCGCCACGAGGAACACCAGCGGCAGGCTGCCATTGGCGAAATGGGCGAACGGTTGCAGCGTCACGACCACCAGCAGGAAGATCAGGGTCAGGCCGATCAGCAGGATATCCAGCGCCACTTCGTTCGGAGTTTTCTGGCGTTTGGCGCCTTCGACCAGCGCGATCATGCGGTCGAGCGTCGACTCGCCGGGGTTGGCGGTGATCTGCACCAGCAACCAGTCAGAGACCAGTCGCGTGTTGCCAGTGACGGCCGAGCGGTCGCCGCCGGATTCGCGAATCACCGGCGCCGATTCACCGGTGATCGCCGCTTCGTTGACTGCCGCGATGCCTTCGATGACTTCGCCGTCACCGGGGATCATCTCCCCGGCTTCGACGCGCACCACGTCGCCCTTGCGCAGGCTCGCTGCCGGCACCACTTGAAAGCTGCCGTTGGCCAGTTTGCGCCGGGCGCTGAGGCCTTCGCTGCCAGCCTTGAGGCTGTCGGCGCGGGCCTTGCCGCGACCTTCGGCCAAGGCTTCGGCGAAGTTGGCGAACAGCACGGTGAACCACAGCCACAGGGCGATTTGTGCAGCAACAAAAGTTGGCACATCGGCGTCGGGAATGAAGCACAGCACGGTGGTGAAAATCGCGGTCAGTTCGACCACCAGCATCACCGGCGAACGCTTCAATTGCCGAGGGTCGAGCTTGACGAAGGCTTGCACCAGCGCCGGCCGCCACAGGGCCGAGATCGCGGTTTTCGGTGCTTCTGCCGACTTGGTCGGCTCTGCAGGTTTTGCAGGAACGTGCATATTCATGATGGATTCCTTAGAAGCCCATACTTAAATGTTCGGCAATCGGGCCGAGCGCCAGAGTCGGCAGAAAGGTCAGGCCGCCCACCAGCAAAATGGTCACGGTCAGCAGGGTCACGAACAGCGGGCCATGAGTCGGAAAGCTGTTCTGGCCGATCGGTGCGGTTTTCTTCATCGCCAGGCTGCCGGCCAGGGCCAGAACCGGGAGGATGTAACCGAAGCGGCCGATCAACATGCCCAGGCCCAGCATCAGGTTATGGAACGGTGTGTTCGCGCTCAGACCACCGAACGCCGAGCCGTTGTTGGCGCTCGCCGAGGTGTAGGCATACAGCAACTGGCTGAAACCGTGCGGGCCGGGGTTGCTGATGGTCGCCGCAGCACTGGGAACCGCGGCGGCAATCGCACCGAGCACCAGCACGCCAACCGGCATCACCAACAGGGTCACGACCAACAATTGCACTTCCCGCGCCTGCAGTTTCTTGCCGAGGTATTCCGGGGTTCGCCCGATCATCAGACCGGCGAGGAACACCGCGATCAGCACGTTGAGCAACATGCCGTAGAGCCCGGCACCGACGCCGCCGAAGATCACTTCGCCAACCATCATGTTGACCAGCGCAACCATGCCGCTAAGCGGATTGAGGCTGTCGTGCATGCCGTTGACCGAGCCGTTCGAGGCCGCCGTCGTCGTCACCGACCAGAGCACGGTCGCAGTGGTGCCGAAGCGCGCTTCTTTACCTTCCAGCGGTGCCGTCTGTTCAACGGCAGCGTTGTTCAGAGTCGGGTTCGGTTGATATTCGGCCCACAGCGAGGTCGCGCCACCGATCAGGAACAGCGCCAGCATGCAGGCGATGATCGCGCGGCTCTGACGCAGGTCCTTGACGTAGTGGCCGAAGGTGAACACCAGCGCCACCGGAATCAGAATGATCGACGCGACTTCGAACAAGTTGCTCCACGCGGTCGGGTTCTCGAACGGATGCGCCGAGTTGACGCCGAAGAAGCCACCACCGTTGGTGCCCAGTTGCTTGATCGCAATCTGACTGGCGGCCGGGCCGAGCGGGATCACTTGATCAACGCCCTGCATGGTCACTGCATTCACATACTGCGCGAAGGTTTGCGGCACGCCCTGCCAGACCAGATACAGCGCCAGCAGCAGGCACAGCGGCAACAGGCCGTAGAGGGTGGCGCGGGTCATGTCGACCCAGAAGTTGCCGAGGGTTTTCGTCGATTTGCGGCCGATGCCACGGCACAGCGCGACCAGCACGGCGAGGCCGGTGGCGGCGCTGACGAAGTTCTGCACGGTGAGGCCGACCATCTGGCTCAGATAGCTGAGCGTCGCTTCACCGCTGTAGGACTGCCAGTTGGTGTTGGTCATGAAACTGACCGCGGTGTTGAACGCCTGGGTCCATTCCTGGCCCGGCAGATTTTGCGGGTTCAGCGGCAAGTGATCCTGGAACAACAGAATCGCGAACAGCAGCAGGAAACCGGCAAGGTTGAAGGCGAGCAGTGCCAGCGTGTACTTCTGCCAGCTCTGTTCAGCCTCGGGGTCGACACCGGCGATGCGGTAGCAACCGCGCTCGACCGGGCCGAGAACCGGTGTCAGCCAGGTACGCTGACCTTCCATCACTTTGTAGTAGAAGCGCCCGAGGAACGGCGCCGGTAGCAAGACCACCGCAAAGAACGCGAGGATCAGCCAATAGTCATAACTGTGCATAGCCGCTCCTAGTTCCGATCCGCGCGCAACAGCGCAACCAACAGATAAATGAACAGCCCCACTGCCAACAGCAGTGACACCCCGTCCAGAACGCTCATGGAAGATCTCCGTGTTACGGCGTATTGCCGCGTGTGCAGGCATTGTCGGAAAGGAGGCTGTAAAGGAACGAGAGCGAGGGTGTTGGCTGTGCATAAAGAAAGCGTAAAGAGTGGGTTTATGCAGGCTTTACAGGTGGGTTTTGCGCTGTATGGGCGGGCCTCATCGCGCGCAGGCTCGCATTTTGAAATGCACTCCCCTGTGGGAGCGAGCCTGCTCGCGAAGACGGCATAACCGCCAACATCGCACCCAAGTGGCGCACAAAAAGCAGCCATCCCCCAACAAACATCCCCGATACGACAGCATTCAACTCATTACGACTTGTTTCAGCGCAATGGCACGCCCACTGCACACACCCTCCCCCGAGCTTTCCAAACCGTTCAGGGAGCAACCGCATGAACACACAACTCAAACCCACGCTGGGCACTTTGCACCTGTGGGGCATCGCCGTAGGGCTGGTGATTTCCGGGGAATACTTCGGCTGGAGTTATGGCTGGGGCGTGGCCGGAACGCTGGGTTTCCTGGTGACCTCGTTCATGGTCGCGACCATGTACACCTGCTTTATCTTCAGTTTCACCGAACTGACCACCGCGATTCCCCATGCGGGCGGGCCGTTTGCCTACAGCCGCCGCGCCTTCGGTGAAAAAGGTGGATTGATTGCCGGCCTGGCCACGTTGATCGAATTCGTTTTCGCTCCGCCGGCCATTGCCCTGGCAATTGGCGCTTACCTCAATGTGCAGTTTCCGGCGCTCGACCCGAAACACGCAGCAGTCGGTGCCTATATCGTCTTTATGGGCCTGAACATCCTCGGTGTGAAACTGGCCGCGACCTTTGAGTTGATCGTCTGCGTATTGGCGGTAGCCGAGTTACTGGTATTCATGGGTGTGGTCGCGCCGGCGTTCAGCTTCAGCAACTTTGCGCTCAATGGCTGGGCGGGGTCGGATGTATTTGGCGCGCCGGCGATTGCCGGGATGTTCGCCGCGATTCCTTTCGCTATCTGGTTCTTCCTCGCCATCGAAGGCGCCGCCATGGCCGCCGAAGAAGCCAAAGACCCGAAGCGCACGATTCCCAAGGCCTACATCAGCGGCATCCTGACCCTGGTGCTGCTGGCGATGGGTGTGATGTTCTTTGCCGGTGGCGTCGGCGACTGGCGCACCCTGGCCAACATCAACGACCCGTTGCCGCAGGCGATGAAAACCGTGGTCGGCGACAACTCCGGCTGGCTGCACATGCTGGTATGGATCGGCCTGTTCGGTCTGGTGGCGAGTTTCCACGGAATCATTCTTGGCTACTCGCGGCAGTTCTTCGCCCTCGCCCGCGCCGGCTATCTTCCCGCTTCGCTGGCGAAACTCTCGCGCTTCCAGACACCGCACCGCGCCATTATTGTCGGCGGCATCATCGGCATCGCCGCGATTTACAGCGACGGCCTGATCAACCTCGGTGGCATGACCCTTACCGCCGCGATGATCACCATGGCCGTATTCGGCGCCATCGTGATGTACATCATGAGCATGCTCAGTCTGTTCAAACTGCGTAAATCGGAACCCAATCTCGAGCGTACTTTCCGCGCGCCGTGCTATCCGTTGATTCCGCTGATTGCCTTGGTGCTGGCGGTGGTGTGTCTGGTGGCGATGGCGTGGTTCAACACGCTGATCGGCTTGATCTTCCTTGGCTTCATGGCCGTCGGTTTCGGCTACTTCCTGCTGACCGGACAACTGCGTGCCGACGCACCAGCCGATGCGATGCTGACAGGTCATTGAGGGATTTCGGGTGTACCGGGTGCAAGCGGCCTAGAATGGAACCACTGCGAGTTCACTTCGCTCAAAAGTGGTATGCAGCGTTGCACGGCGAAATCCTCGTCCGTCGACCTGCCCTTAAGGAGAGCCGTTATGCCTTGGTATGCCTGGTTGATTCTGGTCGTTGCAATCGGCTCGATCGTGGGTGGATTAATGATGTTGCGCGACACCGCCAACAAGGTCGATCTGACCGATGAAGAACGCCGACGCGTTGCCCAACGCAATGCCGAAGCGGACGCCAAAGACGCCCAAGACCGCTGAACACAACCCCGCCTGATCGGCGGGGTTTGTGCTTTTTATAGCCATTGGAGCTATCTGCACGCTTTTAAGAAGTAGAAGTACAGTCACCATCTAATTTTCCTTGGTTAAGATGGGGACATTGTTGCGGAGAGTTCCAGATGCGTTATTCGCAGGACCATAAAGCCCAAACCCATCAGCGCATCATCAAGGAGGCTTCGGCACGTTTTCGCAAGGACGGAATCGGCGCTACCGGCCTGCAACCCCTGATGAAAGCGCTGGGTCTGACCCATGGCGGTTTCTACTCACATTTCAAGTCCAAGGACGAGTTGGTCGAGAAGGCCTTGCAAGAGGCCGGCAACCAGGTCGATGGGTTATGTGCCGAGATTTTTGCCCAGGACAACGCGTTTGATGTGTTCATCGAGACGTATCTGTCCGAATGGCACCAGACATCACCACACGAAGGCTGCCCATTGCTGACCATTTCTTCCGAGTTAGGGCTGCGCGGGCAACCGAGTCCCACCAGTGACGTGGTACTCAACGCACGGCTGGAGCAGATCGAAAACAGCCTCGAAGGTGAGAACAGCGCTGACCGCGCCATCGTCATCATGTCGACCCTGGTCGGTGCACTGCTGCTGTCGCGCAGTGTCGCGGATGCCGGGTTTGCGCAACGCATCCTCGATATCACCCGCGATCACCTCAAGAACCGCGACTAAGCCTGCCAGCGCTTGAACAATACGCTGGCATTGACCCCGCCAAACCCGAAACCATTGGACAGTGCATATTCGATAGACATTGGCCGAGCCTGGCCATGAACAATGTCTACACCTGCGCTCGCCGGATCGGGATTGTCGAAATTCAAAGTCGGCGGCACCACCTGATCACGAATCGCCAACAGTGTGAAAATGGCTTCAAGCCCGCCTGCAGCGCCGAGCAAATGACCGGTGGCTGACTTGGTCGAGGTCACGGCGATTTTATTCTCGGTACCGAACAACGCCTTGATCGCGGCCAACTCACCCAGATCGCCCACTGGCGTCGAGGTCGCGTGAGCATTGAGGTGCTGCACCTGATCCGGCTCGATACCCGCCTGCGCAAGTGCCAGCGTCATCGCCCGCCGCGCCCCGCTGCCATCTTCAGGCCCGGCCGTCAGGTGATAGGCGTCGGCGCTGGTGCCATAGCCGACCAGCTCCGCCAGCGGCGTCGCGCCACGCGCCAGCGCATGCTCGAGGGATTCGATCACCAACAACCCCGCGCCCTCGCCCATGACGAAACCGTCGCGCCCGCTGTCGAACGGCCGCGAGGCGCGCTGCGGGGTGTCGTTGTAACCGCTCGACAGTGCCCGCGCTGCCGCGAAACCGGCCAGACTGACGCGGTCGATGCAGGCTTCCGCACCGCCACACACGGCAATATCCGCTTCGCCGGCGCGGATCAATCGTGCCGCGTCGCCAATCGCTTGAACACCCGCAGCGCACGCCGTCACCGGCGCACCCAAAGGCCCCTTGAGGCCGTGTTGAATGGACACGTGACCTGCCGCGAGATTGACCAGAAACGACGGAATGGTAAACGGTGACAAACGCCGAGGACCGCGACTGTCGGTGGTGCGCACGGCGTCGGCAATCGCGCCAAAACCGCCGACACCGGAACCGATGATCGTTGCGCTACGCTCCTGGCTTTTGCTTTCTGAAGGATGCCAATCGGCCTGCTCCAGCGCCTGTCGGGCAGCCTCCATGGCGAACAGAATGAAGCGATCCATCTTCTTCTGCTCTTTGGGCGGCGTGGCGCGATCCGGATCAAATCCTGCTTCAGCGTCCTCCTCCAGCGTCGGCACCGCGCCGCCGACTCGCGTGGGTAAATCAGCGACCGTTGCCTCAGGCAAGTTACGCAAACCAGAGCGACCGGCCAGCAAACGCTGCCATACGACTTCGAGATCGCTGCCCAAGGGTGAAACCAGGCCCATGCCCGTGACGACTATTCGACGCGAATCCATACTGTGGTGACCTCTGATCAATTCAATTGCCGGACTTATAGCGTTGCGCTGCAGCACTGCGGGAAAGGTTCGGCGCCATGACATGGCGAGCCGCAACAAAGGCGTGCCATTCGCCTGCGTCAGGCAGCGAAGGAATGGTGATCAACTCGCCCTGATCCAGACCGGCCAGCGCCGCATCGACCATCTCGCCCGCCTCCATGACCATTTCTGCCGGAATGCCACTGGCATCGATACCTGAGCGCTCCCAGATTTCGGTGCGGGTCACACCCGGCAGCACGGCCTGGATCTGCACGCCGGTGCCTTCGAGTTCAGTGTTCAGCGACTGCGTCAGGCTCAGTACATAAGCTTTGCTGGCGCTATAAGTAGCGTTGAAGCGTTCAGGAAACAGCGCCACCACCGAGGCGATATTGATGATGGTGCCACGACCGGCCTTGGCGAAACTGGCGGCGGCCGCCGATGCCAGGCGGGTGACGGCGGTGATGTTCAACTGGATCAGTCGCTCCAACTGGTCCATATCGGCGTTGGCCAGCAAACCGTCCGCCGCTACACCGGCGTTATTGACCAGCAAGCTGATGCTGGAATCGCTGCGCAGGCGTTGTTCCAGTTTGAGCACGTCATCCTTCTGCGTGAGATCGGCCTTGAGCACTTCAACCTGAACGCCATGGGCATCACGCAACTGGCTCGCAGCACTCTCCAGACGCTCCTTGTCACGGGCAACCAGCAGCAGATCAAAACCACGCGCCGCAAGGCGCTGAGCGTAAATCGCACCGATACCCGACGATGCGCCGGTGACGAGAGCAGTACCTTTGGATCGTGCGGAATTCATGTAAGTGCTCCTGGAATGCTTGATGGGGAATCGTCATTGAGTCGCATAGGCTCAACGAACCGGCAAATTATTATAGGCATAATCCTGGCGCAATATGATAGCCGTAATTTTTAGTCGTCCGACCGACGCCTTTTTCACGTCATCACGAGCCATGCATTGCGCTAAACAAAAAGGCCGGTCAATGACCGGCCTCTTGGCTTATACACTCAGCTTAGTTGACTTCCAGCTTGTCACGATTGCGATCAAGGATCGCCTTGCCGATACCTTTCACTTCCAGCAACTCATCCACCGATGAAAACGGCCCGTTTGTTTCTCGATATGCAACAATCGCCTTGGCCTTCGCTTCACCTACTCCGGCCAGCTCTTTTTGCAGCGTTGCCGCATCGGCATCGTTGAGATCGACTTTTGCGCTTTGTGCAGGTGCTGTTGTATCCATCACCAAAGGCGCTTTGGGTGACTCCGCTGGCGCCAAGGGTGCGGCGATCGCGGCAATCGAAGCGCTGGCAAGGAAAGCAAAAATCAGAGAACAGAAGTAACCGGTACGCATTTTTGACGCTCCATCATCGTTTGAGAAAGCAGCTTTTCCGAAGCTGCTCTCCAAACGTAGGTCATGATGGGTGTATGTCAAAAATGCGAGCGTTACAGAATGTGAAACAATCAGGGTTCGAGACGGCGTTGCTGATAGATCCAGTCGACAATTTCGCCATCGGGGGTGTAGCCGCTGACGGTATCACGCAGCAACTGGCGAACGCGCGAATAATCATCCTGCTCGACGGCATCCAGCAAATCCGTCAAACGAAGCTTGAGCAAATCCCATGGCAAATGATCTTCGCTGGCACTCATGATCATCGGGTGCTCAGTCGCCAATACGTTATCGCCAATCAACAACTCTTCATAAAGCTTCTCGCCGGGGCGTAACCCGGTGAACTCGATCGAAATGTCGCCTTGCAGATTTTTTTCCGAACGCACGCTCAAACCGGACAAATGAATCATCTTCTTCGCCAGTTCGACAATTCTTACCGGTTCCCCCATATCGAGTACGAACACATCGCCGCCCTGCCCCATGGAACCGGCCTGAATCACTAGTTGCGCGGCTTCAGGGATAGTCATGAAGTAACGGGTAATCTTCGGATGGGTAACCGTCAGTGGCCCACCGGATTTGATCTGACTGTGGAATAGCGGAATGACCGAACCAGAAGAGCCCAGCACATTCCCGAAGCGAACCATCGTGAAGCGAGTCTTGTTGACTCGGGATACTTTGGATTTGTCACCGAATAGAACGGGGGCGATTTCTCGACTCAAGGCCTGAAGCGTCAGCTCGGCAAGTCGCTTGGTACTGCCCATTACGTTAGTGGGGCGAACAGCCTTGTCCGTGGAAATCAACACGAAATTGGACACACCCGATTGCAATGCAGCCTGGGCAGTATTAAGCGTCCCGATGACGTTATTGAGCACCCCTTCCGCAATGTTGTGTTCAACCATGGGCACGTGTTTATACGCGGCAGCATGATAAACAGTTTCAACATTCCAGGTCTTCATGACATCCAGCAATTTATGCGGATGACGAATGGAACCGAGTATTGGCAAGAGCTGGACCGACGCCGACTCCCGGTTTCCTCTTTGCTCCAGTTCCGAAAGTACGCTGTAAAGGTTGAATTCACTGTGGTCAAACAACAAAAGCCTGGTGGGGCCAAGCGAGTAAATCTGCCGGCAAAGCTCTGAGCCAATGGAACCGCCAGCGCCAGTAACCATTACCGTCTTGCCTGTGATACAGCGCTCAAGCAGATCCGGTTGTGCAGGTACCGAATCACGCCCCAACAGATCCGCGATATCCACTTCCTGAATATCCTCGACCTTGACTCGGCCACTGGCAAGGTCAGTGAAATTCGGAACACTGCGAATATGTAGCGGAAAACTCTCCAGAAGCGTGAGAATCTCCCGGCGACGTGCACGTGTCGACGACGGCAGCGCCAGAAGAATTTCCTGCGCACCTGTTTCATCGATCATCTGTTGAATGTGCTTGGGTTTATAGACCTGCAGCCCGGCAATTACCCGATCAGCAATGCTCGGATCGTCATCGATAAATGCCACCGGGCGCATGGTTCGCCCCATGCGCAATGCTGCGACCAATTGATTACCCGCGACGCCTGCCCCATAGACTGCAACTTTGATAAGGCTATCGTCACGACTGGAAAACGGAACGTGTTGAGCGCCGGCGAACCAGTCACCCATGAAATACTGACGCATGCACAACCGCAAGCCTCCGATGATGACAAGGCTTAGCCACCAGTAATTGAAGACAATCGAACGCGGGACTACTGCCTCGTGGTTGCTATACCAATAGACAACCAGCGCCAGAATCAATGCGGACAGACTGACCGCTTTGATAATAGCGACCAGCGCATCGTTGCCGAAATAGCGCATGACCGCACGATACATGCCAAAGCGAATGAACAAGGGAATCGCAACAATAGGTGCACATACAAAAAGCCAGAAATGCACCTTGAAAGGGTTGTACATATCGTCCAGGCCCAAGCGAACGATAAAGGCCAGCCACAACGCGGCCCAGACGAGCACGATGTCTGTGGCAACCTGAAGCAGTCTCTTGCGGCGCCGGGGAAGGCCTAACAGGTACTCTCTGATTTTATCCATAAACCCTTCAATTACCTTGATCACTCCTTTGAGCAGCACTCTCCATCGTGCCGGCTCAACGGCATTTCGTGATCACTCTAAACCTAAATGACCTGGCAATTACTGCTTAGTTCTTGACCACCGGAATCTCGAGATCTCCGGCGTGAAACTTTATTGCCAAAGCGATCAATGGAATGTAAGCCAAAAGCACACCCGAAGCACCGTCCAAACCGAGGCTCGTGACACAAAAGGCAATGGGCAACAGCCAGAACAGATTGATCACGCCGACCGCAACAGTGACCGGTAAGTGTTTGCCAAAGCGACGTGAAGCGAACTGGTAGGCATGACTACGATGTGCTTCATAGATCTTTTCTCCTCTCAGCATGCGATGAAACAGCGTGTACGTAGCGTCGACAATGAACACACCAAGCAAAATCATCCAGGCCCAGAGCATCGGTGCGCTCACCCATGCCGCCTGCAGAGACAATCCGCCAAGGACGATGCCCAGAAACCCACTGCCAGCGTCGCCCATGAATATCCGTGCCGGAGGGAAGTTCCAGTATAGAAAGCCGCCAACGGCAGCAGCGAGCAACAAAGGCGCCCAGATCAGATTCTCCAATCCCGACAACCAGTAAAGCAGACACGCACCGACGCAGGCACAAATCGCTTCTACACTGGCGATTCCGTCAATGCCGTCCATGAAGTTGTAAAGATTGAGTAGCCACACAAGATAAAAAGCACCCAGCACAAAGCCCAGCCAACCCAGCTCGATCGAAGTACCGAACAACTCAACGGGTGGCATGCCCCCTATCCACCCCAACAACCACAAAGCTGAAGCAAAATGCCCCAATAATCGCCATCGCGCGGCGATATGCCCGTGATCATCCATGAATCCAATCAGGGCAATGGCAGCACCGCCACATGCCATTGCGAAAAAAAACCGGGCGGAAATCAAATCCGTGAAAAACAGAAAACCCAGGGACAAGATAAATGCAACAACAATCGCTACACCGCCACCGCGTGGCGTAGCCACAACATGAGAGCTGCGTGCATTGGGAACATCCATCAGACTTCGAGATATCGCATACCGGCGCAAAACAGCAGTCAGCAAAAAAGAAATACCGAAAACCAATGGAATGAAATATCCGTAACTCATCTTTTGTGAGACTCCAGAAAATGCTCGGCCGTCGCCTTCAAACCCTCATCCAGCGTGAAGGGCGGACGCCAGCCTAACAACTCTCGATTCTTCTTGATATCGACCTGTAGCGAGCCGAAAAGCCGCTGAGCGACTGCACCTCGCCCCACCAGGCTAGCCAAGAACTTCAGTAGCGAAACAGGAATGGGGACGAGCCAGGTTTTTCTACCCAAGAAAGTCAGAAGACGTTGCATCAATCGGGTTGTAGAAACATCTTCATCATCACTGACCAGAAACACCTGGTTTGCGGCCCGAGGATGATCGACACACGTACTGACCAAATCAACGACGTTATCCAGTGAAACGAGACTTCGCAGGTTGTGAACAGATCCGAAAGGCATTGGAATGCCCTTCGTGAGCCAGTGCATCATTTGACGAAAGTTCGCACCTACACCTGGACCATAAATTAGTACCGGGCGGATGATTACAACTTCTATTGCGCCTGTCTGGGCAAGCTGCATTAGTTGTTGCTCTGCTTCGTGTTTGGAGATTCCATAAGCATCTGATGGGAGCGGAGTGTCGCCGGCACTAAAGGCATGGCCGAGCGGAGTAGTTTCGCCATTAACCTTGATAGAACTAATATAGATGAACCTCTTGGCACCGGCCGCGACGGCCTGCCGTGCCAGACAAAGTGTTCCTTTGACATTAACCGTGCGAAAATCTTCAATCGATTGTGCCGAGTCTTCTTGCATGACATGCACTCGCGCCGCAGCATGTACAACAACATCCACACCAGTTAGAGACTCTCGCCAGTCGGTATCGTCACCGATATCTGATACACGAGTAACCTTTACTATTTCTGGTAACTTATCACTGACATTACGGAGTGGAGCCACCACGGAAATATCTGGAAAAGTGACAAAATGCTGAACCAAGGACCTTCCAAGGAATCCTGTCGCACCGGTGACAAGTATTTTTTTTGGCATTTTATACCGACTTCAAGCGGGTTGATAAGTAAAATTACCTAAGTTACCACGTGATGCAGAAAGGTGAAATCTATAGTGTGATACTTTCAGAGCACTCCATATCCAAAACCATGCTAGATTATGAAAATGTCAGCTCGAGCAGATCATCAAAACTTTAAAGATTGATCAATCAAACGACTTATTAAATACGAATTAAAAGTACGCACTACCAACCTGATGCCACGCGCATAAATAACACGCAAAAAAAATTAACGCAACTTCAAAACTCTCAGCACCTTATTGATAATTCGATAAAGAGTAAGCTTTGCCCCGCCCTCGTACATCGATATCTCTATCAGTAGTCGATAATGGGATATTCTTTTAACAATTCCATTCCAAACTGATACACGAACAGGCTTAATTCGCCCATCACCTAGTAGATTCCCTCCTTTTTGAAAAAGGGCAGTCCATTGAGATGCAACTACTGAGATCTCGAACCTGCTATGCACATCGGCATAGGCCCTCTCGGCAATACTCGCCCTGTATACCTCATCATTTATATAACACTCAATAGCTGTAGCCCAACAATCAGAAGAACCAGCTTCAATCAACAATCCAGTCACGCCTTCATCTACGGAGCCAACGTAGCTTTCGGACACTGAATAGATTCCCGCGCATCGAAAGGCAGAGTACTCACGATATTTATTATTAGTTTTGTATTTATTGGAGCTCTTGCTATCAAGTGGGGCCAAGCCGATCTTCCAACCCCGCTGAGCTTGAAAGGCTATGTAGTCGGCATAACTATGCATATGTTCAAAAAATCTTACCCTGGGACCTAGCTCCAACCAACTAGGAAAACAACCAATAAACTCGAAAACGACGTTATCAAATTTATTTATAATCAGTGGAACAACATCCCGTAGAATTGCCAAGTCCGCCTCACGCGATGGACTACCCGCGAAACCGATTCTATACTCCGAGTTCGTTTCATTCTGGCCTATCGGTAATAACGAAAAATCAAAAAAAGCAGGGAGCAAAACAGTATTAAAGTTTTTTGGAAGCAAAAAATCCTTAAGGGTCGCGGAATTCGTTATTATGACGCTTGCGTTTTCCACTACAAATTTTAGTGAGCGCCGTATAATTGGATGCCTGTAATATTTAGCTAAAGGAGTGTCTCCGCCTATTAGCCAAAAATTATCATCAATGTAGTAATAGTAGGGAATATTGCTGCGCCTAAGAGCTTCCATCCAATATACTGCGACAGGATCAGCTGTGCGCACAAATAACGGCAAAGCATGTTTGGAAAAAGACTCCTCATCAAGTTGAGCCAGATAAACCTTTTTGTATCTGACACCAAATCTCGCGCACTCCGACAGCAATTGTTCTGTCAATTGAGTAGTCGCAATATCCGACTCAATAATCAGCAGAATATCGACACCAGAATTAATATTACTCATCATTCGTAAAGCATACATATGGAACTTTTTTACGACCACTGAGCGGCCAAAGGGACGTAACAGAGCACTCTACAACCTGAACGGATATATCCAAATCTCTACCAAAGATCCTAACACTCGCAACGCTCTCTTGTTTCAGTGGCGCCATTAAAGAAAAACTAATAACGCCAATACCACGCACGCTACTCAATGACTCCACAGAATTCCATAAGATAGAGTTATCTTTACCAACAACCTCAACACCAAGCTTTGCCGTTACAGAATCGTCGGACAAATAAACACAGACAGAAACGCTATTATAAAAGCCTTTAGATGCTATCGGGTACTCGACATACCCCTCATCAAAAAGCTTTTCACTAAGACTCATCTCATTCGATGAGACACGACGGTAGTTGGCGCTCAGATAGTCATTGAAACGCCTAAGTTGGTTATCCGGCAACTCAAGTTTGCCCGCGAGGAACGTGATTAGCTTTTCATTTTTTAGTATGTGTCTCTCACACGCTACAATGTGATCATATTGCGATTTTAACTGCTGACTTAATTGCATGTACTGCTCTACGCGGAGTTCAACTTCAAGCGTTTCGCGAAATTGCCGTTCAGCCGCAATCAGGGCGTGGCTACCTTCGCCTTCGTGAGTCAGCGAGTTCTCTCTAGCTTTCTGTAAAGCAGGCGTATCTAAGAAAGGATAGACATCCAAATGCTTGGTCAACTCGATATAATCATCATCCGATTTATCTTTCCACACTACAAGGTGGTAAACAACCTGATGACAAACATCAGTTAAATTCTGACGAAGCTCTCTTTGGCAGGCAAGCTCCAATCGACTGAACCGAGGAAAGTAAAAGAACTCCATTCTAAGCAATCGAATATCTAAGCCTGGATTAGAGTGGTCCGACTCCGATAGCCCCCACGGAGCTGCGTGGGGGTGGTAATACTCTCTTTCATCTATGGGCGCCCATGGAAAACTTGTCCAAAACCTTGGGGTATGCTCATTAAATACTTGGAGATGATATGGATTGGCTAAGTTTAATTTTTGCTCGAAATATGGCGCAACAATACAAATCTGAGATTTGTGCTTACAGACTCGATAGAGTTCTCTCATTGTAAACATCAAGTCTGAAACATGTTCCAAACTATGAGCAGCATGTACTAAATCAACAGAATCGTCTTCAAACGGTAGCGATTTATCAAGATCCGCGACCACCATAACACCAGGCAGCGAAAATCTATCGACACCCACAAATTCCGGCAGGCATTTTGGCCCACAGCCAATATCTAACTTCATCGGCATTACCTATACAGTCGATATTTCCACAAATGGGTATACAGGGAGGCGCTTCAAACCCGCATAACGATATTTAACCAACTCAAACATATAAACAGGATGTGTCGCACGCGCAAACACACGGAGCTTGTAATCCGACGAGGACGAAGCGGTTACATGATCTACAGTAAATTCCACAGGTAACGATAGATCTACTCCACTTAACGACACTACTCTGTTAAAAACTACAGAGCCACCTCCACCAACGAGCTCAACTCCCACCAAACCATCCTGAAGCCCATCGGTCGTGAATGCCACCATAATAGATTTAATAGTTGCAGGAATGGCGATCGGATATTCAACATATGGAATATCATGAAGAGATTTTGATAACTCAAGAACAATATCAGCACTACCGCTTTTAGCGGCTTGTGAAAATTCTTTCATTTGGCCAAATTGGGGCATCAAACTCTCCCACAAATCATGCTTTCGGGCCATGAATCCTAATCGCTTAGAATTAGAAGCTGCCTGCCTAAGCCTAGCTAACTCTTCGAGACTTTCAATCAATTTTTTGGGACTTTTTATTACATCATTTGCTGGAAGAGCAATGCTGCCACCGTGCTCACTGGCTATCATTTTCAATCTGCTTTCAACCGTTGAAAACCCATTGAATTTGACTGATTGAGTCATGAAGTCTAGAACGCTGCAGCTGGTCGAGCCTGAAAATTGTTGCTCACAATATGCCCTGTTATTATTTTTTACTTCCTGAAAATCAATTCCGTCCAAACTTTGCAACATATCAAGCCAAGAACGTGCAATGAACGGTGAAGATACAACACAACCAATATTCAGCTCCCGCAACTCTGAATAAGGCATGTAATCAGGAACAACGAGCAAAGCATTCAAAACATCCGCAGACTTAGCTACGTTCATTGTCTTGTATTTATTATTGATTGTTTCGCTAGGCGCATGAATAAGAACATCGGGACTGTATTTAGAAATCTGCAATAGAGCAGATTCCCAATTCAGCTCAAAAGGTATAGTTACCAAATCAAACTTATCATGCTTCTTGAATTCTTCTGAAAACGCAGAACTAGCGCCGCCCACAATTAACTTAATGCTTCTGCCTGATTCAACATACTTCAAAAAAGCGGGCAGCATTACCTCTTGAAGGGCAGATAGTCGATGACTCCCTCCTGCGAAAGCGATAACTAATTGCTCTCGAACAGGAACTGATTCATCGACACCTATCTTCAAGTCACGAAAGGACGGGGAAAAAACTCTACATTCGAATGAATCAGATGTTCCTTAAAGTACTCTTGCAAAGTACCGGTACTTGTTAAAACGCCAGAAAAATCCTTCAGCTTATTTCGCAGTGCTTTCTTACTAAAATCTTCAAAGAAGTTCATTTCCTTGCTTTCTTGAAGTAAAGTAAGGTTATCATCTGTAAAATAATAGCAAGGAACTTGCATTTTTTGCGCAGCTGCTATCCATTCAAAAAACGGATCCAACTGCCGAACAAAGACAATGCAACTAGCATGGGCAATTTCAGAGATCGGCCAACCACCAGGATATCGAACTACGCGAACTCGACTTTTCCATTCTTCAGGCAAATAATCAAAATAGATACTGGTGCAAGCATCGTGATTACCAGTGATCACCAGAACTTTTCTGTTATCATCTGATTTATTTAACGAACTTTCTATCTCAAAATTAGTTCGGGTACGTGCGTGCGCGACAGCCATCTCTCTCACAGCAACAGCGGTACAGTGAGATGCAGAATCAGGTAACCCGAATATATCATAATCTTCAAAATTTTCCGGCCGTAGCGCGTTATCGCGCTCTTGCCTCATTTTCTCTTCGGATGCCCAAGTATCCAGCGCATACGTGTTACCGAGGCTGTCATTGGTCGCAGGACCACCAATCTCCCCAACACATACATCCACGAAACGTAAAATATACTTCCTTGAGACCCTTCGCCATAAATCCCAATCACACAAACGTGTCATAAGGATATGAGGATCATACAGTCCTATATCATCAAGAATACCACGGGGCACCAGAACAGCATTATTCGAAATGCAATTCCAACTGTTTATATTATGAGATGCTAAACTTGCACCGAGGGGAACAAGTTGCTCATTACCAGACCCCACATCCTTAATTCTCATCCCGACTGTGCCATAAATGACCTGATCGGGTGTAGCCTTAGCATGCCCATAAAGCTCTAATAAAGCATCGGGGAAGAATACGTCATCATCGAAAGCAAACGCGATATATTGACCGCGCGACCTCGAATAAGCCTCGTACTCAGATACAGCAGGGAGCCCAATGTTTTTAATATGCCGTAGACAACTTACTCGCGAATCCCTGGCCATGAACTCAGCAATAATCTCAGCACTACCATCGGTACTCGCGTCGTCTACTATGATCAGTTCAAGATCAGTTAGTGTTTGGCTTAAAACGGACTCAATAGCGCTACGAAACTTACCACTTTTTGCCCG
The DNA here is from genome assembly GCF_054667675.1 of Pseudomonas sp. S3_C06. Lineage (NCBI taxonomy): Bacteria > Pseudomonadati > Pseudomonadota > Gammaproteobacteria > Pseudomonadales > Pseudomonadaceae > Pseudomonas > Pseudomonas sp. S3_C06. The sequence goes on from NZ_CP162747.1 coordinate 2,028,836, forward strand.
TCTAAAAGTCGGCAAAAGAACGGAGACGATAGGGCGTTTCTCCTCAGCATACGAACTGCCGGGCATCCATTGAGTTTCGCGAATAAGATCTCTGACTTTCATGTTCAAACCTTAAACAGTTGCCGAATAATTATCTGAATAAGTCTTTAGCACCTGGTCGGTTTTCCCATCCATGCGGACTTTTCCTTTTTCAAGCCAAATCGTACGCTCGCAAAAATCGCTAACCAGATCTGGAGAATGACTCGAAAAAACAAGAATTTTTCCTTGAGTCATAAACTTCTTCATCCGTTCTTGAGCTTTATGAGCAAAATTTATATCTCCAGCGCCCATAACTTCATCAAGAAGCAAAACTTCAGGATTGATTGCGGTCGACACTGAGAATGCCAAGCGAATAAACATGCCAGCTGAGTAAGTGCGTACCGGATAGTTCAAAAACTCGCCCAACTCTGAAAACTCTGCAATTTCTTGCATTTTTGCTTTGATTTCTCGAGGTTTCAAACCTAGTAACAGTGCGCGAATTCGAATATTGTCCCATCCGGATTGATTCATCTCAAAACCGGTCGCAAATTCAAACATGGGACAAACATGTCCTAGTGTGTTCGCTGTCCCAGAGGTAGTAGGATATATACGCGCCATAACCTTTAACAGGGTGCTTTTTCCGGCCCCGTTCAATCCGATTAGACCGACGCGCTCGCCTCGTTCAATTGACAAATTGATATTAGAGAGCGCATTAATCGTATATTCCTTAGTGTTGGACATGACTGGCCGACGGAGTATCGTATTTTTCAACCTACCTACGAAGTCAGTCTGCCCAGAAAAAACGACGCTCGCATCCTTTAGGGCTATAGAAATATCGCTCATAACATATAAACCACTTTCTTGTCCATTTTAGACCCAAGCACTATACAGATTACCCATAGAAGAGTTAGATAGGCTGCGCAAAACATATAGTCTTGCTTGACGGCAAACGTTCCCTCCAAAATAGGGAAACGCACAACATCCACCAGATAATAAAGCGGGTTATACTTATATATAAAATCCAGACCGCGATCTTTCAACATAGCGACCGGAAACATGATCGGAGTAACAAAGAACAAGACCTGAAAAATCCCGCTCATTGCATGCGGAAGATCCCTAAAGCGTGCAGATAGGTATGCACTTAGAGTTATATGCCCTAGACCCGCAACCAATAGAATCCCCAGCCCTGGCAGCGCATACAGCCAACCAATGGGTTTAAATCGATCAAAAAATAACAGCGTACCTGCCAGAGCAACAACGCCAACAAGCATTACAATAGTCAACGTTACCAATACTCGAAACAGATAAATTTGTTTCGGAAAAGAAAACTGTTTGATATAGCCCTCAGACCCCACAAACGCATATCCTCCATCAACAAAAGACGAAACGAGGAAGCCCCAAATTATCAAACCGCATGTAAGGTACGGAAGAAACTCCGCCATTGGCTGTTTAAGTAACACTCCATATACCATACCCGCACCCAATACCATCATTGCGAGGTTTATCAGTATCCAGAACGGCCCCATAGCCGACCTTCGAAAGCGTGCCTTAATATCCTGAAGCCCCATGTATAGCCATACACGCCACTCGAGAAGCGATTTTAATGCACTAGGTAAAAAACTATTCTGACTGATCATCTAAAGCCTATTTAGCTCAAGCACTATTAATTTACCGTTGCGGGAAACTTCATTGAAGCCCAGTTTTTCGTATAACTTAATCGCCCTGACGTTATCTTCCAGAACTTCTAGAAACACACTATCAAGCGCAAGCTGCTGCCAACAGGTTTCAATCAACAGCTGGCAGCCTCGCTTGATATAACCTTTACCCGCATTGTCTGGCGCAGCGACAAAGCGTCCGACCTCGGCACGCTTTCTTTTTAGATCCACGCCATAAACAGCGCATTGCCCAACCAACTCACCATCTGCCGCGATGACGAACACAAAATCATCAGACTTTTTTGAATAGAACTCGAACCACTTTACGTGACTGTCCCATTCGATGATGTTTGAGTTAATAAACCATCGGCGGTTTTCGTCTCGGTTTCTCCAGTCCAAAGTAGACTGTAAATCAGCCGCCTCTAATAGACGGATCTCGACGACTTCATCAGATGCTGAGTGGAGGGTAGGTTTCATTTTGCGTACTTGGCAACCAATTGAGATACGGTGTCTACATCGGCTTTACTGAGGCCCATGTGTACCGGGAGCGAAATAATTTCCTGGGATGCCAATGCTGCTTTAGGGCAGGTGCCATTACCATGCGCATACATACGATACTCCGTGTTATCACGGTAATGTACGCCTGGGTATACCTGGTGCTCGTTGAGGGCCAGCATCAGCTCTTCACGGTTTTTGACACGGATTTGCACAAGGTGAGTTGACGACTCACATTCCGGATTAATTTCAATAAAGCGTACTTTATCGCTACCTTCTAGGTTTTCGCGATACCACTTAGCGAGCTGGCGACGGTAAGCGTTATCACGATCCAGATACTTCAACGCAACCAAGCCCATGACAGCCATGATCGAGTTGCCGTGGTATTTGAAACCGACTTCTTCAACATCGTACATCCACTTGTACGCGCCCTGAGCGGCAGTACGTGCGTAAGTATCCTTGTTGATACCCAACCAGCTCATCTTTCGTACGCGTTCGTCATCTTCCGCGTTTTTGAAGCAGATCATGCCCGAGTCGGCTGTTGCCAGGTTTTTTACGGCCTGGAAGCTAAACACCACAACGTCCGCTTCTGGACATACATGACGCCCATTGATGCGAGTACCCGACATATGGGCAGCGTCAAGAATCAAAGCAATGTTACGTGCTTTACAAATTTCAAGGATTTTCGAGTACTGACCGACGTTGCCACCAATACCTACAAAAATCAGTGCCTTGGTCTTGTCGGTGATGCGCTGCTCGACGCTAGCGGGGTCTAGACACAGCGATTCGTCAACATCCGCGAATACAGGCGTCAGGCCTGCGTAGAGAATTGCGTGGTTAGTCGATACGAAAGTCAGCGGAGTAGTAATGACTTCTGCATCATCGCCCCATCCATTCTTCGTCTTGAGCAAGCGGAAAGCTAGCTCCAGACCTACGGTGTTCGACGAAAGAAAATGTGCGTGCGGCAGCCCGGTATAGGACTTCCATGCTTCTTCCATCTCAACAGTTTTAAAACCTAACCCAGTCCAGCCTTTCTCAAGACATTCACGAATCCCTTCAAGGCATTCGTCGACACGAAATTTAGGTACAAACAGTTGAATTGACATGTATTTAGCCTCGAATCACAAGTGCTGTGCGGTTTAAATTTTTATCCAATTACATCTTTCGCGGAAAGGCCCCAAAAGCCAGCCCAGCCGTTTGCGGATCAATGACTCTCGTGCTCCAGGAGGCGCTTGAGGTACTTTCCGTAGCCATTTTTGATTAATGGCATAGCTAACGCGAGCAATTGATCGTCTGATATCCATCCCTTGCGCCATGCCAACTCTTCAGGGCACGCGACTTTAAGGCCTTGTCGGTTTTCCAAGGTTGCAATGAAATGGCTCGCTTCAAGCAGGGATTCGTGAGTCCCAGTATCCAGCCAAGCATATCCCCTTCCCATAATTTCCACCGAGAGGTTGTTACGCTCTAGGTAAACGCGATTCACATCAGTGATTTCAAGTTCGCCACGCTCAGAGGGTTTAATACTCTTAGCAATTTCCACGACGCTTGCATCATAAAAATAAAGACCGGTCACGGCGTAGCTCGATTTCGGCTCTAACGGCTTCTCTTCCAAACTAATAGCCTTGCCCGACTTGTCAAACTCGACCACGCCATAACGCTCTGGATCATTGACATGGTATGCAAAAACACTTGCGCCACAATCACGCTGCATAGCGCTTGCCAAGAGTTCCTGAAAATCATGCCCGTGGTAAATATTATCGCCAAGCACCAATGCGCACGCATCACCGTCGAGGAATTCCTCACCAATGATAAATGCTTGAGCCAGTCCATCAGGGTTTGGCTGAACGGCATAACTAAGGTTGATTCCCCATTTTGAACCGTCGCCGAGGAGTTGCTCGAAACGAGGCGTGTCCTGAGGGGTGGAAATAATTAATATGTCTCTAATTCCCGCCAGCATTAAAGTGCTCAGCGGATAGTAGATCATTGGTTTATCAAAAACCGGGAGAAGCTGTTTTGAAATTGCAAGTGTTGCTGGGTGTAAACGCGTACCCGAGCCACCCGCAAGAATTATACCTTTACGAAACATAATCATCCCTGCCAAGCCATATCAGAAATCGTACGCCTAATGTGATTCTTCCAGTCAGGAATATTTATATTAAACGCACTTTTAATTTTAGAGTTATCAAGTCTAGAGTTTTTTGGCCTGATAGCTTTCGTAGGATATTCGGCGCTGCTGACGGCTAGAATATCTTCCTCAGTGCACTTCAAATCCATCCCTAAATCAAGAGCCTCAGAGACCAAATAGCGAGCGTACTCATACCAACTCGCATAACCTGACGCCACCAAGTGGTACGTGCCACTCAGGCGTTGGGGATCCTCACAATTTAGAATTCTGTAAAGACACAGGACTGTCGTATCGGCAACCAACGACGCGCTAGTAGGAGCTCCAGCCTGATCATTTACTACTGAAAAAGTACTTTTACTCGCAGCAAGGCGCAGAATCGTTTTCGCAAAGTTACCACCCCGGGCGGAGTAAACCCAACTTGTTCTCATTAAAAGGTGGTTACATCCACTATTAACAACCGCACTCTCACCTAGAGCTTTTGAACGCCCGTAAGCGCTCAATGGGTTAGGACGATCAACCTCTGTGTAAGGCAAAGCTGACTGCCCATCAAAAACATAGTCAGTAGAATAATGTACAAGCCAAGCACTGTTGATTGCGGCGTAGTCCGCCAGAGCTTTAACCAGATGATAGTTGATTTTTTGCGCTTCTTCCTCGAAAGTTTCAGCCAAATCTACAGCGTTATAAGCGGCCGCATTAACAATAATATCTGGACGTTCCAATTCAAGATAAGCTGATACAGCGTCCAAATCAGAAAGGTCGACTTTGCTACGATCACAAGCGACTAAGTTCCCAAGCAAAGGCAGGGAGCGTTGTAACTCCCAGCCTACTTGCCCATTACTTCCAAATAAAACAATTTTTTTCATGTGTACTGCCTGCTTACCCAATCACGATAAGCTCCGCTAGTGACATTACCTACCCATACCTGATTATCGAGGTACCACTCGACAGTCTTTCGAATGCCAGTTTCAAATGTTTCAGCGGGTTTCCAACCCAATTCCCGCTCAAGCTTTCGAGCGTCAATTGCGTAACGACGGTCGTGGCCTGGACGATCGGTAACATAAGCGATCTGGTGATGGTAAGGCTGGCCGTCAGCGCGAGGACGCAACTCATCGAGCAAACCACAAACGGTGTGGACGATGTCGAGATTTGGCTTCTCATTCCAGCCACCAACGTTGTAAGTCTCTCCGACCAATCCGGCTTCGAGTACACGGCGAATAGCACTGCAGTGGTCTTTGACGTATAGCCAGTCGCGAATTTGCTGGCCGTCGCCATATACAGGCAAAGACTTACCTGCAAGGGCGTTGACGATCATCAACGGAATAAGCTTTTCCGGAAAATGGTACGGGCCGTAGTTGTTCGAGCAGTTGGTCGTCAGAACAGGCAAGCCATAGGTATGGTGGTAAGCACGTACCAAGTGGTCACTTGCTGCCTTGCTCGCCGAATAGGGACTGTTCGGTTCATACTGATGGGTCTCGGTGAACGCAGGATCATCTTTTGCCAGCGACCCATAAACCTCATCCGTAGAAACGTGCAGAAAGCGGAACGCCTCTTTTGCACCCAGCTCGAGTCCGCCCCAATAAGCTCGCACTGCTTCCAATAGTCGGAATGTCCCGACAATATTGGTTTCGATGAAATCTTCCGGACCGTGAATTGAGCGATCAACGTGGGATTCAGCGGCGAAATTGAGGATCGCACGAGGCTGGTGCTCGTTTAGCAAGCGTGTTACCAGCGCACCATCACCGATATCACCTTGCACAAATACATGCCGCGCATCCCCGTCCAGACTTGCCAGGCTTTCCAGGTTCCCGGCATAGGTCAGCTTGTCCAGGTTGATCACCTGTTCATCCGACTGTGCCAGCCAGTCCAGTACAAAGTTCGCCCCGATAAAACCGGCACCGCCGGTGACTAAGATGGTCATAAATTTAGATCTTTTTCAGTAGAACAACGAGAATAAGCCCCAGATTTCCAGACAACGTCTGCCGGTATATACCGGCACGCTGAAAACCCAGGATTCTTGAAAAGAGTTTCTGAGTGCGTGCATCTTTGAATCGAGCCAGAGTCACTTGATGCTCAGGGCTCAAACGATGATACATCGCTTCAAGCGCATTGATGATCTGGTCGTTCCACCTGCAGAAACGACCTTGAAAAATCAAGGGTAAGCGCTTGAGGCGCGCAGACCAACCTGAATTCCCACCAATCAGATTTTCCTCATGCTGGCGATAAAGGAGCATAGGCTCAGGGTCGTAATGAACTTCGCCACCCGCTCCAGAAACAAGAAGGTAAGCCCACCAATCGTGGCATGGCACATCAACACGGTCGCCCGCCTCCAGCAACAGATCGCGCGCTGCCCGGTTAAAGACCATGGTGTTGCCACCACCAATACTCTGAACCAGTGCATTTGAGAAATGGGGAGGAAGACTAAAACGTGGTGAATACCCGCACGAGACACCCGATTCGCCAATCAGCTCGGTACGGCCACAGTAGAGAGCCGGGACCTGATCGGGTACTCCCTGTAACCACGCAAGCGCCTTCTCGAGCTTTGCATCCTTCCATATATCGTCCTGATCCGACCAAGCAAAAAAATTTGCCTCGATATCAGCTCGACAGGACAAGGACAGGAAATTCGCTACAAACCCTCTCTTGGGACCTTTCGATACTTGGACGCGATCCGCCCCCATTTCAGTTCGAAATGTTTCCAAAATTTCCAGAGTTTGATCTTGAGAGCCGTCGTCGGAAACATAAAGCGTCCAATTGCGATACGTTTGACGTTCAAGTGAGTCGAGTTGCTCAGCAAGAAATGATGCACCGTTGTATGTACACATAAGAATTGCGACATTCGCAATATGCTCGCCAGCTACCTGGACGGCATTATCTGTACCAAAACTCTGGCTGGAAACCGTCACAAAATCCCTCTTTGCACGAACCGTCGCCCCAAAAAGGCGCCCATCACTAATAAAAAAACATCCGATCTTTGCTTTTGCTCTTACCGTCCGATTGCGCATTCTACATCAATTGACACGCCTCACACCCAAAAAAGCGACGACAGCCACGGCGGCTCTAGCCCGTCGCCGAGCCAGACATAGCTGCATCCGAGAGAGGTAAAACGGAAGATTGATACCTAGTGACTACGCAGGATTCCACAGGTGAAGAGCTAATGATCAGCGTGAACAAGACCTCGCAGAGGTGACATCATATAGCCATCAGCGAGAAAGCAGATCCGCAGGCAAGAGAACTACTAACGGCTGCTGACGAGCTAAACCTGCGCCATCACTGCGCTTTTGAAGAACCTTAAAATACAAGCGCCCGCCCGAGCGCAACCGAGCTGTACGAGGCCAATACGGAACAAGTTCCAATCGTCAACAGCAATAACAAATAACAGCCTCTAACCGCCAAAATAAACTATCAGCCTTTATTCCACACCAACATCATCTTCCAACAGACAATGAAAAATAATAGCTTATCGCGAACCCGACGCCGACAACACCACGCACTAAAAGAAAGCCTGAACAATTGTGAGCGACTCAACGAGAACCAACTTGATACAAAGGCAGTAGTATCACTCCCCACCACCCTGGCAATTAGTTGCACCTGACTAAACCACCAACCATTATTAATAGTTTTATATCGAGCCACCAAAGAGCGCAATCCGGTATTGGCGCCTACTTGATTACTATCATGCTGGCGATAATCCATGGAAGGTATCGGATCAATGAACCATCGATACCCATGACTACGCGCATATGCGTAAAAGAACCAATCATGCAGACTGACGCCCTGTAAAGCATCCCAATTGCTTACCACCGACAGCTTAATCGACTCAAACAAACGCTTGGTCAAAACGTAGGTACAGCCCGGGCCAGCCGCTTCAAACAGATAATCCCATGCAACTTGGGGTTGCGCCTTATCCAGCAACCTTGTTTTACCATCCAGCCAGAAAGCCGTAACATTACTGGAGTATGCGTCAGCCCGTTGCTGCCCGAGCTGAGACACCGCACGCAGAAGCTTATCCGCGTACCAGACATCATCCTGATCAGATAAAGCAAAAAACTCAAAATTGCCGACATCAACATCGCGGATCAGTCGAAAGAAATTGCGAGATGCACCACCAAATCGCCCAGCGGACGGCAACAGGATGACATTCGGCAGGTTAGTTGCAAGCGTCGCACACCAAGCTTCAGTTCCGTCTGTCGAGGGGTCCACGCTGATATATACAGTTACTTCAACCCCAGACTGCGCAAGAATCGAAGTCACCTGCTCTTCAATCCACCGAATTCCATTATACGCCGCTAGCAAAACCGCAACTTTTGGTAATTTTACAGTCATGCCATCCCACTTGTAGCGTTCAGCTCGGAAATCAAAAAAATTAAACTGCAGTCAAACGAGAGGAGCTGCAGCCCGCCTCGGCCAGACAGAAACGACCCATTACGATTGAGGAGCACAACTCTACGAATGAGATGCTCGACCCCTTAAGCAACACCATGAATCCTGGAGATAGCAGTGGCTGCGGTACAAGGTAGCCCTCTGGCGCAGAGCAGCAATCAAACAAGATGCTTGCGCGACCTCTGGGAAAAACGCCCGAGAAACCAGCCGAGCACTGGACCGACAAGCATTCCGACCAACAGAGCCAAGACCACGAGCATAGAAACCGGCAACCGGGGCATCGACCAGCCAAGAAACAATAGCGACACTGACTGCTGATTCTCCAGCACAAAGGCCAGAATCACTAACACCAGCAAAAGAACAAGAGCACCAAGAAGCACGCGCTTGAGGTTACGCATTTGCGCCTCCTTGATAATAAGTAGAGAAAATCAAACCCCCTCCTCCTCTTCCTCATTCACCCGATCGCGCAGCTCTTTACCCGGCTTGAAATGCGGTACGAACTTACCGTCCAGACTGACGGACTGACCGGTCTTGGGATTACGACCGACGCGCGGCGCACGGTAGTGTAGAGAGAAACTGCCAAACCCACGGATCTCGATACGATCCCCGGTGGCCAGACATTGGGACATTTGTTCAAGCATGGTCTTGATGGCCAGCTCCACATCCTTGGATGAGAGCAGCCCTTGATGGGTGACAATTCGTTCGATCAACTCCGACTTCGTCATATTTTTCCCTTCTTTTTCAAGCAGCTAGATCAGCGCTTGAAAGGTTTTAGCACGCCCGGAAGATTTTGAACAGCCCAGGGATTGACATATCTTCCACCGCGTCGAAACGCCCGTTTTCAGGGCATCACAGCAACAAACAGGGCATGGCATGCTTAACGGCATATCACCAGCATGGTTCGTGTCACGTAGCCTGCCGGGTTGAAGCCAAAAGGAAACTCATCTTCATCCTTGGCATCATCCGATCGCGTAATCACCTTGTACCCCGCCCCCTTGCACTCCTTTGCCGCACGCTTCTGACATTTCTCCCAGCCAGAGCCCAATCCAGAGCAGTCGACCTCTATACCACTGACACCACGCACGGCATGGGTCTTGGCACTGGTCGTACAGCCTGCCAAAACCAGTACACCCATGAGGACAATAAACTTGTTCATCCACTTCCTTATGCCAGGCAACTGCCCGACGACTACACGCTTAAGACCAAGCTTAGTCGTGAATAGGCGATTGATCCGATTAAAGAAACAGACCACCCGGAAGCCAGATTGGTTTCACCAAAACCTTCATGCAAGCCGCGGACACTAAATCGCAGACACAAAAAAGGGCGACCGAAGTCGCCCTTTTTCATGATCAAGCAGAACTTAGTTCTGTTTGGCCATTGCCTGGCGCAGCAGTGCCGCCATGGTGGTGTCGCCAGTAGGAGCTTCTTCAGCCTTCAGGCTTTGGATAGCTTCTTTCTCTTCAGCATCGTCTTTCGACTTGATGGAGAGCTGGATCACGCGGCTCTTGCGGTCAACGCTGATGATCTTGGCTTCTACTTCCTGGCCTTCTTTCAGAACGTTGCGCGCGTCTTCAACGCGGTCACGGCTGATTTCGGAGGCTTTCAGAGTCGCTTCGATATCGTCGGCCAGAACGATGATGGCGCCTTTGGCGTCAACTTCTTTCACAGTGCCTTTAACGATTGCGCCTTTGTCGTTCTCTTGAACGTACTCGGAGAACGGATCGCTTTCCAGCTGCTTGATACCCAGGGAGATGCGCTCGCGCTCTGGGTCAACCGACAGGATAACGGTGTCCAGCTCGTCGCCCTTCTTGAAACGACGAACAGCTTCTTCGCCAACTTCGTTCCAGGAGATGTCGGACAGGTGAACCAGACCGTCGATGCCGCCGTCCAGACCAATGAAGATACCGAAATCGGTGATCGACTTGATGGTGCCGGAGATTTTATCGCCCTTGTTGAACTGGCCAGAGAAATCTTCCCATGGGTTAGATTTGCACTGCTTGATGCCCAGGGAGATACGACGACGCTCTTCGTCGATGTCCAGAACCATAACTTCCACTTCGTCGCCGACTTGTACGACTTTCGAAGGGTGGATGTTCTTGTTGGTCCAGTCCATTTCCGAAACGTGTACCAGACCTTCAACGCCTTCTTCCAGCTCAGCGAAGCAGCCGTAGTCGGTCAGGTTGGTTACACGAGCGGTAACGCGAGTGCTTTCTGGGTAACGGGCTTTGATAGCAACCCATGGATCTTCGCCCAGTTGCTTCAGGCCCAGGGAAACACGGTTGCGTTCGCGATCGTATTTCAGAACCTTGACGTCGATTTCGTCACCAACGTTGACGATCTCGGAAGGATGCTTGATGCGCTTCCAGGCCATGTCGGTGATGTGCAGCAGGCCGTCCACGCCACCCAGATCGACGAATGCGCCGTAATCGGTGAGGTTTTTGACGATACCTTTGACTTGCTGGCCTTCCTGCAGGGATTCCAGCAGAGCTTCACGCTCGGCGGAGTTCTCGGCTTCCAGGACGCTGCGACGGGAAACGACAACGTTGTTGCGCTTCTGGTCCAGCTTGATGACCTTGAATTCCAGCTCTTTGCCTTCCAGGTGCGTGGTGTCGCGCACTGGACGGACGTCAACCAGGGAACCTGGCAGGAACGCACGGATGCCGTTAACGTCGACAGTGAAGCCGCCTTTAACCTTACCGTTGATAACGCCCTTGACCACTTCCTCAGCTGCGAATGCTGCTTCCAGAACGATCCAGCACTCAGCGCGCTTGGCTTTTTCACGGGACAGCTTGGTTTCACCGAAACCGTCTTCAACCGAGTCCAGAGCAACGTGAACTTCGTCACCGACATTGATAGTCAGATCGCCAGCGTCGTTGTAGAACTGCTCAAGCGGGATGAGTGCTTCAGACTTCAGGCCAGCGTGAACGGTTACCCAGCGAGCTTGGTAATCGATATCAACGATAACACCGGTGATGATGGAGCCTGCCTGAAGGTTCAGGGTTTTTAGGCTTTCTTCAAAGAGTTCCGCAAAGCTTTCGCTCATTTTAATTCCTGTAAATGAGGGCGAAGGATACGCCCATCTCCACACCCCAGACGGTGTGGGTTAGTTTCATTAAAAAGAAGCACCACAGGACTATGACTGGTCCCCTGCGGCCTTCTTGGTCACCCGGCGATATCGCGAATGGCGATCTCGCTCATGATGCGTTCAAGCACCTGATCGATGGACAACTCCGTGGAATCCAGCTGTATGGCGTCAGCCGCCGGCTTAAGCGGGGCTACCGCTCGCTGGGTGTCACGCTCGTCGCGTGCACGGATCTCATCTAGCAGACTCGACAGACTAACACCCTCGACTTTGCCCTTCAACTGCAAATATCGACGGCGCGCCCGCTCCTCGGCACTGGCGGTCAGGAAAATCTTCAGCGGCGCATCAGGAAAAACCACCGTGCCCATGTCGCGACCGTCGGCCACCAGGCCCGGCGCTTCCTGGAATGCACGCTGGCGCTGCAGCAGCGCCTCGCGCACGGCGGGCAATGCAGCCACTTGCGAAGCACCGGAGCCGACGCTTTCGGTGCGGATCACATCACTGACTTCGTCGCCCTCCAGAATGATTCGCTGCAACTGACCTTCGGTCGCCGCAATGAACTGCACATCCAGATGAGCGGCGAGTTTCTTCAGCAGCTCTTCATTGGTCAGGTCGACACCATGGTTGTGCGCAGCAAAGGCGAGCAAACGGTATAGCGCACCGGAATCCAGCAGATTCCAGCCCAGACGCTTGGCCAGAATCCCGGCGACCGTGCCCTTGCCCGAGCCGCTTGGCCCATCAATGGTGATGACCGGTGCAATGTTTTTCACGACTGAGCCTCTTGTGCCACACGAATACCGACCTGCCCGCACAGCGCGAGGAAGTTGGGGAACGACGTCGCGACGTTAGCGCAATCATGGATGCGGATCGGTGCAGTGGCGCGCAACGAGGCAACGCTGAACGCCATCGCAATACGGTGATCGCCGTGACCATGCACTTCGCCGCCGCCGATCTGGCCGCCGTCGATGATGATGCCGTCCGGGGTTGGCTGGCATTTCACGCCCAGCGCCAACAGGCCGTCAGCCATCACCTGAATACGATCCGATTCCTTGACCCGCAGCTCTTCTGCGCCAGTCAGCACAGTGCGCCCTTCGGCACAGGCTGCGGCGACGAACAGCACCGGGAATTCGTCGATAGCCAACGGGACCAGCTCTTCAGGAATCTCGATACCTTTAAGCTTAGCTGCCCGCACGCGAAGGTCAGCGACCGGCTCGCCGCCAACTTCACGCTGGTTCTCCAGAGTGATGTCCGCGCCCATAAGACGCAGGATGTCGATGACGCCAGTGCGGGTCGGGTTAATGCCGACGTGCTCAAGCACCAGCTCCGAACCTTCGGCGATCGAGGCCGCTACCAGGAAGAATGCCGAGGAGGAGATATCACCTGGCACTTCAATGTGGGTCGCGGTCAGCTTGCCGCCAGACTCAACCGAAGCCGTGGCGCCATCCACATTTACCGGGTAGCCGAAACCACGCAGCATGCGCTCGGTGTGGTCGCGAGTCGGAGCCGGCTCGGTCACAGTGGTCTTGCCTTCAGCGTACAGACCGGCGAGCAACAGGCAGGACTTCACCTGAGCACTGGCCATCGGCATGGTGTAAGTCAGGCCTTTGAGCTTGTGGCCGCCACGAATGGTCATCGGCGGACGACCTTCGGCAGCAGTTTCAATCACCGCGCCCATTTCACGCAGCGGATTGGCTACGCGATTCATCGGGCGCTTGGACAACGACGCATCGCCAGTCAAAACGCTGTCGAAGTTCTGCGCAGCCAGCAAACCGGACAGCAGACGCATCGAGGTGCCGGAGTTACCCAGATAGATCGGGCCCGGCGCCGGTTTCAGACCGTGCAGGCCGACACCATGAATAGTCACGCGGCCGTGGTGCGGGCCCTCGATGACCACGCCCATGTCGCGGAATGCCTGCAAGGTCGCCAGGGCGTCTTCGCCCTCAAGGAAGCCTTCGACTTCGGTGACGCCTTCGGCCAGCGAGCCGAGCATGATCGAGCGGTGGGAAATCGATTTGTCACCCGGTACGCGAATCCGACCGGACAGGCGGCCACCAGGTTGAGCCAGGAAGATCAGATCGTTGGAATTCATAGCGTCCACATAGGCCCTGCGGGCCAGGATTTTACTGAAATGCTCGCGGGCAACCCGGGCGCGCGTGAAAACGCCCAACAATTGGTGCCCATCCCCTGCATCGACCGCGTCGCGCAAGGCGTCGAGGTCGCTGCGAAATGTATCGAGTGTGCGCAGGACAGCCTCGCGGTTGGCGAGGAAGATGTCGTGCCACATCACCGGGTCGCTTCCGGCGATTCTTGTGAAATCGCGGAAACCGCCCGCAGCGTAACGGAAGATCTCAAGATTTTCATTGCGCTTGGCCAACGAGTCGACCAGACCAAAGGCCAGCAGGTGCGGCAAATGGCTGGTCGCAGCCAGCACTTCATCGTGACGCTCGACCTGCATGTGCTCGACGTCGGCGCCCAATTCGCGCCACAGACGGTCGACCACAGCCAGCGCAGCCGGATCGGTTTGCTCAAGCGGCGTGAGGATTACTTTGTGGCGACGGAACAGTTCCGCATTGGAGGCTTCCACCCCGCTCTGCTCGGAACCGGCAATCGGATGGCCCGGCACGAAACGCGGCGGCATGGCGCCAAACGCTTCGCTGGCTGCGCGTACAACATTGCCTTTGGCGCTGCCGACGTCAGTCAGAATCGCCTGCCCCAGATCCATGCCCGCCAGACGCGCGAGCACTTTTTCCATGGCCAGGATCGGCACTGCCAACTGAATTACGTCAGCACCCTGACAGGCTGCCACCAAGTCATCTTCACAGCGATCCACAACGCCCAACTCAACCGCCAGCTTGCGCGACTGCGGGTCGAGATCGACCCCGACCACTTCGCGGCAGATACCGCTTTCACGCAAGCCTTTGGCAAACGAACCACCGATCAACCCCAGACCGACCACCACAAGGCGACCGATCATAGGTGCAGCAGATTGCAGTGCAGTGACATCACCCACGAGCCAGAACCTTGCGCAGCGCTTCGAGGAAGCGGCTGTTTTCCGCCGGCAGACCGATGGTCACTCGCAGGTGGTTCGGCATGCCGTAGTTGGCCACCGGACGCACGATCACGCCTTCGCGCAGCAAGCCCTGAAACACCGGGGCCGCAACTTGAGCGAGATCGACGCAGATGAAGTTGCCCTTGGACTCGATCCAGTTCAGGCCCAGCTCACGGAAACCGGCTTGCAACTGCTGCATGCCCGATTCGTTGAGCTGGCGGCTTTGCGCCAGATATTCCTCGTCTTTCAACGCCGCACACGCCGCCGCCAACGCGAGGCTGTTGACGTTGAATGGCTGGCGAACACGGTTCAGCACGTCCGCCACCACGGGTGTCGACAGACCGTAGCCGACACGCAGCGCTGCCAGACCGTAGGCCTTGGAGAACGTGCGCGAAACCAGCAGATTCGGGTAAGCCGCTAGGAAATCCAGACCGTCCGGCAGATCACTGCCTTCGGCGTACTCGATGTATGCCTCGTCGAGCACCACCAGCACATGCTCCGGAACATCCTGCAGGAATTCGTCCAGCGCTTCAGCGCCGAACCAGGTACCGGTCGGGTTGTTCGGGTTGGCGATGAACACTACGCGAGTGTTGGCATCGATGGCCGCAAGCATCGCCGGCAGGTCATGCCCCCAATCCTTGGCTGGCACCACTTTGGCTTGCGCGCCGACCGCCTGAGTGGCGATCGGATACACCGCAAATGCGTGCTCGCTGAACACCGCATTGAGGCCCGGGGCCAGATAGGCGCGCGCAACCAGCTCGAGAATGTCATTGGAACCGTTGCCCAGCGTGACCTGATTGAGGTCTACGCGGCATTGCTCGGCCAGCAGCGATTTCAGTGCGAAACCGTTGCCATCCGGATAACGGGTCAGCTCGGCCAACTCTTCACGGATCGCCGCCAAGGCTTTCGGACTGGCACCCAACGGGTTTTCATTGCTCGCCAGTTTGACGATTTTTGCCGGATCCAGATCCAGCTCGCGCGCCAGTTCGTCCACAGGCTTGCCTGGAACGTACGGCGAAAGTTGTTGCACGCCCGGCTGTGCCAGAGCGAGGAAGTTGCCACTCATTTGCTACCGCCCCTTAGAGAACTGCTTTCGGGTAGGAACCCAGCACTTTGAGTGCTACTGCTTCCTGACTGATCTTTTCCAGCACACCTTTGATCAACGGATCACGGTGGTGACCGACGAAGTCGATGAAGAACACATACGTCCATTTGCCGCTGCGCGACGGACGGGTTTCGATGCGGGTCAGGTCGATCCCGTTGTCATGGAACGGCACCAGCAACTCGTGCAGCGCGCCGGGTTTGTTGCTCATCGACACGATGATCGAGGTCTTGTCGTCGCCGGTCGGCGGCACTTCCTGGTTACCGATCATCAGGAAGCGCGTCGAGTTGTCCGGACGATCTTCGATCTTCTCGGCCAGACGAGTCAGATCGTAAAGCCCTGCCGCCATGTCACCGGCGATCGCCGCCGAGTTCCATTCGCCTTTAACCCGCTTGGCCGCTTCGGCGTTGCTGGATACCGCCACGCGCTCGACATTCGGGTAATGCGCGTCCAGCCACTTGCGGCACTGGGCCAGCGACTGTGCGTGGGAATAGATGCGGCTGATGCTGTCGGTCTTGGTGTTTTCACCGACCAACAGGTGATGGTGAATGCGCAGCTCGACTTCGCCACAGATGACCATGTCGTGTTCGAGGAAGCTGTCCAGCGTGTGGTTGACCGCGCCTTCGGTGGAGTTTTCCACCGGGACCACGCCAAAGTTCACCGCACCGGCCGCCACTTCACGGAACACTTCATCGATCGCCGCCATCGGCTTGCTGATCACCGCGTGACCGAAGTGCTTCATGGCTGCCGCTTGGGTAAAGGTGCCTTCAGGGCCCAGATAAGCCACTTTCAGCGGCTGCTCCAGCGCCAGGCACGACGACATGATTTCGCGGAACAACCGCGCCATCTCTTCGTTGCCCAGCGGCCCCTGATTGCGCTCCATCACCCGCTTGAGCACCTGAGCTTCGCGCTCAGGACGATAGAACACCGGCACTTCGCCTTCGGCCAGCGAGGCCATCTTTACTCGCGCGACTTCCTGGGCGCAACGCGCACGCTCACTGATCAGCTCCATGACTTTGGTGTCCAGAGCGTCAATGCGAACGCGCAGTGCCTTGAGTTCTTGCTCGGACATCAGCCGTGTTCCTTCTCGAATTCAGCCATGTACGCCACCAGCGCGTTGACCGCGGTGATGTCGACAGCGTTATAGATGGAGGCGCGCATGCCGCCTACAGAGCGGTGACCCTTGAGGTTGAGCAGACCGCGCTCTTCGGCACCGACCAGGAACGGCTTATCCAGACGATCGTCAGCCAGACGGAACGGCACGTTCATCCACGAGCGATCCGACTTGTTGATCGGGTTGCTGTAGAGGCCGCTGGCGTCAATGAAGTCGTACAGCGTGCGCTGCTTGACGTCATTGAGCCTGGCGATCGCTTCAACGCCACCCTGCTCTTTCAACCACTGGAACACCAGACCGGACAGGTACCAGGCCAGGGTCGGCGGGGTGTTGTACATCGAGCCGTTATCCGCTGCGACTTTGTAGTTGAGCATGGTCGGGCATAGCGAGCGCGCTTTGCCGAGCAAGTCTTCGCGGATGATGTTGACGACGATGCCGCTTGGGCCGATGTTTTTCTGCGCACCGGCGTAGATCATGCCGAAACGCGAGATATCGACCGGGCGCGAGAGGATGTCCGAAGACATGTCAGCCACCAGCGGTACATCACCGACTTCAGGAATCCACTGGAATTCCAGACCGCCGATGGTTTCGTTTGGCGCGTAGTGAACGTAAGCGGCGTCTTTCGACAGGTTCCACTCGTTCTGGCCCGGAATGGCGAAATAGTCGTAAGGCTTGGCGGTGGCGGCAACATTGACGTGACCGTAGCGCGAGGCTTCTTCGATGGCTTTCTGCGACCAGATACCGGTGTCGATATAGTCGGCCGAGCCGCCTTCAGGCAGCAGATTCAGTGGAATCTGCGCGAATTGCTGGCTGGCGCCACCTTGCAGAAACAGCACTTTGTAGTTCGACGGGATATTCAGCAGGTCACGCAGATCCTGCTCGGCCTGGGTGGCGATGGACACGAACTCATCACTGCGATGGCTCATTTCCATGACCGACAGACCCTTGCCGTGCCAATCAAGGAGTTCACCCTGGGCACGTTGCAGGACAGCTTCAGGAAGCGCCGCAGGACCGGCGCAGAAGTTATAGGCTCGCTTGCTCACATCCAATCTCGCTCTGATTTGGTGGTCACTTAAATCTATTGGTCTGCGGATGATCGTTCCCACGCTCTGCGTGGGAATGCATCCGATGACGCTCTGCGTCATGGGACGCGGAGCGTCCCGAGCGGCATTCCCACGCAGAGCGTGGGAACGATCCTGCGCAGTGTCGCAAATTTTCAAACGGGACAAATAACAAGGGGGCGAATTCTCATCCGCCCCCTCGTTTGTCCGCTTATTCTTGCGGTTCTTCGTCTGCTGCGGCGTCGAGTTGCTGGTCTTCGCCAGCATCGTCGATCACGACGCTGCCTTCGAATTCCTCACCCTCTTCACCCTCAAGCTCTTCACCTTCGACTTCCGAAGGTTCCTGAACCCGCTCCAGTCCGACCAGGGTTTCATCCTTGGCCAGCTTGATCAGCGTCACACCTTGAGTGTTACGACCCAGGCTCGACACTTCGTCGACACGGGTACGTACCAGAGTGCCCTGATCGGAGATCAGCATGATTTCTTCACCGTCCTGCACCTGAACCGCACCGACCAGACGGCCGTTACGCTCGTTGCTGACCATGGCGATAACGCCCTGACCACCACGCTTGTATTCAGGGAACTCGGTGATGGCCGTGCGCTTGCCGTAGCCGCGCTCGGAAGCGGTGAGAATCTCGCTGCCTTCTTCCGGAATCAGCATGGAGATCAGCTTTTGCCCTTCCGGCAGACGCATACCACGCACACCGCGGGCGGTACGGCCCATGGCGCGAACTTCGGATTCCTTGAAGCGCGTCACTTTGCCGCCGTCGGAGAACAGCATGATTTCCTGCTCGCCATCGGTGATGGCGGCGGAGATCAGGATGTCGCCTTCGTCCAGTTCCAGCGCGATCAGACCGACGCTGCGCTGACGGCTGAAGGCCACCAGCGGAGTCTTCTTCACGGTACCGTTGGCGGTCGACATGAAGATGAACGGTGCTTTCTTGCGGTCAGCAGCCTTGATGCGAGCGCGACGCTCTTCGTCGGTCTCGTTGCTGTTTTCGATTTCTTCAACATCAGCCTCGGCGCCTTCGGCTTCTTCTTCATCAGCCTGACGCTTCATGGCTTCGAGATCGACCGGCAGCATGGTGGTGATGTATTCACCCTCGCTCAACGGCAACAGGTTGACCAGCGGACGACCACGGGCGGCGCGGGACGCTTCCGGAATCTCGTAGGTCTTGAGCCAGTACACCTTGCCCTTGCTGGAGAACAGCAGCAGCGTGGTGTGGCTGTTGGCAACCAGCAGGTGAGCGATGTAGTCCTCATCCTTGACGCCAGTAGCCGACTTGCCTTTACCGCCACGACGCTGAGCCTGGTACGCAGCCAATGGCTGGGTCTTGGCGTAGCCACCGTGAGAGATGGTCACGACACGCTCTTCTTCCGGGATCATGTCACCCAGGGTCAGATCGAGACGGGCATCGAGGATTTCGGTGCGACGCTGGTCGCCGTATTCGGCACGGATCACTTCCAGCTCTTCGCGGATCACTTCCATCAGGCGCACGGCGCTGTTGAGGATGCGGATCAGCTCGCCGATCTGATTGAGGATCTCTTGATACTCGGCCAGCAGTTTTTCGTGTTCCAGACCGGTCAGACGGTGCAGACGCAGTTCCAGAATGGCTTGTGCCTGTTCTGGAGACAGGAAGTACTTGCCTTCGCGCAGACCGTATTGCGGATCGAGGTTTTCCGGACGGCACGAATCGGCACCGGCACGCTCAACCATCGCCACCACTGCCGAGGACTCCCACGGCGTGCTGACCAGCGCTTCTTTAGCTTCCGACGGCGTCGGCGAGGCTTTGATCAGGGCGATGACCGGGTCGATGTTCGACAGGGCAACGGCCTGACCTTCGAGGATGTGACCACGCTCGCGCGCCTTGCGCAGTTCGAACACGGTACGGCGGGTAACCACTTCGCGACGGTGACGGACGAAGGCTTCCAGCAGATCCTTGAGGTTCAGGATGCGTGGACGGCCGTCGATCAGCGCAACGATGTTGATGCCGAATACCGATTGCAGCTGGGTCTGGGCATAGAGGTTGTTGAGGATCACCTCAGGCACTTCGCCGCGACGCAGTTCGATCACGACGCGCATACCGTCCTTGTCGGACTCGTCGCGCAGCTCGGTGATGCCTTCCAGCTTCTTCTCTTTGACCAGCTCGGCGATCTTCTCGATCAGACGCGCCTTGTTCAGCTGATAAGGGAGCTCGGTGATGACGATCTGCTGACGGCCACCGACCTTGTCGATGTCTTCAATGATCGAACGCGCACGCATGTAAATGCGCCCGCGACCGGTGCGGTAGGCTTCGATGATGCCGGCGCGACCGTTGATGATCGCGGCGGTCGGGAAGTCCGGACCCGGGATGTATTGCATCAGTTCATCGACGGTCAGCTCAGGGTTGTCGATGAGCGCCAGGCAACCGTCGATGACTTCACCGAGGTTGTGCGGCGGAATGTTGGTCGCCATGCCCACGGCGATACCGCTGGAGCCGTTGACCAGCAGGTTGGGAATACGGGTCGGCATGACCGCCGGGATCATTTCGGTGCCGTCGTAGTTCGGCACCCAGTCCACGGTTTCTTTGTGCAGGTCAGCCAGCAGCTCGTGCGCCAGCTTGGTCATGCGCACTTCGGTGTATCGCATGGCCGCAGCGTTGTCGCCGTCGACCGAACCGAAGTTGCCCTGACCGTCTACCAGCAGGTAGCGCAGGGAGAAAGGCTGAGCCATACGAACGATGGTGTCGTACACCGCGGTATCACCGTGCGGGTGATACTTACCGATCACGTCGCCGACAACACGGGCAGATTTCTTGTACGGCTTGTTGAAGTCGTTGCCCAGCTCGCTCATCGCGAACAGTACGCGACGGTGCACGGGCTTGAGGCCATCGCGCGCATCCGGCAGTGCACGGCCGACGATCACGCTCATCGCGTAGTCGAGGTAGGACTGTTTCAGCTCGTCTTCGATATTGACCGGGAGGATTTCTTTGGCCAGTTCGCCCATGAGAAGCCTGATTCCTTTTTCTGGTGAAACTTCGTCATATCCATGTGGGAGCAACGAAGCTCGTCGGGGCAGGCCGAGTGCCATGCGCCGACTTACGACAAATCAACATTGGATCGCGGATTTGCGCAGTAAAGACAGCTCCGTGGAGCTGCCTCGGAAAACGCCGGATGTTATCACAAAGGCCGCCACGCACCTATCCCCCTGATGCGCATGGAGCATAGTTAGTTGACCGGTGACAGGCTTAACGGGGACGAGAGAGGCTCAGAGCTTCTTTGAATGCAGAATTCAGGCTTGGTTTGGGGATGTTTATTGACTTTTAAGGCCCTTTCGCGAGCAGGCTCGCTCCCACATTGTTCTGTGGCGTTCACAAAAACTGTGGGAGCGAGCTTGCTCGCGAAGATGTCGACGCGGAATTCAAGCCTGTTAATGCAGGCGCTTGCGGCACATC
The DNA here is from genome assembly GCF_054667675.1 of Pseudomonas sp. S3_C06. Classification (NCBI taxonomy): domain Bacteria; kingdom Pseudomonadati; phylum Pseudomonadota; class Gammaproteobacteria; order Pseudomonadales; family Pseudomonadaceae; genus Pseudomonas; species Pseudomonas sp. S3_C06. The sequence goes on from NZ_CP162747.1 coordinate 2,050,351, forward strand.
AACTGGGCCATTTTCGCGGTATCCGGGCGCTCGACGATGCCCTTTTCGGTGACGATGGCGTCGATCAGGTCGGCCGGCGTCACATCAAACACCGGGTTGAACGCATCAACGTCGGCACCGACACGCTTACCGCCGACTTCCAGCAACTCGGCACCGTCACGTTCTTCAATCGGGATGTCGTCGCCACTGGCCAGATTCATGTCGATGGTCGAACTCGGTGCCACCACCATGAAGCGCACGCCGTGGTGCATGGCGTTGACCGCCAGTTGATAGGTGCCGATCTTGTTCGCCACATCACCGTTGGCGGTGATGCGGTCAGCGCCGACGATCACCCAGGTCACGCCTTTGGTTTTCATGATGTGCGCGGCGGCGGAGTCGGCATTGAGCGTTACCGGGATACCTTCGTTGGCCAGCTCCCACGCGGTCAGGCGCGAGCCTTGCAGCCACGGACGGGTTTCATCGGCGTAAACGCGCTCGACCATGCCTTCTATAAAGGCTGCGCGAATGACGCCCAGTGCCGTACCGAAACCACCGGTGGCCAGTGCGCCAGTATTGCAGTGGGTCAGAATCGCCTGAGCATTGCCCTGATGTTTGCGGATCAGGTCGACGCCGAGCTGCGCCATGGTCAGGTTGGCTTCACGGTCGCTTTCGTGGATGGCGATGGCTTCGGCTTCCAGCGCCGCCAGCGGATCGGCATTTTCTTTCAGGCGATCGAGGCGATCATGCATACGGCCGAGCGCCCAGAACAGGTTGACTGCGGTCGGGCGAGAATCGGCCAGCAGGGCGAAATCCTCTTCCAGCGCCGCGTACCAGTCGCCACCTTCGGCAATCCGCGCACGTGCTGCCAGCACGATGCCGTAGGCTGCACTGATGCCAATGGCCGGCGCACCGCGCACTACCATCGAGCGAATCGCTTCAGCCACGCCAGCGGCGCTGGTGTAGGCGATCCAGGTTTCCTCGAACGGCAAAATACGCTGATCCAGCAGGTGCAGCGCGCCGTCACGCCAATCGATGGCCTTCACTTTTTCCGCAGCCAACAGTCGATCGCGCATCCTACACCCCGCACTCATGAACAAAAGCCGCCGATTATAGCGATCCCCCCGCGAAGACGCTCGGGTATACTTCGCCATCCTTTACAAAAGCACTGGAACCGACCCTCGATGCCGAAACCTGCCATTGCGCTCGACTTATTATTGCTGCCGACCTGGCTGGTACCCGTCGAACCTGCAGGCGTTGTGCTCAAAGAGCACGGCCTGGGCATCCGCGACGGTCGCATCGTGTTTATCGGCCCGCGCGCCGAAGCATTGAAGTGTAACGCCACTGAAGTTCGCGAACTGCCGGATGTGCTGCTCGCCCCCGGCCTGATCAATGCCCACGGCCACGCGGCGATGACGCTGTTCCGTGGCCTGGCCGACGATCTGCCGCTGATGACCTGGCTGGAAAACCACATCTGGCCGGCCGAAGCGAAATGGGTCAGCGAAGATTTTGTCCGTGATGGCACCGATCTGGCCATCGCCGAGCAGATCAAGGGTGGCATCACCTGTTTTTCGGACATGTATTTCTTCCCGAAAGTCGCCAGCGAGCGCGTGCACAACAGCGGTATTCGCGCGCAGATCGCGATTCCGATCCTCGACTTTCCGATTCCCGGCGCCGCGAGCGCCGATGAAGCCATTCGTCAGGGTGTCGAGCTGTTCGGCGACCTGAAGCATCACGACCGCATCAAGATCACGTTCGGCCCTCATGCACCGTACACCGTCGGCGACGAGAATCTCGAGAAAATCCGCGTGATTGCCGAGGAGCTGGACGCAGCGATCCACATGCATGTCCACGAAACGGCGTTCGAAGTCCAGCAAGCACTGGAGCAACGCGGCGAACGTCCGCTCGCTCGCCTTGGTCGTCTCGGCCTGCTCGGCCCGCGTTTCCAGGCTGTGCACATGACCCAGATCAGCGATGACGACCTGGCGTTGCTGGTAGAAAGCAACACCAGCGTGATCCATTGCCCGGAATCCAACCTCAAGCTGGCCAGCGGTTTCTGCCCGGTCGAGCGTTTGTGGCAGGCTGGGGTAAATGTCGCGGTCGGCACCGATGGCGCGGCAAGCAACAATGATCTCGACCTGCTCGGCGAAACACGCACCGCTGCGCTGCTGGCCAAAGCCGTCGCCGGTTCGGCCACCGCGCTGGATGCCCATCGGGCGCTGCGCATGGCCACACTGAATGGCGCGCGCGCACTGGGCATCGAAGCGCAGGTTGGCTCACTGGAAATCGGCAAAGCCGCCGACATCGTCGCTTTCGACCTGTCCGGCCTGGCCCAGCAACCGGTGTATGACCCGGTTTCGCAGCTTATCTATGCCACCGGTCGCGATTGCGTGAAACACCTGTGGGTCGCCGGCAAGCAACTGCTTGACGACCGCCGCCTGACGCGGCTGGATGAAGAACAACTCGGCGCCACCGCCCGGGCCTGGGGCCAGCGCATCAGCGGCCACACCGAATCGTAAACACCGCGGAGCACAATCCGCGGCTACAGCCTTTTTCAAGTTTCAGAGGATTCAACATGAGCAACGTCGACCACGCCGAAATCGCCAAATTCGAAGCCCTGGCCCATCGCTGGTGGGATCGTGAAAGCGAATTCAAACCGCTGCACGACATCAACCCGCTGCGGGTCAACTGGATCGACGAGCGGGTCAATCTGGCCGGCAAGAAAGTCCTCGACGTCGGTTGCGGCGGCGGCATTCTCAGCGAAGCCATGGCCCAGCGCGGTGCCACCGTAATGGGCATCGACATGGGCGAAGCGCCGCTGGCGGTCGCGCAACTGCATCAGCTGGAATCCGGCGTCAGCGTCGAATACCGCCAGATCACCGCCGAAGCGCTGGCCGAAGAAATGCCTGAGCAGTTCGACGTGGTGACTTGCCTGGAAATGCTCGAGCACGTACCGGATCCATCCTCGGTCATCCGCGCCTGCTTCCGCATGGTCAAGCCTGGCGGCCAGGTGTTCTTCTCGACCATCAACCGCAACCCGAAGGCGTACCTGTTCGCCATCATCGGCGCTGAATACATCATGAAGCTGCTGCCGCGCGGCACCCATGACTTCAAGAAATTCATCCGCCCGTCCGAGCTCGGTGCCTGGAGCCGCATGGCCGGCCTGACCGTCAAGGACATCATCGGCCTGACGTACAACCCGCTGACCAAGCACTACAAGCTGGCCAACGACGTTGACGTCAACTACATGATCCAGACCCTGCGCGAGGAGTAAGCCGATGGCCATCAGAGCAGTTCTCTTCGACATGGACGGCACCCTGCTCGACACGGCGCCGGACTTCATCGCCATCTGCCAGGCGATGCGCGCGGATCGCGGCTTGCCGCCGATGAACGACAAGCACATCCGCGACGAGATCTCCGGCGGCGCCAAAGCCATGGTCGCAGTGACGTTCTCGATGGACCCGGAGTCGCCTGGCTTCGAGGAGCTTCGCCTGGAATTCCTCGAGCGCTATCTGGTCGGCTGCGCGGTACACAGCAAGCTGTTCGATGGCATGGGCGAACTGCTCGCCGACATCGAGAAGGCCAATCTGATCTGGGGCGTGGTCACCAACAAGCCGCTGCGCTTTGCCGAGCCGATCATGCAGCAATTGGGGCTGGCCGAGCGTTCGGCACTGCTGATCTGCCCGGATCATGTGAAGAACAGCAAACCGGATCCGGAGCCGTTGATCCTTGCGTGCAAGATGCTTGATCTGGATCCGGCGACGGTGCTGTTTGTGGGCGATGATCTGCGCGATATCGAATCCGGCCGCGATGCCGGTACGAAAACCGCGGCGGTGACGTTTGGCTATATCCACCCGGACGACAACCCGCGGCATTGGGGTGCGGATGTGGTGGTGGATCATCCGTCGGAGCTGCGCAAGGTGCTCGATAGCGCGCTTTGCAGTTGCTGAGACCTGACGCAGAGCGTCATTGGTTGCATTCCCACGCATAGCGTGGGAACGATCTGACTTGATGAGGTTTTTATGTTTGATTATTCCGCTCGTCCCGAATTGCTCAAGGATCGGGTCATTCTGGTCACCGGTGCCGGTCGTGGCATTGGTGCGGCTGCGGCGAAAACCTACGCCGCTCATGGCGCCACCGTATTGCTGCTGGGCAAGACCGAAGCGAATCTGACGCAGGTGTATGACGAGATCGAGGCGGCGGGCCATCCGCAACCGGCGGTCATTCCGTTCAACCTCGAAACCGCCCTGCCCCATCAGTACGATGAGCTGGCCGCGATGATCGAGAGCGAATTCGGCCATCTCGACGGTTTGCTGCACAACGCTTCGATAATCGGTCCTCGCACACCGATCGAGCAATTGTCCGGCGAAAACTTCATGCGCGTCATGCAGGTCAACGTCAACGCCATGTTCATGCTGACCAGCACTCTGCTGCCGCTGCTCAAGCTGTCGCAGGATGCGTCGGTGGTGTTCACTTCCAGCAGCGTCGGTCGAAAAGGCCGAGCTTATTGGGGTGCATATGGCGTATCGAAATTCGCCACTGAAGGTTTGATGCAAACCCTGGCCGATGAAGTCGACGGTGTGGCGCCAGTGCGCTCGAACAGCATCAACCCCGGCGGTACGCGCACCAGCATGCGTGCTCAGGCCTATCCGGGGGAAAACCCGTTGAACAATCCGACACCCGAGGAGATCATGCCGGTCTACCTGTACCTGATGGGTCCGGACAGTACCGGCATCAATGGCCAGGCGTTCAACGCGCAATAACTGCCATACGTCGCATTTGTTGCCGCGGCAGATTCCTGTCGCGGCATGCATTTGCCGCTGATGACTGTCATATTTCAGTCAATTTTCCAGCGTACCCATCCCTAACCACTAGCCAACCCATTGATTCAAAACGGTTTAAATAAAACCGAACCGAATGGCACGACTTTCGCTCTAACTTTTCTCAAAGCAAGCCGCGTGAAGGCAATGGGGCGAAGCCGATTTCGATAGCTTACTAATCGTCATCCGGCAGACTAAACTTACGCCAAACGTCCTACGGGACTGATGGATCAGTATGACGCGCAGCCCATAGCCGCTCTCACCCAGCCTGTAAGACGGACTTACTGCTAAGGGTTCACGCCATATGAAATCACCCTCCCAGACCAATGCAATTGACTTTGACAGTGCCAAATTGCAACGCCTGGGCTTTGGTCAACTGCCGCCCCTTCTGGAGCGACCGGCCAGCTTGGCGCAACTGCGCCAGCAAATGAGCCTGCAACTGCAAACCAGCCTCGAACCGCAACGTATCCTCGGTCTGTTTTTCCGCGAAGTTCAGCGCCTCGTGCCGCTGGACGCGCTCAGTTATGTGCACCAGGGCAGTGATTTGCGCCTGGAGTTCGGTACTCGCGGACACCACTCGATCAGCTATACCCTGAGCCACGAAGGCGAGCACATGGGCGAGCTGGTGTTCCGTCGCAATCAGCGCTTCAACGAACTGGATCAGGGCAACCTCGAATCGCTGTTGTCGTCGCTGCTGTACCCGATGCGCAATGCCCTGCTCTACCGCGCCGCCACGCAGAGCGCCCTGCGTGATCCGTTGACCGGCGCCGGTAACCGCATCGCCATGGAGCAGACCTTGCAGCGCGAGATCGACATGTCGCGTCGGCATGTGCAGCCGCTCTCGGTGCTGATGCTCGATATCGACCACTTCAAACGAGTCAACGACAGCCATGGCCACAGCGCCGGCGATCACGTGCTTAAAGCCATCGCCGCGACGATCAAGGCACAGTTGCGTAATGTCGATATGGTGTTTCGTTATGGCGGGGAAGAGTTTTTGATTCTGCTGTCCAACACCAGCCGCGAAGCTGCGGCCATGGTCGGCGAACGGCTGCGCTATGCAACTCAGGCGGCCGAATACTATGCGGATGGGCAGTTGATCGAATTGACTGTGAGCCTGGGATGTTCGACGTTGTTGCCCGGCGAATCAGCCGACAGCTTGCTGCGCCGCGCCGACAGTGCGTTGTATGTGGCCAAGCGTGAAGGTCGCAACCGGTTGGCGATGGCCGGCTAAGGCTTTCCAACCAACACAAAACAGTGTGGGAGCGAGCCTGCTCGCGAATGCAATCTGACATTCAACCATGAGTTGACTGACGGACCGCTTTCGCGAGCAGGCTCGCTCCCACATTGGTTTCATGTAGCCGAAATCAGCTCTCGACTACCGCCCTGCGCTCTCGGTTGACCAACAAGCGCTCCGACGTTTCCAGTTGCATGCAGCGCTCCAGAAACAGATACATGTAGTCGTAGCTCTTGCAGATTGCTTGTCGCAACTCAGCCTGCAAGGCCTTGCTCGGGTTCATCCCGGCCAGGGTGCAGATGATTTCCAGCGCCTCCCACGGATGGGCATCGTCATACTGGGCATGCATCTTCAACCACTTCATCGCCCGCTTGCGATCTTCTTCGGGAAACGCTGCGGCATACACACCGGTGGAGCAGACCAGCGCCGACCACTCCCCGGTCGCGCCTTCGATGGCATAGTTAGTGGCCGCGATGGCCACAATCAGTGAATCGGCTGAACTGGTGTGCCAGCACCAATGACTCAAGGCATGCAACTCAGGCGGTACATGCTGGGCCTGAAGGTCTTCCAGACTGACGCCATGGGCGCGACTCCAATGCACCCAGTAATCGGCGTGATTGAGTTCAACGCGGATATTGCGCATCAGCCAGCGCCGCGCCATGTCTTCGCCCGGGTGACGGGCAAACCTGGTTTTGGTGAGATTCTGCGCCATGTACAACGCGAATTGCTCAACCACCGGCCAGCCCCCGATCAGGTACTGACGCATGGTTCTGGCGCTGAGCTTGTTATCACGCATGCGCAGATAAAGTTCATGTTCGACAACCCGGCGCTTGCTCTCGCTGCAGTCCTGAATGAGCTGTTGTGCCCAGGCTGGATAACTTGCAGCTTCCATGAGTGGTCCGGTTCGGTTGAATGTGTCGATCACTGTTCGGCTCCTTTTGATTTGTGATTGTAAGGATCGGCGAGAGACTTCAACGGAACGTGCCAGGCGCTTTGAATAACAGCGGTTGCGGTCTGGCGGGCCGACTTTGCAAACTGTCACAGGTAAACAACTGTGGGCGTTCTATAACATACCCTTGAGCGTAATCCACACCGATTTCAAGCAATGCCTGCTCGATCTGGGTTGTTTCAACAAACTCGGCAATTGTCTGCTTACCCATGACATGCCCGATGTGATTGATCACTTCGACCATTGCGCGGTTAATCGGGTCGTCCAGCATATCCTTTACGAAACTCCCGTCGATCTTCAGGAAGTCTACAGGCAAATGTTTCAGATAAGCGAATGAAGACATTCCGGCGCAAAAATCATCTAACGAAAAGTAGCAACCTAAGCCTTTGAGTTCATTAATAAATCTTATTGCACTGCCGAGATTTGCAATTGCACTGGTTTCTGTAATTTCAAAACAAATCATTTCAGGCGGTATTGCGTAGTTAACAAACTGCTCGCGCAGAAAGTGCAAAAACGCGTCATCTCCTATAGTAATGCCTGACAGATTAATCGCACACATTGCTAAAGGACCTTCATGTTCTTGCGCAATACATTGAGCAATAACCTTGAATACGTTCTGAACTACCCAACGATCCAACTGACTCATCAGCCCATAACGTTCAGCCGCGGGAATGAAACTGTCAGGCAGAATCATTCGCCCGGCTTCATCGTGCAGACGCAACAGAATTTCGATGTGCCCGCCCTTGCTGTCACTTGGCTTGAGTGGCGCGATTTCCTGGGCGTACAGACAAAAGCGGTCTTCTTCCAGCGCCATGTGCAGACGTTGCACCCAAGCCATTTCACCAAAGCGCAGCGACAGCTCGGAATCGTCGGCGTGGTAAACCTGGACGCGGTTGCGGCCCTTTTCCTTGGCCATGTAGCAGGCCATGTCGGCAGCGCGCAGCGAGGCCTCGAGCGTGGTCGGTGTCTGCGCTATATGCACAAGGCCGATGCTTACCGTGGTCAGGAATGGCCGCCCTTTCCAGACAAAATGCAGATTCTGTACGGTCTGGCGCAGTGCATCGGCAATTTTCTCCGCCGCCTCCGGTGCGCAGTTCTCCAGCAGAATGCCGAACTCATCACCGCCGAGCCGCGCCAGCGTATCGCCCTCACGCAGTCCCGATTGCAGCAGTGTGCAAATATGCCGCAACAGCTCATCGCCCGCAGCGTGACCACAAGTGTCATTGACCAGTTTGAATTGATCGAGATCGAGGAACATCAACGCATGGCGCCCGGAATGGCGCGTGAGGTTGTGCAACGCCTGCTCCAGGCGATATTCAAACTCGCGGCGGTTGGCCAGCCCGGTCAGCGCATCATGGGTCGCCTGCCACGACAGATTGGCGATGTATTGCCGCTCCTGAGTCATGTCGTGCAGTACCAGCACCGTGCCGCTGACCTTGCCGGCATTGCGGATCGGCGCACCGACCAGCGTCACCGACAATGTCGTGCCATCCAGGCGCTGGATCAGTTTCGAATGCTCGCTGCCGCCACTGAGTTTGCCGCTGAGAATGTGCTCGATCAGCGTCACGCCTTCAGCCTGAGCGTTGTCGTCGAGCAGATTGAACAGCGCAGCCAGCGGCAGGCCGGCGGCTTGTTCAGCCTTCCAGTGGGTCATGGCTTCAGCGGCAGGGTTCATGTAATCGATGGCGCCGCTGACATCGGTGGTGATGACGCCATCACCGATCGAATGCAACGTGACGTGCGCCCGATCCTTCTCCAGTTGCAGCGCCTCGGCAAAAGCGTGGCGCTGCTTGAGCAGTTTGTGCGTACGCAACAGCGCCAACAGGATCAAACCCAGTGCAGTAGCAATATTGGTGAACAACAGGAGTCGCAGAATCATCCGCGACCCCTCGCCAAGCGCATCACTGAAAGCCTTGGCCGCGGGCGTCACGCCCTCGTTGATGGCGAGAATCTCACCTTTCCAGCGTTGGATATCACCGAGTGTGGCCTCGTTGTCAAAGATGCGCTGGTGCATCTCCCGGGCCACGTCATCGAGTTGTACCAGATAGGCATCACCCACTGTCCAGCGGTCGATGGCGGTTTCCAGGTAGCTGAAATGGCGAAAATTCAGATACAGCCAGATCAGGCTTGAGACATCGTCCGGATGGTTTCCGCCCTTGAGGATACCCTCACGTGCGGCTTGCAGATCGGGCGGTTGCCGATCAAGCGCCAGACGCAATTCATGCCCACCCTGCGGCACACTGATTGCGTTTTGATACTTGTGGTAAATGACTTCGTCACGGCTGTCGGCGTACAGATTGAGGTAGTAGATCGCGTCTTTCTGGCCTTTGGACCAAAGGCTTTCGCCGGCGACGTAACCGCGAACGGCTGATAGCACGTAGAGACTCACGCCTCCCAGTAACGCTTGAAACAACACGACGGCAATAAATGGCCAGACGATGCCCAACAACCGTGGCGTTCCGAGAGTCCGCTTTTGCTTCATGAGATCCCTTGCGCAAGCACTGCCAGATGAACACCGGAAAATCCCGCTCCTGACAGCTCAGCCTAGGCTAATTTTCGACATAACAAAGGGACAGCTCTGCCGTCCTCTAGGTCGATTGCGCAAATGGCTGGCCTGTTGAAGCGCTTGAGGTGATTTTACTCAATGCAATTCAAGCACTAAGCACAGAAACCCGCACGAAACTCAAGGGCGCTGGATCTGTTGCAGATGACCGTAGAGCTTGGCGTACAGGCCGCCATCGGCAATCAACTGCTGATGATCGCCGTCTTCGGCGACCTGGCCACCGTCGAACACCAGCACGCGATCAGCCTGCTTCACCGCTGACAGTCGGTGAGCGATGATCAGCGTGGTGCGGCCATTGAGGAAGCGCGCCATGGCCTGATGGAGGTTGTACTCGGTGGCGGCGTCGAGGGCCGAGGTGGCTTCGTCGAGGATGACGACTTTCGGCTCGGCGAGGATCATCCGCGCAATGGCCAGACGTTGCCGCTGACCGCCGGAAAGGCGTACGCCGGAGCGGCCGACGATACTGTCCAGACCCTTGGGCAAGGCGCGGATGGTCGTTTCGAGTTGAGCAATTTCCATCGCCTGCCAGCAGGCTTCGTCACTGCGGGTGCGGCCCATGGTCAGGTTGGCGCGCACGGTGTCGTTGAACAACGCCGGGTGTTGCAGCACCACGGCGACGTTTTCCCGCACCGTATCCAGACCGATCTCCTGCTGGCTCGAGCCGCCGAAACGGATGGTCCCGGACAGTGGTGTATATAGCCCGAGCAGCAACTGTACGAGGGTGCTTTTACCGCCGCCGCTGGCGCCGACAATCGCGACTTTCTCACCGGGCGCAATCGACAGATTCAGTTGATCCAGCACCAGTTCATCACCGTAGCCGAAGCTCAGGCCTTGCACCTGAATACCGACGGTGTCACGGCCCTTGAACGGATCGACACCCCCTGGATACTGCGGCTCATCGGCGCGCGCCAACAGTTCGTTGATCCGCGCCAGCGCACCGCCCGCCGCGTAGTAGGCGTATTGCAGGTTGAGCAGTTGTTCGACCGGGCCGATCATGAACCACAGGTAACTGAACACTGCGAGCATCTGGCCGATCGACAGGTCGGAGAACAACACCGTGAGCATCGCCGCCGCGCGGAAGATGTCGATACCGAACTGGAACAGCAAACCACTGGCGCGGTTGGAAGCGTCGGTTTTCCACTGCGAGTTGACCGCGTAATTGCGCACTTCCTGCGCACGCAGGCCGAGTCGCCCGAGGAAGAAGCCCTGACGGTTGCCGGCGCGGATTTCCTGAATCGCATCGAGGGTTTCGCTCAACGCCTGAGTGAAGCGCGCGGTACTGTCGTTCTCGAGTTTCTTCAGGTGCTTGACCCGCTTGCCCAACTGCACCGTGGCGTAGATCACCAACGGGTTGAACAGCAGAATCAGCAGTGCCAGTTTCCAGTGCATCCACATCAGGATGCTCGCGGTACCGACCAGTGTCAGCATCGCCACCAGAAAACGGCTGAGGGTTTCGCCGACGAATTTGTCGAGGGTATCCAGATCGGTGACCAGGTGCGTGGTCACTGTGCCGCTGCCCAGGCTTTCGTATTCGCCCAGGGAAATCCGCTTGAGCCGCTCAATCAGGCGCACACGGATGCGGTAAACGATGTCCTTGGCCAGCCGCGCAAACAGCCGTGCCTGCAACACGCCAAAACACAAGGCGCTGCAACGCAACGTCAGGGTGACCACCAGCATCAGGCCGATGTAACCCGCCGCTTGTTGCCACATGCCCGGCAGCATGTGGTTCATGACTTTCAGTGCGGAATCACCGTGGCCGAGCAGAACTTCGTCCACCAGCAACGGCAGCAGCAACGGAATCGGCACACTGCACAACGTCGCCAGAACGGCCACGCCATTAGCGATCCACAGGGATTTTTTGTGTGTAAGTGCCAGTCGCCGGACTTCTGCCCAGCTCAGCCGGTCGACACGCTTTACGGCTGGCGTGTCATCGGCCAGATCAGACACAGGCCGCGCGTTCCAGCCAGCGGCCGAGCAATGGCGACAGCTCGCTGAGCGGTTGATAGCCGTTGGTCAGCAGCGCCAGTTGGCCGTTGCGCTCGGCCAGCAGGGTCGGGAAACCGGCGATGCCAAGATCCTGCACCCAACTGAAATCGGCCTGAGTCGCTTTGTGTTGATCGGCATGATCGAACAACGCCGCGAATTCGATGCGCGGCACACCGGCCTTTTCTGCCAACTCGACCAGCACGCTGGCCTGGGTGACATCGCGACCTTCAGCGTAAAACGCCTGCTGGATCAGCCCGACCAGTTTCCACGCGCAATCCGGCGCCAGGCTGCGCGCAGTGACGATCGCCCGGCAGGCCGGCTCAGTGTCATAGACAAAACCATCGGGCAACGCACCGTCGAACTTGAACGCCTGGCCGGTGGCCTCGGTGACCGCTTGCCAGTGTTCAAGAATGTAGCGCCGCGTAGTCGGCTCCAGCGCCGAGCCACTGCCGGTGCGCAAACCACCGACCACCAGATGCAACTCGACCCCGGCTGCTTGGGCCTGCTCGACCAATGCCTTGGCCACCGGAGCGAAACCCCAGCACCACGAACACATCGGATCCATCACATAGAGCAGGCGTGCAGACATGGTTAAGCCTCGGTGGATGCTTGCTTGTAGTTGTAGCCGATCGGGTGCGGCTGGTTGCGCGCCTTGGCCAGCTCGATCTGCTTCTGCCGATCGATGGCGCTGCGGCGGGTCTTCTCGCTCAGCTTGTCCCAGCAATGCGGGCAACTGATGCCGGCGACGTAATGCTCGGAGGCGCGATCTTCAACGCTGACCGGTGTGCGGCAGGCATGACATTGATCGTAGTCGCCTTCGCTGAGGTCGTGACGCACGGTCACGCGGTTGTCGAACACGAAGCAGTCGCCCTGCCATTTGGTTTCTTCCTGCGGCACTTCTTCAAGGTACTTCAGGATGCCACCCTTGAGGTGGTAAACCTCTTCGTAGCCTTCGCTGAGCATGTAGCTCGAGGCTTTCTCGCAGCGAATGCCGCCGGTGCAGAACATCGCGACTTTCTTGTGCACGGCCGGATCGAAGTGTTCTTTGATGTAGTCGGGGAATTCGCGAAAACTGGTGGTTTTCGGATCGATGGCGCCTTCGAAAGTGCCGATCGACACTTCGTAATCGTTGCGCGTATCGATCAACAGCACTTCCGGGTCGCTGATCAACGCGTTCCAGTCTTGCGGATCAACGTAGGTGCCGACCTTTTTGTTCGGGTCGACGCCTTCGACACCGAGGGTGACGATCTCTTTCTTCAGTTTGACTTTGGTGCGGTAGAACGGCTGCTCGTCGCAGTACGACTCTTTGTGATCGATATCGATCATGCGTGGGTCGCTCTTCAGCCAGGCGAGCAGGCCATCAATGCCTTCGCGGCTGCCGGAGACCGTGCCATTGATGCCTTCTTCGGCGATCAGCAGGGTGCCTTTGATTTCGTTGTCGACCATCGCTTGCAGCAGGGGCTCGCGCAGGTTGACGTAATCTTCGAGGGTGACGAACTTATACAGTGCCGCCACGACAATAGGTTGTGTCATGGGTATTTCTCCAGGTGGCTACCCTCGCAAAGGGTGAACCGGATTCAAAAAAAACGCGCCGGGTAAGCGGCGCGTTGCGGATTCTAGCAAAAAACCGAAGCTTAATGCTTGCTGCCGCCGGCACAGGTCGGTGACGCCGGGGCGGCGCCGATCTCTGCCCATTCCTGCGGAGTGTAGGTGTGCAACGCCAACGCATGGAACTCGCCCATCAGCTCGCCGAGCGTGCCGTAGACTTTCTGGTGGCGCTTGACCCGGTTCAGGCCGTCGAACTGCGCGCTGACCACCACAGCCTTGAAGTGCGTCTGCAACCCGCGACTGTGCATGTGGCTTTCATCCAGCACTTGCAGATGTTCGGGCTGAAGCAGCGCCAGCGTCGATTCGATGCGTTGTTGCATGGTCATCACGAACTCCGCTTACTTCTTCTTGGCCGGCGCAGCTGCAGGAGCCAGCTCTTTGGTCATGTCGTCGAGCAGCTTGTTGACGACAGGTACGGCGCTTTCCAGTTTGGCCTGGGTCATCTGGGCAGATTGCTGAGTCAGCTGCGGCATTTTTTCGAGGACTTTCTTGCCCAGTGGCGACTGGTAGAACGCGACCAGGTCTTTGAGCTCGGATTCGCTGAAGTTGGTGGTGTAGAGCTTGACCATGTCCGGCTTCAGCTTGTTCCAGCCAATGGCCTGGTCCAGCGCGGCGTTAGCCTTGGCCTGGTAGGTTTCCAGGACGGCTTTCTTGGCTTGCGGGGCTTTGGTCTGTTCGAAACGCTGAGCGAACATTTGCTGCACTTGCATGTACACCGGAGTGCCCAGCTTGTCAGCGTGCGCCAGGGTCAGGAAAGCTTCAGCACTGGCGTTGTGGCTGGCGGTATCGGCAAGCACCTGGCCGCTGGCGCAAACCAGTGCAACCGCGGTGCAGATGGCACGAAGACGAGTCATCGAGTTTCCTTTTCAGCTAGGCGAGGTAAAACCCCAAGGGCGACCATTCTGCGCCTAAAAAACCTCGTCGCTCAACCCCCGAGCCTTGCCGCGCTTGATTGGCCGGGTTTTACCGGTCAACAATCGGCTCGATGGAACCACCACGGCCGAAGCCGGCCTAAACTGCGCAAACAGACCAACAGGAGTGTGCACGATGAGCCGTATCGAAACCGACAGCCTGGGCCAGATCGAGGTCCCGGACGACGCTTACTGGGGTGCTCAGACGCAACGCTCGCTGATCAACTTCGCCATTGGTCAGGAACGCATGCCGCTGCCGGTACTGCACGCCTTGGCCCTGATCAAGAAAGCCGCCGCCCGCGTCAACGATCGCAACGGTGATCTGCCTGCCGACATCGCCCGCCTGATCGAACAGGCCGCTGACGAAGTGCTCGACGGCCAGCACGACGACCAGTTTCCGCTGGTGGTCTGGCAGACCGGCAGCGGCACCCAGAGCAACATGAACGTCAACGAAGTCATCGCCGGTCGCGCCAACGAACTGGCCGGCAACCCGCGCGGCGGCAAGACGCCGGTGCACCCGAACGATCACGTCAACCGCTCGCAGAGCTCCAACGACTGCTTCCCCACTGCGATGAGCATCGCCACCGCGCAAGCCGTGCAGGAACAACTGCTGCCATCGATTGCCGAGTTGTCCGGCGGCTTGGCCGAACTGGCGGCGCGGCACATGAAACTGGTGAAAACCGGGCGCACGCACATGATGGACGCAACGCCGATCACCTTCGGTCAGGAATTGTCCGGTTTTATCGCGCAGCTGGATTACGCCGAACGCGCTATTCGTGCGGCACTGCCGGCGGTGTGTGAACTGGCTCAGGGCGGCACGGCCGTCGGCACCGGGCTGAATTCGCCGCACGGTTTTGGTGAGGCGATTGCCGCCGAACTGGCGGCGCTGTCGGGTCTGCCATTCGTCACCGCACCGAACAAGTTCGCCGCCCTCGCCGGCCACGAGCCGCTGACCAGTCTTTCTGGCGCGCTGAAAACCCTCGCCGTGGCGCTGATGAAAATCGCCAACGACCTGCGTCTGCTCGGCTCCGGCCCACGCGCAGGTTTTGCCGAAGTACGCCTACCGGCGAATGAGCCGGGTAGCTCGATCATGCCGGGCAAGGTTAACCCGACCCAGTGCGAAGCGCTGTCGATGCTCGCCTGTCAGGTGCTGGGCAACGACGTGACCATCGGCATTGCCGCCAGCCAGGGTCACTTGCAGTTGAACGTGTTCAAACCGGTGATCATCCACAACCTGCTGCAATCGATTCGCTTGCTTGCCGACGGTTGCAGCAACTTCCAGCAGCACTGCATCGCAGGGCTTGAGCCGGACGCCGAAGTCATGGCCCGACACCTGGAACGTGGGCTGATGCTGGTGACGGCGTTGAATCCGCACATTGGTTATGACAAATCAGCGGAGATTGCCAAGAAGGCTTACAGCGAAGGGCTGACCTTGCGTGAGGCGGCGTTGGCGCTGGGCTATCTGACGGATGAAGAGTTTGATGCGTGGGTGCGGCCGGAGAATATGATCGAGGCTGGCGCCAAGGGTTAAGATTTGTAGCGCCTGAAAGTCCGTCTTCGCGAGCAGGCTCGCTCCCACATTCGATCGCATTCCTGACATGGGATCGCGGTCAATTGTGGGAGCGAGCCTGCTCGCGAATGGGAGCGACGCGGTCTAACTGGCGGCCACCTTCATCCGCCGCGCCTTCAACCCGGCAATCAACGAAGGCCCCAACGCCACCAGCGCCGACCCCAATACCACCAGCACCGCCCCGCCATACCCGAGCCCGTTGATCTGCTCGGCATGCACGTATTCCGGCCAGATCCCCGCCGCAATCGCCACCGCGCCAAACGTCACCAACGGCGTGATCGCCAACGTCGCACTGACCCGCGACGCCTCCCAATGCGCCAGCGCTTCAGCGAACGCGCCATAGGCAATCAAGGTATTCATGCAGCACGCCAACAGCAGCCAGCCCTGCAGCGGGCTCAGGTTCAGCGCTTCGAGCGGATGCACCCACGGTGTCAGCAACAGTGCGCAGAACAGATAGATCACCATCATCACCTGCAACGAATTCCACACCGTCAGCAATTGCTTCTGGCCCAGCGCATAAAAGGTCCACACCGTCGACGCCAACAGCACCAGCAAAACCCCTGCGGTGTAGTCCGACAATGACGTCAGCAGCTCGGCCAGGCGCTGATTGAAAAACAGTACAAAACCGATCAACAGCACCGCCAGCCCTATCCCCTGACCAATGCTGAAACGCTCCTTGAACACAAACAGACTGGCGATCAGCAGCATGATCGGGCCCATTTGCACCACCAGTTGTGCGGTGCCAGGGCTGAGCAGATTGAGGCCCATCAGGTACAACACGTAGTTGCCGACCAGCCCGAGCACCGCCATCAGCACCAGCCAGCCGCCCTTGGGCCCGAGCACTTTGCGGCTGGGAAGGCGTTTTACCGCCGCCAGGTAGATGAAGAGGCAGCCGCCGGAAACCAACAGACGAAACCAGGTCACCGTCACCGGGTCCATCACCAGCAATACCTGTTTGAGTTTGATCGGCAGGATGCCCCACAGAAACGCGGTCAGCAGGGCCAGGAACAGACCGTAGACCCAGCGACCGGATGAAATGTGCATGCGAACCCCAAAGCCTGCTGACAAGTGCGCCCATTCTAGGCCTGCCACTGGTCGCGACACAGGGACAGTTGCGGTCAGGACGCGAATGAAACTGTGCAGGTCGCAGCATTAAATTGACGCGGCGCCGTTGATCGGCTCAGCGGGCGCGCCAAGTGCTTCAGGCATAAGCTCATTGGATCCCTTTCAGCGCATCAGCCAAGGAGACCGATCATGTTAGCAATGCGCGCGCAGGACAACGCCCCCGCCATGCGCTTTCGCAGCGAGCGGGTGTGCCGGGTCAATGGTGAACTGTTTTTCAGTACTCGGGAAAATACCCTTGAAGGGCCTTTCGACAGTCATGAGATCGCTGAGCAGCAAATAAAAGCCTACATCGCGCGGATGCAAGCATTGGATTCCAACCGGTAGACTCGGTCGATCGCTTCGCGAGCAGGCTCGCTCCCACAGGATTGGGGTGAACATAAAAAATAGGTACACCCTTAACCCATGTGGGAGCGAGCCTGCTCGCGAAAGCGGTAGATCAGACACCAAACAGGTCAGGGTTTAGCGTACCGCCTCAAACAACCCCGTCGCGCCCATCCCGCCGCCCACACACATCGTCACGATCCCATAACGCAAATTACGCCGCTGCAACTCGCGCACCAGATGCCCGACCTGCCGCGACCCGGTCATGCCGAACGGGTGACCAATCGAAATCGACCCGCCATTGACGTTGTACTTGTCGTTATCGATCTCCAGCCGATCACGGCTGTACAGGCACTGCGAAGCGAACGCCTCATTGAGTTCCCACAGATCAATGTCCGCCACCTGCAAACCTTTCGCCTTGAGCAGTTTCGGCACCGAGAACACCGGGCCGATGCCCATCTCGTCCGGCTCGCAACCGGCCACGGTGAAGCCGCGGAAAAACGCTTTCGGTTTGAGCCCCAGTTGCAGGGCTTTTTCCAGGCTCATCACCAGGGTCATCGACGCACCGTCAGACAGTTGCGACGAGTTGCCCGCCGTTACCGAACCGTCTTCAGCAAACACCGGTTTCAATCCAGCAAGGCTTTCATAGGTGGTGTCCGGACGGTTGCAATCATCGCGATCGACCACGCCGTCGAGAATCTGCACCTCGCCAGTGTTTTTGTCCTCGACGCGATACTTCACCGCCATTGGCACGATTTCATCGTTGAACAACCCGGCCGCCTGCGCCTGTGCGGTGCGAATCTGACTTTGCAGCGAATAACGATCCTGCGCTTCACGGCTGACGCCATAACGCCGCGCCACCACTTCGGCAGTCTGGCCCATCGTGTAATAGATGCCCGGCGACTGTTGCTTGAGCAGCGGGTTGATCAGGTGATCGGTGTTGACGCTTTTCATGGTCAGGCTGATCGACTCGACACCGCCGGCGACGATGATGTCGCTGCAACCCGAGGCAATCTGGTTGGCGGCAATCGCGATCGCCTGCAAACCTGAGGAACAGAAACGGTTGAGGGTCATGCCGGCGGTGCCGGTGCCCAGACGCGAGAGCACCGCGACATTGCGGCCGATGTTGTAACCCTGCGCGCCTTCGTTGGAGCCGGCACCGACGATGCAGTCCTCGACGCTGGCCGGGTCGATATCGTTGCGCTCAAGCAGGGCGTTGACGCAATGAGCCGCCATGTCATCGGGACGGGTCTGGTTGAACTTGCCGCGAAAGGATTTGGCCAGGCCAGTCCGCACGCTGTCGACGATCACCACTTCACGCATGGCATACCTCATTGTTGTTGTCAGTTGAGAGTGGACTTGAGCATAAGTCCACCGCATCAACGACCGCGACAATCATTCACCCCGCGTATGCGTGTCTATCGGCTCAGTCCTTGTGTTTCTTCGCGTGCTTGTCGGACTTCTCGAAGGCCTCTTCGAGTGCGCGGTTGATCGTGCGCAACACCTTCACCCGGGCCCAGCGCTTGTCATTCGCTTCGACCAGCGTCCATGGCGAGATTTCCGAGCTGGTGCGGTCGACCATATCGCCCACGGCCGCACGGTAATCATCCCACTTGTCGCGATTGCGCCAGTCGTCTTCGGTGATCTTGAAGCGTTTGAACGGAATCTCTTCGCGCGCCTGGAAGCGCTCCATTTGCGTGTCCTTGTCGATGGCCAGCCAGAACTTGACGACGATCACCCCGGCGTCCGCCAGTTGCTCTTCGAAATCATTGATCTCGCCATAGGCGCGCAGCCAGTCGGCCGGCGTGCAGAAACCTTCGACCCGCTCGACCAACACCCGGCCGTACCAGGAGCGGTCGAACACGGTGAACTTGCCGCGCGCCGGAATGTGCCGCCAGAAACGCCACAAGTACGGCTGCGCGCGCTCCTCTTCGGTCGGCGCAGCAATCGGCACAATGTTGTATTGACGTGGATCGAGCGCCGCCGCAACTCGACGGATCGCCCCGCCCTTGCCTGCCGCGTCGTTGCCTTCGAATACCGCGATCAGCGCGTGGCGGCGCATGCGTTTGTCGCGCATCAGCCCGGACAGGCGCGCCTGCTCGGTGATCAGTTGCTCTTCGTAGTCTTTCTTCTCCAGGCGCTGGGTCAGGTCGAGGCTGTCGAGCAGGTTCAACTGATCGACCGGCGTACCCAACGGCGCGGCGCTGACATCGTGGGGATGAACGTCCGGACGCTTCAGCGCATTTTGCAAACCTTCGAGGAGAATCTTGCCGACCGCCAGGCTGCGGTAATTGGCGTCGGCGCCTTCGATCACATGCCACGGCGCGTAGTCACGACTGGTACGGCGCAGTACACGCTCGCCGTATTTGACGAACTTGTCGTAGGTCTCCGACTGCTGCCAGTCCAGCGGGCTGATTCGCCAGCTGTGCAGGGGGTCATCAGCCAGCGCCTTGAGCCGGGCCTTCATCTGTTTTTTCGACAAGTGAAACCAGAATTTGAAGATCAGCGCGCCTTCATCGCAGAGCATCTTTTCCAGACGTTCGGCCCCGGCAATCGCCTGATCCAGACGCGGATCCTTGAACAAACCGTGCACCCTGCCCTGCAGCATCTGGCTGTACCAGTTGCCGAAGAAAATCCCCATGCGCCCCTTGGCCGGGAGCATCCGCCAGTAACGCCACGCCGGTGGCCGCGCCAGCTCTTCATCGGTCTGCTGATCGAAAGTGCGCACTTCGATCAGGCGCGGGTCCATCCACTCGTTGAGCAACTTGACCGTTTCGCCCTTGCCCGCGCCTTCGATGCCGTTGATCAGGATGATCACCGGAAAGCGCTTCTGCTGCTGCAATTCGAACTGGGCTTCGAGCAAGGCTTCGCGCAATGCCGGCACGGCCGCCTCATAGGTGTCTTTGTCGATGGCGTGACCGATTTCAGCGGATTCAAACATGGGACGGCTCCTTCCAGGATTCAGCAAGACTAGCGGATTGGGCACAGCAGCGGCGCAGAAATTCCCGCGGGTGGCGGATTGTCCGCCAGTCTCGGCGGCAAGCCTTGCCATGGATCAAGCAACGCCTGCGCGATCAGCTAGAATGGCCGCCTTGTCGTTGTCGAGCCTGCCATGAAACCTGTACTGCCCCATGCCCAACTCGATTGGGATGACCAGGGACGCCCGCGTTCGCGGGTGTTCGATGACGTGTATTTTTCCGACAAATCAGGTCTGGAGGAAACCCGTTATGTGTTCCTCGAACAGAACCGTCTGGCCGAGCGCTTTGCCGCGTTGCCGGCACACGGGCGGCTGGTCATTGGCGAAACCGGGTTCGGCACCGGGCTGAATTTTCTCTGCGCCTGGCAGCTGTTCGAACAGCACGCCGTGGCAGGAGCGCGGCTGCATTTCGTCAGCGTCGAAAAATACCCGCTGAGTCCAGCCGATTTGCACCGGGCCCTGGCCTTGTGGCCTGAACTCAAGCCACTGTCTGATCAGTTGCTGACGCACTACGTGGCGATCCATCAGGGTTTTCAGCGCATCACGCTGGCCAACGGCCGCGTGACGCTGACGCTGTTGATCGGCGACGCACTGGAACAACTGCCGCAGCTCGATGCGCAAATCGACGCGTGGTTTCTCGACGGCTTCGCTCCGGCAAAAAACCCCGACATGTGGACCGCCGAACTGTTTGTCGAACTGGCGCGACTGGCGGCACCCGGCTCGACCATCAGCACCTTCACCAGCACCGGTTGGGTACGGCGTTTGCTCAACGCCGCCGGGTTCAAAATGAAACGCACGCCGGGCATCGGCCACAAGTGGGAAATCCTCCGGGGCGAATTTCTCGGCTGGCCAGCGCAAGTGTCGCCGCCTGCTGCGCAAAAGCCGTGGTTCGCCCGCCCTGCCCCGATTGCCGGAGAACGTCGTGCGTTGGTGATCGGCGCCGGTCTGGCCGGATGTGCCACGGCGTCCAGTCTGGCCGCACGCGGCTGGCAGGTGACGTTGCTGGAGCGCCATGAAGCGGTGGCGCAAGAAGCCTCGGGCAACCCGCAGGGCGTGCTGTACCTGAAGTTGTCCGCCCACGGCACAGCCTTGTCACAACTGATCGTCAGCGGTTTCGGTTACACCCGGCGCCTGCTCGAAACCCTGCAACGCGGCAGCGACTGGGACGATTGCGGCGTGCTGCAACTGGCGTTCAATGCCAAGGAAGCCGAGCGTCATGCGCAATTGGCTGAAGCCTTCCCGGAAGATCTGTTGCAGTGGCTGGAGCAACCCGAGGCGCAGGCGCGTGCCGGTGTCGGTGTGGCCCATGGCGGTCTGTATTATCCCGAAGGTGGCTGGGTGCATCCGCCCGCGCTGTGTCAGGTGCAAGCGGCGCAGCCAAACATTGAACTGCTCAGCCATTGCGAAGCGCTACAACTGCGCAAGGTCGATGGTCAGTGGCAAGCGCTGGACGGTGACCGTCTGCTCGCCAGCGCGCCGGTCGTGGTGCTGGCCGGTGCCGCCGAGATCAAACGCTTCCCCCAGAGTGCCGAGTTACCGCTCAAACGCATTCGCGGGCAGATCACGCGTCTCGCCGAAACCGTAGAAAGTCAGACGCTGGCCACGGTGGTCTGTGCCGAAGGCTACGTCGCGCCTGCCCGTTTGGGCGAGCACACCCTCGGCGCCAGTTTCGATTTCAACAGCGATGACCTGACGCCGACCACCGCCGAACACGCCGGCAATCTGGCGATGCTCGAAGAGATTTCCACTGACCTCGTCGCGCGTCTGCAGATCAGCGAACAGCCTGTCGAAAGGCTGCAGGGCCGCGCAGCCTTTCGCTGCACCAGCCCTGACTATTTGCCGATTGTCGGACCGCTGGCCGATCGCGCAGCATTCCTCGACGCTTATGCGGCGCTGAGCAAAGATGCCCGTCAGGTGCCGGCCATCGTCTGTCCATGGCTCGACGGCCTGTACATCAACAGCGGCCATGGTTCACGAGGACTGATCACCGCGCCGCTATCGGGCGAGCTGCTGGCTGCCTGGCTGGACAACGAACCACTGCCGCTGCCCAGAAGCGTCGCCGAAGCCTGTCATCCCAACCGTTTCGTGTTGCGCCAACTGATTCGTGGCAAGTAGTGCTCATACGTCGCTCAGGGTGCAAAGACCCAGGTCCGCAGTGCGCAGCGCATCGGTGGTCAGAAGCGTCACCACATCGTCTATGGCGCTTTGCCGTTCGGCCTTGATGACTTCCGCCTGGCTCAAATAGTCGGCATCGGACAACTCGTCCTGCTGCGCGTCCAAAGCACTCATGCGCGGCGCATACACATCATCGAGAGGGGAAAATTTTCGCGCAAATGTGCGTTGCAGGTAGGCTCTCCAGAATGACCGTTCACTCATGAACTTCAGCCATTTTGGCGAGAGTTCCGCTGTGGCAACCTGGTGTTTCGCCACCTCCAGATCGGCTTCGGTTACCCCACCCAGTGTGCCAAAACGCATGTTTTGCGGCTGGCCTGGCAAATCCAGCGCCTTGGCGAGGCCAACACGATAGGCCAGATTCACCTCCAGCGGATCGACCGTCGGGGCCTTGGCGGCATGTTCCTGAGCAATTTCGTTCAGTTGTTCCAAGCGGAACAGACCGCGCCCCAGGTCGAGCAGCGGCTTGGCGCTGTTGATCCGGCCACCCGCGCCCCGGGTCACGCGATCGACTTCCACAGCGACCTCCAGATAACTGAAATTGATCGCCGCCGTGTCGGTGCAATTGATCGGGTTGGCGGCCGCGCTCAGTACCTGATCACACAGCGCGCTATCGGACTCGGCTGCCTCGAGCACGGCCCAGACCCGCCGCTGCATGTCCTTGCTGACCTTCTCCGAATCGGCGGTATCGCCCAGTTCAGAAAGCAAATGAAACAGGCCCTCGGCGCGTGAGTCATCCTTGAATGCGTTCCAGATCCGTTCACGCCTGGCCCAAACCTCACCGGTCTCCTCAGAAAGCCAAAGCGAGCGTGCCTGTTGCTCGTCGAGTCGCGGCATGTCGTTTTCCAGATAGCCCATGCCGACGCCGAAATTGTCGCGATAATTCTCAAGGTGTGTTTTGCTCGGCTCGGCCAGAGGATTGAGGCCCAGGTCCAGCGCCTGGCTGAAACGTCGCGGAGTCTTGAACAGCCAGTCAGGCAGGCTTTTTATGGCATTGCTGCGCAAGTCCACCCAATCCAGATACAGCAGACGCGCAAGCCCCTTGGGCATTTCCGTGAGGCCAGTGTCTTGCAGCAACAGACGGCGCAGATTGAACATCTGACTGACATCCGGTGTGGCACCCAGCGGATTTCTATTGAGGTTCAGATGGTGCAGCGATCGCAAACCGTTGAGTTTTGTCAGCGTCTGCCCGGTCAACTGGAGCTTGTTCTGCGCCAGACTCAAGTGGGTCAGATCAGGCATATGCGACAGCACTTCAGGAAAACGAGTCATGGCGTTCTGGTCGAGTTCCAGCGACTCGAGTTTTGTGAATGACTTGAGGAAGTACGCCACATCATCGTCCAGCGCCATGTCCTTCATGGACAATTGCTGGAGGTGGTCAAAACTGATCCCCGGTGGCAGCGTCGGCAACTTGCCGACGCGCATGCCATCAAGACGCAAGACACCGACCGATTTTCCATTTTCATTGTTGACGGAGTAGAACCGACGGAATCCGTTTTCGATCAGCTCGGCCATGGTCTTGCGACTGTGCCGTACGTCCGCCAGATCCCCTCCCAGCGTACTCATGGCGGCGGTATCCTCGCTCCAGAGAAACAGCGCTTCACGCAGGCTCTGCAGATCCCGGCGCAAGTCATTGACCCGTGTCGCACGGGTCAACAGGTCTTCTCCCAGACTGTCAATGAATTCACTGGCCTGCGCTTCACTCAGACGCGGATAGAGCTTGCGGACTTTGCGCATCAGCGCGGGCGGATGTTTCACCGCCGGCGGATGATCGCCCTGGATACAGGCAGGCTCGACGACCAGTGGTTCGGATTGGCCGCGGATCAGCGTGCGTGCCGTGGCCTCACGCTCATCCAGTGCCGTGTTGAGCAACTGTTTGCGCAGCCGTGCCGTGTCGGCCGGCACCGGCTCGGGAAATCCGGCGGCTAGTCGTTGGCGTGGCGGCAGTGCCTTGAGGATGGCGGCGTACAGGGCGTCAGGGCCGGAAGCAACCGTGCCGAGGCTTTTGCCATCGCCGCCAAACGCTTCATAGCCCTCGACGGTTTTCACCAGCGAGCAAGTATCGGCGGAAGTCGCCGACGCGTCGCCAATGGCTTGCAGAATCGGCCCGCTGAGCGTCTTGTCGCGTAGCTCCAGACGCAGGGAATCCCAACCGCTCAGACGGGGCAGCAACTGAATCGCCAGACTGTCGGTGTCGGCATTGGCAAGCCGCGGCCAATGAAACCCCGCCAGTGCGCGATCCAGACGCACCTGATCGATCCCCTCCCTGACTTGCTGCCCGAGCCGCAGTGGCACTCGCCCGGTCGAGCGCAGATGCAGGCGCTGCGCACTCGGCGCGCGATCGATGAGCGCTTTCGCATAGCGTGCCGGGATGTCGGCAAACACCTGGCGCAACTTCACAACATCACCAACGTCACTCTGATCGACGCGCTGATACATACGCTCGAAAGCTGCGCGATGATCTGCCTTGAGCGCCGCGCCCAGTTTCTTTGCCAGGATCGGTTCTTCGGCGCTTTTCGCGACTTTGCTGCCCAGCAAGGCGTCGACCTCTTTCTGGTACAGGCCATCAAGCACGGTTTGCAACAACTGCCCGCGCGCCAGTTGCTGTTCGCTGACTACCACACCCAGCGACTCATCGAGGGTCTTGGTCAGGGGATAGGTCGCCGTCACGCTGCCTTCGGCGTCGGTCACCTCGATGTAGCGGTCGGTCGGCCAGCCGGGCATTTTCGGCAAGGCCTGCAACTGCTCTTCGACAGGCTGGCCGGAATGGGTTTCGCCGCTCTGCAGTTCGAGGGTCAATTGCCGCAACTGGCGCACGATACGCGCGCGCTCCACGGTTTCACGCAAGCGTACAGGCAAGCTCAGATTGTCGGTAAAGGCCTGTTGCAAGCCTTCGTGCGGGGTGTCGCTGAGGCGGCGCATCATGTCCAGATCGGTATCGACGAATTCGCTCAACTGCGGATCGATACGCTTGAGCGTGTACGCCGAACTGCCCCACTGTTGCGGTTCTTCGGCGGGCAGCCGCCAGCCACCTTCAACGTGCCGGACAAGCTCTGGAACATAAGCCTGCGCACGCTCGGCATGTTCCAGACGCCAGACTTTCGCGGCGGAATCATAAGGCCCGGCGAAGAATCGATGATCGACGCGGGCCATGGTTTTCGCGCCGATCTGATAAAACTCCGTGGAGCTCGGGGCGACCGTCAAACCCGCCGGAAGGAAATGCTCATAGCGTGAGAGTTCAGGTTTCCACAGTCGCGGCTTGCCGGCACTATTGAGAATGGCGCTGAATTCACCGAAGAACTCCGGGTGTGAGCGCAGCAGTTTTTTGCCAAGCGCGCCCAAGGTTTTTTGCCCGCCGGCAAAGACGCCCATCAGCGCGATATTTTCCGCCACGCTCAACAGGTGCGACAGCGCTTGCTGATGATCGCCATGACGCCAGTCTTCGACACCTTCATAAACCTCACCGAGCAACTGCCCGACTGCAACGCCCATCATCAACTGGCCAAGCACGGGCACGACGAAGCCGGCCACGGAGACGATGGTCACACCCAACTGAAGAAAATCCAGCAGGCGCTTCTGGCGCACTTCCTCATCAATATCGGCGGTCGGCACGGCCAGCTTGCGCGCATCGAGTTGCAACTTGCCGACGTGGCTTTGCACCATGAATTCAAAGAGCGCCACAGTAATCGGCAACTGCTTGATGTGGCCCAGCTCAGCGCTGTCAGCGACGGATTTGAAAAAGTCGGCCTTGTCGTCTTCATCAATGCTGTTGGCGAAATAATCCTTGTAACTTTTTACCTTCAACTGCTGCGTCAGGTACTGCTTGAACGCGGTAAAACTGCTGTATTCATACAGCGGTCGCTCGGGCTCACCCGCCATGTACACCAGGCACCACTCATCGGGGTACAACTCCACCGAACGGGCAGAAAACACCACCACGCCCCAGACGCAACTGTCGAAAATCTCAATGCCTTGCATGATCAGCGTTCGATTGCCATAGCGCAGTGTTTGCGCTGACACCCCGCCATCGAAGTCGATCAGCTTCTGCAGCATTTGCTGACCCGCCAAGGTGATATGGCTTTTAAGCGCGGCCTGGTGCAGGTCGAATTGCAACAGCAGCTTTTTCATTTTCGCGATATCAGCGGTCATGGTGCTGGTGGCGATCACCTTGTCATCGCTGTCGCGCAAGCCGAACACCTGCTGGAAATGCTCCTGATAGCGCTTGCCCAAATCCAGCTCTCGGCAAAAAGCGGCAAACGTGGCTGGGGTCAGCCCGGTGACCCCGTCTGGGGCACTGTGCACTCGAATAAAACTGCCTTGCGGAAAGCTCTCAGCGGCCTCGTCTTCGCTGAAGTTCTGCATCGCCGCTTGCAACAGCGTCGGTGTAGCGTGCGGGAACGTCTGAATACCGTTCTCGTCGGTTGAGGTCGCAGGGCAACCGCAATCAACGCCCGGCAGACTCAGAAAGTCTTTCTCGACATCAAAGACTACCGACCATTTGCGACTCAAGGCATCGCTCAGTTCATTGATGCAGAACGTCTGCAAGGACTTCAATGCGAGCAGATCCGCCGCCACGGTCGCCTGAATCTGGTGCAGATCACGGCTTGTCTGATCAAGGGCTGACAAGTCGGCCACCGTCGCTTTCAATAAATGCGCCGGCAGGCTTTTTTGCAGAGTCCGGGCGGTATCGAGATCCTCTGTGGCATCGAGCAATGTGCTGAGGATTGTTTTTTGTGGAAGCTTTACTTTGGTTGACATCGGCAATAGTCCTTTATTGCGAAATGGAAGTTTTAACATATCGAAATCGAGGAATGACCAACCCCCCAAACCTCATGTTCCTGCACGCATAAAACCACAGCAACTCGCACCAACAACATAGATATCTACCACCATTTTTCCGGCAACTTCAGGGTGCCCAGAGTGCCATCTCCCCTGCAAATACCGCAGACACACTCAGACCTTTCCGTGGCGATAGATATGTATATCTTTCAATCAAAATACCGCTGACTTCATGGCTCAAGCGATCAACTAAACACGTTATTCTTTTTTGTTTCGACGGCCTAGGATCAAGTCTCTTCTTCAACACGAGACTTCCAACATGATTATCCAGACGCAACAACAAGCAAGCGTTTTGACCCATGAAGCCACGCTGAAAAAACTGCTCAATGAAATGGGCGACCGGGACAAGGCAACCGTCGTTGCCCAATTCATCAGCGACGGATTGCTCAAAGCCGACCCGGTCAGGCTGGGCGAATTCCGTGCATTACTCGATGAGGCGCTGCCCTACCAGAACTACATTGATCAATTGCTGGGCAACCTGGAAACGCTGGAGGATTTCTGCATGCGAAAGCTGCGACAGGCGTTGCAGCAACAGTATGGAGGGCGGTTCAGTGTCAACGACAGCATCAAGCTCAAACCCGCGACAGCCGTGGACGATGGCTCCCACACCTACACCTTGCTGCAGGCAGCGATGCTGAATTTCACGGAACAGGAAGCGGCTGCCGGTTACTTCTCGGACGACAGCAAGACCTTACCCAAAGTCGACGAAGAAGCGCCCGACGGCTCACCGCCTACTCAGATAACCGCACAAGCGTTTGCGCTGCTGAGTCGCCAGCTTGATCTCGGGGGCGAATACCGGAAACACATTTCCAGAACGTTCAGAGTCTCAAGTCTCGAATTGATCAGCCTGCGCATGCATAAAACAAACATGAAGCTCGCCGCCTACGAAAAATATTTCAGCAAAGCGAACTTCCCTCTTTATCGGCTTGTCACCCTGTTGAACCTCGCCAAAGGCAACGAAGATATTGTTTATGGTGACCTGTTCAACAACGCCAGAATCAAGCTGTATTCGATACAGCTATTTGGCAAATACATGACAGATGCCGTATTGATAACCTGTCGCCAGACCGATCACTCGACGAAAGACAGCTACTACGTATACATCCCCAATGATGCCGGCGACAGCTTTTACCAGGACGACAGTGAAGACCAGTGCAGGTATCGCCTGGCCGTCAACTTCGTTGCAAGTAAACAACTGCAAGAGCTGTTCATTTCGCAATTGACCCACCGCGAACAAAGTGAATTCCGGACATTGAACCTGCAAAGCATTTCGTTCGTAGAAAACATCGCGTTCATCCCGCTGGAGACAGGCCTGTACAAACATCTTTTCGATCGCCATCTCGACAAGTTGACAGCAGATACCGGGAAGCTCGCGGTGGCGGTTGCCAATGTCGACGAGGCCGCCTACGCCAATCGCCGGGAGAGTCAGGCGTCACTTATAGGCGCAGCCCATCTCAACAGCCCGAATGAGGACTTCAACAGGCGCTTGCGTGTTTATGCCACGGATGAATTGCTGGCCCTCGTTTTCGCCAGCCTCGATCGTTGGACCGCCATCGAAAAACACGACGCGCTGTCTCGACTGGTGGATCTGAAAAAACGCTTGGCCACAACAGACTCCGCTAAGCCCGGCGCACCCATGAACAGCGAAATGGCGGACGACTACTTCGGGCAGTTCGAGGTGCAGAAACATTTGCGCGAACAACCCGGCGCTCTGCTGCACAAGCTGGAACCTGTTGCCTTATAACTTATCGTTCTAAAACTCCACTTACCGGGGCGGGTCAGTTTCTGAGTACCCGCCCTTCTGGCGAGGTACGGCTTGACCCCTCCCCAACGGAAAAACCGGTAAGGATTTTATGTGCGGATTAGCTGGCGAGTTACGTTTTGATCAACAACCTGCAGACCTTGCAGCGATCGAGAGAATCACCCATCACCTGGCCCCTCGCGGCCCCGACGCGTGGGGCTTCCATGCCCAAGGGCCGATTGCCCTGGGTCATCGGCGCCTGAAAATCATGGACCTGTCGGACGGCTCTGCGCAGCCGATGATCGACAGCCAACTCGGCCTGTCTCTGGCCTTCAACGGTGCGATCTACAACTTCCCGGAACTGCGCGCCGAGCTTGAAGCGCTGGGTTATGCCTTCTATTCCGGTGGCGACACCGAAGTGCTGCTCAAGGGCTATCACGCCTGGGGCGAAGCGTTGCTGCCGAAGCTCAATGGCATGTTCGCGTTTGCCATTTGGGAACGCGACGCCAAACGCCTGTTCATCGCCCGCGACCGTCTCGGCGTGAAGCCGTTGTACCTGTCGCGCACCGGCCAGCGCCTGCGCTTTGCCTCGGCATTGCCGGCACTGCTCAAGGGCGGCGACATCAACCCGATCCTCGACCCGGTGGCGCTCAATCACTACCTGAATTTCCACGCGGTGGTCCCGGCGCCGCGCACCTTGCTGGCCGGCATCGAAAAACTGCCGCCCGCTACATGGATGCGCGTTGAAGCCGATGGCCGCACCGAGCAGAAAACCTGGTGGACCCTGCCTTACGGCCCACACGACGACGAGAAAAACCTGACCCTGGAAGACTGGGTCGACCGCGTGCTCGACAGCACCCGCGAAGCGGTGGCGATTCGTCAACGTGCGGCCGTGGATGTCGGCGTGCTGCTGTCCGGCGGTGTCGATTCGAGCATGTTGGTCGGTCTGTTGCGTGAAGTCGGCGTCGAGAACCTGTCGACCTTTTCCATCGGTTTCCAGGATGCCGGCGGTGAGCGTGGTGATGAATTCCAGTATTCCGATCTGATCGCCAAACACTACGGCACGCAGCACCATCAGTTGCGCATCGACGAGAAAGAAATCATCGAGCAATTGCCCGCCGCGTTCCGCGCAATGAGCGAACCGATGGTCAGCCATGACTGCATCGCTTTCTATCTGCTGTCGCGTGAAGTGGCCAAACATTGCAAGGTGGTACAGAGCGGCCAGGGCGCCGATGAACTGTTCGCCGGTTACCACTGGTATCCGCAAGTCGACGGCGCGGCCGATCCTTACACGGCTTACCGCAACGCATTTTTCGACCGCAGCTATGACGACTACGCCGCCACTGTGCAGCCGAAATGGCTGACCGCGAACGATGCCGCAGGCGACTTCGTCAAGGAACATTTCGCCCAGCCCGGCGCCGAGGCCGCAGTGGACAAAGCCCTGCGTCTGGACAGCACGGTGATGCTGGTCGACGACCCGGTCAAACGCGTCGACAACATGACCATGGCCTGGGGCCTGGAGGCGCGTACGCCGTTTCTCGACTATCGACTGGTCGAACTCTCGGCCCGCGTACCGGGCAAATTCAAGCTGCCGGATGGCGGCAAACAGGTCTTGAAAGAAGCCGCGCGCCGGGTCATTCCAAGTGAAGTGATCGACCGCAAAAAAGGCTACTTCCCGGTCCCGGGCCTCAAGCATTTGCAGGGCGATACGCTGAACTGGGTACGCGAACTGCTGCTCGATCCGAGTCAGGATCGTGGCCTGTTCAACCCGGCCATGCTCGACAAACTGCTGACTGATCCGCAAGGCCAACTGACGCCGTTGCGCGGTTCGAAACTGTGGCAACTGGCAGCCCTGAACCTGTGGCTCAGTGAACAAGGAATCTGATCGATGAAACCCCACGCCACGGCCATCAACCAACGGCTGCTACGCGGTCAGACGCCGTCCTATGAACGCCTGCAGGCACGTCTGGCCGAAGATGGCAGCACGCTGGCCGCCGAGCCGATCGCCGTACATTGCGGCTGGGGCCGGTTGCTGATCGGCCACACCTTTCCCGATCCGGCATCGCTGGCGCAGGAACTGCTCAAAGAGCAGCCCGGCGAACGCGATATCGCTTTGTACGTTGCAGCACCGCAGCAAATTCTCGGACTTGAGCCGACGCAACTGTTTCTCGACCCGTCCGATACGTTGCGCCTGTGGTTCAGCGATTACCGGCAGGCCACCCGAGTGTTTCGCGGCTTCCGTATTCGTCGGGCGCAAAGTGAGGCGGACTGGCAGGCGATCAATCAGTTGTATCAGGCGCGCGGCATGTTGCCGATCGATGCCACCCTGCTCACTCCGCATCATCAGGGCGGCCCGGTGTACTGGCTGGCCGAGGATGAGGACAGCGGCGCGGTGATCGGCAGCGTCATGGGCCTGAACCATCAAAAGGCTTTCAACGACCCGGAAAACGGCAGCAGCCTGTGGTGCCTGGCGGTGGATCCGCAGTGCTCACGACCGGGTGTCGGCGAAGTGCTGGTGCGGCACCTGATCGAACACTTCATGAGTCGTGGTTTGAGTTATCTCGACCTGTCGGTGTTGCACGACAATCGTCAGGCGAAAAACCTCTACGCCAAGCTCGGTTTCCGCAACCTGTCGACCTTCGCCATCAAACGCAAAAACGGCATCAACCAGCCGCTGTTTCTCGGCCCTGGGCCGGAGGCGCAGTTCAATCCGTATGCGCGGATCATTGTTGAAGAAGCGCATCGTCGCGGCATCGATGTGCAGGTGGATGACGCCGATGCCGGACTGTTCACCCTCAGCCATGGCGGCCGTCGCGTGCGTTGCCGCGAATCGCTGAGCGACCTGACCAGCGCGATCAGCATGAGCCTGTGTCAGGACAAAAGCCTGACGCACAAAGTGCTGAAAGGTGCCGGGTTGAATCTGCCCTCGCAGCAACTGGCGGGCAATGCCGACGATAACCTGGCCTTTCTCGATGAGCATCAACGGGTGGTGGTCAAGCCGCTCGACGGTGAACAGGGCCAAGGCGTGGCGGTGGATTTGCAGAGCATCGAAGAGGTGCAGCAAGCCATCGAAACGGCGAAGCAATTTGATAGCCGCGTACTGCTGGAAAGCTTCCATGAAGGGCTTGATCTGCGGATTCTGGTGATTGGCTTTGAAGTGGTGGCAGCAGCGATTCGCAAACCCGCGGAAGTGGTCGGCGATGGCCAGCATTCGGTTGGCGCGTTGATCGAGGCGCAGAGTCGTCGTCGGCAGGCGGCCACCAGCGGCGAAAGCAAGATTCCGCTGGACCACGAGACCCAGCGCACCCTGCATGCGGCGGGTTATGACTACAGCAGCATCCTGCCGGCCGGTGAACATTTGTTTGTGCGGCGCACGGCGAATCTGCACACCGGCGGCACTCTGGAAGATGTCACGGCGATTCTGCATCCGACGCTGGTTGATGCCGCCGTGCGCGCGGCGCGGGCGCTGGATATTCCGATGGTCGGGCTCGACTTGATGGTGCCAGCGGCGGATCAGCCGGAGTACGTGTTTATCGAGGCCAACGAACGCGCCGGTCTGGCCAACCATGAGCCGCAGCCGACAGCGGAGCGCTTTGTCGATTTGTTGTTTCCGCACAGTCAGCCGGCGATTTAACCCTTTCCTGATCGTTCCCACGCTCTGCGTGGGAACGCCTCACCGGACGCTCTGCGTCCACTCTTGGGACGCAGAGCGTCCCCGGCTGCATTCCCACGCAGAGCGTGGGAACGATCAGTGCTCAACCCATCAGGAGTTTCCATGACCACGCAAATCCCCGAACCGGATCTGAACTATCTGCAAAAAGTCCTCCTGGAAATGCTCGCCATTCCCAGCCCCACCGGGTTCACCGACACCATCGTGCGTTACGTCGCCGAGCGTCTGGAAGAACTCGGCATTCCGTTTGAAATGACCCGGCGCGGCACCATTCGCGCCACGCTCAAAGGCAAAAAGAACAGCCCCGATCGTGCCGTCTCGGCGCACCTCGATACCATCGGCGCTGCCGTCCGCGCGATCAAAGACAACGGTCGCCTGACCCTCGCCCCGGTCGGCTGCTGGTCGAGCCGTTTTGCCGAGGGCAGCCGCGTCAGCCTGTTTACCGACAACGGTGTGATTCGCGGCAGTGTCCTGCCGCTGATGGCGTCCGGGCATGCGTTCAATACCGCCGTGGATGAGATGCCGATCAGTTGGGATCACGTTGAACTGCGTCTGGACGCCTATTGTGCGACCAAGGCCGATTGCGACTCGCTGGGCATCAGCGTCGGTGACGTGGTTGCCTTCGACCCGCTGCCGGAGTTCACCGAAAGCGGCCACATCAGCGCCCGTCACCTGGATGACAAGGCCGGTGTCGCCGCGCTGTTGGCATCGCTTAAAGCCATTGTCGACAGCGGTCAGGAACTGATGATCGACTGCCATCCGCTGTTCACCATCACCGAGGAAACCGGCAGCGGCGCAGCGGCAGCATTGCCGTGGGATGTCAGTGAATTTGTCGGCATCGACATCGCTCCGGTCGCCCCGGGGCAGCATTCCAGCGAACACGCGGTGAGCGTGGCGATGCAGGATTCCGGCGGGCCGTATGACTATCATCTGTCGCGGCACTTGCTGAAACTGGCCAGCGAGAACGAGTTGCCGGTGCGCCGCGACCTGTTCCGCTATTACTTCAGCGATGCGCATTCGGCGGTGACGGCCGGCCACGACATCCGCACTGCCCTGCTCGCGTTTGGCTGTGACGCGACCCATGGTTATGAGCGTACGCACATCGACAGTCTGGCGGCGCTCAGTCGCTTGCTCGGCGCTTATATTCTGAGCCCGCCGGTGTTTGCCAGCGATGCGGCGCCGGCCAATGCTTCGCTGGATCGCTTCAGTCATCAGATCGAACATGACACGCAGATGGAGAGCGATACGCGGGTGCCGTCGGTGGACAGTCTGGTGGGGCAGCGTTCCGACAGTTAAATTTTTGTAGGCATAACCATCGACTTCGCGAGCAGGCTCGCTCCCACAGGGAATCCATTTCCAAGTGTGGGAGCGAGCCTGCTCGCGAAGGGGCCAGACCAAGCAACACAAAACTGGCAGGCAACCCGCAATCGCCGTAGCATCCCGACACTGATTTGACCGAGGTGCCCATGCTCATTCCCCACGACCAACTTGAAGTCGACACCCTTACCCGCCTCATCGAAGATTTCGTCACCCGCGACGGCACCGACAATGGCGATGACACGCCGCTGGAAACCCGTGTGCTGCGCGTACGTCAGGCACTGACCAAAGGCCAGGCGCTGATCGTCTTCGACCCGGAAAGCGAGCAGTGCCAATTGATGCTCAAGCACGACGTGCCCAAGCATCTGTTCGATTGAATGCTTCAGCGGAGCTTTTCGGTGGCCTGCTTGCGCTTGATCCGGTCATAGACCTCTGCGCGATGCACATTGACCTTTTGTGGCGCTTCGACGCCGAAGCGCACGCTGGAACCGTTCACCGACAGCACGCGCAGGGAAATGTCGTCACCGATTGAAATCAACTCACCAACGACACGGCTGAGTACAAGCATGAGATTCGTCCTTCAGGGTTAGCGAACCCTGAAGATGCGCGGCTTGAGGCGGCTCTACAATGCGCGGCAGGCAAATCAGTTTTGCCTTACAGCCCCCCTTACACCGAGACGTAAGACGTTTCCCACAATCCCCCCATTCAGGCAGCGGAAAACCGTGGCCCGAACAGAATCACGCTGGCGCCGATGACGCACAACGCCACGCCGATCCAGTCCGAACCCAATGGACGCACGCGCTCCACCACCATCAGCCAACCGATCGAAGCAACGATGTAAATCCCGCCGTAAGCGGCATAGGCACGACCGGCGTAGTTGGCTTCGACACGGGTCAGCAACAGCGCGAACAAGGTCAGACTGAGCAGCGCAGGAATCACCCACAAGGCACTCTTGCCTTGGCGCAGCCACATGAAGAAGGCGAAACAACCGGCGATTTCAAACAGCGCCGCGAGGAAAAACCACAAGTAATTGAGCATTGACGCGTCTCGACAGGGTGACCATTGCGGCCACCCTAACGACGCCGCCTGCAACGGGCAAGGTCAGCCGTTGTTCTGCTTGGCCTTGGCGCGCATTTTTTCCGCCATGGAGGTCATTTCGTTATAGAGCAGTTGCGGGTTCTTCTGCTTGATCGCCCAGGCCATCCGGCCCTGCTCGTGGGGCAGAATCATGAATTCGCCAGCCGCCACTTGCTGATAGATGTAGTCGGCGATGTCCGCCGCCGTAATCGGCGAACTTTCCAGCAACTTGCCGACCTGCGCTTTCATCGCCGGGGTCGGGCCACGGAACGAGTCGAGCAAGTTGGTCTGGAAGAACGACGGGCAAACCACGTGCACGCCGACTTCCTGCTGCGCCAGTTCGATCAGCAGGCTTTCCGAGAGTGCAACCACGCCGGCCTTGGCCACGTTGTAATTACTCATTGCCGGGCCCTGCATCAGTGCGGCCATGGAGGCGATGTTGATGATCTTGCCTTTGCTTTGTTCAAGCAGTGGCAGGAACGCCTTGCAACCCTTGACCACGCCCATCAGGTTGATCGCGATCTGCCAGTCCCAGTCTTCCAGCGACAGCTCGCTGAAGAACCCGCCCGAGGCGACACCGGCGTTGTTGACGATGATATCAATGCCACCGAGCTTCTCTTCGCAGGCCTGAGCGAACGCGGTGAGCTGGCTGTAATCACGCACATCGCAGCGCTGAACAAAACCGTCACCGCCCGCCTCGCGAACCATTTTCAGGGTTTCCTGCAGACCGGGTTCGCTGACGTCGGACAAGGCCAGTTGCCAGCCTTCACGCGCCCAGCGCAGCGCGATTTCGCGACCCAGGCCCGAGCCCGCACCAGTGATCATCATGCGATTTTGCATAGCACACAGCCTTGTTGTTCCGGGGAAGATGCGCCGAGTGTAGCGAAGGATCGGCGCGTGCCCACGCTCCATCAAGTTGCTGAATGCAAGATCAAAAGATCGCAGCCTTCGGCAGCTCCTACATTGATTCGTGTAGGAGCTGTCGAGTGAACGAGGCTGCGATGTTTTCGCTGCAAAGGAAATAAACGAGCAATCCAAATACATTAAAAAAACATTGAATTTTCTTTCATACGCGCCAGTCGGAACTTGTAAGCCGGCTGGAATTACTTAGTCTCCAGTCGCCCCCTGAACACAAGACTTCTCGAACGCTATCAACAAGGAAATCGACATGGGCACAATTCTAATCATTATCCTGATCCTGTTGCTGATCGGTGGTCTGCCGGTCTTCCCGCACTCCAGAAGTTGGGGTTATGGTCCTTCAGGCATTATCGGCGTGGTGTTGGTGGTGCTGTTGGTCCTGCTGTTACTCGGTCGGATATAACGCTTCAAGCGCAAAAAAAAGAGGCCCTGTTCAGGGCCTCTTTTTTATTGCGCGGATTTTACTGTCGCCAAGCGATCAATCCGGCTTGCCGTGAATCACACCAGCGGTGTTATCCATCAGGCTCTTGGTCGCCGTTTGCAGGAACGCTTCCAGCTTGAGTTTCAACTCGGCAGTGCGCGGTGCATTCGGAACGACTTCGGCGTGAGGATTCGCACCCAACTGGTACCGCCACATCTTCGGCCCCATGTCTTTGTCTCTCGGCAACACCAGAATCTGGTCGGCCGTAACGATAGCGGTGGTCTGCTCACTGCCCGATGGCTTGATCACACCGAAACCGGTGTCGCCTTCCGGCAGGTTGAGCAAGTCGCGGCCCCAGCACTGATGGCGTACTTCACCGCCCAGACGGCCCATGATGGTCGGTACGATGTCGATCTGCGTGCCCACGGTGTGGTCACGGGTACCGAACTTCTCCTGAATGCCCGGCGCAATCATCAGCATCGGCACGTTGAAGCGACCCAGGTCCATTTCGGTGATCTGGCGTTCGTTGCCGAAACCGTGGTCGCCGACGATGACGAACAGGGTTTCCTTGAAGTACGGTTCTTTGCGCGCCTTCTCGAAGAACTGACCCAGCGCCCAGTCGGAGTAGCGCATGGCGGTCAAGTGTTCGTTGAGGCTGCCACGGTCAGTCACGCGCTCGACCGGCAATGGCGTCGGCAAGGCGTATGGCGTGTGGTTGGACAGGGTCTGCAGCAGCGCATAGAACGGCTTGCCGTTTTCGCGTGCTTTCAGCTCCTGCAGACCACGGTCGAACATGTCCTGGTCGGACACGCCCCAGGTCGGATCGGAGAACACCGGGTTGACGAAGTCATTACGGCCAACGAAGTTGGTCATGCCCTGGTTACTGAAGAAGCCCGACTGGTTATCCCAGGCGAAATCGCCGTTGTAGACATACACGTCGTCGTAGTCACGGGCGCTGAGCACCTGCGGCAGGCCGGACAGCTTATGGCTGCCTTCCGGGGTCTGCATCAGGTATTCGAAACCTGGCAGGTTGGGGAAGCAGGCCATGGTCGCGAACATGCCCTGATGGGTGTGCGTACCGTTGGAGAAGAAGCGGTCGAACAGCAGACCTTCCTTCGACAGTTTGTCCAGGTATGGCGTGATGTTGCCTGG
Organism: Pseudomonas sp. S3_C06; assembly: GCF_054667675.1. Taxonomy (NCBI): domain Bacteria; kingdom Pseudomonadati; phylum Pseudomonadota; class Gammaproteobacteria; order Pseudomonadales; family Pseudomonadaceae; genus Pseudomonas; species Pseudomonas sp. S3_C06. The sequence continues at coordinate 2,087,698 of NZ_CP162747.1, forward strand.
CGCGCCCAATGCACCGACCGAGTGACCGGCCATGCTTTCCATCAGGATCACCACAACGTTCTTGATCGGCAGGGTCTTGTCGGCCGGCGGCGTGTAATCACGGCGTACGGCGGCAATATCGGCATCGACCAGTTTGTCGTCTGGCATCAGCAGCATGTCGCGCACGACTTTCTGCGCCTGCTCTTGCGGCAACGTAGCTTTCCAGATGTTGTCGCGATCCTCGCCCATGCGCGACTTGGCGGCCTCGATCAGCGACAGCGTGGCGTTGAGGCCGAGCTGGTTGGCGAAGTTGGAATCGGTGGTGTACACGTCACCCCAGCGCATCGGCGGGCCTTGACGCAGGGTGCCACGGGCGGCGACCACGCAGATCAGCAGGCAGACCACGAATACCGCCAGGCGGGTGTACCACGGCGCGACTTGGCGGCTGCTGACACTACCGCCGCTGAAAGGCCCGCGCGGACGCGTGGCACGATCGGCACCTTTGAACGCAAGGGTCAGAATGACAGTGCCGATGACCCACGCCAGCAGGTAACGCACCACCGGAAAACCGTACCAGAGCATGCTCATCACGGTTTTCGGGTCTTCTTTCACGTACTGAAACACCAGACCGTTGAGGCGCTGGTGAAACTCGCGGTAGAAGTCCATCTCCATCAGGCCGAGGAACAGCGCGATGCTCGAAGCGATGGTCAGCCACAGACGGAAGAAACCGCGTGCGGCCATGGCGCGCGCACTGAACAGGGCCAGCACCAGCGGAATGCACAGGTAAACCACCAGGCGCAGGTCGAAACGCAGGCCGTTGGCGAAGGCTTCGAGGAAGGTCGAAGCCGGAGTGTCGAGGATCATCTCGCGGTTGTAGACCAGCAGCGCGAGGCGCAGCACGGAAAACATCACCATCATGACCAGAGCACACAGCAGCGTGTAGGCCAGATGCGATTTGACGGTCGGTTGCAGCAGGCGAGCGGAAGATCGCTGCTGATTCAGGGCGTCCGGGTTTGCCATGTCGTTTTAGGACCCATTGGAAGTTGAAGTTGCAAAAATACAGCGGCGCCATGCCCTCTATTGGTCATTCCAGACCCCGGGGCTTGCGCAGTGCGCAAATGTTGCACGATCACCCGCACCATTGCCATTGATTACTGCCCCGCCGCCAGACACTTTCATTTACGGCAGCGGGCAAACAGCGCGGGCGAATTGTCAGGAACACTTTGTGAAAATTTCGTGCAACGCATATCTGGAAACACAATATAGATACAAAACAAAACGCCCCGACTTGTTCGGGGCGTTTCGTTGAACGCGGGCCGATTACTTCTCGGCGCGTTCCTTCAGAGCTTTCAAGGTGTTGAACGGCGCATCGACGACAAACTTGTTGGCAACCATCGCCGGCACGCTGCCGCCTGGCTCGGTGTGCACTTGATAGGTCACTTCAACCTGGTCGCCCTTCGGTACGAACTTCCAGAAGCCTTTGACCTGCTGCACGCGGACAAAGCCTTTTTCTTCAGGAACGTACGTCGGCAGACCTTTGAGGTTGCGGGTCAGGCTGCCGTCGGCGCCTTCGACGGTGGTGACTTCGATCACCGAGTCACGCGGAGTTACCGGCCAAGGCGTATTGAACTGGCTATAGGTCCAGCTCTTGTCGCCTTCGTGCTTGAGCAGTTTCTGGGTCTTGCACTCGTGAATCCAGGCGCAGGCGCCAGCGACGTCTTCCTGCAGTGCGCGCAGTTTGGCGACGGTGGTTTTCATCAGCGCAACGCCTTGGTAAGACTTGTAGTCCGAACCCGGCACTTCACTGAGGGAAATCTTGATGCCGTCTTCGTTCTTGGCGACTTTCCAGTCTTCAGCCTGAGCGACGGACGTGGCCAGCACAGCGGTCAAACCACACAACACAGCGATACGATGCAGCGAACCCATAGTCTTATTCCTTATTGTTGAAGTTCCGTTCGTTTGACACATCACGCCGCGGTCATTTGCTCCCACCAGCCGATCAGCCTGATCGCTTCTTCCGAGCTGCTGCCACAGACTTCAACATCAGCCGCGAAGCCGGAACAGACTGCCGGGCGCTCCGGGCGGCCGAAAATGCTGCACAGGTTTTCGACCGAGAGTTGCACGCAACGTTCGCCTGCAGGTTTGCCATCAGGCATGCCGGGAATCGGCGAACTGATGGAAGGGGCAATGCAGCAAGCGCCACAGCCTTCACGGCATTTCATGACGAACAATTCCTCGCGACGGGCGATGTGTAAAAGGGACGCGGAACAGAGTAACCGCTAAAACGGCTGTTTCAAATTGCCGGAACCGGGGTTTTTAGCGATAACTCAATATGACTGACCAGTCTCCGACAAAGCGTCTGGTCTGCGGGTCACAGATGGGTTGGTTTTACTGTTTGAATTCGAAATCCAGCGCGGCACCTTCGACTTCGCGGCGCTCTTCGTTGCGCAGTTGCAACTGCATTTCGTTGCTGAGCAAGCGGCCGTTGAGCTGGAATCCGTTGTTTTTCTCGCCAAACATCTGCGGCAGGATCGGCTCGCGCTTGGGCAATTCAACCGTGCCCTTGGGTTTCAATTCCTCGACCATGTCCTTGGGCAGGCTCAAATCGAGTCTGGCCGACGGCAACCTGGTTTTTACCACTTCACTGGCGGGTTTCGATTTCGAGGCGACTGGCTTGCGCTTCTTGATGACTTTTTGCTGGGTTTTCTTCGCCGTAGCGGTCTTCTGCGCGGGCGGATTTTTTTTCGTGGGGCTCGTCGCAGCCGGTTTTTCCTGAACCGCAGCGGCCACAACTCCAGGCGCCTGACCGATCATCAGCAAACCCAGCAAAACCCAAGCAGCAGGAGCAATCGCTTTCATGGACCCAACGACACTAACGGCAGAGGGCCATATGCTCGCTTGTTGGACGCCACAAGACAAGCATCACCCACCGCTCGTTCAGAATCCGCCAGCGGTTTCCTGACACAGTTGAGTCGCCAACAGACCCAGCGTCATCAACGCCCGCTCCGCCTCGCGATTCCACGGAATCCCGCAATTCAGGCGGATACAGTGGTTGAATTGCTCGGTATTACTGAAGATCAGCCCCGGTGCAATGCTGATGCCCTGCTGCAAGGCGCGCACATGCAGTTCTTGTGTATTGACCCTGCCCGGCAGACTCACCCAAAGGATGAAACCGCCCGTGGGCCGGGTCATTTGCGTGCCTTCGGGGAAGTACTGCTGCACCGCCAACTGGAAGGCGCTGAGGTTTTTCCGGTATTCCTGGCGGATGTACCGTAAATGCCGGTCATAGCCACCGTTTTCCAGATAAGCGGCGATCGCCATCTGCGTCACGCTACACGCCGAGTGGGTGCTGAAAGTCTGCAAGCGCTGGATTTCCTGCTGATACTTGCCGGCGATCATCCAGCCGATGCGTACGCCGGGTGACAAGGTTTTGGAGAAGCTCGAGCAGTAGATCACCCGATCCAGTCGGTCATAAGCCTTGAGCGCTTTGGTTTTGCCTTGCTCGAACATCAGTTCGCCATAGATATCGTCTTCGACAATCTGAATATCGAAATCCGAGGCCAGACGCAGCAACTGTTTCTGCCGCTCTTCGGGCATGGTGCCGCCCAGCGGATTGCTCAGGCGCGTGGTCAGCACCAGCGCTTTGATCGACCATTGGTTGGCCGCCAGTTGCAGGGCTTCGAGGCTCATGCCGGTGGCCGGATCGCTGGGGATCTCGATGACTTTCAGGCCGAGCAGGTCAGCCAGTTGCAGCAGACCATAATAGGTCGGCGATTCGGCGGCGATCAGATCGCCCGGGCGGGTCAGCACACGCAACGACATCTGCAGAGCATCGACGCAACCGTGGGTGATCACCACTTCCGACGGATCGACCACCACACCGGCATCGCGCATACGGATCGCCACTTGCCGGCGCAGCGGTTCAAAACCGGGGCTGAACATGTAGCTGAAGGCACGCGGGCTATGGAACCGGGTGACCTTGGCCAGTTGCTGATGCAGCGCGCGCACAGGTAAGTAGTCGACACTGGGCACTGCGGCACCGAGCGGGAACACGCCTTCGCGACGCGACTCGACCAGCACTTGCTGAATGATGCTGCTGCGAGTGACCAGGCCGGGACGCTCGACTCGGGCAATGTCCGGCGTCGGCGCAGTCAGCGCGGGGGTCTGGTGGACGTAATAACCGGACTGCGGACGCGCCCGAATCAAGCCCTGATCTTCGAGATTGGCGTACGCCTGCAACACCGTCGCATGGCTGACATTGAGCTGCGAACTCATCTTGCGCACCGAAGGCACGCGCTCCCCCGGTTGATAGACACCACGACGGATATCTTCGGCCAGTTGCTGAGCAATACGTTGGTAGAGCAAGAGATTGGTCATGACGCAGCACTCGATTTCACGGGCATTTTATTCTTGTGTGAAACAATACCGGAACAGTTTAGAAGTGTACTGGGACAGTTGCCACATTACTCGACCATACAGTGCGGTGTCTGCCCCCGACTGTACTGATTTGCGAGCTGATCGACAGACGTAAAAAAGCCCGGTACTGCATGACAGCCCGGGCTTTCCAGAGACGCAACCCTTAACGGGCAGCGCCGAGCTGGCCTTTTTCGTCGGAGAAGACAATTTCCACCCGACGATTCTGTGCCCGTCCGCGCTCGGAAGCGTTGGCGTCCACCGGGTATTCGTCGCCGTAACCTTCGACCTGAATGCGTTTGTCGTCGATGCCCAGGTCCATCAGCACGTCCGCCACCGATTGTGCGCGATCGCGAGACAGTTTGAGGTTTTCCTGTTTGCCGCCAGTGCTGTCGGTGTAACCCTCGATACGCACCACACGTTTCGGGTTCAGTTGCAGGAACTGCACGATTTTCAGGACGACACGGTTGGCCGAGTTTTTCAGCTCCGCTTCACCGGTATCGAACAGCACATCACCGAGAGTCATCACCAGACCACGGTCGGTCTGCGTGGTGGCCAGTGCGACGATCTGCTCTTCGAGCCATTTACCCTGCTGCTGTACGCTCAGCAGCTTCGATTCACGCAGGGCCAGTTGCAGACGCTGACGCTCCAGTTCGAGTTTGGCCGCACGTTCTTCGTTAAGCACCTGATTGGTGTGCTCGCGGGCGATCTCGCTGTAGCGCTGGCTCAGGTAGGCGTAATGGATCACGTCGGAACCGCTGCCCCAGTAGGTCGACAGGCGATCGGCACGGGCCAGCGACTCACCGGCACGGATCACGTCCTTCGGCGCAATGCGCAGCACGTTGGAGTCTTCCTTGACCTTCTGGAAGTCGGCGCTGGCTTCTTGCAGCGCGGATTCGCTGTGTTGACCGGCGCAACCGTACAGGCTGACACACCCGGCGAGGATCAGACCGCCGACAACTTTCGACTTGAAGCTCATTGGGCATCTCCCAGTTGCTTGCGCAGTCGGACGATGCGGGTATTGAGCACATTCACCTGTTCTTCACTTTTTTGCGTCAGCACTTTGGCCTCGGCCAGACGTGCATCCAGTTCCGCCTGCTCGGAACGCATGCGCGCATTCCGGTAGGACTCGTCAGCCATGTTGCCTTTGGCGCGGTTGTATTTGGTTTCGGCCAGTTTCATTTCCGGCACTTCGTCGGCGGTGGCGCCGACAGCCTTGGCCTGGGTGATGGCTTGTTCGGTGAGACGCATTTGTTCGTTGGGTGCCGGATCGGTCGCGCAACCGGCCAGGGCCAGAACGGCCATCGCCGCGAAAAGAGGTCGAATACTCACAAAGAATCCCTACTGTTTTTGGGCACTGACAGGTCGTTGCGGCTGTTGCTGCTGCGCCTTCCAGCGCTCGATGTTGCGCTGCAGCGCGGCTTCCGTCAGTCCGGACGCGGGCAATTCTGTCATCTTTTTGGCTAGCTGTCCGCGCAACCACGGATCGTTGCAGGCAGAGTTGTGGGAAACCGCGAGGAACAGGCCCGGCCGGTCGACGGGTTGCTCGAACGCCAGCAAGTCACTGGCCATCCCCAATGCCTGCGCGGCAGCCATGCCCGAATAGCGCCCGGCGAGTACATATTCGACTTCACCGAGGAGCAATTTCTGCAGGGCCTGGGTAAGGTTGGCTGTCTTGGTCAGGGTCAGATTCTGCTCGGCGAAAGCGCCGAATGCCTGGGTGATTCGAGACTTTTCCGACAACGCGCCGGCGTGGCCATGCAGGTCCTTGGCTTCGCTGTAGACCAGTGTCGAGCCTTTGCGCGTCCACACCAGGTAGTCGTTTTCCAGCAGCGGCGGATAGATGTAGTCGAGGTTTTCCAACTCAGTGAAGGTCAGCGGCGCGTCGGCGAGCATGTCCATGCGCCCACTGCGCACTTCGTCGAGGGCTTGCGAGCGTTTGCCGGCGTAGAGCAACTCGACCTTGATGCCGAGATCTTTGGCGACTTGTTGCAACAGTTCGGCGCTGGCGCCGATCAACTGTTTGGGATTCTGCGGGTCTTGCCAAAGGTATGGCGGCGCATCCGGGCTGCCGGTGACGACGAGGCGCTCGCATTTGCCGGCGGCTATCGCCAGCCCCGGCAACAGGGCCAATCCCAACAACCATCCGCAACGCAGATCCATGGCAAAACGCTCCCACTCAAATCCGAGACAAAAAAAAGCCCGACCAACAGGCCGGGCTCTTTATAAGTGAAGCCGCTGGATTAGACCAGCTTCTCCAGCTCAGGTACCGCTTCGAACAGATCCGCCACGAGACCGTAATCGGCCACCTGGAAGATCGGCGCTTCTTCGTCCTTGTTGATCGCAACGATCACTTTGGAGTCTTTCATGCCGGCCAAGTGCTGGATCGCGCCGGAGATACCGACGGCGATGTACAGCTGTGGCGCAACGATTTTGCCGGTCTGACCGACCTGCATGTCGTTCGGTACGAAACCTGCGTCGACGGCGGCGCGCGAAGCACCCACCGCGGCGCCCAGCTTGTCGGCCAGGGCGTACAGGTGTTTGAAGTTGTCGCCGTTCTGCATGCCGCGGCCGCCGGAAACGACGATCTTGGCAGCGGTCAGCTCTGGACGATCGGACTTGGCCAGTTCTTCGCCAACGAAGCTCGAAGTGCCAGCGTTGTGTGCAGCAGCTACAGCTTCAACAGCAGCCGAACCACCTTCAGCAGCAACCGGGTCGAAACCGGTGGCACGCACGGTGATCACTTTGATTGGCGCGGTCGACTGTACGGTAGCGATGGCGTTACCGGCGTAGATCGGACGCTTGAACGTGTCAGCGCTTTCAACCGAGATGATCTCGGAGATCTGGTCAACGTCCAGCTGCGCGGCAACGCGCGGCAGGATGTTTTTGCCGTTGGAAGTAGCGGCAGCCAGGATGTGGCTGTAACCAGCACCCAGCTCGGCTACCAGCGGAGCAACGTTTTCCGGCAGCTGATGCGCGTAAGCGGCGTTGTCAGCGTTGAGGACTTTGCTCACACCAGCGATTTTCGCCGCGGCTTCAGCCACGGCGCCAGCGCCTTGGCCAGCAACCAGAACGTGGATGTCGCCGCCGATTTTGGCCGCAGCAGCCACGGTGTTCAGCGTGGCCGGGGCCAGCACTTTGTTGTCGTGTTCAGCGATTACCAAGATAGTCATTTTTAGATTACCTTCGCTTCGTTTTTCAGTTTCTCGACCAGTTCAGCCACCGACTTGACCTTGATGCCTGCGCTGCGTGCAGCCGGCGCTTCGACTTTCAGGGTCTTGTTGGTGGAGGCGGTGGAAACGCCCAAAGCGTCCGGAGTCAGCACTTCGAGAGGCTTCTTCTTGGCTTTCATGATGTTTGGCAGGGACGCGTAGCGCGGCTCGTTCAAACGCAGGTCGGTGGTGACGATTGCCGGCAGTTTCAGGGAAACCGTCTGCGCGCCGCCGTCGATTTCGCGGGTCACGGCAACGCTGTCGCCCGAGACTTCGACTTTCGAGGCGAACGTGCCCTGACCGAAGCCGCTCAGTGCAGCGAGCATCTGGCCGGTCTGGTTGTTGTCGCTGTCGATGGCTTGTTTGCCAAGGATCACCAGCTGTGGCTGTTCCTTGTCGACAACAGCTTTCAGCAGCTTGGCAACGGCCAGGGAAGTCAGATCTTCGGCGGATTCGACGAGGATGGCACGGTCGGCCCCCAGAGCCAGTGCGGTACGCAGCTGCTCCTGAGCGGTGGTCGGGCCGATGGAGACGACGACGATTTCAGTCGCAACACCTTTCTCTTTCAGGCGTACGGCTTCTTCCACTGCGATTTCGCAGAACGGGTTCATCGACATCTTGACGTTGGCGAGATCGACGCCGGAATTGTCCGCCTTGACGCGAACCTTGACGTTGTAATCCACAACGCGTTTGACAGCTACAAGAACCTTCATGGATTCCTCGTTACTCTCCGGTGAAAAGAAAGTCGCCTAGGCGAACCTGGCGGTTGATGCTCATCAGGCTAAAAGGGCACCTCTAAAAACGCCGACTCGGGTGTCTGGTGACTACAGGGTGCGAAGACCTGCGACCGTTCGTCAGGGGTGACCGACGAGTCATTGATCTTCACGCTGTGTAAACTGCGCGCCGGACTGCGCTGCGCATCACCTTCTACTGCCTGTGCCCTGTCTTTAGGCGTGCTCTTGAAACCGCCAGTCTGCCTACGACGAGCGTAAAACCGCCCGTATCTTGACCGGAACGCCTATTCCGGTCAATACAGCAAAATGACCATTCATAAGCCGCGCTTCTTTGATTTCTCTGGGCTGGAGCCGATTCAAACAAACGTTTGTATTGGACGCTCGGAGTGGTGTAGATATAATGCGCCGCCTAGAGAGAAAGGTCGGTCTCCAATATTCCCCTTGACGTTAACGTAAAGGAATAGCGGATGCGACATCAAACCTCCAAATTAGAAAAAAAACTGTTGAGCCTTGAGTAGGAGATAGCCTGTGGAACGCGAATACATGGAATTCGACGTGGTCATCGTCGGTGCCGGCCCCGCTGGCCTGTCCGCCGCCTGCCGTCTGAAGCAGAAGGCCGCCGAAGCCGGTAAGGAAATCAGCGTCTGCGTGGTCGAAAAAGGCTCCGAAGTCGGCGCACACATCCTCTCCGGTGCCGTGTTCGAACCACGCGCTCTGAACGAGTTGTTCCCGGACTGGAAAGAACTCGGCGCGCCGCTGAACACGCCAGTCACCCGCGACGATATTTTCGTGCTGAAAAACGCCGAAAACGCGCAGAAGATTCCAGACTTCTTTGTGCCCAAGACCATGCACAACGAAGGCAACTACATTATCTCCCTCGGCAACCTGTGCCGCTGGCTCGCCCAGCAAGCCGAGAATCTCGGCGTAGAAATCTACCCGGGCTTCGCCGCTCAGGAAGCGCTGATCGACGAGCAAGGCGTGGTGCGCGGGATCATCACCGGTGATCTCGGCGTCGACCGCGAAGGCAACCCGAAAGAAGGCCTGTACACCCCTGGCATGGAACTGCGTGGCAAGTACACGCTGTTCGCCGAAGGCTGCCGTGGCCACATCGGCAAGCAACTGATCAAGCGCTACAACCTCGACAGCGATGCCGACGCTCAGCATTACGGTATCGGCCTGAAAGAAATCTGGGAAATCGACCCGGCCAAACACCAGCCAGGCCTGGTGGTGCACACCGCCGGTTGGCCGCTGGACATCATGGGCACCGAGAACACCGGCGGCTCGTTCCTTTATCACCTGGAAAACAACCAGGTGGTGGTCGGTCTGATCGTTGACCTGTCCTACAGCAACACTTACCTGTCGCCGTTCGACGAGTTCCAGCGCCTCAAGCATCACCCGGTGCTGGCTCAGTACCTGGAAGGCGGCAAGCGCATCAGCTACGGCGCTCGCGCCATCTGCAAAGGTGGCCTGAACTCGCTGCCGAAAATGGTCTTCAAGGGCGGCGCGCTGATCGGTTGCGACCTCGGCACCCTGAACTTCGCCAAGATCAAAGGCAGCCACACCGCGATGAAGTCCGGCATGCTCGCCGCAGAATCCGTGGCTGACGCGCTGTTCGCGGAAAAGGACGGCACTGAAGAGCTGACCACTTACGTCGACGCGTTCAAGAAGAGCTGGCTTTACGACGAACTGTTCGCCAGCCGTAACTTCGGCCCGGCGATCCACAAGTTCGGCGCCATTGTCGGCGGCGGTTTCAACTGGCTGGATCAGAACATCTTCGGCGGCAAACTGCCGTTCACCCTGCACGACACCAAGCCGGACTACGCTTGCCTCAAGCTCGCGGCGGATTGCAAGAAGATCGACTATCCGAAGCCGGACGGCAAACTCAGCTTTGACAAGCTCAGCTCGGTGTTCATCTCCGGTACCAACCACGAAGAAGAACAGCCTTGCCACTTGAAGCTGACCGACCCGAGCATCCCGATCAGCAAGAACCTGCCGCTGTACGACGAACCGGCGCAGCGCTACTGCCCGGCCGGCGTGTACGAAGTGATCACCAAGGAAGACGGCGAGAAGCGCTTCCAGATCAACGCCCAGAACTGCGTGCACTGCAAGACCTGTGACATCAAGGACCCTTCGCAGAACATCACCTGGGTCACGCCGGAAGGCGCTGGCGGCCCGACTTATCCGAACATGTAAGTCGAACCGCTGAACATCAAGGCTCCCAAATCGGTGGCCTTTTTGTTGCCCAGAATTCCTCTGACACCACAAGGGATCTGCGCCGGATCAGGCGGCGCGCTCGTCTCCAGGGCTACGCTCGAAGTAGCGCTTGTACTCGCGGCTGAACTGCGACGTACTCTGATACCCCACCCGATGCGCCACCTGCGCCACACCCAGCCCTTCCGCCACCAGCAACGTCTGCGCCTTCAACAACCGCAAACGCTTCAGATACTGCACCGGCGACAACAGCGTGCTGCGCTTGAAATGCTCATGAAAGGTCGACACGCTCATGTTCGCGCAACCGGCCAGCGTCTCGACATTCAATGGTTCGGTGTAATGCGCATGCAGATGACTGATCGACGCCGCCACCCGCGCGAATTGCCCCTGCTGCTCGACCAGCGCCCGCAACACATCGGCCTGCGGCCCGCGCAACGCGGTGAACAACAACTCCCGCACCCGCGCCGGCCCGAGAATCTGGCATTCCAGCGGATCGTGCAGGCAACTGAGCAAGCGCTCGACACAGCCACGCATGTCATCGTCGAGCACCACTGAGGTCATCGACTCCGGCGTCTGCGCGGGAATATGCCGGCCCGGCGCCAGCCCCATGGCCAGCACCAGTTCACCGAGCAACACCCGATCAATCGCCACCGACACGCCGAGCAACGGCGCATCCGGCAAGGCGAAGGTCTCACATTCGAACGGCACCGGCAGCGCCTGAATCAGATAATGCCCGGCGCCGTATTCCATAGTGCGTGGCCCGAGAAACGCCAGTTTGCTGCCCTGGGCGATGATCATCAGGCTCGGTTCATAAATGTGCGGGCCACGGGCGACGTCGCAACTGGCGCGCAATACTTGCACACCGGGCAATCCGGTCGGCGAATAACCATCGCGAAGCGCCAGCGGTTCGATCAGCGAAACCAGCCGCGCATTGGCATCAAGATGACGGGTCAATTGCATCGAATTGTTCTTCACGAAAAATCACGAAAATAGGGGATGAAAGCATCATCGCAGATCCTTTTGCCAATGCGACCGATCAAACCCGCATGCCGGAGGATTAGGCATGAGACCCGGAGGAATCGTCATGGCCGACCGGTCAGTCGACGCCCAAAATGCGCCGCCTCACTTGTTCCTGCTTTTGCGAGGTTTCACATGTACACCGCCATCGGCTATGCCGCCCAATCGGCCACCACCCCCCTCGCCCCGATGAAGTTCGAACGTCGCAGCCCGCGCGCCGACGACGTTGCCATCGAGATTCTCTACTGCGGCGTCTGCCACTCCGATATCCACCAGGCACGCAACGAATGGGGTATCGCCGTTTACCCGTTGATGCCGGGCCACGAGATCGTCGGAAAAGTCACCGCGATCGGTGCGAATGTCACCCAACATAAAGTAGGCGATCTGGTCGGCGTTGGCTGCATGGTCGACTCCTGCCGTACCTGCGAAGCGTGCCAGTCGAACCTTGAGCAATATTGCCTCGAAGGCCCGACCATGACCTACGCCACCCCGGATCGGGTCGATGGCAGCAACACCATGGGCGGTTATTCCGACAGCATCGTCGTCAGCGAACACTTCGTCGTGCGCATCCCGGAAAAACTCGCACTGGCCAGCGCCGCGCCGATTCTCTGTGCCGGCATCACCACCTACTCGCCGCTCAAGCACTACGGCGTCAAGGCTGGCGACAAGGTCGGGATTCTCGGCATGGGCGGTCTGGGCCACATGGGCATCAAGTTCGCCAAGGCCATGGGCGCCGAAGTCACGCTGTTCACCCGCTCGGCGAGCAAGGCTGAGGAAGGTCGTCGTCAGGGTGCCGATCATGTGATCGTCTCCACCGACGCCGAGCAGATGAAAGCGGCTGCCGGTTACTTCGACTTCCTGCTGGACACCATTCCGGTGCAGCACGATCTCAACCCGTACCTCGACACCCTGCGTTTCGACGGCGTACACATTCTGGTCGGTCTGATCGAACCGATTGATCCACCGGTCCACGCCGGCAAACTGGTGATGAGCCGCCGCGTACTGGCCGGCTCTTTGATTGGTGGCGTCGCCGAAACTCAGGAAGTACTGGATTTCTGCGCCGAGCACAACATCACCTGCGACATCGAAATGCTCGACATCCGCCAGATCAACGAGGCTTACGCCCGGATGATCGCCGGTGACGTGAAGTACCGTTTCGTGATCGACATGGCGACGCTCAAGGTTTAAACCTTCAGGCCTAGCTCTGCCGAAAGCCGGGCTGTGACCCCTTTGATCAGGGGAATCAGCTCGGCCATTTTTTCCAGCGGCATGTATGGCACGGTGCTGGCGATACTGATCGCCGCCACAATGCCCTTGCTCGCATCGCGAATCGGCGCCGCCACACAGCGGATCGACGGTTCGTTGTCTTCCAGATCGAACGCGTAGCCACCGGCGACGTACTCGGTCATGCGTTGCTCAAGCTGTTCCCACGACTGCTGGGGATGCTGCGGCCAGAACTGACTTTTCCCACCCGCCGGCAGGCTGATGTCGTACAGACGCTGCCAATCTTTCGGCGAGTCATCGAGCATCAACGCCTTGCCAATCCCGGTGCGCGCCAACGGCATGCGATGGCCGACCCGCGAGCGCATTTCCGGGCCATTGCGTCCCGGGTTCTTCAGCAGATACAACACTTCATCGCCTTCACGAATGCCCAAGTGCACCGTATCGCCGGTCAGCGCTGACAACTCGTCCAGATACGGCCCGGCCAGCGTCACCAGCGGCAACTCTTCGCGCGCCTGAAAACCCAGCTCGATCAGCTTAGGCCCGAGCAGATAACCGACTTGCGGCACCACGCGCAGGTAGCGCTCGTCGACCAGGCAACTGGCCAGACGATGGGTGGTGCTGCGTGTGGTGCCGATCAGCCGGGCAATCTCCTTGAGATCACGGGCGCCACTGGCCACCGCTTGCACCACTCCGAGGCCGCGCAACAGCGTTTGCGTGCCGGTGGGCGCGGCGTCCTTGGTTTTTTCCGGGGCGTCTTCCTGCATATCCAGCCTTTTACCGTTGAGCGAGGGAACGGGCGGCATTATGGTCGCCCGACGCAGACCACTACAACTCGATACGCTCGACCTTGCCGACCAACAGCACGTAGGACAATGCACCGATCAATGCGAGCACCGCGATATAGGTGATCGCCGGCGCGAACGAATCGCCGCTGGCGAGGAAGCCGATGACGATCGGCGTGGCAATTGCCGACAGGTTGCCAATGAAGTTGAACACCCCGCCGGTCAGACCGAGTAGCCGCGCCGGCGCCAACGTTGACACCAACGACCAGGTGATCGAAGCCAGACCGTTGCCGAAAAACGCCAGCGCCAGAAAGGCAATCACCAGCGGCGTCGATTCAACAAAATTGGCGCCGATGATCGAGGTGGAAATCAGCAACCCGCCAATGATCGGCAACTTGCGCGCAAAGCCGACGGTGTAGCCGCGACGGATCAAGAAGTCGGAAAAGAACCCCGAGCACAAAACACCAATAAACGCGGCGAGAAACGGCAGCGACGCCAGCAGGCCGGACTTGATGAAATCCATGCCGCGATATTTCACCAGATAGGTGGGGAACCATGTCAGGAAAAACCACAGCGTCGAGTTCAGGCAGAACTGGCCGAGGTAGATGCCCCACAACTTGCGTTTGGTCAGCACGATGCCCAAGTCGGTCCAGCTGAATTTGGCTTTGACCTTGGCCGTCTCCTGCTGAATATCGACCAGACCACCGCCCTCGCGGATCAGATCGATTTCCGCCTCGTTGGCACCTTTGAAATCCCGTGGCTCGCGATAGACCGCGTACCAGATCACAGCCCAAATGATGCCCACCGCGCCGGTCGCGACGAAGACCATGTGCCAGCCGAATTCGTGTTGCAGCCAGGCCAGCACCGGGGTCAGGAATGCCAGACCGACGAACTGCCCGGAGGTGTAGAAACCGATGGCCGTGGCGCGTTCACGCTCGGGGAACCACGTCGTGACCACGCGGCTGTTGATCGGATACGCCGGCGCTTCCAGCGCACCGACCGCCATGCGCAACACAAACAACGCGATGAAACTGGCAGCGAAACCGAGCATCACCGTAGCCACAGACCACAGCAACAAAGCGACGCTGTAAAGAATGCGCGGCGGTACGCGATCGACCAGCCAGCCGCCGGGGATCTGCATGGCAGCGTAGGTCCAGCCGAACGCAGAGAAGATCAGGCCGACGTGAATCGGATCGATGCCCAGCTCACTAGTCAGCGCCGGCGCGGCAATCGACAGGTTGCTGCGGTCGAGGTAGTTGATGACCACGGTGATAAACAGCAACACCATGATGAAAAACCGCTTACGGCTGGGCGTGACTAAAGACGCCTGCCCGGTGAGGGTTTGCGGTTGCATGGGGAGAGCCTCTTTTTATGTTTATTGAGGTCGGCCTGAGGCCTGATCGTTCCCACGCTCTGCGTGGGAATGCAGCCCGGGACGCTCTGCGTCCCAAAAGCGGACGCAGAACGTCCATTGAGGCATTCCCACGCAGAGCGTGGGAACGATCTCATCGGGTGTGTCAGGCAGTGCTCACCACTCGGCAAAACTGCCATCGGCATGACGCCAGATCGGATTGCGCCAGCGATGCCCAACCGCAGCACGCTCGATCACGTATTCCTCGTTGATCTCGATGCCCAACCCCGGCCCGTTCGGAATCTTCACGAAACCTTTGTCGTAATCGAACACCCGCGGATCCTTCACGTAGTCGAGCAAGTCGTTGCTCTCGTTGTAATGGATGCCCAGGCTCTGCTCCTGGATAAACGCGTTGTAACAAGCCGCGTCCAGTTGCAAACACGCTGCCAGCGCAATCGGCCCCAGCGGGCAATGCAGCGCCAGCGCAACGTCGTAGGCTTCGGCCATGTTGGCGATCTTGCGCGTTTCAGTGATGCCGCCGGCGTGGGAAGCATCCGGCTGGATGATGTCGACGTAGCCTTCGCTCAACACGCGTTTAAAGTCCCAACGCGAGAACAGTCGCTCGCCAAGGGCAATCGGCGTGCTGGTCAGCGGCGCCAGTTCCTTCAGCGCTTCGTAGTTTTCACTGAGCACCGGCTCTTCGATGAACATCAGTTTGTACGGATCGAGTTCCTTCATCAGCACCTTGGCCATCGGCTTGTGCACGCGGCCATGGAAGTCGACACCGATGCCGACGTTCGGCCCGACCGCATCACGCACAGCGGCGACGTTGGCCAGCGCCAGATCGACTTTTTCGAAGGTATCGAGAAACTGCAACTCCTCGGTGCCGTTCATTTTCACCGCAGTAAAACCACGGCTCACCGCCTCTTGCGCCGCACGCGCGGTGTCGGCCGGGCGGTCGCCGCCGATCCACGAATACACGCGAATCTTGTCACGCACCTGACCACCGAGCAGATCACTCACCGACACACCAAGGGCCTTGCCCTTGATGTCCCACAACGCCTGATCGATACCGGCCAGTGCGCTCATGTGGATCGCGCCGCCACGGTAGAAACCGCCGCGATACAGGACGGTCCAGATGTCTTCGATATTGCGTGGGTCTTTGCCGATCAGGTAGTCGGACAATTCTTCGACGGCAGCCGCAACGGTGTGCGCGCGGCCTTCGACCACAGGCTCGCCCCAACCGGTGACGCCTTCGTCGGTTTCAACCTTGAGGAAACACCAGCGCGGCGGGACGATGAAGGTCGTGAGTTTGGTGATTTTCATCTTTTTGTCTCTCTTATAGATGCAGCGCACGCAGCGCCAGAAAGTCTTAGCGAAGGGCCTTCCACGCGGCCACGTAGGCCTTGGCGTTCACTGCCACCTGCTCCGGCGTCATGCCCGGTTTGAACAAGCCGGAACCGAGGCCGAAACCTTTCACGCCAGCGTCGATAAACGCCTGCATGTTGTCCGGGGTAATACCGCCGACCGGCGCCAGCACCGTCCCCGCCGGCAACACCGCAAGCCAGGCTTTGACGACCGCCGGTCCCATCTGCTCGGCCGGGAACAGCTTGAGAATGTCCGCGCCCTCCTCCAGCGCCGCGAAGGCTTCGGTGGGCGTGGCGACACCCGGCGACAGAAACAGCCCCGCCGCTTTTGCCGCGCGCAAGACCTTGGCGTCGCTGTGCGGCATGACGATCACTTGGCCGCCGGCTTCTTTCACCAACCCGACCTGTTCCGGCGTCAACACCGTGCCGGCACCGATCAGGCAATCAGCGGGCAAGGTTTTGCGCAGGATGCGGATACTTTCGTACGGCGAAGGGGAATTGAGCGGTACTTCGATGACGCGAAATCCGGCCGCATACAGGACTTCTCCGACAGCGGCGGCTTCCTGCGGATGCAGGCCACGCAGGATCGCGATCAGACCGTTTTGCGCCAATGCTTGCTTGAGCATGTCAGGCCTCCAGTCAGGGTTAACGGGATGAGGAATCAATCAGTCCGGCGGCCAGCGCCAGTTGCCACAGACCACGCTCGGTGGCCTGCTCGGCCAGCGTCACGTTGGCGAAACCACAGGCGTCGAGGGCGCGGCTGTAGCGCACACAGAGTTGCGCATTGCCGATGAGGATGATCGAAGGAAGATTCGGATTGTTGCGACGACGTCGCTGAACCGTGGTGAGGGCCGCCAGTTCATGGCCGATCATCAGGCCGGACAGATAATCCGCCTGCGCGGTCGGGCTCAATTCACCGGTCAGCCCCAGCGTGCGAGCACTGAACAAGGTCGACAGCACGCCCAGCTCGCCATCCGCCGACTGCGCAATCTGCACACCGCGGTCAAACGCCAGAGCATCGAACGTCGCACCCTGCTTCAGGGTCCGGCCGAGAATGCTGTGTTCACTGAGTACGGCGAACACTTCGCCGGTCATGAAGGTATCGAAATGAGTGATGCAGCCATCGACCACGTCGACCCATTTCGAGTGACTGCCCGGCAGGCCGATCAACAGATCAGCACCCGCCTCAATCGGCAGATTCTGCAGCACGCCAAGGACCTGGGTTTCTTCGCCGCGCATCACATTCGGCAGGCGCGAACGCTGAATCACACCCGGCACGATATGCACGACCGTGCCGCGCAGACTGACAACTGTTTGTAGGGATTTTCCGAGATTAGCGACGTTCGCCGGCGTCTCGCAGTAGGCCGCTTCACGCCAGCCCTGCGCACTGCCGACCATGCCGCAGGCGATCACCGGCAGATCCGGCTGCGCATCGAGCCAGTCGCCGCACGCCTCGTCAAACGCCAGTTCAAAACCATCGGCGCATTCGCGACCGTTGATGACTCGCGGAGTCTTCGGCAGTTGCATGATCCCGGACGACAGCGCGCGCTGCTCCAGCACCACACCGCCCGCCGCGAGTTTGTAAGCACGTAATGAGGTCGTCCCCCAATCGAGCGCGATCAATTGCGCCAGCATCGCTTCACCTGTTTTGTTTTTGGCAGTGAGTGCGATGGACTATAGACCTCTCAGGCGCTAAATCTCAATATGTAATTTTACATCCCATATTCTGGGACAGAATCAGTCCATTTTGTCCAACGCTGAACGACATCCAGATTATTGTTGATCAGGATCCTCACTGTTTCGTACTCGCTGAATCCCACCTCATGTGTGCGGCCCTTGTCGTCAGTTATTCCAGGCTCCCGGCGTCCGTCAGCGCGAATAATGGTGTACGCCGCGAAGGGCGCCGGGTTTTCCTCTGAACCTGAAACAACCTTCAGCTTCGTGTTGTTCGGTGCAAACGAAGCCAACATGCCGGCATAGGGCACGTCGCTACAGAGTCCGAGGCTGTCAATCTGGTCATATCCCAGCGCCAGGTCATAGCGCCAGCGCACGATGCACACTGAGGCAAAAGGCAGCAACGACCTCGGTCGGTCGGACTGTTCAAGCGAAATACGCGCGGGCGCCACGCGGGGATTTTCTATTGCAGCAATGAACCGCGACGTGGGCATGTACATGACTTTCGAGTAATACGCCACGAACGGGAACGCGGTGATCACCACCTTGCACGGAATGTATTCCTGCGGTTTGAGGATCTGCACCAACTCAACCGGTCGGATGTGGTTACGGCCGTCGTTGACGGCGTGATTCTCGACACTGATATTCGCGAACATCTCATAACGACGATCGCCCTCGATCAAGCGCATGCCGCTGACGATTCCCGAGGCCTCCAGGACGATTTCATGTTCGATGGAAAAATCCGCATCGCCATTCAACGAGCAATGGATCCAGGTACCAATCTGCCCTCGTCGCCCATGATCCTCATACAGGTCAATGAGGTTTCGGTCGGAGGTGAAACGCAGGTCGTAAGAGGAAGACATCTCGTGATTGATCGAGACAAATTCAAGCCTTGCGGGTGGAACATCCAAGTGCATGCAAGAGGAACACAACGCAAACAAAAAAACCAAAAGCAACCTTGCCATTACCACTCCAAAAATCAACTGCTGGGCACGTCATCGAAAACTGTCGTAGTCCGACAGGGCAGAAAAGACATCTGCAACGGGGATGAACAGTGATTTGGTGTAATACGCCTTATAACCCGTTGCCGTAACCACCACTTTGCACGGAATCATCTGCTTGTCTTTCAACAAGCCTTTTATGGCGTCACGACTCAAGTACTTCGAGGTCCTTTTCTTTTCACCAACGTCCTTGAAAGCAATGCTCGCGGTATATCCGAATCCGGCCTTGTTCAAATGCTCCTTGTTTTCTCTGACCAAACCCATTGCTGCTTTCGATATCGTATGTTCAATGGAAAAGTCCGTGTCATCACCCAAGGCACAAACAAACACCTGATCAAAGCTGTTCGCTTTCTTTTCCCGCCAGAAAATCTCCAGCAGTTCCACATCCGAATTGAAATTGACCTCAAAAAAAACGCTATTCGAGCGCGGCGTAATCGATTCATAGCCCAATGACGCGGGGGTGATGTCATGAGACTTTGCGCAGGCAACGCACAATAACGACACAGCGATCAGCAATACCCATCTCATGCACCTTCCCTCAAGTAACCAGCAATTGAACTCGCCGACAAATCCAATGCCGACTGCCCGCACTCCAGGCGGGACTCATACAATCTCAAGGCCGAGTAATGGTTGAATTTGACGATCCCCATAACATCGGGACCGGATTCGATATCCCACTTGCCCCCCACCCAAGCGACTACGTCGGTTCGATCCATCTCGTCAGGCTCTGCCCGAACGTTGATCCAGGTTTCAGCCTTGGGCGTTGGCTCCAACCAGTAAATATCCGAAATCAACGCCACCATCACACCTTCCCCCACAGGATCCAGAGTAACGAGCATTTTCACGATATAACCTTTATCGGTGAGAATCTGCGACAAATGCGCGCCGTTCCACCCGCCCAGACTATGACCCACAATGTAGACATGTGCGGACTTGTGAGGCAGCTTGGAGAATACAAACTCTTCGAGGTCGGCATCCCCTTTTACATCGTTGTATCCCATGTAATAGGGTTGGAATTTGCCGCCATAGCTCGAGCCCAAACGGACCTGCAAAGCTTCCATGGCCCGCAAGGTGTAGTTGCTAGGCCCGTCTCCGTAGTAACTTTCCGAATCGCCAGCACCGCCAATGAAAAAAGCCACAACCTCTCTGGCAAGCGTCACGGGTTTGACCGTCTGATCCTCTTTTGTCGTCAACTCATGACTGGCGACCAGTCTCCCGATGCATCCTTGAACGGCTCCGGATTGAGCTCCCATCGGTATTACTCCACGTACAGTTTGATGGTTTCTTTGAGGTGCGAACTGACCGTGTGGGTATGACCCTTGGCATCAGTGACGCCTCGTTCCAGCGTTCCATCTGCCCGTTCGATGACGTAGGCAATATAGGAAAGCGGTTCACCGCTGTTTTCATCAACAATCTGCATCCGATCATTGAAATGCACCGGCATCGGCAGCAATCCGCTAAACGCCGCCCCGCCGCCACTTTGGCCGATAATCACCGTCCCCGAACCACCGACCACGACATTGCCGTGCCCGCCAGTGCTGTCGAGCGTTGCGGCATTCAGGCCATTGATGAACACGGTGCCGGAAACGGCTCCGGTAATCGGACTGCCGCACGCCGATTTATCGGTCATGCGCGCGGCGGCGAGGCCGTCGAAGAAGACGTCGGGCGAGCCGGAGGCAATCGGGTTGGTGCCATGGCCTGGCAATGGGCATGCGGTCGGATCGGTGACGCGTGCAGCGGGTTTACCACTCAATTCAAAGCTCCTTGCTTCAGGGGTTCCGGGGGCGGCTGATGAATATCGATGTCGGTCGCGGCGAAGCGCCAGCGGTTGTCGACGGGGTCGAACAGGGCGTGGCAATGCTCACGGCTGTCGGGTGATGCGGCGGTTTGCAAGTGTCGCCAGGCTTCGTCGGTTTGCCAGGCCAGTTCGGCCGGCGAGGCGTCGTCGAGTTCGTTGAGCCAGGCGTTGTAGTTGCGCAGGTGATTACGCTCGTAAGTCGATTGCAGCAGTTCGGCCATTTGTGTGCCGAGGTCGAGATGATGCTGGGCCGTCCACTGGCCGATCTCGGAATAGACGTACCAACCCATCGGCATCAACCCG
The DNA here is from genome assembly GCF_054667675.1 of Pseudomonas sp. S3_C06. NCBI lineage: Bacteria > Pseudomonadati > Pseudomonadota > Gammaproteobacteria > Pseudomonadales > Pseudomonadaceae > Pseudomonas > Pseudomonas sp. S3_C06. Next base: position 2,108,764 of record NZ_CP162747.1, read on the forward strand.
CCGTCCTTGAGCAACGAATGCTCGGCAGGGGCAACGAAACCACAGCAAATGTGCAGCATCAGCCAGCCTTGATGGGCGTTGATAAACGCCGTCGGATCGAAGGTGCGCAGCGCTATCACGCGGTAATCGTCAAGCCCGGCACTGCGCCTCATCAACTCGGCATCGAGCCGTGACACGAACGCACGAATGGCTTCGCCGCCCGTACGATTGACGGTGCAGAGAATATCGACCGGTTGGCGCTGGGGGTTGTCGCTCGAGCCCGAGTTTTTCACCAGGCCGTACAGACGCATTGTCGCCCGTAGTCCGCTCATCGCTGGTCACTCGTTGACGCAGCGAAGGCTCCACGGGCGTGGAGAAGTTGTGCCAGAGGCATTGCAGATGTCGTCCGTGAGCGCGCAAAAATGGCGCGTAGGATGCCGGACTAGAGCGCTGGCGACAATCGAATTACTGCCGGATCGCCATCATTGTGATCAGCCCTCGGCAAACTCACGCAGGACCTGGCCATCCATGCGGTAGCGCACCCACTCTTCCTGCGGTTGCGCGCCGAGGGATTTGTAGAATTCGATCGCCGGGGTGTTCCAGTCCAGCACGCTCCATTCGAAGCGGCCGCAGTCGTTGTCGCAGGCGATTTTTGCCAGGTGACGCAGCAGGGTTTTGCCGGCACCGCCGCCGCGTTGCTCCGGGGTGATGTAGAGGTCCTCGAGGTACAGGCAGTTGCTGCCCAGCCAGGTCGAGTAGCTGAAGAAGAACACGGCGAAACCGATCGGCAGACCATCGCGCAGGCAGATCAAACCGTGTGCGGTGGCGCCTTCGCCGAACAGGCTGCGTTCGATGTCGGCAACGCTGGCGATGACTTCGTGGCGGGCCTTTTCGAAATCGGCGAGTTCAGTGATGAAGGCGAGGATTTGCGGAGCATCGCTGGGGGTCGCCGGGCGGATTTCGATCGTCATGGACGGGCCTTGTCGGAAAAGGAAAACGCCATACTAAGGCCGTGCGCGGCGCTCGTCACATGGCAAAACACACACTACCCTGCGCACTGTTACAAACATTGCAGTTCCCTGTGGGGGCTTGCTCGCGAAAGCGTCCTTTCAGTCAGCTGCATTGTTGATTGACAGACAGCATTCGCGAGCAGGCTCGCTCCCACACAGGGACTTCGACAATCTGAAAGGATGCTTATGAACCGTGAGTTTTTTACACCCGTGGAGGCACTGGCAGCAGAGTTGCTGCCGCATGCATTGGAGCCGTCCGACGACGGCGCCCACGACCTCGCCCACTTGCAGCGCGTCTGGCACAACGTGCGTACGTTGCATGAAGAAGAAAGTGGAGATCTTGAGGTGCTGTTGGCCGCCGTGCTCTTGCACGATTGCGTGTCCGTCGAGAAGAATTCACCGCTGCGTTCGCAGGCTTCGCGGCTGGCGGCAGATAAAGCTTCGTCAGTGCTGGCCGATCTGAACTGGCCCGAAGAAAAAATCGCGGCCGTCGCCCACGCCATCGAAGCCCACAGCTTCTCCGCCAACATCACTCCGCGCACCCTCGAAGCGAAAATCGTCCAGGACGCCGACCGCCTCGACTCGCTGGGTATGCTCGGCGTCGCCCGTACGTTCTACATCGCCGGTCGCATGGGCTCGGCGCTGTACGACCCGCAGGATCCCGAAGCGAAACAGCGCGACTACGACGACAAACGTTTTTGCCTCGATCACTTCCAGACCAAACTGCTGCACCTCGCCGACGGTTTCCAGACTGCCGCCGGCCAGCGTCTGGCGCAGGTCCGTCATCATCGTCTGAAGGGCTTCATGGAGCAATTCAAGGAAGAGATCGGCATCGCTTGAGCATTACTCCGGCGTGCAGTGATCCTGACTTCGCCAACCTCAGACCTAAGCCGCATGCCTGACGTGTTAAACAGACGACGCTGAGTTTTTCCGGTCAAGGAACCGCGTCATGTCGCAAACAACACCCAAGGTCGCAGGCAAGCTGTTCGGCTTGTTCTGTCTCGCCAGTTATCTGCTGTCGCTGTCCTATGGTTCGACGTTTTTGCTGTCGTTGTTGATCGGCTCTCGCGGCGGCAATGAGCACGATGCCGGCAGTGTGATTTCGGCGGCGATGCTCAGTACGTTTGTTGCGGTGCTGATGTCCGGGCATCTGTCGGACTGGCTCGGCGCGGCGCGCTCGATTGCACTGTTCGGGCTGTTGCTGGTCGCGGCGAGTCTGGGCTTTGCGCTGACGCCGGGGTTTGGTCATCTGTTGTTGTTTTTCGGTTTGTTACTGGGATTGGGCTGGGGTGTTTTCTACACCTTGGGGCCGATCATCGTCGCCAGTCTGGTGACGCCGGCGCAGCGGGCCAAGTACTTCGCGCTGCTCTCGGGCAGCATGATGACCGGCATTGGCAGCGGCCCATTACTCGGGCGTGCAGCCAGTGCCTTGGGGTTGCCAGTGACCTCGGCGTTTTATCTGGCGGCGCTGGCAAGCCTGATCGGTGTGCTGCTGTTCTGGCATCTCGGTGCTCGATTGAAAAGCACACAAGCCACGTCTGCCGCGAGAATCACCTGGCAAGCAACCACTCAAGTGCTCGGTTCACGAGCGCTGTTTGCGATCATCATGGTTGGTCTCGGCGGCTGCGTATTCGGCGGTCTGTCGAGTTTTCAGACCAGTTACGCGGCGGCGCGCTCGCTGGATTATTCGTTGTTCTTTCTCGGTTTCATGAGTGCAGCAATCAGCAGTCGGATGCTGATCGCCGGCTATGTCGTCAAGCGTGATCCATTGCGCGCATCGTGCCTGCTATCGGGGCTGATGCTGGCTTCGATTGTGCTGTTCGCGTTCGGCGTGCACAGCGGCTTCAGTTATCTGCTGGCAGCGGTGATGCTCGGCGTCGGTTATGGCCTGACCTATTCGGTGATCAACGGACTGGCGGCCAACGAAGCACCGGCCGGCACCACGTCGCAGGCCTTGTTGCTGTTCAGTCTTGCCTACTTCATCGGCGTGTTCGGCTTCCCGTTTCTGGCCGGGAAGATCATCGTAGAACACGGCATGAGCACGCTGCTTTTGACGGTATTGATCGTCGCGTTGGCCAACTGGCTGATTACCGTTGGCCGCTTGCTCTGGCGACGGATCAGTCTGAAAGCGGCGCAGGCAATCTAGACCGTTCGTCGCTGATCAGGCACCAATCCGCTCACCGGGCAGACCAACGAGAGGTAAGGATTCCAATCACTGGAGACGCCCTATGATCCCGTCAAGGTTGACCGCTTTCGTATTCAGCGCCCTGCTCTGCCCTGCGGTTTTCGCCGCATCCGCCACCGCTGCGGGCACCGGCCCTACCGATCCGACCCCACCACGCGCGCCCGCCATCAACAGTGCCCCCGGAATGAACACCGATGGCTCTGGCGTGCCCCTGATCAATCAGCCTCCCGCCACCGGGACCGACCCGCGCACGCAGGGCAGTGACCCGGGTCGTCAGGGCGGCATGAACACTCCCGACGCCCCCGCCACGCCAGACAACGCGGGCCCCGGCGTCGGCTCCAAAACCACCACTGGTGGCTCCGGTTCCGAAGGATCCGGTCAGTAGTTCGCCGACGCGAGCGTCCTGTTCAACCCAATGAAGAGGTAACCATGAACGTCGATAAAAACCTGGAAAAAGAAGTCCTCACCCGCCTGCTGCACGCCCACCCAAGTGGACTGGGCAAGGAGGTGCTGGACAATTACCGGGGCGAGAAAGTCGTGGCCAGCGCCCTCGCCGCTTTGCAGGATCGTGGACTGATTCACCACGGGCATGTGACCTGCAACGAGGCTGGCGAACATTCGTTGAACCTGCCGATCAAGCTCAGTGCCGCTGGCGTTGAGGCGGCGCGCAAGCTGGATCTGCAGTAGTCCTGAGGCCGCTCGCTGCCGATGCGGCGAGCGGTATCCAGCATTGAATTTTGTGTTGAAACTAATGGTCCTTTCGCGAGCAAGCTCGCTCCCACATTGGAATGCATTTCAATGTGGGAGCGAGCTTGCTCGCGAAAGCTATCTATCAGGCGTCGCCGGACTCGCGGATAAACGCATCCACTTCATCTGCCCCCGGCGATGTCGCCGGCCCCCAGCGTGTCACCGCCAACGCCGCTGCCGCATTCGCCCGCCGCGCTGCTTCATGCGCTGACAAACCCTGCGCCAACCCGGCAACAAACACCCCGGCATGGGCATCACCCGCGCCATTGCTGTCCACGGCTTTCACGGCAAACCCCGGCACATGCCGACGCTCGCCGACCTGATGAATCCAGCACCCTTGCGGGCCGTCACGCACCACCATCAGTACATCGCCGGGCAGATGTTCAGCGAGACGATCCAGCGTCGCGCCAATATCCTCAGCGCCGGTAAAGCGCAGCGCTTCAACACTGTTGCTGGTCCAGACATCAATGCGCGGCAGCAACGCTTTCATCAGCGGCGAGTCCGGCGACTCCACCAACGGGCCCGGATCGAACACAACATTGATCGAGTCCGGTAGCGCCAACGTCCAGTCGAGCAACGCTTGGGCCTTGCCTTCGTGGAGCAGGCTGTAGCCGCTGAGATAAACGTAATCGCCCGCCTCGGCCGGCACGCTGTTCAGATCCGCCTCAGTCACTTCACCTTCAGCGCCGATGTAGGAAATGAAACTGCGCTCGGCGGACGCATCGGTCAGTGCCACACACAAACCGGTGTCTTTCGGTGCGGGTTCGGTGAGGCCGATGTGAATTCCCTCGGCATTCATCGCCTGACGCGCGAGATCGCCGAAACGCCCACTGCCATGGCGACCGAGATACACCACCGGCAGGCCGTTACGCACCGCCGCCGCCATCACGTTGAAACCGCCGCCGGCTTCGAAACCGGCCGACTGCGCCAGCACGTCACCGCCAATCTGCGGCAGTTTATCCACGGCCATGACCAGGTCGATGATGACCTGGCCGGTGTGCAACATCTTAGGCATGAGCATTCTCGGTTTGCGCGGCGCGGCGATCTTTCGCCCCGCCCAGTACAAAGTAAATCCCACCAGCGACGACGAAGGTCACGATCCAGCCGAGGCCGTTGTGGCCCAGCCACGAGTCGGACAGGAAGCCCTTGAACCAGACGTTCTCGGCAGTGGTGCCGATGGTGGTGAAACTGAAGCCGAGGACAATGGCAATCGCCCATGCACCAAACGCACGCCACTCGATACCGCCGCGATACCAGTAAGCGCTGCTCGGGCTGACGTCGAGCAGGTCCTTCGGGCTGTAGTAGTGACGATGAATCAGGTCGACGACGAAGATCCCTACCCACGCAGTGATCGGCACCGCCAGCAAGGAAATGAAGGTAATGAACGGACCGTAAAAGCTGTCGGCGATCAGCATGAAGTAGATCGAGCCGGCGAAGATCGCGACAATATCGACCACCACCGCGTAGACGCGCTTGACCTTGAGGCCGAGGGTCAGCGTGGTCAAACCAGCGGAATACACCGACAGGTTGTTCGACAGCAGCAAGCCACCGAATGCGGTGATCAGGTACGGCACCGCCATCCAGGTTGGCAGCATGTCGCGAATTGCCACGATCGGGTCAGTCGCCGAGGCCAGGTCGTTGTTGCCCACCGACAGCAGACCGCCAAGAGTGATCAGCAGCACCAGCGGAATGCCCGCACCAAACGCAGCAGACGCGACCAGACGCACAGCCTTGACGCTGCGATGCTGATAGCGCGACATGTCGGCGCCAGCGTTGGCCCAGCCGATGCCGGTGCCGGCGGCCATGGTGCCGATACCGATGATCATTGCGCTCATCGGCGCCGGTGTCGCGTTGAACACTGCGCTCCAGTCGATGGTCGCGCAGAGGAAGCCGCCAACGAGAATGTTCAGCGCGCCGAACACGTAGGTCGCCCACTTCTGGATGACCAACAACGTCGCGTGACCGAGGCCGGATACTGACAAGGTCAGCAGAACGAAAATCGCGATGAAGATCAGCGTCAGCACCGGTGCGCTTTTCGCTTCGACCGGTGAGCCGAACAGGATCGAGCACAGCGACAGCAGCACGAAAGCGGCAGTGGTGGTGTTGACGGTTTCCCAACCGAGACGCGACATCAGCGAGACCAGTGTCGGGCCGATATTGCCGCGCACGCCGAAGATCGCTCGTGACAAGGTCAGGCTCGGCGCGCGGCCACGGCGGCCGGCAATCGAGATGATCCCGACCACCGCAAACGAACCGGCAGCGCCGATGATCGCGACGATGATCGCCTGCCAGATCGCCAGCCCGCGAAACGCCACCAGCGTGGCGCCCAATGGCAAACCGAGGATGGAAATGTTGGCGGCGAACCAGACCCAGAACAGTTGCAGCGGATGGCCGTTGCACTCGGCCTCCGGCACCGGTTCGATGCCGCGGGTTTCCAGTTGCCCGGCGCTTTGCCCGGCGTTTGATGAACTCATGAAGGTGCTCCTGTTTGCCTTTTTTGTGGTTGTGGCAATGATGCAAAACGACAAGACATCGCGGCCATCCTCGGCCTGTCTGCGCGATCCATTGCGGGTTAAATATTCGAATATGCGGTGCGGCCATCGCGAGCAGGCTCGCTCCCACAAGTACCGTGTAATCCATGTGGGAGCGAGCCTGCTCGCGAAGACGTCAGCCCAATCAGCGCAAAGCCAACAGCCCCTGCACCAACGGCTCAAGCTCCAAATGATTAACGGCCTTAACCGTCTCGATCATCTCGGCAGGCCAACTCTCAAGACCCAGGCAGGCCCCAAGCATCGCGCCAAGAATCGCCGCAATGGTGTCCGTGTCGCCGCCAAGGCTGGCGGCCATGCACAGCGCATCAAACGCGCTCATCTCACCGACCGCCACTTGCTGTGCCAGTGCAAACGACACCACCACCGATTCCTGTGACGCCACCGAAGTGCCGATCACGTCGTAGAGCAGATCCGCCAGTAAAGCCTTGTCGCTATCGACACTGATGGTGCGCGCCCAACTGATGCGCGAGGCAATACGCCCACCGGCGACCCAGTGCCCGTGCGCCTCGGCTTGCTGAGCGATTTGCTGACCGAGGTTCAACGCCTCGCCCAGGTCCATGCCGTTGATGCCGGCAGACACCACCGCCGCCACTGCTGCCGCACTGGAAATCCCCAGCGTGGTGTTGTGGGTGACCTGGCAGGCCTGTACCACCGCCGCAATAAACCGTTCAGGGTCGACAACATCCGCCGCAATCCCCACCGGCGTAATGCGCATCGCCGCACCGTTGGTGGTGCCGTAGCGCCCGGCTTCTTCCGGCGAATGGCCGGCGAGGATCATTTCGATCGCGCGTTTGGTCGACGGCCCGAGCAAGTCCTGCGAGCCTTTGGCCTGCATTTCGGCTTCCCACTCGATCAAACGTTGCGCGAGGATCGCCGGCTCGATGCGGCCCTTGCCTTCGACCAGCAATTCGCCGACCAGAATCGCCTGCTCGGTGTCATCGGTGATCGAGCCTTTGGGCATGTTCGCGGCGATCGGCTGCAAGGGGCCGGCGTCCTGCAGATCGGTGATCTGGCCGAAGCGGGTCTTGATCGTTTCGCGGTTCAGCGATTGCGTCGGCATGCCCAGCGCATCACCGAGGGCCAGGCCATAGAAAGCGCCGAGGGCACGGTTGAGCGCGGTCATTTCGATTCTCCAAATTGCAGGTGCAGACGGAAATGCACCGGGTCGAGCAGGCTTTCAACCAGCTCCATGAAACGGTTCTGGCGGTCGTAAGTGGTGCGCAGGGCTTTGAGGAACACCGTGCCCTCAGGGCGGCCAAGCAGTGCGGCGTCTTCGGCATTCAACGGTTCGGCGCCGATCCATTGATCGCCGCGTTCGCCGATGTAACCGTAGGCGGCCAAAGTAATGGTCAGGGAATTGTCGATCAGACCAACGCGCGGCAGGCTTTCCAGGCCGCCGGTGGCTGGCATCAACGAGCGTTCGAGGGAGACCAGCGTGCCCTCGTTGGAACGGCGACGACGGTCGAGGGTGATGAATTGGTCAGTGCCGAATCGCGACAGCAGGTCTGGCCGGGTCACGGCTTCCAGACGCAACACTTCGGTATTGATCATCGCCCCGCTATCGGCCAAGGCCTGCGCCCAGCCGCTGCGCTGGTCGAGGGCGACACCGTCGAAAGTGACGATGGAACCGACACCGCTTTGCGTGGCGATGTAGTTACGTCGTTTCAGTTCGGCCAGCGCTTCGCGCAGCGTGCCTCGGCTGACTTTGAATTCTTCAGCCAACTGATGCTCGCCAGGCAACAGAAAGCCGTCCTCCATGAGGCCGCTTTCGATGCGTCGGACGAGTTCGTCGACCACCCGTTGTTTCTTGTCAAATCGTACCTGTCTAATCATGTACAAATTGATACCCGAAACAAGCGTGGGCGGGCAAGGGATATTTAGGGAGAGTGACGAAAGGCGGGAGAATCAAAAGCCCCTCACCCTAGCCCTCTCCCGGAGGGAGAGGGGACTGAATGGGGGATATTTGGGAGATACATCGACCTGAAAGTGCTTTACCGAATCCATAATCGACGAGGTCTTTCAGTCGACGAATCACCTCGGTCGACCCTTCCCCTCACCCTAACCCTCTCCCGGAGGGAGAGGGGACTGAATGGGGGATGCTCAGGAGGTTCGCCGACCTGAAAGCGCCTTGCTGAATCCATAATCGACACAATCTTTCAGGTCGATGTATCACGCCAGACACCTCGGTCGGCCCCCTCTCCCTCCGGGAGAGGGCTGGGGTGAGGGGCTCTTGATCTTAGCGCTGCTTCAGACGGTCAATGACCACAGCCAGCAGCAGAATCGAACCACGAATCACATACTGATAAAACGTGTCGATATTCTTCAGGTTCATCGCATTCTCAATGATCGCCAGAATCAACACCCCGGCAATCACATGCCGAATCATGCCGATCCCGCCGCTCAACGACACCCCGCCCAGCACGCAAGCCGAAATCACCGTCAGCTCAAAACCCTGGCCAATCATCGGCTGCCCGGAGGTCATGCGCGACGCCAGAATCACCCCCGCCAACGCACCAATCACGCCATGCACGGCAAAGATAATGATCTTGGTCCGATCAACGTTCACACCCGCCAGCAACGCCGCTTCCTGGTTACCACCAATGGCCATGGTGTTGCGCCCGTAGGTGGTGTAATTCAGCAGCCAGCCAAAAAACAGAAAGCAAACGATGGTGATCAGAATCGGCACCGGCACACCAAACAATTGGCCGTTACCAAACACGAAGAACGATTCCTGCGACACGCCCACCGCCTTGCCGTTGGCAAAGATGTAAGCCAGACCGCGAACAATCTGCATGGTCGCCAACGTCGTGATCAAGGCATTGACGCGCAACTTGGCAATCACGATGCCGTTGATCAGCCCGACAATCAGGCCCATCACCAGCGCTGCACTGACACCGAGAAATACGCTGTTGGTGTCACGCATCACCACCGCCGCGACCACGCCAGCGCAGGCAATCACCGAGCCCACCGACAAGTCGAAATGCCCCGACGCCAGGCAGTACAACATCGTGCACGCGGCAATCCCGGTGGTAGAAATCGCCAGGCCCAGACCGCGCATGTTCAGCGGCGAAAGGAAGTTGTCGATCAGCAAGGTGCAGGCGACAAAAATGCCCACGGCCGCCAGCAACATGACCCAGTCATCAAGGAAGCGGCGCATGTCCAGCGGTTTGCGCTCTTTGGGCAGGGTTTCGTTTTGGGTTGTCATCATAGTCACCTCTCAGTTCGCCACGCCGTCAGCGCGGTGGCGCGGCAAAGCCAGTTGCAGCAGGTTGGATTCATTGGCCTGGTCGCGGCTGATTTCGCCGCGCAGGGCGCCTTCGCAGAGCACCAGAATGCGGTCGGAAATACCCATCACTTCCATCAGGTCGCTGGACACCACGATCACCGAAATGCCGTCGGCGGCGAGGTTATGGATGATCTGGTAGATCTCCGCTTTCGCACCGATGTCGATGCCGCGTGTCGGCTCATCGAGCAGCAAAACTTTCATCGGCATCGACAGCCAGCGGCCGAGAATGGCCTTCTGCTGATTGCCGCCGGAAAGGAATTTGATCTGCTGGCCGGCGTGCGGGGTTTTCACTTTCAGCGCTTTGATCTGTTTGTCGGCGTTGCCTTTTTCCCACAGACCGCGAATCAGGCAACCGAGCCCCGAATGCGCGCCACGCGCACTGATGTTGATGTTCTCGGCGACGCTGGCCAGCGGGATGATGCCTTCCTTCTTGCGATCTTCCGGACACAGCAGAATCCCCGCCGCAATCGCGTCGCGCGGTGAGCGCAGTTTCAGTTCATGACCGCGCAATTCGAGACGCCCGGCCGTGTGACGTTCGAGCCCGCTGAGTAAACGAAACAGCTCGGTGCGCCCTGCCCCGACCAGTCCGAACAGGCCAAGAATTTCACCTTTGTGCGCCTCGAAACTGATCGGCTCGCGCAGACCCGGGCCGAGCAGGCCGGCGACCTTCAGCGCGACGGCGCCGCGTGGACGATGGCGATAATCGTAGATGTCCTGAATGTCGCGCCCGACCATGCAGGTCACCAGTTGATCGTGGCTCAACTGGCTCATGTCCTCGAACGTGCGCACGTAGCGACCGTCCTTGAACACTGTGACCGCGTCGCAGATGCGGAACACTTCTTCCATGCGATGGGAGACGTAGAGCACGACTTTGCCCTCGTCGCGCAGGCGGCCGATGATCGCCATCAAGCGGTCGATCTCACGGGCCGAAAGACTGCTGGTCGGTTCGTCGAAGGCGATCACATGCGCGCCGCGCGACAGGGCTTTGGCGATTTCCACCAGTTGTCGCTGGCCGAGCGACAAGCGCCCGACTTTGGTCTGCGGATCGATTTCGTCGGCCAGGCCTTTCAGGCAATTCAACGCTTGCTGGCGCAAAGCACCGCGATTGATCAAACCGAAACTGGCCGGTAAATGGCCGAGGAACAGGTTTTCGGCGACGGTCATTTCCGGCACCAGATGCAGCTCCTGGTGAATCACCGCGACGCCGCTGCCGATGCTGTCAGCCGTCGACTTGAACGCCATGGTCTGCTCGCCGATCTGCAACTCGCCGCTGCTCGGGATGTAAGCGCCGCCGAGGATTTTCAGCAGAGTCGATTTGCCGGCGCCGTTCTCGCCCATCAAGGCATGAACCTGCCCCGGATGCGCGACGAAGCTGATAGCGTCCAGCGCTTTCACGCCGGGAAAGGTTTTACCGATCCCGCTGAAGCGCAGGCTGCCGCTGGCGCTGTGTTGTTGTGTTTGTACTTGCGCGTGCATAAAGCCACCTCTTCACACCAAAAAACGGCCCGGCTGCCCGGGCCGTCGCGGCATCAGTTCCACAGGCCGATTTTTTCCAGCTCTTGTTTGAAGTTCTCGCGGGTGATCAGGGTGACGTCGTCCATCGCGGTGTACTTCGGCGGCTCTTTGCCGGTGGTCACCCACTCGTACATCATCTCGGCGGTCTTGTAGCCTTCGATGTGCGGGCTTGGCAGCATCGAACCGAAGAAGCCGCTGTTAGGCTTTTTCAATTCGCCGATGGCGTCGGTGCCGTTGATGCCGATACCGATCACGTTGGCCGCGGCAAAACCGGCGGCTTCGGTGGCGCGTACGCCGCCGAGCACAGTGTTGTCGTTCATGCCGCCGATGATCAGGTTTTTCGCCGCGCTTGGCAGCTTCACCAACGCCGAGTTGGTGGCGTCCATGCTGCCCGGTACGTCGAGGGTTTTCAGCGCGGCGAAGAGGATGTGGTCTTTCGGCATGCCGGCGTCTTCAAGGGACTTCACCGAGCCGTCGGTGCGCTTCTTGCCGGTGTCGAGTTCGTTGTAGGTGTTGACCACCGCGTAGGTGTCTTTCCAGTCCCAGTTGCGTTTTTTCGCCTCGGCGACCATGGCGTTACCCTGCTTCTGGCCGACTTCGAACGCGGCCATGCCGAGGTACGGCACGTCTTCCATGAATTTGCCGTTGGCGTCGACGAAGCGGTCGTCGACGGCAATCACTTTGAGGTCATTGAGTTTGGCTTTGGCCATGATCGCCGGGCCGAGCGAGACATCCGGCGGGCAGATCACAAAGCCCTTGGCGCCATTGGCGGCGAGGCTGTCGATGGCCGACAAGGTTTTCTCGCCGTCCGGCACGGCGATCTTGATCAGTTCGAAGCCCTTGTCCTTGGCGGCTTTCTCGGCGAAAGCCCACTCGGTCTGGAACCACGGCTCTTCCGCCTGCTTGACCAGGAAACCGATTTTCACGGTGTCGGCAGCGAGCAGCGCACTGCTCAGGCTGAACGCGGTGACCGCCAGGGCGGTACTGCACAGGGTACGAATCCCGAAACGACGTTTCATAAGCTGACTCCTTGTTATTTTTTTTGAGCAATGTTTGAAAAGCGTTAAAGCAATTTCCTGCAAAGCCTGTTGAAAATAGTCATATCGTATGATGATTGGATTTCAAACGGACCTGTCCGTGTGAAAAGCCCTTCGCTCAGTCGTGGTACATCACCGAGCGCCCACCATCGATGGTGATGCATGAAGCATTGATGAACGGCGCCTCATCACTGGCCAGAAATACCGCGGTCATCGCCACTTCAAGCGGCTGACCGATGCGCTTCGGCGGGTGCAGATCAAAAGCGCGCTGACGCTCGGCGTGCGGGTCGGCGAAACCGTTCCAGTAGTCGACGTTCAGTTGCGTTTCAATGTAGCCCGGTGCGATGGCGTTGACGCGAATGCCTTTCGCCGCGTATTCGATGCCGAGTGCGCGAGTCAGACCGAGCAAACCGTGTTTGGCCACCGGGTATGGGAAGCATCCGGGAATGATGTGGCTGGAATGGGTCGAGGCGATGTTGATGATGCTGCCGACGCCCTGCTCGATCATTTGCGGCAACACCGCTTTGCAGCCGAACCACGCACCGTCCAGATCGATGGCGAAGCAGCGATGCCAGTCTTCTTCCGTCATTTGCAAAGGATCGCAGAACACGTTGACCCCGGCGCAATTGACCAGCACGTCGATGCGCCCGTGCAGCTCAACGGCGCGTTTGGCCATGGCGTGCAGATCGTGCTGACGCGAGACATCTGCCTTCAGCGCCTGCACATCAAAGCCCCGTTCACGCCAGTGCGCAGCAACCTGTTCGACCTTCTCGGCCTGGATATCACTGATGACCAGTTTCGCTTGCTGTGAGGCGAACGCCGCAACAATGGCTTCCCCGATGCCTTGCGCAGCACCGGTCAGCAGCACGACCTTGTTTTTCAGACGCTCGCCCTTCGGCGGCGCGGGCACCGGCGGCAGGGAAAGGGGTTCAGCCATGGATCAGGACTCCTGTTTCGCAGGCACAAAAAAACCGGGCATCTGCCGATGTCCGGTCTGGAAGGCGATTTGAACGAAACAGGCAGGCGCGGCCGACGGCTTCGGGCCGTTGCGAGACGCGGACTCCACACGGGAGTGCGATAGACATTCGCTGCATCACTTCACCTGTTTTGTTCTTTTTAAGTGTGAGTGCGTGTTACTGCTGCAGCCGACTATAAACCCGACCGCCAAATAATCTCAATATATAATTTTGCATCCCATATTTTGGGATTTAATCCGCAAAGCGCGTACAGCGTTTTCCTGCAACCTCCACGCGCATCGACAGCACCGCACCATCCAGTGGGTGATTGTGGGGGCTTTTGGCGCTGGTGATGAACAGGGTTTTCAGGTCTTCCCCACCGAACACACAACTGGTCGGGCGACTGACAGGCAGATCAATTTTGCGATCGACGTTGCCTTCAGGCGTTAATCGCAGCAGGCAACTGCCGTCCCAACGGGCATTCCAGATGTAGCCTTCGGCGTCCATTGCCGAGCCGTCCGGGCCACCCTGCTGATCGGGGCCGTACCAGACTTGTGCAACATCGAGATTGCCGTCGGTGTGGATGAAATAGCGATGGAGCGTGCTGTCGAGACTGTCGCCGAACAGCAGTGTGGTGCCGTCATCGCTCCACAGCAGCGTGTTGGGAATTCCCAGATTACGCAGTAAGGGGGTGACGCGTTTATCCGGATCGATCCGAAACAGGCCACCGGAACGACGGGTGATCGGCAGGTCTTCGCCCTGCTCGCCGATGTTGTTTTGCATAGTGCCGAGCCACAAACGACCCTGGCCATCGCAGCGCGCTTCGTTGGGGCGATTGCCGGGTTGCGGATCGGCGACGCAGAATAGCGTCAGGCGCGGTTCGAGACCGGGCGAGTCGAGATCGAGGCGATAGACGCCGCTGCTCAGCGTCACCAGTGCATCGCCGCTGGCGCAGGGGATGAACGCGGAGACATGCTCGGGCATTTGCCAGATCTGCACGTTCTGGCCGATCAGACGCAGGGCCTGTTTGCCGGCAATGTCGACCCAGTACAACGCCTGGGTCGGCGCGTCCCAGAACGGGCCTTCACCGAGCTGGGCGCGGTGTTGGGTCAGGGCGGTCCACGGCATATCAACTCCTCGGATCTTGTTGTTATTTAATGTGGGAGCGAGCCTGCTCGCGAAAGCGTCGTGTCAGTCGATGCATGAGTTGCCTGATACACCGCCTTCGCGAGCAGGCTCGCTCCCAAAGGGAAATTTGTATTAACCGGCTTTTTTTTCGGCCATGACTTTCGGGTAGAAACGTTTGATCGCCAGGTCGGCGTTATCGATCAGGGTCATGCACGCCCACACGCCGCGCGCGGAATCCCGGGCGGCGATGGCGTCGGCCATGTCCTTGTGAATCGGCAAAGTGCGGCGCAGTTCATCCGGGTCGGCCGCAGAAACTTCAAATGACACCGCGAGCAACGCACCGAGCGCCGGGACCATTTGTTCGATGAATTGATTGTGGCTGGCGGCGAGGATGCATTCGTGGAAGACCTGATCGGCGCGGTTGTAATCGGTGCCGCTGTCGACCGCACGCTCAAGGGCGTTGTAGGCCAGTTGCACCGCTTCAATCTGTTTCAGGGTCGCGCGCTCACAGGCCCAGCGCACCGCCATCGGTTCGATGGTGCGGCGCAGGTCGAGCAAGTCATCGACGAAATTTTCCGGCAGCCCGTTGCGCGACAGCCAACCGACCACTTGCGGATCGAACAGGTTCCAGCGCCGTACCGGCAGCACGCGGGTGCCGACCTTCGGCCCGACTTCGAGCATGCCTTTGGCGACGAGGGTTTTGATTGCCTCGCGGATGACCGTGCGGCTGACGCCGAGCTGTTCGCCCAGATCGGCCTCGACCTTGATGGTCTGCCCCGGTTTGACCTGGCCAGCGGCGATCCAGCTGCCCAGCCAGTCGACCGTGGATGCGTGAAAGCTGCTGGACATGAACACCTCAAAGCGGATCGCAATGGGTGATCAAGCTAATCATCATATGATTAGCTGTCAACGACAATCCCCTGTAGGAGTGAGCCTGCTCGCGATTGCGGAGTGTCAGTCACCACAAGGATTGACTGATCCACCGCTATCGCGAGCAGGCTCACTCCTACAGGGGGGTTGTGTGTCTCAGGGTTCGAGGCCGATGCGGAAGAACTCGCCGCCGCTCCACACCCCCAGCCAGCGCTGGCCATCGATTTCGCGACTCACCGCCAGTTCCACCAGTTGATAGAACACATTGCGATGAATCAGCGCTTCAAGGTTGGTACGCACATGCACGTAAGGCGCCGGCTCTTGCGTTGTCGGATCGATCTCGACACGGATCGGATGCTCAGGCCCGGCCTCGGCGGTTTCATCGACGTTGGTGGTGAAGCGCAACAGCTGCGCCTCCCCTTCGCCTTCAACCTCGACCGCAATCGCCACGAACGGCGCATCGTCAACCTTGATCCCGACCTTCTCGACCGGTGTGATCAGGAAATAGTCATCGCCATCGCGGCGCATGATCGTCGAGAACAGCTTGACCATCGGCTTGCGCCCGATCGGCGTGCCCAGGTAATACCAGGTGCCGTCGCGGGCGATGCGCATGTCGATATCGCCGCAGAACTCCGGGTTCCACAAGTGCACCGGCGGCAAGCCTTTGGTTTTGGGGATCTGTCCCAACAGGTCATTGGCTTTTTGCGGCCCACTCATGGCGTTCTCCTTGAATTATTGGTCGCCGACTCCCAACAGGCTGCGCGCGTACTGTGCCAGCGGCGGGCCGATCAGGTCTTCGGGCTTGCTGTCGTGGAACGTCAGTAAACCGCCACGACTCTTGATCCGTGCAGTATCAATCAAATACTGGGTGCTGGTCTCGATCAACATGATCTGAATCACGCCGCCGTCGATGCCGAGACGATCCACCGCCTCTTCATCAAGCCATTCGTCGGAGTTGCCGATGCGGTCGTCAGCCTTGGCGAAACGCGTGTACAGCAGATAGTGCGCGCCGGCGTCACGAGCTTCGCCCATCGCCTGATCGAGACCTTCCGGCGCACGGGCACGGCGGACCATCGGGAAGTATTCGACGAAACCTTTGAAGGCTTCTTCGGCCACGACGTTGGGGCGCGGGTAGGAACCACCCGGCGGCGCGAACGCGCCTTGCGCGATGTAGATGAACGAGTCCGGCTGAATGCGGAAATTGTTCACCCGACGGCTGTCGCTGTGATCCAGCAAGCCCGCGTCGCTCATCTGGTAGCGAGTGCCTTCGGCCATATCGCTGACAGTCATACAGCCGCCAAGCGCCAAAACGGCCAGCAGCAAAACCAGGCTACGCATCCCTATTCCTCCAGAGGCCGGTGACGGAAAACCGGCGAATGGCCGTTGGATGCAGCTTTTGCGCCAGCTCGGGATCTTTGTCGAATGATGGATGGCTTTCGCGAGCAGGCTCGCTCCCACAGGATTGCGAAAAACCCTGTGGGAGCGAGCCTGCTCGCGAAAAGAGGTATTAGCCGCCGATGATTTTCATGACTGTTGCGCCGCCAGAGAACGCCACTTCCTGCTTGTCGCCCAACGCCTTGACCAGCAAACGCTGGAGCGCCGGCAAGGCCTGATGGCGCGGCTTGTCGAGCAGATCGCCGACATAGTGGCGGTTGCTCGACGACAGGCAGCCATGCAGCCAACCGGTCGACGACAGGCGCAACCGTGAGCATGTCCGGCAGAACGGTACGCTTTCGTTGGCGATCACACCAAAGTTGCCCAGGCCGGGAATCGCATAGCGCACGGCGGTGGCATCTACGGGGGCATCGGTTTGCGCGTACTCGTAGCGTTCGCCAATCAGCTCCAGCAACTGCTGCAGGCTGACAAATTGTTGCAGGAACGCATTGTTGTCCTTGGCCAGATGTCCCATGCGCATCAACTCGATGAAGCGCAGTTCGTATCCGCGTTCCAGGCAGTAATCGAGCAGCGGCATGACTTGATCAAGGTTCTGCCCGCGCAATGGCACCATATTGACCTTGATCTTCATCCCCGCCGCTTTCGCCTGATCCATGCCATCGAGCACAGTGGCCAGATCGCCGCCTCGGGCGATGCTGCGGAACGCGCCGGCGTCGAGGGTATCGAGGGACACGTTGATCCGGCGCAGACCGGCATCCACCAGCAGCGGCAGTTTTTTCGCGAGGAGTTGACCGTTGGTGGTCAGGCTGATGTCGTCCAGGCCCATCTTGCCGACGGCGGTCATGAACGATTCAAGTTTGGGACTGACCAGCGGCTCGCCGCCGGTAATGCGCAGCCGCTCGATGCCGGCGGCTTCGATCAGATACGCCACGCCACGCGCCATGGCTTCGGCCGACAATTCATCCTGCGCAGCCACTAACCGCTTGCCGTTGGGCACGCAGTAGGTACACGCGTAATTGCAGGCTGAAGTCAGACTGATCCGCAAATTGCGAAAACGCCTGCCTTGACGGTCAACGATCATGATCACTCCGGCGAAAGAATTTCGAGCCGCTAAAACTTGACTCACAAATCAAGTTTTAGCAAGCCCTATGCCTGAGTATATTCCTGCGGTACTGCGTCATGTAGCGAAATCATGGCGCAATAAGGCAACTGAATGGTTCAGCTGCTTGGAGTTTCCGGATCGCGCTTGCGCTTGTTGCCCATGCGCACACCGATGTCCATCAGAAACTGGAAGAAACCTTCCTGATCTTCCAGCACATTGCTCCAGAACGGCGAGTGATACAGCGCCACAGCGCCGTGCACCAGCGCCCAGGACGCGCAGTAGTGGAAGTACGGCGGCACGTCTTCGAGCTTGCCCTCGCTGATGCGGCCCTTGATCAGCAGGGTCAGGCGTTCGAAGTTCGAGGCACGGATCTTGTGCAGCTCCTCGACCATTTCCGGCACCTGATTGCCCTTGACCACCTTCTCTTCGAGGCGGTCGAACAGTCGATAACGCTGCGGGTCGCGCATGCGGAATTCGAAGTAGGCGCGGGACAGCGCTTCCTTGTCCTTGTCGACATCGGCCGAATGCAGCAGCTCGTTCAAATCGCGCTCGTAATCGAGCATCAGGCGCAGATAGATCTCGGCCTTGGATTTGAAGTGCTTGTAGATCGTGCCTTTGCCGATACCCACGGCATCAGCAATCATCTCGACGGTGACACTGTCTTCACCTTGGTCGAGGAACAGCTTGAGCGCGGTATCGAGAATTTCTTGCTCGCGGCGACGAAACTCACGGACCTTACGAGGTTCTTTGTGCATAAGAAAGGTCTGAAGGGTCAAAATTCGAAGCCGCGTATTATGCCTAACTTGCGCAAAAATGCACGGATCATCCGACCATATCTGTGTTTCTTGTTCATTTTGAGAACGTTTTGGGCGCAATGAGAACTCAACTGAAGCGAACGTATTCCAAATTTGTTTAAAAACCCCGACCGGCTAACTGGACTGCACGCCAGACTGATCAATACTTGAACTGTCGGGCGACATCTCCCCCAAGTGTCGCGCCGATAAAGGTACCAAGGGACCGCGTGCCTTTGTTTTACTCCTAATGGTCTTAACCCGGATTCACCCCCCAGAACCCGGGTTTTTTTTGCCTGCGATTTGGCTAGCGCTTACAGGGCAGATTTAACACTCGCCAGCGGGAACAGCCGCTTGAAGTTCTCGGTGGTCTGCTCGGCAAAGCGTTCGTAGCTCTCACCGCGCAGCATCGCCAGGAATTCCGCCACTTCGCGCACGTACTGCGGCAGGTTAGGCTTGCCGCGATAAGGAATCGGCGCCAGATACGGCGAGTCGGTTTCCACCAGCAGGCGATCCGCCGGGACTTTGCTCGCGACATCACGCAACGCATCGGCATTGCGGAAGGTGACGATACCCGACAGGGAAATGTAATAACCCATGTCCAGTGCCGCTTTGGCCATGTCCCAGTCTTCGGTGAAACAATGCAGTACACCGGCCTGAGGCAACGCCGCTTCGCGCAGCAATTCAAGGGTGTCGGCACGGGCGCCACGGGTGTGGATGATCACCGGTTTGCCGGTCTGCTGCGCCGCTTGCAGGTGCAAGCGGAACGACTCCTGCTGCAATTCGGCGGCTTCGGGCTCGTAGTGATAGTCCAGACCGGTTTCACCGATCGCCACCACTTTCGGGTGATTGAGTTCATGCAACAGCCAACCCAGCGCAGGCGCAGCGCCCGGCTGTACATCCAGCGGATGCACGCCAACCGAACAATCAACGTCGTCATAACGCTCAGCCAGGGCTTTGACGTCGGCGGCGTTGTCGGCGCTGACGCCGATGCACAGGAAGTGCCCTACTCCGCGCTGCCGGGCTGCATCAAGTGCGGCATCCAGCGAACCGTCATGGGCGGCGAGGTCGAGGCGATCAAGGTGACAATGGGAATCTACGAGCATAAAAAGACGGCTACTTACATCGTATGAGTGGGACGGTCGGACTTGAGGGCTCCGGCCAGATGGGTTTCGATGCGACTGCGCGCGGTGTTGTCACCATCGTTGAACTGCACGCCGACACCGGCGGCGCGGTTGCCTTGCGCACCTTTGGGAGTGATCCAGGTGACTCTGCCGGCAACCGGAATCTTCTCGGCCTCGTCCATCAGGTTGAGCAGCATGAACACCTCGTCGCCCAACTTGTAGCTCTTGTTGGTCGGGATGAACAAGCCACCGTTCTTGATGAACGGCATGTAAGCGGCGTAAAGCACCGACTTGTCTTTGATGGTCAGAGACAAAATACCGTTGCGCGGGCCCGGGCTGACAGATTCATTCATGCTCACCTCCACTGCTGATGCTCAGAGTCTAGGTACACATTCTTATCTTTGACCAGGCAATCCCGCCCATTGCACCAACAATGCTTCAAGCAACAGCGCCGGATTGAGGTTGGCCTTGCTCATGACTTTCTGGCGCTGGGCGAGGATCCAGTCCTGAATCTCGAGTACTTTGCCTTGCGCACTTTTCTGCGCCAGGTACTGCACGACTTTACGCATGTCGGTCAAACCAAGACCCGCTTCATCCTGCGTCAATTGATAACGCAGGATCAGGCTCGACCAATCGCAGAACCAGTCGAACAGGCGCAGCATCGGAATGCTTTTCCATTCTTCGGCCAGTTGCGTCGGCGATTGCTGCTGTTTGAGCAACTTCTTAACGCCTTCGACCACTTGCGCACGCTGCTCGCGCACGCCCTGAGACTGCAGACTGACCGCCATCAGCGGCGATCCGGCGGCCAGCGTCAGCAGTTCGACACGTTCGTCTTCGGAGCAATCCGGCAAAGCCTGAGCCAGCCATTGCAAGCTCATCGCCTCGCCCGGCAATGGACAGGCCTGCTGCACGCAGCGGCTCTTGATCGTCGGCAGCAAACGGCTGGTCTGATGGCTGACCAACAGCAAAACCGTATCGCCGGACGGTTCTTCAAGGCTTTTCAGCAAGGCGTTGGCAGCGTTGATATTCATCGCCTCGACCGGCTCGATCAGCACCACTTTGCGCCCGCCCAGTTGCGCGGTCTGCACCACGAAGCTGACCAGATCGCGCACCTGATCAACCTTGATGGCCTTGTCGGCTTCTTCAGGTTCGAGGATGTAATTATCCGGGTGACTACCGGCCTTGAGCAGCAGGCAGGATTTGCACTCGCCGCACGCGTCCGGCGTCGGCCGCTGACAAAGCAGGCTGGCCATCAACCGTTCGGCCAACGCGCGCTTGCCGATGCCTGCCGGGCCGTGGAGCAGATAGGCGTGCGCGTGCTGCTTACGCCCGGCCAGTTGCTGCCAGAGGCTGTCCTGCCACGGGTAGGCCTCAGCCACGGGCCAGCTCCAGCAAATTCGGAATCAGGGTATCCAGCGATTGTTGAACCTTGACCAATGGCTGACCGGCATCGATGCGCACATAACGCGCAGGATCCGCTTCAGCACGCTTGAGGAAGGCACTACGCACAGCCTCGAAAAACGCCCGACCTTCCAGCTCGAAACGGTCCAGACGACCACGGGCACTGGCGCGGGCCAGGCCGATTTCCACCGGCAGATCGAAAATCAGCGTCAGGTCCGGTCGCAGGTCACCCTGTACAAAGGTTTCCAGCGTGGCGATACGCTCCAGCGACAAACCGCGACCACCGCCCTGATAGGCATAAGTCGAATCGGTGAAGCGATCGCACAGCACCACCGCACCACGGGCCAGCGCCGGGCGAATCACTTCGGCCAGGTGCTGGGCGCGTGCAGCGAACACCAGCAACAGCTCGGCATCCGGGTTCATGACTTCGTCGGCCGGGGCCAGCAGCACGTCACGGATTCGCTCGGCCAGCGGCGTACCACCGGGCTCACGAGTCAGTACCACTTCGATACCGGCGGCGCGCAGGCGCTCGGCGAGGTATTCGCGGTTGGTGCTTTTGCCGGCGCCTTCCGGGCCTTCCAGCGTAATAAACAAGCCAGTCACAGGCAGTCCTTAATCAAAGTCATTGCGTGTTTTGTGGGGCGGCGGCTTCCGGTGCCGGGGTCGGCGCAGGCTCCTGAGCTGGAACCTGCGGCAACGCTTCCGGCGCCGTATCCGGTGATGCACCTGGAATCGCTTCTTCCGTCGCCGGAGCCGCTTCAGGCGCTACCGCCGGCGCTGGGCTGGAACGGTAATCCGCGCGGCGCTTGAGCTGATACTCACGCACTGCATTGTTATGCGCATCGAGATCATCAGAGAAGACATGGCTGCCGTCGCCACGTGCTACGAAGTACAGGCTGGTACCTTCGACCGGATTCAGCGCTGCGTGAATCGCCTCCCGACCGACCATCGCAATCGGCGTCGGTGGCAAGCCGGGAATCACGTAGGTGTTATACGCCGTCGGCTCCTTCAGGTGTGCGCGGGTCAACTTGCCGGTGTAGCGATCGCCCAGGCCATAGATGACGGTCGGATCGGTCTGCAACTGCATCCCCAAGGCCATGCGACGCACGAAGACACCGGCGATCTGCCCGCGCTCCTGCGGCACACCGGTTTCCTTCTCGACCAGCGAAGCCATGATCAGCGCTTGATAAGGTTCGGTGTACGGCACATCGGAGGAACGACTTTCCCATTCTTTCGCCAGAACTTCATCGAGGCGGTCAAAGGCTTTCCTCAGCAACTCGGCATCAGACATGCCACGCACGAAGCGGTAGGTATCGGGGAAGAAACGGCCTTCCGGGAACAACCCTTTATGACCAATCTTCGCCATGACGTCGCTGTCGCTCAAACCGTTCAGGGTCTGCTCGACCTTGTCATCCTTGGCCAACGCCGCGCGCACTTGATGGAAGTTCCAGCCTTCAACCAGGGTCAGGCTGTACTGAACCACATCGCCACGCTTCCACAAGTCGATCAGACCGTTAACGGTCATGCCTGGCTGCATGCGGTATTCACCGCTGTGGATCGGCGTGCCAGCGAGGTTGAAGCGCCAATACACCCGCAGCCAGAACGCGTCCTTGATGACGCCATCCGTTTCGAGTGAAAGGAAAGTCCGGGTTGGTGTAGAGCCTTTCGGCACATCCAGCAGTTCTTCCTGCGTGATGTTCAGAGGCTGTTCCAGTGCACTGTGAATCTTCCAGGCGCTGGCGCCCATCAACAGCCCTGCCAGAACCAGTCCGGTTTCCAGCAGCAGCAAAAGTTTACGTCTCAAAATCAGGCATCCAATAGGGCGCGGGCAATGGTTTGCAGTTTACGGGTGAGCGGGCCAACCGGCCAGCTCAGTGCAGCACAGGCGCGTACCGGCCAGACGCCATACACGCTGTTGCAGACAAACACTTCATCGGCCCATTGCAGCTGTTCGAGGCTGATGTCGGCGATCTGCGTGGGGATGGCCAGTGACTCGGCCTGAAACAATATTTCGGCGCGCATCACACCGGCGACACCGCAGCGTTTCAGATCAGGCGTAATCAACACGCCGTCGCGCACGACGAACAGGTTGCTGAATACCCCTTCAATGACGCGACCGGCCTGATCGAGCATCAAGCCCTCGGCGTGCTCGCTGTCCTGCCATTCGGCACGGGCGAGAACCTGTTCAAGGCGATTGAGGTGTTTGAGTCCAGCGAGTAATGGCTGTTTCGCCAGGCGTGTGCTGCACGGGAACAGGCGAACGCCTTGTTCAGCATGAACCGCAGGATAAGCCGCAGGAGGATTGCCTTGCAGAATGCGTCGGCCCGGCGCCGCCGGATCGGCAGCATAACCACGCAAACCGTCGCCACGAGTGAGGATGAGTTTGAGCACGCCCTCGCCCATCGCTGCCGCGTAGTTCAGCAGCTCATGGCGGATCAGTTCGATATCCGCCGCGATGGCCAGACGCGAGCAGCCATCGGCCAGGCGCGTCAGGTGTCGATCCAGCAGGATCGGCTGGCCGCCACGCACGGCGATGGTCTCGAACAGACCATCGCCGTAAGCCAGGCCGCGATCTTTCAGCGACAGAGCGTCAGCCGGTTGACCGTCGACCCAGCAGTCCATCAGCCTGCGAACCGACGGAACGCCAGAGTGCCGTTGGTGCCGCCAAACCCGAAGGAGTTGGACAGCACGACATCGATGTCCATGTTGCGCGCAGTGTGCGGCACGAAATCGAGATCGCAGCCTTCGTCCGGCTCATCGAGGTTGATGGTCGGCGGTGCAACCTGACTGTTGATCGCCAGCACGCTGAAGATCGCTTCGACCGCGCCCGCAGCACCCAACAGGTGACCGGTCATCGACTTGGTCGAGCTGACTGCCAGCTTGTAGGCGTGCTCACCGAACACCGACTTGATCGCGTTGGCTTCGGCGAGGTCGCCGGCCGGGGTCGAAGTACCGTGGGCGTTGATGTACTGCACTTGATCGACGTTGATCTTCGCATCGCGCAACGCATTGGTGATGCAGCGTGCAGCACCGGCGCCGTCGGCAGGAGGCGAGGTCATGTGGAACGCATCGCCGCTGGTACCGAAGCCGATCAGCTCGGCGTAGATGGTCGCACCGCGTGCCTTGGCGTGTTCCAGCTCTTCGAGAACCAGTGCGCCGGCACCGTCGGACAAGACGAAACCGTCACGGCCCTTGTCCCACGGACGGCTGGCGCGAGTCGGCTCATCGTTGCGGGTCGACAGCGCACGGGACGCACCGAAGCCGCCCATGCCCAGACCGCACGCGGCCATTTCGGCACCGCCGGCAATCATCACGTCGGCTTCGTCGTACATGATGTTGCGCGCCGCCATGCCGATGCAGTGCGTACCGGTGGTACACGCGGTGGCGATGGCGTAGTTAGGTCCCTGTGCTCCCAGGTGGATGGACAGGAAACCGGAAATCATATTGATGATCGAGCCTGGCACGAAGAATGGCGAAATTCGACGCGGGCCCGTCTCATGCAGGGTACGGCTGGTTTCTTCGATGTTGGTCAGACCGCCGATCCCCGAACCCATGGCCACGCCAATGCGTTCACGGTTGGCGTCGGTGACTTCCAGACCGGCATTGCGCACGGCTTGAAAGCCGGCAGCGAGACCGTACTGAATGAACAGGTCGAGCTTGCGCGCTTCCTTGACCGACAGGTATTCCTCGACATTGAAGCCCTTTACCGAGCCGCCAAAGCGGGTGGAATAGGCAGAAAGGTCGGTGTGTTCGATCAGACCAATGCCACTGCGGCCAGCCAGAATGCCCTGCCAACTGCTCGGCACATCCGTGCCCAGTGGCGACAACATACCCATACCGGTGACTACGACGCGTCTACGCGACACAGCACTCTCCTTTTTCAAATGACGATTTTGCATCAGGCCTAAAGAAAAAACCGCACGCCATGATGGCAGTGCGGTTTTTCCATGACAGCAAACAACGATTACAAACTATTACGCCTGGTGGCTAGTAACGTAGTCGATTGCAGCTTGTACAGTAGTGATCTTCTCAGCTTCTTCGTCAGGGATTTCGGTCTCGAATTCCTCTTCCAGAGCCATCACCAGCTCAACGGTGTCAAGGGAGTCGGCACCCAGGTCTTCTACGAAGGAAGCGGTGTTGACCACTTCTTCTTCTTTAACACCCAGTTGCTCGGCAACGATTTTCTTGACGCGCTCTTCGATGGTGCTCATACCTTGTTTTCACTCCTAATGGACAAATTCAGGCAGCTGGCCAGTGGGTAAGTGTATAGAAAGACTTTTCAGTTTTTCAACTGAAAGCTTCACTCCTCAAACCCTGCAGCCCTCTGCCTATAAATAGATTGCAGCTTTATAACGGATTTTAGACAGCTCGTATGACATTTTTTTGAAGCAATCCGTCACATTTTACTTACATGTACATCCCACCGTTCACCGGGATTGTAGCCCCAGTGACGTATGCCGCACCGTCGGATGCAAGAAAAGCGACCACAGACGCGATCTCTTGAGCTTGTCCCAGACGACCCAGCGGAATCTGCGTCTGCAAGGCTTCACGCTGTGCTTCAGGCAGCTCGCGCGTCATATCGGTGTCGATAAACCCTGGGGTTACCGAGTTGACTGTAATCGAACGCGAACCGACTTCACGCGCCATTGCACGGCTGAAACCTTCCAGACCGGCCTTGGCGGCTGCATAGTTTACTTGGCCTGCGTTGCCCATGGCACCCACCACCGAGCCAATACTGATAATTCGGCCCCAACGCGCCTTGGTCATGCCGCGCAGAACGCCCTTGGACAGGCGATACAGACTGTTCAGGTTGGTATCGATCACGTCGTACCACTCGTCGTCTTTCATGCGCATCATCAGGTTATCGCGGGTGATGCCGGCATTATTGACCAGGATCGCCACTGGCGCACCGAACTGTTCCTGAATGCCCGCCAGCACGGCGCTGACCGATTCATCGCTGGTGACGTTGAGTTCGAAACCGGCGCCCTGAATACCATTCTCCTTCAGGGTCGCGGCAATGCGCTCAGCGCCCGAAGCGGAAGTCGCGGTGCCAATAACGATGGCGCCCTGACGACCCAGTTCCAGTGCGATGGCCTGGCCGATACCGCGGCTTGCACCGGTGACCAGTGCAACTTTACCTTGCAGACTCATGCAAGTTTCTCCTGATTCAGGCTTGCGCTGCACGGGCGGCAGCGAAAGCGTCTGGGGTATTGAGGTTGGAAGTCGCCACGCCTTCGGCGCAACGCTTGTTCAGACCGGCCAGGACTTTACCCGGGCCGCATTCGACCAGATTGGTCGCGCCCTTGGCAGCCAGAGTCTGTACCGACTCGACCCAGCGCACGGGCTTGTAGAGTTGTTCGAGCAGATCACGCTTGAGGGTTTCCAGATCAGCCGGCACTTGCGCGCTGACGTTCTGTACGACCGGGATCTGCGGCGCCTGCCAGTCGATGGCAGCGATGGACTCGGCAAAACGCTCGGCTGCCGGACGCATCAGCTCGCAGTGCGACGGCACGCTCACCGGCAACGGCATGGCACGCTTGGCACCACGCGCCTTGCAACCTTCGATGGCGCGCTCGACCGCAGCCTTGGCACCGGCAATCACCACCTGGCCAGGCGAGTTGAAGTTAACGGCGCTGACCACTTCACCTTGTGCAGCTTCAGCGCAAGCTGCCAGCACGTCGGCATCTTCCAGACCGAGAATGGCAGCCATGCCGCCCTGCCCGGCCGGAACCGCTTCCTGCATCAACTGACCGCGGCGCTCAACGAGCTTGACTGCGTCAGCCAGTGTCAGACTGCCGGCAGCGACCAGCGCGCTGTATTCACCCAGGCTGTGACCGGCAACAAAGGCCGGACGCGCACCGCCTTCAGCCAGCCACAGACGCCACAGGGCGATCGAAGCGGTCAGAATGGCCGGTTGGGTTTTATCGGTTTGATTAAGCTGCTCTTCCGGGCCCTGCTGGGTCAGTGCCCACAGGTCATAACCCAGAGCCTCAGAGGCTTCTTTGAAAGTTTCGAGGACCAACGGATATTCCGCGCCCAGCTCGGCCAGCATGCCGAGGGACTGCGAACCTTGTCCTGGAAAGACGAATGCGAGGGAAGCAGACATGTAACAAGCCCCTAATGATCTTGTCGTCGGAAAATGACGCCCCACTGGGGGACGCAAGAAACTGACAGTTGGATGGCCCTTTGAACCGGGCGGTCACATTTAAGCATTGTCCGACGAAAACGCCTAAGACAACAAATCCTCCAGACGACCGTGGAGGCGCTCAGGAAGATTTTCCTGAATCTCGATCAGCGCACGCGAAATAGCACTCTGAAAGCCCTGAACCCCAGCCGAACCGTGACTTTTTACGACGATGCCCTGCAAACCGAGGAAGCTTGCGCCGTTATGTCGCGCCGGCGCCAGATCCGCCTGCAAACGCTTCATCAAAGGCAACGCCAAAGCCCCCACTGCACGGGAGGCCAGATTCTTTTTGAACAGCGCCTCAATGCGCGCAGCAATCATCGTCGCCAGGCCTTCGCTGGACTTGAGCAGGATGTTGCCGACGAAACCGTCACACACCACGACATCGGCCTCGCCACGATACAAACCGTCGCCTTCGATGAAGCCGATGTAGTTGATGCCACGCGCAGCCTGCAACAGCGTCGCGGCCAGTTTGACCTGCTGATTACCCTTGATGTCTTCGGTGCCGATGTTCAACAGTGCCACGCGCGGGCGATGGATGCCCAGCGTCTGCGCCGCCACCGAACCCATCACCGCAAACTGCAGCAGATGCTCGGCGCTGCAATCGACATTGGCGCCCAGATCGAGCAACTGACAAAAACCCTTTTGCGTCGGAATCGCCGCCACCATCGCCGGGCGATCGATACCCGGCAACGTCTTCAGCACAAACCGCGACAGCGCCATCAACGCACCGGTATTGCCGGCACTGACGCACGCTTGCGCCTTGCCATCACGCACCAGCTCCAGGGCGACACGCATCGACGAGTCCGGCTTGCCGCGCAAGGCCTGGGTCGGCTTTTCGTCCATGGTGATGACTTCGCTGGCCGCAACAATCGTCAGGCGCGCGCGATCGGCAGCCGATTGGCCGTTGATCAATTCTTCAAGAAGGGAGGGTTGACCGACAAGGGTCAGATGCAGCGAGGGCGTAGCAGACAGGCAAGCAAGGCTGGCCTGAACAATGCTGCGGGGACCGAAGTCCCCGCCCATTGCGTCAATCGCGATGACTTGAGCGGACAAGTGATTACTCGTCAGCGCCCTTGTCGATCACTTTACGGCCACGGTATACGCCTTCTGGCGATACGTGGTGACGCAGGTGAACTTCACCAGTGGTTTTTTCTACAGACAGGGTGCTAGCCTCGAGAGCGTCGTGCGAACGGCGCATGTCACGGGCAGAGCGGGATTTTTTGTTCTGCTGAACAGCCATAATTGATTAACTCCTAAACGTTTGGGTCACGCTTTAACTGCGCCAATACACTGAACGGGTTGGACCGCGTTACCTCGTCCTCGCTCGGTTCGGGCTCATCTGCTCCCGCCGGCTGCTGGCATTCTTCCGGATGATGAGCAGGCACAATAGGCAAAGCGAGCAAAAGCTCTTCTTCGACCAGTGACTGCAGATCCAATGGATCTTCGCCCAGTTCCAGCACGTCATAACCTTTCGGTAACGACTGGGTATTCGCACCCTCCTTCACTACAGCGTAACTGCATTCGCTGTGGATCGGCAGGGTGACCAGCTCAAGACAACGCTGGCAAACCATTTTGACCTCGGTGTCGATAAAGCTGTGGATCACCACAGATTTACGTTCATCTCGTTCAAAAACGAATTTCGCCTGCACCGTACCGACATCGTCGGAAAGCGGGTCGCAGAGTCTCTTCAAATCGGCCAGCAGCAGTTCACCTTGAAGGGTGGTGCCACGGTCAGCCAATTTGCGCGGGTCAACGTGAGGTGGAATCGGGTCATTCAACATAGGCGCAGCATTATAGGGATGCACCCACCCATGTCAAAGGAAATTGTGCCCTGTCCGTCACTTGCGTGCCTCCGCTAGAATTCGCACCTGCCTCAGGAGACGCGAATGCTGCCTTTATTACTCGCTTCAAGCTCGACCTATCGTCGGGAATTGCTCGCCCGCCTGCACCTGCCGTTCGTCTGCAGGTCGCCGGATATCGATGAAAGTCATCGCCCGGGCGAGTCTGCCATCGAACTGGTCAAACGCCTTGCCGAGCAAAAAGCCCGGGCGCTGGCTGACAGCCATCCCGCTCATCTGATTATCGGCTCGGATCAGGTAGCCGTCCTCGGCGAACAGATCATCGGCAAGCCGCATACCTTCGAGAAGGCTCGCGAGCAACTGATGGCCGCCAGTGGCGCCAGCGTGACATTCCTGACCGGCCTTGCGCTGCTTAACAGTCAGACCGGCCAGTGCCAGGTCGATTGCGTGCCGTTCACGGTCCACATGCGCACGCTGGATCAGGCAAGCATCGAACGCTATTTGCGCATTGAACAGCCTTACGACTGCGCAGGCAGCTTCAAGGCGGAAGGCCTCGGTGTGAGCCTGTTTCAATCTACCGAAGGCCCTGATGCCACCAGCCTGATCGGCCTGCCGCTGATTCGCCTGATCGACATGCTACTGGTTGAAGGCGTGCAGATCCCTTAAAGCAAAAGATCGCAGCCTGCGGCAACTCCTACACCGATCTCTGTAGGCGCTGCCGCAGGCTGCGATCTTTTGATCTTTACAACGAACTAACGCAACGAAGGTCCGTGGAAACCCATCCACATCGCCAATTGCTCTGCCACGCTGGCACCGAGCTTCTTCGAGAAGCGATCGAACGGCGATTCTTGAACGGTGAAATCCACCAACTCTTTCTCGCCAATCACGTCCCGCGCCACCGAACTGGCATTGCCCAGCCCGTCGATCAGACCCAGCGGCAGCGCCTGCTCGCCTGACCAGACCAACCCGGAGAACAGCTCTGGATGATCCTTGTCTTTCAGACGATCGCCACGACCCTGCTTGACGCTGTTGATGAACTGCTTGTGCGTGGTATCGAGCACACTCTGCCAGAACGCGGTTTCTTCAGGTTTCTGCGGCTGGAACGGATCCAGGAACGATTTGTGCTCGCCCGAGGTATATGTACGACGCTCGACACCCAGCTTTTCCATGGTACCGACAAAACCGTAACCGGCCGCCGTCACACCAATCGAACCGACCAGACTGGCCTTGTCGGCGTAGATCTGATCCGCCGCGCTGGCGATGTAATAGGCACCGGACGCACCGAGATCGGAAATCACCGCATACACCTTGATCTCCGGATGCAGGCCGCGCAGGCGCTTGATCTCGTCATACACGTAACCGGACTGCACCGGACTGCCGCCCGGGCTGTTGATCCGCAGGATCACACCCTTGACCTTCTTGTCCTCGAACGCTGCCCGCAGACTGCCGACGATGTTATCGGCACTGGCCGGCTCTTTGTCGGCGATCACGCCAGTGACGTCGATCAACGCGGTGTAGTTAGGCCCGCGAGTAGCGCTCTTTTCCATGTCCATCAGCGGCGTGAACAAAATCAGCGCCACAAACAGATAAACAAACGTCAACAGCTTGAAGAAAATCCCCCAACGGCGCGAGCGACGCTGTTCCTGCACGCCGGCGAGCAGCGTTTTCTCCAATAGCTTCCAGCTTTTCTGGTCACCGTCGTCGGCACTTGCCTTGGCCGGTGCTTTCCATTCGTCGGTCATGCCATCCACCCCAGCAAAAACGTATTAAGCCTGCTGCGCCAGCCAGGCGTGTAATTCAGAAAAACGGTCGATCGACAGGCGCGGTTCGAACTGCTGCAGCGATTCGATCGATTGCGCGCCGTAACTGACCGCCACCGAATCCATCCCCGCGTTACGCGCCATCAGCAGGTCGAAGGACGAATCGCCGACCATCAGCGCCTGCTCCGCACGCACGCCGCAATGCGCAAGGATCTGCTCCAGCATCAGAGGATGCGGCTTGCTTGCAGTTTCATCGGCAGCACGGGTGATATCGAAATAATCTTCCCAGCCATTGGCCTTGAGCACCCGATCCAGCCCGCGACGATTCTTGCCCGTCGCGACAGCCAGGTGATAGCCCTGCTCGCGAAAGGACGCCATCGACTCGACTACACCTTCGAACAGCGGCGAAGGCACGGCTTCTGCGGCGATGTAGTGATCGGCGTAATACTCGCGAAACAAGGTCATTTCGGCGTCGCTGATTTCCGGGTACAAGGTGCGAATCGCTTCGGGCAAACCCAGACCGATGATGCCTTTGACGGCAAAGTCATCGCGCAACTCGAAACCGGAACGCCCGGACGCCGAATGCATCGCTTCGACGATCCGGTGAATGGAGTCGGCCAGCGTGCCGTCCCAATCGAAAATCAGCAGCTTGTAATCAGATGGGCGCACTCAATCGCTCCACGGTCTTGGCCCACATTTCATCGACCGGCGCCTGCAAGGTCAGCTTGCCGCCATCGGGCAGCGGCACGGTCAGCATGTAAGCGTGCAGGAACAGGCGCTTGCCGCCCAGATCGCGGATTTCCTTGGTGAAATCCTCGTCGCCGTACTTGCTGTCACCAGCAATGCAATGGCCGGCATGCAAAGTGTGCACGCGAATCTGGTGGGTGCGGCCGGTAACCGGTTTAGCCTCGACCATGGTGGCGAAATCACCGAAACGGCGCAGCACCTTGAACATGGTCAGGGCTTCTTTGCCCTCTTCGTTGACTTCAACCATGCGCTCGCCGGAACGCAGATTGCTCTTGAGCAATGGCGCACTGACTTTCTTGATCGAGGTCGCCCAGTTGCCGCGCACCAGCGCCATGTAGCGCTTGTCGACGCCATCGCCGCGCAATTGCTCGTGCAAGTGACGCAACATGCTGCGCTTTTTGGCGATCATCAGCAGGCCGGAGGTGTCACGGTCGAGACGGTGAACCAGTTCCAGCTCTTTGGCATCGGGACGCAACTGACGAAAGGCTTCGATCACGCCGAAATTCAAACCGCTGCCACCGTGAACCGCAATGCCGGCGGGCTTGTTGATCACGATCAGGGCTTTGTCTTCGAAGACAATCGAGGCTTCCAGGCGCTGCAACAGGCCTTGGGCCAATGGCACCGGCTCATCGCGCTCAGGCACGCGAACCGGCGGCACGCGCACGATATCACCGGCCTGCAGCTTGTATTCGGGCTTGATCCGACCTTTGTTCACGCGCACTTCGCCTTTACGCAAAATGCGGTAAATCAAGGTCTTGGGCACGCCTTTGAGCCGGGCGAGGAGAAAATTGTCGATTCGTTGGCCGGCATACTCCGGCGAGACTTCAAGCAATTGAACGCCTGGAGTCGAAGGGGCAGTAGTTGTCATGCCGCGGATGATAACAATTTTTATGGAATTGAAGCACTTAATCATTGCTGCTATAGTCGCGAACGCCGCCAAAAGCGGCCTGGACAGAGGAACCACGGTCAAAAACCGGCCCTGACCAACGCAATTCACCAGGACGCGAGGCCGTCCTACGGGGCTTTCGCTACGTAACGGTGGAGTTTGCAGTTGTAACAAGCGCAGGTGACATGAGGCCTGAATTACACCGCCGAGCAGAGTTTTTACTCGCCTGGCAGGCACACATTCAAGGCCAGTTCACAAAGTGCAGTCAGCTGCAGATGACCCCGAGCGAATGCTTCGGAAACAACGCCTGAATTAGCCATGATGCGTGACCTCCCCTTTCGGAGCTCACGGTAAATGCCAACCCGCTGCGGATTCTGCGCGCGGCAGCACCCGAATTATCAGGGATACGTGTAGGGTGGAGATGCACAACCGCTGGACTGTGTAGCAATAGGCTTTATCAAGACGCTTCATCTCGTCCACAGCCGCTGGTTGATTCCTCCTCCTGACTGAGTGCTTAAGTAGCCACAGCAAGCAGGACGCGTACGTCGCTATATCGGCCCAATTGGCCGCATATCGCTGGACACGGGAATGGCCAACCACTCCCGACGCACCTGACACCGACCGTGAGAAGTCGTGTGTGCCGAACGCCGTTTCCGGCAGCCCGGAAACCGACGGTACTACATGAAAAGAATGCTGATTAACGCAACTCAACCCGAAGAGTTGCGTGTTGCACTGGTAGATGGCCAACGCCTCTACGACCTGGACATCGAATCCGGTGCACGCGAGCAGAAGAAGGCCAACATCTATAAAGGCCGCATCACTCGCATCGAACCAAGCCTTGAGGCTGCCTTTGTCGATTTCGGCTCCGAGCGCCACGGCTTCCTGCCCCTCAAAGAAATCTCCCGCGAATACTTCAAGAAAGCCCCTGAAGGCCGCGTCAACATCAAGGACGTCCTGAGCGAAGGCCAGGAAGTCATCGTTCAGGTCGAAAAAGAAGAACGTGGCAACAAGGGCGCCGCCCTGACCACCTTCATCAGCCTGGCCGGTCGTTACCTCGTGCTGATGCCGAACAACCCGCGTGCCGGCGGTATCTCCCGTCGCATCGAAGGCGAAGAGCGCAACGAACTGCGTGAAGCGCTGAACGGTCTGGTTGCGCCAGCCGACATGGGTCTGATCGTGCGCACTGCCGGCCTGGGCCGCAGCAGCGAAGAAATGCAGTGGGACCTCGACTACCTGCTGCAACTGTGGACCGCCATCAAAGAAGCCTCGCTGGATCGCTCCGCGCCTTTCCTGATCTACCAGGAAAGCAACGTAATCATCCGCGCCATCCGCGATTACCTGCGCCAGGACATCGGCGAAGTGCTGATCGACAGCGTTGAAGCCCAGGACGAAGCCCTGACCTTCATCCGCCAGGTAATGCCGCAGTACGCCAGCAAGATCAAGCTGTACGAAGACAGCGTGCCGCTGTTCAACCGTTTCCAGATCGAAAGCCAGATCGAGACCGCTTTCCAGCGCGTCGTTGAACTGCCCTCCGGCGGCTCCATCGTTATCGATCCGACCGAAGCCCTGGTGTCCATCGACATCAACTCGGCGCGCGCCACCAAAGGCAGCGACATCGAAGAAACCGCTCTGCAGACCAACCTTGAAGCCGCCGAAGAAATCGCCCGTCAGTTGCGCCTGCGCGACATCGGCGGCCTGATCGTCATCGACTTCATCGACATGACCCCTGCCAAGAACCAGCGCGCCGTGGAAGAGAAAGTCCGCGAATGCCTGGAAGCCGACCGCGCCCGCGTGCAGATCGGCCGCATCTCGCGCTTCGGCCTGCTGGAAATGTCCCGTCAGCGCCTGCGTCCATCCTTGGGCGAAAGCAGCGGCATCGTCTGCCCGCGTTGCAACGGCACCGGCATCATCCGTGACGTTGAATCGCTGTCGCTGGCGATCCTGCGCCTGATCGAAGAAGAAGCCCTGAAAGACCGCACTGCCGAAGTGCGCGCTCAAGTGCCGATCCCGGTCGCTGCGTTCCTGCTCAACGAAAAACGCAACTCGATCACCAAGATCGAACTGCGCACCCGTGCCCGCATCATCATTCTGCCGAACGACCACCTCGAAACCCCGCATTTCGAAGTTCAGCGTCTGCGTGATGACAGCCCGGAAGCCGCGACCAACCAGTCCAGCTACGAAATCGCTGCTGCCGCTGCCGAAGTCGAAGAAGTCCAGCCAGCCGCTGCGACCCGTACCCTGGTTCGCCAGGAAGCCGCAGTCAAGACTGCGCCGGCCCGCGCCAACGCTCCGGTTCCGACCGAAGCTGCCGCACCTGTCGCCGCTGCACCGGCTCCCGTTGCTGCACCAGAGCCAAGCCTGTTCAAGGGCCTGGTGAAATCGCTGGTCAGCCTGTTCGCCACCAAAGAAGAGCCAACTGCTCCGGTTGTGGTTGAAAAACCAGCCAGCGAGCGTCCGGCCCGCAACGAAGAGCGTCGCAACGGTCGTCAGCAGAGCCGCAACCGTAACGGTCGCCGCGATGAAGAGCGCAAGCCGCGCGAAGAACGTGCACCGCGTGAAGAGCGCGCCCCACGTGAGCCGCGCGAAGAGCGTCAGCCACGCGAAGCCCGTGAAGTCCGCGAGCCTCGTGAAGCCCGTACCGAAGCACCGGCAGCCCGTGAAGAACGCGCACCTCGCGCTCCGCGTGAAGAACGTGCTCCTCGTGCACCGCGCGAAGACCGCAAGCCACGTGGCGAGCGTGAAGAGCGTGTACGTGAACTGCGCGAGCCTCTGGACGCCGCTCCAGTTGCTCCAGTTGCTGCAGTCACCGCAGCCGTTGCCGCTGAAGAGCGTCCGGCCCGTCAGCCACGTGAAGAGCGCGCACCGCGTCCGCCGCGTGAAGAGCGTCAACCACGCGCCGAGCAGGCCGCTGCTGCCGTCGCTGAAGAAGAAGTGAACATCAACGAAGAGCAACTGCCGGAAGACGGTTCGGAGAACGCCGAGGGCGATCGCCCACGTCGTCGCTCGCGCGGTCAGCGTCGTCGCAGCAACCGTCGTGAGCGTCAGCGTGATGCCAACGGCAACGTGATCGAAGGTTCGGAAGAATCCGAGTCCGGCGAAAACGCTGAAGAGCCAAGCACTGCCGATCTGGCTGCCGGCCTGGCGGTGACTGCTGCTGTTGCCAGCAGCGTGATCAGCGCTCCGGCTGAAGCACAAGCTCACGAGCAAGCAGAGCGCGCCACTGCCGCCGTTCAGGAAACTGCTGCTGTGGAAGCGCCGGTTGTTGAAGCGACCACTCCGGTAGAAG
This sequence comes from Pseudomonas sp. S3_C06, assembly GCF_054667675.1. Lineage (NCBI taxonomy): Bacteria > Pseudomonadati > Pseudomonadota > Gammaproteobacteria > Pseudomonadales > Pseudomonadaceae > Pseudomonas > Pseudomonas sp. S3_C06. The sequence continues at coordinate 2,144,507 of NZ_CP162747.1, forward strand.
TGGTTGCTGCTCCGGAAGTCGAAGTCGCACCGGTTCAGGAAACCCTGCCTCAGGTCGAGCCAGCGCCAGTTGTGTTCGCCGAACCGGTGGTTGAAACCGTCGCTGAAACCGTGACCGAAACCGTGCGTGAGGTTCGCGAAGAACAAACCGCTTTCAACTGGGTTGCCGAGCCAACCGTGACTGAAGTACCAGCACCTGCTGCTGAAGCTGAAGTCCCGCAAGCGATGGTTTCCGAGCCAGTGGTTGCGGCTGCCGAACCTGCTCCAGCGCCAGTCGTTGAAGCACCGGTTGTTGAAGCTCCGGTCGTCGAGGCGCCTGTAGTGGCCGAAGCACCAGCCCCGGCAGTTGAAGCACCGGCTCCGGTCAGCGCCCTGACGCCAAGCGGCCGCGCGCCGAACGACCCGCGTGAAGTGCGTCGTCGCAAGCGTGAAGAAGAGCGTCTGCAGAAGGAAGCCGAACTGGCTGCCGCTGCTGCTCCTGTTGCTGAAGTGGTCGAGGCAGCGCCTGCCCCGGTCGCTGAAGAAGCGGTTGTCGAAGCAGTGATCGCTGAAGCGCCACGCTCCGTTCAGGACGCGGTCGAGCAGCACCAAGAGGCCGAGGAAAAAGAACACGAGCCTAAACCACTCGTGTAATTTCCAAAGCCGTTAAAAAGCCCCGCCCGGTGAAAACCTGGCGGGGCTTTTTTATGCCTCGATTTTTTGTGGTGGACTCTAGACCCAACCCCCTCACCCCAGCCCTCTCCCCACGGGGCGAGGGGGAAAGGGAGCCGATCTCCGTGTGCTTCAAGGCCAGAGTTCGACTCGAAGTTTCAGGTCGGTGTAGCTCGAAAGAACACCTCGGTCAGTCCCCTCTCCCTCTGGGAGAGGGTTAGGGTGAGGGCTTCTAAGGAATTCACACAGATCTCAAGACGAGGCAAAAACCAAAGCCTCAGGCACATCGATATCCCACAGAACACCTGGGTCATCGACAGCAATCTCCACCACCCTGCCCTGCTTGAACAAAGGCCTGGCCCCACGATCACCGCTCAACCCCTGCAACCCCAAACCAAACGATCGCCCAAACCCCACCGGATGGCCAAACTCGCCATCCTGCACCGGCACGCTCACCGCATCGTCAGCAATCGCCGCAACCACCCGCTCGATACTCGACGGCAAGATAAACGGCATATCACCCAGCACAATCAACCAGCCATCGGCATCCGGGCAAGCTGCAACCCCGGCGGCAATGCTGTCACCCATTCCGGTCGACTCGATCGAAACAACCTCACAGCCATACGCCTGTGCCATGCGCATTGCCTGCGGCCGCGCTTCAGTGGTGACCAATACACGCTTAACAAGACCGGCCGGCAGATTCACCAACACCTGCTCGATCACCGAACGCACCGCACCATCACGCCCGGTGCAGTCCGCCAGCAACTTGTCCTTGTCCGCACCCGCCACCTGGCGAAAGCGACTGCCCTCGCCCGCTGCCAGCACAATCACTGCAATGGATCGACTCATGCGCCCTCCAGTGTTTTCTTCTGCTTCAACTCGACGCCGTTCTTGATCGCGACGATTTCCGCCAGCAAGGACAAAGCAATTTCTGCCGGCGAATGACTGCCAATGTGCAAACCGATCGGGCCATGCAGTCGATCGATCGCCTGCACCGATAAGCCTAGCTGAGCCAGATTCTCCCGGCGCTTCTGACTGTTGACCCGCGAGCCGAGCGCCCCCACATAGAAGGCTGGCGAATCCAGCGCCGTCAGTAACGCCATGTCGTCCAGACGCGGATCATGGGTCAACGCGACAATCGCTGTGCGCTCATCGGTCTGAATGCTCAACACCGCGTCATCCGGCATGCCCGGGACGAAGCGACCGTGGTGCTCTTCCCAGCCGTAAACGAATTCGCTGCGCGGGTCGCAGATCAGCACTTCGAAATCCAGCAGTCGCGCCATGTCCGCGACGTAGCGCGACAACTGCCCGGCACCGATCAACAACAGACGCCAGCGCGGGCCGTAAATGGCGCGCAGGGTTTTGCCATCGAATTCCAGCGAATCGGATTTACTTGCCGGGGACAGAAACACTTCACCGGTGTCGATGTTCAACTCGCGAGCAACAATCTCGTGGGCCTCGCAACGGGCCAATAGTTCGGCAACCCACGCAGGGTCGCCAACGCGCTCTTCGGTCAGGCGCAACGTGCCGCCGCAAGGCAAGCCAAAGCGCGCCGCCTCCTCTCGCGTCACGCCATAAGTGATCAACTGCACCGGCGGCCCGTCGGTGGCGATGCGGCCGTCGTGCAGACGGGCGATCAAGTCATCCTCGACACACCCGCCCGACACCGAACCAATCACCACGCCATCCTCGCGCAACGCCAACATGGCACCGGGTGCGCGGGGCGCCGTGCCCCAGGTTTGCACCACACTGAACAGCACCACCCGCTGTCCGGCGCGGCGCCATTCGAGGACGCTGCGCAGGACATTGAGGTCGACGCTGTCCATTACGCCTCTGCCTTCTGCCAGCCCTGCAACTGATAACGCACCGGCAGATTGCGAATGCGCTTGCCGGTGGCGGCGTAGATCGCGTTACACAAGGCTGGAGCAATCGGTGGCACGCCCGGTTCGCCGACACCGCCCAAGGGCACGTCGCCCGGCGGTGTCACCAGATGCACGGCAACTTCCTTCGGCGCCAGCGACATGCGCGCCACTTCATACATATGGAAGTTATCCTGCTGGACCTTGCCGTCCTTGAAGCTGATTTCGCCCAGTACTGCGTTGCCCAGGCCCATCACACAAGCACCTTCGAACTGCGAGCGAATGCGCTCGGGGTTGATCTGCGGCCCGCAATCGACGGCGATGTCAGCCTTGTGCACGATCAGCGTACCGTCGTCTTTTACTTCAACCTCAATCACCGCCGCCACGTACGTGACGAAGCTGTAATGCACCGCCAGGCCAAGACCACGGCCCTTGGGCAGTTTGCGTCCCCAGCCAGCAGCTTTGGCTGCGGTTTCCAGCACGGTGCGCATGCGCCCGGTGTCGATCGGATAACGCTCGGGAGATTCGCCATAGTTCCACTCTTCGCTCAGCGTGCGCGGGTCGATCTGACGATCAGGGCCAAGCAGTTTGATCTGGTATTTGAGGGGATCCTCACCAGCCTTGTGCGCCAGCTCATCGACGAAACTCTGGATCGCGAAACCATGGGGAATGTTCGATACCGAGCGATACCAGCCAACCCGCGTGTGCACGGTGGCTTCGGGGTTTTCCAGGCGCACATTGGGAATCGCGTAGGCCATGTTGGTGAAGCCCATGCCCAGTTCGAATGCCGCTTCATGGTTCATGCCCGGCGCGAATAACGCAGTGATGCTCGGTGCCACGGTGCGATGCAGCCAACCGGACGGCATACCGTCCTTGCCCACGCCCGCCTTGAGGTACTCAGCAGACACGGTATGAAAATACGAGTTGTGGATGTCATCTTCACGCGTCCACTGCACCCGCACAGCTTTGCCGGGGAACTCCTTGGCGAGGATCGCCGCTTCGACGACAAAGTCCGGTTTCGACTTGCGACCGAAACCACCGCCGAGCAGCGTGACATTGAAAGTGACGTTATCGAACGGCAGCCCAAGACGCTCGGCAATGCGCTCGCGGGTGACTTGTGGCGCCTGACTCGGTGCCCACGCTTCGCAAACGCCGTCCTTGTAACGGGCGATGGCGACCATCGGCTCCATCGGCGACTGTGCCAGATGTGGCAAATAGTACGACGCTTCGAGCGTACTCGCGGCGCCGCTCAGGGCCTTGTCGATATCGCCGGTGTTGCGCACCACTTTGCCGGGCTTGAGCGATGCGGCTTCCAGCTCTTTGCGATAGGCGATCGAGTCGTAACTGGCGTTCGGGCCGTCATCCCATTCGATCTTCAGCGCCTCACGGCCCTTGATCGCTGCCCAGGTATTGCTGGCCACCACGGCCACACCGCCCAACGGTTGGAATTCCGAAGGCAACGGGCGGCTTTCAATCTGGATTACTTTGAGCACGCCGGGGACTTTCAGCGCAGCGCTGTCATCCACCGATTTGACCTTGCCGCCGTACACCGCCGGACGAGCGATGGTCGCGTACAACATGCCATCGAAATGCACGTCGGCGCCGTACACCGCACGACCGTTGACGATGTCGTCACCGTCGATGGCTTTGGTGCCTTCCTTGCCGATGTAACGGAATTCCGACGGTTGCTTGAGGCGCAGGCTGTCGCGCGCCGGTACTGCCAACGCACTGGCTGCGGCGGCCAGCTCGCCGTAGCCCAGCTCTCGGCCGGACGGTTTATGGATGACTTTGTGCAACTGCGCGTGGCATTCGCCCACAGGCACTTTCCACTGCGCAGCGGCAGCTTGCTCGAGCATGGTTCGCGCCGCCGCGCCGCAACGCCGCATCGGCTCATACCAGTGGCGCATGCTGCGCGAACCGTCGGTGTCCTGGTTGCCGAAACGTACTTCATCACCCGGCGCCTGCTGCACTTTGACGTGCGCCCAATCGGCCTCCAGCTCATCTGCGACAACCATGGTCAGACTGGTGCGCACGCCCTGGCCCATTTCCGAACGGTTGCACACAACGGTGACGGTGCCGTCGGCGGCGATGCTGACGTAGACCTTCGGATCATCAATCCAGCCGTTGGGCATGCCATCGGCGCCGAACTGTTTCGGTTTGTCTTCGGCCAACGCATCCTGCCAGCCCCAACTCGCGGCCAGCACCAGCGCACCAGTGGCGCCGACGCCTTTGAGAAAACCGCGACGGCTGAGATTGCTCAGGGCGAAATCATTCGGAAGACGGCTCATGCCTTGGCCTCCTTCAAATGGGTGGAGGCTTGGCGGATCGCGGTCTTGATCCGGTTGTAAGTGCCGCAGCGGCAAATGTTGCCAACCATGGCTTCCTCAATCTGCTCGTCGCTCGGGTTCGGGTTGGTTTTGAGCAATGCCGTGGCCGACATGATTTGCCCGCCCTGACAGAAACCGCACTGCGCGACGGCTGAGTCGAGCCAGGCTTGCTGGACCACCTGCCCCACCGGGTCAGCATGAAGATTGTCGATGGTGGTGACGTTCTGCCCGATCACCGAGCCGATCGGCGTGATGCAACTGCGCGCCGGCAAGCCATCGATGTGAATGGTGCAGGCGCCGCACAGGCCCATGCCGCAACCGAATTTGGTGCCGTTGTAACCGGCGACATCACGAATCGCCCACAACAGCGGCATGTCTTCAGTGACATCGAGGGGATGGTCTTGACCGTTGAGTTTCAGGGTAATCATGGGCACGCCCGCATATTTTTAGTGGTTATGGGGTCGAGCAATCTGCCGCCGGAAAATCAGCGGTGTGGTTCACGCAGATCGACTCAGGCTAATCAGGCTCTCTTGTGCCGACGCGAACGTCTGCACCGGGCCTTTGGTGGAGCAAATGACGGTTATCGTTAGCTCGCTAAGTTAACCCAACATTAACGAAAAAGCCCTGCTGAGACAGGGCTTTTCAGTTGCAAGCTTTTAGCTACAAGCTGCAAGTAAAGGCAGTAGCTGGCTCACCATCAAGATTGTAGCTTGCCGCTCAAAGCTTGAAGCTCGCAGCTGCTTCAATACCGATTGGGCTCCATTTCCAGCTCGACATTGAAACGTTCTGCAATGTCTTTCTGGATGCGTTGCGCCAGATCGAGCAATTGCAGACCGGTCGCGGCGCCGTAGTTGACCAACACCAGCGCCTGCAATTTATGCACGCCGGCATCGGCCTCACGGAAACCTTTCCAGCCAGCGCGCTCGATCAACCAGCCAGCAGCCAGTTTCATTTGCCCGTCCGGTTGAGCGTAAGCCACTACATCCGGGTGCTGCGTTTTGATTTGCGCGACGACGGCCGCCGACACCAGCGGGTTCTTGAAGAAGCTGCCGGCATTACCGAGCACTGCCGGATCCGGCAGTTTTTCACTGCGGATGCTGCAGATGGCGCGGCTGACGTCACTTGGCGTCGGCTGCTCGATGCCCTGCTCGGTCAGGCGCTGACGCACCGGGCCGTACTCCAGATGCAGATGCGCGACGCGATCGAGCGTAAAACGCACGCGCAAAATCAACCAACGCCCAGGCTGCTGTTTGAACAGGCTGTCGCGGTAGGCAAAGTTGCATTCTTCCAGGGTGAAATCACGTAGCTCGCCAGTCTGGCGATCCAGCGCCGTGAGCCCGGCAAACACATCCTTGATCTCGACGCCGTAAGCGCCAATGTTCTGCATTGGCGCAGCGCCGACAGTGCCGGGAATCAGGCTGAGGTTTTCCAGTCCGGAAAAGCCCAGCGCCAGCGTGTGCTGAACAAACGGATGCCAAGGCTCGCCAGCTTCAGCTTCGATTACCACACGGCTGCCGTCATCGCTGATCACGCGGATCCCGCGCGTCGCCATGCGCAGCACCAGCGCCGGGATATCCGCCGTCAGCAGCAAGTTGCTGCCACCGCCGATTACCAGTAACGGCACGTCGTGCGCGCTGGCATACGCCAGTGCTTCACGGACATCGGCATCGCTGTGGGCTTCGGCGAACAGTTGCGCGCGCACATCGACGCCAAAACTGTTGAACGGTTTCAGGGAAACCTGTGGTTGCACCTGCAAACTCATAACCGGCCCTTCACTTCGATCAACAATTGGTCACAAGCCGCTTCGATCAGATCCAGCACCTGCTCGAACCCCTGATTGCCGTCGTAATACGGATCCGGCACCTCATCGACCAACCCGGCATAACGGCGCAGGAACAGATCCAGTTCGGCCTTGCCAGTGGACGGTTGCAGCGCCTTGAGGTTGCGCAGGTTGCTGTTGTCCATCGCCAGAATCAGGTCATAACTGGCGAAGTCGGCGCGGCTGACCTGCTGCGCGCGTTGCGCCGACAGGTCATAGCCGCGCACTTTGGCCGCGGCCTGACTGCGTTTGTCCGGCGGGTTGCCGACGTGCCAGTCACCGGTGCCAGCCGAGGCCACTTCGACCTGATCCGCCAGCCCTGCGGCACGCAACTTGTGGCGCAACACGCCTTCAGCCGTGGGTGAACGGCAAATGTTGCCCAGGCACACAAACAGAACGCGCATCAGGCCCCCAGCAGGCGACGAACGCGCTCGAGGTCTTCGGCAGTGTCGACGCCAGTTGGCGGTGCGATCAGCGCATCGGCGACATGAATCCGCACGCCATGCCACAGGGCACGCAGTTGCTCGAGGGATTCAGTGTTTTCCAGCCAGCACGGGCCCCAGCTGACGAAGTCCTGGAGGAAACCGGCGCGGTAGGCATAGATACCGATGTGACGACGGTACGGCACGCCTTCAGGCAATTGCTCGCGGCTCTTGGCGAATGCATCGCGCGCCCAAGGCAAGGTCGAACGGCTGAAGGTCAGCGCCAGACCGTTGAGGTCGCTGACAACCTTGACCACGTTCGGGTTGAACAGGGTTTCCACGTCCTCGATCGGCTCGGCCAGCGTGGCCATGCGCGCTTCGGTGTGGGCGGCGAGGTTGGCGGCGACCTGATCGATCACGCTCGGTGGAATCAGCGGCTCGTCACCCTGCACGTTGACCACGATCGCGTCAGGCTCAAGGCCCAGTTTCGCCGCGACTTCGGCCAGACGATCGGTGCCGGAATTATGGTCTTCACGGGTCAGCACCACTTCGGCACCAAAAGCCTTGCAGGCCTCGACGATGCGCGCGTCGTCAGTCGCGACCACGACGCGGGTCGCGCTGCTTTTGCTCGCCTGTTCCCAGACGTGCTGGATCATTGGCTTGCCGGCGATGTCCAGCAGCGGTTTGCCCGGCAGACGGGTCGAGGCGAAACGCGACGGGATGACAACGGTGAAGGCAGTGGTCATTTATCCAGACGCTCGTCGGTGGTCAGAGTGCGGGCTTCGCTTTCGAGCATCACCGGGATGCCGTCGCGGATCGGATAGGCCAGACCGGCACCCTTGCTGATCAGTTCGGTCTTGTCGGCGCTGAGCTTGAGCGGGCCTTTGCAGATCGGGCACGCGAGGATGTCGAGCAATTTGGTGTCCATGAACATTCCCTGAGTAAAGAGTTAAGGCAAAAGCCGATCGGGCAACAGACGCATCAGTTGTGTGTCGAACCAGGCCACGAAGGCCGGCGACGGCACGGCATCGACCGCCAGATACCACCAGTCGGCAGCAGCGAAGGCACGGCACTTCACCGCATCCTTTTCAGTCATCACCAACGGCAATGACGGTGTGAAATTCAACGCCTGCACGCTGTATTCGGCGTGATCGGCAAACGCATGGGGGATTGCCCGCCAGTCTAGCGCTTCGAGGGTATTGAAGAAACGTTGCGGATTGCCGATCCCGGCGACCGCATGCACGCTTTGACCGGACGGAAAATGCTCGAGAGATTTGCGCTCGCCGCTGCGCAGGTTGACCAGCGCCGTCGGCTGCAGGCGAAAGGCGAAACCGTCGTCACGGTCTTCAGTCGCACCATTGAACAGCACGCCGTCGACGCTTTGCAGACGTTCGATCGGTTCGCGCAACGGTCCGGCAGGCAAGCAGCGTTTGTTGCCCAGACCACGGGCGGCGTCGATCAGCACCAGCTCCAGATCCCGCGCCAGACGGTAATGCTGCATGCCGTCGTCGGAGAGGATCAGATCCAGCGGCTCACTGGCGAGCAAGGCTTTGACAGCGGCGCTGCGATTGGGGTCGATCATCAGCGGCACGCCGGTGCGCTGGACGATCAGCAGCGGTTCGTCGCCAGCGATATCGGCGGTTTGATCGGCCTCAACGCGCCACGGCAACTGCGCGGGTTTGGCACCGTAACCACGGCTGACCACGCCGACGCGCAAACCGCTGCGCCGGCAATGTTCGATCAGCCAGAGAATCATCGGCGTTTTGCCGGTGCCGCCGACGGTGATGTTGCCGACCACGATCAGCGGCACTGGCGGCTGGTAAATCTCGCCTTCACCGTCGAGAAAGCGCTGGCGTTTACCCACCACCACGCGGCGGTACAACATTTCCAGCGGCCGCAGCAACGTCAGGGCCGGGTGCCCCTGATACCACGCAGCGAGCAAACGATCGGACAGGCTCATCAGGATTTGGGCGCCGCCTCGACCGTGGTCATGCGCAGATGGCTGAAACCGAGCTTGCCGGCCGCGTCCATGGCGGTGATCACGGATTGATGCTGAGTCTTGCCGTCAGCACTGATCGACAACGGCATGTTGGTGTCACCGTTGGATTCTTTCTGCATGGCTTCCATCAATGTCGCCAGATCGTTCTTCGGCAGAATCCTGTTGTTCACCGAAAACACGCCTTCGGCGCTGATAGCCACGTCGATCTGCTTGAGCTGCTGATCTTCGGCCGGAGAGCCGCTGACCGCTTCCGGCAGGTCGACGCGCAACTGGGTTTCACGGGTAAACGTGGTGGTCACGACGAAAAACAGCAGCAGAATGAACACCACGTCGATCAGCGACGCGAGGTTGATATCGATGGTTTCCCGAGGCTTGCGACGGAATTTCACGCGCGGCCCTCGGCCAGGTCGACGTCACGGTCACCCTGCACCACTTCAACCAGTTTGATCGCTTCCTGCTCCATGCCCACCACCAGTTCATCAATGCGGCGTTGCAGGAAGCGGTGGAAGAACACCGCCGGAATACCGACCATCAGGCCTGCTGCTGTGGTGATCAGCGCCTTGGAGATACCACCCGCCAGCACCGAAGCATTGGTGGTCATACCGGAACCGGTGAATGCGCTGAAGATATCGATCATGCCCAGCACCGTACCCAGCAGACCGAGCAGCGGCGACATCGCGGCGATGGTGCCCAGCGCATTGACGTAGCGTTCGAGTTCGTGGATGACGCGGGCGGCGGCTTCTTCAATGCACTCTTTCATGATCTCGCGACCATGCTTGGAGTTGGCCAGACCGGCGGCGAGGATTTCCCCCAGCGGCGAATTGGCGCGCAATTCCTTGAGTTTTTCTTTATTGAGCTGCTTGTCCTTGATCCAGACCCAGACCTGGCCCAGCAGATGCTCGGGGGTGACGCGACTGGCGCGCAGGGTCCACAGGCGTTCGGCGACGATCGCCATGGCCGCGATGGAGCTCAGAATGATCGGCAACATCATCCAGCCGCCGGATTTGACCAATTCCCACACAGTGACAGTCCCCTCGAAAAAGTGCGCCACTTTACCATACCGATCGACGATTAAGACCCGCCGCCCCGACGACCGTGATACCCATTGACTCATGCCCCGATCAGCGGGCCAGCGCGGGCGGATCACGCCAGAAACGCCGCTGATGACGCATTGTGCGAGGCGGCGCGAAGGTGCCCAGTTGCACCTGAATGGCACCCTGCTCGGCGCTGTCGTAAATGCGCAGTCCCTGTTTGCGATAACGCGCCAGCACGGTCGGGTGCGGATGGCCGAAGGAATTGCCCTGCCCACGGGAAATCAGCACGGCTGCGGGTTGCAACACCTTGAGCAGCGCCATTGACGACGAACTGCGGCTGCCGTGATGGGGCGATTGCAGCCATGGCGTCGGCACGGCCAATGGACTGTCGAGCAGCGCACGTTCGGCGTGGGTGTCGATATCGCCGGTCAGCAACAGACGCTCGCCATTCGCCTCGATCTGCAAGACGCAGGAGCGCTGATTGCTGTCGCGGGCGTCCGCCCATTGCCAGAGTTGAAAAGCGACCCCGTCCCACTGCCATTGCCGGCCGCTTTCGCAGGCTTCGGCGCTCAACGCCTCAGGCAGTCCCGCCGGGTCACCGCTGATCACGCGATCGACGGTCAAACCACGGGTGATCGCCAGAGCGCCACCCGCGTGATCGGCATCCGCATGGCTGAGCAGCATCAGATCGAGTTTTTCCACTCTCAGTTTGCGCAACGCGGGCAGCACCACCCGCTCGCCGAGATCGAAATCACCAGAGCGTGGCCCAGCGTCATAGAGCAACGTGTGATGGCGGGTGCGGATCAGGATGGCCAGGCCTTGGCCGACATCCAGTTGCCGAATCTCGGCCAATCCCTCATCCAGCCGTTCGCGTGGCGGCACCACCAGCAGCAACAGCAATGGCCAGCCCAGCGGGCGCATTGGCACGCCGCGCGGCAACACCAACAACACCGCGCCGAGACCGCCAGCAGCCAAGAACCAGGCGGGTATAGAGGGTGCGATCCATGCAGGCCAATGCCCGGCCATTATCGCCAGCGCGCGAAACAACCCGTCGATCAAACCACCGGCCAGCCACAGCAGCCCTTCGCCGACACAGGGTATGGGCAACAACATCGTCCCGAGCAACGCCGGCGGCAGCACGACAAGACTGACCCAAGGCACTGCAAGCAGGTTGGCCAGTGGCCCGCTGAGACTGATCGGCAGGTTCAATGCCAGCAACACCGGGCACAAACCGATCGCAATCAACCATTGCGCCCGTGTCCAGGTATGCCACCAGCGCCACGCGCCCAGGCGGCCGCCAAAGGTGAAAATCAACACCGCCACCGCCGCAAACGACAACCACAAACCCGGACGCAAACTCGCGAGCGGATCCAGCAACAGCACACCATTGAACGTCAGCAGCAGCGGCCACCATGCCCCCAGATGGCGAAAGCGCAAACGCCACAACAGTACCAGGCCGACCATCACGCAGGCGCGCTGCACCGGCACGTCAAATCCGGCAAGCAAGGCGTAACCCAGCGCCGCCGTAAACGCCAGCCCACAGGCCCATGGCAGCCACGGCCAACGCAGCGGCCACAGGCCAAATCGCGCCAACCCTGCAACCAGCCAATACATCACCGCCGCCAGCAAGCCGATATGCTGACCGGAAATCACCAACAAGTGCACGGTGCCGGTGTCCTGCAGAATCTGCCAATCCTCGCGACTGAGCCCGGACCCATCACCCAACACCAATGCGGCCAGAACACCGGCCCGACCGTGCGCATCCACTGCAAGCAGGCGCTGACGAATGCTGTCGCGCCAGGCCCAACGCGCTTCGCTCAGGCGTTGACCATCCTTGACTGTGCCGGTCGCACCGATGCGTTGCGCCAGCAGCCAAGCCTCGTAATCGAAAGCGTCCGGGTTGAGCAAACCACCGGGACGCTTGAGCTTGACCGCCAAGCGCCAGCGCTCGCCACTGTTGACCGGCGGCCCGGCGTACCACGCGAGTCGCATCAGCGATGGCAGTTTTTCGTGACGTGAGCGTGCATCAGCCAACTCGAAACGCACCACACCGTCGCCGTTCTGCGGCAACCCGACCACCCGCCCTTCGAGCCAGCGGGTTTCGCCATCCAGTTCGGCCGGCAAGCGATCATTCAACGCCCATTGCGCACCGACGCTGGCCCAGGTGAAACCCAGCAGAAAAATCGCCAATGGATAGCTGCGAAACGGCAGCAACATCAAAGCCGTCACCGGCAACAACAGCATCAACCAGACCGGCGGTAAGGCCGGCATAAAAACCGGGGCCAGCAGACCGACTGCCAGCGCCATCATCCCTGTGCGCATAAGCCCGTCCTTGAGAGTCCCGCACTTAGGCATAGCGGGTGTCGGGCACGTGCGTCGTCAACAATTGTCACAAAGTCTGAATGGGCGCTTCGTAGAATCCAGACATACTTGCCGCCTTAACCGACCGAGAAGCCTTATGCCCCGGCGCTTATTCAAACGTTACATGCCCGATCCGACGAGCATCAGGGAACACAAATCCTTACGCTTTCTCGGCAAGTTGCTGCATGACCCGAACCTCTGGCACCTCAATCGTCACTCGGTTGCGCGGGCGATGGCGGTCGGCCTGTTCGCCGCATTCCTGCCGATTCCGGCGCAGATGCTGGTGGCCGCCGCCCTTGCCGTCATGGTGCGGGGGAACATGCCGATTGCTGTCAGTCTGGTGTGGCTGACCAATCCGATCACCATGCCGGCGGTGTTCTTCTGCACTTATCAGGCCGGGGCGTTTTTAATGGACGTGCCCGCCCGGCATCTGCCGGATGAGCTGACCTGGGAATGGATCAGCGGCGAGTTGTCGACGTTGTGGCAGCCGTTTCTGCTTGGTTCGGTAGTGGTCGGCTTGGTGCTCGGCGCCCTCGCCTATTGCCTGGTAATGATGTACTGGCGCTGGTGGGTCGCGCGGCAATGGGCGCGGCGCAAGAAAAGTCGCATGCGCTGAATGCAAAACGGCCTCCGCAGTGGGAGGCCGTTTTGATTTGTGGCGTCTGTATTGGCCCTATCGCGAGCAGGCTCACTGGAATGCGTTCCCCTGTGGGAGCGAGCCTGCTCGCGAAGAAGTCGATGCGGTTCTGGATCAGGTACGCATACCACGCCCACTCACCAGCAACCGCGCACAACCGAGATACAACACCACCGTCGCCACCAGCATGAAGGTGATCGCGATACCAATCTTGATATCCGACACACCCAGAATCCCGTAACGGAACGCATTGACCATGTGCAGCACCGGGTTGGCCAGCGACACGGTTTGCCAGAATGGCGGCAGCAGCGTGATCGAATAGAACACCCCACCCAGGTACGTCAGCGGCGTCAGCACAAAAGTCGGGATGATCGAAATATCATCGAAATTGCGCGCAAATACCGCGTTGATGAAGCCCAGCAGCGAGAAAATCGTCGCCGTCAGCACCACCACAAGGATGGTCACCCCGAGGTGATGCACCTGCAAATGGGTGAAGAACAGCGACAGAATGGTCACGATCACGCCGACCATCAGGCCACGCAACACGCCGCCAATGGTGAAGCCAATCAGAATCGTGTGCGGCGACACCGGCGAGACCATCAGCTCTTCGATGGAACGCTGGAACTTGCTGCCGAAGAAACTCGACACCACGTTGCCGTAAGAGTTGGTGATCACCGACATCATGATCAGCCCCGGCACGATGTACTCCATGTAAGTGAAGCCACCCATGTCGCCGATTTGCCGACCGATCAGATTACCGAAGATCACGAAGTACAGAACCATGGTGATCGCCGGTGGCAGCAACGTCTGCGGCCAGATCCGCGTGAAGCGTTTGACCTCGCGGTAAACGATGGTCTGCAGGGCGACGAGGTTGGGACGGAATTCGGAACTCATACCGCCACCTTCGACAGATTTTTCTCCACCAGGGACACGAACAACTCCTCGAGGCGATTGGTTTTGTTGCGCAGGCTCAGCACTTCAATGTTCTGCTGCGCCAACTGGGTGAACAACGCCGTAATGCCCATGGATTTGTCGACCTGAACTTCCAGGGTGTGGCTGTCGATCAACCGGGCCGGATAACCGAGCAGTTGCGGCGCGGCGCTCAAGTCGTTTTTCAGGTCCAGCAAAAAGGTTTCCACGTGCAACTGGCCCAGCAATTGTTTCATGCTGGTGTTCTCGACGATGGTGCCGTGGTCGATGATGCCGATGTTGCGGCACAACTGCTCCGCCTCTTCCAGATAGTGCGTGGTGAGGATGATGGTGATGCCTTTCTGGTTCAGTTCGGTGAGGAACGTCCACATCGAACGACGCAACTCGATATCGACGCCTGCAGTCGGCTCATCGAGGATCAGCAGACGCGGTTCATGCACCAGCGCACGGGCAATCATCAGACGGCGCTTCATGCCGCCGGACAACGAACGCGACGGCACATCGCGCTTGTCCCACAGGCCCAATTGCGTCAGGTACTGCTCGGCGCGTTCCTTGGCGATCTTCGCCGGAATGCCGTAGTAGCCGGCCTGAGTCACGACGATGTCGAAGGTCTTTTCGAACTGGTTGAAGTTGAATTCCTGAGGCACCACGCCGATCGAGCGCTTGAGCTGCGCAGGATTTTTGTCCAGGTCATGACCGAAGATATTCACCGTGCCGCTGGTTTTGTTCACCAGGGTCGAGAGAATGCCGATGGTCGTGGATTTGCCAGCACCGTTGGGGCCGAGCAAGGCGAAAAAATCACCTTCGGCAACGTCCAGATCGATACCACTCAAGGCCTGGAACCCGTTGCCATAGGTTTTGGTTAGCTGCCGGATGGACAGAGCGGAACTCATATCTGATTTACGCACCATTGAAGGGAAAAAGGAGACGGCGGCGAAGGATCGAACCGCAGCGCAAGTGCGCAATGGTGCTTGCCGCCGCCGTACAAGTACAGTCAAGTGTGTCGATAGTAGGTATTAAGTCAACGCGGTCATGACGGCTTTCTGGTAAGCCGGACGCTGCTTCAGGCGCTCGTACCAGGCTTGCAGATGCGGTTGCGGGGCGCGTTCGATGGGCATCTTGAACCAGGCATAAATGAAACTGCCGAGCGGGATGTCACCCATGCCGATGTCTTTTCCGGAAAGGTAAGGCTGACTGGCCAAGGCACTGTCTGCCATGCTCAGCAACTCGCTGCATTCCTTGATCGCGGCATTGATCGCCGCCCAGTCCTGCGTGTCCGCAGGCGTGCGCAACACGCCCCAGAACACCGTGCGGAAAGGCCCGGCGAAACTCGAGGTGGTCCAGTCCATCCACTTGTCAGCGATAGCGCGGGCTTGCGGATCCGCCGGATACCAAGCGCTGTCGGGCGCATGCCTGGCCAGCAGATAGCGCACGATGGCGTTGGATTCCCACAACACGAAACCGTCGTCTTCAATCACCGGCACCCGACCGTTCGGGTTCATCGCCCGGTACTCGGGCGTGTCGACTACGCCAAACGCGCCACCGGCATCAATCGCCTCGTAAGCCAGACCGAGTTCCTCGGCGGCCCACAATGGCTTCCTGACATTCGATGAGTTTTTCCGTCCCCAGATCTTCAGCATGACCGCCTCTTTTCAAATGCGTGGGCAGGCAGCATACGCCGGATCAGACCCGGCTCAAATCACTCTGCATATCGCCCAGCAATGGCGGCTGCTGATCGGTGAACAGGTGCGGATAGCACTTTTGCAGATGCTCGAAGAAGAAGGTTTCCGGGACGTCGGCGAATTGGCCGTGATCGACCAGATACTCCATCAACTGTGCCCCATCGCGGTTAAACGGGTGGAAAACGCTGTCGTTGATACCGTCGAACTCCAGCGGCGCGACATTGAACAACTCGCAGAGCTTCTGGTTGAACGCCGGCGTGGCCTTGACCCAGCGACCCTCTAGAAAAAACTCGGTATAGCCGTGCATGGCGAACATATCGCTTTTCAATAACTCGAGCAGACGCGGGGTCGACAGGTGATTTTTCACATCGGCCAGACCGATCCGCGCCGCGATTCCGCAATGCCGCGCGCAGCCCGCCAGCAGCGTGGCTTTCGGTACGCAATAACTCTCCCCCGTCGCCAGCGCATAACTGCCGCGCAAGGTCTGCGGATCACGGCTGAAGGTATAGGGGTTGTAGCGCACGGCCTCACGCACCGCGTAATAAAGACTGATCGCCTGCGCGAGCGGATCGCGGCTGGCACCACGGTGCTGTTCGGCGAACTCCACCACCGCCGGGTGGTCACTATCGATGAAGCGGCCGGGGCTCAGATATTCGTGCATGACGACAATCTCCTGGGTGAGCCCCGAGTCTAGCGATAGCGTCAGCACAGAGATAACGACGTTTCGGCCAAACTTGGACGCAAAGGCGCGGATTGATCGAACGATTTCCCACACGTGTTGCCCACCGAACCTACGAAAACCATCCGGGGTTTCCCACGATTTCAATCACCTTGGTCTGACCACCCGGTTTTACAGATGCGGTCTAAGCTCTGGAGGGTCGATTTGCCTTGGTTCACGGAGGACTGAATATGCTGTTGTTGTGGATACTGGTTTTGATCGTTGGCGTGGCGTATCTCGCCCACCGGCGTATCGCCCCGCTGCCCGCGTTGGGCATCGTTGCCGTCTACCTCTTGGCGATGGGGATATTCAGTCACGCACCGGGCTGGCTGTTGCTGGTGTTCTGGGTACTGCTGGCGGTGGTCGCTGCACCGTTGCTGCTGCCCGACCTGCGCCGCAAGCATTTCACGGCGCCGCTGTTCAGCTGGTTCCAGAAAACCCTGCCACCGATGTCGCAGACCGAACGCGACGCGATCGACGCCGGCACCGTGTGGTGGGATGGCGAGCTGTTCAGCGGTCGTCCGGACTGGGACAAACTGCTGGCCTATCCGAAGGTGCAACTGAGCGAAGAAGAGCAAGCGTTCATTGACGGCCCGACCGAGGAACTCTGCGCCATGGTCACCGACTGGCAGATCGGCCAGTCGATGGACCTGCCGCCCGAAGCCTGGACGCACATCAAGGAACACGGCTTTTTTGCCCTGATCATTCCGAAAGAATTTGGCGGTAAAGGCTTCTCGGCCTACGCCCACTCGCAAGTGGCAATGAAACTCGCCACCCGCAGCGGTGACCTCGCCTCCACCGTCATGGTGCCGAACTCACTCGGCCCGGCCGAACTGCTGCTGCACTACGGCACCGACGAGCAACGCAATCACTACCTGCCACGCCTGGCCCGTGGCGATGACATTCCGTGCTTCGCCCTCACCGGCCCGCTCGCTGGCTCCGATGCCGGGGCGATGCCCGACACCGGGATCATCTGCAAAGGTCAGTGGGAAGGTCAGGAAGTCATTGGCCTGCGCCTGAACTGGGAAAAGCGTTACATCACCCTCGGCCCGGTTGCCACACTCCTCGGCCTGGCGTTCAAGGCGTATGACCCGGAGCATCTGCTGGGTGACAAAGAGGACCTCGGCATCAGCCTGGCGCTGATTCCGACCGATACCGCCGGCGTGGAGATCGGTCGTCGCCACCTGCCATTGGGTGCGGCGTTCATGAACGGTCCGAACTCGGGCAAGGACGTGTTCATCCCGCTGGACTTCCTCATCGGCGGTCAGGAAATGCTCGGCAAGGGCTGGATGATGCTGATGAACTGCCTGTCGGTCGGCCGTTCGATCTCGTTGCCGGCAGTCGGCACAGGTGCGGCCAAGTTCACCAGTCTGGTCACCGGCCAATACGCGCAGATTCGTGAACAGTTCAACGTGCCATTGTCGGCATTTGAGGGCATTCAGGAAGCGATGGCACGCATCGGTGGCAACGCGTGGATGATGGACGCGGCGCGGATGCTCACTGCCAACGCGGTGGACCTCGGCGAAAAACCCTCGGTGCTGTCGGCGATCCTCAAGTATCACCTGACCGAGCGCGGTCGCGAGTGCATCAGCCACGCCATGGACGTCCACGGCGGGAAAGCGATCATCATGGGCCCGAACAATTACCTCGGGCGCAGCTGGAACGGTGCACCGATCTTCATCACCGTGGAAGGCGCGAACATTCTCTCGCGCAACCTGATGATCTTCGGTCAGGGCGCGATTCGCTGCCATCCGTTCGTACTGAAGGAAATGGCTCTGGCCGGTCGTGAGGACAAGGATCAGGCACTGAAAGAGTTCGACGGCCTGCTGCTCAAACACATAGGTTTCGCCGTGAGCAACGCCGCCAGCACGCTCGTGCTGAACCTCGGCTTCGGCCACTTCGAACATGCGCCGGGCGACAAGATCAGTCAGGGTTATTTCCGCGCACTCAATCGTCAGGCAGCGGCATTCGCCATGCTCGCCGACTTCAGCATGATGTTGCTCGGCGGCGAATTGAAACGTCGTGAACGTCTGTCGGCACGCTTGGGTGATGTGCTGAGTAATCTGTATCTGGCCTCTGCCGCACTCAAGCGTTACCACGATCTGGATTCGCCGGCCTACATGGAACCGCTCTTCCGTTGGGCGATGGAAGAAAGCCTCGGCCAATCGGAACGGGCACTGGATGAGTTGCTGCGCAACTTCCCGAACAAGGTATTCGGCTGCCTGCTGCGAGGCATTGTGTTTCCGTTCGGCCGTCGTCACAAAGGCCCGTCGGACAAACTCGGGGCCGAAGTGGCTGGCGTCATTGGTCGCGCCAAGGGCGATCCGGCCCTGGAAGAACTGCTTGCCGGTTGCTATCGCCCACAGTCTGCAGACGATGCAGTCGGCGCGTTGCAACACGCCAGCGATCTGCTGAATGCCGCACAGCCGCTGCACAAAAAACTGCACACCTCGCTGAAAAGCGGTCAGGTGAAACCGGTCGCGGGCGAACACGCCATCGATGCGGCGCTGGAGGCCGGGGTGTTGCAACCGGTAGAAGCGCAGAGCTTGCGTGATGCCGAAGCGGCGCGACGCAAGGTGATCGATGTCGATGATTTCGACAAAGAAGAACTGAAACAGGCAGAGGGCAAAGTCCGCTGATCCTGACAAGCATGTCCAAGAGGGCGCAGGGGCTTTATACTCCCGCGCCCGTTTTGCTCTTGAGGACTTATCTCGTGTCCAACGTCGTTGCCGACCATCTTGTTTTGCTCGACCACCTGCGCAGTATCCTGGTCGCCGTAGGTGAGGCCGAACAGGTTCCTGAAGAAAGCCATGCCTTGTTCCTGGAGCGCTTCGACGAACTGCTGGCATCGCTGCCGATCGATCCGATCGAAAGCCAATACCTGGGCCAGGACATCCTGACTCAAGTGATTACCCGTTACCCGCAAATCGCCCATCTGATACCGCG
The DNA here is from genome assembly GCF_054667675.1 of Pseudomonas sp. S3_C06. Classification (NCBI taxonomy): domain Bacteria; kingdom Pseudomonadati; phylum Pseudomonadota; class Gammaproteobacteria; order Pseudomonadales; family Pseudomonadaceae; genus Pseudomonas; species Pseudomonas sp. S3_C06. Next base: position 2,163,891 of record NZ_CP162747.1, read on the forward strand.
CGACTTGCTGTGGTTCTTCGCCGGCGACTGCCTGCACTACCTGTCCGATGAAGAGATCGACATGTATCAGGCCCTCGAAGAGCGTCGCTACGAAGCCGAACAGAACGACGAACCGTTCGACTGGAATCAGGAAAAGCAGCTGATGGCGATGTCCGCTCAGGACAGCAAGCACTGATTTTCGCTCTGCTACGAACAGGCCCGCACGGTGATCCATGCGGGCCTTTTCTTTGCGCGGGCGTTAAAGCAAGCCTTCGCTTTCGGGCAATTCGTACTCCATCGATACTTTGCTCCCTTCGCCCGACTTGCCCGGCTTGCTCAGGGTCGGCTCCTTTTGCAGACACTCCACCAGGAAATCGATAAACACCCGCAACTTCGGTGGCAGATACCGCGTCGGCGAATGCAGCAACCACAGCCCGCCGTGATAGGACGCAAGGAACGTCCAGTCCGGCAACACCTGCACAATCAACTTCTGCTCAAGTGCATAGCGGGCGGTGAAGTACGGCAGGCTGCCGATGCCGATGTGCTGCAACACCGCGCCCAATCGCACGCCGGTGTGATTGGCGGCATAGCGACCGCGCACACCCACCGTCACAGCCTTGCTGCCTTTCTTGAATTTCCAGCGCGCGTCGCTCGGGGTTTCGCCCAGATAGATACAGCTGTGATTGAGCAAGTCATGAGGGTGAGTCGGCGTACCGTGTTCGGCCAGATACTGCGGCGTCGCGCAGAGCAAATGGTCGATCGTCAGTAGCTGTCGACCGACCAGCCCGGCCGGTGGCCGATCCGTGATGCGAATGGCCAGATCAACATGATCGTCGATCAGATCGACCTGACGATCTTCCAGCAGCAACTCGACATCGACCTTGGGATAACGCCGCAGAAATTCCGGCATATGCGGATGAATCACAAAGCGCCCCACCGCTTTCGGCACGCTGACCCGCACCAGGCCTTCGGCTTCATGGGTGAACTGACCGCTGATTTCCATGACGGACTTGGCTGCGCTGACCATTTCCTGACAGCGCTTGAACACCTCCTCGCCGCCGTCACTCAGGCGCAGTTTGCGCGTGGTGCGCTGCAGCAATCGTGTGGCCAGGGCTTTTTCCAGGCGCGAAATACTGCGACTCACCGCTGACGGCGATGAACCCAGTTGCCGAGCCGCTTCAGAAAAGCTGCCGGTCTCCACGACCTTGACGAAAATCGCCATTTCACCGAGCAGCGGTAGCGGCAGATTGATGCTCACAGCGCACAAGTCCTTTGATGTTTGAACGGATTATCACGTTATTACACGATTCATATAATAAAAACAGAAACTTTAATAAGGGCATGGAATATGACGCTTCGCCTCTTTTTCCATAGTGATGACCTCAAGGCCAATGTGGAAGTCCTCGACTGCACGCCCCAAGAGAACGAATTTGCCGTGGTGCTGCGCGCCACATTGTTCCATCCGCAAGGTGGCGGTCAGCCGTGTGATACCGGCTGGATCGGCGAGAGCCAGGTACTGCGTGTAGTGCAGGAGCCGGACCGGATCATTCATTTTGTCGATCGACCGGTGGCGCTCGGCATGACCTGCATCCGCATCGACGAGGAGCGCCGTCGCTTCAACACACGCATGCATTCGGCCGGACATCTGATCGGGCATTTCGTGCAAGCCCTGGGCTGGACGCCGATCAAGGCACACCACTGGCCGGACGAAGGTCGAGTGCAATTCAAGCCCGGCGATGCCGCGCAGGAAGTCGACGCAGAGTCCGTTCAATACGGCATTGGTCAGTGGATCGAGCATGATCTACCGCGCCTGACGTCGCTGCGCGAAGGCGCGCGGGAAATCGGTTTTGGTGAACTGCCCGCCTACGGCTGCGGCGGCACCCATGTACGTAGCCTGAAGGATCTGGGCACAGTCACGATCGCGGCCCTTTCGCAGAAGAAAGGCACGTTGTCCGTCCACTACAGCGTGGATTGAGCATTTCGGACGCTGCCTCACACAGCGTCCGTCGCCGGGGAACTGCACTCGCAGCTTCCGTAGACTATCGATAGATGGACCTAAAAAAATGATGCTAGACGTCGAGCGTCTCGATGAGACGTGCATAAAAAAACTGGCCAACGAAGAAGTCCTCGCCATCCGCGTCAAAGGCTTTTTGCCTGAGCCACTGGCCATTCAGATTGGCGACAAGATTCTCGCTCCAGGCTTTGAGGGTTACATCAACGCGCCGAGTATCGGCCGCATCGGCATGGCTTTTTATGAGGCGGAAAACCAGCCGCTGCTGATCGAGGATTACTTCGAACGCGCCACCAGCAACATCGCCGAACTGCGCAATCGCTGCGCGCCCTACTCCTCACCCATCGATACCTTGCGCTGCATGCTCGACGAATCCTGGCCGGCCGGCGCGCATCTGGAAAATCTTTATGGCCGGAAAATGTATGTCGGCCTCTCACGAGTAGTGAAACCGGGGGTGTGCTTCCTCGCCCATCACGACATTTTCGCCAAGGATGCCCCGGACAGCTTCCAGGCACGCAGCCTGGAGGCGCAGTTTGCCTGCAACGTCTATCTGAACATGCCGACCGAAGGCGGCGCGCTGCAGGTGTGGGACGACGACATCACCCCGGACCAATTCGACGAGATGCGTGGCGACAGTTACGGCATCGAACCGGCGCTGCTCGGCCCTCCCGCCCTCGAAGTGAGACCGCAACCCGGCGATTTCATCATGTTCAATTCGCGGCGCATGCACTCGGTGACCCCAGGCGTGGCCGATCCGCGCTTGAGCCTGTCCTTTTTTGTCGGCTATCGCGGCAATGCTTCACCCCTGACCTACTGGAGCTGAGATGTATTCGAATTATCTGGGCGAGTTTCTGGCGCTGGCAACCATTCACTTTCTGGCCGTGGTTGCTCCCGGCCCGGACTTCGCAGTCACGATTCGCCAAAGCGTACGCTTTGGCCGATTGGTGGGGATCTGCACGGCGCTGGGTATCGGTGCAGGGATTTCCGTGCACGTGCTCTACACACTGCTGGGGGTCGGGGCATTGATGCACACCACCCCGTGGTTGCTGACCGTGGCCAAAGTGGTTGGCGGTGCCTACATCCTGTATCTGGGTGTCAGCCTGCTGCGCAGCAAACCGAAATCGTCCCTTGAAGGCGAGAAAACCAGCGAGGAACCGGTAGTTGAACAAACCTTGTTCAAAGCCTTCAGCACCGGTTTTCTGACCAATGCGACCAACCCCAAAGCCACGCTGTTTTTCCTGGCCATTTTCACCACGATCATCAGCGCCAGCACCCCCCTGCAAATCCAGGCCTTTTACGGTTTGTGGATGTGCTTTGTGAATGCGCTGTGGTTTGTTGTGGTCGCGCTGTTTTTCTCGAGCAATCGGGTTCGAGTGCTGTTCATGCGCATGGGGCATTGGTTCGAACGCACCATGGGAGTGGTGCTGATCCTGTTTGCCGGTCGCTTGATGCTGTCCTGGTAGCAGACGCAAAAACGCAAAAAGGCCCACCGAATCACTTCGGCGGGCCTTTTTCTTTAGCGCTGACAGCACAGCCACAAATCCCGCGCATACAAAAATGCCGCTCTATTGAGCGGCGTTTTTGTGAATATGGAGCGGGAAACGAGACTCGAACTCGCGACCCCGACCTTGGCAAGGTCGTGCTCTACCAACTGAGCTATTCCCGCAATGGCGTCCCCTAGGGGACTCGAACCCCTGTTACCGCCGTGAAAGGGCGGTGTCCTAGGCCACTAGACGAAGGGGACACAGGCTACAACTTTCACTAATAAAAACGCCGCTCACTGAGCGGCGCTTTTAGAATTTGGAGCGGGAAACGAGACTCGAACTCGCGACCCCGACCTTGGCAAGGTCGTGCTCTACCAACTGAGCTATTCCCGCAAATGGCGTCCCCTAGGGGACTCGAACCCCTGTTACCGCCGTGAAAGGGCGGTGTCCTAGGCCACTAGACGAAGGGGACACGCTACCCGGAACACATGGTGTGTGTTTCGGTGTCCAGATCCTTGCCCGAAGACTTGGTTCTGGTTTCACTCAGCACCGCCCGAAAGCACTGCTGTTTAAAATTGGAGCGGGAAACGAGACTCGAACTCGCGACCCCGACCTTGGCAAGGTCGTGCTCTACCAACTGAGCTATTCCCGCATTGGCGTCCCCTAGGGGACTCGAACCCCTGTTACCGCCGTGAAAGGGCGGTGTCCTAGGCCACTAGACGAAGGGGACACACTACAACATTCACTCCCTGCCGCGCTTCGCTGTGTGCTTTACGCTGCAAGTGGCGCGCATTCTATGGATGGATTGAGAGGTCGTCAACCCCTTGATATAAATTTATTTAAATCAATGACTTCGACCTGCTTTACGGCGGCAATCAGGCTTTTCCGTCGCCCGACGATTGACGCCTATATTCCGCCACTCGCCAAGACGCTATAGTCCACCCACAGTGATGGCAATCTGAACCCGCAGCGCCAGCATTCATATAAGCAGCGTGCGGCCGATACAGATTGAACCTGCCGAACCAACCAGTCGAGCGGCGCTAGGCGGTTAAATGCCCAGTCACTACACTCGCATGCGAACCCTATAAAGAGGTCTTACCGGTGACACCACTCATGATCACCCTGCTAGTCATAGCCGGGATCGCAATTCTGATCGCCATTGGCTACATGAACCATGTGGTGGAAAACAACAAACTGGAGAAGGCCCGCACCAAGGTCGAACTCAACGACCGCCTGCGCCGTTGCGGCGAACTGACCGAAACCTTCCCGGGCCAGTTCATGACCCCGGCACTCAAGCTGCTGCTGACCCGTCTGGAACTGAACGTCTGCCAGCGCCTGCTGAACCTGGAAAAAACCAGCGCCACCACCAAAGCGCGCATCACCGAACTGAGCGCCCTGGTCGCCCAAGGCGAATCGATCCCGGTCAACAACCCGCCGTCGCCGATTCTGACCGAAGCCAAAGCCAAAGACGTGCGCTTCCTGCTCGAAGCCCTCCACGGCCAAATCACCCGTGCCGCTCACGACGGCTTCCTGCCACCGAACGAAGCCAAACACTGGATTCGCGAAGTCCGCCACATTCTGGTGTTGCTGCACATCGAGTTCTTCAATAACCTCGGCCAACAGTCCCTGCAACAAAACCAGCCCGGCCAGGCCCGCCTCGCCTTCGAACGCGGCGTGCAATACCTGCGCAAACAGCAGGATCCACAGATGTATGCAGAGCAACTGCAATACCTGGAAAAACTGCTGGTCCGCGCCAACGCCCAAGTCATGGACAAAATCGCACCGGTTGAAGGTGAAGAGAACCAACTGACTGCCGGCCTCAAAGATGTCGAGGCCGATGCGGACTGGAAAAAGAAAGTGATATACGACTGATTGCAGAAGTTGAAAGAGAAGCCACCGAGAGGTGGCTTTTTTGTGGGCTCGCGGGAGTGAACACGATAGACGCCCGGTGAATGTGAGAACGCTTTCGCGAGCAGGCTCGCTCCCACATGGTTTGAGCACATCTGACAGAGATTGGTCGGCTGTCAGGCCGCTTTCGCGAGCAAGCTCGCTCCCACAGGGTTTGAGTACATCCGGCAGAGATGGGTTGGCCGCCAGGCCGAGATCGCGAGCAGGCTCACTCCTACAATGGGATTGAGCACATCTGACAGAGCTTGGTCGGCTGTCAGGCCGCCTTCGCGAGCAGGCTCGCTCCCACAGGGTTTGAGTACATCCGGCAGAGATGGGTTGGCCGCCAAGCCGCTATCGCGAGCAGGCTCACTCCTACAATGGGGTTGAGCAAATCTGACAGAGCTTGGTCGGCTGTCAGGCCGCCTTCGCCGGAACACCGCCCGGAGCAAGCTTGTTCCCACAAAAGAGCAAGAGCAGACCGTGCATCGCTTCTGCTTCTCACCACTCAACAGGATGAGCGTTAGCTCGGCTGCAGCTCTTGATCTTAAGGCCCGTCGGCAGGCTGAGTGGAGGGATTGATCCGGGGGTGGGAGCGCAGCGACCGTTCGACGAAGTCGAACACATCGAGAGGAGGTGCAGCGAAGCAAACCGTAGGCGATGCCCCCGGATCGATCCCGGAGCGAAGGAACCCCGAGCCCCAGCGAGCGGGCCGAACGTCAGGGCAAAGACCTTTGGTTACTTTGGGGCGTTTGCCAAAGTGACCCGCCGTAAGGGCGGAACCCTAATCAGCAACACCCACAGCAACGGATATACACCCAAAACTCCAAGAGCCTGGTCGGCCCAAAGGCCGCCAAGCCCAAAGCGTCAAAGCGTCAAAGCGTCAAAGCGTCAAAGCCGAAAATGCCCAACCATCCCCCGCAACTCACTCCCCAACTGCGCCAGCTCAACACTCGAAGCCGCATTCCCGCGCATCGCGATCGACGACTGATCCGCACTTGCGCGAATACTCGTCACACTGCGATTGATCTCCTCCGCCACCGAACTCTGCTCCTCGGCCGCCGCCGCAATCTGCTGATTCATCTGCTGAATCAACGACACCGCCGCCGCAATACTCCCCAGCGCACTCTCGGTCTGCAACGCATCACTGACCGCCAGCTTCACCAACTCCCCGCTGCTCTGGATCTGCTGCACCGAAGCATGCGCCGCCGAGCGCAGCGCACTGACCAGCCGTTCAATTTCCTCAGTCGATTGCTGCGTGCGCCGAGCCAATGCACGTACCTCATCGGCCACCACCGCAAAGCCCCTGCCCTGCTCACCTGCCCGTGCTGCCTCAATCGCAGCATTCAACGCCAACAGATTGGTCTGTTCGGCGACACTCTTGATCACTCCCAGCACCGTGCCGATATTCTGGATTTCCGCACTGAGGCTTTCGATGCTGGAACTGGCCGATGTCGCCGAGTCGGCCAATTGTTCGATCCGTGCCATGCTCTGGCGCACCACCTGCTGACCACTCTCGACCTTGTCATCCGCCGTCTGCGCGGCCAGCGCCGCTTCTTCGGCGTTGCGCGCAACGTCATGCACGGTGGCGGTCATCTGGTTCATCGCCGTGGCGACCTGCTCGGTTTCCTCCTTTTGGCTGCTGACCTCGAGGTTGGTCTGCTCAGTGACCGTCGACAACGATTGCGCCGAACTGGCCAGTTGCTCGATCCCCGCCTGCAAACCACTGACGATGGTGCTCAGACCCGCGCCCATCTGTTGCATCGCCAGCATCAACTGACCGATCTCGTCGCGCCGGGTCACTTCCACCGTTGCACTCAAGTCACCAGCGGCAATCTGCTGGGCGACCCGAATCACGCTGCGCAATGGCGCGACGATCAGTCGGGTAATCAGCCACGCCGCGAGCAAGCCGACCAACAACGCCAGCGCCGATGAACCAATGATCAACAGCGAGTTTTTCTTCAGTTCCGCCTGCATCGCGCCGTCTTCAGCGACATACGCCTGATTCACCCGCTCGACCACTTGGTCGGCACGCTGGTGCAATTGCTCGTAGACGGTCTTTTCCTGCGCGAGCAATCCGGTGTACTCGGCCAGTTTGTCGTTGAAACCGGCGATATGCCCGGACACTTCATTGAGCACGGTCAGGTAACCCTCGTCCTTGACCGTGGTTTTCAGTTCTTCGGCCTGCGTCTGGGCCTGTGCGGCCTGTTCGATATTGCCTTTGCCGGCACCGTCGGCATCGCCCTTGCGGCTTTGATCCAGACGAATCCGCGCTTCGTTCATTGCCTGCAGCATCAAGCGCGAAACCTGACTGACCTGACTGGCCTGTTCGATGAACTGCGCCCCGTCCTTGCCCTCGGTGTCCTTCAAGGTATATGCACCGTCGTCGGCAAGCCCGGCCTGCAAGACATCAAGATTATTGGCCACACTGGACACCGACCAACTGGCCATTTCCAGCGCGAGGTCCTTGGCCTGAGTCAACGACACAAACTCGTCGAACGCCTTGCGATAAGCGCCGAGCGACTGCTGCACATCATTCATGACCGGCACATTGGCCGCCGACTGCGCTTTGAGCTGATCAGCCAGAGCAACCAGTTCGTCGACGCCCTTACGCAGGGCATCGGCCGTCTTCGGATCGCCTCGCAAGGCATATTCCTGCTCGAGCAGGCGCACTTTGAGCAGGCCACTGTTAAGCGAGGACATCTGTTTCAGACCATCGAAACGATGACTGATGGTTTGCAGGGACCAGACGCCAATGGCCGCCACCAGCGCGGTCAGAAGCAAAACCAATACAAACCCGATACCCAGTTTTTTTGCCATACCGAGGTTGGCAAAACGTCCTTGCATGGCCGAAATCATTGCGCGTAGTCCCCTGCCATTGTCAGTAGAGCGAAGAGTCGCAACGGCCACTCACCCGCACAAGTCTCTGGCGTCGGAATAATGGCAAAAAGCTACGCCCGCGTCGTTTTCAGAACACTTGAGGTCGATCCGCACCGGTGTTGCGGAAAAACTGCCGAGCGCGCGGGTCGCAGGCGTACGCGACGTTAATCCGCAGCCAGTCGCCCGCCTCGCCACTGGGGCTGAAGGCATCCGGCGCTGACAGCAACACGCCACAGCGCTGCGCCTGCCGGCGTATTCGAGAATGATCGGTCATGCGCGAACGCGCCCAGATGAAAAGCCCGCCTGCAGGTTTGCCGAAAACCTCCCAATCGGCATCCTCCAGGGCCTGCAAAGCGGCAGCCCGGTCAGCATTCAGGCGTTGACGCTGGCGCTGTACCAGTTTGCGGTAAGCGCCACAACCCATCAGGCTGGCCAGTACCGCCTCGGAAAACCTTGATGCGCCCAAGCCGCTGATCATCTTGACCTGCGCCAGCCGCCTGACAATTTCGCTGTCGGCGAAGACGAACCCGACCCGTAACGAACTGCTGAGGGTCTTGGAAAAACTGCCCACGTAGATGACCCGTCCCTCATCGTCCAGCGCTGCCAGTCGTGTACCGTTACCGGTGTGCAAGTCCGCGTAGACATCGTCTTCGATCAAGCGCACATCGTAGGCTTTGCTCAGTTGCAGGATGCGTTGCGCCACGCTTGGCGACAGGCAACTGCCGGTGGGGTTGTGATGATGACTGTTGATGAACACCGCACCTGGCCGAAACTGTTGCAGCAAAGCCTCCAGTGCGTCGATGTCCGGCCCGGTCGGGGTGCGGCGCACCTCAAGCATGCGCACGCCATGCAGGCGCAGCAGGTCGAACAGCGGCGCATACCCGGGGGTTTCGACCACCACGCAGTCACCGGCCTTGAACAAGGTGCGCACGATAAGATCCAGCGCATGGCTGGCGCCACAGGTACTCAGCAACTGCGAACTGCGGGCCTCGATACTGAACAGCTTGAGGCGTTTGACGATCTGCTCGCGCAACGCTGGAAGTCCTAATGGCGTGCTGTAGTTGAACAGGCTGGCCATGTCGGTGCGAGCCACCTCGCGCAGCGCATAGCTGAGGTCGTCAGGCTCGCGCCAGCTTTGCGGCAGACCTCCGGCCCCCAGTTTCAAGCCGCCTGCGGCCTCGCAGACTGCATCGCACCAGGCAAACCGGCCTTCGAATGGCGCCAGTTCATCCTCTGCACCCAGCATCGCTGGCGCGGCAGCGACGATGAACCCGGTGCCTTGGCATGAGCTCAAAACACCCTGCGATACCAGCCGTTCACACGCCTCGACAACACACGACTGGCTGAGCAGATTGCCTCGAGCAATTTGCCGAACCGAAGGCAAACGGGTAGCCGGCGGCACACCACTTTGCAGGATCCACTCCGTCAGTCCGTCAACAATCTGCTGCACGACCGGCACCATTGCCTGTCGATCAATTCTCAATTCCATGAGCAAGCAAACTCCTGTCCGTTTTGCTGGCGGCAGTAAATCACAGCCGCGCCGGACAGGCTGTGCGACAACGCCGCCAAAAGCGACCGTTCTAACGGTTTGATACACATTGTTTAAGGGGCTTCACGGAACTGACCGTGATTCAAAAAAAAGCCCGCAAGGAATGCGGGCTGTTTTTCCTGAGTTCAGTTCAGAATGCGGTGACTCCGCCGTCCACGGCCAGCGAGTGACCGGTGGTGAATGCTGCACCGTCGCTGCACAGATACAACACGGCACTGGCGATTTCCTCGACTTTGCCGATACGACCGACCGGGTGCATGGCGTTGGCGAACTCGCCCTTCTTCGGATCGGCCTCATAGGCACGGCGGAACATGTCGGTGTCGATCACCGCCGGACACACCGCGTTGACGCGGATTTTCTTCTTCGCGTATTCGATGGCCGCCGATTTGGTCAAACCGATCACCGCGTGCTTCGACGCCGCATAGATGCTCATCTTCGGTGCCGCGCCCAGTCCCGCTACCGAGGCGGTGTTGACGATCGCCCCGCCGCCCTGCGCCAGCAACAGTGGCAGTTGATACTTCATGCACAGCCAGACGCCTTTGACGTTGACCCCCATGATCGCGTCGAACTCATCCATCGAGCCGTCGGCCAGTTTGCCTTTTTCGATTTCGATGCCGGCATTGTTGAAGGCATAGTCCAGACGGCCGTAGGTATTGATGACCTCGTCCATCAGATTTTTCACTTCGCTTTCGACGGTCACGTTGCAACGCACGAACGTCGCTTCGCCACCGGCGGTACGAATCAACGCGACTGTGCCTTCGCCCCCTGCCGCATCCAGGTCGGCGACCACCACTTTCAGGCCCTCGGCGGCGAACGCCTGCGCGGTCGCACGGCCGATGCCGTTGGCCGCGCCAGTGACTACGGCAACCTGACCGGAAAACGTCATGCTCATTGTTATGTCCTCGAAGGGCTAGATGCAGGGGATTTGTAGATTCGCAGCATAGTCATTGAGGTCTGCCGCACGTCAGCACTATCCAATGGCTGTTTATGTACCCATGCACCGCAGTGATAAAACCATGCCAGTGATTATCACTGCACTGGATCGGCGTGCATTCGCCGCATCAGCCAACCTTGCGCCAATGCCGCTGAGGGTCTATCAACAAGGCTTCATTCCGTTCGAGTGCCTGCCATGACCAACCAGACCAATCGCCAGTTCCTGCTCGCCAAACGCCCGGTGGGTGCGGCCAACCGCGAGACCTTCACCTATCAGGAAGTACCGGTGGGCGAACCGGCAGCGAACCAGATTCTGGTCAAGAACGAATACCTGTCCCTCGACCCGGCCATGCGTGGCTGGATGAACGAAGGCAAGTCCTACATCCCCCCGGTCGGTATCGGCGAAGTCATGCGTGCACTGGGCGTGGGAAAAGTCATCGCCTCGAACAATCCCGGATTTGCCGTCGGCGACTACGTCAACGGTGCCATTGGCGTGCAGGATTACTTCCTCGGCGAGCCAAGAGGTTTCTACAAAGTCGATCCGAAACTGGCACCGCTGCCGGTTTATCTGTCGGCACTGGGCATGACCGGCATGACCGCTTACTTTGCTCTGCTGGATGTCGGCGCACCGAAGGCCGGCGACACTGTTGTCTTGTCCGGTGCGGCGGGCGCGGTGGGCAGCATTGCCGGGCAGATTGCCAAGATCAAAGGCTGCCGGGTGGTCGGCATTGCCGGCGGCGCCGACAAGTGCAAATTCCTCATCGATGAACTGGGCTTTGACGGTGCCATCGATTACAAGTCCGAAGATGTCGTGGCGGGACTTAAACGCGAATGCCCGAAAGGTGTGGACGTGTACTTCGACAACGTCGGTGGCGACATCCTCGATGCGGTATTGAGCCGCTTGAACATGAAGGCGCGTGTAGTGATCTGCGGCGCGATCAGCCAGTACAACAACAAGGAAGCAGTCAAAGGCCCGGCCAACTATCTGTCGCTGCTGGTCAATCGCGCGCGGATGGAAGGTTTTGTGGTGATGGACTATGCCGCGCAGTACGCGAATGCAGCGCAGGAAATGGCCGGGTGGATGGCCAAGGGGCAGCTCAAGAGCAAGGAAGATATCGTCGAAGGCCTGGAGACTTTTCCGGAGACGCTGATGAAATTGTTCAGCGGTGAGAACTTCGGCAAGTTGGTGTTGAAGGTTTAAGGCCAGCACAAAAACCAATGTGGGAGCGAGCCTGCTCGCGAAAGCGGTGGTTCAGTCGATACTGACTTCGACTGATACACCCTCTTCGCGAGCAGGCTCGCTCCCACATTTGGATCTTCAGTGTGGCTTAGGCGATTTCGGCGACAACCGACGCCAGCGCCTGTGCCGGATCAGCCGCCTGGCTGATCGGACGGCCGATCACCAGATAGTCGGAACCGGCATCCAGTGCCTGACGCGGGGTCAGAATGCGGCGTTGATCGTCCTGCGCGCTGCCCGCCGGACGAATCCCCGGGGTCACCAGTTGCAGCGACGGATGCGCGGTTTTCAGTGCCGTGGCTTCCAGCGCCGAGCACACCAGACCGTCCATGCCAGCCTTTTCGGCCAGTGCAGCCAGTCGCAGCACTTGTTCCTGCGGTTCGATATCCAGGCCGATACCGGCGAGGTCTTCACGCTCCATGCTGGTCAGCACGGTCACGCCGATCAGCAGCGGTTGCGGGCCGCTACGCTTGTCCAGCTCTTCACGGCAGGCGGCCATCATGCGCATGCCACCGGAGCAATGCACGTTGACCATCCACACGCCCATCTCGGCGGCGGCTTTCACGGCCATCGCGGTGGTGTTGGGAATGTCATGGAATTTCAGGTCGAGGAATACTTCAAAACCCTTGTCACGCAGGGTGCCGACAATTTCTGCGGCGCAACTGGTGAACAGTTCCTTGCCCACTTTGACCCGGCACAGTTTCGGGTCCAACTGGTCGGCCAGCTTCAGTGCGGCGTCACGGGTGGGGAAATCCAGGGCGACGATGATAGGAGTCTGGCAGGCGGACATGAATGGGCTCTCAGGCAGGTCGAAATCGGCGCGCATTGTAGCGGAACCGGCGGCAGCGCGGCACCCGATGATCGGTAAATCGTCGCGCCGGCCGTGATCAGCATAGCGCTCGCTGCTATTGTGTCGACTCCGATACACAGCCGACACGCCAGCAACAAGCGCCCGCGCTAGCCTCGCCAGCCGCAACACGTCCTTACATCAGTACTTCCCGCCTCACGGCTGGACGCCTATGCTGAAACCACCACCTCGCAGCCCATCTTTTGTGGTTGGCGGCCTACTGGCAGATGAACAGCCTCATGCACAACAACCAAATGACCGCGACGGATGAGCCTAAAGACGACAAGCGCTGGAGCATTCGTGCGCTGATCGTCGATGACGACGTGCCGATCCGCGAGCTGATGATCGATTACCTCGCGCGCTTCAACATCCACGCCAGCGGCGTCACCGACGGTGCAGCCATGCGCCAGGCGATGCTGGCCGAGCATTTCGACGTCGTCGTGCTGGATCTGATGCTACCCGGCGAAGACGGCTTGTCGCTGTGCCGCTGGCTGCGCGCCGAATCGGACATCCCGATCCTGATGCTCACCGCCCGCTGTGAACCGACCGACCGTATCATCGGCCTGGAACTGGGCGCCGATGACTACATGGCCAAGCCGTTCGAACCACGTGAACTGGTCGCCCGCATTCAAACGATTCTGCGTCGGGTGCGCGATGACCGAACCGAACAGCGGGCCAACATCCGTTTCGACAACTGGCGCTTGAACAGCGTTCTGCGCCAGTTGATCGCCGACGATGGTCTCGTAGTGCCGCTGTCCAACGCCGAATTCCGCCTGCTCTGGGTGTTTATCGAAAAACCGCGTCGGGTGCTCAGCCGCGAACAATTGCTCGATGCTGCCCGTGGTCGCTCAATCGAAGCCTTCGACCGCAGCATCGATCTGCTGGTGTCGCGTCTGCGGCAAAAACTCGGCGACGATCCGAAAGCCCCACAGCTGATCAAAACCGTGCGCGGTGAAGGTTACCTGTTCGACGCGCGAGACATCGGCTGATGCGGGCGCGCTTCGACACGCTGTTCGGCCGCCTGTTTGGCGTGCTGTTCGTGGCGATCGTCCTCGCGCACCTGCTGGCTTTTACCTGGTTCCGCCTCTACGGCCCGCCCCCGCCTCCGCCACCTCCGGAGTTCTCCCAGGGCGCCGACGGCCAACCGATGGCGCAGGACCCGCGCTACCCGCCACGGCCCCCGCGCCCATGGTTCGGTGGGCCGGTGGTGCCGCTGACCTTCCAGTTCATCACGCTGATGATCGCGGCGTGGTACGGCGCCAAACTGCTCAGTCGCCCGATCCAGCGCCTGAGCGACGCCGCCGAACGCCTCAGCGAAGACCTCGACAGCCCGCCACTTGATGAGTCTGGCCCGCGAGAAGCACGGCAAGCGGCGCACACCTTCAACCTGATGCAGCGGCGCATTCGCGAACAGGTGCAGCAACGCGCACGCATGCTCGGTGCCGTATCCCACGACCTGCGCACGCCGCTGTCTCGGCTGAAACTGCGCCTGGAAAATATCAGCGACGAAAAGCTGCAAGGCCAGATGCGTCAGGACCTGGACGACATGATCGGCATGCTCGACGCCACCCTCACCTACCTGCACGAACAACGCACCAGCGAAGCCTTGCAGTTGATGGATGTGCAGGCGCTGGTCGAATCGCTGTGCGAAAACGCTCAGGACCAAGGCGCCGACGTGCAGGTCAGCGGCCATTGCACACCGCTGCCGGTACAACCGATGGCGTTGCGTTCGTGCATCAATAACCTGATGGACAACGCCCTGCGTTACGCCGGGCAGGCGCGGATTGAACTGCAGGATCAGCGCGAACAACTGCTGATTCGCGTGATCGACCACGGCCCGGGAATTGCCGAAGACAAGCGTGAAGCGGTGTTTGAACCGTTTTATCGGCTGGAAGGCTCGCGTAATCGCAATTCCGGCGGTGTGGGGCTAGGGATGACCATTGCTCGCGAGGCGGCGCAACGTTTGGGTGGCCAGCTCAATCTTGAAGAAACCCCGGGCGGCGGCCTTACCGCCATCATTCGCCTGCCACGCCCCTGAGAACGCCACCGACTCACTGTGGGAGCGAGCCTGCTCGCGAAGGCGTCAACTGATCCAACATCTCTTGTTAATGTACCGGCCTCTTCGTGAGCAGGCTCGCTCCCACAGGGTTTGGCGGTGTTCATTCTGCCGTGTGTACCGTCCGGTACAAACCCCACATACCCCGGACAACTTGCGCCCTGACCCTGCATAAGCCGGTGCACCCACCGGTTTGCCATTCCAGGGAGTGAGTCCGATGATCGGTAGCGTCAGCAACTACACGAGCTATACCAGCACCAGCAGCACCTCCACGCAAAACGCGCGCAGCCAGCAACTGCAAAAAGAACTGTTCGCCAAACTCGACAGCAACAGCGACGGCGCGGTGGACCAGGACGAACTGAAAAGCGCCCTGTCGCAGAAGTCCGACGACGGCCTGCTGGTCAACCTGAGCAAACAATTCGGCGATCTGGACAGCGACGACAGCGGCAGCCTCAGCGCCGAAGAAATGACCGCCATGGCGCCCCCGCCGCCGCCCGGTGATCAAGCCCCCGACACCGACCTGGCGGACGCCCTGATCAGCGCCCTCGACACCGATGGCGACGGCGCCATCAGCAGCGACGAACTGAGCAGCGGCCTGACCAGCGCCGGCAGCACCGCCGACAGCAACGAACTCTTCTCCGCACTCGACAAGAACAAGGACGGCACCGTCAGCCAGGACGAACTCACCGCCAGCCTGACCCCACCGCCGCCTCCGCCACCACAAATCGACAGCGACGAACTGTTCAGCCAACTCGACACCGATGGCGACGGCAGCGTGACCGCGACAGAACTCAGCAGCGCACTGCAAACCAGCGACAGCGCGACTTCAACCACCAGCACTGACACCAGTGCCGCGCTGCTCAAGATTCTCGATAGCGACAGCAGCGGCGGTGTCAGCAGCGACGAGCTGAAAGCGGCTTTACAGGCAGGGCGAGAACGGCCGGATGAAGAACAGACCGCTTCGACCCAGAGCACCACTGAAGCGCTGAACCGCATGATTGCCAATTTGAGCAAGCAGTACTCGCTGGAGAAGACGGCGTCGGTGGGCAAGTATTTGAATGTAGCGACTTGAGTCGACGCCATTATTCGCCGCGGAAAATCAAAAGCCCCTCACCCTAGCCCTCTCCCAGAGGGAGAGGGGACTGACCGAGGTGTTTGGGGGAGATACGCCGACGTGAAATACCGCGTCGAACGCAGGCTTTGAAAAGCACACAAATCGGCTCCCTCTCCTTCGGGAGAGGGCTGGGCGGGCGGCGTTCCGATGAGGGGCAAATCCACCACAAAACAGAAGCCGAACACTTGCTCTTCACCACTCAACAGGATGAGCGTTAGCTCGGCTGCAGCTCTTGATCTGTAGGGCGACGTCGGAAGGCTGAGTGGAGGGATTGATCCGGGCGTGGGAGCGCAGCGACCGTTTGGCGAAGCCAAACACAGCGGGAGGAGGTGCAGCGAAGCAAACCGTAGACGCTGCGCCCGGATCGATCCCGGAGCGAAGGAACCCCGAGCCCCAGCGAGCGGGCCGCACGCAGGAGCAAGCCCTTTTGGTTACTTTTGGGGCGTTTGCCAAAAGTGACCCGCCGTAAGGGCGGAACCTTAATCAGCAACACCCGCAGCAACGGATATACCCACAAAAATCAGCGTCGCTCTTCAACCCGCCCCTGACTCTTGCTCCAATCCGTCAACAAACTATAAGCCACCGCCAACAACGTAGGCCCGATAAACAACCCGATAAACCCAAACGCAATCAACCCGCCAAACACCCCAAGCAACACAATCACCAACGGCAAATTCCCGCCGCGACTGATCAGATACGGCTTGAGCACGTTATCCACGCCACTGATGATGAATGTCCCCCAGATCCCGAGAAACACCGCCATCCCATACTCACCCTTCCACGCCAGCCAGGCCGTCGCCGGCACCCACACCAACGGCGGCCCCATCGGAATCAGACTCAACAGAAAGGTGACAATCCCCAGCACCAACGCCCCCGGCACCCCGGCAATCAAAAACCCGATCAACGCCAGAACCGCCTGCGCCGCCGCCGTGCCGATCACGCCGTTGACCACCCGCTGCACCGTACCGGCCACCAGCTCGATGTAATACCCGGCGCGATCGCCGATCAAGCGCTCCAGCAAACTGTGCACAAACGCCGCCAGTCGCGGCCCGTCACGGTAGAAAAAGAACACAAAGACAATGCTCAACGTCAGTTCGAGAATGCCACCACCAATCTGCGCACTGCGCGCCAGCAGCCAGTTACCGACCTGCCCCAGATAGGGTTTGATCGATACCATCAATGCGGCACCCTGCTGATCAATGCTGTTCCACAACCCGACCAGGCGCTCGCCCACAAACGGCACAGTCCCCAGCCACGCCGGCGCCTCAGGCAGACCGTCGACCTGCACATCCTTGATAAACGCCGTGGCATCACGCACATGATCGGCCAGGTTGAACCCCAGCCACACCAGCGGCGCCGCCACCAGCAGCATCCAGCCCAACGTCAGAATCGCCGCAGCCAAGGACTCGCGACCATTGAGCCAACGGGTCAGCAGGCGCATCAGCGGCCAACTGGCAAACGCCAGCACCGCGCCCCAGAACAGCGCCGACCAGAACGGCGCCATCACCCACAGGCTGGCACCAAACAACACCAGCAGCAGGATCTGCACCAGCAGGCGATCGTTATTGAGCATGTAAGGTCTCGAAAAAGTCAGTCAGGCAAAGAGTAGGCGAACACGCGGTTCGTGCTCGCCCGCAACAGCTTAACGCAACAGATCGATGCGCAGGCCAGAGCCTTCGACACTGCCGGTTTCCATGCGTGCCGCCCGAACACCCTGATTGATCAGCGCCTCACGCCAGGCTTCGGCCTTGGGCCCGGATACCGTGACGCGCAACGTCGTGTCAAGGTTAAGACCTCGGGAAATCAGGCGTAGCCAGGTGTCATCCGGCTCATTCACGCGATCAGGGAAGTCCAGCTCACCGGTGCTTTTGAGCTGACGTAACAGGGTCGCCGAGGTCGGCAGCAACTCACCCAGCGGTGCCACTGCCTCGAATTGTTCGACATGCAGATAGGCTTTGCGATTGCCGCGGGTGATGCTGTAAAGCGCCACCAGCGTGTTGTCCCGCGGTGCCGCCAGCCTCAACAGCAGATAGGCCTGTTGCTCGTCGGCGCCATACAGTTTGGCGTTACCGAACACCTCGTTGGCCCACAGGCTGCTTTCGCCGCAATCACGCGCCTGACACCAGAACAGCAATTCGGCGTCCTGTTTTTGCAGGGCTTCGCGAGCAGCGGTAAAGGCTTCGGTGGCGGAGTGTTCGGGCGGCAATTCGTAGGTCACCGAAGTGGTCTGGCCACGGGCGGTGACCTGACCGTCGAAACGCAGCTGGCCACTGATCTTGCGGATCGAGCCCAGCGGATAGATGCGCTCCAGTTCAACCGGAGGGCGATAGTCGACGATCTGTGCATCGGCCAGACGCGGCACGATCTGCAGATCCTGACTGCCCGGCACATCGGCGGCGAACGAAACGGTACTGAAACAGCACAGTGCCAACAGACTGAGTGACCGCATAGTCAGGCTCATCGGATCGGCATGACTGGGTAATTCGAGGTCGCAGCGGTATAGAAATCCATCGTGGTTGTCTCCCATTTCAACCCGACCAGCCTCGACAGTTGCCCGCAGCAAGTCAAGGAATGGCGAAGAACCGATTGAAACAGTCTGCGACAAGGTCGGCCCCGGCCTCATCGTTCAGGTGCAAATGGTGCCCGCCCGCCAACTGTTCCCGGCTAAAGGGTAGACGTTCCAGCAACTCGGGATGTTTGGCCAGCATGCCCTCAGCCGCGACCACCAAGTGCGCCGGGCAACTGACTCGCAGCGCGAAAGCCATCGCCTGTTCCTCGGTCAGGCGCAGCGGCGATGGCAGGGTCAGGCGATTGTCGGTGCGCCAGGTGTAGCCACCGGGCACCGGCATCAGTCCGCGCTGAGCCAGCAATTCGGCGGCCTCACGGCTGACTGCGACCAGACCTTTCATGCGCGCTTCGATAGCGCGGTCGAGGGTGTTGTAGACCGGTTTGCGTTTCTCGTGCAGATCCAGTTGCGCTTGCAGGGCCATGCCCATACGTTCGGCGGCGTTTTCGCCTTTGTCTGTAGGCGGAACCACGCCGTCAATCAGCGCCAGATGGCTGATGCGTTCCGGCAACGACCCCGCCAGCACCAGCGAAACAATCGCGCCCATCGAATGCCCAAGCAGGCCGAACCGCTTCCAGCCCAGTTGCTCGGCGACTTGCAGCACGTCATGGGCATAGTCCCACAGTGCATACCCGGCACCGTTCGGCCGATGCCCGGAATGCCCGTGCCCGGCCATGTCCAGCGCGATGATGCGCAAGCCTTTGAGCTTCGGCGCCAAACGGGCAAAGCTGTTAGCGTTGTCGAGCCAGCCATGCAGCGCGATCACCGGCACACCGTCCTCGGGCCCGAACAAATGCGCGGCCAGTTCGATATGCGGCAGGCTCAGGCGCACTTCTTCGAAGGTCGGGCTCATGCGCAATCCTTGTCCTGGCGGTTTTCCCAGCGGTTGAACAGGTTTTTCAACAGGCGCGCGGTGTCCTGCGGACGCTCAAGCGGGAACATGTGTCCGCCGGGCATGCTCAGTGCCTCGCCTTGGGCCAGACGTGAAACGAAACGGGTGTGATGGCGCATGACCACGCGACTCTTGTGCCCGCGCACCACCGCCAACGGCACCTGCAATTGACGCGTACGGCCAGGGCTGGTGTGCGGCACGCCGCGATAGATGCTGATCTCGGTCGCCGGGTCGAAGCGCAGGCGCAGCTTGTCGCCAACCTGATGCAAACCGTGCTGCAGGTAGGCATCGAAGCATTCCGGATCGAAACCACGGAACAGTGTCTTGCCAGCAAAATAGCTGCGCGCACTGTCGAGGTCGGCGAACTCTTCCCGTCGACCAAGGGTGCGGCCTGCCGGAGTCAATTTGTCGATGAAACCAAAGCGCTTGGCGGCACGGATCACCCATTGATCGGTGCGGGTCAGCACCGGCGAGTCAAGCATCACCACGCCGCGATACAACTCAGGACAACGCAGCGCTGCGTGCAAATGCAACACACCGCCAAAGGAATGGCCGACGCCCCACACCGGTTGATCCTGCTGCTGCAAATGGTGGATCAGCTCATCAACGAGGTTGTACCAGTTGTCGTCCGCCGGAAAACGCGGGTCATGGGCATGCTGTTCCAGATGTGCAACCCGATACTCGGGCGCCAGCGCCGCGAACAACTTGCCATAGGTACCCGAGGGAAACCCGTTGGCGTGGGCGAAAAAGATCGGTTGCGACATGCTGGTAAATCCATGAGCAGGAAACGTGGCGTTGATTGTCCGTAAGACCGCGCCCGACAGCAATGACCGTAACTGCCAGTAATGATGACAGTCCGGTCAGGGCTATGGTGAGTCAGTCGGATCGCTACCCCCTCACCCCAGCCCTCTCCCCCAAGGGGGCGAGGGGGAAGGGAGCAGATTTGCATGAGTTTCAAAACCTGAGTTCGGCTCGATAACTCAGGTCGGCGCAACTCGAACATCCAGCCCGGTCAGTCCCCTCTCCCTCTGGGAGAGGGTTAGGGTGAGGGTGGCTGCTCACCCAGCGGTACCACTGCCATGGTCAACCGCGACACACAACTGGCCTTGCCTTCATCACTGGTCAAGCGAATGTCCCACACATGGGTGGTGCGTCCGATATGAATCGGTTTGGCCACCGCCGTGACCCGTCCACTGCGCAATCCGCGCAAATGGTTGGCGTTGATTTCAAGCCCCACGCAATAAAACTTGCTGGCATCGATGCACAGGTAACTGGCCATCGAACCGACGGACTCCGCCAGTACCACCGACGCGCCGCCGTGTAGCAAGCCATACGGCTGATGAGTGCGATGGTCGATGACCATGCTCGCGGTCAGCGATTCTTCGTCGAACGCTTCGAAGCGGATGTCGAGTACTTCGCCGATGGTGTTTTTCTGGATTGCGTTCAACTGCTCGATGTTCGGGGTGGTGCGCCACAAGCTCATCGCAGACTTCCTTTGTTGTTTTAGTGGTCGCTCAATCCTGCCACAGCACCGCCTCGCTGCGCTCGCTCCATTCTTCGAAGCGCGCACCGTAAGTGTCCTCGATGACATTGCGCTTGATCTTCAGGGTCGGTGTGAGAAAGCCGTTTTCCACGGCCCAACTGTCTTTGACCACTACCAGTCGGCGCAGGCGTTCGTGCTTGTCGAGTACGGCGTTGACCTCTTCCAGGAGTTTTTCCAGGCTCGAATGCAGGCTTGCCCGGCCCTCTTCCTGATTGACGCTCGACAGCACACACAAGCCCAGCGGCGCACTCAAACCGTCGCCAACCACACACACCTGTTCGATCCGTGAATGCACCGCCAGGCGATTTTCAATCGGCGCCGGGGCGACGTATTTGCCCTTGCTGGTCTTGAAGATTTCCTTGAGCCGACCGGTCAGGCGCAGGTGCCCTTCTGCATCCTCTTCGCCCTTGTCGCCGGTGCGCAGAAAGCCATCCGCGGTAATCGTTTCTGCGGTTTTCAGCGGCTCCTTGAAATAGCCGAGCATGTTCGCCTGACTGCGTACCTGCACTTCGCCCGATTCATCGATGCGCACTTCGACATCCGGACACGGCTTGCCAATCCAGCCCTGTTTGTATTGCCCGGGCAGACAGATGTGCGAGTAACCGCAGCCCTCGGTCATGCCATAGACCTCCAGCACATCAAGGCCGAGTTTTTGATACCAGGCAAGCAAGGTCTGCGGCACTGGCGCGGCACCGGATAATGCTACCCGCAAGGCGTCCAGCCCCAGCCCCGCCAGTACTTTGTGCCCGACCCGTTTGCCAATGAATGGCAGGCCAAGGAGGAAGTCGAGGCGCTTGGCCGGGATCTTGCTGTACACGCCCATCTGGAATTTGGTCCAGATGCGCGGCACGCCGAACATCGCGGTCGGCCGCGCGCGCTGCAAGTCAGTGATAAACGTCTCAAGGCTCTCGGCGAAGAACACTGTCTGCCCGGTGTAGATCGACGCCAGCTCAACGAACATGCGCTCGGCAACGTGGCACAGCGGCAAGTACGACAGCAGTCGGTCGTTCTCGTTGAGGCCGAACAGTTGCGTGCCACGGGTCGTGGCAAAACCGAGATTGGCAAAACTGTGCATCACGCCTTTGGGCAGGCCGGTGGTGCCGGAGGTGTAGATAATTGTCGCCAGTTGCTCGGCCGCCGGGCGCGGATCGTCCTGAATCGGTGAGCTGCGCTGCAGGTCGGCCCAGCTGAAATCGAAATCCCCGGGCGGATGCAGCGGCAGGCTGATGGTCGGCAAATCGGCCGGCACGCCTTTGGCCATGCCCGGCCAATCGTCGAGTTTGCCAATGAAGGCCAGGACGCTTTCCGAGTGATTGAGTACTTGCGCGACGGAGTCGGCGGTGAGGTTGGGATACAACGGAACGGAGACGTGCCCGGCCATCCAGATCGCCAGGTCGGCGATGATCCAGTGTGCACAGTTTTTCGAGATCAGGGCGATGTGACTGCCTTGCGGCAACTCGCGGGCGCGCAACCAGTGCGCGGCGCAGCGAGCCTGATGGCCGACATCCGCCCAGCTCAGCGTTTCGACCTGGCCGCCACCGACGGGCTGCACCAGAAAGCGCTGGCGCGGGTGCCGGGCTTCACGCTCGTAGAACACGTCCAGCGGCAAACGGAAGGCAGCAGACATGCGACTCGCTCCTGTTTTTGGGTCTGGAGCAAGCGTAGTCAACCAAGCAAGTGCTTGGTTGGAAAATTCAAACAAATAATTTCAGGATGTACGCAGAAACCAATGTGGGAGCGAGCCTGCTCGCGAATGCAGTGTGTCAGACCCATAAAGGGTGAATGACACGCCGCTTTCGCGAGCAGGCTCGCTCCCACAAGGGATCAGCGTTACGGGTGTTTGAGGCTGTTGAGGGTCATCGAGCCAATCAGCAACTCAGGGCTTTCCAGCTCGGCCAAGCCAGCAGTACTGACCTTCTCCGGCGGATACCCGGCGCCATGCTGCAGATAGCTCAGCAGATTGCCCACCAAAGGGTTATGGCTGACCAGCAACACATTGCTCACCGACACCAGTTGATCGGTCACCTTGTCCGGATCAACTTCCGGTGTCAGCCACTCCACCGTGCGGATTTCCGGCTCGAAACCCAGCGCTTCGCGAACAATCTGCGCGGTTTGCTGCGCACGCAGATAGGGGCTGGCGTAGATCGCCGTCAGCGGCTGGCCGATCAAACGGGCCGCGCTGCTCAAGGCTTCTTTACGACCGTGCTCGGTCAGTTCCCGCTCGGAATCGGGGCACGAGCCGTAAGGCACGGCCTCACCGTGACGCAACACCCAGAGTTTCATAGCTTGGGTTCCTCATCTCGGACCGGGTGCGGTGTCGGCGGCACGGCGTGCGGCGCTTCACCTTCCGGGGTACGCGGCGTTGGCCAGTCGGCGAACGGCCACGGTTTCTGGTCGCTGTGGAAACTGCCGAAGCGGCCGATCTGCGCCAGAAACTGGCTCAGGCTGTCGCCGAAGTTCATCAGGCTGGCGCTCGGGGCGCCATAGATCAAACGATAGATCAGTTGCACCAGGACCACCGCGCCGAGGATGAACTGCGCCACTTGCCAGACCAGCACGTAGACGATCATCCACAACACGCGCAGGAGGATGGATTCGTACTTGGCTTCGGTTTTCGGATCGTTCATGGCTTGCTACTCCCGGCTCACTCAGTTGAAACCACTGGTGGAAATAAAGTCGACGTCGGTTTTCGGCTCGGCCCGCATCAATAGACCGATCACCTGCTCCAGCGTGCGTCCTTCAAAGAGGATCGCATGCAGCCCGGCGACCAGCGGCATGTACACGCCGACTTCCTGGGACTTGGCCTTGAGCACTTTGAGCGTGTTGACGCCTTCGGCGACTTCGCCAAGACGCGACACCGCTTCGTCGAGGCTCAAACCCTGACCCAGCGCGAAACCGACTTGATAGTTGCGACTTTTTGGCGATGAGCAGGTCACGATCAGATCGCCGACGCCAGCCAGACCAAGGAAAGTCATGGGATTCGCCCCCTGATTCACGGCAAAGCGGGTCATTTCCGCCAATGCGCGAGTGATCAGCATGCTCTTGGTGTTCTCGCCCATTTCCAGCGCCACCGCCATGCCGGCGATGATCGCGTAGACGTTTTTCAACGCCCCGCCCAACTCGACGCCGAAACGGTCGGCACTGGCGTAAACGCGGAAGGTGCGACCGTGCAGCGCGGCTTGCACTTGTTTACAGAGTTCTTCGTCTTCGCTGGCGACCACCGTGGCGGTCAGCGCATGTTCGGCGATTTCCCGCGCCAGATTCGGCCCGGACAGCACGCCGATGCGCGCTTGCGGGGCGATCTCTTCAAGAATCTGGCTCATCAGTTTGAAGGTCTGGGCTTCGATGCCTTTGGTCAGGCTGACCAGCATCTTGCCGCTCAACCGCTCGGCGTGGGCGGCGAGTACCGTGCGCAATGCGCTGGACGGCAGCGCGACGAAGCACAAATCACAGGCGTCGAGGGTTTCCTGCAGGTCGGTGACGGCGGTCACCCCCGGCAGAATCTTGATGCCTTTGAGGTAACGCGGATTTTCGCGATTGACCCGGATGGCCTCGGCCTGCTCGGGGTCACGCATCCACTGCCGGACTTGATGGCCATTCTCGGCCAAAAGATTGGCCACGGCGGTACCAAAACTTCCGCCTCCCAGGACCGCAATCGGGCGCTGTTCAGTCATATGCAATCCGTTAATCCATACCAGTGGCGATGGCGGCATTATACGGGGCAGCCCGGTCGCGGCCAGCCCCAGCAACAATTACCGACACTTGTAGGAAGAAGACCAATAAAACCTAGGAAAATGCTACTAACGTGAATGGAAAAGTCACGGTGCTCGGTTAACATGCGCGCCAAATCTTTACGATCAAGGCTGCGTCGTGTTTTTCGCTCCTCCCCCTCCCCGTTCGTCCCTTTTGCTGGCGCTGCTGTTCAGCCCGCTAGTGCTGGCGGACGACCTGTTCATGGACAACGAAGCACTGCCGCAGGTGCTGACGGCCACGCGCCTGAAACAGACACCGGCGGAAGTGCCGGGGAGCATGACCGTACTCGACAGCGAGTTGATCAACGCCAGCGGCGCCCGCGACATCAGTGAGCTGCTGCGCCTGGTGCCAGGGATGATGGTCGGCAACATCAGCGGCAATCAGGCGGCCGTCAATTATCACGGCACCAACGCCAGCGAAGCACGGCGCATGCAAGTGTTGATCGACGGCCGCTCGGTGTACCGCGCCGGTTTGTCCACGGTGGACTGGAGCGATATCCCCGTGGCCATGGAGGACATCGAGCGCATCGAAGTGTTTCGCGGCCCGAACACTGTCAGTTATGGCGCCAACGCGCTGATGGCAGTGGTCAACATCATTACCCGTCACCCGGCAGACAGCCACGGCACTCGCCTGAAGTACACCCGTGGCCAGCGTGGCATCAATGATTTTTACGCCAGCCAGGGCACCGGCTGGAATGGTGGTGATCTGCGCTTGTCGCTGTCCGGTCAGGAAGATGACGGCTTCGACAGCGATCGCAGCGGTGCAGACTACCGTGACAGCCGCCGCTTGAATCGCTTCAGTCTCGCGGTCAGTCACACCCTCAGCGATAACCAGAGCCTCGACTGGCAGGTCAACGCCAAGGACGGCACCAACCAGCGGCCCTACACCTACCGCCCGGTGTTCTCCGGGATTACCGCCGCCGGGAACAATTCCGACGTAGTCGCCAAGGATTACGCCGGCTCGGTGCGCTGGAATCTCGATATCAACCCGGAGCACAGCCTTTATATACAAGGCTCGGCGCAACACTGGGATCGTCAGCAAACCTGGCGCGCCTGCGATGCCGAGGTATCGTTCAGCCCCGAACTGACGCAACTGTGGCAGCTCAACCCGAATTACACCGAACGTCTGGCGCGCAACATCACCCGGTTCACCGGCCCCGGAGCGGCGCCCGGCACGCCACAGGAAATGGCCCTGGCCAATCAGGTGCTTGATCAATGGCGCAACGGCGCCAGCCGAACCCTGTGCGGCGACATCGATCAGAGCGCCCGCGAATCGCGCTACGACCTCGAATTGCAGGACACCCTCAGCCTGTCCGACAGCCTGCGTCTGGTCAGCGGCATGAACTATCGTTACGACCGCGACGACTCCGAGACTTACTTCAATGGCACGCTGGACGACACCACTTGGCGCGCGTTCGGCCAACTGGAATGGCGCGCCACGGAACACTGGCTGTTGCAGGGCGGTGCGATGTTCGAAAACACGCAACTGATCGGCAGTTCGCTGACCCCGCGCTTCGCCGTCAATTACCTGATCAACCCGCGCCACGGCCTGCGTGCGGTGTATTCGGAGGCGATCCGCTCGCCGGACATGTTCGAAAACAATGTGAACTGGAGCTATCAGGTCAGCAACCTGCGCCCATCGGCCTATGGCCAGTCTTCGGCGCGCTACTTCGTCAAGACTCGCGGCCCCGGCGATCTCGATCAGGAACACATGCGCTCGCGCGAGCTGGGCTACAACGGCTATTTCGCCGAACTGGGCCTGGCCCTGGATGTGAAGCTGTTCTACGACGAGATCACCGGGATGATCAGTGAACCGCTACGTAACAACCAGTACATCGCCAGCAATGCCAACAGCTCACGTTTTCGTGGCACGGAAACCCAGCTCGACTGGCGCGTGAGCCTGGCCGACCGTTTGCGCTTCACCTACGCCTTTGTCGATGCCGAGGCGAGTAACCCACTGGATCAGCAGTTCACTTCACGCAACAGCGGTTCGGCCGGCTGGCTGCGCGACTGGGGCCATGGCTGGAACAGCGCCCTCTTCTATTACGGCGACAACGCACTCAACGGCTACCGTTTCGAGCGCGTCGACACGCGCATCGCCAAACGCATCGCGCTGGGCAAAGCACAATTGCAACTGGCTGGCGTACTGCAACAGCGTCTCGACCACGAGCCGACCACTTTCGTTGACAACAATTACGACGAACGCCGGGTGATGTACTTCAGCGCCGAGCTGGAGTTCTAGGATGCGCTACCGGCAGTCACGGAAGATGCCAACCCTGGGCCACTGGCTGGCCGGGGTTTGTCTGTTTATGACCGCATGGCTGCATGGTGTGGCGGTGCAGGCCGCCGATATCCTGTTGACCGGCGCCGAAGAAAGTCCAGGCGTACAAGCGTTCGTCCAGGCGCTCAGTGAACTGCGACCGACCGACAACGTGCGTTTCCAGCCACTGGCCAGCCTGCCTGCGCCGGGCAAACTGCCCGCCGGCCTGCGCCTGATTCTGCTCGACCTGCCGAGCCTCGACTGGCGTCTGCAAGAACCCCAAGGCCCGGCGACGCTGGTGCTGCGCATCAGTCGCCTGCAAGCCCGGCAGCGCCTCGGCAGCGCGCAACCGGCGCATCTGAGTTTGCTGTGGAGTGATCCGCCGCTGAGCCGACAGTTGCAGTTGATCCGACGCATTTTGCCCCAGGCCCGGCGGATCGGCGTGCTGTTCGATGAGCACAGCGAATTTCTCCTCAAGGAGCTGAATCTCGCCGCCGCGCCGCTGAACCTGCAAGTCGTCAGCCAGCGCTGGGACAACACCCACGACAGCCGCCCGCTGCAAACCGTGCTGAAAAACAGCGACGTGCTGCTCGGGCTCGACGACCCCGATCTGTACAACCCGAAAACCGCGAAAAACCTGCTGCTCAGCAGTTACTCACGGCAAGTCGCACTGGTCGGCCCCAACGTCGCGTTCGTCCGCGCCGGCAGCCTGGCCAGCAGTTACAGCGACCAGAACGACTGGCTGGCAATCCTCGATCAATTGCTCGACCAACCGCCGGCCACTTGGCCGCGGACGCTCTACCCCGCACGTTTTAAAGTCTCAAGTAATGCGCAGGTCGCTCGTTCACTGGGTATCGAACCGCTCAATGACGCATCTGTTGCCAGCGCGCTGGCTGAAGGAGAACGCCGCCCATGAGTTTCCGTCGCCGTTGGGACATCAACACCCGCACCCAGCTGATCAGCCTGGGCCCGGCGTTGTTGCTGACCTTGCTGTTGATCAGCTTCTTCACCTTCGTGCGCATTCAGGATTTGCGTCAGGAACTGAACCACACCGGTCAACTGATCGCCAACCAACTGGCGCCCGCCACCGAATACGGGGTGATTTCCGGTAACAACGAAGTGCTGGAAAGCCTGCTCAAAGCCACACTGGCCACGCCCAACGTGCGTTTTCTCGAAGTACAGGACAGCGCCAACCGGATTCTGGTGTACGTCGAACAACCCGCGGCGGCGCACGGTCGGCCGCATCAGGTCGAAGTGTTTCAGACACCAGTACGGTTGCAGCGCATCGCCCTGCACAATGATTTCTTCCAGGACGGCAAGGTCAGCAATAGCGGGGCCGGCGAAGATTATCTGGGCCGGGTGATCGTCGGCTTGTCCAACGACGCGTTCAGCCAGCGCCAGCAGGAGATTCTGCTCAAGGCCGGGATTCTCGCGCTGTTCGCCCTGCTCTTCACCTTTGTGTTGGCACGGCGCCTGGCCGGCAGCCTGTCGCAGCCGATCCGCGATATCGGTGACGCGGTGAAGGCGATTCAGGACGGCGATTACAAAACCCCGTTGCCGATCGTCGATGACACCGAACTGGGCGCGCTGTCGCAACACATCAACAACCTTGCCCAGGCGCTGGAACAGGCCAGCCGCGAGCAGCATCAAGCCATGGCCCAACTGATCCAGACCCGTGAAGAAGCGGAAAAGGCCAACAACGCCAAGTCCGACTTTCTGGCGATGATGAGCCATGAACTGCGCACGCCCATGAACGGCGTGCTGGGCATGCTGCAATTGCTGGAGACCACCGAGATGACCGAGGAGCAGGTCGAATACGCCGCCCTTGCCTCGGAGTCCACCGAGCACTTGCTGAAAGTCATCAACGATATTCTCGACTTCTCGCGCATCGAACGTTCGGAGCTGGAACTGGAGCACATCCCGTTCAACCTGGCCGAACTGATCGGCGCCTGCGCCCAGTCGTTCCAGCACAGCGCGGTACAGCGAGGGCTGGCGCTGAACCTGCGCATCCCGGACGACATGCGCGGTTTGCAGGTGCAAGGCGATCCAACGCGGATCCGGCAGATTCTGGTCAATCTGGTTGGCAACGCACTGAAATTCACCGAACAGGGTCGCGTCAGCATCGAGGCGCAGTGGCAGTCGCTGGATCATGAATTGCTGTGGTTCACCTGCTCGGTGCGTGACAGCGGCATCGGTATTTCTTCCGAAAGTCTGGAATTGATGTTCAACGCTTTCCAGCAGGCAGACAGTTCAATCTCGCGGCGTTACGGTGGCACCGGTCTCGGTTTGCCGATCGCCCGTACGCTGGCCGAACGGATGGGCGGCACCTTGCGCGCGCAGAGCGAGGAAGGCCGTGGTTCGGTGTTCACTCTGGAAATTCCGCTGGCACTCTATAAGCAGGCGCTCCCGCCATTGGCCGCGCCGCGTGCACTGAACGGCAAAGAGCATGGTGAAGGACGCAATGTCTTGCTGGTCGAAGACAATCCGGTAAACCAGACGGTTATTGAAGCGATGCTGCGCAGTCTGGGCTTTACTGTCAGTGTCGCCACTGATGGCGCACAAGCCGTGCGCAACGCCGAGGGCAGCGACTTCGAAGTGATTCTGATGGATTGCCGTTTGCCGATCATCGATGGCTATGAGGCCACGCGGCAGATCCGGCTGCTGCCCGGACGCAGTGAGGTGCCGATCATCGCGCTGACCGCCAACGCCTTGCAGGGCGACCGCGAAACCTGTCTGGCGGCGGGCATGAACGATTATCTGGCAAAGCCGTTCAAACGTAATGACCTGCAGCAGATTCTGCAGCGCTGGGTGTCGTAGTGTGGGCCTTTCGACCATCTGCGACTGGCGTGAAAAGCGAAAGTGCGGCAGTCTTAGGCACCCGAACGAGCCTCAAAAGGGGCTTGAATAAAAATTTCAGTGCACAAGTGTACATTCATGTCCTTGGTGCTGTGACTTTCACCACAACGCAATAGTCTATGAGTAGGCTGCCGGTTCGAGGCATGAACGCTTCGAACGGTCGGGAAGATTTGCCCCACCTGCCGCATGGGATTATTGAGGAGCTCGCATGACCAAACAAAACGCCTTTACTCGGGAAGATCTGCTGCGCTGCAGTCGCGGTGAGCTGTTCGGCCCAGGTAACGCGCAACTGCCCGCCCCGAACATGCTGATGGTCGATCGCATCACCCTGATCAGCGAAGAAGGCGGCAAGTACGGCAAAGGTGAATTGGTCGCCGAGCTGGATATCAACCCTGATCTGTGGTTCTTCGCGTGCCACTTCGAAGGCGATCCGGTGATGCCGGGCTGCCTGGGTCTGGACGCCATGTGGCAACTGGTCGGTTTCTTCCTGGGCTGGCAAGGCCTGCCGGGCCGTGGCCGTGCGCTGGGTTCGGGCGAAGTGAAATTCTTCGGTCAGGTACTGCCGACCGCCAAGAAAGTCACCTACAACATTCATATCAAACGCGTCCTCAAGGGCAAGCTGAACCTGGCCATTGCCGATGGTTCGGTGACTGTCGACGGTCGCGAAATCTACACCGCCGAAGGCCTTCGCGTCGGCGTGTTCACCTCCACTGACAACTTCTAAGGGTTATTCGCATGCGCCGCGTCGTTATCACTGGTCTGGGCATTGTTTCGTGCCTGGGCAATGACAAAGAGACCGTCTCCGCTAACCTGCGTGCAAGCCGCCCTGGCATCCGGTTCAACCCGGAATATGCCGAAATGGGTCTGCGTAGCCAGGTTTCCGGCTCCATCGACCTCAACCTTGAAGAGCTGATCGATCGCAAGATCTATCGCTTCGTTGGCCACGCAGCGGCTTACGCCTACCTGGCCATGAAAGACGCTATTGCTGACTCCGGCCTGACCGAAGAGCAAGTGTCCAACCCGCGTACCGGCCTGATCGCCGGCTCCGGCGGTGCTTCCACACTGAACCAGATGGAAGCGCTGGACATCCTGCGCGAGAAAGGCGTGAAGCGCGTTGGCCCGTACCGCGTAACGCGGACCATGAGCAGCACCGTTTCCGCTTGCCTGGCCACGCCATTCAAGATCAAGGGCCTGAACTACTCCATCGCTTCTGCCTGCGCCACCAGTGCTCACTGCATCGGTACCGCCATGGAACAGATCCAGATGGGCAAGCAGGACATCGTTTTCGCCGGTGGCGGTGAAGAAGAGCACTGGAGCCAGTCGTTCCTGTTCGACGCCATGGGCGCTCTGTCCAGCAAGCGTAACGACACCCCGGAACAAGCTTCCCGTGCCTACGACGCCGACCGTGACGGTTTCGTCA
Organism: Pseudomonas sp. S3_C06; assembly: GCF_054667675.1. Classification (NCBI taxonomy): domain Bacteria; kingdom Pseudomonadati; phylum Pseudomonadota; class Gammaproteobacteria; order Pseudomonadales; family Pseudomonadaceae; genus Pseudomonas; species Pseudomonas sp. S3_C06. Next base: position 2,195,157 of record NZ_CP162747.1, read on the forward strand.
TCGCTGGCGGTGGCGGCATGGTCGTGGTTGAAGAGCTGGAACACGCTCTGGCCCGTGGCGCGAAAATCTACGCGGAAATCGTTGGCTACGGCGCGACCTCCGACGGTTACGACATGGTTGCCCCGAGTGGCGAAGGCGCGATCCGCTGCATGCAGATGGCGATGTCCACCGTTGATACGCCGATCGACTACCTGAACACCCACGGCACCTCGACTCCGGTCGGCGACGTCGCGGAAATGAAAGGTGTGCGTGAAGTGTTCGGCGACAAGGCACCGGCGATCAGCTCGACCAAGAGCCTGTCGGGTCACTCCCTGGGCGCCGCCGGCGTTCACGAAGCGATCTACTGCATGCTGATGATGGAAGGCAACTTCATTGCCGGTTCCGCCAACATCGACGAGCTGGACCCAGAAGTGGCCGACCTGCCGGTGCTGACCAAGACCCGCGAAAACGCCACGATCAACACCGTGATGAGCAACAGCTTCGGCTTCGGCGGCACCAACGCCACGCTGGTACTGAAGCGCTGGGAAGGCAAGTAATTCCCCCCGCTTGAGCCACACATGAAAACGCCCCGACTGGTTCGGGGCGTTTTTTTTTTCGCCTGTAGAAATTAGCCGGGACACTATCGGTCCGTGTTGTTGATCGTTCCCACGCTCTGCGTGGGAATGCAGCCCGTGACGCTCCGCGTCACTGGACGCGGAGCGTCCCCAGAGGCATTCCCACGCGGAGCGTGGGAACGATCAAAGACAATGGGTTTCGGCGCTTCTGAAAATGAAACTTCTGTCATGAAACTTACCGCCCTGCGACCGAATGTCGCGGATTACGCGGGCTGCAGCACTGTTGCAAAATACGCAATAACACCTTGCACAAATCAGCCGTTTACTTAGCAAGCTAACAAATCATATAACAGAGTCCTGCACACGCCTTGCTGCAGATAACTTGAGATTTGGAGCTAGCAGATGACTGTAAAAGTAACTGAACGCGACGATTCACACATGTCCCACGAAGGCGTAGCCGCCGGTATCCGCATCTGGGATGTGCATCAACAAGACTTGCTGGTCGGCATGTTCCACAACGAGATCGATGCCCACAACTACAAGGCCGAACTGGAAGTGCAAGAACAGCAGCGGGATCTGAAATCCGCCTGATTCAACCACAGCATTGAAAACGACAAACCCCGCCATGAGCGGGGTTTGTCGTTGTTACAGCTTTATCGATTTACCACATCAGATCATCAGGAATCTGATACGCCGCGTACGGATCGTCCTCAGTGCTGACCTCTTCGGTCTGCACGTTGAGCTGGACGATACGCTGTGGATCGCGCTCCTGGATCTTCAGGGCCGCTTCACGCGGGATCACTTCGTAGCCGCCGGCATGGTGGACGATCGCCAGCGAACCGCTGCTGAGCTTGTTGCGCATCAGCGTGTTGACCGAGATGCGCTTGACCTTCTTGTCGTCGACGAAGTTGTAGTAGTCCTCGGTGGTCAGCTTCGGCAGACGCGAGACTTCAATCAGTTGCTTGACCTGCGCCGCACGCGCCTTGGCCTCGGCTTTCTCTTTCTGCTGACGGTTCAGCTCCTGGTCACGCTTGACCTTCTCGGCCATGGCTTCCTGGGCGGCACGCTGCTGCGAGTCGTCCAGCTCGATCTGGCCTTTGTGCGCCAGACGCTGCTGCTTCTGCTTGTCCTTGCTGACCTGTTTGGCCTGCTTTTGGTTGACCAGGCCTGCTTTGAGCAACTGGTCGCGAAGGGAAATACTCATGGTGCTTACTCACTTGGGCAGTGGCTCAGCCGCAGCCGGGCAAATTCTTTTCCTGACGTTTGGCTTCACCCCACAGGGCGTCCAACTCTTCGAGGGTGCAATCTTCTATGGGACGGTGGGTGTCGCGCAATGCCTGTTCGATAAATCGGAAACGTCTTTCGAACTTGCCGTTGGCGCCACGCAATGCCGTTTCCGGGTCGACCTTCAGATGCCGGGCCAGATTGACCACGGAAAACAGCAGGTCGCCGATCTCGTCAGCCACAGCGACGGGATCGTTTTCGGACATGGCTTCGAGGACTTCATCGAGCTCTTCGCGCACCTTGTCGAGCACGGGCAAGGCGTCTGGCCAGTCAAAACCGACCTGCCCTGCGCGCTTCTGCAGCTTGGCCGAACGCGACAAGGCCGGCAACGTCGCCGGCACGTCATCGAGCAGTGACAGTTGCTCGGGCGCGGCGGATTTCTCGGCGCGCTCTTCGGCCTTGATCTCTTCCCAGCGCTGCTTGACCTGTTCTTCGCTCAAGCGCGGCACATCCAGCGGTGCGTAGAGATCACCGGTGGGGAACACGTGGGGATGACGGCGGATCAGTTTGCGGGTGATGCTGTCGATCACGCCGGCGAATTCGAAGCGCCCTTCTTCCTTGGCCAACTGGCTGTAATACACCACCTGGAACAACAAATCGCCGAGCTCACCCTGCAAATGATCGAAGTCGCCGCGTTCGATGGCGTCGGCCACTTCGTAGGCTTCTTCGAGCGTGTGCGGGACGATGGTCGCGTAGGTTTGCTTGATGTCCCACGGGCAACCGTACTGCGGATCGCGCAGACGGCTCATCAGGTGGAGCAGATCTTCAAGGCTGTACATCATTTAGCTGTCTCACCACAAAACCACTGTGGGAGCGAGCCTGCTCGCGAAAGCGGTGTGTCTGCAACTATGTTGTCGACTGACACGCCCTCTTCGCGAGCAGGCTCGCTCCCACAGAGAAGCCACATCACGGCGTACGGTTACGCCGCGTTTCGATGATGTTCGGCAACTGCGAAATCCGCCCGAGCAACCGCCCCAGTGCATCCAGACCCGGGATCTCGATGGTCAGCGACATCAGCGCGGTGTTGTCTTCCTTGTTCGAGCGGGTGTTGACCGCCAGCACGTTGATGCGCTCGTTGAGCAGTACCTGCGAGACGTCACGCAGCAGACCGGAGCGATCATAGGCACGAATGACAATGTCCACCGGGTAGGTGAGCACCGGCACCGGGCCCCAGCTGACCTGAATGATCCGCTCTGGCTCGCGCCCGCCCAGTTGCAGCACCGAGGCACAGTCCTGACGGTGAATGCTCACGCCACGACCCTGAGTGATATAGCCGACGATCGCATCGCCCGGCAGCGGCTGGCAGCAGCCGGCCATCTGCGTCATCAGGTTGCCGACGCCCTGGATCTGAATGTCGCCGCGCTTGCCCGGTTTGTAGCCGGTGGCTTTGCGCGGAATCAGCTCCAACTGTTCGTTGCCGCGTTCCGGCTCGACCAGTTGCTGCGCGAGGTTGACCAGTTGCGCCAAACGCAGATCGCCGGCACCGAGGGCGGCGAACATGTCTTCGGCGGTTTTCATGTTGGCCTTGTCGGCCAGCTTGTCGAAATCCACCGCGGGCAGACCGAGGCGCGTCAGCTCGCGCTCGATCAGGGTTTTACCGGCGGCCACGTTCTGGTCGCGCGCCTGCAATTTGAACCAGTGGACGATCTTCGCCCGCGCCCGCGAGGTGGTGACGTAACCGAGGTTGGAGTTCAACCAGTCGCGGCTCGGTGTGCCGTGTTTGCTGGTGATGATCTCGACCTGCTCACCGGTCTGCAGGCTGTAGTTGAGCGGCACGATGCGCCCGTTGATCTTCGCGCCACGGCAGTTGTGGCCGATTTCGGTGTGCACGCGATAGGCGAAGTCCAGCGGCGTCGCGCCTTTCGGCAAGTCGATGGCGTGACCGTCGGGAGTGAAGATGTAAACCCGATCCGGCTCGATATCGACACGCAACTGTTCCGCCAGACCACCGATATCGCCCAGTTCTTCGTGCCACTCGAGCACCTGACGCAGCCAGGAGATTTTCTCTTCGTAGTGATTCGAACCGGATTTGACGTCGGTGCCCTTGTAGCGCCAGTGCGCGCAGACGCCGAGTTCGGCCTCTTCGTGCATCGAGTGCGTACGTATCTGCACCTCAAGCACTTTACCCTCAGGGCCGATCACCGCCGTGTGCAACGAGCGGTAGCCGTTCTCTTTCGGGTTGGCGATGTAGTCGTCGAATTCTTTCGGGATGTGCCGCCACAAGGTGTGGACGATGCCGAGCGCGGTGTAGCAGTCGCGCATTTCCGGCACCAGCACGCGCACCGCGCGCACGTCGTAGATCTGGCTGAATTCCAGACCCTTGCGCTGCATTTTGCGCCAGATCGAATAGATGTGTTTGGCGCGGCCGCTGATATCGGCGTCGACGCCGGTGGCCTGCAATTCATCCTTGAGCTGGGTCATCACGTCGGCGATGAAACGCTCGCGATCAAGCCGTCGCTCGTGGAGCAACTTGGCGATCTGTTTGTATTGATCGGGTTCGAGATAACGGAAGGACAAATCCTCCAGTTCCCATTTGATATGACCGATGCCGAGCCGGTGCGCGAGCGGCGCATAGATGTCGAAGACTTCCCGGGCGACACGGTTACGCTTTTCGTCGTCGGCGGTTTTCACTGCACGAATGGCGCAGGTACGTTCGGCCAGTTTGATCAGCGCGACACGCACATCGTCGACCATCGCCACGAGCATCTTGCGCAGGTTTTCCACCTGCCCTTGCGTGCCCATGACCATCGACTGACGCGGGCTGAGACTGGCACTGATGGCCGCCATGCGCTGCACGCCGTCGATCAGCTTGGCGACCACCGGACCGAAGCGCTGGCCGACGGCCGCGAGTTCGATCTGGCCTTCGCGCACGCCGCGATACAGGACCGCCGCGACCAGCGAATCCTGATCGAGCTTGAGGTCGGCGAGAATCTCGGCGATTTCCAGGCCGGTACTGAAACTGCCGGAGCCTTCGGCCCACAGATTCTTCTTGGCATTGGACTGTTGTTCGGCCTCGCGAGCGAACTCGCAGGCTTCTTTCAAGGCTTCGCGATCCAGTGCCAGATCGACACTGACCGCGTGATCGAGCCAAGCCTCGAGATTGATACTGCCGTCAGTGTTGATCGGCTGGTGTGCTCTCACCTGTACCATCTTGCTTTACCTTCCCTACGACGCAGATTCAATGCGTCAAATCGCTGATCCTTATTGCCCGTTTGCGCTCGCGGGGCTAAAGCGAGCGCTGCGCGGACAGATCAGACGGATTCAGACGAGCCATCCTGGCTCGCTTCAAATAACGCCATGGCCTCGACATGTGCCGTCTGAGGAAACATATCGAGAATCCCGGCACGTTTTAACCGGTAGCCCTGCTTGATCAATTCGACCGTATCGCGCGCCAGAGTTGCAGGGTTGCACGATACGTACACCAACCGTTTGGCACCCAGGGTCGCCAGCTTGCGAACCACCTCGAAAGCACCGTCACGCGGTGGGTCCAAGAGTACCGCAGAAAAGCCGTTTCCGATCCACTGGGCATCGGTCAAAGGCTGGGATAAATCGGCTTGAAAAAACTTTGTGTTATGCAAATTGTTACTGGCGGCGTTCGCTTCAGCGCGATCGACCATGGTTTGCACACCCTCGACCGCGACGACTTCGCGCACGGCTTTGGCCAACGGCAAGGCGAAGTTGCCCAAGCCGCAGAACAGATCGAGCACGCGCTCGTCGCGACCCGGCTTCAGCCAGTCCAGCGCCTGTGCAACCATCGCTTCGTTGACACCGGCATTGACCTGAATGAAGTCACCCGGTCGGTACGCCAGATCCAGATCCCACTGCTCCAGGCGATAGCCCAGCGACTGGGTGGCATCGACCGGTTGCGGCTCACCTTCGCCATGCAGCCACAATTGCGCTTCATGGAACTGGCAGAAGTCCTTGAGGATGGTCAGATCCGCTTCGGACAACGGCGCCATGTGCCGCAGCAACACCGCCAGTGACGAGCCGCTGAACAACTCGACATGCCCCAACGCTTGCGGTTTGCTCAAACGACGGAGCATCTCCGGCAAACGGGTCATGATCGGTTGCAAGGGCTGTACCAGCACCGGGCATTCGCTGATCGCGACAATGTCCTGACTGCCGGCGGCACGGAAACCGACTTCGAGTTTCTTCGCCTTCATGTCCCAGCGCACCGCAATCCGGGCGCGACGGCGATAGCCGAATTCGGGACCGGTCAGCGGTGCTGCCCATTCTTCAGGTTCGACACCGGCAACGCGCGACAATTGCTCGGCGAGCATGCGCTGTTTCAGGGCGAGTTGTTCGTCATGGGGCAAATGCTGGACGCTGCAACCGCCGCAACGGCCGGCGTGCTGACACGGTGCCGGGCGGCGCAATTCGCTGGCCTTGAACACGCGCTCGGTGCGCGCCTCGACCACTTTGCCGTGGGCGCCGAGCACCCGCGCTTCGACCTCTTCACCGGCAAGCGCGCCGAGGACGAACCAGGTTTTGCCTTCGAAAAACGCGATACCGCGACCGTCATTGGCCAGGCGCTCAATGCTCAAGCGCTGCTTTTTACCGGTCGGAATTTGCGCGGCCTTGCTGCCACCCGTGGGCTGGAAGCGCAGGCCTCTCTCGTGCTTGGCCATCAGTTGGGCGCGTCGAAAATGCCGGTCGACAGATAACGGTCGCCACGGTCGCAGATGATCGCGACGATCACCGCGTTTTCAACTTCTTTGGACAGGCGCAGCATCGCTGCCACCGCACCGCCTGAGGACACGCCGCAGAAGATGCCTTCCTCGCGGGCCAGACGCCGGGTGACGTCTTCGGCCTCGCTTTGCGCCATGTCGACGATGCGGTCAACGCGGTCAGCCTGATAGATCTTCGGCAGGTATTCCTGCGGCCAGCGGCGGATGCCGGGAATGGCCGAGCCTTCCATCGGCTGCAGACCGACGATCTGCACGCTGTCGCTCTGCTCTTTCAAGTAGCGCGACACGCCCATGATGGTACCGGTGGTGCCCATCGAACTGACGAAATGGGTGATGGTGCCCTGGGTCTGACGCCAGATTTCCGGACCTGTGGTGGTGTAGTGCGCTTCAGGATTGTCGCCGTTGGCGAACTGATCGAGCACCTTGCCACGGCCTTCGGCTTCCATACGCTGCGCAAGATCGCGCGCGCCTTCCATGCCCTCTTCCTGGCTGACCAGAATCAGCTCGGCGCCATAGGCGGTCATCGCCGCTTTACGTTCAGCGCTGGAGTTGTCCGGCATGATCAGGATCATTTTGTAACCCTTGATCGCGGCCGCCATGGCCAGCGCGATCCCGGTGTTGCCCGAGGTCGCTTCGATCAGCGTATCGCCGGCGTGGATCTGCCCGCGCAACTCGGCGCGAGTGATCATCGACAGCGCCGGACGGTCCTTGACCGAACCCGCCGGGTTATTCCCTTCGAGCTTGAGCAATAGGGTGTTGCTGGTGGCACCGGGCAGGCGCTGCAAACGCACCAGCGGAGTGTTGCCGACGCAATCGGCGATGGTTGGGTACTGCAGGGTCATGGCGTATTCGCAATCCAGACGTGCGGGGGCGCCTATCATACCGGCAAACCCGCGCAGGCCATATCACGCAAAGTGCGGTGCTTATGGTTTATGGGAATAAGCAGCAATAGTCTCACCACTGGTGAGACTTTTACGCTGGGTCATCTTTGTTTGCGGTGATGCGAATGGCCTCATCGCTGGCAAGCCAGCTCCCAAAGTGACCCGTGTTGCTCTATTAATAATGTCAGCAGTGCTGACACTGTCTTGTATTGCTCAAACAATCTGCGAGTAAAACACACTCCCTATGGGATGGGAGTAAGCGATAAAAGTCGCACCAGTGGCGCGACTTTTGTGTTGCGCCATTTTCATTGGTGGTGATGCTCAGAGACTCTTCGCGAGCAGGCTCGCTCCCACAGGGAGTAGTGTCATTCGCAGAATAGTGTCAGCAGTGATGACACTATTAACTGTTGATCACACAATCTGCGGCGAACCGAGATCCAATGTGGGAGCGAGCCTGCTCGCGAAGGCGTCAGTCTGCGCAACACAATCATCCGCCAGCAACCGTAAATTCAGCCGCAATCCCGCCCCGCCATTCTCCGCCCAAATACTTCCGCCCTGACGCTGGACGGCATTGCGCGCGATGCTCAGCCCCAAGCCAAAACCGCCATCACCGGGCCGCGAGCCGTCGAGCCGGGTGAACGGTGAGAAGATCCGTTCCAGATCCCCTTCCGCTACGCCGCCGCCCTTATCTTCCAGCCACAGATGCCAGAAATCGCCATCGCGCCGTCCATCCAGTCGCACGATCCCGCCCGGTGGCGAATGCCGAATGGCGTTGCGCAAAATGTTCTCCAGTGCCTGCGCCAGCGTGTTCAGGTTGCCGCGCACCCAGCATGAGGACTCGACCGCGCACTGCAATTGCAGACTCGGCCAGCCGCTTTCATAACAGGCATTGTCAGTGAGCATTTCCCACAGGGCCTGGATCTGAATCGCTTCTTCGGGCAATGGCGTGCGGTCGGTATCGAGCCAGGCCAGTTGCAGGGTGTCTTCGACCAGTCTTTGCATACCGTCGACTTCGCGACCGATGCGCTCGCGCAACTGCAGCAGACTTTGTTCGCTTTCACTGGCGACCCGCAAGCGGCTCAGCGGTGTGCGCAATTCGTGGGACAGGTCGCGCAGCAATTGCTGTTGCAGGGCGACGGTCGATTGCAAGCGTTCGGACATCGAGTCGAATGCCCGCGCAAGCTCACCGAGTTCATCCGGCCGTTGGGTGATGCCGCTCGACAGCCGCACATTCAATTGATCGGCGCGCCAGGCGTTGGCCTGTTCGCGCAGGTTGTTCAGGGGCACGACCAGCAAGCGGTACAGACCGACGCACAGCAACAAGGTGAACAGGCCCGGAATCACGCCGTTAGTGATAACGCGCCAGAACACACGATACTTGCCCGGCAGGAAACGTTCGGGTAGCTCGATCACCAGGCTGCCGGCAGATGGCTCTTTGGGAAACGGCACACGCAACCACGGCCGGTTCTTTTTGTGAATCGGCCAGTCGAGGCCGCGCAAGAACGTCAGGTGCTGGATTTCCTGCTCATTCAGCGGATCACTGCTCAGCGACTGCAGGTTGCCGCCGATGACGCCGACCCAACTGGCTTCACGCAACTCCATACTCTGCAACCAGTCATCGACCCCGCTGCGGCCGCCGTGCTGCCACGCTTGCTCGGCTTGCATCGCATAACGTGAAAGGGTGCCGCGCGCTTCGTCGGAGAGGAACTGGTTGCGCTCCTCCATATAACGGCCCCACGACCAGCTCAGCCAGATCATCAGCAGACAGAATGCGACCAGCAGACAGGCCAGTTTCCAGAACAGCGAATGCCGGCCCGGCAGTTCAGAGATTTTCATCGGCGGCGCTCAAGACGTAACCCTTGCCCCAGACGGTGCGCACTTCACGCTCGGTGTAACCGATGGCTTTGAGCTTGCGGCGGATCTGGCTGATATGCATGTCGAGACTGCGGTCATGGGCCGCGTATCCACGCTGCAGAACGTGCTGATAAAGGAAGGCTTTGCTCAGCACTTCTTCGTCATTGCGATTGAGGGTTTCCAGCAGACGGTATTCGCTGCGGGTCAGCCCGGCGGCGTGTTCGCGAAAAAAAACATCGCATTGCTCATCGTCAAAACGCAGCGTACCGGCCGCCACTGGCGCCGCCAGCGATGCCGGGCGCCGATCCAGCGCAACCCGACGCAGGATCGCTTCAATGCGCACATGCAACTCGGCCATGCTGAACGGCTTGGGCAAATAATCGTCGGCGCCCAGACGGAAACCGCTGATGCGATCCGCCTCGGCGCCTAGGGCCGACATCAGCAGCACCGGGGTCGAATGGCTTTGACGCAACTGCGTCAATACATTCAAACCATCCATTCCGGGCAACAGAATATCCATCAGCACCACGTCGAATGGCTGACGCCTGGCGATGCTCAGGCCTTCCTGACCATTCTGGCACCAGGTCACCTGAAAGCCGCTGCGGCCCAGATGTTCGTGAACATAGGCGCCGAGAACCGGATCGTCCTCGATGGAAAGAATGCGTGGCTGGCCGACGGAAACAGGAGTCATGAGTATCTGCAAGTAATTCTCAGTTGAGCGCGATTATTCAAGATTGCCCGGCAGCGGGCAACACAAGGCTGCCCTTTCTGACAAACGAGCACCGGTGCCCTGACCCACCCTGAGCGCATTTTTCCGGAGATTGCCTGCGAGCAAATCGCTACACTGCGCCCATGTCGCGTGCCGGATGCACGCATGAGTCAACAGATCAGCGGGATGCAGGAGATAGGCGTGCTCAAGAAACTGGGAATCAAAGGTCGCGTGTTGTTGCTGACCTTGTTGCCGACCAGCCTGATGGCGCTGGTACTGGGTGGTTACTTCACCTGGACGCAGCAGTCCGACTTGCAGAGCCAATTGATGCAGCGCGGCGAGATGATCGCCGAGCAACTGGCGCCGCTGGTGGCACCCGCCATGGGTCACGGCAACAGCGATCTGCTCGAACGCATTGCCACTCAGTCCCTTGAGCAACCGGATGTGCGCGCGGTGACCTTCCTCGCCCCGGACCGCTCACCGCTGGCCCATGCCGGCCCGACCATGCTCAATCAGGCGCCGAGCGGCGACAGCGCGCATTTGCAACGGCGCAGCGGCAATGACGCGACGCGTTACCTGATGCCGGTATTCGGCAAGCATCGCAACCTCGCCGGCGAACTGATCCCGGAAGAGTCTGACCGCTTGCTCGGCTGGGTCGAGCTGGAACTGTCGCACAACGGCATGCTGCTGCGCGGTTATCGCAGCCTGTTTGCCAGCCTGCTGCTGATTGCCGCCGGTCTGGCGGGCGCGGCATTGCTGGCGTTGCGCATGGGCCGCACCATCAATCGTCCGCTGAGCCAGATCAAACAAGCCGTCGCGCAACTCAAGGACGGCCATCTGGAAACGCGTCTGCCGCCGCTCGGCAGTCAGGAGCTGGATGAACTGGCCTCGGGCATCAACCGCATGGCCGGCACCCTGCAAAACGCCCGCGAAGAACTCCAGCACAGCGTCGATCAGGCCACCGAAGACGTCCGGCAGAATCTGGAAACCATCGAGATCCAGAACATCGAACTGGACCTGGCGCGCAAAGAAGCGCTGGAAGCCAGCCGGATCAAATCCGAATTCCTCGCCAACATGAGTCACGAGATCCGCACGCCGCTCAATGGTATTCTCGGCTTCACGCATCTGTTGCAGAAAAGCGAACTGACCCCGCGCCAGCTCGACTATCTGGGCACCATCGAAAAATCCGCCGACAGCTTGTTGGGGATCATCAACGAGATCCTCGACTTCTCGAAAATCGAGGCTGGCAAACTGGTGCTCGACCATATTCCGTTCAACCTGCGCGACCTGTTGCAGGACACCCTGACCATCCTCGCCCCCGCTGCGCACGCCAAGCAGCTTGAGCTGGTCAGCCTGGTCTATCGCGACACACCGCTGTCGCTGGTCGGTGACCCGCTGCGTCTGAAGCAGATTCTCACCAACCTTGTGAGCAACGCGATCAAGTTCACCCGCGAAGGCACCATCGTTGCCCGGGCGATGCTTGAAGATGAACACGAAGACAGCGTGCAACTGCGCATCAGCATTCAGGACACCGGCATCGGCCTGTCGAATCAGGACGTGCGCGCGTTGTTCCAGGCGTTCAGTCAGGCCGACAACTCGCTGTCGCGCCAGCCGGGCGGCACCGGTCTGGGGCTGGTGATTTCCAAACGCCTGATCGAACAGATGGGCGGCGAAATCGGCGTCGACAGCACACCGGGCGAAGGCTCGGAATTCTGGATCAGCCTGAGCTTGCCGAAAACCCGTGACGACGCCGAAGACCTGCCGGCCGCGCCGTTGCTCGGCCGCCGCGTGGCGGTGCTGGAGAATCACGAACTGGCGCGCCAGGCCTTGCAGCATCAACTGGAAGACTGTGGCCTCGATGTCACCCCGTTCAACACCCTCGAGACCTTGACCAACGGCGTCACCGGCGCCCACCAGACCGATCAGGCGATTGATCTGGCGGTCATCGGCATCACCAGCAACGACATGCTGCCAGAGCGATTGAACCAGCACATCTGGGACCTCGAACACCTTGGCTGCAAAGTGCTGGTGCTGTGCCCGACCACCGAACAGACGCTGTTCCATCTGTCGGTGCCGAACCCGCACAGTCAACTTCAAGCCAAACCGGCCTGCACACGCAAACTGCGCCGAGCCTTGGCCGATCTGGTCAACCCGCGCCAGCCGCGCAATGAGCCGGGCGAACCGCTGTCGAGCCGGGCGCCGAAAGTGCTGTGCGTCGACGACAATCCGGCCAACCTGCTGCTGGTGCAAACCCTGCTCGAAGACATGGGCGCCAAGGTGCTTGCCGTGGAAAGCGGTTACGCCGCGGTCAAAGCCGTGCAGAACGAATCTTTCGATCTGGTGCTGATGGACGTGCAGATGCCGGGCATGGACGGCCGTCAGAGCACCGAAACCATTCGCCAGTGGGAAAGCGAGCGGCACTGCACGCCGCTGCCGATCGTCGCCCTCACCGCCCACGCCATGGCCAACGAAAAACGCGCGCTGCTGCAAAGCGGCATGGATGATTACCTGACTAAACCCATCAGTGAGCGGCAACTGGCGCAGGTGGTGCTGAAATGGACCGGCCTGGCTTTGCGTAATCAAGCGCCGGAGCGGATCAGCGACAGTGCGGCGGGCAACAATGAACTGCCAGTGCTTGATCACGAGGAAGGCTTGCGCCTGGCTGCCGGCAAGGCTGACTTGGCGGCGGACATGCTGGCCATGTTGCTCGCTTCACTGGAAGCCGACCGCGAAGCCATTCGCGCGGCGTGCGAGAACCGCGACCAGAACGCATTGATCGAGCGCGTCCATCGCCTGCACGGTGCCACCCGTTATTGCGGCGTACCGCAATTGCGCGCGGCCTGTCAGCGCAGCGAAACCCTGCTCAAGCAGGACGACCCCAAGGCCGTGGCAGCGCTGGAAGAACTGGAGCGCGCGATCAACCGGCTCGCGGCGCAAGCGAAGATCAGTGCCTGATCCACAGCAATGCCGATCAACGCCAGCACCGCTAAAGTGAGCTTGGGTGATTCAATCCGCGTCGATGTTCCAGGAGGTTTTCATGCGCACGCTCGTTTTCAGTAGCCAGACCTATGATCGCGACAGCTTCCTCGCCGCCGATTGCCCGGCAGGTGTCGAGCTGCAGTTTCAACCGGCGCGGCTCAGCCTCGATACGGCGGCGCTGGCTGAAGCGCATGAAGTGGTCTGTGCGTTTATCAACGACGACCTTAGCGCACCGGTACTCGAGCGACTGGCCGCTGGCGGCACACGCCTGATTGCCCTGCGCTCGGCGGGTTACAACCATGTCGATCTGGCCGCGGCGAAACGTCTCGGACTGGCCGTAGTGCGCGTGCCGGCCTACTCACCGCATGCGGTGGCCGAACACGCCGTGGCGCTGATCCTCGCCCTCAACCGCCGTCTGCACCGCGCCTATAACCGCACCCGTGAGGGCGATTTCAGCCTGCATGGCCTGACCGGTTTCGACCTGGTCGGCAAAACCGTCGGGATTGTCGGCACCGGTCAGATCGGTGCGACCTTCGCGAAAATCATGCACGGTTTCGGCTGTGAGTTGCTGGCCTACGATCCGTTCCCGAACCCGGATGTACTGGCGTTGGGCGCGCGCTATCTGAGCCTGCCGGAACTGCTCGCGCAGTCGCGGATCATCAGCCTGCACTGCCCGCTCAACGAGCAGAGCAAACACCTGATCAACCGCGATTCACTGGCGCACATGCAGGCCGGCGCCATGCTCATCAATACCGGTCGCGGCGGCCTGGTCGACACCCCGGCGCTGATTGACGCCTTGAAGGACGGCCAGCTCGGCTATCTGGGTCTGGATGTCTATGAAGAAGAGGCGCAACTGTTTTTCGAGGATCGCTCCGACCTGCCCTTGCAGGATGATGTGCTGGCGCGATTGCTGACTTTTCCCAACGTGATCATCACCGCGCATCAGGCCTTTTTGACGCGTGAAGCACTGGGGGCGATTGCCGCAACCACACTGCACAACATCGCGACCTGGGCGGCGGGAACGCCGCAGAACCAGGTCGAGGGCTGAGCGCTTTTCAGCTTATTTCGGTGAAAGCGAGGACGCCAGAATCAACAACGCCAGCCAGCCGAAGCCGAAGAAGCGCTGTTTCATCGAGTGGCCGTAGCGCAGCAGGAACCAGACGAAAAACATCGGCAGCAGGAAAATCATGATCTTCAGCCAGCCTTCCACCGGCCGACTGCCGTCGGCATTGGTCTGCTCGGTAGCCGGTTGCTCGGTGGGCTGCTGGCGCCGGCGCCGCGCGGCGGCCGGCATGACTTTCGGCAAAGGTTGCGGTGCGGGTGCCGGAGCAATGACCTCGGGCACAGACTTGTTGCGCGGCAAGCTGCCGAACGAGATCGTCGCGGCCTGAGCGGGCGCAGCTGCGCCGTGCGCTTGTGTCACATGCTCCGCCATCGGAGCCCCACAATGAATGCACGCGTTGGCTTCGGAGCTGATGCTCTTCTTGCATTCATAACATTCGATCAGCGCCATGTTCCGTTCCTTCAGAGTCGAGGCCGGCAGTTTGCCATGAGCGTCGCCTCAATTGAACCTGATCGAAGGTCACACGCGCACATCATTCTGCAATCAAGCCCGTGCTAGCATGTCGCGCATATTTGGAGGACCCATGGTCGAACACGATTTCCGCTACAACCTGATGAACCCGCAACACACCCTCACCGAATGCCGCGCCCTTGTTCCGGGCCGCTATCAGGTCACCGGCAATGGTGGCTCGATTCGCATTGGTGACGCCTTGTTGGTCACCCTCAAAGGCAGCAAGGACTTGTCCATGCGCCTGACCGTTGAAACCGTCCGCCACCTGATCAATCCGCCGGGCCAATGGACCGCGATGACCACAGGTCCGGTATTTGGTGAACTGGCGATCCACACCTGGCAGGTCAACTGCGACAGCTGCGCCAAAGAGCTGAGCTTCGAATTCGCCGTGGACGCCAAACTCGGCAAAGCCGCCGAGAAACCGGCGGCCACCGCGCGCATCGCCGAGCTGGGCTGGAAAGCCGTTGGCGACAAACACCTGTGCCCGAAATGCCAGGAGCCGGCATGATGAAACGCTTTGCCCTGACCGCGCTGGTCGGTGCCGGCCTGGTGGGATGCGCTGCGGAGCCGGTGCAACTGCAACAGAACCGCAGCTACATTCTGGAATGGATCGGTGAGCGACCACTGATGGATTACAGCCATCTGACGGTGACCCTGGGCGATGATGGCCGCGCCTATGGCAACGGTGGCTGCAACCATTGGTTCGCGCCGTACACGCTGGACGGTGACAAGCTGACTTTCGGCAAGATCGGCAAGACCCGCAAACTGTGCGCCCCGGCGCTGATGGAGCAGGAGCAGCGCTTCCTGCAGGCGCTGGAGCATGTCCAGCGCTGGGACATCTCGCCGATCGAACAGATGCGCTTCTGGCCGGCAGAAGGCAAGCCGTTGCGCTGGTGGCTGGAAGAGGGTTAAGCCTCAGGATCGCCAAAGCCCTCACCCTAGCCCTCTCCCAGGGGGAGAGGGGACTGATTGGGGGATATTGGGGAGCTACGCCGACCTGAAAGGTCTTCACCGAATCCATCATCGACTGGACCTTGCTTTGGCGAATCCATAATCGACTGGATCCTGCTTTGGCGAATCCATAATCGACTCGATCCTGCTTTGGCGAATCTACAATCAACTCGACTCTGTTTTGGCGAATCTACAATCGACTCGATCTCTCAGGTCGCTGTAACTCGCCAGACACCTCGGTCGGCCCCCTCTCCCCCCGGGAGAGGGCTGGGGTGAGGGGCTTTTGACGTTACTTGGTCGCTTGCAACGCCTCCAGCTTCGCCATCACCCCCGCCGCCGTCTGCTCCCCCATCAACTGCTCACGCACCTTGCCTTTGTTGTCGATGATGTACGTCACCGGCAATGCCTCACTGCGCGGCAACTCGAACAGCTCCGCCGGATCCTGCGCCAGCACGGTGAACTTGATGCCCAGTTTTTCGCTGGCGTCTTTCAGTTCCACACCCTGCACGTTGTCGAAGTTGACCCCGAAGACGCCTACGTTCTTGCTCTTGAGCTCATCAGCCAAATGGTTGAGCTCCGGGATCTCGGTGCGGCACGGACCACACCATTCGGCCCAGTAGTTCAGCACCACCCATTGCTTGTCCAAACGCTCGGACGCCACTTTCTGGCCGTTCTGGTCGATACCGTAATCATTGCCGCAGCCCCCCAGCATCAACGCCCCGATTATCGTCAATGCCGCTGCCAATCGCCGTGTCATGTCGTGTTCCTTGTGAAAATTTGAAGGCGCCTGCGACCCATTGCCTCCGAAGGTTCTGGATTGCGCGCTGCACAGTTAGAATAGCCGCCACTTTACGCCAGAAGCGACCCGACATGACCGATCTGACGCTTTATCACAATCCGCGCTGCTCGAAATCCCGCGGCGCGCTGGAACTTCTTGAAGCCCGCGGCCTGACCCCGAACGTCGTGCGTTACCTCGAAACCCCTTTGAGCTCTGCGCAAATCAAGGCCCTGCTCGGCAAGCTCGGGATCAGCGCACGCCAGTTGCTGCGCACCGGGGAAGATGAATACAAAATGCTTCAACTGGCTGACGAAAGCCTCAGCGAAGCGCAATTGATCGACGCGATCGCTCAGCACCCGAAACTGATGGAGCGACCGATTTTCGAAGTCGGCGACAAAGCAGTGATCGGTCGCCCACCGGAAAATATCCTGGAGTTGTTGCCGTGAGCGCGCCGTACATTCTGGTGCTGTATTACAGCCGCAACGGCTCGACCAACGAGATGGCCCGGCAGATTGCCCGTGGTGTCGAGCAGGCCGGTCTCGAAGCGCGTTTGCGCACCGTGCCGGCAATCTCCACCGAGTGCGAAGCCGTGGCCCCGGCCATACCGGACGAAGGCGCGCTCTACGCCACCCTCGATGACTTGAAGAACTGCGCCGGTCTGGCCCTCGGCAGCCCGACGCGCTTTGGCAACATGGCTGCGCCGCTGAAATACTTCCTCGATGGCACCAGCAATCTGTGGCTGACCGGCGCCCTCGTCGGCAAACCGGCCGGCGTGTTCACCTCCACCGCCAGCATGCACGGCGGTCAGGAAACCACGCTGCTGTCGATGATGCTGCCGCTGCTGCACCACGGCATGCTCATCACCGGCCTGCCGTACAGCGAGTCGGCTTTGCTGGAAACCCAGGGCGGCGGTACGCCTTACGGTGCCAGTCATCACGCTGGGGCTGACGGTAAAAAAGGCCTCGATCAGCATGAAGTGGCGCTGTGTCGCGCGCTAGGTCTGCGGCTGGCTAAAACCGCTCAGAAACTGGAGGGCTGAGATGGCGAAGAAGCCGAAGATTCTGCCGAGTGTCGAGTGGCTTGAGCCACGGGTGAAAGCGATGCGGGTTGTCAGTCTGCTGAGCTTTTTTGCCCTCGCCGGCTTGCTGGCGGCCTACTACTTGCTGTTCGCCGATCTGCACGGCGCGCGGCCGTGGGTGATTCTGCTGGTCGAGCTGATCCCGTGGATTGTTCTCGCCCCGGCGATGATCATGGGCAGTGCCCGTGGGCATTCGTGGATGTGTTTTGTGGTGAATCTGTATTTCATCAAAGGCGCACTGGCAGCGTATGACCCGAACCGGCAGTTGTTTGGTGTGCTGGAGATGGTCGCGAGCCTAGCGGTGTTCTGCTCGGCGCTTTTGTATGTGCGGTGGCGGTATCAGTTGAATCGCAAGTTGGCTGGCGAAGGCGAGATCTCCGTCGCCTAAACGGACGCCTTCGCAGCAGGCTCGCTCCCACATTTGGAATGTGTTCCCCTGTGGGAGCGAGCCTGCTCGCGAATGGGGCGACGCGGTCTTAATGGTTGACGGTGTACGCGAGCATCATCGAAATCTGGCTCATCGCCCGCCCACCACTCTGCTCATGCCACTGGTTGAACACATCCTGCACAATCGCCAGATCGCGCAGACTGGTCGGCGCCTTGTCGACGATCTTCTGTGCATTCAGCGCCGCGACCACGTCATAGCTCGGCACAAACGTATCCTTGCCGACCATGCGCAAAAAGCGTGGCGCCGACAGCCCGCCCAGTTGATGACCGTGCTTTTTCAAGTACGTCCACAGCCCGACGATATCGGTCACCGGCCAGTCGGCAATCAGCGCACCGAAACTGCCCTTCTCCTTCTCCACATCGAGAATGAACTGCGCATTGCGCGGCACGCTTTTCAGTTTGCCCAAATGGCGAATGATCCGCGCGTCCTGCATCAGGCGCTCAAGATGTTCGGCGCTCATCAGCACAACTTTTTCCGGGTCGAACTTGAAGAACACTTCCTCAAAGGCCGGCCACTTGGCGTCGACCAGACTGTGCTTGAGGCCGGCACGAAATACGCGCAGGGCCATAGTCGAGAGGTAGCGGTCGTCGCTGATCTTGCGCAGTTGCGCCGGGGTCTTGGGAACGGGCAGATGGGCTTCCAGTTCAGCCGCCGAACCGAAGCGGTTCAGACAGTATTCGTGCAGCCACTTGTAATCGCGCATGCCCTCTCCTATTGAATGAAGCGAAGAAACCAATGTGGGAGCGAGCCTGCTCGCGAAAGCGGTGTGTCATTCAACTGATTTGTTGACTGATACTCCCCCTTCGCGAGCAGGCTCGCTCCCACATTTGAAGGTGTTTACAGGTTGACGACGTTAACGAAGCGCGAAGCCGCCGTCTCGTCGATCTTCAGGCTGGTGAAGTCGAACAGGTTGCGATCGGCCAGTTGCGACGGGATCACGTTCTGCAGACTGCGGAAGATGCTTTCAGTTCGACCCGGGGTCTTGCGCTCCCAGTCCAGAAGCATTTCCTTGACCACCTGCCGCTGCAGGTTTTCCTGCGAGCCGCAGAGGTTGCACGGGATAATCGGAAATGCCTTGAAGTCCGAGTACGCCTGGATGTCTTTCTCGTTGCAGTACGCCAGTGGACGGATCACCACGTTGCGACCGTCATCGGCACGCAGCTTCGGCGGCATGGCTTTAAGCGAACCGTTGAAGAACATGTTGAGGAAGAATGTCTCGACGATGTCGTCACGGTGATGACCGAGGGCCATTTTGGTCGCGCCGATTTCATCGGCAAAGGTGTACAGCGTGCCGCGACGCAGGCGCGAGCACAGCGAGCAAGTGGTCTTGCCTTCCGGGATCAGTTCCTTGACCACCGAATAGGTGTCTTTCTCGACGATGTGATACTCGACGCCCAGCTCTTTCAGATAGGCCGGCAGCACATGCTCGGGGAACCCCGGCTGCTTCTGGTCCATGTTCACCGCGACGATCTCGAACTTGATCGGTGCAACCTTCTGCAGGTGCAGGAGCACGTCGAGCATGGTGTAGCTGTCCTTGCCCCCGGACAGGCAGACCATGACCTTGTCGCCGTCTTCAATCATGTTGAAGTCAGCAACCGCTTCGCCGGCCAGGCGGCGCAGGCGCTTTTGCAGTTTGTTCTGGTTGACCGTAAGAGTGCCCATGACGCGAAATCCGTGAGGTGTGCCGAAAGGCCGGCATTTTACGCAAAAACCCCGGCGTTGTGGGCACAGGATATCGTGGCTCAAGGGTGCAATCTTTACAGACCCCAAGGCGATTAAGCCCCGTGTTTACAGCGCGATTTGCTCTAAGCCCCTGATACCTGTGCGGGTAAGACCTTTCTATACTGCGACATAAGGTCGCACACAATCTGAAGACCTGTATTTGCTCGGCCACCTTGGCCCGTAGGCGCTCCGCTGGGGGGCGATGGCAATAACAAGAGGAGTGACTGGCATGATCCATCACGTAGTGGGACTTTTCACCCACCCCGATCAGGAATGGAAGGAAATCCGTGGCGACCAAGAGGAAAGCATCAGCCACATGTACCTCACCCACACGCTGATTCTGGCGGCGATCCCCGCTGTCTCGGCGTTTATCGGCACTACTCAGGTTGGCTGGGTGATCGGCAACCGCGCACCGGTGATGCTCACCTTTGAAAGCGCACTGTGGATGACGATCATGTCGTACCTGGCAATGCTCGGCGGGGTCGCGGTCATGGGTGCCTTTGTGCACTGGATGGCCCGCACCTATGACGCCAATCCGAGCCTGGCCCGTTGCGTGGCATTTGCCACTTACACGGCGACACCGCTGTTTGTCGGTGGGCTGGCGGCGCTGTATCCACATATGTGGCTGGGGATGATCGTCGGTACGGCGGCCATCTGCTACACGGTTTATCTGCTGTATGTGGGTCTGCCGACGTTCATGAATATTCCGTCGGACGAGGGTTTTCTGTTCTCGAGCTCGGTGCTCGCGGTGGGTCTGGTAGTGCTGGTCGCCATCATGGCATTCACCGTGATCGTCTGGGGACTGGGCGTAGGTCCCGTTTACACCAACTGACTCGACAGGCTGAATACAGGCCGCCGCAAGGCGGCCTTGTCGTTTCACGGATGACCATTCGGCAGCTCGGCGATTCGCAAGTCCACAGGGTTGCGGCATACTCAACGCCTCTGGAGATCCATCAAGCATGCCCGAGCAACTCAATACCCGCGTCGAAGACTGTTACCAACTCGCAGAATCCTTTTTCAAACGTTCTTTCCCACGCCCTGTCGTCAGTCTCAAGCTGCGCGGGCAAAAAGCCGGTGTCGCGCATCTGCACGAGAACCTGCTGCGCTTCAATCCGCAGCTGTACCGGGAAAACGCCGAACACTTCCTCAAGCAGACCGTGGCCCACGAAGTTGCGCACCTGATCGCCCATCAGCTGTTCGGCGACCGTATCCAGCCGCATGGCGAGGAATGGCAATTGATCATGCGCGGGGTTTACGAACTGCCACCGGATCGCTGCCACACCTATGCAATCAAACGCCGCAGCGTGACCCGCTATATCTACAAATGCCCGTGCGCCGACAGCGATTTTCCGTTTTCGGCGCAGCGCCATAGTCTGGTGCGGCAGGGGCGGCGGTATTTGTGTCGGCGCTGCCGGAGTACTTTGGTGTTCAGTGGTGAGATGCGGGTGGAATGACTCCCTGATCGTTCCCATGCTCCGCGTGGGAACGCCGCCATGGACGCTCCGCGTCCACTGTGACGCAGAGCGTCGCGGGATGCATTCCCACGCAGAGCGTGGGAACGAGCTACGCAACTACCTTTAAGGCTCGCAATTCAGCAATCCGCTCAGCACTGAACCCCAACTCCGCCAACACCTGATCCGTATGCTGCCCCAACACCGCGCCAACATGCCGCGGCGCCGGCAACGCTTCGGAAAACTTCAACGGACAGGCCATCTGCGCCTGTGTCGTGCCATCCGCGCGCGGCACCTGCGTCACCAGTTCCCGCGCCTGCAACTGCGGATGGCGCACCGCCTCACCCAGACTCAACACCGGCTCGACACACGCATCGATCCCGGCAAACATTTCACATAGTTCAGCAAAGTCATGTTTTTCAAACTCGACCGTCAGTGCGTATTTCAACGCCCGCTGCTGCTCAGGCTTTGGGGACAGCCCTTGCGCGGCCAACTCCGGCCGCCCCAACGCCGTACACAGTTGCTGCATAAAGCCCGGTTCCAGACTGCCCACCGACATCCAGCGGCCATCGCGAGAGCGGTAATAATCGTAGAAGCTGCCGCCGTTGAGCATCTGATCTTCCCACTCAGGCTCTTCGCCGCAAGCGAGATACCCGGCCCCGGCCATGGCATTCAGGCTGAACGCACAGTCAGTCATGCTCACGTCCAGATGTGTACCCTGCCCCGTTTGCTGTCGGGCAATCACCGCCGCCAACAAGCCGATCACCCCGTGCAACGAACCACCGGCGACATCCGCCACTTGCATGCCCAACGGCAACGGGCCGCTGTCGGCGCGGCCGGTGTAACTGGAAAGCCCGGCCAGCGCCAGATAGTTGATGTCATGCCCGGCGCGATCCTTGTACGGCCCGGTCTGGCCGTAACCGGTAATCGACACATAAATCAGCTTCGGGTTGATCGCCTTCAGCGCTTCATAGCCCAGGCCCAGACGCTCCATCACGCCGGGGCGAAACTGCTCCAGAACGATGTCGTAATCGCCCAGCAGTTGCTTGACCACTTCCAGCGCCCCGGGCTGCTTCAGATCCAGCGCCAGACTGCGTTTGTTGCGGTTCAGGTAGGCATGGCTGGCCGATACTCCGCCATCATGCGGCGGCAACACGCGCAGCAGATCCATGCGTGTCGGCGATTCGATGCGCAGTACTTCAGCGCCCATGTCCGCCAGCAACAGCGAGGCGAACGGCCCCGGCAGCAATGTCGAGAAATCGAGGATTTTCAGTGAGGCCAGCGGTGCGGACATGGGCGAACTCCTTGGGCGATGCACTCAGCCTAGGCAGCGATACCGCGCACGGCAATCACCGGAAATGTCAGCGGGTGTGACCGTTACGCTCAAATCGCAGGCAAGAAAAAACCCGCCGAAGCGGGTTTTTCCAGGCAAGCAGTGCTTACTTCACATTGCTTGGGGTTGGGCCTTCAGCCACACCCAGGTCATCTTCCGGACGGGTATCAGCGATACCGCGGCCACCCGAGGCCAGCTCGGTTTGCAGCTGATCGGTATCCAGCTCCTTGACCCACTTGGCAACCACGATGGTGGCTACTGCGTTACCGACCAGGTTGGTCAGTGCGCGGGCTTCGGACATGAAGCGGTCGATACCGAGGATCAGCGCAAGACCGGCCACTGGCAGGTGACCGACCGCCGACAGGGTGGCAGCCAGCACGATGAAGCCCGAACCGGTTACACCAGCCGCGCCTTTGGAGGACAGCAGCAATACCAGCAGCAGGGTGATCTGGTGGGTGATGTCCATGTGGGTGTCGGTCGCCTGAGCGATGAACACGGCCGCCATGGTCAGGTAGATCGACGTACCGTCGAGGTTGAACGAGTAACCGGTCGGGATCACCAGACCTACTACGGATTTCTTCGCGCCCAGACGCTCCATCTTGATCAGCATGCGTGGCAATGCCGATTCTGACGAGGATGTACCCAGTACGATCAACAGTTCTTCACGGATGTAACGCACCAGTTTAAACACGCTGAAACCGTGAGCACGGCAGATCGCACCCAGCACCACCACCACGAACAGGATGCAGGTGATGTAGAAGCAGATCATCAACTGGCCCAGTTGCACCAGCGAGCCGACGCCATAGGCACCGATGGTGAAGGCCATCGCGCCGAAAGCACCCAGCGGCGCCAGTTTCATGATCATGTTGATGATGTTGAACATCACGTGGGCGAAGCGATCGATCATGTCCAGCAGCGGACGACCGTACGAACCCAGGCGATGCAGGGCGTAGCCGAAGATCACCGAGAACATCAGCACTTGCAGGATGTCACCGGTGGCGAACGCGCCGACGATGGTGTTCGGGATTACATTGAGGAGGAAACCGACAATGCTCTGGTCTTTACTGGCCGTCACATAAGTGGCGATTTTCGAGGCGTCCAGGGTGGTGACGTCGATGTGCATCCCGGCGCCCGGTTGCACAACGTTGACCACGATCAGACCGATCAGCAGGGCAATGGTGGAAACGATTTCGAAGTACAGCAGCGCGTAGCCGCCGGTCTTGCCCACGGATTTCATGTTCTGCATGCCGGCGATGCCGCTGACAACGGTACAGAAGATGATCGGGGCGATGACCATTTTGATCAGTTTGATGAACCCGTCACCCAGCGGCTTGAGGGCCACACCGGTCTGAGGGTAGAAGTGACCAAGCAGGATGCCGATGGCGATGGCAACGATCACCTGGAAATACAGGGATTTGTACAGTGGCTGACGAGTCGTCATTGCAGGTTTCCTCAAGAGCCTCGCGTGACAACATCCATCTGTTGGCCGCGAAACCTTAATTGCGAACCCTCCTGCACTGGAGGGATTTGTTGTTGGAGCAGCGTTTTCCGTCAGGGACAAACGCACGCTTCTGTGGCTTGTATCGCAAACCTCGTGCCACTTTGGTGCGATTAGCTGCAAGCCTTTTGATATCAGGGTTAACAGGTCCGCGGATGTCACCATCCGGTGACTCAAGTGTGGCGGATTTCCGCCAACTCGCCGCTTCTCGTCCTACAATTTGGCGGAAATCCGCCTTGCCGATGCGTCCAGCCCGCCGCTACCATCCGGCGCCTGAGGAAGGATCTGCCGCTTATGCGCGAACGCACCATCGCCAGTCATTTTGCCCGTGCCGCCCTCGGTGGCGCACGCCGCGCGGGTTTCGATTACTCGGGCCTGCTGCTGCAACTGGGCATCAGCCCGGAATTGCTCGATGAGCCCCGTGCACGCATTGCCCCGGAACAATTCACCCGGTTGATTCAGGGCCTGTGGCTGGCGCTCGACGACGAATACCTGGGTTTCGGCAACGCACCAAGCAAACCCGGCAGTTTCGCCATGATGTGCCATGCCTCGATTCACTGCCGCAATTTGGAAAAAGCCCTGCAACGCGGCTTATTGTTTTATAGCCTATTCCCCGAAGCCCCGCGCCTGAGCCTGACGCGCGAAGACGAATGGGTGCGCCTGAGCCTCGACGATTCACAATTGTGGGATCCCGATCACTTTCTCACTGAGAGCTTGCTGGTGATCTGGCATCGCTTGGGGAGTTGGCTGATTGGCCAGAGGATTCGCCTCGAACAGGCGAGCTTCAGCTATCCACGCCCCGAGCATGGCGCCGAGTACGATCTGCTGTTCCCCTGCCCGCTGACCTTCGGCACCGAGCAAAGCAGCCTTTTATTCCACAGCCGCTATCTGTCTATGCCGCTGCTGCAGGACGAACGCACCCTCAAACACTTCCTCGAACGCTCCCCCGCCGACCTGCTCTCACGCCCGGACGACGGCGACAGCCTGAGCAGCCGCCTGCGTCGTTTGCTCAGCCGTGACACTGCACGTTGGCCGGATCTTGAGGCGGTCGCCGAGCATTTGCACATCAGCCCGCAGACGTTGCGCCGGCACTTGCGCGAGGAAGGCACGAGTTTTCAGGAACTGAAGGATCAGTTGCGGCGGGATATCGCCATTTATCATTTGGGCCGGGCTGATCTGTCGTTACAGCAGATTGCCGAACAGCTTGGGTTCTCCGAACCGTCGGCGTTTCATCGGGCGTTCAAGAAGTGGACGGGGCTGACGCCGGGGGCTTATCGGGCGCAGGAGCAGTGAGGCTATAAATCAAAAGCCCCTCACCCTAACCCTCTCCCGGAGGGAGAGGGGACTGATTGGGGGATGTTCAATAAATCCGCCGACCTGACAGCTCTCGCTGAATCCATATTCGACGCAAATCGCTCAGGTCGATCATTTTCGCAAGACACTTCGGTCAGTCCCCTCTACCTCTGGGAGAGGGTTAGGGTGAGGGCAACTTCCAATCACACCGCCGGAAAATGAATCCTGAACGCCGCCCCACCCATCGGCGAGTCGCCCAGCGCCAGTTTGGCGTTGTAGCTTTCAATAATGTCCTTGACCACCGCCAACCCGATCCCCTGCCCCGGATGCTGGGCATCCAGTCGTTCGCCACGCTCCAGAATCCGCGCACGCTGATCCGGCGGCACGCCCGGGCCGTCATCTTCGACGCACAATTCAATCCCGGCCAGGGTCTCGCGCACGCTGATACGCACTTCGCCCAGACACAGGCGATAAGCGTTCTCCAGCAAGTTGCCCATCATTTCCAGCAGCGCGCCCTGCTCGATCGGCACATAACAGTGCTCTGGCAGATCGAATGCCACGCGCACATGCTTGTCGCGGTAAACCTTGTCCAGTGTGTCGCACAGGCTTTTGAGCACCGGTTGCAGGCGCACCTGATGGCGCACCAGTCCGCTTTTGCGCAAACTGGCCCGTTGCAGTTGGTAGCTGATCTGCTGGCTCATGCGTTCGATCTGACTTTGCAGCACCCAGGCCTGATCGCGCTCTTCTGGACGCTGGGCCATGTCCTCGCTGACGCCTTGCAACACTGCCAACGGAGTTTTCAGGCTATGCGCGAGGTCATCGAGAGAATCGCGATAACGACTGCGCTGCTGGCGCTCGCTGTGCAGCAAGCGGTTGAGCGAGCCGGTCAGGCGCAGCAACTCGCGCGGATGTTGCTCGGTGAGGCTTTCGCGGGTGCCACCTTCGATTTCGTCGAGTTCCTGACTGAGCCGGCGCAAGGCTTTGAGGCCCCAGGTCAGGCCGATCCACAACAATGCCAGCAGCACGAGCAGTGCCGCGCCGAAGCCCAGGTAGAGATTCTCGCGCAGTCCTTCAAGGGTGGTTTCGTACTCGCGCACCGGTTGCAGGGCAACGATGCTGAATGCCGCGCTTTTGCCGCCGAGCAGTTTGACTTCAACGTCGTAGACGAAGAACTCCTGGCCGTTGGTTTCGCGAATCCGCGCGAACTCGTTACCGAGTCCGTCGTAGCGCGGTTTGTAGTTGATCTGCTCTTCCTGGGTGGCTTTCGAGCGCCAGACCAAATGCCCTTCGCGGTCGTAGATGTAGCCGAGCAAACGGAAATCGGTGAGGTTGAAGCGCTCATCCGGCAACTGATTGGGCATCACCAGCCGCCCGTTTTCGATGCGCGCGGCTGAGATCAGCGTGGTCACGTCCGAAGCCAGGCGCTGCTCGATCGAGTCCTGCAACGCCAGGCTGAACGCGCCTTGCATCGCCGGCAGCAAGGCGAGCATGAACAACACCGCCAACGTGGTGGCGGCGAGCATCAAGCGAACACGAAGCGAACGAATCAAGTGCAGCGCTCGTTGAACAGGTAGCCGAGGCCACGCACAGTGTCGATCGGTTTGAATCCAGCGGGGCCTTCGAGTTTGCGCCGCAGACGACCGACCAACACTTCGATGACATTAGGATCACGCTCGTCGTCGTCCGGGTAGAGCTGCTCCATCAAGCGATCCTTGGGCACCACTTGTTGATGGTGGCGCATGAGGTATTCGAGGATGCGGTACTCGTACGCGGTCAGCGCCAGCGGTTGCTCGTCGAGTGTCGCCTGTTTGCGATTGAGGTCGAGCAGCAGCGGCCCGGCGACGATGGTCGACTGGGTGAAACCGCTGGAGCGGCGCAGCAAGGCATTCAGACGCGCGTCGAGTTCTTCGAACTGGAACGGCTTGACCACGTAATCGTCGGCGCCGGCGGCGAGGCCTTCGACCTTGTCCTGCCAGTTGCCGCGCGCGGTGAGGATCAGGATCGGGAAGGTCTTGCCGCCCGCGCGCAACTGGCGAATCAGGTCGAGACCGCCCATGCCCGGCAGGCCAAGATCGATCACCGCCAGGTCAAAGTTGAACTGTCCGGTCTGGTACAGCGCCTCTTCGGCATTGGCCACGGACTCGACCACGTGGCCACTTTCCGTCAGGCGGGTTTGCAGGTGATGGCGCAACAGCGCTTCATCTTCGACGACCAACAGTTTCATAACACTCTCCCGGGCAAATCAGAATCTCCAGTCACACACCTGTGGGAGCGAGCCTGCTCGCGAAGGCGATGGTTCAGTCGACATCTCATCGACTGAACCGGCGCTTTCGCGAGCAGGCTCGCTCCCACACTGAATCTGTCAGCAACTCCTTAGAAATTGTAGTTGGCCGACAGGTAAGTCTGGGCGCTGCTGGTCAAATCCAGCGAGCCTTGCTTGCTGCCGCCGCGCTCGCTCATCTCGGTGCTGGCGTTGCTGCGCAGGTAACGGTAACCGAGTTCGACCGAAGTGTTTTGCGATACTTGTTGCAACACACCCAACTGACCACCGACGGCATAACCGATATCACTGTCGCGGCTAAAGCCTGGCGATTCCTGGGTCAGCTTGGTCAGACCCGCCGTCGCACCGCCGAACAACTTGGTGCTGCCGCCGACCGGGTAGAACAGATCGTAGCTGCCCAGCAGATTTTCCTGACGCAGTTTAATGCCATTGTGCGAGCCCGACACGTTGTCGTAAGTGGCGTAGTAGCGACCCTGGCTGTTTTGCTGACCGAGGCGCACGCCGTAGGTGTTGTTGCCGTCGATCGCGCCGGTGGCGTTCGGGTGATCGAGGTTGTTGTTCAGCGAATTGGATTTGTTGATCTTGTCGCTGGTCTGGCCGAAGGACAGGCCGGCGAAGTTCGAAGTGGTATCGGCCTGGGCCGCGATACTGGCGCTCATTACGGTCAATGCCAGCAACAGTTTGTTAAAAGTCATGGGTATTTCCTCTTTCACAGTGCTGTTTGGGTATGGCGCAAGGTTACTGACCCTCCCCTGTACCGCCCCTGAACCGTCTCTGAACCTGACCTGAACCAAATGAACTAGGCTGATCTGACCTTTTATTGTCAGGAGACCCGACCATGCGCCTGTTCCTTGCCCTCACCTTGCTGGCCGTCAGCAGCCTCACTCAGGCTGCGATCAAGACTGAAGAAATTCCCTACCAAAGTGCCGATGGCACAAAGTTGATCGGCTACTACGCCTATGACGACGCCATCAAAGGCAAGCGTCCGGGTGTCGTCGTGGTGCACGAATGGTGGGGCCTGAACGACTACGCCAAGCGCCGCGCCCGGGATCTCGCCGGGCTCGGCTACAGCGCCCTGGCCATTGATATGTACGGCGAAGGCAAGAACACCGAGCACCCGAAAGACGCGATGGCGTTCATGCAGGCGGCGACCCAGGATGCGGCGGCTTCCAGCAAGCGCTTCGAGGCCGGGCTGGATTTGTTGAAGAAGCAGCCGCAGACCGACGTGAATAAAATTGCCGCCATCGGTTACTGCTTCGGCGGTGCGGTGGTGCTGAACGCGGCGCGTCAGGGTGTGCCGCTGGCGGGCGTGGTGAGTTTCCACGGTGCGCTGGCGACGAAAACACCAGCAACGCCCGGCAGCGTGAAGGCGAAGATTCTGGTCGAGCATGGCGCGCTGGACAGCATGGTCACTCAGGACAATGTCACCGCGTTCAAGGCAGAAATGGACAAGGCCGGGGCTGACTACAAGTTCGTCAGTCTGGATGGCGCCAAGCACGGTTTTACCAATCCGGATGCCGATCGCCTGAGCCATGGCGAGCATGGTGGCCCGGACATCGGGTACAACAAGGCAGCGGATGAAAAATCCTGGGCGGACATGAAGGCATTCTTGCAGAAAATCTTTAGCTGATCAGAGAGACCGCGGCGCGGCCTTCGCGAGCAGGCTCGCTCCCACACTGGATCTATGCCGCCCAGTAGATCCCCTGTGGGAGCGAGCCTGCTCGCGAAAGCCGCACCGCCGATCTCGACCTTGGCCCGACTAACCGGCAAAATGCCCGCCATGAATCTCACCCCCGCCCTCCCCGCCTGCTGCACCGCGCTCGACAGCCACTGGCCGTTGCCGACGGTATTGGCCGACACTGTGCTGCTCAGCACCCACTTCGATCCTGCTCAACTGCTTGGCGATGATTTTCAACGCAGCGCCGTGGTTGCGCCGCCAAGCATTCAGCGTTCGGTGGCCAAGCGTCAGGCGGAATTTCTGGCCGGCCGGATCTGCGCCCGGGCGGCGTTGCAGCAACTGGAAGGCAGCGGCGTGGTTCCGGCGATTGGTGCAGATCGCGCGCCGATATGGCCCGCGCACATTTGCGGCTCGATCACCCACAGCAGCGGACGCGCGGCAGCGATTGTCGCCAACAAGCAACACTGGCGCGGTTTGGGCATGGACCTGGAAAACCTGCTCAATACCGAACGCGCCGAGCGCCTGGCGGGGGAGATTCTGACACCACCCGAAATGCAGCGCATGACGGCCGCCTCGCGAGATCAGTTGGCGTTGTGGGTGACGCTGACGTTTTCGGTGAAAGAAAGTCTGTTCAAAGCACTGTACCCGATCGTGCAACAGCGCTTTTATTTCGAGCACGCTGAAGTGCTGGAGTGGACTGAGGCCGGTGAAGTCCGGTTGCGGTTGTTGACGGATTTGTCTGCTGAGTGGCGCAACGGCACTGAACTGGACGCGCAGTTCGGGGTGCAGGATGGGCAGTTGTTGAGTCTGGTCAGCATTGAGGCCTGAAGATTTGTGTGGTGGGCACTGGCCCTATCGCGAGCAGGCTCACTCCTACAGGGGAACGCATTTCAACTGTAGGAGTGAGCCTGCTCGCGATGAGGCCAGACCCGACACCACACATCTCAACGGCGTTCCTGATTCCTCGGCCAACTCAGGCTGAAACAAGCCCCACCCAGACTCTTGCTCTTGCCAATAATCGCCCGGCCGTCATGCCAGTGGATGATCCGCCGCACAATCGACAAGCCCAGACCATGCCCGCCCGACGCCCGTGTGCGGCTGTCGTCCAGGCGCAGAAACGGCGTGAAAATCCGCTCCCACGCTACTTCCGGCACGCCCGGTCCGTCATCCTCGACATCCACGCGACAGCGCAATTGCCCGACCTGATAACTCACCGTCACCTTCGAGCGTGCGTGGCGCATGGCGTTGCTCACCAGATTCTGCAACGCCCGGTGCAGATAACGCGGCTCGGCCTCGACCCAGGCATCATCGTTATCGGCGGCGGAGAGGCACAAACCTCGCTGCACCGTGACCTCGGCGCGCAACGGCGCCAACTCTTCAATCACCTGATTGACCAATGCGTCCAGATCGATGCGCTGGAACGTCAGCGCCGGCGAGCCCTGCTCCAGGCGCGCGTAGGTGAGCATTTCATCGACCAGCTTATCGAGGTCTTCGATGTCGTGATCCATGCCTTCGCGGTATTTCTCCAGCGCTTGCGGGGTGGTCGCCGAGCCGATCATTTCCAGACCGAAACGCAGGCGCGCCACCGGTGTGCGCAATTCATGGGACACCGCGCGCACCAGTTCGCGCTGGATCGCCAGCAACTGTTGCAAGTGCTCGGCCATACCGTTGAACGCCGCCGCCAGACGTCCGACCGAGTCGGCACCGCGCGCCGGCACACGGGTTTCCAGGCTGCCCTTGGCAATGCGCGTGGCCGCTGCTTCGAGGCCGCGTAAACGGCGCTCGAGCTGACGCACCAACAGATAAACAATGAGGCCGATCAAGGTCAGGCCGAGCGCCGCAATCAGCACCAGCCATTCCGGCGGATACGGGTTCATCTGATACAACGGCCCGATCTCCAGCACCCACGGCGTGCCGACCATGCCGGCAAATACGCGGACCGAGTCGCCGCCCTTGCCCAATGCCATCACCGTGTCGCCTTCGGCCACGCGGCGACTCTGGTCTTCGTCCATGTCAGCGTCGTTCACCGTGACCAGGCGCAGATCGAAACCGAAGCCCTTCTCTTCCTTTATCTGTGCAAGGCGCTTGGGTTGTTCGCCGACCGGTACGCGCACCAGCTCATCGGCCAGCAGGTAAATGGTCGCGCGCGCCAGTTGCTCGCTGATCTGCTGCACTTCGCCGGTGAGAACCAACTGCTCTTTGTCGCTGACCATTCGATAGACTTTCGCCGCGTGCGGCCCGGTCTGCTCGACCAACGCCTGGCCACGCTGCACGCGAGTGCGCTGGGACAGATCAAGATCGGTTTCGGCAAACTTCTTCAGTGCCAGCGGAATCCCCAGCAAACGCTCCCACACCAGCAGCGCCCGATGGCGCTCGGTTTCGTTCATCGGTTGCAGGTTGCCGGCCATCAGCGAAAACGTGCCGTGGGCCAGGCGCTCGCGATATTGCTCGCTGCGCACGGTGTTGAGCAGATTCAGCGCCAGCACACCGAGTACCGCCACCAGAATCAGCGCTGCGCACATGCCGCCGTAGATGCGCAGGAAGATCGAGTTCACAGCGGCAGGTCTACGCAGGCTTCCGGGACGAACAGGTAACCTTTGCTGCGAATGGTCTTGATCAGCCGCGGGTGGTCCGGGTCGTCGCCGATTTTCGGGCGGATCCGCGAGATGCGCACATCGATCGAGCGGTCCTGGCCGTCGTAGCCGATGCCGCGCAGTGCGGTGAAGATTTCTTCGCGGGACAGAATGCGCCCGGCGTTGGACACCAGCAGCCAGAGCAGGTCGAATTCGGCGCTGG
Source organism: Pseudomonas sp. S3_C06 (assembly GCF_054667675.1). NCBI lineage: Bacteria > Pseudomonadati > Pseudomonadota > Gammaproteobacteria > Pseudomonadales > Pseudomonadaceae > Pseudomonas > Pseudomonas sp. S3_C06. Next base: position 2,226,986 of record NZ_CP162747.1, read on the forward strand.
TCAGCTCGATGCCGTTGTCACTCAGCCACGCCTCGCGCAAGGCGTTGTCGACCACCAGCGGGCCGAACTGCAGACGGCGGGATTTTTCGGTGACCGGTTCAGGTGTGTCGCTACGGCGCAGTAACGCCTGGATTCGCGCCAGCAACAGGCGTGGGCGCACCGGTTTGCACACGTAATCGTCGGCACCGAGGTCGAGGCCCTGGATCTGATCGGCATCGTCGGTGCGTGCGGTGAGCATCAGGATCGGCCCGTCGTACTGATTGCGCACCTTGCGGCAAATGCTCAGGCCATCTTCACCGGGCAGCATCAGGTCGAGGATCACCAGGTCCGGCTGCTCCTTGATGATCCGCGCTGCGGCCAGCACACCGTTGCCTTCGATGTCCACGCGCAATCCATTGGCTTGCAGGTAGTCACGCGTCAGCTCGGCCAGTCGCTGGTCATCCTCGACGATCAATACCTGAAAGGCTTGTTGCTCCACCGGTGACCTCTGCTTTCTATTGTTATTAATAAAGGAAGAACATCTGACTCGACACAATTCCCTGTGGGAGCGAGCCTGCTCGCGAAAGCGTCGTATCACTCAACATCGATGCTGAACCTACCGACGCATTCGCGAGCAGGCTCGCTCCCACAGTTTTGGATCCTCCCGTCCTTTTGTCATGTTTCTGGAGGATAAGAATGCCTGTGCATGGGCCGATTGTATAAACGGCGTACAGCCAGAACACAAGTCGGTAAATGCGTTCGGACAAGGCGGTTTTTTGTGATAGGGTTCGCGCCCTTAAAAATCCGCTGAAGCGTTTTTCCCGGTGAAAAAACAGTGACGGACGGTCTAGCTCAGCAGGTTCGCGGCCTACACGCATTTTCGAAGTTTCTTACACAATTTACGCACAGGCTTATCCACAGGTAGTACGTTGCAATCCCCCCCTGAAACGCATTATCTTGTAGCCCGAGCGCAAAAAAACCCTACATGTAGGGTTTGACGCTAAAAAACCAAACACAAACCCGGCAGTGAATTCAAGGCTTTTTATTGCCATTGTCGGGTTGAACCAAACGTATTTTCGAAAGCCCAAACCGCGCCTGCGGATGGCTACCGTTTTTGCGCCGATCACGGCGTTTACGGTACGGGTGTTGCAGTGGCGAAACTGCTCCCCGAAAGGAATGCGGTGATACGCGTATCGCGTGAACCGAAGACTTCGGCATGGAAGCGGCGCTCACAAGGCCCTCTTCCTGAACTGTCCCGAAGTCGTTATGCCCGGCGCGTGCCGGTTGTAGTGCTTCAGGACGGAACGGTGGGCACCGTGATGGTGCCCAAACAAACATAGAGAACGTGGAGACACCCATGCAAACCGACACAACTCGCGAGAACCCGCAGGGCACCTTGCCGCAGGCCGCCGATTCGAATTCGGATCTGGCTGCTACCGCGCCTGGTCAACTGCGCGTGATCAAGCGCAATGGCACTGTCGTTCCTTACACCGATGACAAGATCACCGTCGCTATCACCAAAGCGTTCCTCGCAGTTGAAGGCGGCACCGCTGCCGCTTCGTCGCGAATCCATGACACCGTGGCCCGTCTGACCGAACAGGTCACCGCGACCTTCAAGCGTCGCATGCCGTCGGGCGGCACCATCCACATCGAAGAAATCCAGGACCAGGTCGAACTGGCCCTGATGCGTGCCGGTGAGCAGAAAGTTGCGCGCGACTACGTGATCTACCGTGACGGTCGTTCGAAAGAACGCGCTGCCCACGCGCCGGCCGAAGAAGCAGTCAACGCGCACCCGTCGATCCGCATCACCCGTGCCGACGGTAGCCTGGCGCCGCTGGACATGGGCCGTCTGAACACCATCGTCACCGAAGCGTGCGAAGGTCTGGAAGAAGTCGACGGCGACCTGATCCAGCGTGAAACCCTGAAAAACCTCTACGACGGCGTAGCCCTGACCGACGTCAACACCGCGCTGGTAATGACCGCGCGTACCCTGGTTGAGCGCGAGCCGAACTACTCGTTCGTGACCGCCCGCCTGCTGATGGACACCCTGCGTGCCGAAGGTCTGGGTTTCCTCGGTGTGGCCGAAAGCGCCACTCACCACGAAATGGTCGACCTGTACGCCAAGGCTCTGCCGGCCTACATCGCCAAAGGTATCGAGTTCGAACTGCTGAACCCTGTGCTGGCCACCTTCGACCTGGAAAAACTGGGCAAGGCGATCAACCACGAGCGTGATCAGCAATTCACCTACCTGGGCCTGCAAACCCTGTACGACCGTTACTTCATCCACAAGGATGGCGTGCGTTTCGAACTGCCGCAGATCTTCTTCATGCGCGTGGCCATGGGCCTGGCGATCGAAGAGAAGCAGAAAGAAGACCGTGCGATCGAGTTCTACAACCTGCTGTCGTCCTTCGACTACATGTCGTCGACCCCGACCCTGTTCAACGCCGGTACCCTGCGTCCACAGCTGTCGAGCTGCTACCTGACCACCGTGCCCGATGACCTGTCGGGCATCTACCACGCGATCCACGACAACGCCATGTTGTCGAAATTTGCTGGCGGTCTGGGCAACGACTGGACGCCGGTGCGTGCACTGGGTTCGTACATCAAGGGCACCAACGGCAAGTCGCAAGGCGTTGTTCCGTTCCTCAAAGTAGTGAACGACACCGCCGTTGCCGTTAACCAGGGTGGCAAGCGCAAAGGCGCTGTCTGTGCCTACCTGGAAACCTGGCACATGGACATCGAAGAGTTCATCGAACTGCGCAAGAACACCGGTGATGATCGTCGTCGTACCCACGACATGAACACAGCAAACTGGATCCCTGACCTGTTCATGAAGCGTGTCTTCGATGACGGCAAGTGGACCCTGTTCTCGCCATCCGAAGTGCCGGACCTGCACGACCTGACCGGTAAAGCCTTCGAAGAACGCTACGAGTACTACGAAGCGCTGACCGAATACCCAGGCAAGGTCAAACTGTTCAAGACCATCCAGGCCAAAGACCTGTGGCGCAAAATGCTCTCCATGCTGTTTGAAACCGGCCACCCTTGGCTGACTTTCAAAGACCCGTGCAACCTGCGCAGCCCGCAGCAGCACGTCGGCGTGGTTCACAGCTCGAACCTGTGCACCGAGATCACCTTGAACACCAACAAGGACGAGATCGCCGTTTGCAACCTGGGCTCGATCAACCTGCCGAACCACATCGTCAACGGCAAGCTGGACACCGCCAAGCTGGAACGCACCGTGAACACCGCCGTGCGCATGCTCGATAACGTGATCGACATCAACTACTACTCGGTGCCACAAGCGAAGAACTCCAACTTCAAGCACCGTCCGGTCGGTCTGGGCATCATGGGCTTCCAGGACGCTTTGTACCTGCAGCACATCCCTTACGGTTCCGACGCTGCCGTCGAGTTCGCCGACAAGTCGATGGAAGCTGTCAGCTACTACGCGATCCAGGCTTCCTGCGACCTGGCTGACGAGCGCGGCGCGTACGAGACGTTCCAGGGTTCGCTGTGGTCCAAAGGCATCCTGCCGCTGGATTCGCAACAGATCCTGATCGAGGCTCGTGGCCAGAAGTACATCGATGTCGACCTGAACGAATCCCTCGACTGGGCACCGGTTCGCGCCCGTGTACAGAAAGGCATTCGTAACTCGAACATCATGGCCATCGCACCGACCGCGACCATCGCCAACATCACTGGCGTATCGCAGTCGATCGAACCGACCTACCAGAACCTGTATGTGAAATCGAACCTGTCGGGCGAATTCACCGTGATCAACCCGTACCTGGTTCGCGACCTCAAGGCTCGCGGTCTGTGGGACTCGGTCATGATCAACGACCTGAAGTACTACGACGGTTCGGTTCAGCAGATCGAGCGCATCCCGCAAGAACTCAAAGAGCTCTACGCGACCGCGTTCGAAGTGGACACCAAGTGGATCGTTGACGCCGCCAGCCGTCGTCAGAAGTGGATCGACCAGGCCCAGTCGCTGAACCTGTACATCGCCGGCGCATCGGGCAAGAAGCTCGACGTGACCTACCGCATGGCCTGGTATCGTGGTCTGAAAACCACTTACTACCTCCGTGCCCTGGCCGCGACCAGCACCGAGAAGTCGACCATCAACACCGGCAAGCTGAACGCTGTTTCCAGCGGCGGCAACCACGGCGACGATTCGGTTCTGGCAGCACCTGCCGGTCCTGCTCCAGTGCCAAAGGCTTGCGCGATCGACGAGCCGGATTGCGAAGCTTGCCAATAAGCTGAGCTGAATCAGGCGTTGCGAGACGCCTGATACTCTCCGGGCAAAAGAACCCCCGACAGACTTCTGGTGTGTCGGGGGTTTTCTTTTGTCTGGAGTAAAAATCGAAGTAAAAAAAAACGGCGAAACCTGAATGCAGGCTTCGCCGTTTTTATTCGTACAACGGCTTTTGTCAGACCGCGAATGACTCGGTCATTGCCTGCCCTACGACAGGAATGGTGAAGGATTGACCGTTGTTGGTGTAGAACGTTTCGATGGTATTCCCGCCCTTGTACCAGTCCTTCAGGAACACACCGGAATCCAGGTTGCCGCTTTGCAGATCGGCGGCATTGAAGATGTAGGCGCCAAGGTCGTTCTGGACAATCCGCACATCACTGACACTCTGAATGTTCTTGAGGGTGACAGTGTCGATCCCGGATGTGCCTGTGTCCTGGATGCCTACCATGGTTTTCGAGAACACAATATAGGCGTCACCGCTCTCTCCGCCCAAGGCATCACCCGATCCGCGCAAGTTCAACGTATCAACACCTGCACCACCCTGGAGTTCATAGCCGTAACCGGTACCCGTCAAGGTATCGTTACCGTCACCACCATAGGCAATTCCTGCCGACACGGTGATGTTGTCGTTGCCAGATTCACCATAAAGAATGCTGCCGGCATCGTCATCGGCACTGCGCATGGTGTCATTGCCGTTACCACCGTAAAGCGTATCGGCCTGGACGCCGCTAATAGTCAGTGGTCCGAATGCACCGGTATCAGTGGCGGTGCCGCCATAGATAAAGTCATCCCCCTCACCACCATAGATGAGGTCGTTACCCGCCCCGCCCTCAAGCTTGTTCGAGTAGGCGTTGCCAGTCAGCATGTCATTGAATGCCGATCCCATCAGGTTATCGATGTTAATCAGCACGTCACCTTGAGCGTCGCCACCTGCGGCAGTGCCCTCCGGCAAATTGATCTGAACGCTGCCAGTGCTGGTCAAGTACCAGGCGCCATCACCTCGACCAACACCCGTCAGCAGATCGGCGCCAGCGCCACCGACAAAATTCTCCGCCGCAGCGCCACTGCCCGTAAAGCTGTCGGCCTGTGTCGTACCCTGGAATACTTCGATCGACGTATAGATATCGCCGGCGGCCGCGCCAGTCAAAACAGGTGCGCCCAGATCCAGGGTGACACCGCCAGCTTCGTCGGCAAAGCTCACCATATCCATACCGAAACCACCGTCGAATCGGTTGATGCCCGCATCCCCGACAAACGCATCACTGAAGTCAGAACCCAAGATCGCTTCGATACTGCTGTAAACATCGCCGGCGGCAATTCCGGTGTGTATCCCGGTTTTGGTATTGAGGGTCACGCCCTTGTCGGCATCGCCATAACTGACCGTATCAAAACCCTCTCCACCGATGAGTTGGTCTGCTCCTGCGCCACCGAACAACGTGTCATTGCCAGCCCCACCCGTGATGATGTTGTCCGAGGCATTGCCACGAGCATTGAAGTTGCCGGTACCGGTGAAAGTCAGACGCTCGACTTCACTGGCCAAGGTGATGGTGTTCAGTGTGGTGCGCACTTCGTCATCACCGCCGCCGGCCATTTCCAACACGTTCTGGCTGGCCGAACCGTTGATGATGTACACGTCGTTGCCGGCACCGCCGTAGAAGGTCGTGGTGCCCAGCGAGGCGGTGAATACGTCGTTGTAGTTCGAGCCAATAATGGTTTCGAAATCCGAGAACGTGTCACCTTGCGCGTCGCCACCCAGACCGGTGCCCACACGCGCGGCGGTCATGGTGATGTTGACGCCTTGCTCCGACTGCGCGTAGCTCAGCCGGTCGTTACCGTTGTAACCATCAAGGTTGTCGGCAGCAGCGCTGGCATAGAACGTATCGTCATAATTTGAACCACGGAAACTCTCGATCCCGACAAAGGTATCGCCCGCTGCATACCCGGTATGCACACCGGTTTTCAGGTTCAGGGACACCGCCACGCTGTTGGGTACGTCTTCATAGCTGACGATATCGAAACCTGCGCCGCCAATCAGTTGGTCGGCACCTGCGCCTCCCATCAGGATGTCATTGCCGGCACCGCCGGTAATAACGTTGTCAGAGGCATTGCCACGAGCATTGAAGTTGCCGGTACCGGTGAAAGTCAGACGCTCGACTTCACTGGCCAAGGTGATGGTGTTCAGTGTGGTGCGCACTTCGTCATCACCGCCGCCGGCCATTTCCAACACGTTCTGGCTGGCCGAACCGTTGATGATGTACACGTCGTTGCCGGCACCGCCGTAGAAGGTCGTGGTGCCCAGCGAGGCGGTGAATACGTCGTTGTAGTTCGAGCCAATAATGGTTTCGAAATCCGAGAACGTGTCACCTTGCGCGTCGCCGCCCAGACCGGTGCCCACGCGCGCGGCGGTCATGGTGATGTTGACGCCTTGCTCCGACTGCGCGTAGCTCAGTCGGTCGTTACCGTTGTAACCATCAAGGTTGTCGGCAGCAGCGCTGGCATAGAACGTATCGTCATAATTTGAACCACGGAAACTCTCAATCCCGACAAAGGTATCGCCCGCTGCATACCCGGTATGCACACCGGTTTTCAGGTTCAGGGACACCGCCACGCTGTTGGGTACGTCTTCATAGCTGACGATATCGAAACCTGCGCCGCCAATCAGTTGGTCGGCACCTGCGCCTCCCATCAGGATGTCATTGCCGGTACCGCCGGTAATAACGTTGTCCGAGGCATTGCCACGAGCATTGAAGTTGCCGGTACCGGTGAAAGTCAGACGCTCGACTTCACTGGCCAAGGTGATGGTGTTCAGTGTGGTGCGCACTTCGTCATCACCGCCGCCGGCCATTTCCAACACGTTCTGGCTGGCCGAACCGTTGATGATGTACACGTCGTTGCCGGCACCGCCGTAGAAGGTCGTGGTGCCCAGCGAGGCGGTGAATACGTCGTTGTAGTTCGAGCCAATAATGGTTTCGAAATCCGAGAACGTGTCACCTTGCGCGTCGCCGCCCAGACCGGTGCCCACGCGCGCGGCGGTCATGGTGATGTTGACGCCTTGCTCCGACTGCGCGTAGCTCAGTCGGTCGTTACCGTTGTAACCATCAAGGTTGTCGGCAGCAGCGCTGGCATAGAACGTATCGTCATAATTTGAACCACGGAAACTCTCGATCCCGACAAAGGTATCGCCCGCTGCATACCCGGTATGCACACCGGTTTTCAGGTTCAGGGACACCGCCACGCTGTTGGGTACGTCTTCATAGCTGACGATATCGAAACCTGCGCCGCCAATCAGTTGGTCGGCACCTGCGCCTCCCATCAGGATGTCATTGCCGGCACCGCCGGTAATAACGTTGTCAGAGGCATTGCCACGAGCATTGAAGTTGCCGGTACCGGTGAAAGTCAGACGCTCGACTTCACTGGCCAAGGTGATGGTGTTCAGTGTGGTGCGCACTTCGTCATCACCGCCGCCGGCCATTTCCAACACGTTCTGGCTGGCCGAACCGTTGATGATGTACACGTCGTTGCCGGCACCGCCGTAGAAGGTCGTGGTGCCCAGCGAGGCGGTGAATACGTCGTTGTAGTTCGAGCCAATAATGGTTTCGAAATCCGAGAACGTGTCACCTTGCGCGTCGCCACCCAGACCGGTGCCCACACGCGCGGCGGTCATGGTGATGTTGACGCCTTGCTCCGACTGCGCGTAGCTCAGCCGGTCGTTACCGTTGTAACCATCAAGGTTGTCGGCAGCAGCGCTGGCATAGAACGTATCGTCATAATTTGAACCACGGAAACTCTCAATCCCGACAAAGGTATCGCCCGCTGCATACCCGGTATGCACACCGGTTTTCAGGTTCAGGGACACCGCCACGCTGTTGGGTACGTCTTCATAGCTGACGGTGTCGAAGCCGGCACCGCCAATCAGTTGATCGGCGCCATCGCCGCCGATCAACAGATCATTACCTGCCCCACCATTCAAGACATCATTGCCCGCCAAACCGCGTATCTGATCATCGCCCGCAGTACCGAGCAGATTATCGGCACCAGCGGTCCCGTTGATTATCGCCATTACATCGTCCTTGTGTTTTTGTGTTGGAAACTACGGTTGAAAAACCAGGTAGAAGCTTCCTGACTTCCATATCGCCATCCAGTGTCATGGCCCAATGAAGCAGGTCGTGCGAAGTTTTGACGCCAAGGTCCTTTGCCAGGCAGGACTGCAACTTCCACACCATAAATTCAGACAAACGGTTAATTGGTGAATGTAAATTTAGTGACACGCATAAAAAAACCGACGCTCAAGGCGTCGGTTTTCAATGCAGCTATCAGATCACATCAAGTCATCTGAATGATGGTCTGCATGATGGTGCTCTGAGTGGAGATGGTCTTGGCGTTCGCCTGATAGTTGCTCTGGCCCTTGATCAGGTCTACCAACTCGTTGGTCAGGTTAACGTTCGACTCTTCCAGCGAGTTGGAAACAACCGAACCCAAGGTACCGGTTTCCGGTGCATCGTAGCCCGGGATACCCGAAGCAAACGTCTCTTTCCAGCTGGTGCCACCGATAGCCTGCAGGCCTTGTTCGTTGGTGAAGCTGGCCAGTGCAACCTGGCCGATGGCCTTGCTCTGGTTGTTGCTGAAGTTGGCGAACAAGGTACCGGTGCCGTCGATGGTCAGGTTGGTGATCTGGCCAGTTGCATAACCGTCCTGAGTCGGGATTGAACGCGCGGTGTCAGCGTTGTACTGAGTGGTCTTGGCCATCGAAATGGTAATACCGGCCGGGTTGGCCGATGCGCCGTTAGGCGTAAAGGTGCCGTTGACCACTTTGCCCGGTACCCAACCGGTCAGTTTCAAGTCGCTACTGATGATCGGGTTCGGCGCCGGAGCCGGTAACGTGCTAGGCGTGCTGACCTGCAGCAGGTTGCCGGAACTGTCAAACGTAAGCGTCGAAGCAACCGGATCGACCTTGGTTGGATCGCTACCGGCTGCATCCGGGTTACGGCCATCGACCAGGGTGTACACCTTCCAGGTGTTCTCGCCAGTTTTAACCACGTACTGGTCCATAACATGCGAGTTGCCCTGCGTGTCATAGATCGGAGTGCTAAAGCTCTTCGTGTACGTCTCAAGCTTGCTTGGGTCGAACTTGACGGCGTTGGTGCCGGTATCAACGATCACCGACGCAGTCGAGTTCAAGTTGATGCTCGACGTCACCAACGAAGTCGATTTCGGCGCCAGGTTCGACGTATCGATCTTCAGATCGGTCAATACACCGTTGATGATCTTGCCGTTGGCGTCCACACCGTAACCCTGCAGGCGCGAGGTGTAATCGGTGTTGGTGATGTAACCGGCGTTGTCGACCTTGAACGTACCGGCACGGGTGTAGGACACCGAGCCGTTGTTGCTCATGGTGAAGAAGCCCGAACCGTTGATGCCCATGTCCAGCACGTTACCGGTGTTGTTGATGTCACCCTGGGTGAACTGCTGGGAAACGTTGGCCAGGCGCACGCCGTTGCCGATCACTTTGCTGCCGCTGCCCAGGCGAGTGGCCGAGTAGACGTCTTCGAATTCTGCACGGGACGATTTGAAACCGGCAGTCGCGACGTTGGCGATGTTGTTGCCGGTCACGTCCAGTTGTTTGTTGGCTGCATAGAGACCGCTAAGGCCGATATTGAAAGACATATTCCACTCCTTTGTGCCGGTTAGTCGGCTCTATATACCAATGGTTTGTACTTTGGACAGGGCAACGGTGCCCTTGCCGGACAGGTTGAGCATCAGCTCGCCGCCGGTCTGGCTGATCGTCACGCTGGTGACGGTGGCCGGCAGGTACGTCGCCATGTCGGTCGAGGTACCATTGATCGATGCGTTGGCCTTGACGGTATAGGTACCGGTCTTGACCAGATTGCCGTCCTTGTCCTTGCCGTCCCAAGTGAAGCTCGCGGCGCCTGCGGCGCGACTGCCCAGATCGATGGTGCGAACCACCGCGCCGCTGCTGTCGGTAATGCTCACGGTGCCGCCGGCGATCGACGACGGAACGGTGACCGAACCGGTCATGCCTTTGCTCGGATCGTCGAGCTGAACCGAGTTGGTCTGCACGATCACATTGCGACCCACCAGCGACGAAGCCTGCAAGGCTTGCGAGGAGTTGTAGTTGCCGGCCAGCGAACTGACCGTGCTGTTCAGCGTGGTGATGCCTTCCAGGCTACTGAACTGGGCCAACTGGGCAACGAATGCGCTGTTGTCCTGCGGATCGAGCGGGTTCTGGTTTTTCAGCTGGGTGACCAGCAATTGCAGGAACGCGTCCTTGCCCAGGGCCTGGCCGCCGGTGGCGCTGTTAGTGGCCGAAGCAATGCCACCGGCGGTCGAACTGGTCTTTTTCGACGAGTTCGACAGGATGTCATTCATGCTCAAGCTGCTGGTGGTATCGGAAACACTCATGGCCGTCGCCCCTTATTACTGACCGAGGGTCAGTACCTTCTGCATCATGGTTTTGGCGGTGTTCATCATTTCGGCGTTGGTCTGGAAGGACCGGCTCGCGGAAATCATGTCAGCCATTTCTTCCACCACGTTGACGTTCGGGTAGTAGACGTAGCCTTTGGCGTCGGCCGCCGGATGATTCGGCTCGTAGCGCGCTTCGAGGTTGCTCTGGTCTTCGACCACGCCGAGCACCTGTACGCCTTGACCGGCTGCGTCCTGGCTCTGGAACAGCGAGTTGCTGCCACTGTTCTGGCCGCCCTGGAACATGGTGGCGAATACCGGGTGACGGGCGCGGTAGGTCTGGTCGATGCTCGAGGAGACGGTCTCGGCGTTGGCGATGTTCGACGCCACGGTGTTCAGACGCGTGGTCTGTGCGCTCATGCCGCTGCCGGCAATGTTGAAAACGCTGGACAGGGACATGGATTACTCTCCGCGCAGGGCTGACACCAGCCCTTTGAATTTGCTGTTGAGCAGGGTGAAGCTGGCCTGGAAGCCGACGGCGTTTTCCGCGTAGTTCGACTGTTCCAGTTGGGCGTCCACGGTGTTCTGGTCGATCGAAGGTTGCATCGGCGTGCGATACATCAGCGATTCGTCGCCGTTGCCAAGGCCTTCAGCTTCGATGTGACGGCTGTTGGTCATGTTCAGGGCGATGGTGCCGTTAGCGTTTTTCTGGGTCTGTGCTTCAAGCACTTTGGAGAACTCCAGATCCCGCGCCTTGTAGTTCGGGGTATCGGCGTTGGCGATGTTGTTGGCCAGCACTTCGGCACGCTGGGCGCGGAAGCCCAATGCCTTTTCGTGAATGCCGAGCGCTTTATCGAAGCTGATGCTCATGTCGGGAACCTTCAGGTGACCGGTTTTTCGTAACTGAGCTTTAGCAAGCGCCGTGCCAAACTACAAAACCCCCATAAACCGCGGCTTTGCGGGGAGTCGGCAAAGCGGCAATGCCAGAAAAGCGGCAACCGGTTTCCGCCGGATGCCGCTTTTCTGCCGCTTCTTCCTGTTAACACCTCCCCCTGTAATTGTATGGACTCGCCCAAGCCGAGGCGTCTGTGCGCCACGGTGGCATTCTTATAGAAGCCAACGACAGCGAGGGCGAGGCCATGAAAAAGCATACGACGAATAATCAGTCTTTGTCAGCCGACGTGTCGGCATGCTCCACAGTCGCAGTGGATCTTGCCAAAAGGGTTTTCCAGGTGGCAGGGGAAGATGCCCTCGGCCTGCTGATATTCGAGGAGAGAATCAAGTCACGCGAAGCCTTTCAGGTATTTCTCCGTGAGCTTCCTCCGAGCGTGACGGTGTTGGTGGAAACCGGGCCCGGTGCTCAAGCATGGGCGCGGTTGCTGCAAATGCAGGGTAATCCCGTTCGCATCCTGCCCGCTCAACTGGTCGCCAGCCACCGCAGCGGCCCGAAAAATGATCGCAACGATGCTTTGGCTATCTTGCGTGCCGGCCGCGACTGCAAAATCTCGGCGGTGCCGATCAAGAGCGCGGCCGCGATGGCGATGCAGGCTCTACACCGGGCGCGTCAGGGATATGTGCGGCGGCGCACTGCGGTCGGCAATCAAATGCGCGGTTTACTGCTCGAACATGGAGTGGCCATGGCACAGGGCGAAATTGCGATCAGCCAGCTGGTGCCTCGAATACTGGAAGATGCCACCCAACCGCTGCCTGATTTGTTGCGTGAACTGATTGCTGAATTGCTGGGCGAATGGAGTCAATTGGGCGATCGCGTCAACGTGCTGACCGGCCGGCTGGAAATGGCAGCGAAAGAAGACGAGACGGCGAAGCGGCTGATGACGGTGCGCGGTGTTGGCCCGATCATCGCCACGGCGCTGATCGCCAAGCAGACCGAGCCTGAACGGTTCGCCAACGCTCGCTTGTTCGCCGCCTATTTCGGGTTGGTGCCCAGCCAGCACAGTTCTGGCGAGAAGACCCGACTGGGCAAGATGAGCAAGCATGGTGATGCGTATTTGCGCAGTCTGACGATCCAGGGCGCTCATGCTGTTTTAAGGCAACTGCGGCCTGATTCACAGCAGCCGGACGATCAGCGGCTGCAACGCTGGATCAACCGCTTGGGTCGCAAGGAAGCTGCGGTGCGATTGGCTAATCGCAACCTTCGGATTTTGTGGGTGCTGCTGCAAAACGATCAAACATATCGTCGCCAGCCGGGCAACGGCCAGGAGGCGACGATGAGTCACTGATAAAAGAGTTCTGCCACCGAGGCGCTAAGCCGCTTCAACCCCTGCTAAGAACATTGACCCCAGGTCAGACCGTCGCGAATTGATGCCTGAGCTCCTACTGGCCCTTGAGGCCTTACTGTAATCGGCATATCGCGAGCTTACCCAATGTTGGCCAGAAGCCGGTTAACGCTTCCTCGAATAGGCCTTATACATAGATGCAACCGGGTAGCAGTGTTCAAAAGCGGGTTGAATGGTGGGGCGAGTCCATACATAGGAGCTGCCGAAGGCTGCGATCTTTTGATCTTGTTCTTAAAAAATAAAATCAAAAGATCGCAGCCTTCGGCAGCTCCTACGTGAAGCATGCGGCAAAAAAAAGGAGCCCCTGTGGGCTCCCTTTTATTTCCGCATGCTTCACTTCGCCTGGTAAATGATCCCCGGGCTGCACTGCACCATCTGGTAATGGTCCGGCAAACCGTTCAACGCTTCGGAAGCGCCAAGGAACAGATAACCGCCCGGCTTCAACGTGCTGTGAATGCGCAACAGGATGTCTTTCTTCACTTCGGCAGAGAAGTAGATCAACACGTTGCGGCAGAACACGATGTCGAACTTGCCTAGCGCGGCATAGCTGTCGAGCAGGTTGAACGAGCGAAACTCCACGCGGTTCTTGATCGGTGCCTTGATCACCCAGCGCCCCGGCCCTTTCGGGTCGAAGTAACGCTGCAGACGTTCCGGCGACAAACCGCGACCGATTGCCAGACTGTCGTACTCGCCGGTCTTGCAGTTGGTCAGCATAAGACCGGACAGGTCGGTGGCGACAATCTGCACGCCCATCTTCAACTGGCCAAGATTCGTGCGCTCGAACTCATCGATCGACATCGACAGCGAGTACGGTTCCTGGCCCGACGAGCAGGCGGCCGACCAGATCCGCAGACGCTGGTTGGGGCTGGCCTTGATCGCTTCAGGCAGCACCTTGTTCTTCAAGACTTCAAACGGATAGGTGTCACGAAACCACAGGGTTTCGTTAGTCGTCATGGCATCGACCACCTGCTCGCGCAAACCGCTGCGCGGCTGGGTCTGGATGCGCTGAACCAGCTCACCCAGGGACTTGATGCCTTGCTGCTCCATCAGTTTGTTGAGACGGCTCGAGACCAGGTACTGCTTGTTTTCACCGAGCAAAATGCCACAGGCTTTTTCCAGGAAGACCCGGAACTGTTCGAAATCCAAATTACCCGTAGACAATGATGCCGCCTCTTAAATCGTGTTGACCGCCAAGGGCAAAGCGCCCTCAGCTGATATCTGCTGCTTTGATCCGGTCGACTACCCGGGATGCCAGGTCATCAGGGCGGAACTTGGCCAGGAAGTCATCAGCACCGACTTTCTTGACCATCGCCTGATTGAATACCCCGGACAACGAAGTATGCAGGATGATATGAAGCTTTTGCATGCGTGCGTCGCCGCGGATTTCCGCCGTCAGGGTGTACCCGTCCATCTCCGGCATCTCGATGTCGGAAATCATCATCAGGAACTCTTCTTCCGGCTTCTTGCCCTCGTCGACCAGCTTGCGCAGGTAATCCAGCGCCTGTTTGCCGTCGTTCAGCGCCACCACTTCGACACCGATCGTCTGCAGACAACGCGTGACCTGCTTGCGCGCCACCGATGAGTCATCGACCGTCAAGACACGCAAAGACAGTGCCTTGGTCTGGGTCTCGACATCGACCACGCCCACCGAAATCGCTTCCGGTGTCGGCGCAACTTCCGCCAGCACTTTCTCGACGTCGATGATTTCGACTAACTGATTGTCCACCCGAGTCACAGCGGTCAGGTAATGATCGCGACCCGTGCCCTTGGGCGGCGGATGAATCTCTTCCCAGTTCATGTTGACGATGCGCTCCACCGAGCGGACCAGGAAACCCTGGGTCTTGGTGTTGTACTCCGTGATGATCACGAACGGGTTGTTCTTGTCCTTCAACGCTCCGGAACCGGTGGCCATTGCCAGATCAAGGATCGGAATGGTCGCCCCCCGGATATTTGCCACCCCGCACACGACAGGACTGGACTTGGGCATCAACGTCAGCGACGGGCACTGCAACACTTCCCGCACCTTGAACACGTTGATTCCATAGAGCTGCTGACCGTCAAGACGGAACAACAACAACTCCAGGCGATTCTGCCCCACCAGTTGCGTGCGCTGGTTCACCGAATCCATTACACCAGCCATGCCCAGACTCCTACACCAACGCCAAGTGTTGTTGCGACGCACATTCATTGCTAAACGGCACGGCGCTTGCTTTTTAACTCGTATGAACGCTCAAACGACATTTTTCCGACACCTGACCTCCCGCGCTCGCAAAAGCCTTTGCGCGATGTCAGCCGTCTGCTGCTTTTTCGCTGGCAGCCCTGCCATTGCTGATGCGGTTACCTTGCCTGACATGCTTATCGGCGTCACTCAGGGCTTTCTTGAGTTCACCGTAGAAGACTATCTGGCTACCAGTCAAACGGAAGGTCGCTACGAAATCGAAGTAAACCAGCTCGACCCCCGTATGCGCATGCCTATGTGCGACAAGGAATTGACAGCGACTTTGGAGAGCCCGGCACGTCCGTTGGGCCGGGTCACGGTGAAGGTCCGCTGTGAAGGCGCCTCGCCCTGGACCGTGTTCGTGCCCGCTCAAGTCCGCCTGTTTCGCGAGATTGTGACGACCACGCGGCCACTGAAACGCGCAGGGATTATCGAGCCACAGGACGTGACCTTGCGAGAGCGCGACGTAAGCACGATCAACCAAGGCTTTCTGACTTCGGTAGACGAAGCGATCGGGCAGAAATTAACCCGACCAACGGTCGCCGATCAGGTGATTACCCTGGTTCATCTGGAACAGGCCGAAGTGGTTCGCAAGGGCGATCAAGTGGTCATCACCGCACGCAGCGGTACGCTGGCCGTGCGCATGCCCGGTGAAGCACTGGCCAATGGCGGTTTGAAAGAACAGATACGCGTGAAAAACCTCAATTCGCAACGGGTCATCAAGGCGCAAGTCACCGCGCCCGGCCAAGTGGAAGTGGCGATGTAGAAAACTGGCGCTGACCCCGGCTGTTCCCTAAACTGTGCCGCAGCAGGACACGCGCCGGCGCATGCAAGGCTCATTGTAAATGTGCCTAAAGTTTTCCAGAGGGTGGCCGAAAACATGGCAAGCGTCCAAATTCCCAGAGGTTTTTATCATGGTCATCGATTTCAGCCGTTTGAACAGCTCCTCGTCACTTACGGGCAGTACACGTACCAGCAACGCCAAGGAAACCGCCGAAACCGGTACCTCTGCGCCGCTGAATACCCAGGCCGAAACGGCCAGTACCGCAAAAAGCGGGGAATCGGTACACCTCAGCAATGAGGCTCAACAGTTGCAGAAGGTCACTGACAAGCTGCGCGATCAGCCTGCTGTCGACAAAGCCCGTGTGGCCGAGTTGAAAGCCGCGATTGCCGATGGCAGCTATAAAGTCGACAGCAACCGTGTAGCCAGCAAACTGCTCAACTTCGAAGCCCAGCGCTAGGCCTTTGCCTGCGCCAGGCTTTTGGACGCTTAAAACCCAAGGCCAGCCATGCACGACACTAATTTATTGCAACTGATCAACGACGACTTTGCTCCAGCTCAACAATTGCTGGAGTTGCTGCAAACCGAATCCCTCGCGTTGCACGGTCGCGACATGCCACTGCTCGAAGAAATTCTGGCGCACAAACAGGCATTGATCATTCTGCTTGAACAGCATGGCCGCAAGCGCAGCGAAATCCTTGCCAGCCTCAACCTGCCAACCGATCGTTCAGGTCTTGAGCAACTGGCTGGCCAGTCGAGCATTGGCGATCAGTTGCTGAGCCAGGGCGATGCCCTGACCGATCTGATCGCTCAATGCCAGGCGGCCAACGTCAAAAATGGCCAGTCGATCCAGATCCAGCAGGCCGCCACGGCCAATCAGCTGAAGATCCTTACCGGTGGTGAAGCGCCAGCGCTTTATAACGCCAGCGGTACATTTGCCAAACCCGCCGTACCGCGTCCGCTCAGCCAGGCATGAGCCGTTGATGCGCCAGCTCTATCAACCCGCGGAACATGCTGGCAAAATGCTGGCTAGTCGTCATATTTTGTCTGGAGATTGATAAACCGTGTCCAACGCCCTCAGCGCGGATGATGCTCCGCAGCCCCCTAAGGTGCTTACCACGCCACTGGAAATCTCCAGCAACCTGCGCCAGCTGCAAGAAAGCCACGATCCGCTGATCATCACCTTCCATGAGCGCAGCCAGCGTTTTCAGAGCTACCTGATCAAGGTCGACCGCGACAGCGCTTCGATCGCTCTGGACGAAATGATCCCGCGCGATGGCGAACGCTTTCTGCTGGCCGGTGAGCCGTTCAAGGTCGAAGGTTTTCATGACGGTGTGCGCATTGCCTGGGAGTGCACCGGCACGCTGAATATCGAGGAATCCGAGGGTGATCGCTTCTACACCGGCGAGCTACCGACCGAAGTGGTTTACCACCAGCGCCGCAATGCTTTCCGCGCCGCGCTGAAACTGACTGATCTGGTCAGCGTTGAACTGGGCGGCGAAAAGCTCAAGGCGCCAATCAACGGCAAACTGCTGGATATCTCCGCGACCGGCTGCAAGCTGCGTTTCGAAGGCGATATCACTGATCGTCTGCAACTGGGCCAGGTCTATGACCGCCTGATCGCCCCGCCGCTGTTCGGCAACCAGCCAACCTCCGTCGAACTGCGTTATCTGCACTTCGAAGAAAAACTCAACATCACCTTCGCCGGCCTGCGCTTCCACAACATCAGTGGTCAGGCTGCACGCAACGTTGAGCGTTTCGTTTATCAGCTGCAACGTGAAGCACGCCGTTTCGACAAAGACGATATGTGATTTGCAGCGACAATAAAAAGGGCAGTCCCTGGCGGGGCTGCCCTTTTTTATGCGTGGTGTTTTTTGTTCAGCTCAAGGTCTGCCGCCACTGAGATCTGGCGCGGGCTTGTCGTTGCCACTATCCGGCTCCGCCTCTGCTGCAGTTTCTGGCTGAGCATCGGCGTCAGGCTCCGGTTCGGGAGTCGGCGGCGCTTGCACAGGGTCCTGCACCATCTGCTCCTGCACCACCTGCTCGTCTACCCGAGGGTCAAGCGCTGCCACCAGTGGCGAGCTGGACATGCTGTCAGGCATGGCCACGTGATGCAGTGGCGCGTCGTCGACCTGATGCAGATTGGTCACGGCTTTCGGCCGGATCCGCCACACCAGCACCAGTGCGAAGAAACTGAAAAACGCATACAGGCTCTGACTGCCAAACAGCTTCATCAGCACACCCGCCAGCAATGGCCCGATGCTCGCGCCGACACCGTAAGTCACCAACAGCATCGCCGTCAGCGATACCCGCCGATCACCTTCGACATGGTCGTTGGAAAACGCCACCGCCAGCGGATACAGACAGAACTGCACCAGCGAACACAAGAAGCCAACGCCGAACAACACCTCCAGCGGCACCTGCGGCAGGATGGCCAGCGGCAACGCAGCCAGTGCGAGAAACCCGGCGAAGCAGCGAATCAACAGCGCCCGATCATAACGGTCGGACAACCAGCCCAGCGGCCACTGCACCAACAGCCCGGCAAAGATGCAGCTACCCATGAACAGACCGACCTGCTCGGTCGACAGCCCCTGCTGCGAGGCATACAGCGGCGCCAGACCATAGAACGAACCGATGATCAAACCGGCACCCAGCACCGTACTCAGCGACTGCGGCACACGCTTGATAAAGAACCGTGGCTCCATCGGCGCCGGATGCAGGGGCGCCGGGTGAATCCTTCGAGTCAATGTCACAGGCACCAGGCACAGCGCGAAGCACAGCGCGACCAGCATCAACAGCTCCAGACCCAGCCCGGGGTGCATGACCAGAATCAATTGACCCAGCACCAGGCCAAGGTAAGACGCAATCATGTAACCGCTGAATACCAGACCTCGCTGATTGGCATCAGCCTGCTCGTTGAGCCAGCTTTCAATCACCATGTATTGGCACATCATGCCCAGACCGACAATGGTCCGCAGCACCAGCCACGCCGGCAGCCAATCGACCAGACCATGGCCAAGCACCGCCGCCCCGACGATCCCGGCACAGGCAGAATAAGCGCGGATATGCCCGACCCGGGCAATCAGTCGGTGACCGATCTTGCCGCCCAGCACCAGGCCGAAATAGTTGGCCGCCATCAACGCACCGACCCACAACCCGTCGACGTTGTCAGCGGCCAGGCGCAGGGCCAGATAGGTCGATAGCAGGCCCGAGCCGATCAACATCATCAGCGAGGCGAAATACAGCGCTCGAAAGGATTTCCAGATTTGGCGCATCGGCGTTCCGAGCGGCTCCTTGCAGTAAAGACCGGGCTACCAAAACGATAGCCCGATGGCGACGGTTCGTCAGGCCTGGGCTGCTAGAACACGCCGTTCCCAGGGAGTGATTTCATCAAAGAAGCTGGTCAACTCCATGGTCTTCGAAGCGATGTAGCCTTCGATGAACTCCTGTCCGAACAGTTCCCTGGCCAATTGACTACGTTTCAGACGTTCGAGGGCGGCGTGCAAAGTACATGGCAACGAAAGATTGTCCGGCACCTCGAACTCGCCCTGAATGGCTTCGCTCGGTTCCAGCTCATGCTCGATCCCATGCAAGCCGGCGGCCAGACTCGCGGCGATCGCCAGATACGGATTGGCATCGGCGCCCGGCAAACGGTTCTCGACCCGACGTGCGACCGGCGAACTCGCCGGAATGCGCAGCCCGGCCGCACGGTTGTCGTGGGACCAGCACGCGTTATTCGGTGATGCGTACGGATGGCACAGACGCTGATAGGAGTTCACATTGGGTGCAAACAGTGCGGTGAAATCAGCCATGCCTGCCTGCTGACCACCGATGAAGTGGCGGAACATCGCTGTCGGTTCACCCTGCTCGTCACTGAAGACATTCTTGCCGCTGTTGCTGTCAACGATGCTCTGGTGAATGTGCATCGAACTGCCCGGCGTGTGCGCCAGTGGCTTGGCCATGCACACCACGGTCAGGCCGTGCTTGAGCGCAACTTCCTTGAGCAGGTGTTTGAACAGAAAGGTCTGGTCGGCCAGCAGCAGCGGATCACCGTGCAGCAGATTGATCTCGAACTGGCTGACGCCCATCTCGTGCATGAAGGTATCGCGCGGCAAACCGAGGGCCGCCATGCATTTATAGACTTCGTTGAAGAACGGCCGCAGACCATTATTGGAACTGACACTGAACGCCGACTGGCCATCCTCGCGACGACCATCAAGGCCCACCGGCGGACGGAACGCTTGGGTCGGATCAGTGTTCGGGGCGAAGACAAAGAATTCCAGCTCGGTCGCCACCACCGGCGCCAGGCCGCGCGCAGCGTAACGGGCAATGACTTTTTTCAACTGGCCACGGGTCGACAGATTGGAGCTTTCGCCAGTCAGTTCATCGGCATCGCAAATGGCCAGGGCTCGGGGGTCGTCGCTCCACGGCAGGCGATGGATCTGGGTCGGCTCGGCAATCAGTGCGAGATCGCCGTCATCGCTGCCATAAAACCGCGCTGCCGGGTAACCGCCCATAATGCATTGCAACAGCACGCCCCGCGCCAGTTGCAAACGCCGCCCTTCGAGGAAACCCTCGGCGGTCATCACTTTGCCCCGGGGTACGCCGTTCAAATCCGGCGTGACACATTCAATCTCATCAATGCCCGTCAATCGCTGCGCGAGTGAACGCTGGCCATCGGTTGTCATGACGCAATCCTTGTTATTGTGCGAGCCGCGAACGGCGACCCGTACAAAATAGGCTTCGGCTGTTCGGAATATCAAGCAGCGTCAAACAAAAAGGCGCGTCACGGCAGATAAAGGCTGAACACCCCGCCACCGAGTGGACCGCCGTTGCGGATTTCGGTGCGACCTTCAACACCGTTGCGCTGATGCAGCGCTGCGATGCGGTTGGCGAAATACAAACCGAGTCCGGTGCTGCCACTGCTGTGATTGATGCCTTGCACGTAATCAGCCTGACGCTCGAGCATCTCGGCCGGATAGCCGTCGCCGTCATCGTTGATGCTCAGCACCAGTTGTCCGGCCTCGTCACTGACGGTGATCAGCAGCGACTCGCGAGCATAACGAATGGCGTTGTTGATGCAGTTACCAAGCACCGAGGCAATCAACTCACGGTCGAAGAACCCCAGCGGACTCAACGGATCGACTTCATACGTGGCGATGATCCCGCGACTGGCAAACACCTCTTGATGCGCCGCCAGTTGCGCCTCGATAAAGTCATCGAGTTCGTGATACGCAGGTTGCAGCGGCAACTGATTGACGCCGAGCTTGTACAGCCCGAGCAACTGCACCAGCATGCCGTTGAGGTGGGCGAACTCGAAGTCGATCACGCCCTGCTCCGTGCCTTCGCGCAGTTCTTGCGGCAAGCGCCCCAGCCATTGGCTGTGAGCCTGCATCAGCATGGCCAGCGAGTTCTTCATGTCGTGGACAGTGGAGGCGATCACCGTAGAAAAATCCAGAGCCTGCTTGTCGTGGTTCATTCGCCAAACGCCTTGCTTTTCAGCTTCTGATAACGCGCAAAACGCGCGTCGGTGTCGGGCATCAGGCCAACCATTTTCAGGCAGGCCCGACATTCTTCCAGCTCCGCCGACGGCACACTGGTGTCGGTGCCGTGCAGCAGCGACTGGGCCATGTTGAGCGCGATACTGATGTTCTTCGGTTGCATCTTCAGCGCCTTGCGGAACACCTCGCGGGCCTCGACCAGGTTGCCGGTCTTGTACACCCGCACGCCCTGACGGTTGAGGTCGGCAGCGGCATTGCTGGAGCTGAGAATAGTCGGATCATCGGTCAGCTTGGCGATGTCTTTCATTACCGCCGGATCATCACCGTAGATCTCCGCGCAGCTCTTGAGCATCGACGTGCCCGCCTCGGCCTGACCGAGCATCTGCAACTGCTTGGCGACCAACAGCGCCGCTTCCGGACTCATGAACTGCTCCATGCCGTCGAGGCGCATCAGCGCTTGTTCGGTGAGCTTGTCAGCGGTTTCCGCATCGTTGAGCAACAGGCTGGTAGCTTTCATCAGACGCGCGCGAATCTGCAGGCCGGGGTCGGTCGGGTTCTCTTTGGCCACCGCACTGAGTGTGGTGTTGATCTCCAGCCGTGTACGCGTGTCGAGACCGCGTTCACTGCCCTTGCTGATCAGCGCGTGAGCCAGGCCGAGGTTGCTTTCCGGGTCCTTGAAGCGCGACTGCGCGCCCTGCGCCACCGCCTGCCGATAAGCACGCGAGGCGGTGTCAAAATCTTCGTTGGTCATGGCCAGTTTGCCCAGCAGCGCCTGTCGACGCACCGCCAGTGGCGAGAGACGAATAGCCTCTTCCAACACCTGCTGCGCGCCTTTGGTGTCACCCTCGGAAACCAGCACGTCGGCCATGCCGTCATACAGCGCCGGCATCATCGGGAACACCTTCAGCGCCTTTTCATAGACACCTTTGGCTTGGGCAACTTGCCCACGCTTGAACAGCAACTTGCCCAATCCGGCAAATGCCCACGGCAACGGCCGATCAGCAATGATGCTGTCGTAAAGACGCTCCAGCGCTTCGTTCTGGTTCATGTCGCGCAGCGCATCAGCGCGGTAGCGCAGGCACAGCGGCGCATAGCGGATGTCCTGCTTGCACAGGGCGATGCAAGCGTTGAGCACCTCGACCGGTTTGCCACGGTCGAGGGCTTGCAGAATCGGTTTGAGCAACGTCTTGCGCTGCTCCAGACGCTCCAGGCGCTGGGCCAGACCGGAACGGTTGAACGGCTTGGTCAGGTACGCATCCGGCTCGTGCTCCAGAGCGCTAAGCACCATCGCCTGACTGGTCTCGGCGGTGACCATGACAAACACCGCTTCATGGCTGATGAGCTTTTCCAGCATCAGGTCTTCGAGTACCTGCTGGCCGTTCTTCTTGCCGTCGCCGAGATGGAAATCCTGCAGGATGAAATCGTAGGACTTCTGCGCACACATCTTCAGCGCCTGCTCACCGGTGTCGGCCGTATCGACGTCCTTGACCCCGAGCTCACGCAGCATCGAACGCACGGAACTGCGGAAATCCGAGAAATCATCGACGATCAGAAAACTCTTTTGGTGATACGACAGCATCGAAGATTTCCAGGCAATTGAAGTGAGGGCAATTTCAGGCGCGCAGATGATAGCTGGCGGCCAAATGCTATCAAGCGATTTCGCGCGACTTTTAAGTCACCGAATGGGTTATCGGCCAGAAGTGCTGTTCCCTGAAGCCGGCGCTTCAAGAATCCTCGCCTAGCGATTACCCTGCGCGCCGGTTCAACTTTCCACTACAAGGTTTACATCGTGTACATCAAAGGACGCTGCATCACGTCTGTCTGTGCGCTGCTGTTTATACAGCAGGCAATGGCGGCTGGAATGGACTGCACAAAAGCGGCGAATGCCGTCGAAAACACTGTTTGCGCGAACAAGTCGCTGTATGAGCTGGATGCGCGGATGGGCGTGGTTTATCGGGATTTATTCAAAGCCTCTGCTCCTGCACAAGCTGAACTCAAGCGCACTCAACGGCTGTGGCTGAAAATCCGCAATGAGTGCGCGGAAGATATTTCGTGCCTGAGCCAGCACTATCAAGAGCGCCTGCAAGCGCTGCACGCGCAGTGGCAGGCAACGGTTGCCTATCAACCGGATGACCTCGATAAACAGGCGCTGGACGATCTGCAAAAGCGCATTCAAGCCGCCAGTAAAGATGATCCAGAGTTTGCGCTGGATCGGGCACTCGCCGCGCTCGCCGTCAAAACAACTGCCGGCGGTTTTGACGGTGAAGCAAGTGAAGAGGATTCGTCGATAACGCACTTTCCGACATCGCAGCCCAAAGGCGTTAGCGCCAATGAATGGCGAGCGCTCACCGCTTCCCTGATCACTGACGCGGCCGAAACCGGCCTGAGTTCCTACACCTTGCGGGATCTGGATGGCAACGGGCAACGCGATCTGATTGTAAATACTTACGCCGGGGGTACCGGCCTGTTTACCTACGTGGAAACCTGGCGGCGCGACGGTGAACGGTTCGTAAAACGTTCTGTTGAGCCCGAAAGTTCGCTGTTCTACACCAACGATCGCGGCGCCAATCAGTCAGTGGACTGGATAAGCCTGCGCGGCAAGACTTACGCGGCTTATCGAAACAGTGAGTACGGCGTCGATCGGGTCTACTTGCTCAACCCGCTGAAAATCAACGTCCAGGTGCCTACGGTGACGATCCGTTATCGCTATGACCTCGACGTACCCACTCTTCAACACAAAGATGACGGCAACAGCACGTTTGAACTCGAACCCGATCTGCACCGAGCGCTCAATCTGGCAGTGGCGAAAGTAAATGAAACCGCCGCTATCCCATCAAAAGAACCGCTCTGCCCTATTCCGGCTACCGGCGCCGGTGAAAACGATTACTACAGCTTTGGCCCGGCGCATTACAGCATTGAAAAAGTCGCCGACCTGCCGGTCTTCATTGGCAATGATTGTTACATCAGCGCTTTGATCGACTGGTTCGGCAGTTACAGCGAAAAGAATGGTTTGTTCGCGCAACTGGCCTTGCGTAAACCGGACAGCGATGACGGCAGCCGCACATACGAAGTCTACGGTCGCCGACACATAACCGAAGTCAGCACTTCAATGGGTAAAGTTGAGCTGAACGAAGGTTAACTGTGCATCCTGTCTAATGTTCACAATCAATGATGTAGTCGCGGCTCGCCGTGGCAATTCGTCGGCTGACGGTAATGCAAAAAGCCCCGTCGCAATTTCCATTGCGACAGGGCTCTAATTTTGAAACTGATGGCGTTCCCAAGCTTTCATCCTTGAAACACTTTCCTGCGGGCAAAACAAAACCCCAACTGCTTTCGCAATTGGGGTTTCGGAATTTAATCTTGACGATGACCTACTCTCACATGGGGAAACCCCACACTACCATCGGCGATGCATCGTTTCACTGCTGAGTTCGGGATGGGATCAGGTGGTTCCAACGCTCTATGGTCGTCAAGAAATTCGGGTACTGAGTCGTGGCCTTGTGGCCTCGCTTCAGCAAATTGGGTATGTGACAGCTTTCGGTGTTTGTGCTGCTTTTTTAAGTGCAGTCGAACTTTCGGTTCGTTTCGTCTTCACACACCGCAATCTGGCCTTTCGACGCAAATTGCTTGGGTGTTATATGGTCAAGCCTCACGGGCAATTAGTATTGGTTAGCTCAACGCCTCACAGCGCTTACACACCCAACCTATCAACGTCGTAGTCTTCGACGGCCCTTCAGGGAACTCAAGGTTCCAGTGAGATCTCATCTTGAGGCAAGTTTCCCGCTTAGATGCTTTCAGCGGTTATCTTTCCCGAACATAGCTACCCGGCAATGCCACTGGCGTGACAACCGGAACACCAGAGGTTCGTCCACTCCGGTCCTCTCGTACTAGGAGCAGCCCCTCTCAAATCTCAAACGTCCACGGCAGATAGGGACCGAACTGTCTCACGACGTTCTAAACCCAGCTCGCGTACCACTTTAAATGGCGAACAGCCATACCCTTGGGACCGGCTTCAGCCCCAGGATGTGATGAGCCGACATCGAGGTGCCAAACACCGCCGTCGATATGAA
>NZ_CP162747.1:2257500-2872500 GCF_054667675.1 Pseudomonas sp. S3_C06
CACTTTTCTATCGAAAACACCCGAAAGCCCTTCTATCTATATAGAAGGCGCTACCGCATTGAGAGAAAACAGCTATCGGTAGCCGAAAACCCTATAGATGAGATCGCCCCGTCCACACAACGGATTATCAGGCGGCACAAAATGATCGCGTTATAGAGCGGCTGGAGGCCGGTGAAATCTGGTAACAGAGGGAAGTTCAAACAATAGATGGTGTCCCAGGGCAGGTTCGAACTGCCAACCTTCCCCTTAGGAGGGGGATGCTCTATCCAATTGAGCTACTGAGACACGGGGTTGTCACGAGCAGACGCTGTGTGACGGACGGCCTGCATGTTAACGGCCAAGTCCTGATTTGTCATGTCATCCGTAGCCATATTAAGTGTAGGCATGCACACCGCAATGCTGCGGGAAGTTTTACCGTGCATTTTGCACGCCCTTAAGACGCCACCAATGCAGATTGCAAGCCCTGCAAGCCCAAAAAACCTCTCAAATCCTTGTTTTTAAAGGACTAAACAGCGGTTAGACTGTTGGCACGACGACTGCTTTGCCTGTTCCATAGAAGAACAATCGGAGCGCCGCTCATGAATACCACCCTCTTACTTGCAAACGCCGCTGCATTGGCGATTTTGGCCA
Organism: Pseudomonas sp. S3_C06; assembly: GCF_054667675.1. Lineage (NCBI taxonomy): Bacteria > Pseudomonadati > Pseudomonadota > Gammaproteobacteria > Pseudomonadales > Pseudomonadaceae > Pseudomonas > Pseudomonas sp. S3_C06. The sequence continues at coordinate 2,258,131 of NZ_CP162747.1, forward strand.
GCTTTCACTTTATGCCTGAAAGCGCCACCCAGAAATCGGTAGCCCAACGTATGCCGCATTACCTGCAAGTGCAGAGGCAACCCCAATTGGCAGTTCTAACCGGTAAAGACAGCTTTGCTCCAAGAGCTGTCAGCGCCCGAGAGCAAGCCCTGCCACCCCAAATGATCAACCGTCTGGTTTTTTGAAATATCTTCAGGAGTACAGCATGTCAAAGTCAGCCGCAGGATTTCTGATTCTCGCCGTTATGAGTGGTGTCATGCATTTTTCGCTGTTCGAGGACACCGTTGTCACCCTGCCACTGATTGTTTGCGGCGTGTTTTCGGTATTGTTTGTCCTGGCACTGATCGCCGGTCGAAAAATCAAGTTCGATCCGGTACTGCGTTAAACCGGATCACATCCAGCAATTGACTCACCGCGCCCGCCAAGTCGCCCGAATTGTCGATTACATGTACCGACTCATCGCTTGATCTTCTGTCCTTGAACAGGGTATTGCGGCCAAGTCGAGCCTCTATCTGTTCAAGTGTCTCCCGACCGCGTCGAAGAAGACGCTCTCGCAAAACCTCGTCATCTACCGTCAATAGAACAGGTACCAACGTCGGGTAGCGCTCCAACGCTTGGCGCAGGTTTGCGCGAGAGCCGTTGACCAGCACATGCCGCCCCGCTGCCAACAAATGATTCATTTCAATCGGTATTCCATACGCAAGACCGTTAGCATGCCAAGCCAGCGAAAAATCGCCAGCGAGCTGACGATTCTCGAATTCCTCGGGCGTCACACCCACCGCATCCTCGCCCATCGACTCGGCTGATCGAGTAATAACCCGCCGGATGATCTCGCAGTTCATTGCCTGCAGTGGTTCACGTGCAGCCTCAATCAAACTGTCCTTGCCCGAACCGGACGGCCCCATCAAATAAATAAGCTTGCCATCCATCCTGAAAACGCCCTCCGGCAGGTGTCTGCCACTAGTAAATCGGCAATTTGCCACTATCCTGTACAGATAAGGAGCAAGGATGCAGAACCCGCATAGCATGCACGTTCTGATGCTTGCGGACATCAATTGATGTACCGCCGGAAGCGGCAAAGGATGTGGACAGAGGCGAAGATTTCCAACCAGTCCGCATTTCTGATAATTGGTGCTGGCATTACGCCTTTACCCAGCTCAATATTTGTCACAGAATTGACGCCAATGATCTGGCAATTTTGAGGCATGATGCGGGCCTCTTAACAATTCAGGTTGAACCATTTGGCGCGGATGCTTGTCCTACCACACATCCTGCGGCCAATCCCGAGAACCGCTCCCCTGAACTAACCGGTTAAATATATGCGCCCATTGAAACAGGCAATTTATTCCAGCCGTACGGCTGACAAGTTCGTCGTACGTCTGCCAGACGGAATGCGTGAACGCATTGCCGAGGTGGCTCGCAATCATCATCGCAGCATGAACTCCGAGATCATTGCGCGCCTTGAGCAGAGTCTTATTCAGGAAGGTGCACTGGGCGAAGAGCTGAGCATGCGCCTGGACAGCCCGGAGCTGTCGTTGCACGAGCGCGAGCTGTTGCAACGTTTCCGCCAGCTATCTCATCGTCAGCAAAACGCTTTGGTGTCCTTGATTGCCCATGACGCCGAAATGGCAGCAGACGCGTCCTGAGCCATACCGAACATCTCAAGCCAGCTTAACTGCTGGCTTTTTTTTGCGCGGAATTCGAGATTTCGCAGACAAGAAAAAGCCCGCCAATAGGCGGGCTGTTTCGATGCAACTGATCAGAGCAGGAAGATTGTCGCCAGCCCGAGGAAGATGAAGAAACCACCACTGTCCGTCATCGCAGTGATCATCACGCTCGCCCCCATCGCCGGATCTCGCCCCATCTTCGCCAGGGTCATCGGGATCAATACTCCCATCAACGCCGCCAACAGCAAGTTGAGCGTCATAGCCGCTGTCATCACCACGCCCAACGACCAACTGCCGTAGAGAAGATAAGCAACCACACCAATCACACCGCCCCAGACCAGGCCATTGATCAGGCCTACCGCCAGCTCTTTGCGCATCAGGCGCGAAGTATTGCCGGTGCTTACCTGGTCGAGCGCCATGGCGCGAACGATCATGGTGATCGTCTGGTTACCGGAGTTGCCACCAATACCGGCCACAATCGGCATCAGCGCTGCGAGCGCTACCAGCTTCTCGATCGAGCCTTCGAACAGGCCGATCACTCGAGAGGCGACAAACGCAGTGATCAAGTTGATCGCCAGCCATGCCCAACGGTTGCGTAAAGACTTCCAGACCGAAGCGAAAATGTCTTCCTCTTCACGCAGACCGGCCATGTTGAGAACTTCGTTCTCACTTTCTTCACGAATCAGGTCAACCATTTCGTCAATGGTCAGACGACCAATCAGCTTGCCGTTCTTATCGACCACCGGAGCCGAGATCAAGTCGTAACGTTCGAACGCCTGAGCAGCGTCGTAGGCATCTTCGTCCGGATGGAAACTCACCGGATCGCTGGCCATCACCTCGGCAACCTGCTTGTCCGGATCATTGACCAGCAGGCGCTTGATCGGCAGCACACCTTTGAGCACCCCGTCGTAGTCGACGACGAACAGCTTGTCGGTATGACCCGGCAGCTCTTTGAGGCGACGCAGATAACGCAGAACAACTTCGAGGCTGACATCCTCACGGATGGTTACCATCTCGAAGTCCATCAACGCGCCGACCTGCTCCTCGTCGTAAGACAGGGCCGAACGGACGCGTTCACGTTGCTGGTTATCCAGGCTCTCCATCAACTCATGAACGACGTCTCGCGGCAGCTCGGAAGCCAGGTCAGCAAGTTCGTCGGCGTCCATGTCCTTGGCAGCAGCCAGGAGTTCGTGATCGTCCATGTCGGCGATCAGCGTTTCACGAACGGAGTCGGATACTTCGAGAAGAATGTCGCCGTCGCGATCAGCCTTGACCAATTGCCAGAGCGTCAGACGGTCGTCCAGCGGCAAGGCTTCAAGAATGTAGGCGACGTCGGCGGAGTGCAGATCATCGAGTTTGCGCTGCAGCTCGACTAGATTTTGCCGGTGAACCAGATTTTCGACACGGTCGTGATGCGCGCCTTCCTGGCGATGAGTCAGGTCTTCGACGACCCGCTGACGCTGCAGCAGCTCGACGACCTGAGCCAGGCGATCCTGCAGGCTTTCTTGTGTTTTCTTTACTTCGATTTCAGACATAGGCGAACTCCACTCCCAGCAGCGGGGCACGCCGGAAGGATCAATCAGTCAATTCATGATTGGTGAAACGGGGTACTGAGTAACTACTGGGTAAGTCCATGGAGGTTTTCCATAAGCCCCGGCGGGGCTGACGGGCGCAATGATACACCGCCTGACGGTTTAAAACGTTAAAAAATCACGGTCGAAACAAGCGCTTGCGAAACAAACCTGAGCACTGTCCTGATCCCTGCACATGCGACGACTCATCCTGAAAAGAAAACACACCAACACTCGAAAATGTAGCGTCTACCCTTGAGCGTAGATCGTCATGGAGGACGCCGAATGCCATTGAAACCATCCCACCTCGTACTCACCAGCCTGCTCTGCCTGCCGCCCACCGGGGCCGCCCTCACCCTCCATCGCTGCGAAGCCGCCGATGGCAGCATCACGTTCACCTCGATGAGCTGTGCACAAGGTGAGCAGCGCTCAGCACAGGAAGTCCACCCCTACTCACCCGGATCAGTTGTGGCAGTGATGCCGGAACACAACCATGAAGAAACATCCGGCATGACAACCAAAGGCCGCGAACCGGGCATCATTGGCCACACCGAAGACAAATGCGGAAATCTGATCGACGCCAGGCAACGGCGCGCAGCGATCATCAATCGACGCGTCATTGCCGGCATGAACCAACAAGACGTCGAAAGCGCGCTAGGCAAACCGGACAAGGTGAATACCCGAACATCGACGACCAGCTATCGATACGACCTCAAGCGAGGCCGTAGTGCTCAAATTGATTTTGATGAGAGGGGATGCGTGAAGGCAAAAGCCAAATCCCGGACAGCAAAAAGCCCGCGATAAACGCGGGCTTTTCGGTATATGGTGCACTCGACAGGATTCGAACCTGTGACCGCTCGGTTCGTAGCCGAGTACTCTATCCAGCTGAGCTACGAGTGCATTTTGTGTTTTTAGCCCAGACCACAACTGGATGAAGCCAAGTTACCTGCATTGCTGCAACTAACTCTTAAATGGTGCACTCGACAGGATTCGAACCTGTGACCGCTCGGTTCGTAGCCGAGTACTCTATCCAGCTGAGCTACGAGTGCATTTTGTGTTTTTAGACCAGATCACATCTGGTTGAAGCCAAGTTATTTACATCGCTGTAACTAACTCTTAAATGGTGCACTCGACAGGATTCGAACCTGTGACCGCTCGGTTCGTAGCCGAGTACTCTATCCAGCTGAGCTACGAGTGCATTTGTTGCGCCGCATTATAGCCCGTCTAATCTCTATTCCAACCACTTTTTCTATTAATTTCAACAACTTACAGAAAAAGCCAGATTACGACGTACTAAGCAAATAATGGCGGAGAACGGGGGATTCGAACCCCCGACACCCTTTTGAGGTGTACTCCCTTAGCAGGGGAGCGCCTTCGGCCACTCGGCCAGCTCTCCGCAACACGGGGCGTATCTTAACCAACCTTTTCCCCGTTTGCAAACATAAAAATCGATAAAAATTAATGGCTTGGTTCTTCGTCCTTCTCTTTCTTTATACGCAGGTAAATTTCCTCACGGTGCACAGCAACCTCTTTCGGGGCGTTGACGCCGATACGCACTTGGTTTCCTTTAACGCCGAGCACGGTCACGGTGATTTCGCCATCACCGATAATCAGGCTTTCTGCGCACCGACGAGTCAGAATCAGCATACCTTTCTCCTCACGCAATTCAGTTCAGGGACAACAGTCTGCAAAAAAAAGGCACCCGACCTACAACCGGAGCGATCGTAGCCCTACATGCCTGAGTATTGACCAGCGCGAGCAAAAGAACAGTTCAGGGCTCGCGCCATTCAAAAAATAAAGGGCGCGGTCAGACCGCGCCCTTCAAGAAACGGAATTACTCGCCTTGACGGGCCGGAGCATCCAGTTCGAAAGCCGTGTGCAGGGCGCGCACAGCCAGTTCCAGGTACTTCTCTTCAATCACCACGGAAACCTTGATTTCCGAAGTCGAGATCATCTGGATGTTGATGCTTTCCTTTGCCAGGGATTCGAACATGCGGCTGGCCACGCCTGCGTGGGAACGCATGCCGACGCCGACGATCGAGACCTTGGCAATCTTGGTGTCGCCTACGACTTCACGGGCACCGATCTCGCGAGCGGTGTTTTCCAGCACGGTCTGTGCGGCCTGGTAGTCGTTGCGGTGCACGGTGAAGGTGAAGTCGGTGGTGTTATCGTGCGCGACGTTCTGCACGATCATGTCGACTTCGATGTTCGCGGCACTGATCGGGCCGAGAATCTTGAACGCCACACCCGGGGTGTCTGGGACGCCACGGATGGTCAGCTTGGCTTCATCGCGGTTGAAAGCGATGCCGGAAATGATCGGCTGTTCCATGGTTTCCTCTTCATCAATAGTAATGAGGGTGCCCGGACCCTCCTTGAAGCTGTGCAGTACGCGCAGCGGAACGTTGTACTTGCCGGCGAATTCCACCGCACGGATCTGCAACACCTTGGAACCGAGGCTGGCCATTTCCAGCATCTCTTCGAAGGTGATCTTGTCCAGACGCTGAGCGACCGGCACAACGCGCGGATCGGTGGTGTAAACACCATCAACGTCGGTGTAGATCTGGCACTCGTCAGCCTTCAGCGCAGCAGCCAGTGCCACGCCGGTGGTGTCAGAACCGCCACGACCCAGGGTGGTAATGTTGCCGTGCTCGTCGACGCCCTGGAAACCGGCGACAACTACCACGCGACCCGCTTTCAGATCGCCACGAATCTTCTGGTCATCAATCTGCAAGATACGCGCTTTATTGTGCGCACTGTCGGTCAGGATCCGCACCTGATTACCGGTGTACGACACCGCCGGCACACCGCGCTTGATCAGCGCCATGGCCAACAGGGCAATCGTCACCTGCTCACCGGTGGAAACGATCACGTCCAGTTCACGCGGAACCGGTTGGCCGTCGCCACTGATTTGCTTGGCCAGATCGATCAGACGGTTGGTTTCGCCACTCATTGCAGACAGCACAACCACCAGGTCATCGCCGGCATCGCGGAATTTCTTAACCTTGTCGGCGACCTGCTCGATTCTCTCGACAGTACCGACCGAGGTGCCTCCAAATTTCTGTACGATCAAAGCCATTTCAAAGCCGCCTCTGCCCATGAAGGGCGCCCAATAATCACTCGAACAGCCGCCGGGCCCGCCACTAGACTGCGGGCCCGACGGGCCGTCTTATAAACCCTGCTCGACGAATGGAACGGTCAGCGCCAGTGCGCCATCCAGCGCGCCGGCATCAACACCGCCGCCCTGCGCCATGTCCGGACGACCACCGCCCTTCCCGCCCACTGCCGCAGCAGCCTGTTTCATCAAATCACCGGCTTTGAGTTGGCCAGTCAGGTCTTTGGTTACGCCTGCAACCAGAACGACCTTTTCCTCATGGACACTGCCGAGCAGGATCACTGCGCGGCCGAGTTTGTTCTTCAACTGATCAACCAGCGCCAACAGCGCCTTGGCGTCCTGACCATCCAGACGTGCGGCCAAAACCTTCACGCCTTTGACGTCCAGAGCCGAGGACGACAGATCGTCGCCCGCAGCACTGGCCGCCTTGGCTTGCAACTGCTCGAGCTGCTTCTCCAGTTGGCGATTGCGCTCCAGCACAGCCGACAGCTTGTCGATCAGGTTGTCGCGGCTGCCCTTGACCAGGCTGGCCGCTTCCTTGAGTTGTTCTTCTGCAGCATTCAAGTAGGCCAGTGCCGCAGCACCGGTCACTGCTTCGATACGACGCACGCCCGAGGCCACACCGCCTTCGCTGATGATTTTCAGCAGGCCGATGTCGCCGGTACGGTTGGCGTGGATACCGCCGCACAGCTCGACGGAGAAATCGCCGCCCATGCTCAGCACGCGCACGTTGTCGCCGTACTTCTCGCCGAACAGCGCCATCGCGCCTTTGTTCTTGGCGGTTTCGATGTCGGTTTCTTCGGTTTCAACCGCCGAGTTCTTGCGGATCTCGGCGTTGACGATGTCTTCCAGCGCTTTGATCTGCTCAGGCTTGATCGCTTCAAAGTGGCTGAAGTCGAAACGCAGACGCTGGCTATCCACCAACGAACCTTTCTGCTGAACGTGCTCGCCCAGTACCTGACGCAGTGCCGCGTGGAGCAAGTGGGTGGCCGAGTGGTTCAACGAAGTCGCGTGACGCACTTCGGCATCGACGTGGGTTTCCACTGGCGCGCCGATGGTCAGGCTGCCCGAATCCAGCACGCCGTGGTGCAGGAATGCGCCGCCAGTCTTGGTGGTGTCACGTACGTCGAAACGTGCGCTGCCCGCCTGAAGGAAACCGCAGTCGCCGATCTGGCCGCCGGATTCAGCGTAGAACGGCGTCTGGTTCAGAACGATCACCGCCTCTTCGCCTTCATTCAAGACGTCGACCGACTGGCCATCTTTATAGATAGCGACAATTTTTGCCGAACCGCTGGTGTCTTTGTAGCCGGTGAATTCGGTGGCCACATCAACCTTGACCAAGGTGTTGTAGTCCAGACCGAACGAGCTGGCCGAACGCGCGCGAACACGCTGGGCTTCCATCTCACGTTCGAAACCGGCTTCGTCGACCGTCAGGCTGCGCTCGCGGGCGATGTCGGCGGTCAGGTCCATCGGGAAACCGTAGGTGTCGTAGAGTTTGAACACCACGTCGCCCGGCACCACGGTGCCTTTGAGTTCCAGCAGGTCCTGCTCAAGAATTTTCAGGCCGTGCTCCAGGGTTTTGGAGAACTGCTCTTCTTCGGCCTTGAGCACGCGCTCGATGTTGCTTTGCTGCTTTTTCAGTTCCGGGAAGGCTTCACCCATCTCGGCAACCAGTGCAGCAACGATCTTGTAGAAGAAGCTGCCGGTGGCGCCCAGCTTGTTGCCGTGACGGCAGGCGCGACGGATGATCCGGCGCAGTACATAACCGCGACCCTCGTTGGACGGCAGTACGCCGTCGGCGATCAGGAAGCCGCACGAACGGATGTGGTCGGACACTACTTTCAGCGAAGACTGATCACCGTTTTCGCAACCGATCGCTTCGGCCGAGGCCTTCAGCAGGTTCTTGAACAGATCGATGTCGTAGTTGGAATTGACATGCTGCATCACCGCACTGATCCGCTCCAGGCCCATACCGGTATCGACCGACGGCGCTGGCAACGGATGCAACACGCCGTCGGCGGTGCGGTTGAACTGCATGAACACGTTGTTCCAGATCTCGATGTAACGATCGCCGTCTTCTTCCGGCGAGCCCGGTGGGCCGCCCCAGATGTGGTCGCCGTGATCGTAGAAAATCTCGGTGCATGGACCGCACGGGCCGGTATCGCCCATGGTCCAGAAGTTGTCGGAGGCGTACGGCGCGCCTTTGTTGTCGCCGATGCGGATCATGCGCTCGACCGGCACACCGATTTCTTTGGTCCAGATGTCATACGCTTCGTCGTCGGAGGCGTAGACGGTGACCCAGAGTTTTTCCTTCGGCAGTTGCAGAACGCCGGTCAGGAAGGTCCACGCGTAGGTAATCGCGTCCTTCTTGAAATAGTCACCGAAGCTGAAGTTACCGAGCATTTCGAAGAACGTGTGGTGACGAGCGGTATAACCGACGTTTTCCAGGTCGCTGTTCTTGCCACCGGCACGCACGCATTTCTGGCTGCTGGTCGCACGGGTGTACGCACGTTTTTCCTGGCCCAGGAAGCAGTCCTTGAACTGGTTCATCCCCGCGTTAGTGAACAGCAGGGTTGGGTCGTTGCCCGGAATCAAAGAGCTGGAGGCTACACGGGTGTGGCCTTGCTCTTCGAAGAAGCGAAGGAAGGCTTCACGGATTTCTGCGCTTTTCATTAGGTTCTTCCACGGAGGCTGCGGCCAAAGGCCTGTTCGAAACGTCAACAGACGAAGCGACGGCAAAGGGCCGCATTATATCGGCCCTGCGCGCGGGGTACAGCGTGTTTATACGATAGAAACGGTCAATTGGACGGCTAACGCTGTCACTTGCGCGAAAACTCGACGAATGTCGCGATCACTTGCTCGATTTGCGAACGATTGACGTCCATGTGCGTGACCATACGCAGACGCGCAGCAGCGCTCAATCTGATCCCGCGTTCGCTGGCAAACGCCTTGAGTGCTTCGGCTTTGTCGCACATTTGCACATAAACCATGTTGGTTTGCACGGGTTCGACGATGAAACCTGCTTCACGCAAGCCATCGGCGAGCAATTGCGCGTTGGCGTGGTCGTCGGCCAGACGCTCGACGTTGTGATCCAGCGCATACAGGCCTGCCGCTGCCAGCAGTCCGGCCTGGCGCATGCCGCCGCCGACCATTTTGCGCAAGCGACGAGCTTTGCCGATCAACTGCTCAGAGCCGCACAGCACCGACCCCACCGGGGCACCGAGGCCTTTGGACAGGCACACCGACACCGAATCAAAGTACTGAGTGATTTCCCGTGCATCCACACCAAGTTTCACCGCTGCGTTGTACAGGCGCGCGCCGTCGAGGTGCAGTTGCAAGCCTTTGTCCTGAGTAAAGCGGCGGGCGCGGGCCAGATACTCCAGCGGCAGCACTTTGCCCTGCATGGTGTTTTCCAGCGCCAGCAAACGAGTTCGAGCGAAATGGAAGTCATCCGGCTTGATCGCTGCCGCAACCTGATCGAGATCCAGCGAGCCGTCAGCCTGCACTTCCAGCGGCTGTGGCTGGATCGAACCGAGCACCGCAGCGCCACCACCTTCGTACTTGTAGGTGTGCGCCTGCTGACCAACGATGTACTCGTCGCCGCGCTCACAGTGCGCCATCAACCCCAGCAGATTACTCATGGTGCCGGTCGGCACGAACAAAGCGGCGGCAAAGCCGAGGCGCTTGGCCAGCTCGGCCTCCAGGCGATTGACCGTTGGATCTTCGCCGTAAACGTCATCACCGGTGTCCGCCGCAGTCATCGCGTCGAGCATGGCCGGAGTCGGTTGGGTGACGGTGTCGCTGCGAAGATCGATAACACTCATGAACCTGGCCTCTAATCAGCAGGGGAAATCCCTTTACGAAGTGGAATTACTGCGGTCATCGCGGGGATTAATCAACCCTTGCGCAAGGAAAAGTCATTTCGAGCCGTCAAAAAATTCGATGACAATCATCAGAAAGGCGCAATGCACAGACACACAATCTGTGTTAAAAACGCTGCGCCGCCCGAGAAAGGGCGGCAAAAACGTTCTCAGGGCGGGGTGCAATTCCCCACCGGCGGTAATTGCGCGCAATGCGCATAGCCCGCGAGCGCTTGTCGACGAACACGGCAAAGGCTGTGATCGGCGGCAAGGTCAGCAGACCCGGTGTGATTCCGGGGCCGACGGTCATAGTCCGGATGAAGAGAGAACGGGATTAACGCCAAAGGGCCGTCCGCGTGCATTCGTGCGTGCGCTCGTACCCTTGAATCCCTTTCGATTCATAACGCCCTGTTTTTCACACAAACAGGAGTCAGAACATGCAACCCACCGCTATCGACAGCAAAAGCAAACACCCTCATGGCGAGCGCGTCGCGTTCATCCAAGCCTGCTGGCACAAGGAAATCGTCGACCAGAGCCGTAAAGGCTTCGTTGCCGAAATGATTGCCCTGGGTTATCAGGAATCCGACATCGATATCTTCGAAGTCGGCGGCGCTTTTGAAATGCCGCTGCACGCCAAGTTGCTGGCCAAGACCGGTCGTTATGCCGGCATCGTCGCGGCAGCCCTGGTGGTGGACGGCGGCATCTACCGCCACGAATTCGTCGCCCAATCGGTGGTCAGCGGCCTGATGCAGGTGCAACTGGAAACCGAAGTGCCGGTGTTCTCGGTGTCGCTGACGCCGCATCACTTCCATGCCGGTGACGAGCATCAGAAGTTCTTCTTTGAGCACTTTGTACACAAGGGTCAGGAAGCGGCAAGGACTTGCGCGGATACGCTGCAGAAGGTTCGGGCATTGCGTCGTACAGAGCCGCGTGCTGTAGCCGTCTAAGCCTCGAACGATCGTTCCCACGCTCTGCGTGGGAATGCCTCAATGGACGCTCTGCGTCCGCTTTGGGACGCGGAGCGTCCCGGGCTGCATTCCCACGCGGAGCGTGGGAACGATCATCGGGTCAGGCGAGATTTTCGTCGGTGGTCGGGACGATCAGGATGCCCGCGCGCAAGCCGTTCTTGACCTTCGGATTGGGGAAGATGATCCGCGCGCCCTGCTCTTCGATGATCCAGCGGGTATTGGCCAGATCTTCGGCCAGCACATAACCCACGTCCAACTCTGAAAAGTTTTCGATGTCCTGCGGCAGGTTCAAGCGGAACGCATCACTGTGCTTGATGATTTCCCGGGCGACACTGAACAGCTGCAAACCGTCCAGCCCCTGCTCCGCCATCTCCGGCTCGGTACCTTCGATGATCTGCTTCAGACGAGTTTCCAGCAGCGAGACGTTAACCCCGTCGTTCTGCCCGAACGGCCGCGCCTTGCCCAGTTCCAGCGTGAAAGCCTCGGCACCGAGCTTGTCGTAGGTGTACGAGCTGAACACGATCGACGGTTTGTTCTGCAACAGCACCGCTTCCATGCCCGCAGCGCGCAGACGTGCCAGCTCAAGACGCGAATGCTGGCGACCTTCCTTCCACGGATACAAGGCAAACTGCTCGATCTTCGAACCGCGAATAGCGGTGTGCAGGTCGTAATGCAGACGCTGGCGATCCGGCTTGCTGAAAAAGCTTGCCGCCAAACGCTCCAGCTCACAGGCACGCAGTGCTTCGCTGCCACCGCTTTGTTCATGACGGCCGTTGAACAGCCGATTGACGTCCTGCTCGACGAAACGCTCGCCTTTGCGAATCGCTTCCGGGTTGCCAAACAGGAACAGAATGCGTGCGCGCGGCTTCAGATCGCCGCGGGCGATGTCGTGCAGCAGCCGATCAAGCAACTCGATCGGCGCTGTTTCGTTGCCATGGATGCCTGCCGACAGCAGCAGGTCCAGGCCATTGTCGCGTGCTTCGGGTGGCCGGACTTCCAGCGCACCTTCGCTCAACCAGCGCATACGCACGCCTTCGACAGTCAGTTGAGTCTTCTCCGCCGGTTCGCGGCCGGCGAGGGTCAGTTCAAGCAGTTTGCCGAGGGCGAGCATAGAGCTGTTTCCTTAGTGGTCGTGGTTGCAATCCGGGCCGTGCACGTGGTCTTCGTCGTCGCCGACGTCAGCCGGTTCCATTTCCAGTTGCAGACTTACCAGATTAGTCGCCAATGGGCGCAGCAGCAGGTTGGCGTACTCGGCGTCACCTTCTTCAACGTCCACGCCGATCAGCAGTTGGCCACGGCCGTCCTGCTGGATCCACAGCTCTTTGCCTTGCCACATGACCGCGACGCGGGTGCACGAGGTTTGCAGTTGCGTGCCGTCGGTGTCTTCAAGGATCAGCTGCAGGGAATCGCTCATGTTTTTACTCTCTTGGGGGAGACAAGCCGCGCGCCGCGTTCAGGCGACGCGCCGGCCATCAATTGATCTGGAATGGATAAACCGCGCCCAGTTTAAGGATTTGCGTCAGTTCATCCAGTGCCGTCCGGCATTCAAGCAGCAATTGCGGATCCGCCAGATCGGTTTCGCTCAGGCGGTCGCGGTAGTGCTTTTCAACCCATGCGGTCAACGAACCGTACAACGGTGGCGTCATGATAACCCCTGGGTTGACGGCTGCCAGTTCGGTTTCGTTAAGCGCGACGCGCAGTCGCAGGCACGCCGGGCCACCACCGTTCTGCATGCTTTGCTTGAGATCGAAAACTTTTACTTCGCGGATCAGACCGCCGGAGCTGGTCAGGCTTTGCAGGTAAGCCCAGACGCGCTCGTTGGCCTGGCACTCTTGCGGCACGATCAGCAACATCGAGCCATCAGGAAGCGAGAGCAATTGGCTGTTGAACAGGTACGAGCGCACCGCGTCATCCACGGTCACCGCCGAACGCGGCACGCACACGGACTGGAAGTTGCCGCCGACCTTGGCCAGTTTGCTTTGCAGTTCGGCCAGCATCTGATCGGTCTCGAGGAAGGCGTCCTCGTGATAGAACAGCACCTCGCCATTACCCACTGCGATCACGTCGTTGTGGAACACGCCCTGATCGATCACGTTCGGGTTCTGCTGGGCGTAAACCACGCCTTCGTCACGCAGACCGTGCAGACGCGCAACGGCTTGCGAGGCTTCGAGGGTCTGGCGCGCCGGATATTTCTGTGGCGCCGGGAAACGATTGTCGAAAGCACTGCGACCGAACACGAAGAATTCGACGCCCGCCTCGCCATATTCACGGCAGAAACGCGTGTGGTTGGCCGCGCCTTCGTCACCAAATTGCGCCACTGCCGGCAGAGCAGCGTGATGGGCGAAGTGCTGCTGATTGGCGAACATCGCGCCGAGCACGCGACTGGTGGTCGGATGCTCGATGCTGCGGTGGTACTTGCAGTTGAGGTTGGCGGCGGTGAAATGCACGCGGCCGTCTGCGGTGTCGGCGCTCGGGCTGACCGTGGCGGCGTTGGCCACCCACATGCTCGACGCCGAGCAACTGGCGACCAGCAGCGGCATGGCTTCTTTGGCAGCGCGCTCAATGACTTGCGCGTCAGTGCCGCTGAAGCCCAGACGGCGCAGAGCGGCCACGTCCGGACGTTCCTGCGGTGCCAGCACGCCTTGCTGAAAGCCCATTTCCATCAGCGCTTTCATCTTCGCCAGGCCTTGCAGCGCCGCTTCCTTCGGGTTCGAAGATTGCTGGCTGTTGCTCTGGGACGCAACGTTGCCGTAGGACAGACCACCGTAGTTATGGGTCGGCCCCACTAGACCGTCAAAATTGACTTCATAGGATTTCATCAGCGAGGCTCCACGAGAATCTGTTGTTATAGGCATCAGTAACTATTCTTTTAGACCGAGGCGCGGCCTTCGCGAGCAGGCTCGCTCCCACAGGATTTATGTTGGACACAACATGTGTGAACACCACTGAACCTGTAGGAGTGAGCCTGCTCGCGATGGCCGTTACGCCATTTTCACGCCTGGCGTGAGGGCCGATGGCAACACCAGGCTCGGGGTTTCCAGCGACGCCACCGGGTACGCGCAGTAATCCGCAGCGTAATAGGCGCTGGCGCGGTGGTTACCCGAGGCACCCACACCGCCGAACGGCGCGCTGCTCGCAGCACCGGTCAGTTGTTTGTTCCAGTTGACGATCCCGGCGCGGCTTTCCAGCCAGAACTGCTGATAACGCGCTTCGGAATCGGACAACAAACCAGCGGCCAAACCATAAGCGGTGTCATTGGCTTCAGCGATCGCCGCTTCGAAATCGGTGTAGCGGATCACTTGCAGCAACGGGCCGAACAATTCTTCGTCCGGACGCTCGGCAACAGCGCTCACATCGAGAATGCCCGGAGTCAGCAACGCGGCTTGTGCCTGTGGCTGAGTCATTTCCAGCAACGAAACCGCGCCGTTGGCCAACAGATGCTCTTGAGCGTCCATCAGCGCTTTCGCTGCGCCGAGGGAAATCACCGAGCCCATGAACGGCGCCGGTTGCTGATCGAACGCTCCGACTTCAATGGTCGCGCTGACCTCAACCAGGCGCTTGAGCAGGCTGTCGCCCCACGCGCCTTGCGGCACCAGCAGACGGCGTGCACAGGTGCAACGCTGGCCGGCAGAGATGAACGCCGACTGAATGATCGTGTAAACCGCTGCATCCAGATCCGCGACCTGATCGACCACCAGAGGGTTGTTGCCGCCCATTTCCAACGCGAGAATCTTGTCCGGACGCCCGGCGAATTGCTGGTGCAGATGATTGCCGGTGCGGCTGGAACCGGTGAAGAACAGACCGTCGATGCCCGGGTTCGCCGCCAGTGCGATGCCGGTTTCGCGAGCGCCTTGCAGCAGGTTCAAAACACCCGCTGGCAGACCGGCTTCGATCCAGCACTTGACCGTCAGCTCGGCGACTTTCGGGGTCAGCTCGCTTGGCTTGAACAGCACGCTGTTACCGGCCAACAGCGCCGGAACAATGTGGCCGTTTGGCAGGTGACCGGGGAAGTTGTAAGGGCCGAACACCGCGACCACGCCGTGCGGTTTGTGGCGCAAAACGGCGGTGGCGTCGCCCAACGGGCCGCTCTTCTCGCCGGTACGCTCGCGGTAACTCTGCACCGAGATGGCAATCTTGTTGACCATGCTGGTCACTTCGGTCGCGGCTTCCCACAACGGCTTGCCGGTCTCTTCACCGATGGTGCGAGCCAGTTCGTCAGCGTGGTTTTTCAGCGACGCGGCGAAAGCCTCAAGCACAGTGATACGCTCTTCCAGCGTGCGGCGCGCCCAGCCCGGAAAGGCCTGACGTGCAGCCTGCACGGCCGATTCAACCTGAGCAGCCGTGGCGCCCTCCCCCGACCACAGCACTTGCTGGGTCACCGGGTTCAGCGATTGAAAGGCCTCGCCCTGACCGGCCAGCCACTCACCTGCGATGTATAGCGAATTCATTATTTCGACTCCCGTGCAGCGGACAACGCCACGGCGCGCACTTGATCGCCAGCGTTGAGTTGAAGACGTTTGGCGGTCTGCGGATCGACCACCAGCGTGCCGGCAGCGAGACGCGCCGGCGCAGCGGTGATGCGGCAGTCTTCGCGCTTGCGGTTATGGATGATGAACGGCGTGGCGTCGTCGCCCGGAGTACCGACGGCGAGCACCAGCGCTTCGCTGTCACGCACTGCGCGGATCTTGCCGGTTTCGCATTCGATGGCCGGGCCTGCGTCGAAGATGTCGACGTAACCCTGATAGCTGAAACCTTCGCCCTTGAGCATCGCCAAGGCCGGTTCGGTGTCCGGGTGAACCTGGCCGATTACGCTACGCGCGCCTTCGGACAGGAAGCAGGTGTACAGCGGGAATTTCGGCATCAGTTCAGCGATGAACGCCTTGTTGCCGACACCGGTGAGGTAATCGGCCTGGCTGAATTCCATTTTGAAGAAGTGCCGACCCAGACTTTCCCAGAACGGCGAACGGCCGGCGTCATCGGAGACACCGCGCATCTCGGCGATGATCTTGTTGCCGAACAATTCCGGGAACTCAGCGATGAACAGCATCCGCGCCTTCGACAGCATGCGGCCGTTCAGACCGCTGCGGTAATCGGCGTGCAGGAACAGCGAGCACAGCTCGGAATTACCGGTCAGGTCGTTGGCCAGAAACAGCGTCGGAATCTCGCGATAGATGTTCAGCTCTTGCGAAGCGCTGACAGTGAGGCCGACACGGAAGTTGTACCAAGGCTCACGCATGCCGACAGCGCCAGCAATGGCGGAAATCCCCACCACGCGACCGTCGTCGTCTTCGAGCACGAACAGGTAGTCCGCATCGCCACGGCCGGCTTCACCGCGAAAGGTCTTCTCGGCCCAGCCGACCCGGTGGGCCAGACGTTCTTCGTTGGCCGGCAAAGTGGTCAGGCCGGTGCCGGTGCTGCGGGCCAGGTCGATCAGAGCGGCTAAATCGCTGCTGCGTACGGGACGAACAATCATGCTATCTCCTCAAACGGGCCGCTTTCGCCACCCGTGAAACTCGCTAAGGCGTTAAACCGCCACCAGGCGCACGCTGGCACCTTCACCGACGCCCAGGGCTTCGGCCGCTTCCAGATCCAGAGTCACCGGTTTGCCCGGCGCGTAATCCAGTTCCAGCAGCACCGCGCGGTAATCCTGCAACTGCGCGTTGGCCACCAGATACTGGCGCCCGGCACCTTTCACCGGCTCGCCGATCTTCACCGGCACCACGCGGCTCTGGGCGATCGAACGAATCCCCGAAACGCGCGCATGCAGGGTCGGGCCACCGTCGAAAATGTCGATGTAGTGATCAGTCTCGAAGCCTTCGCGCATCAGGATGTCGAAGGTGATCTGCGCACGTGGATGCACCTGGCCCATCGCCTCTTGGGCGGAATCCGGCAGCAGCGGCACGTAGATCGGATAATGCGGCATCAGCTCGGCCAGGAATGTACGGCTTTTCAGCCCGCACAGACGCTCGGCTTCGGCGTAGTTGAGGTCAAAGAAGTTGCGCCCGATTGCATCCCAGAATGGCGAGTCGCCGTTCTCGTCGCTGTAACCGACGATCTCGGTGACCACCGAATCAGCGAAACGCTCCGGGTGGCTGGCAACGAACAGCAGACGGCCACGGGAGTTGAGCTCGGACCACGGCGAACCGACCAGCTCGCGCTGCACGTAGAAACTGGTCAGCAAGCTGTTGCCGGTCAGGTCATGGCACTGCGAAAGCACGTGGATCTTGTTGTGGATCTTCAGCTCGCGCGAAGCGTGGACGAAGGTCTCGTTGCGGAAGCTGTAGAACGGCTCCGAATAACCGGCCGAGGCGACAATCGCCGAGCAACCGACCAGTTTGCCGGTGGTGGAGTCTTCGAGGACGAAGAAATAGCTCTCTTCACCGTTGAAGCTCACTTCGGCGGCGAACGAAGCTTCGCTCGCGGCGATCTTGTCGCTCAGACGTTCCACGTCATCCGGCAAGGAAGTGACACCAATCGGGCTGTCCGCAGCCAGACGCTGTACCTCGCCCAGATCAGCCATTTGCGCAGGGCGCATCACCAGCATGGTGTCACTCCTTTCTCTTATCAATTCACAGAAAAAATAACCGGGCCTACATGGAGATCAATGTAGGAGTGAGCCTGCTCGCGATTGCGGTCTGTCAGAAACCAATGAGTCGACTGACATACCGCAATCGCGAGCAGGCTCACTCCTACAGTTGATCTGGTCCGGCATAAAATTTTGATCGACGCCTGAAAAACTCCAGGCGCCGAAGGGTCTATCAGGCTTGCGTCAGTGCTGCAGCAGCGCGTTCGAAACGGTCGAGACCGGCATCGATATCGGCGTCTTCCACCACCAGGCTCGGGGCGAAACGGATCACGTCCGGGCCGGCCTGCAGAATCATCAGACCTTCTTTTTCAGCGGCGTTGAAGATGTCTTTGGCTTTGCCTTTCCAGGCATCGCTGAGCACGCAACCGATCAACAGACCGAGACCACGCACCTGTGTGAACAGGCCGTACTTCTCGCCGATCTGCTCAAGGCGCGCCTTGAACTTGTCGTGCTTGGCGTTCACACCGTTCAGCACTTCTGGCGTGTTGATCACGTCGATCACCGCTTCAGCGACCGCGCACGCCAGCGGGTTGCCGCCGTACGTGGTGCCGTGAGTGCCGACAACCAGATGTTTGGCCAGCGCTTCGGTGGTCAGCATTGCCGCGATCGGGAAACCGCCGCCCAGGCTCTTGGCGCTGGTCAGGATGTCCGGGGTCACGCCGTAATGCTGGTAGGCGAACAACTTGCCGCTGCGGCCCATGCCGGTCTGCACTTCGTCGAACACCAGCAGCGCGTTGTTCGCGTCGCACAGTTCGCGGGCACCTTGCAGGTAAGCCAGTTCGGCCGGCAGTACGCCGCCTTCGCCCTGGATCGGTTCCAGCACGACCGCGCAGGTCTTGTCGGAAACGGCAGCTTTGAGCGCTGCCAGATCGTTATAAGGCACGTGGGTGATGCCGGTGATTTTCGGGCCGAAACCGTCGGAGTACTTCGACTGGCCACCGACGTTGACGGTGAACAAAGTACGGCCGTGGAAGCTGTTCAGCGCGGCGATGATTTCGTACTTCTCAGTGCCGAAACGGTCGAACGCCACACGACGGGCCAGCTTGAACGCGGCCTCGTTGGCTTCAGCGCCGGAGTTGCAGAAGAACACGCGCTCGGCGAACGTGGCGTCGATCAGCTTGTGCGCCAGGCGCAGCGCTGGTTCGTTGGTGAACACGTTGGACACGTGCCACAGCTTGTTCGCTTGCTCGGTCAGTGCACCGACCAGCGCCGGGTGCGCGTGGCCCAATACGTTAACGGCAATCCCGCCGGCGAAGTCGATCAGCTCGCGGCCGGCCTGATCCCAGACACGGGAACCGGCGCCACGCACCGGAATAAAAGCGGCAGGCGCGTAGTTGGGAACCATTACCTGGTCGAAATCGGCGCGTTGTACCGCAGCGTGCTCAACGGACATCGGAGTCTCCTGATGAGGGCCACCCGCCTGAAACTGGCGAGCGATGGGGGGATTGTAAGGACAGTTTTCTGCCCGGCCTTGTCGCCAAGCGACAACTTCTTATAGCGCAAACCCCGGATTTTCACGGGTTTACGGCAATGCGACAAATAGCGTCGCAAAGGCGCAGTTTAACTGGCCCTGCCGATTTGCGGCAGGCTGCAGAGAATACCAACTCAACCTCGCAGCAAAGCTATAAATATGTACCGCACCTCGATCGCCATTTGCTGATTTGCTGGGCATTCCTTTCAACGCCCAAGGAATGGCCAATGAACTTGCCCGAAGGACAACAACCGGCATCCCCGCCCGACACCAACGATGCCCAACACCCTGACGATCATTACCTGCCGCTGAAGAACGCCATCCCCGATTGGCTGGGCAGTGCCTCAGTCGCTCGCCGCGAGGCACTCAAGCGTATTTCGCCGCAACGCTCGGCCCCCGTGCAATCTGCGCCCGCCACGCAACACACACAGATGAAAAGCCTCAATGCCGCCCACATGGCCGCTCAAAGTGAGGTCGATAAAAGCCTTGAACACCTGCAAGACGCCAGCGCCTTTGCCGAACCGTTGCTCCAGGCAGAGCTGAAAAAGTGTTTCGATCTGGATCTGGATGTCAGAACCACATTTGTACGCCTGTACATTCCCGCCACCACGCCGTGGTTTCCGATAAGCACAGGCGCGCGCGTCTGGTCCGTCTCGCTGCTGGATGCCGCGCTGCATAACTTCGAGGAAAAGGAAAGCTACGCGGCAGCCTTCGAAGCCGCGTCGACCTACACCACCCGCCCCTCCTCCACAGGCCAGTTCGAAGCCCTGCCGTCGATCAAAGCCAAACTGAGCATTTCGGCGTTCGTCCAGTTGTGCCGACGGCTGGATATCGGCGCGCAGTACAAGAAAAAACTCGAAGACACGCTGGGTTTTACCGATTCGACGGTGAAGTCAGCACTGCGAAAGAAAATAGACGCCAGTGCCAAAGCCTCCATGAAAGCCGCTCTGCAATGGGCGCTAATAAACCGGGACGTATCGCAAAGTTACTCTCGTCTGGTTGAAGCGATGCTTGACGGGTTGGGCGGCCTCTATGTCAAGGACGCGCCAGTACGCAGCCATGACATAACCCTGCTGGGCGCGTCGCTCACCGGAATTGTCGTGTTTGCCCCGGATCTGTACGTGTCTCGCAGCGCCGCACGGGTGGTGGCCTACGTTCCGGATGATCCCGAGCATCCCTTCAAGGAATATGCCTCAGCGGCCGAAATGGTGGTTGAACTGACACGACAACTGCGTTCGAAGGATTACCAGCAATTCTTCAGCCGATTCGTCAACCACGATCAAAGGGGGGCTTTCTTCAGCACGCTGAACAGTCGACTCACGCAGATCAAGTGGCACCCCCACGAGCCAGGCAACGCGCTGCCTACATGGCGTGAAGCGCCGGTCGAGCGCCCCGATCTGCAGTCGGGGCTCGAGCCGTTCGCCGACGATCTGTGGCAGCACCTCTACCAGACCCGACTGAACAAGATCCTCAATGACGCTCAGGTCATTGCCGTTCCCACCGCAGCGGTGGACCAGAAGGCACGCTGGGCCTTCTGGGATTCGGTGGTCAACATCATCACCACGATTGCGCAGACCGCTGCACTGGTCGTCGCGCCATTCGTGCCGGTTCTGGGCGAAGCGATGATGGCGTACATGGCCTATCAGTTTCTCGACGAAGCGTTCGAAGGCATCATCGAATGGGCGCAAGGGCGTAAAACCGAAGCGTTCGAACACCTGATGGGCACAGTCGAGTCACTGGTCCAGCTCGGCACTTTCGCCGTTGGTGGTGCGATTGGCGCTGCCGAGTTTCGCAAGATATTGCCCAAGGAAATTGTCGCGTTCATCGACCGCTTCAAACCTGTGCGACTGGCCAACGAACAAACCCGCTATTGGGACCCGAACCTCGCCCGCTATCAACACACAAGCCTTCCTGATAGCGGCTCAAAGGCCAGTGAGCTTGGCCTGCATCAACATCAGGGCAAGCAACTGCTGCCTCTCGACGACGCACACTTCGCCGTCAACGAAAGCCCGATCCCCGGCCAATACCGTATCGAACACCCGACCCGCGTCGACGCCTATCAACCCGTTGTGCGACACAACGGTGCCGGCGCCTGGCACACCGAACTCGAGCAACCACTGGAGTGGGACGGCGCCACTGCGCTGCAACGCATCGGGCCTTGCGTAGAGTCGTTTTCCCCCGCCGAGCGCGAGACGATTCTGCAAGTCAGCGGCGTCAACGAAGATGCCTTGCGCAAAATGCATGCTGATCAGCAAACCTTGCCGCCACTTCTGGCCGACAGCATCCAGCGCTTCAAGATCGATCAGGAACTGCAACGGCTGAGCGACCAACTCGATAGCAGCGATGCGCAAGAATACCTGCGCGTCGACCCCGTGACGCAGCTGCAACTGTTGACGGACCATGGTCGCTGGCCACGCAGCCAGCGCCTGCGTTTCATCGATCAACAGGGCGAGCTGATCTGGCAGTCCTCCACTGACGAAACCCTGCCACTGACCGAGTTTCACCAAGAGCCCGACGGCGATGTGCTGAAGACACTGCTTGGCGCCCTGGACGAGCAGCAAACCAAAAACCTGCTCGCAGAACCCTTCAGCGGGCCAACGCATTCCGTGCAAGTGCGCAGCCAAACGCTCCGCAAGCAATTGGCCCAGCTCAGCAGACGCCACCGCACCACGCTGTTCGAATCGCGTTATCAGGCACTGCAGCGCATTGACGATCCACTGGCACAACAACTGGATCGACATCAGCCCGGCTTGCCGGCCAGCGTCACCCGCGAACTGCTCGACACGGCCACCGGCGGTGAACTGCGTCAGATCAATGATGGGCAACTGCCGGCGCGCCAGCAGGAGCTCATGCAACTGGCCAGCCAGGAAGTGCGCGTCACCCGGGCGTACGAAGGCCTGCAATTGAAAGCCATCAACAACCCCGATTCCGACTCCCTGGCGTTGCACAGCCTCAAGCTATTGCCTGGCTGGAGCGGCGATGTGCGTATCGAGATCCGCGACGCACATTACGAAGGGGCGGCGCTCGACAGCATCGGACGCGACGCTGCCCCCGCACACAAAGTGCTGGTTCGTCAGCGCGACGGCCGCTATCAACCTTACGATGATCGCGGTCAGGAACTGCATTCGGCCACTGACTTCTACTCCAGCCTGTTGTACGCATTACCGGACGGTGAACGCCAAAACCTGAACCTGCAGATCGGCCAGGCTGATGCGCTGAAAGCGGCGATCCGCGAGCGCACACTGGAACGCAATGAGTTGCGCAGCGTGCTGTTCGATGCACCGATTCGCCAGCCTGGCGTGGACACACTGCGACTGGCCGGCTTCGCCGATCAACGGCCGACACTGCCACGGAGCCGTGACGATGCCGGCTTTTTTGAAGCCGGCGAACTCGGTGTGATCGGCATAGAAAATCAGGACAATCTGGTCACGGCAGGCCAACGAATCATCCGTCCCGAGGAGCGTGTACAGGCACTCTATCGAGGCTTCTCCAACGAAGAAGCGCGAAATTTCGTCGCTGCCTTTCAGAATGATACTGCGGCACTGAACGCGGATCTGGCCCGGCGCCACATCGAGTACAGCAAGCTCAGTGATGACCTGCGCCGATGGGAAATCGACGTACCCGCCAACCATCCGCAAAACGGTCAGCCGCTGACCTACATCGAGCGTCGGGAAGCCCTGCAGAATCGCGCCTTGCTCAGGGATGCACTGCTACGTTGCTGGCGCCGGCAAACCCGCGGCCCCGCCGGAAACATGCTGCAGATTGCGCAACCGATACTGGGCGAGTTGCCCGCACTGGAAGCGGATTTCAGTCACGTCGCCATGCTGTCGATCAATGGCAGCGTGCAAACCGGAGCAGTGGACGCGTTCCTGCAAAGTTTCCCGTCGCTGCTGTACCTGGATGCGCAAAACCTCAACCTGCCGAGCCTGCCCCAGGCTTTCACGGCCATGCCGCAATTGCGCCAGTTGATCTTGCGCAACTGCGGCATCAGCCACTCGACGGCCAACCAGGCAGTGCTTGCATCATTGTCCAACCTTTCATTGCTGGATCTGCGTGGCAATGCACTGGGGACACCTCCCGACGTCAGCGCAATACCGACGCTGCGCTACCTCAATCTATCAAACACGGGTATCGAAACCGTGCCCGCCAATCTGCTTGATCACCCGCAATTGATCACCGGCAGTTTCGATGGCAACCGGATCACGGAAATACCGGATGCCTTTTTCGACCTGGCCAGCTCCCTCAGTGACGGTTACGGTTTTGCCGACAACCCGCTGTCGGCCGCCACGCGGGAGAAAGTAAAAACATTCTATAACCACACGGGCAAGCAGTTCGGGGTACGCCAGGAGCCTGCGGATGTCTTGCGCACCACCACGTTGTTTCCTGAACTAAATGCCGACCAGGCCAGTGAGGTCCTGTACCGGCTCCCCGGCACCTGGGTTGAAGGCCGGGCCCAGCTCGCTCGCTGGGAAACCGAGCTCACCACACTGCAGACCGAACTCAGCGAATGGGTCACTCAAATACCTGCGCTCGACCCTGTGTTCAAACGGCCATTGACGCTGGAAGAACAGCTACTGGAACGCAATGCCAGAGACGCGTTCCGGCAGAGACTTGAACGGTTCTGGCGTTCCAGATCGACGACCGCCAGAGACAGCGAGCTGAGCGCAACACTGGAGTTCATTGGCGATCTGCCGGTGCTCAGCACCAACTTCGACCACGCCACCCGACTGACACTGGTGGGTAATAAAAACATCACTGCCACCCTGCCATTCATCCAGCGCTTTGATCATCTGACCACGCTGGAACTGCACGCCTTCGACCTCGAACCGATCGCGCTTGCACAGATCAGGATGCCTCACCTCAGCACACTGGAGCTCAACGATTGCGGCGTGGTGTTGACCCCGGAAAACCAGGCAACCCTGCTTTCACTCAACCACCTGCGTACGCTGGATTTGAGCAACAACCCCTTGGGCACCTTCCCCGACCTCAACCTCCTCCCGGAGCTGACTTATCTCGATCTGTCCAACTGCGGCATCAATGCAGTGCCCGACGGGGTGGCCAGCCATCTGAATCTGCGTACCGCGATTTTCAGCGATAACCGCATTAGCGAAATCCCCGATGCAGTGTTTGAGCATTCCGCCGATCAGAGTGACGGCTTCGATTTTTCCGGCAATCCCCTGTCGCTCGCCACACGCAACAAGGTCAAAAGCTATTACCGACGCATGGGCCACGACTTCAACGTACGAGCCGACGATGCTGATATTGCCCTGATGCGCCAACTGTTCCCGTCCCTGGACGAGCAAGCGGCCAGCGACGTGATCTACGATTTGCCCGGCACCCTGGCCGACAGCCGCAATCAACTGGTCGCGTGGCGGGCCGAACTCAATCAGTTGAAATCCGACCTGACCTTGTGGGCGCCACAGGTTCCGAGTGTTCACCCCGTCACAGGGCAGATCCTTACGGCGATCGAGCTGTTCGACCAGTACGCAGCCCGATCCGAGTTCGGCCAACAGCTGGAACGGTTCTGGCGCCACAGGTCAGTCGAGTCAGGCATGCGCGCGGACTATTTCGAATCCGACCTGCGATTCTTCGGTGACTTTCCCCGACTGACAGTTGATTTCACTCACGTCTCAGGCTTGAAGCTCAAAGGCAACGCCGCCATTGGTGCGCCGGAAAGGTTCTTCAATTTGTTCCTCAACACCCGTGAACTGGACCTGCAACAGTTTCCCCTGGGCGAAATCCCCCAGGCAGTGGCTCAACTGCCAGCGCTGACAGAGCTGTCGCTGAGGGACTGCGGCGTGACGCTCACCCCGGCTGACGAGCATCTGCTCGCTACGTTGAGTGACCTTGAGCTTCTCGACCTGAGCAATAACCCGCTGGCGGTGATACCCGACCTTGAGCCCCTGCCGGCCCTGCGTGACATTCTGTTGTCCAATAGCGGTATCACGGCAGTGCCCAATGGCGTCGCCAATCACCCGAGCCTGAAAAACGCCTTGTTCAACGATAACCGCATCACCGATCTGCCCGAAGCGTTTTTCAACCTCGACCTGGATCTGGCCGACGGCCTCAACCTGACCAACAACCCACTGTCTCTGGCAGCCCGCGAGCGTATCAAAACCTACTACGTCGAACATGGGCGCAACTTTGACGTTATGCCGGACATCAGCGATCTGGACTGCGCGCAAAGACTGTACCCGTGGATGGACAAGGACGATGCCAGCCACATGATCTATCACCTGCCGGGCACACTGCAGGCTGGCACTGCACAACTGCTGCGCTGGGAAGTGGAGATCAGTCAGATGATCAGCGATTTGAGTGCGTGGTCCGAACGCGCACTGACCCGTAACCCCGCGACCGGCGAGTATTGGGGCGCATCTGAACGAGCCACAGAACTGTTCAAGAAGAGACAGTTCAGTCAGCAACTGGAAGGATTCTGGCGCAGCAGGAACGTCGACAAGACAGAGCTGAGGCTGAACGCGCTTGATATCGAGGCACCTTTTGCCGATGACTTGCCAGCGCTGACGGCCGACTTCAGCCACGTTGCCCGCCTGTCCATCCAGGGCAGTAACGCCTTGAATGCCCCGGACGCCTTCCTCACCTGCTTCAGCGGATTGCAAACGCTGGAACTGCGCAATTTCGCGCTGGGTCGACTCCCTCGTGCACTGACACTTATGCCGAGCCTCGAAACGCTGACTCTGAGCAGTTGCGGGGTTGTATTCGACGCGGCGGGGCAAGCCACGCTGACCGCAATCAGCCGACTGAAGCGCCTGGACCTCTACAACAACCCTTTGGCTACAACGCCGGACGTCAGCTCGTTGCTGGCGTTGACGGAGCTGGAACTCAGCCGGACCGGCATCACCGAGGTGCCTGCCGGTGTCGGCCAATTGCCTCAGCTGCGCGGCGTCTTTCTCAACGAAAACGCCATTGTTGAGCTGCCACAAGACATGAGCGGGTTTGCCGCAAACGGCGTCGTCCTGAGGGCCAATCCGCTATCCGCTGGCGCTCGAGAACGGATAAAAACCTATTACCAGTCCAGCTATCAGAACCTTGGGGTGGCGCCGGACCAGGCGGACATCGAGCTGACTCAGAGCCTGTATCCCGGCATCAGCGAAACGGATGCCGGTCATCTGATCTATGGTCTGCCGGGGACACTGGTCGAAGGACGGACTGAATTGCTGCGTCGCCAGAGCGACCTCGCCACGCTACATGACCAACTCGATGTGTGGGCGAAGGAGGTTCCACGCGATCCGGTGACCGGTGTGAGGCTTGCGGACGAAGTGTTACGCCAGGAAAGTGCCCGGCGCACGGATTTCATGAAGCAACTGGAACAACGCTTGCGCCTGGCGCCGACGCGCATGGCCCCCATAGACGTCACAATCGAAATATCGTTTACCGGCGAGCTGCCAGCCTTAAGCGGTCGCTTCGAACAGGTCAGCAAACTGAAACTGACCAGCACAGCCCAGGTATACCCACGGGTTGAGCGTCTGCTTGAATTGTTTCCAAACCTGAGCGAACTGGCCGTCAGCGACTATCAGCTCAACGAAATTCCCCTGCCGGTGTTGCGCATGAACAACCTTACAAGCCTGACACTGCGCCGTTGCCGTATCGCTCTGACGGAGCAAGGCGCGAATGCGCTGGCCGCCATGACCAACCTTCGCGTCCTGGATTTGAAGCACAACCCGCTGGGGCGTGCGCCGGATCTGAAAAACCTGCAGGCGTGTCATTCACTGCATCTAAGCGACACCGGACTGACTGAACTGCCCACCGGCCTTTTTGATCTGCCGCAGTTGACGTACGCAGATCTTTCCGCAAACGCCATTACCGAACTGCCCGTCCCACTGCCCTTTTCCGCAGAGGGCAGAGCAGTCACCTATGACTTCAGTAACAATCCATTAAGCCCGCAAAGCCAGCAGAGTCTGACAACCTACAACGCGGCCAATGAATTGCGACTGCTCAAGGAGCGAGAAGCGCGGACCCGATTCCACCAGGAACTCGACGACTTTGAGGGTTCAAGCTTTTCCGATGGCGAAGAACAACCCTAAGCACAGTGAGCACTGGCGAGCGTTGGCTAACCAGTACTCAGCCGCGCTCGGGCGGCACTGACGACAATTCGAACGGGCTGCTGCTGCGCCGCTGGTTGCGATCTTCCCGCGGCGTGGCACCGAAGAAATTGCGGTAGGCGCTGGAGAAATGCGGCCCCGAAGAGAAGCCACACGACAGGCCGATCTGGATGATCGACTTGCTGGTCTGCATCAACATCTGCCGGGCCTTGTTCAGGCGCAGTTCCAGGTAGTACTGGCTCGGCACACGGTTGAGGTATTGCTTGAAGATGCGCTCCAGCTGACGACGGGACACGCACACGTGCTGGGCGATTTCGTCGGTGGTCAGTGGCTCTTCGATATTGGCTTCCATCAGCAACACCGCCTGGGTGAGCTTCGGATGACTGGAGCCGAGACGGTTCTGCAAGGGGATGCGCTGACGCTCACCACCCTCGCGGATGCGTTCAACCACCAGTTCTTCCGAGACGGCGCCGGCCAGTTCTGCACCGTGATCACGAGCCAGCACCGCCAGCAACAGATCGAGCACGGACATGCCGCCGCACGCGGTCAGGCGATCGCGATCCCAATCGAACAGGTGACTGGTGGCGATGACTTTCGGGAAACGCTCGGCGAAATCGTCCTGCCAGCGCCAATGCACGGCGGCGCGATAACCATCGAGCAAACCGAGTTGCGCCAACGGATAAACGCCAGCGGAAAAACCGCCGATGACGGTACCCGCACGCACCAGTTGCTTGAGCGCACTGCTGAGTGCCGGGGCCAACGTGGTCGGCGGCTCGTCGGCGAGGAGGAACAGTTTCTGGAAGTTTTCGAGCTTGCCGGTCCAGGGCTCACCGGGCAATTGCCAGGCGCCTTCGGCCCCGGCTCCTGTAACGGCTTCGGCCTGCAAGAACGACAGTTCGTAAACCACGTCCGGGTGCACACGCTGAGCAACACGCAAGGCTTCCTCCGCCAGCGCCAGCGTCAACGCTTTAGTGCTGGGCCAAATCAGGAAACCAATTCGATGGGCAGTCATGGGCGGGCAATCCGAAGCGAAGAACAGTGATGAAGGCATGGGCCAATGCTAGCCCGTAAATGAACACAAATCTTGAAACCAACCGAGATCCAGGCAGAGATCCAACTGTGGGAGCGAGCCTGCTCGCGAAAGCGGTGGATCAGTCGATATCTATGTCGGATGTCACACCGCATTCGCGAGCAGGCTCGCTCCCACAGAGATCGCAGGCCAGCCTTCTGGCTGCGAAGCATGCACTATCACGGTGCGCAACGGCAGCCCTGATTTATTTCAAACTGCCCGAGAGGAATTGCTGCAAACGTTCCGATTGCGGATTCACCAGCACTTCACGCGGGTTGCCGCTTTCTTCCACCACGCCTTTGTGCAGGAACACCAACTGGTTCGACACTTCACGGGCAAAGCCCATTTCGTGCGTGACCACAACCATGGTGCGACCTTCCTGCGCCAGCGCTTGCATCACCTTCAGCACGTCGCCCACCAGTTCCGGGTCGAGCGCCGAAGTCGGTTCGTCGAACAGCATCACTTCCGGTTCCATCGCCAGCGCACGGGCAATCGCCACACGTTGCTGCTCGCCACCGGACATGTGCCCCGGGAACGCGTCTTTACGATGGGCCACACCGACCTTGTTCAGGTAGTACTCGGCTTTTTCGCGGGCTTCGTACTTGGGTACGCCTAGTACGTGAACCGGCGCTTCCATGATGTTTTCAATAGCAGTCATGTGCGACCACAGGTTGAAATGCTGGAACACCATCGACAGGCGCGAACGCATGCGCTGCAGCTGTTTCGGATCAGCGGCTTTCAGCGCGCCGTCCTTGTTCGCTACCAGCTTCAGCTCTTCGTTGTTGAGCAGAATCTTGCCCGCGTGCGGCTGCTCGAGCAGGTTGATGCAGCGCAGGAAAGTACTTTTGCCGGAGCCACTGGAGCCGATGATGCTGATCACATCGCCGGCTGCCGCTTTCAGGGACACGCCCTTGAGCACTTCGTGACTGCCATAGCGTTTATGCAGGTCTTGGACTTCAAGTTTGTACATGCGGTCGGTTCTCACAAAAACAGTCAGTCAGTCGTTGAGCAAGCGCCCGTGACGCAGCGCTTCGCGCCCCGCCACCTTGGCCAGCCAGAAACCGGGTTGGGCATAACGCAGCCGTTCAATGGCAAACAGCACCCCGGAGGTACCAGCACACACCGTGCTGACCCGATCGGACAGAGGATCAATCACTTCAAAAATCTCGTCGCCCGCCTCGACCCATTCGCCGGGCTTGCGCAGAAAACTTACGACGCCCGGATGCGGCGCGAGCAGCAACTCGGTGCCTTCGAACGGCATGCCTTCACACGCTTCATGCGCCGGGTTCGGCCACTCACCGGTGATCAAACCTTGCTCGGCGAGGAACGCGAGAATGCCTTCAGCATACGCGCAGGCTTCGGCGCGACCGGTATCGGCCTGACCGCCCAGCTCAATGGTGGTCGCCAGACACGCCAGTGGAATCTGCGCATCAGGGAACTGCCGCGACAGGCGCAACCACGGCAACGAGCAAGCCTCGTCAAATGAACTGCCGCCGGAATCTTCCGCGAGCAATCCGACCTTCACATTCAGGTGCGCAGCCAGCGAACGCCACTGCGGCCAGTGCTGCGGCAACGCGTACATGTGCAGCGCGGCTTCGGCATCGCAATGCAGATCGAGCACTACATCGGCGGTGCAGGCATGGCTGAGCAATACGCGCTGCATGCCTTGCAACTGGCTGCTCGCCTCCGGCAATGCCGCCAGATGATCGGACATGGCCTGACGGATCAGGCGCACATTGGCGTGCGGATCATCACCGAGACGCTCGGCCAAAGCGGCCGCAACCGGCGCGCTCAGTTCGACGAAATCACGGTTGAAATTCTTGCCGCTGCCCGCCTCGAAACGGCCTTGGTGATTGCCTTGCAGCAATTGCCCGAGACCCAACGGGTTGGCGACTGGCACCAGTTCGACGACACCGTTGAGCAAGCCTTTGGCTTCGAGTTCACCGAGGCGCTTTTTCAGCTCCCAGGCGGTGCGCATGCCCGGCAATTCATCAGCGTGCAGGCTGGCCTGAATGTAGGCCTTGCGCTCGCCATGGCCGAAGCGAAAGACCGAAATCTTGCGCTCGCTGCCCAAATGGCTCCACGGCAATACGTGGTCGATGCGTTCCATATCAGTGCTTCCGCGGGGCCAGGTAGCTCAACCAGCGACGCTCGGCCAGTTTGAACAGTTTGACCAGAATGAACGTCAGGCACAGGTAGAACACGCCGGCGGTGATGTACGCCTCGAACGGCAGATAGAACTGCGCGTTGACGGTGCGCGCCGCGCCAGTGATGTCGATCAACGTCACGATGGAGGCCAGACTGGTGGTCTGCAGCATCATGATCACTTCGTTGCTGTACTGCGGCAGTGCCCGGCGCAGGGCCGATGGCAGCAGGATGCGTTTGTACAGTTTGAAGCGCGACATGCCCATGGCTTTCGCCGCTTCGATCTCACCGTTCGGCGTGGCCTTGAGGCTGCCGGCGATGATCTCGGCGGTGTAAGCGCTCGTGTTGACCGCAAAGGCCAGGCACGCGCAGAACGTTGCGCTGGACAGCCATGGCCACAAGAAGCTTTCGCGGACCGCTTCAAACTGCGCCAGTCCGTAGTAGATCAGGAACAGTTGCACCAGCATCGGCGTGCCACGGATCACGTAGGTGTACAGCCACGCGGCGCCGTTGACGACCGGGTTCTTCGAGACGCGCATCAGCCCCAGCGGCAGGGCCGCGAGCAGACCGAAAAACAGCGACAGCGCGAGCAGTTTGAGGGTGGTCAGCAGGCCGCCGAGGTACAGCGGCATGGCCTCCCAAATGACGTTGTAGTCGAAGATCATAGATCAGCCGCCCTTACGCCTACCGAGTAGCGCTTCTCAAGTTGACGCAGGATCAGCAACGAAACACTGGTAATCACCAGGTACATCGCCGCCACTGCGAGGAAGAAGGTGAAAGGCTCGCGAGTGGCATCTGCCGCCTGCTTGGCCTTGAACATCATGTCTTGCAGACCGACCACGGAAATCAGCGCGGTCGCCTTGGTCAGTACCAGCCAGTTGTTGGTGAAGCCCGGAATCGCCAGACGAATCATCTGCGGCACCATCACCCGGAAGAACACCTGAAAACTGCTCATGCCGTACGCCATGCCGGCTTCGGCCTGACCTTTGGGAATGGCCATGAACGCGCCACGGAAGGTTTCCGACAGGTACGCACCGAAGATGAAACCGAGGGTGCCGATACCGGCGGCCAGCGGATTCAAATCGATGTAGTCGTCATAACCGAGCATCGGTGCGACGCGGTTGAGCAAGTCCTGACCGCCGTAGAAGATCAGCAGGATCAGCACCAGATCGGGAATCCCGCGGATCACCGTGGAATACAGATCGCCCAGCCAGGCCAGCCAGCGCACCGGCGACAGGCGCAACGCGACACCGATCAGCCCGAGAACGATGGCCAGAGCCATGGACGACAAGGCGAGCTGAAGCGTCAGCCATGCGCCATCGAGGATGACAGCCCCGTAGCCTTTCAACATGATTCAGGTCCTCGAAAGTTGGGATGAAAAAATGGCGCAAACCGCAGAGATCCTGTTGCTTGCGCCATTTCGGACTTGTCGCAGAGACGTGTTACTTGCCGTAGATATCGAAGGCGAAGTACTTGTCCTGGATTGCTTTGTATTTGCCGTTTTCGCGGATGGCCGCGATGGCAGCGTTGATCTTGTCTTTCAGGGCGTCGCCCTTGCGCACTGCAATGCCTACGCCGTCGCCGAAGTATTTGACGTCGGTGAACGCCGGGCCTGCAAACGCGAAGCCTTTGCCGGCGTCGGTGTTGAGGAAGCCATCTTGCAGCAGGGTGGCGTCAGCCACGGTACCGTCGAGACGACCGGCGGCCACGTCGAGGTAGATTTCGTTCTGCGAGCCGTACGGCTTGATCTCGGCACCCAGTGGCGCGAGGACTTCGCGGGCGAAACGCTCGTGGATCGAACCACGTTGCACGCCGATGTTCTTGCCCTTCAGCTCAGCCAGACCTTCGCTGACCTGAGTACCGGCCTTCATGACCAGACGTGCCGGGGTGTTGTAGTACTTGTTGGTGAAGTCGACCGACTTCTTGCGGTCTTCAGTGATCGACATCGACGACAGGATCGCGTCGATCTTGCGCACTTTCAGCGCCGGAATCAGACCGTCGAACTCTTGCTCGACCCACACACACTTGACCTGCATCTGCTCGCACAGAGCGTTGCCGATGTCGTAGTCGAAACCGACGATGCTGCCATCCGGTGCTTTCGAGGCGAACGGAGGGTAAGCCGCTTCGATACCGATCTTCAGAGGTTTTTCGTCAGCGAAGGCGTTCATCGACAGCACGGACAGTGCCAGGGCGCCAAGCAGCACAAGTTTCTTCATCTTGGGACTCCATCGGTAAAGGGCAAAAACGGCAGAGTGAGCGACAGCCCAATATGCGAATGGGTGAATCGGGAAATCGGTTGCTGCATCGGTGGGAAATTTCCCATTGAAACCGAAGGAGGTTTCAACGTCAGCCACGATGAGCGAGTGATCGGCATTCTAACGACAGGCCGGAAGCCGATATTTCTTCAATGCGACAACTAATTACAGATGCACAGAGAAAGCGACTTTGGCGCATTGACAGCCCTGCAATTTCATGCAAGAGCGAAAGACAGTGAACCGATCTATGCTGCAAATTGCGGGCCTATTATTCGCAAACCCTTCTAATCCGGCAAGCGCAGCGTTGTGTCTTATTTTTCACTGGGGGTTTAGAGGCTCTAAAACGGGGCGATGCGTTTCCCTTTGCCCCGCTCCGGGGCGGGCGGTTACACATTCGGTTACGTGGAAGGTGTTGGGTAACAGCGGGAAATGTCTTACGGGGGAGATCGATAATTATTGGTTGGGTGAGTCCGCGCTCCGACAGCGGACTACACCAGCGCCTGACAAATTGCCTTCGCGAGCAAGCTCGCTCCCACAGGGATCTGCATTTTGTCTGAAGGTACTCGGTCAAACTGTGGGAGCGAGCTTGCTCGCGAAGAGGCCAGCCCGGTCACCACAAAACCTCCAGACACAAAAAAGCCCCGCCCGGCAAAACCGGACGGGGCTTTCTTCTTCTCAGACCTGCTACTTAAGCAACATTCATGGTCTTGTGCGTATCAATCAAGTGCTGCACCACACCCGGATCTGCCAGGGTCGAGATATCCCCCAACCCGTCATATTCCGCCGTGGCAATCTTGCGCAGAATCCGGCGCATGATCTTGCCCGAGCGCGTCTTAGGCAGCCCCGGTGCCCACTGGATCACGTCCGGCGACGCAATCGGCCCGATCTCCTTGCGCACCCAGTTCTTCAGCTCCAGACGCAGTTGCTCGGTCGGCTCCTCGCCATTCTTCAACGTGACATAGACATAAATGCCCTGCCCCTTGATGTCATGCGGCACACCCACCACCGCCGCCTCAGCGACTTTCGGATGCGCAACCATCGCACTCTCGATCTCGGCCGTACCCATACGGTGGCCGGACACGTTGAGCACGTCATCGACACGCCCGGTGATCCAGTAGTAACCATCGGCATCACGACGCGCGCCGTCACCGGTGAAATACATGCCACGGAAGGTCTTGAAGTAGGTATCAACGAAACGATCGTGATCGCCATACAGCGTGCGCGCCTGACCTGGCCACGAATCGAGAATCACCAGATTGCCTTCAGCCTCGCCCTCGATAATGTTACCGAGGTTGTCGACCAGCGCCGGCACCACACCAAAGAACGGACGCGCCGCCGAACCCGGCTTCAGCGCGTGCGCACCCGGCAACGGGCTCATCATGTTGCCGCCGGTTTCGGTCTGCCACCAGGTATCGACGATCGGGCAACGCGACTTGCCGACATTCTTGTAATACCAGTCCCAGGCTTCCGGGTTGATCGGCTCGCCCACGGAACCGAGCAGACGCAGGCTGCTGCCATCCGCGCCTTCAACGGCGGCCTGACCCGAGGCCATCATCGCGCGGATCGCAGTTGGCGCGGTGTAGAGGATATTGACCTTGTGCTTGTCGACAATCTTCGCCACCCGGGTGATGTCCGGATAGTTCGGCACGCCTTCAAACAGCAGCGTGGTCGCGCCATTGGCCAGCGGGCCGTAGACGATGTAGCTGTGGCCGGTGACCCAGCCGACGTCGGCGGTGCACCAGTAAACTTCGCCCGGACGGTAATCGAACACGCGCTCGTGGGTCATCGCCGCGTACAGCAGATAACCGCCAGTGGTGTGTTGCACGCCCTTCGGCTTGCCGGTCGAACCGGAGGTATAAAGGATGAACAGCGCTTCTTCCGCGCCCATCTCTTTCGGCGCGCAAACGGTGCCCGCCACTTTCATCAGGTCTTCGTACCAGATGTCGCGATGCTGGTTCCACTTGATGTCGCCACCGGTGCGCTTGCAGACGATGACTTTCTGGATGCTGCTGGTTTCCGGATTGGTCAGTGCGTCGTCGACGTTGGCCTTGAGGGAAATCTTCTTGCCGGCACGAATACCTTCGTCAGCGGTGATCACCACTTTCGATTTGCAGTCGATGATGCGACCGGCCAGGGCTTCCGGCGAGAAACCGCCGAACACCACCGAGTGAATCGCACCGATCCGGGTGCAGGCCAGCATGGCGACCACGGCTTCGGGAATCATCGGCATATAAATGGTCACCACATCGCCGCGGTGCACGTCCTGACCACGCAGGGCGTTGGCCAGTTTGCACACTTGTTCGTGCAGTTCGCGGTAGGTGATGTTGCGGCTCTCGGAAGGATCGTCGCCTTCCCAGATGATCGCGACTTGATCGCCGCGCTCGGCCAGATGACGGTCGAGGCAGTTGTAGGAAACGTTCAGGGTGCCGTCGGCAAACCACTTGATGTCGACATGGTGATCGTCGAACGACGTCTGCTTCACCGTGGTGAAAGGCTTGATCCAGTCGAGACGCTTGGCTTGCTCGCGCCAGAAGCCGTCAGGGTTGACGACCGACTGCTGGTACATGGCTTTGTAGGTCGCCTCGTCAGTCAGCGTGTTAGCCAGAACCTCGGGACGAACGGGATACAGAGAAGCCGCACTCATCTTTCCTACCTCGGTGTAATAGTTGTTTTTGTATGACCCTGTTGTAACGGGGCGGGGGCCATAGAACCATTCGACGATGGTAGTAACAAGCCCCTACAAAACATCCAGATACCCGTAACGCGGCCCTTACACCGTTCCTCCAAACATCCCCAATCCCCTGTGGGAGCTTGCCTGCAAGCGAATCAGGCACCTCGGTATCCCAGACAAATCCCCCACTCACCAATCCAGTCACCACCCCATTTCAAGGGATTGTTACCAAATCTGCCAAAGGTGTTTATCAAAACCCGCTCTGTTTACCCCCGCCCCATCTCCCTAAAATTCACCTCGCCGACAAGGCAAACGCGATTAACAACGTTACAGCCCCCACGAAGGCCGTTAATCCAGCTCTCCAAGTAATAACTGCAAACGATGAAGTTACACACGCAACCCCATAAAGGTTGCGTGACCCCACTCGACCTCAAAAAGGTAAATCTGAAATGAAAGCTTTATTGGTTCTGGCCCTCAGCAGTCTGTGCGCAACCGCCATGGCAGATGAGGTCCCGACTGATGTCGCACAGCAACAACCGGTGATCGAGGAATACACTTACTCCACCCACCTGGACATCGCCAACGTCGTATCGATGAGTGAAATCCCGAACGTTTGCGAAGTAGTACCGGCAAAAATGGAGTACGACGACTCCAAAGGTCAGCGCCACATCCTGCGTTACAGCGTCATGGGCAACGGCTGCACCAATTGATGATTCGAGACTGCACCGAATTGGATCTCTTAGCGCTTCATTGAGGGTCGATTCCAGCCCGACTTCGGTCGGGCTCAGTTGTGTTTGAAGTCATCAAAAATGCTTGCAAACCACTAGATGTAGTGAAAACCGCTGTTTTTTGTTCGTTTTTTGAGCAAATTCACAATGGCGAGATTTTTACGAAAAAAAATCTTCCCCCGGCAAAGCCCTGTAAACCCTCACTCTCGTCGAAAAACCACCCTCCTCGACCGCTCCATGCGCGGATTCGCCTCAGCACAGCCGTGTTTTTTTCCCTATAATGCCGCCCCATACGGGTCAGCAATATTCCCTTACAGGGAGCAAAAGCCATTCTGAAGCCCCGCAGCAGCGTTCAACGCTGATTGCGCCCATCAGAGGCTCTCGGAACCCGTCAAAATTTCTGTTTATTTGCCTGCGTGCATCGCTGCAAAAAACGACATCCAACGCGGTCTGTACGACCGTGTGAAAAACCAACCAATCAGGTTTCACACGGGCACAGGCCCTCACGCAGGAGACGACACGTCATGCTGAGCTGGGACGAATTCGACAAAGAAGACAGTGAAGTATCAACCGTGAAAGGCGCCAACGCCGGCCACGCTACTGAAGCCAACATGGACCGCCTCGACAACGCTGGCGGTGCCGCCGCGATCGAAGCTCGCGCCGTGACCGCCGACGACTCCGCCGCTGTCGCCCGCGCCAAGGCTGCACTGAACTCCCTCGACGTCGCCGAAGGCCTCGCCGAACTCGAAGGCGCCTCCGCCCGTGTCGCCGTTGACGAAAAGCGCATGATCAACTGCCGCGCCGACCTCAACCAACTCGTGCCATTCAAGTACGACTGGGCCTGGCAGAAATATCTGGACGGTTGCGCAAACCACTGGATGCCGCAAGAAGTCAACATGACCGCCGACATCGCCCTCTGGAAAGACCCGGAAGGCTTGACCGACGACGAGCGTCGCATCGTCATGCGCAACCTCGGCTTCTTCTCCACCGCCGACTCCCTGGTTGCCAACAACCTGGTCCTGGCCGTGTACCGCCTGATCACCAACCCGGAATGCCGCCAGTACATCCTGCGCCAGGCCTTCGAAGAGGCGATCCACACCCACGCCTACCAGTACTGCATCGAATCGCTGGCCATGGATGAAGGCGAAATCTTCAACATGTACCACGAGATTCCATCGGTCGCGAAAAAAGCCGCCTGGGGCCTGAAGTACACCCGTTCGATCTCCGATCCGAAGTTCGAAACCGGCACCCCGGACACCGACAAAGAGTTGCTGCGCAACCTGATCGCCTACTACTGCGTTCTGGAAGGCATCTTCTTCTACTGCGGCTTCACTCAAATCCTGTCCATGGGCCGCCGCAACAAAATGACCGGCGTCGCCGAGCAGTTCCAATACATCCTGCGCGACGAATCCATGCACCTGAACTTCGGCATCGACGTGATCAACCAGATCAAAATCGAAAACCCGCATTTGTGGGATGCTGAGATGAAAGAAGAAGCGACCCAGATGATTCTGCAGGGTACGCAGCTGGAGATCGAATACGCGCGCGACACCATGCCTCGCGGGGTGTTGGGTATGAACGCGGCGATGATGGAGGACTACCTGAAGTTCATCGCTAACCGTCGTTTGTCG
Source organism: Pseudomonas sp. S3_C06 (assembly GCF_054667675.1). Taxonomy (NCBI): domain Bacteria; kingdom Pseudomonadati; phylum Pseudomonadota; class Gammaproteobacteria; order Pseudomonadales; family Pseudomonadaceae; genus Pseudomonas; species Pseudomonas sp. S3_C06. Next base: position 2,295,925 of record NZ_CP162747.1, read on the forward strand.
CAGATCGGCCTAAAAGAGGAATACCCAGGGACGACTAACCCGTTCCCTTGGATGAGCGAGATTATGGACTTGAAGAAAGAGAAGAATTTCTTTGAGACTCGCGTGATCGAATACCAAACTGGTGGTGCGTTGAGCTGGGATTGAATTTCAATCCTGGTTTTTCTAGAACTAGCTACTAGAGTAATCAGAAGCCCTGACCTTTGTCAGGGCTTTTTTTATGGAGCCGGAACGTGGGACTCTAAAGCTCGTAAAGACAGGATGGAGCGCTGAGCAGAAATTTCTATCCTGTCTCAAAATTTTGCTTGATGACCAATACTTTTCCGGAAAACCCTGCTAATTTTCATGGAGATGTCGCGAAGGTCCTCTCATTTTATGAGACCTTCCATTAGACGTCTTAGAGTTCGACATCGTTAGGGGGTAGAAGGAAAAATATAGATCCGCGCATGGATTTTTCATAACGGTTTTGCCTAGCGTCCCGGGCGATATGAGGCCACGTGTTTGGATCATATAAAATTCGTGCCATTTACAACGACTTCGTCGTGATCTGAGAGTATTATCTCTTTACATCGATGGTAATTGACACTTTGGTCACCTACTTATGGAGAGCAAAAAACATATAGCATAATAGGCGATCTGTTAGATCTATTTTTCCGGGCGACGGAGAAAAAAACAAGCCGCATCTTTCCAGCGCTGACGCTGAGATCGGGGCACCGCAGTCACTGAGAAGACACATATTAGAGCGGCGCAATTATCTCCCTCCACAACGAAAGACTTGCAGTCCAAACCAAAGAAATACTAACTTTTAGCAAACTACTGAACATTACAAACCACTTACACTCAAGCGAAAAACCAAGGATGAAGCAATGAAAATAGCCTCTCATTTGTATGACTCTCGAATTGAAGCGTCAAACGTACTTGTAGAGATGTCCATCGCGGAATACGAAAACCTCACCAGAAATGTTCTAAGCAATAATATTTTCCAACGCAAACGTGTCAGATCTTCTAAAACAGTGTATGCGCTTCTAAAGCACGATCTTATGCGCGAATGCGTTATCCCCCCGGTTGTACTTGCACTTACATCTGGCGCAGAGGGATACAACAAAGACGCCGAAGAAAACTTAATCTCACAAATTAAGGAAAACTCTGAAAACCTCGTAATACTAGACGGGCTACAACGAACCCATACAATACTGGATCTTCTGGAAGAGTTACGCACAAACAAAGATGAAGCAGGAATAAAAAAACTTGAAAACGCAAAACTTCGCGTTGAAATCTATATTGGGCTAAACCGCCTGGGCATTTTGTACAGAATGCTGACACTTAATACTGGCCAAACACCCATGTCGCTACGCCAACAAATCGAGATACTTTATCTCGACTATTTAGGAACCTCGATCCAGGGAGTTGAACTTGTCAGAGAAGCTGACGGAAAGGCGGCAAACAAACCGAATCAATACAATTTCAAAGATGTCATTGAAGGTTTCAATGCATACCTCGACAGAGATGAACTTCCAATTGACAAAGCCGACATCTTAGAAAACATTAATAGCCTGGAAAAATTATCCAAAGAAAATCAATCTTCAGAACTATTTGAAAAATATCTTCATGCACTTCATCTATTCACCACAAAAGCCATTGAATTATGCGAAGGCACGGAAGTAACCGAGGAATATTTAGAAAAGAACAGTTCACCATTTGGTAAGAGCGCAATCCAGATATTCAAGAAGCCACAAGCAATGTCCGGCTTTGGAGCAGCTGTCGGCAAGCTGATTGACTTCGAAATTATATCTGACATAGATGAAGTTATCGAAGTAATTACAGAATTAGAAGTCGATGACGCCGAGGAGTTCTTGGAGGAAATAAATAACTCGTTAGACTGGCTAAAAAACAACACTAGCAAAATTGGTAACGCACAGAGAACTTTTTTTAGTTTCTATTTTAGAGACATCTTCAATGAAGACACAGACAGCTATAAAAACCTCACAGAAGCAGCCAAGAGCGCACTCAGAAAATACCAATCCCAAAACATGTAAGCGGATGGATAGTCATGACAATAAGGGCGATCAACTCGGGCGAGACCATCGATCTTAAGCTTTCAACCTATAGCGAAGACGGCTTCAAACTTATAGACGCACATGGAATTTATGATGACATCCATTTATCGACACCCTTAACGCTCGACGATTCTTTCGATGAAAAGCAGTTCGATATTTTTTTTCTTGCAAAAAGAAACATCTTAGAAAACGACATATATCAAGTCTATGACGAGATACGAAAAACCAGAATTGGATGGTGCATTCCTATAAATGCACTCGAATCCATTGAACACGATTACGCTGCAAATACTCACTTCCAAAAATATGCCTACGCAGCAATTAAAGGCGCACTGACAAACATCAACGATTCCATCTTCACAAAAACAATAAACATTGAATTAAATGTTAAAATTCGGCTATCAGACATACTCCACTCAAACACCGCCATCCTCATTATAAGTAGAGAAACTTTAGTTACAGATCAGCCATTCAAAATTGAGTGCGCCATGCCCAGTTTAATTAGACATGGTTACATAAAGCTATCCAACCTTCCCCCTGAAGAAATAACCCTGGAAGGCATAAAACCAGATAGCGGAAAAATCCGACTAAAGCTAATTTCAGAAGACCTTAACAATCATCAAGTCATAAACTCTTTGCTTCACTCAGCTTTCGCATATGAAACAAAAGCAATTTTGTGTTTTTTTTATATCTATCAGATTTTCGAATTACTGCTTGACGAAATCTATCAAAATGAGCAATCAAAAATAGTAGAGGAACTAATCGTAGCCGCTGGCGACTCATCTAAAGCTAAAGATGCGCTAGAGAAAGCGCAGAGGATCAGCTCAGAAAAAAAACGAATCGGACTTTTGGCGAAAGAGTACTCAAGCTCACAGGGCAAGCTTGCAAACCTAAGAAATTCTTGCAACACGTTATTAAAAACAATAGGACGTAACGAAGGGCAAAATTTTGAGGAATACTTTTACTCAATTCGAAATTTTATATTCCATCAATACAGAGACTTCCCCATAGACAAAGAGCAACTTTTACACGAAGTTGTCTATGATATTAGAGATTTTCTCCCAGACATGTTAAGCAGTTTTAAGAAACCTGTCACAGCGATAAATTTTGTATGAGCTTCTTGGTGAGTCTCCCCCCAAAACCCAAGCTCACCAAACAAAATCTTGCTGGGGATTTACATCAGCATGAGTAAAGTATAACGCGAACACCCAGCAACGTAATTAAACATCACACCAAACTCTTCAAACGAATATTTCATATTGTATTTTTCAAACAGTTACTCGTGCTTGACCCCGCCGTTAGAAGCTCATATTCTTCCGGCTCCGGCGCCTAAGAAACGCCTCAAGTAGCGGCCTGACCGCTCCCGAAAGATGCGGCTTTTTTGTGCCTATGGATTTCTCGTGGGCGTAAAACACCTCTGCTATGTCGGGAGTGGGCTAATACAAGACCCGAAAGGGGAATATGTCCGGCCTTCTACTTGGGGTTTCTTAACTCCCGGCGCCTTAGCCCTAAGAAAGCTATCAAGTAGAGGTAATGGATATGCCTACGTATTTTCGCTTCTGTATGAAGGAAATCGCCTACAGCTTTGCTGCTGAAATTATGCTTCCTGTTCGGGAGGCTGATCATGTTTGACGCACACACTCCCACAGTATTTACCCGCCATAGCCTTCATCTGCACGGCCTCCTTCTCGAAAACGAACCATGGTTCAGCGCCCGCGACATCGGTCGCTTGATGGGCGTCCATCTCAGTGATCGCATGGTCGCCAAGCTGGACAAAGATCAACATCGTTTTTTGTGGATTGATTATTACCGGCAGCCTGAAAAGCTGTTGATGCTCAGCGAGTCCGGCGTATATGCGCTACTTGTGTATCACTATGTCCCGGAAAATCGGTTGTTGCGTGAGTGGCTTACTCATCTGGTGGTGCCTACGTTGCGCGACGCGGAACGCTCAGTAAGTTCAGATCAGCCGATGTTGAGTTTGCTGAACTGGCCGGAAATGTCGTTGAGCCTGCTGCGTTGGCAGGATGAGAGCTGGATTAGGCTTCGGGATATGCCTTACCTGTTGAACGATCAGTCCCAACGGCGGGCTACGGTAGTGGTGCCTTGGTGGCGAAGGGTTGCGCAGGTGTTTCAGTCTTCGAAGCATTCGATGGGTTAGCGATGTGGTTGTCGGATCTCGAGAGATCCGTCGCTATTTTCTGTAGGAATTTTCCTAGACAGCCGTGATGGCCACTCAGTATCGTCCGAGGGTTTTCAACCCTCGGCGATTTTATGAGCGACAAGAAAAAAGACACTGACTGGACTGTTGCTGAGATTGAGGCAGCGGTTGACACCTATCTCACAATGCTCGATTTAGAGCTCGCGGGTCACAAATTCAACAAGGCACATGAGAATCGCGAACTACGCGCATCAGCCTTGTCGACTCGTACAAAAGGCTCTGTCGAATTCCGAATGCAGAACATTTCCAAAGTCCTGATGACGATGGATCGGAAACCCATTAAGGGTTACAAACCGGCGAAAAACGTTGGTTCGAATGTTGAGCAGTTAATTCGAACAGCTCTCACAAATCGCGGCTTCCAGCCGGGCGACCCTGCTATTCCGACAGCCGACGAAGAAACACTAGAGCGTCGCGCTGCTGCAATTCAGAAGAAGCACATAAAAGAGCCGCCGAAAGGCATAAAGAAACCAAAGAAAGCGTCAAGTACTCGTACGGTTTACGTTCGCGATCCCGTGGTTAGAGCCTGGGTTCGAAATGAAGCTGAGGGGCATTGCGAAGGCTGTGGCGACCCGGCTCCGTTTCAAATGCATGATCTGCCGTTTCTAGAAGTCCATCATGTCAAACCACTTGCAGATAAGGGTTCGGATCAAGTCTCGAACGCTGTAGCACTTTGTCCGAATTGCCATCGTCGTTGTCACCATTCGAATGATCGCGTGGCGTTTACAGCTTCGCTTTATAAAAGGGTGAAAAGGCTGATTCCAGAGGAATAAAACTCTGTGACTAGGGAGCGTTTATGCTGCTGAGTGGGTGTCTGGATTCGGTAATGAGTTGATACCACCAATTCGCCAGCAGGCTGGCTCCCACAGATTCCGCATCACCCTGAAAACAATCAGTGCAACCTACCCCGCCTCCCGCTATTAATACCCCTCCCCCCACTCAAGGATCCGAGCCCCACCATGAAATTCGATCTCGCCTACTGCCTCAGCCTCGACGACAAGTTGTCGATCTATGACGTTCGCGATCTCAATTTCGATGAGACGGTGGCATTCGACTCTGCGAAGGAACACTTCCAGTGCCCCAACGATGCTTGTCGTTCGGCGTTCGAGGCGTCCAACGAGTTGGGTACGTTCAACGCCAAGAACGTGAATTACATGCGCACACCGCACTTCAAGAATCTGCCCACGACGCAGCATGTGGCGGGTTGTCCGTATGTGAGTTTGAAGGCGTCGGCGTCTGGCGTTGAGACTGCGGATGGCGAGGTGGATGACGGGCGTGAGGAACACTTCCCATCAGAGTTGTTGCTGACCCGGCGTGAGTATGTGCGCAAGCCTGTCGCGCCAGCGGGGGCGGTGGATGTGTTGCGCGATGATCCGGTGCGGGTGGCGGCGGACAGTGGTAAAGAGTCGGCGAGTCGTGAGTCGGCGCCGGATAAGACCAGTGTGTTTGCGCATCCAGTGGAGTGTTTTGTTTCCAACTTCGCGGACAAGGAGTTGCTTAAGCGTATGCCGTTGAAGGTCGGTGAGCATACGGCGCCGTACAGTTCGTTCTTCAAGAAGATCGAGTATCTGACGGACAACAAGGGGCTGATTTACTGGGGGCGGATCAAGAAGATCGAGGACTTTCACAGCGGCGCCAGTTTTCGTATCGATTTCGTGGACAAGGTCTGGTTCAAGAAGCCCGAGGACAGCAAGAAGAAGCCGTATCCGGTCAGCGTTTATCTGAACAAGAAGCTGATCGACAACTACCGCAAGCGCAAGGCGTTTCTGGAAGAGATCAAGCACGCGGTGGATAGCGACAAGGCGTTGTTCTGTTTCTTCTATGGGGTGACGCCGGAGTTGAAGCAGGTGCCGGGCAAGAAGAACCCCGAAAAGCCTTTCGAGGTCTTCAATGCCAATATCGAGAACCTGGATCACTTCATTATTCGTGAAGCGCCGGGTCTGGAGTGACGGTTAGCCTTGGGGCAGTTGCAGGTTGACGGCGCCGGGGTGTTGTTTGACGAGTGAGTACGGCAGGATCGACCAGTCGGGTCTATCGCAAGAGCGTTGTACGCGAGCGAAGTAGGCGCCGAGGTACAAGCCCTTCTCGGTGAAGTACCAAGGTGAAGTGCCCCAGATGCTCTCATCCTGGAAGTTGCAGTCGTCATCTCCCGTCGGTTTCTTCATTTCTGTGGGGTACAGGGCGGTGAATTGCTTGATTACCCAAGGTACCAACTCTTTGCTTACGTACTGATAGCGCGCGTTACTTTCGGCCTCGCTCAGCGGTTTGTCGCCCAGGCTGTCGCGCTCGGCATGCAAAATCGGCGTGCCCTTACCTACCCAAAAGACATCTTCGAGTGACAATGGGTGGCCGGTTTTTACATCAATGTTGAGGGGTGAATCGCCAAAATCAGGATGCGCGCCGCCGCAGTAATAGCTGGTCGAGATATTCAGGCTGACCACGGCTGGCGAGATCATTTTCGGTTCTGCCTGCTGCATGAAGTCGACGTTCTCTCCGCCACTCAATTGGCAACTGTGATAACGGATCACTTCAAGCCAGAGCCGCCCCAGCAATTGTTGATTGACCCGCTGCAGATCATCTTTCGGCAAACCGGATTCCACACTGAACAGGGCAATTTTCGAGTCGGGCTCCGTCCACCATTGCAGGGTGTAGCCCATGAAGGTCTCTTTCTTCGTGGCTTTGAGATTGAGCCCCTGCACTCGCAAGTATTCGTACAACTCACCGCTCGGCAGCGCGGCGATGATTGGCAGTGTGTTAGCGGTTGGCGTTGGAGTTTTGGCCTCGGTGAGTTGCACTGACAGTTTCTTGCCCTTCGGACTTTGCCACTCGCCTTGCCAGCCGTCGCCGGTCTCTTCCAGTTTCAGCGTTGGCAGCGGCTTGTCGTCGCCGTAACGATTGTTGCCCTCGGTCAAGGTCAGTGTGCTGTCCTGCAATGCGCCGCTTAGAGGCAAATCGCGATGATACTTCTCGTAGAAGTAACGGCCAATCACTTCGCCCGGCTGCGTGGTATTGAGCTCCACGACAATCGGTGTCTTACCCAGCGTACCGGTAAATACGCGCCGACCATCTTCGGCATGGGCAGTGGAAATCAGTGAAAACAGCACAGCAGCGCAAGTTGCCAGGCGCATCAGTCCCTTGAGCATTGATCGATCCTTGAAAGAGGAGAAGGCCGCGCCTGGGGTTTACAAACCGGCCCGGAGAAAGTCGGGGCGGATTATGGCGAGGCCAAGCCAGAGAATCGAGTGCAACCGTACATTTCGGCTGCACATGGGCGCTTAATGAAAAGCCCTGATTTCTCGCCACGCCTCCAGACGTCGCTTCAAAGCACTCTCGATACCTGCCTCATCAACAACGCAATATTCACGCAACCAGTGAGCGACCATTTCGACATTCGGCCAGTAGGTATCTTTCTGGCCTTTGCTGCTTCTGGGCGTGTCATTCATTGCGGCATCGAAACCAATTTCTTCACGCTCACTCTGTGGTAAACAACCCCACTCGGCTGCATTGCCCTGGAAATACCATGCGATTTCATCAATATGTTTTTGTGCACTGCGATGGCTGCGCCGATAAAACTTATAGTCGCGACAGACTTGATCCATACGCTCCGGCATGATGCCGCCATCGACCCAATCCATAAGACCGTGATTGATCGCATCGCGGATCAATCCTTCACGCCAACGATCAGCAAACCAGGCAACGAAACCTTCTGTGTCAGCCTTTTGCGCATTGGCGAAGACCATGCAGTAACGGGTTTTCACATGGATAACCAACAAAACATGCTTGCGTTGCACAGTGATCGCATGGACTAGCCACTGCTCTACGGAACTGGAGGCTTCGTCATCTTCGATGGCCGGCGACGGCGGTTTGTTGTCCACCGGCGTGATCTTTTTGCCTTTGTGAACACGGCTGAAAAACTTGCTGGCGGCTTCGGTGCAATTGAAGATCAACATCCGGGTTCTCTCGTAGTTGCTGGAGGACGGCGCTCAATTACCGATTTTGATTTCTTCCGCTGTAGCCTGGCAATGGTTCATTTAAGCGAAATGCACAGCAGCACAATAATCAGCAACCCGATATAAACCCAGGCATGCACCCGATCCGGGATCCACCCAATCCATGTCGCAGCCAATCGAATCCCGATGAGCGAACCAACCGTCAGCACCGCAAACGCCAGCAAATCCACATACCCGACAAACCACGCCCCCAATTCAGCCTGACTGAACCCGGCCAACGCCATGTACGTCAGCGTCCCCGCTACTGCCACCGGCACGCTCAGCGGATTGGCCATGGACGTCGCTTGCAACATGCTCAATCCACAACGGCGCAACAGCGGCACGGTCATGACGCTGCCTCCTACACCCAGAAACGTCGCGATGGCGCCGATGCCTACACCGCCTGCGGAAATTTCCATAGCGCCAAGTCGGCGTGGGATGACGTCTGGGTTCTGAGTGAGAAAACCGCGTCGCAGCAGGCAATCAATGATGGTCACGCCGAGATAGCCGATGAACGCGTAGCGAATCACGTCGCCGCTGACCCACACCGCCGCTATTGCACCCACGATTGCGCCCACGCCGATAAACCCTCCCAACGGCCACAGGTAATGACGGATGAGATTGCCGGCACGACGGTGTTTGTCGGTGGCGATCAGGGCGTTGACGATCATCACGCAGGTCGAAGTGGCGACGGCGATGTGCATCGCTGACTGGCCGATCGGGTCGTCGGCGCCGTGGCTCGCGGTGAGCAGGCGATACAGCAGCGGCACCACGACGAAGCCGCCGCCGAAGCCGAACAGGACCGCGGTGATGCCGGTCAGGCAGCCGAAGAGGGTCAGCAGTAAATAGAACATGTCGAGGCGTCCGTGGTGGGAGAGCGGTCGACGATAGAGCGGCAGCGCTTGGCCTGCTTCAGCAAGTCAGCCAATAATGTTTGCGTTTACGCCAATCATCGGAAAACGCCTGATGCGCAATGTTTCGATCAATCTGCTGGATGACACGCCGCGCGCGGTGGTGGCGATCGGTACGGATTATTCCCACGGTCACTTGCTGCCTTTTCACACGCATCGGCGGGCGCAGTTGTTGTACGGCGCGACCGGGGTGATGCAGGTCAGCACCCATGACGGCAACTGGGTGGTGCCGCCGCAGCGAGCGGTGTGGATTCCGCCGGGGGTGGCGCACGAGGTGTTGATGCTTGGGGTCAGCACGCGCAGCTTGTACATCGAACCGGGTGCAGTGGATTTGGGGGAGCGCTGTCAGGTGATCAGCGTGTCGCCGTTGATGCGGCATTTGCTGATGGAGGCGGTGGAAGTACCGCTGACGTATGACCTCAGCGGGCGCGATGGTGTGTTGATTGATCTGTTGCTGCATGAATTGACGCGCAGTGCGCCGCTGCCGTTGCACATTCCGCTGCCGACTGACGGAAAGCTCCTGTCTCTGTGTCAGACCTTTCTGCATCAGCCGTACGCCCACCAATCACCACAGCAGTGGGCCGACCAATTACACATAAGCTTGCGTACCTTCAACAGACTGTTTCGCCACCAAACCGGGCTGAGCTTCAGACAATGGCGGCAGCAGGCTTGCGTGGTCTTGGCGCTGGCACGTTTGGCCTCGGGTGAAGCGGTGACGCGCATCGCGCTGGACTTCGGTTATGAAAGCCCGGCGGCGTTCTCGACGATGTTCCGGCGGATCCTCGGGCAGGCACCGTCCGTCTGGTTGGAGGCGGCGAATTAGCGCAAATCAAAAAATGCGTTTGATCCCGGCCGAAAACAACTGTACAAAAACACAGTAGATTTTCAATCAGCACTCTTGAGCCCGGAGCACACCATGGCCTCTCTTGCGATGAACCACATCCTCGAACGCATTGCCCTTTTCCAGTTCACCCCGACGCACTGCGTCCAGGCCCGAGCGATGCTGGGCTGGAGCGTGGAACAGCTATCACGGGAGGCTGAGGTTTCGGTTGAAGACATTCAACGCTTTGAAGCGCAGCAGGATGTCGCGGATGCGGCGCGACTGGCGTTGGCTTACCGGTTTGAGGCGCAGGGGCTGGTGTTCTTTCCGGGGTTTGCACCGGGGCGTAGTGCGAGTTTTCAGGGCGTGTCGTCGGAAGCGGTGGGACGTGGGGATTTTGCGATGGCTGAGTAAGGATAAAAACATGAGCGAGATCGAAGAAAGCACAGGCAATGTTTATCAAGATTTAGGGCTTGAGCATACAGGCGAGATGCTGCTCAAGTCCGAGTACGTGACAAAATTGATCTCGCTCATCGAGTCCACCGACATAAGCGAATCTGAAGCCGCACAAAGACTGGGAATACCTCTGGAGAATCTCCAGCAAATCCTTCGTGGAAAATTCCGGGAGGTACCCGTTACTACGATGGCCGAATACAACATCAAGATTTCAGGGCTTGGTTCTGGAGCAACCGGTTCGCCCCCTTAGACGCGAACCGTCTCCAACTCATCAGGCGCTCTGCACCACCGCCTCACTCTCCCCTTCAACCGCCAACCACCACGCCTCCCCGCGTTGCGGTTGAGCGATGTTAAACGCCTCGCCCATCTGCGGCGTGGTAATGGAAATACTGCGTTCCCACGCCAATGCCAGGATCCGGTCGAACGGTTCGTGCCAGGCGTGCATGGCCAGGTCGAAGGTGCCGTTGTGGATCGGGAAGAGCCAGCGGCCCTTGAGATCGATGTGCGCTTGCAGGGTTTCTTCGGGCTGCATGTGCACGTGTGGCCATTCGACGTTGTAGGCGCCGGTTTCCATCAGGGTCAGGTCGAACGGGCCGTATTGTTCGCCGATGCGTTTGAAGCCGTCGAAGTAGCCGCTGTCGCCGCTGAAGAAGATCCGCGTGTCGCCGTCGATCATCACCCAGGACGCCCACAGGGAGCTGTTGCCATCGAACAGGCCACGGCCGGAAAAGTGCTGGGACGGTGTGGCGACGAAACGGATGCCGGCAATCTCTGCGCCCTGCCACCAATCGTACTGGCGGACTTTGCTGGCTTCGATGCCCCATTTGATCAGGGTGTCGCCGACGCCCAGCGGAGTCAGGAACAGGTTGGTCTTGGCAGCCAGTCTGAGCACGGCCTGATAATCGAGGTGGTCATAATGGTTGTGCGACAGGATCACCGCTTCGATCGGCGGCAACTGGTCGATGCTGATCGGCGGCTGGTGGAAGCGTTTCGGCCCGGCCCACTGCACCGGCGATGCGCGCTCGGCAAAGACCGGGTCGGTGATGAAGAATTTGTCGCGCAGCTTCAGCAACAGGGTCGAGTGACCGAGGCGATAGACGCTGTGATTGGGCGCTGCCAGCAGTTCTTCCCGGGTCAACGCTTGCACCGGAATCGGCGCGGCGGGTCGGGTGTTGCGCGGTTTGTGGAAAATCATGTTCCACATGATCCGCAGCATTTTGCGTACGCCTTCGCGTTGCACAGGTGCGTGGTTGCGAAACAGCCCCTGATGCTGCCGCGAGGCTTCAGGCGTGGATGTGTTATCCGGGATCGAAACTGGATTGGCCATGACTGAATGACTCCAGAAAAACCGCGCAATTCACGGTTTTTCCACGGTGGGACGATAAATGGCCAAAGCTGCACGCATAGGCCGAACTTCTGTTTTTTAGATTGCGAGGATTAACGCAACATTACACTGCTCGGTGTAGTTTCTAGGTTGCATCAAAGCGGATGACAAGTAAACTGCCAAGTGTAATTTCATCTTTTCTCTGCCGAAGCGTACTTATGACAGCTCCACAGCGCCTCACCGACCGTAAACGCGAAGCCATTATTCAGGCGGCGATTGCCGAATTCCGTGCCCACGGTTTCGAGATCACCAGCATGGACAAAATCGCGGCCACCGCCGGTGTGTCGAAGCGCACGGTGTACAACCATTTCCCCAGCAAAGAGGAGTTGTTCGCGGAAATTCTCAACCAGTTGTGGGCACGAATCAGCGCCGAGCAGTCGGTGACCTACAACCGCGATCAGCCGTTGCGCGAGCAATTACGGCAGATGCTGCAGGCCAAGGTGCAGTTGATGGCTGACGAGAATTTTCTGACCCTGGCACGGGTGGCAATTGCTGCGACCATTCATTCGCCGGAGCGCGCGCAGAACATGATCGAGCGCATGGGCGAGCGCGAGGAAGGTCTGACCGTGTGGATTCGCGCCGCGCAGGCCGACGGCCGATTGAAACCGGTCGACCCGGAATTCGCCGCCCATCAAGTACAAGGCTTGCTCAAGACCTTTGGCTTCTGGCCACAGATTTCGATGGGCCGTGCCGCTCTCGATGCCGACATGCAGACCACCGTCGCCGAATCGGCGCTGGAGATGTTTCTGGCCTGCTATCAGCTCTAAATAGCCGTTCTCCTGCGCGAGCCAGCGATTAAATGGCTCGGAAGGACACTGATTATTCCCGTTGGAATAAATGACAATGTCCGACAATCGACCGACGAACGGTTAGCCTGAGAAAATACTGCAAAGTATTTCAGGATGAATTTCGCGCAGGGCATCATGGAAAACCAACGCGGCAAAGGCTTGTCATTCGCCCGACGCATTTACCTGCCCAGGGCCATCGGTCTGGGGATCGGTTTCTTCAGCGTCGGTGCTGCGTTGTATCCGCTGAACATGCCCGGCTGGGTCTGGGGTCTGTTGTTGTTCAACGGCTTCGCCTGGCCGCATCTGGCTTATCAGATTTCTACTCGCTCGGCGTTCCCGTATCAGGCTGAACGCCGCAACCTGTTGTATGACTCGCTGTGCGGGGGATTCTGGGCGGCGAGTTTTCAGTTCAGTCCGCTGACCACCGTGACCATCCTGTCGATGATGACCATGAACAACGTCGCCGCCGGTGGCTATCGGTTGTTCGTGTTCGGCGCCCTCGCCCAACTCGCCGGCGTATTACTGGGCTGGATGATCTTTGGTGTCAGATTCAGCCTGACGATGACACAGGAGCAAGTCTGGGCCTGCCTGCCGATGCTCACACTCTATCCGCTGGCACTGGGCCTGGTCTGTTATCGCCTGGCGATCAAACTCTCCCAACACAAACGCGCACTGAGCGCCCTCAGCCGTACCGACAGCCTCACCGGCCTGCTCAATCACGGTGCCTGGAAAGACCTGCTGCACCTGAAATTTCAGCAGTGCCGCCAACACAACAGCCAAGCCACGCTGGCGTTGATCGACATCGACCATTTCAAGGAGATCAACGATAGCTTCGGGCACATCGTCGGCGATGCGGTGCTGCGGCAATTGAGTCACGACCTCAAGCACCTGCTCGATCAACACCAGTTGGCCGGGCGCTACGGCGGTGACGAGTTCTGTGTGATCCTGCCGACACGGCCGCTGAACAAGGCTGAAGCGCTGATGGAGCAGTTGCGCGAGGCATTGCAGCAGTACCGTCATCCGCAGGTGCCAGACTTGCGAATGGGTCTGAGTATCGGTCTGGCGCGGTATCAGCCCTTGTACAAGGATGCCCTCGACTGGCTGGACGATGCCGACAAAGCGCTCTACACCGCCAAACACAAGGGCCGCAACACTATCAGCGTGGCCTTGAGCCGTGCCGCTACAGACAACGCCAGCGCCTGAAAAGTTATACAAAATTACAAATAATTAGTTTCTTGTACAACTTTATGAAGTTTTGTATAAGTAGCCATCTGCCAGTTAAGGAATGCTGGCATTGAGCAGTCACCGCCGAATGCCGTCCGCGCATTCGGTCTGCCAGCGCGGAAATAGGGACTGAATCCTCGATCTTCCCCTCTTCCAGAGTACTGCGAGCATGTTCTTCAATCGCCACAAAGCCGTCGTCGACGATCTTCAGCGCACCCTCACCGAACAAGCCGGCCTGCTCGACGCGATCAATCGCTCGATGGCGGTGATCGAATTTGACCTCGATGGTGTGGTGCTGCGCGCCAATGACAACTTTCTCAAGACCATGGGTTACACCGCCGAACAAGCGATCGGCCAACCGCATCGGCGTTTTTGCACACCGGAATTCGGCCGCAGTGCTCAATACACGGATTTGTGGTCACGCCTGAAAAACGGCCAGTTTCAGTCCGGGACATTTGAACGGGTCGATAGCAAGGGCCAGCCGATCTGGCTGGAAGCCAGTTACAACCCGATCAAGGATGCCTCGGGGCGCGTGGTAAAAGTGGTCAAGTACGCCATGGACGTGACCGCCAAGGTGCAGCAGGAAAGTGAGGCCAATGCCAAGTTGCAAGCGATTGACCGGGCAATGGCGGTCATCGAATTCAACCTCGACGGCAGCATTCTTACGGCCAATCAGAATTTTCTGACGCGCATGGGTTACACCCTCGCCGAGCTGAAAGGCAAACATCACCGTTTGTTCTGCACGCCTGCACTGGTCAACAGCAGCGCCTATGAGGATTTCTGGCGGCGCTTGAACCAGGGCGAGCTTTTCCAGGGGCAGTTCGAACGCGTGGATAAACGTGGGCAAACGGTGTGGCTCGAAGCCAACTACAACCCGGTTTACGACGCCGCCGGGCGCTTGTGCAAAGTGGTGAAGTTCGCTTCTGATGTGACCGCCCGAGTCGAACAACACGAGCAGGACGCACGCAGTGCCAGCGCGGCTTATCACATCTCGGTAGCGACGCGAAAAGTCGCCGAGCAAGGCACTCAGGTGATCCAGCAAGCCGCCAGTGAAATGCGCGAAATCGCCGAGGACATTGCCCAATCTTCAACGTTGATTGCGCAACTGGGTGAACGCTCCGAGCAGATCACCGCCATCGTCAACACCATCCGCGCGATTGCCGACCAGACCAATCTGCTGGCGCTCAACGCCGCGATCGAAGCCGCGCGTGCCGGTGAACAAGGTCGCGGATTTGCTGTGGTCGCTGATGAAGTGCGACAACTGGCGGCACGTACCAGCGGCTCGACGGCGGAAATTTCCAGCATGATCGGTTTGATCCAGAGCGAAACCCGGCAAGCCATCAAGAGCATGGAAGGCACCCGGGGGCGCGCGGCTGAAGGGGTCGAGTTGGCGAATCAGGCGGGGACGGTGATCTTGCAGATTCGCGATGGTGCCAGTGAGGCAGTGGATGCGGTGAGCATGTTTGCCAATGAGCGGGTGCCGGGGTAATTGATGCAGAGTCAGTAGACCGAGGCGCGGCCTTCGCGAGCAGGCTCGCTCCCACAGGGAAATGCATTCCAATGTGGGAGCGAGCTTGCTCGCGAAGGGGCCGGTCGCCACAACGCAGGGCTATAGTGACTACACGCCCCACGCCCTGCCGAGTGCACCATGACCACTGAAAAAACCGCAACAACGGAATCAGCTCCCGTCGATCACCTGCGCTTCCACCGCCCCCACGCCCACCTCAACACCACCTTCGGCAACGACACGTTCGCCCTGCGCGCCGAGGCGTTTGCGCGGTTCTTCGGCACGCCGATGTTTCTCGGCGCACAAACCCTGATTGTGCTGTTGTGGGTCTGCCTCAACGTGTTTGGCGTGACCACTTTCGACGTTTACCCGTTCATCCTGTTGAACCTCGCTTTCAGCCTGCAATCGGCCTACGCCGCGCCGCTGATTCTGCTCGCACAAACCCGTCAGGCCGCCCGCGACAAGGCGCAAGCCGATGCCGACGCGCAACACCGTGAAGCGTTGGCACAGGCCAATACCGAGCGTCAGGCCCAAGCCGCGAAAAACACCGCGCAGTTGCTTGAGCTGCTGGAGCAGAACACCCGCCTCACCGAGATGACCAAAAACCTCACCGAACGCATCGCCAGCCTGACCAGCGAGTTGCACGATCACATGCGCCAGAATCCGCAGCGCTGATCACGGCAAACGTAGCGCCCGCCCCAATTCATCGAACAGTGTCACCACCGAGCGCAAGGCCCGGCAATCCGGGCGGGTCAGCAGCCACAGCGCGGTGTCGTAACCGTGCAGCGGCTCGCTTAACGCCTGCAAACCGTCGGTGATCAGAAAGTCCGGCAACGCCGCCACGCCGAGGCCTGCGCGGACCAGTTCGGTGACCGACAACATGCTGTTGCAGCGATAGCGCGGGGTGACGCCGGGTAGATGCTGACGACGCCAGGCGATGGTTGGGTGATCGGGGAGAAAGTCGTCCGGGGCGATCCAGGTCAACGTCGTCAGATCCGAAGCATCGATGTTTTGCAGATAGCGCGGACTGGCGCAGACCCGGTAGGAAATCTTCGCCAGTTGCCGTCCGACCAGATGCTCCGGCGGTGTACGCGTCAGGCGCAGAGCAATGTCGGCGTCGCGCCGACTGAGGTTGGCGAAATCGTTGGAGGTGCTGAGCTCAATGGTCAGTGCCGGGTAATTGGGCATGAACTGCGCCAGCGCCGGCAGCAGCAAGCTCTGCAACACCGAATCGGTACAGGTCAGTCGCACCGTACCGCTGACCACTTCGCCGCCCTGCTCCACGCCGATACGCGCGGCTTCCAGTGCCTGTTCGGCGCGCTCGGCTTGCTCGGCCAGTGTCTGCGCGAGAGTTGTCGGTAAATAGCCGGCACGGCTTTTTTCGAACAGTTGCTGACCGAGTGCGGCTTCGAGACGGCGCACGGCGCGAAACACCGTCGACACGTCGACCTTCAACAGCTGCGAAGCGCGGGCCAGAGAGCCGCCTCGTACCAAGGCCAGAATCAGGGCGAGATCGGGGTAGTCGAGCTGATAGTGCGTCGCTGCATTGATCACTTGGGGAAACGCCCATATTGAGTGCGTGAACGCCAATCTATAGTGAGGGCCATCAATCAACAAGCGCAGGGAACTTCCATGGAAAACAGCGCCATCCGTATCGCCCTGATTGGCGATTACGACCCGCAGGTCACCGCTCACCAAGCCATTCCCGTCGCCCTCGGGCTGGTCGCCGAACCCCTCAACCGCAACGTGCAATTCGAATGGTTGCCCACCGAGCAGATCCACGCCGATACGCCGCTCGAGCGGTTCGACGGTTTCTGGTGCGTCCCCGCCAGTCCTTACAAAAGTGAAGCCGGCGCATTGCGGGCGATCCGTTTTGCCCGCGAACAGCTGCGCCCTTTCCTCGGCACCTGCGGCGGTTTTCAGCATGCGGTGCTGGAGTTTTCCCGCAACGTGTTGGGCTGGGAGGATGCGGAACACGGTGAAACATCGCCCGACGCTGAACGCGCGGTACTCACGCCGTTGACCTGTTCGCTGGTGGAAGCGGTAGACAGCATTCATCTAGTGCCCGACTCGTTGATCGCCAAGGCGTACGAAACGTCGCAAATTCGTGAAGGCTATCGCTGCCGCTTCGGTGTGAATCCGCTGTTCGAACAGCAACTGTTGAACGATCGGCTACATGCTGTCGGTCATGATTCGTCAGGGGATTTACGCGCGATCGAACTCAAGGATCACCGGTTCTTTGTCGCGACGTTGTTTCAACCGGAACGTGCGGCGCTCAAAGGGCAGATGCCGCCGCTGGTGCGCGCGTTTGTTGAAGCATGTGGGGAGTCACGTTGATGGGTTCCTGCTTTGCGGTGATTTTTACCTCGACTCGAACCGAGGGTGACAATGGGTATGCCGAGGCGGCTGAGCGCATGGCTGCGTTGGTCAGTGAGCAGCCGGGGTTTCTTGGGGTGGAGTCGGTTCGAGGAGCGGATGGCGTCGGGATTACGGTGTCGTATTGGCAGAGCGAAGCGGCGATTCTGGCGTGGCGGCAGCATCCTGAGCATCGGGTGATTCAAGCGCGTGGGCGCTCGGAATGGTATTCGGCGTTTCATACGCGGGTGTGCCGGGTTGAGCGTGAGTATCGGTTCAACCAGTAATTGCAGGGCCATGCTTTCGGCCGCCTTCGCGAGCAAGCTCGCTCCCACAGGGGATTTGTGATCGACGCAGATCCAATGTGGGAGCGAGCCTGCTCGCGAAGAGGCCCGCACTGTCACAGATAATCTCAGCCACGCACCAGACTGCGCACCGCCTCAATCTCCGGCACTTCAACCTTGCTCATATATACCCGCAACGGCTCGGTGATGTTGATCCGGTCATCGATATGCTGATCCAGCAACAACTGAATCAACTCGCGTTTAAGCGTCATGGTCTGCGCTGTCGCCGGTGCCCAGACGAATTCGTTCACAGGAATAATGCCGTCATCGGCCACGTCCATACCGAACGAATCTTCGCTGAAGCGCACGATGTACTGACCGGTTTTACGGTTGAGGCCGACAAATCCCTTGAGATCGTCGGCGGCCTGGCAGATGAGTTGGGAGGTGATGCGCATGGTAAACCTCACGAAAGATGATCGATGGTTTACACGCAGGGCAACTGAGCGGCGCGCCCTCTGCCGGAGCGACTGCCGTGGGCAAGCGTACTGCAAACAGCGCCACAAAAGTGCAGGAAAAATCGCTTTTAATACGTTTATGTCGGTCCTGCGATAGCACGCAATCGATTCAGTTGCTAAAAGATACGTCTTTGAAAATGCCCTGCGAAAGGAACTCGAACATGCCCGCTACTTTCACCAAAAGCGCCCTGGTCCTGAGCCTCCTGCTCGGCCTCGGTCAGGCGCACGCCGCCAGCCACAGCGATCCCGATGCGGTCGCTGCCGCCAACGGCATCCCGCACCCGGCGGTGATCGCTCACCGTGGCGCGTCCTTCGATGCGCCGGAATCCACGGCGGCGTCCTACAAACTGGCGCGTGATCTGGGCGCCGATTACCTGGAAATGGACTTGCAGCGCAGCAAGGACGGCGTGCTGTTCGCCCTGCACGACGACAACCTGCAACGCACCACCGACGTCGCCAGCAAGTTTCCGGAGCGCAAGGACGCCTCGGCCACCGCGTTCACCATGGCCGAACTGAAAACCCTCGACGCCGGCAGCTGGTTCAACGCCAAGTACCCGGATCGCGCCCGCCCGTCCTACGCCGGGCTGAAAATTCTGACCCTCGATGAAATCATCGACATCGCCCAGGCCAACCCGCAACACAAGCCGGGCCTGTACATCGAGACCAAAGAGCCGCAGCTGTTTCCCGGGATCGAGAAAGACCTCAAGGAAAAACTCCAGGATCGTGGCTGGCTGAGCCCGGCCGGTTCGAAACTGGCGAAAAGTGCGCTGGGCGTGGGTCAGGGCAAAGGCAAAGTGATCCTGCAGACGTTCGAGAAAAACAGCCTCGAACTGCTGGAAAAAGAAATGCCGCAGGTGCCGAAGATTCTCCTGTTGTGGGTCGGCGAAGGCAGCATCGAGCCGAAATCCAAGGTGACCTTTGCCGAGTCCGGCGAGAAGGACAAAAACGTTTTCTACGGTAAACAAGAACCGAAGTCCGAAGCCGAATTCAAACAATGGGTGGATTACGCCAAGGCCCAGGGTGCAATCGGCACCGGCCCGTCGGCGAAGCTGACCAAGGGCGGCGACCAGAGCTATTCGGATCTGGTGCAACCGTGGATGAACCAGTACACCCACGATCAGGGCCTGCTGGTGCACGTCTACACCGTCGATGAGCCGGTGGACTTCGAGAAAGTCATGGCGGCGGGTGTCGACGGCATCTTCACCAACCGCGCCAGCGAACTGTTGAAGTTCTACAAACGCCCGGCGGCTGGCACTGTTGATCAGGTGTTGAAGAACAACGGCTTCTGATCTGAAATCGAGGCGCCTTTATCGCGGGCAAGCCACGCTCCCACAGGTTCTGTGCAGGTGCGTGGCTTGCCCGTTTTGTTTGGGTGCGGGGTTTTAAGGGTGAGTTAAGTTGCGCTGGTTAACCTGAGGCCACTTAAACGAATCACCCCAAGGAATGAACCGATGAAAACTTTGACTGCCCTGTTTACTGCCGCTGCCCTGACTCTTACCGCTGGCCTGGCCCAGGCTGATGTTCGCGTTGACCAGATTCCGCAACTGGTCAAGGAAGGTAAGATCAAGTCGCTGGAGTCGATGAACGCCGAAGCGCTGAAACTGCATCCGGGTGCGACTATTACTGACACGGACCTGGATAACCACTTCAATGGTTATGAGTATGAAGTTGAGCTGAAGACGGCTGATGGTAAAGAGTTTGATGTGGACTTTGATGCGACCACTGGCAAGGTGCTGAGCAACAAGCAAGACACTTGATACCTCGTATAAAGCAAGCCGCACGATTGAGAGATCGTGCGGCTTTTTTGTGTCTGGTGTTTGGCCTGGTGATGTGTTGTCAGTGAGATTTTCTCCCCCTCACCCCAGCCCTCTCCCCCAAGGGGGCGAGGGGGAAAGGGAGCCGATCGGGGGCTATTTCAAGACCTGAGTTCGACTCGATATTTCAGGTCGGCGCAACTCAAATAATCACCCCGGTCAGTCCCCTCTCCCTCTGGGAGAGGGCTAGGGGGAAAGGGAGCCGATCGGGGGCTATTCAAGGCCTGAGTTCGACTCGATATTTCAGGTCGGCGCAACTCAAATAATCACCCCGGTCAGTCCCCTCTCCCTCTGGGAGAGGGCTAGGGGGGAAAGGGAGCCGATCGGGGGCTATTCAAGGCCTGAGTGCGCCTCGATATTTCAGGTCGGCGTAGCTCAAATAGTCACCGTGGTCAGTCCCCTCTCCCTCTGGGAGAGGGCTAGGGTGAGGGGAAAGGGCATCACGCCGAGGTGCTGACCAGCGAACCCGAGGTGCTCGAGTCGGAATCCTGCAACGCCTGCAACAATGAGGCTGTGGCGGTGGACAGGGAGGCCGAGGTGGCGGTGATCTGCGCTTGGGCGGCAGCCACCTCGGCGACCTTCGCATCAGAATTTTCCTGCTTCGCCTGGGCCGCTTGCAACGCCTGCTGCTCTTCCTGCAATTGCTTCTGCAACTCGGCAATCTGCTTGCGCAGTTCCTTCACCGAATCCGATTCTTCGCTGCTGCTGGAGCTGCTGTCACCCGCCGGAGCGGCCCCACCACCGGCGGCGACTTTACCGGTATCGGCCGTAGCGCCAGTGCTGGCGGCTGCCGTGGTCGAGGAATCGTCACCGACGTCGCTGATTGCGGTTTTGCTCGAAGGTGTGGTGACGGTCTGATTGATCGAAACAGAAGTGATGCTCACCATGGAAAGGCTCCAATGCCGGTTATAGATAACCGGTCATCGACCACGGCCGCAGGTAATTGAGATCGACTGTGTACCGACTCGGTATCCGAACCGGTACACAGTCGATGGCGTCAGGCGCTCAGGCGCGCGGTGACTTCGTTCAGTTGCCCGGACAGACCATGCAAGTTCTGGCTGGCACTTTCGGTGCGTTGCACGTTGTCGAGGTTGGTGCTGGCGATCGAAGTGATCTCGGTGAGATTGCGCGAGATGTCTTCGGCCACCGAGGTCTGCTCTTCCGCAGCAGTAGCGATCTGACGGTTCATGTCGCGGATCGCCTCCACCGCGTGAGTGATACGCTCCAGCATCGCACCAGCCTGGGTCACCTGTTCAACGCTTTCGTCACTGCGCGTCTGGCCGCTATCGATGGCTTGCGCCGCGTCCACCGCACCGGTCTGCACGCTCTGAATGATCTGGTTGATCTCGATGATCGACTCGGCGGTGCGCTGCGCGAGGTTACGCACTTCATCGGCGACCACGGCAAAACCACGCCCGGCCTCACCGGCGCGCGCCGCTTCGATCGCAGCGTTGAGCGCCAGCAGGTTGGTCTGCTCGGCGATGCCGCGAATCACTTCCAGCACTTTGCCGATGCGGCCGCTGTCGGCTTCCAGACGACGGATCACCGTGGCGGTGTTGGCAATTTCACCGCGCATCTGGGTGATCGAGTGAATAGTGCTCTGCATGACCTTTTCACCCTGTTGGGCGGACTGGTCGGCATCGTCGGCAGCACGCGCGGCATCGGCGGCGTGACGCGCCACTTCCTGCGCGGTGGCGGACATTTCGTTCATCGCCGTGGCCACCTGATCGGTGCGGTTGAACTGCTCGTTGGTGCCACCGGCCATGGTCGTGGCAATGGCGTTCAACTCGCCGCTGGCGCTGTCCAGATCACTGGCGCTGCGCTGCAGACGAGTAAAGGTGTCGGCGAGGAAATCACGCAGGGTGTTGGCCGCTGCGGCGAGGTTGCCCAGTTCATCCTGACGGTCGCTGACCACGCGTTCGGCGAGTTTGCCGCGGCTCAACTGCGTGACGTAATCAATGAGTTTGCGAATCGGCTCCACCAGGTTGCGGTTGACCAGCCACAGGCTCAACAAGCCGATCAGCAGACCCGACGCGAGCATCACCAGCAGCCCCAGCCACACGGTGCGATCAGCCTCGGCACTGATCAGCGCCGACTGCGCGGTGCCTTGCTTGCGCAACTCGGCGACCAGCTCGCTCATCTGATCGCTGGCGGCACGGTCAACGCCTTTGACCGCCGCGTCACCCACCGTCGGATCACCACCAGCAGCCACGTAGGCATCACGTCCCTTCTGATAAGCGCTACCCAACTGGCGGTGTTCTTCACGCAAACGTTCAATGCGCGATTTCAGGCTGGGCTCTATGCCTTTCTGGCTGGCCAGTTCACCAAGTATCTTCTGTACATCGCGCTGACGATCTTCGAACTGACCCCAATACTTGGCCAGATCCGCCGGTTGCTTGCCGCGCAGCAGGACGTTTTTCCACTCCTGCACCTGCACCTTGAATTGCAGGTTGGCTTCGTCGATCAGTTGCGAGGTGTGCAGGGGACCGGCGATCAATTGGCTGTAGCTTTGCACGCCGTTGGACAGGAAATGAAAACAGGCCAGCGCAATCAACAGCACCGCCAGCAGGCTGCCGCTCAGCAAGGCGAGAATTTGCGCTCTCAGGGATTTTTGCAGCATCGCAAGATACTCAAGACAGGGATGAGGCACGCCCGGTAAGGCGTGAAATTTTGCCGGACATCCATGTCGGCGAGCCTTGGCTCATGGCAAATGGCGCGCAACCTAACGCACCTGTGATCGGCGCGCCAGAGGGCTTCTTGAAGAAAATCCGACCGTCGGTAAGTCGCTGATTTGACGTCACCTTGCTGTCATATAAATGTCATGTGACATTGCGATGATGCGGCTCAGTGAACCTGCCATTTGCGCGACCGACGCACCCTCCTCGCAGCGAGCCTTCATGAACCACAGCCTCGATATCAGCCATCGCGATCCTGATCTGTTTGGCCTGCTCTACGGCTTTCGTTTCCTGCCCGGCGAACGTGGCCGCGAAGTCGACTCGGCGACAGCGTTGCGCTGTTTGCAGGACGACAACGACACGGGCGAATTCCTCTGGCTGCACCTCAATCTTGCGCATGCGGCGTGCGAACGCTGGATGAAAAGTCATCTGCAATTGCCTGAAGAGTTTTTCGAGGCGCTGCACGAAGGCTCGCGTTCGACGCGTATCGAACATGTCGATTCGGCGTTGCTGGCGGTGGTCAACGATGTGGTGTTCAACCTCAGCAGCATGGTCTCTTCGGACGTGTCGACGCTGTGGGTTTGTGTGCGCAGCAAACTGATCGTCAGTGCGCGTTTGCAACCGCTGCACTCGGTGGACAAATTGCGCTCATCGGTGAAGGCCGGCGAACGCTTTCGTTCGCCCTCGGAGTTGCTTGTGCATCTGCTGCGCGATCAAGGCGAAGTGCTGACGCAGATCGTGCGCAAGACCAGCCTGAGTGTCGATCAGGTCGAGGACGAATTGCTTTCCTCGCGACTGTCGACCAACCGCGCCGAACTGGGTGCCAACCGGCGCGTGCTGGTACGTTTGCAACGGCTGCTGGCGCTGGAACCGGGCTCGTTGTTACGCCTGCTTAATCGGCCGCCGCCATGGTTGCAGAAGGAAGACGTCAAGGAGCTGCGCAAATCCACCGAGGAGTTTGCGCTGATCATCAACGACCTCACGGCCCTCGGTGAGCGGATCAAACTGCTCCAGGAAGAGATCGCCGCCAACCTCAACGAGCAGAGCAACCGCACGTTGTTCACCCTGACCGTGGTCACGGTGCTGGCTCTGCCGATCAATATCATTGCCGGTTTTTTCGGGATGAATGTGGGCGGGGTGCCGTTGTCGCAGGATCCGGAGGGGTTCTGGATATTGGTCGCGCTGGTGGCGACGTTTACCGTGATTGCCGGGCGTTGGGCGTTTCGCAAGCGCGGAGATTACTGACGCCTGAACGCTCGTTCCCACGCTCTGCGTGGGAATGCATCAAGTGACGCTCTGCGTCACAGGGACGCGGAGCGTCCCGGGCGTCATTCCCACGCAGAGCGTGGGAACGAGCAGAAGACCGACGGTTGGGTTAATCAGCCAAACACTGACATGGCGCAGTCTCTCTGTAACATTCTGCAACGATCATGGGCGACATTCCTTCCCTCGCTCAGGATTGTCCTGCCATGGCTACTCCCTCCCTGACCGCCAGCCCCGCGTCCGCCGCCAGCGGCAGGCCAGCCCTCGACAAGAAAACCAGCCCGTTTACCTACGTGATCTTTTTCGCCGTGCTGGCGATGGGGATGCTGTTCACCGCCTACAGCCTGATGCACGACATGCACGAACTCGGCACGGTGGTCACCACCTGGACGCCGTTTCTGCTGCTCGGTGTGGCGTTGCTGATTGCCCTGGGTTTCGAGTTCGTCAACGGTTTCCACGACACCGCCAACGCCGTCGCGACGGTGATTTACACCCACTCGTTGCCGCCGAACGTGGCGGTGGTCTGGTCGGGGTTCTTCAACTTTCTCGGCGTGCTGCTTTCGAGCGGCGCGGTGGCGTTCGGCATCATCGCCTTGCTGCCGGTGGAGTTGATTCTGCAGGTCGGTTCGTCAGCCGGTTTTTCGATGATCTTTGCTCTGCTGATTGCGGCGATCCTGTGGAACCTCGGCACCTGGTGGCTGGGTTTGCCGGCGTCGTCATCGCACACGCTGATAGGCTCGATCATCGGCGTCGGCGTGGCCAACGCCTTGATGCACGGCCGCGACGGCACCAGCGGTGTCGATTGGGCGCAGGCGACCAAGATCGGTTATGCGTTGCTGCTCTCGCCGTTGGTGGGTTTCGGTTGTGCGGCACTGTTGCTGCTGGCGCTGCGCGCCTTCGTGAAGAATCGTTCGCTGTACAAGGCACCTGAAGGCAACACGCCGCCACCGTGGTGGATTCGCGGTTTGCTGATTCTGACCTGCACCGGCGTGTCCTTCGCCCACGGCTCCAACGACGGCCAGAAAGGCATGGGCCTGATCATGTTGATTCTGGTCGGTACGCTGCCAATGGCCTATGCCTTGAACCGCACGATGCCAGAAGAACAATCGTTGCAGTTCGCCGCTGTGGCACAAGTCACCCAGCAAGCGCTGGTGAAAAGTGCGCCGCTGCCGACGCCGGCCGATCCGCGTGCAGTCCTTTCCGATTACGTGCGCAGCAAAGAGCCTACTCCGCAACTGATCCCCGCCCTCGCCGCCCTCACCGGGCACATTGGCGAAGAAGTCAAAGGCTACGGTTCGCTGGCGAAAGTCCCGGCCGAAGCCATGGGCAACGTGCGTAACGACATGTACCTGGCCAGCGAAAGCATTCGCCTGATGGACAAGAACAAGGTCGGCAATTTCGACGCTGATACCAGCAGCAAACTGCAACTGTTCAAACAACAGATCGACAACGCCACGCGATTTATTCCGCTGTGGGTGAAGATCGCCGTGGCCATCGCGCTCGGGTTGGGCACCATGGTTGGCTGGAAGCGGATTGTGGTGACGGTCGGCGAGAAGATCGGCAAGACCCACCTGACCTATGCGCAAGGTGCCTCGGCGGAAACCGTGGCGATGTTGACCATTGGCGCGGCGGACATGTTTGGTTTACCGGTGTCGACCACGCATGTGTTGTCCTCAGGCGTGGCCGGGACCATGGTTGCCAACGGTGGCGGGTTGCAGATGAAGACCATCCGTAATCTGCTGATGGCGTGGGTGCTGACCCTACCGGCGGCGATCCTGCTGTCAGGCAGCCTCTATTGGCTGTTCACCCAGATCTTCTGACCGAAGAAAGTCCCCTGTAGGAGTGAGCCTGCTCGCGATAGCGGTGTATCAGTCAACATTGATTAAACTGACACACCGCTATCGCGAGCAGGCTCACTCCTACAGTTTTGACCGGTGTTCAGGTTTTAGAGCGCGGAGCGGATCAGATCGCCCAGCCAATCCATAAACACTCGCACCCGCAACGGCAAATGCCGCTGCCGCGCATACAACAATGAAATCCCCATCGCCGGCGCCGTGAACTGCGGCAACACGGTCACCAGTTCGCCGTTTTCCAGATGCGGCTGCATGCCGGTTCGCGGTACCTGCGTCAGACCAAAACCGCCGAGGCACGCCGACTCGTAAGCGTCAGTGCTGTTGACCGTAATGCTGCCAGCCATCGGCAAGCGTTTAACCTGACCGCCCTCCTCGTACACGAACCCTTCCGAACGCGAACCCAATACGCCGACGTAATGCACCAGTCGATGCTGCGCGAGATCTTCCAGCGACTCCGGCACGCCGTAGCGCTCGAGGTACGCGGGGCTGGCGCAATTGACCATGGGGAAGTCACCGAGGTGCCGCGCGACCACCGATTGATCCGGCTGCGCGCCAATCCGCACCACGCAATCGAACCCTTCGCTGAGCAAGTCGACGCGGCGGTCGGTGCTGCTGATTTCCAGTTCCAGATTCGGGTGGCGATCCATGAACTGCGGCAAGCGCGGCATGATCAGGCGCCGCGCGAGAATGTTCGGCAGGTCGACACGAATGCGCCCGGTCAGCGACGCCTCGTCCTGGCGGAACAAGCCTTCGATCTCATCCATGTGCGAGAGCAGATCCTTGCTGCGTTCGTACAGCACCAGACCGTCCTGCGTCGCCTGTACTTTGCGTGTGGTGCGTTGCAGCAGGCGCGTGCCGAGCAGCGCTTCGAGCGCTTGCACATGCTCGGAGACGGTCGATCGCGGTAAGCCGAGGTTTTCTCCGGCGAGGGTGAAACTCGACAGTTCGCTGACCCGGACGAAGGTGCGCAGCAGTTCCAGTTTGTTCATGAGGCACCTGTCGATTGTTTGGCTAATCCGATCAGTGATTCCGGTTTAGCTCTGTTTATCACCTCAGGGCGGATAAATAAACTGGGTCCCATCACCACTCACCGCAATCGAGGAAGCTTCCATGAATCGTAAAATCGCATTGATCACCGGCGCCAGCCGTGGCCTGGGCAAGAACGCCGCTCTGCACCTCGCCGCTCAGGGCATCGACATCATCGGCACCTACAACAGCCGCGCCGATGAAGCCCAGGCGCTGGTGCTTGAACTGGAAAAATTCGGCGGCAAAGCCGTGATGCTGCAATTGGATGTCAGCCGCAGCGAGAGTTTTGCCGGTTTCGGTGCGCAGGTTGAGCACGCGTTACAGGAAACCTTCAAACGTCAGCGCTTTGATTTCCTGATCAACAATGCCGGCATTGGCGTGCACGCGCTGTTCGCCGAAACCACGCCGGAGCAGTTCGATCTGCTGATGAACATCCAGTTGAAAGGGCCGTTCTTTCTGACCCAGCAGTTGCTGCCACTGATTAACGACGGCGGACGCATCATCAATATTTCCAGCGGCCTGACCCGTTTCAGCCTGCCGGGTTACGGCGCTTATGCGGCGATGAAAGGCGCGATGGAAGTGCTGACCCGTTATCAGGCCAAGGAGCTGGGTGCGCGGCAGATTGGCGTAAACATTCTTGCTCCGGGCGCCATCGAAACTGACTTCGGTGGTGGCGCAGTACGCGACAACTCGGCGCTGAATGCGATGGTCGCCAGCAACACCGCGCTGGGCCGAGCCGGTCAGCCGGATGATATTGGCGGAGCGTTGGCGCTGCTGCTGTCGCCGGGTGGACAGTGGATCAATGGCCAGCGTGTTGAGGCATCCGGCGGTATGTTCCTCTAACTAACGCTGAAATACTTTCCCTTGTGGGAGCTGCCGAAGGCTGCGATCTTTTGATCTTGCGCTTAAAAATCAAGAGCAAAAGATCGCAGCCTTCGGCAGCTCCTACACGGGGTGGTGTTAGCCTTGGCAGGCGTTGCGGGTCATGAAGCGCTCACGCACTACGTCATAACCCCAGTGATAAACGTAGGTGTACGGCAGGAAAAACAGCAATACGCCGATGTCGAGCAAAAACGCCTGCCACAGGCTGACCGACAGCCACCAGGCAATCAACGGCACGCCCATCACGATCAAACCACCCTCGAACAGCAGCGCGTGCACCGCCCGTACCCAGGCGTTGTGCGCAACGTTCATACGCGCCAGCAGGCGATCGAAGAAGCGGTTGAACACCACGTTCCAACCCAACGCCAGCATGGCAATCAACACCGTCACCGCGCCCATTTCAAGCATCGGTTTTTGCATGATCCACGCCAGCAACGGGGTGCAGATCAGAATCGCCAGCAGTTCGAAACCGATGGCCTGAAAAATACGTTCAGTGATGGATTTATTGGCAGTCATGGCCCGAGTCCTTGAGTGAAGATGGTTGCCATGATCCATCCTAAAACCGATACTTCATAATCAATAACCATCGATCAAGGCGATAGTTGATGATCTCGCAAGAAGTGCTGTTGGCGTTTGTCCAGGCTGCCACGCAAGGTTCGTTTTCGGCAGCGGCGCGCAAGCTCGGGCGCAGTCAATCGACCATCAGCGCGGCGGTGGCCAGCCTGGAGATTGATCTGGATCTGCTGCTGTTCGATCGCAGCAGCCGCAAACCGACGCTGACTCCCGCCGGGCATGTGATGCTGCAACGCGCCGAGGCGATTCTGGCGGCCAGCAGTCGTCTGGAAATGACTGCGCGGCAGTTGTCCCAAGGCGTCGAGCCAAAACTGACGGTGGCAATTTCCGATACCTATCAGTCGGACCGTTTTGAAGCGGCGTTGGTCGGGTTTGAGCAGCGTTATCCGGATCTGGAACTGGAATGTCTGATCGCTGAATGCGATGACCTCGTCGAGTTGGTCCAGCGTGGTCGTGCGCATCTGGCATTCGCCGAAATGCAAGAGAGCTACCCGCCGGATCTGGTCACCTCGACCGTCGCCGAGCGCACCGAAATTGCCTTGTTCGTCAGTCGTGAGCATCCGCTGGCGAAGCTTGATCACATTGATCAGCATGTGCTGGAGCAGCACCGCGAATTGCGTCTGGCGACCATCGTCAATCCGTATGACAGTCGCGGCAAAGGTCGGGTGTGGTCGGCACCGAGTTATCTGATGCTGCTGGAAATGGCCGAAAAAGGTTTTGGCTGGGCGCCGTTGCCGCGTTGGCTGGCGCAGCGCTTTGGCAATGATTTGCTGGTGGAGTTGAAGGTGCGCGGCTGGCCGAAACCGGTGTTTGTCGATGCGTTGTGGTCGCGGCTGTATCCGCCGGGGCCGGCGGGGAGTTGGTTGTTGAGCAAGATGCTGGAATAGCGGCGCTGCCAATCGCTGGCAAGCCTGAAGTCAAAAGCCCCTCACCCCAGCCCTCTCCCGGAGGGAGAGGGGGCCGACCGAGGTGTCTTGCATCAGACATCGACCTGAAAGACCGAGTCGATTATGGATTCATTGCGACCTTAAACCTCAACCAGATTGAGTCGATTCTGGATTCAATACCGATCGTTCACGTCGGTGAACCTCTTTAATATCCCCCAATCAGTCCCCTCTCCCCCTGGGAGAGGGCTAGGGTGAGGGCAATTCCAGCACCATGAGCCGCCCTTGAATAAACCGCCGCTCCGGCTCTTGTCGGGTCAGCTCCAACGCCCGCCAATACGCCGCCCGCGCCTCCTCCACCCTGCCCAACTGCCGACAAAACTCCGCCCGAGCCGAATGCGCCAAGTGGTAATCCTGCAGCTCTCCTCGCGCCAAAATCCCTTCAATCAGATTCAACCCTGCCAACGCCCCGTCGCGCTTGGCCACCGCCACCGCCCGATTCAACTCAATCACCGGCGAAGGCACCGCCCGCAACAGCACGTCATACAAACCAACGATCTGCTCCCAATCCGTCTCCCCAGCCGTCGGCGCCTCGGCATGCACCGCCGCAATCGCCGCCTGCAAACAATACGGTCCAAACCGCCGCGTGGTCAGCGCACGCTCAACCAGCGCACAACCTTCAGCAATCAGCCCGGCATCCCACTGAGATCGATCCTGGTCATCCAGCAGCACCAACTCACCACTCGGCGAAGTGCGCGCCGAGCGTCGCGATTCGTGCAACAGCATCATCGCCAACAGCCCCATCACCTCCGGCTCTGGCAGCAACTCCATCAACAACCGCCCCAGCCTGATCGCCTCACGGGTCAGATCCTCACGCGTCAATTCAGCCCCGCCCGACGCCGAATACCCCTCGTTGAACACCAGATAAATCACCCGCAACACACTGTCGAGGCGTTCGGGCAATTCGCTCAGGCTCGGTACTTGATAAGGGATTTTCGCATCACGGATCTTGGCTTTGGCGCGCACGATGCGCTGGGCAATTGCCGCCGGCGCGGAGAGAAAGGCGCGGGCGATTTCCTCGGTGGTCAGGTCGCAGACTTCACGCAAGGTCAGCGGCACCTGCGCATCCGCCGCCAGTGCCGGGTGGCAGCAGGTGAAGATCAGCCGCAGGCGATCGTCTTCCACGTCTTCACCGCTCCAGTCGGCCTGTTCAAGTTCTTCCAACTGCGCCAACAACAATGGCTGCGAGGCCTTGAACCGTGCGCGGCGGCGTAACACATCAATCGCCTTGAAGCGCCCGGTAGACACCAGCCAGGTGCGCGGATTATCCGGCACGCCGTCGCGCTGCCAGCGCTCGACCGCGACGAAGAACGCCTCGTGCAAGGCTTCTTCGGCGAGGTCAAAATCACCCAGCAGGCGAATCAGCGTCGCCAGAATCCGTCGCGAGTCTTCGCGATAGACCTGCTCGACCCGCGCCCGAACCTCAGACATTCAACTGCCGCACCGGGCGCACTTCAACGCTGCCAACCCGCGCGGCCGGAATGTTGCCGGCGACCTGAAGCGCTTCGTTGAGATCTTTGGCGTCGATCAGGTAGAAGCCGGCCAGTTGCTCCTTGGTTTCGGCAAACGGGCCATCGGTAATCGACAGTTTGCCGTTGCGCATACGCACCGTGGTGGCGGTCTGCACCGACTCCAGCGCTTCGGCGGCAACCATCCGCCCGCTGCCCTGAATCGACTCGGCATAAGCCCAGCACTCGGCGTCTTCCGGGCTGTCGGGCGACGAATGCAGCAGGCGCTCATCGCTGTAGACCAAGCATAGATACTTCATGGCGTTCTCCTGAATCGGACGGTTCAACTATGGCTGAAGATCAGGGAGTCACATCGAACAGGGTCGCGCCGCTCATCGGATCGAACGGCGCCGACCAGTGTTCGTGTGCGATTTTCCACGCCCCGCCGACCTGCCGATAGCAGGCGGTGACGCGCATCCAGCAGCTCTGGGTTTCGCCCTTGTCGTTGGTGCCGCCGCAGTTCGCTACCCAGTGGGCGAAGGCGATGTTGTCGGCGCTTTCGATGGCGATTTCGTGGAATTCGAAAATGTGCGGGCCTGGACACATTTCCATGCACTCGACCCAGTGCGCGCGGTAGGCGGGCTTGCCCTTGAATTGCAGGGCCTTGATCGCGTCGAAGGAGACGATGTCATCGGCATACAACGCCATGACTTTCTCCACGTCCTTGGTCATGACGGCTTCGCGGTAGGTGTTGATCAGGGTCTGGATTTCAGATTGTGCGCTCATGCTGTTCTCCGTGGTTTTTGTTGTGAAGACACCCTTAGTCGTTCGGCGATTGGGCAGATCGACAGAGCAAACAAAAAAATTCTACAGAAGACAAAATCGCTAGAATCCGCGACTTACCTTGTAGGAAAAAGGAAATTCCCGTGTCAGCCCAACTCGTGCCGTACGACAGCCTGAACGCCTTGCAGCGTCAGCAAGTCGAGGCGATTGAAATCCATGCCGAGCAGATCAAGTTCTCCGGCGATATCCACGGTGCCTTGCACACGCTGCTGTCGAAACCCGGCCCCGGCGTGAAAGGTTTCGCGCTGTTGGCGGATGACGTGCCGGTGGCGTTTCTGCTGCTCAAGCGCCCGCCGGTGTTGCCAGCCTGGGCCGATGAACACAGCGCCACCTTGCATGCGTTGCAGGTCGATCGCCGCGCGCAGGGCAAGGGTTTCGGCAAGGCCTGTCTGCAAGCGCTGCCCGAGGTTGCGCGTCAGGCTTGGCCGGAGATCAAGGGGCTGGAATTGTCAGTAGATGCGGATAACGACGCGGCCATCGCCCTGTACGCCAAACACGGCTACGTCGACAGCGGTGAAGCGTACAAGGGCCGGATCGGTTACGAACGGCGCATGGGCCTGGTTTTCTAAGTCATCGAGGGATGCACGATGATCGATTCAATCGAAGCGCTGGAAGCGATTTACGGACTGCCCCACGAGCGGGCGGTGCGCAAGCAGATCGGTTTTCTCAACGAGGATTATCAGGCGATGGTGCGGGTTTCGCCGCTGGTCATCGTCAGCTCGGTGGGCGCCGATGGCCTCGATAATTCGCCGCGCGGGGACAAGCCCGGGTTTGTGCGGATCATTGATGAGCGCACCCTGGCCCTGCC
Source organism: Pseudomonas sp. S3_C06 (assembly GCF_054667675.1). Taxonomy (NCBI): domain Bacteria; kingdom Pseudomonadati; phylum Pseudomonadota; class Gammaproteobacteria; order Pseudomonadales; family Pseudomonadaceae; genus Pseudomonas; species Pseudomonas sp. S3_C06. The sequence continues at coordinate 2,328,556 of NZ_CP162747.1, forward strand.
GGATCGCCCGGGCAACAACCGCATCGATACCCTGCGCAATGTGCTGCAGGATTCGCGGGTGTCGTTGTTGTTCATCATTCCGGGCATTGGCGAGACATTGCGGGTCAACGGCACGGCGACGATCAGCGCAGATCCGCAACTGCTGGAAAGCTTTGCGGTGAATGGCAAACCGGCGAAAACGGTGTTGCTGGTGACGGTGGAAGCGGCGTTTTTTCACTGCTCGAAAGCCTTCGTCCGCTCCGACGCATGGAACCCGGAAACCCACCTGCCGCGCTCCGCCCTGCCCTCTGCGGGCGCCTTCCACAAGCGCCTGAACGATGGCGAATTCGACGCCGAAACCTACGACCGAGAAGCCCCGAAAAGAGTAAGTGACACCCTCTACTGATACTCCCGTAAATGATCGTTCCCACGCTCTGCGTGGGAATGCAGCCGGGGACGCTCTGCGTCCCAAAGTCGTGACGCAGAGCGTCACAGGAGGCATTCCCACGCGGAGCGTGGGAACGATCAGTATCAGTGTTGGGTTATAGGGTCAGGATCATCTCGTGCCACGCCATGCCGCCGTGGTCCGACTCCGACGGTTTGATGTAGGCAAAGCCAAACCCGGCATACAGCGGAATATGCTTTTCCTTGCACATCAGGTGAATCGTCGCTTTATCCATCCCGCGCATGCGCTCGATGAACTCGCCCATCAAGCACTTGGCCAATCCCTGCCCCTGATAATCCGGGTGCACCACCACCGACATGATCACCACGTTCGGGCCTTTCGGGTCGTGGCCGATCAACTCTTTGAAGGCCTCGTCCGACATCTGCACATCAAACGCCGCGCCGGAGTTGACGAAACCCGCCACCACGCCATCTACCTCGGCGACGATAAAACCCTCTGGCCAAGTGGCAATGCGCGTAGCGATCTTCTCGAGGGTGGCCGCTTCGTCACCTTCGTAGGCAACGGTTTCGATGGCGTAGCAGCGGTCCAGGTCGGCGGCGGTGACGTTGCGTATGACGGTGTTCATGGCGGCTCGGAAATCAGCAGAAGAAAGTGCCGAAAGCATAAAGGAATAAGGCCTGCATATCGATGCGCACGGACGGCGTAAAGCTTGCGTATAAGCGCTTTTCTTCGTGCAGGCGGCGGGCTATTTCTGAGGTGTGTCTTTGACTACCCTTGGGGGAAACCGCTTATGAGCAGCGTTGAAATCGGCCTGTTGATGGTGTTGGGCATCAGTACATTCGGCTTTATCACCTTGGGCATCGACCTGTTGCGGGCGCGACGGTTGGGCAAAGGCAAGCGGGGTTGAAAACCATGAGGCGGATCACTGATCCACCTCATGCTTGTTGGCTCAGGCCTTGGTATCGACCGGCACGCAGATTTCCAGCTTGCCGGTGTGCAGCTTCGGATTGAAATCGGCGCTGTAACGCTCCAGCTCCGGGGCGTTGAGCTCCACGTAATGAGAGCTCGGCAACCAGGTCTTGTAGATGTATTGCAGGGTTTGCGGCAACTGATCGAGCGGTCCCTTGTGCTCGAACACCGCGTATTGCCGGGGCAGCACTTCCACCCACTGGTAGACCTTTTGGTCGAGGTCATCGAGCTTGCTGATTTCCACCCCGGCGATGTAATCGAAGCCGCCCTTGCCATCGAAGTTGCTGCAGACACCGTAGGTCACTTCGTTCTTTTGCCCCTGGATCTTTCCCAGGTGCGGCAAGAACTTTTCCCACAGCGCCGGAATGTCTTTGGCTGTGTCTTGCGTAAATCGACCGCGAAAGCCTGCAATCAGCAGGAAGTGTCCATGTTCGAAGCGAGGTTCAGCCACTTCGACGCGTGTTTGCTCATCCATGACTCGACTCCTGGAACAAAAAAGGGGTTCGGCTGGGAGTATAGAAAGCCAAACCCAATTCGCACGCTTACAGCGAATGCAACTGCTCGACGGCGCCCGAACCGACAAACTCGTTATAACCGGATACGATCACGTAGACCGCGAAATAGCAGAAGATCGCTGCAGATGCCATATAGGAATAGCGCAACAGCTTGTCGCCCAGCAGTTTGCCGCCGTGGCTCGCCGCGAAGCACAAACCCGCCGACCACAGCAGCCCGGCGCAAAGGAAACCGCCAAGGAACAGCGCCGAACTCAGCGGCCCACCGCCACCGGAGCGGGCAATCAGCGTACCGCCCACCGCGGCAAACCAGAGAATCGCGCTCGGCGACGACATGGCGAGAAAAATCCCCCGGAAGAATTCCTTGCGATGGGAGTTCCGCCCCACTTCCGCCGTCTCGGCCAGCAGCGCTTCGTGATGGATCGCCGAGTAGATCATCTTCGCCGCAAAGTAGATCAGCAGCACCGAACCACCAATCCACAGGACCCAGCGCACGCTTTCGTATTGCAGCAAAACGGTCATCCCGGCCAGCGCCAGCACCGCGTAAATCAGGTCGCCGACGCAGGTGCCAAGGCCCAGCGCAAAACCCTGAAAGTAACCGCGCTGCATCGCCAGCGTGATCATCGCAATATTGGCCACGCCGATATCCAGGCACAGCGAAAGGCTCAGCAAGAAGCCGCTGGTGAATTCCATCAACCGATTTCCTTGGGACAAAATTGTTTACAAACGGGCTGGACAGTATGCCATCACTGACCTTATCTTCCGCCACAGGTCACCGCAGTGACCAGCGTCGCTCGGACGGTTCCGGGCGCTTACGTTATCCGAGGCAACAATGGCTGAACAAGGTTCGCCGCGCCGCTTTGCGCGCATAGATCGACTCCCCCCTTACGTTTTCAACATCACCGCCGAGCTGAAGATGGCCGCGCGGCGTCGTGGTGAAGACATCATCGACTTGAGCATGGGCAACCCCGACGGCGCCACGCCGCCGCACATTGTCGAAAAACTCGTCCAGGTTGCCCAACGCGAAGACACCCACGGTTACTCGACGTCCAAGGGCATTCCGCGCCTGCGCCGGGCGATTTCCAACTGGTACAAGCAACGCTACGAAGTCGATATCGACCCGGAAAGCGAAGCCATTGTCACCATCGGTTCCAAGGAAGGCCTGGCGCATCTGATGCTGGCGACCCTGGATCAGGGCGACACTGTTTTGGTGCCCAACCCGAGCTACCCGATTCACATTTACGGTGCGGTGATTGCCGGCGCCCAGGTGCGTTCGGTGCCGCTGGTGCCGGGCGTGGACTTCTTCGATGAGCTGGAACGGGCCATTCGCGGTTCGATCCCGAAGCCAAAAATGATGATCCTCGGCTTCCCGTCGAACCCGACTGCGCAGTGTGTGGAGCTGGATTTCTTCGAACGGGTGATCGCCCTCGCCAAGCAATACGACGTGCTGGTGATTCACGATCTGGCGTACGCCGACATCGTCTACGACGGCTGGAAAGCCCCGTCGATCATGCAGGTGCCGGGTGCCAAGGACATCGCGGTGGAGTTTTTCACCCTGTCCAAGAGCTACAACATGGCCGGCTGGCGCATCGGCTTCATGGTCGGTAACCCGGAACTGGTCAACGCCTTGGCGCGGATCAAGAGCTACCACGACTACGGCACCTTCACCCCGCTGCAAGTGGCCGCGATTGCTGCGCTGGAAGGTGATCAGCAGTGCGTGCGCGACATTGCCGAGCAGTATCGCCAGCGCCGCAACGTGCTGGTCAAAGGTCTGCATGAACTGGGCTGGATGGTCGAAAATCCGAAAGCGTCGATGTATGTCTGGGCGAAGATTCCCGAGCAGTACGCGCATCTGGGTTCGCTGGAGTTCGCCAAAAAACTGCTGGCCGAGGCCAAGGTGTGCGTCTCGCCGGGGGTGGGGTTTGGCGAGTATGGCGATGACCATGTGCGCTTTGCGCTGATCGAAAACCAGGACCGGATTCGTCAGGCGGTACGCGGGATTCGCGGGATGTTCCGGGCGGATGGCCTGGCCCCGAAAACCACTGCCTGACGCACTGATCGTTCCCACGCTCCGCGTGGGAATGCCTCAATGGACGCTCTGCGTCCGCTTTGGGACGCAGAGCGTCCCGGGCTGAATTCCCACGCAGAGCGTGGGAACGATCACCCACAAAAAAACCGCATCGCTGCGGTTTTTTTGTGTCTGCAAGAAGCGCTTACACGAACAGCGACAACAGCAGGATAAAGCCCAACGCGACGATGGAGAGGATGGTTTCCATCGCTGTCCAGGTCTTGAACGTCTCGGCCACGGTCATGTTGAAGTATTGCTTCACCAGCCAGAAACCCGCGTCGTTCACGTGGGACAGGATCAACGAACCGGCACCGGTAGCCAGCACCAGCAGCTCACGGTTCACACCCGGAATCATCCCCACCACCGGCACCACAATGCCCGCGCCGGTAATGGTTGCCACAGTCGCCGAACCGGTCGCGATACGAATCACCGCCGCAACCAGCCACGCCAACAGGATCGGCGAAATCTGTGCGCTGACCGCCATGTGGCCGATCACGTCGCCCACACCGCTGGTGACCAGCATCTGCTTGAAGCCACCGCCAGCACCGATGATCAGGATGATCGCGGCGGTTGGCGCCAGACTCGCGTCGAGCCACTTGAGCATCTGCTGGGATCCGATGCCCTGCTTGTGCCCGAAGGTGTACAGCGACAGCAGCAACGCCAGCAGCAGCGCCGAGATCGGGTGGCCGATCATGTCCATCCAGGTACGGAAGAAGTGACCGTCCGGCAGCGCCACGTCAGCGAAGGTTTTCAGCAGCATCAGGAACACCGGCAGCAGCACAGTGATCAGGGTGATGCTGAAGCTCGGCAGCGTGGTCGAGTCGTCGTTTTCACGGGCCAGTTGATCGACCAGTTCCTGATTCGGGTGACCCGGAATGTGCTTGGCGATGAACGTACCGAAAATCGGGCCGGCGATGATCGCGGTCGGCAGCGCAACGATCAGACCATAAAGAATGGTCTTGCCGATGTCAGCGCCGAACACACCGATGGCCAGCAGCGGACCCGGGTGCGGTGGCACCAGACCGTGCACCGCGGACAGGCCGGCGAGCAGCGGGATACCGATCTTGATGATCGACACGCCAGTGCGGCGCGCAACGATGAACACCAGCGGAATCAGCAATACGAAGCCGATTTCGAAGAACAGCGGAATGCCCACCAGGAACGCGGCGAACATCATCGCCCACTGGACTTTGTCTTTACCGAACGCCCGGATCAGGGTCTGGGCGATCTGATCCGCCCCGCCCGATTCGGCCATCATTTTGCCGAGCATGGTGCCCAGCGCAAGGATGATGCCGACGAAACCGAGCACGCCACCGAAGCCGTCCTGGAACGCCTTGATGATGGTGCCGATCGGCATGCCCGACGTCAGGCCGAGGAACGCGGCGGCGATGGTCAGGGAAATGAACGGGTGAATCTTGAATTTGGTGATCAGGATAATCAGGCCGATTACCGTGACCACTGCATCGAGCAGCAGGAACGTCTCATGGGACATGCCAAACATTGGGGGTGTCTCCTGGATTGTTGTTGTTATTAAAGCGGGTTAAACAGAAGTCGGGAGGACAGCGCTATCTCTTTCAACACACTCATACCGCCTGCTTCAGACCGTGGGCCTGCCACCAGACATGAGCCTGGGACGCCAGTTCTTCAACGCTGTGGATCGAAGCATTCAGGGCCAAGGTCAACGGCTCGCCCTTGGGCGATTCGAGGGTGGCGAACTGGCTTTCGATCAGCGTGGCCGGCATGAAGTGGCCCGGACGATGGGACACACGCTCAGCGGCAACTTCAGGGGTCAATTCAAGAAACACGAAGCCCAGGCCCGGCAAGGCACTGCGCAACACTTCGCGATAACTGTGTTTAAGGGCCGAGCAGGTCAGCACCGGACGTTTGCCCGATGCATCAACGCGACGCAGTTCATCGCACAGGCTGTCGAGCCAGCCGGCACGGTCGTCGTCGTTCAGGGGGATCCCCGCGCTCATCTTTTCGATGTTCGCGGCCGGATGGAAAGTATCGCCTTCAATGGCAGTGGCGCCGCTCAATTGGCACAAGGCCTCGCTGACGCACGTCTTGCCGCAACCGGCAACGCCCATGATGACCAGGGCGGTGATGGGATGACTCATATAACACCTCAGCGCGCAGACAGCGCTACCTTTGCTAGCTATGACTCTAGTGCACAGGCAGAAGTTGCCGACGCCTTCTTGTCGTTTTTTTGGGTTGCAGCAGGTTTGTTCCCAACACCAAAAAGCGAAGATCAGGCAGGACCTCGCTTACGCATTTACAGCTGCATCAGGACAGCGCTACCTTAGTGCCTTGATTTTTGTTTGGCAAGCCGTCGATGACCACCCCTAAAAACGATAAAAATACCCGCACCACCGGCCGTCCTACCCTGAATGAAGTTGCCCGCCTGGCCGGTGTCAGCCCGATTACCGCTTCTCGCGCCTTGCGTGGGGTCAGCACGGTCGCCACCGAACTGGTGGAAAAAGTGCAGAAAGCCGCCCTCGAGCTCAACTATGTCGTGAACCCCGCTGCCCGCGCGTTGGCCTCGGCGCAGAGCCATTCGGTGGTGGTTCTGGTGCCCTCGTTATCCAACTTGCTGTTCATCGATACGCTGGAAGCCATTCATCGGGTGCTCACGCCCAAAGGCTTCGAAGTGCTGATCGGCAACTTCCACTACTCGCGCGATGAAGAAGAAAACCTGCTGCGCAACTACATGGCCTATCAGCCGCGTGGATTTTTGCTGACCGGGTTTGACCGCACGGAAAGTTCGCGGCGGATGATCGAGGCGAGCAACATTCCCTGCGTGTACATGATGGAACTGGACAGCGCCGCCGGGGTGAATTGCGTCGGCTTCTCGCAGCTCAGTGCCGGTGAAACGGCGGCTGAGCATTTGCTCTCACGTGGACGCAAGCGTCTGGCTTACATTGGCGCACAGCTCGATCAGCGCACCTTGTTGCGTGGTGAAGGTTTTCGCAAAGCGCTGCAGAAGGCCGGGCGTTATGACCCGGATCTGGAAGTGCTGACGCCGCGCTCTTCATCGGTGGGCTTGGGCGGGGAACTGTTTATGCAATTGCTCGCGGCGCATCCGGATGTTGATGCGATCTTCTTTGGTAACGACGATTTGGCGCAGGGAGCGTTGCTGGAAGCACTGCGCCACGGCATCAAGATTCCCGAGCAGGTGGCGATTCTCGGTTTTAACGACTTGCCGATGTCCGAGCACATGGTGCCGCGCCTGAGCAGCATCAACACCCCGCGTGAAGCAATTGGCCGGCGGGCGGCGGAGCAGATGTTGACGTTGATGGCCGGTAACAGCGTGGCGCGCCCGGTGGAAGACATGGGCTTCGAACTGAAGATTCGTGAAAGCACATAACCCCTGAAATCCCTGTGGGAGCTGGCTTCACTGATCGTTCCCACGCTCTGCGTGGGAATGCCTCAACGGACGCTCCGCGTTCGGCTTTTGATGGGACGCAGAGCGTCCCGGGCTGCATTCCCACGCAGAGCGTGGGAACGATCAACCGCCCAACAATTCGACGAGGGCATGCGCGCCCTTCTGCAATGGCTGGCTCTTGAGCCACACCGCGTGCACCGGCATCACCAAACCATTTTCGATGTTGCGGAAATTCAGCCGTTTCAGCCGTCCGCTGTCCAGCCGCGACTGCACCACCGACAGCGGAAAATTGCCCCAACCCAATCCCGCCTCGACCATTTCCATTGCCGTCTCAAGACTGTCGGTGCGCCAATACGACTCTGCCACCAACGGCCGCGTCTCACTGATCGGCAAGTCGCGGCTGGCGACGATGATCTGCCGCACATGCACCAGATCCTCGAGAAACACATCCTGCCCCTGTAACTGCGGACTGTCCGCCGCCAGCGTAGCGATCATCCGTTCGCTGCCGACGAACTGAAAACGCTCCAGCACATTCATGCTCAGCCCGGCGAACGCCAGGCACACGCTGACCCGGCCACTGTGCAGCATCGCCAGCACGTCATCTTGCGGCGCGGTGAGCACTTCGATATCGAGCAGCGGATGACGCTCGGCGATCACCTTGATCGCCGCCAGCAAACGCCGCCGGTCGATGTCCGCGACCACGCCGATCGACAACTTGCTCTCCAGTCCCAACGACAGTTCCACCGCATGCACTTGCAACTGCTTGAGCTGCTCGGCAATAAGCCGCGCATGGGGTACCAGCGACAACGCCATCGCCGTGGGCTGCGGTTCGCGATGGCTGCGGTCGAACAGCAGATAACCGAGCTCGGCCTCGAGGTTGCCAATACCCATGCTGACGGCGGAAGGCACCCGACCTAACGCTCGAGCCGCCGCCGAAAACGAGCCGCGCTCGATCACCGCAAGAAACAGCTCGATGCTGTCGCTGTTGAAATTCACCCTGAACACCTATCAATAGAACTGAAAGTAGCTGACTTTTTCTGTCAGCCCCATTGAAGCTATCTTTCGCCGTCTTCGCCAGTCCCACTGGCCAACAAACGGCAAGAAAGAGGCAAACCCCCATGCAAGGCGTCAAACGCAAACTGGTCTATGTATCGCTCTACGAAGTGATCGGCATGACCTTCTCCGCCCTCGGTCTGGCGCTGTTGTCCGGCACCTCCCCGGGCAGCACCGGGCCGCTGGCAGTGATCATCACCACCATCGCCGTGACCTGGAACTTCATTTACACCTCGTTGTTCGAGCACTGGGAAAGCCGCCAGATTTCACGTACTCGCACAGTTAAACGACGCATCGCCCACGCCGTCGGCTTCCAACTGACGCTGATCGTGTTCCTGATTCCGTTGATCGCGTGGTGGATGAACATCAGTCTGGTACAAGCCTTCCTCCTGGATCTGGCGCTGATCATTTTCATCCCGTGCTACACGTTTGCCTTCAACTGGCTGTTCGACCGGATCTTCGGACTGCCGGCCTCGGCGTTGCCAGATTCGGCGGCTGCGGCATAAATCGTTAATTGGTAAGCAGATATTGCGAGAAATCAGCGGTTTAGCCGGTTAAACCGCCGATATTCACAATCCGTTAACTCCGATAGCAGGCTAAGCTTTTCCATCAATAAAAAATGGATCAGCCCATGACTGCTCACGCCCCCGCCGCCGCGCAAAGCGACGGCATCGACCCGATACGCGCCGCTCAGGTGTCCGCCCGCATTGATCGTCTTCCGGCGGTCGCGACGATCTGGCGGCTGGTGGCGCTGCTGTCGATCGGTGGATTTTTCGAACTCTACGATCTGTTCCAGACCGCCTACATCAGCCCCGGTCTGATCCGCGACGGCATCTTCGCCACCGGCAATCAGGGCGTGTTCGGCTTCTCCGATCAAGCGGCGTTTGCTTCGGCGACATTCCTCGGCCTGTTCCTCGGCGCCAGCCTGCTCAGCCCTTTGGCAGACCGATTCGGCCGCCGCGCGATCTTCACCTTCGCGCTGGTCTGGTACACGGTGGCAACGGTGTTGATGGGTATTCAGAGCTCGGCGCTGGGCATCATCTGCATGCGCTTTCTGGTCGGCATCGGCTTGGGTATCGAACTGGTGACTATCGACGCCTACCTCTCGGAACTGGTGCCCAAACGCATGCGCAGCTCGGCCTTTGCCTTCGCGTTTTTCATACAGTTCCTCTCGGTGCCGGCAGTGGCGCTGATGTCGTGGTGGCTGGTGCCGCAAGCGCCATTCGGCGTGTCCGGCTGGCGCTGGGTGGTGTTGGCCAGCGCGGTGTTTGCGCTGTTCATCTGGTGGTTGCGCAAACGCCTGCCGGAGTCGCCGCGCTGGTTGGCGCAGCATGGCCGCTTTGATGAAGCCAACCGGATTCTCGATGGCATCGAAGCGCGCTGCGAGAAGGATCACGGTAAACCGTTGGATACGCCGGAAACTGTACCCGTCGACGTCGAAGGCAAGGGCCGTTTTGCTGATATCTGGCAGCCACCGTATCGTCGTCGCGCATTGATGCTGATCGTTTTCCACATCTTCCAGGCCATCGGGTTCTTCGGTTTCGGCAACTGGTTGCCGGCGTTACTCTCCGGCCAGGGCGTCAGCGTCACCCACAGTTTGATGTATGCGTTCATCATCACCCTCGCCTACCCGCTCGGGCCGTTGCTGTTCGTCAAGTTCGCCAACCGTTTCGAGAACAAATGGCAAATCGTCGGCTCGGCCCTCGGCGCGATGACCTTCGGCACGTTGTTCGCCCTGCAAACCAGTGCGTTCGGGCTGATCTTCTGCGGAGTGATGATCACTTTCTGCAACGCCTGGCTGAGCTTCAGTTATCACTCGTACCAGAGCGAACTGTTCCCGACCAATATTCGCGCCCGGGCGGTGGGCTTCTGCTATTCGTTCAGTCGTTTGTCGACGGTGTTCAGCAGCTTGTTGATCGGTCTGTTTCTCGACAACTTCGGCACACCCGGGGTGTTGGCATTCATCGTCAGCAGTATGCTGATCGTGATGCTGACCATCGGCCGGTTCGGCCCACGCACGCGCAATCTGGCGCTGGAAAACATCGCTCATCGCTGATGGAACAACGGTCATCCTCTGCCGTTTATCGGCAAGGGATGACCGCTGCGAACACTTGACGGATGATCAACTTGCTGAAATAAAAGAATTTATTCAGAAGGCACGGTAATTGCTCTGGTACACGAGTCAGCAATTACCTACAGGTCCACTCATCATGTTGATCAGTGCCAAACAACAGCAAATCATTCACCTGCCCAAAGCGCTGAATGACGATGCGACATCCACCGCTGCCGCCGGTCTGCAGGGTGGCCTGCACGGCGCCATGCTGCAGACCCTGCAAAACCAGACCCAGGCGCAAACCGCCGAAGCCACCGCCAAGGTGCAGGACTCGGCCACGCAGATCGCCACCCAGCAAGTCAGCGAAGCCACACGCATCAGCGATAACGTCGACGAAGCGTTCGCCAAGACCCGCGTGAACCTGCAATCGACCGACGCCACCAGCGCCTCGGCAAAAACTGCCACCGACGAGTTCAAGGACTACATGAGCAAGACGCCGGAACAGCGTCTGCGCGACAGTATCCTGCAGTCCATGGGGCTGACCGAAGACGACATCAAAGCCATGCCGCCGGAGAAACAACTGGCCATCGGCAAAGAGATCGCCGAACGCTTGCAGGACAAGATGAAGTTGGCGCAGGCAGAAAAAGACAACGATGTGAAGGACAGCGACAAGCAGGCGGACAAGTTTCTCGCAGCGCTGTGATCTCCAGGTCGCCTGAAATCAAATGTGGGAGCGAGCTTGCTCGCGAAGGCGGTGAACCAATCAACTTAGATGTTGAATGTTGCGCCGCCTTCGCGAGCAGGCTCGCTCCCACAGTTTTTTGTGTGTTCAGGAAAGATCAGTTCAGTTGCAGGGTCTCATTGAACTGACTGATCGCGTCCACCACATGCCGCGATCCCTGCTGAATCTCCAGAATCACCTCCCCCGCCTCGTTCGCCAGCTCCACGCCAAGCCCGGTACGACTTAGGCTCGACTGCATACTCGACACCGCACTCAGCGACAGGTCATGGTTCTTGCGCACCACGTCGACAATTTCCAGGGTCGCCTGACTGGTCCGCGCCGCGAGGCTACGCACCTCATCCGCCACTACCGCAAATCCGCGCCCGTGCTCCCCGGCCCGCGCCGCTTCAATCGCAGCGTTGAGCGCCAGCAGGTTGGTCTGGTCGGCAATCCCGCGAATGGTCTGAACGATGGTGCCGATGATGTCCGATTGCTTGCTCACCGCATCGATGCTGACGGCAGCTTCGTTGAGGTCGCGGGAGATGTCCTGAATGATCTGCACGGTTTGCTGCACGACTTGTGAGCCTTTTTGCGCGCAGGCATCGTTTTGTACCGAGGTGCTGTGGGCCGACTCGGCAGCGTTCTGCAAAGTGGTCATCTGATGGGTGATGTCGCTGGCGAACTTGACCACTTTGTACAGGCGGCCCTTGGCGTCGAACAATGGGTTATACGAGGCTTCCAGATAGACCATGTGCCCGGACTTGTTCTTGCGCTCGAAACGATGTGAGTGATATTCGCCGCGGTTGAGCGAAGCCCAGAATGCCTTGTACTGCGAGGATTCCGCTTCACTGCGATGACAGAACATGCTGTGGTGATGGCCGATGATTTCGTTGAGCGAGTACTGCATGGTCTTGAGGAAGTTGTCGTTGGCGGTGATGACATTGCCTTCCGGAGTGAACTCGATCACCGCCATGGAGCGACCAATCGCCGCCAGCATGCTTTCTTCTTCGTGTTCCTTGTTGATCCGCGCGGTGATGTCCGCCGCCACTTTGATCACACTTCTGACTTGCTTGTCCGGGCCATACACCGGCATGTAACTGGCTTCGAGCCAGACTTCCCTGCCGGCCTTGTTCAAACGCAGAAAAGTCCCGCTGATCGGTTCACCACGGGCCAGGTCACGCCACAGCTTTGCGTATTCCTCACTGCGGTAGAACACCTCTTCACAGAACACCCGGTGATGTTTGCCACGCACTTCATCGGCGCTGTAGCCCATGGTCTTGCAGAAGTTTTCATTGGCATCGATAACGATGCCGTCAGGGCTGAACTCGATCATGGCCATCGAACGGCTGATCGCTTCCAGCTTGGCGTTGGCCTCGGTCAAGGCGCAGCTGAAGCGCTCGATTTCCTGCAGGTCAGCCTTGTGATGTAGGTTGAACATGGTTGTATCACCTTCCGCGCGTTCTTTTGATTTGATGAAAGTTCAGGTCTTTCAGAATCCACCACTACGTTCCACAGAACAGGCACACGCATTCCTCCACGGGAGGAAGTTGTCAGGTGATAAATGATGATCAATCGGAGCGTCCATGCAGCGACGCTCTAATCAAGACATCCTTCTCTTGATAGCCCGCACGCGGGCCAGCCCTAACGCGTTGAAGAACTTCCATGTAAGCGACGCTCCTTGTTGGTTCAGTGTCGGTGCCTCGGGTTGCGCACTCTGGCAGCATGAATTCACGGACCAACCCTGTGCATCAGCCATGTTTTGACATGACGGTCGACATAGTTAGTTACGAGAAGCATAGCCAGCGGCAAGCCTTGCGCAAGGCCACTAGTCGGCCAGTATCTGGCACTTTTTGCACAAGAAACGGTTCAGCGCGAGGAGAATTGTTGGCGGGGCAGACGCTTTCGCGAGCAAGCTCGCTCCCACAGGAGCAACGCATTCCAAAATGTGGGAGCGAGCCTGCTCGCGAAGGCGCCATAAGAAGCACTACAAAAACAACAGAAACGACTTACAGACTTCCGCTCACCTTGGTCGCCACCTCAACAGGCACCCAAGGCTTCCAGACCTGCGGCTGATCACGCAAAAACGCTTCCGCCACCAACCTCGGCTGCAAACGTTTTTCACTCATCCCCGCCAAAGTCTGGTTCAACAGATCAATCGGCAAATCGACTTTCTCGAAGAACGCCACCAACTCCGGATACTGCGCCTTGAACGGCGCCGACACGCCAATCGCCAGGCTTGCCGGCATCGAACGGGTGCCCTTGGGGTTGGGATTGTTGGCATCGGCCAGGGTCTTCCAGGCTTCGGCATCGAACGGCGGTTCTTCCAGTTTTACCAGTTTGAACCGACCGAGCAGCGGTGTCGGTGACCAGTAGTAGAACAGCACCGGTTTGCCCCGCTTGATCGACGATGCCACCTCGGCATCCAGTGCCGCGCCGGAACCGGTGCGGAAATTCACGAAGCTGTCGTTCAGCGCATAGGCCTTGAGCTTCTGACTGTTGACGATCTCCGAAGTCCAACCGGTCGGGCTGTTGAGGAAACGCCCGCGAGTCGGATCTTCCGGGTCGCGGAACACGTCTTTGTAGCGCGGCAGATCGGCCACCGATTTCAACTCGGGTGCCAACGCTTTGATGCCGCGTTCAGGGTCGCCCTTGATCACATACTCCGGCACCCACCAGCCTTCAGTCGCGCCTTTTACCGTATCTCCCAAACCAAATACCTTGCCCTCGGCGGCCGCCTTGACCCACGCCGGACTGCGCCCGGCCCATTCCTCGCCGATCACCTGAATGTCATTTTTCGCCAGCGCGGCCTCCAGGCTGACCGTGCTGCCGGGCAAGGTGTCGGTCGGGTAACCGTAGCCTTTCTCAACGATCAGGCGCAGCACTTCGGTGATGAAACTGCCGCTTTCCCAAGTGATGTCACCGAAGTGAATCGGCGCGGTTTTCTCCGCCGCCGAGACAGCGCCGACGCTAAGGCTGAGGGCCAGCAGCGACGTGCCGAGCAGGGTTTTGATCGATCTCATGCAGACCTCTTGTCTTCCAGAAATTGGTTGGCGCTATGGCGATCGCATAGCGCTTGGGAACGGCTCATGTACTCGCTGACCGAACGCTGGGAGATGCCCAGCTCGGCAGCAATTTGCGGGTAGGTCAGGCCGTCGATGCGGGCGAGCAGAAACGCTGTGCGAACCTTGCCGGGCAAGCGTTGCAAGCTGTGATCGAGGCGGTTGAGGGTTTGCGATAGCTGGACGATTTCTTCAGCCGATGCGGCGTAATCGACATCGATCTGCTGGCGATATCCGCGCTCCAGATCTGCGCGTCGCCAGCGCTGATAAAGCAGGCGTTGGGCGACGGTCGTCAGCAACGCGCGGGGTTCGCGAATGGCCCGCAGCGTCGGTGCTTCAAGTAACTGCACGAAGGTCTCGGAAGCAATATCTTCAATACTGGCGGCGTCATGCAGATGACGGCGCAGATAGGCACAGAGCCAGCGATAGTGAGCGCGGAACAGGTCGTCCACGGTGTGACGATGGGAAATGGCGGCGCCGGACATAGGGGCTCCTGGGTTAGGGGTCGCTGAATGTCCGGTGTTCCGGTGGCGCGATCGTAGCAAGGCGCCTTATTCGTTTAAAATACTTAAAACGAATCTTTATATTCCATTTAAAACTAAAAAATCAAAAGATCGCAGCCTTCGGCAGCTCCTGCACCGATCTCCTGTAGCAGCTGCCGAAGGCTGCGATCTTTAGCGCAAGCGGCCATAGCCAAGTCCTTCAGCCTCACGCTGATAGTCGAGCAGGATTTGATAATCGCGCTCACTGGCCGCAACCACCTCAGGCAATCCCAAGGTCTGTGCGACATCAGGGAGTTCGCGCAAGGTTTCATTCATTACCTGTCGGAGCTGCTCGATCTGCTCATCCGTAGCGCTACCTACCGTAATGAACGGCAAGGTCGGACTCCACGCACTGCGCGCAATCACCTGCAAGGCACTGACTTCTTGCGGCGCATGTTGCGCCAGATAGGCGTAGGTGACGCTGTCGATGGCGGCCAGATCGGCACGGTGTTCGCGCAACCAGCGCAGGCTCTCTCGATGGCCGCCGCTGATGCCGACCGAGGCGAAAAATTGTCCGTCCTGATTCAGCGGCGCCAAGCGCTGACGCAACAGGTTCATGCCGCTGTTGGAGTCCTCACTATTGATCACCCCCCGACTGTTGTGAAAATCCGTCAGGGTTTTGCGTGGGTCATCAGCGCGGCCGAGGATCAGGCTGCAATGATTGCCGGCGCTGGCGTCAGGCAGTTCGTAGCGAGGACGTCCGACGATCCGCACTTGTCCGCGCAAAGCGGTCATCAGCGGGTAGCCGCAGGTTTGCGTGAGCAGCAGATCGGGGGATAACCAGAGTTCGGGCAATGACAGGCCTTCAGCACTCAGGCGGGTGTGGCCAAGTTGCTCGAGAATGCGCGCAATCCAGCGCTCATTCGCCGCGCGGATGGGCTCGGGGGCGACGTACATCAGGAGTTCGGTGTGGTGTTGGGTCATACACATTTTTCCCGAGTTACAAATATCCAATGTGGGAGCGAGCCTGCTCGCGAAAGCGCTGGGTCAGACAACAGATTCATCAACTGACACGACGCCTTCGCGAGCAGGCTCGCTCCTACAGGGTTTTGTGGTGTTCTTGGGTCAGTGGAACGGATGCTCGGGACTGTCGATCGGCCTAAAGACATTGCGCCGCCAGAACTCGCCATACCCGCGCACCAGAAACCCGCCACTGCGCGCGATCCACTGCTCGCGATGCATCCGGTAAACCGTCGGCAAGTCGTACCACGCAAGCTTCGGCAAGTCGTGATGCACCAGATGAAAATTCAGATTAAGGAACAACCAGCGCCATGGCCAACCGGCCTCATTGAGCACCGTGCGCTGTTCCGGTTGCGCATGCGGGCGGTGTTCATAGTAGGAGCGGATCATCGCGATCGACAGCGCCGGCACGCTGATCAGCAACAGGTAATGCCAGACCGGCAGCACGCTGTATCGAGCGACGAACCCCAGCATCAGCAGGGTAAACGCGCCGTGGGTCAGCCACATCAGCCACGCCTGGCGTTCGCCATTCTTCAGCCGCCGCAGTTCTTCGCCAGCGAGCGCCAACAACGCCAGGGGGGCGCCCGTTGCGAAACGGCCGAGCACGGTTTTGTTCAACCAGTGCAGGCTGCGTTCGAACAACGAACTGCGCTGCCAGCCAGCGCGGGTCAGGTAACGGCTCTCCGGATCGACGCCGGGCACAGTCAGATCCTCATCGCGGTGATGCAACAAATGGCTGTCGCGATACAGCGTGTACGGATACCACACCGCGAATGGCGCGTAGCCGAGGATTTTGTTGAGCAAGGTCCAGCGGGTCGGATGCCCGTGGAGCAATTCGTGCTGTACCGATAACCACAGCACCAGAAGCGGGATCATCAGCAACGTGCTCAAACCACGACCGAGCCACTGACTATTGAGCACAATGGCAAACCAGCCGCCATAGACGCCGATCAGCAACAGCCAGGTCGGCCATTCGGTGCGGGCGGTGAAGCGTTGGCGCAGGGTTTCGATCTGCTGGCGATGGGCGGCGTCGAAGTAATGGGACATGGCGTTGCTCAAAACGGGATTCTTTCCCTTCTGTGCAACGACGCGGCGCAATCTTGCAGATTATTTTCGGGTTAGGCAGGAGCCCGAGAACCGGGCTCCGGAAAGACGTGATCAATGGCCGAATATGTCGACTTTCTTGGCTTTCTTCTCTGCGCGTTTTTCAATCGCGGTCTTGGCCGGTTTCTTCTTCGCGGCTTTCTTTGAATCCATACCTTTGGACATGATGCGTACTCCACTCACAGGGGATGTGAGGTCAGGTATACACCTATCCAGAGCCGTGCGTTCTTTTATAATCGCCGCTTTGCCCACCGACAGTCCGATCCCATGCCCGACACCCGATACAGCCTGCTCGACGAGTCGTTATGGCCGTTGATGAACAAGTTTTACCGCAGCCATCAATCATCGATGAAAGCTGTTCGCGATGCGCAATTGTGGGTCGCGCGACGGGGAGAGATTGTGGGCGCGTTGTGCTTGCGGCCAGTGTCCGGCGGGCAATGGTTGACCGGGCTGTTTGTGGATCCGGGGTGTCGTGAACAGGGCGTTGCCGCACAGTTGATCGCAGCAGCGGTGCAGGATGTGAGCGAGCCGGTGTGGCTGTTCTGTCATCCTGATTTGCGTGAGTTTTATGAGCGACGCGGGTTCACGTTCGATCCGGCGCTGCCGCAAGCGATGGCAGAGCGGTTGAGCCGGTATGCGCGGAGCAAGCCGATGATTGCGATGGAGCTGATTCCTGCTCAATCCTGATATGCAATGCGCCCCCCCTGTGGGAGCGAGCCTGCTCGCGAAAGCGGTGTGCCAGTCACAGATCTGTCACTGATATTGCGCATTCGCGAGCAGGCTCGCTCCCACAGGGGTATGTGCTGGGTCTTGGATCAGTCGTCGGCGGTGGGATCGAGATCCGGGAACATCACCTCGGTATAACCGAACTTAGTGAAGTCGGTGATGCGCGATGGGTACAACCGGCCGATCAGGTGATCGCATTCATGCTGCACAACGCGTGCATGGAAACCTGACGCGATACGGACAATCGGCTCACCCTTCGGATCAAACCCTTCATAACGAATCTGCTGATAACGCTCCACCGCACCACGCAAACCGGGCACCGACAGACAACCTTCAAAGCCCTCTTCCGTCAACGGACTCAGCGGCGTGATCAGCGGATTGATCAGGATTGTCTGCGGCACGGCTTCAGCGTCCGGGTAACGTTCGCTGTGTTCGAAACCAAAGATCACCAATTGCAGATCGACACCGATCTGCGGCGCGGCCAGGCCAACGCCGCCGACGCTTTCCATGGTCTGGAACATATCGTCGATCAGTTGCCACAGCTCGGGGCTGTCGAACATCTCGGCCGGCACTGGCGGGGCGATGCGCAGCAGGCGCTCGTCGCCCATTTTCAGAATTTCACGGATCATGATCAGACTTCGTCAGTGTCCGGCTTGAGCGAATGATCGCGGCCCAGGCCCGAGACGTGTTGTTTGGGATGTTCATCGAGTTCGCCGGGGACTTTCTCACCCGCATCCTTGCCCTCGCTGGACATGTGCTCGATCACCGCGTTCATCTCGGCGCCGAGCAACAGCACCGCAGCGGAAATGTAGAAGTACAGCAACAGCACGATGATCGCCCCGATGCTGCCATACATCGCGTTGTAGTTGGCGAAGGTTTTTACGTAGAAGGCGAACCCCAACGAAGCGATGATCCACACCACCACGGCCAACACAGAACCGGGTGTGATGAAACGGAATTCCTGTTTGACGTCCGGCATGACGTAGTAGATCAGTGCCACGGCGACCATCATCAGAATCACGATCACCGGCCAGCGCGCGATGGTCCACACGGTGACGATGAAGTCTTCCAGTCCCACCTGCGCGGCGATCCAGCCCATCACCTGCGGCCCGAGCACCATCAGCGCGGCGGCCACCAGCAGCATGCCGGCGATGCCGACGGTGTAGAAAATCGACAGTGGGAAACGCTTCCAGATCGGCCGGCCTTCAACCACGTCGTACGCGGCGTTCATCGCGCTCATCATCAAGCGCACACCGGCGGAGGCGGTGTACAGGGCGATCACGATACCGACGGAAAGCAGGCCACCCTTTGACTGCTGTAACTGGTCAATCACCGGATTGACCTGCTCCAGCGCCTGCGGCGGCAGGACCAGTTCCGATTGCAGGCGCAGCCAGGAGAAGAAGTCCGGCAGGTGCAGGAAACCGATCAGGGCGATCAGAAACAGAATGAACGGGAACAGCGAGAACAGCATCTGGTAAGCCAGTGCCGAGGCGTAGGTCGACATTTCGTCGTCCACGAATTCAGTGACCGTGCGCATCATCACCCGATGCAGGGGCAGACCTTTCATGTCTGGAAATATCATTCGCGTCTCCTTTCGCCGCAATACAGGTTGAAGTCGTGGCGACTCAGGGGCCGTTTTTTACATCACGGTAGCCTGTTTGGCTAACCTAGTGAGGTTGCCGCAGGTTTTTGACACAAAAACGGCCATCCTTGGATGGCCGTTCATGTATTTCGTTCAAGGCTGGATTACGCCTTGTCGACGCCTTTTTTGACCGCGTCCTTGGCTTTGCCGACCGCTTGCTGGGCTTCGCCTTTTTTCTCTTGAATCTTGCCTTCGGCTTGCAGCTTGGTGTTGTCGGTGGCTTTACCGACGCCTTGCTTGACGTTGCCGACCGCTTCGTTGGCCATGCCTTTTACTTTATCGCCTGTGCTACTCATGGTGTTTCTCCTTGGTGCATTTAGGGGGAAAAGTCAGTACGTAATGATTGACTGGCCGGGTTTGCGCCAAGTTTCATTTATTTTCGGGGGTTCATTTCGTCGTGGCGTGCAGGTTGGGCTTTATGTTTGCGTGCGAAGCCCCGAGAATGCGCAACATATGGGCGCCGTGCGCCAATGAACCGATCCCGCAGGAATGTTATGAAACTCGATAAAACGCAGGCCATCGCCCGACGCAACAAGGAACTGGGCGGTGCCGTGCTCGGCACCAACAACTGCCACTTCGCCGAACTGAACCGTAACCGCAACATCTGGTGGTTCGACCTGCCGGTGTCGCGTCTGGCCATCGGTCAGTACGAGTGGATTCACTTGCTGATGCACACGCCGGCCACTGACGAACTGCTGCACCTGAAAGTGCCGACGGTGTTCCTGCGTGAAAAGCTTGAAGGGCTGGTGATTCGCAATGAAGGCAAGCGCAAAGCGGCATTGAGCCTGGAATTGAGTGCGGACAAGGATTCGTATCTGCAGGACATGCGTCCGGCGGGGACCAACGTGAATTTCGCGCCGTTCCGTCAATAGCCCTCACCCTAACCCTCTCCCAGAGGGAGAGGGGACTGACCGAGTTGGCTGGACACGCTACACCGACCTGAAATATCGAGTCGAACTCAGGTTCTGAACAGCATCCGATCGGCTCCCACCCCTCCTCGCCCATTGGGAAAAGGAACTGACCGAGGTATTCGGGCGAGATACACCGACCTGAGATTCCTGAATTGAACTCAGATTCTGAACAGCCCCCCGATCGGCTCCCTTCCCCCTCGCCCCCCTGGGGGAGAGGGTTGGGGTGAGGGGGTAGGATTTACCGGACACTGCAAACTCCCCCGCATACACCAACAAAAAGCCCCGCATCTGCGGGGCTTCGTGTTTTTAAGCGGCGGACTTGGCCTTGATCTTCTTCAGTTCTTCATCGCGCAGCTCACGACGCAGAATCTTGCCGACGTTGGTGGTCGGCAGCGCATCGCGAAACTCCACCGAACGCGGCACCTTGTAGCCCGTGACGTTGGCGCGCATATGGTCCATCACCTGCTCTTTGGTCAGGGTCACACCCGGTTTGGCAACGATGAAAATCTTGATCGCCTCACCCGACTTCTCGTCGGGCACACCAATGGCCGCGCACTGCAACACGCCCGGCAGGGTCGCCAGCACATCTTCCAGTTCGTTCGGATAAACGTTGAAACCGGAGACCAGAATCATGTCTTTCTTGCGATCGACAATGCGCATGTAGCCGTCCGGCTGGATCAGCGCGATATCACCGGTCTTCAGCCAGCCTTCGCTGTCGAGCATTTCATCGGTGGCTTCCTGACGCTGCCAGTAGCCCTTCATCACTTGCGGGCCCTTGACGCACAGTTCGCCGATTTCACCCAGCGGCTGCTCGACACCGGCATCGTCGATGACTTTGCACAGCGTCGATGGCACCGGAATACCGATGGTGCCGATCTGGATGTGCTGGATCGGGTTGACCGTGGCCACCGGGCTGGTTTCGGTCATGCCGTAACCTTCGCAGATGGCGCAACCGGTGACCGCTTTCCAGCGCTCGGCAGCGGCCAGTTGCAGGGCCATGCCGCCGGACAAGGTGACTTTCAGCGCCGAGAAATCCAGCTTGCGGAAACCTTCGTTGTTGCACAGCGCCACGAACAGCGTGTTGAGACCAACAAAACCGCTGAACTTCCACTTCGACAGTTCCTTGACCATCGCCGGCAGGTCGCGCGGGTTGCTGATCAGGATGTTGTGGTTGCCGATCAGCATCATCGCCATGCAATGAAAGGTGAACGCATAGATGTGGTACAGCGGCAGCGGCGTGATCAGGATCTCGCAACCTTCGTTGAGGTTGGAACCCATCAGCGCTTTGCACTGCAGCATGTTGGCGACGAGGTTGCGATGGGTCAGCATCGCGCCCTTGGCCACGCCCGTGGTCCCGCCGGTGTATTGCAGCACCGCCACGTCGCCGCTGTGCGGATTGGCTTCGGCCACCGGCTGGCCCTGGCCCTTGCTCAGCACGTCGTTGAACTTGACGGCTTTGGGCAGGTGATAGGCCGGGACCATTTTCTTCACGTACTTGATGACGCTGTTGATCAGCAGGCGCTTGATCGGCGGCAGCAGGTCGGCGACTTCGGTGACGATAACGTGTTTGACGCTGGTTTTCGGCACTACGGCTTCGGCCAGATGCGCCATGTTCGCCAGGCAAACCAGGGCTTTGGCACCGGAGTCATTGAATTGGTGTTCCATTTCCCGCGCGGTGTACAGCGGGTTGGTGTTGACCACGATCAGCCCGGCGCGAATCGCACCGAAGACGGCCACCGGGTACTGCAGAACGTTGGGCAGTTGCACGGCGATTCGATCACCGGGCTGCAAATCGGTATGCTGTTGCAGATACGCGGCAAACGCACCGGACAATTCGTACAATTCACCGTAGGTGATTGTCTTGCCCAGGTTGCTGAAAGCCGGTTTGTTGGCGAAGCGTTGGCAGGATTGCTTCAACACTGCCTGAATGTTCGGATACTCGTCCGGATTGATGTCGGCAGCAATTCCAGCCGGGTATTTATCCTTCCAAAAGTCTTCGATCATGGAAGCCCACTCCTCAGCAACGCGAATTCTTCACCGCATTTGATGCGATTATTATTGGTGTGTGTTTGGTATTGGTGAATCTGGCTTTTATATAGGCCGAGAAGTCACAAAGCGCGCCGAGAGTAGCAGCTTTGCCAAGGGTCGACTAGAGCCAAAAGCGGCCCCTGCAGTCACTATGATGACTCAAGACTACCTAGCAGTCATTTTAGAGCAAAAATCCTAGAACACCTTTGAAGCCCCGGTTTTTGGGGACCTAAAGCAAAAGATCGCAGCCTTCGGCAACTCCTGCAGGAAATGCATTCCAAGTAGGAGCTGCCGAAGGCTGCGATCTTTGTGTTTTTGACTTTTACGCGATATCGCGCAACTCACGCCGCAGAATTTTCCCGACAGGCGTCATCGGCAATGACTCACGCAATACGATGTGTTTCGGCACCTTATACGCGGTGAAATTCTCTTTGCAGTAGGCCTTGAGCTCTTCAAGGCTGACCCCGGTTTCCCGCGCCACCACGAACAGCTTCACCGCCTCGCCCGAACGCTCGTCCGGCACGCCGATCACCGCGCAGTTGGCGACTTTCGGATGGGCCATCACCACGTCTTCGATTTCATTCGGATAAACGTTGAAACCGGAGACGATGATCATGTCCTTCTTGCGATCGACGATGCGCACGAAACCGTCCGGATCGATCACCGCAATATCGCCGGACTTGAACCAGCCCTCGGCATCCAGCACTTCGGCCGTGGCTTCCGGTTTGTGCCAGTAGCCCTTCATGATCTGCGGGCCCTTGATGCACAACTCGCCACGCTCGCCCATCGGCTGTTCGACACCGTCATCGTTGATGATTTTCAGCAACGTGCCCGGCACCGGCAAGCCGACCGTGCCCAGCCGCGATTGGTCGCCGTACGGGTTGGTGCAGGCCACCGGCGAGGTTTCGGTGAGACCGTAACCTTCAGTGATGCGGCACCCGGTCATCTGCTCCCAACGCTCGGCGGTGGCCTTGACCAGCGCGGTGCCGCCAGAGTTGGTGAGCTTCAGGCTGGAGAAATCGAGGGTCTTGAAATCCGCGTGATCCATCAGCGCCACGAACAACGTGTTCAAGCCCAGCAGCGCCGAGAAGCGCCAGTTTTTGAGCTCCTTGATGAAGCCGGTAATGTCGCGCGGGTTGGTGATCAGCACGTTGTGGTTGCCGGAAACCATCATGCACATGCAGTTCGCGGTGAAGGCATAGATGTGGTACAGCGGCAACGGCGCGATCATCACTTCCTGGCCTTCGCGCAGCAGCGGCTGGCCGTCAGGGCCGAGTTGGGCGAGACAGGCGCGCACTTGTTGCATGTTCGCCACCAGATTGCCGTGAGTGAGCATCGCACCTTTGGCCAGGCCGGTGGTGCCACCGGTGTATTGCAGCACGGCGATGTCGTCGAGGCTGGCTTTCAGCGGCTTGATGCCCAGACCTCGGCCCATGCGCAGTGCGCTTTTGAAGGAGATCGCCTGCGGCAGCGAATACGCCGGGACCATTTTCTTCACTTTGCTGACCACGGTATTCACCAGCCAGCCCTTGGCGGCGGGCATCAGGTCGCCCATCTTCGCTTCGATCAGGTATTGAATGTCGGTGTCGGGCAGCACTTCCTGGACTTTCTGGCCGAACATGTTCAGGTACACCAGCGCCCGCGCGCCGGAATCCTTGAACTGGTGGCGCATCTCCCGCGCGGTGTACAACGGGTTGGTGTTGACCACGATCAACCCGGCGCGCAAGGCACCGAACACGGCTATCGGATAGTGCAGGACATTGGGCATCTGCACCGCGATGCGATCACCCGGCACCAGATCGGTATGCGCTTGCAGGTAACCGGCGAACGCAGCGCTCTGGCGTTCGAGTTCGGCATAAGTCAGGGTGATGCCCATGTTGCTGAATGCCGGGCGGTCGGCGAACTTCTTGCAGGAACGCTCGAATACCTCGATCACCGACTTGAACTCACCCATGTCGATGTCCAGCGGTACGCCGGCCGGGCGTTTGTCGTTCCAGAAATCAGGTTGCATTGTTCTTGTCCTCTTTACCTGAGCCGATCCGGGGCCGCTTTCTGTCATTTCTGAAAAAGCGGAGCTTCACGGACACTAGCAGTTATGGCCATTGAGGCAAATATGGACAAAGCCGTCATTGATCGTGTGAATCTTCCTGCCGTGGCGTGGGCTGATCAGACGCGCTATACAATGTTCCGACTCTGAGCAAAGGAACCGCCATGATCCACGACACCCTATGGCTGGATGCGAGTGACCGCAGCCGCCTCTTCGTTAATCAATGGCTGCCGGCAGCGCCGTTGAAAGCGGTGATCCTGCTGGCCCATGGCATGGCCGAACACAGCGGCCGCTATGCGCGACTGGCCGAAACGTTTTGCGACAAAGGATATGGCGTGTATGCCCCGGATTTGCGCGGACATGGCAAAACCGCCAATTACGGCACCCTTGGCCACTTCGCCGATGACGATGGCTGGTGCAAAGTGCTCGGCGATCTGGCCAGCCTCAATCAACACATCGGCCAGCAACACCCCGGTGTACCGATCATCCTGCTGGGGCACAGCATGGGCAGCTACCTCGCCCAAGGTTATCTGCTGCACCACAGCGCCAGCCTGAACGGGGCGATTCTCAGTGGTTCAAACTTTCAGCCCGTTGCGCTGTACGGCGCCGCGCGGCAGATCGCCCGCCTGGAAAAACTGCGTCAGGGTGGCAAGGGCCGTAGCCCGCTGATCGAATGGCTGTCGTTCGGCTCGTTCAACAACAAATTCAAACCGGCGCGCACAGCGTTCGACTGGCTGAGTCGCGACCCGGCCGAGGTTGACCTGTACGCCAACGATCCACTGTGTGGCTTTCGCTGCACCAATCAACTGTGGATCGACCTGCTCGGCGGCTTGCAGCAGATCAGCAAAGCGTCCAATCTCGCGCAGATCGATCCGGGCTTGCCGCTGCTGGTAATCGGCGGCGAATGTGATCCGGTGAGTGAAGGCAAGCGTCTGACAGATCTGGCCAATGCCTTGCGCACGGCCGGCAGCCAGAACCTGCAACTGCAGATCTACCCGCAGGCGCGGCACGAATTGTTCAACGAAACCAACCGCGATGAAGTGATCGCTGATGTGCTGGCCTGGATCGATCAGGCCTTGAGCCATCCGCGCCCTCATCGCAGCGAGTAATTTTTTGTGGATTCATTGAATCCGTTACAGGAATCGAGACCGATGACCCAGGTTACCAACATCCCTTACGAAGCCCTCGAAGTCGGCCAGACTGCCAGCTACAGCAAGATCGTCGAAGAGCGCGACATCCAACTGTTTGCCGCGATGTCGGGCGACCACAACCCGGTGCACCTGGACGCCGAGTTTGCCGCCGCGAGCATGTTCAAGGAGCGTATCGCTCACGGCATGTTCAGCGGTGCTTTGATCAGTGCAGCGGTGGCCTGTGAACTGCCTGGGCCGGGCACTATTTATATTGGCCAGCAGATGAGTTTTCAGAAACCGGTGAAGATCGGTGACACGCTGACCGTGCGTCTGGAAATTCTCGAGAAACTGCCGAAGTTTCGTGTGCGCATTGCCACTCGTGTGTTCAACCAGCGTGATGAGTTGGTGGTGGATGGCGAGGCGGAGATTCTGGCGCCGCGTAAGCAGCAGACGGTGACGTTGCCGACTTTGCCGGCGATCAGCATTGGCTGATTGATTTGTGGTGTGTCAGTGAGAGCTTTCCCCCTCACCCCAGCCCTCTCCCCCAAGGGGGCGAGGGGGAAGGGAGCCGATCTCCGCTGTTTTCAGGTTTTGAGTTCGACTGGATATTTCAGGTCGATGTAGCTCGAAAAAACACCTCGGTCAGTCCCCTCTCCCTCCGGGAGAGGGCTAGGGTGAGGGGCTCTTGCTTTGGCTTTCCCCAGACATAAAAAAACGCCAGACTCGCTGGCGTTTTTTGTACCCGGCGAACGCTTAAGAGCGAGCGCGAGCCTGGTTACGCAGGGCTTTCACCTGATCGTGGTTACGTTGTACGCCGTGATACTGGCGTTCAACCAGATCACGAATACCCACCAGGTTGTGCTTGCTGATTTTCTCGAGGGCTTCTTTGTAAGCCTTCAATGCGTGGTCTTCACCGCGCTCGGCTTCGTTCAGCACAGCCTCTTCGTCCTTGCCGGTGAACATGGCTTTGACGTCGACCCAGCGACGGTGCAGGTCACCGCTGACGCTGGTGGAAGTTTCCGGATCGCCGCCCAGCTTGCGAACTTCAGCTTGCAGCTCAGCTGCAGCAGTGGCGCAATCGGCAGAACGAGTGACGAACAGGGTTTTCAGTTCTGGATGCTTGATGTCTTCAGCGCAAGTCTTGAACCCTTCCTGACCGTCCTTGCTGGTTTCAATCAGGTCATTGAGTACAGAGATGGCTTCTTTATTCATATCGGTCATTTTTCAATTCCTTGCGATTGGTTGAAGATGCAAGGGATATTGCAGTGTGCGTGCCAGCTTTTTTATTGATAAAAAATCGTTATTTATCAACAAGTTAAATATAAGTGAACTATCTGTATCACGGTTATTTGCATGATCTGTCATTTGGCCTGCATGCAGAATGCCTGTATTTTCCAAGCTGATTTGAAGCCAGACGATCTCACTGATGAATCCCGAAAAACTCGAACTGCTGATAACCCGCGAAATGCCCTTCGGCAAGTACAAGGGCCGGATCATTGCCGACCTGCCGGGGCCGTACCTGAACTGGTTTGCCCGCGAAGGTTTTCCGCACGGCGAACTCGGTGGCTTGCTCGCGCTGATGCAGGAGATCGACCATAACGGCCTCTCGGACCTGCTCGAACCACTGCGCGCCAAACACGGCAAACCTGCCCCGCGCCACTGAAGCGCCCTCCTCTCTCAGAGTCAGCCGACCATGCCCGATAACACCCGCCGCGCCCGTGACGAAGCCTTTTGGCAAACGTTCGCCGACCGTTACGACGTTCAACCCGGCCCCGTGAACCTGGAAAACGGTTACTTCGGGCGCATGTCGCGCACGGTGATCGAGGAGTACCAGCGCAATATCGAGCTGATCAACACCAGCAATTCGGTATACGTGCGCCAGCGTTTCGAGCAGCACGATAACCTCGATATCCGTGCGCAACTGGCCGAGCTGATCGGCGTGCGCGCGCAGAGCGTAGCCTTCACCCGTAACGCCACCGAAGGCCTGCAATCGCTGATCCGCAACTACAACCGCCTGCAACCGGGCGATCAGGTGCTGATCAGTGATCTGGAATACGACACGGTCAAAGGCGCCATGCGCTGGCTGGCCAGACATCGCGGTGCTGAGGTGATCGAGATTGCCCATACGCACCCGGCAAGTTACGACAGTCTGCTGGAGACTTACCGCGAAACGTTCATCGGCCAACCGAAGATCAAGCTGATGGCCCTGACTCACGTCACTCACCGCACCGGCCTGGTCATGCCCGTGCAGGCCATCGCTGCGCTCGCCAAGGAACACGGGGTCGATGTCATCCTCGACGGCGCCCACGCGCTCGGTCAGATCGACTTCAATCTTGAAGCGCTGGGCATTGCCTTCGCCGGCTACAACCTGCACAAGTGGATCGGCGCACCGCTCACCCTCGGCTTCCTGTATATCTCGCCGCAACGCTTGGCCGACATCGATCCGGACATGGGGGAAATGCATTACCCGGTAAATGACATCCGTGCGCGCACCTCCTACAGCACGCCCAACATTCCGGCGCTGATGACCTTGCCGCTGGTGTTCGAAGAGCATCGCTCCCTCGGCGGCGCAGCGGCCAAAGGCGCTCGCGTCAATTATCTGCGCAATCTGTGGGTCAGCTCGGTGCGACACTTGCCGGGTATCGAGGTGATGACGCCAGACGATCCACGGCTGTATTGCGGCATCACATCGCTGCGCTTCACCCGGCACGACGATCAACAGGCGATGGCTGAGCGTCTGCTCAACGACTACAACCTGTTCACCGTGGTGCGCAACGGTGCCGCCAGCGGGCCGAGCATCCGTATCACTCCGGGGCTGACCACCACCGCTGCCGACATGCAGTTGCTGGTGCGCGCGCTGAACGAACTGCGCTAAAACACTGTGATCAGGTATTTGTCGTAGCCCGCCACGCCGATCTGCGATGACACCGCAAAGGTGTCGACGCCGATCGTCAGGCTACCGAAGTAGCCGTCCTCCAGACCTTCCCCGCCAATCGGTCGCAACACCAGCCGCGAGGCATCATCCCCTGCGGCTTCACAGTTACAGGCATTGGGAAGATGCAGCCGTCCTGCCCAGGCCTCCTGATGTGACTGCGGACGTTGATCATCACTGGCGATGCACACGGTCATGGCGATGCATGACGCACCGGCAGACTGCTGATCCGGGTAAATACTGGTAAACCGCACGATGCCTTGGCTGTCGGTCGACTGGGTGCCGCAGAGGCTGTCGGCGCCAATGTTCTGTTCGATCCGAACCTGGGCGTCAACCACTGGTTCACCGGTCATGGCGTCGACCAGGGCCAGACGCAATACCAGTGGCAGGCCTTCGACGCCGCGGCTGATGTTGCGCACCTTTTCTTCGGTTTCGCGCCAATCGATGCTGCCAACGATTGGCGGTTGCCGTTGATGCAAAGGTGGGTGTTTGAAGGCTACAGATTGATGGTCGTCCATGAGGCGTTCTCTCTTCCGTAAGATGAACGCAGATTAGCGCCACGCAAACGCAGTTGTGCGGTAACTATGTATCGCGTGATGTCCTGACACTTTCTTCGAGGCAAAAAAAAACGGTGCACCGACCAAGCGCACCGTAAAGCCGTAGAACACACAACGAAGTGTCTGGTAACAATCAGTCCAGCAGCGCCAACGCCTCGGCGGTGCATTCCTGAATGCGCGCCCAGTCGCCGTTCTTGATCCACTCCGGATCAAGCATCCAGCTACCGCCCACGCACATGACGTTTTTCAGCGCCATGTAGCTCTTGATGTTGGCCGGGCCGACGCCGCCAGTCGGGCAGAATTTCACTTCGCCGAACGGGCCGCCAAGGGCCTTGATTGCCGCCACGCCACCGCTGACTTCAGCCGGGAACAGCTTGAAGCGGCGATAACCCAGACCGTAGCCTTCCATGATGCCGGAAGCGTTGCTGATGCCCGGCAACAGCGGAATCGGGCTGTCGACGCTGGCTTCCAGCAAATCACGGGTGATGCCCGGGGTGACGATGAACTGCGAACCGGCAGCTTCGGCAGCCGCGAGCATGTTGCGATCGAGCACGGTGCCGGCACCGGTCATCAGCTCCGGACGCTGGTCGCGCAGGATCTGAATGGCCTTGAGGCCGAACTGCGAACGCAGGGTCACTTCCAGCGCGGTCAGACCACCGGCGGCCAGAGCGTCGGCCAGCGGCAGCACGTCCTGTTCGCGAG
This sequence comes from Pseudomonas sp. S3_C06, assembly GCF_054667675.1. Taxonomy (NCBI): domain Bacteria; kingdom Pseudomonadati; phylum Pseudomonadota; class Gammaproteobacteria; order Pseudomonadales; family Pseudomonadaceae; genus Pseudomonas; species Pseudomonas sp. S3_C06. The sequence continues at coordinate 2,358,039 of NZ_CP162747.1, forward strand.
CGATGGTGATCACCGGCAGGATTCGCGCCTTGGCGCAGAGGCTGTCGATCAGGGCAACTTTGTCCGCCATGGAAACGGTCGGGGATGGGGTTGTCATAGCGGCTGTTCCTTGGCTCATGGGCACCAGTAAATCTCTAACGTAGGTTGCAGAAACGCGCGCACCGGCATGGCGGCGACGTCATCGGATGCCAGTGCGGCATTCAGGGTGGTCAGTTTCGACTGACCGGAAATCGACAGAATCTTGTGACGGGCCGAGGCCAGCAGCGCACGGCTCATGGTCAGACGCTGACGCGGCACGCTTGGCGCCAGCATCGGCCAGCAACGGCGTGTGCCATCAGCTTGCAGAGCTTCGGCAAGGTTCGGGCTGTCGGGGAACAGCGACGCGGTGTGGCCGTCATCGCCCATGCCCAGCACCAGCACGTCAATCGGCGGCAATTCGGCGAGCAAGCGGTCAGCCTGTTCAGCAGCCTGCTCTACGTTGGCCGCCGCGCTATACAGGCTGAGGAACTGCGCCTTGGCCGCCGGGCCTTTGAGCAAGTATTGCTTGAGCAAACCGGCATTGCTGTCAGCGTGTTCAACCGGTACCCAGCGCTCGTCGGCGAGGGTCACGACGACCTTCGACCAGTCCAGATCCTGCTTCGCCAGGTGCTGGAAAAACGCCACCGGGCTACGACCGCCCGACACCACCAGCACCGCGTTGCCGCGCGCCGCAATGGCCTCGCTCAATTGCTTCGCGACGTTCAGCGCCAGACCTTCGGCCAACAGCACCGGGCTCTTGAATTCGTGAGCGTTCACGCCCGCAGGCAGTTGCACATCAGATATCGCCATACCACGACCTCCCGTCCCGCGTGATCAATGCAATGGAGCTCATCGGCCCCCACGACCCGGCCGCATACGGCTTGGGCGCGTCACCGGATTTTTTCCACCCGGCGATCAGCTGGTCACACCACTTCCACGCGGCTTCAATTTCATCTTTACGGACAAACAGGTTCTGATTGCCGTTCATCACTTCCAGCAACAACCGCTCGTAGGCATCGGGGATCCGCGCGCTACGCCAGGTGTCGGAGAAATTCAGTTGCAGCGGGCCGCTGCGCAGTTGCATGCCTTTGTCCAGGCCCTGCTCTTTGGTCATCACGCGCAAGGAAATGCCTTCGTCCGGTTGCAGGCGGATGATCAGTTTGTTGCTGATCTGCAAGCGCTGCTCCGGGGCGAAGATGTAGTGCGACGGTTCCTTGAAGTGGATGACGATCTGCGACAGCTTCTGCGGCATGCGCTTGCCGGTACGCAGGTAGAACGGCACGCCGGCCCAGCGCCAGTTGCGGATGTCGGCACGCAGGGCGACGAAGGTTTCGGTGTCGCTCTGGGTATTGGAATTCGGTTCTTCGAGGTAACCCGGTACGGATTTGCCTTCGCTGTGACCGGCGATGTACTGGCCGCGCACCACTTGGGTGGTCAGGCCTTCCGGGCTGATCGGCGCCAGCGCCTTGAGTACTTTTACCTTTTCGTCGCGGATGCTGTCGGCGGACAGATCAGCCGGCGGGTCCATGGCGATCAGGCAGAGCAGCTGCAACAGGTGATTCTGGATCATGTCGCGCAGTTGGCCGGCCTTGTCGAAGTAACCCCAACGGCCTTCGATGCCGACCTTTTCGGCCACGGTGATTTCCACGTGGGAGATGTAATTCTGGTTCCACTGGGTTTCGAACAGGCTGTTGGCGAAACGCAGGGCGATCAGGTTCTGAACGGTTTCTTTGCCCAGGTAATGGTCGATGCGGTAGGTGCGGTTCTCCGGGAAGAACTGCGCTACCGCGTCGTTCACCTTGCGCGACGATTCGAGGTCGGAGCCGATCGGTTTTTCCAGTACCACACGGGTGTTTTCTGCCAGACCGACTTTCGCCAGGTTCTCGCAGATCGCGCCGTACACTGCTGCCGGCGTGGCGAAGTAGGCAATCATGCGCTGCGTGCTGCCGGCCAGTTCGGCCAGCGCCACATAGTCTTCAGCCTTGAGGAAGTCGACGTGCAGGTAGGTCAGGCGTGCGAGAAAACGCTCGGCGACGGCCTCGTCCAGCTCTTTGCCGACGTAGCGGCGCAGTTCGGCGGCGATGAACGCCATGTGCTGCTGCTGGGAACCTTCTTCACGGGCCAGCGCGATGATCCGCGTGTCCTCATGCAGCAGGTCGGCGCCATCGAGGTGATAAAGGGCAGGAAACAGCTTGCGCAGGGCCAGATCGCCAAGCGCGCCGAACAAGGCAAAGGTGCACGGTTCAACCGTAATCGAAGGCATGATGTTTGTTCTTTTATCAAGTTAAGCTACAAATACCTTTTTTCAAGGCATCACTCAAGGGAAAATGTAGTAATAACCACAACATTTTCGCAAAATACAGATTCCGTGTGGTGGTCGGTCGGAGCCATCAGTAGGATAGGCCACCGTTACGGGCCATATCAAAGGCCCAATTTGCATAGCCCGGCGCACCTTTGCGCAGGTGAATTAGGAATTCCATATGGACCGCGTGCGAAATTTACTGGAACAGATCCAGAGTCGCCTTGAAGACCTGAACAAGGCCGAACGCAAAGTCGCCGAGGTGATCCTGCTCAACCCGCAGCAGGCCACCCGCTTCAGCATCGCCGCCCTCGCCCAGGCAGCCTCGGTGAGCGAACCGACGGTGAACCGTTTCTGCCGTTCGTTCGGTGTCAGCGGCTACCCCGAGCTCAAGCTGCAACTGGCGCAGAGCCTGGCCAGTGGCGCGGCGTATGTCAGCCGCGCGGTCGAGGCCGACGACAATCCCGAGGCCTACACGCAGAAGATTTTCGGCAGTGCGATCGCGTCGCTGGACAGCGCTTGCCAGGCGCTCGATCCGAACCTGATCAGCCGCGCCGTCGACCTGTTGATTCAGGCGCGGCAGATCCACTTCTTCGGGCTTGGCGCTTCGGCACCGGTGGCGCTCGATGCGCAGCACAAGTTCTTCCGCTTCAACCTCGCCGTTACCGCGCACGCCGATGTGCTGATGCAGCGGATGATTGCCTCGGTGGCGCACACCGGCGAGTTGTTCGTGATCATTTCCTACACCGGCCGTACCCGTGAGCTGGTGGAAGTGGCGCGTATTGCTCGCGAGAACGGCGCTTCGGTGTTGGGTTTGACAGCGGAGAATTCGCCGCTGGCCAAGGCCAGTACCTTGAGCCTGAACATTCCGCTGCCGGAAGACACCGACATTTATATGCCGATGACTTCGCGGATCATTCAGTTGACCGTGCTGGATGTGTTGGCGACGGGGATGACGCTGCGTCGTGGCGTGGATTTCCAGCCGCATTTGCGCAAGATCAAAGAGAGCTTGAATGCGAGCCGGTATCCGGTTGGAGATGAATTCAACTAAAGATCAAAAGCCCTCACCCCAGCCCTCTCCCGGAGGGAGAGGGGGCCGACCGAGGTGTCTTGCGCGGTACATCGACCTGAAATATCCAGTCGATTATGGATTCAGAACTGCACTTTCACGTCGGCGTAATTCTTCAGCATCCCCCATTCGGTCCCCTCTCCCTCCGGGAGAGGGCTAGGGTGAGGAGCTACGATGTGACTGACACACTCAAGCCGCCGCCCACGCCTGCAAACTCAAATGCGCCTTCTCCCCCGGCGCCAGATGCAGACTGTCCGTCCCGCCCGCCGCCGCTTCCACACAGACAAACTCGGAAATCTCATCCCACGTCACGCCCAACAACGGCCGCGCGCCCGGATGCCAGACCACTGTGTCGGCACTGTCACCGGTATCAATACACAACTCACGCTGCCAGGCGTGATCTTTCAGCTGCAATTCGCCGTCATGCTGGAACACCCGCTGACACCCGCCATCCACCCGCAACTCGCCTTCCTGCTGGCAAGACTGGCGACTCAACTGGTCATAACCCTGCGCCCCTTCGAGCCCAGACAGCGCTATCTCGCCGACATCGCCAATACGCCAGTAAGCGTGCAAAGCCTGGCTCAACTGGCACGGCATGTCGTCCTGATGCTCGGTGCTCAGGCGTAATTCCATGCGTTCACCCAGATGTGCGTGCAGGTCAACCTGCCAGTCGCACAGCTGCAATTGCCAGTGCAGGCGCACGCCATCTTCGGCGCTGCTGCTGTCGAGCAACTTCCAGTCGAGCAAGCGCGCCCAACCATGCGATGGCCAGGCGTTTTCGCTCGGATGACGGCCATACCACGGCCAGCACACCGGCACACCACCGCGAATGGCACCGACATGCGGCCACTTCGCCGCACACCACAACCACGGCTTTTGCCCGCGCGGCTGAAAGTGCAGCAACTGCGCACCCTGACGACTGAACACCGCCTGACACAGCGGATGATCGATCACCAACACGTCGCGCATCTGATAGCGCTCCCAGGCGAACACCGGTTGTTCACGCAGGGATTTGAAGAAGCGTTGTAGCGGATGCTCATGCATTGGCCACGGTTCCGAATTCATCTGTGACGGGCTGCGCCTGCCCCCAAAAAAAAGCGGACAGCCTTGGCTGTCCGCAAATATGCGCACATAGAGAGGAGCTTATCGCAGACGCGTTAGAACGTAGACTGAATTTTCAGGCCAGCGACCAATGCGTTATCGACTTCATCCACACCACCCGGGTGAGTGATGTACTGCAGGTTAGGACGTACGGTCAGCCAGTTGGTGACGTGGAAGCCGTAGTTGATCTCGTAGTTGTATTCGGTTTCACGAATCGGCGAGAACACCGGATTGTCGTAGTCCGACACACCGTTGGAAACGTTCAGCAGCTCGGCGTTTTTCTTCACGTCGTCGTTGACGTGGATACGCGCCGCGCCGATACCGACGTCATCCTTCGGACGCGCGTCAAACGGGCCTTTGTAGACAAACATCACCGACTGGTAGTTGTCGATGAAGTTGGTGTCCTTGTCGTGGAACGTGGCGTTGGCGGCGATGTTCAGACCGCGAGTCGCATCACCGTTATGGCTGGTGAGTTGCTGTTGCGCGACGAACCAGTAACCGCTTTTGCTGTTGTGAGACTTGTAGGCGTCGCCAGTGGTAGCCGCGTCGAAACCGTTGACGTCTTCACGTACGTCATCGGCATCGGCCGTGCTCTTGTAGTAACCGACGCGGTATTCGCCCGGCAGGCTGTTGACCTTCGGCGACCAGACCAGCTCGACCGGCAACACAGTACCTTTGGTGCCGCTGCCGCTGAGCTTGAAGCCGTTGCCGTGTTCCAGCTGCGACGGGTTCTGGTTGTACGCACCGATTTGCGCGTAGAGCTCGTCGTTGATGTTGTACTTCACACGGATCGCGGCCTGGCTGACGGGCCAGTTGTACCAGATGTTGGTCGCCCAGTTACCCACTTGGGAGCCGCAGAACGCGAGGTTCTGGAAGTCGCACGGGAAGGTGTTGAAGTCTTCGCCTTCACCGAAGTAACCGGCCTTGACGTCGAGCTTGTTGTCGAAGAACTGGTGCTGAATCCACAACTGGGTCAGACGCACCATGTGGCCACGACCGTAAACTTCTTGCGAGGAGCTCAAAGTGCCGGCACGCGGATCGCCAACGCGGTCGTTGGAGATGTTGTAGCCGTTACGGTTGGTCAGCTGGATCTTCGCCTGGGTGTTATCCCAGCCCCAGAGCTTTTGCAGATCGAGTGCCACGCCCAGACCGAACTGGTCGCTGTAACGTCCGGTCTTGTCATCGTTGTAGCCGCCGTGCAGATTGGCGCCCATTTCCCCAACGTAGTCAGCCTTGATGTCGATACCCTGCTCGATCAGCTTGGTCCGCTCGCCACCCCAGTCGCCGGTCATCCATTTCGAGTCGGAGCTGAAGGCATCCGCCGCCATGGCGTTACCGGCCAGCACCAATGCCGCCGCAGCTGACACTTGGCAGATCAACCGGGCATTGACGTGTTTCTTTTTCATCCCTACATCCTCGTCTTTATTGTTATTAACTGTTTTTATCTAACGCGGTTTACATAAATTGCGATGGATTACAGGCAATCCACCGCGTGCTCCTTTGTGGGAGCGAGCCTGCTCGCGAATGCGGTGTATCAGGCGACATCAATGCTGGATGTCAGACCGCTTTCGCGAGCAGGCTCGCTCCCACATTTGTTCTTCAGCGGCCTTTGAATTGCGCCACGTTGGCAGACCGCGCATCGGTCTGTGGTTGCCCGGCAGTGCCGAGGCGCTCGCCGGTGTTGGCATCGAACAACAACACTTTCGACGGATCGAATTGCAGCGTCAGGTTCTCGCCCACCTGCGGTGCCACGTCCGGCGCCAGACGGCAGCAGACTTTGGTGTCATTCAGATTGACGAACACCAGGGTGTCCGGGCCAGTCGGCTCGGTGACTTGCACTTCGGCACGAATGCTCGGCAGGCCATTGCCCTCGCCGTTCGCCAGCACGATTTGCTCTGGGCGCAGGCCGAGGATCACTTCGCGATCTTCAAGGCCGGCGTCCTGCATGCTCATCGGCAACTCGCAACGCGCCTGACCGCTGTCGAGCAGCGCCAGCAGACGACCGTCCTTGCGTTGCAGACGCAGCGGGATGAAGTTCATCGGCGGCGAACCGATGAAGCTCGCCACAAAGAGGTTGGCCGGGTCGTTGTAGATCTCTTTTGGCGTGCCGAACTGCTGGATGATGCCGTCCTTCATCACCGCCACCTTGTCGCCCAGGGTCATTGCTTCGATCTGGTCGTGGGTCACGTAGACCGTGGTGGTTTTCAGGCGCTGGTGCATCAGTTTCATTTCAGTGCGCATCTCGACGCGCAGCTTGGCGTCGAGGTTGGACAGCGGTTCGTCGAACAGATAAATCTTTGGTCGACGCGCCAGTGCACGGCCCATCGCCACACGCTGTTGCTGACCACCGGAGAGCTGACCCGGCTTGCGATTGAGCAAGTGTTCGATCTGCAGCAATTTGGCGACGCGAGCGACTTCTTCGTCGATCGCCGACTGCGGCATCTTGCGGATCTTCAAGCCGAACTCGATGTTCTCGCGCACGCTCATAGTCGGGTACAGCGCGTAGGACTGGAACACCATGGCGATGTCGCGATCCTTCGGGCTCATGCCGCTGACGTCCTGATCACCGATCATGATCGCGCCGCCGGTGATGGTTTCCAGACCGGCGATGCAGTTCATCAGAGTCGACTTGCCGCAGCCCGACGGGCCGACGAGGATCAGGAACTCACCGTCCTTGATCGACAGTTCGATGTTCTTCAGGGTGTCCGGCAGGCCGGCACCGTAAGTCTTGTTGACGTTGCGAAGTTCGAGCGTTGCCATGATTACCCCTTGACTGCGCCGGCCGTCAGCCCGCGCACGAAATACTTGCCTGCGACCACATAGACCAGCAGGGTCGGCAGGCCGGCGATCATCGCCGCTGCCATATCAACGTTGTATTCCTTGGCGCCGGTGCTGGTGTTGACCAGGTTGTTCAACGCCACCGTGATCGGTTGCGAATCACCGCTAGAGAACACCACACCGAACAGGAAGTCGTTCCATATCTGAGTGAACTGCCAGATCAGGCAGACCATGATGATCGGCGTCGACATCGGCAGAATGATGCGGCGGAAAATCGTGAAGAAACCCGCGCCGTCGAGGCGTGCGGCTTTCACCAGCGCATCCGGAATGCTCACGTAGTAGTTACGGAAGAACAGCGTGGTGAACGCCAGGCCGTAAACCACGTGGATAAACACCAGACCGGTGGTGGTGCTCGCCAGGCCCATCTTGCCGAGGGTGAACGAGGCCGGCAGCAGCACGGTCTGGAACGGCAGGAAGCAGCCGAATAACAGCAGGCCGAAGAACAACTGCGAACCGCGGAAGCGCCAGAACGACAGCACGTAACCGTTCAACGCACCGATGGCGGTGGAGATAATTACCGCCGGAACGGTGATCTTGATCGAGTTCCAGAAGTAGCCGTCAACCGTGGCCCAGGCCTTGACCCAGCCGATGCCGCTGACCACGGTCGGCCAGCTCAGCAGATTGCCGGTGCTGATGTCTTCCGGGGTCTTGAAGCTGGTCAGCAACATGACCACCAGCGGCACCAGATAAAGCAGTACAGCGATGATCAGCACTGCGTAGATCGCGATGCGACTCAGGCTGATAGCAGGTTTGGCAGCGAGACTAGTCATTGCGCTTGGTCCTCAGCTCGGAATACAGGTAAGGCACGATGATCGCGAGGATCGCACCGAGCATCAGAATCGCACTGGCCGAGCCCATGCCCATCTGGCCGCGACTGAAGGTGAAGGAATACATGAACATCGCGGGCAGGTCGGAGGAATAACCCGGGCCACCGGCAGTCATCGCCGCGACCAGGTCGAAGCTCTTGATCGCGATGTGCGCCAGAATCATCACCGCACTGAAGAACACCGGACGCAGGCTTGGCAGCACCACTTTCCAGTAGATCGTCGGCATGCTCGCGCCGTCGATCTGCGCGGCACGGATGATCGATTGATCAACGCCACGCAGGCCAGCGAGGAACATCGCCATGATGAAGCCCGAGGCTTGCCAGACAGCGGCGATCACCAGGCAATAGACCACGCGATCCGGGTCGATCAGCCAGTCGAGACGGAAGCCTTCCCAGCCCCAGTCACGCAACAATTTGTCCAGGCCCATGCCCGGGTTGAGCAGCCACTTCCACGCGGTACCGGTGACGATCATCGAGAGCGCCATCGGGTACAGGTAAATAGTGCGGATAAAGCCTTCACGACGGATGCGCTGATCGAGGAACACCGCCAGCAACACGCCAATCACCAAGGTGATGCCGATGAACATGCCGCCGAACACCGCGAGGTTTTTGCTCGCGACCCACCAGCGGTCGTTGTCGAACAACCGCGCGTATTGCGCCAGACCGGCCCACTTGTAGTTGGGCAGGAAGGTCGAGGTGGTGAACGACAGCACGAATGTCCACAGGATGTAGCCATAGAAGCCCACCAGCACGATGAACATGCTCGGCGCCAGCACCAGTTTTGGTAGCCAGCGCTGCAATGCATCGAACGGCGAGGCCTTGCTGAACACAGCAACAGAACTCATGGGGAAATCCAGTACAGGGAATAAAAACTACAGTGAGATCCCTTGTGGGAGCGAGCCTGCTCGCGAATGCGGTGTGTCAGTCGACGGATGGAGCAACTGACACAACGCCTTCGCGAGCAGGCTCGCTCCCACAGGAGAAGCCTGTGCTACCGACGCTTATTTGGACGACTTGATCGCAGCACCAAGTTTCTTGGCGGTGTCGGCCGGGTCGGCTTTCGGGTCGTTGATGTAGTTGGTCACGACATCAAAGAACGCGCCTTGCACCGCCAGCGTGGTCGCCATGTTGTGCGCCATGCTTGGTTGCAGGCCACCGGATTTGGCGTCCGCCAGGAAGTCCTTGGCAGCAGTCTGGGCGCAGGAGTCGAAGCCGAGTTTCTCCATGTCGTTCAACATGTCGTTGCGCACCGGGATCGAGCCTTTGTTGATGCTGAAGACTTTCTGGAAGTTTTCACCCAGCACGACTTTGGCGATGTCCTGCTGACCGGCCGCAGTGCCTGCGTCCTTCTGCTTGAACACGGCCAGCGAGTCGATGTTGTAGGTGAACGCTTTGTCGGTGCCCGGGAAGGCTACGCACTCGTAGTCCTTGCCAGCGACTTTCTTGGCCGCGGTCCATTCGGACTTGGCCCAGTCACCCATGATCTGCATGCCGGCCTTGCCGTTGATGACTTTGGCCGCTTCGAGGTTCCAGTCTTGACCTTTGCCGTCGGCGTCCATGTAGGTCGCGACTTTCTTCAGTTCGGTCAGCGCCTTGACCATTTCCGGGCCGGTCAGCGCGGCGTTGTCCAGGTCAACCAGGGCTTTCTTGTAACCATCGACACCCATGACCGAAAGCACCACGGCTTCGAACACGGTGCTGTCCTGCCAAGGCTGACCGCCGTGAGCCAGCGGAATGAAGCCCGCAGCTTTCAGCTTGTCGCCAGCGGCATAGAATTCTTCGAGGGTAGTCGGGTTCTTGGTGATCCCGGCTTTCTTGAACACTTGCGGGTTGATCCACAGCCAGTTCACGCGGTGAATGTTCACCGGCACGGCCACGTAATCACCGTCGTACTTCACGGTATCGGAGACTTTCTTGTCGAGCAGGCTGTCCCACTTTTCCGACTTGGCGACGTCTTTCAGCACGTCGGTGTCGAGCAGGCCAGTGGATGCCCACTCCTGAATGTCCGGGCCTTTGATCTGGGCTACGCCAGGCGGGTTGCCGGCAACGGCACGGCTTTTCAGCACGGTCATGGCAGTCGCACCGCCACCGCCGGCGACAGCGCCGTCTTTCCAGGTGAAACCGTCTTTTTCGACTTGCGCCTTGAGCACATCAACAGCGGCTTTTTCGCCACCGGACGTCCACCAGTGCACGACTTCGACCGAACCTTTGGATTCGGCAGCGGAAACACTGAGAGGCAGAATTGCGAGCGGGAACAGGGAGGCGACAGAAATGACAGTAGCGAGGCGAGAAATCGCATTCATCTGAGATGTACCTTTCTTGTTGTTATGCATTGCAAGTCTGGTGCTTGCGCTGCACAGGAGTTTAAACAGGACGTTTCCCCTCGCAGGTAACGAAGGGACGCGCGAATGTCACCATATGGTTACACAGGACTGCTCTGGGATAACTGTGCCAGCGCAGTCGCCATACTGGGTGACAAGGGTAGACGAGGGATCAGCACCGCCTGCCAGGCGTGATACAGATCGGGTTTGCCCGGCCAGATGTCGGCGCTCGGGATGTTCTGCGGGTTGAGTTCGTGGTGCCAGCTGCCGTCGCAACGGTCGATGAAATTGACTTCGCAAAATTCCCAGAACAGTCGGTACCAGCTTTCGTATTGCGCATCGCCGCTGCGTTTAAGCAAGGCGCTCGCAGCGGCGCTGGCTTCGGCGTGCGTCCAGTGCAAACGATGACGGACCACGGCTTTGTTGTCCCAGTCGAGGGTGTAGACGATGCCCGGCAAACCATCGACGTTCCAGCCGTTGCGGCAGTTGTTCTCGAACAGTTTCTGCGCGTCGGTCGCCAGCCAGCCGGGCGTGAGCATGCCGGCCTGAACCCGCGCGGCTTCGAGGTGCAGCAACAGCCGCGCCCACTCGAAACCGTGGCCCGGTGTGGTGCCGTAAGGGCGGAAACCGTCAGCGGGATTGTCGTGGTTGTATTCACGCAGCGGCTGCCAGTCACGGTCGAAGTGCTCGATGACCATGTAACCGTTGCCGGCAGCGTGACCGTGGATCACCCGCTCGACGATGCGCTGCGCACGCACCAGCCAGCGCGGATCTTCAGTGACATCGGCCAGTGCGAGGAACGCTTCGGTGGCGTGCATGTTGCTGTTGGCGCCGCGATAGGCTTCTTCTTCGCTCCAGTCGCGGTTGAAGAATTCACGCATGGCGCCCTCTTCTTCGCTCCAGAAATAGGTGTCGATGATGTCGATGGCGTCATCCAGCAAGGCTTGCGCGCCGGGACGCTGCGCAACCACCGCAGAGCTGGCCGCCAGTGCGACAAACGCATGCAGGTAGGCGTTCTTGCCGGTGTTGTCGTCGCGGTGTTCGGCGACGGCAAACCAGCCACCGTGCAAGGCATCGCGCAATGGCCCGCGCAGGGCGGCGATGCCGTGATCGACCAGTTCGGCAAAACCCGGCAGGCCCTGAATGTGGGCCATGGCGAAACTGTGGGTCATGCGCGCGGTGTTCATGGTTTCGGCTTGCGCGCTCGCGGGCAGACGGCCGCGTTCGTCGAGGTTGCCGAAACCTTGAGGAAGTTTTGCTGCCTTGGCGAAATCCAGCAGGCGCAGGCCTTCGGCGGCGAGCCATTGCTGGTGGGCAGGGGCGTTCAGCCAACTGCTGAAGCCTGGGCGGAAGAGATCCATGGGTGGCCTTTTTTGTTGTTATGACTGCGGGGAGTCTAAACAACGGGCCGGGGTGGGCTTGTAACGAAGGGGGCGGGGTTTGTCACTAATCGGTGACAAAGAGCGACCCTCACCCCAGCCCTCTCCCGGAGGGAGAGGGGGCCGACCGCGGGGTATTGAAGAGTTACGCCGACCTGAAAGTTTTCCAGCGAATCCATAATCGACACGGTGTTTCAGGTCGATGTATGACGCAAGACAACTCGGTCAGTCCCCTCTCCCTCCGGGAGAGGGCTAGGGTGAGGGGCTCTTTTGATCTAATCCGCCGAACGCGGCAATTGCAGGGTCACCCGCAACCCACCCTCACGCAGATTCTGCAACGTCACTTCCCCACCATGGCTGTGGGCAATATTGCGCGCGATGCCCAACCCCAAGCCATACCCCTGCTGCTGCCCCGCCAGCCTGAAGTGCGGCTCGAACACCTGCTCCAAGCGCTGCTCCGGCACGCCCGGCCCTTCATCATCAACGTGCAACACAAACGCGCTGTCATCGTCATCAATGTGCAGATGCGCGTTCTGCCCATACTTCAACGCATTGTCGATCAGATTGCCGATGCAGCGCTTCAAAGCCAAAGGCTTACCCGGATACGCCGCCAACGCGCGACCATGCTGAGTCACACGACCGTTACCGTTCGGCGCCAGATAGGGCTCGACCAGACAATCCAGCACATGGTTGAGATCCACCGGTTCGATGTTCTCGTGGATGTCGGTGTCTTTCACACACTGCAGCGCACCTTTGACCAGCAGTTCCAGCTCATCCAGATCACGGCCGAACTTGGCTTGCAGCTTTTCGTCTTCGAGCAATTCGACACGCAAACGCAAACGGGTAATCGGCGTGCGCAGATCATGGGAAATCGCGCTGAACAACTGGCTGCGTTCAGTCAGGTAACGGCTGATGCGCTCGCGCATGGTGTTGAACGCACGCCCCACTTCGACCACCTCACTGCCGCCGCCCTCGGCCACCGGCTCGACGTCAGCGCCCAGCGACAAATCACGCGCTGCCCGCGCCAGACGCTTGAGCGGCCGGCTCTGCCAGTGCACCAGCAGACCGATGAACAGCAGCAGGAATCCGCTAGTGAGAACGATGAACCACACCTGTTGCGAGGGCAGGCCTTGCTCTTCAAGACTGGTGTACGGCTCCGGCAACAGTGAGGCGATGTACAGCCATTCGCCCGGGGCCATTTGAATCTGCGTGACCAGCACGGGTGGATTGACCGGCTCCAGGGTCAGCGCGTAATGCGCCCACGAGCGCGGCAGCTCATCGAGTTTCAGCCCGGCGTTGAAGATCCGCAGATCTTCGGGGCTGACAAAGGTCACCGAGATATCGGTGTCATGGCCCAACGTCTGCCGCAGCACTTCGTCGACCGCTTTCATCACCGCCGCTTTACGCGGCGTGACCGGCAGCACATCCATGCCCAGCGGTTTGTCGTTGAGCGTCACGACGAATCGGGTACCACCCATGCTACGCAATTGGTCGAGCACCAGGGGCCGATAAGCCACCGGCAACGAGCGGAAGTAACTGACGCTGGCAGTCATCGAATGGGCGAGGCTGCGGGCGCTGGTGACCAGGCCTTCGAGCTGCGTGGCGCGCAATTGCGAGACCCAGATCACGCTGGACAACGTCTGTGCGAACAACACAGCCAACAGCGTCAGCAGCAACATGCGCCCGAGCAGCGAACGCGGCACCGGGACCTTGGCGGCGAGTTTACGCAGCGAATCAGTGACCATTGCTGGCAACCACATTGGCTGCCAGTTGGTAGCCGCTGCCGCGTACAGTGCGGATCAGTCGTGGCGGTTTCTCGGTGTCGCGCAGACGCTGACGCAAACGGCTGACGGCCATGTCGACGATGCGATCGAGCGGCATCAGGTCGCGGCCCCGGGTGGCGTTGCCGATGGTGTCGCGGTCGAGGATTTCCTGCGGATGATCGAGGAACAGTTTCAGCAGGGCGAAGTCGGCACCGGAAAGAATCACTTCCTCGCCGTCGGTGTGAAACAACCGATGACTGACCATGTCCAGCCGCCACTCGTCGAAGGCCAGCACGTCACTGCCGCTGCGCTCCTGACCGAATTGCGCACGGCGCAGCAATGCCTTGATGCGTGCTTGCAGTTCGCGCGGGCTGAAGGGTTTGCCGAGGTAATCGTCGGCACCGAGTTCGAGACCGATCACGCGGTCGGCTTCGTCGGAACTGGCGGTGAGCATGATGATCGGCACCTGCGCCTGACGCGGATGCTGACGCACCCAACGGCACAGGCTGAAGCCGTCTTCGTCGGGCAGCATGACATCGAGGATCACCAAATCGCTCGGCGCCTCGTTGAGGGCCTGACGGAAACTGGCACCGTCGGCGGTGGCCCGTACCTGAAACCCGGCGCGGGTCAGGTAGGTTTCCAGCAACTCGCGTATTTCCTGGTCGTCATCGACCAACAATATCGACTTGTTGACTGAGCTCACTTCGAAGGCATCCTTGTTGTTGGAATTGGGGCGGATTATGCCTTAAGCACTGATTTTACAAACACCACAAAACAACTGTAGGAGTGAGCCTGCTCGCGATAACGGTTTGTCAGTCAACGAATGTGTTGAATCCAAGACAGCTATCGCGAGCAGGCTCACTCCTACAGTTTGATTGCATTTCAGGTCGGAATTGATTGGTCCAGGGCTACGCCAGCGCCGACAAGGCCGGAATACGGCGCTGTCACCAGCCACACCGGAATGCCTTTGAAGTAATCGCTCATGCACCCTTTGTCAGCGAAGCTGCGGGCGAAACCGCTTTCGAGGAAGAAATCGGCAAACCGTGGAATCACACCGCCGACGATGTAAACCCCACCCCGTCCGCCCGTAGTCAGCACGTTATTGCCGGCCACACGGCCGAGCCAGCAGCAGAACTGCTCGAGCACTTCCAGCGCGATCGGATCGCCCGCCAGACCAGCCGCCGTAATCGCTTCCGGCGTATCGAGTGTCGGCTCATGCCCATCGACTGCGCAGATCGCCCGATAAACCCGTGGCAAGCCACCACCGCTCAACGCGGTTTCCGCGCTGACATGGCCAATCTCGTTGTGGATGTGCTGCCACAACTGGGTTTCACGCGGGCTGCTCAGCGGCAGATCAACGTGACCGCCCTCGCCCGGCAACGCCGCGAAACGGCCTGCACCGAGGTCGAGCAAGGTGCCGACGCCCAGGCCAGTGCCCGGGCCGATCACCACCGCCGGACGCAACGGCTCCGGCGTGCCCTCGCAGACCACACGAAATTCGCCCGGCTGCAAACGGGTCATGCCCAGCGCCATCGCCGAGAAGTCGTTGACCAGCAACAACTGCTCGACCTGCAAGGTTTTGCAGAACGCGCTGCGACTCAGGCGCCAGTGGTTGTTGGTGAATTTGAACTCATCACCACTGACCGGGCCGGCCACTGACAGGCACACCGAACCAATCGAACCCGGCGCCAGACCGAGCCCGCTCAGGTACAGGCTGATCGCCTCTTCCGGGCTGGCGTGGTCGGCCGTGGCCAGCACCTGAACCGATTGCAGTTGCTGGTTTTTCCACAACGCAAACCGCGCGTTGGTGCCTCCGATGTCACCGACCAAAGCCAGTTTCAATTAAGCGTCTCCAGGGCAGAAGTGAAGGCGCTGGCGCCCTGCTCCGCCGAGCTGAAGGCCAAACGCATAAAGCCAAACAGTTCGCGACCGCTGCCAATGTTGTTGCCCAACAGGCCTTTGGCGGGTTCGCGCGCTGCAAATTCTGCGGCGTCGACCTTGAGTTCCAAAGTACCTTTGACGCCATCGACGCGGATGATATCGCCCTCTTGCACGCGTGCCAAAGCGCCACCGACATAAGCTTCGGGGCTGACGTGAATCGCCGCCGGGATTTTCCCCGAGGCGCCGGACATACGCCCGTCAGTCACCAGCGCGACTTTGAAGCCGCGATCCTGCAGCACGCCGAGGAACGGCGTCATCTTGTGCAACTCGGGCATGCCGTTGGAGCGCGGGCCCTGGAAGCGCATCACTGCGACGAAATCTTTTTCCAGCAAACCGGCCTTGAACGCGTCGGCCAGGTCCTG
The DNA here is from genome assembly GCF_054667675.1 of Pseudomonas sp. S3_C06. Lineage (NCBI taxonomy): Bacteria > Pseudomonadati > Pseudomonadota > Gammaproteobacteria > Pseudomonadales > Pseudomonadaceae > Pseudomonas > Pseudomonas sp. S3_C06. The sequence goes on from NZ_CP162747.1 coordinate 2,373,956, forward strand.
CTGATCCTGGAACACCATCGCTGGTGCTTCGACGATCTGGTTTTCCAGAGCGACGGCAGACACCTTCATCACACCGCGACCGAGGTTGCCTTCCATCACGCGCAAACCGCCTTCCTGCGAGAACGCACGGGCGACCGGGCGCAGAATGTTTTCGTCGAGGCTGTCGACCGGGCCTTCACGCCAGACCAGTTCACCGTTATCAAGGAACGGCTCTTTGGTGTATTTGCTCAAGCCGTGGCCGAGCACAGTGTTGACGTCTTCGTGCAGCAGGCCGGCGCCGAGCAGTTCGCGAATGAGGAACGACATGCCGCCCGCTGCCTGGAAGTGGTTGATGTCGGCTTTGCCGTTCGGGTAGACGTGGCTCAGGGTCGGCACGACTTCGGAGAGGTCGGCCATGTCCTGCCAGGTCAGTTGAATGCCCGCCGCCATGGCGATGGCCGGCATGTGCAGGGTGTGGTTGGTCGAACCGCCGGTGGCGTGCAGCGCGACGATCGAGTTGACCAGCGACTTCTCGTCGACGATTTCACCGATCGGCATGAAGTTGCCGTTCTGCTTGGTCAGGCGCGTCACTTGATGTGCGGCTTCACGGGTCAGCGCATCACGCAGCGGCGTGTTCGGGTTGACGAAAGAGGCACCCGGCAAGTGCAGGCCCATGACTTCCATCAGCAACTGGTTGGTGTTGGCGGTGCCGTAGAAGGTGCAGGTGCCCGGGCTGTGGTAGGACTTCATCTCCGATTCCAGCAGCTCTTCGCGGGTCGCTTTGCCTTCGGCGTACTTCTGGCGCACGTCGGCTTTTTCCTTGTTGGAAATCCCCGAGACCATCGGCCCGCCCGGGACGAAAATCGTCGGCAGATGACCGAAGCGCAGCGAGCCCATCATCAGGCCCGGAACGATCTTGTCGCAGATGCCGAGCATCAGTGCGCCGTCGAACATGTTGTGCGACAACGCCACAGCGGTCGACATGGCGATCACTTCGCGGCTCGGCAGGCTCAGTTCCATGCCCGGCTCGCCTTGGGTGACACCGTCGCACATCGCCGGAGTGCCGCCAGCGAATTGGCCAACCGAGCCGATTTCGCGCAGGGCGTTCTTGATCTGTTCCGGGAACACTTCATACGGCTGATGCGCCGAGAGCATGTCGTTATACGAAGAAACAATGGCGATGTTCGCCGAGTTCATCATCCGCAGGCTGTGCTTGTCTTCGCTGCCGCAACCGGCCACGCCATGGGCGAAGTTGGCGCATTGCAGCTTGCCGCGCATCGGCCCGTCAGTGGCGGCGCCGCGAATCAGTGCAAGGTAAGCCTGACGCGTGGCGCGGCTGCGGGCGATAAGCCGTTCGGTGACCTCAAGAACGCGGGGATGCATGTGTAGAACTCCAGGCTAACGGATGTGGCGACCTGATTGTCTATGCTGATCAAACGCCGTTGTTGTTGGAATGACAGACGGCTTTTTTGACCATTCGGACCAGTTGATTCAGGTCACTCGTTGTAGATAAAACAAAATATTGCCACTAAAAAGGCTTGTTTTCTATTTTTATGCGAATAATCTTGTAATTCCAACAACAAAACGACGGCGGCGCTGTTCCATGACTCTTCGAATCGCAATCAATGGTTTTGGCCGCATCGGCCGTAATGTCCTGCGCGCACTGTATACCCAAGGCTATCGACAGGATTTGCAGATCGTCGCCATCAACGATCTCGGCGACAGCTCGATCAATGCCCATCTGCTCAAATACGACACCGTTCACGGCACGTTCGACGCTCAGGTCGAGCATGACAACGAAAGTCTGACCGTCAACGGCGACCGCATTGCGGTCAGCGCGATTCGCAACCCGGCCGAATTGCCATGGGCGGCGGAAAAGATTGATGTGGTGTTCGAATGCACCGGTCTCTTTACCGATCGCGCCAAAGCGGCCGCGCATCTTACTGCCGGCGCGCGCAAAGTGATCATCTCCGCCCCGGCCAAAGGTGCCGACGCCACCGTTGTTTACGGTGTGAACCACGACATTCTGCGCCAGTCGCACCAGATCATCTCCAACGCTTCGTGCACCACCAACTGCCTGGCGCCGGTGGCGCAGGTGCTGCACCGCGAGCTGGGGATCGAAAGCGGCCTGATGACTACGATCCATGCCTACACCAACGATCAGAACCTCACCGACGTCTATCACACCGACCCGTACCGCGCGCGTTCGGCCACGCAGAACATGATCCCGAGCAAGACCGGCGCCGCTGAAGCGGTGGGCCTGGTGCTGCCGGAACTGGCGGGTAAGCTGACCGGCATGGCCGTGCGCGTGCCGGTGATCAATGTGTCGCTGGTGGATTTGACCGTACAGCTGAAAAAAGAAGCCAGCGCCGAAGAAGTCAACGCGCTGATGAAATCCGCGAGCCAGCACTCGAAGATTCTCGGCTTCAACACCCTGCCGCTGGTATCCAGCGACTTCAACCATAACCCGCTATCGTCGATCTTCGACGCCAACCACACCAAATCCAGCGGCAAGCTGCTGAAAGTGCTGGCCTGGTATGACAACGAGTGGGGCTTCTCCAACCGTATGCTGGATAACTGCCTGGCGTTGTGTAACGCGGAGTAATCTCAGGTTATCCCCTGCCCCTGTGGGAGCGAGCCTGCTCGCGAATACGATGTGTCATTCAATATTTATGTTGGCTGGGACACCGCTTTCGCGAGCAGGCTCGCTCCCACAGTTTTTTGCGCAGCTTTCAAAATCAGGGCTTGACCATTCGACTAGATGATAAGCATTATCATTCGCTTGAAATCGATCAGGTCCTCCCGTGAGTCAATCGCGCTTCAACCACGTCTTCCTCACCCAGCGCACATCCTTGTTGCGCACGCTGGAACGCATGGTCAACAACCACAGCACCGCAGAAGACCTGTTGCAGGAGACCTACCTGCGCGTGACGCGGGCGTTGAGCGAGCGGGCCATCGATCACCTCGAACCTTTTGTCTTCCAGACCGCGCGCAATCTGGCGCTGGATCATTTGCGCGCGCGCAAGATCCATTCGCGAACCATGGTCGATGATGTGCCGCAGGATGTCGTGCACAGCGTCGCCGCCCCCGCCAGCAGCGCCGAAGACGCCGCCCACGCCGAACAGATGCTGGAGCGCCTGAACGTGAGCCTCAGTCAACTCAGCCCGCGCCAGCAGCAGATTTTCATCCTCAGCCGTTTGCACGGGAACAGCTATCAGGAAATCGCTGATGAGCTGAACGTTTCCCTCAGCACCGTGCAGAAAGAATTGAAGCTGATCATGTCCATTTGCATCGGTGTCGCTGAACGTCTGAATGGCGACTGAGGTCGTAGGCCTTTTCTGTAAGTGCCAGGATCGACTGCACGGATCATCGGGCTTTGTTACCCTTGCCCGACTTTTACGCTTCACTTGAAAAAACAGCCGTGCGCAGACACTGCCGAGGAAACACCGTGACGGACACCCACCGCTCGCCTTCGCCGGATTCGGTGCAGGACGCTGCAAACGCAATGGACCAGGCACTGGACTGGCTCATCGTGCTCGGCAGCCCGGACGAGGAGCAGACCCGGCAATTTCACGCCTGGCTGGCGGCCGATCCGTTGAATGCCGAGGCGTTTGCCAAGGCTCAGGCGATCTGGGACGGCCCGCAGGTCGCCCAGTGCGCACAAAGCCTGGCGGCCAAACCTGCGAAAGTCACCGTCCTCCAGCGTCTGCGTCCGCACTGGAAACCGCTGGCCACTGCTGCGGTGCTGATCCTCGGTTTGTTCAGTTTCAGTAATTTGCCGATGCGCCTTCAGGCCGATCACCTCACGGTGGTTGGCGAGCGCCAGCGTCTGCAACTGGAGGACGGCTCGAAAGTCCTGCTCAATACCAATTCGGCATTCTCCAGCACCATCAACGATCAGCAGCGCGTTGCCCGGTTGTTTCAGGGCGAGGCGTTTTTCGAGATTGCCAGCGGTCGCAGTCAACCGCTGGAAATCGATGCCGGGCCAGTCACTGCCAGCGTGCGCGATACCGCGTTCGCCGTGCGTTATCTCGATGGCGTCGCGCAAGTCAATGTGCAGCGCGGCGACGTCGATCTGCGCGCCACGCACAACGACGCCCGCGTACGTCTGACTGCCGGTGAGAGCATCCGCATCGGTCCCAACGGTTTCGACCGCCCGGCCAAACTCGACGCCAACACAGACCTGGCTTGGGTGCAGGGCCGACTGGTGTTCGAGAACTGCCCGCTGAATCAGGTGCTGGCCGAATTGCGCCGCTACTACCCGGGCTGGATCATCAACACCAACGAGCAACTGGCCGACGTCGCCGTGACCGGCAATTACCGTCTCGATCAGCCGCTCGACGTGGTTCGTTCCCTCGCTCAGATCACCTCGGCGCAACTGAAAGAATTCCCCGCCGTGGTCATCCTGAACTAAATGAGAATTATTTTTACTCGATAGCCAACGTCAGTACGTCTCGTTATAGCCAATGCAATTGATTCGCATCACGCGAAGCCAATCAGCCCCTATAAAGATTCGTGCGACACGGAGCGCTATCGATGTCCTCACGCCTTACCCGCCAGACTTCCTCCCCTTCCCGCGTCTTGTCGCTGCTGACCGCTGCCATTCTGATGGCCGGCACCGCGCCACTGATGGCTGCCACTGAGCAACCGACGCGCAACATGGGCGATTACTCGTTCGCCATCGGCCAGCAGCCGCTGGTGTCGGCGCTCAATGCCTTCACCGCCGTGACCGGTTGGCAGGTCGGCTTGCCGGCAGAATTGGGTCAGGGCGTGTCGTCGCCGGGCGTGCGTGGCTCGTTGCCACCGGAAAAAGCCCTGGAGCGTCTGTTGGTGGGGACCAACCTGAGCTTCCGCAAAATCAGCAACAACAACGTCGTGCTGGAAAAGCGCAACAACAGCGGCACACTCAACCTCGATCAGGTGACCATCAGCGCCACCCGTCAGGAGCAGTCGGTCAACAGCGTGCCGGCTACCGTCACCGTGCAGACCCGTCAGGATCTGGACCGCAACAACGTCAACACCATCAAGGATCTGGTGCGTTATGAGCCGGGTGTTTCCGTGGGCGGCGCCGGTCAGCGTGGCGGTATCAGCGGCTACAACATTCGCGGCATCGACGGCGACCGCATCCTGACGCAGGTTGACGGTGTGGAAGTGCCGGACGGTTTCTTCAACGGTCCGTATGCCAAGACCCAGCGCAATTACGTTGACCCGGAAATCGTCAAACGCGTGGAAATCCTCCGTGGCCCGGCCTCGGTGCTGTACGGCAGCAACGCCATCGGCGGCGCCGTCAGCTATTACACCCTCGATGCCGACGACATCATCAAGCCGGGCAAAGATGTCGGTGCGCGTCTGAAAACCGGTTACAGCTCCGCCGATGACAGCTGGTTGAAGTCCGCCACCGTTGCCGGCCGCGCCGACCAGTTCGACGGCTTGCTGCACTACAGTCAGCGCGACGGTCACGAAACCGATTCCTACGGCAGTAACAATGGCACTGGCCTTGAGCGCACCGCCGCCAACCCGGAAGACGTCAACGCCTACAACGTGCTGGCCAAGATCGGCTGGAACTACAACGAAGATTCGCGCCTGGGCCTGACCTACGAAAAGTACAAGGATGATCGCGATACCGATCAGAAAAGTGCTTACGGCGGCCCGTACTTCAACGGCGCCCCGACCATCCCCAACAGCGTACTGCCCGGCGGCATGTACCAGTGGCGCACCGGTAACGACACCATCACCCGTGAACGTATCGGCATCGAACACTCCTTCGCCCTCGACAGCCTGCTGGTCGACAACGTGAAGTGGAGCCTCAACCACCAGATCGCCAAGACTGACCAGAGCACCACCGAGTTCTACTACCCGATCACCCGTAAAGTGCTGCGTACTCGCGACACCATTTACGAAGAAAAGCAGTGGGTCTTCGATGCGCAACTGGACAAGGCGTTCGCCCTCGGCGCCACCGATCACGTCCTGACTTACGGCACCACCATCAAGCAGCAGAAAGTCACCGGCTCGCGCAGCGGCGACGGCACCTGCCTGGCCGTCGGTCGTGGCTGCACCGCCATTGGTGCGACCAGCACCGCTGACGTGCTGGCCAAGGCCACCGACTTCCCGGACCCGACCATCAACACCTACAGCGTGTTCGCTCAGGATCAGATCAGCTGGAACAACTGGACCTTCCTGCCGGGCCTGCGCTACGACTACACCCAGCTCAAGCCGCACATCACTCAGGAATTCCTCAACACCGTGGCAGCTGACGGCCAAGGCACGGTCAGCGACGAGAACAAGACCTGGCACAAAGTCTCGCCGAAATTCGGACTGACCTACGCCCTGACCGAGAACTACACCTGGTACGGTCAGTACGCTGAAGGTTTCCGCACACCGACCGCGAAAGCCCTGTACGGCCGCTTCGAAAACACCACCACCGGCTACAGCGTGGCGCCCAACCCGGACCTGGAACCGGAAAAAAGCAAAAGCTATGAAACCGGTCTGCGCGGCAACTTCGAACACGGTTCGTTCGACGTGGCAGTGTTCTACAACAAGTACCGCGACTTCATCAACGAAGACGCTGTGACCCCGGGCCGCAACGAGCTGACCTTCCAGTCGGCCAACATCAAGCACGCCACCATCAAAGGTGCGGAAGTCAAAGGTCGTCTGAATCTGGATGCGTTCGGCGCCCCGCAAGGCCTCTACACCCAGGGCTCGATCGCCTACGCCTACGGTCGCAACAACGACAACGGCGAGCCGATCAACAGCGTCAACCCGCTGACCGGCGTGTTCGGTCTGGGTTACGACCAGGACAACTACGGCGGTCTGCTCAGCTGGACCTTGGTGAAGAAAAAGGATCGCGTCGACGACAGCAACTTCAAGTCGCCGGATGGCGTCAGCAGCCAGTTCAAAACCCCGGGCTTCGGCATTCTTGATCTGGCCGGTTATTACAAAGTCACCGACGACGTCACCGTCAGCGGCGGCATCTACAACCTGACCGACAAGAAATACTGGCTGTGGGATGACGTGCGCGGTTACGACAGCGTCGGCGAAGCGTCGGTGACGCAACCGGCCAATCTTGATCGCCTGACCCAACCGGGCCGCAACTTCGCGATCAATCTGATCTGGGACATCTGATCCGGCCCACCTCACTGCGCGTGTTCAGGCACCGCGCCGTGAGGTTTTTTTACGCTTGCACCTCGCCTTGTTCGTCTCGTTATCAAGCGCCTCTTTTATCAAGGACATGTCATGACCACTTCGGAAAAAGCCCTGCGTTCACAACGCCTGAACCAGATCACCCATGAGCCGCACAGCAAACTCGATGCATTGGTGAAGGCGCACGCGCCGTTCGAGACCCGCGCCAATTTCGCCCGTTTCGTCGTCGCGCAGTACCTGTTCCAGTCGGAACTGGTCGACCTGTACAACGATGCAGAATTGACTGCGATCGTGCCTGATCTGCCGGCCCGTTGCCGCGCCGAAGCGGCCAAGGCTGACCTCGCCGATCTCGACACCGAAGTACCGGCCCCGGTAGCCGGCGCGGTGAAGAACCCGAGCAAGGCTCGCGCGCTGGGCTGGATCTTTGTTTCCGAAGGTTCGAAGCTCGGTGCGGCGTTCCTGATCAAACGCGCCGTGGCGCTGGAGCTGAGCGAAACCTTTGGTGCCCGTCACCTCGGCGAGCCTGAAGGTGGCCGTGCCGAAGGCTGGAAGAGCTTCGTGCGTACCCTCGACTCGCTGCAGTTCAGTGCCGAGGAAGAAGCCGAAGTCGAGCAAGGCGCGATCGATGCGTTCAACCGCTTCACCGTGCTGCTGGAACAGGCTTACGCCACTGAAGCTGAACCGGCCTGACACAACACACATCCCCCTGTAGGAGTGAGCCTGCTCGCGATGGCGTCCTGTCATTCAACATGAATGTCGACTGATACACCGCTATCGCGAGCAGGCTCACTCCTACAGGAACTGCGTAAGCCTGTAAGATCTCCATTCCGCTTCAGAAGCCACCGCTGAGCCCATGCCGCAACCCGCCTCCTCGAAACTCGCCCGTGTGCTGTTCGGTCTGCTGGCCTACGTCAGCCTCGGCATCGGCCTGATCGCCATTGTCGTGCCCGGCCTGCCGACCACCGAGTTCATCCTTCTCGCCGCCTGGGCCGCGACTCGCAGTTCGCCGCGCCTGAGTGCCTGGCTGGAAAACCATCGGCTGTTCGGGCCGATCCTGAGCAACTGGCGCAACGGCAAGATCATCGCGCGCAAGGCCAAAGTCAGCGCGACGGTGAGCATGTTGCTCTGCGCGACTTTAATGCTGGTGATGCTCGACCACGGCTGGCCGGTCTATCTGGCAATTGCCGGGATGAGCCTGGGCAATCTGTGGATCTGGTCGCGCCCGGAATCCATCCGGGTCTGCACTGACCCGTCTTCGCACTGAAACATCCCTGTAATTATTCGCTTTTTCAGCACTTTCTCCTGCGCAAACGTTTAGCGCTGACCGTTCGTCGGCACGCGCCTCATGGCCTCTGCTTCCACGCCGATGAGCATTGAATGGCGCTGAATGGATTTGGCGAACCGGATAGTTCATATCCGCCTGCCACCCGTTTATTCATTCGCGAGATCGCCCCATGTTCGACTCTCTGTCCATTCGCCTGAAAATCGTTCTGCTCTCCGGTCTGTGCCTGCTCGGTGTGGTCGCGCTGATCGTCGGCATGAACATCTACCAGACCAACCAGAACGACGAACTGGTCAGCAACTCCAGCAACCAGTTGCTCACCGCCAGTGTGCAGAACCTGCTGCAAGCCAAAGCCGCCGAACAAGCGGTGCGGGTGCAGAAAACCTTCGGCGAAAGCCTGACGGTGATCACTGCCGTAGCGGATCAGATCAAGGACATGCGGGTAATGGCCGCCAAGCGTTCGCTGGACGCCGGCGCCTTGCGCGAAGAGTTGAACCTGAGCCTGAAAACCGCTTTTGAGCGCAACGATAAAGTGCTGGGCATCTGGCTCGCTTTCGAACCGAACGCTCTCGACGGCAAGGACAGCGAATTCGCCAACGATGCCGCTCGTCAGTCCAACGAAGCCGGGCGCTTCGCCACGTACTGGAGCCGCGCCGCCGGCGCCTCGCTGAACACCATCATGGTCGAAGAAGACCTGACCAAAACCACCCTCAGCGTCAGCGGCACGCCCTACAACAGTTGGTACACCTGCCCTCGCGACAACAAGCGCACCTGCCTGCTCGATCCGTATGCCGACACTGTCGGTGGCAAGGAAATGCTCATGACGACCATTTCCGTGCCGTTGATTGTCGACGGTAAAGCCATCGGCGTGGTCGGCGTCGACATCGCCCTCGACGCCCTGCAAGCGGCGGCCGTGGATTCCCAGCGCAGCCTGTTCAACAACGCCGGGCATATGCTGATCGTCTCTGGCAGCGGCGTGCTCGGCGCCGACAGTTCCGACGCGAGCAAGGTCGGCAAGAAAATCAGCGACACCCTCGGCGCCGATGGCAAGGATGTGCTGCAACTGCTGAGCTCCGGCACCCCGAAGATTCTCGAACAGGGCGATCTGATTCGTGCCGTGTATCCGGTCGACCCGATCGGCAACTCGCGCGCCTGGGGCGTAGTCATCGATCTGCCGAAACAAGTGCTGCTGGCCGATTCGGTCAAGCTGCAAGCGGTACTCGACGATGCTCAAGAAACCGGCGTGATCACGGCACTGCTGGTGGCAGTGGTCGCGGGTCTGGTCGGTCTGTTGCTGATCTGGCTGACCGCGTCCGGCGTTACTCGCCCGATCAATAGCGTTGCCGAAATGCTGAAAAACATCGCCAGCGGCGAAGGTGATCTGACCCAACGTCTTAACTACAGCAAGCAGGACGAACTGGGCGAACTGGTGAACTGGTTCAACCGTTTCCTCGACAAGCTGCAACCGACTATCGCGCAGATCAAGCAGAGCATCACCGAAGCACGCGGCACCGCCGACCAGTCTTCGGAAATCGCCCGACAGACCAGCGAAGGCATGCAGGTGCAGTTCCGCGAGATCGACCAGGTCGCCACCGCCTCCAACGAAATGAGCGCCACCGCCCACGACGTCGCCAACAGCGCATCGAACGCAGCCAATGCCGCGAAAGGTGCCGATCAGTCGGCCAAGGACGGCATGTCGATCATCGAGCGCAGCACCCGTGACATCAATCAACTGGCCGATGAAGTCAGCAAGGCCGTGACCGAGGTTGAAGCACTGGCAGTCAACAGCGAGCAGATCGGCTCGGTACTGGAAGTGATCCGCAGCATCGCCGAACAAACCAACCTGCTCGCCCTCAACGCCGCCATAGAAGCGGCCCGCGCCGGTGAGAGTGGCCGTGGTTTTGCCGTAGTCGCCGATGAAGTACGCAACCTCGCCAAGCGCACGCAGGATTCGGTGGAAGAAATTCGCATAGTCATCGAAAAGATTCAGACCGGCACCCGTGGCGTGGTCGCGACCATGCATTCGAGCCAGACCCAGGCGCACAACAACGCCGGGCAGATTCGTCAGGCGGTGGATGCGCTGGGCAAGATCAGCGATGCGGTGACGGTGATCAGCGACATGAACCTGCAGATTGCCAGCGCGGCCGAACAGCAGAGTGCGGTGGCTGAAGAAGTGAACCGCAATGTCTCGGCCATCCGCACCGTGACCGAAACATTGACTGAACAAGCCACTGAGTCAGCAGCAATCAGCAGCCAGCTCAATGCCTTGGCCAGTCAGCAGATGAAATTGATGGATCAGTTCCGCGTCTAGCAAACCTGCAAAAATCCCTGTGGGAGCGAGCCTGCTCGCGAAGACGGCAGCACATTCAACATTAATGTGACTGATCCACCGCTTTCGCGAGCAGGCTCGCTCCCACAGGGGTAAGTGTTCACCTGCGGGATTTCATCTGACTCGGGATTCTTTTGCACTATCATCGCCCTCTCGCTCCGGAGGGCCTTCGATGACTGATTTACTCACGTCCATTCAAGCCGCACTCGGCTTGCCGCATACGCCGATCCCGTTCACCGACCGAGGCGCCCTGCCCTCGGCGTTCGCCGTCACCGAGCTTGCCTGCGCCAGCATGGCCGCTGCCGGTCAGGCCGTCAGCGAATTGATCCGGCAACAGACCGGTCACCTGCCAGCCGTTGCAGTCGACCGACGTCTGGCCTCGTTCTGGTTCTCGACCTCGATCCGCCCCCTCGGCTGGCAAGTGCCGCCACTGTGGGACCCGATCGCAGGCGACTACGCCACCCAAGACGGCTGGATCCGCCTGCACACCAACGCCCCGCATCACCGTGCTGCCGCTGAACGCGTGCTGGGTGCCAGCGCCGATCGTGCCGCGATGGCGGCGAAAGTGGCGCAATGGACGAGTACGGATCTGGAGCAAGCGGTGGTCGACGCCAAGGGCTGCGCCGCTGAAATGCGCAGTTGGGCGCAGTGGCAGCAGCATCCGCAGGGGCTGGCGGTGAATGCCGAACCGTTGGTGCATTTCCTCGATTCGCAAGATGAAAGCCGCCAAACCTGGCGAGGCTCGGTGGCGCAACCGTTGGCCAGGCTCAAGGTGCTGGACCTGACGCGCGTGCTCGCCGGCCCCACCGCCAGCCGTTTTCTCGCCGGGCTTGGCGCCGATGTATTGCGCATCGATTCACCGACCTGGAACGAGCCCGGTGTCGTCCCGGAAATGACCCTCGGCAAACGCTGCGCGCGGTTGAACTTGCATGATCCGGCCGATCGCGCGGTGTTCGAAGGTTTGTTGAAAGACGCCGACATTCTGTTACACGGCTACCGCGCCGATGCACTGGAGCATCTCGGATTTGGCGTTGTGCGCCGTCGCCAACTCGCGCCTGGCCTGATCGATGTCGGCCTCAACGCCTATGGCTGGAGTGGCCCGTGGCAGAACCGTCGCGGCTTCGACAGTCTGGTGCAGATGAGCAGCGGCATTGCCGAGGCCGGGCAGCGCTGGCAGCAGGCTGAAAAGCCGACACCGTTGCCGGTGCAGGCGCTGGATCATGCGACCGGGTACCTGATGGCGGCCAGTGCGATCAGGTTGCTAACTGAGCGGTTGGCGAATGGCCGCTCGGGCTCGGCGCGATTGTCGCTGGCGCGTACGGCGAAGTTGTTGATCGAGCATGGACCGGGGACAACGCAAGCGTTGCGCGTCGAGGATGAACAGGATCAGAGCACGTCAATAGAGCAGACTCCGTGGGGACCGGCGCATCGTTTGCAGGTGCCGGTGAAGATCAGCGGCACACCGATTCAGTGGACGTTGCCAGCTACAGAATTGGGCTCACATCACCCACAGTGGAATTAAAAGCCCCTCACCCTAACCCTCTCCCAGAGGGAGAGGGGACCGATCAGGGAATATTGAAGAGATTCACCGACTTGAACGCTTGGCGCTGAATCCATAATCGACTCGGTCTTTCAGGTCGATGTACAACGCAAGACACCTCGGTCGGCCCCCTCTCCCTCCGGGAGAGGGCTGGGGTGAGGGCTGCAATTTCAGGCCGAGCGATGATGTATCAATCTGCCCTGCTCAAAGATGTCCACAAAAGCTGCGCCGCATACCCTCGATAAGGCCGCCAGGCCTCAGCCCGCAAAGACAATTCCCGAGCGTTTGGTCGCTGCCCTTCCAGCACTTCCAACGCCCGCAACAACCCGACATCGCCGGTGGGAAACCCGTCCAGATCGCGCAACTGCCGCAACGCAATGTACTGCGCTGTCCACTCGCCAATCCCGTGCAACGCCAACAACCGCGCCACGCCGCCCTCGCGATTCGGTTCAAATAAAGAAGGCTCATCCAGCAATGCCTGTGCGACGCCCGACAGCGTCCGCCCACGACTTTTCGGCATGCCCAGCGCCGCCAGATTCGCCGCCGCCAAGACGTGCGCCTCGGGAAACACATGCGTCAATCCGGGCACTGTGGATACCAGCGGCGCGCCATATTGCGCCACCAGTTTCCCCGCCAGACGAATCGCCGCCACCACCGTAATCTGCTGCCCAAGCACCGCGCGAAACGCCAACTCCAACCCATCCCACGCACCGGGAATCCGCAACCCCGCGCGCTCTACAATCAACCGCGCCAGCAACGGATCATTCGCCAGATGCGCTTGCATCAACGCCACATCAGCATCCAGATCAAACATCCGCCGCAACCTGACAACGATCTCGGGCACGGCTGCCGGATCAGGAAAGTCCAGCTCGACCTCCAGCGCATCCGCCGTCCCAAGCCACACCGAAACCGTACCGTGAACACCGTTCAACCCGATGCTGCGCGAGTACACACCCTCAACCACAACCTCCATCCCGACCACCGCCCGCGCCGCGACAAACCCCAACATCGCCGCCCAGTCATACGGTGGCTGATACGCAAGCGACAACCTCACAACGACAGCACACCGCTGTACAAACCATAAGCCGCCAGCCCCGCACCGATAACCACGCAGGTAAAAATGCCTTTCTCGACATGGGTGAACAACGGCTCGCCCTGCTCATGTTTAGCCTTGGCAAACAGGATCACCCCCGGCGCATACAGCAACGCCGACAGCAGCAAATACTTCACCCCGCCGGCGTACAGCAACCACACCGCATACCCGAGGGCGATGCCACCGATCAGCAGATCCTTGGTGCGCTCAGCCGAAGCATGTTCGTAGGTTTCGCCGCGCCCGCTGAGCAACACCGCGTACGCCGCCGACCACAGGTACGGCACCAGAATCATCGACGACGCCAGATAAATCAGGCTGGTGTAAGTGCCCGCCGAAAACAGCGTGATCAACAGGAAAATCTGGATCATCGCGTTGGTCAGCCACAGCGCGTTGACCGGCACATGGTTCTTGTTTTCCTTTTTCAGGAACGCCGGCATGGTCTTGTCCTTGGCCGTGGCGAAGAGAATCTCCGCGCAGAGCAATGCCCACGACAACAACGCACCGAGCAGGGAAATCGCCAGACCGATGCTGATCAACAACGCGCCCCACGGCCCGACGATGTGTTCGAGTACCGCCGCCAGTGACGGATTCTGCAGATTCGCCAGCTCCGGCTGGCTCATGATCCCCAGCGACAGCACGTTGACCAGCACCAGCAGCGCCAGCACACCGATAAAACCGATGACCGTGGCGCGGCCGACGTCGCTGCGTTTTTCCGCCCGCGCCGAGTACACGCTGGCGCCTTCGATGCCGATGAACACGAACACCGTGACCAGCATCATGTTGCGCACCTGATCCATCACCCCGCCGAAATTCGGGTTGCTGGTGCCCCAGATGTCACGAGTGAAAATGTCAGCCTTGAATGCCACCGCCGCGATGACGATGAACATGATCAGCGGCACGACTTTGGCCACCGTGGTCAGCTGGTTGATCAGCGCCGCCTCCTTGATCCCGCGCATCACCAGAAAATGCACGGCCCACAGCAGCACCGAGGCGCAGCCGATGGCGATCGGCGTATTGCCCTGGCCAAACACCGGAAAAAAGTAGCCGAGGGTGCTGAACAGCAAGACGAAATAACCGACGTTGCCCAGCCACGCACTGATCCAGTAACCCCACGCCGACGAGAAGCCCATGTAGTCGCCAAACCCGGCCTTGGCGTAGGCATACACGCCGGAATCCAGTTCGGGTTTGCGATTGGCCAGGGTCTGAAAGACGAACGCCAGAGTCAGCATGCCGATCGCGGTAATCCCCCAACCGATCAGGATCGCCCCGGCATCGGCGCGCGCCGCCATGTTCTGCGGCAGCGAGAAAATCCCCCCGCCAATCATTGAACCCACCACCAGGGCGATCAACGCGCCTAATCGCAGCTTTTGCGTCGGTTGCGACATTTCAGTTTCCCTTTGAAGTGTGGTGAGCGTGCATTTGTAACAACTATTAACTAAACGGATAAAGGTAGATGACGTTTATCAGGTAACGCCAGTTAACGCCTGTTTATATATAGCGGATGACGCTAACGCCTAGCACGTTAAGACAGTTTTGTGCGCTGATCCTGATAAATCAATTCTGTACTGAAAACAGAGGCGGAAAATTTGCCAAAAGCTGAAAAAGAACTAGCGTCATAATTCGAAAGTAATAATAGCCATTCCCAACAATGTAGCCACAACGCCTCTAGGACGGGCCTTGCGGGCAGGATATTTATGCCTTCAGTCGAAGCCTAAGTCATTCATTAACAATGGAATGTGACCATGCACTGATCTAAGTCAGCTGTTTGAACAGACAACAGAACTACGCTGTGATCTCTTCTCTCCTGCAATGGAGTCATGCAATGTCTGAAGCTCCCGGAAAACTACGACTAGGTGCACTGGTTGCATTGGTAGTCGGCTCGATGATCGGTGGCGGGATATTTTCTTTGCCACAAAACATGGCGGCCAGCGCCGATGTCGGTGCCGTACTGATCGGCTGGGCCATCACCGCTGTCGGCATGCTCACCCTCGCTTTTGTCTTTCAAACCCTCGCCAATCGCAAGCCCGACCTGGACGGCGGTGTCTACGCCTACGCCAAGGCCGGATTCGGCGATTACATGGGTTTCTCGTCCGCCTGGGGTTACTGGATCAGTGCCTGGCTGGGCAACGTCGGTTACTTCGTTCTGCTGTTCAGCACTCTCGGCTATTTCTTTCCGATTTTCGGTGAGGGCAACACCGTTGCTGCGGTGATTGGCGCCTCGGTGCTGCTGTGGGCCGTGCACTTTCTGGTGCTGCGCGGGATCAAGGAAGCGGCGTTCATCAACCTGGTGACCACGGTCGCCAAGGTCGTGCCGCTGCTGCTGTTCGTGTTGATCGCGGTGTTCGCTTTCAAACTGGACATCTTCACCGCCGACATCTGGGGCATCAAAAATCCGGATCTGGGCAGTGTGATGAACCAGGTGCGCAACATGATGCTGGTCACCGTGTGGGTGTTCATCGGTATCGAGGGTGCAAGCATCTTCTCGGCCCGCGCCGAAAAACGCTCGGACGTCGGTAAGGCCACTGTGATCGGCTTCATCACCGTGCTGCTGTTTCTGGTGCTGGTGAACGTGCTGTCGCTGGGCATCATGACCCAACCGGAACTGGCGAAACTGCAGAACCCGTCGATGGCCGCCGTGCTTGAGCACGTGGTCGGTCACTGGGGCGCGGTGCTGATCAGCGTCGGTCTGATCATCTCGCTGCTGGGCGCACTGCTGTCGTGGGTGCTGCTGTGCGCGGAGATCATGTTCGCCGCCGCCAAAGACCACACCATGCCGGAGTTCCTGCGCAAGGAAAATGCCAACCACGTACCGGTCAACGCCCTGTGGCTGACCAACGCGATGGTGCAGATTTTCCTGATCATCACGCTGTTCTCGGCGAGTACTTACCTGTCGCTGATCTACCTCGCCACTTCAATGATTCTGGTGCCGTACCTGTGGTCGGCGGCCTATGCCCTGCTGCTGGCGGTGCGCGGTGAAAGTTACGAAGGTTTTGCGGCCGAACGGCGCAAGGATCTGATTATCGGCGGCATCGCGCTGATCTATGCGGTGTGGCTGCTGTATGCCGGCGGGGTCAAGTACTTGCTGCTCTCGGCCCTGCTCTACGCACCTGGCGCGATCCTGTTCGCCAAGGCCAAGCTGGAACTCAAACAACCGATTTTCACTAACGTCGAGAAGCTGATTTTCGCCGCAGTGGTCGTGGGTGCCCTGGTGGCTGCCTACGGTCTCTACGACGGCTTCCTGACTCTGTAATCCCTGATTGTTTTGTTATCTGGAGGATCTGAAATGACCACGGAAAAAGTTAAGTACGGCGTCCATTCCGAAGCCGGCAAACTGCGCAAAGTCATGGTGTGCTCCCCAGGTCTGGCCCATCAGCGGCTGACCCCGAACAACTGCGATGAACTGCTGTTCGATGACGTGCTCTGGGTGGCTCAGGCCAAGCGCGACCACTTCGACTTCGTCACCAAAATGCGTGAGCGCGGCATCGACGTGCTGGAAATGCACAACCTGCTGACCGACATCGTCGCTAACCCTGAGGCACTGGACTGGATTCTCGAGCGCAAGGTCACCGCCGACTCGGTGGGCCTGGGCCTGATCAACGAAGTCAAATCCTGGCTGAAGAGTCTGGAGCCACGGCACATCGCCGAATTCCTGATTGGTGGCGTGTCTGCCGATGATCTGCCGGACAGCTTCGGTGGCAAGACCATCCAGATGTTCCGCGACTTCCTCGGCCACTCCAGCTTCATTCTGCCGCCGCTGCCGAACACCCAGTTCACACGTGACACCACCTGCTGGATCTACGGTGGCGTAACACTGAACCCGATGTACTGGCCGGCGCGCCGCCAAGAAACCTTGCTGGCCACTGCCATCTACAAATTCCACCCACAGTTCACCAACGCCGAATTCGAAATCTGGTACGGCGACCCGGACAAGGAGCACGGCAGCTCCACCCTCGAGGGCGGCGACGTCATGCCAATCGGCAACGGCGTGGTGTTGATCGGCATGGGCGAGCGCTCATCGCGTCAAGCCATCGGCCAACTGGCGCTGAACCTGTTCAAGAACAAAGCCGTGGAAAAAGTCATCGTCGCCGGTCTGCCGAAATCGCGCGCGGCGATGCACCTGGACACCGTGTTCAGTTTCTGCGACCGCGACCTGGTGACGATTTTCCCTGAGGTGGTGAACCAGATTGTCGCCTTCACCCTGCGCCCTGACGAAAGCAAACAGGGCGGCATCGACATCCGCCGCGAAGAAGGCACCTTCCTCGATACCGTGGCCAAAGCCCTCAACCTGCCGAAGCTGCGCGTGGTGGAAACCGGCGGCAACAGCTTCGCCGCCGAACGCGAGCAATGGGACGACGGCAACAACGTGGTGGCCGTGGAACCGGGCGTGGTCATCGGCTACGACCGCAACACCTACACCAACACCCTGCTGCGCAAGGCAGGCGTGGAAGTCATCACCATCAGCGCCGGTGAACTGGGCCGTGGCCGTGGCGGTGGCCACTGCATGACCTGCCCGATCATCCGCGACCCGATCGATTACTAAACCTCTGAGCCCTGGCCGACACTTACAACGTGCGGCCCGGGGGATAACCGACACCGAAGGAGATCCATCATGGCTTTTAACATTCACAACCGTAACCTGCTCAGCCTGGAACACCACACCCCACGTGAGCTGCGTTACCTGCTCGACCTGTCCCGCGACCTCAAACGCGCCAAATACACCGGCACCGAGCAACAACACCTGAAGGGCAACAACATCGCCCTGATCTTCGAAAAAACTTCGACCCGCACCCGTTGCGCGTTCGAAGTGGCGGCCTATGACCAAGGCGCCAACGTCACCTACATCGACCCGAACTCGTCGCAGATCGGCCACAAAGAAAGCATGAAAGACACCGCCCGTGTGCTGGGTCGCATGTACGACGCTATCGAGTACCGTGGCTTCAAACAGGAAATTGTCGAAGAGCTGGCCAAGTTCGCCGGCGTACCAGTGTTCAACGGTCTGACCGATGAATATCACCCGACGCAAATGATCGCCGACGTGCTGACCATGCGTGAACACGCCGACAAGCCGATCCATGAAATCAGCTACGCCTACCTCGGCGATGCGCGCAACAACATGGGCAACTCGCTGCTGCTGGTCGGCGCCAAGCTCGGCATGGACGTGCGCATCTGCGCGCCAAAAGCGCTGTGGCCACTGGATGATCTGGTCGAGCGTTGCCACAAATATGCGGAAGAAAGTGGCGCACGTATCACCCTGACTGAAGACCCGAAAGCAGCCGTTAAAGGCGTCGACTTCATTCACACCGACGTCTGGGTATCGATGGGCGAACCGGTGGAAGCCTGGGCCGAGCGTATCCAGCAACTGCTGCCGTACCAGGTCAACGCCGAGCTGATGAAAGCCTCCGGCAACCCGCGCACCAAGTTCATGCACTGCCTGCCGGCGTTCCACAACAGTGATACCAAAGTCGGCAAGCAAATCGCCGAACAGTATCCGCACCTGAAAAACGGCATCGAAGTGACCGACGACGTGTTCGAGTCCCCAGCCTGCATCGCCTTCGAGCAAGCGGAAAACCGCATGCACACGATCAAGGCGATTCTGGTTTCGACCCTGGCTGATCTGTAACCACTGCTGATCCATGATCGTTCCCACGCTCCCGCGTGGGAATGCATCCCGTGACGCTCTGCGTCACAGCGGACGCGGAGCGTCCGTGGCGGCATTCCCACGCAGAGCGTGTGAACGATCAACACGAAAAGGACATGCATTATGCGTATCGTCGTAGCTCTGGGCGGTAACGCCCTGCTCCGCCGTGGTGAACCGATGACCGCTGACAATCAGCGCGCCAACATCCGCATCGCCACCGAGCAAATCGCCAAGATCCATCCCGGCAACCAACTGGTCATCGCCCACGGCAATGGCCCGCAAGTCGGCCTGTTGTCGCTGCAAGCGGCGGCCTACACCTCCGTCACCCCTTACCCGCTGGACGTGCTCGGTGCCGAAACCGAAGGCATGATCGGCTACATCATCGAACAGGAACTGGGCAACCTGCTCGACTTCGAAGTGCCGTTCGCCACCCTGCTCACTCAGGTCGAAGTCGACGCCAAAGATCCGGCCTTCCAGAACCCGACCAAACCCATCGGCCCGGTCTACGACAAGGCCGAAGCAGAAAAACTCGCCGCTGAAAAAGGCTGGGCGATTGCCCCGGATGGCGATAAATTCCGCCGTGTGGTGGCCAGCCCACGACCAAAACGCATCTTCGAAATACGCCCGATCAAGTGGCTGCTGGACAAGGGCAGCATCGTGATTTGCGCCGGTGGCGGCGGGATTCCGACCATGTACGACGAGAACCGCAACCTCAAAGGCATCGAGGCGGTGATCGACAAGGATCTGTGCTCGTCGCTGCTCGCCGAGCAACTGGAAGCCGACCTGCTGGTGATCGCCACGGACGTCAACGCCGCGTTCATCGATTACGGCAAGCCGACACAGAAAGCCATTGCCGAAGCGCATCCAGATGAACTCGAACGCCTCGGTTTCGCCGCTGGCTCCATGGGGCCGAAGGTGCAGGCAGCCTGCGAATTTGCGCGCCATACTGGCAAGGTTGCGGTGATCGGTTCGTTGGCGGATATCGAAGCGATTGTCCAAGGTACTGCCGGTACTCGCGTGACCACGGCGAAGCCTGGCATCACTTATCGATAACTAGAAACGGCGGGGGCAGGCCCGGGGTCTGCCCTTCTCCCATGCCTTGAAAGGAGTAAACCATGGCCCAGTTTGAACCCGGTCATTTGCATATTGAGCGGCACGCGTTGACTCCGGATGACGTCAGTTACAACGTGCACCTCGACTATGAAGTGTTCACCGACCCGCAGAAAGGCAAAGGCATCCAGTTCACGATGCATGGCAACCTTCAGGGCAAGGACATGAAAGAGACCTTCTTCCTGCCCAAAGAGGAGGCCTACAACTTTGCCAACAATGTGACGAAAATCGCCGAGAAGTACGGCATTCCCAAGACGCACAGCCAGATCGGCTCGGTTCACAAGCATTACGACATGATGTTTGAAGACATCCGCAAGCAACTTGATATGAAGTCCGGCGACCCGGTCAATCTTGAGCATTTCGAATAACCCGCAAAAGCCCCTCACCCTAGCCCTCTCCCAAAGGGAGAGGGGACTGACCGGGGGATGCTCTAGAGTTACACCGACCTGATCCTGCATCACTGAATCCATAATCGACTCGATTTTTCAGGTCGACGTGTAGCGCCAGACACCTCGGTCAGCTCCCTCTCCCTCCGGGAGAGGGCTGGGGTGAGGGGACTGATTGAGGGATGCTCGATAGTTTTGCCGGCCCGACTCTGCTTTACCGAATCCATAATCGACCGGCTCTTTCAAGTCGATGTCAAACCTCAGACACCTCGGTCGGCCCCCTCTCCCTCCGGGAGAGGGCTGGGGTGAGGGTGCTTTTGCTTTCACCTCTCTCCAAGCCCAAGGCATACTTGCCACCCTCCGCACTGCAGAACACTGAACCGCCCCATGCGTATCCACGTCAGCTTCATCGACCGCGTCGGCATCACCCAGGAAGTCCTGGCTATCCTCGGCGGGCGTAATCTCAATCTGGATGCGGTGGAGATGATCCCGCCGAACGTCTACATCGACGCGCCGACCCTGAGCCCACAAGTGCTCGAAGAGCTGAAAGATGCATTGTTTCGCGTGCTCGGCGTGGAAGCGGTGACCGTGGTCGACATCCTCCCCGGCCAGCGTCGGCACTTGCAGCTTGATGCATTGCTGGCGGCGATGACCGATCCGGTTTTGGCGCTCGACAGCGCCGGCAAAGTGCTGCTGGCCAACCCGGCACTAATAGCGATCTACGGTCGCGAACCCGCCGGTGAAAGTGTCTCTGAACTGTTCAACGATCCGGCCCTGCTCGACACCTTGCTCGAACACGGCTTCCGTTTGCCACTGCGCGAAATTACCGTCAACGGTCAGACCTTGCTGCTCGACGCCACGCCGATCACCGACGCTGGCGCGCTGTTGACCTTGTATCAACCGAACCGCATCGGCGAACAACTCTCGGCACTGCACCACGACCATGCCGAAGGTTTTGACGCGCTGCTCGGTGAGTCGCCTGCAATCCGCACCCTCAAGGCACGCGCGCAAAGAGTCGCCGCCCTCGACGCCCCCCTGCTGATCCAAGGCGAAACCGGCACCGGTAAAGAACTGGTTGCCCGTGCCTGCCACGCCATCAGCACTCGGCACAGTGCACCGTTTCTCGCTCTCAACTGCGCAGCGTTGCCAGAGAACCTCGCCGAAAGCGAATTGTTCGGCTACGCCCCCGGCGCTTTCACAGGAGCAGCGCGTGGCGGCAAACCGGGGCTGATGGAACTGGCCAACCAGGGCACGGTGTTTCTTGATGAGATCGGCGAGATGTCGCCGTACTTGCAGGCCAAGCTGCTGCGTTTCTTGAACGATGGCAGCTTCCGCCGCGTGGGCGGTGATCGTGAAGTGAAGGTCAACGTGCGCATCCTCAGCGCGACCCATCGCGATCTGGAAAAAATGGTCAGCGAAGGCTTGTTCCGCGAAGACCTGTTCTATCGCCTCAACGTGCTCAACGTCGAAGTGCCGCCGCTGCGTGAGCGCGGGCAGGACATTCTGTTGCTGGCACGCTATTTCATGCAGCAGGCTTGTGCGCAAATTCAGCGCCCGGTCTGCCGCCTCGCCCCGGGGACTTACCCGGCGCTGCTCGGCAATCGCTGGCCGGGCAACGTACGACAATTGCAGAACGTGATCTTCCGCGCGGCAGCGATTTGCGAGAGCAGCCTGGTCGATATCGGCGATCTCGACATTGCCGGTACCTCGGTGGCGCGGCAGACCGACAGCGACGTCGACAGCCTCGAACAAGCGGTCGAAGCGTTCGAGCGATCGCTGCTGGAAAAACTCTACGTCAGCTACCCCTCGACCCGCCAACTGGCCAGCCGCCTGCAAACTTCGCACACCGCCATCGCCCATCGCCTGCGCAAATACGGCATCCCCAACAAACCCTGAACCCACCACGAATCCTCCTGTGGGAAATACCCCCACTGTGGGAGCGAGCCTGCTCGCGAAAGCGGTATATCAGCAGAATCATTGGTGACTGACACACCCTCTTCGCGAGCAGGCTCGCTCCCACAGGGGTTAGAGGGTGGATTCGAAATCCGTTCAAAAACGACCTCCAGCTGTACTGAAAGCGCTACAGCGGAACGATATCGCTACACCCGTCTTCGATCACCGCTGTGCAAGGCTTTGATCCCGTTCAGCTTTTCTCCTCGCCCCAGCCTGTAGCGATTTCGCTACACACCCCTGCTCAAGCCATCTCACCAAAACATATAACTTATTGATTTATATTAATAATTCAACATTGGCCGCGTTCTTGCTAATCAACCCCTCATAAATAAGGGCCTTCGCGCCCGACTATTCCACCGCGTCCACCAGACGAGTCTGGCCCCCTGAGGAGTTTCCATGAGCGAGTTGCGTTTTACTGAAGATCACGAATGGCTGCGCACCGAAGCTGACGGCAGCGTTACTGTCGGCATCACCGCTTTCGCGCAGAACGCCTTGGGCGACGTGGTGTTCGTGCAACTGCCTGAGCTGCAGGCTTACGAAAAAGGCGCCGAAGCCGCCACCGTGGAATCGGTGAAAGCCGCCAGCGGCGTGTACATGCCCCTCGACGGCGACGTACTGGAAGTCAACCCGGCGCTGGAAGATGCCCCGGAACTGGTCAACGAAGATCCGCTGGGCGAAGGCTGGTTCTTCCGCTTCCAACCTAGCGACGCATCGGCCGTGGCCAAACTGCTCGACCAAGACGCCTACGACCGTCTGATCAAAGCCCAAGCCGAAGCCTGAGGAACACCGACATGACTCAAGTAAACCTTGGCACCGCCAACGAATTCATTGCCCGTCACATCGGCCCGCGCGCCGGCGACGAGCAAGCCATGCTCAACAGCCTCGGTTTCGATTCGCTCGAAGCCCTGAGCGCCAGCGTCATCCCGGAAAGCATCAAGGGCACCAGCGTGCTTGGCATGGACGACGGCCTCAGCGAAGCCGATGCCCTGGCAATGATCAAAGGCATCGCCGGCAAAAACCAGCTATTCAAGACCTACATCGGCCAGGGCTACTACAACTGCCACACGCCGTCGCCGATCCTGCGCAACCTGCTGGAAAACCCGGCCTGGTACACCGCTTACACGCCGTACCAGCCAGAAATTTCCCAAGGCCGTCTCGAAGCGCTGCTGAACTTCCAGACGATGATCAGCGACCTCACCGGCCTGCCGATCGCCAACGCCTCCCTGCTCGACGAAGCCACCGCTGCTGCCGAAGCCATGACCTTCTGCAAACGCCTGAGCAAGAACAAAAGCAGCCACCAATTCTTCGCCTCGATCCACAGCCACCCGCAAACCCTCGACGTGCTGCGCACCCGTGCCGAGCCGCTGGGCATCGACGTCGTGGTTGGCGATGAGCGCGAACTGACTGACGTGACGCCGTTCTTCGGCGCACTGCTGCAATACCCGGCGAGCAACGGTGATGTGTTCGACTACCGCGAACTGACCGAACGCTTCCACGCCGCCAACGCTTTGGTCGCCGTCGCCGCTGACCTGCTGGCCCTGACCTTGCTGACCGCCCCGGGCGAGTTCGGCGCGGACGTCGCCATCGGTTCGGCACAACGCTTCGGCGTGCCGCTGGGTTTCGGTGGCCCGCACGCGGCTTACTTCTCCACCAAAGATGCGTTCAAACGTGACATGCCTGGCCGTCTGGTCGGCGTGTCGGTTGACCGTTTCGGCAAGCCTGCGCTGCGTCTGGCGATGCAAACCCGCGAGCAACACATCCGCCGCGAGAAAGCCACGTCGAACATCTGCACCGCGCAGGTACTGCTGGCCAACATCGCCAGCATGTACGCCGTCTACCACGGCCCGAAAGGCCTGACGCAGATCGCCAACCGCGTGCATCACCTGACCGCGATTCTGGCCAAGGGCCTGACCGCGCTGGGCGCGAAAATCGAACAAGCCAGCTTCTTCGACACCCTGACAGTAGCAACCGGCGCACAAACCGCTGCGCTGCACGACAAGGCGCACGTGGCGCAGATCAACCTGCGCGTGATCGACGCTCAGCGTCTGGGCCTGTCGGTCGACGAAACCACCACCCAAGCTGACATCGAAACCCTGTGGGGCCTGTTCGCCGACGGCAAAACCCTGCCGGACTTCGCCGCCCTCGCCGCTTCGGTTCAAAGCACTATCCCTGCTTCGCTGGTACGCCAGTCGCCAATCCTCAGCCACCCGGTGTTCAACCGTTATCACTCGGAAACCGAGCTGATGCGCTACCTGCGCAAACTGGCCGACAAGGACCTGGCACTGGATCGCACCATGATCCCGCTGGGCTCGTGCACCATGAAACTCAACGCTGCCAGCGAAATGATCCCGGTGACCTGGGCTGAATTCGGTGCGCTGCATCCGTTCGCACCGGCCGCGCAAAGTGCCGGTTACCAGCAACTGACCGATGAGCTGGAAGCGATGCTCTGCGCCGCCACCGGTTACGACGCGATCTCGCTGCAACCGAACGCCGGTTCGCAAGGTGAATACGCTGGCCTGCTGGCGATCCGCGCCTATCACCAGAGCCGTGGCGACGAACGCCGCGACATCTGCCTGATCCCGTCGTCCGCCCACGGCACCAACCCGGCCACCGCCAACATGGCTGGCATGCGCGTGGTCGTGACCGCGTGCGATGCGCGCGGCAACGTCGATATCGAAGACCTGCGCGCCAAAGCCATCGAACACCGCGAGCACCTCGCCGCGCTGATGATCACTTACCCGTCGACCCACGGCGTGTTCGAAGAAGGCATCCGCGAAATCTGCGGGATCATTCATGACAACGGCGGCCAGGTGTACATCGACGGCGCCAACATGAACGCAATGGTTGGCCTGTGCGCACCGGGCAAGTTCGGCGGCGATGTTTCGCACCTGAACCTGCACAAAACTTTCTGCATCCCCCACGGCGGTGGCGGCCCGGGCGTCGGCCCGATCGGCGTCAAGTCACACCTGACGCCGTTCCTGCCGGGCCACGGCCAGATGGAACGCAAGGAAGGCGCGGTCTGCGCAGCACCGTTCGGCAGCGCAAGTATTTTGCCGATCACCTGGATGTACATTCGCATGATGGGTGGCGCCGGTCTGAAGCGCGCTTCGCAACTGGCGATCCTCAATGCCAACTACATTTCCCGTCGCCTCGAAGAGCACTACCCAGTGCTGTACACCGGCAGCAACGGTCTGGTGGCGCACGAGTGCATTCTCGATCTGCGTCCGTTGAAAGACAGCAGCGGCATCAGCGTTGATGACGTCGCCAAGCGCCTGATCGACTTCGGTTTCCACGCGCCGACCATGTCGTTCCCGGTTGCGGGCACGCTGATGATCGAGCCGACCGAAAGTGAATCCAAAGAAGAGCTGGATCGCTTCTGCGACGCCATGATCCGTATCCGCGAAGAAATCCGCGCGGTGGAAAACGGCACGCTGGACAAGGACGACAACCCGCTGAAGAACGCGCCGCACACCGCTGCGGAACTGGTTGGCGAGTGGACCCACCCGTACAGCCGCGAGCAGGCCGTTTATCCGGTTGCGTCGTTGATTGAAGGCAAATACTGGCCACCGGTCGGTCGCGTCGACAACGTGTTCGGCGATCGCAACCTGGTGTGCGCCTGCCCGTCGATCGAAAGCTACGCTTAATTGAATGAGGGGCGTTTTAATCGCCCCGATTTCTGCAACACCACAGATCCCCCTGTGGGAGCGAGCCTGCTCGCGAAAGCGTAGTGTCAGTTAATGAAAGGTTGGCTGACACAGCGCTTTCGCGAGCAGGCTCGCTCCCACAAGGGATCTGCAACCGATTTCGGACTTTCGCCAATTCCTATAACAAGAAACCGGAGAACCACTCATGTCGTTAAGCGTGTTCGACCTGTTCAAGATTGGCATCGGCCCCTCCAGTTCCCACACCGTCGGCCCGATGCGTGCTGCTGCGCGTTTCGCCGAAGGTCTGCGCCGTGAAAACCTGCTGACCACCACCGCCAGCGTTCGCGTCGAGTTGTACGGTTCCCTCGGCGCTACTGGTAAAGGTCACGGCAGCGACAAAGCCGTGCTGCTCGGCCTCGAAGGCGAACACCCGGACACCGTCGATACCGAAACCGTCGCCGCGCGCCTGCAAGAAATTCGCGGCAACGGCCGACTGAATCTGCTCGTTGAACACAGCATTGCGTTCAACGAGAAAGAACACTTGGCGATGATCCGCAAGCCGCTGGCCTATCACCCCAACGGCATGATCTTCCGCGCCTTCGATGCGGCGGGGATCCAGATCCGCAGCCGCGAGTACTACTCGGTCGGTGGTGGTTTTGTTGTCGATGAGGACGCGGCCGGCGCCGATCGCATCGTCGAAGACGCCACACCGCTGACCTTCCCGTTCAAAAGTGCCAAGGACTTGCTCGGTCATTGCGCCACCTACGGTCTGTCGATCAGCCAGGTGATGCTGACCAACGAAAGCGCCTGGCGCCCCGAAGCGGAGACCCGTGCCGGCCTGCTGAAAATCTGGCAAGTGATGCAGGACTGCGTTGCCGCCGGTTGTCGTAACGAAGGCATTCTGCCTGGCGGTTTGAAGGTCAAACGTCGTGCGGCAGCGCTGCATCGGCAACTGTGCAAGAACCCGGAATCAGCGTTGCGCGATCCGTTGTCGGTGCTCGACTGGGTCAACCTCTACGCCTTGGCGGTCAACGAAGAAAACGCCAATGGCGGCCGCGTGGTCACCGCACCCACCAACGGTGCAGCGGGGATCATTCCGGCGGTACTGCATTACTACATGCGCTTTATCCCCGGTGCGAATGACGACGGCGTCGTGCGCTTTCTGCTGACCGCGGCGGCCATCGGCATTCTCTACAAGGAAAACGCCTCGATCTCCGGCGCCGAAGTCGGTTGTCAGGGTGAAGTCGGTGTTGCCTGCTCAATGGCGGCTGGCGCGTTGTGTGAAGTGCTCGGCGGCAGTGTTCAGCAAGTCGAAAACGCCGCAGAAATCGGCATGGAACACAACCTCGGTCTGACCTGCGACCCGATTGGCGGACTGGTGCAGGTGCCGTGCATCGAGCGCAATGCGATGGGTTCGGTGAAAGCCATCAACGCGGTACGCATGGCCATGCGCGGCGACGGTCAGCATTTCGTCTCCCTCGACAAGGTCATCCGCACCATGCGCCAGACCGGCGCCGACATGAAAAGCAAATACAAAGAGACCGCCCGCGGCGGTCTGGCGGTCAACATTATCGAATGCTGACCACGAAACGTAACTAGCCCCTCTCCCTCCGGGAGATAAACGTACCTAACTCCCTCTCCCTCTGGGAGAGGGCTGGGGTGAGGGGCTTTTGATCTTGATCTTGATCTAGCCCCATACCCCCAAACTCAAACTTTCAAGGAGCCACGCATGTCCACCGAACAACTGTCGAAAACCCCGCTGCACGCTCTGCACATCGAACTCGGCGCCCGCATGGTGCCGTTCGCCGGCTACGACATGCCGGTGCAATACCCGCTCGGCGTAATGAAAGAGCACCAACACACCCGTGAACACGCCGGGCTGTTCGACGTCTCGCACATGGGCCAGATCCGCCTGACCGGCGCCAACGCTGCCAAAGCCCTGGAAAGCCTGGTGCCAGTGGACATCATCGACCTGCCGGTGGGCATGCAGCGTTACGCGATGTTCACCAACGACAACGGCGGCATTCTCGATGACCTGATGGTTGCCAACCTCGGCAACGACGAACTGTTCCTGGTGGTCAACGCCGCGTGCAAGGATCAGGATCTGGCTCACCTGCAAAAACACATCGGCGCTCAGTGCACCATTACGGCGCTGTTCGAAGAGCGCGCACTGCTCGCACTGCAAGGTCCGGCAGCGGTCACTGTGCTGGCGCGCCTGGCTCCTGACGTGGCGAAGATGACCTTCATGCAGTTCAACCGCGTGTCATTGTTGGGCGTGGATTGCTTTGTCAGCCGTTCGGGTTACACCGGTGAAGACGGTTTCGAAATCTCCGTTCCGGCTGCAGATGCGGAAAAACTCGCGCGCGCCCTGCTCGCCGAACCGGAAGTTCAGGCCATCGGCCTCGGTGCTCGCGACTCGCTGCGCCTGGAAGCCGGCCTGTGCCTGTATGGCCACGACATGAACACCGAGACCACGCCAATCGAAGCCAGCCTGCTCTGGGCGGTCTCCAAGCCACGTCGCGCTGATGGCGCGCGGGCCGGCGGTTTCCCCGGTGCGGAAAACGTTTTCGCCCAGCAACAGAATGGCGTCGCACGCAAACGCGTCGGCTTGCTGCCACAGGAACGCACGCCAGTGCGTGAAGGCGCAGAAATCGTCAACGAAGCCGGCGAGATCATCGGCAGCGTGTGCAGCGGTGGCTTTGGTCCGACCTTGGGCGGGCCGTTGGCGATGGGTTACCTCGACAGCGCTTATGTCACCCTCGACACACCGGTTTGGGCCATCGTGCGTGGGAAAAAGGTGCAAATGCTTGTAAGCAAAATGCCATTTGTTCCACAACGCTACTATCGTGGTTGATTGACTGTTTCTATAAGTAACGCGATTGCGTAATGCGTGCACTAATGTGTCACGCAATCGCCACAAAAAAGTGCATTTTCTAACAATCGATTCGAATATGAACTTTGCTTATAACGTTCGAAAACAATTGAACAAGCGAATCGTCTAAGCCCGCACTAGTGAAAGGATTAACTTGCTCAAGCTCAGTAAAACCGGGGGCTTCGCAGGGCTTGTTTTTTCTCCCGTAGTTGGCGTAGAGTTTGTCCACTGTGTTTGCATGGGTCAGCTTGGAATCGTGACCTGGGCAGTAGCCTACAAGTTAGCTACATCCCGTTCGACGTCTTCTTACTCTCCTGCAACCAGCCCCAGTACTCTTTCATGAGAAAGAGACTGTCATCAATTTTTGCGTCAAAGGAAATAAGAAATGTCCACACGTCAGAGCGGTACCGTCAAGTGGTTTAACGACGAGAAAGGTTTTGGTTTTATCACTCCAGAAAGCGGTCCGGATCTGTTCGTGCATTTCCGCGCCATTCAGGGCAACGGCTTCAAAAGCCTGAAAGAAGGCCAGAAAGTGACCTTCGTTGCTGTGCAAGGCCAGAAAGGCATGCAGGCTGACGAAGTACAAGCAGAAGCCTGATCTTCTGTTACGAAAAAGCCCCTGATATTGATATCAGGGGCTTTTTTGTGCGCGCGAATCCGTAAAATGGCGCTTCAATTTGCGTCCAGAGGCTGCCATGTCGAAAAACCTGCTCACCCCACAGGGCGAATTTCCTGCCGTTGGCCTTGGCCGGCGTCTGGCTGCGATGTTCTATGACTTTCTGCTGTGCACCGCTCTGCTGATCGTCACCGGATTCGTTTACAAGTTGATCCAGGCAGCGATCATCGGCGAAGAACGTCTGCGGGTGATGACCGACGCCGGGCAACTGGACGGTGATCCGCTCTACTCGACGGTGCTGGTGTTGGTGCTGTTCGCATTCTTTGCGAAATTCTGGACCCATGGCGGGCAGACACTGGGCATGCAGGTGTGGGGCATTCGCGTACAGAACGCCAATGGCACCGCGATCAGTCTGTGGCAGGCGCTGTTGCGCTTTATGGTGTCGATTGCGTCGTGGCTGTGCGTGGGGCTGGGATTCTTCTGGTCGCTTTACGACAAGCAGAAGCGCACGTGGCATGACATCTATTCCGATACCCGCCTCGTCCGGGTCCCGAAGAAGACCAAATAATTTCCAGACTCTGAAAACCACTGTGGGAGCGAGCCTGCTCGCGAAGGCGGCGTATCAGTCGATTTCAATGGTGACTGATACACCGCTTTCGCGAGCAGGCTCGCTCCCACAGGTTTTGTGGCGCTTTTCAGAATTCAGGCGTTACCGGCCAGCTTCATCCGTGCGGCCTGGGTGAAGTCCAGCATGCGCTTGAGCGGCCGGATCGCCTGCGGAATCAACGCCGGATCAACAAAGATCTCGTTCGTGCCTTCCTTCAAGCTCTTCAGCGTGCGCTCAAGGGTATTCATGGCCATCCACGGGCAATGTGCGCAACTGCGGCACGCGGCACCGTTACCGGCGGTTGGCGCCTCGATGAAGACCTTGTCCGGGCACAACTGCTGCATCTTGTAGAAGATGCCCCGGTCGGTGGCCACGATCAGGGTCTTGTTCGGCAGGCTCTGCGCGGCAGCGATCAACTGGCTGGTGGAACCGACGGCATCCGCCAGTTCAATCACCGAAGTCGGCGACTCCGGGTGCACGAGGATCGCAGCATCCGGGTACAGCGCTTTCATGTCTTCGAGCTGCTTGGACTTGAACTCCTCGTGGACGATGCAGGCACCGTCCCACAACAGCATATCTGCGCCGGTCTTGCGCTGAATGTAGGTACCCAGGTGCTTGTCCGGCCCCCAGATGATCGTCTCACCGTTGTCCATCAGGCTTTCGACGATCTCCAGCGCGCAACTCGATGTCACCACCCAGTCAGCCCGCGCTTTCACAGCAGCGGAAGTGTTGGCATAGACCACCACCGTGCGCTCCGGGTGCTGATCACAGAACGCCGAGAACTCGTCGACCGGGCAACCCAGATCCAGTGAGCAGGTCGCTTCGAGGGTCGGCATCAGCACGCGTTTTTCCGGGTTGAGGATTTTCGCGGTCTCGCCCATGAATTTCACGCCGGCGACCACCACGGTCTTCGCCGGGTGAGCGTTGCCGAAGCGGGCCATTTCCAGGGAGTCAGAGACACAGCCACCGGTTTCTTCGGCCAGAGCCTGAATCACCGGGTCGCAATAAAAGTGGGCCACCAGCACCGCGTCCTGAGCCTTGAGCTCGGCGGCAATGGCGGAACGGTAATAAGCCTCTTCCTCAGCGGTCAGCGGTTTGGGCTGTTTGGCATCGAGGTGAGCTTGAACCAGAAGGCGTTCGGAAATCTGCGTCATGTTCGCAAGACCTGCAGGCGCTTTCGCGCGAAAGTCGAGTATACACCCGGCTCCGGACCGCTTGAGGGTACCGCCGGGAGAGTGAGTATTATCAGGCACGGACAGCATTGAAGCTGCGCAAGGCTACAGAATATCCCGTTGATACAAAAGATGATTCTGACCTGCGTCAGCGCTGCGGGTAGTGAAATAACGCGGAGCGAAATTACAGGCAAAAAAAAACCCGGAAATCCTCACTTTCGTGGGCCTTCCGGATTTTCTAAACCGCCAAATATGGTGGGTCGTGTGGGATTCGAACCTACGACCAATTGGTTAAAAGCCAACTGCTCTACCAACTGAGCTAACGACCCGCTGTGTGGTGGCGCGTATAATACTGATTTTTAAGGACTATTCAACACCTTTTTGAAAATAATCAAAAATAAGGTGTTGGGTCGTCCACACCAGCTGCCGCGAAGCCTTCTGCACGCAGGCGGCAGCTGTCGCATTTACCGCACGCGCGGCCGTCATCGTCGGCCTGATAGCAGGAAACGGTGAGGCCATAATCAACGCCGAGCTTAACGCCCGCCTCGACGATCTGTGCCTTGCTCAGGTTCTGCAACGGCGCCTGGATGCGGAAGCCATTGCCTTCAACGCCAGCCTTGGTCGCCAGATTGGCCATGCGCTCGAACGACTCGATGAACTGGGGGCGGCAATCCGGGTAACCGGAATAGTCCACGGCGTTGACACCAATAAAGATGTCGCGTGCACCCAGCACTTCTGCCCAGCCCAACGCCAGCGACAGGAACACCGTGTTACGCGCCGGCACGTACGTCACCGGAATGCCTTCGCCCAACTCTTCGGGGATGTCGATGCTGGTGTCGGTCAGTGCCGAGCCGCCCATACCATTCAGGTTGAGGCCAATCACCTTGTGCTCGACCACGCCCAAGTCGCGGGCGACGCGGGCAGCGGCGTGCAGTTCGGCGTGCGAACGCTGGCCGTAGTCGAAGCTCATGGTGTAGCAGCGGTAGCCTTCGGCGCGTGCCATGGCCACGACGGTCGCCGAATCGAGGCCGCCGGACAGCAGGATGACGGCGCGCTTTTCATTAGTCTTCAGTTGTTCAGTCATCTCAGCGCCCCGGCTCGTCGTTCCACAGATATTTATGCAACTGCAATTGCAAGCGCACCGGCAGGTTGTCCGCCACCACCCAGTCCGCCAGATCCCGAGCATTGAGGTCATGGTGACTTGGGGAAAACAGCACTTCGCCGGCACGCCGATCGAGACCGTACTGAATCAGTTTGGAGACGGCCCAGTCATAGTCGTCCCGCGAGCAGATAACAAACTTCACCTGATCGTTGGGCGTCAGCAGTTCGATGTTCTCGTAACGGTTGCGATGGGCTTCTTTCGAATCCGGCGTCTTCAGGTCGACAACGCGACTGACGCGCGGATCGACAGCCGAGACGTCGAGGGCGCCACTGGTTTCCAGCGAGACCTCGTAACCGGCATCACACAGCTGTTTGAGCAAAGGAATGGCGTTCGGTTGTGCCAGCGGCTCACCGCCGGTGACACAGACGTAGCGCGGACGAAATCCGGCCACTTGCTCGAGGATGTCGTCAAGGGTACGGACGGTGCCGCCACTGAATGCATAGGCGCTGTCGCAGTATTGGCAACGCAGTGGGCAACCGGTCAGGCGCACAAAAACCGTGGGCAGCCCGGCAGTCCGCGTTTCCCCCTGCAACGAGTAGAAAACTTCGGTGATTCTCAATGTGTCTTGCATAGTCGCCACGGGCGTAACAGCTAAACAGGCTGTCCGCCTCCGTCAGGCACTTCAGGCAATCCCGCCAACGCGTAGACCGCAAGAAGCGTGTTTCAGAAAAAGGGCGTGAATTCTAACGAAAAAACCCGCGACAAGCGCGGGTTTCTTCCAAACGGGTCAAGCGTGCTTACATGCGTTGCAGATCGCGTTGAGCCAACTGAGCGGCGGACGTGCCCGGGTATTGGGCCACCACCTGCTGCAGAATGCCTTTGACCTTGTCGGTATGACCGAGGCGGCGCTCTACATCAGCCAGCTTGTACAGCGAATCCGGCACTTTGGCGTGCTTGGGATACAGCTGCGAAACCTTGGCGAAAGCCTGACCTGCACCTTGCAGATCGCCTTTGGCCAGATTGACTTCGCCCAACCAGTACTGGGCGTTGCCCGCGTATTGGCTGTTCGGGTATTTGCGCAGGAAAGCGGCAAAAGCCTGGCTGGCCTTGTCGAAATCCTTGGCTTTGATCAGGTCGAAAGCGGCATCGTAATACAGCTTTTCCTTGGCCGGATCACCCGGTTCGCTGCTTGCAGCAGGTGCCTGGGCAGCAGCCCCGGCGCCAGCGGCAGCGCCGGCAGCAGCACTTGCATCGCCACCGGCAGAAGAATTCTCAGGAGTCGCGGCAGGTGCAACGCCGGATCCTATGCGCCGATCAAGATCCTGGTATCGCTCCAGGGATTCCTGCTTCATGCGCGCAACCTGATTCTGCAGTTCTTCAATCACACCTTGCTGGCGCGATATCTGATCCTGCATTTGTTGCAGTTGGTTGAACAGCATGCCTTGTGCCGAGGCAGGGGCCGAAGCCGCTCCCCCGGCATAGGCGCCGTTCGTACCGTAACCTGCAGGCGGATAACTGCTCCCGCTATTGTTATAACCGGAGTTGTCATCGACCACAGGAACCGCAGCCCACGCCGCAAGCGGCGCGAGGCTGAGAGCCAGAACAGTTACAGCACGACGGCACGTTCGCATATCGAATTACTTACGCAGTTCGACGCGACGGTTTTGAGCCCAGGACTGCTCGTCGTTGCCGGTAGCAACTGGACGCTCTTCGCCGTAGGAAACCAGTTCCAGCTGAGCTGGGGAAACACCTTGCAGTACCAGGTAGCGCTGAACGGCTTTCGCACGACGCTCGCCCAGTGCCATGTTGTACTCACGAGTACCACGTTCGTCGGTGTTGCCTTCCAGAACAACGCGAGCGCCGTTTGCTTTCAGGTCTTTGGCGTGAACGTCCAGAGCGCGCATGGCTTCTGGCTTCAGGTCCGAGCTGTCGTATTCGAAGTAGAAGGTGGTGATTGCGCGCAGAGCAGCTTCTTCGCTCAGGGAACCGTCAACGGCACCAGTGTTTGCGCCGTAACCAGCGTTTGGATCAACAGCGCCTTCACCGGCGTTGTCGCCGCCTTTGGACGAGCAACCTACAGCTACAGCCATGGCCAGAGCCAGCGCAGCAAATTTACCAAACTTCAGCATTTCCATCGTGAAACTCCTAATGAACCCCAGTGTGTTAAGTAAAACGTGTAGCGCCCGCTCACTTCAGGTAAGGGGACCAGGACGGTTCTCTGACTTCGCCTTGAGCGGTAGGAAGCGGGAGCCTAACGCGTCCATTAATGGACACGAGCATCAAGACTCCCCGGCCCTGTTGGCGGGTGGCGTAGATTACCATGGTGCCGTTGGGCGCAACAGTAGGTGACTCGTCCAGAGTGCTATCAGTGAGGATCTTTACACTCCCTCGCTGCAGATCCTGAGCTGCCACCTTGAAATTGGTGAAGCCATCCTGACGATGGATCATCACCAAAGTCTTTTCATCTGCCGAAAGTTTCGGGTTGGCGTTGTAGTTACCTACAAACGTCACACGCTCGGCACCACCGCCACTGGCGCTGGTTTTATAGATCTGAGGCTTGCCGCCGCGGTCCGAGGTGAAGTAGATGGTCGAACCATCCTTGCCCCAGTACGGTTCGGTGTTAATGCCAGGACCTGCGGTCACACGGGTGATCTGGCGCGAAGCCAGGTTCATCACGTAAATGTCCGGGTTACCGTCCTTCGACAATACAAAGGCCAGGCGATCGCCGTTCGGCGACCAGGCTGGCGCGCCGTTCAGACCTTCGAAGTTGGTGATCTGCTCACGGCGACCGGTGTCGATGTTCTGCATGAAGATGCGTGGACGCTTCTGCTCGAACGACACGTAGGCGATGCGTTTGCCATCCGGTGCGAAGCGCGGCGACAGGATCGGCTCGCGCGATTGCAGCAGAGTCACGGCGCGGGCACCGTCATAGTCAGAACGTTGCAGGGTGTAACGCGTGTTCTTCTCGGAGAAACGTTCGGCTGTGACGTACAGCAGACGCGTCGAGAACGCACCTTCGATACCGGTCAGTTTCTGGAACGACTGGTCGGAGATGAAGTGCGCCATGTCGCGCAATTGCTCGGTGGTGCCGGAAACACTGCCGTCTGCCACTTTCTGCTCGGTGGCCACGTTGAACAGTGCCCACTGCACCTGCAGGCGACCGCCGGCTGGGGCAATGCTGCCAACCATCATGTATTGAGCACCCACCGCCTTCCAGTCACGGAAGATGATTTCGCTCGGCTGGCTTGGCTGGCTGATCATGTTTTGCTTTGGAATCGGCGAGTAGTAGCCCGAGTTACGCAAATCGTTACCAATGATTTCTGCCATGTCGTCCGGCAGCACGGCACCGCCCTGCATGCCGAACGGTACAACGGCGATCGGGGTAGCCCGATCGCTGCCGCTGGTAACCAGAATGTTCTTTTCATCTGCCATCGCGATCCCTGCCATGCAGCAGATCACGACCAGCATTCCTCGAAGAAGGTTTCTCACAAGGCTAGATCCTCAGGTGTGAATGTCATCTTGAATGAACGATACGGAGCGAAATCGCTCGGCTTCATTCCCTGCATTTCTGTCAAACGTCCAATATTCTTCACTGCCGCGACTGCCGAAGCATCAAACGGACCGTCGCCACTGGACTTGGCCACGCTGACCGAAGTCACCGTACCGTCCGGCAACATGCCGATTTGCAGCACGACCGTCATGCCTTTGCGT
Source organism: Pseudomonas sp. S3_C06 (assembly GCF_054667675.1). Lineage (NCBI taxonomy): Bacteria > Pseudomonadati > Pseudomonadota > Gammaproteobacteria > Pseudomonadales > Pseudomonadaceae > Pseudomonas > Pseudomonas sp. S3_C06. Next base: position 2,410,130 of record NZ_CP162747.1, read on the forward strand.
GCCGAAGGAGGACGAGCCCAACCTTCTGCCGCTCGCGCACGAATCAGGTCATCGAAACTGCCCGCGACTTCGTCACCCTGCTCATCAGCCAAGGCCTGCTGGCGCTGCGGCGTGTCGGAAAGCAGATCGGCCAAGGCCTGAGCCTTTTTGTCTTCGGTCGATTTACGTGCCGCATCCTGCGCTTTCTTCTTCGCAGCATCGGCAGCAGCTTTCTTCTTCGCTTCGTCGGCGATTTTCTTCTTCGCCTCTTCAGCTTCAGCTTTCTTCTTGGCGTCTTCGGCGGCTTTCTTCTTCGCGTCTTCGACGATCTTCTTCTTGGCTTCTTCAGCAGCGGCTTTCTTGGCCTCTTCTTCAGCAGCCTTTTTCGCTTCTTCTTCAGATTTCTTCTTGGCTATATCAGCCAATTGTTTTTCTTCGGCCTTTTTGGCTTCGGCGGTCTTCTTAGCTTCGTCGGCTTTCTTGGATTCATCAGCCTTTTTCGCCTCGTCTGCTTTTTTCGACTCGTCGGCCTTCTTGGCCTCCTCGGCTTTTTGAGCCGCTTCTTCTTTCTTTTGTTCCGCAGCGGCCTTGATCTCTTCCTGCTCGACCTTCTTCTGCTCCATCTGCTCGACTTCGGTCTGGCGCGCGGCGGATTTCTTCGCCTCACCCGCAATCTTCTGATTGGTCTGGGTGGTTGCCTGACTTTTCGATTTCAGCTGGTAGAGGGTCGCCTGGACAATCGGTTTGGCCGGCGGCAGCTCTGGTGTAAAGGCAAAACTGACGAACAGCATGCCGAACACCAGCACGTGCAGGACAATCGCCAGAACACTAGGCCAGAAGTAGCTTTCCGAGGCGGACGGCTCTCGCTGTTGCTGCATCAGGGGGCCTCGGTAATCAAACCAACATTACCGACCCCGGCTTTCTGCAACCCGCCCATGGCGCCCATGACGGAACCGTAGTCGACGGTTTTGTCACCGCGGATGAAGACCTGGGTACGCTTGCCGCCTTCAGTGCCGGCACGAATGATCTTGGTCACCGCGTCGGTCATTTGCGGCAGGGTCATGGCCCTGTCCTGTTGCTTCTCGGTATCGACTTCGCTGCCAAGGTTCCAGTAGTAGGTCTTGTCAGCCTTGATCGAAATGGTCAGGACCTGAGTGTTGTTGTCCTGCGGCAAGGCTTCGCTGGAAACCTTGGGCAGATCAACTTTCACGCCCTGATTGAGCATCGGCGCGGTCACCATGAAGATGACCAGCAGCACCAACATCACGTCGATGTAAGGCACCACGTTCATCTCGGCGACCGGCTTGCGCTTTTTGCGAGCTCGAGCGATTAAAGCCATTGGAAATTACCTGCTTATTCTTCGCTGGTGTGCACTTTGCGGTGCAGGATCGCCTGGAATTCATCGGCGAAGGTGTAGTAGCGGCCCAACAAGGTTTCGCTGCGAGCGGCGAAACGGTTGTAAGCGATTACCGCAGGGATCGCGGCAAACAGACCGATCGCTGTGGCGATCAGGGCTTCAGCGATACCCGGAGCCACAGTGGCCAGGGTTGCTTGCTGGGCGCTGGCCAGACCGCGGAAGGAGTTCATGATGCCCCACACGGTACCGAACAGACCGATGTACGGGCTGACCGAACCGACCGTGGCGAGAAACGGCAGGCTCTGCTCCAGTTTCTCTTCTTCGCGGGAGATGGCGACGCGCATGGCACGGGCCACGCCTTCCATGACTGCTTCAGGGTCGACACCCGGCTGCTGGCGCAGACGGGAGAACTCCTTGAAGCCGGCACGGAAAATCTGCTCCACGCCCGAATCCGGATCCGGGTTGCTGCCCGCCTGACGGTACAGTTTGGACAGGTCGATACCCGACCAGAAGCGCTCTTCGAAGCTCTCCAGGGCGCGTCGACCGGCACGCAGCAGATTGCTGCGCTGAAAGATCATGATCCATGAGGTCACCGATGCGGCTACCAGGGTCAACATTACCAACTGCACCACGATGCTGGCATTGCTGACCAGGCTCCACATGGAGGAATGGTCGACGACGTTAGCTTCCACGCTTTATCTCCTGCTTTGAGTGTGTACCCGGGCCGACCGCGTCGGCAAAGGCCGCACGCAAGTCTTCGGGAAGGGCCCGGGGTTTCAAACTGTTAGTGCGCACACAGGCCACCAAAAACTGCCCCTCGCAGAGCAGCACATTATCCGTAGCCCGCCTGACCTGCTGTTTGAAGCGCAGGCTGGCACGGTTCAATTCGATTACTTCAGCGCTTACCAGCAGTTCATCGTCCAGTCGCGCCGGCGCGTGATAGCGCGCTTCGCTGGAGTGCACGACAAACAACAGGTCCTCCCCGGCAAGCTGCGATTGGGCAAAGCCCAGCTCGCGAAGCCGCTCGGTTCGAGCCCGTTCCATAAACTTGAGGTAATTAACGTAATACACGATGCCGCCCGCATCGGTGTCCTCGTAATAAACGCGACAACGATGTGCGAACGGCTCAAGCCCGTTTTGCGCGCGCATACTCTAGTGCTTACTCCTCAGGTTGCCAATCCGGCCAGGCAACTGTTTTTCATGGTTTCAGAGCTTTACCGTAAAAGTACCGTCCTCTGACAGTACAAACCCTGAATAAATCGACAACAAATGTGTATTAGTCGTCCACGGCATCGAGAAACTCGTCTGCCACGGGCATTTCACCCATTCGTGACGGAATGTTTAAACCGAAGTGCAGGTACGCATGCCGCGTCACCACCCTGCCCCGCGGTGTGCGCATGATGTAGCCCTGCTGAATCAGATACGGTTCCAGCACATCTTCAATGGTGTGACGTTCTTCACTGATCGCAGCGGCGAGGCTGTCGATACCGACCGGGCCGCCATCGAACTTCTCGATCATGGTCAGCAGCAGACGCCGGTCCTGATGATCGAAACCGTGTTCGTCGACATCCAGCAGGTTCAACGCCAGATCCGCCACCGCTTTGGTGATGTGACCCTTGGCGCGGACTTCGGCGAAGTCACGCACCCGGCGCAACAGACGGTTGGCGATTCGCGGCGTACCACGGGCACGACGTGCGATTTCGAACGAACCGTCCGGATCCAGTGGCAAACCGAGGATGGCCGCCGAACGGCTGACAATCGTCGCCAGATCGGCCGTGCTGTAGAACTCAAGACGCTGGACGATACCAAAGCGGTCACGCAACGGATTGGTCAACATGCCGGCGCGGGTCGTTGCACCCACCAGAGTAAACGGCGGCAGATCGAGCTTGATCGAACGCGCTGCCGGCCCTTCGCCAATCATGATGTCGAGCTGGAAATCTTCCATCGCCGGATACAGCACCTCCTCAACGATCGGCGACAGACGATGGATTTCGTCGATGAAAAGCACATCGTGCGGCTCAAGGTTGGTCAGCAATGCGGCCAGATCACCCGGACGTTCAAGTACCGGGCCGGATGTGCTCTTGATCGACACGCCCATTTCCTGGGCAATGATGTTGGCCAGCGTAGTCTTGCCCAGACCCGGCGGACCGAAGATCAGCGTGTGGTCGAGGGATTCACTACGACCACGGGCAGCCTGGATGAACAGCTCCATCTGCTCGCGCACGGTCGGCTGGCCAATATAGTCGGCCAGGCTGACCGGACGAATCGCGCGGTCCTGGACTTCTTCGCGCTCGCGCGGGCTGTGCGCGGCGGCGATCAGACGATCAGCTTCAATCACTTAAATCATTCCCTTCAGGGCGCGGCGGATCAGGTCTTCACTGCTCAAATTCTTGTCCTTGATGGCGGTAATCGCCTTGCTCGCTTCCTGCGGCTTGTAACCCAGGGAAATCAGCGCGCTGACCGCATCGTTTTCGGCGGTATTGACCGGCGCTGGCCCGTCCGGTTGGTTCGGGACGAGCGCGAACATCGCCGGCGAGGTTTCCCAAGCCTTGAAGCGATCCTTGAGTTCGACCAGCAAACGCTCAGCGGTTTTCTTGCCGACACCCGGCACCTTGGTCAGGGCCGAGGTGTCCTGAGACTGCACGCAGCGGATCAGTTCGTCGACTTCCAGACTCGACATCAAGGCCAGCGCCAATTTCGGCCCGACACCATTGAGACGGATCAACTCGCGAAAAAAGTCTCGCTCACGCTTGCCGGCGAAACCATAGAGTAATTGCGCGTCTTCGCGTACGACCAAATGGGTGTGCAAGGTCAGCGGTTCACCGACCGACGGCAGACGATAAAGGGTGGTCATGGGCACTTCCAGCTCATACCCGAGGCCGTTTACATCCAGAATCAGGTGCGGCGGCTGTTTCTCAGCCAGGGTGCCGCGCAAGCGTCCAATCACGTTTCAGATCCTTGAGCGTTGGCCAGCCGTGGGCTGGCGACTGTCGAAAGGCGGATTCCGGGCCGACGACCCAGGCGCAGGAAATCCGCTTTCAGGAAAATTGATGCTGATGCTATCAGAGACGCAGGCGCCCGCCACGACTGCGTGCCGTTCCCAAACCGTGCGGCAGCAGACTGGAGCGGGTGTGCGCATGGCAAATGGCAATGGCGAGGGCGTCCGAGGCATCGATTTGCGGTTTGCTGGTCAGCTTGAGCATGTGCATGACCATCATCTGCACTTGTTCTTTATTGGCGGCGCCGGTGCCGACCACAGCCTGCTTGACCTGAGTGGCCGTGTATTCGGCGATCTCCAGGCATTCTTCAGCACCGGCGACAATCGCTGCGCCACGGGCCTGCCCAAGCTTCAACGCCGAATCGGCGTTTTTCGCCATGAACACTTTTTCGATGCCCATGGTCACCGGGCCGTAGGTCTGGATGATCTCGCGGACCCCGCGATAGACGATTTGCAGGCGCTCGTGCAGCTCGCCGGCGCCAGTGCGAATGCAACCCGAGGCCACATAGATGCAGCCGCCACGCCCGGTATCGCGAACAATCCCGTAACCGGTAATGCGCGAACCGGGGTCGATACCAAGAATTAAAGTCATAACGCCTGCAGATTCGGTAAAAGCACGATTTTCAAATCAACCCATAACAAATGTGGGAGCGAGCCTGCTCGCGAAAGCGGTTTCATCATCAGCAACGATGTTGCCTGAAAATCCGCCTTCGCGAGCAGGCTCGCTCCCACATTGAATCGTAGTCGCTCTTAACCGAGCTGAGCGGCCACGTCTTCCGGAATATCAGCGTTGGAATAGACGTTCTGCACGTCATCCAGATCTTCAAGCATGTCGATCAGCTTGAGTACCTTCTCCGCACCTTCCAGATCCAGCTCGGCGCTGGTGGTCGGCTGCATGACGATTTCCGCGTCATCACCCTTGAATCCAGCGGTTTCCAGCGCGTTTCGCACCGCATAGAAACTGGTGAACGAGGTGAACACATCGATCGAGCCGTCTTCGTGGCTGACCACGTCATCGGCATCGGCTTCCAGCGCCGCTTCGGTCAGTGCGTCTTCATCAACGCCCGGCGCGAAGCTGATCTGGCCTTTGCGCTCGAACAAGTAAGCCACCGAACCGTCGGTGCCGAGGTTGCCACCACACTTGCTGAACGCATGGCGAACGGCTGCCGCAGTACGGTTGCGGTTGTCGGTCATGCACTCGACCATCACCGCTACACCGCCCGGGCCGTAACCTTCGTAGGTCAGCTCTTCAACGTTGTCGGCTTCGGTGGCACCGGCGCCACGCGCGACGGCGCGGTCAATGATGTCGCGGCTCATGTTCGCGCTCAGCGCTTTATCCAGCGCCAGACGCAGACGCGGGTTGGAGCCCGGATCACCGCCGCCCTGACGGGCCGCAACGGTCAGCTCGCGGATCCACTTGGTGAAGATCTTGCCTCTCTTGGCATCCTGACGTTCTTTGCGGTGCTTGATGTTCGCCCACTTGGAATGACCTGCCATAACTCGCTCCGAATTCTCTTTGAAACGTTGCCCGCCCTGCACATGCAGCGGCCAGCAAACAAAAAATCTCGACCTGCTCTCTATAGATAGAAAAAAGGCGCATCCGAAGATGCGCCTTCAGGCCCGTCTTACTCAGCCTTTGGCGTTTCGCGCAAACGAATGTGCAGTTCGCGCAGTGCCTTGGCATCCACCACACCCGGTGCCTGCGTCATCACGTCGGCAGCACTCTGGGTTTTCGGGAAGGCGATCACTTCACGGATCGACTGGGCGCCGGTCATCAGCATTACCAGACGGTCCAGACCGAAGGCCAGACCACCGTGCGGCGGTGCACCGTACTTCAGCGCGTCGAGCAGGAAGCCGAACTTCTCTTCCTGTTCCGCTTCATCGATACCCAACAGACGGAAGACCGACTGTTGCATCTCTTTGCGGTGGATACGGATCGAACCGCCACCCAGCTCAGTGCCGTTCAGCACCATGTCGTACGCGCGGGACAGAGCGCCAGCCGGGTTGGCTTCGAGCTCTTGCGGCGTGCACTTTGGCGCGGTGAACGGGTGGTGCAGCGCCGAGAAGCTGCCGTCGTCGTTCTCTTCGAACATCGGGAAGTCGACGACCCACATTGGCGCCCACTCGCAGGTCAGCAGCTTGAGGTCGTGACCGAGCTTGATGCGCAGTGCGCCCAATGCTTCGCTGACGATCTTGGCCTTGTCGGCGCCGAAGAACACGATGTCGCCATCGACTGCGCCAACGCGATCAAGGATCACGTTCAGCTTGTCTTCAGGGATATTTTTCACGATCGGCGATTGCAGACCTTCAACTCCGGCTGCACGCTCGTTGACCTTGATGTACGCCAGGCCCTTGGCACCGTAGATGCCGACGAACTTGGTGTAGTCGTCGATCTGCTTGCGCGGCATGCTCGCCCCGCCTGGAACGCGCAGTGCGGCGATACGGCATTTCGGATCGTTGGCCGGGCCGCTGAACACTTTGAAATCGACTTCTTTGAGTTGATCGGCAACGTCGACCAGTTCCAGCGGGTTGCGCAGGTCTGGCTTGTCGGAACCGTAACGGCGCATGGCTTCTTCGAAGGTCATGTGCGGGAAATCGCCGAATTCCAGACCCAGCACTTCCTTGAACAGGTTGCGGATCATTTCTTCGGTCAGGCCCATGATCTCTTTTTCATCGAGGAAGCTGGTCTCGATGTCGATCTGGGTGAATTCCGGCTGGCGGTCAGCGCGCAGGTCTTCGTCGCGGAAGCACTTGGCGATCTGGTAGTAACGGTCGAAACCGGCGACCATCAGCAGTTGCTTGAACAGCTGCGGCGATTGCGGCAGGGCGAAGAACGAACCAGCGTGAGTGCGGCTTGGCACCAGATAGTCACGTGCACCTTCAGGGGTGGCACGGGTCAGGATCGGCGTTTCGACGTCGAGGAAGCCGTTCTCGTCGAGGAAGCGACGGATGCTGGTGGTCATGCGCGAACGCAGACGCAGCTTCTCGGCCATTTCCGGACGACGCAGGTCGAGGAAGCGATAGCGCAGGCGAGTTTCTTCGCCAACGTCGGAGAACTCGTTCAGCGGGAACGGCGGGGTTTCCGACTCGTTCAGCACTTCCAGTTCGTAGCCCAGCACTTCGATCATGCCCGACGCCATGTTGGCGTTGGTGGCACCGGCCGGACGCAGACGCACCTTGCCGGTGATCTTCACAACGTATTCGCTGCGCACGCGATCGGCAGCGGCGAAGCTCTCGGCGCGATCCGGATCGAATACCACCTGGGCCAGACCGTCACGATCACGGATATCGAGGAAAATCACCCCGCCGTGGTCGCGACGACGGTGAACCCATCCGCAAAGGGTAATTTCCTGACCTTCCAGGCTTTCGTTCAGTTGGCCGCAATAGTGGCTGCGCATCATGGTAGTGGTTCGCTTCTCGTAATTCGAAATTCGGTAGAGATCCCGTCGCACACAAGCTGGGTGCGGCATCGGAAAACTCACGCGTGTCGTTCGACCTGGGCCTGAACCCTAGTCAGATTTGTCGCCACCGGCCAGATTCTTCTTGGCGCCGGTCTTGAAGTCGGTTTCGTACCAGCCGCCGCCGCTCAGGCGAAAACCCGGCATGGACAGCTGTTTCTTGAGCTCTGGTGCCTGGCAGGCAGGGCAGTCGACCAGCGGTGCATCGCTGATCTTTTGAATGGCTTCCAACTGATGACCACAGGAAGCACATTGGTAATCGTACATCGGCATGGGGGTGTCTCGGCGATCAGATTGCCACCGCGCGCAGGGCTTTGCGGCGAAAGAGCGGGATTATATCGATTAAATGCAGCCTGTGCAGCCGTAAGACTGCACAGGCCGCGACCTCGTTTGCAATCGCCGTTTCAGAGCGATTCGGTCGATGCAGCTTCCTTGATGCCGTTCATGACGCACACCACCCGTACAAGCGCGCTGAAATTCTTCACCCCGCCATGCCGCAGATGCACTTCACGGTCGACATGAGACAACAGCGAGCTGACCGAACAGCAATTTTGCGCGGCCATCGTGCCGAGGATGTTCCAGTAAACCTGCTCAAGCCGCAGGCAGGTTGCATAACCGTTCAGACGTACGGATCGTGACGATGGCTGAACCAGTGCCATGTCGAATTCGTTGACGAACGGATCGACTTTCAATTCATGTGGCAAGCCGACAATCCTGTCGCCTCGCCTGTCTCCCTCTACCATATCGGTGACACTCCTTTGCCATCTCTGCTTGTTTGAAAAGTCACATCCTGTGGCTTTCATAAAAGCGCAGACACAAAGTTATATCCAGACGACTTATTGACCATCTCCGTAGGATAAGCCAACGATACAAGTAAGATTCCGGACAGCGCACGACCCTCGACCGACTGGCTCGTGCGCCCGGATGATTATGCTTCCAGCAACGCGCGCAGCATCCACGCGGTTTTCTCGTGCACCTGCATGCGCTGGGTCAGCAGGTCTGCGGTCGGCTCATCGCTGACCTTGTCGAGCAGCGGAAAAATGCCGCGCGCCGTGCGCGTAACGGCTTCCTGGCCATCAACCAATTGTTTGATCATGTCTTCGGCACTCGGCACACCCACTTCTTCCTTGATCGAAGAAAGACGTGCGTACGTGGCATAGGCGCCCGGCGCCGGAAAACCCAAGGCGCGAATGCGCTCGGCGATCGAATCCACGGCCAGCGCCAGCTCGTTGTATTGCTCTTCGAACATCAAGTGCAGCGTGCGAAACATCGGGCCGGTGACGTTCCAGTGGAAGTTGTGGGTTTTCAGATACAGCACGTAGGTGTCCGACAACAGACGGGATAGTCCTTCGACGATGGACTTGCGATCTTCTTCACTGATACCGATATCGATTGCCATATTTACCCCCTAACGGCGATTGAATTCATCCAACAGGTGCAGACCCACTCTAGCAAGGCAACCGACACCCCGCAGCCCCGATTGGCTGCAAACGCTGCGACAAATCGACCGACGCCATGCCGCTGGCCGGGCTGATTTGAGTAGCCGCAGGCTTTGCTGTTAAATAGGCAGTGTGTCGCCATGCCCCATTTTTCGGGGCGTTGCGCATAGGCTGATGCCGTGAACGTGTCCACCGCCTCTTATTTTGTTCCGAAGCGAACCGTGCGCCTTCAGCTCTTCCTTGTGAGCCGTCATAAACGTGAGTCAATCAAAATGTTGAAAATCGTCCACCTGCTAATGGGCGCAGCGGCCTTGCTGCTGTCGTTCATACCCAGCTTGAAATCCGAAGCCGTTCCCTACCTGCAACAACCCGATGCACTTTACCTGGCCTTTTTCGGCCTGCTGAACCTGGTGATTGCCCCAGTGATTCCTTTCTGGAACAAAGGCCCTCGTCAGCATCTGCAAAATCTGGTCAGCGCTCTTCTGGTGCTGACTGTCGTCCTGCAAACCTTGACCCTGATCGCCCCGATGCCCGTCATCGCCGGCCAGCCAGCCGTGCTGTTCACCCTGGTGATCGCGCTGGTTGCCGTGGTCTTGCATCTGGCTGTGAGCTTCTATCGTTCTTCACCGGCTGCCGCTCCAACCAGCTATGACATGACCAATCGCGATACCGGTACCGTCAAGTGGTTCAACACCTCCAAAGGCTTCGGCTTTATCTCCCGGGATTCCGGCGATGATATTTTCGTGCACTTTCGCGCGATCCGTGGTGAAGGTCACCGCGTACTGGTCGAAGGCCAGCGCGTGGAATTCTCGGTGATGAACCGGGACAAGGGCCTGCAAGCCGAGGACGTGATCGCCGCTCTGCCGCGACGCTGATCCAGGCATAAAAAAACCGCGAGCAGCCTGCTGTTCGCGGTTTTTTTACGCCGGGTGAAAAGTACCCGCGTCAGTAGTGCGGCGGCGGCGCCTCGTCTTCGAAGGACTCGAACTGGCCGACCATCTCTTCCTGGCGCTTGAGCAGGGCTGCCATCTGCAATTGCAGGCGCTCAACCACGCGCTGTTGGGCTACCAGCACGTCGTTCAATGCCTGAATGGTGTCATCCTGAAACGCCAGACGGCTTTCCAGATCGGTAACGCGTTCTTCCAGGCTCATGACTCAGCCCTCCACAAAGGTGAAATGCTCGGTCAGGACCAGTCGCAACCGCTCGCGAATGGCGGCGACCTGCTCGACACTGTAAGGCTTGGCCGGGTGCTTGCCCCAGACCGGCGCTGGCCAGGCCGCGTCATCGCGTTTACGCACAATCACATGCATGTGTAACTGGCTGACGACATTACCCAGGGTTGCGACGTTCAGCTTGTCGGCGTCGAACAGATCCTTGAGCAACTCAGCCAGTGCGGTGGTTTCCTGCCATAACTGCTGTTGATCGGCGACATCCAACTGAAACAACTCACTGATATCGTCGCGACGAGGCACCAGGATAAACCAAGGGTAATTGGCGTCATTGGACAGCAGCAGTCGGCAAAGAGGGAAATCACCGATCGTCAGCGTGTCCTGTTGAAGTCGTGAATCTAAAGCAAACACTGCGCGCACTCCCGGCTGATCTTCATTATTCAGCTTAGCGGCCCTCCTCGCGAACGGCGCGACCAAGCGACAGGACGGCAGCATACCTGCGAATGCGCCAGCCTTCACGAAGGCTTGATGACGAACCGCTGCAAACGCCCCGGGATGGGACATTTACTCGCGCCATGCACCAGCACAGCACCAAGACACACTTCAAGCGTGGAGAAATGACCGAGAAAGACTGACTCGTTCAGCATCCAGCCAGCTCTCAACTGTATGAATACCGAACAGCTGTAAAATTTTTTGCACCAAAAACGCACAGTGCGTCTACGCTCACTGCGTCAGGCATCCGCCAAATACTCACTGGCGGGGTGAACCGGTAACGTTTTTGGTTGTCACGCTCGATCCTGCGTGTGGCAACACCATAGAAGGAATGGCGTCAAGCCCTGATAAAAAGGGGCTTGGCGTCCAGCATTTATGAGGTTTTTACAGTGACAGGCGGGCGTTCAGAAAAATAACCGCAACGAAATTGCGGTTTGTGCACGCTTGTTGCATTCGTACCCATATGGACTATAAGCGCACCACGGGAAGTGGATGCCTTAAGCCCCATAAGAATAGTGGCAGGGTTGCCCGATGGAGATTCAAGTGTTTTGCCAGGGACTCTTTTTTACCGATGCAAAAAGGCCCAGAAACAGCGATAAAGTTGTCAGTCCGGCTGCATTGGTACTGTGAATTTGCGACATCCACCACGCCATTTGCGACAACGTCGTAAAGATGCTGAAAGGTTGGATCAGCAAGTATCGCCAACATTGTCGGCGTGATATAAGTTTGCGCCGACACAAAAAGAAAGAGCCGCCCAGATAATAAAACAGGTGGGACGGCAGTACTCTTCTAAAACCAAAGGAGCAAATCACGATGCGCGTGATGAAGTGGAGCATGATCGCACTGGCAGTTGCTGCAGCCGCCAGTACTCAAGTGGCTACGGCCGCACCGTTTGTAAGTGACCAGGCTGAAGCCAAAGGTTTTGTTGAAGACGCGAAGTTTGATGTGTTGCTGCGCAACTATTACTTCAACCGAGACAGAAAAGCCGGATCAAACGATCAGCGAGACTGGACTCAAGGTTTCCTGAGCAACTTCAGCTCCGGTTACACCCAAGGTACCGTCGGCGTGGGTGTTGATGCGTTCGGCTACCTGGGCATCAAACTGGATGGTGGCGATGGCACCACAGGCTCGGGCAACACCAGCCTCGACTCCCAAGGTCATGCCAACGACTCCCTCGGTAAAGCAGGCGCAGCGATCAAGGCCCGCATCTCCAAGACCGAGCTGAAATTCGGCGAGTTCCAGCCAAGCACCGCTCCAGTCTTCGCCGTTGGCGGCTCCCGTCTGATTCCTCAGACCGCAACCGGTTTCCAACTGCAAAGCAGCGAAATCGACAACCTGGATCTGGAAGCAGGCCACTTCTACTCGGCCTCCAGCCAGGACGAGATGAACAGCGATGGTGAGTTGCACTCGCAGTACTCCAGCACCGGTGAAAACCCTGTCACAGGCAAAACCATGGACTTTGCCGGTGGTAAATACGGCATCACCGAGAACCTGAGCGTCTCGCTCTACGGTTCGAAGTTCAAGGATATCTGGAACCAGTACTACAGCAACGTGAACCTCACCACCCCGATCAGTGGTGACACTTCGCTGAACACCGACTTCAATATCTACCGCACCACTGACAGTGGCGATTCCAAAGCCGGTGACATCAGCAACACCACGTTCTCTCTGGCAACTGCGCTCTCGTTCCTGAAAGCACACACCGTGACTCTGGCCTTCCAGAAGGTCAATGGTGATACGCCGTTCGACTACGTCGGCGTGGGTGACAACAACCGTGGTGGCGACTCGATCTTCCTGGCTAACTCCATCCAGTACTCCGACTTCAACGGCCCTAACGAAAAATCTGCACAGATTCGTTACGACCTGAAAATGGCCGAGTACGGCGTTCCGGGCCTGAGCTTCATGACCCGTTACGTAAAAGGTTGGGACATCGACGGCACCAAAATGGACGCCAGCAGCCCATACAACTCTTACGGTTACGGCGAAGATGGCAAGCATCACGAAACCAACCTTGAAGCCAAATACGTAGTTCAGGCCGGCCCTGCCAAAGACCTGTCCTTCCGTATTCGTCAAGCATGGCACCGTGGCAACGCCGACCAGGCTGAAGGCGATATCAACGAGTTCCGCCTGATCGTCGACTACCCACTGTCGATCTTGTAATCGCCAAACACTAGTTTGCGGTAACAACAAAAAGGCCCATCTTACGATGGGCCTTTTTTATTGCCTGTCACTTGCAATAGTTGCCTGACCGACAAGTCAGGCAATTAATTAGCAACCTATCATTGTGTTACCGATTCCTGCACCACACGAATCACGCGTTGCGGAAAAGGAATATCAATGCCGGCAGTCTTTAAACGATCACGCGACTGTTCGTTAAACATGAACATCACGTCCCAGTAGTCTGCAGTTTTAACCCACACACGCAGCGAAACAGTGATCGAACTGTCGCCCAGCGTCGAAATCACGGCCTGTGGCGCAGGATCCTGCAAGACACGCTCATCCTTGGCCAGATCCAGCAGCACTTGACGGGCTTTTTGCAGATCGGCTTCGTAATCAACGCCTACATCAAACACGACTTTACGAGTCGGCTGACGGTTGGTGTTGGTGATGATGCCGTTCGACAGGTTGCCGTTCGGTACGATGATGGTCTTGTTGTCGCCGGTACGCAGTACCGTGTGGAAAATCTGGATGCTGTCGACAGTACCCGCCACACCTTGCGCTTCGATCCAGTCACCGATACGGAACGGGCGGAACAACAGAATCAGCACGCCACCGGCGAAGTTCGCCAGGCTGCCTTGCAAGGCCAGACCGATGGCCAGACCGGCAGCACCGATCGCAGCAACGAACGAGGTGGTTTCAACACCGATCATCGACGCGACGCTGACAATCAGCAGCACTTTGAGAATGATGTTCGCCAGGCTGCTGATAAAGCCTTGCAGGGCCAGATCGGCATTGCGCAGGGCCAGCAGACCGCCGAGCTTTTGCGTGACCTTGTTGATCAGCCACCAGCCAATGGCCAGGGTAATCACTGCCAGCAGCACGCGGCTGCCGTATTCCATGATCATTGGAATCCACGCCTGGGATGCCTTGACCAGGTTGTCCACCTCAGCATTCAAATCCATGTTCTATCTCCTGATTTCCGGCCATTCGGCACGCGAAAAATAAGCGGCAGAAACCCGCCGGGTGTACACAAAACAATGTGGGAGCGAGCCTGCTCGCGAAGGCGGTGTGTCAGTCAACTCATTGCTGAATGACACGGCGCCTTCGCGAGCAGGCTCGCTCCCACAGGTCATCTGACCGAGCTTAGTCGCGGAAGTTGTTGAACTGCAGTGGCATGCCGAATTCCTTGGCACGCAGCGCCGCGATGGCCTCTTGCAGATCATCACGCTTCTTGCCAGTCACACGCACTTGCTCGCCCTGAATGGCCGCCTGCACTTTGAGTTTGGCGTCCTTGATGTGGCCGACGATCTTCTTCGCCAGTTCCTTGTCGATGCCTTCCTTGAGCACGGCGTCCTGCTTCATCAGCTTGCCCGATGCGTAGGCGTCTTTGACTTCAAGGCACTGCACGTCGATCTTGCGCTTGACCAGCGCCAGCTTGAGGATTTCGATCATCGCTTCGAGCTGGAACCCGGCTTCAGCGGTCAGGCTCACGGTGAGGTCCTTTTCCTTGAACTCGAAGCTGCCTTTGCCTTTCAGGTCATAACGACGATCGAGTTCCTTCACGGCGTTCTCGACCGCGTTGGTGAGTTCGTGTTTGTCCAGTTCGGATACCACGTCGAACGACGGCATGTAATCTCTCCAATAAAAAGGCGCGCTCGATGTGGATGGAGCGCGCTTGGCTTGCGGTTAAAATCGGGCTCATTATAACGGGTCTTTTCCCACCGACACGGCGAGCCGCACATGCCTGTACGCAATCGAGCAAAAAACTGATGGCCACCCCCTGGCATATTCTCGGCGCTGGCAGTCTCGGCACACTGTGGGCCACACGTCTGGCTCGCGCCGGCCTGCCGGTCAGACTGATCGTGCGCGATGCCGAACGCTTGCAAAGCTATCAGGCTGCGGGCGGCTTGACGCTGGTGGAGCAAGGTGTGGCGAGCAGCTATGCGGTTCCCGGCGAAACACCCGACAGTCCCGAGCCGATCCGCCGTTTGCTGGTGGCCTGCAAAGCCTACGACGCCGAAAACGCCGTCGCCCGCCTCGCCCCACGACTGACAGCGGACGCCGAACTGATCCTTCTGCAAAACGGCCTCGGCAGTCAGGACGCCGTCGCCAACCGTGTGCCAATGGCACGTTGCATCAGCGCTTCAAGCACCGAGGGTGCATTTCGCGATGGCGACTGGCGCGTAGTGTTTGCCGGCCACGGCTTCACTTGGCTGGGCGACGCTGGCCATCCGGTTGCACCGATCTGGCTGGACGATCTCGACGCCGCGAAAATCCCCCACGAATGGAGCACCGATATCCTCACGCGCTTGTGGCGCAAACTGGCACTCAACTGTGCGATCAATCCGTTGACCGTGCTGCACAATTGCCGCAACGGTGGTTTGCAGGAACACCATTGCGAAGTCGCCACCCTGTGCGCCGAACTCGCTGAGTTGCTGGAGCGTTGCGGCCAGCCGGCCGCCGCCGACAATCTGCAACAGGAAGTCGAGAGGGTCATCCACGCCACCGCCGCCAATTACTCATCGATGTTTCAGGACGTCGCCAACCAGCGCCGCACCGAAATCAGCTATCTATTGGGCCACGCCTGCAAAGTCGCCGCCCGCCACCAGTTGAACCTGCCGCACCTCAATCAATTGCAACAGCGGCTGATCGCGCATCTGCACAGCCGTGGATTGCCCAGCGACTGAGCAGCGGCTACGCTGGCCACTTGTTCCTTTGCTGCGATAAACCTGATGCCATTGCGCCAGCGTCTCGAAAACCTGCCGGTCGGCCAGAAACTGCTGGCCGCCCTGCTGGTGCTGTTGACCACTGTTCTGCTGGTCGCCAACCTGACCTTTATCAGCGCCGCCTATTACATCTCTCAGGAAAGCATGGCGCCGCAGGCCTTGCAGACCATCGGCCGACTGATTGCCAACCCCAGTCTGGTCAGCGAAGCCCTGCAATCGCCGCAAAGCGCCGAACGCCTGCTCAAGGAACTCGACAGCTATTCGCCACTGCGCGCTGCCGCGTTGTATGACGGCAAGGGTGAACGCCTTGCGCAAGTCCAGCGCGGCGACAAACTCAACCTGCCGGAACGCTATCGGCATGTCGAAGCGTGGCAACTGACCGAGTTTCGCAGCAACCAGTTGATCACCCTGCCCCGCCCCGGCACCGCACCGGGCCACTTGTTGCTGGTGGCCAGCAGCGAACTGCCGATGGCGTTCTACACCGGCACGCTGACCGCCAGCCTCGGCATTCTGATTTTCAGTGTGTTGCTGTGGCTGGTGATTGCCCGGCAGATCAAACGTCTGATTACCCGCCCGATTCATCAGTTGGAAGAGCTCTCGCGCCAGGTCACCCGCGAAGAAAACTACGCCCTGCGCGCCTCACGCGGCAACCACGACGAAATTGGCAGCCTCGCCGAGGCCTTCAATACCATGCTGTCGCGCATCGAAGCCCGCGAGCAGCAACTCAAGCGCGCCCGCGATGACTCGCAAGCCGCCTACGATCAGGCACAGGGGCTGGCCGAGGAAACCCGCCACACCAACCGCAAACTGGAACTCGAAGTCCAGGTGCGCAGCAAGATCGAGAAGAAGCTCACCGGTTTCCAGAACTACCTCAACAGCATCATCGACTCGATGCCCTCGGCGCTGATCGCCCTCGACGAGCAACTTTACGTCACCCAATGGAATCAGGAGGCCAGCGCCCTCTCCGGCACGCGACTGGACGAAGCGCTGAACCAACCGATCTTTCTCGCCTTCGAACCGCTCAAGCCGTTTCTGCCGCAACTCAAGCAGACCGTCGAACAGCACACCGTAGCGAAAATCGAGCGGGTAACGTGGTTCAAGGATGAAGAACCGAAGCATTACGCGCTGACGTTTTATCCATTGATGGGCGGTGCCGGGCGTGGCGTGGTGATCCGCATCGATGACATCACCCAGCGTCTGTCGCTGGAAGAAATGATGGTGCAGTCGGAAAAAATGCTCTCGGTCGGTGGCCTCGCCGCCGGCATGGCCCATGAAATCAACAACCCGTTGGGCGCGATCCTGCACAACGTGCAAAACATCCGGCGACGCCTGTCCGCGGATCTGCCGAAGAACCTCGAAACCGCCGAGCAACTGGGCATCGAACTGGACACGGTGAACCGCTACCTGCAGGGCCGCGAAGTGCCGCAATTGCTCGATGGCATTCAACAGGCCGGCGCTCGGGCAGCGAAAATCGTCACGCACATGCTCAGCTTCAGCCGTCGCAGTACCCGGCAAATGGCGCCGTGCGATCTGCCGGCACTGATCGATCAAGCCGTGGAAATCGCCGGCAACGACTTCGACCTGGCCATCGGCTTCGACTTCAAGGGGCAGGCGATCATCCGTCAGTTCGACCCGGCGCTCGGCCCGGTGCCGGGCACCGCCAACGAACTCGAGCAAGTACTGCTCAACCTGTTGAAAAATGCCGCGCAGGCCATTCACCAGCGTGAAGACGATAGCGAGCCGGGAAGAATCATCCTGCGCACCAAACTCAATCCGCCATGGGCTGAAATCCAGGTCGAAGATAACGGCATCGGCATGAGCGAGAACGTGCGCAAACGCACCTTCGAGCCGTTCTTCACCACCAAGGAAATCGGTCAGGGCACCGGGCTTGGCTTGTCGGTGTCGTATTTCATCATTACCAACAATCACAAAGGGCAGATGGAGGTGCAGTCGGCACCGGGCCAGGGCACGTGTTTCACCCTGCGTCTGCCGTTGACGCCACCGCTGCCCATCGCTGCCGAAACCAATCAATTATCGAGGTAACCCATGGGCTTTCGCCTGTCGAAAATCTACACCCGCACCGGCGACAAAGGTGAAACCGGCCTGGGCGATGGCCGCCGTGTACCCAAGGATCATCCACGCATCGAGGCGATTGGCGAAGTCGACACGCTGAACAGTCAGGTCGGCGTGTTACTGGCCGGGTTGCTGGCCGAGCGCGAGACGTATCCGGGGCTGAATGAACTGATCGAGGTGTTGGCGCCTTGTCAGCATCGCTTGTTCGATCTGGGTGGCGAGTTGGCGATGCCGGCGTATCAGGCGCTGAATGCGGCGGAAATCGAGCGGCTGGAAGCAGCGATTGATGTGTGGAATGAGGAGCTGGGGCCGCTGGAGAATTTCATCTTGCCGGGCGGTTCGATGCTGATTGCGCAGGCGCATGTGTGCCGGAGCCTGGCGCGGAGTGCCGAACGGCGTTGTCAGCATTTGAATGCGATCGAGCCGTTGGCCGGGGTTGGGCTGGCTTATATCAATCGGTTGTCGGATTTGCTGTTTGTGGCGGCGCGGTTGATTGCGCGGCGGCAGGGGATTGCGGAGATTTTGTGGCAGCCAGCGGTAAAACCTGCAGAAATCTAGCGCCTGAAAGATCGCCTTCGCGAGCAGGCTCGCTCCCACATTTGATTGCATTCCAACTGAAGAAATCCGATCAACTGTGGGAGCGAGCCTGCTCGCGAAGAGGTCGGCAGCCTTTACAGAGAGTCAGGCCAGAACGCGCGAATCCCCGCCACACCTTGAGCGCCGTGGCCCCAGGCTTTTTCGCGCTCCGCCGGGCCAACCCCACCCAACAGAAAAACCGGCTTACTAAAGCCTTCGATCAACGTCGAAGCCTGCTCCCAGCCCAGCGGCTGCGCATCCGGGTGAGTCAGCGTCGGTTGCACCGGCGACAGCGTGACGAAATCCACACCCATCTGCTCGGCGAGGGCCAACTCTTCAGCGTTGTGGCACGACGCCGCCAACCAACGCTCCGCCGGTAACGGCCGCCCCGCCGCGGCGTATTTGCGCAGCTGCGCAGAGGTGATGTGCCAGCCGGCAGAGGGGAAATCACCGAGCCATTCGAACGGCCCCTTGATCATCAGTTGCGCCTTGCCCGCACACAGCCCGGCCGCATCGACCGCCAGATCGCGATACTTGGGGTCATAGCCGTTCGGTGCGCGCAGCTGGATCAGTTTGATCCCGCCGGCAATCGCCTTCTGGATACCGCGCAGCAGAGCCGGGGTTTCCAGATCCTCAGGGGTAATCAGGTACTCCGCCGGCAAACGCGCCGCCGCAACGATCGGCTGGTTGGCGGCCGGGAACTCGTAGTTCGCCAGTTCTTTCGCGGTAACCCAGGCCAATGGCTGGCCTTCGGCACCGTGGGGCTCGCCGGTGAATGCCGAGACTTCCCAGACATCCAGCAACACCTGCTTGTCCGGATAGTCGTGACGGACTTTGATCAACGGCCGTGCAGCGCCAACGACGATGCCCAACTCTTCGTGCAGCTCACGGGCGAGCGCGCTTTCGACCGACTCGTCGGCCTCGACCTTGCCGCCGGGAAACTCCCACAAGCCGCCTTGATGCTGGGTGTCGGCACGGCGGGCGATGAGGATCTTGCCGCTGTCGTCACGGATGACAGCAGCGGCGACGTGTACGCGTTTCACGGAATCAACTCCTCCAGTCCAGCCTTTTGCCACGCTTTGAAGGCGGGCCATTGGTAGACGGTTTCAACATAGGCTTGGTCGGCGGCCGGCAGCTGCACTTGGTAGGTGCGCAGACGCACGGCAATCGGTGCGAAAAAGGCGTCGGCCAGACTCAAACGACCGAACAGATACGGCCCGCTCTCGGTCGCGGCGGCGCGGCATTCGGCCCACAGCGCGAGCATGCGCTCGATGTCGACCTTCACTTCTGGCGGCACCGGGTTCAGCGGCGCGTCATGGTTGAGGTTGAACGGCATGTGATTGCGCATGGCGAAGAAGCCGCTGTGCATTTGTGCGCAGGCGGACCGGGCTTGGGCACGGGCGAAAATATCGTTCGGCCAGAGCTGTTCGGACGGGAACTGTTCAGCGAGGTATTCGGCAATCGCCAGGGAGTCGGCAATCGTGCCGCGCGCCGTTTGCAGCAGCGGGACTTTAGCGGTTGGCGAATGCTTGAGCAGCAACTCGCGGGTGTCGGGCTTGCCGAGTTTGATCAGTTCTTCGCTGTAGGGTGCGCCGGTCAGCTCGAGTGCCAGTGCGGCACGCAGGGACCAGGAGGAAAGCAGTTTGTCGCCGATGATCAGGTGCAGGGACATGGTGTGGCGCCTTTTCGTCAGAGGAGAATCCTGGAGACTTGCATTCTTTGAGCTGCCGTCTTCGCGAGCAGGCTCGCTCCCACATTGGATTGTGTTGCCACAAATCCCCTGTGGGAGCGAGCCTGCTCGCGAAAGAAGCGACCCGGTCTTGGATCAAGTGCGGTATTCAGCGTTGATCTTCACGTATTCATGCGACAGGTCGGTGGTCCAGATGGTTTCGCTGCAATCGCCGCGACCCAGTTCGATGCGGATAGTGATTTCTTCCTGCTGCATCACCGCCGAGCCCTGGGCTTCAGTGTAGGTCGCCGCACGGGCGCCACGGCTGGCGATGCACACGTCACCGAGGAACACGTCGATCTTGCTCACGTCCAGATCCGGCACGCCGGCACGGCCGACAGCGGCGAGGATACGGCCCCAGTTCGGGTCAGAGGCGAACAACGCGGTCTTGATCAGTGGCGAGTGGGCCACGGTGTAGCCGACGTCGAGGCATTCCTGATGGTTGCCGCCGCCATTCACTTCAACGGTGACGAACTTGGTCGCACCTTCGCCGTCACGCACGATGGCCTGGGCCACGTCCATGCACACTTCGAACACCGCTTGCTTCAACTTGGCGAACAGCTCGCCTTCAGCGCGGGTGATTTCCGGCAGTGCGGCCTTGCCGGTTGCGATCAGCATGCAGCAGTCGTTGGTCGAGGTGTCGCCGTCGATGGTGATGCGGTTGAACGACTTGTTCGCGCCATCGAGCATCAAGTTGTGCAGGACGTCACGGGAGACTTTGGCGTCAGTGGCGATGTAGCCGAGCATGGTCGCCATGTTCGGGCGGATCATGCCTGCGCCTTTGCTGATGCCGGTGACGGTGATGGTCACGCCGTCATGCTCGAACTGGCGGCTGGCACCCTTTGGCAGGGTGTCGGTGGTCATGATCCCGGTAGCAGCGGCTTCCCAGTTGTTTTCCGAGAGGTCGTCCAGCGCGGCTTGCAGCGCGCCTTCGATCTTCTCGACCGGCAGTGGCTCGCCGATCACGCCGGTGGAGTACGGCAAAATCTGCTCGGCAGCAACGCCGGTCAGCTCGGCCAGTTTGGCGGTGGTACGTTCGGCAGCGGCCAGACCCGGCTCGCCGGTGCCAGCGTTGGCGTTGCCAGTATTGGTCAGCAGGTAACGCACGGCATTCTGTACGCGTTTCTTCGCCAGGATCACCGGTGCGGCACAAAAGGCGTTCAAGGTGAACACACCCGCCACGGTCGAGCCTTCGGCGCAGCGCATTACGACAACATCTTTGCGCCCGGGGCGCTTGATGCCGGCCGAGGCGATACCGAGTTCAAAACCGGCAACCGGGTGCAACGTTGGCAAAGGACCAAGACCAACAGCCATGAATGCGCTCCTTACTCAATGATGTCAGCACCGCCACGCGCAGTGACGGTGGTTTAAATGGCAAAACGCCGCGACGGCAGGAGCCGGTCGCGGCGCGGGTATTTCAGCGATTGAAACGGGTTTTACTGGATCTGCCCGTGGCAATGCTTGAATTTCTTGCCCGAACCGCAGTAGCACAGTTCGTTGCGGCCCAGCTTCTGCTCGTTGCGAACCGGGGCGGTGGCGAGGGCCACATCGACCTCTTCACCCAATACTTCCGGTTGCTCCAGACCTGGCGCTTCGGCGTGTTCGAATTGCATGCGGGCGGCCAGTGCTTCGGCTTCCTGACGCAGGCGTTGCTCTTCGGCTTCCGGATCTTCGCGGCGAACCTGAACGTGCGACAGCACACGGATCGAGTCGCGCTTGATCGAATCGAGCAGTTCGGAGAACAGCGTGAACGACTCGCGCTTGTATTCCTGCTTCGGGTTCTTCTGAGCGTAGCCACGCAAGTGGATACCGTGACGCAGGTGATCCATGGTCGACAGGTGGTCTTTCCACAGGTCGTCCAGCACGCGCAGTACGATTTGCTTCTCGAACGAGCGCAGTGCGTCGGCACCGGCCTGGTCTTCTTTCTCGTTGTACGCCGCCATCAGCTCGGTCATGAGCTTCTCGCGCAGGGTTTCTTCGTACAGGTGATCGTCTTCGTCGAGCCATTGCTGGATCGGCAGCTTCACGCCGAAGTCGCTGGCAATCGTCGCTTCCAGACCGGCCACGTCCCACTGCTCTGGCAGCGATTGCGGTGGAATGTGTGCGCTGACGGTGGCGTTGAGCACGTCCTGACGGAAATCGGCAATGGTCTCACCGATGTTGTCAGCGGCCAGCAACGTGTTACGCATGTGATAGATCACTTTACGCTGTTCGTTGTTGACGTCGTCGAACTCGAGCAGTTGCTTACGGATGTCGAAGTTGCGGCCTTCAACCTTGCGCTGCGCCTTCTCGATCGCGTTGGTCACCATGCGGTGTTCGATCGCTTCGCCCGGCTGCATGCCCAAGGCTTTCATGAAGTTCTTCACCCGATCAGAGGCGAAGATACGCATCAGGCTGTCTTCCAGCGACAGGTAGAAGCGGCTCGAACCGGCATCACCCTGACGACCGGCACGGCCACGCAGCTGGTTGTCGATACGACGGGATTCGTGACGCTCGGACGCGATCACCTGCAAACCGCCGGATTCCAGCACTTGCTGGTGACGCTTCTGCCAGTCGGCCTTGATCTGGGCAATCTGCTCAGGGGTCGGGTTTTCCAGCGACGCGACTTCAACTTCCCAGTTACCGCCCAACAGAATGTCGGTACCACGACCGGCCATGTTGGTGGCGATGGTCAGTGCGCCCGGACGACCGGCCTGCGCGATGATCTCGGCTTCTTTTTCGTGGAACTTGGCGTTGAGAACCTTGTGTTCGATGCCTTCCTTCACGAGCAATGCGGACATGTGCTCGGAGGTTTCGATGGTCGCAGTACCCACCAGCACCGGACGACCGGCAGCCATGCTTTCCTTGATATCCGTAACGATCGCCGCGTATTTCTCTTCGGCGGTCAGGAACACCAGGTCGTTGAAGTCTTTACGCGCCAATGGTTTGTTCGGCGGAATGACCATGACTTCCAGACCATAGATCTGGTGGAATTCGAACGCTTCTGTATCGGCCGTACCAGTCATGCCGGACAGCTTGGTGTACAGACGGAAGTAGTTCTGGAACGTGGTCGAAGCCAGGGTCTGGCTCTCGGCCTGGATGTTCAGGCCTTCTTTGGCTTCGATGGCCTGGTGCAGGCCTTCGGACAGACGACGCCCCGGCATGGTACGGCCGGTGTGTTCGTCGACCAGTACGACCTGGCCGTCCTGCACGATGTATTCGATGTTGCGATTGAACAGTTTGTGCGCACGCAGACCGGCATACACGTGGGTCAACAGGCCCAGGTTATGTGCCGAGTACAGGCTCTCGCCTTCAGCCAGGAGGCCGACGCGGGTGAGCATGTCTTCGATGAACTGGTGACCGGCTTCGTTGAGTTCGACCTGACGGGTCTTCTCGTCAACGGTGTAGTGGCCAGCCTTGGTGACTTCGCCTTCGACTTCTTCAACGTGCAGTTCCAGCTGCGGGATCAGTTTATTGATCTCCATGTACAGCTTGGAGCTGTCCTCGGCCTGACCGGAAATGATCAGCGGGGTACGCGCTTCGTCGATGAGGATGGAGTCGACTTCGTCGATCACGGCAAAGTTGAGTTCGCGCTGGAATTTTTCTTCCATGCTGAACGCCATGTTGTCGCGCAGGTAGTCGAAACCGAATTCGTTGTTGGTGCCGTAGGTGATGTCGGCGGCGTACGCCAGACGTTTCTCTTCCGGCGGCTGGAACGGCGTCACGACGCCGACGGTCAGGCCGAGGAATTCATACAGCGGACGCATCCAGTTGGCGTCACGACGCGCCAGGTAGTCGTTCACCGTCACAACGTGCACGCCCTTGCCGGACAGTGCGTTGAGGTAAACGCCCAGCGTTGCCACGAGGGTTTTACCCTCACCGGTGCGCATTTCGGCGATCTTGCCTTCGTGCAAGGTCATGCCACCGACGAGTTGCACGTCGAAGTGGCGCATACCCATGATGCGCTTGCCGGCTTCGCGGGCGACCGCAAAGGCTTCTGGCAACAGCTTGTCGAGGGTTTCCCCTTTGGCGATGCGGGCCTTGAACTCATCGGTCTTGGCGCGCAATTGATCGTCCGAAAGGGCCACCATTTGCTCTTCGAAGGCATTGACGAGCTGCACCGTCTTGAGCATGCGTTTGACTTCACGCTCGTTCTTGCTTCCAAAAAGTTTCTTTAACAAAGGCGCAAACATATCGGCAGGATCTTCCACACTAAAGGGATGGAGGGCGGCCCCGTGAGCGTCGCCCGTGCAGCCCTCATGGCCGCATGCGAACGAGCATTCTACCCGGAAACGGAAGTGAGGAAAGTGGCGATGTTCCACGATGCTGGCACTGCGCTTTGACGGGGCTCACTTAAAATAGGGGCGTTTTGCTCAACTTCAAGTCATACAAGGCAGAAGTTAGTCGTTGATTTAATGGGTAAAGCGGGGGCAAAAGCAATGGGCGAGTGATTTCGGCCTTTCTGCTACCATGGCGTTTCTGTTACTTCAGGTGTTCGATCATGGCATTTCGCCCTCTTACGGCCAGAGCACCCGCCGTTCTCCTGCGCGAAGCCAAGCCGCTCAAAGCCATCCTCGGCCACGCCCAGCGACTGGGTCATTTGCAACGCCTGCTCGAAAGCCAATTGCAACCTGCAGCCCGCGAACACTGCCATGTAGCGTCGTGGCGCGAAGGCAGTCTGTTGCTGATCGTCACTGATGGCCACTGGGCCACACGCCTGCGTTACCAGCAAAAACGCTTGCAGCGGCAATTGCAGATGTTTGATGAGTTCGCCAGTCTGACGCGGATTCTGTTCAAGGTGCAGCCGGCTACAGTGCAGCGCGGGGCGGCCGGGCACACGATGGATTTGTCCACGGATGCGGCGGCTACGATTCAGGCCACGGCGGACGGGATCAGTGATCCGGGATTGCGCGCGGCGTTGGAGCGCCTGGCGGCGCACGCCAAAAACAAATCCTGACAGCTATCAATAATTGTAGGAGTGAGCCTGCTCGCGATAGCGGTGAAACAGTCGACATTGTCGTGACTGGCATACCGCAATCGCGAGCAGGCTCACTCCTACATTAGATCAGCGGCGTTTGCTGCCACCGAGCAATGAGCCCATCAAGCCGCGCACCAATTGCTTACCGAGGTTATTGGCAGCCTGACGCATGGCCGACTTCAACGCCTGCCCTGCCGCCGTACCGAGAAACTCCCCTGCCCTGTCGGCAAGGCTTGGCTCTTCAACCGCTGGCTTGCCGGCGGGTGCCTCGGCCTCAGGCGCCAGGCCTTTACGGCCCATGAGAATTTCATACGCCGATTCACGATCAATCGGCTTGTCATAGCGCCCCTTGAACGGCGAGCCGGCGATCAATACCGTGCGCTCGGTTTCCGTCAGCGGCCCGATCCGCGATTGCGGTGGCGCCACCAGCCCGCGCTGAACCATTTCCGGCGTGCCTTTCTCGGTCAGCGTGCCGACCAGCGCTTCGCCAATCCCCAACTCGGTCAGCACCGACAAACTGTCAAACGCCGGATTCGGCCGGAAGCCGTCCGCCACCGCGCGCAGGGATTTCTGCTCTTTGGCGGTAAAGGCGCGCAAGCCATGCTGGATACGCAGGCCAAGCTGCGCGAGCACGTCATCGGGCAAGTCCGCCGGCGACTGGGTGACGAAATACACGCCAACACCTTTGGAACGAATCAAGCGCACCACTTGCTCCAGCCTTTCCTGCAAGGCCTTCGGCGTATCGCCAAAAAGCAAATGCGCCTCATCGAAAAACAGCGCCAGCAGCGGTTTATCGGCATCGCCGCGCTCCGGCAACTGCTCGAACAACTCAGCCAGCAGCCACAACAGGAACGTCGCGTAGACCTTCGGCGCCTCGTGTACCAGACGACTGGCGTCGAGCAAGTGAATGCGCCCACGGCCATCGGCGGTCGGCTGCAAAATGTCTTCAAGTTGCAGTGCCGGCTCGCCAAACAATGCTTCGGCGCCCTGCTGCTCAAGAATCGCCAGGCGGCGCAACAGCGCCTGACTGGAACCGGTGGTCATCAGCGCCGCGTCTTCGCCCAACAGTTGCGGGTTGTCCTTGAGGTGATTAAGCAGCGCCTTCAGATCTTTCAGATCGAGCAGCAACAGGCCTTCGCGGTCGGCAACTTTGAACGCTGCGTAGAGCGCTGACTGCTGGCTGTCGGTCAGCTCCAGCAGACTGCCGATCAGCAGCGGGCCCATTTCGCTCAACGTGGTGCGCAACGGATGACCGGACTCGCCGTGGATATCCCACAAGGTCACCGGGTACGCCTGCGCTTTGTAATTGAGCCACGGCATCCCGGCAATGCGCTCGGCAACCTTGCCCTGCGGGTTGCCGGCCGCACCGAGGCCGCACAGATCACCCTTGATATCAGCGGCAAACACCGCGACGCCGGCGTCGCTGAACGCCTCGGCCAAACGTTGCAAGGTGACGGTTTTACCGGTACCGGTGGCGCCGGCGACCAGTCCGTGGCGGTTCGCCAGGCGCATGGCCTGACCAATCTGTTGCCCCGCGAGGTCGGCGCCGATTACGAGTTGCGATGAGTCAGGCATTTTGTCACCCAATGGTTAATCTTTGATTCTGCATGGCCGATAAAGAAGAGTGAGAGACCCGACCACAAGTCAGGCCGGACATTTCCCTAAGGAGAGACGGAAATATCAGCTTGTTTTCACCCTTGCCCATTTCGCGCGCCTCTATAAAAGCACGCCCTGGACATTAAGACCTTAGCGGAACCCCAAGCCATGAACAAAAATCTGCGCTTCAGCCATAAAATTTTGCTTGCCGCCGCCCTTATCGTCATTGCCGCCTTCGCCTCGTTTACCTTGTACAACGACTGGCTACAGCGCAACGCGATCCGCGATGACCTGAACAACTATCTCAACGAGATGGGTGAAGTCACCGCCGGCAATATCCAGACCTGGCTCACCGGTCGCATTCTGCTGATCGAGAACGCCGCCCAGAACATCGCCATCAACCCGGAACCGGCCAATGTCGCCAGCCTGCTGGAACAGAAAGCCCTGACGTCGACGTTCATGGCTTCCTACCTCGGCGATGCCACTGGCCACTTCACCATCCGTCCTGATGCGAAGATGCCCGACGGTTTCGATCCACGCGTGCGCCCTTGGTATAAAGGTGCCGAGAGCAGCAGCACCTCGACTTTGACCGAACCGTACATCGACGCTGCCACCGGCCAGTTGATCATTTCCATCGCCACTGCCTCGAAGAAGGCCGGTCAGAGCGTCGGTGTGGTTGGCGGTGACCTGAGTCTGCAATCGCTGGTCGACACCCTCGCCGCGCGGGATTTCGACGGCATGGGTTATGTGTTCCTGATCAGCGCCGATGGCAAGATCCTCGTGCACCCGGACAAGGCTTTGGTGATGAAATCACTCAAGGAAGCCTATCCGCAGGATACCCCGCGCATCAGCAGCGACTTCAGCGAAGTCACCGTTGACGGCAAAACCCGCATCGTCACCTTCGCGCCGATCAAAGGCCTGCCGTCGGTGAACTGGTACATCGGTCTGTCGGTGGACAAGGATCAGGCGTTCGCAATGCTCAGCGAATTCCGCACCTCCGCAGTGATCGCGACAGTCATCGCTGTAGCGATCATCCTCGCGCTGCTCGGTATGCTGATCCGCATTCTGATCCAGCCGCTGCACGTCATGACCCGCGCCATGGAAGACATTGCCGATGGCGAAGGCGACCTGACCAAACGCCTGACCATCGTTAACAACGATGAGTTCGGCGTGCTGGGCACCGCATTCAACCGCTTCGTCGAACGTATTCACGGCTCGATCCGCGAAGTGTCGTCGGCCACCGGGCAAGTCAACGAAGTAGCGCTGCGTGTGGTCGCTGCGTCGAACTCGTCGATGTACAACTCCGATCAGCAAGCTTCGCGCACCAGCAGCGTTGCCGCCGCGATCAACCAGCTCGGCGCCGCCGCGCAGGAAATCGCCCGCAATGCAGCACAAGCGTCGAATCAGGCCAGTGATGCACGCGGCCTCGCCGAAGACGGCCAGCAAGTGGTGGATCGCAGCATCAAAGCGATGAATCAGCTGTCGAGCATGCTCAGCGCGTCGAGCAGCAACATCGAATCGCTGAACAGCAAAACCGTGAACATCGGCCAGATTCTCGAAGTGATCACCAGCATTTCCCAACAGACCAACCTGCTGGCGCTCAACGCGGCGATTGAAGCGGCGCGTGCCGGTGAGGCCGGTCGTGGCTTCGCGGTGGTGGCCGATGAAGTGCGCAACCTGGCGCACCGCACCCAGGAATCGGCGCAGCAAGTGCAAACCATGATCGAGGAGCTACAAGTCGGCGCCCGTGAATCGGTAAGCACGATGAGCGACAGCCAGCGCCACAGTCAGGACAGCGTCGAGATTGCCAACCTCGCCGGGGAGCGCTTGAACAGCGTGACGCAGCGCATTGGCGAGATCGACGGGATGAACCAGTCGGTGGCCACCGCGACCGAGGAGCAGACCGCCGTGGTTGAGTCGATCAACGTCGATATCACCGAGATCAACACGCTGAACCAGGAAGGCGTGGAGAACTTGCAGGCGACATTGCGCGCGTGTTCGGATCTGGAGCAGCAGGCTTCGCGTCTGAAGCAACTGGTTGGCAGCTTCCGTATCTGAAGATCAAGAGCCTTACCCCCTCACCCCAGCCCTCTCCCCCAGGGGGGCGAGGGGAAAGGGAGCCGATCTTCGTGCTGTTCAAAACCTGAGTTCGACTCGGTATTGCACGTCGGCGTAATTCGCTCAAACACCTCGGTCAGTCCCCTCTCCCTCCGGGAGAGGGCTAGGGTGAGGGTGCTCTTCAGCTCTACCGCGCAATCCCGACCGAACATCTATTCTTGATAAAGGTCAACCAAGGGAGAACCACGCAGCGGAGGGATGATCACCGTGCATATCGCCGACATCACCATGTTCTACGCCCCGGCCAGCGGTGGCGTGCGCACTTATCTG
Source organism: Pseudomonas sp. S3_C06 (assembly GCF_054667675.1). Classification (NCBI taxonomy): domain Bacteria; kingdom Pseudomonadati; phylum Pseudomonadota; class Gammaproteobacteria; order Pseudomonadales; family Pseudomonadaceae; genus Pseudomonas; species Pseudomonas sp. S3_C06. The sequence continues at coordinate 2,439,228 of NZ_CP162747.1, forward strand.
GATGCCAAGCATCGCCGGCTGGGAGTCAAACCCGGCATTCGTCACAGCCTGCTGATTCCCGGCGCGCACTTCGGTGAACACGATGGCGTTTATACGGTTCCCGCCCCCGCCCTGCCCTTCGGCAAAGGGTATCGCTTCCCGCTGCGCCTCGCGCCTTGGCGAAATGTCCTGCAGGATTTGCAGCCCGATCTGATCGAAGTCGGCGACCCTTACCTGACGGCCTGGGCCGCACTGGATGCGCGGCGACAACTGGATGTGCCGGTGATCGGCTTTTATCATTCGGATCTGCCGCTGCTGATCGGCAATCGTATGGGGCATTGGGTCACGCCGAATATCGAGGCGTATGTCACCCGGCTCTACGGCAACTTCGACCGGGTACTGGCGCCAAGCCAGGTGATGGCTGACAAACTCAGCGGACTTGGCGTGCGCAATGTCTTCGTGCAGCCCTTGGGCGTGGACCTGCAAACCTTTCATCCTGAAGCGCAGGACCGCAATCTGCGCGCAGAACTGGGCATCGCCGAGGACACGCGCCTGCTGATTTTCGCCGGACGCGGCTCGAAAGAGAAAAACCTGCCAGTGCTGCTCAACTGCATGCGACGCCTCGGCCCGCGTTATCACCTGCTGCTGGTCGGCTCATCGATGCCCGCCGTGGTGCCGGAAAACGTCAGTGTGATCGACGAGTTCTGCCCTGCCTGGCGAGTCGCGCAGTTGATGGCCAGTGCCGACGCACTGGTGCATGCCGGTGATCAGGAAACTTTCGGGCTGGTGATTCTTGAAGCCATGGCCTGCGGCATTCCCGTGGTCGCCGTGGCCGCGGGAGCCTTTGAAGAAATCGTTACTGAGTCATGCGGCCTGCTCTGTGCGCCGAACAACCCGCAGGCGATGGCCAATGCCGTGCGCGAGCTGTTCAGTCGTGGCTGCGTGAGACTTGGCCAACAGGCGCGCGAACATGTAGAGCAGCATTACGCGTGGGATGCGGTGGTCGACAGCCTGCTCAGTCACTATCACGCCGTCCTCGGCCACGCACTGCCACGGGTGGCCAATGGCTGAGTCGATGAATCACCCTGCCGTGTTGCTGGTGCTGCACGATGTGGCGCCCTCGACATGGACGGATTACCAGCCGTTTGTCGCGGCCGTCGACGCAATGGGTCATGTGCCGATGACCTGGCTGGTGGTGCCGGACCTCCATCGACGCAACGCCCTTCAGGCTCACCCGTCGTTTCGTCGAATGCTCGATGAGCGCATCGCCCGTGGCGATGAACTGGCTCTGCACGGCTATTTCCATGACGACCTGGAGCCCGGCCCGACAACCCCGCGTGACTGGTTCATGCGCCGGATCTACACCCATGAAGGCGAGTTCTACGGTCTGCCCCCTGAAACCGCCCTCGCCCGCCTGCGCGCTGGCATCGAGTTGTTTCAGCGCTACGACTGGCCACTGCACGGCTTCGTCGCCCCGGCGTGGCTGATGAGCGACGGCACACGCCAGGCACTGCGCCAATTGCCGCTGAGCTACACCAGTGATCCGCAGTATCTCTACCGCTTGCCGGACTTCACCGCCATCAATGCCCCGGGCCTGGTCTGGAGTGCCCGCAGCGCCTGGCGCCGTGGCTTGTCAAAAATAGTCAGCGAGCAGCGGCAGCAGCGCTGGCGTCAGGCGCCGGTAATTCGGCTAGGCTTGCATCCGGTGGACATGCGCCATCGTTTCTCTCGTGATTACTGGTTGCACACCCTTGAACGATTGCTGGCGGAAGGACGCGTACCGATGACCAAAATGCACTGGCTCGCTCAACAGCGCGGTCTATTGGAACGCGCCGCATGAGTCGCGGCATCCTGTTATTGATCGGCCTGCTCGCGGCAGTGCTGATTCCGGTTGTGCTCGGCGGCAGCGAAACCTGGGTGCGCCTGCAAAGCTTTCCGTTGCAATGGTTGCTGGTGATGTTCGGCATGATCCTGCTGTGCTGGGGCATCAATACCTTGCGTTTGCGTTTGTTGCTCGGCGATCAACGCGACCGCGTCACGCCGCTGAAAAGTCTTGGCGTGGTCATGGCCGCCGAATTCGCTTATTGCGCGACACCCGGTGGCAGTGGCGGGCCGCTGACGATCATGGCCCTGCTGGCCCGATCGGGCGTGCGCCCGGCGCGGGGCAGCGCGGTGTTTGCCATGGATCAGCTCAGCGACTTGCTGTTCTTTCTCTGCGCCCTGAGCGGGATTCTGATTTATGCGCTGTTTCAGCATCTGAGCGATCGACTGGAGTGGCTGCTGACCGTCAGCGCCGTGTCGTTGTTTGGCGGCCTGTTCAGTTGCGTGTTGGTCGCGCGCTACCACCGCGCGTTGATTCGACTGAGCGGGCGTCTGTTGGCAAGGGCCAACGTCAAGGTCAGCACCCGGCGGCGCTGGGCGCGCAAGTTGCTGCACTTTCTCGCGGCTTTTACCGACACGCTGAAGTTGCCCTGGCAGACACTGATCAAGGTCTTTGCGCTGACGTGCGTGCATTGGCTGCTGCGCTACAGCGTGTTGTATCTGGCGGTACGCGGTCTGGGCGCAGACTTGCAGTGGGCCTGGAGTTTTCTGGTGCAGATGCTGTCGCTGGGCGCCGGACAATTCAGCCTGCTGCCGGGCGGCGCGGGGGCGGCGGAACTGACATCGGCGGCACTGTTGGCGCCGATGATCGGGAAATCCACCGCAGCGGCGGCGATTCTGATCTGGCGGGTGGTGACTTACTACTTCTATCTATTGGTGGGTGGCCCGGTGTTTCTGTTGATGTTGGGGCGCCCGTTGCTGAAGAAACTGATGAATGTCAGGCAGGCTTCTTAGCTTCGTCCTGATCCTCTTTGAGTTGTTCCCACAACTCGGCGGCGCCGGGAAATTCGGTGCCATCTTCCGGGCTCATGTCTTCCGGATCGTAGCGGCTCAGGCAACCTTCACCGAGGGTCGCCGGGGCTTTGGATGTGGCTTTGTCCAATGGATCGCTCATGAGCTTTTCCTCGGGTCAGAAACGGCGAAGGGCCTGGAACGATTGAACGCCCAGACCCTTCGTTTTTCAAGCCTGTGTGATTTGAATCAGAACACCACAGTCTTGTTGCCATGCACCAGCACGCGGTCTTCGAGGTGATAGCGCAGGCCACGAGCAAGCACCATCTTCTCGACGTCACGGCCGAAACGCACCATGTCTTCGATGCTGTCACTGTGGCTGACACGGACCACGTCCTGCTCGATGATCGGGCCGGCGTCCAGCTCTTCGGTCACGTAGTGGCAGGTCGCACCGATCAGCTTCACGCCACGCAGCGACGCTTGGTGATACGGCTTGGCGCCGACGAACGACGGCAGGAAGCTGTGGTGAATGTTGATGACTTTATGTGCGTATTCACGGCACATGTCCGGCGGCAGGATTTGCATGTAGCGCGCCAGCACCACCACTTCAGCATCGTGCTGTTTGACCAGCCGCGACACTTCATCGAAGGCCGGTTGCTTGTCCTGCGGATTGACCGGGACGTGGTAATAAGGAATGCCGTGCCATTCGACCATGCTGCGCAGGTCATCGTGGTTGGAAATCACGCAAGAGATTTCGCAGTCCAGTTCATCGCTGTGCCAGCGGTGCAGCAAGTCAGCGAGGCAGTGGGATTCGCGGCTGGCCATCAGCACAACGCGCTTTTTCTGCTCGGTGTCGGTGATGCGCCAGTCCATCGAGAACTCTTCGGCGATCGGCGCAAACTTCTCGCGCAACACTTCAATACCGAAAGGCAGCGAATCGGCACGAATCTCGTGACGCATGAAGAACCAGCCCACTTGATTGTCCGAGTGGTGGCTCGCTTCGGTGATCCAGCCGTTGTGGGCTGCCAGAAAATTACTGACTTTGGCAACAATGCCAACGCGGTCCGGGCAAGAAATCACCAGGCGGAAAGTGCGCATGAGGGGGAAACTCCAGAACTTCGCAAAGGCCGCCATTCTAGCGGCTGCGCGGGAAAACTGCAGTATTGATCAGCACGGCCCCGCTCAGGCTCGGCGCTACGGATGCTTGACGGGGTGATCGTCCACCTGACAGTGATCCCGTGGTATCGCTTGATCAGACAACTGTGAATATCTGTGATGACTGGGTCACACTATTTAACTGAATATTCAATAGATGGCAGTTTCTCGTAACTAATTTAAATAAAAACTCCGGTTAAATGTTTACTTGATGAAACAGCCTGACTATTATTGCGGCACTGTCCCCCTGCCATTCAGCACTCTACTAAGGTAGTAATCATGTCCTTGATCAACGAATACCGCGCCACCGAAGAAGCTATCAAAGAGCTGCAAGCCCGTTTGAAGAACCTGTCGCAAGACGACAAACTGCAAGCCGAGCTGGAATTCGAAGGCAAACTGCGCACCCTGATGGGCGAATACTCCAAGTCCCTGCGTGACATCATCGCGCTGCTGGACCCGGAAGCAAAAACCAAAGCAGTACGCGGCGGCGCAGTAAAAACTACCGGCACCAAGCGTGCCCGCAAAGTTAAACAATACAAAAACCCGCACAACGGCGAAGTCATCGAAACCAAAGGTGGCAACCACAAAACTCTGAAAGAGTGGAAAGCCAAGTGGGGCGGTGACGTGGTTGAAGGCTGGGCTACCCTGCTGGGCTAAGCCGCAACGCTTTCGCAGAGCGATCCGCGAAAAAACAAACGCCAGCGAATGCTGGCGTTTTTTTATGCACGGCATTTAAGCCCGGTCATGTTCGATTTCAAAGATTCAAACGTTTGCGCAATGCCTGGACATAATTCTGCCATTCATTGAGCACCTCACTCTGCAGCGGCGTGGCATTAAGTGACCATTGCTCTGCTGCCTCGCTAAAAGACTTCAAGGTATTCGGCGCGCCGTATTCAGGTGCGGACAACCGCTGCTGACAAAATATTCTCCAGCGTTCTTGCTCTTCGAAATTCAACGTCTCGGGAAAGTTACGCGCGCGATATCGAAAGAGTAATTCGGGCAAACGTTCGTCATCGAAAGGCCATTGCTCTTGCGCTAGTTGTGCCGGGTCGGCGCTCCTCACTTGCTCACATAGACGGCGGTCGCGATCACCGATAAATCCGTCGTACAACTGTTGTTCGGGATCCTCGCTCGGCGTGAAATCTTCGCTGGCATAAATTGCCGCAACTTTATCTTTCCAAACTTGTTGTGCGTCAGTTAGCCGCAGCGCTCGCTGTTGATACAGCGCCATGTCCAGCCCCAGACGCTGCTGATCCTGCGCGCGCAAAACCGCAAGCGGCGCCACCACCGGGCAACGGTTGATGTGAATCAGCTTGAGCGGCACCGGCAACTCGCCTTCCAGCAAGTCATCGCTACGCGTGTACAAACGCTGGCGCAGGGTTTGCGCGTCGAGATCCAGCAAACCCTGTGGGTCGAGGTGCAGGTCACAGACGATCAGTGCATTACGGTTTTTCGGGTGCCAGGCCAGTGGCAGCACCACGCCGACATAACTGCGTGCCGCCGAGAAACGCCCTGAAATATGCACCAGTGGCTGCAACAGGCGAATCTGGTCCATGACTTTCTGCTTGCTGCGCAACTGAAACAGCCAGTCATACAGCTTCGGCTGCTTTTCGCGGATCAACCGCGCCAGTGCGATGGTGGCGCGCACGTCTGACAAGGCTTCGTGGGCGTGACCATGATCGATATTGTTCGCCGCCGTCAGGCGTTCGAGCTTGAGCGTCACCCGGCCTTCGTCATCGGTCGGCCAGACCAGACCGTCAGGACGCAACGCATAGGCGGCGCGTACCACATCGATCAGATCCCAACGGCTGTTGCCGCCCTGCCACTCCCGCGCGTAGGGGTCGAAGAAGTTGCGATACAGGCTGTAGCGGGTCATCTCGTCGTCGAAACGCAGCGTGTTGTATCCCGCGCCGCAGGTGCCGGGGGCGGCCAGCTGAGCGTGAACCCGCGTCATGAAGTCCGCTTCGCTCAAACCCTTTTCGGCGAGCTGGCTCGGGGTGATGCCGGTGATCGCGCACGCCGCCGGATGCGGCAGGATGTCTTCACTGGGCTGGCAGTAGAGATTCACCGGCTCGTCGATCTCGTTGAGCGCATGATCGGTGCGAATCCCGGCCACCTGCAACGGGCGATCGTTGCGCGGATTGATGCCAGTGGTTTCGTAGTCGTACCAGAAGATTGAAGTCACGGGCGGTTCCTGAACTGAAGATCGGCGAAGTCTAGGCGCTCGACCGCCGTCGCGGCCAGCCTTGAAACATTCAAACACCTTGCGGCAATCACTGTGCAATACATAGTTATGTCGTTTCCCCCCGAGAGGCTGCTAGCATCGGCCTCACTTGCACTCCGAACAGGCGAACATCAGGTAGCCCATGCTCGAGCCCACAGCACCGCCAAGGAAAGCACCGCTGGCCCCGCCGCTGGATACGCGGCATCAGGTCGAAACGCCGGAAGGCATCGATCTGCCGTTGCGTCCCGCCGGGTTGATGGTGCGTGCCGTGGCCTTTGCCATCGATCTGGGTATTCGCGGCCTGATCATGGGCGCGCTGTTCATCGCGCTGGCGTTTCTCGGCAAGCTCGGCATGGGTCTCGGTTCGCTGCTGCTGTTTGCGATCAGCTGGTGGTACATGGTGCTGTTCGAAGTACTGCGTCAGGGCCGCTCGCCGGGCAAACAATGGATGGGGCTGCGTGTAGTGCACGACGACGGCACACCGGTTGGCTGGTCGGCCTCGCTGCTGCGCAACTTGCTGCGCTTTGTCGATCTGCTGCCCTTCGGCTACTTCCTCGGCGCGCTCAGTTGCCTGCAACACCCGACCTTCAAACGCCTCGGCGACATCGCGGCCGGCACACTGGTGGTCTACAGCGAACGCCCGTTGACCCGACCGCAACTGCCTGATGCCGAACCCCGGCGATCGCCGGTCACCCTGACTCTCGCGGAACAACGCGCCGTGCTTGGCTTTGCCGAGCGCCAAGGTGAATTATCGCCAGCGCGGGTCAATGAGCTGGCTGCCTTGCTCGCCCAGCCACTGCATATTTCCGCACCCAAAGCAGTCGTTGAGCTCAACGGCATTGCTCGCGGTTTGTTGGGCCCGACATGAAACAAAGCCTTTTCGAGACGCGTCACAAGGCCGAATGGGAGCGTTTTGCGCTGGCCCTCGAACGCCTCGAACGTGGCAAGGACACCTCACAAGTAGCCGGCTTCCCCAAGGCCTATCGACGGCTTTGCCAACATCTGGCATTGGCCCGGGAACGTGGCTACAGCAGTTTCCTCATTGATTCGCTGCAACAACAAGTACTGCGCGGACATCAACAGCTGTACCGTCATCGCAGCCGGCTCGGCGCCAACCTGCTGAGTTTCATCCTCGCCGACTTTCCGCGTCTGGTACGTGCCGAATGGCCTTTTGTGCTGGCCGCGGCTTTGCTGTTCTTCGGCAGCCTGATCAGCGTCGGCGTGTTGGTGTATGTGTTTCCCGAACTGGTCTACAACCTGATCCCCGCCGATCAGGTGCGTGAGATGCAAGGCATGTATGACCCGGTCGCCGGCCACCTCGGGCGCCCCGCCGAACGCGCGGCCAGCGAAGACTGGGTGATGTTCGGTTACTACGTGATGCACAACATCGGCATCGCCTTTCAGACCTTCGCCAGCGGTTTGCTGATGGGCGTGGGCAGTGCGTTCTTTCTGTTCTACAACGGCATGGTCATCGGCGCGGTCGCCGGGCATCTGAGCGAGATCGGTTTTGGCCAGACCTTCTGGTCATTCGTCATCGCCCATGGCGCCTTTGAACTCACCGCCATTGCCCTCGCCGGGGCGGCCGGCCTGGAACTCGGCTGGGCCTTGATCGCGCCCGGGCGGCTGACCCGCAGCGAAGCGCTGAAACGGGCGGCGCGCAAGAGCGTGTTGCTGGTCTGCGGGGTGATGTTGTTCCTGTTGATTGCCGCGTTTATCGAAGCCTATTGGTCATCGAAAACCAGTGTCACACCTTTGACCAAATATCTGGTCGGCGCCGGGCTTTGGACGTTGGTTGCGCTCTATCTGTCGTTCGCCGGAAGGACACGCCATGCGCCTGAGTGACGCCACCGTGGTGATCCGTCCGCGCACGACCTGGGAAGCCATGGACCTCGGCGTGCTGATGAGCCAGCAACATCGCCGTCTGCTGATGACCAGTTGGGCGATCGTCACCTTGCCGCTGTTCGCTTTGCTCAGCCTGTTGTTCTGGGATTCGCCGTCACTGGCGGTGTTTATCTTCTGGTGGCTGAAACCGGCGTACGAACGCCTGCCGTTGTACATCCTGTCGAAAGCGCTGTTTGGCGAAACGCCGACACTTAAACAAGCCTTGCGCGAATGGCCACGCCTGCTCAAACCGCAACTGCTGGCCAGCCTGACCTGGCGCCGCCTGAGTTTGAGCCGCAGCTTTCTGCTGCCGGTGGTGCAACTCGAAGGCCTCGACGGCAATGCCCGGCAACAACGCCTGCAGGTGCTGCTGCAACGCAACGCCGGCGCCGCGCAATGGCTGACCCTCATCGGTGTGCATCTGGAGACCGCGTTGTGGATCGGCCTGATGGTGTTGTTCTACATGCTGTTACCGCAGCAGATCGAAACGGATTGGGACTGGCAATCGCTGATATTCGCGGCGGATCACGATTGGCGCTGGCTCGAACACCTGACCAATGTTTTCTATGCGCTGGTGCTGGTGGTGTGGGAACCGATCTACGTCGCCTGTGGCTTCAGCCTTTATCTGAACCGCCGCACACAGCTGGAAGCATGGGATATCGAGCTGGTGTTCCGCCGCTTGCGACAGCGCCTGAACAACGGTGTATTGGGGGTGCTGCTGGCGGTCTGTCTGCTGCTGCCGAATGTGCCTTCGGCGTGGGCAGCCGAGCCTGATGACAGTCCACAGGCACCGCGACTGTTGAATCAGCCGCTCACCAGTCAGGCCTCCCGAGACAGCATCAAGGCGTTGCTCGAACAACCGCCGTTCAAGAACAAGGAATCCGTCACCCGCTATCGCTTTGGCGACGACCCGGCGAAACCTGCCGAAGCGCAAACACCGGGTGAAGCGCCGCAGTGGTTGAAAACCCTGCTGGGCTGGCTCGACGGGCAACACCTCAATCTGCTGGCGAAGATCATTGAAGTGTTATTGTGGGGCGCGCTCCTGGCGGCAATCGGCTGGCTGCTCTGGCGTTATCGCGAGTTCCTGCAAGCTTTCGTCAGTCGCCGCCCGAGACTGCCTGCCAAACCGAAACGCGCGTTGCCGCAGCAAGCCTTCGGTCTGGACTTGAACCGCGACACCCTGCCTGACGACATCGCAGCCAGCGCCGAGCAACTCTGGCAAAGCCAACCCCGCGCAGCGTTGGGCTTGCTGTATCGAGGGCTGCTCAGCCATCTGCTCCACGATTTCGATCTGACCCTGAAGCCCGCCGACACCGAACTCCAGGTGCTCGCGCAAATCGAGCATTTACAACGTCCCGAACTGCTCGCCTTCAGCCGCAGCCTGACCGTCCACTGGCAGAACATGGCCTACGGGCATCGCGTGCCAGCGGCGCCTCTGCAGCAGGAATTGTGCGATGGCTGGCGCGCCTTGTTTGGCCCCGGAGCTGCCCGTTGAGTCGCCGGACACTGTGCTGGGGCGCTGCGTTGATCGCCCTGTTGCTGGGCGCGCTGAGCGTTTTCCTCTACCTCAAGGCCAAGCCTTATCAGGAAGAAGTCGATCACGGCCCCTCGCCCGCCGCGCAAGCCAATCCTTATCTGGCGGCCGAGATCTTTTTACGTGAGCGTGGGCTCATGGTCAGCCATGCCGAAAGCCTCGCGGCGCTCCCCGATATCGACCCACGCCGTCATACATTGCTGTTGTTCAACGACCGCTCGCAAATGACCCCGCGTCAGGTCGATCAGGTATTGAACTGGGCACGGGCCGGCGGGCGCCTGGTATTCGTCGCAGAATCACTGTGGGATGAGCAGACCAGACAGAGCAACGACCTGTTGCTCGACCGGGTGCAACTGCATCAATCCCTGAGCAAGGACCTGAAAGACTTGCCTGCAGACGTCGAACCAGAACGCTTTCCGAAACTGACCCGACTCTATCTGGAAGACGAAGACGCACCGGCCTACGCCGGCTTCGACACCGATTTCCACCTCGACGACCCGAAGAATCTGGCGCAAGCCTGGGCCAACAGCGCCAAGGCCACGCACATGATGCAACTGCCCTACAGCCTCGGCTCGATCACCGTGGTCACCGACGCCGAATTGTGGAAAAACAAAAGCATCAGCCAATACGACAATGCCTGGCTGCTCTGGTATTTGAGCGCCGACACCGACGTCACCTTGATCTACAACACCGCGCACGATGGCCTGCTGACCTTGCTCTGGCGCTACTTCCCGCAAGCCATCGTTGCCCTGCTGGCGTTGATCGGTCTGTGGCTGTGGCATGTCGGTGTGCGCCATGGACCACTTCAGACGCCGGCCCCGAGCGGGCGGCGACAGTTGCAGGAACACCTGCGTGCCAGCGCCGATTTCCTGTTGCGTCACAACGGCCAACAGGCACTCCTGCAAGCCCTGCAACAGGATGTGCTGCGCCGCGCCCGCCGTCGCCATCCCGGCTTTGACCAATTGAACGTTGCCGAACAATGGCTGGCGTTGTCGCGCCTGACCCGGCAATCCACTCGCGCTATCAGCCAGGCCTTGAGCCCGGTGCCGAACCGGCGGATCTCCAGCGCCGATTTTTGCCGCCAGGTCGCCCACCTGCAAACCTTGAGGAACACGCTATGACCGAACAGATCGAGCCCGGCAGCGCCAGCCACGCCGCCCAGCAACGCCAGCGTGCCAGCCAGTTGGCGCAAGCGGTGCGCGGCGAATTGCAGAAAGCCCTGATCGGCCAGAATCAGGTGATCGACGACGTGCTGACAGCGCTTATCGCCGGTGGCCACGTGCTGCTCGAAGGCGTGCCGGGGCTGGGCAAGACCCTGCTGGTGCGTGCACTGGCCCGCTGCTTCAGTGGCGAATTCGCGCGGATTCAATTCACTCCGGATCTGATGCCCAGCGATGTCACCGGCCACGCGGTGTACGACTTGCAAACCGAGCAGTTCAAACTGCGCAAAGGCCCGTTGTTCACCAATCTGTTGCTGGCCGACGAGATCAACCGCGCACCGGCGAAAACCCAGGCCGCCTTGCTCGAAGCGATGCAGGAGCGTCAGGTCACGCTCGAAGGTCGCGCCCTGCCCATCGCGCAACCGTTCATGGTTCTGGCCACACAGAACCCGATCGAACAGGAAGGCACCTATCCCCTGCCGGAAGCCGAGCTCGACCGGTTCATGATCAAGGTACGCATGGACTACCCCGACGCCGATCAGGAGCTGAACATGGTGCGTCAGGTCTGTCGCTCGACCCGTGCCGACATGCTCGATGTGCAACCGCTGCGCACCGTGTTGCAAGCCAAGGATGTGCAAGCCTTGCAACGCATCGCCAGTGATTTGCCGCTGGACGACCAGGTCCTCGACTACGCCGTGCGCCTGGCGCGCAGCACGCGCACCTGGCCGGGGCTGACCCTTGGCGCCGGACCACGCGCCTCGATTGCCTTGGTGCGTTGCGCCCGTGCCCGCGCATTGTTGCGTGGCGGCGAATTTGTGATTCCCGATGACATCAAAGGCTGCGCGCTGGCCGTGCTGCGCCATCGCGTGCGCATCGCCCCGGAGCTGGACATCGAAGGTTTGCAGGTCGATCAGGTGCTCCAGCAACTGCTCGACCAGATTGCGGCGCCGCGTCTGTGAAACCCTCACGCCTGCTGTTGATCTGGCTGGCTGTGCTGCTGGTCATCGGCATTGTGCTGGGGACATTGCGGGCACTGGAGACCGATATCCCGGCCAGTCTGATCTCGATCAACTGGGGTTTGCTGCTGGCACTGTTGGCCCTAGCGGTGCTGGATGCGCTGCGCCTCAAACGTCTGCCGACGCCGCGCATCACACGTCAGATGCCCGGTAGTCTCGCCCTCGGACGTTGGGGCGAGGTGCACCTGGAAGTCGAACATGACTTTACTGCGCCGACGAACATTGAACTGTTCGACCACCCACCGGAAGGCTTGAGCTTCGAACACCTGCCGCTCTCCATTGAATTGCAACCGGGCCAGCGCAGCCTGCTCGGCTATCGCCTGCGCCCGCTCAAACGCGGTCATTTCAGCTTCGTCCACTGCGAAATCAACCTGCCCAGCCCCTTGGGATTATGGTCAGGCAAACGCCTGCTCAGCGTCAGCGACCAGACCCGCGTCTATCCCGACTTCGCCCGGCTCTACGGCGGTGAACTGCTGGCTGTGGACAACTGGCTCAGCCAGCTCGGCGTACGCCAGCGGCAACGTCGCGGTCAGGGTCTGGAATTCCATCAACTGCGCGAGTTCCGCGAAGGCGACAGCCTGCGCCAGATCGACTGGAAAGCCACCGCGCGCCAGCGCACGCCGATTGCCCGCGAGTATCAGGACGAGCGCGATCAGCAGATCATTTTCATGCTCGACTGCGGCCGGCGCATGCGCAGTCAGGACGATGAACTGTCGCACTTCGATCACGCACTCAATGCCTGTTTGCTGCTCAGTTATGTGGCCTTGCGTCAGGGCGATGCAGTGGGGTTGAGTACGTTTGCCGGCGAGCAGCCGCGCTATCTGGCGCCGGTCAAAGGTAGCGGCCAACTGAACGTGCTGCTCAATGCGGTTTACGACCTTGAGAGCACTCAGCGTCCCGCCGATTATCAGGCTGCCGTCAATCAACTGCTGGCCCGACAAAAGCGCCGGGCACTGGTGGTGCTGGTGACCAATTTGCGTGATGAAGATGACGATGAACTGTTGAGCGCGGTTAGACGCCTGAGTGCGCAACATCGGGTGCTGGTGGCAAGCCTGCGCGAGGAGGCGCTGGATTCGATACGCCAAAGAGCGGTGCAAAACTTGCCCGAAGCGCTAGCTTATTGCGGGACGGTGAATTACCTGAACGAACGGGCAGAACTCCATGAGCGGTTGAGTGCTCATGGGGTTCCGGTGGTGGATGTTCGGCCTTTGGAGCTAGGGGCTGAAATGGTAACGCGATATCTAACCTGGAAAACAGCTGGCACTTTATGACGCAGAGCGTGACGAACTCCATGCTCAGAGGGGGCGCACACGTCAACTTCCAACAACCCGCTACAAGTCTATAAAAGTACCATCATAACTATTTACAACCCTAAAGTTTAAAGTCTGCGTCCCAAGCGGCCAGGTCGCAGTACCATCTGCCTGGGTATGCGTAAAATCAGCCCCCTCCGGCCAAGTGATGGCGATAAATACGCCGGGGGCGGGCTGATCCAGGAAAACCGAAGTAGCGCTAATAACATACTTGGAACCATGACCATCCTGAATTAGTTTTTTAGTTGCAGTGACCAGATTATGGCCCAACGACATCCGCAAATCCGATGAAACCCAATCAAAATCCTGAATCTCCAGTTTCAAAAAAAACTCCGTATTTTTAGAGGTCTTATTGAAGTCCAACTTCCAGGACAACCCTCGCTGGTCAAGTTGATGTATTACCTCCAGACCAGGTGTAACCTCAACACCTAGAATGTCAGGAGGCTCGCCTTCCCATATGAGTCTTACACGGCGACCAACCAAGGGAGAGTCAGGTTCCAACGATAGATACAGAGTATGCGTGGCGCCGTGACAGGGATTGGCACCTTCGGGAAATTTAAAGGGAAACGTATCGAACACAAAACCAAGCTCATCGTGACTTATCACTTTGACTGGAAACGATGGCGAACTCGAAAACTCTGGAAATTTCGGCAAGGAAAATTGCAATTCAAAAGTACCGCTGTCGGCCTGATCACTCGTGATAACCCAACTCAACGAGGTCGTCCCATCCGCCATCGCACACGGTTGGCCCAATGGCGGATCAAAAACCAACCCTTGCCCCTCTGCACCAGGCGTGTATTCCAGAGCAAGAAAGCCACCCGGATCACCAATTAAAATGCTGTCCTCATAACTCAGGGTCAATGTACAGGTCTGCCCGACCATCAAGTCCGGTTTCACATCGGGCCATGCCATCCGCTGTCCATTAACGAGTGGGACGAAAGCATCTGACCAGTGTTCAATCAAACGCCCCTGCAATGACGGCGACGTCTCTAGTTCGGGAATTTTGGGAAGAGCAAACTGCAACGCGAAATGCCCGGCATCCGCTTGTTCGCTAGTGACTAGCCAGTTTAATGACGTTGTCCCCACAGCCATCGCACGCGGCAGCCCCAAGGGTGGATCAAATACCAGCCCCCGTTCCTCTGAGCCCGGTGCGTATTGCAGAGCAAGAAAGGCATCGGGCTCACCAATCAGTCCACTGTTTTTATACTCAAGGGTCAGCGTGCAGGTGTCTCCCACCATTAAATCCAGTTTGAGTGCAGACCAACTGACCGGCTGGCCATTGATCAGAGGTGTGAAACCGTCTGACCAATCTCTGATTAAACGCCCAGGTATGACCGGTGATTTCGATACGTCGGGTAACTTGGGAAGGGAAAACTGCAAAGCGAAAAGACTGATATCAGTGGGGCTGATCGTGATTTGCCAGCTCAATGAAGTAGTTCCCTCCTCCATCGCGCACAACTGCCGCAACGGCGGATCGAAAACCAGATCCCTGCCCTCTGCGCCTGGTACGTAATCCAGAGCAACAAAGCCGGAAGGATCACCAATGAGAAGATTATTTTCGTAACTCAGCGTCAGTGTGTATATCCGCCTCATCATTGAAATGAGTCTGGCTTCGGGCCATTCTACTTGCCGGTCGTTGAGGAGCGGAATGAAGCCGTCTGACCAGTTGCTGATCAATCGCCCCGGTATTAACGGTGACTTCGATAACTCAGGATACTTTGGAAGCGCGAACTGCAATTCAAAAAGACCGATGTCAGATGAGTCGCTCGTGATACGCCAATTCAATGAGGTAGTGCCCGCAGCCATCTCACATTCCTGTCCCAACGGCGGATCAAAAATCAAACCCCGCTCCGTGCCCGACTTGCACTCCAAAGCAAGAAAGCCTTCGTCCGTGCCAATCAACCAACTGTATTTATAGTCCAGCCCCACTGTGCAGGTTTCACCCTTCATCAGATTCAGTTTCACCTCATCCCAGTCGACTTTCTGGCCATTAACGAGAGGGGTGAATTCTTGCAGCCAAGTATTGGAATCAATAGATTTAGACATTTGATGGCACCAATTCAAATTCGAGAGCTTTTAATTCCCACCCGCTACATCCATAGTAACCGCCGTTAATTGCATGCGACGAAATGGAGCTAACCGGTTTCGAAAACTACTGACTTACGCTACACATTCACATAAGTAGAGTTATATCTATTCCAGACTCTGAATCTCAGATCCGTGAAGAAATGCTCCCAAATTACATTACCATCCACTCCGGTAACAATATATTGCTCGCCGCTCGACCATGTTACCCAGATAACTACACCGGGGGCCGGCTTGTTTAGATGGACCGAAGTAGCGGATATAGCATAGGCAAAGCTGCCATCAGCTTGTTTCTTTGTTGCAGTCGCCAAATTATGACCCAAATCCAAAGGCAATCTTTCCGAGACCCATTCAAGATCCAGAACTTGCAATTGGAGGTAGATCAGTGCTTGCTTGGTAGCTTTGCTAAAATCCAGCTTCCAGGACACCCCTGTTTGATCAAGTTCAATTACATCCTGAAGACCCGGTGTAATCTCGACGCCCAGAACATCATGGGGCTCACCGCTCCATATCAGCTTCGCACGGCGCCCGACCAATGGAGAGTCAGGCTTCAAAGACAGCTGCAGATTATGTACGGCGCCGAGACATGGATAAGAAACCTCGTAAGAGGAAAGGGGCTCTGTACGCAAACTGCTCTGGCGAGGCTTGATGAGGAACGTATCGAACATAAATATGAGTTCGTCGTGGCCTATCACTCTTGATGGCAATGACGGCGACTCCGAAGCCATAGAAAATTTCGGCAGGACAAACTGCAACTCAAAACCACCGATATCAGCATGGTCACTCGAAATAACCCAACTTAAAGACTGCGTGCCCTCTGCCATCTCGCACGGTTGGCCCAATGGCGGATCAAAAACCAGCCCTCGCCCCTCTGCACCTTGCTTGTATTCCAAAGCAAGGAAGCCATCGGGCTTCCCTACCAAATCGCTATTTTCATAGTGCAGCCTCAACGTGCGGGTCTGTCCTACCAACAAGTCCAGCTTCACATCTGGCCAATCGACGGGCTGCCCATTGATGTACGGAATGAAGCCGTCTGACCAGTTACTGATCAATCGCCCCGGTATTAACGGTGACTTCGATAGCTCAGAATACTTTGGAAGCGCGAACTGCAATTCAAAAAGACCGATGTCAGATGAGTCGCTCGTGATACGCCAATTCAATGAGGTAGTGCCCTCAGCCATCTCACATTCCTGTCCCAACGGCGGATCAAAAATCAAACCCCGCTCCGTGCCCGACTTGCACTCCAAAGCAAGAAAGCCTTCGTCCGTGCCAATCAACCAACTGTATTTATAGTGCAGCCCCACTGTGCAGGTTTCACCCTTCATCAGATTCAGTTTCACCTCATCCCATTCGACTGTTTGGCCATTAACGAGAGGGATGAATTCTTGCAGCCAAGTATTGGAATCAATAGATTTAGACATTTGTTGGCACCAATTCAAATTCGAGCGTTTTGAATTCCCAGCCGCTGTATCCGCCCGGGACATAAGCATCCAGCCAGCCACGTCTAAGGCCAGGCATCCTGAACTCTATCCGTGCGTTCCCGTCGACATCTGTAGTAGTGGGAGCAAGATTCAATGTCGGGTATTCCCATTGCACCTCGACCCCCTCCAAAGGCTCAGAGGTCAAGGCCGACACTACGTTGACGGTCGCTGAAACCCGCTCGCCCAGGTGACCACCGGGCTTGGGGCTGGTGAGCGAGAGGATTTGCCGAGGTTGATTGAGGTAAAGCGGTATGGCGATGGACTCCGAATGCAGTGCCTCGCCCACCGTTGCGGTCAGCTCAAATGCACCAGGTGTCGTCGGTACAAACCGCACGCGCGCCACACCGTAGTAATTGGTGGTGGTTGTCACTTCACCAAGATCCGGGCTGAACCATGTCACGATCACCCCGGCCATCGGTCTGCCGCTGATGACTGAAACAATGGTGATCTGTTCCGAAACCGCCTCGCCCCACAACAAGGTCTGGCTGATTCGCGAACGCTCGGCAATTTTCACTACCTGCGCGCCCTCTCCCAAAGACATCGCATTAACGGGAGACAGGCTCGCCAGCCGTTCAGACGCAAAGCACAACCCGAAGCTGCCGTTCTTCGCGTTACCGACCGAGTAATAGTTGAAGGTTAATTTCTCTTCCTCGTTGAAACGCCTGAATTCGCCGAGCTTGGGTTCATCGAAGCGCATTCCCAGCTCCCCTGGCCCGGCTCCCGTCATTCCCAACGCCAGACCGTAATTCAGCAAATCGCTGTCGGACGGGACTTTCAGGTCAATCCGGTGCTGCCCGTTATGACGCGGGAAGTAGGTTCTTTCACCCCATGGCTGTTCCCGTTTGCCGTCAAAACTGACCATCAAACCCGCCCACGGGTCTGTTTTCAGCGCATTGACGGTTACCATGCGACTGTCTTCGTTGCCGTCAAAGTAGCTATCTACCAGCGCAATAACCGAATGCGTGCCGCCGGCAAGCGGCCGAAAACCAAAACCGCTCCAGCCCTCTGAATCGGTCCACGTGGTCGGGCTATTCACGCCGTCCCACCAATTCACCGGAACCTGTTCCACCGGGCGCTGGGTAAAATGCGAATACACCTGAACCCAAAGCCAGGCAGGAGCCGTGGATCCGGCCGTAGCGACGACCGGATCCACGGCTGCTTCGCGCACAGCGTGAATCCTTACTTTGTTATGAGCCAACACCATGGGCTTGGCAGGAGCGACAAAATCCAGTTCGGGCAAGGCAACGACCAGCTCGAAGCGAGCCGGTTGCTCGCTTGCAGAAAAGTCCAGCGTCCAGATAGCGCCGCCGTCGGTCAACGTTTCTGAAGTATCCAGCGTCGATACAACGGGAGCGCCCAAGGCATCAATCGGGGCGTCGGAGCGGGTCAGCACGGCCTGCAAACCCACCAGCGGGCTCAATGCGCCGGGCATTACATTGAAGCTGTGGGTGGCCCCCAGACACGGATACAGCGCTTGTTCGTCCGGCTCAGCCCGAATCTGATCCAGCAGAAAGCTGAATTCCGTACTCAACTGAGCAGAAAGCAAGCGCCCGGACAACTCCCGGACAACCTCGACACTTTCCAGACGCAGTTCCAGCTCAAACAGACTGCTGATGCTGCTGACCGCCTCTGAACTCAGCGTCCATTGCACGCCTTCTTTCGACAAGGGTTTGCCTACTCCCGGCTCCGAGAGCTGCAGACCGATACCGGGATCATCGCCACGCCAGTGCAAGCTGATGTTTTTATCAAGCCAGGAACTTTCCTCGACGGGTTTGACGATCAGGGTATGCGAATGTCCTCTTCGGCAGACCACTCCGAGCGTATTACGCTTGACAATCTCCCCGTCCAGCAGGATCTCGACCTCGGTTTTCCAGGGACTGGAAGCGAGCGCCCGGACGTCGAACGGCCGGGTGATCGGCACGGATTCCGAGTGCGCCTTGACGTGAGCCGTGACCTTCAGATTGCCGGCTTCAATCGGCGTATAGAGCACGCTCGCCCAACCACCATCGCCACTGCACGCATTAATGACGCCTTGCGGCGTGTGCCATTCGACCGACGCGTTGCGAACCGGATCACCGTCACCGAATGCCGTCTCATGCAACACTTGCAAGCGCAACAACACACTTTCCTGCTCATCGACCACGGGGCATTTGTTGGCTTCGTGCACTTCACCGATCCTGACCCGGTTGCGCGCCAGCGACATCGGTCTGCCCGGGGACGGCAGCAGCAAGTCCGAGCAGACCAGTGATAGTGTGAATTTACCGTCAAGGTCCCCCCCGCTAGCCAGCGTCCAGACCATATCCCGCTCTGTGACGGGCACTGCGCTTTCAAGCTCCGGGCTGATGTCCACACCGAGCTGTCCGTGATCATCGCCACTCCAGTGCAATGACAGCCGGGTACCGAGTAAAGAACCATCGGCAGGCAGTCGTACCTGAACGTCATGGCGGCTGTCACGGTTCGGATAGCCTTGCGAATCCCAAGCAGTCTCTTGCCCATCGACAACGGCAAGCAGTTCGTCCCACGGATCAGTTTCCAGTACCCGTACTGTGAACGATTCCGTGTAAACGCCACTGGCATAATATCGACTCGTGACCGAGGCCACGATGTGCGCGTCTCCCGCCGTCTCCGGCTGAAAGTCGCAGTAGGCCCAGCCATGTTCATCCGAAACACTGGCAGAAAACACGTGCTCTGCCGTCGACCAGTTCACCGTCAGGCCTGCGAAGCTCTGATTGGTGTAATAAGACGCCACTTGCACCCCCAGACGCACGCTCTGCCCGTGTTTCAGTATCGGGTAATACGCAGCGTCCAGCCTCTCGCGAAACTTCAGACGGTGGTGGCCCAGCGATGCGTCGATCGTAAAAGGTTCGGCGTTGTAGCGGCTGTGCAGGTTCACCGTTAACGGATAACAGTCCTTGCCAGGCACCACTGGAGCGTGGAGCAACCAGTGCTCTGTCAGCAACTGGTCTATCTCCGGGCCCGGCATGATACCAATCGCTTTCTGTGGATTATCGACAAGCATCAACGAGGCCTCGGTATTCTCCCAGGCGTTGCCCGGCTCTGGCTCGAAGGTCAAATCATGTGAGTCGCTGTCTGTTGCTCCCATGCAAAGGTAAAGCGTGCCACCTTCGCCCAGCACTTGTTTATCGAGTTTCACTGTTTTCAGCTTCAACTTATCCAAATACAACTGGAGGTCGATACGGGCAATCCGGACTTTCGAATAATTGTCGTTTTCTTCGTTCGGCGGGCTTCTGATCTCGATGCGAAGCTTATCGCCAGCCTCGAACAATGCACTCAGCGTTTGTACGTATGGATCCGGATCAAAAATCAAAGGTTGTCCGGCTGCCAACCGGGCCAGATCCTGCTCAAGGTTGCGGTCAGGTTTGGGTATCAGCTCTATTTCGTCAATCAACTGCTTACCGTTGAAAATCCGTAGCCAGCCCGACTGCTCGTGGATCGTCTCGCACTCGAAGCTCAGTCGATATTGCGCTTGATCGGCGGGTTTCTTGGGGACATCAAATTCCTGACTGACCCAGCTTTCTTCAGCAAGATGCAAAAGTGTGATCCGCTCGCCAGTGACATACTCATCTTCCACCGTGCCGACTGCAGAACCGATCTTTGTCCAGCCCCTTGTCCCTTCGAGGAAATCACCATTGAGTATCAGACTCTGGTCCGCTTGAATGATCGGTTCACTCATGATTACCCGCTCCTTTGACTTGCCGGTTGCGCCAGGCAGTTTCAGCTTCGTTGACCAGGTCTTTGACTTTGCTGGCGAAGGTCGTCTCGCCGATCTTTGCGCTGTAGCGGACACGCACGATGACGTTGGTCATGGAGC
Organism: Pseudomonas sp. S3_C06; assembly: GCF_054667675.1. Lineage (NCBI taxonomy): Bacteria > Pseudomonadati > Pseudomonadota > Gammaproteobacteria > Pseudomonadales > Pseudomonadaceae > Pseudomonas > Pseudomonas sp. S3_C06. The sequence continues at coordinate 2,459,717 of NZ_CP162747.1, forward strand.
GCAGCATGTCTGCCTGCGGCCGCTTCCCATGCCAGGGAAAAGACAGTTGCCACTTCGACACGGCACCCGTGTATTCGAATGGATTGAGCAAGCCATCATCGGGCTTCATGGCCGTCAGACCGTTGTCGGCAATCCCTGCCGAGAGGACGATCTGCTGGCCGCTGCGCAAGTTGATCAACACATCGCTCGGCGCCACTTTCCCGGGGTTGTGCAAGTACTGCACCGACTGCGTGGTAGCACGGGTCGCCGTCTTGCTTTCGATCTGCAGCAAGACGGCCCGCACATCCTCGAACGGTCCGGTCAGCACCGGCAGGTCGATTTCCACCGACTGGATCTGCCGGCAGAAGAGTCCCGGATGATCACGATCGAACAGCAACTGAGTCAGCTGGAACTCCAGCGTGCCGTCTCTCTGTAGCAGACCCAGCGCAGTCTCCCAACTGTCGACACCTGGCTGCGGGTCGAACTCGTCGTTGAACAACTCGCGCAGGGAAATGGTTTTCACCAATTCCGGTCGCCGCTCGTAGCGTTGTAAATATTCGCGCTCCATACGCAGCAAGTGCGCACGCAAATGCTCGCCTGCCGTCAAACCATGACGCTGATCCAGCCACACCTGTGGCAACGGAATCTGCGTGTCGTAATCACCGGTTTCGGCATTCAGCGATGCCTGGGCGCTGAGACACAAACTGATGACGGCATCGTATGCCTGATAATGCAAAGCCTTGAGCTGGCCAAGCATCCAGCCGAACAGTTCGGCATTACCCGCGCGATTTTTCAGATAGCTGTAAATCGTCAGCGCCTGAGCGTTGGCCCGCAGGGTTTGGGCAAGGTTTGAGCGAGCGGCGCTGACCGCATGGCGCTGCGCCTCGATCTGCGCGTTGAGGGCGTCCACCTCGGCCAAGGCCTGATCACGCTGCAGTCCCCATTCGTTACGACGGCGACGGTAGCCTTCAGTAGTGGCCTGATCGTCGGCGTCGATTTGCAGCATCGACGAAGCGATTTCCAGTCCGAAGCACACGGCATCGATTGCATTTTCAGGCTTCATACCGCCATTGGACATGCCAAAAATCTTCGGCAGCGCCGCGATAACCGCCCCGGTGGGTTTGAGGACTTTGGCGGTCAAGGCAAGTGTTTTCGACCCTTTCAGGCTCGCCATCACCTGATACTCTACCGCCGACACGTTCTCGTCATAGCGCTGCGCGTACGCATCCGCGCGCTGTAGCGCCACGACCCGGCTCTGCTCAAGCGCCGTGACGCCAGCCTCGAGTTGAGCGATGGACTGCTCCTGCACGGTTTGCGCGTAATTGCCCAGTTCGACCAAATGCGTTTGCTGCAATTCTTCCTGCTCGGCACGATCACGTCGTTCGAGCAGATTGAGCACTTGAGTGCCGAAATCCTGGAGCACCTGCACCGCACGCAATGCAATTTCGTGAACGGCACGCCAGCGGAACGCGCCGACGACCAGCCGGCCGCCCATCGGCCGTGGCCCACCGACACCACCCGACGCCAGGAAACGCAGCAACTCGTTCGGGTCGGTGGGCGGGCTGAATAGCGGGATATCCAGCGGCTTGCCATCGAGGGTGAGGTTGTTGCGCAAGTTGTGCAAACGCCGGCCGGGGGCCGCAAACAAATCCACCAGCGACGAATCGATCGGAATCCTGAACGGCCCGGAAGACAACAGACCAAGGCTCGCCGCAATATCGGACCCGGCGGGGACATCCGCCAGACTGAAGACATGCGTCTGTTCAAACGCCTCCAGCGCCGGACGGCGGCGGCTTGCATCCACAAGGCTTCCCACCGTGGCGGTCTGCCAACGGTTCACCGCACGGGCCAAAGGCGCCGGGCCCATCAGGAACTCGGCTTGCACGTAACACAAGCGGGCCGCCACCAGGCTGTCGCGGGTCAGTTGCCGGTAATACCAGTCGCCCCAGATCATCAGATTTTTTACGTAGTCGCAGAACATCAAAATCTTGAAGTGCTTGGGTGTCGAATAGCCAATCGCATCCGGATCGGCGGGGGCCAGCGCCTCACAGCCGGGATTGCCGGCTTCGTTTGCCAATGGCCGGCAGCGCCAGTACGACACTTTGGGAACGGCTCTGGCGGTGTCTGCAATGGCTTGCGGGTCGAACACGAAATGCAACCATTTCTGCGCTTCGACAAAACGTTCTTCATCGCGCATGCGGGTGTACACCAGGTGCGGCAAATGGAAAAACAACTCCCAGTAGAACAGACCGTTGGCGCCATCGAAGGCGCCGTTGGGTTCGTGAATCTGAGCGCCGGTCGGCGGTGGTTCCGGAAGGAACTGCGTGTCCCAGTCGAGTACGGCCTCCACGGAGCGATTGGAGCGCAGCACCAGTTCAGGACCGAACTGTGAGTTCAGGCGGCTGTAATTGAGGTACGGTTCCGGCAACTCATAAGACAGAAACTGCGCCGCATTGGTGATGTTTTTTACCAGCTTTGGCGGAGTGAAGTTCGTCAGGTTGCCGATCTGGAGTTTGAACTCCTTGCCGCCATACCCGGTCGTTTCTGCGGTTAACGCTAACGTGGTGTCTGGCGGCCATGAACCTTTGTCACGTTCGAACCTCAACGAGGCCGTGGTCCAGCCTCCGGCTTGCGAATGCGTTTCTTCTAAAGAGGGATCCGCCACCGTGCCGTTCAGCAGCTTCAATTCGAACACTTCAGAAACGCCAGGGGGCAGCGCCGTAGGTCTGCAAAACCCATTGACGATCAGTACATCCTTTTCGCCTTCACGTATTGCTATAGCGTGAAGATCGAGAAAATCCGACATCGTGCCTTCAGGCTTTTCAACGCTGGTCATCGGGACCTGGTAATTGAAGGAATGCTGCACCGTTTCCGGAGTTTTGAAGCGTTCCCTGGCGCTATCCAGCCAGCCACCTGCGTCAGTGAGGTCGGGGCGTAGCAGTACGTCGTAAATCCTGCGTGTCACGTCTGATGCATCCGATGCTTGTTCCGCGTCCTTTACCGGGATCGACACCCCCAGCTTCCCCTTGGGAGACATCCCATCGATCCACACCGAAGCAATCAGGTGAAAATCCTGGTCATCGCCTTCCGCGGCTTGCGCGCCGTATAGACTCAGCGGCGCCGACCATTGACCGTTCTGCTTCATGAAGGACAGGTTGACGTCGAGTCTTTCGGGGATGCTTTCGCGGATGCTTTCGTCTTCTGTTTTGCCTTCTACTTTGTCTCTCCATTCGGCCCAGACCAGGCACAACCGTCCGTTCCAGAACACCGGGCGTATATCCAGCACCCGATGCGCCGGCTGAATTTCCACTGCCTGCCATTCACCCCAGGCAGCCGGATTGACCGCGACGCAGGTCGGCGTGAGCTCGATCTCGGCTTTGCGCCAGAAGTACTGGAAAGGCGGCACCCGCTCACGGCCGACAAAGTAGTAGTCGGCGCGGTCAGGCGTGGGACCGTCCATGTAGCAACTCAGCACATCCAGATCACAGGTCTGCTCAAACCTTTGCAAGTAATTATGCAAGGCAGCCAGCACGGAGTCGTCATTCAAGCGGGTGTGGTTCAGGTCATTTTCGAGGGCCTTGAACAGGCTGGTCTTGCGTTGGCGAACAAACGGGTTGATGTAGTTTTCCGGGTAGAGCCTGATCAACTGCACCGCAGCCCAATCGGAATAGTTGCTGCACAATTCCCACTCGCTCAGATCGCTGGCGGGAAACTGATGCTTGTCGTAGCCGCGCTCAAGATTGCGGTATATCCGATGAATGTACTGCTGGGCGCAACTGGTCGCTTCGGCCACCCAAGAGCTTTTCACTGCGAAAGTTTCCAGCGGGTCCATACACAGCAGTTCGAACAAGCCTGCCGGCGTTTCCACAAAGGAGTATTTCTCCCGGCTGGCGTGCCCGATGCAGTATTCAAGCAAAGCGGAACGCCGTTTTTCCTGCAGATCGCCAATATGATTCAGTGCCATGATCCTTGCTCCTCGATGGGAATAGACGGTGGATGGAGGTCATCTCACGTTGGTCGCCCCCCCCCCTCGAACGTAATCTCATCGAAGATCGCTTTTTGCTTGCTACGCTGGCTAAGCACACTCAGCGCGAATGTGCCCCCTGTGTCGCTGGAAACGAACACCCGCGTGAGCCCTTCCTGATTGGTAAGGTCCTGTTGTCCCCTGAGAATCACCCTGGCTGTTTCTCCTGCCCCCCTTTCGACAAACCAGTTCACCAGCTCGTTTGCACCAAGGTTGTTAAAACGATCCATCAACGTGGCGTAGAGCTCGACTTCCTGGCCCCGTGCGACGACGCCCGATGGCACCGGCGACTTCAGTTTCAGTACAAATTCCAGAGTCTTCTCGTCGGAGGTGAGGATGATCTTCGAGGCATTTTCAGGTTCGAACAGGTCCAGCCAGAAAACAGGTACGTCCTCCCCCATTCTGGTGCCAGGCGTGTAGATGGCCTCGAGCACTCCGTCGTAATTGGTATGGCCGGTTCGGATATCGCCCAGGCTGGCGCGAAAATGCACCCGGATGCCACTCAAGGGTTTTGGTTCGGGACCTGTCGGATCTGTGAGCTTGACCGTGTAAGTAGCGGTTTCGCCGGAACCGGCGACAATCTCGGTGGGGCTCACAGCGACACTCATCGTCACAAGTTGCCGCAGATCCCCCGGCACTTGAGCAAGCGGCGCACGCGCTTCGGATTGGCTGAGCAAGGCCAACTCGGCGGCATCGGCATAGGCCTTCGTGTCGACCTCTTCAGACAAATCGCCCATCAGGAAAATTGTCAGCGCGTCCATCCCGGTTTTCGCCGACATCTCACGAACGCGGATAAGCAGAGCCAGTTGGCTGAGATTGCTCAGAATCGGTCGCTCTGAATCCATGCGATTGATGCATTCACGCACCTCCTGCACGCTCCAGTCGAAAAACTCGGCCAATCGGATAGTAGAAGCCTGATGCGCCAGCCGCTGCGCATGCTCGCCGAGGAAGGTTTCCAGCGAGTTGACTTCGCGCAGGTAGTCGAGCAGCTTTTGCGCCGGCAGCGAGCTCATACTGAATGCCCGGGTAAGCGTGGTCAGGTGGTAAAGCGTATTGATCGTGAGTGCATATTGGCTGGTCTGCCCCATCCAGGCGCGGTAACCGTAATCCAGATAATCCTGCAGCAGGACTGCACTCAGACCCAGCGTTGCAACCACCTCGCTGCGACGCCGAACGTCGGCCAACAGCAAAAGCAACACATCGGAATCCGGGGTGCGGCTGGATTGCTCGGTGCTCGAATCGATACGTGTTTTCACCTCGCGCAAAAACTGGTAAACCGTTTTGTTGGCCCAGTTCAGCACCGGGATTGCCTGATCCGGTCCGATTCCGGCATAAACCGCCAGGGTTTCCTTGACCAATGACACCTGGGCATCCCTGGCATCCAGCAGCACTTTCAACAGGGTGTTGGCCAGACTTGTGCGCAACTCCGGTTCCAGGGAACCGAGCGCTTGATCAATGGCCCACTCCACCCTTTTCTGCGCATCAATCAGGTACTGTTCGAGCGTCCCTTTCGGCGCCAGCACTAACCCATCGACATCGACAACATCCTTCAACCCATCGGGATTCGCCACCAGAAAGTCCAGCCAGCTGGCGGCACCGGCAGGCGGCAAACCGGCCATCAGAACGGCCGCATTGGAAAACTGCGCCGTCGGCAGCAGATTGCGTATCTGCTCAAACAGTTGCCGGTCTTGCTCGGACGCCTCGCGGGCAGGTTGAGGGGCTGCCGCGTGTTGCAACACCCACAGCACCGGCAAGTTACTTTGCTCGCACCACCGCACACACGATTGCAGGGCGTCGATAATGTTCAGAACGTCCGCTGTCTTGCTGTCGGTCGAGTCGATTTTCGGAATACCGGCCAGACCATTGAGCCAGTCTTCTCCACCCGTCAGCAGCAGCATCAGCACGCCTTCGACCGGGGTGATGCTCAGCAATCGGGACAAGCGCACCAGTCGATAAAAGCTGGAAAGAATCGGCAGGCTGCGCTTGAACTTGTTGTCACTGATGTTGTGAGCCTTGGCCACTTGCGAAGCCAGATACTGGTAAGTCTGCGTATCAATCCCCAGGCCACTGCACAATTGGCTGATAGTCAGATTGACCTCGCCCGGTGCGGGTATCACCGGAAACTCACCATTATCCAGCAACAAAGGTTCGCCATAGCTGGCTTGACGGTTGAACACCTGATCGAATTGCGATAACGCTTCGCCGCGCCCGTAGATGCCCAACTGGTCGATGAACACCGCGAAGTCCGCCGCCGTGCAGTTGTAGCGTTCGCGCAACGTCTGGAACAGCCCGAGGGCGTGTACGACATTGTCAGTTATCCACCATTGCGTGTTATCCGCACCGCCGCGTCCTTCCGCCCTGATCGCTGCAGCCAGCAAGGCGTCTACCTGATCACTGGGCAGTTCCATCCAGTTGCACAGGCGCACCATGCGGTTCATTCGGTCGAAGGCGGCAAGCCCCGCCTCATCGCTGGCGACAATGGACAACCGATGGATTGCCGCTGGAACGTCATCATCCGCAAGGGTGATACTTACGCCTGGGTAAGTATTGGCATTGATGTAAATCGACCCCGATCGTCCGCTTTCCGGCTGCGTGGACGTATCTTCAACGTACTTGAAATTGGGCGAAAGCTGCGGTGCAAAATCGCGAACGGAAAGCAAACGTTCAATCGCCAGTGTGTCTAGCTTTGTGCGTTCAGCGAAGTGCGGGATCTGACTCAGATTCTGATACGCCCCCGGCCCCTCCTCTATGTCTTCACCGTAGTTATCCCGATAAAACGCGCTAAGGTCCGCAAACTTGACAGCAGGTTCCGTTAACACGGTGCGTTGATACGGTCCAAATCGCGAGGAATGCGCCAGCGCACGTTCGGCATCATCGAACCAGGTCGCGGTTTTCAAAAAATAGGGGTAGGCCAACTGAACCGTGTGCGCAAAATCACCCACTGACAAGTTGTTGAGTTGCGCAACTCCGTCAAGGGTGACCCAGTGTTGATAGTAAGGCAGACCATTGGGGTAACGTGCGTCAATCAAAACCTCTTCGATTGTCTTTCTCGGCGGTTCTCCTATCGGATGTTCCGTAATGAAACGCTCAAGCACCGAGACAATGATGTCCACCGCGGACACCGACCGGAACACTGCATTGAAATCCACGGACAGGTCCATCAGATCAGCACGACGCCCTTTAAGCGGGAAGCTCGACTCGTCCGCTGCAGGCTCGATGCGGTCTTGAATCCAGAGCAATAAAAAGATCAGGTAGGCCACCGGGGATATGAGGGACTCCAAAGAGTCCGGTGGTGCCAATTTGTTGAAGCCGGTCTGAAACAGCCGCTCATATTGCGGACCAACTCCCATTGACAACAATCCACTCGAGGGCCCGGACACGCCATCGCCATCGCGCAGTTGCTCCTCGATATACTCACGGCTCAGGTACGTGGCCATGCTGTTGGCACGCCGCAAAAACTGCTGGGCGTCCGTCTGGGTCAGTTGATATTTGCTACTCAGGTGCGCCACGCCTTTTTCCACCAACGGCAAAATTGAACCGCCGTCTTTCAGGTAGGTTTTGAGCTGTTGCAAACCAGCGTCTTGAGCGTATGTCTCATCGGGAAACAACTGTTCGTAGAGTTGCAGACCGGGACGGCGCGGATCAGCCATGATCAGATTCCTTGAGGCGAGAGCTGGCCTGAACTGCCCGACATAGTGGTCAGGCAGCCCATTTGTTCAAATCGATTTGGCGCTGAATTGCCTTAGACGTCTACTGTCAGAAATGACAGGTTTATTAACCGTTCGTCGGATCTTTTCGACTGGATATCGCGCCGGGAATCGGCATGACTTCGAAGCGTGCACTATTCGCCCAATCAGACAACCTTGTGCCCAGTGTGAGAGTTTGCCGGAACCGGCACCAATTACCGCCGGGGCGCAGAACTTCCCCTGATGCGCCACGCCACTGCTTTGCTTCAACGGTCAGCAACGGCGTCCATTTCAACTCCGTGTTGAACCAGCTCGTGACTTGCCCGATGCCTTCCTCGCCCGTGCCGGCAAAGACCACCGGATCATGCACCCAACGCCCTTCTGCCGGCTCCGTGATGATGGGCAAGTACACGCCCGCCACGACACTGCTCGTGGCAGGTTCCGACTCGAAGCCATCAAGCATTGCTCTCACCTCCAGAACCAGGTTGCCGTCAGCCTGAGCCTCCACTGCGACCGACCAGGTTCGATCCTCCTGCACGAGCGCGCTATTCGAGGCGATCCCCAACATCGCCGTAACGGTGTCACCCGGAACACCGAAACCTGACACGACCACCTTCCGGCCGACGTGTTCGCCTTCGATCGGGGTCTCGATAGTAGGCGCTGCCGGGGTCACGTCGTAGGTCAGACTTTCCGTGAAGTTGGACTTGTGTGTAACGTTACCGTCTGTAAAAAGTTGCCGGGCGCGGATCGTGTAGGTGCCCACAGGCTGCGTCACTGTTCCTTGCCAAAGACGACCTGCGCTCACTGGAATATCGCTCAACCACGGTTCGTCAGCCCCCTCGAACCAGATCTCGACCCGCGCGGAAGGCAGACCAGTGCCTCGAAGTATCTCCGTGCGAGTTAGCTTGCCGTCTGCACCTGGCGTAGTGATTTTCGGCGTCGGCACCATCACGTTGAAGCTACGACGTTCACTTTCTTCGGACGAACGCCCATTGCGCTCCTGTTTCGCGTAGATCGTGAACGGGCCGAATTTCAAACCGGTCAGTCGAATTTCCCATTCACCGTCCTCGCCCAAGAGCAGCGGATCTCCCACTTTTTGTTGAAACTGCGCCTCGTACAACTGCATCGTGGCCCCGCTCACGCCGTCGTTGCCTTTGATATCCACATCCGCCCCTACATCACTCTCGGCCGGGTGGGTGATGACCGGTTTGAGCATGACCGGATAAACCGTGAAATCTCTGGACTGCGGATCCGAGGGCTGCTCGACAAATTTCTGGGTGACGAGGATCGTTTGGGCAATATCAGCGGGGAACGCCACAGGACGCTGGAACGTCCATGTGCCTTTGACCACAATCCCGGAATAGAAAGTGTTGTTACCGCTAAAGGTGATGCTCACCGTGGCGCCCTCTATACAAGTGCCACGAAACATTGGTTTCAAGCCTTCCTCAGGTGGTTTCTCCACCGTTGGTGGCAGGGGCGGTATCGACACGAGCAATTCACAGGGTGGTTTTGATGAATGGTCCCCCAGACTCTGGGTAATGTGAACTTTCCGCTGGTTGGTTGGCCCCCATGGCTCCAGTGCCCGGCTCGACCATTGGCCATTGCGGACCTCCACGCTTGGTGCAATTTCGTTTGCGCCCGAGTCTTTGAGCGAGACGGTAGCCCCGTTGTAACCTTTGCCGCTGAAAGTTGGCTGGTAGTCCTTGGTGTAATCCACATCGGTGACAGGCGGCATGTCGTTGTTGATCGTGAATTCACGGGGCTGCGACTCGATCCAGCCACTGTCGTTGTCCGCGATCTCCTGCACAACCTGGACTGTATACTTGCCCAGCCCCCAGCCTGTTGCTGTTACGTCCCAAGAACCATCGTTTCGCACGGTGACGATGGAAGGCGTATCCGGTGGCGTGACGTCTGGGTAACTTTTGACGATGAACCGGATCCGCGTGGCGAGTCTCGAGTCGTAGTGGCCGGTGCCGGAGAACTGCACTGTTTCTGCGACAGGAAATTCGAACTTTGGCGTTTCAAGTTCGGGAGGACGAATGCGGAAAGCATGGGCTTTGATTGCCTCGGAAGAGAGACCTACGAGCGTCTGTTCAGCAACAAGAGAGAGCGGACCCGGTTTCAAGCCTTTCAACTTGACGAGCCAATTACCGTTTGCCAGCACGTCACTTACACCTAATGGGATGCGGGTCAGATCCTCAAAAACTTCGACCTTGGCACCAGGCAATCCATTATCGCCTTCAAGGTCGAACGTCGCCTCTTGCACAAATTCGGAATCGCCGATGGCGGGAAAACCCAACATCGTCAAGGCCACCTCGTTTGAATAAGAGTATTGACCGTCCGAAATGTTTTGCGCTCTAACTAAAAAGTTACCGGAGGGGAAGAACTTCCCTGACTTAAGGGGAAGCACCCAAGTGAGGGTGTTGAAATTATCGCTTGCGGTCAACGTTTCATTATTATTGCGCGCGTCCTGTACCGAAATTTTTGCTTTCGTGTTACGGATTCCCTTGAAAATCAACTGAGAGTGATTCACCAATGTATTTGCCAAGGGTGACGTTATCGCAGTCTGCGATTTTCGTATCGTGACGACATCGGATCCAACCGATATCTCGAAACCTATATGCTGACGCGCAAAAAAAGACGTAATGTTCGATGGCAATGTGATAGGTGCAGTCCAACCACCATTACTTGTCGGACTCGCGGTGGCCAGTGTAACCGTATAGGTGCCACTCACACCTAACAGATAGATAACACCCCTTGGCAAATAACCTGTGCCCTCAACATCGAAAGGCATACTGACTAACTGACCTGATGACGGACTTTTTATGAGGGGTGGCTGTGCGGGAATAACTTTATCACTCCAACCCTCCCAATCTTCGACATCATTATCAGTTCCGTCATATTGAATACGCATCTGCAGATAAACTTCTACGCCATACGTGCCAAGTGGCACGCTCAGGATAACTTCATAGTTATGCCACTGTGCGTCCTGCCTCATCGTGTCCGGTGAGTTTTTTCGTTCATATTCACCAGCATTAAGAACCACATCAATATTAGCGCGATCCCAGTTCCCACCGCGGGTAGTCATCTTGTACTTTACGGTCCTCACATGAATCTTGCCACTTTCAAACTTGTATTGACATTCCAGTAAGGTTGTCAGGGACGGCACGCGTGGGTGAATCTGATAAAGGGTCGTGGTGACAGCGTTGTCCCAAAACACTTCGGAATATTGTTCGCCCTCGCCCACACCGACGAAGGAGGCCTTATCAGCGAGAGACTCGTCCGGTACGCGGTTGGTCTGAGCTTTACTCTCGCTCTTCTGCTCATCCCCACTCTCGGATTCTCCAATCTCGTCGTCCATTTCAGTGCTCCTGCGCAATTAGACAAACTTGCACCGAAACTACGGGATGGCGGGATGAGCGACCACTGTCAGATCTGACAGTCAACAAGAACTTATTGACATTAAAATCGCGGTATCAATAGCGAAAACAACTTCTCAATCGGCGAACGTATGCTTGATACCTCACCGCCCAGCATTTGGCGCTATCGAATCAAGCCGAAGCCGGCAACGGCTGAAAACTGAAATACTGCCGCAGCGCCTGCACCAACTGGCCAAACTCCACCGGCGGCTGCAGCAGAATGAACCCGGCGTCGTAGTGCAGTGGCGTGGCATCTTCATGGCACCAGACGCAACACGCGGTGAAGTCGATGACTTGCTGGCAGCCATCGCTGGCGGGGATTTTCAGGCGTAGCTGGAAGTCCACGCCCACCATCATCGGCAACTGGCTGATCAGCATCAGCCCGTCTTCGGAGACGTTACCCAGAAAGCCGATCGGTTTGTCGGTGACGGTATTGAACACTCTGAGGAAGTACGGCAGCTGATGCCGTTCGATCCGTTCGGTAAACATGCGCAGTTCGCCATGCAAGGCTCCATCACAGAGCCGCACCTTTGCTTCGGAACGTACCGGTATCGCCGGCCCGCTCTCCCCGCTTCCGGTGTGACGGTCGCTACGTCGCCGTCACCTTACAACTGCCAGTCGCAGGTGTTGCTCCGGATTCAGCAACGTGGCGCTGAATCCGGGTTCTTCGACTATAGCTCAGCTTGTACACACGGCCAGATTTTGTATGACAACTGTCATCAGAAGCGGGTCGGGCGCACCACGGCAGCGGCGCTGCGGGTCGGGTAATGGCCCAGGCTCTGCAAGGTTTCCAGACGGGCGCGGGCGCGGTAGGCGTATTCGCTGTTGGGGTACGAGGCAATGATGAACTGGTAGGTCTGCGCCGCGTCGACAAACATTTTCTGCCGCTCAAGGCACTGGCCGCGCATCATCGACACTTCCGGCCACACATACGGGCGGGCGCGGCTGGCGCGTTCGACCTTGGACAGCTCGAGCATGACCTGCTCGCAATTGCCGCGATCATAGGCGCTGTAGGCGTTGTTCAAATGATGGTTCATCGACCAACGGGTGCAGCCCGTGACGGCGAGGACGCTGAGGGCAAGGGCGGCAATGGGTACGAATCGCATGAGGGTTCTCCTGTCTTGAGCAATGTATCGACCCATGGTCGGAAATCTTCAGGCGCGTTTGTCCCAAAGTTGTCGTGTTCAATAAAGAAACCATTAAGTAGTGCAAACGAACAATGACTACACCCTCCGAGCATAGTAGCCTTCGCTAGCGCTTGAACTCAGGAGTCTTTGCATGTCCGTCCGTCGTACCAAAATCGTCGCTACCCTTGGCCCGGCCAGTAACTCGCCGGAAGTTCTCGAACAGCTGATTCTGGCTGGTCTGGACGTTGCCCGTCTGAACTTCTCCCACGGCACCCCCGACGAGCACAAGGCTCGCGCGAAGCTGGTGCGTGACCTGGCTGCCAAGCACGGTCGCTTCGTCGCCCTGCTGGGTGACCTGCAAGGCCCGAAAATCCGTATCGCCAAATTCGCCAACAAGAAGATCGAGCTGAAGATCGGTGACTCGTTCACCTTCTCCACCAGCCATCCGTTGACCGAAGGCAACCAGCAAGTGGTCGGCATCGACTACCCGGATCTGGTCAAGGACTGCGGCGTGGGCGACGAGCTGCTGCTCGACGACGGCCGTGTGGTGATGCGCGTTGATACCGCCACCGCAACAGAATTGCATTGCACCGTGACCATCGGCGGCCCGCTGTCCGACCACAAAGGCATCAACCGTCGCGGTGGCGGCCTGACCGCACCGGCCCTGACTGAAAAAGACAAGGCCGACATCAAGCTCGCCGCCGAAATGGAAGTCGACTACCTCGCGGTGTCCTTCCCGCGTGACGCTGCCGACATGGAATACGCCCGTCAACTGCGCGACGAAGCCGGCGGTACTGCCTGGCTGGTAGCGAAGATCGAACGCGCTGAAGCCGTGGCCGACGACGAAACCCTCGACGGCCTGATCAAGGCATCCGACGCGGTGATGGTTGCCCGTGGTGACTTGGGTGTGGAAATCGGCGACGCCGAGCTGGTGGGCATTCAGAAGAAAATCATTCTGCACGCACGCCGCCACAACAAGGCGGTGATCGTCGCGACCCAGATGATGGAGTCGATGATCCAGAACCCGATGCCAACCCGCGCCGAAGTGTCCGACGTGGCCAACGCCGTGCTCGACTACACCGACGCCGTGATGCTGTCTGCTGAATCCGCCGCTGGCCAGTACCCGCTGGAAGCTGTGCAGGCAATGGCGCGCATCTGCGTCGGCGCTGAAAAGCACCCGACCGGTAAAACCTCCAGCCACCGCATCGGCAAGGAATTCACCCGCTGCGACGAAAGCATCGCACTGGCGACCATGTACACCGCCAACCACTTCCCGGGCGTCAAAGCGATCATCGCCCTGACCGAAAGTGGCTACACCCCGCTGATCATGTCGCGCATCCGTTCCTCGGTGCCGATCTACGCGTTCTCGCCGCACCGTGAAACCCAGGCGCGCGCAGCCATGTTCCGCGGCGTGTACACCGTACCGTTCGACCCGGCTTCGCTGGAACCGCACGAAGTCAGCCAAAAGGCGATCGACGAGCTGGTCAAGCGCGGCGTTGTGGAAAAAGGCGACTGGGTCATCCTGACCAAGGGCGACAGCTACCACACCACCGGCGGCACCAACGGCATGAAGATCCTGCACGTGGGCGATCCGCAGGTCTGAGTGACACGCTGAAAAACAAAGCCCCGCTGTTATAACAGCGGGGCTTTTTTATGCCTATTGGATTGGTTTGACTGTCAGTTGTGTCAGTAGGCCGGTGATTTTTTCCTCGTTAACGTTGAGGTGCGTAACCCACTCACGAAGAACTGGACACATTGCGTGGTCAGGGAGGATGCATAAATGAACTTACAGCAGACACAGACAAGCATTTCACAAGGCGAACTGGATCCCGCATTCGGCGACAATGGCAAGGTCTTTTTGAAAACACCTGATCCACAAGATCAGGAATTCAGCATGCGGGGACTATTCGTCGATGAACTGGGCACCACTTACATCACCGGAGATGTTCTTCGCTCGACCCGACGTTCTGACTATTGCTGCGTAAAACTGGACGCCCGAGGCAACCTCGATGAATCATTCGGCGCTGCGGGTTACGTCACCGGCCGGTTTGATGATGACACGGGCGGAATGACGCATTCGCACGCTCACGAAATAGTGACACTGGACGATGGAAAGCTGCTCCTGATTGGCATTTTCTTTGACGGTAGCTTGAAAAAGTCCAAGGCACTTGTACGCCTGAATGCCGACGGCAGCCTGGATCCGGAATTTGGCAAACAAGGCAAAGTCATCATTGAACTTGAGGACGAGAGCAAGCTACTGCGCAAGTCACGCGAGCCTTCCAGGTTTGCTGCGCAAACACAGGGTGAAAATCCCCGTTCGACTGTGTTGCAAGATGGCCGGATACTTCTACATGAACCGGTGGGTTGGGGCTTCGAAAAAACGACTACCGCAGTTATTCGCCTATCGGCCACTGGGGTTCTGGATGACAGTTTCGGCAAGAAGGGAATCGTGCACATTTCCCACCCGGATTTTGCCCACACAGCGTTGAATGATTTGTTAGCCAAACAGGACGGCTCTTATGTACTGGCAGGTCACGTTCACAATGATGACCTGAACTCTGTCTCGGCCTTACTGACTCGCTTGACTCACGCGGGGGAGATCGCCACCTCATTCGCCGACCATGGTTATCGACTAGTAACGCCAGACCAAAATCACTTGGATTTCCTCATCGAAAAACTTGTCGCGCAAACCAACCGGCGCCTTCTTGCCGTGGGGAGGACTTATGGTGTCGACGTGGCGGGTTTGCTGATCAGCCGAGAAGCAGACGGCAGCAAAAATATCCAGTTCAACGGTGGCGAGCCGTCGCAGACCAAACTGGACGGATACCAAACCATCTGGCATTGCGCGTCAATCAAGCCCGATGGAAAAATTCTGGTTTTCGGGCTAGTACGGACATCCGATACACCCAGCTATGTTGTCGCCAGATTCATCGATGACGGCACTCTCGACACTTCATACGCGAACGGCAAGGGTTGGCGGATGTTCCCCATTGGCCAAGCGTTTCGGGATGCAGCCAGTTTCACCGAGGACAAAGTGACGTTTCTCGGCCACGTCATTGTTGCAGGAAGGCGTGAGTATTGCGTTGCCCGTGGACTGATCGGGTGACAGCAACCCCATGACTGATCGCTAAAAAACCGAAGCCCCGATACGTGAGTACCGGGGCTTTTTTGTTTTCTGATCCAGGAGATGTGTCGACTGATCCGACGCCATCGCGAGCAGGCTCACTCCTACAGTTGAAATGCGTTCCCCTGTAGGAGTGAGCCTGCTCGCGATGGCGTCAATCCAGTCAGCGAACCTATCAATGCCGTTTGATAAACCCGGTCAACGCCGCCAACGCTTCCGGCGAGCGCAGTCTTTGAGTGAACAATGCGCCCTCCTCCTCGATCACCTTACGAATCAACTCGCGATCCGGCGCCTTCATCAATTGCTTGCTGATACGCACTGCCTCAGCCGGCAGTTCGTCGAAACGCAACGCCACTTCCCGCGCCTTGCGCAACGCTGCATCGCCGCTGCCCAACGCCTCCGTAGCAATGCCCCAGGCCGCGGCTTGTTCACCGGTAAAGCCTTCGCCCAGTAACAGAAGCTCCGCCGCTTTGGCCTGCCCGAGCAAACGCGGGAGGATCAGGCTCGAACCGAACTCCGGGCACAAACCAAGATTGACGAACGGCATGCGCAATCGCGAATCGCGGGCCACGTAGACGAGATCGCAATGCAGCAACAACGTGGTGCCAATGCCCACCGCCGCGCCGGCCACAGCGGCGATCACCGGTTTGCGGCATTCGAGCAGATTGAGCATGAAGTGAAAGACCGGGCTGTCGAGGTCGCTCGGCGGTTGCTGGACGAAGTCGGCAATGTCGTTGCCGGCGGTGAAGCATTCGGCGCTGCCGGTGATCAGTACGGCGTTGATCTCAGGATCGCCATCGGCTTGCTTCAGCGCCTCGGCGAGGCGGCTGTACATGGCGCGGGTCAGGGCGTTTTTCTTGTCCGGGCGATTAAGCCGCAGGGTCAGTAAACCGCGTTCGCGTTCCAGCAGAATGGCTTCGGTCATGGCGTGTCTCGCGTCGGAAATTCAGCGCTCAACCACGGCTCAAAAATACGTCGGCCAGCAGTTGATTGCGCGGCAGTCCGGCTAGGTACAGACGCCTTGCGAAAGCGTCGACACTGGCCGTCGAGCCGCAGACTAAGGCCAGGGTTTGCCGGGAAACAAGGCGCAGTTGCGCCAAAGCGGCGGCTGACTCGGCCGCCGTCCACAACTCGACGCTGAGGTTTTCGCGCTGCGCGGCCAGTGCGGCAAGGGGTTTGGCCAGATAGTGCTCGTGATCGTCATGGGCCACGTGAATGATGCGGATCGCGCCTTGGTGATCCTGGCGCAGGGCTTCACGCAACACGCCGAACAACGGGCCTAGACCGGTGCCGGCAGCCAGCAGCCACAGCGGCCGGTTGTGCCAGTCGGGGTCGTAATGCAAGGCGCCGCCGCGCAGTTCACCGAGGCGGATAGAGTCGCCGATCTGCAAGCGCCGCGCGGCGTCGCTGAACTCGCCGGGCTGGCGGCAATCGAGGTGGAATTCGAGAAAACGGTCTTCTTCCGGCAGGCTCGCCAGCGAATATGGCCGGGCGATGTGATCGATCCACAACACCAGATGTTGCCCGGCGCTGTAGCGCAAGGGCCGCTGCGGGGTCAGACGCAAACGCAGGACGCTGTCGCTGAGCCAGTCCAGCGCCTCGACCACTGCCGGGCGACCGTCGGTGATCGGGTCGAAAGTGTGCACCTGCAAGTCTTCGACAACCTGACACTGACAGGCCAGACGCCAGCCTTGCTGACGCTGTTCGGCGCTCAAGGCGTCCGGGCGATTGTCGGCGGGCAAGCCTTGCACGCATTGCACCAGACAGGCATGGCAACTGCCGGCGCGGCAGCTGTAAGGCACGGCCACGCCATTCTGATTGAGGGCATCAAGCAGATTGCTGCCCGCTGCCACTGACCATTGTCGCTCACCGACGCGAAGTTCAGGCATCGACGTTCTCCCACGCGGCCGCACACCGATTGCGCCCGTCACGCTTGGCCCGATACAGCGCCTGATCGGCGCGCTGCAAGGCGTCGTCCAGATCATCGCCCAACGCCAGCAGGGTCATGCCGGCCGACAGGCTGAGGTTGCGCACATTCAGACCCACCAGTTCAACGTCGGTGAAGGCGATGCGCAGACGCTCGCAGCACGCGGTCAGCCGTTCGGCGTCGCAATCGGGCAGCAGCACGACGAATTCCTCACCACCATAACGCGCCAGCACATCGCCGTCGCGCAGGCATGCCTGTGCGACGCCGGCGAAGGCCTGCAGCACCTGATCGCCCGCCGCATGGCCGTGCAGGTCGTTGATGCGTTTGAAGTGGTCGAGGTCGATCAGCGCCAGACCATGCACGATATCGTCGTCCATTTCGTTCAGCTCTCGCGTGGCCAGACGCAGAAAATGCCGACGATTGAACAACCCGGTCAACTCATCGGTGGCGACCAGATCTTCGAGCTGCCGCATCATCCCGCGCAGGGTGTCCTGATGCGCCTGCAAGGCAAACCGGCGTTGACGCTGGCGTTGTCGAGAAACCTGGACGAAACGCGCGTAAAGCACCAGCCACGCCAGCACCATCGCCAGAATGCACACCTGCAAGGCTGCGAGCGCCGGTTCGCGCAAGCGGAAGTGGTAGCCGTCCCACAGCGTGATTGCGCAGAAACTGAAGAACACCAGCAGTGCGCAACGCACGAAAGCCCGTCGGCTGAGGTGGAACAGGCCGAACAGCAGGATCAGCACGTAGAACACCAGAAAGGCACCGCGGGCTTCACCCAGATGGGCGATCAGCCAGGTCTGCCAGCCGAGGCCGAGCAGCACCTGCACTTCGGTCAGGCTGGGATCGGCAAAGCGCAGGTTGCGCCCGCTCCAGAACAGCGCGAACAGCGCCGACTGGCTGATGACGACCAGCGCACTGCCAACGGCGACAGAAGTCAGGGACTGCTCGTAATGCCCCGTGAAAAACGCCAGCCACAGCAGCAGCAAAGCCAATCCATAGGTGGCCGCAGCGAGGGCAAAGCGTTTGAGCAAAAGACGTTGAATGGCGTTATGGGTCAATCGTTGACTCACCGTGCGATAAGAGGCTGACCGAGTGTCCTACTCTACAGACCGGCTGCCACTTTAGAGGCCCAGTCGATAAATGACCACCGATTTTCGGGCTCGAAAATTGACGTCAAAAGTGTGGCCTGCGTATACCGTCAAAAGCCCCTCACCCTAGCCCTCTCCCGGAGGGAGAGGGGACTGACCGAGTTGTTTTTCCGAGCTACACCGACCTGAAGCATCACGTCGAACTCTGGTTTGCAAACGGCACAAATCAGCTCCCTTTTCCTCAGCCGAACCGAGTTTTTGAATACCACGAAAATCGGCTCCCTTTCCCCCTCGCCCCCCTTGGGGGAGAGGGCTGGGGTGAGGGAGTAGCTCTTGAAGTGCAAACCCGCTGGCCGATATTCGCCCACCCATGCGACCAACGAATGACTGCCGGCGCGTGTACGCCCCATCGAGGCGCGGTATACTGCCGCGCCTTTTTAGCGTCGCGCCAGCAGCCCCGGCGTGCCCGGCCCAAAGGGCCAGCTTCAAGTTGCAAGCTCCAAGCCGCAAGCTCGAACAGTCCGCGTACTGCTCCAACTTGCCGCTCGAAGCTAGAAGCTCAAAGCTGCCCTATTAAAATGTTCCCGTCTTTTAGAGGAGCGCGACTCATGACCGTGATCAAGCAAGACGACCTGATTCAGAGCGTTGCCGACGCCCTGCAGTTCATTTCCTATTACCACCCCGTGGATTTCATCCAGGCGATGCACGAAGCCTACCTGCGCGAAGAATCGCCAGCGGCCCGTGACTCGATGGCGCAGATCCTGATCAACTCGCGCATGTGCGCCACCGGCCACCGCCCGATCTGCCAGGACACCGGTATCGTTACCGTGTTCGTGCGCGTCGGCATGGACGTGCGTTGGGATGGCGCCACCATGGGCCTGGACGACATGATCAACGAAGGCGTACGTCGCGCCTACAACCTGCCGGAAAACGTCCTGCGTGCCTCGATCCTCGCCGACCCGGCGGGCGCTCGCAAAAACACCAAGGACAACACCCCTGCCGTGATTCACTACTCCATCGTCCCGGGCAACACCGTGGAAGTGGACGTGGCGGCCAAGGGCGGCGGCTCCGAGAACAAGTCGAAAATGGCCATGCTCAACCCGTCCGACTCGATCGTCGACTGGGTACTGAAGACCGTTCCGACCATGGGCGCCGGCTGGTGCCCACCGGGTATGCTCGGCATCGGCATCGGCGGCACCGCCGAGAAAGCTGCGGTCATGGCCAAGGAAGTGTTGATGGAATCCATCGACATTCACGAGCTGAAGGCCCGTGGCCCACAGAACCGCATCGAAGAAATGCGTCTGGAGCTGTTCGAGAAGGTCAACCAGTTGGGCATCGGCGCCCAGGGTCTCGGTGGCCTGACCACCGTGCTCGACGTGAAGATCATGGACTACCCGACCCACGCCGCCTCGCTGCCGGTGTGCATGATCCCGAACTGCGCCGCCACCCGTCACGCACACTTCGTGCTCGACGGTTCCGGCCCGGCCTCGCTGGAAGCGCCACCGCTGGACGCCTACCCGGAAATCGTCTGGGAAGCCGGCCCGTCGGCCCGTCGCGTCAACCTCGACACCCTGACCCCGGAAGACGTGCAGAGCTGGAAGCCGGGCGAAACCGTCCTGCTCAACGGCAAAATGCTCACCGGTCGTGACGCTGCGCACAAGCGCATGGTCGAGATGCTGAACAAGGGTGAAACCCTGCCGGTGGATCTGAAAGGTCGCTTCATCTACTACGTCGGCCCGGTTGATCCGGTCGGTGACGAAGTGGTTGGCCCGGCGGGCCCGACCACCGCGACGCGGATGGACAAGTTCACTCGTCAGATCCTTGAGCAAACCGGCCTGTTGGGCATGATCGGCAAATCCGAGCGCGGCCCGACCGCGATCGAAGCGATCAAGGACAACAAAGCCGTGTACTTGATGGCCGTCGGCGGTGCTGCTTATCTGGTCGCTCAGGCGATCAAGAAGTCCAAGGTGCTGGCGTTCGCCGAACTGGGCATGGAAGCGATCTACGAGTTCGAGGTCAAGGACATGCCGGTCACCGTTGCGGTGGACAGCAAAGGTGAGTCGGTGCACATCACCGGTCCTGCGATCTGGCAACAGAAGATCAGCGAAAGCCTGGCGGTAGAAGTGCAGTAAGCCCTTCGCCCTCATAAAAACGGCCGGTTCATCCCTTGGATGATCCGGCCGTTTTTGTTTGTGCAAACCGATCGCGATAAAAACGTCGTCAATGCACACAAAATGATCTTGCGCACCTGTCAGATCTGACAGGTTCATTTAATCGCGGTTCTTGTTAGCGTCAGTCCATTCACGCCCACCTTCTGCGCAATGGATTCGACCATGGCCGAGCAACAAGAACTGAGCATCACCACGCCCTCCATCGCCAAAAGCGCATCGATCGCCACCATCGGCAAAAGCTGGGGCGCTGTGGGCCCGACCGGAGCGGCAGCGTTCGAACTGCCGATTCCAACATCCGCCGGGCGAGGCTGGGACCCACAGTTTTCCTTGAACTACAGCAGTCAGAGCGGCAACGGTCCGTTCGGCCTTTCGTGGAATCTGAGTGGCGTGGGTCAGATCAGCCGCCGCACCAACAAAGGCGTGCCGCGTTATACCGAGCACGACGAAATCATCGGCGTAGATGGCGAAGTATGGATGCCGGAGCTGGACGAAAATGGCGAACTCAAATCACGTGATGCCAACAGCTACAACGGCGTCGACATCGGTCCGCACAAAGTGGTGCGTTACTGGCCTCAAGTCGAAGGCGACTTTGCTTTGCGTGAGCGCTGGCAGCGCCAGACCAGAGAAGCAGATCCACCGGTGTTCTGGCTGATACATGGCGCCGATGGTTCACTGCACATTTACGGCAAAACCGCAGCGACAAGGCTCGCCGATCCCGATGCACCTGGACGCGTCGCCGCATGGCTGATCGGCGAAAGCATGAACGCCCGTGGCGAACATATCTGCTTTGAGTACAAGGCCGATGATCAGGATCCTGACCCGACACATGACTACCGCGCCCAGCGTTATCTGTGCCGCGTGTGCTATGGCAACTTCACCGCCAGCAGCGATCTGTACAGCTGGAAAACAGAGAATCCCACTGACCTGGACTGGCACTTCCACCTGCTGTTCGATTACGGCGAGCGCAGTACGTCGCTGACCGATATCCCGGCCTATGACGGCTCCCCCCGAACCACTGGACAGTCCGCCCCGACCGCTTTTCAACCCATGGTCGGGGCTTTGAACTGGGCACGCGCAGACTGTGCCAGCAAGCGTTGCTGTTTCATCACTTCTCCAAGGAAAAAACCGAGCGACCGAAACTGGTACGCCGCCTGCTGCTGGAATATCACCAACCGCAGAACATCGCGCAATGGACCTACAGCCAGATCAGCGCGGCGCACTATCAGGCGTTCGATGCCAACGGCGTTGTCGAGAACACGCCGCCGATCGAGTTCGACTACGCCGCCTTCGATATCAATAAAAAACCGCTTCAACTCTTCGAGTTCGAGGTGCAACCGGGCATCGAAGACAACAATTTCTATCAATGCGTCGATCTCTTCGGCGAAGGCGTGCCGGGGTTTCTTTGCCGTTATGACCAGAGTTGGTATTACCGCGAACCGCTGCGCGCGACGAAGGGCGGCGATGAAATCGGTTATGGACCCTGGACCGCATTGCAGAAAATTCCGGTCGCCGATCGCAACCGTCCGGTACAGCAATTGTTGACCGATCTTACCGGTGACGGCCGACTCGACTGGGTCAGCGCGCAACCGGGCAGCAGTGGCTTTCGCACATTCACCGCACAGCGTCAGTTTGACGATTTTGTTGCCTTCGGCCATTTCCCGCCGGAGTTCTTCTCCGCACTCTCGACACTTGGCGACCTGAGCGGTGACGGCTTGAGCAGCCTGGCCTTGATCGGACCGAATTCGGTACGGCTGTATGCCAACCAGCGCGAACAAGGTTTCGCCGCGCCTGAAGAAGTGCCGCACAAACCCGACGACGACAGCTTGCCGGTATTCAGCAACTCTCCGACAGAACTGGTGCTGCTGGGCAATCTTCTCGGCAGCGACATGCCCGAGCTGTGCCGGATACGCCACGATGAAATCCGCTGCTGGCCGAACCTCGGTCACGGCCGCTTTGGCCAAGGTCGCAAGATCAGCGAACTGCCCTTCAACTACGCGCAATTCGATTCGTCACGCGTACGCCTTGCCGACCTCGACGGCTCCGGTGCCGCATCGCTGATTTACCTGAATTCAGACACTTTCGATATCTACCTGAACCATGGTGGCAACGGCCTGGAGCAGACGCCGATCAGCGTGCCGTGGCCCGACGGCGTACGTTACGACCGTTTCAGCCAAGTGAGTTTTGCCGATCTGCAGGGCCTGGGTTGTGCCAGCCTGATCCTGACGCTCACGCACATGCAGCCGCAGCACTGGCGCTACGATTTTGTCTCGGCCAAACCGTATCTGCTGACCAGCAGTAACAACAACATGGGTTGCAGTACCCGCGTGATCTACCGCAGTTCGGCGCAGGAATGGCTGGATGAAAAACACCGTCTGCTCACTCTCAAATGTTTGCCGGTATGCAACTTGCCGTTTCCGGTAGCAGTGGTGAAGAAACAACAGCAACTGGATGAAATCACCGGCAATTGCCTGACGCAGACGTTCACCTGGCGGGAAGGTTTCTACGACAGCCGTGATCGTGAGTTCCGCGGTTTCGGCCATTTGCAGCAAACCGACAGTGAGAGCGCCAGCGGCGCTGATGACGTCGGCTTCAGCGAACCGGTGCGGGTGTATACCTGGTTTCACACCGGACAATCGATGGACCGGCCGCGCACCGGCTACTTCAATCAAGACACGCAAGCGGTCCCCCTCGGCAACACTCTGTTCAGCCGGCATCACCCAGACGACGACGTTGATGAAATCATCCCGGCGCACGATGACGATACCCGGTACCAGATTTCCCGGGCGCTGGCCGGCGCGGTAATCCGCAGTGAAACCTATGCCGATGCAGAGGTGGACGGCCCCGGGATCGCCACGCCTTATGTGGTCGAAGAATGGCGTTATCAGGTGCGCGAAGTACGCCCGCAAGGTGCTTGTGCCGCTGCTGTATTACTGCCGCTGGTGGTGGAAAAAATCAGCTGTCAGTACGACCGCTTTGTCGATGATCCTCTGTGTCGCAAAGAGCTGAATCTGCGCTGGAGCGCATACGGTCAGCTGACGCACGCAATGAAGGTGAGCTACGCCCGGCGGCTTACCGAAGAGGATTTGCCGCCATTCGATGATACCGATGAACAACAATGGTGGCTCGACGCTCATGACCCGGCGCAGCAATCGTTCTACCTGAACGAAAGCCGTTCAGCGTTCATCGAGCTGGACAAGGACTTGCAGCATTGGCGTCTGGGTTTGCCTTATCAACAGCGAGATAACGCGCTGGTCTTGCCAAAAGGTATTTTGCCCACAGGGCTCGACGCAGAGCAGGTGTCTTATGAATACCTGATGGCGCATGAGGATTCGGCGCACTGGAATGCCGAACGCGTGCTGACGACACAGTCCGTGCAGCGTTACCTGGGTACCGATGGCAAGCAACTGGAAGACGGTGTTGCCGGGTTCGAAGCCCTGGCCGGCCCACTGGAAATCGCACAACTGGACAAGACCGCGCTGGACGCTTACAGCGAAGTGCGCCCTCCAATCAACGTGCGGGACGAACTGCGAAAGATCGGATATCTGCCGATGCCGTTTCTGTTCTGGGTGAATCCATTGGGCGGTACGGAGCACGACCTGTGGTCGGCCAATTTCGGCTATGCCGAATACGCTGGCCTCGACGGTTTCTACAAAGTACAGCGTTATCGCGAAACCCTCAGCCACGGCTACACCCGCGCCGAATACGACGCTCACGCGCTGGCCGTGACGCTCGTGGTGCTGCCGGATGGCTGTACCACGCGCATCGAGTACGACTACCACGCGCTGCAACCGCTAAAGATATTCGACGCCAATGACAACGTTCAGGAAGCGATCTACGAGCCTTCCGGCCAGCCAATTGCCAGCAGCTTTCACGGCACAGAGAACGGCCAGCCTGCCGGCTTCAGCCCGCTGGAAGAGTACAGAGTTCCAGAAGACCGGCGCCCGGAGACGGCCATCGCCAACCCGGGAAAAGCCGTGCAGGAAGCCGCCACCACCTTGCGCAAGGATCTGTTCAGCTGGATGGGACAGGTGACCAATGACAGCCGGACAACCCGCGAATGGATCGCTCGGAGGGATCTCTTGCCCAGCGGCCACATCAGGGCCAGCGCACGGCGGCGACTCGCACAGCGCAGCAGCGCACTGACACCTGCTGAGCAAGCCCTGCACGAGGTCATCAGCACGGTGCATCGCGAACCGGTGCACAGCGTCATCCTCAGTGCCGACCGCTACCCCGACGTTGCGACAGATGCGCAGATCCAGATCATCAAAGCTTGCGTCGATGGCTTTGGCCGGCCCCTGCAAACCCAGCAACGGGTTGATCCGGGCATGGCCTATGCCGTAAGCGACGATGGCTCGCTGATCGTCGAGGATGGTCAATTCAAACAAGTCGATGCCAATCCGCGCTGGCGCATCAGCGAGCGTGTCGAATACAACAACAAAGGCTTGCCGGTGCGTCAGTTCCGGCCGTTTTTTGCCAATATCCACCGCTACGTCAACGACCAGTCACTGCGCGAGCTGGGCTACTTTGATCAGGTGTTCTACGACGCGTTGGGGCGCCAGACCAGGCTGGTCAACGCCAAGGGTGACTTCTCCCGCGAGACCTACCACCCGTGGTATCGCGCCAGCGAAGATTTCAATGACACCGCCGAGCCGCCACCACCGCCAAAGGTACAGCGGTCATGATCGCCAACCTGCATCGACGTACGCCAGCGCTTGCCGTCAGCGATGCGCGTGGTTTGCGGGTGCGACAGGTGGCGTACCTGCGTGCGGTGGCCGATGACACCGCTACTGCCCTGGTTACCCGCCAATATCACGACCACGCAGGACGGTTGGTCGAGCAATGGGATCCGCGTCTCTCGGTGCCGTCTCTGACCTCGGTCCACAGCCTGGCCGGGGCGCTGCTGAAATCTGCCAGTGTCGACGCCGGCTGGCGTTTCAACTTGCCGGGGCTGGCCGGTGAGCCACTGCAACGCTGGGACGCGCGCCACGCGCATTGGCGCACGACCTTCGATGGGCAACTGCGGGTGGTGACGCTCGCCGAAAACGATGAAGTTATCGATAGGTTTACCTATGCCGATGCATCGGCCGACGCCGGGCATAACCAGCGCGGCCAGTTGCTGGAACAGAAAGAATCTTCGGGTTCATTGCGCACCGACAGCTTTGCCCTGACCGGCCAGCCGCTGAAGGAAACCCGCACCTTTACCGATGGCCAAGCGTTCACCAGCCAGCGCCGATTCAGCCCGCTCGGCGTGGTGCTGGAGCAGACTGACGCCGGCGGCCACCGACAACAGTTGCGCTACGGTCTGGCCGGACAGCTCAAGCAAACGCACCTGCAAATCAACAGCAAGTCCCACTCACACCCGGTGCTGCTCGACGCGCAGTACAACGCCGCCGACCAGATCATCGAACAACTGGCCGGCAATCAGGTGCGCAGTCAGTGGACGTACGACCCGGCCGACGGCCGCTTGCATACCCAATCCAGTCGCAAGGACAGCGGCGCTGTGCTGCAGGATTTCGAATATTTTTACGACCCTGTCGGCAACATCACCCGCATCGAAGACCACGCATTTCAACCGCGCTACTTCGCCAACCAGCTCATCGACGGCCATCGCGACTTCACCTACGACTCGCTCTACCGACTGACCAGCGCAACGGGTTACGACGACGCCCCGCCCTCGGACATTCCCGGCCTGCCGCAACCGGCGAACAATCGCCTCAACTTCACCCAGACGTACCGGTACGACCGCGGCGGCAACCTGACCGAACTGTGCCACGTGCGTGCCGGCAACAATTACACCCGGCAAATGCGCATCGACCCCAACAGCAATCGCGGAGTGCTGTGGACGGAGGGCGAGGAACCGGACTTCGACAAGCTGTTCGACCGCCACGGCAATCAACAAGCCATCCACGTGGGCAAACCCCTGAAGTGGAACGCCCGCGACGAACTGCACCAGGTGATTCTGCTGGCCCGCGAGAACCACAACAGTGACGCCGAACGCTACGAATACAGCCAGGGTATGCGGGTGTTCAAACGCCACGACTATCTGGCCGCCAACGTCGAACATTTCCATCAGGTGCGTTACTTGCCGGGGCTGGAAATTCGCACTCGTGACAATGGCGAAGAACTGCACGTGATCAGCGTCGGCAATGCGCGCTACCTGTATTGGCTGGCGAAAAAACCCAAAGGCATCGACGCTGATCAACTGCGCTACAGCCTTGAAGACCACCTTGGTTCCTGTGTGATGGAGCTGGATCAACAGGCGCAACTGATCAGCCAGGAAGGTTATTACCCGTTCGGCGAAACCGCATGGATGGCCGCTCACTCAGCGCTTGAAGTGAGTTACAGGTTCATTCGCTACTCGGGCAAGGAGATGGACGTCAGCGGGCTGTATTACTACGGCGCACGGTATTACGCGCCGTGGTTGCAACGCTGGATCAGCACCGACGCCGAGCAGGCGGACGGTCTGAATTTATATGCATTCGTGGGGAATAACCCGATCGGTTTTATCGATCCGGACGGGAACACGCGGGCAGAAAGCGTGATCATGCTGTATTCGGCGTTTGCTTCCGCCGTAGAAGGACACTCCGAGGAAGTATTGGGGCAACTGCACAACATCATCAATCAAAATGTTGCACTGAACATGGCAGTGAATCTGGGGGGAGAAATCGTCAGAGGGATTGTCGGCTATGAAGGTGGATCTTTGGGCGGTGCCCAATTTGACACCATGATTCCAACACTTGAAGTGGCACCGAACGTGTTGAAACCTTCATCGTTGGTCGGTGGCAACATCGGGGGTGATGTCGCCGGGGCCATCGTTGAGCCGGTGGCAAACTCTATCGGCCTGCAAGTCGGGCCTTTGATCCCGCAAACCTCGCAGATGTCCGTCAGCGCGATTGATCAAAGCCTGGGGATCGAGGCCCCCGTCAAGGAAATCAACTCATGGAAAGACTTCAAGAGCGAAGTGCTGCATCCGACACTCAATTCGTTATTCAGTCCAGCATTTTTAATGAACAGAGTATTCGGAACAGTGGTGGGGATCATTCCCGGCGCACTTAACATGGGAAGTCGGGCGCAGGAAGCACAAGACATCAAGAACCGGCTTGACCCGGTGAAAATTGAAAAGATCGAAAAAATGCTCAGCGACTGGAAAGCGGCCATTGAACAACGGTCTGCATGGGCGGAAAAAGCTTTTGACGCATTGGGCGTTGACAGTGTTTCGCCTGCCAATGTGCTGCCGAATGTCAATGGCAATACTTCCAGCGAAACGCTGGCCGTCATTACGCGCGCTGGCTTGCAACAGAAAAACCGAGCCGTGCTCGCCAACATCGCACAGGCTCAGGCCGGACTTGCGCGATACAGAGAGATGGGGACCACTGACAATCTGTACAAAGCAAGACAACGGCATCTGGCATCAAAGAAGCCGGGGAACCCCCTCCTCACCAAGTTTAAAAACGGTCACTGAAACCATGCACGCACGCACGCCCTCCCTGACAGGGATTGACGGACGAGGCCTGCCAGTCCGCAAGGTCGCGTACTTGCGTAGCGTGACAGGTAACACGTCAAGCACCCTGGTGACCTGCCAGGGACACGATTCAGCCGGGCGTCTGATCACGCAACGGGACCCGCGCTTGTCCATGGCTAACACGGCAACTGTTTATTCGTTGAATGGCAATGCGGTGCTTATCGACAACGTGGATAGCGGCTGGCGTGTGGTGCTGCCAGGGCTGGCCGGCGAGTCGCTTCAGCGTTGGGACGCGCGCTGGCATCACTGGGTCATGACTTTCGACGAGCAATTGCGCAGGCTGACAGTTGAAGAAAATGGCATCGCTGACGTCGAAACCTTCATATACGGCGACGCTGGCGCCGATGCGCTGCACAACTTGCGCGGCCAGCTCCTCGAACAGACAGACCCCGGCGGCACCCTGCACATGACCAGCTTTGCCCTGATCGGCGAGCCATTGGAAGAAACCCGTACCTTCCACGACGCCAAGGCCTTCACCACCCGCCGCGTCTTCAGCCCCCTCGGCCTCGTGCAGGAGCAGACTGACGCCAGCGGACACCGACAACAGTTGCGCTACGGTCTGGCCGGACAGCTCAGGCAAACGCACCTGCAAATCAACGACAAGACCGATTGGCACGCGGTGCTGCTCGACGCGCAGTACAACGCCGCCGACCAGATCATCGAACAACTGGCCGGCAACCAGGTGCGCAGTCAGTGGACGTACGACCTGGCCGACGGCCGCTTGCACACCCAGTCCAGTCGCAAGGGCAGCGGCGCTGTGCTGCAGGATTTCGAATATTTTTACGACCCTGTCGGCAACATCACCCGCATCGAAGACCACACTTTTCAGCCGCGCTACTTCGCCAACCAGCTGATCGACGGTCACCGCGATTTCACTTACGACTCGCTCTACCGACTGACCAGCGCCACCGGTTACGACGACGCCCCGCCGCCGGACATTCCCGGCCTGCCGCAACCGGGCACCCCTGGCGATCGCCTCAACTACACCCAGACCTATCAATACGATAACGGTGGCAACCTGATCGAACTGTGCCATGTCAGAGAGGGCCACAACTCCACCCGGCAAATGCGCATCGACCTGAACAGTAATCGCGGGGTGCCCTGGAAAACAGGCGCACCGGAACCGGTGTTCGACGATCTGTTCGATCGCCACGGAAATCAAAAGGCGATGCACCCCGGCAAACCGCTGCTCTGGAATGCCCGCGACGAGCTGGAAAGCGTGATCCTGATCCAGCGCGAAGGCGGACCGAATGATGCCGAGTGTTACCGCTACAGTCAGGGTGTGCGCGTGTACAAACGCCACGAATTTCATACCCCCACTGCCGAACACTTTCATCAGGTGCGCTACCTGCCGGGCCTGGAAATCCGCACCCGCGACAACGGTGAAGAACTGCACGTCATCACCCTCGGCAATGCCCGCTGCCTGCATTGGGCAGAGAGAAAACCCAAAGGCACCGACACCGATCAATTGCGTTACAGCCTCGAAGATCACCTCGGTTCCTGCGTGATGGAACTCGACCAACAGGCACAACTGGTCAGCGAGGAAGGTTACTACCCGTTCGGTGCCACGGCGTGGTTGACCGCGCCCTCGAAAATTGAAGTCAGCTACAAGTTCATTCGCTATTCGGGCAAAGAGATGGACCTCAGCGGTATGTATTACTACGGCGCACGCTATTACGCACCTTGGTTGCAACGCTGGGTCAGTGCGGATCCGGCGGGCGATATCGATGGGTTGAATCTGTACGGTTTTGTGCTCAACAACCCCGTGACTTACTTCGATTCGACAGGCAACAAAACGGAGGAAGCCCAATCGTCTAACGGAGGAGTTCTGGCATTTATTACCGGAAACACTCCCAGAGAGCGTATGCAGAAGAAACTGGCCTTCCATAACGAGCTGCTTTCAGCCGTCGATCTGGCGGTCAGGGATGTCACCACTCAAATACTCAACCATCGTTCCGAGACCAACAGCAGAGTATCAACAGCGAAAAGAACAGGTTTTTTCCTTGCGGAAAAGGGTGCATCCAACGCGGTTGGCATAGGCTTGAGCGCGGCCGGGGTAACACTGGGAATCCCCGGCGGCCCTCTCGGAATGCTGATCGGCGGGGCACTTGGTTTCGTGGTCGGAAAAACCGTGAGTAAAACTACGAAAGCAATCGGCAAACATACCGGTTTGAACACCGCCATCAGCCTGCAACCGGATCGATTGAAAGGAGACAAGCTGATCAAGCAAACAGAAGCAGAACAAGGCCCCGTGGTTAACATTAAGTCTTTGGCTACTTACAACCCGCTCAAACCCGCAGGACGGCAAGAGATCAAACAGGGCGCTATCGTAGCTGGCAAGGAATTGGCGCTGGCAGGGGCGGGCAAGATCCCCTACGTCGGGCCGGCCATCAAGGTCATTCCGGATACCCTCGATCTCTTGAGTGAAATAGCAACCAGCGCAATTGATCTTACCGAGGATGAGGTGACAGCATTGGATGCCGACATTATCGGCACGATAAATATGCTGCAGCGTGGCTCGGAACATTTAATCGAAAAGGTCAAGGCCATGAGTTTCTCTGACACCACTAAACGCATTGAACGCATTGAACGCGAAACCGGAACTCGAATAAAAACGCTTCGAAACCTGCGAACAGTGCTTCATTCCAACTCGTCCAGTTTTACTGCCGTATGAAAAGGTGACGACACGGCTCTTGGCCTCAACAGTGCACATGGTAAGGTGCCTGCCCGTCCTTATCCCTGCGCCCAGCATGCTGCCGACTTCCCGTACCTTGCGTCTGTCGTTGTATACCCTGCTGATCATCGCCGGCGCGGCGCTTGCCGCTACGCTTGCGATCCGCCACGCCGAACGTCAGGCGCTGGAGGAAGACGCGGCCCGCGCCAACCAGCAACTGGCGCTGTACGCCAATTCCCTGCACACCCTGATCGACCGCTATCGCGCCCTGCCCGCCGTGCTGGCGCTGGACCCGCAATTGCGCGCGGCGCTGGCCGGAGCGGTCGATGCCGACGAACAGGCGGCGCTGAACCTGAAGCTCGAGAAGATCAACGGTGCGGCACAATCCTCGACCCTTGAACTGCTCGATCACACCGGCCTCGCCGTGGCCGCCAGCAATTGGCGTCTGCCGAGCAGTTACGTCGGCCACAATTACGGTTACCGCCCCTACTTCAGCCAGACCCGTACCCAAGGCACCGGGCGTTTTTATGCCGTGGGCGTGACCAGCGGCATTCCCGGCTACTTCCTCTCAAGCGCCGTACTTGGTGATAACGACGAGTTTCTTGGGGCAATGGTGGTCAAGCTGGAATTTCCCGAACTGGAGCGGGAGTGGAGTCAGGGCAATGACACGCTGCTGGTCAGCGACGCGCGCGGCATCATCTTCATCGCCAACCAACCCGGCTGGCGCTATCGCGCGCTGCGGCCGTTGAGCGCCAGTGACATGGCCGAGATCAAGGCCACGCGTCAATACGACAAACAATCGCTGGTGCCCCTGACCCACTTGTCGCTGCGCCGCTTCGATGACAACAGCGATCTGCGCCGCGTCGAAGGCCCGCAAGGCACGGCGGATTATCTGTGGGAATCGCTGCCACTGAGTGCCGAAGGCTGGACCCTGCACCTGCTGCGTCATCCGCAAGTGGCGTTCGAAGATCTGCGCAACGCCGGCCTCGCCGCCGCCGGGGTGTGGCTGGCACTGGTGTTTCTGTTGCTGTTTCTCAACCAGCGCTGGCGCCTGTCGAAAATCCGCCAGCGCAACCGCGAGGAACTGGAGCAGTTGGTGGAAGAACGCACCCGCGACTTGCGCACCGCGCAGGACGGTCTGGTGCAATCGGCCAAACTCGCCGCGCTCGGTCAGATGTCCGCCGCGCTGGCCCACGAAATCAATCAACCGCTGACCGCCCAGCGCATGCAACTGGCGACTCTGCGCCTGCTGCTCGACCATGGCCGCGTCGACGATGCCTATAAAGCCTTGAAACCGGTGGATGACATGCTCACGCGCATGGCTGCCCTCACCGGCCACCTCAAGACTTTCGCGCGCAAAAGCCCCAGCGGCTTGCGCGAGCGGCTGGATCTGGCGACGGTGGTCGATCAATCTCTGCAGTTGCTCGATGCGCGGCTGCGCGACGAACAGGTCAGTCTGGTGTTGCACCTGACCCGTCCGGCGTGGGTGCGCGGCGATGCGATTCGTCTCGAACAGGTGCTGATCAACCTGCTGCGCAACGCCCTTGATGCGATGCAGGGCAAAGCGTGCAAGCGTCTGCAAATCCGTCTGGAAGCCGATGAGCAACTGTGGCGTCTGAGCGTCAGCGACAATGGCGGCGGCATCGCCGAAGATCATCTGGGCCAGGTGTTCGATCCGTTCTTCACCACCAAACCGGTGGGCGACGGCCTGGGCCTCGGGTTGGCGGTATCCTTCGCCATCGTGCATGAATCCGGCGGCCGTCTGAGCGCCGAGAATGGCGACAGCGGCGCGGTGTTCAGCCTGACTTTGCCGATCGATCTGGAGGCACACATCTGATGCTTAACTCGGTAATGGTGGTCGATGACGAAAGCAGCATTCGCAGCGCCGTCGAGCAGTGGCTGAGCCTGTCGGGCTTCGAGGTGCAGTTGTTCAGCCGCGCCGAAGACTGCCTCGCCGCCCTGCCCGCGCACTTTGCCGGGGTAATCCTCAGCGATGTGCGCATGCCCGGCATGGGTGGCCTGGCGCTGTTGGCCGAAGTGCAGAAACGCGATGCCGATCTGCCGGTGATCCTGCTCACCGGTCATGGCGATGTACCGATGGCCGTCGAAGCGATGCGCGACGGTGCCTACGACTTTCTGGAAAAACCGTTCAGCCCGGAAACCCTGCTCGGCAGCTTGCGCCGGGCGCTGGACAAACGCCGTCTGATTCTGGAGAACCGCGCCCTGCACGAGCAGGCCGACAACCGCGCGAAACTCGATGCGACCCTGCTCGGCGTGTCCCGTGGTTTACAGACGTTGCGCCGGCAGGTGCTGGATCTGGCGACGCTGCCGGTCAACGTGTTGATCCGTGGTGAAACCGGTAGCGGCAAGGAACTGGTCGCGCGTTGCCTGCATGATTTTGGCCCCCGAGCGGACAAACCGTTCGTGGCGCTGAACTGCGCGGCGATCCCTGAGCAGCTGTTCGAGGCCGAGCTGTTCGGTCACGAGAGCGGCGCGTTTACCGGTGCCTCGGGCAAGCGCATCGGCAAGCTGGAGTACGCCGATGGCGGCACCTTGTTTCTGGATGAAATCGAAAGCATGCCGCTGGCCCAACAAGTGAAACTGCTGCGCGTATTGCAGGAGCAGAAGCTTGAACGGCTGGGTTCGAACCAGAGCATTCGTGTCGATCTGCGGATTGTCGCGGCGACCAAACCGGATCTGCTCGACGAGGCTCGGGCCGGGCGGTTTCGCGAGGATCTGGCCTATCGCCTGAACGTCGCCGAGCTGCGCTTGCCGCCGTTGCGCGATCGTCGTGAAGACATTCCGTTGCTGTTCGAAACCTTCGCCCACAATGCCGCTGAACGCTTGGGGCGTACCTTTCCACCCTTGAGCGGCGCGCAATTGAGTCATCTGCTCAGCCACGACTGGCCGGGCAACGTGCGCGAACTGGCGAACGTTGCCGAACGCCAAGTGTTGGGGCTGGACGAGCCGGCACCGGGGATTGATCCGGGGCAATCGCTGGCGGCGCAACAGGAGGCGTTTGAAGCGCAATGCCTGCGTGCAGCATTGACCCGGCACAAGGGTGATGTGAAAGCGGTGCTTGAAGAACTGCAACTGCCGCGCCGCACGTTCAATGAAAAGATGCAGCGGCATGGGTTGAGTCGGGAGATGTTTTTGGCTGAGTGAGGCAGGGTCGGGATTTTTGGTGTGGCTGAATCCATCCCCCTCACCCCAGCCCGCTCCCCCAAGGGGGCGAGGGGGAAGGGAGCCGATCTTTGTGCTGTTCAAAACCTGAGTTCGACTCGATATCTCAAGTCGGTGGACCTCGAATAATCCACTCGGTCAGTCCCCTCTCCCCCCGGGAGAGGGCTAGGGTGAGGGGCTTTTTGATCTCAGCCCCAATAAGCGGAAATCCGCTCATCAAACCAGATCCTTCGGCGATATCCCGCTCAGTCAGGTCTGCCATCCCCTCTAAACCGGCCCTCCCCCCGTTGGCACACCTCCTGCTATAGCCCTCGCAGGCTGCGTTTCTACGCGCTCCACAAAAACAATTAAACGAAGGATCCTTCAATGGATAACTCCAACGCCCTGCCTCTTGGGTCGGCTGCCGTGCCCGCCAAAGAAAGAACCACCGCCAGCCGGATCAAATCGATCTTCAGCGGTTCCGTCGGCAACATGGTCGAGTGGTACGACTGGTATGTGTATGCCGCCTTCTCCCTGTACTTCGCGAAAACCTTCTTCCCTGCCGGTTCCACCACCGCCCAACTGATGAACACCGCTGCGATTTTCGCCGTCGGCTTTCTGATGCGCCCGATCGGTGGCTGGCTGATGGGCATGTACGCCGACAAGGTCGGACGCAAAAAAGCCCTGATGGCCTCGGTCTACCTGATGTGCTTCGGCTCGTTGCTGATCGCCCTCAGCCCGAACTACGAAACCATCGGCATCGGCGCGCCGATCCTGCTGGTGTTCGCGCGTCTGCTGCAAGGCCTGTCGGTCGGTGGCGAATACGGCACCTCGGCGACCTATCTGTCGGAGATGGCGACCAAGGAACGTCGCGGCTTCTTCTCCAGCTTCCAGTACGTGACCCTGATCTCCGGCCAGCTCATCGCCCTCGGCGTACTGATCGTGCTGCAGAACGTGCTGACCACTGAACAGCTGTACGCGTGGGGCTGGCGTATTCCGTTCGCCATCGGTGCGCTGTGTGCGGTCGTGGCGCTGTACCTGCGTCGCGGCATGGAAGAAACCGAGTCGTTCACCAAGAAAGAAAAGTCCAAGGAAAGCGCCATGCGCACCTTGATGCGCCACCCCAAAGAGCTGTTGACCGTGGTCGGCCTGACCATGGGCGGCACCCTGGCGTTCTACACCTACACCACCTACATGCAGAAGTATCTGGTGAACACGGTCGGCATGAGCATCTCCGACTCGACCACCATTTCTGCCGCCACGCTGTTCCTGTTCATGTGCCTGCAACCGATCATCGGTGGCCTGTCGGACAAGATCGGTCGTCGTCCGATCCTGATCGCCTTCGGTGTACTGGGGACGATCTTCACCGTGCCGATCCTGATGACCCTGCACACCATCCAGACCTGGTGGGGCGCGTTCTTCCTGATCATGGCGGCACTGATCATCGTCAGCGGCTACACCTCGATCAACGCCGTGGTGAAAGCCGAACTGTTCCCGACCGAAATCCGCGCCCTGGGCGTAGGTCTGCCATATGCGCTGACCGTGTCGATCTTCGGCGGCACCGCTGAATACATCGCGCTGTGGTTCAAGAGCATCGGCATGGAAACCGGTTACTACTGGTATGTGACGGCGTGCATCGCGGTGTCGTTGCTGGTGTACATCACCATGAAGGACACCCAGAAGCACTCGCGCATCGTTACTGACTGATCAGGTGTTCACAGCCACTGTAATGGTGGCTGTTCTGGCCCTATCGCGAGCAGGCTCACTCCTACAGGGGAAAACATTCCAAATGCAGGAGTGAGCCTGCTCGCAATTGGGGTCACCGCGTTATCCAGACCTGCATGAATAATTCCTCACATCCGCTGCCAAGCGATTAATCGCTAATTAATGCTGCCCCTTCATTGTGCAATCACCTGATCGATGACCTGCGCGACGCTCGCTCCGACGACGAAAGCGAATTCAATGCGCCGCCCTTAACATCAAGTTAATCGATTGTTTTCAGCATTAATTTGCGCTTTTTAATCAATTTAGTTGGCGTAGCATTAAACACATGCAAGACACACCCGCCAACGAATCTGGAGTAACCGACATGAAAACCAAACTGATCCTCGCCCTGACCCTGTCCGTACTGGCCGCCAACACCTTCGCCGCCGACGGCTCGGACAAAACCAAATCCGCCGACTTCATCAACGGCGCCAGCGCCGCCATCAAAACCAGCCACACCGGCACTTATGCCGCTGACGGTTTTGATAAAACCAATATTGGCAAAGCTGTTGCTGCCGATGGTTTCGACAAAACCAACCTGGGTAAAACGGTCGCGGCTGACGGCTTCGATAAAACCGGCACTGCCGCGGCTATCAGCTAAGTATCAGCAGTCCTCTCACAGCCCGGCTTCGGCCGGGCTTAGTCATTTCTGCGGGATGACAATCTCCTGAGTTCACATCAAACCCTGTGGGAGCGAGCCTGCTCGCGAAGACGTCGTGTCAGGCGATATCAATGCAACTGACCCGACGCTTTCGCGAGCAGGCTCGCTCCCACAGGGGAATTTCATAGCTTGGAATATCGGTGTCTGGCTGGAAATATGCGGCGTGTACTTGCACTATTGGCCACCTGACTCAGCACTCTCCAGGATCACCCACCATGCCCGATGACATCCACTTCTACGAACCCGCCAACGGCCACGGTCTGCCCCACGATCCGTTCAACGCCATCGTCGGTCCGCGCCCGATCGGCTGGATTTCTTCACAGGATGCCAACGGCCAGTTGAACCTGGCGCCGTACAGTTTCTTCAACGCCTTCAACTACATTCCGCCGATCATTGGTTTCTCCAGCGTCGGGCGCAAAGACAGCCTGAACAACATCGAGCAGACCGGCGAGTTCGTCTGGAACCTCGCCACCCGCCCGCTGGCCGAGCAGATGAACCAGAGCTGCGCGATGGTCGCGCCGCAGGTCAACGAGTTTGAATTGGCGGGATTGACGACCGTTGCGTCAAAAGTGATTTCAGTGCCACGGGTCGCCGAAAGCCCGGTGTCCTTCGAGTGCCAGGTCACACAGATCATTCAATTGCAGCGTGCCGATGGCGAGACGGTGCCGAGCTGGCTGATCCTCGGCGAAGTCGTCGCCGTGCACATCGCCAAGTGGCTGTTGAAGGACGGCATCTACGACACCGCCGCGGCAGAACCGATTCTGCGCGGCGGCGGGCCGGCGGATTACTTCCAGCTGGGGCCTGAGGCCCTGTTCAAGATGTGGCGTCCGGGCGCCAACAAGTAACGCCTTACCAGATCAACTCGGCGTCTTCAGTGACGCCTTTGAGGTTATCCAGTTCATTGATGGCAGCCTCGTCGGCGGCGATAGCACCGGGGAAGACCTGATCATTCAGCAGCTTGTGAAAGCGTGGTGCACCGCCATCGACCAGGGCCTTGACCGCGATTGCCGCGTGATAGCCCTTGTTGCCGCCCAGCTCGACGGGGACGACTGCGGAAACTGCTTCGAAGTGTTCGAACTCTTTACGTGCCATGTCACACATCCCGGCTCAGACAAATAAGCCGGACATTAAACCCTCAACCGACGAGTTTGTGTACCGGTGCCGGGCATTGACCGAGGGCTTGCGCCGCCGATACGTCCTTGAAGGTGTGGAAGTCGAGGCTGTTGACCACCAGTTCCTGCACCAGCTCGGCGAAGATTTCCATCGACGGGCTGTTGAAATAGTTGGTCATCATTTGCTGACTGCTCCAGAACCCGGAGATCAGCCACAACTCGGGATCACACTGCGAATGCTGCAAGGCAAAGCTCAGGCAACCGGGGGCGGCGCGGGACGGATCGATCAACGCGCTCAGGCGTACACCGAGTTCCGCCGAACGCCCGGCGCGCGCTCGAACGAAGGCCATATGACTGACGGGAATCTGCTTGGACATGTTCAACCCTCCCAGGGAGTCGCGTGGCAGCCGGGGGACGGGCTGCGACAGGATCAAAGGTTAAGGGCCACGTGAACTCTGCCGTTAGTCGATTCCTGCCGCCGCGTTGCACAATCCTGCGAGACTGCATCCAGAACCTGTAACAACCTGTAAAACTGCGTCACACGTCTGTCATGCGCGTTTTGTGTAGGAGCTGTCGAAGGCTGCGATCTTTTGATTTTGCCTTGAAGATCAACAGATCGCAGCCTTCGGCAGCTCCTACAGGGTTGGATCGCGACAGGCGCGGGAACACCCCGGGGCAGAATCAGGCAAGCATTTCGCAGGATGTGTCTACCGCTGGCGCTTGCACAAACATATGCTCTGCTCCATTCCACCTCCCCTGCCGAGGATGCCGTGCATGACGTCATTCGATCGTTTTCAAGCCGAACCCAGCGCTGACATGGAAAAACAGCGCGCGGAACTGGCGGCGATCATCCGCCGCAACACAACTGACGATGGCAGCTACGAGACCGCCATCGGCTCGCTGTTCATGTCGCGCCACACAAAATCCCACGACTTTGCCCCGGTGCTCGCGCAACCGGCGCTGTGCATCATGGCGCAGGGACGCAAAGAGGTGCGGCTGGCCGATGAGTACTTCAATTACGACCCGCTGAATTATCTGGTGGTGTCGGTTTCGATGCCGTTGAGCGGGCGCGTGGTCAATGTCTCACCGGAAGAACCGATCCTCGCCGTGCGCCTGGATATCGACCCGACAGAAATCACCGCACTGATCGCCGACGCTGGCCCCATGGGCGTGCCGACCCGGCCGACCGGGCGTGGTTTGTATGTCGAGCAGATCGACAGTTCCATGCTCGATGCCGTGTTGCGTCTGGCGCGCCTGCTCGATGCGCCGAAAGACATCGCCATGCTCGCGCCGCTGATTCGCCGGGAGATTCTTTATCGCCTGCTGCGCAGTCCGCAGGGGCATCGTTTGTATGAAATCGCGATTGCCAACAGTCAGAGCCATCGCATCAGTCAGGCGATCAAATGGTTGAACGGCAACTTTGAACAGCCATTGCGCATTGATGATCTGGCGAAAGAAGTGAACCTCAGCGTGTCGACCTTGCATCACCGCT
Organism: Pseudomonas sp. S3_C06; assembly: GCF_054667675.1. NCBI lineage: Bacteria > Pseudomonadati > Pseudomonadota > Gammaproteobacteria > Pseudomonadales > Pseudomonadaceae > Pseudomonas > Pseudomonas sp. S3_C06. Next base: position 2,498,652 of record NZ_CP162747.1, read on the forward strand.
TCAAAGCGATGACGGCGATGAGTCCGCTGCAGTATCAGAAGCAGTTGCGTTTGCAGGAAGCGCGGCGTTTGATGCTGGCCGAAGGGCTTGAGGCGTCGGCGGCGGGGTATCGGGTGGGGTATGAGAGTCCGTCGCAGTTCAGCCGTGAATACAGCCGGCTGTTTGGTGCGCCGCCGTTAAGGGATTTGGCGCGGTTGCGGCTTTCGGTGTGACCGTTAGAAGCCCCTCACCCTAGCCCTCTCCCGGAGGGAGAGGGGACTGAATGGGGAATATTGGAGAGGTTCACCGACTTGAACGATTCGCTTTGAATCCATAATCAACTCGATTTTTCAGGTCGGCGAACATCGGCGAACATCGCCGGACACCGCGGTCGGCCCCCTCTCCCACCGGGAGAGGGCTGAGGTGAGGGTCGGCTTTCCAAGTGCTTTGACCAATCCATAATCGACTGGATTTTTCAGGTCGATGGACAGCGCCAGACACCTCGGTCGGCTCCCTCTCCCTCCGGGAGAGGGCTGGGGTGAGGGTCGGCTTTTACACCGCCCGAATCACATGCTTGAGCTCCTGAAACGCCGCCAACCCCCAAGGCCCTAACTCACGACCAATGCTGCTCTGCTTGTACCCGCCCCACGCCGCCTGCGGGAATATCACTTGCGGTGCATTGATCCATACCATCCCCGCCTGCAAGGCATTGGCCACGCGGTCCGCCGCAGCGGCATCGTTCGTCACCACACTGGCTACCAAACCAAACCGCGTGTCATTGGCCAAGGCAATCGCCTGTGCTTCAGTGGTGAAACTGCGCACACACAACACCGGCCCGAAAATTTCTTCACACCACAGCGCGCTGTCCAGCGGCACATCGGTAAACACTGTCGGCTGCAAGAAATAGCCGCGCGGCAGTTCCGCCGGGCGATTGCCGCCGCAGATCAATCGCGCACCCGCGCTCAAGCCACGATCGATGTACCCAAGCACTCGCTGGTACTGCGCCTGATTGACCAGCGCACCCATTTCCACCTCCGCATCGAACGGATCGGCCACACGAATGGCCTGCGCACGTTTCTGCAAGCGACGGAGGAATTGCTCTTCCAGCTCATCAGCCACCAGCACACGACTGGTCGCCGAACACATTTGCCCGGCATTGAAAAACGCGCCGCCACAAGCCAGCTCGACCGCCAGATCGAGATCAGCATCCGCCAACACCAGCAGCGAAGATTTGCCGCCCAACTCCAGGCTGACGCCCTTCACCGTTTCCGCCGCACGCTGCATCACCTGCACGCCGACCGCATTGCTGCCGGTAAAGGATATCTTGGCGATACGCGGATCCGCCGACAATGGCGCACCGACCGCCAGCCCAGTGCCGCAGACAAGATTGAACACGCCGTTTGGCAGACCCGATTCCGCGATGATTGCCGCCAGTTCCAGCTCCGGCAGCGGCGTGACTTCCGACGGTTTCAGCACCACGCAGCAACCGGCGGCGAGGGCCGGCGCGAGTTTCCACGCCGTAGTGACCATCGGGAAATTCCACGGCACGATCAGCCCGACCACTCCGCACGGTTCGCGGCGCAGACGTGCGCTGAAATCATCGCTGGGCAGCGGCACGTTGCTGTCCTGTCTGGCGTCGAGGCCTTCGGCGAGTTCGGCGTAATAATCGAACGTGGCGATGACATCGTCGACGTCGATGGCCGCTTCGAACTGCGGTTTGCCGTTGTTGCTCGATTGCAGGTTCATCAAGTGCTCGCGTCCATTGCGCACGCCATTGGCAATGTTGCGCAGGATCGCGCCGCGCTCGGCACCGCTGGTTTGCGACCAGTTTTTGAACGCTTCGCTGGCGGCCGCAACGGCTTGGTCGACGGCGTGCTCGTCACCGCCATTGACCGTGGTCAGCAGCGCTTCGGTGGCCGGGTTGATCACCCGCAGATGTTCGCGGCCGGCCGACCATTGGCCGTTGATGTAGAGGCCGTCGAGTGTGGTCGGGAAACTGATCATTGCGCCACCGCCTTCATCCATTGGCTCTGGTCGATTTCAATCAAGGTCGGGCCCTGACGATCGCTTGCACTACGCAACGCGCTGCGCAGTTGTTCGATGCTGCTGATCGCTTCAGCCGCGCAGCCGAGGCCCTTCGCCACAGCGACGAAATCCGGGGTGTAGATGTCCACGCCGACCGGCTCGATGGCACGGTTGACCATGTACTTCTTGATCTCTTCGTAGCCCTGGTTATTCCACAGCAGGACGATCACCGGCACCCGCGCTTCGACGGCGCTGGCCAGTTCCGGCAGAGTAAATTGCAGGCCACCGTCGCCGATCAGGCACACCACCGGTGGCCGCGCGCCTTGGTCGGTTTTACCGCCTAGCCAGGCGCCAATCGCCGCCGGCAAGGCGTAGCCGAGTGTGCCGTAGCCGGTCGAGGCGTTGAACCAGCGGCGCGGGTGATCCGGGTTGAACGTCAGGTTGCCGGTATACACCGGTTGCGTCGAGTCGCCGACGAACACGGCGTTGGGCAGCTCTTCGAGTACGGTGTCGAGGAAGCGGGTTTGCGCGAGGGTCGGCGCGTCCCAGCTCGCAGCCAGTTCGGCGCGCAGTTTGCCGGCACGAGCCTGGCCCCAATCGCTGCTGCGCTCACCGAGTTTTCCCTGCGACAGCGCATCCAGCAAGGCCTGCACGGCGTTGCGCGCATCGGCCACCAGCGCCAGGTGCGGCGGGTAGTTGCGCACGGTCTGATCGGCGTCGATATCGATACGCAGCAGTTTGCCGGGAATCTCGAAACCGCCAGCGAAAGTGACGTCGTAATCGGTCTCGGCCAGTTCGGTGCCAATGGCCAACACCACATCGGCATCGGCGACCAGCGCGCGGGTGGTAACCAGCGTCTGGGTCGAACCGATCAGCAGCGGATGGTTGCCCGGCAGCATGCCTTTGGCATTGATCGTCAGCGCCACCGGAGCGTCGAGTAACTCGGCAAGTCTGGTCAGCTCTGGCGCTGCGTCGATGGCACCGCCGCCAGCCAGAATCAGCGGACGTCTGGCTTCAGCCAGCAGCTCGCTCATGCATTTGACGGCCGCTGGCGCAGCGCCGGCGCGGTCGATATTGACCGGTACGCTGGCGAGCAATTCATCGGCGTTTTCGACCAGCACGTCCAACGGAATTTCGATGTGCACCGGACGTGGACGGCCGGCCTGGAACAACGCAAAAGCACGCGCCAGCACCACCGGCAATTCGGCGGCGGACATCAAGGTATGCGAGAACGCCGCAACACCTGCGACCAGTGCACTCTGGTTCGGCAATTCGTGCAGCTTGCCGCGCCCACCGCCCAACTGACTGCGAGATTGCACACTGGAGATCACCAGCATCGGGATCGAATCGGCATACGCCTGGCCCATCGCCGTGGTGATGTTGGTCATGCCTGGCCCGGTGATGATGAAGCACACACCCGGTTTGCCGCTGGTGCGCGCATAACCGTCGGCCATGAAACCGGCGCCTTGCTCATGCCGTGGGGTGACGTGGTTGATGCTCGAACGGGCCAGCCCGCGATACAGCTCGACGGTATGTACGCCAGGAATGCCGAACACCTGCTTGACCCCGTAACCTTCGAGTAACTTGACCAGTACTTCGCCACACGTCGCCATGTCGATTGCCCTTCTTGTTCGCTGAAGACACAGAACCAATGTGGGAGCGAGCCTGCTGGCGAAAGCGTCGGATCAGCCAACATCTTTGTTGAATATGAAACCGCTTTCGCGAGCAGGCTCGCTCCCACAGGGACCGTGGAATGGCTTCATTGGAACGGTCGGCAGGTAGCGGCAACAATCGATTAAAAGTCATACTAGCCATGTCCTCACGTCATGCCTTGGATCCCCATGAAACGCCTGCCTCCCCTGCCCGCCCTGCACACCTTTCTGATCACCGCGCAGTGCTGCAACTTCACCCGCGCCGCCGAGCAGTTGCACATCACCCAGGGCGCAGTGAGCCGGCAGATCGCCGGGCTGGAAGAGCATCTCGGTTATCCGCTGTTCATCCGCCTGGCCCGGGGCCTGGCGCTGACCGCCGAAGGACGTGAATGGCTGCCGCGTGTGGAAAAAGTCTTCGGCCTGATCAGCGAAGCCACCGAGCAAATCGGCCTGCAGCGCGAAACCCTGCAACTCAAGGCGCCCAGTTGCGTGATGCGCTGGCTGCTGCCGCGCTTGCTGCAATGGCAAAAAGAACGCCCGGATGTGCCGGTAAAACTCACCGCCTCGCTGCAACACGGCGTGGACTTTCAGCGCGAGCAATTCGATGCCGCGGTGATCTACGGCGCGCCTCCCGATAACTCGCCGGGCGCGTTGCACCTGTTCGACGAGCAGCTGACACCGGTCTGTTCACCGGTTTTGCTTAAGGGCTCGCCAGCGCTGAATTCACCGGCGGATCTGCAACAGCATCTGCTGCTGCACCCCACTCACGATATTCAGGATTGGTCGGTGTGGCTCAACGCCGCTGAGCTGCGGCTGAACAACATCGGCAGCGGCCAGCATTTCGAAACGCTGGATCAAGCCATGTCGATGGCGTCGCACGGGACGGGGGTGGCGATCGGGGATTGGTCGTTGATTGGTGATGACTTGCGCGCGGGGCGGCTGGTGATGCCGTTTGAGTTGAAGGTGAAGACGGGGCTGGCGTATTACGTCGTCGTGCCTGCGGGAACCGAGCCTTCGCCGCAGTTGGAAGAACTGATGATCTGGCTGGTGGAGCAGGCGCATTTGCGGTGAGGCTTTTTTCCCTCACCCTAACCCTCTCCCAGGGGGAGAGGGGACTGACCGAGTTGTTTTGTCGAGCTACACCGACTTGAAATACCGAGTCGAACTCAAGTTTGAAAAGCTTGAAGATCGGCTCCCTTTCCCCTCGCCCCCTTGGGGGAGAGGGCTGGGGTGAGGGGGAAAAGATCCAGAGCCAGACCAATCCCTCAGAAACGCCTCAATCAGTAACCAACAGTAAACCGCTGACGCGAATGCTTCGGCGTTTCCACTTCGTCGATCAGCGCAATCGCGTAATCAGCAAAAGTAATCCAGCTACGCCCCTCGGCACTCACCAGCAAATGATCCTCGCCGACACGGAAACTCCCCGTGCGCTCCCCTTCGACAAACTCTGCCGACGGCGACAGGAAGGTCCAGTCCAGATCCTGCTCCTGACGCAACGCCTCAAGAAACGCCGCACCGGCACTGGCTTCAGCTTTGTACTCCGCCGGGAAACCCGCGCTGTCGATCACTCGCGTATCGTCCGGCAGCAACAGCGAACCGGCACCGCCCACCACCAACAGACGCTTCACCCCAGCCTGCTTCACCGGCCCGACAATCGCCGCCGCAGGCACGGTGGCGAAATGCGCGGCGGTGATCACCACATCGTGACCGGTCACCGCGTCTTGCAACGCTGCGGCATCCAGCACATCGACATTCTTGCTGACCACACCGTTACGCGCGCCGATCTTCGAAGTGTCGCGGGCGATAGCGGTCACGCTATGGCCACGACGCAGGGCTTCTTCCAGCAGTTGGCTACCGGCACGGCCGGTGGCACCAATGATTGCGATCTTGCTCATGACATTCTCCAGTTGGCTTGAGAGTGCTGCGTTTTCAGAATCGGCTTACCACTTCATTTCGCCCTTGGCGACTTTCGCGCTCAGCTCCAGCGAGCTTTCTTCACCCAGTTTCGGGTAGCGTTTTTTCATCGCGGCGATCAGTGCGGCGGCGTCTTTGGCCTTGGCGGTTTCAGCGTCGAACGCCTTGATGTAGTCGGCAGTGAACTTCACGCTGGCCAGCGAACGACTGCTGTTGCCGAGGTAATGACCCGGCACCACGGTGTTCGGCTTGAGGGTTTCGATCGAGTGCAGGGTTTCCAGCCAGTCGGCGTGGGATTGCGCGGTCTGGGTGTCGGCCATCCACACGTGAATGTTCTCGGCGACGACCACGCCACCGACCACGGCTTTGAGCGACGGGATCCACACAAAGCTGCGATCTGGTTGCTTGCCTTCGAGGCCGACCACCTGCAATTTCTCCCCTTCGAGCATCAGGCTGTCGCCCTTGAGCACACCCGGCACGATGGTTTTCGCCGGAACGTCGGCGCCCATTTTCGGGCCCCAGAAGGCCAGTTTGCCGGCGACGGTTTTATTGATGTGGTCGACGGTCGGCTGCGACGCCAGCACCTTGGCGTCCGGGAAGGCTTGGGTCAGGGTATCGAGGCCGAAGTAGTAATCCGGGTCACCATGGCTGATGTAAATGGTGGTCAGGTGCTTGCCGCTGGCGCGGATCTTTTCCACCACCTGTTCAGCCTGGGATTTGCCGAATTGTGCATCAACGAGGATCGCGTCTTTCTCGCCGCTGACCAACACCGAGGTCACCGGAAAAATCGCGTTGGTTCCCGGGTTGTAAACGTCGAGGGTCAAGTTGGCTGCGGCGGCATGCGCGGCGAAACCCAGGGAAGCGCTGGCGAGCAGAACGCGTTTGAGTGTGGTGAAGCCGATCATCTATTGCTCCGGTGTCCGAATGCCGTGTCTGGCGATGGGACAGAGCTTAGTTGCCTGACTCGGTACAAAAAATGCGATGCTTGAACATAGTTTGTTTCTGAAAGCGGGCAAATCATGGATCGTCTCCAAGCAATGCGGGTGTTTGTCACCGTGGTGGATCTGGGCAGCCAGTCGGCAGCGGCCGATCATCTGGACCTTTCGCGACCCGTGGTTTCGCGTTATCTGGCAGAGCTGGAGGACTGGGTCGGCGCACGCCTGATGCACCGCACCACGCGTAAATTGAGCCTGACCGCCGCCGGCAGTGAAATTCTGCCGCGCTGCCGGCAGATGCTTGAACTGTCGACGGACATGCAGGCCGCCGTCAGCGAACCCCACGATGCCCCGCGCGGCTTGCTGCGGATCAGCGTCAGCACCTCGTTCGGCCAGGCGCAACTGGCCGATGCGATGGCTGCGTACGTCAAGCGTTACCCCGGTGTCAGCATCGATCTGCAAATGCTCGATCGCACGGTGAATCTGGTGGATGAACGGATCGATCTGGCGATTCGTACCAGTAACGATCTCGACCCCAACCTGATCGCCCGACGCCTGACCGTTTGTCGTTCGGTGGTGTGTGCCGCGCCGGCTTATCTGCAAGAACAGCCGGCGCCGTTGCGGGTCGAGGAATTGAGTCGGCATAACTGCCTGACGCACTCGTATTTCGGCAAGAGCCTGTGGCATTTCGAGGAAGATGGCGAACCGGTTTCGGTGCCGGTGCAGGGCAATATCAGCGCCAACGAAGCCAGCACGTTGCTGCGCGCGACACTGGCGGGTGCGGGAGTGGCGATGCTGCCGACGTATCAGGCCGGGGTGCATATTCACAGCGGTGAGCTGGTTCGACTGCTGCCCCATGCGGAGCCGCGGCAGATGAGCATCTACGCGGTGTACGCCTCGCGCAAACACATGCCGGCGGCGTTGCGTAGCATGCTGGATTTTCTGGTGCTCAGATTTCCGGAAAATCCCGAATGGGATATCGGCCTGTAAACCCGATCCCCTGTAGGCCTTCGCCTGCTCGCGAAAGCGGTGTCTCAGTTACTGAAAGGTTGGCTGAACGGACGCTTTCGCGAGCAGGCTCGCTCCCACAGTGGCTATCGATGTGCTGAATGGCGGGTTACAAGCTCAAGCACACTCGCTGGCAACTCCCCACCGCTGACCTATGCTGAAAGTAATACCGCAGGGTATGCGTTCAGAGGTCTACGCCATGAACATCAAAACAAGAAGGTACGTCGCGATTTTCATTACCTGCGCCGCCACGCTGGCGCTGTACGGCACCGCTGCCTGGCGGGTCGAGCAGTTGCGACAGTTGCCGCGCGAGTACGCGAGCTGCAATTTCGAGCGCTGTATTCCGCACAATGCCACGCTGAACGCATTGCGCTGATATTCAACTGTAGGAGTGAGCCTGCTCGCGATAGCGGTGTGTCATTCAGATAAAGTTTGACTGACACACCGCTATCGCGAGCAGGCTCACTCCTACAGGGGTTTTGTGGTGTCTGTGAGTTATTGATCGGCCTTCAGGCTGTCGCGGAAAGCCTTGGGCGATATTCCCACCCTACGCCGAAACAGCCGCGTGAAGTTGGTCGGGTCGGAAAACCCCAACAGTTCCGACATCTCGTAAATCGTCATGCTGGTGTACGTCAGCAAGCGCTTGGCCTCCAATAACTGCCGTTCATGCATGATCTGCAACGCCGGTTGCCCGGCCAGCTCACGGCAGGTGCCGTTGAGGTGCGATACCGAAATCCCCAGTCGATGCGCGAGGTCTTCGACCTTGACGTGCTGGCGATAAGTCTCCTCGACCAACTGAATAAAGCCATTGAGGTATTCGCGCTGACGCTGCGGCCGCTGACTGGCTTTGTGGCGCACGATCGCCTGACGGCTGACCCAGACCATGATCACGCTGACCAACGAATGCATGAGCATTTCACGTGCTGGTTGATGACCGTTGTACTCAGCCTGCAACGCCGAGAACAGGCTGTTGAGGTAATCGCCGTCGTTGCCTGCCGGGTAGTTTTCTGCGCTGGCCAGCGCGTGTACTGAATCGCCCAGTTGCGCCTGCAAGTGGTTGATCAGCGGTGTGGCGAGGGTAACGATGAACCCTTCGACATCTTCGGAAAAACGAAAGCCGTGCACCGATAACGGTGGCAGCACTTGGATGGCCGGGGTGTCGAGTTGCGTGCGCTGCCCTTCGATCTCAAGCTCTGCCTGACCTTTGAAGACGAAGAGTAACTGGCACAAATCAGCATGGCGGTGGGGTTTGATTTCCCACTCGTGTTCGCGACTGCGGGAGGAAATGGTTTCACAGTGCAGCAAGTCAGGGGTCGGCCAGTCCAGGCTTTCACCGTAGAGCTTGAACACTGGAATCGAAGGCAGCTCAGGCTTGTTCATCACTTCAATCCAGGCCTCGGGGTTGTGGGCGATAATCGCACCGATTGGCAGAATGTACAGGTATCGGCTCAGTTTTCACCTTCAATTGACAGACCCGCAAGGGAAAAATGCAAGCACTCGATCCATAAAAATCATTCACCGGTCTTGGCCGCGTGAAGCTTGCGAGTCATAAAAACAATGAAAACGCTGAAAACCCAAGTCGCCATTATCGGCGCCGGTCCGTCCGGATTGCTCCTCGGCCAGTTGTTGCACAACGCCGGTATCGACACCCTCATCCTCGAACGTCAGACCCCCGATTATGTCCTCGGTCGCATCCGCGCCGGGGTGCTTGAACAAGGCATGGTAGAGCTGTTGCGTCAGGCTGGCGTGAGTCAGCGCATGGACGCCGAAGGGTTGGTGCATGGCGGTTTCGATCTGGCTTTGGACGGGCGTCAGGTGCACATCGATCTGCACGCGCTGACTGGCGGCAAGACTGTGATGATCTACGGCCAGACCGAAGTGACTCGCGACCTGATGGCCGCTCGTCGGGAGGCCGGCGCGCCGACGATTTACCAGGCGAGCAATGTCGTTCCTCATGGCATGAAAAGCGACGAGGCGTTTGTCACCTTTGAAAAGGACGGCGAAACCTTTCGCGTCGATTGCGACTACATCGCCGGCTGCGACGGTTTCCATGGTGTAGCCCGGCAGTCGATTCCGGCCGATAGCCTGAAGGTGTTCGAGCGGGTTTATCCGTTTGGCTGGCTGGGGATTCTCGCCGACACCCCGCCGGTGCATGACGAGTTGGTCTATGCCCGCCATGAACGCGGCTTCGCCCTGTGCAGCATGCGTTCGGCCACCCGCACCCGCTATTACCTGCAAGTGCCGGCGGATGAAAACGTCGATGACTGGAGCGACCAGCGCTTCTGGGATGAATTGAAAAATCGCCTGCCGGTGGAGCTCGCCGAGAAACTGGTTACCGGCCCATCGATTGAAAAAAGCATTGCGCCGCTGCGCAGTTTTGTCGTCGAGCCGATGCAGTACGGACGGATGTTTCTGGTCGGAGACGCCGCGCATATCGTCCCGCCTACCGGCGCCAAGGGTTTGAACCTGGCCGCCAGTGACGTGAGTACGCTGTTCAATATTCTGCTGAAGGTTTACCGCGACGGGCGCACCGATCTGCTGGAGAAATACTCGGAAATCTGCCTGCGCCGAGTGTGGAAAGCCGAGCGCTTTTCCTGGTGGATGACTTCGATGCTGCACCGCTTCGACGATCACGATGACTTCAGCCAGCGCATCAGCGCCTCGGAACTGGACTACTTTGTCAGTTCAGAGGCAGGGCGAAAAACCATTGCAGAAAATTATGTCGGACTTCCGTACGAGGCTATCGAATAGCTTCCTACCGACTTACACTGGCGAGCATCAACCCGCGCGCAATAGCCGCGCGGGTCCATCACTGCCCGCAGGCTCGCCCGTGACCAATCTCAATCACCCCGAAACGCCCAAACCGGCCATTCGCAGCGTGCTGGTCGCGTTGATGATGGCGATCTTTCTCGGCGCGCTGGATCAGACCATCGTTGCTGTATCGATGCCGGCCATTTCTGCGCAGTTCAAGGACGTCAGCCTGCTGGCCTGGGTGATTTCCGGGTACATGGTCGCGATGACGGTGGCCGTGCCGATCTACGGCAAGCTCGGTGACTTGTACGGGCGGCGCAAACTGATGCTGTTCGGCATGGGCCTGTTCACCCTCGCCTCGCTGTTTTGCGGCATGGCGCAGAGCATGGAGCAACTGGTGCTGGCGCGGATCCTTCAGGGCATCGGCGCCGGCGGGATGATTTCGGTGAGTCAGGCGATCATCGGCGATATCGTGCCGCCGCGTGAACGCGGGCGTTATCAGGGTTACTTCAGCAGCATGTACGCCGTGGCCAGTGTCGCCGGCCCGGTGCTCGGCGGTTACATGACCGAATACCTGTCGTGGCGCTGGGTGTTTCTGATCAACCTGCCGCTGGGCCTCGGTGCCTGGTGGGTGGCGCGGCGCAACTTGCGCGGGCTGCCGATTCCGCAGCGCAAACCAGTCATCGACTACCTCGGTACGTTGTTGATGATCATCGGCCTCACTGCCCTGTTGCTGGGCATTACTCAGGTTGGTCAGGGTCATTCGTGGCGCAGCGGTGAAGTGCTTGGCCTGTTCGCCTGTGCGGTGGTGGTACTGGCGTTGTTTGTCTGGCACGAGCGCCGGGCGCGGGAGCCTTTGCTGCCGATGCACCTGTTTGCCAACCGCAACGCGTTGCTGTGCTGGTGCACGATTTTCTTTACCAGTTTCCAGGCGATTTCGCTGATTGTGCTGATGCCGCTGCGCTTTCAGACCGTGACCGGTGCCGGAGCTGACAGCGCCGCTTTGCACTTGTTGCCATTGGCGATGGGGTTGCCGATTGGTGCATTTTTCGCCGGCCGGCGCACGTCGATTACCGGGCGTTACAAACCACAGATTCTGAGCGGCGCTCTGCTGATGCCGATCGCGATTTTCGGCATGGCGTTCAGCCCACCGGAGGCGACGCTGGTCAGTGGTCTGTTCATGTTGCTCTGTGGTATTTCCAGCGGCATGCAGTTCCCGACCTCGTTGGTCGGCACCCAGAATTCGGTGGAACAACGCGACATCGGCGTAGCGACCAGCACCACCAACCTGTTTCGCTCTCTCGGCGGCGCAGTGGGTGTGGCGTTGATGTCGGCGCTGTTGCTGGCGTTGCTGCAGGATTCCAGTTTCGCCCATCTGGCGAGCAGTTCACTGATGAGCGAGGGCCATTCCGGCAACGTCCTGCTGGATGGTTTGAACGCCGCGCCAGGCGATGCACAAAATGCCTTGCGCGCGGAGCTGCTGGTGACGTTCCGGCATTTGTTGTGGGTGAGTGCGGCGGTGTCGTTGCTGGGGTTGGCAGCGGCGATTGCGATGCCGAACAACCTGCTGCGCGGGCGCGAGCATGGCGCCAAATAACCGCAACACCACAAAACCCTGTGGGAGCGAGCCTGCTCGCGAAAGCGGTGTGTTGATCGTTCCCACGCTCTGCGTGGGAATGCCTCAACGGACGCTCTGCGTTCGGCTTTGGATGGGACGCAGAGCGTCCCGGGCTGCATTCCCACGCGGAGCGTGGGAACGATCATCCTTCAAGGGCTGTAGTAACCCACGGCGACAAGGAAATGCCCGGCCTTCTTCAGGTAGGCATGCTTGTCCTCGACCTTGCCGGTCACCGGGTTTTTCAAGCGGTATTCATATTCACCCTCATCCTGCTTGCCGATCAGCGCCAGAATCGGCTCGCCCACCGGTTTGCCTTCCGGGTCCTTGACCTTGCCGAAGTCGGTGTTGATCAAGCGCAGATTAGTGCCGTGGGCGACGTAGCGCTGGGTATTCAGATCAACGACGAACACGTACAAGTCATCCTGCAAGTAGCCGCCCTTTAGCGAGTTGATCGCCGTCAACGTGCCCTTCTCGTCTTTGTCCAGATCAATCGCCGCTTTGTCGAGCAATGCCTTGGCCTGCTCCGCCGAGGCTCGCGGCAAGTAGTAACCCACCGCCAGAATCCGCTGGCCGATGCGTTGATAAAACACATGCTTGCGCTCGACCTTGCCGTCGGACCAGTTCTGCCAACGATATTCGGCCTGCTGGATGCCATTGCCTTCCGGCACTTTCAACGCGTCTTTGAAGGTTTTCTGCAAATCCGGGCCGAGCACCTCACTCACGTCACGGCCGATCAATGCCGAGGAAGGCCCGCCGCTGGCGAGCATCACGCCTTTGGTGTCGACTACAAACACGTAGCGATCCTTGTCGACAAACTCGCCCTGGCGGCTGAACGCGGCGAACGCCTTGTCGCCATTGTCGTGGTAATAGGCCAAGGCTTTTTCCAGCAAGGCAATGGCGGCCTGACTGTCATCCTTGGCGGCAGTGGCGGCGCTGGCCTGGCCGAAACCGGCCAGTAACATCACGCCGAGCCAGGCCACTTTATGCAAAAACCCCATAGCGCATCCCTCGTTCTTGTTGGTGTTTCAAGAGCGTAGACGGCTTGGGGTGATGTACGAGTATTCAGAATGATGCAGGGGATTACAGAATCCCCTGCACTGATCAACAAAGCTTATGGGCGGGAATTGATCTGCTGCTGCAAATTCTGAATCTGCGCCTGAAGGGTGTTGATGTTGCGGGTCATCTGCGCACGGAAGGCGTCGAACTCGGCGGTATTGCCGCCACCCTGAGGAGCCGCCGGGCGATTGTCCTGTTCGCTTTTGAGCACGACGATTTCCTGTTCGAGACGATCGATCGCCGCGCTTGGATTGCCCTGCTTTTTCAGTGCTGCGATATCGGCGCCAAGGCTTTTGAACTGTGCATCGAAGGCTTTCAACTGTGCGTCGACCTTGCTGGTGTCGGCCGGCGTGCTTTTCACCGTCGCCAGTTCCGCAGTCAAGGCTTTGACCTGCGCCTGCAACTGGGTATTGGCGTTCTGCTGTTCAGTAGTCTGCGCAGTCATCTGTGCCAGGCGTTTGTCCAGATCGCTGGCTTGCCCCGCTACGCCCTGCTGCTGTTTGCTCTGATCGAGCAGCTTGCCTTCAAGCTGTTTGATTTGCAGCTTCAGAGCCTCGCTGTCACTGGTGACGTTGGACTGGCTGGCGACAACCTTGCCGGAAATGTCCTGCAAGCGACCGGCCGCTTCCTCACTGATTCGCGCGAAGCTTTCCTGGGTCGCGACCAGTTGCTGCTCCATCAGCGAGATCTGCTGAAAGCTCCACCAGGCCAGACCGACAAAGGCGAAGAACAGTGCGCCGACCAAGGCCCACAGCGGCCCGGTGCTGGCGGCCTTGACCTTGACCACCGGCGGCGTGCGCGAGTGTACGGAGGTGCGGGCGGTGGTCGGAATGTCATCGTCGTCGAAGGCGTCGGCACGCAGGCTCGGGACATCATCGAAATCGTCGTGGGCATCATTACGCATGGACATTGAGGCAACCTTTGTGAAACGCGGTGATGGCTAAATGCTGCGAAGTATAACCGCCGCAGCCGCAGGGATTGACCCCCAAGCGGCTACACGGTTCATTGCCGCCCGGCCGAATCGTTTCAACGGATGTCCTGAGCTTTCCACCACGCGCAGAACTCATCCAGCGCCGACCACAGGCTGACTGTCGGATCGTAGTCCAGATAATGCCGGGCGCGGCTGATGTCGAGGGTGAAATTTTTTTTCATCACCTGCATGCCCAAGCGCGACAGGGTTGGCTCCGGACGCCCGGGCCAGAGCTTGCACGCCCCTTCGTTGAGCGCCGCGACGCTGTAGGCCAGCCCATACGAACGGTACTTGGTGACTTGCGGCACTTCCATTTTGCGCATCACGTAATTGACCACATCCCACAGCGGCACCGGCGCGCCGTTACTGATGTTGTAGGCCTTGCCCAGTGCGGAGCCGGCGGCCAGCAAGCTGCTGAGCATCGCTTCGTTGAGATTCTGCACGCTGGTGAAATCGACCTTGTTCAGGCCATTGCCGATGATCGCCAGACGGCCCTTGCGCTGCATGTTGAGCAGACGCGGGAAGATGCTCATGTCGCCGGCGCCGGTGACGAAACGCGGGCGCAGGGCGATGGTTTCGAGGCCGAATTCCTGGGCACCGAAGACCTTTTGCTCGGCCAGGTACTTGGTCGCGGCGTAGGGATGCTTGAAACGCTTGGGCACTTGCTCTTCGGTCAGATTGAAGTGATCGCGACCATCGAAATAGATCGATGGCGACGACAGATGCACCAAACGGCGGACGCGCTGCTTCAGACAGGCTTCGACGACGTTTTCGGTGACCTGCACGTTGCCTTGATGGAAGTCCTGATAGCGGCCCCACAGTCCGACAGCACCGGCGCAATGCACCACGGCTTCGACGTCCGAGCACAGTTCGCGGACCAGGTCGGGATCGGTCAGATCGCCGGGCACAAACTCGGCACCACGGCGCACCAGATGTTCGACGCTCTCGGCCCGGCGACCGTTGACCCGCACGTCCAGGCCCTGCTCCAAAGCGAAACGCGCAAAGCGTCCGCCAATGAAGCCGCTTGCGCCGGTGACCAAAATTTTCATGCAAAACTCCAATGAAACCAGCTGCGAGCTTCAAGCTTCGAGCTGCAAGTTTAAAACGGTGCGCAGCGCTGAACTTGCCGCTTGCAGCTTGACGCTCATGGCTGCTTCCAGGGCACCAGCCATTGCGCTGAAGCGCGCACTAATTGCTCGGTCAGCAAACCCAGCAACTGACCGCCATTGCGCCAATGATGCCAGTACAACGGCACGTCGATCGGTTTATCTGGCAACAGTTCGCGCAACACCCCGCGTTGCAGTTGATCGCGCACTTGCAGTTCCGGCACCAGCCCCCAGCCGAGTCCGGCTTCGGTCAGGCGGATAAAACCTTCCGAGGACGGGCACAAATGGTGTTCGAATCCACCATCGACGCCCAGCGAGGCGAGATAGCGATGCTGAAGAAAATCGTCCGGGCCGAACACCAGCGCTGGCGTGCGCGGCAATTGTTCGGCACGAACGCCGTCGGGGAAATGCCGCTCGATAAACGCCGGGCTGGCCAGCGCGCGATAACGCATTGCGCCGAGCAACACGCTGCGCGCACCCGCCACCGGACGCTCACTGGCACAAAGGCATGCGGCCACTTCGCCGGCGCGCATGCGTTTGAGGCCGACGGTCTGGTCTTCGACGACCAGATCGAGCAACAAATGCTGGTCGGCACAGAAATCGCCAACCGCGTCGGCCCACCATGTGGCGAGGCTGTCGGCGTTCAAGGCGATGCGCAGGCGCTCCGGCAAACCTTCTTCATCCAAGG
This sequence comes from Pseudomonas sp. S3_C06, assembly GCF_054667675.1. Taxonomy (NCBI): domain Bacteria; kingdom Pseudomonadati; phylum Pseudomonadota; class Gammaproteobacteria; order Pseudomonadales; family Pseudomonadaceae; genus Pseudomonas; species Pseudomonas sp. S3_C06. The sequence goes on from NZ_CP162747.1 coordinate 2,514,354, forward strand.
CTGGCACCAGGGTCTGCAAGTCGCGCTCAAGCAAACGCACCTGCTGCACGTGGTTGAGCAGGCGCCGTCCAATCTCGGTCGGCGACGGCGGCGTGCCACGTATCAGCACCGGCTGGCCGACCCGCGCTTCGAGCAGTTTGATCCGCTGCGAGATCGCCGATTGCGACAAGCCCAGTACCTGCGCGGCCCGTTCGAATCCGGCCTGCTCGACCACGGCGGCCAAAGCGGAAAGCAATTTGTAGTCGAACATCAGTTTTCCTAATGAGCGATCAGCACTATTGGTTTTTCTTATACAGGTTTCGACTGGAGAATAGCCAGCAAGCACTCTTTCTCAAGGAACACTTCCATGGCTGGCGAAACTTCACTCACGACTTTGTTGCGCAGCATGAGCCCGCAACTCAACGCCGGCGAATACGTGTTCTGCACCCTGCGCGACGGTGTGTTGCCGAGCGGTCTGGAGGTTGTCGGCAGCTTCCGCGAGCAGGAAGGTCTGACGGTAATTGTCGAACGTTCCCGCGCCGAACAGGCCGGTTTCAGCTTCGACTATGTCGCCGCGTGGATCACCCTCAACGTGCACTCGGCTCTGGAAGCGGTGGGCCTCACCGCCGCCTTCGCCACGGCATTGGGCAAGGCCGGGATCAGTTGCAACGTGATTGCCGGCTATTACCACGACCATTTGTTCGTCGGTCAGGCCGACGCCGAACGCGCCATGCAAGTGCTGCGCGATCTCCCAGCCAACGCGGAGTAGATCTTATGTGGCAAAGCTATGTGAACGGCTTGCTGGTGGCGTTCGGGCTGATCATGGCGATCGGCACGCAGAACGCGTTTGTCTTGGCGCAGAGCTTGCGTCGTGAGCACCACCTGCCCGTGGCGGCGTTGTGCGTGGTCTGCGATGCGCTGCTGGTGGCGGCTGGTGTATTCGGGCTGGCGACGATTCTGGCGCAGAACCCGACACTGCTGGCAATTGCCCGTTGGGGTGGCGCGACTTTCTTGATCTGGTACGGCAGTCAGGCGTTGCGCCGGGCCTGTTCGAAACAGAGCATGGATCAGGGTGCGAATCAGACCGTACGTTCGTTGCGGGCGGTGATGCTCAGCGCCTTGGCGGTGACGCTGCTCAATCCGCACGTTTATCTGGATACGGTGTTGTTGATCGGCTCGCTCGGCGCGCAGCAATCGGTGCCGGGGGCTTATGTGGTCGGGGCTGCGAGTGCTTCTCTGTTGTGGTTTTTCACGCTTGCGCTAGGCGCGGCATGGCTGGCGCCATGGTTGGCCCGGCCGAGTACCTGGCGGATCCTTGATCTGGTTGTAGCGCTGATGATGTTTACGGTAGCCGCACAACTGATATTGGCGTCCTGATTTATTCCAAACAGCTCTGGAACCTCTATCCCACACAGTTGTTGCGTGGTTAAGCCGCAACCCCGGTGCTATGATCCGAACCCTGCGCCGCAAAGAGTAAAAACTCGCCGGTGCATTTCTGGCCGCCCGTGATCGGCCTTGCGCTCACCGCAACAGACCTGATTAGGAGAATCATCATGGCTTTCGAATTGCCGCCGCTGCCTTACGCACACGATGCCCTGCAGCCGCACATTTCCAAGGAAACCCTGGAATACCACCACGACAAGCACCACAACACCTACGTCGTGAACCTGAACAACCTGGTGCCAGGCACCGAGTTCGAAGGCAAGACCCTGGAAGAAATCGTCAAGACTTCCTCGGGCGGTATCTTCAACAACGCCGCTCAGGTCTGGAACCACACTTTCTACTGGAACTGCCTGGCGCCAAACGCCGGTGGTCAACCAACCGGCGCGCTGGCTGAAGCCATCAACGCAGCCTTCGGTTCGTTCGACAAGTTCAAGGAAGAGTTCAGCAAAACCTCGATCGGCACCTTCGGTTCCGGCTGGGGCTGGCTGGTGAAAAAGGCTGACGGTTCCCTGGCCCTGGCCAGCACAATCGGCGCCGGCAACCCGCTGACCAGCGGCGACACCCCGCTGCTGACCTGCGACGTCTGGGAACACGCTTACTACATCGACTACCGCAACGTTCGTCCGAAGTATGTCGAAGCGTTCTGGAACCTGGTCAACTGGAAGTTCGTTGCTGAGCAGTTCGAAGGCAAAACCTTCACCGCTTAAGCTGCGCGCCAGTCAAAAAACCCGGCTTTTGCCGGGTTTTTTTATGGGCGTTTGATGATCGTTCCCACGCTCCGCGTGGGCATGCAGCCCGTGACGCTCCGCGTCACTGGACACAGAGCCTCCCTGGAGGCATTCCCACGCGGAGCGTGGGAATGATCAATAGCGTTTTTCTCACAATGAAAGCTGTCTGTCGCTGCTTGCCGCCATGCCACAGGGGGCTAACATCAAAACAGCGGAAAAAATGCTGCGAACCGCTCAAGTTGAAGGTCGAAACTACCGACATAGTACAAATAGGGCTAATACTCCAGACAGCAGCATTTCGGCCAAGGCCACGGGCAAATCGTCCCGGGCCTGATTGTCCCTTTGACTGCCAACACGGGATTGCCAATACTCGTGGCAACTTGACGCTACCCGCACGGAACAAGGAATAACCCTTTGAAGCTGGAACTCAAGAACAGCTTGTCGGTGAAGTTGCTCCGGGTCGTGCTCCTGTCGGCATTGATCGTCGGCGTAGTCTTGAGCTGCGCGCAGATTGTGTTCGATGCCTATAAAACCCGTCAGGCGGTTGCCGGCGACGCCGAACGCATCCTCGACATGTTCCGTGATCCTTCGACCCAGGCCGTTTACAGCCTCGATAGGGAAATGGGCATGCAGGTAATCGAAGGCCTGTTCCAGGATGATGCCGTGCGTCAGGCCTCCATCGGCCATCCCAACGAAGCCATGCTCGCGCAGAAATCCCGCGACCTGCAGCATTCCAGCAGCCGCTGGCTGACCGACCTGATTCTCGGCCAGGAGCGCACCTTCACCACCCAATTGGTGGGGCGCGGCCCGTACAGCGAGTATTACGGTGACCTGAGCATCACCCTCGACACCGCCACCTATGGCGAGGGCTTTATCGTCAGTTCGGTGATCATCTTCATTTCCGGTGTGTTGCGTGCTCTGGCCATGGGCCTGGTGCTGTATCTGGTTTATCACTGGCTGCTGACCAAACCGTTGTCGCGGATCATCGAACACCTCACCGAGATCAACCCGGATCGCCCCAGCGAGCACAAGATTCCGCAGCTCAAGGGCCACGAGAAAAACGAACTGGGCATCTGGATCAACACCGCCAACCAGTTGCTTGAGTCGATCGAACGCAACACCCATCTGCGCCACGAAGCCGAAAACAGCTTGTTGCGAATGGCCCAATACGACTTCCTCACCGGCCTGCCGAATCGCCAGCAATTGCAGCAGCAACTGGACAAGATTCTGGTCGACGCCGGCAAGCTGCAACGGCGGGTCGCGGTGTTGTGCGTGGGGCTGGATGATTTCAAAGGCATCAACGAGCAGTTCAGCTACCAGACCGGCGACCAATTGTTGCTGGCCTTGGCTGATCGTTTGCGTGCCCATAGCGGTCGCTTGGGCGCCCTCGCCCGCCTGGGTGGCGATCAGTTCGCCCTGGTCCAGGCCGACATCGAACAACCTTACGAAGCAGCGGAACTGGCGCAAAGCATCCTTGATGACCTGGAAGCGGCGTTTGCCCTCGACCACCAGGAAATCCGCCTGCGCGCGACCATCGGCATCACCCTGTTCCCGGAGGATGGCGACAGCACCGAGAAGCTGTTGCAGAAGGCCGAGCAGACCATGACGCTGGCCAAGACCCGCTCGCGCAACCGCTATCAGTTCTATATCGCTAGCGTCGACAGCGAGATGCGCCGCCGTCGCGAGCTGGAAAAAGACCTGCGCGATGCCCTTTTGCGCGACCAGTTCTATCTGGTTTATCAGCCGCAGATCAGCTATCGCGATCACCGTGTGGTCGGCGTGGAAGCGCTGATCCGCTGGCAACACCCGGAACACGGTCTGGTGCCTCCAGACCTGTTCATTCCGCTGGCCGAGCAGAACGGCACAATCATCGCCATCGGCGAATGGGTGCTCGATCAGGCCTGCAAACAACTGCGCGAATGGCACGATATGGGTTTCGCCGACCTGCGTATGGCGGTCAACCTGTCCACCGTACAACTGCACCACGCCGAGTTGCCGCGCGTGGTCAACAACCTGTTGCAGATGTATCGCCTGCCACCGCGCAGCCTGGAACTGGAAGTCACCGAAACCGGCCTGATGGAAGACATCAGCACTGCCGCGCAACACTTGTTGAGCCTGCGCCGTTCCGGCGCGTTGATTGCCATCGACGACTTCGGAACCGGCTATTCATCGCTGAGTTATCTGAAAAGCCTGCCGCTGGACAAGATCAAGATCGACAAGAGCTTCGTGCAGGATCTGCTTGATGACGACGACGATGCGACCATCGTTCGCGCGATCATTCAGTTGGGCAAGAGTCTCGGCATGCAGGTGATTGCCGAGGGCGTGGAAACGGCTGAGCAGGAGACGTACATCATCTCCGAAGGCTGCCACGAAGGTCAGGGTTATCACTACAGCAAACCGCTGCCGGCGCGGGAACTGGGCGCCTATCTCAAACAGGCACAACGCAGTAACGCGGCCATTCTCTAGAAGATCAAAAGATCGCAGCCTGCGGCAGCTCCTGCATTTGGAATGCGTTCCCCTGTAGGAGCTGCCGCAGGCTGCGATCTTTTGATCTGCGTAAATAAGAAATATTTCCAGCCACAACCCTTTACACATAATGCGAAAGATTTGCATTATGTCGCAGTTTTGCGCACCCCCAGCGCGAGTCCACTCAACTATCGAAGCAGGATGTTCGCCATGATTCGTATGCCTCTGGCTACCGCCAGTCTGCTGGCCATCGCTATTTCCCTCGCCGGTTGCGGCGAAGGTAAAGACAAGGCTGCCGCACCGGCCACGCCGACTCCCGCCGCCAGCACCACCGCACCTGCGGCTGCGGCTGCGCCGGCCGCTGCCGGTAAAGTCGACGAAGCCGCCGCCAAGGCTGTGGTCGCGCACTACGCCGACATGGTCTTCGCCGTTTACAGCGATGCCGAATCCACCGCGAAAACCCTGCAGACCGCCGTCGACGCGTTCCTCGCCAAGCCGAACGCCGACACCCTCAAAGCCGCCAAGGCTGCCTGGGTCGCCGCGCGCGTTCCGTACCTGCAGAGTGAAGTGTTCCGCTTCGGCAACACCATCATCGACGATTGGGAAGGTCAGGTTAACGCCTGGCCGCTGGACGAAGGTCTGATCGACTACGTCGACAAATCCTACGAGCACGCACTGGGTAACCCGGGCGCCACCGCCAACATCATCGCCAACACCGAAGTTCAGGTCGGCGAAGACAAGGTCGACGTCAAAGACATCACCCCGGAAAAACTCGCCAGCCTCAACGAGCTGGGCGGTTCCGAAGCCAACGTTGCCACCGGCTACCACGCCATCGAATTCCTGCTCTGGGGTCAGGATCTGAACGGCACCGGCCCTGGCGCTGGCAACCGTCCGGCCTCCGACTACCTGGAAGGCGCCGGCGCTACTGGCGGTCACAACGATCGTCGTCGTGCCTACCTGAAGTCGGTGACTCAACTGCTGGTCAGCGATCTGGAAGAAATGGTCGGCAACTGGAAGCCAAACGTGGCTGACAACTACCGCGCCACTCTGGAAGCCGAGCCGGGCGAAACCGGTCTGCGCAAAATGCTCTTCGGCATGGGCAGCCTGTCCCTGGGTGAACTGGCGGGCGAGCGCATGAAGGTTTCTCTGGAAGCCAACTCCCCAGAAGACGAGCAGGACTGCTTCAGCGACAACACGCACAACTCGCACTTCTACGATGCCAAAGGCATCCGTAACGTTTACCTGGGCGAGTACACCCGCGTTGACGGCACCAAGATGACCGGCGCCAGCCTGTCGTCGCTGGTAGCCAAGGCCGACCCGGCTGCCGACACCGCGCTGAAAGCCGATCTGGCGGCCACCGAAGCGAAAATCCAGGTCATGGTCGATCACGCCAACAAGGGTGAGCACTACGACCAGCTGATCGCCGCTGGCAACACCGCTGGCAACCAGATCGTTCGCGACGCGATCGCGTCCTTGGTCAAGCAGACCGGTTCGATCGAAGCCGCGGCCGGCAAACTGGGCATCAGCGACCTGAACCCGGACAACGCTGATCACGAGTTCTGATCAACTGCGTCTGCGTCAAAAAAAGGCGACCTTCGGGTCGCCTTTTTCATACCTGCCCTACACAAAACCCTGCTCCATGGTGTGTTCGATATCAGGTACACCACCCATCCCTGTGGGAGCGAGCCTGCTCGCGAAGGCTGTATCGGCCGCCACATTTTCAGCGCGTCGGATACCGCTTTCGCGAGCAGGCTCGCTCCCACAGGGTTTCCATGGTGTTCAAGGCTTGCGCGATATCAAGCAAACGATAATTCCTCTTATTCAATCACCCCGGCCCTGTTAGACTTTGCGCCTTTATTTTTGCCCGTCCGCAGGATGTCTGATGCCTTCGCTGCCTCTTCGCTTGTCCGCACTGTTGCTGGCCCTGGGCCTGAGTGCCTGCGATGACGCCCCGCGTTTCACCAAGGCCGAGCCTGGTGAAGCACGTTCCGGTGGTGCAGCGACCGTGCGCAAGACCGATCAGAATGCGTTCTCTCTGCCCTCGGCCAACCTGCCGCCATCGCGACGGGTGGATTTCAGCGTCGGCAACAGCTTCTTCCGCAGCCCGTGGGTGATTGCGCCGTCGACCACCACCGCGCGCGACGGCCTCGGCCCGTTGTTCAACACCAACGCTTGTCAGGGCTGCCACATCAAGGACGGTCGCGGTCATCCGCCACCGCCGGATGCGCCTAACGCCGTGTCGATGCTCGTGCGCCTGTCGATTCCCGATGCGCCGGAGTTTGCCAAAGTCATTGAACAGGTTGGCGTGGTACCGGAGCCGGTGTACGGCGGCCAGTTCCAGGACATGGCCGTGCCCGGCGTCGTCCCGGAAGGCAAGGTTCGCGTCGATTACACGCCAGTGCCGATTCGCTTCAAGGACGGCACCGAAGTCGAATTGCGCAAACCTGTCTTGCAGATCACTCAACTGGGCTACGGCCCGATGCACCCGGACACGCGTTTTTCCGCACGGGTTGCGCCGCCGATGATTGGCCTGGGCCTGCTCGAAGCGATCCCCGAAGAAGTCATCCTCGCCAACGCCGCCGCTCAGGCAAAAGAGAAAAACGGTATCAATGGCCGTCCCAATCAGGTCTGGGATGACGCGTTGCAAAAAACCGTCATGGGCAGATTTGGCTGGAAAGCCGGGCAACCGAACCTCAATCAACAAAATGTTCACGCGTTTTCCGGTGATATGGGTCTTACGACCAGTCTGCGACCCTTCGATGACTGCAGCGATGCACAGACCGCCTGCAAACAGGCGCCGAACGGCAATGGCCCGAACGGCGAACCGGAAGTCAGCGACAACATCCTGCGTCTGGTGTTGTTCTATAGCCGAAACCTTGCCGTGCCTGCACGCCGTGGCGTTAACGATGCAGACGTCATCGCCGGCAAGAACCTGTTTTTCCAGGCTGGCTGCGATTCGTGCCACACGCCGAAATACACCACCGCCGCCAACGCCGCCGAACCTGAACTGGCCAATCAAGTGATTCGCCCGTACAGCGATCTGCTGCTGCATGACATGGGTGACGGTCTGGCCGACAACCGCACGGAATTCCAGGCCTCCGGCCGCGACTGGCGCACGCCGCCGTTGTGGGGCATAGGCCTGACGCAAGCGGTCAGCGGACACACGCAGTTTTTGCATGACGGTCGCGCGCGCAATCTGCTCGAAGCGGTGCTTTGGCACGGCGGCGAAGCGCAAGCCGCGCAGCAACAGGTTTTGTCATTCAATGCCGAGCAGCGTGCCGCGCTGCTGGCGTTTTTGAACTCACTTTAAACACTGATAAAGAATCGGGAGCCCGACATGTTCCGTCCCAAGCTACTGTTCACCAGCCTTGCCGCCCTTGCCCTCGGCGCTTGCTCGCCACAGGATCCGCAAGCGGTCACCTCGGCGGCCATCGCCAAATCGGTGATCCTGCCGACCTACACCCGTTGGGTCGAAGCCGACAAGCAACTGGCGGTCAGCGCCCTCGCCTACTGCCAGGGCAAAGAAACCCTGGAAACCGCCCGCGCCGACTTCCTGCATGCACAGAAAGCCTGGGCCGAGCTGCAACCACTGTTGATCGGCCCGTTGGCCGAGGGTAACCGTTCGTGGCAGGTGCAGTTCTGGCCGGACAAGAAAAACCTCGTCGGCCGTCAGGTCGAGCAACTGGTGGTCGCGCAACCGCAGATCGATGCCGCCGCACTGGCCAAATCCAGCGTTGTCGTGCAAGGCCTGTCGGCCTACGAATACATCCTGTTCGACGCCAAACCTGACGTGGCCAACGAAGAACAAAAAGCCAAATACTGCCCACTGCTGATCGCCATTGGCGAGCGCCAGAAGCAACTGGCTGAAGAGATTCTGCAGAACTGGAACAACACCGACGGCATGCTCGCGCAGATGACCAAGTTCCCCAACCAGCGCTACGCCGACTCCCACGAAGCGATCGCCGATCTGCTGCGTGTGCAGGTCACCGCGCTGGACACCCTGAAGAAAAAACTCGGCACGCCAATGGGCCGCCAGAGCAAAGGCGTGCCACAGCCGTTCCAGGCCGATGCATGGCGCAGCCAGTCGTCGCTGACCGCGCTGGAAGCGAGCCTCGCCGCCGCCAAAACCGTTTGGGAAGGCGTCGACAACAAAGGCCTGCGCGGTCTGTTGCCGGCTGAGCAAAAGCCACTGGCCGACAAGATCGATGCCGCTTACGCCGCGTCGCTGAAACTGTTCGACAGCACCCAGCGTTCGCTCGGCGAAATGCTTGAAGACGACGCCGGTCGTCAGCAACTGAACGATATCTACGACAGCCTCAACGTCGTCCATCGCCTGCACGAAGGCGAACTGGCCAAGGCGCTGGGCATTCAACTGGGCTTCAACGCCAACGACGGTGACTGATGAGGGCAAGTGCCATGCTGCGACGTCAGGTTCTGACTTTAGCTAGTACGCTGCTGGGAGCAGTGACGCTGGGCGGCTGGACGCTGTTCAAACGCAAGGATCAGAGCCCGCTGTTGCTGTCGGCGCGCGACGACACTGACGGCAAGCATTATGCCGTCGGCTATCGGCTGGATGGCACGCGGGTGTTCGCCACCGAAGTCGGCCAGCGTTGCCACGACATCATCAACCACCCGACGCAGCCAATCGCGCTGTTCGTCGCCCGTCGTCCGGGCACCGAGAGTTACCTGATCGACCTGCGCGACGGCACGTTGCTGCAGACCGTGACGTCGCAGCCGAACCGGCATTTCTACGGGCACGCCGTGGTGCACAAGGACGGCGAATACCTGTACGCCACCGAGAACGACACCACCGATCCTGGCCGTGGTTTGCTCGGCGTGTACAAGTTCGAAGGCGCGCGACTGGTGCACAGCGGCGAGATTTCCACCCACGGCCTCGGCCCGCATCAGGTGTCATGGATGCCCGATGGCGAGACGCTGGTGGTGGCCAATGGCGGGATTCGTACCGAGGCGGAAAGCCGCGTCGATATGAACCTCAACGCCATGGAGCCGAGCCTGGTCTTGATGCAGCGTGACGGTACGCTGCTGAGCAAGGAAACCCTCGCCCAGCAGATGAACAGCGTGCGCCATCTGGGCATCGCCAGCGACGGCACCATCGTTGCCGGTCAGCAGTTCATGGGCGCCTCGCATGAGCGCTCGGAGCTGTTGGCGATCAAGCGTCCGGGGCAGCCGTTCGTGGCGTTTCCGGTACCGGAGCATCAGTTGCAGTCGATGGGGCACTACACCGCCAGCGTCGCGGTGCACAGTGAATTGCGTCTGGTCGCGCTGACGGCACCGCGTGGCAACCGCTTCTTTATCTGGGATCTGGACAGCGGCGAAGTGCGCCTCGATGCACCATTGCCTGATTGCGCTGGCGTCGGTGCGGTGAAGGACGGTTTTGTCGTGACCTCCGGTCAGGGCCGTTGCCGGTACTACGATTGCCGCCAGGATGAGCTGTTGGCCAAGCCGCTGGAATTGCCGGCGGGGCTCTGGGACAACCATCTTCACTTGATGGCATAAAACAGCCTTAAAAGATCGCAGCCTGCGGCAGCTCCCACATTGGAATGCACTCCCCTGTAGGAGCTGCCGCAGGCTGCGATCTTTTTCCGCCACCCTGTAAGAACTGCCAGTTGGAATCCCCCCTGTACTCGGAGTAATGTGCCCGCCTGTCTCACCTGATTTCTCCAAGGAACTGGAAATATGCTGCGTCGCCGCATGCTGATCATGTTGGGTGTTGTTTTGTTGATCGTCCTGGTGCTGGGCGGGTACAAAGCCTTTTCGATCTACACGATGATCCAGGGCTTTTCCAAGCCGAAACCGCCGATCAGCGTCGCCGTGGCCAACGCGACCGAACAACCGTGGCAGCTGCGCTTGCCCACCGTCGGCACGCTCAAGGCGCTACAAGGTGTCGAGTTGAGCCTGGAAGTCGCCGGCACCGTCACCGAGCTCAAATTCGAATCCGGACAGAAGGTCAAGGCCGGGCAACCTTTGCTGCAACTCGACAGCGCCGTCGAGACCGCCCTGCTGGAAACCGCCAAGGCTGATCTCGGTCTGGCGCAACTGGATTTCGGCCGTGGCAGCCAACTGGTCGACAGCCGCGCCATTTCCAAAGGCGAATACGACCGCCTCTCCGCCGTTCTGCAAAAGAACAAAGCCACGGTCAATCAGCTCAACGCTTCGCTGGCGAAAAAACGCATTCTCGCGCCGTTCAGCGGCACCATCGGCATCCGTCAGGTCGACGTCGGCGACTATCTGGCCAGCGGCAGCAAAATCGCCACGCTGCAGGATTTGAGCAGCCTCTACGCCGACTTCTACCTGCCTGAGCAATCAGTGCCGAAGCTGGCCATCGGTCAGCCGGTGCAGATCACCGTCGCCGCGTATCCCAAGCAAACCTTCGCTGGCAAGATCAGCGCGATCAACCCGATCGTCGAAAGCACCACGCGCAACATTCTGATTCGAGCCACCCTGGCCAACCCCGACGGCAAACTGCTGCCGGGCATGTTCGCCAGCCTTGAAGTGCTGCTGCCCGATCCGCAAAAACACATCGTCGTACCGGAAAGCGCAATCACCTACACCCTCTACGGCAACTCGATCTACGTGGTCGGGCAGAAGAAAGCCGAAGATGGCAGCGTCGAAAAGGATGACAAGGGCCAACCCGTACTGATCGCCGAACGTCGCTTCATCGAAACCGGTGAACGCCGCGATGGCCTGGTGATGATCAACAAGGGCGTGCAGAGCGGCGAACAAGTGGTGACGGCCGGCCAGATCAAACTGGACAACGGCGCCCACATCGCCATCAGCGACGACAAGACCCTCGGCGAGCAGAACAGTCCGCCTCGCGCTGACTGATCAAGGAATCCCCATGGCTTTTACTGATCCGTTCATCCGCCGCCCGGTGCTCGCCACGGTGGTCAGCCTGTTGATTGTGTTGCTCGGCTTTCAGGCCTGGAGCAAGTTGCCGCTGCGCCAATACCCGCAAATGGAAAACGCCCTGATCACGGTGACCACCGCTTACCCCGGGGCCAACGCCGAAACCATTCAGGGTTACATCACCCAGCCGATGCAGCAGAGTCTGGCCAGCGCCGAGGGCATCGACTACATGACCTCGGTCAGCCGGCAGAACTTCTCGGTGATCTCGATCTACGCGCGCATCGGCTCGAACACCGACCGTTTGTTCACCGAGCTGCTGGCCAAGGCCAACGAGGTGAAGAACAAGCTGCCGCAGGACGCCGAAGACCCGGTGCTGAGCAAGGAATCGGCCGATGCCTCGGCACTGATGTACATCAGCTTCTTCAGCAAGGATTTGAGCAACCCGCAGATCACCGATTACCTGTCACGGGTGATCCAGCCAAAACTGGCAACGCTGCCGGGCATGGCCGAAGCGGAGATTCTCGGCAATCAGGTGTTCGCCATGCGCCTGTGGCTCGACCCGGTGAAACTTGCCGGTTTCGGCCTCAGTGCCGCCGACGTGACCAATGCGGTGCGCCAGTACAACTTCCTCTCCGCTGCCGGCGAAGTGAAAGGCGAGTACGTGGTCACCAGCATCAACGCCAACACCGAACTGAAATCCGCTGAAGCCTTCGCGGCGATTCCGCTCAAGGTCAGTGGTGACAGCCGCGTGCTGCTCAGCGATGTCGCGCGGGTGGAAATGGGCGCGGAAAACTACGACTCGATCAGCTCGTTTGGCGGCACGCCGTCGGTGTACATCGGCATCAAGGCCACCCCCGGCGCCAACCCGCTGGACGTGATCAAGGAAGTGCGCAAGCTGATGCCCGAGCTGGAAGCGCAACTGCCGCCGAACCTGAAAAGCGAGATCGCCTACGATGCCACACTGTTTATTCAGGCCTCGATCGATGAAGTGGTGAAAACCCTGTTCGAAGCGGTGCTGATCGTCATCGTTGTGGTGTTCCTGTTCCTCGGCGCGCTGCGTTCGGTGGTGATCCCGGTGGTGACCATCCCGCTGTCGATGATCGGCGTGATGTTCTTCATGCAGATGATGGGCTACTCGATGAACCTGCTGACGCTGCTGGCGATGGTGCTGGCCATCGGTCTGGTGGTCGACGACGCGATTGTCGTAGTGGAAAACATTCATCGACACATCGAGGAAGGCAAGACGCCGTTTGATGCGGCGCTGGAAGGCGCACGGGAAATCGCCATGCCGGTGGTGTCGATGACCATCACCCTGGCGGCGGTGTACGCGCCGATCGGTTTCCTCACCGGGCTGACCGGGGCGCTGTTCAAGGAGTTTGCCCTGACCCTCGCCGGTGCGGTGGTGATTTCCGGAATCGTCGCCCTGACCCTGTCGCCGATGATGTGCGCGTTTTTGCTGCGCCACGAGGAAAACCCCAGCGGCCTGGCGCACCGCCTCGACCGCATCTTCGAAGGTCTCAAGCGCCGCTATCAGAGCATGCTCCATGGCACGCTGAACACGCGGCCAGTGGTGCTGGTGTTCGCCGTGATCGTGTTGTGCCTGATCCCGGTGTTCCTCAAGTTCACCAAATCGGAACTGGCCCCGGACGAAGACCAAGGCATCATTTTCATGATGGCCAACGCGCCGCAGCCGACCAACCTCGATTACCTGAGCACCTACACCGACGAATTCATCAAGATCTTCAAGGAGTTCCCGGAGTACTACTCCTCGTTCCAGATCAACGGCTACAGCGGTGTGCAGGCGGGCATCGGTGGTTTCCTGCTCAAACCATGGAACGAGCGCAGCCGCACACAAATGCAGATCCTCCCCGAGGTGCAAGGCAAACTCGAAGGCATTCCGGGCCTGCAGATTTTCGGCTTCAACCTGCCCTCCTTGCCCGGCACCGGTGAAGGCTTGCCGTTCGAGTTCGTGGTCAACACCGCCAACGACTACGAGGTGTTGTTGCAAGTCGCCGACCGGATCAAGAAGCGCGCCATGGAGTCGGGCAAGTTCGCCTTCGTCGACCTCGATCTGGCGTTCGACAAACCTGAAGTTGTCGTCGATATCGACCGCGCCAAAGCGGCGCAGATGGGCGTGTCGATGCTCGATCTGGGCAGCACGCTGGCGACGCTGCTCGGCGAGGCCGAAATCAACCGCTTCACCATCGAAGGCCGCAGCTACAAGGTCATCGCTCAGGTCGAACGGCCGTACCGCGACAACCCGGACTGGCTGAACAAATACTACGTGAAAAACACTCAGGGCGAATTGTTGCCGTTGTCGACGCTGATCAAGGTCAGTGACCGCGCACGACCGCGCCAGCTCAACCAGTTCCAGCAACTCAACGCGGCGAAGATTTCCGGGTTCCCGTTGGTGAGCATGGGCGAAGCCATCGACACCGTGTTGCAGATCGCCCGGGAAGAAGCGCCGGCCGGGTTTGCCTTCGACTATGGCGGCGCCTCGCGACAGTTCGTTCAGGAAGGCAGCGCGCTGTGGGTGACGTTTGCCCTGGCCTTGGCGATCATTTTTCTGGTGCTGGCGGCGCAGTTCGAGAGCTTCCGCGATCCGCTGGTGATTCTGGTGACGGTGCCGTTGTCGATCTGCGGTGCTTTGATTCCGCTGTTCCTCGGCTGGTCAAGCATGAACATCTACACCCAGGTCGGGCTGGTGACGCTGATCGGTCTGATCAGTAAACACGGGATTCTGATCGTCGAGTTCGCTAACCAGTTGCGCAAGGACAAAGGCCTGACGGCGCGTGAAGCCGTGGAGGAAGCGGCGGCGATTCGTTTGCGGCCAGTGCTGATGACCACAGCGGCGATGGTGTTTGGCATGGTGCCGTTGATTCTCGCCACGGGTGCGGGGGCCGTCAGCCGTTTTGATATCGGCATGGTGATTGCCACGGGGATGTCGATCGGCACGTTGTTTACGCTGTTTGTCCTGCCATGCGTTTACACCCTGCTGGCGAAACCCGACCTCAAATAATTGCCGTACCCTGTGGGAGCGAGCCTGCTCGCGAAGGCGGTCTGTCAGTTAATACTTGTGGTGCCTGACATACCGCTTTCGCGAGCAGGCTCGCTCCCACAAGGGGCCAGACCCGAATTCCTGGCATAAAAAAAGGCCTCGCAACTGCGAGGCCTTTATATGGGCTTCAATCGTTTCAACTCTGCGGCCTCATCCCTTGAGAAAGTCCGAACATGAACAGCAACAGATCATGATCGGGTTTGGTCGCCACGGAGGCTTTTGCCACCCGTGGGACTGCGCAGTGGGCGTCGTCCACGGACGCGCCTATCACCTGCATGCGAGGCTGCTCCCAGGCAGCCACCGCCAATGAAGCAACTGCCAAGGCTCCAACCAAAAACAAACCTCGTGCAATTTCTAGTTTCATCGCTATAAACCTTTGATAGCGCTGCCAAACGCCGTCTCATAAAAATAGACGAGTTTCTTCCAGTCCGCGTCGCGGAACGACGAATGGCGACGCAATTGCTTCATGTCATGGGAGGCGGCGCGATAGGCGGTCAGACGCTGGCGGCATTTCTCCAGATCAATCAAGGCAACCTCGACCTTGGCCGACTCGCCTTCGCCTGTCACCCGCACAAATACGTGCTTGATGTAGATGCAGCTGTGCTGCCACCGGCCTTTGTGCATGCGCGCGAGATTTTCGGCGAGGTCTTTGAGCACCCGCTCATAAACCACGTTGCCACACTGATCACGACCACCGGCAGCCGCCAGCCAGTGTTCCAGTTCCTGAAAACCGTCCAGGGACTTGGTTACCAGCAGCGCACGCCATTTGTGTTGCGGATCAGGCTGGGCGCCGCAGAAAACGATTTCCGGCACGCGAACCCCGAGTTTGCTGACGCCGGTCAGCGCATCCAGCTCGCGCAAAACCGTAGGACGGCCAAACGGGTGCAACCAACTGCGGTAGATATGACCCGTCTGACGCTTGGCGTACAGCAGTTGTCCGTCGCGTCCAACGATACGTTGCACACCGCTTTCGCCACCCCTGCGCACGTTGGGCTCTTCTACCCATTCGCCGCGCTGATTCCAGTAGTAGTCGAAGCGGTCTTGCGGAGCGACTTCCGTTCCCGCTGCAAATTGCACTGCCATCCTGTTACCTCTTGCGTAATACGTAAACTCGCCACATGGCATAGAGCGGAATAAAGTCCAGTTGTTCCTGAATTCGAAAACCTGCCTCCTCGAACTCCTTTTCGACCGTAGCAGCCGGTAACACATAGCGATTCTGATACTCGCGTTTGTCACGGTTGCGCTCGGCACGCTGGCGTTTCCAGGCCTTGAAATTGCCGTCGACCCACAGCGAAACAATCACACTGTCACGGGTGACGCGCTCGAATTCGCGCAGAATCGCCCGGCGATGCTCGGCTTCACCGATGTGGTGGAGCAGACGCATGCAAAAAATGCTGTCGACGGCGTTGTCAGGCAAGGCAATGTCGAATGCTGAGGTGTGCAAGGGTTGTACCCGTTTCACCACATCAGCCGGTTGCGCCTGCATGGCCGTCTTGATCATCGACTCGGAATTGTCCGCACCGATGATCACCCGGTTGGCCTTTTCCCCCAGAAGTGGCCAGAAACGCCCTGCACCGCAGGGCAGATCCAGCACCAGTCCCGGCTCACCGACCAACGCCAGCGCCTTGCGGGCCAGTTGTTCGTCACGCCAGTGGGAGAGTCGTCGTCCAAGGCTTTCTTTGTGCTTGCGCAGGTATTTTTGCGCGTGTTGATCGTCGTACTTCTCGGAAAAATCGAGTTTGATCGGGCCGGCCATCACCAGGACTCCTGAATTGCTGATGTCACCACCTTAGGGAGCGGCGTGTCAGCGTCAGGTCATCCATTTGTGAAAAAAATGTCAGGTAAACAGACAAATTATTACAGCGTTATACAGGATTTAGACAGGTGAGAGGGAGTAGCATCGAGCCACTCCGTGCGTCAGATTTTGCCCAGATCCACTTCGAAGCGGCAGCCATTGGGCTCCATCGTGCTGAGGCTGACGGTCCAGCCCTGGTTCTCGCAGATCCGCTGCACCAGCGACAAGCCCAACCCCAGGCCCTCGCCGCGCTTTTCGCTGCCACGCACGAAAGGCTCGAACATGGCTTCGCGTTTTTCTTCCGGAATGCCGACGCCGGAGTCTTCGACCGCGAAGCCGTTGGCAGTGAGTGTCAGGCGAATGAAGCCGCTTTCGGTGTAATGCAGCGCGTTGCGCAACAGGTTGCCCATCACGGCATTCAACAGGGTCGCGTTGTAGCGAACGTCTGATGGATTGCCCGGTTCGAAGATCAGCTTCAGCCCCTTGCTCTCGATCGGCCCGCGCCACAGACAGAGCAGGCTTTCGGCGACTTGCGAGAGGTTTTGCTGAAGTGCCATGCCGGCATCTTCATGCTGGGCACGCGCCAGCATCAGGAAGGTTTGCACCAACTCGCGCATTTCTTCACTGGCGCGGGCAATACGCTCGACCTGTGAACGACCACGCTGGTCGATGCCGGGGTTTTCCAGCAGCAGTTCGCAGGAGCTGGCCAACACCATCAGCGGCGTGCGCAACTCATGGCTGACGTCGCTGGTGAATAAACGCTCACGTGTCAGCGCCTGACGCAACCGCCCCAACGTGGCGTCGAATGCCACCGCCAGTTCACCGACTTCGTCAGCCGCATAATCCGGCGCCAGCGGTGGTGCCAGCCCGAGCAATTGATCACGGTGGCGAACCTGACGCGCCAAGCGCACTACCGGCGCCATCACTTTGCGCGCGAGCACCCAACCGAGGAACACCGCCAGAGCCAGACTGAGCACAAAGCCCACCAGCACCACGGCAAACAGCACGCGCTCGCGCTCTTCAAAATCGCTCTGATCCTGCAGCAAAACATAACGCCGTCCGTCGACGATCTCGACCATCGCGTGATACGACAACTGCTCGCGGAATACCTCATGGAAGCCGGAGTCGAGATGGCGCAGATCCTTGGGCAGCTCGAAATCGCCCGGTCCGCCGCTGAAATAGAACAACTGATCCGGCTCCGGACGGTGGCTCCAGTCCGAGACATTGTCCATCAACAGCAGACGCTGCAAATCGCCGCCCAGTCCGGCCGAAATCAGCTTTTCCTCGACAAGGTGCACGGTCGCGACAATGCCCATGGCGAAGGCTCCGGCGACCAGTGCACTCATCAAAGCAAAGGCAATAATGATCCGCTGGGAAAGACTTTGCCTGAACTCCATTACACATCGGCCAGGCGATAACCCACGCCGTGCACGGTGTGCAGCAGTGGCTTGGTGAACGGTTTATCGATCACTTGACGCAATTGGTGAACGTGGCTGCGCAGGCTGTCGCTGTCCGGGCAATCATCGCCCCACAGCGCTTCTTCGAGTATTTCCCGACGCAGGACATGCGGGCTCTTCTGCATCAACACTGCCAGCAATTTGAGGCCGACCGGGTTGAGCTTGAGCAATTTACCGTCGCGGGTCACTTCCAGAGTGTCGAGGTCGTAGCTCAGATCGGCGACTTGCAACGCACGGCGGCCACCGCCCTGGGCGCGGCGCATTACCGCTTCGACCCGCGCGGCAAGTTCGGACAAGGCAAATGGTTTGATCAGGTAATCGTCCGCGCCGGACTTGAAGCCTTGCAAACGGTCGTCGAGTTGATCGCGAGCCGTAAGCATGATCACTGGTGTGTCGCGGCGGGCATCTTCACGCAAGCGTTTGCACAGTGTGTAGCCGTCGATCCCGGGCAGCATGATGTCGAGCACGATCAGGTCGTAATGCTCGGTGGCTGCCAGATGCAGGCCCGACAGACCATCCTGGGCGCAATCGACGGTATAGCCTTTGAGGCCCAGATAATCGGCCAGATTGGCCAGGATGTCGCGGTTGTCTTCGACCAACAGAATTCGCATGGGCACCTCCTCCGTACGGGGTAACGGCCGTCTTGGCCCGCGCAGCTTACGGCCAAGTGTGGCTCACGGCTAGGCGTGCGTTGGGTTGTTGCGCGAGAAAAACGTTCATTGTTCCTGCCAACGTTTTTTTCACTTTCGATTAACAAATCAGCGACGCGAGCACGCGCAGACTCCGCGCGGTTGCGCTCCTCAGAACATACTTACCGACCAAGGAATTGCCCATGGCGTCGACTTCTGCCCGTCCCGTTTCCAGGCCACTGAATTTCTGGTTGTGTCTGGGAATACCCACCGTCGCGGCGATCATTCTGGTGCTGCTCGAATTGACCGATCTGGACATGGATCTGGCCCGCCTGTTCTACGACCCGGTTGCCGGCGACTTTATCGGGCGGCACAGTTTTTTTCTTGAAGACATCCTTCACGATCGCGCCAAGCAGGTAGTGATCGCGTTCTCGGTGTTTGCCATCCTGGGCTTCATCGGCGCGTTTTTCCTCGCCAGACTAAAACCGTTCAAGCGTGAGCTGGGCTGTCTGGTGCTGTCGCTGGGCCTGGCGACCTCGTTTGTCACTCCGGTCAAAGCCGTGACTGCGGTGCAATGCCCGTGGAGCCTTGAGCAATTCGGTGGCCATGAAACCTATAGCAAGTTGATGGAGCATCGGCCGCAGACCGACAAGCCAGGCCGTTGCTGGCCGGGTGGTCACGCGGCGACGGGGTTCACTTTGTTTGCGTTGTTCTTTGTCCTGCGGGATCGTCGTCCGCGTCTGGCGCGTCAGGCGTTCATTTTTGCCTTCGCGCTGGGGTCGGTGTTTTCGATCAGCCGGATGATGCAGGGTGCGCACTTCTTTTCGCACAACGTGTGGACGGCGATTTTCTGCTGGCTGATTTGTCTGGGGTCGTATTACTGGGTGCTGTATCGCCCGGCGGTGAAGGCCGAGGCCGTGGTCAAGGCACATCCCGTCAGCGTCTGAAACACGGTCCAATGTAGGAGTGAGCCTGCTCGCGATAGCGGTCTGTCAGTCGCAATCATGTTGAATGACACACCGCTATCGCGAGCAGGCTCACTCCTACAAGGGTTATGTGTGAAGCTGAAATTTGGGCAATAAAAAACCCCGCTGACTTTCGCCAGCGGGGTTTTGCGTTACAGGGACAAGGCTGGCTTACATCATGCCGCCCATGCCACCCATGCCGCCCATGTCTGGCATACCGCCGCCAGCAGCGCCGTCTTTCTTCGGCGCGTCAGCTACTGCCGCTTCGGTGGTCAGGATCAGACCGCCGATCGACGATGCAGCTTGCAGAGCGGAACGAGTCACCTTGGTCGGGTCCAGGATGCCCATTTCGATCATGTCGCCGTATTCGCCAGTCGCAGCGTTGTAACCGAAGTTACCTTTGCCGTTCTTGACTTCGTTGACCACAACGCTTGGCTCGTCGCCGCTGTTGGCAGCGATCTGACGCAGCGGCGCTTCAACAGCGCGACGCAGAACGGCGATACCGACGTCCTGATCAGCGTTGTCGCCTTTCAGGTCAACCAGGGTTTGCAGAGCGCGGATCAGCGCAACGCCACCGCCAGGCACCACGCCTTCTTCAACGGCTGCACGGGTTGCGTGCAGGGCGTCTTCAACGCGGGCTTTCTTCTCTTTCATTTCAACTTCGGAACCGGCGCCAACCTTGATCACTGCAACGCCGCCGGACAGCTTGGCCAGACGCTCTTGCAGTTTTTCACGGTCGTAGTCCGAGGAAGTTTCGGCAACCTGAGCACGGATCTGAGCGATACGCGATTCGATGTCGCCAGCAACGCCAGCACCGTCAACGATGATGGTGTTTTCCTTGGAGATGGTCACACGCTTGGCGCTGCCCAGGTTTTCCAGGGTAGCGGCTTCCAGGCTCAGGCCGATCTCTTCGGAGATAACGGTACCGCCGGTCAGAACAGCGATGTCCTGCAGCATGGCCTTGCGACGGTCGCCGAAGCCAGGAGCCTTCACGGCTGCAACTTTAACGATGCCACGCATGTTGTTCACAACCAGAGTCGCCAGGGCTTCGCCTTCAACGTCTTCGGAAACGATCAGCAGTGGACGGCCGGCTTTGGCAACGGCTTCCAGTACTGGCAGCATTTCGCGGATGTTCGAGATCTTTTTGTCGACCAGCAGAACCAGTGGGTTGTCCAGTTCGGCAACCATGGTTTCCGGCTTGTTGACGAAGTACGGGGACAGGTAGCCACGGTCGAACTGCATGCCTTCAACAACCGACAGTTCGTTTTCCAGGCCAGTGCCTTCTTCAACGGTGATCACGCCTTCTTTACCGACTTTTTCCATGGCTTCGGCAATGATGTCGCCGATGGAGTTGTCGGAGTTGGCCGAGATAGTGCCGACCTGAGCGATTGCCTTGGTGTCAGCGCATGGCTTGGACAGGTTCTTCAGCTCTTTGACGATAGCGATGGTCGCTTTGTCGATACCGCGCTTCAGGTCCATCGGGTTCATGCCGGCAGCGACGGCTTTCAGGCCTTCGTTGACGATCGACTGAGCCAGAACGGTAGCGGTGGTAGTACCGTCACCAGCGTCATCGTTGGCACGGGAGGCAACGTCTTTGACCAGCTGCGCGCCCATGTTTTCGAAACGGTCTTCGAGTTCGATTTCTTTGGCGACGGAAACGCCGTCCTTGGTGATGGTCGGAGCGCCGAAGCTTTTCTCGATGATCACGTTACGGCCTTTCGGGCCCAGGGTCGCTTTTACTGCGTCAGCCAGGACGTTGACGCCCTTGAGCATTTTTTTACGGGCGGAATCGCCAAACAGAACTTCTTTAGCAGCCATGATCGATATTCCTTAAATACTTTGTAGTAGCGGGAAAATGAACGGGGGTATCAGCCTTCGATAACAGCGAGGATTTCGTTCTCGCTCATTACCAACAGGTCTTCGCCGTCGACTTTCACAGTGTTGCTGCCGGAGTAAGGACCGAACACAACCTTGTCGCCTTCCTTCACGGACAGTGCGCGCACTTCGCCGTTTTCCAGAGCTTTGCCCGGGCCTACAGCGAGAATCACACCGTGGTTGGCTTTTTCAGCAGCCGAACCTGGCAGGACGATACCGCCAGCGGTTTTCTTTTCTTCTTCGCTGCGACGGATTACGACGCGGTCATGCAGAGGACGAAGCTTCATTGTCGATCTCTCCTAATTGTGGTTTTCATCGGCCGGTGTAGTCCCGGCGGGTTTGACAAATCCGGCCTGCGCCGGTTGCGGCTCGTCGAGCGAGTCGCGGAAGTCTGTCCGGTTCAAATACCGGAAACCTTGCGGTGACCGATACATAAGGGCGCATAAGCTTATTACAAGGGCGGGGGCAGAAAATTTTTCACTTCAGCATCCTGAAAATGAACACGGCACCCGAAGGTGCCGTGCAGACAGTGCAGTTACTTGGTGTCGCGGTGCTCGAACTCGCCTTCGATCACATCGCCCTCGCGGCCCAGAGGCTGACGCGGTGCAGGACCGCCACGGGGTTGCAGGTCATCGGCGAATGCTCGCTGGCGCATGGCCTGTTCTTCGGCGCGCTGGCGCATTTTGTTCGCCAGCAGTCGACGGCTGAACGGCAGCAGCATGACCAGACCGACCACGTCACTGATGAAGCCTGGCAGGATCAACAGGCCACCGGCCAGAGCCAGCATCAGCCCTTCGAGCATGGTTTGCGCAGGCAGTTCGCCGCGGTTCAGGCTTTCACGGGCACGCAGGGCCGTGGCCAGACCGGCGACGCGCAGCACGAACACGCCGAACATCGAGCCGAGAATGATCAGCATCAGGGCCGGGAAAAACCCGATAGAGCCTGCCACTTTGACGAATACGAACAGCTCCAGCACTGGAAACAGCAGAAAGAGCAACAGAAAAGGGCGCATCAAAGTTTCCTCAACGCAAGAAATGCCTTGCAGTAAGCCTTAGATGACGTCGCCCTTTCGTGAATTCAAGCATCGGCCACTGCATTTTTTGGCCAGACCTGTGCGTGAGCCAATGAAACCAAGGCTTCGCGCACTTGTGTCGGCGTATGACAAGGGGCTTGAAACGGCAACCAGTACAGCGCCTGACCAATGCGCAGGTGCATGCCCTCAGTGTCGATGCCGGCCAGTTGCGCCGGTACGCTTTTCGGCAGACCGGCGAGATCGACATAGTGCGCGATGGCTTTGGCGTGGTCGCTGTTCATGTGCTCGACCATGCTGATTTCGGCCTTGCCGGCGAACGGATTGGCCAGGGTCAGTTGATCGACCCAGTGAATCGCACCGAAACCGCCGATGTAGCGATGACGCACCGGGTTCAGCACCCAAAAATCGAAATCGTGGGCTTTGTGGTAGTTCTGCGAATCCGGGAAATAACGGTAGTAACGCTCGGCGGCCACTTCAATGGCAGCCGCGTCTTCGAGCTTTTGCGCTTCGGCCAGGTAGGTCAGGCGACCAACGGCTTGCACGTCATCGGCCTCGCGCTCGCCGACGAGCATTGAGCACTTCGGGTCTTTTTGCAGGTTGTGGGTGTGCTGGGCGATGCGACTGATCAGGATCAGCGGCCGGCCCTGCTCATCCAGGCAGTAAGGCACCACGGAGCCAAAGGGAAAACCGGGCATCGATTTGGAGTGGGTCGACAGCACTCCACGGTATTCCTTGAGAAGCAATTCTCGGGCATTCTTGGCCACTTCAACGCTCAATTTATGACTCCTTAAATAGTATCCGTCGAAAAAACGGACGGGCGCCCGGGATCAAGTCCCCGTCACGCCAGCGGGCAATTCTCATGTGCAACCCTGCCACGGCCGGTGCAGATCGGGAGTCGCTGAAAACAAAAACTACTCAGACCTGCTATCGGGGCATGCGAATGCAACTCAACGACAAAGTAATCATTATCACTGGCGGTTGCCAGGGTTTGGGCCGTTCGATGGCCGAGTATTTCGCCGGCAAAGGCGCGAAGCTGGCGTTGGTCGACCTCAATCAGGAAAAACTCGACGACACGGTCGCGGCCTGCAAGGCCAAGGGCGTCGAGGCGCGCAGCTATCTGTGCAACGTGGCCAATGAAGAACAGGTCGAGCACATGGTCGCTCAGGTCGCCGCCGATTTCGGTGCGATCCACGGCCTGATCAACAACGCCGGGATCCTGCGCGATGGCCTGCTGCTCAAGGTCAAGGACGGCGAAATGACCAAGATGAGCCTGGCACAGTGGCAGGCCGTGATCGACGTCAACCTGACCGGCGTGTTCCTCTGCACCCGTGAGGTGGCGGCGAAAATGGTCGAGCTGAAGACCAGCGGCGCGATCATCAACATCTCGTCGATCTCGCGTGCGGGCAACGTTGGCCAGACCAACTATTCGGCGGCCAAGGCCGGTGTTGCCGCGGCGACGGTGACTTGGGCCAAAGAGCTGGCGCGTTACGGCATTCGCGTGGCGGGGATTGCACCGGGCTTCATCGAAACCGAGATGACCCTGGGCATGAAACCGGAAGCGCTGGAGAAAATGACTTCGGGGATTCCGCTCAAGCGCATGGGCAAGCCGGAAGAGATTGCGCATTCGGCGGCGTATATCTTCGAGAACGACTACTACACCGGGCGTATTCTGGAGATGGATGGCGGGTTGCGGATCTAACTGCAAACACAAAAACCAATGTGGGAGCGAGCCTGCTCGCGAATGCAGTGGATCAGCCAACCAATGAGTTGAATGACACTCCGCATTCGCGAGCAGGCTCGCTCCCACATTTTCATCCAGCGGTTACTTAATCGTCGCTGATGGTGATATTCGGCATCGCCGGTGTCGCCGCTTCCTGCAACACAATGCGCGCTCCGACGTGGCGGGCCAGTTCCTGATAGACCATGGCAATCTGACTGTCCGGTTCGGCGATGACCGTTGGCTTGCCGCCATCGGCCTGCTCGCGGATCAACATCGACAGCGGCAGTGAAGCCAGCAGTTCGACGCCGTACTGAGTCGCCAGCTTCTCACCACCGCCCTCACCGAACAGATGCTCGGCATGCCCGCAGTTCGAGCAAATGTGCACGGCCATGTTTTCCACCACGCCCAACACCGGAATGTTGACCTTGCGGAACATTTCCACGCCTTTGCGCGCATCCAGCAATGCCAGATCCTGTGGCGTGGTGACGATCACCGCACCAGCCACCGGGACTTTTTGCGCCAAAGTCAGTTGAATGTCGCCGGTGCCTGGCGGCATGTCGATAACCAGATAGTCCAGATCGCCCCACGCGGTTTGCGTGACCAGCTGCAGCAACGCGCCGGAGACCATCGGCCCGCGCCAGACCATCGGCGTGTTGTCGTCGGTCAGGAACGCCATCGACATGACTTCAACGCCATGGGCCTTGAGCGGCACGAACCACTTCTGATCCTTGACCTCCGGGCGGGTGCGCTCGGGGATGCCGAACATGATGCCTTGGCTCGGGCCGTAGATATCGGCGTCGAGAATCCCGACCTTGGCGCCTTCACGGGCCAGGGCCAGCGCGAGGTTGGCGGCGGTGGTCGATTTACCCACACCGCCCTTGCCCGAAGCCACGGCAACCACGTTCTTGACGTTGGCCAGCCCCGGAATCTGCGCCTGCGCCTTGTGTGCGGCGATCACGGTGTTGATCTCGACTTTCGCCGCGGTCACGCCATCAAGGTTTTCAATGGCCAGTTGCAGCATTTGCGCCCAGCCGCTCTTGAACAGACCGGCGGCGTAACCGATTTCCAGCTGCACGTTGACGCGGTCACCGACGATCTCGATGTGCTTCACGCAACCGGCGCTGACCGGGTCCTGGTTCAGGTAAGGGTCGGTGTATTGGCTGAGGACGGCTTCCACCGCTGCGCGAGTGACGGCGCTCATGGGCAACTCCGATAACAAGACTGGGAAAAGATGGCGGGTATCCTACCCCTTCTATCCTCCGGACGGCACGCCCGGCAACGATTTGCAGGGGTGAAATATCTTGCCCGGCGCTTTATAGTGGCCGACCTCCGTTTCATCAAGTAGCGAAGCCCCACATGTCCGAACCACGCAAGATCCTCGTCACCAGCGCCCTGCCCTACGCCAACGGTTCGATTCACCTTGGCCATATGCTGGAATATATCCAGACCGATATGTGGGTGCGCTTCCAGAAGCATCGCGGCAATCAATGCATTTACGTCTGCGCCGACGACGCCCACGGTTCGGCGATCATGCTGCGCGCGGAAAAGGAAGGCATCACCCCGGAACAACTGATCGCCAACGTGCAGGCTGAACACAGCGCCGACTTTGCCGAGTTCCTGGTCGATTTCGACAACTTCCACTCCACTCACGCCGAAGAAAACCGTGAGCTGTCGAGCCAGATCTACATCAAATTGCGTGACGCCGGGCACATCGCTCAACGCTCGATCACCCAGTATTTCGACCCGGAAAAGAAAATGTTCCTGGCCGATCGCTTCATCAAGGGCACTTGCCCGAAGTGCGGCACTGAAGACCAGTACGGCGACAACTGCGAAAAATGCGGTGCGACCTACGCCCCGACTGACCTCAAGGATCCAAAGTCGGCAATCTCCGGCGCCACCCCGGTGCTCAAGGATTCCCAGCATTTCTTCTTCAAGCTGCCGGACTTCCAGCAGATGCTGCAGACCTGGACCCGCAGCGGCACCCTGCAAGACGCCGTCGCCAACAAGATCGCCGAATGGCTGGACGCCGGCCTGCAGCAGTGGGACATCTCCCGCGATGCGCCGTACTTCGGTTTCGAGATCCCGGGCGAGCCGGGCAAATACTTCTACGTGTGGCTGGATGCGCCGATCGGCTACATGGCCAGCTTCAAGAACCTCTGCAACCGCACGCCGGAGCTGGACTTCGATGCGTTCTGGGGCAAAGACTCCACCGCCGAGCTTTACCACTTCATCGGCAAGGACATCGTCAACTTCCACGCGCTGTTCTGGCCAGCGATGCTCGAAGGCGCGGGCTACCGCAAGCCGACCGGCATCAACGTGCACGGCTACCTGACCGTCAACGGCCAGAAGATGTCCAAGTCGCGCGGCACTTTCATCAAGGCCCGCACCTACCTCGATCACCTGTCGCCGGAATACCTGCGCTACTACTACGCGGCCAAACTGGGCCGAGGCGTCGATGACCTCGACCTGAACCTCGAAGACTTCGTGCAGAAGGTCAACTCCGACCTGGTCGGCAAAGTGGTCAACATCGCTAGCCGTTGCGCCGGTTTCATTCAGAAAGGTAACGCTGGCCTGCTGGTCGGCACCAATGCCGCGCCAGAGCTGACCGAGGCTTTCCTGGCTGCCGCGCCAAGCATTGCCGACGCCTATGAAGCCCGCGACTTCGCCCGCGCCATGCGTGAAACCATGGCTCTGGCCGACCGCGCCAACGCCTGGATCGCCGACAAGGCGCCGTGGTCGTTGAACAAACAGGAAGGCAAGCAGGATGAAGTCCAGGCGATCTGCGCCACCGCCATCAACCTGTTCCGTCAACTGGTGATTTTCCTCAAACCGGTGCTGCCGCTGCTGGCCGCCGATGCCGAGGCGTTCCTCAATGTCGCTCCGCTGACCTGGAACGACCACACCACCCTGCTGGCCAACCATCAGCTCAACGAATTCAAGCCGTTGATGACCCGCATCGACCCGGTAAAAGTGCAAGCCATGAGCGACGCCTCGAAAGAAGACCTGACCGCCAGCCAGACCGACACCGGTGCCGCCGCCCCTGCGGGCAATGGCGAATTGGCCAAGGACCCGCTGTCGCCGGAAATCGACTTCGACGCCTTTGCCGCCATCGACCTGCGCGTCGCGCTGATCGTCAAAGCCGAACATGTGGAAGGTGCCGACAAACTGCTGCGTCTGACACTGGATATCGGTGACGAGCAACGCAACGTGTTCTCCGGGATCAAGAGCGCTTATCCGGATCCGTCCAAGCTCGACGGTCGCCTGACCATGATGATCGCCAACCTCAAGCCTCGGAAGATGAAGTTCGGTATCTCCGAAGGCATGGTGATGGCGGCCGGCCCTGGCGGTGAAGAGATTTACCTGCTGAGCCCGGACAGCGGCGCCAAGCCGGGTCAACGCATCAAGTAAGCGACAGCAACAAAATCGATCCCACCGACGTGCCCCGCATGCCGGTGGGATTTTTCATATCTGGGCGGATACTGCCTAACCTTATGAGATACCTGCCCGTTTCGCCGACAGAACCATGACCGAACTCGTGCTTACGCTTGTCAGTGCTGCGCTGCTCAACAACTTCGTGTTGCACTGGCCGCTGGGCGTCGATCCGCTCTTGGCAGGCAATCGTCGGCAGGTGCACGCGCTGGGGTCAGCGACGCTTTGCATGATGCTGGTCGTCGGTGTGGTCGGTTACGTGATCTGGCATGGGTTGCTGGTGCCGTTGCACCTTGAAGCCCTGCGCTTGTTCGTGTTTCTGCCGTTGAGCGTTTTGCTGATCGCGCCACTGCTGAAACTGTTGGCGCGCTGCTTGCCGAATCTGCCTTTCGACGGTTTGTGGCCGTTGTTGCTGGGTAATGCCGGTGTACTCGGACTGGCGCTGATCAACGCACAAAACGATCAAGGCCTGCTGCATGCCACTGCGCTGAGTCTCGGCGCCGGGCTGGGCTTCTGGCTGGTGCTGAGCCTGTTCTGTGATTTGCGCGAGCGCACGGCCGACAACGATATTCCGCTGCCCTTTCGCGGCTTGCCGATCGATCTGATCGGTGCCGGACTGATTGCAGTGATTTTTCTCGGATTCAGTGGACTGATCAAAACATGAGTCTGATTCAACGCATCGATGCCCTCCTGCCGCAGACCCAATGCGGAAAGTGCGGCCATCCCGGATGCAAGCCGTATGCACAAGGCATCGCCGAGGGCGAGCCGATCAACAAGTGCCCGCCGGGCGGTGACGAAACCATCGCCGCACTGGCTGAACTGCTGAAAGTGCCGGTGCTGGAACTGGACATCAGTCGCGGTTCGGCGCCGCCGCAAGTGGCATACATCCGCGAAGCCGAGTGCATTGGCTGCACCAAGTGCATCCAGGCCTGCCCGATCGACGCGATTGTCGGCGCGGCGAAACTGATGCACACCGTGATCATCGATGAATGCACCGGTTGTGACCTGTGTGTCGCGCCGTGCCCGGTGGATTGCATTGAAATGCGCCCGCTGCCACTCGGCACGTTGCCGGTGGTCGGCGGCCTGGCCTTGAGTCTCGACGAGCAACGCGCCCGCGCTGCCAAACGTGATCATGCACGTCAACGTTTCGAACGACGCAATCAGCGTCTGCAACGCGAAGAACAGCACAAACAGGCTGAGCGAGAAGCGCGGGCGAAACGGTCGGCGCAACCTGAAGTGGTCGCAACCGACCCGGTGCAGGCAGCGCTGGAGCGGGTGCGTGCGCAGAAAGCGGCGACTGTGGATGCAGCACTGAAGAAAGCCAAGATCGATGTCGCGATGAGCCGTGCGCAATTGCACAAATCGTTGAAAGCTTTCGGCCATCCGCCGACATTCGAACAGCAGACGCAACTGATCGTGTTGCAGCAGCAGTTCGAAGTGGCAGAACTGGCCTTGGCGAAACTTGAAAGCAACGCAACGCCAGCGCCCCTAGTGCCCGCCCCCGCCAAAGACGCCGAGCTGAAACGGGCGAAGATCCAGTTGGCCATGCGCCGCGCCGAACTGAAAAAAGCCCAAACCGCCGAAGCGCCGCCCGAACAGATCGCCGCGCTGGAACAAGCGTTGCGCGACGCCGAGCAGGCCCTGCACGCTGCCGAAGCCACCAGCGATCAGCCATTGCCTGACTTGGTGCGGATCGAAAAGCGCCCGATCGACAGCCAGCTTCGCCAGTTGAAAACCGAATTGGCCTACGCCCGCGCGGACCTCAATAAACTCGAACGCCGCGCCGATACCCCCACTGAAATGCTCGACAAGGCCCGCGCCCGCCTGCAATACGCCGAGCGCCAGGTGCAAGACCATGTCGCCCCTTGAAACGCCGGACAGTCGCCTGCAACAGGCGATGAAGCTGGTATTGCTGGCGACGTTGCCGGGGCTGCTGGCGTTGTTCTGGTTTTACGGTTGGGGCGTGTTGATCAATCTGCTGCTGGCGATCGTCACTGCGCTGGTGGTCGAGGCTGCCGTCCTCCGCTTGCGTCGACAACCCATGCGGCCGACGCTGAGCGACGGCAGTGCGCTGGTCAGCGCAACGTTGCTGGCTGCTGCCCTGCCGCCCTACTGCCCCTGGTGGCTGACGGTGACGGCCATTGCTTCGGGCTTGCTGTTCGGCAAGCACGTGTACGGTGGCGTCGGAAAAAACCCGTTCAACCCGGCAATGCTCGGCTTCGCGCTGGCCATGGTGATGTTCCCGCAGCCGATGACCCATTGGCCGGCCCACGGCGTGGATCTGACCGCCGCTTTTCAACAGGTGTTCGGCGCAGGTGTGGCACCGGACGCCTGGGCACAGGCCACCGTGCTGGACAGCCTGCGCATCAACAAAAGCCTGACCATGGACGAATTGTTCGCCAGCAACCCGGCCTTCGGCCGCTTTGGCGGACACGGTGTGGAATGGGTGAATCTGGCGTTTCTTGCCGGCGGGCTGTTTTTGCTGCAACGCCAGGTCTTTGCCTGGCACGCTCCAGTGGGCATGCTTGCCAGCCTGTTTGTCGTCAGCCTGCTGTGCTGGAATGATTCAGGGTCGAACTCGCATGGATCGCCGCTGTTTCATCTGCTTAGCGGCGCAACCATGCTGGGTGCGTTCTTCATCATCACTGAACCGGTCTCCGGCGCGAAAAACGCGCTCGCCCGTCTGCTGTTCGGTGTTGGCGTCGGGCTGCTGACTTATTTGATTCGCACCTGGGGCGGTTACCCGGATGGCGTGGCGTTTGCGGTGCTGCTGATGAACCTTTGCGTGCCGGCGCTGGAGCGATTCGCCGCTGGCCGCCAGTCACAGGTGAATCCATGAACCGCACGGGCAGCGCGCTAATTGTGTTGATGTTGGTAGTCATTGGCTTCGGTGCGACCTACGTCTTACAGCGCATTAACGCACCGCAGATTGCCGCCGAACAGCGCTTGATCGAAAGCCGCAAACTGCTCGACCTGCTGCCGCTCGCGGCCTACGACAATCAACCGCTGGAACAGCCGTTGGCCTTGGCAGACAT
This sequence comes from Pseudomonas sp. S3_C06, assembly GCF_054667675.1. NCBI lineage: Bacteria > Pseudomonadati > Pseudomonadota > Gammaproteobacteria > Pseudomonadales > Pseudomonadaceae > Pseudomonas > Pseudomonas sp. S3_C06. The sequence continues at coordinate 2,544,833 of NZ_CP162747.1, forward strand.
AACCCTGAACCACAGCACTTTGACCGGCGGTTATCGCGCGACCCGAGGCGGCCAGACCGTAGCGATCCTGCTGCGCAGCCAAACCCGGGGTTATGCGGGCGCCATCGAACTGTTGATCGCCATCGATGCCAACGGCAAATTGTTGGGCGTGAAAACTCTCCAACAGGCCGAAACGCCAGCACTCGGCGGGCATCTGGGGGACTGGCCGAACGCCTGGCTGCAGACGTTTATCGGCAAATCGAGCAATGAACCGAGCGATGCGGGCTGGGCGTTGAAAAAGGATCAAGGCCAATTCGATCAGATAGCCGGTGCGACCATCACCTCTCGCGCCGCGATCAGCACGATCCACGATGCCCTGCGTTACTTCGATGCTCATCGGGCGGCACTGCTGGGGAGCGGAACATGAACCGCTCAGCAACCCTCTCGACCGCATTGATGCTGACCCTGCTGCTTGGCACCAGTGACTCATTGGCAGGCGCACTGGGGACATTGTTGATGTTCGCCACAGTTGTGGGTCTGTATGGCCTGTGCATGCCGGCTTTGCGGTCGAGGCTCAGTGGTACAAGCGCATTACTGGCCAGCCTGTTGCTCGCCGCGACCTTCACCAGTTGTGCAGATCTTTTGGCGCAGCGCTGGTTTCTGCCCTGGCAGCAAGCATTCGGCCTGTATACAAGCCTGATCGCCTTGCAATGCGTGGTGCTGGAACACCATGGTTTCTGGCATCAATCATTGGCCGAACGCGTCAAACTCTGCGCGACGTTCGGTGGACTCATGCTGGTACTTGCAGGGCTGCGTGAACTCATCGGTCACGGAAGTCTCGGCCGGGGGCTGTCCGAATCCTGGCCAGGTCTTGTTCTGTTTAACGAAGGGCTGCACCTGATCACCTTGATCCCCGGTGCTTTTATTTTGTTGGCGCTGCTGCTGGCGGCGCGCCAGGCGTTGATTCGCCCGAACTCAATTTCCAAGGAAACACATCGTCCATGAATGCTGCAAAACGTCTGGAGATTTTCCGTCGCCTGCACGAAGACAATCCGGAGCCAAAGACCGAACTGGCCTACTCCTCGCCGTTCGAGCTGTTGATCGCCGTGATTCTTTCGGCGCAGTCGACTGACGTAGGCGTCAACAAGGCCACGGCGAAGCTGTTCCCGGTTGCCAATACGCCGGCAGCGATCCACGCGTTGGGTATCGAAGGTCTATCCGAATACATCAAAACGATCGGTCTTTACAACAGCAAGGCCAAGAACGTTATCGAAACCTGCCGCTTGCTGGTCGAGCGCCATGGCAGCGAGGTTCCGCAAACCCGTGAAGAACTCGAAGCCTTGCCGGGGGTGGGCCGCAAGACCGCCAACGTCGTACTCAACACGGCTTTCCGGCAACTGACCATGGCCGTCGACACCCACATCTTTCGTGTCAGCAACCGCACCGGCATTGCACCGGGCAAAAATGTGGTCGAGGTGGAAAAGAAGCTGATGAAGTTTGTGCCCAAGGAATTCCTGCTCGACTCTCATCACTGGCTGATCCTTCATGGTCGCTACGTGTGTCTGGCCCGCAAGCCACGCTGTGGCAGTTGCCGGATCGAAGACTTGTGCGAGTACAAGGACAAAACTTCGGACGATTGACCGGCTATTGGAATAATTGATAAGTCGATTGAAAAAATCTTTTTTACCCACCGCAGGAATATCGATATAAGGGGCGCCAAAGGCATTCTTAGCCGGGAGTTAGCTGATGAGTAGCGACAAAGAGCCACTGGATGTAGATGACGAAATCGCTGCAGAAACTGATGACGCCGAACCTGTGGTCGAGGTCGCCAAGACCAACCTGAGCAAGCGCCGAACCATCGATAACCTGCTCGAGGAGCGCCGACTGCAAAAGCAATTGGCCGAATACGATTTTGATGACTGATATTTGAAAGCCTCCTGAACCGGAGGCTTTTTACTTTCTGCAGCTAGCTGGATTCGATCGGCCCATGACCCTGTCAGCTACTACAGGCATTCAGACCAGACCATTGCGCTGCGCCAACTCGATCAGATCAACCAGGGAACGTGCATTGAGCTTCAACAACAAGCGGGTCTTGTAGGTGCTTACGGTTTTGTTGCTCAAAAACATGCCATCGGCGATTTCCTTGTTGGTCTTTCCCCGAGCCAACTGCTGCAACACCATCATTTCCCGACCGGACAGACGATCTACCATGTCGGCCTCACTGGCATTACCCAAACTGGTTCGCACCGTATGCAAAGCCTGATTGGGGAAATAACTGTAGCCCGACAATACCGCCTTGATCGCACTGAGCAATTCGGTCAGGTCCTGCTGTTTACAGACATAGCCGGCCGCCCCCGACTGCATGCAGCGCATTGAAAAATGCCCGGGAGCCTGTGAAGTCAATACCAGGACTTTAATAGGCATGGCCGTCGAAGTCAGTCGCGCAATAACTTCCAGACCATCAAGTTTCGGTATCCCAATATCCAGAATAACAATATCCGGCATTTGTTCTCGAGCCAGTTGTAACGCATCCACACCGTTATCAGTCTCTGCGATGACTTCGTAGCCATGACGTTCCATTAGCATACGCACCGCAAGACGAATGACAGGGTGATCATCCACGATCAGCACTTTATTCATGGGCAAGTCCAGTTTCGCTGTTCGAATTTTTAGAACACGCACAATAGCCCAGCCACTTGCTCTATGGCATGCCAGGATAATCATGCACTTGCATCGAAAGACATGCCCTACAGTCATTGCGGATTAATCCTACAAAAAATCGCTATCCATCTAAAAATCCGACGTCATCGCCTCCTTCGCACTCGGCAATATTGGCCTATTTACATTGTTACAGGTTACTTCCAGCAGGACTGAAATCGTGCCTCGCCACTGCGATCGATAACACCTGAGCCGCGCTGAACAGGCTCGAATCGGCGGACGCTAGCGACACTGATTCAACTTAGAAACATCAGGCAATATCAGTTCGAGAACAACACACCCTCTCGGCCAGAATATAAACACCTGAAACAAGATATTTATACCTGACCCATTGTTTTTGCTATAAAAATAAACATCTCGGAAAACAACTACCAAACAAAAACTCGACACCTACTAATACAGCAACTATGAGAAAGACCAGACAGAAGAGCCAAAGCATGTTGAAAATAAAAAGCAAAATCACCAACCCAATGACAGTCATTGCCATATTTGCCGCCATTTCGGAAACATCAGCCGCGATCTCGTTACCGTTTCTTGATAATAAGGACCGGGAAATATACGTGTGGTTTTTGATCAGCTTTCCGTTTTACTTGTTATTTCTTTTCTTTATTACACTAAACTTCAACTACCGTTCCCTCTACTCACCCTCCGACTTCGGCAAAGACAAAAACTTTCTAAAAGTAATCGATAACAATGATCGCGAAAACAAACGACACGCCTCGTCCCAGGAGCCTGCCATGCAAGGTGCATTTGGCCTATCAAGTTGTATCGTGCCGAGTGAGTCAAGCACTGTCGAACGGCAAGACGCGTGCAGAATCCACAACGCACCTGACCCACCGTCGGACATCAAGACAAAGCCGAACCTGATTGTTCAGCACAACATTCAGTTACCTGCATGGGTCAGTAACCTGCACCTCATTGATGCGAGGGATGTCGATGAAGCGAGGGAGCTGGCGACGATTCTGGAAAAAATCCGAAACCTTGACAGGAAAACTGCCCGGGTAGTCGTCTTCCTTTCCAATCACGTATCGGATGTTTTACTGACGAAAAACGCAGTGCAGCAAAGCAAGCAGGTAAAAAAGGGCTCAGGCAAGACGCTCTTTATCGTCTATAACCTGTGTTCACAAGCAGTGACGCTGATGGTACGGACATGAACGATGAGTCTCGGCGACAAGCGCGAAGACCAGAAACATGGCTTGATCAGATCCAGACAAAGAATCATGCAAAAAGGGCGACCTTGTCTCGATGACAAGGCCGCCCTTTTCATTGCGCGTCAGTCTGTAACACTCAGAACAGCTTGCGGCCCTTGTTGGCAGCAATGCGCATGCGCAGCGCGTTGAGCTTGATGAAGCCCGCCGCGTCGGCCTGGTTGTAAGCCCCGCCGTCTTCTTCGAAGGTCGCGATGTTGGAATCGAACAGCGAATCGTCGGACTTGCGGCCAGTGACGATCACGTTGCCTTTGTACAACTTCAGGCGCACAACGCCGTTCACGTTGACCTGCGAAGCGTCGATCATCTGCTGCAGCATCAGACGCTCAGGGCTCCACCAGTAACCGGTGTAGATCAGACTGGCGTATTTCGGCATCAGCTCGTCTTTGAGGTGAGCGACTTCGCGGTCCAGGGTGATCGACTCGATGGCGCGGTGAGCGCGCAGCATGATGGTGCCGCCCGGGGTTTCGTAGCAACCACGGGACTTCATGCCGACGTAACGGTTTTCAACGATGTCGAGACGGCCAATACCGTGAGCACCACCGATCTTGTTCAGCGTCGCCAGCACGGTGGCCGGAGTCATTTCGACGCCGTCCAGTGCAACGATGTCGCCATTGCGGTAGGTCAGTTCCAGGTATTGCGCTTTGTCAGGAGCGTTCTCCGGGGAGACGGTCCATTTCCACATGTCTTCTTCGTGCTCGGTCCAGGTGTCTTCCAGCACGCCGCCTTCATAGGAGATGTGCAGCAGGTTGGCGTCCATCGAGTACGGGGACTTCTTCTTGCCGTGACGCTCGATCGGGATCGCGTGCTTCTCGGCGTAGTCCATCAGCTTCTCGCGGGACAGCAGGTCCCACTCACGCCATGGTGCAATGACTTTTACGCCTGGCTTGAGTGCGTAGGCACCCAGTTCGAAACGCACCTGGTCGTTGCCCTTGCCGGTGGCGCCATGGGAAATGGCGTCAGCGCCGGTTTCGTTGGCGATTTCGATCAGACGTTTGGCGATCAGCGGACGTGCGATGGAAGTACCCAGCAGGTACTCACCTTCGTAAACGGTGTTGGCGCGGAACATCGGGAACACGAAATCACGCACGAACTCTTCGCGCAGATCGTCGATGTAGATTTCTTTGACGCCCATGGCCTGAGCCTTGGCGCGGGCCGGCTCGACCTCTTCGCCTTGACCGAGATCAGCGGTGAAGGTCACCACTTCACAGTTATAAGTATCCTGCAGCCACTTGAGGATCACCGAAGTGTCCAGGCCGCCGGAATACGCCAGAACGACCTTGTTTACGTCCGCCATGCCATCACTCCACGGGGTTCTACGGAAAGCCGAGGAGTCTACCGCTCAAACGCGATAATTTACAGAGGCGCGACAGCTTAAGACGACAAAGCGACAGAATCTGTCGAGAGCGCGACGATGACCGGCGGGTCAGGAAGTCGCTGCAGTGCTGGCTGGTGTGCTCGCTTGAGGCGCAGGCGCGGGGCTGACCGGCGCCACGCGCGCCAGTTTCACATTGACCCGACGGTTCTTCGCGCGATTGGCCGCATTGGTGTTCGGCACAATGGGATATTGCTCGCCGTGGAAACGCACGGTGATCTGCGATTCCTGAATACCATTGGCCTTGAAGAAGTCGACGACAGCCAGCGCGCGGCGGCGCGACAGTTCGCGGTTGGTCAGGCGATTGCCGCTGTTGTCGGAATGGCCGTCGAGTTCGATGTGATTGACCGTCGGATCGGCCTTCATGAATTCGAGCATTACTTGCAGCCTGGCCTTGGCGGCGGCGTCGAGGTCAACGCCCTCGCCGGGGAAGCCGATCTGCGACTGTTTGATCTGGTCAAAATTCTGCGGCAGCAATTTCGCCACACACGTCTGGTAATCATTGAAGGCTTTGCTGAATTTGACCGGCAGCAAGCGAACTTCCGAGACGCGGCCGTCGCCCGAGGCACGGCGTACAACCGGGCTACGGCCGTCCAGCAGGCCACTGATCAGACCACCGGCCTGAGACTGCGAGCTGTTGAACAACACGTTGCCGCTGCCGAGCCTGACGCTGCCCAGGTTGATGTCGCCACGGCCCGGCTGCCAAGGCGCCGCCGCCGCGAGCAAGGTCGCTGAACCGCCGCCAAGCATGGCGTTGTAGGCATTCAGACGAAATATCGCCTGCTCACCGGCCTTGCGCACGAACTCACCCGAGCCGAAATCAGTGATCGGCTGGGTCAGACGACATTCGAACTTGTCGCCGGCGACCGTCCACTCAATGTTCTCCAGACGGGTCTGGTACGTGAGCGCCATCGCGGGAAGGCTGGCAAACACACTGAGCAAGGCTAAATAACGCTGGCGCACGGGAGGCTCCATTGGCTTCTGAAACACAAAGACCGATTCACACTATGTTTACGGCATACCTACGGGATATCGGAAGGTTCCGGCAAAACTTGATAGCGAGTGCCTGCAAGAGTCTTTTCCGGTAGCATTCGCCTCAGTTTGACCCGCCTGGAATCCCCTCATGTCCGACCGCCTGACCCTGCTGCGTCCCGACGACTGGCACATTCATCTTCGCGATGGTGCCGTGTTGACCAATACCGTTGCCGATGTTGCGCGCACCTTTGGCCGCGCCATCATCATGCCCAACCTGGTACCTCCGGTGCGCAACGCCGCTGAAGCCGACGGCTATCGCCAGCGGATTCTCGCTGCCCGCCCGGCCGGCAGTCGCTTCGAGCCGCTGATGGTGCTGTACCTCACCGACCGCACCCAGCCCGAAGAAATCCGTGAGGCCAAGGCCAGCGGTTTTGTGCACGCCGCCAAGCTGTACCCGGCTGGCGCGACCACCAACTCCGATTCCGGGGTAACCAGCATCGACAAGATTTTTCCGGCGCTGGAAGCCATGGCCGAAGTCGGCATGCCGCTGTTGATCCACGGTGAAGTTACCCGTGGCGACGTCGACGTGTTCGACCGCGAAAAGATCTTTATCGATGAGCACATGCGCCGCGTGGTCGAGCGTTTTCCGACGCTGAAAGTGGTGTTTGAACACATCACCACCGGCGACGCCGTGCAGTTCGTCAACGAGGCTTCGGCCAACGTTGGCGCGACCATCACCGCGCATCACCTGCTCTACAACCGCAACCACATGCTGGTCGGCGGGATTCGGCCGCACTTCTATTGCCTGCCGATCCTCAAGCGCAATACGCACCAGGAAGCCCTGCTCGACGCCGCCACCAGTGGCAGCGCGAAGTTCTTCCTCGGCACCGATTCGGCGCCGCACGCCCAGCACGCCAAGGAAGCCGCTTGCGGTTGCGCCGGCTGCTACACCGCGTACGCCGCCATCGAGATGTACGCCGAAGCCTTCGAACAGCGTAACGCGCTGGACAAGCTCGAAGCCTTCGCCAGCCTCAACGGCCCGCGTTTCTACGGCCTGCCGGCGAACACCGATCGCATCACCCTGGTTCGTGAAGAATGGACCGCCCCGACCAGCCTGCCGTTTGGCGAGCTGACCGTTATCCCGCTGCGCGCCGGTGAAAAACTGCGCTGGCGCCTGCTGGAGGAACACGCGTGAGTGAAGACCATTTCGACGACGAACTGGACGGTCAAAGTGGTGGTGGCGGTTCCCGTCACCCAATGGCAGCACGCTTTCGCGGCTACCTGCCGGTAGTCGTCGACGTAGAAACCGGTGGCTTCAACTCGGCCACCGATGCGTTGCTGGAGATTGCCGCGACCACCATCGCCATGGATGAAAAGGGTTTCGTTTACCCGGATCACACCTACTTCTTCCGCGTTGAGCCGTTCGAAGGCGCCAACATTGAAGCGGCAGCGCTGGAGTTCACCGGGATCAAGCTCGATCACCCGCTGCGCATGGCCGTCAGCGAAGAAACCGCACTGACCGACATCTTCCGTGGCATTCGCAAAGCGTTGAAGGCCAATGGCTGCAAACGCGCGATTCTGGTTGGCCACAACAGCAGCTTCGATCTTGGCTTCCTCAACGCCGCCGTTGCGCGTCTGGACATGAAGCGCAACCCGTTCCACCCGTTCTCCAGCTTCGATACCGCGACACTGGCCGGTCTGGCATACGGTCAAACCGTACTGGCGAAAGCCTGCCAGGCCGCCGACATCGATTTCGACGGTCGTGAAGCGCACTCGGCGCGTTACGACACCGAGAAAACCGCTGAGCTGTTCTGCGGCATCGTCAACCGCTGGAAACAGATGGGCGGCTGGGAAGACTTCGACGACTGATTGTTGGTCGTCGGGTAAATCCCGCACATGAAAAAACCGGCCACAGGGGCCGGTTTTTTTGTACCTCGACGTTGCGCCTTACAGGGCAGCAGCGTTCTCGGTCAGGTAGGCAGCAACGCCTTCTGGCGAAGCGTTCATGCCTTTGTCGCCTTTTTTCCAGTTGGCAGGGCAGACTTCACCGTGCTCTTCGTGGAATTGCAGAGCGTCGACCAGACGGATCAGCTCTTCCATGTTACGGCCCAGCGGCAGGTCGTTGATGATCTGCGAGCGGACAACGCCTTTGTCGTCGATCAGGAACGCGCCACGGAAAGCCACGCCGCCTTCGGATTCAACGTCGTAAGCCTTGGCGATGTCGTGCTTCATGTCGGCAGCCATGGTGTATTTCACCTGGCCGATACCGCCATTGTTCACTGGAGTGTTGCGCCATGCGTTGTGAGTGAAGTGCGAGTCGATCGACACAGCGATCACTTCAACGTTGCGTGCCTTGAAGTCAGCCATGCGGTTGTCCAGAGCGATCAGCTCGGAAGGGCAGACGAAGGTGAAGTCCAGTGGGTAGAAGAACACCAGGCCGTATTTGCCTTTGATGGCCGAGGACAGGGTGAAGCTGTCAACGATCTCGCCATTGCCGAGTACGGCCGGGACGGTGAAGTCAGGGGCTTGTTTGCCTACGAGTACGCTCATTGATATCTCCTGGTGTAAAAACTTGAAGTTCAGGGTTCGCGCCAGCCTGCCACCCTCAGGCGACAGCCCTGTGACACGAACCCCCTTCGCAAGGGCCGACCATCATACACTGCGAATTTGGCCTGTCCTTAACGGTTTTTTAAAGCAGGCGCAGAACGGCGCTGCATTTACGGGGCCAGGCAAATCGCCAGTAATCACCGTTCGTCAGTCACCGCGCTCAATCGGCTAAAGCCTTCCGAAAGCACTTTGACAATCATTCTCGTTAACATTAAGATCCATCGCAATTGAGTCACAACCAGCGACGGTTCTCACTTATGTATGTTTGTCTCTGCACTGGCGTCACCGACGGACAGATCCGCGAAGCGATCTATGAAGGTTGCTGCAGCTATAAAGAAGTTCGCCAGGCCACCGGCGTCGCCAGCCAATGCGGCAAATGTGCCTGCCTTGCCAAGGAAGTCGTACGCGAAACCCTGACCAAGCTGCAAACCGCTCAGGCCGCGATCCCCTATCCGGTAGAATTTACTGCTGCGTAATAACACCCCATTTCAAAGAACCGGACTTATGTCCGGTTTTTTTATGCCTGTAAATCAATTGCTTAGGCTCCAGACGCGGAACACAAACATTCTTATTCCGATTAATTTTCATATATTATTCAATAACTTAGGTTTGACACTTATAAGTACGAAGCTCAAACTCCGCCTTATATACAGCTATTACAGGGCAGGACTCCGATCATGAAAGGCGACATTACAGTCATCCAGCATCTCAACAAGATCCTTGCCAATGAGCTGGTCGCGATCAATCAGTACTTCCTGCATGCACGCATGTATGAAGATTGGGGCCTGAACAAGCTCGGCAAGCACGAATACAAAGAATCCATCGACGAGATGAAACACGCGGACAAGCTGATCAAGCGCATCCTGTTCCTCGAAGGCCTGCCGAACGTGCAGGATCTGGGCAAGCTGCACATCGGCGAGCACACCAAGGAAATGCTGGAGTGCGACCTGCGTATCGAGAAGACCGGCCACGCTGACCTGAAGACCGCGATCGCGCATTGCGAGACCGTCGGTGACTTCGGTAGCCGTGAACTGCTTGAAGACATTCTCGAATCCGAAGAAGAACATATCGACTGGCTGGAAACCCAACTGGGCCTGATCGATAAAGTCGGTCTTGAGAACTATCTGCAATCGCAGATGGGCGAAGAGTAAGAGCTGCCGAAGGCTGCGATCTTTTCAGATTGCACCGGCAACTTGCAGTAACGTTTCGAACGCACTAAAAAGCCCCGCCCTCTTTCGAGTGGCGGGGCTTTTTATTGGCTGGAGATCAAAAGATCGCAGCCTCGTTTCACTCGACAGCTCCTACACCAGCAGCTGTCGCATGAAACCTGGTCAATCAGGCTTCGGACTTGTTCGCCGCTGCCGCTTCAACAGCCGACTTGATGGTGCTTTGCAGCGAACCGTCTGCAGCCATCTCGGTCATGATGTCGCTACCGCCGACCAGCTCACCGCCGACCCACAGTTGCGGGAAAGTCGGCCAGTTGGCGTATTTAGGCAGGTTGGCGCGGATTTCCGGGTTCTGCAGGATGTCCACGTACGCAAACTTTTCGCCACACGCCATCACAGCCTGTGCAGCTTTCGCAGAGAAGCCGCACTGCGGGGCATTCGGCGAGCCTTTCATGTAAAGCAGAATGGTGTTGTTGGCAATCTGCTCTTTAATCGTTTCGATGATATCCATGGAGCACCTCGGCTGAACTTTCCGACTCATGGGTCGGCACGGTGACGCATTGTAACGGAATCCCGAGCGCCATGCTCGGTCTCCCCGACAGTCATGCTCAAGCCGCAGCCACCGTCACCGGCACGCCATTCAACGCTGCATTGCCGGACAACTCGTCGAGCTGACATTCATCAGTCAGGTCGTTTGCGCTCGAGCCAGGCTGACTACTGGCAATCGCCATCTGCACGCCTGGCCGTGCATGACCCCAGCCATGTGGCAGGCTGACCACACCTCTCATCATGTCGAGGCTGCCGAGCACTTCGACTTCGATTTGCCCGACCCGCGAACTGACGCGCACCCATTGACCATCGTTGAGCCCGCGGCTGGCAAGATCGTCCGGGTGCATCAGCAACTGATGACGCGGCTTGCCCTTCACCAGACGGTGATAGTTGTGCATCCACGAATTGTTGCTGCGTACGTGGCGACGACCAATCATCAACAGTTCATCTGCAGCGGGCGCCTGCAACGCGGCGAAGCGTACGAGGTCAGCGAGAATCTCTGGCGGCGCAGCCTGCACATGTTGGTTCGGTGTTTTCAGGCGCGAGGCCAGATTCGCTTTCAACGCGCCCAGATCAATACCATGGGGATGATCGAACAGCGTCGCCAACGAGAGTTTCTGCTCGGAGGCGTCACCGTACAGGCCCATGCGCAAGCCCATGTCGATCATCTTCGCCGGCGGCATGGTCGGCTTCAGCTCTTTACCGGTCTTCTCGGCAAAGGCCTTGGCCAGGCCAACAAAAATCTCCCAGTCATGCAGCGCGCCTTCAGGCTTGGCGAGAATTGCACGATTGAAGCGAGTCACGTTACGTACCGCGAACAGGTTAAACGTGGTGTCGTAGTGATCATTCTCCAGCGCCGAGGTCGACGGCAGGATCAAGTCGGCGTAACGCGTGGTTTCGTTGATGTAGAGGTCAATGCTGACCATGAACTCCAGGCCGTCCAGCGCTTGTTCCAGTTGCCGCCCGTTCGGCGTCGACAACACCGGATTGCCGGCCACAGTGATCAGCGCACGGATCTGCCCCTCGCCTTCGGTGAGCATTTCTTCGGCCAGCGCCGAGACCGGCAACTCTCCGCCGTATTCAGGACGACCCGAGACACGGCTTTGCCATTTGTTGAAATGCCCGCCCGAGGTCGATGCCACCAGGTCCACGGCGGGTTCGGTGCATAACGCGCCGCCTACCCGGTCGAGATTGCCGGTGACCAGATTGATCAACTGCACCACCCAGTGGCACAGCGTGCCAAAGGCCTGGGTTGAAACCCCCATGCGGCCGTAGCAAACCGCACTCGGCGCGGCAGCGAAGTCGCGGGCCAGTTGACGGATCTGTTCGGCAGGCACGGCGCACAACGGGCTCATGGCTTCAGCGGTGAACGACGCTACCGCCCCGCGCACGGCCTCGAGCCCATCGACCGGCAAATGACTGTCGCGGGTCAGGCCTTCACTGAACAGCGTATTAAGCACGCCAAACAACAACGCGGCATCCCCTCCCGGACGCACGAACAGATGCTGATCAGCCATCGCCGCCGTCTCGCTTCGCCGTGGATCGACCACCACGACCTTACCACCGCGAGCTTGAATAGCTTTTAAACGTTTTTCGACATCCGGCACGGTCATGATGCTGCCGTTGGAGGCCAGCGGATTACCACCGAGGATCAACATGAAATCGGTGTGATCGATGTCCGGAATCGGCAGCAGCAAGCCGTGGCCGTACATCAGGTAACTGCTCAGGTGATGCGGCAACTGATCGACCGAGGTCGCCGAGAAGCGATTGCGCGTCTTCAGCAAACCGAGGAAATAATTGCTGTGGGTCATCAGCCCGTAGTTGTGCACGCTCGGGTTGCCCTGATAGACCGCCACGGCGTTCTGGCCATGACGCTCCTGAATCGCCGCCAGCTTCTCGGCAACCAGCGCAAACGCTTCGTCCCACTCGATCGGCAGCCATTCGCTGCCCACACGGCGCATTGGCTGACGCAGGCGATCCGGATCGTTCTGGATATCTTGCAGCGCCACGGCTTTGGGGCAGATGTGGCCACGACTGAAGGTGTCGAGCGCATCGCCCTTGATCGAGGTGATCGCGACATTGCCATCGGTTTCGGTGGTCTCGATGGTCAGACCGCAAATGGCCTCACACAGGTGGCAGGCACGGTGATGGAGAGTCTTGGTCATGGCCAGTCTCTGTCTTGTTCTGGGCGGGTAATGACACCCGCGGGAACAAAACTATGGCCCGAGTGATGAAGCAGCGCCAGCGACGTTCGTCTTGTGAATCGGCGCCTATCAGGTGCGCCGATATACCGCCGCGCTCAACTCGATGGAAGCTGCGGAGGTGCTGCCAGCTGGATTTCCTGGATGGTTTCGATCTGCTCGTGGGCGACGTGAACGCCGGTGAGTTCGCCGATCAATCGCCAGTGTTCGTCGAGCCCAGCGCTAATCGTTGCCATGCGATCGATCATGTGGCGGCCGGCGCTCTTGACGACTTCGTCTTCGCTGCGCAGCAGTTCGAACGACATTGAGGTCACCGACGCGGTGAGGTGGGTCAGAGAGCGAGCCGTGTGGCCCAGCAATTCCATTAACAGTTTTTCTTTCGATTCCATGAGGAGGCTTCCTGCGTCGCTCGAAACTTATTTATAACCCAGCACTTTGCTTTAGCAAATGTTTCAACCTGAGCATCCGACCAAATGATGGCATGGCGCCACGGTCGTAAACCGACCCAAGCGACACGATCCCCGCCACGCCGCATTGCCAAGCCCCGCGAGGCCAGTGTACAAAGGGACTCGCTGCTGTCCTGAACCCGGCTTCAAATACGCGACTGCAACATTCAGTGCGCCCTTCGATTTCCGCAAAAACTGTAGCCTATTGGAAAAGCGCGACATTTAGTGTCAATATCGCGCCTTCCCCTATTTCGTCGCCCCGTGCGGCTTACGCCGCAGGTCTCGCCCGTTGTTCCGTTAAACAAGGCTTTGAGCATCTGCGGTTTGTAGCAAAAAGGTAGTCAATGATGAGCGCAAGGCACTTTCTCTCCCTGATGGATTGCACGCCCGAAGAGCTGGTCAGCGTGATCCGTCGAGGCGTTGAGCTCAAGGACCTGCGTAACCGCGGCGTACTGTTTGAGCCTCTGAAAAACCGTGTACTGGGCATGATCTTCGAGAAGTCCTCGACCCGTACCCGTATCTCCTTCGAGGCCGGCATGATTCAGCTCGGCGGCCAGGCGATCTTCCTCTCGCCGCGTGACACCCAACTGGGTCGTGGCGAGCCGATCGGCGACTGCGCCATCGTCATGTCGAGCATGCTCGATGCGGTGATGATCCGTACCTTTGCCCACAGCACCTTGACCGAATTTGCGGCCAACTCGCGCGTGCCGGTGATCAACGGCCTGTCCGATGATCTGCACCCGTGTCAGCTGCTGGCCGACATGCAGACATTCCTTGAACACCGTGGCTCGATTCAGGGCAAAACCGTGGCCTGGATCGGCGACGGCAACAACATGTGCAACAGCTATATAGAAGCAGCGATGCAGTTCGACTTCCAGTTGCGCATCGCTTGCCCGCAAGGCTACGAGCCCAACCCTGAGTTCGTCGCCAAGGCCGGCGATCGCGTGACCATCGTTCGCGATCCGCAAGACGCCGTGCGTGGCGCGCATCTGGTGAGCACCGACGTCTGGACTTCGATGGGTCAGGAAGAGGAAACTGCCAAGCGCCTCAAGCTGTTCGCCCCGTTCCAGGTCAACCGTGCTTTGCTCGACCTCGCTGCCGAGGACGTGCTGTTCATGCATTGTTTGCCTGCGCACCGTGGCGAGGAAATCAGCCTCGACCTGCTTGATGACCCGCGCTCCGTCGCCTGGGATCAGGCAGAAAACCGTCTCCACGCACAGAAGGCCCTGCTCGAGTTCCTCGTTGAACCGGCATATCACCACGCATGAGCCATGAATTACTGCTGAACCTGCGCAACCTCGCTTGCGGCTACCAAGATCAACGTGTGGTGCAGAACCTTAATCTGCACCTTAATGCCGGTGACATCGGCTGCCTGCTCGGTTCGTCCGGCTGCGGCAAGACCACGACCCTGCGCGCCATCGCCGGTTTCGAACCGGTGCACGAAGGTGAAATCACCCTCGGTGGCGAAACCATCTCCAGCGCCGGCTTCACCCTGGCGCCGGAGAAACGCCGGATCGGCATGGTGTTCCAGGACTACGCGCTGTTTCCGCACCTGAGCGTTGCCGACAACATTGCCTTCGGCATTCGCAAGCATCCGAACAAGGAACGCGTGACCGAAGAACTGCTGGAACTGGTCAACCTGAAGAACCTCGGCAAGCGCTTCCCGCACGAATTGTCCGGCGGCCAGCAACAGCGTGTCGCCCTCGCCCGTGCCTTGGCGCCGGAGCCGCAATTACTGCTGCTCGACGAGCCGTTCTCCAACCTTGATGGAGAACTGCGCCGCAAGCTCAGCCAAGAGGTGCGCGACATTCTCAAGGCCCGTGGCACCAGCGCAATTCTGGTGACCCACGACCAGGAAGAAGCCTTCGCCGTCAGCGATCACGTCGGTGTATTCAAGGAAGGTCGACTGGAGCAGTGGGACACGCCGTACAACCTGTATCACGAACCGGCAACGCCGTACGTGGCCAGCTTCATCGGTCAGGGTTATTTCATTCGCGGCCAGTTGGGCAGCCCGGAATCGGTGCAGACTGAACTGGGTGAGCTGCGCGGCAATCGGGCTTATACCTGGCCGATTGGCGGGGCTGTGGATGTGTTGCTGCGTCCGGATGACATTGTTTATGCGCCGGACAGTGGGTTGAAAGCGCGGATTGTCGGCAAGACCTTCCTTGGGGCGTCGACGCTGTATCGTCTGCAATTGCGGACGGGGGCGCAGCTGGAATCGATTTTCCCTAGTCATGCGGATCACCATGTCGGTGCGGAAGTGGGGATTCGGGTTGCGGCTGAACACCTCGTATTGTTCCAGGCATCTGGCAGCACCGCTGCGCAGATCCCGGCAGTGGAAAACGGCGTCCGCCGCTACAGCACTGCCCTCTGACCAACACCGGATCCCACTGTAGGAGTGAGCCTGCTCGCGATAGCGGTGCATCAGTCAAATCATCTGTGACGGATGTATCGCTATCGCGAGCAGGCTCACTCCTACAGGGTTTTGCGTTAACCCAGGATCAAGGTGCCGCTGGCAACCAGCGTCGCATTGCCGCCAATCTTCACTCGCTCGCCTTCCAGCCGACAAAACAACTCCCCGCCCCGCGCCGAGCGCTGGCAAGCGGTCAGGCTCGATTTGCCCAGACGCTTGGACCAATACGGGATCAGGCTGCAATGCGTCGACCCGGTCACCGGATCTTCATTGATGCCAATCGCCGGCGCAAAATAGCGCGAGACGAAGTCGTGCTGATTACCCCGCGCCGTGACGATAGCGCCCAGCCACGGCAGCTTGGCCAACGCCACCATGTCCGGCTTGCAATCGAGCACGGCCTGCTCCGATTCCAGTACCACAAACAGTTCGTTGGAGCCGAGCACATCAACCGCTTCGACACCCAGCGCCCGCTCAACGTCGACAGTCACACCAATCTCAGACGGCATGATCGACGGGAAATCCAGCCACAACCGATCACCTTCCCGCGTGACGCTCAGCGGGCCGGATTGACAGGTAAAGTCGATACGACCGGCGCTTTCCTTGTAAATTTCGAACAGCACATAAGCGCTGGCCAGCGTGGCGTGGCCGCACAGTGGCACTTCAGTAGTCGGGGTGAACCAGCGGATATGCCAGGCCGATCCCTCACGCACCAGAAACGCAGTTTCCGCCAGATTGTGCTCGGCGGCGATCTTCTGCATCAGCTCATCCGCGAGCCAGGCATCCAGCCGATAGACCATCGCCGGATTGCCACTGAACGGCCGATCACTGAACGCATCGACCTGATGAAACTCGAGCTGCATAACCTTCTCCCTAAGTCAGTCGGCAGAGCATGCAACCACGAGGCGATCAGCGCCAGTGACAGAACCGGCCAATTTTCTGCATACAGCGATAACGGTCACGTGCGGCCGATATCGGCAAATTTCGCCTGGGTATGTTCGGCGAGCACGGCGGGTGCCAGTTCCACCTCCAGGCCTCGCCGACCGGCGCTGACATAAATAGTCGCAAAACCCTGAGCCGAGTCATCAATAAAGGTACGCAGGCGCTTCTTCTGCCCCAACGGGCTGATGCCACCCAACAGATAACCGGTGGAGCGTTGTGCGGCTGCCGGGTCAGCCATCTCGGCTTTTTTCACCCCCGCGGCATGCGCCAGACCTTTGAGGTCGAGGCTTCCGACGACCGGCACCACCGCCACCAGCAACTCGCCTTTTTCGCTGGCCGCCAACAAGGTTTTAAACACCTGCGCTGGCTCCAGCGCCAGTTTTTCCGCGGCCTCCAGCCCATAGGATGCGGCCTTGGGGTCATGTTCGTAACTGTGCACGCGATGTTCGGCACGAACTTTTTTCAACAAGTCCAACGCAGGGGTCATGGCAGCTCCAGGCTCGGCAGTGACAGAAAAATGCTGCGTCGGATTCTAGGTGATCAGCCTCTAAAAGGCTCTATCCCAAGCCACGATTCCCGTGGCTTGCAGACATTCTGCAAACACCATCGCGCGTGGATGACACAGGATCATTCACGCAACGAATAGTTTTATTGTGACCGATGGTTCACTTTCGACCTTTGACAGGTTTGTTTCTTGTCTATATTTTTTCGAATCTGAATAATGTAAGAATTATCGTCATCGCAGCACCCAGCAGTAAACCGGGAACGGAATGGGGATTCCCACCCGGTGAAAATCGCGCCTTGCCCTATCGGCGAGACGCCAGACAACAACAAAAACCGAGGTTTTCAATGACAACTGCTTTACAGCAACCATCGCTATCGAGCCAATGCATGGCCGAGTTTCTGGGTACTGCACTGCTGATCTTTTTCGGCACCGGTTGTGTCGCCGCGCTCAAAGTCGCGGGCGCCAGCTTCGGCCTGTGGGAAATCAGCATCATCTGGGGCGTCGGCGTGAGCATGGCGATCTACCTCACTGCCGGGGTTTCCGGCGCGCACCTGAACCCGGCCGTGAGCATCGCCCTGGCGATCTTCGCCGACTTCGAGAAGCGCAAACTGCCGTTCTATATTCTGTCGCAGATCGCTGGCGCCTTCTGCGGCGCGCTGTTGGTTTACACGCTGTACAGCAACCTGTTCTTCGATTACGAACAAACTCATCAAATGGTCCGTGGCTCGGCCGCCAGCCTTGAGTTGGCCTCGGTGTTTTCGACCTTCCCGAATCCCGTTCTGTCGACTGCTCAGGCGTTCCTGGTCGAGATGATCATCACCGCGATTCTGATGGGCGTGATCATGTCGCTGACCGACGACAACAACGGTCTGCCGAAAGGCCCATTGGCACCGCTGCTGATCGGCTTGCTGATCGCGGTGATCGGTAGCTCGATGGGCCCGCTGACCGGTTTCGCGATGAACCCGGCACGCGATTTCGGTCCAAAGCTGATGACTTTCTTCACCGGCTGGGGTGAAATTTCCTTCACTGGCGGTCGCGATATTCCGTACTTCCTGATTCCGATTTTTGCACCGATTGTCGGTGCCTGCCTCGGCGCTGCCGGGTATCGCGGGCTCATCGCCCGTCACCTGACCGGCGCCACACCTGCTACAAAGGATGCAGAACCGGCCATTGACGGCAAACCAAGAACTTCTTGAAACAGTCGGCGCCGGCTCCTGCCCTATAGAGCCTGCGCCACGGCCCACTCTCCCTTATTTCGTCCAAGGCAATCGACATGACCGACATTCAGAATAAGAACTACATCATTGCCCTCGATCAGGGTACGACCAGCTCCCGCGCGATCATTTTCGACCGCGATGCGAACGTGGTCTGCACCGCGCAGCGCGAATTCGCTCAGCATTACCCACAGGCCGGTTGGGTCGAACATGACCCGATGGAAATCTTCGCCACCCAGAGCGCGGTGATGGTTGAAGCGCTGGCTCAGGCCGGTCTGCATCACGATCAGGTCGCCGCCATCGGTATCACCAACCAGCGCGAAACCACCGTAGTCTGGGACAAGACCACCGGCCGCCCGGTGTACAACGCCATCGTCTGGCAGTGCCGCCGCAGCACCGAGATCTGCCAGCAGCTCAAGCGCGATGGCCACGAAGAGTACATCCGCGACAACACCGGCCTGGTTACCGACCCATACTTCTCCGGCACCAAACTGAAGTGGATCCTCGACAACGTCGAAGGCAGCCGCGAGCGTGCACGCAACGGCGAACTGCTGTTCGGCACCGTCGATAGCTGGCTGATCTGGAAATTCACTGGCGGCAAGGTCCACGTCACCGACTACACCAACGCCTCGCGCACCATGCTCTTCAACATTCACTCGCTGGAGTGGGATTCGAAGATGCTGGAGATCCTCGACATTCCGCGCGAAATGCTCCCGGAAGTGAAGGCTTCTTCGGAAATCTACGGTCGCACCAAGAGCGGCATCGCCATCGGCGGTATCGCCGGCGACCAGCAAGCCGCACTGTTCGGCCAGATGTGCGTGGAGCCAGGTCAGGCGAAAAATACCTACGGCACTGGCTGCTTCCTGCTGATGAACACCGGCGACAAAGCAGTGAAATCCCAGCACGGCATGCTCACCACCATTGCTTGCGGCCCGCGTGGCGAAGTCGCTTACGCGCTGGAAGGCGCAGTGTTCAACGGCGGTTCCACCGTGCAGTGGCTGCGTGACGAACTGAAAATCATCAACGACGCCCACGACACCGAATACTTCGCCAATAAAGTGAAGGACAGCAACGGTGTGTACCTGGTGCCGGCGTTTACCGGTCTGGGCGCTCCGTACTGGGACCCGTATGCCCGTGGCGCGCTGTTCGGCCTGACGCGCGGTGTTCGCGTCGATCACATCATCCGCGCCGCACTGGAATCGATCGCCTACCAGACCCGCGACGTGCTCGACGCCATGCAACAGGACTCCGGCGAACGCCTCAAGGCCCTGCGTGTGGACGGCGGTGCGGTAGCGAACAACTTCCTCATGCAGTTCCAGGCCGACATCCTTGGCACGCAGGTCGAGCGTCCGCAAATGCGCGAAACCACCGCACTCGGCGCGGCGTATCTGGCCGGTCTGGCGTGCGGTTTCTGGGGCAGCCTGGACGAACTGCGCGGTAAAGCGGTGATCGAGCGCGAGTTCGAACCGAGCCTGGACGAAGTCGAGAAAGAGAAGCTGTACAAAGGCTGGAAAAAAGCCGTCAGCCGCACCCGTGACTGGGCGCGTGAAGACGCTGAATAAGCCAACCTTAGGACTGGTTAAAGCGGTCCAAACAGCGTGAAAGCGTAGCGAGCGAAGGCAAGCCAAGGCAAAAACAGGCGAGGACGCGGAGTTTACGGGTTTGTAAATGAGCAGTCCGAGCCTGTTTTTAACGCAGGATGGCCGAGCGCAGTAGCTTTCACGTTGTTTGGAAACTGGTAGGGAGCGGATTCCTGCGTCATCATGGGCAAATTTTGCACGGCAGCCCAAAGGAAGCCCCATGAATCTGCCTCCCCGTCAGCAGCAAATCCTCGAGCTGGTCCGCGAACGCGGCTATGTGAGCATCGAGGAAATGGCCACGCTGTTCGTTGTTACCCCGCAAACCATCCGCCGCGACATCAACCAGCTCGCGGAAGCCAATCTGCTGCGTCGCTACCATGGTGGTGCCGCCTATGATTCCAGTGTCGAAAACACCGCCTATGCGATGCGCGCCGACCAGATGCGCGATGAAAAACAACGCATCGGTGAAGCCATCGCCGCACAGATTCCCGATCACGCTTCGCTGTTCATCAATATCGGCACGACCACCGAGTCGATTGCCCGCGCCCTGCTCAATCATAATCACCTGAAAATCATCACCAACAACCTGCACGTCGCGTCGATGCTCAGTGCCAAGGATGATTTCGATGTGTTGCTGACTGGCGGCAATGTGCGTCGTGACGGCGGTGTTGTCGGTCAGGCGAGTGTGGACTTCATCAATCAGTTCAAGGTTGACTTTGCGCTGGTCGGGATTAGCGGTATTGATGAAGACGGCAGCCTGCTGGATTTTGATTATCAGGAAGTGCGGGTTTCCCAGGCGATCATCGCCAATGCGCGACAGGTGATTCTGGCAGCGGACTCGAGCAAGTTCGGGCGTAACGCGATGATCCGGCTGGGGCCGATCAGTCTGATTGATTGCCTGGTGACCGATCAGCAACCGGTGCCGGCGCTGGCGCAGTTGTTGAGCCAGCACAAGATTCGCCTGGAAGTCGTTTAAAAACCCTCAAGATCAAAAGATCGCAGCCTTCGGCAGCTCCTACATGGGTTCACTTGACCTGTAGGAGCTGCCGAAGGCTGCGATCTTTTGCTTTTAATGTTCGAAAATTTTCTTTTAACCGCCCTTCGATGAGTTTTTTCAATCGAACGTGACTGGCTGCGCGCGTCTTTATGGGCTACCATTTTCGCAAATGAACATTCATGTTCGATTTCCAATATAGAAAATCAAAAGAACCCGAGGCCAGCCGATGTCCACCTCTACCTTGCGTACGCCCCCAATCTCCGAGATCTATGACATCGCCGTTATCGGCGGCGGGATCAATGGCGTGGGGATCGCAGCGGATGCCGCCGGTCGCGGGCTTTCGGTGTTCCTTTGCGAAAAGGACGATCTGGCCAGCCACACTTCGTCGGCCAGCAGCAAGCTGATCCACGGTGGTCTGCGCTACCTCGAACATTACGAATTCCGTCTGGTGCGTGAAGCGCTGGCCGAGCGCGAAGTGCTGCTGGCCAAGGCGCCGCACATCGTCAAACCGATGCGCTTCGTGCTGCCACACCGTCCGCACCTGCGCCCGGCGTGGATGATCCGGGCTGGCCTGTTCCTCTATGACAACCTCGGCAAGCGCGAAAAACTGCCAGGTTCGAAAAGCCTCAAGTTTGGTGCCGACAGCGCACTGAAAAGCGAAATCAAGAAAGGCTTCGAATACTCCGACTGCTGGGTCGACGACGCCCGCCTCGTGGTACTCAACGCCATGGCCGCCCGCGAAAAAGGCGCCCACGTGCACACTCAGACCCGTTGCGTCAGCGCCCGTCGCGCCAAAGGCCTGTGGCACCTGAACCTGGAACGTGCCGACGGCAGCCTGTTTTCGATCACCGCCAAAGCACTGGTGAACGCCGCTGGCCCATGGGTTGCCAAGTTCATCCGTGACGACCTGAAGATGGAATCGCCGTACGGCATCCGTCTGATTCAGGGCAGCCACATCATCGTGCCGAAACTGTACGAAGGTGATCACGCGCACATTCTGCAAAACGAAGATCAGCGCATCGTGTTCACCATTCCGTACCTCAACCACTTCACCCTGATCGGCACCACCGACCGCGAGTACACCGGTGATCCGGCGAAAGTGGCCATCACCGATGGCGAAACCGATTACCTGTTGAAAGTGGTCAACGCCCACTTCAAGCAGCAGATCAGCCGTGACGACATCCAGCACAGTTACTCGGGCGTACGCCCACTGTGCAACGACGAATCCGACAACCCGTCGGCCGTCACCCGTGATTACACCCTGGCCTTGTCGGGCAACACTGAAGAAGCACCACTGTTGTCGGTGTTCGGCGGCAAGCTGACCACCTACCGCAAACTCGCTGAATCGGCGATGGCGCAGTTGCTGCCATTCTTCACCCAGATGCGCCCGAGCTGGACGGCCACCGCCACCCTGCCCGGCGGCGAAGACATGACCACCCCGCAAGCCTTGAGCGCGCTGATCCGCGACAAGTTCGACTTCGTGCCGACCGAGATCGCTCGTCGCTGGTCCACCACTTACGGCAGCCGCACGTGGCGCATGCTCGAAGGCGTGGAAAGCCTCGCCGACATGGGCGAACACATTGGTGGCGGGCTCTACACCCGTGAAGTCGATTACCTGTGCAGCGAAGAGTGGGCAACCACAGCGCATGACATTCTGTGGCGTCGTAGCAAGCTGGGGCTGTTCACTACCCCGGTAGAGCAAGAGAAGCTTGCGGCGTATTTGGGTAAGGTCGAACAGAACCGTAGCAAGATCGAAGCGGCGTGATGTGAACATCGCTTAAACGAAAGCCCCTGAATTGAGAGATTCAGGGGCTTTTTGTTATGTGGACTTTGTTGAA
This sequence comes from Pseudomonas sp. S3_C06, assembly GCF_054667675.1. Lineage (NCBI taxonomy): Bacteria > Pseudomonadati > Pseudomonadota > Gammaproteobacteria > Pseudomonadales > Pseudomonadaceae > Pseudomonas > Pseudomonas sp. S3_C06. Next base: position 2,567,543 of record NZ_CP162747.1, read on the forward strand.
CTTGATTGGGTCAGTTAGATCTTTCCCCCCTCACCCCAGCCCTCTCCCCCAAGGGGGAGAGGGGAAAGGGAGCCGATCGAGGTGCTCTGTAAATCCTGAGTTCGACTCGGTATTCCAAGTCGGCGTAACTTGCCCAAACAACGCGATCGGTCCCCTCTCCCTCTGGGAGAGGGCTAGGGTGAGGGGCTTTTCGCCGTTCGGATTTCCGAACGCGACCTGACGGTCAATTCGGTAAACCGGATCAGATACGCCAAAAACCACCATCACAAAAGTTTAATAATCTTCTAAATCAACAAGTTAAGCCACAGCAACTGGTCTGGCACGACTCATGCTCTACACTCTCTCGACGAATGCCTGTTGCGCCAGCACTTCAGGAGCCGTCAGGCATTCGAAGCACAAAAGGGCCGACGAACTGGCTCCATAAAAAAAACAATTCGAGGAAAATTTGATGCGCATCGTTCCCCATATCCTGGGCGCAGCCATTGCGGCCGCTCTGATCAGCACGCCAGTTTTCGCCGCCGAACTCACCGGCACCCTGAAGAAAATCAACGATTCGGGCACCATCACGCTCGCTCACCGCGACAGCTCTATTCCGTTTTCCTACATTGCAGACGCTTCCGGCAAACCAGTGGGCTACTCCCACGACATTCAGGTGGCTATCGTTGAAGCCCTGAAAAAAGACCTGAACAAGCCCGATCTGCAGGTCAAGTACAACCTGGTCACCTCGCAAACCCGTATCCCGCTGATCCAGAACGGCACCGCGGATATCGAGTGCGGCTCGACCACCAACAACGCCGAACGCGCCCAGCAAGTCGACTTCACCGTCAACATCTTCGAAATCGGCACCCGTCTGCTGGTCAAGAAAGACAAGGATGGCAAGCCGTCCTACGCTGACTTTGCCGACCTGAAAGGCAAAAACGTCGTGACCACCGCCGGCACCACGTCCGAGCGCATCATCAAAGCGATGAACGCCGACAAGCAGATGGGCATGAACATCATCTCCGCCAAAGACCACGGCGAATCCTTCAACATGCTGGAAAGCGGCCGCGCCGTAGCCTTCATGATGGACGACGCCCTGCTGGCCGGCGAAGAAGCCAAGGCCAAGAAACCGACTGACTGGATCATCACCGGTACGCCACAGTCCTTCGAAGCCTACGCGTGCATGGTGCGCAAAGACGACCCGGCCTTCAAGAAGGCTGTCGATGCCGCCATCGTTGGCCTGTACAAGTCGGGCGAGATCAACAAGATCTACAGCAAGTGGTTCGAGAGCCCGATTCCTCCAAAAGGCCTGAACCTGAACTTCCCGATGAGCGACAAGGTAAAAGATCTGATCGCCAACCCGAGCGACAAGCCGGCGCCTGACGTAAAAATCTGATTCCTGACTAACCTTATCTCCTGAGGGAGCCACCCTCCCTCAGGCGTCTGTTACTACCTGCTGGCTATACAGTGGAACACTCGACCTGGCGGTTTTCGAGCCGATCGCGTGTGCCTGACGTTCAACGTCGGGTGGGAAAGGATCTTCCCCAAGCGGGTGCTTGTACATCGATCGATCTCGAGGGGAGACCCTAATGAATTACAACTGGGACTGGGGCGTGTTCTTCAAGTCCACCGGCGTTGGCAGCGAGACTTATCTCGACTGGTACATCTCCGGTTTGGGCTGGACCATTGCCATCGCCATCGTGGCGTGGATCATCGCCTTGCTGCTGGGCTCCATACTGGGGGTCATGCGCACGGTGCCGAACCGCATCGTATCGGGCATCGCCACCTGCTACGTCGAGCTGTTCCGTAACGTACCGCTGCTGGTTCAGCTGTTCATCTGGTACTTCCTGGTACCCGACCTGCTGCCGCAAAACCTGCAGGACTGGTACAAACAGGACCTCAACCCGACGACCTCGGCTTACCTGAGCGTTGTCGTGTGCCTGGGCCTGTTCACCGCTGCCCGCGTCTGCGAACAAGTGCGTACCGGCATCCAGGCGCTGCCACGCGGCCAGGAATCCGCCGCCCGCGCCATGGGCTTCAAACTGCCGCAGATCTACTGGAACGTGCTGCTGCCCCAGGCCTACCGGATCATCATTCCGCCGCTTACCTCGGAGTTCCTCAACGTCTTCAAGAACTCCTCCGTGGCGTCCCTGATCGGCCTGATGGAACTGCTGGCGCAAACCAAGCAGACCGCCGAATTCTCGGCCAACCTGTTTGAAGCCTTCACCCTGGCCACGCTGATCTACTTCACCCTGAACATGAGCCTGATGTTGCTGATGCGCATGGTCGAGAAGAAAGTCGCGGTGCCCGGCCTGATCTCCGTGGGGGGTAAATAATGGACTTCGATTTCAGCGGCATCATCCCCGCTATCCCGGGCCTGTGGAACGGCATGGTCATGACCTTGCAGTTGATGGTCATGGGCGTGGTCGGCGGCATCGTGCTGGGGACGATCCTCGCGCTGATGCGCCTGTCGTCGAGCAAACTGCTGTCGCGCGTGGCCGGCGCTTATGTGAACTACTTCCGTTCGATTCCGCTGCTGCTGGTGATCACCTGGTTCTACCTGGCGGTGCCGTTCGTGCTGCGCTGGATCACCGGCGAAGACACGCCGATTGGCGCGTTCACTTCCTGCGTCGTGGCCTTCATGATGTTTGAAGCCGCGTACTTCTGCGAAATCGTTCGGGCCGGTGTGCAGTCGATCCCCAAAGGCCAGATGGCCGCCGCGCAAGCGATGGGCATGACCTATGGCCAGACCATGCGCCTGATCATCCTGCCCCAGGCGTTCCGCAAGATGACCCCGTTGCTGCTGCAACAGTCGATCATCCTGTTCCAGGACACCTCGCTGGTTTACACCGTGGGCCTGGTGGACTTCCTTAACTCCGCCCGTTCCAGCGGCGACATCATCGGTCGTTCCAACGAGTTCCTGATCTTCGCCGGTGTCGTCTACTTCATCATCAGCTTTTCCGCCTCGCTGCTGGTCAAGCGTCTGCAAAAAAGGTTTGCCGTATGATCTCTATCAAGAACATCAACAAGTGGTATGGCGACTTCCAGGTGCTGACTGATTGCAGCACCGAGGTCAAAAAAGGCGAAGTGATCGTGGTCTGCGGCCCGTCGGGTTCCGGCAAATCGACCCTGATCAAATGCGTCAACGCGCTGGAGCCGTTCCAGAAAGGCGACATCGTCGTCGACGGCACCTCGATTGCCGACTCGAAGACCAACCTGCCGAAGCTGCGTTCGCGCGTGGGCATGGTGTTCCAGCATTTCGAACTGTTCCCGCACCTGACCATCACCGAGAACCTGACCATCGCGCAGATCAAGGTGTTGGGCCGCAGCAAGGAAGAGGCGACCAAGAAAGGTCTGCAGCTGCTCGAACGCGTCGGCCTGTCGGCGCACGCCCACAAGCACCCGGGGCAACTGTCCGGTGGTCAGCAACAGCGTGTGGCGATTGCCCGTGCGCTGGCAATGGACCCGATCGTCATGCTGTTCGACGAACCGACCTCGGCGCTCGACCCGGAGATGGTCAACGAAGTGCTCGACGTGATGGTGCAACTGGCCCACGAAGGCATGACCATGATGTGCGTGACCCACGAAATGGGCTTCGCCCGTAAAGTGGCGGATCGAGTGATTTTCATGGACGCAGGCAAGATCATCGAAGACTGCCCGAAAGAGGAATTCTTCGGCGACATCAGCGCCCGCTCCGAACGCGCGCAGCACTTCCTCGAGAAAATCCTGCAGCACTAAAAGCAACACACCTGCCGGGGCATCACTCCTTCCCTGTGGGAGCGAGCCTGCTCGCGAAGAGGCCATTACATTCAGCCTGGATGTTGAATGTCAGTGCGCTTTCGCGAGCAGGCTCGCTCCCACAAGGGCCGGCGTTGCCCTCGCAACAAGTGTGGTGGTTGACCCAAGGCAACTGTGATGAAATGCGACCCCAATCTCTATCGCGCCGCGCCGCCATCACTTGCCGTGAAGCCCCGTCTGATTCGTCATTTGTTCCTGCCGCCACTGATCATCGCCCTGATGATCGGGTTGGGTTTTATCGGCTTCTGGACCAGTGAGCATTTCGGCATTCGCAGCCTCGGCGAAAATGGCCAGCGCCAGCTCGAACTGCACGCCCGCGCGGTCGAAAGCGAGATCAGCAAATACACCTACCTGCCCAGCCTGCTGGAACTCGAAACGAGTGTTTCGCAGCTGCTGGCCGACCCGAGCCCGCAATACCGGGAAACGGTCAACGCTTACCTCGAAGGCCTGAACCGACGCAGTCGCAGTCGGGCCATCTACGTCATGGACACTACCGGCCGCGTCATGGCCACCAGCAACTGGCGCGATGTCGACAGTTACCTCGGTGAAGACCTGTCCTTCCGCGCTTACTTCCAGAAAGCCGTACGTGGCGAACCCGGGCGTTTCTACGGGATCGGCAGCACCAACGGCGAACCCGGTTACTACCTCGCTCATGGCCTCGAAGAGCACGGCAAGATCATTGGCGTCGCCGTGGTCAAAGTGCGCCTGGAAGCCATGGAAGAACGCTGGCAGCGCGCGCGTCTGGAAGCGTTCGTCAGCGATGAAAACGGCATCATCATTCTGTCCAGCGATCCGGCCCGGCGCCTGAAAGCAGTGATTCCCCTGAGTGAAGCCACCAAGGAAAAACTCGCCCGCAGCCTGCAGTACTACTGGTTTCCGCTCAACGAGCTGCAACCTCTGGCTCGCGAAACCTTGTCCGAGGGCGTAGAAAAACTCACCTTCCCGGCCAACAGCGAAGTGCAGTCCGGCGAGGATGACATCAGCTATCTCGCGCAGACCCGGCCACTGACCGACACGCCGTGGAATTTCACCCTGCTCACGCCGTTGCAGGACCTGCGCCGCGAAGCGATCAACCAAGGCATTCTCGTCGCGGTCGCCTTTGCGCTGGTGGCCTTCCTGTTGATTGCCTGGAACGAACGACGCAAGGTCATTGCTACTCGCCTCGCTGCCCGTGAAGCCTTGCAGGAAGCCAATAATCAACTGGAGCGTCGGATTACCGAACGCACCACCGACTTGCGCGCCAGCAACGAACGTTTGAAGAGCCAGATCCGCGAACGTCGTCAGGCCGAAGAAACGTTGCGCCGCGCTCAGGATGAACTGGTGCAGGCCGGCAAACTCGCGGCCATCGGCCAGATGTCGACCAGTATCGCCCACGAATTGAACCAGCCGCTGGCCGCGATGCGCACGCTGTCGGGCAACACCGTACGCTTTCTCGAACGCGGTCAGCTGGATATTGCCAGCACTAACCTGAAGACCATCAACGAGCTGATCGACCGCATGGGCCGGATCACCGCCAGCCTGCGTTCATTCGCCCGACGCGGTGACAATCAAGGCCAGGCGAGCCTTGGCAAAGCCGTGGAAGCGGCGCTGCAATTGCTCGGTGCGCGCCTGGAAAGTTCGGCGCTGCACATTCACCGGCAGTTTATCGACGTGCAAGTGCAGATCGACCAGACCCGCCTCGAACAGATTCTGGTCAACCTGATCGGCAACGCCCTCGACGCCATGCAGGCACAGCCCCAGCCCGAACTGTGGCTGGAGGGTGAAGAGTTCAACGCCAAGTATCGCCTGCGCGTACGCGACAACGGTCACGGCATTGACGCCGAGGCGCGCAAGCATCTGTTCGAGCCGTTCTTCACCACCAAGCCCGGCGAACAAGGCCTGGGCCTTGGCTTGACGCTTTCCGCCAGCCTCGCGGCCGCCACCGGCGGGCATCTGGGTGTTGAACACCCGGCGAGCGGTGGCACCACCTTCGTCCTCAGTTTACCGTTGGTAAGCCCTACTCCTGCCGAGCCAATATGAACCACGACCTTAGTGTGCTGATCGTCGAAGACGACCCCCATGTGCTGCTCGGCTGCCAGCAGGCGCTGACCCTGGAAGACATTCCCTGCGTCGGTGTTGGCAGTGCCGAGGAAGCGCTGGAACGTGTTGGCGACAACTTTGCCGGTATCGTCATCAGCGATATCCGCCTGCCAGGCATCGACGGCCTGGAACTGTTGACCCGCCTCAAGCAACGCGATCGTAGCCTGCCGGTGGTGTTGATCACCGGCCATGGCGACATTTCCATGGCCGTCGGCGCGATGCAGAAAGGCGCCTACGACTTCATGGAAAAACCGTTCTCGCCGGAGCGTCTGGTCGATGTCGCGCGACGGGCGCTGGAGCAACGCAGCCTCGCCCGCGAAGTGTCGTCGCTGCGCCGGCAACTGGCCGAGCGTGATTCCCTTGAAGGACGCATCATCGGCCGCTCGCCAGCGATGCAGAACCTGCGCGAATTGATCGCCAACGTCGCCGACACCTCGGCCAACGTCTTGATCGAAGGTGAAACCGGCACCGGTAAAGAACTGGTCGCGCGCTGCCTGCACGACTTCAGCCGCCGGCACAGCAAGCAGTTCGTCGCGTTGAACTGCGGCGGCCTGCCGGAGAACCTCTTCGAAAGCGAAATTTTCGGCCACGAGGCCAACGCCTTTACCGGCGCGGGCAAACGCCGGATCGGCAAGATCGAACACGCCGACGGCGGCACGCTGTTCCTCGATGAAGTGGAAAGCATGCCGCTGCCATTACAGATCAAACTGCTGCGCGTGTTGCAGGAACGCACCCTCGAACGCCTCGGCTCAAACCAGAGCGTGGCGGTGGATTGCCGGGTGATCGCGGCGACCAAATCCGACCTCGACGAATCGAGCAAGGCCGGCGAGTTCCGCAGCGACTTGTACTACCGCCTCAACGTGGTAACGCTGGAGCTGCCACCACTGCGCGAACGCCGCGAAGACATTCTGCAACTGTTCGAACACTTCACCCAGCAATCAGCACTGCGCTTCGACCGCGCACTGCCAGAGCTGGACAACCAGACCCTGTCGAACCTGATGAGCCATGACTGGCCGGGCAACGTGCGTGAATTGCGCAACGTCGCCGAACGTTTTGCCCTCGGTTTGCCGGCGTTCAAGAAGTCCGGCACCAGCGCTGGCGGCCAAGGCCTGGCGTTTGCCGAAGCGGTGGAAGCCTTCGAGCGCAACCTGCTCAGCGACGCCCTGCAACGCAGCGGCGGCAACCTGACCCAAGCCAGCCTTGAACTGGGCATGGCCAAGACCACGTTGTTCGACAAAGTGAAAAAGTACGGGTTGAGCCACTGATGGATCTGTTTTTCAAAGCCCTGTTGGGCGCCGCGGTAGTACTGATCATCGCGGCGCTGTCGAAAACCAGAAACTACTACATCGCCGGATTGGTGCCGCTGTTCCCGACGTTCGCGCTGATTGCGCATTACATCGTTGGCAAGGGGCGTTCGATTGAGGATTTGAAGACCACGATCGTGTTCGGGATGTGGTCGATCATTCCGTATTTTGTGTATCTGGCGACGCTGTATGTGATGGTCGATCGGCTGCGGCTGGAGGCTTCGCTGGCGGTGGCAGCGGTGGCGTGGTTGATGGCGGCCACTGTTTTGGTGACGGTTTGGGTGCGCTTGCACAGCTGACCCTCACCCCAGCCCTCCCGAAACGTCGGACCGCCCAGAGGGAGAGGGGGCCGACCGAGGTGTCTTGCGTCTGACATTGACCTGAAAGATCCAGTTGATTATGGATTCGGTACAGCACGTTCAGGTCGGCGTACAACTCCAGCATCCCCCAATCAGTCCCCTCTCCCTCTGGGCGGTCCGACGTTTCGGGAGGGTTAGGGTGAGGGGCTTTTGGCTCCTACCGATATCAGCTGACCGTCCCGCCCTTGGACTCAGCCATAATCTGCCGAATCGCCCCGACAAACGTCTCCACCGGTTGCCCACCCGTCACCGCATACTGCCCGTTGAACACCACGGTCGGCACCGAACTCACCCCGCGCTGCAGCCACAGCTGTTCTTCTTCACGCACCTCATCGGCAAACTCGTCCGACGCCAGAATCGCCTCGGCACGCTGGCGCTCCAGCCCGACACTTTCAGCGATCTGCACCAGTTGCCGATGATCCGATGGATTACCGCCCTCACTGAAATAAGCCTTGAACAGTGCCTCTTTCAAAGCCAACTGCACACCTTCGAGCCCGGCCCAGTGCAACAGGCGATGCGCATCGAAGGTGTTGTAGATGCGGCTGTTGCCATCAGTGCGAAAGGCAAACCCCAGCTCGGCGCCACGGGCGCGGATCGCTTCGCGGTTCTTCTGCGACTGCTCCGGGGTCGAGCCGTATTTCTCTTGAATGTGCTCGGCAATGTTCTGCCCATTGGCGGCCATTTTCGGATTCAGTTCAAAAGGCTGAAACCGGATCTCGGCCTGCACTTCGTTGCGCAGGATTTCCAGTGCCTGTAACAGGCCATACAAACCGACGACGCACCACGGGCAGGAGACATCGCTGACAAAGTCGATTTTCAAAGCGGAATTCATCAAACACCTCGCAGGGGAAATCGTGCGGGAAAGTTTGCACGATACACCCCGGCCGGATTTTGTGGTGCCCCCTTCGCGAGCAGGCTCGCTCCCACATTAGATCGCATTCCCCTGTGGGAGCGAGCTTGCTCGCGAAGGGCCATCACCCACACCGCCAACTGTCGGTTACAGCAGATTCCCGCCCACCACCGGTTCAATCTGCGCCCAATGCGAGGTGTCTTCACGATGCGCCTGCAGATACGGCAACACCGCCGCCAGCAATGGCTCCTTGAACGCCTCCTGAAAACGATGGGCCAACCCCGGAATCAGCTTCAACTGGCTGCCACGAATGTGCGCTGCCAGATGCACACCGTGCATCACCGGCAGCAACGGATCCGCCGTGCCATGCACCACCAGCGTCGGCACCCGCAACTGGTTGAGCAATGCCACCCGGCTCGGTTCGGCGAGGATCGCCATGATCTGCCGTTTCACGCCTTCCGGGTTGAACGCGCGGTCATACGACAGCGCGGCCTGTTGCAGCAAGGCCTGCCGGTCATCGGTGACCGCCGGGCTGCCCAGTGCTGCCAGCAGATCAGCCTGTTGTTCGAGCGCCACCTGACGGTTTGGCGCACCGCGTCGCGACAGTAACTGCACCAGCGCCGCACTCGGTGCCGGCAGACCTTCGGCGCCAGAAGTGGTCATGATCAACGTCAGGCTCTCGACCCGCTGTGGCGCCATTGCCGCCATGTGCTGGGCAATCATCCCGCCCATGCTCGCGCCCAGCACATGAAACTGCTCCACGTGCAACGCGGCCATCAGACCCAGCGCGTCGTCAGCCATATCCGTCAGGCTGTAAGGCGCCGACACCGGCAGGCCGAGCTTGTAGCGCAAGACTTCAAAGGTCAGGTTGGCCTCAACCGGGGCCTGACGCCAGGTCGACAGGCCGACATCGCGGTTGTCATAGCGAATCACCCGAAAGCCCTGCTGACACAGCGCAACCACCACTTCGTCAGGCCAGTGGATCAACTGCCCACCCAGGCCCATGACCAGCAACAACGCCGGATCCGACGCGCGCCCGATGCTCTGGTAAGCAATGCTCACCTGCTGCAGATCGACGTGCTCGGTCGGCACATTGACGTCGCAACGCGCTGCCGCCCACGTCGACGATCCGAAAAAAATCGCGGCCAACAAAGCCGCGATCGATAAAAAACCCTTAGCCATGAAAAACACCGAAACGCAGAACCCCAGTAGAGCGCGAGTCTGATGAAGTTTGTACAAGCGCGCTGCCACAGTTCCATGACAGTTTGATGAAGAGTGCCGAGCGGTCGTGGAGGGTTGTTGCAGACAATATCTATATACCGCCAACGTCCAGCGCAATTTGCCTTGAATGACGCGCACCGGAGCGGATCCGCCGCTCCCCTTGCGAGTCATGCCACCATGCCTGATCAGACCACCCGCGCTTTACCCTCCGCGCCGTCACCGACGCTGAAAACCTCCACTCGGTTAGCGAAAACCACCGATGACAGCCTGGCGCTGCGAGCATCCAGACGCTGGCAGAACAGCAGCGACGGCTTGCGTGAACTGTATGCAGCCAGTCCGGGGCTGCGCGATAGCCTCAATGAGCTTTTGCAGGAAAAGTTGCAACTCGACGGTGAGAAAACTGCGCTGCGCTTTGCCGCTATCGCCGCTCACCCCGAGCGCCTTGTCAGCCTCACCGAGGCCTGTGCGTTTGTCCTGCAACAGCCGACGCTGGACGTCACGCTCGATCAGCGCAGCCAGGTCAGCGGTCTGGCTGCCGATCACCCACTGTTCGCGTTGAAACCACTGCAAGTGCTCGAAAAGCTCAAAGCACTTGATCCGCAACAGTTCCACGCCACGCGCTGGGCAAATTTCTGGGAGGCGCGAGCACCGCATGCAGCGGTGTCACGGCGAGAACGCTCCCTGCAGTTCTATCGTGAACACCTGGAAGCCACAGCCGACATGGCGCTAGCCCGTCGCACCATCACCGCGCAACAGCTCAAACCCTTGCAGCAAATCCTCGACAGCCCGTGCGGCGCGCTGCTGCTGGACGGTCAACCCATTCATACACAACAGCTGGCGCTGTTGCTGAGCAATGGCAGCAAAGTCAAACTCGCGGGGGCTTGGGTGATCAGCGTGGATGATCCGGCATCTGCCAGCCCTTTGCTCTATTTGCCCAGCCGTTCCGTGCCCGTACAGTTTTTCAAGACGCGCAACGAGATGGAAAACTGGCTGTCCCGCCAGGGCCTGGTGCCAACGGGACTGCCTGGCGAACATCTGCGCTTTGAATACACCACGCTCTTTGATCCGCTCGTCAGCGGTTCAAGCGATCTGTTCGCGAGTCGACAACAAGCGCAGATCAGCGCGTTGTGCAACACCAACAAAGGCAGGCCCGGGCTGTGGGAGCACGGCGCACAGTCGCTGATGCAGGTCGATCTGCTCGATCGCCAGCGCAGCACCGCGAGCATTGTCGCCTCTGCGCCGTCTGCCAGCCATCAACTGCCCACTTTCGAAACCGGTCAAAAGCCGTTGTTTGGAAGCCTGTCGGCCGGGATTGCGCTGGGTGTACGCCAGGCAGCAATCAAGCGCGAGCGAGAAGCGCTCGACACACTGCTGGAAAACGACCGCAACGGAGCACACAAGAAGGCCTGTCAGGACGCGCTCAACGCCATTGAAGCCGCGGAGCAAGCCTGCGACAAAGCGGTAGACACGTTGCTTTATCAGGCGCAAGTGTCCGAGCTGAGCAACACCCACAAAGACTTCACCGCCCTTCATCAGGCGCACAAAGACGCTTTGTACGCCGAAGCCAGACTGCAATTGGCGCTGGGCCAGCTCGATACCGATCAGCACGCACTGCTCAAAGCCGTGCTGGACAACACCGGCGCCAACGAAACAAACGCTGACGTCAGCGTGGCCAGTCTGACGCTGTCCATGACCGAAACGGTTGGCGGAACCACTTCCGTGCAAACCGAAAAACTCAAGGGCCCCTTTGTCATCACGCGGTCAGGCGCATTGTCAGACCGCGACTCGCCAGACAGTCTGCTGCTCTACTGGCCAGGCAGCGGTGGCGGTTTGCAGGCGTTTGCCAACCGCCGGCGGCTGGAACGCGAGGCATTGATGATTCAGGACAACACGCCCGAACTGACCTTGCAACTGAACGAAATTGCCACGGCCCCGTTGCATGCCTGTCTGGATGAACTGCTTGACGATTACAAGTCAAAAGCCGCCCCGATCAGCGACAAAGCCGAGCAGGCCGACGCGCTGGAAATCCTGCGCAAAAACAGCCGCGCAGCTTTGCAGGTGCCGGTACACGCCGCCAGAAGCCTGGCGTTTGCCCATGTGCTGGAACAGGATCGCAGTGCCACACTCGCCGAGCACCTGCCGGACTGGCTGATCAACCTCAACAGTGGCGAACGTAGCGCGCTGAAAAAAAACCTCGAGGCGTACATCGCTGCGATGCGCAAGAGCCACCAGCTCATGACCCTCGCGCTGGAGCCCCGTGACGACTTTACCCGCAAACACCTGCACGCGCGGCTGCGCAAGGATTTCTCCCTGGAAGGCGATTTTTCGGTGCAAGTCGAGCTGCCCGATTCGACCCGCACTGAACCCCATTATGAATCAGGCCCCGGCGGCCATCGAAAAACCACCGTCATCGTGCCCGGCGCGACGCGCAGCAAAATGCCGCTGGAAGATCTCGCCCAGCTCAACATCGACAATGTCCAATCGGTGCTCAATGACTCGCTGTCGCAACGGTTGATTTTCCTGCGGGCGGAGGTCAGCGCAACCCACAAAACCGATCGCATCCGCCTGCTCAACGGCATCAATCTGACCTATTTGCGCAAAGCGCTGCCGGAACTGGACTTGCCCAAAGCCTATGAGCAGAAAATCCGCGACGCCTTCATCGGCACTGCGACCGAGCCAGTGTTCGTCAAGGAGCATCGCCGGGAAAGCCTGATAGAACCCTGGCGTCTGATGCTCACGATCCAGGCTGAAAGCGCACGCCTGCGCAAGCACATCAGCAACGATGAGGCCGCGACGCTGAACACCGCCATCGCGGCCTCCACCCCGCAGGCGTGGCTCGCCGACGGCAAGCGCATCGCGCTGCTGCCGGTGTCCCTGAAAGTGGGCGGCAAGGACACGCCCCGTGAAGGTCCCGTCACGCTGTCGGGAGTGACGTTCATCGAAGAACAGATCAGCGGGGTGACCCTGCTGTATCTGCCCGAAAGCCCCGACGAGCAGTTTTTGCGCCGTTACGACAACCTCGAAGCCGCGCGCAAAGGCCTGTTCAGGTTATGCGCGAGCGACAAATGGGTGACCTGGCTGGCGGGCCGAACCCTGCAAGGTGACGTCAAGGCGCATGTGGGTCGGATCCATCAGGCCGTGGAAAAGAACTTCGATGCGCTCATTGAAGTCGGCGAGCGCTGGCCACAGACCACCTCCCTGGCCGCGCATCTGCTCGACGCGCACATGGGCCGTCTGATTGAGGCCCATCGCGGCAGCTCGCGCTCCAATGACGAGTTGTTCTTCGAGCGTCATGCCTTGAAGGGCCCGCGCGCCTTCAACTACATATTGATGGCGATCGGCATGGTGCCCTTCGTCGGCACTGCGCTGGCCCTTTATCAAGCCTGGACGGCTGCCAATCAGGCGACGGCAGCGTTCTTGCGCGGCGAGGTCGGCGATGGTCTGGCGGAGATCGAATCGATGCTGCTGTCGTTGATCGACGCACTACTCGACGTGCTTCCGGGTGAAGCCATCGCCTCGACGCTATCACGCACCAGCCGCACGCTGACACGCACTCGCCAGCTTCATCAACTGGTTGGCAATGTGGCCACCCTGCATGGCAAAACCCAGCGTCAGGCCAGGCACGTGTTGGCACGCTTCGCTGATTACGAATATGAAAAGCCACTTTCCCTGTCGAGCGTGCAACCCGCGACTCATGGTATCTACCGCAATATCTACCGGCATGCCGACGGCGATTTCATTGAACGCCAGGGACGTCTCTACCAGGTGGAACTCAACACGGATTCACGCAGTTGGCGTTTGTCCGGCAACTCGCGAAAAACCTACAAACAACCGATTGCCCTGGATGAAAGCGGACACTGGGACACCTGGTTTGGTGTCTACGGCACCACGCTTGAAGGCGGTGCGCTGGGCGGTGGCAACGTCGCCGGACACCTGGCCGATAGGCTCGACCCTTACTGGCCACCGGTCATTCGGCAACGCTTGCCGCGCTGGTGGGCCGACCGCGCATTTCGCCGCCAACTGCAATTGACCGATGAGGTCGAACACCTTGCCGATCTGTGCGACGCAAGGATCCCGACAAGCAAGAAAGCCATCGACGCCTACGAGGAGGCCAGCCTTGCAGAGCGCCCCGCATTGCGTGCGGCCTCCGAAGCCGCCTGCCTCGAAGATATCCGTCTGGAGAGCCGGCGTTATGCGGTTCTGGAAGAACTGAAACCACTTACGCATGGCAAAAAGCTTAAATCTGTCGGTGACACTCAAAGCGAGGTCGCGATGAAATTGACCGAACGATACTGGCAGCGCGCCTCACATGTTTCCGACAGCATTATTCCTGTGACCGATGGCATTAACGTGCAGAGCAGGGTGCTGAACGCCTTGCCGAGCCACGCGTTGCCAAAACGCTTGAAGATGCTGGAGGAAGTCCGCTTGCTGCGGGTCGAATACCTGAAAAAACTCGATCAGCAGCAGGAACTCAAAACGCTCGCCAACCAATGGTATGCACGGGTCAAGCTAAAAGCGGACAAGGCCCATCTCGTCGAGTTTGTCGAAGAAATGAACGCCCTGTACAGCGATGCCAACCTGCTCTACGTGCGAGCAACCCAACGATTTGAAATCGTCAAAAATCACGCCCGCCACCGAGAGGTTTCCTGGTTTTATCTGCTGCAACGAGCCGCTGAACTTCGCGCCCATGTGTATCGCGCGCTGGAAACCCAGTATGACCTGCCGAAAATTATCACCACGCCGGCACAACGCAGTCAGATTCTGCAGAACTGCGCCGATCTGTACACCCGCTTTCGTCTGCAAATGAAAATCTGGACAGCCAGCTATCCACAGCACTTCCATATGGATGTGGTTGAACCGTTGCTCAACGATCTGGAGCAAATGACCAGCCGTGCCCTCGCCGAAGTGAAGACACCGAGCAAAGCGAAAAGCCCGGGCGAGTCGGTCCAGCGGGTCTTCACGACCACAGATGACAATCTGATTTACGGCGTTGAGAAATGGGATTCAGTCACTCAGAGACGCCGCTATGAGCGCACACGCCGAGAGGGCAGCGTCGAAATCTGGGAAGAAGGTCCCGACGGCAAAGCCCGACTGATCACCCCGGGTAATGCTGAAACACCGGCAACCACGCCAACGGCGCTTGCCGATCTGGTGACAGACGCACAACAACGTCTGGATGCTCAAGTGACTTACCGCGCAACGGTTGAGAGCAACGCCGACCGGGGCATGCTGCCGGTCGATCTGCAACACATGATGGACAGCCAGGCCGCAGAGCTCAACACCCGGGCCGATCGCATCGCGACTGTATCGGCTGAGCACCCGATCATCGGGCAACTACGCAGCAAGGCCGACGAGCTCATCGTCACCGGTCGGTCCGTGCGCACCCAACGCACGTTTACCAGTGCGAAACCTACCGATGGCATGCTGGATGACCTCATCGCTGAAAATGCCGTGGAGATCCGCAGAACCCGGCCGATCAAACAACTGAGCAAGCGTCGTGGTGAGGAGGACTACATGCAGGAATATGAAGTCTGGAACATAACCGCAGAACCGGCACGTCTGTTGTGGTACGCGCACTTCCATTACCGCAGCGCAGCACCGGCGTTCAGGCCATTCGAGAAAGCGCACTTGAAACTCCCGGCACACCGCTACCTGACCCATGCCGATGACGCCAACCTGCCGTATTCCGATATCGGGCCGAATTCGATTGTTCTGGTGCATTTCGAGGGGATCTGAATCCACGTCGCACAGCGACCCTTCAGGAGAAGCGGGAGAATCGCCGGGCGCGCAACCAAGCTGTCGAATGCCGGGTTATGATCGACAGCCCGGCAAACATGAGACAAACTCAACGTTTATGCGTTGATCACAAGTTTTCCTCATGGAGTCCCTCGGTGCTTGAAATCCGTCACCTGAAAACCCTGCATGCCCTGCGCGAAGCCGACAGTCTGGTGGACGCCGCCGACCGCTTGCACCTGACGCAATCGGCGCTGTCGCACCAGTTCAAGGAGCTTGAGGAACGCTTGGGCATGGCGTTGTTCGTGCGCAAGACCAAACCGGTGCGTTTCACCAGCGCCGGTTTGCGCCTGCTGCAACTGGCTGACGCAACTCTGCCGCTGCTGCGCGCTGCCGAACGCGATATCGCTCGTCTGGCCGGAGGCACCGCCGGGCGTCTGCACATGGCCATCGAATGCCACAGCTGCTTCCAGTGGCTGATGCCGACCATCGACCAGTTCCGCGATGCCTGGCCGGAGGTCGAACTCGACCTCGCCTCGGGTTTCTCGTTTGCGCCGCTGCCGGCGCTGGCCCGTGGCGATCTGGATTTGGTGGTGACGTCCGACCCGCTGGAAATCGCTGGCATCACCTATGTGCCGTTGTTCACCTACGAGGCCATGCTCGCCGTGGCCAACCAGCACGCACTGGCCAGCAAACCGTACATTGTCCCGGAAGACCTGCTGACGGAAACGCTGATCACCTACCCGGTGGAACGCGATCGCCTCGACATCTTCACGCGTTTTCTCGAACCTGCCGACATCGAACCGGCGCAGGTGCGCACCTCGGAACTGACGGTGATGATGATGCAACTGGTCGCCAGCGGCCGCGGCGTCTGCGGCATGCCGCACTGGGCACTGCACGAATACAGCTCGCGCGGTTATGTGAAGGGCAAACGCTTGGGGGAAAAAGGCTTGTTCGCAACGTTGTACGCAGCGATTCGCACCGACATGCTCGATGCACCGTACATGCGCGACTTCCTCCTGACAGCCAAAGACACATCGTTCTCGACGCTGGACGGTGTCAGCGCGGTGCGCTGAGCCCTGTGGGAGCGAGCTTGCTCGCGAAGGCGTCGGGTCAGTCAATCTGGTTGTTGAATGTTCCACCGCATTCGCGGGCAAGCTCGCTCCCACAAGGGCGGGGTGATATCAGATCTCGCGCCACATGTGGATCTTGTCGAAGTAGTCTTCACCCACCCGCACCGCCAATGGTTCGAGGCCGAACTGGATGAAGCCGCAGCGCTGGTAGAGACTGAACGCGGCGTCATTGCCGGCGGTGACGGTGAGCTGGAGCAGTTTCAGCGCCGGATGGTTTTGCGCTTCGGCGATGGCCGCCTGCACCAGTTCATGGCCCAGGCCATGCTGGCGAAAATCCGCCGACACGTACATGCCGAACAACGTGGCCTTGTGACGAGCCTTTTCGCGCGGTTCAAAGGCCAGGCCGACGATGCCGGCCAGCGTGCCGCCTTCAAATGCGCCAAGCACTACATCGAGTTTGCTGGTCAGACGCCCTTCCCACCAGCTCAAGGGCATCACCGCGCGTTCGCGCACGCTTGAGGTGAAGGCCTGCGGATGACGGTCATAGGCTTCGAGCATCAGTTCGCGGTAAGCCAGGGCATGACTGGCGTCCAGCCGTTCGATCCACATGTTCACGCCGACCTGCGTTGCTCAAACATCAGGCGCACGGCCAGACCTGCCAAAACGAAGCCCATGAAATAACGCTGCAGCGCCAGCCATGTCGGGTTGCGCACAAACCACGAAGCGATGCCCGCCGCGAACAGTGCGATCAGCAAATTGACAGAGAAACTCACGCTGATCTGGGTCAGGCCGAGAATGATGCTTTGGGTGAACACCGAGCCGTGTTCAGGGGTGATGAATTGCGGAAAGACCGAGAGGTAGAACACGGCGATTTTCGGGTTCAGCGCACTGGTGAGAAAGCCCATGGTAATCAGTTTTCGCGACGAATCCGGGGGCAACTGCTGCGCTTCGAACGGCGACCGCGCACCCGGCTTCAGCGCTTGCCAGGCCAGCCACAACAAATACAACGCACCGGCCCACTTCAGCACTTCATAGGCCATCGGCACCGCCAGAAACACCGCCGTCAAACCCGCAGCCGCCGCGAACATATGCACAAAGAAGCCACTCACCACACCAAGCAACGACGTGACCCCGGCCTTGCGTCCCTGACAGATCGAACGCGAGATCAGGTAAATCATGTTCGGCCCCGGCGTCAGTACCATCAACAACGCGGCGGCGGCGAAGATCAGCAGGTCTTGAAGCGGGATCATGGCAATGTCCTTTGCGTGAATGATCAGGCGAGCGCCGTCAGTGAGTGGCGATAAAACGGCAGGATCAGGTCGCGTGTCAATGGCGCCAGAACGACAGCAGGATCAGTGGCCGGATCGACCCAGATCACTTCTTCGATTTCCGCCGCCGGAGTGACATCGGCATTGATGGTCAGTTGAAAGATCTCGGCCTGAACGACACACCCCGGCTCGTTGGCCGCAGGCGCCGAGAACTGGCCGAGAAAACACGCCTGCGCCGGATCGATCCGAAGGCCCAGCTCTTCTTCCAGCTCCCGGGCCAGCGCGTGCACCGGCAACTCCTGCGCCTCGATCTTGCCACCCGGTTGCATGAACGCGGTGGTCCCGCGCTTGCGCACCAGCAGAGTCTGCCCTTGAGGATTGAGCAACAGCGCGGCGGCGATACGAATGAGGTTTGCAGAGACAACGGATGCAGAGGTCATGGGTCAGCCACCGGCCTGGAAAAACCGCAAGGATCCCATGCCCGGCCAATGACGTCACCTCGCCGATCATTCGCCCAGCGCCGTGAGCGTGGCTTCAACCTCCTCCGGCACCTTGACGAAAATCGTGTACTTGCCGCCCTCCATGGCTTCGAACGCAATCAGCTTTTCCACCAACAGCGCGCTGAGTACCTTGCCGGCGTTGAGCAGCAGCATGCCGTTATCGGCATTGAGGTTGCGCGCCAGAATCATCCCCGCCGCCAGATCCCGAGTGGAGAGCACCTTGACCGACGGATCGGCCAGCGTCACGTCGCTGAGGAACGCCGCGCACACCAGAATGAAGTCTTCGACCAGATCGGGATCGTATAAACGCCCGGCGTACTGGCGCAGGTACAGCAGCGCTTCATCGCTGTTCATCTGCCGCTCGAGGATCAGCCCGCGCTGCAACTCGACGAAATCCACCGCCAGTTTCAGCAGGCGTGAACCGAACGGAATGCCCTCGCCCTTGAGCCGGTCGGGAAACCCGCTGCCATCCCAGCGCTCCTGATGATGCAGGATCAGACGCGCCGCATCTTTCATCGGGTCGAGCGTCATGAGCAACGATTCGCTCTGCTTCGGGTAACTGCGATACCGCTCGCGTTCGGTATGGCGCAGCAGATCCGAGGGCGTGATCATCATCGCGTCGGTCCAGCTCAGCTTGCCGATGTTGTACAGCGCCGCAGCCATGGTCAGATCACGGCTGGTGGCCTCGTCCAGGCCGTGCTGTCTGCAGTAGCTGCGCACCAGCTCGATGATCTGCCGGTTGGTCTGCTTGGCAGGTGGCAAACGCAGATTGGCCAGCAGCGAAAACACTTCGGTGCCGGTGACATAGCTGTGCTTGAGCTCTTCGTACGCCAGATCGAGCATGTCGGCGGTCTGCTGCAGTTCGGCGGTGCGCGCCGCGACATGCTTTTCCAGGGTGCTGTTGAGCAGTTTGAGCTGGTCGTTCTGGACCCGGGTCAAGCGCTCCAGACGCTGGCGCTCGTGCTCGGAATGCTGGTGCTCGAGGGACTGGCGCAGAATCAGCAGCAACTCTTCGTCGTTCCACGGTTTGCTGATGTAACGGTGAATCTGCCCGTCATTGATCGCTTTGATGATCGCCGCCGGGTCGGCATATCCCGTGAGCATGATCCGCGCAGTCGCCGGAAAACGCTCACGGACATGCGCCAACAACGACGCACCGTCCATGCCCGGCATGCGCGCATCACTCACCACCAGGTTCACCGGCTGCTGCGCGAGGATCTCCAGCGCCTGGGCGCCGCTGGTCGCCAACAGAAGATCGTAGGGTTGGCCGCGTAACAGGCGACGCAGGCTGTTGAGGATCGACTCCTCGTCATCGACCAGCAGCACTGTGGGTCGATGCGCCGGCATCGGCGCGGATAGCTCTTCCATGGCATGGCCTCAAGCAAACAGGGAAATAACGACGCACCGACCCAACGCTTCGCCGGTCCGCGCCTGAGTCCAAGGCTAGATGATTTTGGCCGGCATTCACGCCGATCTTTGTCCGGGGCCGAAAGCGCAATACCGGGGAGCCGACTATGCTGAACACAGCGCAAGACTCCATCGGCTGATGCAAACAGGCAAATGGCGAGGGAAAAGGATGCCCCGGATCACCACAGCATGCCTCCCCACGGGTGGCGCGGCATGACAACGCCAACCGTGCACATCAATCGCCGCGTGCTGATCGTTGACGACAGCCCGGCGATCCATGGCGATTTCGCCAAGATTCTCAGCCCGGTCATCCCCGGCGACGATGGTCTGGGCGAAACCGAGAATCTATTGTTCGGCACCCCGTCTGCGAAACAATCCCAACATTTCGAGCTGGACTCGGCGTTTCAGGGCCGCGAAGCGCTGGACAAACTCGAAGCCGCACTGGCGCAAAACCGCCCCTACGCCATGGCTTTCATCGACATGCGCATGCCGCCGGGCTGGGATGGTCTGGAAACCATCGAACGGCTGTGGCAGGTCGACCCCAAGCTGCAAGTTGCGCTGTGCACGGCCTATTCCGATTATTCCTGGGAGGATATCGACCAGCGTCTGGCACTGAACGACCGGTTGCTGATCCTGAAAAAGCCCTTCGACGCCATCGAGATCCGCCAGATGGCCAGCGCCCTCACAGTCAAATGGCAGATGACCGAAGACGCCGAACTGAAGATGAGCCTGCTGGAGCAAGCGGTGCAGGAACGCACCCGTGAGCTGTCGGACGCCAACGTGATCGTGCAGAACAGCCCGACCATTCTTTACCGTTTGCGCGGCGAACCCTCGTTTGCGCTGATGTACATCTCCCACAACATCACCCGTTACGGCCATGTCGCCGCCGACCTGGTGGGTTCGCCCGACTGGGCGCAGGCACTGATTCATCCGGACGATCAGGCGAACGTCGATGCGGCCATGGCCCGGGTGCTGGATCGGCATGCGTCGGGCGCATCCATCGAATTCCGCATGCGCACCGGCCAGGGTACCTGGCGCTGGGTGGAAAACCGCTACATCCCGGTGCGCGATCAGGACGGCCGACTTCTGGAAGTCGAAGGCATCATCCTCGACATCACCGAACGCCGCCTGGCCGAGGAAAAACTGGCCTTGCTGGCGCGCTCCGACGGCCTGACGGGCCTGGCCAATCGCGCCACACTGATCGAACGCCTGCATCAGGCGTTTGCCGCCGCGCGACGGGGTGCCATGCCGTTTGCGGTGTTCTATCTGGACCTCGACCATTTCAAGCGGATCAATGACACCTTGGGCCACCCGGTGGGCGACCTGCTGCTGCAGGAAGTCGCCCGGCGCATCAAGTCCGGCGTAAGGGAAAGTGACGTGGTGGCGCGCCTGGGCGGCGACGAGTTCGCGATCCTGCAACTGGACGTCAGCGACCCGACCCAATCGGCCGCGATGGCTGCCAACATCCGCGACACGCTGCTGGCGCCCTACCTGCTGGCCGGCAATGCGCTGCATATTTCAGTGAGCATCGGCATCAGCAGTTACAGCGACCTCAGCCTCGATGCCGACACGCTGCTCGGGCAGGCCGACATGGCGCTGTACCGCGCCAAGGAAATGGGCCGCAACCAGTACCACTTCCACTCCGAGGAAATCTCTCGGGAAGTGGCCGAACGCATGACCCTCGTCAGCGAACTGATGACGGCCCTCGAGGGCAATGAACTGATGCTGCGGTATGCGCCGGAGGTCGATCTGCACAGCGGCAGGATTCTCGGCATGGAGGCACAAGTCCTCTGGCAGCATCCTCGTCACGGCCTGCTGCCGGCTGCCGACTTCGTGCCGATCGCGGAGAAAACCGGCGCGATCATTCCGCTCGGGCGCTGGGTGCTGGATCACGCCTGCCACCAGATGCACCTGTGGCGTAACGAAGGGGTCGCACCGCCAGTGATGGCGATCAAACTTTCGCTGGCCCAACTCAAGAGTGGCCCCGAGCTGATCTACAACGTGCTGCGCACCACCGCCCGCTGGGAACTGGCGCCCTGGGATCTGCGCTTCGATGTCACCGAGGCCACGCTGGCCCAGACCAAGTGGACGCACAACGATGCGTTGCCGCGCCTGCGTGAACTGGGCGTGAGCATCGCCATCGATGATTTCGGCACTGAATATTCCTCGTTCGACTACCTGAAAACCTACCGGGTCAATCACCTCAAACTGGCGCAGAGTTTCGTCGACAGTGCCGCCCACGATGTCGCCGGAGCCAATGCCCTGCGCGCGATTGTCAACTTCGCCCGCGACCTGGGCATCGGCATCATCGCTGAAGGCCAGCCGTCTTCGGATCAGCCGTGCACACCACCCGCCGCGCCCCCGCTGCCGAGTGCCCGGGGCATGTATTTCAGTGCAGCGGTCAGCGCCGAACAGGCCGGGCATTTGCTCAAGGACAGTTGCCGTCTGACGCCAAAGGAGGACGAGGCATGAAAACGCCTTTTCCCCAGACCAACCGCCGCATCCTGATCATTGACGACACGCCGGCAATCCATGAGGACTTTCGCAAGATCCTCGCCCCGCAGGTGGCGGACGCCGTCGATTTGCAGCAACTGGAACAGACACTGTTCGGCAGCCAGCAGACGCCGCACCTGAGCTTCCAGCTCGACTCCGCCTATCAGGGTCAGGAAGCCCTGGCACTGGTCAACCGCGCACTGGCCAGTGGCAATCCCTACGCCCTCGCCTTTATCGACATGCGCATGCCGCCCGGCTGGGATGGCCTGGAAACCATCGAGCAACTGTGGCGGGTCGACCCGAACCTGCAAATCGCCTTGTGCACGGCGTACAGCGACTACAGCTGGGAAGCGATGGCCGAACGGCTGGAGTTCGGCGACCAACTGCTGATCCTGAAAAAGCCGTTCGACAGTCTGGAAATCCGTCAGATGGCCAACGCCCTGACGTGGAAATGGCAACTGGCACAGGACGCGGCGCTGAAGATGCTCAGCCTTGAGCGAACCATCGAGGCGCGGGTGCACGAACTGCTCAAGGTCTCGCACCTGCTGCAATACGACAGCCTCACGGAACTGCCCAACAGCACCCTGCTCGGTGATCGCCTGAGTCAGGCCATGGCGGTGTGCCGCCGGCATGACAAACAACTGGTGGTGATGTTTCTCGGCCTCGATCGCTTCAAGCGCATCAACAATGCGCTGGGCCATCCGGCGGGTGACGAGATGCTCAAACGGGTCGCCCGGCAACTGTTGTCCTGCGTACGCGATTCGGACTCGGTGTTTCGCTACGGCTCCGATGAGTTCGTGGTGATCCTCGGCGACATCAACCACCCTCAGCAAACCCACGGCATCGCGGAAAAACTCCTCGCCGCCATTCGCCTGCCGCAGACGATTGTCGGCCACGATGTCAGCGTCACCGCCAGCGTCGGCATCAGCGTCTACCCCGATGACGGCCTCGAAGCCACCGAGCTGATAAAGAAGGCCGAGACCGCGATGCGCAACGTCAAGGAACAGGGCCCCGATAACATCGGCTTCTTCATCGAAGCCATGAACCAGCACGCCCGCGAACAGCACAGCATCGAGTCGGGCATTCGCCGAGCGCTGCAAGAGCATGAATTCGTCCTGCACTATCAGCCGAAAATCGACCTGCGCAGTACCAAAGTGGTGGGTGCCGAAGCACTGGTGCGCTGGCAAAAACCGGGGCATGGCTGGGTCTATCCGGCGGATTTCATCCCGGTGGCCGAGGACAGCGGTCTGATCGTGCCGCTGAGCAAATGGGTGCTGGCTGAGGCCTGTCGGCAGACCCGGGCCTGGCAACTGGCCGGACTGCCGCCGATCCGTATGTCGGTCAACACTTCACCCATCGATTTTCGCCAGCGTGACTTCGTCGCCGGCATCGAGCGCGTACTGCAACAGACAGGTCTGGCGCCCGAGTGGCTGGAACTGGAAATCACCGAAGGCGTGCTGATGCAAAACGTCGAGGCGACGATGACTGCGCTCAATCGCCTGAAGACGCTGGGCACGCGCCTGGCCATCGATGACTTTGGCACCGGCTATTCCAGCCTGAGCTACCTGCGGCGGTTTCCCATCGATGTGCTGAAGATCGATCAATCGTTCATTCGCAACCTGTGCAACGACCGCAGCGATGCGGCGCTGGTGAGCGCGATCATCAACCTGGGCAAGAGCCTGGGCCTGAACGTCATCGCCGAGGGCATCGAAACCGCCGAACAACTGGCGTTTCTCAAGGCCCATCACTGCGAAGAAGGTCAGGGTTACTTTTTCAGCAAAGCCCTGCCGGCAGATACGTTTGCGCGTTTGCTCGCCGGCACGCAACCCGCGCCATGGACAATAGGATGATCACTGTGAAACAGGCCTTGAGTCAGGGAGACAATTGCCGATGAGCCTTTTCCACCACGCCATGGCGCTGCTGCTGTGCGGACTCTGCGCCGGGGCCAGTGCCGAGCCGCTGAACGAGCCGCTCAAACCGTTGCCCGCAATACCGCAGCAGGATGCCCGGCGCGTGGAACTCGGTCGACGGTTATTCCACGAGCCACGGTTATCGATCAACAACACGCTGTCCTGCGCCAGCTGCCACCAACTCGACAAGAACGGTGCCGACAGCCGCGCCTTGTCACTGGGCTTCGACGGCAAACCGGTGGCCGTCAACACCCCGACCGTGTTCAACGCGGCCCTCAACTTCCGCCAGTTCTGGGATGGTCGCGCCGAAACGCTCGAGGAACAAAGCAACGTCGTCATCACCAGCCCGCATGAAATGGGCAGCGACTGGAGCACGGTGATCGAGCGCATCGGCAACGACCCCGACTATCGTCGCGATTTCGCCGCCACCTACCCGGACGGCGTGACCCAGGCCAATGTCCAGCAGGCGCTGGCCAGTTTCGAACGCACCTTGCTGACGCCCAACTCACGCTTCGATCAATACCTGCTCGGCAACACCGACATCCTCACCCTGGAGGAAAAGTACGGTTACCAGCGCTTCAAGGAGTACGGCTGCATTGCCTGCCATCAGGGGGTGAACATCGGCGGCAACATGTTCCAGAAATTCGGAGTGTTCGGCGATTACATTGCCGATCGCGGCAGCCCGACCGTGGCCGATCAGGGCCGCTTCAACGTCACCGCCGACGAAGCGGACCGGGCCGTGTTCAAGGTGCCGAGCCTGCGCAATGTCGCGATCACCGCGCCGTACTTTCACGACGGTTCGGCCCCCACCCTCGAACGCGCCGTGGATGTGATGTTCCAGTACCAGTTGGGGCGCATGCCGAGCGCTGAGGACAAACGGCTGATCATGCTGTTTCTCACAACCCTGACCGGCCAAGGGGAGAGCAAGCCATGATCAACATCTCGCGGCGACGCAGCCTGTTGTTGCTGACCCTGGTCGCCCTGGCGCTGGCCTCGATCCTGCTGTTCCTGTACATCAAATCCAGCTCTGCCCAGACCATGACGTACACCGAATCGAGGGATCTGATCCGGCAGATCAAACAGCAGAACTCGCTGTGGGAAAACGAGCTCCTCAAGGCGCGAGTGGCGCTCAGCCACAACTACGATCCGTTGGTGTCACCGATGAACGAAATGAACCGGCTCTGGGCGCGCTTCGATGCGATCGAGTCCGGACATGGGCGCAACGACTCGGCGCAATGGAACGACGCTCACGAAAGTTTCCGACAGGCGATGCAGGAAAAAATCCGTCTGGTCGAACAGTTCAAATCGCACAACGCGCTGTTGCGTAATTCCCTGGCCTTTTTGCCCACCGCTGAAGACGACATCCAACAGCAACTGGCCAGCCTGTCGGACTTCGATAAATTGCAGCTGCAGAACATCACTACCGACACCTACGACCTGCTGCTCAGTGCCCTCGAATTCGCCCAGGTCACCTCTGACAACCTGGCCGCCGACATCGAGGTCGGCCTGAACAAGCTGAAGGTCAACGCGCAACGCCTGCCGCTCGCGTTTCAGACCCCGATCAGAATCATGAGCAGCCATATCTCGCTGATTGCGCGCGAGCAGCCACTGGTCAACCAGTTGCTCGAAAACATCGAAAACATCCCCGTGGCCGGAAGCCTCGACAACATCACCACTATGCTCGATCACGATCAGCAGCGCGCCGATCAGGTCGACCGGCAGTACCACTTCTACCTGCTGTTGTTTTCGGTGCTGCTGATGTTGTCGCTGGTGTGGCTGGCCATCCGTTTGATCGGCAGTTTCGCCGAGATCAACCGGGTCAATAACGCCCTGCAAACGGCCAA
This sequence comes from Pseudomonas sp. S3_C06, assembly GCF_054667675.1. Lineage (NCBI taxonomy): Bacteria > Pseudomonadati > Pseudomonadota > Gammaproteobacteria > Pseudomonadales > Pseudomonadaceae > Pseudomonas > Pseudomonas sp. S3_C06. Next base: position 2,593,361 of record NZ_CP162747.1, read on the forward strand.
CGACGCGCTGGAACAAAGAGTCGAAGAACGCACCCGGGAACTGCGCGACGCCCAGAGCGAACTGCTCGACGCCGCACGTCAGGCCGGCATGGCGGAAATCGCCACCAATGTGCTGCACAACGTTGGCAACGTGCTCAACAGCGTGAACATCTCCAGCGACCTGATCACGCGCAAGCTGCGCAACAGCAAGGGCCAGGGCCTGGGCAAGGCCATGCAACTGATCAACGAACACCCGGATGACCTCGGCGCGTTCCTCAACGAAGACGCCAAAGGCAAATTGCTCCCCGGCTACCTCAACCAACTGGTGGTCGCGATTGCCCAGGAACAACAGGAAATGCTCGACGAATTGAATCAGATGAACAAAAGCGTCGATCACATCAAGGACATCGTCGCCACCCAGCAATCCTATGCCGGCGCCAACAGCATGACCGAGCCATTGTTCATCAACGAGTTACTGGAAGACGCGTTGCGCATGAACGCCGGGGCACTGACCCGGCACCACGTCACAGTGGTCAGGGAATACGCCGACGTGCCGCAGGTGATGGGCGACAAACACCGCTTGTTGCTGATCCTGATCAACCTGATCAGCAACGCCAAATACGCCATGTCCGACCTCAGCAACCGCCCCCGGACCATGACCCTGGCGGTCAGGATTGTCGATGACAGCTTCCTCGAAATCAGCGTCAAGGACGATGGCGAAGGCATCGCTGCGGAAAACATGACGCGGATCTTTGCCCACGGTTTCACCACCCGCAAGGAAGGCCACGGCTTCGGTTTGCACAGCTGCGCCCTGGCGGCCATCGAAATGAACGGCCACCTCACTGCGCACAGTGACGGCCCGGGCCAGGGTGCGTTGTTCACTTTGCAGATCCCCCTGATCAGCGTCACGGAGAACGCATGAGCGAGCTGTCGAACCGCCGCATTCTGCTGATCGACGACATGCCGTCGATCCATGAAGACTTTCGCAAGATTCTCGCGCCGCCAGCGGCGCAATCAGTGGAACTGGACCAGATGGAAGCGGCACTGTTTGGCGCTCAGGTTCGCGCCGAACGTCCGCCGTTCGAGCTGGACTCGGCCTACGGCGGCGAGGAAGGTTTGGGCAAACTGATACAGGCCCAGGCAGAACAACGCCCCTACGCGCTGGCCTTTGTCGACATGCGCATGCCCGACGGTTGGGACGGCGCGAAAACCATTGAACATCTGTGGCAACAGGACCCGCAGTTGCAAGTGGTGGTCTGCACCGCCTACTCGGATTATTCCTGGGATGAACTGCTGGAGCGCTTGCAGGCGCATGACCGCTTGCTGATTCTGAAGAAGCCGTTCGACAACATCGAAGTGCAGCAGATGGCCAACACCCTGCTGACCAAATGGCAGATGACCGAACGCGCATCATTGCAGATGCATCACCTGGAACATCTGGTCGATCAACGCACGGCCCAATTCAAGCAGGCCAGTGAAGAACTGCAGCGGGAAATCGATGAGCGCAAGCAACTGGAAAGTCAGCTGGTGCAGTCGGAAAAACTTGCGTCACTGGGGCAAATGGCAGCGGGTGTGGCCCATGAAATCAATAACCCGATCGGCTTTATCTCCTCCAACCTCGGCACGCTGGACGGCTACTTCAAACAATTGCTCAGCGTACTTGATGCCTGGCAGACGCTTGGGCCAACGCCAGACAGCGAGTCAGTGGCGCGGCTTGAGCAATTGCGCAAAGACGCCGATCTGGATTTTCTCCTCGAAGACATCCCGGTGCTGATCCGCGAATCCAAGGAAGGCATTGGCCGCGTCGGGCAGATCGTCAAGGATCTGAAGGACTTCTCCCGGGTCGATAGCCATCAGCAATGGCAGTGGGCCAATCTGCAGCAAGGCATCGAGTCGACCCTGAACATCGTCGCCAGCGAACTCAAGTACAAGGCCGACCTGATCAAGGAGTATCAGCCGCTGCCGGACATCGAGTGCCTGCCATCACAAATCAATCAGGTGATCATGAACCTGGTGGTCAATGCGGCGCAGGCCATGGGCCCGGAACGCGGCACCATCACCTTGCGCACCGGGCAGCAACAAGACACGGCCTGGGTGGAAGTCGCCGACACCGGCGCGGGGATTGCGCCGGAGATCCTGCAGAAGATCTTCGATCCGTTTTTCACCACCAAACCGGTCGGCCAGGGCACCGGGCTTGGCCTGTCTCTGTCCTACGGCATCGTCAAAAAGCACGGTGGCGATATTTCGGTACGCAGCGAACCGGGCGTGGGCACGACCTTTCGCGTCGAATTGCCGATGCGCCAGAACCGGCCCGCTGCCTGAGCCTCAAGTGGCTTCCTGAAAATCCATCTCCGGCGGCTGGCGACGGAAGCCACCGGTGAGCACGGCAAGATAAACCACGCCGATCGCCAGCCAGCTCAAGCCCAGATACACCGCCAAGTGATCAAGGCTGACCATCAGCCATAAATCCGCCACCAGACCAATGAACGGGAAGAGCAAAAACAGCACCATCTCACGCAGTCCCTTTTTCTCGCCGCCGATCCAGTAATGAAAGATCACCGACAGGTTGACCAGACTGAACGCCAGAAACGCGCCGAAGTTGATGAACGAGGTCGAGGTGGTCACATCAAGTTTCAGCGCCAGCAACGCCACCACGGCGCAGAGCAGGATGCTGTTGACCGGTGTGCCAAAGCGCGCGTGCAAGGTGCCGAAGAATGATTTCGGCAATACACCGTCACGGCCCATGGCAAACAACAGGCGCGAACCACTGGCCTGCGCCGACAGCCCTGACGCGAACTGGCCAACAATCAGACCGATCAGGAACATCGACACAAACAGATCGCCGCCGATGTTGCGGGCGATTTCATAGGCGGCCGAATCGACACTGTCGAACTGGAATGACGGGTGTGCGATCTGCACGAAGTACGACACACCAACGAAGATCAGCCCGCCGATCAGTGTGATCAACATGATCGCTCGCGGAATGGTGCGGCGTGGGTCGCGGGTTTCTTCGGTCAGGGTGCTGACCGCGTCGAAGCCGAGGAACGAATAGCAGGCAATCGCCGCGCCGCTCATGATCAGCGGCATTTGCATATCGCCATTGAAGAACGGTTTGATCGACCACAATGGCGTGCTCGCATCGCCACCGATGTAGTGCACGCAGAGCGCGACGAAAGCGATCAATACGAGGAACTGCACCAGCATCAGCAAGGCGTTGATGCCGTTGGCCAGTTTCAGGCCGATGATGTTGATTGCGCTGGTGATGCCGATGAACGCCAACACCCAGATCCATTGCGGGATCGACGGGAATGCCGAGGCCAGATACGCCGCGCCGATCAGCCAGATCGCCATCGGCAGAAACAGGTAATCGAGCAACACTGCCCAACCGGCGATAAAGCCGAGTTTCGGGCTGATTGCCTTGCGCACGTAGCTGTAGGCGGAACCGGCAACCGGGAACGCGGCAGCCATGCGACCGTAGCTCATGGCGGTGAAGAACATCGCCACCAGCGCCGCCAGATACGCGGCAGGGACCATGCCGGCGGTGGACTGGGCGAGGATGCCGAAGGTGCCGAGGACAATGATCGGCGTCATGTAGGCGATGCCGAACAGCACCACCGACCCTAATGAAAGGGTGCGTTGCAAACGAGCCATGGGCGACTTACTCCGAATTTTATTGGATTTATGGCAGAGCCGGGTTCGGCGAATGTTTTCGGGTGTAGCTGATCGTTCCCACGCTCTGCGTGGGAATGCCTCAATGGACGCTCTGCGTCCGCTCTTGGGACGCGGAGCGTCCCGGGCTGCATTCCCACGCAGAGCGTGGGAACGATCGGGTAAAACCTGAGTTCGACTCGGTACTTCAGGTCGGCGTACCTTGAACAATCAACTCGGTCAGTCCCCTCTCCCTCTGGGAGAGGGTTAGGGTGAGGGCATCGGTCAACGGTGTGGAATCAACAATTCACGAACACCATCGCTGCGCTCCACCACCTCCCCCGACAACTTCAAGCGCTGATCATCCAGATAGCGGTAATCCCTGCGCGCAATCTCCAACCGTGCGAAATCCAGCTCAACGCGGAACGTCCCTTCTTCCCGCCCGGCCTCGAACAACAGCGAGCCCAGCGGATCGACCAGCGCACTGCCACCGGCGAACATCAAACCGTCATCCCCCGCCTCCACGCGATTGACCATCAGCGCAAACGCCTGATTCTCCTGGGCACGGGCCATGATCGCGGTGCGGTGAGTCGGCGCGTACGGGTCCATGTTGCCGTTGGTCACGATGAGCAATTCAGCGCCGAGTTGCGCCAGGGCACGGGCCGACTCTGGAAATTCGATGTCGTAGCAAATCAGCAAGCCAACGCGCAGGCCGTTCCATTCGCAGGTGGCATAGCGGTCACCGGCTTCAAACACACCGCGATCCGACGCCCACAAATGCGTCTTGCGGTATTTCAGGGCGATACCTTCAGGGGTGATCAGCAGCGTGGTGTTGTAGAAACGACCGTTGTCGTTCTCGGCCATGCCGATCACCACGGCAATGTTGCGTTCGCGCGCGGCGGCGAGCACTGCACTGACAGTCGGGCCGTCCAGCGGCTCGGCCGTTTGCGCCACGGTTTCAGCGCTTGGAAAACCCATCAAGTGAGTTTCCGGGAACACGATCAGCTGCGTGTCCGGCGCACACGCGGCAATCGCTGCAAGCGCGCGTTCGAGGTTGTACGCCGTGGCATTGTCACGGCCCGCCAGTTGCGCGAGTTCGACTTTCATGGGAGTTCCTTGTGATGAGCGTCGGGCGCTGAAAGATTGCCCGGTGGCTGTCTGTGGGCCAGTATGCGCAGCAAGCGAGCGGCCAGGGAATTACGCGGCCGGGGTAACCCGATAGGGGTAGATCGATGACACTTTCGTTTGACGACATCACCTGGCACCGCGCCGTCGGGCAATTGATCGACGCGCTGGACAAGCCGAACTTCTGGGCGCAACTGGTGCGTTTGCTCGACCAATACGTGCCGTTCGATAGCTGGGTGGTGCTGCTGTTCAGCGCCGATCAACACCCGCAGGTCTTCGCCGAATGCCCCGGCGAAGACGGCAACCCCGACCAATTGTTTCAGGATTATCTGCGCGGCCTGTATCTGCTCGACCCGTTCTACATCGCCTGCCGCGAGCAGTCGCGCAGCGGTTTGTATCGCCTGTCCGAGGTGGCGCCGGAGCATTTCGAACTGACCGAGTATTACCAGCGATACTTTCGTCTGAATGTCGTGGCCGACGAAATCCAGTTCAATTGTCAACTCGAAGGTGATCGCACACTGTGTCTGTCGCTGGGCAGTGAAAAACGTTTCACTGGCGAACATATCGCCTTGCTGTCATTGATCCAGCCTTGGGTGCTGGGCCTGCTGCGCCAACGATTACCCTATGAGATCAACGAAACCGTGGCCCTCGCCGCCGCACCCGCTCAAGCAGACTGGCGCGTGCAACTGGAAGCCTCGGTGCAACAACTCAAGGGTGCGCAACTGACGGCGCGGGAACTGGATGTCGGGCGTTTGATGCTTAGCGGTTGCTCCAGTAAAGAAATCGCCCGTAAGCTGGAAATCTCCGTAGAAACCGTGAAAGTCCATAAGAAACACATGTACAGCAAGCTGGGGATCAAATCCCAGTCCGAGCTGTTTTCGATATTTCTTCAGGCGCAAAACGCCTGATCGTTTGGTGAAGTTGCTTTTTGTGGGAGTGAGCCTGCTCGCGATGGTGTCGGGTCAGTCAAATCATTTGTAGCTGATACACCGCTATCGCGAGCAGGCTCACTCCTACAGGGGAATGTGTTTATTCCTGAATCTTCGCTGATTATTCCGAGTCCGAACCAAGGAAACCGTATGAGCCTGTCACTCCTGAGCCGCTACGCCTTCTTTGCCGTCTGCGTGATTTTCACCCTCGCCAGCCTGCCTTTTCTCGAACACGACTGGCTGTGGCCGATCGCTGCGGTCACCGGCGTGCTGAGCCTGATCGGTCTGTTCGACCTGCTGCAGAGCCCGCACGCCGTGCGCCGCAATTACCCGATCCTCGGCAACATTCGCTATCTGGTCGAAGGCATCCGCCCGGAGATCCGCCAGTATTTGCTGGAGTCCGACAGCGATGCCCTGCCCTTCTCCCGCGCGCAGCGTTCGCTGGTCTATTCGCGAGCGAAAAACGAAACCGCCGACAAGCCGTTCGGCACGCTGATCGATGTCTATCAATCCGGATTCGAATTCATCGGCCACTCGATGCGCCCGGCACCGCTGAGCGACCCGAGCAGTTTCCGCGTCACCGTCGGCGGCCCGCAGTGCTCGCAGCCGTACTCGGCCTCGGTGTTCAACATCTCGGCGATGAGCTTCGGTTCGCTCAGCGCCAACGCCATCCGCGCGTTGAACCAGGGCGCGAAACTCGGCAACTTCGCCCACGACACCGGTGAGGGCAGCATCAGCCCGTATCACCGCGAACACGGCGGCGACCTGACCTGGGAACTGGGCAGTGGCTACTTCGGTTGCCGCACCAGCGACGGCCGTTTCGACCCGGAACGCTTCGCCACCCAGGCGCAGAACCCGCAAGTGCGGATGATCGAAATCAAGATGAGCCAGGGCGCCAAACCCGGCCACGGCGGCATACTGCCCAAGCACAAAGTCACCAAGGAAATCGCCGATACCCGTGGGATCATGATGGGTGAAGACTGCGTGTCGCCGTCGCGTCACAGCGCGTTTTCCACACCGCTGGAAATGATGCATTTCATTCAGCAATTGCGCGAACTGTCCGGCGGCAAACCGGTGGGTTTCAAGTTCTGCCTCGGTCATCCATGGGAGTTCATGGGCATCGCCAAAGCCATGCTGGAAACCGGCATCCTGCCGGACTTCATCGTTGTCGACGGCAAGGAAGGTGGCACCGGCGCCGCACCGGTCGAGTTCACCGATCACATCGGTGTGCCGATGCGCGAAGGCTTGCTCTTCGTCCACAACACCCTGGTCGGCCTCAACCTGCGTGACAAGATCAAACTCGGCGCCAGCGGCAAGATTGTCAGCGCCTTCGACATCGCCAGCGTGCTGGCCATCGGCGCCGACTGGGCCAACTCCGCACGCGGCTTCATGTTCGCCATCGGCTGCATCCAGTCGCAAAGCTGCCACACCAACAAATGCCCGACCGGCGTGGCCACTCAGGACGCTTTGCGCCAACGTGCGCTGGTGGTGCCGGACAAGGCGCAGCGCGTGTTCAACTTCCACCGCAATACCTTGAAGGCTCTGGCGGAAATGCTTGCCGCTGCCGGGCTGGAACATCCATCACAACTGTCGGCCAAGCATCTGGTGCGGCGCATGTCGGCGACCGAGATCAAGTTGTTCTCGCAACTGCATGTGTTCCTGAAACCGGGGGAATTGCTCACCGGGGAAGTGAACGGCGAGTTTTACTCGCGGATGTGGCAGATGGCGCGGGCGGACAGTTTTGAGCCGCAGGAAGTGGCCGTGGCTTAAGTGTGCAATAGGTGCTGGCCTGCGCTGAAGCCGGCACCGAATCGGCAGTAAACAGATACGCAGAAATGTTTCCCCCGTGAATCGTCAACACGGGAGTCCGATCCTTTGCGAACTGTGGCCTGTCAGCATGCAAATCAGCATCTGTGATCCACCAGACTCTTTGGCTGCGGCAATCCAAAACCGTTATCCCATCAATATAAATACTCGCTAAGGGATCTTTGATCAGGCTCAAAAGACCTCGACCGGTCAGCTTCAGGTAATCGTCAATCGATGAGCGCACCTCAAACCGGGGATCAATACCAGTGGTGTCGTAATAAGTGAATGTCGGGTACCAGAACGGGTTAGCAATGATCACCTCATCACCTGGAAGGGCATTCTGATTGAGCCGCTTCACCAACTGACCAAACTCGGTATCTCTGCGGTAATTCGTTCCACTCAAGCCATCTGTCTGCCGGTAAACCGCAGTCAGACCATTTAATTGCACAACAACAAAAAGCAATAAACCAACAGTCGCCAACAACGCTCGACGTCTCCAGATGCCGTCAAGTGCCAACGCTGCAATCATCGCAATGGCGGGCGCCGAAAAAACCAGATATCTAGGAACGAACAGCGGAAGGAATAAGGCAAACACATAGAGCGTTGTCAGCGGAACAAAAAAATAACCAATCGGCAAAAAACGAAAAGGTCGCTTTAGGGAGTAGTCCGCGATGACTGTTGTGGCGCAGAACAGTAAAAGCGCCAGAGGCAGGAGATGCCACGCCGATGCTTGAGAAGCCCCATTTCCCATCAGCGTGAACTGCCAGACTAGCGACAACGCCTCCTGCAGCGTCACCGGTTTGATCCAACCCAAGCCCGTCGTATTCGCAAGTTGAGCAATCAGATGAGGTACCCAAGGCAAATACAGGACCACGACAGTCAGGTTAGCAAGTAGCCATTGCCCTAGGGTAATCGCCATCCCGGGACGGTTATTCCGGCTCAGCCACCAAAACAACCAATGCACCAGTACACACAAACCTGCGAAGTAGTGAGTGTAAAAAGCAGCGCTCATCAGGAGCACGTAGATCACCGCAAAACGGCCTTGCTCCGCAACCCTCGCCCAACAAACCAACGCAACAGTTGCAGCCATCAACCAGCACCCGAGCAAGCTGTACATCCTTACTTCCTGGCTATAGCGCACCGAAATCGGGAGTAACGCCAATAGCAGCGCAGCAATCCATGTCGCCCTGCGCGTTGCAATCAGGCTCATCAACTTGATACACAGTAAAAGAGTGCCGAGATCCGCGAGTGCACTCAACGCCCGGGCAGACAACGCCGAGTCTCCCCACACCGACACCCAGTAGTGCAACAGCATGTAGTAAAGCGGTGGGTGCACATCCCGTGCCGTCAGCGCCCAGATGCGCTCCGGTGTTTCGCGTGCAAGCAGCAGACTATAGGCTTCATCGTTCCAGATGGCGGGTACTGAAATAGCGTAAAACCGTACGAGTAGTGCGAGGATCAAAACGATAGCGAGCGCGAATCGATCAACGAGCACTGGCGTAAAGGCTCGTCTGACAAATGCAACGGCCGCAAAAGTCTTCATAGCCGTTGTCTGCGAAACAATACAAACCTGAAAAAGCTGTACCCCAGCAACAGATTCAGCAGTGTAAACACCGCCACCGTCAGCAATCCCGGCAGATCACGCGTATCGGCGATCGAACCGATGGCAAAACTGAGCGCGCCCATCACCACGATAAACAGCAGATAACCAAGCACCGACGTTCGGCTGTCAAAGGTGTACAGCATGTTCACGTAAAACGAGAACATGGCCGCTACGCAGAAAGCCGCGAAATTGCTGGCGGCTTGGGTCAGTTCGGCAGCCGTGCACAGGACGAAAAAGATCTGCCAATGGATCAATCCATCGGCGATTCCGATAACCGTCAATGCCGAGAATCCCTTCATGCCGGTGCCCCGCTCTTGCCACGTTTGGCGAAGCTTCAACCTAGGCCAAGGCAGGTACCAGGTCTACTGTCAGAAATTACAGGTGCGCGGCTACTTCCGACGAGTGGCCTTCAAACTGCTGCTGAGCTAGCGCAGGAGGCTCAGCTTTGGAGACGATCCGCGGCATGGGCAATAAAAAACCCCGATCTCTCGACCGGGGCTTCGTTTTTTCAGCAGCTACGACTTAAGAGGCCGAACGCGCAGCACCCTGCGTTTCACCGGTCGGTTGCAACTTGAACACATAGAACAACACGGTCAGCAGCACCAGGAACGCCGGCCCCACATACAGCGCCACGCGGGTGTCCGGGAAGTACGCCATCAGTCCGACCACCAGCACCAGAAACGCGAGGGCAAAATACGAGCTGACCGGGTACAGCCACATTTTGTATTTCAGTGCCGCACGTTCGCTGGCGCTCAGGCCTTTGCGGAATTTCAGCTGGGCCAGCAGGATCATCACCCAGGTCCAGATCGCGCCGAAGGTGGCAATCGAAGTCACCCAGACGAAGACTTTCTCCGGCACCAGATAGTTGAGCATTACGCCCAAGAGCAACACCGCAATCGACAGCAACAGCGCTCGACGCGGTACACCATTATTCGATGTTTTGGCAAAACCGGCCGGGGCCTGGCCGTTCTGCGCCAGGCTGTAAAGCATGCGCCCGGTGCTGAAGATGCCGCCGTTGCACGACGACAGCGCGGCGGTGATCACCACGAAGTTGATGATGCCGGCGGCGGTCTTGATGCCCAGACGCTCAAAGGTCATCACGAACGGACTGCCCTGAGTGCCAATCTCGTTCCACGGGTAGATCGACAGAATCACGAACAGTGCGCCGACGTAGAACAACAGGATCCGCCAGAACACCGAGCCGATCGCATCAGGAATGGTCTTTTGCGGATTCTTCGCTTCACCGGCGGTCAGGCCGATCATCTCGACACCGAGGTAGGCGAACATGACCATTTGCAGGGACATCAGCACACCGGTCACGCCATTGGGCATGAAACCGCCATGGGCCCACAGGTTGGAAATCCCCAGGGCCACGCCGTCATTGCCGAAACCGAACGCGATGATGCCGATGCCGCCGATGACCATGGCGATGATGGTGACGATCTTGATCAGCGCGAACCAGAATTCGAACTCACCGAAGGCTTTTACCGCGATCAGGTTGATCGAGCCCATGCTGATCAACGCCGCGAGGGCCCAGATCCAGCGCGGCACATCGGGAAACCAGATGCCCATGTACACGGCCACTGCGGTGATTTCCGCGACGCAAGTCACCAGCCACAGGAACCAGTAGTTCCAGCCAGTGAGAAAGCCTGCCAGCGGGCCGAGGTAGTCTTGTGCGTAACGGCTGAACGAACCGGCCACCGGGTTGTGCACGGCCATCTCGCCGAGGGCGCGCATGATCACCAGGATCGCCAGACCACCCAGAATGTACGAAAGCATGATCGCCGGGCCGGCCATTTCAATGGCCTTGGCCGAACCTAGAAACAGACCGACGCCGATGCAGGCACCGAGCGCCATCAGGCGAATATGCCGTTCACCGAGTTCGCGTTTGAGCGGACCGCCCTGAGCGGTACCGCCGTGAGGCAGGTGATTGCCAGTTGGCATAGGGGGACAACCTCGTCTTGTTATTGGATATGACCACCGAGTATCGAAGCGTCGGCCGATAAGCCTTAGCTGCTGTGAAACCGCGCCGGCCTCGTGGGCCGACACGTCTTGCAGGATGACCTGAAAGATCAGCGGGGCGTGCAGTATAAAAACCTTGCTGCAGGTCTTTTCACTCTATAAATCACAAGATTCAGCGGGAGTTGTCGCGAATTTGCCAACAGACCGAGGTGATCAACTGGCAAATGTAGGAAAACTCGCCACCAAAAAAGGCGGCGAGTATTGCACAAGGATGGTGCAGCGTCACATCAGCCTGCCGTCGCACCGACTATCGTCATCACTGGCCTGTTCACTACTTTCATCACTTTGTAGTCAGAGTACACCTCCACGACCGTCTCCGGCGGCGTTCGCCATCCAGGCACTGCTGAGGAGTGTTTACCGATTCTGGGCCCCCCCTGGACGGACTGAAAATGCAGTTTCCAGGCACTCGTCTGGCGGTCGTACTTCATAAATGCAAATCCGGTAAGTAACGAATCTGCGCTACCGTTTGCGTCCACGCGAAATCCATAATCCTGAAATTCCATGGACGTGCTAAGACCCCAACCATGCTCGCCCGCAGGAAGGCCATTGTACTGAGCGAATTCTTTTGCTCCTTCAACGTGCCTGACCCGTAGCAGATTAGTATCCAACTGGTCGACCACCAACGAACAGCCAGTGAAATCAGGTGTGAATAGATAATCCGGTTGACCCCATTCGGGATGAACCGGTATATCCACGTAGCCTCCCTGGGGCATCCAATAACCACTGACGGCATTCGCGCCCACAGGAAGTTTGTTGATTTCAAGGTCATGTATTTTCAATGCATTGAATTCCTTCCCGACCGAGTTCGCAGGCTGGATCCGCTCCATTACAAAAAAGAAATTTGCACCGCCGTCTGTTCTGGCTAACTGTGCTTTGATCGAGGCGCTATATTCAGAGGCGTTCGTCGTCAAGCTCCCCACGACCGACAATCGACTGAATTCAGTTGCTGACAGCGCCTGATGAATGCTGGTGCGTTGGATCGAATAATGCGTAGTCGACTTTTGTCCCCAATCAAAAGGCAGGTGCGCCGTTTGACGATTATTGATGGTTTCAATGACAGGCTCCCACAAACCGTTGGGCAGTCGCCCACGCGTAAACACCAAGTCGAGTCCCAGTGCATTGCGGGATGTGTGCACGAGCCGGGCTGCAAAACTCGCGCTCTCATCAACAATCGCGCCTGCCGGGATTTCCGTCGCACCTGCTGAAAGGTCGCCGCCGCGCAGAGACACCGGCTGCCATTGATCTGGCGCCACTTGCCAGAGCCGGCTGCCATGCGCCCGATTGGTTACGCGATCGACAAGGATGACATCCGTCAGATCTGCGCTCAGGGAGAAATCATTTTTGATCTGGTAAAAAGCCTCTTGGCCTGTCCCATCAATGTTACGAATGTAAAAGCTCTGCCCGTCGGTGCTTCGAAAAATACCTCTGGCATTGGCTTCAAGACCGGCAATGACCGAGGATTTGACAGTGAAACGTCCCATCTCGGCGTTGCCGAACCCGCCAGATCCGGAGGGCCGAAAGTTGCCCGGTGCGCCATACAGCCGTTGGGTCCGGGTGTTATATGGATGCCAGCTACTGCCTTTCAATACACCCACGCTCTCAATACTTTGCTCACCCACTTTAAAGGTGCCCAGCGCTGCCGGCCCGTGCTGTTTGCTGACGCCAATCAGCAAGTCGTACCCAAACACAGCATCTCGAAACTTGTCGAACTGCTGCAAGCCTTTGACCCCCACATATTTGATCCCCGCCCCCAGAAGCTTCCCACCTGCCACCAGTACACTCAGCGGGTTGAGTTCGCCAATGACAAGCACGCCAATGATTTTCGCGGCCTTGAGCGCTTGACGAAGTGCCGAGGTTGTCGTGGCCGCCACTTTTGTCAACTTTGCCGCGACACTCACGCCAGCGGTGACGAAACCCAATACGTCGAGGAACAGATCAATTGCACCATCTGCGTATTTGCCGTCGATAAAATTGCTGACGGCCGATTTGAAGGGGATCAGGTTGAGTAGAAACTGCACGCGCGAATTCAGCACCGCGAGTTCTTTGTCCCACGTGGTCTGGCCTTCAGCCGCTTTGCGAATATCTTCATTGTCGAAATCAAGATGTTCGACAAAAGCATCGGCAATGATGTGAGATCTGTTGCTGGAATAATTGCTGGGGACGGGAAAAATCCCGGACGAGGAAAATATCTGCTTCAGATGCTCGGCATGTTTATTATTGGCAGGCTGGAAAAGTCTCACACCATACGACACGCTCGGGATATGCACGTCGACCCGATCTTCAGAAATGGCAGGATCCGACGCTCGCCTGGTGATTGATGCCGCACCCAGATCGATACAATACACCGAGACTTTTTTATCAATGCCTCGCTCGACTCTCAACGTCAGAGTCTGGTTGGAGTTGGTAATTTTCCTGTTCCAGAAATCCGTAGCCAACTTGATGGTCTTGTCCTGATAGAAATCGATCTTGCCATACTCGAGGTTCTCTCGGTCTTCGAGCGGCAACTCGGATATCAGACGACGTACGCTCATCTGAGTACCCTTTTTGAGGTTATTCAGCGTCGTCTCAAACTCATGATCGAACGTCTCTGGCACACGCAAGTCCATCGTGTTGATGGTGTGAAGATGTTGCACCAGAAACGGGTCGCGGGTATCCCATTTGAACCCCCCACGCATCATTGCCGCGTCCAGCAGTGTATGCAGTTTGCCTTTCGCTACCGGGGTGCCCGATGCTGCCGCCCAATTCGCGTCGCTATCAAGGACGCGCTCTTCAATCGGAAAGCCTTTGCCGAACTTCTTCTCCAGTGCGACCCGGGCTATTTTCTCGCGATTGGGAAACTCACTGCTTAGCAGCATTGGCGTGTTGAGTCGGTCGGCCAACTCGCTATTGAACGTTTCTTTCAACTCGCGAAGTTGTGCTTCGGTATAACTTTCAACCTCTTTCCTGTTCATCAGACCATGGACGACGCTCCAATCTGCCAAGGTGATTGTCTGGGCGTACTGCGCAACCGCCGGATCGCGCAACGCCGCACTTTCGGCGTAGACCATGACCTGGGCAAACGTCATGTTTGCGACCTTTCCCGGCGACTGGGCTTCGATGGTCGCTGCGGCAACTGCCAGGTTGAACCATGCAGGGCCGCCGTACTTGACGCCGGCAGGAGTATTTTTGATCAGGAACACGGGAGCGTTTTTCGCCAGCAAAATGTAGGCGCCCAAACCGGACATTTCGGGGTTGCTGCTGAGCTCTTTGATCAGATGTTCGCGCAGTTTGTCGAACACTGCTGTAACCGGTTTTCCCCAATGTTGCTTACTGTCCAGATCGAAACCCGCGACGCTATTGCGTTTATGGATTTCAATCGACTGCGGATCAAGATGCAGTTGAACAGCGGCCAGTGCGTAGTCGTTGACGCTGACATCCGAGGCGTAACCTTTCAAGCGGGTTTGCACCGCCAGCCCCAGTGCCTGGCCGCGAGCTCCGGCAATCAGGGTTTCCACTGCCTTGGCTGGATCGCGCAATGTTTCGGGGCTGAGCGGTTGCTCTATGTTGAGAAGTTCCAGCAGTCCTTGACCCGGCCGTGGCAAGTCATCAAGACCCTCGATATAAACCCGGACAGCTTCCAGTACTTGCTTCTTTTGGTCGACACTTAAAGGAATCTGCCAGGATAAAGCGCCGGCAAAATCACCCAGTGCGGAAGGCAAAACCTTTTCGGCTTCAAGTCTTACGGACTCAATATTACTTGTCTCACTATCAGACGCCGAAACAACATTCGACACAGAGTCTTTGGACTCAGACATACACTACTCCTCGTGAATTAAAACAAGGAAAAAGTAAACATGCAAAATTCTCAAAACAACAGTCGACAAGCATTACCAATTAAGTGTTTTACCAACTGTATATAAAGTTTAACCAGCATCTCTTCAAACAACCCGCACTGATTCACAGGCCAAACTATCAACCTCAAGCGCGCGAAAGCGCAAACAGCCAGAAAACCCAAGACCATAAAACTTTATCCACTTATGTTTTTTGTAAACTTTCATACTCACCATTGAATATAAGAACACTCATGTTTTTAACCACCAGCAACCCGTCCAGATTATTGGAGCGGCAACCTCTGCAACGTCGCCACTCATCGAGGGCTGGAGCCTCGTCAGCGCTTCGATGCTCAGCGCCCGCACAATTCCCTCGCCACTCGCCAACCACCGTCTAAGCTTCAGACAAGTCCGATCAATCTGCGTGAATGGATCAATCGACTATGGGCGCTTTGTGGCAAACCGATTCGAGTAAAGCCGTGGTTCCGACTGAACGAGTGGATGAAGCGCCTGTCCCTGAAAAAACCCGCCGCAATCGGCATGGGTGGAAGGCTTTCTGGTTGTTGCTGGTGATTATCGCGATCGTGGTGGGGCTGGCCGCGTCCAAGGAAATGCGCACCTCGCGCTTTCAGTCACGCGAGCTCAGCCAGTACGCGGCGTCACTGACCTACCATCTGGAACCCGGTCCCAGCGAAGCGATTCGCTATCCGGGCAATGGACCATTCGATCTGCGTCTGGGCTACAGCTCCCTTGATGAATTCCTGCCGCGCTTGCTCAAACGCAATTACGTCGTGACCGAGCAGACGCGTTTTTCGCCGGCCCTGCTCAGCTACACCGACAAAGGCCTGTTCGTACCGTATTCGGAGAAGATCCAGGCCGGGCTGTCGATCACCGATTGCCGCGCCGCGCCGCTGTACAAGTACAACTATCCGCAACAACTGTACGCCGACTTCGCCGCTATTCCGCCCGTGGTAGTCAGCAGCCTGTTGTTCATCGAAAACCGTTTCCTGCTCGACCCGAAACAACCGTTGGCCAACCCGGCGGTAGACTGGCCGCGCTTCGGCATGGCGGCGTGGTCGCAAGTGGCGAAATTGCTGCGCTTGCCCGGCCAGTCGGCGGGCGGCAGCACGCTGGCGACGCAGCTGGAAAAGTACCGCCACTCCCCGGATGGCCTGACGGTGTCCGGTGCGGAAAAACTGCGGCAGATGATGTCCGCCAGCGTGCGCGCCTATCAGCCCGGCCCGCAGACCTTGGGGGCACGGCAGAACATCGTGCGTGACTACCTCAACAGCGTGCCGCTCTCGGCGGTGCCGGGGCATGGCGAAGTGCATGGCATGGCGGAAGGGTTGCGGGTCTGGTACGGCAGCGACTTCAAGCAGGCCAACGAACAGTTGAACAGCCCGGCGACCGATCCGAAAACCATGGCCGCCAAAGGTCTGGCCCTGCGCGAGATGTTGTCGCTGATGATCGCCCAGCGCCGCCCTTCGTATTATCTGACCAAGGGCCGCGAGGAACTCGCTGATCTCACCGACAGCCATTTGCGTCTGCTCAAACAGAACGCGGTGATCGATGGCGCATTGGCCGATGCCGCCCTTGCCAGCAAGGTCAGCTACCGCGACTGGCAGACCCAGCCGACCATGCAGCCCATCGAAACCAACAAGGGCATCAGCGCCGCCCGCAGTCGTCTGGCGAGCATGCTCAACCGGCCGCTGTACGACCTCGACCGCCTCGATCTGTCAGCCACGAGTACCCTTCAGGGCGAGCTGCAAACCCAGGCCACCGCGTACCTGAAAAAACTTGCCGACCCGGCCTATGCCGCTGAAATCGGCCTGCTCGGCGAACGCTTGCTGACGCCGACCAGTACCACGCAAGTGCGCTACAGCTTCACCCTTTTCGAACTGACCCCGGACGGCTCACGGGTGCGAGTGCAGACTGACAGCACCGACCAGCCCTTCGACATCAACGAAGGCAGCAAACTCGAACTCGGCTCAACGGCGAAAATGCGTGTGCTCACCACCTACCTGCAAATCATCGCCGAACTGCACGACAAGTATGGGGCGATGAGCGTGCCGGAGTTGAAGAAAGTCGAAGTCCCCGATCAGGATCGCCTGAGCCAGTGGGTCATCGATTACCTGATTCAAAACAAGGATCACGACCTGTCGAAGCTGCTCGGCGCCGCACTCGATCGCAAATACTCGGCGAGCCCCGGCGAGGCATTCTTCACCGGCGGCGGCTTGCACACGTTCCACAACTTTCGCAAGGAAGACAACGGCCGCCTACCGACCCTGCGCGATGCCCTGCGCGAGTCGATCAACCTGCCGTTCATTCGCCTGATGCGCGATCTGGTGCGTTACACCACCTACTCCGGCCCCAACAACAGTGCCGAATTGCTCAAGGATGATCGCGACCCGCGTCGCCAAGAATACCTGGCCAGTTTCGCCGACCGCGAAGGCACCTCGTTCCAGCTCAAGTTCTGGAAAAAATACAAAAACAAAGACACCCAGGCGCGCCTCGACACCTTCCTCGACAGCATGCGTCCGACGCCGATCCGCATGGCTGCCGTGCATCGCTATTTGTTGCCCGATGCCAGTCAGGAAGACTTCAACACCTTCGTGCGCTCACACCTCAAAGGCGCCAAGCTCAGCGAAAAACTCACCGACGATCGCCTGATCCGCCTCTACGATTCCTACGGCCCCGGCAGTTACGATTTGCCCGATCAAGGCTTTATCGCCAAGGTGCACCCGCTGGACCTGTGGATGATCGGCTACCTGCTCCACCACCCTGACGCGACCTTCGGCGAGATCGTCAAGGCCAGCCATTTCGAACGTCAGGAAGTCTACAGCTGGCTGTTCAAAAGCAAGCACAAGGGCGCCCGCGACAGCCGTATTCGCACCATGCTCGAGATCGAGGCGTTCCTCGATATTCACCAGCGCTGGCAGAAAGTCGGTTATCCGTTCGATCACCTGGTGCCGTCGCTGGCCACCGCCATTGGCAGCTCCGGCGATCGCCCCGCCGCACTCGCCGAATTGATCGGCACCATCCTCAATGACGGCGTGCGCATGCCGACATTGCGCATCGACAGCCTGCACTTTGCCGCCGACACGCCGTACGAAACGCAACTGGTCAACGACCCACATGTCGGCAAGCGAGTGATGCCGGTGGAAGTGGCCAGAGCAATGCGCGAGGCGCTGTCGCAAGTGGTCGATGCCGGTACGGCAAAACGTGTTTCCGGCAGTTTCAAACTGGCCGATGGCAGCCCGCTGGCCATGGGTGGCAAAACCGGGACCGGCGACAACCGCATCGAGGCCATTGGCTCGGGCGGACGCATCCTCAGTTCGAAGTCGATCAACCGCACGGCGACCTTCGTGTTCTACATCGGCGACCACCATTTCGGCACCCTCACCGCGTTCGTTCCGGGGCGTTCGGCGGAGAACTTCAAGTTCACCTCGGCCCTGCCTACACAGGTGCTCAAGGGCATGGCGCCGATTCTCACGCCGTATCTGCAACCGGGCAGCGACTCGCAATGCAAGCCGACGCAAACCGCCAGCGTTGCAATGCTCGAGGCACAGCGTCCTACAGCGAGGTAACAAATCGTGTCGGGGTATTCGGAATCAGGGTGACGTTTTTTCTCGGCGGTGGGTGGTACTTATGTATTTTTCAGATTCGAATTTTCGTCGGGTTAGCCGCCCGCCAAGTCGTTTGCCTCCCGATCTTTGAACTTTTGTTTTGCCCTGCCGTGGGTAGGCTGATCACTCCTCAACAATCAAGGATGATTGGCCATGTCTCTCGCTCCCCTGCCTGCCGAACTCGCGGACAAAGGACGGCACTACGAATTCATCAAAGCCGCCGTCGACGACAGTTTCAAGAACGCCACCCTCGGTCGTGCCAACGCCCTGGCAGCCGCGCCACTGACGAACCCTGCCTGGTACAGCACTGCGCCCGCCGCCTACCGGAAGAAACTCGCCGCCGCCAACCTCAAGGCCTGGGGTTCGCAGAACCAGGTGGATCATCTGCTGGCGAAAACCGACCTGTATGCCTTCGCCGAACCATTGCTCAAGGCAAAAATCAAGGAGCGTCACGGCATTGAGCCGGATGTCAAAAAAACGTGGCTACGCCTGTACCTTCCCACGAACAGTGACTCCGACGGTGCCAAGACCCGCACCGTCTCGGTACTGGACGCCGCACTGCATAATTTCGCCCGCAATGAAACGCTTGGCCATGGCTCGGACTACATCAGCGAACCCGATGAGCGCGGTTTGTTCAATGTCGTGCCGATCAAAAGCGTCATGCCCATCAACCAGTTTCAAACGCTGTGCCGGGAGCTGGACATCGGTGCGCAGTACAAAAAGCATCTAGAGAGCTACCTGCTGCCCGGCGAACCGCTGGCCGAAAGCGTTCTGCAACACAAAGTGACTCAAAGCCAGAAAGACGCTCTCGCCGTCGCGGCGCAACTGGCGCTGATCAAGGATGACGTCCCGTACGACGCCTACAAAATGGTGTTGGGTCTGGCCGAAAACAAACCGCAACTGTTACTCAATGGCCGCTCAATGCAGTGCGCGGACCTGTCGCTGCTCGGTACGCGACTGACCGGGATCCTGCTGCTGACCCATGCGCAGCCGGACAACCGCGGCATTAATCGCCTGATTGTCTACATCCCCCACGACCCCGATCATCCACTCAAGGAATACGACTCGCTGAAAGCGTTCCGGGAAGAGTTAGCGCGCCAGTTGCGCGAAGACCGTTTCAGCGACACGACCCGGCAGACCTATCGTCAGTTTTTCAGCCAGTTCGTCGATCAACAGCAGCGCGGACACTTCTTCGCTGAACTCGAACAACGCCTGTTCATCACGCGCTACCACCACCGACAGGATCCGACCGATCAGCGACCGGCATGGCGCAAGGATCCCGTGAGCAACCCCAACCTGCGATTCAGTCGGGTGAAACTGCAAGGCGATTACTGGCGCCACGCCTATCAGCAAAAACTCAACAAGATCCTCAACGACGCCCCGGAAATCGCCGTTTCCACTGCCGACGCCGACAGTAAGGCGCGCGACGCCTGGTGGGACAACTTCAAGAAAATCCTCTCGGAGATCTTCAATGTCGCCCTGTTGATTGCCACGCCATTCGTACCGGGGCTGGGCGAATTGATGATGGCTTACACCGTCTACCAACTGACCACCGAAGTCATCGAAGGCATTGTCGATCTGGCCGAAGGTCTGTGGCAGCAAGCCGCCGATCATGTCATCGGCGTGGTGACCAGCGTTATTCAGCTGGCGGCTTTTGGTGCGGGCGCGGAAATCGCCAGTGCCTTCAAAATCAAACTGTCACCGCTGGTCGAGGGCATGAAACCGGTGCGCTTGCCCGATGGCAAACCGACGCTGTGGCACCCCGACCTCGGCCCTTATGAACACAAGAGCCTGCAACTCAATGCCGCCTCGAAACCCGACTCTCATGGCCTGCACAACCACGGCCGCGAAAGCATTCTGCCGCTCGAGGGCAAGCTCTACAGTGTGGAAAAAGCCTCGACGCGTGCCGACATAAAAACCTACCGGGTCAACCATCCCGAGCGAGCCAATGCGTACAAACCGATCATTGAACACAACGAGCACGGCGCCTGGCGACATGAGGCGGAAAACCCGGCGGACTGGGAGGAGCAAGCCCTGATGCCGCGCCTGGGCCACCGCGCCGAGCGCTTCTCGCCGACGCAGCTGGAGCAGATCCGCATCAGCAGCGGCACCGGGCACGAACAGCTGCGCCGCATGCACAGCGCCAGCAGCGCACCACCACCGTTGCTGGCCGACGGTCTCAAGCGTTTTTCAGCTTACGATGACGCGAGGATTGCCAGTGCCAATATTCGCGCCGGCCGGCCGATCGCAGCCGAGTCGGACTGGTTCGAACCGATCGTCACCAGCCTGCCCGGCTGGCCGCGCCAACGGGCGATGAACGTGCTGTACGAGCATCTCGATGGCTATTCGCGCCGGTACGGCAATCCGACGGCCAGCCCGGCCGACACCCTGACGATCACCCAGTCCGAACTCAATGCCGGGCACTTGCCGGAGCGGCTGGTGAGGTTTCTGAATGACGCGCAAATGCGCGCTTTGCTGGGGCGCGAGGTGCCCTCGGCGGAGCGTGTGCAAGCGCTACGCAATGTGCTTGCCGATGCCGTCGACAAACGCCAGACGGAGGTGTCCATGCGCCTCTATCAAGCGAGCGAACGATCCAGCAAGCCTGAGGCAGGCGTCCTGCGCAAAACGTTTCCTGAACTGCCGTTGCCACTGAGTGAAAAACTTCTGGCCGAGGCCAGTGCTGCCGAGTTGCAACGCACGGTGAACGAAAAACGCCTGCCACTGCGCCTCAAGACTGAAGCACGAGAACTGGATTTTGAAGCCAGGGCCAGCCGTGCCTACGACGGTTTCTATCGCGACGATCAACTGTCTGCCGACACCGAACGGCTCGCGTTGGGGACCTTGCGCATTCACACTGACACCTTTGCCAACCTGCGCATCGAGGTACGCGAAGGCACGCACGACGGGCCGTTGCGTTGCAGCGTCGGAGCGGAAGACGCCAGTACCCTCAGAAGCCTGATCAGAGATGAACACGGCCGCTACGAAGTGTTCGACGCCAACCACCGGTCGCTGCACGGCGCCGATGATTTCTATGAATCGATGCTGCATGCGGTACCGGCTGAAACGCTGTCAAGCGTGGGCTACCGGCAAGGTCAGGGCCAAGCGTTGAAATTGTGGCTGATGGAGCAGTCGGCCGCTCCCGCTGAACGCCGCAGCGTGCTGGCAGACCCGCCGATTCGCCCGGTGATCACCATCGAAACCGAAACGCTGGTACGTGGCTTGCCCCGGCCTCTCCGTGCATCGACCCGGGAGGAAAAAATCAGCGACCTGTATCCGTCAATGAACCCGAGGGAAGTGGCCTCGTTCCTTAAGGTGTTGCAGCGCCGGGGCGACCCGGATGAAGCCATCGCACGCCTGCACCAGGAGCTCAAGGAGCTGCGCAGCGAACTGGATAACTGGCGCAACAGTTTTCCTCCCGAGGTGGATCCAGAGACAGGCTACGCCGGCGTGTCATCGGACTATCTGCACAATGGCGGCGAAATGATCGAGCAACAGCTGATCGAATGCTTCCAGCGCCAAAGCACGTTTTTCGACGAGCGCAGCGTCCATCCAGAGGAAGGCTACACACTGGATTTGTCCGCCGAGCTCCAAGGCAAAAAACTCGAACCCTGGTGGAATGCGCTGCGCAAGCGCCCGAAAATGAAACAGTACTTCGATCGCATCACGGCCCTCAGCCTCGACCGGGCGCAACTTTCTGCAGATCCCAGTGCGCTGCTGAGCAGTTTCCCCAACCTTCGCCAATTGAGCGCCCGCAAGTGTGAGTTGCAGGAACTGCCTTCGATCCTCGGATTGATGCGCCCGCTGAGGGTTCTGGATCTGGCCGATAATCGAATCAGACTGAGTGCTGACTCCACGCAACAGCTCGCAGGCCTGACAGAGTTGCGAACGCTGAATCTGAACGGCAACCCTTTGACCCTGCCACCTGACGTCGGGCGTATGGAATATCTGACCGAGCTGAATCTGGCCAATACCGGCATCGAGAGCTGGCCCGAAGGCCTGTTCACGGTCAATGACCTGGACAAACAGCGGCCACGCAGTTTCATGCTGGACATGCGCGCAGCGCCCATCAAGACCTTACCCAAAGTCACTCCCGGTTCCAGTCAGGCGCACATTCTCGGTCGCGCGCGTTTCGATACCGGGCGGCTGTCCAACGAGGATCGCGTGCGCTATGGCACCTACCGCAAATCCGTAGGCATGGCGTTTGTGCAGGACTATTCAGCGGCGGCCGATGACGAGATCAGCCACTGGAAGTTGTTTCCTCAGGAACAATCCCCTTTCAGCCCTTCAGCAGCGTTCAGCAAATACCGCGAAGAATCCTGGCATGACCTCATGGCCGAACCCGATTCCGGCGGTTTTTTCGCCATGATCCGCAAACTGCGAGAAAGCGCCGATTACCGCTTCGACCAGGGTCGCCGACGCTTGACTCAGCGTGTCTGGGAAATGGTCGATGCCGCAGCGCTGGACGCAAAACTGCGCGGGAAGCTGTTCAAGCAGATCGTGTCGCCGAAAGATTGCGGCGATTTCGGTGCGCAGTTGTTCAACTCGCTGGGCATGAAGGTGCTGGTGTCCAAGGCCTACGCAGAATCCACCTCAGCCGCCATGCTTGAGGACAAACTCGTGCGCCTGGCCCACAGCGCGGCGCGCTTGAATCGGGTGACCGACGAAGCGGTGTTCGAATACAAGACACAAGCAAGGCTGAACGAAGAGGACCCGCGCAATCTTGCGCCGGATGAAGTCGAAGTGCACATGGCCTTCGAAACGGGGCTGGCTGAACGTCTGCAATTACCCTGGCAGACCGAAGGCATGCTGTACCGGCCTCGTTCGGGCGTGACCGACGAAAAGATCAATAACGCCTACGACAGGATCATTGCCGGTGAACACGGCGATGGTCTGGTCAACGGCATGCTCGATCTGTATTACGGCAAGTTCTGGGAAAAGTATTTGCGCAAGACTTATCCGGAGGAGATCGCACGCAATGATCTTGCGTTTCGTCCCAAGGAGGACTTGCTCGCAGAACTGAAAGAGGCAAAGGCTGAATGGGCCTTCCCGAACGAGCAAACCAATCTGCACACACTCACCGCCCGGATCGAGGACCTGGCCAGACAGCTGGGTATTCCTGACGCCCCGGAGCTGTTCGACGATGCGCCGTTGAGCGATAAACTTTATAAAGAGCTGTATGACGGTATCAGCTCGCAACGCAAGGAGTTGTTGCGGCGCTGGACCCGTGAAGCAATGGCCAGAGCCGGCCTCTGACGGCGCCGCTTGTCAACTCGGCCAGCGCCGCCGAAGGCTGGCCGGGATTGCCTAACCGGTTTCCGAATCCCAGATCACCGTGATATTGCCTTTATAGGGCCGGCCTTTGGCGTTGTTGATCAGCCAATCGGTCCAGTCTTTACTTATTTCGAAGTGCAGTGTTCCGGGCCTGCGATCAACATAAAAACCCGGTTTAAACACCGGACTGGTGTCACGACGCAACGGGAAACGCCGGACCGCCTGACCAGCGCTGTCAGTCAAGCCGTTGGGCAAGCTGACGCTGACGTCGACGCCACCCGCGTAACCGGTCTCGCGATCCAGAATGGCACAACCTGTCCCCGTGCCCAGTTCATGTTCGCACTCAAGCTTCATGGTGAACTGCGACGACGCGGAGATATGGAAAAGCTGATCGCGGTAAAGCCGCACCGGTTTGCGCCCGCTCTCCAGCCAACTGCGCCAGCCGCCCTGAGGCTCCAGCACGATGTGGTTACCCCCGGGCGGAATATCCACTTTCAGGGTGTGCTGCACGTCCAGTACGAAGTCCAGAGTAAGGTTGCTGTCGTCGGCCTGCATCAATGACCCCATGTCGAAATCGCCGCCGGGCCCGAGGGTGTAAGTCAATGAGCCGACATAGCGACCGGAGGCCATGCCCAGTGGATTGGGCGTGAGCAGTTCGTAGGCGAAATCCAGCGTATCGAAAGACATCGATGGAATGTGGTACGCCGGGATCTTCGCGCACATGGCATCAAACGGGGTTTTCCAGAAGAAGCGGAAGGTTTCCGGACCATGTTCGGCAACGCCGCTGTAGGTGCAAGGACGGGCAACACCATTCACCCAACTGTCCGTGGTCCACAGCCTGCCATGCGCTTCAAGCGGGGTGCTACCGCCTGCCAGGCGCATTGCCGGATGGCTCAGCACATAATTGGAGCCGAGCCCGGTGATGCGCACCGCGAGCGTTTCCGTGGCTTGCGTTTGCGTATGGGTCACGGTCAGCTGGCTCCAGCGGACGGGGGCCTTGACTCCGACCGAGTCGCCGATGCCGACGTAGCGAGTCGAAGTGAAACGCGCCGGTACGCGAATACTGAACATGCGGAAGTTGGCGCACTCGGTCGGATGTGTCTGGCAATAACCGCTGTTTGGCGTCTGGTTAACGAACGCGTTGTTGTTCGGTTTGGACGAATCGGGCTGAAACAACGCCCGGATCTCCTGATTCAGTGCCAGCGCCTCGGGGACGTTCATTATCAGCAGGCACAGCAGCAAGATGATTTTCTTCATGATTCAACTCGCCTGACGGTCACGGTTCTGACTCCCCGGCTGGCGCGGCGGCACTGAACATCAGCAACACATTGCCGCTGTAATCACCCGAACGATAGCCGCCCTGCGGCTCGATCGGCTCGATTTTCAACGCCACGCGCTTGCCGCCGGCAGCCTCCTCCTTCGAGACCACTTGCTGAGGAACAATGTGTGAACTGAGCACGACGTCATTGAACGTGACCCGCAGCATGATCACCTCATTCGGCCGGCCATTTTCCAGATAGGGCTCAAAGAGCAGGCGTGCATCGATGGCGCTGCTGTCATGGCGCACGTCAAAGTTTTTCTCCAGGCTGCCGAGGGTTGCCTTGGGGTAATCCCAGAACAGCTGTTGCGGCCGGTGAATCCAGTCCGGCTCGGCGGGAATGACATAAAAGGGCCGGCTGGGAATGGTCAGGGACACCTCGAAGGTGTGCTCTTCCCGGGCCGCCCACGCCAGCGCGCCGGTCAGCCCGGTGGCGACCATCAGCGCAGCGACGGTGCATTGCTTGATCATGTTGATTACCCGATGCGTCAATGGAAACAGACCCTAGCGACTCGCGATCTTCACGTTTTTTTTGTCGCTGCCTTCGATCAGGAAGAAGCGGTATTCGCGCCCCTTTTCCTTATCGAAAGCGAACGTCTTGCCCGCCAGCACATGGTGCTTGGTGGTCGCACCGCAGTCGGATTCCTTGCTCAGCGAGCAGCTTTTGAACTCGTCGACGACGATCACCGTATTGCCGTTGTTGCGCAGTTCGTAGCGGCTGGCGCTGTCATTGATCAGCGTGTCGAAACGCGCGTCTTTTGGCCGCACGAAAAAGATCGTGCCAAACCCGGTCATCACGTTGACCCCGGCCGACAGCGAGTTTTTATAGTCCTCGCGCTCTTCGTTGCTGACCACGAATTCGTCTTCCTTCTCCGGCACCACCGGCACGAAGCGCACGCGAAAATAGCGCTCGCGATCACGCTCGCCCATGTACAGCAGACGCGTGCCCTGCATGCCCTGCGCCGGCACGATCAGCCGCGCGGGACTGGCCATCAGGCCATTGCGCGAGGCACCGTCGGCCGCGTTTTGCACAGCAATTTCCTGCGAAGTACCGTCGGCGCCGTAGACGATTTCCAGCACGTTGACCTTGACGAACGCGGTGGCATCGCCGCTATTGAAGACACGTTTGAGGTAGGTACTTTTATCGGCGTCGAGATAGTCGTACACGGTGCCGACATTGATCTGCGGACCGGCCTGGGCGGTCAGACAAAACACGCTGAGCACGCCCAGCAGAAAACCACGGTTCATCGTTTTCAACTCCCTGAAATTTGAGTAAGGCCTCGCTCGGACGGTCATACGTCCGAGTCCCAGATAATGGTGATGTTGCCGCGCAGCCGGTCGGTCTTGCCGGGCCGCAGAAGAAAATCGATAGCGAAGGGGGTCATTTCGAACAGCAGCGAACCTGGCTTGCGGTCGACATAGATACCGGGCTGGTAGGGTCCCGCCCAATGGTTGAAACTCAGAGGCGACCGGGTGACATTGCCACCGCCTGGGCCGCTGATGCCTGGCGGTAACGTCAGGAAGACTTCGACCTCAGTGGAATCGCCCTTCGGGCTCCCCAACTTGCATGCCGTTCCGCCAGTGGAATTGCACAACATCAATACCTTGAAGCGCGATGACGCCGAGATATAGAACGGTTGATCGCGAAAAATCCGCGTTGGTTTGCGACCACTGTCCATCCAGCGCGCCCACCCGCCTTCAGGTTCCAGAGAGACGTTGTTGCCACCGGGCGGCAGGTCGATCTTGAGGGTGTGCTGTACGTCGAGGACGAAGTCGAGGGTCAGGTTGTCGTCGTCCGGGCGCATCAAGTGACCCATGTGAAAATCTCCACCGGGGCCCATGGAATAGCTGATCGATCCGGTGTACAGGCCGCTCGACATGCCCAATGGGTTAGGGGTTTTCAGTGCATAGGAAAAGTCGAGCTTCTCGAACCACATCGATGGAATCGGCAGAGCGACGGTCTTGGTACAAGTGGACTCCACCGGTGTGTGCCAGAAAAACCGATAGGTTTTATTACTGACTCCGCTCACTGGGCTGTTGCGACAAGGCGGCGCGGCATACACCCAACCGTTGGAAGTCCACAGTCGATCATGGGCCTGGAACATGTTGTCGATTCCGGTGAGATCCTGCACCGTCTCACTCAAATGAAAAGTTGAGCCGACGCCAGTGATACTTACCTCGACCTCCTCCGTCTCGCCGGTATCGCGATTGGTCACCGTCAACCGTCGCCAGTTGACGGGAACCTGCAGCGAGACGCCCCAACCGGGGACGAGGTCGCGGTATGACGTGAAACGAACCGGCACTTCGATGCTGAACATATTGGTGGCGGCACACTGATCGGGATAGCTCACGCAATAGCCGCTGTTGGGCGTCTGATTGACGAAGAGGTTGTTGCTCGGCTGCGCAGGATCGGGCTGAAACAACGCACGAATTTCCTGATTCACGGCCTGCGCCGGCGACACGCTGAGCGCCAATGCCACTGCGCAACCGGTTGCAATTATTCTCATAGGATCAACCCGCCTTCTGTTCAGTGGTCGTGACATCGGCCAGGGTGTCCGGCGTACAGCGCAGGTCACCGATCATCAGCACGTTGTTTTCACTGCGATGGTCGGCCTCGTTGAGGCGGAACTGGCACAGCAACTGATTGCCCTGACGGACTTCCAGAGTCGGCGAGCCGGCGTTCATTTCCATCGAAAAGAACCCGTCGACCTCGGTCACGCCACGGCTGGCGTGGTTGATCACGTGATGCCCCTTGAGCGGCTGCCCCTGCGCATCGACCAGGCGGCCGAGTACGGTCAGGGTTTTCATCACGCGGACCTTGCGATACTCCACGCCGCCCTTGTTCAGGTGATAACGCGTGCGCGCCGGCTCGATCGTCGCCGCTGGCACGTTGTTGCCCTCGAAATCGAAACTCACCGAGCTGTTCTGGTAGGCGGTGATCGGTATGAAATTGCGCCCCGGCTTCAATGCCGCGCCGCCGCCGCTGTAATCATCGGCACGCAGCGCGATGTCCTCGATGTCCGACTCGACGTCGACAATCATCCCGGCGCCACGCACTTCGCTCTGGCTGGTCATGAGCATCTGCTGCCCCCCCACCACCAGCGTGCTGTCGACGTTGAGGCCGCCGGTGAAATTGCCGTTGTACGAGGAGCGCTGAACGAAGGCGTCGCCGTTGACCGCATCGGTGCGGAAATTGGCCAGGCTGGACATGCCCACGCCATAGGTGTCGGTGAGCGCAGTGACCGAAACGCTTTGCAGCACGTGATCCTTGAGATCCTTGCGCCAGCCGAGGGAGGCGTTGTTATCGCGCGCGCCGTCCCGGGCAGTGCGCGAGCCGATACTGCCGGTAATCTGCTCGCCGGGTGCACCGAGTGCCATGTTGATGCTCAGATCGACGCCGCGATTGCGCGCATCGCCACTGCTGTAACTGCCCGGCCGATCGAACAGCGACAAGCGCCAACTGGCATCGCTGCCCAGCACCACCGTGCGCTGGGTCCAGCCCAGATCCACGCCCATGCCTTCGACATTGCCCTCGCTGTGCGAGACCCGTGCGTTGACCGAACTCTTGCTGCTGATGCGATGGTTAAGCGCCAGCGACGAATTGCTGGCCTGGCCGATAAACACATTGCGCGGCCGCACGCGGGTACCGTCGGGTAACGTGTCGTAGGTATTGGTGGTGTCGAGCCAACTGCGGTTGTGGCTGACGACGATACTGCCGGCGCCATAGTTGTAGAGGCTTTGCAGATCGAGACCGGTGCCGTAATCCTCGGTCTTGTAGACGTTGGCGTAGAGGCTGACGTGATTGGCCAGGGTCCAGTCGATGGACGTGCCGTATTGCAGTTTTTCACGGATCTGCCGCGCCGACAGGCCAAGGATCACCCGCGGGTGCAGCAGGTAGTTGACCGCCGCGCCCGCCGTCGGCTTGCCGCTGGCCTGGGTATCCCAGTTGCTCAGCAGCTTCTGTTCTTCACCGGCGAATACGTTGTAGCGCCAGCGCTCGTCGAGGTTGCGCCAGTTGTTGGGCTTGTACACCAGCTCCTGGGTTGTCGACGTGATCTGGCCGTCTTCGATCAGACGCACTTCCACTTCATAGATACCGCCGGGCAGCGGCCGGGTGTCGAGGGTCTGCAACCCGGCCGGCACCGATTGCGTGTTGATCAGCAGGCCGTCGCGCCAGATCTCCACCGAACCCTGACGGTTGGCAGTGACATAGATCGGATAAACGCTGGGCATCGGGCTATTGATGGCCAGGCTGTCGGAGCTGCCATACATCACACCGACAGCGGTGTCGGGGCTGCTGCCGAACGTACGTGGCTGGCGCGTCAACCCTTCGGAATTGGGGGTGAAATAACCCAGACGGAAAAAACTGCCTTGCAGTTCGCGCTGGGTATGAAGCTCATGGACGGCGTGGTAGAGCTTGTCGTCCGGACCGCCGAGACGGGCCATTTGCAGATTGAGTGTCTGGCTCCAGTTGCCCAGGCTTGAGCTGGCCTCAAGACCGAAACGTCCACCGAGGTCCTGATCCTGACCGCCATTGAGATTGAGCTGATTGCGCACCATCAGGCCGCTGCTGCCGCCATCGGGCTGCTCGTAATAGCGCTTGGCAGCTACATCGCGTTCAGCGTTTTCGGTGACGAGCGACACCAGCGAGTTTTCCAGGTTGTAGTGCACCGCCAGAAACTGGTCCGGGCAGGAACCGCTGCACGCGCCCAAGGGCACGCCGGGTTTCAGATAGCTCGCCCATTTTTCCCGCTCGGCGGGGCCGAAACGGTTTTCGCTGGTATCGGTGAATTCCAGCAGGGTGATGCGATCATCACGGGACAACACCACCATGGCCTCACCCAGTGGTTGCTGATCGACTTCAACCCGTACCGCCAGCGGCACATCAAAGAAATGCTCCTCGAAATCCGCCGGCAAACCCTTGGCCTGCGCCAGCAGACTGCGGGGTGTGGTACCGGTGGAGTTGGAAGCCACAGCTGCGCTGGCACAAAACAACAGCGCAAGCGCAGCCGCGATGGGTGTCATCGGGAACATGAACGCGTACTCGGATAACAAACAATGGGAGTCCGTCGAGGCAAACAAAGCGTCAGCCCCGACGGTCAAGCGTCAACATTGAAGTTGGGCTTAGTGCCTGATCGATCGATCAAGTGACGGCTGTTATGGCGTCACGGCGTCGAAGATCATCGCCACGGCTCCGGTGTAATCACCTGGCTGGAAGTTGCTGCCCACGGCGCTGATGTTCAGCGGCGCACGGTAGTTGACGTCGGACTCGGCTTCACCCACGACCATTTGCGGAGTCAGGGTCAGTTCCTTGTTGTTGAACAGCACGCGCAGGTCGATAGAAGTACTGCCCGAGACCAGTTTTGGCAGGCTCTCCAGGCTGGCGTGTACCGAGCCATTATTGTTGCGCACATCGAAGAAGCCATTGACGTCGCGCATTTTGCCGGTGGTCGGCTGATAGCTCATGTCCTGGTCCTTGTTGACCAGATCCGGATCGGTCGGCACGACATAGAAACCGTTGGTCGGCACATGCGCGACAAGGCTGATCGAGTGCGACGCTTCACCGGCGGCGAATGCGCCAGTGGAACCCAGTGCCAGAAGAGCCAGTGGAGCGGCGATTGCGAATTTCTTGAACATCGTTATGTACCTGTTTTCTTGATAGGGGGATGAGCATTGAAAGTTCAAGACAAACACTGGCCGAATCGCTGCCCGGCTTGTTTCAGGTCAACTTGAACTTTCAATGCCGGAGCATCATCGGCTGTTAACTCTGGGAAGTAAGCAGGCAACTTCCGACAACCTCGTAGTTAAACAACCCCATGACCCGCAAGAAAAAAGAACAAAAAAACAATATTCGAAACAGTGACTGTAAGTTCCACCCTACAGACAGTTTAAGTTAAAAAACCATACAGCAACTTCGCCCTGCCAGCACGGCTCGCCTAGTGCAATTTAGAACATATGCTCTACAAAGAATAGAGTGATGACTTTAACTTTCAGGTTATTGCGCGCGCCGTTCGCCGGCGAAATCATCGCTTGCCTGGGTGGCAGGTTGCCGCTCGTCAGCCCGGATCACGGCTCGGGGAAAAACATCTTGCACCCGCCTTAAGATATATCTTAAGTTGTATCTAAACACGACGAGAGAAGACTGAAATGAGAGACCATCATTCCCCCCACCGCGAACACGGCGACGGCCGTGACGGCTTTGAGAAGCGCCCCGGACGTGAGCGCGGCGGCCGTGGCCCACGGGTATTCGCCCCCGGTGACCTGAAATTGCTGCTGCTCGCGCTGGTCGCCGAGCAGCCATGCCACGGCTACGACCTGATCCGCCAGATCGAAGGCATGTTCGACGGCGCGTATAGCCCAAGCCCCGGCGTGATCTACCCGACCCTGACCTTTCTCGAAGAGAGCGAACTGATCACCGGCGACGCCGAGGGCGGCAAAAAACGCTACAGCGTCACCGAGGCCGGTCGTTTGTCTTTGAGCGAACAAGCCGTTGCCCTCGACGGCGTGCGCATGCGCATCGATGTGAGCAAACGCTCCCTGCGCGGCCATGATCGGCCGCCGGAAATCCACGAGGCGGTGCACAACCTGCGCCATGCTTTGCAAATGCACCACGGCCGCTGGAGCGCGGCAGAAATCCTGCGTGTGCGTGACCTGCTCAACGACACCGCCAAAGCCATCGTCGACGGCCCTGCCGTTCAACCTGTTTCGGAGAAAAGCGAATGACTGCAGTCGATACCCAAACCATTCACCGCGTGATGCACGAAATCAAACGCCGCAAGCTTGAGGTGTTGCGCGTGGTCGACCTGACGCCACGCATGCGCCGCATCACCCTTGGCGGGCCGGAACTGGCCGGGTTTATCAGTCTGGGCACTGACGATCACGTCAAGCTGTTGTTCCCGCAGAACGCCGAGCAGGTGGCCGCACTCGAAACGATGGTGCTTGGCGCCGGCAAGGACGATGGGCCGAAGCCCGAAATGCGCGACTACACCCCGCGTCGTTACGACCTCGATGCGCTGGAACTGGACATCGATTTTGTTCTGCACGGTGACGGCCCTGCGTCGACCTGGGCCGAGCAAGCCAAACCGGGGCAATTCCTGCACATCGGCGGCCCGCGCGGTTCGATGATCGTGCCGGACATTTTCGACAGCTACTTGCTGATCGGCGATGAAACCGCCCTGCCCGCCATCGCCCGCCGCCTCGAAGGCCTGGCGGCCAATCGCAAGGCGTTGGTGGTGATCGAAGTGGAAAACGGCGCCGAGCAGCAAGTGCTGGAGAGCCCGGCGCAGGTCAATGTGATCTGGGTGTTGCGCGAAGGCAGCAAGGACAACCTGCTGGCGACGGTTAAGCAATTGCAGGTGCCCAAGGGCAATCTGTATGCGTGGGTTGCGACCGAAACGAAAGTCTCACGGCAGATTCGCCGGGTGCTGATCGATGAGCATGGGCTGGATGAACAGTTCATCAAAGCCGTCGGCTACTGGCGCGCCGAAGGCACTCCTGAAGAAGAGTGATATCCCTTGTAGGAGTGAGCCTGCTCGCGATAGCGGAGTGTCAGTCAATAAATTTGTAACTGTTCCACCGCCATCGCGAGCAGGCTCACTCCTACAAGTGCTTTAACTTCGTGCAAATCTCCAGCGGTCGAGACCAATGACCACCAAGCCAATCACCACAAACCCCAGTAATATCCCCCCGGCATTGATCAGCACCTGTGGATAACCCAACACCGCCACATCAATGAACGGATACGCATACGCGCCGAGCAAATGCCCGCGCAGCAAGGCGTAGATGAAATACACCAGCGGATAAATCAGCCACACCGGCAGATGCCACCAGCGCAAAGTGCCCTTGGGTACGCACGCCCACCAATAGCCCAGAAACAGCAGCGGCATCACGTCGTGCAGCAGTTCATCGGCGACAAATTGCCAACCTTCGGGATGCCACAAATGCCGCAGCAAAATGCTGTAGGCCAGTCCGACCACAGCAATGCTCACGGCAATCCCACTGCTGACCCACGGCTGCAAAAACCAGCGGCGCGCAGCGGATTCGCGCGCAGTCACGGCACAGGTCAGCACCGTCGCCACCAGCGTATTGGTCAGAATCGTGAAGTAACTGAAAAAACTCACCAACCCGCCCAACAGGCTGGCGCCGACACTCAAGCGTGCGAAGAAAATCAGGTACAACTGAATGCCCAACCCCGCCCAGCCCAGTACGGCTGCGCAGGTGATCAGGCGACGACGCCAACAACCGGCGTCCATGTCAGAGCGGTCGCTTGGTGCGCATCAACTTAACGTACAGACGCTCGACCTTTTCCCGCGCCCACGGGGTTTTGCGCAGAAACGTGAGGCTCGACTTGATGCTCGGGTCGCTCTTGAAGCAGCGAATATCGATGCGCTCGGCCAGCCCCGACCATTCGTAATGGCTCACCAAGGCATTGAGGATCTGTTCAAGGGTGACGCCGTGCAGCGGATCGGGGGTTTGTTCGTTCATGCCAGGCCTTTGGGCGAAGTGAAAATGCAGAAGCCGCGCACCTTAGCCGAGGGGGTGTTCGGGTGGAAGGCCTACCTTCAAATGTAGGCCAACCTGAAAAGATCGCAGGCCGCGAACCGGCCGACAATGCGCCCGTTTGCCGCACTGTTACCGAATCCGAAACGCTGCATGTTCACAAAAGGCCTTTGTCTTTTTGTAACAGATCATTATCCTGCCGCCCTTCAGCTGAATCGCTTCACTGCCTGCGACTTATTGAAGCACTCAGCTCGCACCCCGAAAACACCAAAAAAAGACTTATCCATGCCCGATTTTTCCTTCTCCCGAGACAGCGCTATCTCAATCCTGCGCACCCTTGGCGGCTGCACCGCTCTTGGCCTCGCCACTTGCGCTCAAGCGGCGCCCGCGTTCGACAGTGAATCACCGTACATGCTCGGTGACTGGAACGGCACGCGCACCGAACTCTCGGAAAAAGGCTACGACTTCAAACTCGATTACACCGGTGAAATGGGCAGCAACCTGCACGGTGGCTATGACCATGACCGCACCGCGCGTTACAGCGATCAGTTCGGCCTCGGCACCCACCTCGACCTGCAAAAGATCCTCGGCTGGGACGACGCCGAGTTTCAACTGACCATCACCAAACGCAGCGGCAACAATATCAGCAACGACCGCATCAACGATCCGCGCGTCGGTGGTTTCACCTCGGCCCAGGAAGTCTGGGGCCGTGGCCAGACCACACGTCTGACGCAGATGTGGTATCAGCAGAAATTCTTCGATCAGAAACTCGACATCAAAGTCGGCCGTTTCGGCGAAGGCGAAGACTTCAACAGCTTCCCGTGCGACTTCCAGAACCTCGCGTTCTGCGGTTCGCAGGTCGGCAACTGGGTCGGCGGCATCTGGTACAACTGGCCGGTCAGCCAATGGGCGCTGCGCGTCAAATATCACCTGACCCCGGAGCTGTATGCACAGGTCGGCGCTTACGAGCAGAACCCGTCGAACCTCGATCGCGGCAACGGCTTCAAACTCAGCGGCAGCGGCACCCAGGGCGCGATCCTGCCGATCGAACTGGTGTGGACGCCTAAGCTCAACGGCCTGCCGGGCGAATACCGCGCGGGTTACTACTACAGCAACGCCAAGGCCAGCGACGTCTATAAAGACAGCCACGGCCAACCGGCGGCTCTCAGCGGCGAAGCCTACCGCAGCGCGTCGAGCAAACACGGCGTGTGGCTGGGTATTCAGCAGCAGATCACCAGCGTCGCCAGCGATAACAGTCGCGGCTTGAGCGTGTTCGCCAACGGCACGATGCACGACAAGAAAACCAACGCGATCGACAACTACGTGCAGGCCGGCATCACCTACAAAGGCCCGTTCGACGCGCGCGCCAAGGATGACATCGGTTTCGCCCTCGCCCGCGTGCACGTCAACCCGGCCTTCCGCAAAAACGCCGAAGCGAGCAACCGTGCCAATGCGGTCTACGACTATGACGATCCGTCGTTCCTGCCGCCGCAAGACACCGAATACAGCGCCGAGCTGTATTACGGCGTGCACGTGACCAACTGGCTGACCGTACGCCCGAACCTGCAATACATCCGCCACCCCGGTGGCGTGAACAACGTAGACGACGCCCTGATCGGCGGGATCAAGATCCAGTCCTCGTTCTAGAAAACCACTGAGATCCAATGTGGGAGCGAGCCTGCTCGCGAAAGCAATTTCAACTTCACCAACGAAGTCGTCTGACACACCGCTTTCGCGAGCAGGCTCGCTCCCACAGGAAATTTCGTTAGCTAGACAAGTTTTTATCTGAACCATGCCTGTGCCAAATCGTCATCTAAAGTGACTACAGCGCGGGACTACATAAAACGTCACGGAGAATCACACTATGAGCACCGAAAGTGCTTCGAGTCGGGGCCGTTTGCTACCGAGCCTGCTCGGCATTCTGCTTCTACTGATGGGCCTGGCCATGTTGGCCGGTGGGGTCAAGCTGAGCATGCTCGGCGGCTCGCTGTACTACCTGCTGGCCGGTATCGGCATCGCGCTGTCCGGCATTCTGATGCTGATGCGCCGTCGCGCGGCGCTGGGCCTGTACGCCATCGTTCTGTTCGCCAGCACCGTCTGGGCGCTGTGGGAAGTCGGTCTGGACTGGTGGCAACTGGTGCCACGTCTGGCCCTGTGGTTCGTCCTCGGCTTCGTGATGTTGCTGCCGTGGTTCCGTCGTCCGCTGCTGCTTGACGGCCCGGCGCCGATGGGCACTGGCGGTCTGACCGTCGCCGTGGTGCTGGCCGGCGTTACCGCTCTGGCCAGCCTGTTCACCCACCCGGGCGAAACCTTCGGCGAGCTGGGCCGCGACACTGCGGACACCACCAGCACCGCGCCAGCCATGCCCGATGGCGACTGGCAGGCCTATGGCCGCACCGAGTTCGGTGACCGTTACTCGCCGCTGAAGCAGATCACCCCGGCCAACGTCGGCAAGCTGCAAGAAGCCTGGCGCATCCAGACCGGCGACCTGCCGACCGCAGATGACCCGGTCGAGTTGACCAACGAAAACACCCCGCTGAAAGCCAACGGCATGATCTATGCCTGCACCGCGCACAGCAAAGTGTTGGCTCTGGACCCGGACACCGGCAAAGAACTGTGGCGCTTCGACCCGCAGATCAAGAGCCCGGTCGGCTTCAAAGGCTTCGCCCACATGACCTGCCGTGGCGTGTCGTACTACGACGAAGCCGCTTATGCCAAGTCTGAAAACGCTGCCTCGGCGGTGATTTCCGAGGCTGGCAAAGCCGTTGCGCAGGCTTGCCCGCGTCGTCTGTACCTGCCAACCGCTGATGCCCGTCTGATCGCACTGAACGCCGACACTGGCAAAATCTGCGAAGGCTTCGGCAACAAAGGCGTGGTTGACCTGACCCAAGGCATCGGCCCGTTCACCGCTGGCGGCTACTACTCCACCTCGCCAGCGGCGATTACCCGTGATCTGGTGATCATGGGCGGTCACGTGACCGACAACGAATCGACCAACGAGCCATCGGGCGTGATCCGCGCCTTCGACGTGCGCGACGGTCACCTCGTATGGAACTGGGACAGCGACAAGCCAGACGCCACCGAGCCATTGGCACCGGGCGAAACCTACAGCCGCAACTCGGCGAACATGTGGTCGCTGGCCAGTGTCGACGAAAAACTCGGCATGGTGTACCTGCCACTGGGCAACCAGACCCCAGACCAGTGGGGCGCTGACCGCACCCCGGGCGCCGAGAAATTCAGCGCCGGTGTAGTCGCTCTGGACCTGGCCACCGGTAAAGTGCGCTGGAACTACCAGTTCACCCACCACGACCTGTGGGACATGGACGTTGGCAGCCAGCCAACCCTGCTCGACATGAAAACCGCCGACGGCGTGAAACCGGCGCTGATCGCCCCGACCAAACAGGGCAGCCTGTATGTCCTCGACCGTCGTGACGGCACGCCGATCATTCCGATCAAGGAAATTCCGGTACCGCAAGGCGCCGTGAAAGGCGACCACACCGCACCGACCCAGGCCCGTTCGGACCTCAACCTACTGGCCCCGGAACTCACCGAAAAAGCCATGTGGGGCGCGAGCCCGTTCGACCAGATGCTGTGCCGCATCCAGTTCAAGGAACTGCGTTACGAAGGCCAGTACACCCCGCCGTCGGAACAGGGCAGCCTGATCTACCCGGGTAACGTCGGCGTGTTCAACTGGGGCGGCGTCTCGGTCGATCCGGTTCGCCAAATGCTGTTCACCAGCCCGAATTACATGGCCTTCGTTTCGAAAATGGTGCCACGCGAGCAAGTCGCCGCCGGCAGCAAACGCGAAAGCGAAACCGCTGGCGTGCAACCAAACACCGGCGCGCCATACGCGGTGATCATGCACCCGTTCATGTCGCCATTCGGCGTACCGTGCCAGGCCCCGGCCTGGGGCTACGTCGCCGGTATCGACCTGACCACCAGCAAAGTCGTGTGGAAACGCAAGAACGGCACCAGCCGCGACAGCTCGCCAATCCCGATCGGCTTCACCTTGGGCGTCCCAAGCATGGGCGGCTCGATGGTGACTGCTGGCGGCGTCGGCTTCCTCAGCGGCACCCTCGACCAGTACCTGCGTGCGTACGACGTGAACAGCGGTAAAGAGTTGTGGAAATCGCGTCTGCCAGCAGGTGGCCAAGCGACTCCGATGACCTACACCGGCAAGGACGGCAAGCAATACGTGCTGCTGGTTGTCGGCGGTCACGGTTCGCTGGGCACCAAAATGGGTGACTACGTGATTGCGTACAAACTGCCGGAATAAGTTTTAGCGGCGGTGAAAATGAAGGCGATGTCCCGCAGGGGGCATCGCCTTTTTTATGCACGCCATTTCTGCATCCACAGGAGAACCCTGTGGGAGCGAGCCTGCTCGCGAAGGCGTCAGCACATTCAACATCTACAGTGCCTGACACACCGCTTTCGCGAGCAGGCTCGCTCCCACAGGTTGAAAAGTGTTTATCTGTGGGAAATGTGCTCGTCCTACAGACGTTGAAAGTGGCGCGGAGTTTTCCGACAAGTCGCGTCGGTTGTGCCTCGGAAATCGGCTGGATAGGCTCGGGGGGTCGCTGCAAATTCAGCGAACGGGCGTCGCGGCCCGAGCAGTTCATTCGATTTGATGCATAATC
The DNA here is from genome assembly GCF_054667675.1 of Pseudomonas sp. S3_C06. NCBI lineage: Bacteria > Pseudomonadati > Pseudomonadota > Gammaproteobacteria > Pseudomonadales > Pseudomonadaceae > Pseudomonas > Pseudomonas sp. S3_C06. The sequence goes on from NZ_CP162747.1 coordinate 2,631,633, forward strand.
GCCGGCCCAAACTGGAGCGCTCAGGTGCTTTTAGTTTGGTTTGATGGTGGCTGTGCGCGGGATACCTTCGGGTATGCCGAGATTGCCGAATGGCTCGGTCCGCGACCCCGCGTACAGCTGCCACCCTCTGTCGCGTCGCGGTGATTGAGAGTGACAGCCCCACTTATCATTCGGAGCGTCACCATGAAAAAGCCAACACCCAATCCGCCAGAAACCGACGACACCTCGCCCTACGAATCCCCCGATTCGAAGAAATTCCACGAAGCCGCAGAACGCGCCCTCGACCACTACCTCAAACCCAACGCGTTAACCCTGCGCTTCCACAAACCCAGCACCATGTTCCAGGTCGCCCCTGAACAGGACAGCGAAAGCCTGCTGGTCCACGCCTGCGAATCCCTGGCCCAGGCCAGCCTCATGACCAGCGACATCGCCGCCTACATCGACCTGCCGCAACGGCGCACGATTCTGGCGATCCAGCAAATCATCATGCTCGCCGAACTGGCCGTGAACCGCGTGCTGGATAACCACGAAATATCTCAATCTCCACCACACAGCTAATCCTCTGTGGGAGCGAGCCTGCTCGCGAAGGCGTCAGCGCATTCGGCAGTTGGAGTAACTGACACAGCGCTTTCGCGAGCAAGCCTGCCCCACACATGATCAGCAATGCGCCTTCTATATAACCCCAATCAAGAAGGTTCATCGCGAACAAGTATAAAAACCTGTCAGATATGACAGTTCCCCGTTTTTGACATTAATTCCAGACTTCCTTCTCCAAACAAATCAGGCACAGGAAGCTTCCCATGACCAATCCAAAGGCATCCCCAGCCGTATGGGTAAACGGTATTCTTAACGTTGATGTAAAAGGCACCATTGGCGACACGCCAGTCAAGCTGACCAGCTTCCTGTCGACCAGCCTTACCACGTCTTTCAGCCCGCTCGGCGGTTATGATTTTTCTTTCGAAGATAATCACAGTTCATCCAGCCGACGATCACTCACCATCTCGCTTCGCAAGCTGCTGGATCCTTCAATCGCTGACTACTATGAATATGTCGTGACCGAACGAGGTATTCATCCTTATGACTATGAATTGACATCCTCTTCCGGCATTACTGTAAGTCAACTCAATAGCGGCCTGTATTTATACTCCCTCGATAACTTGCAAATTTCCGCCAAGGCAGTCCACGGTGATGAAACGCGTGAACTCACCGGTAACGGATACTTTTTTCTCCAAGAGCTGACTTACCCTATCTAACAAGAAGGTCAGGATTTCAGTCATCGGGTTAATCGTGCGTCTGCCTTTCCGTCACGTGCAGGAACCGACGGAGGACGCACGCCGACATGCAATACCGAGTTGAATTCACATACTGAAAAGCCCCTCACCCTAGCCCTCCCGAAACGTCGGACCGCCCGTAGGGAGAGGGGACTGACCGAGGTGTTTTGGCGAGCTACGCCGACGTGCGATACCGAGTTGAACTCAGATTCCGAAACAGATCAAAAGCCCCTCACCCTAACCCTCTCCCGGTGGGAGAGGGTACTGATCGAGGTGTTTGGATGAGCTACACCGACGTGAAATACCGACTCGAACTCAGATTCTGAAACAGATCAAAATCCCCTCACCCTAGCCCTCTCCCAGAGGGAGAGGGGACTGATCTGAGGCGTTTGGACGAGTTACACCGACGTGAAATACCGAGTTGAACTCAGATTCTGAAACACATCAAAAGCCGAACACCCCACGCTCTTCACCACTCAATAGGCCGAGTGTCAGCTCGCCTGCTCTTGATCTTGATCTTGATCCACGGGCGACGTCGGAAGGCTGAGTGGAGGGATTGATCCGGGCGTGGGAGCGCAGCGACCGTTTGGCGCAGCCAAACACAGCGAGAGGAGGTGCAGCGAAGCAAACCGTAGACGCTGCGCCCGGATCGATCCCGGAGCGAAGGAACCCCGAGCCCCAGCGAGCGGGCCGCACGTAGGAGCAAGCGTTTTTTTGCTTACTTTTTTGAGGCGTTTGTCAAAAAAGTGAGTCGCCGTAAGGGCGAAACCGCCAGCCGCAGCACCCGAAGCAACGGATATACCCCCAAAACCCCAAGAACCTGGTCGGCCCAAAGGCCGCCAAGTCAAAAGCGTGAACCCTGTCAAAACCCTGAACACACAAGCAGAAACATCCCCTCCCATTGAAACCACCCAAAGCCTGCCCCATCTAAGACCCATACCCCATTGCGCAGGTGCCCCATGAGCGACCAGCAAGAATTCTCGGAAAACCCCGACGACTACACCGAAGCCGAAAACATCGAACACACCTCCTCCGGCAAAGGCCTCGCCCTGCCAGGCCAGAACCTGCCGGACAAGGTCTACATCATCCCGATCCACAACCGCCCGTTCTTCCCGGCCCAAGTCCTGCCGGTCATCGTCAACGAAGAACCCTGGGCCGAAACCCTCGAACTGGTCAGCAAATCCGAACACCACTCCCTGGCGCTGTTCTTTATGGACACCCCCCAGGAAGACCCGCGCCACTTCGACACCGGCGCGCTGCCGCAATACGGCACGCTGGTCAAAGTCCACCACGCCAGCCGCGAGAACGGCAAACTGCAATTCGTCGCCCAAGGCCTGAGCCGCGTCCGCATCAAAACCTGGCTCAAACACCACCGCCCACCGTATCTGGTCGAAGTCGAATACCCGCATCAGCCCACCGAGCCGACCGACGAGGTCAAGGCCTACGGCATGGCGCTGATCAACGCGATCAAGGAACTGCTGCCGCTCAACCCGCTGTACAGCGAAGAACTGAAAAACTACCTCAACCGCTTCAGCCCCAACGATCCATCGCCGCTGACCGACTTCGCCGCCGCCCTTACCTCGGCCACTGGCCCCGAACTGCAAGGCGTGCTCGACTGCGTACCGATGCTCAAGCGCATGGAAAAAGTCCTGCCGATGCTGCGCAAGGAGGTCGAAGTCGCGCGTCTGCAAAAAGAAATTTCCGCCGAAGTTAACCGCAAGATCGGCGAGCATCAGCGCGAGTTCTTCCTCAAGGAACAACTCAAGGTCATCCAGCAGGAACTCGGCCTGACCAAGGACGACCGCAGCGCCGACCTTGAACAGTTCGAACAGCGTCTGGAAGGCAAAGTCCTGCCGGCGCAGGTGCAGAAACGCCTCGAAGAGGAAATGAACAAACTGTCGATCCTCGAGACCGGCTCGCCGGAGTACGCGGTCACCCGCAACTACCTCGACTGGGCGACCTCGGTGCCGTGGGGCGTCTACGGCGACGACAAACTCGACCTCAAGCACGCACGCAAAGTCCTCGACAAACACCACGCCGGCCTCGACGACATCAAGGATCGCATCCTCGAATTCCTCGCCGTCGGTGCCTATAAAGGCGAAATCAGCGGCTCGATCGTGCTGCTGGTCGGTCCGCCGGGCGTAGGTAAAACCAGCGTCGGCAAATCCATCGCCGAATCCCTCGGCCGGCCGTTCTACCGCTTCAGCCTCGGCGGCATGCGTGACGAAGCCGAGATCAAGGGCCATCGCCGCACCTACATCGGCGCGCAGCCAGGCAAACTGGTGCAAGCGTTGAAAGACGTCGAAGTGATGAACCCGGTGATTATGCTCGACGAGATCGACAAGATGGGCCAGAGCTACCAGGGCGACCCGGCCTCGGCGCTGCTGGAAACCCTCGACCCGGAACAGAACGTCGAATTCCTCGATCACTACCTCGACCTGCGCATGGACCTGTCGAAAGTCCTGTTCGTGTGCACCGCCAACACCCTCGATTCGATTCCGGGGCCACTGCTGGACCGCATGGAAGTGATTCGCCTGTCCGGTTACATCACCGAAGAAAAAGTCGCCATCGCCAAGCGTCACCTGTGGCCGAAACTGCTGGAAAAGGCCGGTGTGTCGAAAGGCAGCCTGAGCATCAGCGACAGCGCGCTCAAAGCCTTGATCGACGGTTATGCCCGCGAAGCCGGCGTGCGTCAGCTGGAAAAGCAAATGGGCAAACTGGTGCGCAAAGCGGTCATGAAGCTCATTGACGAGCCGAAAGCGGTGATCAAACTCGGGCCGAAAGACCTCGAAGCGTCACTGGGTCACCCGGTGTTCCGCAACGAGCAAGTGCTGTCCGGCACCGGCGTGATTACCGGGCTGGCGTGGACCAGCATGGGCGGCGCCACATTGCCGATCGAAGCGACGCGGATTCACACGCTCAATCGTGGCTTCAAACTCACCGGGCAACTGGGCGATGTGATGAAGGAATCAGCGGAGATCGCCTACAGCTACGTCAGCTCGCACCTGAAACAGTTCGGCGGTGACGCGAAGTTCTTCGACGAAGCCTTCGTCCATCTGCACGTGCCAGAAGGCGCGACACCGAAGGACGGCCCGAGCGCCGGCGTAACCATGGCCAGCGCCCTGCTCTCGCTTGCACGTAATCAACCGCCGAAAAAAGGTGTGGCAATGACTGGCGAACTGACGCTGACCGGGCATGTGCTGCCGATTGGCGGGGTGCGTGAGAAGGTGATTGCGGCACGGCGGCAGAAGATTTTCGAGCTGATTTTGCCGGAGCCGAATCGGGGTAATTTTGAGGAACTGCCGGATTATCTGAAGGAAGGGATTACGGTGCACTTCGCGAAGAAGTTTGCAGATGTGGCGAAGATCCTGTTCTGACAGACAGCCCCCCTCACCCCAGCCCTCTCCCGGAGGGAGAGGGAGCCGACCGAGTTGTCTTGCGCTATACATCGACCTGAAACACCAAGTCGATTATGGATTCAATGATCTATTTCAGGTCGGTGGACTTCTGGAATATCCCCCGGTCAGTCCCCTCTCCCTCTGGGAGAGGGCTAGGGTGAGGGCTTGGTGTTGTCACACTTTGTCTCATCTTCAGTTATGCTCGCCGTTCGTCGCCAACGTCGGAGCCGCTGACCTTATGTCCCCCACTCGCCTGTTTCTCCCCCTCGCCCTCTCGTTGCTGGCCGCCTGCGCCACGCAGCCGAAACACAATGTGACCGTGGAAAAACAAAGCGAATGCCCCGTACGGCTGACCAACGGACAAAACCTCATCATCATGCTGCCAAGCAACCCGACCACGGGTTATCGCTGGGCCATTCAGGATTCCGCCGGTGGCGTGCTGCGCGCACTCAGCCCCGAGGTTTACAGCAATCCGGAAGATGCCGGTGTGGTCGGCGCAGCAGGCCTGTCGACCTGGCGCTTCCAGGCCTTTGCCCCCGGCACCGGGCGTCTGCGCCTGACTTCGCAACAGCCGTGGGCGCCGGAAGTGCTGCCGGTGGAAACCTTTGACTGCGCCATTTCGGTGAATTGATCGTGGGCTGGCTGATTCTGGCGCTGATGGGCGCGGTGACGTTTCTCTAAGGCGTCAGCACCCATGCGGCGTTGCTGTGCTTGCTGGTGAAACCGCTGCCGGTGCTGGCGCTGCTAGGCTGGCTGCACGATGCGCCACCCAGCGACTATCGGCGCTGGATCAGTCTCGGTCTGATTTTCTCGTTGCTGGGTGATGTGTTGCTGGCCTGGCCGGGGGACCTGTTTGTATTTGGCCTCGGTGCGTTTCTGGTCGCGCATCTGGCTTATCTGAAGGCTTATCTGAGTGACTGCAAGCGTCTGGCGATTTTGCCGCTGGTACTTGCCCTCGGAGTGGGCGCGGTACTGCTGGGTTTTCTGATTTCCAGCGGTCTTGGGCCATTGCTGGTGCCGGTGATTGTTTATGGCACGGCGATCAGCGCGATGCTCTGGCGCGCGCTGGCCCGTTTGGGCACCGATGTGCCGAAACGCTCGGCGTTGCTGGCGGCGGGCGGTGCGCTGGCGTTTGTATTCTCGGACAGCGTGATCGGTATTGATCGCTTCGTATCGCCATTCCACGCCGCGCCATACGTCATCATCCTCAGCTACTGGCTGGGCCAGTGGGGCATCGCGGCCTCGGCGTTCTCCCAGACTAAACGGATCTGATCGTTCCCACGCTCCGCGTGGGAATGCATCCTGTGACGCTCTGCGTCATTTGCGCAGGGACGCGGAGCGTCCGGGGCGGCATTCCCACGCGGAGCGTGGGAACGATCACCGGCAAAAAAACGCTTTATCAGACAACCCAAGCATCCCCGCGCCCTTTTGGCTAAAATGCCGGCCTTTCCATTTACACCGCCGGAACCGCCGTGAGCAAAGAACCCGATCGTATTTTCGCCAAGCCTTTGGCCCAGGTGCCTGACTTCGCCTTCAATGAAGACGTGGTGCGGGTGTTCCCGGACATGATCAAGCGCTCGGTGCCGGGTTACCCGACCATCGTCGAAAACCTCGGCGTGCTCGCGGCGCAGTTCGCCCAGCCGAACAGCGTGCTCTACGACCTCGGTTCATCGCTGGGCGCGGTCACTCAAGCGCTGCGCCGTCACGTGCGCACCGACGGTTGCCGGGTGATCGCTGTGGATAACTCGGCGGCGATGGTTGAGCGCTGCCGCGAATACCTCAACGGTCAGGACTCGATGTTCCAGGAGTTGCTGCCGGTGGAAGTGATCGAAGGCGACATCCTCGCCCTCGATTTCCAGCCGGCTTCGGTGGTGGCGCTGAACTTCACCCTGCAATTCATCGCTCCCGATCAGCGCACCGCGTTGCTCTCGCGCATTCGCCAATCGCTGCTGCCGGGGGGCGCGCTGATTCTCTCGGAGAAGCTGCGTTTCAACGATGCCGAAGAACACGCGCTACTCACCGATCTGCACGTCGCCTTCAAACGCGCCAACGGCTACAGCGAACTGGAAATCGCCCAGAAGCGCAGCGCCATCGAAAACGTCATGAAGCCCGACAGCCTCGAAGAACACCGCGAACGCCTGTTGGCCGCCGGGTTCTCGAAAGTCGTGCCGTGGTTCCAGTGTCTTAACTTTGCCTCGTTGATTGCCTTGCCATGATTGATCTGTCCCCCCTCGCCCGCCGTCTGGCCGGCACGCCACTGGCCGAATGGGCCAACACCCTGCAAGCGCAACTCGACAAGAAAATGGAGAAAGGTCACGGCGATCTGGAGCGCTGGCAAAGTGCGCTGGATGCCTTGCCGAAAATTCAGCCGAGCGAAATCGATCTGCTTAACGGCCTGAAACTCGACACCGATTGCGACGACGCAACCCGCGCGCAGATGCGTACTGCACTGATGGGTCTGTCGCCATGGCGCAAAGGGCCGTTCGATCTGTTTGGCGTGCACGTCGACACTGAATGGCGCTCGGACTGGAAATGGTCACGCGTCGCCCCGCATCTGGATCTGAAGGGCAAACGCATCCTCGATGTCGGTTGCGGCAATGGTTACTACATGTGGCGCATGCTCGGTGCCGGCGCGAACAGTGTGATCGGTGTTGACCCGAACTGGTTGTTCTTCTGCCAGTTCCAGGCGGTGCAACGTTATCTGTCAGAGCCGAATGCCTGGCACCTGCCATTCCCGTTCGAAGACTTGCCACCGAATCTGGAAGGTTTCGATACAGTATTTTCCATGGGCGTGTTCTACCACCGCCGTTCGCCGATCGAGCATTTGCTGGCGCTGAAGGATTGCCTGGTCAAGGGCGGCGAGCTGGTGCTGGAAACGCTGGTGGTTGAAGGCGACAAGCATCAGGTCCTGGTGCCGGAAGACCGTTATGCGCAGATGCGTAACGTGTGGTTCCTGCCGTCGGTGCCGGCGCTGGAATTGTGGTTACGTCGTGCGGGGTTCACCGATATTCGTTGCGTGGATGTGAGCACCACGACGGTCGAAGAACAGCGCGGTACCGAGTGGATGAAGTATCAGTCGCTGAGCGACTTTCTTGATCCCGATGATCACAGCAAAACCATTGAAGGTTTGCCGGCGCCGATGCGTGCGGTGATTGTCGCGAAGAAGTAATCCAACCACCCACCGCGGTGAGCCCACCCCTCACCCCAGCCCTCTCCCAGAGGGAGAGGGAGCTGATCGTTGAGCTTTTCAAAACTTGAGTTCGACTCGGTATCTCAGGTCGGCGGACCTCGCCCATCCAGCTCGGTCAGTCCCCTCTCCCTCTGGGAGAGGGTTAGGGTGAGGGGCTTTTTGCTCTTCGGGCGCGGAAGAACTCGGTCAGCACGGCGCCACATTCTTCGGCCAACACCCCGCCTTCATACAACACCCGGTGATTCAAAAATCCCTGGGTAAAAAACTGCCCCTGACTCTGCACAATCCCCGCCTTCGGCTCCAGCGCCCCATACACCACCCGCGCCACCCGCGAATGCACGATCAAACCGGCGCACATGCTGCACGGTTCCAGCGTCACATACAGGGTGCTTCCCGGCAGCCGATAGTTATCCACCGCTTGCGCGGCCGCGCGGATAGCGACCATTTCCGCGTGGGCACTCGGGTCACTGGCACTGATCGGGCAGTTGAAGCCGCGCCCGATGATTTCGCCATCCTGCACCAGCACTGCGCCGACCGGCACTTCACCCAGCGCTGCGCCTTGTGCGGCGAGGGCCAGGGCTTCGCGCATGAAGTCGCGATCACGGCTGCGGTCGATGATCGCGGCAGGGCGAATCTGGCGCATCACTTCACCTCGATGGCGGCCATCAGGCCGGTTTCCATGTGGTCGATCACGTGGCAATGGAACATCCACACCCCTGGATTATCGGCCACCAGCGCCACTTGCGCGCGCTCATTCTTGCCCAGCAGATAAGTGTCGGTGAAGTACGGAATGATCTTGTGCCGGTTCGACGCGATCACTTTGAAACTCATGCCGTGCAGGTGGATCGGGTGCTGGTACTGAGTCATGTTCTTCAGTTCGAAAATATAGCTCTGACCCAGTTTCAGGCTGGCGATCGGTCGATCGGCGCAGGTCTTGTCGGTGATGTCCCAAGCCTTGCCGTTGATTTGCCACAGGCTCGGCGGCCGCCCGTTGTCGACATCGACCGACACCGAACCGACCCATTCGAAATTGAAGTTGAGTTTCTCGGCGTTGGCCAGGTCCGGCTCAGCTACCGGGTTGGCGGGTAGCGCTTTCGGCCAGTCAGTCGGCGCATCGTTATTGGCCACCGAACGCAGCGTGCCCAGACGTACCGGCCCGTTGCGCAGCGACAGCTCTTCACCCGCCGCCGGCGCCTTGATCGCCAGACAAATACGCATGCCCGGACCGAGCCAGTATTCCTTGCCCAATGGCCGCGGTTCGACCGGGTTGCCGTCCAGCGCATAAATCTTCGCTTCGACGCCGGGAATGTTGATGCGGTAAGTCAGCGTGTTGTCGAGGTTGAGCAAACGCACCCGCGTGATCTGCCCGGCCGGCAGTTCGATCACCGGGGTCGGCACACCGTTGATCGTCGACAAGCGCCCCGCCGTGCCGCCACGCGCTGCTTCACGGGGGATGCTGAACTCGACGAAATTACCTTCGTCATCGATATGCCAGTTCTTCAGGCTCAGGGTCTTTTCGTACTTGAATCCGGTCGGCTCGCGCTCTTCGATGATCAGCGGCCCGACCAGCCCGCGACCGAGTTCTTCGCTGCTGCTGACGTGTGGGTGATACCAGTAGCTGCCGGCATCCGGTACGCGGAACTTGTAATCGAAGTACTCGCCCGGCAGCACCGGCAGTTGCGACACGTACGGCACGCCGTCCATTTCCAGCGGCAGACGAATGCCGTGCCAGTGAATGGTCGTCGCCACCGGCAGATGGTTGATGAAGCGCACCCGCAGCCATTCACCCTGACGCACGCGCAACTCGGTGCCCGGCGCCGACGGGCCGAATGCCCAAGCCTCGGTCTTGTGCCCCGGCACCAGCTCCACGTCCAGTGGCGCGGCGATCAGCTCGTAATCGTGCCCAGCCTCAGCGTCAGCCATTTTCCCGAGCCAATAACGCGACGCGCCCCCCGCTCCGACACCAACGACAACAAGACCGGCCAGGCCACCGAGGATTTGGCGACGGGTAAAGGACATGAACTCAACTACCTCACGTATCAGCGACAGACCCCTGAAGGCCCGTAAAAGGCGAATACGATACACCTGCGGTTGAGAAACAGTAAGGGCGACCTGAGGCCGCACGCCACTGATCGGCTTACGGTCGCAGCCCGGTAATCAAATGCACCACACCACCCTCCAAGGGCATGACGCCCGCAATACCGGCGGCGCTCAACGCCTGTTGATCCATGCTCGACACATCACGCAAAACAACCCGCACCCGCGTCAGCGCCAGTGGTTGCTGCGATTGAAGATTATCCACTCCGCCCAGCGCCGCAACGATAGCGGCGCTCAACTCGCCAGTCGGCTCGGCCGGTGCTTTCGGTGTGTCCGCGACCAGATCCGGTGTCAGGGCTTTCCAGAATGCCTTCTGCAATTGATCGAACATGTTCAGTTCTCCAGAACCCGTAAAGTATCGACGGTTGCCTCGTGAAACAGCTGCAACGCCTCGCGCACCTGCCCGGCGCTTTCCAGACCGAGCACCTGTTGCGCGATGATCTGACAATCCGCCAGCGCAAGCTCGCGCACCGTTGCCTTGACCGACGCAATCATCGGCACGCTCACCGACAGCTCGTCCACGCCCAGCCCCAGCAACAACGGCACCGCCAGACGTTCAGAGGCCATCGCCCCGCACACACCGACCCACTTGTCATGGGCGTGCGCAGCCTTCACGGTCATGGCGATCAAGCGCAAGACCGATGGATGAAAACTGTCCGCCTGACTGGCCAGGCGCGGGTGATCGCGATCCATGGCCAAGGTGTACTGCGTCAGGTCATTGGTGCCGATCGAGAAGAAATCCACCAGCGGCGCAAACAGATCCGCCATCAGTGCTGCGGCCGGCACTTCGATCATGATCCCCAGCTTCGGCCGTTCCGTCAGCCCCAGCGCCAGCACCTCCTCATCCAGCATCTGCCGCGCCTGACGCAGCTCCGACAGCTGCGTGACCATCGGCAACATGATGTGCAAACGTGTCAGATCACAGCAGCCGAGCATGGCCCGGAACTGCTCGCGCAATAACTGCGGGCGCTCCAGACACAAGCGAATGCCGCGTACCCCCAGGAACGGGTTGGTTTCGCTGTCCATGGGCACATAGGCCAGCGGTTTGTCGCCGCCGACATCGAGGGTGCGCACCACCAGATTGTGTGCAGATCCGACGCAGCGAGCGATCGCATTGTAAGTAGCGACCTGTTCGTCATGGCTCGGCGCATGGTTGCGCCCTATATAGAGGAACTCCGATCGCAGCAAGCCGACGCCCGCGCCACCCGAAGCCATCGCCTGCTCGGTTTCGGAAAATGAAGCGACATTAGCCGATACCTCGACGTGATGCCCGTCACGGGTCCTGGCGGCGAGCGTTGCATTGGCCAGCTCATGCTCATGGCGTTGACGCTGCTGCGTGTGGCGAGCCTGCCATTGATGGATCGTCGCGGGGTCAGGACGCACCTGCAGTTCACCTTTGTCAGCATCGAGCAAAACCTGAGTGCCATTGCTCAGTGCGAGCATTTGCACCGGCACCCCGCAGATCGACGGCAGGCCACAGGCGCGGGCGAGAATCGCCACGTGGCTGGTCGCCCCGCCACCGACCGTGGCAAAACCCAACACTTTGCTGGTATCGATTCGGGCAGTTTGCGATGGAGTCAGTTGATCGGCGATCAGAATGCTCCCTTGCGGCAGCTCCAGCGCCTGCTCGCCAACACCCAAAAGCAGCTTGAGCACGCGACGCCCGACATCGGTCAGATCCGCCGCCCGCTCGGCCAGTAACGCACTGCCCAGTTGCCGAAACATCGCCGCCGTCTCGTCCGTGGCCGAACGCCAGGCGAATGCCGCACTTTTGCCCGCACTGATCAGCGCTTGGGCCTGATCGAGCAGACCCGGGTCTTCGAGCAGTTCCTGATGCGCCTTGAAGATCTCGGCTTCGGCCTCGCCAGCGGCGGTATCACGCAAATGTTGCAAGGCCAGATCCGCTTCGATCAGCGCATTGGCAAAGGCCTCGCGCTCGACGTCTGCTCCGCCGCCGAACTCGCTGACGTCGAAGACCGGCTCGCTGATCTGCACCACTTGGCCCAACGCCGAACCGGGTGATGCGCAGACCCCACGCAGAAGCGTCAGCGTCTCGACTTCAACCACCTCGACAGGTGCCACTGCTGCTACCGTTTCGCCACAGCCCTCGGCCAGCAAGCGGGTCAGTGTATTGATTGCAGCGTCTGCATCTGTACCGACAGCACTGACCTGCACACTGTCACCAAACGCGGTCTGCAACGCCATGATCGCCACCAGGGATTTGGCGTTGGCCTGGGATTGTTGCTTGTGCAGGCAGATGCTTGCGCCAAACCCCTTTGCTGCTTGCGCGAACACCGCAGCCGGACGCGCGTGCAGGCCATTGGGGTTGGGCAGTCTCAACGTTTGCGAAAACAGCACCTGGCCCTCTTCCGCGACACCCACCTCGCTGATTGCCTGCACCGCGGCGAGCTCAAGCAACGGCTGGCCGCTTTCGACCCGTCCGCTCGGCGCGCTCAGCCAGGTAAACGGCTCACCACTGACCACCAACATCAGGGTCAACAGGCTGCGCGCATGGCGGGCAATGTAATCGGCATCGAACTCGATCAGCGCCTGTCCGGCTGCAACCCGCTGCCCCTCTTCGACCAGAGAGGTGAAGCCTTGCCCGGCGAGGTTCACCGTATCGAGGCCAATATGCATCAACACTTGAACGCCATGGTCATCGGTGATGCTGACGGCATGGCCGCTGGCCTGCACGTTGCTGATGATCCCGGCCAGCGGTGCGCACAGGGTCGACGAGGTCGGGTCAATGCACAGACCGTCGCCGATCACGCGCCCGGAAAACACCGGATCGGGCACCTCGTCCAGCGCCATCAGGACACCGGACAAGGGAGCCAGCAGTTGCAATTGTTGGGGTGTGGCCATGACGTCACCTGCATTTTTATGCGTTGAAGTGCCGATGGAGCGCAATGCTCCATCAGCATCGCTTATTTCCACCAGTATTCGACCTGCAATCCGACATTCGCACCGTGGCGGGCATTACCGAAGGCGCCGGTGTCGGACAACGCCGAACCTTTCGCCAGTTGGTTGGCCGCACGCTTGGCGGCCTCGTTCCAGGTGGCGTACGTGTAATACAGACGCACCTCGGGACGCGCCCAGAACTCTGGCCCCTTGGGCGACCAGGTCGGGGCAAACGTGAATTTGCTCAGCTTGCGCGTGCCGCCCGGCGCTTCGACCTGATCGTGGCCCAGTTCGCTCACCAGTTTGAAGTGTTCGCTGAGCGCGTAGGTGGGACGCACGCCCAGGGAGATCCAGTTCTGATCGGCACCGTCAGGGCGAATGTCTTTCTGATACACCGCAGCGACTTGTCCACCAAAACGCGGGGTCACCTGCCAGTCGAAAAACTCGACGATCCGGTAACTCTTGTTGCTGTCGTCCAGTTTGACGTTGCCGGTATAACCCAGCCCGGTGCCCGGCCCTTCACCATATTGCAGCGCCAGTTTGTTCTTGCCGCCGAGAAAGCCTGTCTGCAGATGTTGCGTGGTGATCGCCCAGCCCCGGTGGGCATCGCGGCTGTCAGGCTTGTCGATGTAGCTCAAACCGAACTCCAGCTCACCGCCAGGATTGGTCTTGAAACCGGCCACGTTGAAGTCGTGCCGATTGATGTAGTCCTTCTGGTACAGGTTGTCCTTGCGCGAGAAGGCGTAGCTGTATTTCAGGTCGCCGATCAGCACGTCTTCGACCCCGCCTCCCGTGGCGCTCTGGTTCCAGTAATAGAAGTCGGAAATGTGAATGTCATTTCGCTTGTAGTAACGGCGCCCCGCCCACAACGAACCGCCATTGAGCGCAGGCACCGCCGACCACTGTGCGTAGGCCTGCGGCAAGCGTATCGAACCATTGTCTTCTTTGAAGGTGGGGCTGCGGTCGTAGCGGTTATACAACGAGGCCATGCCATCGACGCTGAGCACCGAACCGTCGTCGAGGGTGTACAAATCCTGGCGCAGTTCCAGTTCACCGTACTGCTCGCATTCGTTACCCAAGCGATATTTGGTCTGCGCACCGGGTAACTGGAAGCACGATTGACCGCTGCTGTTGACCGACGTACCGACGCCGCTACGCAAGTAACCGCCAAACTCCAGCGCTTGTGAAGTCGGCGGTAAGGCCAGGCAAAAACCTGCGACTGCAAGGCTGCGATTTATTGTTGTTTTCATAAGCCACCCCATTGTTTTTATTGTCTGGTTGCATGAATTCGGCGCGCAAAAATCCCCCGCGCAGTGCACTGCGTGTTTTTTTTGAAAGCTGGTTTTTTAGTTAAATGTCAGGGATCGATCAGGTGCACGACGAATGACTCGTAAGGTCGCAGCATCACTTGTCGCTTGCGCAACGCGCCGTCCGGATAATTGCTGATCAACTGTCGCTGTCTCATCGATTCACTGATGACCGTCGCCGGTAATTCCACTTCACAGGGTATCCCGTAGAAGTTGTTCACCACCAACAGGCGCTCGGCATCACCTTCACGCACATACGCCCAGACTTGCGGATGTTCCGGCAGCAATTGTCGGTACAGCCCTTCAGTGATCAACGGTTCGTGGCGACGCAGCGCGATCAGACGGCGGTAGTGATGCAGCACCGATTCCGGGTCATCAAGCTGGTGGGCAACGTTGATCTGCGCGGCATTGGCCGGTACGCCGATCCACGGCTCGACGCTACTGAAACCGGCATTCGGGCCGGCGTCCCAGTGCATCGGTGTACGACCGTTATCGCGGGATTTCTGCATGATCGCCGCCATGTTCTCGGCATCGCTGCTGCCGGCTTCGCGCTTGAGGCGAAAGATATTCAGCGTCTCGACATCGCGATACTGCTCGATCGATTCGAACCCCGGATTGGTCATGCCCAGTTCTTCACCCTGATACACGAACGGCGTGCCCTGCAGAAAGTGCAGTGCGATGCCGAGCATCTTCGCCGACAGTTCACGGTACTCACCGTCATGGCCGAAGCGCGAAACCACTCGCGGTTGATCGTGGTTACACCAGAACAGCGCGTTCCAGCCACCACCGGCCTGCATGCCGGTCTGCCAGTCGGACAGGATTTTCTTCAGTTGAAGGAAATCGAAGTCGGCGCGCACCCACTTCTGCAGGTTCGGATAATCAACTTTCAGATGATGAAAGTTGAAAGTCATCGACAATTCTTTCGACTGCGGATTCGAATAACGTACGCAGTGTTCAAGGCTGGTCGACGACATCTCGCCGACGTTGATCAGGTCGTGGCCTTCGAAGACTTCGCGGTGCATCTGCTGCAGGTACGCGTGGACATTCGGCCCGTCGGTATAAAAACGTCGGCCATCGCTGTTGTCTTCGGGGAAGTCTTCTGGCTTGGAGATCAGATTGATCACGTCCAGACGAAAACCGCCAACGCCCTTGTCCCGCCAGAACTGCATCATCCTGAACACTTCGGCGCGCACCTTGGGATTATCCCAATTCAGGTCGGCCTGAGTGTGGTCGAACAGGTGCAGGTAGTACTGACCGGTCTGGGCTTCATATTCCCAGGCGGAACCGCCGAACTTGGACTCCCAGTTGTTCGGCTGATCACGCCAGATGTAGAAGTCACGGTAAGGGTTGTCGAGACTGCTGCGTGCCTGCTGGAACCAGACATGTTCGATCGAGGTGTGATTGACCACGATGTCGAGCATCAGCTTGATCCCGCGCTTGCCCGCTTCAGCGATCAACAATTCACAATCGGCCATGCTGCCGTAGCTCGGGTCGATGGCGTAGTAATCGCTGATGTCATAGCCGTTATCGCGCTGTGGCGAACGCAGGAATGGCGTGATCCACAAACAATCGACGCCCAGCCAGTGCAGGTAGTCGAGCTTGGCGACGATACCGCGCAGATCCCCTGTCGGGTTGCCGGCGTGGCTATGAAAACTCTTCGGATAGACCTGGTAGATCACCGAACGCTGCCAGTCTTGCATGGCGCAACTCCTTCAATAATGTCAGGCAACCCGATAACCGGGCCGGACAATCTTCATGCTCAATGCACAGGTCAGAACAAACGGCACGAGCATGGCAATCAGCATCCCGATGACGAACATCGGGATGTACTGCGGAATGATCGAGATGAAGCCCGGCAGGCCACCGACACCGATGGCCGAGGCCTGAACCTTGTTCAGCGAGAGGAATACGCAGCCGAGCGCCGAACCGGTCAATGCGGCATAGAACGGAAACTTGTAGCGCAGATTGACGCCGAACATCGCCGGTTCGGTGATACCGAAATAAGCGGAAATCGCCGAGGTCGATGCCATGCTCTTGTCCCGCGCATTACGGGTCATCCAGAACACCGCCAGCGCTGCACTGCCCTGGGCGAGGTTGGACATGACGATCATCGGCCAGATGAAAGTACCGCCCTGGGTCGAGATCAATTGCAGATCGACCGCGAGGAACATGTGATGCATGCCGGTGATCACCAGCGGCGCGTACAGCAGTCCAAAAATCGCGCCGCCCACCATCGGCGCCAGGTCAAACAGCATGACCAGCCCTTCGGTAATGAAGATGCCGATGTGGCGGGTCACCGGGCCGATGACCGCCAGCGCCAGCACCCCCGTGACGACGATGGTGGTGATCGGCACCACGAGCAATTGAATGGCGTTCGGCACGCGGGCGCGCAACCATTTTTCGATGACGCTCATCACGTAGGCCGCCAACAGAATCGGCAGGATCTGCCCCTGATAACCGACCTTTTCCACCTGAAACAAGCCGAGAATGTCGAAGTACGGCAGTTGCTGCCCGTCCAGCCCGGCCACGGCCTTGCCGTAGTTCCAGGCGTTGAGCAGATCCGGGTGCACCAGCATCAGGCCGAGCACGATGCCGAGGATCTCGCTGCCGCCAAAACGTTTGGCCGCTGACCAGCCCACCAGCGCCGGCAAAAACACGAACGAGGTATTGGCCATCAGATTGATCAGGCTCCAGAGCCCGTCGAGTTTCGGGTAGGCATCGAGCAGGGTCTGCCCTTCGATGAACATGCCTTTGGCGCCGAGCAGATTGTTGATGCCCATCAACAGGCCGGCAATGATCAGCGCCGGCAGGATCGGCATGAACACGTCGGAGAACACCCGCACCAGACGCTGCATGGCGTTGATCTTTTCGGCGCTTTTCTGTTTGACGTCAGCGATGGTCGACGCAGCGAGGCCGGTCTGCCGACGCAGTTCGGCGTAGACCTTTTCCACTTCGCCCGGACCGATTACCACCTGATACAAACCACCGGTGAAGAACGAGCCTTTGACCAGATCGATCTGATTGAGCGTCGCAGTGTCGACCAGGCTCGGGTCCTTCAGGGCCAGTCGCAACCGCGTGACGCAATGGGCGGCCTGTTCGAGGTTGTCGCTGCCACCGAGGCTGTGCAGCAATTGCCTGGCAATGTTCGGATAGTCGTGGCTCATGCTTGTTCTTCCGCTGTGGATTGTTGTTATTGGCAGCACGCCGAAGCGAAAAATACTCGTCTGTACGAGTTAATGCAACAACTCGTACAGACGAGTTTGTTTATGTATGTTCCCACCAGACCAACGACGAATTTTCCTACTTGACCCTAAGGTGTTTCCATCGTCCACATGGACAAAGCCCTACCCTGGCCTTAAGGTTCGAAGCTTTGAGCACCGTCGGCACCGAGCCTCCCCATGAGTAAATACAACCAGATCTATAGCGATCTGCTGGCCAGCATCACGACTGAGCGTTTGGAGCGCGGCGCCCGCCTGCCTTCCGAAACCGAACTGATGGACAGCTATCAGGCCAGCCGCGGCACGGTGCGCAAGGCGATCGAGCTGCTTCAGGAACGCGGTTTTGCGCAGAAGATCCATGGCAAAGGCACCTTCGTGCTTTCGACCAACCCGATCGAATTTCAGCTCGGCGGCATCGTCAGTTTTCAAGAGACCTATCCGCGCCTCGGCAACGATGTCAGCACCGAGGTAGTCGAACTGAGCCAGATCCCGCTTGAAGGCGCGCTGCTCGAGCACATCCATGCCGAGCCCGGCAGCCTGATCACGCGGATCAAACGCGTGCGGCGGATCGATGGCAAACGGGTCATCCTCGATATCAACCACTTTGTCAGCGATGTGATTCCCGGCCTGTCCCTCGACATCGCCGAGCAGTCGATCTATGCGCATATCGAACAGACCTTGCAGTTACAGATTGCCTACGCCCAGCGCACCATCGAAGCGGTGCCGCGCAGCAAGGAAGATCAACTGCACCTGGACCTCGATGGCCAGAGCCATGTGATCGTGGTCAGCAACCAGACCTTCCTCCAGGACGGTCGTCAGTTCGAGTACACCGAATCGCGGCACACCCTGGACAAGTTTTACTTCTCCGACGTGGCACGACGCTGACCCCCGCACGTTTCGAACGACAATGTGCGGTACATATGTAGTGCACTCCCCTTGAGCGAACAGGCCATGCTCGGCCTTCATTTTCTCAAGGATGGAGAAAGCATGAACGCAGCCCAGCAACCTCCTCTGCCGAGCCCGGCAGACAAAGCAGCTCTCAAGCGGATCGCCTTTACTGTCGTGCAAAACTGCCCCGGCCTGCAGGATGCAGCACGCGAAGCCGCGCGTGATCTGCTCGAAGCAAAAGGCTTGTCGAGCCTTGATCCGGATCAGGTGTATTTCCATCGTTTCAAGACAGCCCAGAGCAGCACTCGCTCGTTTACCGGGTGGGAGCACATCCGCGAAAAACCCTACGAATCGACAACGCTGACACAACTGGTGATTCATCGTTTTCGCGCCACCGACCAAGACAACGCCGATCTTCTCGATCTGTACGGCGGCTTCTATACAGAGGGTCCGCAGGGCGAAAACTTCGACGAAAAAAACCAAGTTCGCCTGCATGGCAATGAGGTCTTGAAATCGTTTTGGAGCCTCGACTTCAGTGGTCATTACAGCGCCACTCTGACGGACTTCTGGAACAGCCACGCCGATGATTTCCGCACCTTGGCCAAGTGCAATTTCCTCAGCCGCGCGGTGCAGGCGCTCGACCTTGGGCAACTCACCGGCAGTGACTTTCAATGGTTGGTCGACTCGGTAGTGGGGCCTGTCAGCTGGCCGGTAACCCTGAGCATGCTGCAAGCGAGTCACATGGCGAGCGGGGATGTATACGCCTTCGACATTGACGGGCATGTCGCCACGCAACTCCTGCGCATTGTCGATCCCGGTGGCCGGCAGATTATTTACCTGCCCGGTGAAACCAAGGCGTTCGTGGTCAAGGAGACGGCCGCAGACCTGCACTGGTGGGTGCTTGACCAAATGAACGACGCGAACCGCCGCGCGGCCTTCATGGAGCATTTTGCACTCGCCGACCGTCAGCACATGACCGAGAACGTGACCGACCTGATGAATCGGCTGGTCGGCACCTGGGGCCGGGCCGACCATCACCTGATCAACCGCACAAACCTGCTGTTGACTGATGATGCGTTCAGTTGGCTACGCGATTCGACCCGTCAGGCGATGTTCGCAGAAGCTCAGCTGTCTCTGACATCGAATGGCGATCTGCGCAAAAAACTGTGGATCGGCTACCTGAGTGCCGGCCTCAAAGCGTTTGGGCCGATGGCCACTGTCGGCTGGCCGCTGGCGCTGCCGGTGATTGGTGCCACCCTCGCGAACATGGGCCTGAATATCGATCAGGCGCAAAACGCTAAAACCAGGGCCGAGCGCAAGGCCGGCGTACTGGGTGCGGTGCTCAATGGCATCAATCTGCTGTTCAACCTTCCATTGCTCATCGGCACCGGGCCGATGCTGGAGGTGGGCGCTGAGGTCGATGCGGCTGAGGCCGCTGAAATGGCCGAGTACAGCGAATTCCTGAGCCCCTCCGTCGAAGCTGAAAACCCGACACAGATCATGGTGCCGGACGATGTCGACATTGCCGTGCCGAATCTTGATGAAACGGTGCTGGTTCCAGCACAAAAGGCTGCACCTCCACCGGTGCCCGAACGTTATCAGTGCAACGAATTGCTCGATGGCACCGCACTCGGCGAAGAGTCCGGTAAATACCAGGGTATTTACCGACTCGATACTGATCCGCCCTACGCCATTCTGATGAACGACAATCCGTACTACGTGCGTTATTTCGCTGACTCGAATGGCGCTGGCGACTGGGCAATCGTTGATCCGCAAAGGCCCAACCAGCTTGTCCACTCCTTGCCGATTCGCCTCAATGGTGCCGGTGAATGGGAGCGGATGCCGGCGCTGGGACTCAAGGGTGGCGGACAATGCATGGGCAAGCAATGCACTCCCGATATCCAACTCGACACCTTCGAACCCGCAGCGCCCGAGACGCCCGCGCAACCGCTGGCAGATCCGCAACCGTCGACATCGCGCCCGCCACGCGCTGTGCGCAGCGCCTACGATATCGATCCGACTGTGCGCCGCTCGATAAAGGGCTGGGCGCTGAACCTGGATGAAACCCATGCCCAAATGCAGAGCGACGGTGCTGGCGGTCTTGGCATCGAAGACCCGTTCGAGCTGTATGCAGTCGGCAAACGCCAGCTGTTGCAGCGCTCAGCCAGAAGCTTTTTCAAGAACCTACCGTGGATTACCCAGCCTGCGCGTCCGTCGATCCCCGAGATCAACCGCCTGATGCCACTGGCCGACCTCATCGACGGAATTTTCGAAAACGCTTCAGGACTGGTGGTGGGAGCAACTCTCGACCGCATCGCCAGTATGCGTTTTCTGATTGAAAACATGCCGGCGCTGGCCCGGCATGCGAAAACGCTCTACATGCGTGGCCTGCTCAGTGACTTCGCTCAAGTGGAATTGAACCGCTACTTCACGAGCGGCGATATGTCTGCGGATTTGCACACCTACTTGAGCAGTCTCGGCACTGACCCGGGCGGGCGTTTCAACCCGATTGAACTGGTCAAGGTCGCCAGAAGCCACGGTGTTCGGCTTCAAGCCATCGACTGCGCGGCGAGCTACAAAATGAAAACACCGCTGCCCCCCGTCGACGAGCAGATGATGGGCACCTACCTGACCAACGACATCATGACGGGGGATGCTTACCTCAACAGCCCGGAAAAATGGATCGTAGTAACGGATGCTCACAACACCAACACCTTCAGAGGGCTGGCGGGCGTCAGTGAATTGAAGAGAGGGATCGGCCTGCGTATTGATGAAGTCGCAGCCGATGAGGAACTGGGTGTGGATGTCGATCCGGGAATTGAAATACCACGCGGCAGCTCTCCTGGCAGTGGCGCCAGACAAGGCAATCTGGATCTGCTTCGCGCCGACTTGCGCTTGAAAGTCCAGGCACCCGAGGTGAACTGGAGCGAGGTGACGCTGGAAAATCTGCTGCATAGGCGCGGCATGTATCTGTTCAAGAAAACCGGCGACGCCTACACCCTGATCCATCGCAGCAAGCAAGGCATGCTCCAGCGCACCGCAATCACTCGCTTGAGCGACGGCAAGTTCTCCATCCACCGACCCGCCTGGCAGCGCGTGAATGACGTCGAGTTTACAAGCCTGGAAGAGATGTCCCAACGTCTGGTCGAGACTGGGCTGATCCTGCAAAGCCGAATCCCTGATTGACCCTGACCGATAGTACCCATTGTTCTGGTGAAGCCGCTTGTTACCGTTGAGATATGCAGCGACCTGACAAAAAAGCGCAACGTTACGTAGAATACCGCCGTGGCTATGGAACACCTTCCTTCTAAACCTCCTATGACCTAGGGGTTTCGCTCTCCACACCGCGCCTGCTTCTTGCAGGCGTTTTTACATCTGCTGTAGACACGATGCTGCAGCTCGTCCGTGACGGCGACCAAAGGAGAAAATCAAGCATGAATCAGGAGCTGTTCCTGCGTCGCCGTACCAAGGTTCACGTACCGACGGGCAATGGGGGGGCCACGCGTGCTCAAGTCGCGTCGGCTGTCCGGGAAATCGCCGCATTCAGATGCGCACTATCAGAGCCTCTGATCAAGCAGATCGGCACGTTGTCAGCAACAGAACTCACTTA
Source organism: Pseudomonas sp. S3_C06 (assembly GCF_054667675.1). Taxonomy (NCBI): domain Bacteria; kingdom Pseudomonadati; phylum Pseudomonadota; class Gammaproteobacteria; order Pseudomonadales; family Pseudomonadaceae; genus Pseudomonas; species Pseudomonas sp. S3_C06. The sequence continues at coordinate 2,653,510 of NZ_CP162747.1, forward strand.
CTGGCTGCGCGACGTTGTCGGAGTGCTTCGACGGCAGACTGGCGCTCATGTGCACCACCGACCGTTTTATCCTGACTTTCCAGAGCAGGTTCTGACGGCCTCGGAGGCGGAGTTGTACCTTAACGCCGTCTTGCACTACCTCACGCTTTCGCGCATACCACCGACTGAAAGCTCTCGACCTGCAATGCTCGAAGGTAACTTCATCTCCCGCGTAATTGAGCCGGGATGCGTTCAAGAGTTCGAGTCACTGCTCGAGCCACTGGTGTCATCGCGCACTTCGCTCTCCGAAGAGGAAACGGCCGATGTTGCCTGGTTTATCCGAAACTACAAAAGCGATGTGTTCCGACTGCTGCCCGAGACCATCCCGTTCCGGGAGATCCGTGCACAGGTTGGCGGCACACTGATCCTGCATGTCGCCGGCGACAAACGGGTAGACACATTCCTGGAGCGGAATGTCGAAACAGCGACTGATGTACTACGACTGGCAGTCGCCCTGAGCGGAGGAGACGTGTCGCTGGCGACCGCTTCGACACGTTTCAAACCGATGAAGCGCTCGATGCGCCGTCTGTTTTTGCACCTGCTCGATAAAATACCCAACGCTGCCGAAGACGTAATGCGTCATACGGAGCGCTGGAAACGTCTGGCTGAAGTACTGCATCCGGGCGACTACGCCGATAAATATCCACACGCTCTGGCCGCCATCACGGCAGCGCGTCGAAACGAACCGCCCGCCACGTTTAATTCACGCGTGGAAATATTATTGGCCCAGCGTGACATCGCCACGCTTATGCCAATACTGCAAAGCCGTCCGGGCGAGTTCGCACGACGGCTTGACGTGGCCCTGCGCCGATCGAAAGAAGCAGACGCGGTACTCGACGCATTCGAGGCTGTCGCGGCACAAGTGTCCTCGCCTGTCCTGCTGCAGTTGCTGGCCCAGTTACATGCACCGCGCCCTCTGCCCCTGCGGGCCTTCATACCGAAAGGTTCGTTCGCCAAAGTCTATGGAATCAAGGATCAGCGAGAGCCTCTCGCACCTGAAGCGTTGGCGCGTGCATCCCGTATCTGCGAAAACGCGCTCGTGCAGCGTTTCGCGTCACTGCCGCCGCTAGGGCGCTGCTTCATCGATCCGGCATTACGCGAATACAGGGTGCCCCTAGCGCAGCGCGCCTCTTCGAAGTCGCTACGTACGCTGGTGCGAGGCAGTCGGTTGCCCATGCCTGACACACGTTTCATTCGCCTATTCCTGTGGTGGAAGAACGGTCGTGCACGCACTGACATCGACTTGTCCGCCGCATTCTTCGATGCAAACTTTATGTTCCGAGAAACGGTTGCGTACTACAACCTGAAAGGTTACGGCGGCTACCACAGCGGCGACATCGTCGATGCGCCCGACGGAGCTTCGGAGTTCATCGACCTCGACCTTGATGTTCTGGTCGAAAAGGGAATCCGCTACGTCGTCACGTCTATCAACTCATTCACCGAGCAGCCTTACTGCGATCTTCCAGAATGCTTCGCTGGCTGGATGGCCCGCGCCGACACGGCGTCGGGTGAAATATTCGAGCCGCGGTCCGTGTTCGACCGCGTCGATATTGCATCCGACACAGCTATTTGCCTGCCATTCGTAATGGACTTGCAGGAACGGCGCATGATTTGGGCCGACTTGGGGCTGACCTCATCTCCACGATGGAATAATGTCGGGAACAACCTCAGCGGGATATCGCTGATGTTGCGGGCTTTGGTACATACACCACGGCCGGATCTGGAAACTCTGTTCGACTTACATGTTCGAGCGCGAGGGGAGCGAGTGGCTTCGCTGCAGCAGGCACAAGCAGTGTTTGCGCCTGATCAAGGGATTACACCGTTCGATACGGATTTAATTCGATCACAGTTTCTCTGATACCTGGGCCAGCTCGCCTGTGAATCTGGCGCTGCACTCTGGTCAGGCTTGAAATTAGTTGCTCTAGCCAGACAACCCAACAAAAAAGGCGCCTAAGCGCCTTTTTTGTTCACTACGAAACAACTAGCGGGATCACTCCCACTCAATCGTCGCCGGCGGCTTGCTCGACACGTCGTAAGTGACGCGAGAGATGCCTTCGATTTCATTGATGATGCGGCCGGAGACGGTTTCCAGCAATTCGTAAGGCAGGTGTGCCCAACGTGCGGTCATGAAGTCGATGGTTTCTACGGCACGCAGCGCAACCACCCAGGCGTAACGACGGCCATCGCCAACAACGCCAACCGACTTCACTGGCTGGAACACGACGAATGCCTGGCTGACCTTGTGGTACCAGTCGGCTTTGCGCAGTTCTTCGATGAAGATGTGGTCAGCGCGACGCAGCAGGTCGGCGTATTCCTTTTTCACTTCACCGAGGATGCGCACGCCCAGGCCTGGGCCCGGGAACGGGTGACGGTAGACCATGTCGTACGGCAGGCCCAGTTCCAGGCCCAGACGACGGACTTCGTCCTTGAACAGTTCGCGCAGTGGCTCGACCAGTTTCAGGTTCATTTCTTCCGGCAGGCCGCCCACGTTGTGGTGCGACTTGATCACGTGAGCCTTGCCGCTTTTCGCGCCAGCCGACTCGATCACGTCCGGGTAGATGGTGCCCTGAGCGAGGTACTTGATGTTGTCCAGTTTGTTCGACTGGGCATCGAAGACGTCGATGAAGGTGCGACCGATGATCTTGCGCTTCTTCTCCGGATCGGCTTCGCCGGCCAGGTTGTTCAGGAACTGCTCTTCAGCGTTGGCGCGGATCACTTTGACGCCCATGTTCTCGGCGAACATGGCCATCACTTGCTCGCCTTCGTGCAGACGCAGCAGGCCATTGTCGACGAAGACGCAGGTCAGTTGGTCGCCGATGGCTTTGTGCAGCAGCGCAGCAACTACCGAGGAGTCAACGCCGCCGGACAGACCCAGCAGCACGTTGTCGGTGCCGACCTGTGCGCGGATGTTGGCGATGGCGTCTTCAGCGATCTTCGACGGGGTCCACAGGGCTTCACAGCCGCAGATGTCGAGGACGAAGCGCGACAGGATGCGACCGCCCTGCTTGGTGTGGGTTACTTCCGGGTGGAACTGCACGCCGTAGTAGCCACGGTCGTCGTTGAACATACCGGCGATCGGGCAGCTCGGGGTGCTGGCCAGAATGTGGAAGTCTTCCGGCATCTTGGTGACCTTGTCACCGTGGCTCATCCATACGTCGAGGCCGAACAGGCCGTCAGCGTCGATGTGGTCTTCGATGCCGTCGAGCAGGCGGCTCTTGCCGACCACGTCAACGCGGGCGTAACCGAACTCACGCAGCTCGGAACCTTCAACCTTGCCGCCCAGTTGCTCGGCCATGGTCTGCATGCCGTAGCAGATACCGAAGACCGGTACGCCCAGGTCGAACACTGCCTGAGGGCAACGCGGGCTGTCGGCGACGTGCACGGACTCGGGGCCGCCGGCGAGGATGACGCCTTTAGGAGCGAATTCGCGGATCGCATCTTCGTCCATGTCGAACGGGTGCAGTTCGCAGTACACACCGATTTCGCGCACGCGGCGGGCAATCAGTTGGGTGTATTGCGAGCCGAAGTCGAGGATCAGGATGCGGTGAGCGTGAATATCGAGGGCCATGATTCAGTCTCGTCTAAGTCGTTCAGAAACAGTCGTGATTCAGAAACAACTCGGGGCTGAATCAAACAGCCCCGGTTGCTTACTTTATTGCTTGAAGGCTCAACCTACGCGGTAGTTTGGCGCTTCTTTGGTGATCTGCACGTCATGAACGTGGGATTCGGCCATACCAGCGCCGGTGATCCGCACGAACTCAGGCTTGGTGCGCATTTCTTCGATGTTGGCGCTACCGGTGTAGCCCATCGAAGAACGCAGACCGCCCATCAACTGGTGAATGATCGCGCTCAGGGTGCCTTTGTAAGGAACACGGCCTTCGATACCTTCCGGAACGAGTTTCTCGGCGCCTGCCGAGGAGTCCTGGAAGTAGCGGTCGGAAGAGCCTTGTGCCTGGGACATGGCGCCCAGCGAACCCATGCCGCGATACGCCTTGTACGAACGGCCCTGGAACAGTTCGATTTCGCCCGGCGCTTCTTCAGTACCGGCGAACATCGAGCCCATCATCACGCAGGAAGCACCGGCTACGATGGCCTTGGACAGGTCACCGGAGAAACGGATGCCGCCGTCGGCGATCAACGGAACGCCAGTGCCTTCGAGGGCAGCGGCAACGTTGGCGATGGCACTGATTTGCGGGACGCCGACACCGGCGACGATACGGGTGGTGCAGATCGAGCCAGGGCCGATACCGACCTTGACTGCGTCAGCGCCTGCTTCGGCCAGAGCCTTGGCAGCGGCGCCGGTGGCGATGTTGCCGCCGATCACCTGCACTTCAGGGAAATTCTCTTTGACCCAGCGAACGCGGTCGATCACGCCTTTGGAGTGACCGTGCGCGGTGTCGACTACCACGACGTCCACGCCAGCATTGACCAGAGCGGCAACGCGGTCACCGGTGTCTTTACCGGTACCGACAGCAGCGCCCACGCGCAGACGACCTTGATCGTCCTTGCTGGCCAGCGGGTAAGCTTTGGCTTTTTCGATGTCTTTGACGGTCATCATGCCTTTGAGGGCAAACTTGTCATCGACGATCAGAACTTTTTCCAGACGGTGCTTGTGCAGCAGCTCGCGGACTTCGTTCTTGTCGGCGCCTTCACGCACGGTGACCAGACGCTCTTTAGGCGTCATCACTTCACGGACGGTGGCTTCCAGACGGCTTTCGAAACGCACGTCACGGGAAGTGACGATGCCGACCAGGTCGCCATCGTGCAGCACCGGAACGCCGGAAATGTTGTGCATGCGGGTCAATTCGAACAGGTCACGCACCGTGGCATCAGCCTCGATGGTGATCGGATCCTTGACGACGCCGGCTTCGAACTTCTTGACCTTACGCACTTCGGCAGCTTGCTGCTCGATGGTCATGTTCTTGTGGATAATGCCGATGCCACCTTCCTGAGCCATGGCGATTGCCAAACGGGCTTCAGTGACGGTGTCCATTGCAGCAGAAACCAGAGGAATGTTCAGCTCGATGCCACGGGTAAGGCGGGTCTTGAGACTGACTTCGTTAGGAAGTACCTCGGAATAACCGGGCACTAGGAGAATGTCGTCGAATGTCAGAGCTTCTTGGCTGATACGCAGCATCGCGGGGGCTCCCGAGCGGGAAAATGGAAGCGCGCCATTATAGTCAGACACCCCCTGCTGTTCAATGTAAAACTCAGCTTAATATCAATGTTGCTGATGTACGGGAATCCCCGCCGTTACAGCTCCACCTTGACCCAAGAGACAGGTTGATCGAGCCAATCAGCAAACTCATCGATAAAGCTCTGCTTGAAGCCCGCCTCCAGCCAGTTGTTGAAGATGAAACCGAGGTTGGAAAACCCGCACTCCTGCAAATAAAGGAAGCCATTGATGTCGTCTTCATGCCCGCATTCCGGACAGGTGAAGTTGTCAGTGCGACCCGGGAACCAGTCTTCGAGGCTTTCGAACAGCGCTTCGCCGATCTCACGCCGACACTCGGCGCAACCGGCCTCTTCGAGAAAACCCTTGGCCGGTGTGTAGATGCAGCGCTTGGTGACGATCTCCAGCCCGTTGATCGGCTCGCCGAAAGGCAGCGCTTGTGGATGCAGGACCACGGCACGCGCGCCATCGGCAATCGCGTAAGCCATGCGGTTGCCGGTGCGGCCACAGGTGCTCAGCTCTTCTTTGATGATGTTCTTGCGCACCAGCCAGCGCAGAATCGCCCGTGCCCGGGGTTCGTGGACCGGCAGGGTGGAGATTTTCGGGACGATGATGCTTTGCGAATTCATGGAAAGTCCTGCGGTGTGGCTTCTGACGCCTTCGCGAGCAGGCTCGCTCCCACATTGGTATGCGCTACCTGTGGGAGCGAGCTTGCTCGCGAAGAGGCCCTTAAAGCCGGCAGCTTAATCCCTGACGAAATCCGGTCAAGTGCTGAGGTAACGCCCGATCAGCGCAAGCCCGCTCGCCAGTACCAGCCACGTCACCAGCCGCACGAACGCCTCGCGTGACAAACGCATGGTCAACCGCCGCCCGATCCACAACCCCAACGCCATGGCCGGCAACAGACACAGGGCCAGCATCAACAAGGGTAGCTCGGCATACACACCGGCGATGGCAAACAGGCTCAAACGCACCACCGTGCTGCAACTGATCAGCGCACTTTGCGTGGCCCTGGCGGCCTCTTTCGGCAAACGGCTGTTGAGATAAATCGCATATAAAAAGCCGCCACTGCCAAACAGCGCCCCGAACAATCCACCCACAGTCCCCATCGGCACTGCCCACGCCGCCGACAACTGCGCTGGCCGCGCTTTCACCCACAGGCTGTAAATCGCATAAGCGCTGATAAACAGCCCCATCAACAGCAGCAACACATCGGATTTGAGGTTGAGCAGAAAAATCACCCCCAATGTGCAGCCGACTGCCATGCACGGCAGCAGCCGTAACAACTCCGGTTTCGCCACATCGCGCCGCGACGGCAGTAGATTGCCGAACGCCGCGACAAAATCCAGCAGCACCAGCAACGGCACAATCTTCGACAGTGGCATGAACAGAATCAGAATCGGCCCCGCCACCAGCGCCGTGCCAAAACCGGCAATGCCGAACACGATGTAAGCCAGCGCGATACCCAAGGCAATTACCGCCCAACCACTGGCGCCCCACGACCACTCACTCAACAACCCCGCCACGCTCATCGATGCGCTTCCTTAATAAGCCTGAGATGACTTTAGCCAGCACGGAGTATTGCGACTAATATCTTCAAAGCCACCGACTCATCTCAAAAAGGCATTGCTTGTGCTTTCGACTCGTCAATTGCGCTATTTCGTGGAAATCGCTGAATGCGGCAGCTTCAGTGCGGCGGCCGAGCGTCTGTTTATCGCGCAATCGGCGCTGAGCCGGCAAATCAAGGACATGGAAACGCGTCTGCAAACGCCGTTGTTCGAACGCACCGCGCGCCAGCCCAGACTGACCGCGGCGGGCGAAGCGTTTCTGCCGCGGGCACGCAATCTGCTCAATGAACTTAGCAAAGCCAGCGCCATGGCCACTGAGGTCGGCAATGGTCAGCTCGGCACCTTGCGCCTCAGCCATTCCAGCACCGTGTCGATCAGCGGCCGTTTGCTCAGTGACATCGGCGCGTATCTGCAGCGACAACCCGGTGTATCGCTGGACATCGGCAAGTTGTCTTCCGAGGCGCAACTGGAAGAATTGGCCGAGGGCCGACTCGATATCGGCCTGCTGCGCCTGCCAGTGTTGCGTCAGCGTGAAGGGATTCAGATTGTGCCGCTGTTCACTGAGCGATTGCTGCTGGCGGTTCCGATGGATCATCGGTTGGCCGCCGCTGAGCGTGTCGACCTGGCACAGTTGAAGGACGAAGCGTTCATCTCGATCCCGCATCCACAACGTGGCGGCCTGAGTTATCTGTGTGCCGATCTGTGCATGCGTCAGGGTTTCTTCCCCAAAGCTGCGCGGGTGATGTCGCGCAAAACCACGCAGTTACAGTTGATTCAGGCCGGGTTCGGCATCGCCCTGCTGCCGGAATCGATGCAGGACATTGCGCCGAGCGGCGTGCGCTTTCTGCCGCTGACCGATCCCGATTGCCAAAGCACCGTCGCCCTCGCCTATCGCCAGAATCCCACACCCCTGATTCACCACTTCATCGAAACCTTCACCCCCCTTGTAGGAGTGAGCCTGCTCGCGATAGCGGTTGAACATTCAACCTATCCTGCGACTGACACACCGCTATCGCGAGCAGGCTCACTCCTACAGGGGACTTGTGGTGATTCAACGGCAAATGCCTTTAAACTGCGCCCCATGATTAAAGATCCCTTTGCAAGACTTGGCCTGGACCGTGAAGTCCTGACCGTCAGCCAGCTCAACGGCCGCGCGCGGGTGTTGCTTGAAGACGTGTTCAGCAACATCTGGGTCGAAGGCGAAATCTCCAACCTCGCCCGCCCGGCGTCCGGCCACATTTATTTCACTCTCAAGGACAGCGGCGCGCAGGTGCGTTGCGCGTTGTTTCGGCAGAACGCCGCGCGGGTTCGTCAGGCATTGAAGGATGGCCTGGCCGTCAAAGTGCGCGGCAAGGTTTCGTTGTTCGAGGGTCGTGGCGATTATCAGTTGATTCTCGACACCGTCGAGCCTGCCGGTGACGGTGCGCTGCGCCTGGCGTTCGATGCGCTGAAAGAAAAACTCAGCGCTGAAGGTCTGTTCAGCGCCGAACGCAAAGTGCCGCTGCCGGCACATCCGCAACGCATCGGCATCATCAGTTCGCCGACCGGCGCGGTGATTCGCGACATCATCAGCGTGTTCCGCCGCCGTGCGCCGCAAGTGCAACTGACGTTGATTCCGACCGCCGTGCAGGGCCGTGAAGCCACCGCGCAAATCGTCCGTGCCCTGAAAATGGCCGATGCGCGTGGTTTCGATGCGCTGATCCTCGCCCGTGGCGGCGGCTCGCTGGAGGACCTCTGGTGCTTCAACGAAGAAGCCGTGGCCCGTGCCGTTGATGCCTGCGTGACGCCAATCGTCAGCGCCGTCGGCCATGAAACCGATGTATCGATCAGCGACTTTGTTGCCGACGTCCGTGCGCCAACGCCGTCCGCTGCCGCCGAACTACTCGCACCCGATTCCAGCCATCTGATCCGCCAGGTCGAAAGCCTGCATCGGCGTTTGGTGATGCGCATGCGTGACCGCTTGATGCGTGATCGCCTGCGTCTGGAAGGCATGGCCCGTCGCCTGCGCCATCCCGGCGAACGGCTGCGCCAGCAGGCTCAGCGTCTGGACGATCTGGACATGCGCATGCGCCGGGCGTTCGAACGTCACCTCAATACTCGCCGCGAACGCTTGATCCGCCTGGAGACGCGCCTCGCCGGCCAGCATCCGGGACGGCAATTGGCGATGTTGCGCCAGCGTCTCGACAGCCTTGCCGAACGCCTGCCCCGCGCCATGCGTGAAGGCCTGAAAAACCGTCGTCTGCAACTGCACAGCCAGATGCAGACGCTGCACGTGGTCAGCCCGTTGGCAACGCTCGGTCGTGGCTACAGCATTCTGCTCGATGAGCGTGGCCACGCAATCCGCAACGCCGCCCAGACCCACACCGGCCAGCGTCTGAAAGCCAAACTCGGCGAAGGCGAACTGCAAGTGCGCGTCGAGGACAATCACCTGACGCCTGTCACCCTCTCTTTACTGGACTGATCCATGCCGCGTTTTCTGGCTCCACTGTTTCTGCTGTGCCTGACCTTCAACGCCCACGCCGACAGTTACATCACCCGGCTGCTGAACAAACCGGTGCCGGGCGGCGTGGCGGTGGTTGATCTGGGCGCGGCCGCGCAGGCGCCGAAAGCCACGTATCAGGGCAAACCAGTGCTGGTGGTAAAAGAACAGAACAACTGGCTGGCGATTGTCGGTGTGCCGCTGACCGTGAAGCCAGGCGCGCAACAGATCAGCAGTGGCGGGCGCAACTTGCCGTTCACCGTGGGCAACAAGAAGTACCCGGAACAGCGCATTACTCTGAAGAACAAGCAGCAGGTCAATCCGGATCAGTCGAACCTCAAGCGCATCGAGGGTGAACTGGCTGAGCAGATCAAGGCCTACCGCAGCTTCAGCCCGAACACGCCGAGCAATCTGCTGCTGGACAAACCGGTAAACGGGCCGCTGTCGAGCAAGTTTGGCGTGCGTCGATTCTTTAATGGTGAGGAACGCAATCCCCACGCGGGCCTCGACTTTGCAGTGCCGGCGGGTACGCCGATCAAGACCCCGGCGGCGGGCAAGGTGATCCTCACCGGCAACTACTTCTTCAACGGCAACACGGTGTTTGTCGACCATGGACAGGGCTTTATCAGCATGTTCTGCCATATGTCGAAGATTGATGTGAAAGTCGGCGATCAACTGGCGCGGGGCGCGGTGGTCGGCAAGGTTGGCATGACCGGCCGCGCGACCGGACCGCATATGCACTGGAATGTCAGCCTGAATGATGCGCGGGTGGATCCGGCGATTTTCATTGGCGCATTTCAGCCTTGAATATGTATTGAGGCGATCGGCCTCTTCGCGAGCAGGCTCGCTCCCACACTGGATCTTATTCACAACACAGATCCCCTGTGGGAGCGAGCCTGCTCGCGAAGGCGGCCTGTCCAACCCACAAATACCACTGACACTTAACCAACATCAATTGCGCCCCAATCTAACCTCACGCAAACTTCAGAAAGATCCGCTGACTTACTCGCAATAAAATCCCGCAAAAACCCGCTTTCCGAGTATTCCTCTCAATTTTTTCCGACTGCTTGCCATCCTCTCCCCTCGCGGTTAGGGTTGAAGGCATGAAAACCTCTCACACCCTCATTCAGCTTCGCCAGCACCGCAGCCTGTGCCTCGTCAGCGCACGACTGCCAGGCTGAATCGCGGCACCTCGTCCCACGCTTTTCCCAGAACATTCGTAACACCGGCAGGCCGCCTCTTTTCGGCCCAGACAATAAGGAATTTCCCGATGAGCATGCTCAAAGATCCGTCTTCGAAATACCGCGCGTTTCCCGTCATCAACCTGCCGGATCGCACCTGGCCGTCGAAAACCATCGACACCGCGCCGATCTGGTGCAGCTCCGACCTGCGTGACGGCAACCAGTCGCTGATCGAACCGATGGACGCGGTAAAGAAGCTGCGCTTCTGGAAAACCCTCGTGCAGGTCGGTGTGAAAGAAATCGAAGCGTCGTTCCCGGCGGCTTCGCAAACCGACTTCGACTTCGTGCGTACCCTCATCGAAGAAGGCCACATTCCGGATGACACCACCATTCAGGTGCTGACCCAGGGCCGTGAAGACCTGATCGAGCGCACCTTCGAATCCCTCCGTGGCGCGAAGAAAGCCATCGTTCACTTGTACAACGCTACCTCGCCTTCTTTCCGTCGCATCGTCTTCAACCAGGACAAGGACGGCATCAAGGCCATCGCTGTGAACGCGGCCAAGCTGTTCGTCAAATACGCCGCAATGCAGCCGGACACCGAGTGGACTTTCGAATACTCGCCGGAAACCTTCAGCGCCACCGAGCTGGAGTTCGCCAAGGAAGTCTGTGATGCGGTGATTGAGGTCTGGAACCCGACGCCTGAGCACAAGATGATCCTCAACCTGCCGGCTACCGTTGAGTGCGCGACTCCGAACATCTACGCCGACCAGATCGAGTGGTTCGGCCGCAATATCAACCGTCGTGACAGCGTGATCATCAGCCTGCACACCCACAACGACCGTGGCACTGGCGTTGCGGCTACCGAACTGGGCCTGATGGCAGGTGCGGACCGCGTCGAAGGCTGCCTGTTCGGCAACGGCGAGCGTACCGGTAACGTCGACCTCGTCACCGTCGCACTGAACATGTACACCCAGGGTCTCGACCCGCAACTGGACTTCTCCGACATCGACGGCGTGCGCAAAGTGGTTGAGGAGTGCAACCAGATTCAGGTTCACCCACGTCACCCGTACGTTGGCGACCTGGTGCACACCGCGTTCTCCGGCTCGCACCAGGATGCAATCCGCAAGGGCTTCTCCCAGCAGAAACCCGATGCACTGTGGGAAGTGCCGTACTTGCCGATCGACCCGGCCGACATTGGCCGCAGCTACGAGGCGGTGATTCGCGTCAACAGCCAGTCGGGCAAGGGCGGCATCGCTTACTTGCTGGAGCAGGAATACGGCATCAGCCTGCCACGTCGCATGCAGATCGAATTCAGCCAGGTGGTGCAGCGTGAAACCGACCGTCTCGGCCTGGAAATGACTGCCAAGCAAATCCACTCGTTGTTGATCAGCGAATACCTGCAAGCCAACACCCCGTACGCGCTGGTCAGCCATCGCCTGCAGGAAGAAAACGGCAACAGCAACGTCGAAGTGGAAGTGGCGAGCAAAGGTCAGGGCGAAACCAACCTGCACTGGCGCGGCAAGGGCAACGGTGCGCTGGAAGCACTGGTCGCCGGCCTGCCAGTTCCGGTGGAGATCATGGACTACAACGAACACGCGATCGGCGCGGGCACCAACGCCAAAGCGGCGGCGTACATCGAGCTGCGTGTGAATGGCGAGCGTGCCGTGCACGGCGTGGGTATCGATGAAAACATCACCACGGCCAGCTTCAAGGCCCTGTTCAGCGCGCTGAACCGCTCGCTGAGCCAGCCTGAGGCGAAAGCGGCGTAAGCCATCGCTGAAATGCAAAAGGCCCCGGCGTTTGAACTCCGGGGCCTTTTTTGCCTGCGATCGTTCCCACGCTCTGCGTGGGAATGCCTCAAGGGACGCTCTGCGTCCAGTGACGCGGAGCGTCACGGGCTGCATTCCCACGCAGAGCGTGGGAACGATCAGTTACCTCAGGTGAACTCGAATGTGTCGGCATCCAGATTCGCCGGGAAACGCTCGCGATACGCCGCCAGTGGCGCCGCCTCAAGCACGACCTTGAACACCCCGTCGGCCTCCCCCGCCGCCAGCAACGTTTCACCCTGGAAATCCAGCACCTGACTGTCTCCGGTATACGCGAAACCCTTGCCGTCGGTACCAACGCGATTCACCGCCGCCACATAGCAAAGGTTCTCGATCGCCCGAGCAGGCAACAGTCGGTTCCAGTGCAACCGTCGCGCACCCGGCCAATTCGCCGTGTACAGCAGCAGATCCGTATCTTGCGCATCGCGGCTCCACACCGGAAAACGCAGGTCGTAACAAATCAGCGGGCGGATCCGCCAGCCCTTGAGTTCGAACTGCACCTGGCGTTCGCCGGGAGTGTAGTGGTTGTGCTCACCGGCCATGCGGAACAGGTGGCGCTTGTCGTAGTGCAGCACTTCGCCGTCCGGCCGTGCCCATAGCAAGCGATTGCGATGGCTGCCGTCAGCCGCCTGAATGATCACACTGCCGGTGATCACTGCATCGAGCTTCGCCGCCTGAACCCGTAGCCATTTGTGCGTCGGACCGTTCTCGGCTTCGGCGAGGGTTTCCGATTCCATGGAAAAACCGGTGGTGAACATCTCCGGCAGGATGATCAGATCAGCGCCCTGCGCCTGCTCCAGCAACTGCTCGAAATGCTCGAAATTGGCCTGACGGTCATGCCAGGCCAGGCTGGTCTGGATCAGCGCCAGGTTCAGATCGGGTAACGCACTCAGATCACGCATAGTTTTGCCGCCGCTTCGCGCAGCGTCTCCTCGCGTTTGGCAAAGCACAGGCGCACCAGGCGCTGGCCTTCGGGTGGGCTTTGATAGAAGACCGACACTGGAATACTCGCCACGCCGTGTTCGCGGGTCATCCACATGGCCATCTCGACGTCATTCAGGTCGGGGCGGATCTGCGAGTAATCCACCAACTGAAAATAAGTGCCGGCGACACGGCTGAAAGTGAAGCGCGACGGCGCCAGCAGATCGCAGAACAGATCGCGTTTGGCCTGATAGAAAGCAGGCAGCTCTTCGACGTGTTCGGGATGCTCGGCCATGTAATCGGCCAGCGCGTATTGCAGCGGTGTGACGCCGCAGAAACTGACGTACTGGTGCACCTTGCGCAACTCGGCCGTCAGCGCTGGCGGCGCGACGACGTAGCCGGTTTTCCAACCAGTGACGTGATAGGTCTTGCCGAACGAGCTGACCACGAACGCGCGCTGATACAGTTCTTCATGGGCGAGCACGCTGACGTGCGGCACGCCGTCAAACACCAGGTGTTCATAGACTTCGTCGCTGATCAGGTAGATGTCGCGATCACGGATCAGCGCCGCCAGTTGATCCAGCTCCGCACGGCTGATCAGTGCACCGCTCGGGTTATGCGGGGTATTGATGACGATCATTTTCGTGCGCGGGCTCAGGGCCGCAGCGAGCTGGTCGAAATCGATGGAGAAGTCGTCCGGGTTCAACTGCACATGCACGCAACAACCGCCCGCCAACTCCGTGGCCGGCTCGTAGCTGTCGTAGCACGGATCGAACACGATGACTTCGTCGCCGCTGTGGATAACCGCTTGAATCGCACAGAAGATCGCCTGGGTCGCGCCCGGCGTCACGGTCACTTCGTTGTCGGCATTGACCTGCACGCCATAGCTGCGAGCGATTTTCGCCGCAATCTGCTCGCGCAGCGCCGGCAGCCCGGTCATCGGCGAATACTGGTTGTGGCCACTGGCAATGTGCCGACCGACCGCATCGCGCAACGACTGCGGGCCGTCAAAATCAGGAAAACCCTGGGACAGGTTGATCGCGCCGGTTTGCGCGGCGAGCTGAGACATCTGCGTGAAAATAGTGATGCCGACATTCGGCAGCTTACTGGTGATCATCGGGGGTTCCCTGCTCAACACCCGGCTCTGACGACGGCGCGGGAGAGCCCGAGGATAGCCCATCCGCCGCCCATAAAAAAAGGGCGCCGGATGGCACCCTTCTCTCATGTTGATCGTTCCCACGCTCTGCGTGGGCATGCAGCCTTGGACGCTCTGCGTCCACCGCTTATGTGACGCAGAGCGTCACGGGATACATTCCCACGCGGAGCATGGGAACGATCAGCGAGCCGCGACCTTATTTCTTGTCGCGGCGCTTCTTGTCGGCTTTCTTGTGGTGCGACATCAAGCGACGCTTCTTGTTGACCTGGCGGTCGGTCAGCGTGGTCTTGTTGCCTTCGTACGGGTTCTCGCCGCCCTTGAACTCGATGCGGATCGGCGTACCGACCAGCTTCAGCACACGACGGTAAGTGTTCTCCAGATAGCGCACATACGACTTCGGCACTTTCTCGATCTGGTTACCGTGGATCACGATGATCGGCGGGTTCGCACCACCCAAGTGGGCATAACGCAGCTTGATCCGGCGGTTGTTGACCATCGGTGGCGCGTGCTCGCCAACGGCGTCTTCGAGAATCTGGGTCAGACGGTTGGTCGGCCAGCGGGTGACCGCCGACTTGAACGAGTTCTGCACGGAAGCGTAGAGGTTGCCCACGCCAGTGCCGTGCAGTGCCGAGATGAAGTGGATGTCGGCGTAATCAACGAAGAACAGACGACGTTGCAGCTCGACTTTGACGTAGTCGCGCTCGCTCGGCGTCATGCCATCCCACTTGTTGATCGCGATGACCAGCGCACGACCCGACTCGATGGCAAAACCGAGCAGGTTGAGGTCGTGATCGACCACGCCTTCGCGCGCATCCATCACGAAGATCACTACGTTGGCGTCTTTGATCGCCTGCAGGGTTTTGACCACGGAGAATTTTTCAACTTCTTCGTGGATCTTGCCGCGCTTGCGCACACCAGCGGTGTCGATCAGCGTGTACTTCTCTTCATTGCGTTCGAACGGAATGTAGATACTGTCGCGCGTGGTGCCGGGTTGGTCATAGACGATAACCCGGTCTTCACCAAGCATGCGGTTGACCAGCGTCGATTTGCCGACGTTCGGACGGCCGATGATGGCGATCTTGATCCCGTCTTTTTCGCTTGGGCCAGGAATGCGCTTGGCTTCCTCGCCTTCGGCAACGATCTCTTCTTCGCCTTCTTCCGGCTCTTCTGCGTCTTTGGGGAAATCACCCAAGGCGATTTCCAGCATCTGCGTGATGCCACGGCCGTGAGCACCGGCGATCGGGATCGCGTGGCCCATGCCCAACGGAGCGAACTCAGCGCGGGCCATTTCCGGGTCGATGTTGTCGACCTTGTTGGCGACCACGTAGGAACGCTTGTTACGTTTGCGCAGGTGTTCGGCGATCATCTGGTCGGCGGCGGTGAAACCGGCCTTGGCATCTACCAGGAACAGCACAACATCCGCTTCTTCAATGGCCAGCAGCGACTGCTCGGCCATTTTTTCGTCCATACCGTGCTCGTCACCGGAGATACCACCGGTGTCGACCAGAATGTAGGAACGCCCTTGCCACTTGGCCTCACCGTACTGGCGATCACGGGTCAGACCGGACAAGTCGCCGACGATGGCGTCACGAGTCCTGGTCAGGCGGTTGAACAAGGTGGACTTGCCGACGTTCGGTCGGCCCACCAGGGCGATTACGGGAACCATGCGGCTCTCCACTTCGTTATTTCAGAAAATACAAAAGCCGCTGCGAGGCAGCGGCTGGTGCTCGGGGCAACACTGTGGGTGTTCTCTGTGGGAGCGAGTCTGCTCGCGAAAAACGCCAAGGCACCGCGTTTATTCAGGCCGTCTGCGTAATCGTTGACGCCCATCGCGAGCAGGCTCGCTCCCACATTCATACTCACAAGTGAAGCTGCCTGGGGGTGTTAACCCCAAGCATAGTTGTTACTTGATGGTCAGGGCTTCCAGTTTGCCGCTGTTGCCATATACATAAATCGTGTCACCCACCACCAGCGGACGGGCACGCAGGCCGTCGCTGTCGATGCGCTCACGGCCGACGAAACGACCGTCAACCTGACTCAGCAGGTGCAGATAACCTTCCAGGTCACCCACTGCAACATAGCTGGAGAACACTTCCGGAGCCGACAGTTGACGGCGAGCCAGCGAATCGTTGCTCCACAATGCTGTGGTGGAACGCTCGTCGACGCCTTCAACGGTGCCCGAAGACAGGCTCACGTAAACGCTGCCGAAACCCTGAGCGATACCGGCGTAGCTCGACGCATCGCGCTGCCAGAGTTGACGACCGCTTTCCAGGTCCAGTGCCGCAACGCGACCCTGGTAGCTGGCAACGTACAGGGTGCCGCCGGACAGCAGCAGACCGCCGTCGATGTCGACCACGCGCTCCAGTTCCGAACGACCTTGTGGAATCGCAATGCGTTGTTCCCACACCGGCACGCCGTTGGAAATGTCCAGAGCAACCACTTTACCGGTCGACAGACCAGCCACCGCGAGGCGGTTGGTCACCAACGGGGCACTGGTGCCACGCAGGGTCAGTACGGCCGGGGTGCTGTCATACACCCAGCGCTGGGTACCGGTGGAGGCATCCAGGCCGATCAGACGATCGTCCTGAGTCTGCACCACTACGACGTCACCGTTGTTAGCCGGCGGCGCGAGGACTTCGCTGTTTACGCGAGCACGCCACTTCTCTTCACCGTTGCTGGTGTCCAGAGCGACGACTTCGCCACGCAGGGTGCCGATCAGAACCAGACCGTAACCCACGCCAACGGCGCCGGAGACAGGCAGGTCAAGATCCTGCTTCCATTTCACGTCGCCATTGCCGCGATCCATGGCCATCACCACGCCGGTCACATCAGCGGCGTAGATGGTGTCACCGTCGATCGCCGGCACCAGCATGTTGTAGGTTTCGCCCTGACCGTCACCGATCGAACGACTCCACTGCTTGTGCAGAACCACTTCTTCTTTGAAGTCGGTCAGTTCAGCCGGTGGCAATTCTTTCTTGCTGTTGCTGCTGCAACCCGCGGCCAGAAGGGCCAGAGCCAGCAATGCTGCATGCTTCCAACGGATCACGTCACGCATCCCCTTTGGCCAGGTCGTCGAGCTTGATTTGAAGGCCACCGACCGCCGCTTCATCCGACAGTGCCGCCTTGGCTTTTTGATACGCCTTGTTCGCGTCATCGGTACGGCCCAGCTGCACCAGCAGGTCGCCCTTGAGTTCTTCGCGAGTGGCAAGGAACGCTTTGTCGGCATCGCCGTCGAGCAGTTTCAGGCCGTCTTCAGCCTTGTTCTGCGCGCCAAGCACCTGCGCCAGACGCTGACGGGCGATTTCGCCCAGCGCCGGGTTGGCCGGTTTGTCGACGATGGCTTTCAGCTCGGTCGCGGCGTCATCCAGCTTGCCGCTGTCGACCGCCACTTTGGCCACGAACAGGCTGCCGTACTGCGCGTATGCAGAACCGCCGAATTCGCTGTTGAGCTTGCCGGCCAGGTCCGCAACGCGGGCCGCATCAGGCTTGCCGTCAGGCGTCAGCGTGGTTTCCAGCAATTGCTGATAGAGCACCGAGGCGCCTTGCGACTGGTTGCTCTGATACTTGTGATAAGCCTGCCAGCCGAACACGATGACCAGCGCCAACAGGCCGCCGGTGACCAGAGGTTTGCCGTTGCGTGTCCACCAGTCCTTCAAATCCGCCAACTGTTCGTCTTCGGTACTCGACACCCCAATACTCCTTAATCGCTAAATCGGCTGTTTGGACAGCTTCAACCCTGCACGACGCAGGTGGCCAGGTGAGCGGCGAGCGCATCCCAGGCAATGCTTTGTTGTTCGCCCTGGCCACGCAGGGGTTTGAAACCTACCACTTGCTCGGCCATTTCGTCGTCACCGAGGATCAGTGCGTACAGCGCACCGCTCTTGTCGGCCTTCTTGAACTGGCTTTTGAAGCTGCCGGCGCCGGCATTGACTTGCAGACGCAGGTTTGGAAGTTGATCGCGAACCCGTTCAGCCAGAGCCAGACCGGCCAGCTCGGCTTCTTCACCGAAGGCGCAGAGGTAGACATCGACCTGACGGGAGATTTCTTCCGGAATCTGCTCAAGGGTTTCCAGCATCAAAACCAGACGCTCGATGCCCATGGCGAAACCAACGCCAGTGGTCGGCTTGCCGCCCATCTGCTCGACCAGACCGTCGTAACGGCCACCGGCGCAGACAGTGCCTTGGGCGCCGAGCTTGTCGGTGACCCATTCGAAAACGGTTTTGCTGTAGTAATCGAGGCCGCGAACCAGTTTCGGGTTGAGCACGTACGGAATGCCGACGGCATCCAGACGCGCTTTCAAACCTTCGAAGTGCGCACGCGACTCGTCATCGAGGTAGTCGGCCATTTTCGGCGCATCAACCAGCACCGCTTGAGTGTCGGCATTTTTCGTGTCGAGCACGCGCAGCGGGTTGGTTTTCAGGCGACGCTGGCTGTCTTCGTCGAGCTTGTCGTGGTGCGCCGAGAGGTACTCGACCAGCGCTTCACGATAACGCCCACGGGACTCGCTGGTACCCAGACTGTTGAGCTCGAGCTTGACCGCATCACGGATACCCAACTCGCCCCACAGGCGCCAGGTCATGGTTATCAGCTCGGCGTCGATGTCCGGACCGTCGAGGTTGAACACTTCCAGACCGATCTGGTGGAACTGGCGATAACGGCCTTTCTGCGGACGCTCGTGGCGGAACATCGGGCCGATGTACCAGAGTTTCTGTACCTGGCCACCGCCGGTGATGCCGTGCTCAAGCACAGCACGCACGCACGCCGCGGTGCCTTCCGGACGCAAGGTCAGGGAGTCGCCGTTGCGGTCTTCAAAGGTGTACATCTCTTTTTCGACGATGTCGGTCACTTCACCGATCGAGCGTTTGAACAGCTCGGTGAACTCGACGATCGGCATACGGATCTGCTTGTAACCGTAGTTATCCAGCAGACGCGCAACGGTGCCCTCGAAATAACGCCACAGCGGGGTCTGTTCGGGCAGGATGTCGTTCATGCCACGAATGGCTTGCAGAGACTTGCTCACTTTAAATCCTTAAATTCGTTCGGCGCTTCAGTCAGGCTCAGCCGCGCGCAATAACCGCAGCGTCAGCTTCGACCTTTTCGGCCGCTTTCTGGCGGATCAGCTTTTCCAGCTCGTCCACCAGATTGTCATTCGTCAGTTTCTGCGACGGCTTGCCGTCGATGTAAATCAGGTTTGGCGTGCCGCCGGTCAAGCCGATATGGGCTTCCTTGGCTTCGCCGGGGCCGTTGACCACACAACCGATTACCGCGACATCCAGCGGCACCAGCAGGTCTTCAAGGCGCCCTTCCAGCTCGTTCATGGTTTTCACCACATCGAAGTTCTGCCGCGAGCAGCTCGGGCAGGCGATGAAGTTGATGCCACGGGAACGCAGATGCAAAGACTTGAGAATGTCGTAACCGACCTTCACTTCCTCGACCGGATCGGCCGCCAGCGAGATGCGGATAGTATCGCCAATCCCCTCGGCGAGCAGCATACCTAGGCCCACGGCGGATTTCACTGTGCCCGAGCGCAATCCACCGGCTTCGGTGATGCCCAGGTGCAGTGGCTGGACGATTTCTTTCGCCAGCAAGCGGTAGGCTTCGACGGCCATGAACACGTCGGAGGCTTTCACGCTGACCTTGAAGTCCTGGAAGTTCAGGCGTTCGAGATGCTCAACGTGACGCAGAGCGGACTCAACCAGCGCGGCTGGCGTCGGCTCGCCATATTTCTTCTGCAGGTCTTTTTCCAGGGAACCGGCGTTGACGCCGATGCGGATCGGAATGCCGCGATCACGTGCCGCATCGACCACCGCACGAACACGATCTTCGCGACCGATGTTGCCCGGGTTGATGCGCAGGCAGTCCACACCCAATTCGGCTACGCGCAGGGCGATCTTGTAGTCGAAGTGGATGTCGGCAACCAACGGCACTTTGACCAGTTGCTTGATCTTGCCAAACGCCTCGGCGGCGTCCATGTCCGGTACCGAAACGCGAACGATGTCGACGCCGGCGGCTTCCAGACGATTGATTTGCGCAACAGTGGCGGCAACGTCATTGGTGTCGCTGTTGGTCATGCTCTGCACCGCGATCGGCGCATCGCCGCCCACCGGTACGTTGCCGACCCAGATCTTGCGCGAAACGCGACGTTTGATTGGAGATTCGCCGTGCATGACTTATTGACCCAACTTCAGGCGAGCAGTCTCGCCACTGGTGAACGGAGCGATATCGACCGGCTGGCCGTTGTAGCTGACCTGTGCGGCACGGGCAACGCCCAGACGTACGTTAAGCGGCGGCTTGCCGGAAACGGTGACGCTATCGCCTTTATGCTTCAGACCACTGAAAATCACTTTGCCACGGCCATCGGTCACTTGTGCCCAGCAATCGGCGCTGAACTGCAGTTGGACCTGACCGTCGCCAGCGACCGGAGCGGCCACTTCTGCGGTTGGTGCTGGTGTAGCAGGAACCACTGGAGCGGTAACGGTTGGCGCTGGGGTAGCAGGAACGGTTGGCGCAGGAGTGGCCGGATTGGCGACAACCGGGGCTGGCGTATGAACCGGGGCGGACGGCGTTACAGCCGGAGCAACCGGTGCAGTTGGAGCGGTTGCCGGGGAGGCCACTTCGGCGCCAGTCGATTCAGCGGTAGTTTCAGACTGAGGCAATGCCAGTGCAGTCGAACTGTCGGCCTGATTTTCCTCGACAGCCTGATCTTCCGGCTCATCGATCGGATGAATCTGGGTGGTGCCGTCAGCACCTTCGACTTCAACGTGCTCAGGCGCCAGAGAAGCCAGATCCTTGGTACGCAGCGAGGTCTGATCCTGCCACCAGACGAAACCGCCGCCGATGACCGCGATCAGCAACAGCAGGCTGACAATACGCAGAATGGTATGGGAAACCCGCACCGGCTCTTCGATACGACCGAGGGCATGAACGTTGCTGCCCTGGGAATCGGTGCCGGTGGACTGGTCGAATTGCTGAACCAGAACGGTCTGGTCCATGCCGAGCAACTTGGCATAGGCGCGAATGTAACCGCGAGCGAAAGTATGCCCCGGCAGCTTGTCGAAAGCGCCGGCTTCAAGATTGCTCAGGGAGGTCACGGTGAGGTTGAGCTTGAGGGCCACTTCGGCCAGCGACCAGCCATTGCTTTCGCGGGCCTGGCGCAGGGTCTCACCGGGGTTAACGCGATTCGCTGCTACAACTTCGGGATGCGCCGCTTTCATCATTGCTCCGACAGGTATTGCTGATATTCCGGCGTACCGGGATAGAGTCGTTTTAATTGCAGGCCATAACTGGCGGCCTTGTCGCGATCTTCAAACACTTTTGCCAGCCGAACGCCGAGCAATAGACTACGTGCATTTTGTTCGGTCAGCAGGCTGAAACGGTCGTAATAGTCACGCGCGGGCACATAATGCCTGTCTTCGAAGGACAACTCAGCCATTTCCAGCAATGCGCGCGGTTGTTGGCGATTCAAGCGCAGTGCCTTTTCCAGCTGTTGCTGTGCCAGATCCCGCTGACCGAGCTTTGCTGCCGTCATGCCGAGGTTCTCGAACACACGCGAGCGCTCAGGATACAGGGTATCGGCCGCAGCCTGTTCAAAACGCTCGTAGGCTTCTTTATAACGCTGTTGTTCGTAGAGAAAACTGCCGTAGTTGTTGAGGATACGGGCATCGGCGGGACGGGAGGACAAAGCCTTGCGGAAGTGTTCGTCGGCCAGTTCCGGTTCCATTTCGGACTGAAACACCAAGCCGAGGGCCGCGTTGGCGTCAGGGTCGGAACCGTCGATTTCCAGCGCCTTCTTCAGCGGCACCTTGGCCCGCTCGGTCATGCCTTGCTGCAAGTACCCCAGCCCCAGCTGCACGTAGGCAGCCCGCGCTTCATCGCGGCCCTTGCTGGTCTTCATCGGGTTGTAGTCACCCGACAGGACACAACCAGCACACAGGCTGGCCAACAGCAACAGCAGCGCAAAGCGCAGGGACATAGAGATCCTCTCTTAATTTGTGTTCGCGGCGTTCTGTGCCAGATCGCTGTCGGCGCTCAACTCGCGCACGGCGATGTAACGTTCGCTGCGACGGGTGCGATCCAGCACCTGCCCTACCAATTGACCACATGCAGCGTCGATGTCTTCACCACGGGTGGTGCGGACAGTGACGTTGAAACCGGCCTGATGCAACTGATCCTGGAAACGACGGATCGCGTTGTTGCTCGGACGCTCGTACCCGGAGTGCGGGAACGGGTTGAACGGAATCAGGTTGATCTTGCACGGAATGTTCTTCAGCAGCTCGATCATCTCAACGGCGTGCTCAACCTTGTCATTGATGTCCTTGAGCAAGGTGTACTCGATGGTCAGCACACGTTTCTCGCCAAGGGCGGACATGTAGCGCTGGCACGACTCGAGCAGCATCTTAAGCGGATATTTCTTGTTGATCGGCACCAATTGGTTACGCAATGCGTCATTCGGTGCGTGCAGGGACAACGCCAGGGACACGTCGATGTGCTTGGCCAGCTCATCGATCATCGGCACCACACCCGACGTGGACAGGGTCACGCGGCGCTTGGAGATCCCGTAGCCGAGGTCATCCATCATCAGATGCATGGCGGCAACGACGTTGTCGAAGTTCAGCAGCGGCTCACCCATGCCCATCATCACCACGTTGGTGATGGCACGGTCGACGGTTGCCGGGACACTGCCGAAAGATTTGTTGGCAATCCACACCTGACCGATCACTTCGGCGGCGGTGAGGTTGCTATTGAAGCCTTGCTTGCCGGTGGAGCAGAAACTGCAATCCAGGGCACAGCCTGCCTGGGACGAAACGCACAGAGTGCCGCGTTTGCCCTGGGGAATGTATACGGTCTCGACGCAGCTGCCGGACGCCACGCGCACCACCCACTTACGGGTGCCGTCGCTGGAGATGTCCTCGCTGACCACTTCCGGACCACGGACCTCAGCAATAGCCTTGAGCTTGTCGCGCAAGGCCTTGCTGACGTTCGTCATGGCGTCGAAATCATCGACACCAAAGTGGTGAATCCATTTCATTACCTGACCGGCACGGAAACGCTTCTCCCCGATTGAGTCGAAGAATTTTTCCATTTCCTGTTGAGTCAGACCCAGCAGGTTGGTTTTTACAGTCGATGTAGTCATGGATTCACCTTCACTCTTAAGCCAATGCTTAGCGAGTGGTTACTTCAGTAGCTGCGAAGAAGTACGAGATTTCACGAGCAGCTGCGGCTTCGGAGTCCGAACCGTGAACAGCGTTGGCGTCGATGGAATCAGCGAAGTCAGCGCGGATGGTGCCGGCAGCAGCTTCTTTAGGGTTGGTAGCGCCCATCAGCTCACGGTTCAGAGCGATAGCGTTTTCGCCTTCCAGAACCTGAACAACAACAGGACCGGAGATCATGAAAGCAACCAGGTCGCCGAAGAAACCACGAGCGCTGTGCTCAGCGTAGAAGCCTTCAGCTTCAGCTTTGGACAGTTGCTTCAGTTTCGAAGCTACAACGCGCAGGCCGGCTTTTTCGAAACGAGTGGTGATTTCGCCGATGACGTTTTTTGCAACAGCGTCAGGCTTGATGATGGAGAAAGTGCGTTGAACAGCCATGGTGTAACTCCAGAAACGGTAATTTGCGAAAAATTAAACCCGCGAATTATACGCGGGTTCTTGGGTATTGCCTAACCTGCGAGACGATCAGTCCAATTCTTTGGCCCAGAGCTCCTGAACCGCTTCCAGCACCTTCTCGCCGACACGGCCAGAAGTGCTATCGAAGTCAGGCAGATCCAGGATCATCTGCTGCAGACGGACAAAACCTACAGAGTACGGATCGACGCCGGCGTGGGCCTCGGCCAGTTCTTCTGCAATACGTTGAACATCATTCCAACCGTAGCTCATGACAGTCTTACCAGTCAGTGCGGCGCTTCGGCCGCATGGTTAAGCGAATATTTCGGAATCTCGACGGTGATGTCTTCTTCACCAACGATAGCCTGACAGGCCAGACGCGATTGCGCTTCCAGACCCCAGGCACGATCGAGGAAATCTTCTTCCAGCTCGTCGGCCTCTTCCATCGAGTCGAAACCCTCACGGATGATGCAGTGGCAGGTAGTGCAAGCGCAGACGCCGCCGCAGGCGCTTTCCATCTCGATGTGGTGTTCGTGGGCCAGTTCGAGAATCGATGTGCCGGGCGCAGCCTCTACAACCATGCCTTCAGGGCAGAACTTCTCGTGGGGCAGAAAAATGACCTGCGGCATCAGATATCCTCGATTTCATTCAGATTGCGCCCCGACAGAGCGGCTTTCACCGTCAAATCCATGCGGCGGGCAGCAAAAGCATCGGTCACTTGCGACAGACGCTTGGTCTGCTGCTCGATGGCGTAACCATCGGTACCTTTCATCAGTTCAGCCAGTTCCTGCAGCTGCAGATCGATGACCATGCGCTCTTCGGCGTCGAGCAAACGCTCGCCATCAACCTCCAGAGCACCCTGCACCGCTTCGATCAGGCGTTGGGCATCGACTTGCTGCTCACGCAGAACACGGGCGACCTTGTCGTCATTAGCGTGCTGGAACGAATCCTTGAGCATCTTGGCGATTTCGCCGTCGGTCAGACCGTAAGACGGCTTGACCTGAATGCTCGCCTCAACGCCCGAACCCAACTCACGGGCAGACACGCTGAGCAGACCGTCGGCATCGACCTGGAAGGTCACGCGAATTTTCGCTGCGCCGGCCACCATCGCTGGAATGCCACGCAATTCGAAGCGCGCCAGCGAGCGGCAGTCACTGATCAGCTCGCGCTCACCCTGCAGAACGTGGATCGCCATGGCCGACTGGCCGTCTTTGTACGTAGTGAAATCTTGTGCGCGAGCGACGGGGATGGTGGTGTTGCGCGGAATCACCTTCTCCATCAAGCCGCCCATGGTTTCCAGCCCCAGGGACAGTGGAATCACATCAAGCAGCAGCAGTTCGCCGCCATCGCGCTTGTTGCCAGCCAGCGTATCCGCCTGGATCGCAGCACCGATGGCCACCACTTGATCCGGGTCGATTTCAGTCAGAGGCTGACGACCGAAGGCTTCAGCAACAGCTTCGCGAACACGCGGCACGCGAGTCGAACCGCCAACCATGACCACGGCGTGCACGTCTTCCAGCTCAATACCGGAATCGCGAACGGCGCGACGGCAGGCTTTCAGGCTGCGCGCGACCATTGGCTCGATCAACGCATCGAAGGCTTCGCGCGTCAGCGGCGCTTTCCAGTCGCCATAGACCACTTCAACGCTGGCCGCATCGGTCAGGGCTTCCTTGGCCGCGCAAGCGGTTTGCAGCAGATTGCGTTGTGCGCCCGGATCGAGATCGGCGGACAGGCCGGCGCTCTCGATGATCCAGCCGGCAATCGCGTGATCGAAATCATCGCCGCCCAGCGCGCTGTCGCCGCCAGTGGCCAGCACTTCAAAAACACCGCCAGTCAGACGCAGAATCGAAATATCGAAAGTACCGCCGCCGAGGTCATAAATTGCGACCAGGCCTTCGGCATGTTGATCCAGACCGTACGCCACAGCGGCCGCAGTCGGCTCGTTGAGCAGACGCAGCACGTTCAGACCGGCGAGTTTGGCCGCATCTTTGGTGGCTTGACGCTGAGCATCATCGAAGTAAGCCGGAACGGTGATCACCGCGCCAACCAGCTCGCCACCCAAGGTCGCTTCAGCGCGCTGACGCAGCACCTTGAGGATATCGGCGGAGACTTCGACCGGGCTTTTCGGGCCTTGCACGGTGTCGATGAACGGCATGTGCGATTCGCCACCGACAAAGCGGTACGGCAACTGGTCGCCCAATTGCTTGACGTCGGACAGACCACGACCCATCAAGCGCTTGACCGACAGCACAGTATTCAAAGGATCGGACGCGGCGGCCAGCTTCGCCGACTCGCCGACTTCGACGTGATCGGCGTGGTAACGCACAGCGGACGGCAGGATGACCTGCCCGTTTGCGTCGGCCAACGGTTCGGAAAGACCACTGCGCAACGCAGCGACCAGCGAATTGGTAGTGCCCAAGTCAATCCCCACAGCCAGACGACGCTGGTGCGGTTGAGGACTTTGGCCGGGTTCGGCGATCTGCAGTAGGGCCATCGTGATCAGGACTTATCTGTATATCAGGCGTGCGACCGGAGCGGCACTGGGTTAATCGTCGAGGCGCTCTTCTAACTGGCGCACTTCGTAGGTGAGCTTGTCGAGGAACTGCATGCGCCGCATCAGGCGTTCGGCCTGCTCGCGTTGCGCCGCATCATCCCAACAGGCTGCGAAGCTTTCATTGAGTTCTTCCTGAGCCACTTTCAAGCGCCGCTTGAACACCGCGACACCGTCGAGGTCGGCACTGTCCTGGAGGTCTTCGAGCTCTTCGCGCCATTGCATCTGCTGCAGAAGAAACTCGGGATCATGGACCGTGACTTCCATCGGCACTTCATGCCCGCTGATGGTCAGCAGGTAGCGTGCGCGCTGGGCCGGACTCTTGAGCGTCTGATAGGCGTCGTTGAGCCGCGCAGACTGCTCGAGTGCCGACCGCTGCTCACGCTCGGAAGCGTCGGCAAAGCGGTCAGGATGAACGCCGCGCGCCAACTCACGATAGCGCGTGGCCAGCTGCTCGAGATCCAGACGGAAACCCGGTTGCAGCTCGAATAAAGCGAAATGACAAGGAATACCCACGACAAGCCTCAGATGTTGAAGCTTTCGCCGCAGCCACATTCACCGCGTACATTGGGGTTGTTGAACTTGAAGCCTTCGTTCAACCCTTCCTTGACGAAATCGAGCTCGGTGCCGTCCAGATAGGCGAGGCTTTTCGGGTCGATGATCACTTTTTCGCCGTGACTCTCGAACACCTGATCCTCTGCAACCACCTCGTCGACAAACTCCAGCACGTAGGCAAGGCCGGAACAGCCTGTGGTGCGAACACCCAGACGAATCCCTTCACCTTTGCCGCGCCCGTCGAGGGAGCGCCGCACGTGTCGAGCAGCCGCTTCTGTCATGCTGATAGCCATCGGTGACTCCTTACTCGTCGCCAAATCCAGAAAGTCAGATCAAGCCTTTCTTCTGCTTGTAATCGCGAACAGCCGCTTTGATAGCGTCTTCAGCCAGTACCGAGCAGTGAATCTTCACTGGCGGCAGGGCCAGTTCTTCGGCCAGCTGAGTGTTCTTGATGGTTTCTGCTTCGTCCAGGGTCTTGCCCTTCATCCACTCGGTGGCGAGGGAGCTGGAAGCGATAGCCGAACCGCAGCCGTAGGTCTTGAACTTGGCATCTTCGATGATGCCGGCGTCGTTGACCTTGATTTGCAGACGCATCACGTCGCCGCACGCCGGAGCGCCGACCATGCCGGTGCCGACATCAGGATCTTCCGCGTTCATCTTGCCGACGTTGCGCGGGTTTTCGTAGTGGTCGATGACCTTTTCGCTGTAAGCCATGATTCTCAATCCTCACTCATCAGGGCCGCTCTTGAGACCCTGCAACTGCGCTGCGTAAACCGCCGCGTCGCTACAGGATCTGTATCTGGCGGCTTCTATATTTAGTGTGCCGCCCACTCGATTTTCGAGATATCGACGCCGTCTTTGTACATGTCCCACAGCGGCGACAGAGCGCGCAGCTTGGTAACGGCCTCGCAGACTTTCTGCGCGGCGTAGTCGATTTCTTCTTCGGTGGTGAAACGGCCGAAGGTGAAGCGGATCGAGCTGTGTGCCAGTTCGTCGTTGCGGCCCAGGGCGCGCAGTACGTACGAAGGCTCCAGCGACGCCGAGGTGCACGCCGAACCGGACGATACCGCCAGATCCTTGAGCGCCATGATCAGCGACTCGCCTTCAACGTAGTTGAAGCTCAGGTTCAGGTTGTGCGGAACGCGGGCGGTCAGGCTGCCGTTGACGTACAGCTCTTCCAGGTGCTCGACCTGCTTGTAGAAACGGTCGCTCAAGGCTTTGATACGGAGGTTTTCAGCAGCCATGTCTTCTTTGGCCACACGGAACGCTTCACCCATACCGACGATCTGGTGGGTCGCCAAGGTGCCGGAACGCATGCCACGCTCGTGACCGCCGCCGTGCATGGTCGCTTCGATGCGCACACGCGGCTTGCGGCTGACGTACAGCGCGCCGATGCCTTTAGGGCCATAGGTTTTGTGAGCGGAGAACGACATCATGTCGACTTTCAGCTTCTGCAGATCGATGTCGACCTTGCCAGTGGACTGAGCGGCGTCGACGTGGAACAGAATGCCCTTGGCGCGGAGCATTTCGCCAATAGCGGCGATGTCGTTGACGGTGCCGATTTCGTTGTTCACGTGCATCACGGAGACCAGGATAGTGTCTTCGCGCAGTGCAGCTTCAATCATGGACGGAGTGATGAGACCGTCTTCGGTGGGCTCGAGGTAGGTGACCTCGAAACCTTCACGCTCCAGTTGGCGCATGGTGTCGAGGACAGCCTTGTGCTCGATCTTGGAGGTGATCAGGTGCTTGCCCTTGGAGCCGTAGAAATGCGCCGCACCCTTGATTGCCAGGTTGTCGGACTCGGTGGCACCGGAGGTCCAGACGATTTCGCGCGGATCGGCGTTGACCAGATCGGCCACCTGACGACGGGCGTTTTCGACGGACTCTTCAGCTTTCCAGCCGAACACGTGGGAACGGGACGCCGGGTTACCGAAGTTTCCGTCGACCAGCAGGCATTCACTCATCTTTTGCGCAACACGCGGATCAACCGGGGTGGTCGCAGAGTAATCAAGGTAAATCGGCAATTTCATGGACTATCTCCTAAATCAGGGCTGGCGTGCCGCTAGCTCTCTGGCTGTCATTCGACGGCGGACGCTTCAATCTTGTCCAGGCGTGGCGCCTTGCTGTTGCAACGGCGCTGGTCCTGACGCTGGGCTACTTCTTGCACCTCACGGCGAGTCACAAGATCAGCCAAGCTGATACCACTTAGAAATTCGTGAATCTGCAGGCTCAAGTCGCACCACAGATGGTGGGTCAGGCACGTGTCGCCGGAATGGCAATCGCCCTGGCCCTGGCATTTGGTGGCATCAACCGATTCGTTTACCGCATCGATCACCTGAGCGACCTGGATGCCCTGCATGTCGCGGGACAACTGGTAGCCACCACCCGGGCCGCGAACACTGGAAACCAGGTTGCTGCGGCGCAGCTTGGCGAACAGCTGTTCGAGGTAGGACAGGGAGATGCCTTGGCGCTCGGAGATATCGGCCAGGGACACGGGCCCGTGCTGCGCGTGCAACGCCAGGTCAAGCATGGCGGTCACGGCGTATCGGCCTTTTGTAGTCAGTCGCATGGACAGTTACCACGGAGTTCAGAATGGGGCGAGTATGCAATTCCCGAGTATTTAAGTCAACTTTAAGACCTAGTACTTTAGTCAGGATTACCCGCAAAAGAGCGCGCGCATCATAGCAAAGGCTGGCGGCATGCAGCCAGCGGTACCGCGTTATCGTTCTTCGCGAGCAGGCTCGCTCCCACAAGGGATATGCATTCCAATGTGAGAGCGAGCCTGCTCTCGAAGGCAGCGCTGCGGTTTAGCTGGCCTTGGACTCGTCTTTGCCTTTGACGCAGGCGAAGTCTTCTTCACGCAGTTCAGGCAGATCTTTCGCACAGTAATTACTGCCCAGATCCTTCAGCGCGCCGCACATCCCTTCCAGCCGTCCGTCCACCGCTTGCAGGTGATCGAGCAACTGACCGATGGCGCGCGCCACCGGGTCGGGCATGTCTTCGCTGACGCCATAGGCATCAAAACCGATTTTCTCGGCCATGGCCTTGCGCTTGGCGTCCTGCTCTTCGTCAGACTTGACGATGATTCGTCCAGGAATACCGACAACAGTGGCGCCCGGCGGCACTTCTTTGGTCACCACAGCATTGGAGCCGACTTTGGCACCCGCGCCGACCGTGAACGGACCGAGCACCTTGGCGCCCGCGCCCACGACCACACCATCGCCCAACGTCGGGTGACGTTTGCCTTTGTTCCAGCTGGTACCACCCAGAGTCACACCCTGATAGATGGTCACGTCATCGCCAATCTCGGCAGTCTCACCGATGACAATGCCCATGCCGTGGTCGATAAAGAAACGACGACCGACCTTGGCGCCCGGATGAATCTCGATCCCGGTCAACCAGCGGCCGAAGTTCGACACCAGCCGCGCCAGCCATTTCAGCTCGTTGCGCCAGAGCATGCCGGCCAATCGATGAATCCAGATCGCATGCATACCGGGGTAGCAAGTCAGGACTTCAAAAGCGTTACGCGCCGCCGGGTCTCGATGGAATACGCTCTGGATATCTTCACGCAAACGCTCAAACATCATTTAGTCCTTCCGCTTAAGAAGCTCACCACGGGCCGCTTTCTGGGTTTCCGTGAGGATGCCACGCAAAATATTCATTTCCGCCCGGCTGACCGAGCTGCGTCCGTACAACCGGCGCAGGCGCGCCATCAAGTGCCGCGGTTTTTCCGGATCGAGGAATTCGATGGCGACCAGCGTCCGCTCCAGATGCTCATAAAAGCGCTCCAGCTCATCCATGGTCGCCAGCTCGGCGCTTTTCACCGAAGCCACTTCCTCTTTCTCGATCTTGCTCGGCTGACCTTGTGCAGCCAGCCAGGCCATGCGCACTTCGTAGCTCAACACCTGCACCGCCGCACCCAGGTTCAGCGAGCTGAACTCAGGGTCGGAGGGGATATGCACGTGAAAATGACATCGCTGCAGCTCTTCGTTGGTCAGACCGGAATCCTCACGACCGAATACCAGAGCGATTTCGGCGCCCTGCCCGGCTTCTTCAACCACTTTGGTGCCGCACTCGCGCGGATCCAGCAGCGGCCAAGGGATTCGACGGTCACGGGCGCTGGTGCCAAGCACCAGATTGCAGCCGACCAAGGCGTCTTCCAACGTGGCGACGACTTGCGCATTTTCAAGGATGTCACCGGCACCGGAAGCACGAGCATCGGCTTCGTGGTGCGGGAAGACTCGCGGTTCGACCAGCACCAATCGCGACAGACCCATGTTTTTCATGGCGCGCGCGGCCCCGCCGATGTTGCCGGGGTGGCTGGTATTGACCAGGACGACACGAATGTTCTGCAGCAAGGGAGGCGCTCTCGGACACAGGAAAGGGGTGCAAATCTTACAGAACAGCCTACCGTTAAGCTATGAAAGCGAACAGCGTCCTTCACCTGAAGAAAAGTTCTGATAGAATGCGCGGCTTTCTTTAACAACCTTAGGTGACACATCCATGCAGCCCATGCTGAATATCGCGCTGCGCGCCGCCCGCAGCGCCAGTGAACTGATCTTCCGCTCCATCGAGCGCCTGGATACCATCAAGGTCGACGAAAAAGACGCCAAGGATTATGTATCCGAGGTCGATCGCGCCGCCGAACAGAAAATCATCGATGCTCTGCGCAAGGCCTACCCGAATCACTCGATCCAGGGTGAAGAAACCGGCCTGCACGCTGGCACCGGCATCGAAGGCGAAGAGTACCTGTGGATCATCGATCCACTGGACGGCACCACCAACTTCCTGCGCGGCATTCCTCACTTCGCTGTCAGCATTGCCTGTAAGTACCGTGGCCGCCTGGAACACGCAGTGGTTCTGGACCCGGTTCGCCAGGAAGAATTCACCGCCAGCCGTGGTCGCGGCGCTCAACTGAACGGTCGTCGTCTGCGCGTCAGCGGTCGCACCAGCCTTGACGGCGCCCTGCTGGGTACCGGCTTCCCGTTCCGTGATGACCAGATGGACAATCTCGACAACTACCTGGGCATGTTCCGCGCCCTGGTTGGCCAGACTGCCGGTATCCGCCGCGCCGGTTCCGCCAGCCTGGACCTGGCTTATGTGGCTGCCGGTCGTTTCGATGCGTTCTGGGAATCGGGCCTGTCCGAGTGGGACATGGCTGCGGGCGCCCTGCTGATTCAAGAAGCTGGCGGCCTGGTGAGCGACTTCACCGGCGGCCACGATTTCCTTGAAAAAGGCCACATCGTTGCCGGCAACACCAAATGCTTCAAAGCAGTTCTGACGGCGATCCAGCCGCACCTGCCGGCTTCGCTGAAGCGCTAAGCTTCCGGCGAAACGAGAAAAGCACCCTTCGGGGTGCTTTTTTTTATGTCTGGAATTTGTCACCCGCCACACCACGAGACCAATGTAGGAGTGAGCCTGCTCGCGATAGCGGTGTATCAGCCACCACCTGCATCGAATGATAAATAGCTATCGCGAGCAGGCTCACTCCTACAGGGGATTTGTTGCGTGGCTTAAATGGCGGACACAAAAAAGCACCCCGCAGGGTGCTTCTTTGTAAAACAGCCGGTAATTACTGAGCCGGCTCATTCTGCGACAGAATCAGCTTGCCTTCCTTGTCGACCGGAATCTGGTTGCCCGGATCGCGATCCATCCGCACCTTGCCTTCCTTGCCATCGAGCGAGTAACGCACGTCGTAACCGACGACCTTGTCGCTGATGTCATTGACCGTGTTGCAGCGGGTTTGCGTGGTGGTGTAGGTGTCACGCTCTTGCATGCCTTCCTGCACCTTGTTACCCGCATAACCACCACCGACCGCACCGGCTACCGTGGCAATCTTCTTGCCGGTGCCGCCGCCAATCTGATTACCCAGCAAACCACCTGCCAATGCACCGACGACGGTACCGGCAATCTGGTGTTGATCTTTTACCGGTGCCTGACGAGTCACTGTCACGTCCTTGCACACTTCACGTGGAGTCTTGATCTGTGTTTTAACCGGTTCAACGGCCAATACTTGCGCATACTCAGGGCCGCTTTTAACCAGGCTGTAGGTGGCAACAGCACCCCCGGCAGTCACACCGACAGCACCCAATACCGCACCAACCAGCAACGACTTGTTCACATGAACCTCCTGACCATCACATGCGGGACGCGCCCGCGCTTCTCCCAGCCTTGGAGCATAAAAAAAGGCGCGAGTTCAACTCGCGCCTTTCTTGGGCTGACAGCCGGGAAAACGATGGCCGTTATGGACGGTCGTCGACTTCCTTCTCGGTGTTGGCCGGAGGAATCAGATCCTCAGTAGTCAGGTTCAGCCAGATCAGCACCACGTTAGCGATGTAGATCGACGAGTAAGTACCCGCCAGAACACCGATAAACAGCGCGATCGAGAAGCCGAACAGGTTGTCACCGCCGAAGAACAGCAGCGCAGCGATCGCCAGCAAAGTCGAGATCGACGTCGCCATGGTGCGCAGCAGGGTCTGCGTGGTCGAGATGTTGATGTTCTCGATCAGTGTTGCCTTGCGCAGGACGCGGAAGTTCTCACGAACCCGGTCGAATACCACGATGGTGTCGTTCAGCGAGTAACCGATGATCGCCAGCACCGCCGCCAGCACGGTCAGATCGAAAGTGATCTGGAAGTACGACAGGATACCGATGGTCACGATCACGTCGTGAATCAGCGAAACGATGGCACCGACCGCGAACTTCCACTGAAAGCGGAAAGCCAGGTAGATCAGGATACCGCCGAGCGCCAGCAGCATGCCGAGGCCGCCCTGGTCGCGCAGTTCTTCACCGACCTGCGGGCCGACGAACTCGACACGCTTGACCGTCGCCGGGTTGTCGCCGCCGACCTTCAGCAGCGCTTCCGCCACCTGATGGCCCAGTTGCGGGTCTTCACCCGGCATGCGCACCAGCAGATCGGTAGTCGCACCGAAGCTCTGCACGATTGCTTCGTGGTAACCCGACGTCGCCAGTTGCTCACGCACCTTGGTAACGTCGGCCGGACGCTCGTAGGTCAGCTCGATGAGCGTACCGCCGGTGAAGTCCAGGCCCCAGTTCATACCCTTGGTCACGACACTGAACATAGCCAGCAACGTGAGAAACACTGTGACGCCGAACGCGAAGTTGCGAACGCCCATGAAGTTGATTGTACGTAACATGGCAGCCCCTTAAATCCACAACTTCTTGAAGTCACGTCCGCCGAAGATCAGGTTGACCATTGCGCGGGTCACCATGATGGCCGTGAACATCGAGGTAAAGATCCCGAGGGACATGGTCACTGCGAAACCTTTGACCGGGCCGGTGCCCATGGCAAAGAGAATCCCGCCGACCAACAACGTAGTCAGGTTGGCATCGAGAATCGCGGTGAATGCCCGGCCGAAGCCTTCGTTGATTGCACGCTGCACGGTCATACCGGCGGCGATCTCTTCACGAATCCGCGAGAAGATCAGCACGTTGGCGTCGACCGCCATACCCATGGTCAATACGATACCGGCGATACCCGGCAAAGTCAGCGTTGCACCCAGCAGCGACATCAGGGCCAGCAGCAGCACCATGTTCACCGCCAAAGCAACGGTGGCGATGATGCCGAAGAAGCGGTAGATGGCGATGATGAACAGCGACACGAACAGCATGCCCCACAGCGACGCATCGATACCTTTGGTGATGTTGTCAGCACCCAGGCTCGGGCCGATGGTGCGCTCTTCAGCGAAGTACATCGGTGCAGCCAGACCACCGGCACGCAGCAGCAGCGCCAGTTCGGACGACTCGCCCTGACCGTTCAGGCCAGTGATGCGGAACTGAGCACCCAGCGGCGACTGAATGGTCGCCAGGCTGATGATCTTCTTCTCTTCTTTGAACGTTTGCACCGCAACGTCTTTCTCGACGCCATCAACCACTTGCTTGGTGTAAGTGGTAACCGGACGCTGTTCGATGAAGATCACCGCCATGCTGCGACCAACGTTCGAACGGGTTGCGCGGCTCATCAACTCGCCACCGTGACCATCCAGACGGATGTTCACTTCAGGCGTGCCGTGCTCGCCGAAACCGGCCTTGGCGTCGGTCACCTGATCACCGGTGATGATCAGACCACGCTCGATCTGTGCTGGCGGACGATTGCCTTCACGGAACTCGAAGGTTTCGGAAGTGGCTTTCGAAGCGCCCGGCTCAGCAGCCAGACGGAACTCAAGGTTGGCCGTCTTGCCGAGAATACGCTTGGCTTCGGCAGTGTCCTGCACGCCCGGCAGCTCAACCACAATGCGGTTGGCGCCCTGACGCTGGACGATCGGTTCGGCAACACCCAGCTCGTTGACGCGGTTACGTACCGTGGTCAAGTTCTGCTTGATGGAGTATTCACGGATTTCCGCCAGCTTGGCCGGGGTCATCGCCAGACGCAGCACCGGTTGACCATTGAGGTCGGCCGGAACAATGTCGAAATCGTTGAAGTTCTTGCGGATCAGTGCACGGGCCTGTTCGCGGGAATCTTCATCACTGAAGCCCAACTGAATGGCACCGCCCAGTTGCGGCAGGCTGCGATAACGCAGTTTCTCTTTGCGCAGCAGGCTCTTGACGTCGCCTTCGTAGACTTTCAGGCGTGCATCGAGGGCTTTGTCCATGTCCACTTCCAGCAGGAAGTGCACACCACCGGACAAGTCCAGACCCAGCTTCATCGGGTGCGCGCCCAGATTGCGCAGCCATTGCGGGGTGGTCTGTGCCAGGTTCAGCGCGACGACGTAGTCATCACCCAACGCCTTGCGCACAACGTCTTTGGCCGGCAGCTGGTCTTCAGCCTTGCTCAGACGGATCAGACCGCCCTTGCCGTTGGCGGCCAGCGTGGCTGCCTTGACGTTGATCCCGGACTCCTTGAGCGCAGTGCTCACACGATCCAGATCAGCCTGATTGACTTGCAGCGCAGTGCTTGCACCGCTGACCTGAATGGCCGGGTCATCGGGGTATAGATTCGGAGCGGAATAAATCAGACCGATCGCCAGCACCGCCAGGATCAGAATGTATTTCCACAGAGGATATTTGTTCAGCATCACGCCGCCCGTTATGAACGCGGGGCGCCTTGCGCGCCCCGTCGATTGAGTAGAAGTTGTTGCTTCAGATCGCTTTCAGCGTGCCTTTTGGCAGCGTGGCGGCGATGGCGCCTTTCTGGAACTTCATTTCCACGGTGTCGGAAACTTCCAGAACCACGAAGTCATCGGCCACTTTGGTGATCTTGCCAGCGATACCGCCGGTGGTAACCACTTCGTCGCCCTTCTGCAGGCTGCTCAGCAGGTTCTTCTGCTCTTTGGCGCGCTTGGCCTGTGGACGCCAGATCATCAGGTAGAAGATGACCAGGAAGCCGACCAGGAAAATCCACTCGAAACCGCCGCCCATTGGGCCGGCAGCAGCCGGTGCAGCCGCGTCAGCCATGGCGTTAGAGATAAAAAAGCTCATTTAGCACTCCAGTTGCAAATGTTGAATCTTGGGGTCAGAAAACTCAGTCCAAAGGCGGAACGGGGAGCCCGCGTTTGGCGTAGAAGGCATCGACAAAGGCGGCCAATGTACCCTGTTGAATAGCCTCGCGCAAACCAGCCATCAGCACCTGATAATGGCGCAAGTTATGGATGGTATTGAGCATGCTTCCCAGCATTTCGCCGCACTTGTCCAGGTGATGCAGATAAGCGCGGGAGAAGTTCTGGCAGGTATAGCAATCGCAGGTCGGATCCAGCGGCGATTCATCATGGCGATGGAACGCGTTACGGATCTTCAGCACGCCGGTATCAATGAACAGATGCCCATTGCGGGCATTACGGGTTGGCATCACGCAATCGAACATGTCCACACCGCGGCGCACACCCTCAACCAGATCTTCCGGTTTGCCAACGCCCATAAGGTAACGAGGTTTGTCAGCCGGCATCATACCCGGCAGATAATCCAGCACTTTGATCATTTCGTGCTTCGGCTCGCCCACCGACAGACCGCCAATGGCCAGGCCATCAAAGCCGATCTTGTCGAGGCCTTCGAGCGAGCGCATGCGCAGATCCTGGTGCATGCCGCCCTGAACGATACCGAACAGCGCCGCAGTGTTTTCACCGTGAGCATTTTTCGAGCGCTGAGCCCAGCGCAGCGACAATTCCATCGATATGCGCGCGACGTCTTCGTCAGCCGGGTACGGCGTGCATTCGTCGAAAATCATCACGATGTCGGAGCCGAGATCGCGCTGCACCTGCATCGACTCTTCCGGACCCATGAACACTTTGGCGCCGTCGACCGGGGAAGCGAAGGTCACGCCCTCCTCCTTGATCTTGCGCATCGCGCCGAGGCTGAACACCTGGAAGCCACCGGAGTCAGTGAGGATCGGGCCTTTCCACTGCATGAAATCGTGCAGGTCGCCGTGTTCCTTGATCACTTGGGTGCCAGGGCGCAGCCACAGGTGGAAGGTGTTGCCCAGAATGATTTCTGCGCCGGTGGCAACGATGTCACGCGGCAACATGCCCTTGACCGTGCCGTAAGTGCCCACCGGCATGAACGCCGGGGTCTCGACGGTGCCACGCGGGAAGGTCAGGCGACCACGCCGGGCCTTGCCATCGGTGGCCAGAAGTTCAAAGGACATGCGACATTCGCGACTCATTCTGTTTCCTCTGGGCCGGTTTCTTTAGGGGCAGTAGGTGCGGGATTACGGGTGATGAACATCGCATCACCGTAGCTGAAAAAGCGGTAACCGTTGTCGACGGCAGCCTTGTAGGCCGCCATGGTCTCGGGATAACCGGCAAAAGCCGAAACCAGCATCAACAGCGTCGATTCCGGCAAATGGAAATTGGTCACCAGGGCGTCGACCACATGGAACGGCCGGCCCGGGAAGATAAAGATATCGGTGTCGCCACTGAACGGCTTGAGCACGCCATCGCGCGCGGCACTTTCCAGCGAACGCACGCTAGTGGTACCGACCGCAATCACCCGACCACCGCGCGCACGGCACGCCGCGACCGCATCGACCACGTCCTGGCCGACTTCCAGCCACTCGGTGTGCATGTGGTGATCTTCAAGCTTCTCGACGCGCACCGGCTGGAACGTCCCCGCGCCCACGTGCAGCGTAACGAAAGTGGTCTCGACGCCCTTGGCCGCAATTGCTTCCATCAGCGACTGATCGAAATGCAGCCCCGCCGTCGGCGCCGCCACCGCTCCGAGTTTCTCGGCGTACACGGTCTGATAACGCTCGCGATCCGAGCCTTCGTCCGGGCGGTCTATATAAGGAGGCAACGGCATGTGCCCGACGCGATCGAGCAGGGGCAACACTTCTTCAGCGAAGCCTAGTTCGAACAACGCATCGTGACGCGCAAGCATTTCGGCTTCGCCACCACCGTCGATCAGGATCTTCGAACCCGGCTTCGGCGACTTGCTGGAACGCACATGGGCCAGCACGCGGTGCGTATCGAGCACCCGCTCAACGAGGATTTCCAGCTTGCCACCGGACGCTTTCTGCCCGAACAGCCGCGCCGGAATCACCCGGGTATTGTTGAACACCATCAAATCGCCCGGGCGCAAATGCTCAAGCAAATCAGTGAATTGACGGTGTGCGAGGGCGCCGCTCGGCCCGTCAAGGGTCAGCAGGCGACTACCGCGACGCTCGGCCAAAGGGTGGCGGGCGATCAGCGAATCAGGGAGCTCGAAAGTAAAGTCAGCAACGCGCATGATGGGGTTCGTCTAGCAGGGCCGGAAAGTCTAGCGGAAATATCGAAAATTCTCTATGTACCTGATTGACCGACGGTAATCTCATCTCTATACTTCGCCGCCATTGAGCCCTGATGGCGGAATTGGTAGACGCGGCGGATTCAAAATCCGTTTTCGAAAGGAGTGGGAGTTCGAGTCTCCCTCGGGGCACCAAAATTAAGAAAGGTCTTGCTTAGCAAGGCCTTTTTTTTCGCGTATAGAAAAGTAAACGTGAAGCTGGTCCCGCGCTTCAGAGCAGAGGATGTGAGCCCATGAGCTGGCAGTGCCAGTGAGCCCGGCATCCCCCTCAGCGCTTTGGATTTGTTTAAAGTTCTGGTACGCGAACATTCACAACCTGCGGGCAATTTCCTTCCAGATATAGCCGTAGTTGTATTTCAGCCAGAGGACCAGCGCTTTATCAAATTGCCTGCGAAACCAACTGTGCTCCCTCTCCGCCAGCCGTTGGTTAATCATGCTATTGAGCGACTCGGGGTCGAACCCCGTCCAGACAGAGGGCACTGCCGCAGCGATATTGGTGAAACACACCGGCGCGACTTCTGAATAGAGGATCTCGTACAGTACCTCTGGATCGATATGCTTTACCTGACTGGCTATGTAATCGTAATCCACAGGGAAATCATTGAATGGATCAGAAAGTGCGGTCCTGACGTCTTTCAGCTCCGGCTCACTCAGAAAATGTCCCAATGCGAAAACTCCTCCAGTTCCTCATCCAATGAGTCAGCGACAGCTCCACCCGCGACACCACCGGCGACCGATCCAACCAAAACCACCGCTATTGCACAAATGGGAGCCCCTGGACCACAGAGCGCGCTAACTCCCAGCCCCGCAAGAATGCCGCCCACGGCACCACTGCCAACGATGATGCCTTGCCGTGCCGTTTCTTTCGGTTTGTTTTCGGCATTGAGGATTTGATAAGTCGCGATGGCGGCAGTCACGAGGACTCCAAGCTTCCCCATGATCAACATTTTTTTGGTGCCTTTCGTGAACTTAACGTCATCCCGACCGGCCGCTTCCAAAATGGTGTAGTGAACCTTTGACTGCTCTGCCGTAGTAAGACTGTTATAAGGTTTTTTGAAGAGTCGCTCCGAGTAGCGATCAAAGAGAGACTGCAAAGTCCTGCCATCGGCTTTCTTCTTTTGAACAATCGCCAGACCTTGTGCAGACGTAAATTTGCGATGTTCCATCATGATCTTGTTTCTCATCTCATGACTGAACTGCACGCCTTCTTGCGCCGTAATTCTCCCGGCCTTCACGTCGTCCAAGGTTTGCTGAGACATACGCTTGATATTTTTCAGATAGCTAGCCCGGACTTTCTCATCCGAGATTGCGTCCAAGGAAAACCTCAGTGCAGCGCCCTCCATTAGCTCTAATGCGCGATCAAGGGGAGAATCCTTCAAGGCGTGCTCACGTTGAACAACGTAGCTTCCAGTAACAATGTATGGCTCGGTCACAGGATGTTCCTTATCCCAGAATTTTGCGCAAAAGGCTGTCAGTGAGAGAGGGGCTATCTGCAGCCGATTCATCTTCGAACTTGAGCATCACGCACGTTTTACCCGAGGGGTTAGTAAATTTGACGGCGTTGTCTTTATCAAATATGCCGGGGAGCGATGAGCCGTCCTCAAAGTGCGCAGTGCACGACAAGCCCTCATAGCTTTCCTCAGCAGGGATCTTGAAGCCGATCCATCTGGCGTGTCCGATTAGAGGTTCCGGCGGAACAAAGGTATAGGGCGTGTGCGTGTCACCAATGATAACTGTCCCCGACCCACCAATGACGACACTGCCATGAGTGCCCCCTGTATCGATGGTGGCGGCGTTCTTGCCATTGATGAACACGGTAGAAGACAAGCCAGAGGACAGCGCGCTACCGCAGGTGCAGGTATCGCCTTGGCGGGCGGCAGCCAAGCCGTCAAAGAACACGTCAGATGAACCTGTGGCGATGGGATTAGTACCGTGCCCTGGTAGCGGACAGCTAGATGGGTCGCTTTTACGTGCAGCCGGCTTAGCCATGATGACCTCCTGTCAAAATTTCTCGCATGCAGTAAAACCTATCACAAACTCCGCTGGCCTTCCTTGACTGGTAATGATCGGTAAAACACGGTCACTGCCTTTTTTCGACCCCGCACGAGACAAGTGAGCAGCGTGCGGCGAAGATGCTGCGTCTGGCCTCAGAAGTACTGGCAACGGCGGCTCGTGGCAAACGTGGAGTGGCAACGATTGCGCAAGCTTTGAAAGATGAAGTGGAAAAGCTCGAAGCAGCCATTGCAGAGAGTCCAGACCTTGAAAGATCTGCGACACCAGCAGCTACGTGCAGCACGGTTCATGTGGGCCGATCGCCTAGACAAGGCGACTCAGGACTTCGCCGCCATCGCAGCACACCTGCACGCGACGGAAAAGGCGATGGGGCGTTCGAGCTCTCTGACTGACTTCTACGTACCACTGCATGTACCGTTCGGACCGATGGCCATCAATGAAGATACGGTCACTGCGAAGGCAGGTGCAATTCCCATTGAGCAACTGATCGCCGCTTGATTGCCCGCGTCGCGACTATCAGTCGTGACGCTCCTCCCCCTAAACCGGAACATCACTCATGGAACACCAAAGGTGTTCCGCGTAACTGGTGCTCCGGTTTATCGCATTTGGTGTTCCACCGCTGAAAGACTTTATCTACTTGGTGTCTAGCGTTTCTGGAACACATGGAACACCGCGTTTCGCTACCTATGGATTTGGCGCTCCCCTCGCACCTTTTCACGGCGTGAACCTTCAGCGCGAACGGACACGACAGATCGCTCGAGATCCACCGATCTACTGTGTCTGACTCCTCCCAGGCGAAGGAGTCGGAGCGGCAGATTTACGGGTCCTCCCTAAGGGGCCCCTACACGGGTTATCAGACTCGCAGCTTTCCTCTAGCTGAAAAAACCACAGAGATGTCCGTCTTTTTTTGCACGGCGCAGAGACCTAACGGTAAGGAGGATCGAACAGTGAAAAACTGTTCACTCGAGGCTCAGTGAAGATTTATCAATCGTTTCGGACGCCTGTCTGACCCGAATTCTCCGACTGAATGCTCAGATCCTGCTCGTGCGTCACTCAAGCACTGCTGTATATTTGTGCTAAGGATCGTGATCCCATCAGGACTGCTGAGTGACATTCGAATGCTTTCTCATCTAGAAGGCGACCTGAAGGGATAGTTTGTAAAATAACAAACCCTATAAACCTTACAGCTTTTAATCATTTAATTTTCAAAACTAATTAATTATAGAAACACAGCAGATTCATGATGGGGAACAAATGGAAGGCTTTGCGGAATACAATACAAAACTTGAGCAAGTCTTCCATCTATGGAAAAGAGACTCTAATTCCGAGTTTTCCAATCACAGTAACG
This sequence comes from Pseudomonas sp. S3_C06, assembly GCF_054667675.1. NCBI lineage: Bacteria > Pseudomonadati > Pseudomonadota > Gammaproteobacteria > Pseudomonadales > Pseudomonadaceae > Pseudomonas > Pseudomonas sp. S3_C06. Next base: position 2,695,655 of record NZ_CP162747.1, read on the forward strand.
TCACAGCGGCCAAAGTAAGAGAACTGATAGACATAACAACCCTACGCGAATCCGGAGTTTTTTTTACCAGCGACGCTTTGGCGGAGAAAGCGATAAACTCTTTTAACGCACCTATAGATGATCGCGCTCTCGTCGTAGACCCCACATGTGGATCAGGAAGTCTTCTGGTTGCCGCTTCAAGAAAACTTTCTGTAATGCCTTTAGCCAGCCAAACTTTAAAAAAGTGGGGCAAACAGCTATGCGGAATTGACTTATTCCCAGAGTTTGTTTACTGCACCAAGCTGAGACTAGTACTAGAAAGTTTAGTGAGAGGAGCGAAAGCAGATAAAAGTCTATCTGAACTTTTAGATCTACTAACCAACATTCACACTGGCGACTGCCTAGACAACATAGCCATTATCGCTAAGGCCTCGCACCTTGCACTAAATCCTCCTTACAATAACTCGAAGACAGCAGCAAGATATAGCTGGGCCAACGGAAAAATAAACAACGCAGCAATTTACTACTACGAGCTGTCACTTGCTCTAAAGGACGGGTGTTCGATTTCAGCTATTCTACCCGATGTTCTTAGAAGCGGAAGTAGGTTTGAAGCATGGCGTAACGCTGTCGAGCCCGCACTCACCATTTCCAACGTGTCAGTCGAAGGCAGATTCGACAAACAAACCGATATTGATATTTTTATCCTCAATGGACTGGTTGAACGAAGAGGCTCTAACAAAGTTGAATGGCAGACTGCCGAAACATTAGGTATCGATGGTTCTTCTAAAATTCGAGATTTCTTTGAAGTTGCAGTTGGAGCAGTCGTACCGTACAGAGACCCTCATGAAGGAAAACTGTATGCATACATACATCCAAAAACTCTTCCACGGTGGGGAGAAATAAGTAAGATTCCAGAAAGCCGGAAATTTTTAGGGAGAGTTTTCCAACCACCCTTCGTTGCTATTCGAAGAACATCTGGACCTAGAGACAGACATCGAGCCGTACCGACTCTAGTGCTAGGAAAAAGATTAGTCGCAGTCGAAAACCACCTAATCGTATTAACTCCAAGGAATGGAAGTTTAGATAAATGCCGCGAACTTTCAGAACTACTCAAAGAAAACCATGTCAATGAGTTTCTGAACAATAGAATTCGATGCCGTCACTTAACCGTATCGGCAATATCAGAAATACCATGGAGGTCTGAATGAAAGAATTGCTCGATGAGCTGCCTTTTGAGATCGCTGCTCGCTTACCTATTCAGCTAGGACGGCAAAGCATATCGAGCTCTATGGTTGCTATTTCCGAACTCATTAAAAACTCCTATGATGCCGATTCTAAAAACGTACGGCTTACATTCACTAAATCTAAAGAAGGCCTTCCATCTCTAATAATTGAAGATGATGGGGAAGGCATGTCTTACGAGGACGTTAAAGAAAATTGGCTAATTATTGGAACAAGTCATAAGACGCATCAGGATATCTCGGGAAAAGACAGAATTTACACCGGTGCCAAAGGGCTTGGTCGACTTGGCGCAGATAGACTCTGCAGAACGTTAGTTCTGCAGACCAAGCGAGAAAGTGACCAAATCGCACTGGAGCTTCAAATACAATGGGAGGCGTATGAAAATGCAGAAAAGCCTCTTTCACAGATAAAGCACAAGCTGTACAAACACATCAGTCAAATCCAGGACGAACATGGAAAGTTTCCGGACAATGAAAAAAATTCTGGCACGCGAATTATACTGCAGGGATTAAAAGACGATTGGAACTTGAGCCTTTTAACTGACTTAAAAAAAGAGCTATCACTTTTAATCTCTCCATTCGACGACGCTAATGACTTCTCAATTTCAATCAAGTCGGATTTTCCTGAAATAGATGGAAATGTCTCAAGCTCGTCTGCGGTTGAATATGCACGCTGGGTAGTTGATGCAGAGCTTGATGGCGAGATTATTAATGCCATTTTTAAATACTCTGATGGCCGTGAGTTCAAAATCGATTCAGAAGAGTGGAAAAACTGGATTAAGGATCGCCCACCGGTACCAAGCTCTGGCCCTCTAAAGCTAAAAATGTACTTTATTCCATGGGATGCACCTGGCCTAAAGAACGTGGACTTTAGTAAGCGTAATTGGCGGGAGTTCATGAATGCGAACCAAGGGATACGTATCTATAGAGATAGATTCAGAGTACGCCCTTATGGCGAGCCCACAGGTAAAGGTGATTGGCTAGATCTTGGCATCCGTCGCGCACGTAGTCCTGGCGGGGTCAAGCAAGGTGGTTGGAAAGTCGGGCCGCATCAAGTTATTGGTGCAGTATTTATAGGTAGACAGACCAATCCTCTCTTGGAAGATCAAACAAATCGTGAGGGTATCGTTGAGTCAGAAGCATTTTATGACATGCGTGCTTTCTGCGTAAAAATCATTGATCGATTTGAATTGTATGCTCATCAAATAGCCCGAGAAGAAGATGATGGGTCTGATACAGAAGAAAAAAAACTGCTCGCTAAAAAAGCTATCGCCGACACCACAAAAGTAGTTGAGGAACTTAAAGAGTCAATCTCAAAAAATGTACAAAAAAACGTTGATACTTGCGAGCAGAAAAATATCAGTATTAATGAGCCTGAAACTCTAATGGTTAGAATTGCCGAGGTGGAGTCCAGATTGGCAGAGGCCGCAGCCCGATCAAGCGAGCTGGAAATCCATTTAGAGAAAAAGGCTGAGGAGTTAGAGCATGAGAAGGATACGTTAGCTAACCTAGCATCGCTGGGAATTCTTACTGTCTGTTTCGGACATGAAGCAAAAGAATTTACGAACCTTTCATTAGTTAACGCAAAAAACCTAAAGGATAGTTTCGAAAGAGGCATCTTCATGCTAACACCTCCTTATGACGAGGAGTTCTCAAACTGCCTAAAAACGATAATTTCAAGCACAGGCTTTGTAAGAAACTTTGCATCTTTTGCCTTGGGAAACATCAAACCAGACAAAAGAAAGCGCAAAGCTGTTGATATTGGCGACGTGGCATCAGGAGTATTTAAAGCCTTAAGCGCATCATTAGAAAGGCAAAACATTGAGACAAGCGTTACGTGCGAAACCAAAAGAAAAATTGTGGCCTTTGAAATAGACCTAGAGAGCATTTTTGTTAACCTCATATCTAACTCTATATGGGCACTCAAAAAAACCGCAGTAGGCGAACGTTTTATATCCATCAACATTCAAGAAAAAAATGATCACATAACTATTAGTTTTGCTGATAGCGGCTTTGGGTTAGAGTCAGGAACAGAAGAGCAAATCTTCCAACCGATGTATAGCACTCGACTTGACAGGAAAGGCTCGGTTGAGGGCACAGGCATGGGGCTTTCCATTGTCAAAAGTTTTGTAGACAACCATACAGGTGGGAATATTTCCGCAACACCAAAAGGAAGACTTGGCGGAGCAGAATTTACAATCAACATACCATTGACCGCAAACAACAAGGCCTGACTTCATGGAAAAGAATGTTGTGCTCTATATTGATGAGGAGCAAAACGCTCTAGATTCTTATGGCCGAGCACTAAGAAAAAACTTACCTCCAGAACTAGAGATCATTTGCGCACTACCTCAGCCCACGCTTCCTTTAATGCTCAAATTTATCTGCAGCATGCGCCCTCGAGTTGCGTCCATCGTTGTCGATGAGCACCTTGAGGTCGCGGGAACTGCTGACTATATAGGAAGCCAATTAGCAGATGCATATAGACAGCTTGACAGCAAAATCCCCATATACATTCTCAGCAATCATCCAGACGAAATAGATGACAACTTAGAAAGTGTTGAGTACATATTAAGCAAGGATGATTTTGCTGATGGAGGCGCAGCACTGGAAAGTGCCATCAAACGCATGGTCCGCCACATCAATGCTTACGAACAAATTGTAGATGAGCGCGAACAGCGTTTTGTACTTTTATTAAGAAAGTATGTTTTATCTGAAATTTCAATAGAAGAAGCAAAAGAGCTAAACGAGTTGAAATTCTGGCGAGAAGCTCCCGCAGCCATTGAAGAATCGACTATGACTATGGAGCTCAAAAGAAAACTAGACGAACAGGAAGACACATTAAACAACATAGAAAAACTCCTTTCGGGTAAAAAATAAAATGTTCTACCCCATACTCACTCGTCGACCTAATTACTCAAAAAAAACTGACGGCAGCTATTACGCAGATTACCACCATTACTTCACGGAAATAAAAGAAGACTGCCAAGAACGCTGTGTTTATTGTGACGCACTGCTTTCAGAGCACGGGAATGAAGGTTTTCACATCGACCACTTCAGGCCATACGTGCACTTTGCAGAATTAAAGAGCGACCCAAATAATTTAGTTTTAGCCTGTTCTAAATGCAACATATGGAAATCAAAAAACTGGCCAACAAACATGTACTTCCATGTGCATGCATCCCACGACGGCACTATTGGCTTTATTGACCCATTCCTAGAACCATTATCCAATCACTTCAAAGTAGAACAATCAGGAAAGCTTTTAACAACAGGAGCAGTCGCGAAATACATGCTCGAACTTCTACACCTTAACAGAGAATCAAGAATTCAGTTAAGACGTAAGAGAACCATTCTTCATAAAGCGATGCAACTGAATGAAGTTGTCGACCAAAAATTAAAAGAATTAGTTGAATACATGCAGACCGATGACTTTGACAGAGACACCGCACGAAACATGGTCACCTCACTACGCGAAGTGAAAGACTTGTTAACCGATGCTCTAAATATGCTTCACAAAAGAGTTTCGTAAGATTTACGTACGAACAGCGTAGGTTGCCTCAGGTCTCATAAGCCTTTTGCTGCACTACCCTATCTGCAGGAAACGCATCGCCTCCGGCCTAGTCATCAACTTCTACCTGGTATTTCATGAATGGAATCATCATCCCAGAAACGCGCCTTTCGTACCCCTGAAAGTATTCAAGCAGAGAAGAACACGCGGGGGATGCTCAAGCCTTTCTTGGAAAGCAGAGGATTCACTGACGTTACTGACGTTCGTATAGGACACTCACAGTTGCTTTCTGCTAGAAGCCCTGAGGGCAGATTCTTTAATGCACGAGTTCGATTGTGCTGGCGCTGGGAGGACCATCAAGAAAAATATTCTGCAGCGCAGCTACGCGCCCGTTTAAGCCATGGAGACTGGGATAAAACCATTGCCGAAATCGTTGATCGCGAAGCCCCGCGAGGTATTACTCACGCACTTCTGGTGCAACGCTTTGGCAGTAATATTGTATTTGCAGCGTTGATTCCCGTGTCCGCCATGACAGGGATTATCAATGAGCAGAAAAAGGTCAGCGCTGAACTCATAGCGGCAGGGAGGTTAAGGCGTCTCAAGAAAAATCATGCTGTCAATGGAGGCAGTCCCACGATGTGGCTGATGGATAGCCGATTTGAGGAGGCGCACAAAGTCGCCGATGTCCTGTGGAAGTGGGAGGGGGTGGAGGATCTCGCCAAACGACCGCATTTCAAAGATCTCATTGGAGGCATTGACGACACAGTCAGCGATCTGCCGGGACTTGATTTATCGCTCTTAGGCCGTGATGAAGCGTCACGTTTTCAAGCGACGGTGTCTAGGGTAGCTAGAGATCCGAATGTCCGAAAAGCTGTGATCAAGCGTTGCAATGGACGCTGCGAACGCCCAGGATGCGGAGCGAGTCGTCCTTATGCTGGCTTTCTCGATGTACACCACATTTTTGGTGTTGAGGTTAGTGATCGAGTTTTTAATTGCGTTGCTCTTTGCCCAAATTGCCATAGAGATGCACACTTCTCGGTGGATCGGGAAAAGTTGAATAATTCATTGTTGTTGATAGCTCAGCATTACCTTCAAGAGCTATCTGATGCACCATAGGATAGCCAGCGGGGCTAGCGTTATATCCCCCATTGTATCCCTTTACCGATAAACGCTCTGAAGACCACAGATTATATGGTGCAGTCGAGTCTCCCTCGGGCACCAAATTTAAAAAACGTCTTGCTTTGCACGGCCTTTTTTTCGCCCGCAGGAAAGTGCTCGCGAAACGCTGGCGGCACTCCAGTGCGAAAGCTGCGGTCAATATCACAAAGCTACGACTTCCTGAAACGCACCCTCGCATATCACGGATATCAGGCGTCGGAACCGGACGAAGGCTTTGCTTGCTCACCTCTTCCAAACATCCGCTCCGCTATCAGCCGCCCCCGCTCCAGCCCCTCCTCCGTCAACCAGACCGACTTGTTCCTGTTCACAGGGTTACTGATGAAACCCTGCTCATGCAATCGGTTCATGATCTCGAAGTCGAACCCTTTCCAGGCATTGCCGTCGTCGGAGCTAAGTGCCGCCAACAGGGCAAGCACGGCGTCTTCCATCAGTTTGTCGTCGTATTCCATCGTCGTCACTCCATTCGTGTTCAACAGTTAACGTCGAGTGTGTGAAGACTCACCATAATACTCGCCGACCTCCGATGGAAATGCCGCTCAAGCCCATCAAGGTTATTGATGCTTCAGCGTGACCGATCTAGCCTTTGGGCTGCACTTGTTGATCCCGCTCCGTATAATCCCGCCACTCTAAAGGCAGCCCAGCGCATCTTGCACCTAACGGTGGCTGCCTCCAGTCATCAACTCTCACACTGACGGACGTCGCTAAAGGCACCCCATGGAAACGTCACTGGAAACAGTCGCCCTTTTCTCCCTCAAGCTCGCTTACGAGGAAGAAGGCCTTAGCCCGATCCTGCGGGACGATATGGTCATGGGTGATTACCAGAAAGACATTTTCGAACTATTGGTGCGGCGCGGGGATGTCGAGACTATTCAGTTCAAGATGAACGAATGCCTGGGGCTGGCGATGGACGCCTTGGGCGGTGTCGAGAAACCGCTGGGACGTGAGTTGCACAAGTTGTCCGCGGAGTTCAGCGAGGCGCGTTCGCTGGAGCAACTGGATCAGCCGCTCCTCGCGCTCAAGGGTTATTTGAAAGACATCTTGTAATGGGCCGAGCCGTTACAGCAGATGCTTGGAAATGTACTTGGATATCTCCACCATCGACGTCTTCCCGGTGAATTCGAACTTCACTTTCTCCAGTGACGAGAAGTAAATCTCCAGCTCCGAATCCAGATCGAACGTGCCCGAGGTTTCCACGGAGTAGGCGACGATGTTCTTGTACGGCAAGGAAGTGAAATCCTTCTTGCTGCCGGTAATGCCCTGAACGTTGACCGCGATGATGCGTTTGTTGGTAAACACCACGCCATCACGCATGGCCTTGTAAGAGTCGATCACTTCCTCACCGTCCAGCAACAGCGCGCTTACGCGTTCGGCGTATTCATCGTTCTGCTTGAGTTTGAAGAAGCCTTTGTTGTTGAAGTCGATCATCTGTCTATCATCATCTTCAAGAAAACATCCCGGTATTTCTTTGCGTCAACGACGGGCTTTCAGCACGCGGATATCGGTCGGAAACCCATCCGCGCCAACAAGCTTTTTCCAACCCAGATACTGAAACTCGCCCCTCTCATCAATGTAATCGCTCTTCTCCACTGATCGGCCGCCAACGACCGCCACGCGTTTCACTTCGCCACATCCACCATCCGAAGGTCTGACGGTGTAGATCACATACGGCTTCACATATTGCGTGGCGCGGAAGTATTGGCCGCAGATTTCGTCGACGGTGATCAACATGGTTTTCAGGCGTGCTTCGCCGTCGGTGTCTTCGTGCAGTTTCAGGAAAGATATATCACCGACGTCGCTGTAGCCGAGGGCGCGGGCGCGTTGGTATTCGGGGGAGTTCTGGTGGGCGATGCGACCTTGCTCCGCAGCACCTTGCATTTTTGCGGCGAACTCGGCTTTGCCTTGGGCGATCATCGCCTCAACCTGGCCCGCTACGTTTTCGCATTGTGCAAATTCCCGGGAACCGAGGTGATTGGGCGTCAGGTTCGAGCGGTGTTCATTCATGGTTCGCAGGTTGCTTTCCAGCGCGAACATCACGTCGTAGGCGGTGGTGCGGCCGCTCTGCACGTCGGCCATTTTTTCCTGCACGCGCTGGCAGTTGCCGGCGTAGTACTTCCAGCTGTTTTCCGGGTGTTCTTGCCAGGCGGCGACTGCCGGGGTCATTGCAAAGGCGAGCGTAATCGCGCAGAGCAGGCGCAGAGAGTGGGTACTGACGAGCATAGGTAGTCCGTTACTGAGATAGAGCGATGGCGCGACGCTACTATTTTGCTATCTTGCCGTCCACTGCCAGTAACGAGGTCGCCAGCGCCTCGATGGAATCGATTTTCAGAGGGAGAAACACCTTGATGGCCGTGTTGTACTTTTTCGTCTGGGCAGCCATTTGGGCTTGGGTCGTGCAGACCCGTGGTGCCTGGAACCTGATCCTCGCCAACCTGGCGGGTGCTGCCAGCGGCTTTATCGTAGCGATGATTTTTTCGGTGGTCTGTTCAGGCTTGCTCCCGGCGCACGTGTCTCCTTCGCCGGAGAACCTGGCCAGTAGCGTGTTGCAAATAATCACCACGTTCGGCGTGCTGGCGGGTGTCTGGATGTGGCTGGTCAGACGTCCTCGGCCAGAACATCCGTTGGCTCGGCAACTTTTCGCCGGTATCTGTGCGCTGGCTGCTGGTGTGACGACGCTGGCGTTTTTTGCGCTCAATTTTCACTGAGCGCCGCTATCGCCACTGGCATTACACGCCTGTTTTGTTATCTTGCCGCCCATCGTCAGCGTTCACCTTGGGCGTGCGTTGATTTCAGGTTTGGAAGGTTTAAGGAAAGGATCAAATGGAGTTTCTGCGTTTTCTGGCGATTGTTGCGGTTTGGGGGTTCATGTGGCGCTGGGTGGTGCAGAACCGTGGCAGCTGGAATATTTTCTACGGCAACATCGTTGGCGCAGCGGGCGGCTTCATTGTGGCGATGGTGGTGCTGTCGATTACGTTGTCGTTGTTTCCTTCGTCGCATGACTACGAACCGGCGCAGGCTGATAACACGCAAGTCACCGAGCCGACCTCTCTATTGCCTGAAGCCGAGGCAGTCACACCCGCAGCCGATCTGAAGGATGCGCCGGTTTTTGCTGCCATCGAGCCGGACGACAAGCCCTCTCCCGCCGACTCCGCACTGTTGCCGAACTACGCCGGCCGGGCGCCGAAATCAATCGGGCTACAGACCGTGCTGGATCAAAGCGACTATGACGGTCGCATGGCCCTGGCAGCGCTGAATAAGAAATTGCGTGGCGACGCTCAGGCCGACAAGTCGATGATTGCGTATGTCATGTGCAGCCCGTTTGTGACCAGCACGTTGCGCTTTCCCGCCTCGGCGCGGTTTGCTGACAGCAAAGCGCTGGTCAGCCACCGCTTCAAGGATCAGGTCTACACCTTCAACAACACCGTCACCGCGCGCAACATGAACGGCGACGATGTCACCTACCGTTTCGATTGCTCCGTGCAAGAGCAGCCGCGAGTGGACGCGCTACCTGCGCAATGGCGTTTGTTGGCGCTGAAACTGCAAAAAGCCGACTCTTAAGGCTTATTTAAGGGTTCAAGGCGCCGGCTGCGCTATGATCGCCGGCCTGTGCGCCTTGAGCTTTGCCCTCGATGTCTTCGACACCCGCTAACCTGATCCCGCTGCCTCCTGTCCTGGCCGGCCCGCTGCTGCGACGGCTGGAGCCAACGCGCGTGGTCATGTGGCTGGTCGGCACGCGGCCACTGGCGCTGACATTGCGCCTGCAGGGTGTAGGAGACATTCCTCTCGACGCTGAGAAATGCACGGTCATTCCCGTAGGTCGTCAGGCGTTTGTTCATCTCATCGATGTTGCTCTCGACAGCGCCCTGCCGTGCGATACGCGGATCGACTATGACCTGCTGATCGACAATGCAGAGGGCATCGCCGACTGGGCGGCGCATCTGCTGTACGGCGATGCAACCAGTCTGAACTTCGTCCTGCGCTCGCGGATCGATCAACTGCTGCATGGCTCTTGCCGCAAACCGCATCACCCGGCGACGGATGGTTTGCTTTGCGTCGACCAATTGCTGGCGACGGAAACCGATCCGCAACAACGCCCGGCGCTGTTGATGATGAGCGGCGATCAGGTCTACGCCGACGACGTGGCCGGGCCGATGTTGCGGGCGATTCATGCCTTGATCGAACGTCTCGGCCTGTTCGACGAACACCTCGATGGTGCCGTGGTCAGCGACAGCGCCAAACTTTACGAACACCCGGCCAGTTACTACCACCGTGCGGATTTGTTACCGGCACTGGAGAGCAACGAGACATTGCGCGAGCGATTTTTCGGCGGTGCGCGTAAGCCGATTTTCACCAGCAGCAGCGCTGACAATCACTTGGTGACGTTCGCCGAAGTCATGGCGATGTATCTGCTGGTGTGGTCATCGACGGCCTGGTCGCTGATCAATCCGCAAGCGCCCTTACTGACGCCCGAACGCCTCAAGCGCTACACCCTCGAACAGACTCGCATCGATGCCTTCAAGGCTGGATTGGGCAACGTCGCCCGCGCGCTGGCGCATCTGCCGAGCCTGATGATTTTCGACGATCACGACATCACCGACGACTGGAACCTGTCTGCGCAATGGGAGGAAACGGCCTACGGCCATCCGTTCTCCAAACGCATCATCGGCAATGCGCTGATCGCCTATATGTTGTGTCAGGGCTGGGGTAATAATCCCGATGCGTTCAAGGAGGTGCTGGGGAAAACCCTGAGCCTTAGCGCCAGCGGTGATGATCAGTATCTCGACAGCCCAGTGCAGGACGATTTGATCGATGACCTGCTGCGCTTTCAGCAATGGCATTTCGTCCTGCCAACCAGCCCCGCGCTGGTGGTCATCGACACGCGCACACGGCGCTGGCGCAGTGAGATGGCGCTCAAGCAACCGTCGGGCCTGCTCGATTGGGAGGCGCTGAGCGAACTGCAACAGGAGCTGCTTGATCATCCGTCAGCGATCATCGTTTCCCCGGCGCCGATCTTCGGCGTGAAGCTGATTGAAACGGTGCAAAAGGTGTTCAGTTGGTGCGGTTATCCGCTGCTGGTCGACGCGGAAAACTGGATGGCCCATCGCGGTGCCGCGCAGGTGATCCTGAATATTTTCCGCCACTCGCGCACACCCGGTAACTACGTGGTGCTGTCCGGCGATGTGCATTATTCCTTCGTCTACGAAGTGCTTATCCGCCACCGCAAGGCCGGTCCGCGGATCTGGCAGATCACCAGCAGCGGGATCAAGAACGAGTTTCCGAAAAGCCTGCTGGAATGGTTCGACCGCCTCAACCGCTGGCTCTATTCGCCACGCTCACCGCTGAACTGGTTCACCAAACGCCGACGCATGCGCATCGTGCCGTATACGCCGGAACATGCTGAGGCAGGTGAACGCTTATGGAATTCGGCGGGGATCGGTCAGGTGTTTTTCAATGAACAGGGGCAGCCGCGCGAGATCATTCAGCACAATTCGAATGGCAAGGCGAAGACACGGATGCTGGCGCCGGATCTGGCGGATTATCCGGACTAAGGTCTACACCGAACATGTGGGAGCGAGCCTGCTCGCGAAAGCGATCGATCATCCAGCAGAGATGTCGACCGATAGTCCGCCTTCGCGAGCAGGCTCGCTCCCACAGTGCTACTTACAAGCCGTCAATGCGCTATCAGTGCTCGCCCCACACCTCTGACAATCATCTCCACCTCCCGCTCATCAATCGTCAGCGGTGGCAGCAGCCGTATCGTCTTGCCCCGCGTGACGTTGATCAACAGCCCATGATCCCGCGCGGCGATCAGGGTCAGATCACGCACCGGTTGTTTCAGCTCGATACCAATCATCAAGCCCTGACCACGAATCGCCAGCACATTGGGATTGTCCGCCAGCTCTGCGCTCAAACGAGTTAAGAGCCGTTCACCCTGAATCCGGGCGTTTTCCAGCAGGCCCTGCTCTTCGATGATATCCAGCACCGTACAACCGACCCGACACGCCAGTGGATTGCCGCCAAAGGTGCTGCCATGGCTGCCGGGGGTGAACAGATCCGCCGCCCTGCCCCGGGCCAGGCAAGCGCCGATCGGCACGCCATTGCCCAGTCCTTTTGCCAGTGTCATGACGTCCGGGACGATGCCTTCATGTTGAAAGGCGAACCAGCGCCCGGTACGGCCGATGCCGGTCTGGATTTCATCGAGCATCAGTAGCCATGCATGGCGATTACACAGCTCCCGCATGGCTTTCAGGTAACCCGGCGGCGCGAGCTGCACACCGCTTTCGCCCTGGATTGGCTCGACCAGAATCGCGACGATGCGCTCGCCGTGCTTTTGCTGCAGCTGCTCCAGCGCTGCGAGATCACCAAATGGCACTTTGATGAAATCCCCCGGCAACTCATTGAAACCCAGGCGCACTGCCGGGCCATCGCTGGCCGACAAGGTGCCGAGTGTGCGTCCGTGGAACGCGTTGGCCATGACCACCACCAGCGGTTGTTCGATGCCTTTGCGCCAGCCGTACAAACGCGCAAGTTTCAGCGCCGTTTCATTGGCTTCGGCCCCCGAATTATTGAAGAACGCCCGATCCATACCCGACAGCTCGGTCAGCCGTTTCGCCAGTTGCTGCTGCCAGTCGATGCTGTACAGATTCGACGTGTGCAGCAGCAATCCCGCCTGCTCGCTGATCGCCGAAACGATCCGCGGGTGCGAGTGGCCGACATTGGTCACCGCGACACCGGCCACCGCATCCAGATACTCGCGACCGGCCTGATCCCACAGGCGAGTGCCCAGGCCCTTGGTGAAACTCAGGGCCAGTGGTTGGTAGGTGTTCATCAGGGCGGCGGTCATGACTTCAAACTCCAGTGCAGGTCGGTGTGCTGGCAGTATGGTTAGCCACCGAAACTGGATAAACTCGGCAAAACTTCATTCATTTAAAAGCTGAGCTTGATAATGGACCTGTTCCAGTCGATGAGCGTGTACGTCAAAGTCGTCGAAACCGGGAGCATGACAGCGGCCGCGCTGCAGTGTGATATGTCGACGACCATGGTTGGCAATCACCTGCGCGCGCTGGAAAAACGGCTGGGCGTGCAACTGCTGCAACGCACCACTCGACGTCAACGGCTCACCGAATTCGGCAGCGTTTACTATCAGCGTTGTCTGGAAGTGTTGGGATTGGTCGCCGATTCCGAACGCCTCGCCGAGCAGACCCTCGATCAACCCAGGGGCATGCTGCGCCTCACCGCGCCGCTGACGTTCGGCGTCGAACGGCTGGCCCCGGCGCTCAGTGAGTTTTCCCTGCTGTACCCGCAGGTCAAACTCGATGTGGTGCTGACCAACAGCCGTCCCGATCTACTGGAAAGCGGCCTGGATGTGGCGTTTCGGCTGGGCAATTTCGATCAGTCCAACCTGATCGCCCGGCCCTTGATCGACTACACCCTGACCGCGTGCGCCTCGCCGCAATACGTCGCGCGGCGCGGCATGCCGAAAACGCCGGAAGACTTGCAGCATCACGATTGCCTGTCGTTTGCCTATCCCGCCGGTGACGACTGGCAATCGGTGGAAAAGCGTTGGCGCCTCAGCGGCCCCGACGGGGAAATCATGGTCGACGTCAGCGGGCCTATGCTGATCAACAGCTCCGCCGGGCTGCATCAGGCTGCCCGCACCGGCATGGGCATCGTGATGCTGCCGGATGCGCTGGTGGAACAAGACCTGCGTGAAGGCCGACTGGTGAAAGTGATCGCCGATTTCCAGCCACCCAGCCGACCGATGCATCTGCTGTATGCGCCGGATCGCTATCGCTTGCCGAAACTGCGTCGTTTCGTAGAGTTTGTGATGCAGCGGTGGGGGAAATCCTGACGTTACCTGCACCGGCCACCCATGAAGAATCGCTGACAAGGACCCGAACAGCAGATGAACAACACATTCAACGTACGCGATTTACTGCCCGCCGAAACGCAATCGGTGAGGCAGTTTCTCGGGCAGCATGGCTGGGCCCATCGCACCGGCTCAGCTGAACACTTCGCCCAGTTGATCGACAACTCTCAGCGCACCGCCGTCGCCATCCAGGGTGAGCGCATCATCGGCTTCGCTCGCGGGATCAGCGACGGTTTGTCCAACGGTTACCTGTCGATGGTGGTGGTCGATGACCAGCATCGACGTGAGGGGATTGGCCGCGCACTGGTCGAGCACATCATGGGCGACAACCCGGATATCACGTGGGTGCTGCGTGCCGGGCGCGAGGGCGCAGAGGCATTTTTTGCCAGCCTGGGTTTTCAGACCTCGGTGATTGCCATGGAACGGCCGCGCCTGAAATAACGCACTGCGGGAAAAACTCGACCGGCAGACCGTTGCTCCGTGACAACGCCGCCGCGCTCCCCTAAATTAGTCGGCCTGAAAAAGCCCGCGGCTTTCTCATCTCCACTCAAGTTAAAAAGTAGTGAAATTTCAATGTCCGATTTCAACACCGCTGAATCCGTAGTCACCGAATCGTCCAAAGCGGAATACGAAAACTCCATCAATCTTTCACAACACCTGCCACAAGCCAAAATCATCAGCGAGATGGTCCTGGACGCGTTCCAGTCGACCCGCGAAAGCGACCAGATCCGCGAGCTGCGCGCGGCGATCCGTCAGGCTCACGACAGCTTCGATGATGACAAGGCCTACGAGCTGATGGGCGAACTCAAGGCACTGAAAGACGCCGAAGCCGCCGACCTCGCCGCCCTTGAAGACCTCAGCAGCAAGTTCTCGATCGGCCGCATCCTGTCCAGCTTCAAGGACGATCCGGCGTTCCAGGAAATCGTTTACGGCCTCGCGCTGAAAGTGCTGAACCAGACCCACCAGGCGATCAGCAATCCGAGCGGCGGCAAGAGCAAGGCTGCGAAAAAGAAAGAAGTCGAAATCTTCACCATCAGCAAGGACGGCATCAGCGTGACCTTGCCACTGCGCACGCCACGCTCGCGCCTGAACGTTGACCGTGCAGCGCTGGAGTTCCTCGGTTTCACCTTCGTCGGTGAAGGTGAGGAAGCGGAACTGGAAAGCGAAGTCTTCGTCGACAACGCGGGTACCGAGCAAGCGGTAAACCGCAAGAACATCATCACTGCGCTACAACAGCAGACTGCGTTTGATGGGTACAGCATCGCCGCGCAGTAATAGCGCGGCCGCTGTACGAAAAAGCCCCGCACTGAGATTCAGTGCGGGGCTTTTTGTTGTCCGGCTTGGGATTTGTAAGAAGGCGAAAATCCTCGCCCCTCACCCCAGCCCTCTCCCGAGGGAGAGGGAGCCGATCGGGAGATATTCAAGAGATGCACCGAAATGAAAGTACTGCGCCGAATCCACAATCGCCTCGGTCTCTCAGGTCGATGTATAGCGCAAGACACCTCGGTCGGTCCCCTCTCCCTCTGGGAGAGGGCTAGGGTGAGGGCAAGCCGCTAAACCAACCTCAAGCCGAAGGATGCAACGCCACGATCATGTCGACTTCAATCGCCGCGTTCTTCGGCAACTGATACACGCCAACTGTGGTGCGCGTGTGCCGGCCGGCATCGCCGAGCACATGACTGAACACGTCCGAGGCACCGTTGGCCACTTCGCTCAGGTCAACGAAGTCCGGCGTCGACTTCACATACACCGTCACCCGCAGCAATGCCTTGATCTTGTCCAGCGAACCCACCGCATCGACGATCAGCGCCAGGCAACGCATCGCACTGATGCTCGCGGCGGCTTGCGCATCCTTGAGGGTCAGCTCCAGTCCGACGCGACCCGGATACTGAATCTTGCCGTTAGTGCGTGGCACCATGCCGCTGATGTACAGCTCATCATGATGACGGATCAGCGGCGCGTAATTGCCGCCGGCGGTGTTCTCACCATAAATGTCGTAGTTCAGCTCTTGGGCCAAGGCAATAAAACGCTCGTCGCAGGTCATCCTCTCAGTCATTTCGCCCAGCCTTATGATCAGTACAGCAGAACCGCAGGTTAAGACAGATGGGCAACCGCAAATGGCAAGGAGCTATCACTGTCATGGTTGGATCCAAATCTAGGGGGTTTGTTACTGCGCCGCAACCCGCAGTCACGGAAAACAAAAGCCCCACACCTCTTTCGAAGTAATGGGGCTTTAAATTTAAATGACTTTGTCGTTAAACGGCGCTCAGGCGGTCAACCATGTCAGGGAATTTTTCAACCAAACGGATCAACAAAGCAGCTTGAGCATTTGGCTTTGACTTTTCCTGCTCCCAGTTTCTCAGAGTGCTGGGACTCGCCCTGATTCGCTTGGCAAAGACGGCTTGAGACATATGTAACTTTTCTCTCAAAGCCACGATTTCTTGGGCTCCGACTTCCGGGACTGGTTTGTCCTCAAGCACTGTATTGCGCAGGGTAATTTTTCCTTCGCGTTGAGCCGCCATCTCATCAACGCCCTGCATCAACTCTGCAAACAGGTCGCGTTTTTTCATGGGGTACCTCGTGTTTTCAACTCTTTATCTATGGCTTTTTTGAGCGCCTTTTCTTGCTCGGCAGTCAGATTCTCAAGCTCATCTTTGTCGTAAATTGCAAACATCCAGAACTGACCATCATTCATAAGCCAATAATAGATGACCCGCAAGCCGCCTCGTCGGCCCTTGCCACGTCGAGCATCAGCCCAGCGTAGTTTTCTGAATCCACCCGTTCGGGGCATCACATCGCCTGCCAACGGATTGCCCTGCATATAAGCCTGCAGTTCTCGGTACTCATCGTCTGTCAGGTACTGACCAACGCTTGTGGTAAATATCGTTGTTTCAAAGAATACGGTTCGCATGTGCAAACTATAGGCAAATCGCCTACAGACAGACTATCAACAAATCCGGCTCCAGATAAACAAAAAACCCCGCACATCTCTCAATGTGCGGGGTTTTTTCTTCAAGCCTTTGAGCCTTACGGCGCGTACGTCAGCAGCAGCTCTGCGGGCACCTTGAAGTCCAGGGACATCATGACGCTCAACGCAGTGATGGTGAAGATCGAGAACACGAACAGCTTGCGTGCCCAGACCGTGTCATCCACAGCCTTATAGCCGGTCCAGGCCATGTACAACCAGTACATGCCCATGGCCGCGGCGACGGCGAGGTAGCTCATGCCGGCGTAACCGCTGAAGGTCAGCATCAAGGTCGCCACGAGGAACGCCAGGATGTAGAGCAGGATGTGCTTCTTGGCCACTTGAATCCCGCGCTTCACTGGCAGTACCGGAATCGATGCGGCCAGGTAATCGTTGAAGCGGAAGATCGCGATGGCGTAGGAATGCGGCATCTGCCACAGGCTGAACATCACCAGCAACGTCAGCGCGGCCATGTCGAAGCTGTTGGTTACGGCAACGTAACCGATCACTGGCGGCATGGCGCCCGACAGACTGCCCACCAGCGTGCCGTGAACCGACTTGCGCTTGAGGTACAGGCTGTAGAAGCCGACGTAGATAACGAAGCCGATGACCGCGAACAAAGCGGCCAACGGATTGGCCACCTTGTACAACAATGCAACGCCGAGAACACCAAGGATGGTCGCGTAGACCAGGGCCAGTTTCAGGGAGATCAAGCCCTGCACCAGCACCCGGTTCTTGGTGCGTTCCATCTTCAGGTCGATGTCGCGGTCGATGCAGTTGTTGAACACGCAACCGGAGGCGACAACCAGGGATGTACCGATCATGGCAGCCAGAAACACCGCCAGATCCACATGCCCTTTCGAGGCCAGGAAAAACCCGCCTGCCACAGAAAGCACGTTACCGAAAATGATCCCCGGTTTGGTGATTTGGATAAAGTGCTTGAGCGACATCGGGTCTACCTCACTTCGCCATCATGTACGTGTGGATGCTGAACATGATCCACAACGACAGGCCAACCAGCAGCACGATCACGATCGCCGTGAAGACGAATGCAATCACGTTGTTACGCTGAGCAATGGAACGGTCCAGGTGCAGGAAGTAATACAGGTGAACGATCACCTGGATCACTGCGAACAGCAGAACGATTGCCAGCGTGGTGGCCTTCGGCAGGCTCGGGTACATCACCAGACCGAAAGGAATCACGGTCAGGATCACCGACAGGATGAAGCCAATGGCGTACGACTTTGCGCTGCCGTGGCCAGCATCATGGCTGTCATGGGAGTGTGCATTAGCCATTACAGAGTCCCCATCAGGTAAACAACGGTGAATACGCAGATCCACACCACGTCCAGGAAGTGCCAGAACAGGCTCAGGCAGCTCAGACGGGTCTTGTTGGTCGCCGTCAGGCCGTGCTTGTTGACCTGGTACATCATGATGCCCATCCAGATCAGACCCGCCGACACGTGCAGACCGTGGGTACCGACCAGGGTGAAGAACGCGGACAGGAAGCCCGAACGGCTAGGACCGAAGCCCTCGGAGATCAGCAGGTGGAACTCGTTGATCTCCATGGCGATAAAGCCTGCGCCCAGCAGGAAGGTCATGAACAACCAGCCCAGAACCTGCTGCTTTTTACCTTTGTACAACGCCAGCATGGCGAAGCCGTAGGTGATCGAACTGAACAACAGCAGAGCGGTTTCGCCCAGCACGTATGGCAGTTCGAAGATGTCGTGGCCCGACGGGCCACCGGCGACGTTGTTTACCAGTACTGCGTACACCGCGAAGATCGACGCAAACAGAATGCAGTCGGTCATCAGGTAGAGCCAGAAACCGTATACGGTCATCTCGCCCGAGTCGTGGTGATGGTCATCGTGCCCATGGTCACCATGGGCGTGTCCAACATTGGTCACTAAATTCGACATGGTTTAAGCCTGTTCCAACGAGGTTTCAACACGGGTGGCACCGGCCGGGATTTTCCCTGCCGCGACCAGACGCTTGTGCTGCTCGGCTTCGATACGCTCGATCGTTTCAACCGGAACCATATAGCCCTGGTCGTCACGTGCAGCGTGGATCACGAAGTAAACGACGGTGCCTACCAGGCTCGCGATCGCCAGCCACCAGATGTGCCAGATCATTGCGAAACCGAAGACGGTCAACAGTGCGCCCATCACCACGCCAGTGGCGGTGTTGTTCGGCATGTGGATCGGCTCGTACTTGGCCGGACGCTGGTACGCAGTACCGTTTTCCTTGGCTTCAGTGAACGGGTCGATGCAGTCAGCCTTTGGCAGCACGGCAAAGTTGTAGAACGGCGGTGGCGACGAGGTCGACCATTCCAGGGTGTGTGCATTCCACGGGTCACCGTGATCGCAAACGTTCTCTGGCTTGTTACGGTCACGCACGCTCACATAGAGCTGGATCAGCTGGCAGGCAATACCCACAGCGATCATCACCGCACCGAACATGGCAACGTACAGGTACGGTACCCACTCAGGGTTGGTGGTGGCGTTCAGACGACGGGTCATGCCCATGAAGCCCAGTGCATAGAGCGGCATGAACGCGACGAAGAAGCCCGAGATCCAGAACCAGAACGCTGCTTTACCCCAGCCTTCGTGCAGCTTGAAGCCGAACGCTTTCGGGAAGTAGAACGCGAAACCAGCGATGTAACCGAATACCGCGCCGCCGATGATCACGTTGTGGAAGTGCGCAATCACGAACAGGCTGTTGTGCAGAACGAAGTCAGCACCCGGGATGGCCAGCAGTACGCCGGTCATGCCGCCGATGGCGAAGGTCACCATGAAGCCCAGAGTCCACAGAACCTGGCTGGTGAAACGCAGACGGCCCTGGTAGATGGTGAACAGCCAGTTGAATAGCTTCACACCCGTCGGGATGGAAATCAGCATCGTCGCCAGACCGAAGAAGGCGTTGACGCTTGCACCCGAACCCATGGTGAAGAAGTGGTGCAGCCAAACCATGAAGCCCAGGACCGAGATCGCGCCCGAGGCGTAGATCATCGAGTGGTGGCCGAACAGTTTCTTGCCGGTGAAGGCCGAGATCACTTCCGAGAAGATGCCGAATGCCGGCAGGATCAGGATGTAAACCTCAGGGTGGCCCCACGCCCAGAACAGGTTGACGTACATCATTGGATTGCCACCAAGTTCATTGGTGAAAATGTGGAAATCCATGTAACGGTCAAGGGTCAGCAGTGCCAGGGTAGCGGTCAGGATCGGGAACGAAGCCACGATCAGAACGTTTGCCCAGGTGCAGGTCCAGGTGAAGATCGGCATGTCCATCAGTTTCATGCCTGGGGTACGCATTTTCAGTACGGTCGCGAGGAAGTTAACCCCCGTCAGCGTCGTACCTAACCCGGATAGCTGTAGCGCCCAGATGTAGTAGTCCATACCCACGCCAGGGCTGTATTGCAGACCCGACAATGGTGGATAGGCAACCCAACCGGTCTTGGCGAATTCGCCGACGCCCAAGGACAGGTTGATCAGTACTACGCCGGATACCAGCAGCCAGAAGCTCAGGGAGTTCAGGAACGGGAACGCAACGTCACGCGCGCCGATCTGCAGCGGCACTGCAAGGTTCATCAGGCCGGTGAAGAATGGCATCGCCATGAAGATGATCATGATCACACCGTGAGCGGTGAAGATCTGGTCATAGTGTTCAGGTGGCAGGTAGCCAGGCGAACCCTCGGTGGCCATGGCCAACTGGGTACGCATCATGATGGCGTCGGCAAAACCGCGCAGCAGCATGACCATGGCGACGATGATGTACATCACGCCGATTTTCTTGTGGTCAACCGAGGTCAACCACTCGGTCCACAAGTAGGTCCACTTCTTGAAGTAGGTGATTGCAGCGAACAGCGCCAGACCACCGAGGGCGATCATGGCGATGGTCACCATCACGATCGGCTCGTGGAATGGGACTGCTTCCCAACTTAATTTACCAAACATCGTTTACTCCTCTGCCCCGGCAGCTGAATGCGAACTCGAGTCAATTTCCGTGGCCGCCACTTCTTTCTCTTTCTTCTCGTGCTTCAGCGGCTTGCCCGGCTTCATACCTTCGTACTTGTCGACGATGATCTGGAACTGGTTCGGCGTGACCGAGGAGTAGAGCTCGACTGGGTTGTTCTGGCTCGGTTTGGCAAGGGCCGCGTATTCAGCTTGATCAAGCTGTTTAGGTGACTTCTTGACTTCACTTACCCAGGCGTCGAAATCTTCCTGAGTGGTGGAGATAGCCTTGAATTTCATACCGGTGAAACCCGCGCCGCTGTAGTTGGCGGAAATACCGTCCATTTCAGCGTTACGGTCAGCGATCAGGTGCAGCTTGGTCTGCATGCCCGCCATCGCGTAGATCTGGCCGCCCAGACCCGGGATGAAGAACGAGTTCATCACAGCGTCAGAGGTGATCTTGAAGTTGATTGGCGTGTGCGCCGGGAACACGATCTTGTTGACCGTGGCAATGCCTTGTTCCGGGTAGATGAACAGCCACTTCCAGTCCAGCGCGACCACTTCGATGGTCACAGGCTTGACGTCGGACTGGATCGGACGATACGGGTCCAGTTCGTGGGTCGAAATGTAGGTGATGTAACCCAGGGCAATGATGATCAGGACCGGGATGGTCCAGACTGCCACTTCGATTTTGGTCGAGTGCGACCATTTCGGGGTGTAGACGGCGTTCTTGTTCGACGCGCGGTACTTCCAGGCGAACAGGAAGGTCATGACGATAACCGGCACGACGACCAACAGCATCAGCAGGGTCGCGGTGATGATCAGGTTTCGCTGTTCCAGGCCAACCTGGCCCGTTGGATTGAGCAAGGTCATGTTGCAGCCTCCCAGCAACAACGTGCCGAGCAGCGGCACTAGGCCTAGTAATCTGGGGTACCTGTTTTTACTCATCTCACGACCTCTAAAGCAGCTTGCGCAATGCAGTTGGGTTTTGATCGCCAACACTTCACCCTGCCAAGGGTTGGCATTTTCTTTGGATTGAATAAGGGCCGCCCGTCGCGCGTCAGACGCTCGACAAAACCTGGGACAGCGGTCAGTTCTTATTCGAATTCGTGGTCAAAGGCCTTGTTACAGACCAATTCCATTTGGTGCGGAAAGTTGGAAGGCACCGACACCTGGGTGTCTTGAAAGCCTTTCGACTCACTCGACACCCGACTTCCTGCTCGCCTCCTTAATAAAGGCTGAACAGTGCCGGGAATTCAGTGCGGGCGATTGTAGATAGGTAGCGCCCTATACACCATGTCTTATCCCGAAATAATTTTTATCCGTTCGAGCAACAATCCATCGCCATTTTTGCAAAAGTTCCGCATCTTATCGAAATCAATTCTCAACTAAAACACCAAAAAATGTAGGTGTACCCGCGTCAGTTCAGACAGCTCTGAAGGCTTTTTCCGAACGCTGGAACAGCGCAAAGCCCGATAACCCAAGGCTTTTAGCCATCTGCCAGCGCTTGTTAAAACTGCCTGCTCTGGCACTCGCGTGCTAAAGCCGAAAAACCCCGAATCAGACCAATCCTTTTTTGTAACAACGGCCGATTCCGCGTCACTGAGGAGCCCTGCGACACGGCGCGTGTGACAACATGTCGCACACCTGCCGCACCCTGCCTTGCCGTCCGTCACGGTGTTTTCACAAACACTCTGAAATGCAAAACGCCCCGATTGGCTGATCCGCAAATCGAGGCGTTTTCTGTATCGGCCAGACTGCCGAATAGTTGACTCAGCGCAGTGCTTTTCGGTTACGCGAGGTCAGCAGCGGCACCAGGATCACCACCAGCACGAACGCCACCAGCGCCCACTGTGCCAGCGACAGACCGAGGATCGGCGGGTACGGCGTCGAGCAGAAACCGTCGACCTGGAAGCCCAGCGGGAAGATCTTCGCCAGCGGCAGATCATCGACAATCGGCTGCAGCACATCGATGCCGCAGCTCACCGCCGGATAGAACTGGGTGTACACGTGATGCCCGGCCACACCGGCCCCGGCAATCGCACAAATCACCACCAGCACTTCGAACACGGTGATGCTGCGCTTGGTCCGCATGGCCGCGCCGATAAACGCGAACAGCGCGATCAGCAGCAACGCATAGCGCTGCAAAATGCACAGTGGGCACGGTGCTTCGCCGAGCACGATCTGCATGTACAGCGCACCGCCGATCAGTGCCAGGCAGATGATGCCCAGCAGCACCAGAAAGCGCCGCTCACGTCCCAGTCGAATCGTTTCCTCGCTCATCGCGTTTCCCTTATATGTCCATGGTTCAACCGGCTCGCGGCTGAAAGTTGTCGCAAGTTTACACCGGGGGAATAAACGATAAAGCGGTTAAGGAACCATTAACCTTGGATCATATTTCACAAATTCAGACCGCATAACGGCCTTCGCGAGCAAGCTCGCTCCCACATTGGATCTGCGTCAAACAAAGATCCTGTGGGAGCGAGCCTGCTCGCGAATGAAGGTGACTCGGTTCTGGATTATTCCAAAGCCGAAGCCGGCCCGAAGAACTCATAACGGCTCTGCTTTTCCGGCACACCCAACGCTTTCAAATGCCGTTTGATCGCGCCCATGAAACCCTTCGGCCCAAGGAAGTAAGCATCGACATCACGCTGCTGCGGCAACCATTCGCCAAGCAGTGCCTGATCGAGCATCCCGACCTTGTCCGCCGCCGGACTGACACCGTCATCTTCGGCGTAGCAGTAAAACCGCTTGAGTTGCGGATGACGCTCAGCCAGATCATCAATCCAGTCACGGAACGCATGCACGCTGCCATTACGCGCGCAGTGAATAAAGTGCACCGGACGCTCGGTTTCCAGCGCCGCTTCAAGCATCGCCAGAGTCGGCGTGATGCCGACACCACCGCTGATCAGCACCAGTGGCTTATCGCTTGCAGTCAAGGTGAACTCCCCCGATGGCGGAAACAGTTGAATGCTCGCGCCGACCTGCAGTTGATCGTGCAAGTGGTTGGACGCCCGGCCACCCGGTTCGCGTTTGACGCTGATGCGGTACTGACCGTTATTCGCCAGGGCCGACAACGAGTAATTGCGGCGGATTTCTTCACCGTCGAGGATCAGCTTCATGCCGATGTACTGGCCCGGTTCGGCGGCCAGAATCGGGCCTTTGTCTGCCGGCTCGAAGTAGAACGAAATGATTTCCGCGCTCTCCTCG
The DNA here is from genome assembly GCF_054667675.1 of Pseudomonas sp. S3_C06. Lineage (NCBI taxonomy): Bacteria > Pseudomonadati > Pseudomonadota > Gammaproteobacteria > Pseudomonadales > Pseudomonadaceae > Pseudomonas > Pseudomonas sp. S3_C06. Next base: position 2,719,557 of record NZ_CP162747.1, read on the forward strand.
ACCTTGGCCGCGACGATGAACTCCCGCGCACCGCGCCAGCCGCCGACGGCTTGTTCTTTCTGGTCGTAGATCGCGGTTTCGGCGCCTATCAGAATGTCCGCCAATTGGCCGTAGGCCGCACCCCAGGCGCTCATCACTTCCGGGGTGGCGATCTCTTCGCCGAGCACTTCGGAAATCGCCCGCAGCAGGCAGGCACCGACAATCGGGTAATGTTCCGGGAGGATCTGCAGGGCGACGTGCTTGTTGATGATTTTCGCCACCAGATCGCCCAACTGGTCGAGCTGATCGATGTGCCGCGCATACATCAATACGCCGTTAGCCAAGGCCCGTGGCTGGTCACCGCTGGCCTGGTGCGCCTGGTTGAACAGCGGGCGAACTTCCGGGTATTCAGAGAGCATCATGCGGTAGAAGTGAGTGATCAGCGCTTCACCGCCGCTTTCCAGCAGAGGCACGGTGGATTTGACGATGGCACGATCCTGGACGCTAAGCATAAGCATGACTCCTGAGCTTTCTTGAAAAGTTACCTTAGGATTATCAGGTTCCGTGCCAACTTATTTATCCATAAAAATCAATAGTTTGAGAATATCGTAGTCATAAAGACTCAAAGAGCTTTATAGTCATCCAGACTACATCTTGTCTCTTTGACTACAAGACCATGACCGCCAAATCCCTGCTCACCGCCCTGCTCCCTCTCGTCTCCGACCTGTCCCGCGAATTGCCCGAGGGCGAGCGTTATCGACGTTTGCTCGAAGCCATGCGCGCCCTGCTGCCCTGCGATGCGGCGGCGTTATTGCGCCTCGACGGCGAATCGCTGGTGCCGCTGGCGGTGGACGGTTTAAGCGCCGACACCCTCGGCCGGCGCTTCAAGGTCAGCGAACACCCGCGCTTCGAAATACTCCTCAGCGGCGCCGGACCCACGCGGTTCGCCGCCGACAGCGACTTGCCTGATCCTTATGACGGTTTGGTCGACGGCCTCGACGAGCATCTGGAAGTTCACGATTGCCTCGGCTGTCCTTTATTCGTCGATGAAAAGCTCTGGGGCTTGATCACCCTCGACGCCCTCGATCCCGAGCGTTTCGAGCCGATCGAACTCGATGCCTTGCAAGCTTTCGCCAGCCTCGCCTCGGCCACGGTCAACGCCGCCGAACGCATTCAACGCCTGGCCAATCGCGCAGAAGATGAACATCAGCGCGCCGAGGTCTATCGTCAGGCCAGCGGCCAGCAGAACCGCGAAATGATCGGCCAGAGCAAGACGCTGAAGAAGTTAGTAGAAGAAATCAATCTGGTCGGCGGCAGCGATCTGACCGTGTTGATCACCGGCGAAACCGGGGTCGGCAAAGAACTGGTCGCCCAAGCGATCCACGCCGCGTCACCGCGCGCCGACAAACCGATCATCAGCCTCAACTGCGCCGCACTGCCGGATACGCTGGTCGAAAGCGAACTGTTCGGCCACGTGCGCGGCGCCTTCACCGGTGCCACCAGCGACCGTCGCGGCAAGTTCGAACTGGCCAATGGCGGCACGCTGTTTCTCGATGAGGTCGGCGAGTTGTCGCTGACCGTGCAGGCGAAATTGCTGCGTGTTTTGCAGAGCGGCCAGTTACAACGTTTGGGCTCGGACAAGGAGCATCAGGTCGATGTGCGCCTGATTGCCGCGACCAATCGCGACCTGGCCGAAGAAGTGCGCAGCGGTCGCTATCGTGCCGACTTCTATCATCGCCTCAGCGTCTACCCGCTGCGCGTGCCGGCGCTGCGTGATCGCGGCCGCGACGTGTTGTTGCTCAGCGGTTTTTTCCTCGAACAGAACCGCTCGCGCATCGGCCTCAACAGCCTGCGCCTGAACAGCGACGCCCAGGAAGCGCTGCTCGCCTACACTTGGCCGGGCAACGTGCGCGAGCTTGAGCACTTGATCGGCCGCAGTGCGTTGAAGGCGTTAGGCAATTGCAAGGTGCGGCCGAAGATTCTCAGTTTGAGCGCGGCGGATCTGGATTTACCGCGCGAGGTTGTGGATAACTCGGTTGAGGCTGTTGCCGGTGTCGTGGCTGAGATGCCATTGATCAGTGGGGATTTGCGCAGTGCGACCGAGCAGTATCAGCGGCGTTTGATCAGTGCTGCGCTGGAGCGTAATCAGGATAACTGGGCGAGTGCGGCGCGGGAGTTGGGGCTGGATCGGGCGAATCTTGGGCGCATGGCCAAACGACTAGGCATGAAGAGCTAAAAGCACACCCTCACCCTAGCCCTCTCCCAGAGGGAGAGGGGACTGACCGAGGTGTTTTGCGTAATACGCCGACCTGAAACATCGAGGCGATTATGGACTCGGCAGAGCAGGTTCAGGTCGGTGAATTACTACAATATTCCCCAATCGGCCCCCTCTCCCTCGGGGAGAGGGCTGGGGTGAGGGGCTTTGGCTTTGGCTTTTGATCTGCACGCCACCCGACAACTAACCTAAAGCCCAACCTTTTGACGCCGATAACCCGGCATCAATAGTTTCTGGCGATTTCCACCCTCGCCCACCACCTTTCCACAGAAGGTTCATATGTCCTCCACCAAAGCCCGCGCAGACTCACTTTCGCTTCTGCTGTTTACCTTGCGCAGCGGCAAGCTGATGGCGATCAACCTGCTGAAAGTCAGTGAAATCATTCCCTGCCCGCCGCTGACCAAACTGCCGGAGTCGCACCCGCACGTGAAAGGCATCGCCACGTTGCGCGGCGCCTCGCTGTCGGTCATCGATCTCAGCCGTGCCATCGGCGAGCGCCCGCTGGAAGACCCGAACGGCGGCTGCCTGATCGTCACCGACGTCAGCCGCTCGAAGCAGGGCCTGCACGTGCAGGCGGTGAGCAAAATCGTTCACTGCCTGACCACCGACATCAAACCACCGCCGTTCGGCTCCGGCGGCTCGCGCGCCTACATCACTGGCGTAACCTCGGTGGACGGCACGCTGGTGCAGGTGCTGGACATCGAAAAGGTTATCCACAGCATCGCTCCGGCACAGATCGAAATGGCCCCGACCGACCTGAGCATGGAAGACGCTGATGTGCTCGGCAACGCACGCATTCTGGTGGTCGACGACAGCCAGGTGGCGCTGCAGCAATCGGTGCACACCCTGCGCAACCTCGGCCTGCAATGCCACACCGCACGCAGCGCCAAGGAAGCCATCGACTGCCTGCTCGACCTGCAAGGCACGGCGCAGCAGATCAACCTGATCGTTTCCGACATCGAGATGTCCGAGATGGACGGGTACGCCTTCACCCGCACCCTGCGTGAAACGCCGGACTTCGCCCATCTGTACGTGCTGCTGCACACCTCGCTCGACAGCGCGATGAACAGCGAAAAAGCGCGGCTGGCCGGGGCGAACGGCGTGCTGACCAAGTTCTCCTCGCCGGAACTGACCCACTGCCTGATCGAAGCGGCCAAACACGTCGCCGCCCACGGGCACTGAGTCTTGGCCGAGACGTATTGTTTTTTGATGCGGCGCGACCTCGGTAAGGACGCGCCGGATGCACCTTGGCCACAAGACATTGAACTGTGCACGTACTCCGTCGAACTGGCGGCGGACGTGCATCATTTGATGCAACTCGGTTATCGCGAAGGCGGCGGCCGGGTGCCAGCGCTGGACGCCTGGCAGCAGCAGTTCGAAACCGATCCTGAATATGATCCGACGCTGTGTTTCATTGCCCGCGATGGCGAAGCTGTCGTCGGCGTGGCGCAATGCTGGACCAGCGCCTATATCAAGAATCTGGTGGTGCATCCGCGCATGCAGGGTCGCGGACTGGGTCGGGCGTTGCTGTTCAATGCATTCAAGGTGTTTCAGCAACGGCGCGAAGGGTTTGTTGATCTGAAGGTGCTGGAAGACAACCGGCGGGCGCAGCGCTTGTATGAAAGTGCCGGGATGTATGTGGTCCGCCGCGAGCTGGTGCCGGACTGATCGACCGTCTTCGCGAGCAGGCTCGCTCCCACCCTGGAATGCATTTCAAACTGTGGGAGCGAGCCTGCTCGCGAAAGGGCCGGCACAGGCAACTTCTAACACTCAGGCAGACTCCAACCTTGGCCACCCACGACCAAGGATGCCCCCCATGAAAGCCATCACCTTAAGCCTGCTCTGCCTCACCGCCCTCACCTCCCAGGCCCACGCCTCCAGCCCCGACGCCTGGGCCGCTTACGACAAAACAGTACTCGCCAGTTGCACCAAAGCCAGTGGCCTGAAAAACGCCAAACCCGTCGGCACCCCCGCACAATTCGATGACCGCGTCGGCTACACCGCCGTTCTGCTGCAAGGCCAGTACCCACAAAAACACATGAAAGGCCAGCAAGGCACCGAACTGTGTCTGTACAACAAACAGTCGAAAACCGCCTTCGTCACCGAGTGGGACTCGATCCGTCCGAGCGCCAAATCCCAGTGAGTGGCGCATAACTTGCTTCGATCCGCGTCTGTGCGGTGGTTTTCCGCCACCGTTTCACACCCTGATTGAAGACAGATCGCTCAATGAATACGACGTTTTCCTGCGTAGGCTGCGGCAAATGCTGCACCGATCACCATGTCCCGCTGACCCTGGCCGAAGCCCGCATGTGGGCGGCGGATGGCGGTCAGGTGATCGTGCTGGTCGAGGCCTTTCTTGGTAATGGCCTGGGTTTGCCGGCGCAGCAGCGGGAACATGCCGAACGACGTTCGGTGGTCGTTCGCAGCGGCGCGACAGACGCCCATGTGGCGATCACCTTTGCCGCGTACAACGTCGGCCCCTGCCGGAATCTTGACGAAGACAAGCTGTGCCGGATCTACGAGCGGCGGCCGCTGGTATGTCGCATTTATCCGGCGGAAATCAACCCGCATATCCCGCTCAATCCTGCGGCCAAGGACTGCCCGCCGGAGTCCTGGGAACAGGGGCCGGTGTTGATTGCCGGCGGTGAGTTGGTGGATCAGGAACTGGTGGAATTGATTCAACGCTCGCGCCAGGCGGATCGGGATGACATCGGCATCAAGGATGCGATTTGCGCGATGCTCGGGATTCGTACCACAGCGCTGAAGGGTGACGGGTTTACCGCGTATTTGCCGAATATGAGCGCGTTTGCAGCAGTGATTGATCAGGTCACTGCGCAACCGCTGACGACGGCACCGAGTGAGTGGGTGTTTCATGTGTCCGGGGATGATGTGGCCGGGCAAGTGTTGGCCGCTGGGGCACAGGTGGTGACTGAACCGGCGCAGACGTATGCGTTTATTTCGCTGCGGGCGGCTTGATCCAGATTCTTTAGCGTCCGCCCGGGCCTCATCGCTGGCAAGCCAGCGAAAGGTCCGGCACAGGCAGTATCAATCGCCGCGTTGAGCGCAGGCGGGATTAAAACTCAGCGTTTGCCCATCGAACGACGGGTGCCCGGCGGCGCCATGCCCGGGGTCTTGGTGTGGCCGTTCTTGGCGCCGTTCTTGTACCACGGCTGGTTCGAGCCTTTGGCAGAGGCCAGCTCGCCCGGCTTGAACGGAAATTTGAACGCCGGGATTTCGGCTTTGGTATCGCTGGTTTCGGCCAGTTCAGCCGGGACATCGCTCACAGCGTCGTCAACCGGCGGCAGGGTCGGGGAAGTCATAAAAGCTCCGGAAAGCAAAAAGTCGGGCCCGATCAGTGAGCCGCGAAGGCGCGCAGTATACCTGTGCGCCTTGACTCGGCACCTGAAGATTTTGCAGCGCACGCCGAACGGTTTACAGGTAAGTGATGGTAACGATGCCTTTGTCGGTCGAGGTCTTCAGCGCTTCGTAGCGCATGGAAATCGGCAGCGACTGATGACTGCAAGCGTTGCGATCGGTGTCGACATCGACTTTCACGCCGGGCTTGATTTCGATCTGGCGAGACTCACGAGACGCAAACGCCCCGACCGGTCCGACCTGACAGCCCGAATCAACGATTTGCCCGGTAAAGCGGATCTCGCCGGATTGACTGGCCGGCGCTGCAAACGTAGTGAGTGGAAGCAAGAGGAGTACAGATGGCAGAGCGGTTTTCAGCTTCATTTCAAGACACTCCCGAAGTGGACGGCCCAGAGAGATTTGGGCCGCGCGCAGCCTGAGCCATACAAGCTGTATCCGCTCATAGAGGCGGATCTTTAAGAGATTAGTCAGGATCGCAAGCCGTACCGGATGTCAGTTCATTCGTTGCTGGACGTTACTCAACAATTGCGAGGCGCTTTCCAACAACTGCGCCAGAAGCGCGTCATCCTCATCCATATACCCTTCGTATTCCGCGAGATTGCGCCGCTCATGACACAACGCGAACAATCGCACCTGAACCTTGCTGATATGCGCCGTATGCACCAGACACTGAAAGACCAGATAGCGTTTATCCGATCGATAGCCACTCAATCGAAGCGCCGTCAGCGCCAACGCGTGCGCTGCGTTATAAGCCAAGTCGAAACGGCTGGAAAAAGACAACGTAGAAGTTTGCGCATCCTTGAGCCGATCCACGGCCGAGCGCATCAAGCCCTCGCACTCCTTGCGATCCGGCGGCTCCGCTTTCAGCCCACCGCTACGTAGAAGATTCTCCAGACTCTCGTTGCTGCCCATCCTTGGACTCCAAAGGGTTTGCCCCTAACAGATCGATTTTTTCCTGCTGCACCACCCGCACGACAAAGCTGTTGTGCGCAGCCAGTTTCGCCGCCCAGTCTTGCGGGGTGTAAAGCGTCGGGTTGATGGGACGACCCAATTGCTCCTCCATGGGCATGAGCCGTTCCATGACGTCACTGTAGTGCAGGCCTTCGCCGATCAGCATGAGATCAATGTCACTGAGTGTGTTTGCTGTGTCCTTGGCGATGGAGCCATAGACAAACGCCCAGGTGATCTGCTCGGTAAATGGCTGCAATGCCTGACGCAGAGGCTCGGCGATACCAAACGTCTTGCGGGCGATACCCAGTAGTTCGGCATAGATGGGACAGGTGGGATTGGCCTGGTAATGGTTCTGATTGCCCACCCTTGTCATGCGCAACACGCCGGCTCGCTGCAGACGGTCGAGTTCACGCATGAGACTGCCTTTGCCAACACACGCCCAGCGCGCGATCTCATTGGCATAGAAAGTCTGGTCAGGCTTACCGAACAGCAGACCCAACACTTTTTGTTGAGTGGTGGTAAACAGCGCTTCGCTTAGAGAGATAGTTTCCACTGTGAAGGCCAAAGAGTCCCAAAAAGGGAACGATAGGTCCCTTTTTGGGACTTATCAACCTTGAGAATATTTCCAGAGACAGCGGCCACAGACCAATCGCCATCGCGAACAGGCTCACACCTACATTTGGAGTGCGATCCCCTTGTAGAAGCGAGCCTGCTCGCGAAGAACGATGACGCGGTGTTCGAACGAATTAAGTCTGCGGATCAACCCGATCCAGCGCCCGGTTTACCGCCAGCTCGGCGAGCATGACGATCTGCTGGATCGCCAGCGCCGTACTGCGCTGCGGGCGACTGAGCTGATCAGCCAGATCAGCGGCCATGACATTGGCTGAAGCCAGTGATTCGCAGGCGTGGGCCAGCAGGCTTTCGGTGTCGATGTTCGGGTGGATGAGGAACATCGTACTGGGCTGACGCGGTTTGACCGGTTCGGGGCAGAGGTAGAAATCGAGAGCGCGCTTGATGGCTTCGCGGGTTTTGATCTGGTCGTCGGCGCGGATGGCGTCTTCGAGTGGGGTGGTGGGATCGATGGGTGGATCGGGTACGGGCTTAGTCATTTACTCAGTCCTCACTGATTGGAGCCAACAATTACCGTTTCTCACGCGGCGAATTGGGTGGCAGCTACGTACGGGGTGAGAAACCGGGCAAGGACCAGTACAACCTCCGGCCGGACCGAAGTCCGCCCGTACATAGCCGCCATAAAAATGTAGGCAGCAATCAGCTGGCGCCGATTATGACGGTACTGGTATTGGAATAATACTTAGCCCGGGTTCTCACACCCGATCACCGAGTTTTCGGCGACAGCCAAAGACTAGAGAGCGCACGTCCGACGGACAACCTGAAAACATTGTGGGAAGGTTCTGGTTATTTGACACAAATTTAAACAGCCAAAAGCCAACCCTCACCCTAGCCCTCTCCCAGAGGGAGAGGGGACTGATCGGGGTGTTTGGCAGAGCTACGCCGACGTGCGATACCGTGTTGAACTCAGGTTTTGAAACAGATCAAAAGCCCCTCACCCTAGCCCTCTCCCGGAGGGAGAGGGGACTGATCGTGGTGTTTGGGAGAGCTACGCCGACGTGCGATACCGTGTTGAACTCAGGTTTTGAAACAGATCAAAAGCCCCTCACCCTAGCCCTCTCCCGGAGGGAGAGGGGACTGATCGTGGTGTTTGGGAGAGCTACGCCGACGTGCGATACCGCGTTGAACTCAGATTCTGAAAAGCTCACAAATCGGCTCCCTCTCCCTCGGGAGAGGGCTGGGGTGAGGGGCAGCCCCACCACAGAATCAAAGCCCAGCACGCTGTGCTCCTCACCACTCAACAGGATGAGCGTTAGCTCGGCTGCAGCTCTTGATCTGTAAGGCGACGTCGGAAGGCTGAGTGGAGGGATTGATCCGGGCGTGGGAGCGCAGCGACCGTTTGGCGAAGCCAAACACAGCGAGAGGAGGTGCAGCGAAGCAAACCGTAGGCGCTGCGCCCGGATCGATCCCGCAGCGAAGGAACCCCGAGCCCCAGCGAGCGGGCCGCACGCAGGAGCAAGCCTTTTTGGTTACTTTTTCGGCGTCTGGAAAAAGTGACCCGCCGTAAGGGCGGAACCCTAAGCCGCCGTTACCGCAGCAACGGATATGCACCCAACGAAACTGACAGCGCTGACAGCTAGCCGTCACCCTACTGACCCGCAGACAGGTTTATAAAGACAACAACCCTGCCCAAACTCCGTCCGGCGCCCACCCCGCATGCGAATCCAAAAGAACAAAGCCCTGCTCGCCACCCTATTGATCGTCCTCGCAGGCGCAGGTCTGTGGTACGCCCTGAAACCCGCCCCGACCAAACTCGCCACGCCCACCGCCATCCCCGTGCGAGTCATAGCGGTCAGCGAAAAAGACGTCCCCCGCTACACCAGCGGCATCGGCTCCGTACTCTCATTACACAGCGTCGTAGTGCGCCCACAAATAGACGGCACCCTCACCAAAATCCTCGTCAAAGAAGGCCAACTCGTCAAAACAGGCGACCTGCTGGCCACCATCGACGACCGCTCCATCCGCGCCAGCCTCGACCAGGCCCGCGCCCAACTGGGCGAAAGCCAGGCGCAACTGCAAGTCGCCCTGGTCAACCTCAAACGCTACAAACTGCTCACCGTCGACGACGGCATCTCGAAACAGACCTACGACCAGCAACAAGCCTTGGTCAACCAACTCAAAGCCACCGCCCAAGGCAACCAGGCGTCGATTGACGCGGCGCAGGTACAACTTTCCTACACACAGATCCGCTCCCCGGTCACCGGCCGCGTCGGTATTCGCACAGTCGACGAAGGCAACTTCCTGCGCATGACCGACACCACCGGCCTGTTCACCGTCACCCAGATCGACCCGATCGCCGTCGAATTCTCCCTGCCGCAGCAAATGCTGCCGACCCTGCAAGGCCTGATCACCGATCCGCAGCGCGCATCAGTCAAGGCCTACATCGGCGCCGACACCGACGGCGAAACCGGCAACCTGCTCGGCGAAGGGCATCTGACCCTGATCGACAACCAGGTCAACGCCAACACTGGCACCATCCGCGCCAAGGCCGAATTCGCCAACGCCAGCCAGAAGCTCTGGCCCGGTCTGCTGGTCACGGTAAAAATTCAGACAGCCCTCGACAAAGATGCGCTGGTCGTCCCGCCGACAGTCGTACAACGCGGTCTCGACCAACACTTCGTTTACCGGGTGAACGGCGACAAGGTCGAAGCCGTGCAAGTGCAGATGGTTTATCAAGGCAGCGGCCAGGACATCATCAAAGGCGTGAAGGCCGGTGACGTGCTGGTCACCGATGGCCAGTCGCGGCTTAAACCGGGCTCCACGGTGCAAGTCATGACCGAACCGGCGCAGGTGGTGCAAGCGGAGCCGAAACCATGAAGGCGCACAAAGGCGTCTCCACGTGGTGCATCGATCACCCGGTCGCGACGATTCTGCTGACCATCGCGCTGGTGCTGGTCGGCGCGATTGCCTTCCCGCGCCTGCCAATCGCCCCACTGCCGGAAGCGGAATTTCCGACGATTCAGGTTTCCGCGCAGTTGCCCGGCGCCAGCCCCGACACCATGGCCTCGTCCGTGGCCACGCCGCTGGAGGTGCAATTCAGCGCCATCCCCGGCATGACCCAGATGACCTCCAGCAGTGCCTTGGGCTCCAGCCTTTTGACCCTGCAGTTCACCCTCGATAAAAGCATCGACACCGCCGCGCAGGAAGTCCAGGCGGCGATCAACACCGCCGCCGGCAAACTGCCCAAGGACATGCCGACGCTGCCAACGTGGAAGAAGGTCAACCCGGCCGACAGCCCGGTGCTGATCCTCAGCGTCAGCTCGACGCAGATGCCCGGCACCGAACTCAGCGACCTGGTGGAAACCCTGCTCTCGCGTCAGATCAGCCAGATCGACGGCGTAGGCCAAATCAACATCACCGGTCAGCAACGTCCGGCGATCCGCGTACAAGCCTCGGCGGACAAACTCGCGGCGATCGGCCTGACCCTCGCCGACATCCGACTGGCGATCCAGCAGACCAGCCTCAACCTCGCCAAAGGTGCGCTGTACGGCGAATCGAGCATTTCCACACTGTCGACCAACGACCAGTTGTTCCATCCCGAGGACTACAGCCAGCTCATCGTTTCCTACAAGGATGGCGCCCCGGTTCACCTGCGCGATGTCGCCAAAGTCGTCAACGGTTCGGAAGATGCCTACGTGCAAGCGTGGGCCGGTGACCAACCCGGTGTGAACCTGGTGATCTCGCGCCAGCCCGGCGCCAACATCGTTGAAACCGTGGACCGTATTCAAGCCGCCCTGCCCGGCCTCGAAGCGATGCTGCCGGCGTCGGTGCAGGTGAAGACCTTGATCGACCGCACCCAGACCATTCGTGCCTCGCTGCATGAAGTCGAGATCACCCTGTTGATCGCGATCCTGCTGGTGGTCGCGGTGATGGCGCTGTTCTTGCGCCAATTGTCGGCAACCCTGATTGTTTCGGCCGTTCTCGGCGTGTCGCTGATCGCCAGTTTCGCCCTGATGTACCTCCTCGGTTTCAGCCTGAACAACCTGACGCTGGTGGCGATCGTCGTCGCGGTCGGCTTCGTCGTCGACGACGCGATTGTGGTGGTGGAAAACATCCACCGCCATCTGGAGGCCGGCGACGACATGCGCAAAGCGGCGATCAAGGGCGCCGGCGAGATTGGCTTTACCGTGGTCTCGATCAGTTTCTCGCTGGTGGCGGCATTCATTCCGCTGCTGTTCATGGGCGGTGTGGTCGGGCGACTGTTCAAGGAATTCGCCCTGACCGCGACCTCGACCATCATGATTTCCGTGGTGGTGTCGCTGACCCTCGCGCCGACGCTGGCGGCGCTGTTCATGCGCAAACCGGTGCACCACGCCCACACAAAACCGGGCTTCAGCGAACGTTTGCTCGGCTGGTACGAGAAAGGTCTGCGTCGCGCCCTCGCCCATCAGAAATTGATGATTGGCGTGTTCGGTCTGTCGCTGGCGCTGGCCATCGGCGGTTACATCTTTATCCCCAAAGGTTTCTTCCCGGTGCAGGACACCGGTTTCGTCCTCGGCACCACTGAAGCAGCTGCGGATATTTCCTACGGCGACATGGTGAAAAAACACTTGGCCATGGCCGAAATCGTCGCCGCCGACCCGGCGGTGCAGGCGTTTTCCCACTCGGTGGGTGTCTCCGGCAGTAACCAGACCATCGCCAACGGCCGCTTCTGGATCGCCCTGAAAAAACGCGGCGACCGCGACGTCAGCGCCAGCCAGTTTATCGACCGCATCCGCCCACAGCTGATGAAAGTCCCCGGCATCGTTCTCTATCTGCGCGCAGGGCAAGACATCAACCTCAGCTCTGGCCCGAGCCGTGCGCAGTACCAATACGTGCTGAAGAGTAACGACGGCGCGACCCTCGCCACATGGACGCAACGCCTCACCGAAAAACTGCGCAGCAACCCGGCGTTCCGCGACATTTCCAACGACCTGCAACTGGGCGGCAGCATCACCCATATCAGCATCGACCGCAGCGCCGCCGCCCGTTTCGGCCTGACCGCCAGCGATGTTGACGAGGCGTTGTACGACGCCTTCGGCCAGCGGCAGATCAACGAATTCCAGACTCAGGTCAATCAGTACAACGTGATTCTGGAGCTGGACACCAAACAACGCGGCAAGGCCGAAAGCCTCAACTATTTCTACCTGCGTTCGCCACTGAGTGGCGAGATGGTGCCGCTGTCGGCGCTGGCCAAATTCGACGCGCCGACCATTGGCCCGTTGTCGATTGCCCACGACGGGATGTTCCCGGCGGCCAACCTGTCGTTCAACCTGGCGCCCGGCGTGGCGTTGGGTGATGCGGTGATTCTGCTCAATCAGGCCAAGGCCGAGATCGGCATGCCGACAGCGATCAGCGGCAATTTCCAGGGTGCAGCGCAGGCGTTCCAGAGTTCGCTGGCCAGTCAGCCGTGGCTGATTCTCGCGGCACTGGTGGCGGTGTACATCATTCTTGGCGTGCTTTATGAAAGCTTCGTACATCCGCTGACGATCATTTCGACGTTGCCGGCGGCGGGTTTGGGTGCGGTGATCATGCTGTGGATCTGCGGTCAGGACTTTTCGATCATGGCCTTGATCGGCCTGGTGTTGCTGATCGGTATCGTCAAGAAGAACGGCATCCTGATGATCGACTTCGCGCTCGAAGCGCAGCGCCACCGAGGCCTGTCGCCGCAGGATGCGATTTTCGAAGCATGCATCACGCGGTTCCGGCCGATCATCATGACCACCCTCGCCGCCCTGCTTGGCGCGCTGCCGCTGATGCTCGGTTACGGCACCGGCGCCGAACTGCGCCAACCGCTGGGCATCGCGGTGGTGGGCGGTTTGCTGGTCAGCCAGATGCTGACGTTGTTTACCACTCCAGTCATATACTTGTGGCTTGAGCGGCTGTTCCACCGGCCCAAACCGATGCCCTCGCCGGCATTGGCGACCACAGACTGAGGCAGGGTCATGCGCGTTCTGATTATCGAAGACGAGGAAAAAACCGCGGACTATCTGCACCGCGGTCTGACGGAACAGGGTTACACCGTGGATCTGGCTCGCGACGGCGTCGAAGGCCTGCATCTGGCGCTGGAAAGCGACTACGCGGTGATCGTCCTCGACGTCATGCTGCCGGGCCTCGATGGCTTCGGCGTGCTGCGCGCATTGCGTGCGCGCAAGCAAACCCCAGTGATCATGCTCACCGCCCGCGAGCGCGTCGAAGACCGCATCAAAGGCCTGCGCGACGGTGCCGACGATTACCTCGGCAAACCGTTTTCCTTCCTTGAACTGGTCGCGCGCCTGCAAGCGCTGACCCGTCGCAGCGGCGGCCATGAACCGGTGCAAGTGAGCATTGCCGACCTGTGGATAGATCTGATCAGCCGCAAGGCCACTCGCGCCGGCACACGCTTGGATCTGACCGCTAAAGAGTTCTCGTTGTTGAGCGTGTTGGCCCGCCGGCAAGGTGAAATCCTTTCGAAAACCGCGATTGCCGAGATGGTCTGGGACATCAATTTCGACAGTGACGCCAACGTCGTCGAAGTGGCAATCAAACGCCTGCGCGCCAAGCTCGACGGGCCGTTCGACGAGAAACTGCTGCACACCATTCGCGGTATGGGTTATGTGCTGGAGAGCCGTGGTGTCCAGTAATTCCATTGCCCTGCGCCTGAGCGGCATGTTCACCTTGGTGGCGCTGCTGGTGTTTCTGTTGATCGGCGGCGCGCTGTATCAGCAGGTCGACAAAGGCCTGGGATTACTGCCGGAAGCCGAGCTGGATGCGCGTTACAGCGTGCTCGAATCGGCGCTCAATCGCTTCGGTACGCCCGAGCACTGGGTGAAGATAAACGCCAAGTTGAAGCTGCTCGGCGAAGAGGACAAACGTATTCGGTTCTGGGTGGTGAGTGGTGATCCGGGTTACGAATATGGTCAGCCGGACGCCGCGATTCGCGCCTTCGCCCAAGGCCCGTTGGGCATGCATGACCTGCAGTTGGCTGACCATCCTTATCCGCTGAAAGTGTTGCTGACCGAGCTGCCGGCCAAGGATCAGCGCCCGCCGCTGCGCTTCATGATCGGCATTGATACCGAGACGTTTCATGAGACTCAGCACAATTTGCTGATCGCGCTGATCGGGCTGGCGATTGTCGGTGTACTGATGGCTTCTGCACTGGGTTATTGGGTTGCCCGAATTGGTTTGAAGCCGTTGATCAAACTGTCCCACGAGGCTCAGCGATTGGCGCCACCACTACGCGCCGGGCGCTTGCGTTTGTCACCGCTGCCACCGGAGCTGGAGCAGTTTGTCGACTCATTCAACTCGACGCTGGAACGGGTCGAGCAGGCCTACTCGCGGCTGGAATCGTTCAACGCCGATGTCGCCCACGAGTTGCGCTCGCCGCTGACCAATCTGATCGGGCAGACGCAGGTGGCGCTGACTCGCGGGCGCTCAGCCGAACACTATTTCGAGGTGCTGCAATCCAATCTTGAAGAGCTGGAACGGCTGCGTTCAATCATCAATGACATGTTGTTTCTGGCCAGTGCCGATCAGGGCAACAAGGCGACCAAACTCACGTCCACTTCGCTGGCGGATGAGGTGGCGACGACGCTGGAATATCTGGATTTCATTCTTGAAGACGCACAGGTTGAAGTGCAGGTCAGCGGTGATGCGCTGGTGCAGATCGAGGTCGCGCATCTGCGTCGGGCGTTGATCAATCTGTTGAGCAACGCGGTTCAGCACACCGGCGCGGGTCAGGTGATCGAGGTGCGGATTGAGGTTGAAGAGCATCAGGTGAGTATTGGTGTGGCCAACCCCGGCTCGCCGATTGCCAGTGAGCATTTGCCACGGTTGTTCGAGCGCTTTTATCGGGTTGATGCGTCGCGTAGCAACAGTGGCAATAACCATGGGTTGGGGCTGGCGATCGTCAAGGCGATTGCGCTGATGCATGGCGGGGATGTGTTTGTGCGCAGTGATCGGGGGATGAATACGTTCGGGATTTATTTGCCGGTCTGAAAAGCCCCTCACCCTAACCCTCTCCCGGAGGGAGAGGGGACTGATTGGGGGATGCTGCAAATGTGCACCGACCTGATCTTGATTCACCGAATCCATAATCGACTCGATCTTCCAGGTCGATGTACAACGCCAGACACCTCGGTCAGCTCCCTCTCCCTCCGGGAGAGGGTTGGGGTGAGGGGCTTTTGACTGACATTGAAATATCGAGTCGAACTCAGGCTTTGAAAAGCCCCCAATCTGCTCCCTGTCCCCCTTGCCCCATTGGGGGAGAGGGCTGGGGTGAGGGGGTGATTTTTGCTCTTGCTGTAACAGTCATTTATGAAAATCACGCTGTTTCCCAACGCCCGGCAACCTTATCTTTGCCCGCACCAAACAGCACTCGCCAAGCGAGAAGGTTTTCAAGATGTCCAACAGTATGGGTATTGCCAGCGCGTTCGTTTTGTCCTCATTGATCCTGTCGCCGATGGCGATGGCTGAAGAATCGCAGTCGTTCGTGGCGCATAATGTCGCTCGCGCTCAGGCATTCGATCAGCATCAGGCCGAAGTGATGGCCAAGGCTCAGGACGCCTCGCAAGCCCCGCAGGCTGCCACTTCCCAGGCTCAAGCAAGCGAGACAGACAGCTGAGCCGCGCACCGCGCCAACGTTTCCCTCGACGCGGTTGTTTGGCTCTTCCCGTTCAACCGTCGTCATTCCAGGCCGCTGCCTTTCAGCGGCCTTTTTTCGTTGTGGTCTGAAAGCCGTTTGGTTCGTCTGTAACAACAAGAAACATCGAGCGCCTCAAAATATAGAGGCGCCAGTTGACCCAAGGAGCTCCATTGCACGTGCGTTACCCAGTCCGCTTCACCCCGCTGTTCATTGCAATTGCCGCAACGATTGCCCCTGCCGCTCACGCTGACGAGCCTGCCAAACAAGGCTTTGTCGAGGGTTCGAGCCTCAACCTCAACGCCCGCAACTACTACATGAATCGCAACCGCTTGCAGAAAGCGGACGACAACATCGAGTGGGGCCAGGGGTTTCTCGGGATTTTCAAGTCGGGTTACACCGAAGGCACGGTCGGTTTCGGCGTTGATGCCCACGCCATGCTCGGGTTGAAGCTGGATGGCGGTGGCGGCACGGACGGTTCGAGCATCCTGCCGGTCAGGGAGAGCGGCGGCAAAGCGCCGGGGGCTTTTTCCACAGCAGGTGGCACGCTGAAAATGCGCGCGTTCGATACCGAATTGAAGGCCGGTGATCTGTTCCTCACCAACCCGGTAATTGCCGGCGGTGAAACGCGCATGCTGCCGCAGACCTTTCGGGGTGTGAGCCTGACCAACCACAGCTTCGATGGCTGGTTGATTGAAGGCGGCCAGGCCAGTTTCACCAAGCCTTACAACCAGAGTGGCCACACGCGCATCGGCACTTCCTACGGGACATTGGCCGATGGCGACGAGAGCCAGCACCTGAACTGGGCCGGTGTGGCCTGGAGCGGCGTCGAAGGTCTGACCAGCAGCCTCTACGCTTCCGAGCTGAAGGACATCTGGAACCAGTACTACTACGACCTCGACTACACGTGGCAGTTGAATGATCTGGTCAGCCTCAACCCGGGCGTGCATTTCTATCACACGCAAGACACCGGCGATGCGCTGCTGGGCAATATCGACAACAACACCTACAGCGTGCATTTCACCGTTGGCGTCGGTAATCACAGCGTTACTGCCGCGTATCAGCGGGTCAACGGCAACACGCCGTTCGACTACATCAGCCAGGGCGACAGCGTTTACCTCGACAACTCCCAGCAGTATTCCGACTTCAACGGCCCGAACGAGCGCTCGTGGAAGCTCAAATACGCCTACGACTTCGCCGGTGTCGGCGTACCGGGGCTGACCTCGGCAGTCTCCTATTCGCGCGGTACGGTGGACCTGACCAAGGTGGATCCGAACAGCAAAGGCTATTCCAACTGGTACAGCGCCGACGGCCGCAACGCCAAGCACTGGGAGCGCGATCTCGATTTGCAGTACGTTGTGCAGAGCGGCCAGGCCAAAGATCTGGCGGTGCACCTGCAATGGGCGACCAACCGTGGCGGCAACGGTTACGGCGCGATTGATTCGGATACAGATGAATACCGCGTCATCATCGACTACCCGATCAACGTCTTCTAAGATCGGCGCCATAACACCGTCTTGAATTCAGTGATGCCCGCCCTGTGGGAGCGAGCCTGCTCGCGAAAGCGGTCTACCATTCGACATCCAGGTTGAATGACACTGCGCTTTCGCGAGCAGGCTCGCTCCCACATTGGGAATGGTTTCTGGTTTTGGCAGCAGTGTTTGTGCAACTACTCTTATAAGACTTCCCCCCAACCGACAGCCCAATCATGATCGCGAGCCGTACCCCACCCGTTGCGGGCAAGACCGGACGCCCCGAGCTGCTGCTGATCTGCGGCAGTTCGCTGACCGTGATCGCGATTCTGTGCATCGTCACGTTCCTGCTGATCCGCGAGCACGCCAACGCTCAGGAATCGGCGACCCGCAGCGCCACCACCATCGCGCAACTGATCGACGCCGATGTGCTGCGCACGGTCGAGCTGTATGACTTGACGTTGCAAGGCCTGATCGCCGCCGCCCAGCGGGATGACCTGCAGGATGTCTCGCCGCAGATCCGTCATCTGGCGCTGTTCGACCGCTCCACCACGGCGCGCTTCAAGGGCGACATTCTGTTGCTCGACAAACACGGCGATGTGGTCGCCGACTCTTCGCGGGTCGAGCCGAAACCGGGCAACTTTGCCGACCGCGATTATTTCCTCGCCCACGCGTTCAATCGCGATGTCGGCATGTTTATCAGCCGCCCGTTCAAGACCCGTTGCGACTGCGATGAAGCCAATCAGTGGCGCATCAGCTTCAGCCGACGGATTTCCTCGGACACCGGTGAGTTCGCCGGTGTGGCCGTGGCGTCGATGAAACTCGACTACTTCGATCGGTTGTTCAACAGCCTCGACATCGGTAAAGACAGCACGTTGAACATCATCGACAACGACGGCGTCCTGCTGGCGCAAAAGCCCTATTTGCAAAGCGACTCCATCGGCAAAAGCTTCGGCAACCGGCCCAACGTCATACGGATACTGCGCGACAGGAGTGGCAATGGCAGTTTCAACAGCGTTTCGAGCATCGACCATCAACAACGTCTCTATACCTATTCGCGGGTTGGCAATCTGCCGTTGATCGTGATGGTCGCGCTATCCAGCGACGAGGTGTTCGGCACGTGGCGTCGTACCGCCCTGTTGATCAGCGGCGCCACGGGGGTGTTGTGCGTGGGGTTGCTGTGGCTGACCTGGCTGCTGGCCCGCGAGTTGCGCCGACGTCAGCGCGCCGAGCACGAACTGGCGCAATTGGCCGCCACCGACGCGCTGACGGGGGTGGCCAACCGGCGAATGCTCGATCAAGCACTGCGTCACGAATGGTTCCGCGCCCAGCGCTCGGGCAAAGCGATGTCGGTGATGATGATCGATGCCGATCACTTCAAGGCCTTCAATGACCGGCATGGACATCAGGCTGGAGATCAGGCGCTGAAGACGCTGGCCCGTGTCATCACTGAAAATGTGCGGCGACCGGCGGATCTGGTTGCGCGTTATGGCGGAGAGGAGTTTTCGGTGATTCTCGCCGAGACTGACGGTCATGGCGCGCAGCAGATTGCCGAGCATATTCGCCAATCGGTGGAGCAGTTGCCGTTGGTAGACGGGGCCGAGCGGCCGATGACGGTGAGCATTGGCATCGCCACATGGACGGCGGCGAGTGAGATGACGCTGGAGCAGTTGCTGTTTGCGGCGGACAAGGCGTTGTATCAGGCCAAGGAAGGTGGGCGTAATCGGGTGGTGGTGGCTTCCTGATAGATGTAGTGGCTTCACCGGCCCTATCGCGAGCAGGCTCACTCCTACAGGGGAATGCATTTCAAATGTAGGAGTGAGCCTGCTCGCGATGGGGCCGGCCCAGGCAACACAAAAACCACAGGCATAAAAAAAGGCCATCCGGGGATGGCCTTCAAAAAACTAGAGAGGTTTTTTACTTACACTGCCGCAACCGGGCGCATGTAAGAGATTGGTGCGGTGCTGGCGTCTTCGAACGTCACCACTTCCCAGGCATCTGTCTGCTCAATCAACTTGCGCAGCAGCTGGTTGTTCAGTGCGTGGCCGGACTTGAAGCCCTTGAACTCACCAATCAGGCTGTTACCCAGCAGATACAGGTCGCCAATGGCATCGAGGATCTTGTGCTTCACGAATTCGTCTTCATAGCGAAGGCCGTCTTCGTTCAACACGCCATCGGCATCGACCACGATTGCGTTTTCAACGCTGCCGCCGAGTGCGAGGTTGTGCTTGCGCAGGTACTCGATATCACTCATGAAACCAAAGGTACGGGCGCGGCTGACTTCTTTTACGAACGAAGTGCTGGAAAAATCCACGCTTGCACTTTGGGTGCGGTCCCGGAATACCGGGTGATCGAAATCGATCTCGAAGCTCACCTTGAACCCTTCGAAAGGGACGAAAGTGGCGCGCTTGTCGCCGTCTTCCACTGTCACTTCACGCAGGATGCGGATGAATTTCTTGGCGGCGTCCTGTTCTTCCAGGCCTGCCGATTGAATCAGGAATACGAAGGGTCCAGCGCTGCCATCCATGATCGGGACTTCGGACGCGGAGAGCTCGACGTAGGCGTTATCGATGCCCAGGCCAGCCATGGCCGAGAGCAAGTGCTCTACCGTGTCCACTTTCACGTCGCCGTTAATCAGCGTCGTCGACATAGTGGTTTCACCGACGTTTTCCGCGCGGGCAGGAATCTGCACCACAGGGTCGAGGTCAGCGCGACAAAACACAATGCCAGTGTCGACAGGCGCAGGCTTGAGGGTCAGATAGACCTTCTCACCGGAGTGCAGGCCTACACCTGTGGCACGGATAATATTTTTCAGTGTGCGTTGTTTAATCATGGCTTGGGCCGCTTCAGCGCAAATTGCGAACTGGTATCAACAAAGGCTGGCGATGATAGCAGACCATGCCTTTGCTGAACACCAATCACCTTCATAGCCCTGATACATTCCATCAATCGGCCTGACGACGCAGGAAAGCCGGGATGTCCAGGTAGTCCAGATCATCTTGCGGATTCATCTTCGCGGCAGCCGCAGCACCGGCCTGAGCCTGGTTGCGCATGACGGTCGGACGGTCCAGATCACGGTAGTTGACCGCTGGCGCTTCCTGACGGGCCGCAGCCGGTTGTTGCACCTGGGCGGAAGCCATGGAGGTGTGAACGGTGTTGTCGATGACCTTTACAGGCTTCTCGATTTTCGCGCCCAGACCGGTGGCAACCACAGTCACGTGCAGCTCGTCGCGCATGTCCGGATCGATAACGGTACCGACCTTGACCATGGCGTGCTCGGAAGCGAAGGCTTCGATGATGCTACCCACGTCGGAGTACTCACCCAGAGACAGGTCAGGACCGGCGGTGATGTTCACCAGGATGCCGCGTGCGCCTTGCAGGTTCACGTCTTCCAGCAACGGGTTGCGGATCGCCGCTTCAGTGGCTTCACGTGCACGGTTCGGACCGCTGGCGCAGCCAGTGCCCATCATCGCCATGCCCATTTCGCTCATCACGGTGCGCACGTCAGCGAAGTCGACGTTGATCATGCCCGGACGCTTGATGATGTCGGAGATACCGCGAACGGCACCGGCCAGTACATCGTCAGCCTTGGCGAAAGCCGACAAGAGGCTTGCGTCTTTACCGAGGATGGTCAGCAGCTTCTCGTTAGGAATGGTGATCAACGAGTCGACGCTTTCCGAGAGCATGCGGATGCCTTCATCGGCGATCTGCATACGCTTGCGGCCTTCGAACGGGAACGGACGCGTTACGACAGCAACGGTCAGAATGCCCATTTCCTTGGCCACTTCGGCGATGATCGGCGCAGCACCGGTACCGGTACCGCCGCCCATGCCAGTGGTGATGAACACCATGTTGGTGCCCTGCAGGACTTCGGCAATGCGCTCACGGTCTTCGAGAGCGGCCTGACGACCTACTTCAGGGTTGGCGCCGGCGCCCAGACCTTTGGTCACGCCGGTGCCCAGTTGCAGAATGGTGCGCGCGCCGATGTTTTTCAGCGCTTGAGCATCAGTGTTGGCGCAGATGAACTCAACGCCTTCGATGTTGCTCTTGACCATGTGATTGACAGCGTTGCCGCCGCCACCGCCAACACCGATAACTTTGATTACCGGGCTTGCGGGGATGTTGTCTACGAGTTCGAACATTTTCCCTCTCCTTACATTCTCTAGTTTTTTCGCCTACTGCATTTTTGTCGCGGTGCATCTACTGCTACTGCTTGCCGCTCGAAGCTTGACGCTTCGAACTGCTCTTAAAAGTTGCCTTGAACCCACTTCTTCAATCGGTCCAGCAACGGCGCCTGTGGCTCTTCGTTGCTGTAACTGTCGCGGCTGCCGATGCCGGAGAACGAAACCCCGTCGGACTGCTTTTGCAGGCCGTACATCAACAAGCCAACGCCAGTGGAATAAATCGGGTTGCGCACCACGTCATCCAGGCCTTTCACACCGTGCGGCACACCGAGGCGTACCGGCATGTGGAAGATTTCTTCGGCCAGTTCAGTGGCGCCTTCCATCTTCGACGTACCGCCGGTCAGGACGATGCCGGCCGGGATCAGGTCTTCGTAGCCGCTGCGACGCAGCTCGGCCTGGATCAGCGTGAACAGTTCGTCGTAACGCGGCTCGACCACTTCGGCCAGGGCCTGACGCGACAGTTCGCGTGGTGGACGATCGCCAACGCTCGGCACCTTGATGGTTTCACCGGCGCCGGCCAGTTTGGCCAGGGCGCAGGCGTAACGGATCTTGATTTCTTCGGCGTACTGGGTCGGGGTGCGCAACGCCATGGCGATGTCATTGGTCACCTGATCACCGGCAATCGGGATCACCGCGGTGTGGCGGATCGCGCCTTCAGTGAAGATCGCGATGTCGGTGGTGCCGCCGCCGATGTCGACCAGGCACACGCCCAGTTCTTTCTCGTCGTCGGTCAGCACCGAGTACGCGGACGCCAGCTGCTCGAGAATGATGTCGTCGATTTCCAGACCGCAGCGACGCACGCATTTTTCAATGTTCTGTGCAGCGTTGACGGCGCAGGTGACAACGTGAACCTTGGCTTCCAGACGCACGCCGGACATGCCCAGAGGCTCGCGCACGCCTTCCTGGTTATCGATCACGTAATCCTGCGGCAGGGTGTGCAGCACGCGCTGGTCAGCCGGGATCGCCACGGCCTGGGCGGCATCGAGCACGCGCTCAAGGTCGGCCGAGCTGACTTCACGATCACGGATCGCGACGATGCCGTGGGAGTTCAGGCTGCGGATGTGATTGCCCGCCACGCCGACGAACGCCGAGTGAATGCGGCAGCCCGCCATCAGTTGGGCTTCTTCGATCGCGCGCTGGATCGATTGCACGGTGGACTCGATGTTGACCACCACGCCCTTCTTCAGGCCACGGGACGGATGGGTACCGATCCCGACGATTTCCAGCGAGCCGTCGTCGGAAACCTCGCCGACCAGCGCCACCACCTTGGAGGTGCCGATATCGAGACCGACGATCATTTTGCCGCTTTGCACGTTTGCCATGGGTCCTGCCTCTTCTTAATTCTTTGCGACAGCGGGTTGGGCTGTCGTCGGCGCTACAGGTTCCCGCCAGCCAACAGCGAGGCCGTTGGCGTAGCGCAGATCGATGCGCGCAATGTTCGTAATCTGGTCTTTAAGCGTCTTGTCATAGATGGCGATAAAACGGCGCATCTTTTCCACCAGGTTGCCGCGTCCCAGCAGCAACTCGATGCCGGGGCCAGAACTGCCGGCACCGGTGGTCAGGAACCAGCTTCCGCGTTCACGCAGTTCCAGGCGTGCGATCGAGAAGCCCAACGGCCGCAGCATCTGGCTCAGCACCTGATACTGCTGCATCACTTGCTGCTGGGCCCGCTGTGGGCCGAACAGCTGTGGCAGGTGTTCGTAGTTCGCCAGTTCCTTGGGCGTAAATGCCTGGCCCTGGTTGTTCAGTAACGACTCGTCGCCCCAACGCGCCACCGGCAGTTGTTCTTCGAGGCGGATCACCACTTGGTCCGGCCATACCCGACGTACTTCGGCATGGGCAATCCACGGCATTTGTTCAAGCTCGGTGCGCATGCCGGCCAGGTCGATGGTGAAGAAGCTCGACGCCACAAACGGGGCGATCCGCTGCTGCACCGCTTGCTGGCTGATGTAGCTCAGGTCGCCCTGCACGGCGATCTTGGTGATCGGCCGGTCGGCGTACGGCAGCAGACGCGTTGCACCTTCGTAAGTACCGAAGCCCAGCGCGACCAGCAGCACCGGCCAGAACAGACTTTTCAGAAAACCAAAATTGGCTTTCGGCAGGCGTGCGGACATCGGCTCTTTCGCCACCATGCGGCTGGCACCCCGCGGCACCGGCTTGCGGCCGGGTGCGGGAGGCTGATGTCGGAGCTGAGCGCCTTGCATCGTCTTAACCTCGAGCGTCTTCAACACTGGCGGCCAGAATGGCCAGAACCAGTTGCTGGAAATCCAGACCGGCCGCACGCGCGGCCATCGGCACCAGACTGTGATCGGTCATGCCCGGAGCGGTATTCACTTCCAGAAACCAGAACTGCCCGTCAGCGTCCTGCATCACGTCCGCCCTGCCCCAACCGGCAATACCCAGCGCCTCACAGGCCTTGGCCGTGAGATCCATGAGTTGCTGTTCCTTGGCGGCATCCAGCCCGCACGGAATGCGGTACTGGGTATCGTTGGCGATGTACTTGGCGTCGTAGTCGTAGAACGTGTGCGGTGTACCCAGGGCGATAGGAGGCAACACCTGGTCACGCAGGGTGGCGATGGTGAACTCCGGACCTTGAATCCATTGCTCAACCAAGACTTGCGAATCGTAGGTACTGGCCGCTTTCCATGCGTCGATCAACTCGGACGCAGAACTCACTTTGGCCATCCCGATACTTGAACCTTCATGCGCCGGTTTGACGATCAAAGGGAAGCCCAGTTCCGTCGCCGCCGAAATACAATCGGCTTCGCTGCACAGCACGGCGTGACGCGGCGTCGGAATCCCGAGGCTGTGCCAGACCTGCTTGGTGCGCAGTTTGTCCATCGCCAGGGCCGAAGCCAGAATGCCACTGCCGGTGTACGGAATGCCCGCTACTTCGAGCAGGCCCTGCATGGAGCCGTCTTCACCGCCACGACCGTGGAGAATGATGAACGCGCGGTCGATCTTTTCGCTGAGCAGACGTTGCAGAATGTCCTCGCCAACGTCGATGCCGAACGCGTCCACGCCAGCGCTTTGCAGCGCCTCGAGCACGGCGTTACCGGATTTCAGCGAAACCTCACGCTCGGCACTCAGGCCGCCGAAGAGCACGGCGACGCGGCCGAAGTCTTTCGGCGCGATCGTGGAAAACAGCTTGGCGTAGGCAGCAGTCATTTCAACTTCCCCTCGACCGGCGCCGCCACGGCGCCAGCGAACAATTCACTTTTCAACAGCTTCGGCGCGAGACCGCCGATATCACCAGCGCCCTGACACAACAGGATGTCGCCGGCACGCAGCAGCGGCTTGACCAGCGGCGCCAGATCGACGCCACGCTCGATGTAGATCGGGTCGAGCTGACCGCGCTGGCGGATGCTGTTGCACAGCTTGCGGCTGTCGGCACCGGGGATCGGCTCTTCGCCGGCCGGATAGACTTCCATCAACAGCAGCACGTTGGCGTCGGCCAGGACATTGACGAAATCGTCGTACAGATCGCGGGTGCGGCTGTAACGGTGCGGCTGATACACCATCACCAGACGGCGCTCCGGCCAGCCACCGCGTACGGCTTTGATCACCGCGGCGACTTCGGTCGGGTGGTGACCGTAGTCATCGACCAGCATCACGTTGCCGCCGTCCACCGGCAGTTCGCCGTAGACCTGGAAGCGTCGACCGACGCCCTGGAAACCCGACAGGCCCTGGACGATGGCTTCATCGCTGACGCCTTCGTCGGTGGCGATGCAGATGGTCGCCAGCGAGTTGAGTACGTTGTGGTTGCCCGGCATGTTCACGGACACGTCCAGCGGCTCGCGGTCAGGACGCAGCACGGTGAAGAAGGTCTGCATGCCTTGCTGACGAACATTGATCGCGCGCACGTCAGCGTCTTCGCTGAAGCCGTAGGTCACGGTCGGACGCTTCACCAGCGGGAGGATTTCGCGCACTACAGGATCGTCCAGGCACATCACTGCCAAACCGTAGAACGGCAGGTTGTGCAGGAACTCGACGAAGGTTTTCTTCAGTTTGTTGAAGTCACCGTCGTAGGTCGCCATGTGGTCGGCGTCGATGTTGGTGACCACGGCCACCAGCGGTTGCAGGTGCAGGAAGCTCGCATCGCTTTCATCGGCTTCGGCGATCAGGTAACGGCTGGTGCCGAGCTGGGCATTGGTGCCCGCGGCATTCAGACGACCACCAATCACGAAGGTCGGGTCCAGACCACCCGCCGCGAACACCGAAGCGATCAGGCTGGTGGTGGTGGTTTTGCCGTGCGTGCCGGCGACGGCGATGCCGTGGCGATAACGCATCAGTTCAGCGAGCATCTCGGCACGCGGCACCACCGGAATACGACGCTCAAGGGCAGTCGCGACTTCCGGGTTGGAGGTGTTCACAGCGCTCGACACCACCAGCACATCGGCAGTCGCGGCGTTCTCGGCACGGTGGCCGATATAGATCTGTGCGCCGAACGATTCCAGACGCTCGGTGACCGGCGAAGCTTTCAGGTCGGAACCGGAGACTTCATAACCCAGGTTCAACAACACTTCGGCAATGCCGCACATGCCCACGCCGCCGATGCCGACGAAGTGGATGCGACGGATGCGGCGCATTTCCGGTTGCGGCATGGCTTTCTGATTCTCAACCATGGGCCACCTCCAGACAGGTATCGACCACGCTACGGGTGGCATCGGGTTTCGCCAGACGGCGGGCCGCTTGGGCCATATCTTCGAGTCGTTGCGGTTGCATCAAGACCTCTGTCAGGCGCGCGGCAAGGTCCGCGGCACCAGTCGTTCTTTGCGGCATCAGGAAGGCAGCGCCTTCACGGGCCAAATAATCGGCGTTGCGGGTCTGGTGATCGTCGATCGCGTGGGGCAAAGGCACCAGCATCGAGGGCAGACCGGCGGCAGCCAGCTCACTGATGGTCAACGCGCCTGCGCGGCACACCACCAGGTCAGCCCAGCCATAGGCCTGGGCCATGTCTTTGATGAACGGCTGCACCTGCGCATCGACGCCGGCGGCGCGGTAGCGCTCTGCAGTCACTTCATCGTGGTTTTTGCCGGCCTGATGGAACACTTCCGGGCGCAAATCGGCAGCGACTTGGGCCAGGGCTTCAGGCAGCAACTTGTTCAACGGTTCTGCGCCCAGGCTTCCGCCGAGGATCAGCAAACGCGCTTTGCGACCGGCCAGAGCAGGTCGCGATGTGTCGAGGAACAGCTCGCTGCGCACCGGGTTTCCGGTGGTACGGCGGGTGTCCGACAGAGTAAAGGTGTCGGGGAACGCTTCACACACCCGGGCGGCGAACGGCACCAGCAACCGATTGGCGGTGCCGGCCACGGCGTTCTGCTCGTGAACGATCACCGGCACGCCAGCCAGTTTCGCGGCAAGGCCACCGGGACCAGTCACATAACCACCGAAGCCGACCACACACACTGGCTTCAAGCGACGAATGATCGCCCGCGCCTGCCATACCGATTTCAGCAGCATGAACGGCGCCTTGAGCAGCGACAGCTTGCCCTTGCCGCGCAGGCCGGTGGCGTTGATGCGGTGCAGTTCAAGACCTGCCGCGGGCACCAGTTCGTTTTCGATTCCGCGTGGCGTGCCGAGCCAGTGCACGGTGTAGCCGCGCGCCTGAAACTCGCGGGCACAAGCCAGCGCCGGGAACACGTGGCCGCCGGTGCCGCCGGCCATGATCAATACGTTAGCGCCCATGATTCGGCTCCTCGGCGAAGTCGCTCTCATGGAATTCCATCTCTTCACTGCCCAGGTGGGTTCGACTCTCCCACTCAATCCTCAATAACAAACCGAGGCAGGCACAGCAGATCACCAACGAGCTGCCGCCATAACTGAGGAACGGTAAGGTCAGACCTTTGGTTGGCAGCAGGCCGACGTTCACCCCGATGTTGATCAGGAACTGACCAATCCACAGGAACGACAGGCCGTAGGCCACATAAGCGGCAAAGAACTGCTTGGCTTTCTCGGCCCACAAGCCGATGTACATGCCACGAATACACACGAACACGAACAGCGCCACGGTGCACAGCGAACCCACCGCGCCGAGTTCTTCAGCCAATACCGAGAACACGAAGTCGGTGTGCGCTTCCGGCAGGTAGAACTGCTTCTGCACGCTGTTGCCCAGACCGACGCCGAGCCATTCACCGCGACCGAAGGCGATCAACGCTTGCGACAACTGATAGCCGGCGCCGAACTGGTCAGCCCACGGGTCGGCGAAGTTGGTCAGACGCGCCATACGATACGGCTGCATTTGAATCAGCAAGACCACGGCCCCGACCGCCAATACCACCATCAGCGAGAAGCGGAACAGCCCGACCCCGCCAAGAAATAGCATGGCCGCCGCAGCGCCCATCATCACGACGGTGGCACCGAAGTCCGGCTCCATCAGCAGCAGGCCCGCCATCGGCAGCAGCACGATGAACGGCTTGAAGAAGCCCATCCAGCTCTCGCGCACTTCCTTTTGACGGCGCACCAGATAACCCGCGAGGTAGATCACCACGAACACTTTGGCGATCTCGGACGGCTGCACGTTGAAGAAGCTGAAACCGATCCAGCGCATCGAACCGTTCACTTCGCGCCCGATGCCGGGGATGATCACCATCACCAGCAAGCCGAACGCACCGATCAGCATCAGCCACCCGAGACGCTGCCAGGTGGCGATCGGAATCATCATGGTGACGATGCACGCGCCCAATCCGAGCACCACATAAATAAGGTGGCGAATCATGTAATACAGCGGACTGCCCGACTGCGCGGCCGCGACTTCCGTGGAAGCCGAGGCGATCATGATCAAACCGAGACCGAGCAGCGCCAGGCAACCGGCGAGCATCGGAAAATCGAGATCGATGCCGCGCCCGGTGATGATCGGCGACGGATACGGCTTGATGATATTGAACAGACTCATGCCAGTTCCTCCACAGCGCGGACGAACTGGTGACCACGGTCTTCATAGTTCTTGAACATGTCGAAACTGGCGCAGGCCGGCGACAGCAGCACCACATCACCCGGCTGGGCGGCGGCGCGGCATTGCGCAACGGCGTCGACCAGCGAGGTCGCGCGAATCAGCGGCACGGCATCACCGATGGCCTCCCCGATCTTGTCGGAGTCACGGCCCATCAGGATCACCGCGCGGCAGTTGGCCGCCACCGGATCACGTAGATCGTTGAATTCGGCGCCCTTGCCATCGCCACCGGCGATCAGGATGACCTTGCCGTCGATGTCCGCGCCCAAGCCTTCGATGGCGGCCAGAGCGGCGCCGACGTTGGTGGCTTTCGAATCGTTGTAATACGCCACGCCGTCGAGATCACGTACCCATTGGCAGCGATGTTCGAGGCCGGCAAACGTGCGCAGGGCCGAGAGCATGGCGTCGAACGGCAAGCCCACGGCATGCCCCAGCGCCAATGCCGCGAGGGCGTTGGACTGGTTATGTGCGCCGCGAATCTTCAGCTCACGCACCGGCATCAGGTTCTGGAATTCGAAGGCCAGGTATTTCTCGCCGTCTTCTTCGCGGATACCGAAGGCTTTGAAATCCGGTTTGGTCAGACCGAAGGTCCAGCACGGCTGGCCCTCGCCCATCAACGGACGGGTCAGCGCATCCTGACGGTTGACCACAAACTGCTTCGCGCCACGGAAAATCCGATGCTTGGCCAAGTGGTACGCCGGCAGACCGCTGTAGCGATCCATGTGGTCTTCGCTGATATTCAGCACGGTGGCCACTTCAGCGTTGAGCTGGTCGGTGGTTTCCAGCTGGAAACTCGACAGCTCCATCACGTACAGCTCGACGTCGTCGCTGAGCAGATCCAGCGCCGGGGTGCCAAGGTTGCCGCCGACGGCGACGCGTTTGCCGGCCGCAGCCGCCATCTCGCCAACCAGGGTGGTGACGGTGCTCTTCGCGTTGGAACCGCTGATGGCGACGATCGGCGCCCGCGCGTTACGCGCGAACAGCTCGATGTCGCCGGACAGTTTCACGCCACGGGCCGCGGCGGCTTGCAGGGCCGGGGTCGCCAGCGCCAGGCCGGGGCTCACGTAGAGCTCGTCGGCGCGGCACAGGAATTCGACGTCCAGCTCGCCACAACGCACTTCCACGTGCGGATAGTCACGCTTGAGCGTGGCCAGTTCCGGTGGATTTTCCCGCGTGTCTGCCACGGCAAACGACGTGCCCCGGTTCGCCAGGAAGCGAACCAGGGACATGCCGCTCTTGCCGAGGCCGACAACGATGCGGAAGTGGTCAGAAGCGATCAGAGACACTCGTTCTACCTCAGCTTCAGGGTGGCAAGGCCGATCAGCACGAGAATCACGGTGATGATCCAGAAGCGGACAATCACGCGCGGCTCGGGCCAGCCCTTGAGTTCAAAATGGTGGTGGATCGGTGCCATGCGGAACACACGGCGACCGGTCAGCTTAAAGGACGCAACCTGAATGACGACTGACAGGGTTTCCATCACGAACACGCCGCCCATGATGAACAGGACGATTTCCTGACGGACGATCACGGCGATGGTGCCCAGTGCCGCACCGAGTGCCAGCGCACCGACGTCACCCATGAACACTTGCGCCGGATAGGTGTTGAACCACAGGAAACCGAGACCGGCACCGATCAGCGCGCCGCAGAACACGATCAGCTCACCCGCGCCCGGCACGTAGGGAATCAGCAGGTACTCAGCGAATTTCACGTTACCCGACAGGTAGCAGAAAATGCCGAGGCCGCCGCCAACCATCACGGTCGGCATGATCGCCAGACCGTCGAGGCCATCAGTCAGGTTGACCGCGTTGCTCGAACCGACGATCACAAAGTAAGTCAGCACGATGAAACCGAGGCCCAGCGGAATGCTGTAGTCCTTGAGCATTGGCAGAATCAGCGTGGTTTCCACCGGCGTGGAAGCAGTCATATAAAGGAAGATCGCTGCGCCGAGGCCGAACACCGACTGCCAGAAATACTTCCAGCGACTTGGCAGGCCACGGGAGTTCTTCTCGATGACTTTGCGGTAATCGTCGACCCAGCCAATGGCGCCGAACAGCAAGGTCACCAGCAAAACAGTCCAGACGTAGCGGTTGCTCAGGTCAGCCCAAAGCAAGGTGCTGACGCCGATCGAAGACAGAATCAGTGCGCCGCCCATGGTCGGGGTGCCCGACTTGGACAGGTGCGATTGCGGACCATCGTTACGAACGGACTGGCCGATCTGACGGTTCTGCAGGGTGCGGATCATCCACGGGCCATAGCACAGCGACAAAACCAGCGCGGTCAGCACACCGAGAATCCCGCGCAGGGTCAGGTACTGAAAGACCGCGAAGCCTTTGTAGAACTGTTGCAGATACTCCGCTAGCAGCAGCAGCATTAATGTTTCTCCAGACTGGACCCGCACAGAGCCGCTACGATGTTTTCCATCGCTGCACTGCGCGAACCCTTGATCAAAATGGTGGTGTTTGTGTCCTGCTCGGCGTCGAGGGCCTGAATCAGTTCGGCTTGGCTGCCGAAGTGATGCGCCTGTTCACCGAAAGCGTTTACGGCGTGAACCATGTTTGGCCCGACGGCATAAAGCGCGGAAACCTTGCCCCGGGCGTACTCGCCCACGTCGCGGTGCCCCTGCTCCGCCCAATCGCCCAACTCGCCGATATCTCCGAGCACCAGGACGGTGCGGCCGGAAAAGCCGGCGAGTATATCAACGGCCGCGCACATCGAGGTGGGGTTTGCGTTGTAAGTGTCATCGATCACGCGCATACCGTTTTTCGCCAGTTGCGCGACGGTGCGACCCTTGACCGGTTGCACGGCGCCAAGCCCGGTGGCGATGCCGAACAGCGACACGCCCAAGGCGTGAGCGGCAGCGGCGGCGGCCATGGAATTGGCGACGTTGTGCGTGCCGAGCAGATTCAGTTGAACGCGCTCGACACCTTCAGGTGTGTGCAGATTGAAGGCCGGGCAACCACGAGCATCGGTGCTCAGGTCGCTGGCGTAGAAGTCCGCCTGAGTGTTGCTCAGGGCGAAAGTCAGCACCTTGCGAGCGCCCGCACGGGTCTTCCAGATACCGAAGGCTTTGTCATCGAGGTTGAGTACGGCGACGCCATCCGCCGCCAGGCCGTCGATGATTTCGCCTTTGGCTTCGACGATTTTTTCCGGCCCGCCAAACTCACCGACGTGCGCGGTGCCGGCGTTATTCAAAATCGCCACGTGCGGCTTGGTCAGGCCGACGGTATAAGCGATTTCACCCAGACGCGAGGCGCCCAGTTCGATCACCGCCGAAGTGTGTTCCGGGGCCAGTTCGAGCAGGGTCAGCGGTGCGCCGAGGTCGTTGTTCAGATTGCCACGGGTCGCCAGCACCGGACCGCGCGTGCGCAGGATGCTCGCGAGCATTTCCTTGACCGTGGTCTTGCCGCTGGAGCCAGTGATGGCAGCGACTGGCTGAGTGAACGCGGCACGGTTCAAGGCCCCCAATTGGCCGAGGGCCTGACGGGTGTCTTTGACCAGCAGTTGCGGCAGCGTGCTGTCGGCGACTTCACGCTCGACCAGCGCGGCAACGGCGCCTTTGCCAGCGACATCGTTCAAATAGTCATGACCGTCGAAGCGCGGCCCGGTCAACGCAATAAACAGTTGGCCTGGCTGGATCGCGCGACTGTCGATGCTGACGCCGTCGAAGCTGGCATCGGCGGCGATCAAACGGGCGTCGAGCGCGTTGGTCAGTTCGCTGAGTTTGAGGGCCTTAAGCATGGGCCACCTCCCAAGCGGTCAGGGCGTGATCGGCCTCGACCAGATCAGAGAAGGCATGACGCACGCCGTTGATTTCCTGATAGTCCTCGTGACCTTTACCGGCCAGGACAATCACGTCTTCGGCGGACGCGCCAGCGACCAGTTGCGCAATCGCCTGACCACGGCCGGCGACGAAGGTGACTTTATCCACAGCCGCGAAACCGGCGCGGATGTCATCGAAAATCACTGCGGGGTCTTCAGTACGCGGGTTGTCGTCGGTGACCAGCACTTGATCGGCCAGACGCTCGACCACTTCGGCCATCAATGGACGTTTGCCACGATCACGATCACCGCCGCAGCCGAACAGGCACAGCAGCTGACCTTTGACGTGCGGGCGCAACGCGGTCAGTACTTTTTCCAGCGCGTCCGGGGTGTGGGCGTAATCGACCACTACCAACGGCTGCGTACCACCACCCAGACGCTGCATGCGACCGGCCGGGCCTTCGAGTTTCGGCAGTACTTTGAGAATTTCGTCGAGCGCGTAATCCAGACCGAGCAGCGCGCCGACTGCCGCCAGAACGTTGCTCAGGTTGAAGCGACCGAGCAGTGTGCTGCGCAGATGATGCTCGCCCTGCGGCGTCACCAATGTGGCGCGCACACCGTGGTCGTCAAACTGCGCTTCGCGGCAGAACAGGTACGCACTGCTGTCGAGCAGGCTGTAGGTGATCAGCCGCGACTCACGTTTTTCAGCGGCCAGTTGCCGGCCGAAATCGTCGTCGAGGTTGACCACGCGGCACTTCAGATCATTCCAGGCGAACAGCTTGGCCTTGGCCTCGGCGTACGCCTCCATGCTGCCGTGATAATCCAGATGATCGCGGGACAGGTTGGTCATCACCGCGACATCGAATGCCAAGGCAGTGACGCGGCCCTGATCGAGACCGTGGGACGACACTTCCATGGCCACGGCTTTGGCGCCGGCCTTTTTCAGGTCGCCCAGGGTCGCTTGCACGGCGATCGGATTCGGTGTGGTGTGCAGACCGCTTTGCAGTGCGCCATAGAAGCCGGAACCCAAGGTGCCGACGATGCCGCAATGCTGGCCGAGCAAATCCAGCGCCTGCGCGACCAATTGGGTCACGCTGGTCTTGCCGTTGGTGCCGGTCACGCCGATCAGATTCAGGTGATGACTTGGCTCGCCGTAAAAACGCCCGGCAATGTCCGACAGCTGCGCTGCCAGGCCTTTGACCGGAATCAGCGGCACGTCAGTGATCGGCAGCACGGTGGCGCCTTCGACTTCATAAGCTACAGCCGCCGCGCCACGTTGCAGGGCATCGGCAATGTGCGCACGGCCATCGAATTTGCCGCCAGGCACGGCGAGGAACAGGTCGCCCGCGCGTACGTTGCGGCTGTCCAGCGCCAATTCACGGATCAACAGATCGTGGCCGGCGTGTGGGAATATCTTGTTCAGACTTAATGACATCAGCCGCGCCCTCCATTGGCTTTCAGCGGAACGACCGGGGTAGCGTTGGCTTGTTGCGTCGTCGGCAGGTTGTCCGGCGTTACGTTCATCAGGCGCAGGGTGCCGGACATCACACGGCTGAACACCGGCGCGGAAACCAGACCACCGAAGTAACCGGCCTTGGACGGCTCATCGATCACCACAACAATCGCGTATCGCGGATCGCTCATCGGACCGAAACCGGCGAACAGCGAGCGGTAAGAGTTTTCCGCGTAGCCCTTGGTGCCCACCGAAGTCTTACGCGCGGTACCCGACTTGCCCGCCACGTGATACGCCGGCACCTGCGCACGGAACACGCCGCGCGGCGCTTCGATCACCTGGGTGAGCATGCCTTGCAGGGTTTTCGCCACGGCTTCCGGCAGCACTTGCGTGGTCTGCGGTGGCTTGTCGGTTTTGATCAGGGTCAGCGGTGCGAGACGACCGTTGTTGGCCAGTGCCGAGAACGCGTGGACGAGTTGAATCGCGGTCACGGAAATACCGTAGCCGTAAGAAAGCGTTGCGGTTTCAGCCTTGCGCCAATCGCGGTAGTTCGGCAGGTTGCCGACACGTTCGCCCGGGAAGCCGAGGCCGGTGTCCTGGCCGAGGCCGACTTTCTGCGCGAGGCGGAAAATCGTTTCGCCGCCGATATCGAACGCGACCTTACTCATGCCGACGTTACTGGAATTGATCAGGATGCCGGTCAGGTCGAGCACCGGACCTTCGCTCTTGGAGACGTCCTTGATCGTGTACTTGCCGATCTGCAGGGAGCCCGGATACACCTCGACGGTGTCGCTCGGTTTCCAGCGGCCGGTTTCGATTGCAGCGGCCATCGAGATGGCTTTCATGGTCGAACCCGGTTCGAACACGTCGATCATCGCGCGGTTACGCATCATTGCCGGCTGCAGGTTGCGACGGTTGTTCGGGTTGTAGGTCGGCTGGTTGACCATGGCCAGAATCTCGCCGGTCTTGACGTCCATGATCACCAGACTGCCGGCCTTGGCGCCGTTCTCGATGATCGCGTTACGCAGTTCGCGGTTAGCCAGGTATTGCAGGCGCAGGTCAATGGACAACGCCAAGGGCTTGCCGGCCTTGGCGTTTTTGGTGACCTGGACATCCTTGATCAGCCGACCGCGCCGATCCTTGATGACCTGTCGTTTGCCCGGTACCCCCGCGAGCCATTCGTCATAGGCCAGTTCGACACCTTCACGACCGTGGTCATCGATGTCGGTAAAACCGACCATGTGTGCGGTGACTTCACCGGCCGGGTAGAACCGGCGGAATTCTTCGATGCCATAAACGCCCGGCACTTTCAGATCGAGCACAGCCTGGCCCTGCTCGGGGGTCAGCCCGCGCACCAGATAAATGAATTCTTTGTTGGCCTGGGCTTCGAGGCGTTCGGTCAGGGCTTTCGGATCCTGACCCAGCGCGGCGGCGAGTGCCGGCCACTTCTCTTTCGCCGTTTGCATTTCCTTGGCGTTGGCCCACAGCGTGGTCACCGGGGTACTCACGGCCAACGGCTCGCCGTTACGGTCGGTGATCAGACCACGGTGAGCGGGAATGGGAATGTGACGCAGGCTGCGCGCGTCGCCCTGACCTTTGAGGAAGTCACGGTCAACCACTTGCAAGTCGATGATGCGCCAGCAGATCGCCGCGACCATGATGCCGAGCAGCGCCACCATCAGGCGGAAGCGCCATGGGAACAGTGCACCTTCGAGTTTCATCATGGCGCCACCATCTTCACGTCAGCCGCGCCAGGGATATGCATTTTCAGTTGTTCGGTGGCCAGCACTTCGATACGGCTGTGCGCGGTCCAGGTGCTCTGTTCGAGAATCAGACGACCCCACTCGGCCTGCGCCTTGTCGCGCACGCTGAGTTCGTTATAAAGGGTGTTGAGCAACTGCCGGTTCCAGTGCGCGCTGTACGACACGGCGATGGCCGAGACGAGCACGCCGACAAACAGCAGCAGCATCAGAAAGCTGCCGCCGGGCAATGGCTTGGCGAAAAGCTTGCTCACCGCAGCTTCTCCGCGACGCGCATGACGGCGCTACGGGAACGTGGGTTGGCTTTGAGTTCGGCGTCGGAGGCCGTCTGCGCTTTGCCATGGACTTTGATTTTCGGTTCGAACGCGACATGGCGAACCGGCAGGTTGCGCGGCAGGTTGTCGGCTTCGCCTTTCACCAGCTTGCGCATGAACAGTTTGACGATGCGGTCTTCCAGCGAGTGGAAGCTGATCACGACCAGACGGCCGCCGATTTCCAGTGCGTCCAGCGCGGCTTCGAGGCCGGCTTCCAGATCGCCCAATTCGTTGTTGACGTGAATGCGCAAACCCTGGAACGCACGGGTGGCCGGGTTCTTGCCCTTTTCCCATGCCGGGTTGGCGACTTTCAATACTTCGGCCAGATCGGCAGTGCGCTCGAACGGTTTGATATCGCGGCGCTCGGCGACGGCGCGCGCCATGCGACCGGAGAAACGTTCTTCGCCATATTCCTTGAACACCCGGGCGATTTCCTCAGCCGGCGCGGTGTTGACGAATTCGGCAGCGCTGATGCCACGGGACGGATCCATGCGCATGTCCAGCGGGCCATCGTTGAGGAAACTGAAGCCGCGTTCAGCGTCGTCGAGCTGCGGCGAAGACACGCCGAGGTCGAGCAGAATGCCGCTGACCTTGCCGCTCAGACCTTGCTCGGCAACCACCGAACCGAGCTCGGCAAAGCTGCGCTGCACAACGACAAAGCGGCCGTCTTCGGCCGCTAGCGTTTGCCCGGTGGCAATCGCTTGTGGATCTTTGTCGAATCCGATGAGCCGACCGTCCGTGCCGAGCTGGCTGAGGATCAGCCGGCTGTGTCCGCCGCGCCCGAACGTACCGTCCAGATAGCAGCCATCAGGACGTACGGCGAGAGCCTCGACGGCTTCGTCAAGCAGTACGGTGATGTGGTTAAAGCCGCTATCAATAGTCACAGGATCAAATCACGCAGTTCATCAGGCATCGCGCCCGGTTGTTGAATGGCAGCAAGGTCAGCGGCAGATACCGCGTTCCATGCATCCTCGTCCCACAATTGGAACTTGTTCAGTTGGCCTACCAGCATCGCGCGCTTATCGAGCTTGGCGTATTCGCGCAGACGCGGTGGAACCAGAAAACGACCACTGCCATCGAGTTCGAGGTCGACGGCATTACCAATCAGCAAACGTTGCAAGCGACGGTTCTCTTCGCGAAGCGAAGGAAGCGCGCGCAACTTGGTTTCAATAATTTCCCACTCGTCGAGCGGATAGACACACAGACACGGATCAACGGCATCAATGGTCACGATCAATTGGCCAGAACTGCGCGAATCGAGCTCGTCACGGTACCGGCTCGGCATGGCGAGACGGCCCTTTGCGTCGAGACTGATAGCGTTAGCTCCGCGAAACACGTCTGCGTTTCTCCAATTTTTATCGTTTTGAGCTCAAAAAACCCACTTCATGCCACTTTCCGCCACTTGCGCACACTATAGGAATGCGCCCACCACACCGTCAAGGCGCGGATTAAAGGAAAACCCTTACAGAACGGAGATTTAGGAGCTTAAAAGGAGGAGTAACGACAATCTGGCGGAGAGTTTCGACCCATAACTTGATGCAGCACTGACAGCTGCGCTCGAAAGTTAAAGTAATTTGTTAAGAGTAAGATTTTTTCGGTATTACAAAAGCGCTTCTGCTGTTGATTGAAGCGAGGTGGGAAATGGCTATTACTGGCATTTGCCGCTGCCGAACTTTCAGAGCAGGCCTGCTGATATTACACAGCCCTGTTGCCAATGATTCAAGCAGGGAAAGAAAAAGGTGGAGAGCCGATCTGTAAGCCGGGTTCTGTCTTGAACAGTCATTCGTCTACGATGGCCATCACTGGACATCTTTAGCAACCTACCCGGTCCCAGCGCGGGCCACGCCTTGGGACCCTATTTGGTCTTGCTCCAAGTGGGGTTTACCTAGCCACGAACTGTTGCCAGACGTGCGGTGCGCTCTTACCGCACCTTTTCACCCTTACCGGCGCCGAAGCGCTTAGGCGGTTATTTTCTGTGGCACTTTCCGTAGGCTCACGCCTCCCAGGCATTACCTGGCACTTCGCCCTATGGAGCCCGGACTTTCCTCCCCCCTAATTTTCATAGAGGGCAGCGACTGTCCGATCGACTCTCCGCCGCGAAGGTTAACGGCAGAGCGCCCGAAGAACAAGCGCTAAAAGCCTCAAGACCGCTATGGGCGACGGCTTACACGCCTTTCTGTTTATCCAGCGCGACCTGATACAGGACGTTTTTACGCTCACCGGTGATCTGCGCTGCCAACGCGGCGGCACGCTTGAGCGGCATTTCTTCGAGGAGCAGATCGAGGATGCGCATCGCTTCGCTGCTGACTGCGTCTTCGGACTCCGGCGCAGTCCAGCCTGCCACCAACACGACACATTCGCCGCGCTGCTGATTGCTGTCGGATTCGACGAACGCGCGCAACTCAGCCAGCGGCAGACCTTTTAGCGTCTCAAAGGTTTTGGTGATTTCCCGGGCGAGCAATGCCTGACGCTCAGCGCCGAACACTGCTTCCATATCCTGCAGGCATTCAAGAATGCGGTGCGGTGCTTCATAGAAGATCAGCGTGCGCGACTCTTCTTTAACCGCTTCCAGTCGCGCTTTGCGTCCGACCGATTTGGCCGGCAGAAAACCTTCGAAGATGAAACGGTCAGACGGCAGACCGGCCGCCGACAACGCCGCGATAAGCGCACAGGCGCCGGGCACCGGGACTACATTGATTCCGGCCGCACGGGCCTGACGCACGAGGTGATAACCCGGATCGGAAATCAGTGGCGTACCGGCATCGGAAATCAGCGCGACGTTATCGCCCGCCAGCAGACGGGTAATAAAGCGGCTACCTTCATCTCGTTCATTGTGTTCGTGACAGGCAGCCAGCGGCGTGCCAATCCCGAAGTGCTGCATCAGCCGCGCCGAGTGGCGGGTGTCTTCGGCAGCGATCAATGCCACTTCACGAAGAATCTTCAATGCCCGGGCGCTGATGTCGTCCAGGTTGCCGATGGGCGTCGCCACCACATAAAGCGAGCCAGCAGCGGAATTCAGGGAACCTGGAGCAGTCAAAGCGCACACCTCGTGATCGGTAAAAGCGGCCATTGTAGCGCGTCACGAGGCTTGCGATGCGCTCAAGCCGAGCCCGGTTTTGCACGCCGTTGTGCGCCGCCGCAACATTTACTCCAGCTAAATTGTCCGATTCACGCCAGTAACATCGCGCCCCGGCCAGTGCTTGGGTACAATTCGACGCTAATTTGATCGAGTATCAGGAACACTTACATGATCGCTTGCCTGCGGCTGTTCACTGCCCTCTGCCTCGCTGCCTTGTTGGCGGCTTGCGCCAGCTCCCCTTCCTCCAGCCTTGGCGAACTTCCACGGACCCCGGATGCCAGCATCGAGCAATTGCTCGAACAGGCTAGCCAGGCGAAAACCCCGGAAAAAGCCGCCCTGCTGCGCCTCAGCGCTGCGGACCTGGCTTATCGTCAGGGCAACGCCGGACAGTCCGCGCAAATCCTGCAACAAGTGCCGATGGAGCAACTCAAGCCCGGCCAGCAGATTTTCGCCAGCACCTTGAATGCCGAGCTGGCCATGACCCGCAATCAGCCGAAAGCCGCGCTGACTGCCCTGAGCCATCCAAGCCTGCAACATTTGGGCGAGATGCCTGAAGAGCAGCAAGTGCGCACCGGCACCGTACACGCCCGCGCCCTTGAAGCCGATGGCCAGACTTTGGCTGCCGCCCGCGAGCGCGTGTTTATCGCGCCGATGCTGCAAGGCGAAGCCGCGAGCAAGAACCACGAAGCGATCTGGACCCTGATTGGCTCGCTGCCAACCGATCAACTGCAACCGAACAGCACCGACGATCTCGGCGGCTGGATGGGCCTGGCCATGGCGGTAAAATCCGCTGGCACTCTGGAACAGCAGCAAGCCGCGATCGACACCTGGCGCGCGCAGAATCCAAAGCACCCGGCGGCGATCAACCTGCCGTTGCCACTGACCAAACTCAAGGAACTGGCCAGCCAGCCACTGAGCAAGATCGCCCTGCTGCTGCCACAGGACGGCCAATTGGCAGCGGTCGGTAAAGCACTGCGCGAAGGCTTCATGGCTGCGCACTACCAGGCTCAACAGGCCGGGCAGAAACCGCCAGCTATCGAGTTCTACGACAGTTCCAAGCTGACTTCGATGGACGAGTTCTACCGCAAGGCTCAGGCTGATGGCGTGCAACTGGTCGTCGGTCCGCTGGAAAAACCACTGGTCAAACAGCTGAGCACCCGTCCGCAACTGCCGATCACCACCCTGGCGCTGAACTACAGCGAAGGCGATCAAGGCCCGGCGCAACTGTTCCAGTTCGGTCTGGCTGCTGAAGACGAAGCTCGCGAAGTCTCGCGTCGTGCCCGTGCCGATGGCCTGCACCGCGCCGCCATCATGGTGCCGAAAGGCGAATGGGGCGACCGCGTACTGCGCGCGTTCAGCCAGGACTGGCAGGCTAACGGCGGCAGCATCGTAGCGACCGAACGCGTTGATCAGCCGGTGCAACTGGCTCAGCAGATTGCCGACATGTTCCAGCTGCGTCAGAGCGAAGCCCGCGCCAAGAGCCTGCAGAACGCCGCCGGCACCAACGTAGCCGCGCAGCCTTCGCGCCGTCAGGACATCGAATTCATCTTCCTTGCTGCCACGCCGCAACAGGCACAGCAGATCAAGCCGACCCTGAACTTCCAGTATGCCGGTGACGTTCCGGTTTACGCGACCTCGCACGTTTACAGCGCCAGCGGCGACATCAACCAGTACAACGACATGAACGGCATTCGCTTCTGCGAAACCCCGTGGCTGCTAGACAGCAGCGACCCACTGCGCCAGCAAGTGGTTGCGCAGTGGCCGCAAGCCGCCGGCAGCCTCGGCCGTCTGTACGCCATGGGCGTGGACGCCTATCGTCTGGCACCGCGCCTGGGCCAGCTCAAAGCACTGCCGGACAGCCGTATCGACGGTGAGTCGGGCAGCCTCGGCATGACCCAGACCCAACGCGTTGTGCGTCAGTTGCCTTGGGCGCAGTTCGTCAGCGGTCAGGTGCAGCGCCTGCCGGACACCCCGCGCTGATGCCCGACAGGTCACGCTCGCAAAGCGGCAAGGATGCCGAGCGCCAGGCGCTCGAGCATCTGCAACAACAAGGTCTGCGCCTGCTGGCGCAGAACTGGTTTTGTAAACGCGGCGAGCTTGATCTGGTCATGCTTGATGGCGATACAGTAGTATTCGTTGAAGTTCGCTACAGAAAAAACACTCAATGGGGTGGCGCGCTCGCTAGCATCGATGAGCGCAAGCAGCAGAAACTGATTTTCGCTGCGCAGTATTTTCTTCAGCGCGAGTCGCGTTGGGCCAATTCCCCCTGCCGCTTCGACGTGGTGGCCATCGACAGCCATCCGGATCAGCTGAACTGGTTGCAGAATGCTTTCGACAGTTGATCGTCGGCGTTGCGACCCGGACAATTCCACCGACAAATTTTGCTCTTTGCTTTGCGGGCTGCACATTCATGTGCCGGACAGCCGCGCTACTTAAGGTCACACAGATGGACATGCAATCCCGAATTCGCCAGCTTTTCCAGGCCAGTATCGACACCAAGCAACAGGCGATGGACGTACTTGCACCGCACATCGAGCAAGCCAGCCAGATCATGGTCAACGCCCTGCTCAACGAAGGCAAAATGCTTTCGTGCGGCAATGGCGGCTCGGCCGGCGATGCCCAGCACTTCTCTTCCGAGCTGCTCAACCGCTTCGAGCGCGAGCGCCCGAGCCTGCCGGCGATCGCCCTGACCACCGACACCTCGACGATCACTTCGATCGCCAACGACTACAGCTACAACGAAGTGTTCTCCAAACAGATCCGCGCACTCGGTCAGCCAGGCGATGTCTTGCTGGCGATTTCGACCAGCGGCAACTCGGCGAACATTATTCAAGCGATCCAGGCCGCACATGATCGCGAAATGATTGTCGTAGCTATGACCGGTCGCGATGGCGGCGGCATGGCGTCGCTGCTGCTGCCCGAGGACGTCGAGATTCGCGTACCGGCCAACGTCACCGCACGTATTCAAGAAGTCCACTTGCTGGCGATCCATTGCCTTTGCGATCTGATCGACAGCCAACTGTTCGGGAGTGAAGAATGACCCCTAATCGCCTTGGCCTTCTGGCCTTGACCCTGTGCCTCGGCATCAGCGGCTGCACCTCGGTGGTGAACGCCAGCCGTGAAGCACCGATCGACGACGATCGTGGCACCCGCACCTTCGGCAGCAAGATCGACGACTCGTTGATTGAAACCAAAGTGGGCGTGAACGTAGCCAAAGCCGACCCGGCCCTGGACAACGATTCGCACATCGTCGTCACCAGCTTCAACGGTGTCGTACTGCTGGCCGGCCAGACACCTCGCGCAGACCTGAAAGCCAAAGCCGAACAGGCAGCAGCGGCGGTCCAACGGGTAAAAACCGTTCATAACGAACTGCAAGTCATACCGCCGTCCGGCTTCCTGGCGCGCCAGAACGACACCTGGCTGACGTCCAAGATCAAGACGCAGATGCTCACCGACGCCAGCATCCCTGGCTCGCGCATCAAGGTCGTGACCGAGAACGGTATCGTCTACCTGCTGGGCTTGCTGACCAAACAGGAAGCCACCCAGGCAACCAATCTGGTGCAGGGTGTTTCCGGCGTGCAGAAAATCGTCAAGCTGTTCGAATACATCGACTGACAGCCGAAACGCGCACACAAAAAAGGCGATCCATCCGGATCGCCTTTTTTATTACTTCACCACTTTCAAACTAGGCCGGCCGCTAGGGCGCGGCGGTTCGCTGTCCGGTGGCGGCAAGTCGTCATCCGACTCGATCTCTTCTTCGTCATCCATCGGCGACTCGAGATCGAACACCATGCCTTGACCGTTCTCCCGGGCGTAGATCCCCAGGATCGCGCTGATCGGTACGTACAAGCTGTGCGGGACACCACCGAAGCGACCTTCGAAGGTCACCACGTCGTTGTCCATGTGCAGATGACGCACGGCACTCGGAGAAATGTTCAGGACAATCTGCCCGTCACTGGCGAAACCCTGCGGCACTTGCACTGCCGGGTACTCGGAATTGACCAGCATGTGCGGGGTGCAATCGTTATCAACAATCCACTCATAGAGCGCGCGGACCAGATAAGGTCGACTGGAGTTCATAGCGGCTCCTTAAGCCTTAGCGCATATCGCGTTCGACACCAGACAGACTCGCCTGGAAAGCCTCACGCGCAAACGAGCGCTCCATATAATCAAGCAGCGGCTTGGCTGGCCGCGGCAGTTCAATACCCAGAATCGGCAAACGCCAGAGTATTGGCAATAGGCAGCAATCCACCAGACTTTGTTCCTCACTGAGGAAAAACG
Source organism: Pseudomonas sp. S3_C06 (assembly GCF_054667675.1). NCBI lineage: Bacteria > Pseudomonadati > Pseudomonadota > Gammaproteobacteria > Pseudomonadales > Pseudomonadaceae > Pseudomonas > Pseudomonas sp. S3_C06. Next base: position 2,762,623 of record NZ_CP162747.1, read on the forward strand.
GCTTGTCGGCAAACAGCGGCGACACGCCCGTCAGGCTTTCACGCAATTCCTTGCGCGCCACGACACGCGCAGCCTCCTTGGACTTGGGATCCAGAATCAGATCCACCAGACCACACCAGTCGCGCTGAATGCGGTGAATCAGCAAACGGCTGTTGGCACGCGCCACCGGGTAAACCGGCATCAACGGCGGGTGCGGGTAACGCTCATCCAGATATTCCATCACCACGGTCGACTCCCACAACGCCAGGTCACGATCGACCAGCGTCGGCAGACTGCCGTAAGGGTTTACCTCAATCAGTTTAGGCGGCTGGCGACCAGCTTCCACATAAATGATCTCGGCGCTGACACCCTTCTCTGCAAGCACAATGCGCACTCGGTGGGAATAGTGGTCGGCGGGGTCGGAGTAACAGGCCAACCGATTGGTCACGCCCATGGCGATCCTCCTCGCTTGTTGAATTTGTCGGAACCGGAAAAACGCGCGCGCCCAGAGGGCGCCTCCCACAACACCTGGCGAGCCAGATCTTGCGTTACCGGAGGCGCCCTTGGGCGCGCGCGATTAACAGCAATGCTTGAAGCGTATCAGTGCACGTCTTTCCAGTATTCACGCTTGAGCAGGTAGGCGAACACAAAGAAGAACGCCAGGTACAGCAAGACGTAAGTACCGATGCGCTGATGTTGCAGCTTAACCGGGTTAGCCGAGTAAGCCAGGAAGGTTACCAGATTCTTGACCTTCTCATCGAACTGCTCTTCGTTCAGAGCACCGGATTTCGGCACGATGGTCAGTTGATCGCACGCTTCATGGGTCAGAGGCGTACCGGTCAGCGGATCATATTGCTTCTTGCCGTCTTCGACGATCTGCACCTGTTTGCAACCCACGACCTGACGACCTTGCAGGCCGACCAGCACGTTAGGCATGCCGACGTTCGGGAAGACCTTGTTGTTCACACCCCATGGGCGTGCCGGATCTTCGTAGAACGACTTGAGGTAACCGTAGAGCCAGTCGGTGCCACGCACGCGAGCAACCAGGGTCAGATCCGGTGGTGCCGCGCCGAACCAGGTCTTGGCGTCCGCCGGCTGCATGCCGATGGTCATGTGATCACCGATCTTGGCACCGGTGAACACCAGCTTCTCCAGCATCAGTTCGTGCGGCACACCGAGGTCATCGGCGACGCGCTCATAACGCTGGAACTTGGCACTGTGGCAGCCCATGCAATAGTTGGCAAAGGTGCGCGCACCGTCCTGCAGGGCAGCTTTGTCGGAGACATCGATGTCGACTTTTTCCAGCTCCGGACCACCGTGTTCAGCAGCGAACGACAAGACAGGCAACGCAGCAAAAATCAGAGCAAAAAATAACTTTTTCATCAGCCAGTCACCCTTTCCGGAACCGGTTTGGTCTTCTCGAGCCGGGTGTAGAACGGCATCAGAATGAAGTAGGCGAAGTACAGGAAGGTGCAGACCTGCGACAACAGGGTTCGCCCCGGGGTCGGCGCAAGCACACCGAGAATACCCAGAATCACGAACGAAATGCAGAACACCACCAGCCAGATTTTGCTCATCCAGCCTTTATAGCGCATCGATTTCACCGGACTGCGATCAAGCCACGGCAGCACGAACAACACCGCAATCGCCGCCCCCATGGCGATAACGCCCATGAGCTTGTCCGGGATCGCACGCAAGATGGCGTAGAACGGTGTGAAGTACCAAACCGGCGCGATATGCTCTGGTGTCTTGAACGGGTTGGCTTGCTCGAAGTTTGGTTTTTCGAGGAAGTAGCCGCCCATTTCCGGGAAGAAGAACACAATGAAGCAGAAGATAAACAGGAACACTACAACGCCGACAATGTCTTTCACGGTGTAGTACGGGTGGAAGGCAATGCCGTCCAGCGGGATGCCGTTTTCGTCTTTGTGCTTCTTGATGTCGACGCCGTCAGGGTTGTTCGAACCGACTTCGTGCAGCGCCAGAATGTGCAGCACCACCAGACCGAGAATCACGATCGGCAGCGCGACAACGTGCAAGGCGAAGAAGCGGTTCAGGGTGATCCCGGAGATCAGGTAGTCACCACGAATCCACTGGGTCAGGTCGTTGCCGATGACCGGAATCGCACCGAACAGCGAGATGATCACCTGGGCCCCCCAGTAAGACATCTGACCCCACGGCAGCAGATAACCCATGAACGCTTCGGCCATCAGCGCCAGATAAATCAGCATGCCGAAGACCCAGACCAGCTCGCGCGGTTTCTGGTACGAACCGTAGAGCAAGCCACGGAACATGTGCAGATAAACCACGATGAAGAACGCCGAAGCGCCAGTCGAGTGCAGCAGACGCAAGATCGAGCCGTACTCGACGTCGCGCATGATGTACTCGACGGAAGCGAAGGCTTCTTCCGCCGACGGCGTGTAACTCATCGTCAGCCAGACACCGGTGACGATCTGATTGACCAGAACCAGCAGCGCCAGAGAGCCGAAGAAATAGAAGAAGTTGAAGTTTTTTGGAGCGTAATACTTGCTGAGATGGTCTTCCCACATTTTTGTCGCAGGAAAGCGCGCATCAACCCAATCCATGAACTTGCTCATCACGCTTTCTCCGGATCAGTACCAATGATGATCAGGTCATCGGTCTCATAGGAATGCGGCGGAACTGGCAGGTTCAAAGGCGCAGGTTGCGACTTGTAGACGCGGCCAGCCAGATCGTAATGGGAGCCGTGGCAAGGGCAGAAATAGCCACCGACCCAGTCTTTGCCCAGATCCGCAGGTGCCACTTCGGGACGGAAAGTTGGTGAGCAACCCAGGTGTGTGCAGATCCCGATCAGCAGCAGAATTTCCGGCTTGATCGAACGCACTTCAGGGTCGACATAGGTAGGTTGCGTGGAGTTTTTGGAGGTTGGATCGGAGAGCTGGCCCTCGATCTTTTTGAGATTCCCCAGGATTTCCTCGGTACGGCGGACAATGAACACCGGCTGGCCGCGCCACTCAGCAATCATCTGCTGTCCTGGCTCGATTTTGCTGACATTCACTTTCACCGGTGCACCGGCGGCTTTCGCCTTGGCACTGGGAAACCATGACCCCACGAACGGGACCGCAGCCCCCACCGCTCCTGCAGCACCCACCACGGATGTGGCTGCTACCAAGAAGCGACGCCGGCCTGCATTCACGCCGTCATTGCTCATTCAGTCCTCTCCCATCAGCTTTTGTGGCCTGTTAAATCAGGCATCTACTAAATAAATCAATGTTACTTATAAAAATTTTGCCGAATGGTAATGAAAAGCCCCAATTCTGACAAGGGAATTACCCGGAGCTCTTACCCTCAAGCCTTGCAGTATAGGGGGTCTACGGAAGTGGCAAGTTGTCGCAGCGCAATTCTTTGATAAATCACAGGCATAAAAAAACGCCCGCTTCCGTGAGGAGGCGGGCGTTCTTTTTGAACGCGGAAGCGGAATTAACGCTTCGAGTACTGCGGACGCTTACGCGCTTTACGCAGACCAACTTTCTTACGTTCAACTTCACGGGCGTCGCGAGTAACGAAGCCAGCTTTGCGCAGAGCGCCACGCAGGGTTTCGTCGTAGTCCATCAGAGCGCGAGTGATGCCGTGGCGGATTGCGCCAGCTTGACCACTTACACCACCACCGATCACGGTGACGTAGATGTCGAACTTCTCGACAGTCTCAGTCAGCTCCAGCGGCTGGCGAACTACCATGCGGGCAGTTTCACGGCCGAAGAAGTTTTCCAGCGAACGGTTGTTGATGGAGATGTTACCAGTACCCGGACGCAGGAAAACGCGTGCGGTTGCGGTCTTGCGACGGCCAGTGCCGTAATTTTGAGTCGCCGACATAATGTACTATTCCGTTAAAACTTCAGTTCTTGGGGCTGCTGAGCAGTATGTGGGTGTGCAGCGCCCGCATAGACTTTCAGCTTACGGTACATGTCGCGACCCAGTGGGTTTTTAGGCAGCATGCCTTTAACCGCGGTCTCGATCACGCGCTCAGGGGCTTTAGCGATCAGCTTTTCAAAGTTGATCGACTTGATGCCGCCCGGGAAACCGGAGTGGGAGTAGTACATTTTGTCAGTGGTTTTAGCACCGGTAACACGAATCTGCTCAGCGTTGATTACGACGATGTAGTCGCCGGTGTCAACGTGAGGAGTGTACTCAGGCTTGTGCTTGCCACGCAGACGGCTCGCGATTTCGGTGGCCAGACGACCCAGGGTCTGACCAGCAGCGTCGACGACAAACCAGTCGCGCTTTACTGTTTCCGGTTTAGCAGTAAAAGTTTTCATTCTTTATAGCCTCAGGGGCCGCCCTGTAAATTAGACGGCGGATCTTACTGAATAGTGCGTACTTTGACAAGTCAAAGGCAGCCGGATACAGACGCTTTCGGGGGCTCGGGTCGGCGCGTCCGTTCAACGGCAAGATTCTTCGGCGGCGGCGCATCACTTCCACTGCAGAAAGAGGTCGGCAATTATGCAGATTGCGAAAAATATTTCAACCTGCTTTTATGATTGTTTTGCCCAAGGAGCACCCGATGGACTATCGCCAGCTAGGCCGTACCGACCTGAACGTGAGTGCAATCTGCCTCGGCACCATGACCTGGGGCGAGCAAAACACTGAAGCTGAAGCCTTCGCCCAGATCGAACGGGCCAAGGAAGCCGGGATCAATTTCATCGACACCGCCGAGATGTACCCGGTGCCGCCAAAAGCCGAAACCTACGCTACCACCGAGCGCTACATCGGCAATTACTTCAAAAGTCGCGGCGACCGCGCCGACTGGATCCTCGCCAGCAAGATCGCCGGCCCCGGCAACACCATCGACTACATCCGCGACAAAAACCTGCGCCACAACCGCCAGCACATCACCGCAGCGGTGGATGCCAGCCTCGAGCGCCTGCGGACCGACTACATCGATCTATACCAATTGCACTGGCCGGAACGCAGCACCAACTTTTTCGGACAGCTGGGCTACAAGCACAAGATCGAAGCGAACCTGACCCCACTGGAAGATACCCTCGAAGCGCTCGACGAACAGGTGAAGGCCGGCAAGATCCGCCACATCGGTCTGTCCAACGAAACGCCGTGGGGCACCATGCGTTTTCTCGCCTTGGCCGAAGCCCGTGGCTGGCCGCGCGCGGTGTCGATCCAGAACCCGTACAACCTGCTTAACCGCAGTTTTGAAGTGGGTCTGGCGGAAATCGCCATCCGCGAACAATGCGGCCTGCTGGCCTATTCGCCGCTGGCGTTTGGTTTCCTGTCGGGTAAATACGAAGGTGGCGCGCGTCCGCCGAAAGGTCGTCTGAGTCTCTACAGTCGCTTCAGCCGCTATTTCAATGCGCAGTCGGAAGCAGCATGCAGCCGCTATGTGGCGCTGGCCCGTGAACACGGTCTGGATCCAGCGCAAATGGCGTTGGCGTTCGTGACGCAGCAGCCGTTTGTCACCAGCAATATCATTGGTGCGACCACGCTTGAACAACTGGACAGCAACATTGCCAGCTTCGATCTGAAGCTCTCGGATGAAGTGCTGGAAGGGATCGAGGCGATTCACAAGGATCACCCGAACCCAGCGCCTTGATTGAACGCTAAAAGCTTCGCGAGCAGGCTCGCTCCCACAGGTACGGTGATCCCCTGTGGGAGCGAGCCTGCTCGCGAAGAGGCCGATCAGATCACCACCAAAGCGGAACGCGGAGCGTCCCCGGCGGCATTCCCACGCAGAGCGTGGGAACGATCATCAAAGCGACCGCGCAATGATCTCCTTCATGATTTCATTGGTACCGGCGTAAATCCGCTGCACCCGCGCATCCGCCCACGCCCGGGCCACCGGGTATTCCCACATGAAGCCGTAGCCGCCATGCAATTGCACGCATTCGTCGAGCACCTTGCATTGCAGGTCGGTGCCCCAATACTTGGCCATCGCCGCTGTCGGCACATCCAGCTTGCCTTGCAGGTGCAACTCCAGACACTTGTCGACGAACACTCGGCCGATCTGGATTTCCGTGGCCATCTCGGCCAGCTTGAAGCGCGTGTTCTGGAAGTCGGCAATCGCCTTGCCGAACGCTTTGCGATCACGGGTGTAATCGAGCGTCCACTGCAACGCTGCTTCGGCTGAGGCGAGGCCACCGATCGCCACGGTCAGACGCTCCTGCGGCAACTCCTGCATCAGATAAGCAAACCCTGCCCCAGCCTGCCCGAGCAGGTTTTCCTTGGGCACGCGCACATCCTGGAAGAACAACTCGGAGGTGTCCTGCGCCTTCATGCCGACCTTCTCCAGGCGCTTGCCCTTGTCGAAGCCCGGCGTATTCGCTTCCACCAGAAACAGGCTGGTGCCCTTGGCGCCGGCCTTTGGATCGGTCTTGGCGACCACGATCACCAGGTCCGCGAGAAAGCCGTTGGTGATAAAGGTTTTCGAACCGTTGATCACATACTCGTCACCGTCCAGCACGGCGGTGGTCTTCACGCCTTGCAGGTCGGAACCGGCACCCGGCTCGGTCATGGCGATGGCCGTGACCATCTCGCCCGAAACCAGTTTCGGCAGGTATTTGTGCTTCAGCGCTTCGCTGCCGTAATGCAGGATGTACGGCGCGACAATGTCCGAGTGCAGCGAAAAGCCGATCCCGGTCAAACCCAATCTACCGACCTCTTCGATCACCACGGCACTGTAGAGAAAATCTGCCCCCAGCCCGCCGTACTCTTCCGGCAGGTGCGAGCAGAGCATTCCCGCCTCGCCTGCCTTGTTCCAGAGTTTGCGGTCGATATAGCCTTGTTTCTCCCATTGCGCATGAAACGGCACGGCCTCTTTTTCGAGGAAGGTTCGTACGCTGTCGCGAAACAATTCGTGCTCGGAGCTGAACAAGGTTCTGGGGATCATGCGGCACCTTTCTTTCTTGTTGGAGGGAGATGACCTTCAGAGACTAAGCCTCCCCTCCGACACAGGACACTGGACACATCCGACAAAAAATAAGACGATCCAGCCGTCTGGTGACCACTTTCCCTTATAAAAACAAAACAAAAGTTGAATTATGTCCAAGCAAGTCTCCACGCCCTTGCGGCGCGTCAGCATCCTGGCAATCGACCGGGTTTTCGCTTCCACTCTCATGCAAGCCAAGGATTTCTTCCATCTGGCCAGCCTGCGTTATGGCAAACAACTGGGCCACGGCCTGACTCCGGCGTTCGAAACACGCCTGGTCAGCCCCGACGGCAAACCGGTGAACAGCTTCAGTGACGTCGTGATGCCGGTCGACGGCGGCCTGGAAAACGCCGATGTCATTATCCTCCCGGCGTTCTGGGACGATTTCGACACACTGTGCGGCCGTTATCCACAAGTCCTGCCGTGGCTGCGCGAACAGCACTCACGCGGCGCCGTGTTGTGCGGCGAAGCCACCGGGGTGTTCTGGCTGGCCGAGGCCGGCCTGCTCAACGGCAAGGAAGCGACCACCTACTGGCGTTTCTTCAATGCCTTTGCCGAGCGTTTTCCGAAGGTCTATCTGAATCAGGACAAGCACCTGACCGATGCCGACAACTTGTATTGCGCCGGCGGCACCACGTCAGCCTGCGACCTTTACATCTACTTGATCGAACGCTTCTGCGGAGCCAACGTCGCGCAAGCCGTGGCCCGCGACATCCTTTACGAAGTGCAGCGCAGCTATTCGCCGGGACGCATCGGGTTCGGTGGGCAGAAACTGCACCAGGACGTGATCATTCTGCAGATCCAGCACTGGCTCGAAGAGCATTTCGCCGACAAGTTCCGCTTCGAAGACGTCGCTCGCGAGCATGGCATGAGCATCCGCAATTTCATGCGGCGCTTCCAGACGGCCACCGGTGACAAGCCACTGCATTACTTGCAACGCCTGCGTATCGAGACGGCGAAAGGCTTGTTGTCCGGCAGCCGCAAAAGCATCAAGACCATCAGTTATGAGGTCGGTTACGACGATGCGAGCTTCTTTGCGCGGTTGTTCCGCCAGCATACTGAATTGTCGCCGAATCAGTATCGGCAGCAGTTTCAGCAGGCTGCGTAGCCCTCTGCCCATACACAAACCCATGTAGGAGTGAGCCTGCTCGCGATTGCGTCCGTCCATGCAGCATTTATGTGACTGATCCACCGCTATCGCGAGCAGGCTCACTCCTACAGGGTATTGCGGTGAATTCTGGACATAAAAAAGGGCCTGCAGTTGCAGGCCCTTTTTTGTTTCGCGATTCTGTTTAAGGCTTGTGAGCCCGCGACAGGAATTCGTGCGATTGCATCTCCAGCAAACGGCTCAGCGTGCGCTGGAACTCGAAGTTCAGACGGCCGCCGGTGTACAGATCCTTCAGCTCGACTTCAGCGGAAATGATCAGCTTGACGTTGCGGTCGTAGAACTCGTCGACCATGTTGATGAAACGGCGGGCGATGTCGTCGGTGGTGACGCTCATCTGCTCGACACCGCTGAGCAACACAGCGTGGAAGATCTTGCCCAGTTCGATGTAGTCGTTCTGGCTACGCGGGCCGTCGCACAGTTCGCGGAAGTCGAACCAGGCCACGTCGTCGCACGTGCGCAGGGCACGGATTTCGCGATTTTCGATGATCAGCACATCGTTTTCGACTGCGGCAGTGCATTCCGGCGTCAGTGCCTTGAAGCTCTTGCGCAGGCTTTCGTGAGCGGCTTCGTCGAGCGGATAGTGGAACAGCTCCGCTTGTTCGAGGTGACGCAGACGATAGTCGACGCCGCTGTCGACGTTGACGATCTCGGTGTTCTGCTTGATCAGGGCAATGGCCGGCATGAAGCGCGCGCGTTGCAGACCGTCCTTGTACAGACCGTCCGGAACGATGTTCGAGGTCGCGACCAGGGTCACGCCGTTCTTGAACAGTTCTTCCATCAGCGTGCCGAGGATCATCGCGTCAGTGATGTCGGAGACAAAGAATTCATCGAAGCAAATCACCCGCGACTCGGTCGCGAAACGCTTGGCGATGATGGTCAGCGGGTTTTTCTCGCCGCCGAGGGTTTTCATTTCTTCGTGTACACGCTTCATGAAGCGGTGGAAGTGGGTGCGGGTCTTTTCCTTGAACGGCAGCGCTTCGAAGAAGGTGTCGACCAGGTAAGTTTTGCCGCGACCTACGCCGCCCCAGAAATACAGGCCCTTGACCGGCGTCTGATCTTTTTTGCCGAACAGTTTGCTCAGCAGACCCGGCTTGTTCTGATCGGCGGCGATCAGATCCTCGTACAGACGCTGCAAATGACGCACAGCAGTTTCCTGCGCGGCGTCATGGAAGAAGTCCGGGCGTTTCAGATCAGCTTGGTATCGTTCTAGGGGCGTCATAATTCGTTAGCAAGGCAACAAAAACGGGCCGTCACTGTAGCGACGGCCCGTGGGAATGGCAATCGGCCCTTGGTCGGACCGTGCCGCCGATTAGTCCTGAACCGGGGTCAGCGCGATGCGCAAAGCCTCGATGGCCGCGTGCCGCGCTGCAGAGTCAGCGAATGCCGGGCTGTCGCCAACGCATTCGCCTTCCAGCCACACGCTGAAACTCAGGTCTTCGCTGCGCACGTCCAGCGGTTGACCGGATTGCAGTTGCTTGGTCACCTGCCCGGCGGTTTTGCCGTCAGCGAAGTTGCGCGACAACAGCAGTTGCTCGCCATCGGCCGCCAGCAGACGGAAACGGAAGCTGCCGTCGTCTTCACGGAAGCTGACGAAACGCGCGGCTTTCGCGGCTTTCTTCTTGGTCGTCGCGGCAACCTGAACCTGATTGACGAAAGAGCGCAGGCCAACGGCTTCGCGCAGTTCATTGAGGAACGGCGTTGCCACCGCACGGGCCTTCTTGGCGCCGATCTGCAGGATGTCTTCCAGATCCGCCGGGCGCTCGATCAACTGGTGATACTTGTCGCGAGCCTCGCCGAGATCGTTGTCGAGCAACTGGAACAGACGGCTCTTCGCCTCGCCCCAACCCAGACCACCCAACAATTCGCTACGGAATTCGTCAGCCTGCGCCGGTGTGGCAAAGGCCTGGAACAGGGTGAACAGGTGCGAGTTGTCCGGATCCTTGGCTTCGCCCGGCGCTTTGGAGTCGGTGACGATCCGCGAGATCGCGTCCTTCATCTCTTTGGCGCTGGAGAACAACGGAATGGTGTTGTCGTAGCTCTTCGACATCTTGCGACCGTCGAGGCCCGGCAATGTCGCCACGCTTTCTTCGATCAACGCTTCGGGCATGGTGAAGAATTCTTTGCCCTGACCGAACAAGTGGTTGAAACGCTGGCCGATATCGCGGGCCATTTCCACGTGCTGGATCTGGTCACGACCGACCGGCACTTTGTGCGCGTTGAACATCAGGATGTCCGCGGCCATCAGCACCGGGTAGCTGTAGAGGCCCATGGTGATGCCGGCGTCCGGGTCTTCACCGGTTTCAACGTTCTTGTCCACCGAGGCCTTGTAGGCGTGCGCACGGTTGAGCAGGCCCTTGGCGGCGACGCAGGTCAGCAGCCAGGTCAGCTCAGGGATTTCCGGGATGTCGGACTGGCGGTAGAAGGTCACGCGGTCAACATCGAGGCCACCGGCCAGCCAGGTCGCGGCGATTTCCAGACGCGAGCGCTGGATGCGCAGCGGGTCATCGCATTTGATCAGGGCGTGGTAGTCGGCCAGGAAGTAGAACGAATCGGCATTGCTGTCGCGGCTGGCAAGGATCGCCGGGCGGATGGCGCCGGCGTAGTTGCCCAGGTGCGGCGTGCCGGTGGTGGTGATGCCGGTGAGGATACGGGTACGGTTCGTCATGGGTAATCGCTTGTCAGACTGCAATCAATTCGAGAGACGCGGCAGGATCAGATCCTTGAGATCGGTCAGCTTGCCATGAAAAAAGTGTCCGCATTCTGCCACTTTCAGCAGCTCATGGGGGCGCTGGAGTTTTTCCGACCAGTCGTAAACGAGTTGCGGATCGATGACTTCGTCGGTTTCCGGCTGGATCACCGTGAGTTCACCCTGCTGCGGCAGTTGATCCTGTTCGCCCAGACGCATGACTGCCGGGGCGACCATGAACAGGTGCTTGAGCTGCACGCCTTGGGCTTCGAGACGCCCGCCGAGACTTGCTGCAACAAATCCGCCGAAGGAGAAACCGAACAGGGTCAGCGGCAGATCCGGGTGTTTCTCGCGCAACCACTTGGCGGCTGCCTGGGCATCGTCGACTTCACCAGTGCCCATATCGTGCGAACCTTCGCTGGCGCCGACGCCGCGATAGTTGAAGCGCAATGTGATCAGGCCGGCGTCGCGCGCAGTGCGCTGCAGGGTCGAAACGACCTTGTTGAGCATGGTGCCGCCCTGCACCGGGTTCGGATGACAGATCAGCGCGATGCCGCGCGGCTGCTCGTTATCGAGGTACAAAGCTTCGATTTGGCCGACTGGGCCGGCAATCACTACAGGGGTTTCACGCATCAGCAAGGAAGGAACTCCGTGACCTCGAATCGGGTCGACTCGTCTAGCAAATTGTCTGTGCCAATCTATTGCGAGTGAATCGCGGTATACAGCGCAGGTTCGAGCCGTTAACGTAAAGCAAAGCCGTTTATAGAGGAAGGACTCGTGGAACACTCGCTCTTAGTTTGGTTGTTACCGACTCTTGCCCTGGTTGTGGGTGTCGCCATTGGATTCCTGATCGCGCGCGTTGCGCCGAACGCCGCGCCGAGTCGTACGCAGCGTCAACTGGATGATATCCAGGAGCGTTTCGACAGTTATCAAAACGAGGTGGTCACCCACTTCAACAGCACCGCGATGCTGGTCAAGAAGCTGACCCAGAGCTATCAGGAAGTGCAGGATCATCTCGCCGAGGGCGCCAATCGTCTGGCCCTGGACGAGCAGACACGCCAGCGCCTGATCGCCGCCCTGCACGCTGACGCGGCAGTCGCGCCACGTGAACGCCTGACGCCACCGCGCGATCAGGAGCCGCCGCGTGACTACGCACCGAAGACTCCGAACTCGCCGGGCATGCTCGATGAGCATTATGGTCTGAAGAAGTAATCAGCCTTCGCTGGTAAAAAAGCCCCCGGACAGTGATGTGTCCGGGGGCTTTTTTGTGTCTGTAATCTTCGGTGCTGGTAGCGGCCCCTTCGCGAGCAGGCTCGCTCCCACAGGGGAATGCATTTCAAATGTGGGAGCGAACCGGCTCGCGAAGGGGCCGGCACAGGCCAGACAAAAAAATGCCCGATCACAGGATCGGGCATTTCTTCAATCAGGCATTCAGTTACGGATATTGCTGAACCGTACCCGGCTGCTGTTGCTGCTGACCACCATACTGCTGACCCGGAATCGCTTTCAGGTTGACTTCAACGCGGCGGTTCTGCGCCCGGCCATTCACATCGCCATTGCTGGCGATCGGGTTATCCGGACCGGCGCCACGGGCCGACAGGTTGGCACCGCTGACACCTTGCGAGGTCAGGTAGGTCGCCACGCTCTGCGCACGACGCTGCGACAGGTCCATGTTGTGCTGGCGGCTGCCGGTGCTGTCGGTGTAGCCGACGATTTCGATCTGGTTCTGGCTGAACTCTTTCAACGAGCCCGCGAGGTTGTTCAGCGGCTGGTAGAAGCTGGAGGCGATGTTCGCCGAATCGGTGGCGAACGTGATATTGCCTGGCATGATCAGCTTGATCTGGTCGCCCTGACGCTGCACTTCAACGCCGGTGTTGGCCATGCTCGCGCGCAGTTTCTTTTCTTGCTGGTCGGCGTAGTAACCGTAACCGGCAGCGGAAGCACCCACCACTGCGGCGCCGATCAAGGCACCCTTGCCGCGGTTGTTGTGGTCGATGGCAGCACCGGCGAGCGCACCGGCCAGAGCGCCGAGGCCGCCGTATTTGGCGGTTTTGCTCATGCCTTGCGAGCCGCTGTCAGCCTGGCCTTGATTGTCATACGGGTTAGGCGAGGCGCAGCCGGACAGCAAGGCCACGGCAGTAGCGACAATAATCAAACGACGCTTGGTGAACATGGAGAGCTCCTGGTTTTTCGCATTCTGTGGTGCAGCGGCCACTGGGTTAAATGGACCTGCGCGGGCGTTGGATCATGACAATGCACAAAAATTCCGCCGGGCACTCGTGACAAAATATTTAGGCACGTACAAACGGGTTTTCGCGCATCTCGTCACCCAGACGCGTATCCGGCCCATGCCCGGTCACCACTGTCGCGTCCTCGTCCAGCGTGTACAGCCGCTGCTTGATCGAACGCACGATGGTCGCCTGATCGCCGCCCCACAAATCCGTGCGCCCTACGCCGCGACGAAACAACGTGTCGCCGGCAATCAACAGCTTAGCCTCGGAAAACCAAAAGCTCATGGAACCGGGTGTATGTCCCGGAGTATGCAGGGCCACGCCGCAACCACAGGCCAGTTCTTCATCATCGCTCAACCAGCGATCCGGTGACGGCACCGGTGTATACGGCACGCCGAACATCTGGCATTGCATTTCGAGGTTGTCCCAGAGGAATTGGTCTTCCTTGTGCAAATGCAGGGTCGCTCCGGTCTTCTCTTTCATCTGGCCGGAAGCGAGGAAGTGATCGAGATGCGCGTGGGTGTGGATGATGCTGACGACTTTCAGGCCATGCGCATCGAGACGCGCCATGATCAGGTCAGGATTGCCGCCCGGGTCGACGACGATGGCTTTCTTTGTAATCGGATCGCCGATGATGGTGCAGTTGCACTGGAGCGGGCCGACGGGGAAGGTTTCGCGGATGAGCACTGGGCTTGAAACGGTCATGGGAAATCCTGGGCAGTGGTTCGAAACGGCCGATCCGCAATTTTACCGTCGCTAGATCATTAACCCCAGCTCTTTGGCCCGCGCCACTGCCTGTGTGCGCCGCTCAACCCCCAACTTGCTGTTGATATGACTGGCGTGAGTTTTTACGGTGTGCAGGGATATGAACAACTGCTCGCTGATTTCCTGATTCGAACAGCCTTGAGCAATCAGGCGCAGAACGGCCAGCTCTCGACTGCTGAGCTGTTCGGCCACCGAGACCTCTGCGACGGGCCGGGCAGCGGGAACAGGCAGGTGTCCCAGCAATTGCTGACTGACCGCTGTCGAAAGGTTCGAAACCAATTGCCCGCGTAGCCAGTCACCGTACTTTTTCAGCAAGCTGTCAAATGGCTGCACCACGCCACCCGCTGCCGCCTCCAACGCCTGGCTCAGCGCTTTTCTGGCCTCCGGCTCACGCCCACACGCCAGCAACAGGGCCACTTTCTGCGTCAACGCCATCACGCTGAGCAACTGCCGCCCGGTCTGCTGACCGTTTTCATGCAACACGTTCAGCCGTCCTTCGGCGAGCATGGGTTGCCCTTGAATCATGTCCAGCAACGCCTGCTGCAGTTCAACATGCAACGGCAACTGTGGATGAAACTCTGGTGGTGCGGCAGCACGCTCGCCGGTGTAAGTCTGCCCAAGACGCGCCAGCCACGCCTCGGCCAGATCGGTACGGCCCTGCGCCAGCCACAGCTCGCATTTGACCAGCGTGATCATCGCCAGGTAGTAGATCGGCGGCACGTCCCAGATGTGCATCAGGCGTTCGGCTTCGGCGAGTTCGGCAAAGGCCTTGGCGAATTCGCCACTGCTGCCGTCCAGACGAGCGATGACACAATGGCCGATCAACACACTGATATCGCGGCAGGCACGCGCCTCACCAATCCCGGCCAACAAGCGCAAACGAGCGGCCTGAGGCTGCAAGCGCATCGCCAATAGAAAACCTTCGTACAACGTCAGCCGCGCACGCACCGCGTATAAGCGTTGTGGCGACAGACCGCGCAAGCGTTCCAACCCCTGATGGACTTCATCGAGTGCGCGCAGAATCTCGCCACGCGCCTGCAAAACACGCGCACGATCGTAATGCGCCAACGCTTCAAACAAAGGATTGCCGACGCGCTGCGCCAGCTCCAGGGATTCACGATTAAGGCCGCGGGCGCGCCATAGATCGCCGTCGGCAATGGCCAGATTGGACAAGGTCGATAAACACATCAGCCGTTGGCCATAGCGCTTGGCCGGCAGGCTTTCCAGGGCCTCGGTGCAATATCTGATCGTCAATTCTCGATGCCCACGCCCGCGAGCGATGATCCCGCTCAGCGCCAGCCATTGCGCGAGCATCGACTTTTGCGCGGTAGCGGAAGGCGCCGGCAGAAAGCGGCTCAAGTGGCCGGACAACTCTTCGGCGGCATCGAGCTGACACGCCAGCCCCAATGCCCAGCTGTACAGCACGATCAGCCGCGGCGTGCTGATCAGCAAGCTGTCAGGTAAATCCATTTTCCAGCGCAGCAGCATGCCGACGTTTTGTTCGGCCAGCAGCTGTTCCTCGGAAAGGTTCTGTACGAGATTTGCCGCCACATCGAGGTGACCAGCGCGCAACGCCTGCTCCACCGCCTCGTCGAGCAAGCCTTGGGCATTGAACCAGCGACACGCGCGCAGATGCAGCGTTGCGGTCGGCACCATCGCTTGCGCTATCGGCCGGCTGCGCAACAAATCGGAGAACAGATGGTGGTAGCGATACCAGTGCCCGTGCTCGTCCAGCGGTACGAGAAAGACCTGATGCGCAAGCAGAAAGCGCAGGATCTCGGCACTGTCATGGGCCTCGCGAACGGCATCGCACAACTCGCTGCAAAAGCGTTCCTGGGGAGCGGTGTCGTAAAGGAAGGATTGCACTTCGGCCGGCAGGCAATCGATGACTTCTTCGAGCAGATAATCGCGAATCAGCCCTTCCCCGCCGTTCAACGTTTGCGGCAATGCGGCATCGCTGCCGGCTTCAGACATCGCCAGCAACCAGAAACGCAAACCGGCGACCCAGCCTTCACTGCGCTGAATCAGATTTTCCAGGGCTTCACCGCGCAGAGACGTGCTGTGGCGATCAAGCAAGGTCAGGGCTTCGTCGTGGGTCAGACGCAGATCAGACTCATGCAGCTCCAGTAACTGCCGCGACAGACGCAAACGCGCCAGATGCCAGTCCGGACGCTGCCGGCTGGTGACCATCACCAGCAAGCCGTCAGGCAAATGATTGAGAAAAAACTGCAGGCACCGGTCGAGTACCGGACCTTGTGCAAGATGATAGTCGTCGAGCACCAGCAGCAACGGCTTGGCTGGATCGAGGTGCAGGGTCAACTCATCGAGCAAGCCGTCGAGCCATTCTTCGAAGGCAAACGGCTGATGACGTTGGCGCATTTTCAGCAGGCCGAGTGCACGACTGCCCAGTTGCGGAAAGTAGTCCTGCAAGCCTTCGAGCAAACGCTCAAGAAAGCGTCCGGGGTCGCTGTCGCGCGGGCTCAGGCCCAGCCAGAGGCTTTGCCAGTGCGCCGGCAGACTCTGACAGAACTCCACCGCCAGCGAGCTCTTGCCGAATCCGGCGGGGGCGCTGACCAGCAACAGGCGCCCACCGAGTCCGGCCTGCAGGCGCTCGCAAAGACGTGGTCGCAAAACGTAGCCGTCGGGCAGCGGTGGGCGAAAAAAACGCCCGTCCAGTGCCGCGACGGCAACGCTTGCGGGACCCGGAAGTGGGGACAGATCAGTCATGGCCGGCTCTTGTTCGAATTGCTGTTGGCGGCGTTGCAGATGTCCGCAGACTAGCCTTAAACGAACCGGTTATGAAGGTTGCTGCTACAAATGGCTACAAAAAGGCTACGGAAAAATCCGCAGACAAAAAAACGCCCCGAACCGGTCGGGGCGTTTTCACGAGGATGCGGCCTCGGGTTACAGCGGGTTAGCGAACGCCATCCTGACGCAGTGCGGCCGGGGTGAAATCGCTGGTGGTGGCAGTGAAGCCGAAGTCATACGCACTCTTCTCTTCGTTCTTCATGCCCAGTGCCAGGTAGCGGCCGGACTGCAGGTCGTAGAGGGTTTCCAGGGCATACCACGGCACTTGCTTGTCGTAGTAGTTCTCCGCATGGGCTTCAGCGACGCGCCACAGTTGGCCACGACCGTCATAGTGGTCGATCACTGCCGCCTGCCAGGTGTCCTCGTCGATGTAGAAGTCACGTTTGGCGTAGATGTGGCGCTGACCTTCCTTCAAGGTTGCTACCACATGCCAGACGCGGCGCAGTTCGTAACGCGCCAGGTCCTGGTTGATGTGGCCGGCCTTGATGATGTCGGCGTATTTCAGCTTCGGATCGTCGAGCTTGTAGCTGTCGGAGGCGATGTACATCTCTTTCTTGCCTTCGAGCTTCCAGTCGTAGCGATCCGGTGCACCGTTGAACATGTCGAGGTTGTCGGAGGTACGCAGACCGTCGGCGGCAGTACCCGGACCGTCATAGGACACTTGTGGTGCACGGCGCACCCGGCGCTGACCGGCGTTGTAGACCCACGCCGAACGGGGTTCCTTCACTTGGTCGAGGGTCTCGTGCACCAGCAGCACACCACCGGCCAGACGTGCCGGCGCGGTCACTTTCTGCTTGAAGTAGAACAGGATATTGCCCGGGTTCGCCGGATCGTAGTCCTTCATCTTGTCGCGGAACACGAACTGATCCTGGAAGTACACCAGGCTGTACGAGCCGTTCGGTTGCGGAGTGGCCTGAGTCACCAGACGAGTCACGCTGCCGCCGCGATAGCGGGTGATGTGGTTCCAGATGACTTCCACACCGGTTTTCGGAATCGGGAACGGTACGGCGGTATCGAAGTTTTCCAGGCCGTTGCCGCCAGACACCAGGTTGGTGGTGGTGGCGTTTTTCTTGATGGCGGCGAATACGTCATCCGGCACGGTCGCACCGCGATGGGACGGATACACCGGCATCTTGAAGGTGTCCGGGTAACGCTTGAACATCGCGTACTGCCCCGGCGCCAGTTTGTCCTTGTACTTGTCGACGTCTTTCGCAGTGATGGTGAACAGCGGTTGCTCGCTGGCGTATGGATTGGACAGGAACCCCTTGCTGTCGACCGAGCCGGCATTCTTTGGCAGCGGCTTCCACGCCGGGATCGAACCGTCGGCGTTACCGGCCATTTCAGCGCCCATCGGCGTCAGGCTCTTGCCCAGTTTGTCGGCTTCTGCAGCAGGCACCGCAGCCATGACCCCGGTCGCCAGCAGCGACAGACCCAGAACACCGGCGTGGAACAGACTCTTTGTTATTTTCATAAATTCGTTCGTCCTGAAATGCAGTGCTTAGAAGTTCACGCCGAAGCTGAGCGCAACGAAGTCGCGATCATCCACAGTGGTGTACTTGCCATCGAAGAAGTTGGTGTAAGCCAGGCTCGCGGTGTAGGTGTTCTGGTATTCGGCATCGACGCCCAGGCTGACCGCTTTGCGACCTTCCTCGAAGTTACCGCCAGGGCCAGGGGAGTAACCGCTGACGTCGTGGGACCAGGCCACGTTCGGCTTCAGGTTCACACCGGCGAAGACGTCGTTGTATTCCCAGATGGCGCGACCGCGGTAGCCCCACGACACTGAGGTGGTGAAGCCGTCGTTGTCGCAATTGCGGCTGCGGTTGTTCTGCGGCGATCCTGCCCCTGCACCGTTGATGGTGCTGGCATTGAGGATATTGGCGCAGGTGTTGGTGGTGCCAGTGGCTGGCAACTCGCCCGGACCGTAGACCGGATCGCGGCCATAACGCATGTCGGAACGGCTTTCCAGGCCACCAACGTAAGTCGCGCCGACTTCACCGACCAAAGTCAGACGACTGGCGCCCATGACCTGATCGAAGAAGTGCGTGAACGTTGTCTGGATCTGGGTGATTTCCTTGCGCTCGTAACCGTGCAGATCCTGACCCGGCACACCATTGAGCAGCGAAGCGTTGGTCAGTGCGCCGCCGAGCGGACGTACACCGGCGAACAGGATGTCGGTGGAGTTCAGTTGTACCGGCGCGTTCGGACGATAGCTGATCTCACCGCTCCACGCCGTACCGGTAGGCAGAGTGGTGGAGAAGCTCAGACCGTAGAGGCGAATGTCTTCAGGGTATTCAATGAAGTAGTTCGAGTTGCCCGCGACCAGCAGTGGTGCGAGCGCCGCAAAAGGCCCTGGCAGCGCGCGTGCAGTGTTGTAGACCGATTGTGGCGCACCGGTGGCGCTGAAGATCGGCGCGCGGCTGTGGTAGTTCATGAAGTAGGCGCCGAACTCGGTGTCGAGCGGTTCGTACATGTACTTGAAGGATGCGCCCCACTGACCGCTGTCGCGGGCATCGCGATCCGGGCCACGACGAACCAGCACACCTTCCTCGTTGACGTTGACGCCGTTGGCGGCCAATGGGCCAAGGGCCACGGCCGGGATTTGCGAACGTTTGTTCAACACGCGCAGGTTGTCGTTGCAACCGTCAGCAACAATGTCCGGCTGCGAGAAGAACGTGCCGCAGTTGTCGACGACGGTCTGGTCCCATTCCAGTTGATAGAACGCTTCGGCCGAAAGGTTTTCGGTCAGGCTCTGGGACACGTAGAACATGTTCACCGGAATCAGGCCTTCCTTGATCTCGGCACCGGGACGGCGGAACGCGGAGACGTCGATCGGGTTGATCGAGTTGATGCCGCCGCCGATGAAGGTACTTTCACCCCAGCTCACAACCTGCTTGCCCAGACGCACGGAGCCCGGCTGATCGGCAATCGCATAGTTGTGGTAGACGAAGGCGTCGAGAATCTGCCCGCCGGACGACTTGGCGCCCTCTTTACGGTTGCTGTCGCTGATGTCTTTGAACTGGCGGCTCTCGTCCTTCAGTTCGAAGTCGTACCAGTATTTGCCACGGACGAATACGCCGGTGTCGCCGTACTTCAGCTCAAGGTCATGAATACCCTTGAAGATCTTCGAGAAGGTTTCACCGCTTTTGAAGTTGGCGTGACCGTCATCGGACGTTTGCGACAGACCGTGGCCGCCGTTGTTGACGCCGATGAGGTTCTTGTTCGGGCTCTGAGTAGACCAACTGGCACCGATCGACAAGGACGAGTCGAACTGGCCTTCGATTTCACCGACGTTGAAACTGACGCCGAATGCGGGCCCGGCGAGCGAGGAGGCAAGACTGACTGCCAGAGGCAGTTTCGCCCGGCGCCAGAACTGGTTTACTGAGGTCATCGACGCTACTCCATGTGCATTATTGTTATGGCAGTGAGTACTTTTAAAAACGCTGTGGAAGACCGGGTGCCAGGGCTGCCCGAATTCACTCCAAAGTTGCTCGCCCCAATCAGTGCGTGTGCTCCGTTCTTAAAAATCCTTGAGCGGACTATAGCCAGCAGGTGGTACTGCTTGATCCCTCTAAAGTGTGATTTGCAGCTGCCGGCCACTCTGGAACAGTCCTTTCGCCAGTCCGACACATGTCGGCACGGCAAGGATGGCTGATTTTTTCGATTTCACAAGCCAAGCGCTTGCTTGGTGGGTCTGGCGCGCCGGTTTCGGCGCGCCAGCAGACACTCAAAGTGTCGAGAGGAAGGTACTGTTGTTGGCCTGCCATTCGGTGATGTCGAGGCGGATGCGCTTCTTGTCGAGCTTGCCGACACTGGTCTTGGGAATTTCGGTAACAAGAGCGATCTGACTCGGAATCGCCCACTTGCTCAGATGGCCCAATTCCACGAACGGCTTGAGGTGTTCCTTGAGCTCGCGCGCCCCGATCACGTGCCCTTCACGGATTACCAGCAAGGCAAACGGACGCTCGCCCCACTGCGGATCGGCGATGCCCACCACTGCTACTTCGCGTACCGCGACGTGACGACTGATCAGGTCTTCGAGGTCCAGCGAGGAGATCCACTCGCCGCCGGTCTTGATCACATCCTTGATGCGGTCGCGGATATCGATCACGCCCATGCTGTCGAGCGTGGCGACATCGCCGGTGTGCAACCAGCCGCCGGCCCAGAGCTCGGCGCCCTTCTGCGGCTCGTTGAAATAACCCTCGGTGAGCCACGGCGCGCGCAGCACCAATTCGCCCTGGGTCTCGCCGTCAGCCGGAAGAAAGTTACCCTCGGCGTCGACAATCGCCGCTTCCACCAGCGGCCCCGGCACGCCGGCCTTGATCCGGTAAGTGGTGCGTTCGTCTTCAGTGCCGGCCATCAATTCATCATTGAGGTGCGCACAGGACACCAACGGCCCGGTTTCCGACATGCCATACGCGGCGGTGAGCTGAATGCCGCGTGCCTTCGCGGTTTCGTAGAGTGTGCGATTGAGCGCGCTGCCGCCAATGACGATTTTCCAGCCACCGAAATCAGTGCCTTGTGCGCCTTTGGCGTTAAGCAGCATTTGCAGGATGGTCGGTACACAGTGAGAGAAGGTGACTTTCTCCTTACGCCACAACTCGACGAGAAACTCCGGATCGTAACGCCCCGGATAAACCTGTTTCAGGCCCAACATGGTCGCCACGTACGGCAGACCCCAGGCGTGAACGTGGAACATCGGCGTGATCGGCATGTACACATCGTTGGTGCCAAGCAAGCGCACGCTGTCGATCGAACCCATGATCGTCGACACGCCCATGGTGTGCAGCACCAGTTGTCGGTGGGTGAAATACACGCCTTTCGGGTTACCGGTGGTGCCGGTGGTGTAGAACGTGGTGGCGACCGAGTTTTCGTCAAAATCCTGAAAGTCGTACTGCGGGCTCGCGGCGGCCAGCAGTTGCTCGTACTCGCCGACCAGATTCGGCAACTCGGCGGTTTTCTCCGGCAGATCGGTCAACAGCAGGGTTTTCTCGACCGTGGTCAGGTGCGGCGCGATCGCTTGATACAGCCCGACGAACTCGCTGTTGACCAGCACAAAGCGGTCCTCGGCGTGGTTCATGGTGTAGAGGATCTGCTCAGGCGAGAGGCGCACGTTGATGGTGTGGATCACCGCGCCGATCATCGGAATGGCAAACATGCACTCCAGATAACGATGGCTGTCCCAGTCCATCACCGCCACCGTGTCACCGGCCTTCACTCCGGCCGCCGTCAGCACGTTGGCCAACCGCGCGACGCGCTCGATCAGGGTCGGGTAGCTATAGCGAATCTGGTCGCGGTAAATGATCTCGCGGGTTTTCTCGTAACGGGCGCCGGACATCAGCAGCCGTTTGATCAGCAATGGATACTGGTAGGCCCCATCGGCCGGGGGAATGACGCGAGTCTGCAACATAAGAATCCCTTTTCTGACTGCACGGTGTTGGCGTAGAGACAGGTACTCTAGAACCCTTATACGCCAGCCAAATCAGCCAAAGGAATGATTTGCAAAGCCGTACAAATGCTAGCTTTGCGCCAGCATTTGCCGGTTTTCGTCTTCGGTCAGGCCGTTTGCCCTACAACCTCCTCGGAAGGTGTCCGTGGGAATACGACTGCCGCAAGGAAGGTCAACGCGCCGAAACCCGCGAGAATCAAGTACAGACCTACAAAGCCATGGCGCGGTTCGACGTAGGAAATCAGCGGTATCGCCGTCGCACTGGCGCCAAACGATAAACAATAACGCAGGGCGAAGATTCGCGATTGCCATTGCGGGGCGACGAAGTTGGCAACCATCGCATCGTTCACTGTTACCTGACCAAACACCACGAACATGAATGCCGCACCCAGCGCGATCACTGCCCAGCCGTCGGCATAGGCCAGCACGAACAGCAGCGGTGCCTGGCACAACGTCAGGACAACAAACGGCCATTTCAGGCTGAAGCGGTGCAACACCCGACCAATGCTCAGCTGCGCCACCGCGCCAAAGGCATAAGCCAGACTGACCACCACGCCGAGGGTTTGCGGCGAAGCGAACAGCTCATGCAAACGCTCCTGGAACAGTTTCGGATAAGTCATGGTGGTGGCGTTGAACACCACCCCGCCGGTAGCTGTGGCCAGCGCCAGCACGCCGAACACCATAACCATCGAAATACGCTGACCGGCGGCGCCTTTAAGCGCCGTGTGCGGGCGTTGCGGGATCGGCTCTTCGCGCACCTGCAAGGCGAAGCCAAGACCCAGCACAATCGCCACTGCGCCCGGTATCAGAAACGCCGAGCGCCAGCCGAACTGCGCCACCAGCAAGCCAGTGATCAGCGCCGAAAATGCCACGCCCAGATTGCCCCACATGCCGTTGATGCCGATTTCGCGGCCACGGTTCTGCGCGTAAGCAACCAGCATTGCCGTGCCGACCGGGTGATAAATCGCCGCGAAAATACCGATCAGGGTCAAGCCGATCACCAGCATGCTCGGGCTGTTGCTCAGGCCGGTAAAAATTGCCGAGACGCCAATGCCGAAGAAAAACACCAGCATCATTTGCCGCCGGCTCCAGTGATCGCCCAGCCACCCTGCCGGTAGCGAACAGGCGCCGAAAGCAATGAAACCGCCCAGTGACAGGCCGATCAGCGCGGCGTAATCAAGACCGAAGGCCTGAGTCATGCCGAGCACGGCGGCGGGAAAGATCAGCATGAACATGTGATCGATCACATGAGCGGCGTTGATGTAGCGAATGACATTTCGGGATTGATTCATGGCGGCACGCATTACGTTGTTGTGTGCCACTTATGCTAGGTTGGTCGTAAAGCGCATTTCTGCCAAGCAAGTCATCGAATCAGACATGTTGATCAGCCATTTCGAACACGGCCCGGTGAGTGCCTATCCCCGGGATTATCTGGACGGCGCCCACCAGCCGCTGCACCTGCATCGCGAGGCGCAATTGCTGTATGCCGTCAGCGGCCTCATGCGCGTGGTCACGGAATCGGGTGCGTGGGTGATTCCGCCAAGCCGCGCGGTGTGGATTCCGCCCGAAGTGGCGCACGAGATTTTCATGAGCGGTGATGTGCAGATGCGCTCGCTGTTCATCGCGCCGGAACTGTCACCCGCCAGCCTGCAACAGTGCTGCGTTTTGGCCGTGACACCGCTGCTGCGCGAGCTGATCCTGCGCGCGGTGCAAGGGCCGCCGCACGCCGACAATCCGCTGATTCAGCAGTTGATGCTGGAAGAACTCGCCAGCCTGGAAAACCTGCCGCTGCACATTCCGATGCCCAGCGACCGGCGCCTGCAAAACATTTGTCTGGCACTGCTGCACACCCCCGATCACGCCAACACCCTGGAAGACTGGGCGCAGCAGGTCGGCGCCAGCTCACGTACGTTGGCGCGGCTGTTTCAGCAACAGTTGCAGATGAGTTTCAACGCCTGGCGCCAGCAACTGCGCCTGATGGAAGCCCTGCCCCGCCTGCTCGCCGGGGACAGCGTGCAGCGTGTGGCGCAGGATCTGGGTTACGGCAGCGCGCGGGCGTTCAGCGCGATGTTTCGCCGCTTGCTCGGGGAAAATCCCCGCGAATACCTCAATAACCTGAGCAAACTCAGCGAACTTCTTTAGGAATTACTCAACCCCAATGTGGGAGCGAGCCTGCTCGCGAAAGCAATCTTCCAGTCACTTGTAATTTCGACTGATCCGACGCCTTCGCGAGCAGGCTCGCTCCCACAGGTTGTTCGCGGTGTTTTCTCAATGCATCTCGGTAAACGCGATTTTCACGCCGAGAGCGATCAGCACCGCGCCCATGGTGCGGTCGAACCAGTGACCCATGCGGGCAAAACCGGCACGCACGCGTTGCTGGCTGAACAGCATCGCCACCAGACAGAACCAAATCGCAGTCGCAACCGCCAGGTAAATACCGTAACCGGCCTGCACGGCCAGTGGCGTGTGCGGGTTGATCACCACGGTGAACAGCGACAAGAAGAACAGCGTGGCTTTCGGATTCAAACCGTTGGTCACGAAGCCCGAGGTGAACGCGCCGCGCGCCGTGCGTACGCCAGCCTCTTTGTGCAGATCATCGGTCACGGTTTTCGCCGGTTGCGCGCGCAGCGCCTTGAAGCCGATGTACAGCAAGTAAGCGGCGGCCGCCCACTTCAACGCGTTGAACAGCACGATCGACTGCGACACGATCAGGCCGATCCCCAGCAGCGAATAACCAACGTGGAGGAAAATCGCCGTGCCCACGCCCAGCGCGGTCCAGGTGCCAGCGCGGCGCCCGTGGGTCACGCTCTCGCGCACCACCACGGCAAAGTCCGGGCCGGGGCTGGCGACGGCCAGCAAGTGGATCAGTGCAACGGTCAAGAACTCGGTCCAGTACATGGGGGCTCCTTTCGGCCAAGCGTATCAATTTGTTTCATCTGGTAGGCTCGGCAGATTACGCCCAACGCTCACAGCACAAAAGGTACAGTTGATGACGAACACGCGCCGTGCGGTATTCCTTGATCACCCTTCGCTGGATCTCGGCGATCTGGACCTCAGTCCGTTGCGCGACTGCTTCAGCGATCTGCAGTTGTTCGCCCAGACCTTGCCCGAGCAAGTCGCCGAGCGTTTGCAAGGCGCCACCGTGGCGATCAGTAACAAGATCCTGATCGACGCCGCCGCGATGGCTGCCAACCCCGATCTGAAACTGATCCTGATCACCGCCACCGGCACCAACAACGTCGACCTCGCCGCCGCCCGCGCGCAGGGCATTACCGTGTGCAACTGTCAGGGTTACGGCACGCCATCGGTGGCGCAACACACCATCATGCTGCTGCTCAACCTCGCCACGCGTCTGGCCGATTATCAGAAAGCCGTCGGTGAAGGTCGCTGGCAGCAGGCCAAACAGTTCTGCCTGCTCGACTATCCGATTGTCGAACTGGAAGGTAAAACCCTTGGCCTGCTTGGGCATGGCGAACTCGGTGGCGCTGTTGCTCGATTAGCCGAAGCGTTCGGCATGCGCGTGTTGCTCGGGCAGATTCCGGGTCGCCCTGCTCGCCCGGATCGTTTGCCGCTGGATGAACTGCTGCCGCAAATCGACGCGCTCACCTTGCACTGTCCGCTCAACGAACACACCCGCCACTTCATCGGTGCCCGCGAACTGGCCGCAATGAAACCCGGTGCGTTCGTGGTCAACACCGCCCGTGGCGGTCTGATCGATGAGCAGGCGCTGGCCGATGCGTTGCGCAACGGCCACCTCGGTGGCGCCGCGACAGATGTGTTGAGCGTCGAGCCGCCGACCCAGGGCAATCCCTTGCTCGCGGCAGATATTCCGCGCCTCATCGTTACGCCGCACAACGCTTGGGGCAGTCGCGAGGCACGCCAGCGCATCGTCGGCCAATTGACCGAAAACGCTCAGGCGTTCTTCAGCGGTAAGGCGCTGCGGGTCGTCAGTTGATAAACTGCGGCACTTTTTTTTGAGGAGCAGTTATGGATCCGCGCAGTGAAGTACTGCTTCGTCAGCCCGAGTTGTTTCAAGGTTCGTTGTTGTTGGCCGGTTTGCCCGCCGACGATTTGCTCGGGCGCCTGCCCAATGCATTCGGCTGGTGCTGGCATGCCGGCGATCAAGCTGCGCTGGACGCACGCTTCGAGGGTCGCAGCCATTTCGGTGTGAACATTCCCGAGCGCGAGTTCGACAGCGCCGTGGTGTTTCTGCCCAAGTCCAAGGACCTGACCGATTACATCCTCAACGCCGTGGCCTCACGTCTGGCCGGGCGTGAAGTGTTTCTGGTCGGGGAAAAACGCAGCGGCATCGAGGGCGCGTCCAAGCAGCTCAACCCGTTCGGCAAGCCGCGCAAGCTCGACAGCGCGCGGCATTGCCAGCTCTGGCAAGTTACCGTGGCCAACGCCCCTGAAGCCAAGTCGCTGGAAAGCCTGGCGCAGACCTATGAGTTGCCTTTGGCCGAAGGTCCGCTGAAAGTCATCAGCCTGCCGGGCGTATTCAGCCACGGTCGCCTGGATCGCGGCAGCGCCCTGTTGCTGGAGCATCTGGACAAATTGCCGAGCGGTCATCTGCTCGACTTCGGTTGCGGCGCAGGTGTGTTGGGCGCTGCGGTCAAACGTCGCTACCCGCACAATCAGGTCACGTTGCTGGATGTGGATGCGTTTGCCGCTGCCAGCAGCCGTCTGACGCTGGCGGCCAACGGTCTGGAAGCTGAAGTACTGACCGGGGATGGTATCGACGCTGCACCGATGGGTTTGAATGCAATTCTGAGCAATCCACCGTTCCACGTCGGCGTGCACACTGATTATTTCGCCACGGAGAACTTGCTGCGAAAAGCAGCCAAACATCTGAAAAACGGCGGCGAACTGCGCTTGGTCGCGAACAGCTTCCTCAAGTATCAACCGCTGATCGAGGAGCATCTTGGCGTGTGTGCGATCAAGGCCGAAGGCAATGGTTTCCGCATTTACCGGGCCAAGCGCGGCTGAAACTTGTTTTAAAAAAGAGGCTTGCTCAATCGGATTTGCCTAGGCAGAATCCGCTCCGTCCTAGGGGAGTAGTCTCCCACGAGCGCCAAGCTCGTCCGGCATACGTCAACATACTTGATCCTCAGATCATGGCGTATGCGACCCAAGCGTCCGCAACAGACGGATCGCAGGGTTTGACAAGACCTATGACACGCACACCTTACCCGGGGCGGGAAGGCTGTACGTGTCATAGCCGTGTCGACCCGCCCCTTAGGAAATCCTGATGCTGGACTCGTTACTCGTTCCCACCGCAATCGTTGCCTTGGCCGAAATCGGCGACAAGACGCAACTGCTCGCGCTGATTCTCGCCGCTCGCTTCCGCAAACCCTGGCCGATCATTGCCGGTATTGTCGCCGCGACCCTGGCCAACCACGCAGCAGCCGGTGCGGTAGGCGCCTGGTTCGGTAGTTTCTTCTCGAATGCGACGCTGCACTGGATCCTCGCCGCGAGCTTCACGGCCACGGCGCTGTGGACGCTGGTGCCGGACAAAATGGACGACGATGAAACCAGCACCGCGCGCAAGTTCGGGCCTTTCCTGACCACACTGATTGCATTCTTCCTGGCGGAAATGGGCGACAAGACTCAGGTCGCCACGGTGATGCTCGCGGCGCAATACCCGGATCTGTGGCTGGTGATTATCGGTACGACAGCGGGCATGTTGATTGCCAACGTGCCAGTGGTATTGGCCGGTAACTTTGCCGCCGACAAATTGCCACTGACCCTGATCCGTCGCCTCGCAGCTTCGGCGTTCATGATTCTGGCAATTGTTGCGGTGTACAAAGCGATGCAGAGCAGTGGCTGGGTTTAACCCTGAGAGAAGGATCGTTCCCACGCTCTGCGTGGGAATGCAGCCGGGGACGCTCTGCGTCCCTTTTGGAACGCGGAGCGTCCTTAGAGGCATTCCCACGCAGAGCGTGGGAACGATCACCGACTCAGGATTTCGGGGCCTGTTCGTACAGCGGCATGACTTTCGGGATCGCCGCCTGCAACGAGGCAATCCGGCTGGTCGAGGCCGGGTGAGTGCTCATGAACTCCGGCGGCGAACCTTCCGACGCTTTGCTCATCTTGTTCCACAAAGTGATCGCGGCGTTCGGGTTGTAACCGGCGCGTGCGGCCAGTTCCAGACCGATCAGGTCGGCTTCGTTTTCGTTGGCACGGCTGTTCGGCAACGTCATGCCGTAGTTGGCCACCGTATCGGCCAGCGCCAGACTGTCCTGACCCAGACCAAGCAATGCACCTGCGCCCTGCTTGGCCATTTCAATCCCGTAGGCTTTGGACATTGCTTCACGACCATGCTCGCGCAGGGCGTGGGCGATTTCATGGCCCATGACCGCGGCGATTTCATCGTCGGTGAGCTTCAGGCTGTCAATCAGCCCGGTGTAGAAAATGATCTTGCCGCCAGGCCCGCAGTTGGCGTTGAGCTCGTCGCTCTTGATCAGATTGACTTCCCACTGCCACTGCGCCGAATCCGGACGGAAGTTCGGCGCCTGGGCGATCAAGCGATTGGCAATTGCCTGAACCCGCTTGGCCTCAGGACTGGTCTTGTCCAGCACACCTTTGCTGGAGGCTTCACCGACAGTCTTCTGATACGACTGGGCATACATCTGGTCGACCTCTTGCGAGGACAGCATGCTGAACATGTACTGCTTGCGCTCCACACCCACGGCACCGCCGCTGGTGGTGTTGACCGACTGACAACCGGCCAGCAACAGCGCTGCGCCCAGTGCACTTACAACCATTGTCTTGTTCATTCAAAAGCTCCCTGAAAACCTGTCGCGTATCCTAGGCGGGTAATTGTATCGACGCCAGATACAACGGACGTGCTGCAGCGACTTTCAGACGTTTCCCACCATGGCTGTCGTAAAAAATTCACAGCAACGGCAGAGCCTCTGCCACTGCGTCGCGCACTGATCCATTTGCGACATCGGCGTTCAATTGCCACTGCCCGCGCTCATGGCCCAATGCCGCCTGCCGATATATCACCGCAGACGTCCTCTTGCGTGCGGAGCTCCCATGAAGTTCAAGTCGATCCAGTTTTCCGTCGCCGCCCTGGCCGGCGCCATCGTGCTCAGTGTGGTCGCCGCGCTGGTGCTGTATGCGCTGTTCTCCGGTGCGCGCACGCAAGAGATGGTGCAACAACGCACCCAGGCGCAGTTCGAGCAAGTCATCGAACAGCGCCTGACCTCGCTGGCGCAAACCCAGGTCAGCCAGATCCAGCGCGAACTCGAAGCGCCGCTGCTGATTGCCGGCGGGCTGGTGCGGGTCAACGCCCTGCTCGGTACGCCGGGCGCCGATGGTCAGCCGCGCCTCACTGTCAGTCGCGAGCAACTGATCAGCCTGATCAAAGAGAACGTCGAAAAGAACCCGAAAATTCTCGGCACTTACATCGGCTGGGAAAAAAATGCTCTTGACCACAATGACGCGGCCTATGTCGGCACCAGCGTGGCTGGCATCGACGCGGCCAACGGGCGTTTTCTGCCGTGGTGGTTCCGCAACGATGACGGCACCCTCGGCCTGGACAAACTGGTCGACGTTGACGACCAGAAAACCCTGTCCACCGGTGTGCGCGCCAGCGAGTACTACCTGTGCTCGAAGGAGAGCAAAAAATCCTGTGTGATCGATCCGGCGCCGTACAAGGTCGGCGACAAGATCGTCATGCTCGCCTCCTTTATTGAACCGATCATGCTCAACGGCGCCTTCCAGGGCATCGTCGGCGCTGACCTGTCGGTGAACTTCATTCAGGAAATGCTCCTCGCCGCCAACCAGAAGCTCTACAGCGGCGCCGGGCAAATGGCCCTGATCGGCGGCAATGGCCGGATCGTCGCCTACACCAAAGACCCGAGCAAATTCGGCGAAAAAGTCAGCGATATCCTCGATGCCGAGCAGACCGCCAACCTGGCCAATCTCAAGCGCGATGAAGTGACTTACTCGGTCAACAAGGACAAGGGGCGCATCGAGTTGTACCTGCCGTTCGGCATCGGCCAGACCGACGCGCGCTGGACATTGATGCTGCAATTGCCTCTGAACGCGGTGATGGCTGATCTGCAGAAGCTACAGGCCGATCTGGATGCTCAGCGTAAATCCGACACCTTCGGCATGGCCATGGTCGGTCTGCTCATCGCTGGCATTGGCTTGCTAGTGATCTGGCTGGTCGGTCACGGCATTGCCCGACCACTGAAGCAGATGGTCGCGATGCTCAATGACATTGCTCAGGGTGAAGGTGATCTGACCCGACGCTTGAGCAGCGATCGCAGCGATGAACTGGGCTTGATCGCCAAGGGCTTCAACACCTTCCTCGCCAAGTTGCAGGCGATGATCACTCAGGTGGTGACGTCCGTGCAGAGCGTCAGCGATTCCTCGGAACACACCGCTGACATTGCCATTCGCACCAACATCGGCATCCAGAAACAAATGGCCGAGATCGATCAGGTGGCCACCGCCGTGCAGGAAATGACCGCCACTGCGCAGGACGTGGCGCGCAACGCAACGCAGGCTGCGCAAGCCGCCAGTCACGCCGATCAAGCGGCCAGTCAGGGCATGCAGATCGTCCGCGACACCTCGAATTCGATTGGCGTGCTGGCAGTGGAAATTGGCAAAGCCGTAGACGTGGTGCAGACGCTGGCCAAGGACAGCGAAAACATCAACGCGATTCTCACGGCGATTCGCGGGATTGCCGAGCAGACCAATCTGCTGGCCCTGAACGCGGCGATTGAAGCGGCGCGTGCCGGTGAGCAAGGTCGCGGTTTTGCCGTGGTCGCCGACGAGGTGCGCAATCTGGCGCAGAAAACCCAGAAAGCCACCGAAGAAATCCAGAGCATGATCCAGCAACTGCAACAGGGCACACGCGACGTGGTGCGGGTCATGGAAGACAGCCAGAACCGCACTGATGAAAGCGTGCAGCACGCGGCGAAAGCGGCTCAAGCGCTGGAAACGATTACTCAGGCAGTTTCGGTGATCAACGACATGAACACGCAGATTGCCAGTGCGGCGGAAGAGCAGAGTGCGGTGGCCGATGACATCAACCGCAATGTGATCAACATCGGGCAAGTGGCGAATGAAGTGGCGGGTGGCGCGGATGAGTCGAGTTCGGCGAGTGCCGACTTGACCAAACTGGCGGAGCAGCAGCGGCGGTTGATCAATCAGTTCAAGGTCTGAAAAGCGAAAAGCCCCTCACCCTAACCCTCTCCCAGAGGGAGAGGGGACTGACCGAGTTGTCTCCCGTCATACATCGACCTGAAATAACCAGTCGATTATGGATTCCAAGCTGAGCGTTCAAGTCGGTGTATTTCGTCAATATCCCCCAATCAGTCCCCTCTCCCTCCGGGAGAGGGCTAGGGTGAGGGGCTTTTGATCTAAAGGCTTTAACCCGGAGTCAAACACTCCGGCCCGTTGAGCTTGGGATCATTGATCAGATTCGCCAACACCCGCTCACGCAGCGCCGCCGGTTCACTGGCCAGCAACCCTTGCAACACATGCAACGGCGTCTCGGGATCCAGCCACGCCGCCTGCCCTGCTTCATCAAGGATCAACGGCCGGCGCTGACTCGACGCCGGCTGAGTAATCACCGCCGTACTCAACCACACCTGTTCCTGCACCGGATAAGCCTCCCAGATCGCCGCAAAAAACAGTGATGAGCCCTCCCCCGGCGTCAGCCAGAACGGGCGCTTGCGCTGGGTCCCGCGCCATTCATAGAAACCATTCGCCGGCAGCAGGCAGCGACGCTGGCGCAGCGCCTCACGAAACATCGGCTGCTCGGCCACGGTTTCCGCCCGGGCATGCGCCGGGGTTTTCGACAGATCGGTCAGCCACGGCGGTGTCAGCCCCCAACGGGCGCGCGCCAGGGTGCGCTGGCCGTCTTCAGCGGCGCGCAGCATCAACACCGAATCATTGGGGGAAATGTTCCACTGCGCCTGCTGATCGGCGGGAAAACCTGGCAGGGCCGCGAAATCGCGGTTCCAGCGAAACAGGGCATAACGTCCACACATGGGGCAACACGACTCTGAAGTAAAACGAAGCTCAGCCTAACAGACCAGCGTCCCGGGGAAGCTCTCCGGTTCATCGCCGGGCAGCGGCAGCGCGGCATTGTACGCGGTGATCAGCTCGCGAGCGTATTCGGCCTGATCGTTATCGACGGACAAGCCCAACAGACCGAAGATCGGCAGCTCGCCCGTTCCACCGAGCAAATCGCGGCCAATCAAGTGCGCCTCGATGCCTTCGCTGGCGAGCATGCCCTTGAGCATTTCACCTTCCATCAGGTTTTCCGGCTCGTAGATTCGCTGCATGGGCGCGCCTCACTCGTTTTCGCTGAAGACTTCCAGAAACCAGTCCTCTCCATGGACCTGCAACACGAACGTTATTGGTCGGCAACACACCTGACAGTCCTCGATGTAGGTCTGATCGCCACCGGACAAGTCCACCGTCGTCTCAACAGGCTCCCCACAATAAGGACATTCGTATTCAGCGGCTTCCAGCATCGCGGTCTCCCAAGTGACTTGTGCGTATAATCGCCGGTCTATTTGCAGGGCTATTTTTGTCTGGCTACTTTTTCAGACCGTGCCCCGTGGGTTTTCGATCAAAACCTTTACTTACCCTAGCCGTTTCCAACAAGAGAGCATGATGGGCGAATTCGATGCCATCCGACCTTACGACGACAGCGAAGTACCTGTGGTACTGGCAAGACTGCTCGGCGACAAGGCGTTTCTAGATATCCTCACCCACTTCCGCTTCCCGCGTTTTGCCGGTGCCTTCGGCTGGATGCTCAAACCACTTATAGCCCATCGGCTGCGTCGTGAGTTCGCCGACGTGACGTCGGTGGCGACGTTGCAGGACAAGGTCGAGTCCTACGTCGACCACACCATCGAGCGCGCCACCGACGGCGTGACCTACACCGGTGTCGAGCAATTCAAGTCCGGCAGCGCTTATCTGTTCATCGCCAACCACCGCGACATCGTGATGGACCCGGCCTTCGTCAACTACGCCGTGTACCACGCTGGCCTGCCGACGCCGCGCATCGCGATTGGCGACAACCTGCTGCAAAAACCGTTTGTCAGCGACCTGATGCGTTTGAACAAGAGCTTCATCGTCCACCGTTCGATCACCGGCCGCCGCGAGAAAATGGCTGCGTATCAACTGTTGTCGGCGTACATCAACCACTCGATCCGCAACGATTGCGCGTCGATCTGGATCGCTCAGGCCGAAGGTCGGGCGAAGGACGGAGACGACCGCACCGAGTCGGCGATCCTCAAGATGTTCCACATGAGCCGCAAGGACGAGCCGTTCGGCGAAGTGATCCGCTCGCTGAATGTCACCCCGGTGTCGATCAGCTACGAATACGATCCGTGCGACCAGGCCAAGGCCCGCGAGCTGTACATCCGCGCGACCACCGGCACTTACGCGAAAGCGCCGGGCGAGGATGACGTAAGCATTGCCAAGGGCATCACTGGCTACAAGGGCCGCGTGCATGTGAACTTTGCTGCGCCGATCACTGAGCTGTTCGAAGACACCAAGCAATTGGCGGTCGAAATGGACAAGCAGATTCTCGGCGGTTACCGGTTGTTCCCGGTGCATTACCTGGCGTATGCGCAGTGGGCCGATGCTGATCCGCAGTTGAATGTGCCGAAAGCTGCCGAGGTATTCCCGGCGGATGAACTGGCCAAGGCGCAGGAAGAATGGCAGAGCCGGCTGGATGCATGCCCTGCAGAGCACCGTCCGTATCTGGTGCTGCAATACGCGACGCCGGTACGTAATCAGTATCGGGTCAAGGCTGGGTTGCCGCTGTAAAACAACGGCAAGATCAAAAGATCGCAGCCTGCGGCAGCTCCTACACGGGAATGATGTACACCCTGTAGGAGCTGCCGCAGGCTGCGATCTTTTGCTTTTAGAAGCGCGTGCTGATCCAGGAAACGATCAGGGCCAGGCCCAGGCAAGCAAAACCAAAACGATAGAAAAACCGGTTCATGCGCAAGGTCGCCCAATCCAGTATCGGCTCGGCATTCGGCTGTGCCTGACGCTGGGCGGCAATGCTGGCCATCGCGCGCTGTTCACGGCGACGAGTGGCGTGCAGCAGCCAACTGCCCGGAAACGCCAACAGCAGTGCCAGCAAGTTGATCAACTTGGCGGGATGGGCGGTAAACAGCGTCATCAAGTGCAGCGACATCACAGACCTCTATCTGAACCGGTATGGCAGACGCCAGACCGACGACCGCGGCGCGGATTCTACCGAAACCTTGCTCCCCTGCCCCAGCCTTTGCGACAAATTACCTGACAATCGACCGATGGCTGTCCTGTGTCACGGCATCGTCATGTGGATAGGCCACCCTGCGCGCCTCGAAACACACATGGAACGCGACATGCTTCACGCTGAAAACCAGGATCGTCTTTATCTCATTACCCCTTACGACGAGCAGCAAAGCCTCGTCGGCAGCCTTGCCTTCAATGTTCAGGATCGCCATTGGCTGGTGTATTGCGCACTGGGCGGGCATCAGCATGCGGATTTGCCGGAGACGGATTTGCTGACGGGTGTCAGCGTTCTCGACTTTTACTCGCAGGCTGCCTGAAAGCAAAAGCCCCTCACCCTAGCCCTCTCCCGGAGGGAGAGGGGACTGACCGAGGTGTTTATTCGAGGTACATCGACCTGAAATATCGAGCCGAACTCAGATTCTGAAAAGCCCCCGATCGACTCCCTTTCCCCCTCGCCCCCCTTGGGGGAGAGGGCTGGGGTGAGGGGGATCGATTGTTCATCCAACACAAAATTTCAATCCTGACACCCACAAAAAAGCCCGAAACCATCACTGGCCCCGGGCTTTTTCACATCTGCCGAAAACTTACTCGGCCAGAACCTGACCCACAGTCGGATCCTTGAACAGACGCGTCAGCGCATCGCTCAACACGTCGCTGACCAGTTTGGTGTTGGTTTCTTGGTTCGGCGCCATGCCGAAACGCTGGTCCAGCGAAGCGCCGTAACGGCCGCTGTAACGGCGGTTGGCGTTCTGCACGTCGGAGCGGAAGGTCGCGCCGATGGTCGCCTCAGTCACGTACATGCCTTCTTTCGGCGACTGATACTTCAGCTCGGCCAGGGTCACGGTCAACTGCGGAGCATTCGGCGCGTTATTGGTCGGGGTGAAACCGAGCAGACGCACGGCGGCTTCAGCCTGAGCCTGCAGCTTGGGCAGGATCTGCTCGCGCTGCACGGTGATGGCGCTGGTTTCCGGGTACAGACCGCCACGCGTGCCCAAAGTTGGCGACGGACGACCGTCTACTACACGCACGACAACAGGCTGGCCACGACCGACCGCTGGCAGCTGGGTGGTCAGCTTCGGCTCCGGGTTCAGTTGTTGCGGGCTGTGGGCGCAGCCGGCCAAGGTCAAACCGGCCACAGTGATCAAACCGAACAACAGGCGTTGCAACATGCTCTTCTCTCCAGAATCAGGCACAAACAGGCCGGCAGTATAGCGGTGGGCCACTGCGGGTAACCAGCGCCCGACAGTGAATACTGAAATGTCTGACAAACCCGCGGGAAAGCGGTTCCTGTCACAGATTATTCACCCGGCATACACGTTCACGTCACGGCGCCTTGGCAACCTTGCAATCAGTCCCCCACAAGGTACTCAATCATGCGTTATCTGATCTCGTTGTTCTCGCCACGCCCGCTGCACCGCAGCTTCGCCCTGCTCGATCGCAACGGCCATTGCCAGGCATTCAAGCAGTGCAGCCTGCAACCGATGGGCGATGGCTGGGTGGAAATCGAAGAAATCCGCCTCAACTGGTTGCACCAGCCACTGCCCGCCAGCGCCCGCGTCATAGCGTCGCAGCCCCGTGCACGGGTGCAAGCGATGTTGAGCATCTGACCGGATGCCTAATAAAAGTCATTAAACACGAGCAACTGCCCGCATTTCTTCGATACAATCTCCCCCCGATTATAAGGACGTCTCCTGATCGGGCCCCGCAACAGCGTCAATGCGCATGCATCGACACCCAAAATCGCCCACAGAGAGCCGCCCACACAGATCGAGTGAAGTTGGCGCGCTTGCCTGTTCTTCCGGCAAAAACCCCGCTTTTCGCGAATCTGCAGAGCTGTCATGACGCTCGGCCACCGCGTTGTTTTTGCCCTCGGGCAAGGTGCCAGGCCTGGACAGCCCTTTTTTGAGGTTCACGTCTTCAAAAGAGCGTGAAAAAAACGGGTTTTCACAACTTCACAAGAGTGTGGCGAGCAAATGAAAAGTTTTGCGTCTGAACATGCACCATTAGCGTCTGAAACAGCCCAACGACACAGGACCGGGTATACCTCGAATATCGGAGCCTGAAGCCTGTCCGCTACGGATTTGGTTGCACAAAAACGGATGTCTCGACCATAAGTCGAATTGCCAGCTACGTGCTGAAATGAGTTCATGGAGCTCTTGAAAGCCAAGCCGCATACATCCGTCGAAGTTGCGAAAAATTGCGAAGATTCGGACATGGCGACCTGACCACGGATAGCTGGGGCATAACTGATCTGTCCCGGAACGCCTGGCAGCCATGCCGACAATTTGGTGCTGCAGATTTTGGAGACGCGTTAAATGGCGCATAACGAAGCAGTCGACGTAGTTCTGGTTGGGGCGGGCATCATGAGTGCCACTCTGGCCGTGCTGCTCAAAGAGCTCGACCCCGCGATCAAGCTGGAAGTCGTCGAGCTGATGGATTCCGGTGCCGCAGAGAGTTCCAACCCTTGGAACAACGCCGGTACCGGCCACGCCGGTCTGTGCGAGCTGAACTACACGCCGCAAGCCGCTGATGGCACCGTCGACATCAAGAAAGCCGTGCACATCAACACCCAGTTCGAGGTGTCGAAGCAGTTCTGGTCGTACCTGACCAAGAAAGGCACCTTCGGCTCGTGCAAATCCTTTATCAGCCCGGTGCCGCACCTGAGCTTCGTCCAGGGCGACAGCGGCGTGTCTTTCCTCAAATCGCGCTTCGACGTGTTGAGCAAGCACCACGCCTTCGCTGACATGGAGTACACCGAAGACAAGGCCAAAATGGCCGAGTGGATGCCTCTGATGATGCCGGGCCGCGCGCAAGACGAAGTCCTCGCCGCGACCCGCGTGATGAACGGCACCGACGTCAACTTCGGCGCCCTGACCAATCAGTTGCTCAAGCACCTGACCAGCGCCCCGGACACTCAAGTCAAATACTGCAAGCGCGTCACTGGCCTCAAGCGTAACGGCAGTGGCTGGACCGTCAGCATCAAGGACGTCAACAGCGGCAGCAGCCGTGAAGTCGACGCCAAGTTCGTCTTCCTCGGCGCCGGTGGCGCTGCCCTGCCGTTGCTGCAGGCTTCGGGCATCGAGGAAAGCAAAGGCTTCGGCGGCTTCCCGATCAGCGGCCAGTGGCTGCGTTGCGACAACCCGGAGGTGGTCAAGCATCACCAGGCCAAGGTTTACAGCCAGGCCGCTGTGGGTTCGCCACCGATGTCGGTGCCGCACCTGGACACCCGCGTAGTCGACGGCAAGAAATCCCTGCTGTTCGGGCCATACGCCGGTTTCACCACCAAGTTCCTCAAGCACGGCTCCTTCATGGACCTGCCGCTGTCGGTTCGCGCCGGCAACATCGGGCCGATGCTGGCCGTGGCGAAAAACAACATGGACCTGACCAAGTACCTGGTCAGCGAAGTGATGCAATCGATGGAACAGCGTCTGGATTCCCTGCGCCGTTTCTACCCGGAGGCGAAAGCCGAAGACTGGCGCCTGGAAGTGGCCGGCCAACGGGTGCAGATCATCAAGAAAGACCCGAAAAAGGGCGGCATCCTGCAGTTCGGTACCGAACTGGTTGCGGCCAAGGACGGTTCCCTCGCCGCCCTGCTCGGCGCTTCGCCAGGTGCGTCGGTGACCGTTTCGATCATGCTTGAACTGATCGAGAAGTGCTTCCCGGCCAAGGCCAAGGGTGAGTGGGCTGGCAAACTGGCGGAAATCTTCCCTGCCCGTGAAAAGGTCCTGGAAACCGATGCTGCGCTGTATCGCAAGATCAACACGCAGAACAACATCGCGCTGGAACTGGTTGAAGAAAGCAGCGAGACCCCAAGCTACGCTTGATCACGCCGCATGAAAAACGCCCCGATCGGGGCGTTTTTTATGCCTGTCAAAAGCAAAAGATCGCAGCCTTCGGCAGCTCCTACAGGGCCAACATAAATCCCATGTAGGAGCTGCCGAAGGCTGCGATCTTTTGATCTTGTCTTTTGCCCTTAACCGCGGGACTTTTCGATCAGCTCGATGTATTCCGGGGCGTTGCGCTGATCGGCGATCAGCTCAACGAAGGTCTTGCCCTGTTCGTCCTTGCCATCGACGTCGTAGCCAGCCGCAACGAAGAAGCCCAGAAAGCGCTCGAAGTCGTCGATACGCAGGCCACGGTAAGCCTTGATCAGTTTGTGCAGCGACGGCGAAGTGGCGTCGACCGGCTCAAAATCGAGGAACAGCTTGATCTGCTCATCGCCGATCTCGTCACCAATCACTTGTTTCTTATCTTTACGCATTGCCGACTCCAGCTCGCAGACATTACACGGGGCGGGCAGTTTACCCCTGCCCGGCCGCCCGGCTCAACGCGATCGCACCGCCCCGGTATGCAAATCGGCCCAGATATGGCCGTTGGCGTAACTGAGGAACTGCACATACACCGTGTCATTGCGCAGCAGATCGATGATCACGCGGTATTGAGCCAGTGGATAAAACAGCGTCAGGGTTTTGCTCTTGTCGTCGTAGATCGGCTTTTTCAGGCTTTTGCTTTCGCCGTCGAAATTGACCAGCACCTGAGTGATGGCCGCACCCTTGTTCAGGGATTTGCCCTTGAGGCGGATCATCAGCGATGAAGTAACCGGAATCGGCTGCTGATTGGACTGGCGTTGCGCGCCGACGACCACCGAGTAATCGGTGACCTGCAACAGTTGCTGCTGTTCAGGCTCGGCATCGCGCACCGTCAGATCGTCCGGCGGCAGGAATTGGCTGTGCATCGGCGCGGCGGAAAGAGGCAGGCTGAAGATCAGGAAAAGCGCGGCGAGGCTGCGGATCGAGAGGCTCATGACGGGCTCCGGAGGGCGGGGCCGAGCACTCTAGCATGGGTATCACGGATGGATCAGCACACACAAAACAACTGTGGGAGCGAGCCTGCTCGCGAAGGCAATTTCACATTCAACACTTATCCTGAATGAAAGATCGCTTTCGCGAGCAGGCTCGCTCCCACATTGGATCGAGGCGCGGATTACATGCCTTTAACGGCAAAGATCCCGTTGGCGTTGCGCCAGTAGCCTTTGTAATCCATGCCGTAACCGAAGATGTAACGGTCGATGCACGGCAGGCCGACGAAATCGGCTTTCAGGTCAGGACGCGCCTTGCGGTCGTGATCCTTGTCGATCAACACGGCGGTGTGCACTTTGCGCGCGCCGGCGTGTTTGCAGAAGTCGATGATCGCGCCCAGGGTGTGACCTTCATCGAGGATATCGTCGATGATCAGCACGTCGCGGTCGATGAACGAGACTTCCGGCTTGGCTTTCCAGAACAGGTCGCCGCCGCTGGTTTCGTTGCGATAACGGGTCGCGTGCAGGTAGGAGGCTTCCAGCGGGAATTGCAGATGCGTCAGCAGTTTGCCGGAGAAAATCAGCCCGCCGTTCATCACGCAGAACACTACCGGGTTGCTGTCGGCCAGTTGTTCGTTGATTTGTGCACCGACGCGGGCAATGGCGGCCTCGACTTCAGATTCGGTGTACAGGCAGTCAGCCTCTCGCATGATTTGACGGATATGCTCGAGATCAGCGGACATGGCGCTCTCCAGGGGTTGGCGGAATTGGAAAAGCGGGCAAAGGTACGCATCCATCGAGGCCGAATCAAGCCTTTATGGACTAACGTACAGAATGTCCTATAGGACATCACCCTCGGATAGATTAATCTAGGCCGGTTTTTTTGCCCGCCGCCGGAGTTTTTCCATGCCCATCCTCGAGATCCGCCATCCGCTGATCCGTCATAAACTCGGCCTGATGCGCCGCGCCGATATCAGCACCAAGAACTTCCGAGAGCTCGCTCAGGAAGTCGGCGCCCTGTTGACCTATGAAGCTACAAAAGATCTGCCGCTGGAGTCCTACGATATTGCGGGCTGGTGCGGCACCGTGTCGGTCGAGAAAATCGCCGGCAAGAAGATTACCGTCGTGCCGATCCTGCGCGCCGGCATCGGCATGCTTGAAGGCGTGCTGAGCCTGATCCCGGGTGCCAAGGTTTCCGCTGTGGGTGTCGCCCGCAACGAAGAAACCCTGCAAGCGCACACCTATCTGGAAAAACTGGTTCCGGAAATCGACGAACGGTTGGCGATGATCATCGACCCGATGCTCGCCACCGGCAGTTCGATGGTTGCGACCATTGACCTGCTGAAGAAAGCCGGCTGCAAAGATATCCGCGCCATGGTGCTGGTTGCCGCGCCGGAAGGCATTGCTGCAGTAGAAAAAGCTCACCCGGACGTGACCATCTACACCGCGTCCATCGATGAGCGCTTGAACGAGCACGGTTACATCATCCCTGGACTTGGCGACGCCGGTGACAAGATCTTCGGCACCAAGCAGAAGGACGCGTGACCATGCAGCAAGAGTTCAACGATCCGCTCTGGCGCACGGTGCTGTCCGGCGCCCAGATGCTGTTCGTGGCTTTCGGCGCTTTGGTGCTGATGCCGCTGATCACGGGCCTGGACCCGAACGTGGCACTGTTTACCGCAGGTCTGGGAACGATTCTGTTCCAGATCGTCACCGGGCGTCAGGTGCCGGTGTTTCTGGCGTCGAGCTTCGCTTTCATCACCCCGATCATTCTCGCCAAGGGCCAGTTCGGCCTCGCCGCGACCATGGGCGGGGTGATGGCGGCCGGTTTCGTCTACACCTTCCTCGGCCTTGCCGTGAAGATCAAAGGCACGGGCTTCATCGACCGTTTGCTGCCGCCGGTGGTGATTGGTCCGGTGATCATTTCCATCGGTCTGGCCATGGCGCCGATTGCCGCGAACATGGCGATGGGCAAGGCTGGCGACGGTTCTGAACTGATCCACTACCAGACCGCGATGATGATCTCGATGCCGGCAT
The DNA here is from genome assembly GCF_054667675.1 of Pseudomonas sp. S3_C06. Taxonomy (NCBI): domain Bacteria; kingdom Pseudomonadati; phylum Pseudomonadota; class Gammaproteobacteria; order Pseudomonadales; family Pseudomonadaceae; genus Pseudomonas; species Pseudomonas sp. S3_C06. The sequence continues at coordinate 2,803,715 of NZ_CP162747.1, forward strand.
TGCTGACCACGTTGATCGTGGCGGTGTTCGGTAAAGGCATCTTCCGCCTGGTGCCGATCATTTCCGGCGTGCTGGTCGGTTTTGCTATGGCGTTCTATTTCGGCGTGGTCGACACGGCGAAGATTGCCGCTGCGCCATGGTTTGCGATCCCGCATTTCACCGCGCCGGAGTTCAACTGGCAGGCGATTCTGTTCATCGTTCCGGTGGCATTGGCCCCGGCGATTGAGCACATCGGTGGCGTGATTGCCGTCGGCAGCGTGACCGGTCGCGATTACCTGAAGAAGCCGGGCCTGCATCGCACCCTGCTCGGTGACGGCATTGCCACCACCGCAGCCGGTCTGTTCGGCGGTCCGCCCAACACCACCTACGCCGAAGTGACGGGCGCGGTGATGCTGACCAAGAACTACAACCCGAAAATCATGACCTGGGCGGCGATCTTCGCTATCAGCCTGGCGTTCATCGGCAAGTTCGGCGCGCTGCTGCAGAGCATTCCGGTGCCGGTGATGGGCGGGATTCTGTGCTTGCTGTTCGGTTCGATCGCGGCGGTGGGCATGAACACCCTGATCCGTCACAAGATCGATCTGGGCGAGGCGCGCAATCTGGTGATTGTCTCGGTAACGCTGGTGTTCGGGATTGGCGGTGTGCTGGTCGGCACCGGCACCGGCCCGGACGACTTCGGCCTCAAAGGCATCGCGCTGTGCGCGGTGGTGGCGATTGCGCTGAACCTGATTCTGCCGGGCAATGATGGCTGGAAGAACAAGAAGGCGGATGAGCCGCTGATCTAAGCCTTTAGATCTGATCGTTCCCACGCTCTGCGTGGGAATGCCTCTAGGGACGCTCTGCGTCCAGTGACGCGGAGCGTCACGGGCTGCATTCCCACGCAGAGCGTGGGAACGATCATCACAGGGCCAGCGGCGCTCGTTCGCAGAGGGTTGCCAAGGCCTTGGCCCATTGCGGGTCATCGTTCAGACATGGCACCAGCACCAACTCCTCGCCCCCCGCTTCGCGGAACTGTTCCTTGCCGCGATCACCAATCTCTTCCAGCGTCTCGATGCAATCGGCGACAAACGCCGGGCACATCACCAGAATCTTCTTCACGCCACTTTTCGCCAGCTCATCCAGGCGCGCCTCAGTGTACGGTTCGATCCACTTGGCCCGGCCCAGACGCGACTGAAACGACACCGACCATTTGCCATCCGGCAGGCCCATGCGCTCAGCGAATAACGCCGCAGTACGCAGGCATTGCGCGCGATAACACGTCGCCAATACCGCAGGCGAGGCGTTCTTGCAGCAGTCGTCATTCTTGAAGCAATGATTGCCGGTCGGATCGAGTTTGGTCAGATGCCGCTCGGGCAAACCGTGGAAGCTCAGCAGCAAGTGATCGTAATCCTGCTGCAGATGCGGCCTGGCGCTTGCAACCAGCGCGTCGAGATATTCCGGCTGATCGTAGAACGGCTGCAACACCGACAGTTGCACGTTGAGTTTCTTTTCGCGGATGACCCGCTTGGCTTCTTCGATCACTGTGGTCGTGGTGCTGTCGGCGAACTGTGGATACAGCGGCGCCAGCGTGATGCGCTTGTGCCCTGCCGCCACCAGTTTCAGCAAGCAGGTTTCAATCGACGGCTCACCGTAACGCATCGCCAGTTCTACCGGGCCATGCGTCCATTGCCGGGTCATTTGCTGCTGCAAGCGACGGCTGAGCACCACCAGCGGCGAACCTTCGTCCCACCAGATCGAGGCATAGGCGTGGGCCGATTGCTCGGGGCGTTTGATCAGGATCAGCGACACCAGCAGACGCCGCACCGGCCACGGCAGGTCGATCACATACGGGTCCATCAGGAATTGATTGAGGTAGCTGCGCACATCGGCCACCGAGGTGGAGGCCGGGGAACCCAGGTTGACCAGAAGCAAGGCGTGATCGGTCATGCAACGTCCTATTTCAGAGGCGGCTGGAGAGATCGTCCAGGGCCGCACGTAAATCCGTGAACTGGAAAGTGAAACCCGCTTCCAGCAAGCGTGCCGGCATAGCCTTCTGGCCGCCGAGCAACAACAAAGACATCTCGCCGAGGCCGACCTTCAGCGCCAGCGTCGGCATCGGCATGAACGCCGGGCGGTGTAAAACGCTGCCCAGCGTCTTGGCAAATTCGCGATTGCGCACAGGTTTCGGCGCGCAGGCATTATAAGGACCGCGGGCCTGATCGCGGTGCAGAAGAAAATCAATCAGGGCGATTTGATCGTTGATATGAATCCACGGCATCCATTGCCGACCATTGCCCAAAGGCCCGCCCAGCGCGAGTTTGAACGGCAATAACAAGCGCGACAAAAAGCCGCCCTCGGCCGACAGCACCAGCCCGGTTCGCACCAGCACCACACGGATGCCTTGGGCCTCGGCCCGTTGCGCGGTTTCCTCCCAGGCAATACACAACTGACTGGCGAAATCGTCGATCACCGGCGGCGACTCTTCCGTCAGTTCGCGCTCACCGCCATCGCCGTACCAGCCAATGGCCGATCCGGAGATCAGCAGCGCCGGTTTCTGTGATCGCGTTTCAAGCCACGCCAGCAAGGTTTCCGTGAGCTTGATACGGCTGCTCCACAGCAACGCTTTGCGTCGATGTGTCCACGGCCGATCGGCAATCGGCGCACCAGCGAGGTTGATGATCGCGTCCAGCGGCTCGTCACCCAACTCTTCGAGACGCGCGATACCACGCACCTGCGCACCGCAGATTTTCGCGACTTTCTCCGGTTTGCGACTCCACACCGTCAGGCGATGGCCCTGCCCCAACCAGTGTCGGCAGAGCTGACGTCCTATCAAACCAGTACCGCCGGTCAGCAATATGTGCATGACATCTTCCTCGCGTGGCGTTTAACCCGGATCACTAGTCTATTTTTATAAGCAGGGATCTTTTCTATCGGGCAGGCTCTATTGTTTAACAATAGGCCAAGCTGTCAGAACGAGAACGCTAGAAGTTATACCAAAAAACAAAATTGTACAGGTTTCATCCACGGCGTAGTCTGTACAGAAAGGTAAACGAGGCCCCTATGACTGTACCTATCGCAATCATCGGCACCGGCATCGCCGGGCTCTCCGCCGCCCAGGCTCTGACAGAGAGCGGGCATACCATCCAATTATTCGACAAGAGTCGCGGCAGCGGCGGGCGCATGTCGAGCAAGCGCAGCGACGCTGGCTCGCTGGACATGGGCGCGCAATATTTCACCGCCCGTGACCGGCGCTTCGTCACCGAAGTGCAGCGTTGGCAAAGCCAGGGCTGGGTCGCCGAGTGGACGCCACAGCTCTACACCTACCAGGGCGGGCAGCTGAATCTGTCGCCGGACGAGCAGACCCGCTGGGTCGGTACGCCGCGCATGAGCGCCATCACCCGTGGTCTGCTCGATGGCCTGGAAGTGCATTTTGCCTGCCGGATTACCGAGGTCTATCGCGGTGAGGAACACTGGCATTTGCAGGACGCCGAAGGTTTCACTCACGGGCCGTTCAGCCACGTGGTGATCGCCACGCCAGCCCCGCAAGCGACTGCATTACTGGCTGCTGCGCCGAAGCTGGCCGGTGCCGCCGCCGGGGTAAAGATGGAGCCGACCTGGGCCGTCGCCCTCGCCTTCGACACACCGCTGGATACCCCCATCGAAGGTTGTTTCGTGCAGGACAGCCCGCTCGACTGGCTGGCGCGCAACCGCAGCAAACCGGGGCGCGATACCACCCTCGACACTTGGGTGCTCCACGCCACCAGCGCGTGGAGCCGGCAACACATCGACCTGTCCAAAGAAGCGGTGATCGAGCAACTGCACGGTGCGTTTGCCGAATTGCTGCACAGCGCGATGCCTGCGCCGACCTTCAGCCTCGCCCATCGTTGGCTCTATGCGCGCCCGGCGACGGGCCACGAATGGGGTACGTTGGCCGATGCTGATCTGGGCCTGTACGCGTGCGGCGACTGGTGCCTGTCCGGGCGTGTCGAAGGCGCGTGGCTGAGCGGTCAGGAAGCCGCGCGACGTTTGCACGAACACCTGCAATGAACCGCATCAATCCGCAAAAATTGCTGCTGTCGAAATGGACAGCAGCTCACCCGCAGAATCGTGAAAAGCATTTTCTGGTCACCGAGTTGTTTCGCGACGAGGAAGGCACAGTGCTGGAAGTCGAGTTGCAGGCCGTGCTGACCAAGCGTGCCGAACGCCTCGATTGGCAAGTCCTCAGGAACAAGGATCACTGGTTATTAGGTTGGAAATAAAGATCCTGTAGGAGTGAGCCTGCTCGCGATAGCGTCGTATCAGTCAGCATCAATGTTGCTGACATACCGCAATCGCGAGCAGGCTCGCTCCCACAGTGAATTGCGTTCAATCAAAAAAGTTATACAAACAATTTGACTTGTACACCTATGAATCTATGCTGAGCAAAGTTGTACAGAGATTTACCTCTGTACAGGTATAGATTCGAGGTGCCCATGTCAGATCCTTGCGTAGCCAAGCCAAAAATCGCCATCAGCGCCTGTCTGCTGGGTGCCGAGGTGCGCTACAACGGTGGGCACAAGGAATCACGGCTGTGCAGCCGCACCCTCACCGAGCATTTCGATTTCGTCCCGGTGTGTCCGGAGGTCGCAATCGGCCTGGGCATTCCTCGCGAACCGATCCGCCTCGTCGGCGAGGCCGAACATCCACAAGCGGTCGGCACGGTGAACCGGGCGATCAACGTCACCCAGCCACTGGCTGAGTACGGCGAGAAAATGGCCGCCGAACTGGATGACATCTGCGGCTACATCTTCATGCAGCAGTCGCCGTCCTGCGGTCTGGAACGGGTCAAGGTCTATCACGCCAACGGTGCCCCGGTGAATGGCGGCGGACGCGGCATTTACGCCCAGGCGTTCTGCGCACGGCATCCGGATCTGCCCGTGGAAGAAGCCGGGCGCCTCAATGATCCGGTGTTGCGCGAGAACTTCATCACCCGCGTGTTCGCCTACAGCGAATGGCAGCAAGTCCTCGCCAATGGCCTGAGCCGTCGCGCCCTCACCGAATTCCATTCGCGCTACAAATATTTGCTGATGGCGCACAACCCGCTGCAATACAAAGCACTCGGCAAGCTGTTGGGCAACATGGTGCACAGCGATCCCGTCGAGCTCGGCCCGCGCTACTTCAGCGAGCTGATGGCGGCATTGAAGAAATGCGCCACGCGCGGCACCCACTGCAACGTGCTGCTGCACATCAGCGGTTATCTGAAACAGGTGATCAGCGCTGAAGACAAACAGGAAATGCAATACGTCATCGGCCAGTACCGCCAGGGCATCGTGCCGCTGGTGGTGCCGTTGACGCTGCTCAAGCATCACTTTCGCCTCCATCCGGATTCGTATATCGCGCAACAGGTTTACCTGCAACCGCACCCGGAAAACCTCAGCCTGCGAAACGCAATCTAATGAACGACAAAATGGATACCAGCGCCCAGGAAGGCCTAGGCGCGGATTTTAAAAAAGCCCTCGACGAGGGTTGGCTGCCGATTCGCGAAGTCGCCCGGCAGACCGGCGTCAACGCGATCACTTTGCGCGCGTGGGAACGCCGCTACGGGCTGGTCGTGCCGCAACGCACCCCCAAGGGCCACCGACTGTATTCGGCCGAACACGTGCAACAGATTCTGACCATCCTCACCTGGCTCAACCGTGGTGTTGCCGTCAGTCAGGTCAAACCGCTGCTCGACGCACCGCAGGCGTTCAGCGAATCGGTGGAAAACGACTGGCAGCGCTTGCGCCAAACCCTGCTTGCCGCCGTCACGCAGCTCAATGAACGCAGCCTCGACGACAGCGTCAATCAGGCCATGGCGCTCTACCCGCCACGCACCTTGTGCGAGCAATTGCTGATGCCGCTGCTGGCGGAACTGGAGCAGCGTTGGCAGGGCCAGTTCGGCGCGCAGATGGAACGGGTGTTCTTTTATTCGTGGTTACGCAGCAAATTCGGCACACGCATCTACCATAACAATCGTCAGTTGCATGGCGCCCCGCTGTTGTTGATCAATCATTCCGACCTGCCACTGGAACCTCATCTGTGGCTATGCGCGTGGCTGATCAGCAGCGCCGATTGTCCGGTGCAAGTGTTTGACTGGCCGCTGCCGGCCGCCGAACTGGCGCTGGCGGTCGAACATCTGCGAGCCCGTGGCGTACTGCTGTATTCCAGCAAAGCCATGAACCTTGCGCAGTTGCCCAAGCTACTGAACGGAGTCAGTTGTACAAAAATGCTGGTCGGACCAACGGTATGCATCCACCACGCCGAGTTGTCCGTAAAAACCTCAGAGATGGCTGATGTGTTCCTGGCTGAAGACGCGCTTGTAGCGCACCAGGTGCTCGTTCAGCGTGGGCTGATCTAATGGACGCAGTGAGTTCCGACATGCAATTGATCTGGCTGCGCAGCGACTTGCGCCAACATGACAACACCGCCCTCGCGGCCGCCGCAGCGCGCGGCCCGACGGTCGCCGTGTACCTGTTGAGCCCGCAGCAGTGGCTGGAACATGACGATGCGCCGTGCAAGGTCGACTTCTGGTTGCGCAACCTGCGTGAGCTGAGCGCAAGCCTTGGCAAACTCAACATCCCGTTGCTGATTCGCACCGCAACCCATTGGGATCAAGCCCCGGCAGAACTGCTCAAGCTCTGCCAGCAGTTGAAGATAGCGGCGGTTCACGTCAATGAGGAATATGGCGTCCATGAAAGCCGTCGCGACGCAGCGGTGGCCGAAACACTGAAGGCCGAGGGCATCACCTTTCACAGCTATCTCGACCAGTTGCTGTTCAAACCCGGCACGGTGCTGACCAAGACCGACAGCTACTTCAAGGTGTTCAGCCAGTTCCGCAAAGTCTGTTACGAACGCCTGCATCGCTCGATGCCGGCACTGGTTAAAGCCCCCGGCAAACAGGAAAAACTTGAGGTCAGCAGCGACCCGATTCCCGACTCGGTTAAGGGTTTCTCGACGCCGAGCCAAACCCTGCGCGATCTATGGCCCGCCGGCGAAAAGGAAGCCCGACGCCGTCTCGACACCTTCACCGACGCGCAAATCGACTACTACCAAAGCGAACGCGACTTCCCGGCCAAACCCGGCACCAGTCAGCTCTCGGCGTATCTCGCTGCCGGCGTGATCTCGCCGCGGCAATGCCTACACGCCGCCCTGCAAAGCAATCAGGGCGAGTTCGAGAGCGGCAAGGTCGGTGCGGTCACCTGGATCAACGAGCTGCTGTGGCGCGAGTTCTACAAACACATCCTGGTCGGCTACCCACGGGTCTCAAGGCATCGCGCTTTCCGCCCGGAAACCGAAGCACTGGCTTGGCGTGATGCGCCGGACGATCTCACCGCGTGGCAAGAGGCGCGCACCGGTTTGCCGATCATTGACGCGGCCATGCGCCAATTGCTCGAAACCGGCTGGATGCACAATCGCCTGCGCATGGTCGTGGCGATGTTCCTGACCAAAAACCTGCTGATCGACTGGCGCGAAGGCGAACGCTTTTTCATGCGTCACCTGATCGACGGCGATCTGGCAGCGAACAACGGTGGCTGGCAGTGGAGTTCGTCGACGGGCACCGATTCGGCGCCGTACTTCCGCATCTTCAATCCGCTGAGCCAGTCGGAAAAATTCGACAGCGAGGGCCTGTTCATCAAGCACTGGTTGCCGGAACTGGCCGACCTCAACAAAAAAGAACTGCACAACCCGGCCAACCTCGGTGGTTTGTTCGGTGCGGTGGATTATCCGTCGCCGATCGTCAACCTCAGCGACTCACGCCAACGGGCACTGGCAGCCTTCAAGAACCTGCCTGCGCGTACGTCTACAGGAGGCGACGATGAGTGAATTCCTGCGCCGCTTCGCCCGGCAATTCTCAGCGTTGAACAAAGACAACCTGCAAAGCCTGGGCGAGCTGTACAGCGATGACATTCACTTCACCGACCCGCTGCACGAAGTGCAGGGTCTGGGACAGTTACGCGACTATTTCGGCGAGCTATACGCCAACGTCAGCGAACTGCGTTTCGACTTTCATGGTTTCGACCAGATCAGCGACGGCGAAGGCTATTTGCGCTGGGTCATGAGCTATCGCCATCCGCGCCTGGCGAATGGCCGCGTGATTCGCGTCAGCGGCTGCTCGCATTTGCTGTGGCACGACAAGGTTTATCGCCATCGGGATTATTTCGATGCCGGGGCGCTGCTGTATGAACACTTGCCAGTATTGGGCCGGGTGATTGCCTGGCTGAAAAAGGAGAATGGGATGAGTCGTACACCTCCACGGCGTTATTGGTTGACCGGGGCCAGCAGTGGCATCGGCGCGGCGCTGGCTGAAGAGATCCTGAAAACCGGTGCGCATCTGGCGGTCAGTTCCCGTCAGATCGCCCCGCTCAAGGTCTTGTCGCAACGCTATCCGGGGCAGGTTCTGGTGGTGCCGGGGGATCTGACCAACAGCCAGACGGTTCGCGAAATCGGCGAGCAGATCGCCGCAGACTGGGGTTCGCTGGACTCGGTGATTCTCAACGCCGGCACCTGCGAATACGTCGATGCCAAACAGTTCGATTCGTCGATCATCGAGCACGTGGTACGTACCAACCTGCTCGCCAGCAGCTATTGCATCGAGGCTGCCCTGCCGCTGCTGCGCAAAGGCACCGCGCCGCATCTGATCGGCGTGGCCAGTTCGGTCACCTACTTGCCGCTGCCACGGGCCGAAGCCTACGGCGCCTCAAAGGCCGGTTTGCGTTACCTGTTCGAGTCGTTGCGCATCGATCTGGCCGACGAAGGCATTGAAGTCACCGTGGTCAGCCCGGGTTTTGTCGAAACTCCGCTGACCGCCAGGAATGATTTCCCCATGCCCTTGAGCTGGCCTGTGGATAAAGCCGCACGGCACATCTTCGCCAAACTCAAGGATCGACCATTGGAAATCGCCTTTCCGGCGCTGTTCATGGCCGCGCTGTGGCCGCTGTCGAAACTTCCGTCGCGGGTACAACTGGCAATCGGCAAGCGCATGGTGCGCAAGTCACCTCCGCTGAAGGATCCGACATGAAAATCGCCATCGTCGGCAGCGGCATCGCCGGGCTGACCTGCGCCTACCTGCTCAATCGCCGCCATGACGTGACGGTGTTCGAGGCGGGCGACTGGGTCGGTGGTCACACGCACACGGTGCCGGTGACCGTCGATGGCCGCCAATATGCGGTGGACACCGGTTTCATCGTGTTCAACGACTGGACCTACCCGAACTTCATCCGCTTGCTCGGCCAGCTCGGCGTGGCGTTCAAGCCGACCGAAATGAGCTTCTCGGTGACCGACCCAGACACCGGTCTGGAGTACAACGGCAACAACCTCAACAGCCTCTTCGCCCAGCGCAGCAACCTGTTTTCGCCGGGGTTCTGGGGTATGTTGCGCGACATTCTGCGCTTCAACAAAGAAGCCCAGCGCGACCTCGTTGAACTGCGCATCGCCGCCGACACCACCCTCGACGAATACCTCAAGGCTGGCGGTTACGGCGAGCGTTTCATCCTGCATTACATCGTGCCGATGGGCTCGGCGATCTGGTCGATGCCGATGGCGGAAATGCTCAATTTCCCGCTGCAGTTCTTCGTACGTTTTTTCAAGAATCATGGACTGTTGTCGGTCAGTGATCGTCCGCAGTGGCAAGTCATTGAAGGTGGCTCGAGCGCTTATATCGCGCCGCTGACGGCAGCGTTCAAGGAAAGGATTCGTCTCAATTGCCCGGTAGCCCGGGTTGATCGTGACGTGCATGGCGTAGTTATCCACAGCCCGGCGGGCCTCGAACACTTCGATCAGGTGGTGTTCGCCTGTCACAGCGATCAAGCGTTGAAACTGCTGGCGGTCCCGAGCGATGCCGAACGCGCGATCCTCGGCGCCCTGCCCTACGCCGACAATGAAGTGGTACTGCACACTGACACGCGTTTGCTGCCGACACGCAAACTCGCCTGGGCGAGCTGGAACTATCGGCTCAGCGGCGCCGGCCACACCCACGCCGCCGTCACCTACGACATGAACATTCTGCAGGGCATTCAGAGCGACACCACGTTCTGCGTCAGCCTCAATCAGAGCGCCGGCATCAGCCCCGACAAAGTGCTTGCCCGTTACACCTATGCCCATCCGCAATTCAGCCTCGCGGCGGTGGCAGCACAAAATCGCTGGAGTGAACTGGATGGCGCGCAGCACACGCATTATTGCGGCGCCTACTGGGCCAACGGTTTTCATGAGGACGGTGTGGTCAGCGCCTTGCGCGTGGCCGCCGCGTTCGGGGAAACCTTATGAACAGCGCACTCTACAGCGGCTGGATCGGCCATCGGCGCTTCTCGCCGCGCCGCCATGAATTCCGCTACCGGATCGGTCTGCTCTACCTCGACCTCAGTGAACAGGATGCAGTTCTTGAACTGTCGCCGCTGGCCGGACGCAGTCGCTTTGCGCCGTTTTCCTTTCGTGAGACGGACTATCTCAAGGCATTCACCGGCCGAGGCATGCGCCTGATCGATGCCGTACGTCAGCAGGTCGGCATCGCCATCGGCCACGAACCGCAAGGCGCGATCTGCCTGCTGACCCAGGCGCGCAGTTGGGGGTTGTCGTTCAACCCGGTGAGTTTCTTTTATTGCCATGAAGCCGACGGGCAACTGGCGGCGATTGTCTGCGAAGTCACCAACACGCCGTGGCGCGAGCGTTATCACTATGTGCTGCCGGCGCGTGCGCCCGCCAATCTGCAGGATTTTCACCAGCACTTCGCCGTGGCCAAGGCCTTTCACGTTTCGCCGTTTCTGCCGCGCGATCTCGAATACCGCATGAGCTTCAGCCCCGCCGCGCAATCCCTTGGCGTGCACATGGCCGACTGGCAGGGCGAACACAAACTGTTCGACGCGACACTCAATCTGCAACGCGAAAGCCTCGACCGTCGCAGCCTGCATCGTTACTTGCGGCGGTTTCCGTGGATGACCGCGAAAACTGCTTTGGCGATTTACTGGCAGGCGCTGCGCCTGCTGCTCAAACGCGCACCGATCTTTGCTCATCAGACTGCCGACGGCAGCTTTCAAACCGCCACTGTGCCTCCCAAGGAGCACCACCATGAAATCCTCTAGTCTGTCGGTCAGTCGGCTCAGCACCAACGGTTTGACCGGATCGCTGCTGCGCCGCGGCGTGTTGCGCCAATTGGCGCAGCTCAAACACGGACAACTGTTGGTGATCGAGGATGGCGAACGGCTGATGTTCGGCACGCCCGGCAGTGCGTTGCTCGGGGAAATCCATGTGCTCGACTCGGCCGTCTGGGGCATGGTCGCCGGCAATGGTTCGATTGGTGCCGGCGAGGCGTTTATCCACGGCTATTGGAGTTCGCCGGATCTGACAGCGGTGGTGCGCGTGTTCGTCAGCAATCTGGACGTGCTCGATGCCATGGAGGGCGGCCTGGCGCGCCTCGGCCGGCCGTTGGTGCAAGGCTTGCACTGGCTCAACCGCAATACGCGCAAGGGCTCACAGAAAAACATCGCTGCGCACTACGATCTGGGCAACGACCTGTTCGAACAGTTTCTCGACCCGACCATGATGTATTCAGCGGCGCAGTTCCTGACGCCCGAAGACAGTCTGGAGCAGGCTCAGTTGAACAAGCTGGAGCGAATCTGCCAGAAGCTCGCGCTCAAACCCGGCGACCATTTACTGGAGATCGGCACCGGTTGGGGCAGCATGGCGCTCTATGCTGCTCAAAATTACGGTTGCCGTGTAACCACCACCACACTGTCGAAAGAACAGTACGCGTTTACCGCGCAACGCATCGAACAGCTGGGCTTGCAGGATCGGGTCACGCTGCTGCTCAAGGACTACCGCGACCTCACCGGCGAATACGACAAACTGGTGTCGATCGAAATGATCGAAGCGGTCGGTCACCGCTTCCTGCCGACCTACTTCAAACAATGCGCGCACTTGCTCAAGAGCAACGGCCTGATGCTGATCCAGGCGATCACCATTCGCGAACAACGCTACGAACAAGCCAAGCGCGGCGTCGACTTTATCCAGCGTTACATCTTCCCCGGCGGCGCCCTGCCCTGCGTGCAGAAAATGCTCGAAGTGGTCAGCCGCGACACCGACATGAACCTGCTGCACATGGAAGATTTCGGCTTGCACTACGCCCGCACCCTGCGCTTGTGGCACGAGAACTTCCGTCGCGCCCACGGGCGCTTGAGCGAGTTGGGCTACGACGATTATTTCCTGCGCCTGTGGGAGTTCTACCTGTGTTACTGCGAGGGCGGTTTCCTCGAACGCACCATCGGCACCGCGCAACTGTTGCTGGCCAAACCGGCAGCGATGACCGCGCCGTTGCTCGGGCGTTTCGATGCTTGAGCGTGTTGCCAATGCCGTGTTGTTCCAGCTCGGCTGGCTGACCTGCGTACTCGGCGGCAACAGCTTGTGGTTGTTGCTGGCGTTGGCGGTGCTGGTGATTCATCTGCGCTGGATCAGCAGCTGGGCGGCTGAAGGCCGTTTGATTTTGAGCGTGGTGATTGTCGGCACGGCGGTGGACAGTGTGTTGCGTGGTGTCGGGGTGTTCGAGTTTCAGGATCAATCGCCGCTGATTCCGTTGTGGCTGATGCTGCTCTGGGCATTGCTGGCAACCACATTGCGCCATTGCCTGGCATGGAGCGCCCGGCCGTGGTGGCTGGCGAGTCTGCTTGGCGCGGTCGGCGGAGCACTGTCGTATTACGCCGGCGGTCGCTTGGCCGGGGTGCAATTTCCCTATGGCGAGTTACCGACACTGATCGGTATCGGCCTGCTCTGGGCACTGCTGTTTCCGCTGCTGCATTCCATGGCGCGGCGGTTGGCGCACTGAGCGTCTGTCAGACCTTTCACACGCACAGCAGCGACTGCCTTACACTGCCGCCATGAAAACCATTCCCCACCAGCAAATCACCGAGCCGGCGGTCACCTGCTCGACCTGCGCGGCGTGCTGTTGCCAGCTCGAAGTGATGTTGATCACCGACACTGGCGTGCCTGATCGCTTTATCGATACCGATGAATGGGGCGGCGAAGTGATGCTGCGCCTGGACGACGGCTGGTGCGCGGCGCTGGATCGCGACACGATGATGTGCACGATTTACGAAAAGCGTCCGTTGATTTGCCGCGAGTTCGAGATGGGCGCGCCGGAGTGCATTGAAGAACGCAAAGGCATCACTACCGCCTACCGCTGATCCCAAGAACACCCCCAAAACAAATGTGGGAGCGAGCCCGCTCGCGAAAGCGCTCTTTCATTCAACATCTTCGTTGAATGTGGAATAGCTTTCGCGAGCAGGCTCGCTCCCACTGGGGTCAGGTGTGTATCAGTCAGAGCGGCATTGTGTAATGCAGCGAGTAACTTTCTACCCCGTCGTTGCTGCTGGCCAGGCCGGCGTTGGAATAGTGCGTCGCACGAATTCCGACTTCATGCCCGCCATTGAAACGCAGACCAAAACCAAAGCGGTCTTCAAACTGGAAAGAGCCGCCGAGATTGTTGGATTCGTACTTGGTGTCAGAGAAGGCCGCCACACCGATCCCCGCTTCGATATACGGTTTTACCGACTGGCCGGCAAACTCGTAAACGAAGACTGGAGAGAACGACAAGCTGTTATTGCTCGACGTCTTGTCACCTTCCCAATAGGTATAAGCACCGCTCCAGTAGCCGGTCAGGCGACCGACGTCGCTCTGCAGCCAGCTCTTGTCCCAGTCGAAATTCATGCCCAGGCGATACGTCATGGTCGAGTCGCTGGTGGCCCCCACCGCAAACTCAACACCTGCCGCTTGTGCAGTAAAACTTTGCCCCATCAGTGCGGCCGCAATCGCGGCCAAGCAGAATAGTCGCTTCACGTTGAAACTTCCTTTTCCGGAACGATCGTTTGGTTTTCTAGATAACTCTTCGCTATAGAAGCTAGCGCCTGCTCAGAAGTTCAGCTGATTTTTTAGTTATTTCACAAATTTTTTACAAGTCGAAGTTTTGTACTTCGCCGCCGCTCTGGCCCAGTCGCGGCAGGATGTTTTCGAAGTAGGCAGGATCAGCGCTGGTCCAGAATCTGACCGGTCGGTTCGGGCCGGCAGCGAGCAAATCGCGCTCAGCCAAAAGGCGCTGAAGTTGCCGCGCTACAGCAGCACCGGTATCGATCAGGCTGATGTCCGCAGGGATCATCGACTTGAGCATCGGCTTGAGAAAGGGATAGTGGGTGCAGCCCAAAATGATTGTGTCGCAACCGCTGGCCAACAGCGGGTCGACATAGCCTTGCAGCAACTGACGCAACTCGGCGCTGTGCAGATCGCCGCTTTCAATCAGCTCGACCAGGCCAGGGCATGGCTGGGTGATCACACGCACGTCAGTGGCGAAACGATCAAGTAACGCGGCGAACTTGGCGCTCTGCAGCGTGCCGGTGGTGGCGAGCACGCCGACCACACCGCTGCGGGTCGCGGCGGCGGCAGGTTTGACCGCAGGCTCCATGCCGACAATCGGCCAGTCAGGAAAGTCGCGGCGCAAATCGGCAACGCCGGCAACCGTGGCCGTATTGCAGGCCAGCACCAAGGCCTTGGCACCCTGCTCACGGAAAAACCCGGCCATCACACTGCAGCGCTGGCGGATGAACTCCGGGGTTTTCTCTCCGTAGGGAATGTGCCCGCAATCAGCGACATAGAGCAGCGATTCATTGGGCAGCAAACGCTGGATTTCCGCCAGCACCGACAAGCCGCCGACACCAGAGTCGAATACGCCGATCGGCGCTTCACGCATGGCGCGAACCACAGACGCTGCAACCCGGATCACGCTTGACGCGCAACTCGCGGAAGCGCGAACCGAGAGCATCGATCAACAGCAAACGGCCCACCAGCGGCTCACCGAAACCGACCAATACTTTCAACGCTTCCAGCGCCTGCAAGCTGCCGACCAGGCCGACCAGCGGCCCGACTACCCCGGCCTCGCTGCAGGTCAGTTCAGCTTCGCTGCCGTGGCCGTATAAACAGTGGTAGCAAGGGCTCTCGGCTCGACGCGGGTCGAACACCGACAACTGCCCTTCCAGACGAATCGCCGCGCCGCTGACCAACGGTTTGCACGCAGCTACACACGCAGCGTTGACCGCTTCGCGGGTGGAGAAATTATCGGAGCAGTCGAGCACCAGATCCACCGCTGCCACGGCTGCGGCGAGAGAATCCTCGTCCAGCGCCTGACGATGAGGGATCAGTTGGATTTCTGGATTGATCGCGGTCAGACGCTTGAGCGCCGAGTCGACCTTGCTCATGCCGACGCTGTCGGTGTCATGGATGATCTGGCGTTGCAGGTTGGTCAGATCGACCGTGTCGAAATCCGCCAGATGCATTTCACCGACACCCGCCGCGGCCAGATACAAGGCAACCGGCGCACCGAGACCGCCAAGGCCGACGATCAGCACGCGACTGTCCTTGAGCTTCAATTGCCCGTCGATGTCGATGTGTTGCAGCAGAATCTGCCGGCTGTAGCGCAGCAACTCCTGATCATTCAGCACGGCAGGCGCCCCAGACTGATGCGTTGATGACCGCCCAGATCGGTGCGGCTGTGGACTTCTTCGAAACCGCGCGTGAGCAGCAAGTCGCGGACGGCTTCGGCTTGATCATAGCCGTGTTCGAGCATCAACCAGCCAGCGGCCTCCAGGTGATCCGGCGCCTGCGCAACGATCAAGCGCAGATCATCGAGCCCGTCTTCACCGGCGACCAGCGCACTGGCCGGTTCGAAGCGCACATCGCCTTCGACCAGATGCGGATCGGCGGCAGCAATGTACGGCGGGTTACTGATGATCAACTGGAAACGCTGACCTTCCAGCGCGCTGAACCAATGGCTGCTCAGCACCGTGGCGTTGTTCAAATGCAGGCGCTGGCGATTACGTTCAGCGAGGGCCACGGCTTCGAGCACGCGATCCACCGCAGTGACTTTCCACGCCGGACGCTCGCTGGCCAAGGCCAAAGCAATCGCGCCGCTGCCCGTGCCGAGATCGAGCACTTTGGCCGGCGTCGCGGGCAGTAATTCCAGCGCCGCTTCCACCAGCAGCTCGGTGTCCGGGCGCGGGATCAGCGTGTGCGGCGCGACTTCCAGATCGAGTTTCCAGAAACCCTGCTGACCGAGAATATAGGCCACCGGCTCACCGCTACGGCGGCGTTGCAGGTACTCGGCAAAAGTCAGCGCGGCCTCACTTGGCACGATGCGCTCGGGCCAGGTGTGCAGAAAACTGCGCGATTTGCCCAGTGCAGCGGCGAGAAGCAACTCGGCATCCAGACGCGCAGTCGGTGAATCCGGCAATTCCGCGGCACGCAACAGGCTGGCAATGATGGTCATTTATTCACCTATCGCTGCGAGTTGGTCAGCCTGGTATTCGGCCAGCAATGGCTCGATCACCGCTTCAACGCCACCGGCAAGAATTTCGTCAAGGGAGTACAGGGTCAGGTTGACGCGATGGTCAGTGACCCGGCCCTGAGCAAAGTTGTAGGTACGAATTCGCTCGGAACGGTCGCCCGAGCCAACCAGCAATTTACGCTCGCTGGCGATCGCGTTGGCCGCCGCTGCGTTTTGCTGATCGTTGAGCTTGGCCGACAGCCAGGCCATCGCCCGCGCCCGGTTCTTGTGCTGGGAGCGCTCTTCCTGACACTCGACGACGGTGCCGGTCGGTATGTGGGTGATGCGGATCGCCGAGTCGGTGGTGTTAACGTGCTGACCGCCGGCCCCGGAGGAGCGGAACGTATCGACGCGCAAATCCGCCGGGTTGATCTCGATGGCTTCGCGCTCGTCCGGCTCGGGCAATACCGCCACGGTGCAGGCCGAGGTGTGGATACGGCCCTGTGATTCGGTAGCAGGCACGCGCTGTACGCGGTGCGCACCGGATTCGAATTTCAGCTTGCCGTAAACGTTGTCGCCTTCGATGCGGGCGATGACTTCTTTATAGCCACCGTGTTCGCCTTCGTTTTCCGACAGGATCTCGACACGCCAGCCGCGCCGCTCGGCGTAACGCGAGTACATGCGGAACAGGTCGCCGGAGAAGATCGCCGCCTCGTCGCCACCGGTGCCGGCACGGATTTCGAGAAAGACGTTACGGCCGTCGTTGGGATCCTTGGGCAGCAACATGCGTTGCAGGTCGGCTTCCAGGGTGATCAGCAATTCCTTGGCTTCGCGGACTTCTTCCACGGCCATTTCACGCATGTCCGGGTCGCTGTCCTTGAGCAGCGCCTGCGCGCCTTCAAGATCGCTTTGTACGCTGAGCAGCTTTTTATAGCCTTGTACCACCGGCTCAAGTTCGGCGTATTCCTTGGAATAAGCGCGGAATTTGGCCTGATCGGCAATGACTTCGCCGTCGCCGAGCAGCGCGGTCAGTTCCTCGAAACGGTCCTGGAGGATGTCCAGCTTATTGAGCAGTGACGCTTTCATTGCGGTTTTTTATCCGAAAAGCTATCCGGTGAGCCCTCGAGGGCAAAGAGTTCCTGGGCCATGGCCAGCGCATCGAGGCGGCCTTCGGCAGAAAGCTTTTTCAGTTGCACACTGGGCGCATGCAACAGTTTATTGGTCAGGCCACGGGCCAGTTGTCCGAGCACGTCTTCGGCGTTGCCGCCATTGGCCAGCAGGCGCAGGGCTTTTTGCAGCTCCTCGTCGCGCAGGCGTTCGCTTTGTTGACGATAGGCCTTGAGCACATCGACCGCCGCCAGTTCGCGCAGGCGCACCATGAAATCGTCAGCGCCGACCGAGACCATCTCTTCGGCGGCTTGCGCTGCGCCTTGGCGGCTCTTGAGGTTTTCGGCGACCACTTCGTGGAGATCGTCAACGCTGTAGAGGTAAACGTCGTCCAACTCGCCGACTTCCGGCTCGATATCCCGGGGAACGGCGATGTCGACCATAAAGATCGGTTTGTGCTTGCGCAGTTTCAATGCGCTTTCCACCGCGCCCTTGCCAAGAATCGGCAACTGACTGGCGGTTGAACTGATGACGATATCGCTGCGCACCAGTTCGGCCGGGATGTCCGAGAGCAACACCGCGTGAGCACCGAACTGCTCGGCCAGCAGACTGGCCCGTTCCAGAGTGCGGTTGGCAACGACGATGCGCTTGACGCCCAGTTCGTGCAAATGGCGGGCGACCAAAGTGATGGTCTCGCCGGCGCCGATCAACAAAGCCTGACTGCGCTGCAAATCACTGAAAATCTGCTTGGCCAGGCTGACGGCGGCAAACGCCACTGATACCGGGTTTTCACCGATGGCGGTGTCGGTGCGTACCTGTTTGGCGGCATTGAAGGTTGCCTGAAACAGCCGCCCCAGCAGCGGCCCGATGGTGCCGGCCTCGCGGGCCACGGCGTAGGCCGATTTCATTTGACCGAGAATTTGCGGCTCGCCCAGCACCAGCGAGTCGAGCCCGGAGGCGACGCGCATCATGTGACGAACTGCCGCATCATCTTCATGCACATAAGCACTCGCGCGCAGCTCATCGAGGCTTAAATGGTGATAGTCGGCCAGCCAGCGCAGCACGATATCGGCAGAAAGCTGATCCTGTTCTATATAAAGCTCACTGCGATTGCAGGTGGAGAGGATCGCAGCTTCGCGGCTGTCGGTCAGTCGGCAGAGCTGCTGCAAGGCCTCCACCAGCTGTTCAGGAGTAAAAGCCACGCGCTCGCGGACGTCTACTGAAGCAGTCTTGTGGTTGATACCGAGTGCAAGGAAGGCCATTCAAGGTCGCTGATGGTGACGTGAAGCCGGCAATTGTCCTACTTCGAAAGATTCAGAACAACTACCGCTGACTATTGTCCCAATCGTCAGTCCCTATAATGGGCACAATTTGGCTCCTTGCAGGAGCTGCCGCAGGCTGCGATCTTTTGATTGTGGTTTTTCGAATCACCAGCAAGATCAAAAGATCGCAGCCTTCGGCAGCTCCTACGGTTATGTTTGGCCGAAGGCTTGTGTCATGATGATCCGACCGCAGGTTAGTCGTCCTCTTCCTATATGAATAGATCTTCCGCGTTGCTCCTCGCTTTTGTCTTCCTCAGCGGCTGCCAGGCCTTGGCTCCCGTTTCGCCGGACGGTACGCCGTCGGTTGAAGACACCACGCCCGCGCCTGAAAAGCCCAAGGTTTACAGCTCGTTCAGCGAGGAAACCGTTTTCAGCCTGTTGAGCGCCGAACTCGCCGGTCAGCGCAATCGTTTCGACATTGCGCTGGATAACTACGTGACCCAGGCCATCAATACCCAGGATCCGGGCGTCTCCGAGCGCGCATTCCGTATCGCCGAATATCTGGGTGCCGATCAACCGGCCCTCGATACCGCGCTGATCTGGGCGAAAAACGCCCCGGACGACCTCGAAGCGCAACGCGCCGCTGCCGTGCAACTGGCGCGCGCCGGGCGTTATGACGACTCGATGGTCTATATGGAAAAGGTCCTGCAGGGCAAGGGCGATACCCATTTCGACTTCCTCGCGTTGTCGGCAGCGGATACCGATCAGGAAACCCGCAACGGTCTGATGAAAAGCTTCGACCGTTTGTTGCAACGCCATCCGAACAACAGCCAGCTGATTTTCGGCAAGGCCCTGCTCCTGCAACAGGACGGCGACAACAAAGGCGCACTGGCATTGCTCGAAGACCATCCGCCAGAAGAAGGCGAAATCGCCCCGATTCTGCTGCGCGCGCGCCTGCTGCAACTGCTGAACCGTGGCGACGAAGCGCTGCCATTGCTGCAAAAAAGCATCAAGAAGTACCCGGACGACAAGCGTCTGCGCCTGACTTACGCGCGCATGCTGGTTGAACAGGACCGGATGGACGACGCCAAGGCCGAGTTCTCCAGCCTGGTTCAGCAATACCCGGAAGACGACGAACTGCGTTACTCGCTGGCCTTGGTCTGCCTGGAAGCCAAAGCGTGGGACGAGGCCAAGGGGTATCTGGAAGACCTGATCGCCCGTGAAAGCCACGTCGATTCGGCGCACCTGAACCTCGGTCGTATCGCTGAGGAACGCAACGACCCGCAAGGCGCCCTCATCGAGTACGCCCAGGTCGGCCCGGGCAACGATTATCTGCCGGCGCAATTGCGTCAGGCCGATATTCTGATGAACAACGGCAAGACCGCAGAAGCGCAGAGCAAACTCGCCGCCCAGCGCGACGAACAACCGGATTACGCGATTCAGCTGTACCTGATCGAATCGGAAACCCTGTCGGCCAACAAGCAGGACGACAAGGCCTGGAAAGTCTTGCAGACAGCCTTGCAGCAGTATCCGGACGATCTGAATCTGCTCTACACCCGGGCCATGCTCGCGGAAAAACGCAATGACCTGGCGCAGATGGAAAAAGACCTGCGCCTGATCATCAAGCGTGATCCGGACAACGCCATGGCACTCAATGCTTTGGGCTACACCCTGTCCGATCGCACCACGCGCTACGCTGAAGCCAAAACGCTGATCGAGCAGGCACATCAGATCAACCCGGAAGACCCGGCCGTACTCGACAGCCTCGGCTGGGTGAATTACCGCCTGGGCAATCTGGATGACGCCGAGAAATATCTGCGTCAAGCGCTGGAGCGTTTCCCTGATCACGAAGTCGCCGCGCACCTCGGTGAAGTGTTGTGGACCAAGGGCAACCAGCGTGAAGCCAAACAAATCTGGGGCAAATTCCTCAAGGATCAGCCCGACAGCACCATTCTGCGCAGCACCATCAAGCGCCTGACCGGATCCGAGACTCTTTAACTCATGTTTTTGCGCCACGTTATTGTTTTCAGCTTCATCGCCCTGCTCGCTGGCTGCTCGGGTTTTGGCACTCGCGAATCGGTCGAGGGCCACGGCAGCCCGGCTCAATGGGCCGCAAACAAACAACAGCTGACCGGCCTCGACGGCTGGCAGATCGACGGCAAGATCGGCATCCGCGCACCGAAAGATTCCGGTAGCGGCACGCTGTTCTGGCTGCAACGTCAGGATTACTACGACATTCGTTTGTCCGGCCCGCTGGGGCGTGGCGCGGCACGTTTGACCGGGCGTCCGGGCAAGGTGTCGCTGGAAGTCGCCAACCAGGGTCGCTATGAATCTCAGTCCCCGGAAGCCCTGCTCGAAGAACAGCTCGGCTGGAAACTGCCGGTGTCGAATCTGGCCTGGTGGGTCCGTGGCCTGCCAGCGCCTGATAGCAAAAGTCGCCTGAATCTGGACGCCGACAGCCGTCTGGCCAACCTCGAACAGGATGGCTGGAAAGTCGAATACATCGCTTACACCGAACAGAACGGTTACTGGCTGCCCGAGCGCATCAAGCTGCACGGCACCGACCTCGACGTCACACTGGTGATCAAGACCTGGCAACCGCGCAAGTTGGGGCAATAACGCATGACCGCTGCACGCCTGACCCTGCCCTCGCCGGCCAAACTCAACTTGATGCTGCACATTCTCGGTCGTCGTGAAGACGGTTATCACGAGCTGCAGACGCTGTTTCAGTTTGTCGATTACGGCGATGAAATCACTTTTGCCGTGCGCGATGACGGCGTGATTCAGTTGCACACCGAATTCGCCGGCGTGCCGCATGACAGCAACCTGATCGTGCGCGCGGCGAAAATGCTCCAGCAACAGTCAGGTTGCGCGCTCGGTATCGATATCTGGATTGATAAAGTGCTGCCCATGGGCGGCGGCATCGGGGGCGGCAGCTCGAACGCGGCGACGACTTTGCTCGGTCTGAATCATTTGTGGCAACTGGGTTGGGATGAAGATCGCCTGGCCGCACTGGGCCTGACACTCGGCGCCGACGTACCCGTTTTTGTCCGTGGCCATGCGGCTTTTGCCGAGGGCGTGGGCGAGAAACTCACTCCGGTCGATCCCGAAGAACCGTGGTATCTGGTGCTCGTGCCGCAAGTCTCTGTTAGTACGGCAGAAATTTTTTCCGATCCTTTGTTGACACGTAACACGCCGCCCATTAAAGTGCGCCCCGTTCCCGAGGGAAACAGTCGAAATGACTGCTTGCCGGTGGTTGCAAGGCGTTATCCAGAAGTACGTAACGCATTGGATTTGTTAGGTAAATTTACCGAAGCAAAGCTCACCGGAACTGGAAGTTGTGTGTTTGGGGGCTTCCCAAGCAAAGCTGAAGCTGATAAAGTCTCGGCCCTTCTGACAGAGACCCTTACAGGGTTTGTAGCCAAAGGCAGCAACGTTTCGATGTTGCACCGCAAGCTGCAAAGTCTGCTCTAAAGGAACCAGGTGCTCGGCACTTGATGCAACAGATACAGGGGCGTCGCCAAGCGGTAAGGCAGCAGGTTTTGATCCTGCCATGCGTTGGTTCGAATCCAGCCGCCCCTGCCATTTTCTATACTCATCCAGGTTACCCTCAGCCTCTAGGTACTGCGCGTGTCCAAGATGATGGTCTTTACGGGGAACGCTAACCCCGATCTGGCTCGGCGTGTTGTACGTCAGCTGCATATCCCTCTAGGTGACATCTCTGTCGGTAAGTTCTCCGACGGCGAAATTACTGCCGAGATCAATGAAAACGTTCGCGGTAAAGACGTTTTCATTATTCAGCCGACTTGCGCTCCGACCAACGATAACCTGATGGAACTGGTAGTGATGGCTGATGCCTTCCGCCGCTCCTCGGCTACTCGTATCACTGCTGTTATTCCTTATTTTGGTTATGCCCGTCAGGATCGCCGTCCGCGTTCCGCACGTGTGGCTATCAGCGCGAAAGTCGTTGCTGACATGCTTACCGTAGTCGGCATCGACCGTGTTCTCACGGTTGATCTGCATGCTGACCAGATTCAGGGTTTCTTCGATATTCCGGTAGATAACATCTACGGCTCCCCGGTTCTGGTGGATGACATTGAAGATCAGCGCTTCGAAAACCTGATGATCGTGTCCCCGGACATTGGTGGCGTCGTGCGTGCACGTGCTGTTGCCAAATCCCTGGGCGTGGACCTCGGGATCATCGACAAACGCCGTGAGAAAGCCAATCACTCTGAAGTGATGCATATCATCGGTGATGTCGAAGGGCGTACCTGCATTCTGGTCGATGACATGGTCGATACCGCCGGCACTCTGTGCCACGCGGCCAAGGCCCTGAAAGAGCATGGCGCAGCCAAGGTCTTTGCCTACTGCACACACCCTGTGCTGTCGGGTCGGGCCATCGAGAATATCGAAAATTCCGTGCTGGACGAGCTGGTGGTGACTAACACCATCCCGCTGTCCGCTGCAGCACAAGCCTGTGCACGTATCCGTCAACTGGATATCGCACCGGTTGTTGCCGAAGCGGTTCGCCGCATCAGCAATGAAGAATCGATCAGCGCGATGTTCCGTTAAGGGCCCTGCCCTTCGCGAAATGTCTCGTTGACGAAAAGCGCCCCGCCCCGGCATTCCTGCCGGGGCGGGGCTTTTTTGCCCATACCGTGTTTGGCGCTGGTCGCAAACGCCACTCCGGTCATGGCTATTTTGGAGATACACAATGAACGATTTTACTCTGAATGCTGAAGTGCGTTCCGACCTGGGGAAAGGTGCGAGCCGCCGCCTGCGTCGTCTCGCCGCTCTGGTTCCAGCTGTTGTTTACGGTGGCGAAAAAGCCCCTGAATCCATCAGCATGCTGGCCAAAGAAGTTGCCAAACTGCTCGAAAACGAAGCTGCCTACAGCCACGTTATCGAACTGAACGTTGGCGGCAAAAAGCAGAACGTCATCATCAAAGCCCTGCAACGTCACCCGTCCAAGGGTCACGTTCTGCACGCTGACTTCGTACGCGTCGTAGCCGGTCAGAAACTGACCGCTATCGTGCCTGTGCACTTTGTTGGTGAAGAAGCTCCGATCAAGAAAGGCGGCGAGATCTCGCACGTCCTGAACGAAATCGAAGTAACTTGCCTGCCGAAAGATCTGCCTGAGTTCATCGAAGTCGACCTGTCGGCTCTGGAAATCGGCGCAATCGTCCACCTGTCCGACATCAAAGCCCCTAAAGGCGTTGAGTTCGTTGCACTGGCTCACGGTGACGACAAAGCTGTTGCAAACGTACACGCTCCACGCGTTGCTCCAGAAGCTACCGAAGAAGGCGCAGCAGAGTAATTCACTCTGTCATGCCTGAGTGAACAAGTAACATCGCGGACTGGAACGTAGCGAGAAAGCGGGCGAGAACGCGGAGTTTACATCCATGGTAAATGAGCATTTTTCGTCCACTTTCGCCGCTTTCCCTGATCGCGGCGATGTTACTCACCACTCAAAGGAAGGGCCCCTATCGTGACTGCCATCAAACTGATCGTTGGCCTGGGAAATCCAGGCGCCGAATACGACCAGACCCGGCATAACGCAGGGGCCCTTTTTGTTGAGCGCATCGCTGACGCACAAGGTGTCAACCTTGTCGCCGATCGCAAATATTTCGGCCTGACCGGGCGCTATTCGCATCAGGGTCAGGATGTTCGTCTGCTGATTCCCACCACCTACATGAACCGCAGCGGCCAGGCCGTGGCGGCACTCGCCGGTTTCTTCCGCATCAAGCCTGAAGAAATCCTCGTGGCGCATGACGAACTCGACTTGCCTCCGGGCGTTGCCAAGCTCAAGCAAGGCGGCGGCCATGGCGGTCACAACGGGTTGCGCGACATCATTGCGCAACTGGGCAATCAGAATACGTTCTACCGCCTGCGGCTTGGCATTGGCCACCCGGGCGTCGCCAGTATGGTTTCAAATTTCGTCCTGGGTCGTGCGCCACGCGCCGAACAGGAAAAACTCGATGCCAGCATCGACTTTGCCCTCGGCGTGCTGCCGGATATCCTCGCCGGTGAATGGAACCGCGCGATGAAAAACCTGCACAGCCAGAAGGCCTGACTCTACTCCGAGGGGAAACACCATGGGATTCAATTGCGGCATCGTCGGCCTGCCTAACGTCGGCAAGTCCACCCTGTTCAACGCCCTGACCAAATCCGGTATCGCGGCCGAAAACTTCCCCTTCTGCACTATCGAGCCGAACAGCGGCATCGTGCCGATGCCGGATCCGCGTCTGGACGCTCTGGCGGCCATCGTCAATCCGAAGCGCATCCTGCCGACCACCATGGAATTCGTCGACATCGCTGGCCTGGTTGCCGGCGCCTCGAAAGGTGAAGGCCTGGGCAACAAGTTCCTCGCCAACATCCGCGAAACCGATGCGATCGCTCACGTGGTGCGCTGCTTCGAAGACGAAAACGTGATCCACGTTTCCAACAGCGTCGACCCGAAACGCGACATCGAAATCATCGACCTGGAACTGATTTTCGCCGACCTCGACAGTTGCGAGAAGCAACTGCAGAAAGTTGCGCGTAACGCCAAGGGCGGTGACAAGGACGCCGTGGTTCAGAAGGCTCTGCTTGAGCAACTGATCGCGCACTTCACCGAAGCCAAGCCGGCACGCAGCCTGATGAAGAACATGAGCGCTGACGAAAAAGCAGTGATCAAGGGCTTCCACCTGCTGACCACCAAACCGGTCATGTACATCGCCAACGTCGCTGAAGACGGTTTCGAGAACAACCCGCACCTGGACGTGGTTCGCGCCATTGCCGAAGAGGAAGGCGCGATGGTGGTTCCGGTCTGCAACAAGATCGAAGCGGAAATCGCCGAGCTCGATGACGGCGAAGAGAAGGACATGTTCCTCGAGGCCCTGGGCCTGGAAGAGCCTGGCCTGAACCGCGTGATCCGCGCCGGCTACGAAATGCTGCACCTGCAGACCTACTTCACCGCCGGTGTCGAAGAAGTCCGCGCCTGGACCGTCAAAGTCGGTGCCACCGCACCTCAGGCTGCCGGCGTGATCCACACCGACTTCGAGAAAGGCTTCATCCGCGCTGAAGTGATCGCCTACAACGACTTCATCCAGTACAAGGGCGAAGCCGGTACCAAAGAAGCCGGTAAATGGCGTCTGGAAGGCAAGGACTACATCGTCAAGGACGGCGACGTGATGCACTTCCGCTTCAACGTGTAAGCGTTACGCCCAAGAAAAAGCCGCGTTTGATACGCGGCTTTTTTGTGCCTGAAATTTACTACTGAACCTGTTTCCCCTGTGGGAGCGAGCCTGCTCGCGAAGAGGGAGTGTCAGTCACATCTCTGCGGATGACACACCGCATTCGCGAGCAGGCTCGCTCCCACAGTTGGGAATGGTGTGGCGTCAGGCCTTTTTGGTGCGAGGCAGGAAGATCGCCAACACGCCAAACAACGGCAGAAACGAGCACAGGAAATACACGTACTCAATCCCGTGAATATCCGCCAGATGCCCGAGCAACGCCGCGCCGATCCCGCCAAACCCAAACATCAAACCGAAGAAGATTCCGGCAATCATCCCGACATTGCCCGGCACCAGTTCCTGCGCGTACACCACAATCGCCGAGAACGCCGAGGCCAGAATGAAGCCGATCACCACGCTGAGGACAGTGGTCCAGAACAGGTCAACGTGGGGCATGAGCAGCGTGAACGGTGCCACGCCGAGGATCGAGAACCAGATCACTGCCTTACGCCCGATCTTGTCGCCGATCGGCCCGCCGAAGAACGTCCCCGCCGCGACCGCTCCGAGAAACAGGAACAGGTGCAGCTGCGAACTGGCCACCGACAAGTCGAACTTCTCGATCAGGTAGAAGGTGAAGTAGCTAGTCAGGCTGGCCATGTAGAAATACTTGGAGAACACCAACAGGCCCAGCACCACCAGCGCACTGGTCACCCTGCCCTTCGATAGCCCGTGAGTCGCTGCCTGACCGGCCTTGAGCTTGAACAGATTGAGATGATGGGCGTACCAGCGGCTGATGCGGTACAGCACGAACAGCGCAAACACCGCGAACAAGCCAAACCACGCCACGTTGCCCTGACCGAAGGGAATAATGATCGCCGCCGCCAGCAACGGACCGAACGCGGAGCCGGCGTTACCGCCAACCTGAAAAGTCGACTGCGCCAGGCCAAAGCGTCCGCCCGAGGCCAGTCGAGCAATCCGCGAGGCTTCCGGGTGGAACGTTGAAGAGCCGATACCAATCAGCGCCGCCGCCAGCAGAATCAACGGAAAACTACCGACCATCGACATCATCACGATGCCAATCAGCGTGCAGATCGAACCCGCCGGCAACAGCCACGGCTTCGGATGCCGATCGGTGTGATAACCGACCCACGGCTGCAACAACGAGGCGGTCAGTTGAAAGGTCAAAGTGATCAGGCCGACCTGAGTAAAGGTCAGGCCGTAATTGGCCTTGAGCATCGGGTAGATCGACGGCAGCACCGATTGGATCAGGTCGTTGATCAAATGCGCCAGCGCCACCGCGCCGATGATACGCATCACCAATGGGCTGCTTTGCGGAGCAGCGGGCGCCGAGACAGCGGCGGTCTGAACGTTGCTGATAGCCATGAAAGTTTCCGGACAGCAGATGGGTGCACGCAGGCAGGTGCGTCAATGTGCCATTTTTCGGTGCGCCAGCGCCATCCCCTTAGCCAGCTAACTAACTGACTGGTCGTCGACTGCAAGGTGATAGCGCAACGCCATGGTCTGAATCTTGCCTTGCTTCTCCCCTTGAACGCGGGCGCCTTACAAAGGCGACCGACAATGGGAAGTTTCGCTACAGAGCCGGCCTACAGAGCGGGCGAGAGTGAACTTTCGAGGCCTTTTAGCAGGGCACAACATCAACGTCGAACGACCGCGATGCACGCCAATGGTGCGTGGTGTCCAGAGGAGTCATGGGGCATGCAGGCTTTCCTTTCACCGGGGATCAAATTGCTGGGGCGGTTTGGCTTCGCAGGTAAATTCCAGTTGTTGTTTCTGCTGTTCATTCTGCCGTTGGCCGGCAGCCTGTTGATGATCGGCCAGGACTATCGCGACAAGCTCAATCTGATTTCCGGCGAACGCGCCGGCGTGCGGCAGTTGCTCGCACTGGATGCGCTGGACAACCTGCTCGCCGCGCAACGTGACCGCGCCGCCCGTTGGCGCGCCACGGAAACCAATCGCCAGCCGACACCGGCCACTCTCGCCGCCATGGGCGCCTTCGACGCAGTGCAACCGGCGGTTCTGCAAGCCACCACGGACTTGGGCAACGCCCTGAAAAACGAAGGTGCCGAAGGCGCAACACTCGCTCGCTATCAAGCGCTGCAAACCGCACTCAATGGTCTGGATTCGAAAAGCCTCAGTGGTGTCGGTTGGTGGCCGGACGGTTACGAGCGCTTCACCAATGCGTTGAGCGCCCTGCAAGCGTTGCGCGAACAGATCGTCATGGACAATCGCCTGACCCTCGCGCCGTGGCTGGAAACCTACCTGCTGACGCAAATCTCCACGCAACACGCGCCAGACCTGATCGAACGCGTTGGACGCCTCGCCGCAGTCGGCCAAGCCTCGGTCGTCTCCGGCCAATTCACCCTGCAAAGCCGTTTGCAGTTGCGCGACCTGCGCAGCCGCATCGGTGACGCCCGCGAGCAACTGGTCAAAACGGCCACGCTGCTCGAAGCACGCCTGCCGAAAGATCAGCAGAGCTGGGCCAGCCAATACCACGACAGCCTGAAACGCCTCGACAGCGGCCTGAAGGTCCTTGATGACGGCGTGTTCGGCGGCAGCATCACGCTCAAGCCGGACGACTTCGAACGCAACCTCGATGCCCTGTTGACCGACCTCGCCGCCCTGCGCCAGCAATCGCTGGTGTCGCTGGATCAGCGCCTCGACGCCTACCACAGTTCAGCAATCCGTCAGCTCATCATCGTCGCGGCGATCTTTGGTTGCTTGCTACTGGCGGCGCTGTACTTGTTTGTCTGCCTGCAAGCCTCGATCCGCCGCAGTGCCAGCGGCATCACCCTGCTCGCTGAGGCCCTGCGCGACGGCAACCTCAGCCTGCAAGTGCCGGTGGTGGGCCGCGATGAATTGGCGGCGATCAGCACCGCGCTCAACGTGGCCGTGGTGCAACTGCGCAGCAGCATGCTCGGCGTCGATCACGAGACCTCGCAACTGAGCAACGCGGTACGCAGCCTCAATGAGCATTCCAGCGGCGCCCTCGGCGAAGTCGAAGCGCAGCAGTTGCAGATCAGCCAGATCGCCGCAGCCGCCACGCAATTAGCCGCCACCTCGCAAGGCGTGGCGCAGAGTTGCGAACAGGCTTCCGGCAGCGCCCAGCACACCCGGCGCATTGCCGCTGACAGCAGCCGCGACAGCCAGCGCACCACCGCGAGTATTCAGCAGCTCAATCAACGCTTGAACGACACTGCTGCGGCACTCGGTCGAGTCAGCGAGCAAGGCCAGCAGATTCAATTGGTCGTCGACACGATTCGCGGTGTTGCCGAACAGACCAATCTGCTCGCGCTCAATGCGGCCATCGAAGCCGCACGCGCCGGTGAACAGGGTCGCGGTTTCGCCGTAGTGGCCGATGAAGTGCGCAGCCTCTCGCAACGTACGCAATCGTCCACCGCGCAGATCGCCGGTACGGTCGACAGCCTGCGCGCTACGGTCAACGAAGCCGTGACTCTGATGGAAGCCGCGTGCGGCCAGGCGCAAACCGATGCCGAGTCGGTCACCGGTCTCGGTGAACGCCTGGGCGAAATCGCCAGCGCCGTGCAGAGCGTCACCGACACGTTGGCGCAGATCGCCACGGCGGTAGAGGAACAGGCCAGCACCGCCGACGAGGTCAGCGGCAATATCCAGCAGGTCGATCAGGCTGCCGTGCGTTTGCTCGAAGGTGCACGGGCGGTGAATCTTGCCGCAGACACACTGAGCCAAGGCAGCAAGGCGCTGAGCGACAACACCGCACGCTTCCGCCTCAGTTGATCACGGCCTCGGGGAAGTCCGCCTGCAGCTCAGCCTTGAGCCATTGAATAAACCACGCCACATCCGCCGAGAGTTCGGCGGACGGCGTCAGCACTCGATAGCTCTCAAGCTTCACCTCAGCATCGACCGCACGCACCAGTTTGCCGCTGGCCAGCTCATGGCGCACCAGCACTTCGTTGGCCAGCGCGATGCCCTGCCCGCTTTCGGCGACTGACAGCGCGTGGTCATTGTTGACGTAGAGCATGTCGGAATTGAGATGAATATCGAGGTCGTGCGCGGCGAACCACAGGTTCCACCATTCGCCGTCATCGACGTGGATCAGTTCGTGGCTGACCAGATCGGCCGGGCTGTTGATCGCTGCGATGCTGGCCAGATACGCCGGCGTGCAAATCGGGAAAACCCGAGGACAAATCAGCGCTTCCCGTGAGTCGGCATATTGCCCGTCGAGGCCGTAGACGATGCCCAGATCTGCGCTTTTGCCATCCACTTCGGTAAAAGTCGAATTCGGCTCAATGGCCAGTTTCAGCCCCGGCCGCAGATGGCGCAGCGCTTCGATCCTCGGCATCAGCCAACGCTTGGCAAAACCCGGTACCACCATGATCCGCAGCCAGCGCTCGGCATCTTTCGGCTGCGCTTCCTTGCCCGCCTCGATGATCAACTGCAAAGCCGCGCTGATCTTGCGGTGATACTTCTCCCCCGCCGGCGTCAGGTTGACCCCGCGCGAGGTGCGCTCGAACAGTTGAATGCCCAACCAGTCCTCGAGCAATTTCACATGCCGGCCAATCGCAGGCTGGGTCACGTGCAGGGCTTTCGAGGCTTCGACGTAGCTGCCCAAACGAGCGGCGGCATCAAACGCACGCACCGCGTTGAGCGGCGGCAAACGGTGGTCGGGCATGATTCCTGGCACCTTCGGCTGTTAAATTAACTAACACCTGCCATGTTTAAATTGAAGTGTCGCGCCGCGCAACCCCTGGCTGATAATCGAGCCACAGCAGAACAAAAAAACAGCTGGTTTCACACCCGAACGCAATCTCGATCCTGCCCAAAAAAATAATATCCATGGCCCGACGGCAACGCTTTGCAAAGCGAGTCGCAGGCGATGGGGGAATCGGAGGTAACGCATGAATGCCCTGCATTCGCTGCAAACGCTGGCGGTCTCGATCCGCTCAGTACGCAAGGTTTACGGTGATCCGCAGACCGGCCCGGTGGCGCTGAAAAGCATCGACCTGGACATCCGCGACAACGAATTCTTCACCCTTCTCGGCCCGTCCGGCTGCGGCAAGACCACGCTGCTGCGGATGATCGCCGGTTTCGAGTTTCCCACCGAAGGCGAGATTCTCCTCTACGGCGAAAACATTGCTGACCGCCCGCCATTTCAGCGTCCGGTCAACACGGTGTTCCAGCACTACGCGCTGTTCCCGCACATGACCATCGCCGAGAACCTGGCTTTCGGTCTCGAATCGCAGCCGATGGGCAAAGTCCTCAGCAAGGCGCAAATCGCCGAGCGTGTGCGCGAAATGCTGGCGCTGGTACAGATGGAACGCTTTGCCAATCGCAAACCGGCGCAACTGTCTGGCGGTCAGCAACAACGTGTCGCCCTCGCCCGCGCGCTGGCCCCGCATCCGAAAGTACTGCTGCTCGATGAGCCACTGTCGGCGCTCGATCTCAAGCTGCGCCAGGCGATGCGCGAAGAGTTGAAAACCATCCAGGCCAAGACCGGTATCACCTTCATCTTCGTCACCCACGACCAGGAAGAAGCGCTGACCATGTCCGACCGCATCGCCGTGCTTTCCGAAGGCGAAGTGCAGCAGGTCGGACGCCCGGAAGATATCTACGAACGCCCGCGCAATCGCTTCGTCGCCGACTTCATCGGCGAAACCAATTTCATCGAAGGCACCGTCACTCGCGTGGAAAACGGTCAGGCGTGGTTCGCCGGCCCGGCGGGTCATCCATTGCCGGCGCAACCGTGCAGCGATGTGCAGGTCGGCGCCAACATCACGCTGTCAGTACGTCCCGAACGCTTGCATCTGGTACCGGCCGCGACTGAAGCCGCGCTGCCGTGCCGGATCGAAGCGCAAATCTACCTCGGCACCGATCTGCAATATCAGGTCAGCCTCAGCGACGGTTCGTGCCTCACCGTGCGTACGCCCAATTGCGTCGATCAAAGCCTGCGCTTTGCCGTCGGCTCCCAGGCCGGTCTGTTGTTCGACCGCGGAAGCGCCAGCGTCCTGCACGACTGAGCCGGAGAAATTGCCATGCCCGCCTTACCGATTGCCAACACGCTGGAGCGGCGCAAAGCCTTCCAGAGTTTCCTCGGGGTCAGCCCGGCGCTGATCGCCATCTGTTTGTTTCTGCTGGTGCCGATTCTGATCGTCATCGGCTATTCGCTGATGGAGGCCAACCCCTACGGCGGGGTCAACAAAGTCTTCAGCAGCGACGCCTACACCTCACTGCTGTTCGAGCGCCAACTGGACGACAGCCTCGCGTTTGCCGACTCGTATTTGCTCATCGCCCTGCGCTCGATCGGCATTGCCGGGCTGACCACGATCATCACGTTGCTGATCGGTTTTCCGGTGGCGGTGTGGCTGGCCATGCAACCGGCGCATCGCCGTGGCTTGCTGATCTTTCTGATCACCGTGCCGTTCTGGGCCAACCTGCTGATCCGCACTTACGCGTGGATTCTGCTGCTGCGTAACACCGGGGTGATCAACAACAGCCTGATGGGCATGGGCGTTATCCATGAACCATTGCAGTTGTTGTACACCGACGGCGCGGTGCTGCTCGGGCTGGTTTACACCTATGCGCCGTTCGTGGTGTTGCCGATCTACGCGACGCTGGAAAAGATGGATATCCGTCTGCTCGAAGCCGCGCAGGACCTCTACGCCGGACGCGTGCGCACCTTGCGCAAAGTGGTGTTACCGATCGCCAAACCGGGAATTATCGCCGGCGCCATCCTCACTTTCGTGCCATGCCTGGGGGCGATGATCGCCCCGGAACTGCTCGGTGGCGGCACGCGAATGATGCTCGGCAACCTGATCTTCCGGCAGTTCAGCGATGCACGTAACTGGCCGTTCGGCGCAGCGCTGTCGCTAGTGCTGATGGCCGCCGTGATGCTGGTGTTGACCGTGTATGCCCTGCGCGCCGAGCGCCAGCGCATCGCCAAAGGAGGTGCGTGATGATCGGAGTATTCAAACGCAAAGGGCTGGGTGTGCAGGACTTTCCCGGTTTCGGCGGCTTCAGTTTTCTGTTCTACCTTTACCTCTATGCGCCGATCGTGGTGCTGGTGGTGTTCTCCTTCAATGCCAACCAATCGGCGACGGTGTGGACCGGTTTCAGCCTCGATTGGTATCGCGCCGCCTTCGCCAATCAGGCCTTGCGCCAGGCCGCCGGCAACAGCCTGTTGATCGCGGTGTGCGCGAGCATGATCGCCACGGCGATTGCCACCCTCGCCGCCCTCGGCACCTCGCGTGGGGCCAAGTTCAAGGGCCTGCAGTTGTCGATGGGCGCGATCATGTTGCCGCTGGTGTTGCCGGAAATTGTCGTCGGTGTGGCAACGCTGGCGCTGTTCTCCACCATCGGTCTGTCGCTGGGCTACGGCAACCTGATCATCGCGCACACGGTGTTCTGTATTCCCTTCGCCTACCTGCCGATTCGTGCACGGCAGAACGACATGGACCTGTCGCTGGAACAAGCCTCGGCCGACCTGTATGCCGGCCCTTGGCGAACCTTTCGCAAGGTCACTCTGCCGCTGCTGATGCCGGGGATTTTCTCCGGGCTGATGCTGGCCTTCATCGTCTCGCTGGATAACTTCGTGATCTCGATGATGGTCTCGCAAGCGGGCACCACGACCCTGCCGATCTTCATTTTCGGCCTGCTGCGGATGGGCGTGACACCCGACGTCAACGCCGTGTCGACGCTGATCCTCGGCGTCTCGGTGCTGTTCGTCAG
This sequence comes from Pseudomonas sp. S3_C06, assembly GCF_054667675.1. NCBI lineage: Bacteria > Pseudomonadati > Pseudomonadota > Gammaproteobacteria > Pseudomonadales > Pseudomonadaceae > Pseudomonas > Pseudomonas sp. S3_C06. The sequence goes on from NZ_CP162747.1 coordinate 2,837,311, forward strand.
CCTCTCTTACCTGTTGGGCAAAAAGAACGCCTGAACCTTCTACGACCTGTGGGGAAATAGCATGAGCAAGTGGATAAAAAGCGTCGGCACTTCGTTGTTTCTGACATTGCCGTTGAGCATGGCCGCCAGTGTTCAGGCCGCAGAGAAACTCAACGTGGTGAGCTGGAGCGGCTACTTTTCGCCGGAGATTCTTGCCAGGTTCCAGAAGCAGACCGGCATCGAAGTCACCGTCGATTCCTACGACTCCAACGAGACCTTGTTGGCGAAATTGAAACAGGGCGGCGCCGGTTATGACGTGGCGATTCCGTCGCACCAGTTCGTGCCGATCCTGATCAAGGAAAACCTGCTGGAGCGCTTCGACCCGGTCAAAGAGCCCTACTACGCCAGCCTTGTGGATAACCTGAAAAAACCGAGCTGGGACCCGGAAGGCGCGTATTCGGTGCCGTTCATTTGGGGCACCACCAGCGTCGTGCTGGACTCCGCGCGTTACAAAGGTCCGGCCGACAGCTACAAGGTTTTGTATGAGCCGCCAGCCGAATTGCAAGGGCGGATCAACATGTTCGACTCGGTCAGCGACATGGTCGACATGGCCAGCCTCTATCTGAATATCCCGCTGTGCAGCGAAGACCCGAAACAGATGCAGCAGGTGCTGACGTTGCTCAAGGCGCAGAAGCCGTTCGTCAAGACCTACAGCTCCAAGGCCGGTTCGATTCGCGAGAACCTCGCCTCCGGTGAAATCGACATGTCGATGTTCTGGGGCGGCTCGTCGATGCGTGCCCGCGAGATGAAACCGACGCTGAAATACCTCTACCCGAAAGAAGGCGTGCTGGCCTGGGTCGATAACATGGTCATCCCCACCGGCAGTAAAAATCCGGCGAATGCCAAGGCGTTCATCGCCTTCCTCAGCCAGCCGGAAAACTCGGCGATGACCCAGAACTTCCTCAAGCATCAGAGCCCGATCAAAGGCGTCGAACCGTTCCTTGATGCAGCGCTCAAGGACGCGCCGGAATTGCACATTCCCGAGGGCACCAACGTGGTGTTCAGCAAGACTTGCGGCGAAGGTGCGATCCGCCTCGCCGACCGTCTGTGGACCAACCTGATGCGTTGATCTTTACCGCCCCGTCGCACTGGCGGGGCGTTTTTCCAGCCTTCTGAAAGGCCGCTTGCAATGAACTCTAATAACATCAGCGAACTGGTCCTGTTGCAGGCCCACGCGCTCGCCGAACGCATCCGCCTGCGCCAGGTTTCCTGCCGGGAAGTGATGCAGACTTACCTTGCCCATATCGAACGTTTCAATCCGTTGGTGAATGCGCTGATCAGCCTGCAATCACCGGAACATCTACTGGCTCAGGCCGATGAACGCGATGCCGAACTGGCGCGTGGCCAATACCGTGGCTGGATGCATGGCTTGCCCCACGCGATCAAGGATCTATCGCTGACCCACGGCATTCGCACCACGCTGGGATCGCCGCTGTACAAGGACTTTGTGCCTGAGCGCGACGGCATCATGGTCGAGCGGATCAAGGCTGCTGGCGCGATCATTATCGGCAAGACCAACACCCCGGAATTCGGTCTCGGCTCGCAAAGTTACAACCCGTTGTTTGGCGCGACTGCTTGCGCGTATGACCCGAGCAAAACAGCCGGTGGCAGCAGTGGCGGCGCGGCGGCGGCACTGGCGATGCACCTGGTGCCGGTGGCGGATGGCAGCGACATGATGGGGTCGCTGCGTAATCCGGCGGCGTTCAACAATATCTTTGGTTTCCGCCCGTCACAGGGGCGTGTGCCGTTTGATGACAGTGCTGATCTGTTTTTTGATCAGCTCGGTTATGAGGGGCCGATGGCGCGCAGCGTGAGGGATGCGGCGTTGCTGTTGTCGGTGCAAGCCGGGGGCGATGCACGGGCTCCGCTGTCCATCGCTGAATCCGGTGAGGCCTTTGCGGCGCCGCTGGAGCGTGATTTCAAGGGCTCGCGGTTGGGTTGGTTGGGCGACTTCAACGGTTATCTGCCGATGGAGAACGGCGTTCTGTCGCTGTGTGAGAAGACGTTTGCCGACTTTGAAAGCCTCGGCTGCCACGTTGAGTCGGTTGAGCCTGGGTTCGCGCCGGAACGGCTGTGGAGCAGTTGGCGGACGTTGCGGCACTGGATGGTCGCGGGGTCGTTGGGCGCAACCTATGCCGATCCGCAGAAGCGTGCGTTGTTGAAACCGGAAGCGATCTGGGAAGTGGAGAACGGCCTGAAGCTGTCGGCCAGCGAAGTGTTCGCCACCTCCGTGGTGCGCAGCGATTGGTATCGGGCAATCTCGAAGTTGTTCGAACGCTACGACTATCTGTTGCTGCCGAGCGCTCAGGTGTTTCCGTTCGACAAAACCCAGCCGTGGCCAACGTCTATCGAAGGCGTGGCGATGGACACGTATCACCGCTGGATGGAGGTGGTCATCCCCGGCACGCTGTCGGGTTGCCCGGTCGCCAGTGTGCAGGCCGGATTCAATTCGCACGGTTTACCGATGGGGCTACAGATCATCGGCAAGCATCAGGCCGACTTCGCTGTCCTGCAATTGGCGCACGCTTATGAGCAGGCCAGCCGCTGGTTCCAACGCTGCCCTTCGCCGCTGCTCAGCCAGTGATTTTGATAAACGGTTGAAAGCGTAGAAAAAATTTTTAAATTTACGCTTGACGCTTTTCCATTTCAGGGGAATAATGCGCGCCACTTGGCTACATAGCTCAGTTGGTTAGAGCATAGCATTCATAATGCTGGGGTCCGGGGTTCAAGTCCCTGTGTAGCCACCAAGTACTAAAAACGGCTTACCGAAAGGTAGGCCGTTTTTTTATGCCTGCAATAATTCCCCCTCCGGTTCCCCACCTACAGAAGGCCTATCCACAGCCCTTTCGATTGGATCAGTGTGATCGCAGCCCCTCATCAGTCAGACTTTCTTACATTTTGCACTTCGCCTTTTTTCACATAAGCAAATATCAAATTCAAGATAATGCTAACCTCACACCTCAGCTTTTAGCCAATAAATCCTGGCCTCCACAATAGAAAATTCAAGATAATCAAAAATAACACTTGAGATAATTATTATCATGGCCGAGTTTTTCCATCACGACCTGGCGCTGCTCAATCCCTCCTTTGACTCTGACCTGGTGGATGTCTTGAGCGAACTGGAGCACCTACGTCGTCTGAGACTCGAAGGCGATACGCCGCCACAGGTGTTTCACCAACTCAAGTCATTGTTCCATGCGCTGGAAAGCCTCGGCTCTGCGCGCATTGAGGGCAACCACACAACCTTGGCGGACTACATTGAGAGCAAAGTGGAGGGGAAGGCCCACGAAACTGACCAGCTTCGTGAGGTAGCCAACATCGAGAATGCGATGGATTACATCGAGCAGATCATGGCGCCGGGCGCAGAACTGACCGAGCGTACGATCCGCGAGCTACACGCGATGACCGTCGACAATCTCCAACGCGAAGGCGACAAAACGCCAGGCGCATACCGCAGCGGTGGTGTGCGGATTTCACAATCCGATCATCTGCCGCCCGACTTCATCCAGATTCAGGCATACATGGAGGAACTCGTCGAGTTCGTTAACCGTAAGGACTCCCCCAAATATGACCTGATGAAGGTCGCGCTGGCGCACCATAGATTTGGATGGATACACCCGTTCGGTAATGGCAATGGCCGCGTGGTCAGACTGCTCACCTATGCGTTACTGATGAAATATGGCTTCAACGTCAATACGGGCGGTCGCGTATTGAATCCTACAGCCGTGTTCTGCAACGACCGTGAACGCTATTACTCAATGCTCGCAACAGCTGACAAGGGAACAACGGAAGGGTTGGAGCAATGGTGTACGTATGTCTTGCAAGGCATACGCGACGAGCTTGAAAAGGTCGACCGCCTAACCAATTATTCTTATCTCACCAAGTGCATTCTCGTCCCTGCTATCGCCTTTGCACGGGAACGCGAATGGATCACCGAGACAGAGGAACTGGTGCTCTCTGCCGCGATTAAACTGAAGCTAGTCAAATCTGCGGATGTAGCAGCTGTACTCCCCAAACATTCGAGTAATCAACGGACCTACTTGATAAAAAAACTGGTGGATCAGGGAATGCTTTTACCGCTTACCCCCGGAGCAAGGCAGTACACGATTGGATTTTCCAATAACTACCTGATTCGCGGAGTCATTAAGTCACTCAGAGAGCAAGGCTTCATACCTGCCCCTTTGGAAATCCCCTGAGCACCGATCTACAACCGGTAGTATTCGAGTCCTGCTACCGATTTGAACTGCGGATTATCGGATACTCACCCGAATAAGCAGCCGGCAGAAAGGCTCTTAAAAAACGCCGCTATCCCTTGAGGGTTAGCGGCGTTTTTCCTACGCAAATAGCGTTGCGGCTTTACTCGGACGATTCATCTATTCCGCTGTAATCACCAGACACCCTTTCATCACACGCACTTTGACGTTCTCGTTCACCTCGAATCCCGCCTGCCGCAACCACAGTCCGCGAAGCCTGATCCAGGGCACCGGTTTGGCGGGGCTGTAGGTCTTTTCCTTGGTGTGAACCGGGTAAAAATCAGCGGCGATTTTCAACCTGCGTTCAGTGATGGGGGTTGATGACGTATGATTGGTGTTAGCCATGATTAGCTCCTGTTATTAGCTCCTGTTTAGCTGCTTGTGGTTAGCGGGGCCAGGGTGTTCGCGCACCTTGGTTCCGCGTTCTTTGGGTTACTTCAAATTTCTTTTTCTTCGTCGCTCGCTTTGGTCGCTGCCTGTGCGATTAGTGCGTCGAGCATCTGCGCAATGACCTTCTGTTGGACCTTCGAAAGTTCATTGATGGACTGCAGCCGTCGATACCACGCCGAGGTCAAGCTGCGTCTGGGCGTCTCCGTGTAAGAGGGAACCCCGAGCAGGTCTTCAACGGGCACGCGAAGCGCAAATGCCATCTTCACCAGTGTCGTGACCGGCATGCTGCGCGTGCCCTCCTCGTAGCCCTGAAAGGTTTGCCGGGAAAGACCTAAAGCCCGTGCAAACCGAGTCTGTGTGATCTCGTGCACTGTGCGTAAGTGAGCAATGCGACTGCCCATCGCCACCAGAAAATCGCGATCCTCATTGGAAATACTCATGACAATGGCCGACTGAAAATAGAGTTGAATGGCAACGGACTCATCCTTTTCATCTGAAATCCATCCTGGAAAAACAACAGAAAACATCCTCAGGTAAAGGCGCGTAAGTTGTCGACCTGAAAGATTTGTAGGAGAAATGCAGAACAACCGCTAGGTCGGGGGCGAGGTACTACAGGCGCGAAAATGCCTTTTCATTCGACTAAATCGGTACCGACAGATCAGGTTGAAAAACCGCTGTAGGAAACGTGTTCGATCCAGGTATGAATTAGATCGCGCAGCACGGATACAAAAAACGGCTTACCGCAAAGTGAGCCGTTTTTTGTGCCCGGAGGAAAGTGCCGGCAGCAAAGACACTGATGATTTACCGCGACCAGTTACCCAACGCCGACAACCCTTTCGCCCAGATCTGCCGAGTGCGCAAACTGACCATTGCGCGCCAGTCCGGATCGGTCGGATAGAACTGCTCGAGCAGATTCAGTTTGATCTCACGCCCTATCGCATCCAGCGGATCACCATACAAATGCAGCCAGTGATCATCGCGCAAATGCCGATGCACAGCCGGCCCCGGATACGTCCCGCACTCGATCACGAACGGCATCAACTGCACGTCCGGCAATGCATTAAGCAACGCCTGCGAGGTGTACCCGGTAGCCGTCGCTGCCACTCCGGTTTCGCTCAGGGTGTCGGCGCCCGTGTGCAGGGTGTAAAGCCATGGACCATAAATCGCCTGGGCCTGCGCGAGTGCCGGGTACGGCGCCTGGGTGATGGTCAGCAACATCGGATGGCCGTATTCGCCAGCGCCGGTATGCAGATCGAAACACATCACGGTTTCAGCGCCAGCCAGATGCGCGTCGATGATTTGATGCAACGTGCGATTCGACCAGCTCGGCGCGAGGCCACCGTAAAACAGCCCGTCGGGATGACTGTGCTGACCGCCCTCGACAATCGACATCACCGCTGGCCAGCCGTGTTCTTTTATCTGCGCATCGAGCAAGGCATCGGCGCTTTTGCGCTCGGGGCCGTTCAGATCAGTGCACGCGTAGATTTCATGCAGGGCGGCGTAAGCGCGGTTATCCGGTAGCGGCCCGGTGAAATCGAGGTGATTACGGTTGAGGTCGATGTTGTCTTCGTTGACCCGGCGCAGCCATGCGGTGCCCCATGGGTTGATCAGGTGCACCATCACCACGGCGACATCCTTGGGCAGCGAACCGGGTACGAATGCCTTCAGCCAATCGATCTGACAGTCCGAGCCGTAATAACCCTCGACCCCGTGCGTGCCGCTGAGCGCTAACAGCCGACGTTTGGCTTGCGGATCGCCGAGCACAGCGACGTCGGTACTCAGCGGTTCGCCGAATGGCCCGCAGCGTGGATGGGCGTAGGAGGTGAGCGTGGCGCCGACGGCATTGGCGGCGGCGATGAACTGTTCGCGTTGATCGCGGTAGCTGGACTCGGTGGGGAACTCGCTGTGCATTATTGGCCTCTTGTGATTTTTATGGTTTGACCTCTGTAGGAGTGAGCCTGCTCGCGATAGCGTCATCACATCCAACATCATTGCTGACTGACCCACCGCTATCGCGAGCAGGCTCACTCCTACAGGGGGACGTGTGCGGTCAGTCAATTGAGGTTGACCCTAGCGAACATCCGCCCCGAAAAGAAAGACAAAAATGCCCATCGGTTTGCGTCGCGACCGAGCGGTCGATAAAGTCCCCGAGACTTTTATCCCACGGACGGAGAGCCCCACGTGTTTCCAGCCCTGCCCTTGAGCCGCTTGCGCCTGCCAGCCCTGACGCTGATCATCAGCGCCCTGACCCTCACCGCCTGCAACGCCCCGCCCTCCTCGACCTTGCCGCTGGCACCGGAGGCTGCTTCCGGTTACCGCACCGATCTACAAACCCGTCACGCCAGTAAACACATGGCCGCCGCCGCCAATCCGCTGGCTGCTGAGGCCGGTCGCGAGATGCTGCGTCAGGGCGGTTCGGCGATTGATGCGGCGATTGCGATGCAAGCGGTGTTGACGCTGGTTGAGCCGCAGTCGTCCGGGATCGGCGGCGGCGCGATGATCGTGTTGTGGGACGGTAAACAGGTGCGCACCTACGACGGTCGCGAAACCGCACCGGCTGGCGCCACCGAGAAGCTGTTCCTGCGCGCCGATGGCCAACCGATGTCGTTCCCGCAAGCACAGATCGGCGGTCGCTCGGTCGGTACACCGGGGGTGTTGCGCGCACTGGAGATGGCCCATAAACAACACGGTCGCCTGCCATGGGCGAAGCTGTTTGAACCGGCGATCAAACTGTCCGAGCAAGGCTTTGCGATCTCTGCGCGTTTGCACTCGCTGCTGGAATCAGATCCAGTCATCCGCAAGTCGCCGGACATGGCCAAATATTTCCTCAACGCCGATGGCAGCGTCAAAGCCGTCGGCACGCGCCTGCAAAACCCGGCGCTGGCCGCAGTGCTCAAACGCATCGCCAACGAAGGCGCGGACGCGCTGTACAAAGGCCCGATCGCCGAAGAAATCGTCGCCAAGGTGCAGGGCCACGCCAACCCCGGCAGCCTGTCGTTGAATGATTTGCAGCGCTATCAGGCCAAGGAACGCGCGCCGCTGTGCACCGATTACAAACGCTGGCAGGTCTGCGGCATGCCACCACCGTCATCGGGCGGCATCGCCGTGGCACAGATTCTCGGCACGTTGCAGGCGCTGGAAACCCGCGATCCACGTCTTTCCCTGACACCGCTCAAACCGCTGAAGACCGACAAGCCAGCCGGCATTGAACCGGATCCGCAAGCCGTGCATCTGATCGCCGAAGCCGAACGCCTGGCTTACGCCGACCGCGCGCAATACGTCGCGGATACCGACTTCGTGCCGGTGCCGGTCAAAGGCCTCGTCGACCCGGGTTATCTCGCCAGCCGCGCCAGCCTGATCGGCGAACGCAGCATGGGCAGCGCCAAACCGGGCACACCGCCGGGCGTGCAGGTGGCCTACGCGCCGGACCGCTCGCCGCTGCGCATCTCCACCTCGCAAGTGGTCGCGGTGGATGACCTCGGTGGCGCGGTGTCGATGACCACCACCATCGAAGCCGCGTTCGGCTCGCACCTGATGGTTCAGGGCTTCTTGCTGAACAACCAGATGACCGACTTCTCGTTCATCCCCGAAGAGAACGGCCAGAAAGTCGCCAACCGTGTCGAACCCGGCAAACGCCCGCGCTCGTCGATGGCGCCAACGCTGATCTTCGATCGCCACAGCGGCGAATTCGTCGCCACAGTCGGCTCGCCGGGTGGTTCGCAAATCATCGAATACGTGGCGAAAACCACCGTCGGCCTGCTCGACTGGCACCTCGACCCGCAAAGCGCCATCAGCCTGCCCAACTTCGGCAGCCGTAACGGCCCCACCGAACTGGAACAAGGCCAGTTCAGCCCGGCGCTGATTCAGGCGCTGAAAAACAAAGGGCATGCGGTGCATGAAATCGACATGACCAGCGGCACCCAGGCCATCGTGCGGGTCAAGGATGCGCAGGGGAAAGCGTCGCTGGAGGGTGGCGCGGATCCACGGCGTGAAGGCGAAGCGTTGGGGGATTGAGGCTAGGACGCAAAACAAAAAAGGCTTACCGCGAGGTAGGCCTTTTGTTTAGCACACTGCGTATTTCAAATCGGGATGTTTAAAAGCTGCGAGGTAAACAGAGAACCGTCCCACAAGGTTTTCAGGTTGTCCGTCGGACGTCAGCTCTCTAGCCTGTACTCGTCGCTGCCAATTCAGTGACCGGGATTGGAAACCCCGAGTAGAACCGAGCGCACAAGCGCCTTTCATAACGTATCCTTGCGCACCTTCATGGTGTGCACTCCGTTATGGCGGCTGTGCGCGGGAGACCTTCGGGTCAACCGGGTTCTCCGTTCCCCGGGTTTCCAACCTGCGTACAGCTGCCACCTATTCGTTCGGAAACCGAATCGGCCAGCTCCTATCCTGATCGGAGAACACCATGAAAAAACCAACACCCAATCCCCCCGAAACAGACACCGACCCAACATCCCCGTACGCAACCATCGACAGCAAAAAACTCAACGAAGCGGCCGACCGCGCCCTCGACCACTACCTCAAACCGACCATTCACATCATGGCGTCCACCCGCGTAGCTGAACCCATGTACCTCGCCAACCCGGTGTACGACACCGAATCCCTGCTGGCCAATGCCAGCGAAACCCTGGGCTCGGTCACGGAGATGCTCAACAATTTCGCCGCTGTGCTGGATACCGCGCACCGCAAGACCGCGCTGGGTATCGCGCAAATCGTCATGCTGAGTGAGTTGGCGGTGAATCAGGCGCTGGATAACGTTCAGCCGGTTACGTAGTTTTCGCAATGCATAAAAAATCCGATGCCGTGCAGGCATCGGATTCTTATTTCCTGGCACATACGAGGCAAAACAGCTTTCACATCCAAGATATATGGCTCAGCGATTCGCCAGCAGATGCGCCCCAAACAGCAAATAACAACCACCGGCCAAGCGATCCAACCATTGCCGCGAACGCTCATACACACCAGCGATCCGGCGACTGGCGAAGAACAACGCGACGCAGCAATACCAGCTGAACGACAGCGTCGCCATGGTCATCACCGCCAGCGCCAGTAACAGTGGCGGGATGTGAGCCGGCATGGCCGTGGCGAAAATGGTGGCGACGAATAATGCTGACTTGGGATTGGTCATGTTGCCCAGAAAGCCGCGGCCATAAGCGCCGAGCAACGTTTGCTGCGAGTCATCCAGCGTACCCGCGACGATCGGCGCCTTGCGCTTGAACTGCTTGAGCCCGAGGTAGATCAGGTAGCAGCCACCGGCAATCTTGAAGCTCAGGTACAGCGTCGGCGCGGCACTGAAAAGCGACTGAATGCCCAAGCCACCCGCCAGCCCCCACAACACGGTTCCGCTGGCCACGCCGAGCGCCGCGACGACACCGTGGCGGCGGGAACGGCTGACCGCCAGTTGCGCGATATTGAAGAAGTTCGGGCCGGGCGTGACCACGGCCACAGTCCACAACAGGGCCAACGACAGCAACGGCGCCAGATAACTCGAAAGGGAAAAATCCATGAGGGTATGCGCCTGATTGGGTTCGACGATGCCCTCTACCTTGCAACATCCCGCAATGTTTTGCCATCAGCCGTCATTCAGACCGCTAGCGTCTTGCCATCCACCGCATCACCAATCGTCAGAAAATGCCCGCCCGCCACGTGGTGCAAGGTGCGCAAACCATCGTGCCCTTCGAAATGCCAGCGCCCGTCGCTGAACACACGCTCATCGGCGTGGGCGGCGATGACTTCGGCGAGGAACAGATCGTACTGCTCGTGATTGCGCGGCTCCGGGAGCAAACGGCATTCCAGCCAGGCGACGCAGCCGTCAAGCAGCGGCGCTTCGACTTGTTCGCCGGCGAGGGTCTGCAGGCCGTACGCCTGAAATTTGTCCTGTCCCTGGCTTTGGCTGATTTCCAGACCAGATGTATTGCCGACGGTTTGCACGATGTCGGCCTGATCGACGCACGGGACGTTGAGCACGAAGGTGCCGGACGCTTCGAGCAACTGGCGGGTCCAGGTGGATCTATCGAGGACGACGGCGACTTTCGGTGGCTCGAAATCCAGCGGCATGGCCCAAGCGGCGGCCATGATGTTGCGCTGGCCGTCGTGGGCGGCGCTGACCAGTACGGTCGGCCCGTGATTGAGCAAACGGTAGGCTTTGTTCAGGGGCACCGGGCGGCGGTGGGAATCGCTCATGGGATCTGCTCCGCGGGAAAAGGAGCCGATTGTAGCGCCAGACCACAGAAAGAAGGCGGGTGAAAAACCTGTGGGAGCGAGCTTGCTCGCGAAGGCGATAGGTCAGTCACATCAATGTTGAATGACACACCGCTTTCGCGAGCAGGCTCGCTCCCACATGGGATCAGTGCAGGTCAGTTGGAGAGTTGATTGGCGAACTGGCCCACTGCGTTGACGACTTTCTGCGCACCGTCCTGAATTTCGACAATCACCGTGCCCGCCTCGGCCGCCAGCGCCAGCCCTTGTTCAGCCTGAAGCTTGCCGTCGGTCATCAGCGCCACGGCGTTGCGCGCCATTTCCTGGTTCTGCCGCACCACGGTGACGATCTCTTCAGTCGCCTGACTGGTGCGCGAGGCCAGTTGTCGCACCTCGTCGGCCACCACCGCAAAACCACGGCCCTGCTCACCGGCGCGCGCCGCCTCAATGGCAGCGTTGAGCGCCAGCAGGTTGGTCTGTTCGGCAATGCCGCTGATGGTTTTGACGATGGTGCCGATCACCTGCGACTGCTCGTTCAGTGCCTCGATGCCCTCACCGGCAGCCTGCATGTGCCGCGACAGATCACGCATCACATTCACCGCCTCGGTGACCACGGTGGTGCCACGTTGCGCGGTGCTGTCGGTTTGCTGCGAGGTGCTGTAGGCGATGCTGGCTGCGTCGGCGACGGCTTGTTCGCGGTTGACCTGATCAGTGATCACGGTGGCGAACTTCACCACTTTGTACAGTTTGTTGTTGGCATCGACCACCGGGTTGTAGGACGCCTCCAGCCACACCGTACGACCATGGCTGTCGACACGCTTGAAGCGATCAGCGACGAATTCACCGTTGTTCAAACGGCGCCAGAAGTTCTGGTACTCGGCGCTGTTGTATTCCTCCGGGGTGCAGAACAGGCGGTGATGTTTGCCCTTGATCTGCGCCAGGCTGTAACCCATGCCGCTGAGGAAGCGATCGTTGGCATTCAGCACATTGCCGTTGAGGTCAAACTCGATTACCGCGGTCGAACGCACCAGCGCACCGATGAGGTTTTCGTGTTCACGAGAAGCTTCGATGGTGCGGGTCAGGTCGCTGGCGAACAGCGAAATATGCTTGATTCGCCCGTCCGAAGAACGCACCGGTTGCACGATCGAACGCAGCCACGCTTCCTCACCATTACCGCGCAACAGGCGCACGGCACCAGCGAAGTGCTCGCCGCGGGTCATGGCGTTTTTGAAGCGATGATGGAATTCGTCGGACTTCACGTGGGCCGGGACGATGTCTTCAATCGCCCGACCGATCAGGTCCTGACTCTTGTAGAGCATCTCGGTGAGAAAGTTCTGGTTGACCGACTGAATGCGCCCGTCGGGTTCAAGGTTCAGCACCAGCATCTCGCTTTCCAGGCTTTCCTTTACCTGCACGAGGCTGGAGAGTTCTTCACGAAGAGCGGCCAGCTCTTGCTTCAAGCGTTTGTTGAACATGGGGAGTACCGATGGGCAGGTTGGAAAGCGGGATGCAGCCTAACCATCGGCCTTGAAAATCTTTTCTGAAGAGCGTTTGCGACCCGACGGTCAAAAATAGTTCCAAGCTACCGAGTCAGGCAGTTCCCGCCACCTGGCAGGGTCCCGTGCGCGGCATACGCGAGCCGAAATACGCCGCTGTCAGGAGGCCCACCACCCCCATCACCGCGCAGAACATCACGCAGATCCATGGGCTCCATGGCATCAGACCAATCAGCAGCAGCGGTGTGATACTCGCCCATGCGGCGTAGGCAATGTTGTAGGTGAAGGAAATGCCTGACACGCGAATACGCGCCGGGAACAACCCGACCATCACCGAAGGCACTGCGCCGACAACACCGCACGCAAGACCGGCCAAGGCGTAGGCGGCGCCGACCCAATCACCACCGCTGATCAAACAACCGTAAAGCACGCCGACGCCCAATGGCAGCAACAGGCTGTAGAGCATGACCGTGCGCCACGCGCCAATGCGATCGACCAGCAACCCGGCGATCACGCAGCCGATGTTGAGGAAGACAATGCCCAGTGCACTGAGGGCGAAGGTGTGGCTGGCGGTCATGCCGAAGGTTTTCTGCATCATGGTCGGCGTAATGACGACGAACACCACCACCGCCGAGGTCAACACACAGGTCAGCAGCATCGCTGGCAGCATCGCCAGGCGGTGCTCGCGCAGTACCGTGCGCAGCGGCAGCTCTACCCGCGCTTCACGCTGCGCTTCCATGGCCATGAACACCGGGGTTTCGCTCAGCCAGCGGCGCAGATAAACGCCAATCACGCCGAACACGCCACCGAGCAGGAACGGGTAACGCCAGGCGTAATCGAGGATTTCCGCCGGGGTGAACACTTGTGCGAGGAACGTCGCGGTCAACGCGCCGATCAGGTAACCGAAGGTCAGCCCGGCCTGCAAAAAGCCCAAGGCATAACCGCGATGGCCGGTCGGCGCGTGCTCGGCGACAAACACCCAGGCACTCGGCACTTCACCGCCTACCGCCGCACCTTGGAGGATGCGCAACGCCAGCAGCAACAGCGGTGCGAAGTAACCGATCTGCGCGTAGGTCGGCATGATCCCGATCAGCAGGCACGGCAGCGCCATCATCAGGATGCTCAGGCTGAAGACTTTCTTGCGCCCGAGTTTGTCGGCGAAATGCGCCATCAGAATACCGCCCAAGGGCCGCGCCAGATAACCGGTGACGAAAATCCCGAAGCTTTGCAGCAAACGCAGCCACTCGGGCATTTCCGGCGGGAAAAACAACTGGCTGAGGGTCAGGGCGAAGAACACGAAGATGATGAAATCGTAGATTTCCAGCGCGCCGCCAAGGGCCGCAAGGCCGAGGGTCTTGTAGTCGGAACGGCTGAACGGCGCAGGTTTGGCCGGAGATTGGGCAGTCATGGCAAAGAACTCGGAAACAGGCAAAAAACCAAGGCGCCCATGGTCTACGCAAATGGGCGGATGGACAACCCGTTAGACCATAGTCCCGGTTTTGCAAAACCGGCTCACAAAGCACCGGCAGTTGAATTACTGTTAATGCCTGTCCAGCGGGACCACGCCAACCCCGGCCAACCGCAGTGAACCTCATGTGGGAGCGAGCCTGCTCGCGAAAGCGTCAGCCCAGCCAACTTCAATGTTGAATGTGCCGGCCTATTCGCGAGCAGGCTCGCTCCCACAGGGATCTCTGTGTTGTGGAGATCGGCGAGCGTTCCCGCGGACCACAATAACCATAAAAATCCGAGGTATTCCCTGTGGCCGTTGATATCGAAGATAGCCGCTCCGCACGCTTTGCCCTGCGCTGCTCCAGCTTTGCCGAACGCTGGTTTCCCGATTCCTGGGTGTTCGCCGCACTGGCCGTGATCATCGTCGCCCTGGCCACACTGGCCATGGGCGCTAAACCCACCGATGCGGCGATGGCGTTCGGTGACGGTTTCTGGAGCCTGATTCCATTCACCATGCAGATGGCCTTCGTGGTGATCGGCGGTTACGTGGTCGCCAGCTCGCCACCCGCCGTGAAACTGATTGACCGGTTGGCACGCATCCCGAAAAACGGCCGCTCCGCTGTGGCGTGGGTCGCGTTGATCTCAATGGTCGCCTCGTTGCTCAATTGGGGCCTGTCGCTGGTATTCGGCGGTTTGCTGGTACGCGCCCTGGCCCGCCGCACCGATCTGAAAATGGATTACCGCGCCGCCGGTGCCGCTGCCTATCTGGGCCTTGGGGCGGTGTGGGCGCTGGGTCTGTCGTCGTCGGCCGCGCAGTTGCAAGCCAACCCGGCCAGCCTGCCGCCGTCGATCCTGTCGATCACCGGGGTGATTCCGTTCACCGAAACGATTTTCCTCTGGCAGTCCGGCGTGATGCTGCTGGCGCTGATCGTGATCTCGATCATCATCGCCTACGCCACCGCTCCCGGGCCGAACTCGGCGCGCGACGCCAAGGCCTGCGGCATCGACCCGGCCTTCAACCTGCCTCCGCTGCAACCGCGTACGCGTCCCGGTGAATGGCTGGAACACAGTCCGCTGCTGATCATCGTGCTGGTATTGCTGGCGGCGGGATGGCTGTTCCACGAATTTTCGACCAAACCGGCGATCACTGCGATTTCCGGGCTGAACACCTACAACTTCCTGTTCATCATGCTCGGCGCCTTGCTGCACTGGCGGCCGCGCAGTTTCCTCGATGCCGTCGCGCGTGCGGTGCCGACCACCACCGGCGTGTTGATCCAGTTCCCGCTGTACGGCTCGATTGCCGCACTGATGACCACGGTCAAAGGCACCGATGCGCAAACCCTGGCGCACCACATCTCGACGTTTTTCGTCAGCATCGCCTCCCACGACACCTATGCGCTGCTGATGGGCGTGTACTCGGCGATACTGGGTTTCTTCATTCCGTCGGGCGGCGGCAAGTGGATTATCGAAGCGCCGTACGTGATGCAGGTCGCCAATGATCTGCAGTATCACCTCGGCTGGGCGGTGCAGATCTACAACGCGGCCGAAGCGCTGCCAAACCTGATCAACCCGTTCTACATGCTGCCACTGCTCGGCGTACTGGGACTGAAAGCGCGGGATCTGATCGGTTTCTCGTTCGTGCAGTTGCTGGTGCACACGCCACTGGTGCTGCTGTTGCTGTGGGCGCTGGGGACAACATTGGCGTATACGCCGCCAGTCATGCCGTAACCCAGAGCGGGGTGCAGTCATGCTGGCCGCGCCCCGCACTTTTCTCCTGAAACAGCCCTGTATCGGGCTGCCTGTCGCAAATAATGGCTCAGAGCCATCATCCTGCTTTACCGCATCGTCCCCTCGGTAATATTCTGCGCGCCCATAAATGTTTCATTTTTTACCAAGCGCAAAGGGAGTTCGTTGCAATGATCGTAGGGATTGACCTGGGAACCACCAACAGCCTGGTCGCCGTCTGGCGTGGTGATGCCACCGAGTTGGTGCCCAATGCCCTGGGTCAGTTCCTGACACCGAGCGTTGTCGGGCTGGATGATCAGGGCCGGATTCTGGTCGGTCAGGCGGCGCGCGAGCGTCTGCACACGCATCCGCGTCTGACCGCATCGCTGTTCAAGCGCCACATGGGCAGCGCCACGGAAGTTTATCTGGCCGACAAGGCATTTCGCCCGGAAGAACTCTCCGCCTTGGTGCTCAAGAGCCTGAAAGAAGACGTCGAGCGCGCTTTTGGCGAAACCGTCACCGAAGCCGTGATCAGCGTCCCGGCCTACTTCAGTGATGCCCAGCGCAAGGCCACGCGGATCGCCGGCGAACTGGCCGGGCTGAAGGTCGAGAAGCTGATCAACGAGCCGACCGCTGCCGCCCTCGCCTATGGACTGCACCAACGGGACAAGGAAACTTCGTTCCTGGTTTTCGACCTCGGTGGCGGCACGTTCGACGTGTCGATTCTGGAGCTGTTCGAAGGGGTCATGGAGGTGCGCGCCAGCGCCGGTGACAACTTCCTCGGTGGCGAAGACTTCGACACCGTGCTGCTTGAGCACTTCATCAGCCAGCACCGCTCGGCCGCAGACTTCCCGGAGCGCAGCAGCGTCATCCAGCCCCTGCGTCGCGAGGCCGAGCGCGTGCGCAAGGCGCTGGGGCAGGACGACAGCGCCGAATTCCGCTTGCAGCTCGGTGAGCGGCAGTGGACGCAAATCATCACCCAACAACAGTTGGCAACGCTGTACATGCCGCTGCTCGAGCGCCTGCGCGCGCCGATTGAGCGGGCGCTGCGCGATGCGCGCATCCGTGTCAGCGACCTCGACGAGATTTTGCTGGTCGGCGGCACCACGCGCATGCCGCTGGTACGCAAACTCGCCGCCGGGCTGTTCGGCCGCTTCCCGTCGATCACCCTCGACCCTGATCAGGTCGTGGCACAAGGCGCGGCCATTCAAGCGGCACTCAAAGCCCGCGCCGCCGCGCTGGAAGAAGTGGTGCTGACCGACGTCTGCTCCTACACCCTGGGCATCGAGACCTCCACTCAGGTCGGCCGCACCTATGAGAGCGGCCACTACCTGCCGATCATCGAGCGCAACAGCATCGTGCCGGTGAGTCGGGTGAAAACCGTTTACACCCTGCACGACAATCAGGAACAGGTGGTCGTGCGCATCTTTCAGGGCGAAAGCCGCCTGGTCAAAGACAACGTCGCACTCGGCGAACTGGACATCAAGGTGCCGAAACGCAAGGCCGGCGAAGTTGCCCTCGACGTGCGTTTCACCTACGACAACAACGGCCTGCTCGAAGCCCAGGTGAAAATCCCCCTGACCGGGCAACAGCATTCGCTGGTCATCGAGAACAACCCGGGCGTGCTGTCACCCGAGGAGATCCAGCAACGCCTGGCGAACCTTGCGCAACTGAAGATTCACCCGCGCGAGCAACAGGTCAACACGCTGCTGAGTGCACGTCTGGAGCGCCTCTATCAGGAAAGCCTGGGCGATCTGCGTGATCTGATGGGCGATTGGGCCAAGCAATTCCAGATCGCCCTCGACTCTCAGGATGAACGCCAGATCCGTGAAGTGCGCACCGACTTGAGCCGACGCCTGAGCGAACTTGATCGCACCCCGTGGCAATAAGGAGCCTGGCCATGGATTGCTGGTCGGTGCTGCACCTGCACGATGACGCTGAAGCCCGCGACATCAAACGCGCCTATGCGCGCCTGCTGAAAACCTTCCGCCCCGATGAGGATGCCGAAGGTTTCCAGCGCTTGCGCGAAGCCTACGAACAAGCGCTGGCGATTGCCCGGTGGCGCCTTGAAAACGCTGAGCCTGCCGACGATGAAGACGTCGCCGTAGCCACGGCTTCCAGCGCCTTTGCCGCGCTGGCATTGGATGCCGCACTGGCAAAAACCCCGGCGCAGGATGTTGCAGCGTTTGAGTTCCCGCCCGTCAGTCCGGCCGCCCCGCAAGCGTTTACGCCGCCCGAGAAGGACGATGTTCGACGTGTCGAGCCACTGGCGGCGGACGCTTTTGTGGACGCCCAAGCCATTGAAACGCAGGCCGCCCTGCAACTGCTCGAAGATCTAACGCCCGACAACCTCGACGAGCGCTGGAATCAGGCGCAACAGCAAAGCTGCGCCAAGGCCTTCGAAAGGCTGTTGCTGCAGCTGTGCTTTGAACATCCCCACCTGCGCAGCCCGGTGCTGAATTGGGCCGTCGAGCAACTCGGATGGTTGGGGCCGTGGCAAGAAGTCCTGATGAATGATCATCAGCGCGACCGGCTCGCTGAAAGCCTGATGGCCGATTACCGAAACGCCTTGCAGACGCTGCTCGAAAGCCAGAGCGAACGCGAATTTCTCAACGTGCTCAAACGCTACAGCGCTCAACCGTGGCTGCAGGTATTCGATCGCCGTGAACAATGGCAGCAAACCCTGCTGCACTTGCTCAATGACACTGAGTGGAGCGTGCCGCTGTTCGACCGCATCGGCCAACTGTTCGGCTGGGATCACAACAAAGGCCTGCACCCGCAACCGGACTGGCTCTGGGACACCTTGATCGAACGCTGCGATCAGGAAAGCTTCTATGACAATCTGCGCGCCAAGGCTGAAAGCGACCGGACGTGGGCGGCCGACGTGCAAGCGGCGCATCTGTTGATCAATCCGCTCAAGCCCCTGCAGCAGAAGAAGATCATCGACGGCTTTGGTCAGAATGAATGGCAGGCCTGCCATGACTTGTCGGAAAAACTCACGTGGCGTTTCCCCGAACTGCTCGCTCGCTTGCCCTACGCCGATGTTTTTTACTGGCGGCGGTTCCTTCCGCGACCGATTGCCGCCGAAACCTGGGTGTGGGTCTGGACGGCGATTGCCTTGGCGCTGTTCCTGCAAACTCTGCCCTCCCAACAAAAAACCGCCATGAACCTCGTCTTCATGCCGATGTTATTTGCCTGCGTGCCGGTCTGGTTTTTCCGCTTCGCCCTGAGTTGGTGGGTGGTGCTCACGTCCTATGTCATCGTGCCGGACCTGTGGCTCACCGAATGGCTGATTCCGCGCAAATGGAACCCTGACACGCGCTGGCTGGTGATACGCCATGGAGTACCGCAAGGGGTGATGGTGCTGCTGTTTTCGCTGTTGCTTGGCCCGCTGGGGGCGCTCACTTATGTCGGCACGCTCTTGATCGGGCTGGTGCACAAACGCCGTATCGGCTCGCTCGATACGGAGCTGAGCCAACGTCGTCCTTGGCTGACAGCGCTGCACTGGGCGCGCTTCAGTCCGTTGCAATTGCTGTTTCTGGTGGTCATGACCGCAATCACGGCAGCCAGCAGACTCGGTTTTTCGCTCAGCCAACTCATGCCCGGCTAGGCAAGCAGCGCCGGTGCCGCTTGTCATCCCTCCGTCACATTCACTTGGTAGCGTCCGCCCGAAACATACTGAAACAATTAAGCAAGAACGGGCTGACAGATGAAAGACGACACAGACGGCACTGACGCACCTGAATCCAATCACCCCACCGACACCAGTCGCCGCCGCTTCCTTGGCGGCGTCGCGGTGCTGGGTGTCGGTGCCACGCTGACCGGGTGTGGCAGCACCAGCGATCAACCGGGTAAACCGGCCGAGCGCCCGCTGACGCCCGCCGAGCTGGACAAGGCCCTGCGCGACCAAGTGAAAACCGTGGTGGTGATCTACGCCGAAAACCGCAGCTTCAATAACCTGTTCGGTGATTTCCCCGGTGTCGAAAAACCGCTGTCAGCGCTCCAGCCCGGCGACTATCAACAACGTGACCGCGACGGCTCGCTGCTGCAAACCTTGCCGCCCGTCTGGGGTGGCGTGCTGCAGATCGGCCCGCAAACCCTCGATGGCGTGACCTACCCCAGCGCCACGCAGTTTCAGGAAAATTTGCCCAACGCCCCCTTCGCTCTCAAAGGCCCGAACGCTGAAGATTTGCCGTTCGGTCTGGTGACCCGCGATTTGTGGCACGTGTTCTATCAGAATCAGATGCAGATCAACGGCGGCAAAAACGATGGCTTCGTTGCCTGGGCCGATTCCGGTGGCTTGACCATGGGCCACTACGCGCAGAGCCGTTATTCCCTGCGCCTGTGGGACGTCGCTCAGGAATTCGTGCTGTGTGACAACTTCTTTCAGGGCGCCTTCGGTGGCTCGTTCCTCAACCATCAGTACCTGATCAGCGCCACCGCACCGTTCTATCCAGACGCGGCCAATTCGGTGGCCAAGTCACAGATCGCCGCGCTGCAAAGCGACGATCCGGCCGATTCGCGCCTCAAACCGCTGGAGCAATCCCCCGCCAGCGCCATGAGCGGCCCACCGCAGTTCGGCCCGAGTGCGCTGACCCCGGATGGCTTCGGCGTCAACACCCTCGCCCCGCCCTACTGGCCCACATGGATTCGCGACCCCGAGCGCCCGGCGTACTCCAAAGCGGATCTGCCCAACGTCATGGTGCCGCAGACCCACGAACACATCGGCGACAAGCTGTCGAAAAAGAACATCGATTGGGCCTGGTACGCCGGCGCATGGCAGGCGACGCTGGATCAGTACAAGGATTCCGGCGGCATTCCGAAGATTCCGAATTTTCAGTATCACCACCAGCCGTTCAACTACTTCAAGCAGCAAGGGCCGGAAAACCCTGACGAGCGCAACAAGCGTCTGCGTGATGCTGGCTTGGGTGACGAATCGAGCAGCAACAAGTTCTTCGCCGATGCCGACGCGGGCAAGTTGCCGGCGGTGAGTTTCTACAAACCCCAGGGCAACCTGAACATGCACGCCGGTTATGCCGACGTGGCCTCCGGGGACCGGCACATCGTCCGCGCGTTGAAAGTGCTGCGCGAAAGTCCGCAATGGCAAAACATGGTGGTAATCGTCACGGTCGACGAGAACGGCGGCTGGTGGGATCACGTCGCACCGCCCAAGGGTGACCGCTGGGGCCCGGGGTCACGCGTGCCGGCGCTGGTGGTGTCGCCGTTCGCGCGCAAAGGCACGGTGGATCACACGGTCTACGACACCGCGTCGATCCTGCGGCTGATCACCCGTGTCTTCCAGCTGGAGACCCTCGACGGCCTCAAACAACGGGATGAGGCGATGATTGCCCGGGGTCAGAAACCCATGGGCGATTTGACCAACGCCCTGCATTTTCAAGTTTGAAAACCAGCCCTGCGAGTTTGCGCAAAATTCTGCCGATGACGGCTTCTCTGTCAAACGCGGCTGATCCACTATGAGCCGCCCCCGAAACGCGGGGAACCGACGCTGAAAAGGATCTGAGCATGTTCAAATTCGCAGGACTTAACCCGATAGCATTGGCTCTTGCCGCGCTCACGCTGAGCGCGGCCGCCCACGCCGATGTCGACTTGAAACTGGGCAGCACTGAGCGCGTCACCCGCCTCTTCGCTTACCCCAACAACTGTAACGTCATCTGTTTCCGCAACTGGACGCTGGAACAGACCGTCGCCCATTACCTGAGCCAGAGCGTGCAGCGCGATGGGTATGCCGATGCCAAGGTGTTGGTAAAAACCGACAACGGCCAGCTCTACGCCGAAATCACCGGCGTGCCGAAGGATTACGACAAACCGCTGTCGGCGCTGCTGGATGCGGGGGATCTGGCCTACACCGGCGCGAGCAAGCTCAACGCCGACGGCAAGTGGGCCTACAGCTGGTATCTGTTCCTGCCACTGGGCATGGCCCTGGAAAACCGCAAAAGCGTCGAGTTGCTGCACTTCCCGCCGGATTACTCGCTGACCCAAGCGCAGGATTATCTGCGTTCGAACACCACCGATCGCTGGGCCACGCTGCTGACCGACAATGGTATTCCTGCCGGGCAGACGCCGGCCTATCAAACCATCATCGACATTGCCCCGATCGCTGCGCCGTCCAATGCCGGCAGCGACCTGGAAGGCGTGTATGACTACTTCAAGGACTACCAGACCACGCTGGTCAAACAATTCAGCCAGACCGCCAGCGGCACGACGCTGCCGATGGTCGCGTTCGGCGCGCCGGTGCGTAACTGGATCAAGCAGCAATACGGGCCAACCGTGAATGTATTGGGGCTGGCGACCATCAGCCCGAGCGAAGGTGTGAAAGTGCCCGTGCTGGGTTCGAACCACCCGAGTTACATCTGGTACGCCTCTGACCCGAAGAGCTACACCGGCGACGATGCGCAAGCCAAGGCCGATGCTGCAGGCCTGAAAGTCATGGGGCAGGATTTGAGCGCCGCCTGCTGGCAGGCCGGCATGGGCAGCAAACCGGGCAGCGATGCGCAAACAACGCTCAACAGTTGCACGCAGACGTGGCAAGTCACGCAGAAAGTCAAAACCTGCGAGCTGTTCTACACCTCGATCCGCAATCTGACCCCGGAACAGGCCACCGCCAAGTGCGCGACCACCCCGATCAAGACTCAACTGAAGCAACTGCAGGCACCGCTGCCAGCCACTGCAATCCCCGCCCCGCACCTGTAATCGCTTGAGGCATTCCCGTGTCAGCCAAGGCTGACGCGGGAATACGTCTAAATCGCCTGTCAGATCTGACAGTAGACCAGCTATACCTAATAAGACACGATTGGATCCAACCAGCAGTATTGCAGCGCTGACAGGACGTCAACCCAAGGAAGTCGCAAAAGCCTTGCGACAAGGACTGATATGAACATCCACGCTATGGCGCACTCGCCGCCACGCGATACTGAAGGCATCTATCCCTTCGCCGGCCTGCCCGTGCGCCTGGGGTTTCCGGCCAGCGCCGATTTCGAAATCCTTCAGGATGGATACGGCGCCCCTACGGCGGTCGCCGCGCGGCGCGAGTTCCTGCACACCCACCGGATGTGCCGGGTGTCCGGGCAATTACTGCCGTATCGCTGCCGCCAGACCCGACAATTGCTGACGGGCATCCACATCTACGATCCGCGCTTTTGCGGATTGATCGAACACGCGTGCGACCCCAACGTGTTTCTCGACATGAGCGAGTTATGGTTGTGGGCGTTGAAAGATATCCACAGCGGCGAAAGGCTGACCATGGACTACACCGCCACTGAAGACAAACTGCTGCACCAGTTTGCCTGCGGTTGCGGTTCGCCACGCTGCCGTGGGTGGATCACCGGCTACGACGAACCACCCACCCTCGAAGGTCAGCACTTTCTACAGCGCTGGCGGCATTCAGGTCGCTGAAAGGTGCGCTGGAAGCTGAGTTATACCGCGCCAACCGGCCGCAAACGATACTGCGGCGGCAGTTGCTCGAAACCACTGATGGTCGTGTTCAGGCTTTTCCAGCGGCCATCCTTGATGCCGTAGATGCAACCGTGGATCGACAGGCTCTGCCCGCGATGCCAGGCGTTCTGGATGATGCTGGTGTGGGCGACGTTGGCCACTTGCTGGACCACGTTGAGTTCGCACATGCGATCAACCTGCTCTTCTTCCGTCGGCAACTTGGCCAGTTCTTCACGTTTTTCGTAATACAGATCACGGATCGAACGCAGCCAGCCGTCGATCAGACCGAACTGCCGGTCCTGCATCGATGCGCGCACACCGCCGCAGCCGTAGTGACCGGTAACGAGGATATGTTTGACCTTGAGCACGTCGACTGCGTACTGGATCACCGACAGGCAGTTGAGGTCGGTGTGCAGCACCACGTTGGCGACGTTGCGGTGTACGAACAGATCGCCCGGCAACATGCCGACGATTTCGTTGGCCGGTACGCGTGCGTCGGAGCAACCGATCCACAGATATTCCGGCGTTTGCTGGCGCGCCAGTTTGGCGAAGAAATCCGGGTCTTCCTTGGTGATCGCGTCAGCCCAACGCTCGTTGTTATCAATCAGGTCTTGTAAGTCATGCATGCTGTAAGGCCTCAAGAAAGATGCGCTGGTATGACAGACGACCACCCGTCGGGGTCACGCCGCCAGCGCAAGTGATTTCATTGGAATTCTCGTGTGCCCGGTGAGTCCACCTAAGTAAGGCCCACAGTATGAGGAATTGCCATGACTGATTCACGACGCCCTTACGATGCGGTGCAACCAGAGCCCATCGATGATAACGAAGACCGCATGGGTTCGGTGCATGAGCTGGATTTCGATGAAGACCAACCGAGCGCGAAAATCGGTGACGAGATTCCCGAACGTGAACGCGAGCAGTTGATGCCGCGTGAGCGGGTGCGCGAGGCCGGGATGACCGGGGCTTCAGTCAGTGATCATGAGCCGACTGACGACGACATGAGCCCGGAAACGCTGATTCATGAAGACGGTGCGCGGGATGCCGGAGAGGCTGGGGAAGGCAATCAGGCCGATTGGGATCTGAGCATTGTCGATGAGGATGACATTGGCGGTGGCAATGGGCTGGATGAGGCGGAACTGGCGCGGCGTGAGCCGCTGGATGGTAACCGCTGATCTTCGTTGCCTGACAGGACGCTTTCGCGAGCAGGCTCGCTCCCACAGGGGTTTCGGGTTGCGCACAAATTGGTGAACGCCCTGAGTCCAATGTGGGAGCGAGCCTGCTCGCGAAGCTTTTAAAGGCGATCAGTCAACCAGGGTGCAGGCCATGACCACCGCGTCTTCACGCCCACCCACCGCCGGATAATAATCCCGGCGCCGGCCAATCTCATTGAAGCCATAACGCTCATACAACTTGAACGCACCCGTATTGCTGTCGCGCACTTCCAGAAAACATTCCCGCGCCGAAGCCGCATACGCCCGCGACATCAGATGCTCTAGCAACGTCAGCCCCAGCCCGCGCCCCTGATTCTCCGGTTTGACGGTGATATTGAGCAGATGCGCCTCATCCAGAATGATCTGCACCACCCCGTGGCCAACCTGCTGCTCACCCTCGAACATCAGCCAGATCTGGTACTTGCCCAGCCCGTCGAGAAAAATCCCCCGCGTCCACGGATGGCTGTAAGCGGCGTACTCGATTTTCAGCACGGTTTCCAGATCCGCCTCGGCCATCGGGCGGAACGATACAGCGTCACTCATTCGATTCTTTCCAGCGCGCCATCAGCCGACGCATGGCTTGCCACACAGCGGCCTTGCGCTGTGGCTCTTCCATTAACAATTCCAGACCGGGAATGGCCCAGGCCGAGCCCAGACCTTCGATCTGCAATTCACGATTGAACGCTTCGGCATCCGCTTCACCGGCGAAACGCACCGCCGGCAGGCCGATCAGCCACAGGCAGGCGCACGGAGCGGCTTCCATTTGCACGGAAAGGAAACCCTGCACAAAGTCACGCGCCGCTTCCGGGCCCTGATCCATGGTGCCGCGATTGAGCCACGGCCAGCGCACCGGCTCGCCGACGATTTGCGGCGCATCCGGCAGACCGGCGGCGCGCAACATGTCTTTGAGCAACAGATAAGCCGGATCGCGGCTCTGGAACGGTTCGCCTGTGGGTAACTCGACCAGCAGCAGGCAACGTCCGGCGCGCAGCAATTGCAGGGCGAAACGCGGTGGGGGCACCGGGGCCGGTTTGACGACGACTGGCGTGTCGTCGACCTCTTCTACCGGTTTGGCACCGGTGCGGGTACTCGCCAACGACGGCCGCGGCACTTCGATTTTCGGACGTTCGACCGGACGAGCGACAGCCGTTTGCACCGGGGCTTCGGCCTGCGGAGCAAGCACGACCGGCGCCTCTACCTCGGGCTCGGGCATGTCCAGCAGCTCGGGCCGCGACGGTGCGGCGAAGGGCAATTCGGTGCGCGGCAGCCAATTGACCACCTGCATGGCGTTCAAATAGGCGCGGCGGCGGGACTCGATTAGCAAGGGTCGGCCACTTGTGGATAACTGAAGTGCGCTGATTCTACCGCCCTTCGCTCAAGATCGCCCGTTGTTGATCGACACACTTAAGCGAAAGAAAAACGACAGCCCGTCCCGAGAGTGAATCGCATCGGCCTTGATGCAGTACAATCGCGGCTTTTAATCGTCAACCAGCCGGCCATTCCGATGATCGAACCCAAGCGCGTCTTGCGCGCCCTCGCTGAACACTGGGCACTTCTGGAGCCACTGTGCGAGCACTTCGACCAAGGCACACTGAGCCTCAACGAACTGCGCACGCAACTGGCCGCCCAACAACTGGACAGCACGCCGCAGGACATCACCAGCCTGCTCGACGTGTGGATTCGTCTCGATATTCTGATTCCGGTGGCGAAAAGCCCGAACCGTTTCGAGCTGAACGCACAGATTCACGACTTCCTCGCTTACTTGCGTCGTGAACACCGCTTGGGCCTGTGCCTGGAAATCGAAGCCTATCTGCGTCACCTCGAGCGTCTGGCCGGTTACATCCAGGACGCGTTCGAAGTCCGTGATGGCCACGACCTCGCCCGCCAGTTGCGCCTGCTCGATATGCGCGTGCGCGACGTGCTGAAGAAACTCGACAACGACGAACAGGCGCTGGTGGCCGTCGCTGAACGGGCGAAAACCAGCGACCGGCAGATCCCGCTGCGTCAGCGTTACGCCGAAGTACTGGCGACGTGGGACGAATACGTCGAGCCGATGATCGATCTGGTGAACGCCGACGGCGCCTTCGAACAAGGCGTGCGCAAGGTCGAAACCGTGCTGCTGAAAATGCTCAGCGAACAGCAACGCCTCGGCCATCTGGTTGACGACGATATGCTCCTGCGCACCCACGCGCGCATCCTCGAAATGCAGACCAGCGCCCAACTGACTTTGCGTCATGCCCGCGAACTGCTGCTGCCGCTGCGTGAAGAAGCGCGCCGGCACAACGCCGTGACCCGTGGCGCCGCGTTGGCTTTGGCAGCGATTCGCCGCAAAGGCATCGACGCCGTGCCGCAAGCCGCAATGCCGCTGTTCACCCGTCCGCAAAGCACCTTCCTCGGCAGCGCCAGTCAGGTCGAAGCCTACGTCTATGCACTGGCGCGTTTCGAGCCGAAACCGGCGCGCTTCCCCAAGGCGCACAAGACCCAGAAAGGCGAAGCCCCGCGTGCTCCGCGTACCGTGCGCGAGATGGTCGACCGTTGCGAAGAAGCCCTGCCGATGCCGGATCTGATGACCTGGCTGCTGGAGCAGGAACCGGACGGCGCCACCGACGAATTGCTCTACTGGTTCTCGCGCCTGTCGCGGGAAAAACGCTTCAAGCGCGAGCGTCTGGAACGCCGCGAATACCACACTCATGAGCACCAGGTCAGCCTGCGCTCCTTCGCCCTGCTCTCGGCCAGCGACAGCGCCGCCGAGAATTCTGCGAGCATCCCCAATGCATCTTGATCTTTCCGAACTGTCGCAACTCGCGCCGATCTTCCGCGAGCTGTTCAAGGGTTACCACGTCAGCCGCCGCGACCCGGAGCTGTACGCGCAACTGTCGAACTTCCAGGATCAATACCGCACGCTGTTCAAGGCCCTGGGCTTTGAACTGGTCTGCGATACCCGTGGTTTCTACTACTTTGTGCCGGACATGGCCGCCGCGGCGGTGAACAAGACTGCCCAGCGTCTGGCGCTGTTCACCTTCATCCTCGTCGAGCATCTGGCCGATCAGGGCCGCGACCCGATCGCCGTGCTCGATGGCGGCAGCCTCGGCCGCGAAGAGCTGCCATCGCTGCTGGAGAAATACCGCGACCTGTTCATTCAGGCCGAAGTGCAGACCGTTGAAGAGCTCGAAGAAAAGATCATGCGCCGCATGACTCAACTCGGTTTCGCCAGCGAAGAAAACGGCGTGTATCGCTTCCTGCCGCCGATGCACCGCTTCCTCGATGTGTGCCTGTCGGTGCAGCAGGATCGCGATCTGGCAGCCAGCGTGCACAGCGTTCTGCCGCTGCCGGCACCGGTGCTGATCGACGAAGCCGCCGAAGCCAAATTCCTCGAAACCGACGACCCGCTCGATCTTTCAGAGTTTGAAGAAGAGAGCGAAGAAGACGCACTGGCCCGCGCCATTGCCGAAGAACAGGAGTCCGACGCATGAGCCAGGAACGCTACGGCATCCGCCGCTTTGCCCTTTTGAACACCGCCGGTTACAGCCTCGGCCTGTTCCCGCTGGAAGAACCGTTGTCGGTTTACGGCGCGAACAACCTCGGTAAATCGGCGTCGATCAACGCCTTGCAGTTCCCGATTCTGGCGCGCATGTCGGACATGAGTTTCGGCAAGTACAGCCTCGAACAGTCGCGGCGTTTCTACTTCGCTTCCGACACCAGCTACATCCTCGTCGAAGTGAACCTGCCCCATGGCCCGCACGTGATCGGCGTGGTCGGTCGCGGCCCGGGCGGTGGTTTCGGTCACCAGTTCTTTGCCTACGCCGGCAAGCTTGATCTGGCGCATTACCAGAAGAACGACACCTGCCTGCGCCAGAAAGAGCTGTTCAGCAACCTTGAGAAAGAAGGCCTGAAAGCTTACGAACTCAAGCCGGATGAATTGCGTCGCTTGCTGGTGGGCGGTCATACGTCGATTCCGCTCGACCTGACGCTGATCCCGCTGCGCTCCACCAGCGAACAGAGCCTGAAGACCTTCCGCGCGTTGTTCATCAACCTGCTGCACATGCGCGAAATCACCGCGGCCAAACTCAAGCAGTTGTTCCTCGATGCCTTCGAGCACAGCCTGCGTTCCGGTAGCGTCGATTACATCGCCGCGTGTGAAGAAGCCTTCCGCGATGTGCGGCGCATGGAACAGGACTACAACTCGCTGGTCGCGGCCGGCCCGCTGGTTGAGGCCTTGGCCAATGGCGTGAAACAGCGCGACGTGCTGCGCGGCAAACTGCATCGCCTGTCGCCGCTGCTCGACTCGTTGCTCGGCACCTGGTCGGACTACGCCAGTGCGCGCAAGGAAGAGCTGACTATTCAGGCCGACCACTACCGTGGCGAGCAGGACAGTCTGCAAAACGATCAACGCGGTGGCACCCAGGAACTGATGCGTCTGGAGCGGGAAATTTCCGGCATCCAGCGCTGGCTCGGTGAGCTGTCGGTGTTGAAGAATCGCTTCGCGCTGGTCGACGACGTCAAAGTGCTCGAGCAACAATTGCTCGCGGCCAAGGACGCTCACGACGAACTGGCCGGTGCCCTGGCGCAATCCCGCCAGTTCAGCGCCGAAGATTTGGAAGAGCGCGTGCGCGATCTGGAAAAACGCCTGAAGTCGGTGAAGCAGCAGCTCGATCACGCCGACAACAACAGCTACGCCCGTCTGCGCGAAGAGTTCTCGCAGCAGGATGTCGAGCGTCTGATGCGTCTGTTCAACAGCGCCCTGTTCAGCCTGCCGCTGGGTGAACACGGCATCACCCTCGACGACGATGGCGAGTGGGTCAAATCGGTCGAGCTGATCCTTGATGGCTTCAAAGGCGAGCGCTTCGAAGTGCCGGGCTTGTCCATCGACATCTCGCACATCGAGCCACCGGCGCTGCAAGCCTTGGCTGACCGCGCGGCATTGCGCGATCAGAAAGAGCGTCTGGAAAAAGAACTCAAGCAACTGAAAACCCAGCAGGCCGTGGCCGCCGACCGCGCCGCGAGCAAGACCCAGACCGAAGCGCTGTACCAGCAAGTGCTGGACGCGCAGAAAGCCCTGGAAGATTTCCGCCGCACGCAGACTTTGAGCGCTGAAGAAAGCGACAAACTCGAACAACTGGCGCAGATGGAAGGCGCGCAGGACGAACTCAAGCGCTCCAGCGATGCCTTCACCGAGCGCGTCCAGCAACTGTCGGCCAAGCTGCAACTGGTCGGCCGGCAGATCGCCGATATGGAAGCCAAGCAACGCACCCTCGACGATGCGCTGCGCCGTCGTCAGCTGTTGCCGGCGGATCTGCCATTCGGTACGCCGTTTATGGATCCGGTCGACGACTCGATGGACAACCTGCTACCGCTGCTCAACGACTACCAGGACAGCTGGCAAGGACTGTTGCGCGCCGATGGCCAGATCGAAGCGCTGTACGCGCAGGTGCGCCTCAAAGGCGTGGCCAAGTTCGACAGCGAAGACGACATGGAGCGCCGTCTGTCGCTGCTGATCAACGCTTATGCGCACCGCACCGATGAAGCGCTGACGCTGGGCAAGGCCCGTCGTGCGGCGGTCACCGACATCGCCCGGACCCTGCGCAACATTCGCAGCGACTACGACAGCCTCGAGCATCAACTGGCGCTGTTCAACCGCGAGATCAACAAGCGTCAGGTCTCCAACCTGCAGAGCTTCCGCATCGTCCTCGCGCCGAACAAAGAAGCCCTCAAGCACATCGACCAGATCATCCACAGCGCCGGTCAGTACGAAGAAGGCGAAACCCTGTCGGTGTTCGACCTCAGTCAAAGTGCCGAGCAGGACAACAAGAACGAAGAGGCCAAGGAATACCTGGCGCGGCTGGTGGCGGCAAACCACAACCAGCTCGGTCTCAAGGACTTGTTCGAACTGGCGTTCGAGATCACCAAGGTCAACGGTCAGCCGGTGATCCACACCGACATCGATGGCGCGGCGTCCAACGGTACGACCATGACCATCAAGGCGCTGACCAACATGTATTTGTTGCTGCACTTGATGGATCGCGATCAGGCCGGTCGCGTGCGTCTGCCGTACTACCTCGACGAGGCGGCGGACATCGATGAGAAGAACCAGGCCGCGCTGCTGGAAACCAGTCTGCAACTGGGCTTCGTGCCGATTCTGGCGAGTGTGAAGCCGCAGGTCTGCGCCAGTGTCGCGATCGACCTGGAAGGCGGCAGCGGTCCGGCAGGCATCTACATTGATGAGGCGGACTGGAAGTACATCCGTCGCCATGATGTGGTGAAGGCTACGGTCAATGTTGAAGCGGATGAGCCGGAGCTGGATGCGGTTTGATCGGCGTTAACTGAAGGCAAAAAAGGGCCGCGATCTGTTTGGATCGCGGCCCTTTTTTATGGCTTGGGGTTTGTGCTGATTTTGCGGGCCCTATCGCGAGCAGGCTCACTCCCACAGGGATTAGCGTCGAACACAATTTTTGTGTACACCGCTCATCCACTGTGGGAGCGAGCCTGCTCGCGAAGGCGTCCTTTCAGACGCCGAATAATCTGGAGTTTATTTACCGAGGGAAATCTTCGGCGCCCACGTCAGCCACTCATCCTCAAACTTGTCGAACAACGGAAACGTCTGCTCAGCCCGCGCCGGGTTACCCATGCGCTCGCCATCCGGCGTAGCAAAAGCAATCCCGCCCTGAATCGCCGTCTCCAGCGACTCGGTGCGCACTGTCAGTCCGTTGAACAAACCGATATCGAAACCGACACCGCTGGTGTTCCAGAAGCGGCTACCGCTACGCACCAACGGCGCATATTTAGGCTCGATCAGAATGTGTACCAACACACGATCAGCGGTCTGGCCCAGTTCATAACCGGTGACCTTACCCACAGTAATTTCGCGGTAGGTGACTGGCACACCCGGCTTCAGCGAACCACGACGGGCAGCGCTGAGTACCAGACTCAGACCCGCCTCTTGCTTGGTGACTTCCGGCGCACTGGCCAGGGCAACGAAGTTTTTCTGCGGGCCGAGGTTCTTGGCCGCCGGTTGCACTTCGATGTACTGCCCGGTCACCAGGGTTTCCAGATTGGCAGTTTTGATCAGGCCCAGCTCCGGTTTGACCACCCAGAACTGACTGCCGACTCGGGCGATCTTCTCTGGCACTTCGGTGATGCGCGCCGTGAGGATGACCGATTGCAGATCGTCAGTCAGATCGACACTTTCAATCTTGCCGACATCCAGTCCCTTGAAGCGCACCGGGGTGCCACTACGCAGACCATCAGCGCGATCGACTTTGATCGTAACCACCGCGCCTTTCTGATTCGCCTCATCATGGTTGGCGAACAGACGGAAACGCGGAATACGTTTCTGCAGCGGCGCCTTCGCTTGCGGTGTCTCGAAGGCGATACCACCGGCCATCAGGGTCTGCAGCGACTCACTCTTGACCTGAATGCCACCGGTCAGTCCGCCGGTCAACGTGATGCCACTGACATTCCAAAAGCGCGTCGAGGCGTTGACCAGGTTTTCGTATTCCTTATCGATGTGCACGCCAATGACCAATTGCTTCTTGGTCTTGGAGAACTGATAGCTCTGCACCGAACCGACCTTGACCTGTTTGTACAGAATTGGACTGCCGACATCGATCGAGCCGAGGACATCGGTGAACAGCACCAGGTGCAAGCCCGGTGAGCGCAGATCCAGCGGCGGCGCCTTTGGCCGGGCCTCGAATTCGCGTTTCGGTGCCGCACCTTTGTCGCCCGGGCGTACGGCGATGTAGTTACCTTTCACCAAGGCTTCCAGACCGGTGATCCCAGCCAGAGAAATCGACGGTTTAACTACCCAGAACTGCGTGCCATCGACCAGATAGTCCTCAGCCAATGGATCGAGAGTGAGCTCGGCTGTGGCACTGTTCAGGTCAGGATCAACCTTCAGCGCCTTCATGTTGCCGACTTGAATGCCTTTGTACATCACCGGTGTGCGGCCGGCCTGCAGTCCTTCGAAGTCGCTGAGTTTGACCTTTACGCGGATCCCGGCAGCGGCAGCGTCGAAGTCCTCATAGAGACGGAACGGCAGGCTAGGATCGGTCGGCGGGCTGTCTTTGCGGTTTTCCGGTGTGGCGAAGGCGATACCACCCGCGACGATGCTGGCCAGCGATTCGCTGCGTACTTTCACGCCGGACAGGTTGGCGTCGATGCTGATGCCGCTGGCGTTCCAGAAACGCGTGTGTTTGCGCACCAGTTTGGCGTAGGTCGGCTCGATGAAGACTTTGAGCTCAACGGTACTTTGGTCTTCCGAGAGCACGTAGCTTTTGATCTGGCCAACCTTGATTTGCTTGTAGAACACCGGGCTGCCGCGGTCCAAAGAGCCGAGACGATCCGCCTTGATGGTCAGGTGCAGACCGGGTTTGGCATCAGACAGCGGCGGCTCTTCGGCCAGCGCTTTGAACTTGCGCACCGGCTCGCCTTCGCCGGGACTGATGGCCACGTAGTTACCCGAAACCAGGGTTTCCAGGCCGGTAATACCGGCCAGGGTCACACTCGGTTTGACCAGCCAGAAGCGCGTGCTGGTTTTGAGGTATTGCTCGACGTCTTTATTCATCTCGACGGTGGCAATCACGCCTTTGGAGTTGCCCTCATCGTCGAGCTTGAGCGCCTTGACCTTACCGACCGACATGCCTTTGTACATGACCTCGGTCTTGTTGGCCTGAATGCCTTCGCCGCTTTCAAAGCGGATCTGAATTTCGATACCGGTTTCGGAATAGGCACGCCAGCCGAGCCAGCCGCCGATGATCAGCGCGATCAGAGGCAGTACCCAAATGGCAGACCAGTTCGAAGCCGGTCGGGTTTTCGCTACGGGCAAATCAGTCATGGTCGTCGTCCGACTCCGTGTTATCCCAAATCAGTCGGGGATCGAAAGTTACTGCGGCGAGCATCGTCAGAATCACCACACTGGCGAAGGCGATGGCACCAAGATTGGCTTCGACACTGGCAAGCCGGCCGAAGTTGACGACCGCCACGAGAATGGCGATCACAAAAATATCGAGCATCGACCAGCGGCCGATGAACTCGATGAAGCGGTACATCCAGATGCGCTGACGAGCCGACAATGGCTGACGTCGTTGCACCGAAAACAACAGCAGTGCGATACCGACCAGTTTGAAGGTGGGCACCAGAATACTAGCGATAAACACCACGGCCGCGATCGGAATCATGCCGTGCTGCACCAACTGGATCACGCCGGACATGATGGTGCTCGGATCACCCTGACCCAAGGAGCTGACCGTCATGATCGGCAAGACATTGGCCGGAATATAGATGATTGCTGCCGTGATCAGCAGTGCCCAGGTGCGCACGAGGCTGTTCGGACGGCGAGCGTGAACCAGCGCACCGCAGCGGGTGCAGGTTTGCTCGTCGGTATCCGCTTCCTGTTTGTTCAATTCGTGGCATTCGGTACACACCAGAATGCCCGCATCAATCGCCCGCATGAGCGTCCTCTCCTGATAACGCCTGCCAGATCTGGTGCGGTGACATCACCACTTCCAGCCAGACCTGCACCAACAACAGACCGATGAAACACACCAAGCCCAGACCTACGGTAATGGCGGCCATGTCCGCCAGTTTGACGATCGCCACCAGTACGCCCATGAGGTAGACCTCGAGCATTCCCCAGTCTTTGAGGTGGTGATAAATGCGATAGAGCAGCAAGCCGTAGTTACGACCAATATCGAAACGGATCGTCAGTAACACGAACAACTGGCACAGCAATTTCAGCAGCGGGATGGCCATGCTGCACAGGAATACGACGATCGAAACGCCCTGCATGTCGGTGTTGAACAGGCCGAGCACGCCACTCCAGACCGTATCCTGCGAAGACTGCCCGAGGATATTGAGCTGCATGATGGGTAAAAAGTTTGCCGGGATGTACAACAGCAATGCCGCAATCACCAAGGCAAGGCTGCGCTGCACCACGTTATGACGGTGAGCGTACAACTCGTAACCGCAGCGCGGGCAGAGCGCTTTCTCACCATGGGCAAGTGTGGGCTTGCGCATCAGCAGGTCGCACTCATGACAGGCCACCAAGTCTTCCAGCGGTAAATCTGACAGCCCGGGGGCGTCAACCGACTCTGACATAAAGGCTCTGGCTCCGAATAAGGTGGGGCTATTCTAGTGTTCTGATTCGAAAATAACTGTGCAAATTTGTTCGCTGTCGCGAGCAAAAAACTTTCCTGCGGGCAAAACAAAACCCCAACTGCTTTCGCAATTGGGGTTTCGGAATTTAATCTTGACGATGACCTACTCTCACATGGGGAAACCCCACACTACCATCGGCGATGCATCGTTTCACTGCTGAGTTCGGGATGGGATCAGGTGGTTCCAACGCTCTATGGTCGTCAAGAAATTCGGGTACCGAGTCGTGGCCTTGTGGCCTCGCTTCAGCAAATTGGGTATGTGACAGCTAGGTGTTTTGTGAACATCGAACTTTCGGTTCGTTTCGTCTTCACACACCGCAATCTGGCCTTTCGACGCAAATTGCTTGGGTGTTATATGGTCAAGCCTCACGGGCAATTAGTATTGGTTAGCTCAACGCCTCACAGCGCTTACACACCCAACCTATCAACGTCGTAGTCTTCGACGGCCCTTCAGGGAACTCAAGGTTCCAGTGAGATCTCATCTTGAGGCAAGTTTCCCGCTTAGATGCTTTCAGCGGTTATCTTTCCCGAACATAGCTACCCGGCAATGCCACTGGCGTGACAACCGGAACACCAGAGGTTCGTCCACTCCGGTCCTCTCGTACTAGGAGCAGCCCCTCTCAAATCTCAAACGTCCACGGCAGATAGGGACCGAACTGTCTCACGACGTTCTAAACCCAGCTCGCGTACCACTTTAAATGGCGAACAGCCATACCCTTGGGACCGGCTTCAGCCCCAGGATGTGATGAGCCGACATCGAGGTGCCAAACACCGCCGTCGATATGAACTCTTGGGCGGTATCAGCCTGTTATCCCCGGAG
>NZ_CP162747.1:2877500-3230000 GCF_054667675.1 Pseudomonas sp. S3_C06
TTTAGCCAGCAAACGCGGGATCCGCCGCATCACTGGCGGAATGCGCAGCACCAGAAGCACTACACCTATAAAGGCATAGATCGCCCACTCCTCGAGATCAGCACGCACGATCCACAGCATATGCAGCAAACCCAGACCCAGAATCACGTACACCAACCGATGCAACTTCTTCCAGCGCGAACCCAAACGACGTTGACTGTAGCGATTGGACGTCACCGCCAACGCCAACAGACCCAGGAAACCCAACGCCCCCACTATTATGTAGGGCCGCTTACGCAACTCGACTGCCAGCTGCGACCAATCGAAACCCAGAATAAATGCCATATAGCTGCACAGGTGCAAAACCACATAGGCAAAACACCAAAGCCCCAATTGCCGGCGTACAGCAATCCACCCCGCCCAGCCGGTGAGCTTCTGCATAGGCGTCATGCTCAAGGTGATCAGCAGCAGCACCAATGTTCCCAGCCCCAACCGATCCACCAACACCTTGCCAGGATCAGGTCCAAGCGAATCCTCGAGAGCCTGATAAAACCACAGCATCGGCCAGATAGCCGCCGCAATGAAAACGCCTATACGCCATAACGGAAATCGCATCAGTAGTTCTTCCGCAGATCGATCCCTGTATATAAAGAAGCGACTTCATCCGAGTAGCCGTTGAACATTTGCGTATCCCGCACATTTGGCTTGAACAGACTGTTCGGCAGACGCCGCTCGCGCGCCTGCGTCCAGCGCGGGTGATCAACTGTCGGGTTCACATTTGCATAGAAGCCGTACTCATCTGCCGCAATGCTCTGCCAGGTCGTCTTCGGCTGCTCGCTGACCAGACTGATACGCACGATGGATTTGACGCTCTTGAAGCCATACTTCCACGGCACCACCAAACGCAGCGGCGCGCCATTCTGGTTCGGCAACTCACGGCCATACATGCCTACCGCCAGAATCGCCAAGGGATTCATCGCCTCATCCAGTCGCAGACCTTCTACATAAGGCCAATCGATCAAGGCAAAACCAGAACGCTGGCCAGGCATGGTTTTGGGATCCTGCAAGGTTTCAAAGCGTATGTATTTGGCTTTGGACGTTGGCTCGACCTGCTTGAGCAGCGCCGAGATCGGAAAGCCAATCCACGGAATAACCATCGACCACGCCTCGACACAGCGCAAACGATAGATACGCTCCTCCAACTGGTAAGGCTTCATGAAGTCTTCCAGCGCATAGCGCCCTGGCTTACCCACCTCCCCGTCGATCACTACGCTCCATGGTTCGGTTTTCAGTGAGCCGGCATTAGCTGCCGGATCACCCTTGTCGGTTCCGAACTCATAGAAGTTGTTGTAATGGGTGGCGTCTTTATAAGGCGTGATCGCCTCATCCTTAACGTTGACCGCTCCCCATTTAGTAGAGGACAGCTTGTCGTTAAACCATGCAGGTGCCTTGCCCGGCTCGACATCGGCATACCGCGCCGCATCGTCGGCATTGGCCCAACGCGGCAGGCTGCTGACGGCGATACCGGCAGCAGTGGCCCCCAACAATTGGCGGCGAGAGAGATAAATGGCTTCAGGCGTGACATCCGACTCGTGGCAGTCGGACGCTTTGGGGACTTTGATCAACATGGCAACTCCGCAGGCTTTGGAGGACTGATGCACCCATAGACTGCGGAGTATGCGGGAAATTACATCACTCGGCTTTTTTGTGCCGACGAAGATGCAACAGGTACTGCACCGGGCCAGAAGCGGCGTAGGCGAGGAACACCAGCAGCAGAATGCGCGGTGGATCGCTGAAGACCACGGCGAACACCAGCACCACCGCAAGGATCGCCACGAACGGCACGCGACCTTTCAGATCCAGCTCCTTAAAGCTGTTGTACTTGATATTACTGACCATCAGCATGCCGGCCGCCGCAACCATCAGTGCGACCAGGAACGACATCTTCGAACCTTGAATGCCGTAATCGCTGAACGCCCAGACAATACCTGCAACCACACCGGCAGCCGCCGGACTGGCCAGACCGATGAAGTAGCGCTTGTCAGCCGTACCCACCTGAGTATTGAAGCGCGCCAGACGCAACGCCGCGCCCGCAACATAAATGAAGGCGACCATCCAGCCGACCTTGCCCATGTCACCCAGCGCCCAACCGAATGCCAGCAACGCCGGTGCAACGCCGAAAGCGACCATGTCCGACAGCGAGTCGTACTCGGCGCCGAAGGCACTTTGCGTATTGGTCATGCGCGCCACGCGACCGTCGAGGCCGTCGAGCACCATGGCGACGAATATCGCGATCGCGGCGAACGCGAAATACTTGCTCGCATTGGCTGAGTCGCCAGCGCTTAGAGCAGCCTGAGCGCTCATGGAGTTGATGATGGAATAAAACCCTGCGAACAGGTTCGCAGTGGTGAACAGATTCGGCAGCAGATAGATACCACGATGCCGGACTTTACGACCTTCTGCGTCGTGCCCTTCTTCGATGTGTTCATCGATGGGCAGCAGGCTTTCGGCGTCAGAAGCCTTGTTCGGCTCTTCGGGACGTTCGCTCATGGACATTACCTTGCAACGGTTTGGAGAAATTTCGACAGGTGCTTGAGGACGACAGTTCGGCCACAAACGCTGCAGCTTTATACCAGAACCACACGCTCAAACGAAAAAACGCGGCCGAGGCCGCGTTTTCCGTACAAGAAGGACGACTTAGTTTTTGGCTTTGTCGACGATCTTGTTGGCACCGATCCACGGCATCATGGAGCGCAGTTGCTCGCCGATGACTTCGATACCGTGAGCGGCGTTGTTACGACGCTTGGCGGTCATCGAAGGGTAGCCGGTTGCGCCTTCGCTGATGAACATTTTGGCGTATTCGCCATCCTGAATACGTTTCAGGGCGTTGCGCATGGCCTGACGGGACTCGGCGTTGATCACTTCCGGGCCAGTCACGTACTCGCCGTATTCGGCGTTGTTGGAGATCGAGTAGTTCATGTTGGCGATACCGCCTTCGTACATGAGGTCAACGATCAGCTTCAGTTCGTGCAGGCACTCGAAGTAGGCCATTTCCGGCGCGTAGCCAGCTTCAACCAGGGTTTCGAAACCGGCTTTTACCAGTTCAACGGTACCGCCGCACAGTACGGCTTGTTCGCCGAACAGGTCGGTTTCGGTCTCGTCCTTGAAAGTGGTTTCGATGATGCCGGTACGACCGCCACCAACACCTGCCGCGTAGGACAGTGCAACGTTTTTGGCGTTGCCCGAGGCGTCCTGGTAGATCGCGATCAGGTCAGGGATACCGCCACCCTTCACGAACTCGGAACGTACGGTGTGACCCGGAGCTTTCGGCGCGATCATGATCACGTCGAGGTCGGCACGCGGAACAACCTGGTTGTAATGGATCGCGAAGCCGTGGGAGAAGGCCAGGGTGGCGCCTTTCTTGATGTTCGGCTCGATTTCGTTTTTGTACAGGGAGGACTGGAACTCGTCCGGGGTCAGGATCATGACCAGGTCGGCAGCCGCAACAGCGGAAGCAACGTCGGTCACTTTCAGGCCGTGAGCTTCAGCTTTGGCAACGGTGGCCGAACCTTTACGCAGACCAACGGTAACGTCGACACCGGAGTCTTTCAGGTTGCACGCTTGGGCGTGGCCCTGGGAACCGTAACCGATGATGGCAACTTTCTTGCCCTGGATGATCGACAGGTCGCAGTCTTTATCGTAGAAAACTTTCATGAATTTCCCCTTTATATCCAGGCCGTTCAGGCCATTCGCTAATTTGGTTTAGATGCTGAGTACTTTGTCGCCGCGGGCAATGCCGGTCACGCCGCTACGGACGGTTTCCAGAATCGATGCGGTGCCGATGGACTGAATGAAGCTGTCGAGCTTGTCGCTGGTACCGGTCAATTGAACGGTATACACGCTGGCACTGACATCGACGATCTGTCCACGGTAAATATCGGTGGTGCGTTTGATCTCGGCGCGCTGGGCGCCAGTGGCCTTGACCTTGACCAGCATCAGCTCGCGCTCGATGTGAGCGCTTTCCGACAGGTCCACCAGCTTGACCACTTCGATCAGCTTGTTCAGGTTTTTGGTGATCTGCTCGATGACTTCATCGTGGCCCACAGTGGTCAGCGTCAGACGCGACAGGGTCGGGTCTTCGGTCGGGGCCACGGTCAGGCTTTCGATGTTGTAGTTGCGCTGCGAGAACAGGCCGACTACGCGAGACAAAGCGCCGGGTTCGTTTTCCAGAAGCAAGGAAATAATGTGCCGCATGA
Source organism: Pseudomonas sp. S3_C06 (assembly GCF_054667675.1). NCBI lineage: Bacteria > Pseudomonadati > Pseudomonadota > Gammaproteobacteria > Pseudomonadales > Pseudomonadaceae > Pseudomonas > Pseudomonas sp. S3_C06. The sequence continues at coordinate 2,881,736 of NZ_CP162747.1, forward strand.
TTAAGTACGCTCCGTCTTGCTCAGCCACATATCGCGCATCGAGCCGTCTTTGATCTGCATCGGATAGACGTGCTCGCTGGTGTCGACCGAAATATCGATCACGACCAGGCGATCCTTCATGGCGAACGCTTCTGCCATCTTCGACTTCAAATCTTTCGATTCGGTGATGCGTACGCCGACGTGGCCGTAGGCTTCAGCCAGCTTGACGAAGTCAGGCAGCGATTCCATGTAGGAGTGCGAGTGACGGCTGCCGTAGCTCATGTCCTGCCACTGACGCACCATCCCCAGAACACCGTTGTTCAGGATGACGATTTTGACTGGCAAGCCATACTGCAGGCAGGTCGACAGTTCCTGGATGTTCATCTGGATACTGCCTTCGCCGGTGACGCAGGCAACGTCGTCATCCGGGAAGCTCAACTTGATGCCCATGGCCGCCGGGAAACCGAAGCCCATGGTGCCCAGACCGCCGGAGTTGATCCAGCGATTCGGCTTGTTGAATGTGTAGTACTGCGCAGCGAACATCTGATGCTGACCCACGTCGGAGGTGATAAAGGCATCGCCCTTGGTCACTTCGCAAAGGGTTTCGATCACGGTCTGCGGCTTGATCAGGCTGCCGTCGCCCTTTTCATAAGGGAACAGGCCGCGATCACCGCGCCATTCATCCACCTGCTTCCACCAACTGGCCACGGACTCCTTGTTCGGGGTCTCGCCGATTTCCTTGAGGATCGCGACCATTTCGGTCAGGACGCTCTCGACCGGACCCACGATTGGCACGTCGGCCTTGATGGTCTTGGAAATCGAAGCCGGGTCGATGTCGATGTGGATGATCTTGGCGTTCGGGCAGAACTTCGCCGCGCCGTTGATCACGCGATCGTCGAAACGCGCGCCGACCGCGAGGATCACGTCAGCGTGGTGCATCGCCAGATTGGCGGTGTAGCTGCCGTGCATGCCGAGCATGCCGATGAACTGACGATCAGTCCCCGGGAAACCACCCAGGCCCATCAAGGTGTTGGTCACGGGCAGGTTAAGCATTTTCGCCAGTTCGGTCAGCGGTGCGGAACCGTTGCCGAGAATCACGCCGCCACCGGAGTACATGACCGGACGCTTGGCCGCCAGGAGCATTTCTGCTGCCTTGCGGATTTGCCCGGAGTGACCGCGAACGGCCGGGCTGTAGGAACGCAGCTTGGCTTTCTTCGGGAAGATGTATTCGAACTTCTCGGCCGGGTTGGTCATGTCTTTCGGGATATCGACCACGACCGGGCCCGGACGACCGGATTGCGCCAGGTAGAAGGCCTTCTTCATGACTTCCGGGATTTCCGAAGCGTGCTTGATCATGAAGCTGTGCTTCACGATCGGCCGGGAGATACCGATCATGTCGGTTTCCTGGAACGCGTCGGTGCCGACCATAGTGCTTGGCACCTGACCGGAAATGATCACCATTGGAATCGAGTCCATATAGGCGGTCGCGATACCGGTAATGGCGTTTGTGGCGCCAGGACCGGACGTCACCAATACCACGCCGGCTTTACCGGTGGCACGGGCATAACCGTCAGCCATATGGGTTGCGGCTTGTTCGTGACGAACCAGAATGTGAGTCACTTCCGGTTCTTTGAACAGGGCATCGTAAACATGCAGGAGAGCACCACCCGGGTACCCGTAGATATATTTGACGCCTTCGTCACGCAAAAAGCGGACGAGCATCTCACCGCCAGATAAAAGCTCCACGTTGTTCACCTCTAAAACGCCAGAATACCGTCCACAAAAAAGGGGCGGGTCTTAATAGGTTTACTTCTCGGCAGAGCATGAGCGACGGTGGTCGCCGACTACGTCAGCACTGACTGAGCAAGTATTGGGATCGTCCCAAGTGTTGCGGGCCTTTCCCACCCAGCGCGAGGTAACGCGTTGCGGGTGTAACAGGTCGGCGCGGATGTGCGCCTCATGATCTACCGAGTGGGTCTGCTTCTGGCAGTCCCTCTACAGCGGACTTTGGATTCTTCTGTTTCGCCCTCTCCAAGTCAAGTCGTCTATGTGGTTAATTGTGGGTAAGCACATGAGAACGCAAGAAAAAACCTGAAAACCGCTACTCTGTTAGTGTCAATTGCGCATTTTTGCCAAGGAATCAGCATGCGAACGCTCCTCCTTACTCTGCTGATCGGCCTCAGCCCGTGGTGCATGGCCGCTCAAATCTATAAATGGGTCGATGCTCAAGGCGTCACGCACTTTGATGCGCAGCCGCCGCAGGGTCAGCCATCGACGACAATGCAGACGCCCTCCTCGCCTCCGCCGAAACCGGCGGCAATGCCGGGCAGTGGCGTGCTTGGTGATCAGAAGGCGATTGATGACAAGGTGAAGAAACAGGTCGCCGACCAACAGGCACAGCTCAAGCAGTTTTGCGAGCAAGCACGCACGAATCTGGCGCAATTGCAGAACAATCCACGATTGAGGGAGGAAGTGGAGGGACAGTTGCGGAGGCTGAATGATGCGCAGCGGCAGGAGCGCATTGTCGAGGCGCAGAAGCAAATCGCGCAGAATTGTGAATAGACACCTGTAGGAGCTGCCGCAGGCTGCGATCTCTTGATTTTGCTTTCAAAAACAAGATCAAAAGATCGCAGCCTGCGGCAGCTCCTACCTATCCGGTGTCAGTCTGGCTCAGCGCGAGGCAGTGATCAGCAGGTCAAACTCTTTGAGCAGCACCTGCAACCGACGATCCTTGCCACCCAGGTTGCGCTGGGCGAAGACCATTTCAGCCATTTCCTGAATCCCCGAGGCATTCGGCAACGGCAGATCCTGCTCGAGGATCATCTTCATGCGAGGCAGGAAGATCCATTGCAGCCATTGCTCGAAGTCCAGCGTATCGACCGAAAACGGCTCGACACTGCTCAACGCTTCGGCCGACGGCGAAACTTCGTCCCACCAACCCTGAGTGCGCAGTTCACGCTCGATCAGCAATAGCTGATCGGCGATTTTCGGGAAACGAGCATCCATCACAGTGAAACCTTGGCCTTCTGACGGGCCAGAGCAGCACCGGCCGAGTCGCCTTGTTTCTCACGGGACTGGGCAATGATTTCCCACAGGTTGGCTTGCAGGTCCGGGCGACCGTTGGCCATGGTCAGCGCGCGGCGGGCAAACTGCTCGGCTTGCGGCGCATCACCTTGAGCCATGCGCACCTGCGCCAGGCGATAAAGCACTTGCGGCTCACGCGGCGCAACGCGCTGTGCACGTTCAAGGCTGGAAGACGCACCGTTGAGGTCGCCGCCGGCCTGCTGCTGTTGCGCGGTGGTCAGCAAAGCGAGAACCGGGCCGTCAAGTTGCTCATCGGCCGACAAGCCGCCACCACTGCTGGCGGAAGGAATCCCGCTTGGCGTGGATGGCATGCTGTAGCTGCCCGTGTTGACCGGCGCCGAGTCAACCGCTGAAGGGTTGTACGGGCCCGCCGTGATACCACCGGATGCAGGGCCCGGCACGATCGGCGAAGAGCTGATCGGCGCGGACGTTGTTGCGCCGCCACCCGGCACCATGACCACCACGCCGGTATCGCCTTGCGGAATCGCTTGAGTTTGCGCTTGCGCAGGACGCTTTACGGTTGTTTGACGGAAACCGCCATTGGCCGAAATGCGCTCGCTGTTGGACACCGCAGTACCGGAATCGACCACCGGAATCGAACCACGCTGTACGGTAGAGCAGCCGCTGAGCAAAGCCACGGCGGTCACCGCTGGAATCAACCACTTGTTCACTTGAAACCCTCTTTGCTTAATTCATCCAGCCCTTGACCCAATCCATCACCGACTCGCCGGAAGCAGGCGTTTCGCTTGCACAGGCAGCGCCGGGTGGCGGTTCGCTGCCGCGAATATACGGCATCTGTACCGCCCCCGGGCAGTTGGCATCGGAGCCCTGCCCGGTACGCGAATCGACCCATGCCTGCACGACGTTGTCCGGTTGCGGCATGTCCAGCGGCAGCGGATCGGCCTTGCGCATGAAACTGGTCCAGACCTGCAGCGCACCAGTGGCACCGGTGAACGGCGTCTTGCCATTGTCATCGCGGCCCAGCCAGACCACTGCCAGCAAGTCCTGACTGAAACCGGCGAACCAGCTGTCACGGGAATCGTTACTGGTACCGGTTTTGCCGGCCAGTGTCAGAGTCTTGGGCAGCACGTTATAAACCGAGCTGCCGGTACCTTCACGCATCACGCGCTGCATGGCGTTCTGGATCAGATAGATGGACGCCGGATCGAAACGCTGTTCGATCTGGAAAGGATAACGCTTGAGCGGTTCGCCCTCAGCGGTCAGCACGCTGCGAATCCCGCGCATCGGCGTATTGAAACCACCGTTGGCCAGCGTCTGGTACATGGTCGCGACTTCGATCGGGGTCATGCCACCGGCGCCCAGCAACATCGACGGGAATGCCGGGAACTCACGCGTCACGCCCAGACGACCCAAGGTCTTGAGCACGTTAGGCACGCCGACTTCCAGACCCAGACGCGAGGTCGACAGGTTGTAGGAATGCGCCAGGCCTTGATAGAGGAACACGGTACCGTGGGAGCGGCGGTCATAGTTCTGCGGTTTCCACACCTGACCGTTCGCGCCTTTGACCGACAACGGATCGTCGGACAGCCAACTGGTCAGTGTGTACTGGCTCGGTTTTTCCAGCGCGGTCAGATAAACCGCCGGTTTGATCAACGAACCGATCGGCCGCACCGCGTCCAGTGCGCGGTTGAAACCGGCATAACTGGCCTGACGGCTGCCGATCATCGCCTGGACTTCACCGGTTTCCGGATTGGTCACGACCATCGCCGCTTCGACATCATCGGAGCCTTTACGCCCGGACAGACGCTTAAAGGTGTCGTTGACCGACGCCTCGGCTTTCATCTGCAGGATCGGGTCGAAGCTGGTGAAGATGCGCAGGCCTTCTTCGGTCAAGTCTTCGTCGCGGTAGTCTTCACGCAACTGGCGCTTGACCAGATCGATGAAGCCGGGGAACGAGCTGTCGGCGAGCTTGCCGCGCGTGGTCACACCCAGTGGCATTTTCTTCGCCGCTTCGACCTGTTCGGCCGTCGCCACGCCTTGCTGCTCAAGCACATCGAGCACCAGGTTACGCCGCTCCAGCGCGCGCTCAGGATTGCGACGCGGGTTGTAGTAGGACGGACCTTTGACCATGCCGACCAGCATCGCCACCTGATGCAGCTTCAGCTCGGACAATGGCTGGCCAAAGAAGAACTGGCTGGCCAGACCGAAGCCGTGCACCGCACGTTGACCGTCCTGGCCGACAAAGACTTCATTGAGGTAGGCCTCAAGGATTTCCTTTTTGTCGTAATGCAGTTCCAGCAGCATCGCCATCATCGCTTCGGTGAGCTTGCGGCTCAGGCTGCGTTCGTTGGTCAGGTAGAAGTTTTTCACCAACTGCTGGGTCAGCGTACTGCCGCCCTGCGTCATCTTGCCGCCAGAGGTATTAACCCAGACTGCGCGGGCAATCGACTTCGGCGACACGCCCCAGTGGCTATAAAAGTCGCGGTCTTCGACAGCGATCAGGGTTTCGAGCAGATACGGCGGCACCTGATCGAGTTTGATCAGAATGCGGTCTTCGAGATTTTTCGGATAAATGCCGCCGATCATCAGCGGTTCAAGGCGCACCACGGACAGCTTCGACCCGTTGGTCGCCGACAGCTCAGCGACGTAATCACCAGAGAAACGCACGCGCACCGGCTGCGGTTTTTCCAGGCCTTCATAGAACTGGAAGCCACGGGTATTCAGATCGACCGTATTGCCACTGACGGCTGCGGCGCCGGGGCCATTGCTCACGGCTTCGCGGCGATAGCCGAGGGCATCGAGTTCGGTAAGGAAGTCGTCCTTGCTGAGCTTTTGTCCGACGAACAGCTCGAGCGGCCGCGCGTAAACCTTGGCCGGGATGGTCCAGCGCTTGCCGGAGAACTTCTCCTGCACCACGGCATCGAGGTAAACGGCGAAGCCGGCCAGCACCACAAGGCCGACCAGACTGAGTTTAATGGCCCAGCTCAACCATGGGCTGAGGCCCTTGGAGGGTGGTTTTTTCTTGGTACGGGGGGATCGAGTTCGAGTCATGGCGGCGGATTATACGCACTTTATTCATACTCAACAGGAGCGCTCCGAGGTTTGCGTCAGGCTGGCGAGCGGCCATAATGGCGACCTCGAATTTCCCCCAGTCTCTGAAGGATCGCCCGTGAGCCAGTCACTGATCGCTGCCCTGCAAAACCCGGCCCTCTACCCGCACCCTGTCGAAGGGTTTCAGGTCATCGAAACGCATATCTCGTGGGTGATCCTCACCGGTCCCTTCGCTTATAAAGTGAAAAAACCGGTTAACTTCGGCTTCCTCGACTTCACCGGCCTCGAATCACGCGCACATTTCTGCGCTGAAGAGCTGCGTCTGAACCAGCGCCTGACTGATGATTTGTATCTGGAAGTGTTGCCGGTAACTGGCAGCGTTGAAGCACCGCAACTGGGCGGCGACGGCCCGGCCATCGAATATGTGCTGAAAATGCGCCAGTTTCCGCAGACCGGTTTGCTCAGCACCCTGCAAGCCAACGGCGAGCTGACCACCCAGCACATCGACGAGATGGCGCAGCAGATCGCTCACTTCCACCTCACGGCGCCAAAAGTCCCCGCCGAACACGACGCAGGCACCCCGGACAGTGTGATGGCGCCGGTCTCGCAAAACTTCGAGCAGATCCTGCCGTTCCTCAGCGACAAAAACGATCTGCTGCAACTCGATGCACTGAAAGCCTGGGCCGAAAGCAGCTTCGAGCGTCTCAAGCCACTGTTCGCGCAACGCAAGGCCGAAGGTTTCACCCGTGAGTGCCACGGCGATATCCACCTGGGCAACGCCACGGTCATTGACGGCAAAGTGGTGATCTTCGACTGCATCGAGTTCAACGAACCGTTCCGCTTCACCGACGTCTGGGCCGATACCGGTTTCCTCGCGATGGACCTGGAAGACCGTGGCCTGAAATCCCTGGCTCGCCGCTTCATCAGCCAATACCTGGAGCAGACCGGCGATTATCAAGGTCTGGAAGTGCTGAACTTCTATAAAGCCTACCGCGCACTGGTTCGCGCCAAGGTTGCACTGTTCAGCATGCCGGCGGACGCGTCCCCGGTGCAGCGCGCCACCACCCTGCGCCAATACCGCAACTACGCCAACCTGGCCGAAAGCTACAGCACCATTCCTTCGCGTTTCATGGCGATCACTCACGGCGTTTCCGCTGTCGGCAAGAGCCACGTGGCCATGCGCCTGGTCGAAGCGCTGGGCGCGATTCGTCTGCGTTCGGACGTAGAACGCAAGCGTCTGTTCGGTGAGCAGACTGTTGCCAATGATGTGCAGGCCGGCATTTACAGCGCCGACGCCAGCGCCGCCACTTATGCGCGTCTGCATGAGATCGCGGAAGTGATCCTGCACGCCGGTTTCCCGGTGGTGATCGACGCGACTTACCTCAAACGCGAACAACGCGACAACGCGGCGAAGATCGCCGAAGCCACCGGCACGCCGTTCCTGATCCTCGACTGCAACGCGCCGCAAGCGGTGATCGAGAGCTGGCTGGCGATTCGTCAGGCGGACAAACAGGATCCGTCCGACGCCACACTGGCCGTGATCGAAGCGCAGCAGGCCAACCGCGAAGCGCTGACACCAGAAGAAATTCTGCGCAGCAAACGCGTGCAGACCAATGAATCCGGAACCCTGGACACCGTGGTCGCGCAGATCCGTCAGCGCTTGCCGGGCCTGTAAGAAACTATTTCGGCCGTGAAGCCCTCGCTTGCTTCACGGCCGTCAAATAGTGGCACTATACTGGCGTCATAAAACCAACGGTGATATGACATGAGCCAGCCGAAACTTCTCGACACCCCGCTGTATGCCTTGCTGCACAAAGACGACATCACAGGCTTCAACAAGGAGCGTGCACAGGACGGCCCGATCGATATGGTCGGTGGCGATTTCCGTGGTCTCGATCTGCGTGAACTGAATGCCGATGGCGTGGATTTCCGGGACGCGTACTTCCGATCCGCCGATTTGCGCGGCATCGATTTCCGTAACGCATCGCTGGAAGGTGCAAGCCTGGCCCATGCGCAGATTTCCGGGGCGTACTTCCCGCCGGAGCTGAGTGCCGACGAGATTCTGATGTCGATGAATTTCGGTACGCGGTTGCGTTATCGCACCCGCTGATATAACCATCTAGCGCCTGCCCCTGTAGGAGTGAGCCTGCTCGCGATAGCGGTTTAACATTCAACACATTTGTGCCTGGCAGTCCGCTATCGCGAGCAGGCTCACTCCTACATTGATATGTGTGTTTCCCCCTCCTTTCTGCGTTCGCAGCCCTTTTCTTAGAAGCGTTTGCGTTGAATCCGACCAAACAACCACGCTTTTCCTACTGATGGCTACACTCCTGAGAAGCTCGCCCACGCACCATTCGGCCGTCGCAAGGAGGCTTGATGAATGATGAACTGCAACACCTGAAGAATCTTGGCAAGACGTCGGCGCAATGGCTGCATGCCGTGGGCATCCACAGCGCCTCCGACTTGCGTCGCCTGGGCGCGGTGGACGCCTACCGGGCCGTGCGTACCCGCGGGTTTCGCGCATCGAAGGTGTTGTTGTATGCGATCGAAGGCGCGCTGATGGATGTGCACTGGAACGACATCCCCGCCGAACGCAAGGACGCCCTGAACAAACAGCTTGAAGCCATCTCCTCGCGCCACAAGAACTGAACGGGCATAGACCGTCATGTATTTACTGGGGGAACAATCGGCTCACGTCGATGCCTTGATCAACCGTTTGCAGAGCTTGCCCGCGCTGTGGCTGCGCGATCTGTTGCCTTGCGGGCCGGTTCTGCAACTTGAAGCGACGGACGATCTGATACCGCAGTTACCCGCTGATCAGTTGTTTCTGCTCAATGACGGTGTGATCAATGGCTGCATCGGAACCCGGCCACTGTTTTATTGGCAGGAGGGCGATGTGATCGGCCTTCAGCAGGGAGACGACTGGACGGATTGCCGCTTATGCAGTGAGGGCACGTTACGTTTGACGCCCTATCGACGTCCGGAAGTCTTCCAGCATTTATTTGCTGACTCTCGTCGGGCAGAACAGTTTCTCGAGTATCTGCTGGGGCAAGTGGCGATCCTTGCCCATGCTGTCGCGGAACTGAAGCCGCGAGAGTTTCGCAGTACCAACGGTTTTAAACGGGTTGAGGCGGGGGAAACACTGATCAACCAGGGTGACGCTGCTGACCATGTGTTTGTGATCATCGATGGGCATGCCGAGGCGTTTGTGGACGGACTTAAGGTGGGAGACGTGGCCAAGGACGAGATTTTCGGGGCCATGGCCGTGTTTACCGGCGAGCTGCGCAATGCCACGGTCATTGCCCGGGAGCCAAGTACGGTGATGCTGATTCCCGGTGAGCAATTCTTGAGCATGACCCGCACCAATCCAAAGATCGCACACAGCCTGATCGAGAGCATGGCCCGACGAATCGGCCAACTGAACAAGCAAGTCACCCAATTGAGCGCAAACAAAAGCTAAGGCCACGCCCCTTGTTTTCGAGCCATTGCGGCCATTTCCAAGTCTAATTCAAAGAAATGAGAAAACAGTTGTTGACGCGGTAATGAGAATCGCTATGATTATCACAACTGGTCGCGAGATCAGTCGATATTCTGAAAAGCCCTTGGTTCGGACTCTCAGATTATCTCCTCATCAGGCTAATCACGGTTATTTGACCCGGTTTTTACCGGGTCTTTTTTTTGCCTGTAGAAAAGTCATTTGCCGAACTGTTTGCGCATCTGCTCGCAGTAATCCTGCTTTGGTGTAGCAGGCGTATACCAAACGTAATCAGCCATCACCGCGGTCACTTCGCCGCCCTGCTCTGCCAGCATCAGCACTGTCGGTGACTCAGTGGCGCCCAAATCCACAACGTGCAGCGGCACGCCAACATCCTTGCGCGCATGCCACGCACCGGCCAGCAACAGAGCAGGTTTCGGTGCAGCCAACATGCGTTCGGCCATCCGCCGATCACGCTGTTGCTGAACGGCGAGCATCGCCGGCATCTGTGATTCAGGCAGTAAACCGCAGTGAGATTCTGCGATCTGTTCCAGCAGCGTTTCTTTCACCGACGGCACGTTACTGTACGCACCGTTCAGAACGGGTGGATTGCGGTAAAAGGCGCGGATTTCGCTGCTTTCAAGATTGGCCGCCAGCAGCGGATAAGTTTGCGTAAGGGCGAAACGAATGATCGGGCCATAAAGGTTCCAGTCCCAGCCATCCTGCCAAGCCAATGCGCCAGGGAGGTCAGCGGGTGGCGTTGTCGCCTGGCGCACTAGATCAACGCGAGGCTGCTGATCCGGCGTGAGCATTTCCAGTAGCAGACTGCCCTGCGGCCGCTGCTCACCGAGTGAGCGCAACAACCACAATTGCGCGGCGTGATGGTCGGCATTGTCATGCTGCTCGCCGATGATCAACCGCTCAGGCGCAGCCAAGCGCTTCAACAACTGCTGCGCCGTCAGCACCTCACCGCTGTGCAGATCGCGAATCTCGCCACTGACCGGCGGTGGCGGCACAGCATGCTGACACCCCGCAAGCAACACCACCGCCAACAGCCACAACACACGCATGCCATCACCTCGATGTTCAGTCAGCGGGCGATAATCAGCGGATGCCCACGCTCCGGGTGCGGCTGCACCAACACTTCGAGACCAAATACGGCCTGGAGCGTGTCCGGTCGCAAAACCTGCTGCGGTGTATCCAACGCCACCGGGCGACCGCCTTCGAGCAGCAGAATGCGATCACAATAACGCGCCGCCAGATTCAGATCATGCAGGATCACCAACACCGCCGCGCCACGATCGGCAAACTCGCGCACAGCCTGCAGCGTAGTGTGCTGATGCAGCGGATCAAGCATTGACGTCGGCTCATCCAACAGCAACGTCTGCCCGGCCTGACCCGGCCACAATTGCGCCAGCACCCGCGCCAGATGCACACGCTGCCGTTCGCCACCGGACAGCGCCAGATAACTGCGCCCGCTCAAGTGTCCGGCATCCGCCGCGGCCAAAGCCGCCGCGATGATTTCGTCGTCACGCACCCGACCGCTTTGATAAGGCAAGCGGCCCATGCCGACCACTTCTTCAACGCGAAAGGCGAAATCCAGGGTCGACACTTGTGGCAACACCGCCAATCGTTGCGCACGCTGCGGGCCAGACCATTGACTCAATGCCTGCCCGTCGAGCGAAACCTCGCCCGCACTCGCCGCCAACTCACCGCACAAGGCGCCCAGCAAGGTACTTTTGCCAGCGCCGTTCGGCCCAAGCACACCGAGCACTTCGCCCGGTTCAAGTTGCAGCGTTACATCGCTGAGCACTGCCTTGCGCCCACGCTGGATGTGCAAATTTTGCGCACGCAACATCAGGCGCGTCCTCGCAGCAGCAGATAAAGGAAGAACGGCGCACCGATAAACGCGGTGACAATACCGATCGGCAACTCCGCCGGCGCCAGCGCCAAACGCGCGACCAGATCAGCCAACAGCAACAGGCTTGCACCCGCCAGCACCGAAGCCGGCAGCAGCACTTTGTGATCCGGCCCCGCCAGCAACCGCACCAGGTGCGGCACCACCAGCCCGACAAAACCGATCATGCCCGCTGCTGCCACCGCTGCGCCAACACCCAGCGCCGTGCAGAACACCAGTTCACGCTTGAGCCGCTCGACATCAATGCCCAAATGCCCAGCCTCGGACTCCCCGAGCAGCAAGGCATTCAGCGCTTTGGCGCGACGTGGCAACCACAACGCCACGCCGGCGCTGATGATCAGCAAGGGCCACAGCCGCGCGTAACTGGCGCCGTTGAGACTGCCGAGGTTCCAGAACGTCAGCGTGCGCAGGGTCGCGTCATCCGCCAGATAAGTGAACAGGCCGACCGCCGAACCGGCCAGCGCGGTCAGGGCAATACCCGCAAGCAACATGGTCGCCACATTGGTCTGACCGTTACGGCGACCGAGGCGATAAACCAGCGCCGTCACCCCGAGGCCGCCGAGGAACGCGCAGGCCGACAGCAGATACGGCCCGAACCACTCCGGCAAGCCACCAAAAAACGAACCACCGACAATCGCAATCGCCGCACCCAGCGCTGCGCCGCTGGAAACCCCCACCAGCCCTGGATCCGCCAGTGGATTACGGAACAAACCCTGCATCGCCACACCGGACAGCGCCAGCACACCGCCAACCGCCAACCCGAGCAAGGTTCGCGGCAGACGAATCTGCCCGAGGATCAGCTCAGCCTGCTCCAGACCGTCCGGCGCCAGCGGCACGCCGAGCATGCGCAACGCTGCGCGCAACGTATCGAACAGCGGCAGGCTCACCGGCCCCAGCGCCAATGACAGCCAGATCGCCAGCAGACAGAGAAGCGTCAGGCCAATGAACAAGCCACGGGGTTTGACCAATGTGGTCATTGGCCGCTCTTGGTCGGGTAGAAACCGTCAGACAGGGTTTTCAGCGCTGCCGGCAAGCGTGGTCCAAGACCACCAACCAACAGGGTCGGGTCCAGTTCCAGCACTCGGCCGGCTTTGGCCGCGCGACTTGAATTGAGAATCGGGTTTTCCTTGAACAGCGCCGCTTTCGCCGCGTCTCCGGTCAATGCACGGTCGGCGAATACCAACACTTCAGGATCGAGACTGGCGAGGGATTCCACGGAAAACGGTTTGTAACCGGTATGCGTCGCCAGGTTATGCCCGCCCGCCTGCTGCAGCAGCCAGTCGGCAGCGGTGTTCTTGCCGGCGATCAATGGCTTGCCACCGGCATGCCCGAGCAACAACAGCACACCCGGCGTTTTTTGTTTGGTTTGCACCTGAACCACCCGTGCCTTCTGCGCATCGAGTTGCTGTTGATAACTTTGCAGTAGCTGCTTTGCCTGGGCTTCTGTGCCGAGCAACTGGCCCAGATGGGTGACGTTTTTCTCCAGTGTCGGCAGATCCGGCTGAGCCGAGAACAACTCCACCTGAACCTTGGCGGCCTTGACCTGTGACAGCACCGGCGGCGGGCCCATTTCTTCGGTACCGATAAGAATGTCCGGGCGCAGACTGAGAATGCCCTCAGCGGAAAGGCTGCGCTGATAACCAATGCTCGGCAGCGCCTTCAACGACTCCGGATGCTGGCTGGTGGTATCAACGCCGACCAGCTTCGACTCGCCGCCCAACGCACTGACCCATTCCGACAGCGCACCGCCGGCGCTGACCCAACGTTGCGGCAAATCGGCCGCGGCAGCCTGATGGCTGACGAACAGTCCGGCACACAGCACAACAACGCGAGTACTCAGGCGCATACACAGCTTCCTTGAAAGACGTTTTTCCCGGGCATCCGGATGGCAGGCCAAGTATCCTCGCCCCTGCCAGCCGCCCTGCGGACGAAGGCCGCCATTTGATAATTGTTTGCATTTAAACGTCAAGCTCGGACATATCCAGACACGAGCGGACATTAGAGGATAGCCATGAAGTTTCTCTGCACGGGCACTGAACTCGCCGAAGCGGCCAGCCGTGGCTTTGAAGTCGACGGGAACAAGCTGTTCGCCGTGCGCCGCAATGGGCAAGCGTACGTTTATCTCAATCGCTGCCCGCACCGGGGCGTTGGTCTTGAATGGCATCCCGACCAATTTCTCGACCCAAGCAACAGCCTGATCCAGTGCGCCACCCACGGCGCACTGTTTCTGATCGAGGACGGTGAATGCGTCGCCGGGCCTTGCGCCGGGCAATCACTCACCGCCATTGCGTGCCGGGAAGACGCGCAAGGCTTGTGGATCGATGTTTAACCGTTGAGCAGCACGTCGAGACGCCGGTCGATGACCATCTCTTCATGGTTCAAGCGAACGCCGTAAGCCAGCACTTCAACACCACACGCCACCGCTTCACGCAGCGCCTCGGCGTAGGCCGAGTCGATCTCCTCGGCCGGTCGCACCGCTTCAATTGCGCTCAGATTGACGCAATACAACTGCACCGCCCGGATCCCGTCCCGAGCCAGATGTGCCAACTCCCGCAGATGCTTGGCACCACGCTGGGTCACGGCATCGGGAAACGCCGCTACTGCCGTTCCGTCGAAGCCCAGGGTGACGCTTTTCACTTCCACATACGCCGGGCCGCTTGGGTATTCGAGGCGAAAATCGATGCGGCTTTTTTCCTGCCCGTAGGCCACTTCGCGCTTCAACGCGGTAAAGCCGTTCAACTCAGTGATAACGCCAGCCTGCAACGCCTCCTCAACCAAACCGTTGGCCCGGGCGGTATTCACGCAAAACAAGCGGCCCTGCGGGGTTTCACCAATTTCCCAAGTGCCCGGTAATTTGCGTTTCGGGTCATTGGAGCGGCTGAACCAGACCTGTCCGCCCTCGACCTGACAATTGAGCATCGAACCGGTGTTCGGGCAGTGAATGGTCAGCAACTCGCCGCCAACGGTTTCGATATCGGCGAGAAAACGCTTGTAACGACGGATCAATCGCGCCTCTTCCAGAGGGGGATAAAAGCGCATCAGCCTTGCCAGCTCTTCAAGCCACGTGCGATGCGCTCCACCGCCTCCTGTAGGCGAGGGAGGTTTTGCGTGTAGGCAAAACGCACATGGTGACCGGCCTGATAGCGACCGAAATCCAGCCCCGGCGTGAACGCGACATGTTCGGTTTCGAGGAAATGTCGGCAGAACGCGAAGGCATCGCCGCCGAACTGGCTGATATCGGCGTACAAATAGAACGCGCCCTCAGGCTCCACGGCGATGTTGAAACCCAACTCGCGCAGGGCCGGCAGGAGGAAATCCCGACGACGGCCGAATTCCGCGCGGCGCTCTTCCAGAATCAAGAGGGTGTCCGGCTCGAAACAGGCCAACGCCGCGTACTGCGCCATGCTCGGCGCGCTGATGTAGAGGTTCTGCGCCAGTTTTTCCAACTCGCTGACCGCCGCATCCGGTGCTACCAGCCAGCCCAGGCGCCACCCGGTCATGCCGAAATACTTGGAGAAACTGTTCAACACAAAAGCGTTGTCATCGACTTCCAGCACGCTGGCGGCATCGGTGCCGTACGTCAGGCCGTGATAGATCTCGTCCACCACCAGATGTCCATGCTTAGCCTTGATGGCTGTGGATAACCCGGCCAGTTCATCGCGAGTCAGAATCGTGCCAGTCGGGTTGGCTGGCGAGGCGACCAGTGCGCCGACGCTGTCGTGATCCCAATGGCGCTCGACCAGATCCGGGGTCAGCTGATAGCGCACGTCCGGACCTACAGGAACGAGCTGCGCCGCGCCTTCGACC
The DNA here is from genome assembly GCF_054667675.1 of Pseudomonas sp. S3_C06. NCBI lineage: Bacteria > Pseudomonadati > Pseudomonadota > Gammaproteobacteria > Pseudomonadales > Pseudomonadaceae > Pseudomonas > Pseudomonas sp. S3_C06. The sequence continues at coordinate 2,897,011 of NZ_CP162747.1, forward strand.
AAACGCAGGAAGTGCCGGTTGCACGGGTAGCCCGGATCCGCCAGCAGCCAGTGTTTGCCGGGATCGACCAGCAGCGCGCTAGCCAACAGCAATGCACCGGAGCCACCCGGCGTGATCAGAATCCGTCGTGGATCGATGTTCAAGCCATAACGCGATTGATAAAACCCGGCAATCGCCTCGCGCAGCTCCGGAATGCCGCGCGCGGCGGTGTAGCGCGTCTTGCCTGCCGTCAGTGCCGCTTGCCCGGCACGGATGATCGGCTCGGCGGTGGTGAAGTCCGGCTCGCCGATCTCCAGATGGATCACATCGTGGCCTTCAGCCTGCAATTCATTGGCCCGCGCCAGCAGCGCCATCACATGAAACGGTTCGATCGCACGACTGCGCGCACTGTAGGGCTGAGCCATTGGTTTTCCTTCGGCAGGGAAAAAGAGACGATTCTACCCATCTGCCGGAACGAGCGAGAACCCGCAGCGGTCACAGCCTCAAGAACGCTGGACTGTAACGATATGAGCGTACGCTCCAGGATTGACTAAAATCAGTGATTGAACAGGTCTTCAACACCACCAGACACGGCTTGCCAAACATTTGCAAGCGCCACCCGCCGGGGCCTCGACATCCGGGAGTAGCGCAGGCCGATTTGATCTGGTAAGTTCGCCCGCTTGCAGCCGCAGGGCCGGCAGGTGTCGGTGATGGAGCAATCCTGCGCAATGGATTACAAGAGTAGAGGCGGTCCATTTCATGCCCACCCAAGCAAAGCAACAGCAGCAAACGACGATCAGCGGTTTCGAACCTTACGTTCCGAAAGCCGGTGAAGAGTACATGGGCGCCCCGATGCGTGCGCACTTCACCAAGATCCTGAACAAGTGGAAACAGGACTTGATGCAGGAAGTCGACCGTACTGTTGATCACATGAAGGATGAAGCGGCCAACTTCCCTGACCCGGCCGACCGTGCCAGTCAGGAAGAAGAATTCGCCCTCGAGCTGCGCGCCCGCGACCGCGAGCGCAAGTTGATCAAGAAGATCGACAAGACGCTTGAACTGATCCAGGACGAAGAATACGGCTGGTGCGAATCCTGCGGCATCGAGATCGGCGTCAAGCGCCTCGAAGCCCGTCCTACTGCGGATCTGTGCATCGACTGCAAGACCCTGGCGGAAATCAAGGAAAAGCAGGTCGGCAAGTAATCTCGACCTGAACGAAAAACGGAGCGTGCGAACGCTCCGTTTTTGTTTCTGCCTTTTGCCTTTTGCCTTTTGTAGGAGTGAGCCTGCTCGCGATAGCGGTGGGTCGGTCAATATCGGTGTTGAATGTCACACCGCTATCGCGAGCAGGCTCACTCCTACAGGTTGACCTGCATATAGCCTGAAAAGTAGTTTCGTTTCCATGACTGCCAAGACACCCCCCGCCTACATCGGCCGCTTCGCCCCAACCCCCAGTGGCCACTTGCACTTCGGTTCGCTGGTTGCCGCCCTCGCCTCGTATCTCGACGCCCGTTCGGTCGGCGGTCGCTGGCTGGTGCGCATGGAAGATCTCGATCCGCCCCGCGAAGAACCCGGTGCGCAGACGGCGATCCTCAAGGCGCTGGAAAGCTACGGCTTTGAATGGGACGGCGAGATGGTGCGCCAGAGCGATCGGCACGATGCCTACGCCGAAGTGCTCAATAGCCTGTTCAATCACGGTCTGGCGTACGCCTGCACCTGTTCGCGTAAACAGCTCGAACCTTACAACGGCATCTATCCGGGCCTGTGCCGCAATGCCGGCCACGACCAGCAGAATGCGGCCATCCGCCTGCGTGTGCCTGAACTGGAATATCACTTCATCGACCGCGTCCAGGGCGAGTACCGCCAGCATCTGGGGCGCGACGTCGGCGATTTCGTGATCCGTCGCCGCGACGGCCTCTACGCCTACCAATTGGCCGTGGTGCTCGACGATGCCTGGCAAGGTATCACCGACATCGTCCGCGGTGCCGACCTGCTCGACTCGACACCGCGCCAGCTCTATCTGCAGGAATTGCTGGGAATGCGCCAGCCGCGTTACTTGCACCTGCCGCTGATTACCCAACCGGACGGCAACAAGCTCGGCAAGTCCTACCGCTCGCCGCCGCTTGAAGCGGATCAAGCCACGCCATTGTTACTGCGAGCCCTGCGCGCCTTGGGGCAAAACCCCGGCGCCGAACTGGCCCACGCTTCGCCGCAAGAGTTACTCAAGTGGGGCAGCGCACACTGGGATGCCAGCAAGATCCCGCGCACACTGACCCTGCCCGAGGCGCAACTGCTATGACGACACTTGCAGTCGTGCGCCCATCCGTTACCATCGCCGCACGTTTTCGGGCACGCGCATAAAAAAGAGAGGCCGGGATGTACATCTATCGCTTGGTCCTGCTTTTAGTCGTGGGGATCTATCTGTTTTCCCCCGCCATCATGGATTGGTGGATCGACGCTACGGGCGCCTGGTATCGCCCCTATCTGCTTTGGCTGATCCTGATTGTCGTGACCTTCATCCTGCAGAGCCAAAAAGATGCCGATGAGCTTTAGCCTGACCCAGATGATCCTGATCAGCGCCGCGTACCTGGCGGTGCTGTTCGGCGTTGCCTGGATCAGCGAACGGGGCATGATCCCGCGCGCGATCATTCGCCACCCGTTGACCTACACCTTGTCGCTGGGGGTTTACGCCAGTGCGTGGGCGTTCTACGGCACGGTCGGCCTGGCTTATCAGTATGGCTACGGCTTTCTGTCCAGTTACCTCGGGGTATCCGGCGCATTTCTGCTGGCGCCAGTGCTGCTCTATCCGATTCTGAAGATCACCCGCACTTATCAATTATCGTCGCTGGCCGATCTGTTCGCGTTTCGCTTTCGCAGCACCTGGGCCGGCGCGCTGACCACGATCTTTATGTTGATCGGCGTGCTGCCCTTGCTGGCGCTGCAGATTCAGGCCGTGGCCGACTCCATTGGCATCCTCACCGGCGAACCGATCCAGAGCCGCGTCGCGCTGGCGTTTTGTGCGCTGATCATTCTGTTCACGATTTTCTTCGGCTCCCGGCATATCGCTACGCGCGAGAAGCACGAAGGTTTGGTGTTCGCGATAGCCTTTGAGTCGGTGATCAAACTGATCGCCCTCGGCGGCGTCGGTCTGTATGCGCTGTACGGTGTGTTCGACGGCCCGCAACAACTGGAACTGTGGCTGCTGCAAAACCAGACCGCCCTCGCCGCGCTGCACACGCCATTGCAGGAAGGCCCGTGGCGTACGTTGTTGCTGGTGTTTTTCGCCTCGGCAATCGTGATGCCGCACATGTATCACATGACTTTTACCGAGAACCTCAATCCGCGCTCACTGGTCAGTGCGAGCTGGGGTTTACCGCTGTTCCTGCTGCTGATGAGCCTGGCGGTGCCGCTGATCCTTTGGGCCGGCCTGAAACTCGGCGCCACGACCAATCCGGAATACTTCACTCTCGGCATCGGCATAGCCGCCAACAGCAAACCGCTGGCATTGCTCGCCTATGTCGGCGGTCTGTCGGCGGCCAGCGGATTGATCATTGTGACCACGCTCGCGCTGTCGGGCATGGCACTGAACCACTTGGTGTTACCGCTCTATCAGCCGCCGGCCGAAGGCAATATCTACCGCTGGTTGAAGTGGACTCGCCGGGCGCTGATCGTCGCGATCATCATGGCCGGTTTCGGTTTCTACCTGATGCTCGGCGCCGAGCAGGATCTGGCCAACCTCGGTATCGTCGCGTTTGTCGCGACCCTGCAATTCCTGCCCGGCGTGTTGTCGGTGCTGTACTGGCCGACCGCCAACCGTCGGGGTTTTATCGCCGGTCTGCTGGCAGGGATTCTGGTTTGGGTGGTGACGATGTTGTTGCCGCTGGTCGGCAATCTGCAGGGCTTCTACATCCCGCTGCTGAACATGATTTACGTGCTCGACGACACCAGTTGGCACATGGCAGCCATCGCCTCGCTCGCCGCCAACGTATTAATGTTCACCCTGATCTCGCTGTTCACCAACGCCAGCCCCGAAGAAGCCAGCGCCGCCGAAGCCTGCGCTGTGGATAACGTCCGTCGCCCGCAACGGCGTGAGCTGCACGCGGCCTCGCCACAGGAATTCGCCACACAACTGGCGAAACCGTTAGGCGCCAAGGCTGCGCAGAAAGAAGTCGAGCAGGCCCTGCGCGATCTTTATTTGCCATTCGACGAACGCCGCCCGTACGCCTTGCGCCGTTTGCGCGATCGCATCGAAGCCAACCTCTCCGGCCTGATGGGCCCGAGCGTGGCGCAGGACATGGTGGAAACCTTCCTGCCTTATAAGGCCGGCGGCGAAAACTATGTGACCGAAGACATCCACTTCATCGAAAGCCGCCTCGAGGATTACCACTCGCGCCTCACCGGTTTGGCTGCCGAGCTCGATGCGCTGCGCCGATACCACCGCCAGACCTTGCAGGAACTGCCGATGGGCGTCTGCTCGCTGGCCAAGGATCAAGAGATCCTGATGTGGAACAAGGCCATGGAAGAACTCACCGGGATCGCCGCACAACGCGTGGTCGGTTCACGTCTGAGCACCATTGGTGAGCCGTGGAAAGAATTGCTGCAGGGTTTCATCAACCTGCCCGACGAGCATTTGCACAAACAGCATCTGGCCCTCGACGGTCAGACTCGCTGGCTGAACCTGCACAAAGCGGCGATCGATGAGCCGTTGGCACCGGGTAACAGCGGACTGGTGTTACTGGTCGAAGATTTGACCGAAACGCAGATGCTCGAAGACAAACTGGTGCACTCCGAGCGCCTGGCCAGCATTGGTCGCCTGGCGGCCGGTGTGGCCCACGAAATCGGCAACCCGATCACCGGCATCGCTTGTCTGGCGCAAAACCTGCGCGAAGAACGCGAAGACGACGGCGAACTGACGGAAATCAGCGGGCAGATTCTCGAACAGACCAAACGCGTCTCGCGCATCGTGCAGTCGCTGATGAGCTTCGCCCACGCCGGCAGCCATCAGCACAGCGACGAGCCCGTTTGTCTGGCCGAAGTCGCCCAGGATGCAATTGGCCTGCTGGCGCTGAACCGACGCAATTTCGAAGTGCAGTTCTACAACCTGTGCGATCCCGATCACTGGGTCGAAGGCGATCCGCAGCGACTCGCCCAGGTCTTGATCAATCTGCTCTCCAACGCCCGCGACGCCTCGCCGCCGCACAGCGCGGTACGGGTCAAGAGCGAAGCCGGCGAACACACGGTCGATCTGATCGTCGAAGACGAAGGCAGCGGTATTCCGAAGAACATCATGGATAGATTGTTCGAACCCTTCTTCACCACCAAGGATCCTGGCGAAGGCACCGGTCTGGGCCTTGCACTGGTCTATTCCATCGTTGAAGAGCATTATGGACAAATCACCATCGACAGCCCGGCTGATGTACAAAGCCAACGCGGCACCCGTATCCGGGTGACCTTACCGCGTCATGTCGAAGCGACGTCCGCTGTGAACTGAGACCGTCGAGAGTATCGAATCAATGCCGCACATTTTGATCGTCGAAGACGAAACAATTATCCGCTCCGCCTTGCGCCGCCTGCTGGAACGCAACCAGTATCAGGTCAGCGAAGCCGGTTCAGTGCAGGAAGCACAAGAACGCTTCACCATTCCTACGTTCGATCTGATCGTCAGCGATCTGCGTCTGCCGGGCGCGCCGGGCACCGAGCTGATCAAGCTCGGCCAGGGCACACCGGTGCTGATCATGACCAGTTACGCCAGCCTGCGCTCGGCGGTTGACTCGATGAAGATGGGCGCGGTGGACTACATCGCCAAGCCTTTCGACCACGACGAAATGCTCCAGGCTGTCGCGCGGATCCTGCGTGATCGCCAATCGGCCCCTGCTGCCGGCGAGCCCGTTGCCGTGAAAACGACCAACGGCAGCGGCAAATCCGCGGTCGACAACAGCAACGGCGAGATCGGCATCATCGGCTCCTGCCCGCCGATGCAGGATCTGTACAGCAAGATCCGCAAGGTCGCGCCGACCGATTCCAATGTGTTGATCCAGGGCGAATCCGGCACCGGTAAAGAACTGGTGGCCCGCGCCCTGCACAACCTGTCGAAACGTGCCAAGGCACCGATGATTTCGGTGAACTGCGCGGCCATTCCGGAAAGCCTGATCGAGTCCGAATTGTTCGGCCACGAAAAAGGCGCGTTCACTGGCGCCAGCGCCGGGCGTGCCGGTCTGGTCGAAGCGGCGGACGGCGGCACGTTGTTCCTCGACGAAATCGGCGAACTGCCGCTGGAAGCTCAGGCTCGCCTGCTGCGTGTGTTGCAGGAAGGTGAAATTCGCCGTGTTGGCTCGGTGCAGTCGCAGAAGGTCGATGTACGCCTGATCGCGGCCACTCACCGGGATCTCAAGAGTCTGGCGAAAATCGGCCAGTTCCGCGAAGACCTTTATTACCGCCTGCACGTGATCGCCCTGAAATTGCCGGCCCTGCGTGAGCGCGGCGCCGACGTCAACGAAATCGCCAACGCCTTCCTTGCTCGCCAGAGTGCGCGCATCAACCGTACCGACCTGAAGTTTGCCGCGGATGCCGAACAGGCCATTCGTCACTACTCCTGGCCGGGTAACGTGCGAGAGCTGGAGAACGCAGTCGAGCGCGCAGTGATTCTGAGCGAAAGCCCGGAAATCTCGGCCGACCTGCTGGGCATCGACATCGAGCTGAGCGATCTGGAAGACGACGAGTTCATCGGCCTGCCGCCACAAACGGCGGGTAACGCCAGCAACAGCAGCCATGAGCCGACCGAAGACCTGTCGCTGGAAGACTACTTCCAGCACTTCGTCCTCGAGCATCAGGACCATATGACCGAGACCGAACTGGCGCGCAAACTGGGCGTCAGCCGTAAATGCCTGTGGGAACGCCGTCAGCGTCTGGGCATTCCACGGCGCAAGACCGGGGTCGCCAGCGAGAGCTGAACGTTACCTGTCGAGTGTGCGGGTAACGCTTGAGGATGTGAAAAAACTGTTACCTCAGTCCTTTCACGTAACAGAAGCCGGGGTTATCGGTAACGAAACCCCGGCTTTTTTTCGCCCCGACAAAACGGTTATATCGACCTAACCCCTTGTTTTATTGGGTTTCGCAAAAGTTGGCACGCCCCCTGCTATATGTTTAGTACAAGAACAATAACAAGCAATGCACAAGACAATAAAAATAAGACGAATCGACTCACGCACAATAAAAACAAGACGGCGAGAGGCGCAGCTAACTGATTCTTTTGGAGAGGCGTTGTATTTGGGGCTTGCCCCACGACCAGGCCGAGAACAATAAAAACTGTCCTAAGACAGAGCCTGTACTGGTTGGATCGAGAGATCACTGCAATTCAGCGACCAAAGCAATCCGTTTGCTCTTGGCTCCCGATTGGGAGGGTCACGAAGGAAACACTTCGTGGCGAGGGCACTCAACAAAAACAAGAAGCCCGAATCAATAATAAAAAGAGCACGCAACTACTTCTTGGGGAGCTTCGGCTCCCCTTGTAGTTTCTCCCCCCCGGCAAAATCCTCCATTTTTATCGCCCGCGATGCCTGTAGCCTGCGGCTTGCAGCTCAAATCGGCCGTGTCCTACACCATCCCCCGACTAAATGCTAGAATCTGCGCCCATCATGCGGTCATTCTTTGGTATGGCCGAACATTCCTTCAAACAGTGCATCCCATGCTGAAGAAGTTGTTCCAGTCATTCCGAACTCCCGTGCGTCGTACGCAACACATCCGCAGCACCCCTGAAGTGCTCAACAGCGGTCAACATTCGCTGCAGAAAACGCAGTTCAGCCGCTATGCGGTGAATATCGTCGAACGCCTGCAAGGTGCCGGTTACCAGGCTTATCTGGTCGGCGGTTGCGTGCGTGACATGCTGCTGGGCATCACGCCCAAGGATTTCGACGTCGCCACCAGCGCCACCCCCGAGCAAGTCCGTGCCGAATTCCGCAATGCGCGGATCATCGGTCGCCGCTTCAAACTGGTGCATATCCATTTCGGTCGCGAAATCATTGAAGTCGCGACTTTCCGCGCCAATCACCCGGTCAACGAAGACGACGAAGACAGCAACCAGTCTTCGCGTAATGAGAGCGGGCGGATTCTGCGCGACAACGTTTACGGCACCCTGGAAGAAGACGCGCAACGCCGCGACTTCACCATCAATGCCCTGTATTACGATCCGGTCAGCGAGCGCATTCTCGACTACGCCAACGGCGTACACGACATCCGCAATCACCTGATCCGTCTGATCGGCGATCCGAAGCAGCGCTACCAGGAAGACCCGGTGCGTATGCTGCGTGCCGTGCGTTTTGCCGCCAAGCTCAACTTCGGCATCGAGAAGCACACCGTGCAGCCGATCCGTGAACTGGCACCGATGCTGCGCGAGATCCCCTCGGCACGCCTGTTCGAAGAAGTGCTCAAGCTATTCCTCTCGGGCCACGGCGCGATCACCTTCGAAATGCTGGTCGATCTGCAACTGTTCGCCCCGCTGTTCCCGGCCAGTGCCGATGCGCTGGAACACAACCCGGAATACACTCACACGCTGATCAGCGAAGCGCTGACCAACACCGACCTGCGCATCAAGCAGAACAAACCGGTAACCCCGGCGTTCCTGTTTGCCGCGCTGCTGTGGCCTGCCCTGCCGGCCCGCGTGCTGCGCCTGCAAGAACGTGGCATGCCGCCGATTCCGGCGATGCAGGAAGGCGCCCACGAGTTGATCGCCGAACAGTGCCAGCGCATCGCGATTCCGAAACGTTTCACCATGCCGATCCGCGAGATCTGGGACATGCAGGAACGCCTGCCACGTCGCAGCGGCAAACGTGCCGATCTGTTGCTGGACAACCCGCGCTTCCGCGCTGGCTACGACTTCCTGCTGCTGCGTGAAAGCGCGGGCGAGGAGACCGATGGCCTGGGCGAGTGGTGGACCGACTATCAGGACGCCAACGACAGCGAGCGCCGCGACATGATTCGCGACCTCAGCGGTAAAGGTGATGACGCCAGCGGTGCTCCGCGCAAACGTCGCCGCAGCAGCGGTTCCAAACGCAAACGCGCCGGCGCACCGAGCGCCTCGACCGGCGAGTAAAGGCATGGAACGCATCTACGTCGGCATGGGCAGCAACCTCGCTGACCCGGCCGAACAGTTGCGCAGCGCCGTTGAGGCGCTGGGGCAATTGCCGCAGACCCTGCTCGCTGGCGTTTCTGCCTTTTATCAAAGCGATTCATTGCTGCCGGGCCAACCGCGATATACCAACGCGGTAGCAGCGCTCGACAGCTCACTTGCACCACTGGAACTGCTCGACGCCTTGCAAGCTATCGAGAACGATCAGGGCCGTGAACGTCTGGAACGTTGGGGCCCACGCACACTGGATCTGGACATTCTGCTGTTCGGTGATCGACTGATCGACGAACCGCGCCTGAAAATCCCGCATTACCAGATTCAGGAACGCGCGTTCGTGCTCTATCCCCTCGCTGAACTGGCCCCACAAGATTTGCGTCTTGCCGATGGCCGCAGCCTGTCCGATCTGCTCACCGCCTGCCCGTTCGTCGGCCTGGAACGCCTCTCGACAGATTGATTGCAATCCCCTGTGGGAGCGAGCCTGCTCGCGAAAGCGGTGTGTCATTCAACACTGTGTTGACTGATTCGCCGCCTTCGCGAGCAGGCTCGCTCCCACATTGGTTTATTCCACACCCAGGATTTTTGTCGGACAAAAAATCGCCGAATCAGCCCTGCCGCGCCGCTGAATCGCATCAGTAACGCCGGTAACACTCCCCTCGTAACAACGCGGTAACACACGCAATTGACTTCCTGTTGGCTCATCACGACTATAGGCGTCCCGCTGCCGCCAACCCGGCACATACGGGCGCAATCCAGGCCTTATAAGCACGACAAAAGAGCGTGCGCCTGAGTAGATGACGAATCACGCGCGTTACTCGCAGTAGTTTCCAGAGCGCCTGAACGAGGATTTTTTACATGCCAGCCATCACCCTGACCACGCTCCAGAGCCTCAAGCAGAAAGGTGAAAAGATCACCATGCTGACCTGCTATGACGCGACCTTCGCCCACGCCTGCAACGAGGCCGGTGTCGAAGTGCTGCTGGTGGGCGACTCCCTCGGCATGGTCCTGCAAGGTCACGACAGCACCCTGCCGGTGACCACCGCAGAAATGGCCTACCACACCGCGTGCGTCAAACGCGGCAACACTGATGCCCTGATCCTCGCCGACCTGCCGTTCATGGCCAACGCCACCCTTGAACAAACCATGACTAACAGCGCCATGCTGATGCAGGCTGGTGCGCACATGATCAAGGTGGAAGGTCAGTTGTGGCTGGCCGAGTCGATCCGTCTGCTTGCCGAGCGCGGTGTACCGGTTTGCGCGCACATGGGGCTGACCCCACAAGCGGTGAACATTCTCGGCGGCTATAAAGTGCAGGGTCGCAACGAAAACCAGGCGCGGCAGATGCGTGCTGATGCGATTTCGCTGGAACAGGCCGGCGCGGCGATGCTGCTGCTCGAATGCGTACCGAGCGAACTGGCCGCTGAAATCAGCCAGGCCGTGAAGATTCCGGTGATCGGCATCGGCGCCGGTAACGCCACCGACGGCCAGGTTCTGGTACTGCACGACATGCTCGGCCTGTCGATCACTGGCCGTGTGCCAAAATTCGTCAAGAACTTCATGCACGGTCAGGACAGCATTCAGTCCGCGCTGAAGGCTTACGTCAGTGAAGTCAAAGCCACCACGTTCCCTGGCATCGAACACGGATTCTCTGCATGAACACCGTTAAAACCGTACGCGAACTGCGCGCCGCCGTAGCCCGCGCCCGCAGCGAAGGCAAGCGCATCGGCTTCGTGCCGACCATGGGCAACCTGCACAGCGGTCACGTTGCACTGATCACCAAAGCCACCCAACGTGTGGACTTCGTGGTCGCGAGCATTTTCGTCAACCCGCTGCAGTTCGGCGCCGGCGAAGACCTCGATAAGTACCCGCGCACGTTGGCAGCGGACCAGGAAAAACTGCTCGAAGCCGGTTGTTCCCTGCTCTTCGCTCCGACTGTCGAGGAAATGTACCCCGACGGCATGGCCGGACAGACTCGGGTCAGCGTGCCGCAATTGTCCGAAGGCCTGTGCGGCGCCAGCCGTCCGGGGCACTTTGAAGGCGTGGCGACCGTGGTCAGCAAGCTGTTCAACATGGTCCAGCCGGATCTGGCGATTTTCGGTCAAAAGGACTACCAGCAACTGGCGGTGATCCGTGCGCTGGTGCATGACCTGAACATGCCGATCCAGATCATTGGCGAGCCGACCGTGCGCGCCGCCGATGGCTTGGCGTTATCGTCGCGCAACGGTTTCCTCAGCGAAGAACAACGCGCGGTGGCGCCGGTGGTTTATCGCAGCCTCAGCAACATTGCCGAGTCGATCAAGCAAGGTGAACGCGACTTCCCGGCGCTGATCGCTGCCCAGTTGCAGCAGCTTGAAGCCGCAGGTCTGCGCCCGGACTACCTGGAAATCCGCCACGCCTTGACCTTGCGCCAGGCAACGGCAGAAGACCGTGACCTGGTGATTCTGGTGGCCGCGTTCCTCGGCACCACGCGGTTGATCGATAACCTGCACCTGAATCTCGATACCCCGGTTTAAAGACACCGCAATACCCCCTGTAGGAGTGAGCCTGCTCGCGATAGCGGTGTGTCAGTCAGCATTAGTGTTGAATGACACACCGCTATCGCGAGCAGGCTCACTCCTACAGGGGTTTTCAGTGTTCTGAAATTTGCATTTCAAGCCTTATTGCCGCCCTCAAAGCCTTCGGGCACACTGCCCGCCGTTCGATTCCAACCCGGGAAAAACCCTCATGCACGCGATCATGCTCAAGGCCAAACTGCACCGCGCCGAAGTCACTCATGCGGTGCTCGATTACGAAGGTTCGTGCGCCATCGATGGCGAGTGGCTGGACTTGTCCGGCATTCGTGAATACGAGCAGATCCAGATTTATAACGTCGACAACGGCGAGCGTTTCACCACCTATGCGATTCGTGGCGAAGAAGGCTCGCGGATGATCTCGGTCAATGGCGCCGCTGCGCACAAGGCCAAGGTCGGCGACCGCGTAATCATTTGTGCCTACGCCCATTACAGCGAAGCGGAGCTGGTCAATTTCAAGCCGCGCATGCTCTACATGGCGCCGGGCAATGAACTGAGCCACACCAGCAACGCCATCCCGGTTCAGCTCGCCTGATCCCGATTTCGCCCCGCCCCCTCCGTTTGTCGGCCAGTTCCCGGTCTCGATGTTAAAAAAGTACAGGGATCTGGTCAGACAAAGTCAAGACAGAACGCAGCGCGAGGTTTACTGTATTCGCCCTGTGTCCGGAAATCGTGTCGACGCAGTTGATCCCATGCCCAAACATGGCGTGCCGGGTCTGTTCAGTGTTCAAAGGCCGTTCAAGTAAAAAGGAAAACCGCAGCGATGGCGTATTACCTCACTCCTCAAGACGTTACCGCTCTGCCCGCCTGGCAAGCGTTGAAAGACCACCGCCAAGCCATGCAGGATTTCAGCATGCGCGAAGCCTTCAACGCCGATCCGCAGCGCTTCAATCAGTTCACCCTCAGCAGCTGTGGACTGTTTCTCGATTATTCGAAGAATTTGATCAACGCCCAGACCCGCAACCTGCTGGTCGGTCTGGCCAATGAAGTCGATCTCAAAGGCGCCATCAAAGCGCTGTTTGAAGGCGAAATCGTCAACACTTCCGAAGGCCGCCCGGCGCTGCACACCGCCCTGCGTCGCCCGGTGGGCGACAAGCTGTCGGTCAATGGCGTCAACGTGATGCCGGAAGTCCACAAGGTTTTGAACCAGATCACCGATCTGGTCGGCCGCATTCACGACGGTCTGTGGCGTGGTTATACCGAGAAGCCGATCACCGACGTGGTCAACATTGGTATCGGTGGCTCGTTCCTCGGCCCTGAGCTGGTGTCCGAAGCGCTGCTGTCCTACGCGCAGAAAGGCGTGCGTTGCCATTATCTGGCGAACATCGATGGCAGCGAATTCCACGAGCTGACGCAGAAACTGCGCGCCGAGACCACACTGTTCATTGTTTCGTCGAAGTCGTTCAACACCCTCGAAACCCTGAAGAACGCTCAGGCCGCACGTGCCTGGTACCTGGCGCAGGGCGGTTCGGAAGCCGAGCTGTATCGCCACTTCATCGCCGTATCGAGCAACAACGCAGCGGCCGTTGCGTTCGGTATCCGCGAAGAAAACATCTTCCCGATGTGGGATTGGGTCGGCGGTCGTTATTCGCTGTGGTCGGCCATCGGTTTGCCGATTGCCCTGGCCATCGGCATGTCCAACTTCAAGGAACTGCTGTCCGGTGCCTACACCATGGACCAGCATTTCCAGACCGCGCCGTTCGAACAGAACATGCCGGTGCTGCTGGCCCTGCTCGGTGTGTGGTACGGCAACTTCTGGGGCGCGCAAAGCCACGCGATCCTGCCGTACGACCATTACCTGCGCAACATCACCAAGCACTTGCAACAACTGGACATGGAATCCAACGGCAAGAGCGTGCGTCAGGATGGCACGCCGGTGTCGACCGATACCGGTCCGGTGATCTGGGGCGGCGTCGGCTGCAACGGTCAGCACGCTTACCACCAGTTGCTGCATCAAGGTTCGCAGTTGATCCCGGCCGATTTCATCGTGCCGATCGTCAGCTTCAACCCGGTTTCCGACCACCATCAGTGGCTGTACGCCAACTGCCTGTCGCAGAGCCAGGCGCTGATGCTCGGCAAAACCCTGGCGGAAGCCGAGCAAGAACTGCGCGACAAGGGCATGAGCGAAGAAGAAGTGCACAAACTCGCACCGCACAAGGTGATCCCGGGCAACCGTCCGAGCAACACCATTGTGGTTGAACGCATCAGCCCGCGCCGTCTCGGCGCACTGGTGGCGATGTATGAACACAAAGTGTTCGTGCAAAGCGTGGTCTGGGGCATCAACGCCTTTGACCAGTGGGGCGTTGAGTTGGGCAAGGAATTGGGTAAAGGCGTTTACAACCGTCTGGTCGGCAGCGATGAAACCACTGCTGATGATCCGTCTACCCAAGGCCTGATCAACTACTTCCGCGGTCGTCACCGCGGTTGATGTGAATGGGTTGCCCACAATTCCAGTGGGCAACCTATTTCCAATGTGGGAGCGAGCCTGCTCGCGAATGCGGTGTGTCATTCAGCCTCTTTGTTGACTGACTCACCGCATTCGCGAGCAAGCTCGCTCCCACAGTTGTTTTACACATGACTTGAACCTCTGCATCGCTCGGCGCATCTTTATTCCTGTCGCACCACAAGAATAAGGAACCGTCATGTTCGATATCAGCACGTTCCCCAAAGCCGATGCCGTCCGCCGGGCTGCGCAGTTGAGTCAGGAAGACTATCGGCGCCTGTACCGCGAATCCATTGAACACCCCAATACCTTCTGGGCCGAGCAGGCCACGCAGTTCCTCGACTGGAGCACGCCGTGGCAGACCGTCCAGCGCTATGACCTGAAAACCGGTGAAGCCGCCTGGTTTTCCGGGGCCAAACTGAATGTCAGTTACAACTGCATTGACCGCCACCTGGAAAAGCGCGGCGAGCAGACCGCCCTGCTCTGGGAAGGCGACGACCCGGCGGAATCGGCACAAATCACTTACAAAAAACTCCATCACCATGTCTGCCGCCTGGCCAACGTGCTGAAAAGCCGTGGCGTGAAGAAAGGCGACCGGGTGTGCATCTACATGCCGATGATCCCCGAAGCCGCTTACGCCATGCTCGCGTGTTCGCGGATCGGCGCTATCCATTCGGTGGTGTTCGGCGGTTTCTCCCCCGATTCCCTGCGTGACCGCATTCTCGATGCCGATTGCCGCACGGTGATCACGGCGGATGAAGGCGTGCGCGGCGGCAAGTTCGTGCCACTGAAACAGAACGTCGACAAAGCCCTGCAGAGTTGCCCGGACGTCAGCACCGTCGTGGTGGTCGAGCGCACCCAAGGCAAAGTCGATTGGGTTGAGGGCCGTGACCTCTGGTATCACCAGGCTGTGCGCGACGTCAGCGACGATTGCCCGCCGGAACCAATGGACGCCGAAGATCCGCTGTTCATCCTCTACACCTCCGGCAGCACCGGCAAACCCAAAGGCGTGTTGCACACCACCGGCGGTTACCTGCTGCAAGCGGCGATGACCTTCAAATACGTGCTCGATTACCGCGACGGCGAAGTGTTCTGGTGCACCGCCGATGTCGGCTGGGTCACCGGCCACAGTTACATCGTCTACGGCCCATTGGCCAATGGCGCAACCACGCTGATGTTCGAAGGCGTGCCGAGCTACCCGAGCAGCTCACGATTCTGGCAGGTCATCGATAAACACAAGGTCAACATTTTCTACACTGCTCCCACAGCTCTGCGCGCGTTGATGCGCGAAGGTGCCGAACCGTTGCAGGAAACGTCGCGCGCCAGCCTCAGATTGCTCGGCAGCGTCGGTGAGCCGATCAACCCGGAGGCGTGGGAATGGTATTTCAATGTCGTAGGAGAACAGCGCTGCCCCATCGTCGACACCTGGTGGCAGACCGAAACCGGCGGCATCATGCTCAGCCCGCTGGTCAGCGCACAACGGATCAAACCGGGCTGCGCCACGCAGCCGATGTTCGGCGTGCAACCGGTGTTGCTCGATGAGCACGGCAAGGAAATCAAAGGCGCCGGCAGCGGCGTGCTGGCGATCAAATCGAGTTGGCCGGCGCAGATCCGCAGCGTCTATGGCGACCCGCAACGCATGGTCGACACCTATTTCAAACCCTACCCCGGCTACTATTTCACTGGCGACGGCGCACGCCGCGACGAGGACGGCGATTACTGGATCACCGGGCGCATCGACGACGTGATCAACGTTTCCGGCCACCGTATCGGTACGGCTGAAGTGGAAAGCGCACTGGTGTTGCACGACAGCATCGCCGAGGCTGCCGTGGTCGGTTACCCGCACGACGTCAAAGGTCAGGGCATCTACGCCTTCGTCACCCCGATGAACGGCACCGAGCCGAATGATGAATTGAAGAAAGAACTGCTCGCCCACGTCAGCAAGGAAATCGGCAGCTTCGCCAAACCGGACCTGATCCAGTGGGCGCCGGCCTTGCCGAAAACCCGTTCAGGCAAGATCATGCGGCGCATCCTGCGCAAGATCGCCTGCAACGAACTCGACAGCCTCGGCGACACCTCTACCCTGGCCGACCCGAGCGTGGTGCAAGGCCTGATCGACAAGCGCCTCAATCAGTAACACTACGGGCGCGGTCAACCGGTCGCGCCCGCTCTTCTTCACTGAGTAGTCATGGAATTCATCCGTAGTCGTATCGAAAACCAACTGATGAGCCTGACCGGGCTGTCACTCGGCCAACTCGACCTGGAAAACCCCAAGGGCGATCCCGGCCTGTTCGGCCCCGACTCGGTCAGTTGGCAAGTGCACGGCGATTTCAGCAGCATGTTGATCGGCGGCATCAGCGCGTTGTTGCTGCAAGCCTTGCATCCACTGGCATTGGCCGGGGTTTGGGATCATTCGAATTTCCGTGAAGACATGCTCGGACGCTTGCGGCGCACCAGTCAGTTTGTTTCCGGCACCACCTTCGGTTCGCGGCGGGATGCCGACTGGCTGATCGAGAAGGTGCGCACCATTCACCTGCAAGTGGTCGGCACTGCGCCGGATGGCCGGCCCTATGCGGCAAGTGATCCAGACTTGCTGACGTGGGTGCATGTGGCCGAGGTCAGCAACTTTCTCGCGGCACATTTGCGTTATCGCAATCCGCAGTTGTCGGGGGCGGATCAGGATCGTTATTACGCGGAAATCGCCGTGATTGCCGAACGACTCGGTGCTCAGGATGTGCCGAAATCGCGTCAGGCCGTAGCCGATTATCTGCAACGCATGCGCCCGCAGTTGCTGTGCGATGAGCGCAGCCGAGAAGTATTGCGCCTATTGCTGGCCGCACCGGCGCCCAGTGTTCTGGCGCGACCGTTTGGCGATTTGATGATGAAGGCCGGTATTGATCTGCTGCCGGACTGGGCCAGCGATATGCTCGATGTCCGCCAGAGTTCGCTGCAACGCCAGTTGATTCGCGCCAGCGTCAGACGCAGCGCGCCGATGCTGCGCTGGGCGATGCGCAATGGTTCGGTGCAACGAGCCAAACGCAGGATGGGTTTGCTGACCTGAAAACTTCGCGAGCAGGCTCGCTCCCACATTTGGAATGCATTCCCATGTGGGAGCGAGCCTGCTCGCGAAGGTCGCAACTCGATTGCTCGCCAAACTGCTAAACTCCCGCGCCCCCATTCTCTCCAGCAAGGCGCCCGCATGTCTTCCTTGAATCAGGCGCTGCGCGCCGCCCTCGATCAACGCCAGGACTTGCTCGCCGAGTTGCACCGCCAGGGCACCGATTGTTATCGGCTGTTCCACGGCAGCCAGGAAGGCGCTGGCGGTCTGACCATCGACCGCTACGGCCCGCAACTGCTGGTGCAGAGCTTCCACCAGACCCTCGAGCGCGATGACCTGCTGCAACTGCACGCCATGGTCAATCAAACATTGGGCCTGGAAACGTTGCTGGTTTACAACGACCGCTCCCGTGGCAATTCGCGTATTGATCGTGAAGACAGCGTCTACAAAGCCGAAGACGCCGCGCTGGCCGATCTGGTCGGTCACGAATGGGGTCTGAACTACCGTGTGCGCGGGCGTCATGCCGGGCAGGACCCGCTGCTGTTCCTCGACCTGCGCAACACCCGTGGCTGGGTCAAGGATCACGCCAAAGGCAAATCCGTGCTCAACCTGTTCGCTTACACCTGCGGCGTCGGCCTCAGCGCAGCCGCCGGTGGCGCGCGTGAAGTGTGCAACCTGGATTTCGCCGAAGGCAATCTGGCGGTCGGCCGCGAAAACGGTCTGCTCAACCCGCAGTTGCCGCAGATGCAGTTCATCCAGTCGGACTACTTCCCGGCCATCCGCCAACTCGCCGGGCTGCCGATCAGCCAGCGCCGGGGGCAGAAACTGCCGAGCTACCAGCGCCTCGATCAGCGCCAATATGACCTGGTCCTGCTCGATCCACCGGCCTGGGCCAAGAGTGCATTCGGCACCGTCGACCTGCTGCGCGACTACCAGAGCCTGCTCAAACCGGCCCTGCTGACCACCGCCGACAACGGCGTGCTGATCTGCTGCAACAACCTGGCGAAAGTCAGCATGGACGACTGGCGCGAGCAGGTGCTGCGCTGTGCCGAGAAGGCCGGGCGACCGGTACGTGAGTGGAGCGTGATGACACCGGGCGCCGACTTCCCGTCCCTGGACCAGCAACCGCCGCTGAAAACCCTGATCCTGCAGCTCTGAACCGCTCGCGCGGCTGACAACTATCTAATGTGGGAGCGAGCCTGCTCGCGAAAGCGGTGTATCAGCCAACGAAGAGAGCGACTGATATGACGCCTTCGCGAGCAGGCTCGCTCCCACATGGAAAACGTTCCTACAGAGGAATCTGAACAATCCTGCTCCATGCGAGGTACTTCGGAACCAGAATCGCGTGCCATACTCCAAGGCACTCCGATTCAGACAGATGAAGCCGCACATGCCCAAAGGATTGATTCGCGCGATTGGCGCCTTGTTGACTGCTCTGGCCCTTTACAGCCTGCTGGGGTTTCTGATTTTGCCGGGCATCGCCCTGCGTGTGGCCAATCAACAACTGGCCAATTACGCAACGGTGCCTGCGCATATCCAGCGTATCGAGCTCAACCCGTTCAGCCTTGAAGTCACCCTGTGGGGACTGGTCATCGGCGAGCCGGGCAAGGAACAGGTCGGCTTCGATCGCCTGTACGCCGACCTGCAAATCGACAGCCTGTGGACCAAAGCCCTGCATCTGGCCAACATCGAGCTGGACAAACCGAAGACCGAAATCCTGTTCGCCAAAGACGGCAAGCTCAACCTGCTCGGCCTGTTCAATGTGCCGGCCAGTGAGCCGACACCAGCCGACCCGGACGCCAAACCGTTCCCGCTGCGCATCGACAACATCAAACTGGCCGGCGGCGTCGTGCACTTTGAAGACGTGCGCCCGAGCGAGCCCATCGAGTTTCTCTACGACGACCTCAGCTTCGAACTGAAAAACCTCAGCACCCTGCCCGAAGACAGCGCCGACATGACCCTGGTCGCCATCGGCCCGGCCGGTGGGCGGATCGACTGGAGTGGCAATTTCAGCCTGATCCCGTTCACTTCCGAAGGCACCCTGAAAGTCACCGACGGCAAGATGAAAGCGTTCTGGCCCTACGTGCGTGATTCGGTGCCGCTGGTGCTGGAAGACGGTGTAATCAGCCTCAGCAGCGAATACAAACTCAATCTGTCGAAAGAAACCGAGCTGCAACTGAACAACGTGGCGGTGAGCATCGCGCCGTTCGCCATCAAGGCTCCGGATGGACGGCCACTGGCGAAACTCGAACGCCTGGACGTCAGCGAAACCTCGGTGGATCTGGCCAAGCAACAAGTCGTGGTCGGCAAGATCCGCAGCAACAAACTGGAAACCTGGGCTGCCCTTGAAGCCGACGGCCAGCTGGACTGGCAGAAACTGTTCGCCAGCCAACCGTCCAAACCTGCCGCCAAAGCCGCCGCAGAACCGGCGAACACGCCAGCCGCTGCCGACTCGCCGAAAGCTGAACCGACTGCGCCGAGCAAGCCATGGCAAGTGCTGCTCAAAGACGTGCAATTGCGCAACTACACCGTGCACCTTGCCGACCGCTCGGCAACACCTGCGGTGGCACTGGACATCACCCCGCTGAACGTCGACCTGCAGGATTTCGACAGCCTCAACGGTTCGCCCTTCAAGCTCAAGCTCGACAGCGGCGTGGGCAAGCAAGGCAAGATCACGGCCGACGGCACCGTCAATCTCGCCCCGGTCAATGCCCAGCTCAATGTGAAAACCCAGGACATCGACCTGCGTGTCGCGCAGTCCTACATCAACCCGTTCATTCGTCTGGAACTGCGCAGCGGCATGCTCGGCAGTGATCTGAAGGTCAATCTCAAGAGCACCGGACCACTGGCACTCAGCGTCACCGGTCGCGCACAAATCGATCAACTGCACACCCTCGACACCCTGAAAACCCGCGACTTCCTCAAATGGCAGCAAGTGGTGGTCGAAGGCCTGAACTATCAGCACGGCGACAGTCTGTCGATCGACAAGGTCAACCTGTTCCAGCCTTATGTGCGGTTCATGATCAACGACGATCGCACCACCAACATCGACGACCTGCTGATCCCGCAACCAGCCGACAGCGGCGCGAAAACCACGACAGCGAAACCGGCCAGCAACGAGAAACCGTTGGGCATTCACATCGGTGGCATCGCGATCAATGACGGCTCGGCCAACTTTGCCGACTTCAGCCTGACGCCGAACTTCGCCACCGCCGTGCAGCAGCTCAACGGCCAGATCGGCACCATCGACAGCCGTCAGGCGAAACCGGCCAGCGTCGATATCAAAGGCAAGGTCGACCGCTACGCACCGGTGACCATCAAGGGCGCGGTCAATCCTTTCGACCCGATGGCCAGCCTCGACATCGCCACCAGTTTCAAACGCGTCGAGCTGACGACACTGACGCCCTACTCCGGCAAATTCGCCGGCTACCGTATCCGCAAGGGCCGGCTCAACCTTGACCTGCATTACCTGATCACCAAGGGCCAGCTCAAAGCCGAAAACAAAGTGGTGGTCGAGCAATTGCAGCTCGGCGAAAAAGTCGACAGCCCGGATGCCGTGAGCCTGCCATTGAAACTGGCAATTGCCCTGCTCAAGGACGTTGACGGCAAAATCTCCATCGAATTGCCGGTAACCGGCGACTTGAACAACCCGCAATTCAGCGTAATGCCGATTGTCTGGCAGACCCTGCGCAACCTGATCGTCAAAGCCGCTGCCGCACCGTTCAAAATGATTGGCGGGCTGATCAGTGGCGGCGGTTCGCAAGACCTCGGCACCGTGTCGTTTGCGCCAGGTTCCAGCGACTTGAGCAAGGATGCCGAAGCGGCGCTGATCAAACTGTCCCAAGCACTGAAGGAGCGTCCGGCACTGCGCCTGGAAATCGAAGGCACGGCCGCCAAAAGCAGTGACGGTCCGTTGCTCGCCGAGCAGCGTCTGGAGCGTGAATACCAGTACAACTACTACAAGATGCTCCAGCGGCGCGGCGATAAAGTCCCGGCGCAAGCGTCGCTGCTGCAAGTGCCAGAGGGCGAGAAAGGCCCACTGCTCGAAGGCATCTACCGCACCCGTCTGAAAACCCAGCCACCGGCCGAATGGAAGGATCTGGGCAAGGAAGAACGCACAGCGAAGATGCGCGACGGCGTGATCAAGTTCTGGAGTGGCAGCGACGTGCTGCTGCGTCAGTTGGGTCAGGACCGTGCCAGCAGCATCAAGGATTATCTGGTCGATAAAGGCCAGCTGGCGGACGACCGTGTGTACTTCATCGACGCCAATCTCGGTGAAGCCGAGAGCGATGGCCGCGTGGTGACGCAAATGCATCTGGATGCAGAGTGATGAAACTGCAGTGGCTGGCCTTGCTCGCAATGACGTTCGCGGCCAGTCACGCCTCGGCGTCCGATACCCTGCGCTGCGGCAGTCAGTTGATCAGTCTCGGAGACCGGTCAAGCGAAGTCCTGCAAAAGTGCGGTGAGCCGGTCAGCCGTGATGTGCTCGGCTACAAGCGCAGCGCCAATCGTCGCGAAGAGTTTCAGGTCGAGGAATGGACCTACGGCCCGAGCAACGGCATGTACCAGTACCTGCGCTTCGAAGGTAATCGCCTGCGGCAGATCAACAGCAAACGCGGCAACTGACCCGACACCGATTCCCCTGTAGGAGTGAGCCTGCTCGCGATAGCGGTCTGTCAGCTAATCAAATTGCTGACTGACACACCGCTATCGCGAGCAGGCTCACTCCTACATTTGTTTTGTGTTGTCTCTGAAATAGAACAAGCCCCGACACAAGTGGCGGGGCCTGTAATGGTCACATCCGTGTGACCGTTCGCATGAACTCTAAAGTTGCGGCAGACGTATTGCTCGGCCCGTCTGTCGCGCCTTCTCCCGGTCCAGGCGAGAAGTCATGCCTTACTCGGCTTTCAGGCCGTCAGCGGAGACCGCTTTAACACCTTTGATTTTCTTGGTAATAGCGACAGCGGTAGCTTTCTGAGCATCAGTTACCGCAACAGTCGACGACAGGGAAACCACGCCTTTGTTGGTTTCTACTTTGATGTCGGTACCTGGAATGCCTTTTTCGGTGACCAGGTCAGCTTTGACTTTAGTGGTGATCCAGGTGTCGGAAGTAGCTTCTTTAGCCTGGGTGACTTCACCGGCAGCCAGAGTCATTGGAGCCTGGGTAGCCTGGGTGGATTGTGCGAATGCACCGGAAGCCATGGTCAGGGTCAGCGCGGTAGCAGCAGCGGCAGTGATAGCGAACTTCTTCATACGAGTAACTCCTGTTTTTCTGGAAAGTCTGCTGGTTGTCTTGTCAGCAGGGTTACCAAGGTAGTTGCGAACGCTGTGCCAACTTTTGAAAAGCGATAATTTCCTTATAAATCAATAAGTTATTAATTAGCAAAATTTTCGAAATCATGCAATTTGCATGACCTTCGAATTATCGACATGCAAGTTACGGTTTTTCGGAAAGTTCCTAAGGCGCTGAAATTATTGAAGCTTTTGTGAAGTGCCGCGCAATGAAAAATGCCCCGCAGTGCGGGGCATTTTCGAGTACATCACTGACCGCTTATGTACCGCTGGCGGTGCAGCCTTTAGGGGAATAATCCGGAGCAACGGTGGTACCGCAGGTCCATACACCCGCGCCGGTACCTGAAGAACGAGTCAGGGTGATGGTCTTGCTCAGCACCGGACCCGGGGCATTGAGCAGTGTGCAAGTGATGGTTCCGGCACCGGTGGATGCAGTACCGGATGCGGCGAGTGTGCAGTTGGATGTCGCCGCCGTCGCACTACCCGCAACCAATGTCAGCGTTGGATCGGTGCCTTGATTGATGGTGTCTTCAAACGGCACCTTCAGCGCACTGATCTCCGCCAGCCCCGCCGTTACCTTCGACCGCGCCTGATACTTGGAATACTGCGGCAAGGCGATGGTCGCCAGAATCCCGATGATGGCCACCACGATCAGCAGTTCGATCAGAGTAAAACCTTGTTGTTTTTTCATAGACACGCTCCATGCATGAGTCGAAATCTCATGATCTGAAAGGGAAGCAGCATAGGCCATGCCAATGCCTTCGAAGCCCCGCCCCTTGGGCGCGAACCACATACATCGCCATTTCCTACAACCCGCAACCGCACTATCTGACACTTTTTGTCACCTGCACTGGCCGTGTTTGGCGCTGTCACTTGACTAGGCTATAAGTCATGAACTGCAAGCGTGCGGAATCCCCATGAATGACATCGCTCTGAGCGGTCTGGCCAAGCAATTGGTGCAGGCCGAACTGCTCACGGAAAAAAGCGCCCAGCAAGCCTCGCAACAGGCCCAGCGTAATCGCTTGTCGCTGGTCAGCTATCTGGTGCAGAACAAACTGGTCAAGAGCTCACAGGTCGCCGAAATCGCCTCCGAGCATTTCGGCATGGCCTTGCTTGATCTCAATTGCCTGGACAAGGAAACCCAGCCCAAAGGCCTGGTCAGCGAAAAACTGGTGCGCCAGCATCACGCCCTGCCCCTGTGGCGACGTGGCAACAAGCTGTTCGTAGGCATTTCCGACCCGAGCAATCATCAAGCGATCAACGACATTCAGTTCAGCACCGGGCTGAGCACCGAAGCCATTCTGGTCGAGGACGACAAGCTCAGCGATGCCATCGAAAAATTCTTCGACACCAACGCCAGCGGTCTGGAGGACATGGCCGATGTCGATCTCGATGGCCTCGATGTCGAATCCATCGACGACAGCAAACAGGACGCCATCGCAGGCCTCGACGCCGACGATGCACCGGTGGTGCGCTTCGTGCACAAGATGCTGCTCGACGCGATCAAAAGCGGCTCATCCGACTTGCACTTCGAACCTTACGAGAAGAACTACCGGGTGCGGGTGCGCACCGACGGCATCCTGCGCGAGGTGGCCAAGCCACCAATTCAACTGGCCGGGCGCATCGCCGCACGCCTGAAAGTCATGGCCAGCCTCGATATTTCGGAACGGCGCAAACCGCAGGACGGGCGGATCAAGATGCGCCTGTCGAAAAGCAGGTCGATCGATTTTCGGGTCAACACGCTGCCGACCCTGTGGGGCGAAAAAGTGGTGATCCGGATCCTCGATCCGTCCAGCGCACAGATCGGCATCGACGCGCTCGGTTACGAACCCGCGCAGAAAGAACTGTACATGGCCGCGCTCAAGCAGCCCCAAGGCATGATTCTGGTCACTGGCCCCACCGGCTCGGGGAAAACCGTGTCGCTGTACACCGGCCTGAATATCCTCAACACCGTCGACATCAATATCTCCACCGCCGAAGACCCGGTGGAAATCAACATGGAAGGCATCAACCAGGTCAACGTCAATCCCAAACAAGGGCTCGACTTTGCCCAGGCACTGCGCTCGTTTCTGCGTCAGGATCCGGACGTGATCATGGTCGGCGAGATCCGCGATCTGGAAACCGCCGAGATCGCGATCAAAGCCGCGCAGACCGGTCACCTGGTGCTCTCGACCCTGCACACCAACAGCGCCGCGGAAACCCTGACGCGCCTGCACAACATGGGCATTCCCGGCTTCAACATTGCCACCTCGGTCAGCCTGATCATCGCCCAGCGCCTGGCACGCAAGCTCTGTAGCCATTGCAAGAAAGCCATCGAGATCCCCCGCGAAACCTTGATCAAGGAAGGCTTCCCCGAGGAACGCATCGGCCATTTCACGATCTACGAGCCGGTCGGTTGCGATCACTGCAACGGCGGCTACAAAGGACGCGTGGGGATTTATGAAGTGGTAAAGAACACACCAGAGCTGCAACGTTTGATCATGGCCGAAGGCAACTCGCTGGAAATCGACCTGCAGATGCGCCGCGACGGCTTCGACGACCTGCGCACCTCCGGGCTGCACAAGGCCATGCAAGGCATCACCAGCCTTGAAGAAATCAACCGGGTCACCAAGGACTGAACATGGCGGTCAAGGCAGCGAAAATCAGTATTTATGCCTGGGAAGGTACGGACAGGAAAGGCAGCAAAGTCACCGGTGAACTCAGTGGACAGAATCCGGCACTGATCAAGGCCCAACTGCGTAAACAGGGGATCAGTCCCGGCAAGGTACGCAAAAAATCCGCGTCGTTGTTGAGTTTTGGCAAACGCATCAAGGCCCAGGACATCGCCCTGTTCACCCGGCAGATGGCGACCATGATGAAGGCCGGCGTGCCGCTGCTGCAGTCGTTCGACATCATTGGCGAAGGTTTTGAAAACCCGGCCATGCGCAAGCTGGTGGACGAGGTCAAACAGGAGGTCGCGGCCGGTAACAGCTTCGCCACAGCCCTGCGCAAGAAGCCGCAGTATTTCGACGAGTTGTATTGCAACCTGGTCGATGCCGGCGAGCAGTCCGGCGCCCTCGACACGCTGCTGGAACGGGTCGCAACCTATAAGGAAAAAAGCGAACGGCTCAAGGCCAAGATCAAGAAAGCCATGACCTACCCCACCGCCGTCGTACTGGTCGCAGCGGTCGTGACCGGAATTCTGCTGGTTAAAGTGGTGCCGCAGTTTCAGTCGGTTTTTTCCGGTTTCGGCGCTGAGCTGCCGGCCTTCACGCTGATGGTGATCAGCCTTTCGGAATTCATGCAGCAATGGTGGTGGGCGATTCTCGGCGCGCTGGTCGCCGCGATCTTTGGTACTCGCCATGCACTGAAAACATCTCAGGCATTGCGCGATCGCAAAGACACCTGGCTGTTGAAACTGCCCTTGGTCGGCACGCTGATGTACAAGTCAGCGGTAGCCCGCTTCGCTCGAACCCTGTCGACCACGTTTGCTGCCGGTGTGCCATTGGTGGAAGCGCTCGACTCGGTGGCTGGCGCTACCGGCAACGTGGTGTTCAAGCGTGCCGTGCTGCGCATTCGCCAGGACGTGTCCACCGGCATGCAGCTGAATTTTTCGATGCGCAGCACCGGAGTCTTTCCCAACATGGCCGTGCAGATGACCGCGATAGGCGAAGAGTCGGGGGCGCTAGATGAAATGCTCGACAAGGTTGCAGGCTTTTACGAAGAAGAAGTGGATAACATGGTCGATAACCTCACCAGCCTCATGGAGCCGTTCATCATGGTCGTGCTGGGGGTGATCGTCGGCGGGCTGGTGGTGGCCATGTACCTGCCGATTTTCCAACTCGGCTCAGCGATCTGACATGCCTATCGACGAACTGTTCGCCCTGTATCCGCTGGCCTTTGTCTTTACCGCCCTGCTGCTCGGTCTGGTGGTCGGCAGCTTCCTCAATGTGCTGATCTGGCGCCTGCCGAAAATGCTCGAACGCGATTGGCGTCAGCAAGCCCACGACGTGCTCGGTTTGTCCGGCGAAACGCCGCTGCCCACCTACAACCTGATGCTGCCGCACTCCGAATGCCCGCACTGCGCCCACCGGATCCGCGCGTGGGAAAACATTCCGCTGCTCAGTTATCTGTGGCTGCGGGGGCGCTGTTCGGCGTGCGCTGCACCTATCAGCAAACGATATCCACTGACCGAGCTGGCCTGCGGGCTGCTCTCGGCATTCATTGCCTGGCACTTCGGTTTCGGCTGGCCGGCGTGCCTGCTGATCGTCCTCACCTGGGGTTTGCTGGCGATGAGTCTGATCGACACCGAACATCAACTGCTGCCCGATGTGCTGGTGCTGCCGTTGCTGTGGCTGGGGTTGATCGTCAACAGTTTCGGCGTCTTCGTACCGTTGCACGATGCACTGTGGGGCGCGGTGGCCGGTTATATGGCGCTGTGGTCGGTGTTCTGGCTGTTCAAGCTGCTGACCGGCAAGGATGGCATCGGCCACGGTGATTTCAAGCTGTTGGCGCTGCTCGGTGCCTGGGGTGGCTGGCAGATTCTGCCGCTGACGATTCTGTTGTCATCACTGGTCGGCGCCATTATCGGGGTGGTTTTGCTACGCCTGCGCGAACAGAAAACCTCGACGCCGATCCCCTTCGGCCCCTATCTGGCCATTGCCGGCTGGATTGCCTTGCTCTGGGGTGGTCAAATAACCGACTTCTATTGGCAGTTTGTCGGTTTGAAATGAATACCCCTGTGGAAAAACCCTGGATTCTCGGCCTCACCGGCGGCATCGGCAGCGGCAAAAGCGCGGCGGCCCAGCACTTCATCGACCTTGGCATTCATGTGGTTGACGCCGATCACGCGGCGCGCTGGGTGGTTGAGCCGGGGCGCCCGGCGCTGGCAAAAATAGCCGAACACTTCGGGCCTGGCGTTTTGCAGGGCGACGGCACGCTGGATCGCGCCGCCCTGCGCAAACTGATCTTCGAAGTGCCGGAAGAACGCCGCTGGCTCGAAGCCCTGCTGCATCCGTTGATCGCCGAGGAAATCGCTCATCATCTGGCGCTGGCAAAATCGCCTTACGCAATACTGGTTTCGCCGCTGTTGATCGAATCCGGGCAATACGCAATGACCCAGCGCATCCTGGTGATCGACGCTCCGCAACAACTGCAAATCGAACGCACCTTGCAGCGCGACCAGACCAGCGAGCAGCAGGTTCAGGCGATCCTCAAGGCCCAGTCGAGCCGCGAAGACCGTGTGAGCCGTGCCGACGACGTAGTGGTCAACGACCGCGACCTCGCCTGGCTGCACAGTGAGGTCGAGCGCCTGCATCACTTTTACCTGACTTTATCCGGAGGCCAAGCATGAGCCAGATCCCCACCGTTGAATGCCCGACCTGCGGCGCCCCCGTGGAATTCACCGCCGAAAACAAGTTTCGGCCGTTCTGCTCTGATCGCTGCAAGCTGATCGACCTCGGCGCCTGGGCATCGGAAGAACACAAGATTCCGGTCGCACCGGATGCCGAGGATGAACTGTTTTCCGGCGATTTCGATCCGCGTCACTGACCCTGATCAGGGCCGCATAAAGCCGTAGTCCTGATCGTCGTCGAGGTTTTCCGCGAGAAAACGCAACTCGTCGGCCAGGTCTTCGGCGTTGCGCACGGCCTTGCTCTGCTGCACCACCGCACTGAGCAAGGCGCGCAAACTCAACCCCGGGTCAAAGCCCACCTCCTGCGCCATGTCCAGACTCTGCCGGGTTTCCTGCCTCGCCCACTCGTAAACACTCATGCCGCTGCTCCTGAAGGGATTTGCGCGAGCATGAAATTTCCCGCGCATGGCGGGTTTGATATGGATCAAGACTTGGGATCGTCGTCCTTCCACGGCGCCGAAAGGTAGCGCGTGCGATTGAACGTCTCCAGCCATTCCGGGCAGAACACCACCAGCGCGCTGACGACCATGCCGTTGATGAACGCCTCGGGAAACAGCAGCAGCCACAGATAACCGACGAAATCTACCAGCCACTCCGGCATGGCGAAAATACCGTCGTACCACAGCAGCGTCAGGCTCAGGATCAGGCACAACAACGCTGAAAGCGCGGCGGCAAAAAAACCGGAGCAGAAGATATAAACGAACGGATTACGTGGTTGTGCGCGCTCGACGACGATCGCCACACATTCGGTGATCAACACCGGTAACAGAATCAGCAGCGAACCATTGACCCCGACGGCCAGCAGATCCTGACGGCCCAGTAGCACCAGACCGATCTGCGCGACCAGACCACCGACAATCGCCAGCGGCCAGTCCAGCAGCAATGTAACTGCCGTCATGCCGATGAAGTGATAGGACACACCCGTGTCGAAATCCCTGCGCACCAGCCACAACAGAAACAAGGCGAACACGGTGCCAAACAACAGATGCTGACGGCGGCTGTCACTGAACAACTCGACCCACGGCGCACGCACAATCGCCCAGAGCAGCACTGGCACATAAATCAGCCAGCCGAGCGTCAGGCTCGCGGTGGAAAGCAGTTCAGCTCCAATCATTCCCTCACCCTCCATCGACATTCACCTGAGCTGCCGAAGGCTGCGATCTTTTGATTTTTTATTTAACAGCAAGATCAAAAGATCGCAGCCTTCGGCAGCTCCTACAAGGGCAAGGTGAACGGACGGTTCAAGCAAAGCTTTCTGCTTGTCGCATTTGAACGCTAAGCTTGGGCCTATGGATGACTCAGATTATTTACGCCTGCTGACCATCGCGGCCGAGCAGGCCAACGCCTTTCTGTCCAATGCCCGCAAATGGGAGCGTGAGCGTTGGGTCTGCCAGCGCCTGCTGCAAGGCCTGAACATTCCCTACCGCGTCGACGAATTCGCGCCGGCCGGCGAACCGCCGGACGTACTGTTTCGCGATGCCAATTTCGAGGTGTTCTTCGTGCTCGACGAGGGGCGCCGGCTCAACGACGAATGGCGCGATGAATTGCAGCGACGACGCAGCGCCTTTTCCCTCAGCCAACTGGTGCGCCGCGAAGCCAAGCCTAAACGGATCCCGGCCAACGAGTTTTTGCTGCGACTGGCGCCGACCTTGCGCAAGAAAGCGCACAACTACAAGGAACGCGGCATGGATCTGGGCGAACTGGACATCATCGCCTTCGCCAGTCTTAAACGTGAGGTGCTGGATCTGAACAGCCATTTTCCGCCGCCGACCGAATACCTGCGCCAAGGCTGGCGTTCGTTGTCTCTGGTCGGCCCGACCTTTGCCCGCGTGCTGTTCGCCCACCCGGATGCGCCGGATTTTCTGCGCAGCAACCTTGGTCGCAGCATCGTCTTCGATGTCGGGATCAGCCTGTGACGCCGCTGCAGCAATTGATTGCCGATGTGCCACAGACCGGGTGTGTGCGCTGGATCGGCGTGCGTCCCGAATCCCGTGGGCCGATGATCGAACTCGATGCAGTGGAGGCGCGGCTGGAAGCAGGGCTGACTGGCGACCACGCTCGCCCCGGAGTGCGCAACGCACGGCAGGTGACGCTGATTCAGTGGGAACATCTGGCGGTGATCAACGCCTTGATGGGGCGCCCCGACAATCAACCGGTGAAACCTGAAGACCTGCGGCGCAATCTCGTTATCAGCGGTATCAATTTGTTTAGCCTCAAGGGTCGGCGCTTTCGCATCGGTCAGGCAATATTCGAAACCACGGGCTGGTGTCAGCCTTGCGCACGTTTGCAGAACAACCTTGGCCCCGGCACCTTTCAAGCCGTGCGCGGGCATGGCGGAATTACCGCGCGGGTGTTACAAAGCGGGATTATTCGCCTCAAAGACCGGGTCAGCGTCGAGCCGGTTCCGGACAGCGGCTATGCTGCGTTCAACCCCGGATAAAAACCGCTGTAGCTTCTGCCCATTCAGCAACGTCTACCTGACGAGGCAAATATGACCAGCCGCCTGAACCCTGAAGACCAGAAACATGTCGAAGAGTACCTGCAACTGTCCCAACACCGAGTCGAGCGCCGGCCTTTCCGGCCGTGGATGCTCCTCGTGCTGGTGCTGGCAGTGACCATTGGTCTGGGCTTGTTGAGCCGCTTTATCAGTTACCTGACGCTATGAGCAGCTTTGCGCTCGCTTGGGTAACCGCACCGATTTCCTTTAAAAACCTTGCGAGTTATCCCTATGTCCCATCGTATTGTTATTGTCGGCGGCGGCGCCGGCGGTCTGGAGTTGGCTACCCGCCTGGGTAAGACTCTGGGCAAGCGCGGTACAGCCAGTGTGATGCTGGTCGACGCCAACCTGACGCACATCTGGAAACCGCTGTTGCACGAAGTGGCCGCCGGATCGCTGAACTCCTCCGAAGACGAACTCAACTATGTTGCCCAAGCGAAATGGAACCACTTCGAGTTTCAGTTGGGGCGCATGAGCGGGCTTGATCGCGCACAGAAGAAAATCCAGCTGGCAGCGACCTACGACGAAAACGGTGCAGAACTGGTGCCTGCACGCGAAGTGCAATACGACTCGCTGGTGATCAGCGTCGGCAGCACCACCAATGATTTCGGCACGCAGGGCGCGGCGCAGCATTGCCTGTTCCTCGATACCCGCAAACAGGCCGAGCGCTTCCACCAGCAGCTGCTGAATCACTATCTGCGTGCCCACGCCGGGCAAACCGATGTGGTCGAGCAGATCAGCGTGGCGATCGTCGGCGCGGGCGCCACAGGCGTTGAACTGGCGGCCGAACTGCACAACGCCGCCCATGAACTGGCGGCGTATGGCCTGGACCGGATCAAACCGGAAAACATGCACATCACCCTGATCGAAGCCGGGCCACGGGTGTTGCCTGCCCTGCCGGAGCGCATCAGCGGGCCGGTACACAAGACCCTGGAAAAGCTCGGGGTCAATGTGATGACCAACGCTTCGGTCAGCGAAGTGACCGCCGACAGCCTGATCACCGCCGACGGCAACGAGATCAAGGCCAGCCTGAAAGTCTGGGCAGCGGGCATTCGCGCGCCGGGTTTCCTCAAGGACATCGATGGCCTGGAAACCAACCGCATCAATCAACTGCAAGTATTGCCGACCCTGCAAACCACCCGCGACGAGAACATCTTCGCCTTCGGTGACTGCGCCGCGTGCCCGCAACCGGGCACCGATCGCAACGTACCGCCACGTGCACAAGCGGCGCACCAACAGGCGTCGCTGCTGGCCAAATCGCTGAAGCTGCGCATCGAGGGCAAGACCCTGCCGGAGTACAAGTACACCGACTACGGCTCGCTGATCTCGCTGTCGCGTTTTTCGGCTGTGGGTAACTTGATGGGCAACCTGACCGGCAGCGTGATGCTCGAAGGCTGGCTGGCGCGGATGTTTTACGTGTCGCTGTATCGCATGCACCAGATGGCGCTGTACGGGCCGTTCCGCACGGCGATGTTGATGCTGGGCAGCAAGATTGGCCGTGGCACTGAGCCGCGTCTGAAACTGCACTAAAACCTGTGGGAGCGAGCCTGCTCGCGAATGCGTTCTGTCAGTCGTTATTGATGCGACTGATCTGACGCTTTCGCGAGCAGGCTCGCTCCCACATTATTTTGTGTTCATCGAAAGATCTGTTTCGTACTGTATCCCGCCTCGCTTTCCCCACCTTCGCTTACAAACTCCCCCGCTGCGCGACACAGTCGCGATACACCGCCACCGCTTAATGGCCACACCCGAGCAACACCTGCTCAGGCAATCGTCCTTAACGTGTGGTTGCGCAGTGCAGCCCAGGAGAATCCAAATGTCCCGTACTTCGACCCTAGGTAAAAAATCCATTGGCCTGATCGGCGCCGCACTGGCTGGCGGCCTGATGTTGTCCGGTTCGGTGTTTGCCGCTCAACCACTGGCGCAGGGCTACATGGTCGCTTCGGCGGAAACCTCGGTGAAAGCGCCGGAAGGCAAATGCGGTGAAGGCAAATGTGGCGATGCTTCGATGGCCAAGACTGACAGCGATGGTGACGGCAAGGTTTCCCGCGCCGAATTCCTGAAAGTTGCGCCGAAGTCCGATTTCGACAAGATCGACACCAACCATGACGGCTTCATTGACGAGCAAGAGGCCTACGACAACGTGAAGGCCAACTTTGAAGCCAACGGCAAGAAGATGCCAAAAGGCCTGTTCGAACACCTGAAAGATCAAGACGGCGCCTGATCAGCGGAAAAAACCAAGCCGCGCTTCTCCTGAGAGAAACGCGGTTTTTTCACGTCTGCCGTTTTACAACTGAAAGCGCCGCACCATGCCTTGCAAGGCGTTGGCCAGTTGCGACAACTCGTGGCTGGAGGCACTGGTCTGGTCGGCACCGGCGGCCGAGCGTACCGACAAATCCCGAATATTCACCAGGTTGCGATCCACTTCCCGCGCGACTTGCGCTTGTTCTTCCGCAGCGCTGGCAATGACCAGATTGCGCTCATGGATCTCATGCACCGACGCGGTAATGGTCTGCAGCGCCTCACCGGCACGCTCAGCCAACGCCAGGGTGGTCGTCGCACGCGCGGTACTGGCCTGCATCGAATCCAGCGCCAGGCTCGAACCATTGCGCATGCCCTGGACCATCTGCTCGATCTCCTGAGTCGATTGCTGCGTACGATAAGCCAAAGCCCTTACTTCATCGGCCACTACGGCAAAGCCTCGCCCGCTCTCGCCGGCCCGTGCTGCTTCAATCGCTGCGTTGAGCGCCAGCAGGTTGGTCTGCTCGGCAATCGCCCGAATCACGTCGAGCACCTTGCCGATGTCCTGCGACTGGTTGGCCAGTGATTGCACCAACTCGCCGGTCTGTTGCACATCGCTGGCCAGAGCATTGATGGCCGTGGCGGTCTCACTGACACGCACCTGGCCCAGATGCGCCGACTCGCTCGACTGGCGAGTCGCGTCAGACGTCGACACCGCATTGCGTGCGACCTCTTCCACCGCTGCCGTCATCTGGTTGACCGCGGTCGCGGCCTGTTCGATTTCGTTGTTCTGCTGCTGCAGCCCCTGCGTGCTGTCGAGCGTTACCGCGTTAAGCTCATCGGCAGCGGTTGCCAGTTGCGTGGCCGAGCCGCTGATGCCTTGCAGCGTCTCTCGCAGGTTCTGCTGCATGGTCGCCAAGGCTTTGAGCAAACGACTGACTTCATCGTTGCCATGGGTTTCGATTGGCCGGGTCAGATCACCCTGCGCGACACTTTCTGCGGCGCTCACGGCGCTGCTTAGCGGACGAACGATACTGCGCGTGAGCATCATCGCCAGTGCCACCGTGGCCAGTGCGGCCAAGGCAATGAACAAACTGACGATCGTGCGCGAGTTTTCGTAGTGCGCAGCGGACTTCTGACTTTCAGCCGCGACCTGTTTGGCGAACAGATCCGCCAGGTCGTTGAGTTGCTTGCCGGAGCCATCGACCACGGTTTTCATGTCGACCAGCAACAACCTGGTCAGCTCATCACGCTTGCCTTGCTCAGCAAGGGCGAAGGATTGAGCGATGCCACTGCGATAGGCAGCGAAGGTTTTCTTGAACTGGTCGTATAGCTGCTGGCCTTCCGGGGTGTTGACCAGTTTGTCGTAAGCGGCGATTTTCTCGCTCAGCTCTTTGTCGCGGGTGTCCATCTGGCTGCGGTAAGTCGCAATGTTGGCCGGATCCTGATCCAGCGCCATGCGCAGCGAGATGGTGCGGATACGCAGCATGATCTCGCGAATCTCGTCGCCACCACGAATGCTCGGCAACCACTGATTTTCTACCGCGACCTCACTGTCGCGAATACTCGACATCTGCCCCAGCGCAAAAACGCCAAGCAAGGCCACCAACACCGCGATCAGGGCGAACCCCAGGGCCGCCCGGGGAGCAATATTCAACTGACGAAGCAACATGACGAACGCCCTTATTCTTGTATTGGCCAGATTCAAGGGGCGAAGCCATGGCAGTCCCCTCGTGTTAGCGGGCTATCGGCAGGTTGTATGATGACTTGAAGGGGAAATGAGTTTTTGTCGGACAAAAAAAATCCCCGTATCTTTCGATACGAGGATTTTTAATATGGTCGGGGTAAGGGGATTCGAACTCCTGACATCCTGCTCCCAAAGCAGGCGCGCTACCGGACTGCGCTATACCCCGGTAAAAAAAAGGCGACCTTTCAAAGATCGCCTTCTTCGATCAGCGCTTTTGGCCTCTGATCTTAAGATTCGATCCCAGCGTTAACTGGTTTCAAAAATGGTGGGTCGTGTGGGATTCGAACCTACGACCAATTGGTTAAAAGCCAACTGCTCTACCAACTGAGCTAACGACCCAAAAATGGTCGGGGTAAGGGGATTCGAACTCCTGACATCCTGCTCCCAAAGCAGGCGCGCTACCGGACTGCGCTATACCCCGGTTTGAAATTGGCTCCGTGACCAGGACTCGAACCTGGGACCCAATGATTAACAGTCATTTGCTCTACCGACTGAGCTATCACGGAACTACATATTTCAATTTACAACGGTGAAACTTGTTGCTTCCAGTCACTCGTTCGCATCGCTGCGTTCGTGTGTCTGAGGCGCGCTATTCTACAACCTAGAACACCTCTGTCAACCCCCTAAATTGCTTTCAAGTTAATGATTTGCAACTTATTTCAGATTTCAGCTCAGTGAGTTGAAACCGTCTTGGCGACTGACTGCGGGGCGCACTTTACAAGCCTTTTCCTTTGAGTTCAACAGCCTAACGAAAAAAAGGCCCCACAATGTGGGGCCCCCCTTTTTTCATTGGCGTTTGGACTCAGTTGAAAACGATTTCGTCGCTCTCGACCTTGCCGGTCGCCGTGTCGCCTGGCATGAAGTGACCCGAGAGGATCAACTGTGCCAACGGGTTTTCGATCCAGCGCTGAATCGCCCGTTTCAAAGGACGTGCGCCATACACCGGGTCGTAACCCACCGCGATCAGCTTGTCCATCGCTTCCGGGCTGAGCTCCAGCTTCAGCTCGCGCTCGGCCAGACGGCTGCGCAGACGACCCAACTGGATCTCGGTAATGCCCGCGATCTGATCCCGTGCCAAAGGCTCGAAGATCACCACTTCGTCGACCCGGTTGATGAACTCCGGACGGAAGTGCGACGTCAGCGCATCCATGACTGCAGCACGCTGCGCCTCGCGATCACCGACCAGCTCCTGAATCTGCACAGAGCCGAGGTTCGAGGTCATGACGATCACGGTATTGCGGAAGTCCACCGTGCGACCATGGCTGTCGGTCAGGCGACCATCTTCAAGCACTTGCAGCAAGATGTTGAACACATCCGGGTGCGCCTTCTCGACTTCGTCCAGCAGGATCACCGAATAAGGCTTACGACGTACCGCCTCGGTCAGGTAACCGCCCTCTTCGTAACCGACGTATCCCGGTGGCGCACCGATCAGACGCGCCACGGAATGTTTCTCCATGAACTCGGACATGTCGATCCGCACCATTGCCTCTTCAGTATCAAAGAGGAATTCGGCCAGCGCCTTGCACAGCTCGGTTTTACCGACACCGGTCGGGCCGAGGAACATGAACGAGCCGCTCGGACGATTCGGATCGGACAACCCGGCACGTGAACGCCGTACTGCGTTAGCGACGGCGACCACCGCTTCTTCCTGGCCGATAACGCGTTTGTGCAACAGGCTTTCCATCTTCATCAGTTTGTCGCGCTCGCCTTCGAGCATTTTCGACACGGGAATGCCGGTCCACTTCGACACGACTTCAGCGATTTCTTCTTCAGTCACCTTGCTGCGCAGCAACTGGTTTTCGCTCTTGCCGTGCTGATCGACCATTTGCAGGCTGCGTTCCAGATCCGGGATCACCCCGTACTGCAATTCGGCCATACGATTGAGGTCGCCTTTGCGGCGCGCGGCTTCCAGCTCCTGACGCGACTGTTCGATCTTCTGCTGAATCTGCGCAGACCCCTGTACCTCGGCTTTTTCCGAGTTCCAGATTTCTTCCAGATCCGAGTACTCACGCTCGAGACGGACGATTTCTTCCTGGAGTTTTTCCAGACGTTTCATCGCCGCTTCGTCGCTTTCTTTCTTCAGCGCCTGGGATTCCACCTTCAACTGAATCAGGCGACGCTCCAGACGATCGAGCACTTCCGGCTTGGAGTCGATTTCCATGCGGATACGGCTGGCAGCCTCGTCGATCAGATCGATGGCCTTGTCCGGCAGTTGCCGGTCAGTGATATAACGATGACTGAGCTTCGCTGCCGCAATGATCGCACCGTCGGTGATCGCCACCTTGTGGTGAACCTCGTAACGCTCTTTAAGGCCGCGCAGGATCGCGATGGTGTCTTCTTCGCTCGGCTCATCCACCAATACTTTCTGGAAGCGTCGCTCGAGCGCCGCGTCCTTCTCTATATATTGGCGGTACTCGTTGAGCGTGGTCGCGCCAACGCAGTGCAACTCGCCGCGCGCCAGTGCTGGCTTGAGCATGTTGCCGGCGTCCATCGAGCCTTCGCCTTTACCCGCGCCGACCATGGTGTGCAGTTCGTCGATAAACAGAATGATCTGCCCTTCCTGCTTCGACAGCTCGTTGAGCAGCGATTTCAGGCGTTCTTCGAACTCACCGCGATACTTGGCACCGGCAATCAGCGCGCCCATGTCCAGCGAGAGCAGACGCTTGCCTTTAAGGCCGTCCGGCACTTCGCCGTTGATGATGCGCTGGGCCAGACCTTCGGCAATCGCGGTTTTACCCACGCCAGGCTCACCGATCAGCACCGGGTTGTTCTTGGTACGGCGTTGCAGAACCTGAATGGTGCGACGAATTTCGTCGTCCCGACCGATCACCGGATCGAGCTTGCCGTCTTCGGCGCGCTTGGTCAGGTCGACGGTGTATTTATCCAGCGCCTGACGCGACTCTTCGTGGTTGGCGTCGTTTACCGCTTCGCCGCCACGCAGATTGTTGATCGCGTTTTCCAGGGCTTTCTTGCTTACGCCCTGGCCGAGCAGCAACTTGCCGAGCTTGCTGCTCTCGTCCATCGCCGCGAGCAGCACCAATTCGCTGGAGATGAACTGGTCACCCTTCTGTTGAGCCAGACGGTCAGCCTGGTTAAGCAGGCGCGCCAGATCCTGCGACATGTTGACGTCGCCGGTGGGGTTCTGGATTTTCGGTAATTGGTCGAGCTCTTTGGTCAGCTCTTTGCGCAAGCTGTTGACGTCGAAGCCCACCTGCATCAGCAGAGGTTTGATCGAACCACCCTGCTGTTCAAGCATGGCTTGCATCAAGTGCGCCGGCTCGATGGCCGGATGATCGTGGCCGACTGCCAACGACTGGGCGTCGGACAAGGCCAACTGTAATTTGCTGGTTAAACGGTCTATTCGCATAAGTCACCTTCCTTTTGAGCAGGCCGGACCTAAAAACCATCCTGAATAAAGAAACCTGCCAGATACCGCTATAGATGCGGTCGATTCTGCAAGATTCAAGCGTCAGGCAGTTGATGCAGATCAGACAGTCTAGCGGGTGAGCCAAACCAAGGAGGCGAAGCGACCGGTGCGTGAGGCACGACGATAGGAGAAGAAGCGCGGATCGGTCACGGTGCAGAAACCACCGCCGTAAACCGCTGTAACACCTCGGGCTGCCAGACGCAGGCGCGCCAGCAAATAGATGTCCGCCATGAACTTGCCGGCATTGTCGCTCGGTACAAACGCCTCTGCTGCTTCAGGCAGTTGATTGATGAAGACTTCCCGCACTTC
This sequence comes from Pseudomonas sp. S3_C06, assembly GCF_054667675.1. Taxonomy (NCBI): domain Bacteria; kingdom Pseudomonadati; phylum Pseudomonadota; class Gammaproteobacteria; order Pseudomonadales; family Pseudomonadaceae; genus Pseudomonas; species Pseudomonas sp. S3_C06. Next base: position 2,935,087 of record NZ_CP162747.1, read on the forward strand.
CGGGCCGACTTCAAAGGCTTTCGGGCCAATCGCCGGACCGAGCCAGACCAGAACATCCTTGGGCGGAATATCGAGGCTATCGAGCGTGGCTTCAAGTACACCCGCCGCCAGACCACGCCAACCGGCATGGGCCGCCGCGATACGGGTTCCAGCGCGATCGCAGAACAACGCTGGCAAACAATCAGCCGTCATTGCCGCGCAGGCAATACCGGGCGTTGCCGTCCAGCTCGCATCGGCGGTCGCAACAATGCCCGGATCAGCATGCGCCACGGTAATCCCGTGCACTTGCTGCAACCAGGCAGGCTGTATAGAGAAGTGTTCGGTCAGGCGCCGACGGTTCTCGGCCACAGCCTCAGGACGATCATCGACATGATCGCCCAGATTGAGGCTATCGAACGGCGCCTCGCTGACACCGCCCTCGCGGGTGGTGACGCAGGCTTTGACGCTGGCCGGCGCAGGCCAGTCCGGCGTCAGCCAGTTCATCCGACGAATGCCTCGCGATCCTGCTTGAGCAGGGTCAGCAGCCAGACGAAATCTTCTGGCAGCGGCGATTCCCAGCTCATGCGTTCACCGGTCGTCGGATGATCCAGCTCAAGGAAGCGCGCGTGCAGGGCCTGACGCGGGAAATGCTTGAGCGATTCAACCATCGTCGGGTTCGCCGCTGGCGGAATGCGGAAACGACCGCCATACGCCGGATCGCCGACCAACGGGAAGTTGATGTGCGACATGTGCACGCGAATCTGGTGAGTACGACCGGTTTCCAGTTTCACCCGTACATGGGTGTGGGAACGGAAGCGCTCCAGCACGCGGTAGTGACTGACGGCTGGCTTGCCGCCTTCCATCACCGCCATGCGCTGGCGCTGCTGGCCGTGACGACCGATCGGGGCGTTGATCTTGCCACCGGCCGTCACCACGCCAATCACGATGCACTCATAGATACGGCTGACGCTGCGACTCTGCAACTGAGTAACCAGTTTGGTCTGCGCCTGAATGGTCTTGGCCACCACCATCAGACCGGTGGTGTCCTTGTCCAGACGATGCACGATACCGGCGCGCGGGACATTGATGATGTCCGGCACGTGGTGCAGCAAGGCGTTGAGCAAGGTGCCATCGGCGTGACCGGCAGCCGGGTGCACCACCAGGCCCGCAGGCTTGTTGATCACCAGGATGTCGTCGTCTTCATAGACGATATCGAGTTCGATGTCCTGGGCGATCCACTCGCCCTGGGCTTCCTGCTCGGCAGTCAGCTCAAGGATGGCACCGCCGTGCACGATGTCGCGCGGGCGGATGACCGCCCCGTCCACAGTCAGGCGACCTTCTTTGATCCAGGCGGAAAGGCGCGAGCGAGAGTGCTCAGCGAAGAGTTGGGCAGCGACTTGATCGAGGCGTTGGCCGCCCAATTCGGACGGCACCTCTGCGCGAAGTTCAATTTTATCGGACATGCTCTGACTGTGCGTCGGCACAGCTTTTGGTTTCGGCTGCGCGCTTGTGGTTAAATACGGCGTCTTTTGCCCCGAGGCTTTTCAACGGGGCGCTCATCATAACAGGACGGCCCCGCCCAAGACAGCGGCCGTCATAGGGACGCAAGCCGCCATGCAAGTGAAACACCTGCTGCTGATCGCCATCCTCGCATTGACCGCTGCTTGCTCATCGAAGGAAGTCGTAGACGAAAACCTCAGCGAAGCCGAGCTGTATCAGCAGGCTCAGACTGACCTGGACAACAACAGCTACACCAGCGCCACAGCCAAGCTGAAGGCTCTGGAGTCGCGTTATCCGTTCGGTCGCTACGCCGATCAGGCACAGCTGGAGCTGATCTACGCCAACTACAAGAACGCCGAGCCGGAAGCTGCAAAGTCTGCCGCCGAGCGTTTCATTCGTTTGCACCCGCAGCACCCGAACGTGGATTACGCGTACTACCTGAAAGGTCTGACCTCTTTCGACCAGGACGTCGGCCTGCTGGCGCGCTTCCTGCCGCTGGACATGACCAAGCGTGACCCGGGCGCCGCGCGCGACTCGTACAACGAGTTCGCCCAGCTGACCAGCCGCTACCCGAACAGCCGCTACGCGCCGGACGCCAAGCAGCGCATGATCTACCTGCGCAACCTGCTGGCGGCCTACGAAATTCACGTGGCCGACTACTACCTGACCCGTCAGGCTTATGTAGCCGCTGCCAACCGTGGCCGTTACGTCGTGGAAAACTTCCAGGAAACCCCATCGGTCGGCGACGGCCTGGCGGTGATGACTGAAGCCTATCAGCGTCTGCACCTGGACGAACTGGCGGCCACTAGCCTGGAAACCCTGAAGCTCAACTACCCGAACCACACAAGCCTGCAAGATGGCCAGTTCGTGCCACGGGTTGCCGAAGCCGACAACCGTTCGTTCCTGAGCAAAGCCACTTTGGGCCTGATCGAATCGCGTCCACCGCTGCCGCCGGGTGAAACCCGCGCCAACCAGGACGTGCAGAAGCAGTTCCAGGACGCGAAAGACGCGATCCCGAACGAGCTCAAGCCTAAGGACGAAAACGGCGACGTGATCGAAGAACCGGAGCCTGAGTCGAGCAGCACCGACCGCTCGTGGTTCAGCTACATGACTTTCGGCGTGTTCGACTGATCGCACTGGCAGTAGAGAAAAGGGAGATCTGCGGATCTCCCTTTTTTATTGCCACGCATTAATAGGCTGTGCGCTGGTCGGGAGCTTGGCTAAACTGCCGGATCATCAGTCGGAAAGCCGCTCATCATGCTTCGTTTATTGTTCTGGATCGTCGTGATTTTCGCCGCCATATGGTTGTGGCGTAAATTCAAGGCACCCGCCGCGTCCTCTCAGTCCAATCGCGCCCCTCGCGAACAGGACGCCCCGCCGATGGTGCGCTGCGCCCATTGCGGCGTGCATCTGCCGCGCGACCGCGCGCTGAGCGTGCAACAACAGTGGTATTGCAGCCAGGCTCACCTTGAGCAAGGCCCGGGTGCCAGTGATCGCTGAGGCCACCCACGCCGACAGCAAACAGGCTCAGCGCCTGCTGCGCCTTTATCATCTTTACCGTTTAAGCGTCGGCATCACCCTGGTGTTGCTGATCTCCAGCAACATGGACAACCGCCTGCTGACGTCGGCCAACGACGAACTGCTGCGCGGCGGCAGTTGGTTGTACCTGATCCTCAACATTCTGTTGGTGGTATTCCTGGAGAACACCCGACGGCCGGCGCAACTGTTCAGCCTGGCCCTCGTCGATGTCCTGCTTTTGTGCGGTGTATTCTTTGCGGCAGGCGGTGTTGGCAGTGCGCTGGGCAATTTGCTGATTGTCTCGGTGGCGATCAGCAACACCTTGCTACGCCGACGCATCGGCCTGTTGATCGCCGCCATCGGCGCGCTGGGCATCGTCGGTTCGAGTTTCCTGCTGAGCTTCAACCATCCCCTGAGCGCCAATGAATACCTGCAAGCCGGCACCCTCGGCGCCCTGTGCTTTGCCGCCTCGTTGTTGGTGCAGGGACTGATCCGGCGCCTGGAGGTCAGCGAAACACTGGCCGAACAGCGCGCCAGTGAAGTGGTCGGGCTCGAAGCGCTCAATGCGCTGATCCTGCAACGCATGCGCACCGGGATTCTGGTCCTCGACGAGGAGCGCCGGGTGCAACTGGCGAACCACAGCGCACAAACCCTGCTCGCGCAATCTCACCTTCAGGGACATTTGATCGACGACTATTCCAGTGCGCTGGTCGATCGCCTGCAACTGTGGATGAACAACCCGACCTTGCGCCCGCAAAGCCTGAAAATCCCCGGCAACGGCCTCGAACTGCAACCGAGCTTCATTGCCCTCGAGCAAAGTCCCAACCAGCAAACCCTGGTGTTTCTCGAAGACCTTGCGCAAATCGCCCAGCAGGCCCAGCAATTGAAACTGGCCGCGCTCGGGCGCTTGACCGCCGGGATCTCCCACGAGATCCGCAATCCGCTGGGTGCCATCAGTCACGCTGCACAGCTATTGGGGGAGTCCGAGGAACTCGACAGCGCCGATCGGCGTCTGACGCAGATCATTCAAGATCACTCCCAGCGCATGAACCGAGTCATCGAAAACGTCCTGCAACTGTCCCGGCGCCAACAGAGCGCGCCGCAACGACTGGATCTCAAGCCGTGGCTGGAGAATTTCGTTGCCGAAAGCCGCGAACAGGCGGGCGAGCGCCAGCAGATTCATCTGCGGATCAATTCAGGGGACTTCACCACGCTGATGGACCCCAACCAGCTCACGCAGATTCTCGACAATCTGTTACGCAATGGCTGGCGCCACAGCGCCCTGCTGCACGATCAGGCGCAAGTCTGGCTGGCCCTGTTCAGCGATCCCGACAGCCAGTTGGCGGTCCTCGAAGTGCAAGACAACGGCCCCGGCGTGCCTGCCGATGAACAGACACATCTGTTCGAACCGTTCTTCACCACCAGCAGCCAGGGCACCGGCCTTGGGCTTTATCTGTCCCGTGAGCTGTGCGAAAGCAACCAAGCGCGCCTAGACTTTCAATCACGCCAAGGCGGCGGCTGCTTTCGCATCACCTTTGCTCACGGACGGAAACAAAGTTGAACACGAGCCCACGGCAAAAATCCTCATCGTCGACGACGAACCGGACATCCGCGAACTCCTGGAAATCACCTTGGGACGGATGAAACTCGACACCTACAGCGCGCGCAATCTGACTGAAGCCCAGGCGCTGTTGCATCGCGAAACATTCGACCTGTGCCTGACCGACATGCGTCTGCCCGACGGCACGGGACTGGAACTGGTGCAGCACATTCAGCAGCGTTATCCACAACTGCCAGTGGCGATGATCACCGCCTATGGCAGCCTGGAAACGGCGATCAACGCCTTGAAAGCAGGCGCATTCGACTTTCTTACCAAACCAGTGGACCTCACTCGCTTGCGCGAGCTGGTCGGCACGGCACTACGCATGCCGGCGGCGGGCGGCAGCTCTACCTCGATTGATCGACGCTTGCTCGGCGATTCAGCACCGATGCGCAACCTGCGCAAACAGATCGACAAACTCGCCCGCAGCCAGGCACCGGTGTACATCAGCGGCGAATCCGGCAGCGGTAAAGAACTGGTCGCGCGACTGATCCACGAACAGGGGCCGCGCGCCAGCCAGCCGTTCGTACCGGTGAACTGCGGGGCGATTCCCTCGGAGCTGATGGAAAGCGAGTTTTTTGGTCATCGCAAAGGCAGTTTCACCGGCGCAGTCGAGGACAAACCCGGTCTGTTTCAGGCGGCCCATGGCGGCACCCTGTTTCTCGATGAAGTGGCGGATTTGCCGCTGTCGATGCAGGTGAAGTTACTGCGCGCGATTCAGGAAAAAGCCGTGCGCAGTGTCGGCGGCCAGCAGGAAAGCGTGGTCGATGTGCGGATTCTTTGCGCCACCCACAAGGATCTCGATGCAGAGGTCGCGGCCGAGCGTTTTCGTCAGGACCTTTATTACCGCCTGAACGTGATTGAATTGCGCGTGCCGTCGCTGCGTGAGCGCCGTGATGACATTGAAGTGCTGGCGGCACATATGCTCAAGCGTTTGGCCAAGGACACCGGCCAACAGGCAGCACGCTTGCATCCGCAGGCGTTGGAAGCGCTGAAGAACTACCGCTTTCCAGGGAATGTGCGGGAACTGGAGAACGTGCTCGAACGAGCGCACACCCTGTGTGAAAACCGCACGATCGAGGCTGAAGATTTACGTTTGAGTGAAGGCAACTGCGCGGCGGATGGTGGGATTGCCGATCTGACCCAGATCGATAATCTGGAAGATTATCTGGAGAACGTCGAACGCAAACTCATCTTGCAGGCGCTGGAGGAGACGCGCTGGAATCGTACGGCGGCGGCGCAGCGGTTGAGTCTTTCGTTCAGATCGATGCGCTACAGACTGAAGAAATTGGGCCTGGATTGAGGCCCCCCTTCGCGAGCAGGCTCGCTCCCACATTGGATTTTGTGAACGACAAAGATCAACTGTGGGAGCGAGCCTGCTCGCGAAAGCGATCTGCCAGACTACAGAGAAATACCTGACTAAATACGGCCTTCCGGTGCATACGGCGCCGGATCAATAATCGGCGCCCTTCCCAGCATCACATCGGCAAACAGCTGGCACGACGCTGGCGCCAGTACCAGCCCATTGCGGTAATGCCCGCAGTTCAACCACAACCCGTCGAACCCCGGCACCCGGCCAATATACGGAATGCCCTCCGGCGAGCCCGGACGCAACCCCGCCCAGTGCCCGACCACTTCGGCATCGGCCAACGCTGGCAATAACTCCACTGCCGAAGCCTTGAGGCTTTCCAGCGCAACGTCGGTCGGCGTCTTGTCGTAGCCTTCGTGCTCCAGCGTGCTGCCGATCAGAATATGGCCATCTCGGCGCGGGATCGCATAACGGCCCTTGGCCAATACCATGCTCGGCAGAAAATCCGCCGCACACTTGTAGAGAATCATCTGGCCTTTGACCGGTTCGACCGGCAATGTCAGATCCAGCGTCTTGAGCAGATCACCGCTCCACGCCCCAGCGGTCAGCACGACCTGATCGCCCTTGATCACACCCTTCGACGTCTCGACGCCAGTAACTCGCCCGTTCTCGCGGACAAACCCGCTGACTTCGCATTGTTCGTGAATGGTCACGTTCGGCAATGCCTGCAACGCCGCTTTCAGCGACTTGACCAGGCGCGGATTGCGCACGTTGGCGACATCCGCCATGTAGATCGCCCGGGAGAAACCACCACCGAGCACCGGCACCGCATCATGCGCCGCCGAGATATCCACAGCCCGCAACGGGCGATTTTCCCGCTCGGCCCAGGCCAGCGCTTCGGCTTCATCGTCCAGATCCAGCCAGTACAGGCCGGTGGTGTGTACTTCAGGATCCACCCCGGTGTCAGCGAACAAACGCTCGCCGAGCTGTGGATAAAAATCCTGCGACCAGTGCGCCAGCGCGGTGACTGCCGGGCTATAGCGCCACGGATACAGCGGCGAAACGATACCGCCGCCCGCCCAGGACGATTCCTGGCCGAGGTTCGAGCGATCGAGCAGCACCACGCTGCGCACTTCGGAGGCGAGATTGTAGGCGGTCAGCAGGCCAATCACCCCGCCACCGACAATCACCACTTGCTGTTGCCTGGTCATGTTTGTTCCAACCGTAAAAAAGACAGTGGGCGCAAAAGGCACCCGAAAGAAAGCGCCTCAGCGGCCCCAGCAATCCTTGGTGGTCAGCCCGGTGGTCGCGTTGTTCATGCTGCGCACACCGGTGTTGGTCAGGGTGAAGTCCCCGCACTTGTCGGTGGCCATCGACGTACCCGTCTTGCGGGTCGCGGTCAGCACAAAGGTCTGGTCAGCAATGGTCGGGGTGAGGGTGTAGAAGTCATTGCCCGTGCTGAGTCCGGTGATACCGGTGTAGACATTGTTCCTGGTGTAGAAACGCTCGAGGCTCTGCGCTTGCTCCGAGAGCAGCGACACCACTTCGGCGCGACGGCCCTTTTTCAGGTACTCGGTATAGCTCGGTGCGGCGATGGTGATGACGATCCCGATGATCGCAATCACGATCATGATTTCGATCAGGGTGAAACCTCGGTTGGATCTACGCATGCCTCAGACTCTCGCTTACTGTATTTGTCGCCACATGATACGACGACTGCCGCCGCCGCCCTTTTCCACCAGGGTGGTGATGTTACCGCTGGAATCGTTAACAATTTTGCGTGTTGCGCCGTTGACGATGGCGTTCAGGGTCGGAATGCCACCGGTAAATATCACACCACTGGAAATCGTGTCGCTGCTGTCAACCACTCCATCCCCGTTGGTATCGAACACCGCATAGTTGAGCATCTTACCGCTGAACGCATCGAGTTCGGCCACTTTGCCGGTTCCGAAACTGGAACAGGGATCGGTGGTATCGACGCTGGCGGTGGTGAAGACGATTCGCCCAAGCACCAGACTGGCCTGATTGATCACGCGCTCACCGATCAGCGCGTTGTTATACACCAAGGGCAGGTACCAGCCCTTCTCTCCCGGATAGGTCGTGTCGTTCTGGGTAGTTGTCACAAACTGCCCGGTACTGCCGGAGAACACGCCAGTCACCGCCTGCGCCTGCAAACTGCCAACAGTGATGTTTCCGGAGCCGCCATCGGCATCCCACACCGAATAGAACGCCTGCAAATCCTTGTTGGTTTTGTCAGCCGTCTCGTTGAATTTACCGGTACCGACGAAAATCTGTTTGCCGCCAAGCGCGTTGTCCGCCAGTAGCGGTTGCGCGGTGATCGGTTGAGTCGCCCCGCCCGCCGTGGTGAATAACGGCTTGCCGGAAAACGCTAAACCCCAACTGTCCGTCGAGGTCGCGCTCAAGTCGAACTTCCATAAGCGCCCTTTCAAATCACCGCCATAAGCGGCCTGCACGACGTTCTGTGAGTTGACCTTGAGTTTCACCGAGGACAAACCATTAGTGGTTTCGGTACTGTCGATGACGATTTTCTTGATCAGCGACCCATCACGTACGTCCAGCACATACAACGCCGCCACGCCGGAGTTGCTGCCGTAGCCATTGGCAATGAAAGCAGCCCAGCGACCATCGGCCAAGCGTGCCACTTCCGGGCGTGCGTAGGCGTAACCCAGATCATTGAAAGCGTTGGCGGTGCTTGCAGTCGCCGGCGCACTGACTTCCCACAATGCGCGCAAAACGTTACCCGCCGAAGCGTCAAACAGTTGCAGCGCGTAGAACGTCTTGCCTCCGGCACCGGTTCCGCCGATGGCCAGGGTTTTCCATGCGCTATTGAGCTGGGCGTCATACACGCCGACCTGGCCGTCGACCAGAAACTTGTGGCTGACGCCGTTGAAGTAGTTCGGATCGGCAATCAGCCGCAGCGACGGTAATACGCTGGAAGGCATATAAGCGTAACGACGGCTGCCGTTGGCCGAGTTGATGACGTTGACGAAACCGTCGTTGGCGTTCACCACCAGACTGGCATTCATGTTTGCCGCTTTGGTGGTCAGGTAAGCGGTGTACGTGGTGTCGCCCGACAGATCGGAGGCTGTCTTGTCCGTCGGTGAGGCCAGCACCAACGGCGAGTTGATGATGTCGCCGAGCAACACGCTACGCACTTTGAGCCCGGTCTTGTTGGTGCCTTTGCTCCACTCCACCAGATCACTACCGGTAATACCGGTGGTCAGGCCTTGGCTGAGTGTCGTCTGCTGGGGCGCGGAAAAATTACCATAGGCCAGCGCAACGGCGGCGTTGCTTGTAGTGTTCCACGACTGATAGGTCGGTGCGATCGCACTCGGTACGATAGTGGTGTCAGTGGTCCAGAGCACCGCAGAGGTATTCACCGCTCCGGATGCATTGAAGCCGAAGGACTTGATCGTGCCGCGCCAGTCCTTGGGGTCGTAACTGGTCTGAAAGTAACTGGAGCCGCTCGCCAGTGTGGTGCCGCTGGTGACACCACTACCGCCGGAACCGGCCTTGGAAGTGATATCACTCAACGCCGACGACAACGCGGCGTTGAGCCCGGTGCTGTCAGTCGCCTGGTAATACCTGCCCTGCCCGTAACTGGCCGCGTCCGACAGCATGTCGTTGTCGGCGGTGAAGCCCACGGTATAGGTGTTCATATTCTGCTTGGGAAAATCCACCGCGTTCCAACTCTTGCCCGCCGCGTCGGTACCGGTCGAGCGCATGTCGATATCGAAGGCGAACTTGGCGATATCATCCAGATACAACGTATCCCCTTCTTTGTCGCCATAGAGGTTGTTGCCGTCATTGCTGACACCGTCCCAGTTCGGTAACCGGCTGCCGCCCAATGGGTCGTTGCTCGGAAAGGTACGGTCGAAGGTCGGCAAGCCATCGGTTATCACCACGCCATAATTTTTCTGGCAGCGGTATTGGATCGGACTGGTATAGGTCGCGGGCGCGCTGTTGTAGTACGGCGCCATGCCGCGCATATAGCGGGTGATTTCATAGTAGGTTTCTGCCAACGGCGTGTTGGCCACGGCACTCAAACCATTGATCGATGAGATCAGCGCGTTGTAGTTGGTGTCTGCCTGCGCCTGCGTGACGCTCCCGGACACCGGCGCCAAGTCGCTGATCGAGCGGGCGATATAACCGCCATTACCAGAGTCGTTGTTGGTGACCGGGTTGAAAGTCGACAGGCCAATACGCAAAGTGCGATTGCTGGTGACCAGCGCCGTCGACACGTTACGCGCGACGTTGATTCGGTAGTCGTTGGGAATCGCCCCAGTGGTGAAATCGCGTGTGCCATTGTTGATGGCCAGACTGACGACGTAGGAAATGTAGTCGCCTGTATATCGCGTGTTGCCGCCACCCACAGGGTCCGGCAGTTTCAGACACAGTGGCGCGACACTGTTGTTGTAAAACGCGTACGCGCCACCCGAACACCCGGAGGTCGGAAGGCTTGATAAAAACACAGGATCGCCAGTGATCGTTGGCGCGTTCAGAGGGGTGCATAACCCGAGAAACGCATTGCACTGCCGCGCCGGCGTGCGATCAACCGTCGGGTCGAATCCAGCCGCATAAATGATGCTGTTCATACTCCCCGAATCGTCGATCAGCAGCATGACGTTGGGGGGAACCGCCGCTGCACTCAACAGCGGTGAATCGGAGGGGGTGAACGCATACGCCGGTGCCACCAGATAGAAGCTCAGCAGCATGCCGATCACCAGCGATGTCCAGCGTTCAATACTTCGCATAAACACTCTCCACCACGCTACGCGAAGTACCGGCGATGCCGACCGCTGTAACCCGATACAACGTCGCCGAGGTGTTGCTCGGTACGTTCACGGCCGTCAGAGTCGTACCGATGTTCTGTACTCCATAGAATCCATTGCCGGCCGCAATCCAGGTGACCCCGGAAGTCGAGTTCAGCCCCGCCGAGCTGACCACTGACGACTCCGCTGGCGGCGCGCATTGCGTGATACCGCTGCACACGGCCAGCGAATAACTGTCCAGTTGCACCGCACTTTCGCCAATCCGCAACGCCGCCTCGGCAGTCTGAAACGACTGATTACGCAGACTCACGCTGCCGGCCATTTTTTCCTGCAGGTTGGCGCTCTGCATCGACGACAAACCAATCAGGGTCAACAACAGCAGAAAGACCAGACTGACCAGCAACACCATGCCGTGCTGAGTCTGACGGGTGTGAAGAGAAATCCTCATCAGCGCGCCCTCACTGCAAGCGGTTGCGCAAAGCGGCAACCACGTTGAAGGTTTGACTGCGCACCCGATTGTTCGGATCGTTGAGGGTCAGGCTCAGGCGCACACTACGGATGCGCGCCGGATCACTGGGGTTGGCGCTATAAGTCGAAGCGGCCACATCTGTCGCGGAACTGGCCAGACCGAACATCACAGTGAACGCACTGACGTTGTTCACCAGCACCTGCTGCGTCGGTGTGCCGCTGCCGGTGCCCATGAGAATCTGATTGTTGCTGAAACTGTAGATCAGACGCCGGATCGGAAACGCGATCTGTCCGCTCGCCGGAGATCGCAAGCCGGTATACGCCGTCGCACTGTTACGGCAGTCGGAGAGCACCGTCCAGGTCGGCGTGCCCCCGCCGCTGCCGATATCGGCGGTGACCAGCGTCAGTTTCAGGTTGGCATTGTCCCAACTGATCGGCATGACCTGCGCAGCGTTGAAGTCGCCCGCGGAGCTCGAATCGAGGATCGTGCCCAGACAGCCGAACATCCCGACCATGCGAATTTCCTGAATCATTTTGCTCAACACGAACCGAGCGTCTTCCTGCATCGCGGCGGCGCTGTTCTGGCTGACATAAGTATTTTTCGCCGCGATGAAAATCTGCACCACGCCCAGCACCACAATCAGCCCCAGTGCCAGGGCGACGAGCATCTCGATCAGACCAAAACCACGCTGACCACGCCTCATGGTGTAGCCACCGGATCGACGGCGGCGCGGCTGGTCAGGACAAAACTGCGTTGAGCACTGGCGCTGTTGGCGGCTCGCGCATCGCTCCAGTTGATGGTAATCGTGTAAACCCGCTGATTGAGGGTGATGCTGCCTGTCGCGGTCGGGCCACCGAAGTTGACGATGTTGGTGGTGAAATCGTAGAGATCCTGGTCGCGCGCAACGCTGAGATTGGCCGAAGTCGGCGGCGTGACGGTGTAGTCGGCGCCGGAGTTGGCGCGGATGCGGTCCATCATGTCGTAGGCGATGAAACTGGCCTGGCTGGTCATCCGCGAGCTGTCGGTGTACTTCAGCGCATTCAGTTGCACCGCCGCCGCCCCCAGCAGCCCGACCGTCAGAATCAGCAACGCGACCAGCACCTCGATCAGCGTCATGCCCTGCTGTGTGTATTGACTCCCTGCCCTCATCCGCAACTTCCACCCAATTGAATTCGTCCGTTCAAACACACGTTCAGCGTCCTGCTTTGCGTTCCCAGCGTGTAACTGATGACCACCGCCGCCGACGGTGCCGCCAGACCGCCAAGGTTGTTGAAATCCAGTGCGGTCACTCCTGAGGGTAGCGTCAGAGTCGCGCCGCTGCTCATCGCGGGAACAACCCGCAACACATTGGCCGGATTGCCAGTACTGTCATAGACCGCCAGTTCACCGGTCCAGACGCTGCCACCAGCGGTTGGGCGCAGGCGTAGGGTGGTGCCACGGTCGATGGCTTCGAGCCTGGCGAAATTGATCGCCCTTTGCAGATCGCCCATCTCGGTATCAGCCTTGCTGCTCTGTATCGATCGGGTGAACGCCGGCACGGCCAAAGTGATCAGGATCACGAAGATCGCGAGTGCGACCAACAACTCGATCAGCGTGAAACCTTTTGTACGAAGATCCATCGATGCCCTCCGTTGCCGTCGGCTATACCTGCTTCTACACGCTAGAACATTCAACCGACCCGCGTCGGTTGATTTGCCCTGCCCGGCGCACGGAGCGCGCCGTTCATCACACTCCACGGAGGGAGCTTTCATGCCACAACAGGGGTTCAGCCTGATCGAACTGCTTATGGGACTGGCGATTGGCGCAATTGTTCTGTTGCTGGTCAGTCCGGCGTTTGCCACGCTCAGAGAAGCCAACTACCGGGACCAGGCGGCGCAATCCTTGCTCGATGGCCTGCGTAACGCTCGCAGCATGGCTATCACACGCAATCAGAGCGTGGTGATTCATGGCATCAATGGCGACTGGAGTCAGGGCTGGCGGATCATTCTGGATATCAGCGGCAAGGGGCCGAAAGACAGCAGCAACCCTCTGCTGGAGGAGCGGGCGAGTGACACGCAGGTGCCGATTGTCGGCAATTGGTCAGTGAGTCGTTACGTACGTTTCAGCAGTCTGGGGCAACCGCTGATGCCCGGGCGGGCGTTTCAGGCAGGGACATTACATGTCTGCTCGGCTCGCGAGCCGGTCAGCCAGCGCCAGATAGTGCTGGCGGCGACCGGTCGCGTGCGCCTGAGCAGCGAAGAAGCTGAGCAGGCGCTGTGTCAAAAAGCCAAAAGCGTCAGATCGAACGCACGCGCAGTTCTTTAGGCATCGAGAAGGTGATGTTCTCTTCACGCCCGGCCAATTCATCGGCACCGGTGGCGCCCCAGGCCTGCAATTGCTGAATCACGCCGCGCACCAGCACTTCCGGCGCAGAGGCACCGGCGGTGATACCGATACGCTCAACGCCATCGAACCAGCTCTTTTGCAGGTCTTCGGCACCGTCGATCAGGTAGGCCGGTGTGGCCATGCGCTCGGCGAGCTCACGCAGACGGTTGGAGTTGGAGCTGTTCGGGCTGCCGACTACCAGCACCACGTCGCACTCGTCGGCCAATTGCTTGACCGCGTCCTGACGGTTTTGCGTGGCGTAGCAGATGTCGTCCTTGCGCGGACCGCCGATGGCCGGGAAGCGCGTGCGCAAGGCATCGATGACGCGACTGGTGTCGTCCATCGACAGCGTGGTCTGAGTAACAAAAGCCAGTTTTTCCGGGTTGTGCACCTGCAACTCGGCAACGTCTTTCTCGTCTTCAACGAGGTAAATCGCGCCGCCATTGCTGCCGTCGTACTGGCCCATGGTGCCTTCGACTTCCGGGTGACCGGCGTGGCCGATCAGGATGCACTCGCGACCGTCGCGGCTGTATTTCGCCACTTCGATGTGCACCTTGGTCACCAGCGGGCAGGTGGCATCGAATACTTTCAGGCCACGACCGGCGGCTTCGGTACGCACGGCCTGGGATACGCCGTGAGCGCTGAAGATCACGATAACGTCATCCGGCACCTGATCCAGCTCTTCGACGAAGATCGCTCCGCGGCTGCGCAAGTCTTCAACGACGAACTTGTTGTGCACCACTTCATGGCGCACATAGATCGGCGGCCCGAAGACTTCCAGGGCGCGGTTGACGATTTCGATCGCCCGGTCCACGCCGGCGCAGAAGCCACGGGGGTTGGCGAGTTTGATTTGCATGCTGTGCCTCGTGTCTTGCGCGCGAAAACAATGAATTACCAACTGGGTGGGAGCGAGCCTGCTCGCGAAAGCTGACTGACATTCAACATCGACGTCGCCTGACACACCGCTTTCGCGAACAGGCTCGCTCCCACATTTTTACAGCGCTTTAACGTTGATGATCTCGACGTCAAAGGTCAGCGTCTTGCCCGCCAGCGGATGGTTGAAGTCGATGGTCACTTGCGTGTCGTCGAACTCTTTCACCACACCCGGCAGCTCAGTATTGGCCGCATCGTTGAAGATCACCAGCAAACCCGGCGACAACTCCATGTCGACGAACTGCGAACGCGGGATGATCTGCACGTTCTGCGGGTTCGGCTGGCCGAAAGCGTTTTCCGGCTCGACGGTCAGCGTGCGCTTGTCGCCGGCCTTGAAGCCGAACAGCGCCGCTTCGAAACCCGGCAGCAGGTTGCCGTCGCCGACCTTGAAGGTCGCCGGGGCTTTGTCGAACGTACTGTCTACGGTGTCGCCGTTCTCCAGGCGCAATGCAAAGTGCAAAGTGACTTCCGTGTTCTGGCCGATGCGTTGCTCAGCCAATACCTGTTCAGTCATGAACGGCTTCTCCGGTCTTTTTACTTTTGAACATATCCAGTGCCAGCATCACCGCGCCAACGGTAATCGCGCTGTCGGCGAAGTTGAACGCCGGGAAGTACCAGCGGTTCTGCCAGTGCACCAGAATGAAATCGATCACATGGCCCAGAGCAATGCGGTCATACAGATTGCCCAGCGCGCCGCCCAATACCAGCGCCAGCGCGACGGCCAGCCAGGTTTCATTGCGGCCCAGACGCTTGAGCCAGACCACCAGCACCGCACTGACCACAATTGCGATCAGGGCGAACAGCCAGCGCTGCCAGCCGGAGCTGTCAGCCAGGAAGCTGAACGCAGCGCCGGTGTTGTAGGCCAGGGTCCAGCTGAAGTAATCGGGAATGATCACGATCTGCTGGAACATTTCGAGCTTGCCTTCGAAGTAGAACTTGCTGGCCTGGTCGATGACCAGAACCAGCAAACTCAACCACAGCCAGCTCAACCGTCCGAAACGGCCAACGGCATTAGGCATAGTGACGAACCTCGCCAGCGCCGCTGATGTTGTCGACGCAACGACCGCAGATTTCCGGATGCTCCGGGTTCACGCCAACGTCCTCGCGGCAGTGCCAGCAACGTGCGCATTTCGGGAAGGCCGATTTGACGATTTTCAGCTTCAGGCCGCTGACTTCCGTCACTACTGCATCGGCCGGAGCCTGAACGAACGGCGCAACGCTTGCGGTCGAAGTGATCAGGACAAAGCGCAGTTCGTTGCTCAGCTTGGCCAGATCGGCGCTCAGCGCGTCTTCGGCGTACAGCGTCACTTCGGCTTGCAGGTTGCCACCGACAGCTTTCGCTGCGCGCTGGATTTCCATTTCTTTGTTGACCGCTACTTTGACCGCCATCACGCGTTCCCAGTAGTCGCGACCCAGTTCAACGTCGGCTGGCAGTTCGGTCAAACCTTCATACCAGGTGTTGAGCATGACCGATTCGTTGCGTTCGCCCGGCAGGTATTCCCACAGTTCGTCGGCGGTGAAGGCGAGGATCGGCGCGATCCAGCGCACCAGCGCTTCGGAGATGTGGAACAGCGCGGTTTGCGCCGAACGGCGGGCCTTACTGTTGGAGCCAGTGGTGTACTGACGGTCCTTGATGATGTCGAGGTAGAAACCGCCCAGCTCCTGCACGCAGAAGTTGTGGATCTTCGAGTAGACGTTCCAGAAACGGTATTCGCCGTAGTGCTCTTGCAACTCTCGTTGCAGCAGCAAAGTGCGGTCGACCGCCCAACGATCCAGCGCGAGCATTTCTTCGGCCGGCAAGATGTCGGTGGCCGGATTGAAACCGCTCAGGTTCGAAAGCAGGAAACGCGCGGTGTTACGGATACGACGATAGGCGTCCGCGCTGCGCTGCAGGATCTGGTCGGAAACCGCCATCTCGCCGGAGTAGTCAGTCGAAGCCACCCACAGACGCATGATGTCGGCGCCCAGCGTGTCGTTGACTTTCTGCGGCGCAATCACGTTGCCCAGCGATTTGGACATTTTGCGGCCGGCTTCGTCGACGGTGAAACCGTGAGTCAGCAGTTCGCGGTACGGCGCGTGGTTGTCGATGGCGCAACCGGTCAGCAACGACGAGTGGAACCAGCCACGGTGTTGGTCGGAACCTTCCAGGTACAGATCGGCACGCGGGCCGCTCTCGTGACCCATCGGGTGCGAACCGCGCAGGACGTGCCAGTGCGTGGTGCCCGAATCGAACCAGACGTCGAGGGTGTCGCTGATCTTGTCGTACAGCGGCGCTTCGTCACCGAGCAGTTCGGCAGCGTCCATCTTGAACCAGGCTTCGATGCCTTCGACTTCAACGCGCTTGGCGACTTCTTCCATCAACTCGACGGTGCGAGGGTGCAGTTCGCCGCTTTCCTTGTTGAGGAAGAACGGGATCGGCACGCCCCAGTTGCGCTGACGCGAGATGCACCAGTCCGGACGGTTGGCGATCATCGAGTGCAGGCGCGCCTGGCCCCAGGCCGGGACGAACTTGGTGTCTTCGATGGCTTTGAGCGAGCGCACCCGCAGGGTGTCGCCGCTGGTTGGCTCTTTGTCCATGCCGATGAACCACTGCGCAGTGGCGCGGTAGATCAGCGGGGTCTTGTGACGCCAGCAGTGCATGTAGCTGTGTTTGATGATGGCGGTGTGCAACAGCGCACCGACTTCGGTCAGCTTGTCGACGATGGCCGGGTTGGCCTTCCAGATGAACTGGCCGCCGAAGAACTCCAGCGACGGCGCGTAAACGCCGTTGCTCTGCACTGGATTAAGGATGTCGTCGTTGACCATGCCGTACTTCTTGCAGGTCACGAAGTCGTCCACGCCGTAGGCCGGAGCGGAGTGAACCACGCCGGTGCCAGCGCCCAGTTCGACGTAGTCAGCCAGGTACACCGGCGACAGACGGTCATAGAACGGGTGACGGAAATTGATCAGCTCCAGCTCTTTACCGGTGGTGGTCGCGATGACCGAACCTTCAACGCCGTAGCGAGTCAGGCAGGCTTCGACCAGCTCTTCAGCCAGCACCAGCAGCTTGTCGCCGACATCAACCAACGCGTAGTTGAATTCCGGGTGAACGTTCAGCGCCTGGTTGGCCGGGATGGTCCACGGGGTAGTGGTCCAGATCACGATCGAGGCAGGTTTGCTCAGCGACGGCAGACCGAACGCAGCAGCCAGTTGGGCTTCGTCAGCGATCGGGAAAGCAACGTCGATGGTCGAGGAGTCCTTGTTCTCGTACTCGACTTCCGCTTCAGCCAGGGCCGAACCGCAGTCGAAGCACCAGTTCACTGGCTTGAGGCCCTTGAACACGAAACCGCCCTTGACGATTTCGGCGAGGGCGCGGATTTCACCGGCCTCGTTCTTGAAATCCATGGTTTTGTACGGGTTGGCCCAATCGCCCAGCACGCCGAGACGGATGAATTCGGACTTCTGCCCTTCGATCTGCTCGGTGGCGTAGGCACGGCACAGTTCACGGGTCTTGTCCGCGCCCAGGTTCTTGCCGTGGGTCACTTCAACCTTGTGCTCGATCGGCAGGCCGTGGCAGTCCCAACCCGGAACATAAGGCGCGTCGAAACCCGACAGGGTCTTCGAGCGGATGATCATGTCCTTGAGAATCTTGTTCAGTGCGTGACCGATGTGGATCGTGCCGTTGGCATACGGAGGACCGTCGTGCAGAACGAACTTCGGACGATCCTTGCCAATCTCGCGCAACTTTCCGTACAGGCCAATACTGTCCCAGCGCTGCAGGATCTGCGGTTCGCGCTGTGGCAGGCCGGCCTTCATTGGGAAGGCGGTGTCCGGAAGGTTAAGCGTGGCTTTATAGTCGGTCATTTAAGGCTCTTCATTAGCGATGGGCGCTAGGTGCGGCTAGTGCACGGGCGGTGGCGACATCCGCATTGATCGCCGTTTTCAATGCCTCCAGAGAGGCGAAGCGCTGCTCTTCACGCAGCTTTTGGTGGAAAACCACCGTCAAACGCCGGTCATACAGATCGCCGGCAAAATCTAAAAGATGGACTTCAAGGTGGGCCTTGCCATCACCCTGTACCGTGGGCCGCACGCCGATATTGGCGACGCCGGGCCAGGTCTTGCCGTCGATATCGACATCCACCAGATACACCCCGGTGAACGGCACGCGACGACGCTTGAGTTGAATGTTGGCAGTGGGCGTACCCAGTTGCCGGGCCAGTTTCTGGCCGTGCAGCACGCGACCGGCAATCCGGTACGGGCGGCCGAGCAAACGTTCGGCCAAGGCAAAATCGGCGGCGGCCAATGCGTTACGCACCTGCGTGCTACTGACGCGAATGCCGTCCAGCTCGACGGTTTGCGCCGCTTCGACGGTAAAACCGTGCATCTGCCCGGCCTGCAACAGGAAATCGAAGTCGCCGAGGCGGTCGCAACCGAAACGGAAATCGTCACCGACCTCAAGATGCTGCACGCCAAGACCATCAACCAGGATGGTATCGACGAACTCACTGGCGCTGAGTTTGCTCAAGCGCTGGTTAAACGCCAGGCACAACACCCGGTCAACGCCTTCGGCGGCCAGCAGTTGCAGCTTGTCGCGCAAACGGGCCAGACGTGCCGGCGCGGTTTCGGGGGCAAAGAATTCCCGTGGCTGCGGCTCGAAAATCACCACGCAGCTGGGTACGCCCAACTCGAGCGCACGCTCACGCAGTCGGGCCAGGATAGCCTGGTGACCACGGTGAACACCGTCAAAGTTGCCAATAGTGGCGACGCAGCCCCGATGCTGGGGGCGCAAGTTGTGGAGGCCTCGAACCAGCTGCATAACGCGCTTCTTGCTCATAAAGTGGTCGATTATAACCACACCCGACGGCCGACGACAGGCAACACCGTAACGCAAAGTGAACGAGCCGACAAAACTGCCGGCCCGCGCCTGTTTATAAAGGGTAAAACCTTAACTCAAGGCCTTGCGATTGAAGTCACGCAAGCGGAAACCGAGCAGCAGCAACATACCGAAATAGGACACCACGCCCGCCGCGACCAATGCGCCCAGACGCAGGAAGCGCTCAAGCATGTGCCCTTGATCCCACGCCGGCATGAAATGCATGCCAAGCAGCAACACTGCCGACATCACCGCCACGGCGATCACCAGTTTGAAACCGAACTTGGCCCAACCCGGCTGCGGCTGATACATCTGTTGCTTGCGCAATTGATAGAACAGCAGCCCGGCATTCAGACAGGCACCGCCACTGATCGCCAAGGCCAGGCCGGCATGAGCCAGCGGACCAATCAGAACGAGGTTGAACAGTTGCGTAACGACCAGCGTGAAGATTGCGATTTTTACCGGCGTACGGATGTTCTGTTGCGCATAAAAGCCCGGTGCGAGCACTTTGATCACGATAATTCCGAGCAGGCCGACAGAATACGCAATCAGCGCACGCTGGGTCATTTCGGCGTCAAAGCCGCTGAACTGACCGTACTGAAACAGCGAAACCGTCAGCGGCTCAGCAAGAATCCCCAGCGCCAGCGCACAGGGCAGCACCAGCACAAAGCACAGACGCAGGCCCCAATCGAGAATCCGCGAGTATTCGTGGCGATCCTTGCTGGCATAGGTTTTCGCCAATGTCGGCAGCAGAATCGTCCCCAATGCCACGCCAAGCACGCCGGATGGCAACTCCATCAAGCGGTCGGCGTAATACATCCACGACACCGAGCCTGCGACCAGAAACGAGGCGAAGATGGTGTTGATGATCAGCGAAATCTGACTGACCGAGACACCGAGAATCGCCGGCAGCATCTGTTTCATCACCCGCCACACGCCGGTATCGCGCAGGTTCAGTCGCGGCAGTACCAGCATGCCGATCTTTTTCAGGTGCGGCAGTTGATAGAGCAACTGCGCCAGACCGCCGACCAAGACCGCCCAGCCCAGCGCCATCACCGGCGGATCGAAGTACGGCGTGAGGAACAGCGAAAACACGATCATGCTGACATTGAGCAGGGTCGGCACGAAGGCCGGCACCGAGAAGCGGTTCCAGGTATTGAGGATCGCGCCAGCCAGCGACGACAGCGAGATCAGCAATATATAGGGGAACGTCACCCGCAACAGATCAGAGGTGAGCTGGAATTTTTCCGGTGTATCGGTAAAGCCCGGAGCCGTTGCCCAGATCACCCAGGGTGCGGCGATCATGCCCAGCGCAGTCACTACCGCCAATACCAGCGTCAGCAGACCTGACACGTAAGCAATGAACGTGCGCGTCGCTACTTCACCCTGCTGACTTTTGTACTCGGCAAGAATCGGTACGAAAGCCTGAGAGAAAGCACCTTCGGCGAAGATCCTGCGCAGCAGATTGGGCAGTTTGAAGGCGATAAAGAAGGCGTCGGTCGCCATCCCGGCACCGAATATACGAGCAATCAGCGTGTCACGGACAAACCCCAAAATCCGGGAAAGCATCGTGATAGAGCTGACGGCGGCCAACGATTTGAGCAGATTCATTGAGGGAATTTGTGCCTGTCGATAAACAGCAGGCGAACAAAGCGCCTACTTGTGCGATACTCCGCGCCGCAGCAGCACAGAGCCAAAGCTCGCGAGTTTACAGGTCAAGCGCCGGAAATAAATATCCCGCCTCTTTATACCTACCACTTAGCGGAACGTTTCAAGTGCCCTTGACAAGACTTCAACTCATCGGCATGATTCGCGGCCTATTTTGTTTGCTATTTCCTAAAAAGTCTTTCGAGGAGCTCGACGGTGGCCAACTCACCTTCCGCCAAAAAACGTGCAAAACAGGCTGAGAAGCGTCGCAGCCACAACGCCAGCCTGCGTTCCATGGTTCGCACCTACATCAAGAATGTAGTTAAAGCCATCGACGCAAAAGACGCTGAAAAAGCTCAAGCTGCATACGTTCTGGCTGTGCCAGTTATCGACCGTATGGCCGATAAAGGCATCATCCACAAGAACAAGGCTGCTCGTCATAAGAGCCGTCTGAATGGCCACGTTAAAGCGCTGAAAGAAGCTGCTTAATCGACGTAGTCATTAAAAAACCGACCTTAGGGTCGGTTTTTTATTGCCTGTGATTTAACAAATCCAGCGCAAAAAAAATGTAGGAGTGAGCCTGCTCGCGATAGCTTTTAGTCAGATGTATATTTGCTGACTAACACACCGCTATCGCGAGCAGGCTCACTCCTACAGTTGGTTTTGCGGCGTTATTGCTGGACGGGTACCCACGGCAGGATCGGGATCGCGGTCACGGCATTCTGCGGGCTACCCTCGATCAAGCGATCGCTGTAGACCAGATACACCAGCGTATTGCGCTTCTTGTCGAGGAAACGCACCACCTGCATGGTTTTGAATACCAGCGAAGTGCGCTCCTTGAACACCTCATCGCCATCCTTCAGCTCGCCCTTGAACTTGATCGGGCCGACCTGGCGGCAAGCGATCGACGCTTCGGCGCGATCCTCAGCCAGACCCAGACCACCCTTCACACCGCCCGTCTTGGCGCGCGACAGGTAGCAGGTAACCCCTTCGACTTTCGGATCATCGAAAGCCTCGACCACAATGCGGTCGTTCGGGCCGACAAACTTGAACACTGTCGACACCTGACCGATTTCCTCGGCCGAGGCCAGCAATGGCATCGCCATCAGCAAGCCCAACAATCCTTTTGCTAAACGCATCGAGTTTTCCTTAAACCAGAATCAGGTTGTCACGGTGAACCAATTCAGGCTCCGCCATGTAACCGAGCAAACCGACAATCGCATCCGACGACTGACCGATGATTTTTTGTGCCTCCAGCGCGCTGTAGTTGGCCAGGCCACGGGCAATCTCACGACCATCCGGCGCCACACAGACCACCATTTCGCCGCGACGGAAACTGCCCTGCACCAATTTCACCCCCACGGGCAGCAAACTCTTGTTGCCCTGAGACAACGCCGACACTGCACCATCATCCAGCACCAGCGTGCCACGGGTCTGCAGATGCCCGGCCAGCCATTGCTTGCGCGCCGCGAGCATGCCTCGCTCAGGCGACAACAACGTACCGATGCGCTCACCCGCCTTCAAGCGATCAAGCACGCGCTCAAGGCGCCCACCGACGATAATGGTGTGCGCACCGGAACGCGCCGCCAGCCGTGCCGCACGCAGCTTGGTCTGCATGCCGCCACGCCCCAGCGCACCACCCGTGCCACCCGCGACCGCATCCAGCGTCGGATCATCAGCGCGCGCCTCGTAAATCATCTGCGCATCGGGATTATTACGCGGATCGGCGTCGAACATGCCGTCGCGATCAGTAAGGATCACCAGCAGGTCCGCCTCGACCAGGTTAGCCACCAGCGCCGCCAGCGTGTCGTTGTCGCCGAAACGGATTTCGTCAGTGACCACGGTGTCGTTCTCGTTGATCACCGGGATGACTTTCAGCTCAACCAATGCGCGCAGGGTGCTGCGGGCGTTGAGGTAACGCTTGCGGTCGGACAGGTCGTCATGGGTCAGGAGAATCTGCGCTGTGTGCCGACCATGCTCGGCGAAGCTTGATTCCCACGCCTGCACCAAGCCCATCTGGCCGATAGCCGCAGCCGCCTGAAGCTCATGCATCGCACTGGGTCGTGCGGTCCAGCCCAAACGACTCATGCCGGCCGCCACCGCCCCCGAGGACACCAGCACCAACTCGACGCCAGCCTCATGCAAGGCCACCATCTGCTCGACCCAGACACCCATTGCCGCGCGATCCAGCCCTTTGCCATCAGCTGTCAGCAAAGCGCTGCCGATCTTCACGACCCAACGCTGCGCACCTGTCACCTTGCTCCGCATCATCTTCAACCTTAGCTTGAGGGCTGCGCGACCCAGCGCCGCCCATGACGTTATTTGTGACTTGCGATTTCCAGATACTAAAACGCCGCTCGGTTGAGCGGCGCTTAAGTTTACTGCAACGAATCAGTCACGCACGTAAATGATTTCCGGACCGTCTTCGTCATCCACATCTTCTTCGTCCCAGTCATCATCGCCAATGTCATGGACCGACTTCACGCCGCTGCGACGCAGGGCACGCTTGTCATCCAGCGCCTGCAGTTGCGCGCGGGCTTCGTCTTCGATGCGCTGATCGAGATCGGCCAGCTCTTCCTTGTAAGCCGGGTCATTGGCCAGACGATCAGCACGATCTTCCATGTAACGCATGATGTCGTGGCACAGACGCTCGGTGCCAATCTTGGCGATGGCCGAGATCACGTAGACCGGACCGGTCCACTCCAGGCGCTCAACGATTTCCTTGACGCGCTCATCGTGCTCTTCTTCAAGGATCTGGTCGCACTTGTTCAGCACCAGCCAGCGATCACGCTCCGCCAGGGACGGGCTGAATTTGATCAGCTCGTTGACGATCACTTCAGCGGCATCCGGTGCACTGCTGTCATCCAGAGGCGCCATGTCGACGAGGTGCAGCAACAGACGGGTACGCGCCAAGTGCTTGAGGAAGCGAATGCCCAGACCGGCACCGTCGGAAGCGCCTTCGATCAGACCCGGAATGTCGGCAATGACGAAGCTCTTCCAGCGATCGACGCTGACCACACCCAGGTTCGGCACCAGCGTGGTGAACGGGTAGTCGGCGACTTTTGGCTTGGCCGCCGAAACGGAGCGGATAAAGGTACTTTTACCGGCGTTCGGCAAACCCAGCAGACCGACGTCAGCCAGTACTTTCATTTCCAGTTTCAGATCACGCTGCTCACCCGGCTTACCCGGCGTGGTCTGACGCGGCGCACGATTGGTACTGGATTTGAAACGGGTGTTACCCAGACCGTGCCAGCCACCCTGCACTACCATCAGTTTCTGGCCAGCCTTGGTCAGGTCGCCGATCACTTCCTGGGTAGCAGAGTCGATCACCGTGGTGCCGACCGGCACGCGCAGGATCAGGTCCTCGCCTTTTTTACCGGTGCAGTCAGTGCTGCCACCGTTGGAGCCACGCTCGGCGTCGAAGTGCCGGGTGTAACGGTAGTCGACCAGGGTGTTGAGGTTTTCGTCAGCCATCATGTAGATGGAACCGCCGTCACCGCCATCACCGCCGTTCGGGCCACCGTTTTCGATGAATTTTTCCCGACGGAAACTCATGGCGCCATTGCCGCCGTCACCAGCCTTTACGCGAATCGATACTTCATCAACAAACTTCATAACCAACGCCTCTCGCCATACGGACGAGCCGAAAAACAATCAAGACATAAGACTCTTGCAAAAATGAGCGCAGCGACCCCAAAACACGACCTGCATCGCACGCCGACAGCCCATACAAACAGTTTTGCAAGAGACTCACCCCACAAACGAAAAAGCCCCGTCGCGAGACAGGGCTTTTCCAGCGATCGCGCAATTAAGCTGCGACAACGCTCACGTAACGGCGGTTGAACGCGCCTTTTACTTCAAACTTGATCACGCCTTCGATTTTCGCGAAGAGGGTGTGATCCTTACCCATGCCAACGCCGTAGCCAGCGTGGAATTGGGTGCCGCGCTGACGCACGATGATGTTGCCCGGAATGATTTTCTGGCCGCCATACATCTTAACGCCAAGGCGTTTGGCTTCTGAGTCGCGACCGTTACGGGTACTACCACCAGCTTTTTTGTGTGCCATGAGTCAATTCTCCTAGTGAGGAATTAGGCTGAAATTAAGCCTGAATACCGGTGATTTTGATCTCGGTGTACCACTGGCGGTGGCCCATACGCTTCATGTGGTGCTTACGACGACGGAACTTGATGATGCGAACTTTATCGTGACGACCTTGGGAGATCACTTCAGCCACAACGGTAGCGCCAGCAACAACTGGAGCGCCGATATTCACGTCGTCGCCATTGGCAACCAACAGAACGCGATCAAAGGTAACGGATTCGCCGGTAGCGATTTCCAGTTTTTCGATCTTCAGGTATTCACCTGGGGCGACTTTGTACTGCTTGCCGCCAGTAACGATTACTGCATAAGACATGGTATTTCTCCGATAATCCTGCTCACCCAGCTCTTTATAAGAAGAGGTATTGGCTGGCATGGCTGCATAAGGCTGGAAGGCCCGTTGCAATTGCGTAAGGCAGGTGCTGCCCAGGAAGTTCAGGGTGCGCGATTGTACGCAAGCCGCGAGAGACGCGCAAGTAGCCGTCCATCGCGCCTTGACAGCTCTGGATGTGAGTCCTAGCATGCCGCGCAACCCTTCTGGAGCGACTCTCGCTGATGCAACCCCAAGCTTTCTACCGCGCGGTGGCGGACGATTTTAGCGCCGTCGACGGCATCATCAAGAAGCAGCTGACTTCCCGAGTACCGCTGGTATCGAAAATCGGCGATTACATTACCTCGGCCGGCGGCAAACGTCTGCGTCCTTTATTAGTGTTGCTGTGTGGCAAGGCCCTTGGTCGCGAAGGCGACGACATGCGTCTTTTGGCCGCCACCATCGAATTCCTGCACACTGCGACCCTGCTGCATGACGACGTGGTCGACATGTCCGGCATGCGCCGTGGCCGCTCGACCGCCAACGCCATGTGGGGCAACGCCCCAAGCGTGCTGGTCGGCGACTTCCTGTACTCACGCTCGTTCGAAATGATGGTCGAACTGGGCTCGATGCCAGTGATGAAGATTCTGTCCCAGGCCACGCGGATCATCGCCGAAGGCGAAGTGCTGCAACTGTCCAAGGTGCGCGACGCCAGCACTACCGAAGAAACCTACATGGAAGTCATCCGCGGCAAAACCGCGATGCTCTTCGAAGCCTCGACTCACAGTGCTGCGGCACTGGCCGGTGCCTCCGCCGAGCAGAGCGAAGCGCTGCGTACTTTCGGTGATCACCTCGGTGTGGCGTTCCAGTTGGTCGACGACCTGCTCGACTACAAGGGCGACGCGGAAACCCTGGGCAAGAACGTCGGTGACGATCTGGCCGAAGGCAAGCCGACCCTGCCGCTGATCTACACCATGCGTGAAGGTACGGCTGAACAGGCTGCTCTGGTGCGTCAGGCGATCCAGAAAGGCGGGATCGAAGACCTGGAAAGCATCCGCATTGCTGTGGAAGCCTCCGGCTCGCTTGAGTACACCGCGCAACTGGCCCGTGATTACGTGGCCCGTGCGATCAAGTGCCTCGATGCACTGCCGGCCAGTGAATATCGGGATGCGCTGGTTGAACTGAGTGAGTTTGCGGTCGCCCGTACGCACTGATTCTGCCCACTGTGGGAGCGAGCCTGCTCGCGAAAGCGATCTGCCAGTCGACTTCAATGTTGACTGACCTGACGCCTTCGCGAGCAGGTCGAATCGTCGCACCGTCGCTCCCACAGTTGTTTCTGCGCTATGCCCTCCCTCGCGTAAAACCCTATACAATGTGCGACTTTTAGCGATCCACATCCCAAGGAGCCTTAGTGAGCACGTTGCCACCCTGCCCGAAATGCAATTCCGAATACACCTACGAAGACGGCACCCAACTGGTGTGCCCGGAGTGCGCCCACGAGTGGTCTGCCAGCGGCGAAGCCGAAGTGGCGTCCGATGATGCCGTGAAGAAAGATTCGGTCGGCAACGTCCTGCAGGACGGCGACACCATCACCGTGATCAAGGATCTGAAGGTCAAGGGCACCTCGCTGGTGGTCAAGGTCGGCACCAAGGTCAAGAACATCCGTCTGTGCGATGGCGACCACGACATCGACTGCAAGATCGACGGTATCGGCCCGATGAAGCTCAAATCCGAGTTCGTCAGAAAGGTCTGATTCCACTGTCATCCATCCCGCGCCAGCCGTGGGATGGAGCTTCGCCCTCCCCGCTCCGCCCCAGCAAAACCAAGCAATAACCAAACGCCAGCCGTTTTGACCTTACGCAATCTTTACCCGGAAAATTTCACAATCCGCCAATAGACGCTTGCTATTTGACGAATAAGAATTATTCTCATTGAAACCCTACAAGGAGATGAGAACCATGACTTATTTGATCGACGCGTGGCTGGATCGCCCACACCCTTACCTCAGAATCCTCCATCGGGAAACCGGTGAAGTCTGTGCGGTGCTTGAAGAAGAAGCCCTGCATGAACTGCAAGACCAAGGGGATCTGGACGTCAGCAGCCTCAATTCCAGCGAGCCATTGGTGCTCAAGGAGCTGGTGCGCAATCTGTTCCTGTTCTGCTATGCCCGGGCGTTGCGCCCGACCAGTGAGCTGCATCACAAGATAGAACTATGAGCAGTAATACAAAACCTGTGGGAGCGAGCTTGCTCGCGAAGGCTTCAACTCGAATCTCAAGTTAGATCCAGTCGCCTGCATTCGCGAGCAAGCTCGCTCCCACAAAGGTCTTACAGAACGTCCAGCAGCTCGACGTCGAATACCAGAACGCTGTGCGGCGGGATGCTGCCAACGCCTTGAGCGCCGTAAGCCAGTTCGCTCGGCACGTACAGACGCCATTTGCTGCCGGCATTCATCAGTTGCAGGGCTTCGGTCCAGCCAGCGATCACGCCGCCAACCGGGAATTCTGCAGGCTGGCCACGCTCGTAGGAGCTGTCGAACACAGTGCCGTCGATCAGGGTGCCGTGGTAGTGAGTACGTACTTGATCTTCACGGGTCGGCTTGGCGCCTTCGCCCTGAGTCAGCACTTCGAATTGCAGGCCGGAAGCCAGGGTGGTGATGCCGTCACGCTTGGCGTTTTCAGCCAGGAAGGCCAGGCCTTCGCCAGCAGCGGCTTCAGCTTTGGCAGCGGCTTCGGCTTGCATGATTTCGCGGATAACCTTGAAGCTGGCGGACATTTCTTCCTGACCCACACGGCTTTCCTTACCGGCGAAAGCGTCGGTCAGACCGGCCAGGATGGCGTCCAGGCTAACGCCCGGTGGCGGGTTGTCGCGCAGCTGGTCACCCAGCTGACGGCCGATGCCGTAGCTGACGCGGGTTTCGTCGGTGGACAGATTTACTTCGGACATGACACTGCTCCGCTGTGCGGACGGCCACAAGACTTGCCGTGCGTGCACAGCGCGTCCCGGCGCGCCCGGAACCAAAAGGGCGAGCAGACTAGCACAGATGTTCCGGCGATGGCGCGCAACGCCTACAGGGCTGAACGCCAGGCGAGCGGCACCTTCAGGCTTTCCTCGCCACTGGGACCCAGACCACACATTTCGTCATGTACCGAGGTGTGTACAAGGTTGAATGGCAATACCGGAAAGGCATGCAACAAATCCCGCGCGTGCTCAACCGAGCGTAGCGTCAGCATGTTGCCTTTGAGATCACTCAACGGATACGCCGCGCCATGCATCCGTGCTTCGAGCAGGTAAATCCCGCCTTCCATGGAGATCAGGTTCAACTCATCAACCTTCCTGGCGATGGCAAACGCATTCAACTCTTGCAGGTTCATGAACGCACCTCACAACGTGGCGAGTCAGGACCTCTACAGGGATATGCCCGCGCGCACCAAAGCACAAGCCACAAACAACACCGCCCGTCTGTTTCGCAACAGACGGGCGGTGTTTTTGCAGCGATCAACGGTTGATCAGTGCTTGGTGACCTTGTCCAGGTAACCCATGGCGAACGCCGAAACGACGAAGGTCATGTGGATGATCACGTACCACATCAAGTGCTCGGGATCGACGTTCTTGGCGTCCATGAAGATGCGCAGCAGGTGGATCGAGGAGATCGCCACGATTGAGGCTGCCACTTTCATCTTCAGCGACGAAGAGTCCATGGTGCCGAGCCAGCTGAGCTTTTCCTTGCCTTCATCGATGTTCAGTTCAGAGACGAAGTTCTCGTACCCGGAAATCATCACCATGACCAGCAGGCCGCCGACCAGCGCCATATCGATCAGCGACAGCAGCACCAGAATCAGTTCCGACTCGGCCATCGAGAACACGTTGGGCAGGATGTGGAAAACTTCCTGGAAAAATTTCAGTGCCAGCGCCAGCAATCCGAGGGACAGCCCGATATAGATTGGCGCCAGCAGCCAGCGCGAGGCGTACATTGCGTTTTCGATAAAGCGTTCCATTGAGTCTCACACAGGGGGGCTGGAAATGGCGGCGAGTATAACAGCCACCTATGACAGCCAGAAACCGCCGAAAAATCCGCCACCTGCGTGTGTGAGTGATTTTTTTTCTGCTAGTGTCCAAACCATTGACAGCCCAGTGACTGTAGACAGGACGCGTGGAAATGGATGTGCGATTACCGATAACGACGGCCGGAATCTGCCTTGCACTGTTGATCAGCGGTTGCTCGCCTGGCGACGAGAAGCACGCCGCCAGCCTTGAAGAAAAGACCGCAACGTTCGAACAGTCGCTGGACGCCATCACCGATCCGAAACTCAAGGACGCCATCACCGAACTTGGCGGCTCACTGCTGTTGCTTGAACGGGCGCAACTCAAGCTGAGCGACAATCCACCGCGCACCGAATACGGCGAAGACGCACTCGCCGTGCTCAAGCACTACCCTGCCCCGCAGACGCTGGTCGACACTTTTATCAATGGCCTGTTCGTGCTGCACAAGGACGCCAGCTCCGATTACCTCACCGACCTGCAACCGGTGTTCCCCTTCAACCTGAACATTCCCGGCGGTTTCCTGTTTCCCCATGGGGTGGAATGGCAGTCGGTAACGTTGAGCAACAAACGCGTGATCGCTTATCAGCCGGAATGGTCGGAAACCGATCCGGGTATTCAGCTCAGCCCCTCCAGCTCCAACGTCACCAACCCCGATGACCTGACCGTAACCTACCCGTTCATTGACGGACTGGATGTGGACAAGAAGACCCTGCCGCAACCGGTCAGCCTCCAAGGGCGGATCGAAGTCATCGCGCCGCGCCGCCTGTACAGCTTCGACCTGACGCAAAAGGACGTCGGCCAGACCCGCACCAACGACAATCTCAGCGTCAAACTGCTGAAGCTTGAAAAGGACTACGCCGAGGTCGAATTCAGCAACAACCTGCCGCTGGCCGCGGAAGTCGCCGATGCCCAACTCAATCCGCTGATCGTCCAGGCCCGCGATAAAACCGGCCAGTATCTGGTGCGTGCCGGCTCGATCAACGAGAGTCCGGAGCAAGTCGCCTTCTACCAGAAACAACTGGCGTACCTGCAACAGCAGAAGAGCTGGAGCGATACGCTGGAAAAGCAGCTCACGCAAGAGCAGCAGGCATTCGAGGAGAAACATCCACGTCGCTATAACAAGGTCTACTTCAACGGCCCGATCGATACCCTGGAAGTCAGCGTGCTGGATTTTTCCTCGGCGACCGTGACGCGTAAACCGCTGGATCTGCCGATTCGCACGTTCAATCAGCACACCACGGAGAAAACCATCCAGCCACTGGATCCGTCAGTGACGGTTTACGACGACCTGGCGGTCAACTGGCTCAAGGGTGCGAGCCTCACCGAAGAACAACTGAAGGCCGGCATTCGCATCCATCAATCCGTGGAAGAACCGAGCGCTGCCCGCATCGAGTTCTCCCATCGCCGCACGTTCAACGATGAATTGCTGGGCGATGACTTCAGTCCGGGTGTCAGCCCCGTCACGTTTTTCACCGAAAAGCGCAGCGGCAAGCTCGATGAGCCGATCGAACTGCCGCCCGAGGCGTATCAAGTCGATCCGCTGCGCGCGACGATTACTTACGATTTGAATCTGTTCCCGGAAACCCCGGCGATTGCCGTCGGCTCAATGCCGCTGTTTCTCGCCACGGTGGCGAAACAGACGTACGACGCCAAGTCACTGCCCAAAGGCCTGGAGATCAAGAACAACATGCTGGTGGTGGACCTGAAACTGTTTGCGCCCAACGAATGGCGTTTCTTCGTCAAGGATGACAGCGGCAGCTATCTCAAGCAGATCCTTTCAGTCAGCCACGACGCGGGCGCAGAAGGCCCGGCGTTGTTTGGCGTGCATTACTTTTATGGCCGCCCAAGCCACGTGGAAACCTATCAGCGAACCGACCTCGCTACCGTGCAATACGGCTTTGAGGTCAAACTCGACAAGGCGCCAATGCCTGAGACTGCGCCTTGAAGTGCAGGATCAAAAGATCGCAGCCTGCGGCAGCTCCTGCAGGCGTAGATCCTAATTCAGGCTGCGGCCACGTCCACCGTTGATCTGCCGCAGCTGGGCTTGCAGGTGCAGGCTCCAGATCTGCGGATCGTCGGCCAGTTCGTAACCATGCAAGGTCAGGCTTTCGACAATGGTGTCGAGTATCGATTCAGCGGCGACCGGCCCATGAAACGGGCCCTGCGCCTTGATGGCGGAAGGTTGTTCGCCGGCCATGCCGGCGGCGAAGAGCAGCGTCCACATGCCGTTATCGCCGGCCAACGGCTTGATGGCGCATTCGATTCGGGTCACCAGACCCAGACATTGACGGGTGAGACAGAGGTTGCGCGACATGGCGGCGACCCTCGGTGAAGCCGGTATTCAGCCCCCACGGGAGGACTGGCTCGATCCAGTGATACTGTCGATATCCTTGAGCTGAGAATAGAAGAAAAGTGCGCTGCGCAAGCTGGATAGAACCAGAAGGCGCCGAATGGTCATTGTGTGAATATTGGCGTCAGAGATGTGGCGAATTCCCTGAAGATCAACACAAAACAAATGTAGGAGTGAGCCTGCTCGCGAATGCGGAGTGTCAGGCAACTTATTCGTCGTCTGATACAGCGTTTTCGCGAGCAGGCTCGCTCCCACAGTTTGTGACCGCGTTTAGGCTCAGGCCGGTTTGGCTTCGGCCAAAGCCTCCTGCGCCAGTTCTTTCTCGGCTTCCTTGAGGTCTTCTTCGCTGATCATCTCAGCGATGTCGCGCAAGCGCTCGACCACCCGTGCGTTGATACTGCCTTCCGGGAATTCGCCGTCGGCATTCGGCTCACCGGCCGGCTCGCCCACTAGCAGACTTAGCGCCTCGTCAGCCTGACGCACCGCGTACACGTGGAACTGCCCGGCACGCACCGCCGCCAGGACCTTCTCATCGAGCATCAGCGTGGCAACGTTGGCCTGCGGAATGATCGCGCCCTGCTCGCCGGTCAAGCCGCGTGCTTCGCAGAGGCGGAAGAAGCCTTCGATCTTCTCGTTGACTCCGCCCACTGCCTGCACTTCACCGAACTGGTTGATCGAACCGGTGATCGCGAAGCACTGCTTCAACGGCGTTTTCGACAGCGCCGAAATCAGTGTGCACGCCTCGCCCAACGACGCACTGTCGCCATCGACGTAACCGTAGGATTGCTCGAGTGCGATGCTCGCGGAAATCGCCAGCGGGAATTCCTGAGCGTAACGGCTGCCCAGATACCCGGTGAGGATCATCACGCCTTTGGAGTGGATCGGTTGACCAAGGTTAACCTCACGCTCGATGTCGACGATGCCGCTGCCGCCCGGGTACACCGTGGCGGAAATCCGCGCCGGCACACCGAACGCCGAATCGCCGACTTCGAGTACGGTCAGACCGTTGCACTTGCCGACCGCCGCGCCATCGGTGTCGATGAGGATGATCCCGGCGAGCATGTCGTCGAGAATCCGCGCCGACACACGACCAGTCCGTGTGGCTTTGGCTTTCAGCGCGCGTTCGATGTGCCCGGCATCGGTCATTTCATCGCCAGCCAGATGACGGATGAAATCCGCCTCGCTGACCAGTTGGAACAGATCGCCGATGCGCGCCGACAAACGCCCTTGGTGTTCGGCCAGACGTGCGCTGTAAGTGGCCAGACGCGCCACCGCATCGGCAGTCAGCGGTGCCATGCCTTCTTCCGAGGTACGGGTTTTCAAGAGCTGGGCAAATTGCTCCAGGCTCTCGTCGACCATCGGGATGTCTTCGTCGAAATCCACCAGAACGCGGAACATCTCCTGGAAGTCCGGATCGAGGTCTTGCAGCGTGTAGTAAAGCGAACGCGCACCGATAATGATGACTTTGACCTGCAACGGAATGTGCTGCGGGTTGAGGGTCACGGTGGCGAAACGGCCCATCTCGCCCAGCGGTGATTCCATTTTCAGTTTGCGCGATTGCAGGGCGCGTTTCAGCGCGTCCCACACGAACGGCTCGCTGAGCATTTTTTCCGCTTCAAGAATCAGGAAACCGCCGTTGGCGCGGTGCAAGGCACCCGGACGCAACTGGCGATAGGTGGTGTAGAGCGCCCCCTGATCGGTGGTGTATTCGATGCGACCGAAGAGGTTTTCGTAAGTCGGGTGCGGCTCGAACACCACCGGCGCACCGCCGCTGACCGGATGACCAACCACCAGGCTCGGCGCGTATTGCTCTTCCAGCAGCTTGCGCGCAACGGCGTCGGTCTTGCTGTCGTCGACCAGTTGCTCGACCACGGTTTTCAACAGATAGACCTGCATCGCTTGCAGGTAACCGCACACCGCAGCGTTTTCCGCGTACTTCTCCGACAACGGCGACAACAATGGCTGCAAGGCCAGGGTGATGGTTTCTTCGTTGAGCGAGCGCAGTTGATTGTTCGACTCGCGCTTCCATTGCGGCAGGCTGGCGAGTTCTTCGTTCAGACGTTCTTCGAGGCCGGAAATGTCATCGTGGAAACGCTCACGATCGGCTTCCGGCAACTGAGCGAATTCCGCTTCGTCCAGCGCTTTACCGTCGAGCATCGGTGTGAAGGCAATGTTGCTGGCGTCGCGGTACAAGGCGACGTCTTTTTCCAGGGCCAGGCGCTCGATGATGTCGAGGGCCTTGTCGTAGCGCTGGTTGAAGGCGCGGTCGATGGCGCTTTTCTTCTGCTGGTAGGAAGGGTGCTCGAACACCGCGGGAAATGTCGCCAGCAGGTTGTCGATCAAGCCGTTGATGTCACCGATAAAGGCGCCGGCCGTGCCCGAAGGCAACTCCAGGGCTCGCGGTTCGCGCGGCTCATCGAAATTGTTGACGTAGACCCAGTCCGCCGGGGTCTGCAGGCGTTTGCCTTCGGCCTTCAGGTAGCGTTTGACGAACGAGAAGCGGCCGGTGCCGGGCTCGCCCATGACAAAGACGTTGTAACCGGGGCGTGGCATGGCCACACCGAACTGCAAGGCTTCGACCGCGCGTTCCTGGCCAAGCACACCGCGAAAGGGCTCCAGATCATTGGTGGTAGTGAAGCTGAACTGTTCAGCGGAAAACGGACGGGTCAGCGCTTCGGGCGCAAGACGCAAGCTGGCAGCAACAGGATCAGGCATCGGGCTTCCTTAACAATCAGGCGGGGCAGATAGCGGCATTCTGGCGCCGCCCGTGCCCCACTGGCAAGGCGCGCCATGTGACAAAGCATAGACAACCGCGCCTCTGCACAGCAGCCCCCCTGAAACCGGGGTCATTACCGAATCTTTTGTAAAAAATCACGGAACCGCAGGAACGTGCCTAAACTCCAAACTGCGCGGCTGGAACTAATACCGGCCCACTGGCTTCGTTTGGGTCTGTCTTGTACAGAGCTTGGGGGCCAGAACCCTGTCCATTGGTATGCACACAAAGAGAAAAAAGCTATGAAACGGATTCTTCTCGGTACTCTCTTCACCGCTGTATCCATCAACGCAATGGCGCAAGCTCCAGGCGGCCCGGATTGCGGTTGGGGCAACATGCTGTTCGAAGGTCAGCGTGGCACCCCTGCTCACTTCCTCGCTTCCACCACCAACGGCACTTCCGGTAACGCCACCTTCGGGATGACGTCCGGCACCAACGGCTGCTCGACCAACGCTTCGCTGACCTACGGCGGCAAATCCTGGTTTGCCATGAATGGCATGATGAACGAGCTGTCCGAAGACATGGCCAAAGGCAACGGCGAAGCGCTGACGACTTATGCCGTGGTACTGGGCGTGGCGCCGGAAGATCGCGCGCACTTCGCGGCTGTGACTCACGAGCACTTCCAGCAGATCTTCAGCAAGGCTGACGTGACCGCTGAAGACGTGCATACCAACACCCTGGCCGTACTGAAATCGGATCCTCGTCTGGCCAAGTACGCAACTCAGGCTTAAGCTCGACCTCGCCCGCTTCCTTCGGGAAGCGGGTTTTGTTTTTTCGGCCCGTCCCTCCTTGGGTCTTTATTTCTTTCCTGTTCAAGTTGCCGACTATGCTCAAACGCCTTGCCTGGCTGGCGCTCTGTGTCTGCGCCCCGCTGTCCGCCGCGCCAACCATCGACCCTCAACGTTTGCAGCAACTGGCCAACGACCGCTTCTGGATTTCCCTCGGTCATTACGAAACCGCCAAACTCGGCGGCTGGCGCAGCTATGTCAGCGACAAGAAATTCTTTCTCGCGCCCGATGGCAATGAACATCCCGATCATGAACTGGCGGCCACCGTGCAAGCGCTGTACGCCCCGGCCAGTCTCGGCGAGCAACATGCGCAATGCGTTTATCCGGCGCGCACTCGCTGGTTGAAAGCGCAGCTCAACCTGACCGATCTGCCGACGCCCGAGTGCGCCGAGTACAAAAAATGGTTCAAGGATGTCTCGCCGCACAGCGCGGTGATGATCTTTCCGGCTGCGTACTTGAACAGTCCGTCGTCGATGTTCGGCCATACCCTGCTGCGTATCGATCAGGCTGACGTGCAGGCCGACAAAACGTCGCTGCTCAGTTACGCGATCAACTTCGGCGCCTACATCGAAGGCTCGGACAACAGCATTCTTTACGCCTGGAAAGGCTTGATGGGCGGTTATCCCGGCCTGTTCGCACTGGTGCCGTATCAGGAAAAACTCTCCGAATACCGCAGCCTGGAAAACCGCGATCTGTGGGAATACCGACTGAATCTGACGCAAGAAGAAACCGCACGCATGGTTGAACATGTGTGGGAGCTGAAGCAGATCCAGTTCGACTATTTCTTCTTCGATGAAAACTGCTCGTATCGTCTGCTGGAACTGCTGCAAGTCGCACGGCCGAGTCTGCGCCTGACCGAACAATTCCCGTTGACCGCGATTCCCACCGACACCGTCAAAGCGGTGAAAGAAGCCGGGCTGGTGGAAAGCATCGAATATCGCCCGTCCCGTGAGCGCGAACTGCTCAGCCGCGCCGAACCGTTGAGCGACGAAGAACAGCAATGGGTGCTGAAAGTCAGCGCCGACCAGCACGTGTTGCAGGATCCGGCTTTCAAAGCCCTGCCACGCGACCGTCAGGCGTTGATCATCGACGCGGCGTATCGCCTGGAGCGTTACCGTGCCAACGGTCAGGAGCGTGATCCGCAACGGGCGCAGCGCAGTTTCGAATTGCTGCGGGCGATCAATAAGAACCCCGCACCCGAGCTGGAAATTCCGCAACCGGGCCTGCCGGAAGACGGCCATGAATCACGCACCTGGCAAGCGGGTCTCGGCACCCGTGGTGATCGTGCATTCGGCGAATACGGCTTGCGCATGGCCTATCACGATCTCAACGACAACGCCGAAAGCTTCCCGCTTGGCGCGCAGATCGAGATCCTGCAGATGAAGTTGCGTCAATACGAAGGCAATCACTGGCAGTTCCAGCAACTGGATCTGGCGACGATTCGCTCGCTGACACCGCGCAATGAGCTGCTGCAACCGCTGTCGTGGCAAGTCACTGGCGGTCTTGAGCGCGTACCGGGCAAGCATGATGACGAAACGCTGGTCAGCCACGTCAACGGTGGTGGCGGCGGCACGTGGGCGCTGGGTGACGATGTGCTGGGTTTTGCCCTCGGCACCGTGCGCGTTGAACACAACAATGATTTCGCCGAGTTTGTATCCCCGGCCGGCGGTTTCAATACCGGCGTGTTGTGGAAAAACCCCCTGGGCAATCTGAGCATGGAAGCCAAAGGTGATTACTTCTTCAATGGCGAAGTGCGTCGTAGCCTGAGCCTGAATCAGCAGTGGGAGTTGTCGCGTAATCTGGGTTTGCGCCTGAGTGCGCAGCGTGAGTTCAGCCATCTCGCCACGCCGGAAACCGAAGTCATGCTTGAAGTGAAGTGGTATCACTATTGATCCTGAACACATCCCCCTTGTAGGAGTGAGCCTGCTCGCGATAGCAATTCATAAGTCACTGTTGCGGTGACTGATACACCGCTATCGCGAGCAGGCTCACTCCTACAGGGGATTTGTGGCGCTCAACGAATTACTCACACGCCTTTCACCAACGCCCGACGAATCCCCTTCTAGACTTTCCCCATAAGCCGGACAACCGGCGCGGGAGAGTGCGATGTGGCGGTGTGCGGGTTTGTTGGGTGTTGTTTTGTTGCTGGGCGGTTGCCAGACCACCCATGAAGATTTGATCGCGAAGGGTTATCCACCGGCCTTCGCCGACGGCTTTGACGATGGTTGCATCAGCGGCCGTCAGGCGGCCGGTTCGATCAGCGGCGAGTTCCGCAAAAACGTGCCGCGCTATCTCAAGGACAAGCAATACGCCGAAGGCTGGACCGACGGTTTTCGCCAGTGTCAGGCAATGCTCGAAAACAAGGATCGCGAGCAATACCGCAACGAACACTGGGATGAACGCGAACGTGCCTGGCAGCAACAGAAAGACCAGGACGCCGGGCGGGCCTATCGCTCGCAATAGGTCGCTCCCAGACATCCATTGAAACCAAATGCCTGCGAGCATGGCCCAAACCTCATACGAGGAGGACACCATGAGTCGCGCATTCGTCAACGAAGACAACGCCGCCGCGCAAGCCGATCAGCCGGTCGAACGCCAGGTCAGTGACCAGCCCAATTACGTCACGCCGCAAGGCTTGGCGCAGTTGCAGGCGAAGGTCGCTGAACTGCAAACCTTGCACGCCGAACAATCAGCCAAAGGCGAGCAGGCCGACAAACAACGGCTGGCCGATTTGCAAAGGGATTTGCGTTATTTCAATCAGCGCCTGAGCAGCGCACAAGTGGCGGTTGCCGCTACGTCCAGGGACAAAGTGCAGATCGGCAGTTGGGTGACCTACGCCGATGAGCACGACACCGAACGCCGCGTGCAACTGGTCGGCGAGGATCAGGCCGATGCCAGCAAAGGCCTGATCAATTGGGGCTCACCGCTGGGCCGGGCGCTGCTGGGTGCCCGGCTCAATGACGAGGTGCTGTGGCAGCGCCCCGCCGGTGATCAAGTGATTGAAGTGATCCGCATCGAACCGGCTTAAACCACACCCTGCGCCAACATCGCGTCGGCGACTTTGACGAAGCCGGCGATGTTAGCGCCTTTGACGTAGTTGATCCGCCCGTTCTCTTCGCCGTAATGCACGCACGCGTGGTGAATCGATTGCATGATCGCGTGCAGCTTGCTGTCGACCTCGCCCGCCGTCCACAGCAGACGCATGGCGTTCTGTGACATTTCCAGACCGCTCACCGCCACGCCGCCAGCGTTGGATGCCTTGCCTGGGGCGAAGAGAATGCCGGCCTCGATAAAGATATCCACAGCCTCCAGCGTGGTCGGCATGTTCGCGCCTTCGGCCACGCATACGCAGCCATTGCGCAGCAGCGTGCGTGCAGCCTCAGCGTCGAGTTCGTTCTGCGTAGCGCACGGCAGCGCGATGTCGCACTGCAACGACCATGGCAGTTGACCGGCGCGGAACTCCAGACCGAACGCTGCCGCCAGTTCGCTGATGCGACCGCGTTTGACGTTTTTCAGCTCCAGCAACGCCAGCCATTGTTCTTCGCTCAACCCGGCTTCGCAGTACAACGTGCCTTCGGAGTCGGACAGGGAAATCACTTTGCCGCCCAGATCCATGACCTTGCGCGCCGCGTATTGCGCCACGTTGCCGGAACCGGAGATCGCCACGCGTTTGCCTTCGACGGTCTGCTCGCGGCGCTTGAGCATTTCTTCAGCGAAGTACACGCAACCGAAACCCGTGGCTTCCGGACGAATCAGGCTGCCACCGTAGGTCATGCCTTTGCCGGTGAGGACGCTGGTGAACTGGTTGCTCAGCCGTTTGTACTGGCCGAACAGGAAGCCGATCTCGCGCGCACCGACGCCAATATCACCGGCGGGTACGTCAACGTCGGCGCCAATGTGGCGATACAACTCGCTCATGAACGCCTGACAGAAACGCATGACCTCGGCGTCGCTCTTGCCCTTCGGATCGAAGTCAGAACCGCCCTTGCCGCCGCCCATAGGCAGCGAAGTCAGGGAGTTTTTGAAGGTCTGTTCGAAGGCGAGGAATTTCAGCACGCCCAGGTTCACCGAAGGATGGAAGCGCAAACCGCCCTTGTACGGGCCGATGGCGCTATTCATCTGGATGCGGAAACCGCGATTGACCTGGACTTTGCCCTGATCGTCGACCCATGACACGCGGAACACCACGGCACGCTCCGGCTCGCAGATGCGCTCCAGAATCCCCGAGTCCAGGTAATGCGGATTGGCTTCGAGAAACGGCCACAGGCTGCGCAGGACTTCTTCGACGGCCTGGTGGAATTCGGGTTGATCCGGGTCGCGTTTTTTCAGACGGGCAAGGAAGGATTCGACGGATTCGATCATGGGAAAAGTCTCGGCAAATTTATTGTCGTTGGAGGAGATTGGGCCGGACTGTAACAAACGGATCGCGCACAGGAACAGAGCAAAATGTCGCAGTTATGAAATTAAATGGTGCAAAGGATATAAATCGGAAGGATTTTTAGCCGATTTTGCACCTGAATGGTGAGACCAAATTTAAGATCTGCACCAAAAGTCATACCGCTTTCGCGAGCAGGCTCGCTCCCACAGGGGAATGCATTTCAAATGTGGGAGCGAGCCTGCTCGCGAAGGGATCGCCTCGGTCCCGCTGACAAAACCCGGGCAAAAAAAACGGAGCCCGAAGGCTCCGCTTTTTCATGCAACCAACCCGAATCAGGCCAGTTTCTTGTGACGTACCCGGTGTGGCTGGGCAGCCGCTTCGCCGAGACGCTTTTTGCGATCAGCTTCGTACTCGGTGTAGTTGCCTTCGAAGAAGATCGCTTGCGAGTCGTCTTCGTACGCCAGGATGTGTGTCGCCACGCGGTCAAGGAACCACCGATCGTGAGAGATCACAATGGCGGCGCCCGGGAAGTCCAGCAGGGCTTCCTCCAGGGAACGCAGGGTTTCAACGTCGAGGTCGTTGGACGGTTCGTCGAGCAGCAGGACGTTGCCGCCCTCCTTCAGGGTCAGCGCCAGGTGCAGACGACCGCGCTCACCACCGGACAGGTCCTTGACGAACTTCTGCTGGTCGCCGCCCTTGAAGTTGAAGCGACCGACGTAGGTGCGCGACGGGATCTCGTAGTTGCCGATGCGGATCTGGTCGGAACCGTCGGAGATTTGCTGGAACACAGTCTTGCTGCCATCCAGGTCATCGCGGCTCTGATCGACGCAGGCCAGTTGCACGGTTTCGCCGACTTCGATGCTGCCCGAATCCGGTGTTTCCTTGCCCATCAGCATGCGGAACAGGGTCGATTTACCGGCACCGTTACCGCCGATCACGCCAACAATGGCGCCCTTCGGCATCGAGAACGACAAGTTGTCGATCAGGACGCGATCGCCGTAGCCCTTGGTGACGTTCTTGAACTCGATGACCTTGTCGCCCAGGCGTGGACCGGCCGGGATGTAGATCTCGTTGGTTTCGCTGCGCTTCTGGAATTCCTGCGATTGCATTTCTTCGAAGCGTTGCAGACGAGCCTTGGATTTCGACTGGCGGGCCTTGGCGCCTTTGCGCACCCACTCCAGTTCTTCTTTCATGGCTTTTTCGTGGGCCGACTGCTGCTTGGATTCGGCAGCCAGACGATCGGACTTGGCTTCGAGCCAACCCGAGTAGTTGCCTTCGTACGGAATGCCTGCGCCGCGGTCGAGTTCCAGAATCCAGCCAGCGACGTTGTCGAGGAAGTAACGGTCGTGCGTGATCGCAACCACGGTGCCCGGGAAGTCGTGCAGGAAGTGCTCCAGCCACGCCACCGAATCGGCGTCCAAGTGGTTGGTTGGTTCGTCGAGCAGCAGCATGTCCGGCGCGGACAGCAGCAGACGGCACAGGGCCACACGACGTTTTTCACCACCGGAGAGGAATTCGACCTTGGCGTCCCAGGCCGGCAGACGCAGCGCATCAGCGGCGACTTCCAGCTGGCGCTCAAGGTTGTGACCATCGCTGGCCTGCAGGATCGCTTCGAGTTTGGCTTGCTCGGCGGCGAGCTTGTCGAAGTCGGCATCCGGATCGGCGTAGGCCGCGTAGACCTCGTCCAGACGCGCTTGCGCATCCTTGATCACGCTGACCGCTTCCTCGACCACTTCACGCACGGTCTTGGTCGGATCAAGTTGCGGCTCTTGCGGCAGATAACCGATGTTCAGGTCCGGCATCGGACGGGCTTCGCCCTCGAATTCGGTGTCGACGCCGGCCATGATTTTCAGCAGCGTGGACTTACCCGAACCGTTGAGGCCGAGTACGCCAATCTTGGCGCCCGGGAAGAACGACAGCGAAATGTTTTTGAGAATTTCCCGCTTCGGCGGAACAACTTTGCCCAGCCGATGCATGGTGAAGACGTATTGAGCCATGGAGAACCTTGGGTCAGTGACAGATGAATGATTGCAGCGCAGGCGAAGCCCGGCCAGACCATGCGCGTCGTTCACTTGATGGTTATCAATGCGTGCGCGCTGAAAAAGTCTGAGTCTAGGAGCTGGAACGCTCCCGCGTAACCGGCAAAGCTACCTTAATGACCGGTGGCAGTCCAGCCGCGCGGGGCTGGCACTTCGCCACGACTCAAGGCATGCTAGCCGCCCTTTGGGCGTCCGGCTTATAGTGCACGTCGCGCCAGTCCAGCCAAACCGCAGGATTACAGCTTGTCCAATGTCACTCCGCCAGCTTCTGTGAGCAGCACCCCACCGGCGCCCGGCTCGTCCCTGCGCGGTACATTAAAGGGTGCGCTGGCGACACTCGTGCTTTTGTTGCTCGCGTTGCTGTTCTGGCAACTGCTCGATCAACTGCGCGAAACCCAGAAAAACCAGCGTCAGTACACCATCGATTACACCGCCGACCTCGCCTCGCAGGTCAGCCTGAACATGGCGCTGAACGCGCAAATCGCCCTCAATCTGCTACCGATCGTCGAACAGCCGCAATCAGCCGACGAACAGCAGGCACTGCTGCGCAAGCTTCAGCAGTCGCTGCCCGATCTGCGCAGCATGGCGTTGCTCAGTCCTTCCGGGCGGATTATCAGCGACAGCGCCGTCGACAGCGCCGTCGACAGCGACGACGCCAACTACCTGACCGAACTGGTGCGCCGCAGTCGCGCCCAGGCGCATTATTTCAGCAACGCCGATGACGGCTCGGTGGTGCATCTATTACTCCATCAGGCTAGCGGCAGCACCCGCGGCTATTGGGCGTTGCGCCTGACCCCGACGTTCTTCGACTCGCTGACCAAACAGGGTGATACCGGTTTGCGTCCGCTGTGGCTGGTGGAAAACCGCATCAACCATCAAATCATCAGCCGCGACGAAGCGCTGCCTTCAGCCAAACCCGGCGTGCTGACCCCGGACGATCTGGCCAACACCGTGCTGACCGTGCCGCTGAGCAGCAGCGATTGGCAGTTGCGCGGCCTGTTCGACCGCCAGCGCGTGCTGGAAGAATTGCTGCCGGCGTTCATCGGCAAATGCCTGTTGGGCCTGGCATTCTCGATGCTGCCGGTGATCGCGCTGTTGAACATGCGCCGCCGTCAACGCCAGTTACATGAGGGTCGCCGACGCTATCAGGACATTTTCGAAGGCACCGGTGTGGCCCTGTGTGTGCTGGACCTGTCCGGCCTCAAGCAGGTCTTCGACAAGGCGCAGATCCAGACCAGCGATCAGCTCAAGGCGTGGCTCGACCAACCGCAGCAACGCCAGCAACTGCTGCAGGAACTGCGCGTCACCGAGGTCAACCAGGTCGCGTTGCAACTGCTCAACGTCAACTCTTGCGAGCACGCCTGGCAACTGCTGATCGACGGCCATCCGCACCGCCAGTGCGCGATCGGCAATCAAGTCCTCGATGCCGTGCTGCAGCAACAAAAGCAGCTGGAACTGGAAATCAAACTGCCGGACATCAATGGCCGCGATCAACACCTGTGGATGGTGTTGCGCCTGCCGACCGAGCAGCACGACTACAAAGCGGTGATCCTCAGCATCAACGACATCACCAGCCGCAAGCTGATCGAACTGTCGCTGCTCGAACGCGAAGGTTTCTGGTCCGACGTGGTGCGCACCGTGCCGGATCATCTGTACGTGCAAGACGTGATCAGCCAGCGGATGATTTTCAGCAACCACCATCTCGGCCAGACCCTCGGCTACAACCGCACCGAATTGCACCAGATGGGCGAGTACTTCTGGGAGATCCTGCTACACCCGGAAGACGCCGACTACTACCATCGCTCGCGCCAGTTGCAGCGCCACGCCGGTTACAGTCAGTTGCTGCAATGCCAGTTGCGTTTCCGTCATCGCGACGGCAAGTGGCGGCGTTTCGATATTCGCGAACAGGCCCTGGCCCGCGACAAACATGATCAGGTCACGCGGATCATCGGCGTGGCCAAGGACATCACCGAACAGATCGAAGCCAGCGAATCGCTGCGTGACAGCGAGCAGCGCTACCGCATGCTCGCCGAAAGCATCAGCGACGTGATTTTCTCCACCGACAGCAAGCTCTCGCTGAACTACGTCAGCCCGTCGGTGCAGGCTGTGCTGGGTTACGACGCCGAGTGGATTTTCCAGAACGGCTGGCAATCGACCATCGCCAACCCGCAGCAACTGAGCGGCATCTACACGCTGATGGATCGCGTCAGCAAGGCGTTGGACAAACCCGAGCAACTGGCCATTTTGCGTAGCCAGGTGCAGACGCAATTGTTCCTGTTCGACTGCCTGCGTGCCGATGGCCGCAAGATCCCGATCGAGCTGCGTCTGGTGCTGGTGTGGGACGAGCATGGCGCGTTTGAAGGCGTGCTCGGCGTCGGTCGCGACATCAGTCAGCAGCGCCGCGCCGAAAAAGACCTGCGCATGGCCGCCACGGTTTTCGAGCATTCGACCTCGGCGATTCTGATCACCGATCCGGCCGGCTACATCGTTCAGGCCAACGAGGCTTTCAGCCGCGTCAGCGGGTACGCGGTGAGCGAAGTGCTCGACCAGTTGCCGAACATGCTCACGGTCGACGAACAACAGGACGCGCACCTGCGTTATGTGATCAAGCAATTGCACGAGCACAACACGTGGGAAGGCGAAGTCTGGATGAAGCGCCGTAACGGCGAGCACTACCCGGCGTGGGTCGGCATCACCGCGGTGCTCGACGACGAGGGTGATCTGGCCAGTTACGTGTGCTTCTTCAGCGACATCAGCGAGCGCAAGGCCAGCGAGCAGCGCATTCACCGCCTCGCCTACTACGACGCCCTGACCCATTTGCCGAACCGCACGCTGTTCCAGGATCGCCTGCACACCGCGCTGCAATCGGCCGAACGGCAGAAGTCGTGGGTGGTGCTGATGTTCCTCGACCTCGACCGCTTCAAGCCGATCAACGACTCCCTCGGCCACGCTGCCGGCGACCGCATGTTGAAAGACATGGCCACGCGCCTGCTGGCCTGTGTCGACGATGACGACACCGTGGCGCGCATGGGCGGCGACGAATTCACGCTGCTGCTGCAACACCGCTCCAGCCGCGAAATGGCGCTGAACCGGGCGA
Source organism: Pseudomonas sp. S3_C06 (assembly GCF_054667675.1). Lineage (NCBI taxonomy): Bacteria > Pseudomonadati > Pseudomonadota > Gammaproteobacteria > Pseudomonadales > Pseudomonadaceae > Pseudomonas > Pseudomonas sp. S3_C06. Next base: position 2,979,927 of record NZ_CP162747.1, read on the forward strand.
TTCATGTCGCCGAGCAGATCCTTGGCAGCCTGGTGCGACCGTTCGTGCTCGAAGGCCGCGAGTTCTTTGTCACCGCGAGTATCGGCATCGCCCTGAGTCCGCAGGACGGCAACGAACTCAGCCAGTTGATGAAAAACGCCGACACCGCGATGTACCACGCCAAGGAGCGCGGCAAGAACAACTTCCAGTTCTATCAGGCCGACATGAACGCCAGTGCGCTGGAGCGTCTGGAACTGGAAAGCGACCTGCGCCACGCCTTGGAACAGAACGAATTCGTCCTGTATTACCAGCCGCAGTTCAGCGGCGACGGCAAGCGTCTGACCGGCGCTGAAGCGCTGTTGCGCTGGCGCCATCCACGTCGTGGACTGGTGCCGCCGGGAGATTTCATTCCGGTGCTCGAAGAACTCGGTCTGGTGGTCGACGTTGGCGACTGGGTGATCAGCGAGGCTTGCCGCCAACTGAAGACCTGGCACCAGAACCGCGTGCGTGTACCGAAGGTCTCGGTGAACATCTCCGCGCGGCAATTCTCCGATGGCCAGCTCGGCACGCGGATCGCCACGATCCTGCGCGAAACCGGCCTGCCGCCGGCGTGTCTGGAACTGGAACTGACCGAAAGTATCCTGATGCGCGAAGTCAGCGAAGCGATGCAGATTCTTGCCGGGTTGAAAAACCTCGGCCTGAGCATTGCGGTCGATGACTTCGGCACCGGCTACTCATCGCTGAACTACCTCAAGCAATTCCCGATCGACGTGCTGAAAATCGACCGCACGTTTGTCGACGGCCTGCCGTCCGGCGAGCAAGACGCGCAAATTGCCCGGGCGATCATCGCCATGGCGCACAGCCTGAATCTGGCGGTAATCGCCGAAGGCGTGGAAACCCATGAACAGCTGGACTTCCTGCGTGAGCACGGTTGCGATGAGGTTCAGGGCTATCTGTTCGGGCGGCCGATGCCAGCGGGGCGTTTTGAGGCGCAGTTCAGCAATGACGCGCTGTTCATGTTCGACTGAAGTCCTGCGGCGCGGCCATCGCGAGCAGGGCTCGCCCCCAAAAGGGATTGATGTCGGTCAGAAAATCGCAAGAGCACCTCGGTTACTGTGGGAGCGAGCCTGCTCGCGAAGCGGCCTTCAAAAGCACCGCACATCTGTCATGAACGCCACTTGTCTGCGACATGATGTCGTTTCATATGCCATCCAAAACCCATTGGGTTAGAATGCCTCCCTTTTCTGCCCCCCGATCCTTGAGGACCGCCATGTTCAGCCGTGATTTGACTATTGCCAAGTACGACGCCGACCTTTTTGCCGCCATGGAGCAAGAAGCTCAGCGCCAGGAAGAACACATTGAGCTGATCGCTTCGGAAAACTACACCAGCCCAGCGGTGATGGAAGCTCAAGGCTCGGTCCTGACCAACAAGTACGCCGAAGGCTACCCAGGCAAGCGCTACTACGGTGGTTGCGAGTACGTCGACATCGTTGAGCAACTGGCTATCGACCGTGCAAAAGAACTGTTCGGCGCCGATTACGCCAACGTTCAGCCGCACGCCGGTTCGCAAGCCAACGCTGCGGTCTACCTGGCTCTGCTGCAAGGTGGCGACACCATTCTGGGCATGAGCCTGGCTCACGGTGGTCACCTGACTCACGGCGCCAGCGTTTCCTCCTCGGGCAAACTGTACAACGCTGTGCAGTACGGCATCGACGCCAACGGTCTGATCGACTACGACGAAGTCGAGCGCCTGGCGGTTGAGCACAAGCCGAAAATGATCGTGGCCGGTTTCTCTGCCTACTCGCAGATTCTCGACTTCCCACGCTTCCGCGCCATCGCGGACAAAGTCGGTGCTTACCTGTTCGTCGACATGGCTCACGTAGCCGGTCTGGTTGCCGCGGGTGTTTACCCGAACCCGGTGCCTTTCGCTGACGTCGTGACCACCACCACGCACAAGACCCTGCGCGGTCCACGTGGCGGCCTGATCCTGGCTCGCGCCAACGCCGACATCGAGAAGAAGCTCAACTCCGCGGTATTCCCGGGCGCCCAGGGTGGCCCGCTGGAGCACGTGATCGCCGCTAAAGCGATCTGCTTCAAGGAAGCGCTGCAGCCAGAGTTCAAGGCCTACCAGGAACAAGTGGTGCTGAACGCCCAGGCCATGGCCGAAGTGTTCATCGAGCGCGGTTTCGACGTAGTTTCCGGTGGCACCAAGAACCACCTGTTCCTGCTGTCGCTGATCAAGCAGGACATCTCCGGGAAAGATGCTGACGCCGCTCTGGGCAAAGCGTTCATCACCGTGAACAAGAACTCCGTGCCAAACGACCCACGCTCGCCGTTCGTCACTTCCGGCCTGCGCTTCGGTACTCCGGCTGTGACCACTCGTGGCTTCAAGCAAGCCGAGTGCAAAGAGCTGGCCGGCTGGATCTGCGACATCCTGGCTGACCTGAACAACGAAGCGGTGATTGACGCCGTTCGTGAGAAAGTCAAAGCCATCTGCAAGAAACTGCCGGTATACGGCGCTTGATTGCGACGTTAAACCCGCAGCATGAAAAACCGGCCAAGTGATTGGCCGGTTTTTTTTCGCCCCTGATTTCCCGTGTAGGCGCTGCCGAAGGCTGCGATCTTTTGATCTGGATCTTAAAAACAAGATCAAAAGATCGCAGCCTTCGGCAGCGCCTACACGTGGCTATGGCCACTGGTCAGACCGGTCATGCCAATTTTGCTGTTTTCACTTGTCATCCCGAAAAAACCGAGCGTAGACTGCACCCGCACTGGACATACCGGTAAGACCACAATAATTAAGTCCTGAATCTGAGCGTGCAAGCGCCAGCAGCCAGGACACCGACCAGGATTCCTCCCATGCTCAGATGGTGCTCGCGTTCAATCTTCCTCCAAGTGGTTCTCGGACTGGTGCTCGGCATCGTCTGCGGGCTGACCCTCCCTGAATACTCGGCCCAGCTCAAACCGCTCGGCGACGGCTTCATCAAACTGATCAAGATGCTCATCGGCCTCATCGTGTTCTGCGTGGTGGTCAGCGGTATCAGCGGCGCCGGCGATCTGAAGAAGGTCGGGCGCATCGGCCTCAAGTCGGTGATCTACTTCGAAGTGTTGACCACCATCGCGCTAGTGATCGGTCTGGTCTTCGCCTTCAGCACCGGTATTGGCAGCGGCGCGAATATTCATCTCGAGCAACTGTCTGCGGCCGACATGGGCGATCTCGCCGAACGCAGCCAGCACATGCACACCACCACGCAGTTCCTCATGGACCTGATCCCGACTTCGGTGATCGGCGCCTTTGCCGACAACAACATCCTGCAGGTGCTGCTGTTCTCGGTACTGTTCGGCAGCGCGTTGAATCTGGTGGGTGAGGCGGCTTCCGGGATCTCGCGACTGATCAACGAACTGAGCCATGTGATCTTCCGCATCATGGGCATGATCGTGCGTCTGGCGCCGATCGGCGTGTTCGGCGCTATCGCGTTTACCACCAGCAAATATGGCCTCGATTCCCTGCAACACCTGGGCAGTCTGGTCGGTTTGTTCTACCTGACCTGCATCGCTTTCGTCAGCGTGATTCTCGGTCTGGTGATGCGTGCTTCCGGCCTGCGCATGTGGCCGCTGCTCAAGTACCTGCGCGAAGAACTGCTGATCGTCATGGGCACCGCCTCGTCCGACGCCGTGTTGCCACAGATCATGCGCAAACTCGAACACCTCGGCATTGGCAGCTCGACCGTGGGCCTGGTGATTCCGACCGGGTACTCGTTCAACCTCGACGGTTTTTCGATCTACCTGACCCTAGCCATCGTCTTCATCGCCAACGCCACCGGCACTCCGCTGGCGATGACTGATTTGCTGACGATTCTGCTGGTGTCGCTGATCACCTCCAAAGGGGCACACGGCATTCCAGGTTCGGCACTGGTGATTCTGGCTGCCACGCTGACAGCGATTCCGGCAATTCCGGTGGTCGGTCTGGTGCTGGTGTTGGCAGTGGACTGGTTCATGGGCATCGGCCGGGCACTCACCAATCTCATCGGCAACTGCGTCGCCACTGTCGCCATTGCACGTTGGGAAAAAGACATCGACGTGCAACGCGCCAACAAAGTACTCAGCGGCCAGCAGGGCTACACCTTTCAGCCGCGTAAACCAGCAACTCCGGCGCACCAGCAGGAGTTCTGATTTCAACCCTATCGGCGCTGCCGCAAATGGCGATCTCTTGATTTCGGTTTGCGGCGCCCCTTTGGGCACATGGAGCAAGACAAGTGATTACTACATCAACCGTCGTCAACTCAGTCGTAGAAAAACTCCGTGCGGCGCTCGCCCGTGGCCAGTGGCGCTCCGGCGACATGCTGCCGGGCCAGCGCGAACTGGCCGAACAACTGGGCATCAGCCGCCCGAGCCTGCGCGAAGCGGTGATCGTCCTGGAAACCCTTGGTCTGGTGCGTTCGATGCCGGGCAAAGGCGTTGTCGTACTTGATGCGCATCTCAGCGACAGCCAGAGCCACGACAGCGCAGTCGCCGGCGCCAGCCTCGAAGACGTGCTGCAACTGCGTTACACCCTTGAACCCTTCATCGTCGGCCTGGTCGCGCAGTCGATCAGCAGCAAGGAAGTCGGCCAGTTGCGCCTGACCCTGATGGACATGCGCGAAGCCCTCGAGGCCGGCGACAGTGACGCCGGCGTCAGCGCCTACATCGCCTTCCACGAAGAGTTGTTCACGCTCACCTCGAATCCGATCTTCCAGAGCGTGGTGCAGCAAACCAGCAACGCCCTCAAGCAAAGCGCCGAGGTGTTGCGCAATTCGCCGGAGCATCTGGCCGAGCGGCTGGAAGAAAACGAGGCCGTGGTGCGCGCGATCCGCAGCAAGAACAGCGCCCAGGCCAGCGCCGAAATGCGTCGGCACATTTTGCGCGAAGGCCAGCGGATGGGGATTGAGTTGAATATTCCGGAAGACAACCTGAGTCGCTGATTTCTATTGGAGACAGGCCATGAACAGTTTCGCTTCACCGTCGCAAACCCACCCGACCACCGCGCCCCTGCCCTTCTCCCGCGTAAGAGTGCCGGCGGAGGATCTGTACCCGCGACTGTTCGACGCGATTCTCGAGCAGCGCATCGATCCGGCCAGCCGTTTCACCGAGGACAGTTTGAAAGAGATGTTCGGCGTCAGTCGTGCGGATGTGCGGCGGGTGCTGACGCAGTTGTCGCTTGAGCAAGTCATTGTGCTGCGGGCCAATCATCGACCACGGATTGCCGCACCTGATCGGGAACAAACGCGGCAGGCCCTGCATGCGCGGCGTCTGGCCGAAAGCACGCTGGTGCGTCTGGCCTGCCAGCGTCCGCAAGCGGAAGGGTTGAAACGCTTGCGCGGGCTGATCGAACGCGAACGTCAGGCCGTTGAGCAGGATCGGCGGGGTGCGGCGATTCGCTTGTCCGGGGAGTTTCATCTGCACTTGGCGCAGATGGCGGGGAATGCACCGTTGGCGCATTTTCTCGGCAGCCTTGTGCCGCTGACGTCGTTGGCGATTGCCCGAAGTCCGTGTGAGACGCACAGTTGTTGCGCGTGGCAGGAACATTTGGCGTTGGCTGAGGCAGTGGAGCGTGGCGACGCTTCCAAGGCTGGCATGATGATGAATCGGCATCTGGATCATCTTGAGCAGACATTGCTGGGTTCAGACCTTGAGCATTGTGCTGTCGGTTAGGACCGCCTTCGCGAGCAGGCTCGCTCCCACAGTGGACCGCGTTGTGTCAGGAAGAATGCAATTCACTGTGGGAGCGAGCCTGCTCGCGAAGAGGCCATCACTGACAACCAAGATCCATCAGGCAGAAGCCACTCTGGCAAACCCCGCCCGAATCTTCTCTTCCGGCAAATCATCAGCAATAAACACAATCACACTCTCCCGCGCCTCACCCTCGGCCCATTCGGTGTCCCAGTCGAAACCGTAAAGTTTTAACACGCCCTGAAACACCAAGCGCCGATCCTCACCGGCAATGTTCAGCACGCCCTTGTACCGCAGCAATTGCTTGCCGTGTTCTTCCAGCAGCTCATTCATGAACTCACTGAGCTGATCGATATCCAGCGGCTGATCGGTGCGCAGCACCAGACTGGAAATGCGATCAATCGATGGCGCCTTGCTCACCGGACGCAGGCTCAATCCACCGCCGAGATCAGCATTGAGGTTGAAGCCGCGCACATCCAGCAGTTCAGCCAGATCAATGCTGCCGTGCTCGACCACACGGATCGGTGCGCGACGGTTGATCCGCGTCAGCCGTTCGCTCAGCGCGTTGAACGTGGCTTCGTCGACCAGATCGGTCTTGCTCACCAGCAATCGGTCGGCAAAACCGATCTGCGCCTGGGCGATGGTCTGGGTCAGGTGTACATCCGCGTGCGCGGCATCGACCAGGGTGATGATGCCGTCGAGCAGATAACGCTCGCGCAGTTCTTCGTCGATGAAAAACGTCTGTGCCACTGGCGCCGGATCGGCCAGTCCGGTGCACTCGATGACCAGGCGATCAAACGCAATCTCGCCGCTGTCCAGCCGCTCCAGCAGCAGATACAACGCCTTGGTCAGGTCGGTGTGAATGGTGCAGCAGACACAGCCATTGGCCAGGGTCATGACTTGCACGGGTTCATCGCCGAGCAACTGCGTGTCGATGCCGGCGTCGCTGAATTCGTTTTCGATCACGGCGATTTTCAGGCCGTGCTCGGCTTTCAGAATATGGCGCAGCAAAGTGGTCTTGCCGGCGCCGAGGAAACCGCTGAGTACCGTTACAGGTATGGGAGAAGACAAAACAGATCCCCTTCACAAAATGAATGAACAACACAAAAACAACTGTGGGAGCGAGCCTGCTTGCGAAAGCGGTGTGCCAGTCAAATCATTCATCAACTGACACTCCGTATTCGCGAGCAGGCTCGCTCCCACAGGGGGGATTGCATCAACCGCAGGCTGTCAGCTCAACAGCACTTCGGCCCACCCTTGCCACCGTAACGGGCTTCCTGACGTTCGCGGAAGAACATCTCGTAGCTCATCACCGGTTTGTCCGGGTGCTTGGTTTGCATATGCTCGACGTAGGTGTCGTAGTCGGGCATGCCGACCATCAGGCGCGCGGCCTGACCGAGGTATTTACCGAGGCGACTCAGGTCATTGAACATGCTGCAATCCTCTGGTTACGCATCCGGCAGAGCCTGGAATGGCGATTCTTTATCCGTGCGCTCTTTTTTGCCCCAGGCGGCGATGCCGACCTTGAGCGCATAGAACAGGATGCTGAAGACCACGAACAGGAACAGCGCGGTGAGCGTTGCGTTGGTGTAGGCGTTGAAGATCACGTGCTGCATCTGCTCGACGCTTTTTGCCGGTGCCAGCACCTGACCATTGGCCAGCGCATCGCTGTACTTCTTGGCCAGCGACAGGAAGCCGATCGCCGGGTTGGCATCGAACAGTTTGATGAAGCCTGCAGTCGTGGTGCAAATCAGCAGCCAGGTAGCCGGCAGCAGGGTGACCCAGATGTAGCGCTGGCGCTTCATTTTGATCAGGACCACGGTGCCGAGCATCAGCGCGATACCGGCCAGCATCTGGTTGGAGATACCGAACAGTGGCCACAAGGTGTTGATGCCGCCCAGTGGATCGATCACGCCTTGGTAGAGCAACCAGCCCCACATCGCCACACAACCGGCAGTGGCGATCAGGTTGGCGGTCCACGATTCGGTGCGTTTCAGCGCCGGAACGAAGGAGCCGAGCAGATCCTGCAGCATGAAACGCCCGGCACGGGTACCGGCATCGACAGCGGTGAGGATGAACAGCGCTTCAAACAGGATCGCAAAGTGGTACCAGAATGCCATGGTGTTTTCACCCGGCAGGACACTGTGCAGAATCTGCGCGATACCGACCGCCAGGGTCGGCGCACCACCGGCTCGCGCCAGGATGGTGGTTTCGCCAATGTCATGCGCCACGGCTTGCAGCGCTTCCGGCGTGATCGCGAAGCCCCAGCTGGAAACCACTTGCGCAACCGATGCGACATCACTGCCGACCACAGCGGCCGGGCTGTTCATGGCGAAGTACACGCCAGGCTCGATCACCGAAGCGGCAACCATGGCCATGATCGCGACGAACGATTCCATCAGCATGCCGCCGTAACCGATGTAACGGGCGTTGGTTTCGTTATCCAGCAGCTTCGGCGTGGTGCCCGAAGAAATCAGCGCGTGGAAACCGGAAACCGCACCGCAAGCGATGGTGATGAACAGGAACGGGAACAGACCGCCCTTCCATACCGGGCCGGTGCCGTCGACGAACTGGGTCAGCGCCGGCATTTTCAGCTCGGGCATGGTGATCAGAATACCGATCGCCAGGGCGACGATGGTGCCGATCTTGAGGAACGTCGACAGATAGTCACGCGGTGCCAGAATCAGCCACACCGGCAACGATGCCGCGACGAAACCGTAACCGACCAGCATCCAGGTAATCTGCACGCCGGTGAAGGTGAACGCCTTGGCCCACACCGGATCGGCGGCAATCTGCCCACCGAGCCAGATCGAACCGAGCAGCAGCAACACACCGACCACGGAGATTTCGCCAATGCGGCCCGGGCGGATGTAGCGCATGTAAATGCCCATGAACATCGCGATCGGGATGGTCGCCATCACGGTGAAGATGCCCCATGGGCTCTCCGCCAGCGCTTTAACCACAATCAGCGCCAGCACCGCGAGGATGATGATCATGATCAGGAAGCAGCCGAACAAGGCGATGGTGCCGGGCACGCGGCCCATTTCTTCACGCACCATGTCGCCCAGGGAACGGCCGTTGCGCCGGGTCGACATGAACAGAACCATGAAGTCCTGCACCGCGCCCGCCAGCACCACACCGGCAATCAGCCAGAGCGTGCCGGGCAAGTAGCCCATCTGCGCCGCCAATACCGGGCCGACCAGAGGCCCCGCGCCAGCGATGGCAGCGAAGTGGTGACCGAAAAGAATGTGTTTGTTGGTCGGCACATAGTCCAGACCGTCGTTGTTGAGCACGGCGGGGGTGGCCCGACGCGGATCGAGTTGCATCACATTGTTAGCGATGAACAGGCTGTAGTAACGGTACGCAACCAGATAAATGGCCACAGCGGCGACCACAATCCACAAGGCATTGATCGCCTCGCCTCGGCGCAATGCCACTACGCCCAGGGCGCACGCTCCTACGATTGCCAGCACTAGCCAGGGTAAGTGGCGTAGCAGGCTATTATTATTTTTCATTTTATTATTCCAGCCAGGGTGGACAAGAAAGACAGCCACCCCGAGTTTAGCGCTTACGGCGCCAAAGGCCATACCCCGACGTTGGTCTAGACGCTTTAGCGACTGGCTGGCGCCCGCATTCGCGGTCTATAGTCAGCGAACCTTCATGAGGATTGCGCCATGAGCGAGCACCCCGCCAATCGACGTCGTTTCCAACGTATTGCGTTCGATGCCAGAACCGAGCTGAGTCAGGGCGAGTACATCTGGCCGGTCAAGCTGATCGACCTGTCGCTCAAGGGACTGCTGATCGAGCGGCCGGAGCCTTGGCTGGGGGACAAGTCGCAGGACTTTCTCGTCGACATTCATTTGAGCGATGACGTCGATATCGAGATGGATGTGCAGTTGGCCCATGAAGAAAAAGGCCAGTTGGGCTTTGTCTGCCGACATATAAGCCTGGAATCGATCCAGCGCTTGCGACGGTTGATCGAGTTGAATCTGGCGGATGAGGCCGAACTGGAGCGCGAGTTGGGCGCCCTGATCGAAATCTAGAATCCACCACAGATCAAATGTAGGAGTGAGCCTGCTCGCGATAGCGTTTTTACATTCAACACTTCAGTTGGCTGATGTACCGCTATCGCGAGCAGGCTCACTCCTACAGAGGTCGGTGGTTTATTCGAAAAGGGCGTCGAGGGCCTGTTCGAGGCGGGTCACGGCAATGATCTGCAAGCCTGGTGGGGATTCCTTCGGCGCATTGCCCTTCGGCACGATCGCCCGTTTGAAGCCATGCTTCGCCGCTTCCTTCAACCGCTCTTGACCGCTCGGCACTGGGCGCACTTCGCCGGACAGGCCGACCTCACCGAACACCAGCAGATCATGCGGCAACGGTCGGTTGCGCAAACTCGACATCACCGCCGCCATCAACGCCAGGTCAGACGCCGTTTCCAGCACCTTCACCCCGCCCACCACGTTGAGGAACACATCCTGGTCGTGCGTCGGAATCCCGCCATGGCGGTGCAACACCGCGAGCAACATCGCCAAACGGTTCTGATCCAGTCCCAGCGTCACCCGACGCGGATTGGCCAGATGACTGTCATCGACCAGCGCCTGCACTTCCACCAGCATCGGTCGCGTGCCTTCCCACGTTGCCATGACCACACTGCCCGGGACTTCTTCCTGCGCACGAGTAAGAAAAATCGCCGACGGGTTGGAGACTTCTTTCAAGCCCTTGTCAGTCATGCCGAACACGCCCAATTCGTTGACCGCACCGAAACGGTTTTTCACCGCGCGCAGCAAACGCAGGCGCCCATCGGACTCGCCTTCGAAATACAGCACGGTGTCGACCATGTGCTCGAGAACTCGAGGCCCCGCCAGCGCGCCTTCCTTGGTCACGTGGCCGACGAGGAAAATCGCCGTGCCGCTCTGCTTGGCATAACGCACCAGCAACGCCGCACTCTCACGCACCTGGGAAACACCGCCAGGTGCCGATTGCAGTTGTTCGGTGAAGATCGTCTGGATCGAGTCGATCACCATCACCTTGGGCTTTTCCTGACGAGCGGTGGCGATGATGGTTTCGATGCAGGTTTCGGTCATCACCCGCAGTTGATCCTGCGGCAAGCCGAGACGGCGGGCGCGCATGGCCACTTGCTGCTGGGATTCTTCGCCAGTGACGTACAGGGCCGGCATGCTCTTGGCGAGGTTGCACAGGGTCTGTAACAGAATCGTCGATTTGCCGATGCCCGGATCGCCGCCGATCAGCACCACCGAGCCATCGACCAGACCGCCACCGAGCACGCGATCGAGTTCACCAGACGCGGTGGAGAAGCGCGGAATCTCTTCGATGCTGACTTCAGCCAGGGTTTTGATCTGTGCCTGCTGTCCGGCCCAACCGGTGCGGCCGGTCGGTGCCGTGGCGCCGCCGCTTTCGATCATGGTCTCGGTCAGGGTGTTCCAGGCACCACACTCACCGCACTGACCGGCCCACTTGGGAAAGGTTGCGCCGCACTCGGTGCAGCCGTACATGCGCTTGGCCTTGGCCATCAGAACCCCCGACAAAAACCGCGATGATAACGCACGGGCCGCCGATCAGCGCGGCGCAGCATTGCGGATTTCGCCGCTGGCCAGACGCGCGGCGCTATTGCCCAACGGATCCTCGGCATTCAAGTCAGCACCCTTGGCCTTCAGCGCATCGAGCAATTCCAGGCGCTTGAACAAACCGGCGTACATGGCCGCCGTCTGCCCGGCGCCGTTACGCTGATCGGGGCTGCAATCGGTGGTCATCAGGCGGCGGGCAATCTGTAATTCACCTTTGAAAATTGCGCCCATCAGCGCCGTGTTACCGCGCAGGTCCTGAGCGCAGGCATCGGCGCCGGCAGCGAGCAACCGTTCCACCGCGGGTGCCTGACCGTGATAGGCCGCCAGAATCAGCGCGGTGTAGCCCTTGGTGTCGCGGGTATCGAGGGAATAACCCGACTCGATGAACGTGTCGAGCATCGGCACATCACCGCGCCGGGCCGCGTCGAAGTAGTAGTCCTGAAGTTGGGCTTTGATCGCCTCGGGACTCTGCCCGGTCGGTGCCGCCCACGCCGCGAACGACAGGCAACCGGCCAACAGTAAAAGACAGATTCGCATCAATAGTCTCCTTGAACAGAACGGGGCCTGACTCAGGCCCCGCGTGCGCTACATCTGTATCAGTCGGCCAGTTTGGCCGCCAACGCCTTGACCCGGCTCAGGTCGCCCTTGGCCACTTTGGTCACACCGGTCCCGTATTCCGGGTCAGCCTTATAAAGGAAGGACAGGATGATGTGCTTGCTCTCGTCATCGGTGGTCGCCAGCGAGCCGCCGAAGCTGTCGATCAGGTCCTGACGCTCTTGCTGGCTGAACGAGCGATACAGATCACCGGCCTGCTTGAAGTTCTGCTCACGCTGGATCTTCGCCTGCTGGGTGCTGCCCGACAGCGTCGACTGGCTATAACGCGCACTTGGCGTCTCGTCACGGGGTTGCAGTCGGCTCGGCTGATAGTTCACACCCGAGTTGCTCGCGCCGAAGTTCATCGCGCCATCCTGATTGCCATTGTTCACCGCAACTTTTGCCGCGTTGATTGGCAATTGCAGAGCATTGGCACCCAGCCGATACATTTGCGTATCGGCATAAGAGAACACTCGACCTTGCAACAAACGGTCTTCGGAAGGCTCGATACCCGGAACAATATTCGCTGGCGCCATGGCCACTTGTTCGGTTTCCTGGAATACATTTGCCGGATTACGGTTCAACACCATTTGTCCAACTTTTCGCTCAGGAATACCTGGCCAGATCTTGGTGGCATCCAATGGATCAAAATCAAACTTGGACAAATCTTGTGGTTTCAGCACTTGAATGTACAAGTCCCATTTCGGGAAGTTACCTTTATTGATATTGCTCACCAGATCATTGGTCATATGACTGTAGTCTTGACCTTGAACGTTGGCGACTTGTTTCGGCGTCAGATTATTAAGACCCTGCAAGCTCTTCCAGTGAAACTTGACGTAATGAACTTCACCCTTGGCGTTGATCAACTTGTAAGCATGTACGCCATTACCGTCCATCTCTCGATAACTGGCAGGAGTACCCGAATTCGAATACAACTCGGTCAATGTACGGGTTGCCTCCGGTACATGTGAGAAGAAGTCGAAACGGCGCGAGTCGTCGTCAAGGTTAGTACGCGGGTCGGGCTTGAACGCGTGAACCATGTCCGGGAACTTGATCGCGTCACGAATGAAAAAGGTCGGGAAATTGTTGCCTACCAGATCCCAGTTGCCGTCAGCCGTGTAGAACTTGGTGGCGAACCCCCGCGGATCACGCAGGGTTTCCGGCGAGTGATTACCGTGCACCACCGCAGAGAAGCGCACAAACACCGGTGTGCTCTGGCCGGCGGCGAATACCTTGGCCTTGCTCAGGTCGCTGAGATCGTTGGTGACAGTGAAGGTGCCATGGGCGCCGGTGCCGCGGGCGTGAACCACTCGCTCAGGAATGCGCTCGCGATCGAAGCGCTGCAGTTTCTGAATCAGTTGTACATCCTGCAGCAGCACCGGGCCGCTGGCGCCGGCGGTCTGCGAGTTCTGATTGTCGCCGACGGCGGCGCCGTTATCGCGGGTCAGGGGCGCGGCGTTAACCGAAAAGGTCAACAGGCTGGCGGTGAGTACACCGAGGGTGCGGCGACGGGGAAAAGCCCCCAGTCCAAGTGCGGAGTTCATATCAGGATCCTCTGGTTGTTTTGGGGCGCATCCAGATGCGCCAAGCCAAGGCTAGAGGCCTGAGACGTCGAACATAAATAGAAAGAACGTAACGCCATGATTGAGAAAATTGGCTGTTCGATCAGCGAGTTACCGTATATTTCGCGCGCGATTGATGGCACTTTGCAAACTAATCGCCAATTGATGTGTCGATAAAAACGAGCATTGTAAGAAGGTGTTTCGCGCAGGACGCGTTTTGCTGATTTACACTGCGTACACCAAACTCATCTGTAACAAGGAAATAACTATGGGCGTGCTAAGTGAGTTCAAGGCCTTCGCGGTCAAAGGCAATGTGGTCGACATGGCCGTCGGTATCATCATCGGTGCCGCCTTCGGCAAGATTGTTTCGTCGTTTGTCGGTGACGTGATCATGCCGCCAATCGGCCTGCTGATCGGTGGGGTGGACTTCAGTGATCTGGCCATCACGCTCAAGGCCGCCGAGGGCAATGCTCCTGCGGTCATGCTGGCTTACGGCAAGTTCATCCAGAGCGTTCTGGACTTCGTGATCGTCGCTTTCGCGATCTTCATGGGGGTCAAAGCCATCAACCGTCTGAAACGCGAAGAAGCCGTGGCCCCTACCCTGCCACCGGTTCCGACCAAGGAAGAGGAGTTGCTGGGCGAGATCCGCGACTTGCTCAAGGCCCAGAACACCCGGCCTTGATCCTTTGCACGATAGAAACAACGGCGCCTTCGAGGCGCCGTTTGTTTACCAGTAGTTTTCCACGGCCACTTGGCCTGGCCGGCGGGTGAGGCTGAGGCTCATGTGGCGTTTTTTCAGCAACGCGCGCGTGTCATCGATCATCTGCGGATTGCCGCACAGCATGACCCGCGAGTGCTCCGCCGACAGCTCCACGCCCGCTGCGCGCTCCAATTCTCCGTTTTCGATCAGCGTAGTAATACGGCCGTGCAGTGCGCCGGGGTGCGCCTCACGCGTCACCGTCGCGATGAACTGCAGTTTGTGGGCATGTTCGCTGAGGTACTCGCGCTGCTTGAGTCCGGCAATCAGATCGTGATAGGCCAACTCCCGCGCTTCGCGCACGCTGTACACCAGAATGATGCGCTCGAATTTTTCCCAGACTTCGAAGTCCTGCAAAATCGACAGGAATGGTGCCACCCCTGTACCCGTGGACAGCAGCCAGAGATCACGCCCGTCGACGAAGCGATCAAGGGTCAGATAGCCGAATGCCTGGCGCTCCACCAGCAAAGTGTCGCCAACCTGCAACCGGCTCAGCTCACTGGTGAACTCTCCCCCCGGCACCACGATGGAAAAGAACTCGAGAAACTCGTCAAACGGCGACGACACCATCGAATACGCGCGCCACACGGTACTGCCATCGGCCTTGGTCACACCGAGCCGGGCGAACTGCCCCGCACGGAAACGAAACCCGGCATCCCGGCTGGTGCGCAAGGTAAACAGGCTCGGCGTCAAGGTTTGAACATCGAGCAAGGTCTGCGTGGTGTATTTCTCGGCACTGGCGGTCATGGGGCACTCCATTGATCGGTGACGGCCAGTGTCGCGCAAATCGAGCCTGCGAAACACCGACAACTGATAATGGTATTCAACCGTTTCCGGACACCGTCAACGCGTTAAGCTGTTGAAAACATCAGAAGTAGAGCAACAACTTTACATGAAGGCTCAAATGTAAAGTTTCTGAGCACTAAGAACTCTTTATAGACAGATCATCAATGTTCAATACCGAAAAAATTTAAAGCACTCCGTAAGAAACATCCTACACCTCGTTGCGTGCCGGATCCTTTGGATCCATTCCGCGCCCCCCGCAACGTCAATGGAGTGTTCAGAAATGGAAACATGGAAGGAATCACAATTGAAACAACTGACGTTTGCCAAGGGAGTAGATGCTGCTTATCCGATTCTGCTGCGATTCGCCGAAAACCTCGGATTCAATTTTTGTGAAATTTCGGTTGTTTCACTCCATCGGGACCTGCCTCTTAAGACCTTGCAAATCAATAACTACCCTAAAGAATGGAACTTACAATATGAAGAAAACCGTTACAGTAAAGTCGACCCACTAATAGCACACTGCAATCACTCGATGACTCCCATTGTCTGGTGCGAATCAGTATTTGCCGACGCCCGGCCGATATGGGAGGGATTACAGCAACATGGACTGCAAAATGGCTGGTCGCAGTCGTTCCATCACGAGCAGAGTGGCTTGTGCAGTATTATCAGCCTTGCCCGAAAACATTACTCGATCAGCCCTCTGGAGCTGTATGAGCATTTCGGTTACATGTTCTATGCCGCCAGTCACTTGAGTGAAATGTTTGCCCGGACACTGCCGCCTCATTCTCTCAAACCCCGCCATCCACACCTTTCCCCAAGGGAACTGGAGGTTTTGCAGTTATCCGCAGGTGGCAAAACGGCCTATGAGATATCGAAGATCCTTAGCCTGAGCGAACGCACGGTGAACTATCACGTGCAGAACGTGATCGAGAAGCTCAACGTCTGCAACAAGATTTCCGCTGTCATCGCCGCCGTCAGAGCGCACATCATCTAGTCGATCAGCCTTGCCTCCTTTACAAAACATGCGGGTAATAACAGCAAAAAAACCGTACCATTTGAGACCCTCTTGAGTGATGACGTGAACATTCTGCGTTGCATTACACTCAGTCGGTTCCGCCGCACACTGTCAGGCTGCGGAACACCCCGTTGATTACCCTGAGTTCCCGCCCGATGCCTTTGCTTGAAACACCCTTCGCCCAACTCGACCTGATCCGCCAGCCCGAGCAGCAGAATGAACCGTTGCAGGCCTTCGATGCGGCCGACGAATACCTGCTCAACCATCTGGCCGCGCAGCAACCGACGGCTGACACGCGGGTATTGGTGCTCAACGACAGCTTCGGTGCGCTGGCGGCCAGCTTGCTGGGCAAGGTCAAGGTCAGCAGCAGCGGCGACTCGTTTCTGGGGTTTCAGGGGCTGGAAAAAAACCTGCTGCGCAATGGCCAGGCGTTCGACGCCATTCGCGGGATACCCGCCAGCGAGCCATTGGTCGGACCGTTCGATCGTGTGCTGATCCGCGTGCCGAAAACCCTCGCGCTGCTGGAAGAACAACTGATCCGCTTGCAAGGGCAGCTCGCACCCGGTGCCGAAGTGGTCGCTGCAGCCATGGTCAAACACCTGCCACGCGCTGCCGGTGACTTGCTTGAGCGCTACATCGGCCCGGTACAAGCCTCTCTGGCGGTGAAGAAAGCGCGGCTGTTGATCGCCACACCTGAAGCGAAAGCCCCGGCCGTCTCGCCCTACCCTTCGCGGTATCGCCTCGACGAACCGTCGATCGAGTTGCTCAACCACGCCAACGTGTTCTGCCGCGAAGGCCTGGACATCGGCACGCGCGCCTTCCTCCCGCATCTGCCGAAAAACCTTGGTAGCGCCCGAGTTGCCGATCTGGGCTGTGGCAACGGGGTTCTGGCCATCGCGAGTGCGCTGCAAAACCCCGATGCGCATTACACGCTGATCGACGAATCGTTCATGGCCGTGCAATCGGCTGCCGAGAACTGGCGCGCAGCGCTGGGTGATCGCGAAGTGATCGTGCGGGCCGGCGATGGTCTGGCCGGGCAGGAACCACAATCGCTGGACGTGGTGCTGTGCAATCCGCCATTCCATCAGCAGCAGGTGGTTGGCGACTTCCTCGCCTGGCGTATGTTCCAGCAGGCGCGCGAAGCGTTGGTGGTGGGCGGCGCGCTGTACATCGTCGGCAACCGTCACCTGGGTTACCACAGCAAACTGGCGCGGCTGTTTCGCGGCGTTGAGCAAGTGGCTGCCACGCCGAAATTCGTGATTCTCAAAGCCCGCAAGTAAACCGCCAGGCAAAAAAAACCCTCCGCAAGGAGGGTTGCAAAGCCGTACCCGAAGGCGCCGGGACGGGGATGATTCAGTGGGTGGTCAGACCTGCGGCATTCATGAACATGCGCATCAGGCTGGCGGCGATAAACAGCACACCGACGCTACCGGCCCAGATCAGAGCCAACCAGCCGAGCCGCTGCCAAAGCGGCTTTTTTTCGGCTTCTTCAATGTCGTGCAGGGAATGTTTTCCAGTCATTTTCTTCAAACCTCTTCAAGATTGATGGCGCCATTGCCGACGCCATCGCGAGCAGGCTCGCTCCCACAGGTTTTGCTTAGTGATAGCCGTCTTCATGGGTAACCTTGCCGCGGAACACGTAGTAGCTCCAGAAGGTGTAACCCAGGATGAACGGGATGATGAACAGCGTCCCCACCAGCATGAAGCCCTGACTTTGCGGCGGTGCGGCGGCGTCCCAGATCGAGATCGACGGCGGCACGATGTTCGGCCACAGGCTGATGCCCAGACCGCTGTAGCCGAGGAAGATCAGCACCAGGGTCAGCAGGAACGGCATGTAGTTGGCGTTGCGCGCCACGGCGCGGATCAGACCGTACATGGTCACCAGCACCAGAATCGGCACCGGCATGAACCAGAACAGGTTGGGCATGCTGAACCAGCGGGTGGCAATATCCGGATGAGCCAGCGGCGTCCAGATACTGACAATACCGATCACGGCCAGCAGTACGAAAGCCAATGGCCGTGCCAGGTCATGCATCTGTTCCTGGAGCTTGCCTTCGGTTTTCATGATCAACCAGGTGCAGCCGAGCAAGGCATAGGCCACCACCAGCGCGGCGCCGCAGAACATTGTGAACGGTGTCAGCCAGTCCAGTGATCCACCGGCGAACTGCCGATTGACCACCGGCAAGCCATCGATGAACGCGCCCAGCGCCACGCCCTGAAAGAACGTTGCCGCCACCGAGCCGCCGATGAATGCCTTGTCCCACAGGTGACGCTTGTCATCCTTGGCCTTGAAGCGGAACTCGAAGGCCACACCACGAAAGATCAGGCCGATCAGCATGAAGATCAGCGGCAGATACAGCGCCGACAACACCACCGAATAGGCCAGCGGGAACGCGCCAAACAACGCCGCGCCGCCCAGTACCAGCCAGGTTTCGTTGCCGTCCCAGACCGGGGCGACGGTGTTCATCATCACGTCACGGTCGACTTTACCGGGGATGAACGGGAAGAGAATCCCGATCCCCAGGTCGAAGCCGTCCATGACCACGTACATCATGATGCCGAAGATGATGATCACGGCCCAGATCAGCGGAAGATCAATACCCATGAGTCAAATCTCCTTGGTCACGCGAATGTCGTCGTCGCCGTGATCGGCATCGGCCGAGTCGTCGGCAGCGGACAACGGACGGGCCGGTGTGCGTTTCTTGCCTGGACCACCGTCCGGCGTTTCCGTGCCTTCGCTGATCTTCGGCCCTTTGCGCACCAGACGCATCATGTAACCGAGACCAGCACCGAACAGGGCGAAGTACACCACCACAAACATGATCAGGGTGATGCTCATCTGCATGAAGCTGTGGTTTGAAGACGCATCCGCCGTGCGCATCAGCCCGTAGACCACCCACGGCTGACGGCCGATTTCAGTGGTGAACCAGCCAGCGAGAATCGCGATCAAACCGGACGGCCCCATCCACAACGCCAGATAGAGGAAAGGGCGCGAGGTGTAGAGCGTGTCGCGTTTGCGCAGCCACAGGCTCCACAAACCGGTGAAGATCATCAGGAAACCAAGGCCAACCATGATCCGGAACGACCAGAACACAATGGTCGAATTCGGCCGGTCTTCCGGCGGAAACTCCTTGAGCGCCGGCACCTGTTTGTCCAGCGAGTGGGTCAGGATCAGGCTGCCGAGGTATGGGATCTCCACGGCGAACTTGGTTTTCTCTTCTTTCATGTCCGGCCAGCCGAACAGGATCAGCGGCGTCGCTTCATCACCGTGGTTTTCCCAGTGACCTTCGATCGCAGCGATTTTTGCCGGTTGGTGCTTGAGCGTATTGAGACCATGGAAGTCGCCGATGACCGCCTGGATCGGCGCGACAATCAGCGCCATCCACATTGCCATCGACAGCATCGTGCGGATCGCCGGATTGTCCTTGCCGCGCAGCAAGTGCCAGGCCGCCGAGGAGCCGACGAAGAATGCCGTGGCGACAAACGCAGCCGTTGCCATGTGCATCAAGCGATACGGGAACGATGGGTTGAAGATGATCGCCAGCCAGTCAGTAGGAATTACCTGACCGTTGATGATTTCAAAGCCCTGCGGCGTTTGCATCCAGCTGTTGGAGGCGAGAATCCAGAAGGTCGAAATCAGCGTGCCGATTGCCACCATGACGGTGGAAAAGAAGTGCAGGCCGCGCCCGACCTTGTTCCAGCCAAACAGCATCACACCAAGGAAACCGGCCTCGAGGAAGAACGCCGTGAGCACTTCATAGGTCAGCAATGGCCCGGTGACGGCGCCGGCGAAGTCCGAGAAGCGGCTCCAGTTGGTGCCGAACTGGTAGGCCATGACCAACCCCGAGACCACGCCCATGCCGAAGTTGACGGCGAAGATCTTCGACCAGAAATGGTAGAGGTCACGGTAGGTGTCGTTATGGGTTTTCAGCCACAGGCCTTCGAGTACCGCGAGGTAACTCGCCAGGCCAATGGTGATGGCCGGGAACAGGATGTGGAACGAGATGGTGAACGCGAACTGAATTCGGGCGAGATCTAGTGCCTCTAAACCGAACATATGGCTTCCTCTGTCAGGTAATACCGGCTGCGGACCCGGAGGCCTGCACCCACTGCCCCCACGGATATGGAGTGCGGCGAATTCTGATTCGTTCTTTTTAAACAACCATCGCAACGCAGGGAGTCTGGCCAACTGGCCACCGGATCAATTCCGTTCGGGGTCTTGATCTGGATCAAGCAACGTTGAAAGAGTAGTCCCATTTTTGCCGATGAACTGCGTGGTCGTTTGCCGCGTGACAAGTTGCCTCACAACCTTGGCAAAGCCCTGCAACAAATCCCTGGAGCGCTGAGGGCGAGGAAAACAGTACAGATCTCGAGAACGAAGCAAATCCCCGAACAGCAGAATCAATCTGCACCGCAAAAAATCGATGTCTTCCTAACTAAATTTTTTGTCATAGCAACTTCCTGTTACAGACTGGTGATAACCTCGCGGTTCCCCTCGAGCCAGACCTGCCTTCAGATGCCCAGTCAAGAGCCCCTGCTGTTACGTCACCATCGTCCGTTTCTCGCTTTCTGGTTCGCACGGATCTTTACCGCCAGCGGATTTCAGATGCTTACCGTGGCGATCGGCTGGAACCTCTACCAACTGACCGGCAACGTGCTCGATCTGGGCTTGGTCGGTCTGGTCGAATTCGCGCCGCGTGTGCTGTTCATGCTGCACACCGGACATGTGGCCGACCGCTACGACCGGCGCAAAGTGGCAGCAATCTGTCAGTCGTTGCAGGCGTTGATCGCCTTGGCGCTGGCGATTGGCAGCGCCACCGATCACGTGACCCGCGAGATGATCTTCATCCTCGCCTTACTGCTTGGCGCGGCGCGTTCGTTCGAGATGCCGACCACTCAGGCACTGCTGCCCAGCATCGTGCCCAGCGCACTGTTCCCTCGAGCAGTGGCGGCGGCGCAGTCGGCACAGCAATCGGCCACGATCGTCGCACCTGCGCTGGGCGGTTTGCTCTACGCATTCGGCAGCGTCTGGGTATATGGCCCGACCGTGCTGCTCTATGTGATCGCCTGCACGCTGATGCTCAACCTGCCCGCGCGGCAAACGCCGTTGAACAAAGGCAAAGCCACGCTGGACTCGTTGCTGGCGGGGATTCGCTTCATTCGCAGCCGCCCGGACATTCTCGGGGCGATTTCGCTGGATTTGTTTGCGGTACTGCTCGGCGGGGCCACGGCGCTGCTGCCGGTATTTGCCAAAGACATTCTGCTGACCGGGCCGTGGGGCCTCGGGTTGCTGCGTTCGGCACCGGCGGTCGGCGCACTGGGGATGTCGCTGTTCCTCGCGCGGTTTGCCGTGGAGCGCAATGTCGGTCGGGTGATGTTCACAGCGGTGGGCATCTTCGGCGTCGCCACCATCGCCTTCGGCCTGTCGACCTCGTTCTGGTTCTCGCTGGCAGTGCTGGTGGTACTCGGCGCGGCGGACATGATCAGCATGGTCATCCGTGCGTCTTTCGTGCAGCTGGAAACCCCGGACGAAATGCGCGGCCGGGTCAGCGCGGTGAACGGGCTGTTTATCGGTGCTTCCAATCAGCTCGGCGAATTCGAATCCGGCGTCACCGCCCACTGGTTCGGCACGGTGCCGGCGGTGGTGATGGGCGGAATCGGCACGCTGGTGGTGACCGGGACGTGGATCAAGTTGTTCCCGACACTGGCTAACCGGGACCGGATGCATGTGCCGGTGGAAGAGGTGAAGGTCTGACAACCTCCAAAGCACAAGACAACTGAAAATGTGCGGTACATAGTTACCGCACTGAGTGTAATGTATCGCCTTACACTCGAGCCCATGATCAAATCCTTTCAGCACAAAGGCCTTCGCGGCTTCTATGAAACAGGTTCGACTCGCGGGATTCGTGCCGACCACGCAAAACGGCTGTCGCGCATGCTGCAGTTCATGGATCGCGCTACGATTCCCGCAGACTTGGATCTTCCGGGCTGGCGCCTGCATCCATTGAAAGGTGAGCTGACGGAGTACTGGTCGCTGAGCGTTTCAGGCAACTGGCGAGTGATCTTTCGTTTTGTCGGTTCGGACATCGAATTGGTCGATTATCTGGACTACCACTGACAGGAGGCAGGCTCATGCCCATGCACAACCCGCCACACCCCGGTGAAACACTGCTGATGGATGTCTTGCCCGAGCTTGGCATCAGCGTGACCGAATTGGCCCGACACTTGGGCTTCGCACGCCCGCATCTTTCACGTGTATTACACGGACATGCGCCAATCAGCCCGGATCTGGCTGTACGTCTTGAGCGTGCTGGCATTGGCAAGGCGCGCGTGTGGCTAGGCGTACAAACCGACTATGATCTGTGGCAAGCGGAGCATCGGGAGCAACCGGTTATCGAACTGATCGCTGTCCACGCCTGACACCTCCAGCCACTACAACTCCCCCGCCACTTTCACCCGCAATGCCTTGCCGCCGAGTTGCTCGACCAGCGTCAAGGCAAACTCCAGCGCAGCGCTTGAGCCTTGTGCGGTGACGCAGTTGCCGTCGACCACCACCGGTTGATCAACAAACGTACAGCCCGAGAGTTGATGGCTGGCGCTGGGCAGGCAGGTCATGCGCCGCTGGCGCAGCACGCCGAAGGTTTGCAGGGTGACGGCCGGGGATTCGGCGATGGCGGCGAACAGGCGTCCGGCGCTGGCCTGATCCTTGAGCAACTGTTGCAGAGGTTGGTGCGCGGCCAGATGTTGTGAACCGACAACACCGCCGGGCAGGACGATCAGGTCGAAGGTTTGCGCCAGCACATCGACCAGCATGCCGTCGGCGGTCAGGCGTGTGCCGCGCGCGCAGGTGAGCATGCGCCGACCTTCGATGCTCGCCGCCACTACCTCAATACCGGCGCGGCGCAACACATCGATCAGGGTCACGCTTTGCAGATCATCGATGCCCTCGGCGAGGGTAATCAGGGCTCTAAAGGTCATGGGCGCTATCCGCTGGGTGATACGTGAAGCGTAGTCAGCTTCACCCGGATCGCGCTGCAACAGCCGTTACTTGATGTAAAGCTGGGTCGACATTGTGTTGCGTGGCGCGTTGATGGAAGTGTTGCTGAAGCTGAAGGTGCCTTCCTGCTTGCCCGCCAGATCGAAGGTATAAAGAGAACCGACGGTTTTATTACCGGGAGTGCATTCGGTCAGGTTGCCGTTATCAAAAGCACACACCGGGGCACGTGTGCCGTTCACTTCAAAACCGTCCAGTGCGACCTGAGGCTGGCTCTTGCCGTAGCCGACTTCGAGCACATAGACCTTGATATTCGGTCCGCTGTGATTGCACTGGGTCTGCGCCTGCCCATCGGCGATGTCTTCAAGACCACAGGCTGGCGATTGCACCTTGATCACTTTCACTTGCGTCAACGGTGGGGCCGATGCCGCCCAGGCTGTCGACATCCCGGCCATCAGTACGGCAATCAAACCCAAAACCTTCATCCAGCACTTGCTCATGCGCTTCCCGCCCGGAAAAAATCAGCGCGCAGTATGGCGCAGTTGGCATCAACGCAAAACTTCGCCGACGATCGACACCAACAACCGCCATATTCCTCACGCTGCTGGTATGATGCGCGGCTTTTTCCGGCCCACCACAATTTTTCAGGCGCTTGCGACGGTCTGTGCTTTGCTGTTGAGGTCGATACATTCACGGCGCCACGCGCGCCACGGGGAGCAGACATGCTGGAAAGGCTGTTTCAACTCAAGGCACACAACACCAACGTGCGCACCGAGATTCTGGCGGGCATCACGACTTTCTTGGCCATGGCCTACATTCTGTTCGTCAACCCGAGCATTCTCGGTGAGACCGGTATGGACAAGGGTGCGGTGTTTGTCGCCACCTGTCTGGCGGCCGCCATCGGTTCGACCGTCATGGGTCTGATCGCCAACTACCCGATCGCCCTCGCCCCGGGCATGGGTCTGAACGCCTTCTTCACCTACACCGTGGTTCTGCACATGGGCCACACCTGGCAAGTGGCGTTGGGTGCGGTGTTCATTTCCGCCGTGCTGTTCTTCCTGCTGTCGATCTTCCGCATCCGTGAATGGATCATCAACAGCATCCCGCTGCCGCTGCGCTCGGCAATTGCCGCTGGTATCGGCCTGTTCCTGGCGCTGATCGCCCTGCACAACGCCGGCATCGTCGTCAGCAACCCGGCAACCATGGTCGGCCTCGGTGACCTGAAAGCGCCGGCACCGATTCTCGCCACCCTGGGTTTTGCCCTGATCGTTGCCCTCGAAGCGCTGAAAGTGCGCGGTGCGGTACTGATCGGCATTCTCGCGGTGACCATCACCTCCATCGTGATGGGCTTCACCCCGTTTGGTGGCGTTACCTCGATGCCACCTTCGCTGGCTCCGACTTTCCTGCAACTGGACATCAAAGGCGCACTGGACATCGGTTTGGTCAGCGTGATCTTCGCCTTCCTGTTCGTCGACCTGTTCGACAACTCCGGCACCCTGATCGGCGTCGCCAAGCGTGCCGGCCTGATGGGCAAGGACGGCCACATGCCGAAAATGGGCCGCGCCCTGATCGCCGACAGCACCGCGGCCATGGCCGGTTCGTTGCTGGGTACGTCGACCACCACCAGTTACATCGAATCCGCTGCCGGCGTGAGTGCGGGCGGCCGTACCGGTCTGACGGCCATCGTCGTGGCGATTCTGTTCCTGCTGGCGCTGTTCTTCTCGCCACTGGCGGCCAGCGTTCCGGCGTTCGCCACCGCACCGGCACTGCTGTTCGTCGCCGTGTTGATGACTTCGGGCCTGGCGGAAATAGACTGGGATGACATCACCGTCGCCGCGCCAGTTGTCGTGACCGCGCTGGCCATGCCGTTCACTTACTCGATCGCCAACGGCATCGCGTTCGGTTTCATCTCCTGGACCGTGATCAAGCTGCTGTCGGGCCGCGCCCGTGAGCTGAACCCGGCGCTGGTGATTCTGTCGATTCTGTTCGTGATCAAGTTGGGTTGGTTCAACGCATGACTTTCGATTCCCAGGCCTACGCCGAGCAACTAGAAGCCAAGGTCACGCGCTTGCGTGATCTGCTGGCGCCGTTCGATGCCCCCGAGCCAACGGTGTTCGACTCGCCGCTGCAGAACTTCCGTCTGCGTGCCGAGTTCCGCCTGTGGCGCGAGGGCGGTGATCGTCATTACGCGATGTTCGCTCAGGACGACAAACGCACGCCGATCCTCATCGAAGAGTTCCCGATCGCCAGCCTGCGCATCAATCAGTTGATGCCGCAGTTGAAAGCGGCGTGGCAGGCCAGTTCGGCGCTGAGCCACAAGCTGTTTCAGGTGGAATTCCTGACCACGCTGGCCGGCGATGCGATGATCACCCTGTGCTATCACCGTCCGCTGGACGAACACTGGCACGCGGCAGCCACCAAGCTATCGGCGGATCTCGGCGTCAGCATCATCGGTCGCTCGAAGGGCAAACGCGAAGTGCTTGGCCTCGATTACGTGGTCGAGAAACTCGAAGTCGGCGGTCGCACCTTCAGCTATCGCCAGCCGGAAGGCGCGTTCACCCAGCCAAACGGCACCGTGAACCAGAAGATGCTGAACTGGGCGTACGAGGCATTGGGCGATCGCACAGACGATCTGCTGGAGCTGTACTGCGGCAACGGCAACTTCACCCTGCCGCTCGCCACTCGCGTGCGCAAAGTCCTGGCCACCGAAATCAGCAAGACCTCGGTCAACGCTGCATTGAGCAACCTCAGCGAAAACGCTGTGGATAACGTCACTCTGGTGCGTTTGTCTGCCGAAGAACTGACCGAAGCGCTCAACGAAGTGCGCCCGTTCCGCCGCCTGCAAGGCATCGACCTGAAGAGCTACGAGTTCGGCAGCGTCTTCGTCGACCCGCCGCGCGCCGGCATGGACCCGGACACCTGCGAGCTGACCCGCCGCTTCGACAACATCCTGTACATCTCCTGCAACCCGGAAACTTTGGCGGCGAACATCGCCCAGTTGCACGACACGCACCGTATTACCCAGTGCGCGTTGTTTGACCAGTTCCCGTGGACGCATCACATGGAATCGGGTGTGTTGCTGACCCGGCGTTGATTGCGGGGCGCTGATGCGAAAAAGCCGTCGTGATTGACGGCTTTTTTGTGGTTTTACAACGCGGGATCGGCCTTGCGTGGTCGCCCGCCCTTTTTGCCATTCGCTCGAGCAGCTTCGGACTTTGCAGCACTGCTTTGACGACCGTTACGCGATGCAACCACCGACGCAGCCATCTTCATGAGTGACTGGCTCGCTGAAATCATCCCGGCAATGGAAACGTCAAGGTCTTTGCCCTCATGGCAAAGCGCAGTGCCTGCGAATCCGACGGTTAGTCCCTCGTAATCGCCTGCATCAAACCCGTCAAACTCTGGATACTGGTTCACCGGAAGCAACACACCGCTGCCATCCTCAAAACGGATGACCAAAGATGATTTTTCAAAGCACACAGAAACAGCTTGGAAACTGCTGGCCTGTCGTACTTCACCAAGCTTTATGGCTGCATCGAGCATTTCTTCCGTCAGTGGTCGATGTACGGACGGCTTTGCCTTAATGACTTTCATAAATGGATTTCAACTCCTTCCGGTTTGCCAACCAATGTCAGAAGCAACTTGTCTTCTTCTGGTTCGTAGCGCGCCGCAGCGATTCTGTAAGTCGTATCGGTAACCAGTTTCATCACGGGTACCTCGTTTGATTCGCAGTCCCACACTTGATTGCCGAGACAGACGGTTTGCAAACCTGACCACCAGATCCTCGTGCGCGACGCAGATGAACGGGATGCCCCAACGATCGACACAAACCCTCCAATACAGCCATCGTCGGTCGACGAGACAGCGGCACGACATCCCACAGATCAATGTCGTTGTGCCAAAAGCTGAAATGGAATCGCGCACTCCAGGCGCCCGCATTTACATGAGCGTGCGGTGGGCAATGCTCATTCCGCAACATTACGCGTATCGACAATCCCTTGTAGTTGCACACATTCATGCTAACCCATCCGTTAGGTTAATAAATTTCAGGATCCGATAATCCTTTCAAATCCGACGACCGGTGCCGTAAAACGCAAGCGGCTCCGCTCTTCTCTCAGGCTAGCGCCGGCATGGGCCAGGAGTCGGTAAATCTTCGAGGGAAAACGTAAGCAAAACTGTCGTTACGATTCGAACAACATCAAGTATGAAACAGCCTTGGTGCGATTACCGAACACAAAAATCCTGGGCTCAGGCACTTCAATTGACCATGGTAACCATCTAGTACATTTTATCTCCACAGGCTGAAACCCTCGGCCAAAGCCAAAAACAATAAGTGGAGTTACCCCTCATGCCCCCTATCGTTCTGGTGCTCAACGGCCCGAACCTGAACCTGCTCGGCACTCGCGAGCCGGCCACTTACGGTCACGAAACCCTGGCGGACATCTCGGCCTTGTGCGGTCGCGCTGGCGAAGAATTCGGCCTGGCCGTGGAATTTCGCCAGACCAACCACGAAGGCGAACTGCTCGACTGGATTCACGCGGCTCGCGGTCGTTGCGCCGGGATCGTGATCAATCCGGCGGCGTGGACGCACACCTCGGTAGCGATTCGCGATGCGCTGGTGGCCAGCGAACTGCCGGTGATTGAAGTGCACCTGTCCAATGTCCACGCCCGCGAACCGTTCCGTCATCACTCGTTCGTCTCGGCGATTGCCACAGCGGTAATGGCCGGTTTTGGCAGTCACGGCTATCGACTGGCACTGGAACATTTCAGCCAGCGGTTGAAGGGGTAACGCGCATGTCTCGCTCTAACGTAATACTCGCCGGGCTGATCGGCGCCGGCATTCAGGCCTCGCGCACGCCAGCGCTGCATGAGCACGAAGGTGATGCCCAAGGCCTGCGTTATCTGTACCGACTGATCGATCTCGATCAACTGAACATGGACAGCACTGCCCTGCCCGACCTGCTGCTGGCGGCCGAGCGGATGCACTACACCGGATTGAACATTACTTTCCCGTGCAAGCAGGCAATCATCCCGCTGCTCGATGAGTTGTCGCCGGAAGCCAAAGGCATCGGCGCGGTGAACACGGTAGTGCTGAAGGACGGCAAACGTGTGGGTCACAACACGGACTGCCTTGGTTTCGCCGAAGGTTTTCGCCGAGGTCTGAAAGACGCCGCCCGCGAGCGTGTAGTCCAGATGGGTGCCGGCGGCGCGGGTGCAGCAGTGGCCCACGCCCTGTTGAGCGAAGGCGTACAACAACTGAGTATTTTCGACGTCGACCGTGAGCGCGCCGAAAGCCTGGCGAACAATCTCAATGAGCATTTCGGCGTTGCTCGTGCGATCGCCGGGCATGATCTGCCGAGCACGCTGAATCAGGCTGACGGGCTGGTGAACACCACGCCGATGGGCATGGCCAAACTGCCGGGCATGCCGGTGCCGGTCGAGCTGCTGCGCAAGGAATTGTGGGTGGCGGAGATCGTGTATTTCCCGCTGGAAACCGAACTGCTGCGCAACGCCCGCGCGCTGGGTTGCCGGACGCTGGATGGCGGCAACATGGCGGTGTTTCAGGCGGTGAAGGCGTTTGAATTGTTCAGCGGCGTGGTGCCGGATGCGCAGCGGATGCTCGCGCATTTTCAAAGCATGAATGGCTAAAAACCTGTGGGAGCGAGCCTGCTCGCGAAGGCGTGCCTTCAGTCAACATATTTACTGACTGACACACCGCTTTCGCGAGCAGGCTCGCTCCCACAAGGGGATATACGTCAGGCTTGCAGGTAGCGCAAAACGGACTCGCAAATCATCTCGCGATGCCGCTGTTTGATGCTTTCATCCGGCAGATCGATCTGAAAAATCTCGCCAAACGTGTGCCGGTTCGACACCCGGTAGAAGCAGAACGAACTGATCAGCAAATGCACATCCAGCGCGTCCAGACCCGCGCGGAACACACCCTCTTCGGCGCCACGACGCAAAATCTCGCCGAGTGAATCAAGAATGGTGTTGTTCATCGCCTTGATCGCATCGGAACGCTTCACGTATTCAGCGTTGTGGATATTTTCGATGCTGACGATGCGCACGAAATCGACGTTGCGGTCGTGGTGATCGAAAGTGAACTCGACCAATCGCCGAATCGCCTCAACCGGCGCCAGCTCGGCCAGATGCAGACGGTTTTCGGTGCTGCGGATATCGCCGTAAAGCTTTTCCAGCACCTCGACGTACAACTGCTCCTTACTGCCGAAGTAGTAATAGATCATGCGTTTGGAGGTGTGGATACGCTCGGCGATCGCATCGACGCGAGCCCCCGACAAGCCTTGCTGGACGAACTCGACGATCGCCTCCTGCAGGATGTTCTCGCGGGTCTTTTCCGGGTTGTTCTTGCGACTCTTGCGCGGCTCTACAGCGGACACTTCAGGAGCTGCGGAAAGTTCTGTATTCATCGTCATTGCGGGCTCACGGCCATCACTGCACAGGCGGCGATTATGGGCCGCGCAGCACAGTGAAGGAAGCCGCGCGGCCCGTGTTTAATCCCGCGTTTACGAATTTCCTACAACTTCGCCTGGCGCACGGCGCCACTGCGTGATTTGGCCATCGCCGCCAGACGCACCGCGACGTTAGCCGCGCCGTAACCGGCATAGCCGTTCTTGCGTTGGATGATCTCGAAGAAGAAACGCCCTTCGAACGGTTCGGTGTAGACGTGGAACAACTCACCGCCCTGTGCATCACGGTCGTACAGAACGTTGTAATACGCCAGTTCACTGAGAAACTCGTCATCGAAATCGAAGCGCGCAGCAAGGTCGTCGTAATAATTGAGCGGGATGTCCAGCAACGGCACGCCGGCTTCTTTGGCGCGACTGACTTCGGCGAAGATGTCGTCACAATCGAAGGCGATGTGATGCACACCGGAGCCGCGATAACTCGACAGCGCGTGGGAGATCGCGGTGTTGCGGTTCTCGGAAATGTTCAGCGGCAAGCGGATCGAACTGTCGCGGCTACGCAGCGCACGGCTCTTCACCAGCCCGTACGGGTCCGGCAGCACCACTTCGTCGTCCGCCTCGAAATCCAGCAGGCTCTTGTAGAACAGCACCCAACTGTCGAGGCTGTCGGCCGGCAGCGCCATGGCCATGTGATCGATACGCTTGAGACCACCGCGTGCCGGCGCATCTGCCAGCAGATTGAAATCGGTGCCGTAGACATCAGCCTGTTCATCGACCAGATAGATCAGGCTACCGTCCGGGGCGCGCACTGCCGCCAGCTCCAGTTCATTAGGGCCGACCAGTCCGCGATAGGGCTGACCTTTGTAGGCGACGGCGCGGGCTAGCGCACTGGCGCTGTCCTTGACCCGCACGGCGGTGGCGCACAGCGACGGGCCGTGAGCCTCGAAAAAGCTGTGAGCAAACGAATACGGTTCGGAGTTGAGGATCAGATTGATGTCGCCCTGACGCAGCAGGCTCACACTCTTGGAGCGGTGCTGCCCGGCCTTGACGAACCCGAGGCGCTCCAGCCAGTTCGACAGCTTGGCGCCAAGGCTTTCATCAACGGCAAACTCAAGAAACTCGATGCCGTTGTACTCGCTGGCCTTCGGCGTTTCGAAGAGAATTTCGCGGTTGGTCACAGGTTTGGTTTCCTGCTCCAGACGCTGGCGGGTCTTCTCTTCCAGATACAGCAGCGAACGCAAACCGTCGGCGGCATTGGCCCGTGGCGGCGCGGCACGGAAACCGTCATTGAAGATTTCCAGCGACAGCGGCCCGGTGTAACCGCTTTGAATAATCGGCGCGAGGAACCCCGGCAGATCGAACTCGCCTTGCCCAGGGAAGCAGCGGAAATGCCGGCTCCACTCCAACACGTCCATGGCCAGGATCGGTGCATCGGCCATTTGTACGAAGAAGATCTTCTCGCCCGGAATGTCGGCGATAGCGCTTGGATCGCCCTTCAACGACAAGGTGTGAAAACTGTCGAGCAAGACGCCGAGGCTCGGGTGATCGGCCTGACGCACGATGTCCCAGACCTGTTGATAAGTGTTGACGTGACGGCCCCAGGCCAGCGCTTCGTAACCAATGCGCAAGCCGCGCGCGCCAGCGTGCTCGGCCAACAGGCGCAGATCATCGACTAGAATTTGCTGATCGCCGACGCTGTCGGCCGAGGCATTGCTGCAGACCAGCACCAGATCGGTGCCCAGTTCCTGCATCAGGTCGAACTTGCGCTCGGCGCGCTCAAGATTGCGCGCCAGGCGATCGCGACGGCAGCCTTCGAAATCGCGGAACGGCTGAAACAGCGTGATGGCGATGCCGAGATCGGCGCACATCTGTTTAATTTCCCGTGGACTGCCGTCGTAGTACAGGAGGTCGTTTTCGAAAATCTCCACCCCGTCGAACCCGGCGGCGGCGATGGCTTCGAGTTTTTCCGGCAGGGTGCCGCTCAAGGAAACGGTGGCAATGGAACGCTGCATGTTTCAACTCCCGGACTGCGCCGCTTTATCTTTACTGTAGGAGCCGCCGAAGGCTGCGATCGTTTGATCTTTATTCGTCACAAGCACAATCAAAAGATCGCAGTCTGCGGCAGCTGCTACATGGGATGGGTTTTTATAGTAGGGAAATTATTGGCTGCATCGATCGCGGCAGCAATTTAAAGTGTACTACCCGGTTAGTTTTGCGTGCGATTATCGAACACAATGGCGGTTTGGCGAATTGACGATTTTTCGTCCACTGCCCAACATCGACTGCACATTGAGTCCGGATCTGAACCACCGGTCGCAGCGTGCAAGTAAAAAGCACACCAAATAACAAATCCAAAAACGGGTGGAACACATGATTCCTTCACAGACTTCCCGCATGGCTCCGGCCATGAGCACTGCCACGGGTGGCATCGGCGACAAGATCCGCGGCGCCATGGCCGTCGGCAAGACCCGTTGGGGCATGCTGGCGCTGGTGTTTTTCGCCACCACCCTGAACTATATCGACCGCGCCGCCCTCGGCGTCATGCAGCCGATCCTCGCCAAGGAAATGAGCTGGACGGCGATGGATTACGCCAACATCAACTTCTGGTTTCAGGTCGGCTACGCGATCGGTTTCGTCCTGCAGGGTCGCCTGATCGACCGGGTCGGCGTCAAACGCGTGTTCTTCTGCGCCGTGCTGCTCTGGAGCCTGGCCACTGGTGCCCACGGTCTGGCGACTTCGGCCGTTGGTTTCATGGTCTGCCGGTTCATCCTCGGTCTGACCGAAGCGGCGAACTACCCGGCCTGCGTGAAAACCACGCGCCTGTGGTTCCCGGCCGGCGAACGTGCAGTGGCCACCGGCATTTTCAACGCCGGCACCAACGTCGGCGCGATGTTCACGCCGATGCTGCTGCCATTGGTCCTGCACGTCTGGGGCTGGCAAGCGGCGTTCCTGTGCATGTCGGCACTCGGCGGGATCTGGTTGCTGTTCTGGGGCTTGAAGTACTTCAACCCGGAAGATCACCCGAGCGTCAAACAGTCCGAACTGGACTACATCCAGCAAGAAGTCGAACCGGAACAGGCCCGCGTACCGTTCTCGAAGATTCTGCGGATGCGCGGTACCTGGGCCTTCGCCCTCGCCTACTCGCTGACCGCGCCGGTGTTCTGGTTCTACCTGTACTGGCTGCCGCCGTTTCTCAATCAGCAATACAACCTGGGCATCAACGTCACCCAGATGGGCATTCCGCTGATCATCATCTACGTCACGGCGGACTTCGGCAGCGTCGGCGGCGGGATTCTGTCTTCGTTCCTGATCGGTCGCGGGATGAATTCGATCAAGGCGCGGCTGCTGTCGATGTTCCTGTTTGCCTGCTGCATCATCGGCGTGGTCATGGCGGCTGGCTCTGCCAATCTTTGGGTGGCGGTGGCGGCGATTTCTCTGGCGATCGGCGCGCACCAAGCCTGGACGGCGAACATCTGGAGCCTGGTGATGGACTACACGCCCAAGCACATGATGAGCACGGTGTTCGGTTTCGGCGGCATGTGCGCGGCGATCGGCGGGATGTTCATGACTCAGATCGTCGGTCACATTCTCACCGTCACCAACAACAACTACACCGTGTTGTTCACCCTGATTCCGGCGATGTATTTCATTGCGCTGACGTGGATGTACTTCATGGCACCGCGCAAGATTCCGACCATCACCGAATAACCTGCCTACACGACGCTAACTGTAGGAGTGAGCCTGCTCGCGATGGCTTAGTGTCAGTCAAAACTTCCATCGACTGACACACCGCCATCGCGAGCAGGCTCACTCCTACAAGGTTTTGCGTAACCTACTCAACGACGGCTCTGCTGCCACGCTGCCGCCAGTCCGCTGCAACAGATCACTGCGATGCCGATAATCGTCAACAGACTCGGCGTGTGATTGAACAGCAGCCAGCCCAACAACCCCGCAAACACAATCTGGCAATAACCGAACGGCGCCAGTAGCGCCGGCGCGGCATGGCGGAATGCCTGGGTGAGAAACAAATGCGCCGTCATCCCACAGCTGCCCAACGCCAGCATCAGCCCGGCGTGGGTCAACGTCGGCACCTGCCAGAAGAACGGCACCAGTGCACTCATCACCAGCGTGTTGCACAGCCCGGCAAAAAAGTTGCTGGTGGTCGGGCTATCGACTTCGGCGAGCTTGCGCGTCAGCAATTGATAAAAGCAGAAAAACAGCGCCGAACAGAACGGCAGCAACACCGCCGGTGTGAACAACTCACCGCCGGGATGGACGATGATCAGCACGCCGATAAAACCGCAAATCACTGCAATCCATTGGCCACGTGTTACCCGCTCTTTGAGCAGCGGCACGGACAATGCCGTCACCAAAACCGGCGCAAGAAAGTTGACCGCCGTGGCTTCCGCCAATGGGATGTACAACAGCGCCGTGGTGAAAAACAGGCTGGTGCCGAGCAGGCAAAGTGCCCGAACCAACTGCCACAACGGCTTCTTGGTGCGCAGGACGCGCAACCCGGACTGCGGCAGAAAAATCCCCGCCATGAGCAAGGTGTGCACCAGGTAGCGCGCCCAGACCACCATCACGATCGGATAGAAACCGGACAGGTATTTCGACAGCGCGTCGTGACTGGAGAACAGGAAGGTTGCCACGACAATCAGCAAGATCCCCTTGAAGGGTTGGTTGACTCCGGAGAGCGGGGTGCTGACGGTCATTGGATTTCCTTGTGTGCCCCAAAAAACAAAAATCTTCGCAGGCAAGTCTCGCCCCCAGGAACGGCACGTTCCCTGTGGGAGCGGGCTTGCCCGCGAAAGGTGCGCAGCAGCGCTTACAACCGCGCCAACAATTCCCGGGTTCTGTCGATGGCCCTCTGCGCTCGCTCTAATCCGCTCACGCCCTGCTCCAACAGTTTCACCGTGGGAATTTCCAGACTCAGTGGAATATTAGTCGGCAGCGCTTTCAACAACCCGAGCAGATCGCAATCGCCCTCGCCGGGAAACCGCCGCTCGTTGCGCGCCTGACGCAAGATCTCGGCCATGTCTAACGGTCTCGGCCCCGCGACATCACATAATTGTGCATAGCGCAGGCGTGACGCCGGCACGTTTGCCAGATCGTCCAAGCGTGACGACGAACGATCAAAGTGAAAGGCATCGACCAGCACCGCAGCGTTTTCCCGATCAGCATGCTCGACAATGCGCAGCGCTTGCTGAAGATCGCGCGCATCGGTCCAAGGCATGAACTCCAGATGCGGGTGCAACCCGTAAGGCGCGGCCAGATCGCACAGGGCGGCGAAGTTGTCGGTGAGTCGTTGCTCGTCAGGATCATTACCGGCGATGAGTAATTCCGTGGCGCCAAATTCCGCGCCCACTGTCAGAAGTTTCGCGAAATCGGCGACGACGGTCTGCGGTTTCAAACGCAGGATTTCCACGTCGAGCACACGGATGCCGGTATCGCGCAGGCGCTGCAAGGTCTGACGGCGCAATTCAGCATCAGCGACCAACGGGAAATGATGCTCCTCAGGCGTCGCCGGTTCCAGGCGCAAGCCGACATGGCTGTAACCGGCGCGCGCGGCCACTTCAACCATTTGCGGCGGCGACAACTCCAGTACCGTAAGGCTGGCCAAGGAGAGGATTCGTTCACTCATGTTCAAGCCTCGATCAACGCAGGGGAGCAGGTACGACCGGTGGCGGCGGCCTCGCGTATGGCTTCGATCAGCGCCAAAGTGCGCGCCGCGTCGGCCGCACTCACCAGCGGCTCGACTTCACGCCGTGCCACGCGTACGAAATGCTGTAACTGCAAGCGCAAAGCATCGTCACCGCTGTAGGACTCTTCGACCATCAACAACGGTTCATGCCAACCGGCGTCGACCTGATCAGCGGCGTAATGCCAACGCTTGAGTTGCGGAATGCTCAAGGCACCAGCGGTCCCGGCCAGCAGATAACAGGGCTGACCGGCCTGACGCGGATAGACTGGGTTCTCACCGGAACCCAGCTCCCAACTCCACGGCGCAGCCACTGCGTCGGACCCGCTCAGGGTTGCCAATGTGCCACCTTCGAATTGCAGCAACACCGCCGCGCTGTCTTCATTGGCAAAACCGCGCACGGTGTTGTCGGTGATCGCTTGCACCGAGCGCACCTCACCGCACAGATGGCGTAGCAGGTCGAGGTCGTGAATCAGATTGGTCAGCAACATCCCGGCACCCGGTTCGCGGCGCCAGGGGATCTCGAAATAACTGTCCGGCTTGCGCAACTGGAACAGTGCGGTCACCGTGGTTAGCCGCCCAAGCGCCCCGCTCTGCACCAACTCATGAGCGCGAACGATCAGCGGATTGTGGCGTCGGTGGTGGCCGACCAGTACCGGAACGCCGCTGCTTTTGACCGCCGCGACCAGCTTGCGCGCTTCGTCCAGATGCACACCGACCGGTTTTTCCAGCAACACCGGCACACCCGCCGCCAGGCAATCGAGCGCTGTGCTGACATGTTGATTATTCGGATTGGCGACGATCACCGCGTCTGGCCTGATCTGCTCAAGCATTTGACGATTATCGGCGAAATGTCTGACGCCCCATTCAGCCGCAAGCGCTGCGACTTGCGGCCCGGGATCAGCCACTGCGCACAGCGTCGCTTCGCTGAGGGTTTGCAGGTGCCGATAATGTTGCTGGCCCATGTTGCCGGCGCCGATCAGGGCGATTCGAAGGGGCGAATTCAAGGTGCGGTCCTCTTGTGATTGTTCTCGGAATAACACTCCGCAAACAATTTAGAACCGAGTTCCAGAATCAAACACCCATCAACCGCAAAACCGTGCGAACACCGCACAATTTTCCTGATCAACCCAAAATCAAATGTGGGAGCGAGCCTGCTCGCGAATGCGGTACGTCAATGAAATAAAAAGTGACTGACACACCGCTTTCGCGAGCAGGCTCGCTCCCACAGGGGGCCTATGTGAATTGTGAATTCGGATCAGACAAACAGTTCTGAGGCCAGGCTTGCTGCTGATAATTCTTCGGTGAATGTCAGCAACAGCGGCGCCAGTTCATGCAACCGCGCCCCCGGCATCCGCGCACTCGGCCCGGCGATACTCAGCACACCGATCACCCGCCCATCCGCAGGGTGTTTCACCACCGCCGCAATCGCCGAAGTGCCGACCGCCGAACTCTCCTCAACGCAGGCATAGCCTTGTTCCCGCGCCAGACGCAGCCGTTCCAGCAATTCGATATTCGAGCGCGGCGCATTCGGCCCCACGCCCACTGGCACTTCCGCCGCCTGACGCTCGACCATCGACAACGCCTCGGCATCGCTCATGCACGCCAGCCACGCATGCCCGGACGCGGTGTAGAACAGCGGCGCATCGCGGCCCATGTCCGGGTCGTAACGCAGACCGCTGCGCGCGCCTTGCGCCTTGGCGATCCAGGTCTGGCGCTCGCCGTCGATCACGCCCAGACGCACCAGTTCACCGGTTTCCTGCGCCAGTCGGTCGAGTACCGGCTGGACGATGTCGGCACCGCTGCTCGACAGGTATTGAAAGCCCATCGCCACCAGTTTGGTCGACAAGTGATAACGCAAGGTTTCCGGATTCTGCCGCACGTAGCCCAGACGGATCAGCTCGGCGAGCAGGCGGTGTGTCGCGCTTTTCGGAATATCCAGTTGCTCGGCCAAGGTCTGCATCGGCAGCCCGCGCGAATCACTGGTAAGGCTTTCCAGCACACTGAAAACCCGTTCGATTTGACTGCCGGCCATGGGGATATCCAAAGGAAATTTTGCCGATTCTAGAAGACATCGGCGGCAAAGCGAAATCTGGAACCGTGTGTTCGATAACCGCCCGTTTTGTTTGATCGAGGCTTGTCGATCGAGTGCACCACTGGTTATTTTCTGGAATCAAATTCCAAAAATAATTCACCGCTGGAGCGTTGCTTTCATGTCTGCCGAACTCCCTGATATCGACTGCGACGTATTGGTCGTCGGTTCTGGCGCCGCCGGGTTATCGGCCGCCGTCACCGCCGCGTGGCATGGCTTGAAAGTCATCGTTGTCGAGAAAGACCCGGTGTTCGGTGGCGCCACTGCGTGGTCGGGTGGCTGGGCTTGGGTGCCGTGCAATCCGCTGGCCCGTCGCGCTGGAATCGTCGAAGACATCGAACAACCGCGCACCTATTTGCGCCATGAACTGGGTGAGCATTTTGATTCGACGATGATCGACGCCTTCCTTGAAGCGGGGCCGCGCATGGTCGCGTTTTTCGAGCAGCACACCGCGCTGCAATTTGCCGATGGCAATGCCATTGCCGACATTCATGGCGACACGCCGGGGGCCGGCACTGGCGGTCGCTCGGTCATCGCGGCGCCTTACGACGGACGCAAGGTCGGACGTTTGCTCAGGCGCCTTCGTACCACCCTGCGCGAAACGTCCTTCATGGGCATGCCGATCATGGCCGGGGTGGATCTGTCGGCCTTCCTCAATCTGACGCGCTCAATGAAAGCCGCATGGCATGTGACCCAACGTTTCACTCGGCACCTGTTCGACCTCGCAGTGCATGGCCGGGCGATGCAACTGGTCAACGGCGTGGCACTGGTGGCACGGCTGGCGAAGTCCGCCGAAGACCTCGGCGTGTTGCTGTGGGAATCGGCGCCTGTGACTGAATTGCTGCGTGATGGCTCGCGCGTCTCGGGCGCGCTGGTCAACACCCGCAAGGGCCCGATCCGCATTCATGCACGCAAAGCCGTAGTACTCGCCGCGGGTGGTTTTGCCAATGACATCGAGCGGCGCAAAAACTTGTTTCCGCGCACGCCGACCGGTCACGAGCATTGGGCGCTACCACCGCTGGCCGTCAACGGCGATGGTTTGCGTCTGGGCGAAAGCGTCGGTGCGCGGGTCAATACCGATGTGGCTTCGCCCGTGGCGTGGGCGCCGGTATCGCAAGTGCCACATTCCGACGGCAGCATTGGTCATTTCCCACACATCATCGAGCGCGGCAAACCCGGGATCATCGGGGTTCTGCGCAACGGCCAACGTTTCGTCAACGAAGCCAACGGTTACTACGACTACGTCAGCGCCATGGTCGCTGCTGCGCCGGAAGGTGAAGAAGTTGCTTCCTGGCTAATTTGCACTCGCGCCTTTCAACGTCGTTATGGCTTGGGCATATCGCGGCCATTTCCGCTGCCCGTGTCAGCATTTATCCGCAGCGGCTATCTGAAAACCGGCAACACCGTTGAAGAATTGGCCCTCGCCTGCGGCATCGACCCGAGCGGCTTGCGCCAGACTGTGGATAACTACAACCGCCATGCCCGTCACGGCGAAGACCCGTTGTTCGGTCGCGGCGCAACTCCCTACAACCGCAAACAGGGTGATCCGGCGAACCTTCCCAACCCCTGCGTTGCCCCAATAGATACCGGCCCGTACTACGCCGTGAAAGTCCAGCCGGGCTGCTTTGGCACGTTTGCCGGCCTCAAGGTCAATCCACATGCGCAAGTGCTGGATGCCAACGAACAGCCCATCGCCGGCCTCTACGCGGCGGGTGGCGACATGGCCAGCATCATGGGCGGCCACTATCCGGCGGGCGGGATCAACCTCGGCCCGGCACTGACTTTCGGTTACATCGCCGCCCGGCATATTGCCGACATCACTGCTTTCGAACAGGAGATCGACCATGCAGCACATCGTTAACGCCCAGGGTTTGAACATGCCAAAACTTGGCCTCGGCACCTGGCCAATGCTCGGCGACGAATGCACCCACGCAGTAGAGCAGGCGCTGGAACTGGGTTATCGCCACATCGACACGGCAGCGGCCTACAACAACGAAGACGCCGTCGGACAAGCGTTGGCGAATACGCCGACACCGCGCGAACAGATTCATGTCACCACCAAGGTCTGGTGGGACCAGTTGCAACCCGACGCGATGCGCCACTCCATGGATCGCAGCCTCACAGCCCTGCGCAGTGATTACGTCGACCTGTTCATGATCCACTGGCCGACCACCGACTGGGATTTGCCAAGCACCCTCGCCACGTTGGCCTCGTTCAAGGAGCAAGGCCTGGCGCGCAACATCGGCGTGGCGAATTTTCCGCTGCCCCTGCTACGCAAAGTCGTCGAGGAATATGGGATTGGTCTGTCAGCGATTCAGGTCGAGTACCACGTCCTGCTCGGGCAAAACGCCCTGCTCGACTACGCTCGTCAACACGACATGGCACTGACGGCCTACACCCCACTGGCACGCAACAAGGTCTCGGACATCCCGCAGATTCAACAGATCGCCAAAAAGCACGGCGTACTGCCGACGCAGGTCGCACTGAAATGGTTGCTCGATCAGCCCAACGTCGCGGCCATTCCCAAGGCCAGCAGCCAGACCAATCAACTGGCCAACCTCGCCTCGCTGAAGGTCGAACTCGACGATGAGGATCGGGCGCTGATCGCCGCGCTATCGAAACGTGAACGTCAGGTCAGTCCGGATTTCGCCCCTGAGTGGGATGCGTTTGATCGCTGATTGATAATCCAGCGATAGAAATCCTGCGCGGGATTGAATTTGCCGCGCGCCAGACCGTCAATAACAGGCCCGACCTCGTCAGCACGAGGCCGGGCCTGTTTGCGTGTGGCCAATAGACGGACGACCGGACTGGCGCCACACTCACACAACAGCAACACTCATCACCACCCGATACACACAGAGGATTCCCACATGCTATGGAAAAAAGGCCGACGCAGTGACAACGTCGTCGATGCCCGTGGTGATGATGCCGGCGGCGGTGGCGGCATGCGTTTCGGCGGTGGCAAGGGCCTGAGCCTGGGCGCGATTCTGCTGATCGTCGGTATTGGCTGGATCACCGGGCAAGACCCGTTGCAGATTCTCGGCCAGCTCGCCGGGCAATCCACCCAACAATCGGCGCCGACCTCGCAAACCCGTCAGGCGCCGCCAGCCAACGATGAGCAAGCCGAATTCGTCCGCTCGATCCTTGGCGATACCGAAGACACCTGGGGCACGATTTTCCAACAGGCTGGCCGGCAATATAAAGACCCGACCCTGGTGCTGTTCAGTAATCGGGTCAATTCCGCCTGCGGTCTCGCGACCTCGGCGACCGGCCCGTTCTATTGCCCGGCGGACCAGAAGGTCTATCTGGACATGGCGTTCTTCCAGGAAATGTCACAACGCTTCAAAGCCGCCGGGGACTTTGCTCAGGCCTACGTAATCGCGCATGAAGTCGGACACCATGTGCAGACGCTTCTTGGCGTTTCGGCGAAAATTCAGACAGCCCGCCAGCAAGGCCGGCAGATGGAAGGCGATGGCGGCTTGCTGGTGCGCCAGGAACTGCAGGCCGACTGCCTCGCTGGTGTCTGGGCCTACAGCGCACAGAAGCGCTTGAACTGGCTGGAACCGGGCGACATCGAAGAAGCCTTGAATGCGGCCAACGCCATCGGTGATGATCGCCTGCAACAACAGGGTCAGGGCCGTGTGGTGCCGGACTCGTTTACTCACGGTACGTCGGCGCAAAGGGTGCGCTGGTTCAAAACCGGATTCGCGCAGGGCCAGGTCGGCCAGTGCGACACCTTCGCGGCGAAAAACCTGTAAATGCATAAATGGCTTTTGGCGTTACTGATTGTTGGCAGCACCGCGCACGCCGCTGGTGTCGATGCGATCAGCCCCGGTCGCTTGCAACTCAAGGCCGGGGAAATGGCGGTAGGCATCGGGCCTGCGCCGGAGAAGATCGAGCGAGTGCTGATCGTCATTCATGGCCGATTACGCAACGCCGAGACCTATCGCAAAAGCGCCGAGAGTGCGGCCGAGCTGGCGGGACAAACCACGCACACCTTGGTGATTGCCCCGCAGTTTCTCAATGAAAGCGACGTTGCCCTGTACTCGTTGCCCGCCACCGTCCTGCGCTGGCAGGGCAACGACTGGATGGGCGGCGGGTTATCCACAGGGCCGAATCCGTTGAGTTCCTATGCGGCGCTCGACGAAATCATCGGACGGATCAGCGATCGCAAACAGTTTCCGGACGTAAAGCAGATCGTAATCTTCGGTCATTCCGGCGGCGGCCAGGTTGTACAGCGCTATGCCCTGCTGGCCAAGGATCAACCGGCGCTGAAGGCCAACGGCATTGGTCTGCGCTATGTGGTGGCCAATCCGTCTTCTTATGCCTACTTCAATGAACAACGGCCAGTGGCGTTTGATCATGCGAAGTGTGCGGGCTTCAATCGCTGGAAGTACGGTCTGTCAGACATGCCGGTGTATGCCGGTGGGCAAACGCCGTTGCAGCTTGAAAGCAGTTACGTCAAACGCGAGGTGATTTATCTGCTTGGGCAGCAGGACGTCGATCCCAAGCATCCAGCATTGGACAAGCGTTGTGAAGCCGAGGCGCAAGGTGCGTATCGCCTGGAGCGGGGGAAGTTGTACTTCGGGTATTTGCTGCGTCGGCATCCGGAAGGGGTGAATCAGCGGTTGGTTGAAGTGCCCGGGGTCGGGCATAACGGCGATGGGATGTTGACCTCGCCGGAGGGGCAAAAGGCGTTGTTCGATCAGTAAGCTATGCAGTGGATGATCTGGCCTCTTCGCGAGCAGGCTCGCTCCCACATTGGATTGATGCATTACACAAAATCCCTGTGTACCGAAGATCTAATGTGGGAGCGAGCCTGCTCGCGAAGGCGTCCCTTCTGACAACATAAATTTCAGGCCAGAAGCATCCGCCGCAACTCGACACAATCCTTCGCATGCCAATCGGTCAACTCCGGCCACGGGTTATCCGGCAAATTCACCAACACCGTCCGCGCCCCCGCCGCTCGGCCGCAATCCAGATCAAAGCGGTAATCACCGACCATCACCATCTCGCTGGCCGGCACGTCCCAAGCGTCTGCCAGTTTCAGCAAGCCACCCGGATGCGGCTTCGGCGGTGCTTCATCGCGGCCCAACACATCGTCCACCGCAAAGCAGTCAGCCAAACCAATGGCATCCAGCGTCACATGCGCCAATTCCCGCGCATTGCGAGTGAGGATGCCGAGGCGATAACCGCGCGCATGCAGATCACGCACCAGCTCCACCGCACCGGTCGCCGGGGTCGAACCCAGCGCCAGATCGCGTTCATGCTCCAACAGCCATGCGTGTTTCACTGCCGCCTCATCCGCCGGCAATGCGGCGAGATGAGTGAGGATGTCGTCTTCCGGCGGAATCGCCAGCGCCACGCGAATTGCCGCGAAATCATGCACGGCGACCGTCAGCGTGCCGTCCATGTCGAACACCCAGTGCTTCACCTCTTTCAGGCTCATGCCCAATCCTTGCGATGACGGATCAAGCCTTCCTGCGTCACCGACGCGACCAGTTGCCCGGCACG
The DNA here is from genome assembly GCF_054667675.1 of Pseudomonas sp. S3_C06. Classification (NCBI taxonomy): domain Bacteria; kingdom Pseudomonadati; phylum Pseudomonadota; class Gammaproteobacteria; order Pseudomonadales; family Pseudomonadaceae; genus Pseudomonas; species Pseudomonas sp. S3_C06. The sequence goes on from NZ_CP162747.1 coordinate 3,022,640, forward strand.
GTTGTACACGCTGCCACGGGAGAAACCACGGGAATTACCGGCCCACGGGCTGTCCATCGCGTAGAGCAACCAGTCATCGGCGCGCAGATCGTTGTGGAACCACAGCGCGTGATCGAGGCTGGCGACCTGCATGTCTTTCTGCCAGACCGATTTGCCGTGAGGCAGCATCGAGGTGGTCAGCAGGCCAAAGTCCGAGGCGTAGGCCAGCAGGTATTTGTGCAGCGCCGGGATGTCGGCCAATGCGCCGTCGGCACGGAACCACACGTACTTCACCGGATCCGCCGGCTGCGGGTTGTACGGGTCTTTTTCGGTGACCGGGCGTACTTCGATCGGTTTCGGGCACAGCAGTTTTTCGCGCATGTGCTCCGGGATCAGGTGCGCGCGTTGCTGGGTCAGTTCCAGCTCCGAAGGCAGGTTTTCCGGACCGACCACTACCGGCATCTGGCTCTGGTGTTCGAAGCCTGCTTCGTCGTACTGGAACGAAGCGCTGCAGGTGAAGATCGGGTGGCCCTTCTGGATCGCCGTGACGCGGCGGGTGCTGAAGCTGCCGCCATCACGCACGCGATCAACCGAATAGACCACCGGCAACTTGGCGTCGCCCGGGCGCAGGAAATAGCCGTGCATCGAGTGCACATGACGCGCCTCTTCAACCGTCTGACTGGCCGCCGACAGCGACTGGCCGAGCACCTGACCACCAAACAACTGACGAAAACCCAGGTCCTGGCTACGGCCACGGAACAGGTTTTCTTCGATCGGTTCCAGGGTCAGCAAGTCGACCAGATCTTCCAACACTTGGCTCATTCAGACTCTCCTCACACAAAGCTATATGCCGCGCAGTCTTGGCTGCGGCGGCCGATTCAGATTATGGCGCGGGCCAATGATATGGCGGCCATTGTAAACGTCCGTGTCGGCTTATCCATGCAAGGTTTGCAGCCATTGTTCCCGAGTGATGCGGTACAGCACATGCCGACGCAACGGATGATCGACGGCCAGTTTCGGATGATCGAAATCATCTTCCGGGGCGTGATGCATGCCGATCGCCTGCATGACTTTCTCTGAGGGCAGATTGGATTGCGCGGTGAAGGAAACTATTTCCTTGAGCGCCAACCGATCAAAGCCGCAACGCAGAGCGGTCCACGCCGCTTCGCTGGCATAGCCCAGGCCCCAATGTTCCTTGGCCAGACGCCAGCCGATCTCCACTGCCGGAGTGAACGGCGCATCAAAGCCAACCACGCCGAGCCCGGTGAAACCGATGAATTCACCGCTGTCCTTGCGCTCCAGCGCCCAAAGGCCAAAACCGTGCTCGGCAAAATGCCCACGCACGCGGCCGATCATCGAGGCGCTTTCCAGTCGGCTCAACGCTGCCGGGAAGTAGCGCATCACCTGAGGATCGGCGCACATCGCTGCAAATGCTGGCAAATCCTCGTCCTGCCACTGACGCATCAGCAAGCGTGCGCTTTGCAGTTCCAGTATCGGCTCCATCGTGCCCCTCCGTTTCCATGCCGCAAGTCTACATCGCTGGTAGGATCCTTCACTCATTCCTACGTTCCTACACGAAATCGCCATGCCATTGCCGCTGATCTACCACGAAGACTACAGCCCCGAGTTTCCGGCGGATCACCGCTTCCCGATGGACAAGTTTCGTTTGCTGCGCGATCACCTGGTCGACAGCGGCCTGACCCGCGATGGCGATCTGCTTAGACCCGAGATTTGCCCCAACGACATCCTCGCCCTCGCCCATGACCGTGCGTATATCGAACGCTACATGAGCGGCGAGTTGTCCCGCGAAGACCAGCGGCGTCTAGGCTTGCCATGGAATGAAGCACTGGCCCGGCGCACGGTGCGAGCGGTCGGCGGTTCGATTCTGGCCGCGGAGAAAGCCCTCGAACATGGCCTGGCCTGTCATCTGGCCGGTGGCACTCACCATGCGCATTACGACTACCCGGCAGGATTCTGCATCTTCAATGACCTGGCGATCATCAGCCAATACCTGCTGCAAAGCGGTCGAGTGAATCGCGTGCTGATCTTCGATTGCGATGTGCATCAGGGCGACGGCACCGCACGAATCCTGCATGACACGCCGGAGGCGATTACCGTTTCCCTGCACTGCGAGAAGAATTTTCCCGCACGCAAAGCGCAAAGTGACTGGGACATTCCGCTGCCCAAAGGCATGGGCGATGCTGATTACCTGAAAGTGGTCGATGACACGCTCAACTATCTGCTGCCGCTGTATCAACCGGATCTGCTGCTGTATGACGCCGGCGTTGATGTACACAAGGACGATGCCCTCGGTTATTTGCAACTGACCGACGAAGGCGTCGCCGCCCGCGATGAAAGCGTGATGCGCCATTGCCTGGGCCGCGACATTCCGGTGATGGGCGTGATCGGCGGCGGCTACAGCAAGGACCGCCACGCCCTCGCCCGCCGCCACGGCATCCTCCATCACAGCGCACAGCGGGTCTGGCAGTCACACGGTTGTCATTGAGTTGTGCTGTGTTACCCACAATGGCTGTGGAACTGCCTGTGGATAACCTGAGTGAAAGGGACTACAGGCCATACCGGTTATGGCCTGCAGCGTGCTGATCATTTTTCAACCAACATTCTGAGCCAACACAAATCCTGTAGGAGTGAGCCTGCTCGCGATAGCGTCAACACCTTCAACATTACCTTGGCTGATACACCGCTATCGCGAGCAGGCTCACTCCTACAAGAGATCTGCGCTGTTAGAATGCGCGCCTTATCCCGCCATACCGCAGCGCATGCCATGACCCAGACTTCCGCCTCCTCCCCCGCTCACGTCGCCATCATCGGCGGTGGCCCCGCCGGCCTGATGGCCGCTGAAGTGCTGAGCCAGGCCGGAGTTCGCGTCGATCTCTACGACGGCATGCCCTCGGTGGGCCGAAAATTCCTGCTCGCCGGCGTCGGCGGGATGAACATCACCCACTCCGAAGCCTACCCGGCGTTCCTCTCGCGTTACGCCGAACGCGCGCCGCAAATCGCCCCGCTGCTGCGCGGCTTCGACGCCGATGCGTTGTGCACATGGATTCACGATCTGGGTATCGAAACCTTTATCGGCAGCTCCGGCCGCGTGTTTCCCACCGACATGAAAGCCGCGCCACTGTTGCGTGCCTGGCTCAAACGCCTGCGCGACAGTGGCGTAGTTATCCACACCCGCCATCGCTGGCTCGGTTGGGATGAACACGGCGCGCTGCGCATCGACAGCCCGGAAGGTGAAATCACCGTGAAACCCGACGCCACCCTGCTCGCCCTCGGCGGTGGCAGTTGGTCGCGGCTCGGATCCGACGGTGCGTGGATGCTGGCTCTGGAGCAGCACGGTGTAGGACTTGCGCCATTGCAGCCGAGTAATTGCGGCTTCGAAGTGCAGGCCTGGAGCGAGCTGATGGTCAGCAAATTCGCCGGTGCGCCGCTGAAAAATATCGCCATCGGCTTGAACGACGACGTTCCGCGCTTGGGCGAATGCGTGATTACCGCGACCGGGATTGAAGGCAGTCTGATTTATGCGCTGTCGGCGCCGATTAGAGAGGCGATCAATCAGTATGGCGCGGCGGTTGTTCACATCGACCTGCTGCCCGGCCGGCCTGTGGATAAATTGCAGGCGGCATTGAGCAAGCCACGCGGATCGCGCTCGATGGCCAAGCATCTGCACAGTCAGGTCGGCATTGATGGGGTGAAAGCGGCGCTGTTGCGTGAACTGACTGATGCTGCGACGTTTGCTGATCCGGCGCTGTTGGCGCGGGCGATCAAAGCGTTGCCTCTGACATTGGTGAAAACGCGGCCATTGGACGAGGCGATCAGCAGTGCCGGGGGCGTGACGTTCGAGGCGATGGATGAGCGCTTGATGCTCAAGGCGTTGCCGGGAGTGTTCTGCGCGGGTGAGATGCTCGATTGGGAGGCGCCGACGGGCGGCTATTTGCTGACGGGGTGTTTCGCCAGTGGGCGGGCGGCGGGGTTGGGAATTGTGCAGTGGCTCAAGTCCGAGGCGTCTGCCTGAACCCTCACCCCAGCCCTCTCCCAGAGGGAGAGGGAGCTGACCGAGGTGTCTGACGTCATCCGTCGACCTGAAACAACGAGTCGATTATGGCTTCGGCCAGCCGACCGAGGTATCTGGCGCCATACATCGACCTGAAACACCGAGTCGATTATGGATTTGGTCAGACGACCTAGGTGTCAGGCGAAAGCTTTGTCGATTATGGATTCACAGCCATAGGATCAGGTCGGCGTACTTCGGGAGCATCCCCCAATCAGTCCCCTCTCCCTCGGGGAGAGGGCTAGGGTGAGGGGCTTTTGACCTTAAGGTTTACGCTTGCGCGGTCCAGTGTTGAACACCGGCACTTTACGCACAGGCTTGATCGAAGGCTCCGGCGCCTGCGTCTCGCCGCTGTCGACCCACTTGCCCAGATTGCGCTTGCCGCCACCACCGGAAGCTTTCGGCTTCTTCGGTTTCTTCGGCTTCTTGATCACCTGACCACTGGCATCGGTATCCGGCACACGGTGCTCCGGTTCGAAATCCGGCTCGTTCTGACGCTTCAAGGTCTGACGCGTCAGCATCTCGATCGCCGACAACATGTTCACTTCATCCGCGCATACCAGCGAGATTGCCTCACCGGTTGCACCCGCACGGCCGGTACGACCAATGCGGTGAATATAGTCTTCAGCCACGATCGGCAGATCGAAGTTGATCACCAGCGGCAGATCTTCGATATCCAGACCTCGCGCAGCAACGTCGGTGGCCACGAGAATCTGCACTTCACTGAGTTTGAAACGGTCCAGCGCGCGCTGACGGGTGGCCTGTGGTTTGTCGCCGTGGATACCGTCAGCATTCACACCGAGGCCCTGAAGTTTTTCCACCAGCGCATCGACACCGTTGCGGGTCTTGGCGAACACCAGCACCTGCTTCCACTTGTTCTTGCGCATCAGGTGCACGAACAGTTCAGCCTTGCGCTTCTTGTCCACCGTGACGATCCACTGCTTTACGGTGTTGGCGGCGACGTTGCGCGGGCTGACTTCGACGGTCAGCGGATCGTTGAGCATTTGCCCGGCCAGCAGGCGGATGTCATCGGAAAAGGTCGCGGAGAACAGCAGGGTCTGGCGCTTTTTCGGCAGCATGCGGTAAATGTTCGCCAGTTCTTCGGAGAAGCCCAGGTCGAGCATACGATCGGCTTCATCCAGCACCAGAGTCTGCAGCTGATCGAGTTTCAGCGCGTTCTGGCGGAACAGGTCGATCAGGCGACCGGGTGTGGCGACCAGCACATCGACGCCGCCGCGCAGCTTCATCATTTGCGGGTTGATGCTGACGCCGCCGTACACCGCATAAGTGCGCAGCGGCAGGTTTTCGGCGTACTGGCGCACAGACTCATGAACCTGCTCGGCCAGCTCGCGGGTCGGCACCAGAATCAGCGCACGCGCCGAGTTGGCAGCGACTTTCGGCCCTTCCATGGCCAACAACTGCAGCAGTGGCAAAGCGAAACCGGCGGTTTTTCCGGTGCCGGTCTGGGCCGCTGCCATCAGGTCACGACCGGCCAGCACGGCCGGAATGGCTTGCGCCTGAACCGGCGTCGGGGTCTGGTAGCCGAGCTTCTCGAGGGAGCGCAGCAAGGGTTCGATCAGGCCAAGGGTGGCGAAAGTCATGGGAGTACCGTAGGAAAAAATGACGCGGGCATGCAATGCCGCGCAGTTTACCCTAATTCGTACGCTGTTCCGCGGGAACGGCTGTCGGCGCTGCGACTGGCGGCTGTGCCGGACGGCGCCACTGCGGCAAGCCAATCAACACCACGGCGCTGATGATCACCAGCATCGCCAGCGCTTCTTCGATCCCGATGGTCTCGCCGACAAACACAATCCCCAGCAACACCGCCACCGCCGGGTTGACGTAGGCATAACTGGTCGCCGCCGCCGGACGCACGTGCTTGAGCAGGTACATATAAGAGTTGAAGGCGATGATCGAGCCGAAGAAGATCAGGTACGCCAGCGCCAGCCAGCCTTCAACCGGCGGCACTGCTTGCAAGTGTTCACCGCTCGCCGCGCTGCCGATCAGCAGCACCACGCCGCCAACCAGCATTTCCACCGCGCTGGCCATCGCGCCCTGCGGCAACGGCAGATGTCTGCTCCACACCGAACCGAACGCCCAGGTCGCCGCGGCGAAAATCAGCAGCGCCGCGCCCATCGGACTCGATTGCAGGTTGGAACCCATGTTGAGCATGGCAATGCCGATAATCCCCAACGCCACCCCGGCCCATTCCAGGCGGGTGTTACGCGCCCCCCAGAAATAACCACAGAGCAAAGTAAACAGCGGCACCGTCGCCACAGCCAATGCCGCCACCCCCGAAGCCACGCCAGTATGCTCGGCCACACTCACCGCGCCGTTACCGAAACTGAGCAGCAAAATCCCGATGATCCCCGCCGCTTTCCATTGCGCCCAGGTTGGCGCAGGGGCCCCGCGCCAGCGCAGAAATGCGTACATCAACGTACCGGCGATCACGAAGCGCACACCGCCAAGCATCAGCGGCGGCCAGTACTCGACGCCGATGCGGATCACCAGATAGGTCGATCCCCAAATCACATACAACGCAAAAAACGCGGCGATCAGCGGCAAGGAAAAACGGCGCAAGGCAGGCATGGGCGGCTCGAAAGTCAGGCTCAAGGGATGGATTATTCTAGAAAGGCGCACGGGCAAAAATAAGCTACAAAACCTGTTTATAGCGCCGGTACACTTTGGAAATCACGGAGATCTCCGGGTTAAACCGAGATTTCGAAAGTCTGGCATTTTCAGGAGATTTCCCTTGGACAAATACGACCGCATGCTGCTCAGCGCCCTGCTGGAAAACGGCCGAGCGTCCTACGCCGATCTGGCGCGTAAAGTGAACCTCTCCGCCCCCGCCGTCGCCGAGCGCGTGGCCAAGCTTGAAGTCTCCGGGGTAATCACCGGATATGAGGCAAAAATCGACCTGTCGAAAATCGGCCTGCCGATCCAGTGCATGATCGAATTGCGCCTGCACCAGAACGGCAGTCAGAAGGTCTACGACGAACTGGTAAAAATCCCGCAGCTGACCGAATGCTTTCGGGTCACGGGCGATCCGTGCGTGATGATGAAAGCCGCAGTGGGATCAATGACGGAGCTGGAGGAGTTGATCAATCGCGTGGCGAAGTTTGGCTTCAGCAAGACCTCGATTGTGTTGTCGAGCGCGATCGAAAAGCGCGTGCCGTTAGGCCAGATCGAAGGCAACGGCAAATAGTTCGGCTCCCCCCGAATGATCGTTCCCACGCTCTGCGTGGTAATGCAGCCCGGGACGCTCCGCGTCCCGTTCAAAGCCGAACGCGGAGCGTCCGTTGAGGCATTCCCACGCAGAGCGTGGGAACGATCGGTCTGTGGGATCAGCGATAGCGTTGGAGGTGTTCGGTGACTTTCGCGGCCGGGACTTTTTGCAGTTTGCACAGCAGGTCGTGCGATAGCTCGCTGACGCCGTGCTTGTGCCGCAACTCATCCGCCAGATGCGCCATCAGATTGGCCGCCATCTCGGCATCGGCCATGGCCCGGTGAGCCTGCCCCGTGTGCGGCAAACGCGCAAACGTGGTCAGCGTACCGAGCTTGTGATTCGGCGCCGCCGGCATCAGCCTCCGCGCCAGCAGCAACGAACAGGCAAAGTTCTGCAACCGCGTGCGCTTGATCCGACCCAGTTCAAAGTCCCAGAACTTCTGGTCGAACGATGCGTTATGCGCTACCAGCGGCGTGCAGCCGACGAACTCGTTGACCTCGTTCATCACCTGCTCGGCCGGCGGCGCGGTGCGCAGCATGGCGTTGCTGATGCCGGTCAGTTGTTCGATGAACGCGGGGACGCGTACGCCGGCGTTCATCAGGCTCTGGTAACGCTCGACGATGCGGCCGTTTTCCAGCATGACCACGGCGATTTCCGTGGCGCGGCAGCTGCTGTTCGGCGACAGGCCGGTGGTTTCAAAGTCGATGACTGCAATGCGTTCCAAACCGGGTTCAACTCCGTTCAATTCTTGAGTAACAACGCGCCTTCGATCGGCACGTAACGGCTGGCGGCGCGGATCAGCGAGTTGGCCGTCAGGCCGGGCACGCCATAGGCGACCGCTTGCACGCCGTGTTTGCTGATGATGCGTTCGAGCAGCATGTCGAAATCGCCGTCACCGGAGGCGAGGACAATTTCGTCGACGTGGTCGGCGGCGTCCATGATGTCGAGGGTGATGCCCACGTCCCAGTCGCCCTTGGCCGAGCCGTCGCTGCGCTGGATGTAGGGTTTGAGCTTCACGGTGAAGCCCAGATTGCGCAGGATCTGCTGGAACTGCTGCTGCTTGCTGTCGCCACGGTCGATCGCGTAGGCGTAGGCCTCGACGATCTGCCCGTCCTTGCTGATGTCTGCCCACAGCGCGGCGTAGTTGAAGTGACAACCATAGGCCTGACGCACGGTGTAGTAGAGGTTCTGCACGTCGGCGAACACTGCGATTTTTTTCACCGGAGTTCCTGTGGGCGCGCAAGCGCTCGAAGCGGGATCAGGCGCCAGGCCCGAAAAAGGCGCTCAGTATGCCAGCCCGAAGGAAGGTTCCGCGAATAATCGGCCCGGAGCCCTCAGGGGCTCCGGACGAATGGTGAATCAGACGAAGGAATCGTCGTCATCAAAGAAGGAAGAATTGTCGTTACCGTAGTCCGTGTCGGTGAATCCGCCCTGGTCGTTGCCAGAGAAGCCGTTATCGGCCACACGCTGATCTTCGCCCCAGCCATTGCTGCTCTGGTCAGCGACCTGCGCCGGCTCTTCCTTGATCACTTCAACGATTTCTTCCGGCTGCTGATTGTGATGGAACAGGCTGCTGATGCCCTGCGCCAGCATCACGCCACCAGCTACACCGGCCGCAGTTTTCAAGGCGCCGCCGAGGAAGCTGCTGCCGGCCGCCGGAACGGCTTGTTGCGCATAACCAGGCGGCGCTGCGCCGAAGTTCTGTTGTGGCGCCGGGGCCGCATAATTCTGCTGCGGTGCCGGTTCGCGCCAGCCGCCAGTCGAGGCTGGGGCACTCTGGGTTGGCGCCGGACGCGGGCTGCCACCAAAAATGCTCGACAGGAAACCACCGCCGCCGCTCGGCGCCGGTGCGGCACTCTGGGCCTTCGCCGACTGCAACTCAGCCTGCAAACGCTGGACTTGCTGAGTCAGTTGTTTGTTCTGCTCGTCGAGGCTTTTGAGCGCGGCCTCTTGCACCAGAATCGCCTGGGTCATGAAATAACCTGCCGCCGGCTGGCGGGTCAGGTGTTCCTTGATCCGCGTCTCGGCCTGGGCGTCGCGCGGGGCTGCCTCCGTTTCGGCCTGCTGCAGCCGGGAAAACAGTCCATCGATCAGGGTTTGCTCTTCGCTGTTCATGGCGACCTCGTAGATTGCCGGGGATAACATTGCCCTCGTCCACGTTGGCCGAGGTGCTCTCCTGTAATGGAGACGGTGACAAAACGTTTCAATGACCTTTACCGAATGTTTACGTTTGTGTCGCGCCGGCGATCATCGGTTAAAGTGAGCCACTGTTTTCCACCTGCGATACCGACTGATGAATGCCCTCGAAGTACTGCGCGACTCTCTGTATTTTTTCAAACGCCATTTGGGCAGCATCGTGCGGTTGTGCCTGCCGCTGGTGATTTTCGAAGCGTTCTTGCAACAAGTGGTCGATCACGCCAGCGGGCCGGAAAACATCTCGGCAATCAGCATCGTCGTCGGTCTGCTGGTGTATCCGCTGTACACCGCAGCGCTGATCCTGTTCCTTGATGCGCGCAGCCGTGGCGAGGCACCGCGCAATCGTGATCTGCTGGCGATGGCCGCCACTCTGTGGCCACGCTTCGCGTTACTCACGGCGCTGAACACTTTGTTGATATTGCTGGGCCTGTCGCTGTACTTCCTGCCGGGCCTGATGCTGATGGTGATGCTCGCGTTCGGCGAATACCTGCTGGTGCTGCGCGGCATGGGCCCCTTGCAGGCAATGAAAGAAAGCCTGCGCCTGACCCGTGGGCACTTCTGGCGGATCCTGCTGTGCATTCTCTGCGTGATGACGCCACTGTGGTTGCTCAAAGGTGCGACGCTGGCGGTGTACCCCGAGCCGCAAAACCCGGTGATCGCGATACTGATCGACAGCGCTCACAGCTTCCTGCAACTGTTCACCAGTGTGGTGTTGTTCCGCCTGTTCATGCTGATCAGCGAATTGCCTGACAAACGTGACAGAGCAATCTGACAGCACTGCGCTTGGGCTTCGAGACGACCGTCAGGTATGCTCGGGGCCACTTTCTGTAACGCTATAAGCCGAGCCATGACCCGTCTACTGCGCTACACCCTGTTGCTTGTTGTGCTTGCCATCGCCCTGATCGGTGGGCTGCTGTTCAGCCTGACCTGGCGCCCCGACACTCGCGAAACCCTGCCGGTCAGTTGCACGGGGACGCCACCGACACTCGTGCCGGGCCAGGCGCTGAAAGTCATGACCTGGAACGTGCAGTACCTGGCCGGCAAGCGTTACGTGTTCTGGAATGATCTGGCCCAGGGCAACGATGAAGCGCCGACACCGGAAGACATGGCCTTCAGCCTCGACGAAGTGGCGCGAGTGATCCGCGATGAGCAGCCCGATGTGGTGCTGCTGCAGGAGCTCGATGACGGCGCCAAGGCCAGCGATTATCAGGACCAGCTCAAGCTCTTGCAGGAACGGGTCGCCGACCTGTACCCATGCAACGCCAGTGCGTTTGACTGGAAAGCCGAATTCGTCCCTGATCGACACATCTTTGGCAGCGTCGGCCGGCAACTGGCGACGTTGAGCCGCTATCGCATAGAGCACGCCGAGCGCCTGCAATTGCCAGTGGCTGCCGCCAACTTCATCAGCCGCCAGTTCCAGCCGAAAGACGCCATGCTCGCGACCAAACTGCCACTGAGCGATGGCGGGCAACTGACCGTATTCAACACGCATCTGGAACGCTCCAGCCAAGCAAATGACACCGCGCTGGCACAAGTGAGTGCCGTGGCCAAAGTGCTCGACAAGTACGAAAGCCAGGGCCTGCCGTGGTTGATCGGTGGTGATTTCAATCTGTTGCCGCTCGGCCAGTACCGCCGCCTGCCTGCCGAACAACGCACGCCCTACTCCGCCGACAGCGAGCTGCATCTGCTATGGGACAAATACCCGATGATCCCGACCAACAACGAAGCCAGCGGCATCGACCGGGCGCAATGGCTGACCCACTACCCCAACGATCCTGGCCTGAACGGCCCGGATCGCACGGTCGACTATCTGTTTTACAGCCCGAAGATCAAGCGGGTGGAAGCGATGGTGCGCCAGGACGATACCTTGCGCATCTCCGATCACTTGCCGGTGATTGCGCGCTTCCTGCTGCCGGCGGCGCTCTAGGCAGGGCCAAGGAATATCGACCCGTTGCCCGAATTGACGATATGGAATCCCATGAAAATCTTATTGGTGTGCAAGGACATTGGTGGTTACGCGTGCAAACTGGCGGACTATCTGATGATCGACAACGACGTGTGTTTTATCGATACGTCATCGATGCAGAACAGTTTTGAGCGGGCGCCGAAGATCCTGCGCCGCCCGCTGAAACGCTGGGCGCAGTTACGCCAGTTCAACAAAGCCATCGCTGCGCATGGACGTTTCGACGTCGCACTCATCATCAACCCGGCCCAGATCGATGCAAACCAGTTGGCCGCCGGACTCAAGGTCTCCGACCACAAGATCGCCTACCTCTACGACAGCTTCAGTCGCTGGCCGATGACCCGCGAAGCGCTTGCCGGTTATGACGAGGTGTTTTCCTTCGACCCGGAAAATGCCGAAAGCTACGGGCTGAAAAAACTCTACAATTTCATTTACGACGACTACATCGCGGACGGTGAGCCCGGTGAGTACTCGGCGTTTGTGGTGATGGCGGGCAAGGATCGGGTGCCGGCACTTGCCGGTCTGGCAGAGGAATTCGATCGCCTCGGGGTGACCGATTACAAGTTTCTGGTTCAGTCCAAACCGGTTCCGGGGGCGCATCCGGGTATCACCTTCTTCGAGCAGAGAATGTCACTGCAATCCGTCGGCGAGCTGGTCAAGCGCTCGCGGATCATTCTCGATATAGCCAAGCCCGGTCAGGCCGGGTTGAGCTTCCGTTTCTTCGAAGCCATGGCCTCACGGAAAAAAGTCATCACCACCAACCAGAGGGTGGTCGATTATGACTTTTACAACCCGGCGAACATTCTGGTGATCGATGAGGCCAATCCGGTGATTCCGGAACGGTTCATTACGGATCCGTATGTCGATGTGCCTGAGCACATCTACCAGAAGTACACCTTGCAGGGATGGGTCAAAACCGTCTTTTCGCGCTCATGAAATGACATCGCTGACAGCTCCACCACGAAACCCTGTGGGAGCGAGCCTGCTCGCGAAAGCGGTGTGTCAGGCACCCTATTACCGACTGACACTACGTCTTCGCGAGCAGGCTCGCTCCCACAATGGCCAGGTGATATGACCGTTGGATCAATGCACCTCTTCCAGGTCGTCATGCAGCAGCCCGAAGATCTGTCGTTTCATGTCGATGAACGAGCGGTCCATGACCATGTCCAGTGAGCGTGGACGTTCGATCGGTACGTCGAGAATCTGTTTGATCCGCCCCGGTTTGGCGCCCATCACATAGACCCGGTCGCCGAGCAGAATGGCTTCGTCGATGTCATGGGTGACGAACAACACGGTTTTCTTGCTGTTGCCCCAGACGCGCAGCAACAACTGCTGCATCTGCAAACGTGTCTGGCTGTCGAGGGCGCCGAACGGTTCGTCCATCAGCAGAATCTGCGGGTCATTGGCCAGCGCCCGGGCGATCGCCACACGCTGCATCATCCCGCCCGACAACTGCTTGGCGTAGTTGTTGGCGAACCCGGCGAGGCCGACTTCGTTGACGTAATAATCGACGATCTCCTTGCGCCGCGCCGCCGGCATGCCACGACGCTTGAGACCGAACTCGACGTTCTGGCGCACCGTCAGCCACGGGAACAGCGTGTAGCTCTGAAAGACCATGCCGCGATCCGCGCCGGGGCCCTGTACTTGCTGGCCGCCGACGTAGATATCACCGGAGGTCGGCTCAGCCAGTCCGGCGGTCAGATACAACAGACTCGACTTGCCGCAACCCGATGGCCCGACCAGCACGGCGAATTGCTGATCCGGCACCTCGAACGAGACCTCTTCCAGCGCAGTAAACGTCCCGCCGTCAGGCTTCTTGTAACGCAGGTTGACCTTGTCGACCTGCAAGCGTGACGCCGCTTGCGCCGGGGTCGCGACAGGTTCGATGAAACGATGATTGGCAGCAGTCACTGAGCCCATGCGGCAACCCTCAAACGAAGAAAACGGAACAGTTGATCGGTGACCAGACCGAGCAGGCCGATGATCGCGATGGCGAGAAAAATCACATCCACCTGAAAACCGCGCATGGCCTTCAGGCTCAGGTAACCCAAACCGCTGGAAGCGGCGACCAGTTCAGCCACCACCAGATACGTCCAGGCCCAGCCCATCGTTACCCGTAGGGTATCGAGCACGCCCGGTACCGAGGCCGGCGCGATCACATGCAACACCGCATCGCGGCGACTGGAACCCAAGGTGTAGGAGGCGTTGATCAAGTCCTTGGAAATGCCTTTGGATACATCGGCGATCATCACCAGTTGCTGAAAGAACACGCCGAAGATAATCACCGAAACCCGCTGCTCCAGACCGATGCCGATCCACAGGATGAACAGCGGCACGAATGAGGTCACCGGCAGGTAGCGAATGAAATTCACCAGCGGCTCAAGGAACGCCTGGACAATGCGGAAACTGCCCATCAGCAACCCCAACGGCACCGCCACCAGCGACGACACAATGAAGCCGACCATCACCACTTCGACACTCGCCCAGACATGCGTGCCGAGGGTGCCGTCGCGGCCCAGGCGCACGGCGGCTTCAACCACCGCGCCCGGCGTCGGCAAAAACATCCCCGGCACGACGCCGCCGTAAGACAACCCGGCCCACAGACCGACCAACAACACCCAGGCCAGAGCGCTGGCGCTCCACACCACTTGCACCGGCAAAGCGGTTTTTGGCGTAAGGCTGCGGCTCAGCCATGAATTGCGCTTGAACATGGCAAACCTCCTAGAGAGGGCTGACGAAACGGTTGTCGACCAGTTCGTCGTTGCTGACGTTGTAGGGTTTGCCCTGCAACTCGCTGGCGGTTTCGTTGGCCAGTTTGATCAGCGCTGCGCTGTCACCCGGCTTGCCCGGCGAGCCGAGAAGTTTCTCGCTCATCGCTTGATCGTAGAAACGCACGCCTTGTGCGGCGGCGGCCAGTTCCTTCGGATCGGACAGGTAGCCGCCGACGCCTTTGGCCATGATTTTGTACGCGTCTTCCGGGTGATCCTTGGTGTATTGCACGGCTTTGTACAAGCCGGCGACCAACGCCTTGACGTCTTCCGGCTGTTTTTCGATAACCGTGCAATTGAGCGCGACCACATCGACGATCACCCCGGGGGTGCTGCTGCTGTCGATCAATACTTTGCCCTGCTGCTTGTCGCGAACCATCGACAAGTGCGGCTCCCAAGTCACGGCGGCGGGTACGCGACCGGCGATGAACGCGGTGGCGGCGTCATCAGCGGTCATGTTCTGCACGGTGATGTCGCTCATCTTCATGCCGTTCTTTTTCAGCAGGTAGGAAAGCCAGAACTGCGACGTGGAGCCTTCGTTGACTGCCACGGATTTACCCTTGAGTTCTTGCAGGCTCTTCACATCCTTGCCGACCAGCACGCCGTCGCCGCCATGGCTGTCATCCAGCGCCGCGACCGCTTTGAAGCAGAACTGCGGGCGATACTTGAGCACTTCATCGATGGTCGACGCCGAGCCGGACAATTGCCCGGAGGCCTGCGCGGCCATGTACATCGACGCCTCTTCGACCACTGGCAGTTCGACGGTCAAACCGTTTTCCTTGAAGTAGCCCAGATCCTGAGCCAGATAGAGCGTGCCGTAGCCGACCCACGTGGTGTGGCCGATAGACAGGGTGCCGGCCTGGGCGCTGGTCGCGACCGTGGCCGCCAGGGCGGTGATTGCCAAAGGCTGAGTGAGACGAATACACAAGGACTTGATCATGGAGCACTCCCGACGCTGTTGATTTAGTTTTGTCATGGGCAGTACGGTCGCCGGCCGTTGTGCAGTTGCTGCCGTTGGACTCTCGCGGACGCTTGGGCGGACAACATTCGGCTGGCGGGCAAGATCGATGGTGGCCCATGTGCGCGGTGAGGAAAATCAGGAAATTGTTGGCTGCAAATGATGAAAAAACTGGGTAGTGCGCACTGCTAAAGGGCGGGGATTGCGGGGGTGCGCGAGGTGGGTGCAGATCGGGGATTTTCTGTGACCGGGAGAATGTCATCGCTGGCAAGCCCGCTCCCACAGGGATCTCGAGCGAACCCCGGATTCTGTGAACACCGCTGAAATCTGTAGGAGTGAGCCTGCTCGCGATGGCGTCAGGTCAGTCGATTACTTGGCTGCCTGACCCACCGCAATCGCGAGCAGGCTCACTCCTACAGGGGATCTTCGGTGTGACATAGATCCAGTGTGGGAGCGAGCCTGCTCGCGAAGGGGGCGACTCGGTCTCAGCGCAACTGGAACCAGGTGGTTTTCAGTTGGGTGTATTTGTCGAACGAGTGCAACGACAGATCGCGTCCAAACCCTGACTGTTTACCACCGCCAAAAGGCACCGTCACATCCAGCGCATCCACCGTATTGACCGACACCGTACCCGCGCGCAGCTGCCGCGCCACGCGGTGTGCGCGGTTGAGGTCATCGGTCCACAACGACGACGCCAGTCCATACGCACTGTCGTTGGCCAGCCGTATAGCCTCGGCTTCATTATCGAACGGCATCACCGCCAGCACCGGTCCGAATACCTCTTCGCGAAACAGCGGCATGTCGGCGGTTACACCGGTAAAAATCGTCGGCTCAATAAAATTGTCCGACCCGTTAAACCGCCGCTGCTGCCCGCCACAAACCCGCGTCGCACCGGACTGCTCGGCACTGCGAATAAAACGCATGATGCCCGCCGTCTGCTTGTGATCAACAATGGCGCCAGCACTGCTTTGCGGATCCAGCGGATCCCCCGGCAACCAACGCTCAGCCTGCGCTTTCAAGCGCTCGACAAACTCATCGTGAATCGAACGCTCCACCAGCAACCGCGAATTGGCCGAGCAGACTTCACCCTGATTGAAGAAGATCCCGAACGCGGCTTTTTCCGCTGCCAGATCGAGATCCTGACAATCGGCGAACACCAGATTGGCGCTCTTGCCGCCGCACTCCAGCCAGACCTGTTTGAGGTTCGATTGCGCGGAATACTGCATGAAATATTTGCCGACCTGAGTCGAGCCGGTGAACACCAGACAATCGACATCCGCGTGCAAACCCAACGCCTTGCCAGCCTGTTCGCCAAGCCCCGGCAACACGTTCAGCACTCCCGCCGGCAGCCCTGCTTCCAGCGCCAGATCGGCCAGACGCAATGCCGAAAACGGTGACTGCTCGGCCGGCTTGAGGATCACCGAATTACCCGCCGCCAACGCCGGCGCGAGTTTCCACGCGGCCATGTCCAACGGGAAATTCCACGGCACCACAGCGGCGACTACACCGAGTGCTTCACGGGTGATGGTCGCCAGCACATTCGGCGCACTGGGCGCGACCTGATCGTAGAGTTTGTCGATGCTTTCGGCGTACCAGCGAAACACCCCGGCAGCGCCCGGCACGTCGATGTTGTAAGCGTCCATCACCGGTTTACCCATGTTCAGCGAGTCGAGCAAGGCCAGCTCTTCGCGATGACTCATCAGCAGATCAGCCAAGCGCAGCAGCACTTGCTTGCGCTCGGCTGGAGATCGTTGCGACCACGTACCGGCCTCAAACACTTGCCGCGCATTGCGCACTGCGACATCGACATCCGCCTCGCCACACGCAGCAACATTCGCCAGACATTGCCCGGTCGCCGGGTTGATCGCGGCAAAGGTCTGCCCCGATTGCGCAGCGCAATGTTTGCCGTCGATCACGGCCTGATTGGGAAACTTCAATGCAACGGCGCGGCGCTGCCACTCTGCAAGCTCGAACACGACGGATGCTCCTGAGGCGTTATTGTGCCTCGATGGTCGCTCAGGCCCGCAGGGGCTAAAAATAGTAAAAATGTCTTCGCAGGCAATAAAAACACTGGGCAATGACTTCCCCCAAACGCTGCACAGGTGGCTATGGTTGAAGGATAAAAACATCGTCGTGCAATGGACGTGGCGGCGCACAAATTGCTTGGAAGTCGAGTCCGCTCGTCCTGAGGTTTGCCGTGGCCGCCTACAATTTGCGTCAGCTGAAATACTTCATCACCACCGTCGAGTGCGGCAGCGTTGCCGAGGCTTCGCGCAAGCTGTACATCGCGCAACCGGCGATCTCCACCGCGATCAAGGCGCTGGAAGACAGCTTCGCCGTGCAACTGCTGATCCGTCATCACGCGCAAGGGGTTTCCCTTACGCCAAGCGGTGCGCGTTTTTTGCGCAAGGCGCAGGAACTGTTGCGCATGGCCAAGGAGTTCGAGCAGAACGCCCTCGCCGACAATGATGTGGTCGCGGGGCAGATCGATATCGGTTGTTTCGAAACGGTTGCGCCGTTGTACTTGCCGCAACTGATTGCCGGGTTCTCGGCGCTGTATCCGGGGGTGAAAATCCGCATCCGCGATGGCGAGCAGCAAGAGCTGGTGCAAGGCCTGACGTCAGGCGCGTTCGACCTGGTGATTCTTTATGAACATGAACTCGACGCGACCATCCAGACCGAACCGTTGATGCCGGCTCAACGGCCCTACGCGCTGTTGCCGGCGGATCATCGTTTTGCCCAGTACAAGCAAGTGTCACTGCGCGACTTGTGTCTGGATCCGATGATCCTGCTCGATGTGCAGCCGAGCCGGACCTACTTCGTCAGCCTGTTTGAAGAGCTCGGGCTGACCCCACGCATCGAGTTCAGCTCACCATCGATTGAAATGGTGCGCGGGATGGTCGGCCAGGGTTTCGGCTTTTCGATTCTGGTGACCAAACCCCATTCGGAATGCACCTACGACGGCAAGAAAGTCGTGTGCGTGGACATCGTCGAGGACGTCACCGGTTCAGGTTTGGTGGCGGCGTGGCTCAAACGCGGGCAGTTGACCAAACCGGCGCAGTTGTTCGCCGATTATTGCCGCGAACAACTGACCGCGAAGACTCACTTTTAATCATAAAAGATCGCTGCCTTCGGCAGGTCCTACGCAAAACCTGTGGGAGCTGCCGAAGGCTGCGATCTCTTGATCTTCAGGTGCCACGCGGCTTGGCCCGTGCGGTCGCCTCGGCCACCAGCGGATCATCCGGCCAATAGTGCTTCGGATACCGCCCCTTCAAATCCTTCTTCACCTCGGCATAGGTACTGCGCCAGAAGTTGGCCAGATCCTGCGTCACCTGCACCGGGCGCCGCGCTGGCGATAGCAGATGCAATTTGACCACCTGCCGCCCACCGGCGATTCGCGGCGTATCGGCCAGCCCGAACAGCTCCTGCAAACGCACCGCGAGAATCGGTGGAAACTCGCTGTAGTCCAAACGAATCGACGACCCCGACGGCACGCTCAGATGATGCGGCGCCAACTCATCAAGCTTCTGCGGCAACGGCCACGGCAGCAGATTGCGCACGATGCTCGACAGATCGAGATTGGCAAAATGGCTGAGTCGCGAAACCTTGCCCAGATAGGGCATCAGCCAATCTTCGAGGGTGTTCAGCAACGTCGCGTCACTGACATCCGGCCACTGACTGTTTTCCTGAATGTTCAATTCCAACTGCCGCAACAACGCCACTCGCGCCTGCCACTGACGCAGTTCCGGCGTCCATGGCAGCAGCTCCAGACCTTTGCGCCGCACCAGATTGACCAGCGCCTGACTGCGCGCATTTTCGTCGAGACCGGTCAACGGCTCACGGCTGAGAATCAGCTCGCCGACCTTGCGCTGACGCTCGGCGCGCAACACGCCTTCGCGCTCGTCCCAGTCCAGTTGATCGACGTTGCGTACCTGTTCAGCGAGTACGGAATCAAACAGCGCCGGATCGAAATCCGCCGCCAGATAAATCCGCTCTTCACGCTGGCCCTGACGGCTGCCGAGATCGGCGATGACGATCCACGGCTCTTTCATCAGGCTGTCGGCTTCGGCGAACAACGCAGCGCGACCATTGGCCAGGCGATATTCGGCGCCACCGGCACGCCGCTGTTGCGCGACGCGATCCGGGTAGGCCAACGCCAGCAACGCGCCGAGCCAGCGCGGATGATCAGGATCGCTGACCGGTTCACTGGCCTTGCCGCGCAGGTAACCGCGATATTGCCGGGCGAGTTGCTTAGCCCGTTGTACGCCGCCCTGCGCACCTCGGGCGGCACGTTCTTCGCCGGAGAGCAGCACCAGACGACTGTGCAGATCCGCCCCGGCGCCACGCAAGATATCGCGTTCACCAAGCAATGCGGCGACGTCGCAGGCCATGTTGGCCAAACCCAATGCCTGACCGCGCAACAGCAAATGACCGATGCGCGGATGCGCCGGTAACTCAGCCATGGCCTGACCGTGCGTGGTCAGCGCTTCACCTTCCAGCGCGCCGAGACGCTGCAGTAAATCCTGCGCCTGTGCATAAGCCGCCGCTGGCGGAACGTCGAGCCAGACCAGTTCGCCCGGCGTGACACCCCAGCGCCCCAGTTGCAGGGCGAGGCTGGCGAGATCCGCCGAAAGAATTTCCGCACTGCCATAAGCGGCGAGCTGTTCGTGCTGATCCTGCGACCACAAGCGATAGCAAACCCCCGGTTCAAGTCGCCCCGCTCGCCCCGCACGCTGGGTGGCGCTGGCCTTGGAAATCCGCTGGGTATCAAGGCGCGTCATGCCGCTGCCGGGATCGAAACGCGGCACCCGCGCCAGCCCGGCGTCGATCACCACGCGCACGCCGTTGATGGTCAGACTGGTCTCGGCGATGTTGGTCGCCAGCACCACTTTGCGCTGACCGGCCGGCGCCGGATCGATCGCCGCACGTTGCGCATTGAGGTCGAGTTCACCGTGCAGCGGGCACAGCAGAACATCACTGCGCTCACCGATTGCGTCGACCAATTGTTGATGCACGCGACGAATTTCCGCCTGCCCCGGCAGGAACACCAACAGGCTGCCGGTTTCATCGTGCAGCGCTTCGAGTACGGTTTGCGTTACGCGTTGATCGATGTATTCGCCGGGCTGAAACGGCCGGCCCCAGCGCATCGTCACCGGATACATGCGCCCTTCGCTGCGCAGGATCGGCGCGTCGTCCAGCAACCCGGCCAGACGCTCGCCTTCGAGCGTGGCCGACATCAGCAGAATCTTCAGCGGCTGTTCAGCTCGGAACAGCTCACGACCGTTCAGACTTAAGGCCAGCGCCAGATCGGCGTCGAGGCTGCGTTCGTGGAATTCGTCGAAGATCAGCAGGCCCACGCCTTCCAGCGCCGGATCATCCTGCAAGCGCCGGGTGAGAATGCCTTCGGTGACCACTTCGATGCGTGTGTTGGGGCCGACCTTGCTGTCGAGACGAATGCGATAACCAACGGTTTCACCGACCTTCTCGCCCAGCTCACTGGCCAATCGTTCTGCGGCTGCACGCGCGGCGAGACGGCGCGGCTCAAGCATCAGAATGGTCTGCCCGGCCAGCCACGCTTCATTGAGCAAAGCCAAGGGCACGCGGGTGGTTTTACCGGCGCCGGGCGGTGCTTCGAGCACGGCTTCGTGGCGCGTCGCCAAGGCTTCACGCAGGGCGGGTAAAACTTCATCGATTGGCAAAGAATTCATGCTGGCTCCTCAGGGCGTGCCCACAGTAAATTGCGAGTCGCGTTAAAGCTGTGAGCGTGCCAGGCAAGGCGCGGGACGCAGGTAAGGGTCGTTTCCTTGCCAAGTCCCGCAACGCAGCATGGCGCGCTCACAGCTTTAGCCCGGAGGGCCGAACCCCGACAGGATTCATCAGCCTTCACGCGGTGTCGATCTGGAGAAAACAACTTCAATCCTCAACATATTTCGGTAGGGGTGAGACGAGGCCGCAATTTACTGTGGGCATGCCCTGCCAGGCCCGAGTATAACGGCGAACTGGCGGGCGTTCGTCAGGGTCTTAACTTCACACGACGACGCTTCGTTCTTAGATCAATCAGGAGATTTTCCCATGCGCTTACCTTTTCGCCTGATCGGCGGTGTACTGGTCGCCACCCTGCTCACGCAAATCACCGCGTGCGGTTCGATTTTCTACCCGGACCGGCGCGGTCAGATCGACGGCAAGATCGACCCGGCGATTGCCGTGCTCGACGCCGTGGGCCTGCTGTTCTACGTCATTCCCGGGCTGATCGCGTTTGCCGTCGACTTCGCCACCGGCGCGATCTATTTCGAACCGGGTCACACCGCGCAGATCGATCCGGCCAAACTCAAACAAGCCATCGGTCCGGACGGTCAGGTCGATAATCACAAGCTGCAGGCTATTCTCGAAAGTGAACTTGGACGGGACTTTCCATTGGATGATCCACGCCTGATTCAACACAAGGGCAGCACTCAACAACTGGCGATGTTCGGCCTGCAACCCGCCGCTTAAAAAGGAAGTTAAATGACATCCAGCCCCGAACACGCCCGCCTGCTACGGCTGGCGACCCGCGCCTCGGTGGCGGTCGCGTGCACGCTGATCGTCGCCAAAGCCATCGCCTGGTGGCTCAGCGGATCGGTGAGCATGCTCGCCGGCCTCACCGACTCGGCGCTGGATGGCGTCACTTCGATGCTCAATCTGCTGGCGGTGCATTACGCGCTGCGCCCGGCCGATGACGATCACCGTTATGGCCACGGCAAGGCGGAATCGCTGGCGGGCATGGCGCAGGCCTTGTTCATTGGCGGCAGTGCGGTATTGATCGCGTTTCAGGCGTTCGAACGGTTGAAGACGCCAGAGCCGATCGGCGCACCGTGGCTGAGCATCGGTGTGATTGTGTTTTCGTTGCTGCTGACGGCGGCGCTGCTGGTGTTGCAGCATCGGGTGATCAAGCAGACCGGCTCCAACGCCGTGCGCGCGGACTCGCTGCACTATCGCTCGGACATGTTGCTCAACGGCAGCATTCTGCTTGCGCTGATTTTGGCCGGGTTTGGTTTTGAGCAACTGGATGCGTGGTTCGGTCTGGGCATTGCTGCGTACATTTTGTGGAGCGCAATCCAGATCGCCCGGGAAAGTTTTTCGGTGCTGATGGATGAAGAGCTGCCGATGAATGTCAGTCAGCACATGCTCGAACTGGCCTGCAGTGTGCCGGGCGTGTTGGGCGCGCATGACTTGCGCACGCGGATCTCCGGCAACCACTGGTTCGTGCAGTTGCACCTGGAATTGCCGGGGGAATTGACCTTGTCAGTGGCACACGGCATCAGCGATCAAGCCGCCGATGCCATTCACAAAGCCTACCCGCGAGCCGAAGTGCTGGTGCACGCCGATCCGATAAAAGCAGCTACAAGCCGCGAGCCGCAAGCTTCAAGCTTGTAGCTCGAAACTTGCAACTCGTAGCTGCTCTTACTGGACCTGATAACCGCGACTGCTCAGGCAATTGCCCTGAGCCTGTCGATAGGCCTGAACCACTTCGGGCGCGGGTTGATAGGTCGCGGTGCGCGGGTCAAAACCGCTTTGCTGCACAGCGTACTGGTAGCACTGATAACCGTCCTGCTGCACCTGCTCCGGCGACTGACCGTTGGCTGGATACGCTTCGACGTCATAGCCTTGGGATTGCGGCTGCGGCTGTTGCTGCACCGGCGGCTCGACCACCACGTAATCTTGCGTCGCTTCCTGATACGCGTAGTAGGAACCGGCGGCGAGGAACAGCAGCGAACCACCGATCCACACTTCACGGGCGTAATCCGGCAGATACTGAATGCGGATCCCGCGCGGCGGTTGCACGACGATGTAGCGCGGGCCTTGTGGGCGATACCAGTAACCGCCGGAAAAGAAGTAATCCTGCCCGCGATACGGCACGCGGTAATCGCGATCCGGGAAACGGTCGATCACATGCCCCGGCCGATATTGCGGACCCGGGCCCCAACCGTTGCCGTGTCCGTCGGGACGTCCCGGCCAGCGATTGTCGTTGGGCCGGTTGCCGGTCTGCCATTGCTGGTTGTGGTAACCGTTCTGCGGACGCTCATCGCGGTAGTAACCCTGACGCGGCTCCTGGGTCTGACGCTCAGTGTCGGGCCGCGACTGGATCGGCAGGCTATTGGCCGGCAGTTGTGGCGGCGGTGGTGGCTGGCGCACCGGGTTGGGATTGTAGGCCGGGCGGTTCTGGTCGTGGTTCTGCCACTGGCCATTGTTGTTGTGCTGCTGCTGGCCGTTGTGCTCAAACTGGCGGCTGTTGTCGCCACGAATGATCTCGTTGTTCTGCGGACGCGGCTGATTCTGTTGCGGCTGACTCTGCGATGGATTGTTCTGCGGGCGCGGCTGATTGTTGCCGCCATGGCCCTGATTGTTGCCTTGATGATCCTGGCCGTGGCCGCCGCCATCCGGGCCGCGATTCTGTGGTTCATCGGCAAGCGCTTGCACACTGACACTCACACACAGCAAACCAACACCAGCCAGACGCCAGATGCGCGAATTCATGCTTTTTCTCACTGCGGGGCCTGCAAATGTAAGAGGACTTGTCACTAAGACCGGGAATACACACGCCCGGTTCTGCAACAGGTTATCAGTCGCGCAACTTATTTATTGAGCGCTAGGGCATGAAATCGCAGGCAAGAAAAAAGGGAGACCCGTCGGCCTCCCTTCTAGAGAACTTCGTCCTGGCTCGACGCTTTTGACGTCGGCTCACCTCACGCCGTCTTCTGGACAGTGTGCAGCTCGGGGGCCGGCACAACCCCGGTGGGGGTGGCGGCCGCGGCAGGCCGGATAGGGCGGGCCGCGTGGACTGTGTTACCGAGCAGTGATTCTGGTGATAAGAATAGGCCTGAGACCGCGACAGAGGATTGCGAAGATTGCTGAAATAAACACCACTTGCGCAATTTTTAACCCTGGATAGATAATCCGCCGCAATAGTTACAACCAAGGACAGATTGATGAGCAAACTCGACCGTTACGACCTGAGCATTTTGGCGGAATTGCAGCGCGACGCCCGCATCTCCAACCAGGAACTGGCCGAGCGCATCGGTCTGTCGCCCTCCCCTTGCTCGCGTCGGGTCAAGCAACTGGAAGACGATGGCTATATTTCGCGTCAGGTGGCGTTGCTTGATCGCAAGATGCTTGGGCTGAGCCTGACGGCGTATGTGCTGATCGGCATGGATCGGCATACGCCGGAGCGTTTCGAGAATTTCGAGGCGGCGATTCGGACGTTGCCGCAAGTGTTGGAGTGCAGCCTGGTGACGGGGGTGGATGCCGATTACCAGTTGAAGGTGGTGGTGCCGGATATGGATCACTATCAGAAGCTGTTGCTGGGGCATTTGACCCGGATCGAAGGGGTGACCAGCGTTCGGTCGAGTTTTGTGCTGAATCAGGTGCTCAACAGCACTGAACTGCCCTTGACCCACCTGCGCAACTGATCAAAAGCCCCTCACCCCAGCCCTCTCCCAAAGGGAGAGGGGGCCGACCGTGAGATGCTGAGGAAGTACGCCGACCTGAGGGTTCTGCTGTGAATCCATAATCGACTCGATCTTTCAGGTCGATGTATGACGCCAGACACCTCGGTCAGTCCCCTCTCCTCACGGAGAGAAAAGGGGCCGACCGTGAGATGCTGAAGAAGTACGCCGACCTGAGCGTTCTGCTGTGAATCCATAATCGACTCGATCTTTCAGGTCGATGTATGACGCCAGACACCTCGGTCAGTCCCCTCTCCCTACGGGAGAGGGCTAGGGTGAGGGCAAAGGCTTCGGATCAGACCCAGATCAATGCCACCCCACACACCTTGGCGTATACTCGCCGCGCCCTTTTAGCCCCATGCGCGCCGGAGAAACCCAATGGATCCAGCATTATTAGAAGAGTGGATGATGACCGGTCTGGTCAGCATCCTGATCATTTTCATGGGTTTCATCGTCTGGGATCTGGCGAAGAAGTCCAAGGCCGGGCGCTTTGGCTCGTTCATTCTGTTTTTCGTGCTAGGCCTGGGCGTGGCCGCGTTCATCATCAAGAGTGTGGTGATCGGCCTGATCGAATCCGGCGCTTTATAAGCGCGCCGACACTTCCTTCCACTGGCCCTGATCGAGGCCTTCGATCGTCCAGTCGCCAATCCTGACCCGCACCAGCCGCAACGTCGGCAGACCGACCGCCGCGGTCATGCGCCGCACCTGACGGTTGCGCCCTTCGCGAATCACCAGTTCCAGCCACGAAGTCGGTATGGTCGCGCGAAAACGCACCGGCGGATTGCGCGGCCACAACTCAGGCTCATCCAGTTGTCGCGCTTCGGCGGGCAAGGTCATGCCGTCATTCAGCTCAACGCCGTCACGCAAACGCTGCAGCTGTTCGGCCGTCGGCACACCTTCAACCTGCACCCAATAGGTCTTCGCCAATTTGTGTTTCGGATCGGCGATGCGCGCCTGCAACTGCCCGTCGTTGGTCAGCAGCAACAAGCCTTCACTGTCACGATCCAGGCGTCCGGCCGGATATATGCCGGGCACATCAATGTAATCCTTGAGCGTCGCCCGCCCTTCGCCGTCGCTGAACTGCGTCAGCACATCGAACGGCTTATTGAACAGGACCAGTTTCGGCTCGGCCGGGGGTGCCTTGGCAACACGGCGCGGGGAAGCAGACTGAGGCTTCGCGCCAGGGCGGCGGGAAGGTGGACGCGGGGGACGGGACATGGCGAAAAGAACATCTAACGGTCAGGGCTGCCAATGCTAGTAGCCTGACCGTTAAATGACCATCAACAAATCAGCGGAACGGCGGCTCGTCGAAGCTGCGCAGTTTGCGCGAGTGCAGCGAGTTGAGTTCGGTGCGCAGCAAGTCCACCGCCTCGATACCGATCTTCAAGTGCTGGCTGACCGCGCGCTCATAGAACGCGTTGGCCGACCCCGGCAGTTTGATTTCACTGTGCAGCGGTTTGTCCGAGACACACAGCAACGTGCCGTACGGCACCCGCAGGCGATAACCCTGCGCGGCAATCGTGCCGCTTTCCATGTCCACCGCGACCGCGCGGGACAGGTTGATCAACGGACGTTCCTGGGCCCAACGCAACTCCCAGTTACGGTCGTCGTAGGTCAGCACGGTGCCGGTACGCAGGCGTTTTTTCAGGTCGTCGCCCTTCTCGCCAGTGACATTCGCCGCTGCTTGCTGCAGCGCCATTTGCACTTCGGCCAGGGCCGGGATCGGAATGTTCGGCGGCACCACGCGGTCGAGAATGCCGTCGCGACGCATGTAAGCGTGAGCCAGCACGTAGTCGCCAATGGTCTGCGACTGACGCAAACCGCCGCAGTGACCGATCATCAGCCAGCAATGCGGACGCAACACCGCCAGGTGGTCGGTGATGTTCTTGGCGTTGGACGGACCAACACCGATGTTGACCAGCGTCACGCCGTGGCCATCGCTGGCGATCAGGTGATAGGCCGGCATCTGGTAACGGTGCCAGACCACACCGGCAGCAATCGCCGACGCTTCGCCGTGATCCATGCCCTTCTCGATGATCACGTTGCCCGGCAAGACCATGCGCACAAAACGCGGGTCGCGGCGCAACTGCTCCAGACCATGGACGATGAACTGATCGACGTAGCGGTGATAGTTGGTCAGCAGAATCCACGGCTGCACATGACGCCAGTCGCTGCCGGTGTAGTGCACCAGACGGCGCAGCGAGAAATCCACGCGCGCGGCGTCGAACAGCGCCAGCGGCAGCGGATCAGTGTTTTCCCAGTCATAGAGGCCGTCGGCGATGCCATCGGTGGCGGCGGACAGGTCGGTGCTCGGAAACACCCGCGCCAGCACAGCAGCGGTGACGCCGGAGCCGGCGAGTTCATCGCCCTGCTCGACCACGTACGGATACGGAATGTTCTGCTGGCTGACACCGACTTCCACGGTCACGGTGAAGTCGTGCATCAACGGCACAAGTTGTTCGAGCAGGTATTTGCGGAACGCCGCCGGGTGGGTGACGGTGACGCTGTAAGTGCCCGGCAGTTGCACCTTGGCGTAAGCGCGAGTGGTCTGCGGGACTTCGCCCTGGCAGTGATAGGTCAGACGCAGTTCGGGATAACGAAACAGAGCACGCTGCGCAGCGTCGGGTTCGACGCGATCCTTGAGGTAACGCTTGAGCGCCGAGTTCAGCGCAGTGGTGGCCCGCTCATGCAGCTCGGCCAGACGATCCACGGCTTGTTCGGCGGTTTGAACGACAATAAACGCTTCGGTCACGATCAGCTTCCTGTGTTCTGACTTGCAGAGCTTCATCTTGCCTGCATCGTGGCGTCACGGGAACAGTGGCGTTGTGGGTGTACCCAAATCTCCCCATCAACGGATATCCCATGTGGGAGCGAGCCTGCTCGCGATAGCGGTCTATCCGTCGACATTTGCATTGACTGATACACCGCTATCGCGAGCAGGCTCACTCCTACAGGGGATGTGTGGTGGGTCAGAGAATCTGTGGGGTTGCGCGGGCGACGATGGCTTCGACGTCCAGCCCACGCGGCAAGGCGCCGTAAACCCGGCCACCACCGCTCAGGCGGCTGGCAATGAAGGCATCACTGACCGCCGAGTTACCGGCCTCAAGCAACAGTTTGGCCTGCAAACCAAGCGCGATATCTTCAGTCAGTTGCCGCGCCCGATACTGAATATCGCTCGTATCCTTGAACTGCGCCTGCAATTGCTGAATATGCGCGGCCAGCCGTTTGTCACCATGCCCATCGCCCAACTCGCTGAACAACACATCCAGCACACCCGGCTCTTTCGACAAGGCTCGCAGCACGTCGAGGCACTGCACATTGCCCGAGCCTTCCCACGTCGAATTCACCGGCGCCTCGCGGTACAGACGCGGCAGAATGCTCTCTTCGACATACCCGGCACCGCCCATGCACTCCGCTGCTTCGTTGATCATCCCCGGCGCGCGTTTGCAGATCCAGTACTTGCCCACCGCCGTCACCAGCCGCGCAAATTGCGCTTCGTGGCGATCGTCCAGATGATCCAGCGCCTTGCCCATGCGCAAGCTCAGCGCCAGCGCGGCTTCGCTTTCCAGGGCCAGATCAGCCAAGACGTTCTGCATCAATGGCTGTTCGCTGAGCAGTTTGCCGCCGACCTTGCGGTGCGCGCAGTGATGGCTGGCCTGGGTCAGCGCCTGGCGCATCAGCGAACTGGAACCGACCATGCAATCGAATCGGGTCATCGCCACCATCTCGATGATGGTTGGCACGCCGCGCCCTTCCTCACCGACCATCCACGCCAGCGCGCCACGAAACTCCACTTCACTGGAGGCGTTGGACTGGTTGCCGAGTTTGTTTTTCAGACGCTGGATATAGAACTGATTGCCCGTGTCGTCCGGACGATGGCGAGGGAGCAGGAAGCAGCTCAAACCCTTGTCGGTCTGCGCCAGCGTCAGGAAGGCATCGCACATCGGCGCCGAGCAGAACCACTTGTGCCCGACCAGTTCATAGGCCTGACCCGGACCACTGGCGCCGACCGGATACGCCTTGGTGGTGTTGGCGCGCACGTCGGTGCCGCCCTGTTTCTCGGTCATGGCCATGCCGATGGTCACGCCGGCCTTGTGCGCGATGCCGACGTTGCGCGGATCGTATTCCGTGGCGAGGACTTTCGGCAGCCATTGCTCAGCCAGATTCGGTTGCAAACGCAGGGCCGGCACGCTGGCGAAGGTCATGGTCAACGGGCAACCGCTGCCGGCCTCGGCCTGGCTGTGCAGATAAGTCATCGAGGCGCGGGCGACATGGGCGCCATCCTGCGGGTGCGCCCATGGCAATGAGGTCAAACCGTGCTCGATCGCCGTGCGCATCAGCTCGTGATAGGCAGGATGAAATTCCACCAGATCGATGCGATGGCCGTAGCGGTCATGGCTGGCGAACACGGGTTTGTTCTGATTGGCAAGGAAACCGGCTTGCATCAACGGCCCGCCGGCGAGCGCGCCGTAAGCATCGATCCGCGACTCGGCCCAACCAGCACCAAAGCGCCGCGACCACTCCTGCAACGGCAGGTCGATGCGGTACAGATTGATGCCGTCCAACGACGGTGGCTGGTTGGTGACTTCGTGAGTTTCGGCGAACTGATGCAGGTTCATGTCGGGGCTCCTTTGGGCAACCAAGGAACTCAGTTAAGCACCGCACCGCGACGGGTCAAAGTGTCATACCAGCCGAATTTGCGGCGCTTTTACCTTGTCAGCAGCACAGTACCCGACGCTCCAGAGCCGACTGCAAATCTTCGAATTTGACCGGTTTGTTCAAGTAATCGACCGGCGCCCCCGTGGCGCAAAGCTCTCGGTCAGCGGTCAACGCCAACATGAACACCGGCAAATTCGTGCAGCCCGGCAAGGCGTGAATCTGGCAGCACAACGATGCGCCATCGTGAGCGGGTAGCTGACAATCGATCAGCACTGCGTCGAAGGTCTCTCGTTGCAAGCAATCCAATGCCGCCGCGCCGTTGTCGGCGGTACGCACGCGAAAACCGAGCTTGAGCAACATACCGCGCATCACCAGTTGATTGACGCTGTTGTCGTCCACCAGCAGCACCGTGCAATCCTGTGGTGCACGCACGCAATCGCGCGAAGGCGCGCAGATCGGCGCAGTTTCGACCACTGGCAGTTCAAACTCGACGTCCAGTTGGAAGCGACTGCCACGCCCGGGCTCCGAGCGATGTGTGAGCTTGCCACCGAGCAACTCGACCAACTGTCGGCAAATCGCCAGACCTACGCCCAGGCCGCCGTATTCGCGGGTCATCGAACCGTCGAGCTGGAAGAAGCGCTGGTACATCGTCGCTTCGCCCAGATCGGTAAAACCGATACCGGTGTCAATCACCGCAAAGGACAACGCCAAACGATTATCCGTCGACGGTTTACCAGTGACGCGCAATGCCAAACCACCGATGCGAGTGAACTTGATCGCGTTATCCAGCAGACACTCCAGGCATTGCGCGAGTTTGGCGCTGTCGCCGTGCAGGCGATCCGGCAGGGTCGGCAGCACCTCGACTTTGAAGTCCAGCGACTTGCTCGACGCATTGCCCTCGAACTGCACCCGCAGCGCCTCGACCACACCACGCAGGCTGAAACTGCCCGGCGCGGCCTTGAGCTTGCCGGCCTGCAATTCGGTGAGGGTGAGAATGCCGTTGACCATGCGCATCATGTCTCGCGCCGAACCGGCAGCGGTCTGCTGGTATTGCTCAAGTTCCGGATCCAGCTCGACGGTCTGCATCAATTCCAGCGAACCGATGACACCATTCATCGGCGTGCGCAGTTCGTGGGTCAGGGTCGCCAAAAACTCATCTTTGAGCTTGTTGCTGTGGGCCAGTTGCTGGTTGAGCACTTCGAGTTTCTGCCCGGCGTCGTACAGCGTCTGCGCCTGTTGCTCGCGCATGGCGTTGATGCGATCGGCCAGCGCCAGCGACAACAGCGCCACTTCGATGGCCGAACCGATCTGGCTGGCGTACATGGTCAGGAACACGTTCGGCAGCAGGCCGAGCACCATCAGCGTGTTGACGATGCCGCCGAGCAGGAACGCCGACCAGGCGATGATGAAATAGCGCGCCACCCGCAAGCCGCGCCACCAGGCCAGAATCCCGGCGGCGAAAATCACTACGGTGAAGGTCAGCGCCAGCGTCGTTGCCAGGCGCAGGGCCAGGGCGTAACTGGTCATCAGCGACAGGCCGATGACCAACGCACCGAATGCAATCAGGCCGATCAACAAGCGGTCGAGCCAGCGGCTGTGGGTTTTGGTCTGCAGAAAGCTGCGGGCGAACTGGCTGCCGAACAGGCCGGCGCAGCCAATGAAGAATGGCGTCGCGGCGTTGGCCCACCACGGGTTGTCCGGCCAGAAGTACTCGACCGCCGCACCGTTCACCGACAGTTGATAGAGACCAAACGAGGCAATGTAGAAGATGTAATAGAGGTAACTGGTGTCGCGCACGCTGAGGTAGATGAACAGGTTGTAGACCACCATCCCCAGCAGCACGCCATAAATGATGCCGAGCACATACAGGCGCACCGGTTGGTCTTCGAGGTACGCGGTGCTTGACCACAACGTCACCGGTGCCTGGATCGAGCCCTCGCTGGCCAGTCGCAGGTACACGGTTTGCTGTTGATCCGGTTTGAAGGAAAGGTCGAACAAATAGTTGTTCTGACGGATCTCGCGGCTGGCGAACGGCAAGGCATCACCGGTTTGCCGGACGAGGCGGTAGTCGCCAGTTGCATCAGGCATGTACAGGTCGAGATGATCGAGCGGTGGATACGCCAGTTCCAGCAGCCAGGTACGCTGGGCGGCGGGATTGCTCGGGCGGTAATGCAGATCGATCTTCAGCCAGAACGCCGAGCGCGAATAACCGGCATTGAGCGTGGCTTTATCGTGAGGTTTGAAATTGCCAGCGGCAGCCTGCGCGCGAACATCGGCAATGCTCGCCTGACCGCTCGGGTCTTCGAACACTTGCAGCGACCGGCCCAGAGGCAGGCTCTGGGTAAATTCGTCGAATTCGACGGCGCTCGCCAGGAGGGGCAAGCAGAACAGCAACATCAGCAAATAGCGCATTGAAGCCCCAGCGTGGCTCGTCCGGTTGTGTCAGGAAGCCCCCCATTCCCTTTGAGTAGACGTAAAACCGGTATTACCTGTTATTGGTTTGGATCCAGACTAGCATAGCCGTTGGTGGCCATTGAGCACCATCGAAATATTTCCTACAAAGGCTCTAGAACGGGCGTTTCAGAGCAAAGCAGCGAGCTAGAGCTGTTGAGTCGGTCAGGTTGTGACAGTACGGTCGGATTCTCTTGCCAGGTTATCGGCCATGCATAACGGCACTGAACCCGAAAATCAGCTTTGGTGGTAAGCTCGCGCACCATGAATATCTACAGCTCCCGCCCCGTTGTCCTCTGTCTCTCCGGCCACGACCCAAGTGGTGGCGCCGGCTTGCAGGCAGATATCGAAGCCCTGCTCGCGCAGGGTTGCCATGCGGCTCCGGCCGTCACCGCCCTGACCGTGCAAGACACCGTCAACGTCACTGACTTCCGCGTCCTCGACCGTGAGTGGGTGTTGGCTCAAGCCAATGCCGTACTCAACGACTCCGAAGTCGCCGCGGTCAAACTGGGCATGCTCGGTTCGCTGGAAATGGTCGACACCGTTGTCGAACTGCTCTCGGCGCACCCGCACTTGCCAGTGGTCTGCGACCCGGTGCTGCGCGCCGGTGGCGGCGGTCGCCTGGGCAAGGACGAGGTCGGCTATGCGATGCGCGAGCGTCTGCTGCCGCTGTCGATCATTGCCACCCCTAACCTTCCTGAAGCGCGAATCCTCGCCGAGCTGCCCGAAGGCACTGCGGACGAGTGCGCTGAAAAACTCCTGCCGTTCGTCAAAAACCTGCTGATCACCGGCGGCCATGGCGACGAAACTGAAATCCACAACCGCGTGTACAGCCGCGACGGCCTGCGTGAAACCTTTATCTGCCAGCGTCTGCCGGGCAGCTATCACGGTTCCGGTTGCACACTGGCCAGCGCCCTCGCCGGTCGTCTGGCCCAGGGCGAACACCTGGCCAGCGCTGTACGCAGTGCTCTGGATTACACTTGGCGCACCCTGCGCGACGCTGAACAACTGGGCAAAGGCCAGTTCGTCCCGCGTCGCCTGCCGCTGGATTTCTGCTCGTAACGTCGTGAGGTCTGCCCGATGAAACTACGTGGCCTGTATGCCATTACCGACAGCCAATTGCTGGCGGGCAAGTTTCTGTCTTACGTGGAGGCGGCGCTGGAAGGCGGCGTCACCCTGCTGCAATACCGCGACAAGAGCAGCGACGAGGCCCGCCGTTTGCGCGAGGCCGAAGCGCTGCGCGATTTGTGCGAGCGCTACAAGACGCAGCTGATCATCAACGATGATGCCGAACTGGCCGCGCGGCTTAACGTCGGCGTGCACCTTGGTCAGACCGACGGCCCACTGTCACCGACCCGCGCCCTGCTCGGTTCAAAAGCGATCATCGGTTCGACCTGCCACGCGCAAATCGCACTGGCCGAACAAGCCGCCAAAGAAGGGGCGAGTTACGTCGCCTTCGGCCGCTTCTTCAACTCCAACACCAAACCCGGCGCGCCGACCTGCAGCCTCGAACTGCTCGACGACGCCAAGCGCACGCTGCACCTGCCGATCTGCGCGATTGGCGGCATCAGCCTCGACAACGCCGCGCCGCTCGTAGCCCACGGGGTCGACCTGCTTGCCGTGGTTCACGGTTTGTTCGGTGCCGAGAGCACCGCCGAGGTGACACGCCGCGCCCGCGCGTTCAACGAATTGTTCAAATCCTGAAGATTGAGAGCCCGATCATGTCTCGTTCCGAAACCCTGTTTGCCAATGCTCAGAAACACATTCCCGGTGGCGTAAACTCGCCAGTCCGTGCATTCAAGAGCGTTGGCGGCACACCGTTGTTCTTCAAGCACGCTGAAGGTGCTTACGTTACCGACGAAGACGACAAGCGTTATGTCGATTACGTTGGTTCGTGGGGCCCGATGATCCTCGGCCACAGCCACCCGGACGTACTGGACGCCGTGCGCAATCAGCTGCAACACGGCTTGTCGTACGGCGCGCCGACCGCGATGGAAACCGAAATGGCCGATCTGGTCTGCTCGCTGGTGCCATCGATGGACATGGTGCGCATGGTCAGCTCCGGCACCGAAGCGACCATGAGCGCGATCCGTCTGGCCCGTGGTTACACCGGCCGCGACAGCATCATCAAGTTCGAAGGCTGCTATCACGGTCACTCCGACAGCCTGCTGGTCAAGGCTGGTTCTGGTGCACTGACCCAAGGCGTTCCAAGCTCGGCCGGTGTGCCGGCGGCATTCGCCAAACACACCCTGACCCTGCCGTTCAACGACATCGACGCGGTGGAAAAGATGCTCGCTGAA
The DNA here is from genome assembly GCF_054667675.1 of Pseudomonas sp. S3_C06. Taxonomy (NCBI): domain Bacteria; kingdom Pseudomonadati; phylum Pseudomonadota; class Gammaproteobacteria; order Pseudomonadales; family Pseudomonadaceae; genus Pseudomonas; species Pseudomonas sp. S3_C06. The sequence continues at coordinate 3,056,691 of NZ_CP162747.1, forward strand.
GTCGGCGAGGAAGTGGCGTGCATCATCGTTGAGCCGGTGGCCGGCAACATGAACTGCGTACCACCGGCACCGGGCTTCCTCGAAGGTCTGCGTTCGCAGTGCGACAAACATGGCGTGGTGCTGATTTTCGACGAAGTGATGACCGGTTTCCGCGTCGCCCTCGGCGGTGCCCAGGCGTACTACGGGGTCAATCCTGACCTGACCACCTTCGGCAAGATCATCGGTGGCGGCATGCCGGTCGGCTGCTTCGGCGGCAAGCGCGAAATCATGGAGCGCATCGCACCACTGGGCCCGGTGTATCAGGCCGGTACGCTATCGGGTAACCCACTGGCCATGGCCGCTGGTTTGACCACCCTCCGTCTGATCAGCCGTCCAGGCTTCCACGCTGAGCTGACCGACTACACCACGCGTCTGCTCGACGGCCTGCAACAGCGCGCCGATGCTGCTGGCATTCCGTTCGTGACCACCCAGGCCGGCGGCATGTTCGGTCTGTACTTCAGCGGTGCCGACGATATCGTCACCTTTGAAGACGTGATGGCCAGCGACGCAGCACTGTTCGGGCGCTTCTTCCATCTGATGCTGGAAGGTGGTGTTTACCTGGCCCCGAGCGCTTTCGAAGCCGGTTTCACCTCGATCGCCCATGGTGAAGCCGAGTTGCAACTGACGCTGGACGCTGCCGAGCGTGCCTTCGCTGCACTGAAATAATTGTCGTACCGCTGACGTTGGCTATCGCCAGCGTCAGCATTCACCTACATCCGCGCTGTTTTTCCGATGCCCCTGCTAAAAATCTCCCCTAAAGTGGGCGATATATTCCCCACGCAGCAGAAAAACGAGTAAAGACTTTGTAAGGTTGGCCCTGCTTATTTCATAATGCGCGCTTATTGGATCCCTCGATGGGTCCGCGTGCCCTTCAGAGGTAAGTCGATTCCCATGAACCGCACCGGCCGCACCCTTGCCTTGGGCTGCCTGTTGCTCCTTCAGCCCCTGCTCGCGCATGCACAAGCAGGCGGCAACTCGTTGTTGATCCCGGCGATGGGTCGTTGCACCCTCAATACTCAGCCGCAAGACGTCACGCAGGCACTGGCCGCCTGCCAGAAAGCGGCGGATGAAGGGGATGCGCAAGCGCAATACGAGTTGGGTGAGTTCTACTACGACGGCAAGAATGCGCCGCGCGACCTCAATCAAGCCCTGAGCTACTTCGAAAAAGCCTCGCTGCAAGGCCACGCTCAGGCGCAATTCAAACTTGGCACCATGTTCTTCCACGGTGAAGGCGTGCAAGCCAACAATATTCAGGCGTACATCGTGCTGAAGATGGCCGCGGTCAACGGCGCTGAAGACGCGCTGGACACGGCCGACGAAGTCTCCGAAAAAATGTCCCGCGAAGACCTCGAAACCGCCACGCAGGTGCTCGGGCAAATTTTCCGTAAATACCTGATGGAACTGCAGAGCGCCGATGGGCGTACGCCTTTCTCGCCTCTCCCCTGATTTTTGCGCCGACCTTTCCGGCCCCTTCGCGAGCAAGCTCGCTCCCACAGTAGATCTCCAGTGTTCAGAAGATCCCCTGTGGGAGCGAGCCTGCTCGCGAATGAGGCGACTCGGTTTTAAGGCTTACTTCTCAGGCATCGGCACCGGGAACGGCATTACATTGCCGACCGCGCCACGGGCTTCGCTGATTTTCGGGGTGCCCAGACGCTCCACTTCGTCGATGCGCACAATCGAGTGCATCGGCACAAAGCTGCGCACCACGCCTTCGAACTGCGCCTTGAGCTTTTCTTCGCTCGGATCGACGACCACTTGCGTGCGCTCGCCAAAGACGAACTCTTCCACTTCCAGAAAACCCCACAGATCACTTTGATAGATCTGCTTGGCGTACATTTCGAACACCTGGCCCTGGTTGAGGAAAATCACCTTATAGATTGGAGCTTCGCGTTTGGTCATGGCGGGGGGATAACATCGGGGATAAAAATGAGGGCGCAAACTATAGCATAGCCACCGGACGCGCAGCGGTAGGAACCTGAGGGCTTGTTCCCTATAATGCCGGGTTCTTTGAATCACGTGACGACCCTACTCCATGGCCAAGAAGCTTTACATCGAAACCCACGGTTGCCAGATGAACGAGTACGACAGCTCGCGCATGGTCGATCTGCTGGGCGAACATCAGGCCCTGGAAGTCACCGCGCGTGCGGAAGACGCCGACGTGATTCTGCTCAACACCTGCTCGATCCGCGAGCGCGCGCAAGATCGCGTGTACTCGCAGCTGGGCCGCTGGCGCGAACTGAAACTGGCCAACCCGGAAATGGTGATCGCTGTCGGCGGTTGCGTAGCCAGCCAGGAAGGCGCGGCGATTCGCGATCGCGCGCCGTACGTCGACGTGGTCTTCGGCCCGCAGACCCTGCACCGCCTGCCGGAAATGATCGACGCCGCGCGTATCACCAAACTGCCGCAAGTCGACGTTTCGTTCCCGGAAATCGAAAAATTCGACCACTTGCCCGAGCCGCGTATCGATGGCCCGAGCGCCTATGTGTCGGTGATGGAAGGCTGCAGCAAGTACTGCACGTTCTGCGTGGTGCCTTACACCCGTGGCGAAGAAGTCAGCCGACCGTTCGATGACGTGGTCGCCGAAGTCATTCACCTCGCCGAAAACGGCGTGCGTGAAGTGACGCTGCTGGGGCAGAACGTCAACGGCTATCGCGGTACGACCCATGACGGTCGTCTGGCTGATCTCGCCGAACTGATCCGCGTTGTCGCCGCCATCGACGGCATCGACCGCATTCGCTACACCACGTCGCACCCGCTGGAGTTCTCCGACAGCCTGATTCAGGCCCACGCCGATGTGCCGGAACTGGTCAAGCACCTGCACTTGCCGGTGCAATCGGGTTCCGACCGGATTCTAGCGGCAATGAAGCGCAACCACACGGCGCTGGAGTACAAATCCAAGCTGCGCAAATTGCGCGCTGCCGTGCCGGGCATTTGCATCAGCTCGGACTTCATCGTCGGTTTCCCCGGCGAGACCGAGAAAGACTTCGAACAGACCATGAAGCTGATTGCCGACGTCGGTTTCGACTTCTCTTATTCCTTCGTTTATAGCCAGCGCCCGGGCACCCCGGCTGCCGATCTGGCCGACGAGACCCCGGAAGAGTTGAAGAAGGAGCGCCTGAACGCGCTGCAACATCGCTTGAACCAGCAGGGCTTCGAGATCAGCCGACAAATGGTCGGCTCGATCCAGCGCATTCTGGTGACCGATTATTCGAAGAAAGACCCGGGCGAGTTGCAGGGGCGTACCGAGAATAATCGTATCGTCAACTTCCGCTGCGACAATCCGACCCTGATCGGCCAGTTTGCTGATGTGCACATCGATGCCGCACAACCGCACTCGCTGCGTGGCTCGCTGATCCAGTAACACTGCATTTCCCTGTGGGAGCGAGCCTGCTCGCGAAAGCGGTCTGTCAGACACATCAATGTTGAATGTGTCGCCGCCTTCGCGAGCAGGCTCGCTCCCACAGGTACAGCGTCAGAGGCATGAATCGGGCGACCTCATATAAGAGCTTTCGCACCCAGGCCTCTGGCGTTATCCTTGATTTCATCTTAATTGCCCCAGGGCGGCTAAATACGACCTTGAACGCACCCATAGAACCACATCGTTTTATCCTCGAGCCCTTTGAGGCTCGCCGCTTCGCCAATCTGTGCGGGCAATTCGACGAGCATTTACGCTTGATCGAACAGCGCCTGACCATCGAGATCCGCAACCGCGGAAACCAGTTCGAGCTGATCGGCGACCCCAAACTCACCACGTCTGCGGAAAATCTGATTCGCCGCCTGTACCGGGAAACCAAAGGTTCAGAGCTGTCGCCAGATACGGTGCACCTGTTCCTGCAGGAATCGTCCGTCGTCGAGCTGGACAATCACGCCCCCGCCGAAGCCTCCGTTGCCCTGCGCACCAAGAAAGGCATGATTCGCCCTCGTGGCTTGAATCAGTTGCGCTACGTGAAGGAAATTCTCGGCAACGACATCAACTTCGGCATTGGCCCGGCCGGTACCGGCAAGACCTATCTGGCTGTCGCTTGCGCTGTCGATGCACTGGAGCGCGAGCAGATCCGTCGCATCCTGCTGGTACGCCCGGCGGTTGAGGCTGGCGAGAAACTCGGCTTCCTGCCCGGCGACCTGTCGCAGAAAATTGACCCATACCTGCGCCCGCTCTACGACGCGCTCTACGAAATGCTCGGCTTCGAATACGTGGCCAAGCTGATCGAACGTCAGGTGATCGAAGTTGCGCCGCTGGCCTACATGCGCGGCCGTACGCTGAACAACAGCTTCATCATCCTCGACGAAAGCCAGAACACCACCGTCGAACAGATGAAGATGTTCCTCACCCGAATTGGCTTCGGCTCTACAGCGGTCATTACCGGTGACATCACCCAGGTCGACCTGCCGAAAGGCACCAAGTCGGGTCTGCACCATGTGATCGAAGTGCTCAAAGACGTGCCGGGCATCAGCTTCACGCACTTCCAGCCCAAAGACGTCGTGCGCCATCCTTTGGTACAGCGGATCGTCGAAGCCTACGAGCGCTTCGAAAACCGTGACGAAGCGCCCAAGGACACCTCGCGAAATGCTTGAGCTAGACCTGCAAATCGCGACTGAAGCGAGCGCGCCGAGTGAAGCCGACTTCCGCCTGTGGTGCGAACTGGCCCTGCGCCAGCGCACCGCCGATTCGGAAATGACCATTCGTCTGGTCGACGAGGAAGAGGGCCGCGAGCTCAACCACACCTGGCGGCACAAGGATTACGCAACCAACGTCCTGTCCTTCCCGGCAGAAGTGCCTGACGAGTTTCTCGACATCCCGTTGCTTGGCGATCTGGTGATCTGCGTGGCCGTGGTCGAACGAGAAGCCGCTGAACAAGGCAAGGAACTAAAGGCCCACTGGGCACATCTGGTCATTCACGGCTGCTTGCATCTGCTCGGTTACGACCATATAGATGACGAGGAAGCCGAAGAAATGGAAGCACTGGAACGCGAGTTGCTTGCTGAACTGGGCTATCCCGATCCGTACGCGGACGACGAACCCGAAACATCCCCTATCGTTACAACAAAGGATTCAGAGTAATCGCTATGAGCGAAGATCGATCGAGCAACGGGCAGAAGTCATGGCTGGGTAAACTGACCCAGGCTTTTGCCCACGAGCCGAAGAACCGTCAGGAGCTCCTCGAGCTGCTGCGTGATGCACATCAGAACAAACTGCTGGACAGCGAAGCGCTGGCCATCGTCGAAGGCGCCATTCAGGTGGCTGACCTGCAAGTTCGCGACATCATGGTGCCGCGTTCGCAGATGATCAGCATCAAGGCGACCCAGACACCGCGTGAATTCCTCCCCGCCGTGGTCGACTCGGCCCACTCGCGCTATCCGGTGATCGGCGAAAGCCATGACGACGTGATGGGCGTGCTGCTGGCCAAGGATCTGTTGCCGCTGATCCTCAAGGAGAACGGCGACAGCTTCAACATCAAGGATCTGCTGCGCCCGGCCACGTTCGTGCCGGAGTCCAAGCGTCTGAACGTATTGCTCCGTGAATTTCGCGCCAACCACAACCACATGGCCATCGTCATCGACGAATACGGCGGTGTGGCCGGTCTGGTAACGATTGAAGACGTACTGGAGCAGATCGTCGGCGACATCGAAGACGAGCACGACGTCGAGGAAGACAGCTACATCAAGCCGCTGCCCAGTGGCGACTTCCTGATCAAGGCCCTGACGCCGATCGAGAACTTCAACGAGTTTTTCGACAGCGAGTTCTCCGACGACGAGTTCGACACCGTCGGCGGTCTGGTGATGAGCGCGTTCGGGCACTTGCCAAAACGCAACGAAATCACTGAAATCGGCGCCTATCGTTTCCGCATTCTGAACGCCGACAGCCGTCGGATTCATTTGCTGCGACTGACCCCTATCGCCCGGTAAGAAATCTAAGGACTGAAATGCGCTGGACAACCCGCCCCGGCTGGCCCGGTAACCTGCTGGCCGTGGCGGCCGGTGCTATCACCACCCTCGCTCTGGCACCTTTCAACATCTGGCCGCTGGCTTTGCTCGCGGTCGGCTTGTTCTATGCCGGGTTGCGCGAGCAGAGCCCGCGTCAGGCGCTGGGCCGTGGCTGGTGTTTTGGTTTCGGCCTGTTCGGCGCCGGCACCAGCTGGATTTACTACAGCATTCACCACTTCGGCGGCGCTTCGGTGCTGCTGGCCGGTTTCCTGATGCTGCTGTTTACCGCAGCGATTGCCTGGTTCTTCGCCCTGCCCGCCTGGATTTGGGCGCGCTGGTTGCGCCGTAACGAAGCGCCCGTGGCGGATGCTTTGGCGTTTGCTGCGTTGTGGGTCGGACAGGAAGCCTTTCGTGGCTGGTTCCTGACCGGTTTCCCTTGGTTGTACTCCGGTTACAGTCAGCTGGATGGGCCATTGGCCGGGCTCGCACCGGTGGGGGGCATGTGGCTGGTGTCGTTCGTGCTGGCATTAACCGCCGCGCTGATCTACAACGCGCGGCGCCTGCTGCAAAGCGGCCGCAAGGCCTTTGTCGTTGCCGGCCTGGTGTTGTTGGCTGGGCCATGGGTGGCCGGCATTGCGCTCAAGGGCCACGCCTGGACCAGCCCGTCCGGCGCACCATTGAGCGTCGCAGCTATTCAGGGCAACGTCGCACAGAGCATGAAATGGGATCCGGCCGAGCTCAACGCGCAGTTGGCGCTTTACCGCGATCTGAGTTTCCGCTCGAAACCGGTCGATCTGCTGATCTGGCCGGAAACCGCCGTGCCGGTACTCAAGGAGTCCGCCGAAGGTTACCTGAGCATGATGGGCACCTTCGCCGCCGAACGTAAATCGGCGCTGATAACGGGTGTGCCGATCCGCCAGACGGTGCACGGCGAAAGACGCTTCTTCAATGGCATCACCGTAGTAGGCGAAGGCGATGGCACTTACCTGAAGCAAAAACTGGTGCCATTCGGCGAATACGTGCCGCTGCAGGATGTGCTGCGCGGGCTGATCGCCTTCTTCGATCTACCGATGTCGGACTTTGCCCGCGGCCCCGCCGATCAGGCACTGCTGCAAGCCAAGGGTTATCAGATTGCGCCGTTCATCTGCTACGAAGTGGTCTATCCGGAATTTGCCGCCAGCCTGTCGGCGCGCAGTGATCTGCTGCTGACAATCAGCAATGACACGTGGTTCGGCACCTCGATTGGCCCGCTGCAACATTTGCAGATGGCGCAGATGCGGGCACTTGAAGCGGGACGCTGGATGATCCGCGCAACCAACAACGGCGTGACCGGGCTGATCAACCCGTTCGGGCAGATCACCGAGCAGATTCCGCAGTTTGAACAGGGCATTCTGTACGGCGAAGTGGTGCCGATGCACAACCTGACGCCGTATCTGCAATGGCGCTCGTGGCCGTTGATCATCGTGTGCGTGCTGCTGTTTGGCTGGGCACTGATGGCGAGCCGGATGTCGAAAACCCTCTAAAGCAAAAGATCGCAGCCTGCGGCAGCTCCTACAGGGAAAACGCAAATCCCAATGCAGGAACTGCCGCAGACTGCGATCTTTTGATCTTCAGCGGTAGAACAACGAATACCCCACCTGCCCCACCGCTTCATTGAGCAACTGCCCGCTCTGCCAGATCGATTTGAACTCCGGCAGCCAGCCACCAAAGGGTCTTGCGTTATCAGTGCCCAAAAAGCCCACCGGCGCCGGCACCACTTCAAATCCTGCCTGTTCAAAACTCCAGACTGATCGCGGCATGTGCCAAGCCTGCGTCACCACAACCACGCGCTTGATCCCCTGCGGCAATAAAATGTCAGCGCTGAACTTGGCGTTTTCCCACGTGGTACGGCTTTCACCTTCCTGCCAGCGCACCGTCACACCGAAGTCATCGCGCAGCGAATCCGCCATCAGCTTCGCCTCGGTCGGCGGCGTCCCGTAATGCAGACCGCCGCTGGTCAGAATCGGCAAACCGGATGCCTTGGCCAGCCGCGCCGCATAACGCTGACGCTCAAGCCCCACGCCAGTCGGCTGATCCTCGCCCCAGGCCAGATCGCCGCGCTCGCGTCCGGAACCCAGCACCACGATCGCATCGGCCCGTTGCGCCAGCGTCGCCCATTCTTCACGGGCCAACGGTGGCTCGCGCTCCAGCGCTTTTGCGCCCCACTGCACGACCACTGGCAAGCTCATCAGCCACAACCCGCCAAAGCCAAGCGCAAAGCACACACCAGCCAGGCGCGGCCGAGAGCGGCGCAGCCACCACGCAGCCAGCAATAGCAGCAAGAGAATGCCGGGCGGCAATAAAAGTTGTTTGATGAAATAACGAAAAGGCATCGAGCATCTCCAGAGATGCCCGAAGCCTAAGAGTGTTAATAAAGCGTTACAACCAATAGGTGGGATCCTGTTGAAAAAGATCCGGTTCTTGACCTGCCATGCGCTTACTTGGCCTGCAAAGAGCGAACCTTGACGGTGTCTCTGCCGGGTGCCTTGTCCTTGAGCCAGATGACCTTGGCCGAATGTGCTGCATCGAGCTGCTTCACTGCCTGTGACAAGCATCCGTGCGATTCACGTTCACTGCGATCCAGATAGGCCTTGACCAGTTTGAACTCAGCGGGGCTCAAGCCACGCAATTCCAGTTCCAGGGGGCGCTCGTCGCGCAGCCGGTCAGCGGTTTTTACAGCGTCCAGGGCCATACCCAGACGGTCGATCAACCTTTCGTACAACTCGGGTTTAGTCACTTTTTTCTGCCGTTGCTCCACCATCCCTCACCTCATTGAAGATAAGACTCACTCCCCAGTTAGAGCTTAGCTTCGCTGCACAAACCGGCTGCACGCCGCGACCAACGGCCCTCGCCACGGATTGCCCGGGGAAAACAGCTGTAATCAGGGTTTCCCTAGGCCAAGCGCGGTCATGTATGCTACGGCGCTTCCTGTAATTCCACTTCCAGCTCGTCCGGGCCAACCCCGGAACCTGCGTTGAAGAGGATTAGGCCACCCCTATCCAGTACAAAAGTAGCCATGCACGAACAATATCAGCCCCGTGAAATCGAAGCCGCCGCCCAGTCGTTCTGGGACGAGCAAAAGTCCTTTGAAGTCAGTGAACAGCCAGGCAAGGAAACCTACTACTGCCTGTCGATGTTCCCTTACCCCAGCGGCAAGCTACACATGGGGCACGTGCGCAACTACACCATCGGCGACGTGATCTCCCGCTACCAGCGCATGCTCGGCAAGAACGTTCTGCAACCGATGGGTTGGGACGCTTTCGGCATGCCGGCGGAAAACGCCGCGATGAAGAACAATGTCGCCCCTGCCAAGTGGACCTACGAAAACATCGCCTACATGAAAACCCAGCTGCGCAGCCTGGGTCTGGCGGTCGACTGGTCGCGCGAAGTCACCACCTGCAAGCCGGATTACTACCGCTGGGAACAATGGCTGTTCACTCGCCTGTTCGAAAAAGGCGTGATCTACCGTAAAAACGGCACCGTGAACTGGGACCCGATCGACCAGACCGTTCTCGCTAACGAGCAGGTGATCGACGGTCGCGGCTGGCGTTCCGGCGCGCTGATCGAAAAGCGCGAAATCCCGATGTACTACTTCAAGATCACCGCTTACGCGGATGAGCTGCTGGAGAGCCTCGACGAGCTGACGGGCTGGCCTGAACAGGTCAAGACCATGCAGCGCAACTGGATCGGCAAATCCCGCGGCATGGAAGTACAGTTCCCGTACAACGTCGACTCGATCGGCGAAGCCGGCACACTCAAAGTCTTCACTACCCGTCCGGACACCCTGATGGGCGCGACCTATGTCGCCGTGGCTGCCGAGCACCCACTGGCCACACTGGCGGCAAAAAACAACACCGAGCTGCAAGCGTTCATCGCTGAATGCAAGGGCGGCAGCGTTGCCGAAGCCGACGTCGCCACTCAAGAGAAAAAAGGCCTGCCAACCGGCCTGTTCGTCGAGCACCCGCTGACCGGTGAGAAACTCCCGGTGTGGGTCGCCAACTACGTACTGATGCATTACGGCGACGGCGCTGTAATGGCAGTACCGGCGCACGACGAGCGCGATTTCGAATTCGCTCACAAGTACAACCTGCCGGTGAAATCGGTCGTGCGTACCAGCTCTGGCGACAGCAACCCGGCCCCGTGGCAAGACGCCTACGGCGAGCATGGCACGCTGATCAACTCCGGTGAGTTCGACGGTCTCGACTTCGCTGGCGCGTTCGACGCCATGGAAGTCGCCCTGATCAAGAAAGAACTGGGCGCCTCGCGTACCCAGTTCCGCCTGCGCGACTGGGGCATCAGCCGCCAGCGCTACTGGGGCTGCCCGATCCCGATCATCCACTGCGATGCGTGCGGTGACGTGCCGGTACCTGAAGATCAATTGCCTGTCGTCCTGCCGGAAGACGTGGTGCCGGACGGCGCCGGTTCGCCGCTGGCACGCATGCCTGAGTTCTACGAGTGCAGCTGCCCGAAATGCGGCCAGCCTGCCAAGCGTGAAACCGACACCATGGACACCTTCGTCGAGTCGTCGTGGTACTACGCCCGTTACGCCTCGCCGCACTTTGAAGGTGGCCTGGTAGAAAAATCCGCAGCCGACCACTGGTTGCCGGTGGATCAGTACATCGGCGGTATCGAACACGCGATTCTGCACCTGCTCTACGCGCGCTTCTTCCACAAACTGATGCGTGACGAAGGTCTGGTCAGCTCCAACGAGCCGTTCAAGAACCTGCTGACCCAAGGCATGGTGATCGCTGAAACCTACTATCGTCGTGAAGCCAACGGTGCCTACACCTGGTTCAACCCGGCGGACGTGGAACTCGAGCGTGACAGCAAAGCCAAGGTCATCAGCGCCAAGCTGAAATCCGACGGCCTGCCGGTGGAAATCGGTGGCACCGAGAAGATGGCCAAGTCGAAGAACAACGGCGTCGACCCTCAGTCGATGATCGATCAGTTCGGCGCTGACACCTGCCGCCTGTTCATGATGTTCGCTTCGCCACCCGACATGAGCGCCGAATGGTCCGACTCCGGCGTTGAAGGTTCGCACCGCTTCCTCAAGCGCGTCTGGCGTCTGGCGCAGGCCCACGTCACTCAGGGCCTGCCGGGCAAACTGGACATCGCCGGCCTGAACGACGAGCAGAAAGCCGTTCGCCGTTCGATCCACGTGGCCATCAAGCAAGCCAGCCACGACGTCGGCCAGAACCACAAATTCAACACCGCCATCGCTCAGGTGATGACGCTGATGAACGTGCTGGAAAAAGCCGCACAAGCTACCGAGCAGGATCGCGCGCTGATTCACGAAGGTCTGGAAGCCGTGACGCTGTTGCTGGCGCCAATCACGCCGCACATCAGCCACGAACTGTGGAACAAGCTGGGTCACGCTGACGCCGTCATCGACGCTGGCTGGCCGGCTGTCGACGAAAGCGCTCTGGTGCAGGACAGCCTGACCCTGGTGATCCAGGTCAACGGCAAGCTGCGCGGCCAGATCGACATGCCTGCCAGTGCGACGCGTGAAGAAGTGGAAGCGGCAGCCCGCGCCAACGAAAACGTATTGCGTTTCGTCGATGGTCTGACTATTCGTAAAGTGATCGTAGTGCCCGGGAAACTGGTCAATATCGTCGCCAGCTAATTGGATCGGGCGTCAGGTTCGCCTGACGCCAAGTAAAACCTTTCGGGCCGTACAGTCGGCCCACGTGGTTTCAAGGGGAGCAACACAATGATCAAACGCAATCTGCTGGTGATGGGCCTCGCCGTTCTGTTGAGCGCCTGCGGTTTCCAGCTGCGCGGTACCGGCACCAACGAACTGTCGATCAAGGAACTCGACCTGAGCGCCCGTAACGCCTATGGCGAGACGGTCACGCAACTGCGTCAGGTACTGGAGTCGAGCGGCGTCAAGGTTTACAGCGGTGCTCCGTACAAGCTGTACCTGGCTGACCAGCAGGAGAGCCAGCGCATCCTCAGCTACGCCGGTGCCGGTCGTACGGGCGAGTATCAGGTCAACACTGTTCTGAAATATGAGATCAGTGGCGAAAAGAACCTGCAGCTGCTCAGCGACAAACTTGAAGTTCAGAAAGTGTTTATCCACGACGGTAACAACCTCGTGGGCTCCGATCAGGAAGCCAACGACGCCCGTCGCGAAACCACTCGCGAACTGGTTCAGCGCATGATGCTGCGTCTGCAGCAACTGACGCCGGGCCAGCTGCAACAACTGCAGCAAGCCGCCAATGACCGCGCCAAGGCAGAAGCCGATGCGCTGCAAGCGGCGCAAAAGGCTGAAGCGGAAACCCCGCGTCAGTCGCCGCTCGAAATACCGCAGCAGTAAGACGTTCGGGGCGCTCAGGCGCCCCGTTCGACATTTATTATGAAGCTCGCTCCCGCCCAACTCGGCAAACACCTGCAAGGCGCTCTCGGCCCGGTCTACATCATCAGTGGCGATGACCCGCTGCTGTGCCAGGAAGCCGCCGACGCCATCCGCAGTGCTGCGCGCCAGCAAGGTTTTGACGAACGCCAGGTCTTTGCCGCCGACGCCAATTTCGATTGGGGCACGCTGTTGCAGGCCGGCGCCAGCATGTCGTTGTTCTCGGAAAAACGCCTGCTGGAACTGCGCCTGCCTTCGGGTAAGCCCGGTGACAAAGGTGCCGCGGCACTTATCGAATACTGCTCGCGCCCCGCTGAAGACACAGTGCTTCTGGTCAGCCTGCCCAAGCTCGATGGCAGTGCGCAGAAAACCAAGTGGGGCAAGGCGCTGGTTGAAGGCCAGCAAACCCAGTTCATCCAGATCTGGCCGGTGGACGCCAATCAATTGCCGAGCTGGATTCGTCAGCGCCTGTCGCAGGCCGGTTTGTCGGCCAGCCAGGACGCGGTCGAGTTGATTGCTGCACGCGTCGAGGGCAATTTGCTCGCCGCCGCGCAGGAAATCGAAAAGCTCAAGTTGATGGCCGAAGGTGGCCAGATCACCGTCGAAACCGTGCAGGCCGCTGTGGCAGACAGTGCGCGGTTCGACGTGTTCGGCCTCACCGATGCCGTGCTCAATGGCGAGCCGGCCCACGCCTTGCGCATGCTTGAAGGGCTGCGCGGCGAAGGTGTCGAACCGCCGGTGATTCTCTGGGCGCTGGCGCGGGAGTTGCGCCTGCTGGCTAATATTTCGTTGCAATACAGCCAGGGCACGCCGCTGGACAAGTGTTTCAGCCAGGCGAAACCACCGGTCTGGGACAAGCGCAAACCGTTGATGAGCAAAGCCCTGCAGCGCTACTCGGCGCAACGCTGGGGGCAGCTGTTGCTCGAAGCGCAGCGTATCGATGCGCAAATCAAAGGTCAGGCGGCCGGTTCGCCGTGGATGAGCCTGAGCCGCTTGGCATTGTTGATGTCCGGCCAGCGTCTGACACTCCCCGCCGAATAACCTGTTCTACCGCATAACGGCCTGCTCGCGAAAGCGTCAGAACATTCCTACACAACAGGCACTGGACAGACGCCCGACATCGGCAGATTATTTCCCGCGCAAAACCCACTCACTCGAGAGAACCCTAATGAGCAAAAAGCCAGCAAAGCATGGCCCCAACAAGGCCAAATCCATCGTCGCCCAGCCCCTGTTCCGCAGTCGTCAGGAACGACCAACCAAGGGTAAAGGCAGCTACCGCCGCGAAGCCTTCCAGTCTGATAGCTGGGAGGCTTCTTACTTTCTGGCCGCTTGAAGCGCAGTACCCCCCGGTCATGTTAAGGTCTGCACCTGATTCGTTTTCCTGGAACTGTGCATGCCCCTAAGTCTTTCCCGTCGTTGGCCTGTTCGCCAATTGATCGCTGCCTCCAGCTTCATTCTGCTTGTCGCCTGCGCGGAAAAACCGACCGCCGCCGATGCGCAACCCCTTCAAGCCGCGCCTGTCGCCACGGCCCCAGCGATTATCCCGCCGGTAGTGCCGTCCGCCGACCCTCTCGATCTGCAACCGACCCAGACCTTTGCCGAATGGCAGGCAGGCTTTCGCAAAGATGCACTGACCGCCGGGATTAGCCCAGAGCTGTTCGATCGCGCCTTTGCCAATGTCAGCTTCGACGCCAGTGTGATTCGGGCCGACCGCAGCCAACCAGAGTTCTCGCGCCCGGTATGGGAATACCTCGACGGTGCACTGTCGCCGCTGCGCGTGCGCAAAGGTCAGGCGCTGATCAGCCAGTACGCCGACATTCTGCAAAGCATCGAACAGCGTTATGGCGTTGATCGTCAGGCGCTGGTGTCGGTGTGGGGCATGGAAAGCAACTTCGGTCAGTTCCAGGGCAGCAAGTCGGTGATCAACTCGCTCGCCACCCTTGCCTACGAAGGCCGTCGCCCGGGCTTCGCTCACGCACAGCTGATCGCCGCCCTGCAGATCCTGCAACAGGGCGATATCTCGCCGGAGAAGATGCTCGGCTCGTGGGCCGGCGCCATGGGTCAGACCCAGTTCATTCCGACCACCTACAACACCCATGCTGTGGACTTTGACGGCGATGGCCGCCGCGATATCTGGGGCAGCCCTGCTGACGCACTGGCCTCGACCGCGCATTACCTGCAAAGCTCCGGCTGGCAGCGTGGCCAGCCGTGGGGGTTTGAAGTGCAGCTGCCGAGCAGCTTCAACTACACCCTGGCTGATGGCGCGACTCGCAAGAGTGTCGCCGAATGGCGTCAGTTGGGCGTGACTCTACCGAATGGCGGTCAGGTGCCAGCAGGCTCTGAACAGCTGTCTGCCGCCCTGCTGCTGCCGGCTGGTTATCGTGGGCCGGCGTTCCTGATCCTCGACAACTTCCGCGCGATTCTCAAGTACAACAACTCCTCGTCGTATGCGCTGGCAGTGAGCCTGTTGTCCGAGCGTTTCAGCGGTGGCGGCTTGATCAACGGCAGTTGGCCAAAAGATGATCTGCCGCTGAGCCGCACCGAGCGTATGGAATTGCAGACCCTGTTGAGCGCGCGCAATTACGATGCCGGCACCGCGGACGGGATTATCGGCGCCAATACGCGTAAAGCGATTCGCAGTGCCCAGCAGTCATTTGGCTGGCCGGCGGATGGTTATCCGACGCATAAACTGCTGGAAAGCCTGCGTTCCCAATAGAACGAATGCCGTATGGCTGATATCGCTTTCGCGAGCAGGCTCCCACATTGAAATGCATTGCAAATGTGAGAGCGAGCCTGCTCGCGAAGACTGACTATCAGGCAATAAACCTTCAGGCCTTGATCACCACATCCTGCTCCAGGATCAATTCCTGCTTCCCGGCATCCAGTCGCACCAGTGCGCCCAGCGGCAGCGTCAGGTTCGGATCACAATGCCCGCTGCGCCAGCCAGACAAAACCGGAATTCGTAAAGGCTCGAAGGTCTGCTTGAGCAAGCGGTTCAGCGCTGCGACATCCACGCCGGCAATATCCCCGACCAACACCCCGCGCAACTTGGCCAACTTGCCGGCCAGACGCATCTGGGTCAGCAAGCGATCAATGCGATACAGCGGCTCGTTGATGTCTTCGATCAGCAGAATCACCCCCTCGACATCGATTTCGTAAGGCGTACCCAACGTCGAAGCGATCATCGCCAGATTACCGCCGAGCAAGCGTCCGTGCGCGATGCCAGGTTCGACGCTAGTCAACGGATAAGCCACCGGATGGCTCAGCACACTCCCCGCCTTCAATTGCCCGCGCAGCATGGCGAAGAACGAAGTCACCGTCGGTGGCTCCTTGTCACCCAACAGGTCGGCATTGAGCAGCGGACCGTGAAAAGTCACGAATCCGGCATAACGACTGATGGCCAGGTGCAGCGCGGTGATATCGCTGTAGCCAACGAAGGGCTTGGCGTTGCGGCTCAGCAGGTCGTAGTCGATGCGGTCGAGCAATCGCGGCGTGCCGTAGCCACCGCGCAGGCAAATGATCGCATCGATCTCGGGATCAGCGAACGCCGCGTGCAGGTCACGCAGGCGCACATCGTCACTGCCGGCCAGATAGCCGTCCTTTTCATAGACACCGGGAAACACCTTCAGCCCATAGCCACGGGCGCGCATCCATTGCACCGCCTTGTCGGTGTCCAGAGTACCGGGACCGGCAGGTGCAATAACGCCGATCAGTCCCTCTGAAGGCAGTGCGGGCACGGCTCTGTGCGGACAAAGTGTGTGGGTCGGTCGAACGGTCATCCTTGGATCTCCCTGTGAAGTCATGCACACACAGTAGTCAGGAACGGCGGCAAACAGAAGAGGGTCAGCCACGCCGTGGATTGAAGGAAAAATCAGCAGCGAAGGTAATCCGGGCAAAAAAATGCCCGCCGGGCATCAAAGCCTCGGCGGGCATGTTTTCATTCAACGCGGACTCAGGAACCCAGCAGCTCAGCCTTGACCAGCTTCGCTTGCTCGTCGGCGTGGTACGAAGAACGCACCAGCGGGCCCGAGGCAACGTTTTTGAAGCCCATCTTGTAACCTTCTTCGGCGAACCAGGCGAAGGTGTCCGGGTGCACAAAACGCTGCACCGGCAAGTGGCTGCGCGACGGCTGCAGATACTGACCGAGGGTCAGCATGTCGATGTCGTGTTCGCGCATGCGCTTCATGACTTCGATGACTTCTTCGTCGGTCTCGCCCAGACCCAGCATCAGGCCGGATTTGGTCGGAATGTGCGGCATCATCTGCTTGAAGCGTTGCAGCAGGGTCAGCGACCACTGGTAATCCGAGCCCGGACGCGCAGCCTTGTACAGACGCGGCACGGTTTCCAGGTTGTGGTTGAACACATCCGGCGGCTCGGCGGCGGTGATTTCCAGCGCGACGTCCATGCGCCCACGGTAGTCCGGAACCAGAGTTTCCAGCTGCACGTTCGGCGACAGTTTGCGGATTTCGCGGATGCAGTCGGCAAAGTGCTGGGCACCGCCGTCACGCAGGTCGTCGCGGTCAACCGAAGTGATCACCACGTACTTGAGCTTGAGGTCGGCAATGGCGATGGCCAGGCTTTCCGGCTCATTGACGTCCAGTGGCTTCGGACGGCCGTGGCCAACGTCGCAGAACGGGCAGCGACGGGTGCAGATGTCACCCATGATCATGAAGGTCGCGGTGCCACCGGAGAAGCACTCGCCGAGGTTCGGGCAGGACGCTTCTTCGCAGACGCTGTGCAGTTTGTGTTTGCGCAGCAGGCTCTTGATCCGGTCGACTTCCGGCGAAACCGGGATACGTACACGAATCCAGTCAGGTTTCTTCGGCAGCTCGGTGGTCGGAATGATCTTTACCGGGATGCGTGCAACCTTCTCGGCACCGCGCAGCTTGACGCCGGCTTCTACCTTGGGACGCGGGGCCGGGCGCTCGGTCACGTCGAGCGTCGGGATCATGGTTTGCACTGCATCAGTAGTCATATCAGTCGATTCCGCCCGTCAGGGTCGTCTGCTCAGCATAGTCGAGGTGTTTGACGAGCTGCGCGCGCAGCCGGGCACTTACCTCGGCAAATTCAATCGATCCTGCGTGATCGCTCAGCTGGGTCATCGCCAGCCCGGCATAGCCGCAGGGATTAATCCGTCGAAACGGTTCCAGGTTCATATCCACGTTCAGGGCCAGGCCATGAAAGGAGCAACCGTGGCGAATCCGCAAACCCAGAGAAGCGATTTTCGCTCCATCGACATAGACGCCGGGAGCATCTGGCTTGGCTGCGGCGGTCACGCCGTAGCTGGCCAGCAGTTCGATCAGGCACTGTTCCATGCGACTGACCAGATCTCGTACGCCGAAACCCAGTTTGCGCACATCCAGCAGCAGGTAAGCCACCAACTGGCCGGGACCATGATAAGTCACCTGCCCGCCGCGATCGACCTGCACCACCGGAATATCCCCCGGCAGCAGCAAGTGTTCGGCCTTGCCGGCCTGGCCCTGAGTGAACACCGGCGGGTGCTCGACGAGCCAGATTTCGTCGGCGGCATCGCTGCCGCGTTCGTTGGTAAAACGTTGCATGGCATGCCAGACCGGCTCGTAGGCCATCTGGCCGAGCTCGCGAAAGCCCAGCGTGCCCGGCATCACAACACCATGTGCACGAAGCCGGTCGCCCGCAGTTCGCTGTTGATGTTGTACAGCTGATCCTGATCGGTCGCGACGATGTGCAACTGAATCGTGGTGTATTTGCCGTTGCTGCTCGAACGCTCGTCGACACGCTCATCATTGATCTTCGCGAATTTCTTCACGATTTCGATGATCTTGTCTTTGTGGCCAACCCCCGTGTCGCTGATCACCTTAACCGGATAATCAACCTGGGGAAATTCGATCTTTGGCGCCTTTACTTCGGTATCGGTCATGGCGTAACGGCCTCTAGAGCGCAAGCCGTGGTAACGCACATGGCCCCGCTCCGGATCGGGGCGGGGCCATGCAGGTCAACACAAATCAGTTGAACAAGCCGTAGAAGAATAGACGGATGCTATCCCACATGCGGCGGAAGATACCACCCTCCTCGACGCCATCCAGAGCGATCAGGTCGGCGCTGTGCACCACCTTGTCTTCCAGTTTGACTTCGACTTTACCGATCACGTCGCCCTTGGCGATTGGCGCGGTCAGTTGCGGGTTCATGGTCATGCTCGCAGCGAGCTTCTTCAGCTGGCCTTTTGGCAGGGTCATGGTCAGGTCTTCAGCCAGGCCGGCCTTGACTTGATTGGTGGTGCCTTTCCACACCGGAGCCTGAGCCAGTTCGGTGCCCTTCTGGTAGAAGGTCTGGGTTTCGAAGAAGCGGAAACCGTAGGTCAGCAGCTTCTGGGTTTCAGCGGCGCGAGCCACTTCGCTGTTGGTGCCAAACACGACGGCGATCAGGCGCTGGCCATCACGTACAGCCGAGGACACCATGCAGTAGCCGGCTTCGTCGGTGTGACCGGTTTTCAGACCGTCAACGGTCTTGTCGCGCCACAGCAGCAGGTTGCGGTTAGGCTGCTTGATGCCGTTCCAGAAGAACTCTTTCTGCGAGTAGATCGCGTAGTGAGCCGGGTCTTCGTGGATGATCGCACGGGCCAGGATCGCCATGTCGTGGGCCGACGAGTAGTGCTCAGGATTTGGCAGACCGGTCGGGTTCATGAAGTGGGTATTGGTCATGCCCAGATCGGTGACAGTCTTGTTCATCAGATCGGCGAACGCATCTTCGCTGCCGGCGATGTGCTCGGACAGCGCCACACTGGCGTCGTTGCCGGACTGGATGATGATGCCGTGCAGCAGGTCGCTGACAGTCACCTGCGAGCCGACTTTGATGAACATCCGCGAACCGCCGGTGCGCCAGGCGTTTTCGCTGACGGTCACCGGATCGTTTTCACCGATCTGGCCACGACGGATTTCCAGCGTAGCAATGTACGCGGTCATCAGTTTGGTCAGGCTGGCCGGCGGCAGACGCTGGTCACCGTTGTTCTCTACCAGCACGTTGCCGCTGGCGGCATCCATGAGTACGTAGGCTTTGGCGGCCAGTTGCGGTGGCGACGGCATCATCTCGGCCGCGAAGGCGGCTGGCGAGAGGAGCAGCGGGACTAGCAGACACAGGCGTTTGGCAAAGGTGGTGATGTTCATCCGTCTCTCGAAATCGCTAATGGAAACTGTCCTTGCGGACAAAATTTAATCAGATGACTTTCTAACGAGCCATCGCGTGTTCAGTTGCTCACTCCAGTCACCCTTGCCGGGCTTTTGTTCTTCGACGAGCCAACAACCTGATTCACCCCCCAATCGCTGGCGAATCGTCAATCAAGTTCTACGTATTACTCGGTGACCACACTTGGCGAACCAAGGTTGGCCAGGCGCACGCTGTTCTGCACCTGGGCAATTTCACCCGGCGAACCGATCGGCCCCAGACGTACCCGATGCAGGGTCTGCTGATTGCGCACGATCGAACTGATGAACACCGGAGCGCTCACCATCCCGCTGAGCTTCGACCTCAGCAGTTCTGCAGCGTCCGGGTTGGCGAACGCGCCCACCTGCAGATACTGGCCAGACGCTGTTGCAGAAGCGTTTTTTTTGCGCTCATTGGCACCGGGACGGTGTCAGAGGCATGTTGCTGCGGCGGTGGCGTCCATTGCTCAACGGTGCCGGCCGAGGCCGTGATCACCGGTGCGCTATTCTGCGCGACTTGCGGCTCGTTGAGCATCAAAGGCGCCGGACGGCCCTTGGCGGCCCACCATTGCTGAGGATCGATGCCTTCAACCTTGACCCGCGCAGTGCCGGTTTCGGCGTAACCGAGTTTTTTCGCCGCCGCGTAGGACAAGTCGATGATGCGGTCAGAATAGAACGGCCCACGGTCGTTGACCCGCAGGATCACCGTGCGGTTGTTGTCCAGGTTGGTCACCCGAACGTAACTTGGCAATGGCAGAGTCTTGTGGGCAGCGCTCATGCCGTACAGGTCATAGACCTCGCCGTTGGCGGTGTTCTGACCGTGAAACTTGGTGCCGTACCAGGACGCCGTACCGGACGCGACGTAAGTCTTGGATTCCTGCAACGGGAAGTAAGTCTTGCCCAGCACGGTGTACGGGTTGGCCTTGTACGGGCCAGTGTGCAGGGTCGGGGTGGCATCGGGGATGCGCGACACGTCGACGTCCCACCACGGCGCGCCATCTTTGTGCGCACGGTTGATGTCCAGGCCCGGCTGCGCCCGCACGGCGGTATTCGTGGTTTTCTGGGTCGGCGAACGGCTGGTCGAACAACTGGCGACCAGCACTGCCAACGCAGCGAATGCCACCAGCTTCAGGGGTTTACTGTTAGGCAATGCCTGCATTACTTGACGCCCCGTGCTTGTACCAGCTGTTCAGACAGTTGATGTACGGCCATGGCGTACATCACGCTGCGGTTATAACGCGTGATCGCGTAGAAATTCTTCAGGCCCATCCAGTATTCGGGGCCATTGTCGCCTTCGAGGCGAAATGCAGTCACCGGCATATCATCGCGCAGCGCATCATGACTTGACCAGCCCAGCGCCCGCAACTCTCCGACCGTCTTCGTCGGCTCGATGCCGGTGGTCAGGCCTTCATCAACCTGCTCGCCCCGCACATCGGCGCGGCTGACCACCGGCTCGCCGGCCACCCAGCCATGTCGTTTGAAGTAACTGGCAACGCTGCCAATCGCATCATCCGGGTTGTTCCAGATATTGATGTGGCCGTCACCGTCGAAATCCACCGCATAGGCGCGAAAGCTGCTCGGCATGAACTGCGGCAGACCCATGGCCCCGGCGTACGAGCCTTTTAGGGTCAATGGATCGACTTGTTCTTCACGGGCCAGCAGCAGGAACTCACGCAGCTCCTTGCGGAAAAATTCGGCACGGGGAGGATAGTCGAAACCGAGCGTCGACAAGGCATCGATCACCCGGTAATTGCCGGTATTACGTCCGAAAAAGGTTTCAACGCCGATAATCGACACGATGACTTGTGCCGGCACCCCGTATTCCTGCTCGGCACGGGCCAGGGTCGCCTCGTGTTGACGCCAGAAATCCACACCACGAGCAATGCGCGCGTCAGTGATGAACATCGGACGGTATTCTTTCCACTGCTTGACCCGTTCGGCGGGCTTGGAAATGGCGTCAAGAATCGACTGCTTGCGCTCTGCCTCGCGGAACACCCCCATCAGTTGTTCACCGGCGAAACCATAGTCGCGGGTCATTTCACCGACGAACTCGGCCACCTGCGGCGAGCCTTCGTATTCGCCGGCCAGCGCTTCCTGCACGCTCCCCAGGAGGCCCATCAGGCCAACCAGCGGCGCGCATCGAGTCGCCCAGCCACGCATTACTTGCATTGAACTCTTCACCTTATTCAAACCTGTGCGATCCACTTGCGATGGGTATGGATCGACATCAAAACCCCAAACGCTGACAGCAGTGTCACCAGCGAAGTTCCTCCGTAGCTAATGAACGGCAACGGCACCCCTACAACCGGCAACAGGCCACTGACCATACCGATGTTGACGAAAACGTAAACAAAAAACGTCATGGTCAACGCACCGGCGAGCAATTTGCCGAACAGCGTTTGTGCCTGGGCGGTGATCACCAGCCCCCGGCCAATCAGCAAGAGATAGATCAGCAGCAGCGCGCAGATGCCCACCAGGCCGAACTCTTCACCGAGTACGGCAATGATGAAGTCCGTGTGGCTTTCAGGCAGGAAGTCCAGGTGCGACTGGGTGCCAAGCAGCCAGCCCTTGCCGAACACGCCGCCGGAACCGATCGCGGCTTTCGACTGAATGATGTTCCAGCCGGTGCCGAGCGGATCGCTTTCCGGGTCGAGGAAGGTCAGGATTCGCTGCTTCTGGTAGTCGTGCATGATGAAGAACCACATCGCCACCGACACCGGAATCGCCGCCGCCAGCACGCTGAGAATCCAGCGCCAGCGCAGCCCGCCCATGAACAGCACAAACGCGCCGCCCGCCAGAATCAGCAGCGAAGTACCGAGGTCAGGCTGGCGCACGATTAGCGCGAACGGCACGCCGATCAGCATCAGGCTGATGCCGACATGCTTGAGTTGTGGCGGTAACGTGCGCTTGGACAGGTACCAGGCGATGGTCGCCGGCATCAGGATCTTCATGAACTCCGAGGGCTGGAAGCGGATCACCCCGGGGATGTTGATCCAGCGCGTCGCGCCCATCGCGTTGTGGCCCATGATGTCCACCACCAACAGCAGCACCACGCCAATCACATAACCAAGCGGCACCCAGCGCGCCATGAAACGCGGCTCGAACTGGGCGATGATGATCATCGACACCAGACCGATACCGAACGAAGTGGCCTGTTTAGCCAACAGATCCCAGCTCTTGCCGCTCGCCGAATACAGCACGAACAAACTGCCGGCGGCGAGGATCAGCAGCAGGATCAGTAACGGGCCATCGATATGCAGTCTTTGCAGCAACGTCGCGCGGCGACGCATCACATCCTCACTGGAGAGCATGCGATCAAAGTTATTCATCACGGGCCGTAGCCTCCGCACTGATTGGGCTGGCGTATTCGGCCTTCAAACGTCCGTCCTGATCGAGCAGCCAGGCGTCCATGACCTGACGCACCACCGGCGCCGCAACGCCGGAGCCGGACTCACCGTTCTCGACCATCACCGATACAACGATTTTCGGGTCATCGGCCGGGGCAAAACCGACGAACAAGGCGTGGTCGCGGTGACGCTCCTGAACCTTGGAGCGGTCGTACTTCTCACCCTGCTTGATCGCCACGACCTGCGCCGTACCCGATTTGCCGGCGATGCGGTATTGCGCGCCGATCGCCGCTTTGCGCGCAGTACCGCGCGCACCGTGCATGACCTGCTGCATGCCGTGGTTGACCTTGTTCCAGTCGGACGGATCGCGCAGGACAATGTCCGGCATCGGGTTTTCATCCACCGGCTTCACCCCTTCGAGGGATTTGGCCAGGTGCGGACGATTCCAGATGCCTTTGTTGGCCACCAGCGCGGTGGCCTGAGCCAACTGCAGCGGGGTTGATTGCATGTAGCCCTGGCCGATCCCGAGAATCAGGGTTTCGCCCGGGAACCACGCCTGTTTACGCGTCGCCCGTTTCCATTCGCGGGACGGCATCAGGCCGGGGGATTCTTCGAACATGTCCAGCGAGACCTTCTGGCCGATGCCGAACTTGTTCATATAAGCCGACAACCGATCAATGCCGAGCTTGTGCGCCAGGTCATAGAAGTAGGTGTCGTTGGAACGCATGATCGCGGTATCGAGATCGACGAAGCCGTCACCGGTGCGGTTCCAGTTACGGTATTTGTGATCGTAGTTGGGCAGCATGTAGTAGCCGGGGTCGAACACTCGGCTCGACGCCGTCACCACACCGGAATCGAGACCGGCAATCGCCACCGCTGGCTTGATCGTCGAGCCCGGCGGGTACAGACCGCGCAGCACGCGGTTGAACAATGGCCGGTCGATGGAATCGCGCAACTCGGCGTAGGCTTTGAAGCTGATGCCGGTGACGAACAGGTTCGGGTCAAAACTCGGCTGGCTGACCATTGCCAGAACTTCGCCGGTCTTCGGATCGAGCGCCACGACCGCGCCGCGACGTCCGCCCAATGCCGCCTCGGCCGCTTCCTGCAATTTGATGTCCAGACTGAGGACGATGTCCTTGCCGGGAATCGGATCGGTGCGCTTGAGCACACGCAACACGCGGCCTCGGGCATTGGTCTCGACTTCTTCGTAACCGACCTGACCGTGCAATTCCGGCTCGTAGAAACGCTCGATGCCGGTTTTACCGATGTGATGGGTGCCGCTGTAGTTGACCGGATCGAGGGTCTTCAGCTCTTTCTCGTTGATCCGCCCCATGTAGCCGACCGAGTGCGCAAAATGCGCGCCCTGCGGGTAGTGACGAACCAGTTGCGCAACCACCTCCACGCCGGGCAGGCGGAACTGGTTCACGGCGATCCGGGCAATCTGCTCTTCGCTCAGCTCGAACAGGATCGGCACCGGTTCAAACGGCCGGCGCCCCTGACGCATGCGCTTCTCGAAGATCACCCGATCCTCGGGCGTCAGCTCCAGCACTTCGACAATCACGTCGAGCACTTGCTGCCAGTCGCCGGAGCGCTCACGGGTCATGCTCAGGCTGAAGCTTGGACGGTTGTCCGCCACCACCACGCCGTTGCGGTCGAAAATCAACCCACGGGTCGGTGGAATCGGCTGCACATGGACGCGGTTGTTTTCCGAGAGTGTCGAGTGGTACTCGTACTGGATCACCTGCAAGTAATACAGCCGCGCAATCAACACGCCGATCAACAGCATGATCGCAATGGCCCCGAACACGACGCGGCTACGCACCAGACGTGCGTCCTTTTCGTGGTCCTTGATGCGGATCGGCTGAGACATGAGGGCTGGATTACTTGTGGTAAGGGTGACCGGACAGCACGGTCCAGGCACGATACAACTGTTCGCCGATCAGGATCCGCACCAGCGGGTGCGGCAACGTCAGCGGCGACAACGACCAGCGCTGATCGGCACGGGCACAGACTTCCGGCGCCAGCCCTTCCGGGCCACCGACCATGAAATTGACCGTGCGCGAATCCAGCCGCCAACGGTCGAGTTCGACCGCAAGCTGCTCGGTGCTCCAGGGCTTGCCGTGGACTTCCAGCGTGACGATCCGCTCGTTCGGCCCGACCTTGGCCAGCATGGCTTCGCCTTCCTGGCGGATGAAACGGGCCACGTCGGCATTCTTGCCACGGGTATTGAGCGGTATTTCCACCAGTTCCAGCGCCAGCTCGGACGGAAGACGCTTGGCATATTCATGCCAGCCTTCTTCCACCCACTTGGGCATGCGTGAACCGACGGCGATCAGGCGCAGTCGCACAGCAATCCCTTACAGCTGGTCTTTGTTGAGCTTGGTGAAATGCTCGTGGGTATTTTCCGGGCTGTGGTGTTTGGCGTCGGCCGCACGGCTCTGCTCGGCACCGGCCCACAGGCGCTCCAGGTCGTAGAACTGACGTGCCGAGGCAGTCATCATGTGCACGATCACCAGGTCCAGGTCGAGCAGCACCCAGTCGCTGTCGCCCTTGCCTTCTTCGCCCAGCGGCTTGGCGCCCTGCTTTTTGACTTCTTCGCGAACCTTGTCGAGCATCGCGTTGATCTGGCGGTTGGACGTACCGGTGGCGATGATCATGTAGTCAGTGATGCTCTGCTTGTCGCGAACATCGATGATCTGGATGTCTTGCGCCTTGACGTCTTCCAGAGCGGCTACGGCCAGTTTGACCAGCTCGTCGCCCTTCAGCGGCTCGTTGGTGTTGACCGGTTCAGGCAGCGGGGCGCTCTTGAATGTGCCTTTGCGCTTTACTTTGGTTTGGTCTTTGTCAGTCATATAAAACTCGTTTTGCTCATATATTCGGCGGCTTGGCGATACGTGGATTCGTATCAGTGAAGCACGCCTTGCTCAGTTCGACGCACGGTAAAGACCGTGCGCATCGATGTAGGCCAGGACCGCGTCGGGCACCAGGAAACGTACCGACTTACCGCTGGCCAGCAGTTGACGGATCTGGGTGGCGGAAACCGCGAGCGGTGTCTGCCAGACGAATGCAATCTGTCCGCTCGGCCCTTTCAGGGCCAGCGGGTCGCTCGCCGAACGCGCTGCCAGCAGGTTGCGCAAGGCATCCGGCGGTTCGCTGTCGGCGTCCGGGCGCTGTAGCACCAGGATGTGGCAATGCTGGAGCAACTCTTCCCAGCGATGCCAAGTGGGCAGGCCGCAAAATGCGTCCCAGCCCAAAAGCAGAAAAACCTGGGTCTCGGCGGGCATTTCGGCACGCATCGACTCCAGGGTATCAATGGTCCAGGACGGCTTGTCCCGCTGCAATTCGCGGGCGTCCACCACCAGCGGCGGCAATCCGGCCACCGCACACTCGACCATCGCCAAGCGATCCTGCGCCGACACCTGCGGCGTACCGCGATGTGGCGGCCGCGCATTCGGCATCAGGCGCAACTCGTCGAGCGCCAGCGCTTCGGCAACTTCCAGCCCACCACGCAAATGGCCGATGTGCACCGGGTCGAACGTGCCGCCCAATACGCCGATGCGTCGGGG
This sequence comes from Pseudomonas sp. S3_C06, assembly GCF_054667675.1. Taxonomy (NCBI): domain Bacteria; kingdom Pseudomonadati; phylum Pseudomonadota; class Gammaproteobacteria; order Pseudomonadales; family Pseudomonadaceae; genus Pseudomonas; species Pseudomonas sp. S3_C06. The sequence continues at coordinate 3,083,137 of NZ_CP162747.1, forward strand.
GCGGGACTCGCTGCCGGTCTGCGGCGCTGTCAGGTCGAGGTCGGTCAAGTCAGACCGTCGCCTGGCCGCGCAACTGGCCATCACCGACCACGATGTACTTCTCGCAGGTCAGTCCTTCGAGACCCACCGGGCCGCGGGCGTGCAGCTTATCAGTAGAAATGCCGATCTCGGCACCCAATCCGTATTCAAATCCATCGGCGAAGCAGGTCGGGGTGTTGATCATCACCGACGCCGAGTCGACTTCCGCCACAAAGCGCCGGGTATCGGCGAGGTTTTCGCTGACAATCGAGTCGGTGTGATGGGAGCCGTAATGGTTGATGTGTTCAATCGCCTGATCCAGACCCTCGACCACACGGATCGACAGGATCGGCGCCAGGTACTCGGTGCTCCAGTCGTCTTCGCTGGCCGCAACGGCGTCAATAATCGCCAGGGTGCGCTCGCAGCCGCGCAATTCGACGCCTTTTTCGCGGAACTGGGCGGCCATCGACGGCAGGAAATCCTTGGCAACCGTCTGATCAACCAGCAGCGTCTCCATCGCACCGCAGATGCCATAACGATAAGTCTTGGCATTGAAGGCGATGCGCTGGGCTTTCGGCAGATCGGCGTTTGCACTGACGTAAACGTGGCAGATGCCGTCCAGATGCTTGATCACCGGCACGCGGGCATCGCGGCTGATGCGTTCGATCAGGCCACGGCCACCACGCGGCACGATCACGTCGACGTACTCGGGCATGGTGATCATCGCGCCGACGGCGGCACGGTCAGTGGTTTCGACCACTTGCACCACAGCAGCGGGCAGTTCGGCTTCGGCCAGACCACGCTGAATGCACGCGGCAATCGCCCGGTTGGAATGAATCGCTTCGGAGCCACCGCGCAGGATGGTCGCGTTGCCAGACTTGAGGCACAGGCTGGCGGCATCGATGGTCACGTTCGGACGGGATTCGTAGATGATCCCGATCACACCCAGCGGCACGCGCATCTTGCCGACCTGAATCCCCGACGGACGGAAGCTCATGTCGCGGATCGCACCGACCGGATCCGGCAGCGCGGCGACCTGACGCAAACCAACGATCATGCCGTCGATGCGCGCCGGGGTCAGTTCCAGACGTTCCAGCAAAGCGGGTTCCAGACCGTTGGCGCGACCGGCGGCCAGATCCTGTTCATTGGCTGCGGCAAGCTCGGCGCGCGCGGCGTCGAGGGCATTGGCAGCAGCCTGCAAGGCGCGGTTTTTCTGCGCGGTGCTGGCACGGCCGATGACCCGGGAGGCTTCGCGGGCGGCGCGACCCAATCGGGTCATGTAGTCAAGAACGGACTCAGTCATGGTCTGCTGGGGTCTTGGCAAAGAGGAAAGCGGCAGATTATAGCTGTCGCGTCCCGGGACTAACAGCGGTGACGGGCGGATGGTCGAAATGAACGCGGATTCGCCGGCGTTCAGGCCCAATTAAGCCGTGCGTTGTTATCATCACGACCTCCTGAGCCTGGATAAACGTTACCTGCCATGTCCAACCTGACCGTTCGCAACCGTGCCGAACGCCTGCCGCTGGGGCTCCCGGACGCCTTTTTCGACCGAGATGCACAAGTGCTGGCGCAGGACCTGCTCGGCAAAGTCATTCGCCACCGGGTCGGCGACCTGTGGCTAAGCGCGCGAATCATCGAAACCGAAGCCTATTACTGCGCCGAAAAAGGCAGCCACGCTTCGTTGGGCTACACAGAAAAGCGTAAGGCTTTGTTTCTGGATGGCGGCCACATCTATATGTATTACGCCCGTGGCGGTGACTCATTGAATTTCAGCGCGCAAGGGCCGGGCAATGCGGTATTGATCAAATCCGCTTATCCGTGGGTCGATGAAGTCAGCGGGCCGGCGAGTCTGGCGCAAATGCTGTTGAATAACCCCGACGCTCAGGGACGTGCGCGTCCTTCGCAAAAACTCTGCGCCGGGCAAACCCTGCTGTGCAAAGCGCTGGGGCTGAAAGTGCCAGTGTGGGACGCCAAGCGTTTCGATCATGACGTCCTTTTGGTAGAGGACACCGGGCCGGCACCTTCGCGCATCATTCAAACCACACGCCTGGGCATTCCCCATGGCCGCGATGAACATCTGATGTATCGCTTTGTCGACGCTGCCTACGCGCAATGGTGCACGCGGAACCCGCTGCGCCGCGGTCAGGTCGAAGGCCGGGATTATTTTCTGCTGTAAACACAAACCTGTGCAGGAGCTGGAGGAGGCTGCGATCTTTTGACTTTGTTTTAAGGATCAAGATCAAAAGATCGCCGCCTGCGGCAGCTCCTGCATAGGGATCATCAATGGTTTGGAGTTTTTCTGTATGGGCCCATGGCTCGATAGCGTGACCGGGTGGCTGGCGGCCAACCCACAATGGCTGGCTGCGGCGGTATTCATTGTTGCCTTTGTGGAATGCCTGGCGATTGCCGGTCTGATCGTGCCGGGCACCGTGCTGCTGTTTGCCGTCGCCGTTCTGGCCGGCAGCGGCGCATTGTCGCTGAGCGAAACCCTGCTGCTGGGTTTTCTCGGCGGGATTCTCGGCGACGCTGTTTCGTATCTGCTCGGCCGCCATTTCCACCAAAACATTCGGCGCCTGCCGGGGTTACGCCATCATCCGGAATGGATGGCCGGCGCCGAGTCGTATTTCCAGCGCTACGGCATTGCCAGCCTGTTGGTCGGCCGCTTCATCGGGCCGCTGCGGCCGATGCTGCCAATGGTCGCCGGCATGTGCGACATGCCCTTCCCGCGTTTCGCCGCTGTCAGCCTGCTGGCCGCCGCCGGCTGGAGTCTGGCCTATCTGCTGCCGGGCTGGGCCACTGGCGCGGCCTTCCGCCTGCCCTTGCCTGAAGGGTTCTGGCTACAAGCCGGCATTGTCGCCGGGAGCATCGCCGCAATGGTTGGTCTCAGCGTGAACAGCAGCTTGCGCCGTCACCGTCGCGCGACGATCTGGATCAGCAGCATGAGCCTGTTGATTCTGACGGGCCTGTTCGTCGGCTATCCGTATCTGACAGCACTCGATCAGGGCGTGATGACACTGGTGCAGGAGCATCGCCAGCCAATGCTGGATGAAATTGCAGTCACGCTGACGCTGATCGGCGAGTTCCGCAACATGCTCATGTTCAGCGCTTTGCTCGTCGTCCTGCTGCTGATCTGCCGGCAATGGCGTCACGCGCTTTTTACCGCAGGCACGTTGCTGGTTACCGCACTGGCCAACACCGCAACCAAATACTTCTTCGCCCGCGTGCGCCCGGAAGTCCTGACCGACCCGCTGACCACCTACAGCATGCCCAGTGGCCATGCCTCGGGCGCGTTCGCGCTGTTTCTGAGCCTCGCTGTGCTGGCCGGTCGCGGGCAACCACCGCGCATGCGTCTGACCTGGCTGCTGATCGGTTGCATGCCCGCACTGGCCATCGCCCTGTCGCGGGTTTATCTCGGTGCGCACTGGCCAACCGACGTGCTCGCCGGCGCCATGCTGGCCAGTTGCGTGTGTGCGGCGAGCCTGTGGCTGAGCCAGCGTTCGACATCGCTCAATGCCATGCCCTTCAAAGTCTGGTGGCTGATCCTGCCGGCGATGCTGGCAATGTTCGGTTTCTTCGTACTGCGGCATCTTCCGCATACGTTGTTGCGTTACGCTTATTGATTGAAACTTCACAAGCGTTATTTTCTTGCGCGGCTCTTTTCGGAAACTTCCGACGAGAGCAGCGCTCTTGCCCTATTCAAACTTGCTTGTCATGGGAAAGTTTTCAGGCAACCAACTATCAACTTTCGTACATATAAACCCGGCATAAACCGAGTTACATAATTGCCCGCACAACACCGAGATAAAGCATTCCACCCCGCGGAAAAACCATTAGATTGACTCAGCCAATTCAATAACTTTCGATCATCAAAACACTTCAACCAACGCAACGTTAACTACGGCGCGTGTTTTGGTTATCTATTGATTCGAGTCATTCATGAGTCCGAAGATACCGCGCAAACCAACATCGATCCTTCGACAACCCGACCCGCAGACACCTGCGCCATCCCCAGGGGGCCCTGCGGCCTGGCGGCTGCCCGGTTTTGCAGACTCCGTCGGCCCGCCGCGCAGCATCGAGGCTCCGGGCGCGACTGACCCGGTCCTTCCTCCCGCCATTACGATCAGTGCCCTGCCCTCGCAACCCCCTGGGACATCCCGTCACGACGGGACGGGACGGGAAATCGATACTGGTTGAAACAAGACTTTCTGCACGGCATGCAGCCGGCGGACGAAGACGGCTTTCGCTGGATTGTCGGCCGCCGTTTTGTCGACGTCGAATACGAGGGCCGTCTCGAAACGACCCATGCCGGCACCGACGATTACGGTGTCTGGCGGAGCAAACTGCTGACCGAGCGTCATCCCTCTGGCCCCAGGCTTTATAAAAACCAGGACCGTGCGACCTGGCGTCTGAGCGAACAGGTCAGCGAGATCCCGCCAGTCAGTGCTGAGCGGCTGACACCCGAAGCGGCTTCGCAGAAGCGCCCCGGGATGCCTAGCGTCAGGCCGATTGCTCCGAAGCAGCCTCGAACGACCGATACACCCACCGAGATCGATCAGGCTCGCTACAGGCCTACCTATCGTTCACCGGATGCTCAAGGCTATTACGAGTTCACGCCCTTCCTGAGCACGAATCCGGCCGACATCCAGTTTGCCTTCAGGAACAAATACGGCAACCCGGTCCGGGTCGATCCGCCTGCGGCAGGGTTTGGCGCAGAACCCGCCCACCTGAAACACTGGACCGATCACGAAATTTGGCAGGTGTACAGCCTCGTAGGCCAGGACATCTTGAGGTTTCGTGCCGAAGCGGGGTCCAGCGGCAGACCGCCACAATGGGCCGAAGCCCGAGAGACCGGCAACCCGCACAGTGACTTGCTGAGCGACGCCCTGCGCTGGCTGCAGCCGACCATGACTCGCCAGCAAAGCGAAACTTTCCTGCAGGCCTACAATCTGCTGCCGAGCCAGTTGACGCGCTTGCGCCAGGAACTCAAAAACACCTTGGCAATCCCCGAGTGGGCCGAGGCGCACAAGCGCTTGACCGAGGACACCGGCAATCCTCAGCGCCTCGAACAATTGAGCCGCGATGCCGTCAGCGAACTCAATCTCAAACGCGATGCCCGACACGATTGGTACGACCCCGAAAGCAGCCTGACCCCTGAAGTGCGCGAAGCGCTCCTGACGAAGCTCGGTTACCTGCGCAACAAGAATAACTGCCTGTACCGCACCGACATTCCGGCCCTGTTTCGCGGCGATGAGCGCACACCGTTCGAACTGGCCAATGACGGCGCCATGCTGCCGCGCTACCACCACGAACCGGGGGCGACTACGCACAGGCCGATCAGTGCCACGTTCAGCCTCGATGAGGGGCAGACGTATGCCAGCAAACCTGATCCCGAATATCTGCGTTACAACAGCCAGACCAACAAGTACCCGGGACGCAGGGCCGATGAGTCGTCTTCGGACAGTGATGCCAGTGATACGGAAAGTACGGCGTCGTCCGACTGGTCCAATCCGGACAGCCCGATTGCCTGGGATCACGACCGGCATTACCGCAGCACCCGCGAAAAACAAAAAGAGATGTTTGTGTATGTCCTCGACACCCGCCACCTGGAAGTGGTCCCGCATGAAGAGAACATGCTGTTCAACTCCGCAGCCCGCGATACCCGCCCTACCTGGTTCCCCTCCGACGACTTCGAAGGGCTGATTTCGGTTACCCGCAGCGGATTGGCGGCAGAACGCATCTGGCTGCTGAACTCATCCCAGACCAAAGGCGCCAAGGTCGACGACATCAGAACTCAGGCCGGCGACCGCGCCGAGCGCATCGAGGCAGCCACCCATGCCGGACATGCCAACGCCTTCGAATATGACCGCTTGATCGACAGCGTCGAAGCGGCGGGTCAACCGATCATCAGACTCTCGGGCAACCGCAACGAATTCGCCTACGACATCGCCTGGCCGTAAGTGCCGGCAGTCATCTGCGCAACGTGCCTTACAGAAACGCACCGGCTCGGATGCCGGTTCATAGCGCAATTCATTAAAGGACTAATACGTGTCAACACTCATAGTACCCAGCATCGCAGCCCTTGAGGCCCGGGCACTGGGAATGGAGCAGATCGAAGCCTCGGCCAATCCCCATGGACGCCAGCCGCGTCCTGTCGTGCGCAAAAGCATCGCCACCCAGACGGATCCGGATGCCCCCTTCATGCGCACACTGGAATCCCTCGACAAACATTTTGGCCCCTTACGCATTGGCGAAGTCACGACCACTCGCGTCGAACTGCAGGCCTTCGGCGCGACAGTGCATGGTCAGCCCATCAGCCCGGCGAATGCCGGCATGCAAAAGGTCGATCAGGCTTTTCTGGACGCTCTCAACTTCGATGCGACCAAGGCCCACGCACGACTGAAGGCCATCGATACCGCCGACATCGATGGCCCCGGGCTGTTGTTCTTTGAAATTTCCAGCCAGCGCTCGTTCAATGCCGGAAAACTCTTCGTCGGCACCGCCGGCCTTGAGCCGGGCAGTGTGATGGAACGCCTCAATCGTTTGTGTCACGCCGCGCAGAAACTGGACATCCAGAAAGTCGACTCATTTGAAAACTCGCCAGGTTGGGTCAACAGAGGCAAAAGCTATCTGATGAGCGGCGCCGGTGTCGGCATGCAGGCGTTCGGTATCTACAGCGGCTACCGGGCCATGCTCGATGCCATCAAGAACGGAGAGACTCGGGAAGCCTGGATTCAGGGTGGCTCGATTGCCGCCGAGCTGGGCTCGTTGATCCTGGAACAGGGTTTCAGCAAAGGCGGCCAGGCCATGCTCACCCAGAGTGGCAATGTCTTCCGGTACTTTCCGCGGACTTCTTTTGGCAAATACCTCAGCCGCGGCGCCGGGATGTTTGCCAGCATTATCACCTTGCCGTTCGACATCAATGATGCAGTGACATCATTCAATGCCGCAGCAGTCACCAGCGGCAAAGAAGCCCAGGACCACTACGTCAGCGGTGGGCTGAGTGTCGCCGGCGCGGCCATCAGTCTGGCGCTGGGCATGGCGGCTGTGGCCGGTTTCGGCAGCGTTGCCGGCCCTCTTGGCCTGGCCGCCGCCGGGCTGCTGATCGCCACCTCGTTGATTTACCAGGCCGCGCGCGTGGTCGATGACATCGACGACTACATCGAACTGACGTTTCACGAGCGTCTGCGCTCCGGCTGGTTCGCCTTCACCCGTCAGGAACTGGACAAGGACGTCATGGACCGTTTCAAGCTGTCCAAGGGCTATCGCGACCATAAGGGCCAACTGGAGATGTCCGCCCGCCAGATGCTCGACGGCGCGTACAAACACTCCCTCGAACACGTCGTCAACGGTGCGTTTCGGGTAGAACTCAAACCCGTGGAAATCTGGCGCTACCGATGGGATGAAAGCGCGGATGAACAGCCGTTCAAAGTCGATAGTTATGCGGCGGTCGTGGAAGGCGACGACGTCATCGATGCCGGCAAGGGTCTGCCGGCAGACCTCGAGGGCAAGGTCTCCGGCAGTGCCGGCGATGGCAAAGGTGTGTTCTGGCGCCTTGGTGATGGCAATGACCGGGTGATCGGGCTGGAGAACCAGCCCAATATTTTCACCTATCGAGCGGATCACAAAGCGCTGACGGGCGGCGCCAAAAGCGACGCGTTCTATCAAGAGGTCACCGAGGCGGAACTCGACCGGACAAGCAAACCGGCGCATCTGAGCGTGCTGGATGGCGGTGCAGGTTCCGACACTCTGGCGTTCGAGGGCAGCCGCCCGCGCAACGACACGCGCAATATCGGCCATGACATCAATCTGCAAAGCGGCAAGGTCAGCCTGCGCGGCCTTGATCCCGATGTCGATGCCCTCCACGTCACCCAACTGACATCGATTGAAAACGTGTCGACGTTGCGCAAAGGCACCAGCCGCGTGACCGGCAGCGATGAAGCCAACCGCATCGCTGCGAATGGTTACGACCAGGTCAACGCTGGCGGCGGTGACGACACCATCGCCATCGGCGGCATCGACTGCCGGGTCGATGGCGGCAGCGGGATGGATCGCTATTACATTGCCGATACCTGCGCACGCACGACGATTGTCGAAGATGGCGAACACGCCAGCCTGATCGAGTTTGGCTGGCCGCAGGACATCATCCAGCACTGGGAAATCAACGACACTGCACTTCGGGTCCGCTCCCTGCGCGGCAAGGATGGCAGCGACCCCGAGCACGTCCTCACCGTCGCAAATGTCTACCAATGGGTCGATGGCCAGCGCCAGCTGAAAAACGACAAACTGGTGTTCAAGACTCAAGACGAATACGAACTGCTGGCGCTGCTGCCAGTGAAACCGGGCGAGGCCCTGATCGAGCGTGTCGACGTGGCAGTGAGCGTTGCCGGCAAACCGGCCCCCGCTGCAGAAATCGTCAATGGCGGTACGGTGGAGATCAATGACCTGGGGCGCAAACGGCATTATCTGTCGCGCATGGCGGGCAACGTCGAGTTCGTCGCCAGGCAACAGGTTGCGCAGACCTCGCGTACGATCCATCTGGATTTCAAAAGCACTGAAATCAGCGACGTGGTCGTTAGCTACAACGTCGAAGTGCGCAAGGGTGTGTCCGGCAACACGCATCTCACCTACAAGAACATCGATCTGGCGCTGCACTTGCCAGAGAAGATCGTGACATTCAAAGGGGTGATTCAGACTATCCCCGCAGCCACCGGTTACAGCGGCCGAAACAGCCTGAAAGTGACGACACCACTGCTCGCACAGGACGTCGTGTTGATCCTGCAGGATGAAGTGTCGTATCGCCTGCAAGTGCCGGATCTGGATTACGAAGACGATGTCCGCAATCCCGGCACCCGCAGCCAAAGCACGCGCAGTTGCCTGAAGCGGCGGAAAGGGAATTATCTGTTCACCCGCCCCGTGCCCGGCGAAAAGCTCTCGCTGCCAGCACAGCCCAGCAAAGTGGTGATTCCGCCAGGCCCACACACCGGCATCTACGTGCTCGATGGGCAAAGCTCGAGTTACGACGTGTACCTTGCCAGCAACTCGATCGTGCGCCTCTCGACGCCGGGTGCCGCCGCCAACACCGCTGACGCTTCTATCTGGAACATTTTCACCAGTGCCCTGAAGGAAACGGTCAAGCGCGACGATATTCAACTGAACGCCAACCGCTTGCGCATCGGTAGCGCGATGGTTGAGTTGCCGACTATCAACGCTGAATCACCCGTGGAGTCAGTCAGCGTCGTGACGTCTGCGGAAAACATCTATGAAGTGTCGCTGCTGTTCGAAGTCTTCCAGTTGTACGTCATCGACGCCCGCCGTTTTGCCAGTGTCGAAGCACTGCTGGCAGACATCGAAGCGCATCGACAGCGTAACGAACTGGCCGCCAACGTTCATGTCACCCACCTCAGCGCCAAGGGCACAACCGGCAAGGTGGTTTACCGCTCGGCGAAAAAGTACTGGAGCGTCGACAGCGATCCGCAGAGCCAGGTCAGGGCTGAGGACTTGCTGATCAGTTCAAAGCAGAAAACCTGATCACGTCTACCCAACATTGAATGCGCGCCGATGTGGCTATGACTGCTGCGCCGGCGCTCGTTCCACTCAGCCAACGGACAGGCTGCGTCATGTTTCAAGGAGTTCATCGCATGCGCCAAAAACCGGGACCTCGCCCCAAGTCACCGACCACCAGTCCACCGCAACCTGCAACACGGCATCCGGCTGACAGCCCGATACTCGCCAGACCGGAAAGCGTTCCGGGCCAATCATCCGTGGACTTGCCTTCTGCCTCCAAACGGCTGCGTCTGGATGAGCCGGACACTTCGCGCCAGCAGGCTGCGTCCATCGCAGTCAGTGTTCTGCCGACGACATCTGCACAAAGCCGCTCTTTTTCGATGACGTCGCTGGAGGATTTCGCCCATCCGTATTTCGGCGATTTGCCAGCGTCAAATGCATCCGGGGTCAGGCACTACCTCGGCCGGGATTGGGTCGATGTTCAGCTACCCGACATCGAAGGCCGACAACACGTTTGTGTTCGCTATGATGCCGAAGTCAAGGCGTATCGAGTGATCTCGTTCCGGCGTACGGCCCCTGGCCCACCGATTTATCGCACCACGCAAGACAATCTCTGGAGTCTGGATCGACACCTGACGTTCCTTAACGCCGATGATCATGCGATCTCCGCGACGCCGAATGCGGATGGCTACTACCCGTTTCACGCTGCCGGATCGAACAGCGACACGGCTGTTCTCGGCTATGCCTTCAGGGATAGCGAGCAGCGCTGGATCGCAATCGATCCGGCGCGGGCAAAGGCTGATGCGCCGCTTGCGCAGTGGTCGGATCAGGACATCCGGCAACTGTATATCGTCGAAGACTCGCAGGTTTCCGCTTTTCGCACAGCCGCGCAACAGTCTGGAAAAGCACCGGAATGGGCGCAGCGGGCACAGAACGTCGAGGATCACACCTTTGTCGCCGACTCGTTGAAATGGTCGCATCCACAACTGGATTCCGCTCAGCGCGCGCAGTTGCTGCGCAGCTATAACCTGAGCAAGGCCCAGTTGAGCCGTTTGCGCAAGGAATCCAGTGACGGCCAGATGCCGGAATGGGCGCAGCAACACAAGCGCCTGACGCTCGACGCCGGCAACGAACAGCGCTTCAAACTGATCGCCGAAGAACTCGAAAACTACCTTCACGACCTGCGCACCCAAGGCCTGGACTTCAATCATCAATGGCCAGCGACGCGATACAGCGATGTGTTTTTAGCTGACTACGCCGCCCATCTCGGCTATCTGCGCACGCGCCACAACATGCTCTTCCGCACCGATATTCCAGCGCTGTTCAGGGGCGAAACCCGTTTGCCGTTCGAACTGGCCAGGGATGGCCGGATGATGTACCGCAAAGGCAATCCCACGGGGACCACGAACAAGCGCGCCTTGAGTGCAACGTTCGGGTTGCACGACGCCACTGCCTACGCAGCGACCAGGGGCGGCTTCTATCACGAGCTGCATTACAACACCCAGGCCAATCGCTTTCCGGGCGTGAATCCGCAGAGTTCCAAAGGGCGTACCGGCGAGTCCTCGGATTCCGCAGACAGTTCCGTGTCGGACGGCAAACGAACCGGAGACGAGGCCGACTCGGACAACTCGTTCGTGTTCGATGATACGACGGGCTATGCGTCCACCCGCCGCCAGCAAACCACCACTTTTGTCTACGCCATCGATACTCGCGGGCTGGAAGTGGTACCGGGCGCGGAAAACAAGGCATTCAACCCCGGCCAGGGCAAATTTCTCTTCGACGCCCTGGAGGGGCACATTTCCACACCGACACGCGGCATCAGCGCCGAACGGCTCTGGCTGGTGCGCTCTGACCTGAGTAAAGCGGCGCGGGTCAAGGACGTGCTGGAACAGGCGGGTGATCGTGCCGCAACAATCGAACAGGCCACCTGGGCGGGCACCGACAGCCGAGCGGCCGGCTACTTTGGCGCTAATGCCTACGATCGCCTGATCGATGAAATCGCCGGCTCGGGCGGTGTGATTCTGGACTTGCCAAAAGGCGACAAGACCTTTGCCGACGACGTCGTCTGGCCGGTCGCCGAGCATGATCGGGCCTGAGATAAAGCGCCATTCATCCAATAATGAATGGCGCGTTTTTAAACGGTAACTTGCAGCTATCCGACCACCTTGATCACGAAGATCGCCGGGATGCTATTGAACGCGTTGTGCCCCGTCGGGTTGGGGTCTACGTCCAGAAATGTGCTCATGCCACTGCTCACGCTGCGGTATAACGGCTTGCTTGAGGATTTTTTGTCATCTGTTTCGCGGTTCAATTCAAGATAAGCCGGACCTGCTTCGAAGTGGCCAAGCGAAGCTTTCGGCACGCCAGACGTACTGAATGAAAAGTCCTGCAGCGGAGCGCTGGTACTGGCCAACAGATTATGCGTCTTGTCTTCGATGAATAACCGCGCACCGTCGAACACGCCCGGATGCACGAGGCTGATTGCGTAACGCTCGCCCTGCGGGACGAACTTCAGCAGCAGCGGTTTATCGTCATCGTGGTTCGCCAGCGTGATGAAACTTGCGACGCGCGAATCAGCCAGTCCGACCTCGGCTTCCAGTTGCTCACCTCTGGTAATCCGCAGGTCGCGAAGCACCTGTTGCAGGCGTTGTTGATTAAGCACCAGCGGCCGGCCATTGAGATAAAGATGCGCGGTGAATGCTTTGCTGTTTACTGTTGCTATAGACATGGGGCGCCACCTGTAAACGTCCCGCCCTCGGTAACACCAACGGCAGGCAAATGCTGAAAAAAGGAAAGAATCAAACGGCGGCTTCAGCCATTACGGCTTTGGCTGTCGCGGCCATGCGCGGAATATCGCCGACCGGGACTTTTTCGGATTTTCGCTTACGTCGGGCAATCACCATGCGATCCGCATAATTCGAGGCGGCTTCAATAACATTGTTAACGTTATGATCAGTTCCGGCATGTTTCATAATGTACTTGCCGGCAATATCGTCCCAAAACGCCCATTCATCTTCATATACAGTCATGACTTCGTCCTTGTTTTTATAAAAGTCGCCCGCGTCCTGCGGGCAACTTGAAATTAAGGCAAAGCCATAAGCGAGACAATACTGGCAAATACGAACAGTTGATTCGAAGTGCAACTACGCAAACAACTCGCCCTGCAACTCATCGAGCAGGGCCTGAATCGCATCCAGACGTTGTTGAGGATCGTCGAGTTGCAACAGATCGATCTTGTCTTCTTCGGCGAACGGCAACAGATAGGCCAATTGATTGGCCAGCGATTGCTGACCGAGCGCATCGGTGCCCATGTTCAGCGCTTCGACCATCGGGTGCTCGGCCAAGGCCTTGAGCAGCGCCACCAGATCGGCGTCCTCATCCTGCAGCGGTTGCTCGGGATCGTCATCCAGCCACTCGACATCGGCGAGAAGCAACTGATCGCGCTGCACCTCGGTGCGCAATACATTGAATCGGCGTCCGCCCTGCACGCGGATCCCCAATAAACCGTTGTCCTGCTGCTGGAAATCAGTGATCCGCGCTTCACAGCCGACCAAGGCAAAACCTTCTGGCGCGACGCCGACTTCACTGCCCTCGAGGATGCACACCACGCCGAATCCACCGCCCTGCTTCATGCAACGGCCGATCATATCCAGATAGCGTGCCTCGAAAATCTGCAAGTCGAGGTTGCAGCCGGGAAACAGCACTGTATTGAGCGGAAAAAGCGGCAAACTCATAGACATTTCCTTACACCACCATCGACACCGCCAACGGCAGGAACACCGCCGTGGCCACGCCCATCAGACTCATCGCCAGCGCCGCAAAGGCGCCGCACTCATCGCTTTCCTGCAACGCCACCGAGGTGCCGACCGCGTGCGCGGTCATGCCCAGCGCCATGCCACGCGCCTCAGGGCTATGCACACCGAGACGGGTCAACAGCGCCGGACCGAAGATCGCGCCAATCACCCCGGTGATCAACACGAACACCGCCGCCAGCGCCGCAACGCCGCCGATCTGTTCGGCCACCAGCATGGCGATCGGTGAAGTCACCGACTTCGGCGCCATGGTCATCAGGATCATGTGCTCGGCACCGAACCACCAGCCCAGCAACACGCCCATGCCCGTTGCCACCACCCCGCCTATCACCAGCGTAGTAAAAATCGGCCAGAACAATTGCCGAATACGTCGCAGGTTGAGATACAGCGGCACCGCCAGCGCCACAGTCGCCGGGCCAAGTAGAATGCTGAGGATCTCGGTGCTCTTGCGGTACTCCGCATAGGTCAGGCCGCAGCCGACCAAAACGCCAATCACCAACAGCATGGAGACCAGCACCGGTTGCAGAAAGATCCAGCGGGTTTTCTCGAACGCCGCCAGCACCAGTTGATAGGCACCGAGGGTGATGCCGATACCGAACAGCGGATGATGAATCACCGAAGCCCAGGCGCCCTGCCAGTCAAAAAGCATCAGGATTCCTCCGATGACGACGGCGCGTGACGCTTGACCAGACGCTGCATCAGCACGCCGGCGAAGGCCATCGACAGAATCAGCGACAGCACCAGCGCGCCGACAATTGCCCAGAAGTCTGCGGCAATTGCTGTGGCATAGACCATCACGCCAACGGCGGGCGGCACCAACAGCAACGGCAGATAACGCAACAGACTGCCGGCCGCAAGGTTCAGCGGTTCGCCGACTTCACCGCGAACGATCAGGAATACGAGCAACAGCAACAGACCGATGATCGGCCCCGGCAGTACCGGCAACAGCAAATGATTGAGCGCCGTGCCGAGCAGTTGGAACAGCACCAGCAGGGTCAGGCCACGTAGCAACATCCGACATCTCCGTCTTACTTTCCACTGTGCAAGTCGCCCGCATTATAAGCACGCCTGCGCTATGGATCGGCATTCGCCAAAAGCATGGTCGGTTGACCGGAGCAAATCGCCATGATGATCTACAGTGGTTCGCAGGGAGGTCAAATCCCCCCACCTGAAAAACTATAAAACCGATGAACCCAAGGAGAGTCTCAATGCCCTATGTTCCCGTTGCAGAGCTCAAAGATTATGTCGGCAAGGAACTCGGACGTTCCGAATGGCTCACCATCGATCAGGAACGCATCAACCTGTTCGCCGAAGCCACCGGTGATTATCAGTTCATTCACGTCGACCCGGTCAAAGCCGCGCAAACGCCATTTGGCAGCACCATTGCCCACGGTTTCCTGTCGTTGTCGCTGATCCCGAAATTGATGGAAGACATCCTGATCCTGCCGCAAGGCGTGAAGATGGTCGTCAACTACGGTCTGGACAGCGTGCGTTTCATTCAGCCAGTGAAGGTCAACTCGAAAGTCCGCCTGAAGGTCGATCTGGGCGAAGTGACCGAGAAAAAACCGGGCCAGTGGCTGCTCAAAGCCACTGCAACGCTGGAGATAGAAGGCTCGGACAAACCGGCCTATATCGCCGAGCCACTGTCGCTCTGCTTCGTGTAAACGTTCCGGATGCGAAGCAGCGCACGCTGTTTCGCGTCACGTCTCTATATATGCCACGCATAGCTGCGGCATACTCGGTCGCCTAATTGCCCGGATCCCGCTATGCGCTCACTTGCTCGTCTTGCACCCCTTGCCTTGACCCTGATGCTCACCGCGTGCGGCGACGGCGAATCGCTGCTGCCCCCGGATGCGCGCCTGCCGGACGGCGGACGCTATCGCGGTGAACTGGTCGATGGCTTGCTGCAAGGTCAGGGCCGTGTCGACTACCCCAACGGCAGTTGGTATGCCGGCCAGTTCGACAAAGGTCAATGGCATGGTCAGGGCGAATGGCACGGCAGCAATGGCGAGATCTATCGCGGCCAGTTCCAGCAGGGGTTGTTCGACGGCCAGGGCAGCCTGACCACCAACGCCAGCAGTTACACCGGCGGCTTCAAGCAGGGCCGGCGCGAAGGCGAAGGCACGCTGAAAGAAAACGCCATGACCTATCGGGGCGAATTCAAGGCTGACCAGTACTCCGGGCTCGGCCGTCTGGAAATGGACGACGGCAGCTCCTATCAAGGCCAGTTCGCCCACGGCAAACCCAACGGTGAAGGCCAGCGTGGCGATGCCAGCGGCAACACGTTCAGCGGGCATTTCGTTAACGGGCAGCTGGAAGGCAACGGCACCTTCAACAGCGCTGACGGCGATATCTACGTCGGCGGCTTCAAGAACAATCAATTGCACGGCAAGGGCCGCTACGAAAACGCTGACGGCGATGTCTGGCTCGGTCAGTTCAAGGAAGGCGCGCTAACCGGTAAGGGTGAACTGATCGGTGCCGACGGCAGCCACTACATCGGCGCATTCAGTGACTGGCGCTTCAGCGGTCAGGGCCGCTTGAACCTGTCCGATGGCAGCTTCTACATCGGCGGTTTCGATAACGACAGCTACGCCGGACGCGGCACCCTGGTGCTGACCGATGGCAGCGTGATGAGCGGCACCTGGATCAACGGCCAGCGCGTGCGCGACGCCGACGGCAAGTTACTGCCCGACACCCTCGAACTCGGCTTGCTCGCTCAGGGCCGCTTGCTCGACGACGCATTGGCCGCCATCCCCGCGTCGACCCCGGCGGTCGAGTTGTACACCCTGACCCTCGGCGGCGACGGCAAGCAAAGCGTATTCCTGCGCGAATCCGACTACGTCGCCAACATGCTCAGCACGCGCTTCGGTGCTTATGGCCAGATCCGTCTGGTCAACCACCGCGACCACCTCGGCGACCGGCCGATGGCCACCCGCGAGAACCTGCGCCGCGCCGCACAAACACTGGCCGAGCGCAGCGGTCCGGAAGATCTGCTGTTTATCTACCTGACCAGCCACGGCACTGCCGAACACGAACTGGTGCTCGACCAACCGCGCATGGAGCTGGCCGACCTGCCTGCCGACGAACTCGCTGCGGTGCTGGCACCGCTGAAAAATCGCGACAAGATCATCGTGATTTCCTCGTGCTACTCCGGCGGTTTCATCCCGGCGCTGAAAGACGAACGCACGCTGATCATGACCGCCTCGCGTGCGGATCGGGTGTCCTTCGGCTGCTCGGAAGAAGCCAACTTCACCTATTTCGGCGACGCGCTGTTCGCCCAAGCGCTGAACCAGACCGATGATCTGGAACAAGCCTTCAAACTGGCCAAGGCCACCGTCGCCGAGCGTGAACTGGCGGACAATTTCGAAGCCTCGGAGCCGCAGATCTGGGCGCCGAAAACCGTGCTGTCGCACTGGCAACTGCTGCGTAAACAGCAAGCCAGAAAAGCATTGCAAAGTGCTGCGTTGAACGACGGAGCGACAAAGAGCAACTAAGCTGAACAGTATCAAGGGAGAGACACTATGTACTTGACGCCTCAGCACGTATTGCTTGCCGGAGCCACCGGTTTGACCGGTGAACATCTACTCGACCGTTTGCTCAACGAGCCAACGATTTCTCGCGTGCTCGCCCCTTCGCGTCGGCCATTGGCGGAACATCCACATCTGGAAAACCCGGTGGGTGATCCGCAGGTGTTTCTGCCGCAGCTCAGTGGCCGCGTCGATATCGCCTATTGCTGCCTCGGCACCACGATCAAGCAGGCCGGATCGGAAGCGGCGTTTCGCGCGGTGGATCTGGACATGGTCGTGGCGTTTGCCAAACGTGCGCGGGAGATGGGCGCGCGGCATCTGATCGTCATCAGTGCGATCGGCGCCGACCCGAAGTCGTCGGTTTTCTACAATCGGGTCAAAGGCGAAATGGAGCAGGCACTGCGCGCGCAGGACTGGCCGCAACTGACCATTTGCCGGCCATCGCTGTTGTTGGGTGAGCGGACTGAACCGCGTCTGGCCGAGCAATTGGCCGGGCCGTTGTCGAAGCTGATTCCGGGTAAATACCGTGGTATCGAAGCATGCCAATTGGCGCGGGCGATGTGGCGGTTGGCGCTGGAAGAGCAGGATGGCGTGCGGGTGATCGAGTCGGATGATTTACGCAAGCTCGGCAAATAATCTATAGCGCCCGGAAGAAAGTTTTCGCGAGCAGGCTCGCTCCCACATTTGCACCGCGTCCCCCTGTGGGAGCGAGCCTGCTCGCGAATGGAGTGCGCAGCGCTCCCCTACAATCCGCCAGTCGCCTGAAAACTCACGCCAATCACCGTGAGCAATGACAGCGGCAACAGCAGCGTATCGAGCAAGGCACTCGCCGGCAGATCCACCCCCGGATAGCTCGGCGCCTCAGCCCCGAACCGATCCATCGCGCAACAGCCGCCATTCATCGCGTACAAGTCCAGCCGCGTTCCGGAATACACCACCGGTGCGCCCGGTTTCGCCGCATCCAGCGTGCGCGCCGTCGCGCACCCGGTCAGCAACAACGCCAGCCCGATCGCCAGCAGCTTATTCATCGCTGCTCAGGTGATGCTCACCCCAACGCGGCAGCATGTCCTGGGGAATGCCGAGCAGATTGAGAATCCGCGCCACCACGAAATCGATCAGGTCGTCGATAGTCTGCGGCTGATGATAGAACCCCGGCGAGGCCGGCAGAATCGTCACGCCCATGTTCGACAACTTGAGCATGTGCTCCAGATGAATACTCGAATATGGCGCTTCGCGCGGCACCAGAATCAATTGGCGACGCTCCTTCAAAGTGACGTCGGCGGCGCGCTCGATCAGGTTGTTGCAGGCGCCGGTGGCAATCGCCGACAACGTCCCGGTGGAACATGGCACCACGACCATCGCCGCCGGTGCGCCGGAGCCCGAAGCTACCGGCGACATCCAGTCTTCCTTGCCGTACACGCGGATCTGCCCGGCGGCAGCCCCGGTGTATTCGGTCAGGAAGGCCTGCATCATCTGCGGCTTCGGTGGCAGCGTGACATCCGTCTCGGTGGCCATGACCAATTGCGCAGCCTTGGAGATCAGGAAGTGCACTTCGCGATCTTCCCGCACCAGACAATCGAGCAGGCGCAAGCCGTACTGAGCGCCGGAGGCACCGGTCATCGCCAGCGTGATGCGTTCGGGGCCATTGCTCTCAAAACGAGTGTTCATTGCAGCGCCTCGGCGAGTTTGCCGTGCAGGCCGCCGAAGCCGCCATTGCTCATGATCACTACGTGAGTACCGGGCTGGGCCTGGCTCTTCACGCGTTCGATGATGCCTTCCAGCGAATCGCTGACAATCGACGGCACGGTGCACAACGCGGCGATGCCGGCCAGGTCCCAGCCGAGGTTGGCCGGGGCGTACCAGATCACCTGGTCGGCATCGACCACGCTGTCCGGCAAACCGTCACGGTGCGCGCCAAGTTTCATCGAGTTGGAGCGCGGTTCGATGATGGCGATCAGCGGTGCGTCGCCGATGCGCTTGCGCAAGCCGTCGAGTGTGGTGGCAATCGCCGTCGGGTGGTGGGCGAAGTCGTCGTAGATGGTGATGCCGCGTACTTCGGCGACTTTCTCCATGCGACGTTTGACGTTCTTGAATGCGCTCAGGCCGGCGATGCCCATCGACGGCACCACGCCAACATGCCGCGCCGCCGCCAGAGCCGCCAGGGCGTTGGCAACGTTGTGCTGACCAGTCAGCTCCCACTCGACGGTGCCTTGCGACACGCCTTCGAACATCACTTCGAAGGCCGAACCGTCTTCGCTGAGCAGTTTGACTTGCCACTGACCGCCGGCACCGGTGGTTTGCACCGGGGTCCAGCAGCCCATCTCGATCACACGCTGCAAGGCCGGCTCGGTGGTGGGGTGAATGACCAGGCCTTCACTCGGGATAGTCCGCACCAAGTGGTGGAATTGCCGCTCGATCGCCGGCAGATCCGGGAAGATGTCGGCGTGATCGAACTCAAGGTTATTGAGGATCGCGGTGCGCGGACGGTAGTGCACGAATTTCGAGCGCTTGTCGAAGAAGGCACTGTCGTATTCGTCTGCCTCGATCACGAAGAACGGTGTACCGCCCAGACGCGCCGATACCGAGAAATTCTGCGGCACACCACCGATCAGGAAGCCCGGGCTCATGCCGGCATGTTCCAGCACCCAGGCGAGCATGCTGCTGGTGGTGGTTTTGCCGTGCGTACCGGCTACCGCCAGTACCCAGCGACCTTGCAGCACGTGGTCAGCCAGCCACTGCGGGCCGGAAACGTACGGCAGGCCTTTGTTCAGCACATACTCCACCGCCGGGTTGCCGCGCGACATGGCGTTGCCGATCACCACCAGATCCGGTGCCGGATCGAGCTGCGCCGGGTCATAGCCCTGCGTCAGCTGAATGCCTTGGGCTTCAAGCTGCGTGCTCATCGGCGGATAGACGTTGGCGTCGGAACCGGTCACGTGATGGCCCAGCTCTTTGGCCAACACCGCCATCGAGCCCATGAAAGTCCCGCAGATACCCAGAATATGAATGTGCATAGTCGACCTCGTAAAACATGGCCGCAGGTTAGCGTAGGGAGGGGGAAATCGCACTCTTTAGGTGAGGGGCGGGGTGGGTGGGCCGTAACATCTCGACTCGACTGCAGACTGCCGCCCTCACCCCAGCCCTCTCCCAGAGGGAGAGGGAGCCGATCTGCGTCGTTTTCAAATCCTGAGTTCGACTCGATATTTCAGGTCGGCGTAGATCAGTAGATCTGAATCGGCCAGTCCACCTTTAGGCGGGAGAGGAAGCCGATCTGCGTCGTTTTCAAATCCTGAGTTCGGCTCTATAACTCAGGTCGGCGTAAATCAGTAGATCTGACTCGGTCAGTCCCCTCTCCCTCTGGGAGAGGGCTAGGGTGAGGGCCTTCTAACTGACTCGCCGCTCAATCCCATGCTTACGCAGCTTTCTATAAAGCGTATTACGGCTAACCCCAAGCTGTTCTGCCGTATGCGTCATATGCCACCGCGTTTGCTCAAGAGCTCCGAGCAAGGCCAGCCGCTCGGCGTTTTCCAGTGGATGTTCAGATAAATCAGTCTGCAAGATCGGTACCCGCCCCTGCCGAATCATCACCGGCAAATCCTCAACCCCGATCCGCCCTTCATCACACAACGCCGCCAACGTGCGCAGGACATTGCGCAACTGCCGCACATTGCCCGGCCAATTGAACGCCAGCAACGCCTCACGCGCCGGCTCGTCGATCACTATCGTTTCACCGCCCGCCTCTTCGGCCAGCAGAAAATCCAGCAACTGCGATTTATCACTGCGCGCGCGTAATGCCGGCAACCCCACTTCCAGCCCATTGAGCCGGTAATACAAATCCTCACGGAAGCTGCCGTCCGCGACTCGCTCCAGCAGATTACGGTGGGTGGCGCTGATGATCCGCACGTTGACCGACTCCGGCTCGCCGCCGATCGGCACCACCTGACGATCCTCCAGCACGCGTAACAGACGAGTCTGCAAGGCCAGCGGCATATCGCCAATTTCATCGAGAAACAGCGTGCCGCCATCAGCCTGCTGCAACTTGCCGCGCATGCCGTCCTTGCGTGCGCCGGTGAAACTGCCGCCGCGATAGCCGAACAGTTCGCTCTCGATCAGACTTTCCGGAATCGCCGCGCAATTGAGCGCAACGAAGGCTTTGTTCGAACGCTGGCTGGCCTGATGCACAGCCTTGGCGAAGGCCTCCTTGCCGGAGCCGGTTTCACCATTGATCAACAACGGCACATCACGTTCGAAAACGCGTAAGGCTTTGCGGAAGTCTGCCTGCAACGCCTCGTCACCGAGGCAGATGCCCGACAGGCGCGGCGCCTCAGCGACCACCGGCGTCGATACCCTCGGTACAGCTTTGCGCGATTCCCCGCGCAACACCGCAAACAGATGTCGCCCGTCACGGGTGCGCAGCGGCCAACTGGCGCTGGCATGGGCACTGGCGCGGCCAAGCAATTCATCCAGCGAACAGTCGAAAAACGCCTCCACCGGTTTACCCAGCAAGCCGCCACGAATATGCCCGAGCAGATTCAGTGCACTCTGGTTGACCGCGCTGATCCGCCCTTCCCCATCAAACGCCAGCAAACCTTCACTAAACAGCCCAACGGACTCGGCCTGCAGATGAAAGCGCAGCAACCATTGGTTATCGAAACAACGCAGGAAATAGCAACTCTCGATCATCTTCGCCGACAGATTGACCAGCGCCATGGTGTGGAACTGGCTTTGCCGCGAGACGTCATGGCGCGCCGAAGAGACGTCGAGCACCGCCAGCAGTTCGCCATGCGGGTCGAACACCGGGCTCGCCGAACAGGTCAGGCCGGTGTGGCGACCGCGAAAGTGTTCATCTTGATGAATGGTCAGCGCCTGACGTTCGACCAGGCAGGTGCCGATGCCATTGGTGCCTTCGCAGGCTTCGCTCCAGTCCGCACCGAGCCAGAGGCCGGCGCGCTCGAAGATCTTGCGTTCGGCGGGCGCGGTGACGCAGTTGAGGATCACCCCGCGCGCATCGGTCAGCAGCACCGCGTGGCCGGCGCCGGAGAGTTGTTGATGCAGGCTGCTCATTTCATTGCCGGCGATCTGTAGAACCTGCTGCAGACGTTCGCGGCTTTCCAGTACCCGGCCGTGTTCGAGCACAGTCGGCGCCATGCTCAGCGCCGGGTCGAGGTGATAGTCCTCAAGACAGCGCAGCCACGAACGGGCAATCGACGGATCGGCACCGGGCCCGTGCAGGTGCGGTTTGCCCTGGGTAGCAGTGAGAACCTGTTGGGCATGGCGACTCAAATGGTTGTCGTGCATTTCTTATTGTTCTCCCCGAGGCTCGACGGCCCAATGCTGAGGTGACGCCCAGCATCCCCCAGCCACCGACGCATTGCAATGCTGGCAAGACTGTCCGGTCACGGGCTGTACCGAAAGCGGTACAAACTGTCACCCCATCTGTACCGAAACCGTCACAGGCAAAATCCACTCGTCCGACAAAAACCTGCCAAGCCCTTGATTTACCTACCCTGCACGGCAGTGGCCCGACCTTTGCTCTACGCTTATAGCAAGCGCACTTGCGCGTTTCTCTAATAAGTACAAAGCCAAGGAGAACATCATCATGCGTTACGCTCACCCCGGTACTGAAGGCGCCAAAGTCTCGTTCAAAGCCAAGTACGGTAACTACATCGGCGGCGAGTTCGTCGCGCCTGTCAAAGGTCAGTACTTCACCAATACCTCGCCAGTGAATGGCCAGCCGATTGCCGAATTCCCCCGCTCCACTGCCGAAGACATCGACAAGGCACTGGACGCCGCCCACGCCGCTGCCGACGCGTGGGGCGCGACCTCCGTGCAGGCGCGCTCGCTGATCCTGCTGAAAATCGCCGACCGCATCGAAGCCAACCTTGAACTGCTGGCGATCACCGAAACCTGGGACAACGGCAAAGCCATCCGCGAAACCCTCAACGCCGACATCCCGCTGGCCGCCGACCATTTCCGCTACTTCGCTGGCTGCCTGCGCGCCCAGGAAGGCAGCGCTGCCGAAATCGACGGCAACACCGTGGCCTATCACATCCATGAACCGCTGGGCGTGGTCGGCCAGATCATCCCGTGGAACTTTCCGATCCTGATGGCCGCGTGGAAACTCGCCCCGGCACTCGCCGCCGGCAACTGCGTAGTGCTCAAGCCTGCCGAGCAGACCCCGCTGGGCATTACCGTGTTGCTGGAACTGATCGGTGATTTGCTGCCGCCAGGCGTGCTGAACATTGTCCAGGGCTATGGCAAAGAAGCCGGCGAAGCGCTGGCCACCAGCAAACGCATCGCCAAGATCGCCTTCACCGGCTCGACCCCGGTCGGCTCGCACATCATGAAATGCGCCGCCGAAAACATCATTCCGTCGACCGTGGAACTGGGCGGCAAATCGCCGAACATCTTCTTCGAAGACATCATGCAGGCCGAGCCGACCTTCATTGAAAAAGCCGCTGAAGGTCTGGTGCTGGCGTTCTTCAACCAGGGCGAAGTCTGCACCTGCCCATCCCGTGCGCTGGTGCAGGAATCGATCTACGACGAGTTCATGGCCGTCGTCATGAAGAAAGTCCTGCAAATCAAACGTGGTGATCCGCTGGACACCGACACCATGGTCGGCGCGCAGGCGTCCGAGCAGCAATTCGACAAAATCCTTTCGTACCTGGAAATTGCCAAGGGCGAAGGCGCCGAGCTGCTGACCGGTGGCAAGGTGGAAAAACTCGAGGGCAATCTGTCGACCGGTTATTACATCCAGCCGACCCTGCTCAAGGGCACCAACAAGATGCGCGTGTTCCAGGAAGAAATCTTTGGCCCGGTGGTGAGCATCACCACCTTCAAGGACGAAGCCGAAGCACTGGCCATTGCCAACGACACCGAGTTCGGCCTCGGCGCCGGCCTGTGGACCCGCGACATCAACCGCGCCTACCGCATGGGCCGCGCGATCAAGGCTGGACGTGTGTGGACCAACTGCTACCACCTGTACCCGGCGCATGCCGCGTTTGGCGGGTACAAGAAGTCTGGCGTGGGCCGTGAAACCCACAAGATGATGCTCGATCACTATCAGCAGACGAAAAACCTGCTGGTGAGCTACGACATCAATCCGTTGGGCTTCTTCTAAACCTGCAGCCCTGATCGTTCCCACGCTCTGCGTGGGGACGATCATGCTACCCACCGGCAAAAAAGCCGGGCCAATACAACAATAAGAAAGGTAAACCCTATGCCTAGCGAATCCCCGGCTGGCGCTCCGGCGACCGGCGCCTCCGTCGACTTTGAAAAAGTCGGATCGGATTACTTTCAACAACGCGAACTGAAAAAAGGTGCCGCCGGCTGGGTACTGCTGGTGGGTCTGGGCGTTGCCTACGTGATTTCCGGTGACTATGCCGGCTGGAACTTCGGCCTCGCTCAGGGTGGCTGGGGCGGCATGTTCCTGGCGACGCTGCTGATGGCCACTATGTACCTGTGCATGTGCTTTTCTCTGGCCGAGTTGTCGTCGATGATCCCCACCGCTGGCGGTGGCTACGGTTTTGCCCGCAGTGCATTCGGGCCGTGGGGCGGGTTTCTCACCGGCACCGCGATCCTCATCGAATACGCCATTGCCCCTGCGGCTATCGCGGTGTTTATCGGTGCCTACTGCGAATCGCTGTTCGGCATCGGCGGCTGGATGATCTACCTGGCCTTCTACATCATTTTCATTGCCATCCACATTTTCGGGGTCGGCGAAGCGCTCAAGCTGATGTTTGTCATCACCGCCATCGCCGCGCTGGCGCTGGGGGTGTTTCTGGTGGCCATGGTGCCGCACTTCGACGTCGCCAACCTGCTCGACATTCCGGTCACCGCCGCAGCGGGCGCCAGTCCGTTTCTGCCATTTGGCTATGTCGGCGTCTGGGCGGCGATACCCTATGCGATCTGGTTCTTCCTTGCTGTTGAAGGCGTGCCGCTGGCCGCCGAGGAAACCAAGAACCCCAAACGTGACCTGCCGCGCGGCTTGATCGGCGCCATGTTGGTGCTGCTCATGTTTGCCCTGCT
The DNA here is from genome assembly GCF_054667675.1 of Pseudomonas sp. S3_C06. NCBI lineage: Bacteria > Pseudomonadati > Pseudomonadota > Gammaproteobacteria > Pseudomonadales > Pseudomonadaceae > Pseudomonas > Pseudomonas sp. S3_C06. Next base: position 3,108,026 of record NZ_CP162747.1, read on the forward strand.
GATTCTGATCGTCGGCCCCGGCGGTGCGGGCGCCAACTCGCTGCTGACCTCCGGTAACCCGTTGGTCGAAGCCTTGAGCAAAGCCTACGGCGGCTCGACCTGGATGGGCAGTTTCGTCAACCTCGTCGGGCTGGCCGGACTGATCGCGAGTTTCTTCTCGATCATCTACGCGTACTCGCGGCAGATTTTCGCGCTGTCCCGGGCCGGCTACCTGCCACGCAAACTGTCCGAAACCAATAAAAGCAAGGCACCGGTCCTGGCGCTGGTGATTCCCGGCATCATCGGTTTCGGCCTGTCGCTGACCGGCCAGGGCGATCTGCTGATTCTGGTGGCGGTATTCGGCGCAACCATCTCCTACGTGCTGATGATGGCCGCGCACATCACCTTGCGGATTCGTCGCCCCAAAATGGACCGGCCGTACCGCACACCGGGCGGCATCTTCACCTCCGGCGTGGCCTTGGTGCTGGCGTGCATCGCCGTGGTCGCAGGCTTTTTGGTTGATCCACGGGTGGTCATCGGTGCCGCCGTCATCTATGGAGTGTTAATTGCTTACTTTGCGTTCTACAGTCGACATCACTTGGTAGCAGGCACGCCGGAAGAAGAGTTCGCGGCGATCCAGAAGGCTGAGCAAGCCTTGCACTGAGTGCCGACAATCCCGGCGCAGGCTCGGTCTGCGCCGTCACGGAGAATTGTGTATGGCCAGTTTCGCTCACACGGTCGGCGCCCAGACCTATCGCTTCGACAGCTTCAAGGACGTCATGGCCAAAGCCAGCCCGGCACGCTCCGGGGACTTTCTCGCCGGCGTCGCCGCCCTCAACGACGGCGAGCGGGTGGCCGCGCAAATGGCGTTGGCCGACATTCCGCTCACGCATTTCCTGCAGGAAGCGCTGATTCCTTACGAGTCCGATGAAGTCACCCGGCTGATCATCGACACCCACGACAAACAGGCCTTCGCCGTGGTCAGCCACCTCACCGTGGGCGGCTTCCGCGACTGGCTGCTCAGTGATGCCGCCGACGAAACCAGCCTGCGCAACCTCGCCCCCGGCCTGACCCCGGAAATGGTCGCCGCCGTATCGAAGATCATGCGCGTGCAGGATCTGGTGCTGGTGGCGCAAAAGATCCGTGTTGTGACGAAGTTTCGCGGCACCCTTGGCCTGCGCGGACGTTTGTCGACGCGCCTGCAACCCAATCACCCGACCGACGAACCGTCCGGCATTGCCGCGAGCATCCTCGACGGCCTGCTCTACGGTAATGGCGATGCGATGATCGGCATCAACCCGGCCACCGACAGCATCGCCTCGATCTGCGCGATGCTGGAGATGCTCGACGCGATCATCCAGCGCTACGACATCCCGACCCAGGCCTGCGTACTGACCCATGTCACCACCTCGATCGAGGCGATCAACCGTGGCGTGCCGCTGGATCTGGTATTCCAGTCGATTGCCGGCACCGAAGCGGCCAACGCCAGTTTCGGCATCAACCTGAATGTCTTGCAGGAAGGCTATGACGCCGGTCTGAGTCTGAATCGCGGCCCCCTCGGGCAGAACCTGATGTATTTCGAAACCGGTCAGGGCAGCGCACTGTCGGCCAACGCCCACCACGGCGTCGACCAACAGACCTGCGAAACCCGGGCCTACGCCGTGGCGCGACATTTCAAGCCGTTTTTGGTGAACACGGTCGTAGGATTTATCGGCCCGGAATACCTCTACAACGGCAAACAGATCATCCGCGCCGGCCTCGAAGACCATTTCTGCGGCAAGTTGCTCGGCGTACCCATGGGTTGTGACATCTGCTACACCAACCACGCCGAAGCCGATCAGGACGACATGGACACCTTGCTGACGCTGCTCGGGGTCGCCGGGATCAACTTCATCATGGGCATCCCCGGATCCGACGACATCATGCTCAATTACCAGACCACGTCGTTCCATGACGCGCTTTACGCCCGGCAGACCCTGGGCCTGAAACCGGCGCCGGAGTTCGAGCAATGGCTGGCGAACATGGGCATCTTCACCCAAGCGGACGGCAAGGTTCGCTTCGGTAACAACTTGCCGCCGGCCTTCCGCCAGGCATTAGCGCAACTGGGATGAGTCACATGGAAAAACCGCCCATCGACCCGCAAAACCCGTGGCTGGAACTGCGCCGTCTGACGCCTGCGCGGATCGCCCTCGGCCGCACCGGCACCAGTTTGCCGACCAACGCACAACTGGATTTCCAGTTTGCCCACGCGCAAGCGCGGGATGCCGTGCACTTGCCGTTCGATCACGCCGGGCTCAGCGCGCAACTGACTGAGCGCGGCCGTGAAAGCCTGCTGCTGCACAGTGCCGCCGTAGATCGAAACAGCTATCTGCAACGTCCGGATCTGGGCCGCAAGCTCAGCGATGAATCGGCGCAGGCCTTGCGCGAGTACGCGGCGGCGCATTCCGGCGGTGTCGATCTGGCAATTGTCGTGGCCGATGGCCTGTCGGCATTGGCGGTGCATCGGCATACGCTGCCGTTTCTCAACCGTCTGGAGGAGCAGATCAGTGACGACGGCTGGTCTGTTGCACCGGTGATTCTGGTGGAACAGGGCCGCGTCGCGGTCGGTGATGAAATCGGCCAATTGCTCGGCGCAAAAATGCTGGTGATGCTGATCGGCGAGCGCCCTGGGCTGAGCTCACCAGACAGCCTCGGTTTATATTTCACCTACAATCCAAAGGTCGGACTGACCGATGCCTATCGCAATTGCATCTCCAATGTGCGGCTCGAAGGCTTGAGCTACGGCATGGCGGCGCATCGCTTGCTCTATCTGATGCGCGAAGCCTGTCGGCGGCAGTTGTCAGGGGTCAACCTGAAGGACGAAGCACAGGTTCAGACGCTGGAATCGGACGCCGGTGTAGATATGAAAGGTAATTTCCTACTCGATCCGCCCACAACCTGAACCGTTTCCGCATTGCGTTTCTGCGCCGGTTTCAGGCAGGATCGATGCACGGCCGCACGGGTTTCCCATCGCCGTCAGAGCAGTTGAAGACAGCCACTTGAAGACGAGACCTATCATGCGGATTATTCAAGCGACCCTCGAACATCTGGACTTACTGACTCCGTTGTTCGTCAAATATCGCGAGTTCTACGGTTCCCTGCCTTACCCGGATTCATCCCGCGCCTTCCTTGAAAAGCGCCTGCGCCGCAAGGAATCGGTGATCTACCTGGCCTTGGCCGATGATGACGACAAGAAACTGATGGGCTTCTGTCAGCTCTATCCAAGCTTCTCCTCGCTGTCACTCAAGCGCGTGTGGATCCTCAACGACATCTATGTTGCCGAAGACGCACGTCGCCAACTGGTCGCCGACAACCTGATCCGCACCGCAAAAAAAATGGCCAAGGAAACCCAGGCCGTGCGCATGCGTGTTTCCACCAGCAGCAACAACGAAGTGGCGCAGAAAACCTACGAATCCATCGGGTTCAAGGAAGACACCGAGTTCAAGAACTACGTGTTGCCGATCAGCGACGAACTCTGATTACGCGGTTTGCCTGTGATGAGGGAGCAAGCTCCCTCGCCACAATGATTATCTGTCTGACAAATCCTCACATCCCGACATCCCCCGCTACAAAACCAACGCGCTTTTCATCCTTCAGACCGTATAATCCCGAGCTTTCCGGCTTGTAAGAAAAACTACACCCCGCTGTAGGCTTACACGAAGTCATCCGCACAGGCCTGCCGAGTCGGGCCGTCAAACAGGTGCCCCCATGGATTTCAACCCGCTCGACCTTATCCTGCATCTCGATGTGTACCTCGATTTGCTGGTGAACAACTATGGGCCATGGATCTACGCCATCCTGTTTCTGGTGATCTTCTGTGAAACCGGACTGGTGGTGATGCCGTTCCTGCCGGGTGATTCGCTGCTATTCATTGCCGGTGCCGTTGCGGCCGGTGGCGGGATGGATCCGGTGCTGTTGGGCGGTCTGCTGATGCTCGCGGCCATACTCGGCGACAGCACCAACTACGTGATCGGACGAACGGCTGGGGAACGACTGTTCAGCAACCCGAACTCGAAAATCTTCCGCCGCGATTACCTGCAAAAAACCCACGACTTCTATGACAAGCATGGTGGCAAGACTGTCACCCTGGCGCGCTTCCTGCCGATCATCCGCACCTTTGCGCCATTCGTCGCCGGTGTGGCGAAGATGCCGTATCCGCGTTTCTTTGGTTTCAGCGTGCTGGGCACCATCCTCTGGGTCGGCGGCCTGGTGACATTGGGCTACTTCTTCGGCAACGTACCGTTCATCAAGAAAAACCTGTCGTTGCTGGTGGTGGCGATCATTCTGCTGTCGCTGGTGCCGATGATCCTTGGTGTGGTTCGCAGCCGTTTCGGCGGCACCAAAGCCCAATCGCACTAAGCCGATGTGGTCGCTGAGCGCCTGGCGCCGCCGGCGCATTCTGGCGAAGCACCCGATTGCCGACGACATGTGGCAACGGGTGCGCCATCAATTGAGTTTTCTTGATGGCATCAGCGCTGCCGAAGACCAGTGGCTGCGTGAAGCCTGCGTGCTGTTCCTCGACGACAAACACCTGAGCGCCCTGCCTGGCGTCGAACTGCATCAGGAACAACGCCTGCTGCTCGCCGCCCAAGCGCAATTACCGCTGCTCAACCTCGGTAATCTGAACTGGTATCAGGGTTTCCACGAAATCGTCCTCTACCCGGACGATTTCCTCAGTCCGCAACGTCATCGCGACGCCAGCGGCGTCGAGCACGAATGGGACGGCGAACACAGCGGCGAAGCCTGGCAGCAGGGACCGATCATCCTCGCCTGGCCCGGCGTCATGGCCAGTGGCGGCTGGGAAGGCTACAACCTGGTGATTCACGAACTGGCGCACAAACTCGACATGCTCAACGGCGACGCCAATGGCCTGCCACCGCTGCACGCCGATATGCGCGTCAGCGACTGGGCCGAAGTGATGCAACACGCTTACGACGATCTCAATCGCCAGCTCGACCGCAATCCCGACGCCGAAACTGCTATCGATCCCTACGCCGCCGAGAACCCGGCGGAATTCTTTGCGGTCACCAGCGAATACTTCTTCAGCGCCCCGGATTTGCTGCATGAGGCCTATCCACAGGTCTATGCGCAGTTGCAGCTTTTCTACCGCCAGGATCCGTTGGGCAGGTTGCGGCAACTTCAGGCCACAGACCCGGTCTATCAGCCACACGACTAAGCGCTGCACGACTTTCGGTACATGGCGTCCACGGCAGAATATGCCTATAATCGCCGCCACTTTTTGGTCAATCCGGCCAAGTGTTTTTGGTCAACTACGGGGGCAACGCCCAATGAGCTACAGCAAGATTCCGGCTGGCAAAGACCTGCCGAACGACATCTACGTCGCGATCGAGATCCCGGCCAACCACGCGCCGATCAAATACGAAATCGACAAAGACAGCGATTGCCTGTTCGTTGACCGTTTCATGGCCACCCCAATGTTCTACCCGGCCAACTACGGTTACATCCCGAACACCCTGGCTGACGACGGTGATCCCCTCGACGTGCTGGTTGTGACCCCTTACCCGGTTGCGCCAGGTTCGGTGATCCGCGCACGTCCAGTCGGCATCCTGAACATGACCGACGACGGCGGCGGCGATGCCAAAGTCATCGCAGTGCCACACGACAAGCTGTCCCAGCTGTACGTCGATGTGAAGGAATACACTGACCTGCCGCCACTGCTGATCCAGCAGATCGAGCACTTCTTCGCGAACTACAAAGATCTCGAAAAAGGCAAATGGGTCAAGATCGAAGGCTGGGCCGGTGCTGACGCCGCCCGCGAAGCGATCACCAAGTCGGTTGCCGCCTACAAAGGCTAAGCACCTGCACGACGCGTGATGCTTGAAGAAAACCCCGGTTGATCCGGGGTTTTTTGTGCTCGGAAAAAGCCGCCTTAAACAGCGTGTTTATGGCGGACTACAGAAAAGTTTTATCCTGTGTAATTTCCCACAAGAGCGTCTTACATCCCGTCGCAAAATTCAGCCCGTTTTTGAACGTTCAGTTTATTCAAACCGCTCTGGCACGGCCGTAGACTCCGTGTTTATGAGAAAGAACACTAGCGGTCCAAGATTCAAGGCACTCCTGGAAGCAGCGAACATCTCCACAACGGGTTTCGCAAAGTTCTGGGGCACGGAAGCCCAAAATGTCCACAACTGGTACACCCGGGGCGTCCCGGCGTATCGCATGGAAGAAGTCTCACGCCTGCTGTCCGTCAACAGCGAATGGCTGAAAACCGGTGAAGGCATTAAAGAGCTGCCAAGCCTGACTCCGCCTGCCAGCAACGGCGACAGCTTTGACGCCCACGATCCTCAGGGCGCCTACCGATTCATCCATCCCAACGACATCGAACTGGCCTTCTTCAAAGAAACGCCACTGACCAACGGCTCCGACAAAACCCACGTCATTCAGGACCCGGACCTGTCCATCCGCCTGCTGCGTGCACAGGTTGATCAACTGGAGATCCGCCCCGCCGACGCCATCTGTGCACACATGATCGGCAACAGCATGGCCGAACGCATCGAAGACGGCTCCGTCGTTGCCATCGACCGCGGCCTGACCCAAGTGGTGGACGGCGAAATCTACGCCATCGAACACGACGGCATGCTGCGCATCAAATACCTGCACCGCATGCCCGGCAACGGTCTGCGCCTGCGCAGCCACAACAGCGCCGAATACCCGGACGAAGTGTTCCGCGCGGCGCAGATCGAAGAGCAACGGATTCATATATTGGGCTGGGTGTTCTGGTGGTCGACGCTGAGCAAGCGGCGGCCGGTGGTGCCGTTTCTTTGATCCGACGCAGCTATGCCTGCTTGCACAGAACCCTGTGGGAGCGAGCCTGCTCGCGAAGAGGCCCGGACAATCGGTACAAATCCCGGATTTCTGGTGAAGAAGTCGCTCTAAACCGCACTTCAGACTGGGAATCCCAAGCAAAACTCAGTATCCTGCGCCCCACATTTGCGCATCGACCCGCCCCGCGGCTCAGACAGCGCCCGACGCGGCAGACCAACGTCTGACCAAGTCCCGCAGCCGGACGCAGATCCGGATGTAAGTTTTGAAGGCTGGCAAGGCTTACCAAAAATAGGCCAAGCCAGTCCCCGAGAAGCCGGCCACAAGCCGGCTTTTTAATGCCTCGGATTTGGCGACATCAAGTGCTCAACTATTCGCTAACTCATCCATCGAAATTCGGGCTGCGCTCTGATACTGGGTCAAGGGCATATCGATCAGTGCGACGTTATGCGCAGGGAAAAAATTAAACTCACCACTGTTCTGATCTCTCAAAACTACGCGTTCCGGGCTCTGGCAATCAACATCAAGGCTAAGTGAAAACAGGTCTTCTGCCTCCGCACAAAATGAGACCTGCGACCCAGACTTGAGATAAACAAACGTGTATTCCAACAACCTGGAAGCCTCTTCCTCCGTCATTCCGATCTCTTCAAGCTGATCAATTGCAAGCTTTTGCAATGCTTCAGAATAATCATTTTTAAACGCGTGTTCATCCCAAAAATAATCATTGATCGCACTGTAAATCTCTGGAGACAGTCCTTGGTAACCATCCCAAGGCAAATTCCAGTTGCCGTCGTTTGGCTCGTCGGCCGCGTCATCCAGTAGTCTGATTCGCAGCATAGCTGCCGGGTTCATCAGCAACACTCGGTTATTCAAGGTCGAAACAACAAGCCATTCTGAACTGTCGGTATCTCCCTGCAAATTCCGGCTGACTCTCCGTCGTTCGCCTTCCGTGATCGGGAACCATTGATGGTTTGGCAGCCCTGGCAAAAGCACTCCCAGGTGGCCCCAGAACCCATCTACCATTTGGTCATTGGCAGGATCCCAGTGCTGCGATGATATTCGGGCAGCACCGGCTTCAAACTCTACTAAATCATCGACGCTAGTACCCATTAGGGTGGCTAAATCCCTGAGCATCGCGAGACTTGGTTCTGTATCACCTTTTTCCCAGCGCGCTACTGCTTGCTGGGAAACGCCGAGCGCTGTCGCGAGGGAAGCCTGGGTGAATCCGATCCCTTTACGCAATTCTTTTAATCGCTTCATATTGCCCTTTCAAAAAACAACCAAAAAGAGTTTAGTACAACAAAATCGAGTATCCGCTCGTAAGGGTTTTCATGGAAGGAAATTTTGAGATTGATTTGCAACAAAATAAAAAAGGCGCGAATCGCGAAGCGAAGGCGCCTGTATTGTCTCGATATATGATTGTTGCCTTACTTGGTAGTCAGACCGTTACCTAGTGATCACGTCTTTCATCCCCACGCTGCACATAGCGCTTCAGCCTGCTCAAGAATAAGCTTGGTGGCCTCATCTTGCCTATCTGGGGGGTATTTGTACTTACGCAAAATCCTTTTAACCAGCAAACGCAGCTTCGCTCGGACACTCTCGCGGTTGTTCCAGTCGACCGTTACGTTCTGGCGCAGACTATCGGTCAATTCGTGAGCAATTTTGGCGAGTATTTCATCACCCAACTCGCGAACAGAAGATTCGTTATTTGCCAAGGCATCATAGAACGCCAACTCATCATCGTTTAGACCGAGCTTGTCACCGCGCCTGCTAGCCGTGGCGAATTTTTTGGCCATCTCGATCAGTTCTTCAATGACCTGAGCCGTTTCGATTGATCGGTTTTGATAGCGCTTGATCACGCTATCCAAGAGTTCGGAAAACTTCTTATCTTGAGCAAGGTTAGTTTTGAAGCGGCTTTTAATTTCACCCTCAAGCAAACGCTCAAGCAGCTCAACTGCAAGGTTTTTTTCGGGGAGATTACGCACCTCAGCGAGGAAGTCATCATCCAACAATCCAATGTTGGGTTTATCCAGGCCAACCGCTTGGAAAACATCAACCACTTCACCGGAAACCACAGCGTTGCCAATGATCTGGCGAATTGCCAACTCACGCTCTTCGTCAGTCTTTTTTTGCTGGCTAACATCACGCTTGATCAAGATGACTTTGATAGCTTGAAAAAATGCTACCTCCTCACGGACGGCCTTGGCTTCATCCAAGGTGCAGCACAAAGTAAACGCCTTGCTCATGGCTAGCGCTGCGTCAGCAAAACGCTTCTTCCCATCCTGAAGGCCAAGTACATGATTGGCTCCACCCGCCAGCAACCTGTGTCCGCCCTTTAGGAAATCGCTGTAGTCAAAGCCGTGCAAAAAGCTGCGAAGCAAATCGAGCTTTTCATCAAGAACCGCGTAAGCCTCATGAGCATCTACGGTTGGGCGCCCTTTGCCTTTGCTCGCGGTGTATTCCTTTAGTGCAGCTTTCAACTCATTGGCAATACCGATGTAGTCGACGACCAATCCACCTTGCTTGTCTTTGAACACCCGATTAACCCGTGCAATCGCCTGCATCAGGTTGTGGCCCTTCATCGGTTTATCGACATACAAGGTATGCACACAGGGGGCATCGAAACCCGTCAGCCACATATCACGGACAATCACGAGTTTGAGTGGATCTGCGGGGTCCTTGAAGCGTTTTTCCAGGCGTTTTTTTACCTGTGCTGGATAAATATGCGGACGTAATACTGCCTTGTCTGAAGCACTACCAGTCATGACGACCTTGATTGCCCCCTTTTCCGGATCTTCGTCATGCCAGTGCGGGCGCAGCGCAACTATTTCGTTGTACAAATGCACACAGATTTCACGACTCATCGCCACGATCATGGCCTTACCATTTTGCGCTTGGCTACGCTCTTCATAGTGGGCAACCAGATCCTTGGCCACACTTCGAATTCGCGGCTCGGCTCCCACCACTTTTTCCAAAGCAGCCCAACGGCTCTTCAAGCGCGACTGCTGATCCTCTTCTTCGTCTTCGGCTAACTCGTCGACTTGATCGTCAAGCGTCGGCAGTTCACTGGCTTTAAGGGACAGCTTGGCTAAGCGCGACTCAAAATAAATGCCTACCGTCGCGCCATCGTCCTTCGCTTGTTGCATGTCGTAGACATGGATGTACTCACCAAACACGGAGCGCGTATCACGATCCTCACTGGACACTGGCGTACCGGTAAAAGCTACGAAGGTCGCGTTCGGCAACGCATTACGCAGGTGTTCGGCGTAACCGACCTGATAACGGGCTCTGGTTTCAGCGGCTTTGTTGATATCCGGCGCTTTCAACGCGGCATTAAAGCCATATTGAGTGCGATGAGCCTCATCAGCGATGACCACGATGTTCCGCCGCAGTGACAACACTGGAAAGCGGTCTTCATCTGCTCCAGGCATGAACTTCTGAATTGTAGCGAACACAATGCCGCCACTAGGGCGGTTGTCCAGCTTGCTGCGCAGATCGCCACGGGTCTCGGCTTGCACTGGTTGCTCACGTAACAAATCCTGCGAGAGCGAAAACACTCCGTACAACTGACCATCCAGATCATTGCGGTCGGTAATCACCACAATGGTCGGATTCTCCATCGCCGCTTCCTGCATCACCCGAGCAGCGAAACAGGTCATAGTGATGCTTTTACCCGATCCTTGGGTATGCCAGACCACTCCACCCTTATGGGTTCCACCAGGGCGGGAAGCGATTACCACTTGTTGGATGGCCGCCCGAACTGCATGGAACTGGTGATAGCCGGCAATTTTCTTCACCAGACGACCGTCATCCTCAAACAAGACGAAGTAACGAAGGTAGTCCAGCAGCATCCCCGGGGCGAGCACGCCGCGAGTCAGGGTTTCCAGCTCGTTGAATTGACCCAAGGGATCCAGATCCAGCCCGTCTATGGTGCGCCAGTTCATGAACCGCTCGGCGTCCGCTGACAGCGACCCCAGACGAGCTTCAGTACCATCGGAGATGACTAGAATTTCGTTGTACTGAAACAGATCCGGGATCTGTTCCTTATAAGTCTGAATTTGCTCAAACGCTTTCCAAAGATCGGCGTTCACATCCGCCGGATTCTTCAACTCCAGCAACACCAATGGCAACCCGTTGATGAACAAGATGATATCTGGCCGTCGAGTAGTCTTCGGCCCTCGGACTGGAAACTGGTTGACCGCAATCCAGTCATTGGCCTTCACCTGAGCCCAATCCACCAAACGAATGAAATCGCCCCGCGTCTCGCCCTCCTTCTGGTACTGCACAGGTACACCGCCAACCAGTAAACGGTGGAAGGCCCTATTCGCCAACATTTGCACCGGAATGCCAAAATCCAGTACCTGCTTCAGCGCATCTTCCCGCGCAGCTAAAGGTACTTTGGGATTGAGCCGATCGATTGCAGTACGCAGGCGCTCTACGAGCACTACCTCACGGAAGCTATCGCGCTCGGGACTTTCTCCCTCGGGAGCCATCGTGGGTCCGTAGACATGTGTGTAGCCCAGTTCGCCCAACCATCCGAGGGCTTCTTGTTCCAACTGGTCTTCGGTCATTTACATTTCACTTCCTGTGTCCATGTCACCGGCCAGCTCCGCTTCGATCTCTGCGATGCTCGGTAGTTTGCTGCCTAGGGTTTCTGGCAGATCACGCAATAGTTGATATTCGGCCACACCAATGGGCTTATCAATGCCCGAAAGTGCGTATTCGGCGACCAATCGATTCTGTTGTTTGCACAGCAACAATCCGATGGTGGGATTGTCATCATCGGCCTTGATCTGCGCGTCGACGGCGGCCAAGTAGAAATTCAACTGACCGGCATGTTCCGGTTTGAAAGCCGTTGCCTTGAGCTCTACCACTACATAGCGTTTGAGCCGGATGTGGTAGAACAGCAAATCGATGAAAAACTCGTCCCCTCCTACCTCCAGACGGAATTGTCGGCCGACAAAGGCGAATCCTGCGCCTAGCTCAAGCAGAAAACGGGTGATGTGTCGAATCAGACCTTCCTCGATTTCCCGTTCGTGGGCGTCATGGCCCAGGCCGAGAAAATCGAACAGATAGGGGTCTTTCAATGTTTCATTCGCCAACGCTGAATCCGCTGCGGGTAAACGGGCAACGAAATTAGTGATCGCTGCGCCTTGGCGCTGTTGTAGGCGACTCTTGATATTCAGTTCCAGAGTGCTACGCGACCAACCGTGCTGTACGGTTTGTTGCGCATACCACTCCCGTTCGGTGGGGCTGTCCAGCTTGGTTAGAAGGGTAACTACGTGGAACCAAGGCAATTGGTCAGCAGGCTGCTGACCAAATTGACCATCTGGGCAGTGCAGGGCGAAGTAACGCATGTACTTCAGATTGCTGGACGACCAGCCACGCATGTCTGGAAACGCGTCTTTCAAATCGAGAGCTAGCCGGGCGATGACTTTCGCCCCCCAGCCTTGCGTTTCTTGTCGCTGTTGAATCTCTCCCCCGATGCGGTGATAGAGCTGAACCAGCTCGGCATTGACTGCCAATGCGGCCCTTTGCTGAGCGTGGGCGATGTCACCTTTCAATTGGGCCAACCAAATAGCGTAGCCCTCTGGAAGTGCAGAGGAGGAAATTTTTGTCATGCGCAAGCTTCCTCTATCAGCTTCTGGGTATCGGATAACCGAAGTTGCCCGGAGATCAAACGAGGAAGCAAGGCATCGCGGAGTTGGGTCAGAGCTCTAATTTGAGTTAGGTGAGCACGATTGGCTATTGGATGAATTATCTCTGCAAAAGCCGCCAGCACCGACGAGGGTGGCATCGCTACCAGCTCATTTTTTAGAAAGTACGTCGTTTGAAAATTTGCAATACCAGTACTTTGATTTTGGTACTCCCAAGTTTTACCAATGGAATAGATATAGGCCAGATGTTGAGCCAACAAGAAACCCGTATGTCTATCAACGGGGCGAAAAAGCCGACAAAAACTTGCTGGTTCAACCGGGCAATCAAACTCACCTAGCAAATCGTCTGTCAGATATAGCGCACGCCCTGTAGGCTGATCTCTACTACCACCAGAGACCTCTACCAAAAGATCTCCATCTTGCAGGGCTCTAGTAGCAAGCTTCTTCACTGAGGTATAGCGGATTGGTACCCGGCTCGCAGCTCCAGACCGCAAATCGGGAATGTCGGTGCCCCGTATGATAGCTACACGAGTATCATTTTTTTCGCTAGGTACCTCATCCCCCCAGTCGCCGCCAATGGTATGACTCAAAAGCTCGCCAAATGGGACTAAGCGCCACCCTCTCGGCACCTTCCCCAATATAGTCTCCTCAAAACTGTCGGGAAACAGCTCGGCGGTAGCCGATCGAATGTTTAACGGATCTAAACCTTCGGATTTGGCCTGCACGGGCTCAAAATCTACAAACCAAGACTTGAATAGTGCCTGAGCAATGGCCTGAAGAGTCTTGCTGGTTTCACGTAGCAAGGTAATACGATTTGTAAACAAATCAAGTGTATCGGCTATGGCGCGTTGCATATGTAGCGGGGGGAGAAGTATCTCATGTTTACGCAATTGACCGAGATTGAAACCTGGGACTGAGCTCCCGATACCATTATCGAGTATCTCTGATTGCTTAACCGGCCCGGAAAAAACATAGTAGATGAAACGTGAATCTACCCGCTGTACGTCTACCGTGAGTTTCATTTGTTTGTTCGAAATAATGTAGCGTTCAAAGCTTGCGCTTTGATCAATCAATCCAACCTGATTGATGGTTCCCCAACAAGTGAAAATCAAATCTCCGGCGCGAACTAGGCAGCGATCAAACTCACGAGCTTTTTCCTCAGAAATGAAAACCAAACCAGAATCATCCAGCTTAGTCTGAACATCGGAGCTCAAGTTAGATCCCCGGATGACCGGGATACCGGTGCTTTTGAAATACTTAGCACTGATGCTTGAGCCAAATGGGCCTGTTGCCATCGCACCGGGCCGCAATGCAGCGATATCTTCTACACGGACAGTTTGCCATTCAGAGCTCATTACACAGCCCTTCCAATTTCCGAAGTATCAATTCATCGAGCTCTATACCCTTTGCAATCTGCTCGCCCAGCAGAGCGGTGAGGTTTTGCATCTTCTCAGCGAACGCGTCACCGTCATCCACCAAAGTTTCGGCCCCTACATAACGTCCCGGTGTAAGCACATAACCATTTTCGGCTATTTCATTAAGAGACACGCTGCGACAGAAGCCAAGGACATCAGAGTACAATTCGACTTCACCACCTACATCCAATGGCTCGCCACGCCAGTTGGCCACTGTTTGAGCAATCAACTCGATATCACTATCCAGAAATTCGATCTGCACTCGCGTGATGTTCGCTCCAAGCTTACGAGCATCAATGAACAACACTTCCCCCGGACGTTTAGCCTTGTGTTTGGTAAGGAACCATAGACAAGCCGGAATCTGCGTATTCAGAAACAACTGCCCCGGCAGCGCTACCATTACCTCCACGGCATCGGCCTCCACCATTGCGCGGCGAATTTCCCCCTCCCCCCCTGACTCGAACTCATTGAGCCATTGGCCAGTACAATCCCCGCTCGCCCTGTCGTTTTAAGATGGTGATGCATGTGCTGCAACCATGCATAGTTGGCGTTGCTTTGCGGCGGGATGCCGTATACCCAGCGCGGATCAGTTTCTAAACTACTGTGCCACCAATCGCTGATATTGAAAGGTGGATTGGCCAACACAAAGTCAGCGCGCAAGTCTGGGTGCTGATTGCGAACAAAACTGTCGGCAGGCTCTTTACCGAGGTTGCCCTCGAAACCATGAATTGCGATGTTCATGGCCGCCAAACGCCAGGTCGTGGGATTGGACTCTTGGCCGTATATAGAGACATCACCCCGCTTACCGCCGTGGGCTTCGATAAACTTTTCCGACTGAACAAACATCCCACCAGAACCACAGCACGGATCGTAAACCTTACCGTGATGCGGATTGAGTACGGAAACTAGAGTTTTAACGATGCTAGCCGGCGTATAGAACTGACCAGCATTCTTGCCCTCAGCCCGGGCAAACTGACCTAGAAAGTATTCGTAAACCTGCCCTAGCAGGTCTCGCGCCTTACTGACCTCCGAGCCGAAGCCGATTGTCGAAATCAGGTCAACCAACTCGCCCAACTTGCCATCCGGCAACTCAACACGAGCAAAACGCTTGTCGAGCATGTTCTTGAGTTTAGGGTTTTCCGCTTCAATGGCGCTCAGAGCATCGTCGATTCTTTTACCGATATCGACCTGTTTGGCAGCCGCTCGAATGGACTCCCAACGTGCGACCTCCGGAACCCAAAAAACGTTGACCTCACGGTAGTAATCACGGTCTTCCAGCTCATCGGCCAGCAACTCGGCGCTGTCAACTCCGAGATAGTAATCATCGTTGGCGTCGGAAAACCTGCGCTCCAACTCAACTCGGCGACCGGCAAAGCTGTCGGAAATGTACTTAAGAAATATCAGCCCCAGCACGATGTGCTTGTATTCGCCAGCGTCCATATTGGCGCGCATTTTATCGGCCGAAGCCCAGAGCGTTTTCTCCAGCTCCTGCATCGTGGTGGCCGCTTGGGCCTTCTGTTTTTTAGATTTAGGCGCCGGAGATTTTTCCCCGGCAGATTCAAAACGCGCCCGCGCTTTGCTCAAGGCTTGCTCGGCCAGATTCGTCATTTACAGCTCCAACTGCCCCCGCGATACAGGGACTACAGAATAGTTTGCCCACGACCAGCATGGCGCGAACGAAAAAACGTTGATTATCCTGCATGCGAGGCCAGTCGGGGAGAATTACCTACTGTGTGATCCGATAAGAGGTCAAATCTCGTCAGTGAGTGCCGCCGTCCAGATCCTCTTCAGCGGCAGCTCCGACTTAATGCCTTCGTCCAGTCGGTCGTAATACAAAAACAACTGATCCAGCAGATCGTTCTGGTTCCAGAGACGCAGGCAGAAGAAGCTTGAAGCCAATTCCTTTTGTACGTTGCCTCGATAGCCACCCCATGCCACAAACAGCCCCTGATTGGCGTTGAATTTGCGCATCGCCCCAAGCAGTTTGTCAACAGTCGGCCTGTCGACTAAACCGGTCCCGGATTTCACCTCGACGCAGATGGCTTGCTCGCCAAAGCCCATTACGCCATTGCTGGCCAAAATATCTACGCCACCGTCGGCGCCCTCGGGGCTCTGCCAAACGCTGAAACCCTGAGCCCGTAGAATTGCGGCAACCAAGGTAGTCAGGCGATGACCTTTAAAGCGCCGCTCGATCAGTCGAACGATATGGTCCTTACCGGTTCGCTCCAGATCAGTTTCCGCCTCCTCAACGGCAACCTCATCCGACGCAGTCGCCACATCCATGACCAATTGCTGCAACGACTCTGGTTGCCAATAATTAGCAGCCATGGAACGAATTCGTGCCTCAGCGTTGTTGCGCTGAATACGGCAGATAGTCATAAACGCGCCGAAGCTGTAGAGCAAATCCTGGGAAAAGTTAGAGCGGGGAATCGCCTCACCGATCCAGCGTACCCCACGCCAATGGTAGAACGGCTCGGGACCTTCGCTTTCAAATTGGTAACCACCGACAAGTTCGCCGATGTACACAACTGGCTGAGTTTTGAGCGGCATGATGACCAAGTCGCCAGCCTGCATGCGTTGAGCAAACGGCCAGATCTGACTACTCCAATTCACCAAGCTTTTGGGTTTTGCATCAGGATATCGTTGCGCCAATGCATCCAGCACTTGCTCACGTTGGGTAAAGCCACTCAGATCCACATCTAGCAAATCCCACGTCACATAGACGCGACGCTCGCTGATGAACTTATCCTCAAATTCCCCAGATGAGCCCGCACGCACTAACCAGACAGCCATCAAACTTGCTCCTTGCTGGATTCTTCAGCCTACGATGTCCGAAATTGATGTACTGCACAATTACCGATTGGTGTGGGATAACTGATAAATGAACGACTTCACCAGCGTCAACGCCCCACCGCCCGCATCGAAAACAGAAATGTCCCCATCTTCTCGTTCGGCACTCCCTGTGCAGTAATCACCGTCACTTGTGCCCTATTCAACGAGCCACCGGGGGTGGTGGGGCGCAGGTCGAGGTCAGAGCCGTCGCTATCCCAAGCCAGCAGGACACCGCCGGTGGTATCGGGATCGCGGTGGGGGAGGCTGCTCAGCTAGAGCCAGAGAAGTTGCGTGAGAGATCCAAAACTGCTGAACCTGACCATAGGCAGAATTTGTAGGAGCAGTCCTTGCACCTCTGGCTTAGCAAGCTCAACTCAACACTTGCCAACCTCAACTCCCACAGTGCTAAATCCCGCCTTATAACCACCCCCTCTGTTTTTACCCGCATTCCCGCCACCGGCCGGATTCCGGTATTGAGCCTCACGGGAATCCATGGAATGGCCCTGCATATCCCGACCCTGTTGGTCGTTTCGGTCTTCGTCTTCTTTTTGATGGGGCTTTTGACGCTGCACGCCTGGTATCGCGAAACCC
Organism: Pseudomonas sp. S3_C06; assembly: GCF_054667675.1. Taxonomy (NCBI): domain Bacteria; kingdom Pseudomonadati; phylum Pseudomonadota; class Gammaproteobacteria; order Pseudomonadales; family Pseudomonadaceae; genus Pseudomonas; species Pseudomonas sp. S3_C06. Next base: position 3,125,322 of record NZ_CP162747.1, read on the forward strand.
GTGAGCCACCGCTGGCGTACCTCGGCAGCATGATGCTGCTGGGCGCTTTGGGCGTGGTATTGGTCAGTTGGCGTGATCGAGGAGTCGACTTCATTCCCATTGTGTTCGGCAATGTTGTTCTATTGCTCAGTGCAGCGATGAACTGGACGGCCATGCGCACGCTGGTCGGGCGCAGGCCGTCAGTGTCCGGCATTCTGGCAGGGGCGTTCGCCTGGCTGACCTTGTGTCTGATTCCCGCCTTCTACGAGTCGATGCCAAATCGGGTTTTAATCTACTCCTTGCTGGCATTCGGTTACGGCGTGATGACAACGCTGGAGCTCTGGCGCAGCCGCCACACTCTGGACGTCGCGTTTATGCCGGCGCTGGTGCTGACCGTTCTGCACACTGTGTTCTACGCCGTTCGCAGTGCGACCGATGAAGGGCTGCCGGTGACAAAGGCGCTGCTGGGCACTGGCGAGGGTGTGCCGTTTTTCTCATTCATGCTGTTCGAGTCGATGCTGTATGTCATCGGCATTGCCTACATCACCCTGGCGATGGTCAAGGAACGTGCAGAGCTCAAGCTCAAAGCGGCGGCGTTCAGCGATCCGCTGACGGGCATTGGCAATCGTCGCGCGTTCATGATGAACGCCGGCCAGTTGCTTACTGAAAGCCAGCAACACGCAGAACCGGCGGCGTTGCTGCTTTGCGACCTGGATAACTTCAAGCGTCTGAATGATACCTATGGCCATCCCGTTGGGGATCAGGCGTTGATCGCGTTCGGCCGGATCGTGGTCGAGAGCCTGCGCAAGGACGATGTTTGCGGGCGGATTGGCGGTGAGGAGTTTGCCTGCCTGCTCAACGATTGCGATGAGCAGACTGCACTGGAAATTGCCGAACGGATCCGCCGTTCGTTCTCGCAATTGTCGATTCTTGAGCCGGGGCTGCTCAGCGTCAGCATCGGAGTTGTGACTACCCGCGAATCCGGCTACGACTTGTCACGTCTGCTCTCGGAGGCCGATCAGGCGCTGTACGGCGCCAAAGACAAGGGGCGTAATCGTGTACAGACGTTGCGTTCGCTGTACTTGAGCCTTACCGATAATTAGTGCCCAGCTACCGACCATTTCAATAAGCCATTAGCACATCCGCCCTAATTGCCCCTGCCGGCGCCCGCCACTAAATTTCCATTCTGTTTTTGTGCATTACAAAAGCGCCAAGGAATGGAGCAACACCATGTCATCGTTTTTCAAACTGAGTAAATCCGTCGCTTTACTGACTGCACTCTTGACTGCCACTTCAGTGTCAGCAGAAGAGCCGAACCCCGTTGGCGACTGGTGGATCATTTACGGTAACGGCGTCCCGCACAAGAACATCATGTATGTCGCCGACAGCACATCCGTGGTGCCGTCGACGCGTACCAAGGGTGCGCAAATGCTGGCGGTGATGCTGGTGTATGAAGAGCCGGGCAAGCCAATGATCGATGCCTACAACCTGGAAGTTCAGTGCAAGACCAACAAGGTGCGGTTTGTTAACGGCCAGTCGGTGGATCGAATTGCCTACATGCTGCGGCACCTGAAAGTGAACGAGCAATGGCAACAGCCGAAGGAGTTCTGGGTGCAGCGCGCTTTGGCTTTCGTTTGCACTCCAGAGAAAAAAGACATGATTGCAGTGGGCAAGATGGAGCACTTGCAGATGATTCAGGGCATGCAGCAGATGTTTTTCAAACTTGCACCGATTCAAGAGAAAGGCCAGATGATGGACAACCTCGACTCGATACTGGGCAACAAGTAACAGCCTGATTTCTGGGCGCTGCAGCGCGCTATTTCGTCTCGCACATGACACCGGGAGTCATGATGAATCAATGGACTAAGACGCTACTGACGCTGCTGATAACAGCCACAGTATCAATGGTGAATGGCTGCCACCTGATTGCACAGTCGCGCTGGGAAGGACGGGATGTTCAGGAAGCACTCGATCTGTTCGGCAAACCTGACTCGATGAAAAAACAGACCGGTGCCAACGGCGAAAATCTGGCCGTCCTGACCTGGTTCAAATCCTCCAGCTGGACAACTACTGAAGCGGCCGGCACTTCCATGAATCACACCGGCAACGGCATGGTGTACACCGAGTACTACGAGACGGTCGGGCATAGCTCTGACTGCAAACTGGAAGCCACCGTCAACAAAGCCAAAAAGATCGTACTGTTTCGGATCGAGGACGGAAAGATCATTCATGGCAAATGCATCAACGTTCCGTTCGTACCCGGTTACATCCCGCCTGGACTCTAGCGCTGTCCCTGAGCAACTAACTGCTCAGGGATAACTGAACGACTTCACCAACGTCAGCTCACCCACCGCGCGCATCGGGATCAGAAACGACTCCATTTTCTCGCTCGGCGTGCCTTCTTCAGTGATCACCGTCGCCTGCGCCGTGGTCAGCGGCTGCACCGCCTCATCGCCGCCCTCGTCATCCCCGCGATAGCCACCGCCGTAATAATTCACATACACCAGATACTGGCCCTTGATCGGCGCCGGCATGGCGAAGATTTCCGGGCCATAACCGGTGGTGACGTCGACGTCGAGCGCGGCGCCGTTGGCGGCGCTGCGGTTGCCGTACCAGATGTGCGCGCCGTCGGGGGTGACGAGGTGCAGGTCGAGGTCGGTGCCGTCACTGTCCCACGCCAGCAGCACGCGCAGCTTGGCCGGGGTGGCGCCGCCGCTGGTGTTGAGGAACTGTGTGCGGCGGCGCTGCTGGCCATCGGGACTGCGCACTTCCACGCTGTTGCTGCCGTTGGGGAAGGAAAACGGGCGGTCAAAGCGGCCGCTGTCGTCGATTTTCAGCGGCATGCTGACGCCGTTGACGATCAAGCGACCGGGTTCGTTGCCCTTCTGCGTAGCTTTGATTTCGCCGCTGATGCGGGCGGTATTGGCCTGGCCAATCGGGGTGTTGACCGAGGAGGCCGGGTAGTTGACGGTCTGACGGAAGCTTTCGCCCTCGCCTTCCGGGGCGCCGCTGCGCCAGCCGCCGACCGGGGTGTCGAGTTTGACGCTGTCGGCGGCCATCGCTGGCGATAGCGCGGTCAAGGTGCAGAGCAACAGCAAGACCTGTGGATAACGGAGTGTCATGGTCTATTCCAGCAAAAGATGACGGGCGAGCCCTTCGATGTAGGTTTCATCCTGGCCGTTGGGGTGTGCTTCAAAAGCCAGGTGCAGATATTCGTGGGTGAGGTCTAGGCGATCCTGCAAAGTCAGTACGCCGCGTACGTAGATGCGTTGGCGTTCGCGATCAACAAAGGGGCGACCGAAAGCGAGTTTGCACACGGCGAAGGTGCTGACTTCGTTGTAGCCGGTTTCGCTTTCCAGCTTCGGACGCCAGCCGCGTCGCTGTTTTTGCAGCCAGTCTTGGGCTGCGGGCAATGCTTCGCAGGAGGCGACCGGGTTGTCCCAACGGCTGAGGCTGGCGCGCGGATAGGCGTGCAACAGAATCGCGTCGTAACGTTGACCGGCGTTGGCTTGCTCGACGGCTTGTTGCCAGGCGAGCTTGTCCGGACCGGGTTGATCGGAGTGATAGGTGACGGTGCTACCAGCCAGCACGAGGTCTGCCGTCCATGCGGCGATGCTGCGGGATTCGGCCGAGGCTGGACGCGGGGCGACACGCTGGCGATTGCTGCTGTCATCGATGCTCAGGCAGTCGCCGTTACGTGTGGCGTTTTGCAGCAGATAAGTGCGGATTGCCACGGCCAGCGCTTTGGCCGCTTCGGCGGGTTCGGGTTTGGCTTCACGCTCAAGGACGCGGGCTACATATTCTTCGCGATCAAGCCTTGCGACGAGTTTGTCGTTGAGTAGAAACAGTTCGCCGTCGCTGTGGATATCCAGCGCGTTGCCGTTGGCGAATTCGACGCGGTAGTCGCCTTGCAACGGGCCGGATGTCGCGAGGCGATCACCCGCTAACACCTTCGAAACTGGGTACTTCGAAAACAGGCTGACTTCGACACAACGCCCCGCCTCCGCCGGCCAGGCTGCCGGCAACACGGTCGCCAATGCTTGGCCGTAATGCCGCAAGACCATCTGACTGGTGCCTCGCCCACCCGCCCATACCGGCGCGCCATCTGCCGTCCAGCCAGCAAAACCACCCTGCCGCGACTGCGGATCCTGATCGCCGAGCCAGCTCCAGGTTTTCACCCGCAAGCGCCCGCCCAGTTCACCAACGACATTGCCGTCCGCCGCGTTCAGCACCACGTCGAGTAGCACTCGACGCGCCTGATCCTGCGCCGGCAACGAGGCCATAACCTTCAGCAGTTCAACCACGGAAACCCGTTGAGCCGGCTGCACCGAAGGCAGATCCAGCAACCACGACGGCGCCTGCCGCGTCTGCCAATAGGTACGCCAATCCGCCGCCGAAATCCCCAACCGCACCGGCTCAAAATACAAACCGCAGGATTTCACCAGCGCCTGATCACGCTCGATTTTGCCACCCGCCGCGCAGCAATAAACCTCTTCCTTCGACTGCCCGCGACATTCATACGCCGGCTCCCGCGCGCCGGTATCCACCAGCCATGCGTATACAAACAACTTCCACAGACTGCCCAGCGGCGTATCCAGCGATGACGGAAACGGTTCACGCTTGATCAGTTGCGTCTGACTCAACGACAACAATTCGCCCTTGTAGGCCACGCGCAACGGCTCGTCCTGCGCCGTCGCCAGCGCAGGGATCACACACATCAGCAGCCACAGCAGCGGCCGGGTCATGTCAGTTGACCGTGACCTGACCGAGGGCGGCTTTCGCTTCCTGGGCCTGATGCTGCGGTGCGTAGACCTGCTTGAACCGCACCGGCGGCAAGTTGAACTGGCCCTTCTGCGAGAATCGCACCAGATGGCGCAGCCGCAACTCGCCGCTCAGCGCATCGACCGGCACCGCGTAGGCCAACTGGCCCGGTTCGAAACGCGCCTTCTCCAGCGCAGTCGGCTCGGTGCCGTCCTTGCCCTGCAACTTGATGCCCCACGTGGTGCGTTCGACATCGGCGCCCGGTGGCAGCGGCACTTCGAGCATGCCGTAGCGCAGTGGTTTCGGCGCTTTGCTGGTGAGGATCACTTCGTCCAGATACAGGCTGTCGCTGGACAGCGGCTTGGTGCCCACCGGCTCCAGCTTGAAGGTGAAGGCTTCATCGCTTGGTACCAGTCGCGACAGGCGACGGGTGATGGTCACGGCCATTGGATCGACTGGCGGTTGCTGGGTCTGGAAGCTCAACGCCGCGCGCAATGGACGCTCTTGCGTGCCGGACACTGTCAGCACGCTCGGCACCGGAGTGGCGCCTTGCCAGGTCCAGTACATCTCACCGGTTGCACCGTAGTTTTTCTTCCAGCCCTCACCCGGCGTCAAGGCGATGGTCGGCGAAGCCTGGGCGATGCTGCGTTGCAACCAGGTCAGCGCCAGCGCACGTTCGAGGGTCGATTGCTGCGGCAACAGTCGTTGCAACAGCGCTTGCGCACGTGCCTGATCGAACGGTTGCAACGACAGGTTCAGCGCTTCGGCAAACGGCTGCGAGCTGACCGAAAGACGCTGTTGTGCAGCAGCCAACTGACGATTGAACGCGTCCGGCAAGGCGACTTTCGACTGCGTGGCCAAAGAGGCGGTCAACACCCGTGCCGCTGCCAGACCGAGCGCCGAATCCGGATCGCTCATCACCAGACTGTCTTCACCATCGTCGAGCATGGTCTCAGCATTGCCTTCACCGGCCTTGGCCAGATCGTCGATCAAGCCGCTAAGCAGCGTGTTCACCGGCAAATGCATCTGCTTGGCGAACGACAGAATCAGCGCGCGTTGCAGCAAAGGCGTGTTCGGCGCTTGCTTGGCGTAAACTTCCAGCACCCGCTGCCAATGCTCCGGCGGCAAGGTCAGCTCCAGCACCTGGCTGGCGTTCCAGTCGGCGTAATAGGCGTAGGCAGTGAGGAACGCATCCGGCTCACCGTCGTAACCCCACCACGTGAAGCTCGCCGATGGCCCGGCCATTTGCACCAGACGCAGACGGCTGTTCTGCATGATCAGGCGCAAGCGATCACGAATCTGCGGATTCGATGCCAGCGACGGATAAGCGATGCTCAGCGGCAGCAAACGACTGGCAGTCTGCTCGACGCCACCGTACGGATAACTCAGCAGATCATCGAGAGCCGAACGGAACAGCGCTTGCGGACTGTCATCCAGACGCAGGCGAATATCCGTGGCATCCGCCGGCAGGCTCAACGGCGTGTCACCACTGGCGACATCGAGGCCTTGCGTCTGCGTCACCTGCCAGCCGTCACCGGTCGCACTGAGGCGCACGGCGAGGGAATCGGCGGTTTTGCCGTCCTGCACCAGTTCAGCCGTCCAATCACCGGAAGCCAAGGCGAATGCTGGCAGCGGCAGGTAATTGATGCCGTTGTTGAGGGTCACCGGGACACGTTGTTCAGCGCCAGCGTAGTGCGTCACGAGTTCAGCCTTGACCGGTTTCTCGGCCTGACTGAACGCGAACACACCGAGTTGCGGCTGATCGCCCTCGCGGAATTTGCTCGGGCCGCTCCACTTCAGGTACAGCGGTTTTTCCGAACGCACGAACTGTTTCTTTTGTCCCACCTGACCGTCATCGGCGATGGCGCGGGCGGTAATGCGCCAGCGGGTCAGCGAGTCCGGCATTTTGAAAGTGAAACGGGTTTTGCCGTCGGCGCCGGTCAACAACTCCGGTTGCCAAGCGGCCGTGTCGACGTCTTCACGACGCGGCCGCTCCAGCACTTTCACCCCACGCTCGCTGCGGTTGGCTTTGCCCGGCGCACCGGGGCTGCCCGGCAGCGCGACGTCGTAACTGATGAACGACAGACTGGCGCTGGTACGCACATTGTTGCGGCGCGGGTGATAGAAGAACTGGTCGATGGTCGGTGCGACTTCCGGTTGCAGCGCATAGACCATTTCGTCGACGACGCTAACGGTCAGATGCGCCGGAACCGCTTTGCCGGCGAACTGCGTGGTCAGGTCAACCGTGACCGTGTCGCCCGGCAGATACACCGCTTTGTCGGTGCTGATCGCCACGTCGATTTGCGGCGCGACCACTTTGATCCCGGCGTTCTGGAAGCTGTACTGACCACCCTTGGTGTAGAGCACGGAGAAGGTCAGGTTCGGCGCAAAGTTGTCCCTCACCGGGATACGCGCGCGGTATTGGGTGTCGCTGAGCTTTTCCAGTTTCAGCCAGTCGCCGCCCTTGGCCAGCAGCGCAGTAGCTTCGACCTTGTCGCGCTCCAGAGAAAGCAGAGCATCGCTGACCGGTTCCGGGAACGTGATCAGCGCCAGCGCTTCATCGCCAGCCTTGTACTCAGGTTTATCGAGGACGATTTCCACGGTGCCCGGCACTGCTTTGACGCCATCGCCGGTGACCGAATGCCCGGTGGCACCGAGCACGCGACCGTGCTGATCCTTGAGTGTCAGGTTGTAAGTGCCCGGACGTTCGAAGGCAATGCTGAAGCCTTTGTCAGTCGCCGCAAGTTTGCCTTCACCAGTGCTCTGGTCTTCCAGACGCACCCAGCCATACGTGCTCGGCGTCACCGCTTTGCTTTGCTCGGTGCCGCCCTCGTTGGCGTAGCTGAACGCAACCTTGTCGCCGACCGCGCTGAAGCGTTGCGGTGCGCTCAAGCGAAAGCTCGCGGCGCCACGGTCGATGAGGATTTCCTTGGTGGTCTTGACCCGATACGCCGCGCCATCGCTGGCAAACACGGTGAGCATGTAGCGGCTCGGTTTGTCGGCGGCAGGCAGGTCGAGGGTCGCGTTGCCCTTGCTGTCGGTGGTCAGTTCGGTGCTGGTCAGCTCCACCGGGAATTGCCCGAGGTATTGCAGCTCGTTGTCGACCATCGACAGTTGCTGGGCGCGCAGGCTCAGGGTCAGTTTGGCGTTGGCCACCGGTTTGCCGTCCGGGTAGAGCAGCACCAGACTGCCCTTCACCGGTTCGCCGGTGCGGTAATCCTGCTTGGCCAGATTCAGCGAAATCTCGAAGTGCGGCTTGATGTACTCCGCCACACGGAACGCGCTGCTGTAAGCCTGATCCTTGTAGTTGAAGCGAATCTCGTAACCACCGGCAACGGCGTTGTCCGGCAACTGGAAACGGCCCTGAGTGCCCGCCTTCGAATCAAGCTTAAGGTCAAGGTGTTGTAGCTCGGTACCGGTCGCATCGAGCACGCTGACCGAGACATCCGCTGCCCCCGGCAATACCGAATCCCGCGCATTCTTGAACTCGCGACCGACGATCTTCAGCGACACCCAATCACCCGGGCGGTACAGCGGCCGGTCGGTGAAGGCATAGAGTTTGGTGTCGTAGATTTCGCTGTCGTAGTAGAAGTTTTCCGAGACGAAGACGCCGCCCTCTTCATCCTCGCCGATCACGAACGAACGCTCAGGGCTGACGTGTTTCAGGCGCAGCAAACCATCAGTGTCGGTCGCGCCGCTGCTCATCACACCGAGGCCATCCGTCCACAGCACATTGACCTTCGGCACCGAGCTGCCTTCGTGTTTGCGTGCGGCCCAGACCAGCAATTCATCGCCAGCAATCTTGCTCACCGCGACGGTGTTGGAGACGAACACCATGGTGGTCGCGCGGTATTTACCGATCAGCGCTTCGACCAGATACAGACCCGGCTTCAGATTGCCCAACGGGATGTAAACGTTACCCGGCGCGACGCTGACGAAGTCGCTCGAAGAGCCCGCGAGATTGACCCCGGCTGGCGGCTGAATCGGCTTGGCTTGCCACAATGGATAACGGAACTGGCTGACCACCGGCAGACCCGGAATCAGCGCAAATTGCGGCTGTGCATCGTACGGTGTCGGCGCGGCAATGGCGTTGCCCATCTTCAGTTCCGGCACCTCTTCGGTGACCTGTTTGCGCGACTCATAAGAGAACGCGCGCTGCATCACCCGACGGGATTTTCGGTACCAGTTGTCCCACAAGTACGCGAGGGTGTTGGACAAGCCTTCGCCCTTGAACTGGCCATCGCTGACCACGCGGTGCAGGTTCTTCTGGCGCTTGAGGAAATCCAGCGGCTTGTCGATGCGGTACACACGAATATCGGCGCCGCCGTACGGTTCCATGCGGAAACGGCGATAGTCTCGGCCCGGCGCTTCGAGGCGCACCATCGCCTGCTCGTCCGCTGCGAAACTACTGTCGGCAAGGAGGAAAAAGCTCTCACCGGACACCGGCGTATAGCCGCTCGGTTCCACCGAATCTTCGGCGTTAACGGTCGCCAATGGCAGCAACAGCGCCAGCAGCAAAGGAATTCGCGAGCAGATACGCAACATGCGGGCACCGGTCATTGGGAGAGAAAGTTCAGTCGATAGACGCCGATGAAGTTGGGGTTGGCTGCGTCGGGTATCCATCGGGTGTCCTTCCATGTCATGAGTTGCTGCAGGCTTGCCGAACGCATGCCGTTGTCAGTCGGGGTGGTGGTACCGGTGTGATAGGCGATGTAGCGGCCCATCCAGATCATCAGGTGCTGGTCGTCGCCCTGATCGAAAAACATCAGGTCACCGGGCCGCGCCTGCGACACATCGCGGCTGACCAGGTGGCTGTTGAACTGAATCAGTTTGATCGCGTTGACGTACGGCCCGACCTTGCCGCCGCCCTGCTGCCATTGCTGGGCGAGTTTGCGTTGCTCATCGCTGAGCGACAGCTCCGGCGGCAGATAACGATTGGACAGGCCATTGCTGCGCAGCCATTTGTCGTCATGGACTTTCAGCGCTTCGTTGGCGGCGAAACGCACCAGCCCGGCACAGTCCTGCTGATACCAACGCGGACTCGGGCCTTGGCTGAGTTGCTCTTGGGCGATGCGCACAAACCAGGCGCGAAACACCTGGGATTGCGCCGGGTCCAGCGCTGGCGTTTCAACGGCTCGGGCACCCGCACTCAATAGCAGCGCAAGCAGGCCGAGGCTGCGGATCAGTGTCGTCACAGCGCTTTCCACTCCAGCGGCAGCCACTGCCAGTGGCCGTCAGGCTCGCTGCCTTCAGGTAAAGTCAGGGCATATTTGCCGTAGCCGCCGAAGGTGCGCAGTTTCGGAATCAGGTAGGTTTGCGCGGCGTTGTAGAACACCGGCTCCATGTCCTGCGGCAGGCTGTCGAGGGTTTCCTGTTGCATCAGCTGCGCCATCGAGTCCGGGCCGAAATAGATCGGCATCAGCACATCTTTCGGCAGCACGTCGGCCATTGGCGGGAAGCGCTTATCGAGGGTGCCGAGCGCCTTGTCGACCAGTTTGTCGTCGAGGGAAAACAGCAGCGTCGAGCCGTGACGGGCAAGACTGACTTTCATGAATGCCTTGCCGGAAATCGCGTCCGGGTTTTCCGCAGTCTTCGCCGCGTAGGGGCCGAAATTGGAACTGACCTGACGCTGCCAGACGTGGTTCTGGCCTTCCTGCTTCTCGACCACCGGGAACACGTTTTCTTCGACGTTGGCCTCGAACGCACCAACCATCGAACCGAACAGCTTGCCGAGATCGCCATCAAGTTTGCTGCTGTCCTCGTCTTTCAAACTGGCCACCAACAGCGGCGTGTACAAACGCGAATCGGCGTACCAGCACAGGCCTGCCGCGCCGGCCACGTGTTCGGTGAGGGTCTGCGCCACGGTCTCTTCGGCACCAAGCTTTACCAACAGCGGTTTTTGCGGTTCGGCCGCGACCGGCAAGGTCACGCAGGTACTGGCCCCCAGCGGCATGGCTTGCCAGACCGGTTTGAAATCGAAGTCGGGCTGGTTGTCCAGTTCGTCCATGGCGAGGTAGCTGTGCCAGCCCTTGTCATCCATGTCGAAGCGCAGCCCGGCGAAGTTCGGGATAAAGCGCTGATAACCCATGGCCAGGACGCTGGAATTGACCGACAAACGCTGTTTGGTTTCCGCAGTTTTCGCCGGCAGCCCGAAGGCTTCAGGGAACAGTTTTTCGCCATTGAGCAGCGCCGCCAGCGCTTGCGGTGAAACATGGCCGGACTCTTCGGACGCGCCGCTTTCCGGGTCGTAATACTTGGCCGGGTTCGACAGCACCACCAGTTTGTCGCCGTGGGAGGCGAACAGCAGCGCTTTGCTGGCGTTATAGGTCAGTTGGTACAGCGGCACGCTATCGCCGCCGACCTTGAGTTCGCCCATCTGACTGAGCTGAGTGTCATCCAGCGCGACTTTCGCCAGCGGCTCCAGCAGTTTCGCCAGACCACCACGATCCATCACCAGCAGAAAATCCTTCAAGCGACCATCCGCGCCACGCCACAGCGCGACATCGGCCGGTTGATCGAAAAGCTGCTCGATCAGGCTGTCCTGCAACTTCAGATCATGCTCGTAGATGATCCGGCGCAGACTGCCGATCAAGCCGAGGCGATCAGCATGAGTCTCGTAATAGAAGACGAAATCCTCGGTGAGCGTGGCCTTGAGGAACGGCACCGTCAGCAGGTCCTTGGGCAACTGGCTCAGCGAACGGGTTTCCAGCAACGCATCCGGACGGCTGAGGCCAAGCTTGTCACTGGCCAATTCCGCCGGCGGTGCCTTGGGCTTGAGCAGCAACCAGCCAAAACCACCCGCCACGCCGGCCACCAGGCACAACCCGGCCAGAAGCAAAGGCCAGCGCCGCGAAGGTTTGGCCGCTGGCGTGTCGGCAGCCGGAGTAACAGTGTTATCGCTCATCTTTTCAAAGCCCGATTTCATCCGTGCAGCGGGATGCTTATTAATAGTTGAAAGTCTTGACCAGCAGCAGATCACCGATCGCCCGCAGGGGTACGATGAACGTTTCGCGTTTTTCGTCGACGGTGTTTTCGTTGAGCACCAGCGTGATTTGCGAGGTGATCACCTCGTTCTGGTTGCTGGTCTCCTCGAAGTTATAGCCGCCGTTGCCGAAGTTGCCCCAATAGTTGACGTAAACCAGATAGGTGCCGTGCAACGGCGCGGTCATGGTGAACATTTCCGGGCCCGGGCCATCAACGCCATCCGGGTCAAGACCGCCGCCATTGCTCAGCGCTGGCCGAGCCCAGAACGCATGCTGACCGTCAGGCGTGACAATGTGCAGATCGAGCTCGGCTTTCGGATCGTCCCATCCCAAGACAAGACGAATCCGCGCCGGCGTGCGCAAATTGTTTGCTTCATAAAATTGCACGCGCTTGAGCGACTGGCCTTCGGCGCTGATCACTTCGACGCTGTTGGAGCCAGCGCCGAACGCGTACGGCCGGGCGAAACGGCCTTGGTCGTCGGTGTACAGATTCAGTGGATTGCCATTCACGGCGAGACTGTGCGGCGGGCGCATATCGCCGATGGCCTTGAGCTGGCCCTGGATCATCGTGCGATTGCGCTGGATGCCGCGATCGATCGGCGGCGTCGGATAGGCGACTTGCGGGTTTTCGCTGCGGTCGAGCAAGCCGTGATAGCGCCAACCGCCCACTGGCTCCGACAGCTCGGCCGTCGGCGCCGCCAGCAGCGCGGGCGCGCAGGCCAGGCCGATCAGCAGCCAAAGAAATGAACGCATGTAATGCCTCCTGCCATGCCTGAACGAAACCTTGCACCCGATCCTCGGTACTTCACAGCGGTGAAAACTGCGTTTCGTCTGAAAGACCCGTGACTATGGGGTCGTAGAAGGCGCGAAGATTAGCGATTCGGCGGTTTTTTAACAATCGGATACATGTGCTTTTACTGTAGGAATCACGCCAATCCGGTGGACGGTGAGCCGAATAGCCGTCATATTCGGCTCACAAAATGAGCCGAATAGCTTTTCTATTTGGCTCACGGACTCAAGGCAGGCAACGAATGGCAACTCACTGGATCTGGCAGCAGCCCGATTGGCCCGACTTCAACTGGCAGGCAGAACGCCTGACACCGTTGTTGCGTGAGTGTGTGCAGGCGCAAGGTCAGTTGATGGGTATGGCCGGTTCGGTAGGTGACTCTTTGGGGGCTCAGGCCGAACTGGACGCCCTTTTGCAGAATATCGTGACGTCTTCGGCCATCGAAGGTGAGCAACTGAATGTCGGCTCCGTGCGGTCATCCTTGGCGCGACGTTTGGGCCTGGAGTTGATCGACGGCGATAAAGTCAGCCAACGCAGTGAAGGTCTGGCGCAACTCATGCTCGATGCCACCCGTCGATTTGTCGAACCGTTGACGCTGGAACGCTTGCTGGAATGGCACCAATGGCTGTTTCCCGATCAAGAGGCTGACCTTACTGCGCGCTCAATGCATGTGGGTGCGCTACGCGGTGACGAGCCAATGCAGGTGGTTTCGGGTCGCATTGATCGTCCAACGGTTCATTTCGAAGCCCCACCACGCCAAGGTCTTGAACAGCAGCTCGACCAGTTTCTCCAATGGTTCGAGACCAGCCAGCATCAGACAGCACTGGACCCGATGCTTCGCGCGGGCATCGCCCACTTCTGGTTCGTCACCCTGCATCCGTTCGACGATGGTAACGGCCGTCTGACCCGCACCATCACTGATCTGGCGCTGGCACAGGGCGAAGCGCAAGCCATCCGTTTCTACGCCATATCGGCGAGCATTCTGGATGATCGTTCCGGCTACTACCGGATTCTGGAATCGAGCCAGAAAGCCACGCTGGATATCACCGAGTGGCTCTCTTGGTTCCTGCAAACCTTGCTACGCAGCCTGCAACAAGCCATCACCCGGATTGAAAGCGTGCTGGGCAAGACGCGTTTCTGGCAGGCACACCGCGAGTCCGAACTTTCGGCTGAGCAGGTCAAAGTGCTCAATCGCCTGCTCGATGGCGGCGAGCGGGGCTTTGAGCACGGCATCAGCGCCGGGCAATATCAAGCGGTGGCGAAAGTGTCGAAGGCCACGGCGACCCGACATCTTGTGGAGTTGCTGGAGAAAGGTTGCCTGCAACGCTTGCCGGGAGGTGGCCGTAGCACGCGCTACCAGATCAATTATCCGGACAGAGCAGCACGTTAAACCCAACCGCCACAGTGTCATTCTTTGCCCTTGAGAGCCGGCCCGCTCATTTGCCCATAACCCCCCTATCTGCTAGTGTCGCGCCGGTTTAACGTCAACCGGAAATCGCCGCCATGGCCCGCAAAAAAGCTGCACTGGATTTCGAACAGTCCCTCGCCGACCTGCAAACACTGGTCGAGCGTCTGGAGAACGGTGAATTGTCGCTGGAAGACTCGCTGACCGCTTTCGAGCAGGGCATCGGTCTGACCCGTGACTGCCAGGCAGCGCTGGCGCAGGCCGAGCAGAAAGTGCAAGTGCTGCTGGAGCGCGATGGCGAACTCGCCGAGGAACCCTTCGACGCGGAACAGCCAGAATGATTGCGGCGTATACGGCGAGCAGCCAGACCCGGGTCAACGCAGCGCTGGAAACCCTGTTCAATGCGCCGCTGCCGGAGCTGGCGCGGCTTTACGAAGCCATGCGCTACAGCGTGATGAACGGAGGCAAACGCGTGCGACCGCTGCTCGCCTACGCGGCGTGCGAAGCGCTCGGTGGCAAGGCTGAACAAGCCAACGGCGCGGCCTGCGCGGTTGAGCTGATCCACGCTTATTCGCTGGTTCACGATGATTTGCCGGCGATGGACGACGACGATTTGCGTCGCGGCCAGCCGACCACCCACAAGAAATTCGACGAAGCCTGCGCGATTCTCGCCGGTGACGGCTTGCAGAGCCTGGCTTTCAGTGCCCTGCTCGACCCGCGCCTGAGCGATTGCAGCAGTGACATCCGCCTGCAAATGGTCACCGCGCTGGCTAATGCCGCAGGCCCGGCAGGCATGGTCGGCGGTCAAGCCATCGACCTCGGTTCGGTTGGTCTCAAACTCGATCAGAAAGCCCTCGAACAGATGCACCGGCACAAGACCGGCGCACTGATCGAAGTCAGCGTCAAACTCGGTGCTCTGGCCAGCGGCCGTGCCGAGCAGGATGAACTCCGTGCCCTGCAGACTTATGCACAGGCCATCGGCCTGGCCTTTCAGGTGCAGGACGACATCCTCGACGTCGAAAGCGATACCGAAACCCTCGGTAAACGCCAGGGCGCCGACATTGCCCGCGACAAACCGACCTACCCGGCGCTGCTCGGTCTCGACGCTGCCAAGGCTTACGCGCTGGAACTGCGCGATCAGGCCCTGCACGCCCTGCGACCATTTGACGCGGCGGCCGAGCCCTTGCGCGAGCTGGCCCGGTATATCGTCGAGCGGCGCAACTGACGGCGTATCCGCCAAAAAAGACCAACGCGTGGGCAGGGGGCGATGCATCAGGTAAACTGCGGCATCTTTTATACCTATAACGATTCGCCTGATGCCCACGACGTTTCATGAGATTCCCCGCAAGCGCCCGACCACGCCCCTGCTCGACCGCGCGAACACGCCGGACGGCCTGCGCCGGTTAGGCGAAGCCGAGCTGGAAACCCTGGCCGATGAGTTGCGCCTGGAATTGCTCTACACGGTCGGCCAGACCGGTGGGCATTTCGGTGCCGGCCTGGGCGTGATCGAGCTGACCATCGCGTTGCATTACGTCTTCGACACGCCGGACGACCGTCTGCTGTGGGACGTCGGGCATCAGGCGTATCCGCACAAAATCCTCACCGGTCGCCGCGAGCGCATGGGCACCCTGCGCCAGAAAGACGGCATCGCCGCTTTCCCGCGTCGCTCCGAGAGCGAGTACGACACCTTTGGCGTCGGCCACTCCAGCACCTCGATCAGCGCTGCGCTGGGCATGGCGATTGCCGCCCGCCTGCAAGACAGTGATCGCAAGGCGATTGCCGTGATCGGCGACGGCGCATTGACCGCCGGTATGGCCTTCGAGGCGCTGAACCATGCGCCGGAAGTGAACGCCAACATGCTGGTGATCCTCAACGACAACGATATGTCGATCTCGCGCAATGTCGGCGGTCTGTCGAACTATCTGGCGAAGATCCTTTCCAGCCGCACTTACGCGAGCATGCGCGAGGGCAGCAAGAAAGTCCTGTCGCGCCTGCCCGGCGCCTGGGAAATCGCCCGCCGCACCGAAGAATACGCCAAAGGCATGCTGGTCCCCGGCACGCTGTTCGAAGAGCTGGGCTGGAACTACATCGGCCCGATCGACGGCCACGACCTGCCAACCCTGATCGCCACGCTGCGCAACATGCGTGATTTGAAAGGCCCGCAGTTCCTGCACATCGTCACCAAGAAAGGCAAAGGCTTCGCCCCGGCGGAAGTCGACCCGATCGGTTACCACGCCATTACCAAACTCGAACCACTGGACGCTCCGGCCGCCGCGCCGAAGCAGGCCAGCGGGCCGAAGTATTCGGCAGTGTTTGGCGAGTGGCTGTGCGACATGGCAGCCGCTGATCCACGTCTGGTCGGGATTACCCCGGCGATGAAGGAAGGCTCGGATCTGGTGGCGTTCAGCGAACGTTTTCCGTTGCGCTACTTCGACGTGGCGATTGCCGAGCAACACGCGGTAACGTTCGCTGCCGGCATGGCCTGTGAAGGCGCAAAACCGGTGGTGGCGATCTACTCGACGTTCCTCCAGCGTGGTTACGACCAACTGGTGCATGACGTCGCGGTGCAGAACCTCGACGTGCTGTTCGCCATCGACCGTGCAGGTTTAGTTGGCGAAGACGGACCGACCCACGCTGGCAGCTTCGATCTGTCGTATCTGCGTTGCATCCCGGGCATGGTCATCATGACCCCGAGCGATGAAAACGAGCTGCGCAAAATGCTCACCACCGGCCACCTCTACAACGGCCCGGCGGCGGTGCGTTACCCGCGTGGCAATGGTCCGAATGCGACCATTGAGAAAGACCTCGAGCCGATCGAAATCGGCAAGGGCATCGTCCGTCGTCAGGGCAGCAAAGTCGCCTTGCTCGTGTTCGGTGTGCAACTGTCCGAAGCGCTGAAAGTCGCTGAAAAACTCGATGCCACCGTGGTCGACATGCGTTTCGTCAAACCGCTCGACGAAGAGCTGGTGCGCGAGATTGCCGACAGCCACGAATTGCTGGTGACCATCGAAGAGAACGCGATCATGGGCGGCGCCGGTGGCGCGGTCAGCGAGTTCCTCGCGCGCGAGAACATTCTCAAGTCGATGCTGCATCTGGGCTTGCCGGATATCTACGTTGAGCACGCCAAGCCTGCGCAAATGCTGGCCGAGTGCGGGCTGGATGAGGCCGGGATCGAAGCGTCGATTCGTGAGCGTCTGGCCTTACTCGACAAATAAACGCAATACCCTTGTGGGAGCGAGCCTGCTCGCGAATGCGGACTGTCAGTCAAATCAGGGCTGACTGATACACCGCATTCGCGAGCAGGCTCGCTCCCACATTTGATTTGTGCACATCTGAAATTCCCGATGGATTTCCATGAAACTCTCGCGCCTCGCCCTGCCCTTTCTTCTGCTGCCATCCACCAACGCTGTCGCCGATACCTTCGAGCGTGATCAGGCACTGAAACTGCCGGACACGCTGATCTCAGCCAACCGCCAGGTCGAAGCCCGAAACGACAGCAGCGCCGCCAACACGGTATTCACCCGCGAAGAAATCGACCGCCTGCAACCGAGCGACGTGCCTGATCTGCTGCGGCGCGTACCCGGCGTGCAAGTGGCGCAGGCCGGCGGGCGCGGCAGCCTGCCGGGGATCTACATTCGCGGCACGCAGTCGGCGCAGAGTCTGGTGCTGGTCGATGGCCAGCGCATCGGCAGTTCAACGTCCGGCGACAGCAACCTGCAGCATCTGAATATCGAACAGATCGAGCGCGTGGAAGTACTGCGCGGTTCGCGTTCGGTGATTTACGGCAGCGATGCGATTGGCGGGGTGATTCAGATCTTCACCCGACGCGGCACTGAGCAGGGTTTGCAGCCCCGGATGCACGTCGGTTTCGGCAGCAACCAGACTTGGCAGCGCAGCCTCGGCTTGTCCGGCGGCGATGAGAAAACCCGTTTCAACCTCGGCGCCAGCCTGGATGAGACTGCCGGGATTGATCGCACCCATGAGTCGTATCCAAGCGATGGCGATCACGACGCCTACCGCAATAAATCCGTCAGCCTGAGCCTCAGCCATGCACTGACCGATGACATCGAAATCGGCACCAATCTGCTCGATAACCGTGGCAAGGGCGAGTTCGACAACCCGTTCGGCCGCTTCGATATGACCACGTTCGAGTCTGTGCAACAGCAGCCGTACAGCGATTTCAACGTCAGCAGTGTCAGCAGTTACGTCGATGCCCGGATCAGCGAGATCTGGAAAACCCGCGTCGAGTTCGGCCACACCGAGAATCGCGAGAAGACCCTCGACAAGCTCAGCGACGAACGCACGGTGTTCAACACGTACCGCGATTCGGTGAACTGGCAGAACGACCTGACACTGGACGCACGCAACAGCCTGATCCTCGGCGGCGACTGGTACGAGGACCGGGTCAACAGCAGCACCGCATTCGACGAAGACAGCCGCTGGAACCGCGCCGCGTTTATCCAGCATCGTTATCAAGCCGACAGCTTCTCCACGGAGCTGGGCCTGCGCCATGACGACAATCAACAATTCGGCAGCCAGAACACCTGGAGCGGCACGTTCACCCTGCCACTGAACCCGGACAACGATTTGTTGCTGAGTTACAGCGAAGGTTTCCGCGCGCCGACCTTCAACGACCTGTACTACCCGGACTTCAGCAACCCGGATCTGAAACCGGAAACCTCGAAAAGCTACGAGCTGCAATGGCGCAGTCAGTTGACCGACAGCAGCCGTCTCGAGGCGTCGATTTACCGTACTGACCTGGGAGACGCGATCATCTTCGGCAGCAACTCACTTCCAGAGAACGTGGCTTCGGCACGAATCAATGGATTTGAAGCGGCATTGAAGCAGGAGCTGTTCGACTGGCAGAGCAACCTTGGCGTTTCGATCATCGATCCGCGTGATCGTGATACCGGGCACACCTTGGCCCGACGTGCGCGGCGCACGTTGAGCTGGGATCTGGATCGACAGTTTGATCAAGTCAGCCTCGGCGCCAGTTGGCAGGCGGTCAGCAGCAGTTATGACGATAAGGACAATACGCAGGCGCTGGGCGGCTATGCGCTGTTCGGCTTACGCAGCGGCTGGGCGTTGAACCGCGAGATCAAGCTGGATCTGAAGGTCGATAACGTTTTCGACAAGGGCTACAGCCGGGCGAACTACAGCTATGACGGCAGCCAGTATGGCTATCGCGAAGAAGGTCGAGCGTGGATGTTTGGTGTCACCTGGACTCCCCAGCTTTGATTTGAATCTTCGGTGATTTCACAGGCCCCTTCGCGAGCAGGCTCGCTCCCACATTTGGAATGCAATCCCCCTGTGGGAGCGAGCCTGCTCGCGAAGTAGTCACCACGGTTTCAGTGGTCCGGCGCGATCAATTGGCAGAGTTTGGCGGTGGCGCTGATCATCTGGCCGCTTGGGCGCTCAAGGCCTTTGTCGGTGACCAGCAGTAATTTCCCCTGCGTCACCGCGGCGACCTGCGGCCACGCCTTCCACGCATTCAGCTGCGCCCGATCACTCGCCAGAATCACCTCAGGATCGCGCTGCAACACTGCCTCAATACTCACCTGCGGCGCCGGCAGACTCAGATCACCGAACACATTGCCCGCCCCGCACACTTGCAGCGCATCGCTGATGATCTGCCCGCCACCGACGGTGTACAGCGGCTTGTCCCACACCTGATAAAACACCCGCAACGGCACGTCCCGGCGATAGCGCTGGCGCAGCTCTGCGAGTTGTTTGCGCAACTCCGAAGCCCGTTTCACCCCACGTTGAGGTCGCCCCAATTGCGCGGCAATGGCTTCTATCTGGGTAATGAGTTGCTCAAAGGAATGCGGTTCGGCGACGAAGGTCGGGATGCCCAAGCGCTTGAGCTGATCACGCTGCGCAGGGCCGACACTGCCGGGCCACAGCAACAATAAATCAGGCTGGAGGCTCAGCAATTGTTCCATGTCGAGTTGGCCATAGCGGCCGACAGAGGGGACGTTGGCAATTTCAGCAGGACGCTCCCCGGCATCCAGCACGCCGACCAGCAGGTCAGCCGAATCCAGTTCAACGACAATTTCAGACAGCGACGGCGCGAGGCTGACCACCCGCAGGTTCGCCAGCACAGGGCCACTGACGGCCAGCAGCAGAAGCGCCAGCCACAGACGACGCATCAGCCGAGTTGACGCGGGATACGGTAGAGATAAAACAGCACCGCCGTGGACAACGCCAGCAGCATCAACGGTACGGCTTCAAGACCGACAAACACCGCCAGCGCGCCGATCCACGCCGGCAAGGCTGCCGCGAGAAAAGCCGCACGACGACGGGCTGCGAGGGCAATCCACGCTGCAGGTTCATCCGGGGTATCGAGGGCTTTTTGCGTGGCGATCAGCGCATGTTTATAGCGACCGAAAAACTTCAGGCTGACAAACATCGACGCGACGCCGGCAATGAAAAACGGCATCGCCAGTACTGGCAGAATCCCTTCGCCCTGACCAAACAGCGCGTTGAGCACGAACAACGGCACTAGCGCCAGCGCGAGGTATTTCCACCAATCGACCGACAATCGGCGCCGCACCTGACCGCGAGTCACGCGCGATCAACCTCGCCCTGATGCTCATTGCCCATCATGTGGTCGAGCTTGCTGGCCTTGGTCGCCAGGTAGAGCTTGTTGTGCGGGTTGTGCCCGGTGTGCAACGGCACGCGCTCGGCGACGGTGATGCCCATGTCGGTCAAGGCTTTGACCTTGCGCGGGTTGTTGGTCATCAGACGCAGGGATTTCACGCCCAGATGTTCAAGCATCGGCAGGCACATTGCGTAGTCGCGCTGGTCAGCGGCAAAGCCCAGACGCTCGTTGGCTTCAACGGTGTCGGCACCGCCGTCCTGCAATTCGTAGGCACGGATCTTGTTCAGCAGACCAATACCGCGACCTTCCTGACGCAGGTAAAGCAATACGCCACGGCCTTCACGGGCGATGGCTTTGAGCGCGCCTTCCAGTTGCGAGCCGCAGTCGCAGCGCTGGCTGAACAAGGCGTCGCCAGTCAGGCATTCGGAGTGCAAACGGCCGAGAACCGGGGCACCGTCGGCAATTTCACCCAGGCTCAGCACGACGTGCTCGCGGCCGGTGGCTTCATCGAGAAAACCGTGCATGGTGAATTGCGCAAAAGGCGTTGGCAGCTTGGAAGCGGCGACAAAGACGACAGGCACCGGTGTGCTCCTGATCTAAAGAGTCTGAAAATTCGCAGGCCGGCATTGTAACAGCAGGTTCCTACAGACGCTTAGGCTGAATTATCGGGCATAACGATCAAAAAGTTTGATAACTACTGAGTTGCCTCTGTCCCTTTGGGAGCGAGCCTGCTCGCGAAGGCGTCAGGTCAGTCGCCCTCATGCTGGCTGAACCGCCGTTTTCGCGAGCAGGCTCGCTCCCACAGGAGTTGTATGCTCAATTCGGGTTGAACGGATACGGCTGCTTCCACTTCTCAAAGATCGGCTTCAACTCGCCGCTCTTCACCAACTGCTCCATGCGCTGGTCATACAGCGCCATCAGCGCTCGCGCCTGCGGAGTGTCGGCAAAGCCGAGAAACAACGGCAGCTCGATCAGATGTGAATAGCGATACAGCGCCGGATCTGCTGCGGTTTTGAGCACGGCCTCGATCTCGGTCAACGCATCGATGTAGTAATCCGCCCGCCCCTGCTTGAGCATCGATAAAATGCCGGTGCGCCGTTGGATCTGGTTGTAACGCTTGATATTCGGCAGGTAGTTTTCGTAGCGATAACCGCGCACCCAGGCCAGACGATATTTGCCCAGCGTCGCCTGCGTCGGCGATGGATTGCTCGCCAGACCCAACGCGTAGATGTGGTCGGAATCGAAGTTCCAGTGTGGATACAAGACCTGCTCGGCTTCGTCGCGATAGGAACCGACCAGCGCGTCGACTTCCTTCAACTGCACCAGCCCGACCGAACGGGTGTATGGCACGCTGCGGATATCCAGCTTTACTCCGGCCGGTTCGAACACTTTGCGCAACACATCCCAGCCAAGGCCATGACCGTCGGCGGCGGTGTAGTCTTCCCAGTCTTCGCTGGCCAGATGGATGACCGCCGGCGTCGGCGCAGCTTCCTGCGCACCGGCCACGGTACTCAGCAAAGCCAAAACCACTAACGCCAACCAGCGTCGAGCCATCCCTAGTCCCCTCACTTGACCCTGATATCCCGTGGAATCAGGCGAAAACCCACACCAGACCCTGCATGGCCAGCCAGGCAAATACACCGGCCAGCACGTCGTCGAGCATGATGCCGACGCCGCCATGCACATGCCGGTCGATCCAGCGGATCGGCCATGGCTTGAGAATGTCGAAGAAACGGAATACGAGGAAACCCGCGAGCAGCCAGTACCAGCCTTCCGGCACCAGCCACAGGGTGATCCACATCCCGACCATTTCGTCCCAGACGATGCCTTCGTGGTCATGTACCCGCAGATCGTCGGCGACTTTGCCGCACAGCCAGAAGCCGAACAGCATGGTGATCCCGAGCATCAGCCAGTAACCCCAGTCGGGCAACATTTGCCACAACGGAATAAAGGGTAGCGCAACCAGCGAGCCCCACGTGCCCGGCGCCTTGGGCAAGGTGCCGGAACCGAAGCCGAACGCAAGAAAATGCCAGGGATTGCGCCAGACCGACGGCGGAACGAATTCGGCCGGAACCTGTTTCGGGTGATCTGTCACGGTGTCTCCTGAAAATGTTGATAGCCCCGGATTTGCGGGGTGATGTCGTGCCCTTCGCGATCCAGCAGAATCACGCCCTGACCTTCTGACACACGACCGATCACATGGATCGGCCAGCCATTGGCCAGCAGCGCCGGCAACTCGACGGACGGCAGGGTGAAGGCCAGCACGTAATCATCGCCACCGCTCAGCGCTGCACGCTCGGCGCCGCGCTGACCGAGAAACGCCACTAATGCATCCGACAGCGGTACGCGCTCGCGTTCAATCTCAAGCCGCACCTTCGACGCCAGTGCGATGTGGCCACAGTCGGCGAGCAGGCCATCGGAGATATCCAGCGCCGAGGTGGCTTTGCCGCGCAGGGCCTGACCGAGGGCGAGTTGCGGTTGCGGCGACCAGTAATGATCGAGCAGCGGTTGGGCGATGTGTGCTTCAGCCTCACGCTGACCGAGCACCAAAGGCAAGGCGCCGGCCGCATTGCCCAGCTCCCCGCCGACACATAACAAGTCACCCGGTTGCGCACCGCTGCGGGTCAGCGCCTGCCCCGCCGGCACTCGACCAAACACGGTTACTGTCAGGCTCAACGGCCCGCGCGTGGTATCGCCGCCGACCAGCGCAACGCCGCAGCTCTGCGCCATGCGGTTCAAACCGTGGGCATAGGCTTGCAGCCAATCGGCGGTCACCGTCGGTACAGTCAGGGCAAGGGTAAAGGCAATGGGCGTGGCGCCCATGGCGGCCAGATCGCTGACCGCGACGGCCAGCGAGCGCTGACCGAGCAGAAACGGATCGCAGGGGTCGGCGAAATGCACACCGGCCACCAGCGTATCGGTAGAGATCGCCAACTGTTCCCCGGGGGGAACAGCAAGCAAGGCGCAATCGTCGCCGATCCCCAGAGCAACGCCTTCGCCGCCCTGCGCACAGGGCGCGGCGGCGAAGAAATTGCGGATCAGCTCGAATTCGCCCATTGAGGTTTCAAGCGCGTTTCAGCGCTTGAACGCCTTCACTTCAGCTTCACGCAGGCGCGGGGCCAGCTTGTCGAGCACGCCGTTGACGAACTTGTGGCCGTCGGTCGAACCGAAGACTTTCGCCAACTCGATACCTTCGTTGATCACCACGCGGTACGGCACGTCGACGCGCTTGAGCAGTTCCCAGGTCGACAGGCGCAGAACGGCCAGTTCAACCGGGTCCAGCTCTTCGATGGTCAGGTCCAGGCACGGCGCCAACGCAGTGTCGATCTCGGTCAGACTGGCCGGAACACCGTGCAGGATGTCGTGGAAGTAGCTGGCATCGGCGAAGGTGAAATCGTTATCGACGCGAAACTGCGCTTCGATTTCGTTTAGCGAAGTACTGGCCATGTGGCGCTGGTACAACGCTTGAGTCGCCAGCTGACGGGCAGCGCGGCGCTTTTCACTTTTCGAAGGCTTGCCGGCGTCCGTTGGACGCGGTTCGCGCGGGTTGAAACGATCGCTTTCGTCGCTAATCACTTGGCCTCCAACTGTGCCAGCAGGCTGACCATTTCCAGTGCGGACAGGGCAGCTTCGGCACCTTTGTTACCGGCCTTGGTGCCGGAACGTTCGATGGCTTGCTCGATGGAATCAACGGTCAGGACGCCGAAAGCGACCGGAACGCCGAATTCCATGGACACCTGGGCCAGGCCCTTGGTGCACTCGCCTGCGACGTATTCGAAGTGCGGAGTACCGCCACGAATGACCGCGCCGAGGGCGATGATGGCTGCGAATTCACCTTTCTGGGCGACTTTCTGCGCAACCAGCGGGATTTCGAAGGCGCCAGGTGCGCGGATGATGGTGATGTCGCTTTCGCTCACGCCGTGGCGAACCAGGGCATCAACTGCACCGCTGACCAGGCTTTCAACCACGAAGCTGTTGAAACGGCCCACTACCAAAGCGTAGCGGCCTTTAGGGGCGATGAAGGTACCTTCGATGGTCTTCAGGGTCATTCGTCAGTTCTCTTAAAGAGCCGGGACGCGTCTGCTACGCGTCCCTCAGTGATTTATTTGCCGCGAATCGGAGTCCGGAAACAACCGGTCATTATTCGGAGGGCACGTATTCTACAACTTCCAGATCGAAACCGGATATCGCATTAAATTTCATTGGCGCAGACATCAAGCGCATTTTGCGTACGCCGAGGTCACGCAGGATTTGCGAACCGGCACCGACGATGCTGTAGGTGGTCGGTTTTTTCGGCGTGGCCTGATCACCGGTTTCGCGGATGTGCGCGAGCAGCACGTCGCCATCGAGCGGATGACCGAGCAACAGCACCACACCGCTGCCTGCCTCGGCAACCGCAGCCATGGCGGCGCGCAGGCTCCAGCGGCCCGGTTGCTTGACCATCAGCAGATCGCGCAGCGGGTCCATGTTGTGCACACGAACCAGCGTCGGTTCTTCAGCGCAAACAGTGCCCAGGGTCAGCGCCATGTGCACGTCGCCTTCCACGGAATCACGATAGGTCACCAGGTTGAATTGGCCCAGTTCGCTGTCCAGTGGCTGCTCGGCAATCCGCTGAACGGTACGTTCGTGGATCATCCGGTAATGAATCAGGTCGGCGATGGTGCCGATCTTGATGTTGTGCTCAGCGGCGAAAGCTTCCAGTTCAGCGCGACGGGACATGGTGCCGTCGTCGTTCATCACTTCGCAGATCACCCCGCTCGGCTCGAAACCGGCCATGCGCGCGAGGTCGCAAGCCGCTTCAGTGTGGCCGGCGCGAGCAAGGGTGCCGCCGGCCTGTGCCATCAGCGGGAAAATGTGGCCCGGGCTGACGATATCTTCCGCCTTGGCGTCCTTGGCCGCAGCCGCTTGCACGGTGCGCGCACGGTCAGCGGCGGAGATGCCGGTGGTCACGCCTTCGGCGGCTTCGATCGACACGGTGAACTTGGTGCCGAAACCGGAACCGTTGCGCGGCGCCATCAGTGGCAGCTTCAACAGTTCGCAGCGCTCGCGGCTCATCGGCATGCAGATCAGGCCACGGGCGTGCTTGGCCATGAAGTTGATGTGTTCGGCCTGGCAGCATTCGGCGGCCATGATCAGGTCGCCTTCGTTCTCGCGATCTTCGTCATCCATGAGGATGACCATCTTGCCTTGGCGGATGTCTTCGACCAGTTCTTCGATGCTATTGAGCGCCACAAGGCACCCCCTTCAGTCAGGATTTGAGATAGCCGTTGGCGGCCAGAAAGCTTTCGGTGATCGTGCCGCCGGATGCCGACTCTGCGGCCTTGTCGCCCAAAAGCAGACGCTCCAGATAACGCGCCAGCAAATCGACTTCCAGATTCACCCGGCGACCCGGCGTGTACGACGCCATGATGGTTTCGCTCAGGGTGTGCGGAATGATCGTCAGCATGAACTCGGCGCCATCGACGGCGTTCACGGTCAGGCTGGTGCCGTCGACGGTGATCGAGCCTTTGTGGGCGATGTACTTGGCCAATTCTTTCGGCGCGCGGATGCGAAATTCCACGGCGCGGGCGTTGTCGCTGCGCGAGACGATTTCACCGACACCGTCGACGTGGCCGCTGACCAGATGCCCGCCGAGACGAGTGGTCGGGGTCAGAGCTTTTTCCAGATTGACCGGGCTGCCGCTTTTCAGGTCATTCATAGCGGTGCAGTCGAGGGTTTCGCGGCTGACGTCGGCAGCAAAGCCGTCGCCCGGCAGCTCAACCGCCGTCAGGCAAACGCCGTTGACCGCGATGCTGTCGCCAAGTTTGACGTCGCTCAGGTCGAGCTTGCCGGTGGCGACGTGGACCCGCACATCACCGCCCTTTGGGGTCAGTGCGCGGATACTGCCGATGGATTCGATGATGCCGGTAAACATGGGGTTCTCCTTGAGAACTAAGCCAGCGCTAACGCGATGGCCGGGAATTATACGCTCGCCGCTTGAGCAGGGATGGCAGTGACTCGCCAGTCATCGCCCACCGCGCGAATCTCAGTGATTTTCAGCTCTGGCGCATCCTTCATATAAGCCAGCGGCCAGTCCAGCAACGGACGCGCCGTGGAGCCGAGGAACTTGCCGGCGATGAAGATCACGAACTCGTCGACCAGACCCAGCTGAGCAAAAGCGCCGGCCAGCCGTGGGCCAGCTTCGACGAGCACTTCGTTGGTACCACGGTTGGCCAGTTCGATCAGCAATTGATGCAGATCGACCTGACCGTCATCACCCGGCACGATCAGGCATTCAGGGCCGTGAGCGTATTGCTCTTCGATCGCGACGCAGGTGGCGACCAACGCCGGGCCGGCCTTGAAGAACGGCGCATCGAGCGGCACCCGCAGGCGGCCGTCGATCAGCACGCGCAGCGGCGGGCGACTCATGGCCAGCGCCGTTTGCTCGGCATCCAGGCCCAACTCTTCAGCACGCACGGTCAAACGCGCGCCATCGGCCAGCACGGTGTCGGCGCCAGTCAGTACCACGGCGGCCTGAGCGCGCAGACGCTGGACGGCTGAACGCGCGGCCGGGCCGGTGATCCATTGGCTCTCGCCACTTTCCATCGCCGTGCGACCGTCGAGACTCATGGCCAACTTGACCCGCACGAACGGCAAGCCGTGTTCCATGCGTTTCAGAAAACCTTGATTGAGCCTGCGGGCTTCGGCTTCCAGCACACCACTTTCGGTGGCGATGCCGGCATCGGCCAGGCGCTGCAAACCACGTCCGGCGACTTGCGGATTCGGATCACGCATCGCCGCCACAACTCGGCCGACACCGGCATTGACAAGCGCATCGGCGCACGGCGGCGTACGGCCGTGGTGGCTGCACGGTTCGAGGGTCACATAAGCGGTCGCGCCCCGGGCCAGCTCACCGGCGGCGCGCAGGGCATGGACTTCGGCATGCGGTTCGCCGGCACGTTCATGCCAGCCTTCGCCGACAATCTGCCCGTCACGCACCACCACGCAGCCCACCCGAGGATTGGGATGGGTGGTGTAGTGACCTTTGCGCGCCAGTTCCAGCGCACGCGCCATGAAGTGAGCGTCGAGGATGGCCTGTTCGGCGGCGGTGGTCATTCTTTCACCGGTTCGCGGGCGAGGCGGTCGATTTCTTCGCGGAATTCGTTGAGGTCCTGGAAGCGCTTGTACACCGAAGCGAAACGGATGTAGGCGACTTCATCAAGCTTTTGCAGCTCGGCCATGACCAGTTCGCCGACCACAAGGGATTTGACCTCGCGTTCGCCAGTGGCGCGCAGCTTGTGCTTGATGTGAACCAGAGAGGATTCGAGGCGCTCGACGCTCACCGGACGTTTCTCCAGGGCGCGTTGCATGCCGGCGCGGAGTTTTTCTTCGTCGAACGGTTGGCGGCTGCCGTCAGTTTTGATCAGGCGCGGCAACACCAGTTCGGCCGTCTCGAACGTCGTGAAACGCTCGCCGCAGGCCAGGCATTCACGCCGGCGGCGCACCTGTTCGCCCTCGGCGACCAGACGCGAGTCGATGACCTTGGTGTCGTTGGCACCGCAGAAGGGACAGTGCATGGTGGCTGGCAACAAAAAAAGGGAGGGCCATGGTAGCGCATCCCGGTGGCAAGACAAGCCATAGGCTTTGCGGTATACAGAACGGCATGATCGTTTGATCCATGGATTTCATTTTGCTGGAGCATCCAATGCCGTTACGTCCGCTCGTTTTGCTCAGTCTTTTCAGCCTGCTGGTGGCCTGTGGCAGCGATGCACCCAAGCCCCAGCCGCCAACGCCGGGCCCTGCGCCGCAACAGGCGCAGAAAAAAGCCAAGGAAGCCGCTGACCTCGGCCCGCTGCCGGCTTATCAACGCGAACTGAGCGGCACCCTGCAAGGCGTGCCGGCCGGTGCCGAAGTCGAACTGGCGTTGCTGGTGATCGATGAAAAGGATCGCCCGCAACAATTGCTCGCCAGTTCCAGCCTGATCGGCAACAACCAGGTTCTGCCGTTCCGCCTGCGCTTCAACCCGGACGCCTTCCCGGCCGGCGCGCGGGTCGAGCTGCGCGGTCGCGCCAGCCAGTCCGGTCAGTTGATCCTGCATCTGCCGTCGCAAACTATCGGCCAGCCGACCACTCAGGCGTTGGGCCAACTGCAATTTGTCAAAGCACCATGAATGCACCGCTCGACCTGCAACAGGCGTTAGGTGAATTGCTCGGCGACGCCAGACTCAAGGTCTGTGCGTTGCCGGACACTGATTTACAGCTATGGCTGATCGATGGCGACAACATGGATCGCGAGTTCAGCCAGGAAGAAATTCAGCGAATTCTGCATGAGCCACCGTATTGGGGTTTCTGCTGGGCCAGTGGTCTGGCGGTGGCGCGGTATCTGGCCGAGTTCCCGGAGTGGGTGCGTGGCAAGCGCGTGCTGGATTTCGGTGCCGGTTCCGGGATTGCCGGGATCGCGGCAGTGAAGGCCGGAGCGCAGGAAGTCGTGGCGTGCGATCTCGATCCGCTGGCGATTTCCGCGTGCCGGGCGAATGCCACGCTGAATGGCGTAGAGATGAGTTACTCGACGGACTTCTTTGCCGAAGCCGATCGGTTTGATCTGATCCTGGTGGCGGATGTGTTGTATGACCGGGCGAATCTGCCGTTGCTCGATGCATTCTTGAGTCGTGGCCGTGAAGCGCTGGTGGCGGATTCGCGGGTTCGGGATTTTCGTCATCCGTTGTATGAGCGGATTGAAATGCTTGAGGCGATGACGTTGCCGGATCTGGCGGAGCCGGAAGAGTTCAGACATGTCAGCCTGTACCATGCGCGGCGCTAGCTAAAAGCTTCGCGAGCAGGCTCGCTCCCACATTGGATCTATGTCGTTCACAAATCCCCTGTGGGAGCGAGCCTGCTCGCGAAGGCGTCCGCCCATGCAACACACCTCTCAAAAGCTGACCGCTTCCGGCCACACCCCGCCAAGCCGTATAGTTGCCCCATCCACGCTTCTACGAGATCCCCCATGAGTGAGCAAACGCCGTACATCTTCGACGCCACGACGGCCGATTTCGACCAGTCGGTGATCGAGGCCTCTTTCAACAAACCGGTGCTGGTGGATTTCTGGGCCGAATGGTGTGCGCCGTGCAAGGCGCTGATGCCGATGCTGCAAGGGATTGCCGAGAGCTATCAGGGCGAGTTGCTGCTGGCCAAGGTCAACTGCGACATCGAGCAGGACATCGTCGCCCGCTTCGGCATTCGCAGCCTGCCGACCGTAGTGCTGTTCAAGGACGGTCAACCGGTCGACGGTTTTGCCGGTGCACAACCAGAGTCCGCCGTCCGCGCCCTGCTTGAGCCGCACGTGAAAATGCCACCGCCGGCCGCAGCCGATCCGTTCGAGCAGGCTCAGGCACTGTTCGATGACGGTCGTTACGCCGACGCCGAAGCGGCGCTGGTGGTCATGCTCAATGAAGACAACACCAATGCCAAAGCGCTGATCCTCTACGCGCGCTGCCTGACCGAACGCGGCGAGCTGGGCGAAGCGCAAACCGTGCTGGATGCGGTCAAGAGTGATGAGCACAAGGCTGCACTGGCCGGCGCCAAGGCGCAGATCAAGTTCCTCGGCCTGGCGCGTGATCTGCCGGATGCCGCCGACCTGAAAGCGCGTTTGGCGAAAGATCCGCAGGACGATGAAGCGGTGTATCAACTGGCGATCCAGCAACTCGCTCGCCAGCAGTATGAAGCGGCGCTGGAGGCACTATTGAAGCTGTTCATCCGCAACCGCAGCTACAGCGAAGGCTTGCCGCACAAGACCTTGCTGCAGGTGTTCGAGCTGCTGGGCAATGATCATCCGTTGGTGACGATGTACCGCCGCAAGATGTTTGCTGCGCTTTATTAAGATCAAAAGATCGCAGCCTGCGGCAGCTCCTACATTGGGATCGTGTACACCCTTGTAGGAGCTGCCGCAGGCTGCGATCTTTTGCAACTCACTCGATCCAGCTGTAGAGCGGCGTATCCCCGCCGCTCACCACTTTCACGTCCGAACTGTGGCGCAAACGCACCAGCAAGCGTTTGCCCGCTGCCGCGCTGCCGGTCAGCCCTTCCAGCTGATCAAGCAGGTCCGGACCGCTGAGTTGCCCGGCCTTGCGCAACAGATCCTTGGCCACCTGCCACAACGCATCGTCCTGATTCAGCGGTTTCGCTGCCGGAGCTGACGCGAGCGCTTCAGATTGCGCAAGCGGCGCCTGCCCATTCAGCGCCGAACCGAGCTTCGCCCAGTCGCCGTCATCCAGTTCCACCGTCAAGTCCACCGGCACATCGCCGACGGTTCCGCGTATCCGCAACATTGAGTTCGCTCCCGCACATTTCTGACCTGCATGCTCCCACGGGACTTGTGCAACGCCAAGTAAAGGCGCCAAACGCATCTGGTAATTCTTGGATAATCGACTACATTGATCTCTTTTTCGCGGGAAGGATCCCAATGTCTTCAGGACGAAAACTGGCCTCAAAGGGAGGCCCGACCTCGACAGGTGGTGTGGTACTTGAGGGAAATGAAAACCTCAATATCGAAGGAAAAATAATCGCCTCCATCGGACAACTCGCCAGTTGTCCGATTTGCGGTCCCGGCAAAGGTCCGATCGTGGCGGTGGGCGAAAGAACGCTGATATTGCCTGCTGGCCCCGCCGCTTTGGTAGATGATTATGTCGCCTGCGGCTGCCCGCCCATGTCCAACAAACTGCTGCCTCAACAACACAGTGGTTTTGCCGGAATAGGCCGCCCCACCCCTATCGACATGGGGCCACCGATTGTTGCGCTGACTTCGTATCGTTACCTGCAGGTAATCATCGAACGCTTGGACGACGTCGAAAAGCCTGGACTGTCCTACAAACTCAAAGACAAAAAAAAGGTGGCTGTCTTGCAAGACAGCACCTGCAGCGCCACGGGTGAAGGCTGCGAACACAAAGTAGAAAACCACGCGGATTACGACACTCTGTTGGTCGGTGAAGATTCCGAGTGGTCGTTTTATGCCTACGAAGAACCGTTGCAACAGGATCTGTCATGAAATCGGAAATCAAACTGATCTTTAAAGACTTTCTGATGCAGCCACCAAAAGGCATCAAGTTTCAGATGCTGGTGGATGGATCGATCATCGACGACAACATTATTCAGAACGATGACAAACCCCGCATTTACTCGCTCATCTCTGACAAGGGGCAAACCGGCATCACCCTCTCGGGTTCAAAGACATTGCCCTCGGTAAAAACCCGCGATAGCCACGAAGTTACTGTTCAGATCGTCGGCTCATCGGGAGCGACGAAGGCGATGCACACAGCCACGCTGACCGAAGGCAAATCACTGTCGATCGTCGCAGTTTCACCGTGGGTCAAGGTTCCCTTGTCCACCAGCGGTGCCGTTTCCAATGACACCTTTTACGAGGTGGAGTACGGGGTCAAACGCAAAAACGAGACCCGCACCGTGAAAGTGGTCATCCAGGATATGCCGCGCCGAATATTGATGGAGGCGCTTTCACACCGAGGTTCGACCGTATGGGCCGGTAACAAAGTTAAACACTCTTTACCGCATCCAACACTTAAGAAAAGCGTGGAATTCCGGGCGGAATCAAACAAGTGCAATGTATTCGTCTATGACGTATTGACCGCAATCGGTGTCAATGTGGCGATGATCGAACATGGCTCTTCAAAGTATGTTCCGGGTTACTCCAAAGTGAGTCCGCCGACCGCAGGAGAATGGGCAGACGAAACCCGCTTGCTTAATAGCTGGAACGCCGAGAAATCACCGCTTCCCGGAGACGTCGGTGCGTATGCTGTCAATTACACTGATGCCAGCGGCCACGTAGGTTTTGTTCTGACCCAAGGTGTCTGCATTTCTGCAGGCTGGGACAAAATAGAAGTCAACGATGTTGGTTTTCGAATCGCATCGGGCAATGCCGCTCGCGGTGACCACGACTTCTCCATCTTCCGACGCTACAAATACAGCAAACCACAATGAAACGTCTTTTCTGGATAATCCTGACTGCTTCACTTTTACTGATTGTGGCATGGCGTTTTTTGTCGCCCGCCAACCTTTCAGCCTGTACCTACAAAGACATAGCGCCGGGTCCGCTGACCGCTGTGGTCAGCAATTACTTTGAGGGCAATAGCCGCATCGACTGGCGGGATATGGACGACCGTTTCGACATACTTTCTACTCCAGAAGGCCAAAAAATCGCTGGCCAACCAGAGCCGTACACCTGCGAAGCACTGCAGATACTACAAAGCCCGGCGTTCAGTCAGAGTGAAAAAATCTTCACCACTGCGTTGATGTTCCAGTTGCCGATAGGCCAATACATGGCCTTCATGGATCGTACCCATCAACTCTATGCAGAGGGCAAAATAGATCAGGAGGTCATGAAAGTGGTGATACGCCCACGCGGAACAGCCATCAAATACTGGTGGCTGCCAGCATGGCGCCAGCGCTTCACTCGCGATGCCCCGAGCGTACTTGAGGCAAATCTGATCAATTATGTGCTATCGGGCCATTACTGGTTCGACTATCCCGGCGCAGGCTTCTGACTCTAAAAGCGTGACTTCCAATCTAAGCACCGCCCCGGAATCTACCTTGGGCGGTGCTCAGTCATGTCTTGCGCAAAGCGGAGCACACGGGCAAACTCTGCGCACTTTCGTTATAAGATTACATAACAAACTCTTCACTTTACTTCCCGGAGACCGCCATGCGTCGTCTGCTGCTCGCTTTGCCGTTTGCCCTGTTGCCGCTGGCTATCGCCCATGCTGCCGATGAGCATGACCACGATCACGACCATGAACACGGCAGCCTCGGCGCGCATGAGCATGGCGTTGGTCGACTGAACGCGGCGCTGGATGGTCAGACCCTGGAGTTGGAGCTGGAAAGCCCGGCGATGAACCTCGTCGGTTTCGAACACGTCGCCACCAGCGATGCCGACAAGGCCAAAGTCGCTGCCGCCCGCGCACAATTGGAAAAACCGCTGACCCTGTTCAGCCTGCCGTCTGATGCCGGGTGCAAAGTAGTCAGTCAGGAACTGGAGAGCCCGCTGTTCGGTGACAAGCCGGATGCTGACGACCATGACGACGATGAAGCGGACAAGGACGGTCACGAGCATCACCACGACCACAGCGAAATCCATGCGCACTATCAGTTCAACTGCGCCACACCGGGCGCGCTGAAGACCCTGGATCTGGCGAACGTCTTCAAGACCTTCCCGGCGACGCAGAAAATTCAGGTACAACTGATCAGCGCCAGCGGCCAGCAAGGTACCGAAGTGAGGGCCAAGGCTGCCGCGCTGAAATTCTGATCACTCCGTAAATCCCCTGTGGGAGCGAGCCTGCTCGCGAAAGCGGTGCATCAGTCGATATCGATGTCGACTGTCAGATTGCATTCGCGAGCAGGCTCGCTCCCACAAGGGTTCAGTGTCCAACCATGAAACTGGTGCCATGACCCAAGCACTCATCGAACTGTCCGACCTGGGCTTCAACTGGCCCGGTCACCCGCCGTTGCTGGACATCCCGGCGTTTCGTCTGGAAGCCGGCGAAACCCTGTTCCTCAAAGGCCCCAGCGGCAGCGGCAAGACCACCCTGCTCGGCCTGCTCGGCGGCGTGCAGAAACCCGGTCGCGGCAGCATTCGCCTGCTCGGCCAGGAGCTGACCGAACTCTCCGCCGGCGCCCGCGACAGCTTCCGCGTCGATCACACCGGCTACATTTTCCAGCAGTTCAACTTGCTGCCGTTTCTCTCGGTCCGCGAGAACGTTGAGCTGCCGTGTCACTTCTCAAAAATGCGCGCACAACGGGCGAAACAGCGCCACGGCAGTGTCGATCAAGCGGCAGCGACCTTGCTCGCCCACTTGGGTTTGAAGGATGAAAGCATCCTAAGCCGTCGCGCCGACTCGCTGTCGATCGGCCAACAGCAACGGGTTGCCGCCGCACGCGCATTGATCGGCCAGCCTGAGCTGGTGATCGCCGACGAACCAACCTCGGCACTGGATTACGACGCCCGGGAAAACTTCATTCGCCTGCTGTTCGCCGAATGCCGCGAGGCCGGATCGAGTCTGCTGTTCGTCAGCCACGATCAGAGCCTGGCGCCACTGTTCGACCGTCATCTGTCCCTGGCCGAACTCAATCGCGCCGCCACGTCTGCCGAGGTCTGAGATGTATCTGTTTCGTCTGGCCATGGCCAGCCTGGCCAACCGCCGTTTTACCGCCCTGCTCACTGCATTCGCCATCGCCCTGTCGGTGTGCCTGCTGCTCGCCGTCGAGCGGGTGCGCACCGAAGCCAAAGCCAGTTTCGCCAGCACCATCAGCGGCACCGACCTGATCGTCGGCGCCCGCTCCGGCTCGGTGAATCTGCTGCTGTACTCGGTGTTCCGCATCGGCAACGCCACCAACAACATCCGCTGGGACAGCTTCGAACACTTCGCCAGCAACCCGAAAGTGAAGTGGGCAATCCCGATGTCCCTCGGCGACTCCCATCGCGGCTATCGCGTGATGGGCACCACCGAAGCCTATTTCGAGCATTACCAGTACGGTCGCCAGCAACACCTGGCACTGGCCGACGGCCGCGCGTTTGCAACGGATCCGTTCGAAGTTGTGCTGGGTGCCGAGGTCGCGGATACGCTGCATTACAAACTCGGTGACAAACTGGTGCTGGCCCACGGTGTGGCGGCGATCAGTCTGGTCAAGCACGACGACAAACCGTTCACCGTGGTCGGTATTCTCAAGCGCACCGGCACCCCGGTCGATCGCACGCTGCACATCAGCCTCGGCGGCATGGAAGCGATTCACATCGACTGGCACAACGGTGTGCCGGCACGGGGCAACGGCCGGATCAGCGCCGATCAGGCGCGCAACATGGACCTGACGCCGCAAGCGATCACTGCATTCATGCTCGGTCTAAACAGCAAGATTTCCACGTTTGCGCTGCAACGCGAGATCAATGAATTCCGTGGCGAACCGATGCTGGCGATCCTGCCGGGCGTAGCGTTGCAAGAATTGTGGAGCCTGATGAGCACCGCCGAAAAAGCGCTGTTTGTGGTCTCGCTGTTTGTGGTGCTGACCGGGTTGATCGGCATGCTCACGGCGATTCTCACCAGCCTCAACGAACGGCGCCGCGAAATGGCGATTCTGCGTTCGGTCGGTGCGCGACCGTGGCACATCGCGAGTCTGCTGGTGCTGGAAGCGTTTGCTCTGGCGCTGACCGGGGTGATCGCCGGCGTTGCGTTGTTGTACATCGGCATCGCCGCTGCGCAGGGTTACGTGCAGGCCAATTACGGTTTGTATCTGCCGCTGGCATGGCCGAGCGAGTATGAATGGACGCTGCTCGGTGGCATTCTGGCGGCCGCGCTGCTGATGGGCAGCGTGCCGGCCTGGCGCGCTTATCGCCAATCCCTGGCCGATGGCCTGTCGATCCGTTTATGAGGATGTTCACCATGCCCCGCGCTGCACTCGCGCTGCTGTTGCTGATCGCCCTGCCCGTGTGGGCAGCGGCGCCGAAAGACCTGACGTGGTCGGAAATGATTCCGCCGGACGCCGCGCCGGAGGTGCCGAACATGACACCGCTGCACGACATGTCGAAGATGAGCGACGCGCTCTCCGCCGAGTCCGCGCCAGCGGCCAAGCAGGACATGCCGAATGCGCCGGTGGTGAAGGCTCTCGACGGTCAGAATATTCGCTTGCCGGGCTACATCGTGCCGCTGGAAGTCAACGAAGAAGGACGCACCACGGACTTTTTGCTGGTGCCGTACTTCGGCGCCTGCATCCACGTGCCGCCACCGCCGTCGAACCAGATCGTGCATGTGAAAAGCGAGTTGGGCGTGAAGCTTGATGAGCTGTATCAGCCGTACTGGGTCGAAGGGCCGTTGCAGGTCAAGGCGTCGAGCAGCGAACTGGCGGATGCCGGGTATCAGATGGATGCCGACAAGATTTATGTGTATGAGCTGCCGGAGTGAATCCCGGTAGTTTGGTATTGGCTGATCTATCGTCTTCGCGAGCAGGCTCGCTCCCACAGGAGATCACATTCCAGGGTGGGAGCGAGCCTGCTCGCGAAGAGGCCCTCAAGGTTCCACAGAAATCTGCTCCTTCACTGTTTCATTGAGCTGAGTCAAAAGACCGTATCAGTTGGCTTCGTACCATAGGACATCAGAAACTTTTAACGTCCTTTTGGAGCCCCCATGAACAAGTCCTTGCTCAGCGCCTCGCTGTTTGCCCTTGCGCTCGCAGCCCCGCTCGCCCACGCCCACGAAGCTGGTGACATCCTCATCCGCGCCGGTGCGATCACCGTCAACCCGAAGGCCGACAGCTCCAGCGTCAAAGTCGATCAGGGTCCGTTGAGCGGCACCAATCTGGGCGGCAAGGCGACCATGAGCAGCGACACCCAACTGGGTCTCAACTTCGCCTACATGCTCACCGATCACGTCGGCCTCGAACTGCTCGCGGCCACGCCGTTCGAGCATGACGTCAAGCTCAAGGGCACTGCCCTGCCAGCGGCCAATGGCAAGCTCGGCACCCTGAAACACCTGCCGCCAACCCTCAGCGTTGTGTACTACCCGCTGGACTCGAAGTCGCCGTTCCAGCCCTACGTCGGCGGTGGCATCAACTACACCTGGATCTACGACGAGCACGTTGGCAGCGAAGCCAGCGCCAACGGTTTCAGCAACTTCAAGGCGAAAAACTCCTGGGGTCTGGCCTGGCAGGTCGGTGCTGACTACATGCTGACCGACAACATCATGCTCAACGCCCAAGTGCGTTACATCGACATCGACACCCGCGCCACCGTCGAGAACAACGCGGTTGCACCGGGCACTCGCGCACGGGTCAACGTCGATGTGGATCCGTTCATCTACATGGTTGGCTTGGGCTATAAGTTCTAAGTCGAGTTATCGAACGTTCACGTGGTGGTGAATGAGGCTTGGTGGCGAGCAGGCATAGAACTGACGGCGACCGTACGCAGTTGATCGGGGGATAACATCCCCTTGCCACAGGAGTAGCGACATATTCCGGCCGTGAAAAAGGCGCCTGTCAAAGGGCGCCTTTTTCATGTCTGCTGGAAACCTGTGGCGTGAACTGGATTCCCCCCTCACCCCAGCCCTCTCCCTCAGGGAGAGGGGGAAAGGGAGCCGATTTGGGTGACTTTCAAATCCGAGTTCGACTCGATATTTCACGTCGATGTATCTCGTCCAAACACCTCAGTCAGTCCCCTATCCCCCGGGAGAGGGAGCCGATTTGGGTGACTTTCAAAACCTGAGTTCGACTCGGTATTTCACGTCGGTGTAACTCGAAAGAACACCTCGGTCAGTCCCCTCTCCCTCTGGGAGAGGGCTAGGGTGAGGGGATTTTCAGGAGCGACCGAGCAACCGCGCCAAACCCACGCTCATCGCCGTCTGCTGCGGCAGCTTGAAGCGCTCCAGCAAACGAGCGTTGTTCGCCCGCGAATGCCGGATGTCGCCGGAACGCGCCGGGCCGTAGCTGACGGGCGGCAGCTCACCGACTACCGCTTGCAGTGCTTCAAGCATCTGCTTGAGGCTCATTGCCTGATTCCAGCCGACGTTCACTGCACCGACCTCCACCTCAGGCTTTTCGATCGCCTGCACCAGCAGATCGACCAGATCTTCGACATACAGGAAATCGCGCGTCTGTTCACCATCGCCGAACACGGTAATCGGCAGACCTTTCTGCGCGCGTTCGCTGAAGATGCTGATCACCCCGGAATACGGCGAGGACGGATCCTGACGCGGGCCAAAAATGTTGAAGAAGCGGAAAATCACCGGTTCCAGCGCATGTTGGCGACGATAGAAATCGAAATAATGCTCGCCCGCCAACTTGTCCGAGGCGTAAGGCGTCAGTGGCGCTTTGGGCGTGTCCTCATCAATCGACTCGCCCTCGCCGTTGTTGCCGTACACCGCCGCACTGGAGGCATACACCACGCGCTTGACCCCGGCCAGACGCATGGCTTCGCAGACGTTCAGCGTGCCAATGAAGTTGCTTTGATGCGTCTTCACCGGATCATCCACCGACGCCTGCACCGACGCCACAGCCGCCAGGTGAGCGACCGCGCTGCAGCCGTGCATGGCTTTGGCCACCAGCGCCGCATCGGCGACGTCGCCAACAATCAGTTCAACCTTCGGATTGTCCAGCGGCAGGTTGCTGCGTTTGCCAGTCGACAAGTCGTCGAGGATGCGCACCGAATGCCCGGCAGCGAGCAACGCATCGGTCAGGTGCGAGCCAATGAAACCGGCTCCGCCAGTGATTAATACAGTCCCTTTAGCCATGACGGTAGAACCTATCCAGTAAGCCCGGGAGCGCCGCACGCCAGGCGCGCGGTTTGATCCCGAAAGTGTGCAGAATTTTCTTGCAGGCCAGCACCGCGTGTTGCGGTTCCTCGGCAGCGTCCGGCCGCGCGGCGTGGGCCTGGGCGGTCGGCGCTTCGATGGCCAGGGCGTGCAGGCTGCGCGCCTCAGTCAGAATCGCCTGACCCAGCGCCAGCGGTGTGGTCGCTTCGTGGCCCGCGTAGTGATAAGTGCCCCACAGCGGCGCGGCGCAATCAAGTTGTTTGAGCACTGAAATGATCACTCGCGCGGCATCATCGACTGGCGTCGGGTTGCCACGACGGTCATCGGCCAGGAGCAATTCTTCCGGTTGCTCGGCCCGTGCGAGGAAACGTCCGAGGGTGCCGTCCGGGCTGTCATCGAGCAGCCAGCCGAAACGCAGCAGCACATGTTGCGGGCAAGTGGCGCGAACGCTTTGTTCGATCCGCCACAACGCCTGACCACGCAGGCCCAGGGGCACTGGTTCGTCTTTTTCGCTGTACGCCGTGGCGCGCGAACCATCGAACACTCGATAACTGGAGGGCTGCACAAGGACGATGTTGTGGTGCTGGCACAGTTCGGCCAGACGCTCAACCGCGCGTTCCTGCCCGGCCATGCGGCTTTCGCTGACGGTTTCGGCCTGGAACCAGTCGAAATAGTAGGCGAGGTTGATCAACGCGTCGGGACGGGTGTCGTCGAGCAGTTGGGTCAGGCTCGCGGCATCCCAGCCGTCTTCGGGCGGGCGGGGGGCGAGGAAACCGATGTCTTCCTCCGCACCGAGGCGAATCAGCGCCTGCCCAAGGGCATTTCCGCCGCCCAGTAACATAAGGCGCATTCGCATAGAGTCAGCAGGCCCAGTCTGATTGGAACGATGGCTTTAGCGACGGATCTCGTGGAACCGTCGTCGATAATTACCGGAATCGTTGCATTTTGCGGGTTTAGTGCGCAACCGTCATCCGTAAAGTGTACATCCCGGATATTTGTAGCGCTTCGACTGGCGCCATCGCGAGCAGGCTCACTCCTACAATTGAAATGCATTCCCCTGTA
Organism: Pseudomonas sp. S3_C06; assembly: GCF_054667675.1. Taxonomy (NCBI): domain Bacteria; kingdom Pseudomonadati; phylum Pseudomonadota; class Gammaproteobacteria; order Pseudomonadales; family Pseudomonadaceae; genus Pseudomonas; species Pseudomonas sp. S3_C06. The sequence continues at coordinate 3,165,174 of NZ_CP162747.1, forward strand.
GGAGTGAGCCTGCTCGCGATGAGGCCCGAACGGTACTTGCATCTTCCCCCCTGCGCCCGCATAACTTGAGCCATGAATCTGCCCATCCCCACGGACGCGGCCCTGGCAGGCTTTCACACCGCCGTCAGCGCCTGGTTCAGCAAGACTTTCCCGACGGTCACCGCCGCCCAGGCCCGCGCATGGCCGTTGATCCGCCAGCGCCGTTCGACGCTGATCGCTGCGCCCACCGGCTCGGGCAAAACCCTCACAGCTTTTCTCGCCGTACTCGATGATCTGGTTCACCGTGGCCTGGAAAAACCCGAAGGTTTGCCCGATGAAACGCTCGTCGTTTATGTCTCACCGCTAAAAGCACTGTCGAACGACATCCGCATCAACCTGCAAAACCCGCTCGCTGGGATCACCGAACAACTGCGGCAGATGAACCTGCCGGAAGTACACATCACCACCGCCGTGCGCACCGGTGACACGCCGCAGAAAGAACGCGCGGCCATGCGCAAATCGGCACCGCACATTCTGGTGACCACACCGGAATCGCTTTACGTTCTGCTCGGCTCGGAATCGGGCCGCAAAATGCTCGGCACCACGCGCACAGTGATCATCGACGAAATCCACGCGATGGCCGCCGGCAAGCGCGGCAGTCATCTGGCCCTGAGCCTGGAGCGCCTGCAAGCGTTGTGCGCCGAACCGCTGACCCGCATCGGCCTGTCCGCCACACAGAAACCGGTGGAAGCGGTGGCGCAATTTCTCGTCGGCCATGAGCGCCCCTGCGAAATCATCGACATTGGCCACGCGCGGCCACGGGACCTGGGCATCGAAGTACCGCCCGTGCCGTTGTCGGCAGTCATGGCCAACGATGTTTGGGAACTGGTTTACGACCGCCTCACGGAACTTGCACGCGAGCACCGCACCACGCTGATTTTCGTCAACACCCGGCGCCTCGCCGAGCGGCTTAGCCGGCACCTCAGCGAACGCCTCGGCAAGCAGGCCGTGGCGGCGCACCACGGCAGTCTGGCCAAGGAGTTTCGCCTCGACGCCGAACAACGCCTCAAGCGTGGCGAGTTACAGGTGCTGATCGCCACCGCTTCGCTGGAACTGGGCATCGATATCGGCGAAGTCGATCTGGTCTGTCAGATCGCTTCACCGCGCTCCATCGCCGGGTTTCTGCAAAGGGTTGGCCGTTCCGGGCACCAGGTGGGCGGCACACCCAAGGGTCGGTTGTTTGCCACCACCCGCGACGACCTGATCGAATGCGCCGCCCTGCTCGACTGCGTGCGCCGTGGCGAACTCGATACCCTGCACATCCCGGTCGCGCCGCTGGATGTTTTGGCGCAGCAGATCATTGCCGAAGTCAGTTGCCAGGAATGGCCGGAGGACGCCTTGCTGGCGATGTTCCGCCAAGCCTCGCCCTACCGTGACCTTGACGAAAGACACTATCAGGCCCTGCTGAGCATGCTCGCCGAAGGCTACAACGGCCGACAGGGCATCCGCAGCGCTTATCTGCATCGCGACGCCGTCAACCGCACCTTGCGGGGCCGGCGTGGCTCGCGACTGACCGCTGTGACCAGCGGCGGCACCATCCCCGACAACGCTGATTACAGCGTGATGCTCGAGCCGCAAGGCCTGAACATCGGCAGCGTCAACGAAGACTTCGCCGTGGAAAGCATTGCTGGCGACGTGTTCCAGCTCGGCAACACGTCCTATCGGATTCTGCGCGTGGAAACCGGCAAGGTGCGCGTCGAGGATGCCCACGGCCAGCCGCCGACCATTCCGTTCTGGCTCGGCGAAGCGCCGGGACGCAGTGATGAATTGTCGTTCGCCGTGGCACGTCTGCAAGCGCAGCTCGACGAACTGCTCGGCGCCAGCCCGGGCAACCTGCAACCGGCGCTCGACTGGCTGACGCACACCCTCGGCCTCAACCGCGCCAGCGCCGAGCAACTGGTCGAATACCTCGCCCGCGCCCGTCAGACCCTCGGCGCCCTGCCGTCGCAGGACACGCTGTTGATGGAGCGTTTTTTCGACGAGTCCGGCGGCACGCAATTGATCATCCACTCACCGTTCGGCAGCCGTATCAACCGCGCCTGGGGCCTGGCCCTGCGCAAGCGATTCTGCCGCACCTTCAATTTCGAGTTGCAGGCTGCCGCCAGCGAAGACGCGATCGTGCTGTCGCTGTCCACCAGCCACAGCTTTGAACTCGATGACATCTGGCGTTACCTGCACAGCAACAGTGCCGAGCACATCCTCATTCAAGCAGTGCTCGATGCGCCGCTGTTCGGCGTGCGCTGGCGCTGGAATGCCGGGGTGGCGCTGGCATTGCCGCGTTTTACCGGCGGACGCAAAGTCGCCCCGCAGTTGCAGCGGATGAAAAGCGAAGACCTGATTGCCAGCGTGTTTCCCGACCAGATCGCCTGCCTGGAAAACCTCGCCGGCGAACGGGAAATTCCCGAGCATCCACTGATCGAGCAAACCCTCGACGATTGCCTGCATGAAGCGATGGACAGCGAGGGCTGGGTGAATCTGCTGCGGCGCATGGAGCGTGGCGAGGTGCGTTTGATCAGTCGCGATCTGCCGGCGCCTTCGCCGCTCGCGGCAGAAATTCTCAGTGCGCGGCCGTACACCTTTCTCGACGATGCACCGCTGGAAGAACGTCGCACCCAAGCGGTGATCAACCGGCGCTGGAGCGATCCGCAATCGACCGATGACCTCGGTGCGCTGGACGCGGACGCTATTAACGCCGTGCGCGAAGAAGCCTGGCCGACGCCGAACGCTGTGGATGAAATGCATGAAGCGCTGATGAGCCTTGCATGCGTCAGCGAGGGGGAAGTGCAAGCGAATGAAGGCTGGCGCGCATGGCTGGAAACCCTGGCCCGCAGCGGGCGCGCCTGCCGTTTGCAGATCGACTCCGAGCATGGCTTGTGGCTGGCCCGCGAACGCCTGACCTGTCTGCAAGCGCTTTATCCACAGGCCAAATTGCAAGACGACCTGGAGGCGTTACCGGGGTTCGAGGAAGCCTGGACGTTCGATGAAGCGCTGATCGAAGTGATCCGCGCGCGCCTCGGTGCCTTCGGACCGCTGCCGTTATCCGCGATTGCCGAACCGCTCGCGCTGCCGACCACTGAAGTCCATCAAGCCCTCGCGCAACTGGAGCGCGAAGGTTATGTGCTGCGCGGTCAGTTCACGCCCAAGGTCAACGTTGAAGAATGGTGCGAACGGCATCTGCTCGCGCGCATTCATCGCTACACGGTCAAGCGCCTGCGCCGGGAAATCGAACCGGTAGCGCTGCAGGATTTCATGCGGTTTCTGTTCGACTGGCAGCATCTCTCGCCTTCTACTCGCGGTCAGGGTAGAGCCGTGTTGCCGGCGATTATCGGCCAGTTCGAAGGCTACGCGGCGGCGGCTTCGGCGTGGGACAGCGATATCCTCCCGGCGCGATTAAAAGACTATTCGCCAAGTTGGCTGGATGAGCTGTGCCGCAACGGCAAACTGGTGTGGACGCGCCTCAGTGCCCGGCAAAAAATCAGCGGTACGGCGTTGCGCAGCACGCCTATCGTGCTGCTGCCGCGCAGTCAGGTCGGCCTGTGGAGTGCGCTGGCCGAACAGACGCCGGTGAGCGAACTTTCGCCGAAAACCCAGAAGGTTTTTGAAGCCTTGAGCCAGCACGGCGCGCTATTTTTCGATGAGCTGATTCATGAAGCGCACCTGCTGCGCACCGAGCTGGAAATCGCCTTGCAGGAACTGGTCGGCGCCGGCCTGGTGAACGCCGACAGCTTCGCCGGCCTGCGCGCGCTGATCACCCCGGCGAGCAAGCGCCAGCAGCGCAGCAGTCGTCGCGGGCGCGGGGCGTTTATCGGTGGGATGGATGATGCCGGGCGCTGGGCCTTGCTGCGGCGCGGGGCGGCTGTGGATAACAGCGAAATCCTTGAACATGTCGCGATGACATTGTTGCGGCGCTATGGCGTGGTGTTCTGGCGTTTGCTGGAACGCGAGGCGGACTGGTTGCCGAGTTGGCGCGAATTGCTGCGCACGTTTCATCGGCTGGAGGCGCGCGGCGAGATTCGCGGTGGGCGGTTTGTCAGTGGTTTGGCGGGGGAACAGTTTGCCTTGCCCGAGGCGATTCCGTTGTTACGCGAAGTTCGGCGGCGACCGCATGACGGTAGTTTGATTGCGGTGTGCGGGGTGGATCCGTTGAACCTGGCCGGGACGCTGCTGCCGGGGGTGAAAGTGCCGGCACTGGTGAGTAATCGGTTAGTGTATCGCGATGGATTGCCGGCGGCGGCGGAGATTGCCGGCAAGCAGCAGTTTTGGCTGGAGCTGGATCAGATTGATATGGAGCATGTGCGCGGCAAATTGATCCGGCATTGAGGGTGTTTGGGCTGACGTCTTCGCGAGCAGGCTCGCTCCCACAGTTTGATCGCGTTCCCCCTGTGGGAGCGAGCCTGCTCGCGAAAGGGCCGGCACAGCCTCACAAAATCCTGCATTAAGTCCGCGATTCCTGTGGCACCTCGCTTGCCACGACCTCACCCTCCTGCTGCCGTTTCGGCAACAAAACCTGCTGTGGATAAGTCTGCGCGAAATGCACGGTCGCGGTGTTATCCACAAGCTTCTTCAACCGCTGGTTGAACGCCCGACTCACCGCATACTGCCCCCCCGACACAGTGCGGAATTGCGCCGTCAGCACCACGCCATTCAAATCCATCTTGTCCACGCCAAACACGTCCAGCGGCCCTTGCAGGTTGTACTTGAGGAACGGGTCTTCGCGGATCGAATCACCGGTCTCGCGGATCAGCTCGATGGCTTTATCCACGTCCGTGTCATAAGTGAACTGCACCGAGAAAAACGCAAAGGCAAACTGCCGCGATTGGTTGGTCACAGCCTTGATCTGGCCGAACGGCACCGAGTGCACAAAGCCCTTGCCGTCGCGCAGACGCAAGGTACGAATGGTCAAACCCTCGACCGTGCCGGCGTGCCCGGAATCGAGCACCACCCAATCACCAATCGACAGGGTGTCCTCGATGATGATGAACAGCCCGGTGATCACGTCCTGCACCAGTTGCTGCGAACCGAAACCGATGGCCAGACCGACCACCCCGGCACCGGCCAGCAGTGGCGCAACGTTGATCCCCAGGTTAGCCATGGTAGTGATCGCGCAAATCACCACAAGGATGATTTTGATCGCGTTGCGCAGCAGCGGCAGAATGGTTTTTACCCGCGTACTTGGCTGGCGTGCGCCGCGCTTGCTGACCGGTGGTTTCAGCGCTTCCTGAATTGCCGTGTCGAGTACCACCCACAGTAACCACGTCACCAGGAAGATCAGACCGATGCTGCTCAGCGCGTTGCTGATGGCCCGACCGACCGTGCTGCTCTGGGCAAAATCGAGCAGCGACACGCCCCAGATCCGCCCGAGGATATCGATGAACGCGATGGCGATGACAATCCGCAGCAAGGCGTGCAACAGGCTGAGAAAACGCTCCTTGTAGGCACTGCTGCGCTGGATCGCTTCGGCTTTTCGTGACTTGAACAGATGCTGCAGAATCGTGCTGAGGAACACCGTGCCAATCAGCAGCACCGTGGTGAACAGCGCGCAGCGCAAGGCTTTCTGATTGTCCTCGCCGATGCCGATCAGATTGACCGCAGAGACCAGCACCATCAGCACGATCGGCCAATACCACAGCCCGGAAAAAATCCGCAGCGACTCCTGCAACGAGGGCTGTTTCAGCCGCTGGCTCAGCGAGCGATTGCGGATCAGGTGTGCCACCGGGCGACGCAGGCGAATCACCAGCAAACCGAAAATGATCGAGGCGACCAACCCGGTAAACACCGCGATGCTGCTGGTGATATTGCCACCCAATTGACGGGCGATCTGCGGGCTGGTCAGCGCATCGCTGAGAGCAGCGAGGAAGCCGATCAGGAACAGCGGGCGCGGGCAATAATCACGAATGATCCGCGCCGCCGGACGTTTATGGCCGACGTTGAACATCACCACCACGCACAGCAACATCGAAGTCGAAAAGATGCCGCTGCTGGTGGCGTAAGCCAGACACAGCGCCAGCGCGCGTCCCACCGAGGCTTGCAGAAAATGGCTGACGTACAGGGTCAGCGGCAGGCAGATCAGCGCCGGCACGGTGTACGGCAGCAAGTAACCGAGCAGATCCTGACTGCGCTGACGGGTGCGCAACCAGCGGCCCTCGCGCAGGCGCTTGGCCAACAGACTGCCCAGTACGGTCAATAACGCGAAACTGCCGAGCCAGACGCCCGACAGCGTGAGGAAATCCCCGGCGACGCTCCAGCCCGAGCGATTCGACGGTTGATTGACCAGTTTGTCGACTTCATCGGCGGCGCGATCGGCGCGCAGGCGCCAGGCGTCGACCAGGTGTTCGTTGAGATCGAGTTTGTCCTGGACGTCGTCGATGCTTGAACTGATCGCACCGAGCAGACCACCCTGCACAATCGGTTCAGGTTTGGCCGCTTCTTCGGTGGCGGCCGGGATGCCCGGTAATGCGGCGGCGTCGATTTCACTGGCGCCGAGAAACAACAGTGCTCCCAGCAGAATAGCGATCCTGAACTTGACCAAAACTCCGATCTCCCTTGGCTGAACCTGTAAGGAACTGATCGGTAATTGCACAGCAAGTTCAAGAGCGCCCTCACAGAGCACCACCGCGAACCCGATCGTTCCCACGCTCTGCGTGGGAATGCAGCCAGGGACGCTCTGCGCCCCAAAAGCGGACGCGGAGCGTCCATTGAGGCGTTCCCACGCGGAGCGTGGGAACGATCAACAAATCCGGAGTCGAACTCGAATCCTGAGATCCCTGAAGATCAGCTCCCTTCCCCCTCGCCCCCTTGGGGGAGAGGGTTGGGGTGAGGGGGAGCGCTCTTGATCTTCGCCTTGGACGTGACCGTACGTAATACCGTGGAAACTTTCCCGAACCGCCCACAGTCATCAGAAGACAGCGGCAACACGAGGGCTTTCAACGGGAGGGCAGCATGGCAACGATTCACATCGGTATTTCCGGCTGGCGCTACGCACCGTGGCGCGGGGACTTCTACCCCAAGGGACTGGCGCAAAAACGCGAATTGCAGTTCGCGTCGCGGGCGGTCAACAGCATCGAAATCAATGGATCGTTCTACGCCCTGCAACGGCCCGAACGTTACGCCCAGTGGTATGCCGAAACACCCGACGACTTCGTCTTCAGCGTCAAGGCTCCACGCTTCATCACCCATATCCGGCGTTTGCGCGAGATCGAAAAACCGCTGGCGAACTTCTTCGCCTCGGGGATTCTGGAGCTCAAGGAAAAACTTGGCCCGATCCTTTGGCAATTTCCGCCCAACTTCAAATTCGAGCCTGAGCGTTTCGAGCACTTCCTCGCGCTACTGCCACACGATACCGAAGCCGCGGCCACCCTCGCCCATCAACACGATTCCCACCTGCACGGCCACGCGAGCATGAAAGCCTGGCGTAAAAAACCGCTGCGCCACGCTGTAGAAATCCGCAACGACAGCTTCCTTGATCCCGATTTTGTGCGGCTATTGAAGCGCTACAACACTGCGCTGGTGATCGCCGACACCGCCGACAAATGGCCGTACCGCGAAGACCTCACCAGCGACTTTGTCTACCTGCGTCTGCACGGTGCCGAAGTACTCTACGCCAGCGGCTACACCGCACCAGCCCTCAAGCGCTGGGCCGAACGCATCGACGCCTGGCACCATGGCCAGCAACCGAAAGACGCGCACTTGATCGCGCCACGCCTGAAGCCGCGCGCACGCAAATCCCGCGAAGTGTTCTGCTATTTCGACAACGACATCAAAGTCCGCGCGCCCTATGACGCCCGCGAGCTGCTGCATCGTTTCGAGCTGGATAAAGACTTCGCCACTGCCCCCGGCGAACCTGTTGCCGAAGGGGTACTGCCATGAGCATTCCGGAACCGGTCGGTTTCACAGACGAAGGCTCGGTAGTCGCGCCATCGGTACGCACCTTCACCGTGCTGACGGTCAACACCCACAAGGGTTTCACTGCGCTCAACCGACGCTTCATCCTGCCGGAACTGCGCGAAGCGGTGCGCAGCGTGGCCGCCGACGTGGTGTTCCTGCAGGAAGTCCATGGCACCCACGAGCATCATCCCAAGCGCTACAGCAATTGGCCGACAATGCCGCAGTACGAGTTCCTCGCCGACAGCCTCTGGCCGCAGTTCGCCTACGGACGCAACGCAGTGTACCCGGAGGGTGACCACGGCAACGCGTTGCTGTCGAAATTCCAGATCATCCGTCACGACAACCTCGACGTGTCGATCAACGGCCACGAGAACCGCGGCCTGCTGCATTGCGTGCTGCGCCTGCCCGGTGACGGCACCGAGGTGCATGCGATCTGCGTGCATCTGGGCCTGCGCGAAAGTCATCGCAACGCCCAACTGGATTTGCTCATGCAACGCCTCGCGGAGCTGCCAGATGACGCACCGGTGATCGTCGCGGGCGATTTCAACGACTGGCGCCAGCGCGCCGATGCGCAGCTCAAACCTTGCGGCCTGCGCGAAGTGTTCGCCGAGCACCAGGGCAAACCGGCGCGCAGTTTTCCCGCGCGCCTGCCAGCACTTCGGCTTGATCGTATTTACGTGCGCAACCTCAAGGCCAGCCAGCCGAAAGTCCTGGCGAACCGGCCATGGTCGCACCTTTCCGACCACGTTCCTTTATCGGTAGAGATCGAACTATGAGCAGCGCGCCGCTGGAGAAATCCGCCGTGGAACCGATAGCCATCAACCCGCCGATCCGCGAGCCCGGCCACGTTGATGTCGAGTACAGCTGGCAGGGCAACAATCGGGTCGAGTTGCTGGAAAACGGTGAGGAATATTTCCCGCGGGTGTTCGAAGCGATGCGCGCGGCGAAGAGTGAAATCCTCCTCGAGACCTTTATCGTTTTCGAAGATAAGGTCGGTGCCGAATTACAGGAGATTCTGATCGACGCTGCCCGGCGCGGTGTGCGCACCACGGTCAGTCTCGACGGTTTCGGTTGCGGTGAGTTGACTACCGGTTATCTGACCGCGCTGAGCGAAGCCGGCGTACACCTGCAAATCTTTGACCCGGCGCCGAAACGTCTGGGCATCCGCACCAATTGGTTCCGTCGTTTGCACCGCAAGATCGTGGTGGTCGACGGGTTGATCGCATTCATTGGCGGGATCAACTTTTCCGGCGATCACCTGGCCGATTTCGGCCCCGAAGCCAAGCAGGACTACTCGGTGCAAGTGCAGGGGCCAGCGGTCGCCGACATTCACCACTTCGCCCTGCTGCAAAGTGGTCGTCCCGGTCGTGCACGCTTCTGGTGGCAACGCCGGCGCCAGCGTCGTGCCGAGATGGCCTTCACTGATCACGATGGTCAGGTGCGCCTGGTGTTCCGCGATAACGACCAGCACCACTCCGACATCGAAGACGTGTATTTACAGGTACTGCGCCGTGCCAAACGCCGCGTGGTGATCGCCAACGCCTACTTCTTCCCCGGTTACCGCTTGCTAAGGGAAATCCGCAATGCAGCGCGGCGCGGGGTCGAGGTGCGGCTGATTCTGCAAGGCCAGCCGGACATGCTGGTGGCCAAACTCGCCGCGCGCATGACCTACGATTATTTGCTCAAGGCCGGGGTGCAGATTCACGAATATTGTCAGCGCCCGCTGCACGGCAAAGTCGCGCTGGTTGACGACGAATGGAGCACCGTCGGCTCAAGCAATCTCGACCCGCTGAGCCTGTCGCTCAACCTCGAAGCCAACGTGCTGATCCGCGACCGCGCGTTCAATCAGCATCTGTTCGAACGCCTCGAAGACCTCAGTCAAAACCATTGCAAAGCCATGGATGCCAGCAAGTCGCCGCGTGGCCGCATCTGGCACATGACCGTGGGTTTTCTGGTGTTCCACTTTCTGCGGCATTTCCCGGCGATGGCCGGTTGGCTGCCAGCGCACAAACCAAGGCTCAAGCCGTTTCGAGGTGACCGCTCATGAGCCATTCCGAGGTGCATTCCGCCCAGCATTCGGCGCCAGCAACGCACTCGAAATGGAGCCGCTGGAAGCGTCCGTTGACGCTGCTGTTTTTCCTCGCGCTGATCGTGTTGCTGACGATGTTCGCCACGCGCATCGAATGGGCCGAAGTGCTGCAGACCCTTGCCGACTTCAAGGTGCGCACACTGATCATCGCCGCCAGCCTGACGCTGCTGAGTTTTCTCGTGTACGCCAGTTTCGACCTGATCGGCCGCACTTACATTCGTCAGGACCTGACCTGGAAACAGATTCTGCCGGTAGGGATCATCAGCTATGCGTTCAACTTGAACCTGAGCGCGTGGGTGGGTGGCATCGCCATGCGCTATCGGCTGTATTCGCGTCTTGGCGTGAGCAAAAGCAACATCGCCAAGATCCTCGGTTTGAGCCTGGCGACCAATTGGTTTGGCTACATGACCATTGCCGGGGTGGTGTTCAGCAGTGGATTGGTGACAATGCCGCCGGGCTGGAAAATCAGCAGCAGTGCGCTGCAAGGCATCGGCGTGCTGTTGCTATTGATCAGCGCCGGCTATCTCGCCGCGTGTCAGTTTTCCAAACGCCGCGAGTGGTCGATTCGTGGCGTGGAAATCAATCTGCCGTCGTTGCGCATGGCAGTCCTGCAATTGCTGCTGGGGGCGTTGAACTGGTCACTGATGGCGGCGGTGATTTTCACCTTGCTGCCGAGCAAACTGGATTATCCGTTGGTGCTGGGCGTGCTGTTGATCAGTGCGATTGCCGGGGTCATCACCCACATTCCGGCAGGTCTTGGCGTGCTGGAAGCGGTGTTTGTGGCCTTGCTGCAACACGAGGCTTCGCGCGGCAGTCTGGTGGCGGGGTTGCTGGCGTATCGGGCGATTTATTTTCTGCTGCCGTTGTTGATCACAGTCGTGATGTATCTGGTGGTTGAGGCCAAGGCCAAGGCACTGCGAATAGAGAAGAAACCCAGACATTAGAATCAAGATCAAAAGATCGCAGCCTTCGACAGCTCCTACAGGGAGAATACATTTCAAATGTAGGAGCTGCCGAAGGCTGCGATCTTTTGATCTTCAGGATTGGATAATGCTCAACCGCTCACCCACGACCATCTCGGTAATCCAGTCCACCAGAATCGAGGTGTACGCCTGCTGCGACACCGGCTCGCTCAACGCATGATCGGCACCGTCGATAATCCGGTGCGTCAGTGAATGGGTCTGCTGACACGCCGCGCGGTAACTCATGATCGCCGCGTGTGGCACGTAATCGTCGGTTTCAGACTCCACCAGCAACACATCGCCGGTGAATTGCGAACAGGCATGCAGCGCCCGATTGGTGTCCGCGCGCACCAGCGTGCTGCGGTAATCACGCAAATCGGCCTTGTCCAGCTCACGCTTGGGTGTGTGCCATTGCTCGTCGCGGTACAGCGCCGGCACGCGCAACGCCAGCCAGCGCACCGGGCGCAGCGAGGTGAGGATCGCCGCCAGGTAACCGCCATAACTGGTGCCGACCACGGCGATCGCCGAGGTGTCGAGCGCCGGATGCGCAAGCAAGCGATCATAAGCCGCCAATAAATCGCGCAAATTGTCTTCGCGAGTCACGCGGGTCAATGGGATCCCGGTACCACCGGTGTGCCCGCGCAAGTCGAAGGTCAGGCACACGCAACCGAGACCGGCGATGCCTTTGGCGCGCTCGAGGTCGCGCTCCTGACTACCGCCCCAACCGTGCACAAACAACACCCCCGGGACTTTCGATTTGGGACTGAGAAAGGTCCCGCTCATCTGTTCATCATCAATGTCGATTTGAATGCTTTCGCTTCTAGCCGTCATAGGATTTGACCGTTACGTATTTGAGGAGAAATTCACTGTTCTCGGCCGGGCCGCGATACACCTCGATGGCGTCCGCCGGCAGCGGCTGATCGATGTAGGTTTCCACCGACGACACGCGGATCGCGCGCATTCCCGGATCATTGACGAAGCTTTGCAGCGCCGCCACTTCGGCGCTACTGGCACCGCCCATGCGCCAGGATTGCTCGAGCACGCCGCTGCGGGATTTGCCGTTGCTGTCCAGGCCTTGGGCGATGTCATAGTTGCGCCGCGAAGCGTAGAAGCGCGGGTAGGCTTCATCGGCGGCGCTGTCGAAAATCTGCGCCTGTTCGATGGCCAGCCGTACATCATCCGCTAGATCCAGCGCTAGCAGATCGTCATAGCCGCCTTGCACCACCAGCAGATTCGAGCCGCCGTACACGTCTTCGCCGTGGGCATCCTTGGTCAAGTATTGATCGCCACAGTAGCTCAGCACCTTGTCGCCGATGAATGACTGGCCGACGCTGTGGGTGACGACATCGCTCAAGTCCTGTTCCAGCACCACGCCCTCGCTGAACTGCTTTGCAATGTCGGGGCGGGCAAGGATTTCGTCGAAGGCGTCGAGGCTCTTGATCACTTCCTGGCCGCGACCGGCGCAGGCATGAACCGGCTTCAAGCGGATCGGGCCGCTGTACAGCAAATGCTCGGCAGCAGGCCGCGCATCTTCCAGCGCAAACACGCTGAGGCCATCGAGCACCACGTTACGCACGCGCTCCGAAAACAATGGCGACCAGCCTTGCGGCGCATGAGCCAGATGACTGCGCAAACCGTGGCTGATGGCTTTGGTGCAGATGAAATCGTGCTCGACAAAGCCACCCCACAAATCGTCAGGGCCTGTGATACCGAGTTGATGAGCGCTGGCAGCGCCGACGATGGTTTGCGTCGGTAGCAGATACAGGTCACGGCCGCGGTGTTTGTCCGGGTCGTAGCTGCCGCCGAATTTGCATCCGAGAATCTGCGCCAGCCATCGCGCCAGAGACTTGTTGGTCTGTACTTCATGTTGCGGTGCGTCGGCGCGCACCGAGTGGGCGACGACGATTTTCCTGCGGGGTGTCAGGGTCATGCGTCCCCCTTCCATCGGTTCGATGACTGTAGCGGTGAGAGGTGCAGAGATCAGGCCAACGGCCACTCTACGAAAATCCTAGTCCAATCAGAAACTTGCCAGAATCGTGCTGGCACCACGCCTGTTTCAATCTGCACGACCGCGCGCAAAACCCCGGCAATTTGCACGATCTATGGCCCTGTGGAATTCAATGTGGGAGCGAGCCTGCTCGCGAAGGCGTAGTGTCAGCGGACAGCAATTTCGCAGATCCACCGCTTTCGCGAGCAGGCTCGCTCCCACATTAGATATTCGTCGACTTCGGGTTTGGGGTCACCCCAAACCGTGCCCGATAATCACTCGGCGCCAGCCCGGTGATCTTCTTGAATATCGCACGAAACGCGCCCGGATCCTGATAGCCCACCGTCCAGGCAATGTGATCGATCGTGCCATTGCTGAATTCCAGCATTTCCCGCGCCTTGCCGACCCGCAGATGCTGGCAGTACTCGGTCGGTTTCAACCCGCTCGCTGCGCGAAAACGCCGCAGAAAGGTGCGCTCCTCCAACCCCGCCCGCTCAGCCATTGCCGCCAGCGAAACATCCGTCGCACCGGTGCTTTGCAGCCAGTGCTGCACCTTGAGAATCGCCGCATCGCCATGCCCGAGAATCGGCGCGAAGTTACTGCCGCACTCACTGGCGCTGTCACTGTGCTCGATCACCAGAAATCGCGCGGTGCCGGTGGCAATGCTCGGCCCGAGCAACCTGTCGACCAGACGTAATCCCAGTTCCGACCACGCCATCAATCCGGCCGTGGTGATCAAGTCGCCGTCGTCGACAATCGGGGTATCAGCCTTGAGCTTGATCTTCGGGTAACGCTCGGCGAAGGCCTTGGCCGAGGTCCAGTGGGTGGTGGCGCTGCGGCCGTCGAGCAGACCGCTTTCGGCCAACATCAGCGAGCCTACGCAAACCCCGCCCAGCGTCGCACCGCGGGCATGTTGATCCCGTAACCATTGCATCAGGCTGGCCGGCGCCTGCGCCGCCGAGAACCCGCCGATCGATGGCGGAATCAGCACCGCCAGCAAAGCGCTGTCGTCACCCGCATGACTGGCGTAAGTGCGCGTTGGCGGCTGATTACCTTCGACCTGCCAGTGACTGACCCGCAGCACCGGCAACTGCGCGGCCTGATGTTCGGCAGCAATCCGGTTGGCCACCGCAAACAGATCAGTCAAACCATGCACCGCTGCCATCTGCGCGCCGGGATAGATCAGCACGCCCAGTTCAGCGATGGCAGCCCTTTCTGCGCCCATTGTCAGTTTTCCCCTGTCTATTGTCGGTGCGGCCAATCCTCGAATCGCTGGTCAGCACCAATACTGAAGCCACTTCCAGCCAACACATCGAGGACACACCCATGGCCAAGCAAGCGCTCATCGTAGTCGATATCCAGAACGACTACTTCCCCCAAGGCAAGTGGCCGCTGGCCGGTGCTGATGCCGCCGCCGACAATGCCGCCCGGCTGATCGCCGCGTTCCGCGAGAACAGTGATTCGGTAATACACATTCGCCACGAATTCACCTCAGCGGACGCGCCGTTTTTCACCCCGGGTTCGGAAGGCGCCAAGCTGCATCCGAAAGTGCTCAACCGCGCCGATGAACCGGTGGTGCTCAAGCACTTCGTCAACTCGTTCCGCGAAACCGAACTGCAAGCGATCCTCGACGAACAAGGCATCAAGGAACTGGTGGTGGTCGGCAGCATGAGCCACATGTGCGTTGACGGCATTACCCGGGCTGCGGCGGATCTCGGTTATGGCGTGACGGTGATTCATGACGCCTGCGCCAGCCGTGACCTGGAGTTCAATGGCCTGACGGTGCCGGCCGCCCACGTCCATGCTGCGTTCATGTCGGCGCTAGGGTTCGCCTACGCCAGCGTGGTCTCCACTGACGAATTCCTCGCCGCCCAGCGCTAAGCAACATTCTGCAAAAACACCAGGCCCGCCTTGCCGCGGGCCTTTTTTCGCCTGTCATAAAAATCTCACGCGTGAGCCATTGATGGCACTTTGAATTGGTTGTAGTGTGGCTCACGCGTGAGATATCCATAACCGAGCCATTGCCATGAAAAGCCGTTCCCCCACCGCGAAATCAGAGAGTCCCAAGGGGGAGCGCGCGAAACCGTCGGCGAAAAAACCGTCGAGCTTCTATATGAAGCAGATGCGCGCAGGCCTGGCCGCTGCCGGTTATGTGAAACACGAAACTTGGGTGCTTCCCGAAAACCGAAGCTTGCTCAAGCAAATGGAGCAACAGCTACGCCAACCGATTCTGGCTGGCTCTTTCATGTCGGAGAATTACATGAGCGCAGGCAACAACTGGACCATCGATAGCCTCTTCAACGCCCTCAAGGCTCTGGACGAGGTGGCTTCGCAAGAGATCACGCTGTCGCTGATCCAGAGCTCCGAACCCAGCATCAAGCTGGAAATGAACGAATTCGGCGGTCTGCCGATTCACATCGCCCTGGCCGGCCAGCAGATCATCGTCGACACCGTGCTGGTGGACATCGATTCGATCTCGGACGTAGCGGCCTTCAACGACGCCGTGTTGCGCAGCCGGGAAATGTTCCCGCTGTCGTCGATCGGTATCGAGTCGATGCCCAACGGGCAGACCGTTTACAACATGTTTGGCGCCCTCAGCGCCGACTCGAGCCTGACCAACGTCGTCACCGAGGTGAAAACCCTGGTCGACAACGTGCAGCGCGCGAGCGAAGCCTTCGAACACTTCTTCAAGTAATCAACAGGGAATATCCAATGACTCAGTCCATCTGGAGCAAGTTGTTCACCGCACTGCGCGGCGGCGCCAATGAAGTCGGCGAAGCGATCGCTGACCAACAGGCCTTGCGCATCCTCGACCAGGAAATCCGTGATGCCGACAGCGCGCTGTCGAACGCACGTCGCGAACTGGTCACCATCATGGCCAAACACAAACTGGCGGCAGACCGCGTGAGCGAGTACGACGCCAAGATCAAGGATCTGGAAGCCAAAGCCGTCTCGGCGCTGAACGCCGGCCGTGAAGACCTGGCGCTGGAAGTGGCCGAAGCGATTTCGACCCTGACCAACGAACTGGATGTTGAGAAAAAGCAGAGCGACGAGTTCGGCACTTACGCCGAAAACATGCGCAAAGACATCAGCAAGGCCGAATCGCGGATCAAGAGCCTGCGCCAGCAAGTGGACATGGCCAAGGCCCGTGAAAGCGTGCAGAAAGCCCAGGTCAGCGCTTCCATCGCCAGCGGCGGTGCCAATGGCAAACTGGAAACTGCCGTCGGTACCTTGAACCGCCTGCAAGCCAAGCAGCAGCAACGTGCTGCCGAGCTGAGCGCGGCGGACGAACTGGCTGACGCTTCGACCGGCAACGACCTGGAACGCAAACTGCGCGACGCCGGCATCACGCCGAACGAAGGCAGCGCCAACGCGATTCTTGAGCGTCTGAAGCAAAAGTCCTCCCAGTAATCACTGCGGAAAAACAACCTGTGGGAGCGAGCTTGCTCGCGAAAGCGTCGTATCAGTCGACATCGATGTTGACTGACACGCCCTCTTCGCGAGCAAGCTCGCTCCCACATGGTTTACGGCGTGTCGTTCGCCGCTCAGCCCGGTACACTAGCCACGCTTTTTCGCCGACGAACACTTCCACCCGCTTCAAGGAACGTACCCATGGGATGGTTTAAAGACTTGCTGGGCACCAGCAACTGGCAGACCGCTGCGCCAACGCCGACCGTTGTCAGCGGTCCACTCGGCATGGCGCAAGGCAAAGCCGTCAGGTTCGATACGACGCTGGCGCTGTTGCTCGACGGTTCGACCACGGTGCGCGTGCCCTTCGATCAGGCGATCTGGAGTCACGGCTGGGTCGACCTCGGCCAGTCCAATAAACTGCACCGCTATTACATGAACGACGAGGATTTCTGGCTGCAGATCCACGTCACCGGTGACGATCAGATCGAATCGGTCACCCTGTTCAACTACCTCAGTTACGTGACCGTCAACAGTGACGCCGAACTGCAGCGCCTGGCCGGCCCCAACAGCCAGATCGGCTTGCCCGCCTACAACCACGACGGTGTCGAATACAACCGTGAGTGGGGCACCGAACAAGGCCAGACCGAACTGGTACCGATGACCGAACAAGTGGTCAATCCGGACGAGAGCTACACCATCGAACATCACTCCATGCTTTATGCGCGCGAGACCGGCCTGACCGATCGCCGCGAATTGCTGCTGTTCTCCGTCGAGCAGGACGAAGAAGGCACCGTCAGCCTGAGCACCTCGCTCGGCATCTCGCTGTACACGACAGATCTGAGCACCATTTAAAAAAGGAAGTTTTTCATGCTGGAAGTGCTGGCCGTTTCCCTGAACAAAACCGCACTGGTCGGTTTCGTCGTCTACCTCATCGGCGCCGTACTGTTGTTCATGCTGTTCCAATTCGTCTACACGCGCATCACGCCGCACAAGGAGTTCGAGCTGATTCGCTCCGGCAACGTTGCCGCCGCGATCGCTTTGTCCGGCGCGATCATCGGCTTCGCGATTCCGGCCAGTAACGTGATTGCATTTTCGGTGAATGTTCTCGATTTCGTGCTCTGGGCGGTGATTGCCGCCGTCGTGCAACTGCTGGCGTTTCTGGCCACGGGTGTGGTGCTCAAAGGCACTTCGCAACGCATCGCCAACGGTGAAATCGCTTCGGGTATCTATGTCGCTGCGGTCGCGATCAGCGTCGGCATGCTCAATGCGGCGTGCATGACACCGTCCAACTGATCGGCAGGAAGCCTTCGATGAAACGCAGCAAATACGTTCAGCTGTCCCTCGCGGCCTCGGTGGCCATGGCCATTTCCGGCCAGGTGACAGCCGCGGATCAACCGCGCAATTTCCAGAGCCTGGAACAGTGTGTCGGCGCCGAAGTGGCTGCCGACATCTGCTCCAGCGCCTACGTCGCCGCCCTGACCGAACACCGGCGCATCGCCCCGGTGTACAACGACAAGGCCAAATGCGATGCGGACTTTGCCGCCGACTGGTGTCAGAAGAATTCCGACGGCCGCTTCGTGCCGAAACTCGGCGGCTTCAAAGTGCCGAAAGACGGTGAGCCGGCGCAGAATCTCGACGCCATCGCCGGCGCGCAAATGCCTGCGGGTGATGCGGCGGCTGTGCAGAGTGTGCAAAACACTTCGCACACCTCCAGTGGCGGTGGCAATGGCTGGCTGACCGGCTGGCTGATCGGCAATGCGATGAGCAACAACGCCGAACGCACGGTTTACCGCGATCGCGAAACGCGCCAGCCCTACAACACCTCGACGCAGTACCGCAGAGCCGACACCACGACGCGCAGCCAAACGGATTACGAGAGCAGTAAAAGCAAACCGGTCAACGTGGCTTCTTCGACCTCACGCGGCGGCTTCGGCAGCCAGTCCAGTGCGCGTAGCGGCTGGGGTGGTTGGGGCAGCAGTTCTGGTTCTGGTCGTTCGAGCAGCTGACGATGAAGAAGATCCTCTGCACCGAGCGCCCCGACTGGAAACAGACCGCCGAGAGCCTCGGTTTCATGTTTCACACCATCGACGATCAGCCGTACTGGGACGAAAGCGCGTACTACCAGTTCACGCTTGCGCAAATCGAAAACGATCTCGAAGACCCGACCACCGAACTGCACGAGATGTGCATGGATCTGGTCGACCGTGTGGTCAACAGCGAAGAGTTGCTGGATCGCCTGAGCATCCCGGCGGCGTACTACGACATGATCCGCACGTCCTGGCGGGAAGGTCATCCGCATCTGTATGGGCGCATGGACTTTTCCTACAGCGGCAACGGCCCGGCGAAGCTGCTGGAGCTCAACTACGACACGCCAACCAGTCTTTACGAAGCGGCGGCGTTCCAGTGGGGCTGGCTGGAGCAATGCATCGAGCGCGGCACGCTGCCGCGCCATGCCGACCAGTTCAACAGCATCGATACCAAGCTGCATCAGGCCTTCGCCGAGCTGCAACTGAAGCGGCCGTTCTACTTCGCTTCAATGAAAGATTCGGTCGAAGACAAGGGCACCACGGATTACCTGCGCTTGATTGCCGAGAAGGTCGGTATCGAATCGCGGCATATCGATATTGAAGACATCGGCTTGACCGCTGAAGGTCGCTTTGTTGATCTGGAGGATCGCTGGATCCCCCACCTGTTCAAGCTGCATGCCTGGGAGTTTATCTTCCACGAACCGTTCGGCGCGGCGATTGCCGAGTGCGACACGCAGTTTTTCGAACCAGCATGGAAAGCCATCCTGTCGAACAAAGGCGCGCTGCCGTTGCTGTGGGAACTGCACAAGGGCCATCCGAATCTGCTCGCGGCGTATCTGGATCCGGATCCAGCCAGTGCTGTGCCCAAGGGCTGGGTACGCAAACCGTACTTTTCCCGGGAAGGTGCCAACATCGAGCTGCAAACGGCGGAAGGTCTGATTGTCAAAGAGGACGGGCCCTACACCGATGCGCCATTCATCCTGCAGGAATTTGCGCCGCTGCCAAAGTTCGATGACAGCTACACGCTCATCGGTTCCTGGGTGATTGGCGATCAGGCGGCGGGGATTGGCGTGCGTGAGGACAACAGTCTGATCACCAAGGATTCAAGCCGGTTTCTGCCGCATTTGATCCTCGATTGATCGCTTCGGCACGCAGAGGCCGGGCATAAAAAACCGTAGCGTTGGCGCGCTACGGTTTTTTTATGGCTGTGGCTTACGACAGCTCTGTCGTGCGCGAGCGATCCGTAAGCGGAGCATCCGCATTGGCGGTCTCGGTGGCAGCAATGCCGGCCATTCTGCGACGGGAGATTTCCGCGCCACGACGACGCAATGGTGTTTCGACGAACCGATAATTCAGTTCACTACACACCAGCATGATCAACAACGACGTGAGCAAGAGTTCAACCGTGTAGTCCGCCCCCAGCGTCCCGCCATTGCTGCCGGCCATGCGCGTCCAGATTTCGGTACTCAGGTGGTAAGCGAATACATGCACGACGTACAAGGCGTATGAGCGCGAGCCCAGCCAGTCGAACAACCCGCGCAACAGCGCAGGACAATAGATGTAGCCTTTGTCGTAACTGGCCAGCCAGACCATGATCACTGCGGTTATCGCGATCAGGCCGACAGCAATCGGCATTACGAGCAATTGCGCCGCGATGGCCCCCAACATGTACAGAAGCCCCAGGGTCAGCGCCAGGCGCTTGAACAGACTGGCGCCGAGCGCGACCGGCTCAAGTTCCTTGTACAGCGGCGTGCGTGTGAACAGGCAGAGCAGAATCCCCCACATCATCGCATCGAGCCGGAACGAAAAAAGCATCGGTGCCGGCGCTGCGCCAAAGGCATTGCGATCAAAGCCGAACTGCGCGGCGATCAGCGCGATCAAGACAATCACCCGCCAGCGTGTCGAGGTCACCAGCAACAGGAACAACGGGAAGATGAAGTAAAACTGCTCCTCCAGCGCCAGGCTCCAATACACCGAATTAGGCCCCAGAATCGCGCCGTACTGATTGGCCAGATTGCCCGAGAATGTCGCAACAGCGGTGAAGCTGCGCAAATTGTCGAACCAGGACTGGAAGGCGTTCGACTGGTTGAAGAAAATCGAGAACACCAGTGGGATCAATACCCACAGCCATGCCGTCGGCAAAAGGCGATACGCACGGCGGATCCAGAAGGAAGTCGCGGCCATGCCAAACCGGTTCTGCTGGCGGTTTTTATCGAAATAATCGAGATAAGCCTTACTGACCACGTATCCGGAAATGCAGAAGAACAGATCCACTCCGGTCCAGGGTGAATACACCGTGAACAATTTGGTCAGGAACACTCCCTGAAACGGCAGCAATTGAGGAAGATGGGCCATGATCGTCATGAGGATGGCCGCCCCGCGCAAATACTCGATTTCCTTGTTTTTGCTACTGCTCATTGGACTCTCTTGTTGTTGTGTATGAACAGTCTGCAAAGCTGTTCTGGCGAAGACGGACAGGTTCAACAGTCGACGGCACGGATCATGGAACGGCTGGCAACGGCCTTCAAGACTCTGAGCGTAACTTTATCGAGATATCGACGAAGACTGGCTGGTCAGTTGGCGGTCATCGCCTTGAAGTGCGCCCCCAGAAATGACAAAACCCCCGCAATGCGGGGGTTTTGGTCAAATCAGATCAGCATCAGAACGGGATATCGTCATCAAAGCTGTCGAAATCCGGAGCCGGTTGCGGTGCGGCCTGCTGTGGAGCCGGAGCCGAACGCTGCTGTGGAGCCGACTGCTGCGGGCGCGGAGCCTGCTGACGTGGAGCAGATGGCGCCGACTGCTGGTAGTTGTTGCCACCGCCCTGCTGGTCGCCCTGTTGTGGACGGCCGCCGAGCAGTTGCATGGTGCCTTGCATGTCGACCACGATTTCAGTGGTGTAACGCTTGATACCGTCTTTTTCCCACTCGCGGGTCTGCAGCTTGCCTTCGATGTAAACCTGCGAACCCTTGCGCAGGTATTCGCCGGCGATTTCGGCAACCTTGCCGAACATCGAAACACGGTGCCACTCGGTCTTCTCGACCTTCTGACCGGTTTGCTTGTCGGTCCACTGTTCGCTGGTGGCCAGACTCAGGTTGGTCACGGCGTTACCGTTAGGCAGGTAGCGAACTTCGGGATCCTGGCCGCAAGTGCCGACCAATATGACTTTGTTAACCCCACGGGCCATAACGTTCTCCTAGGCTTCGCAAGCAGCCCCGGCCGGGCTGTTCACCAGGCGTTCGAGGGTGTCGCGATCCACTAATTCTTTGTCCAGTTTGATGTAAACAGCTGCTTCGTCAGCAACTATCACTGCATCGGTTACCCCTACGAGGGCCTTGAGGCGCTCGACCAGACCCGCTTCGCGGATCGCCTCGGGCGACAACGGCAAGCGCAGGCTCGTCACGTAGGGAGGTTCACGCATGGTAACAGCAAAGGCCAGCCAGATGGCAGCCAGACCCGCGCATCCAAGGAACACAACCGACAGACCGCCATGCTGAAACAGCCAGCCGCCGAGTATCCCGCCGAGTGCCGAACCGAGGAACTGGCTGGTGGAATACACGCCCATGGCCGTGCCCTTCCCGCCCGCCGGTGAAACCTTGCTGATCAGCGACGGCAATGAAGCCTCCAGCAGATTGAACGCGGTGAAGAACACCACCGTACCGATCACCAGAGCCCGCAGGCTGTCGCCGAACTGCCAGAAGAATAGCTCAGTCAGCATCAGCGTCAGGACGGCGCCAAGCAAAACTCGTTTCATTTTGCGTTTCTTCTCGCCATAGATGATGAACGGGATCATGGCGAAGAACGAAATCAGCAGCGCGGTGAGATAGACCCACCAGTGCTGTTCCTTGGGCAAACCGGCTTTTTCCACCAGCGCCAGAGGCAGCGCGACGAAGCTCGACATCAACATGGCATGTAACACAAAGATGCCCAGATCGAGCCGCAGCAAGTCAGGATGCTTGAGTGTCGGCATCAACGCCTGACGCGCCACGCCGGACTCACGGTGCGTCAGCGGACCCGTGGACCTGGGCACCATGAACATCACGATCACGATCCCCACCAATGCCATGCCACCGGTGGCCAGGAACAACCCGGACAAACCGAACGCGCGCGTCAGCAAAGGCCCCACAACCATGGCCACGGCGAAAGACAGGCCAATTGTCATGCCGATCATCGCCATGGCCTTGGTGCGGTGTTGCTCGCGGGTGAGGTCGGAAAGCAATGCCATCACCGCCGCAGAAATGGCGCCGGCACCTTGCAGGATCCGCCCGGCAATCACGCCCCAGATCGAATCGGCTTGCGAGGCCAGCACGCTGCCAAGGGCGAAGACGATCAGTCCGAGGTAAATCACCGGGCGACGGCCGATGCGGTCGGAAATGATCCCGAACGGAATCTGGAAAATCGCTTGGGTCAAGCCGTAAGCGCCGATTGCCAAGCCGATCAGGGCCGGGGTCGCGCCTGCCAGATCCATGCCGTAGGTCGCCAGTACCGGCAACACCATAAACATGCCCAGCATACGGAAGGCGAACACCAGGGCCAGACCGCTCGCCGCGCGGGTCTCGCTGCCACTCATGCGTTCGCTGTGGGGATCGTGCATGGAAAAACCTCGTGTGAACCGGCGGCGATTCTACCAGTCCCATCGGAAGACGGGGTAGATCGCGACGCTTTGACGCGTATAGATGAAACTCTCTTCATCCAGGGCAAAAAACCCTTCGTTTGATAGTGTGCATCCATCCAGTATTTGCCCGTATACTCCTACGTTTTCGACGCCCGCCGAGCGAGGCCACTTTGGACAAGATCCTGATACGTGGGGCCCGTACCCACAACCTGAAGAACATCGACCTGACCCTGCCACGGGACAAACTGATCGTCATCACCGGCCTGTCCGGATCCGGCAAGTCGTCCCTGGCCTTCGATACCCTGTATGCCGAAGGTCAGCGCCGCTATGTCGAATCGCTGTCGGCCTATGCCCGCCAGTTTCTGTCGTTGATGGAAAAGCCCGACGTCGACACCATCGAAGGCCTGTCGCCGGCAATTTCCATCGAACAGAAGTCGACCTCGCACAACCCGCGCTCTACGGTCGGCACCATCACCGAAATCTACGACTACCTGCGTTTGCTCTATGCACGCGTCGGTACGCCGCGCTGCCCGGATCACGATATTCCGCTGGAAGCGCAGACCGTCAGCCAGATGGTCGATCTGGTCCTGGCGCAACCGGAAGGCAGCAAACTGATGTTGCTGGCGCCGGTGATTCGCGAGCGTAAAGGCGAACACCTTTCGGTCTTCGAAGAGCTGCGCGCCCAGGGTTTCGTCCGTGCACGGGTCAATGGCCGCATCTGCGAGCTCGATGAACTGCCGAAACTGGATAAACAAAAGAAGCACTCGATCGATGTGATCGTCGACCGCTTCAAGGTTCGCGCCGACCTGCAGCAACGCCTGGCCGAGTCCTTCGAGACCGCGCTGAAACTGGCGGACGGCATCGCCCTGGTCGCGCCAATGGACGACGAGCCGGGCGAAGAGATGATCTTCTCCGCGCGCTTCGCCTGCCCGATCTGCGGCCACGCCATCAGCGAACTTGAGCCGAAGCTGTTTTCCTTCAACAATCCGGCCGGCGCCTGCCCGACTTGCGATGGTCTGGGGGTCAAGCAGTTCTTCGACATCAAGCGCCTGGTCAACGGCGAGCTGACGCTGGCCGAAGGCGCGATTCGCGGCTGGGACCGGCGCAACGTCTATTACTTCCAGATGCTCGGCTCATTGGCCTCGCACTATGGCTTCAGCCTCGAAGTGCCATTCAACGAGTTGCCGGCCGATCAGCAGAAATCCATTCTGCACGGCAGTGGCTCGCAGAACGTTGACTTCAAATACCTCAACGACCGTGGCGATATCGTTAAACGCTCGCACCCGTTCGAAGGCATCGTGCCAAACCTGGAGCGTCGCTACCGCGAGACCGAGTCGGCGAGCGTGCGCGAAGAGCTGGCCAAGTTCCTCAGCACCCAATCGTGCCCGGATTGCCGTGGCACTCGCCTGCGCCGTGAAGCGCGGCACGTCTGGGTTGGCGAGAAAACGCTGCCGGCAGTGACCAACCTGCCGATTGGCGATGCTTGCGTGTACTTCGGCGAGCTGAAGATGACCGGCCGCCGTGGCGAGATCGCTGACAAGATCCTCAAGGAGATTCGCGAGCGCCTGCAGTTCCTCGTCAATGTCGGTCTCGATTATCTGTCGCTGGATCGCAGTGCTGACACCCTGTCCGGCGGTGAGGCGCAGCGGATTCGCCTGGCCAGCCAGATCGGTGCCGGACTTGTTGGCGTTCTGTACATCCTCGACGAGCCGTCCATCGGCTTGCACCAGCGAGATAACGATCGACTGCTCGGCACACTCAAGCACCTGCGCGATATCGGCAACACGGTGATTGTGGTCGAACACGACGAAGACGCGATTCGCCTGGCTGACTATGTCGTCGACATCGGCCCGGGCGCCGGTGTGCATGGCGGGCAAATCGTTGCCGAGGGTACGCCGGCTGAAGTCATGGCGCACCCGGACTCGCTGACCGGCAAATACCTGTCGGGCCGGGTGAAGATCGAAGTGCCAGCCAAACGCACCCCGCGCAACAAGAAGCTCAACCTGTCGCTCAAAGGGGCACGCGGCAATAACCTGCGCAATGTCGATCTGGACATCCCGATTGGTCTGCTGACTTGCGTCACCGGTGTGTCCGGCTCGGGCAAGTCGACGCTGATCAACAACACCCTGTTCCCGCTGAGCGCCACCGCCCTCAATGGCGCGACCACGCTGGAAGCCGCGGCGCACGACAGCATCAAAGGCCTGGAGCATCTCGACAAAGTCGTCGACATCGACCAGAGCCCGATCGGTCGTACACCGCGTTCCAACCCTGCGACCTATACCGGCCTGTTCACCCCAATCCGTGAGCTGTTCGCCGGCGTACCTGAGTCACGTTCCCGGGGTTACGGTCCGGGTCGTTTCTCGTTCAACGTCAAGGGTGGCCGCTGTGAGGCGTGCCAGGGCGATGGCCTGATCAAGGTTGAGATGCACTTCCTGCCGGACATCTACGTGCCGTGCGACGTGTGCAAGAGCAAGCGCTACAACCGCGAAACCCTTGAAATCAAATACAAGGGCAAGAGCATCCACGAAACCCTCGAGATGACCATCGAGGAAGCCCGGGTGTTCTTCGACGCGGTGCCAGCCCTAGCGCGCAAGCTGCAAACACTGATGGATGTCGGTCTGTCGTACATCAAGCTTGGCCAGTCGGCGACCACGCTGTCTGGTGGCGAGGCACAGCGGGTCAAGCTGTCTCGCGAGCTGTCCAAGCGTGACACTGGCAAGACCCTGTATATCCTCGATGAGCCAACCACTGGTTTGCACTTCGCGGATATCCAGCAATTGCTCGACGTGCTGCATCGCCTGCGCGACCACGGCAACACTGTCGTGGTGATCGAACACAACCTCGACGTGATCAAAACGGCCGACTGGCTGGTGGATCTCGGGCCTGAGGGCGGTTCAAAAGGTGGGCAGATCATTGCCACTGGCACCCCTGAGGACGTGGCCGAGATGAAGCAATCTCACACTGGCCATTACCTCAAGCCATTGCTGATCCGCGATCGGGCTTAAACGCCAGGCATGAAAAAGCCCCTGTCACTTCAACAGTGACAGGGGCTTTTTTAACTGCAGCAATCAGGACGTATGCGATTGCAGGTAGTTCTCGAGACCGATCAGCTTGATCAGGCCCAACTGCTTTTCCAGCCAGTAGGTGTGATCTTCTTCGGTGTCGTTCAACTGCACGCGCAGGATCTCGCGGCTGACATAGTCCTTATGCTGTTCGCACAGCTCGATGCCTTTGCACAGGGCGGCGCGAACTTTGTATTCGAGGCGTAGATCCGCTTCGAGCATCTCCGGCACAGTGCTACCGACATCCAGATCATCCGGACGCATGCGCGGCGTGCCTTCGAGCATCAGAATCCGACGCATCAACGCGTCAGCGTGACCCGCTTCTTCTTCCATCTCGTGGTTGATTCGCTCGTAGAGCTTGGTGAACCCCCAGTCCTCATACATCCGCGAATGAACGAAATATTGATCACGCGCGGCCAGCTCGCCGGTCAGCAACGTGTTGAGGTAATCGATTACGTCTGGGTGGCCTTGCATCGCCCTACATCTCCCTACTTGAAAGTCTGTAGTTTGAACCAACCTGACTGGAAGGTCACCCGTTACGCGCAATAAAAGCGAAGATATTCTTGGAAAAGCAGCCTAAATAACGCAAAAACCGCCCAAATGAGGGCGGTTCTGCTTCTCGTTTAGACTTCGTTAAGCTGTACGTTGAGCAGCTTTGCGATTGCTTCTCCATACGCCTGGTCGGCTTTGTAGAAATGCTGCAACTGGCGGTCGACTACATCAGTCGAAACTCCGCTCATCGCACCAGCGATGTTGCTGACCAGCAACGCTTTCTGATCGTCGCTCATCAGGCGAAACAGCACACCGGCGTGGCTGTAATAATCGGTGTCTTCGCGATGATCGTAACGATCAGCCGCACCACTCAGAGCCAGCGCCGGCTCGGCGTAATGTGGAGCTTGTTTCGGCGATTCGACGTAGCTGTTCGGTTCGTAGTTAGGCGCTGCACCACCATTGCTGCCGAACGCCATCGAGCCATCACGCTGGTAAGTGTTCACCGGGCTACGTGGCGCGTTCACCGGCAACTGCTGGTGATTGGTGCCCACACGGTAGCGGTGTGCATCGGCATAGGCGAATACGCGTCCTTGCAGCATGCGGTCTGGCGAGAGACCAACGCCTGGGACCATGTTGCTTGGGCCGAACGCGGCTTGCTCAACTTCAGCGAAATAGTTCTGCGGGTTGCGGTTCAATTCCAGTTCGCCCACTTCGATCAGCGGGAACTCCTTCTGCGACCAGGTCTTGGTCACGTCGAAAGGGTTCTCGTAATGCGCTGCGGCCTGGGCCTCAGTCATGATCTGGATGCATACGCGCCATTTCGGGAAGTCACCGCGTTCAATGGCTTCAAACAAGTCACGTTGAGCGTAATCCGGATCAGTGCCGGCCAGACGTGCTGCATCTGCGGGTGCGAGATTCTTGATGCCCTGTCTGGTTTTGTAGTGCCACTTCACCCAATGGCGCTCGCCTTGAGCGTTGATCAGGCTGTAAGTGTGGCTGCCGAAGCCGTGCATGTGACGGTAGCCGTCAGGAATGCCACGATCGGAGAACAGAATGGTCACCTGGTGCAGTGCTTCAGGCGAATGCGACCAGAAGTCCCACATCATCTGCGCGCTTTTCAGGTTGCTTTGCGGCAGGCGCTTCTGGGTGTGGATGAAGTCAGGGAATTTCAGTGGGTCACGGATGAAGAACACTGGCGTGTTGTTGCCAACGATGTCCCAGTTGCCTTCCTCGGTGTAGAACTTCAGCGCGAAACCGCGCGGGTCACGCTCGGTGTCGGCCGATCCACGCTCGCCACCCACGGTAGAGAAGCGCAGGAAGGTAGGGGTTTGCTTGCCGACAGACTCAAACAGCTTGGCGCTGGTGTATTCGCTGATGTCACGGGTCACGGTGAACGTGCCATAAGCACCCGAGCCTTTCGCATGTACGCGGCGTTCAGGGATATTTTCACGGTTGAAGTGGGCAAGCTTCTCGAGCAAATGAAAATCGTCGAGCAGCAGCGGGCCACGCGGGCCGGCGGAGCGAGAATTCTGATTATCAGCGACAGGTGCGCCACTGGCGGTCGTAAGCGTTTTGATCTGGCTCATGCGGTCTTCTTCCTCTGTCAGTCTTGAAACTGCCGGCTAATCGGCTTGCTGGGAAGTATTGATCATCCATGTGACAGCTACAAATTCATTAACTTGTAGACATCGATAGATAATTACTAATTATGTTTCCCGGGACATAGTGACAACAGAGACATGTCAAAAGCTTGTATGAACAGCGCATTTTCTTGCGCGCACAAAAAACCGGGCACTAGGCCCGGTTCTTTGTTTCAGACTGACGTCTTACTCGGCGGATACAGCTTCGCCAGCAGTAGCACGATCAACCAACTCGACGTACGCCATAGGCGCGTTGTCGCCAGCGCGGAAACCGCACTTGAGGATGCGCAGGTAGCCACCCTCACGGGTAGCGTAACGCTTGCCCAGGTCGTTGAAGAGCTTACCAACGATAGCTTTCGAACGAGTACGGTCGAAAGCCAGACGGCGGTTAGCCAGGCTGTCTGTCTTGGCCAGAGTGATCAGCGGCTCAGCAACGCGACGCAGTTCTTTGGCTTTTGGCAGAGTAGTTTTGATCAGCTCGTGCTCGAACAGCGACACCGCCATGTTTTGGAACATGGCCTTGCGGTGCGAGCTGGTGCGGCTCAGGTGACGACCACTTTTACGATGACGCATGGTTCATTCCTTACCAAACACTACGTTCGGTGATTACGACGATCAGGCAGTCGCCTTGTCGTCCTTCTTAAGACTTGCAGGCGGCCAGTTGTCGAGGCGCATGCCGAGGGACAGACCGCGGGAGGCCAGAACGTCCTTGATTTCAGTCAAGGATTTCTTGCCCAGGTTCGGAGTCTTCAACAGCTCTACTTCGGTACGCTGAATCAGGTCGCCGATGTAGTAGATGTTTTCCGCCTTAAGGCAGTTAGCCGAACGTACAGTCAGTTCCAGATCGTCAACCGGGCGAAGCAGGATCGGATCGATCTCGTCTTCCTGCTCGACAACCACTGGCTCACTGTCACCTTTGAGGTCGACGAACGCAGCCAACTGCTGTTGCAGGATGGTTGCAGCGCGGCGGATAGCCTCTTCAGGATCCAGAGTACCGTTGGTTTCCAGATCAATAACCAGCTTGTCCAGGTTGGTACGCTGCTCGACACGGGCGTTTTCCACCACGTATGCGATACGGCGAACCGGGCTGAACGAAGAGTCAAGCTGCAAGCGACCGATGCTGCGGCTTTCGTCTTCATCGCTCTGACGCGAGTCGGCTGGTTCATAACCACGACCACGAGCTACGGTGAGCTTCATGTTCAGGGCGCCGTTAGACGCCAGGTTAGCGATTACGTGATCGGGATTAACGATCTCGACATCATGATCCAGCTGAATATCGGCAGCGGTAACCACCCCCGAACCCTTCTTCGACAAGGTCAGCGTAACTTCGTCACGACCGTGCAGCTTGATGGCCAGACCTTTAAGGTTCAACAGGATTTCAATTACGTCTTCCTGTACACCTTCGATGGCGCTGTACTCGTGGAGCACACCGTCAATCTCGGCCTCGACTACTGCGCAGCCGGGCATTGAGGACAACAGGATGCGTCGCAGCGCGTTGCCCAGGGTGTGGCCAAAACCACGCTCGAGAGGCTCGAGAGTGATCTTGGCGCGGGTTGGACTGACAACCTGCACATCAATGTGGCGGGGTGTCAGGAACTCATTTACCGAAATCTGCATGGATGCACCTATTTTCTAGCCCTTACTTGGAGTAGAGCTCGACAATCAGGCTTTCGTTGATGTCGGCGGACAGATCACTGCGAGCAGGAACGTTCTTGAAAACGCCCGACTTCTTCTCAGTGTCTACTTCTACCCATTCTACGCGGCCACGTTGGGCACACAGATCGAGAGCTTGGACAATGCGAAGTTGGTTTTTTGCTTTCTCGCGAACTGCAACCACGTCACCAGCACGAACCTGATACGACGGAACGTTTACGGTCTGACCGTTAACGCTGATCGACTTGTGCGATACCAGCTGACGGGATTCGGCACGAGTCGAACCAAAGCCCATACGGTATACAACGTTGTCCAGACGGCATTCGAGCAGTTGCAGCAGGTTTTCACCGGTTGCACCTTTCTTGCCAGCAGCTTCTTTGTAGTAGCCGCTGAACTGACGCTCGAGAACGCCGTAGATACGACGGACCTTCTGCTTTTCACGCAGTTGGGTGCCGTAATCGGACTGGCGACCGCGGCGTTGGCCGTGGATACCAGGTGCTGCTTCAATGTTGCACTTCGATTCGATCGCGCGCACGCCGCTCTTCAGGAAGAGATCGGTGCCTTCGCGACGAGCGAGTTTGCATTTTGGACCAATGTAACGAGCCATTCTTTACAATCTCCTGGATTACACGCGGCGCTTCTTCGGCGGACGGCACCCGTTGTGCGGGATTGGCGTCACGTCGGTGATGCTGGCGATCTTGTAGCCACAGCCGTTCAAAGCGCGGACTGCGGATTCACGACCTGGACCTGGACCCTTGACGTTAACGTCGAGGTTTTTCAGGCCGTATTCCAGCGCAGCTTGACCAGCACGTTCAGCAGCTACTTGAGCAGCAAACGGGGTGGACTTGCGGGAACCGCGGAAACCCGAACCACCGGAGGTAGCCCAGGAAAGAGCGTTACCTTGACGGTCGGTAATGGTCACGATTGTGTTGTTAAAAGATGCATGGATGTGGGCGATGCCATCAACCACTGTCTTTTTAACTTTTTTACGAGGACGAGCAGCAGGTTTTGCCATGATTAAATTCCTGTCGATTCGCTGGGGCGATTACTTGCGGATCGGCTTACGCGGACCTTTACGGGTACGCGCGTTGGTCTTGGTACGCTGACCGCGTACTGGAAGACCGCGACGATGACGCAGACCGCGATAGCAACCGAGGTCCATCAAGCGCTTGATTTTCATGTTGATTTCGCGACGCAGATCACCTTCAGTGGTGAACTTCGCCACTTCGCCACGCAGCTGTTCAATTTGCTCGTCGCTCAGATCTTTGATCTTTGCTGCTGGGTTTACCCCAGTCACTGCACAGATCTTCTGTGCAGTAGTGCGACCAACACCATAGATGTAGGTCAGCGAGATAACAGTATGCTTGTTATCTGGAATGTTAACGCCTGCAATACGGGCCATTCAGTGGGACTCCAATTGACAGCTACCTACGCCCCGGAAGCCAAGAAATAGGGCGCGAGATAATATCGCTGTAATAACAAATAATCAACCCGGTAGCGCACTAGCTACCGGGCTTGAAGCACAATCACACTCAGCCTTGGCGCTGTTTGTGACGCGGTTCCGCGCTGCAAATTACTCGAACAACACCTTCGCGGCGAATAATCTTGCAGTTACGGCACAGCTTTTTCACCGATGCACGAACTTTCATCACCAACTCCTCGAACCTTATGGGTACTCAGCGCAACATGCCGCTGCCGTAACCCTTCAGGTTGGCTTTCTTCATCAGGGATTCGTACTGGTGCGAAACGAGGTGCGATTGTACTTGGGACATGAAGTCCATCACAACCACGACCACGATCAGCAACGAGGTCCCGCCAAGGTAGAACGGAACGTTTGCTGCAACCACCAGGAACTGGGGCAACAGGCACACGGCCGTCATGTAAAGAGCACCGAACATGGTCAAGCGGGTCAGAACGCCATCAATATAGCGTGCAGACTGCTCACCTGGACGGATGCCCGGAATAAAGGCACCGGACTTCTTCAGGTTTTCCGCTACGTCTTTCGGATTGAACATCAACGCCGTATAGAAGAAGCAGAAGAAAATAATCCCTGCACTAAACAGCAGAATATTCAACGGCTGACCAGGAGCGATCGACTGCGAGATGTCCTGCAACCAGCCCATACCTTCAGACTGACCGAACCAGGCACCCAACGAAGCCGGGAACAGCAAAATGCTGCTCGCGAAAATAGCCGGAATAACACCGGCCATGTTCACCTTAAGCGGCAAGTGGCTTGTCTGCGCAGCAAAAACCTTGCGGCCCTGCTGACGCTTGGCGTAGTGAACAGCGATACGACGCTGACCACGCTCAATGAACACCACGAAACCGATAATCGCTACTGCCAGCAAACCGATGGCAACCAAGGCGAAGATGTTGATATCACCCTGACGCGCAGACTCGAAAGACTGCCCGATTGCTCTCGGAAGACCGGCGACGATACCCGAAAAAATCAACATCGAGATACCGTTGCCCACACCACGCTCAGTAATCTGCTCACCCAGCCACATCATGAACATCGCACCAGCCACAAACGTGGATACTGCGACGAAATGGAAGCCAAAGTCACCAGTGAACGCAACGCCCTGCCCCGCCAGACCAATGGACATGCCAATAGCCTGAACGAGAGCGAGGACGACGGTGCCGTAGCGGGTGTACTGGCTGATCTTGCGACGGCCAGCTTCACCTTCCTTCTTCAACTGCTCCAGCTGCGGGCTGACGGCGGTCATCAGTTGCATGATGATCGATGCCGAAATGTACGGCATGATCCCCAGTGCAAAGATACTCATCCGTTCCAGCGCGCCGCCGGAGAACATGTTGAACAAGCTAAGAATGGTCCCCTCATTCTGTCGAAACAGGTCTGCGAGTCGGTCCGGGTTGATACCTGGAACCGGGATGTGTGCGCCTATTCGGTAGACGATAATCGCCAGGAACAGAAAACGCAGACGAGCCCAGAGTTCAGACATACCGCCTTTGCCGAGCGCAGAGAGAGCACCTTGCTTAGCCATTTATTCCTCGAACTTGCCGCCAGCTGCTTCGATAGCCGCACGCGCACCTTTGGTGGCGCCGATTCCCTTGCCGATAGTGACAGCGCGAGTCACTTCACCGGACAGCATGATTTTCACACGCTGTACGTTGACGTTGATCACGTTGGCATCTTTCAGGGACTGCACGGTGACGATGTCGCCTTCCACTTTAGCCAGCTCGGACAGACGCACTTCTGCGCGATCCATGGCCTTCAGGGAAACGAAACCGAACTTCGGCAGGCGACGATGCAGCGGCTGTTGACCGCCTTCAAAGCCTGGAGCAATGGTGCCACCGGAGCGGGAGGTCTGACCTTTGTGACCACGGCCACCAGTCTTACCCAAACCGCTACCGATACCACGGCCCGGACGATGCTTTTCGCGACGGGAACCCGGCGCTGGACTCAGATCATTGAGTTTCATCGATTAACCCTCGACACGCAGCATGTAGTAAGCCTTGTTGATCATCCCGCGATTCTCGGGAGTATCCTGGACTTCTACAGTGTGACCGATGCGACGCAGACCCAGACCCTTAACGCACAATTTGTGGTTAGGGATGCGGCCGGTCATGCTTTTGATCAGCGTTACTTTAACGGTAGCCATGATCAGAAGATCTCCTTGACGCTTTTGCCACGCTTGGCGGCAATGGATTCAGGAGACTGCATAGCTTTCAAACCTTTGAAAGTGGCGTGAACCACGTTTACCGGGTTAGTCGAGCCGTAGCACTTGGCCAGAACGTTCTGAACGCCAGCAACTTCGAGGACAGCACGCATAGCGCCGCCAGCGATGATACCGGTACCCTCAGAAGCAGGCTGCATGTACACCTTCGAAGCGCCGTGAGCGGACTTCATTGCGTACTGCAGAGTGGTGCCGTTCAGATCAACTTGGATCATGTTGCGGCGAGCAGCTTCCATTGCCTTCTGGATCGCAGCAGGCACTTCACGCGACTTGCCACGGCCGAAGCCAACACGCCCTTTACCATCACCAACCACGGTCAACGCGGTGAAAGTGAAGATACGGCCGCCTTTAACGGTTTTGGCTACGCGGTTAACTTGAACCAGCTTCTCAATGTAGCCTTCGTCGCGCTTTTGGTCGTTATTTGACATAACTTAGAACTCCAGCCCAGCTTCACGAGCAGCATCAGCCAGCGCTTTCACGCGACCGTGGTACTTGAAGCCAGAGCGGTCGAAAGCCACTTGCGAGACGCCAGCGGCCTTAGCACGCGTAGCGACCAGCTGGCCAACCTTTGTGGCCGCGTCGATGTTGCCAGTGGCACCATCACGCAGTTCTTTATCCAAAGTCGAGGCGCTTGCCAGGACCTTGTTGCCGTCGGCCGAGATGACCTGGGCGTAGATGTGCTGCGACGAGCGGAACACGCAGAGACGCACGACTTCGAGTTCGTGCATTTTCAGGCGTGCTTTGCGAGCGCGACGCAGTCGAGTAACTTTTTTGTCGGTCATTTGCTATGCCCTACTTCTTCTTGGCTTCTTTACGACGGACGACTTCGTCCGCGTAGCGCACACCTTTGCCTTTGTACGGCTCTGGTGGACGGAAGTCGCGGATCTCAGCGGCCACTTGACCTACCAGCTGCTTGTCGATGCCCTTGATCAGGATATCGGTCTGGCTAGGAGTCTCAGCGGTGATGCCTTCCGGCAGTTCGTAATCCACTGGGTGCGAGAAGCCAAGGGCCAGGTTCAGAACCGTGCCTTTTGCTTGCGCTTTGTAACCAACACCGACCAGCTGGAGCTTGCGCTCGAAGCCTTGGCTTACGCCTTGGACCATGTTGTTTACCAACGCACGCGTGGTACCGGCCATTGCGCGAGTTTGTTGATCGCCATTGCGAGCAGCGAAACGCAGCTCACCAGCTTCTTCAACGATCTCAACGGACGAATGGATGTTCAGTTCAAGAGTACCCTTGGCACCCTTCACCGAAAGCTGTTGGCCTGCGAATTTTACTTCGACACCGGCTGGCAGCTTAACGGGGTTCTTAGCGACGCGAGACATGCTTATCCCCCCTTAGAACACAGTGCAAAGAACTTCGCCGCCGACACCGGCAGCGCGCGCAGCACGATCCGTCATCACACCTTTGTTGGTGGAGACGATAGACACGCCAAGACCGCCACGAACTTTCGGCAGATCTTCAACGGACTTGTACTGACGCAGGCCTGGACGACTAACGCGCTTCACTTCTTCGATAACCGGACGGCCTTCGAAGTACTTCAGCTCGATGGACAACGACGGCTTAGCGTCGGTGGTGATCTGAAAATCCGCGATGTAACCTTCGTCCTTCAGGACTTTTGCTACAGCCACCTTCAACGTGGAAGACGGCATGCTTACGACAGACTTTTCAGCCATCTGGGCATTACGGATTCGAGTTAGCATGTCCGCTAACGGGTCCTGCATACTCATGGGCTAGACGCTCCTAATACAGAAAAATTAGCCTTGCGGCTACTACTTGTCGCCGAGAACTTCCGGGCATGAAAAACACGGGCTCAGGCGAGCCGGTCATTCTAGACACACCCCAGAAATGAATCAAGCCCCAAAAGGGGCTTGATTCAGATTCAAGGCCACCGATGGTCAGGTTCTTGCGAACCCGAACATCGAGACTTTGACAGCAATTACCAGCTGGCTTTAACCAGACCTGGTACGTCACCACGCATTGCAGCTTCACGCAACTTGTTACGGCCAAGGCCGAACTTGCGGTAAACGCCGTGCGGACGACCAGTCAGGCGGCAACGGTTACGCATGCGCGAAGCGCTCGCGTCACGTGGTTGCTTCTGCAGAGCTACGGTAGCTTCCCAACGCGCTTCTGGACTTGCGTTCAGATCGACGATGATAGCTTTCAGCGCTGCACGCTTGGTGGCGTACTTGGCAACAGTGAGCTGACGCTTCAGCTCACGGTTTTTCATGCTCTTCTTGGCCATTTTCCTACTCCAATCAGTTGCGGAACGGGAATTTGAAAGCACGCAGCAGAGCGCGGCCTTCATCATCGTTCTTGGCAGTGGTGGTCAGGGTAATGTCCAGACCGCGGAGAGCATCGATCTTGTCGTAGTCGATTTCCGGGAAAATGATCTGCTCTTTCACGCCCATGCTGTAGTTGCCACGACCATCGAAGGACTTGGCATTCAGGCCGCGGAAGTCGCGAACCCGAGGCAGGGAGATCGACAGCAGACGATCCAGGAACTCATACATACGCTCACGGCGCAGAGTCACCTTGACGCCGATCGGCCATCCTTCACGGACTTTAAAGCCAGCGATGGATTTACGAGCGTAGGTCACAACGACTTTTTGGCCGGTGATCTTTTCCAGGTCAGCAACAGCATGCTCGATGACTTTTTTGTCACCAACAGCTTCGCCCAGACCCATGTTCAGGGTGATTTTTGTAACGCGTGGAACTTCCATCACGTTCGAAAGCTTAAGTTCTTCCTTAAGCTTCGGTGCGATTTCCTTCCAGTAAATCTCTTTTAGTCGTGCCATGGTCTTCTACCTAGCAGTGTTCAAGCATCAACCGCTTTTTGGGTCGACTTGAAGACACGAATTTTCTTGCCGTCTTCTACTTTGAAACCAACGCGGTCAGCCTTGTTGGTTTCGCCGTTGAAAATGGCGACGTTAGAAGCGTCCAGTGGAGCTTCTTTTTCGACGATACCGCCTTGCACGCCCGACATCGGGTTAGGCTTGGTATGACGCTTGACCAGGTTCAGACCGCTGATAACCAGACGGTTATTAGCAAGAACCTTGAGCACCTTACCGCGCTTACCTTTGTCTTTGCCGGCGATCACGATGATCTCGTCGTCACGACGAATCTTTTGCATGTCGGATCTCCTTACAGCACTTCTGGGGCGAGCGAGACGATCTTCATGAACTTCTCAGTACGAAGTTCACGGGTCACTGGCCCAAAGATACGGGTGCCGATCGGCTCTTGCTTGTTGTTCAGAAGAACAGCAGCGTTGCCATCAAAGCGGATAATGGAGCCATCAGCACGACGTACGCCGTGACGAGTGCGGACTACAACAGCAGTCATCACTTGGCCTTTTTTCACTTTACCGCGAGGAATTGCTTCCTTCACGGTAACTTTGATGATGTCACCGATACCAGCGTAACGACGATGGGAGCCACCCAGCACCTTGATGCACATAACACGGCGAGCGCCGCTGTTATCGGCCACATCGAGCATGGATTGAGTCTGAATCATATAATTTCTCCGACCCCTAGTCCTTAGACTTCCACAGCGCGTTCGAGAACATCAACCAGCGCCCAAGACTTGGTCTTGGCCATAGGACGAGTTTCACGAATAGTGACTTTGTCGCCGATGTGGCACTGGTTGGTTTCGTCGTGCGCGTGCAGCTTAGTCGAACGCTTAACGTATTTACCGTAGATCGGGTGCTTTACGCGACGCTCGATCAGTACGGTGATGGTTTTGTCCATCTTGTCGCTGACAACACGGCCAGTCAGCGTACGGACAGTTTTTTCGGCTTCAGCCATGATCACTTACCTGCCTGCTGGTTGAGCACAGTCTTCACGCGAGCGATGTCACGTTTAACTTGCGAGAGCAGATGAGACTGCCCCAACTGGCCAGTTGCTTTCTGCATACGCAGATTGAACTGGTCGCGCAGCAAGCCGAGCAGTTGCTCGTTCAGCTGCTGTGCGGATTTTTCACGAAGTTCATTCGCTTTCATCACATCACCGTCCGTTTAACAAAGGCGGTGGCGAGCGGCAGCTTTGCAGCAGCCAGGGCAAAAGCCTCACGCGCCAGCTCTTCAGAAACACCCTCGATTTCATACAGGACTTTGCCTGGCTGAATCTGGGCAACCCAGTACTCCACACTACCCTTACCTTTACCCATACGAACTTCGAGGGGCTTTTTGGAAATAGGCTTGTCCGGGAATACACGGATCCAGATCTTGCCGCCACGTTTAACGTGACGGGTCAGAGCACGACGCGCTGACTCGATCTGACGAGCGGTGAGACGACCACGAGCTACAGACTTCAGCGCGAACTCGCCGAAGCTGACTTTGCTACCGCGCTGAGCCAGACCACGGTTGTGGCCTGTCATCTGCTTGCGGAACTTCGTACGCTTAGGTTGCAACATTTGGCGTACCCCTTACTTAGCAGCTTTTTTACGAGGCGCTGGTGCTTGTGGCTTCAGCTCTTCTTGGCGACCACCAATTACTTCGCCTTTGAAGATCCAAACCTTTACACCGATCACACCGTAAGTGGTGTGAGCTTCGTAGTTGGCATAGTCGATGTCGGCACGCAGGGTGTGCAATGGCACACGACCTTCGCGATACCATTCAGTACGTGCGATTTCAGCACCGCCGAGACGACCGCTCACTTGGATTTTGATGCCCTTGGCACCAATGCGCATGGCGTTCTGAACTGCGCGCTTCATAGCGCGACGGAACATTACACGACGCTCCAGCTGCTGAGCTACGCTCTGCGCAACCAGCATACCGTCGAGCTCCGGCTTGCGGATCTCTTCGATATTGATGTGCACAGGCACACCCATTTGCTTGGTCAGGTCCTGACGCAGTTTCTCAACATCTTCACCTTTCTTCCCGATAACGATACCTGGACGAGCGGTGTGGATGGTGATACGTGCAGTTTGGGCCGGACGATGGATATCGATACGGCTTACGGACGCGCTTTTTAGTTTGTCTTGGAGATACTCACGCACTTTCAGATCTGCGAACAAGTAGTCCGCATAAGTCCGACCGTCTGCGTACCAGACGGAGGTGTGCTCCTTGACGATTCCCAGGCGAATGCCAATGGGATGTACTTTCTGACCCATCTCTTCGACTCCGTTACTTGTCAGCAACCTTGACAGTGATATGGCAAGACCGCTTGACGATGCGATCAGCACGGCCTTTGGCACGTGGCATGATGCGCTTCAGCGAACGCCCTTCGTTGACGAAAACGGTGCTGACCTTCAGGTCATCAACATCTGCGCCTTCGTTATGCTCGGCGTTGGCTACGGCCGACTCCAGCACTTTCTTCATGATCTCGGCGGCTTTCTTACTGCTGAAAGCCAACAAGTTGAGCGCTTCGCCCACCTTCTTCCCGCGGATCTGGTCGGCGACCAAGCGGGCTTTCTGGGCGGAGATTCGAGCGCCCGACAACTTAGCGGCTACTTCCATTTCCTAACCCCTTAACGCTTGGCTTTCTTGTCAGCCACGTGCCCGCGATAGTTGCGGGTACCGGCGAACTCGCCCAGTTTGTGGCCGACCATGTCTTCGTTAACGAGAACTGGGACGTGCTGACGACCGTTGTGTACTGCGATGGTCAGACCGACCATTTGTGGCAGGATCATCGAACGACGCGACCAAGTCTTAATTGGTTTGCGATCGTTCTTTTCCGCCGCCACTTCGATCTTCTTCAGTAGGTGAAGATCAATAAAAGGACCTTTTTTCAGAGAACGTGGCACTGTCGTATCCCTCTATTTACTTGCGACGACGGACGATCATTTTGTCGGTACGCTTATTACCACGAGTCTTCGCGCCCTTAGTCGGGAAGCCCCATGGCGATACCGGATGACGACCACCAGAGGTACGACCTTCACCACCACCATGTGGGTGGTCAACCGGGTTCATGGCAACACCACGAACGGTTGGGCGAACGCCACGCCAGCGCTTGGCACCAGCTTTACCCAGCGAACGCAGGCTGTGCTCGGAGTTCGAGACTTCGCCCAGGGTCGCACGGCATTCAGCCAGGACTTTACGCATTTCACCGGAACGCAGACGCAGGGTCACGTAGACACCTTCACGAGCGATCAGCTGAGCCGAAGCACCAGCGGAACGAGCGATCTGTGCACCTTTACCTGGCTTCAGTTCGATGCCGTGTACGGTAGAACCGACTGGAATGTTGCGCAGTTGCAGAGCGTTGCCTGGCTTGATTGGAGCCAGAGCGCCTGCGATCAGCTGGTCGCCAGCACTCACGCCTTTAGGGGCGATGATGTAGCGGCGCTCGCCGTCTGCGTAGCAGAGCAGTGCGATGTGAGCAGTACGGTTTGGATCGTATTCGATACGCTCGACAGTGGCGACGATGCCATCTTTGTCGTTGCGACGGAAATCGACCATACGATAATGCTGCTTATGACCACCACCGATGTGACGAGTGGTAATACGGCCATTGTTGTTACGACCACCAGTCTTCGATTTTTTCTCGAGCAGCGGTGCGTGAGGAGCGCCTTTATGCAGCTCCTGGTTGACCACCTTGACCACAAAACGGCGGCCAGGGGAAGTCGGTTTGCATTTAACGATTGCCATGATGCACCCCTTCCTTACTCAGCACTGCTGCTGAAATCGAGATCTTGGCCTGGCTGAAGGGAGATAACTGCCTTCTTCCAGTCATTACGCTTGCCCAGACCGCGAGCAGTGCGCTTGCTCTTACCCAGAACATTCAGGGTAGTGACGCGCTCTACTTTCACGCTGAACAGGCTTTCGACGGCCTTCTTGATTTCCAGCTTGGTTGCGTCAGTAGCAACCTTGAAAACGAACTGGCCTTTCTTGTCTGCCAGAACCGTAGCCTTCTCGGAAACGTGCGGGCCAAGCAGAACTTTAAATACGCGTTCCTGGTTCATCCCAGCAGCTCCTCGAATTTCTTCACGGCCGACACGGTGATCAACACCTTGTCGTATGCGATCAGACTAACTGGATCGGAACCTTGAACGTCACGTACATCTACGTGCGGCAGGTTACGAGCAGCCAGGTACAGGTTCTGATCAACAGCGTCCGACACGATGAGAACATCGGTCAGGCTCATGTTGTTCAGTTTGCCCAGCAGATCTTTGGTTTTCGGAGTTTCAACAGCGAAATCCTGAACCACGACCAGACGATCAGTACGCACCAGCTCAGCAAGGATGGAACGCATTGCTGCGCGGTACATCTTCTTGTTCAGCTTCTGGGAGTGATCCTGAGGACGAGCTGCGAAAGTGGTACCGCCGCCACGCCAGATTGGGCTACGGATAGTACCGGCACGAGCACGGCCAGTACCTTTCTGACGCCATGGGCGCTTACCGCCACCACGAACGTCGGAACGGGTCTTCTGCTGCTTGGTACCTTGACGGCCGCCAGCCATGTAGGCCACGACTGCTTGGTGAACCAGCGTCTCGTTGAATTCGCCGCCAAATGTCAGTTCGGAAACTTCGATCGCTTGAGCGTCATTTACATTTAATTGCATGTCAGCTTCCCCTTAACCGCGAGCCTTGGCTGCTGGACGTACAACCAGGTTGCCGCCAGTAGCGCCAGGAACAGCACCCTTGACCAACAACAGATTGCGTTCAGCGTCCACGCGCACTACTTCCAGGGACTGCACGGTCACGCGCTCAGCGCCCATATGACCGGACATTTTTTTGCCCTTGAATACACGACCAGGAGTCTGGCACTGGCCGATAGAGCCTGGGACGCGGTGGGATACGGAGTTACCGTGGGTGTTATCTTGCCCGCGGAAATTCCAACGCTTGATCGTACCCTGGAAGCCTTTACCCTTGGACTGACCGGTTACATCAACCAGTTGACCAGCGGCGAAGATTTCAGCGTTGATCAGATCGCCAGCCTGGTACTCGCCTTCTTCAAGACGGAATTCCATGGTGGTGCGACCAGCGGCAACATTCGCTTTAGCGAAGTGGCCAGCCTGAGCTGCTGTTACACGCGAAGCACGACGCTCGCCGACAGTGACTTGCACTGCACGATAGCCATCGGTCTCTTCAGTTTTGAACTGGGTGACGCGATTCGGCTCGATCTCAATGACCGTGACCGGAATGGAGACACCTTCTTCGGTGAAAATACGGGTCATACCGCATTTACGACCGACTACACCAATAGTCATGTTGTAAACCTCATGAGTGTACGGGGCTTTCACCCGCTATGGCCGCCCATTTCAGAGCGTTACACGACTAAGACCGAGTCTTAGCCGAGGCTGATCTGCACTTCCACACCGGCCGCAAGATCAAGCTTCATAAGAGCATCAACGGTTTTATCCGTTGGCTGGACGATGTCCAGAACGCGCTTATGAGTGCGGATTTCGTACTGGTCGCGCGCGTCTTTGTTGACGTGCGGAGAAACCAGAACGGTGAACCGCTCTTTACGGGTAGGCAGTGGAATTGGACCACGCACTTGAGCACCAGTACGTTTCGCGGTTTCCACGATTTCCTGGGTTGATTGGTCGATCAGGCGATGGTCGAAAGCCTTCAACCTGATACGGATTTGCTGATTTTGCATTGGATTTCAGACTCCGGCTGCTATTCCCACCGAGCGCAATACGCCCGTTAAAAGGAGGCGCAATTCTATAGACGCCCCAGATAGGTGTCAACCCAATAAAAAAGCCCCCGCTGAGCGGGGGCTTTTTCAATCCATCAAGCGAACTCTATAAAAGAGATTACTCGATGATTTTGGCTACGACGCCAGCGCCGACGGTACGACCGCCTTCACGGATAGCGAAACGCAGACCGTCTTCCATCGCGATGGTTTTGATCAGGGTAACAGTCATCTGAATGTTGTCACCTGGCATTACCATTTCAACGCCTTCTGGCAGCTCGCAGTTACCAGTCACGTCAGTAGTACGGAAGTAGAACTGTGGACGGTAGCCTTTGAAGAACGGAGTGTGACGACCGCCTTCTTCCTTGCTCAGAACGTAAACTTCTGCAGTGAACTTGGTGTGCGGCTTAACCGAACCCGGCTTAACCAGAACCTGACCACGCTCAACGTCGTCACGCTTGGTACCACGCAGCAGAACGCCGCAGTTCTCGCCAGCACGACCTTCGTCGAGCAACTTGCGGAACATTTCAACACCGGTGCAAGTAGTAACAGTGGTGTCACGCAGACCAACGATTTCCAGCGGATCCTGAACGCGAACGATACCGCGCTCGATACGACCAGTCACAACAGTACCGCGACCCGAGATCGAGAATACGTCTTCGATTGGCATCAGGAACGGCTTGTCGATCATACGAACTGGTTCTGGGATGTAGGCATCCAGAGTCTCTACCAGCTTCTTGACAGCGGTAGTGCCCATTTCGTTGTCGTCTTTGCCTTCCAGCGCCATACGAGCCGAACCGATGATGATTGGAGTGTCATCGCCCGGGAAGTCGTAGGTGGACAGCAGGTCGCGAACTTCCATCTCAACCAGTTCCAGCAGCTCAGCGTCGTCTACCAGGTCAGCCTTGTTCAGGAAAACCACGATGTACGGAACGCCTACCTGACGGGACAGCAGGATGTGCTCACGGGTTTGTGGCATCGGACCATCAGCGGCCGAGCAAACCAGAATAGCGCCGTCCATTTGAGCAGCACCGGTGATCATGTTCTTCACATAGTCAGCGTGACCTGGGCAGTCAACGTGAGCGTAGTGACGGATCTTCGAGTTGTACTCAACGTGTGCGGTGTTGATGGTGATACCGCGAGCTTTTTCTTCTGGTGCACTGTCGATCTTGTCGAAGTCAACGATTGCGGAACCGAAAACTTCGGAGCAAACGCGAGTCAGAGCAGCAGTCAGAGTGGTTTTACCGTGGTCAACGTGACCAATGGTGCCAACGTTGACGTGCGGTAGGGAACGATCAAATTTTTCTTTAGCCACGACAATTAACTCCTAGCCTAAAGGGGCTGAATCAGCCTTGTTTTTTGGTTACGGATTCGACGATGTGCGACGGAGCCGTATCGTATTTTTTGAATTCCATAGAGTAGCTTGCGCGACCCTGGGACATGGAACGAACGTCGGTCGCATAACCGAACATCTCACCCAGTGGAACCTCGGCACGGATAACCTTGCCGGACACTGTGTCTTCCATACCCTGGATCATGCCGCGACGACGGTTAAGGTCGCCCATCACATCACCCATATAGTCTTCAGGCGTAACAACCTCTACAGCCATGATCGGCTCAAGCAACTCACCACCGCCCTTCTGGGCCAGTTGCTTGGTCGCCATGGAGGCAGCCACTTTAAACGCCATCTCGTTGGAGTCGACGTCGTGGTAAGAACCATCGAACACGGTAGCCTTCAGGCCGATCAGCGGATAGCCGGCAACAACGCCGTTCTTCATCTGCTCTTCGATACCCTTCTGGATAGCCGGGATGTATTCCTTAGGAACCACACCACCTACAACTTCGTTCACGAATTGCAGACCTTCCTGACCTTCGTCAGCAGGAGCAAAACGGATCCAGCAGTGGCCGAACTGACCACGACCGCCGGACTGACGAACGAACTTGCCTTCGATTTCACAGTTCTTCGTGATGCGCTCACGATACGAAACCTGAGGCTTGCCGATGTTGGCTTCGACGTTGAACTCACGGCGCATCCGGTCAACCAGGATGTCCAGGTGCAGCTCGCCCATGCCGGAGATGATCGTTTGACCAGTCTCTTCATCAGTTTTAACGCGGAAAGACGGGTCTTCCTGAGCAAGTTTGCCCAGAGCGATACCCATTTTTTCCTGGTCATCCTTGGTCTTAGGCTCTACGGCAACCGAAATAACCGGCTCCGGGAAGTCCATGCGAACCAGGATGATTGGCTTGTCAGCGTTGCAGAGGGTTTCACCAGTGGTGACGTCCTTCATGCCGATCAGGGCCGCGATGTCACCAGCGCGTACTTCCTTGATCTCTTCACGGGCGTTTGCGTGCATTTGCACCATACGACCCACGCGCTCTTTTTTACCTTTAACCGAGTTGATCACGCCGTCTCCGGAGTTCAACACGCCCGAGTAAACACGGACGAAGGTCAAGGTACCCACGAATGGGTCGGTAGCGATCTTGAACGCCAGAGCCGAGAACGGCTCCGCATCGTCTGCATGACGCTCCAGCTCGATTTCCTCGTTATCAGGGTCAGTACCCTTGATCGCAGGAATGTCGGTCGGTGCAGGCAGGAAGTCGATAACGGCGTCGAGAACCAGGGGAACACCCTTGTTCTTGAACGAAGAACCGCAAACAGCCAGAACGATTTCGCCGGCGATAGTACGCTGACGCAAAGCA
Source organism: Pseudomonas sp. S3_C06 (assembly GCF_054667675.1). Taxonomy (NCBI): domain Bacteria; kingdom Pseudomonadati; phylum Pseudomonadota; class Gammaproteobacteria; order Pseudomonadales; family Pseudomonadaceae; genus Pseudomonas; species Pseudomonas sp. S3_C06. The sequence continues at coordinate 3,210,006 of NZ_CP162747.1, forward strand.
GCTTTGATCTCTTCGATCGACAGCTCTTCGCCTTCCAGGTACTTGTTCATCAGCTCTTCGTTGGCTTCAGCAGCAGCTTCAACCATGTTGTTGCGCCACTCTTCAGCCAGCTCTTGGAGCTCAGCAGGAATGTCCTTGCGAACAGGGACCATACCTTTGTCAGAGTCGTTCCAGTAGACAGCTTGCATGTTGATCAGATCGATCTGACCCTGGAAGTTGTCTTCGGAACCGATAGCCAACTGGATCGGCACCGGAGTGTGACCCAGACGCTGCTTGATCTGACCGATCACGCGCAGGAAGTTGGCACCAGCACGGTCCATCTTGTTTACGTAAACAAGACGTGGAACACCGTATTTGTTGGCTTGACGCCATACGGTTTCCGACTGAGGCTCAACACCCGAAGTACCGCAGAACACAACGACAGCGCCGTCGAGTACGCGCAGGGAACGTTCAACTTCAATAGTGAAGTCAACGTGGCCCGGGGTATCGATTACGTTGAAGCGGTGCTCGTCCTTGTACTGCTTCTCGGAACCTTTCCAGAAAGCGGTGATGGCAGCAGAAGTAATGGTAATACCACGCTCCTGCTCCTGCACCATCCAGTCTGTGGTCGCGGCGCCATCATGCACCTCGCCCATTTTGTGACTTTTGCCGGTGTAAAAAAGGACGCGCTCGGTGGTGGTGGTTTTACCAGCATCCACGTGAGCGACGATACCGATGTTACGGTAGCGGCTAATCGGAGTAGTACGAGCCATAAAGCCCTCGCAAAATTAGTGAAGCTAAAATTAGAAGCGGTAGTGCGAGAAAGCTTTGTTGGCTTCAGCCATACGGTGCACGTCTTCACGCTTCTTAACAGCAGCACCTTTACCTTCAGCAGCATCCAGCAGTTCGCCAGCCAAACGCAGAGCCATAGACTTCTCGCCACGCTTACGTGCGAAGTCTACCAACCAGCGCATTGCCAGAGCGTTACGACGGGAAGGACGAACCTCGACCGGAACCTGGTAAGTAGCACCACCAACGCGGCGCGACTTCACTTCGACCAGCGGAGCGATGGCGTCGAGTGCTTTTTCGAAGAGTTCCAGGGGATCGGTGCCAGCCTTACGGGTCGCAACGGTTTCCAGGGCACCATAAACGATACGCTCGGCAACGGCTTTCTTGCCGCTTTCCATAACGTGGTTCATGAATTTGGCGAGGATCTGGCTTCCGTATTTCGGATCGTCCAGAATCTCACGCTTTGCTGCTACGCGACGTCTTGGCATGATAAGCCCTCAAGCGGTCTTCAGGTTAGCTCGGGACAGATCCAATGGATGCGTGCCCGACCTTACTCTTATCGACTCAATAAAATGAAAATCTGCAAAACGGCCGATTACTTCGGACGCTTGGTACCGTACTTCGAACGACCCTGGTTACGGCCTTTAACGCCGGAAGTATCCAAGGAGCCGCGAACGGTGTGGTAACGAACACCTGGCAAGTCTTTTACACGACCGCCGCGGATCAGTACCACGCTGTGCTCTTGCAGGTTGTGACCTTCACCACCGATGTACGAGGAAACCTCGAAACCGTTGGTCAGGCGCACACGGCATACTTTACGCAGTGCCGAGTTAGGTTTTTTCGGCGTAGTGGTGTACACACGGGTGCACACGCCACGACGTTGCGGGCAGTTCTGCAGCGCAGGTACGTCGGATTTCTCGACGATACGCTTACGCGGCTGACGTACCAGCTGGTTGATAGTTGCCATCTACTAGCTCCACTGTTGTCTTGCGACGCTATTGTCTTGCAAGAAAAGCAAAATGGCAGGAACGAATTCCCGCCAAATTTAGGGGATCAAGAGTCTAAAGAGGATCTTGTCCCCAGTCAAGGCAAGGCCCCGACCTCCCCGCCCGTCGAACCTTGACAATATGTCTCGATTCGACGAACGGAGCGATCAGGGCCTCAGCTCATTTACCGCAGAACTCAGTTACCGCTCGAGTTCAGCGCTTCGGTCAGTGCAGCTTCCACTTCACTGGCGCTTACGCGCAACGGTTTGTCAGCATCACGACGACGCTTGCGCTCGCTGTGATAAGCCAGACCGGTACCAGCCGGGATCAGACGACCCACGACCACGTTTTCTTTCAGGCCGCGCAGGTAATCGCGCTTGCCGGTGACTGCCGCTTCGGTCAGTACACGGGTGGTTTCCTGGAAGGAAGCCGCCGAGATGAACGATTCGGTGGACAACGACGCCTTGGTGATACCCAGCAGAACGCGAGTGTACTTGGAGACGAACTTGTCTTCGCCACCCAGACGCTCGTTTTCTACCAGTACGTGAGTCAGTTCCATCTGGTCGCCCTTGATGAAACTGGAATCGCCGGATTCAGCGATTTCAACTTTACGCAGCATCTGACGCAGGATGGTCTCGATGTGCTTGTCGTTGATCTTCACGCCTTGCAGACGGTAAACGTCCTGGATCTCGTTAACGATGTACTTGGCCAGCGCGCTCACACCCAGCAGACGCAGGATGTCGTGCGGATCGCTTGGGCCGTCGGAGATAACTTCGCCGCGGTTTACCTGTTCGCCTTCGAACACGTTCAGGTGACGCCACTTCGGAATCAGCTCTTCGTACGGATCGCTACCGTCGTTCGGGGTAATAACCAGACGGCGCTTGCCTTTGGTCTCTTTACCGAACGCGATGGTGCCGCTGACTTCAGCCAGAATCGACGCTTCTTTCGGACGACGAGCTTCGAACAAGTCGGCAACACGCGGCAGACCACCGGTGATGTCGCGGGTCTTCGAAGTTTCTTGCGGGATACGCGCGATAACATCACCGATCGCGATCTTCGCACCATCCGCAACACCGACCAGGGCGTTGGCTGGCAGGAAGTACTGAGCGATAACGTCAGTGCCTGGCAGCAACAGATCCTTGCCGTTGTCGTCGACCATCTTCACTGCTGGACGGATTTCCTTGCCCGCAGCTGGACGATCTTTCGCGTCGAGTACTTCAATGTTGGTCATACCGGTCAATTCGTCAGTCTGACGCTTGATCGTGATGCCTTCTTCCATGCCCACGTAGGTCACGGTACCTTTCATTTCGGTAACGATCGGGTGAGTGTGCGGATCCCACTTGGCCACGATTGCGCCAGCGTCGACCTTGTCACCCTCTTTAACCGAAATCACAGCACCGTACGGCAGCTTGTAACGCTCACGCTCACGACCGAAGTCATCAGCGATGGCCAGCTCACCGGAACGGGACACAGCCACCAGGTGACCATCCACTCGCTCAACGTGTTTCAGGTTGTGCAGACGGACGGTACCGCCATTCTTCACCTGAACGCTGTCGGCTGCGGAAGTACGGCTTGCCGCACCACCGATGTGGAACGTACGCATCGTCAGCTGGGTACCCGGCTCACCGATGGACTGGGCAGCGATAACGCCAACCGCTTCACCGATGTTCACCTGGTGACCACGAGCCAGATCACGGCCGTAGCACTTGGCGCAAATGCCATAGCGGGTTTCGCAGCTGATCGGCGAACGCACGATCACTTCGTCGATGCTGTTCAGCTCGATGAATTCAACCCACTTCTCGTCTACCAGAGTACCGGCCGGAACGATAACGTCCTCGGTGCCTGGCTTGAATACGTCACGGGCAATAACACGACCCAATACACGCTCACCCAACGGCTCTACAACGTCACCGCCTTCAATGTGCGGAGTCATCAGCAGACCGTGTTCGGTGCCGCAATCGATCTCGGTTACAACCAGATCCTGCGCCACGTCTACCAGACGACGAGTCAGGTAACCGGAGTTCGCAGTTTTCAACGCGGTATCCGCCAGACCTTTACGAGCACCGTGAGTCGAGATGAAGTACTGAAGTACGCTCAAACCTTCACGGAAGTTCGCAGTAATCGGCGTTTCAATGATGGAACCGTCCGGCTTGGCCATCAGACCACGCATACCGGCCAGCTGACGAATCTGTGCTGCGGAACCCCGCGCACCCGAGTCGGCCATCATGTACATCGAGTTGAAAGACTCTTGATCGACTTCAACGCCGTGACGGTCGATAACCTTCTCTTTCGAGAGGTTGGCCATCATTGCCTTGGAAACTTCGTCGTTCGCTTTCGACCAAAGGTCGATCACTTTGTTGTACTTCTCGCCCTGGGTTACCAGGCCGGAGGCATACTGGCTCTCGATCTCTTTCACTTCGTCGGTGGCTGCACCGATGATGCGGGCTTTCTCGTCCGGGATAACGAAGTCGTTAACACCGATGGAAACGCCGGAGATGGTCGAGTAAGCGAAACCGGTGTACATCAACTGGTCAGCGAAGATCACGGTCTCTTTCAAACCAACCACGCGGTAGCACTGGTTGATCAGCTTGGAGATCGCTTTTTTCTTCATCGGCAGGTTGACGACGTCGTACGACAGACCTTTTGGCACAACCTGGAACAGCAGCGCACGGCCGACAGTGGTGTCGACGATACGGGTACCGCTCACGCTGTTGCCATCACGGTCGTTGACGGTTTCGTTGATACGAACCTTGACCTTGGCGTGCAGTGCGGCTTCGCCGGCACGGAACACACGGTCAACTTCCTGCAGATCCGCGAACACACGACCTTCGCCTTTGGCGTTGATCGCTTCACGAGTCATGTAGTACAGACCCAATACAACGTCCTGCGACGGAACGATGATTGGCTCACCGTTGGCTGGCGACAGAATGTTGTTGGTCGACATCATCAACGCACGCGCTTCCAGCTGGGCTTCCAGTGTCAGCGGTACGTGCACGGCCATTTGGTCGCCGTCGAAGTCGGCGTTGTACGCGGCGCAGACCAGAGGGTGCAGCTGGATAGCCTTACCTTCGATCAGTACCGGTTCAAACGCCTGGATACCCAGACGGTGAAGGGTCGGTGCACGGTTGAGAAGAACCGGGTGTTCGCGAATCACTTCAGCGAGAACGTCCCAAACCTCTGGCAGTTCGCGCTCGACCATTTTCTTGGCCGCTTTGATGGTGGTCGCGAGACCACGCATTTCCAGCTTGCCGAAAATGAACGGTTTGAACAGCTCGAGAGCCATCTTCTTCGGCAGACCGCACTGATGCAGACGCAGGGTCGGGCCTACGGTAATTACCGAACGACCGGAGTAGTCAACACGCTTACCGAGCAAGTTCTGACGGAAACGACCTTGCTTACCCTTGATCATGTCAGCCAGGGATTTCAGAGGACGCTTGTTCGAACCGGTGATAGCGCGGCCACGACGACCGTTGTCGAGCAGAGCATCGACAGCTTCCTGCAACATACGCTTTTCGTTGCGCACGATGATGTCCGGAGCGGACAGATCCAGCAGGCGCTTCAAACGGTTGTTACGGTTGATCACTCGACGATACAGATCGTTGAGGTCGGAAGTCGCGAAACGACCGCCATCCAGCGGGACCAGTGGACGCAGATCTGGCGGCAGAACCGGCAGAACGGTCAGCACCATCCACTCTGGCAGGTTGCCGGAACCCTGGAAGGCTTCCATCAACTTCAGACGCTTGGACAGCTTCTTGATCTTGGTTTCCGAGTTGGTTTGCGGAATTTCTTCACGCAGACGGCCAATCTCGTGTTCCAGGTCGATAGCGTGCAGCAGTTCACGGACAGCTTCAGCACCCATACGGGCGTCGAAGTCGTCACCGAACTCTTCCAGCGCTTCAAAGTACTGCTCGTCGTTCAGTAGCTGACCTTTTTCAAGGGTGGTCATGCCTGGATCGATAACGACATAGCTCTCGAAGTAGAGAACGCGTTCGATATCACGCAGGGTCATGTCCATCAGCAAGCCGATACGGGACGGCAGCGATTTCAGGAACCAGATGTGGGCAACCGGCGAAGCCAGTTCGATGTGCGCCATGCGCTCACGACGAACCTTGGCCAGTGCAACTTCAACGCCGCACTTCTCGCAGATCACACCACGGTGCTTCAAGCGCTTGTACTTACCGCACAGGCACTCGTAATCCTTTACCGGGCCAAAGATCTTGGCGCAGAACAGACCGTCACGCTCAGGTTTGAACGTACGGTAGTTGATGGTTTCCGGCTTTTTAACTTCACCGAACGACCATGAGCGGATCATCTCAGGCGAGGCCAATCCGATACGGATGGCGTCGAACTCTTCGACTTGACCCTGGTTTTTCAGCAAATTCAGTAGGTCTTTCAAGGCCTTTCCTCCTGGCGGAGCAGAGAGCGGGCAATCCTGCCCCGCTCTCGATTCGCGTCACGTGTTATTCGGTTTCCAGATCGATATCGATGCCGAGGGAACGAATTTCCTTGATCAACACGTTGAAGGACTCGGGCATGCCCGGCTCCATACGGTGATCGCCATCCACGATGTTTTTGTACATCTTGGTACGGCCGTTCACATCGTCCGACTTCACTGTGAGCATTTCTTGCAGAGTGTAAGCAGCACCGTATGCTTCCAGTGCCCAGACCTCCATCTCCCCGAAACGCTGACCACCGAACTGCGCCTTACCACCCAGCGGCTGCTGGGTAACCAGGCTGTACGAACCGGTAGAACGCGCGTGCATCTTGTCGTCTACCAAGTGGTTCAGCTTCAGCATGTACATGTAGCCAACGGTAACTGGACGCTCGAACTTGTTGCCGGTACGGCCGTCAGTCAGCTGCATCTGGCCGCTTTCCGGCAGGTCTGCCAGTTTCAGCATGGCCTTGATTTCGCTTTCCTTGGCGCCGTCGAACACTGGGGTGGCCATTGGAACACCGCCACGCAGGTTCTTCGCCAGATCCAGGATTTCCTGATCGGAGAAGCTGTCCAGATCTTCGTTACGACCGCCGATCTGGTTGTAGATCTCGTCCAGGAAGGTACGCAGTTCAGCGACTTTACGCTGCTCTTCGATCATCCGGTTGATCTTCTCACCCAGACCTTTGGCCGCGAGGCCCAGGTGGGTTTCAAGGATCTGACCAACGTTCATACGCGAAGGTACGCCCAGTGGGTTGAGGACGACGTCGACCGGGGTGCCATTGGCATCGTGCGGCATGTCTTCAACCGGCATGATCACGGAGACCACACCTTTGTTACCGTGACGACCGGCCATCTTGTCGCCCGGCTGGATGCGACGACGGATTGCCAGGTAAACCTTGACGATTTTCAGCACGCCTGGAGCCAGGTCATCGCCCTGCTGCAGTTTGCGCTTCTTGTCTTCGAACTTGTCGTCCAGCAGACGGCGACGATCAACGATGTAGGCCTGAGCCTTCTCGAGCTGCTCGTTCAGAGCATCTTCAGCCATGCGCAGTTTGAACCACTGACCATGCTCAAGACCGTCGAGAACTTCGTCGGTGATGTCCTGACCTTTCTTCAGACCTGCGCCGCCTTCAGCCTTGTGGCCTACCAGAGCGGAACGCAGACGTTCGAAAGTCGCGCCTTCAACGATACGGAACTCTTCGTTCAGATCCTTGCGGATCTCGTCCAGCTGGGACTTCTCGATCGACAGTGCACGAGCATCACGCTCAACGCCGTCGCGGGTGAAGACCTGTACGTCGATGACAGTACCTTTGGTACCGGTAGGTACACGCAGGGAGGTGTCTTTAACGTCGCTGGCTTTTTCACCGAAGATTGCACGCAGCAGTTTTTCTTCCGGAGTCAGTTGGGTCTCGCCTTTCGGAGTGACCTTACCTACCAGAATGTCGCCTGCGCCAACTTCAGCACCTACGTAAACGATACCGGCTTCGTCCAGCTTGTTCAGTGCAGCTTCACCCACGTTAGGGATGTCCGCAGTGATTTCCTCTGGGCCAAGCTTGGTGTCACGGGCCACACAGGTCAGTTCCTGAATGTGGATCGTGGTGAAACGGTCTTCCTGAACCACACGCTCGGACAGGCAGATGGAGTCTTCGAAGTTGAAGCCGTTCCATGCCATGAACGCGATGCGCATGTTCTGACCCAGCGCCAGTTCACCCATGTCGGTGGACGGGCCGTCGGCCATGATGTCGCTACGCTGAACGCGATCACCCTTGCTCACCAGCGGACGCTGGTTGATGCAGGTGTTCTGGTTCGAGCGGGTGTATTTGGTCAGGTTGTAGATGTCGACACCAGCTTCGCCGGTTTCAACTTCGTCATCAGCAACACGAACCACGATACGGCTGGCGTCGACGGAATCGATCACGCCGCCACGACGAGCAACGACGCAAACGCCGGAGTCACGGGCTACGTTACGCTCCATGCCGGTACCTACCAGCGGCTTGTCAGCGCGCAGGGTTGGTACAGCTTGACGCTGCATGTTCGAACCCATCAACGCACGGTTGGCGTCGTCGTGCTCGAGGAACGGAATCAACGACGCTGCAACCGAAACTACCTGCTTCGGCGAAACGTCCATCAAGGTGACTTCTTCAGGCGCCTTGACGGTGAATTCGTTCAGGTGACGTACGGCTACCAGTTCGTCGATCAGGACTTTCTGGTCGTTCATGGTCGCCGAAGCCTGCGCGATCACGTGATCGGCTTCTTCAATAGCGGACAGGAACACGATCTCGTCGGTGACCACACCCTCTTTCACCACGCGGTACGGGCTTTCCAGGAAGCCGTACTGGTTGGTGCGAGCGTAAGCAGCCAGGGAGTTGATCAGACCGATGTTCGGACCTTCCGGCGTTTCAATCGGGCATACACGACCGTAGTGAGTCGGGTGTACGTCACGGACTTCAAAGCCTGCGCGCTCACGAGTCAGACCGCCAGGGCCGAGTGCAGAGACACGACGCTTGTGGGTAATCTCGGACAGCGGGTTGTTCTGGTCCATGAACTGCGAGAGCTGGCTGGAACCGAAGAACTCTTTCACCGCTGCAGCCACTGGCTTGGCGTTGATCAGGTCTTGCGGCATCAGGCCTTCGCTTTCAGCCATCGACAGACGCTCTTTGACCGCACGCTCAACACGCACCAGGCCAACGCGGAACTGGTTCTCGGCCATTTCGCCTACGCAGCGAACACGACGGTTACCCAGGTGGTCGATGTCATCGACGATGCCTTTACCGTTACGGATGTCGACCAGAGTCTTCAGTACCGCGACGATGTCTTCCTTGCACAGCACGCCCGAACCTTCGATCTCGGTACGACCGATACGACGGTTGAACTTCATCCGGCCGACCGCAGACAGGTCATAGCGCTCAGGGCTGAAGAACAGGTTGTTGAACAGGGTTTCGGCAGCGTCTTTGGTTGGCGGCTCGCCTGGACGCATCATGCGATAGATCTCGACCAGCGCTTCCAATTGGTTGCTGGTGGAGTCGATCTTCAGCGTGTCGGAGACGAACGGACCGCAGTCGATATCGTTGGTGTACAGAGTCTCGATGCGAACAACGCCGGCCTTGGCAATTTTTGCCAGGACTTCAGTGTTCAGTTCGGTGTTGCACTCTGCCAGGATTTCGCCGGTAGCCGGGTGCACGATGACCTTGGCGGTAGTACGGCCCAGGACGTAGTCCAGAGGTACTTCCAGAGTCTTGATGCCGGCTTTTTCGATCTGGTTGATGTGGCGCGCGGTAATACGGCGGCCCGCTTCAACAATGACCTTGCCCTTCTCGTCCTGAATGTCCAGAACCGCAATTTCACCACGCAGACGCGAAGCAATCAGTTCCAGGCTGAGGGTTTCGCCGCTCAGGTGGAAAACGTTGGTGGTGTAGAAAGCGTCCAGCACTTCTTCAGTGGTATAGCCGAGCGCGCGCAGCAGTACCGATGCCGGCAGCTTGCGACGACGGTCGATACGCACGAACACGCAGTCTTTCGGGTCGAACTCGAAGTCCAGCCACGAACCGCGGTAAGGAATGATGCGCGCGGAGTACAGCAGTTTGCCGGAGCTATGCGTCTTGCCGCGGTCGTGGTCGAAGAACACGCCCGGGGAACGGTGCAGCTGGGAAACGATTACACGCTCGGTACCGTTGATTACGAAGGTACCGTTCTCAGTCATCAGGGGAATTTCACCCATGTAGACTTCTTGCTCTTTGATGTCCTTGATCGCTTTGTTCGACGATTCTTTGTCGAAAATGATCAGGCGCACTTTTACCCGCAAAGGTACGGCGAAAGTTACACCGCGCAATACGCATTCTTTGACATCAAATGCCGGTTCGCCCAGGCGATAACCGACGTACTCCAGCGCAGCATTGCCGGAGTAGCTGATGATCGGGAAAACGGATTTGAAGGCCGCATGCAGGCCCACGTCGCGGAACTGATCTTTAGTCGCTCCCGCTTGCAAGAATTCACGATACGAATCCAGCTGGATGGCCAGGAGGTAAGGCACATCCATGACGTCCGGCAACTTGCTAAAGTCCTTGCGGATACGTTTTTTCTCAGTATATGAGTAAGCCATCAGCGTTCCCCAGCTTGGTCACCTGCTTGTTTGGCCCCTCCCGACGGGAGCAGCCAGAAAATCGTGCAAACCCCATGGTTTGCGCCACCGCATCGGGTGGTTACAGCGCCTTTATCAGCACCGACCCAGTCGGCTGCCAATAACGGAAAAAGGCCGGTGGCAAGAGCCACCAGCCATCAGCCTGTCGCTTGACGCTCGGGCTGGAGGAGCAAAGTCGATACTTATTTCAGCTCGACTTTAGCGCCTGCTTCTTCCAGCTTCTTCTTGGCGTCTTCAGCCGCTTCTTTCGAAACGCCTTCAGCTACAACCTGAGGAGCGCCGTCTACTTTCTCTTTGGCTTCTTTCAGGCCCAGACCGGTCAGTTCACGAACTGCCTTGATCACGTTAACCTTCTTCTCGCCAGCTTCCAGCAGAACAACGTTGAACTCGGTTTGCTCTTCAACAACAGCGGCAGCAGCAGCTGGACCAGCCGAAGCAGCAGCAGCGGTAACACCGAAGGTTTCTTCCATCGCTTTGATCAGCTCAACGATTTCCACTACGGATTTCTGGCCGATTGCTTCGATGATTTGTTCGTTAGTCAGAGACATGACTCAATTCCTGAATTGGGGGACGGCCTACGCGACCATCGAAATAAACAAAAAACGCGAGAAGTTGACGAGCCTTAGGCTGCGGCAGCTTCTTTCTGGTCGCGAATTGCCGCCAGAGTACGAGCCAATTTGCTGGTAGCGCCTTGAATCACGCTCATCAGCTGAGAAATTGCTTCGTCACGGGTCGGCAAGGTTGCCAGTACGTCGATCTGATTAGCTGCGAGGAACTTGCCCTCGAACGCAGCTGCCTTGATCTCGAACTTGTCCTGACCCTTGGCAAACTCTTTGAAGATACGGGCAGCAGCGCCCGGATGTTCGTTCGAGAATGCAATCAGGGTCGGGCCGGTGAACACGTCGTTGAGGACACTGTATTGAGTGTCAGCAACAGCGCGCTTGAGCAGGGTGTTACGTACAACACGTACGTAAACGCCAGCTTCACGAGCCTCTTTACGGAGTCCGGTCATTGCGCCTACTGTTACGCCACGTGCATCAACCACGACAGCGGACAGAGCGACTTTGGCAGCCTCGTTGACTTCAGCGACGATGGCCTTCTTGTCTTCGAGATTAATTGCCACGGGTTTAACTCCTGCTTGTTACCGTTTCATTCGATCGGAACCGAATGTCGTTTTGGTGTCTGATTCGGTAAGGAACCGGGAGCACCATCTGCGTAGGCTTATGGTTTAAGACTTGCGTCGCCTACGGTCTTGGATAGCCCCCGCCAGGCAGGGACCCCAATCTTTCAATTGGCGCGAACCATCGCGCCAACCTTTGTCTTACGCGTCCAGCGAGCTCTGATCGATGACCAGACCTGGGCCCATGGTGGTGCTCAGGGTAACGCGCTTGACGTAGATACCTTTCGAAGAAGCAGGCTTGATACGCTTCAGATCAGCGATCAGGGCTTCAACGTTTTCCTTCAGCTTGACGGCGTCGAAGCCCATCTTGCCAACGGAAGTGTGAATGATGCCGTTTTTGTCGGTGCGATAACGAACCTGACCAGCTTTAGCGTTTTTAACCGCGGTAGCTACGTCTGGAGTTACGGTACCAACCTTAGGGTTAGGCATCAGACCACGTGGACCGAGGATCTGACCCAGTTGACCTACAACGCGCATGGCATCCGGGGATGCGATCACTACGTCATAGTTCAGGTCGCCGCCTTTCATTTCAGCAGCCAGGTCGTCCATACCTACACGGTCAGCGCCGGCAGCCAAAGCGGCCTCAGCAGCTGGACCCTGGGTGAACACAGCAACGCGAACAGTCTTGCCAGTGCCGTGTGGCAGCACAGTAGCGCTACGAACAACCTGGTCGGATTTACGCGGGTCTACACCCAGGTTTACAGCAACGTCGAACGACTCGCTGAACTTGACAGTCGACAGCTCAGCCAGCAGAGCAGCGGCGTCTACAATGTTGTAGGCCTTGCCTGCTTCGATTTTGCCGGCGATAGCCTTTTGACGCTTGGTCAGCTTAGCCATTACACACCCTCCACGTTAAGGCCCATGCTACGAGCAGAACCGGCGATAGTACGCACGGCTGCATCCATATCAGCTGCAGTCAGATCCGCGTTTTTGGTTTTCGCGATTTCTTCCAGCTGAGCACGGGTAACGGTGCCAACCTTAACGGTGTTCGGACGAGCGGAACCGCTGGTCAGACCGGCCGCTTTCTTCAGCAGAACCGAAGCAGGGGTGGATTTTGTTTCGAAAGTGAAGCTACGGTCGCTGTAGACAGTGATGATCACTGGAGTCGGCAGACCAGCTTCCAGACCCTGAGTACGGGCGTTGAAAGCTTTGCAGAATTCCATGATGTTCACGCCGTGCTGACCCAGAGCAGGACCAACAGGTGGGCTTGGGTTAGCCTGAGCGGCCTTCACTTGCAGCTTGATGTAAGCGGTAATTTTCTTGGCCATGAGGCACTCCAATTACGGGTTCAAACGCCTCGAAAGGCTCCCCGGTTACTTGCGCGTTTATCCCAGTGACGACAAAACCCCACAGCCTAGGGCTGCGGGGTTGGGATGCTTGTCCAGTTAGACCTTTTCGACCTGACTGAACTCCAACTCTACCGGAGTAGAGCGACCGAAAATAAGCACAGCCACTTGGATCCGGCTCTTTTCGTAATTAACTTCTTCAACAACGCCATTGAAATCAGCGAATGGACCGTCATTGACTCGCACCGTTTCACCTGGCTCGAAGAGAGTCTTTGGCTTCGGCTTGTCGCTACCATCAGCAACACGACGCAGAATCGCTTCTGCTTCTTTATCGGTGATCGGTGCAGGTTTATCAGCAGTACCGCCAATAAAGCCCATCACCCGAGGAGTATCCTTGACCAAGTGCCAAGTACCCTCATTCATATCCATCTGAACCAGCACGTAGCCCGGAAAGAACTTACGCTCGCTTTTGCGCTTCTGGCCATTACGCATTTCAACCACTTCTTCAGTGGGAACCAGAATCTCGCCGAAGCCATCTTCCATGCCAGCCAGCTTTACGCGCTCGATCAGCGAGCGCATCACATGCTTCTCGTAACCCGAGTAAGCATGCACAACATACCAACGCTTAGCCACGGGACACCCTTAGCCGACAATCAAGGAAACAAGCCAGCCGAGCAGGGAATCAAGCCCCCACAACAGCAACGCCATAACCAGAACAACAGCCACCACAATCAGGGTGGTCTGCGTGGTTTCTTGGCGAGTTGGCCACACGACTTTACGAATCTCGGTGCGAGCTTCCTTAACCAGTACAAAGAAAGACTTGCCCTTCGCAGTCTGCAGGCCTACAAAGGCAGCTACAGCAGCAATGACAAGCAAAGCGAGTACACGGTACAGGATCGGCGAAGCAGAGTAATACTGATTGCCAACAACGCCAATAACCACCAAAGCGACAACTACAAGCCACTTGAGCAGATCGAAGCGAGAGCCTTGAGCTTCAGCTTTAGGAGTCATCTATGAAGATCCTGTGAAAAGAAAGCCAGACACACCGAGTGAATCTGGCAGGTCAGGAGGGAATCGAACCCCCAACCTACGGTTTTGGAGACCGTCGCTCTGCCAATTGAGCTACTGACCTAAAACAAAATCAGGCCGACCATTATGCCGGCCCGAAAAATACATTACAACCACTTACTCGATGATTTTAGCTACGACGCCAGCGCCGACGGTACGACCGCCTTCACGGATAGCGAAACGCAGACCGTCTTCCATCGCGATGGTTTTGATCAGGGTAACAGTCATCTGAATGTTGTCACCTGGCATTACCATTTCAACGCCTTCTGGCAGCTCGCAGTTACCAGTCACGTCAGTAGTACGGAAGTAGAACTGTGGACGGTAGCCTTTGAAGAACGGAGTGTGACGACCGCCTTCTTCCTTGCTCAGAACGTAAACTTCTGCAGTGAACTTGGTGTGCGGCTTAACCGAACCCGGCTTAACCAGAACCTGACCACGTTCAACGTCGTCACGCTTGGTACCACGCAGCAGAACGCCGCAGTTCTCGCCAGCACGACCTTCGTCGAGCAGCTTGCGGAACATTTCAACACCGGTGCAAGTAGTAACAGTGGTGTCACGCAGACCAACGATTTCCAGCGGATCCTGAACGCGAACGATACCGCGCTCGATACGACCAGTCACAACAGTACCGCGACCCGAGATCGAGAATACGTCTTCGATTGGCATCAGGAACGGCTTGTCGATCATACGAACTGGTTCTGGGATGTAGGCATCCAGAGTCTCTACCAGCTTCTTGACAGCGGTAGTGCCCATTTCGTTGTCGTCTTTGCCTTCCAGCGCCATACGAGCCGAACCGATGATGATTGGAGTGTCATCGCCCGGGAAGTCGTAGGTGGACAGCAGGTCGCGAACCTCCATCTCAACCAGTTCCAGCAGCTCAGCGTCGTCTACCAGGTCAGCCTTGTTCAGGAAAACCACGATGTACGGAACGCCTACCTGACGGGACAGCAGGATGTGCTCACGGGTTTGTGGCATCGGACCATCAGCGGCCGAGCAAACCAGAATAGCGCCGTCCATTTGAGCAGCACCGGTGATCATGTTCTTCACATAGTCAGCGTGACCTGGGCAGTCAACGTGAGCGTAGTGACGGATCTTCGAGTTGTACTCAACGTGTGCGGTGTTGATGGTGATACCGCGAGCTTTTTCTTCTGGTGCGCTGTCGATCTTGTCGAAGTCAACGATTGCGGAACCGAAAACTTCGGAGCAAACGCGAGTCAGAGCAGCAGTCAGAGTGGTTTTACCGTGGTCAACGTGACCAATGGTCCCAACGTTGACGTGGGGCAGGGAACGATCAAATTTTTCCTTAGCCATCGATATCACCCTCAACAGAAGAAATTAGACAAACAATATCAACCATTAAAACAAAGGCAGATATTTTCATATCTGCCTTGTTATATGGAGCTCTTGAGCGGATTTGAACCGCTGACCTCACCCTTACCAAGGGTGTGCTCTACCAACTGAGCTACAAGAGCGAAACACTTGCACAACCTGCAAACTTGGAGCGGGTAGCGGGAATCGAACCCGCATCATCAGCTTGGAAGGCTGAGGTTCTACCACTAAACTATACCCGCGGAGCCTGCAGCTCACGCTTAAATCTGGTGGAGGGAGAAGGATTCGAACCTTCGAAGTCGTAGACGTCAGATTTACAGTCTGATCCCTTTGGCCGCTCGGGAACCCCTCCTAATCAGGCCGGCATTCTATACCATGCCAAGCCCCTGTCAAGCATTTTCTCATTTAAAAACCTGAGGTTAGCTGCGTTGACGTCGCTTCACTTTGAGTCCCTGTTTAGGTCTTCACTGTGGAGCGGGCGCCATTCTATGCAAACTATTCAGCAGGTGCAACCCCCTCACACAGCATTATTTTATGTTTTAACTCATTGAATTCCTTGGAAAGGTTTTGCAACTGGGCGTCCCCTAGCAAACGCTGGCTCTGAGGCGCGACAGACAACCAATAACCAGCCCCGGGAGCATCCTTCGACGAAGTTTTCACATCGACACCCATTTCAGCCAACCGCTGTCGAAGGGCGGAAATCGATTCTTCCCGGGAAAAGCCACCAAGGAAAAGGCACTCTTGCCGCCGAGCTCCCTGCACCTCCCGAACATCGCCCTTCGTTTCACTGAGCAAGCGAATGTCTTGCTGGGAACCTCGATACAAACTAAGAGGCGTCACGTCCTTCGCCCGCAAGGGCGCCTCCTGCTGATGCCAGACATAATAGAAACCATTAAGAACAAGGAGCAGGAGAAACAACCAACGCATACAAACCTCAGGAAAAAGGACACGCCATAGCCAAGCCCACAAACACGAGGTCGGGTACGACTCGGGCCTCAGGCGCGACATCTGCGACCAAAACAGCATCACCGCCAGTTATAAAGACTGCAAAATCTTTCCCCCAGTAGGAACTCGCCATTTCCAGTTGAGTCAGCACAAAACCTCGCAACATTAACGAGCACCCACGCTCCACCGCCTCAACAGTGCTCCGCCCAGGCGCATTGCTGGACAGCGCGCGTTCAGCCGCCAGGTCGCCATAGCGAATCTTGCGGGTATGAGTACGCAACTGATTTCGCATCAACGGCATCCCCGGGCAAATAAAGCCGCCCAGATGCTCGCCATCAGCGGCAATAAAATCAGCAGTTACCGCCGTACCGAAATCGAGTACCAGGCAAGCGCTGCCCGATGCCAGATGAAACCCGCCAAGCATGGCCAACCATCTATCGAGCCCTAGACGCTCGTAGTCTTCATAACCATTTTTGACACCAGACATTTCACGAGCGGACTCAGCGCACACAACCGAAATACCGAACTCCCGCTCGATCGCACCGATCAATGCATCAGTTTCCTCTGCAGTCCTGACACTCACCAGGCGACACTTGCGCAGCACAAGCCCATCAAGAGATCTCAAACTGTCAAGCAACGCCAGATCAGAGTCGACAACCCCTTCAGAAAAGAGAGCGTCGGGCGCAGCCTTCAGTACTCGCCATTTAATAAAGCTGTTCCCGCAGTCGAGCTCAAGAATCATCACGCAACCTCAGACTGAGCTCACCACCACTAAAGACTTTTTCCACGCCACTCACCTTCAGGCGCAGAGCACCCTGACTATCTATTCCGAGCACCACGCCATCTACCTGACTCGAACCCGCAATCAATGAGACAGGCCGATCCTGCCACAGGTGATTGGCCTCCCATTCTGCCTGGAGAACCGAGAAACCATCCGCCTGATGACGCTGGATGTAAGCACTTAACTGCTCACTCAGCTCAACCACCAAAGCATTACGATCACTGCTCTTGCCTGACTCAAGCCGGATAGAGGTCCATTGCTGGTCAACCTCATCAGCAAGCTGCATATTCACGTTGATACCAATACCCAACACCACGTGGCAAACATCTGCCGGATCACCAACGAGCTCCAGGAGAATGCCGGCGATTTTCTTGCTACCTACCAAGACATCGTTGGGCCACTTCAATCCGGCACTTGGCACACCAAAATTTCGCAGAGCCTGCAAGACAGCCAACCCCACGACAAGACTCAAGCCCTCGAGCTGGCGCATTCCGCCATCAATACGCAGGACAAGGCTGTAATAAAGATTTTCAGCGAACGGACTCACCCATTTGCGACCTCTTCGCCCACGCCCGGAGACTTGCCGTTCTGCGAGCACCAAAAAGGGGGCCAAACTACCTTGGCCGATCGCGCGCAAAGCCTCAGCGTTTGTCGAGTCGACCGAATCCAGAACGGTCACCGGCCAGCTTGGCGCCATTGCAGATATAGTCAGAGAGTCGAGCAGCATCAATGGTGCAGCCAGTTGATAGCCCCGCCCCCGAACTTTATGAATGGATAAGCCAAGATCAGCCTCCAGATGCTGAAGCTGCTTCCATACCGCACTTCGACTTATTCCCAGGGCAGCGCCCAGATCCTGACCAGAATGGAATCGACCATCCTTCAGAAGGTTCAACAACGTCAGCATGCAGGTCTCGCCTCACAATGAGGCCCGAATAATAGCCATGGCCCGGGCCGTTGCATAGAAATCAAGCAGATACATTTCCTGCGGGCAAAACAAAACCCCAACTGCTTTCGCAATTGGGGTTTCGGAATTTAATCTTGACGATGACCTACTCTCACATGGGGAAACCCCACACTACCATCGGCGATGCATCGTTTCACTGCTGAGTTCGGGATGGGATCAGGTGGTTCCAACGCTCTATGGTCGTCAAGAAATTCGGGTACTGAGTCGTGGCCTTGTGGCCTCGCTTCAGCAAATTGGGTATGTGACAGCTTTCGGTGTTTGTGCTGCTTTTTTAAGTGCAGTCGAACTTTCGGTTCGTTTCGTCTTCACACACCGCAATCTGGCCTTTCGACGCAAATTGCTTGGGTGTTATATGGTCAAGCCTCACGGGCAATTAGTATTGGTTAGCTCAACGCCTCACAGCGCTTACACACCCAACCTATCAACGTCGTAGTCTTCGACGGCCCTTCAGGGAACTCAAGGTTCCAGTGAGATCTCATCTTGAGGCAAGTTTCCCGCTTAGATGCTTTCAGCGGTTATCTTTCCCGAACATAGCTACCCGGCAATGCCACTGGCGTGACAACCGGAACACCAGAGGTTCGTCCACTCCGGTCCTCTCGTACTAGGAGCAGCCCCTCTCAAATCTCAAACGTCCACGGCAGATAGGGACCGAACTGTCTCACGACGTTCTAAACCCAGCTCGCGTACCACTTTAAATGGCGAACAGCCATACCCTTGGGACCGGCTTCAGCCCCAGGATGTGATGAGCCGACATCGAGGTGCCAAACACCGCCGTCGATATGAACTCTTGGGCGGTATCAGCCTGTTATCCCCGGAGTACCTTTTATCCGTTGAGCGATGGCCCTTCCATACAGAACCACCGGATCACTAAGACCTACTTTCGTACCTGCTCGACGTGTCTGTCTCGCAGTCAAGCGCGCTTTTGCCTTTATACTCTACGACCGATTTCCGACCGGTCTGAGCGCACCTTCGTACTCCTCCGTTACTCTTTAGGAGGAGACCGCCCCAGTCAAACTACCCACCATACACTGTCCTCGATCCGGATAACGGACCTGAGTTAGAACCTCAAAGTTGCCAGGGTGGTATTTCAAGGATGGCTCCACGCGAACTGGCGTCCACGCTTCAAAGCCTCCCACCTATCCTACACAAGCAAATTCAAAGTCCAGTGCAAAGCTATAGTAAAGGTTCACGGGGTCTTTCCGTCTAGCCGCGGATACACTGCATCTTCACAGCGATTTCAATTTCACTGAGTCTCGGGTGGAGACAGCGCCGCCATCGTTACGCCATTCGTGCAGGTCGGAACTTACCCGACAAGGAATTTCGCTACCTTAGGACCGTTATAGTTACGGCCGCCGTTTACCGGGGCTTCGATCAAGAGCTTCGCGTTAGCTAACCCCATCAATTAACCTTCCGGCACCGGGCAGGCGTCACACCCTATACGTCCACTTTCGTGTTTGCAGAGTGCTGTGTTTTTAATAAACAGTCGCAGCGGCCTGGTATCTTCGACCGGCATGAGCTTACGGAGCAAGTCCTTCACCCTCACCGGCGCACCTTCTCCCGAAGTTACGGTGCCATTTTGCCTAGTTCCTTCACCCGAGTTCTCTCAAGCGCCTTGGTATTCTCTACCCAACCACCTGTGTCGGTTTGGGGTACGGTTCCTGGTTACCTGAAGCTTAGAAGCTTTTCTTGGAAGCATGGCATCAACCACTTCGTGTTCTAAAAGAACACTCGTCATCAGCTCTCGGCCTTAGAATCCCGGATTTACCTAAGATTCCAGCCTACCACCTTAAACTTGGACAACCAACGCCAAGCTGGCCTAGCCTTCTCCGTCCCTCCATCGCAATAACCAGAAGTACAGGAATATTAACCTGTTTTCCATCGACTACGCTTTTCAGCCTCGCCTTAGGGACCGACTAACCCTGCGTCGATTAACGTTGCGCAGGAAACCTTGGTCTTTCGGCGTGGGTGTTTTTCACACCCATTGTCGTTACTCATGTCAGCATTCGCACTTCTGATACCTCCAGCAAGCTTCTCAACTCACCTTCACAGGCTTACAGAACGCTCCTCTACCGCATCACCCGAAGGTGATACCCGTAGCTTCGGTGTATGGTTTGA
>NZ_CP162747.1:3235000-4017500 GCF_054667675.1 Pseudomonas sp. S3_C06
ATTTGGTTATATTTTATACAGTTATTTCATCTTCATCATGTCATTCATCTTTTCCAATTCATCATTTTTCAAAGTCAAAATTACCTATGACCACAGAACCGTCTAAAGCGCCGCCGCTTTACCCGAAGACCCACCTGCTCGCCGCAAGTGGAATCGCCGCCCTTCTTAGCCTGGCTCTCCTGGTATTCCCTTCCAGTGATGTTGAAGCCAAAAAGACGACCCTGAGTCTTGAACTGGAAAGTCCTGCTGAACAACTGACACAAGATCAAGACGCTGCTGACGCGGTTCAAGCCACAAATGAGCCAGTAGCTTCTCCGTTTGCTCAAATCGAAAACACTGACGAAAACACCGCACAAACCGCAGAAGCCGCACCTGCGCCAGTCGCCGAAAAACCGAAAGCCCCCGGGCATCGTGAAGTTGTTGTAGCCAAGGGCGATACGCTGTCGACCCTGTTCGAAAAAGTCGGCCTGCCGGCTGCGTCCGTCCATGAGGTCTTGGCCAGCGACAAACAGGCCAAGCAGTTCAGCCAGCTCAGGCACGGCCAGAAACTCGAATTCGAATTGAACCCTGAAGGCCAACTGACCAGCCTGCACAGCAAGGTCAGCGACGTCGAAACCATTACCCTGACCAAGAATGACAAGGGTTATGCCTTCAACCGGGTTACCGCAAAACCAACCGTTCGCACAGCTTACGTCCATGGCGTAATCAACAGTTCGCTTTCACAATCCGCAGCCCGTGCCGGGCTCTCCCATAGTCTGACCATGGATATGGCCAGCGTTTTCGGTTACGACGTCGACTTCGCTCAGGACATCCGTCAGGGTGACGAATTCGATGTGATCTACGAACAGAAAGTGGTCAACGGCAAGTCGGTCGGCAACGGCCCGATACTGTCCGCTCGCTTTACCAACCGCGGCAAGACGTATACCGCTGTGCGTTACACCAACAAGCAAGGCAACAGCAGCTACTACACCGCTGATGGCAACAGCATGCGCAAAGCGTTCATCCGTACTCCGGTGGACTTCGCCCGCATCAGCTCGAAGTTCTCGATGGGCCGCAAGCACCCGATCCTGAACAAGATCCGCGCTCACAAAGGCGTTGATTACGCTGCGCCACGCGGTACGCCAATCAAGGCTGCCGGGGACGGTAAAGTGCTGCTCGCCGGCCGCCGTGGCGGCTACGGCAACACCGTTATCATCCAGCATGGCAACACCTACCGTACGCTGTATGGCCACATGCAAGGCTTCGCCAAGGGTGTGAAGACTGGCGGTACCGTGAAACAGGGCCAAGTGATTGGCTACATCGGCACCACCGGCCTGTCCACCGGCCCGCACTTGCACTATGAGTTCCAGGTCAACGGCGTTCACGTAGATCCGCTGGGCCAGAAGCTGCCAATGGCTGACCCGATTGCCAAAGCCGAACGCGCTCGTTTCCTCGCACAGAGCCAACCGCTAATGGCGCGCATGGATCAAGAGAAGGCCACCATGCTGGCTTCGAGCAAGCGTTAAGCCATGGCCCTTTATATCGGTGTGATGTCCGGAACCAGCCTCGACGGTCTGGACATTGCCCTGATCGAACAGACCTCGGCGATCAAGCTGATCGCCACGCACTACATTCCCATGCCTGAATCACTGCGCGCAGAGCTGCTCGGCTTGTGCGCCAGCGGCCCTGACGAAATCGCCCGCTCGGCAATTGCCCAGCAGAACTGGGTAAAACTTGCTGCGCAGGGCATTAACACCCTCCTCGATCAGCAGAACCTTAAACCACAAGATATTCGAGCGATCGGCAGCCACGGCCAGACCATCCGCCATGAGCCTGCGCGCGGCTTCACCGTGCAGATCGGCAACCCTGCCCTGCTGACTGAATTGACCGGTATTACCGTAGTCAGCGACTTCCGAAGTCGCGATGTCGCCGCCGGTGGTCAAGGCGCCCCGCTGGTTCCTGCGTTCCATGAAGCTTTATTCGAAGAGCGTACCGGTAACCAGGCGGTCTTGAATGTCGGCGGTTTCAGCAATCTCAGTCTGATAGAGCCGACCAAGCCTGTAGCCGGTTTCGACTGCGGCCCTGGGAATGTTCTGATGGACGCCTGGATTCACCAGCAACGCGGCGATAACTACGATCGCAACGGCGACTGGGCGAAGTCAGGCTCTGTTGAGCCAACCCTGTTGAAGGCACTGCTCAGCGATCCGTTCTTCGTCACCAAAGGCCCGAAAAGTACCGGCCGAGAAGTGTTCAACCTGCCATGGCTGGAAAAACATCTCTCACATCTGCCAACCTTTGCTGCGGAGAATGTGCAGGCCACGCTGCTTGAATTGACTGCACAGAGCATCATCGAGTCGCTGCAAAGCGCTCAATCCGATACTCAGGAATTGTTGGTCTGTGGCGGCGGTGCGCATAACGCCACACTGATGAAGCGACTGGCCGACTTGCTGCCCAAGGCAACCGTCGCCAGCACTGCGACTCATGGTGTCGATCCGGACTGGGTGGAAGCGATGGCCTTCGCCTGGCTGGCCCATTGCTGCCTTGAAGGGATCGCCGCCAACCGCCCAAGCGTCACCGGCGCACGCGGTCTGCGGGTACTCGGCGCCATCTACCCGGCCTGATCAATTCGCACACAGCAAAACGCCGCAGAACCGTAAGGCTCTGCGGCGTTTTGTTATCTGAAACGAAAAGCGATCAGATCGAGAACGATGATCCGCAACCACAGGTCGTGGTGGCGTTCGGGTTCTTGATCACGAAGCGCGAACCTTCCAGACCTTCCTGGTAGTCCACTTCAGCACCCGCCAGGTACTGGAAGCTCATCGGATCGACCACCAGACTCACGCCTTCGCGCTCGACGATGGTGTCGTCCTCGGCCACATCCTCATCGAAGGTGAAGCCGTACTGAAACCCTGAACAACCGCCGCCCGTAACGAATACGCGCAGCTTCAAGCGATCATTCCCCTCTTCATCGACCAGGCTCTTCACCTTGTGCGCGGCACCGTGGGTGAATTGCAAAGCCGTGGGGGTGAAGGATTCGACGCTCATGCTGACTATCTCCCGGCGTTACGCCGCCATAATGCGTGATGACGCGCATTATCCGCTTGTCCGAGAAAATCGGTCAACTATTGTTACGGTATATCAATAAAGCCGACGAGCTGTTCACAATGCAAAAAGGCCCGTTAAACGGGCCTTTTTGCTATGCCGCTTAAAGTGTTACGGCAGCATACCGGCGTGGGACAGGCCGAAACGCTCGTCCAGACCGAACAGGATGTTCATGTTCTGCACTGCCTGACCCGACGCACCTTTGACCAGATTGTCGATCACCGACAGCACCACCACCAGATCGCCATCCTGCGGACGGTGAACGGCAATGCGGCAAACGTTGGCGCCGCGCACGCTACGGGTTTCAGGATGGCTACCGGCCGGCATTACGTCGACGAACGGTTCGTTGGCATAACGCTTTTCGAACAGTGCCTGCAGATCCACCGAACGATCTACCACGGTCGCGTAGAGTGTGGAGTGAATACCACGGATCATCGGGGTCAGGTGTGGAACGAAGGTCAGACCGACATCCTTGCCCGCTGCGCGACGCAGCCCCTGGCGGATTTCCGGCAGGTGACGGTGACCTTTCACCGCATAGGCCTTCATGCTTTCCGAGGTCTCGGAGTACAACGAGCCGACAGCCGCACCGCGACCGGCACCGCTGACGCCGGATTTGCAGTCGGCGATCAGACGCGAAGTATCGGCCAGACCCGCCTCCAGCAATGGCAGGAAACCCAGCTGGGTAGCGGTCGGATAGCAACCCGGCACGGCGATCAGGCGGGCCTTCTTGATCTGTTCGCGATTGACTTCCGGCAGACCATAAACCGCCTCGTCCAGCAATTCAGGCGCGCCGTGCGGCTGACCGTACCACTTGGCCCACTCTTCAGCGTCTTGCAGACGGAAGTCGGCGGACAGGTCGATCACTTTGGTGCCCGCTGCCAGCAATTCACCCGCCAGCGCGTGCGCAACACCATGCGGCGTGGCGAAGAACACTACATCGCAAGCACCGAGGGTCTTGATGTCCGGCACGCTGAAGGCGAGGCCATCGTAGTGGCCGCGCAGGTTCGGGTACATGTCAGCCACGGCCAGACCGGCCTCGGATCGGGAAGTGATCACAACCACTTCTGCCTGCGGATGCTGCGCCAACAGACGCAGCAGTTCGACACCGGTGTAACCCGTGCCGCCGACGATACCGACCTTGACCATAACCTGCCCTCAAAGAACCCACTGGAAAGCCGTCGATAATAGGGCGCGCGCGGCCCTGCGACAACCGTCAAGGTGACGTGCGGACGCTCAAGCCTCTACTATCTGGCCTACCGTGATTAAGGAAATAACTAAAAATGCTCTATCTATGGATCAAAGCTTTTCACATTGTCAGCATCGTTTGCTGGTTTGCCGGACTGTTCTACTTGCCGCGACTGTTTGTTTATCACGCGCAAAGCGAAGACACGATCAGCAAGGAACGCTTCAGCGTCATGGAGCGCAAGTTGTATCGCGGCATCATGGGCCCGGCGATGATCGCTACGCTGATCTTCGGTGGCTGGCTGATTTACCTCAATCCGACCATCTTCAGCATGGGCGGCTGGATTCACGCCAAACTGACACTCGTCGTCCTGCTGATCGGCTACCACCACATGTGCGGCGCGCAGGTAAAACGTTTTGCCCGTGGCGAAAACACCCGCAGCCATGTCTTTTATCGCTGGTTCAATGAAGTCCCGGTTCTGATATTGCTGGCTATCGTAATTCTGGTCGTGGTCAAGCCGTTCTAACTTCAACAAGTACAGATCTTTGGGGTGTTCATCATGTCGCTGCCCGCTCTGCTCGAACAACGTCTGCGTCTGCCTGTAGTGGCCGCGCCGATGTTTCTGATTTCCAATCCTGAGTTGGTGCTCGCCTGCTGCCGCAATGGCGTGGTCGGCAGTTTTCCGGCCCTGAACCAACGCGAAAGCAGCGGCTTCAAAGCGTGGCTGGAACAGATCGAAGCGGGCCTGGCGACACTGGAGAACCCGGCGCCGTATGCAGTGAATCTGATCGTGCACAACAGCAACCCGCGTTTACAGGCGGACTTGAACATCTGTGTCGAACACAAAGTGCCGATTGTCATCACCAGTCTCGGCGCGGTGAAGGAACTGGTCGACGCGGTGCATAGCTATGGCGGTCTGGTGTTCCATGACGTGACCACTCGCCGCCACGCCGAGAAAGCGGCTGAGGCCGGCGTCGATGGTTTGATCGCTGTCGCCGCCGGCGCCGGGGGCCATGCCGGTACCTGGAGTCCGTTTGCACTGATCGCCGAGATCCGAGAGTTTTTCGATAAAACCCTGCTGCTTGCAGGATGTCTTAACCACGGCC
Source organism: Pseudomonas sp. S3_C06 (assembly GCF_054667675.1). Taxonomy (NCBI): domain Bacteria; kingdom Pseudomonadati; phylum Pseudomonadota; class Gammaproteobacteria; order Pseudomonadales; family Pseudomonadaceae; genus Pseudomonas; species Pseudomonas sp. S3_C06. Next base: position 3,240,371 of record NZ_CP162747.1, read on the forward strand.
ATGAGATCCTCGCCGCACAGCTGCTCGGTGCGGATTTGGCCTACTTCGGTACGCGATTTATCGGCACGACGGAAAGTCATGCGCCTGACGCGTACAAAGATATGCTGCTGACAGCCAAGGCTGCGGACATCATTCATACTCCAGCGGTGTCGGGAGTGCCGGCGAGCTTCATGCGCCAGAGCCTGGAGGCCGCCGGTTTCGATATGGCCGCTCTGCAAGGCAAAGGCGAAGTGAATTTCGGCGACAAGCTCAAGCCGATCAGCGATGAAGCCAAAGCCTGGAAAACCGTGTGGTCCGCCGGTCAGGGTGTAGGGCAGATCGATGACTTGCCAAACGTGGATCAATTGATCTCGCGGCTGGACGCTGAATATCGTCAGGCACAGGAAAACGCGACACAGCTTACGAAACACTGGCCACGCTAAGAAAAACCAGGCCAGCCCCGACGGACTGGCCTTACACTGCTGACCTTTCAATCTATTCGCGACAAGGATGCCTCGGCCATGAGCGAACCCCGTTACAAGATCGTATTCGACGGAGCTCTACAGCCCGGTGTCGATATCACCACTGCCAAACTCAATCTGGCGGATCTGTTCAAAAGTGATGTGGCCGCGATCGAGCGCCTGTTCAACGGCCGCACCGTCGCACTCAAACGTGATTTGTCCCACAGCGATGCGCAGACCTATCTGCAAGCGCTGAGCAAAACCGGGATCGATGCGCGCATCGAAGCTGAAACGACGATCGAACTGAATCTCTCCGACGTACACGAGCATTCAGCTGCCATAGCGGAACCTGACTCCCCTTACGCACCACCGCGCGCCACCGTCGGCGAGAGTCTGCCGGCGTTCGCCACGCTCAAGCCGTTCAGCGTCGAAGGGCGAATCGGCCGCCTGCGATTTCTGGCATGGACAATGGTCCTGAGCCTGGTGACCCTGCCCATTGTCGGCGTGTTCGCCCTGCTGGCTCTGGGGCTGGTCAGCGGCGATTCCACCACTGGCCTGATCATCGGTGGCATCTTCGCCTTCTTCCTGTTTGTCGCCTTCCTGATCGTCAGCATTCTGTTCAGCGTTCAACGACTGCACGACATCGGCTGGTCGGGTTGGCTGTGGCTGCTGAACCTGGTGCCGTTCGTGGGCAGCTTCTTCCCGCTGGTCATCATGGTTGTGCCGGGCAACACCGGCGCCAACCGTTACGGGCCTCCGCCGCCGCCCAACAGCACCGCAGTGAAAGTCTTGTGTTCACTGTGGATCGTGTTTTTCGCGCTGGTCTTTGCCGGTGGAATGCTCGGCGGGATTTCGGCCATACAGCAGGAATACGAAAGCAATCTGGAAAGCAGCTACGAAAGTGGCTCAGTGACTACTGATGAAGTCGAAGTAGAGGTCGAATCACCCGTGGATTCCGCCGACGAAGCAGCCGAAGCGGCGCAGGCCCCTGTAGACTCTGCAAAAGAATGAACAGCGCTCCCCGCCGTGACACCCGCGTCGCTGGCGCGGAGCTGTTGCGATGGAGAATTGCATGACCCGTTACGCTCTGATCACTGGCGCCTCCAGCGGCATCGGCCTGGCCATGGCCGAAGCGCTGGCCCGGCGCGGCCGCAGCCTGATTCTGGTGGCCCGACAGCGTGATCAGCTGGAAAGTATTGCGATCGAGTTGACCCAACGCTTCGGTGTTGAAGTGCTGTTCCGCGCCTGCGATCTGGGCGAGCCGTTGCGCCTGTCCGGTTTTTTGCTGGAACTGGAAGAAGGCGACCGGCAGATCGACTTGCTGGTCAATTGCGCCGGCATCGGCACCTGCGGCCCGTTTCTCGCGCAGGACTGGATGACCGAGCAGGATCTGATCGAGGTGAATATCCTCGCCCTCACCCGCTTGTGCCACGCCATCGGTAACAGCATGGCGCTGCAAGGTGGCGGGCAGATTCTCAATGTCGCCTCGGTGGCAGCGTTCAATCCCGGCCCGTGGATGAGCACTTACTACGCCAGCAAGGCGTATGTTCTGCACTTCTCCGAGGCCTTGCGGGTTGAGCTCAAACAAAGCGCGGTCAAGGTTTCGGTGCTCTGCCCCGGCCCGACACGCACGGCATTTTTCCGCACGGCACAGCTCAACAGCGACAAACTCAAAGACAGTAAATTGATGATGAGCCCCGAGGAGGTCGCGCTTTACACCGTGCGCGCCCTCGACAAGAACCGCGCGATCATCATTCCCGGGCGGCGCAACCGCTGGTTCGCATTCCTGCCGCGACTGGGTTCGCGCTGGCTCAATCGCACCATTGTCGGCATGGTCAACAAGGCTTACTGCCCGCGCTGAAATGCCCTACAGGTAAAACACTGGGCGGGATAAGCCGCCCTGAGTACACTCAGACCAGCCAAACAACGGAGAAAACAGCAGTGGATACTCTGTTCACCAAGATCATCAACCGGGAAATCCCGGCGAAGATCATTTACGAGGACGACCAGGTTCTGGCGTTCCACGACATCGCCCCTCAGGCACCAGTGCATTTCCTGGTGATCCCGAAGAAACCGGTGCGCACCCTCAATGATCTGACCGAAGACGACAAGGCTTTGGCCGGGCATATCCTGTTCACTGCGCAGCGTCTGGCGCTGGAACTGGGCTGCGAGGAAGGTTTCCGCGTGGTGATGAACTGCAATGAAAAGGGTGGGCAGACCGTCTACCACATTCATATGCACGTACTCGGTCAGCGGCAGATGAACTGGCCGCCGGGCTAAGGCACGCCCCTTCCCCCTGTGGGAGCGAGCCTGCTCGGGAAGACTTCGGCACATTCAATGTATCAGTGCCTGACACTCCGCCTTCGCGAGCAGGCTCGCTCCCACAAAAAAGCATGACCGCGCAGCAAATGACCCAGCGCAAACCTTCCCCCGGCCGATTCGGTTAAACTGGCCGCCGAGATTCTTCCCGGAGGTCAGCATGACTACCCAACGTCACTACTCGCCGATTGACCGTCTTCTGCTGCAAGCCGATGCCGCGATGCGTACCCTGTTGCCCTTCAGTGGCCAGCCGTACCGTCCGTCGCCAGCGATTTTGCAGCCGGACACGCAGATGAGCGACGAAGACACCCGCCACGTCGCCGGCCTGATGCGCATCAACCATACCGGTGAAGTCTGCGCCCAGGCGCTGTATCAGGGGCAGGCGTTGACTGCCAAGCTGCCGCAGGTACGCGAGGCCATGGAGCACGCCGCCGAAGAAGAAATTGATCATCTGGTCTGGTGCGAGCAACGCATTCACCAGCTGGGCAGCCATACCAGCGTTTTGAATCCGCTGTTTTACGGGATGTCGTTCGGGATTGGCGCGGTGGCCGGATTGATCAGCGACAAGGTCAGCCTCGGGTTTGTCGCGGCGACCGAGCATCAGGTGTGCAAGCACTTGAACGAACACCTGGAGCAGTTGCCAGCGGAGGATGAGAAATCCCGGGCGATTCTCGAGCAGATGCGCATTGATGAAGAACATCATGCCGAAAGTGCTTTGGAGGCTGGAGGTTTCCGTTTTCCGGCGCCGGTGAAGTTCGGGATGAGTATTCTGGCCAAGGTGATGACCAAGAGTACTTATCGGATCTGAGAACGATATTGCTGCAGAGGGCCCCTTCGCGAGCAGGCTCGCTCCCACAGGGGGGTGGCAGAAATGAAAAAGGCGACCGAAAGGTCGCCTTTTTTGTGCCCGGGAATCTTAGGTCGGCATGTTGCGCGCATAGAAGATTTCGAGCATTTCGTGTTTCACCCGGTCTGTCACCTGAGCGCGCTGCTCAGGGGACAGGTTGCTGGTGGCATCGCCGAACAGGTAGTTATCCAGTTCGAAGTTCTTCAGCAGCATTTTGGTGTGGAACAGGTTTTCCTGGTACACGTTCACGTCGGTCATCTGGTACGCGTCGCGGGTGTCTTCGGAAAGGTAGTTCTGGATCGAATTGATCTCGTGGTCGATGAAGTGCTTGTTGCCTTCAACGTCACGGGTGAAGCCGCGCACACGATAATCCACAGTCACGATGTCCGAATCGAACTGGTGAATGAGGAAATTGAGCGCTTTCAGCGGTGAGATGACACCACAAGTCGACACGTCGATGTCCACACGGAACGTTGCAATACCGTCGTCCGGATGAATTTCCGGGTAGGTGTGCACCGTGATGTGGCTCTTGTCGAGGTGGGCCAGGATAATTTCGGGCAACGGGCCCGGCGATTCTTCGATCTGGCTTTCAGTCGGGGTTACCGGCTCTTCAGAAATCAGAATCGTGACGCTGGCGCCCTGAGGTTCATAGTCCTGACTGGCAATGTTCAGGATGTTGGCACCAATGATCTCGACAACTTCTGTGAGAATCTGCGTCAGGCGTTTCGCGTTGTACTCTTGATTGATGTACTCGACGTAAGCCTGCTGGTCTTGCGGGGTTTCCGCGTAGCAGATGTCATAGATGTTGAAGCTCAAGGTCTTTGTCAGGTTATTGAACCCGTGGAGCTTGAGTTTGCTTTTCACCGTTAAAAACTCTCTATGTATGCGGCCCGGCCGCGTGATCAAGCATGCCCGTCAAGTGCGAACAACGCACCTGCGTAGGACGGTTAACACCTCTTCGCGATGGCGATTTTGGTTATCTGTTCAGGCGGCTGATCCATCGGCTGACCGATCACTGCCCTGAAAAAAGTGGCGCATTATGCAGACGTCAGCGGGGGATCGCCAGAGTCTGCACTGCTTTTATGATAGTTGAATGTCGGTTCAACCGAGTTCGACGATTTCGTAATCGTGAGTAATCGCCACACCAGCCGCGCCGAGCATGATCGAAGCCGAGCAATACTTCTCGGCGGACAGCTCGATCGCGCGTTTGACCTGGGCTTCTTTCAAGCCACGGCCCTTGACCACGAAATGCATGTGAATCTTGGTGAACACCTTCGGATCTTCGGTCGCGCGCTCGGCTTCCAGGAAGGCTTCGCAGCTTTCCACGGCCTGGCGGGACTTCTTCAGAATGCTGACCACGTCGAAGTTGCTGCAACCGCCAACACCCAGCAGAAGCATTTCCATCGGGCGAACACCCAGGTTACGACCACCGGCGTCCGGCGGACCGTCCATCACTACGACATGACCACTTCCGGATTCGCCGAGGAACATGGCTTCGCCAGCCCATTGGATGCGTGCCTTCATCGCCAAGACTCCACTGTTGAAAAAAGGGTCGCCAGCTTAGCACAGCACTTTGCCCGGACAGCGGGCGGCGTTCCTAGGACGGACGCCTCTGCGGTGTAGGTAATTTCTCGAATTTTCGACGAAGTGTCTGTTAAGCTGGCGCCAATTCGCTGGCGCCCATGCCAGCTGTGCAGCGACCGCCTTCAGCGCCTCATAAAAAAATCAAACATCACCGTGCAGTCTTTTCGGGATACAACCATGGTTGCTATTACCCCCACACCCAAAATCAAGAACCTCGACAAGCTGCTGATGCATTGTCAGCGCCGTCGTCATGCAGCCAAAAGCAACATCATCTGTGCGGGCGATCGTTCGGACACGCTGTACTTCATCATCAAGGGCTCGGTAACGATCCTGATCGAGGACGACGACGGTCGTGAAATGATCATCGCCTACCTCAATGCCGGGGATTTCTTCGGTGAGCTGGGTCTGTTCGAACAAGCCGGCCAGGAACAGGAACGCAGTGCCTGGGTGCGGGCCAAGGTCGAATGCGAAACAGCGGAAATCAGTTACGCCAAGTTCCGCGAATTGTCGCAGCAGGATCCGGACATTCTTTACGTCCTCAGCGGACAAATCGCACAACGCCTGCGCAACACCACGCGCAAGGTTGGCGATCTGGCGTTCTTCGACGTCACTGGCCGGGTAGCACGTTGTCTGCTGGAACTGTGCAAGCAGCCAGATGCGATGACCCACCCGGACGGCATGCAGATCAAGGTGACGCGTCAGGAGATCGGGCGGATTGTCGGTTGTTCGCGGGAGATGGTCGGTCGCGTGCTCAAGGATCTTGAGGAACGCAACCTGGTCGATGTGAAAGGCAAGACCATGGTGGTCTTCGGAACGCGCTAAGCCCGAATATCAGGCGCTGTACATCTGCGCCAGCATCAAACGAAACAGCTCATCGAGACGCGCCAGGGCCTGTGGCGCGCTGAATTTCTCGTGCAGGGCGATGTGGCTTTCAGCCCGCACGCGTTGCTCCAGGCCGCACGCTTCGTTGAAGCGATTGACCGCGGCGACCATCGATTCGCGCTCGTTATCCATCAGCATCGCCCCGTGCACCAGACCGACCGGGCGCTGTCCACCCTGACTCTGGCGCCAGCGCTGGGCGGTGCCGACCATTTTGCGGCCGTCGAGATTGACGTTGAAACGACCGTCACAGAAAGCGCCGTCGATCTCACCCAACGATGATGTGCCACCCAACTCATCCAGTAACTGACAGATCGGATCGCAGAGACGACGGTAGCCGGTTTCGATACGGTTCAGATCGCCTTCGCTGCGCGGTGGTGCGTAGACCAGAGCGATATTGATAGTGGCGGCAGATTGCGGCACGGGTTCGCCGCCGGTTTCGCGCAGCAGGACGGGCCAGCCAGCGGCGGCGGAGACTTCGCAAGCGTGGTCGAAACCGGGGAGACGATTGAGGCGGCGCGGCATGACCAGGGCGCGATCGCTGGGTTGCCAGAACAGCAGGCCGAATTCAGAGTCGCCGGCGCAGACCGAGGCCAGCAAATCCTGTTCGGCTTGCAGGCCGGCTTCGATGATCAGGGGGGTTGGCAGCGACATGGAAGGCTCCGGCAGATCTGGAATCTTTGGGGATTTCTAGTACCTCATCGCGAGCAGGCTCACTCCTACAATTGGAACGCGTTCCCCTGTAGGAGTGAGCCTGCTCGCGATGGCGTCGACTCGGTCTGGAGCGAATCAGTCGAGGGTCGAACCGCTGATCGACACGCCACGCTCCGGGAAGAACAGACGCTGCAGTTCAGTGCCCGGATTTTCCGCACGCATGAACGCTTCACCGACGAGGAACGAGTACACGTCGCTGATTTCCATCAGTTCGACATCAGCACGATTGAGGATACCGCTCTCGGTAATTACCAGACGATCGCGCGGAATGCGCGGCAGCAGGTCGAGGGTGGTTTCCAGACTGACATCGAACGTATGCAGATTACGGTTGTTGACCCCGACCAGCGGCGTGTCGAGGGTTTTCAATGCACGTTCCAGCTCATCGCCGTCGTGCACTTCGACCAACACATCGAGACCGACGCCTTTGGCGACCGAGGCCAGTTCGGCCATTTTCACGTCATCCAGTGCGGAGACGATCAACAGCACACAGTCGGCGCCCAACGCACGGGCCTCGACGATCTGGTACGGATCGATCATGAAATCCTTGCGGATCACCGGCAGGCTGCACGCGGCACGAGCCTGTTGCAGGTACGCATCAGCGCCCTGGAAGTAATCGATGTCGGTCAGTACGGAAAGACAAGTCGCCCCACCCTTCTCATAGCTTTTGGCGATGTCGGCGGGAACGAAGTTCTCGCGGATCACGCCTTTGCTTGGCGAAGCCTTTTTGATTTCGGCAATCACCGCAGGCTGTTTCTTCTTGGCTTGCGCCAGCAATGCCTGGGCAAAACCACGGGGTGCATCGGCCGCCTTGGCCAGACTTTCCAGCTCGCTCAGGCTGACGCGAGCACTACGCTCGGCGACTTCCTGAACTTTGCGCGCCAGAATGTTTTCCAGAACCGTCGGTACACTCATCCCTCATTCTCCACTCTGAATACCGCGGTAAAGGCACCCAGCTCCTCGAGTTTTTCCCGAGCGAGACCGGTGTGCAGCGCGTCGTGCGCAAGCTCGACACCCTGTTTCAAACTGCTGGCCACGTCAGCGGCATACAGCGCTGCACCGGCATTGAGCACAATCATTTCGGCGGCTTTCTGGCCGTTCTCGGTTTTGCGCTTGCCGAGGGCATCGCGGATCAGCGCCAGCGAGGCTTCCGGGCCGTCGACCGACAGACCGTGCAGGCTCTGGCTCTTCATACCCAGATCTTCCGGCTCGACCCAATATTCGCTGATTTCGTTGTTTTTCAGCTCGGCGACAAAGGTCGGTGCGGCGAGACTGAATTCATCCAGGCCGTCCTTCGAGTGCACCACCAGCACATGCTTGCTGCCCAGACGCTGCAAGACTTCGGCCAATGGCCGGCACAGCGCCTTGTTGAATACGCCCACTACCTGATGCTTCACACCGGCCGGATTCGTAAGCGGGCCGAGCATGTTGAACAGCGTACGCAGGCCGAGATCGCGGCGCGGGCCGGCGGCGTACTTCATGGCTTTGTGGTGAGTCTGGGCAAACATGAAACCGATGCCGACGTTGTCGATGCAACGGGCGACCTGAACCGGCGTCAGGTTCAGATAAATGCCGGCGGCTTCGAGCAAATCGGCGCTGCCGCTCTTGCCCGATACCGCACGGTTGCCGTGTTTGGCTACGGTGCAACCGGCTGCCGCGACAACAAAGGAAGAAGCCGTCGACACGTTGAAGATGTTTGCGCCGTCACCGCCAGTGCCAACCACATCGACGACGCCGTCGAGGGTTTTCAGGTCAACCTGATCGGCCAGCTCACGCATCACCGACACGGCGCCGACGATCTCGTCGATGCTTTCGCTCTTCATGCGCATGGCCATCATGAACGCGCCGATCTGCGCGTCGGTGCATTGGCCGGTCATGATTTCGCGCATCACGTCGCGCATTTCATCGGTGCTGAGGTCGAGGTGTTCGACGATACGGCTCAGGGCTGTCTTGATATTCATGGGAAGTCCTTAGCGCGTGCCGCCGGTTTGTTTGAGGAAGTTGGCAAACAGTTCATGGCCCTGCTCGGTCAGGATCGACTCGGGGTGGAACTGTACGCCCTCAATGTTCAGGGTCTTGTGACGCAGGCCCATGATTTCGTCGACCGAACCGTCGTCGTGTTGCGTCCACGCGGTCAGCTCCAGGCAATCGGGCAAAGTATCGTGCTTGACGATCAGCGAGTGGTAACGGGTAACCGTCAGCGGATGATTCAGACCTGCGAAAACGCCCTTGTCCTCATGGAATACCGGGCTAGTCTTACCGTGCATCACTTGGCGGGCGCGGACTACATCGCCGCCAAACGCCTGGCCAATGGACTGGTGGCCAAGGCAGACACCGAGGATCGGCAGCTTGCCGGCGAAGTGTTTGATGGCTTCGATGGAGATGCCAGCTTCGGTCGGCGTGCAAGGGCCTGGCGATACGACGATGCGCTCAGGTTTCAGCGCTTCGATTTCGGCGACGGTCAATTCGTCGTTGCGCACGACTTTGACGTCGGCACCCAGCTCGCCGAGGTATTGCACAACGTTGTAAGTAAAGGAGTCGTAGTTGTCGATCATCAGCAACATGGCGTGTCGAACCTCTTGAATTCTGATTTGAAAACAGCCTTCAGATCACTTGCCCGCAGGGCGCTGCACGATGTCGGACGCAGGTAGATGCGTCGGCACAGCGGCATTTCAAACAGGCAAGGAAGGCAAAGCGATACAGATCCGGCAGGGCCGGCAGAAAAGATTCAGGCGCGCCAACGCCAGCGGGCGTGTGCCTTGATGACTTGATCCAGAAGTTTGCTGGTGATCAACACGGGGAAGGTCTCGTTCATACGTTCCGGCACAGTAACTTAGCTGGGCGGAGCGTGCAATATGGCCGGGGCTGCGGGAGATAAAAGCTGGGGAGGATTCGCGACCGATGGCAAAACGCCGGGAGTTTTTGGTACTGTCGTTTCGTTCACCTACAACAATAAATAAACGGACTTGCTCATGATCAAACAGACGCTGTTTGTCCCGCTGGCTGGCTGCCTGCTCGCACTGGCTTGTGCTCAGGCCAATGCTGCACCCAATCCCTATTCGAATTTCATAGTTTTCGGCGACAGTCTGAATGACGCCGGAACCTTCGCCGACACTGGCGGACCGGCCGGCTCCACCGAGCGTTACACCAATCGGACCGGGCCGGTGTATCAGAATGGCAGCGGTGAACTGTATTCGTTGAACTCCACGCAGTTGCTCGGCGGACGCCTTGGCTTTTCGCCAGACCAGACAGCCTCTTCCAGCTCCGCCGTGCGCGCCGAAAACGGCCAGCCGGACGGCAACAACTGGGCGGTCGGCGGCTATCGCACCGACCAGATCCTCGACTCGATCACCACGCAATCCGCTACCGGCGAACGCACCCGCGCCGGTTACCTGCCCTCCAACGGCTTCCGCGCCGACCCGAATGCGCTGTACTACATTTCCGGCGGCGGCAACGACTTCCTGCAAGGGCGCATTCTCAGCCTGCCGCAAGCCAACGCCGCGGCGGATCGTCTCGCCGACAGTGTGCAGACGCTGCAAACCGCCGGCGCCAAATACGTGATGGTCTGGCTGTTGCCTGACGTTGGCCTGACCCCAGCCATCAACGGTACGCCATTGCAAGCCTTCAGCAGTCAACTTGCCACCCAGTTCAACAGTCAATTGGTCACACGCCTGCAAGGCATCAATGCCGAAATCATTCCGTTGAACATTCCGGTCTTGCTCTCGGAAGTGTTTGCCGACCCGGGACGCTTTGGCCTGGCGACCGATCAGAACCTCACTGCGACCTGCTTCAGTGGCAGCAGTTGCCCGGAAAACCCCCGTTACGGCATCAACAGCGCGACACCCGACCCGAGCAAACTGATCTACAACGACGGCGTGCACCCGACCGAAGCCGGGCAAAAACTGATCTCCGACTACGCCTATTCCCTCCTCGCCGCGCCGTGGGAGCTGACGCTGCTGCCGGAAATGGCCCACGCCACCGTGCGCGCGCACCAAGACGAACTGCGCAACCAATGGCAGGCGGATTGGGAGAACTGGCAAGCGGTTGGCCAATGGCGCGCGATTGTTTCCGCCGGCGGCCAGCATCTGGATGTCGACAGCCAAAGCAGCGGCGCCAGCGCCGATGGCAGCGGTTACAACCTCAACGTCGGCGGCAGCTATCGCTTGAATGAAGCCTGGCGCGTGGGTGTGGCAGGCGGCTTCTACCGACAGAATCTGGAGGCCGGCCATAACGACTCGGACTACAAACTCAACAGCTACATGGCCACGGCATTTGCCCAGTACCAGCAAAATCGCTGGTGGGCTGATGCAGCGTTGACCGGTGGCAAACTCGACTACGACAACCTCAAACGCAAGTTCGATCTTGGCGCCAGCGAAGGTGCGGAGAAAGGCGACACTGACGGCAGCCTCTGGGCCTTCAGCGCGCGTGTCGGTTACGACATTGCCCAGCCGGGCAGCGAGTGGCACCTGTCGCCATTCGTCAGCGCCGACTACGCCAGCGTTGATGTCGATGGTTATTCAGAGAAGAGCAATCGCGCCACGGCATTGACCTTCGATGATCAGACCCGTGACTCGAAGCGTCTGGGTCTGGGCTTGCAGGGCAAGTACAACATCACCCCGCAAACCCAGGTGTTTGGCGAATACGCTCACGAGCGTGAGTACGAAGATGACGTGCAGAAGGTCCGCATCGCGCTCAACACCTTGCCGGCGAATGACTTCAAGCTTGAGGGCTATACGCCGCAGAGTCATCTGAACCGCTTGAGTCTGGGCGTGAGCCACAAACTGACGGCTGATCTGGCGCTGCGCGGCGGGTATTCGTTGCGCAAGGATGATGATTTTACCCAGCAGGGTGTGAATGTCGGGGTTGTGTTGGATTTTTAAGCGGTAGATCAAAAGATCGCAGCCTGCGGCAGCTCCTACAGGGCTGTTGCAGGTCATAAAAAAGCGGCGCCCTCACAGGCGCCGCTTTTTTATTGCCAAACATATGCCCCCCTGTGGGAGCGAGCCTGCTCGCGAAAGCGCTAAGTCAGCCAACATCAATGGTGACTGACACGGCCTCTTCGCGAGCAGGCTCGCTCCCACAGGGAAGATCAGTGATCAGTCCGGGGTTTGCTCGGCCAGGGCCACAGCGCGGAACATCGCGCGGCGTTTGTTCAGGGTCTCTTCCCATTCCAGCGCCGGCACCGAGTCGGCGACGATACCGCCACCGGCCTGCACATGCAGTTCGCCGTTCTTGATCACCGCCGTGCGAATGGCAATCGCGGTGTCCATATTGCCGTTCCAGGCGAAGTAACCGACCGCGCCGCCGTAAACACCACGCTTGACCGGCTCCAGTTCGTCGATGATTTCCATCGCGCGAATCTTCGGTGCGCCCGACAAGGTGCCGGCCGGCAGAATCGCCCGCAGCGCGTCCATCGCCGTCAGCCCTTCTTTCAACTGGCCGGTGACGTTGGAGACGATGTGCATCACGTTGGAATAACGCTCGATGACCATTTTCTCGGTGAGTTTCACCGAGCCGATTTCCGAAACGCGCCCGGTGTCGTTACGGCCCAGATCGATCAGCATCAAGTGCTCGGCGATCTCTTTATCGTCCGACAGCAGGTCTTCTTCCAGCGCCACATCGGCTTCTTCGGTGGCACCACGTGGGCGAGTACCGGCGATCGGGCGCACAGTGATCAGGTTGTCTTCGACCCGCACCAGCACTTCCGGGGAACTGCCGACGACGTGGAAGTCGCCGAAGTTGAAGAAGTACATGTACGGCGTCGGGTTGAAGCAACGCAGGGCGCGGTACAGATCGATCGGTGCAGCCTTGAAGTCGATCGACATACGCTGCGACGGCACAACCTGCATGCAGTCGCCAGCAAGGATGTACTCCTTGATGGTGTCGACGGCTTTTTCGTAATCGTCCTGGGTGAAGCTGGAACGGAACACCGGATCAGCCGATTGCTGTTTGCTGAAGTCCAGGCCACGGCGTGGGGTGATCGGCTGGCGCAGTTTTTCCAGAAGTGCCTGCAATTGCGCCTGACCTTGTTCGAAGGCATCCGCCTGCGCAGGATCGGCCAGCACGATCGCGTGCATCTTGCCGGCGAGGTTGTCAAAAACGACGACCGCGTCGGAGACCATCAACAAAATGTCCGGCACGCCCAGTGGATCCGGGTTCGGGCACTTGCCCAGACGCTTCTCGACATAACGCACGCAGTCGTAACCGAAATAACCGACCAGGCCACCGTTGAAACGCGGCAGACCGGCAATGGTCGGCACGTTATAGCGAGCCTTGAAGGTTTCGACGAAGGCCAGCGGATCTTCAACATCGTGGCTTTCGGTCTCGACGCCATCAACGGTGATGCTGACGTGATGGTCGTGAACCCGCAGCACGGTGCGGCACGGCAGGCCGATGATCGAGTAACGGCCCCATTTCTCGCCGCCCTGCACCGATTCGAGCAGGTAGGAGTTGGGCTGGTCGGCCAGTTTCAGGTAGATCGACAGCGGCGTGTCGAAGTCGGCCAGGGTTTCGCAGGCCAACGGAATGCGGTTGTAGCCGTCAGCGGCCAAGCGCAGGAATTCTTCGCGGATCATAAGGTGCCTCGTGGTGTGAGGGGCAAATCAGTCAGGTATGCAAACGCGCCGGCGAGCCGGCCAGGAACAAGTCAGGCGCGCCAACGCCAGCGGGCCAGGGCCTTGATGACTTTCATCCAGAGTTTGCGAGTGACCACCACGATGGCGTTTCCAGAATGGGATTGAGAAGCGTCGGGCAACGTTATCTCAGCGGCCGTACCGAGGCAACCGGGAATTAGCTTGCGCAGATCGTCGATCACCAGCGCCGGGGATTCCTCGGCAATCGGTCGGCCATGGTTGTAGCCGTAACTCAGCGCCACGCATTTGACTCCCGCCGCTTTCGCCGCCAGCACGTCGCTGCGCGAGTCGCCGACGAACAACGATTGCGAGGCCGGGATGTTGGCCATTTTCATCACGAAGAACAGCGCCGCCGGATCAGGCTTCTTCTGCGGCAAGGTATCGCCACCAATGATCCATTTGAAGTAGCGACCGATCTTCATCTGATCCAGCAACGGCGCGACGAAACGCTCCGGCTTGTTGGTGATCAGCGCCATGGCCACGCCTTGCTTGTGCAGCCACTTGAGGGTGTCGCGCACGCCGGGATAGACCAAGGTCAGCTCATGGCTGGCGCCGTAGGCCTGCATGAACACTTCCAGCGCACGCTCGGCTTCGACGTCATCCACGGCTGAATGGTCAATGCCACCGGCCAGCGCGCGGCGCACCAGCACTGGCGCGCCATTGCCAACCCACTCGCGCACCGAATCGATGCCCGCAGGCTTGCGGCCGAGGGAGAGCAGCATGGTGTCCACCGCGGCTGCCAGGTCCGGAACCGAGTCGATCAGCGTGCCATCCAGATCGAACATCACCAGCCGTGGCAGTTTCCCCGGGAACAGCTGCTCGAACCCGCTCATGGGCGCGCCAGCGCCAGTTCGGAGCGCATCTTGTCGATGACTTCCTGATAGTTCGGCGCGTTGAAGATCGCCGAGCCGGCAACAAAGGTGTCAGCGCCAGCGGCGGCGATTTCGCGGATGTTGTTGACGTTGACGCCGCCGTCGATTTCCAGACGAATGTCACGACCCGAAGCATCGATGATCGCCCGCGCTTCGCGCAGTTTGTCGAGGGTGCCGGGAATGAACTTCTGCCCGCCGAAGCCCGGGTTGACGCTCATCAGCAAGACCATGTCGACCTTGTCGATCACGTACTTGAGCACGTCCAGCGGGGTTGCCGGGTTGAACACCAGACCGGATTTGCAGCCGCCTTCACGGATCAGTTGCAGCGAGCGATCAACGTGCAGCGTGGCTTCCGGGTGGAAAGTGATGTAGGTAGCGCCGGCCTCGATGAAGTCGCCGACGATGCGGTCCACCGGGCTGACCATCAGGTGCGCGTCGATCGGCGCGGTGACGCCGTACTTGCGCAATGCCGCACAAACCATCGGACCGATGGTCAGGTTCGGCACGTAGTGGTTGTCCATGACGTCGAAGTGAACGAAGTCGGCACCCGCGGCCAGAACGTTGTCGACTTCCTCGCCGAGGCGGGCGAAGTCGGCGGAGAGAATTGACGGAGCAATTACGAAGGGCTGCATGACGCACCTTTTCTGAGCTAAATCACGATGGCGCGCATTGTATACCTCAAGTTTCCAAGCGCGCACCGTGACCGCGATGATTGGGTTGTGCCATGACGGAGGACGGGCGCTGACTCAATACGCCGCGCGGTAGATCTTCTCGATGTCCCCAGCGCTGAGTTTGCGCGGATTGTTGCGCATCAGGCGCTCGATCCCCGCCGCTTCCACGGCCATCGCCGGGATCGCTTCTTCCGGCACGCCGAAACTACGCAGTCCGGCCGGAATTTCCACGGCTGCGCACAGATCGCTCATTGCCTGCACGGCTTTGTCCGCTGCTTCGGCGGCGCTCAGATGAGCGGTCTTCACCCCCATGGCTTCGGCGATATCCTGCATGCGCTCAACGCAGGCCATCTTGTTCCAGGTCATGACGTACGGCAGCAGCAACGCATTGCTCACGCCATGGGCGATGTTGAAACGCCCGCCCAGTGGATACGCCAGCGCATGCACCGCGCCGACCCCGGCATTGCCGAACGCCATACCGGCCATCAGGCTGGCGGTGGCCATGTCTTCGCGCGCTTGCAGATTGCCGCCGTTGGCATAGGCCTTGGGCAGGGCTTTGGCGATCAGCTTGATGGCACCGATGGCCAGCGAGTCGGTGATCGGCGAGGCATTCACCGACAGATAGGATTCGATGGCGTGCACCAAGGCGTCGACGCCACTGGCGGCGGTGACACTGCGTGGGCAGGTCAGGGTCATCTGCGGGCTGACCAGCGCCACGTCCGGTAATAGAAAGTCGCTGACGATGCCTTTCTTCAACTGCGCGACTTTGTCCGAGAGGATCGCTACGTTGGTCACTTCGGAACCGGTGCCGGCGGTGGTCGGGATGGCGATCAGTGGCGGGCCTTTGCGTGGCACCTGGTCGACACCGAACAGATCTTCCAGTGCGCCGTGGTAACCGGCATACGCCGCGACACTTTTGGCGATGTCGATGGCACTGCCGCCACCGAGACCGATCAAGCCGTCATGCCCGCCCTCGCGGTAAACACGCATGCAGTCTTCGACGATGGCAATTTCCGGGTCTGGCAGCACACGGTCGAATATTTCGTAGTCGCGCCCGCCGAGTTGCACCAGCGCCAGCTCCACCGTGCCGGATTTGACCAGGGCGGCGTCGGTGACGATCAACGGGTTGTCGATGTCGAGGCGTGTGAGTTCGGCGGCCAGTTGTTCGATGGCGGCGGCGCCGGTGATCAGTTTGTGAGCGATTTTGAACTGGGACAGACTCATCGTGCGCAGCCTCTTATAGATGTGGGAGCTGGGCACAAGATTAGCTGGGGATTTGGGGTTGTCTGCTATTCAGGTGGTGAATGACCTATCGAGGGCAAGAGCAAGAGCCCCTCACCCTAGCCCTCTCCCAAAGGGAGAGGGGACTGACCGAGTTGTACTCTCGAAGTACACCGACCTGAATTACCGAGTCGAACTCAGGTTTTGAAAAGCACAACGATCTGCTCCCTTCCCCCGCGCCCCCTTGGGGGCGGTCCGACGTTTCGGGAGGGCTGGGGTGAGGGGGTGGCTCTTGATCTGGCCCTTAAACCTGAGCCGTACGCAGTTTTTCGCTACGACCCCGTAGCCATTCCAGGGTCAGCAGCAGGATGACGGAGAAGGCGATCAGCAACGTAGCCGCAGCCGCAATCGTCGGACTCAGGTTCTCGCGAATCCCGCTAAACATCTGCCGAGGCAACGTCGCCTGCTCAGGCCCGGCAAGAAACAGCGTCACCACCACCTCATCAAACGAAGTCGCAAACGCAAACAGCGCCCCGGAAATCACCCCCGGCGCAATCAGCGGCAAGGTCACCCGACGAAACGCCGTCAGTGGCGAAGCACCAAGACTAGCCGCCGCACGCACCAGATTGTGGTTAAACCCCTGCAACGTCGCCGATACCGTGATGATCACAAACGGCACGCCCAACACCGCGTGCACCACGATCAACGAGAAGAAGCTGTTGCCCAACCCCAGCGGTGCGAAAAACAGATAGCTCGCCACACCAATGATCACCACCGGCACCACCATCGGCGAAATCACCAGCGCCATCACCAGCGCTTTACCGGGGAAGTCACCGCGAGTGAGACCGATTGCCGCCAGCGTGCCAAAGATCATCGCCAGCACCGTCGCCGCCGGGGCGACGATGATGCTGTTCTTCAGGGCGCGCATCCATTCCGCCGAGGCGAAGAAGTCGTGATACCACTGCAGCGAGAAACCCTGCAGCGGATACACCAGAAAACTGCCCGAGTTGAACGACAGCGGAATAATCACCAGCACCGGCAGAATCAGGAACAACAGAATCAGGCCGCAAAGGATCCGCAGGCTGTAGAACCACACCCGTTCAATGGGCGACATGTAAGGACTCAGCATCTCGAATTCCCCTTAGCTCAGGCGCAGGCGACTGGCGCCGACCAGCCAGCTGTAAATCAGATAAAGCACGACAGTCGCCAGCAACAACAGCCCGCCCAGTGCGGTGGCCATGCCCCAGTTGATGCTGGTGTTGGTGTAGAAGGCGACGAAGTAGCTGACCATTTGATCGTTCGGGCTGCCGAGCAGCGCCGGGGTGATGTAGTAGCCAATGGCGAGGATGAACACCAACAGGCAACCGGCGCCGACACCGGCATAGGTCTGCGGGAAGTACACCCGCCAGAAACTGGCAAACGGATGGCAGCCAAGGGAAATCGCGGCGCGCATGTAAGTCGGCGAGATGCCTTTCATCACGCTGTAGATTGGCAGAATCATGAACGGCAGCAGGATGTGCACCATCGAGATGTACACGCCGGTGCGGTTGAACACCAGTTCCAGCGGTTTATCGATGATGCCCATGGCCATCAGGCCACTGTTAATCAGACCGCCCGATTGCAACAGCACGATCCATGCGGCGACACGCACCAGAATCGAGGTCCAGAACGGCAACAGCACCAGAATCATCAGCAGATTGCTTTGCCGCGATGGCAGGTTTGCCAGCAGGTAGGCCAGTGGATAGGCGAGCAGCAGGCAGATCACGGTGATCACCAGGCCCATCCAGAAGGTGCGGGCGAAGATGTCGAGGTAGATCGCCTGATCCGGGGTGGCCGGGGCGATTTCGCCGAGGTCGTCGATGCGGTGGTCGACGGACGCCAGCAGGTAATACGGGGTGATGCTGCTGGTGTTGCGTTTGACCGCCTGCCAGTAGGCGGGGTCGCCCCAACGTTCGTCGAGTGCTTCCAGGGCTTCTTTATAAGAGGCCGGTTCGCTGGCGAACGGCAGCGCCCGGGCGGTTTTGGTCAACAGGCTGCGATAGCCGGCCAACTCCATGTTCAAGCGCTTGGACAAATCGCCCAGCGTCTGGTTTTTGCGTGCTTCGGCGAGGTCTTCGCCGGCGGCTTTATAGACCGGTTCAGCGGGCAGGCCGCGGCCGTCCCAACTGGCGATGGCCGCCACGGTGCGCGGCATGCCGCCGACCACTTCGGGATTGCCGACGCTTTTGTAGAGCAGCGCCACGATCGGCACCAAAAACACCAGCAACAGAAACAGCACCAGCGGCGCAATCAGCGCTTGAGCCTTCCAGCGGTTGACCCGCTCGGCGCGCTTGAGCTTCTGCTTCAAGGTGGGGCTGTTGCCCTCGTTCAGGGGAACGGCGATGGCCATGACGTACTCCGCAAATCTTTGATCGTTACAGAGGTGGTGAGCCACCGCTGTTGTGTTGAAGCACAGCTACCTGTGGGAGCGAGCCTGCTCGCGAAGAGGCCAGCACATTCAACATCTATGCTGGCTGATCTACCGCTTTCGCGAGCAGGTTCGCTCCCACAGGGGTGGGCAAGCCCACCCTCACCAGGCTCGGCTTATTTCGCAGCCCAGGAGTTGAAGCGCTGCTCCAGCTGCTCGCCGTTGTCAGCCCAGAAGCTGACGTCGATCTGCACCTGGTTGGCGATGTTTTCCGGGGTGGTCGGCATGTCTTTCAGGACATCCTTGGCCAGCAGCGGCACAGCCTGGGTGTTGGCCGGGCCGTAGGCGATGTTTTCCGAGTAGGTCTTCTGTTGCTGCGGCTGTACCGAGAAGGCGATGAATTTCTTCGCCGCTTCCGCGCGCTTGGCGTCCAGACCTTTCGGGATGGCCCAGGCGTCGAAGTCGTAGATGCCGCCGTTCCACACCACTTTCAGGTTGGATTCTTTCTGCACCGCCGCGATGCGACCGTTGTAAGCCGAGCTCATCACCACGTCACCGGAAGCGAGGTATTGCGGCGGTTGCGCGCCGGCTTCCCACCATTGGATGCTCGGCTTCAGCTCATCAAGTTTCTTGAAAGCGCGATCCTGGCCACCCTTGCTCGCCAACTCTTTGTAGACGTCTTTCGGCGCCACACCATCGGCCATCAAAGCGAATTCGAGGGTGTACTTGGCGCCTTTACGCAGGCCACGTTTGCCCGGGAATTTCTTCGTGTCCCAGAAATCCGCCCAACTGGTCGGTGCGGTTTTCAGCTTGTCGGCGTTGTAAGCCAGTACGGTCGACCAAACGAAGAAGCCAACACCGCAAGGCTGAATCGCGCCTTTGACGTAGTCTTCAGTCTTGCCGAACAGCGCCGGGTCGAGTTGTTCGAACATGTCTTCGTCGCAACCACGGGACAGCTCTGGCGATTCGACTTCGACCAGATCCCACGACACGCTCTTGGTGTCGACCATGGCTTTGACCTTGGCCATCTCGCCGTTGTATTCGCCGGCGACGATCTTGCCGTTGCCTGCCGCTTCCCACGGTGCATAGAAGGCTTTGACTTGCGCGGCCTTGTTCGCCCCGCCAAACGACACCACGGTCAAATCGGGGCCAGCGGCCATTGCGTTTGCCGCACCCATCAGGCCCAGGGTCAGGGCGGTGAACTTCAGGGATCTCAACATTTATTGTTCTCTCCACGTGCAGGGTTGGTGTTGGTATTGCCGGGGCGATCAGTTCGCCTCTAAAAGCGGGTCAAGCGCGCGAACGTGCTCGACCTGCCAGCCAAGCGGTACCACGTCACCGACCGCGAGCGCTGGATCGAGCTCGGCAATCGGTTGTTTCACGAAGAAGTCGGTCTTGCCGCAGACTTCCAGGCGCACCCGGACGTGGTCGCCCAGATAGATGAATTCCGCCACCCTCCCTGAGAAGCGGTTAACGCATTGATCGCTCGAACCGTTGAGGCTGACGCGCTCCGGACGGATCGACAGGGTCACCGGTTCGCCGGTCTGGCCGACATTGACCGCCAGCGCCTCGACCTTTTCGCCACGACCCAACTCGACCACGCAACGCTCGCCGCTCTGGCTGAGCAAGCGGCCGTTGAGGCGGTTGTTTTCGCCGATGAAATTGGCGACGAAGGTATTTTTCGGTTCTTCGTAAAGGGTGCGCGGCGGGGCGATCTGCTGGATTTCACCCTGATGGAATACCGCAACACGATCGGACATGGTCAGCGCTTCACCCTGATCGTGGGTCACGTAGACCACGGTCACGCCGAGGCGCTGGTGCAGGTGTTTGATTTCCATCTGCATGTGTTCACGCAGTTGTTTGTCGAGGGCGCCGAGGGGTTCGTCCATCAGCACCAGTTGCGGTTCGAACACCAGCGCGCGGGCCAATGCCACACGTTGTTGCTGACCACCGGACAACTGCGCCGGATAGCGCGAGGCGAACGCGTCGAGCTGAACCATGCTGAGGACTTTTTTCACACGGTCGCTGACGTCGCTTTTGTTCAGGCCACGGACGGTCAGAGGGAACGCGAGGTTTTCCGCTACGGTCATGTGCGGGAACAACGCGTAGTTCTGGAACACCATGCCGATGTCGCGTTTGTGCGGCGGCACGTTGTTGATCGAGCGCCCGGCCAGCAGAATTTCACCGGCGGTTGGTGTTTCGAAACCGGCGAGCATCATCAGGCTGGTGGTCTTGCCGGAACCGGACGGCCCGAGCAGGGTGAGAAATTCGCCTTTGCGAATGTCCAGGTTGAGGTCTTTGACGATCAGGTTCTCGCCGTCGTAGCTCTTCTGCACTCCACGAAAGCTGACCAGTACATCACTGGCCCCTGCGTTTGTATCGACCTGGCTCATACCCACACCTTTGTTGTTGATGACTGCTTGTGGATTAAGCCTAGTGGTTGCTGACAGGCACGCAAATCGGGGCGCAGGAGAGAATCGCCTCAGCCGGATGGAAGGTTGGGGGTAGGGATTGCCCTACAAGGATGGCGCTGATGGATAAGGCAGTGACAAGCGACAAGCTGCGAGCCACATGCAATGGCAAAAACGCGTGTCGCTTAGGGATATGCGCACAATCCGGATCCAAAGCAGATCCCTTGTGGGAGCGAGCCTGCTCGCGAATGCGGTGGGTCATTCAGCTTATTCGGTGACTGTTACACCGCTTTCGCGAGCAGGCTCGCTCCCACAGGGGAACAGTGCTGATCAGAGAAGTTTGTGTTCCATCGCGTATTTGACCAGTTCGGCCAGCGAGGTGATGTTGAGTTTCTGCATCAGCCGCGCTTTGTGGGTGCTGATGGTCTTGCTGCTCAGGGCCAGTTGCTGGGCGATGTCGTTGACGTTGGCGCCTTGGGCCAGGCGTTCGAACACCGAGAACTCGCGTTCGGACAACAACGAATGCAGCGGCCGCGCATCAGTCAGACCGACTTCAAACACCATGCGATCCGCCAGATCCGGATCAATGTATCGCCCGCCGGCCGCGACTTTACGAATGGCGGTGAGCAACAGCGCCGGATCACTGTCCTTGGTCGCATACCCGGCCGCGCCAACCTTCAGCGCCCGCGCGGCCATCTGCGCTTCGTCGTGCATCGACAGCACCAGAATTGCTGGCGGATTGTTCAACGCACGGATGCGCGGGATTGCTTCGAGGCCATTGACGCCGGGCATGGAGATGTCGAGCAAGACCACTTCGCATGGCACGCTACGCAAGGTTTCGAGCAGTTGCTCGCCATTGCTCGCCTCGCCCACCACTTGCAGATCCTTGGCCAGGCCGATCAATTGCTTGATGCCCTCGCGGACGATGGTGTGGTCTTCGGCTACCAGTACACGGATCAAATCTTTTCTCCAGATTTCAGGTACACACCATTCCCTGTAGGAGTGAGCCTGCTCGCGATAGCGTCAGCCCAAACACTACAGACTTTCAGACCTCACTCACCGGCACCCGCACCATCAGACTGGTGCCCTCCCCCGGTTCACTCTCCAGCGTCAACCGCCCGCCCATGATCAGCACCCGCTCGCGCATGCCAACCAGTCCAAACGAAGTCGGCCGACCGGCAGCGGCGACAAATCCTACGCCATCATCACTGACAGTCAGACACAATTCGTCGCCTTCCAGCGCCAGCGTCAGTTCCACAGTATGCGCCTGAGCATGGCGCATCACATTGGTCAGCGCCTCCTGCAGGATCCGGAACAGGCCAATCGCCTTGGCATCACTGAGCGCCGGAAGATTGTCCGGCACCTGCACCAGACACGGAATCTGCGTCCGCGCTTCAAACCGCCGCGCCTGCCATTCGATCGCCGACGCAATCCCGGCATCGAGAATCGGTGGCCGCAGCGCCGTCGCCACATCGCGCACCAACTGAAACAACTGGGCGATCAAGCGTTTCATGCTGTTGAGGCGTTCGTTAAGACCGGGATCGAGTTGCGCGTAGGCCAGTTCGCACATCGATGTTTCCAGTTTCAGCACCGTGAGCATCTGCCCCAATTCATCGTGAACCTCGCGGGCAATTCGCGCCTTCTCTTCTTCACGCACGCTCTCAAGATGCGCCGACAGTTCGCGCAGTTGCTCACGGGAGGCGGCCAGCTCCAGCTCGATACGCTTGCTCTCGGTGATGTCCCAAACGATGCCGTCCCACACGTAGGCGCCATCCTCCAGTTGCCGGGTGATCGCCTTGATCTCGGCCCAGCGCTGCTCGCCCTGACGCGTGAGGATTCGGCCCTGCCATGACCAGTCGCTGTCGGTGTCCAGCGCCTGATCCTGGGTGCGGTGGTAACTGGCCTTGTCATCCGGATGCACCAGACTGCGCAGACCCATGTCGCGATGAGCGATGACGGCCGGTGCGTAGCCGACCAGACTTTCGCTGCCTTCACTGATGTAGGCAAAGTCGATCTGCCCGGTCACCGGCGCGCGCTCCAGACGGAACACCAGTCCCGGTACGTTGGCGGCGATGCCCTGCAGACGCGCCTCGCTTTCCTGCAACGCCGCCACGGCGCGACGGCGCTCGGTGACGTCGGTGAGATAAACCACCAGATACTCACTGTCACGAAAACGCAAGAAACTCAGCGAGACATCCGCCGGCAAAACACTGCCATCGGCACGCACGCAACTGGTCTCGAAACTCAACGGCCCTTCTTCACTGGCGCGCGCGCGCTTCCACAGGTTGAGCCAGCGATCCATGTGCAGGCCCGGCTCGAAGTCGATCAGCGGTCGCTCGATCAACCCACCCGAGGGGTAACCGAGCATGACTTCGGCTGCACGGTTGGCGTAGCGCACATGGCTGTCCCAGTTGACCCAGAGGATGCCGACGGTGCTTTGATCAATGGAGAACTGCGTCAACCGCAGCGCTTCTTCGCTGGCCGCGCGCAAGGCGATGTCTTCCCGGGCGGCCAGCAGTCGCTGTTCGAGACTGTGCTGTTGGCGGCGCTGCCAGAACACGATCGCGACACAACTCAACAGCATTACCGCGAACAACAGGCTGAGGTTCTGCCAGAACCCCGGCGACTCCGACAGTCGTGGATATTTCGGTTGCAGCCATTGATTGTGCAGTTGCTCGAGATCCTTGGCCGGGATCGCGCGCAGCGCACTTTGCACGATGCCGGCCAACTCTGGCCAATCGCGGCGCGAGCCGACTCGCAGCAGTTGCGGCAGGCCGATATCGCCGACCACCACCAGTTCGGCGAACTCCGGTTCTACCGACAAGCGTCCGAGCTGCGCCTCATCGACTACGGCGTAAGCGGCCTGCTGACTCAACAGCAACTGCAAGGCCTGACGTTCGAGCGGCACGCCTTGCAGGTTCAGATGCGGATAGTTGCCGCGCAGATAGTCGGCGGTGGTACTGGGCATGCGCACAGCGACACGGACCTGGCTATCGAGTTTCTCCAGATCGACCACGCCACTGGCCTTCTGATCGCTGACGACCAATTGCGGCACGCGCATGTACGGATCGGAAAACTGCCACAGACGCAGCGCACTCGGGGTTTGACTCAGGCCCGGCGCGATATCGATCTCGCCCTCGCGCACCGCGGTTTCCAGTTGCGCGAGATCCTGAAAGTTGCGCCAGCTCAGTTCGACATTGAGCGTTTTCGCCAACAACTTCATCAATTCGACGTTGGCCCCGGACAACCGTTGCAGGCGCCGGTCGTATTGCGCATAAGGGGCTTGCAACACCAGACCAACACGCAATTCATTGTGCTGCGCCAGCCACTGCTGCTGGCCCGCCGACAACTGTGCGAGATGTGACGGCGGCGCAGGCGCCGCCCAGCCCATCAAGGGAAACCATAAACAGCCGATAACCCACAGGCAGCAAAATCGCTTCATTGAAGTCTCATACACTGACAAATTCTGACCAACCCATTAGGCTGCCGGGATACTTTCTGGCCTGGAATAACCGATGCCCTCTGTCTACCGCCTGGCAATGCCAGCATTGTGCCTGTCGCTGATTCTGCCTTGTGCGTTTTCCGTCGAAGCCGCCGATCCGGCACCTGCCGCCACCGCAGAAAAACCGGCCGAAGAAAAACCCGCCGAACGCCAGCCACTGCTTGAGCGTAGTCAGGAAGAAGCCGCCGCACTGCAACGTAAGGTCCCGGCGCAAGAACAGCAACAATTACAGGCCGGCAGCGACACCTTTCTCGCCCTGTGGAAACCGGCCAACACCGCCGAGCCCAAAGGCGCGGTGATCATCATCCCTGGCGCTGGCGAAACCGCTGACTGGCCACAGGCGATCGGCCCATTGCGACAAAAACTGCCTAACGCCGACTGGAGCAGCCTGAGCATCACGCTGCCTGATCTGCAAAGCGATGCCATTGCCCCGCGCGTCGTCGAAGCAGCTGCCGCGCCGAAGGCACCGGAAAGCGGCAGCAAGGACGCCACCACCGCGCAGCCAATCGAACAGGCGGCGGGCGGTGAAGCCGAAGTCGCCGAGCAGGTCGTTGCCGAGACCACCGAAGAACAAGCCAAGGCCGATGCCGAGCGTATCTTCGCGCGGATCGACGCGGCGATTGGCTACGCCGAACAGCAAAGTGCACGCAGCATTGTCGTACTCGGCCACGGCACCGGTGCCTATTGGGCCGCGCGCTATTTGACTGAAAAACAAACCGCGCAGATCGAAAAATTTGTCATGGTCGATGCGCAAGCACCGGCCAAAGCCAAACCGGCATTGGCGGAACTGACACCGACATTGAAATTGCCGACCGCGGATATTTTCTACATGGACAAGCCGCTTGATCGCAACGCAGCGCTGGAGCGCATGCAGGCGAGCAAGCGCTTGAAGACATCGGCGTTCAGCCAGGTCGCACTCAAGGCCTTGCCGGATAACAAGGCTGAACAGGAGCAATTGTTCCGCCGGGTGCGTGGCTGGTTGAATCCGCAGAACCCGGACTGATCGGTAAATCGCGTCGCCCCCTTCGCGAGCAGGCTCGCTCCCACATTGGATCTGCGTACACAATCCATTGTGGGAGCGAGCCTGCTCGCGAAGGGGCCATCACCGGCAACACAGCGCTAACGACTAGCGAAAATCCCGCCGCTCACGAATCAACGTGTAGGCATTGTGCAGCTCGCGGGTTTTATCGGTCGCCTCCCGCACCTGCGCTGGCGTCGCCCCCGTACCGGCAATCTTGTCCGGGTGATGACGACTGAGCAGGCGCCGATAAGCGCGCTTGATCTGCGCCGGCTCACTGGCCGCCGACACGCCGAGCAAGCGCATCGCCTCTTGATAGCTTACCGCCGCGCTGACGATCGGCCGCTTGCCCGGCTCGTAATCGTTGGCCAAGGCCTGCACCTGATGCGCCGTCCAGCCCAGCCACTTGCCCCACTGCGCCAGCAACTCACGTTCACTGACGCCCGCGCGACCATCGGCCCAGACCATTCGCCAGCAGGCGCGCAATACGCCTTCGGCAGCATGCGGTTGCGTACTCAGACGCCGCAGATAACCGCGCAGACTGTCACTGCCGGACTTGCCGCGATTGAACGCGGCAATCGCCCGACGAGTTGCCGGCTCACTCATTTCCAGCGCACGCATCTCGTTGCGCGCCTGCTGGATGTGCCCGTCGGTGACCCGACCGTCGCTCTTGGCCAGACGGCCGAGCAGCACAAACAGCAACTCATCGTTGCGCAGCATCGGCCGGCCGCCGAGTTTTTCCCGCAAATGCCCCCAGCTCTGCAAGTGCAGACGCCGATCCAGCGCTTGCCCCAACAATGCCCCAAGCATGGCCCCCGGAATGCTGGCTATCGCAAAACCCGCTCCGGCTCCAATCAGAGTCCCTGGCCACAACATGTCAGCGACTCGCTTCTATCAAGGTTTCAGCTTCTGCCAGACGCTCGTGCGTACCAACATCGACCCAGTGACCTTTCAGACGCTCGCCCGTGACTTCGCCAGCCGCCATGGCGTTGCGCAACAGCGGTGCCAGTTTGAAAGCACCGTCGGCGCAGCCGTCGAACAACTGAGGATGCAGCACCGCGATGCCGCTGTAGGTCAGGGTTGCAGCGTCCGGCTGACCGTCGTGCACCTTGCCATCGACCAAAGTGAAATCTCCACTCGGGTGATGCGCCGGGTTGTCCGCCAGCACCAGATGCGCCAGACCGGTGATCGGCTGGTGCAGGACGCTGAAGTCGTAATCGGTCCAGATATCACCGTTGACCACCAGAAACGCGTCATCGCCAAGCAACGGCAGCGCCCGGAAAATCCCGCCGCCGGTTTCCAGCGGTTCACCTTCCGGCGAATACTGAATGCTCACGCCAAACTGCGAACCGTCGCCCAGATAATCTTCGATCTGCTGACCGAGCCAGGCGTGATTGATCACGATCTCGTTGAAGCCGGCCGCCGCGAGGGCACGCAGGTGGTATTCGATCAGAGGAACGCCGCCGGCACGCACCAGCGGTTTCGGCGTGGTCAGGGTCAGCGGGCGCATGCGCTCGCCTTTGCCTGCAGCCAGAATCATTGCCTTCATGCTGTTGCTCCACCCCGCAGGCTGGTGAGCAGCGTTTGCAGCTCCGCCAGTTCCGGACGACGCCCGATCACTGCCTCTATATAAGAGAAGAAGCGCGGTACGTCGGCCAGATAACGCGGCTTGCCATCGCGATGGCAGATGCGCGCAAAGATGCCAATGACTTTCAGGTGACGCTGCACGCCCATCAGGTCGCTGGCGCGCTGGAAATCTTCGAAGTCCGGCTGCACCGGAATATTCAGCGCCGAGGCTTGTTGCCAATAACTTTCCAGCCAGCCACGTACGCGTTCTTCAGGCCAGCTGAGGAAGGCGTCCTTGAACAGACAAGTCACGTCGTAGGTCACCGGGCCGTAAACCGCATCCTGGAAATCCAGCACGCCGGGATTCGGCTCGCTGAGCATCAGGTTGCGCGGCATGTAGTCGCGGTGAACCAGCACTTTCGGCTGGGCCAGGGCGCTGTCGATCAGCAGATTGCTGACTTGTTGCCATTGTTGTTGCTGAATTGAATCGAACTCGACGCCGAGTTCGCGCTTCACGTACCACTCGGGAAACAGTTCCAGCTCACGGCGCAGCAACGCAACGTCGTAACTCGGCAACGGTGCAACCATCGGCAACTGCTGAAAAGCCAGCAGCGCTTGCAGGGCATCGTTGAACAATTGATCGGCATTTTCGCCATCGATCACGTCGAGATAGGTCTTGCTGCCCAGGTCATTGAGCAAAAGAAATCCGCGATCGAGGTCTTCGGCATAAATTTTCGGCACATTTATTCCGGATTTCGCCAGCAAAAAGGCGATATCCACGAACGGTTTGCAGTTTTCCTGGGGCGGCGGTGCATCCATTACGACAAAGCTGCGACCCTCCCCTTCCCAGCGGAAGTAACGGCGAAAGCTCGCGTCGCTGCTGGCCGCGGTCAACGTGGCCGGGGGCACGGTGCCCCAGCCCTGATCTGCAAACAGGATTGCCAACTGCTCATCGAGCCAAACTTTCAGGTGTTGCAAGCGTACATCTTGATCAGGCATTGCAAGGGTCTCCGACGGCGCTAGCCGTCAAGCGGGTCATGCTTTATTATCCAGCATCTTTTTCAGACCATCGAGAGGCGTGCGGCCCACACCGCGGGCAGATGGCACGCAGGAAGCCCGGACTAATAAGATGGCATTGAAATCCCCCGCGTTTCGTAAAAAATTTCCGTTGTTGGTAACCGGCAGTCTGCTGGCTATGCAACCTCTGGCCAGTCAATTCGTTGTTGCCGCCGAGCAGTATGACTGCTCCGTCTCGGCTTCGGGTGGTTGGGCCTGTGCGCCCAAATCAACCGCTGCTGCGTTGCCGCCGCGTCCGGTGCATGACGGCAGTGCCGTCAGCGCTACCGGCGAAGCCGCGACCGAGAACGGTTCGGTTGCCGACACAGCCCCTAAAACGGCACTCGTCACCGAAGCCAAAGGCCGCGGTCTGAAATCCCGTAGCGAAGACTTCAGTCACCTCGACTGGGTTCCGCGCGAGAAACTCACCGCCGCCCAACTGGCCGAGACCGGGCCTTACTGCTCTGGTGCCTATATCGAACCGATTCGTCCTGGCATGAATGACAAGACGAACAAAAGCGATGCACCGACCTTTATCGGCGCAAAAGCCTCGCGCTATAACACCGATGATCAAGTCGGTACGCTGGCCGGCGATGTCGTCCTGCGTCAGGGCAGCATGCAGGTCGAATCCGACGAGGCCAGCCTGTATCAGGCGGAGAGCCGCGCCGAACTCAATGGCGATGTGCGCATCCGCGACAACGGCGCGCTGATCGTTGGCGACCATGCCGATGTGCAGCTCGACACCGGTGAAGCCAAAGTCGACAACGCCGAATACGTGATGCACAAATCGCGTATCCGCGGCAACGCGCTGTACGCCAAGCGTGCGGAAAACGCGATCATCCGCTTGAAGGACGGCACGTACACCACGTGCGAACCGAACAGCAATGCCTGGCAGCTCAAGGGCAACAACATCACCTTGAACCCGGCCACCGGTTTCGGTACCGCGACCAACGTGACGTTGCGCGTAAAAGACATTCCGATTCTTTACACGCCGTACATCTATTTCCCGATCGACGACCGTCGCCAGTCGGGCTTCCTGCCGCCGACCATTGGCAGCGGCACCGATACCGGCTTCATGCTGGTTACACCGTACTACTTCAACCTGGCGCCGAACTATGACGCCACGTTGTACCCGCGCTACATGAGCAAGCGCGGCATGCTGGTGGAAGGCGAATTCCGTTACCTGACCAAGTCGAGTGAAGGTCAGTTCGGTGCCGCCTACCTCAATGATGAAGACGATGATCGCAAGCGACAGTCCGACTACAACGAGACTCGCTACATGTACAACTGGCAGCACAAGGGCGGTCTCGACTCCCGTGTGTTCACTCAGGTTGACTACACCAAGATCAGCGATCCGTACTACTTCCAGGACCTGCAAACCGATCAGATTGGCGTGAAGTCCAGCGACTTCGTCAACCAACAGGGTCTGGTTTCCTACCGTGGTGATTCGTACACCGCCACGTTGAATGCCCAGCAATACCAGCTCGCAACCGTTTCGAACCTGACGCCGTACGGCCGTCTGCCGCAGATCACCTTCAACGGTCAGCTGCCGTACCACCCGGAAGGTCTGAATTTCGATTACGAGACCGAGCTTGTCCGTTTCGACCGTGACCTGAGAAGTGGCACCTTTGTACAGGAAGACGGCGTCACTACCGAGTCGCGCCTGGACAACAACATCACGGGTCTGGCACGTGCCAATGGCGACCGCTTGAATCTCAAGCCGGGTGTCAGCCTGCCAATGAACTGGACCTATGGCTTCTTGAAGCCATCGCTGAAATACCAGTACACCCAATATCAGCTGGATCTGGACAACACCGGCAAATCGCAGATTGATGCGATGACAGCTGAACAGAAAAAGCTCAACGGCGAATTCGACAGCAACCAGAACCGTGGTGTACCGATCGCCAGCATCGACGGCGGGCTGTATTTCGACCGCAATACCCAGTACTTTGGCAAAAACTATCGTCAGACTCTGGAACCACGCCTGTTCTACCTTTATGTACCCGAGGTCGACCAGGAAGACATTCCAGTATTCGACACCAGCGAATACACCTTCAACTACGCTTCGCTGTTCCGCGACAACCGTTTCTCTGGCTCCGACCGCGTCGGCGACGAGAACAAACTG
Organism: Pseudomonas sp. S3_C06; assembly: GCF_054667675.1. NCBI lineage: Bacteria > Pseudomonadati > Pseudomonadota > Gammaproteobacteria > Pseudomonadales > Pseudomonadaceae > Pseudomonas > Pseudomonas sp. S3_C06. The sequence goes on from NZ_CP162747.1 coordinate 3,270,632, forward strand.
TCGCTGGGCGTTACCAGCCGCTGGATCGAAGACAACGGTTTCGAACGTCAACGCATCAGTGTTGGTCAGGCGTTGTACTTCAAGGATCGCAAGGTTCAATTGCCTGGCATCGCATTCAACGATCGTGACGACGCGAAATCCAACGTCTCGCCATACGCTCTGGAATACGAATACCGCTGGAACCGCGATTGGCGCACCACGGCCGATTACAACTGGGATCCGGACAGCCGCAGCCCGCGCTCCGGCAGCGCGATGTTCCACTACCAGCCTGAAGACAACCCGAACAAGGTTATCAACGTCGGTTATCGCTATCGCAACGACCAGATCCGTTACGACCAGAACACCGGTAAATGGACAGTGGGTGGTGGCGACTACGGCACTCCTGGTCAGCCTGGCTACGTGAAGGACTACTACAAGATCCAGCAGCATGACTTCTCGGTCATCTGGCCGATCGTTCCGCAGTGGAACGCCATCAGCCGCTGGCAGTACGACTACAACCGCAACCGTACCCTGGAAGCCTTCGGTGGTTTCGAGTACGACAACTGCTGCTGGAAACTGCGCCTGATCAACCGTTACTGGGTTTCCTATGACGAGTTCAGCCAGGAAGCCCCGCAAAACGAAAAAGGCGACCATGGCATCTTCCTCCAAATTGTTCTGAAGGGACTCGGCGGCCTCACTGGCGCCAAGGTAGAGAGCTTCCTCGACAAAGGCATTCAAGGTTATCGTGAACGTGAAGACCAAGCTTTCTGATTGTCTGCGCCCGCTGATGCTGGGCGCGCTGTTCCTGGGTACTGCGGCTAACGCCGCAGTTCAATCCATCGACAAAGTGGTAGCGATCGTCGACAACGACGTGGTCATGCAGAGTCAACTGGACCAGCGCGTCCACGAAGTTCAGCAGACCATCGCCAAGCGTGGTGGCGGCCTGCCGCCTCCAGGCGTACTGGATCAACAGGTGCTCGAGCGTCTGATCGTCGAAAACCTGCAACTGCAGATTGGCGAGCGTTCCGGCATCCGCATCACCGATGAAGAATTGAACCAGGCAGTCGGCACCATTGCTCAGCGCAACAACATGACTGTTGATCAATTCCGTGCTGCTCTGGCTCGCGACGGTCTGTCCTACGACGACGCCCGTGACCAGATCAAACGCGAAATGGTCATCAGCCGCGTACGTCAGCGCCGCGTGGCAGAACGCATTCAGGTCTCCGAGCAGGAAGTGAAGAACTTCCTCGCCTCCGACCTGGGCAAGATGCAACTGTCCGAAGAGCTGCACCTGGCCAACATCCTGATCCCGACGCCGGAAAGCGCCAACTCTGACGCGATTCAGAGTGCTGCCCGTCAGGCCATGGAGGTTTACCAGCAACTCAAGCAAGGCGCTGACTTCGGTCAGATGGCCGTGGCCAAATCCGGTAGCGACAACGCTCTGGAAGGCGGCGACATGGGCTGGCGTAAAGCCGCACAATTGCCACCGCCGTTTGACCGCGAGTTGAGCAGCATGGCCGTTGGCGACATCACTCAGCCTGCACGCACGCCGGGTGGTTTCATCATCCTCAAGCTACTGGCCAAGCGCGGCGGCGAAGCGCAGATGCGCGACGAAGTGCATGTACGCCACATTCTGGTCAAGCCAAGTCCGATCCGCGACGAAGCCAAAACCAAAGCCTTGGTGCAATCGTTGTATGACCGCATCCTGGCCGGTGAAGATTTCGCCGAACTGGCGAAAAACTACTCCGAAGACCCGGGGTCTGCCCTCAACGGCGGCGACCTCAACTGGATCGACCCGAACGCACTGGTGCCGGAATTCCGCGAAGTGATGGCCCAGACCCCACAAGGTCAGCTGTCCAAGCCATTCCAGACCCAATACGGCTGGCACGTTCTGGAAGTCCTTGGCCGTCGCGCCACCGACAGCACCGAACAGGCCCGCGAGCAGCAAGCCATGACCGTACTGCGTAACCGCAAATACGACGAAGAGCTGCAAACCTGGCTGCGTCAGATCCGTGACGAAGCTTACGTAGAGATCAAACTCCCTGGTGCAGACCAGGCAGCGCAGTGAAACCCCAGCGTTTCGCGCTGACACCCGGCGAACCAGCCGGCATCGGTCCCGACCTGTGCCTGCTGCTCGCCTCGCAAGCCCAGCCACATCCCCTGATTGCCATCACCAGCCGCGACCTGCTCCTTGAGCGGGCCGCGCAACTGGGGCTGGCTGTCACTTTGCTGGATGTTGCGCCTGGTAGTTGGCCGGATGCCCCGGCGCCCGCCAACAGCCTGTACGTCTGGGATACTCCGCTTAGCGCCCCCGTGGTGGCTGGGCGCCTGGACAAGGCCAATGCGGCTTTCGTCCTCGAAACCCTGACCCGCGCCGGCAACGGCTGCCTGAACGGCGACTTCGCCGGAATGATCACCGCCCCTGTGCACAAGGGCGTGATCAACGAGTCCGGCATCGCCTTTTCCGGGCACACGGAATTCCTCGCTGATCTGACCCACACCGCCCAAGTGGTTATGATGCTCGCCACCCGCGGTTTGCGCGTCGCACTGGTCACCACTCACCTGCCCCTGCGCGAGATTGCCGATGCGATCACGCCAGAACGGCTGGAGCGGGTCACGCGGATTCTGCACGCCGACCTGCAAGAAAAATTCGGCATCGCCCAGCCACGCATCCTGGTCTGCGGCCTCAACCCGCACGCCGGTGAAGGCGGCCATCTGGGCCATGAAGAAATCGACATCATTGAACCGACATTAGAGCGTCTGCGCGGCGAGGGCATGGACCTTCGTGGCCCGCTGCCTGCCGACACTCTGTTTACCCCCAAATATCTGGAGCACTGCGATGCAGTGCTGGCGATGTACCATGACCAGGGCTTGCCTGTGCTCAAGTACAAAGGCTTCGGCGCTGCCGTCAACGTGACCCTTGGTCTGCCGATCATCCGCACCTCGGTCGACCACGGCACCGCCCTGGATCTGGCCGGCAGCGGCAAGATCGACACCGGCAGCCTGCAAGTCGCCCTGGAAACCGCCTACCAGATGGCCGAGACCCGTTTATGACCGAGCAATACCAACACAAGGCGCGCAAACGCTTTGGCCAGAACTTCCTGCACGATGCCGGGGTTATCGACCGCATCCTGCGCTCCATCAGTGCCAAGTCTGAAGACCGTCTGCTGGAAATCGGCCCGGGCCAGGGCGCATTGACCGCTGGCCTGCTCAACTCCGGCGCGCAACTCGATGTCGTGGAACTGGACAAGGACCTGATCCCGATCCTCAACCAGCAGTTTGCCGGCAAGAGCAACTTCAACCTGCATCAGGGTGATGCACTAAAGTTCGACTTCAACACGCTCAATGCCGCGCCGAACAGCCTGCGTGTGGTCGGCAACCTGCCGTACAACATCTCCACGCCGCTGATTTTTCATCTGCTGAACAACGCCGGCATCATTCGCGACATGCATTTCATGCTGCAGAAAGAAGTGGTCGAGCGTCTGGCCGCTGGCCCGGGCGGCGGTGACTGGGGTCGTCTGTCGATCATGGTTCAGTACCATTGCCGCGTAGAGCACCTGTTCAACGTTGGCCCGGGCGCATTCAACCCGCCACCTAAAGTTGATTCGGCGATCGTTCGTCTGGTGCCGCACGCCGTGCTTCCACACCCGGCCAAGGATCACAAGCTGCTGGAGCGCGTTGTGCGCGAAGCCTTCAACCAGCGTCGCAAAACCTTGCGTAACACCCTCAAGCAATTGCTCAGCAACGCTGAAATCGAAGCCGCCGGCGTCGATGGCAGCCTGCGTCCGGAGCAACTGGATCTGGCCGCATTCGTACGTCTGGCCGACCAGCTCGCGGTACAAGTCCCGGCCTCCCCTGCCGCCGACTGATAAACGATGAACGCTATCGGGCAGGACGCCACTCTGGTTTACTGCCCGATACTTGCCTAGACTGACTCCCCATCAGCTACGCCCCGCGTTCCGCTTCGTTTAAGGCCTCTTGCATGTCCGATTCCCGTTACCAGGTCGATGTCAGCGTCGTTACCCACTATCTGGCAGACCAATCGCAACCCGAGCACGACCGCTTCGCCTTCGCCTACACCATCACCGTGCAGAACAATGGCGAGCAGCCCGCACGCCTGATGTCGCGGCACTGGGTGATCACCGACGGTGATGGCCATGTCGAAGAAGTGCGTGGTGCAGGCGTAGTAGGTCAGCAACCGTTGATCGATGCCGGCCAGAGCCACACCTACAGTAGCGGCACGGTAATGACCACCAAGGTAGGCACCATGCAAGGCACCTATGAAATGGTCGCCACTGACGGCAAACATTTTGACGCGATCATCAAACCCTTCCGCCTCGCCGTGCCCGGATCTTTGCACTGATGGCGACGTATGCCGTCGGCGACCTGCAAGGCTGCCTCGAACCGCTGAAATGCCTGCTCAAGCAAGTCGCGTTCGACCCGGCACTCGATCGGCTCTGGCTGGTCGGCGATCTGGTCAACCGTGGCCCGCAATCACTGGAAACCCTGCGTTTTCTGCATGGCATGCGTGAATCGCTGGTCTGCGTACTCGGCAACCACGACCTGCATCTGCTGGCCGCGGCCAGAAATATCGAGCGCTTGAAGAAGTCCGACACGCTGCGCGAGATTCTCGAAGCGCCGGACTGCGCTGAATTGCTTGAATGGGTGCGACAGCAAAAGCTCATGCACTACGACGAGCAGCGTAATGTCGCCATGGTCCACGCCGGCATTCCGCCGCAATGGTCGCTGAGCCGCGCGCTGAAGTGCGCCGGCGAAGTCGAAACCGCCCTGCGTGACGACAACCTGCTCCCCGCCTACCTCGACGGCATGTACGGTAACGACCCGGCGAAATGGGACAACGACCTCAAAGGCGTCACGCGCCTGCGCGTCATCACCAACTACTTCACGCGCATGCGCTTCTGCACCGCCGAAGGCAAGCTCGACCTCAAGAGCAAGGAAGGCCTCGACACCGCTCCACCCGGTTACAAACCTTGGTTCCAGCACAGAGAGCGCAAGACCAAAGGCCTGCGCATCATCTTCGGCCACTGGGCGGCACTCGAAGGCAATATCCATGAGCCAGGCATCTCGGCGCTGGACACCGGTTGTGTCTGGGGCGGCAGTCTGACCCTGATGAACGTCGACAGCGGCGAACGCCTGTCATGCAAATGCGATGAACACGGCGGCCTCGCCCCGACCGTCGCACCACTTATCCCCGAAACTTCGCCAGTCAGCGCGCCGCGTTAGACTGCGCTTTCAGCCGAGTAACAGGAACCCGCCATGAGCGAATTCAAACGAATCCCCCCGGAACAGGCCCAGGCCCTGCGTGAACAAGGTGCTGTCGTTGTAGACGTGCGCGACCCAGCGACTTTTGCCGCGCTGCACATCAGCGGCTCGAAGCATCTGGACAACCATTCGCTGCACGCCTTCATCCAGGGCGCCGACCTGGATGCGCCGACTGTGGTCGTCTGCTATCACGGTAATTCCAGCCAGGGCGCTGCGGCGTACCTGATCAGCCAAGGCTTCTCCGACGTTTACAGCATGGACGGCGGCTTCGAGTTGTGGCGTACGACGTATCCTGCAGAAACCGCGCAAGGCACCGCCGAATAATTTTTTTGTCACGCGCAGGCCCCGGCTGCCGTGGGCCTGCGCGGGCAGACGAACGGTCTTGCCACAACTAATTACGTATCTCGCCTTTACCTCCCGAATTCCCAACTATCCTTAAGCCCAGGCCATCCAAATCAGGGGAGAGCCGGTACACCGGCGCACGGGTCATCGGGAGTGACTTTCACGATTGTCGATCGTGGAAGTGTTCTGGGGGGTAAACAAACAGCTGCCAAAACGGTTGTTTGCCAGCATCGACTGAGTGATCCGGCGTCGGCTCCACGTATCGAGCGAGGTGACGTCATGAGTATCTTTAGCCACTTCCAACAACGCTTCGAGTCCACACGCCAGGAAGAACTCTCGCTGCAAGAGTACCTGGAGCTGTGCAAGAAAGACCGTAGCGCCTACGTTTCCGCCGCCGAGCGTCTATTGCTGGCCATCGGCGAACCGGAACTGCTCGACACCTCGACCAACTCGAGGCTGTCACGCATCTTCTCCAACAAGGTGATCCGTCGCTATCCGGCCTTTGAAGACTTCCACGGGATGGAAGAATGCATCGACCAGATCGTCTCGTATTTCCGCCACGCCGCCCAAGGCCTGGAAGAGAAGAAACAGATTCTCTATCTGCTCGGCCCCGTCGGCGGCGGTAAATCGTCGCTGGCCGAGAAGCTGAAACAGTTGATCGAAAAAGTGCCCTTCTACGCAATCAAGGGCTCACCCGTATTCGAATCGCCGCTGGGTCTGTTCAACGCCACCGAAGATGGCGCGATCCTCGAAGAAGACTTCGGCATCCCTCGGCGCTACCTGAACACCATCATGTCGCCATGGGCGACCAAACGCCTGGCCGAATTTGGCGGTGACATCAGCCAGTTCCGCGTGGTCAAACTGTATCCGTCGATCCTCAATCAGATCGCCGTGGCCAAGACCGAACCGGGTGACGAGAACAACCAGGACATCTCGGCGCTGGTCGGTAAGGTCGACATCCGCAAACTCGAGGAATACCCACAGAACGACGCCGACGCCTACAGCTATTCCGGTGCGCTGTGCCGGGCCAACCAGGGCCTGATGGAATTCGTCGAAATGTTCAAGGCACCGATCAAGGTGCTGCACCCATTGCTGACCGCTACTCAGGAAGGCAACTACAACAGTACCGAAGGCCTCGGCGCGATTCCGTTTACCGGGATCCTGCTCGCCCACTCCAACGAATCGGAATGGCACACCTTTCGCAACAACAAGAACAACGAAGCGTTCATCGACCGGATCTACATCGTCAAAGTGCCGTATTGCCTGCGCGTCAGTGACGAGGTGAAGATCTACGACAAACTGCTGTTCAACAGCTCCCTGGCCAAAGCGCATTGCGCGCCAGACACCTTGAAGATGCTCGCCCAGTTCACCGTGCTTTCGCGCCTCAAGGAGCCGGAAAACTCCAACATCTATTCGAAGATGCGTGTCTACGACGGCGAAAACCTCAAGGACACCGATCCGAAGGCCAAGTCGATTCAGGAATACCGCGACTCGGCAGGTGTCGATGAAGGCATGAATGGTCTGTCGACCCGCTTCGCCTTCAAGATCCTGTCCAAGGTGTTCAACTTCGATCCGCACGAAATCGCCGCCAACCCGGTGCACTTGCTCTATGTGCTGGAACAGCAGATCGAACAGGAACAGTTCCAGGCCGAAACCCGCGAGCGCTATCTGCGCTATCTCAAGGAATACCTGGCACCGCGTTATATCGAATTCATCGGCAAGGAGATCCAGACCGCCTACCTCGAGTCTTACAGCGAGTACGGCCAGAACATCTTCGACCGCTACGTGCTGTACGCGGACTTCTGGATTCAGGATCAGGAATACCGCGATCCGGAAACCGGCGAGATCCTTAACCGTGTCGCGCTGAACGAAGAACTGGAGAAAATCGAGAAGCCGGCCGGCATCAGCAATCCGAAGGATTTCCGCAACGAGATCGTCAACTTCGTATTGCGCGCCCGCGCCAACAACAACGGCAAGAACCCGACCTGGCTCAGCTACGAAAAACTGCGGGTGGTCATCGAGAAGAAAATGTTCTCCAACACCGAAGACCTGCTGCCCGTCATCAGCTTCAACGCCAAGGCCAGCAAGGAGGATCAGCAAAAGCACAACGACTTCGTCACTCGAATGGTCGAACGCGGCTACACCGACAAACAGGTACGGCTTCTTTCCGAATGGTACCTACGGGTCCGGAAGTCGCAGTGAAGCAGCTGCAAGCTTCTAGCTACAAGCTGCAAGAACAAAGCGCGTAACCCAGAGATGCCCGGGAACCTGCTTTTACTTGCAGCTTGAAGCTCACAACTTGAAGCTGCCCGGAGGGCTTCCTATGAGTTATGTGATCGACCGACGTCTCAATGGCAAGAACAAGAGCACGGTAAACCGCCAGCGTTTCCTGCGGCGCTATCGTGACCACATCAAGAAGGCTGTCGAAGAGGCGGTCAGTCGGCGCTCCATTACCGATATGGAGCACGGCGAACAGATCAGTATTCCCGGTCGCGACATCGACGAACCGGTGCTTCACCACGGCCGCGGCGGCAAGCAGACCGTGGTTCATCCCGGCAACAAGGAATTTACTGCCGGCGAACATATCGCACGGCCACCTGGAGGTGGCGGCGGACGCGGTCCGGGCAAGGCTGGCAACTCCGGCGAAGGCATGGACGAGTTCGTCTTCCAGATCACTCAGGAAGAGTTCCTCGAATTCATGTTCGAAGACCTCGAACTGCCGAACCTGGTCAAGCGTAACCTGAGCGGCACCGACACCTTCAAAACCGTACGCGCAGGGATCAGCAACGAAGGCAACCCGTCACGGATCAACATCATCCGCACCCTGCGCTCGGCGCACGCACGGCGTATCGCCCTGTCCGGCAGCAGCCGCGCGAAACTGCGCGAAGTCAAAGAGGAACTTGAGCGACTGAGACGCGAAGAGCCAGACAACTTCGGCGATATTCAGGAACTCGAAGCGGAAATCGAAAAACTCAGTGCGCGCATCCACCGCGTGCCGTTCCTCGATACGTTCGACCTGAAATACAACTTGCTGATCAAACAGCCGAACCCGAGCTCGAAAGCCGTCATGTTCTGCCTGATGGATGTTTCCGGCTCCATGACCCAGGCGACCAAGGACATCGCCAAACGCTTTTTCATCCTGTTGTACCTGTTCCTGAAACGGAACTACGACAAGATCGACGTGGTGTTCATCCGCCACCACACCAGTGCCCGGGAAGTCGACGAAGAAGAGTTTTTCTATTCGCGGGAAACCGGCGGCACCATTGTTTCCAGCGCCCTGAAACTGATGCAGGAGATCATGGCCGAGCGTTACCCGAGCAACGAGTGGAACATCTACGCGGCGCAGGCTTCCGACGGCGACAACTGGAACGATGACTCGCCGATCTGCCGTGACATTCTGATCAACCAGATCATGCCGTTTGTGCAGTACTACACTTACGTGGAGATCACCCCGCGCGAACATCAGGCCCTGTGGTACGAGTACGAACGCATCGCCGAAGCCTTCTCTGACACTTTTGCCCAGCAGCAACTGGTCTCGGCCGGGGATATCTATCCGGTCTTCCGTGAACTCTTCCAGCGCAGGTTAGTGACATGACCGCCAAAGAGCAGAAGCGCCAACCCATTTCCACCGGCTCCGAATGGACGTTCGAGCTGATCCAGACCTACGACCGCGAAATCGCCCGGATCGCGGCCCGCTATGCACTGGATACCTATCCCAACCAGATCGAAGTGATCACCGCCGAGCAGATGATGGACGCCTATGCCTCGGTCGGCATGCCGCTGGGTTACCACCATTGGTCCTACGGCAAACACTTCCTCAGCACCGAAAAATCCTACAGCCGTGGACAGATGGGCCTGGCCTACGAAATCGTGATCAACTCCGATCCGTGCATTGCTTACCTGATGGAAGAAAACACCATCTGCATGCAGGCGCTGGTCGTGGCGCACGCGTGCTACGGCCACAACAGTTTCTTCAAGGGCAACTACCTGTTCCGCACCTGGACCGATGCCAGCTCGATCATCGATTACCTGGTGTTTGCCAAGCAGTACATCATGCAGTGCGAGGAGCGCCACGGCATCGATGCGGTGGAAGACCTGCTCGACTCCTGCCATGCCCTGATGAACTACGGCGTCGACCGCTACAAGCGGCCGTATCCGATTTCCGCCGAAGAGGAAAGGCGGCGGCAGAAGGATCGCGAAGAGCACCTGCAGAAGCAGATCAACGATCTGTGGCGCACCATCCCCAAAGGCGCAGACAAGTACAGCGACAGGGACAACGCGCGCTTCCCGGCCGAGCCGCAGGAAAACATCCTGTACTTCATCGAGAAACACGCGCCGTTGCTGGAGCCTTGGCAGCGCGAGATCGTGCGGATCGTGCGTAAGATCGCCCAATATTTTTATCCACAGCGCCAGACCCAGGTGATGAACGAAGGCTGGGCGACGTTCTGGCACTACACGCTGATGAATGACCTGTACGACGAAGGGCTGGTCACCGACGGTTTCATGATGGAGTTCCTGACGTCGCACACCAGCGTGGTGTTCCAGCCGGGTTTCGACAGCCCTTACTACAGCGGCATCAACCCTTATGCACTAGGCTTCGCCATGTACCGCGACATTCGGCGCATGTGTGAAGAACCTACCGAAGAAGATCGTCACTGGTTCCCGGAAATCGCCGGGAGCGACTGGCTGTCGACCATCAAATTCGCCATGAGCAGCTTCAAGGACGAGAGTTTCATCCTGCAGTATCTGTCGCCGAAGGTGATCCGTGACCTGAAACTGTTCAGCATCATGGATGACGATCAGAAGGACGACTTGCTGGTGCCTGCGATTCATGACGAACCCGGCTACCGGATCATTCGCGAAACCCTTGCTGCGCAGTACAACCTCGGCAATCGTGAACCGAACGTGCAGATCTACAGCATTGATCGGCGCGGGGACCGTTCACTGACCTTGCGTCACCAACAGCACGATCGCAAACCGCTGGGAGACTCCACTGACGAGGTGCTTAAACATCTGCATCGCTTGTGGGGCTTCGATATCCATCTGGAAACCCTGCAAGGCGACCAGATCATGAAAACCCATCACGTTCCGCCGCGCAGTGAACACAGCGAAGGGGATTACGGCCGGCTCGACCTCGCCGTCATTCATCTTTGAAACGGTTCTGGCCTCCGAAAGTCCGACACAAGAGTTATCCTGTCGGGCTAACGGAGGTTTTTTATGCAGATTTTCAAGGTTGGCGGTGCCGTACGTGATCGCTTGCTGGGCAAACCGGTTACGGACATCGATTGGGTGGTGGTCGGCGCCACAACAGAAGAAATGCTCGCCAAGGGTTATCGCCCGGTCGGCTCGGATTTCCCGGTATTTCTTCACCCAAAAAGCGGCGAGGAATACGCCCTCGCCCGCACCGAGCGTAAAAGCGGTCGCGGTTATGGCGGCTTCACCTTTCACGCCAGCCCCGAAGTCACGCTTGAAGAAGACCTGATTCGTCGCGACCTGACCATCAACGCCATGGCCGAGGACGATCAGCTGAACCTGACCGATCCGTACCATGGCCAGCGCGATCTTGAAGCTCGAATCCTGCGCCACGTTTCTCCGGCGTTCGCCGAAGATCCTCTCCGCGTTCTGCGTGTTGCCCGCTTTGCCGCGCGTTACGCCGGGCTCGGCTTCACGGTCGCGCCGGAAACCCTGGAACTGATGCGCCAGCTCAGCGAGTCCGGTGAACTGGAGGCGTTGACCGCCGAACGCAGCTGGAAAGAAATCTCCCGTGCACTGCTGGAAGATCGGCCGCAGGTATTTATTGAGGTGCTACGCGACTGCGGCGCGTTGAAGGTACTGATGCCGGAAGTCGACGCGCTTTTTGGTGTGCCACAACCGGAAGCGCATCACCCGGAAATCGATACCGGCCTGCACACACTCAGCGTGCTGGAGCAGTCGGCGCTGCACAAACAGCCGCTGACCGTGCGCTGGGCTTGTCTGCTGCATGACCTCGGCAAAGGCCTGACGCCGGAAGAAGAGTGGCCACGGCACATCGCCCATGAGCACACCGGCCTCAAGCTGATCAAAGCGGTCAACGAACGCTTCAAGGCGCCGAAGGATTGTCAGGAGTTAGCGCTACTGGTCGGCAAGTACCACACTCATGGACACCGGGCGCTGGAGTTAAAGGCTTCGACATTGCTGGAGCTGCTGCAGAGTTTTGACGTGTATCGCCGACCGCAGCGCTTCGAAGAATTTATTGCTGCGTGCGAGATGGATGCGCGGGGACGCAAAGGGCTGGAACAGAGAAGTTATCCACAGGCGGATTACTTGCGCGGCGCTGCCAAGGTTGCGCGGGAAGTCGCGGTGCAACCGTTGCTGGAGAAGGGATTCAAGGGGCCGGAGCTGGGTGAGGCGCTGAAGCGTGAGCGACTAAAGGCGTTGAAGGCTTACAAAGAGAACGCCTGAGGCAAGATCAGGAGATCGCAGCCTGCGGCAGCTCCTACGCGGGAATATGCGTTTCTCTACAGGAGCTGCCGCAGGCTGCGATCTTTTGCTTTAAAGATTCGGCGGGGTTAACTGCTTACCCCGCCACTCGAACGCCACCGGCGCCAGCACCTGATCAATCTGCGCCTCAGCCCACAACATCGCGAAGCTTTTTCCCATACCCGGATGCATGCGATCCGGCGCAATCAGCGACAGCGGCCACAGCACAAAGGCATTTTTCAGAATCTCCGCGCGCGGCAGAACCAGCCCGTCGAAATTTCCCGCCAGTTCGCCATACAGCAGCACATCGATATCCAGCGGCAGCCCCTTGCGATCCGGTGCGTAGCGACCGTTGTCCGCCTCAATGAATTTCAAGCGACGATCCAGCTCCATCAGCGGCAGGTCGGTATACGCCGACACCACAAAGTTGAAGAACGGCCCGCTTTTGATCCCGACCGGCTGGCTTTCGAACACCGCCGAACAGCGGATATCCACCAGAAACGTCGCCAAAGCGTCGAGACCAGCGCACAGATGAGTTTCGCGCTCGATATTGCTACCGAGCCCGAGGTAGACCTGAGTCAGCGACATCCGCGCTCGATCTCCACACCCACGCCACCCTTGGCCGCTGGCACCGCACCTGGCTTGGTCAGCTTCAAGCGTACCCAAGTGATGTTGAATTCGCTCATCAACACTGCGACCAGACGCTCGGCAAAGGTCTCGACCAATTGAAACTGCGCCTGCTCGGCAAAGGCCTGGATTCGCGCGGATACGCTGGCATAGTCGAGCGCCAGGGTCAGGTCGTCACCAGCGGCGGCCGGGCGATTGTCCCAGGCGAAGCTCAGATCAAGTCGCAGGCACTGTCGGATGCCGCGCTCCCAGTCGTAGGCACCGATCACGGTGTCGACTTCCAGGCCCTCGATAAACACTCTGTCCAAGCACTTCTCTCCACTGCACGACAAGGGCGCAATGCGCCGTTAGAATCAGGGCGTCCTCGCCCGGAATAGTTAGCATGTTTTGGTTACTGGCGACTCTCGCCTACCTGCTCGGCTCGCTGTCCTTCGCCATTTTGCTCAGCCGCCTGACCGGAAACCCGGATCCGCGAATGAGTGGCTCGGGCAATGCCGGCGCCACCAACATGCTGCGCCTGGCCGGTCGCAAACTGGCGATCCTGACCCTGCTCGGTGATCTGTGCAAAGGCCTGGTGCCGGTGCTGATTGCCTCGGCAGTGGGCCTTTCGCTACAGGATCAGGCGTGGATCGGCGTGTGCGCCGTGATCGGTCACCTGTTCCCGCTGTACTTTCGCTTTCGTGGCGGCAAGGGTGTCGCCACCGCTGCCGGCATGCTGCTGGGCCTGTATCCGCCCGCCGCGCTGCTGGCAGTATGCGCCTGGTTGCTGACGTTTTACCTGACCCGCACCAGCTCGCTCGCAGCACTGATCGCCACGCCCTTGACCCTGCCGCTGCTGGCCTGGCAGGAACCGGAGGCGCTGTTGCCGATGAGCGCGCTGACACTGCTGATCGTCTGGCGCCACCGCGGCAATCTACGCGACCTGTTTGCCGGGCGCGAACGGCATTTCTGAATACCGTCCATGAGCGCCACTCATCACAGCGCCGACAACTGCTCCATCGGCCAGCGCGCCTGCACGCTGATTGCCAGACTTTCCTGCTGACCGGCCTGCAAGCGCTGGCAACCGGCAAACGCGATCATCGCGCCATTGTCGGTGCAGAACTCGGGACGGGCGTAGAACACATCACCTTTCATGTCGCCGAGCATCTTTTCCAACGAAACGCGCAAGGCTTTGTTGGCGCTGACGCCACCAGCGATCACCAGACGCTTCATGCCGGCCTGCTTCAGGGCCCGTTTGCACTTGATGGTCAAAGTCTCCACCACGGCCTGTTGGAACGCCAGCGCGATGTCGCAACGGGCTTGCTCGTTGTCGTCCCCGGCGCTGACGCACTGCTGCCAGGCGTTGAGAGCAGAGGTTTTCAGACCACTGAAGCTGAATTGCAGACCCGGGCGATCGCACATCGGACGCGGAAAGGTGAAACGTCCTGCGACGCCCTTCTCGGCCAGTTTGGCGATTTCCGGGCCACCCGGATAATTGAGGCCCATCATCTTCGCGGTTTTGTCGAACGCTTCACCGGCAGCATCGTCGAGGGTCTCGCCGAGCAGACTGTACTGGCCAATGCCATCGACCTGAACCAGCTGCGTATGACCGCCGGAAACCAACAAAGCGACGAACGGAAATTCCGGCGGTTTTGGCTCAAGCATCGGCGCCAGCAAGTGGCCTTCCATGTGGTGCACACCGAGCGCAGGAATACCCCAGGCAAAGGCCAGTGCCTGAGCACAGGAAGCACCGACCAGCAGCGCGCCAACCAGCCCAGGACCCGCGGTATAGGCGATTGCATCGATCTCGGTCGGCACGCAGTCCGCCTCGGCCAACACCTGACGGATCAAGGGCAGCATGCGTTTTACGTGGTCACGCGAGGCGAGCTCCGGCACCACACCGCCATAGGCACGGTGCAGGTCGATCTGGCTGAACAGTGCGTCGGCCAGCAGGCCACGTTCGCTGTCGTATAATGCGACGCCGGTTTCGTCGCAGGAGGTTTCTAATCCCAGTACTAGCATGGGTTTGCGCCTTGTTTAGGCTGAATTCGAAGGCGCGCATAATAGTCGCCGCGTGATGCCCCGACCAGCGGTTTTCGATCAGAGGCTTTGCATTCCGAGCGATGAGGGGTTAACATCCGCAACCCTTAAAAACCGACGTCTTCAAGTGCTCTTTTGCCGCGAGGATGTTGACCCCGGTAATGAATGAAGGTAGCTCTGGATGCCAGCCGTCAAAGTTAAAGAGAACGAACCCTTCGACGTAGCTCTGCGTCGTTTCAAGCGCTCCTGCGAAAAAGCCGGTGTACTGGCTGAAGTTCGTAGCCGCGAATTTTACGAGAAGCCAACTTCTGAGCGTAAGCGCAAAGCAGCAGCCGCTGTTAAGCGTCACGCCAAGAAAGTTCAGCGCGAACAGCGCCGCGCCGTTCGTCTGTACTAATACACAGACGTTCGTAGCAAGCTTCTTGCCTAAGCCCGGCTCTCAGCCGGGCTAATGGCATTTGCGTAAAACGCTTGATGCTTCACCGTCGAAGCCGCACACGCGACCGAGACAAATCTGCTTCACACGTCAGACCTGGCTCTTTTGCCAGCGGTGCACGTCTTTTCTGACGAGCCTTTCAAGGCTACTGACGAGCACACCCACTGATTCCTCTCACGACGATCAGCCCAAGGCACCTGCATGCGTGCCCGCTTTATTGAGCTATCCGAGGCCCTCAACCAGCCGTCAGCGGATTCAGCGCAACACTTTCAAATAGTCGAAGACTGATGAGTACTAACGTCAGTGGATTTTCGGCAGATACACTTCCCGACAGCGATTACGCAGACGACACCGGTCGAGCCGCATATTTTGCGTGCCTACAGTAACGACCCGCGTCCGACCGCCCTTCGTATCGGACTATTTACAGCGCAGACGACGAGAACGCCATGGCCGGGCTGATTCCCCAGAGCTTCATTGACGACCTGCTGAACCGCACCGACATCGTCGACGTGGTCAGCTCGCGCGTGCAATTGAAGAAGGCCGGCAAGAACTACACCGCCTGTTGCCCGTTTCACAAAGAGAAAACCCCGTCGTTCAGCGTCAGCCCCGACAAGCAGTTCTATTACTGCTTCGGCTGCGGCGCCGGCGGCAATGCCCTCGGCTTTCTCATGGATCACGACAACCTGGATTTTCCTCAGGCTGTCGAAGACCTGGCCAAAGCCGCCGGCATGGAAATCCCTCGCGAAGAAAGCGGCCGCGAGCGCAAGCCACGGCAACCGACCGATTCGCCGCTATACCCGTTGCTCACCGCCGCCGCCGACTTTTACAAGCAGGCGCTCAAGAGCCATCCCGCCCGCAAGGCTGCCGTGGATTACCTCAAGGGCCGCGGCCTGACCGGCGAAATCGCCCGCGACTTCGGTCTCGGTTTCGCGCCGCCGGGCTGGGACAACCTGTTCAAACACTTGAGCAGTGACACACTCCAGCAGAAAGCCATGATCGACGCCGGCCTGCTGATCGAGAACGCCGAAACCGGCAAACGCTATGACCGCTTCCGCGATCGCGTGATGTTCCCGATCCGCGATACCCGTGGGCGGATCATCGCTTTCGGCGGTCGCGTGCTAGGCGACGACAAGCCGAAATACCTGAACTCACCGGAAACCCCGGTATTCCATAAAGGCCAAGAGCTCTACGGCCTTTATGAAGCGCGCAAGAACAACCGCAACCTCGACGAAATCATCGTCGTCGAAGGTTATATGGATGTCATCGCCCTCGCCCAGCAAGGCTTGAAGAATGCCGTCGCAACACTGGGCACGGCGACCAGCGAAGAACATCTGAAGCGCCTGTTCCGTGTCGTACCCAACGTACTGTTCTGCTTCGACGGCGACCAGGCCGGCCGCAACGCCGCGTGGCGCGCACTGGAAGCAACGCTGTCGAGCCTTCAGGATGGACGTCGCGCACGCTTTCTGTTTCTGCCCGAAGGCGAAGATCCGGACACCCTGGTGCGTGCCGAAGGCACTGACGCCTTCAAGGCCCGGATCAATCAGCACGCTCAGCCGCTGGCAGATTATTTCTTCCAGCAACTGACCGAAGAGGCCGATCCACGCTCGCTCGAGGGCAAGGCCCACATGGCCACCCTCGCCGCACCGCTGATCGACAAAGTGCCTGGGGCGAACCTGCGCATCCTGATGCGTCAGCGCCTGACCGAAATTACCGGCCTGAGCAGCGAGACCGTCAGTCAGCTCGCACAAAGTGCGCCGCAGGAAGCACCGCCCGCCTACGATCCAGGCATCGATTACGACGCAATGCCGGATTACAGCGACTACCATCAGCCGCAGGCACAAGACATGTATGTGCCGCAGCAGGAGTGGACGCCGAAGAAACCCGGTGCTGGCGGTAAAAAATGGGACAAGAAGCTCTGGGACAAGAACGGCAAGCGTGGTGGTGATCGCGATCAGCAACGCCCGCGCACGCCGATTGGCGTCGAATCGCCAACCCTGACCGCCCTGCGTACGTTGCTCCATCACCCGCAACTGGCCGAGCGCGTCGAAGATGCCGGACACATTGCGGACGAGAATCAGACCAACGCCCAGTTACTTGTGGCGCTGCTCGAAGCCGTACAGAAGAATCCCAAGCTAAACTCATTTCAGTTGATCGCGCGATGGCACGGCACTGAACAGGGTCGCCTGCTCAAGGCACTGGCAGAAAAGGAATGGCTGATTGACGGAGATAACCTTGAACAACAGTTTTTCGACACCATTACTAGCTTGTCAGCCCGCCAACGCGAGCGAAATCTGGAACAGTTGCTCAGGAAAGCGCGTCAAAGCGAATTGAGCATCGAAGAGAAAAATCAACTGCGCGACCTATTAAGTCGCAATGTTTCCGCATCAAACCCGACCTCAACTGGCGCGTGAGGTCATAGCTCAGGTATAATCCTCGGCTTGTTTTTTGCCCGCCAAGACCTTCAGTGGATAGGGTGTTATGTCCGGAAAAGCGCAACAGCAGTCTCGTATTATTGAGTTGATCAAACTGGGTCGTGAGCAGAAGTATCTGACTTACGCCGAGGTCAACGACCACCTGCCCGAGGATATTTCAGATCCTGAGCAGGTGGAAGACATCATCCGCATGATTAACGACATGGGGATCCCCGTACACGAGAGTGCTCCGGATGCGGACGCCCTTATGTTGGCCGACGCCGATACCGACGAGGCCGCTGCGGAAGAAGCAGCCGCTGCGTTGGCAGCGGTGGAGACCGATATCGGTCGCACCACTGACCCAGTGCGCATGTACATGCGTGAAATGGGTACGGTCGAGCTTCTGACTCGTGAAGGCGAAATCGAAATCGCCAAGCGTATCGAAGAGGGCATCCGTGAAGTGATGAGCGCAATCGCGCACTTCCCTGGCACGGTTGACCACATTCTCTCCGAGTACACCCGCGTCACCACCGAAGGTGGTCGCCTGTCCGACGTTCTGAGCGGTTATATCGACCCGGACGACGGCATTGCGCCGCCTGCCGAAGTGCCGCCGCCTGTCGAAGCGAAAGTGGCGAAAGCCGACGACGACACCGACGACGATGAAGCCGAATCTTCCGATGACGAAGAAGAAGCCGAAAGTGGCCCGGATCCGGTCATCGCTGCCCAGCGCTTCGGCGCCGTGGCTGACCAGATGGAAATCACCCGCAAGGCCCTGAAAAAGCACGGTCGCAACAACAAGGCAGCGATTGCCGAGTTGCTCGCACTGGCCGAGCTGTTCATGCCGATCAAACTGGTACCGAAGCAATTCGAAGGCCTGGTCGAGCGTGTTCGCGGTGCCCTGGATCGTCTGCGTCAGCAAGAGCGCGCGATCATGCAACTGTGCGTACGTGATGCACGTATGCCACGCGCCGATTTCCTGCGTCAGTTCCCGAGCAACGAAGTCGACGAAAGCTGGTCCGACGCCCTGGCCAAAGGCAAGAGCAAGTACGCCGAAGCCATCGGTCGTGTGCAGCCGGATATCATTCGTTGCCAGCAGAAACTGATCGCGCTGGAAACCGAAACCGGTCTGACCATCGCAGAAATCAAGGACATCAACCGTCGCATGTCGATCGGTGAGGCCAAGGCCCGCCGCGCGAAGAAAGAGATGGTTGAAGCCAACTTGCGTCTGGTGATCTCGATCGCCAAGAAGTACACCAACCGCGGCCTGCAATTCCTCGATCTGATCCAGGAAGGCAACATCGGTCTGATGAAGGCGGTGGACAAGTTCGAATACCGTCGTGGTTACAAGTTCTCGACTTATGCCACCTGGTGGATCCGTCAGGCGATCACTCGCTCGATCGCCGACCAGGCCCGCACCATCCGTATTCCGGTGCACATGATCGAGACGATCAACAAGCTCAACCGTATTTCCCGGCAGATGCTGCAGGAAATGGGTCGCGAACCGACTCCGGAAGAGCTGGGCGAACGCATGGAAATGCCTGAGGACAAGATCCGCAAGGTATTGAAGATCGCTAAAGAGCCGATCTCCATGGAAACGCCGATCGGTGATGACGAAGACTCCCATCTGGGTGACTTCATCGAAGACTCGACCATGCAGTCGCCAATCGATGTCGCCACTGTTGAGAGCCTCAAAGAAGCGACTCGCGAAGTACTGTCCGGCCTTACTGCCCGTGAAGCCAAAGTACTGCGCATGCGCTTCGGTATCGACATGAACACCGACCACACACTCGAAGAAGTGGGCAAACAGTTTGACGTAACGCGTGAGCGGATCCGTCAGATCGAAGCCAAGGCGCTGCGCAAGCTGCGCCACCCGACGCGAAGCGAGCATCTGCGCTCCTTCCTCGACGAGTGATACCAGAACCCCCGGCCCAGGCCGGGGGTTTTGTTTATATGGCAGATTAAATCCTTCGCAACGCCCCTCCCCCGCATACCCCGTCTACACTCGAAACAATCATCCCCGAGCCATAACGAGAGCGTTATGCCCAGATTGGCGTCCGTGCTTTTTTTGCTGTCACTGATGATCTGGACCGCAACGGCTGACGCGCTGACTCTGACCGATGAAGAACGTAGCTGGCTGGCGGCTCACCCGGACTTGCGCCTGGGTGTCGATGCGTCGTGGCCGCCCTTTGAATTTCGCGACGACCAGAACCGCTATCAGGGCCTGGCGGCCGACTATATCGACGTGATTCGCCAACGCCTGACGATCAAATTGACCCCCATCGAACCGGTGAGCTGGACGGTGGTGCTGGAACAAGTGAAGTCGGGCAAGATCGACCTTCTACCCGGCATCATGTCCACCCCTGAACGCCAGACCTACCTGTCGTTCACCCGCCCTTATCTCGACTTCCCGATCGTCATCCTCGCCCACATCGGCGGCGCGCAACCACGCAAGCTCGACGACCTGTACGGCTTGAAGATCGCCGTGGTGGAAAACTATGCACCCCACGAACTGCTGCGCACCCATCACCCTGATCTGAATCTGGTGGCTATGCCGAATGTCAGTTCGGCATTGCAAGCGCTGGCGACCGACGAAGTGGACGCCGTTGTCGGCGACCTCGCTTCCAGTGTCTGGAGCCTGCGTCAGCTCAAGCTCGACGGTTTGTACGTCAGCGGCGAAACCCCTTATCGCTACCAACTGGCGATGGCCGTGCCCCGTGACAACAAGGTACTGGTGGGGATTCTCGACAAAGTGCTGGCCGACATGAGCCTGGATGAAATCAGCAGCATTCAGGAGCATTGGGTCGGCAACGTCCTTGATCACCGGACATTCTGGTCGGACCTGCTGATCTACGGTTTACCGGGGCTGTTGTTGTTGGTGACGATTCTCGCCGTGGTAATCCGCATCAACCGCCGCCTGAGTTCGGAAATCGCCCGACGCATCGACCTCGAACAGGAATTGCGCAGCAGCGAATACCACTATCGCGGCCTGGTCGAGAGTCTGTCGGCCATTGCTTGGGAAGCGCGGATGAGCGACTTCACCTACAGCTATGTGTCGCCCCACGCCGAAGACTTGCTCGGCTACCCACAATCCCATTGGCTGATCCCCGGTTTCTGGCACAACATCATTCATCCGGCCGATCTGACTCGCACGCAAAGTTACTGCAAAGAAGCCCTGCGCGAGGGTCGCGATCACATCGTCGATTATCGTGTCATCACCGCTGACGGCCGTTGTTTGTGGGTGCGCGACATCGTCAGCCTGATCGAACACGGTCATGAGCCGGTGATGCGCGGCTTGATGATCGACATCAGCGAAATCAAGCGCACTGAAGAGGCGCTGCGGCTTTCGGAACAGAAATTCGCCTCGGTCTTCCAGCAATGCCCGGACATTCTGGTGATTGCACGGCTGTCCGATGGCTGCCTGCTGGAGGTCAACGAAGCGTTTGAAGAACAGATCGGGCTGAAAGCCGAGGAAGTGCTGGGGCAAACGGCGACCGACCTCAATATCTGGGGCATTCCCGGCGTCGGTCCGGGGCTGCTGCAGCGTTTGCAGGCGGGCAGTATTCGCAATCTGGAGATGCCCTTTCGCCGCAACAACGGCCAGTTGTTCACCGGCCTGATTTCCGCCGAGCCGTTTGATCTGGATACCACGCCAGCCTTGGTGGTCGTTGTACGTGACATCACCCAGCTCAAGGAAACCCAGCAGCAACTGCAAACCTCCGAGGAGAAGTTCGCCAAAGCCTTCCATGCCTCACCGGACGGTTTGTTGTTATCGCGCCAGAGCGATGGCTTGCTGCTGGAGGTCAACGAAGGTTTCAGTCGTATCACCGGTTTCAATAGCGCCATGTCGGTGGATCGCTCGGCGCTGGATCTGGGCATCTGGGTCAATCTCAATGAACGCAAACAGATGCTCGACCTGTTGCATCGCGACGGTTTTGTGCGCGACTTCACCTGCCACATCCGCCGCAGCGACGGGCAGATTCGCCTCTGTGAAGTCTCCAGCCGTCCGCTGCCGATCGGTGAAGAAGACTGCATGCTGACCATCGCCCGGGACATCACCGAGCGCCATCTGATGCAGGAAAAACTACAACAAGCCGCCACCGTGTTCGAAAGCACCGCTGAAGGCGTATTGATCACCGACACCCAACAGCACATCAGTGCGGTCAACCGTGCCTTTACCGAGATTACCGGTTACAGCGAAAGCGAAGCGCTCGGGCATACGCCTCGCCTGCTCGCCTCCGGCCTGCACGACAGCGCCTTTTACGCGGCAATGTGGCACCAGTTGACCGACGAAGGTCACTGGCAGGGCGAGATCTCCAACCGGCGCAAGAACGGCGAGTTGTACCCGAGCTGGCTGACCATCAGTGCTGTGCGCAACCGCGACAAGTTCATTACTCACTTTGTCGCGGTATTTGCCGACATCTCCAGTCTCAAGCATGCGCAAGCCAAACTCGACTATCAGGCACACCACGACCCGCTCACCGGCCTGCCGAACCGCACACTGTTCGAAAACCGCCTGTTGATGGCACTGAACAGTCAGCAGGAAAACGGCGGTCAGGGCGCCGTGCTGTTTCTCGATCTCGACCGCTTCAAACACATCAATGACAGCCTCGGCCATCCGGTCGGCGACCTGCTGCTCAAGGGCATCGCCGTGCGCCTGAAAGAGCAACTGCGCGACATCGATACCGTGGCGCGTCTGGGCGGTGACGAATTCATCATTCTGCTGCCCGGCCTGCAACAGGCCAGTGATGCCGACAACATTGCCACCAAACTGCTCAACTGCTTTGGTGCGCCGTTCCAGGCTGGCGAGCATGAGTTCTTCATCAGCGCCAGCATCGGCACCAGCCTCTATCCACGGGACGGTTGCGACGTCGCCACACTGGTGAAAAACGCCGACGCAGCCATGTACCGCTCCAAGGCCAAGGGCCGCAACCGCGTCGAGAGCTACACCCGCGACCTCACGGCCCAGGCCAGCGAGCGCATCGCGCTGGAACACGAACTGCGCCGGGCTATCGAGCGCGATGAACTGTTTCTCTACTACCAGCCGAAAATCAGCCTCGACGATCATCGCCTGGTCGGTGCAGAGGCGCTGATTCGCTGGCGTCACCCGACTTTCGGCGACGTACCGCCAGAGCACTTCATTCCGTTGGCCGAAGAGAACGGCATGATCCTGCAGATCGGTGACTGGGTGCTGGAGACCGCGTGCCGGCAAATGTTCGAGTGGAATCAGATCTACGACAGCCTCGGCCCACTCTCGGTAAACCTCGCCGGCGCGCAACTGCGTCAACCGAATCTGCTTGGGCGCATCGAACAACTGCTCAACGACAACCACCTGCAGCCGGATTTACTGCAACTGGAAATTACCGAGAATTTCATCATGAGTCAGGCCGAAGAGGCGCTGGCCGTGTTGCACCAGCTCAAACACCTCGGCGTACAACTGGCGATCGATGATTTCGGTACCGGATATTCCTCGCTCAGTTACCTCAAGCGTCTGCCGCTGGATATCCTCAAAATCGACCAGTCGTTTGTCCGCGGATTGCCCGACGACCCCCACGACGCGGCCATTGTCCGAGCCATCATCGCGCTGGGACGGAGCATGCAATTCACGGTCATCGCCGAGGGCGTGGAAACCCAGGCGCAACAACAATTCCTCGCCGCTGAAGGTTGCGAGCAGATCCAGGGCTACATTGTCAGCCTGCCGTTACCACCAGAAGAATTCGCAGCAACGTTTCTTCGTGTAACCGTATCGGATTATTCGGATAGCACAGCCGAGAAACCGTCGCTATAATCCGCGACCTACTGAGGGCCTATAGCTCAGTTGGTTAGAGCAGAGGACTCATAATCCTTTGGTCCACGGTTCAAGTCCGTGTGGGCCCACCAAATTGAAAGCCGCGCTAAATGCGCGGCTTTTTCTTGGGCGATGGATTAGGGTTCGACGTCTTGGCGAGCGTAATGTACGGAAGGCCATTGTTAGGAATACAACCGCAAGATCTGTAGGAATGTTCCCAAACTAAGTTTTCTCCCCTCTCCGCGCGTTGTTGACCGTTTCTCCAGACGAGTAATCTCCGGACGCCTCCGCCAGTCCAGGATCGATTTCATGCTCGTGAATGCTGCGCCACTGATAAAGGAAGCAGCCGACCAGCAAACCTGGATCGACCTCGCCTTACCCGATCTCAGAACCTTATCAAGAGAACTTCGGTCAGCCGCGATAGAAGAGGTTAAAAGGGCTGAGAACGCAGAAGGCGCGCTCAAAATCCTCTCGGATCACTTTGGGTTTGTCGACGAGTCATTATTGGCCGTTACCATCCTCACACCCATCGGGAACGTCACGGTCCTGAGAGACAAACTGGCCCACATCGTCGAGAAACGTCCAGACTCCCGAGAACGTTATGTTCGACATGCCATAGATACGCTGACGGGACCTTTTGAAATATGGAAAGTTCTCTACGATAACGGCGGATACCGAATGGCATTCATTAACGCCTACGAGGCAAAAAACGACATGCTTGTCGTGGTCGATGTGCGAAACGGGCATGTCCTCTGGAACTTCATGCACGCTCCCGCCAGAGCGATGAACAAACACCGCCAAGGCGAACTTTTGTACAAGCGGTACATTCTTGAAGACAAAGAAAAGGGCAGCCATTTGGCTGCCCTTAATATTTGAATCCTGATATTTGCATCCTCAGGAAATGGGATGAAGAGGTCTCACCTTACACCGATGTTGCAGCATCGCTGAGGTACCTACGTCCACTAATGCCCTGCAAGGCAGCGGATTTCGCGCTCTTGCTGGCATTCTTGATAAATAGGCCAACCAAGTCAAATCAAATATCCGATGTATTGTTTCAGCGCAACGATGCCATCGATTCTTGGG
Source organism: Pseudomonas sp. S3_C06 (assembly GCF_054667675.1). Taxonomy (NCBI): domain Bacteria; kingdom Pseudomonadati; phylum Pseudomonadota; class Gammaproteobacteria; order Pseudomonadales; family Pseudomonadaceae; genus Pseudomonas; species Pseudomonas sp. S3_C06. Next base: position 3,295,056 of record NZ_CP162747.1, read on the forward strand.
TGAACAATTCAAACATCGCCTGCAAGCGTGTTGCTGACAGTGTCTGTAACATGCGTACTCACCGCCCCCACACCCATGGAGCCGCACCCTTGCCAGACACCCGCCCGCCCGTGCTCGATGAAATCGACCGTCAGCTGATCGCCGCCCTGCAAATCAACGCCCGCGAAAGCGTTGCCATGCTTGCCCGGCAGTTGGGCATTGCGCGCACCACCGTGACTTCGCGACTGGCGCGGCTGGAAAAGGCCAAAGTGATCACCGGTTACGGCGTGCGTCTCGGTCAGCGCGTGGTCGATGGCGGCTTGCAGGCTTACGTGGGGATCAAGGTGCAGCCGCGTTCCGGCAAAGAGGTGGTGCGCCGGTTGAGTGCGATGGCGCAGGTGCAGCAGCTGTGTGCGGTGAGTGGCGAGTTTGATTATGTGGCGTGGTTGCGCACTGATTCGCCGGAGCAGCTCGATCAGTTACTGGATCAGATTGGCGGGGTGGATGGGGTGGAGAAGACGACGACTTCGATTATTTTGAGTAGCAAGGTTGATCGGGGGCAGCCGGTTTAAGGTTTTGATCGGGTATCTCGAGTGGATTACAGGGCCTCTTCGCGGGCAAGCCCACTCCCACATTTGACCCGGGTTGCTCACAAAATCTGCGCCAAGCACAAATCCACTGTGGGAGCGGGCTTGCTCGCGAAGGCGGTTTGTCAGCAACAACGATGTCGACTGATTCGACGCTTTCGCGAGCAAGCCCACTCACACATTTTGGTCGGTGTGCAGGCCTCTATCGTCAGATTGATCAGGTTATTGGCAAAACGACGACACTTTGCGTCTTATTAACGTGTTCTACGCTCCCTAGAATGGCTGGCATCTTTTCCTATACTCAGACGCGCATCCTGCGTCGGGTCGCCAGCAAGGTCAGCCATGAACAAGAACAATCGCCATCCTGCAGACGGTAAGAAACCAGTCACCATTTTCGGTCCGGACTTTCCGTTCGCCTTTGACGACTGGATCGAACACCCGGCCGGTCTCGGCACTATTCCTGAGCACAACCACGGCGCCGAAGTGGCGATTGTCGGCGCCGGCATCGCCGGTCTGGTGGCCGCTTACGAGCTGATGAAGCTCGGACTGAAACCGGTGGTTTACGAGGCCTCGAAACTCGGTGGTCGTCTGCGCTCGCAGGCGTTCAATGGCACGGACGGCATCGTCGCGGAACTGGGCGGCATGCGTTTCCCGGTGTCCTCCACCGCGTTCTATCACTACGTCGACAAGCTCGGCCTTGAGACCAAACCGTTCCCGAACCCGCTGACGCCGGCCTCCGGCAGCACCGTGATCGATCTGGAAGGCAAAACCCATTACGCACAGAAACTGGCGGATCTTCCTGCACTGTTCCAGGAAGTGGCTGACGCCTGGGCGGATGCCCTGGAAGCCGGCTCGCAGTTCGCCGATATCCAGCAAGCCATTCGCGACCGCGATGTGCCGCGCCTGAAAGAGCTGTGGAATACCTTGGTGCCGCTGTGGGACGACCGCACGTTCTATGACTTCGTCGCCACCTCCGAGGCCTTCGCCAAGCTGTCGTTCCATCACCGCGAAGTATTCGGTCAGGTTGGTTTCGGTACCGGCGGCTGGGACTCGGACTTCCCCAATTCGATGCTGGAAATCTTCCGTGTGGTGATGACCAACTGTGACGATCACCAGCACTTGGTGGTCGGCGGCGTCGAACAAGTCCCACAAGGCATCTGGCGCCATGTGCCGGAACGCTGCGTGCACTGGCCTGAAGGCACCAGCCTGAAATCCCTGCACCGTGGCGCACCGCGTTCCGGCGTGAAGAAAATCGCCCACGCGCCAGATGGCCGTTTCGCGGTCACCGACAACAACGGCGACACCCGCGAATACGCCGCCGTGTTGACCACGTGCCAGAGCTGGCTGCTGACCACGCAGATTGAATGCGACGAAACCCTGTTCTCGCAGAAGATGTGGATGGCGCTCGACCGCACGCGCTACATGCAGTCGTCGAAGACATTCGTGATGGTCGACCGGCCGTTCTGGAAGGACAAGGACCCGGAAACCGGCCGCGACCTGATGAGCATGACCCTCACCGATCGCCTGACCCGCGGCACCTACCTGTTCGACAACGGCGACGACAAGCCGGGCGTGATCTGCCTTTCCTATTCGTGGATGAGCGACGCTTTGAAGATGCTTCCGCATCCGGTGGAAAAGCGCGTTGAGCTGGCGTTGAATGCATTGAAAAAGATTTACCCGAAAGTCGATATCGCTGCGCGGATCATCGGTGATCCGATCACCGTGTCGTGGGAAGCTGACCCGTACTTCCTCGGTGCATTCAAGGGCGCGCTGCCCGGCCACTACCGCTACAACCAGCGCATGTACGCGCACTTCATGCAGGACGACATGCCCGCCGAGCAGCGTGGGATCTTCATCGCCGGCGACGATGTTTCGTGGACGCCGGCATGGGTTGAAGGCGCGGTGCAGACTTCGCTCAACGCGGTTTGGGGGATCATGAAGCATTTTGGCGGCGCGACACATAAAACGAACCCGGGCCCGGGTGATGTGTTCAAAGACATCGGCCCTATCGCCCTGCCCGAGTAAGAGGAATCCCTGATGCGTGTAGCCCTTTACCAATGTCCACCGCTGCCCCTGGACCCCGCCGCCAACCTGCAACGCCTGCATCAACTGGCGATGGAGGCCAAGGGCGCCGACCTGCTGGTGTTGCCGGAGATGTTCATGACCGGCTACAACATTGGCGCCGAAGCGGTGAGTACACTGGCCGAGGTCTACAACGGCGAATGGGCGCAGCAGATCGGCCGGATCGCCAAGGCTGCCGGTTTGGCTATTGCGTATGGTTATCCCGAGCGCACCGCCGATGGGCAGATTTACAACGCCGTGCAGTTGATCGATTCGCACGGTGAGCGCCTGTGCAATTACCGCAAGACGCATCTGTTCGGTGATCTGGATCGCTCGATGTTCAGCCCCGGCGATGATGACTTCCCCATCGTCGAACTCAACGGCTGGAAACTCGGTTTCCTGATCTGCTACGACCTCGAGTTTCCGGAAAACACCCGACGTCTGGCACTCGCTGGTGCCGAACTGATTCTGGTGCCAACGGCGAACATGATTCCGTTCGATTTCGTCGCCGATGTCACCGTGCGTTCGCGCGCCTTCGAAAACCAGTGCTACGTGGCCTACGCCAACTATTGCGGCAGCGAAGGCGACATCCACTATTGCGGGCAAAGCAGCCTCGCCGCACCGGATGGCAGCCGTATCGCCCAGGCCGGACTCGACGAAGCGCTGATCATCGGCGAAGTCGATCGGCAGTTGATGCTCGACTCACGCGCCGCCAATCGCTACCTCGGTGATCGCCGCCCGGAGCTTTACGGCGCGCTCAACCTGCGCTAATCCGCTAGCATTGGCACTTCACTGTTCTGGAAGTGCCCATGCCTGCGCCGACCCACCCCTGCCCCCACACTGAAACCCTGGCCAACGGCTTGCGCGTGACCCTGCGTCATGTGCCTGACCTGAAGCGCTGCGCGGCTGCTTTGCGCGTGGCCGCCGGTAGCCATGACGTGCCGCTGGCGTGGCCGGGGCTGGCGCATTTTCTTGAGCATTTGCTGTTTCTCGGCACCGAGCGTTTTCCCACGGGCGAAGGGCTGATGGCTTACGTGCAAGGTCACGGTGGGCAAGTAAATGCCAGCACGCGTGAACGCGCTACAGACTTTTTCTTTGAGTTGCCGAACCGAGTATTCAGCGGTGGCCTGGAGCGTCTGTCAGACATGCTCGCCAGGCCGCGTATGAATCTGGACGATCAGTTGCGCGAACGCGAAGTGTTGCAGGCGGAATTTGTCGCCTGGTCGCAGGATCCTGCGGCGCAGCGGCAGTTTGCGTTGTATGAAGGTTTACCAGCAGACCATCCACTGCGCGGGTTTCACGCGGGTAACCGGGACAGCCTGAAGGTTGAAGATCCGGCATTTCAGCAGGCGTTGAAAGATTTCCACCAACAGTTTTATCAGACCGGGCAGATGACCTTGAGTCTGGTCGGGCCACAGAGCCTTGAAGAATTGAAATTGCTGGCGGAGCAATTCGCGGCGGCGTTACCGGCTGGGGATAAAGTTATGCAGGCTGCGCCCCTGCCGCTGGCGGTGAAAAGTTATCAACAGGTCGATGAGCAGTGCGCCAATCTGATGTTTGCCTTCGATGCCCTGCCTGAATCGTCCACCGAGGCTTTGGCGTTTCTTTGCCATTGGTTGAACAGCGCCAAGCCCGGCGGATTGCTCGCGCATTTGCAGCAGCAAAAACTGGCGAATGGATTAAACGCGGCGCCGGTTTATCACTTTGTCGGACAAGCGTTGCTGCACCTGGAATTCACCGCTCCCACCGAATCGCTAGTAGCCATTCGCGAACAACTGCTCGATTGGTTGAGCTTCTTTGCTCAGCAGGATTGGACGTCACTGCACAAAGAATACGCAGCCCTGCTTCAACGTCGGCAGCAAGTGAGCGGCGCACTGCAACTGGCACGGCTCGACAGTGAGCAGCTGGAAAACGGCCTGTCCGATGCCGGCGTTGAAGCACTTACACAGATACTCCGCGAAATCGGCACTGTGGATAACTTCAGTGCTCACTGGCACCTGCCTGCCGCCAATCCATTCCTGCGCGCCAGTGAACCTTTGGCCAATGCCGGGCTGATTCGCGGCCAGACCAGCGCCCACCGAGGCCTGCGTACATTTGCTCAGGATCGCTCGCGCGGACGCCGCGAACGCTCGCCGATGCAGTTCAGCCAGGCTTTGCCGGACAGCGGCGATGACGGCGCGATCTACCTGCGTTGGCAGGTGGAAGCGGCAGCCAGCGCTGATCTGCTCTCAAGGTTGCAACGCAGTCTTCGGCTCATTCTGCAAGATGCGCGTGAGGCCGGGGTCGATTTGTCTTTTAGCGCCACTGGCAATCAATGGCTGCTGAAGCTCACCGGTCTGCAAGAGCCGATGCCCAGCGTCCTTGAGCACGCGCTGAAATGTCTGACGCAAGTTGATGCGGATTCCCCGCGCAGCGAGCCAGAAACGCCGCTTGTCGCCATCCGCCAACTGCTTAAAGCACTGCCGGAACACGTTCTGCAACCAGCAAAAACCGGCGATGACGCCAAACACCTGTGGACAACTTCGCGCTGGGACGGCCTCGCACTGGGCCTCAACCAACCAACGCAATCCGCCATGGGCCTGGCCCTGAGCCGCATACCCGGGATCCCGGACAATCAGTTGCCCGGGCCAACAGTGATCTTCGCGCAAAAGCACTGGCGCCACATCGATTCCGCATCCAGCGAACATGCCTTGCTGCTGCATTGCCCAACCGCCAGCCGTGACATCGCAGACGAGGCAGCGTGGCGAATGCTCGCACAACTGTGCCAGACACCGTTCTATCAGCGTTTGCGCATCGAACTGCAATTGGGCTACGCCGTGTTCAGTGCGCTGCGGCAGATCCAGGGTCAAACCAGTCTGCTGTTCGGCGTGCAATCGCCAAGTGCCAAACCTGCGGAGTTGCTTGAACACATTCAACAGTTTCTCAACGGCATTCCCGCGCTGATCGAACAGCTTGATGAAGCCAGCCTCAGCCAACACCGGCAAAACCTCGTCGATCAATTCGACGACGCCACGCTGGCCGGAAAAGATGCAGCCGAATTGCTCTGGCAGGCCAGGCTCACGGGCCACTCGTCGGATTATCTTGAGCAACTGATTGCTGCCATCGGCCAACTGGATCGCCAGGCACTGCTCAGCGCTACACAGCGCCTGATCAACGCCGAAGGCGGCTGGCTCTGCCTCGCCAGCGATCCAGCGCCCGAAACCCCATGGCAAGCGGGAAATTGATCATTACCGAGGCTGCAAGGAGCTTTCTCAAAGATTCACGGGCAAATCCGGTGAAATTTTGAGTAACATAGCAGCCTAACTATTTGGAACATCTCTGCGCTGCCGTGGACTATAACTATGGACAGCGCTATCCCACCCACCCTGAGGAGACACACCATGTCCTGGACAAAACCGGCTTACACCGACCTGCGTATCGGCTTCGAAGTCACCATGTACTTCGCCAGCCGCTGAGTTCTGCTTACGTAGAATTGCAGTGCAACGCCTCGGCTCGCCGGGGCGTTTTATTTTCCGCGTTGAAATGATGGAGCGTTCATGTTCGTCCAGATTCTGGGTTCGGCCGCCGGCGGCGGTTTTCCGCAGTGGAACTGCAACTGCGTCAATTGCGCAGGCTTTCGCGACGGCAGCCTGAATGCCAAGGCCCGCACCCAATCGTCCATCGCGATCTCCGATGACGGCGTGAACTGGGTGCTGTGCAACGCCTCGCCGGACATCCGCGCGCAGCTGCAAAGCTTCGCCCCGATGCAACCGGGCCGCGCCCTGCGTGACACTGGCATCAGCGCGATCATTCTGATGGACAGCCAGATCGACCACACCACCGGCCTGCTCAGCCTGCGCGAAGGCTGCCCGCATCAGGTCTGGTGCACGGACATGGTTCATGAAGATCTGAGCACCGGTTTCCCGCTGTTCAAGATGCTCACGCACTGGAATGGCGGGCTGGACTGGAACCGCATCGAACTCGACCAGAGCTTCACCGTGGCCGCCTGCCCGAACCTGCGTTTCACCCCGCTGCCGTTGCGCAGCGCCGCGCCACCGTATTCGCCGCACCGCTTCGATCCGCACCCGGGCGACAACATTGGTTTGATCGTGGAAGACCTGAACACCGGCGGCAAATTGTTCTATGCGCCGGGGCTGGGCAAGGTCGATGCACCGCTGCTGGAGATCATGGCGAGCAGCGATTGCCTACTGGTCGACGGCACGATGTGGGACGACGATGAAATGCAGCGCCGCGGCGTCGGCACCCGTACCGGTCGCGAGATGGGTCACCTGGCACAGAACGGGCCTGGCGGCATGCTCGAAGTGCTGGAGCAGTTGCCTGAGCAGCGCAAAGTGCTTATCCACATCAACAACACCAACCCGATTCTCGATGAGGATTCGCCGGAGCGTGCGGAACTGGCGCGGCGTAATGTTGAAGTGGCGTTCGATGGCATGAGTATTGTGTTGTAAGCCGTAGACACCGATGCGCGGCCCTTCGCGAGCAGGCTCGCTCCTACATTGGAATGCGATCACCTGTAGGAGTGAGCCTGCTCGCGATAAGGCCGGCACAGACACCAGATATTTCTAGGGTTGTTCCCCGGAGAACCGCAATGACCGACACCCCGCTTTCCCCGGCCGAATTCGAAGCGGCCCTGCGCGCCAAAGGCGCCTACTACCACATCCACCACCCTTACCACGTGGCGATGTACCAAGGCCGCGCCACTCGCGAGCAGATTCAGGGCTGGGTCGCCAACCGCTTCTACTATCAGGTGAACATCCCCCTGAAAGACGCGGCGATCCTCGCCAATTGCCCGGACCGGGAAATCCGCCGCGAGTGGATTCAGCGCCTGCTCGACCACGACGGCGCCCCCGGCGAAGACGGCGGCATCGAAGCCTGGCTGCGTCTCGGTCAAGCGGTCGGTCTCGACCCGGATCAACTGCGCTCGCAGGAACTGGTGCTGCCCGGCGTGCGTTTCGCCGTCGATGCCTACGTCAACTTCGCCCGTCGCGCCAGTTGGCAGGAAGCCGCCAGCAGCTCGTTGACCGAACTGTTCGCGCCGCAGATTCACCAGTCGCGCCTCGACAGCTGGCCGCAGCATTACCCGTGGATCGACCCGGCCGGTTACGAATACTTCCGCACCCGCCTCGGTCAGGCGCGGCGTGATGTCGAGCATGGTCTGGCGATCACGCTGGAGCACTACAAGACCCGCGAAGGCCAGGAGCGCATGCTGGAAATTCTCCAGTTCAAACTGGACATTCTTTGGAGCATGCTCGATGCCATGAGCATGGCCTACGAACTGAACCGCCCGCCGTATCACAGCGTCACCGAACAACGGGTCTGGCATAAAGGAATCACCTTATGAGTTTCGACCGCAGCAAAGTCCCGACCTGGCGTCCCGGCTACCGCTTCCAGTACGAACCGGCACAAAAAGGTCATGTGCTGCTTTATCCGGAAGGCATGATCAAGCTCAATGAATCTGCCGCGCTGATCGGCGGTTTGATTGACGGTCAAAGCAATGTCGCGGCAATCATTGCCAAACTCGATGAGCAGTTCCCCGGCGTGCCCGAGCTCGGTGACGACATCGAGCAATTCATGGAGGTTGCCCGTGCGCAGCACTGGATCGAACTTGCCTGATCTGCCGGCCAAGCCTGAAGTCGGCCTGCCGCTGTGGCTGCTCGCCGAGCTGACCTACCGCTGCCCGCTGCAATGCCCGTACTGCTCCAATCCACTGGATTTTGCCGAGCAGGGCAAAGAGCTGACCACAGAACAATGGATCAAGGTATTTCGCGAAGCGCGGGAGATGGGCGCGGCGCAATTGGGCTTTTCCGGTGGCGAACCACTGGTGCGTCAGGATCTCGCCGAGCTGATTCATGAAGCGCGACAGTTGGGTTTCTACACCAACCTGATCACCTCGGGCATCGGCCTGACCGAACAGAAAATCAGCGACTTCAAGAAGGCCGGCCTCGATCACATCCAGATCAGTTTCCAGGCCAGCGACGAGCAAGTGAACAACCTGCTCGCTGGCTCGAAAAAAGCGTTTGCGCAGAAGCTGGAAATGGCCCGCGCGGTGAAGGCCCACGGCTATCCGATGGTGCTGAACTTCGTCACCCATCGGCACAACATCGACAAGATCGACCGCATCATCGAGCTGTGCATTGCGCTCGAAGCCGACTTCGTCGAGCTTGCCACCTGCCAGTTCTACGGTTGGGCGCAGCTCAATCGTGTCGGCCTGTTGCCGACCAAAGAGCAACTGGTCCGTGCCGAACGCATCACCAACGAATACCGCGCAAAACTGGAAGCCGAAGGGCATCCGTGCAAGCTGATTTTCGTCACCCCGGATTACTACGAAGAACGCCCGAAAGCCTGCATGAACGGCTGGGGCAGCATCTTTCTGACGGTTACCCCGGACGGCACCGCCCTGCCCTGCCATGGCGCCCGACAACTGCCGGTGCAATTTCCCAATGTGCGCGATCACAGCATGCAGCACATCTGGTATGACTCGTTCGGCTTCAACCGCTTTCGCGGTTACGACTGGATGCCCGAGCCGTGCCGCTCCTGCGACGAGAAAGAAAAAGACTTCGGCGGCTGCCGCTGCCAGGCGTTCATGCTCACCGGCGATGCGAGCAATGCCGACCCGGTGTGCAGCAAATCCGAACATCACGGCGTGATCCTCAAGGCCCGCGAAGAAGCCGAGACCGCCACTCAAACCATCGAACAACTGGCCTTTCGCAATGAACGAAACTCACGCCTCATCGCCAAGGGCTGAGCCTTTCAGCGCCTCGCAAGCCGTCGCTGCCGGCATGGACTTCGCCGAGTTGCAGCTCGGCGCCAACGGGTTGTTCTGGAATGAATATCGACCGGAAGATGCCGCGTGCCGGATCTGGCATTGGCGCGATGGCGTGGCGAAATGTCTGACGCCGGATGGCTTCAGTGCGCGCAGTCGCGTGTACGAATATGGCGGTGGCGCGTTTTGTCTGACGCCTGACGGGGTGGTTTTCGTTGCTGAGGCGGATCAGCAGTTATACCGCCAGAACCTCGGTAGCAGGCCGGAAGCACTGACCTCGGGTGAGTGTCGTTACGGCGATCTGCATTTTGCTTTCGGCCAAGTGCTGGCGGTCGAAGAACAGCACGATCAGCATCGGCTGGTAGCAATAGATCTGGCTGACGGGAAGCGGCACTTATTGGCTGAAGGCGCGGATTTTTATGCGGCGCCAACCCTCAGTGTGGATGGCCAGCGTTTGGCGTGGATCGAGTGGAGCCGGCCGCATCAGCCGTGGACGTCGACCCGGTTGATGGTGGCTGAGCGTTTGACTGACGGTGCATTTGGTACGCCGCAATGCATGGCTGGCGCCGAGATTGAAGAATCCATTCAACAACCGCGATTCGATGCGCAAGGTCGCCTGAATTGCCTGACTGATCGCGGTGGATTCTGGCAGCCGTGGGTTGCGACTGGCGACGGCTTGAAACCACTGCCTGCTGCGCACGCCGATCATGCGCCGGCGCCGTGGCAACTGGGCGGGTGCACCTGGTTACCGGTTGGCGATGCATATATCGCCAGTTGGAGCGAAGGTGGTTTCGGGCGTCTGACGCTTGGCGATGACGATTTCACTGGCGACTACAGCCGCTTCCGTCATTTGGCTTTGGATGCGCAATTTATCTACTGCATCGCCGCCTCGCCGATCAGTCCTTCGGCGGTCATCGCCATTGATCGATCAACGCGCGAAGTGAACGTGCTGGCCGGCGGCGCGGCGCCCTTGCCCGCCGAACGCATCAGCCGTCCGCAAACCCTGCGCTACCCAAGCGGTTCGGGCGAGGCTCACGGATTCTTTTATCCAGCCATGAGCGGCGAGACAAAACCGCCGCTGGTGGTCTTCATTCACGGCGGCCCTACGTCAGCCTGCTACCCGATGCTTGATCCGCGCATTCAGTACTGGACGCAACGCGGCTTCGCCGTCGCCGATCTCAACTATCGCGGCAGCAGCGGTTATGGCCGCGAATATCGGCAGGCCTTGTACCTGAGCTGGGGTAAAGTGGATGTCGAGGATGCTTGTGCGGTGGTGAGTTATCTCGCCGAGCAGGGTTTGATCGACGGTGAACGCGCATTCATTCGAGGTGGCAGCGCAGGCGGCTACACCACTTTATGTGCGCTGGCGTTCAAACACGTCTTCCGCGCCGGAGCGAGTTTGTACGGCGTTAGCGACCCGGTTGCATTGGCTCGGGCAACGCACAAATTTGAAGGTGATTATCTGGACTGGCTGATCGGTGACCCCGAGCAAGACGCCGAACGCTACGCCGCCCGCACGCCGCTATTGCACGCAAACAATATCCGCGTGCCGGTAATCTTTTTTCAGGGTGAACTGGACGCTGTCGTAGTCCCGCAACAAACCCGCGACATGGTCACGGCACTCGAGAACAACGGCATCCCGGTCGAAGCGCATTACTATCCCGACGAACGCCACGGCTTCCGCCGCGCGGCCAATCAGGCGCATGCGCTGGAGCAGGAGTGGAAGTTCTATCGGCGGGTGATGGGATTGGCGGACTGATCGCTGCGCCCCTGTCAAAACCGAGTTGCCGCACTCGCGAGCAGGCTCGCTCCCACATTGGATCTGTGTTGTTCACAAATCCCCTGTGGGAGCGAGCCTGCTCGCGAAAGCTATCTATCAGGCGCTACGTTATTCAGCGCTTGGCGATGATATACACCGCATGCACGATCCCCGGAATATACCCGCACAACGTCAGCAGAATGTTCAACCAGAACGCCCCGCCAAACCCAACCTGCAGAAACACACCCAGTGGCGGCAACAGAATAGCGATGATGATGCGAATAAAATCCATGGGGCAACTCCTGAATGGGGGTTGGCTCACCTGAGCCATACAAGCTAATCGACCCGCGCCGTTCGTCAGGGTTCAGTGCAATAGCTGCCCACCGCCTTAAGCCAGAATTTTCAGCCCATGCTTCTGCACAATACTCAGCAGCTTGAGGGCCATCCCACTTGGATGTTTTTCTCCCGATTCCCACTGTTTAATCGTCGACGCACTGGTATTCAAATACCGTGCGAACACTGGCTGGCTGACATTATTGCGCTCGCGTAGCGCCTTGATCTGATCGGCCGGGATCGCTTCTGGAACCGTTGCCAGGCAAGACTCATCAAACTCCCGCATGGTTGCCTTGCTGATTGCTCCGACAGCCAGAAGAGCACTGGCTGACTCGTGTATCGATTCAAAAACTTCACTTTTGAATTTCTTACTCATGAAATATCTCCACAAACTCTTTCATCGCCAACAAATCCCGAATCTGCTCTTCAGTCAGTTGCGCGTACACCTTGGCTAACTTTCTTAAATCCTTCAGTTCTGTGTGAGTGATGTTGCTCTGATCTTTCTTTGCAAACAGCACTTGATAGATCCAATAGCGCCCTCCCTTCGCCAAAACAATTGAGCGATGACGGTTGGCGCTCAATCGTTTCTTCCAGACGCCACCACCAAGATCGTCAGCCTGACCTGCAAGCATCTGGCAAAACGCCTCCCGAAGCTCCTCGTCGCTGATCCATGCCTTGCCGGCTCGTATCGCAAAACCTTTGGTTTTGAACAGCCTGAATGACATCGGTATCCCTTCCCAAAAAACATACCACCCAGTGGTATAGATTACAAAGCCATCCGTCTCGAAAATATCGATCGGCCTTAACCCGCATTCCCTGCCGGCGCTTTCTAAAAAACCATTCGTACCACCAACACTCAAGGACTAATCGCCACCTGCAAAACCCGGCCACAAAAAAAACGCCCCACGCCAAAAGAATCAGGCGTGGGGCGTGCGTTATACCGCGAGACGGTTCTTTAATTCGGGTAGGAAACTTCAGCTCAGACGGCAATCCCCTTGCGGCATTGCAGTTGTGCGGTGCGCACTCGCGAGAAGGCGCGGCCCAGGCGCAGGAGCATTTCGTCGATGTTGGTTTTGCTCACGGTGAGCGCTGGGGTGAAGCGCAAGCAGTTGGCTTGCGGGGCATTGAGCAGGAGGCCTTCGTGCAGGGCTGCATGGACCACAGCATCGGCGGAATCGTCCGACAGGGTCAGACCATAGAACAGGCCTTGGCCGCGCAATTCGCCGTGGTCATAGCGGTGCGCCAATCGAGCCAGGCCTTCGCGCAGGTATTGGCCGTTGTCGTAGATCTGCTGGAGGAAGCTGCGGTCGTGCACGCTGTCGAGCACTACCAGACCGGCCGCCGTCATCAATGCATTGCCGTGATGCGTACCGCCGAGCTCGCCGGCCTCGAAACAACATGCTTTGCCCCGCGCCAACAATGCCGCCAACGGCACACCGCCGCCAAGCCCTTTACCGAGCACGACGATATCGCCGCGCACGCCGTAGGACTGTTCCGCGAGCAGAGCGCCGCAGCGGCCGATACCGGTTTGCACTTCGTCGAGGATCAGCAGAATGCCCAGTTCACGGCACAGACGCTCGACACCCTTGAGGTAATGCTCGGTGGCCGGGATTACACCGGCATCACTCTGGATCGGCTCCAGCATGATCGCCACGGTCTGCGCATCGACCGCCGCATGCAGCGCCGGTAAATCGTTGAACGGCACCAGATCAAAACCCGGCAGCAGCGGCGCGAAACGGTTGTGCAGGTTGCAGCTGTCCGAGGCGGAAATCGTCGCCAGACTACGGCCATGACACCCCTGCTTCGCAACGATGATCCGCGACGCGCCGCCGCGATGCAGTTGGCCCCACTTGCGCGCCAGTTTGATCGCCGCTTCACAGGCTTCGCTGCCGCTGTTGAGCAGGTAAGCCTGATCGCTGGAGGTCGCGGCGCACAGGCGTTCGGCGAGGCTGAGCATGCCGCGATTGTGTAGATTGAATCCGGGATTGATCAGCGCCTGCGCCTGACTGCTGATGGCTTTCACCAGCGCCGAAGGGCTGTGGCCGAGGCTGTTGGCGCCACCAGCTTGGGAAAAATCCAGGTAAGCGCGGTCGTTACTGTCCCATAGCCACGAACCCTGACCACGGATGAATACCTGTTGCGGCCGTCCGACGCTGGGCATCAGGCGCTCGGCGCTGAGATTTTCGTTATGGTCAGATGGATTGGCCTCGAAAGCGAGGTCATCAAGACTCGGCGTCTGACGCCGCAAACTGAACAGATTCATTGAAAAACACCTCGTTTCAGGTGTTTTGAACTGCCTATGCAAACACTGTCGAAGCGAACGCTATTCATCGCGTTTTCTGGCCCTGTAAGCCTTGTGAATACGGTTAGACTAGGCTCACTGACGCCCGCGGGCCATTTCGATTTCCCAGCATTTTCGATAAGCATTACTTATGGATTTCAAACAACTGCGTTATTTCGTCGCGGTCTACGAAGAAGGTCATGTTGGCCGCGCCGCTGAACGCCTGTCGATCTCGCAACCGGCACTGTCGCAGCAGATCCGCCAACTCGAGCAAAACCTCGACGTCACTCTGTTCGAACGCAGCAGCAAACGCCTGCTGCCAACTCTCGCCGCGCACACGCTGTACAACCATGCCTTGCCATTGCTTGATGGCTTGCAACGGGCGCGCGAGGCATTGGGCAACTTCAAGGGCCAGGCCTTGCGTACGCTGGCGATTGGCGTGCTGCAAACGGTTCACACCAGTCTGGTGCCGCAAATGCTCGAACGGGTGCGCAAGGCGCAACCGCATCTGGTGGTGCAAATTTACGAATTGACCGGACTTGAGATCGAGCGGCGACTGCTCAACGGTTCATTGGACATCGGCATCAGTTATCTGCCGCCACGCCAACCTGGGCTGCACGGCGTAATGCTCTACGAAGATGAACTGACGCTGGTGATCCCGGCGGATCATCCGTTGCGTGAATTCAAGAAAGTCTCGATGCGCCAAGCGGCAGAACTGCCCATGCTGCTGTTGGGCGAAGAGTTTCAGATCCGCCAGATCTGGCAGGCGCAACTGACCGCCCTGGGACGACGCCCGCAAGTGCAGGCCGAGCTGAACAATATGGTGGGGATTCTCGACAGTCTGCCGCACACCAGACTGGCGACGGTGCTGCCCGGGCGTTCGCAGAAGGAATACGACGATCAGGATCTGTTGTGGAAACCGCTGAGCGAACCGCGGGTACCGCTGAAAGTGGGCCTGGTCTGTCGCGATGTGCAGCGTCAGCAGGCGCCTTTGGCGCTGTTGCAGACATTGCTGGAGGAAGTGATGGCGCGTGAAGTGCGGCCAGAGAGAGATCCTTTGGTCTGAGCTCTTTTCTTCAGGCAAAAGAAAACCCCGCCGAAGCGGGGCTTTGCAGACTGTTTCCCTGACATCCATTTCACTCCGCCACCCTGGCAGAATCCTACGTGTCCGTGTTGTTGCTTTGCGCTTCCTGCGCGACGTCCATGAAATGTAGATTAGCCGTGGATCCAATCCGCGCCTATGGGAGAACAGCAGCACGTCATGTAAGAGAATGCTTACATGACGCGATCACATCAGAATTGCGCTGCATCCAGCAGGAACAACGACTCGCTACCCGCCTTGACCGACGCGCTCAGCGAGTGAATACGCGGCAGCAAACGGGCGAAATAGAAGCGCGCAGTGCCGAGCTTGCTGGCATAGAAATCGTCCTGCGCTTCTTTGCCCAGTGAGGCTTTGGCCATCAATGCCCACATGTAGGCGTAGGAAACGTATCCAAACGCTTGCAGGTATTCGACCGAAGCCGCGCCGATTTCGTTCGGGTTGGTTTTCGCCCGATCCAGCAGCCACGAGGTCAGCTCGTCGAGGGTGCCGACGGCATCGTTCAGCGGTTTGGTGAATTCGCCCAGATCGGCACTGGCGGTAGCGGTGAAATGGCGGATCTCATCGGCGAACAGTTTGTAGAACGCGCCACCACTGCCGACGATCTTGCGCCCGACCAGGTCCAGTGCCTGAATACCGTTGGTGCCTTCGTAGATCTGGGTAATGCGCACGTCACGCACCAGTTGCTCCTGACCCCACTCGCGGATGTAGCCGTGGCCGCCGAAAATCTGCTGGCCGTGCACGGTGGTTTCCAGACCCAGATCGGTAAGGAACGCTTTGGCCACCGGCGTCAGCAACGCAACCAGATCTTCCGCACGTTTGCGGGTGGTGGCATCTTCGCTGAACTTGGCAGTGTCGAGTTGCATCGCCACGTAAGTGGAGAACGCGCGTCCACCTTCGTTCGAGGCTTTCATGGTCAGCAGCATGCGCCGCACGTCCGGGTGGACGATGATCGGGTCAGCGACTTTGTCCTTGTTCTGCGCGCCGGTCGGCGAACGGCTTTGCAGACGGTCGCGGGCGTATTCAACGGCGTTCTGATACGAACGCTCGCCGGTGGCCAGGCCTTGAATGCCGACGCCTAAACGCTCGTAGTTCATCATGGTGAACATCGCGGCCAGGCCTTTGTTCGGCTCGCCGACCAGATAACCGACGGCTTCGTCGAAGTTCATCACGCAGGTCGCGGACGCCTGGATGCCCATCTTGTGTTCGATCGAACCGCAGGTCGCCGGGTTGCGTGCGCCCAGGCTGCCATCGGCATTGACCATGAACTTCGGCACGAGGAACAGCGAGATGCCCTTCGGGCCCGCCGGGGCGTCCGGCAGTTTCGCCAGCACCAGGTGAATGATGTTTTCGGTAAGGTCGTGTTCGCCACCGGTGATGAAGATCTTGGTGCCGCTGACCTTGTAGGAACCGTCGGCCTGAGGCTCGGCTTTTGTACGAATGATCCCCAGATCGGTACCGGCATGCGGCTCGGTCAGGCACATCGAACCGGCCCAGATGCCGGCATACATGTTCGGCAGGTAGGCGGCTTTCAGCTCTTCGCTGGCGTGGGCGTTGATCGACAGGCAGGCGCCGGCGGTCAGCATCGGGTACAGACCGAACGACAGGCTGGCGGAGTTGACCATTTCTTCGACTTGCGCCGACACGGCTTTGGGCATGCCCATGCCGCCGTATTGCGGATCACCGCCAACGCCGACCCAGCCGCCTTCGGCATAAGTCTGATAAGCCTGTGGGAAACCGGCCGGGGTGGTGACGGCACCGTCGGCCCAGTGGCAGCCTTCTTCGTCAGCGGCACGGCTCAGTGGCGCGATGCTTTTGCTGGTGACCTTGCCGGCCTCTTCGAGAATGGCTTCAACGGTTTCGGCATCGACGGTCTCGGCCAGCGCTGGCAGTTCGGCCCAGAGTTTGGCGACCTCGAATACTTCATTGAGGACGAAGCGCATATCGCGCAGCGGCGCTTTGTAGTCAGCCATGGCAAACCTCGCAAGATCTAAACAGGTGATTCGTGGAATGGTGTTTTCGTTGAGCCGGAGTGTACCTCAACAACTTTTGCGACACATAGGGTCAACCAGTGACTGATTTGTTATTTTTAGTCACCGAAAAAAGATCGCAGCCTGCGGCAGCTCCTACAGATAAAACTCGGTCCCATGTAGGAGCTGCCGAAGGCTCGGGCCGCGATCGGACGATCTTTTGATCTTGCTTAAAGCGCAAACATTTCCGCCGGCAACTTCATCAAACACTCACTCCCCGCCTCGATCGCCGCTCGATGCGCCGCCGTACGCGGCAACAAGCGCTTGAAGTAAAACTCGCTCGTCGCCAATTTGCCCCGCAGGTAATCCGCCTCACCCTCGCCCGCTTCCAATTGCGCCTGCGCCACCAACGCCATGCGCAACCACAGATAACCGAGAATGATGTAACCGCTGTACATCAGGTAATCCACCGACGCCGCGCCCACTTCATCCGGGTTCTTCATCGCCGCCATGCCGACCTTCATGGTCAGGTCGCCCCACTGCTGGTTCAACTCATTGAGTTGCGCAACGAAACTGCCCAGTTGCGGATGCTCGGCGTTGGCTGCGCAGAATTTGTGGACGATTTTGGTGAAGCCACGCAGCAACTTACCCTGACTGCCCAGCACCTTACGGCCCAGCAGATCCAGCGCCTGAATGCCGTTGGTGCCTTCGTAGATCGGCGCAATCCGACAGTCGCGAACCAACTGCTCCATGCCCCACTCGCGAATGAAGCCGTGGCCGCCAAACACCTGCATGCCGTGGTTAGTCACTTCCAGCCCGGTGTCGGTCATGAACGCTTTGCAGATCGGCGTGAGGAACGCCAACAGATCTTCCGCCTCCTGCCGTGCCTCGGCGTCGCTGCTCAGGTGCGCGACATCGAGCAACTGCGCGGTGAAGTAGGTCAGCGCGCGGTTGCCTTCGTTGAAAGCTTTCATGGTCAGCAACATGCGCCGCACGTCCGGGTGGACGATGATCGGATCCGCCACTTTGTCCGGGGCTTTGGCGCCAGTCAGCGAGCGCATCTGCAAGCGGTCGTTGGCGTATTTGATCGCGCCCTGAAAGCTCGCCTCGCCCAGACACAACCCCTGCATGCCGGTGCCGAGCCGCGCGTGGTTCATCATGGTGAACATGCAGTTCAGGCCCTTGTTCGGTTCGCCGATCAGGTAGCCTTTGGCGCCGTCGAAGTTGAGCACGCAAGTGGCCGACGCCTTGATGCCCATCTTGTGTTCGATCGAACCGCAGGAAACGCCATTGCGCTCGCCTGCTTCGCCCGCCGCATCCGGCAAGAACTTCGGCACGATAAACAGCGAAATCCCTTTGGTCCCTGCCGGTGCGTCCGGCAGTTTCGCCAACACCAGATGGATGATGTTGTCGCTCATGTCGTGCTCGCCAGCAGAAATGAAAATCTTGCTGCCGGTGACCGCATAACTGCCGTCAGCCTGAGGCACGGCGCGGGTCTTGATGATGCCCAGGTCGGTGCCGCAGTGGGCTTCGGTCAGGCACATGGTGCCGGTCCATTGCCCGGCGGTGAGTTTGCTCAGGTAAGTTTCTTTTTGTTCGGCAGTGCCGTGGGCATGGATTGCCGACATCGCGCCATGAGTCAGGCCCGGGTACATGCCCCAGGAGGTGTTGCTGGAGCCGACCATTTCGCTGATCACCAATCCCAGCGAACTCGGCAAGCCCTGGCCGCCGTAAACCGGATCTGCTGCCAGACCGTGCCAGCCGCCCTCGACGTATTGTGCGAAGGCTTGCTTGAAGCCTGTAGGCGTTGTCACCACACCATTGTCGAAATGGCAGCCCTCTTCGTCACCGCTGCGATTGAGCGGCGCCAGAACGTTCTCGCAGAACTTCGCGCCCTCTTCGAGAATCGCGTTGATCATGTCCGGGCTGGCGTCGTGCGCGCCGAGGGTGGCGTAATTGGCGTGGAAGTCGAAGACGTGGTCGATCAGAAAGCGCATGTCGCGCAGGGGAGCTTTGTACTCAGGCATGGTGGCTTCTCCGTCAGCAGATTTCCTCAACCTACTGCCGGCCACCACGCCCCACAATCATTGTGCAGACGCTGAATGCGCCGTCATCACTCAACCTGCGGCCGTGTCCATGCGCACCGCGCCGCGGCGGTTTTGTCCGTATGCCATCACGCAATTACGCCCCGCACCTTTTGCGGCATAGAGCGCCTCGTCGGCAGACTTCAGCACTTGTTCCGGGTTGCGCTGTTCCACTCGTTCGGCGACGCCGATGCTCACCGTCACCGATACGCTGGAGGCACCCGAGCCGGCCCGGCGCTGACGACCTTGCTGATCATCCTGCGGACGGTTTTCCTGATTGCGCAGTTGAATGCTGTAGGACGCAATCGACTCGCGGATCACCTCAAGATGCGGCATGCACTCTTCAAGGGTTTTGCCTGCGAACACCAGAGCAAATTCCTCACCACCGTAGCGATACGCCCTACCGCCACCGCTGATTTTCGACAGCTTGCTGGCGACCAGACGCAGTACCTGGTCACCGACATCGTGACCGTGGGTGTCGTTGAATTTCTTGAAGTGATCGACGTCGCTCATCGCCAGCACGTAGTTGCGGCCAAGGCGCTGCATGCGTTCGTTGAGTGCGCGGCGGCCCGGCAGACCGGTGAGTTCGTCACGGAAGGCCATTTGATAAGCCTCGTGCGCCACCGCAGCGGCAATCATCAACATCACCTGACTGCACATGATGTTGAGGGTAAACGGCAGGATGAAGGTTTTCGGCAGCATCCAGAACACGCCGAGCAAGCCGACCAGTTGCGCCGCATGCAGCGGGCGCGGATTGCGCCAGTATTGCCAGGCGAGCAACAGGAATGCCGAGATAAACACCGGATAGGACAGCTGGATCAGGCTCATCCATGCGCCATGCAGCGCCGGCCAGCGGATCTCCGACAGCCAGATCAGCAAAGCCTGGGGATAACTTTGCTCAAGGCCCAACGCCACACTGCCAAAGGCCAGCAACACGGCGAACCGCGCGACCATGTCCTGGAACAGATGTGTTCGTTCCTGCCAGGCGGCGAACAAGCCGAATAACAACGGCAGCAATAAACAGACCAAGTGGAAGACCACCGCAGCGTCTTCGCGGACCTTGCCGTTGTCGCGGTAATAGTCGGTCTGGGTATCGAGGAGAAAGTAGGCGATGTACACCGTGAGCATCAGAAACAGCTCGCGCTGACGGCGGTAAACCGCGCAATAAGCACCACCCAACAACAGCACCAACGTCGGCAACACATTGAACAGCGAAGTGAAGAACACGTTGAGGTCTTTGACGTACGCAGCCGCCAACCCCGCGAGTAACAACAGCAGTGAAGGTAGGAAATGGCTGAAACGTACAGCGGAAGAACGCGGCAAGGGTAAAGCTCCGACCCGTCATATCAAAGAGATGGCATTGTGCCTGCAAAGTGCAGCCAAGCCCACACAATGTGATCCAGATCACACACTGTCTCTTTAACGGCCGGAAGCCCGACTATCTGAGCGATTCGCCAACAAAAAAACCGCTGTCCCCCAACGGGAGCAGCGGTTTTCATGAAACAGCGCTAGAGCTTAGTAACCCAGCGCGAAGTCTTCTTCTTTCATGTCCATCAGGTTGTTGGCGCCCGACAGCATGGTGGCCACGTGCGTACGGGTACGCGGCAGGATGCGCTGGAAGTAGAAGCGCGCGGTTTGCAGCTTGGCGGTGTAGAACGCCGCGTCGCCGCTGCCTTCTGCCAGCTTTTCAGCGGCCAGACGCGCCATGTCGGCCCAGAAGTAAGCCAGGCAGGCATAACCGGAGTACATCAGGTAGTCCACGGAGGCCGCGCCGACTTCTTCGCGATCTTTCATGGCGGCCATACCGACCTTCATGGTCAGCTCGCCCCATTCCTTGTTGATTGCAGCCAGCGGTGCGACGAATTCTGCAACGGCTTCGTTGCCTTCGTTGTTCTGGCAGAACTTGTGGACGATCTTGGTGAAGCCTTTCAGAGCTTCGCCTTGAGTCATCAGCACTTTACGGCCGAGCAGGTCGAGCGCCTGGATACCGGTGGTGCCTTCGTACAGCATCGAAATGCGGCTGTCGCGAACGTTCTGCTCCATGCCCCACTCGGCGATGAAGCCGTGGCCGCCGTAGATCTGTACGCCGTGGTTAGCGGACTCGAAACCGACTTCGGTCATGAACGCCTTGGCGATCGGGGTCATGAAGGCCAGCAGTGCGTCGGCTTTCTTCTTCTCTTCTTCATCGACACCGTATTTGACGATGTCGACCTGTTTGGCGGTGAAGTACACCATCGCGCGATTGCCTTCGGCGAAAGCCTTCATGGTCAACAGCATGCGGCGTACGTCAGGGTGCACGATGATCGGGTCAGCGGCTTTGTCCGGCGCTTTCGGGCCAGTCAGCGAGCGCATTTGCAGACGATCGCGAGCGTATTTCAAGCCGCCCTGGAAACCGATTTCGGCGTGGGCCAGACCTTGCAGTGCGGTACCCAGACGTGCGGTGTTCATAAAGGTGAACATGCAGTTCAGGCCTTTGTTCGCCGGGCCGATCAGGAAACCGGTAGCGCCGTCGAAGTTCATCACGCAAGTGGCGTTGCCGTGGATGCCCATCTTGTGTTCCAGCGAACCGCAGCTCACTGCGTTGCGCTCACCGACAGTGCCATCGGCATTCGGCATGAACTTTGGAACGATGAACAGCGAGATGCCTTTGGTGCCAGCCGGTGCGTCCGGCAGGCGGGCCAGTACGATGTGGACGATGTTGTCGGCCATGTCGTGTTCGCCGGCCGAGATGAAGATCTTGGTGCCGGAGACTTTGTAAGAACCATCAGCCTGAGGTTCGGCCTTGGTGCGCAGCATGCCCAGGTCGGTGCCGCAGTGCGGCTCGGTCAGGCACATGGTGCCGGTCCATTCGCCGGAGACCAGTTTGGTCAGATAGGCTTCTTGCTGCTCTGGGGTGCCGTGCTCGGAGATGGTGTTCATCGCGCCGTGCGACAGGCCTGGGTACATGCCCCACGACCAGTTGGCTTCGCCAACCATTTCACTCACTGCCAGACCCAGCGACTCCGGCAGGCCTTGGCCGCCGTGCTCAACGTCGTGGGCGAGGCTTGGCCAGCCGCCTTCGACGAATTGCTTGTAAGCCTCTTTGAAGCCAGTCGGGGTTTTCACGCCGGACTCGCTCCAGGTGCAACCTTCGAGGTCGCCCACGCGGTTCAGCGGTGCCAGTACCTGCTCACAAAACTTGGCGCCTTCTTCGAGAATGGCGTCAACCATGTCCGGAGTTGCGTCTGCGCAAGCCGGAAGGCTCTGATAGTGCGCTTCGTAGCCGAGCAGTTCGTCACGAACGAAGCGAATATCACGCAAGGGGGCCTTGTAGTCAGGCATAGCGATAAACCTCTGCTGATGTAACCGGGAATGAACGACCGTGTTGATTTGTTGTGACGGTCAAACAGTTGTTTGAAACATACGTTTACGCCGAATTCTTGTCAAGCATCGATCTTTTGCCGTTCGTCATCGCACCTTTCAAACGCCGGGCACAGCAAACCGCCATGCGTTCGAATGAGCCACGGGCGCTGAAAAAAGATTAGTTGAGGGAGAAGGACTTACAACGAAAAACGCCGCGACAAGGCGCGGCGTTCAGGATGCAGATTGCGAAAAATCAGGCGAAGGTGTCGATGATCGTACCGAGCACTTCGTCGGAGGCTTTGGCGACTTTCACTCCCAGCTCTGCCTGGATCTTGCCTTGGGACATCTCGACCATATTGCTGGCCAGATCCGATTGCTGGGCACGATCCACGCCGCGCAGACGATCAACCTGCACTTGCGAAGACTGGCTGGTCACCGAACGTTCAATCGTATTATTGGCAATCTGGCTGGCAGCCTGATCGACGCGGTTCTGCCCGCTCTGAATCGAGCTCAGGCCTGCATAAAAAGCTGTGTTACCGGAGATTTCCATAACGGTTCTCATCCTTGGGAAGGATCAATGGCTGCCATTGAAGCAGAGGCGCCAGAAAAACACCCGTCAAAAACACTAATGGCACAGTGCCTGCCCATAGAGAAAAGCTTAGTCGAGCAAATCCAGTTGCAGATGAGCCGCCACCGCTTCCGCACTCAACGCCTTGAGTTTCGGCACTCGACCCAAACAGGGCGCTGGGATCCGCTCAGCCAATGTCGCCAGATTCTCCTCCAGCCGCGACGTCTTCGGATCAATGATATTCGCCACCCACCCTGCCAATTGCAGCCCATCGCGAGCAATCGCCTCGGCTGTCAGCAAAGCATGACTGATGCAACCCAGCCGCACGCCCACCACCAGAATCACCGGCAACCTCAGCGCAATCGCCAGATCCGACAAATTATCCTGATCCGCCAACGGCACCCGCCAACCACCCGCGCCTTCGATCAGAGTGAAATCGGCATTCATCGCCAGAATCTCACGCATCGGCGCCAGCAGCGATTGCACGGTCAACGCGACACCCGCTTCACGCGCCGCCAGATGCGGAGCAATGGCCGGCTCGAACGCCACAGGATTGACCTGTTGATAACTCAGCGGCAACGAACACTCGGCCAACAGCGCCAGCGCGTCGGCATTGCGCAGTCCCTTCGGCGTCACTTCGCACCCGGACGCCACCGGTTTGCCCGCCGCGGTGCTCAACCCGGCAGAACGCGCCGCATGCAGCAACCCGGCGGCAACGGTGGTCTTGCCGACGTCTGTGTCGGTTCCGGTGATGAAATAGGCTGCGCTCATACGGGTTTCTCCAACACGGCGTAGACCACCTGATAAGTCGCCGGCAATCCCGACGCCTCACGGAATTGCTCGTAAGCTTCGACCAGCCCGAGAATCCGCGCGCGGCCGGTCAAACCGCCCGGCCGCCCAGGATTCAGATTGTGCGCACCCAACGCTTTCAGTTCGTGGGTCAGACTGCGCACATCCGGGTAGTGCAACACGTGAGGCTGATTCTCCAGACTCAACGTGCGCAAGCCACTGGCCGCAGACAATTGCTCATACCGGACGAACTCGCGGAAGCGATTGACGTGCACCAGCCCGTCGACCTGCCGCCAACTGTCGCGCAACTCAAACAACGTCCCTGCACAAAGACTAGCAAACGCAAAAATCCCACCCGGTTTCAGCACGCGAAAAGCTTCGCTGAGCACTGCATCGAAGTCCGCGCACCACTGCACGGCGAGGCTGGAGAAAATCAGGTCGCAGGTCGAATCCTGCAGCGGCAGCCGCTCCGCATCGCCGGCGATGAAATGCTCGGCACCGCCCAATGGCCGCGCGTGATTGAGCATGCCCTCGGCGATATCCAGCGCCAGACCGTGGCCCTCGGCAAACCGCGAAGCCAGCGCGCGAGTGAAATAACCCGTGCCACAGCCCAGATCCAGCCAACGCGCAGGCACAAATTCCTCGGGCAATCGCTGCAGCAACTGTGTACCGACATCACGTTGCAACTCGGCGACGCTGTCGTAACTGGCCGCCGCACGAGAGAAAGAGGCCGCGACCTGGCGTTTGTCAGGCAAGCCGCCAGGCAGCACTAGAGACAAATCAGTCATCACCGCACTCGTGTAGAAAAGCCTGGATAGCACCCGCCAGTCCGTGGGGGTCTTCCAGAAGAAACGCATGACAGGCCTGTTCAATCAGACCTATTTCGATATCCGGCAACAGCGCGAATAACGCCCCCGCCGCTTCGGCAGGCACCAGCTCATCGTGCCCGGCAAAAAGATGAAACTGTGGGCCACGAAACGCTAGCAACGCTTCACGGGTGTCCAGTTGCGCGAGCAGTTCCAGTCCTGCCATCAACGCGCCGGGCGCCGTCTGCGGTGCGCCGCCGAGCATCAGCCGCGACAAGCCGCGCGGATCTTGCGCACCTTGAGCACACAGCAACGAGAAACGCTTGAGAGTCATCCGCGGATCGGCCTGGCAACCGGCAAGGAACGCATCGAAGGTCTCGCCGGGCATCGCATTCGGCCATTGTTCATGAGCAACAAAAGAAGGATTGCTCGCCAGCGTCAGCAAGCCGCAGCAATGTTCACCCCGACGTGCGGCCAATTCGGACGCAAGCATGCCGCCCAGCGACCAGCCACCGAGCCACACGTCGTGGGGAATACGTTCATCGAGTTCGTCGAGCCAGTCTTGCGGATCGCTGGAATCCAACTGCGGCAGCGGCTCGATTTCCACTTTCAGATGTTCGTCGAGCCCCTGCAACGCCGCAGCCAGAGGCTCCATCGGCGACACACCGAGGCCCCAGCCGGGCAGCAGAATCAGGCGATCACGCATGGCTTGGCTCCGACGACAGTTGGGCAAAGCAATCGGCCAGTCCCTGTAACAATAGCTGCACCTGCGCCTCGCTGTGCGCGGCGGTCAGGGTCACGCGCAAGCGAGCGCTGCCGGCAGGCACGGTTGGCGGGCGGATGGCGGTGACCATCAAACCGCGCTCGCGCAACATCTGCGACAACCGCACCGCGCGCCCGGCATCGCCAATCATGATCGGCTGGATCGGCGTGAAGCTGTCCATCAACTCCAGGCCAATCTGCTCGGCGCCATGGCGGAACTGACGGATCAGCGTTTGCAGATGTTCTCGACGCCAATGTTCAGTGCGCAGCAGCTCCAGGCTTTTCAGCGTCGCGCAGGCCAGCGCTGGTGGTTGGCTGGTGGTGTAAATGTACGGGCGGGCAAACTGGATCAGGCTTTCGATCAGCTCTTCACTGCCGGCGACGAAAGCGCCAGCGGTGCCGAAGGCTTTACCGAGGGTGCCGACCAGCACCGGCACATCCTCCTGACTCAAACCGAAGTGCTCGACGATGCCACCACCGTTGGCACCCAACGGCCCGAAACCGTGAGCGTCATCGACCATCAACCACGCGCCTTTGGCCTTGGCTTCGCGGGCGAGTGCCGGCAAGTCGGCAAGGTCGCCGTCCATGCTGAACACACCGTCGGTGACTACCAATGTGTTGCCGGTGGCTTTCTCCAGGCGTTTGGCCAGACTCACCGGGTCGTTGTGCAGATAGCGATTGAAACGCGCGCCGGACAACAGACCCGCATCCAGTAACGACGCGTGATTGAGCCGATCTTCCAGCACCGTATCGCCCTGCCCGACCAGCGCCGTGACGGCGCCGAGATTGGCCATGTAACCGGTGGTGAACAGCAGCGCACGCGGACGCCCGGTGAGGTCAGCCAATGCTTCTTCCAGTGCGTGATGCGGGCCGCTGTGGCCGATCACCAGATGCGAGGCACCGCCTCCAACGCCCCAGCGTTCAGCACCGGCGCGCCAGGCTTCGATCACTTGCGGGTGATTGGCCAGACCGAGGTAATCGTTGTTGCAGAACGCGAGCAGCGGTTTGCCGTCGACCACCACTTCCGGCCCCTGCGGGGACTCGAGCAGCGGTCGCTGGCGATAGAGGTTTTCGGCACGACGGGCAGCAAGGCGTGCGGCGAGATCGAAAGACATGCAGGCCTCGACTTTCAAGTGACACAGATCCCATGTGGGAGCGAGCCTGCTCGCGAATAGGCCTTCACATCCAACATCAATGTCGACTGAGGCACCGCTTTCGCGAGCAGGCTCGCTCCCACAGGGGTTTGGCATTCCTTCAGAGGAATCCGGCCGCTTTCAGACGGCGGCGTTGTAGAACTGCTCGCTGCTCTTCTGCTCCACCAGCGCCTGCTCGATCGCGGCCTGGTGAACCTCGTCGGCATGCTCCTCTCGGGCCTCTGGCTGGATGCCCAGACGCGCAAACAACTGCATGTCCTTGTCCGCCTGCGGGTTGGCCGTGGTCAGCAACTTGTCGCCGTAGAAAATCGAGTTGGCGCCGGCAAAGAATGCGAGAGCCTGCATCTGCTCGTTCATCGCTTCGCGGCCAGCGGACAGGCGCACGTGGGACTGCGGCATGAGGATCCGCGCCACAGCGAGCATACGAATGAAGTCGAACGGGTCGATGTCTTCGGCGTTTTCCAGCGGCGTGCCGGCGACTTTCACCAGCATGTTGATCGGCACCGACTCCGGATGCTCCGGCAGGTTGGCCAACTGGATCAGCAGATTGGCGCGGTCGTCCAGCGACTCGCCCATGCCGAGAATGCCGCCGGAACAGATCTTCATCCCGGATTCACGCACGTAAGCCAGCGTTTGCAGGCGATCGCTGTAAGTGCGGGTGGTGATGATGCTGCCGTAGAACTCTGGCGACGTATCAAGGTTGTGGTTGTAGTAATCGAGGCCGGCCTTGGCCAGCGCTTCGGTCTGATCCTGATCGAGACGCCCAAGGGTCATGCAGGTTTCCAGGCCCATGGCTTTCACGCCTTCGACCATTTTCAGCACGTACGGCATGTCTTTGGCCGACGGGTGCTTCCACGCCGCCCCCATGCAGAAACGCGTCGAACCGATGGCCTTGGCGCGTGCCGCCTCTTCGAGGACCTTCTGCACTTCCATCAGCTTTTCTTTTTCAAGGCCGGTGTTGTAGTGACCGGACTGCGGGCAGTACTTGCAGTCTTCCGGGCAGGCGCCAGTCTTGATCGACAGCAGGGTCGAGACCTGCACGCGGTTAGCGTTGAAATGTGCGCGGTGCACCGTTTGCGCCTGGAACAGCAAGTCGTTGAATGGCTGTACGAAGAGTGCTTTGACTTCGGCCAGAGACCAGTCGTGACGCAGGGTGGCGGTAGTGCTCGCGCTCATGGGTAGTTCCTTGGTTATGCTTGGCTGGCGGCTGCGGGAACGGAATACCCACAGGCGCGACACGGATGTTCGGCATATTTAAGGAAGAGTCATGCGCTGTCAACCACGATACGAAGGACAGGTTTACATCTGTTTAAATAATGTACAGATCTGCTTGCTTTGCGATGAGCCTGCAGAAGCAGAAATGCCAATCTGCGTGGCTTGCGAAACCGATCTGCCGTGGCTGGGAGATCACTGCATCACCTGTGCGCTGCCGCTGGCGGCGGCGGACATGACCTGTGGTGAATGCCTGCTAGAGCCTCCGGCATTCGAACAGGTCGTTGTGCCGTGGACGTATGGCTTCCCGGTGGACAGCTTGATTACGCGCTTTAAACACAACGCGAAATGGCCGTTTGGCCACCTGCTCGCCGACGTTCTCGGGCAATGCCTGCAACATCGCTTCGATGAGGGTTTGCCCAGACCGGATGTGTTGTTGCCGGTGCCGCTGGCGGGTAAACGTCTGCGCCAACGGGGGTTCAACCAAGCGGCGATGCTGGCGCGCTGGTTGAGTCAGACGCTGGATCTGCCGTGCGAAGAACAGGTTCTGCGCCGAATCAAGGAGACCGGTGCCCAGCAGGATCTTGATGCCAAGGCGCGTAAACATAATTTGCGCAATGCCTTCGGCCTCGTGCCGGATGCGCATGTAAAAGACCGGCATTTGGCGTTGATTGATGATGTGCTGACCACTGGCGCGACCGCACAGGCTCTGGCCCGGCTGCTGATGAACGCGGGCGCGGCGCGGGTCGATGTCTACTGTCTGGCGCGCACGCCAAAACCCGGAAGCTGAAGCCAACACCATTCCCTGTGGGAGCGAGCTTGCTCGCGAAGGGGCCAGCACATTCCACATTTATGCTGGCTGACACTCCGCATTCGCGAGCAGGCTCGCTCCCACAGGGTTCTGTGTCAGGCTTGACTCTCGCGTCGCTAGCGGCCAACTTCCACGCCACCGCCACAAAAAAGCATCCATCCATGTCCATGCCTTCCCTGTTGTCCCAGCACATCGTCCGCCGTCCGCAGCGCATCGCTCTGCTGCAACACATCGCCGAACAGGGCTCGATCACCCGCGCCGCAAAAAGCGCCGGACTGAGTTACAAAGCGGCGTGGGATGCCATCGATGAGCTGAACAACCTCGCGCAGAAACCGCTGGTCGAGCGTGCCGTCGGCGGCAAGGGTGGTGGCGGCGCGAAACTCTCCAGCGAAGGCGAGCGCGTTTTGCGTCTGTACCAAAAATTGCAGGCCTTGCAGGCGCAGGTGCTGGAGGCAGCGGAAGATGCCAGCGACCTCGACCTGCTCGGTCGCTTGATGCTCAGAACCAGCGCGCGCAATCAGTTGCACGGCAAAGTCGTGGCAATCGCAGCGCAGGGCCGCAATGACCTGATCCGCCTCGAACTGGCCGAAGGGCTGTGCCTCGACGCGCAGATCACCCATGACAGCACCGTGCATCTGGAGCTGCAGGCCGGTACCGAAGTGGTGGCCCTGATCAAGGCCGGCTGGCTGGAATTGCTCGGCAGCGCGCAATCTGCAACGTCTGGTCACAATCTTCTGAAGGGCACCATCGAAGCGATTCTCGACGCCGAGGACGGCCCGAGCGAAGTACGGATTACCCTGCCCAACGGCCATACCCTCTGCGCCCTGGCTGAGCCGCTCGACTTGCGCACGCGCGGATTGAGCGTGGAACAACCGGTGCAGGTGCAGTTTTCGCCGTCCAACGTGCTGATCGGCACGCCGCTGTAATCCGGCGCTGCAACGAAAGCGTCATCGACGCTCATTAAGGTAGCTGCCAAAACCAAGCAGGGAGCCTGATGTGAGCCTATTAGAAGAAAACCAATCCACTGACCTGGAAAAAATGGTCGGCCTCAGCCGTCGCGGTTTCATCGGCGCTGGCGCACTGTGCGGCGCGGCAATGTTCCTCGGCGGTAGTCTGTTGAGCCGCAGCGCACTGGCCACCGGCGTCAGCGCCGGCAATAGCCGCTTGCTCGGTTTCGAGAGCATTCCCGCCGCGACCACCGACGTCATCACATTGCCCAAAGGCTACAAGTCTTCGGTGCTGATCAGTTGGGGGCAGCCCCTGCAAAAGAACGGCCCGGCGTTCGACCCGAGCGGCAACGGCACCGCCGCCGCACAGGAAGTGCAGTTCGGCGACAACAACGACGGCATGAGCCTGTTCGCCTTCCCCGACGACCGCAACCGCGCGTTGATGGCGATCAACAACGAATACACCAACTATCGCTACCTCTACCCGCACGGCGGCATGCCGCAATCGGCCGAAGACGTGCGCAAGGCGCTGGCCTGCGAAGGTGTTTCGGTGATCGAAGTGCAACGCAAGAACGGTCAGTGGCAGTTCGTTCAGGGCTCGCGCTACAACCGGCGCATTCACGGCAACTCGCCGTTGCGCATCAGCGGCCCGGCGGCCGGTCATGACCTGATGAAAACCGCGGCCGACAAACACGGCAAGAAAGTCCTCGGCACGTTCCAGAACTGCGCCAACGGTAAAACGCCGTGGGGCACTTACCTGACCTGTGAAGAAAACTTCACCGACTGCTTCGGCAGCAGCAACGCCCAGCAGCAGTTCGACCCGGCGCAAAAGCGCTACGGCGTCTCGGTCGCCAGCCGCGAGATCAACTGGCACCCGTACGATCCGCGCTTCGACATGGCGAAAAACCCCAACGAACTCAACCGTCACGGCTGGGTGGTCGAGATCGATCCGTTCGACCCGCAATCGACTCCGGTCAAACGCACCGCGCTGGGCCGCTTCAAGCATGAAAACGCCGCACTGGCCGAGACCGATGATGGTCGCGCCGTGGTGTACATGGGCGACGACGAGCGTGGCGAATTCATCTACAAATTCGTCAGCCGCGACCGCATCAACCACCGCAACGCCAAGGCTAACCGCGACATCCTCGACCACGGCACCCTGTACGTGGCGAAATTCGACAACGGCGACAGCAACCCCGATCACCCGAAAGGCCAAGGCCAGTGGATCGAGCTGACTCACGGCAAAAACGGTATCGACGCCAGCAGCGGTTTTGCCGATCAGGCCGAAGTGCTGATCCACGCACGCCTTGCCGCCAGTGTCGTAGGCGCGACGCGCATGGACCGCCCGGAATGGATCGTCGTCAGCCCCAAGGACGGCCAGGTCTATTGCACCCTGACCAACAACGCCAAGCGCGGCGAAGACGGCCAGCCGGTGGGCGGGCCGAACCCGCGTGAGAAGAACGTTTACGGGCAGATCCTGCGCTGGCGCACCGACCGTGACGATCACGCGTCGAAGACATTTGCCTGGGACCTGTTTGTGGTCGCTGGCAACCCGGGCGTGCACGCCGGGACGCCGAAGGGTGGCTCGAAGAACATCACCCCGCAGAACATGTTCAACAGCCCGGATGGCCTGGGTTTCGACAAGGCTGGGCGTTTGTGGATTCTCACTGATGGTGATTCGAGCAACGCCGGCGACTTTGCCGGGATGGGCAACAACCAGATGCTGTGTGCCGATCCCAAGACCGGTGAGATTCGCCGGTTCATGGTCGGGCCGATTGGCTGTGAAGTCACTGGGATCAGCTTCTCGCCGGATCAGAAAACCCTGTTTGTCGGGATTCAGCATCCGGGGGAAAACGGGGGGTCGACCTTCCCTGAGCATCTGCCGAATGGCAAGCCGCGGTCTTCGGTGATGGCGATTACCCGTGAGGACGGTGGAATCGTCGGCGCCTGACAGACCCTCATCGCGAGCAGGCGAAGGCCTACATTTGGAATGCGTGCGTTCCCCTGTAGGCCTTCGCCTGCTCGCGATGGCGTCAGCACAGACACCAACCAACTCCCCCGCTGCCATCTGCGCTACCATGCTGGGCCGGACGCGGCAGCCTGCTGCGCGCAGGAGTCAGCATGGCCCACCCGTTTGAAACCCTCACACCCGACCTCGTGCTCGATGCCGTTGAAAGCATTGGCTTTCTCAGTGATGCGCGCATTCTGGCGCTCAACAGCTACGAAAACCGCGTCTATCAGGTCGGCATCGAAGACTCCGAACCGCTGATCGCCAAGTTCTATCGTCCGCAACGCTGGACCAACGAAGCCATCCTCGAAGAGCACCAATTCACCTTCGAACTGGCCGACGTGGAAATCCCGGTGGTGGCACCGCTGATCCACAACGGCGAAACCCTGCACGAGCATGCCGGTTTCCGCTTCACGTTGTTTCCGCGTCGCGGCGGCCGGGCGCCGGAGCCGGGCAATCTTGACCAGCTGTATCGCCTCGGCCAGTTGCTCGGGCGGATTCACGCGGTCGGCGCGACCAAGCCGTTTGAACACCGCGAAGCTCTCGCTGTGCAGAACTTCGGCCACGCGTCGTTGAACACCTTGCTCGAAGGCAATTTCATTCCGAAAAGCCTGCTGCCGGCCTACGAGTCCGTCGCCCGCGACCTGCTCAAGCGCGTGGAAGATGCTTACGCCAACACACCGCACCAGAACATCCGCATGCACGGCGATTGCCACCCCGGCAACATGATGTGCCGCGACGAAATGTTCCACATCGTCGACCTCGACGACTGCCGCATGGGCCCGGCGGTGCAGGACATCTGGATGATGCTCGCCGGTGATCGTCAGGAATGCCTGGGGCAGTTGTCGGAATTGATGGATGGCTACAACGAGTTCCACGATTTCGACCCGCGTGAGCTGGCGCTGATCGAACCGCTGCGCGCCCTGCGCCTGATGCACTACAGCGCCTGGCTCGCGCGGCGCTGGGATGACCCGGCGTTCCCGCACAGCTTTCCGTGGTTCGGCACCGAGCGTTATTGGGGTGATCAGGTGTTGGCGTTGCGTGAGCAACTGTCCGCGCTTAACGAAGAACCACTGAAACTTTTCTGATCCGCCTCCATCCTCTGTAGGAGTGAGCCTGCTCGCGATAGCGTTTTATCAGTCAACGAAAATGTTGAATGTCAGAGTGCTATCGCGAGCAGGCTCACTCCTACATTTGTTCGGTGTTCACAATTTCCCGACCTATCCGCTAAGGCATTCGTAGACAAACCTCCTTACAATCCCTCCTTTGTTAGCTGCCTAAGCAAGGATTCTGCATGCAAGCCGCCAACCCGCGTCGCGGGTACATTCTGGGCCTGAGTGCCTACATCATCTGGGGCCTGTTCCCGATCTACTTCAAAGCCATCGCCGAAGTGCCGGCCGTCGAAATCATCATCCATCGGGTGCTGTGGTCGGCACTGTTCGGCGCGCTGTTGCTGATGGTGTGGAAACACCCGGGCTGGTTGCGCGAGTTGCTCGACAATCCCAAGCGACTGGCGATTCTGGCCTTGAGCGGAACGCTGATCGCGGCCAACTGGCTGACCTACGTGTGGTCGGTGAACAACGGGCGCATGCTCGAAGCGAGCCTCGGTTACTACATCAACCCCTTGGTAAACGTGCTGTTGGGCATGTTGATTCTCGGCGAACGCTTGCGCCGGATGCAGTGGCTCGCGGTCGGTCTGGCGGCGGTCGGTGTCGCGCAACAGGTGTGGCAGGTCGGCAGTCTGCCGTGGGTTTCGCTGGTGCTGGCGTTGACGTTTGGCTTCTACGGCTTGATCCGCAAACAGGCACCGGTCAAGGCGTTGCCGGGGTTGGTGGTGGAAACCTGGATGCTGGTACCGATCGCGATTGCCTGGCTGCTTTTCAACCAGACCGCGACCAGTGCGCAACCTGAGTTCTGGACTACGTCCCAAGCCTGGTGGCTGGTGGCGGCCGGTCCGGTCACATTGGTGCCGCTGGTGTGCTTCAACGCCGCCACGCGCCATTTGCCGTACACCACGATCGGCTTCCTGCAATACCTCGCCCCGACCCTGGTGCTGTTGCAAGCGGTACTGTTGTTCGGTGAGCACTTGTCGTCGAGCACGCTGGTCGCGTTTATCTTCATCTGGGCCGGTCTGGCCGTTTACAGCGTTGATGCGTGGATAAGTCTGCGCCGGCGCAGCTGATCAAAAAACGCACAAACCCTCACAGGCCACGGTTCTCGTGGCCTGTATCGTTCCTTCCCAAGGTTATCCACAGCGTGATCCCCGCCGTTTGTGCGCAAGTCACTGAATGTTGGCGGTTTTTTGATCAACTCCCGCAAAGCCACGGCGGGTGTGGCGTTGACGACAGTCTCTACAGGTTATCCACAGGCAGGTGCACGTTTAAACTGGATAACCTGATCGGTGCTTAAACGTCTGTGCGTAACACCAGTTCCACCATCAGATCGTCAGCCAGGGTTTCCAGACGCGACTGCAAGACGTCGAGCGACAAGGTCAGCGGTACCGCGAGAATCGCCTCAGCATGGAACAGCGGCTCACTGCTCATCGGCGCCGGACGCACTTCCGTGACCAGCCTTTCCAGGTTTACACCCTGCTCGCTCAACAACCGGGTGATGTCCCGCACAATCCCCGGCCGATCATTGCCCACCAACTCCATGGCGATCGGTTTCCAGGTACAGGATTGTTCGATACCACTTTCGGCAATCAGCACGCGGATGCCATGCACCGTCAGTGCTTGTAGGGAATCGACTAATTCGTCGTAAGCCTCTGCCGGCACGCCCACCCGAAGAATCCCGGCGAACTGCCCGGCCATCCTCGACATGCGGCTTTCCAGCCAGTTACCGCCATGCTCGGCGATGCATTGGGCGATGCGCTCGACCTGTCCGGGCTTGTCCGGGGCGAAAACAGTGAGTACGAGATGGTCCATGGCGCAGCCCTCTTGTCATGACTTTTGTTATGGAAGAGCAAGTATAGGCAAGGGATGGTCAGCCGCCTCAGACGCGCGAAACGACAAATCGTGTACAACTTTTTATATTTAACTGGAACAATCCAGCTATTTTTTGAGAACATCCCGTTCCGCGACGTGACTGCAATGCGTCATGAGGTCGCAGAACGACGTTATTAGTCTGATTTTCACAAGCGCAACTCATCATGTAGTATGCCGCAGCGCGCACTACATAACGCTGGATCGATGTCTGCCCAAGGCACGTTCGCAACCCTGAAAGCCCTGTCAGCAAGGCCCCCAAGCCGTTGATTGGTCCCAGCCCAGCCGCCAGCAATGGCATGTACTGGTCGGCAGGTTTGTGGTTTAAATGGCCAGAGGCTTCATTGTCAAAATTGAAGAGCTGAAAAGCGAAATAGCTGAGCA
This sequence comes from Pseudomonas sp. S3_C06, assembly GCF_054667675.1. NCBI lineage: Bacteria > Pseudomonadati > Pseudomonadota > Gammaproteobacteria > Pseudomonadales > Pseudomonadaceae > Pseudomonas > Pseudomonas sp. S3_C06. Next base: position 3,329,736 of record NZ_CP162747.1, read on the forward strand.
GAGTGAGGCAAGCAATGACTGAACACGTTCAAGTCGGTGGCCTGCAGGTCGCCAAAGTCCTGTTCGACTTCGTGAACAACGAAGCCATTCCCGGTACCGGCCTCACCGCCGAAAAATTCTGGGAAGGTGCCGACAAGGTCATTCATGACCTGGCGCCGAAGAACAAAGCCCTACTCGCCAAACGCGATGACTTCCAGGCTCGCATTGATGCCTGGCACCAGGAACGCAACGGTCAGGCGCACGACGCCGTGGCCTATAAAGCCTTCCTGCAAGAAATCGGTTATCTGCTGCCAGAAGCGGCTGATTTCCAGGCAACGACACAAAACGTCGATGATGAAATCGCCCGTACCGCCGGTCCGCAACTCGTTGTGCCGGTGATGAACGCCCGCTTCGCTCTCAATGCCTCGAACGCCCGCTGGGGTTCGCTGTATGACGCCCTCTACGGCACCGACGCGATCAGCGAAGAAGGTGGCGCGGAAAAAGGCAAAGGCTACAACAAGGTGCGTGGCGACAAAGTCATCGCCTTCGCCCGTGCGTTCCTCGATGAAGCTGCGCCATTGGCGGCTGGCTCTCACGTCGATTCGACCGGCTACAAAATCGCTGACGGCAAACTGCTGGTCACCCTCAAGGGCGGCAGCAACACTGGCCTGCGTGATGACGCTCAGCTGATCGGTTTCCAGGGCGACGCCAACGCGCCAATCGCCATCCTGCTGAAACACAATGGTCTGCACTTCGAAATCCAGGTCGATGCCACCACTCCGGTCGGCCAGACCGATGCTGCTGGCGTCAAAGACATCCTGATGGAAGCTGCGCTGACCACCATCATGGACTGCGAAGACTCCGTGGCCGCCGTCGATGCCGACGACAAAGTGGTGATCTACCGCAACTGGCTCGGGCTGATGAAGGGCGACCTGGCGGAATCCGTGTCCAAGGGCGGCCAGACCTTCACTCGCACCATGAACCCGGATCGCACCTACACCGCGCCGAACGGCGGTGAAGTGACCCTGCACGGCCGTTCGCTGTTGTTCGTGCGTAACGTGGGTCACCTGATGACCATCGACGCGATCCTCGACAAAGACGGTAACGAAGTGCCGGAAGGCATCCTCGACGGTCTGGTCACTTGCCTCGCGGCGATGCACAACCTCAATGGCAACACTTCGCGCCGCAACACTCGCACCGGTTCCGTGTACATCGTTAAACCGAAGATGCACGGCCCGGAAGAAGCGGCGTTCACCAACGAGCTGTTCGGCCGCATCGAAGACGTGCTGGGCCTTTCGCGCAACACCCTGAAAGTCGGGATCATGGACGAGGAGCGCCGCACCACGGTCAACCTCAAGGCCTGCATCAAGGCTGCCAGTGAGCGCGTGGTGTTCATCAACACCGGTTTCCTCGACCGCACCGGCGACGAAATCCACACCTCCATGGAAGCCGGCCCGGTTGTGCGCAAGGCTGACATGAAGGCTGAGAAGTGGATCGGCGCGTACGAAAACTGGAACGTCGATATCGGTCTGAGCACTGGCCTGCAAGGTCGTGCGCAAATCGGTAAAGGCATGTGGGCGATGCCGGATCTGATGGCGGCGATGCTTGAGCAGAAAATCGCGCATCCATTGGCCGGCGCCAACACCGCTTGGGTACCGTCGCCGACCGCCGCTGCACTGCACGCGCTGCACTACCACAAGGTTGATGTGTTCGCTCGTCAGGCCGAACTGGCCAAACGTGCTCGCGCTTCGGTAGACGACATCCTGACCATTCCGTTGGCGGTCAAACCGAACTGGACGCCAGAGCAAATCAAGAACGAACTGGACAACAACGCCCAGGGCATTCTCGGTTACGTGGTGCGCTGGATCGACCAGGGCGTGGGTTGCTCGAAAGTACCGGACATCAATGACGTCGGCCTGATGGAAGACCGTGCCACGCTGCGCATCTCCAGCCAGCACATCGCCAACTGGCTGCGCCACGGCGTGGTCACTGAGGCGCAAGTGATGGAAAGCCTCAAGCGCATGGCGCCGGTGGTGGATCGTCAGAACGCCAACGACCCGCTGTACCGTCCGCTGGCACCGAACTTCGACAGCAACATCGCCTTCCAGGCGGCGGTCGAACTGGTGATCGAAGGCACCAAACAGCCGAACGGCTACACCGAGCCGGTGCTGCACCGTCGTCGTCGCGAGTTCAAGAAGGCCAACGGCCTGTAACTTGCGCTGAATGCCGGACATGAAAAAGCCCTGATCGAAAGATCAGGGCTTTTTTGTTTGTGTCGTGGATTGGATTTTTGTGGTGGGCTTGAGATCCATCCCCCTCACCCCAGCCCTCTCCCCCAAGGGGGCGAGGGGGAAAGGGAGCAGATCCATGTGCTTTTCAAAATCTGGGCTCGGCTCAGCAATTGCCAAGGGTTGAGGGGAAAGGGAGCCAATCTTTGTGCTTTTCAAAACCGGAGTTCGACTGAGGAATTTCAAGTCGGTGGACCTTGCACATCCACCGCAGTCAGTCCCCTCTCCCTCTGGGAGAGGGTTAGGGTGAGGGGCTTTTAGGGTTCTATCCCCAATTCATGCTTCACCAACGCCAACAACTTGCCCGTATCAATCGGCTTGAGCAGAAAATCCACCACGCTCAAATGCATCGCCGCAATCGCGTCTTTCACATCAGCATCACCCGACACAATGATGATCGGCATCGCCGCCCGCACCGATTCGCGTACTTGCCGAATCAGCTCAAGCCCACCGACATGCCCCATGCGCAGATCGGTGATCACCAGCCCGATTGAAGGTTTCTCCTCCAGCATCTTCAGCGCAGTCTCGCCACTGGCTGCGGTCAGGCAACGAATGCCGTCCAACGCGAGAATCTCCGACAACAGCTCCCGGGCGTCCTTGTCGTCATCAACGATCAATACACGCTGAGGTGGAAGATCAGGTTCGAGCATGACTGCACTGAGCGCTTCTCGCTCGGCATCGCTCAAAATATCGTGGTCGGACATGGCGTTCTCTAAGTATTCAAAACAGTCCCTTGGCAAGTGGTCAGACATCGCAGGGCAGAGCTTCAATGTGCACTTCGTCGGATTTTTTTCCAAGGGGGCAAGCAAGGGAATTTCCGACTGTTTGCGTAGGGCATCTCCGAAACTGCGCCAATGGTGGCAAAACCTAGACTTACGTCCAATGGGCACCCTGTCCGCAGGGGTCGACCATGGCCGTAACGATCCGACAACAACAATTCGAAAAAGACTGCGGTAATGGTTATGAGTAAAGCGGACGCCTTCACCCAGGCAGGGAAAACCGCGGTATTGCAGAATATTCAGGGCACCCTGCAATTCCTCCAGCGCTTCCCGCCCTTCAATCAGATGGAACACGCCCACCTCGCTTATCTGGTGGAGCAATGTCAGCTGCGTTTCTACGGCCAGGGCGAGAGCATCATCAAACCTGCCGACGGCCCGGTCGAACACTTCTATATCGTCAAGCAAGGTCGGGTGGTCGGCGAACGTCAGCACATCACCAAGCCCGGCACCGAGACCACGTTTGAAATCACCACCGGCGAATGCTTTCCGCTGGCCGCGCTGCTCGGTGAACGCGCAACCCGCACCGAGCACTTGGCTGGCGAAGATACGTTCTGCCTGCAACTGAACAAACTGGCGTTCATCAAACTGTTCGCCCTCTCCAACGCCTTTCGCGACTTCGCCTTGCGCGGAGTCAGCAGCCTGCTCGATCAAGTCAACCAGCAAGTGCAGCAGAAAGCAGTGGAAACCCTCGGCACGCAGTACTCGCTGAACACCCGACTTGGCGAATTGGCCATGCGCCACCCGGTCACCTGTAGCCCCGACACACCACTGCGCGAAGCGGTGAAATTGATGCACGAGCAACAGGTGGGCAGCATCGTTGCGGTGGACGAACACAAGGCGCCGCTGGGGATTTTCACCCTGCGCGATTTGCGCCACGTTGTGGCTGAAGGCATCGGTGATTTCAGTGAAGCCATCGAGCGCCACATGACGCCTTCGCCCTTTTATCTTTCGCCGGATCACAGTGCCTTCGATGCAGCGATTGCCATGACCGAACGGCACATCGCCCACGTCTGTCTGGTCAAGGATCAGCGTTTGTGCGGCGTGGTCTCCGAGCGCGATCTGTTTTCCCTGCAACGGGTCGATCTGGTGCATCTGGCGCGGACCATTCGCAGCGCGCAACGCGTCGAACAACTGGTGAGCCTGCGTGGTGAGATCGGCCAACTGGTCGAACGCATGCTCGCCCACGGTGCTTCTTCGACCCAGATCACCCACATCATCACCTTGCTCAACGACCACACCGTGTGCCGGGTGATCGAACTGACTCTCGCGGAAAAAGGTGACCCCGGCGTGCCGTTCAGTTGGTTGTGCTTTGGCAGCGAAGGCCGCCGCGAGCAGACGCTGCACACCGATCAGGACAACGGCATTTTGTTCGACGCGCGAGACGCGGCGCATGCAGCAGAGATTCGCGGCAAGCTGCTGCCGATTGCCCAGCAGATCAACCAGAGTCTGGCGCTGTGCGGCTTCACCCTGTGCAAAGGCAACATCATGGCCGGCAACCCCGAGCTGTGTTTGTCGCGAGCGGAATGGGCACGGCGTTTTGCAGCTTTTATTCGTGAGGCGACGCCGGAGAATCTGCTCGGGTCGAGCATTTATTTCGACTTGCGCGTGGTCTGGGGAGATGAACAAGGCTGTGAACAACTGCGCCGAGGCATCCTCGATCAGGTCGGCGACAACCGTTTGTTCCAGCGCATGATGGCCGAAAACGCCCTGCGCAATCGTCCGCCGGTGGGACGTTTCCGTGAGTTTGTGCTGGCGCGCAAGAACGGCGAGAAAGCCACACTGGATCTCAAGGTGCAGGGGCTGACGCCGTTCGTGGATGGCGCGCGACTGCTGGCGCTGGCCAACGGCATCGACGCCAACAACACCCTTGAGCGCTTCCGTCAGTTGGTCGAGAAAGAAGTCATTGAGCGCCTGGATGGCGCGGCGTATGAAGAGGCCTATCACTTCATTCAGCAAACGCGCATGCAACAACATCAACTGCAGACGCGGGAGAATCTGCCCTACTCCAACCGCGTCGACCCGGACAGCCTCAATCACCTCGACCGGCGCATCCTGCGAGAATCCCTGCGCCAGGCCCAGCGCCTGCAAAGCAGCCTGACCTTGCGGTATCAGCTATGAGCCTGTTCTCGTGGCTGCGCCCGGCGAGTGCGGTGGTGCCGGTGGATTTCCAGCAGCGTCTGGCGCAGCTGCCGGCGATTACCGAACTGCGCGAATGCACGTTGCGCGAACAACGTTGGGTCGTGCTGGATCTGGAAACCACCGGACTGAACCTGAACAAGGATCGTGTGTTGTCGATTGGCGCGGTGGTGATCGAGGATGGCGCAATCGATTTCAGCCAGCAGTTCGAGCGCACGCTGCAATGCCGCGAGCTGAAGCTCAGCCCCAGTGTGTTGATTCACGGCTTGGGGCCGAACGCGATTGCAGCCGGCAGTGAACCGGCCGAGGCGTTGCTGGAGTTATTGGAGTTTATCGGTGAAAGCCCGGTATTGGCGTTTCATGCGCCGTTCGATCAGCACATGCTCGGGCGCGCGTTGAAGGAGCATTTGGGGCACAAGTTGCAGCAGGTCTTTCTGGATGTCGCCGACATTGCACCGCTGGTGTGTCCGCAGGCGAATATTCGTGAGGCCGGGCTGGATGAGTGGATCGACTGGTTCAAGCTTGAGGTGTTCGAGCGGCATAACGCGAGCGCCGATGCGCTGGCGACGGCGGAACTGGCGTTGATTCTGTTCAGCCGGGCGCGGGGACAGCAGATTCATAGTCCGTTGAATTTGCAGCAGCGGTTGAGTCAGTGGAAGCGGCGGCAGCAGGCGCCTTCGTTCTAAATCAGAAGACCAGCCCTCTCCCCGAGGGAGAGGGAGCCGACCGAAGTGTCTGACGCTTTATATCGACCTGAAAGATCGAGTCGATTGAGGATTCGCTAAAAATCGTTCAGGTCGGTGTACCTCTAGAATATCCCCCGATCGATCCCCTCTCCCTCTGGGCGGTCCGACGTTTCGGGAGGGCTAGGGTGAGGGTCTGCCTTTAACCGCCCACCTGACCAGTGGCCAATTGCTAACCATTCCCACCTCTGCCACAATCGCGAACAATTCGCGTTAGTTAACATTTCCCAATCGGTGATGTCCGGTGTCGTCAGTCCCAAGCCCTAACAGTGAGCTCGTCGGTGCGATGTATCGTGACCATCGCGGCTGGCTGCTGGCATGGTTGCGGCGCAATGTGGCGTGCCCGCAACGCGCCGAAGACCTGAGCCAGGACACCTTCGTCCGTCTGCTCGGTCGCGATGCCATGCTGACACCCCGCGAGCCGCGCGCCTTTCTGGTGGCGATCGCCAAAGGCCTGCTGTTCGACTACTTCCGCCGCGCTGCGCTGGAACAGGCCTACCTCACCGAACTGATGCTGATCCCCGAAGGCGAGCAACCGTCGGTGGAAGAACAGCAAATGATCCTCGAAGACCTCAAAGCCATCGACCGCTTGCTCGGCAAACTGTCGACCAAGGCCCGTGCCGCCTTCCTTTATAACCGCCTCGACGGCCTCAGCCATGCCGAGATCGCCGACAAGCTCGGCGTCTCGGTGCCGCGCGTTCGGCAGTATCTGACGCAAGGCATTCGGCAGTGCTACATCGCCCTGTACGGTGAGCCGACGTGAGTCCGGCCAGTTCCAGACCGGTGCCGGCGCATGTGCTGGACGCGGCGATTGCCTGGCAACTGACCCTCGACTCGAGCAGTCCGCTGGAGCGTGAGGAGTTCGCCAAATGGCACGCAGCCAATGAAGAACACGCCCGCGCCTGGCAGCAACTGGGCATGCTCGATCAGCGTTTCAACGTGGCCAAGGGCCCGGCCCGCAGTGCCTTGCTGCAATCGCGCGAAGGCATTCGCCGACGGGTACGCAAGCTCGGCAGTGGGCTGGCCAGCGTTGTGGTGCTGGTCGGTGTGGGGCTGTTTGCCAGTGAACGCTTTCTGCCGCTGGATTACTGGCTCGCCGATCAGCGCACCGCGACCGGTGAGCAGCGCACCGTGCGTCTGGCGGACGGCACTGTGCTGAATCTCAACACCCACAGTGCGGTGGACGTGCGTTTCGATGAGAAGCGCCGGCTGATCGTGTTGCAGGAAGGCGAAATTCTCGTCGAGACCGGTCACGGCGATCCGCGCCCCTTTATCGTCGAAACCCGCGAAGGCAGCATGCGTGCCTTGGGTACGCGGTTTCTGGTCAAGCGTGAAGACGAAGGCACGCGCCTGAGCGTGTTGCAGTCGGCCGTGGCCGCACACGGGCAAGCAAATCCAGAAGAGCAGATCCTCCATGAAGGCCAGCAAGTGCTGCTGCGCAGCGACGGGCTGGATTCGATTGTCGCGCTCAACCCCGGCGCCGATGCCTGGACGCGCGGCATGTTGGTGGTGGATAACGCGCGACTCGGCGATCTGGTGCATGAGCTGGGGCGTTATCGTCGCGGGCATCTGGGCGTGGCGCCGGAAGTGGCGGATCTACGGATTACCGGCAGCTTTCCGCTGCATGACACCGATAAAGCCTTGAGCGCATTGCTGCCGACCCTGCCGGTGCAGATCGAGCGGCATACGCCGTATTGGGTCACAGTCGCGAAGGCCGAGCCCTCCTCCCCTTGATCTGATCGTTCCCACGCTCTGCGTGGGAATGCAGCCCGGGACGCTCTGCGTCCCTGCCGAAGCGGACGCAGAGCGTCCATTGAGGCATTCCCACGCGGAGCGTGGGAACGATCAAGCCCGCAGAAATGTGGCTGTTTTCCAGTTAATCGAAATTATTTTCATCCAGCCCTATCACTTTTTGCTTTTCATCCGGCACACAGGCAATTGAGAAATATTTCCATTCAGGAGCCGCCGTATGTCCCGTTCGCTAGACACCTTGTTGCGCCCCAGTCTGCTGGCTGTCGCCATCGCGCTCAGCGCGCCGCTGATCAGCAGTCCGTTGCTTGCCGCTGAACAAGCGTCCAGCGTACGCGCCTACAACTTGCCAGCGGCGCCACTGTCGACGACCCTCAACCAGATCGCCAGCCAGGGCGGGATTGCGCTGTCGCTGAATCCGTCGCTGGCGGCAGGCAAGACCTCGGCGCCGGTCAACGGCCAATACGATGCGGCTGGCGCTCTGCGCGCGGCACTGCGTGGCACCGGTCTGCAACTGGAACAAAGCAGCACCGGCACTTACACCCTGGTTGCCGTGCCTGAAGGCGTGATGGCCCTGCCGGAAACTTCGGTCATCGGTGTAGAAAACTTCGAAAGTGCCTGGGGCCCGGTCGAAGGCTACACCGCCACTCGCACCGCCGCTGGCACCAAGACCGACACCGCACTGGTCGAAGCACCGCGCTCGATCTCGGTGGCGACCCGTCAGCAAATGGACGACCGCAGCGTGCACAGCCTCGACGATGCCGTGCGCTACATGCCGGGCATCACCGCCAGCAGCTACGGCAGCGACACCCGCGCCGACTGGCTGCGCGTACGCGGTTTCGAGCCGACCCAGTTCCTCGATGGCCTGCCGCTGCCAAAAGGCGTGTACGCCAACCCGAAACAGGAAACCTGGAACCTCGACCGCCTCGCCCTGCTGCGCGGCCCGGCCTCCTCGGTTTACGGCCAGACCCCACCGGGCGGTCTGCTCGACATGGTCAGCCGTCGCCCAAGCGCCGAAGCCAGCAACGAAATCCAGTTGCAGTACGGCAGCGACAACCATCGCCAGATCAACTTCGCCAGCACCGGCAAGATCGACGACGCCGGCCAGTTTCTCTATGGCCTCAGCGGTGTGGTGCGCGACAGCGGCACCCAGGTCGATCACGTCGACAACAAGCGCTACAACATCGCGCCGAGCCTGACCTGGAACATCGACGATGACACCAAGCTCACCCTGCTGAGCCAGTTCACCCGCGACGATACCGGCATCACCAGCCAGTTTCTGCCAATTCAGGGCACTAAGATCAAGTCACCGTTCGGCGATATCTCTCACCACAAGAATCTGGGTGATCCGGACTGGGAATATTACGATCGCACCTACTACGCGCTGGGCTATGCCTTCGAACATCGTCTGAACGATGTCTGGCAGTTCAAGCAGAACCTGCGCTACACCAAGTCGGATCTGTCGTTCCAGTCGCTGACACCGGGGTCGTACCCATTCACCGAAGTGGATGATCAAGGCAATGTCGGACGCACCAGCACCAGCGTCGAAGAAGACATCAGCCAGTTCGCCGTGGACAACAACTTCCAGGCCGACTTCGCTACCGGCGACATCCGCCACACCCTGCTGCTGGGCCTTGATCACCAGCGCAGCAACACCAACTACACCTCGATCTTCGGCTTTTCGGATACCACTCCGGGCACCAACGTGATCACCCCGATCTACGGCCAGCCGATCATTCGTCCAGCGCGTTCCACCGCGTTTTACGATTACGACCAGAAGACCTACCAGACCGGCCTGTACGTGCAGGACCAAATGGCCCTCGACCAGTGGCGCCTGACTCTCGGCGGCCGTGAAGACTGGGTACACACCAGCACCAAATTCATCAACAAGGGTGATGCCACCAACACCCAGCGCGACAAGGCCTTCAGCGGCAACGCCGCGCTCAGCTACGTCTTCGACAACGGTTTCGTGCCGTACCTGTCGTACGCCGAATCCTTCCAGCCGACCACGGGCGCTGATGCCACCTCGACCGGCTCGCTCAAGCCGACCGAAGGCAAGCAGTGGGAACTGGGCATCAAGTACCAGCCGCCGGGCAGCAAAACCCTGCTGACCGCCGCCGTGTATGACCTCACCCAGAAGAACGTCTCGGTCAACACCTTCGTCAACAACGTGTCGATCACCAGCCAGACTGGCGAAGTGAAAGTCAAAGGCCTGGAGCTGGAAGCGGTTTCCGACGTCACCGACAACCTGAAAGTCATCGCCGCCTACACCCTCGCCAAATCCGAAGTGCAGAATGGCGTCGACAAGGGCAATCGCCTGCAACTGATGCCGAACCAGCAAGCGTCGCTGTGGACCGATTACACCTGGCACGCCGGCGTACTCGACGGCTTCGGCATTGGCGGTGGCGTGCGTTACACCGGCAACACCTACGGCGACAAGGCCAACACCTGGCTGGGCAAGGCTGACGCCTACACCGTGTTCGACGCGAGCGTGCATTACGACCTCGGCCGTCTGGACAACAGCCTCAAAGGCGCGTCGCTGGCACTCAACGCGACCAACCTGTTCGACAAGGAATACATTTCCACCTGCGACAGCTTCTACTGCTACTACGGCGACACGCGCAGTGTCGTCGCCAGCGCCACTTACAAGTGGTAAGCGATTGAGCTGAAACAGGCCCTGTGACCAGGCCGTCCCTCGTGGACGGCTTTGGTGTTTTTGAAGGTCATGAAATGAAAAGTAAAACAATCCGCCGCTGGTCGTTCGTGCATACCTGGACCAGCCTGGTCTGCACCGTGTTTTTGCTGATGCTGGCACTGACCGGTCTGCCACTGATTTTCCATCACGAGATCGAGCACCTGCTCGGCGATGCGCCCGAAGTGCGCGAGATGCCCGCCGACACGCCACGTCTGAATCTGGCGCAACTGGTCGAGGCCGCCGAGAAACATCGTCCCGATGAAGTCGTGCAGTATTTCGGTTTCGATGACGATGAGCCGAATGCCGTACTGACGATCATGGCGAAAACCGCCGGCACTGAACCGAACTCGTCGCACACCTTCATGCTCGATGCACGTACCGGTGAAGCGCTGGAAACGCCGTCGGCCAACGGCGGTTTGATGCTGTTTATCCTGCGCCTGCACGTCGACATGTTCGCCGGGCTGCCGGGCAAGTTGCTGCTGGCGTTCATGGGGCTGCTGTTTGTCGTGGCGATTGTCTCGGGGACGGTGCTGTACCTGCCGTTCATGCGCCGCTTGAAATTCGGCACCGTGCGTCAGGACAAGTCCACCCGTTTGCGCTGGCTCGACCTGCATAATCTGATCGGCGTGGTCACCCTGACCTGGGCCTTGGTGGTCGGCGTGACAGGCGTGATCAGCGCTTGCGCCGACCTGTTGATCGCGGCGTGGCGCAACGATGCACTGACCGCCCTGATCGAACCTTACCGCGAAGCGCCACCGCTGACTCACCTGGCACCGGCCACGCGGTTGCTCGACATCGCGGCTGAAGTCGCGCCGGGCATGAAACCGGATTTCATCGCTTTCCCCGGCACACGGTTTTCCAGCGAGCACCATTATTCGGTGTTCATGAAGGGCGGCACGCATTTGACCTCACACCTGCTGACACCGGTGCTGATCGATGCCACCACGCTGCAGGTCACCGCCGTGGCCGAACGACCGTGGTACATGGACGCCATGGGCATGTCGCAGCCGCTGCACTTTGGTGACTATGGCGGCATGCCGATGAAGATTCTCTGGGCCACCCTCGATGTGTTGACCATAATCGTCCTCGTCAGTGGCGTGTACCTGTGGGTGGTGCGGCGCAAAGCGGCGAAGCCTGTGCTGGAAACGGCGGAGGCCTCTGCATGAAACCGCGTCAGTCGAATTTCTGGAAGGTGTTCAGCACGCCGATCGTGATTGCGTTGCTCAGTGCGGCGGGGTTGTTTGCGGCGTTGCTTGGGGATGGGATTTGGGATGCGCTGAGCTGGGTTGGTCTGGGTGTGCCGGCGGTTCTGGCCATAAGAGGATTGCTGCAGCGAAGCTAAAGAAACCTGTGGGAGCGAGCCTGCTCGCGAAAGCGCTCTGACATTCAACACCAATGTTGACTGTACCGACGCCTTCGCGAGCAGGCTCGCTCCCACATTGGTTTTGCACTGGGCTTGAGGACGTGGCGTTACGCGCTATGCTGCTCCCTCATCGTTCTGATCGAGACCCTGCCAATGTCCGCCCCCAGCATGACCCTGTACCACAACACGCTCTCCCCGTTCGTGCGCAAAGTGATGGTGTTGCTGCACGAAACCGGCCAGCAGCATCGCGTCGCCTTGCAAGACTGCGTACTCAGCCCGGTCAGTCCGAGCGCCGAGCTCAATCTCGACAACCCGCTGGGCAAGATCCCCGCCCTGCGTCTGGCCGACGGCAATGTCATCCATGACAGCCGTGTGATCCTCGAATACCTCGACCAGCAACACGTCGGCAACCCGCTGATCCCGCGCGAAGGCGCGGCCCGCTGGCGGCGTCTGACCCTGGCCTCGATGGCCGACGGGATCATGGATGCGTCGGTGATGGTGCGTTATGAAATGGTCCTGCGTGCTCCGGAAAAACATTGGGACGAATGGCTCGAGGCTCAGCGCGACAAGATCCGCCGCGCTCTCGCTGTGTTGGAAAACGACGCGATTGCCGAGCTGACCAGCCATTTCGACGTGGCCGCCATCAGCGTGGCCTGTGCGTTGGGTTATCTCGATCTGCGTTTCCCGGATCTGGGCTGGCGTGAGGCCAACCCGCAACTGGCCAACTGGTTTTTTGAAGTGAGTCAGCGACCGTCCATGATCGCCACCATGCCCAAGCCTTAAATCGGCGGAGCCTGTACCGGCCTCTTCGCGAGCAGGCTCGCTCCCACATTGTTTTTGGGTATGGCAGACATCTCTGTTCCAACACCCATCCTGTGGGAGCGAGCCTGCTCGCGAATGCACCACCTCGGTTCCACAGGCAAATATCCGATAATCCGCGTCACCAACTCATCCTTCCAGCACTGATCCTCACGCAATCCCAGCGACCGGCTCATTGCATCGCCCCCACATCAAACTCCAACGGCTTCGCCGGTTTCTGCCCGATCCCGTACCAATCCAGTTTGCGCGTCAGCACCATGAACACACCGAGCAGACCGAACAGCAACAACGAGCCCATCAACAACGCGTAATCCTCGGCGCTCAGCAAGCCATAGAGCAGGCCATACAACGCCGCCAGCCCCGCCGAAAAACTCAAGCCGTGACGCACACTGCGTAGCACGTGACAGACATAAAACCCGATCAACAACACGCAACCGCTGGCCGACAACAGATACGCCGGGGCGAAACCAATGTGCTCCGACAGCGACAGCAACAACAGATAAAAGAACGCCAGCGCCACACCGACTAGCGCGTATTGCACCGGGTGCACGGCCAGACTCTTGAGCACTTCGAACAGGAAGAAACCGGCGAACGTCAGGACGATGAACAGCAACGCGTATTTGATCGCCCGGTCACTCTTCAAATATTGATCTACCGGATCGATGAAGCTCACGCCAAAGCTGCGGCCGTTGAATGCCTCGCAATCATTGCTGCTGACGCAACGGCTCATGGCGTCTTGCAGGTTGGTGGAGAAGAACGTGGTCTGCCAATCGGCGCTGAAACCCTGATCGTTGATCTCACGCTTGGCCGGCAGGAAATTACCGATGAAACTTGGATGCGGCCAATTCGCAGTGAGGCTGACGCTGCTGCTCTTGCCCACTGGCAACACCTGCAATGAACCGGTGCCTTGCAGACGCAGGTCAAAACCGAAGCTCAGTTCCGTGGTTTTGCTGGTGTCGAGCAGCGGCAGCGTCACTCGTACACCCTCGCCGAGCCAGCCCACTTGAGTCCCCGGCACGAAGTCCAGACGCTGGCCGTCGAGTTCCAGCTTCAGCGCATTTTCGATGCCGCGAATGTCGCTGATACCGACCGCGAGAAACGGTGCATCGAACTGGTAGTCGCTAAAGTCTTCTTTGATGCCCAACTGCGCCGGCAACGAGAAATGGCCGTTGACACGGTTATCGGCGTGGAACAGCCGCGCCTCATAAATGCCGCGCGCACGCAGCTCGGTTTGCACCTGGCCGTCGAGTTCGAAACGCTCCGGCAGGAAGTACAAACGCCCGCGCTCTTCGCTCGGTTCGTCGTAGCGTTGGTTGGTTTTGTCGTTGGTTTTCCAGTTGTGAATCACTTTGCGATACGGCACCACCATCACCGGCCCGCTCAGTTGCTGGCTGTAGCTGGAACTGCGGGCGATGTCTTCGAGCACGCCGTCGCGCAACTGTTGGCGGTCGTCGATGACGCCATCGATCATCAATAAAGGTATCAGCAACAGCAGGATCAGCACGGCGATGGCGCCGAGCTTGATGGTCAGATTCTTGTTCATGGGACTCTCCCTGTTTGGATGGGGGGAGTCTGGTGATCGGGTGTGGGGGTTTTGTGGGGGGAATGTGGAGATTGTGTGGAAAAATCAAAAGATCGCAGCCTTCGGCAGCTCCTACAGGTGTACGCACCCTATGTAGGAGCTGCCGAAGGCTGCGATCTTTTGACGGAATCAAGGCAAGCGCAATGTCACCTCAACACCACTTTCGACATTACGAATCTGCATCGACCCACCATGCAACTTGACCACCTCTTCAACGAAGTTAAGCCCCAGCCCCGTGCTTTTCCGCCCACTGTCCGGTCGCGGTAATGAGTAGAAGCGCTCGGTCAAACGCGGCAAGGCGTAATCGGGAATCGGGGCGGTTTCATTGAACAGACGCAGTTCAATCTGCTCATCCCGACGCTCGGCACTGAACCGCAGCAGCCCCTCAACCGGGGTGAAATCCAGCGCATTCTCCAGCAGATTACCCAACGCCTGACGCAGCAGAAACGGCTCGCCGATCAACAGAAGATCAGCCGCAATCGCCTGTTCGATGCGCAACTGCTTTCCTTCAATCCGCGCCGCCTGCCCCTGCAGCAATTGATCAACCAGCGCCGCCAACGGCACAGCGACCCGCTCTTCAAGGCCCTGACGTTGTTCCACTTGTGCCAGATTCAACAACCGTTCGATCAACTGCTGCATCCGCGCACTTTCGCTGTCGATGTTGCCGACAAAGCGCAGACGTTGAACCGGCGGCATTTCACCTTGCAGCAACTCCGCCGCGCCACGAATCGCCGCCAGCGGACTTTTCAGTTCATGGGTCAACGTATGCACGTAGCGCTCAACGTACGCCTTGCCCTCCAGTTGTGTGCGCATCTGCTCAACCGCTGTGGCCAGTTGCTCCAGCTCACCGCCGCGATAGTGCGGCACTTCCACCCGCCGCCCTTCGCTCACCGCTTGTGCATAACCGGTCAAACGGTGCAGTGCGCGGCTCAGCCACCACGACAGCAAGGCACCAAAGAGCAGACCGAGTCCGATCAAACCCGCGCCGTAAAACAGCAGGCGCCGTTCGGTACGATCCACATAAGGCTGCAATGAGCTGTTGGGTTTGGCCACGGTGACCACGCCGATGATCTGCCCGTTGTCGCGGATCGGCGCGCCGACGTGCATCACCGACGAGCTCGCGTCGTCCGGGTCGCTGCGGCTCGAACGCGCACCGTATTCGCCGCGAAGGGTCAGGTAGACGTCGTTCCAGCGCGAATAATCCTGACCGACCGCGACGCCACTGGAATCGAGCACAACGATGCCTTTGGCGTCGGTGACGTAAATGCGGTGGTTGACCTGATTTTTCGGTAAGCCCCAAATGCTCGCTTGCGGCTGACGCTCGCCATAGGCGCGCAGCAACTCGGGCCAGCGGTTCTCGCTGAGGGTGCCGGCCTTGAAATCGTCCCGCAGGATTTCCGCCATCAGGTTGGCGGTGTCGACCAGGGTTTCTTCGGTGGACTGGCGCACGCCGGGACGGATTTCTTCCATCACCGTGTTGAGCACAAAATAGCCGGTCAGGCCGACAAACAGCACATACACCAGAAAGATCCGCAGCCCCAGTGACATCAGCTGTGCCCCGGGCTGTAGCTGTAACCGAGGCCGCGATGGGTCTGGATCGGCTCGGCGTCGGCGCGCACCAGACGCAACTTGGCGCGCACGCTTTTGATATGACTGTCGATGCTGCGCTCGTAGCCGGCGTCGGCCGCTACGCCTAGCGCATCAAGCAATTGCTCACGACTGAACACCCGCTCGGGTTGTTCGAGCAGGCATTGCAGCAGGCGGAATTCGTGGCGGGTCAGGGTCAACGTCTGGCCGCGATAAATGATTTGAATCCGCTCCGGATCGATTCTAAATAGCGCTGAAGTGGCTTCAATCGCAGGACGCGGCGCCATGCGTTTAAGGATTGCCTTCACTCGCGCCGCGACTTCACGCGGGCTGAACGGCTTGACCACATAATCGTCGGCACCAATTTCCAGACCCACCACGCGATCAATCTCGGCATCGCGGGCGCTGAGGAACAGCACCGGCACCTCGCTGAAGCGCCGCAGTTGCTTGCAGGTCTCGAAACCGCTGATATCCGGCAGGCCGATGTCGAGGATGATCAGATCGGCCGGGGCCTGCCGCTGATGCTCCAGCGCCGCCGCGCCGAGGCTCAGCCACGTGGTGGTGAAGCCTTCGCCCTGCAAGGCAAAAATCAGCGTGTCGGCAATCGCCGCTTCGTCTTCGACAATCAGGATATGAGGCATGGCGTCCGAGCCCGTAGGTTAAGTGCGCGAACGGTGCCCCAAGCCCGACGTTACGTCAATGAGACCACTTGGCTCAGCAGTCCGGCTTGTCGGCCGTGAAGCGTCGCGCCGGGTTCACCGCTGCGCCGAATTCGCGCAAGGCTTTGGCACCGATCAGCAACGGGTAATTGAAGTTGCTGCGGTCGGTCAGGTTGACCTCAACGGTACGCTTGACGTTACCCAGGCACAGCTCCAGATCGACCACCGGGCGTTTGGCGACTTCGGTGCTTTCACCCTCGTCCTCTTCGTCCGAGCGGCTCTTGATCTTGCTGATCCGCGCGACCTTGTGTTCGTAGACCTTGTTGCTGGCGTCTTTGGTGCCGAGGCGGAAACGCACCCATTCGTCGCCATCGCGGGTGAAGGTTTCGATGTCCTTGGCCGACAGCGAGGCGGTCAGTGCGCCGGTGTCCATCTTGGCCTTGAGCACTTCGCCGCCGATTTCCGGCAGCGCAATGTATTCGTAACGCCCGTACAGGGTCGGCTCGGCGGCCATGACCGGCAGAGCGACGAGGGCAAACAGTGCAAGGAGGGATTTCACGTAAGGGGCTTCCTTGAGAGGTTGGGCAACGGGATTTTAGACCGTTGCGCGCTTGATCGTTCCCACGCTCTGCGTGGGCATGCATCCAGTGA
Organism: Pseudomonas sp. S3_C06; assembly: GCF_054667675.1. Taxonomy (NCBI): domain Bacteria; kingdom Pseudomonadati; phylum Pseudomonadota; class Gammaproteobacteria; order Pseudomonadales; family Pseudomonadaceae; genus Pseudomonas; species Pseudomonas sp. S3_C06. Next base: position 3,346,766 of record NZ_CP162747.1, read on the forward strand.
CGCTCTGCGTCACAGGGACGCGGAGCGTCCCGGGCGGCGTTACCACGCAGAGCGTGGGAACGATCAGGTTAACGCGACGAAAGTGAAACATTCGTCACCACCGATTTGGCCTGCCGCGCGAAGCTGCTTATCATGGCGCGCCCATCCGTTTGCAAAGAGTTGCTTATGCGCCGCCTGCTCACCGGCTGTTTCGTCACCCTGCTGCTGTTGCTCAACACCCTGATCCTGATCGGGCCGTTGCTGGTCTTTGCCCTGCTCAAACTGATCGCACCAGGCCGCTGGCGCGATTACGCGTCGGGGACGGTGATGTGGATCGCCGAGACCTGGGCCGAGATCGACAAACTGATTTTCCGCCTGTGTATCCCCACCCAATGGGACATTCGCGGTGGCGAAGACTTGCGCGGCGACACCTCGTATCTGGTGGTCAGCAACCACCAGTCGTGGGTGGATATTCCGGCGCTGATCCAGACCCTCAACCGGCGCACGCCGTTCTTCAAATTCTTCCTCAAGAAAGAGCTGATCTGGGTACCGTTTCTGGGGCTGGCGTGGTGGGCGCTGGATTACCCGTTCATGAAGCGCTACACCAAGGCCTTTCTGGCGAAGCACCCGGAGCTGGCGGGCAAGGATCTGGAGATCACCAAAGCGGCCTGCGAGCTGTTCAAGCGTCAGCCGGTGACCGTGGTCAATTATCTGGAAGGCACACGCTACACCGCCGCGAAAAGCGCGCAGCAGCAATCACCGTTCAGCCACTTGCTCAAGCCCAAGGCCGGCGGCGTGGCGTTTGTCTTGGCGGCGATGGGTGAACAACTGGATGCGATTCTCGACGTCACCGTGGTTTATCCACAGGCGAACATTCCGGGTTTCTGGGATCTGATCAGCGGCAACGTGCCGCGCGTGATCATCGACATCAAGACCCGCGAACTCGACCCGGCGCTGTGGCAGGGTGATTACGAGAATGATCCGGCGTTTCGCGAGAAGGTCCAGAGCTGGGTCAACCAGCTCTGGAACGAGAAGGATCAGCGCATCGCCGAACTGCGCGGCGAGCGCGGCTGAATCAGCTACCGGTGCCGGCGCCCCAGATACTGCCCAGGCTGCTCAGCAGCGAACCGCCGACGCCCTGCTGACCGAGGTATTGCAACAGCACAGGGGCAAACTGGCCGATCATGCCGCTGTCCATGCCCAATGCGCTGAAGGCATTGTTCAGGTCATTGGTGTCCTTGACGTTGCCCAGCGCATTCTCAAGCCCGGCGGACTTGCCGGACGAACCGAGCAAAGCCCCCAACGCCGCCAGATTGCCACTGCCGCCTGACAACTTGTCGATGCCCGGCACTTCCTTGGCCAACTGCGAATAATCGGTACTGCTCAACTGATTCTTGGCCAGCCCGAGCATCGCGCTAGTACCGCCAACGGCTTGCTCCGGAGTGACATCCAGCGCACTGAGGGCACTGAGCAAACCGGCGGTTTCCGAGGTCGGCGCCGCAGCGGCCGCCTTGTCACCGCCCTGCATCCCCGAAACCGCACCAGCGACATCGTTCAGACTGAAACCGGCAAACACCGGCCCGGCCGCCAGGGTCAGGAGCGATGCCAAGGCAAAACCGCGTGAAATCTTCATTCAGACATCCTCTTGCGCTGTGAAAACCACCCGCTGAACGGGCAGTGAAACTGCCGGTTTGACCGGGTATCCGCCGGCATGTTCCGGCGCGGCGCATCCATTTTCATCCGGCCTGCGTATATAAAACGTGAAATCCCGGACACCCTCGCGATGAATGGCACAACCGCTGTCGCTGAACTAGCCTGTGAACAGTCCGAGCCCAGCCCTCGTCGCCCGACCTTTGCCTGGAGAGTCGTCATTTCCATCGCCGACACCGATCAGCTGCGACAGTTGTTGGCCCAGTGTTCACTGGGTGATCGTCGCGCCTTCGAAACGCTCTATCGCAGCGTCGGCCCGCGCCTGCATGGCGTCGCGCTGCGCTTCATGGGCCGCGCCGATCTGGCCGAAGAAGTGCTGCAGGAAGCCTTCGTGCGCATCTGGAACAACGCCTCGCGCTACGAAGCGCACCTGTCGGCGCCGTTGACGTGGATGATCAACATCACGCGCAATCAGGCTATCGATCAATTGCGCAAACACCGCGACCGACCGCTGACGGATCTCGAACAAGATGCGCTGCTGGACGAAAGCCCTTCGGCACATGATCAGTTGAACAGCGCCCGCGAGGCTCAGATGTTGAACCGCTGCCTTGAAACCCTCGACGGCATGCAGCGCCAGTCGATTACGGTGGCCTACTTTCAGGGATTGTCGTGCACGGAACTCGCCGAACACCTGGCCACGCCGCTGGGAACGGTGAAATCCTGGATCCGTCGTGGCATGGAACGCCTGCGTCGGTGCCTTGAATCATGAACTACCAGCCCCCTGCCCTGCGCCGCGCCCTCGCCGCCGATTATGCGATTGGCTTGATGTCATCGGCTACGCGTCGGCGGTTTGAGCAGTTGTTGCTGGATGACGCAGCATTAAGGGCTGAACTGGCGCAATGGCAGGAATCGCTGGTGAGGCTCACCGAATCTCTGCCGGAGCATCCGGTGCCCGATCGCGTCTGGCATGGCATTACCGCGCGGATCGAACCGCAAGTGCTGCATGTGCCCGAGAAGCGGCCGTTCTGGAACTGGCTACGGGTTAGCGCTGTGCTGTGTTCGATCGTGGTGCTGGTGTTCCTCGGCTCGCTGTACAACCGCGACGACGCCCGCTACCGCGCCACCCTGCTGACCGCCGATGCGCAACCGGCGCTGAAGGTCGAAGCGCATGCGGATTATCTGCAAGTCGAGCCGCTGACGCTGGCGGCGGTTGATGCGGATCGCAGCCTGGAACTGTGGGCGATTCCGGCTGACGGAAAACCGATTTCTCTCGGCGTTATTCCGGCGGGGGGCAAAGGCAAGGTTGAGTTGAACGAGGCGCAGAAAGTCTTGATCGGTAAGCCGATTGCGCTGGCGGTAAGTCTTGAGCCGAAAGGTGGTTCGCCGACCGGGCAGCCGACTGGGCCGGTGTTGTACCAAGGGGCGTTGGCGGGCCTGTAAAGCAAAGCCCCTCACCCTAACCCTCTCCCAGAGGGAGAGGGGACTGACCGAGGTGTCTGGCACCATACATCGACCTGCCACACCGAGTCGATTATGGATTCACAGCGGTATTTTCAGGTCGGCGTAAATTGTGAGCATCCCTCGGTCGGCCCCCTCTCCCTCCGGGAGAGGGCTGGGGTGAGGGTCGCTTTTGACCTGGGCTTGCAACAAAAAACGGCGACCCTCAGGTCGCCGTTTTGTATTGCGCTTGAACCTTACGCCGCACTAAACAACTTATGCGGATCAATCACAAACTTCTTCGGCACGCCCGCATCGAACTCGCCATAGCCTTCCGGTGCCTGATCGAGGCTGATCACTTGCACGCCCACCACTTCGGCGATGTTGATGCGATCCCACATGATCGCCTGCATCAGCTGGCGGTTGTACTTCATCACTGGCGTCTGGCCGGTGTGGAAGCTGTGCGACTTGGCCCAGCCCAGACCGAAGCGAATGCTCAGGCTGCCCATTTTCGCGGCGGCATCCACGGCACCCGGATCTTCGGTGACGTACAGGCCGGGGATACCGATCTTGCCGGCGACACGCACCACGCCCATCAGTGAGTTGAGCACGGTGGCCGGAGCCTCGGCTTTCACGCCGTCGTGGCCGTGGCCGCGTGCTTCGAAGCCGACGCAGTCCACCGCGCAATCCACTTCCGGCTCGCCGAGCAGTGCGGCGATCTGTTCGTGCAGCGGGGTGTCCTTGGACAGGTCGACGATTTCAAAACCCTGGGATTTGGCGTGAGCCAAGCGGATGGTGTTGACGTCGCCGACGATCACCACCGCCGCACCGAGCAAACGCGCAGAGGCAGCGGCGGCCAGACCGACCGGGCCGGCGCCCGCAATGTAAACGGTGCTGCCCGGACCAACGCCGGCAGTGACGGCGCCGTGGTAGCCGGTCGGGAGGATGTCGGAGAGGCAGGTCAGGTCGCGGATTTTCTCCATGGCCTTGTCGCGGTCCGGCAGTTTCAGCAGGTTGAAGTCGGCGTACGGCACCAGCACGTATTCGGCTTGGCCACCGGTCCAGTCGCCCATGTCGACGTAGCCGTAAGCGCCACCGGCACGGGCCGGGTTGACGGTCAGGCAGACGCCGGTGTGTTGCTCTTTGCAGGAACGGCAGCGCCCGCACGCGACGTTGAACGGTACGGAGACCAGATCACCGATTTTCAGGTTCTCGACGTCGGAGCCTTTTTCGATCACCTCACCAGTGATTTCGTGACCCAGCACCAGACCGGTCTGCGCCGTGGTACGGCCACGCACCATGTGCTGGTCGGAGCCGCAGATATTGGTGGAAACCACTTTGAGAATGACCCCGTGCTCGATCTTGCGACCGCGCGGGTCCTGCATTTTCGGATAGTCGATTTTCTGTACTTCGACCTTGCCAGCGCCGAGATACACCACACCACGATTGCCAGACATGCTTTCACCTCGCTGTTGTTTTTATGGAACCGCGTTGCCCAGGCAGGCAGCGCGTTGAATGCTCGGTAAATCAAAAGATCGCAGCCTTCGGCAGCTCCTACATGAATCGCATCCCCCTGTAGGAGCTGCCGAAGGCTGCGATCTTTTAGCGAACTAGAGAACGACCGTGCGATTGGCGTTGAGAAACACCCTCCGCTCAATGTGATACCCAACCGCCCGCGCCAACGTCAGGCCTTCGATATCGCGCCCCTTGGCAATTAGATCCTCAGGGTAATGACTGTGATCCACCGCCTCGACGCCTTGAGCAATGATCGGCCCTTCGTCGAGGTCGTTATTGATGTAATGCGCCGTCGCGCCCACCAGTTTCACGCCTTTGTTGTAAGCCTGGTGATACGGCTTGGCGCCCTTGAAGCCCGGCAGCAACGAGTGATGAATGTTGATCGCCTTGCCATCGAGCTTGCGGCACAGCTCCGGCGACAGCACTTGCATGTAGCGGGCGAGGATCACCAGTTCGGCGCCGGACTCTTCGATCACCTGCCACACCTGCCGCTCCTGCGACGGCTTGTCGTTGGGGTCGAGGGGGAAATGGTAGTAGGGAATCTGGTGCCAGTCGGCCAGCGGTTTCAGATCCGGGTGATTGGAGACGACGGCAGCAACGTCCATCGACAACTGGCCAATGCGCTGGCGGTAGAGCAAATCGTTGAGGCAGTGATCGGCCTTGGAGACCATGATCACCACTTTTGGCCGGTAGTTCGGCGCGGTCAGCTCGAAGATCATGCCGAACGCCTGCCCGCGTTCGGCTAAGCCGGCGCGGAAGGATTGCTCGTCGAAACCGTCGGGCTGACGGAATTCCACGCGAATGAAGAAACGCCCGGAGAGGCGGTCATCGAACGAATGGTGCTCGGTGACGTAGCAGCCCTGCTCGAACAGAAAACGCGTGACCGCGTCCACGGTGCCGAGGACGCTGGGGCAGTCGGCGGTCAGAATCCATGTGTCTGGGGCGCGGCTCATGGTGCGGTGACTCCTGTTCTCGTGCGGGGTGTCAGGTTTTCCCTCACCCTGGCCCTCTCCCAGAGGGAGAGGGGACTGACCGAGGTGTTCTCTCGAGCTACGCCGACCTGAAATATCGCGGCGAACTCAGGCTCGAAAACTCCACAAATCTGCTCCCTTTCCCCCTCTCCCCCCTGGGGGAGAGGGCTGGGGTGAGGGGGTAGCTCTTGATCTTTCAGGCCTGAACGCTCAACCCGTACTCAGCCGAAGCATCCTGCAACCACAACCACCAGTAATCCGAAAAGCTACGACGAATCAGCAGTTCCCAAGTGTCTTCAGCGGTATGGCGAATCATCAGCTGCGACTTGGCGAACACCGTGCCCACCGCTTTACCCACCGGGAAATTATTCGGATGCACGTCGTAGCTGGTGGATTTCATCAGCACCTGACGCACGTTCGGCCCGCTCAGTTCGAGCAATTGCTGGCCGCCGCTGACGTTGACGATCGCGATGTGCAGATCACCCAGCGCTTCGCGCAGTTTCTGTTCGGCAGCGAATTCTTCACCGCTTGGCACGATCAGCAGCCACTCATCCGGGCCCATCCATTGCAGGCTGGTCTCGCCTTTGACGATGACGCTCAGAGCGCCGGGCAATTCGATGCCCAGGGCTTTGTGCACACCGGCAGCGAACGCGGCATCGTGGCCATCGCCACGGATGGTCAGGTGACCGAGGAGTTTCTTTTCCCGCACGATCACGCCGGCGTTCTTGCGGCCCTTGCCGACCAGGCTGGCGAGGTCGGCATGGTGCAGCGACGACTCGGCCTTGGCGCCGGTGGTCGGGCGTTGTTGGTAAACATTGGCTGTGGTCATAAAGCACCTTCCTGAATTCTGTTGGTTCCTGCGGTGGCTGATCTGCCGCTTTCGCGAGCAGGCTCGCTCCCACAGGGGAACGCGGTCGAATGTGGGAGCGAGCCTGCTCGCGAATAGCCGCCCGCCCACAGTTCTTGAGGCCGTCAGATGTTCTGGCGATCCCCCTTCGGATCGAAGAACACCGAAGAAACGATTTCCGCCTCGATCACGCTGCCGTCGGCCAGCGGTGCAAACACCCGCTCACCGAGGCGCTTCAGACCGCCCTTGACCACACCCATGGCAAACGAATAACCGAGGGAGTTGTGCGCGTAGCTGGAGGTCACGTGGCCGACCATGGTCATCGGAATCGCCTGCTTGGTGTTGAACACCAGTTGTGCGCCCTCCGGCAGCCAGACGTTCGGATCGATCGGCCTCAGACCGACCAGCTGTTTACGCTGATCCTTCACGCAGTCTTCACGGTTCATGCCGCGTTGGCCGATCCATGAGAACGGTTTGGTGCGACCCACACACCAGCCCATGTTCAAGTCGTCCGGGGTCATCGAGCCGTCAGTGTCCTGACCGACAATGATGAAGCCCTTCTCCGCGCGCAGTACGTGCATGGTTTCGGTGCCGTACGGGGTCAGGTTGTACTGCTTGCCGGCCTCGACGATTTTCTCCAGCACGCCCATCGCGTAGTCGGCCTGCACGTTGACTTCGTACGACAGCTCACCGGTGAACGAGATGCGGAACACCCGCGCCGGCACGTCGCCGACCAGACCTTCTTTCCAGGTCATGAATGGGAACGCTTCGTTGCTCAGATCAATGTCGGTCACGGCGCTGAGCAGCTTGCGGCTGTTCGGCCCGGACAGGGTCATGGTCGCCCAGTGGTCAGTCACGGAAGTGAAGTAGACCTTCATGTCCGGCCATTCGGTCTGGTGGTACAGCTCCAGCCATTGCAGCACGCGAGCCGCGCCGCCGGTGGTGGTGGTCATGACGAAATGGTTGTCGGCCAGACACGCCGTCACACCGTCGTCGAAGACCATGCCGTCTTCTTTGCACATCAAACCGTAGCGAGCCTTGCCCACGTCGAGCTTGGTCCAGGCGTTGGTGTACACGCGGTTGAGGAACTCGCGGGCATCCGGGCCTTGAATGTCGATTTTGCCGAGGGTCGAGGCGTCGAGCAGACCAACGCTGTCGCGTACGGCTTTGCATTCGCGCTTCACAGCGGTATGCAGGTCTTCACCGTTTTTCGGGAAGTACCAAGGGCGCTTCCACTGACCGACGTCTTCAAATTCCGCACCGTTTTTCACATGCCAGGCATGCAGCGCGGTATGACGCACCGGCTCAAAGATGTGCCCACAGTGACGACCGGCCACGGCGCCGAAGGTCACCGGCGTGTAGTTCGGGCGGAACATCGTGGTGCCCATCTGCGGGATGGTCACGTTCAGCGAACGGGCCGCGATGGCCAGACCGTTGACGTTGCCGAGCTTGCCCTGATCGGTGCCGAAGCCCAGCGCGGTGTAGCGTTTGACGTGCTCGACCGACTCGAAACCTTCGCGGGTCGCCAGTTCGATCGCCGCAGCGGTCACATCGTTTTGCAGGTCGACGAATTGCTTCGGCGCCCGTGCGGTGTTCTTTTCATGCGGCACCTGGAACAGCGCCAGTGTTGGTTCTTCGTGACGGCTCAGGGCTTTCGGCAGCACGCCTTCGACGGTCTGAAAACCGGCTTCAGCGGCAGCGCGCACGCCACCTTCAAAACCGTCAGCCAGCGAATCGCCGAGACCGTAGACGCCATTGATGCCGCCGACGCACACGCGTTTCTGCGGTGCTTCGCCCGGTACGAAACCAAGGATGTCTTCACGCCAGGTCGGCTTGCCACCGAGGTGCGAAGCCAGGTGAACGACCGGGCTATAACCGCCGGAACTGGCAACCACATCGCAGTCGAGCCATTCGCCCGGGCTGGTCACCGAATGAGCTTTGACATCAATCGCGGCAACGCGGGCAGCGGTCACGCGCTTGCTGCCACGGGCTTCGATCACGGCACTGCCAGTGAGGATACGAATACCTTTGGCGCGGGCTTCTTCCACCAGAGCACCACGCGGATTGCTGCGCGCATCGGCGATAGCCACCACTTGCAGACTGGCGTCGAGCCAATCCAGAGCAACGCGGTAGGCGTGATCGTTGTTGGTCGACAGCACGAGTTTCTTGCCCGGTGCTACGCCGTAGCGACGCACGTAAGTCGACACCGCACCAGCGAGCATGTTGCCCGGCACGTCGTTGTTGCCGTAAACCAGCGGACGCTCGCAAGCACCGGTCGCCAGCACGACACGCTTGGCGCGAACACGGTGAATGCGCTGGCGCACCTGGCCAATTGGCGCGCGGTCACCGAGGTGATCGGTGAGGCGCTCGTGAATGGTCAGGAAGTTGTGGTCGTGGTAACCGTTGACCGTGGCGCGCGGCAACAGCAGCACGTCCGGGGTGTTCTTCAGTTCAGTGATGACGCTGGCGACCCAGTCCATCGCCGGTTTGCCGTCGAGGCTTTCACGAGAATCGAGCAGGCTGCCGCCGAACTCTTCCTGCTCATCGGCCAGAATCACTCGGGCACCGCTGCGCGCAGCGGCCAGGGCAGCGGCGAGACCGGCCGGGCCAGCGCCGACGATCAGCACGTCGCAATGCTGGTTCATGTAGTCGTAGGTGTCCGGATCGACTTCGGTCGGCGAACGGCCCAGACCGGCAGCCTTGCGAATGTACTTCTCGTAGGTCATCCAGAACGATTGCGGGTACATGAAGGTTTTGTAGTAGAAACCCGGCGGCATCAGCTTGCCGCCGACCTTGCCGAGAATGCCCATCATGTCGTTGTTGACGCTCGGCCAGCCGTTGGTGCTGGTCGCGACCAGACCTTGATACAACGCCTGTTGCGTAGCGCGCACGTTGGGAATCTGGGTGGCTTCGGTCGCACCGATCTGCAGCACCGCGTTCGGCTCTTCGGCACCGGCGGCGAAGATGCCGCGAGGACGCGAATACTTGAAGCTGCGGCCGATGATGTCGACGCCGTTGGCGATCAGCGCGGCGGCCAGCGAGTCACCCTCGAAGCCTTTGTAGCTCTGGCCGTTGAAGGTGAAGCTCAGCACTTTGTTGCGGTCGATCCGTCCACCGTTGGACAGGCGATTGGTCTGGCTCATACCTTCTCTCCCAGCGCCGTCGTGGCTGTTTTCGCCGAATCAGCCTTGTCGGTGAATTGCGGCTTGGTGCCGATCTTGTAGGTTTCGAGAATCTCGTAGGTCACGGTGTCGCGGGTGACGTTGAAGTACTGACGGCAACCGGCGACGTGATCCCACAACTCGTGGTGCAGACCGCGCGGGTTGTCGCGGAAAAACATGTAGTCGCCCCACTCCTCGTCAGTGCAGGCGCCAGGGTCGAGCGGGCGCGGAATGTGCGCCTGACCGGATGCGTGGAATTCCTCTTCGGAGCGCAGTTCGCCGCAGTGAGGACAGAAGATATGCAACATGGGGATTTCTCCTGTTAGTGGGCAACCGCAGCAGCGCCGTGTTCATCGATCAACGCACCGTTGTGGAAACGGTCGATGGAGAAAGGTGCAGCCAATGGGTGCATTTCACCCTTGGCCAGACTCGCGGCAAACACGTTGCCCGAGCCAGGCGTTGCCTTGAAGCCACCGGTGCCCCAACCGCAGTTGAAGAACATGTTCGGCACCGGGGTTTTCGAAATGATCGGGCAAGCGTCCGGCGTGGTGTCGACGATGCCGCCCCACTGACGGTTCATGCGTACCCGCGACAGCACCGGGAACATCTCGACGATGGCCTGAATGGTGTGCTCGATCACCGGATACGAACCGCGCTGGCCGTAGCCGTTGTAGCCGTCGATACCGGCGCCGATCACCAGGTCACCCTTGTCGGACTGGCTGATGTAACCGTGCACGGCGTTGGACATGATCACGCTGTCGATAATCGGCTTGATCGGCTCGGACACCAGCGCTTGCAGCGGGTGCGATTCGATCGGCAGACGGAAACCGGCGAGTTTGGCCATGTGCCCGGAGTTACCGGCCGTGACCACGCCGACGCGCTTGGCGCCGATGAAACCCTTGTTGGTTTCAACACCGATGCACACGCCGTTTTCCTTACGGAAACCGATGACTTCGGTCTGCTGGATCAAGTCGACACCGAGGGCGTCGGCGGCACGGGCAAAGCCCCAGGCCACGGCATCGTGACGGGCGACGCCGCCGCGACGCTGAACGGTTGCGCCCATTACTGGGTAGCGGGTGTTTTTCGAGCAGTCGAGGTACGGAATCTCGTCAGCGACTTGCTTGGCGTTGAGCAGTTCACCATCGACGCCGTTGAGGCGGTTGGCGCTGACCCGACGCTCGGAATCACGGATGTCCTGCAGGGTGTGGCACAGGTTGTAGACGCCACGCTGGGAGAACATCACGTTGTAGTTGAGATCCTGCGACAGGCCTTCCCACAATTTCATCGCGTGTTCGTACAGGTGCGCCGACTCGTCCCACAGGTAGTTGGACCGCACGATGGTGGTGTTGCGCGCGGTGTTACCGCCGCCCAGCCAGCCCTTCTCGACCACGGCGACGTTGGTGATGCCGTGTTCTTTGGCCAAGTAGTAAGCCGTCGCCAGACCGTGCCCGCCGCCGCCGACGATGACCACGTCGTAGACCTTCTTCGGCGTTGGCGTGCGCCACATGCGCTGCCAGTTTTCGTGGTGGCTGAGGGAGTGTTTGAAGAGGCCGAAGCCCGAATAGCGTTGCATAGTCAGTTACTCCAGAACACTCAGCGATAAACCGGGAAGTCTGCGCACAGGGCCGACACTTGCTGGGCAACATTGGCCTCGACATCGGCATCGCCGAGGTTGTCGAGGATGTCGCAGATCCAGCCAGCCAACACTTCGCACTGGGTCACCTTGAAACCGCGAGTAGTGACAGCCGGGGTGCCGATGCGCAGACCCGAGGTCACGAACGGCGATTGCGGGTCATTTGGCACGGCGTTCTTGTTAACGGTGATGTGCGCGCGACCAAGGGCGGCGTCGGCATCTTTGCCAGTCAGACCCTGACGGATCAGGCTGACCAGGAACAAATGGTTGTCGGTGCCGCCGGACACTACATCGTAGCCACGTTTGATAAACACGCTGGCCATCGCCTGAGCGTTGTCGATCACTTGTTGCTGATAGGCCTTGAAGCCAGGCTCCAGCGCCTCCTTGAAGCACACGGCTTTACCAGCGATGACGTGCATCAGCGGGCCGCCCTGGGCACCCGGGAATACCGCGGCGTTGAGCTTCTTCTCGATCTCTTCGTTGGACTTGGCCAGGATCAAGCCGCCACGTGGACCGCGCAGGGTTTTGTGGGTGGTGGTGGTGACCACGTCGGCGTACGGCAGCGGGTTCGGGTACAGACCGGCGGCAACCAGACCGGCAACGTGGGCCATGTCGACGAACAGCAGCGCGCCGACTTTGTCTGCGATCTGACGGAAGCGCGGGAAGTCCAGCGTCTTCGAGTAAGCGGAGAAACCGGCGACGATCATTTTCGGCTTGGATTCGACGGCGAGACGTTCGACTTCGTCGTAATCGATCAGCCCGGTGTCGGTGTTGATGCCGTACTGCACAGCGTTGTAGAGCTTGCCCGAGGACGACACTTTGGCGCCGTGGGTCAGGTGACCGCCGTGAGCCAGGCTCATGCCGAGGATGGTGTCGCCCGGCTGGATCAACGCCAGGTACACGGCGCTGTTGGCCGAAGAACCGGAGTGCGGCTGGACGTTGGCGTAATCGGCGCCGAACAGCTGCTTGGCGCGTTCGATGGCCAGCGCTTCGACTTTATCGACGTGCTCGCAGCCACCGTAGTAGCGCTTGCCCGGATAGCCTTCGGCGTACTTGTTGGTCAGGCCGCTGCCTTGCGCTTCCATCACGCGTTTGCTGGTGTAGTTCTCCGACGCGATCAGCTCGATGTGATCTTCCTGACGTTGCTCCTCGGCATTCATCGCCGCCAGCAGTGCATCGTCGTAACCCTGGATCTGGTCTTGCTTGCTGAACATCGCGTCTCTCCCAGCGGCATCTGTGCGCCATTCGTCTCGGTAAGGCACTGGCAATGAAGGCAGTGCCCTTTGATGCCGATGGTATGACCGGCGCAGACAGCTCAAATGCCTGCGCGCGCCACGCAAAGGTGCGTTTACGACATGGCTCGAAATGGCTGGTCGAACGCATCCCTCGAATCCGTGGAGATCCCCTGTGGGAGCGAGCCTGCTCGCGAAAGCGGTCGGTCAGCCAGCTTCTATGTTGGATGTGCCGGCCTCTTCGCGAGCAGGCTCACTCCTACAGGGGTTATGCGATCAATTGGCGGACGGCGAGTAGCAGGAGGAAATGCGCGGGATAGAGGGCGTAGGCCCAGCGGCGCATCGCCGGTGGCTGGAGATGTCGCGCATGTCGCAACAGGAACATCCCCAGCATTGGCGCAAACAGACAGGTGGCAATACCAAGAATGGCGACGCTGCTACCGAACCTTGCCGAGTCGTAAAGCACTTGCCACTGATTCGCTGCGAGGCATATCAAACCCGGCAACAAGCTGAAATACCACGGGCGGCGAAACACCAGCAGCATCGCCAGCGGCAGCAATACTCCGAAGAACCCGAACATCAGTTGTTCCGGGAACACAGCGGCCAGCGCCAGCGCGGCGACACCCAACAATCGCGCCATGATCGAGGGATCCTGCCACCCCCGCGCCACCAACAAGCCCAGCGCCAGCGTCGGCATCACGTTCAGCGTATCGGGGTCGGGAATGTACAGCCGATAGGGAATCTCGCTCACGGCACTGAACAATAACAACCAGCCCAAGTAGCGCCATTCCATCCTCCGCAATCCATCGCGCGCCAGATTCGCCGCCATCGCCAGACAAAACCACGGAAACGCCAACCGCCCCGGCACGTACAGCCAATCGGCGGAGAACCCGACATATCGCAGGTGATCGAACAACATGCTCAACAGCGCCAGCCACTTGAGCAGATCCAGCGCGCCGTCGCGTTTAGTCAGGTGCATAATCGGCCTGCGTCCATGTAATGTTCTGCCAGCGACATCCCGTGTGCTCCCCGGAAGATCTTCGGTAAAGTGCGCACCATCATTGACCACGAGCCTTCACAAGAGTCTCGACCACGGAAGCCGGCCATGACCGACAAGAGCCAACAATTCGCCAGCGACAACTATTCCGGTATCTGCCCTGAAGCCTGGGCTGCAATGGAACAGGCCAACCACGGCCACCAACGCGCGTATGGCGACGATGAATGGACCGCGCGCGCGTCCGACCATTTCCGCCAGTTGTTCGAAACCGACTGCGAAGTGTTCTTCGCCTTCAACGGCACCGCCGCCAACTCGCTGGCCCTGTCGTCGCTGTGCCAGAGTTACCACAGCGTGATCTGCTCGGAAACCGCCCACGTCGAAACCGACGAATGCGGCGCCCCGGAATTCTTCTCCAACGGCTCGAAACTGCTGATCGCCGGCACTGAAAACGGCAAGATCACCCCGCAGTCGATCCGCGAAGTCGCGCTCAAGCGTCAAGACATCCACTACCCGAAACCGCGCGTGGTCACCCTGACCCAAGCCACCGAAGTCGGCAGCGTCTACACCCCGGAAGAAGTCCGCGCCATCAGCGCCACTTGCAAGGAACTGGGCCTGCACCTGCATATGGACGGCGCGCGCTTCTCCAACGCCTGCGCCTTCCTCGGCTGCTCGCCAGCGGATCTGACCTGGAAGGCTGGTGTCGATGTGCTGTGTTTCGGCGGCACCAAGAACGGCATGGCCGTGGGTGAAGCGATCCTGTTCTTCAACCACAAACTGGCGGAAGACTTCGACTACCGCTGCAAACAGGCCGGTCAGTTGGCGTCGAAAATGCGCTTTCTGTCAGCACCGTGGGTCGGCATCCTCGAAAACGACGCCTGGCTCAAATACGCCCGCCACGCCAATCACTGCGCACAATTGCTCGCTGAACTGGTCAGCGACATTCCCGGCGTCGAACTGATGTTCCCGGTACAGGCCAACGGCGTGTTCCTGCAATTATCCGAACCGGCCATCGCCGCGTTGACTGCGAAGAACTGGCGCTTCTACACCTTCATCGGCAAGGGCGGCGCACGCTTCATGTGCTCGTGGGACACCGAAGAAGAACGCGTCCGCGAACTGGCCCGCGACATCCGCGAAGTCATGTCCGCCTGACCTGAGGCCAGTGCACTGATCGTTCCCACGCTCCGCGTGGGAATGCCTCCCGGGACGCTCCGCGTTCCATCCCCCAGACGCTAAACACCGCTATGACGCAGAGCGTCAATGGCTGCATTCCCACGCAGAGCGTGGGAACGATCTTCGGCCGAAGATGACTTTTCCCACCGTAATACCAGACTTCTCTTCTAGCGCAATCATCCCACCCGCCTCACCCTGATCGTTCCCACGCTCCGCGTGGTAACGCATCCCGGGACGCTCCGCGTTCCATCTCCAATGCACCGCAAGATTCAAGGAAGAATCCCATGGGCCGCAGCCGCTACACCTTTACCGAAACCGACAAACCGCATTTCCTGACTTGCACGATCATGGAATGGTTACCGCTGTTCATCCGTCCCTACATCGTCGACCACCTGCTCAACTGCTGGCGTTATCAACAGACCCACCATGACTTGAAGCTGTACGGCTACGTGATTCTGGAAAACCATCTTCACTTCGTCGCTCAGGCGCCCGACCTGAGTAAATGCCTCAGCCAGTTCAAATCATTCACTGCTCGACAGATTATTGATGACTTGCAAAGCAAAGGCGCTGACAAAACCCTGCAACGGCTGCGCTTTAGCAAACGTGCGCACAAGCAGGATCGGGTTTACCAGTTATGGCAGGAAGGTTCTCACGCAGAAATGGTTTATAGCGAATCGGTGATGCGCCAGAAGCTTGAATACATTCACAACAACCCGGTGAAACGCGGATATGTGGATTTGCCGGAGCATTGGCGTTATTCGAGCGCCAGGGATTACGCGGGAATGCCGGGGCTGATCGAGGTTCAGTGCTGGTATTGAAATGGGACGCAGAGCGTCCCGGGCTGCATTCCCACGCAGAGCGTGGGAACGATCAACTTCGCCCGCGAAGACTTGGTCTACATTGTCTGTCGAGCCCTCCGCTCAGATAACAATAAGCAGGAGCATCGGCATGTTGTTACAAGGCAAAACCCTGTTCATCACCGGCGCCAGCCGTGGCATTGGCCGTGAGATCGCGCTGCGTGCTGCGAGGGACGGCGCCAATATCGTCATTGCGGCGAAGAGCGCCGAACCCCACGCCAAATTGCCCGGGACCATCCACAGCGTCGCCGCCGAAGTCGAAGCGGCGGGCGGCAAGGCTCTGGCAATGCAGTTGGATGTGCGTGATGAAGACGCGGTGCGCCGGGCACTGGCCCAGGCCAACGAGCACTTCGGCGGCATCGATGCACTGGTGAACAACGCCGGGGCGATCAAGCTCACGGGCGTGCAACACATCGAACTCAAGCGTTTCGACCTGATGCACCAGATCAACACCCGCGCGGTGCTGCTGTGCAGCCAGGCCGCCCTGCCCTATCTGAAGAAATCCGCCGGGCACATTCTCAACCTGTCGCCGCCGCTGAATCTGGCGAACAAGTGGTTTGCGCAGCTCAGTCCGTACACCGTGACCAAGTACGGCATGAGCATGCTGACGCTGGGGATGAGCGAGGAATTTGCCAGTTATGGGATCAGCGTCAACTCGCTGTGGCCGCAGACGATGATTGCCACGGCGGCGATCGAGTTTCAGCTAGGGAATCGGGAGTCGTTCAAGCAGGCGCGAACGCCAGCGATCATGGCGGATGCGGCGCATGTGATTCTGGATAGTAGTGGACGGCAGATTACCGGGCGGTTGTTGATTGATGAGGAGATTTTGCGGGAGAGCGGCGTGACTGAGTTCGATCAATATCGCTTTGATCGAGAAAGCGACGCGGCGTTGATGCCGGATTTGTTTGTTGACTGAAAAGCCCCTCTCCCAGAGGGAGAGGGGACTGATTGGGGGATATTTGAGAATCACGCCGACCTGAAACTGCTTTGCCGAATCCATAGTCGACTCGATATATCAAGTCGGTGTACCTCGTGAAAACAACTCGGTCAGTCCCTCTCCAAAAGAGAGAAGGGACTGATTGGGGGATGCTCAAGGAGTACGCCGACCTGAAACTGCTTTGCCGAATCCATAATCGATAAGGTCGTTCAGGTCGATGTACAACCCTGGACAACTCGGTCGGCCCCCTCTCCCTCTGGGAGAGGGCTGGGGTGAGGGGCAAGCCGTACGCAAAAACCCGCCCCACTCAGAAATCGATTCGCACATCCCCCTTCGGCACGCTGCAGCACGACAAGATAAACCCTTCCGCCTCGTCATCCTCGGTAATCCCGCCGTTGTGTTCCATCTCCACCTCGCCGCCCAGCTTCAACACCTTGCACGTCCCACAAATCCCCATCCCGCAAGCTTTCGGAATCATCAAGCCCAGCTTGGCCGCCGCCGCATGCACCGTCTCACCCGGTGCCACACGAATGCTCTTGCCGGACGAGGTGAATTCGACCTGATGCAGATCCGCCGCATCGATTTCCGGCGCATCCGCAGCCTGCTCGGCCTGTTCCACCGCATCGGCGCGGGCTTCCGGTGGCGTGGCGCCAAAGGATTCCTCGTGATAACGCGACATGTCGTAACCGGCCACTTCCAGCAAACGCTTGACCGCATTCATGTACGGCGTCGGCCCGCAGCAGAACACTTCGCGCTCGAGGAAGTCGGGCACCATCAATTCGAGCATCTTGTGGTTGAGATAGCCGCGATAACCGGCCCATGGTTCGCCCAAGCCATGCTTCTCACAAATCAGGTGCAGGCTGAAGTTGTCGATCCGCGACGCCATGTGCTCCAGCTCGCGGTGGTAAATGATGTCTTTCGGCGAGCGCGCGCTGTGGATAAAGGTCATGTCGACGTTGGCGTTGGTATCGTAAAACCAGCGCGCCATCGACATGCACGGCGTGATGCCGACGCCACCGCTCAGGTACAGCACTTTCGGGCTGGGGAAGTCGATGGCATTGAACAGCCCGACCGGCCCGTGCACCGCCAGCTCCTGCCCTTCATGCAAGGTATCGTGCAACCAGTTGGAAACCTTGCCACCCGGCACGCGTTTGATCGTCACCGAAAAGCTGTACGGCACCGACGGCGAGCTGGAGATCGTGTACGAACGCATGATCGGCTGGCCTTCGATTTCCAGCTCCAGGGTCACGAATTGCCCGGGCTTGAAGAAGAACAGGATCGGCTGATCAGCCATAAAGCAGAAGGTGCGCACGTCCCAGGTTTCCTGGATGACTTTGACGCAACGGACGATGTGTCGGCCATTGGCCCAGGTCTGGGTGGTGACCGGATTCAGGAAGCTGTTGGACATGCTGTTCTCCACGGCCGACTGTCGGCCTCATGTCGGCGATTCTGCGTATAGCGCGAACCGCCCGTTTACCTATCCGCGACATCGGCATACTTATCGCGACCAGCCCCCAACCACCGGGGGTTGCGCGTCGGGAACAGATTGCACCATGTCGCCCATGGATAAGGTTGCGCCCTGCGCCGGGCCCACACTCGCCCCAACACCAAGACAGCTTCTTTACACCTTGCGTAGCAACCGTTAGCAGCACACCTGATCAGCCACTTTTCGCCGGCCACGCAGATGGCCATGAGGATCACATCGATGGACGTCACCGCAAAAATCAGCCTGGGCGATCCGCTGGAACCCGCACGCAAGGCCACCGCACAAATGCTGCAAGAGCGCGAGCGCACCTTTTCGCTGCCGCAACCGTTCTATAGCGATGAGCGGCTCTTCGATATCGACATGCAGGAGATTTTCCAGAAGGAGTGGTTGATCGCCGGCATGACCTGCGAAATTCCGGCCAAGGGCAATTACCTGACCCTGCAGATCGGCAAGAATCCGATCATCGTCATCCGTGGCGCCGAGGGCGTCGTGCATGCGTTCCACAACGTCTGCCGTCACCGTGGCTCGCGTTTGTGCACCAGTGAAAAAGGCAAGGTCGCCAAATTGGTCTGCCACTACCACCAGTGGACCTATGAACTGGACGGTCGCCTGCTGTTCGCCGGCACCGAGATGGGCGCCGACTTCGACATGAAGCAATACGGCCTCAAACCAGTGAACGTGAAGACCGCCGGCGGCTACATCTTTATCAGTCTGGCGGAGAACCCGCCGGCCATCGATGACTTCCTGTCGACACTGAACCATTACATGGAACCGTACGACATGGAGAACACCAAGGTGGCGATTCAAACCACCTTGTTCGAAAAGGCCAACTGGAAACTGGTGCTGGAAAACAACCGCGAGTGCTACCACTGCAACGCGTCGCACCCGGAACTGCTGAAAACCCTGCTGGAATGGGACGACGTCACCGACCCGCGCGCCGATCAAGCGTTCAAGGATCACGTTGCTGCGTCCGCCGCTGCCTGGGAAGCCGAGAAGATTCCTTACGCCCACGCCAGTTTCGGCCTGCGTAACCGCATCGTGCGCATGCCGCTGCTCAAAGGCACCGTGTCGATGACCCTCGACGGCAAACAGGGCTGCGCGAAACTGATGGGGCGGATCAAGAACCCGGACCTCGGCTCGATGCGCATCCTGCACCTGCCGCACTCTTGGAACCACTGCATGGGCGACCACATCATCGTCTTCACCGTGTGGCCGATCAGCGCCCAGGAAACCATGGTCACCACCAAGTGGATCGTGCACAAGGATGCGGTTGAGGGCGTCGATTACGATGTTGATCGCATGCGTCAGGTGTGGGATGCGACCAACGATCAGGATCGCCGACTGGCGGAAGAGAACCAGCGCGGGATCAATTCGACGGCGTATCAGCCTGGGCCTTACTCGAAGACCTACGAGTTCGGCGTGGTCAACTTCGTTGATTGGTACAGCGAGCGTCTGCTGAACAACCTTGGCGCCGAGCCTGCGCCTTACCTCAAAGGCGTCCCTGTTCAGGGCTAAAGCAAAAGCTTCGCGAGCAGGCTCGCTCCCACAGGTGGAATGCATTCCAAATGTGGGAGCGAGCCTGCTCGCGAAGGCGTCATGAAAGTCATTACATCTCTGAAACGGATTGCACAATTTCTGATCAACCACCCCACACACCATACCCACCAAGCCCCCCAGCCTTCCGCAAACAAGTTATCCACATAGCCACCCACAGCAAATGGGGACAACTGTGGATGACTCAAAAAATATCTCACTGATTTGCAAAGAAAAACCGTGACTTATCCAGAAGCACGGTTTTCGAAAGGCAATGATCGTTTTTTGATCAACAGGCTGAAAGGTACACAGATCGTGGCCTTCAGCGGATGGCAAACACCTTATCCACAGAAGCGCCAACAGAGATCGGGGGTAACTTTGCATCTGCTGTGGAAAAGTGCTGAAGACTGCGAAAAATCGGGGGTTTCGGAAGATTCATCCGATTAAAAGTGCAAATTGATCAGTTATTGATCAAACCTTTGAAAGCCACGTTTTGCATGGCTGTCAGCGGACAGCGAACATCTTATCCACAGAAGCGCCAACAGAGATCGGGGGTAACTCAGGAAGTTATCCCGCGGGAAAATTCCGTAAAAACCGCAACTTAGGCTGGTTGTTTTTTGATCTGCGGCCTGCAAGCCACGGCTGACGTGACTTGCAGTGAAGGGCAAACACGTTATCCACAGACTGACCAACAGGGATTGTGAGTAAACACTCGTCAGTGGATAACCGGATTCAGGCGCGGTGCATCAGATAGGCCTCACCCGTCACCCGAATCATCGGATGCGGTACCACCTGACAGGTTTTGACGATGCCAAAGCCATGTCGCTCATAAAACCGCCGAGCGCCAGTATTGGCGGCGTAGTCGATCAGGCTCAGGCCTTTGAGCGTGAGTTGATCGGCGCGCGCCTGGGCATGTTGGAGGAACTGCACGCCCAATCCTTGATTACGCCAGCCTTCGTGCAGCGCCAGGCTGGAGATGTACAGCGTATCCGCCACCTCCATATCGGCGTAAGGCGCCAGCAATGGATCGGTGGGCGGTGTCGGGTCTGGGTCTTCGCGCATGACGTAGCTGTGCATCATGCCGACCACACAGCCTTCGGCCTCAGCGATCAGGCAGTTCTGCCAGGAAAAGTCCACATCGTCGCGGGCATAGCGCCGCTCACCGACATCAAGCAACGTCTCGCCTGGCTCCGCCAACTGGCTCCAGATGTAATCCGAGGCGCCCTCCGAGGAGATCTGAAACAAACGCGCAATGTCGCGCGCATCCGTGCGCCGGGCAGGTCGAAACTCAACTGTCATTCACATTATTCCTGTGGGTAAGCCGCTGACCTGAAGGAAAGGGATTTGGGATGTCAGCGGACGACACCTTCTTCGATCAGCAGTTTGAGGATGGCTTCGGCGCCAGCCTGCGGGGTGACGCCTTTGAGCACTTGCCCACCGCCACCACTGGCTTTTGCAGTAGCGGCTTTCATGCGGTCGGCGCCGCTTTTGGCTTTGATCACTTTCAGGCGTTTTGGTCGGGGTTTAGCGGGTTGCAGGGTAGCGACGGAGAGGAGTTCATCGTCGATCACTTCAACGTCATCAGCCTCCAATACCCCGCGCCGCGCCGGACCATACGCACTCTGCCGAGGCTTCGGCGCAGCGTTATCCACAGTCGCGAGAAACGGCAGCTTGACCTTCAACCGTCGCCGCTGTCCACGCGGCAACGCTTGCAGCACCAGCGCCGAGCCGTCATTGATCGACTCGACCAGCGCCAGCCCCACCACTAGCGGCCAACCCAAACCTTCCGCCAACAAGAACGGCAACATCCCCGAACCTTCGCCGGTTTCCGCCTGGCTGCCGGTCAGCACCACTTGCGCACCGGCATCGCGCAGATACGCGGTCAACGCCGGCAGCGCATCGGCGCCAGCCGGTTGCTCCAGCACGTGCATCTGCTCAAGACCCATACCCAGATAGGCGCGCAACGCCGGCTCCGCAACGTCGCCGGCATGCAGCACTTGCAGGTTATCCCCAGCCAGTTGCAGGCCGAGTTCCACGGCGCGCGCGTCCTGGTCGGCGCGACGTGGCCTGCCGGAAGTCGGGTGGGCGCCGATTGAAACCAGACTGATAACTTTCGTGTTCATAGCGTTTCCTTAAGCCGCATCGCGCTTGGCTTCGTTGCGGTAAGCCGCCACCGCCTCGATCAACGCTTGAAGAATCTCTGCGCTCTCGCCAATCACCGAGAGGTCGGCGCGCTTGATCATGTCGCAACCCGGATCGAGGTTGATCGCCACCACCTTGTCGCAGGCGCCGATACCTTGCAGGTGCTGGATCGCGCCGGAGATACCCACAGCCACATAAACCCGTGCGGTGACCCAAGTGCCGGACGCGCCGACCTGGCGATCACGGGCCATGAAGCCATCATCCACTGCAACGCGGGAAGCGCCTTCGGTAGCGCCGAGTGCCGCCGCCGTTTCGTGGAACAATGTCCAGTCCTTGACGCCGTTGCCGCCGGAGAAAATGAACTCCGCTTCGGCCATCGGAATCGCTGCCGGGTCGACCGCCACAGCGCCGAGATCTTCGATCCGCGACAGGCTGCGCGCGACACTTGTGGATAACTCCACCGGCAACGCTTCGTGACGGGTTTCACTGACCGGTTCAGCGCATTCGGCCGCCGCCAGAATCAACCGTGCGACGGGACGGGCAAGGTCTTGCAGCCCCGCGCCAGCGCGGCCGATGCATTCCTGATCCTTGACCTGCCAGACCCGTGTCGCCGGGCGCTCGCCCAATGCCGCCGCAAAGCGTCGACCGAGTTCACCGCCACCGCTGCGGCTGTCCGGCAGCAACCAATGGCGCGGGTTGAACTGGTTATCCACAGCGCGCAAACCTTGCACCCGTTGCTCCGGTGCATAACCGCTGAATTCCTCGCCTTCGAGTACCAGCAAGCGATCGACGCCAGCGGTCGCGAAAGCGTTTTCCTTATGCTCGCCAAAGACCACCGCCAACACTGCGCCGTCATTACCGGCGAGCTGATGGGCGAGGCCAAACAAATCACGGTCGTGACTGCTCAAGCGGCCACCGACCATGTCCGGTACCACGCTGATGTAGAACGCCGGCGCGGGCACCTGATGCAGCGGCAATTGCACTTCCACAGCAGCGGATCGTTTGACCACCCCGCCCTGTTGCGCGCCGCTGCGGTCGATACGCTTGATGCCGTTGGGGCCGATAAAACCGATGCCGTGCAGGTTCTTGCGGATGACGCCATTCGGCCCCATCCAGCTGTGTTGCGCCGGTTGCATGGCCGCGTGCAGCGGGTGCAGGCGGTTACGCGCAATCCATTCGGCGCGCGGGTCGCGGCGGATAATGTCGCTCATCAGTGGGCCTCCGCAGGTTCACGTTTGGCCGGAGTGGCAGGCTTGCTCGGCGCGGCGTCTTCGAGCAGCGCGTCGGCCACCAGTTCGGCGATGTCCTTGATCAGCGGCCGCGGTTCGACCACGCCTTCGAGCATCGCCGTGCACTGTGGACAACCCACCGCCACCAGTTCAGCGCCGGTCTCGCGGATGTCTTCCATGCGCATGTCGGGAATCCGCTGCTTGCCCGGAATGTCGGTAATTGGCGCGCCACCGCCACCGCCGCAGCAGCGCGAACGGAAGCCGGAACGCTGCATCTCTTTCACTTCGATACCGAGCGCACGCAGCACTTCGCGCGGCGCTTCGTACTCGCCGTTGTAGCGGCCGAGGTAGCACGGATCGTGATAGGTCACGCTGTTGCCTTTGTGCTGACCGAGATTGAGCGCGCCGGCCTGAATGATTTCCGCCATGTAGGTGCTGTGATGTTGCACCAGGTAATTGCCGTCGAACGCGCCGTACTCGTTTTTCAGCACGTGGAAGCTGTGCGGATCGCAGGTGACGATGCGGTTGAAGCTGTATTTGGCCAGGGTCTGGATGTTGCGTTTGGCGAGCAACTGGAAGGTTGCTTCATCGCCGAGACGGCGGGCCACGTCGCCACTGTCACGCTCTTCGAGACCGAGTACGGCAAAGTCGATTTTCGCCGCTTTCAGCACTTTGACGAACGCGCGCAGGGTGCGCTGGTTACGCATGTCAAAAGCACCGTCGCCAACCCAGAACAGCACGTCGGTGGATTTCTTTTCGCTGAGCAGATTGAGGTTCAAGTCCGCCGCCCAGTTCATCCGTCCGCCCGGGGCGAAACCACCGGGGTTGTCGGTGGCGATCAGATTTTCGAGGACTTCGGCGCCCTTGTTCGGCGTCGCGCCTTTTTCCAGGGTCAGGTGACGGCGCATGTCGACGATGGCGTCGACGTGCTCGATCATCATCGGACATTCCTCGACGCAGGCACGGCAGGTAGTGCACGACCACAGGGTTTCGGCGTCGACCAAGCCGTTGACGATCGGTTGATGTGGATTGCCTGAGTGTTCGCCGATGGGTTTGCCAGGATAAGGGCTGCCGGCGAACTTGGCATCGGTACCACCAGCGAGGCCGACGACCATGTCCTGAATCAGCTTTTTCGGGTTCAGCGGCTGGCCGGCGGCAAAGGCCGGGCACGCCGCTTCGCATTTGCCGCACTGCACGCAGGCGTCAAAACCGAGCAGTTGGTTCCAGGTGAAATCCTTGGGTTTCTCAACACCCAGCGGAGCACTCGGATCGTTCAGATCCAAAGGTTTCAAACCCGTGGAACGACCACCACCAAAACGTTCGGCGCGACGGTGCCAAGCCAAATGCAAGGCACCGGCAAAGGCGTGTTTCATCGGCCCGCCCCAGGTCATGCCGAAAAACAGTTCCGACACGCCCCACAGCACGCCAATCCCGAGAATGACTGCGAGCACCCAGCCGCCGAAGTTCTCCGGAAGGATTCCGGCCACCGGCAAGGTCAGCAGGAAGAACGACGCCGAGAACGCCAGCAGGCTTTTCGGCAGGCGCATCCACGGGCCTTTCGACAGCCGCGCCGGCGGGTTGCGCCGACGCAGGTAAACGAAGATCGCGCCGACGAACATCACTGCCGTCATCAGCAGCAAGGCGTAACCGAGGATGCGGTTATGCAGGCCGAAACCGTGCACCAGCAGCGCCAGCACAATCGACGCCACCGCACCGCCCGCTGTAGCGACGTGGGTGTTGGCGATGTATTTGTCTCGCGCCACCACGTGGTGCAAGTCGACCATGTAGCGCTTGGGCATGGCCAACAGGCCGCCGATCAGATCGACCTTCGAGGCCCGGCCCCGACGCCACATCGCTACCCGCCGCAACGCGCCAAGGACACCAAGGCCGATAGCTGCGAACAACAGGATTGGAAGAAGGGTGTTCAACATGGTGAAGCTCCCACCAGTACAACCTGGAGAAACACGATCCGCTTTACTGTGGGAGCGAGCCTGCTCGCGAAAGCGGTGAATCAGTCAGCTCATCTTTCACTGACAGATTGCATTCGCGAGCAGGCTCGCTCCCACAGGGTTTGGTGCAAGTCCTTAGAAGTCCTTGCAGAGCCGCAGGGCGTCATAGATCGCGGCGTGGGTGTTGCGCTGCGCCACGCAGTCGCCGATGCGAAACAGCAAGTAGCCGTCGCCCGCCTCGCTCAGCGAAGGTTGCGGCTGGATCGCGAACAACGCTTCGACGTCGATCTGGCCCTTGTTGCGCGAACCCTCTTTGAGCGCGTAGTAGATTTCCTCATCCGGACGCACACCGTTTTCCACCACCACCTGATCGACCACCCGCTCCTCTTTGGCGCCGGTGTATTCGTTCTCCAGCACCGCGACCAGTTTGTCGCCTTCGCGGTAGACCTTTTCCAGCATCATGTCGCCGGTCATGATCACTTCTTTCGGGTACATGCTGCGGTAGTAGGTCGGGAACGACGTTCCGCCGATGGCCACGCCCGGTTTGATGTCGTCGGTGACGATCTCGACCTGGCTGCCTTTGTCGGCGAGGAAGTCGGCAACCGACATCCCGGTGAACTCGCAAATGGTGTCGTAGACCAGCACGTTCTTGCCCGGCGCCACCTTGCCGTCGAGCACGTCCCAGCTGCTGACCACCAGCCCTTCGGCGGCACCCCAGTGTTCGTTCTGTTCCAGGTACGGATGCCCGCCGACCGCCAGCACCACCACGTCCGGACGCAAGTCCATGATGGTGTCGGCATCAGCTGCCGTGCCCAGGCGCAAATCGACTTTCAGCCGCGCCAGTTCCAGCTGGAACCAGCGAGTAATACCGGCGATCTGGTCACGCTGCGGCGCTTTCGAGGCAGTCGTGATCTGCCCGCCGATGAATTCCTTCTTCTCGAACAGGGTCACGTCGTGGCCACGTTCGGCGGCAACGCGGGCCGCTTCCATCCCGGCAGGGCCGGCACCGACGATCACCACTTTGCGCTTCGGCCCGGTGGATTTCTCGATGATGTGCGGCACGCCCATGTATTCACGGGACGTTGCAGCATTCTGGATGCACAACACGTCGAGGCCTTGATACTGGCGGTCGATGCAATAGTTGGCGCCGACGCACTGTTTGATCTGGTCGATCTGGCCCATCTTGATCTTGGCGATCAGGTGCGGGTCGGCAATGTGCGCGCGGGTCATGCCGACCATGTCGACGTAACCGCCTTCAAGAATCCGCGTGGCCTGGTTCGGGTCCTTGATGTTCTGTGCGTGCAGCACCGGCACCTTGACCACTTCCTTGATCCCGGCGGCCAGATGCAGGAACGGCTCCGGTGGATAACTCATGTTCGGAATCACGTTGGCCAGGGTGTTGTGGGTGTCACAGCCCGAGCCGACGACGCCGATGAAGTCGAGCATGCCGGTGTCGTCGTAATACTTGGCGATCTGCTTCATGTCCTCGTGGGACAAACCGTCCGGGTGGAATTCGTCACCGCAGATACGCATGCCCACGCAGAAGTCGTCACCGACCTCGGCGCGCACGGCTTTCAGTACTTCCAGACCGAACTTCATCCGGCCTTCGAAAGTGCCGCCCCATTCGTCGGTACGCTTGTTGACGCGCGGGCTCCAGAACTGGTCGATCATGTGCTGGTGCACTGCCGACAGTTCAACGCCGTCGAGGCCACCGGCCTTGGCCCGGCGCGCAGCCTGGGCGTAGTTGCCGATCACCCGCCAGATTTCTTCCGGCTCGATGGTTTTGCAGGTTGCGCGGTGCACCGGTTCACGTATGCCCGACGGCGACATCAGGGTCGGCCAGTGGAAACCGTCCCAACGCGAGCGCCGGCCCATGTGGGTAATCTGAATCATGATCTTGGCGCCGTGCTTGTGCATGGCGTCAGCCAGATTCTGGAAGTGCGGGATGATCCGGTCGGTCGACAGGTTGACCGAACTCCACCACTGCTGCGGGCTGTCGATGGCGACCACGGAGGAGCCGCCACAGATCGCCAGGCCGATGCCGCCCTTGGCTTTCTCTTCGTAATATTTGACGTAGCGCTCGGTGGTCATGCCACCGTCAGTCGCATAGACCTCGGCGTGTGCGGTGCTGAGCACGCGGTTGCGGATGGTCAGTTTACCGATCTGGATCGGCTGGAACATTGCTTCGAAAGCCATGGCGGGTTCCTCGACTTACAACGGCTTGACGGTGAACAGGCCGTCGTCGTGGCCTTCTTCGGAGCCACCGTAGACTTGCTCGGCGACGGTGCGAATCTTGCTGCCGCGCGCCTCAAGAATCTGATCCATGGCCCCGGCAAACCAACCGGTGAACATGTAATCGACCTTGCGCCCGACCTTGCCGTAGACGTAGACGAACGCCGAGTGTTCGAGCTTGACGCTGGCGGTGCCTTTGTCGAGGTCGATGTCCTGGATCTTGAACAGGCCCCAGCCACGTTGCGACAGGCGTTTCATGTAGTGCTCGAACACCGCGACGCCTTCCAGGCCGTGGCATTCAGCTTCTTTTTCACACCAGTGCCAGGCGGACTTGTAGCCGGCCTTGTAGAGGATTTCGGCGTAGGCGTCGGCGCCCAAAACCTCTTCGATGCCCATGTGGTTATTCACGAAGAAGTGACGTGGCACGTAGAGCATTGGCAGGGCGTCGGAGGTCCAGACACCGGTCTCGCTGTCGACTTCGATTGGCAATTGCGGGGCGATCTTGGCCATGGAAACTTAACTCCAGAAAAATAGTGGATTCAGTGGTGACCGCTGCCCTCACCCCAGCCCTCTCCCACAGGAGAGGGGGCAGATCGGCGGCGGTCTTGAGTCAGCGTTACTCGCCCCAGACGTCCTTGAGGACGTTGACCCAATTCTCGCCCATGATCTTGCGCACCACGCGCTCGGAATGGCCGCGCTTGAGCAGGGTTTCGGTCAGGTTCGGGAACTCGCCGACGGTGCGGATGCCCAGCGGGTTGATGATCTTGCCGAAGCTGGTCAGACGGCGGGCGTAACCCTTGTCGTGCGTCAGGTATTCGAAGAAGTCCTGACCGTGGCCCTGGGTGAAGTCGGTGCCAATGCCGATGGCGTCTTCGCCGACGATGTTCATCACGTATTCGATCGCTTCGGCGTAATCGTCGATGGTCGAATCGATGCCTTTGGCGAGGAACGGCGCGAACATGGTCACGCCGACAAAACCGCCGTGGTCGGCGATGAACTTCAGTTCTTCATCGGACTTGTTGCGCGGGTGCTCTTTGAGACCCGACGGCAGGCAGTGGGAATAGCAGACCGGTTTTTTCGACTCGAGGATGACTTCTTCGGACGTCTTGGAACCGACGTGGGACAGGTCGCACATCACGCCGACGCGGTTCATCTCGGCGACGATTTCGCGACCGAAGCCCGAGAGGCCGCCGTCACGCTCGTAGCAACCGGTGCCGACCAGGTTCTGGGTGTTGTAGCACATCTGCACGATGCCGACGCCGAGTTGCTTGAACACCTCGACATAGCCGATCTGGTCTTCAAAGGCGTGGGCATTCTGGAAGCCGAAAAGGATGCCGGTCTTGCCCTGCTCTTTGGCGCGACGGATGTCGGCGGTGGTACGCACCGGCATCACCAGGTCGCTGTTTTCGCGGATCAGCTTCTGGCTCGCAGCAATATTGTTCACGGTCGCCTGAAAGCCTTCCCACACCGACACAGTGCAGTTGGCTGCCGTCAGACCGCCCTTGCGCATGTCTTCGAACAGCTCGCGGTTCCATTTGGCAATGATCAGACCGTCGATAACGATGCTGTCGGCGTGTAATTCGGCTGGGCTCATCAGGCGTCCCCTTATTGGCGATTCATGCGCCGAATCGTCTGCCGGCGCTTTGGGGCCAGCATATGCCTCGGTGCAGGGGCGACCGGGTGCAAAAACGACAGGGGAATTGCCGAAAGCGTCAATCCGCGACAAAGGGTCATCCGCCGCGCCGACCTGCCACCTTTCCAAGCCCGCACGCTTGAGCCAGAATCACCGGCATCTTGCAAACACCACTGGATTAGAGCGGCGACAACAATGAAATCGATCTTCCTGGCCCTGGCACTGATTGCGACCGGCGTACACGCCGCCGAAGAGTCCGACAACAACCCGTGCGACGCAGTCGAAAACGACGTCCAGACCCTGGAATGCTCGACCTACAGCCGCACCACCGCCGAAGACCTGCTCAAAGACAACTACGCCAGCCTGACCGAACGCATGCAGACCGCATACGGCAAAAACGCCACGCAACTGGCGGATATCACCGCCAAACTCAAAACTGCTCAACAGCAGTGGTTGAAGACGCGGGATGCGGATTGCGCGGTTGAGGCATTCCCGGCGACGGCGGGGAGCAAGGCTTTTACCATCGCGCAGAATGATTGCGTGGCGCGGATGAGTGATGAGCGGTCGGAGTTTTTGGAGTCGATTGGGCAGGAGTGATCCTGATTACTCGCAACATGCCGTCAAACGTTGCTGGTTGGTCTCGCGAGAAATATAAGCAAAGATCCTCGAATCTTATAAAAGGCTTATATTTCTCCGAACATGAAATTGTCCAAAGACATCCAAATCATCAACGACGCCGAGGGCAAACCGGCCTTTGTGGTCATTCCGTACGCGCAGTACGTTGCGCAAAAAATGCAGCCCGACCTGATTCCCCATGAGGTCGTCAGCCGGATGGTCGATGGGGCCACACCGATCCGTGCCTGGCGCGAACACCTCAACCTGACTCAGGAAGAAGTCGCCAAACGCATGGGTATTTCGCAACCGGCGTTTGCCCAGCAAGAAACAGTCGCCAAACCTCGCAAGGCTACGCGTGAGAAAATTGCGTCGGCGTTCGGCATCACCGCCAATCAGCTTGAGCTGTAAGCTGCCCTCTTCACTTAAAGGAATTCCCCATGAACATCTGCGGCATTGAAATCAAAGGCAGCGAAGCGATTATCGCCGTGGCCGCTCTCGACGGTTCGGTCCTGAGCCACGTCCCCCTCGCCACCAAGAAAATCGCTCTCGAAGAGGATGACGAAGCGGCGAACGTGAAGTTGTTCGCGGCGCAGGTGGCGTCGTTTGTGCGTGAGAATTCGGTTGACCGGATTGCGATCAAGAAGCGCAGCAAGAAGGGTGAGTTCGCCGGCGGGCCGACGACGTTCAAGATTGAGGGGATTTTGCAGCTGCTGGATGGCTGTGAAGTGACGTTGTTGTCGCCGCAGACGATCAATGCGCAGGCGAAGAAGCATAATTTCGAACTGCCGGGGACGTTGAACAAGTATCAGCATGAGGCTTATAAGGCTGCGTGTTCGGCGTTGGTGAAGAAGTAACGCGATCAAACTGTAGGAGTGAGCCTGCTCGCGATGACGAAGTGTCAGTCGACATCAGTGTTGTCTGACTTACCGCTATCGCGAGCAGGCTCACTCCTACAGGGGTTTTGTGTGCATCCATTCAGGCCTGGGCGGTACGCCGGTCTTCGCGCGGGCAGCGGGCGAATTTTGCTCGATAGCTGCGGGTGAAGTAGGACGGTGATTCGAAGCCGCAGGCGATGCTGACTTCGAGCACGCTCATGTCGGTCTGACGCAGTAGCTGCCGGGCCTTTTCCAAGCGCAATCGCAGGTAAAAGTTACTCGGCGTATCGTTCAGATGCAGCCGAAACAACCGTTCCAGTTGCCGCCGCGTGACTTTGATCGATTCCGCCAATTGCAGCGTGGTCAGCGGCGGTTCGCTGTGCTGCTCCATCTCGCCAATCACCTGCACCAGTTTCTTGTTATTGATGCCATAACGCGTAGCGACTTCCATGCGCTGGTGGTCTTTGCGCGGGCGAATCCGCCCCAGCACAAACTGCTCACTGACCTCAATCGCCAGCTGCGGCCCATGGGCCTGGGCGATCAGATCGAGCATCAGATCGATGGACGCGGTGCCGCCCGCCGAGGTGATGCGCCGACGGTCGATCTCGAACAGCTCCTGAGTGACGCTGAGCTGTGGATAAGATTCCTTGAACGCATCGATCGCTTCCCAGTGCAGGGTCAGGCGATGGCCCTCAAGCAACCCGGCTTCGGCAAGGACAAAGCTGCCCGTGTCGATGGCGCCCAGCGTCACGCCATCGTTATCCAGCCGCCGTAACCAATGTTCAAGGTTTGGCGTGGCGAACTTCAGCGGCTCAAACCCGGCCACCACCAATAACGTCGCGCCTTTCTTCAGCGGTTCCAGCGCGGCATCGGCGTTAACCGACATGCCATTGCTCGCCAACACCGCCCCGCCATCGGCGCTAAGTACGTGCCAGCGGTACAGCTCGCCGCGAAAGCGGTTGGCCACGCGCAGCGGTTCGATGGCGGAAATAAAGCCGATGGCGGAGAAGCCCGGCATCAGCAAGAAATAGAAATCCTGAGACATGTGCGCACTCGATTCGCGGGTAACGAGAGGGAGGGGAGCGTGGATCGTTGATACGCCGATTGTCGTCAGCGTTCAAGGGTGCAGGTCGCTACAGTGCAAATGCCCGTCGCCGTAGTGCGCTTTCACGGGTGCATTGCTGCGTAACTTTGCATCACCGGCGCATCAGAGCCGGGAACCACAATAACGACCTGCCGAGGAACCCGACATGAAACGACTGATCAGCAGCTGTGTTCTTGCACTCAGCGGTACCGCTTTCTTCAGCGCCAGCGTCATGGCGGCCGACCCGGCATCGTGCCAGAACGTGCGCATGGGCGTGGTCAACTGGACCGACGTGATCGCCACCAGTGCCATGACCCAGGTCCTGCTCGACGGCCTCGGCTACAACACCAAACAAACCAGCGCCTCCCAGCAAATCATCTTCGCCGGGATCCGCGATCAGCGCCTGGACCTGTTCCTCGGTTACTGGAACCCGCTGATGACCCAGACCATCACCCCGTTCGTCGACGCCAACCAAGTCAAAGTCCTCGAAGCGCCAAGCCTGAAAGACGCCCGCGCGACCCTCGCCGTGCCGACTTATCTGGCGGACAAGGGCCTGAAAACCTTCGCTGACATCGCCAGGTTTGAAAAAGAACTGGGCGGCAAGATCTACGGCATCGAACCGGGCTCGGGCGCCAACACGCAGATCAAGGCAATGATCGCCAAGAACCAGTTCGGCCTCGGCAAATTCCAGTTGGTCGAGTCGAGCGAGGCCGGCATGCTCGCCGCCGTCGACCGCGCCGTGCGCCGCAAAGAGGCTGTGGTGTTCTTCGGCTGGGCGCCGCACCCGATGAACGTCAACGTGCAGATGACGTATCTGACCGGCAGCGACGACGCCCTCGGTCCGAACGAAGGCATGGCCACCGTGTGGACCGTCACCGCGCCGAAATACGCCGAGCAGTGTCCGAACATCGGTCGCCTGCTGACCAACCTGACGTTCACCGCCGAGGACGAGAGCCGGATGATGCAGCCGCTGCTCGATCACAAGGACGCCTTTGAATCCGCCAGGCAATGGCTCAAGGATCACCCTGAAGACAAGCAGCGCTGGCTGGAAGGTGTGACCACGTTCGATGGCAAACCGGCCGCTGAAAACCTGCAGTTGACCAGCAAATAACCCTCTCTTGAAAAGCCCCTCTCCCAGATTGGGAGAGAGGACTGACCGACGCTTCGCAGCCCCGAAAAGGGCTGCGGACAGACCCATCACGCCTGAAGGAAACCGCACCATGAACCACGACGTCATCATCACCTGCGCACTCACCGGTGCTGGCGACACGACCGCCAAGAGCCCGCACGTGCCGGTCACCCCGAAACAGATCGCCGCTGCCGCCGTAGAAGCGGCCAAGGCTGGAGCCACCGTCGTGCACTGCCATGTGCGCGATCCGCAGACCGGCAAGTTCAGCCGCAACGTAGCGCTGTACCGCGAAGTGATGGAGCGCATCCGCGAGGCCGACGTCGACATCATCGTCAACCTCACCGCCGGTATGGGCGGCGACCTGGAGATCGGCGCCGGCGAGAACCCGATGGAGTTCGGTCCGAACACCGATCTGGTCGGCCCGCTGACCCGTCTGGCGCACGTTGAAGAACTGCTGCCGGAAATCTGCACTCTCGATTGCGGCACGCTGAACTTCGGTGATGGCGACACCATTTATGTGTCCACCCCGGCGCAACTGCGTGCCGGCGCCAAGCGCATCACCGAGCTGGGCGTGAAGGCCGAGCTGGAGATTTTCGACACCGGTCACCTGTGGTTCGCCAAGCAGATGATCAAGGAGGGTTTGCTGGATAACCCGTTGTTCCAGCTGTGCCTGGGCATCCCGTGGGGCGCACCGGCCGATACCACCACCATGAAAGCCATGGTCGATAACTTGCCCGCTGACGCGGTGTGGGCCGGGTTCGGCATTGGCCGGATGCAGATGCCGATGGCGGCGCAAGCGGTGTTGCTCGGCGGCAACGTGCGGGTCGGGCTGGAAGACAACCTGTGGCTGGACAAGGGTGTGCTGGCGACCAACGGCCAATTGGTCGAGCGCGCCACCGAGATCCTCAGCCGCCTCGGCGCCCGGGTGCTGACCCCGGCCGAGGGCCGCAAGAAAATGGGCCTGACCCAGCGCGGTTAAACCATCACTCATTTCCCCTGTGGGAGCGAGCCTGCTCGCGAAGAGGCCCGTACATCCGAAGCATCTTCATCAGCAGAGGCACCGCTTTCGCGAGCAGGCTCGCTCCCACAGTTGATCGCCGAACTATTCAGGAATGTCGCCATGAGCTTTATCACCGATATCAAAACCTTCGCCGCGCTGGGCAGCGGTGTCATTGGCAGCGGTTGGGTCGCTCGCGCCCTCGCCCATGGCCTCGATGTGGTGGCGTGGGACCCGGCCCCCGGTGCCGAAGCAGCGCTGCGCAAACGCGTGGCCAATGCCTGGGGCGCGCTGGAGAAAAATGGTCTGGCACCCGGCGCTTCGCAGGATCGTCTGCGCTTTGTTGCGACCATCGAAGAGTGCGTGCGCGATGCCGATTTCATTCAGGAAAGCGCCCCGGAACGTCTCGAACTGAAACTCGATCTGCACAGCAAAATCAGCGCCGCGGCCAAGCCGAATGCGTTGATCGGCTCGAGCACTTCGGGCCTGCTGCCGAGCGAGTTCTACGAGAGTTCGACGCACCCGGAGCGCTGCGTGGTAGGCCACCCGTTCAATCCGGTTTATTTACTGCCGCTGGTGGAAGTTGTGGGTGGCAAGAACACCGCGCCCGAAGCCGTACAAGCAGCGATGAAAGTCTACGAATCCCTCGGCATGCGTCCGTTACATGTGCGCAAGGAAGTGCCCGGATTCATCGCTGACCGCTTGCTTGAAGCGCTGTGGCGTGAGGCGCTGCACCTGGTCAATGACGGTGTCGCGACCACTGGCGAGATCGATGATGCGATCCGCTTTGGCGCCGGGTTGCGCTGGTCGTTCATGGGTACGTTCCTGACTTACACCCTGGCCGGTGGTAATGCGGGCATGCGCCACTTCATGTCGCAATTCGGCCCGGCGTTGCAGTTGCCGTGGACGTATTTGCCGGCGCCGGAGCTGACTGACAAGTTGATTGATGATGTGGTCGATGGCACCAGTGATCAGCTTGGCCGTCACAGCATTTCGGCGCTGGAACGCTATCGTGATGATTGCTTGCTGGCGGTGCTGGAGGCGGTGAAGACTACCAAGGAGAAGCATGGGATGAGTTTTAGCGAGTGATGCGTTTGCTTCATACCGCTGCCCTCACCCTAGCCCTCTCCCAGAGGTAGAGGGGACTGACCGAGTTGAATGTTCGAGCTACGCCGACCTGCACCACCGAGCCGAACTCAAGTTTTGAATAGCATAAAGATCGGCTCCCTTTCCCCCTCTCCCCCCTGGGGGAGAGGGCTGGGGTGAGGGGGTAGCTCTTGATCCTGACGACCCGCCAACTGCCGGAACCCAATCATGCCCAACCTCACCACCTACCAAACCAGAATCATCCCCGACTGGGTCGACTACAACGGCCACCTGCGCGACGCCTTCTACCTGCTGATTTTCAGCTACGCCACCGACGCCCTGATGGATCGCCTCGGCATGGACAGCAACAACCGCGAAGCCAGCGGCAACTCGCTGTTCACCCTCGAACTGCACCTCAATTATCTGCACGAAGTGAAACTCGATACCGAGGTCGAAGTACGCACGCAAATCATCGGCCACGACAGCAAACGCCTGCATCTCTATCACAGCCTGCACAAGGTCGGTGATGACCAGGAACTGGCGGGCAACGAACAGATGCTGTTGCACGTCCACCTCGCCGGCCCACGTTCGGCACCGTTCAGCCCGGACACCCTGAGCCGCCTGCAAAGCATCGTCGCCGAGCAGAAAGACTTGCCTGCCCCCGCTTACATCGGCCGCGTCATCGCGCTGCCACCTGCAAGGTAAATCCATCGATCACAAGGAACCGCCATGAACACCGCTGCCGCTGTTGCCGACTTCCGTACTTATCCGTTGATCAGCGCGCTCGGTGGCGTGCAGACCTTGGCGGATCGCGTTGCCATTGAGTGGGCTGACGGGCGCGTCAGCCCGTTCCACCATATCTGGTTGCGGGACAACTGCCCGTGTCCACAGTGCGTCTACAACATCACCCGCGAACAGGTCTTCGAGATTGTCGATGCCGCTGAAGACCTCAAACCTGCTGCCGCGCATATCGATACCCACGGCTGTCTGCGCATTGACTGGCAGGACGGCCACCTCAGCCGATTCGATCCAGGCTGGTTGCGCGCCCATGCCTACGATGAGCAATCCCGCGCCGAACGCTTGGCCGCCAAACCCAAGCCTTATCTGTGGCGCAGCGATATGCAGTTGCCGGTGTTCGAATACGCGGCACTGATGAACGACAACGCCGCGCTGCTGCAATGGCTGATTGCGGTACGCGACATCGGCCTGACCCAAGTGCGCGGCGTACCCACCGAACCCGGCTCGCTGAAGCTCATCGCCCAGCGCATTTCCTTTATTCGCGAGAGCAACTTCGGCGTGCTGTTCAACGTGCAATCCAAAGCCGATGCCGACAGCAATGCCTACACCGCTTTCAACCTGCCGTTGCACACCGACCTGCCCACTCGCGAGCTGCAACCTGGATTGCAATTTCTGCATTGCCTGGTGAATGACGCCGAGGGTGGCGAGAGTATTTTTGTCGATGGTTTTGCGATTGCCGATGCGTTGCGCAGCGAAGACCCGGCAGCGTTTCAGGCGCTGTGTGAAATACCCGTGGAGTTTCGCAACAAGGATCGTCATAGCGACTATCGCTGCCTGGCGCCGATCATTGCTCTGGATGCCTTGGGACGCGTGGCGGAAATTCGCATGGCGAACTTTCTGCGCGGCGCGTTCGATACGTCAGTGGAGCAAATGCCACGGTTGTATCGGGCTTATCGACGCTTCATTGCGATGACTCGCGAGCCACGGTTTCGGCTGATGCAACGGCTCAACCCCGGTGAGTTGTGGTGTTTTGATAACCGCCGCACATTGCATGCGCGCAATGCGTTTGACCCGGCCACCGGGGCGCGGCATTTTCAGGGCTGCTATGTCGACCGGGATGAATTGTTGTCGCGGATTCTGGTGCTGCAACGCTAAACCGCGTCATCGTTCTTCGCGAGCAGGCTCGCTCCCACATTCAACCTCATTCCCATGAAGGAACGCGGTCACCTGTGGGAGCGAGCCTGCTCGCGAAGGCGTCAGCAGCAACACACCGTTCTCTGATTCACAGGCAAAAAAACTCCGATCAAGCCGTGACAGGATCGGAGCTGAGGAGGGTACTGTTGAGGAGCTGCCAAGCGAGGGTGACCAAACCTTCGTGTTGCAAGCTGAGTTCAGTGTGCCCACTCCCTTGAGCGGCGAGTTAGCCGAAAACGACCTGTTCATAGCCGTCGCGGCCACTGCGACAAATCGCCCTTGCCGTGCCTCGGCATGCCTACCAGAATCGAGCCACGACCTCCGTTACCGAAGAAGGATGCGCGTCATGATGTATGCCGATTTGATCGATCAGGAAGATTTGTTGGGCCAGCTCAAGGCGTTGGGTATTCAAGTGCCCAGTGGCACGACCGCCGATCAGGCTTGCGAGTGCGCGGTGCGCGGTCTGGATAACGTTCGCGCGTTTGAACTGCGCAAGATGGTCAAGGACATGTACACCAGCGGCGCCAGTATTCAGCCGGCGGTGCGTCAGGCGATCGACAAACAGTTGTTGCCGGCCTTGGCGGACTACCAGCAAAGCCATAGCGCCTGACGTTGCTCACCTGATCGTTCCCACGCTCTGCGTGGGAATGCCTCAACGGACGCTCCGCGTTCGGCCTTTTGGGACGCAGAGCGTCCCGGGTTGCGTTCCCACGCAGAGCGTGGGAACGATCCTCATCAGAGCCTTACGCTTGCAAACGTCGATTCATTGCGCGCCTGACTCAACGCCGACATCGGCCCCGACAGCGGCGACATCACGATCGCCTGCGGCAGCGGCAGCATCGCCACTTGCTGGGTGGTGTTGGAGCCTACGCGCTCGTCACGCGGCGGAATGCCGAAGTATTCGCGGTAGCACTTGGAAAAGTGCGGCGTCGAGACGAAACCACACACCGACGCCACCTCGATGATCGACATCGGCGTCTGCTTGAGTAACTGCCGCGCGCGAATCAAACGCAGCTTCAAGTAGTAACGCGACGGCGAGCAGTGCAGGTATTTCTGGAACAGGCGCTCCAGCTGTCGACGCGACACGGCGACGTACACTGCCAATTCATCCAGGTCGATCGGCTCTTCCAGATTGGCTTCCATCAGCGCGACGATTTCCTGCAGCTTCGGCTGGTTGGTGCCGAGCATGTGCTTGAGCGGCACGCGCTGGTGATCCTGTTCGTTGCGGATACGTTCGTAGACGAACATCTCCGAGATCGCGGCGGACAGTTCGCGGCCGTGATCGCGGCTGATCAGGTGCAGCATCATGTCCAGCGGTGCGGTGCCGCCGGAACTGGTGAAACGGTTACGGTCGAGGGTGAACAAGCGCGTGCTCATGGCCACGCGCGGGAAAGCTTCCTGCATCGCCGCCAGACATTCCCAGTGCACGCTGCAATCGAAACCGTCGAGCAACCCCGCGCAAGCCAGCGCCCAACTGCCGGTGCACACGGCGCCGAGGCGCTTGGACTGTCGCGCCTGGCTTTGCAGCCATGAAACGTGTTCGCGGGTGACAGTGCGTTGGATACCGATGCCGCCGCAGACAATCACAGTGTCCAGCGGCGGGGCTTTGTGCATGGAAGCGTCGGGCGTGATTTGCAGACCGTCACTGGCCCACACCTGGCCGCCATCGACGGTGAGGGTGCTCCAGCGATACAGCTCGCGACCGGACAATTGGTTGGCCATGCGTAGAGGTTCTACTGCGGAGGCCAGAGAAATCAGCGTGAAATTGTCCAGCAGCAGAAAGCCGATGGATTGAGGCGCACGGTTCTGGGGTTGGGCCCCGGAGTTGAACGACGTCATCGCGGTATCTCCTCACACAAAGCGGGTGATGGCCTCAGGCGGAGGCTCTTGTTATTGCCAGCGTTCTCGCGTGGGAGACGGGCTTTGTTATGACAGAGCAATTGCCATGCCTAAAATTGAATGGCTGTTCAATAACTCCTGAAAACGACGTCGCGACGTGTCTATACGAGCCGTCCGACGAAAGGTGTTTCGAAGTGCCATTAGTGTTGTTGAGCGCCTTGCCCCGAGGGGTGTGAGCAAATCGGTAGCACTTGTGGGAACTGGCCTGCGCGCGATTGTCGGACAGTGTCACCGCAAGCACGGGTGACGGACGGTAGGAGAGCTGAGCGCGTGTAACAGGTGGGAAAGACTCTTATCTGATTACGACGCGCTAAAAGGTGGCGTGATTTATTGTCTGTGTTCACTTGGTGAGCAGTTTTGACTGGTCTGGCCCCTTCGCGAGCAGGCTCGCTCCCACAGTAGATCTCCAGTGAACACAAAATGTGTGAACGCCAGGGTCCAATGTGGGAGCGAGCCTGCTCGCGAAGAATTCACCTCGGTGTCACTGACTCAGCACTCCACCGCACTGACCGCCAACCCACCTCGCGATGTCTCTTTATATTTGTCATGCATATCCGCACCGGTGTCACGCATGGTGCGGATCACCCGATCCAGCGAAATAAAATGCTGACCATCACCACGCAACGCCATCTGCGCCGCGTTGATCGCTTTCACCGCCGCAATCGCATTGCGCTCGATGCACGGCACTTGCACCAGGCCACCGACCGGATCGCAGGTCAGCCCAAGGTTATGTTCCAGGCCAATCTCCGCCGCGTTGCACAACTGCTCCGGCGTAGCGCCAAGAATCTCCGCCAGCCCCGCCGCCGCCATCGCGCACGCTGAACCGACCTCGCCCTGACAGCCAACTTCGGCGCCCGAGATCGACGCATTCTTCTTGCACAGAATCCCCACTGCCGCCGCACCGAGGAAGTAGTCGACCACGTTGGCGTCCGTCACCGCTTCGCTGAACTTCATAAAGTAGTGCAACACCGCCGGAATGATCCCCGCCGCGCCATTGGTCGGCGCCGTGACCATGCGCCCACCCGCCGCGTTTTCTTCATTAACAGCCAGCGCAAACAGATTGACCCACTCCATCGCGCTGAGCGTCGAGCCGATCACATTGGGCTTGCCCAACTCCTGAAGACTGCGGTGCAACTTCGCCGCGCGCCGCCGTACATTCAATCCGCCAGGCAGGATGCCTTCGTGTTTCAGCCCCTGCTCGACGCAGTCCTGCATCGCCCGCCACAGCTTCATCAGCCCGGCGCGGATTTCTTCTTCACTGCGCCAGACCTTTTCGTTAGCCATCATCAGTTCGGCAACGCGCAGGTTGTTGTTCTTGCACAGCTCCAGCAGCTCGACCGCGCTGGAAAAGTCATAAGGCAATTCAGTGCGATCCAGATCGACCACGCCACTGGACGCCTGCGCTTGATCGACGACAAAACCGCCACCCACCGAATAGTAGGTGTCGCGATGCAGTTCGCCGTGATCGCCCTCGGCCACAATCGTCATGGCATTGGGGTGGAACGGCAGGTTCTCGTCGATCAGACGCATGTCCCGCGCCCAGACAAACGGCACCGCCAAACGACCGTCCAATAACAGCGTGTGAGTTTCACGCAGGGCCTGAATGCGCGGGCCGATCTGCGACGGGTCGATTGCGTCCGGCCACTCGCCCATCAGGCCCATGATCACCGCGTTGTCGCTACCGTGACCAATGCCGGTCGCCGATAACGAACCGTACAGCTGCACTTCGATCCGCCGCACCTGCTCCAGCTGGTGCTTGTCCCGTAGCGACTCGACGAACAACGCCGCGGCGCGCATGGGCCCGACGGTGTGGGAACTGGAAGGGCCGATGCCGATTTTGAACAGGTCGAAAACGCTGATAGCCATTGCTGCAGAGCTCCTGAGGATGCCGGTCCGGGACGCAAAAGCGCCCGCTGGCGGAGCTGCTACGCTCAAGCTGCGATCCGCCGGAATGCCCGCATCATCAGGCTTTTGTCGGAGCGCACGGCGTCTGACACCGACGCACTCATGTCCACCAGCGCCGCGCCGTTTTCGTCCCGGTTTTTCGCCGTTTTTATACGGTTCAGAGGGCCATTCGGGGCTGAAAAAAGCTGTAAACGACGTCACTGACACTGGATGCGACCATCCCTGTACTGGATACGACCCCCCCTGTAGGCGTCAGATTTTCACTGGTACATGATCGTTATGACTCGATTGCAAGGCGCCGTGGTAGAGCTGTCTCCAGAACGCCATCCAACCGCAACCTATAAGTGCGGTGGTCCACAGTCGGAACACTGCCAAAAAAAACACCAAGGAGTCCATCCATGAAAGGTTCCCCGTCGTTGTTGTTGGCCGCCATGCTGAGTCTGCCGTTACTGGCGCAAGCTGCAGAACCGGCGCAGTGCAGTACCGTTAACTTCTCCGATGTCGGCTGGACCGACATCACCGCCACCACCGCCACCACCTCCGTTGTCCTCAACGCCCTCGGCTACAAGACCAAGACCACCATGATCTCCGTGCCCGTGACCTACAAGTCGCTGGCCGACGGCAAGAACATGGACGTGTTCCTCGGCAACTGGATGCCGACCATGGAAAACGACATCAAGGCCTACCGCGACGCCGGCACCGTGGAAACCGTGCGCACCAATCTCAAGGGCGCCAAGTACACCCTCGCCGTGCCGCAAGCCCTGTATGACAAAGGTCTGCATGACTTCGCCGACATCGCCAAATTCAAGAAAGAGCTCGACGGCAAGATCTACGGCATCGAGCCTGGCAACGACGGCAACCGTCTGATCCAGAGCATGATCGACAAGGACGCCTTCGGCCTGAAGACCGCCGGTTTCAAAGTCGTCGAATCCTCCGAAGCGGGCATGCTCTCGCAGGTGGATCGCGCGCAAAAACGCGACACAGCGGTGGTCTTCCTCGGCTGGGCGCCACACCCGATGAACAAGCGCTTCAAGATTCAATACCTGACCGGTGGCGATGATTTCTTCGGCCCCGATTTCGGTGCGGCGACCGTGGCGACCAACACCCGCAAGGGTTACGCCACGGAATGCAGCAACGTGGGTCAGTTGCTGAAGAACCTGGAGTTCACCGTCGACATGGAAAGCGAACTGATGGGCAACATCCTCGACGACAAGATGAAGCCTGACGCGGCCGCCAAGGCCTGGCTGAAAAAGAATCCACAAGTGCTCGATACCTGGCTCGCTGGCGTGACCACCATTGACGGTAAACCTGGCCTGGAGGCCGTGAAAGCCAAGATTGCTCAGTAATCGCTTATGCCGGACGGCTG
This sequence comes from Pseudomonas sp. S3_C06, assembly GCF_054667675.1. Taxonomy (NCBI): domain Bacteria; kingdom Pseudomonadati; phylum Pseudomonadota; class Gammaproteobacteria; order Pseudomonadales; family Pseudomonadaceae; genus Pseudomonas; species Pseudomonas sp. S3_C06. Next base: position 3,388,244 of record NZ_CP162747.1, read on the forward strand.
CGGCCGTCCGGGCTGTTTATTTCCTTGCATGCGGACGTTCACTACCATGCTGATTGATCAGAAAATACCTTTAGGCCAGTACATCGCGGGCTTCGTTGAATGGTTGACGCAACACGGCGCCAACACTTTCGACGCAATCGCCGTGACCCTGGAAACGATGATCCACGGCGTGACGTTTGCGCTGACCTGGTTCAACCCACTGGTCTTGATTGGCCTGATTGCAATCATCGCCCATCTGATTCAACGCAAGTGGGGCCTGACCGCGTTTGTGGTCGCCTCCTTCCTGCTGATCCTCAATCTGGGGTACTGGCAGGAAACCATGGAAACCCTCGCCCAGGTCATGTTCGCGACCCTGGTCTGCGTGGTCATCGGCGTGCCGCTGGGCATCGTCGCCGCGCACAAACCGATGTTCTACACTGTCATGCGTCCGGTACTCGATCTGATGCAGACCGTACCGACCTTCGTTTACCTCATTCCTACCCTGACCCTCTTCGGGCTGGGTGTGGTCCCGGGCCTGATCTCCACGGTGGTGTTCGCCATCGCTGCGCCGATCCGTCTGACCTACCTGGGCATCCGCGATGTCCCGCAAGAACTGATGGACGCCGGCAAGGCCTTCGGCTGCTCGCGTCGCCAATTGCTCTCACGGATTGAACTGCCGCACGCCATGCCGAGCATCGCGGCCGGCATCACCCAGTGCATCATGCTGTCGCTGTCGATGGTGGTGATCGCCGCACTGGTCGGCGCCGACGGACTCGGCAAACCGGTGGTCAACGCACTGAACACTGCTGATATCGCCTTGGGCTTCGAAGCGGGCCTGGCGATCGTACTGCTGGCGATCATGCTCGACCGTATCTGCAAACAACCCGACGCCAAAGTAGGGGGTGACGCATGAGCATAATTCGCTTCGAAGACGTTGACGTAATCTTCTCCAAAGATCCGCGCGAGGCACTCAAGCTGCTGGATCAGGGCATGACCCGCAACGAGATCCTGAAGAAGACCGGACAGATCGTCGGTGTGGAAAAAGCCACGCTGGACATCAACAAAGGTGAAATCTGCGTGCTGATGGGCCTGTCGGGTTCCGGCAAGTCGAGCCTGCTGCGCTGCATCAACGGCCTCAACACCGTGAGCCGCGGCAAGCTGTTCGTCGAGCATGAAAACCGCCAGATCGACATCGCCTCCTGCACCCCGGCCGAACTGAAAATGATGCGCACCAAACGCATCGCCATGGTGTTCCAGAAGTTCGCCCTGATGCCGTGGCTGACGGTGCGCGAGAACATCAGTTTCGGTCTGGAAATGCAGGGCCGTCCGGAGAAGGAACGCAAGAAACTCGTCGACGAAAAACTCGAACTGGTTGGCCTGACCCAATGGCGCAACAAGAAGCCTGACGAACTCTCCGGCGGCATGCAGCAGCGCGTTGGTCTGGCGCGGGCGCTGGCGATGGACGCCGATATTCTGCTGATGGACGAACCGTTCTCGGCGCTCGACCCGCTGATCCGTCAGGGTCTGCAGGATGAACTGCTGGAACTGCAACGCAAGCTGAGCAAGACCATCGTCTTCGTGAGCCACGACCTCGACGAGGCGCTCAAACTGGGTAGCCGCATCGCGATCATGAAAGACGGCCGGATCATCCAGTACAGCGTGCCGGAAGAGATCGTGTTGAACCCGGCGGACGACTATGTGCGCACCTTCGTCGCACACACCAATCCGCTCAATGTGCTCTGCGGCCGCAGCCTGATGCGCACGCTGGACAAGTGCAAACGCATCAATGGTTCGGTGTGTCTCGATCCGGGCGGCGATTCGTGGCTCGATCTGGCCGAAGGCAACACCATCAAAGGCGCGCGGCAGAACGGCTCGGTGCTGAACCTGCAGAACTGGGCACCGGGGCAAGCGGTCGAGGGCCTGGAGCGCAAGCCGACGCTAGTGGACTCGAACATCGGTATGCGCGATGCGCTGCAGATTCGTTATCAGACCGGCAACAAGCTGGTGCTGCACGATAACCATCATGTGGTGGGGATCTTGGGCGACAGCGAGCTGTATCACGCGCTGTTAGGCAAGAACCTCGGTTAAGGCAGGATAAAAAAAGGGATCGCGGTGAGCGATCCCTTTTTTATTGGGAAAAAAGCCCCTCACCCTAGCCCTCTCCCGGAGGGAGAGGGGACCGACCGGGGGATGCTGCAGATCTACACCGACCTGATCTTGCTTCACCGAATCCATAATCGACTCGATCTTTCAGGTCGATGTACAACGCCAGACACCTCGGTCAGCTCCCTCTCCCTTGGGGAGAGGGTTGGGGTGAGGGGGCTTTTGACTTTAGCTGTACACCCGGCCAAGGAGCTGCCGATGGCTTTCAAACTGATCGAGCACATCGCGTGTGATCTGATCCTGCGTGAAGCCCATCAGGTCGTAATCCTGGCTGCCGTTGTGCAGATACACTTCAGCGCGGTAGTAACGCTGACGCGCTTCATCGGACTGCGCCGATTCGGTCGGGGTCGCCAGATAGCCGTCCAGGCTGACTTCGTAAACGAAAGGGTTGCCCTCTTCCATCTCAACGCGCACACCCATGCAACGCTTGGATTTACCCAACAGCGTCTGCACTTCCAGACCCTGCGCACGCATCTGCGCGGTGGCATCTTCCAGCGCCGGGCTGACCTGCTTGTCCATAAAGCGCTGCACCACCGATTGGCTCGGCTGCAGGTCCAGTTGCGTCAAACGCTCGCTGAAACCACGACGACCGCGCTCCGCCAGTTGCGCCTGCTCCTGTTCGATCTGCACGTCCTGACGCATGGCCTTGTGCAGGCCGAACATGAAGAACACCAGCACCACCGAGAACGGCAGACCGGCCAGCACCACCATGGTTTGCATGGCTTCGAAGTTACCGGCAAACAGCAGACCGATGGTCACCAGGGTGATCACCACCGACCAGAAGATCCGCAGCCAGTGCGGCGCATCTTCATCGACGTTGCCGCCCTTGCAGGACAGATTCGCCATCATCACCGCGCCGGAGTCGGCCGGGGTCAGGAACAGCACGAAGCCAACAAAGATCGACACACCGATGACGACTTTCGACGCCGGGTAGTGCTCAAGCAATTGATAGATCGCCATCGACGGCTGTTCCAGCGCCGTCTTGCCCAACTCAACCGCCCCCTGGTTCATCACCAGATCCAGCGCCGAGTTACCGAAGATCGACAGCCAGGCCAAGGTGAAGCCCAGCGGAATCAGCAGCACGCCAGCCACCAGTTCACGCACGGTACGACCACGGGAGATACGCGCGATGAACATGCCGACGAATGGCGCCCAGGAAATCCACCACGCCCAGTAGAACAGGGTCCACAGGCCCATCCAGCGCTCGGACTTGGCGTTGTCGCCCTCGTACACATAAAGGTCGAAGGTTTTCAGTACGATGCCATTGAGGTAGTCACCGATGTTCTGCACGAAGCCGTTGAGCAGGTGCAGGGTCGGCCCGAACAGCAGGACGAAAATCAGCAGACCGCTGAACAGCACGATATTCAGGTTGGACAGGCGACGGATGCCGTTTTCCACGCCGGACACGGCAGCGATGGTCGCCACGGTGCTCATCACGATGATCACGATCAACAGGTTAGTGTTGCTGTGTTCCATGCCGAACAGGTTTTCAAGGCCCGAGGACACTTGCAGCGAACCAATCCCCAGGTTGGTCACCAGACCCAGCAGGGTCACGAACATGCCGAAGCCGTCCACCGCGTGACCGGCCGCGCCCTTGACCCAACGCTCGCCGACCAGCGGATACAGCGCCGAACGCAGGGCCAGCGGCTGGTTATGACGGTAAGCAAAGTACGCCACGGCCAGACCGACCAGTGCGTAGATCGCCCAGCCGTGCAGGCCCCAGTGCAGGAACGTCAGCTGTACAGCCTGACGCGCGGCCATGTTGGTGGCCGATGCGCCTTCCGGCGGATTGAAGTAGTGATCCAGCGGCTCGGATGCGCCGAAGTACAGCAGCGAAATACCGATACCCGACGAGAACAGCATCCCCGCCCAGGCGCCGTAACTGAAATCCGGGGTGTCGTCCTTGCTGCCCAGTTTGAGTTTGCCGTACGAGGAAAACGCCAGGCCCACCACAAACACCAGGTAGGCGGCGATGACCACCATGTAGTACCAGCCGAAGCTGCGCGACAACCAGGCCTGAGCGATACCCAACAGTCTGCCGGCCTCTTGCGGGGCGATAATCAGAATGGCGGTCAACAACAGAATCAGCGCGGTAGAGGTGTAAAACACCCAACCGTTGACCGTCACCTTCTCGGGCGGGGTCTTTATAAGCGAGGCAGAACTCATGGCACAAATGCTCCAGGCAGTGCGAGAGAAGAACACAAGGCAACACGGAACCCGACCAATCGGTTAGTTGGCAGCCGACCGGCGGGTGATATAAAGACACCCCGAAAAATGCCCGAACCTGCCGAAATGGCGCTGCGAATCGCTTTCGTGGCCGAAGGTGGACGGACGTTCATCCGAAACCTGGCCGTGAGCGTCTTGCCCTTTCAACACGTCCATCGAATCGCGAACCGCGCCATGCCCCACGCAGGTTTCGAGCTTTTTCGGATGTCGGTTTTATCGCCACTTACACGTAGGAAAAATCTGTAGGCAGCGACGATTTGTCGCAGATCTTATTCTTTGTTGATTGAACGTTCAATCAAAACAAAATAGACTGGCCGTCAATCCGATAGGCGTGATTCGCCGCTCGGAAGGCCTAAGGAGATGTGCAAGATGCCCAAGGTCGGTATGCAACCCATCCGCCGCCAACAACTGATCGAAGCCACTTTGCAGGCGGTCGATCAGGTCGGAATGGGGGACGCCAGCATTGCGCTGATCGCCCGTTTGGCCGGTGTCTCGAATGGCATCATCAGTCATTACTTTCAGGACAAGAACGGCCTGATTGCCGCCACGATGCGGTATCTGATGACAGCCCTCAGCGAGAGCGTCACCGCGCGCCGTCAGGCGCTGGCAGATGACAGCCCACGGGCGCATCTGCAGGTGATCATCGAAGGCAACTTCGACGCCAGCCAGGTCAATGGCCCGGCAATGAAAACCTGGCTGGCCTTCTGGGCCACCAGCATGCACCAGCCGTCTTTGCACAGGTTGCAGCGGATCAACGATCACCGTCTGTATTCCAACCTGTGCTGCGAGTTCCGCCGTGTGTTGCCGCTCGAAGATGCGCGCACCGCAGCGCGTGGCCTGGCAGCGTTGATTGACGGCTTGTGGTTGCGCGGCGCTTTGTCGGGAGATGCTTTCGACACGGCGCAGGCGCAACAGATCGCTTACGAATACATGGATTTCCAATTGGCCAAGAAGGTGAGCTAGAGCACACAGAAAACGCTCGGCCCCTGAACGCCACCGCAGCCTCACCGCGGTGGTCAACGCCAACCACCAATGCACTTGCGAGGACACTATGGCCCGTTTCGAACTGCAAAAACTTTACATCGATGGCGCGTACTCCGACGCCGGCAGCGATGCCACCTTCGAAGCCATCAACCCGGCTAACGGTGAAGTCCTCGCACTGGTGCAACGTGCGACCAAGGAAGACGTCGAGCGCGCCGTGGTCAGCGCTAAAAAGGGCCAGAAAATCTGGGCTGCGATGACCGCCATGGAGCGTTCGCGCATCCTGCGTCGTGCCGTCGACATCCTGCGCGAGCGCAACGATGAACTGGCCGCACTGGAAACTCTGGACACCGGTAAATCCTTCTCCGAAACAAAATACGTCGACATCGTTACCGGCGCTGACGTGCTGGAATACTACGCAGGCCTGGTGCCGGCCATCGAAGGCGAGCAGATTCCTCTGCGTGACACTTCGTTCGTCTACACCCGTCGCGAGCCACTGGGCGTGGTTGCCGGTATCGGCGCGTGGAACTACCCGATCCAGATCGCGCTGTGGAAATCCGCTCCAGCCCTGGCCGCTGGTAACGCGATGATCTTCAAGCCAAGCGAAGTCACCTCGCTGACCACCCTGAAACTGGCCGAGATCTACACCGAAGCCGGCGTTCCAAACGGTGTGTTCAACGTACTGACCGGCAGCGGCCGTGAAGTCGGCACTTGGCTGACCGAGCACCCGCGCATCGAAAAAATCTCCTTCACCGGCGGCACCGACACCGGCAAGAAGGTCATGGCCAGCGCTTCGGCTTCGTCGCTGAAAGACGTGACCATGGAACTGGGCGGCAAGTCCCCGCTGATCATCTGCGACGACGCCGACCTCGATCGCGCTGCCGACACCGCGATGATGGCCAACTTCTACAGCTCCGGTCAGGTCTGCACCAACGGCACTCGCGTGTTCGTACCGGCGCACCTGAAAGCCGCTTTCGAAGCCAAGATCGTTGAACGCGTTGCACGCATCCGCGTTGGCAACCCGGAAGACGAAAACACCAACTTCGGCCCGCTGGTCAGCTTCGCGCACATGGAAAGCGTGCTGGGCTACATCGCCAAAGGTAAAGAACAAGGCGCTCGCGTGCTGTGCGGCGGCGATCGTCTGACCGACGGCGAATTCGCCAAAGGCGCGTTCGTGGCTCCAACCGTGTTCACCGATTGCACCGACGACATGACCATCGTCCGCGAAGAAATCTTTGGCCCAGTGATGGCGATCCTCTCCTACGAAACCGAAGAAGAAGTGATCCGCCGCGCCAACGACACCGACTTCGGCCTGGCCGCCGGTATCGTCACCAAAGACCTGAACCGCGCCCACCGCGTGATTCATCAACTGGAAGCCGGTATCTGCTGGATCAATGCCTGGGGCGAGTCCGACGCAAAAATGCCGGTCGGCGGTTACAAGCAGTCGGGTGTTGGCCGTGAGAACGGCATCAGCTCGCTGAACAACTTCACCCGCATCAAATCGGTACAGGTCGAGCTGGGCGATTACGTCTCGGTGTTCTAAGACCCGAGTCTTGTATTGCTCGTGAGGCCGTCTTCGCGAGCAGGCTCGCTCCCACAGGAGATCCCATTCCAATGTGGGAGCGAGCCTGCTTGCGAATCGAGTGCAAAGCACTCGTCAGGCCCGACCTGACCACATCTAAAGAGGGTGCATTCAATGTCCCAAGAATTCGATTACATCATCATCGGTGCCGGCTCGGCCGGTAACACCCTGGCGACCCGTCTGACTGAAGACGCTGGCGTCACCGTTCTGCTGCTCGAAGCAGGCGGCCCGGACTACCGTTTCGACTTCCGCACGCAAATGCCGGCTGCCCTGGCATTCCCGCTGCAAGGTCGTCGCTACAACTGGGCGTACGAAACCGATCCAGAGCCACACATGGACGGTCGTCGGATGGAATGCGGTCGCGGCAAAGGCCTTGGCGGTTCTTCGCTGATCAACGGCATGTGCTACATCCGTGGTAACGCGATGGACTACGACGGCTGGGCAAAATTGCCAGGTCTGGAAAACTGGTCGTACCTCGACTGCCTGCCGTACTTCCGCAAAGCCGAAACCCGCGACATCGGCCCGAACGATTACCACGGTGGCGAAGGCCCGGTCAGCGTGACCACGCCGAAGGCTGGCAACAACCCGCTGTTCCACGCCATGGTTGAAGCCGGCGTACAAGCCGGTTACCCGCGCACCGAAGACTTGAACGGTTACCAGCAGGAAGGCTTCGGCCCGATGGACCGCACCGTGACGCCGAACGGCCGTCGTGCTTCCACCGCCCGTGGCTACCTCGACACCGCTAAAAAGCGTTCGACCCTGACCATCGTCACTCACGCCCTGACCGACAAGATTCTGTTCGAAGGCAAGCGTGCGGTTGGCGTGCGTTACCTGGTCGGCGACGCCGAAGAGCGCGTTGAAGTCAAAGCCCGTAAAGAAGTGCTGCTGTGCTCCGGCGCCATCGCTTCGCCGCAGATTCTGCAGCGCTCCGGTGTCGGCCCTGCCGAACTGCTGAAGTCGCTCGACATTCCGGTGGTTCACGACCTGCCGGGCGTCGGTGAAAACCTGCAGGATCACCTTGAGCTATACCTGCAATACGCGTGCACTCAGCCGGTTTCGCTGTACCCGTCGCTCCTCTGGTACAACCAGCCAGCCATCGGTGCCGAGTGGCTGTTCAACGGCACCGGCATCGGCGCCAGCAACCAGTTCGAAGCCGGCGGTTTCATCCGTTCGCGTCCGGAATTCGAATGGCCGAACATTCAGTACCACTTCCTGCCGGTAGCGATTAACTACAACGGCAGCAACGGTGTGAAAGAGCACGGTTTCCAGGCGCACATGGGCTCCATGCGTTCGCCGAGCCGTGGTCGCATCCAGGCCAAGTCGAAAGACCCGCGCCAGCACCCGAGCATCCTGTTCAACTACATGGCCACCGAGCAAGACTGGCAGGAATTCCGCGACGGCATCCGCCTGACCCGTGAAATCATGCAACAGCCAGCACTGGACGCCTTCCGTGGCCGCGAAATCAGCCCGGGCATCGAAGTGCAAACCGATGAGCAGCTGGACAAGTTCATCCGCGAGCACGCCGAAACTGCGTTCCACCCGTCCTGCTCGTGCAAGATGGGCACCGACGAGATGGCTGTGGTGGATGGCGAAGGTCGCGTGCACGGCATGCAGAGCCTGCGTGTGGTCGATGCCTCGATCATGCCGATCATCACCACCGGTAACCTGAACGCACCGACGATCATGATCGCCGAGAAAATCGCCGACAAGATCCGTGGCCGCCAGCCGCTGCCGCGCAGCACCGCGCCGTACTACGTCGCGGGCGATGCGCCGGTGAAGGGCAAGCCGATGCGTGATATCACCCCGGCTGCTCAGTAGCCTGAAGTGATCGTTCCCACGCTCTGCGTGGGAATGCATCCCGTGACGCTCTGCGTCACACAGCGGACGCAGAGCGTCCATGGCGGCGTTCCCACACAGAGCGTGGGAACGATCTCCTGCCTCGCACAGTAAATCCCCCTACACCCCCTCCTCACTTGATCCTACCCCCACGCAGGCCTACTCTAGACCTCGCGCAACCGTTTCACCCCCTCCCCGCCGCTGCTCTACCGCTTCCCCCTGACAAGGAGGTTCCCGAATGTTCGATTTCCACCCCCAGCTCAAGCAGCGCTTCGCTGCCTTGCGCACGGGCGCTGAGTTTTTTTCCCTGCGATACGTACGCGAATCCGGGCAGTACCTGTCGGTGCGTAAAAACGTCGCCGAACCGCCGAGCCTGAGCCGCGACGAAGGCGCGATGCTTACCGTGCGCGTCAACGGCGTTGAAGCCTATGCCGCGACCAATGACCTGTCGCAACAAGGTCTGCAGGCCGCCCTCGAACGCGCCGAGCTGCAAGCGCGCCGGCTCAAGCCGCACGCCTTGCTCGACCTGCGCGATCAGCCAGTGTCCAGCGATCGCGCTGATTACTTTTCGCCCAATCTCGAACAACCCTTCCCGTCCCTGAGCGAATGCTTTGAGTTGCTCGGTGCGGAATCCGCCTCGGTGCCAAAGGATGAGCGCCTGGTGAACTGGGAAGTGAGCATCGGCATCACCCACGTCGAACAGATCTATCTGAGCAGCGCCGGGGCTGAATTGCGCCAGGCCCAGCGCTTCGTCTACCCGGGCCTCGACGTAACCGCCTACGACGGCAACGACAGCCAGACCCGCAGCCTCGGCCGCGAGAACTTCGGCCAACAGGGCGGCGCTGACGTGATCAGCCGCTGCGGCCTGATCGGCGCCGGTCCGCAGGTCGCCGATCAGGCCCTGCAACTGCTACTCGCGCCGAACACTCCGCAAGGCCCGCGCGACCTGCTGTTGATGCCGGACCAGATGATGCTGCAGATCCACGAATCCATCGGCCACCCGCTGGAACTCGACCGCATCCTCGGCGACGAGCGCAATTACGCCGGCACCAGTTTCGTCAAAGCCAGCGACTTCGGCAGCCTGCAATACGGCTCCAAACTGCTCAACGTGACCTTCGATCCGGGTATTCCCGAAGAACTGGCCAGCTATGGCCACGATGACGACGGCAGCAAAGCGAGCAAACAATTCCTGATCCGCGATGGCCTGTTGCTGCGTCCGCTGGGCGGTGCGCTGTCGCAATACCGTGCCGGGATGGATGGCGTCGCCAACAGCCGCGCCTGCGGCTGGAACCGCGCGCCGATCGACCGCATGGCCAACCTCAATATCGAACCGGGCGACCAGCCGCTTGAGCAGTTGATCAAAGGCATCGAGCACGGCATTTTGATGAGCACCAACCGCTCGTGGTCGATTGACGATGCGCGCAACAAATTCCAGTTCGGCTGCGAATGGGGTCAGTTGATCGAAAACGGTGAACTCAAAGGCGTGGTGAAAAATCCGAACTACCGGGCGATTTCCGCGCACTTCTGGAAAAGCCTGCGCGCCGTCGGCGACGCCAACACCGTCAAGGTGCTGGGCACGCCGAACTGCGGCAAGGGCGAACCGAACCAGGTGATCCGCGTTGGCCACGCTTCGCCGGCCTGCGTATTCAGCAATATTGATGTGTTTGGGGGAGACGCCTGATGAGCATTTCGAAGAGTCAGTCCGACGCCTTCAAGGTCATGGTCAATTGGCTGCGCGACAGCGTGCGCGAGCCGGAACAGTTCACCCTCAGCTTCGCCGCCGAATCGTCGGCGTTCGTGCGTTTCAATCACGCCAAGGTGCGGCAGGCCGGGCAAGTGCAGCAGGCCAACATCGTTCTGAAACTGATCAACGACGGGCGTCATGCCGACCTGCAAGTCACCCTGTCCGGTGATCAGGAAGGCGATCTGCAACGCCTCGCCGAAGGCCTGCAACAACTGCGCGAAACCCTGCCGTTGCTGCCGCAGGATCCGTACCTGCTGCTCAATCACAACGGCTGGCAGAGTCAGAACGTGCAGGAGCATCCGCTGCCGGATACCGAACAGGTTGTCGATGAAATCTGTGCCGCTGCCGAAGGTCTGGATCTGGTCGGCTTTTATGCTGCCGGCCCGATCAGCCGGGGTTTCGCCAGTTCTTCAGGCGCATTTGGCTGGCATCAGGCCAACAGCTTCAACTTCGACTTCAGCCTGTTCCACGACAATGGCGAAGCGGTGAAAGCCAGCTACGCCGGGCATGACTGGAGCAGCGAAGGCTTCGCCAAGCGCTTCGGCCAGGCACGCGAGCAACTGGAGTTTCTCGGCCGCCCGCTGCGCACCTTGGCGCCAGGGCAGTACCGAGCCTATCTGGCACCGGCGGCGCTGGAAGAAATCATGGGCATGCTGAGCTGGGGCGGTTTCTCGGCGCAGTCGATTGCCAGCAAAAGCAGCCCGTTGCAGAAGTTGTATGTCGGTGATCAGGCGTTCAGCCCGCTGGTGTCGCTGGATGAGAAAGTCAGTGAATCGTTGAGCCCGGCGTTTTCCGGCGAAGGTTACCCGCGCAGCGATCTGCGGCTGATCGTCGAAGGCAAGGCCGGCGATCAACTGGTCGGCTCGCGCAGTGCGGCGGAATATGGTCTGGCCGCCAACGGCGCCGGCGGTGGTGAAATGCCGAGTGCGTTGAACATGGCGGCGGGCGATCTGTCGCAAGCAGAGATCCTCAAGCAGTTGGGCACCGGGTTGTACATCAGCAACCTGTGGTACCTGAACTACTCGGATCAACCGGCGGCACGCATGACCGGCATGACCCGTTTCGCGACCTTCTGGGTCGAGAACGGCGAGATCCAGGCGCCGGTGAGCACCATGCGCTTTGATGACAGTGCTTACAGCCTGCTCGGTTCGCAGCTGGAAGCGTTGACCGCCGAGCGCGAGTTGCTGCTGTCGGCGAGTACGTATAGCCAGCGCAATACCTCCTCGGCGTTGCTGCCGGGGGCACTGGTGAGCCGACTCACGCTCACCCTCTGACAGCGATCGTTCCCACGCTCTGCGTGGGAATGCAGCCCGGGACGCTCTGCGTCCCAGCCAAAAGCGGACGCGGAGCGTCCGTTGAGGCATTCCCACGCAGAGCGTGGGAACGATCATCAAACAGACAACAAGAGGTTCCATGCCCAACCGCCCGCCTCTCGACGCCATCACCGCACGCTGGTTGCCGTGGGTCGTCGCCATTGCCTTCTTCATGCAGTCCCTCGACGGGACCATCCTCAACACCGCCCTGCCCGCCATGGCCCGCGATCTGGCCGAAGACCCTTTGCGCATGCAAGGCGTGATCATCGCCTACATGCTCACCGTGGCCCTGCTGATCCCCGCCTCAGGCTGGATCGCCGACCGCTTCGGTACCAAGAAAATCTTCTTCGGCGCGATTCTGCTGTTCAGCTTCGGTTCGCTGCTCTGCGCCTTGTCGAGCAGCCTGAGCATGCTGGTCGGCGCGCGGGTGATTCAGGGCCTTGGCGGTGCGCTGATGCTGCCGGTCGGTCGCCTCGTCGTATTACGCGCCTATCCGCGATCCGAACTGGTACGGATCATGGGCTTCATCACCATTCCCGGTCTGCTCGGCCCGTTGATCGGCCCGACCATGGGCGGCTGGATGGTCGAGTACCTGACGTGGCACTGGATCTTCCTGATCAACCTGCCGGTCGGCGTGATCGGTTGCTACGCGGTGTGGAAATTCATTCCCGACCTGCGCGGCACCGAGCGCACGCGCTTCGATAGTCTGGGTTTCCTGCTGTTTGGCGCGGCGATGATCCTGATCACCATCGCCATGGAAGGTCTCGGCGAATTGCACTTGCCGCACCTGCGCGTGATGTTGCTGCTGTTCGGCGGCATGGCCTGTCTGGCGGCGTACTGGTTGCGCGCCGGGCACATCGAAAACCCGCTGTTCGCACCGTCGTTGTTCAAGACCCGCACCTTTGCCGTCGGCATTCTCGGCAACCTCTTTGCCCGCTTGGGCAGCGGCGCCTTGCCGTTTCTGGTGCCGCTGCTGCTGCAGGTAGCTCTGGGTTATTCACCGTCGCAAGCGGGGATGAGCATGCTGCCGCTGGCCGCAGCGGCGATGATCGCCAAGTGGGTGGCGCGGCCGCTGATCGAACGGCTCGGTTATCGCATCGTCCTCACCGGCAACACATTGGCGCTGGGGATCATGCTGGCGAGCATGGGCCTGGTCAGCGAGCAGACGCCGTACTGGCTGCTGCTATGCCTGCTGGCAGTGCTGGGCGCGATCAACTCGCTGCAATTTACGGCGATGAACACCGTGACCCTGATCGACCTCGACGACGCCAGCGCCAGCAGTGGCAACAGTTTGCTCTCGGTGGTTGCACAATTGTCATTGAGTCTGGGGGTTGCCTGCGCCGGTGCGTTGCTCGGCGGGTTCACCGCGGAGGTTGGTAACGATGGCGTCGAGACCGTGCTCGGTGCGTTCCAGCTGACCTTCGTCACCGTCGGCATCATGGCAATGCTCGCCGCGACAATCTTCTCGCAACTGTCGAAAGAAGACGGTCGGCGCGCCAAACGCCCGGAAGAACACATCGAACATTAACCACTGTTCGTCCAGAACTTTCGAAGAAAGTGGCACGGGGCTGCTACACTGCGCGACATTTTGTTTTGCAGGCCAGTCCCGTGACCACCATCGCCACCGCTTTTAATACTCTGCCGCTGTCCGCCGCCATGCTGGCTAACCTCGAATCCCTCGGTTATGCCCAGATGACGCCGATCCAGGCGCAGAGCTTGCCGGTGATCCTCAAGGGGATGGACCTGATCGCCCAGGCCAAGACCGGCAGCGGCAAGACCGCCGCGTTCGGCATCGGCCTGCTCAACCCGATCAACCCGCGCTACTTCGGTTGCCAGGCACTGGTGATCTGCCCGACGCGTGAGCTGGCCGACCAGGTCGCCAAGGAAATCCGTCGTCTGGCCCGTGCCGAAGACAACATCAAGGTCCTGACCCTGTGCGGCGGCGTGTCGTTCGGCCCGCAGATCGCTTCGCTGGAACACGGCGCGCACATCATCGTCGGCACCCCGGGCCGTATCCAGCAGCACCTGCGCAAGGGTTCGCTGGTCCTCGATGGCCTGAACACGCTGATCCTCGACGAAGCCGACCGCATGCTCGACATGGGTTTCTACGACGCCATCGAAGACATCATCATCAAGACCCCGGAACGTCGTCAGACCCTGCTGTTCTCCGCGACTTACCCGGTGGGCATCAAACAACTGGCGTCGAAATTCATGCGTGATCCGCAAACGGTGAAAGCCGAAGCGTTCCACGATGACACGCAGATCGAGCAGCGCTTCTACGAGATTTCCCCGGAAGACCGCATGAGCGCAGTGACCAAAGTCCTGCACCACTTCCGTCCGGCGTCGTGCGTGGCGTTCTGCTTCACCAAGCAACAGGTGCAGGAAACCGTCGATCACCTGACCGCCAAAGGCATTTCCGCCGTCGGCCTGCACGGCGATCTGGAACAGCGTGATCGCGATCAGGTGCTGGCGATGTTCGCCAACCGCAGCACTTCGGTACTGGTCGCCACCGACGTCGCCGCCCGTGGTCTGGACATCGATGCGCTGGACATGGTGATCAACGTCGAACTGGCGCGTGATTCGGAAATCCACATTCACCGCGTCGGCCGTACCGGTCGCGCTGGCGAGAAAGGCATCGCGATCAGTCTGGTTGCGCCGGGTGAAGCGCACCGCGCGCAAGCCATCGAACAACTGCAGAAATCGCCGTTGAACTGGGATCAGGTCGATAACCTCAAGTCCCAGGGCCTCGCCCCGCTGCAGCCGCCGATGACCACGCTGTGTATCGGTGCTGGCCGTAAAGACAAGGTTCGTCCGGGCGACATTCTCGGTGCATTGACTGGCGACGCCGGCATTCCCGGTGCACAGGTGGGCAAGATCGCGATCTTCGATTTCCAGGCTTACGTGGCGGTTGACCGCACCGTGGCCATGCAGGCCTTGCAGCGTCTGAACGACGGCAAGATCAAGGGCCGTTCGCTGCGCGTACGCATTTTGTAAACGATCTTCCATTTAACGAAGATCCCCTGTGGGAGCGAGCCTGCTCGCGGAGGCAATCTGTCAGCCAACATCAATGTTGAATGACACACCGCTTTCGCGAGCAGGCTCGCTCCCACAGTTTGTTTTGTTGCGACCCACCATGAGGACACCGTTTTGCGCTCTACCGAAGTCGTGATCATTGGCGCTGGCGCCGCTGGGTTGATGTGTGCACTGACCGCCGCCGGGCGTGGGCGTCAGGCGTTGCTGCTCGACCACGCGAACAAGGCCGGCAAGAAAATCCTGATGTCGGGCGGTGGCCGCTGCAATTTCACCAACATGTACACCGAGCCGAGCAATTTCCTCTCGCAGAACCCGCACTTCTGCAAATCCGCACTGGCGCGCTACACCCAGTGGGATTTCATCGGCATGGTCGGCAAACACGCCGTGCCGTACCACGAGAAAAAACTCGGCCAGTTGTTCTGCGATAACAAATCCAGCGACATCCTCGAAATGCTCCTGACCGAGTGCGATCAAGTCGGCGTCGAACTGCACCTCGATACCTCGATCCAGACCATCGAGAAGGTCGAGAGCGGTTACCTGCTCGACACCACCCTCGGCCAGGTTCAGTGCCAGTCGCTGGTAATCGCTACCGGCGGGCTGTCGATCCCGACGCTGGGCGCCACGGGTTTCGGTTATCAGGTGGCCAAGCAGTTCGGCCATGAGTTGCTGCCGACCCGCGCCGGTCTGGTGCCGTTCACCATCACCGATCAGCTCAAGGAGCTCTGCACCGAGTTGTCCGGGACGTCGGTGGACTGTCTGGTCAGCTGCAACGATCAGAGCTTTCGCGAGAACATTCTCTTCACTCACCGCGGCCTCAGCGGCCCGGCGATTTTGCAGATTTCCTCGTTCTGGGAATCCGGCGACACCGTGGAGATCAACCTGCTGCCGGATCACGACGCCGCGAGCTGGCTGCAACAGCAGGTGGCCGAGCGCCCGAACAGCGAATTGAAAACTCTGCTGGGTGAGATTTTCACCAAGAAGATGGCCAATCTGCTGGCGGACAACTGGTTTGCGTCCAAGCCGATGAAGCAGTACACCCATGCGGAACTGGCGGAAATCGCCGAGAAGCTCGGCAGCTGGAAAGTCGTGCCAGCGGGGACTGAGGGTTATCGCACAGCCGAGGTAACACTCGGTGGCGTTGATACCCGTGAAGTGTCGTCCAAGACCATGGAATCACTGAAAAGCCCTGGCCTGTATTTCATCGGTGAAGTGCTCGACGTCACTGGCCATCTGGGCGGTTTCAACTTCCAATGGGCCTGGGCCTCCGGCTACGCCGCCGCGCAGTACGCCTGATCCAAACTCAAACACAAAACCCAGTGGGAGCGAGCCTGCTCGCGAATGCGGTGTACCAGTCGACATCAATGTTGAATGACACTCCGCTTTCGCGAGCAGGCTCGCTCCCACAGTGGTTTTTGGTGTAAGTAAAAGGAACACTTTTTGCTGTCAGATGTGATCGGCGCCATTGCGTCGGCGTCATTACTGGCTCAATTTAGCGGCATCGCCTCGGAAGGCCTTCGCACTTCATGTCCTCGACCTCGTTTCGTCAGTCTTTGCGGCGCCTGTGGGCGCTGGATAAATTCAGCTACAGCGTGCGGGTGTTCATCGCCCTGACCGGCAGCATGGCGCTGTGCTGGTATCAGGATGAAATGGGCCTGCTGATCCCGTTGTTCCTGGGGATTATCGCCAGCGCCCTGGCCGAGACCGACGACAGTTGGCAGGGCCGCCTCAATGCCCTCGCGGTGACGCTGGTGTGTTTCAGTATCGCCGCGCTGTCGGTGGAATTGCTCTTCCCCTACCCCATCGTGTTTGCCATTGCTTTGGCGCTGGCCAGTTTCGGCCTGACCATGCTCGGTGCGCTCGGCGAGCGTTATGGCGCGATTGCCTCGGCGACGCTGATTCTGTCGGTGTACACGATGATCGGTGTTGACCAGCGCGGTGGCGCGGTCACCGACTTCTGGCACGAGCCGATGCTGCTGGTCGCCGGTGCGGCGTGGTACGGCTTGCTCTCGGTGGTGTGGCAGGCGCTGTTTTCCAACCAGCCGGTGCAGCAAAGTCTGGCGCGATTATTCCGTGAGCTGGGCTTTTACCTGAAATTGAAATCCTCGCTGTTCGAGCCGATCCGGCAAATGGATGTGGAGGCGCGGCGGCTGGAACTGGCCCAGCAAAACGGTCGCGTGGTGGCGGCGCTGAACAGTGCCAAGGAAATCATCCTGCACCGCGTCGGCAACGGCCGCCCCGGCTCGAAAGTCAGCCGTTACCTGAAGCTGTACTTCCTCGCTCAGGACATCCACGAACGCGCCAGCTCCTCACACTATCCGTACAACGCGCTGGCCGAAGCGTTCTTCCACAGTGACGTGCTGTTCCGCTGCCAGCGCCTGTTGCGCCAGCAAGGCAAAGCCTGCCGCGCACTGGCCGAATCGATCCAGATGCGCCAGCCATTCATTTACGACGCCAGTTTCGCCGAAGCCCTGAGCGATCTCGACGCCTCCCTCGAGCACCTGCGCATCCAGAGCAACCCGGCGTGGCGCGGATTGCTGCGTTCGCTGCGCGCACTGGCCGCCAACCTCGGCACCCTCGATCGCTTGCTCAGCGACGCGAGTAATCCCGATGCCTTGGCCGATGCGACCGACAGCAGCCTGCTCGACCGCTCACCGCGCAACCTCAAGGACGTGTGGATTCGTCTGCGTACGCAACTGACGCCGACTTCTCTGTTGTTCCGTCATGCCCTGCGCCTGCCCTTGGCGCTGAGTATCGGCTACGGCATGGTGCATTTGATTCACCCGTCGCAGGGTTACTGGATCATCCTCACCACGCTGTTCGTCTGCCAGCCGAACTACGGCGCGACCCGGCGCAAGCTCGGTCAACGGATCCTCGGCACCGCCATCGGCCTGACCGTGGCGTGGGCGCTGTTCGATCTGTTCCCGAGTCCGTTGGTGCAGTCCTGTTTCGCCATCGCTGCCGGCGTGGTGTTCTTTACCAACCGCACCACCCGCTACACCCTGGCGACGGCGGCGATCACCATCATGGTGCTGTTCTGCTTCAACCAGGTCGGCGACGGTTACGGACTGTTCCTGCCACGGTTGTTCGATACCTTGCTCGGCAGTTTGATTGCCGGGCTGACAGTGTTCCTGTTCCTGCCGGACTGGCAGGGCCGACGCCTGAACAAAGTGCTGGCCAACACCCTGACCTGCAACAGCATCTACCTACGCCAGATCATGCAGCAATACGCCGCCGGCAAAAGCGACGACCTCGCCTATCGCCTGGCCCGGCGCAATGCGCACAACGCCGATGCGGCACTGTCGACGACGCTGGCGAACATGCTCATGGAACCGGGGCATTTCCGTAAGGAAGCGGATGTCGGTTTTCGCTTTCTGGTGTTGTCGCATACCTTGTTGAGTTATCTGTCAGGGCTGGGCGCGCATCGGGAAACTCAGTTACCCGCCGATGTGCGTGAGCAGTTGATTGATGGCGCCGGGGTGAAGCTGGCTTCGAGCATCGACGAAATTGCCCAGGGGCTAGCCAACAAGCAGCCGGTGGCGATTCAGAGTGATGAAGAAGAAGCGCTGGCCAATGAGCTGGAGCAGATGGCCGACGAGATCGATGAGGGGCAGCGGTTGGTGCAAACGCAACTGGCGTTGATCTGCCGGCAGTTGGGGCCGTTGCGGACGTTGGCGGCGCATCTGATCAAGGACACCAGTGAGGTCAGCGCTGGCTGACAGGACGTCTTCGCGAGCAGGCTCGCTCCCACACTGGATTTATGCACGACACAGACCCCCTGTGGGAGCGAGCCTGCTCGCGAAGAGGCCATCAGACACCCAGCAAATTCAGGATCAGAAACTCACATCCCATGCTGCCTCAACAACTTGTCATAACTCCCATCTGCCTTCATCGCCGCAATCGCCTTATCAAACCCCGCGACAATCTGCTCATGCTGCGGATTCTTCAGGCTGACCAATATATGCAGGCTGTTCTCACTCAGCGGCTTGGGCAAAAACTCCACCGAGTTGCGCACCTTGGCTGATTCCCGCGCCAGGTAATACTTGGCCACATACTCATCTTCCAGCGTCAGCTTGACCCGATCCGCCGCGAGCATGCGCACGGCCATGGCGAAGTTATGCACAGGGACTTTCTGCAACGCCGTGTCGGCATCGAACGGCGCCGAATAGGCATAACCGCGCACCACCGCAATCGGATAGGTGTGCAGTTGTTGCAGATTGCTGTAGTCGAGTGGCGTGTCTTTGCGCTTGAGAAAGCGAATGCGGTTGAGCAGGTATTCCCCGGAAAACTGGCCGAGCCTGGTCCGTTCATCGTTGTACCAAGCGTTGACCAACACATCGTAGCGGCCTTCGCCGACACCGAGCAGCGCCCGCGCCCAAGGCACCTGCTCGTAGCCGCTGGCATAACCGGCCCGGGCCAGGGCAGTCGTGACGATGTCGGTGGCCAGTCCGCCGTTGACCAGCGTGTCGTCGGTAAAGGGTGGCCAGATATCAAACACCAGCCGCAGCTTCTCCGCTGCAGCGGTCTGAGCCAGCAAGAGCAATCCGGTCAAAGCAAAGGCTCGATGCAAACGCGGCATGCTTGAAAATCCTTAGCGGGCAGGTTGCCCGGCATGTTTTCAGCCAAAACCCCAAGGCCCCTTACCGGCAAAACCCAGGCCCTAACATTAGCTCATTGCAGCCAGTGCACAGCGCTCTCCAGCAGATTACACAAAGTCGCCGAGGCTGCGAGAAAGGAATGATGGCATTTTGACCTTTGTCACAGACTCTTACGCCATAAAGACATCTTTGCCGCAGGCGCTTAGTATCGGGCGACACGTTCAAGGAATCGGCACATGACAATCGAATGGGTCTGCAAACATCACAGTGATCTGGGCAAGGAACAGCTGTACGCGCTGTTGAAGCTGCGCTCAGACGTGTTCGTCGTCGAACAGAAATGCGCTTATCCGGACCTCGACGGCCAGGATCTGGAAGGCGACACCTACCATTTGATGGGGTGGGAGGATGACCAGTTGATGGCGTACCTGCGCCTGCTGGACCCGGAATCCCAGGGCGGTGATGTGGTGATCGGCCGCGTGATTACTGCACCGCAGGGCCGCGGCAAAGGGCTGGGGCACGAAATGATGGAACAGGCGTTGAAGCAGGCCGAGAAGCATTGGCCGCAGGTGCCGATCTATCTGTCGGCGCAGGCGCATTTGCAGGGGTACTACGGCAAGTACGGGTTTGTTGTGGCGGGTGAGGAGTATCTGGAGGATGACATTCCGCACATTGGGATGCGTCGCCCTTAAGTGCCCCTTCGCGAGCAGGCTCGCTCCCACAGGGAAACGCATTCCAACTGTGGGAGCGAGCCTGCTCGCGAAGGCGTCAGCTCAGGCGCCGCAGGACTCAGGGATACTCCAGAACAGCCTTGATCTGCCGCAAATTACGCTCGATCCACCCGCGATCAATCGCCCCCCACTCACGAATCCGATAGCGCCCTGCATGGTTGCGCGCGCCCTCTTCCTGCTCGAACTCACAAACGATATCCAGATCCGCCAACGCGGCAATCGTGTCCTGCGCCGTGCGCCGCGGCATGCCGGTCACTTCGGTCAGCGTCGGCACACTCGGCGCCAGACCGCTGTCGATCAGGTACGCCACATACAAACGGCGGTAGAAACTGCTTTTGGTCTTGCTGACGTCCATCCCCACCTTCCTGGTTGCGTACGGTTAAGCCTGCATATCGCGCCACGTCAGGTACACGCGCAGATCAAACTCGACCTGGTGATACCCCGGCAGCATGTGCTCGCACAATTTATAGAACGCCTTGTTGTGATCCGATTCCTTGAAGTGCGCCAGTTCATGCACGACGATCATTTTCAGAAAGTCCGGCGCGGCGTCCTTGAACAACGAGGCGATACGAATCTCTTTCTTGGCCTTGAGCTTGCCGCCCTGCACCCGCGACACAGTGGTGTGCAGACCGAGGGCGCGGTGGGTCAGGTCGAGGCGGTTGTCGAACAGCACCTTGTCGATGGCCGGCGCGTTGCGCAGGTATTCCTGCTTCAAGTCCAGCGCGTAGCTGTACAAGGCCTTGTCGCTCTGCACATCGTGCCGCCCTGAATAGCGTTGATTCAGGTATTCACCCAGCCGCCCTTCGGCGATCAGTTGGCGCACCTGGTCCTGCAATTGCGCGGGATAGGCCTGGAGGTACTTCAACACAGTCATGGACAAGCGACACGGTTCGAAAAAGGTGCGCCAGTGTAGCGAATTCAAACGGGCAGCGCGCTCCAGTCAAACGGCTCGGCGAAGCTGACCGCGTCCTCGGCGATCAATGGACGCGCGACAAGGAAGCCCTGCACATATTCACAGCCGTGAGCTTGCAGCCACTGGTATTGCTCGATGGTTTCCACCCCTTCGGCAATCACCAGCAAACCGTATTGCTTGCACAGACTGATGACCGTGCTGACCAGCGAGGCGTCCCGCTGGGAGTCCGGCAATCGGGCGATTAGATGGCGATCAATTTTCAGCGTATCGAGCTCCAGATCGCGCAGATGTGCCAGCGAACACGGCCCGGAACCGAAGTCATCCAGCGCCACGCGCACACCGAGATTGCGCAGCAAGCGCAGCTGCTTGCGGGTTTCGTCGGGATTCTGCATCAGCGCTTCTTCGGTGACCTCGACCTCCAGCTGCCGGGGCTGCAAGGCATGTCGCTCCATGACTTGCCGCAACTCGGTGACCAGATTCGGCAGACTGAACTGGGTGTTGCTCAAACTCACGCCCAGCACCAGATCTTCGGCAAACAGGGTTTCCCAGGCTTTGCGCTGGCCGGCGCCACGATGATAGATCCAGCTGCCGAGGCGACTGATCAAACGTGCCTCTTCCAGCAACGGCAGAAACAGCCCCGGCGGCACATCGCCCACGCTCGGGTGCTGCCAGCGCAATAACGCTTCGAAGCCACGAATCTGGCCAGTGTCGATGGCCACTTGCGGCTGATACACCAAGTTGAAATCGCGGTTTTCGATGGCTGCACGCACGCTCTCCTCGAGCATCAGCCGCGAACGCGCCCGACCGTTCATTTCATGATCATAAAAGCGATATTGCTGACGTCCGGCGCGCTTGGCCTCGTACATGGCGATATCGGAGGCACGCAGCAATCCGTCAAGGTTGGAGCCGCAGTCCGGGTAAGTGGCGATGCCGATGCTGGCACCCAGCGCGATGTCCAATCCTTCGATCTGCTGACAGATCGACACCCGCTCAATGAGCTTTTCGGCAATCTTCGCCGCTTGCTCGGGGAATTCCAGATCCAGCAGCGCGGTAAATTCATCACCACCCATGCGCGCGAGAATGTCGAATGGCCGCAGGCACGCCTTCAATTGCTCGGAGACCCAGCGCAACACCCGATCGCCGGCATCATGACCGAGCGAATCGTTGACCCGCTTGAAGCCGTCGAGGTCCAGATACAGCAACACCCAACTGCTGTCGCTGCGCTCGCCACGCAGCAGCAGATTCTCAACCGTCTGGTAAAACCCGCGCCGGTTGAGCAACCCGGTCAGTGGATCGGTGACCGCTTGAAATTCGAGCTGTTGGTGCAAGTGACGCACCACCGACATGTCCAGCACGGTCACCACCATCGCATGCTGTTCGGCGGGCAACGCCGCACAGGACAGCGCAACTGGCACCTGCTGGCCGGGCGCCGTGCGCAGCAAGGCATCGTGCAGTCTTAATGTTTCGCCACGCTTGTAGCTGGCATAAAACTCGGAATCGGCCCACAGCGGAATGTGTGGCTTCTGTAGAAAATCGAGAAACTCTTTACCTTCCAGCTCCTTCACCGGCGCATTCAGCAAGCGCGAAATCGCCGGATTGGCAAAGCGGATCAAACCGTCCTCACCTACCACTAATATCCCCTCGGCGGCGTTATCCAGCACCGAGGCATTGAAGGCGCGCGCCACTTCCAGGTCATGACTCAGGCGCTGCAACGCGCGGCGATTGCGCTGGTGTTCCAGCAACGCCTGCACCTTAGGCTTGAGGATCTGCGGGTCGAACGGCTTGAACAGGTAATCCACCGCGCCACTGGCGTAGCCCTTGATCACGGCGTCCTGGGATTGCTCGTTGGCGGTCAGAAAGATAATCGGCGTCAGGCGCGTGCGCTGGCTGCCACGCATCAGGCGCGCGACTTCAAAGCCGTCCATGCCCGGCATCTGCACATCCAGCAGCACCAGGTCGACGTCGTGGGACAGCAGAATATTGAGCGCTTCGAAACCTGAGGCTGCAGTGAGGACATGCCAATCCTGGCGCTGCAGCAACGCGCGCATGCTGATCAGATTTTCAGGGTAATCATCAACGATCAAAAGGACAGAGCTGCCTTCACCTGGCGGGGGTTGCGCGCATTCCATGCTGCTTCTCTTGTCGGGACTTTTGGTCGGTTGCCGGTAAAAACCGCACACATACTGAGCCTTCACTCTAGTACTGGATCCAAGAAAGCAGAAGCTGTCATCAGGCCATCATTTAACCAAAGCGTGAATTTGCCGACTAACGGTCACCGCTGAAGCCCCCGGAAACCGGCAGAGATGGCATTTCGACAGGATGTTGACGTCAATCATCTGCCAAACGGGCGTTAACAAATTTTCCCTCTACGCTTATAAAGGCCGCCCCAAAACGTGCGGGCTAGAGCTTCTGGCACGTACGTGCAGTGAAACTTGAGTGGAAGAACCGACATGATCGATCTCGCAACCTGGAACCTCAGCGTTCCCGTTGGCAGCCCGCCATACACCGTCGAAACCTCCAAACTGGTGAACGGCTTCAAAGATCAATACTTCCATTCCGACACCGGCACCTTGTTCTTCTGGTCACCGGTTACCGGGTCAAAAACCGAAAACGCCATCTACCCGCGCACCGAACTGCGGGAGACCTATAGCAACGGCACCCTGCGCAACTGGTATTACCCGGACGCCGACAACCTGCTGCGCGCGACCCTCACGGTTAATAAGGTGCCCAGTTCCGGCAAGATCGTCATCGGCCAGATTCACGCTTATGAAAGCCAGAAGCCGATGGTCAAACTCGAATATCAGTACAAGACCAAAACTGAAACCGGCAACCTGGTGATCAAGGTGCGCATGCATCCGGATGACGACGAAAGCCGCGTCATCACCCTGGCGACTGGGATCAAACTGGATCGCGAATTCAACTACCTTATTCACCTGAGTCCTGGCGGTGCGTTGGGTGTCAGTGCGGCGGGTTATCAGTGGGATTCACAGATCAGCGCGACCTGGCGCAACAAGCCGCTGTATTTCAAGGCTGGGGTTTATGTGCAGGACAACACCGGGTATACGAGTGAGGGTGGGCAAGTGACCTTCTCCAAACTTGATATCGATCATGATAAGTAAGGTGTTTGCTACTTGAACGCACGGGGTCGATGATGAAATAAAACGGCAGACTAAAGAAGTCTGCCGCTTGGTTTTAATGCCGCATAAGCCATGCAACATCAAGTTTCAGAAAAATCAAAAACCGCTGATACAGAAAACGCACCATCTTCATACCAACTGAGTACTCCCTGCGGATAAGGTCCGTTTTTTGTCAGATAAATAATACCCTCGGCTTGTTTATCGTTGTCATTACGATCCAATTCCAGGTGAGCAAATGCTACCGTTCCAAGTTCGCCAAGCTTGTGAGCCACATTGGTCGCGGCATTCATTTTTATTTGGGAACCAATATAGAAATTGTGCCCTCCCAAATCAAAATATGCTTTAAAGTGGAAATGATCTCCATCTCGGAAAAAAAACTCTCTACCCACAACTGCGTATGTAAACTCTTCACCCTCGAAAGTCTTCAACGACAGGTAAACTTTACCTACAGCGTCCGCATTGGTTCGCTCATCCCTTGGCATTTTGTGCATCCTGAAAAAGAAGTGAGCCGTTACTTTAAGCCTTCAACAAAATATAGACACCTGTCATATCTGACAGGTTTTTATACCTATTGGATATAATCCACAAGCCATAACAACCAAACTCAACTAACTAAAAAAATAACCTCGTCACAAAAACGACTTAAAGTCATCAAAAGCATTCCAAATCAATATAAGAACCTGTCAGGTTTTACAGTCGTCGACAACTCTCCACGCAGGTTACGTTGGCTGGTACATCAACCATCCAATGCCTGGCCCAATCGGAAAATTCTGTAACGACGACAACAGCTTTTGCATAGATATCACCCGCGTAAATGCCAACGACGGCCAGATGTGGGTACCGCTGAAAGAACACACTCAGATTTATTCTTTTGCAGGGTCTTATTACCACCGAGACAGTACCTACACCGACGTTTGGCTTATGACCGACAACGCCGATGCAAGAGATAGCTGGCAAGGAGAAATAGACTGCTTGAGAGGTTATCCGACACTCAGTGCCATTCGCGCTCATGCGACGGGAGGCGGGCGCCACGCCCTGACCGGTTATCACTTGAAAGAGAAGCTTTCTCCCCTGTCAATTCACTGCACTCATTCAAGTGCGGAGGCACCGCTTTACGGTGGGTTATTCGTTCAGTTGAAGCTTTGAATGCTCGGTTGAGTCGTTTTTACATCCAGCCTTTAAACAGCGCTGTTTAGATCTGTCAGCAGTTACTTCCGGATGCCTACAACAGCTTGCGTCGTTGCCTACCACTACGCCAGAATCCGCCGGCTTGTGCGCCTGGCGGGCCATCGGTAACTTGATTCGCGTCACTGATTTCCAGTGATCGGGTTTAGTAGCCCGTGGTTACGCGATGCGCATTGGCACCATTCAGTCGGGCATAACCCGCGCTTGATGGCAGCTGTACGCAGGGCGCCTTCGGGTGCGCCGGTCGCGTCTCCCCGGTCTACTAACCTGCGTTCAGCTGCCACCCTCTTCGTTTAGTAGCGATCCGGTGTCGGCTCCATTTACCGGAGACGAAACATGATCAAATCAACGCCGCACCCGCCAGAAACAGATCCCGCATCCCCCTACGAATCCCTCGATTCAAAAAAACTCAACGACGCCGCCGAGCGAGCCCTCGACCATTACCTCAAACCGTCCGCCTTCATCATGGCCAGCACACATAAACCCGAACCCATGTACCTCGCCAACCCGAAGTACAACACCGAATCCCTGCTGGCCAACGCCAGCGAGACCCTGGGTTCAGCCAGCGAAATGCTCAACAACTTCGCCGCCATGCTCGACACCTCACACCGCAAGACTGCCCTGGGCATTGCGCAAGTGGTCATGCTCGGTGAACTGGCGGTAAATCAGGCGCTGGATCATGTCGAACTGAAGGAATAACCGCCCACAAAAAACCCGCCTCACGGCGGGTTCCTGAATAGCAATAAGCGTTAAAGCGTAGCTAACCGTTGCTATCTCCCAATACATGCTTACGCTTCAACCCCGACCCAACCGAGTCGTTCAAGGCGACTGTACGTCCGACATCCCATTCGCGTTGCATCCCCGCAAACAATTCAGCATCCACCCGGGACCGATGAGCAGACAGTGCCTGGCTCATTGCCTCAGCTATTCGGTCGATGATCAATGCCGGCCTATCCACCGCGCAGTGTTTGCGGCCGAACTCGATCAGTTGCTGGCGATCCGGGTAGTCTTTGGTTTTATTCATTTTGATTGCCAGGGTACGGTCAACCAGTGAACGCCCTGACTTCGGGTTGTAGTTTTCATAGACCGTGGTGGTCGTAACATCGTAAATCGGGGCTAACTGCACGGTTTCTGGAGCCGCGGGCTGCGTGTATATCACGCCGAAGTTCTTCAAATGTGCATCGCCATTGCGCACCATCACCGAAAGGCAGACTGACGAAAAGTATCGCTCCAGCTCTCGTATCGGTTCGGCATGGCGACATACCTGGCGGATGACAGCCGCGAGGGTTTCATAGCTCTGCGAATACTTGTAATTGTCGTGAGGATCTTTGTTAAGACCCAACAGTACCGCCATGTCTTCGAAGCCGAGCCGGCCGGACGACGTCAGGTCAAACCGCTCCATGACAAACAGCTCACCGCTCTCGGAAAGCCAGAACGGTGGCGTTTCCAATCCTGCCAGCCTCGCCGCCTCCAGACACAGAAACTCGTTCTGGGCCAAGTGCTCATACTCCTCGGCTCCTGATTTGACGATGAGATCGGAACTGAGGATGGTTTTTCGGCCGCCAGTGAGCTTGTCCAGGTCAGGCACCAGTACCTTGGGCTGCACTCCGGAAATACCCGACTCAAAGTAGGTTTCAACCAGAAAGTTGAAAACACCCTGAGAGGCGTCGGCAGACAGAATGTCTTGTAAACCGACCTGGGCACGCACGGCGCTAGGTGGCTCAGTCGGATTTTCATAGGTGAGGCGACCAATCTGATTGCCGCCAATGACCGAAAGCAGGCGCATTTCATCGACCTGCATATGCTTGGCCATCCGACGTTTGATCTGATCGGCCAGAAAACCTTCGGGCACATTCATATCGAAGATCGGGTGCAGCACATTGCTCACCGCGGGCGTCGGGTCATAGGGCATGACCAACGAGACTTCCCGAGACGCTTCTGCCGTCTGGTAGGCAAACGAGAACTGCGAACCTTTGGATAGCTCGCCCGCGCAGCCTTGCGGCGTAACGACGTTGAGTCGTTTGACCTTATTCATCATGCTCTACCAGATCGGCAAGCGACTTGAGATCGATTCGGTTGTCGACGATTTCAAGCGCCATGCCCAACGCGGCAATCACCCGGAACACGGTATAAAAAGCGACGTTTTCACCCGCCTCAAGATCGATAATGGTCTTGCGACTGCATTTGGCCTTATGCGCCAGCATTAGCTGACTGTAGCCCTTGGCTTTTCGCAGCTGACGAATGCGTTCGGCGAAAATCGCAGGATTGCTCAGAATCAAAATGTCACCCATACCGTACTTTAAGCTGATAAAAATCATTAAAGTTCACTATAGGTGACATTTCAAGTGTGGATTCCCAAGTATCACCACCAAACATTTCACCAACAAAAAACCCGCCTCACGGCGGGTTTCTTTTAAAGCAGTCTAACGCTCAGGCTCAGTTAACCTTAGCGTTCAACTCACCCTTCAGATAACGCTGGTACATCGCTTCCAGTGAGATCGGCTTGATCTTCGAAGCATTACCGGCAGTACCAAACGCTTCATAACGAGCGATACACACATCACGCATCGCAGTCACAGTCGCGCCGAAGAATTTACGTGGGTCGAATTCGCTCGGGTTGGTGGCCATCAGGCGACGCATGGCGCCGGTGGATGCCAGACGCAGGTCGGTGTCGATGTTGACCTTTCGCACGCCGTACTTGATGCCTTCGACGATTTCTTCAACCGGTACGCCGTAGGTTTCTTTGATGTCGCCGCCGTACTGGTTAATGATCGCCAGCCACTCTTGTGGCACCGAGGACGAACCGTGCATCACCAAGTGGGTGTTCGGGATGCGTTTGTGGATTTCCTTGATGCGGTCGATCGCCAGCACGTCGCCGGTTGGAGGCTTGGTGAACTTGTAGGCGCCGTGGCTGGTGCCGATGGCGATGGCCAGGGCATCGACCTGGGTGCGTTTGACGAAGTCAGCGGCTTCTTCCGGGTCGGTCAGCATTTGGCTGTGATCCAGAACGCCTTCGGCGCCGATGCCGTCTTCTTCACCGGCCATGCCGGTTTCCAGCGAACCCAGGCAGCCCAGCTCGCCTTCTACCGAAACGCCGCAGGCGTGCGCCATGGCCACGGTTTGTTGGGTAACGCGGACGTTGTAATCGTAGTCGGTCGGGGTCTTGCCGTCTTCGCCCAGCGAGCCGTCCATCATTACCGAGCTGAAGCCCAGCTGGATCGAGCGCTGGCAGACGTCAGGGCTGGTGCCGTGGTCCTGGTGCATGCACACCGGGATGTGCGGGAATTCTTCGATCGCGGCGAGGATCAGGTGACGCAGGAATGGCGCGCCGGCGTATTTGCGAGCGCCGGCCGAAGCCTGGACGATCACCGGGGAGTCAGTCTTGTCAGCGGCTTCCATAATGGCGCGCATCTGCTCAAGGTTGTTGACGTTGAAAGCTGGAACGCCGTAGCCGAATTCGGCTGCGTGGTCCAACATCTGGCGCATGCTGATAAGTGCCATTGTGTGTGTCTCTCCCGGTTGAGGGTCGTTAATCGTGCCAGCCTGCCGGAGCGGCGGCGGCTATTCAAGTGATTGCAGATCGGGGGTTGAGGCCCGGTCTGGTGATTCGATAAAGCAAAATCCTGAGAGCTACACAGAACCCCTGTGGGAGCGAGCCTGCTCGCGAAAGCAATCTTGCAGTCGCTGATGCAGTGCCTGTCAGACCGCTTTCGCGAGCAGGCTCGCTCCCACATTAGAACTGTGGTGTGTCAATTACTGCGCTTTGCAGCCGCGGCCGATCAGGTCATTGGTGGCGACCCAGTACACCAGGCCTTCCTCTCCCTTGACGTGAAACGCCAGCATGCCGTCGCTGTACAGCGTGCCCGAGGCGCCTGGCTCTTCTTTCAGGCGATAGACCTGATCACCGCCACCCAGTCGAACATCGACTTCCTTCTGGCCGGCGTCGGCGTAACGCCACAGCACTTTGGCCTGGCTGTCGCAGGTCCAGGTGGTCCAGTTGTCCGCCGGGGCGGACGACTGAAACAGGTTCAACTGCGCGCAACCGCCCAACAATGCCAACGCCGCAATGGCGATCAAGCCTTTCATCCGTGTTCCTCGACTGACGGCGCACGCCGCCAGCCCTGAGTTAAAGAGTCAGACCCGTCAAGGACAACCATGTTCCTTGGCCGGGGTTTGCGTCTCGTATTTGTCCAGACCGTCCGGCCCGGAACGCTTGTTCAGCACCGGGTTGGTTTCAGCCTGCCAGTCGGCCTGATAACAGCCCTTCTGCGACTCGCTCGGCGCCGGCGTGGCTTCGGCCTTCGGGTTACTCCCGCAGGCCGCCAGCGTACCGGTCAGCAATAACAGCGCTAACGACTTGACCATGAAAACACTCCTTTGCCTGGCCAAACGGGCGGCCTCAGGCCTTGGCCCGGCTTTCCAGGACTTCAACGGCTGGCAGCACTTTGCCTTCGACGAATTCGAGGAACGCGCCACCACCGGTGGAAATGTAGGAGATTTGCTCAGCCACGCCATATTTATCGATGGCGGCCAGAGTGTCGCCACCGCCAGCGATGGAGAATGCCGAGCTTTCAGCGATGGCCTGGGCCAGCACTTTGGTGCCGTTGCCGAACTGGTCGAATTCGAACACGCCGACCGGACCGTTCCACAGAATGGTTTTCGACGATTTCAGCAGTTCGGCGAAATTGGCTGCGGTTTGCGGGCCGATGTCCAGAATCATGTCGTCAGCCGCCACGTCAGCGATCAGTTTGACGGTGGCTTCGGCGGTTTCGGCGAATTCTTTGGCAACCACTACGTCAACCGGCAGCGGCACACTGACTTTGGCAGCGATGGCACGTGCGGTGTCGAGCAGGTCGGGTTCGTACAGCGACTTGCCAACCGGGTGACCGGCCGCCGCGAGGAAGGTGTTGGCGATGCCGCCGCCGACGATCAGTTGATCGCAGATCTGGCTCAGGCTGTTCAGCACGTCGAGTTTGGTCGACACCTTGGAGCCGGCAACAATGGCCGCCATTGGCTGAGCCGGTGCGCCAAGGGCTTTGCCCAGTGCGTCCAGTTCAGCGGCCAGCAGTGGGCCAGCAGCGGCGACTTTGGCGAACTTGGCCACGCCGTGGGTCGACCCTTCGGCGCGGTGAGCGGTGCCGAACGCGTCCATCACGAATACGTCGCACAGGGCGGCGTATTGCTGGGCCAGTTCGTCAGCGTTCTTTTTCTCGCCTTTGTTGAAGCGCACGTTTTCGAACAGCACGATGTCGCCGGCCTTGACGTCAACACCGCCCAGGTAATCAGCCACCAGCGGCACTTCGCGGCCCAAGGCCTTGCTCAGATAGTCAGCGACAGGCTTGAGGCTGTTCTCGGCGGAGAACTCGCCTTCGGTCGGACGGCCAAGGTGCGAGCAGACCATCACGGCCGCGCCTTTTTCCAGGGCCAGCTTGATGGTCGGCAGCGAAGCCAGGATACGCGCATCGCTGGTGACAACACCGTCCTTGACTGGGACGTTGAGGTCTTCGCGGATCAATACGCGCTTACCTTGCAGATCGAGGTCGGACATCTTCAACACGGTCATGGGTCGCACTTCCTACGGTTTTTTTGAAGTTGCTGTTTGCAGATAGTGTTCTGCAACGTCCAGCATTCGGTTGGCAAAACCCCACTCGTTGTCGAACCAGGCCAGGATGTTCACCAGCTTGGGGCCGGAAACACGGGTCTGACTGGCATCGACGATGGCCGAATGTGGGTCATGGTTGAAATCACAGCTGGCGTGCGGCAACTCGGTGTAAGCCAGCAAGCCTTTGAGCGGTCCGCTGGTGGCGGCTTCGCGCAGGATCCGGTTGACCTCATTGGCGTCGGTCGCCGTGGCGGTCTGCATCGTGATGTCGAGGCAGGACACGTTGACCGTCGGCACGCGTACGGCTTTGGCCTGAATTCGCCCGGCAAGTTCCGGCAGCAGGCGCTCGATACCCCGCGCCAGACCAGTGGACACCGGGATCACCGACTGGAACGCCGAACGGGTGCGGCGCAGGTCTTCGTGGTGATAAGCGTCGATCACTGGCTGATCGTTCATCGCCGAGTGAATCGTGGTGATCGACACGTAATCGAGGCCGATGGCCTTGTCGAGCAAGCGCAACAGCGGCACGCCGCAGTTGGTGGTGCAGGAGGCGTTGGACACCAGCAGTTCGTCACCGGTCAGGCAATCCTGATTGACGCCGTAAACGATGGTGGCGTCGACATCCGCGTCGCTGGCCATTGGCTGCGAGAACAACACGCGTGGCGCGCCGGCGTCGAGAAAGCGCTGGCCGTCGGCACGGGTGTTATAGGCACCGGAGCATTCGAGCACCAGATCGACGCCGAGTGACGCCCAATCGATGCCTTCGGGAGTGGCACTGCGCAGAACCTTCACGCAATCGCCATTAATATGCAGACAGTCGCCTTCTACTCGCACCTCGCCGGGAAAACGGCCGTGGGTGGAGTCGAAGCGTGTCAGGTATTCAATACTGGCCATGTCCGCCAGATCGTTGATCGCGACAATTTCAAACCCGGCTTTCTCGCCTCGCTCAAACAACGCACGCAAGACGCAACGACCAATCCGGCCGTAGCCGTTGAGTGCAACTTTGAAGGGACGCGGTTGAGGCATGGGGTTCTCGATTACCGTGGTGAATCAGGCAGTGCGATGTTGCCTGAACCAACACTTTCGCGAGCAGGCTCGCTCCCACATTGGAATGCATTTCCCTGTGGGAGCGAGCCTGCTCGCGAAGGCGTCAGCTCAGACGACATCTTTTCTGGATCAGTCTTCCAGCAGCTCTTCAGCCTGACCCAGGATGTTTTCCAGGGTGAAGCCGAACTCTTCGAACAGTGCCGAAGCCGGAGCCGATTCGCCGTAAGTGGTCATGCCGATCACGCGACCTTCCAGACCCACGTACTTGAACCAGAAATCGGCGTGAGCCGCTTCGATGGCGATACGTGCGCTGACCTGCAGCGGCAGCACGGCTTGTTTGTAGCCGGCGTCCTGAGCATCGAACACGCTGGTGCACGGCATGGAAACCACACGCACCTTGCGACCTTGTTCGGTCAGCTTGTCGAAAGCCTGAACAGCCAGACCGACTTCCGAACCGGTCGAAATCAGGATCAGCTCAGGCTCGCCTGCGCAGTCCTTCAGTACATAACCGCCACGGCTGATGTCGGCAATCTGGCCGGCATCGCGCTCTTGGTGCTGCAGGTTCTGACGCGAGAAGATCAGCGCCGATGGGCCGTCCTTGCGCTCCAGAGCGTTTTTCCAGGCCACGGCCGATTCAACGGCATCGGCTGGACGCCAGGTGTCGAGGTTCGGTGTGGTACGCAGGCTCGTCAGTTGCTCGATCGGCTGGTGCGTCGGGCCGTCTTCGCCCAGACCGATGGAGTCGTGGGTGTAGACGTGGATGACCTGCTTCTTCATCAGCGCGGACATGCGCACGGCGTTGCGCGCGTATTCCATGAACATCAGGAAGGTCGCGCCGTAAGGCACCAGGCCGCCGTGCAGGGTGACGCCGTTCATGATTGCGGTCATGCCGAATTCGCGCACGCCGTAGTACATGTAGTTGCCGCTGGCATCTTCAGCGCTGACGCCCTTGCAACCTTTCCACAGGGTCAGGTTGGAACCGGCCAGGTCAGCCGAACCGCCGAGCAGTTCCGGCAGCAATGGGCCGAACGCGTTCAGGGTGTTCTGGCTGGCTTTACGGCTGGCGATGGTTTCGCCTTTGGCCGCAACTTCAGCGATGTAAGCAGAAGCTTTTTCCGAGAAGTCAGCTGGCAGCTCACCGCTCAGGCGACGCACCAGTTCGTTGGCTTCGGTCGGGAACGCAGCGGAGTAGGCAGCGAAACGCTGATCCCACTCGGCTTCGGTTGCGCGACCTTTTTCCTTGGCATCCCACTCGGCATAGATGTCGGCCGGGATTTCGAACGGACCGTGGCTCCAGTTCAGCGCCTGACGGGTCAGGGCGATTTCTGCGTCACCCAGTGGAGCGCCGTGGCAGTCTTCTTTGCCCTGCTTGTTCGGCGAACCGAAACCGATGGTGGTCTTGCAGCAGATCAGCGTCGGCAGCGGGCTCTTGCGCGCGGTTTCGATGGCGGTCTTGATCTCTTCCGGGTCGTGACCGTCAACGTTGCGGATCACTTGCCAGTTGTAGGCTTCGAAACGCTTCGGGGTGTCATCGGTGAACCAGCCTTCGACTTCGCCGTCGATGGAGATGCCGTTGTCATCGTAGAACGCGATCAGCTTGCCCAGACCCAGCGTACCGGCCAGGGAAGCGACTTCGTGGGAAATGCCTTCCATCATGCAGCCATCACCCAGGAATACGTAGGTGTGGTGGTCGACGATGTCGTGGCCAGGACGGTTGAACTGCGCGCCCAGAACCTTTTCAGCCAGAGCGAAGCCTACAGCGTTGGCCAGGCCCTGACCCAACGGGCCGGTGGTGGTTTCAACGCCCGGGGTGTAACCGAATTCCGGGTGGCCAGGGGTGCGGCTGTGCAGTTGACGGAACTGCTTGAGGTCTTCGATCGACAGGTCATAACCGGTCAGGTGCAGCAGCGAGTAGATCAACATCGAGCCATGGCCGTTGGACAGCACGAAGCGGTCACGGTCGGCGAACGATGGATTGCTCGGGTTGTGCTTGAGGTAGTCGCGCCAAAGCACTTCGGCAATATCTGCCATACCCATTGGGGCACCGGGATGGCCGCTGTTGGCTTTTTGCACGGCATCCATGCTGAGGGCACGAATGGCGTTGGCACGCTCACGACGGCTAGGCATCGCTGATCTCCTGGGTTCTGGTAAGTCGAAACGGAAAAAAGGAGGGCATTTTCCCTCACCGGAGCGCCTCGGGGCAATGACAGATAGTCATCGGGGGGCGTTTTTCCAATGGATAGCGGCGCTTTCTGTTGGTGAAACCTTTCCGCTACTCGTTTGTAGAGTTAACCGCTTGGTGAGAAGTGCCATTTATCGAGCAATATCAAAACTTTTTGATATTGGCCTTGCGATGAATTCCCCCCGTCTCTAGACTGCGGCCCTATGAATTTACGCGTGCCTTCCATTCGCCATGACGATTGCGACGAGCTGGCGGCCCTGTGCAAGGCCGGCGGCGATCCGTTGCGGCTGAATGTACTGCGCGCATTGGCCAACGATTCGTTCGGTGTTCTGGAGTTGGCGCAGATCTTCGGCATCGGCCAGTCCGGCATGAGTCATCACCTCAAGGTACTGGCACAAGCCGACCTGGTGGCGACACGCCGCGAAGGCAACGCGATTTTCTATCGCCGCGCCCTGCCCCACACCGAACTGCTCGGCGGCAAGTTGCACGCTGCATTGTTAGAAGAAGTCGACAATCTGGATCTGCCTGACGACGTGCAAGCGCGCATCGAGCAGGTTCACGGCCAGCGTGCCGCGGCCAGTCAGGACTTTTTCGCCCGGGTGGCGGAGAAATTCCGTGCCCAGCAAGACTTGATCGCAGGCCTGCCGCAATACCGTGACAGCGTGCTGGCCCTGCTCGACAAACTGAACTTCAATGGTGCAGCCACGGCCATTGAAGTCGGCCCCGGCGATGGTGCTTTTCTGCCGGAACTGGCGCGTCGCTTCGGCACCGTAACCGCGCTGGACAACAGCCCGGCGATGCTCGAACTGGCGCGTCAGGTATGTGAACGTGAACAGCTGGCTAACGTCAGCCTGCAATTGGCCGATGCATTGAATGGCACAAGCCTTCAGGCCGATTGCGTAGTGTTGAACATGGTGTTGCACCATTTCGCCGCGCCGGCCGATGCGCTCAAGCACATGGCCGACCTGCTGCAACCGGGCGGTAGTCTGCTCGTGACAGAGTTATGTAGCCACAACCAGAGTTGGGCCAGGGAGGCCTGCGGTGATCTGTGGTTGGGGTTTGAACAGGACGATTTGGCCCGTTGGGCCACCGCTGCGGGACTCGTTCCCGGGGAAAGCCTCTATGTAGGCTTACGTAATGGTTTCCAGATCCAGGTCCGCCATTTTCAGCGACCGGCTGGCGACACTCACCATCGGTAAATTCAGGAAAACATCGAGATGAGCGAATACTCCCTCTTCACCTCCGAGTCCGTGTCCGAAGGACATCCGGACAAAATCGCCGACCAGATTTCCGATGCGGTGCTGGACGCCATTATTGCCCAGGACAAACACGCACGCGTTGCAGTGGAAACTCTGGTCAAGACCGGCGTGGCCATCGTTGCCGGTGAAGTGACCACCAGCGCCTGGGTCGACCTGGAGCAGATCGTTCGTGACGTGATTTGCGACATCGGCTACACCAGCTCCGAAGTCGGCTTCGACGGCGCGACTTGCGGCGTGATGAACATCATCGGCAAGCAGTCCCCAGACATCAACCAGGGTGTTGACCGTGCCAAGCCTGAAGATCAGGGCGCCGGCGACCAGGGCCTGATGTTCGGCTATGCCAGCAACGAAACCGACGTTTTGATGCCAGCACCGATCACCTTCTCGCACCAGTTGGTGCAGCGCCAGGCCGAAGCCCGTAAATCGGGTCTGCTGCCTTGGCTGCGTCCGGACGCCAAGTCGCAAGTGACTTGCCGTTACGAAGGCGGCAAGGTTGTCGGTATCGACGCTGTTGTTCTGTCGACCCAGCACAACCCTGAAGTGTCGTACAAAGACCTGCGCGAAGGCGTGATGGAGCTGATCGTCAAGCACGTGCTGCCTGCCGAACTGCTGAGCAAAGACACCCAGTTCCACATCAACCCGACCGGCCAGTTCATCATTGGCGGCCCGGTAGGTGACTGCGGTCTGACCGGTCGCAAGATCATCGTCGACAGCTACGGCGGCATGGCCCGTCACGGCGGCGGCGCGTTCTCCGGTAAAGATCCATCGAAGGTTGACCGTTCGGCTGCCTACGCTGGCCGTTACGTTGCCAAGAACATCGTCGCTGCCGGCCTGGCCGAGCGTTGCGAGATTCAGGTTTCCTACGCGATCGGTGTGGCTCAGCCTACCTCGATCTCGCTGAACACCTTCGGCACCGGCAAGATCAGCGATGACAAGATCATCAAACTGGTGCGTGAAGTGTTCGACCTGCGTCCATACGCGATCACCACCATGCTCGACCTGCTGCACCCGATGTACCAGGAAACTGCAGCGTACGGCCACTTCGGTCGCGCGCCAGAGACCAAGACCGTTGGCGAAGACACCTTCACCACGTTCACCTGGGAAAAAACCGACCGCGCCGACGCTCTGCGTTCTGCTGCTGGTCTGTAAGACTTCCCCGGCGGTACAAAAAGCCCCGCACGGTTCGCGCCGTGCGGGGCTTTTTCATGCCTGAAATACCTCCCTGTGGGAGCGAGCCTGCTCGCGAAGAGGCCAGCCGGACCAACATCACTTCCCGACCAGACACACCCCGCAAAACACCCCACCTGCCAAGCCCCCAATCGTCTTCTAACCTTCAAGCATTCCCCCTGAGCAAGGACGCTCACAATGCTTGTCACACTGCGCCTGCTGTTGATTTTTCTCACCGCCTGTACGGCCCTCAACACCCACGCCGATTGCCCGAAATGGCCGGCCACTCAAGCAAAAAGCGAAATCGCCGCCCTGCAAAAACAGATCAACCAATGGGACGACGCCTATCACCGCGAAGGCCGCTCACTGATCGCCGACGAACTCTACGACCAGTCACTCCAACGCCTGAGCGCATGGCGTGAATGCTTCAGGCTACCCTCGCCCGTCGAACCTTTGCGCACGGCTTCAGGCACAGTCACCCACCCCATCGCCCATACCGGTCTGGATAAAATCCATAAAGCCGAGGCCGTGCAAGCATGGCTACGAGATCGTCAGGACGTCTGGGTTCAACCCAAAGTCGATGGCGTGGCAGTGACGCTGGTTTATCGCCAAGGGATGTTGCAACAAGCCATCAGTCGCGGTGACGGGATCAGCGGACAGGACTGGACGACTTCAGCGCAAAGAATCAACGCCATACCTCAACGCCTGACGCAGCCGCTGGATCTGCTGGTTCAAGGGGAGCTCTATTGGCGCTTGAATGAACACGTGCAAGCCCGATCCGGCAGCGTCAACGCCCGTGCCGCCGTTGCCGGACTGATGAACCGCAAATCCTTCACGGCAGAACAGGCTGCCGGGATCGGACTGTTCGTTTGGGACTGGCCGCAAGGGCCTTTGGATTTGCCCGAACGGATTTCACGATTGGCAGCGCTGGGCTTTGCCAGGACTGAACCGTATAGCCAGCCCGCCAGCGATTTCGCAGAGGCACAAAAATGGCGCGACCATTGGTATCGCTCGCCTTTACCCTTTGCCACCGACGGCGTGGTGTTGCGCCAGAGTCAGCGCCCGCCCGCCGAACGCTGGCAAGCTCGCGCACCGTACTGGGCGATCGCCTGGAAATACCCGTTTGCGCAAGCGTTGGCCGAAGTTCGCAAGATCAACTTCAAGATTGGCCGCACTGGCCGCATCACACCGGTGATCGAGTTGACCCCGGTCATGCTCGATGACCGGGAGATCAAACGGGTCAGCGCCAGTTCGCTGAAACGCTGGCAAGAGCTGGACATTCGCCCGGGAGATCAAGTGGCAATCAGCCTCGCCGGTCTGACCATTCCTCGGCTCGACAGTGTTGTACTGCGCACCAGCGAACGCACAGATATCGATATCCCCGACGCAGAGGATTTCCACGCCTTGAGTTGCTGGCAACCGACTCCCGGTTGTGAAAGCCAGTTTCTCGCCCGCTTGACCTGGCTCAGCGGTAAGCAAGGGCTGGCGATGCAGCATGTCGGTCGTGGTACCTGGGAGAAACTTCTCGAAACACGCCGTGTGAACAACCTGCTGGATTGGTTGACCCTCGACGCGTCAGAGCTTGCTAACATTGCCGGCTTCGGCGAGCGCAGCAGCGAACGCCTGATGCACAGTTTTCACAGCGCCCGCCAACGGCCCTTCGCCCAATGGCTCAAAGCCTTGGGCTTACCGCCAAGCGGTCAGGCACACCTGCCTGACTCGTGGCAGGCGCTGGCACAACGCGACACCGAACAATGGCAGGCCGAAGCCGGTATCGGCCCGGGACGCGCAGCGCAATTGAGCGCATTCTTCCGCGACCCGCAGGTACTGGCCTTGAGCGAAACCTTACGTGCCGCCGGAATCGACGGTTTCTGACTACGCAATCCCGGTGCGCCGGGAACCCATCGGTAGCCCAAGCGCTCCAACAGCGCAGTGCCTGACCGACCCGATTGCCTTTGCACATGGAGCTTTTATGAAATTTCTTGCACCGCTCGCCATGCTGACCCTTTGCGGCGTGATGGCCGCCCCCGTAATGGCCGATGAAGATGCCCCCGGCCTGACCGGCTGCGCTGCGAAAAAGCAGGGCATCATGAACCAGATCGAACAGGCGAAATCGCGCGGCAATGCCGATCAGCAGGCGGGTCTGGAAAAAGCCCTGAGCGAAGTGACCGAACACTGCACCGACGCCGGTCTGAAGAAAGAACGCGAAAACAAAGTGCTTGAGGCCAAACACGAAGTCAGTCAGCGTCAGGCCGATCTCGATAAAGCCATGAAGAAAGGCGATCCGGAGAGGATCAACAAGCGCAAAGAAAAACTCGCCGAATCGCGCAAAGAACTGCAGGACGCGCTGGAAGAAATCGACAAGTAAAAATCAAAAGATCGCAGCCTGCGGCAGCTCCTGCTCTGATTAATACAGGAGCTGACGCAGGCTGCGATCTTTTAAATATCAATGATCGCGAAACTGTTTATGGCAAGCGCTGCAGGCATCCTCAACTTTCTGCACCGCCGGCGCGAGGTTGCTGGCCTTGTACGGCTGAACCTGACTGGCAATCACCAGCTCGCCGGTGGCGGCTTCGAGCGTGCGAGCCATTTCCTGAAACTGCGCCTGTTTTTGCCAGACATCGTCCTTGGCGCTGGTGTGATCTTCCTCGCGAACTTGCGGAAAATGCTTCCACGGTTCATGGGACAACGTATCGAGCTTGACCGCGCCCTCGGCGAATTTCGGCCCGTCGAACGGAATGCGCCCACGCAACATGCCACCCAGATCTTCACCGGTCTTGAGCATCTGTTTGAAAATGGCCTTGCGCTGGCCCAGAGGAGAATTCGGATCGACACCGCCACAGGCGGACAAGGTCAGACAGGCCAGCAATACAACAGCAATTCTTTTAACAGTCATGGTGGCTTCAGGTCACGGAATTCGGCGGCCAGTATCCTCGCGTCACCGCCAAACACCAATAGCCCTATTAAAAATACGGGTTGTTCGAGCGCATGGAGCACGCGGGCAACCGACACAGGAATCACTCCATGAACAGCCGTTTCAAGGCCTGGCGTCACCCGCTGATTGCAACCCTGCCGCTGCTGGCGATACTCGCCGGCTGCACCGGTGGCGAGAACGCCAAGCCGAAAACCCACGCGCTGGCCACTTATTCCAGCGCCACTTGGGAGGCATTGCCGGCGGTATCCGATAGCGATCTGGTCGCCGGTTTCGGTTCGTGGCGCAGCGCCTGCACCCGACTCAAGGCAGATGCGATCTGGGGCACAACCTGCGCAGCAGCGGCCAATGTTCCACAGAGCGCCACAGAAATTCGTGCGTTTCTCAAACAGAACCTCGATGTCTACGGCCTGCGCGCTGAAAACGACAACCCCAACGGCTTGATCACCGGCTACTACGAGCCGGTCTACCCCGGCAGCCTGACGCCCACCGAGGCGGCCAACGTGCCGGTGTATGGCGTGCCGGAGGACATGATCATTGTCTCGCTCGACAGCATTTATCCCGAACTCAAAGGCAAACGCCTGCGTGGTCGCCTTGAAGGTCGAGTACTCAAACCTTACGACGATGCTGCGACCATCGAATCCAAAGGTGTGAAAGCCCCGGTGGTTGCCTACCTGACCGACCCGATGAATCTGCAATTCCTGCAGATCCAGGGTTCGGGGCGGATTCAGACCGCAGACGGCAAACAGCTGCGCATTGCCTACGCCGATCAGAACGGCCATCCATATCGGCCGATCGGCCGCTGGCTGGTCGAGCAAGGCGAGTTGAAGAAAGAAGACGTGACAATGAGCGCGATCAGCAACTGGGCCAAGGCCAATCCGTCGCGCATCCCCGAACTGCTGGGCAGCAACCCGAGCTATGTGTTCTTCACCCGCAATCCGGACAGCAATGAAGGCCCGCGCGGATCACTGAACGTGCCGTTGACTGCGGGCTACAGTGCGGCAGTGGATCGCAAGGTAATTCCGCTGGGCAGCCTGTTGTGGCTGTCGACCACGCGCCCGGATGGTACGGCACTGGTCCGCCCGGTGGCGGCGCAGGATACCGGCGGCGCGATTGCCGGCGAGGTTCGTGCGGATCTGTTCTGGGGCACCGGTGATGCAGCCGGGCAACTGGCCGGGGACATGAAACAGCAGGGGCAGATCTGGATGCTCTGGCCAAAAGGTGCGGCGCTGCCACAAGTGCCGCAGGTGGCTGATACAGAGAAGAAGTAACCCTTAGGATCTTTGTCGTCTGAACAATGGCTTTCGCGAGCAGGCTCGCTCCCACAGTTGGAATGCATATCCATGTGGGAGCGAGCCTGCTCGCGAAGAGGCCATCAGCAACACCCGAGCATCAGACCGACACGAAGAAGAACGAAGCAATCAGCCCCATCCCCACAAACCACACCAGCGACCGCAAGATCGCCCAGTCCGCCAGGTAGCAAATGATGTAAAGCAGGCGACTGGTAATAAACATCACCGCCAGCACATTGACCGTCACCAACTGCGCGGTTCCCACCAGGTGCGCGACGATCACCGCCGCTGCAAACGCCGGCATCACCTCAAAGCTGTTCAACTGCGCCGCGTGTGCCCGACGAGCCACACCGTTGAGACTTTCGAGAAAGTCGCGCGGATCGTGGTTGTCACTCAACCGGTAGCCGCCCACGGCTTTCGCCACGCCAGTGCAGACATATGGCAGAAAAATCGCAATCAACACACACCACAGAGCCACCGTCATAACGCCGTCCTTTTTTCGAGTTATAGAATTCGCGAGCGGTCAGAACTTCATCACCAGCATGCCGATCAGCACCAGCCCACAGGCTAAGAGCCGCGGACGGCCGAAAGGTTCTTTCAAGTAGCGCATGCCGAACAGCACCACCAGAATCACGCTGATCTCGCGCAATGCCGCCGCCTCCGCAATCGAGCCCAACTGCATCGCCCACAGCACCAGAGCGTAGCTGGCCAATACGCAGAAGCCCACCGCCAACCCCAGCTTCCATTGCTCACGCCAGAACAACATGAACGCCGGACGCTTGGCGACCCATGCCAGCAGCGGAAACGGCCAGGCGCTGAACAACGTGACCCAGACCAGGTAATCGAGCGGGTGCGACCAGCGCCGCAATGCCTGACCGTCGATGTAGGTGTAGCAACCGATACACAGGCCGATCAACGCCACCACCGGCAGCATCGACCATGGCAAATGCTTGCCGCCACCGCCCTGCCACAACAGACAAACCATGCCCAACGGAATCAGCATGATGCCGAAGATCTGCTGGGTGGTGAGCACTTCGCCGGCGAAGATCAGCGTCAGCGCCAGCACTACCAGCGGCGACAAACCGCGCATCAGTGGATAGACCAACCCGAGATCGCCGACCCGATACGCCTGAATCAGCAGGTAGCGATACAGCAATTCAAACGCTGCCGACGCCAGAATCCACGGCCAGATATCCATCGGCGGCAAGCTCACGAATGGCAACGCGATGGCGACGACCAGCAGCGCCACGGTGTCCATGCACGCCACCACCAGCAGCCGCTCGGCGCTGAACTTGATCAAT
Source organism: Pseudomonas sp. S3_C06 (assembly GCF_054667675.1). Classification (NCBI taxonomy): domain Bacteria; kingdom Pseudomonadati; phylum Pseudomonadota; class Gammaproteobacteria; order Pseudomonadales; family Pseudomonadaceae; genus Pseudomonas; species Pseudomonas sp. S3_C06. The sequence continues at coordinate 3,430,441 of NZ_CP162747.1, forward strand.
GTATTCCACGTCGCATGCAGCAGCGCCGCCATCAATACCAACCCCGTCGCCAGCACGTTCCACTCCTTATTGTTGTTAGCGAGCCAATTAGTCAGATTATTGATTCGCGATGTGTCAGCAGCTGTTTATACTGCAAGCGACCACGCCGCACTCAGTTGCGCACAGAAAAATACCAATAATTCCTGCCTGCACCGCCCTCCTTCGAGATCGGTCGTCGGCCTGCGTATGCCTGATCAAAGCGTCAAGACTACCGACAGAGACCTTGCGCATGCCACTCGCCTTGCTTGCCCTCGCTGTTGCCGCATTCGGCATCGGCACAACCGAATTCGTCATCATGGGCTTGTTGCCCGATGTTGCCCGCGACCTTGCCGTGAGCATTCCTCACGCGGGCCTGTTGATCACTGGTTATGCGTTGGGCGTGGTGTTCGGCGCGCCAATCCTGGCGATCGGCACCGCGAACATGCCGCGCAAAGCGACGTTGCTCGGCATGACGCTGATGTTCATCCTCGGCAACGTGCTCTGCGCCCTGGCGCCGAACTACGCGACGCTGATGGCCGCTCGCGTGGTCACCGCACTGTGCCACGGCGCGTTTTTCGGCATTGGCTCGGTGGTCGCCGCCGGGCTGGTCGCGCCGAACAAACGCGCACAGGCGATTGCGATGATGTTCACCGGCCTGACCTTGGCCAACGTTCTCGGCGTGCCGCTGGGCACGGCGCTCGGGCAATACGCCGGCTGGCGTTCGACCTTCTGGGCGGTTTCGGTGATCGGAGTGATCGCAGCCCTCGCGCAGTGGTTTTGGCTGCCGAAACACATCCCGATGGACAAGGCCAACCTCGCCTGCGAATTCAAGGTATTGGGCAAGATCAACGTGTTGCTGGCGCTGGGCATGAGTGTGCTGGCATCGACCAGCCTGTTCAGCGTGTTCACCTACATTGCGCCAATCCTGCAAGACATCACCGGCGTCAGCCCACACGGTGTGACTGTGATGCTGTTGTTGTTCGGCGTCGGCCTGACCGGTGGCAGCATGCTCGGTGGGCGTCTGGCTGATAACCGTTTGTTGCCTTCGCTGGTCGGTGTGGCCTTGGCGGTGGTGGTGATTCTGGCGGCGTTCAGCCAGACCAGCCGTTCGGTGGTGCCGGCGGCGATCACGCTGGTGCTGTGGGGGATTTTTGCTTTTGCGCTGTGCCCGATTCTGCAATTGCTGATCATCGATCAGGCCCATGAAGCGCCGAACCTCGGCTCGACATTGAACCAGAGCGCTTTCAACCTCGGTAACGCGGCGGGTGCGTGGATCGGCGGGCTGGTGGTTGCCAGTGGTGCAGAATCTGGCGGATTTGCCGTGGACCGGGGCACTGGTCGGCGTGCTGACGGTGCTGACGGCGCTGTTTTTCATCTATCTGCAACGTCGCGAAACGGCTGGGGTCAATGTGTCTGGCTAATCGTGTCGTGCCAGACAGAGCCCTCACCCTAGCCCTCTCCCAGAGGGAGAGGGGACTGAACGGGGGATGCTTCAGAAGTACGCCGACCTGAACGCGCATTGCCGAATCCATAATCGACTCGGTTATTCAGGTCGATGCATGCCACAAGACAATAAGGTCGGCTCCCTCTCCCTCCGGGAGAGGGCTGGGGTGAGGGAAGCTTGTGCCCTCAGTCGTTCTCGGCCCATCAAACCCCTGCGCCCAAGTATCGGACGCGCTCCATTCACCCCTCATCCAAAGGACCCCGGATGCTTGAACTTGTCGCCGCTTTCATCTGCCTCACCACCCTCCTCACCTTCGTCAACTTCCGCTTCATCGGCCTGCCGCCGACCATCGGCGTGATGGTGACTGCGCTGCTGTTCTCCCTGATCCTGCAAGGCCTGAGCGTACTCGGCTACCCCGGTCTCGAAGAACGCGTGCAGCAACTGATCGGCCAGATCGACTTTGGCGATCTGCTGATGAACTGGATGCTCTCATTCCTGCTGTTCGCCGGCGCCTTGCACGTCAACCTGAATGACCTGCGCAGCTACCGCTGGCCCATCGGCCTGTTGGCAACCTTCGGCGTGTTGATTGCCACCACGGTAATCGGCAGCCTCGCCTATTACATTTTTGCCCTGTTCGGCTGGCACGTGAGTTTCTTGTATTGCCTGCTGTTCGGCGCGCTGATTTCGCCGACCGACCCGATTGCCGTGCTCGGTGTGCTGCGTACCGCCAACGCCTCGAAGCCGCTGAAAACCACCATCGTCGGCGAATCACTGTTCAACGACGGCACAGCTGTTGTGGTGTTCACCGTATTGCTGGGCATCGCCCAACTCGGCGAAACCCCGACCATCAGCGCCACCGCCATGTTGTTCGTTCATGAAGCCATCGGCGGTGTGTTGTTCGGCGGGCTGATCGGTTATCTGGTCTATCGAATGATCAAGAGCGTCGAACAGCATCAGATCACCGTGATGCTGACCTTGGCGCTGGTCATTGGCGGTTCGGCGATGGCCACGGAGATTCACGTTTCCGCGCCGATCGCGATGGTGGTGGCCGGTCTGATCATCGGCAACCTCGGGCGCAATCTGGCAATGAACGACATGACCCGCCGTTATCTGGACGGTTTCTGGGAATTGCTCGATGACATGCTTAACGCGCTGCTGTTTGCGCTGATCGGCATGGAGCTGTTGCTGCTGCCGTTCAACTGGCTGCACGTGACGGCGGCGAGTGTATTGGCGGTGGCCATTCTGCTGTCGCGCCTGCTCACTGTGGCTCCGGCGATTCTGCTGCTGCGCCGCTGGCGGACAGTGCCGGCCGGCACCATCCGGATTTTGACTTGGGGCGGTTTGCGCGGCGGTGTTTCAGTGGCACTGGCCCTGGCCCTGCCGCTGGGCCCGGAGCGCGATCTGCTGCTGAGCATCACTTACATCGTGGTGCTGTCGTCGATCCTGTTGCAGGGTCTGACCATCGGCAAACTGGTCAAGCACGCGACTCGCAACGAGCCCACGACCACCAGCGAACCCGCTCACCACTGATCATTTTTTGATCGCCTGCGGATCAGGTTTCTCGGCCTGATCCGCAGATTCCTTCGGCGCACCGCTCTCGCTGCGAATCTGCGCATGGCTGATCAGCGCAAAGATAAAGCTGCCGCCAATGATGTTCCCCGCCAGCGTCGGCCCGGCGAAGACCATCCAGAAATCACTCCACGGCAATTCGCCGGCAAACACCAGATATGACACCTCGGCCGAACCCACCACGATGTGAGTGAAGTCGCCGAGCGCCATCAGGTAGGTGATGAGGATGATGATCCACATCTTCGCGCTCTCCATGGACGGAATCATCCAGACCATGGTGGCGATCATCCAGCCAGACACGATGCCTTTGGCGAACATCTGGCTGGCATGGTTTTCCATGACTTTGCGGCCGATTTCGAGGAAGGCAACGTCGGTCTTGCTGTCGAAGATCGGCAGTTCGAGCATCACGTACGCCACCAGAATCGTGCCGCAGAGGTTGCCGACGAGCACCACCGTCCACAGACGGATCAGCCGGCCGAAGTTCTGAAGGGTCGGCTTGGTCATGACCGGCAGCACGGCGGTCAGGGTGTTTTCGGTGAACAGTTGCTGACGGGCGAGGATCACCGCGAGAAAACCTGCGCAGTAGCCGAAGCTGGCGATCACTTTGAATTCATCACCGTCGGGCAGGCGCGAATTGAGCAGGCCCATGCCCATCAGCGACAGGCCCATGGTCAACCCTGCCGCCAATGCCGACCACCAGAGTGCGGCGATGCTGCGCTCCAGTTCCTGATCGCCTTGAGAGCGGATGATTTCATGCAGGACGGCCGCGCGGGGCGGCTGGTTTTTCTCGACTTCATGCTGTTCTTTGGCCGAGAGATCGGGGGTCTTGCCGTCGGTGGGAGTGGTCATGGCGTGGGAACCGTGGGGGTGGTGTTTACCTACGACCCCGGCGGTTCATGGCTGTTCAGTGGGCAGATGATTCTTCGCTGACTGAACAACCGCTTTCGCGAGCAGGCTCGCTCCCACAGGTACAGCGTGATCCTTGTGGGAGCGAGCCTGCTCGCGAAGGGCACGCCGCCGATATCACTTGGTAACGAGTTCATCTTCCTGGAACTGGTCTTTCACATATTTGATTTCAGTGCGCCCGTGCGGTGCCGGCAAGCCGTCTTCGCCCAGATTGACGAAAACCATCTTCTCGACGGTCAGAATGCTCTTGCGGGTGATCTTGTTGCGCACTTCGCAGGTCAGGGTGATCGAGGTGCGGCCGAACTCGGTGGCGGTGATGCCCAGTTCGATGATGTCGCCCTGGCGCGAGGCGCTGACGAAGTTGATTTCGGAAATGTACTTGGTCACCACGCGCTGATTGCCCAACTGCACGATGGCGTAGATCGCCGCTTCTTCGTCGATCCAGCGCAACAGACTGCCGCCGAACAGGGTGCCGTTGGGGTTGAGGTCTTCGGGTTTTACCCATTTGCGGGTGTGGAAATTCATCTTCACTCCTGAGTGTCTTGCCGAACGATGGACGGTATCTTGGCAGACTGAGCGGTCAGGCTCCATGCGGCTTCGACTATGGTCGTCATTAACGATCTTCATCTGGCCGACAGAAACCCTTTGGAAGATCAGTCTAGACGGCTATAATCGCCACCGTTTCAAAACGGTAACGTTCACTTGCTACCGTTTTCCCGCCACCTGTCCGAGGGGCGCTGCAGCAGGTTCAACCTGTCAGGCTCGGATGGGGCGTTGACTGGCTCAGGCCAGACACTAAACGCACAACGGCGCCCATTCGCATACATTACGAATGGAGGCTCTTCATGAGCGCTGTTATCACGCCTGCAGATTTTAACGATTACAAAGTTGCCGACATGTCCCTGGCTGCCTGGGGCCGTCGCGAAACCATCATCGCCGAATCGGAAATGCCGGCTCTGATGGGTCTGCGTCGCAAGTACTCCGGCGAACAGCCGTTGAAAGGCGCCAAGATCCTCGGCTGCATCCACATGACCATTCAGACTGCCGTGCTGATCGAAACCCTGGTTGCCCTGGGTGCCGAAGTACGCTGGTCGTCGTGCAACATTTTCTCGACTCAGGATCAGGCTGCTGCCGCTATCGCTGCTGCCGGTATCCCGGTTTTCGCCTGGAAAGGCGAAACTGAAGAAGAGTACGAGTGGTGCCTGGAGCAGACCATCCTGAAGGATGGCCAGCCATGGGACGCCAACATGATCCTCGACGACGGCGGCGACCTGACTCAGCTGCTGCACGACAAGTACCCACAAGTACTGGATCGCGTTCACGGCGTGACTGAAGAAACCACCACCGGTGTACACCGTCTGCTGGACATGCTGGCCAAGGGCGAGCTGAAAATCCCGGCCATCAACGTCAACGACTCGGTGACCAAGTCCAAGAACGACAACAAGTACGGCTGCCGTCACAGCCTGAACGACGCGATCAAGCGCGGTACCGACCACCTGCTGTCCGGCAAGCAAGCGCTGGTCATCGGTTACGGTGACGTGGGCAAGGGTTCGGCCCAGTCCCTGCGTCAGGAAGGCATGATCGTTAAAGTCTCCGAAGTTGACCCGATCTGCGCCATGCAAGCGTGCATGGACGGTTTCGAACTGGTTTCGCCGTTCATCGACGGTATCAACAACGGCACCGAAGCAAGCATCGACAAAGCGCTGCTGGGCAAGATCGACCTGATCGTGACCACCACCGGTAACGTCAATGTTTGCGATGCGAACATGCTCAAAGCCCTGAAGAAGCGCGCCGTGGTCTGCAACATCGGTCACTTCGACAACGAAATCGACACCGCTTTCATGCGCAAGAACTGGGCATGGGAAGAAGTGAAGCCACAGGTACACAAGATCCACCGTACCGGCCCGGGCGCTTTCGACGCGCAGAACGACGACTACCTGATCCTGCTGGCCGAAGGCCGTCTGGTAAACCTGGGTAACGCCACTGGCCACCCAAGCCGCATCATGGACGGTTCGTTCGCCAACCAGGTGCTGGCGCAGATCTTCCTGTTCGGCCAGAAGTACGCCGACCTGTCGCCAGCCCAGAAAGCCGAACGTCTGACTGTTGAAGTACTGCCGAAGAAACTCGACGAAGAAGTGGCTCTGGAAATGGTTCGCGGCTTCGGCGGCGTGGTCACTCAACTGACCAAGCAACAGGCTGACTACATCGGCGTGACCGTCGAAGGCCCGTTCAAGCCGCACGCTTACCGCTACTAACAGGCGCTTGCTCGCTCTCCCTGTGGGAGCGAGCCTGCTCGCGAAGGCGTCTCAACATTCAACATCCGTGTTGTCTGACCCGGCGCTTTCGCGAGCAGGCTCGCTCCCACACGGGATTGCAGCGCCTCGAAGGTTCTTGTTTCCAAGGGTATGACCATGTCCCAAGACCGTCGCTACAGCTTCGAGTTCTTCCCGACCAAGACCGATGCTGGGCATGAAAAACTGCTCGCCACTGCCCGTCAGCTGGCCACCTACAACCCCGACTTCTTTTCCTGCACCTATGGCGCTGGTGGTTCGACCCGTGATCGCACCCTCAACACCGTTCTGCAACTGGAAAGCGAAGTCAAAATTCCGGCCGCACCGCACCTGTCGTGCGTCGGAGACAGCAAGGACGACCTGCGCGGCCTGCTGAACGAGTACAAGGCGGCCGGCATCAAGCGCATCGTCGCCCTGCGTGGTGACCTGCCGTCCGGCATGGGCATGACCAGCGGCGAGCTGCGTCACGCCAATGAACTGGTTGAATTCATTCGTGAAGAAACCGGCGATCATTTCCACATCGAAGTTGCCGCTTACCCGGAGATGCATCCACAAGCACGCAACTACGAAGACGATCTGGCCAACTTCGTGCGCAAGGCTCGCGCCGGCGCCGACAGCGCGATCACCCAGTACTTCTTCAACGCCGACAGCTACTTCTACTTTGTCGACCGTTTGCAGGCGCAGGGTGTTGATCTGCCGATCGTGCCGGGGATCATGCCGATCACCAACTACAGCAAACTCGCGCGCTTCTCCGACGCCTGCGGTGCGGAAATCCCGCGCTGGATCCGCAAGCAACTGGAAGCCTACGGCGATGACACACAAAGCATTCAGCGCTTTGGTGAGCAAGTCGTCAGCGAGATGTGCGAACGCTTGTTGCAGGGCGGCGCGCCGGGGCTGCACTTCTATTCCATGAACCAGGCTGAGCCTAGTCTGGCGATCTGGAATAACCTGAAGTTGCCGCGTTGAAGCAGCTTCAAGCTTCAAGCTGAAAGCGACAAGCAAGATCAAAAGATTGCAGCCTTCGGCAGCTCCTACATTGAGATTTCATATCCCGTGTAGGAGCTGCCGAAGGCTGCGATCTTTTGCTTTTAAATGCCCGAAACAGAGCTTGTGCCGGCACTTTCTGGCTCTTTCGCGTTTCTCGTCGTAATCTCAAGCCATGCCTTTGATCACGCAGTTATTCGCCGTGCTGGTTTTTGCTTGCCTGAGCTTCGCCGCTCGAGGCGAGAAGCTGCGTATTGTCACCGAGCCATGGGCGCCGTACGTGTATGAAGAAGGCGGCAAGAACCTCGGGCTCGACTACGAAACCACGGCCATCGTCTTCAAACGTCTGGGCATTGAAGTCGAATGGCAATTCCTGCCATGGAAGCGCTGCCTGTCGATGCTTGAAACCGGTCAGGCCGACGGTGCACTGGACATTTTTCACAGCGACGAGCGCGACGCCACCCTGCTCTACCCGAGCGAACCCTTGTCGGATGTCGAGTTCGTGATGTTCTACGCCAACGACCGGCCGCATCCGTTCAGCAAACTCGAAGAACTCAAAGGCCTGACCATCGGCACTTCGCCGGGCTATCTGTACAGCCCCGATTTCAGCGAATCAACGTTGTTTAGCCGTGAGCCGGCACCGACCCACGAAGCCAACTTCGGTAAATTGGTGCGCGGTCGAATCGACTTGCTGATCACCGATCGCCGCGTTGGCCAGCATTTGCTCGATGAGCTGAATATCCGCGATCAGATCACTGAAAACCCCACCGTCATTAGCCGCCAAAGCCAGTTTCTCGCGGTTCGGCGCAATGCCGGCATGGATTTATTGGTGCAACGTTTCGGTGCCGAACTCAAACGTTTCAAGCGCGAACCGGCTTACGCCGAGCTGAGCGCACGCTACGGCGCCGCACCCGCCGGCAGCCCTTCACTGAACTCAGCCACGGCCAACAGCAAAACCGTTGAGCAGCAGGAAAGCAGCGCGCAGTGATTGCTCTGTTATACTCCGGCGTTCCCGCCAGGCTCACGCCCGGACGCCCGGAACCGTAACAGGCCTCTCGACCCGCTACAGCGCAGCTTTGCAGCCCGCGCGAGCGCTCCAGACGTGCCTTCGGAACCGCAGCAGGACCGGACGGGATTGCGTCCTCTTAAACGCCATTCGCGCCAGGCAAGACTCCCATTGGGCCAAGCCCTAACTAAAACAGGATTACTCATGTCCTTTGCTTCCCTCGGTCTCTCCGAGGCTTTAGTCCGCGCCATCGAAGATGCGGGCTATACCGAGCCTACTCCGGTGCAACAGCGGGCCATTCCCGCCGTGTTGCAAGGTCGCGACCTGATGGTTGCGGCACAGACAGGTACCGGTAAAACCGGCGGTTTCGCCCTTCCGATCCTGGAGCGGTTGTTCCCCAACGGTCACCCGGACAAATCCCAGCGTCATGGCCCGCGCCAACCGCGCGTACTGGTCCTGACCCCGACCCGCGAACTCGCGGCCCAGGTACACGAGAGCTTCAAGATCTACGCCCGTGACCTGAAATTCGTCAGCGCCTGCATCTTCGGCGGCGTCGGCATGAACCCGCAGGTTCAGGCCATGTCCCGTGGTGTCGACGTGCTCGTTGCGTGCCCGGGTCGTTTGCTCGACCTCTGCGGCCAGGGCAGCGTTGACCTGTCCCACGTGGAAATCCTCGTCCTCGACGAAGCCGACCGCATGCTCGACATGGGTTTTGTGCACGACGTGAAGAAAGTCCTCGCGCGCCTGCCGTCCAAGCGTCAGAACCTGCTGTTCTCGGCGACGTTCTCCAAAGACATCACCGACCTCGCCGGCAAGCTGCTGCACAACCCGGAACGCATCGAAGTGACGCCGCCGAACACCACGGTCGAGCGCATCGAGCAACGCGTATTCCGTCTGCCGGCCAGCCACAAACGTGCGCTGCTGGCCCACCTGATCACCGCCGGCGCCTGGGAACAGGTATTGGTGTTCACTCGCACCAAGCACGGCGCCAACCGTCTGGCCGAGTACCTGGACAAGCACGGCCTGCCGGCTGTGGCGATCCACGGCAACAAGAGCCAGAACGCGCGCACCAAAGCGCTGGCCGACTTCAAGGCCAACCAGGTGCGTATCCTGGTTGCCACCGACATCGCCGCACGCGGTCTGGACATCGATCAGTTGCCACACGTGGTCAACTTCGAACTGCCGAACGTCGATGAAGATTACGTGCACCGTATCGGCCGTACCGGCCGTGCCGGTCGTTCGGGCGAGGCGATCTCGCTGGTCGCGCCGGACGAAGAAAAACTGCTGAAAAGCATCGAACGCATGACCAAGCAGAAAATCGCCGACGGCGACCTGATGGGCTTCGATTCGAGCACCATTGAAGCCGAGAAGCCGGAAGTGCGTGAGCGTCCGGACGTGCGTAACCCGCGCAATCCACGTGGCCCACGCGGCGACGGGCCGAATGGCGGCGGCGGTGGCGGCGGTCGTAAAGACAAAGGCAAAGACAAGGGCAAGGAAAAACCGGCCGGTGAACGTGGCGAGCGCCCTGCCCGTCAGCAGAAACCGCGCGAAGGCACCCCAGCCCGCGAACAGCGCCCGAGCCAACCGCCACGTGCGGCGGCTGATCGTGCGCCGGACGAGTTCCTCGACGACGATGTGGATAACTTCGGTAATCGCGTTGACTACGTGCCCAAGCCTGCCCCGGCTGGCGGTCGCGGCCGTCGTCCAGGCGCACCGGCTCAAGGTGCTGGCGCAGGTTCGGGCGCACCACGCGGCGGTCAGTCGCAGGGTCGTCAGAACGGTCCGCGCAACAGCAACGGCTCGAGTACCGGCACCCCGCCCGCCAAACGCAGTGGCGGCCCGCGCAACGGCGCACCGCGTGATGGTCAGTCGGGTCGTCGCGACGAGTCCTCCTCGTCCTCGCGCAACCGTCGTCCAGCCCGTGACGATCAGCCACGCAGCGAACCGGCCGTACAAAACCCGCGCAGCACCGGGCCGAAGATCATGCACAAGGAATCGAAAGCCGACCGCTTCCCGACGCCTGAGCAGCTCGATCAACTGCCAAGCCGCCCGCGTGGCGAGAAACCAGCGCTGCTGACTCGCAATCGCTGAGTTGACGCCGCCATGAAAGATGCCCCGCCTCGCAAGAGCCGGGGCATTTTTTTAGGCGCCACAAACACCCCTGAATCACCGCATATCCCCTGTGGGAGCGAGCCTGCTCGCGAAAGCGGTCATTCAGCCAACATCAATGCTGACTGACCCGTCACCTTCGCGAGCAGGCTCGCTCCCACAGGGAAGTGTGTGTGTCGTAGACAATAAAAAACGCCCCCGGCCTTTCGACCGGGGGCGTTTTTATGTGGCGGGGCGAAAGTTACTTAACCTTCACGCCTTCCAGCGAGATGTCCAGATCCGCAGTCTGCGAGGTAGGACCTGGGCCCTTGATCCCGAAATCGTTCAGGTTGAGGGTGGTCTTGGCGTTGAAGCCAGCACGCTCGCCGCCCCATGGATCCTTGCCTTCGCCGTTGAATGTGGCTTTGAAGGTTACAGGTTTGGTCACGCCGTGCAGGGTCAGGTCGCCAGTCACGTCAGCAGTCTTTTCACCGGTCGATTTAACGGCGGTGGAGACGAACTTGGCATCAGCAAACTTGCCCACGTCGAGGAAGTCTTTGCTGGCGATGTGCTTGTCACGTTCAGCGTGGTTCGACCACAGGCTGGCGGTTTTAACATCAACCGAGATCTTGCTGGCTTCAGGCTTGGCCGAATCCCACGAGAAAGTACCGTCGAAATCTTTGAAAGTACCGTGGATGAAGCTGTAACCCAGGTGGCTGATTTTCCAGTCAACGAAGGCGTGCTGACCTTCCTTGTCGATTTTGTAGTCCGCTGCCATGGCCTGGGCCGAGAGCAGTGCAGAACCGATTGCCAGAGCGGCCAGAGTCTTTTTCAACATGCTTTCTTTTCCTTTGAGTCGAGGTTGAATTTCAGGCTTTGCGACCGAGCATTCGCGTCAGGGTCGCATCACGATCGATAAAGTGGTGCTTCAATGCTGCCAACGCATGGAGGCCGGAAAAAATTACCAGCGCCCACGCCAGCCAGAGATGAATCACCCCAGCGGTATCTGCCTGATCCGGTAGCCCGGAGAGCAGTGCAGGAACTTCAAAAAGGCCAAACACCGGGATCCCGACACCGTCTGCGGTGGAAATCAGGTAACCGGCAATCATCACAGCGAACAGCGCGAGATACAGAAACCCGTGGCCGAATTTGGCGCCGATACGGGTCATGCGGCTGTAGCTTTGCAGCGTCGGTGGCGGTGGGCTGATAAAGCGCCACAGCACCCGCAACACCATCAGACCCAACAGCACCAGACCGATGCTCTTGTGCAGATCCGGCGCGTCTTTGCGCCAGCTGCTGTAGTAATCCAGCCCGACCATCCACAAGCCCAGCGCGAACAGCCCGAAGACCACCAGCGCCACACCCCAGTGCATGAAGATGCTGACCCAACCATAGCGCGAAGAAGAGTTACGTAGCTGCATTGCCCAAATCCTGTGAGAACTGCGAACCAAGACTAGCGAGTTATCTATCGAATTAAAGCGGAAAATTTCGCTTTGAAATATCGAGAAATACGATCAAGAGTCTGGAAGTGACGTGTTAAGGAAAGATTAAAGGCGATTTGTCCGCACAGCGCTCGGGCCATACTGCTCGATTCTCGCGGGCTGATCCGACACTCCCCGGAGCAGGTGGCGATCACGGGAAGGTCGTCGCCAGAGAAATTCCCAATCGATAACTATGTATCGCTGGTTGTACCTCCGCACCTGATCAAATGATGACTCAATCATTCTTTGAAAAGGTCAACAACATGGCGCTTCGTTACAGCCCCTTTCAAGCAAGTGGTACTTCCGAGTTACCGCCAAACCAGACCCTGAGCCCAGGCCAATATCTGCAATCCGAAAACGGTCGATTTCGCCTTATATTGCAGGGCGATGGAAATCTTGTGATCAAAGACGGTGAAACGGTAGTGTGGATTGCCGATAGCAATCAGCCTTACAGTTTAACTTTGCATCCAAAAAAGATGCGTGAGCCACTGCAGTTTGTCATCAGCAACAACGGTTTTCTCTACGACCCTTCCCGACGGCGCCTGTGGATTGCTGAAAGCACGCACAGCCTCGACAAATCGCTCTGGCACAACACCTACATGACGCTTCAGGACGATGGCAACCTGGTCATCTACGATCAGCGCAACGGGAATCTGCGCTGGGCCCGCTCTGGATTTGTGCCCGGGCGAATTCGAAAACCCAAGCAGCGATGGCTCAGAAAGTTGCCGAACGGCACGGAGTTCTTCAAATGGGACTTTTAATACGCCTGAGTTATTTTGATTGATTAGTTGGTGAAAACCGCCGGTGGCTGCAAGCAATCCGCACTGTACGGATCTATCTTGCATTGATGGGCAAGTTCAGCACCATAACCTCCAGGAAAGAAACGTCCATTGGCACAACCGGAAAGTGTCATCAACAGAACTATTGCCATTAGCCTTTTCATCAAGCGCCTCCAATTTTTTCAAGCATAAAGTTGGAGATCCGGCACCCGCTATCGTTTCGTTCTGATTGTTTTGTGGGAAGTGTCCTGCGCAAAGGTAAGCCTTGAGACTGCACCGGGAAGGATTGACGTGCGCGCTTCTGGCAAAAAAAAACGCGGCCCTCATGGCCGCGTTTTTTATTGAAGCAAAGGCTTACTGCGCCTTGGTCTCAGTGGTGGCTGCCGGCTTGGCCGCTGGCTTCTTCGCCGGCTCGGCCTTTTTCGCTGCCGGTTTGGCCGGGGCCTTCTTCGCCTCGGTTTTAGCTGCAGGCTTCTTCGCCGCTGGCTTGGCCGCTGCTTTCTTCGCCGGTTCAGCTTTCACCGGGGTCGCTGGTTTCGGTGCTTCCACCGGCGCTGGCGCAGGTGCCGGGGTCGGCGCAGGCGCTGGAGCGACCGGTGCAGGAGCCGGCTCTGGCGCCTTCACAGGCTCAGGCTTCTTCTCGTCATCCGAACCGCCGAACAGATTAGTGAAGAAGTTGCCCTTCTTCGCCGCCACGGCACCCGCCGCGCCTGCCGCTGCTGCAGCCGGAACCACTTTGGCTGGCTCGAACGATTTGCCTGCCGCCAGATCTTCAACCTGACTGGCCGCACGCTGACCGGTGCGCAATGCGCCTTCCAGCGTGCCCGGGTACAAGGTGTCAGTGTGTTCGCCGGCGAACGTCACGCGTTGCAGCGGACGTTCCCACAGGCGCCAGAACTTGCTGATCTGCCCCGGGCCGTAAGCCAGGTAAGCGCCGCCCATCGACGGGTCGGTGCTGTAACGACGGATTTCATAACCGGTGAACGAGCCACGGGCCTGTGGATAAAACGCGTGCAGACGAATCAGCACCTGATCGACCATCTGCTTGTCGCCGAACGCCTGCATCACGCGAGCGTTGTCGCCGGACAGGTTGATCACCACGTTGGCGCCGCCCTTCAGGGCAGGCTCGATCCAGAGCATGCCGAGACCGGTGTTGCTATAGATCTCGCCGGACATGCGCGCCTTGCTTTCCCACACCGGCGTCTTGAACTTCAACATGATCTGGTCGCGCCAGCCGTAGTTGGTGCCCTTGATCGCGGCCATGTGCTGAGCATCCAGCGCCGGCGTCAGGGCAATCTTGTTCAGTGCACGCAGCGGCACGGCCAGCACAACGTAGTCAGCCTGGTAGCCAACACTGCCGACCTTGACGGTCACGCCGTCCTTGTCCTGAGTGATCGCCGACACCGGCGAATTGGTCTTGATCGTTTTGATCTGTTTGACGAACGCCTGCGCCAGCACCTGGCTGCCGCCGACCAGACGCGAAGCGCGCAGGTCACGGTCGGAGATGCCGCGATAGACACGGTTCTGCTGGGCGAAATACAGCAGCGACAGACGCGAAGGTTCGTCGTAGTGGGTGCGGATATCCTGATTGATCAGCTGACGCGCGGTGGCCGGCAGGTTTTGCTTATCGAGCCAGCTCGATACGGTGATCTGGTCCAGCGCGTGCAGGGTGCTGGTCGCTGCCGGGTTCTGCGGGTCGTCAATCGAACGCGCCAGATCGTCGAGGGTTTTCTGATAGCGCTTCAAGGCATCGGCGGTAGCCGGTTGCTTGGTCGCCAGATCGGCGGCAGAGAAATATTCGCCGTCGATCAGGTAGCCCGGGGTCCGCACGAATTCCGGCGCCGGCGTGGTGCCAAGCTTGAACGTCGACACGTACTTGTTCAGCACCGGCTGCGTCTTGTCGTTGCCGATCCACTCGCTGGTGGCCATACCGGAGCGACCGCCCAGGCTCGGCTTGGCTTCCAGCAGGGTGACCTGCCAGCCTTTGTTTTGCAGTTCATAAGCGGCAGTCAGGCCCGACAGGCCACCGCCGATCACGATTGCGGTTTTATCCTTGGCCAGCGCTGTAACGCTGAACAGCCCCAACATCACCAGCGCACAGGCGCGCAGCCAACCGACAGACATTCAGCGAACTCCGGAAATACACGTAGGAAAAAGCACTTTTGCGGGTCAGACGACCCAAAGAACCGCGAAGAATACGTTAGCCATCAAAACGCCGCCAGCGACGTCTATCGGCTCATACAAAGTAGCTCAATCGACACAATGGGTTGTCCCCGCGCGACGCATTGCATAGGCTTGCGCGATTGTTTGCCCGCGCCTGACGCGAGCCGCCTCGAGGAGACTGTAAATGGGCCTGAATAATCAGTGGATGCAACGCGACCTCGCGGTGTTGTGGCATCCCTGCACCCAGATGAAAGACCACGAACAGCTGCCGCTGATCCCGATCAAGCGCGGCGAAGGCGTCTGGCTCGAAGACTTCGAAGGCAAGCGCTACCTCGACGCCGTCAGCTCCTGGTGGGTCAACGTGTTCGGCCACGCCAACCCGCGCATCAATCAGCGCATCAAGGATCAGGTCGATCAACTGGAACACGTGATTCTGGCCGGCTTCAGCCATCAGCCGGTGATCGAGTTGTCCGAGCGTCTGGTGAAGATGACGCCGGAAGGGCTGAACCGGGTGTTCTACGCCGATAACGGTTCGTCCTGCATCGAAGTCGCGCTGAAAATGAGCTTTCACTATTGGCTCAACCGCGGCCAACCGAACAAGAAGCGCTTCGTCACCCTGACCAACAGCTACCACGGTGAAACCATGGCGGCGATGGCGGTCGGCGACGTGCCGCTGTTCACCGAAACCTACAAAGCGCTGCTGATGGACACCCTCAAAGTGCCGAGCCCGGATTGCTACGGGCGCCCGGAAGGCATGAGCTGGGAAGAACACTCGCGCAACATGTTCGCCGCCATGGAACAGACCTTGGCAGAGCATCATGACAGCGTTGCGGCAGTAATCGTCGAGCCGTTGATTCAGGGCGCTGGCGGCATGCGCATGTACCACCCGGTGTATCTGAAATTGCTGCGCGAAGCCTGCGACCGTTACGGCGTGCACCTGATCCTCGATGAAATCGCCGTCGGTTTCGGTCGCACCGGAACCATGTTTGCCTGTGAACAGGCTGGCATTCGTCCGGACTTCCTCTGCCTGTCGAAAGCCCTGACCGGCGGCTACCTGCCGCTGGCCGCGTGCCTGACCACCGACGAGGTTTACAGCGCGTTCTACGACGACTATCCAACCCTGCGCGCGTTCCTCCATTCGCACAGCTACACCGGCAACCCGCTGGCGTGCGCGGCGGCACTGGCGACGCTGGATATCTTCGAGCAGGACAACGTCATCGAGAACAACAAGGCGCTGGCCCAGCGCATGGCATTGGCGACGGCGCATCTGGTTGATCACCCGAACGTCTCCGAAGTGCGTCAGACCGGCATGGTCCTGGCCATCGAGATGGTCAAGGATAAAGCCACCAAAGAGGCCTACCCTTGGCAAGAGCGTCGCGGCTTGAAGGTGTTCCAGCATGCGCTGGAGCGCGGCGCGTTGCTGCGCCCGCTGGGCAGCGTGGTGTATTTCCTGCCGCCGTACGTGATCACCCCGGAGCAGATCGACTTCCTCGCCGAAGTCGCCAGCGAAGGCATCGACATTGCTACGCGTGACAGCGTCAGTGTTGCCGTGCCAAAAGACTTCCATCCCGGCTTCCGTGATCCGGGCTAACGTGACCGCTCGTTCCCACGCTCCGCGTGGGCATGCAGCCCGGGACGCTCCGCGTCCCAAAGCGGACGCAGAGCGTCCATCGAGGCATTCCCACGCAGAGCGTGGGAACGATCTAATCTGAGAGACCCGAAATGAGACTGTCCCGCTTCTTTATCGACGCCCCCCTGAGCACCGGCCAACACGAATTGCCGGAAGCCCAGGCGCATTACATCAGCCGCGTGCTGCGCATGGCCGAGGGCGATGCGGTGCAGTTGTTCGACGGTTCCGGTCATGAGTTTCTTGGCTCGCTGCTGGAAGTCGGCAAGAAGCGCGTGACCGTTCAGATCAATGAGCAATTCGCCGGTCAGGTCGAATCGCCGCTGCACATCCACCTAGGCCAGGGCCTGTCCCGTGGCGAGCGGATGGATTGGGCGATTCAGAAAGCCACCGAGCTGGGCGTGAATGAAATCACGCCGATCTTCAGTGATCGCTGCGAAGTCCGCCTCAAGGACGAACGCGCCGACAAACGCCTGCTGCATTGGCGCCAGGTGGCGATCAGCGCGTGTGAACAATGTGGTCGTTCGCGGGTGCCGGTGATTCATCCGCCGGTGTTGTTGGCGGACTGGATCAAGCAGAGCCAGGCCGAGTTGAAACTAGTGCTGCACCCGGTGGCGGAGCCGTTGGTGAGTCATGCCAAACCGGCGACGCTGGCGTTCTTGATCGGGCCTGAAGGCGGTTTGACGGATGCCGAAGTCGAGCAAGCCAAAGGCAACGGCTTCCACGCCGCCCGCCTCGGCCCGCGCGTATTGCGTACCGAGACCGCGCCAGTGGTGGCACTGGCGGTGGCCCAGCAGCTTTGGGGTGATTTCTAATCCACAATGATCGTTCCCACGCTCTGCGTGGGAATGCAGCCCGGGACGCTCCGCGTCCCATACGACGTGACGCAGAGCGTCACAGGAGGCGTTACCACGCAGAGCGTGGGAACGATCAGTCAGCCGGGCTACAGGACATAAAACAGAATCGCCACAAAGTGCAGCAAGCTCCCCGCAATCACAAACAAATGCCAGATCCCATGCGCATGCCGCAGCCGGTGATCCAGGGCAAAAAAGATAATCCCCACCGTGTACAAAACCCCGCCCGACGCCAGCCAGGCAAACCCGGTAGTGCCCAGCGCCGCGATCAGCGGCTTGACCGCCACCAACACAATCCAGCCCATCACCGCGTAAATCACGATCGACAGAATCCGCGCTTCCGAACGCGGTTTGATCTCTTGCAGGATGCCGATCAGCGCCAGCCCCCAGACAATCCCGAACAACGTCCAGCCCCACGGCCCGCGCAGGGTCACCAGGCAAAATGGCGTGTAACTGCCGGCAATCAACAGATAGATCGAAAAGTGATCAACCTTCTTCATGATCGCTTTCTTGCGCCCGCGCACGCTGTGGTACACGGTGGAGGCGCTGTAGAGCACCAGCAAGGTGAAAGCGTAAATCGCCACACTGACGATCTTCCACGGGCTGCCGTCCAGACAGGCAATCACCAACATCCACACGCCACCAATAAATGCCGCCACCGCCCCGACCAGATGGGTCCAGGCGTTCAATCGTTCTCCGTGATACATGTATTGCTCACCTCACATTCGTTACCGCAGCGCGCAAGGCTCGGGCCTTGAGCGTAAAAGCGCAATCAAAAGATCGCAGCCTTCGGCAGCTCCTACCTTCGAACGCATTCCAATGTAGGAGCTGCCGAAGGCTGCGATCTTTTGATCTTCAAGGCACAATCGACGCATTCCAAAAAGAGTCCGCGCCATGCTGATCGACGAAGAATTGACCCTGAAAAAACTCGAGGTGTTCCTCGCCTTCATGCGCACCGGCAACCTCGCCCGCGCTGCTGTCGAGCTGCAGACCAGCAACGTCAGCGTGCACCGCGCCATTCATTCGCTGGAAAGCGCCCTGCGCTGCCCGCTGTTCAAACACGAAGGCCGCAACCTGACGCCGCTGGAAAGTGCCTATGTATTGGAGGAACGCGCGCAGAAGCTGATCAACGACGTCGTCGAAAGCGTGCGCCTGACGCGCGAAGCCGCCGGTTTTTCCGCTGAACGTTTCAAGCTTGGCTCGCTGTATTCACTGACCGTGAAAACCGTACCGCAACTGATCATGGGCCTGAAGATCCGCCGCAGCGAACTCAACATCGACCTGATCCTCGGCTCGAACATCGACCTGCTGTACAAGCTGAAGAACATGGAAGTCGACGCGATTCTGGTGTCACTGGACGACAGCATCAACGACCCGGATTGCGAGCAGATTGCGTTGTTCTCCGACGACATCTTCCTCGCCACCCCGGCGGATTCGAAGTTTGCTCAGCGCAGTGAGGTGGATCTGGCGGAGGTGCGCGATGAAACCTTCATCACCCTGACTCAGGGCTTTGCCACGCATCAGGATGGCGTGCGGGTGTTCAAGCAGGCGGGGTTCGAACCGAAGGTGGCGATGCAGGTGAATGACATCTTCACGCTGTTGAGCATGGTCAGCTCTGGGGTGGGTTACGCGTTGCTGCCGGGACGGATTGCCGCGGTGTATGAGAATCGGGTGAAGCTGATTCCGTTGCAGGAGAAGTACCGGTTGCAGCAGCACATTGGCGTGGTGTTTTTGAAGGCCAAGGAGAGGGATCCGAATTTGCTGGCGTTGCTGGCGGAGTGTCGGATGTATGCCAATCGCCAGATCACCCCATGATCGTTCCCATGCTCCGCGTGGGAATGCCTCAATGGACGCTCCGCGTCCGCTTTGGGACGCAGAGCGTCCCGGGCTGCATTCCCACGCAGAGCGTGGGAACGATCAATCAGAAACCTAGCCCACAATCCCGCGAACAATGAAGAACAACAGCGATGGCCCAAGCAAACACCCCAGCCCGGTATGGAAAGTAGCGGTCAACGCCCCATAAGGCACCAACCGCCGATCCGTCGCCGCCAATCCAGCTGTAACGCCGCTGACAGTCCCGGCCAAACCACCAAACACCATCGCCGAACGCGGGTTATCCAGGCCCATCCAGCGCGCCGCGACCGGCGTGCCGACCATCACCAGAATCGCCTTGATCAACCCGGTGGCAATCGACAGCGCCATCACATCCGAGGTCGCGCCAATCGCCGCACCGGTCACCGGCCCGACGATATAAGTCACCGCACCCGCGCCAATGGTGGTCATGCTCACCGCATCGCGATAACCAAACGCCCAGGCCATGCACGCGCCAACAATGAACGGCAGGATCGTGCCCAGCAACAGCGCGATCACACCAATCAACCCAGCCTTCTTAGCCTCGGTCGCCTGCACTTCAAATGCCGTGGCCACAATTGCAAAATCACGCAGCATCGCCCCGCCCATCAGTCCGATACCGGAGAACAACGTCAGATCCGCCAAGCCTTTCTGCCCGCCGGTCATGGTGCCGCCGACCCACGCCAAAACCAGACCAATAACGATGGCAATCGCCGAGCCGTGAATACGTCCGAACGTCAGGCGTTTGGACAGAACCACCGACACCCACATGATCACGCCGACAAAAGCGAATGCAGTGACCAGCCCATTGTGTTCCAGACCTTTCTCGATGAGATCCCACATATCAGCGGCCTCCTACTGGCGTGCCGACCGGGGAGATTTCCGCCGGCTCGTCAGGCAATGGTTCGCCCTTATGGGTGCGGCTGATCAAAGCAATCGTGCAGCCACAAACCACCACCGAACCAATCGCCGCCAGCACCGCCACCGGGCCACCGTGCAGCGCAGTGACGACGTTCTGTTGCGCGGCCATCGCCACCACCACCGGAATGTACATCGCGCCCCAAAAGCCGACGCCCATCTCGCATTCCTTGGTCATGCCGCCGCGTTTCTGCATCCACAACCGCGCGCAGATCAGCAGGATCATGGCGATGCCGACCCCGCCGACATTGGATTTCACGCCCAACAACACGCCGAGCATGTCACCCATGATCACCCCTGCCAGCGTACAGATCGCGAGCAGCGCCACACCGTAAATAATCATTGTTGTAGTCCTCAAAGTGCATCGTCGAATGTTGTTTTTGTTGTTCGAAGCTTGAGTCGGCGGTTTTAGAGTTGGCGGCCACCCTCCTCTCGCAACAGCGCCTGCAAGGTGTCGAGACGCGCACTGTCGAAGGCAGTGACCGTGCCTTGCTCGAACACCCGGCGCGCCAGCCCGGTCAGCACCGCACCGGGCGGCAGTTCGATTTGTAGACGCACGCCGCGCTCGTAGGCGCTTTGTACGGTGCCGCGCCAATCCACCACGCGGCACATGTTGAAGGCGAGGTCGTCGCGCAGCGCTTCTACTTTGGTCACGGGGCGCGCGCGGCTGCCGCTCAGGTAAGCGATTTTCGCGGTTTTCAGCTCAACCTTGGCGAAGGCTTCGGCGAGGGTTTGCGCCGGTTCGTCCAGCAGTGGGCAGTGCGACGGTACGCTCACCGCCAGACGTTTTGCCAGACCGGCGCCGCGACTGCGCGCCAGTTCGGCCACCGCTTGCATCGCCTCGTCACAGCCGGCAATCACCACCTGATTGTCGGCGTTGATGTTGGCCAGATACACCGGCGAATCTTCGCTGTGTACCTGCGCCAGCAGCGTTTCGACTGTGGATAACTGCAGGCCGATAATCGCGGTCATGCCGTAGCCTTGTGGATAAGCTTGCTGCATCAACGCACCGCGCAGGCTGACCAGATGCAACGCATCGCTGAAGCTCAAGGCCCCGGCGACCACCGCTGCCGGGTAAGCACCGATGGACAGGCCCGCGACGTAATCCGCCGTGAGTCCGTCCTGCAACAATTGCCGTGAAGCTGCGACGCCGGCGATCAGCAGGCATAGCTGAACTGCCCTTGTCGTGCGCAACGCTGCGCTGGAATCCAGCAGCGAGACATCTTCGCCGAGCACATCACTGGCCTCGACCAAGGTCTCGCGGGGCAAGCGCTGCAGCATGCCCGCTTGCTGCGCACCCTGGCCGGGGAACACCAGCAGACTGCTCACGCTGCCTGCTCCTGCGGGTTCCACGGGTCAGTCACCAAACAGGCCTGATACTCGTTTTTCAGCAGCACGCGCGCAGATCCGCTGGCCCATTCACGCAATGCCACAGCACCGAACGGCGTCTGCAACTGCATGTCGACCCGGCACACGGCCTGATCGAAAAGCTCCACGAGTTTGCGTGCCTGATTACGGGTGATCAGTTGCGGCGTACGCAGAATCAGATCGAGATCACTGGCCGCGTGCATCGCGGTAAAATCACTGGCCAGTTCAAACCCGACACTGCCGCTGACACCCCAGACCCAACCGCAATCGTCGAGCATCGGCCGCAGTTGTTTGAGCGCCTGCATGACCGGCAGATCGCGCTCGCTGTCGACATGACACAGCGCCTCCGGACTGACCCGACAGGCAATCGAATCGACCGCCATAAATGCCGCCAACCGCTGCTCGCGCAACACACCGCGCACACCGACCGCGAGAAAACCCTCATCGCTCAACGCCCGCCGCACTACCACCGGTTGCCCGGCGGCCAGCGACTCGACTGCCCACAGCGGCGCATCCGCCGGCAACTGCACCGGGGTCATGCCCCAGAGCAGGTCGTGGGCCAGAGGCGTATTCACCACTGCGCCCTCAGCAGTTCGCGAACCTTGCTGGAAGCCGCACGATTCTTCGCGCCGAGGCGATTGCTCAAGTCAGTACTGACGACATCGCCGATGGCTTGCTTCAGGCACTCGTTGACTCTCGAAAGATCCTCCACCGTCGGCTGTTCAATCTGCTGCACTGACAAGGTTTCCCAGAGCAATCCGAGACTGGCATAACTGTCGATGTCATAAGCCATCGGCGGCACACTGGCGGCCAGCGCTTCCAGTTCTTCAACGCTGCGCAACGTCACCCGCGCCGCCGAAGCCTTGCCCATGGCATGCACCATCACGCCCGGATCGCGCAGCGCGATCAAACGGTTGGCCTGATAACCATGAGCCAGAAACGCCCCGGACATCGCCTTACCGACCAACAACGCAATCACCGGATGCCCGGCCAAACGCGCACGGGCATAACTGTCCGCCGCACCGGCCAGCGCCTGATGAATGCCGAGGGCTTCTTCGCGCCGACCGTAAGCCTGGCTCGGCACATCGACGATGGCGATGATCGGGCGTTTTTGCGCTTTATCACGATCAGCAGTGATCGCGTCATCCACAGCCTTGGCCAAGCCCCAGCCTTCGAGCAAGCCGACTTCGCCATTACGAGCACGCGGAAAACGATTGTCCGGATCAGCGACCACAGCGATAAAACGCCCCAGCTCACTGTCAGCAACCTTCAACGATGGCGGCAGCCCTTGGACCGCGACAGCGCCCGCGCTCAAGGCGTTGAACCAGTTCAAACCACGCAGCGAATAACCGCTCATGAGCGCTCTCCTTGATACAGATCGCGAACCACCGACGGTTCGATTTGCGGGTCAGTGTTCAGATTGCTCAGGCGTTGCAGAAACCATTCGGCGCGCTGGCTGCGCGGTTGCTTCGGCAAACCTTGCTGGAGCAATTCACCTACCTGCTGACGAATCTTCGCCACGTCATCGGCGACATACCGATCCACCAGACCACTGGCAAAACGCTGCTCGCCGCCAGTCAGGCTCCAGATGAATGGCCGGTCGCGAGAGTCGTATTCTTCGATTCCGGCTTCCTGCTCAATCACCTGCGGGCCGTTCAAACCGAGGCGTGCTTCCTGAGTCACCAGCAAATAACTGCACAACGCAGCGGCAATCGACATGCCGCCAAAGCAACCGACGCTACCTGCCACCACACCGACCACCGGTTGGTACTGCTGCAAATCGACAATCGCCGCATGAATATCAGCAATCGCCGCCAGCCCGAGATTGGCTTCCTGCAAACGCACACCACCGGTTTCCAGCAGCAACACCGCGCGGGTCTGAATGCCTTTGCGGTTGTCTTCAGCCGCCAGTTCCAGCGCGCCGGCAATCTTCGCCCCGCCGACTTCGCCAAGGCTGCCACCCTGAAACGCGCCTTCAATCGCGGCGATGACCACCGGCAAACCGTCGAGGCTGCCCTTGGCGATCACCACGCCGTCATCGGCCTGCGGCACCACGCCCTGGCGTTCAAGCCACGGCGACATCACCCGTTGAAACGGGTCGAGCAATTCACGAAAGCTGCCGGCATCGAGCAAGGCCTTCGCCCGTTGCCGCGCACCGAGTTCGACGAAGCTGTGTTTGTTGAGCAACGCGGCGCTGTCAGTCATGGCCGATCTCCTCGAAACCTTGTTCCAGACGCAAGCGCACCACCCCCGGCGTCGCACCGAAATCGTGGATATCGATGGCCATCGCCGGCGGCGTGGTGCCGTCGAACATCCGCGCAAACAGATGCTGCCAGCGCAGCTGCGCACCGTTGACCGAGGTTTGCACATTGATCGTCAGCTTGCCGGCCAGGCCCGGTTCGATCAGCACTTCCAGATCACCCGAGCCGACACAACCGACCAGCGCGCGACCGCGTGGCGGCTGCCCGGCGGGGAATTCAAACGATAGGGTTTCCATCAAAACGCTCCCTGAAGGATGCCGTCGCATTCGATGCGATCGAGCAGCAGCGTGGCGGCGAGCAAGTCGGCGGCGCCACCGGGCGAGGCATTCAATGCGATGAGTTGTTGATCGAGTTCGTGCAAGCGGCGGCGACCGCTGAGGCTGGCGCTGCCACCGGCGTCGAGCACCGCTTGCGCGCCGTGTTGCATGGCCTGCAACCCCTCTTCGCCGGCGCGGTAGAGCACGCAGGTGTCGGCCAGATTCGTCATGATTGCGAGCAAGGCGTCGAGCCGGGCGTTCTGTTCGCCGCTTGCTTGGGCACGGCTGCGTTTGAGTTGTGGCAGGCCGCGTTGCAGCACCGAAGGGAAGCCGAGCTGCGCTTCTTCACGAGCACCGCGTGCGCCGAAACGCAGGGCGACTTGGGCGCCGTGGCTCAAGGGTTTCGGCGCGTGGCGATCGTCCAGCAAGGCCAGACGTGCAGCACGCAGGGTCACGGCGTTAGCGCTGGAGGATTGCGGTTCGAGCGCAGCGGCCGTCACCAACAACCCCAGCGCCCAAATGGCGCCGCGATGGGTGTTCACGCCGTTGGTGGTCGCGAGCATCGATTGCTCACCTTCGCGACCGATGCGGCCAATCGCTTCGCGCAACGTTGAATCGACTTCGCCGATTTCAACTGCCGCCTCGGCCATCTCTTTGAACGCCGGCCACAACGACAGCGCCGACGCGTGCATCAGGCCCAGGTGCAGATCGGTGTGCGCGCCATTGCCGCGACGGTCGACCAATGCCGGTTTCGGCGACAGATCGGCTTCGTCGATCAGGGCGTCCACCGCCAGATCGGCCAGTCGATCAGCCATAGAAAGCGGTTTCGCTTGCAGGTTAAGTGCGTGCATTACCAGCTCCTGAATTTCGCGGGCGGGTTGTACAGGCCGCCGGACCACTCGACCAGATCGGCCACGCTCTTCGCCGCGAGCAGTTCGCGGGTGGCGTCGGTGCGGCGGATGCCGAGGTCTTCGGGCAAGGCGATCAGGCCTTCGCGGCGCATGCGTTCGGTGTCTTTCGGGTTGTGGCGCAGGCCGATGGCGGTGACGCCGGCGACCGCAGCGATCATCGCCTGGCGCTCTTCCAGCGAACGCGCCTTGTACAGATAGGCGATGCCTTCTTCGGTGAGCAAGTGGGTGACGTCGTCGCCGTAAATCATGATCGGCGCCAGCGGCATGCCGCTTTTCTTCGCCACCTCGACCGCGTCGAGGGTTTCGACGAAGGTCGGTTTGCCGCCCTCCTGGAAGGTCTCGACCATTTGCACCACAAGCTTTTTGCCGCGTTCGAGCATCGGTTGCTGCGCATCGTCATGACGCATATCCAGCCACGCCGGGGTGCCGTGACGCCGACCGCGCGGGTCGTGGCCCATGTTCGGCGCACCGCCGAAACCGGCGAGGCGACCACGGGTTACGGTCGAGGAATGGCCATCGCCATCGACCTGCAACGTCGCGCCGATGAACAGATCCACCGCGTACTGCCCGGCGAGTTGGCAGAACATCCGGTTGGAACGCAGCGAGCCGTCGCGACCGGTGAAGAACACGTCCGGGCGCGCGGCGATGTAGTTTTCCATACCCAGTTCGGTGCCGAAACAATGCACGCTTTCGACCCAACCGCTCTCGATCGCCGGGATCAGTGTTGGGTGCGGGTTGAGCGTCCAGTTGCGGCAGATCTTGCCTTTGAGGCCGAGGGATTCGCCGTAGGTCGGCAGGATCAATTCGATAGCGGCGGTGTTGAAACCGATGCCGTGGTTGAGCGACTGCACATTGTGTTTTTCGTAGATCCCACGGATCGCCATCATCGCCATCAGCACGTGCACGGGCTTGATGTGCCGTGGGTCGCGGGTGAACAGCGGTTCGATGTAGAACGGCTTGTCGGCGACCACGACGAAATCGACCCATGAGGCGGGGATGTCTACGCGAGGCAGTTCGCTGACGTCGTCGACCAACTGGTTGACCTGGACGATGACAATGCCGTCGCTGAACGCCGCCGGTTCGATCAGTGCCGGGGTGTCTTCGGTGCTCGGGCCGGTGTAGATATTACCGGCGCGGTCGGCCATGAAACCGGCCGAGAGCACGACGTTGGGGATCAGGTCCACCACCAGTCGGGCGTAGAGTTCGATGTAAGTGTGGATCGCGCCAACTTCGAGTAAACCGTCTTCAAGCAACTGGCTGATGCGCAGGCTCTGGGTGCCGGCGAAGGAGAAATCCAGTTTGCGGGCGATGCCGCGTTCGAACAGGTCAAGGTGCTCGGAGCGACCGACGCTGGGCATGATCATGTGCAGGTCGTGGAGCTTTTCCGGGTCGGCTTTGGCCAGCGAACGGGAGAGGAAATCCGCCTGCTTCTGGTTGTTGCCCTCCAGCACCACACGGTCGCCGGGGTGGATCAGCGCTTCGAGCGCGGCGACGATCTTGTCGGTGGGCAACACCACACCGTCGGCCAGCCCGTGCACCTTGTCGAGGCGGCGCTGCTTCTCATCGCGCCGCCGCGTCCAGCGCGAGTCGGGGGAAATTGTTGTTGTCATGCTCACTCCACGGGGTTCGCTGTCGTGGAGCTAAGGTAGGCGTGTGGGGTGGGGGCATCAATCAAGCGCGGTGGTGAATCATTACGCTGAGCGTAATGGTCAAGAGCGCCCTCACCCTAGCCCTCTCCCTGAGGGAGAGGGGACTGACCGAGGTGTCTGGCGCCATACATCGACCTGCCCCACCGAGTCGATTATGGATTCACAGCAGTATTTTCAGGTCGGCGTAACTTATGAGCATCCTGCGGTCGGCCCCCTCTCCCTCCGGGAGAGGGCTGGGGTGAGGGTCGGCTTTTAAGTCACTCCGTCGGCACCAACCTATCCAACAATCGATTGACCGCCATCTCCGCCACCATCACCACCTGCGCAATTCCTTGCACAGTCTTGCGGTGCGTACCTTCCACCATTGCCGCATGGTTGTTAAGCATCACCGTGGCCGACCCGAGGGTTTCGCTAGCATCAGCCAGCAGGGATTCGGTGTCGGCATGGGGGTTGGCCATGTACAGCGTGTTGGGGGTGTAAGGCGTGGCCATCAGATCGGCGTTGGTCGGGCCGAGGTAATGGTCGAGGGCGCGTTCGGCGGCTTCGTGGAATTTCTTGGAGTCGGGGGATTCGTAGGGGGATGCGGGATCTGCGAGCGGGGGGTTAGGCGTAGGTTTAATCATCTTCAAGTTCCGAAATTAAGCTGGAACCGCTTCTCTGCTAAAAGAAGGGGTGGCAGCTGAACGCAGGTTAGCAGACCGGGGAACCTAAGGAAGCCGGCGCGCCGAAGCGCCCTGCGCACAGCCGCCATCGAATGCAGGCGCTGAGCCTGACGATGATGTATGTGCACCCTTAGATTAACCACGGGCTGCTAAACCCGATCACTGGAAATCAGTGACGGAATCAAGTTACGCAGCCTGCCAAAGGCGCACAAGCCGGCGGATTCTGGTGCATGCGTAGGCAGCGGCGCAAGGATTTGTAGGCTAGGGAGCCGTAACACCGGGTGTCTTTAAACAGATGTGCCTGGATGCGTTTATTGCGCTGCGGGGATTGAGGATTTGTCTGTCGGATTTTGGTGGATGCCGCAGGCGCTATCGCGAGCAGGCTCACTCCTAAAGGGGAATGCATTCCAAATGTAGGAGTGAGCCTGCTCGCGATGAGGCCAGTCAGGCCAATGAAAATTCTGAATCAGTGGATCAGCCCAGCATCCACCAACAACTTCTCCAACCCAAGCAAATCCGGCACCTTCGCCACCTGCTCCCCGACCTGCACCGCTGCCTGCTCCAGCGAACACAACGGCACATCGACATAACTCAACTGACTGTCGAGCTTGTACGACCGCGGAATCCCCTGCACCAGCAGTGCAATGAACTTCAGCTCCGGCAACCCGCCCAGCGCATTCAAAATCACGATCCGCGCGCGCTCGCCAATGACGATTTTCTGCCCGCACGCCGATTCAAAACTCAGCAACGGAATCTGCCGCTCGCGCCACTTCACGCGCCCCAGGTACCACGGCGGCGTGTCCAGATCGAAGGCGCTGGCCTGGTAATCAATCAACTCAGCGACAGCGACGTTAGGCAGGATCAAATTACGATCCGCCAACGGCAGCAGCAACCCGGTCAGTTGGCTGCTGCGCTGATTGTGCCGGCGCTCATGCATGTTTCTTGCTCCACTGGGCAATGCTTTCAAGCAGCACCGACTCTTGATACGGCTTGCCGAGGTAGTCGTTAACGCCGATGGCCATCGCGCGGTCGCGGTGTTTCTGCCCGGTGCGCGAAGTGATCATGATGATCGGCAGGTGTTGCAGGCGTTCGTCATTGCGCACCTGGGTGGCGACTTCGAAGCCGTCCATGCGCGGCATTTCGATGTCGAGCAGCATCAGGTCGGGCATGTGTTCTTCCAGGAGCAGCATGGCGTCGACACCGTCCTTGGCGGTCAGCACGTTCATGCCGTGGCGTTCGAGCAAACGGCTGGTGACCTTGCGCACGGTGACCGAGTCGTCGACCACCATCACCAGCAGCGGTTTGTGCGGTTCGCTGTCGATCTCCGGGAGCGTCGGCGCCTGCACAACCCGCGCCTGCATCGCCCGAATCGGCGCGAGCAGATCGAGAATCAGCACCACCCGGCCATCGCCGAGAATCGTCGCCCCGGACACGCCCTGCACCGCCGCGAATTGCGCGCCAAGGCTTTTGACCACGATCTCGCGGGTGCCGGCCATGGTATCCACCAGCACGGCGATGCGCCGGTCGTTGTAGTGCACCAGCAGCACCGGCAACGGCAGGTTCTGCCCCAGCAGTTTCGGTCGTGGCGCGGTTTTCAGCAGTTCGCCGAGGTAGCACAGTTCATAGGTCTGGCCGCCGTACTGATAGCGCGGCGGATCAACCCGGAAGTAAGCTTCCAGATCATTCGGCAACACGCGGACGATGCCTTCGATGGTGTTCAGCGGAATCGCATATTGATCCTCGCCACACTGCACCATCAACGCGCGGTTGACCGACACGGTGAACGGCAGCCGAATGCGGAAATGCACGCCCTGCCCCGGCACCGAGTCGATGCTCATGCTGCCGCCGAGTTGCCGCACTTCTTCGTGCACCACGTCCATGCCGACGCCACGTCCGGAAATCTGCGTGATTTTTTCGGCGGTCGAGAATCCCGGCTGCAGGATGAACTGCAACACGTCGCGGTCGCTGATCTCGGCATTCGGTGCGAGCAATCCACGCTTGATTGCTTTGCGCCGCACGGCTTCCAGCGGCACCCCGGCACCGTCATCGCGAATGTCGAAAACGATGTCACCGCCCTCGCGCGACAGATCGAGGCTGATCTGACCTTGCGCCGGTTTACCCGCCGCCAGCCGCACTTCGGCGGACTCCAGACCGTGGTCGACGGCGTTGCGCAGCATGTGTTCCAGTGGCGCGGCCATGCGTTCGAGAACGTTGCGATCCATCTCGCCTTCGGCGTTGCCGACGACGAAGGCGACGTCTTTGTTCAGCTCTTCAGCGACCTGACGGACGATGCGTTTGAGGCGCGGCAACATGCGCTCGAACGGCACCATGCGCGTGCGCATCAGGCCTTCCTGCAATTCGGTGTTGATGCGGCCCTGTTGCTGCAACAGGTTCTCGGCGTCGTGATTACGGCGGTCGAGGGTTTCCTTGAGATCGAGCAAGTCGGAGGCGGATTCGAACAGCGCCCGCGACAGTTGCTGCAACTGCGAATGGCGATCCATTTCCAGCGGATCGAATTCTTCGTAGCCGAGGCGTTCGGCATCGACTTGCTGACGGCTGAGAATCCGCCCCTGAGTTTCAGTGTCGAGACGGCGCAACTGATCGCGCATCCGTTCGATGGTGGTTTCCATCTCGTTCAGCGCGATCTGTGCGTCGTTGACCTGCTGTTCGATACGGCCACGGAAAATCGAGGTTTCACCGGCCAGATTGACCAGTTCATCAAGCAGTTCGGCGGAGACCTTGACCATGTCCGCGCCAGCGTCGGCAGCCGGCGGCGCCGCGTCAGTCTTGACCGGCACAGGTAGCACTGGCGGCGTTTCTACCGTCACCGGATGGCTGAAATTCTGGATCGCGTTGATCAGCCGATCGGCCGGTGGGCACGGTTGCCCGGCGCGCACGCCATCGAGCATTTGCGCCAAGCGATCATGCCCGCGCTGCACCAGCGCAAACAGCTCCGCCGACGGCTGCAAAGCGCCGCTGGAAAGACTTTCGTAAAGGTATTCCAGCTCATGGGCGAGGTCGCCGATCGGGCCGATCTCGACCATCCGCGCGCCACCCTTGAGGGTGTGCAGATCGCGCAGCAGGGTTTCCACTTCCTGACGATTGCCCGGCTCCGCCTGCCAGCGCAGCAGCGCGGCGCCAGAGTTTTCGATGATGTCGAAACCTTCTTCGAGGAAGATCTCCATCAGCTCCGGGTCGTGGCCAGCGCTGTCGTGCTCGGCTATTGCTGGCGGCGCTTCGGCGACACTGTGGCCCTGACGTAGCTGACGAATCGTGTCGATCAGATCCTGCGCCGGGGTCAGCGGCTGATGGTTTTGCAACTGATCAAGCATCAACGCCAAGCGGTCATGGCTCTTGAGCAGCAAACGCCCCAGGCTTTCGCTGTAGTGGTAGCGACGATCGACCAAGCCTTCGTAAAGGCTTTCCAGCTCCTGGGCCAGATCGCCGATGGCCTCGACTTCAGCCATCCGCGCGCCGCCCTTGAGCGTATGCAAATCCCGTTGCAACGAGGACAGTGGCGCTGTGTTGTCCGGGTCACTGAGCCAGCGCTGCAAGGCCTGGCCTGAGCTGTCGAGAATGTCCACCGCCTCTTCAAGGAAGATCTCGACGATCTCGTCATCGGGCTCAAGCGCCGTTGCCTTTTGCTGCAACTCAGCGGTGGCGCTGCCCAGTTCACGGATGCTCAAGGTGCGGCTGCCATCGCTGCGAATAAGGCCCATCGACGACGGGTCGAGACTCTCATCGAGCAGATCATGCAAGGCACGAATCCGCTCTGGCTGTGGCGTGACTTCCTGCCCGGCAGCCAGTTCGTCGAGCATGTTGATCAGTGCTTCGTGGGCGTTCTGCGCTTCGCGGAAAAACTGTTCGCTGACCGCCAGACTGCTTTCTTCCACCGCGCCATACAGGTCGAGCAAGGCTTCGCACAACACATCGACTGGCAGCAGATCGGCCAGATGCGCGCCTTCGCCAAGGGTGGTCAGCTCATCCAGCAGCGCGCTGAGTTCCTGACGCTCGCCGGGGTGTTGCTGCCAGCGTTGTAGCAGGCTCTCAGCATCGAGCAGGATGTCCATGCCTTGAGCGAGGAAGTTATTGATCAGTTGCGGATCGCGCTTGATCCGCAGGCCGGTATTGGGCGCATCGAGGATCGACGCCAGACGCTCGGCGAGCAGGGTTTCCGAGCGTTTGATCAGCGACTGTGCACCGACAATCGGCGCCAGCGGATCATGCTTGAGCTGACGCAGGCCGACGCGGAACAGGCCCTCGGCTTCGAGCAGCAATTCCACTTCGTCGAGGTCCAGCGGCAACTGATGCGCCTTGAACTCGCGGGCCAGTTGATCGAGCGGTGCAGCGAGTTCGGCAATCGGCAATACGCCGGCCATCGAGGCGCTGCCCTTGAGCGTGTGCAAGGCGCGCTGCAACTCGTCGCTGGCTTGCAACGGTACGTGTTCGGCGGCCTGATCGAGAAAACGGTTGAGGCTGGCGAGGTGCGTTTCGGCTTCGTTGCGGAAGATCTCCAGCAACAACGGATCGAGCGCCGCCACATCGTCGACGTCTTCGGCCGCCAGCGGTTCATCACCCTTGGCCAAGGCATGTGCGCGGGCAGCAAGTTGGTCGACATCGCTGCGTTGACGCTGACTATTGGTGGCGAACTCGTTGATCAACTCGGGCAGCAACAGCACCGTGTCGGTGAGCAGTTGCTGCACCACCGAACCGGGTTCGACGCTTTGTTCGAGCACGCGGTTGAGCAGGTTTTCCACCGCCCAGGCCAGCTCGCCGAGGATCAGCGCACGGACCATGCGCCCGCTGCCCTTCAAGGTGTGGAAGGCGCGGCGCAGTTCAGTCAGCGCGTCGCGATCCTGCGGATTGGCGGTCCAGCGCGGCAGGTATTCGTGGAGGACTTCGAGGACTTCGTCGGTCTCTTCGAGGAACACTTCGCGCAATTCGTCGTCGACCGGTTCTTCATCGGCCGGTGGCGGCATCAGGCTGCCGGGGGTGATCAGCGCTGGCGGGTTGAGCGCCGAAACCGGGCTGGCCAGAACGTCGGCCAGCGACTGTACGGTTTCCGGATCATCGAGCGCCTGCATGTCCTGCATCACCAGCGCTTCGCTGGGGCTAAGCACGTCTTCGAGTACGGGCACATGCGGCTCATTTGGAAAGAAACCCAGACTCGCAAGAGACTTCTGCGCGACATCCAGCAACTGCTCGCTCGGCGCCTGCGGATCGTCGCTCAGACGTTCGAGGTAATACTCGAGGCTGCTGATGACATCGGCCAGATGATCAAGTTGTTCCCAGCCCGGCTCATGCGGATCAAGCAGCAAATGCTCGCGGATAAAACCGTTGCAGGCTTCGACCAGACTCGCCGCGCGGTTCAACGGAATCATCGCCAGCGCACCGCGCACCTGAGTCAGCAGCGCCGGCAACGGTTGCAGGTGCTGGCGATCCCAATCGGCGTCGATGTAGTCGACGATCATGTCCTTGGCCTGTTGCAGGCAGATGCGTGCTTCCTTGATGACGATCTGATGGATCTGCGTCAGGTCGGTGGTCGGCAGGCGCGAATCTTCCGGGCTTTCCGGCTCGACGGTGCCGACCATTCCGGCCAGTGTCGCTTCGACGTAAAGCAGCGCACCGGCAACGTCCATCAGGATCGCGTCATTCGGTTCGCGCTGGCCTTGGGCAAGGCTGAGCACCACGGCCAATTGATCGATGATGACTTTGCGCGGTTGGCCAAAACCGAGCACGGCCAACGTGTCGGCGATTTGCCGCAGCGGTGCCAGCAAGCTCTCCAGATCCGAGGTGTGCTGGCGGTCGCTGCGCACGAACAGGTCGAGGCGTTCCTTGACCCGCACCAGCTCTTCGCACAGCGCCGACAGCACCGAGCGCATCGCATCGCGGTCGGGGCCGGCCAGGCGCGCGCGTTCTTCGTCGACCATCGCGCTGTCGGGCAACGCGTCGTCCAGCGAGTAGCGATCTTTCATGGTCAGCATCTGCCCGGTGGGATGTTCGGCTTTGGCAATATAGAACAACAGGCTTTTCAGCAGCTCCGCCGGGGGCGCTTGGTTGAGGCCGGTCATGCCTTGCTCGAGCAAGCGCTTAAGCTCTTTGTCGGCGTCCTTGAACAGGCTACGCAGCGCCGGGCTGTTGGCAATCACGCCCTCGCGCATGCCTTCGACCAGCGCTGAGGCGACTTGCCACAACGGGCTCAGGGGCGCATCGCCGCTCAGCGCTTCGAGGCGGGTGAAGACTTTCGCCAGATAATCAAGGTGCGTCTGGTCATCCTGCTCGCGCAGCAAACCGACCAGGGCCATTTGCAGCATCTGCCGTAATTTGCGCAGCACGTTCGGCAGTTCTGCCGGTTCCAGCAGTGCCAGCGCTTGCGCGTTCAATGGCGCCAGCTCGGGCAGTTGCGGGCTGAACAGACTGGTTTCCGAGAGCAGGCTTTCGCCCCGAGCGCTGCGCAAATCGTTGATCAGCGGCAGCACCACCAATGGCAAATCACGCCGGGCGCTCTGCACGCGGTCGAGGTAGATCGGCAATTGCCCGAGGGCTTGCAGTAACAGGTGCAGCGCTTCGTCGCGATGGCTGACGCGCTCGTGCTGCAAGGCTTCGACCAGATGTTCCATTTCTTCGGCGAGCAACGCTGCGCCGTAGAACTCGACCATCTGCAGGCTGCCGTGGACCTGATGGATGTATGCCAGGCACTCGTCCAGCCCCGGGAAGGCCTGCGGATCGTCGAGCACGGCTTCAATCGCCTGATGCGCCTGTCTCAGCGTTTCGGCAATTTCGCCTTTGACCCATTCGAGGGCCACGTAGTCATGCCGGTCACCCATAACCGCTCCGATCACACTTTTTCCGCCGCCGGCAAGGTGAAGCCGGACACCGAACGGCGTAACTGACTGGCCATTTTCGCCAGGTTACCGATGCTTTCCGCAGTGGCCGTGGAGCCGGACGAGGTCTGCGAGGTGATCTGCTGGATCACGTTCATCGTCAGGGAAATCTGCCCGGCCGAGGACGTCTGCTGCTGCGCGGCGTTGGAGATGCTCTGAATCAGCGCCGCGAGGGTCTTCGATACGCCTTCGATTTCTTCCAGGGCCACACCGGCATCCTGCGCCAGTCGCGCGCCGCGCACCACTTCGGTGGTGGTTTGCTCCATGGAAATCACGGCTTCATTGGTGTCGGTCTGAATCGCCCGCACCAGCGTTTCGATCTGCCGGGTAGCAGCGGACGAGCGTTCGGCCAGTCGCTGCACTTCGTCGGCGACCACGGCAAAACCGCGCCCGGCATCACCGGCCATCGACGCCTGAATTGCCGCATTGAGGGCGAGGATGTTGGTCTGGTCAGCGATGTCGTCGATCAGGCTGACGATGTCGCCGATTTCCTGCGACGACTCGCCCAGACGCTTGATGCGTTTGGCGGTGTCCTGGATCTGTTCGCGAATGTTGTCCATGCCGTGGATGGTGTTGTGCACCACCTCGTTGCCCTTGTTGGCGATTTCCACGGAACGCTCGGCTACCGCTGAAGACTCGGCGGCGTTGGCCGAGACCTGATCGATGGATTCGGCCATGTCGCTGATCGCCGTCGACGCTTCGGAAATCTGTTGGGCCTGATGCTCCGAGGCCTGGGCCAGATGCATGGCGGTGGCCTGGGTTTCCTGCACCGCTGCGGCGACCTGGCCGGCGGTGAGGTTGATGGTCGCAACCAGATCGCGCAGTTGGTCGACGGAGTAGTTGATCGAGTCGGCGATGGTGCCGGTGAAGTCTTCGGTCACCGAGGCGGTCACGGTAAGGTCACCATCGGCGAGGTCTTCGATTTCATCGAGCAGGCGCATGATCGCGTTCTGATTGCGCTCGTTCTTCTCGGCGGTTTCGCGCAGTTGCCGGTTGGTTTCACGGACCATCACCAGACCGATAAGGATGATCGAGGCCAGCGCCAGCAAACCGAGGACGTAACCGCCGATGGTGTCGGTGTTGCGCCCGCCGGCAAGGTTCTCGAAGCGAGTGGCCAGGTGCGAGGCTTCGTCGAGCAGGGTTTGCGAGAGGCTGAAGATGTTGCTCGCCGATTCACGAACCTTGAACAGCTCCGGCGAGGTTTCGAGGATTTCATCGACGGAGCCGGAGACAAACTGGAACAGCTCGGAGATTTCGCTCAAACGCGCACGAGCGTCGCGGTCTTCGACCTGGCTGATTTTCAGCGCCGGGTTACCTTGCAGCATGCCGTTGAGCACTTGGCCGAAACGGGTGGCGTCGCGGCCGAAGGCATCGGCGGCTTGCTGGGAGTTTTCGTCGCCGGCGAGCACGGTGTTGACCGCGCCGAGAATGCGTTCGGCCAGCAGCGACTGACGCTGGGCCATCGCCACCTGCGCGGCGGGAGCACCACGTTGCAGGAGGATTTCGACGACTTTTTCGTATTCGATCTGCAACTGCGGCACGGTTTCGGCCAGGGTCGCGGCGACCTGATGCAACGACAGCACGGTCTGTTCGCTGGAGAGGATGGCGTCGGTGTTTTTCAGCAGGCGTTCCCAGTCCAGCTGCACGGCGCGCATTTCCGGGCGCACGGTGGCAGGCGCTGGCGGCAGGCCGGTGGCCGGGTCGCCCTTTTTCAGGTAACCCCAGCGCTGGGCGAAATCGTTGCGCGCATCGCTGAGCAGCTTGAACGCGGCCGCCTTGCCGGCGGCGGCTTCGGTAGCGTTTTTGGCAATGCGTTGCGAGAGCACGCGCAGCTCACCGGCGTGGCCGATGTACTGTTTGTCGTAGTTCGCCTGGGTGTTGAGGTAAGCGAAGTTGGCGAACAGCAGCATGATGAACACGATCAGTGCGATGAACAGCACGATGATCTGCGAGCGACTGCGCGATCCTTCCGCTGGCTTGCCTGTTTTTGCTTTTGTCATCGGTCCTCGCCCTTAACCCACACCTTTGAGGCCTGCTGCAATCCCTGTGGGAGCGAGCCTGCTCGCGAAAGCGCTGGGTCAGCCAATATTTATCTTGCCTGACACGCCCTCTTCGCGAGCAGGCTCGCTCCCACAGGGGACGGTGTTGAATCTGTTATATCGCCACGCTCATGAACACCGGGGATTTGGCCAGGGCAAACAGGCTGAACACCCGCCAGTTCTGCTCGCGCCGAAAATAGCCTTTGACGAACTCGGCCTTGGAGCCCTGGCGCTTGCTGATCGAGATCGGTTCGAAGCTGTCCTGTTCAAAGTGCTGCAAGCCAATGACTTCGTCGACCATCAACCCGGCAAACACATCGCCATGCTCGACCACCAACACCCGCCGCTGTTTACGCAACGGCGACAGCTCATGGCCGAAGAAACCGCACAGATCCATGATCGGCAACAGCCGCCCGCGCAGGTTAGCCACGCCTTTGACCCACGGCTTGACCCCGGGCAACTGGGTGAAGCGCGGTTCGTGCAGCACTTCGCTGACTTCGCCCATCGGCGCCACATACCAATGCTCGCCGAGGCGAAAGCCGATGCCGCTCCAGCGATCCTGGCGCGCCGCTTGCGACGGCAGGTCCGCCGCCAGCAAGCGGCAGCGCTGGTCGATTTGCCAGAGCAGTTCGAACGCGGTCAGCGACTCGCTCATGGTCGCGCGATCAACCGTTCAGCACGTTGTTCAGGGTCTTGATCAGGGTGTCTTCGTCGACCGGTTTGGTCAGGTAATCCTTGGCGCCCTGGCGGGTGCCCCAGACCTTGTCGGTTTCCTGATCCTTGGTGGTGATGATGATCACCGGGATGTGTCCGGTTTCCGGGTCTTTGGTCAGTTGACGAGTCGCCTGAAAACCATTGAGGCCGGGCATGACGATGTCCATCAATACCGCGTCGGGTTTTTCCTGACGGGCCAGGGCCACGCCGTCGGCGCCGTTTTCGGCCTTCAGCACTTCATGGCCGTGCTTTTCGAGCATGCCGGTGAGTTTGTACATTTCAGTCGGCGAATCATCGACGATCAGGATACGTGCCATGGTTTTCCCCATTTTTCTTGTCGACGCGCGGCCCGCTGACCGAGCGTCACTGTACGTGTCTTACTGCGGCAAAACGGCGGCGAAGCCCGGAACATGGGCCTGGATCGCGTTGAGCAGTTCTTCCTTGCTGAAAGGCTTGGTCAAAAATTGATCAGAACCGACAATCCGCCCCTTGGCCTTGTCGAACAGCCCGTCACGCGATGACAGCATGATCACCGGCGTGGCCTTGAACGCACTGTTGTTCTTGATTAAAGCGCAGGTCTGATAACCATCCAGACGCGGCATCATGATGTCGACAAAAATGATCCCGGGATGGTTGTCGGCGATCTTCGCCAAAGCGTCGAAACCGTCGATCGCTGTGATTACTTCGCACCCGACATTCTTCAACAAGGTTTCGGCGGTGCGACGAATCGTTTTCGAGTCGTCGATCACCATGACCTTCAAGGCGCTGGACTGCTGTTCCATAAGAGGGCTCTACCGTCGCCTTTGCGAATCAAATTGTCCGTTTTGCGATGACTGATGGCTGGAAACCCTTGATGCTCAAGGGCCAGCACGGCATGGCAGCCTTTTTAGCACAGTCTCCAGATGCAATCTATCGACGGGTTTTTCCTTGACCGAAAACCCGCCCGGCGCCACTCTGGCGGCACTTTTTCAATACCGATCCGGTAGCCAATTTTCGAGGAAAACCCAATGAGCGTTCGCGTCGGGATTGTCATGGACCCTATCGCCAGCATCTCCTATAAAAAGGATAGCTCGCTGGCCATGCTGCTGGCCGCGCAGAAGCGCGGCTGGGAACTGTTCTATATGGAACAACGCGACCTGTATCAGGGTGAAGGTCAGGCACGGGCGCGGATGAAGCCGCTGAAAGTCTTCGCCAACCCGGAAAAATGGTTCGAACTGGACGCCGAGCAGGACAACCTGCTCGGCGATCTGGACGTGATCCTGATGCGCAAGGATCCGCCGTTCGACATGGAGTTCGTCTACTCCACCTACCTGCTCGAACAGGCCGAAACCGCTGGCGTGCTGGTGGTGAACAAGCCGCAGAGCCTGCGCGACTGCAATGAAAAGCTGTTCGCCACGCTGTTCCCGCAGTGCACCCCGCCAACCATCGTCAGCCGCCGCGCCGACGTGCTGCGCGAATTCGCTGCCAAGCACGGCGACGTGATCCTCAAGCCGCTGGACGGCATGGGCGGCACCTCGATCTTCCGCCACCGCGCAGGCGATCCGAACTTGTCGGTGATCCTGGAAACCCTGACCGCCCTCGGTGGCCAGCAGATCATGGGCCAGGCTTACCTGCCAGCGATCAAGGACGGCGACAAACGCATCCTGATGATCGACGGCGAGCCGGTGGATTACTGCCTGGCGCGGATTCCGGCGCAGGGCGAAACCCGTGGCAACCTCGCTGCCGGTGGACGTGGCGAAGCGCGCCCGCTGACTGACAAGGATCGCTGGATTGCTGCACAGGTCGGCCCGACCTTGCGTGAGAAAGGCCTGCTGTTCGTCGGTCTCGACGTGATCGGTGAAAGCCTCACCGAAATCAACGTCACCAGCCCGACCTGCATCCGTGAAATCGACAACGCCTTCGGCACCGACATCGGCGGCATGTTGATGGATGCAATCGCCAAGAAGCTGCAGGCCGCCGGCAAAATGCCACAAGCTTGATGCACGTCACATGCAGTCTGTCGCTTGAAGCGTGAAGCCCAAGGCGTGAAACCAACATTGCGTTATCATGCGCAGCCTCTGAAAAACGCGATGTTGGTTTTCTTGTCATGACCCTCCCGTCCGATCTGCCCGCAGAACTCGCCCACCGTGGCGTGCGCCCGGCCGATCGCCTCGGTTTTACCCTGTTTCTCGCAGCGCTGATCCACTTGGCGCTGCTGCTCGGCGTCGGCTTCACGATGGTCGAGCCCAAGCAGATCAGCAAAACCCTGGAAATCACCCTCGCCACCTTCAAAAGCGAAAAGAAGCCAGAGAAGGCTGACTTTCTCGCCCAAGAGCATCAGGAAGGCAGCGGCACGCTGGACAAGAAGGCGATCCCCAAGACCACTGAGGTCGCGCCGTTCCAGGACAATCAGGTCAAGAAAGTCACGCCGCCACCGGCCGCCAAACCGGAAGTGCAGGAAGCTGCGCCGAAGGCTGCAGTGACTACGGTTGCACCAAAGCCGAAAAAGGCGCCGACCAAAAAGAAGAAAGCAAGACCGAGGTCAAACCGACGGTTGATGCGCCGGAATTCGACAGCTCGCAGCTGTCCAGTGACATTGCCAGCCTTGAAGCCGAACTGGCCAAGGAACAACAGTTGTACGCCAAGCGCCCGCGTATTCACCGCTTGAGCGCGGCATCGACCATGCGCGACAAGGGTGCCTGGTACAAGGACGACTGGCGCAAGAAGGTCGAGCGGATCGGCAACCTCAATTACCCCGAGGAAGCACGGCGCAAGCAGATCTACGGCAATTTGCGCCTGATGGTTTCGATCAATCGCGACGGTTCGCTGTATGAAGTGCTGGTGCTGGAATCGTCCGGGCAGCCGCTGCTGGATCAGGCGGCGCAGCGTATCGTCCGACTGGCGGCACCGTTTGCCCCGTTTACCGGGGACTTGTCGGATATCGACCGTCTGGAAATCATTCGTACCTGGAAATTCGCCCGGGGCGACAAGCTCTCGAGCAATTGAATACACCGCAAATCCCCTGTGGGAGCGAGCCTGCTCGCGAATGCGGTGTGTCATTCAACATTGATGTGACTGATCCACCGCTTTCGCGAGCAGGCTCGCTCCCACATTGGATCGGTGTGTCACCTGCATCTCCAGCTTGTCAGTTTGCCCCCCGAACGCCACACTAGCGCACATGAAAAACGTCAGCCCCAGCTACCTCAAGCATCAATTCCTGATCGCCATGCCACACATGGCCGACCCGAACTTTGCCCACACCTTGACCTACATCGTCGAGCACACGGCCAATGGCGCTATGGGGATTGTGGTCAACCGGCCGCAAGAGCTGAATCTGGCCGACATCCTTGAGCAGCTGCGCCCGGACATCGACCCGCCAGCACTCTGCCAGCACGTACCGATTTTCATCGGCGGGCCGGTGCAGACCGATCGCGGTTTTGTCCTGCACCCGGCGGGCAAGACCTTCCAGGCCACCGCGCAACTCGACGGCGACCTGGCCCTGTCAACTTCGCAGGATGTGCTGTTCGCCATCGCGGACGGCGTCGGCCCGGCGAAAAGCCTGATTGCCCTCGGTTACGCCGGATGGGAAGCCGGGCAGCTGGAAGCGGAACTCGCCGACAACGCCTGGCTGAACTGCCCGTACGACGCCGATATCCTGTTCAACACCAGCAGCGAACTGCGTCTTGAAGCGGCGGCCAGGCATTTGGGGATCAACCTCAGCCTGCTGACCAGCCAGGCAGGTCACGCCTGATGGCCCTGCGCCTGATTCTCGGCTTCGACTACGGCACCAAACAGATCGGCGTCGCGGTCGGCCAGGTGATTACTGGCCAGGCCCGTGAGCTGTGCACCTTGAAGGCACAAAACGGTGTGCCGGACTGGAACCAGGTCGAAGCCCTTATAAAAGAATGGAAGCCCGACGCCGTGGTCGTCGGCCTGCCGCTGAACATGGACGGCACGCCGAGCGAAATGTGCCTGCGCGCGGAAAAATTCGCCCGCC
The DNA here is from genome assembly GCF_054667675.1 of Pseudomonas sp. S3_C06. NCBI lineage: Bacteria > Pseudomonadati > Pseudomonadota > Gammaproteobacteria > Pseudomonadales > Pseudomonadaceae > Pseudomonas > Pseudomonas sp. S3_C06. The sequence goes on from NZ_CP162747.1 coordinate 3,471,141, forward strand.
GCCTCAATGGCCGCTTCAACGTGCCCTTCTATACCCACGACGAACGCCTGACCACCTTCGAGGCCAAGGGCGAGCGTCTGGTCCGTGGCGGCCAAAAGGGCAGTTACCGCGACAACCCGGTGGACGCCATCGCCGCCGCTCTGCTGTTGCAGGGCTGGCTCGATGAAAACACTGCATTGTTTGAATCCTGACAAGCGCTTCGGCGCTTTTCTTTTGAGTGAAAAACCGAGTCGTGTCCAAGGACCCGACTCGCCCCCAACAAGGAGCAACCATGAGCCTGCCAAATCCCGCCGATCTGATCAGCCAGATGGCGACCCGCCTCAAGGCGCACCTTGCCCAGCGTGACATCACTGAACCGCGTTACATCGGCATTCGCACCGGCGGCATCTGGGTCGCGCAGGCCTTGCTCAAGGAACTGGGCAGCGACGCGCCACTGGGCACGCTGGATGTTTCTTTCTACCGCGACGACTTCAGCCAGAACGGCCTGCACCCGCAAGTGCGCCCGTCCGCCCTGCCCTTCGAGATCGAAGGCCAGCATCTGGTGCTGATCGACGACGTACTGATGAGCGGCCGCACCATCCGTGCCGCCATGAACGAATTGTTCGACTACGGCCGCCCGGCCAGCGTGACCCTGGTCTGCCTGCTGGACCTCGACGCCGGCGAGTTGCCGATCCGCCCGAATGTGGTTGGGGCGACGCTGTCGCTGGCCGCACATGAACGGGTGAAGCTGTCGGGCCCCGAGCCGCTGACGCTCGAACTGCAAGACTTCAACCTTTAATCCGCCCTATTGAGAGTCCCCTTCGCGATGACGCCTCTAGATACCAAGCGCCCGCTGCAGCTCAATGATCAGGGCCAGCTGCGCCACTTCCTCTCGCTCGACGGCCTGCGCCGCGAGTTGCTGACGGAAATCCTCGACACTGCCGACTCGTTCCTCGAAGTCGGTGCCCGGGCGGTGAAGAAAGTCCCGTTGCTGCGCGGCAAGACCGTGTGCAACGTGTTCTTCGAAAACTCCACGCGCACCCGCACCACCTTCGAACTGGCGGCCCAGCGGCTGTCGGCGGACGTGATCACCCTGAACGTGTCGACCTCGTCGGCAAGCAAGGGCGAAACCCTGCTCGACACCTTGCGCAACCTTGAAGCCATGGCCGCCGACATGTTCGTCGTGCGCCACGGTGATTCCGGTGCCGCGCACTTCATCGCCGAGCATGTTTGCCCGCAAGTGGCGATCATCAACGGCGGCGACGGCCGTCACGCCCACCCGACGCAGGGCATGCTCGACATGCTCACCATCCGTCGGCACAAGGGCGGCTTTGAAAACCTCTCGGTGGCCATCGTTGGCGACATCCTGCACTCGCGGGTTGCGCGCTCGAACATGCTCGCGCTGAAGACCCTCGGTTGCCCGGACATCCGCGTAATCGCGCCGAAAACCCTGCTGCCGATCGGCATCGAGCAATACGGCGTGAAGGTCTACACCGACATGACCGAAGGCCTGAAAGACGTCGACGTGGTGATCATGCTGCGCCTGCAGCGTGAACGCATGACCGGCGGCCTGCTGCCGAGCGAAGGCGAGTTCTACCGCCTGTTCGGCCTGACCACCGCGCGTCTGGCCGGGGCCAAACCCGATTGCATCGTCATGCACCCGGGGCCGATCAACCGTGGCGTGGAAATCGAGTCAGCAGTGGCCGACGGCCCGCACTCGGTGATCCTCAATCAGGTGACCTACGGCATCGCGATTCGTATGGCTGTGCTGTCCATGGCCATGAGCGGGCAAACGGCCCAGCGCCAATTCGAGCAGGAGAACGCCCAGTGAAGCTCAGCATTCTCGGCGCACGCGTCATCGATCCAAGCAGCGGCCTGGATCAAATCACCGACATTCACGTTGAAGCCTGCAAGATCGTCGCCCTCGGCGCGGCCCCGGCGGGTTTCACGGCAGTAGAAACCATTGATGCCCAAGGCCTTGTCGCCGCTCCGGGGCTCGTTGATCTGAACGTAGCCCTGCGCGAGCCGGGCTATAGCCGCAAAGGCTCGATCATCAGCGAAACCCGCGCCGCCGCTGCTGGCGGTGTGACCAGCCTGTGCTGCCCACCGAAGACCAAACCGGTGCTCGACACCTCCGCCGTGGCCGAACTGATCCTCGACCGCGCACGCGAAGCCGGCAACACCAAAGTGTTTCCGATTGGGGCGCTGAGCAAAGGTCTGGACGGCGAGCAACTGGCTGAGCTGGTTGCGTTGCGCGATGCCGGTTGCGTGGCCTTCGGCAACGGTCTGGAGAGCTTCCGCAATACCCGCACGCTTTGCCGGGCGCTGGAATACGCAGCAACCTTCGACCTGACAGTGATTTTCAACTCGCAGGATCATGATCTGGCCGAAGGTGGTTTGGCTCACGAAGGCGCGGTTGCCAGTTTCCTCGGCCTGCCGGGGATTCCGGAAACCGCTGAAACCGTGGCATTGGCCCGGGATCTGTTGCTGGTCGAGCAGACTGGCGTGCGCGCGCACTTCAGTCAGTTGACCAGCGCTCGCGGCGTGGCCCTGATCGCTCAGGCGCAGGCGCGTGGTTTGAAGGTGACGGCGGATGTTGCGCTGTATCAGCTGATTCTGACCGACGAAGCGCTGATCGACTTCAGCAGCCTGTATCACGTGCAACCGCCGCTGCGTACGCGTGCTGACCGTGATGGTCTGCGTGAAGCGGTGAAGTCCGGCGTGGTTTCGGCGATTTCCAGCCATCACCAACCGCACGAACGTGACGCCAAACTGGCACCGTTCGGCGCGACCGAACCGGGCATCAGCAGTGTTGAGTTGTTGCTGCCATTGGCGATGACGCTGGTGGAGGATGGCTTGCTCGATCTACCGACCTTGCTGGCGCGCCTGAGCGCTGGCCCGGCTGAAGCGCTGCGTCTGCCGGCTGGCAAACTGGCGGTGGGTGGGGCGGCGGATATCGTGCTGTTCGATCCGCAGGCTTCGACGGTGGCCGGTGAAAACTGGTTGTCGAAGGGTGAGAACTGCCCGTTCATTGGGCACACTTTGCCGGGTGTGGTTCGCTATACGCTGGTGGATGGGCGGATCAGTCACCAGGCTTGATACCGCGTCACCCCTTTCGCGATCAGGCTCGCTCCCACACTGGATCTGTGAACGACACAAATCCCCTGTGGGAGCGAGCTTGCTCGCGAAGCTTTACTGGAAGGCGCCTCTGCCTTCGGCGTTACGCACCGAGACCTGATCATTCAGCGTCCAGAAGTCATACAGCACACCCAGAAAGAACAACCCGCCCGTCAGCAGATAGATCAGGCCACTGATCCATTTCCCCTGATACATCCGGTGCACACCCAATGCTCCGAGAAACGTCAGCAGAATCCACGCCACGTTGTACTCGATCGGCCCGGCGGTAAAACGCAGATCCGCTTCGCGATCCATTGCCGGGATCAAGAACAGGTCGATCAGCCAGCCAATGCCCAGCAAACCCAAGGTGAAGAACCAGATCGTCCCGGTCACCGGCTTGCCGTAGTAGAAGCGGTGAGCGCCGGTAAAACCGAAAATCCACAGCAGATAACCGATGATTTTGCTGTGCGTATCTTGCTGCTGAACAAATTGTTGATAGGGGTTCATGAAGACCTCGATTCACGCGATAGATAAATATTCTTGAATTCTTTGTGACTTTTTTACAGGTAGCCGACGTACGGCAAATGTTACCGTTGCTACCGTCAAAGCCTTATAGCACCTGACTTCTGTCCGACAATTGCGTCCATTTGCCGCTTATTTGGTTCCGTTGGCTGCCAACTGAATCGACCAACGGACTCGGAATGAAAAAAAACTCTGTTATAAAGTTGCGCGCTATCACTGAAGAGCCACGCCTAATGCGACCATTTTTCAAGACATGGCTAACCATCTGCCTATTAATGCCACTGGCCGCCCACGCCACCAATCGTGAGCAACGTCTTCCCAACGTTAACGGCTTTACCCCTAAATCCCATGCTTCGGCTCCTTCGAGCAAAAGCAGCAAAGGCAAAACCACCACGCTGAGCAGCAAGAGCCACAGCAAGCTGGTGCCACCGATGGCGAGCAAGGAAAGCAGCAATGTGCTGAGCCGTGCGGTAAACGTCCTCGGTACACCTTATCGTTGGGGCGGCAGCAGCCCAAGTAAAGGTTTCGATTGCAGCGGTCTGGTGAAATACGCGTTCAACGACGCTACGTTCGACCTGCCACGCACCTCGAATGCCATGGCCAGCGGTCACGGCGAGAAAGTCGAGCGCAAGGATCTGAAGCCGGGCGACCTGATTTTCTTCAACATCAAGAGCCGTCGGGTCAACCATGTTGCCATCTACCTGGGCAACGACCGCTTCATCCACGCACCGCGCCGTGGCAAAGCGGTGAGCATCGATACGTTGAACAAGCCGTACTGGCAGCAGCACTACGTGGTGGCCAAGCGCGTGTTGCCGAAAGAACAAAGCCAGATGCGCGTGGTTCAGCGCTAACACCATACCGATCGTTCCCACGCAGAGCGTGGGAACGATCACTTCCTCAGAAATTATCCGGCGTACGCGCCTTCTCCCGCGCATGTTCGCGACTGATCAAACCCTTGGTCAGCAGATCCTTCAGGCACATGTCCAGTGTCTGCATCCCCAACGACCCACCCGTCTGAATCGCCGAGTACATCTGCGCGACCTTGTCCTCGCGGATCAGGTTACGGATCGCCGACGTGCCCAGCATGATCTCGTGCGCCGCCACTCGCCCGCCGCCGATCTTCTTGATCAGCGTCTGCGAGACCACTGCCAGCAACGACTCCGACAGCATCGAGCGCACCATCGACTTCTCGTCGCCGGGGAACACGTCGACCACGCGGTCGATGGTTTTCGCCGCTGAGGTGGTGTGCAGCGTGCCGAACACCAGATGCCCGGTTTCGGCTGCGGTCAGTGCCAGGCGAATGGTTTCCAGGTCACGCATCTCGCCGACCAGAATCACGTCCGGGTCTTCGCGCAACGCCGAGCGCAGAGCGGTGGCGAAACTACGGGTATCACGATGGACTTCGCGCTGATTGATCAGGCATTTGCGCGATTCGTGAACAAACTCGATCGGGTCTTCAATAGTCAGGATATGGTGATGACGGTGAGTGTTGAGGTAATCGATCATCGCCGCCAGCGTGGTCGACTTGCCCGAACCGGTCGGCCCGGTGACCAGCACCAGCCCCCGCGGGGCGTCGGTGATCTTACGGAAGACGTCGCCCATGGCGAGGTCTTCCATGCTCAGCACTTTCGACGGAATGGTACGGAATACGGCGCCAGCGCCACGGTTCTGGTTGAAGGCGTTAACCCGGAACCGCGCGACACCCGGCACTTCAAAGGAAAAGTCGGTTTCCAGATGTTTCTCGAAGTCGACCCGCTGGGTGTCGTTCATGATGTCGTAGATCAGTTCATGCACTTGCTTGTGATCCAGCGCCGGCAGATTGATCCGCCGCACATCGCCATCGACGCGGATCATCGGCGGCAGACCGGCCGACAGGTGCAGGTCGGAAGCTCCCTGTTTGGCGCTGAAGGCCAGCAGTTCAGTGATATCCATAGCGCTCCTCAATTCCAGTAGAATGCCGCGAACCTTCAGACCGCCGGCGCCTCTTGATGTCCACGATAGCAGACAACATTCTTCAGGTTCGTTCGCGCATCCAGACCGCGATCCAAGCCGCACACCGTCCTGAAAACAGCGTCCAGTTGCTCGCCGTGAGCAAGACCAAGCCCGCCGCAGCCCTGCGCGAGGCGTATGCCGCCGGCCTGCGTGACGTTGGCGAGAACTACCTGCAGGAAGCCTTGGGCAAACAGCTCGAACTGGCCGACCTGCCCTTGATCTGGCACTTCATCGGCCCCATTCAATCGAACAAGACTCGCGCCATCGCCGAGCATTTCGACTGGGTGCACTCCGTGGATCGCCTGAAAATCGCTCAACGCCTGTCCGAACAGCGCCCGGCTGAACTGCCGCCGCTGAACATCTGCATTCAGGTCAACGTCAGCGGTGAAGCCAGCAAGTCCGGCTGCACGCCTGACGATCTGCCGGCATTGGCCGCTGCCATCAGCGCTTTGCCGCGCCTGAAACTGCGCGGCTTGATGGCGATTCCCGAGCCAACCGACGACCGCGCCGAGCAGGACGCGGCCTTCGCTGCCGTGCAGAAGTTGCAGGCGAGCCTCGCTCTGCCGCTCGACACGCTTTCAATGGGCATGAGCCACGACCTCGAGTCGGCCATCGCCCAAGGCGCCACTTGGGTTCGTATCGGTACGGCCCTGTTTGGCGCCCGCGACTATTCCCAATCTTGAACGTTTCCAGATAAGGACCACACATGAGCAACACACGTATTGCGTTTATCGGTGCGGGCAACATGGCGGCCAGTTTGATCGGTGGCCTGCGCGCCAAGGGCCTGGAAGCCGCACAGATCCGTGCCAGCGACCCGGGTGAGGAAACCCGCGCCAAAGTCAGTGCCGAACACGGCATCGAAACCTTCGCTGACAACGCCCAGGCCATCGACGGCGTCGATGTCATCGTGCTGGCGGTCAAGCCGCAGGCCATGAAAACCGTGTGCGAGGCGATTCGCCCGAGCCTGAAACCGAATCAACTGGTGGTCTCCATTGCCGCTGGCATCACTTGCGCCAGCATGACCGCCTGGCTTGGCGAGCAGCCAATCGTGCGCTGCATGCCGAATACGCCGGCGCTGCTGCGTCAGGGCGTCAGCGGTTTGTACGCGACCAGCGAAGTGACCGCCGAGCAGCGTCAGCAAGCCGAAGAGCTGCTGTCCGCCGTCGGCATCGCACTGTGGCTGAATGAAGAACAGCAACTGGATGCCGTCACCGCTGTGTCCGGCTCCGGCCCGGCGTACTTCTTCTTGCTGATCGAAGCCATGACTGCTGCCGGCGTCAAACTCGGCCTGCCGAAGGACATCGCTGAACAACTGACTCTGCAAACCGCACTCGGCGCCGCACACATGGCTGTTTCCAGCGACGTTGACGCCGCCGAACTGCGTCGTCGCGTGACTTCGCCAAACGGCACAACCGAAGCCGCGATCAAATCATTCCAGGCCAATGGCTTTGAAGCCCTGGTCGAAACCGCACTCGGCGCCGCCGCGCACCGCTCGGCCGAAATGGCCGAACAACTGGGCAAATAAGGAGCCTTACATGATTGGATTGAACACTGCAGCGGTTTACGTGCTGCAAACCCTCGGCAGCCTGTACCTGCTGATCGTGCTGCTGCGCTTCGTGCTGCAACTGGTACGGGCGAACTTCTACAACCCGCTGTGCCAGTTCATCGTCAAAGCGACCCAGCCACTGCTCAAACCACTGCGGCGGATCATTCCGAGCATGTTCGGTCTGGACATGTCGTCACTGGTGCTGGCGATTCTGGTGCAACTGGCGCTGATGGCGCTGACCCTGCTGCTGACTTACGGCACCACCGGCAATCCGCTGCAACTGTTTATCTGGTCGCTGATCGGCGTGACCGCGCTGTTCCTGAAGATCTTCTTCTTCGCCCTGATCATCAGCGTGATTCTGTCGTGGGTCGCGCCGGGCAGCCACAATCCGGGGGCTGAACTGGTCAACCAGATCTGCGAGCCGGCGCTGGCGCCGTTCCGCCGCTTTCTGCCGAATCTCGGTGGTCTGGACCTGTCGCCGATCTTCGCCTTCCTCGCGTTGAAGCTGATCGACATGCTGGTGATCAACAATCTGGCGGCGATGACGATGATGCCGGAAATCCTCCGTCTGCTGATGTGAGCTGGTTTCGATGGGACGGTGACGACTTGATCCTCGAGTGTCACCTGCAACCGGCAGCCCGCAGCGATGACTTCGCCGGGCTGCACGGTGATCGTTTGAAGATCCGCCTGACCGCGCCGCCGGTCGAGGGCAAGGCCAATGCTTTTCTGATGGGCTTTCTGGCCAAGGCGTTTGGGGTTTCCAAGAGCCAGGTCAGTTTGCTCAGCGGCGAGTTGAACCGGCAGAAACGGGTGAAGATCTGCTCGCCGAAGAAGTTGCCGGATTTGCCGGGGTTGGTTGGGCGCTTGTCTTGAGTTTTGCGGCGTCTGTCCCCCTCACCCCAGCCCTCTCCCCCTGGAGAGGGAGCCGATCATGGTGTTTTCGGAACCTGAGTTCAGCCCGGATAGATCAGGTCGGCGTAGCTCAAAAGAACACCTCGGTCAGTCCCCTCTACCTCTGGGAGAGGGCTAGGGTGAGGGCCGCTTGCCGCTAACCCCCCCGGTCTTTAGACTTACGCCTCATTTCAACGAGAGCAGGGTCGATGCCAACTGCCTTTCCCCCCGATTCTGTTGGTCTGGTGACGCCGCAAACCGCGCACTTCAGCGAACCGCTGGCGCTGGCCTGCGGCCGTTCGCTGGCCGCCTATGACCTGATCTACGAAACCTACGGCACGCTGAACGCGCAGGCGAGCAACGCCGTGCTGATTTGCCACGCCTTGTCCGGCCATCACCACGCCGCCGGTTATCACAGCGTCGACGACCGCAAACCCGGTTGGTGGGACAGCTGCATCGGCCCCGGCAAACCGATCGACACCCATAAATTCTTCGTGGTCAGCCTGAACAACCTCGGCGGCTGCAACGGCTCCACCGGCCCGAGCAGCGTCAACCCGGAGACCGGCAAACCGTTCGGTGCCGACTTCCCGGTGCTCACCGTGGAAGACTGGGTGCACAGCCAGGCGCGTCTCGCTGACCTGCTCGGCATCGGCCAGTGGGCGGCGGTGATTGGCGGCAGCCTCGGCGGCATGCAGGCGCTGCAATGGACCATCACTTACCCGGATCGCGTGCGCCACTGCCTGGCCATCGCCTCGGCACCGAAGCTGTCGGCGCAGAACATTGCCTTCAACGAAGTCGCGCGTCAGGCGATCCTGACCGACCCGGAATTCCACGGCGGTTCGTTCCAGGAAGCGGGCGTGATCCCCAAGCGCGGCCTGATGCTGGCGCGCATGGTCGGGCACATCACCTACCTGTCCGACGATTCCATGGGCGAAAAATTCGGCCGTGGGTTGAAGAGCGAGAAGCTCAACTACGACTTCCACAGTGTCGAGTTCCAGGTCGAAAGCTACCTGCGTTATCAGGGCGAAGAGTTCTCCGGGCGCTTCGACGCCAACACCTATCTGTTGATGACCAAGGCACTGGATTACTTCGATCCGGCGGCGAACTTCGACGATAACCTGGCGAAAACCTTCGAGAACGCCACGGCCAAGTTCTGCGTGATGTCGTTCACCACTGACTGGCGCTTCTCCCCGGCCCGTTCGCGCGAACTGGTGGATGCGTTGATGGCGGCGCGCAAAGACGTCAGCTATCTGGAAATCGATGCACCGCAGGGCCACGACGCCTTCCTGATTCCGATCCCGCGCTATTTGCAGGCGTTCGGCAATTACATGAACCGCATCACGTTGTGAGAAAGCCATGAGAGCTGATCTGGAAATCATCCAGGAATGGATCCCCGCCGGCAGCCGCGTCCTCGACCTTGGTTGCGGTGACGGCGAACTGCTGACCTGGCTGCGCGACAACAAGAATGTCACCGGTTATGGCCTGGAAAACGACGCCGACAACATCGCCGAATGCGTAGCCAAGGGCATCAACGTCATCGAGCAGGACCTGGACAAGGGGCTGGGCAACTTCGCCAGCAACAGTTTCGACATCGTCGTCATGACTCAGGCCCTGCAAGCCGTGCATTACCCGGACAAGATCCTCGACGAAATGCTCCGGGTCGGCCGCCAGTGCATCATCACTTTCCCGAACTTCGGTCACTGGCGCTGCCGCTGGTACCTGGCAAGCAAGGGTCGCATGCCGGTGTCCGAGTTTCTGCCGTACACCTGGTACAACACGCCGAACATCCACTTCTGCACCTTCGAAGACTTTGAAGAACTTTGCCGCGAACGTGATGCGAAGGTCATTGATCGGCTTGCCGTGGATCAACAGCACCGTCACGGGTGGGCCAGTAAGCTATGGCCTAATCTGTTAGGTGAGATCGGTATCTACCGCGTCAGCAGCCCGCAGCTTGCAGACCACAAAGTCGCGGTCTGAATCCCGTCATTTCGAGGAGCACGATCATGGGTCGTTTAGCGTTGTTGTTATTGACTGCCTGCCTGAGCGCCAGCGCTCTGGCGGCCGACGTCATCAAGGGCGAGCGCAAGCAAACCTTTGGCGACGTCACGGTGCACTACAACACTTTCAACTCGACGTTCCTGCAACCGGACATCGCCAAGGCTGCAGAGCTGATTCGCAGCAAGAATCAGGGCGTGATCAATGTCTCGGTGATCAAGGACGGCAAACCGCTGGTCGCCAACGTCACCGGCACGGTCAAAGACCTGACCAGCCAGAGCGTGCCGCTGAATTTCAAGCAAGTCACCGAGCAGGGTGCGATCTACTACATCGCCCAATACCCGGTGCCTCAGCAGGAAACCCGCACCTTTGAAATCAAGGTGCAGAACGGCGACAAGATCAACACCATCAATTTCAACCAAGAACTCTTTCCCGGCGAATGATGAACATCAAGCAGCTCGTACTGGCCAGCCATAACGCCGGCAAACTCAAAGAACTCCAGGCCATGCTCGGCGAATCGGTGCAACTGCGCTCGATTGGCGAGTGGAGCAAGGTCGAGCCGGAAGAAACCGGCCTGTCGTTCGTCGAGAACGCGATCCTCAAGGCGCGCAATGCCGCGCGCATTTCCGGGTTGCCGGCGCTGGCCGACGATTCCGGTCTGGCGGTGGATTTCCTTGGCGGTGCGCCGGGCATCTATTCGGCACGTTATGCCGACGGCAAGGGCGATGCGGCGAACAACGCCAAACTGCTCGATGCGCTGAAGGATGTGCCGCAAGCCGAGCGCGGTGCGCAGTTCGTTTGCGTATTGGCGCTGGTTCGTCACGCCGATGATCCGTTGCCGATCCTCTGCGAAGGCCTGTGGCACGGACGGATTCTGACCGCCGCCAACGGCGAGCACGGTTTCGGCTATGACCCGCTGTTCTGGGTGCCGGAGCGTGACGTGTCCAGCGCCGAATTGAGCCCGGCCGACAAGAACCAGATCAGCCACCGCGCCCGTGCAATGGATCTGCTGCGCCAGCGTCTGGGCTTGAAATGACCGTTGATTCTTCTGCGTCGTCGCTGATCGTCGGCGGCGCCGCGTCTTCGCCTCGGGCACCGCTGCCAACGCTGCCGCCCTTGGCGCTGTACATCCACATCCCGTGGTGTGTGCGCAAATGCCCGTATTGCGATTTCAACTCGCACACCGCAAGTCCCGTGCTGCCGGAACAGGAATACGTCGACGCGCTGCTGGCCGATCTCGATCAGGACCTGCACGCAGTTTACGGCCGCGAAATCAGCTCGATCTTTTTTGGTGGCGGCACACCGAGCCTGTTCAGTGCCGAAGCGCTTGGGCGTTTGCTCGAGGGCGTCGAGCAGCGCATCCCGTTTGCCGACGACATCGAAATCACTCTGGAAGCCAACCCTGGGACCTTCGAGCAGGAGAAGTTCGTCGCGTATCGCAAGCTGGGGATCAATCGCCTGTCGATCGGTATCCAGAGCTTCCAGCAGGAAAAGCTCAAGGCGCTGGGCCGCATTCACAACGGTGACGAAGCAGTGCGCGCGGCCGGGATGGCGCGGCAGGCCGGGTTCGATAACTTCAACCTCGACTTGATGCACGGTTTGCCCGATCAGTCGCTGGACGATGCCTTGAGCGATCTGCGCCAGGCCATCGCATTGAATCCGACGCACATCTCCTGGTATCAGCTGACGCTGGAGCCGAACACGGTGTTCTGGAACCAGCCGCCAGTGCTGCCGGAAGATGACACATTGTGGGACATTCAAGAGGCCGGGCAGGCGCTGCTGGCCGAGCACGGTTACGCGCAATACGAAGTCTCGGCTTATGCGCAGTCCGGGCGCCCGGCGCGGCATAACCTCAATTACTGGAGTTTCGGCGACTTCATCGGCATTGGCGCGGGTGCGCATGGCAAATTGAGCCATCCGGACGGACGCATCATCCGTACCTGGAAAACCCGTTTGCCGAAGGACTATCTCAACCCGGCAAAAAGCTTTCAGGCCGGTGAAAAAGCCCTGACAAATGACGAGATGCCGTTCGAGTTTCTGATGAACGCTTTGCGCCTGACTGCCGGCGTCGAATCGCGCCTGTATCCGGAGCGCACTGGCCTGTCGCTGGAAAGCCTCGCCGAAGGCCGGGCCGCGGCAGAACAAAGCGGTCTGTTGCAGGTCGAACCGTCACGTCTGGCGGCCACCGAGCGCGGACAGTTGTTCCTCAACGACTTGCTGCAACAATTTCTGAACTGAGCCCAACCCTCAACTTCAGCCCCAAGGAAAAACGCATGGATTTGATACTCGACCTGCTCGCCACCGTCTCCCGCTGGAGCCGCAGCAACCTCTCGGAAATCGCTCTGGCCTTGGTCGGCTGCCTGCTGGTGCTGTTCGGCGCCGACTTCAAAGGCTGGGTCGAGCAACGCCTGGGCAGCATCGCCGGCGCCCTGCGCGTGCCGCTGATGTCGCTGCTGTGCGTGATCGGCAGCGGCGCCGCACTGATCTACGCCACGCCATGGGTGATCAAGGGTTTGAGCCAGTTCAACAACTACAGCCTGGCGCCGGTGTTGTTGGTGGTTCTGGTGCTGATCGGCGTCGTCGCCGACCGTCGCTGACTCCGCAAACGCCCCAAAGCAACTGTGGGAGCCAGCCTGCTCGCGAAGGCGTCATGTCAGCCGACATCACTGCTGAATGACCGATCGCTTTCGCGAGCAGGCTCGCTCCCACAGTTGATCGCAATGACAGGGAAGCTCATGAGTAAAAAACTGCTGGATGAGACGAGCAAATTTCTTAGCTACGTACTGCGCCACGAGCCTCAGGCGATTGGGCTGACGCTGGATTCGGAGGGTTGGGCAGATATCGAAGCACTGATCAGCGGCGCTGCGCGTGATGGTCGAAGCCTGGATCGCTCACTGATTGAAAACGTCGTAGCGAACAGCGACAAAAAGCGCTTTTCGATCTCGGAAGACGGCCAGTCCATTCGCGCCGTTCAGGGCCATTCGACGAAAAGCGTAGCGCTTCAACTTGAGGAAAAGCAGCCGCCAGAGACGCTATATCACGGTACGGCGACGCGCTTCATGGACTCTATCAACCAGCAAGGCTTGATCCCGGGATCGCGTCACCACGTGCATCTATCGGAAGAATCCGCCACCGCCTCAGCCGTCGGGCAACGCTACGGAACCGTGGTAATCCTGAAAGTCGCCGCACAGCAAATGCAGGAGCAAGGCTTCAAGTTTTATCAGGCTGAAAATGGCGTCTGGCTGACAGAACAAGTGCCAGTGCGCTTCATTTCCACCCTGTAGCTTCTGACGAAACCGGAAACAATTGTGGGAGCGAGCTTGCTCGCGAATACGGTGTGTCAGTCAACATCAGTGCTGAATGAACATCCGCTTTCGCGAGCAAGCTCGCTCCCACAGTTTGTATTGCGTGATGCTTAAGCGAGTTTTTCGAACTTCAGGTCCCACACGCCATGGCCAAGACGTTCGCCGCGGCGTTCGAACTTGGTGATCGGGCGTTCGGCCGGGCGCGGTACGCACTTGCCGTCTTCGGCGAGGTTACGGTAGCCCGGGGCGACGTTCATCACTTCCAGCATGTATTCGGCGTACGGCTCCCAGTCGGTGGCCATGTGCAGAATGCCGCCGACCTTCAACTTGCTGCGCACCAGCTCAGCGAACGAGGCCTGAACGATGCGACGCTTGTGGTGACGGCTCTTGTGCCACGGGTCCGGGAAAAACAGCATCAGGCGATCGAGGCTGTTGTCGGCGATGCAGCGATTGAGCACTTCGATCGCGTCGCAATCGTAGACCCGCAGGTTGGTCAGGCCCTGAGTCAGCACGCCATTGAGCAGCGCGCCAACACCCGGACGGTGAACTTCAACACCGATGAAATCCTGATCCGGCGCCGCCGCGGCCATTTCCAGCAGCGAGTGGCCCATGCCGAAACCGATCTCCAGCGAGCGCGGTGCCGAACGGCCGAACACTTGATCGTAATCCACGGGCGCATCGGCCAGCGGCAGCACGTACAGCGGCGCGCCCTGATCCAGACCGCGTTGCTGGCCTTCGGTCATGCGCCCGGCGCGCATCACGAAACTCTTGATGCGGCGGTGTTGGCGCTCGTCGCCTTCTTCCGTCTGGATAGGCGTGTCGTTCGATTCAGTCATCAATGGCTCTTACTTGATCAGACCATCCAGCGGCGAAGAGGCGCTGGCATAGAGTTTTTTCGGCATACGGCCAGCGAGGTAGGCCAGACGGCCTGCAACGATGGCGTGTTTCATGGCTTCAGCCATCATCACCGGCTGCTGGGCGTGGGCGATGGCCGAGTTCATCAGCACCGCATCACAACCCAGTTCCATGGCGATAGTCGCGTCGGAGGCAGTACCGACACCGGCATCGACCAACACGGGAATCTTGGCTTCTTCGAGGATGATCTGCAGGTTGTACGGGTTGCAGATCCCCAGACCGGAACCGATCAGACCGGCCAGCGGCATCACCGCGATGCAGCCGATTTCCGCCAGTTGACGGGCGATGATCGGGTCATCGCTGGTGTAAACCATCACGTCGAAACCTTCCTTGACCAGCGTTTCGGCGGCCTTGAGGGTTTCGATCACATTGGGAAACAGGGTTTTCTGGTCAGCCAGTACTTCCAGCTTCACCAGGTTGTGGCCATCGAGCAGCTCACGGGCCAGGCGGCAGGTGCGCACAGCTTCGATGGCGTCGTAGCAACCGGCGGTGTTCGGCAGGAAGGTATAGCGCTCCGGCGACAGCACGTCGAGCAGGTTCGGCTCGCCTTCGATCTGGCCCAGGTTGGTGCGGCGCACGGCGAAGGTGACGATCTCGGCACCCGAGGCTTCGATGGCCTGACGGGTTTCTTCCATGTCACGGTACTTGCCGGTACCAACCAGCAAACGCGACTGGTAAGTACGACCGGCCAGAACAAAAGGCTTGTCGCTACGAACGATGCTCATGGGGAATCCTCTTTAAGGGTGAGGGTCTTGCAGAATTCTGTGCCCTCGCGGGGCGGGCGATCAGCCGCCGCCGATGGCGTGCACCACTTCGACGTTGTCACCGTCATTGAGCGTGGTGTCGGCATGCTGGCTGCGCGGGACGATATCCAGATTGAGTTCGACTGCCACCCGGCGTCCGGTCAGTTCCAGACGGGTGATCAGGGCCGCAACGGTCTCGCCGTCGGGCAGTTCAAGGGATTCACCGTTCAACTGAATGCGCATGCGTAACGCCGCCATCATTTTTAGGGGCTGGCATTCTAGCCCGATCATGACCTAAAGGTCAGCACCAAGCGTCAAGCGGTTGGTTGCAGGCGCCAGGCGGCGAGCCCCAGGCAAACCCATCCGACCAGAAATGCCAGGCCACCGAACGGGGTGATGATGCCGAGCTTGCTGATGCCGGTGGTGGTCAGCACGTACAGACTGCCCGAGAACAGCAGAATTCCGATGGTGAACGACACGCCGGCCCAAGCAACCAGCCGCCCCTGAATCTGCGTGGCCAACAGCGCCACACCGAACAGCGCCAAGGTGTGCACCAGTTGATAGGTCACGCCCGTGTGGAAAATCGTCAGGTACTCGGGTGTCAGGCGGTTTTTCAGGCCATGGGCGGCGAACGCACCCAAAGCGACCCCGGTGAAACCGAAAAAAGCAGCCAGCATCAAAAAGCCACGCAGCATTGGGAACTCCAGTCAGACGCGATCGGCAGGGTCTGTATAATGGCCCGCTCCACCGGTTCGGCCAAGCCATCTCTATGCTGCGTACTATTTTCCGTCGTCTCACGAAGGCCCTGCTCTGGTTCGCCGGTGGCAGCGTCTTGCTGGTGCTGGTGTTTCGCTTCGTGCCGCCGCCGGGCACGGCGTTGATGGTCGAGCGCAAGGTCGAATCCTGGGTCGATGGCGAGCCGATTGACCTGCAACGCACGTGGAAGCCCTGGGACGAGATCTCCGATGACCTCAAAGTTGCAGTCATGGCCGGCGAGGATCAGAAGTTTCCTGAGCATTGGGGTTTTGACTTCAGTGCGATCCAGGCCGCACTGGCGCACAACGAGCTCGGCGGCTCGATTCGCGGCGCCAGCACCTTGAGCCAGCAAGTGTCGAAGAACCTGTTTCTGTGGGCGGGTCGCAGCTATCTGCGTAAAGGCCTGGAAGCCTGGTTTACCGCGCTGATCGAAGTATTCTGGCCCAAGCAGCGGATTCTTGAGGTGTACCTGAACAGCGTCGAGTGGGATGACGGGGTGTTTGGCGCCGAAGCGGCTGCCCGCCATCACTTTGGCGTGAGCGCGAAATCGTTGTCACGTCAGCAGGCCAGTTATCTGGCGGCTGTTCTGCCGAACCCGCGGGTATGGAGTGCGAGCCATCCGACCGCTTATGTGTCGCGTCGGGCCGGGTGGATTCGGCAGCAGATGAGTCAGTTGGGTGGGGATAGTTATCTGTTGGGGCTGAATGATTCGCGTCGGGCACCGTGGTCTCGATAACCATTCACGAATCTTCCAAACCCTGAAGACCCCCTGTGGGAGCGAGCCTGCTCGCGAAAGCGGTGTACCAGAAACATCAATGCAAACTGACACACCGCTTTCGCGAGCAGGCTCGCTCCCACAGGGGCCAGTATGTCCGCACAAATGAAAACGCCCCGATCATCGCTGATCGGGGCGTTTTTTATTGCCTGCTCGCCGGTTATGCGGCAATCG
Source organism: Pseudomonas sp. S3_C06 (assembly GCF_054667675.1). Taxonomy (NCBI): domain Bacteria; kingdom Pseudomonadati; phylum Pseudomonadota; class Gammaproteobacteria; order Pseudomonadales; family Pseudomonadaceae; genus Pseudomonas; species Pseudomonas sp. S3_C06. The sequence continues at coordinate 3,487,851 of NZ_CP162747.1, forward strand.
ACAACTTGAGCTTGTTCATCGCGCTCTTCTCGAGCTGACGGATCCGCTCGGCCGACACGTTGTACTTCTGCGCCAGGTCGTGCAGCGTGGCTTTTTCTTCTGCCAGCCAGCGCTGGTAGAGGATGTCACGGCTGCGCTCGTCCAGCACTTCCAGTGCTTCATGCAGGTTATGGTTGGAGTTGTCGCTCCAGTCGGCATCTTCCAGTTGACGCGCCGGATCGTACCGGTGGTCTTCCAGATAGTTGGCCGGCGACTGGAAAGCGCTGTCGTCGTCGGCTTCAGCAGCCGGGTCGAAGGCCATGTCATGGCCGGTCAGGCGACTTTCCATCTCGCGCACTTCCCGCGGTTCAACGCCGAGGCTTTCCGCCACACGGTGGACTTCCTCGTTGTTCAGCCACGCCAGACGTTTCTTCTGGCTGCGCAGGTTGAAGAACAGCTTGCGCTGGGCCTTGGTGGTCGCGACTTTCACAATGCGCCAGTTGCGCAGAATGAACTCGTGAATTTCCGCCTTGATCCAGTGCACGGCGAACGACACCAGACGCACACCCATTTCCGGGTTGAAGCGCTTCACGGCCTTCATCAGGCCGACGTTACCTTCCTGGATCAGGTCAGCCTGAGCCAGACCGTAGCCGGAATAGCTACGGGCGATATGTACGACAAAACGCAGGTGGGCGAGCACCATCTGCCGAGCCGCCCCCAAATCCTGCTCATAGTAGAGACTCTCGGCCAGTTCACGCTCCTGCTCCGGCGTCAGCAATGGAATGCTGTTGACGGTGTGCACGTAAGCTTCCAGGTTCGCACCCGGAACCAACGCATACGCAGGCTGCAAAGAATTGGTCATACGAAAAAACCTCCCACTTACATACTCGTGCCTCTCGGCACTGCGAAAAATTGACCGGGAATTCAAGTGCAAGTTCCCAAAAAAACCGCGAGGTCAATCACGCGCAAAAAAGATTCTACTTCGGCGCCAGCTCCCTGAGATGGCGTGCGACTGCAATCCATGCACCGATATAACCCAACAGCACCGCGCCAAGCAAGAGCGACAGACCGTCGGCAACTGGCACTCCGGCCAGCGCGAAATCACTGCCGTACAAGCCGGCCAGTCCAACCACCGCATCGTTCAGCCAGTTCAGGCCGAACGCCAATACACCCCAGGACAACAGTCCCGCACCGAAGCCATACAACGCGCCCATATAAAGGAAGGGACGACGCACATAGCTGTCAGTGCCGCCGACGAGTTTAATCACTTCTATCTCGGTGCGGCGGTTTTCAATATGAAGACGAATGGTATTGCCTATCACCAAAAGTAATGCAGAAACCAAAAGCACCGTCAGACCGAAGACAAAACGATCGCCAAGCTTGAGGATGGCGGCCAGACGCTCGACCCAGACTAGATCAAGTTGCGCCTGTTGTACCTTGGGCAGCTCGGAAAGTTTTTGTCTTAATGCTTCCAGCGTCGGCTTGTCGACTTCGTTTGGCGTCACCAGCACGACGCCCGGCAACGGGTTCTCCGGCAGCTCGCGCAGGGCTTCGCCCAGTCCGGACTGTTGCTGGAACTCTTCCAGCGCCTGATCGCGGCCGACATATTCAGCATCAGCTACGCCGGGCATGCCTTTGATCTGTTCGCGCAGCGACTCGCCCTGTTCCGGGCTGGCGTCGAGTTGCAGATACAGCGAAATCTGCGCCGCTCGCTGCCACGAACCGCCAAGACGCTCGACGTTGTTAAGCAACAGCGAAAGCCCCATCGGCAAACTCAGCGCCACCGCCATCACCATGCAGGTGAAGAAGCTGCCGATCGGCTGTTTGCCGAGGCGACGCAGGCTGTCGAGCAGGCTGGCGCGATGGCTTTCGATCCACGCACGGAACAGCGTGGCGAAGTCCGGACCATCGTCTTCGTCGTGTTTTTTCTTCTTCGGCGGCTGCGGATCGGCGGCTTTCGGGGCCACGCGTTCGGAAACCTTCGGACTGCGTGTCGCACTCATTCTCCGGCCTCCCCGTCGCCAATCAATCGGCCGCGTTGCAGGGTCAGCATGCGGTGACGCATACGCGCGATCAGTGCCAGGTCGTGACTGGCAATCAGCACGCTGGTGCCCAGACGGTTGATGTCTTCGAAGACGCCCATGATCTCGGCCGCCAGACGCGGGTCGAGGTTACCGGTCGGTTCGTCCGCCAGCAGCAGGGCCGGGCGGTGAACGATGGCGCGAGCAATGCCGACGCGCTGTTGCTGACCGGTGGACAGGTCGCCCGGGTACAGATCGGTTTTATCCGACAGCGCCACGCGCTCCAGTGCCGAATCGACACGCTTGGCGATTTCGGCCTTGGACAGCCCGAGAATCTGCAGCGGCAAGGCGACGTTGTTGAACACCGTACGATCGAACAGCAACTGGTGGTTCTGGAACACCACGCCGATCTGCCGGCGCAGGAACGGAATCTGCGCGTTGCTGATGGTGCTCAGGTCTTGCCCGGCCAGCAGCAGTTTGCCGCTGGTTGGACGTTCCATCGCCAGCAACAGGCGCAACAACGTGGATTTACCGGCACCGGAGTGGCCGGTGACAAACAAGAACTCGCCACGACGGACTCGAAAGCTCAGCTCATGCAAGCCGACGTGACCGTTCGGGTAGCGTTTACCGACCTGTTCGAAACGAATCATGAACGCTCCCGCTCGGCAAACAGCGCCTGGACAAAGGGTTCGGCTTCAAAGGTACGCAAATCGTCGATGCCTTCACCGACGCCGATGTAGCGGATCGGCAGGCCGAACTGCTTGGCCAGGGCGAAAATCACCCCGCCCTTGGCGGTACCGTCGAGCTTGGTCAGCGCCAGACCGGTCAGTTCGACGGTCTGGTTGAATTGCTTGGCCTGGTTGATGGCGTTCTGGCCAGTACCGGCGTCGAGCACCAGCAACACTTCGTGCGGCGCGTCGGCGTCGAGCTTGCCGATTACGCGGCGAACCTTTTTCAGTTCTTCCATCAGGTTGTCTTTGGTGTGCAGACGACCGGCGGTGTCGGCGATCAGCACGTCGATGCCACGCGCCTTGGCGGCCTGCACGGCGTCGAAAATCACCGAAGCCGAGTCGGCGCCGGTGTGCTGGGCGATGACCGGAATCTTGTTGCGCTCGCCCCAGACTTGAAGTTGCTCCACGGCAGCGGCGCGGAAGGTGTCACCAGCGGCAAGCATGACTTTCTTGCCTTCCAGCTGCAGCTTCTTCGCCAGTTTGCCGATGGTGGTGGTCTTGCCGGCGCCGTTGACGCCAACCACCAGAATCACGAACGGCTTGTTCTGCGAGACGATCTTCAGCGGTTGTTCGACCGGTTTGAGCATCGCGGCCAACTCGGCCTGCAGGGATTTGTACAGCGCGTCGGCGTCGGCCAGCTCTTTGCGGGCGACCTTCTGGGTCAGGCGCTGGATGATCTGCGTGGTGGCTTCGACGCCGACGTCGGCGGTCAGCAGACGGGTTTCGAGGTCATCGAGCAGGTCGTCATCGATGGTTTTGCGGCCGAGGAACAGACTGGCCATGCCCTCGCCGATGCTGGCGCTGGTTTTCGACAGGCCTTGCTTGAGGCGGGCGAAGAAGCCGGCCTTGGTTTCTTCGGTGCGCGGGGCTTCGACCGGGGCCTCGGCAATCACTTCAACTGGAGTAACAGGAGCAGCGACAACCGGTGCAGGTGCAGGTGCAGGTGCAGGTGCAGGTGCAGGTGCAGGTGCAGGTGCAGGTGCAGGTGCAGGTGCAGGTGCAGGTGCAGGCTCGGGCGGTTGAACAACTGGCGCAACAAACACGGGCGCAACAGGCTCAACAACAACCGGCGCAGGCTCGACAACCGGCTCAACCACCGGTGCCGGAGCAACCTCTGGAACGAATGCAGCAGGCGCAGGAATCTCTGGGGTGACGTGCGGCGCAGCCTCTTCAACCAATGCCACTGGCTCTTCCGCCACAGGCAAAGTCAGCCATGGCTCAGCCGCCGGGGTCAGCGGCAATTCCGCCGCCACAGGCGCTTCTGGCTCAGACTCTGGCTCAACCGGTTGCAACACCGGTTCGGCAATCGGCAGAACGATCGGTGCCGGCTCTTCTTCTATTACCGGTGCAGGCGCCGGTGCAGGCTCAGGAATCGCGGGCGGCTGTTCGACGACGGGTTCCTGCGGTTTCTTACGCAGCCATCCGAACAGGCTTTTCTTCTCGCCAGCCGCAGCTGGGGTCTTCTTGTCGTCGTTGGAACCAAACATGGAGGACGGCTATCTCACGGTAGCGACGCGCCATAAGGGCGCCCCGGCAAATAAATATTCGATGCAGAACAGACTGTGTTTCATCCAGCTTGTTCACGCGCAACATTTTGTCGAGGCGCCACAGGCACCTCAAAGGTCGATTAATACGAAGGACTGGAACGGCATCTTCGGCGAAAACGCAGAGTTTAGCTGACAAACTCAAAGCTTCTGCCGGGAACCCATACAACCTATCGACCGATCAGTGGCTTGATAGGCGTGGCCGCCAGTAAAACGGATCAGTATCCTAGCACCCTCTCGCCCGCTGACGCTAAGACCAAGCGGGCAGCCCAACAGGTTAAAAAACGAATGAATGCTCTAGCCCGCCGCGCTGCAGGCCTGCTGCTCAGCACAGTCTGCCTGCCCCTTTCGGCCCTGGCGGCCGACCCGCAACCGACCCACGAATTCACCCTCGACAACGGCCTCAAGGTCGTCGTGCGCGAAGACCATCGCGCGCCCGTGGTGGTCTCGCAGGTCTGGTACAAGGTCGGTTCCAGCTACGAAACCCCGGGCCAGACCGGTCTGTCCCACGCGCTTGAGCACATGATGTTCAAGGGCAGCGAGAAAGTCGGCCCCGGCGAAGCGTCGCTGATCCTGCGCGATCTGGGCGCCGAAGAGAACGCCTTCACCAGCGACGACTTCACCGCTTATTACCAGGTGCTGGCCCGCGACCGCCTGGGCGTAGCGTTTGAACTGGAAGCCGACCGCATGGCCAATCTGCGCCTGCCGGCCGACGAGTTCGCCAAGGAAATCGAAGTCATCAAGGAAGAGCGCCGCTTGCGCACCGATGACAAGCCGATGTCCAAGGCTTACGAGCGTTACAAAGCCATGGCCTACCCGGCCAGCGGTTACCACACACCGACCATTGGCTGGATGGCTGACCTCGACCGCATGACGGTCGAAGAGCTGCGCCACTGGTACCAATCCTGGTACGTGCCGAACAACGCCACGCTGGTGGTGGTCGGCGACGTGACCCCGGACGAAGTGAAAACCCTCGCCCAGCGCTATTTCGGCCCGATCGCCAAGCGCGACGTGCCACCGGCGAAAAAACCGCTGGAACTGGCCGAACCCGGCGAACGCCAGATCACCCTGCACGTGCAGACGCAATTGCCGAGCTTGATGCTTGGTTTCAACGTGCCGAGCATCGCCACGGCTGAAGACAAGCGCTCGGTCAACGCTCTGCGTCTGATCTCGGCGCTGCTCGACGGCGGCTACAGCGGTCGCATCCCGACGCAACTGGAGCGCGGTGAAGAGCTGGTTTCCGGCGGTTCGTCGAGCTACGACGCCTACACCCGTGGCGACAGCCTGTTCACCCTGTCGGCAACCCCGAACACGCAGAAGAAAAAGACCATGGCGCAAGCCGAAGCCGGTCTGTGGAAACTGCTGGAACAGTTGAAAACCACCGCACCGTCCGCCGAAGAGCTGGAGCGCGTGCGTGCACAAGTGATCGCCGGTCTGGTCTTCGAGCGTGATTCGATCACCAGTCAGGCCACGGCCATCGGGCAGCTGGAAACCGTCGGCCTGTCGTGGAAACTGATGGACACCGAACTCGCCGATCTGGAAAGCGTCACCCCGCAAGACATCCAGAACGCCGCCAAGCTGTATTTCACCCGCGAACGTCTCAGCGTCGCCCACGTCCTGCCACTGGAGACGACTCATGAGTGAGCGCAAAACCCCACGCCTGCTGCTCGGCCTGATCGCCGTTGCAGTGATCGGCTCTGCCGCGTTGTACCTGTCGCCAGGCGCTGACAGCAATGCCAGCGAAGCCTTGGACAACGCCAAGACCAGCCAAAAGCTGCAATCACTGGCCGAGCTCGACGGCAAGGCCCCGGCCAGCCGCAAGCTCGACGTGCAAACCTGGAACACCGCCGAAGGCGCCAAAGTGCTGTTCGTCGAAGCCCATGAGCTGCCAATGTTCGACATGCGCCTGATCTTCGCCGCCGGCAGCAGCCAGGACGGCAGCGCATCGGGTCTGGCGGTGCTGACCAACGCCATGCTCAACGAAGGTGTCGCTGGCAAGGACGTCGGCGCCATCGCTCAGGGCTTTGAAGGTCTGGGTGCTGATTTCGGCAACGGTGCTTTCAAGGACATGGCGCTGGCTTCGCTGCGCAGCCTGAGTGCTGCCGACAAGCGTGAGCCTGCTTTGAAGCTGTTCTCGGAAGTCATCGGCAAACCGACCTTCCCGGCCGACTCGTTCGCGCGCATCAAGAACCAGATGCTCGCCGGATTCGAATATCAGAAACAGAACCCCGGCAAACTCGCCAGCCTTGAGCTGATGAAGCGTCTGTATGGCGATCACCCGTACGCGCATTCGAGCGACGGCAATCCGCAGAGCGTGCCGAAGATCACTCTCGCGCAATTGCGTGAGTTCCACGCCAAGGCTTACGCCGCTGGCAATGTGGTGATTGCGCTGGTCGGTGACTTGTCTCGCACGGAAGCCGAGACGATTGCCAATCAGGTCTCCTCGGCCCTGCCGAAAGGCCCGGCGCTGGCGAAGATCGCTCAGCCGCAGGAACCGAAAGCCAGCACTGGCCATATCGAATTCCCGTCGAAGCAGACCAACCTGATGCTCGCGCAACTGGGCATCGACCGTGACGACCCGGATTACGCGGCGCTGTCGATGGGCAACCAGATCCTCGGTGGCGGCGGTTTCGGCACACGCCTGATGAGCGAAGTGCGTGAAAAACGTGGCCTGACTTACGGCGTATATTCGGGTTTCAGCCCGATGCAGGCTCGCGGCCCGTTCATGATCAATCTGCAGACTCGTGCGGAAATGAGCGAAGGCACCCTGAAACTGGTGCAAGACGTGCTCGCCGACTACCTGAAAACCGGGCCGACGCAGAAAGAACTCGATGACGCCAAACGCGAGCTGGCTGGCAGCTTCCCGCTATCGACCGCGAGCAATGCCGATATCGTTGGCCAACTCGGCGCCATGGGCTTCTATAATCTGCCGTTGAGCTATCTGGACGACTTCATGCGTCATTCGCAGAGCCTGACCGTAGAACAAGTCCGCGACGCCCTGAACAAACACCTGAGCACGGACAAAATGGTCATCGTCACCGCTGGCCCGACCGTGCCGCAAAAGCCGTTACCGGCCCCATCTGATAAACCTGCCGAGCAACCGCTCGGGGTTCCGGAGCACTAATGGCTACCCGATCGCCTAAAAAACCTGCGCAAAACGTCCACAACGGTGTGAACCAGTTGCGCATCATTGGCGGCCAATGGCGCAGCCGCAAGCTGAGCTTCCCCGACGCGCCGGGCCTGCGCCCGACGCCGGATCGCGTGCGGGAAACTCTGTTCAACTGGCTCGCGCCGTACGTTGAAGGGGCCAAGGTACTCGACCCGTTCGCCGGCAGCGGCGCGCTGTTTCTCGAAGCACTGTCCCGCGGCGCCGCCATGGGCCAGGCGCTGGATGCCAGCAACATTGCCGTCTCCAGCCTGAAGGAACACCTCGGCACCCTGCGCTGCACCAACGGCCAGGTGCAGACCGCCGACGCCCTGCGTTATCTGGAAACCCAGACCGCCAGTGCGTTCGACCTGGTGTTCCTCGACCCGCCGTTCAATCAGAACCTGCTGCCGGCCGTTTGTACCTTGCTCGAAGAGCGTCAGTGGCTGGCGCCCGACTCGTGGATCTACACTGAAAGCGAAACAGCGCCATCGACGCTGGGCCTGCCGGGCAACTGGCGCCTGCACCGCGAGCAGAAATCCGGCCGGGTTTACTACGCGCTGTGGCAACGTACGGCAGAGATCACCGGTTAACCGACCGGCCTGAACAAGCGGCGCGCCTCGACCGAGGCCGCCGCGCTGCATCGAGAACCATCGTGCCCCCTTCGTCAGAACGCTTCACCCCCGCCTTCGGCCTCGGCAATCCGCACCTGCAAACCTTGTGGGGGCCGCTGTGGCGCAAAACCGTGCATATCGAACGTGAACGCGAACGCCTGTGGCTTGAGGATGGCGACTTCCTCGATCTCGACTGGCACGGTCCGCACACCGCCGATGCGCCCCTGGTGTTGGTACTGCACGGCCTCACCGGTTCCTCCAATTCGCCTTACGTCGCCGGCATCCAGCAGGCGCTGGCCGATCAAGGCTGGGCCAGTGTTGCGCTGAACTGGCGCGGTTGTTCGGGCGAGCCGAATCTGCTGCCGCGCAGCTACCATTCCGGCGCCAGCGAAGACCTCGCCGAAACCATCAGACACCTGCGTGCCAAACGCCCGCTGGCACCGCTGTATGCCGTCGGCTATTCGCTGGGCGGCAATGTGTTGCTCAAACACCTCGGAGAAACCGGCAGCGCCAGCGGTGTGCTCGGCGCGGTGGCGGTGTCGGTGCCATTTCGCCTCGATCAATGCGCCGACCGCATCGGCCAGGGATTTTCCAAGGTCTATCAGGCGCACTTCATGCGCGAGATGGTCGCCTACATCAAGAACAAGCAGCGGCAGTTTCAGCATGACGGCCGCGAAGACGGACTCGCCGAACTGGCGGCTCTCGGTTCGCTGGAGAACATGCGCACCTTCTGGGATTTCGATGGCCGGGTGACCGCGCCGTTGCACGGTTTCAATGATGCCGAGGATTACTATCGCCGTGCTTCGAGCCGTTACTTCCTCGGTGAGATCCGCACGCCGACCCTGATCATTCAAGCGGCGGACGATCCGTTCGTGTTCCCGCACAGCTTGCCGCAAGTCAGTGAGCTGTCGGCCTCGATTGCCTTCGAGTTACAGGCACGCGGCGGGCATGTCGGCTTCGTCGATGGCTCGATTCGTCAGCCCGGTTACTATCTGGAACGACGCATCCCGCAGTGGCTGTCTCGCGTGCCCGCATGAGCGATCAGGGCGAGTCGATCCGCTTCTGGCAAACCGCGCCGCTGGCCGGGGTCGAGTTGTTGTCGGCGCGCTACATTGAGCATCGTTTCGCCCCGCATGTGCACGACGGATTCGTGATCGGCATGATCATGGCCGGCGCCCAGCGTTATCGCTATCGCGGCGCCGAACATCTGGCCGGTAGCGGCACGCTGGTGTTGATCAATCCGGACGAACTGCACACCGGGCACAAGGGCACCGAGGATGGCTGGCTGTACCGGGCGTTTTATCCTGATACGGCGCAAATCGTTTCGCTGCTGGATGAGCTGGAGCTGTCCACCAGCAACCTGCCGGCGTTCAGCGCCACGCTGTATCGCGATGCGGATCTGGTCAACGGCTTTGCGCAGTTGCACCGTTTGCTCGAAAGCCCGGCCACCGCGCTGCAACAGCAGACGGTGTGGCGCGAGATGATGTTGCTGCTGTTGCAGCGCCATGCGGCAGTGCCGGTGCCGGGTCGAGCCGGCAAGGAACACCGCGCGGTGCTGCTGGGCAAGGAATTGTTGCACGCGCAATTGGCGGCGCCACCGTCACTGGAAGAGCTGGCGGCGGCGGTCAATCTGTCGCCCTTCCATTTCGCCCGGGTGTTCCGCCGCGCCACCGGCATGCCGCCGCACACCTGGCTGATGCAGCAACGCATCGCCCAGGCTCGCGCACTTCTGCAACACGGCTGCCTGCCGGTGGAGGTTGCCACGCAATTGGGGTTTGCCGACCAGAGCCATTTGAGCCGGCAGTTCAAGCAGGCTTATGGCGTCGGACCCGCCGCGTACCGCAGCGCCCGACAATTTCCTTCAGAAAACGAATAACCAATGTGGGAGCGAGCCTGCTCGCGAAAGCGGTTGTTCATTCAACATTAATGTCGACTGATCCGACGCCTTCGCGAGCAGGCTCGCTCCCACGGGTATTGATTATTCGCCGGTGGCGATACCGCGCGAAGGCTCGTTGATCCACTCGCTCCACGACCCGGCGTATAACGAACCCAACGGATAACCCGCCAGGCACAACGCAAACAGGTTGTGACACGCCGTCACGCCGGAACCGCAATAGGCAACCAGATCCGCTGGCGAACGCTCACCGATCTTGGCGGCAAAACGCTGTTTGAGCTGATCCGCCGGCAGGAATCGCCCATCGCTGCCGAGGTTGTCGGTGAACGCCGCGCATTGCGCGCCGGGAATGTGCCCGGCAATCGGATCAATCGGCTCAACTTCACCCTTGAACCGCGGCAAAGCCCGAGCATCAATCAAGGTCAACGCAGGTTGGCCAAGACGCTTTTGCAATTTTTCGGCGCTGAGCAGCAGGCTCATATCCGGCTGACCACTGAAAGTGCCGCGACTGACCGTCGGCGCATCCAGGCTCAGCGGCAACCCCGCCGCATGCCACGCCTTGAGCCCGCCATCGAGAATGAACACGCCATCGCGCTTGCCCAGCCACGCCAGCAACCACCACGCCCGCGCCGCGTAGGCACCGGGACCGTCGTCGTACAAAACCACGTCACTGTCATTGTTGATGCCCCACGCCTGTAGCCGCTCGATCAGCTCTGTCGGCTCGGGCAACGGATGACGGCCAGTCACGCCTTTGACCACTGTGCCGCTGAGGTCACGCTCAAGATCGGCGAAGCTCGCCCCGGCTATGTGCCCTTCGGCATAGCTGCGTTGCCCGTAGTCCGGGTCTTCGAGAGCAAAACGACAATCGAGAATCACCAGCCCCGGCTGCGCCTTGCGGGCATCCAGTGCTTGGGGGCTGATCAGTTGCGCAATCGGCATAACGGGGCTCCTGAGGGATTTCAACAGAACGGTTTATTTCACGTCTTCGAGGGCCTGGGCCAGCGGCACGTAGAACTCCTCGAACAACGCATTGACCTCGTCACGCGCCTGCTCGGTGACAAACCCGGCCTCCAGCACCAGCACCTGATACACGCCACGTTTAATGGCCTGCTCACTGAGGTGGTTGGAGTTTTCGCGGGTGGTGCACAGGAAGCGCACCCAGGACGTCAGGATGATCCAGGCATTGAGGGTCAGGGATTCGATCTGCACGCGATCCATGTCGAGAATCCCGGCGGCGACAAAACCTTCGTAGATCGCCGCGCCCTGGATCACGCAGCGCTGGGAAAAGCGCCGATAGCGCGCGGCCAGTTCCGGATCGCTGTCGAGCAGATGCTCCAGATCGCGGTGCAGAAAACGGTAGCGCCACATCGCCGAAAGCAATTCCTTGAGATAGAAACGCTTGTCCTCGACGGTCGCCGCACGCCCCTGCGGCGGGCGCAGAAAACTGTCGACGAGGCTTTCGTACTCACTGAACAACACGGCGATGATCGCCTGCTTGTTGGGGAAGTGGTAGTACAGGTTGCCCGGAGAAATCTCCATGTGGGCAGCGATGTGATTGGTGCTGATGCTGCGCTCGCCCTGCTGATTGAACAGCTCAAGGCTGTTCAGCACGATACGCTCGCTGGTTTTTATTCGTGGGGCCATGGCTTGAGCTTTAATTCAGAGTGCGTTGGGGGGCATCTTACGACCTAACCGGAAATGGATAAAACACTGCTGCGCAAGGAAGTCATTTGACTTTCTAGAGCATAGACTCTAAAAAGTTCATCACTACAATAAATCCGGAGCAGACCATGACTGCCGACATTGCCTACCTGCAAACGCTGCAACAACCTCTGGCCGAACTGGAGCGGTTGTTCAAGGCGCAGCGGGCTGCGTATGCCGCCAATCCGATGCCACCCGCCGCCCAGCGCCAGCAATGGCTCAAGGCACTGAGTGATTTGCTCAGCAACGAGCGTCAGGCATTGATCGAGGCGATCAGCTCCGATTTCAGCCATCGCAGCGCCGATGAAACCCTGCTCGCCGAGCTGATGCCAAGCCTGCACGGCATTCATTACGCCAGCCGGCATCTCAAAGGCTGGATGAAAGCCTCGCGACGCAAGGTTGGCATGGCGTTCCAGCCGGCCTCGGCGAAAGTGGTGTATCAGCCATTGGGCGTGGTTGGCGTCATCGTGCCGTGGAACTACCCGTTGTATCTGGCGGTTGGCCCGCTGGTCGGCGCCTTGGCGGCGGGCAACCGGGTGATGCTCAAACTCAGCGAATCGACCCCGGCCACCGGCTTGTTGCTCAAAGAATTGCTGGCGCGAATCTTCCCCGAAGACCTGGTCTGCGTGGTGCTCGGTGAGGCCGACATCGGCGTGGCGTTCTCCCGTTTGCGCTTCGATCACTTGCTGTTCACCGGCGCCACCAGCATCGGCAAACACGTGATGCGCGCCGCCGCCGAAAACCTCACCCCGGTGACGCTGGAGCTGGGCGGCAAGTCGCCGGCCATCGTCTCCCGCGATGTGCCGCTCAAGGATGCTGCCGAGCGCATCGCCTTCGGTAAAACCCTCAACGCCGGCCAGACCTGCGTTGCCCCGGATTACGTGCTGGTGCCGGAAGATCGGGTCGGCGCTTTCGTCGAAGCCTATCGCCAGGCTGTGCAGGGTTTTTATCCGACACTCATCGACAATCCGGACTACACGGCGATCATCAACGAACGCCAATTGGCGCGACTCAACGGCTACGTCAGCGACGCGACCAGCAAGGGTGCGCTGTTGATTCCGTTGTTCGAACAGGCTCAGGGCCGGCGCATGCCGCACAGCGTGCTGCTGAATGTCAGCGACGAGATGACCGTGATGCAGGACGAAATCTTCGGCCCGTTGCTGCCGATCGTGCCGTATCAGGATCTGGAGCAGGCATTTGCTTACATCAATCAGCGGCCACGTCCTCTGGCTCTTTACTACTTTGGCTACGACAAACGCGAACAGAACCGCGTGCTACACGAAACTCATTCCGGCGGTGTGTGCCTGAACGACACCTTGCTGCATGTGGCTCAGGACGATATGCCGTTCGGTGGCATCGGCGCTTCGGGCATGGGCCACTACCACGGTCAAGAAGGCTTTCTGACCTTCAGCAAAGCCAAGGGCGTGTTGATCAAACAACGCTTCAACGCGGCCAGACTGATTTACCCGCCCTACGGCACATCGATTCAGAAACTGATCCAGAAGCTGTTCATTCGCTAAACCTTTGTCATCGCCGGGTAATAAAAACAATGCACCCAAGCCTGACCGAAACACCTGCACTGTCGCGCCGTAGCCTGCTGAAATTCAGCCTCGGCGCCACGGCGTTTCTCGCCACCGCCGGACTCGGCGCCAGCCTCAGCGGCTGTTCGTCGAGCGTCGCGGCCAACGGTTTTGTCTCGTTGCGCGACGCCGATCTGCTGTTTCTGCGCGCACTGATTCCGGTGATGCTCCATGGCGCTGTGGCGGCCGAGAAGATGCCAGGCGCTGTGGAAGGCACGCTCAAGTCGCTGGACGACAGCCTCGATCACCTGTCGCCGGAAATGCTCAAACTCACCCGGCAACTGTTCGACGTCCTCGGCATGGCGGTGACACGCGGGCCACTCACGGGAATCTGGGGCAGTTGGGAAAATGCCAGCCCCGAGGCGATGCGGCATTTTCTTGATCGCTGGGAGAACAGCTCGTTGAGCCTGCTGCGCATGGGGCATAGCTCGTTGCAGCAGATGGTGATGATGGCCTGGTATACCCGCGCAGAATCGTGGGCGCATTGCGGCTATCCAGGGCCGCCTTCGGTCTGAGACCGAGTCGCACCTATCGCGAGCAGGCTCACTCCTACAGGGGGTTGCATTCCAAATGTAGGAGTGAGCCTGCTCGCGATGAGGCCCGCCAGAACAACAAAAACAAGAGAACCTGATCGATGCCCGTACCCGACCCGTTCCGCGAAGGCCTCGCCCGAGGCTGGAAAACCTACAACGGCGCACAGCTGAGCGACGACCTGACCCTGGAGGCCGACGTGGCCATCATTGGCAGCGGCGCCGGTGGCGGCACCACCGCGGAAATCCTCAGCGCCGCCGGCTACAAAGTCCTGCTGATCGAAGAAGGCCCACTGAAAACCAGCTCCGATTTCAAAATGCTTGAAGACCAGGCCTACAGCAGTCTCTATCAGGAAGGCATCGGCCGCATGAGCAAGGACGGCGCAATCACCATCCTGCAAGGACGCGCCGTCGGCGGCACCACGCTGATCAACTGGACATCGAGCTTTCGCACCCCGGAGCCGACACTCGAACACTGGGCCAAGGAACACAACGTCAAAGGTCACAGCCCCGCCGAGATGGCGCCGTGGTTCGAGAAAATGGAACAACGCCTCGGCGTCGCCCCGTGGATGGTCCCGCCCAACGCCAATAACGATGTGATCCGCAAAGGCTGCGAGCACCTCGGTTACAGCTGGCACGTGATCCCGCGCAATGTGCGTGGCTGCTGGAATCTCGGTTACTGCGGCATGGGCTGCCCGACCAACGCCAAGCAATCGATGATGGTCACCACCATACCGGCGACGCTGGAAAAGGGCGGCGAACTGCTTTATCTGGCCCGCGCGGAGAAACTGCTGATCAGCGGCGACAAGGTCACCGGCCTGCAATGCGTGGCGATGGATGAGCGCTGCGTCGAGCCGACCGGGCGCAGAATCCATATCAAGGCGCGGCATTACGTGCTCGCCGGCGGTGGTATCAACAGCCCGGCGCTGTTGCTGCGCTCGGACGCGCCGGATCCGCACGAAAACCTGGGAAAACGCACCTTCCTGCACCCGGTGAACATGTCCGCCGCGCGCTTCGATGAAGTCATCAACCCTTTCTACGGGGCGCCGCAGTCGATCTATTCCGACCATTTCCAATGGAAGGACGGCACCACCGGGCCGATGGCCTTCAAACTTGAAGTACCGCCGCTGCACCCGGCACTGGCGGCCACCCTGCTCGGCGGCTTTGGCGAGGAAAGCGCGCAACACATGGCGGACCTGCCGCACACCCACGCCATGTTGGCCCTGCTGCGTGATGGCTTTCACCCGGACAGCACCGGTGGTGCAGTCGAATTACGTGACGATGGTTCGCCGGTGCTCGACTATCAGGTTTCGCCCTACGCCTGGGAAGGCCTGCGCCGGGCCTTTCAGGTCATGGCCGAAATCCAGTTCGCCGGCGGCGCAAAATCGGTGATGCCGATGCACGCCGACGCCCGTTACGTGAAAACCCTGGCCGAGGCACGCACGCTGATCGATGGTTTGAGCCTGGAGTTGTATCGCACACGACTTGGCAGCGCTCACGTCATGGGCGGTTGCGCGATGGGCGAAGACCCGAAAAGCGCGGTCACCGACAGTCTCGGCCGGCATCATCAACTGACTAATCTGTCGATTCACGACGGCTCACTGTTCCCCACCAGCATCGGCGCCAACCCGCAGCTGTCGGTGTATGGCCTGACCGCACAACTGGCGACGTCCCTCGCCGATCGGCTGAGAAACCCGTGAAAAAACCGATTATTCGCATCGTCTATAGTGCTTTCTTACCCAACAGGCGACTTGGCCGACCGGGACGGCTGCGATACCATCCGACTCCCCAACGGACTCCCGCCAGGACGACGCGATGAACCGAGTGTTGTACCCAGGTACCTTCGACCCTATTACCAAGGGCCATGGCGATCTGGTCGAACGCGCCTCGCGCCTGTTCGATCACGTGATTATCGCGGTCGCTGCCAGCCCGAAGAAAAACCCGCTGTTCCCGCTGGAACAACGGGTCGAACTGGCTCGCGAGGTCACCAAACACCTGCCTAACGTGGAAGTGGTCGGTTTCTCGACGCTGCTCGCGCATTTCGCCAAAGAGCAGAACGCCAATGTGTTCCTGCGTGGTCTGCGCGCGGTGTCGGACTTCGAATACGAATTCCAGCTGGCCAACATGAACCGCCAGTTGGCCCCGGATGTGGAGAGCCTGTTTCTCACACCGTCCGAGCGTTATTCGTTCATTTCCTCGACGCTGGTGCGGGAAATTGCCGCGCTGGGCGGCGATATCAGCAAGTTCGTCCACCCGGCCGTGGCTGACGCGCTGACCCTTCGCTTTAAAAAGTAGGAGCTGCCGCAGGCTCGGGCTGCGATCAGACGATCTTTGTTTTTTGATCGCAGCTATCAGTGCCCTTGATCGCAGCCGCGTGCACTGCGCTCGCCAATGCGGCACAATTGCGCGCATTGGTTTATAGCGCCCGGGCCTGCCGCCCCGGCTGGAGTTAGCATGTCCCTGATCATCACCGACGATTGCATCAACTGCGACGTCTGCGAACCCGAGTGCCCGAACGCCGCCATTTCCCAAGGCGAAGAGATCTATGTGATCGACCCGAACCTGTGCACCCAGTGCGTCGGCCACTACGACGAACCGCAATGCCAGCAGGTTTGCCCGGTGGATTGCATTCCGCTGGACGAGGCTCATCCGGAGACTGAAGAACAGTTGATGGACAAGTACCGCCTGATCACTGGCAAGGCCTGATTTTTCAGCGCCTGTACCGACGCCATCGCGAGCAGGCTCACTCCTACATTGGAACGCATTTCAATTGTAGGAGTGAGCCTGCTCGCGATGAGGCCGCCAGCCTCACAGTTAAACCCTGATCAGCTTACTCACGCTGCTCAAACCCCTCCCCGATACACCCCAGACACCGCACAAACGCCGCTTTCGCCGGATCCACCACCAACGCCTGCCCCGCATCGCCAATCCCGCCGCCCAGCGCGGTAAACGGCAACGACACGACAAACGCCCCCGCACCGATCACCGTCGCCACCACCAATAAAGGTCGGGCAATCAGCAAATCGCCAAGCATGGCGTAGGCCGGGGGATTCTGGATGGTGTAACGCGGGTCACCGCTGCCATTTTCCGCGGCCTGAACAGCCAGACTGGAACACAGCAGCAGCGCAACAAAGAGGACTTGCAAGGACTTCATGGCACGATCCTTCGGGCTTAACAGTGAGACAACTCACTATAGACCGTAGGACCTTTTCAGCTTTTTGCCTCAGCTCTGGCAGCGCGGGCAGAACACACTGGCACGCTGGCCCAGCTTCACTTCACGCAGCCCGGTGCCACAGACCTTGCAGTGTTCACCACCGCGGCCATAGACAAACAGCTCCTGCTGGAAATAGCCCGGCTGACCGTCACCACCAATAAAATCACGCAACGTTGTACCGCCACGCTCGATGGCGGCGGCAAGAATGCGTTTGATCTCGATCGCCAGCTTCAGGTATCGCCCCCGGGAAATCCCCCCGCCTCGCGGCGCGGATCAATCCCGGCAGCAAACAGCGCTTCGGTCGCATAGATATTGCCGACCCCGACCACCACTGCGTTGTCCATGATGAACGGTTTGACCGCCATGGATCGCCCGCGCGACAGCTGAAACAAGCGCTCGCCATCGAACAGATCAGTCAGCGGCTCCGGGCCGAGGCGAATCAGCAGCTCATGATTGAGTGGATCATTGCTCCACAACATCGCGCCGAAACGCCGCGGGTCGGTGTAGCGCAGCGCCAGTCCCGACTCCAGCTCGATATCGACGTGTTCGTGTTTGAGCGCCGGCAACCCGACCTCGACCAGACGCAAATTGCCCGACATGCCCAAATGGCTGATCAGCGTGCCAACCTCGGCGTTGATCAACAGATACTTGGCACGACGTTCGACCAGCACAATGCGCTGCCCCGAGAGGCGCACATCGAGATCCTCGGGAATCGGCCAGCGCAACCGCCGGTCACGCACGATCACCCGACTGACACGCTGGCCTTCCAGATGCGGAGCGATGCCGCGGCGGGTGGTTTCGACTTCTGGCAGTTCAGGCATGGCGTCCTCGAATCAATGCGCGCCGAGGTCGCGGATCGTTTGTTTGAGGGTTTCGAAGTCGTAATCCGACAGTCCTACATAGTCGAGTACCAGCGGGCCGACGGCGCTCCATTCGAAATCTTCGGTCTGGTTGCCCAGTACCCGATACGAAGCGCAAATGTGTTCGGCCATTTTCAGGATCGCCAGCAGGTTTTTCAGCTGACTGTTGCGCGACGATTCATCGCTGAAGATCGCCAGGGCGTTGTGGTGATTGGCGATGGCCGCACTGACGTGTTCCGGCAGGCGCCACGACTTGGCGGTGTAGTAACCGACCACCGCGTGGTTGGTGTTGAACTCGCTGTTCTCGGTGTCGACCACCCGACATTCGGCGCTGGCATTGGCGTAGGCGGTTTCCAGCACCGACATGTAGTTAGGGAAGCGCTGCAGCATCAACGGCACGCCGCAATCGTGGAACAGGCCCAAGGCATACGCCTCGTCGCCGGCCTGAGTGCCGACGCGTTTGGCCAGCGTCAGGCACGTCATCGCCACGTCCTGGGCGGTATCCCAGAAGCGGTTGAGCGTGACGATGGTGTCATCGTTCATCTCGCCCTTGATCGACTGCGCGTTGATCAGGTTGATGATCGAACGACTGCCCAGCAGGTTCACCGCGCGTTGAATCGAGGTGATCTTGTTGCTCAGGCCGTAATACGGCGAGTTGACGATTTTCAGCAGCGAGCCGGACAGGCCGGGATCCTGGGCGATCAGCTTGGCGATCACCTCCAGGTCCGGGTCGGGCATGTACTGCTCCATTTGCAGATCCACCATGATCTGCGGTTGCGCCGGCACACTGATGCCTTGCAGCGATTGTTGAATCTGTTCGGTGGTCAGCTCTTGGGACATAAGTACACACTCTGGGACAGGCGGCGATTCTAACCTCTAAAAACCGCGAGACGACACACCAGTGGGCAATTGTCAGGAACTTTCATTCAGGCCACGGCTTCGGAATCTGTAATGCCCAACGGATCACTCCGATCCTTTGCGGCGGCAAACTCCCACAGACTCAGGAGCTTATCGATGGCCACTTCCCTCAACGGCAAGCGCGTCGCTTTTTTGGTAACCGATGGTTTCGAACAGGTTGAATTGACAGGTCCCAAGCAAGCGTTGGAGCAAGCTGGCGCGCAGGTCGACATCCTTTCGGCAGAGGCCGGCAAGGTCAAAGGCTGGAATCACGACAAGCCGGCGGATGATTTCAAGGTCGATCAGACCTTCCAGAGCGCCAGCAGCGAACAATACGACGCGATCGTCCTGCCGGGCGGCGTGCAGAACTCCGACACCATTCGCATCGACCAGGACGCCCAGCATCTGGTCAAGACTGGCGCGTCTGCCGGAAAACCGATTGCAGTGATCTGCCATGGCGGCTGGTTGTTGATCTCGGCGGGGCTGGTCAACGGCAAAACCATGACCAGTTACAAGACGCTCAAGGATGACCTGGTAAATGCCGGGGCCAATTGGGTCGACAAGGAAGTGGTCAAGGACGGTCACCTGATCAGCAGCCGTCAGCCGGATGATATTCCGGCGTTCAACAAAGAGCTGATCGACGCACTGTTGGCGTAGCATTGGGGACCGCATTCGCGAGCAGGCTCGCTCCCACATTGGTCTTGTGTCGGTCACAAGCCCTTTGTGGGAGCGAGCCTGCTCGCGAAGGGGCCATCAGCGTTTCATCGCTCATCAAACCCGACACAAGTCGCAACACGCTATACTCCCGCTCTTTTTTCCGGAGCGACGTCATGTCCCTGCCTAGCTTGCGCCTCAAAGCCAACGCCGACCGTCGCCTGCGCGCCGGTCACCTGTGGGTCTACAGCAACGAAATCGATGTAGCCGCCACCCCTTTGCACGGCTTCCAGGCCGGCGATCAAGCCATCCTCGAAGCTACCGGCGGCAAACCGCTGGGCATCGTGGCGATGAGCCCGAACAACCTGATCTGCGCTCGCCTGCTGTCGCGCGACATCAAGGTGCAACTGGACAAATCGCTGCTGGTGCACCGCCTGAACGTGGCCCTGTCGCTGCGCGAGCGCCTGTTCGACAAGCCGTTCTATCGTCTGGTCTACGGCGATTCCGACCTGCTGCCAGGCTTGGTCGTCGACCGTTTCGGCGACATCCTCGTCGTCCAGATCGCTTCGGCCACCATGGAAGCGCATAAAGATGACGTGATCGCCGCGCTGACCCAAGTGCTCAAGCCAAGCGGCATCCTGTTCAAGAACGACTCCGCCGCGCGCGACGCCGAAGGCCTCAACCGCTACGTCGAAACCGTGTTCGGCCTGGTGCCGGAGTGGGTCGCGCTGGAAGAGAACGGCGTAAAATTCGAAGCCCCGGTCATTCAGGGCCAGAAAACCGGCTGGTTCTACGACCACCGCATGAACCGCGCCCGCCTGGCCCCTTACGCCAAAGGCAAACGCGTCCTTGACCTCTATAGCTACATTGGTGGTTGGGGCGTACAGGCTGCCGCATTCGGCGCCAGCGAAGTGTTCTGCGTCGATGCCTCGGCTTTCGCCCTCGATGGCGTTGAGCGCAACGCTGCACTGAACGGCTTCGCCGACAAGATGACCTGCATCGAAGGCGACGTTTTCGAAGCGCTGAAAGAATTGAAAGCCAGCGAAGAACGCTTCGACGTGATCGTTGCCGATCCGCCGGCGTTCATCAAACGCAAGAAAGACATGAAAAACGGCGAAGGCGCCTACCGCCGCCTGAACGAGCAAGCCATGCGCCTGCTCAACAAGGACGGCATCCTGGTTAGCGCATCATGCTCGATGCACCTGCCGGAAGATGACCTGCAGAACATCCTGCTGACCAGCGCCCGTCACCTGGATCGCAACATCCAGTTGCTCGAGCGTGGCGGTCAGGGCCCGGATCACCCGGTGCACCCGGCCATCGCCGAAACGCGCTACATCAAGAGCATCACCTGCCGCCTGCTGCCCAACAGCTGATACACGCGGATAAGAGGGGAGCCAGCAGGCTCCCTTTTTTTTGCACGCGGCCCTGCCTCTTCGTTATTCCCCAACACTTCCTACAATTATTTTCGCGTTAACGTGCAGGATATTTCCTTACGTCTTTTAATTGCTGAAACTTTCCCTACAAGTTTATTTCCGACTAAAGACTGCTCCGACAAAATTACTGGAAATTTCCTACCTAATATCCTCTTGCCAATAATCCATTACAAACTATTATGAAGTTGT
The DNA here is from genome assembly GCF_054667675.1 of Pseudomonas sp. S3_C06. NCBI lineage: Bacteria > Pseudomonadati > Pseudomonadota > Gammaproteobacteria > Pseudomonadales > Pseudomonadaceae > Pseudomonas > Pseudomonas sp. S3_C06. Next base: position 3,508,837 of record NZ_CP162747.1, read on the forward strand.
CGCCACGAGGTGACTTCAACTATCAACGAACAAGGAGTTCACATCATGAAAAGTATTTCTCTGGAAAGTAAAAAAATCGCAAACCTGGCTTTTCTGGTTGCGTCCAAAGCCCGTTAAGTGAGTCAGGACGCCGGGGAGTGCCGGCAACCCGGCGTCCTTTTGACTTTATCCAGAGTGAATCGACCCACATGCACATCAATCCTTATCTATTTATATTGCCGCGTTCGCCCGGACAAATTGTATGGAACTATAAAAACCATACTCAACACGAGCTTGACCTGAACTACGCCTCTCGCCTCGCCCAACTAATAAACAAGCCAGACCTCTTCGACACCGACAACATAATAGACATACACCTATTAAACGCGGACATACTAACCGTTTCAAAAATAGACACTCCAGAATGGGGCTGGGACGAACTGTCAAAGATTTATCATATCGGCACGCAAAATATTCCCTGTGAACATATTCCCCAGAACATCCATGAGTGGGCCAGACAATATCTGGCGCACTGCAACGAGGTATTGGCCACTCCACCTCCCGCAAACGACTGCCCGCAGCTTGAACCTGAGCAACGCATTGCCCTGCCTGCTCCGTGCGCGTTGGGTAATGACAGCCTGAAAAGTGCACTGCTAAAGCGAAAAACCTGTCGCAGCTACACCGGTGCAGCGATGACGCTCAATGACGTCGGCACTCTGCTCTATCTTTCTCTCGGCTATCTGCACGAACGCGAACAGGATTGCGACGACAGCATCGCCACAGGCCTTGGTGCTCGTCGAAGCAGCCCTTCCGGTGGAGGCCTGAACGCCTGCGAAGGCTTCTTGCTGGCCCGGAATGTTGTTGACCTGGAGCCCGGCATTTATGCCTACCATCCGGTCGATCATTCCCTGAGCCGGGTCAATTCGTTGCCTGAACCCGCCCTGGGCCAATTGCTCGGCGGCCAACACTTCATCAACAACCTGCCACTGGGGTTGTTCATCACCGCCCGTTTTGACCGGCTCTGGTGGAAATATGAACACTCGCGGGCCTACCGCATGGCCTTCGTTGAAGCCGGCCACCTGTCGCAAACCTTTCAACTGGTCGCCACGGCACTGGGCCTCAACACCTGGCTGACCGGGGCATTTGCCGACCGTCAGGTCGAAGCACTCCTCAATCTCGAGGGTAGCGCTGAACAACCACTGTTTTTTGTTGGCTGCGGAGAAAGCGATGGACAGGTGATGTGCAGTGAGATGCGCGAACTGTTGCGCGAGGGGCAGGCATGAGCCAGTCAATTGCGGACCCGGATGAAGCGCCAGTGTCATGGGCACTCAAATTCACCTTGGGCGATTGGGCGAGCCGTGCTTCCGTGCGCAGCAGTACCCATGATTATCAATTGCCCGACGATGTGCCGCTGCAACTGCAAACCCGCCACTGGTTTCCACCTGCGTTTCTGCCCTACCTGGCACATCCGGTCATTCAAGCCGCCGGGCGTGATGTGCTGCACCGGCTGTCAGCCAACCACCTGGTGCACTTTCTCGATTACACCACTCTGCTCGAACACCGCATCGTCAATCGTGCCGTGGAAGTCATCGTGCACCGTGAGCTGCCCATCTACGTGCCTCTGGCAATGAAACACGCGGCGCTGCAGCTCTACACCGACGAGGGTTACCACGCACTGTTCTCCAATCGACTCGCTGAGCAGATCGCCAGCTTTTACGGGATCACCGGACGTCCGGCGATTCCAAAGCGCATCACCCGCCTTAACGCATTGATCGCTCGCACACCGGAGAAGAATCGACCACTGGCATGGTTTCTGCTCGGTTTCGTCTCGGAGACCATCATCGCCCGGGAGCTGCTGGACGTCTGTCGCGACAGCCTGGTGTCCAGCGTAAGCGACATGCTGCGCGACCACCTGACTGATGAAGCCCGCCACAGTCGTTACTTCGCCGAGGTGTTCCATTACTTCTGGCTGTCCATGAACAGCCGCCAGCGCCTGTTTGTCAGCAAAACACTGCTGGAGATCATCGGGATTTTTTTCGAGGTCGACGAACACTGGCTGCAACAGAGTTTGCGAGGAGCAGGCATTGCCGACAGCGATGTGAGGGACATCATCGGCGGCATGGCAACGGCGCACGCCAATCGTGCACGCGCACGATCAGGCTCCATTGCAACGCTGGACGCACTGCGCAAGGCCGGTTTTTTCGCACTTCCTCATAACCAGAAACTTTTTGCCAAGGCAGGACTGATCGATGGATAAAGGAAAATCCGTGGTAACCACAACGCAGCGCCGCGCTGCTGTCAGCCTGTTGCTGGCCATGGTGCTGCTAGGCGTGTTTCCACTGGATGTCCTGCTGCCTTCATTTCCAGCATTGGCGGCACACTTTCGCAGCTCACCGGCGGATATCGCACTGTCCATCAGCCTGTTCGCCGTGGGGATCGCATTTGCCCAGCTCCTGATCGGCCCGCTCTCGGACGTGATCGGGCGCAAAGGCTTGTTACTCGCCGGCATGAGCGTGTCGATGCTGGGAGCGCTCGGTTGCGTCATGACCTCCGATTACACGCTATTCCTTGTATTCCGGGTGATGCAGGCCTTGGGCTGTGGCTGCTTCGTGCTGTCCCAGGCGCTGGTACAGGATCTGTTCGAAGGCGAGGAGCGCGACCGTTTGCGTATCCTGATGGTCACGGCTACCGGGATTTTCATCTCGGTGTCGCCGCTGGCCGGGACCTTTCTGCAAGCCACACTCGGCTGGCGCGGCAGCTTCTGGGTGTTTACTGCGTTGTCCGCCATGGTGCTGATCAAGGCCTGGCTGTTTTTGCACAACAGCCGTCCAACCTACAATGCTGCGCGACTCGGTTTCATCCAGTCGTACCGACGGGTACTGGGGGATTTCGAATTTGTCGGCTACTGGCTGATCTCGGCGTTTGCATTTGCCTGCCACTTCTCGTTCATCGTTATTTCGCCGCTGATCTTCATGGATCAACTGCAACTCGCGCCTTATGACTTTTCATTGATTCTGCTGGTTTACGGTGCTGCCTATGTTGTCGGCGGCATCCTCGCGGCCGTATTGAATCGACGCATTACACCGGTTCAGCAAATCTTCGCCGGACTGAGCCTGATACTGCTGTCGGGAATGGCGATGCTATACCTGTCGGCCAACCATGCATTGGCCCCGGCCACCGTGCTGATCCCGATGCTGATCTGCACCGCGGGCACCACCATTGCACGACCCGCCGCCACCTCGCGGGCCATGGGCCTGTTTCCTGAAAACGCCGGGACTTCGGCCTCGGCGGGCAGCACGATCATCTTTATTTGTGGCGGACTTATCAGCGCGTTGATCAGCCTCAGCCCGGTCAATCTGCAATCAACGCTGGGCTACAGTTTTGTGCTGCTGAGCACGATAGCGCTGGTACTCAACAACAAGCTCAGCCGTCGCGCCAGAGAGCATGAAGCCAATGCCGCAGTGCAGTCCGGTGGTGATTAAACCTGCCGGCCGTCATTCCATATACACCGTCTGCGCTGGAACAACGCTTTGCGCCATTCCCTCCAGACGCCAGCGGTGTAGAATCGGCTGATTCATCGCCATTCATCCCCCGGCGGGTTTATGAGCTCAGGCTGAGACCAGCGGCGATCCCGCAACGTCATCGGCAACATCACGGACACACGGCCATTTCTGAGTGTTCCAGACGTCAATAGAAGCTCACTCCCCTTTTGCACCTGATTAGTAAGTGATTAGCCGCCCGGAGTGCTCCATGCCAGATTACCGCTCGAAAACATCCACCCACGGCCGCAACATGGCCGGTGCCCGCGCACTGTGGCGCGCCACGGGGATGAAAGATGACGACTTCAAAAAGCCGATCATCGCCATTGCCAACTCGTTCACCCAGTTCGTACCGGGCCACGTGCACCTGAAGGATCTGGGCCAACTGGTCGCCCGCGAAATCGAACGCGCCGGCGGTGTAGCGAAAGAATTCAACACCATCGCCGTGGATGACGGCATCGCCATGGGCCACGACGGCATGCTGTACTCGCTGCCGAGCCGCGAGATCATCGCCGACTCCGTCGAGTACATGGTCAACGCCCACTGTGCTGACGCCATTGTCTGCATTTCCAACTGCGACAAGATCACCCCGGGCATGTTGATGGCTGCCTTGCGCCTGAACATTCCGGTGATCTTCGTTTCCGGCGGCCCGATGGAAGCCGGCAAGACCAAACTCGCGTCCCACGGCCTCGACCTTGTCGACGCCATGGTGATCGCCGCCGACGAAAGCGCTTCTGACGAGAAAGTCGCTGAGTACGAGCGCAGCGCCTGCCCGACCTGCGGTTCGTGCTCCGGCATGTTCACCGCCAACTCGATGAACTGCCTGACCGAAGCACTGGGTCTGGCACTGCCGGGCAACGGTTCGACCCTCGCCACCCACAGCGATCGCGAACAACTGTTCCTGCAGGCCGGCCGTACCATCGTCGAACTGTGCAAACGCTACTACGGCGAGAACGACGAATCGGTGCTGCCGCGCAACATCGCCAACTTCAAAGCGTTCGAGAACGCGATGATGCTCGACATCGCCATGGGCGGTTCGACCAACACCATCCTGCACTTGCTCGCTGCTGCCCAAGAGGCGGAAATCGATTTCGACCTGCGCGACATCGATCGTCTTTCGCGCACTGTTCCGCAACTGTGCAAAGTTGCGCCGAACATCCAGAAGTACCACATGGAAGACGTACACCGCGCCGGCGGCATCTTCAGCATCCTCGGTTCGCTGGCCCGTGGCGGCTTGCTGCACACCGACCTGCCGACCGTGCACAGCCGCAGCATGGAAGAAGCCATCGCCAAGTGGGACATCACCCAGACCACCGATGAAGCGGTGCATCACTTCTTCAAGGCCGGCCCTGCCGGTATCCCGACGCAGACGGCGTTCAGCCAGTCGACCCGTTGGGAAACCCTCGATGACGACCGTGAAAACGGCTGTATCCGCAGTTTCGAACACGCCTATTCGCAAGAAGGTGGCCTGGCCGTGCTGTACGGCAACATCGCGCTCGATGGCTGCGTGGTGAAAACCGCCGGTGTCGACGAATCGATCCACGTCTTCGAAGGCAACGCGAAGATCTTTGAAAGCCAGGACAGCGCCGTACGCGGCATCCTCGCTGACGAAGTGAAGGCTGGCGACATCGTCATCATTCGCTACGAAGGCCCGAAAGGCGGCCCGGGCATGCAGGAAATGCTTTACCCGACGTCGTACCTGAAATCCAAAGGCCTGGGCAAAGCCTGCGCGCTGCTCACCGACGGACGTTTCTCCGGCGGTACTTCGGGTCTGTCCATCGGCCACGCTTCGCCAGAAGCCGCCGCCGGTGGCGCGATCGGTCTGGTGCAGGACGGCGACAAAGTGCTGATCGACATTCCGAACCGCTCGATCAACCTGTTGGTCAGCGACGAAGAACTGGCCGCACGCCGTGCTGAGCAGGACAAAAAGGGCTGGAAACCTGTGGAAGTGCGTCCACGTAAAGTGACCACTGCCCTCAAGGCCTACGCCCTGCTGGCGACCAGTGCCGACAAAGGTGCTGTGCGTAACAAAGCGATGCTCGACGGGCTGTAAGCCTTAAGCGTCGAATAAAAGAATGCCCCGCCTGAGTGCGGGGCATTTTTGTGTCTGAGCGAAATCCCAAAGTCACAGCAGATCAAACTGTGGGAGCGAGCCTGCTCGCGAATACGGTATATCAGAAACAGAGATGGTGACTGACACTACGCTTTCGCGAGCAGGCTCGCTCCCACATTGGATCGGTGTGGCTTACTGAATTTCCTCAGGTTTGACGATCACCCAGTTCTTGTCCGCCGTCACCGGCAACCCTTCTTTCGCCTGCGCCGCCGCGTGCTTGGCCATCATGCCGTTGATCTGCGCCATGTACTTGTCCTTGCGGTTAACCCACAAGTGAATCCCGCCCTTGGCCACGTCGACATCGTGGAACAGCATGTAACCATCGCTGGTCGGGGTATCGCCGCCAACCAGTACCGGTTTTTTCCATTCATCGATGTAGGTGAGAATCGCCGCGTGCTTGCCGGCCATCCACGTCGCCGGCGTCCACAGGTACGGCGTCAGCTCAAGGCCGAGGTTGGCCTTCTCGTCATATTTGCCGGCGGTGATCTGTTTGCGTGCGGTGGTCAGTTCGTTGGTTTCGCGGTTCTTCAGCAGCGTGGTTACGCCGATGACGTTCTGCGGTTTGACGTTGTAGCCGTACTTCGGATCCGCCGCGACCATGCGCACCAGCTCTTCAGAGGCGGCGGTCATCACGTAGACCTCGATGCCGTTCTCCATCAGCTTGTTGTACAGCTCCTGCTGGCCGGTGAAGATCTTCGGCGGATTGACGTCGAGTTTCTTCACCACATCGCCTTCGTAATAAGTCGCCGGCACCGGTTTGCCTGAAGCCATCAGCTCATCGACGTAGCCTTTGAGTTCCTTGAGGGTGAAACCGGAGAACACCTGCGCCACCCACGGATAGCAGACCATGTCGTCGACTTCGCAGAGGCGGTAGTAATAACTGAACAGGCTTTCCTTGTGGTCGGCGGTGTCCTTGAACGGCATCAGTTTCAGGGAAGGATCGAGTTTGTCGCGGGTGATCAGGCCCTTGTTTTCCATGAACGGCAACAACGACTCTTCGAGGTCGTAGCGGTAACTGGTGTTGTCCATGTCGAACACCGCGTAGTTACCCTTGTTGGCATTGGCGGCGATCATCGCATCCAGCGCCTTGGCCTGATCGGCCGGCCAGTGTTTCAGGTCAGTAGCGAACGCCTGAGTAGCCAGGCCCATGCCCACCGTCAGTGCGACAGCCAGAAATTTCGGTGCGAACTTCATAAGCCTCTTCTCCCTGATTCAAAGAGATCGACGCTAACAAATATGTGTGACAGTCCTCGCCTGTCAGCGACCGCCCACGTCCCTATTGCGCCAGATGCATTGCCGAGAGCGACACGGGCTTATTCCAAAAACGACGGACGCCCTAAGATTTCGGTATTAAATCATTGCAAATCAAGCTGTTAGGCTTGCCGGTTCGCAGCAGCCCCGGAAGGCTGTTGGCAAAGTCTTTCTGGAGTTCTCATGAATCTACCGTTGATTCTCAACCTGCTGGTGTTCCTCGCCCTGCTCTTCGGTCTGGCGCAAACCCGCCACACCACGTGGAGTCTGGCGAAAAAAGTCCTGCTCGCGCTGGCGATGGGCGTCGCGTTCGGCGTGGCCCTGCACACCCTTTACGGTGCCGGCAACCCGGTGCTGAAAGCCTCGATCGGCTGGTTCGATCTGGTCGGCAACGGCTACGTACAGTTGCTGCAAATGATCGTTATCCCGCTGGTGTTCGCCTCGATCCTCAGCGCAGTGGCGCGCCTGCACAATGCTTCGTCGCTGGGCAAGATCAGTTTCCTGACCATCGGCACCCTGCTGTTCACCACCGCGATTGCCGCGCTGATAGGCATCGGCCTGACCAACCTGTTCGGCCTCACTGCCGAAGGTCTGGTCGCTGGCACTCAGGAAATGGCCCGTCTGCAAACCATTCAGACTGACTACGCCGGCAAAGTTGCCGACCTGAATGTGCCGCAACTGCTGCTGTCTTTCATCCCGCAAAACCCGTTTGCCGATCTGGCGCGGGCCAAGCCGACCTCGATCATCAGCGTGGTGATTTTCGCTGCGTTCCTGGGGGTTGCGGCGCTGCAACTGCTCAAGGATGACGTCGAGAAAGGTCAGAAAGTGATCAACGCCATCGACACCCTGCAAGCCTGGGTGATGCGTCTGGTACGTCTGGTGATGAAGCTGACCCCTTACGGCGTGTTGGCGCTGATGACCAAAGTGGTCGCCGGCTCCAACCTGCAAGACATCATCAAGCTCGGCAGTTTTGTCGTGGTGTCGTACCTCGGTCTGGGCCTGATGTTCGTCGTGCACGGCGTACTGGTGTCGGCCGCCGGGATCAACCCGCTGCGTTTCTTCCGCAAGATCTGGCCGGTGCTGACGTTCGCGTTCACCAGCCGCTCCAGCGCCGCGAGCATTCCGCTGAGCATTGAAGCGCAGACCCGTCGTCTGGGCATTCCGCAATCGGTGGCAAGTTTTGCCGCGTCGTTCGGTGCGACCATCGGCCAGAACGGCTGCGCGGGTCTGTATCCGGCGATGTTGGCGGTGATGGTTGCGCCAACCGTGGGCATCAACCCGCTGGATCCACTGTGGATCGCGACGTTGGTGGCGATTGTGACCTTGAGTTCGGCGGGCGTGGCCGGTGTGGGTGGCGGCGCGACGTTCGCGGCGCTGATCGTGCTGCCCGCGATGGGTTTGCCGGTGTCACTGGTGGCGTTGCTGATTTCGGTTGAGCCGCTGATTGATATGGGCCGCACGGCGTTGAACGTGAGTGGTTCGATTACGGCCGGTGCGATTACCAGTCAGGTGATGCAGCAGACGGATAAAGAGCTGCTGGATGCCGATGAGCATGCGGAGTTGGCTCAGGCTTAAGTAGCGCCTGACAGACCGCTATCGCGAGCAGGCTCACTCCTACAATTGGAATGCGTTCCCCCTGTAGGAGTGAGCCTGCTCGCGATGCTTTTAGGCTTTTTCCCAAATCTCAAAGTTGTACGCAGGCTTGTCGCCCTCAGCCGGATTCGACACATTCGACACCAGCTTCCACTGCTGCAAATCAAACTCCGGAAACCACGCATCCCCTTCCGGGCTCAGCGCCACGCGAGTCAGATACAGACGATCCGCCTGCGCCAGCCCTTGCGCGTACAACTGCGCGCCGCCAATCAGCATCAGCTCATCAACGCCCTGCTCCTTCGCCCATTCCTCGGCGCGAACCACGGCAGCTTCCAGCGACGGATAAACCTCGGCACCTTCGAGCACCAGACCGGCCTGACGGCTGACCACGATGTTCAAGCGCCCCGGCAACGGTCGACCGAGCGAATCCCAGGTCTTGCGACCCATGATGATCGGCTTGCCCAAGGTGGTAGCCTTGAAGTATTTGAAGTCCCCCGGCAGGTGCCAGGGCATGCTGTTGTCGACGCCGATCACGCGGTTTTCACCGAGGGCTGCGATCAGGCTGAGGGGGAGTGATTTAGTCATGCCGGCGAGGATACCAGAGCCGCGCTTACCCCGATAAGCGCCACAGCGGTTATGCTCAGCGCTCAATTAAGCGACGGGACGCTGCGTGACTGAACTGACTCCACTGCAAAACCTCTGGCTCACCGAAACCGTGCGCCTGCGCGAAGAACACGCAGGCCCATTGGATGATCTGGAAGCCAATCGTCTGGCCCGCACCGCCGGCGGTGATCTGCCGAGCCGCATTCAGCGCCGGGCGCTCTGGCTGGCCGAGCGCGACGGGCTGACCAATGCTCTGAAACACTGGCTGCAAGGCGCGCGTCTGGCGTTGCTGCTGATGGCGCTGCTGGCCTGCGTCACCGGGGCGGGCATGGCATTTTCTGCGCTCGGCGACGGTACGCGAGCGGTAAACATTTTCTGGGCGCTGGGCACGTTGCTCGGGGTCAATCTGATCCTGCTGCTGAGCTGGGCATTCGGCCTGCTATTCGCTGGCGAACACGCGGCAGCGCTTGGCAGATTGTGGCTGTGGCTCAGCGAGAAATTTGCCCGGGACGCCAAAGCCGCGCAATTACCCCCCGCATTACTGGTCCTGCTGCAACGCCACAAACTCAATCGCTGGGCGATTGGCTCGCTGGTCAATGGCCTGTGGTTGCTGATCATGTTCAGCGCGCTGAGCATGCTGATATTGATGATGGCCACCCGGCAATATGACTTCATCTGGGAAAGCACGCTGCTTGGCGCTGACTTCTTCGCGGCACTGACTGATGCGTTGACGGTTATTCCCCATGCGCTGGGCTGGAGTGCGCCGAGCGTGGACATGATTCGCGTAACGCTGGACACCGATTACAACCGCGTGCTGGTTCGCCAGATGTGGGCGATATGGCTGGTCGGCGCGGTGCTGATCTATGGCGTGCTCCCCCGCCTGCTGCTGATGCTGTTCTGCCGTTGGCGCTGGAAACGCGGGCGTGATCGCTTGCGCCTGGAGCTGAACCTGCCCGGCTACGCGCAGCTGCGCGAACGTCTGATGCCGACCAGCGAACGCCTCGGCGTCAACGACCCGGAGCCTGCGCAGTTGCATCGCGTCGAAAGCAGCGTCGGCGAACTCGCCAGCGAAGGCGCGTTGCTGGTCGCCATCGAACTCGACGAACAACGTCCATGGCCACCCGCGCTGCCGAAAAATGTCAGTAACGCCGGCATCCTCGACAGCCGAGAATCGCGGCACAAACTCCTCGAACAACTCAGCCGTTTTCCACCGGCACGTCTGGCCATTGCCTGCGACCCACGGCGCTCGCCGGATCGCGGCAGCCTCGCCTTGATCGCCGAACTGGCGCGCAGCGCCGGCGAAACCCGTGTCTGGCTGCTGCAAGCACCGCCGGGCGACGAACTGGATGCCGAACGCCTCGGCGACTGGCACGTTGCGCTGCAACAACTGGAGTTGCCGTTCGCCGATTGCGCGCCGTTGAACTGGTTGGAGACGGGTCATGACTGATGCCTGGAAAGCGCCGCTGAAACTCGCGGTGGTCGGCCACACTAACGTCGGCAAAACCTCGCTGCTGCGCACGCTGACCCGCGACGTGGGTTTTGGCGAAGTGTCCCATCGCCCGAGCACTACCCGGCATGTCGAGGGCGCGCGGTTGTCGGTGGACGGCGAACCGTTGCTCGACCTCTACGACACGCCGGGACTGGAAGATGCCATCGCCCTGCTGGATTTTCTCGAACGCCTGGAACGCCCCGGCGAACGCCTCGATGGCCCGGCGCGGCTGGCGCGGTTCCTCGACGGCAGCGAGGCTCGCCAGCGCTTTGAGCAGGAGGCCAAAGTGCTGCGGCAATTGCTCGCCTCCGACGCCGGTTTATACGTGATCGATGCGCGCGAACCGGTGCTGGCCAAGTATCGCGATGAACTGGAAGTGCTCGCCAGTTGCGGCAAACCGTTGCTGCCGGTACTGAATTTCGTCAGCAGCGCCAACCATCGCGAACCGGATTGGCGCGAGGCATTGGCGCGGCTCGGGCTGCATGCGCTGGTGCGTTTCGACAGCGTCGCGCCGCCCGAGGATGGCGAGCGCCGGCTGTATGAAAGTCTCGCGTTGCTGCTGGAAAATGCTCGACCGCAATTGGAGCGGCTGATTGCCGATCAACAGGCTCAGCGCCTCGCGCGTCAGCAAAGTGCGGCGCGCTTGATTGCTGAGTTGCTGATCGACTGCGCCGCGTGCCGACGCAGTGTGGTCAGCGAGGCGGAGCAGGAGCAGCAAGCCATCAGCGAATTGCGCAAGGCTGTGCGCCAGCGCGAGCAGAAGTGTGTTGAGGCGTTGCTCAAGCTGTACGCGTTCCGACCACAGGATGCCGCGGCGAGTGATTTGCCGTTGCTCGATGGACGCTGGGGTGATGACCTGTTCAACCCGGAAACCTTGAAGCAACTCGGCGTACGCGTGGGCGGCGGTATTGCTGCTGGTGCGGCAGCGGGGGCTGGTGTGGATTTGCTGGTTGGCGGGATTACCCTCGGCGCGGCGGCACTGGCTGGGGCGATTGCTGGCGGTGCGCTGCAGACGGCGCGCAGTTATGGCAGTCGCTTGCTGGGCAAGATCAAAGGGCAGCGTGAGCTGACGGTGGATGACGGAGTACTGCGGTTGTTGGCGTTGCGTCAGCGGCAACTGGTGTTGGCGCTGGATCAGCGCGGGCATGCGGCGATGGATGCGGTTCAGGTGGCCACGCCGCAAGACAAAACCTGGCGTGAGGGCAAGTTGCCTGAAGCGCTGAGCAAGGCGCGGGCGCATCCGCAGTGGTCGTCGCTCAATCCGCAGGCGAAGTTGAATCAGGCGGAACGGCAGGAGCAGATTGAGGCGTTGGTTGATCGGGTGCTTGAGCTTTAGATCGCTACCCCCTCACCCCCGCCCTCTCCCCCAAGGGGTAGAGGGGGAAGGGAGCAGATCTCCAGGCTTTTCAAAACCTGAGTTCGGCTGGATATTTCAGGTCGATGTATCACCTGAGAACAACTCCGTAGGCTCCCTCTCCCTCCGGGAGAGGGCTGGGGTGAGGGCGACAATCACACAGTAGACAACAATCTCGCAGCCTTACGCTTCAAAACCCCAAGATCCATCACCGGCACCGCGCGCTCCTTGGCCAACTCATCCCACTGCCGCATCCGCAGGCTGACCGCACACAACGGATCGCGCTCAAACACATCCGCCTCCACCTCGGTCATCACCCCACCCTGATACGCCAGCGTTCGCCGGCTCGCCTCACTCAGCCGATCAAAATACCCCGGCTCACGCAACGTCAGATACCGCTTGGCCTGCACGTGATATTCCACCAGCTGTGCCAAGCGCTCGCTGAAACCGGCTTCACGCAAATAATCCGCGCCCAGGCGTTCATGGCTGAGCACGCCATAACCGCCCATATTCTCCGCGCCCTCGGCACACAAATGGCCGATGTCATGAAAGAACGCCGCCAACACCACTTCATCGTCAAAGCCCTCAGCCATCGCCAGTTCGGCAGCCTGGGACATGTGCTCAATCTGTGACACCGGCTCGCCGATGTAATCGCTGGTGCCGAAGCGTTCGTACAGCCCGAATACCCGCGCAACGACTTGCTCATGACCTGTCATCAAATTTCCTCCAGCAACTGCGCAACGTTGCGCTCGGCCATCGCCGGGCCGACGCTCATGCCGACGCCGGTGTGCATCAGCGCCACACTCAACCCCGCTGCCGGGCGCAGCAACGAAAACGGCCCCGGTCCTCGAGAACCATAGACGCCCTGCCAGCGCTCGACCACTTGCACCTTGCAGCCCAGCGTCTGCTCGGCCAGCTCGATCATCCAGTTATCCACTTGCTCGGCGTTGAACGGTGAAGGGTCGCTGCCGTAATGGTGCGAGTCGCCGATGATCAGCTCGCCGTACGGCGTCGGGCTGATCAGCAGGTGAATGCCGTTGTCGTGCAAGTGCGGTTGCTCGCGCAGGATCTGCGCCTGCACCGCCGCTGCTTCCGGCAGATCGGCGAAGGCGCCGTAGTGCACGCAACTCAAACCGGTGAGCAAGGCGTGTTGCAGATTCAGCTCGGTCGCAGGTTTGGCGCGGAGCATTTGCAGACGGCAGATTTGCGGATCGAGGGCGGCGATCGGCTCGGCGAGCAAGGTCTGATAATCGTGGCCGGAGCAGACGATAATCTGCTTCGCGGTGAAACTGCCGGCGGTGCTGTGCAGGCGTCCGGGTTCGACGTCGCGCACCAGCGTCGAAAAGTGAAACTCGACACCGAGGTCGCGGCGCAAGTAATCGATCAGCGCCGGGATTGCTTCGCGTGAGTACAGCTGTTGATCGTCGATGCCGTGGAGGGCGGCGCGGTGGTGGCTGAACTGGCCGTGATACAGATCGCGCAAAGCAGCGCCGCGCAGCAACTGGATGTTGTAACCGTGCTCCACGGCGCGACCGTTACAGAAGGCTTCGAGCAGATGTTCTTCGGCTTCAGTACGGGCGAACAGGTAGGAACCGTTGCGCTTGATTTGCAGACCGGCGAGTTGCGCCCAGTCGCCCCAGATCTCGCGGCTGGCCTTGGCCAGCTCGAGCATTTGGCCAGGTGGTTGGCCAGTGACCAGCGCCTGGCCGAAGTTGCGCACCGAGGCGCCGAGGGGCGTGGCAGTGCGTTCGAAAACGGCGACCTTGAGACCGCGTTTGGCGGCGGCGTAGGCGTGCGATAGGCCCAGAATGCCGGCGCCTACGACGAGCAGGTCTTGGTGTTGTGTCATGAGGCTACCTCAATGATCGTTCCCACGCTCCGCGTGGGAATGCAGCCAAGGACGCTCTGCGTCCATAGTGACGCGGAGCGTCACGGGATTCATTCCCACGCGGAGCGTGGGAACGATCGGCAACGGTTACTTGGCGGCGACTTTCTCGGACTTGCCGTCATAACGCTTGCGCCACTCGGTCAGAATCTCGTCGCGATTCTTCGAGGCCCAGGCAAAGTCATTCTTGATCAGACGCTGCTCGTAATCCGCCGGCAATTCGGTCTGCGGCTTGGCGATCCCTGGCTGGGCAAGAACAGCGAAGTTCTCCTTGTACAGATCCATCGCCTCGGCACTCGCCGAGAAGTCAGCCAGTTTCTTCGCCGCTTCTTCATGCGGCGTGCCTTTGATCACGGCAGTCGCTTCGATCTCCCAACCCAGACCTTCCTTCGGCAGGATGATGTCCAGCGGCGCGCCCTGACGCTTCAGCTGTACCGCCGGGTATTCAAAGGAAATCCCGATCGGGAACTCGCCCGCCGCTGCTAACTTGCAAGGCTTGGAACCGGAGTGAACGTACTGGCCGATGTTCTGGTGCAGACCGTCCATGTAGGCCCAGCCCTGCTTCTCGCCAAAGGTTTGCAGCCAGGCGCTGACGTCGAGGAAACCGGTGCCGGACGACGCCGGGTTGGGCATGACGATCTTGCCTTTGTACTCAGGCTTGGTCAGATCCTGCCAGCTCACGGGTTTGGTCAGGCCCTGCTTCTCAGCCTCAACGGTGTTGAAGCAAATCGTCGCGGCCCAGACGTCCATGCCGACCCACGCGGGCGGGTTCGCGGCGTCGCGGTAGTTCGCGCCGATCTTGCCGAGATCCTTCGGCGCGTAGCTTTGCAGCATGCCTTGCTGGTCGAGAATCGCCAGGCTCGAAGCAGCCAGGCCCCACACCGCGTCAGCCTGTGGACGGGCCTTTTCGGCGAGCAGTTTGGCGGTGATGATCCCGGTGGAATCACGCACCCATTTGATCTCGACGTCCGGGTTGGCCTTTTCAAAGGCTTCTTTGTAGGACTTCAGTTGCTCGGCTTCGAGGGCGGTGTACACCGTCAACTCGGTTTTTGCCGCGAAGGCATTCAGGCTGAAAGTAGCGAGCACAGCTGCGGCCAGGGCCATAGGCTTGAACATGATCGTTTTCCTGTAAGTGAGTTGAATCAGTGACCGGGCGCGGTTTGCCGCCAGGCTTGAGAACGGCGCAGCAAGCCGCGCGAAGCCCACGCCAGCAGCAAGGACACGCCCGCCGAGGTGAACAGAATCAGGGTCGACATCGCCGCCGCGCCGCCGACGTTGCCGGCGTCATCCATGTTCAGCACCGCGACCGCCGCGAGGATGGTGTCGGGGCTGTAGAGGAAGATCGCCGCCGACACCGTGGTCATCGCCGAGACGAACAGGTAGCGCACGATATCGAGCAGCGCCGGTAGGCGAGATCGGCACGGTGACGCGCAGGTAGTGGCGGTACAGCGGCGCTTTGAGCGACAGCGCGGCGGCTTCGAACTCGGCGTCGAGTTGGCGCAATGCGGTGGTCGCGGTCATTTGTGCGGTGGTCAGGTAGTGCGCGATGGTGCAGACGATCAACAGCGTCATCGTCCCGTAGAGCACATGCAGCGGGTTACCCGTGAGGTTGAAGAAGAAAACATAACCGAGACCAAGCACCAGTCCTGGCACCGCCATCGGCACGAAACTGAGCATGCGCAACGCGAGGTTGAGGCCGCGCTGAGTGCGGGTTTTCTCCATCAGATAAGCGCCGGTGAAGATCAACACACTGCCGATCAACGCCGTGCCCAAGGCCATTTTCAAACTGTTGCTGTAAGCCAGCCAGCCACCGCCAGCGGTTTCGTTGAACTGATAGTGGTTGAGCGACAGCGACAGGTTGTACGGCCAGAACTTCACCAGCGACGAGAACACCGCCATGCCGAACACCAGAATCAACGCGGCGCTGATCAGCAAGACAATCGTCAGGTAACAGCCGTCGCGCAGTTTCGACGGCGCCGGTTTGAACACCTGCGCACGCCCGCTCATGGAGTCGCCGTGACGCCGACGCAGCCAGGCATCAACGCCGAAGCTGAACAGCGCCGGCAGCAACAGCACCATGCCGATCAATGCGCCGCGACCGAATTGTTGTTGGCCGACCACGGCTTTGTAGGCCTCCAGCGCCAGCACTTGATAGTCGCCACCGACCACCACCGGCACACCGAAATCGGTGATGGTCAGGGTGAACACCAGACAGAATGCAGCGAATGCGGCCTGCCGAGTCGCCGGCCAGGTGATGCTGCGAAACGCCTTGGCCGGGCTGGCGCCCATACTCGACGCGGCATCGAACAATCGCGCATCGGCCAGCGACAATGCCGAGAGCAAAATCATCAGCGCATGGGGAAAGGTGTAAATCACCTCACCCAGCACAATCCCCCAGAACCCATAAATGTTGTCCGAGAGCAGCCCGCGCAACATGCCCTGGTTGCCGAACAGATAGACCAGCGCAATCCCCGGCAACATCGACGGTGCCATCAGCGGCAACAACGAAATGCCGCGCCAGATGCCTTTCGCCGGAATCAACGTGCGTTGCAGCGCGTAGGCAAACAGGTAAGCCAGCGGTACGACGATGGCCGCCACGCTGAGGGATACTTTCAGACTGTTGCCAAGCAGCCAGTGGAAATTCTCGCTGCTCACCAGTTCCTTCGCCGCGAGCCAGCCACCGCCCTGCCCGGCTTCACTGCTGAAGCCGCGCCAAAAGATCGCCAGCAACGGCAGCAATACCGCGACGCCGAGTAACAGCAGCAGAAGGACTTTGCCGCCGACGACAAAAATACGGTCGCCGATCTCGGCTTTCGAAGACTGTCGCACCTGCTTGTGCGGTAGCGGCAGCGCGAGGTTGCTGTTCATCAGGCAAACACCTGCAGACTGCGCGGCGGCAAGGCGACCATGATCTGCTGGGCGCCGAGGCGCGGCATGGCTTCCGGGGCGAGTTCGGCGAGCAGTGCGTGGCCCGGCAGTTGATCGAGTTCGAAACTCATGCGGCAGCGGTTGCCGAGGAAGGTGATCTCGCGGACTTTGGCCGGGAACAGGTTTTCTTCGTGTACCAGCGGATTGACGTTGATCGCTTCCGGACGGCAGAACAAACGGCCGGAGGCGCGCTGAACGCTGCCGTCACTGAGGCGCAGGTTCATCCCGCCGACCTGCGCGTGAGTGTCGCTGCTGCGTTGGAACGGCAACCAGTTGCCCTGGCCGACAAACTCGGCCACGAACGGCGTGGCCGGGCGGTTGTAGATTTCCTGCGGGGTGGCGTACTGCTCGACGCGGCCGTTGTTCATCACCGCGATGCGGTCGGCCATCAGCATGGCTTCGTCCTGATTGTGCGTGACCATCAGGGTGGTGATGCCGAGGTTGCGTTGCAGTTGGCGCAGCTCGGTGCACAGATGCTCGCGGACCCGGGCGTCGAGGGCCGACATCGGTTCATCGAGCAACAGCAGCGACGGTGCCGGCGCCAGAGCGCGGGCCAGCGCTACACGTTGCTGTTGGCCGCCGGACAATTGGCCGGGGTACTTTTTCTCGCTGCCAGTGAGGCCGACCAGTTCCAGCATCTGTCCGACGCGCTGGCGCACTTCATCGCGACCGCTGCCAGCGAGGCCGTAGGCAATATTCGCCTCGACGCTCAGATTGGGGAACAGTGCGTAGGACTGGAACAGAATCCCGTAGTCGCGGGCTTGCGGGGCGAGGTGTGAGACGTCGCGGTCACCGAGGTACAGCTCGCCGCTGTCCTGTTTTTCCAGACCGGCGATGCAGCGCAGCAAGGTGGTTTTGCCGCAGCCCGACGGGCCGAGCAGGCACACCAGTTCACCGGCGGCGACGTCGAGGGAGACGTTATCCAGTGCGGTGAACGCGCCGAAGCGTTTCTGCACGCCGCGCACTTTCATCGGCGCACCGGGGTTGGTCAGGGCAGTTGCGATGGCAGGATTCATGGACAGACCTCATCAAGCAGATGGGGCCAATCCTAGAGTTGTAATGCGTCCGTCATGTGGCAACGAGGCAAAAACGGCCGATAGTGGTATTCGGGGATTTTGGTTCACCAGAGATCGTTCCCACGCTCTGCGTGGGAATGCCTCATCGGACGCTCCGCGTTCGGCTGTTGGGACGCAGAGCGTCCCGGGCTGCATTCCCACGCGGAGCGTGGGAACGATCATTACGCGGGGGACATTTCCTGGGCCAAACCGAGAAACGCCGCCGGCAACCGCGCGCCCTTGCGCTCTTTCAGGCAATAGAGGTACTCAGGAATCTGCGGCGCATTCTCGATCGTCAGCACGCGCAACTGCGGATCATGCGGCACTTCCTGCCGGGCAATGATGCTGATGCCGATATTGCGCAACACCGCCTCACGAATCGACTCACGGCTGCCAATCTCCAGCAACGGCCCGAAGCTCACCCCGGCACTCGCGAGCAACTCTTCCGTCAGCCGCCGCGTGGTTGAACCGGATTCACGCATCAACAAGGTATGCCCGGCCAGCGCACTCAACGCCACATGCTCCTGCGCCGCCAGCGGATGGTTGCGATGCACCGCCAGCACCAGCGGATCCGTGCCCAACACCCGACGAATCAACCGCGCGTCATCAAGCAATTGTGACGACGCGGCGATGTCCACGCGGTAATCCTCCAGCGCTTCGAGCACCTGCTGTGAATTACCGATTTCCACCGACACTTCCACCTGCGGCAGACGCTCGCGAAAGGTCTTCACCAGATCGAGGATGTAATACGGCGCCGTCGCCGCGATGCGCAATGTGCCCTGCACCTGACCGCTGTTGCGCAGGAAGAACTCGATGTCCGCCTCTTGCTGCAACAGCGTCTTGACCATCGGCAGCAACCGCGCGCCTTCATCACTGACGCTTAACCGCCGACCGCCACGGTAGAACAGCTCCACCGAATACTGACTTTCCAGATTGCGAATCTGCGTGGTCACGGTCGGTTGGCTGAGGCCGAGTTTTTTCGCCGCCAGCGTGATGCTGCCCAGGCGGGCGACCATGTAAAACGCTTTCAGCTCGGCACTCAGCACAACCTTTCCTCATCTATTTGCGCAGCAGGCGCAAACCGTTGAACACCACCAGCAGGCTCACGCCCATGTCGGCGAACACCGCCATCCACATGGTGGCGAGCCCAGCGAAGGTTACCGCAAGAAAGATAGCTTTGATCACCAGGGCCAGCGCGATGTTCTGTTTCAGGATGCTCGCGGTGTTGCGCGACAGGCTGATGAACGCCGGGATCTTGCGCAGATCATCGTCCATCAGGGCGACATCGGCGGTTTCGATCGCGGTGTCGGTGCCGGCAGCGGCCATGGCAAAACCGATCTCGGCGCGGGCCAGTGCCGGCGCGTCGTTGATGCCGTCACCGACCATGCCGACCCGCCGGCCCTGTGCATAAAGGTCTTCGATGGCTTGCAGTTTGTCGGTCGGCAGCAAGTCGCCACGCGCTTCGTCGATGCCAACCTGTGCGGCAATCGCCTGGGCGGTGTGGACGTTGTCGCCGGTGAGCATCAGGGTTTTCACCCCGAGTTCGTGGAGCTGACGGATTGCTTCGCGACTGGTTTCCTTGACGGTATCCGCCACCGCGAACAGTGCCAGCGGGCCGGAATTGTCGAGCAGCAGCACCACGGATTTGCCCTGTTTCTCCAGCGCGAAGAGTTTCTCTTCCAGTGCCGGCGAGCACAGGCCCAACTCTTCGACCAAGCGATGGTTGCCCAAGTGGTAGGTCTGGCCGTTGATCTCGCCTTTGACGCCACGCCCGCCCAATGCTTCGAAGTTATCCACAATCAGCGCTTGGAAGTTTTTATCCACAGCGGCGTTGGCGATGGCCAGAGACACCGGGTGATCGGAACGGCCGGCCAACGCCGCAGCGATTGCCGGCGCGGAGGCATCGGCGGTTGGGTCCAGCGACAGGTAATCGGTCTGCACCGGTTTGCCGTGAGTGATCGTGCCGGTTTTATCCAGCGCCAGATAATCGAGCTTGAAACCGCCCTCGAGGTACACGCCGCCCTTGACCAGAATGCCTTTGCGCGCCGCTGCCGCGAGGCCGCTGACGATGGTCACCGGGGTGGAAATCACCAGTGCACATGGGCACGCGACCACCAGCAACACCAGCGCGCGGTAGATCCAGTCGAACCACACGGCGCCCATGAACAGCGGCGGAATGATCGCCACGGCCAAGGCAAAGACGAACACCACGGGCGTGTAGATTTTCGAAAACTGATCGACGAAACGCTGAGTCGGTGCCCGCGCACCTTGGGCCTGTTCGACGGCGTGGATGATGCGCGCCAGAGTCGAATTGTTCGCCGCTGCGGTCACCGTGTATTCCAGCGAACCGGCCTGATTGATGGTGCCAGCAAAGACTTTGTCACCGACGGTTTTCTCTACCGGCAGGCTTTCCCCAGTGATCGGCGCCTGGTCGATGGTCGAACTGCCGCTGACCACTTCGCCGTCCAGCGCAATGCGCTCGCCCGGTTTCACCCGTACGCGGGCGCCGAGTTCGACGCTTTTCACGTCCTGCTCAATCCAGCTGCCGTCAGCCTGCAACACCGTGGCTTGCTCCGGCGTCATCTGCATCAAACCGCTGATCGCGTTGCGCGCACGGTCCAGCGAGCGCGCTTCGATCAGCTCGGCGACGGTGAACAGGAACATCACCATCGCCGCTTCCGGCCATTGGCCGATGAGGATCGCACCGGTGACGGCGATGCTCATCAGTGCGTTGATGTTGAGGTTGCGGTTCTTCAGGGCGATCCAGCCCTTTTTATAGGTGGTCAGGCCACCGCTGAGGATCGACACCAGCGCTATGATCGCCACCACCCAGGTCGGAGCGGCATTGGTGAAGTGAATGACTTCAGCGGCGAGCGCGCCGACACCGGACAGCGCCAGCGGCCACCAGTGTTTTTTCACCGGTGCCGGGGCCGGCGCTTCGACGCCCGCCTCCAGCGGCTCGGCGTGCATGCCGAGGGATTTGATCGCTTCGGTGATCGGCTCGGTACCCGGCAGATTGTGGGTCACGCCGAGTACGCGGTTGATCAGATTGAATTCGAGCTGCTGCACGCCGGCGAGTTTGCCGAGCTTGTTCTGGATCAGCGTCTGCTCGGTCGGGCAGTCCATCGCCTCGATACGGAAACTGCTCAGCCGCGCGTCGGCGCTGGTTTTCTCGCTCAGTTGCACCAACGCAGGCGCGGCGGCTTTCGATGAGCAGCAGGAATCTTCGTGCGCATGAACCGGTGCCGGCGCTGCAACTTTCGGCCCGCAGCAAGAGTCGCCGCCGTGGGCATGTTTATGCACAGGCTGCAATTTATGACTGTGATCGTGGCCGTCGCCGGGCTTGTGGGTGTGCTGGGAATCGCTCATTGGTCGCGTCCATGAAGGTGCCTGTTGCCAAGTAAAGACCCTGTAGCCACTATAGGGTCAAGCACCCTTTTGGAGATTGCCGTCATGAAGATCGGAGAACTGGCCAAACTCACCGACTGCGCCGTGGAAACCATCCGCTACTACGAGCGCGAAAACCTCCTGCCGGAGCCGGCCCGCAGCGACGGCAACTACCGCGTCTACACCCAGGCGCACGCCGAACGCCTGACCTTTATCCGCAACTGCCGCACCCTCGACATGACCCTTGAAGAGATTCGCAGCCTGCTGGCCATGCGTGATAGCCCGCAGGATCAGTGTGAAAGCGTGAATACGCTGATCGACGAGCACATTCAGCATGTGAAGGCGCGGATTGATGGCTTGCTGGCGTTGCAGACACAACTGCTCGACCTGCGCCAACGCTGTGGCGAAGGGCCGGGGGCGGAACAATGCGGGATTTTGCAGCGGCTGGAGGTGAGTGGCGGGGTTGTCGCGACGGAAGTCGAACACTCCCACGTAGGCCGCAGCCACGGCCATTAAGACTCACGCAAAACCAAATGTGGGAGCGAGCCTGCTCGCGAAAGCGGTGTATCAGTCGACATCTCTATGACTGACACGCCCTCTTCGCGAGCAGGCTCGCTCCCACAGGGGTTTTATGCAACGGCTTAGACCGCCATTGGCGCAGTCATTGGCGCGTGGTGCTCATAGCCTTCCAGCGAGAAGTCGCTCGGCTCGACCAGCTCCAGCCACTCCGGCTGATACACACCGGTCTTGGCAAACTCCGGCACACGATCCGAGATTTTCAGCTTGGGCATGGCAAACGGCTCGCGCTTGAGCTGTTCGTTGAGCATGTCCAGATGGTTTTCGTAGACGTGCGCATCACCGATGAAATAGGTGAACCAGCGCGGCGTGTAACCGGTCAGGCGACCGATCAGGCTCAGCAGCGCGGCGCCTTCGGTGAGGTTGAACGGTGTGCCCAGACCCAGATCGTTGGAGCGGATGTAGAGGGTCAGAGAAATCTCTTTGGTCTCGACATTCGGGTGGAACTGGTACAGCAGATGGCACGGCGGCAGGGCCATTTCATCCAGCTGCGCGACGTTCCAGCCGTGGAACAGAATGCGACGACTGCCCGGATCCTTGATGATCGTGTCGACGCACTGGCGCACCTGGTCGATGGCTTTGTACAGCACCACGTAAGCCTGGCCGTCTTCTTCGCCCTGAGCAATCTGCTTGTAGCCGTTGCTCAAGGTTTGTTCGATGGCCGCAGTGTTGCTCTGCGGGATCTGCTTGTACGCCGGCCATTTACGCCATTGCACGCCGTAGATTTCGCCGAGGTCGTCGTCGCCCTGACGGAACGGGTTGGCCAGCCACTGCGCGTTTTCGTTGGCGTTCTGGTCCCAGACCTTGCAGCCCAGCGCACGGAATTCAGCGGCGTTGTTCACGCCACGGAGAAAACCGCACATCTCGCCGATGGCCGATTTGAAGGCCATTTTGCGCGTGGTGATCGCCGGAAAACCTTCCTGCAGATCGAAACGCAGCATCGCGCCCGGGAAACTGATGGTGTTGATGCCGGTGCGGTTGGCCTGTTTGCTGCCGTTCTGAATGACGTGCGAGACCAGTTCGAGATATTGCTTCATGAGTTACCTGTGTCCTTTGAGCCCCGGCGTCGCGCGCCGGGGTTCGTAGTTTAAGCCGTCGGCGCGAGCGGTGCTGCCGGTGCGCGACGATAGGCCAGCCAGATCAGGAACAGCCCGCCGACGATCATCGGCACGCAGAGTACCTGGCCCATGGTCAGCCAGTTCCAGGCCAGATAGCCCAGCTGCGCATCCGGTACGCGGACGAATTCGACGATGAAACGGAAGATGCCGTAGAACAGCGCGAACATGCCCGATACGGCCATGGTCGGACGCGGTTTGCGCGAGAAAATCCACAGAATCAGGAACAGCGCCACGCCTTCGAGCGCGAACTGATAGAGCTGCGACGGGTGACGCGGCAGTTGCGCCGGATCGCTGAATGGCGGGAAGACCATGGCCCATGGCACGTCGGTGGCTTTGCCCCACAATTCGGCGTTGATGAAGTTACCGATGCGCCCGGCGCCCAGACCGATCGGCACCATTGGTGCGACGAAGTCCATCAACTGGAAGAACGACTTGCCGTTGCGCTTGCCAAACCACAACGCGGCCAGCATTACGCCGATGAAACCGCCGTGGAACGACATGCCGCCCTTCCACACTTCGAAAATCAGCGTCGGGTTGGCCAGGTAAGCGCTCAGATCGTAGAACAGCACATAGCCCAGGCGCCCGCCGACGATCACGCCCATCGACATCCAGAAGACCATGTCGGAGAGTTTCTCCTTGGTCCAGGTCGGGTCGAAACGGTTGAGCCGGCGCGACGCCAGCAGCCACGCACCGCCGATGCCGATCAGGTACATCAGACCGTACCAGTGGATTTTCAGCGGACCGATGGCCAGGGCCACCGGGTCGATCTGCGGGTAAGGCAGCATTGCGACTCCTCGTTAGAGTTGAAACCAAAATTCCCGGGCGACGCTGCCACCTCAGGATTAAGCCAGGATTGCGACGCGGTTAAAGCAAAAAGCTTAACCCGACGCTGAACAGCAAAGCGGCGAATAGCCGTTTCAGCAAGCGCGGCGACAACCGATGCGCCAAACGCGCGCCGATGCGGGCGAAAACCATACTGGTCAGGGCAATGCCCAACAACGCCGGCAAATACACAAAACCGAGACTATGCGGCGGCAACAACGGATCGTGCCAGCCCAGAATCATGAAACTTAATGCACTGACCAAGGCAATCGGCAGACCGCAGGCCGATGACGTTGCCACCGCTTGCTGCATCGGCACGCTGCGCCAGGTCAGGAACGGCACGGTCAACGAGCCGCCACCGACACCAAAAATCGCCGAGGCCCAACCGATGATGCTGCCGGCCACGGTCAGACCGAGTTTACCCGGCACCGTTCGGCTGGCCTTGGGTTTGATGTCCAGCGCCAGTTGCACCGAGATGATCAAGGCAAACACGCCGATGATCTTTTGCAAGTGCGGGCCGGAAATCGCTTCAGCGGTCAGCGCACCGAAACCTGCACCGAGCAGAATGCCGACGGCCATCCACATGAAGATCGGCCAGCGCACCGCGCCTCGTCGATGATGCTCACGCACGGCGTTGACCGAGGTGAAGATGATCGTCGCCAGCGACGTGCCGACCGCCAGATGGGTGAGAATCGACTGATCAAAGCCCTGCAAGGTGAAACTGAACACGAGCACCGGGACGATGATGATCCCGCCGCCGACGCCAAACAGTCCGGCCAGCACGCCCGCACAGGCGCCCAGCGCCAGATAGAGCAGAAATTCCATGACCGTCTCCCCAGACCGCATCCCCAAAACCGGAGCGGCATGGTAACGGATGCACACCCTTTGGCTCCACTGGCGATGGATGCACGGACGCCGGATGCGTACAGTGGACAAAAAACACACAAGGACCACCTTATGTGCCTGATTGTTTTCGCCTGGCGCCCGGGCGATGCCCAGCCGCTGATCGTCGCGGCCAACCGTGACGAGTTCTACGCCCGGCCGAGCCTGCCGCTGGCGCAATGGCCGGAAGCGCCGCACGTACATGCCGGGCGTGATCTTGAGGCCGGCGGCACCTGGCTGGGGATTGGCGCCAACGGCCGCTTTGCTGCGTTGACCAATATTCGCGATCCGCAGCAGGCGCCAGCGCGCAAGTCACGAGGGGAACTGGTGGCGCGGTTTCTGACCGGCGATGCGTCGATTGATGATTATTTGAGCGATGTGGTCGGGCGTTCGGCGGAATATGCCGGGTTTAATCTGTTGCTCGGCAACAGTCATGAGCTTTGGCACTTCAATGCGCGGTTGTCGGAACCGGTGATGCTGGAATCGGGCGTCTATGGGTTATCCAATGCCGGGCTGGATACGCCGTGGCCGAAGTTGCTCAAGGCCAAGGCTGGGTTGAGTGCGGTGCTGGATGATCCGCAACCGCAGCACTTGCTCGATTTGCTAAGCGATGCCCAGACCGCGCCGGAAGCTGAATTGCCGGATACCGGGGTGGGTCTGGCCACTGAAACATTGCTGTCGAGTGTGTTTATTGCCAGTCAGAGTTACGGCACGCGGGCGAGTACGGCGCTGGTGGTGCAGGCGGATGGGTCGCGGCGGATGGTCGAGCGGAGTTTTGGGCCGTATGGCGGGCATTTGGGCGAGGTGGAGATAAAAGCTTAAAAGCCGACCCTCACCCCAGCCCTCTCCCAAAGGGAGAGGGGGCCGACCGAGGTGTCTTGAGCCATACATCGACCTGAAAGACCGAGTCGATTATGGATTCAACACAGCACCTTCTTGTCCGTGTGAGTCGATTATGGATTCAACACAGCACTTTCAGGTCGGCGTACCTCTGCAGCATCCCCCAATCAGTCCCCTCTCCCTCTGGGAGAGGGTTAGGGTGAGGGGCTTTTGATCTTCAGAGGGCTTTGACCACCGCCGGCGGATGCATCTTCGACAACCCAAGGTTCTTCAGCGCCAATTGCAGCGAGCTGTGGATCACTTGCGGGTTATCAATGGTCATCAACTCGGCCAACAACTCCTGGGCCTTGCTCAGATTGACCTGACGCAACATCCACTTCACCTTCGGCAAGTTGGTGGCGTTCATCGACAAACTGTCGAAACCCATCGCCATCAACAGCACCGCCGCCGCCGGATCACCGGCCATCTCGCCGCAGATACTTACCGGTTTGCCTTCCGCATGGGCATCGCGCACCACGGTCTGCAGGGCTTGCAGCACCGCTGGATGCAGGTAGTCGTAAAGATCGGCCACACGCGGGTTGTTACGGTCGACCGCCAGCAAATACTGGGTCAGGTCGTTGGAGCCGACGGACAGAAAATCGACCATCCGCGCCAGTTCCTTGGTCTGATAAACCGCCGCCGGAATCTCGATCATCACGCCAATCGGCGGCATCGGCACGTCGGTGCCTTCGTCGCGCACTTCGCCCCAGGCCCGGTGGATCAGGTGCAGGGCTTCTTCGAGTTCGTGGGTGCCGGAGATCATCGGCAGCAGAATCCGCAGGTTGTTCAGGCCTTCGCTGGCCTTGAGCATTGCGCGGGTCTGCACCAGGAAGATTTCCGGGTGGTCGAGGGTGACGCGAATGCCGCGCCAGCCGAGGAACGGGTTGTCTTCCTTGATCGGGAAGTACGACAGCGACTTGTCGCCACCGATGTCGAGGCTGCGCATGGTCACCGGTTGCGGGTGGAATGCGGCGAGCTGCTCGCGGTAGATCGCCAGTTGTTCTTTCTCGCTCGGGAAGCGCTGGTTGATCATGAACGGCACTTCGGTGCGGTACAGGCCGACACCCTCGGCGCCACGCTTCTGCGCCCGTGCCACATCGGCCAGCAGACCGGTGTTGACCCACAGCGGCATGCGGTGGCCGTCAAGGGTCACGCATGGCAGGTCGCGCAGGGTGTCGAGGCCCAGCGCCAGTTGTTTCTCTTCTTCGACGACTTCGGCGAACTGCTTGCGCAGCACTTCGCTCGGGTTGGTGTAGACCTCGCCGCGTGTGCCGTCGACGATCATTTCGATGCCGTCGACCTTGGCGTACGGCAGGTCGACCAGACCCATCACCGTCGGAATGCCCATGGCCCGGGCAAGAATCGCGACGTGGGAGTTACCCGAGCCGAGTACCGAAACCAGACCGACCAGCGTGCCTTCCGGCACCTCGCCGAGCATCGCCGGCGTCAGTTCTTCGCTGACCAGAATGGTTTTTTCCGGGTAGACCAGGTTCTGCTGACGCTCTTCCTGCAAATAGGCAAGCAGGCGGCGACCGAGGTCTTTGACGTCCGAGGCACGCTCACGCAGGTAGGCGTCGTCCATCAATTCGAAACGGTTGACGTGCTCAGTGACCACCTGACGCAGTGCGCCCTGGGCCCACTGGCCGGTCTTGATCACGGTGGTGATTTCGCTGCCCAGCGAGGCATCGTCGAGCATCATCAGGTAGACGTCGAACAGCGCGCGCTCTTCCGGGCGCAGTTGGGTCGCGAGCTTGGCGGACAGCGCGCGCATGTCGGCGCGCACGCCTTCGATGGCGGTTTTGAACAGTGCCAGCTCGGCGTTGATGTCGGTGATGGTCTTGTCCGGCACCACGTCCAGATCCGCCGGCGGCAGCATGACCACCGCGGTACCGACCGCCGCACCCGGCGAGCCCGGCACGCCGACGAACTTGGCTTCCTGAATGCCTTTGCCCTGACGGCCCAGACCGCGGATGGAACCTGTGGCCTCGGCGTGGGCGATAACGCCGGCAAGCTGCGCGCTCATGGTCACGAGGAAAGCTTCTTCACCTTCGTCGAACTGGCGGCGCTCTTTTTGCTGGATGACCAACACGCCGACGACGCGGCGGTGGTGAATGATCGGTGCGCCGAGGAACGAGGCATAACGCTCTTCACCGGTTTCGGCGAAGTAGCGGTAGCGCGGGTGAACCGAAGCGTTTTCGAGGTTCAGGGGTTCTTCACGCGTGCCGACCAGACCGACCAGACCTTCGTTGGGTGCCATGCTGACCTTGCCGATCGAGCGCTTGTTCAAGCCCTCGGTGGCCATCAGGACGAAGCGGTTGGTCTCGGGATCAAGCAGGTAGACCGAGCAGACCTGGCTGCCCATGGCCTCTTTGACGCGCAACACAATAATCCCCAACGCCGCCTTGAGATCCTTGGCGGAGTTAACTTCCTGGACGATCTTGCGCAGCGTATTGAGCATGGCTCGGGGTCGAACTCCGTCGTCAGTCGCGCGCTAAAAGGCGCGGGGCAAGCTCTTTGAGGGCGCGGCGATACACCTCGCGCTTGAATGTCACCACCTGGCCCAACGGATACCAATAGCTGACCCAGCGCCAGCCATCGAACTCCGGTTTACCGGTCAAATCCATCCGCACCCGCTGCTCGTTGGAGATCAGGCGCAGGAGAAACCATTTCTGTTTCTGGCCGATGCACAGCGGTTGGCTGTGCGTACGCACCAGACGTTGCGGCAAACGATAGCGCAACCAGCCCCGAGTACAGGCCAGTATTTCAACATCTTCACGTTCCAGGCCAACTTCTTCGTTCAGCTCGCGGTACAAGGCGTCTTCCGGCGTCTCTTCAGGGTTGATTCCCCCTTGCGGAAACTGCCAGGCATCTTGATTGATACGGCGAGCCCATAGCACCTGGCCGGCGTCATTCGTCAGAATGATCCCGACATTGGGGCGGAAACCATCGGGGTCGATCACGGCAACAACCTCGCAAACGCATGTCGCCGCATTGTTCCACAAAGGTTGATAAGGCGGCAACGAAGCTTCCTACCTTATGTGCACTCTTGTGAAAAGACCGTATTCTTGTCGCCTTTTTACAGACTTATCAGCGGGTAACTGCAATGCGCCTGGCACTCTTCGATTTGGACAACACCCTTCTGGGCGGCGACAGCGATCACGCCTGGGGCGACTATCTGTGTGAACGCGGCTTCCTCGACCCGATTGCGTACAAAGCGCGCAACGACGAGTTCTATCAGGATTACCTGGCCGGCAAACTGGATAACGCCGCGTACCTGAACTTCTGCCTGGAGATTCTCGGCCGCACCGACATGGCCGTGCTCGAGCAATGGCACAGCGATTACATGCGCGACTGCATCGAACCGATCGTGTTGCCGCAGGCGCTGGAACTGCTGAAAAAGCACCGCGACGCCGGCGACAAACTGGTGATCATCACCGCGACCAACCGCTTCGTCACCGCGCCGATTGCTGTGCGTCTGGGCGTTGAAACCCTGATTGCCACTGAATGTGAAATGGTCGATGGCCGTTACAGCGGGCGCAGCACTGATATTCCTTGCTTCCGCGAAGGCAAGGTGACGCGCCTGAACCGTTGGCTGGAAGAGACCGGGTATTCGTTGGATGACAGCTATTTCTATAGCGATTCGATGAATGATTTGCCGCTGCTGGAGCAGGTGGCAAATCCCGTCGCTGTCGATCCGGATCCGAATCTGCGGGCTGAGGCCGAGAAGCGTGGCTGGCCGGTGATTTCGTTGCGCGGCTGATTATGCCTTCGCGAGCAGGCTCGCTCCCACATTGGATCTGTGTCGTTCACAAATCCCCTGTGGGAGCGAGCCTGCTCGCGAATGGGGTCGACACGGTCTGAAGCCCTAGACAGGCTTGGCACCCATCAAAGCCGCAATGGCGAGAAACCCGATGCCGCTGACAATCGCCAGCGCCAGATTGAATTTCCAGTTGCCAACCCCGCTAGTCCACAGCCGATTAAGTCGCACCAACAGCCACACTGCACTCAACGTGGCCACGGCATAGATCACGCTGGAACCCAGAATCCAGAATTGCCCCAACGGCCAGCCAATCAAATGCACCAGCCACCAGCCAGTGAAGGGCATGCTGAGCATCGCGATCAGCATCAAGCACCAGATAAACAGCCAAGGGCGCTGCATCGTGCTGGCCGGCCCTTCGCTGCGATTACGCCAAGTCAAAGCAGCGAGCCCCAACCCGCTGGCGAGGATCACCACGGTCGCCGCGACGTGAAGAACTTTCAGGGTGGTCAGGGTTTCCATGAATTTCTCTTCCTTGGGCCATGCCCATCAGCGTAGCCGCTCAGCCAAGAAACAGCTGATAGGCCGGGTTCTCGCTTTCATCCCAGTACGGGTAACCGATTTCCTCAAGGGCCGCCGGCACCAGATGACGCTCGTCGTGCGGCACTTGCAGGCCCGCGACCACACGGCCATCGGCAGCGCCGTGGTTGCGGTAATGGAACATCGAAATGTTCCAGCGCCCACCGAGCTTATTAAGGAAGTTGAACAGCGCCCCCGGACGTTCCGGGAACTCGAAGCGGAACACCACTTCATCAATCACGTGCGCCGCGTGCCCGCCGACCATGTGGCGGATGTGCAGCTTGGCCAGTTCGTTGTCGGTCAGGTCGACGACCGGGAAACCCTGCTCGGTCAGGCTCGCCAGCAGTGCGCTGCGCGGGTCGTTGTCCGGGTGGGTCTGCACGCCGACGAAAATGTGCGCTTCGCTGCCGGTGTTGTATCGGTAATTGAATTCAGTGATCTGGCGCTTGCCGACGGCCTCGCAGAACGCCTTGAAGCTGCCGGCCTTCTCCGGGATGGTCACGGCGATGATCGCTTCACGACCCTCACCCAGTTCGGCGCGCTCGGCAACATGACGCAGGCGGTCGAAGTTGACGTTGGCACCGGAGTCGATGGCCACGAAAGTCTGGCCACTGACGCCGCGCAACTCGACGTATTTCTTGATCCCGGCCACGCCTAAAGCACCGGCAGGTTCGGTGATCGAGCGGGTATCGTCGTAGATATCTTTAATTGCTGCGCAGATCTCGTCGGTGCTGACAGTGATCACTTCATCGACATAGTCTTTGCAGATGTCGAAGGTGTGCTGACCGATCTGTGCCACCGCCACGCCGTCGGCGAAGATGCCCACGGTCGGCAGCACCACGCGCTCACCGGCGGCCATCGCCGCTTGCAAGCAGTTGGAATCGTCCGGCTCGACGCCGATGACTTTGATGTCCGGACGCAGGTATTTGACGTACGCGGCGATGCCAGCGATCAGACCGCCGCCGCCGACCGGAACGAAAATCGCGTCCAGCGGCTGCGGGTGCTGGCGCAGAATCTCCATCGCCACGGTGCCCTGCCCGGCAATGGTGTGCGGATCGTCGTACGGATGGATGTAAACGTAGCCTTTTTCATCGACCAGTTTCAGCGAGTAGGCCAGGGCTTCCGGGAACGAATCACCGTGCAGCACCACTTTGCCGCCGCGCGAACGCACGCCTTCGACTTTGATCTCGGGGGTGGTCTTGGGCATGACGATGGTGGCTTTTACGCCCAGCACTTTCGCCGCCAGGGCCAGGCCCTGCGCATGGTTGCCCGCCGACGCGGTGACCACGCCACGGGCGCGTTCTTCATCGCTCAGTTGCGTCAGTTTGTTGTAGGCGCCGCGAATCTTGAACGAGAACACTGGCTGCAAGTCTTCGCGCTTGAGCCAAATGTCGTTGCCCAGCCGCTCGGAGAGCTGGCGAGCGTTCTGCAGCGGGGTTTCTACGGCAACGTCATAAACGCGCGAGGTGAGGATCTTTTTGACGTACTGTTCGAGCATCGGAAAGCATCACTGAGCGGTTGAGCGGGACCGAGGAGTCTAACCCGGCTTTTGCCCGCACGACCACACGAATCCAGAGGTTTTAGCCGCGCTTGCGGCTATAATGCCGGCCTTTCCGTTCTCACCTTGCCCGCTTCCGGAGCCCGCATGACCCAGGATCAACTCAAACAGGCAGTGGCTCAGGCCGCCGTCGACTTCATCCTTCCGAAACTCGACGACAAGAGCATTGTCGGGGTCGGCACCGGCTCCACCGCCAACTGCTTCATCGACGCCCTGGCCCAGCACAAGGGCGCGTTCGATGGCGCGGTGGCCAGTTCCGAAGCTACCGCCGCGCGCCTCAAGGGCCACGGAATTCCGGTGTATGAGCTGAACACCGTCAGCGACCTGGAGTTCTACGTTGATGGCGCCGACGAAAGCGATGCGCACCTGAACCTGATCAAGGGCGGCGGCGCCGCACTGACCCGCGAGAAGATCGTCGCGGCTGTGGCCAAGACCTTCATCTGCATCGCCGACGCCAGCAAATTGGTACCGGTGCTGGGCGAGTTCCCGCTGCCGGTCGAAGTGATCCCGATGGCGCGCAGCCATGTCGCTCGCCAACTGGTGAAACTGGGCGGCGACCCGGTGTACCGCGAAGGCGTGCTGACCGACAACGGCAACATCATTCTCGACGTGTTCAACCTGCAGATCACCAACCCGGTGGAGCTGGAAGCGCAGATCAATGCAATCGTCGGCGTGGTGACCAATGGCCTGTTCGCGGCGCGTCCGGCGGATCTGTTGTTGCTGGGCACTAGCGAAGGCGTGAAAACCCTCAAGGCTGAGTAATCCCAGACTGCCCGAAATTAATGGGCAGACGAAATACCCCTGCAGGAGTGAGCCTGCTCGCGATAGCGGTGGATCAGTTGATATTGATGTCGACTGACACACCGCTATCGCGAGCAGGCTCACTCCTACAATGGTTTTGTGGTGCTGGTTAGTTCGGCGTTGGTTTTTTGAAGACGTAAAACAGGTTCGGCTCACTGACCAGATACAACGCCCCGTCATCATCCATGGCAATGCCTTCTGCCTGCGGCACGGTTTTCTTCAAACCCTGCCGACCGCCACTGATGGACATCGTGCTCAACGGTCGTCCACCGACATCCAGTTCCAGAATCAATCTCGACTCATCCGACAGCGCCAACAAATGGCCGCTGCGCTCGTCGTATTGCAGGCTCGACAGATCGCGCACGAACATCCCGGCATCGCGCTTGGGGTCGTTGATCACATGCACCGCGTAGGATTTCTCCGGATTGAAGTGCGGAAAGCCGTGCACTTCGTAGATCAGCATCGGGTTGCGTTCTTTCGCGACAAACAGGCGCTTGCCCACCGAGTCATACGCCAGGCCTTCAAAACCCTTGTTGCTGGCCATATGCACGCCAAGGGTCATCTGCTCGGCATCATCTGCGTCGAGGAACGTGGTGTCTGCTTCCAGGTGAATCTTGATCAACCGCTGCTGACGCTCATCAGTGATCACGTAGGTGTCGGCGCTGATGAACTCGACGGCTTCCGGATCGCCGAAACCAATCAGGGCGATGCGCCGCAGGATCTGGCCTTCGAGCGACAGTTCGACCAGTTCGGAATTCTTGTTGGTCACGGTGAACAGGCTTTTGCGCACCGGATCGAAGGTCAGCGCCGAGACATCGTCGTCCAGCCCGTCAATCACCCGCGCTTCAATCTCGACGCGATACTGATCCAGCGCAATCGACTCGCTACTCTGCGGTTGCCACAGGGTGTGCAAGTTAAACCAGGCGCGCTCGAACAGGCGCATGTATTGGCCGATCGCGATCAACGCGATCAGGGCAATCACCGACAGGATGATCATCAGGGGTTTGGGACGGGCAAGTCGACGCATTCGGATGAGCTCGGGATCAAAACAGGCGGATGAAATATCACGCCCGTCTGAACTGAAGCTTAATGGCCACTTGCCTGTCAGGACAATCAGACTTGTCTGAAATTGCCGCGAGGACAGTTATTACTGTTTTTCGAAGCGATAGAACAGGTTCGGCTCGCTGACCATGTACAGCGTACCCGCTTCATCCATGGTCACGCCTTCGGCGCGGGGAATGGTGTTTTTCAGGCCATTGAAACCGCCGAGAAGGGTCATGAAGCTTACCTGCTCGCCCTTCTCGTCCAGCTCCAGCAGCAGATGTGAGTCGGCGGACAGCACCAGTGTGTGCTGGGTGCGCGGGTCAATCGCCAAGGCCGAGAGGTTGCGAATATCCAGTTCATCACTGGCGAGTTTTTGCTTGTCGCCCTTGAGGGTCTGGCTGCCATCGCTTTTCCAGGTGAACAGCGCCGGTGGCCGCTCCTCACCGAGCAGCAATTGCTGATTATGGGAATCCCAGGTAATGGCTTCGAAGGCTTTGTTCTGATCTTTCGACGGGCCGAGATCGTATTTCGGGAAGTCGGCGATGTGCAATTCGCGGGTGTCGGCATCGACTTTGACGATCGACAGCATGTGCTGGCGCTCATCGACGATGGCCATCAGGCCATTTTCCATGACGGTCAGGCCTTCCGGATTGCTCCAGCCCACCAGCGGCATCTTGCGCAGTACATCGCCCTGCAAAGTGAGTTCAGCGAGAAACGGGTTCTTGCCCATCACCGAGAAGAGCGTTTTGGTCTGCGGGTTGTACGCCAGATCCGAGGCCTCGTCCTTCTCCATACCGGTCAACGGCTTGGCATCGATCACCACCCGGTAGTCCGGCAGCCAGATACTTTCCTTCTGCTCGGTCTGGCTTTCGAAGCGTTCCTGCAGCCAAAGCACACCGCGATCATCCCAATGCATGGCAAACGCCACGGCATAAGCGGCGGCAATCACCAGCAAGAGCCAGACATACCAACGCAGGGCGAAACGTGAACGGCGGGTGGGTTTGAGCTGAGTTTGAGATGACATCGAGGGACGCGTTCCGAAAATTCAGGCTATGGGTAATAGCACAAAGAGGCCGGCTCAGACGCCAGAATGAGAGGAATTATCCGTACAGGATGTGAAAAAAACGGCAAATGGCGGGATTGCCCTGCACGCTTGCAAGGTGGATCACACAAATGTGGGAGCGAGCCTGCTCGCGAAGACGGAGTGTCAGGCAACGATGATGTCGACTGACCTGGCGCCTTCGCGAGCAGGCTCGCTCCCACAGGGGATTTGCGGCGTGGCGGTTAGCGCACGTTGCTGGTGAAGCTGCTCGCGCCAACCAGTTCGAGGACGATGTCATCGCCCACGTTCAGCGGGCCGACGCCGACTGGCGTACCGGTAAGGATCACGTCACCGGCCTGCAGCGAGAAGCAGCCGGCCATGTGCTGGATCATCGGCACGATAGGGTTGAGCATCGCGCTGCTGTTGCCGTCCTGACGCACTTCGCCGTTGATGGTCAGGCGAATGCCGATGTCAGTCAGGTCAGCAAAGGTGCTGCCAACCACGAACGGGGCGATCACCGCCGCGCCGTCGAACGACTTGGCGATTTCCCACGGCAGGCCCTTGGCTTTCAGCTCCGCCTGCTTGTCGCGCAGGGTCAGGTCCAGCGCCGGGGCGAACCCGGAGATCGCGTCAAGCACTTCTTCACGGCTCGGTTTGGTCGACAACGGCTTGCCGATCAACACGGCGATTTCCGCTTCGTAGTGTACCGAACCGCGCTCGGTCGGAATGGCGAAACCGCCTTCCAGCTCGACCACGCAACTGCCCGGCTTGATGAACAGCAACGGCTCGGTAGGCACCGGGTTGTCCAGTTCCTTGGCGTGTTCGGCGTAATTACGGCCAATGCACACGACTTTCCCGATCGGGAAGTGGATGCGCGTGCCGTCGACGTACTGGTGCTGATAGCTCATTTACCGACTCCTGCCTTCATTGATTCATCAAAGATTGTCGATCAAACCGCGAAAATCTTGCCCGGGTTCATGATGCCGTTCGGGTCGAACACCGCTTTCACCGCTTTCATGTACTCGATCTCGACCGGGGAGCGGCTGTAGGTCAAGTAATCGCGTTTGGTCATGCCCACGCCGTGCTCGGCGGAGATCGAACCGTTGTACTTCTCGACGGTTTCAAACACCCACTTGTTGACGGTCGCGCACTTGGCGAAGAACTCGTCCTTGCTCAGGTTATCCGGCTTGAGGATGTTCAAGTGCAGGTTGCCGTCGCCGATGTGGCCGAACCAGACGATTTCGAAATCCGGGTAGTGTTCACCGACGATCGCGTCAATTTCCTTTAGAAATGCTGGCACTTTCGACACAGTGACCGAGATGTCGTTCTTGTACGGCGTCCAGTGCGAGATGGTTTCGGAGATGTATTCGCGCAGCTTCCACAGGTTCTGCAGCTGGGTTTCGCTCTGGCTCATCACGCCGTCCAGCACCCAGCCCTGTTCGACGCAATGCTCGAAGGTTTCCAGGGCGCTGTTGGCCACTTCCTCAGTGGTCGCTTCGAATTCCAGCAATGCGTAGAACGGGCAGTCGGTTTCGAATGGCGCCGGAACGTCGCCACGACCCATGACTTTGGCCAAGGCTTTGTCGGAGAAGAATTCGAACGCAGTCAGATCGAGTTTGCCCTGGAAGGCGTGCAGCACCGGCATGATCGAGTCGAAATCGGCGGTGCCAAGCACCATCGCGGTGAGGTTTTTCGGCGCGCGATCAAGGCGCATGGTCGCTTCGACGACGAAACCGAGGGTGCCTTCAGCGCCGATGAACAGCTGACGCAAGTCGTAACCGGTGGCGTTCTTGATCAGGTCTTTGTTCAGTTCGAGCACGTCGCCCTTGCCGGTGACGACTTTCATGCCGGCCACCCAGTTGCGGGTCATGCCGTAGCGAATCACTTTGATCCCGCCGGCATTGGTGCCGATATTCCCGCCAATCTGACTGGAACCTGCCGAAGCGAAGTCGACCGGGTAGTACAGGCCCTTTTCTTCAGCGACGTTCTGCAAATGCTCGGTGACCACGCCCGGCTGACAAACGGCGGTGCGGTCGGTGAGGTTCACGTCGAGAATCTGATTCATGTAGTCGAACGACACGACCACTTCGCCGTTGGCCGCTACCGCAGCCGCAGAGAGCCCGGTGCGCCCGCCCGATGGCACCAGCGCCACCTTGTGCGTGTTGGCCCAACGGACCACCGCCTGCACCTGCTCGATGGTCTTGGGAAACACGATAGCGCTTGGCGCCGGGGCGAAGTGCTTGGTCCAATCCTTACCATACGCATTCAGGGAGTCGGCGTCGGTCAGGACCTTGCCAGGCTCGACCAGGGTCTTCAGTTCTTCAATCAGGGCAGGATTGGTCATCGACAGAACTCTCGAACAATTCATGGTCATCCTGAGAACGCTTCACGTCGCAGGAATGAGTGTTTAGCGGGGAGGCTATGCTAGCATATCGACCCCGCAGGACAGTGCCCAAGGCCAGATCCGCGGAGACGACTTTCTTGTCGTCCGGGTCAGCGTCTGTTGACCATTTCCTGCCATTTTTCTCCGGGATACAGGTTTACGCAGATGAGCAAGACTTCTCTCGATAAGAGCAAGATCAAGTTCCTTCTTCTCGAAGGCGTCCACCAATCGGCTGTCGACGTCCTCAAGGCGGCGGGCTACACCAGCATCGAATACCTGACAGGTTCCTTGCCGGAAGCCCAGCTCAAGGAAAAGATCGCTGACGCTCACTTCATCGGCATTCGTTCGCGCACCCAACTGACCGAAGAGATCTTCGATCACGCGAAGAAGCTGGTTGCGGTCGGCTGTTTCTGCATCGGCACCAACCAGGTTGACCTGAGTGCTGCCCGTGAGCGCGGTATTGCCGTGTTCAACGCGCCGTACTCCAACACCCGCTCCGTTGCCGAGCTGGTGCTGGCCGAAGCGATCCTGCTGCTGCGCGGCATCCCGGAGAAAAACGCTTCCTGCCACCGTGGCGGCTGGATCAAGTCCGCAGCCAACTCCTTCGAGATCCGTGGCAAGAAACTCGGCATCGTCGGCTACGGCTCGATCGGTACGCAGCTGTCGGTTCTGGCTGAAGGCCTGGGCATGCAGGTGTACTTCTACGACACCGTAACCAAACTGCCGCTGGGCAACGCGACTCAGATCGGTAGCCTGACCGAGCTGCTGGGCATGTCCGACATCGTCACCCTGCACGTTCCGGAAACCGCTGCGACCCAGTGGATGATCGGCGAGAAGGAAATCCGCGCCATCAAAAAGGGCGGCATCCTGATCAACGCGGCGCGCGGCACCGTGGTCGAGCTGGACGCCCTGGCGGACGCGATCAAGGACAAGCACCTGATCGGCGCGGCCATCGATGTATTCCCGGTGGAGCCACGCTCCAACGACGAAGAGTTCGAAAGCCCGCTGCGTGGCCTCGACAACGTGATCCTGACTCCGCACATCGGTGGTTCGACCGCCGAAGCGCAAGCCAACATCGGTCTGGAAGTGGCAGAAAAACTGGTCAAGTACAGCGACAACGGTACGTCCGTTTCGTCGGTGAACTTCCCGGAAGTGGCCCTGCCGGCTCACCCTGGCAAGCACCGTCTGCTGCACATCCACGAGAACATCCCGGGTGTGATGAGCGAGATCAACAAGGTCTTCGCCGAAAACGGCATCAACATCTCCGGTCAGTTCCTGCAGACCAACGAGAAGGTTGGCTACGTGGTGATCGACGTCGACGCCGAGTACTCGGAGCTGGCGCAAGAGAAGCTGCAGCACGTCAACGGCACTATCCGTAGCCGCGTGTTGTTCTGATTTAGCGTTGAGCGACAAAAAAAGGGAGCCTTCGGGCTCCCTTTTTCATGCACGCGGAAAACTTATTCGACGTTGATGGTGATTTTCTTCGAGACGATTGGCGGGTCGAATGCCATGTGACCGCTGTCGCCAAGTTCCAGCTGCAAGGTGTGCTTGCCCGGGGCGAGCTTGATGTCAGCCTGGGTCTGCGCCTTGCCGAAGTGCATATGGTTGGCATCGGTAGGGACGACCGAACCGGCAGGAACAATTTCCTTGGCGTCGATCAGCAGGTGATGGTGACCGGTGTTCTTGGTGACGTCACCGGCCGGCGCCAGTGCGACGTCCTTGGTACCGAACTTGACGGTGAAGGTCTGCGAAACCGTGGCCCCGTCTGCGGGAGAAACGATGAACACTTCGGCGCCTTTGGGGGCCGGTGTCGCCGCACTGGCCAGCACCGAAACGCCCATCAGCACACCCGCGAACGCTGCACGTGACATAAAGCTTTTCATTTTCTTCTCCAGTTTTTCCGTAAAATCCGCACGGTCATGACAACTTCATGACCATTCGTTGTCGAAGGCACTCGACAACCATAGCAAAGCGAGCCTGAATCAGAGCGTCGCGATAATGATTTCAAAGGAGTGACCATGCGTTTTCTGCCTGGCCTGATCTGCCTGCTACCCCTTTTGAGCCCTTTGGCTCATGCCGAACTGATTGATGACGTCAACGACCGTGGCGAGCTGCGCATTGCCCTTGAGGCTAATACACCGCCCTTCAATTTCAAGGAAGGCGACACACTCACGGGGTTCGAGGTCGAGCTTGGGCAACTGCTCGCCCGGGAGCTGGATGTACGCGCCGATTTCATCGTCACCGACGAGGCCGACCTGCTCCAGGGCGTTGAAAGCGGCAAGTACGACGTTGCGCTCAACCACATAGCACTGACACCCGAACTCAAGGATCGTTTCGACTTCAGCGAGCCTTACGGCAAGGTCGATTCGCAGTTGCTGGCGAAGAAGGATGAGCAGCCAAGGCCGATGGTGCTGGTGCAGGCATTGACTGAAGAGAAGCCGAAAGCGGCGGAGCCAGTGGATCTGGCGATTCCGTTTCAGAAGGGTAATCCGGCGTTTCAGGCCAGTCTTGCGAGCGCGATGCAGCGGATCAAGGCGGATGGGCGTTTGGCGGCGCTGACCGAGAAGTGGTTGAAGCCTTAAAAGCCCCTCACCCTAGCCCTCTCCCCGAGGGAGAGGGGACTGATTGGGGGATGCTTCAGAGATACGCCGACCTGAAATGGATGTACCGAATCCGAAATCGACTGGTCATGGCTTTGTCGAATCCATAATCGATCGGTCATGGCATTGTCGAATCCATAATCGATCGGTCATGGCTGTGTCGAATCCATAGTCGATAAGGTCTTCCAGGTCGATGCAAGACGCCAGACACCTCGGTCGGCCCCCTCTCCCTCCGGGAGAGGGCTGGGGTGAGGGCAACGATTCAGGATCAGTCCAAAGCAGCCAGGGCCAGCGCGACCTGCGGCAGTTCAAGTTCGCTGAAGACCTGCACACCATGGCGCTTGAGTAACGCGGCCGTCACCCCTTCGCCACTCACCTTCACGCCACTGAATGTCCCGTCGTAAGTCAGCAGATTCCCGCAAGAAGGACTGTTGGCCTTAAGCACCGCCACGCGGATGCCATATTTCTGCACCAGTTCGAGCGCCTGCCGCGCGCCATCCAGAAACTGCGCACTGACATCCTCACCCTCAGTGGTGATCACCGCCGCAACACCATCGAGCACCTCACCACCCTGCCCGCCCGGAATCTCCGCTGCTGCCCGCGGCGTCGGCAATCCTCCCGCGACCTCCGGACACAACGGCACCACCCGCCCTTCGGCAATCCACTGCTCCAGCAGATCAAACGGCCCGCCCGCACCGCCGTCATAACGTACGCGATGCCCCAGCAGGCAACGACTGACCAGAATCCTGTCCATCTCAGAACGGCTCGTTGCCACGGCGGCGAAACCAACCGGTCAGCGACAAGCGCTCGCGGTTCGCCGGCAACACTTCATGCGGCACTTCGCCGGAGAGAAACACCACCAGACACCCGCCCGTAGGCTGAACGTCGTGCACGCGCTGATCGTTCAGGTACATGCG
The DNA here is from genome assembly GCF_054667675.1 of Pseudomonas sp. S3_C06. Classification (NCBI taxonomy): domain Bacteria; kingdom Pseudomonadati; phylum Pseudomonadota; class Gammaproteobacteria; order Pseudomonadales; family Pseudomonadaceae; genus Pseudomonas; species Pseudomonas sp. S3_C06. The sequence continues at coordinate 3,548,971 of NZ_CP162747.1, forward strand.
CAACTGACCGCCATCCTCCGGCAGCCAGGCGTCATTGAGATAGACCACCACCGAAACCATGCGCTTGTCATCGTCGCGAAAACGGTCGACGTGCTTGCGATAAAACGCACCCGGCGGATACAACGCGAAATGGCATTCAAAGTCTTCAAGGCCGAGGAACAAGCCACGGTTGAGTGCCTCGCGCAGGCTCTCCATCAGGTTCAGATAACGGTCGCTGGCCTCGGCCTGACCGGGATCGATCCACTGGATGTGGTCGCCACGAATCCCCTCGCGGATCTCCGAAAAGGCCCACGCCCCACCGCCGCCGGGGCCAACTCGCCTTCGGCCTCACGTTTACGGCACTCGGCCGCCAGCTCGCGGGTCAAACCGGCGGGCAGGAAAATGTTCTGCTGCGACCAGCCGTGTTCGGCCAGGTCATCGACAATGCGTAACAGCAGTGGGTGTTCAGAGGATATTTGCATGGCGCGCATAGTATGTCGGCGGCAAGAAATCCGACAGAGCCACGCGGCGGCTTGCTACGAATTCTCGACAAGTACCGGCACCGCACGGAGAATAGTCCGCTGCTGACAGGAGTCCCTATGCGCCGTTTGCTTTTTTCACTGTTGATGTTCTGCGTTTTGCCCGCCTGGGCGGACGGCCACGATCAGTTGTACAAGGTCGCCGGCTGGCCAGATCAACGTGCGCATTTCAACGACGCCCTGACGGCCGCACAGCAGCGCTATCAGAACAGCCTGCCGCCCGCCGTATTTCAGGCGCTGGTGAACAACAGCAATCAGCGCTTTGCCCCGCAGGCTGTGGATCAACGTGCCGAAGCGCAACTGCGGCAGAAGCTCGCTGATCCAAAACCGGCGCTGACCTTCTTTCAATCGCCGCTGGGCAAGAAAATCGTCGCCGCCGAATTGCTCGCGACGCGCCGCGATCAATTGGCGAAAAATGCCAAGGGTTTGCCAAAGATGCAGGCCAGCGACAGCCGTCTGCTGATCATTGGCCACCTCGCTCAGGCGCTGCCAGCGCGTGAAGCTGGCGCCGAAGTGAGTCTGGCGATTGCCGGCGTGGCGGCGGACAGCCTGAGTTCGATGATTCCGGGGCTGCTCGGTGGCGGTCAGGCGCAAGGCATGCTCAATGGTCAGCGCCAGCGCTTGATGGATCAGATTGGCGCGGACATGAACAACACGCTGCTCTATGTCTATCGCGATCTGTCGGATGAAGAGCTGGAAGAGTTCGCGACGTTTGCCGAGTCGGCTGAGGGCAAGGCGTATTACCAGGCCGCGCTGGCGGCAATTCGCGCAGGGCTTGCGGTCGGGCAATGATCTTCGTCGCCTCTTAGACCGCTATCGCGAGCAGGCTCACTCCTACAGGGGTACGCATTCCAAATGTAGGAGTGAGCCTGCTCGCGAAGGGGCCCTCACAAGCGCTACAGATTCCGGCCCCTGATCCGCTTGCTCAAGAATTCGAAATACTCCTCACGCATCTCCACCGTCTCATTCGCCAGATGATGCCGCGCCTCGGCCAGCAGCAAGATCTGCGGTCGGTCGAACTTCCACTTCATCACCTGCAGATTGTGCTGCCAGTCGACCGTCATGTCCGCCTGCCCCTGAATGATCAATGGCCGCCGCGGACTTTTTTTCGCGTGCTCGACGCGAATGATCCAACGCGACAACGCCCCGACCCACTTCGTCGGCAAACGTCGCGGCTGCAACGGATCAGCCTGCAGAAACGGCAGGAAATCCGGATCGTTGGAATTCTCGCTGAAGCGCCGCGTGACCCCTCTGACAAAAGGCCTGAGCAAGTAATAGCTCAGCTGCGACCAGCCCCACGCCCGCGGCCGCACCAGCGGCGCCATCAAAATCACCTGGCCCTGCGCCGGGCTGTTTTCGCCGTGATTGAGCAGATGATCGACCACAATCGCCCCGCCGGTGCTCTGCCCGCACAAATGCCACGGCTGCGGCAACGCGATCGACTGCGCCTCGGCGAACAACGCTTGCAGGACATCCTGGTACTCGGAGAAATCGCGAATGCTCGCGCGCGGCCCGCTCGACAAGCCATGGCCCGGCAAGTCGCAGGCGATCACCGCAAAATCCTGATCCAGCGCCCACTCGATCACATGCCGATACAGCCCGGTGTGATCGTAGTAGCCGTGCAGCAGAAACAGCGTCGCCTTGACCTTCTCCGGCCACCAGCAATGGCTGACCACTTCATAGCCATCGACCTCGAAACGGCCCATGCCACGCCAGACATCCCGCTCGGGAAAGTCGGTTTGGTAGAAACGCTGATAGGCCTTGGCCTCGTCCGACAACGGCTGCCACTCGGCCAAAGGCTTGAGGCTGGCGCGGATCTGATCGGGGTCGAAAGTGGCAGGCATGCGGGAATTCCAAAGCGGTAAACAGACTTTATCGGCCTGCGATATTCATCTGTCGGAGCAAGCATGGCAAGCTAGCCCACCTCTTCTGGAACGAAAACCATGCGTTCGCCCTACCGCACCGCACTGTTTGCCAGCCTGCTCGCGCTGATTTGCGCCGGGGTGCTGTGGGCGGCGTACGACTGGTTTCAGGGGCGTTATCTGCGTGCTTTCAGCGAACACACGGCGGTGTTTTCCGGTGATCCGCTGCGTCTGCCGGACAATCTCGCCGGCCCCGGCAAGATCCGCCTGGTGCATTTCTGGGACCCGGCCTGCCCGTGCAATGTCGGCAATCAACAGCACCTGACCGAGATGGTCGAACAGTTCGGCGCCAAAGGCGTGGAGTTCTTCGCCGTGCAAAAGGCTGGCAGCCACGGTCAACTGCCCGCGACCCTCAGCAGCCTGAAAACCATCACGATATTGCCCGGTTCCGAACAGGTGCCCGCCAGCCCGGCCGTGGCGATCTGGGACCGTAGCGGCAAACTGGCGTATTTCGGACCGTACAGCGAAGGCCTGACCTGCAACTCCAGCAACAGTTTTATCGAACCGATTTTGAATGCCCTGACAGAAGATCGCCCGGTCAATGCCACGCACACGCTGGCGGTCGGTTGTTACTGCCCGTGGTCTGTGGAGAAGCAGTAAGGCATTCCGGACTTTTCAAGGACAGCGCTGCACGGCACAGAAGGTCTGTGCTAATTGTTTGCAGCCCGACGGGCGGCAATCCCGTATGCACAAGGAGTCACCATGAAGCGCGTGTTCACCGTACTTGGCTTGCTCATCGTTGTTCTGCTCGCCGGCGTCGGCTGGTATGTCTACAGCAAACAACCAACGCGCCAGGGCCAGGTCGAACTGCGCAACCTGCAAGGTTCGGTGACCGTGCGCTACGACGAACGCGGTGTACCGCACATTCGCGCCGAGAACGAAACCGACCTCTACCGTGCCCTTGGCTATGTGCATGCCCAGGATCGCCTGTTCCAGATGGAAGCCATGCGCCGCCTCGCCCGTGGCGAACTGGCCGAAGTGCTCGGGCCGAAACTGCTCGACACCGACAAACTGTTTCGCAGCCTGCGCATCCGTGAGCGCGCCGCCAGTTACGTCGCCAGTCTCGATAAACAGTCGCCGGCGTGGAAGGGCCTGCAAGCCTATCTGGATGGCATCAACCAATATCAGGACAGCCACGCTGCACCGATCGAGTTTGACGTGCTGGGCATCCCCAAACGGCCGTTCACAGCAGAAGACAGCATCAGCGTCGCCGGCTACATGGCCTATAGCTTTGCGGCGGCGTTTCGCACCGAACCGCTGCTGACCTACGTGCGCGATCAGCTCGGCGCCGATTATCTCAAGGTTTTCGACCTCGACTGGCAGCCCAAAGGGGTGCTGGTCAACGGTCACGCCAAGCAAGCGCCGGCACTTGCCGCTGGCGACTGGAAAGACCTCAACGCCCTCGCCCGCCTCAGCGAACAGGCGCTGATCGACAATGGCCTGCCGCAGTTCGAAGGCAGCAACGCCTGGGTGATTGCCGGCAGCCGCAGCCAGAGCGGCAAACCGCTGCTGGCCGGTGACCCGCATATTCGCTTCTCGGTGCCGTCGGTGTGGTACGAAGCGCAATTGTCGGCGCCGGGCTTCGAGTTGTACGGCCATCATCAGGCGCTAGTGCCTTTCGCCTTCCTCGGCCACAACCTCGATTTCGGCTGGAGCCTGACCATGTTCCAGAACGACGATCTGGACCTGATCGCCGAGAAGGTCAACCCGGATAACCCCAATCAGGTCTGGTATCGCGGCCAGTGGACCGACATGGTTGTCACCCAACAGCAGATCAATGTGAAAGGCCAGACACCGGTAACCCTCACCCTGCGTCAATCGCCCCACGGCCCGATCGTCAACGATGCGCTCGGCACCGCTGCCGGCAAGACGCCGATTGCGATGTGGTGGGCGTTCCTTGAAACGCCGAACCCGATTCTCGAAGGTTTTTATCAGCTCAACCGCGCCGACACGTTGGCCAAGGCCCGCGCCGCTGCCGCGAAAGTGCAGGCGCCGGGGCTGAACCTGGTTTACGCCAACGCCAAGGGTGATATCGCCTGGTGGGCCTCGGCATTGCTGCCCAAGCGCCCGGCCGGGGTGCGGCCGGAATTCATTCTCGACGGCAGCAGCAATCAGGCCGACAAGGAGGGTTTCTACCCGTTCAGCGCCAACCCGCAGGAAGAGAACCCGGCGCGCGGCTACATTGTCTCGGCCAACTTCCAGCCGCTGTCGCCGACCGGCATGGAGATTCCCGGTTACTACAACCTTGCCGACCGTGGGCAGCAACTCAATCGCCAGCTCAGCGACAAGAACGTGAAGTGGACCAACGAAGCTAATCAGAAACTGCAATTGGGTACTGCAACCGGTTACGGCCCGCGCGTGCTGGCACCGTTGCTGCCGGTGCTGCGTGAGGTAGTGAGCGATCCGGCGCAACTGAAACTGGTCGAACAACTGGCGCAGTGGTCTGGCGACTATCCGCTGGATTCGGTCAGTGCGACGGTGTTCAACCAGTTCCTCTACGACCTGGCCGATGCGGCAATGCGGGATGAGTTGGGCAATGATTTCTTCGAGACATTGCTGTCGACGCGAGTGATTGATGCGGCGTTGCCGAAACTGGCGGCGAATGCCGATTCGCCGTGGTGGGATAACCGCAGCACGCCGAACAAGGAGACCCGCGCCGATGTCGTGCGCGCGGCGTGGCAGGCGAGCATGCAGCACTTGAAGCTGACCCTGGGCGATCACTCTGCCGAGTGGAAATGGGGCGCGGCGCACACGCTGACTCACGGCCATCCGTTGGGACAGCAGAAGCCACTGGATCGGATTTTCAATGTCGGGCCGTTTGCGGCGCCGGGCAGTCATGAAGTGCCGAACAATCTGTCGGCGAAGATCGGCCCGGCGCCGTGGCCGGTAACTTACGGGCCGTCGACACGTCGGCTGGTGGATTTTGCTGATCCGGCGCATGGGTTGACGATCAACCCGGTCGGGCAGAGTGGTGTGCCGTTTGACAGTCACTATGACGATCAGGCTGAGGCGTATGTCGACGGGATGTATGTGCAGGCGCATTTCAACGACGAAGAGGTGACGGCGAATACGCGCAGTACCTTGAAGTTGTTGCCAGCGCGGGCACCTTAAAAGCCCCTCACCCTAGCCCTCTCCCGGGGGGAGAGGGGACTGACCGAGGTGTCTTTCGCTATGCACCGACCTGAGCGATCGAGTCGATTATGGATTCGGTACAGCAACATCACGTCGGCGTATCTCCTCAATATCCCCCAATCGGCCCCCCTCTCCCTCTGGGAGAGGGCTGGGGTGAGGGTCAAACCATCACCGCAAAATTCAGCCGAAACTGCTGCGGTGTCACCCCCAACCGCCGGTTAAACACCACGCGCATATGTTGCGCGTCACGAAACCCGCACTGATACGCCACCGTCTTCAACGGCGCCGCCGTGCTCTCCAGCATCACCCGCGCCGCATCCACCCGCGCCCGCTCGACAAACTCCGCCGGCGTGACTTTGGCTTCCCGGGCAAACACTCTGGAGAAATTACGCGCACTCATGTTCGCCGCATTGGCCAGATCGGCGATCGTCAGATCACCAGTCAGATTGGCCAATACATACAACTGCACCATCGCCACCGCCGACGTCGGTTCCGCGTGCGGCGTGAGGAACGGACTGAACTGTGACTGCCCACCGGAACGCTGGGTGAACACCACCAGACGCTTGGCCACGCTCAGCGCCACTTCAGCACCGTGATCACGCGCCAGCAGGTACAACGACAGATCAATCCCCGCCGTCACCCCAGCCGAGGTGTAGAGCGTGCCGTCCTCGACGTACAGACGATCCGCCTCGACCTGTGTGGTCGGGCACAACCGGGCCAACGCCTCGGCATCGTTCCAGTGCGTGGTGACGGTGCGCCCTTCCAGCATTCCGGCGCGCGCCAGCATGAACGCGCCGTTGCAGATCGAACCGAAGCGCTGCGCCCGAGCACACGCCTCGCGCAGCCACTCGTCGAACGTCGCGCCAAAATCCATGAACGGCAGGTGCGGCCCACCGGCGACCAGCAGCAGGTCGTAGGCATCCAGCGCTTCGCTGAAATACCGATGGGCATTCAGGTTCAAACCGTTGGAACAGGCCATCGGGCCGTGTTCGACGCCGATCACTTCGAGCCGATAGTGATCCTCGGGCGGCAGGAAGCGATTGGCCTCGGCGAACACATCCATCGGGCCGCTGACGTCCAGCGATTGCACGCCGGGAAACACGACGATGGCGACGGTTTTGTTCATGGCTGTGGATTCCCCCTTTAAGAGCAAAAGATCGCAGCCTGCGGCAGCTCCTACAGGGGAATGCGGGCTTCTGTAGGAGCTGCCGCAGGCTCGGGCCGCGATCGGACGATCTTTTAGCTTGGCACGATTTGCAGGTGGATTGGCAAGGATCGCAGCCATGGATCGATTGTCCGGTTTCTGCCTCGGGCACAGACTTTTCCCATCAGCGCCACGACGGCGTTTTCGACGAGGAAATCGTTATGAGCACCACCATTGCCGGCATCAAAATCCCCGACAGCACCCTCGCCCGAGCCACCACCGAGTACATCCGCGACATCGAGTCCGACTTGCTCTACCACCACTCGCGTCGGGTCTTTTTGTTCGGCGCCTTGAGCGGTGAGCGTCAGCAACTGGCCTACGATCCGGAGTTGCTCTACGTCGGCGCGATGTTCCATGACCTCGGCCTGGTCGAAGGTCATCGCAGCGCAGATGAACGTTTCGAAGTGGATGGCGCGAATGCGGCGGCAGCGTTTCTCAAACCGTACGGGGTGAGCGATGACGATATCGAACAGGTGTGGCTGTCGATTGCCTTGCACACCACACCGGGCGTGCCCAAGCATCTGCGCCCGACCGTGGCGCTGGTAACGGCAGGTGTGGAAATGGATGTGCTGGGCATGGATTACGCGGCGTTCAGCACCGTGCAGCGTGAGGCGGTGGTGCATGCGCACCCGCGTGGAGAGGGTTTCAAGGAATGCATCATCTGCGCGTTCGCCGATGGCTTGCGCCATCGTCCGCAGACCACGTTTGGCAATGTGAAGACCGATGTGCTGAAGGACAAGCAGCCGGGGTTCAAGCCGATGAACTTTGTCGAAGTCATCCGCCAATCACCCTGGACTGCCTGAAACGAACTGTGGGAGCGAGCCTGCTCGCGAAAGCGGTGTATCAGCCAATATTTGAGTCGACTGATACTCCGTCTTCGCGAGCAGGCTCGCTCCCACATTGGGATTTGGGTTGGCCTCGAGAATGAGGCCAAGCCATTAGCGCTTACGCAGCCTCCGGGCTTGGCGCCCGGCGCACGTCCGGCTGCTTCCACGAATCGGCTGCGCTTTCTTCGATGGCTTGCTGGATGGCTTTCTTGCGCGCTTCTTCGGCACGGCGGCTGAAGAACCAGACCATGAAGGTCACGATCGACACGGCCAGCAGAATCAGGCTCGCCACGGCGTTGATCTCAGGCTTCACACCCAGACGCACTGCCGAGAACACTTCCATCGGCAGGGTCGTCGAACCAGGACCCGAGACAAAGCTCGCCAGTACCAGGTCATCCAGCGACAGCGCGAACGACATCATGCCGCCCGCCGCCAGCGATGGCGCGATCATCGGAATGGTGATCAGGAAGAACACCTTCCACGGCCGAGCACCGAGGTCCATCGCCGCTTCTTCGATCGACAGGTCCAGCTCACGCAGGCGCGCCGACACCACCACCGCCACATACGCCGCACAGAACGTAGTGTGGGCGATCCAGATGGTGACGATGCCACGCTCCTGCGGCCAGCCGATCATCTGCGCCATGGCCACGAACAGCAGCAACAGCGACAGACCGGTGATCACTTCCGGCATCACCAGCGGCGCCGTCACCAGACCGCCGAACAGCGTACGGCCCTTAAAGCGGGTGATGCGCGTCAGCACGAACGCCGCCAGCGTCCCCAGCGCCACCGCGGCAACCGCGGTGTAGCAGGCGATTTCCAGCGAGCGCAGCACCGAGCCCATCAGCTGAGTGTTGTCGAGCAGGCCGACGTACCACTTGATCGACCAGCCGCCCCACACCGTCACCAGTTTCGAGGCGTTGAACGAGTAGATCACCAGGATCAGCATCGGCAGGTAGATGAACAACAGACCGATGACCAGCATCAGGCTGGAGAAACGGATGCGCTTCATTCTTTGCCCTCCATTTCTTTGGCCTGACTGCGGTTGAACAGAATGATCGGCACAATCAGGATCGCCAGCATCACCACTGCCAGCGCGGATGCCACCGGCCAGTCACGGTTGTTGAAGAACTCTTGCCAGAGCACTTTACCGATCATCAGGGTTTCCGGACCGCCAAGCAGTTCCGGGATCACGAACTCGCCGACCACCGGGATGAATACCAGCATGCAGCCGGCAATGATGCCGTTCTTGGACAGCGGAATGGTGATTTTCCAGAAGCTGTTGAAGGTGCTCGAACCGAGGTCGGATGCCGCTTCCAGCAGACTGTGATCGTGCTTCACCAGGTTGGCGTACAACGGCAGGATCATGAACGGCAGATACGAGTAAACGACGCCGATGTACACCGCCAGGTTGGTGTTGAGGATCTGCAAAGGCTCGTCGATAAAGCCCATGCTCATCAGGAACCCGTTGAGCAAACCGTTGTTGCTGAGGATGCCCATCCACGCGTAAACGCGGATCAGGATCGCCGTCCACGTCGGCATCATGATCAGCAGCACCAGCACCGTTTGCAGCTCTTTACGGGCGGTGGCGATGGCGTAGGCCATCGGGTAGCCGATGACCAGACAAAGAATGGTACTGATCAGCGCCATCTTCAACGAGCCGAGGTAAGCGGCGATGTACAACTCGTCGCCCGCCAGCATCGCGTAGTTGCCCAGGTTCAGCAGCAGTTGCAGCTTCTGCTCGGCGTACGTGTAGATCTCGGTGTACGGCGGAATGGCCACGTCGGCTTCGGCGAAGCTGATCTTCAGAACGATGAAGAACGGCAGCATGAAGAACAGGAACAGCCAGATGAACGGGACCCCGATGACCAGCTGCCGGCCATTGGGGATTATTCGGTTGATGCGGCGTTTGAATTTGCGCATGTTCATGAGCGAAGTACCACGCCGCTGTCATCTTCCCACCACACGTAAACCTGATCGCCCCAGGTCGGACGCGCGCCACGCCGCTCGGCGTTGGCCACGAACGACTGCACCAGTTTGCCGCTCGGCAGTTCAACGTAGAACACCGAGTGACCGCCGAGGTAGGCGATGTCGTGGACTTTGCCGCTCGACCAGTTGTATTCGCAGGTCGGTTGGTCGGCGGTGACCAGCAGCTTCTCCGGACGAATCGCGTACGTGACCGATTTGTCCTGTACCGAAGTGCTGATGCCGTGTCCGACGTAGATCTGCCGGTCGAGGTCCTTGCAGGTGATGGTCGCGTGGCCTTCAGCGTCATCGATCACTTCGCCTTCGAAGATGTTGACGTTGCCGATGAATTCGCAGACCAGACGGCTGGTCGGGGTTTCGTAGATGTCGATCGGGCTGCCGATCTGGGCGATCCAGCCCAGGTGCATGATCGCGATGCGCTCGGCCATGGTCATGGCCTCTTCCTGGTCGTGGGTCACCATTACGCAGGTCACGCCGACGCGCTCGATGATTTCCACCAGTTCCAGCTGCATCTGCGAACGCAGTTTCTTGTCCAGTGCGCCCATCGGCTCATCGAGCAGCAGCAGCTTCGGCCGCTTGGCCAGCGAACGAGCCAGCGCCACGCGCTGACGCTGACCGCCCGACAGTTGATGCGGCTTGCGTTTGGCGTACTGGCTCATCTGCACCAGCTTGAGCATCTCGGCTACGCGGGCATCGACTTCAGCCGCCGGGATCTTGTCCTGCTTGAGGCCGAAGGCGATGTTCTGCGCCACGGTCATGTGCGGGAACAAGGCGTACGACTGGAACATCATGTTGATCGGACGTTCGTACGGCGGCATGTCGGTGATGTCGACGCCGTCGAGGAAAATGCGCCCCTCCGTGGGCCGTTCGAACCCTGCCAGCATCCGCAGCAGAGTGGATTTGCCCGATCCCGAACCGCCGAGCAGGGCGAAGATTTCGCCTTTCTTGATTTCCAGGGACACATCGTCCACGGCAATCGTCTCGTCGAACTTCTTCGTGACCCGGTCGATTTTGACCAGCACCTGTTTCGGTGTCTGGTCGCCCTCGAGGGCTTTCTTATAGGCGCCGGAGGCAACTGCCATTTACGAAACTCCCAGAAAAAAACAATGCAGTTCGCCCCGCAAGGCGAACCCAGGATAGTGTGTGCCTTACATCCCCGACTTGACCTTGGTCCAGCTGCGGGTCATCAGACGCTGAATGTTCGGTGGCAACTCGATCGACACATAAGCCTTGTCGATAACGGCCTGCGGCGGATACACCGACGCATCGGTACGGATGGATTGTTCCATCAACTTGTCCGCCCCCGGATTGGGGTTGGCGTAACCGACGTAATCACTGACCTGAGCGATCACCTCAGGTTTCAGCAGATAGTTGATGAAGGCATGGGCCTGCTTCACGTTCGACGAATCCTTGGGGATTGCCAGCATGTCGAACCACAATGCGCCACCCTCTTTCGGCACCGTGTAGGCGATGTTCACGCCCTTCTTGGCTTCGGCTGCACGGTTCTTCGCCTGGAAGATATCGCCGGAGAAACCGATGGCCACACAGATGTCGCCGTTGGCCAGATCACCGATGTATTTCGAGGAGTGGAAGTAGGTCACGTAAGGACGCACCGCGAGCAACTTGTCGGTGGCTTTTTCGTAGTCCTTGGGATTGGTGCTGTTGGCATTCAGGCCCAGATAGTTGAGCACGGTCGGCATCATTTCATCCGCCGAATCGAGGAATGCCACGCCGCAGCTTTGCAGCTTCTTGATGTTCTCAGGCTCGAACAAAACGCCCCACGAATCGATCTTGTCGACACCCAGCACGGCCTTGACTTTATCGACGTTGTAACCGATGCCGTTGGTGCCCCACAGGTACGGCACGGCGTACAGGTTGCCCGGATCGTTCTGCTCCAGACGTTTGAGCAGCGCCGGGTCGAGATTGGAATAATTCGGCAGCTGCGAGCGGTCGAGCTTCTGGAACGCGCCCGCCTTGATCTGCTTGCCAAGGAAGTGGTTCGACGGCACGACCACGTCGTAACCGGTACGCCCGGCCAGCAACTTGCCTTCCAGGGTTTCGTTGGAGTCGAACACGTCGTAGACCGGTTTGATCCCGGTTGCCTTTTGGAAGTCGGCCAGCGTCGACTCACCGATGTAATCGGACCAGTTATAAATATGCACCGTACCGGCGGCCTGGGCTCCGACAGCAATCGTCAGGCCGGCAGTGGCCAGCAGGGCTTTGCGCAAAGAAGAAAAAATAGGCAAGTGGAGGTCCTCTAAATTAGTTGGGCCCAAGTTGCCCCGCGCTGCATGACAGCCGTGGCTGCCCGGCAACAAAACCGGCGCGCAACTTACCCTCGAAAAACCGTTCCTGCAAAACTTCCTGTCATTTAATTGATCCGCTGGCCGCCCGCGCGGGGCATGACGGCCAGCGGTTGTTGCGTCAAACCGGCTTATTTACCGGATTTGATCTTGGTCCAGCTACGAGTGATCAGGCGCAGGGTCGCTGCGTCCAGATCGCTGATCGCGTAGAGCTGCTTCTTCACTTCAGCCGACGGGTAGATGCTCGGATCGCTGGTGATGTCCTTGTCCACCAGTGGCGTGGCAGCCTTGTTGCCGTTCGGGAAACGCACGGCGTTGGTGATGCCGGCCATCACTTGCGGCTCAAGCAGGTAGTTCATGAACTTGTAGGCGGCTTCGACGTTTTCGGCATCCTTGGGAATGGCGACCATGTCGTAGAACGTGCCAGCGCCTTCTTTTGGAATGGTGTAGGCCAGCTTGACCTTGTCACCGGCTTCCTGGGCGCGGGTCTTGGATTGTTCCAGGTCACCCGAGTAACCGACGGCGACGCAGATGTTGCCGTTGGCCAGGTCGGAGATGTACTTGGAGGAATGGAAGTAGGCAACCGAAGGACGAATCTTCAGGAACAGGTCTTCGGCGGCTTTCAGGTCAGCCTTGTCCTTGCTGTTGGTTGGTTTGCCCAGATAGTGCAACGCCGCCGGAATCATTTCGGTCGGTGCGTCGAGGAAGCTTACGCCGCAGCTTTTGAGCTTCTCGATGTTTTCAGGCTTGAACACCACGTCCCAGGAATCGATCTTGTCGATGCCCAGCGCTGCCTTGACCTTGGCCGGGTTGTAGCCGATGCCGATCGAGCCCCACATGTACGGGAACGCGTGCTTGTTGCCTTGGTCGCTGGCATCGCCAACCGCCTTGAGCAGGTCTTCGTCGAGGTTCTTCCAGTTCGGCAGCTTGGACTTGTCCAGCTCCTGGTAAACACCGGCTTTGATCTGCTTGGCGAGGAAGTTATTGGAAGGCACCACGATGTCGTAACCGGACTTGCCGGCCAGCAGCTTGGCTTCCAGGGTTTCGTTGCTGTCGAAGACGTCATAGACGACTTTGATCCCGGTGGCTTTTTCAAAGTTGGCCACGGTGTCCGGGGCGATGTAGTCGGACCAGTTGTAGACGTGCAACACCTTGTCGTCCGCCTGAGCCGCAGTCGCCATGATTCCCATCAGGGACATGGCGAGCAGAGTCTTGCCAGCGAGCTTTTTGCCTAATGCCTTCATGCGTTAATGCTCCAAATTTTTCTTTTTTGAACCACTTTGTTCAGCGGCCGAACCCGGACAACTGGAACCGCGGCTAGTCTGGCAAGATCCGAGGCGGTCTTTCAAGAAAAGACCAGCCTTTCTGACAGCTTTGAGCGCGAGCGCCACGGCTCCCCCGCTCAAAGCCTAGCACTTAGCCCTGCAACGCACTGAGGGTCAGGTCCAGGCATTTACGTGCCTTTGTCACCAGCTCATCGATCTCGGCTTTGCTGATCACCAGCGGCGGCGCGATGATCATGGTGTCGCCCACAGCGCGCATGATCAGGCCGTTGTCGAAGCAGAACTGGCGGCAGATCATGCCGACGCCCTTGCCTTCGTAACGCTTGCGCGTGGCCTTGTCCTGCACCAGCTCGATCGCGCCCAACAGGCCGACGCCGCGAACTTCACCCACCAACGGGTGATCGTTCAGTTCCCGCAGACGTTTCTGCAAATACGGTGCCGTTTCGTTGTGCGCGTTCTCGATAATTTTTTCATCGCGCAGGATGCGGATGTTTTCCAGACCCACCGCCGCCGCCACCGGGTGACCGGAGTAGGTGAAGCCGTGGTTGAAATCGCCACCTTCGTTGAGCACCGCCACCACGGTGTCGCGAACAATCAGGCCACCCATCGGGATGTAGCCGGAGGTCAGGCCTTTGGCGATGGTCATCATGTCCGGCTTGAGATCGTAGAAATCACTGCCGAACCACTCACCGGTACGGCCGAAACCGCAGATCACTTCGTCGGCGACGAACAGGATGTCGTACTTGGCGAGGATTTCCTTGATGCGCGGCCAGTAGCTGTCGGGCGGAATGATCACGCCGCCGGCGCCCTGGATCGGCTCGGCAATAAAGGCACCGACGTTGTCGACGCCGACTTCGAGAATCTTCTCTTCCAGCTGATTGGCCGCCCAGATACCGAACTCTTCCGGCGACATGTCGCCGCCTTCGGCGAACCAGTACGGTTGCGCGATGTGGACGATGCCCGGGATCGGCAAGTCGCCTTGTTCGTGCATGTAAGTCATACCACCGAGGCTCGCGCCGGCCACGGTCGAACCGTGATAACCGTTCTTGCGGCTGATGATGACTTTCTTGTTTGGCTGGCCTTTGATCGCCCAGTAGTGGCGGACCATGCGCAGCATGGTGTCGTTGCCTTCGGAGCCGGAACCGGTGAAGAACACGTGGTTCATGCCTTCCGGTGCCACGTCGGCAATGGCCTTGGCCAGTTCCAGCGCCGGCGGGTGCGCGGTCTGGAAGAACAGGTTGTAGTACGGCAGTTCGCGCATCTGTTTGGCGGCTGCGTCGGCCAGCTCATCGCGACCATAACCGATGGCCACGCACCACAGACCGGCCATGCCGTCGAGGATCTTGTTGCCTTCGCTGTCCCACAGGTAAACGCCCTTGGCGTTGGTGATGATCCGCGGGCCTTTCTCTTTCAGCTGCTTGAAGTCGCTGAACGGGGCCAGGTGGTGATCATTGCTGAGTGCTTGCCACTCGCGGGTTTGCGGGTTGTTGCTGGTCATGCCAATTCTCCTTGTTATCGGTGAAGACGCGGCCGGTGAGGGCCGCGCCCGGCGTATCAGACGGCGAAGAGCAGGTACTCACGCTCCCAGGAACTGATCACGCGCTTGAAGTTTTCATGCTCGGCCCGTTTTACCGCGACGTAGCCAGTGATGAAGGTTTTGCCCAGGTACTTCTCGATGGTCGCGCTGTTTTCCATACGTTCCAGCGCGTCTTCGATGGTCAGCGGCAGGCGCAGGTTGCGGCGCTCATAACCACGGCCCACCACCGGCGCGCTCGGGTTGAGGCCTTCGACCATGCCGATGTAACCGCAGAGCAGGCTCGCGGCGATCGCCAGATACGGGTTGGCGTCGGCGCCCGGCAGGCGGTTCTCGACGCGACGGTTCTGCGGGCCGGCATCCGGTACGCGCAGGCCGACGGTGCGGTTTTCTTCGCCCCACTCGACGTTGACCGGTGCCGAGGTGTCCGGCAGGAAGCGGCGGAACGAGTTGACGTTCGGCGCGAACAACGGCAACAGCTCAGGAATCAGCTTCTGCAAACCACCGATGTGGTGCAGGAACAACTGGCTCATGGTCCCGTCCTCATTAGAGAAGACGTTTTTGCCGGTCTCGATGTCGATGATGCTCTGGTGCAAGTGCATCGCACTGCCCGGCTCACCGGTCATCGGCTTGGCCATAAAGGTCGCGGCCACGTCGTGCTTGAGTGCGGCTTCGCGCATGGTGCGCTTGAACACCAGAATCTGGTCGGCCAGCGACAGTGCGTCGCCGTGACGGAAGTTGATTTCCATCTGCGCCGTGCCGTCTTCGTGGATCAGCGTGTCGAGGTCCAGTTCCTGCAGTTCGCACCAGTCGTAGACGTCTTCGAACAGCGGGTCGAATTCGTTCGCCGCTTCAATGGAGAACGACTGACGACCGATTTCCGGACGGCCCGAGCGACCAATCGGCGGCTGCAACGGATAGTCCGGGTCGTCGCTGCGCTTGGTCAGGTAGAACTCCATTTCCGGCGCCACGATCGGCTGCCAGCCTTTGTCGGCATAGAGTTTGAGGACCTTTTTGAGGACGTTGCGCGGCGACAGCTCGATCGGGTTGCCTTGCTTGTCGTAGGTGTCGTGGATCACCTGTGCGGTCGGCTCGATGGCCCACGGCACCATGTACACGGCGTTCTGGTCAGGGCGGCAGATCATGTCGATGTCGGCCGGGTCGAGCAGTTCGTAATAGATGTCGTCTTCGACGTAGTCGCCGGTCACGGTCTGCAACAGCACGCTTTCTGGCAGACGCATGCCTTTTTCGGCAATGAACTTGTTGGTCGGCGAAATCTTGCCCCGGGTGATACCGGTCAAGTCGGCGATCATACATTCGACTTCTGTGATCTTGTGGTCTTTCAACCAATCGGTGAGCTGGTCGAGGTTGGTACTCATAAATGCCTCTGGGCTGAGTCTCCTGACATGATGTCAGGCAAAGTTTGACGCTATGGGCGTCGCGTTAAAGGGGGCTTGCTCGCGCAGTGCCGGCTTATGCCTGGCACCGCGCATAGACAATGAAAGAGGAGCTTACCTGCCCTTTACGCTGGCGTTGCATTTCCTGTGCACACTCAAGGCGTGCAGAATCATGAGCACGGCTGGGGTAGCGGCACAGGCTTTGGAAATGAAAGCGATCTATAGTGGAAGGAGACGCCATAAACAGGATGCTTTCCCGTACGTCCAGAATATCGGACGCTGACGCTTGAACGGCCATGGACGGGAACATCGTCGCTAACGGGCGAGCCATGCTGGCTGCGCTACGGACGGATTTGTCGCCACTGATGTGATGAGCATGCAGACCGGACTGTTGCGAGCAGTCGGTGATGCCGATTAACGGCAGGCGAGACATGAAGCACCCCGGTATTATTGCTGTTATGGGTTTGATCGGAGCTTAGCCTTGTTCATTTTTTTACACAACACCCCCGTAAAAAATACAACACGGCCTGCTCAAGCCTGCGGGTGCACAGTCTTCCAAGGACAAAAAAACGCCCGAAAGTGCCCCATAAATGCCCTCGCAGCGCTTTTTTAGGGCAAAAAAGGCCTCGCTTGACTTCGGCAGGCCGTTCGGGTTGACTGAAACCAGAAAAGATCAATGATTGATATTTTTAACAACAAAGGTGTTGCATCATGTCGGTACCCCCGCGTGCCGTTCAGCTTAACGAAGCGAACGCGTTCCTTAAGGAACATCCTGAGGTTCTGTACGTTGACCTTCTGATTGCGGATATGAATGGTGTGGTGCGCGGCAAGCGCATTGAACGCACCAGCCTCCACAAGGTTTACGAGAAAGGCATCAACCTGCCGGCCTCTCTATTTGCTCTGGATATCAACGGCTCTACGGTGGAAAGCACCGGCCTGGGCCTGGACATCGGCGACGCCGATCGTATCTGCTATCCAATCCCCGATACGCTGTGCAACGAGCCATGGCAGAAGCGCCCGACCGCGCAACTGTTGATGACCATGCACGAACTCGAAGGCGATCCTTTCTTCGCCGATCCGCGCGAAGTGCTCCGTCAAGTTGTTGCAAAGTTTGACGAGCTGGGCCTGACCATCTGCGCCGCATTCGAACTCGAGTTCTACCTGATCGACCAGGAAAACGTGAACGGCCGTCCACAGCCGCCACGCTCGCCGATCTCCGGCAAACGTCCGCACTCGACGCAGGTCTACCTGATCGACGACCTCGACGAATACGTCGACTGCCTCCAGGACATTCTGGAAGGTGCCAAAGAGCAAGGCATCCCAGCCGACGCCATCGTCAAGGAAAGTGCCCCGGCGCAGTTCGAAGTGAACCTGCACCACGTCGCCGACCCGATCAAGGCGTGCGACTACGCGGTACTGCTCAAGCGTCTGATCAAGAACATCGCCTACGACCATGAAATGGACACCACCTTCATGGCCAAGCCGTACCCGGGCCAGGCAGGTAATGGTCTGCACGTACACATTTCGATTCTGGATAAAGAAGGCAAAAACATTTTTGCCAGCGAGGATCCCGAGCAGAACGCCGCGCTGCGTCACGCGATCGGCGGTGTGCTCGAGACCCTGCCCGCGCAGATGGCTTTCCTCTGCCCGAACGTCAACTCCTACCGTCGTTTCGGCGCACAGTTCTACGTGCCGAACTCGCCGTGCTGGGGCCTGGACAACCGCACCGTGGCGATTCGCGTACCGACCGGCTCGTCCGATGCCGTGCGTATCGAACACCGCGTGGCCGGTGCCGACGCCAACCCGTACCTGCTGATGGCTTCGGTACTGGCCGGCGTGCACCACGGTCTGACCAACAAGATCGAGCCGGGCGCGCCAGTCGAAGGCAACAGCTACGAGCAGAACGAACAAAGCCTGCCGAACAACTTGCGCGATGCCCTGCGCGAGCTGGACGACAGCGAGGTGATGGCCAAGTACATCGATCCGAAGTACATCGATATCTTCGTCGCCTGCAAGGAAAGCGAGCTGGAGGAGTTCGAGCACTCCATCTCCGACCTTGAGTACAACTGGTATCTGCATACCGTTTAAGCGGTTGTAGCTTCAGGAAAAACGCCGTTGGCTGATTCAGCCAACGGCGTTTTTTTATGGCCGCCTGCGGCGGTTCGCGAGCAGGCTCGCTCCTACAGTTGATCTCCTGTGAGCATGAATGCTGTGTACACAAAGCTCCCCTGTGGGAGCGAGCCGCTCCGGGCGACGTTCCGACGAACGCGGTCGACAAGACAACACACAAGCCGGCTCGTACAATGCCCGCTGCCCCGCAGGAGACTTCTATGACGCGACCCGCCCCCGTCCGCAAACCCCGTGCCCGCAGTCAGGCGCGCATCGATTCGATACTCGACGCCGCGCGCACATTGCTGGCGGCCGAGGGTGTGGCGAGTCTGTCGATTTATAGCGTCGCCGAGCGCGCGCAGATTCCGCCCTCCTCCGTTTACCACTTCTTCGCCAGCGTGCCGGCATTGCTTGAAGCGCTGACGGCGGATGTGCACGCCGCATTTCGTGCCTGCCTTCAGGCGCCCATCGATCACGAAGCACTGCGAGACTGGCGTGATCTGTCGCGACTGGTCGAACAACGGATGCTGGAGATCTACGACGAAGACGCGGCGGCGCGGCAGTTGATCCTTGCTCAGCATGGTCTGACCGAGGTCACTCAGGCTGACCGTCAGCACGACATCGAATTAGGCGACCTGATGCACAAGCTGTTCGATCATCACTTCGAATTGCCGAGGCTGCCGGAAGATGTCGATGTGTTCGCCCTGGCGATGGAATTGGGCGACCGGGTTTATGCGCGTTCGGTGCAGCAGCATGGGCAGATTACGCCGCGCATGGCCGAGGAAGGGATGCGCGTGTTTGATGCTTATATCGGCCTGTATCTGCCGCCTTACCTGCCCAAGCGCTGAGCCATGATCGTTCCCACGCTCTGCGTGGGGAATGCAGCCCGTGACGCTCCGCGTCACTGGACGCAGAGCGTCCCAAGAGGCATTCCCACGCGGAGCATGGGAACGATCGCCATCTCTAGTGATCTGACTGGCCTCTTCGCGAGCAGGCTCGCTCCCACATTTGGAATGCGATCCCCTGTGGGAGCGAGCCTGCTCGCGAAGGCCGCACCGCAGTTTTCAGATCAGGCACAAAAAACCCCGAAGGGCTCACGCCCTCCGGGGTTGTTTTTTACTCACCGGCTTACAACTTGGCGATCGACACCTCGGTGGATTTCACAAAAGCGATCACTTCGCTGCCGACCACCAGTTCCAGCTCCTTGACCGAGCGGGTGGTGATCACCGAAGTGACGATGCCGGAAGCGGTCTGCACGTCGATTTCCGACAGCACGTCGCCGAGGACGATTTCCTTGATCGAGCCTTTGAACTGGTTACGGACGTTGATGGCTTTGATAGTCATGATATTTCTCCTGAGGTCGAAATAAGCGGCAAGTGGCAAGCTTCAAGCGGCAAGCAAAAGCACAGCGCTTCTACTTGTAGCTTGTAGCTTGAGGCTCGCAGCTGCTTCATTGCGCCCAGCGCAGTTGCGTAGGCAGTGGTGAAACAGGTTCCGGCGCCGGCGGTTCGCCGGGCAGGGAGAGAACACGGTTAAGCACTTCGGTTTCCAGCGCTGCCAGTCGGTGCGAACCACGCACTCGTGGGCGCGGCAGTTCGACATGCAGATCGAGGCCCACTTCGCCGTCCTCGATCAGAATCACCCGGTCGGCAATCGCCACCGCTTCACTGACGTCGTGGGTCACCAGCAGCACAGTGAAACCGTGTTGCTGCCAGAGACGTTCGATCAGTTGCTGCATTTCAATGCGGGTCAGCGCGTCCAGCGCACCGAGTGGTTCGTCGAGCAACAGCAGGCGCGGTTGATGGATCAGCGCCCGAGCCAGCGCGACGCGCTGCTTCTGTCCGCCAGACAACGCTGCCGGCCATTCATTGGCGCGATCCGCCAGACCCACCGCGTCCAGTGCTTCGAGAGCCTTCGGGCGCCAGTTGCCTTTGAGGCCGAGACCAACGTTGTCGATGATCTTCTTCCACGGCAGCAGACGTGCTTCCTGGAACATCAGTCGGGTGTCTTCCCGCGCATCGCTGAGCGGCGCAGAACCGGCCAGCAAGTCGCCGCCAGTCGGTTGATCGAGGCCGGCGAGCAAACGCAGCAAGGTACTTTTGCCGCAACCACTGCGCCCGACCACGGCGACAAACTGCCCCGCCGGAATGTGCAGATCAATGTCACGCAGCACCTGCCGCGCGCCGAAGGTTTTCTGCAGGTTGCGCACCGCCAGCGGAATCCCGCGCAGCAGGCGTGGAGGTTGTTGAGCAGTCATGCCGCACCTCCTTTGGCAACCTGATACGCCGGGTGCCAGCGCAACCACACACGCTCAAGTCCTCGGGCCGCGAGGTCGGCGAGTTTGCCGAGCACCGCGTAAAGCAGGATCGCCAGTACCACCACATCAGTCTGCAAAAACTCCCGGGCGTTCATCGCCAGATAGCCGATGCCTGAGCTGGCGGAAATGGTTTCCGCCACAATCAGCGTCAGCCACATAAAGCCCAGGGCGAAACGCACACCGACCAGAATCGAAGGCAGCGCACCCGGCAGAATCACCTGCCAGAACAGGCTGAAACCGCTCAAGCCATAACTGCGCGCCATCTCCACCAGCGCCGGGTCGACGTTGCGGATGCCGTGATAGGTGTTGAGGTAGATCGGGAACAACGTGCCCAGCGCCACCAGAAAAATCTTCGCTGACTCGTCGATGCCGAACCAGAGGATCACCAGCGGAATCAGCGCCAGATGCGGCACGTTGCGGATCATCTGCACCGAGCTGTCGAGCAGGCGTTCGCCCCATTTCGACAGGCCGGTAATGAAACCCAGGACCAGACCGATGCTGCCGCCGATGGTGAAACCCAGCGCCGCACGCCAGCCGCTGATCGCCAGGTGCGTCCAGATTTCGCCGCTGCGCACCAGGCTCACGCCGGCTTCGATCACCGCCACCGGTGCCGGCAGAATCCGTGTCGACAACCAACCGGCCGACACCGACAACTGCCACACCGCCAGCAGCAATACCGGCAACGCCCAGGGCGCGAGGCTGTGGATGATTTTCTTCATGGCGCGCCTCAGCTCTGCGACGCGGCTTTGGGAAGAATGTCGTTGGCGACCATCTCGCCGAACGGGCTGACATAACCGGCGCTTTTCGGCAGTTCCGGGCGCTCGATATCGAGGTGCGGGAACAGCAGTTCAGCGACGCGATACGACTCTTCGAGGTGTGGATAACCGGAGAAAATGAAGGTGTCGATGCCCAGATCCGCGTATTCCTTCACCCGTGCCGCGACGGTCGGCCCATCGCCGACCAGCGCCGTACCGGCACCGCCGCGCACCAGACCGACACCGGCCCAGAGGTTCGGGCTGACTTCGAGATTGTCGCGGCTACCGCCGTGCAGCGCGGCCATGCGTTGCTGGCCCACCGAATCGAAACGCGCCAGCGAAGCCTGAGCACGAGCGATAGTGTCGTCGTCCAGGTGCGAGATCAGCCGATCCGCCGCTTGCCAGGCTTCAGCGTTGGTTTCGCGGACGATCACGTGCAGACGAATGCCGAAGCGCACGGTGCGGCCGAGCTTGGCGGCTTTGGCGCGAACCTGTGCAATCTTCTCGGCCACTGCTGCTGGCGGCTCGCCCCAGGTCAGGACCATTTCCACTTGTTCGGCAGCCAGATCTTGCGCCGCTTCCGAGGAACCACCGAAGTACAGCGGCGGACGCGGTTGCTGGATCGGCGGATAGAGCAACTTGGCGCCCTTCACGCTGATGTGCTGACCGTCGTAATCAACGGTTTCGCCTTCCAGCACACGACGCCAGATGCGGGTGAATTCCACCGAGGCTTGATAGCGTTCTTCGTGGCTGAGGAACAGACCATCGCCGGCCAATTCTTCCGGGTCGCCACCGGTTACCAGATTGAACAGCGCACGGCCGCCGGACAGACGATCGAGCGTGGCCGCCTGCCGCGCCGCCACCGTCGGGGAAATGATCCCGGGGCGCAGGGCGACGAGGAATTTCAGCCGCTGGGTCACCGGGATCAGCGACGCCGCCACCAGCCACGAGTCTTCGCAAGAGCGGCCGGTAGGAATCAACACGCCGCCGAAACCCAGACGATCCGCTGCTTGCGCGACCTGTTGCAGATAACCGTGGTCAACGGCGCGAGCGCCTTCGGCGGTGCCAAGGTAATGGCCGTCGCCGTGGGTGGGCAGGAACCAGAAGATATTGAGGCTCATGGAGTGGTCTCCTTGGGGATTCGAATTACTGCGCTTTAGCCACAGCGGCCGGTGGTGTCCAGATCACATCCTTGATGCTCAGCGGCTTGGGAATCAGCTTGAGCTGGAAGAACGTGTCCGCGATTTTCTGCTGCGCGGCGACCACTTCCGGGGTCAGGAACAGCGCGCCGTAGCCCTGGCGCTTGACCGAGGTCAGGGTGATGTCCGCCGGCAGGCCGAGCAGTGGTGCAACCTGTTGGGTCACGTCTTCAGGGTTGGCTTTCGACCACTCGCCAACGGCGCGCACTTCTTCCACGAGCGTCTTGATCACCTCGGGATTTTTCTGTGCGTAAGGCTTGGTCGCGAGATAGAACTGGTGGTTGTCGACGATGCCTTTGCCGTCGCGCAGGGTGTGCGCTTGCAGCTGTTTCTCGGCGGCAGCCTGGTACGGATCCCAGATGACCCAGGCGTCGACGCTGCCACGTTCGAACGCAGCGCGAGCATCGGCCGGCGGCAGGAATACGGTTTGAATGTCGCTGTATTTGAGGCCGGCGTCTTCCAGCGCACGCACCAGCAGGTAGTGAACGTTGGAGCCTTTGTTCAGGGCGACTTTCTTGCCCTTGAGATCAGCCACCGATTTGATCGGCGAGTCTTTCGGCACGAGGATCGCTTCGCTGTTCGGCGCTGGCGGTTCATAAGCGACATAAAGCAAATCGGCGCCGGCAGCCTGAGCAAAAACTGGCGGAGTTTCGCCGGTGACACCGAAGTCGATCGAGCCGACGTTCAGGCCTTCCAGCAGTTGCGGGCCACCGGGGAACTCAGTCCATTGCACGTCGACGCCTTGAGCGGCCAGACGTTTTTCCAAAGTGCCCTTGGCTTTGAGCAGCACCAGCGTGCCGTATTTCTGATAACCGATCCGAAGGGTCTCGGCTTGAGCTTGAGTGATGGCGCCGAAGGTGACAGCCGCAGCAAACAGAGCGACCAGACCACGACGCAAAAATACAGTGCGCATAGCGCTCTCCTTTTTGCTGTTGGGTTTTGGCTGCACCTGCTTGACCGTTAGCGGCGAAGTAAGGTGAGTTACATCAAATGCGGGTGTGGCTTAAATGCTCCAGCGAGCACTCAACAAACGTTCGTTCAACAGGCCCGGTTCCAGCGGTTTCGGCCGGCGGGCCATGGCGCCGACAAACTGATCCAGCGCTTCATGCAGTCGCTGCTCCAGCGCTGGAGCCAGTTGCGCCGCCGCACTGCCTTCGCCGTAAGCGATCTGGCTGTCCTCGGCGAAAATCCCCTGAAGCATTTCCTGGGCTTTCAATGCCGACAGCACCGGCTTGAGGGCGTAATCGACCACCAGCATGTGGGCGATGCTGCCGCCAGTGGCCATCGGCAAGACAATCTTGTGGTTCAAGGCGCGCTCGGGCAGCAGATCCAGCAAGGTTTTCAGGGCGCCGGAGAACGACGCTTTGTAAACCGGTGTGGCGATCAGCAGGCCGTCGGCGTTTTCGATCTGTTGCAGCAGGTCGAGCACCTTCGGGCTGTCGAAGCGGGCGTGGAGCAAATCCTCGGCCGGGAAGTCCCGCACCTGATAACTCACCACTTCCACCCCTTGCGCCTGCAACCAGCGTTGCGAGCGTTCCAGCAGCACCCCGGAACGGGAGCGCAGGCTGGGACTGCCACCGAGTGAGACGACCAGCATTGAGACAATTCCTTAAGCGTTACAGGCGATTCGCGGGTTGCGATCTCGCTTCGATGAGGAGACCTTAACAGCTGATTTATATATCCATAAATCATATTTATTCATTTGGTTATGCATTTTGGAGATATACATTTCAACAAACTGCGGGCGAAAAAAAAGGCCGTCGAAACGGCCTGAAATCCCCTGCTTAGTGGTTCTGAATTCTGTGCTGCCCGGACTGACGCCTTCGCGAGCAGGCTCGCTCCCACAGGGAATCGCGTTTCAAATGTGGGAGCGAGCCTGCTCGCGAAAGGGTGGTGACTACACCGCAAATCTCACTTATTCGGCTGTGGCGTCAGGCGCAGGTACGGTTTCACCGCGCGATAGCCCTTCGGAAAGCGCTTTTTGATTTCGTCTTCATCCTTGAGCGAAGGCACGATCACCACCTCTTCACCGTCCTGCCAGTTGGCCGGTGTAGCCACCTTGTAGTTGTCGGTGAGCTGCAGCGAATCGATCACACGCAGAATCTCGTGGAAATTACGCCCGGTGCTCGCCGGATACGTGATGGTCAGACGAATCTTCTTGTTCGGATCGATCACGAACAGCGAACGCACGGTCAGCGTGTCGTTGGCGTTCGGGTGGATCAGATCATAGAGATCGGAGACCTTGCGATCAGCATCAGCCAGGATCGGGAAGTTGACGACAGTGTTCTGGGTCTCGTTGATGTCTTCGATCCACTTGTGGTGCGAGTCCACCGGATCGACCGACAGCGCAATGGCTTTGACGCCGCGCTTGCTGAACTCATCCTTGAGCTTGGCGGTGAAGCCCAGCTCAGTGGTGCACACCGGGGTAAAGTCCGCCGGGTGGGAGAACAGCACGCCCCAGCTATCGCCCAGCCATTCGTGAAAACGAATCTTGCCGGCGCTGGAATCCTGTTCGAAATCGGGGGCGATGTCGCCGAGTCTGAGGCTCATGATGCTGCTCCTGATGAGTTGTTCGAGACCTCAACTGTAGCCCGGGATTTGCCATCGTGAAAAAGAATAAATAATGAGATATCTAGAACATAAGTGAATATTAAACATCTGTTCACTGGACGCTGGCAGGCATCCCGACGAATATCGGTCGCAAGGTTCGAGAAGGCCTTGAGTTGCTGTAAAGAGGGAAATTCGGGGAGGGCTTACGGGGGTGGGCCTGACTCGAAAACGCAAAAGCCCCGTCCGGCGCGATGCCGGACGGGGCTTTTTTTACATCAACGAATCGAAACGCGCTATTACAGCAGCGGGATCGAGTAGCTGAGGATCAGGCGGTTTTCGTCCTGGTCGCGAACGCCAGCGATGTTGGTACGCCAGGTAGCGTTTTTCCACATGAAGCCAACGTTTTTCAGCGGGCCTTCCGGTACCACGTAACCGATAGTCAGGTCACGTTCCCACTCGGAGTCGCCATTACCGTTTTCACGACCGCCGGAAGTAACGGTGTCGATGTTGTCGCCACGCAGGTAAACCATACCAGCGGTCAGGCCTGGTACGCCGACTTTGGCGAAGTCATACGAGTAGCGAGCTTGCCAGGTACGTTCGCCGGCACGGCCGAACTTCTGAATCTGCATGTCGGTGATGGTGTAGTTCGACGAGCCGTCACCCTGGTTCAGCCAAGGGAAGTCGCTGCTGCCGTTGGAAACCTGGTAGCCGCCACCGAAGGTGTGACCAGCAACGGTGTACAGGAACAGGCCACTGTACAGGTTGTTGTCGACTTTACCGCGACCGCTGGCAACACCGGAATAGTTACCGCTGCTGAAGTAAGCAGGGGTGTTGCCGTTGGCACCGTCGTCGGAGCTGTTGAAGTAACGGAAGTCAGACTTCAGCACGCCCGGGCCAATTGCCCAGTTGTGAACCAGACCCAGGAAGTGTTGCTTGTAGAAATCTTCCAGGTTGCCGTAGTAGTACTGCGCAGTCAGGTCTTTGGTGATTTTGTAGTCACCACCAGCGTAGATGAACTTGTTGCTGTTAACGGTACGCGGTGCCGCGCCGTTGATAGACAGCTGTTCATTGTTGCTGGAGTTACGGCCTTTGGCGTGCTCGATCTGACCACCGACCAGGGTCAGGTCCTTGATCTCGCCGGAAGTGATCTGGCCACCCTGCCAGGTCTGTGGCAGCAGACGACCGTCGTTGGTCACGATAACCGGGTTCTTCGGCTGCAGAGTACCCAGCTTCAGCTCAGTCTGGGAGATCTTGGCTTTGGCAGTCAGGCCCAGGCTTGAGAAGTTATCGACCGCTTGGCCATTGGATTCGCTTGGGAAAACAGTGCCGCCGTAAGCAGGACCAGGTTTGCCAGCAGCGGTAACGTTACCGTTGGTGCCGCCGCCCGAATCCAGACGTACGCCCAGCAGGCCGATGGCGTCGATACCAAAACCAACGGTGCCTTGGGTATAGCCGGAAATGAAACGCAGATCGAAGCCTTGGCCCCACTCTTCGTTGCGGCTTGGTTCGTTTGTGCCGCTACGGTTGTCAGTGTTGATGTAGAAGTTACGCAGCCCCAAAGTAGCTTTGCTGTCTTCGATGAAACCGGCGGCGCCTGCCTGCTGCGCCATAACCCCTACGGCCACAGCCAGGGCCAAGGTGGACTTGTTCATGTAAAGCTCCTCTCGTTTCTAATTCTTGTGTTCCTGGCCCTGGGTCTGATGCCCCGGGTCCTAAGATGCGCGATTAGCGCCAGACCGTGACTGACAAGTCAATCGTAACCTTGTATGTCTACGACCAAGGTCTAATCGCAGTGATTTGGTCCGTGCAGAGTAAAGATTTCCTGATAAACCCAAAAAGAATTTATTCATTCTTTTTCATATCATTTCGGAATATGGCCAGTATCTTGCCACCTCCGCCGGGAAACAGCGTATCGGCGACTAAGCTCATTCCTAAATGGTATTTGTTAGCCTTTTTTTATATCGATTAGCTTTGGCGCAACCCCGAATCGTCAAACCCTATCGAAAAGGCGACGCCATGATGGCCAAACGCGCACTATCTAGTCAATTTGTTACAGTTTGTGTGTCAGCACTGATTTCTTTTTCGGCCCATGCCGCCAACCTCACCGTGGGTTATCAAACCGGTATCGACCCGAGCAAAGTCCCCCAGGCTGACGGCGTCTACGAGAAGACCATCGGCGAAAAAATCGACTGGCGCCGTTTCAACAGCGGCCCGGAAGTTGTGACAGCCATTGCTTCGGGCGACGTGCAGATCGGCAACCTCGGTTCCAGCCCGTTGGCTGCCGCCGCTTCACGCAATCTGCCGATTGTGGCGTTCATCGTTTCAGCGCAGATCAATGCCGCCGAAGCACTGGTGGTGCGTAATGGCAGCGGAATCAATACTCCGCAGGATCTGGTCGGCAAAACCATCGCCACTCCTTTTGTGTCCACCTCTCACTACAGCCTGCTCGGTGCACTCAAGCACTGGGGGCTGGATAGCTCGAAAGTCAAAGTGGTGAACCTGCAACCGGCAGAGATCGCAGCGGCGTGGAAGCGTGGCGATATCGATGGCGCGTTTGTCTGGTCGCCGGCGCTGGGGGAAATCCGCAAGACCGGCAAGACCCTGACCGATGCAGCACAGGTCGGTCAGTGGGGCGCGCCGACCTTTGAAGTCTGGGTGGCGCGCAAAGATTTTGCCGAGAAGCATCCAGAGGTTGTCGCGAAGTTCGCCAAGGTCACGCTGGATTCATTTGCCGATTATGCGGCGCATAAAGACAGCTGGACGGCCGACTCGGTGCCGGTACAGAAAATCGCCAAACTGACCGGTGCCAACGCCGCCGACGTGCCGGAATTGCTCGCGGGTTCAGCGTTCCCGGATGCCAAGGCGCAGCAAACCACGGCGTTGCTGGAGGGCGGCACGGCGAAGGCGATTGGCGAGACGGCGAAGTTTTTGAAGGAGCAAGGCAAGGTTGAAACGGTGCTGCCGGATTATTCGCCGTACGTCAGCGCGAAGTTCATCGCCCATTAAAAAGCTTCGCGAGCAGGCTCGCTCCCACATGGGTTCATTGAACAAATGTGGGAGCGAGCCTGCTCGCGAATGGAACGCCTCGGTTACAGAGTCTTTTCGAAGATTTTCGAATTGCGCTGGAAGTTGTACAGCGAAGCCCGCGCCGCCGGCAGACGCTCGACGCTGCTCGGCTCGAACCCACGCTCGCGGAACCAGTGCGCGGTGCGCGTGGTGAGGACGAACAAGGTCTTCAAACCCTGCGCCCGCGCTCGGGTTTCAATGCGTTCCAGCAACTCATCACCGCGACCGCCATGGCGGTACTCCGGATTCACCGCCAGGCACGCCAGCTCACCGGCATCGGAATCGGCAATCTGATACAGCGCCGCACAGGCGATGATCATGCCTTCACGCTCGACCACGCTGAACTGTTCGATCTCGCGTTCCAGCACTTCGCGCGAACGACGCACCAGAATCCCCTGCTCTTCCAGCGGACTGATCAGGTCGAGCAAACCGCCGACGTCTTCAATCGCCGCCTCGCGCACCAGTTCGAATTGCTCCTGCGCCACAAGCGTACCGCCACCGTCACGGGTGAACAGCTCGGTCAGCAGCGCGCCGTCTTCGGCGTAACTGACGATATGGCTGCGCGCCACACCGCCACGGCAAGCTTCGGCGGCGGCATCGAGCAGTTCCGCCTGATAGTTGCTGCCCAGACGCTGCAAATGTGCCGGTACTTGTTGCGGACGCAGTTCGCGAACCAGTTTGCCGTTCTCGTCGATCAGGCCGAGGTCGGCGCCGAACAGCAGCAGTTTGTCTGCGCCGAGGTCGATGGCGGCGCGGGTGGCAACGTCTTCGCACGCCAGGTTGAAGATTTCACCGGTTGGCGAGTAGCCCAGCGGCGACAGCAGCACGATCGAGCGCTCATCGAGCAGACGGTTGATGCCCTTGCGGTCGACACGGCGCACTTCGCCGGTGTGGTGATAGTCGACGCCCTCGAGCACGCCGATCGGCCGCGCCGTGACGAGGTTGCCGCTGGCCACGCGCAAACGCGAACCCTGCATCGGCGACGAAGCCATGTCCATCGACAAACGCGCTTCGATGGCGATGCGCAATTGGCCGACCGCATCGATTACACATTCCAGGGTCGCGGCATCGGTGATGCGCATGCCGTGGTGGTAATGCGGGGTCAGGCCGCGGGCAGCGAGGCGGGTTTCGATTTGCGGGCGCGAGCCGTGCACCAGCACCAGGCGCACGCCGAGGCTGTGCAGCAGGACGATGTCGTGAACGATGTTGCCGAAATTCGGATGCTCAACGCCGTCGCCGGGCAGCATGACGACGAAGGTGCAGTCGCGGTGGGCATTGATGTAAGGAGACGCGTGGCGAAGCCAATTGACGTATTCGGGCATGAACCTGGGCCTGTAATAAATAGCAGCCTAAAAAGGGGCGAAACGGAAAACTCACAGCGGGCTGATGGTTATCGTCGGAACAGGCTTGGCGACACGCGCGCTCTCCTCATGAATACGGGTTGGATTCCCACTAATTTAACGACTTGCCCCTGTAGGAGCTGCCGCAGGCTGCGATCTTTTGATCTTCTGAAACAAAAGCAAAAGATCGCAGCCTTCGGCAGCTCCTACAAGGGATGCGTTCAATTCTTCAGGCAGTAATGTTCAATCAGTTGCCGTAATAGATGCACGGTAGGCTGCAAACGTGACATTTCAAGGTATTCGCCAGGCTGATGCGCGCAGGCGATATCGCCGGGGCCGAGCACGATGGTTTCGCAGCCAAGGCGCTGAAGATAAGGCGCTTCGGTGCCGAACGCTACTGCTTCGGCGCTATGACCTGTGAGCTTTTCGGCGATGCGCACCAGTTCGGCGTCTTCAGCCTGCTCGAATGGCGGCACTTCCGGGAACAGCGGTTTGTAATCGATCTTCACCTGATGGCGCTCGGCCACGGGGTTGAGCTTGCGCAGAATCTCCGCGCGCAGGACTTTCGGGTCCATGCCTGGCAGCGGTCGCAAATCGAACTCCAGCGAACACTGGCCACAAATACGATTGGGGTTGTCGCCGCCATGGATGCAACCGAAGTTCATCGTCGGCTGCGGCACGCTGAACTGCGGGTTGTTGAATTCACGTTGCCACAACAGGCGCAGGCCGCGCAGTTCGCCGATCGCATCGTGCATCGCTTCGAGGGCGCTGTGGCCCAGACGCGGATCCGACGAATGGCCGCTCTGCCCGAGGATGTCGATGCGCTCCATCATGATGCCTTTGTGCATGCGGATCGGCTTGAGCCCGGTCGGCTCGCCGATCACCGCCGCGCGGCCCAGCGGATGTCCGGCCTCGGCCAGCGCGCGGGCGCCGGACATCGAGCTTTCTTCATCGCAGGTGGCGAGGATCAGCAGTGGTTGCTTGAACGGCTGATCGAGCAGCGGCCGCACGGCTTCGATGATCAGCGCGAAGAAGCCCTTCATGTCGCAACTGCCCAGCCCGACCCAACGGCCATCGACCTCGGTGAGCTTCAGCGGATCGGTCTGCCACAACGCATCGTCGTACGGCACCGTGTCGCTGTGTCCGGCCAGCACCAGCCCGCCGGGACCGCTGCCGAAACTGGCGAGCAGGTTGAATTTGCCGGGGCTGACCTGCTGGATGTCGCAATTGAAACCCAGATCCCCCAGCCAACCGGCGAGCAAATCGATCACCGCGCGATTGGATTGATCGAGGTTCGGTTGGGTACAGCTGACCGATGGCGCGGCGATCAGCGCAGCGAACTGGTCTTGCATGGACGGCAAAGGCATCGCTGACTCCAACTCCCGATTTGAAGTCCATCATAGAGCCATCCGGCGTCAGGAATAAACCGCCGCAGGGCGTAGGACGAATCAGTCCTGTACACTGCACGGCCTTGGCAGCCACATATTCCCCGGCTGCGCTCCCGATCCTGGATTTTCCGGCCATGCAGAAAGAAACCGAAATCAAACTCCGCGTCAGCCGCGAAACCCTCGCCGCCCTGCGCGAGCACCCGTTACTGAAAAAACGCAACAAAAGTGGCTGGGAACGCCGTGAGTTGATGAACCAGTACTTCGACACCCCCGAGCGCGATCTGGCTCAGGCCAAAGTCGCCCTGCGCCTGCGCAAGGACGGTGACGAAGTGATTCAGACCCTCAAGACCCGCGGCCAGAGCGTCGCCGGTCTGTCCGAGCGTAACGAGTACGACTGGAAGTTGCCGAAAGCCAAGCTCGACGTGAAGAAACTCGACGGCGAATGCTGGCCCGAGTCGCTGGCCGAACTGGACAAGAAAACCCTCAAGCCGATCTTCACCACCGATTTCGTCCGCGAACGCGCCGAAATCGCCTGGGGCCGTGGCAAGAGCAAAGTGGTCATCGAAGCCGCGCTGGATCTCGGCCACGTTGTCGTCGGCAAACAGAAAGAAGAAATCTGCGAACTGGAGCTGGAATTGCGCGAAGGCGAACCTGCCGCGCTGCTGGAACTGGCCGCTGAACTGGCGGAAACCCTGGCGCTGATGCCGTGCGACATCAGCAAGGCTGAGCGCGGTTATCGTCTGTACGACGCCAACAGCTACTCGCTGAGCCTGCCGGCGCCGGAACTGATTCCGGAAACCCAACTCGACGACGCCTTCGCCGCGCTGAGCTGGCATTTGCTCGGCAGCAGCCAGCGTCTGGCTGAACAATATCGCTTCAACGGCCACTGGCGCCTGTTGCTCGACTGGGTCGAGAACCTCGCCGAAATGCGCGCCCTGCTCAGCAGCCTCGGCCAGGCCGCGCCGCGTCAGTCGACTCACGACTTGCGCGTTGCCCTCGATGCCTTGCTGGAAGACTGGCGCCCGCTGGTGCAGGCCGGTATCGAAGACGAAGACGTGCGCAAAGCCGCGCCGGAGCAATTCCTCGAAGAACTCGAAGACCCGCGCTGGGGCCTGTTCTCGCTGAGCACCTCGCGCTGGTTACTGGCCCGCACCTGGACCGCCGAGCGTAACGTGCGTGGCAACCGTCAGGGCGGCGCGCAGTTGCACAGCTGGTTGCCGCGCCTGTTGGGCGAAGAAGCCACGGCCCTGCAATTGCAGCGTTATCAGCAGCAGCCGGAAGATCTGGCTGAACAACTGCCGCGTATCGAGCGCATTCAGGTCTGGCTGCACCACGCACGCAATGTGCTGGAAATCCCGGAAATGGATCGCCTGTACGGCGAGCTGAACAAGCTGGCGCAACTGGCCAACGAGCCGACGATCACTGACGAACTGCTCGACGCACGCAAGCAGCAGGCGATTGCGGTTTACCAGAATCGCGCATGGAAAATGCTGCTGCGCATGTAATACCGCTTTCGCGAGCAGGCTCGCTCCCACATTGGAATGCAATCCCCTGTGGGAGCGAGCCTGCTCGCGAAGGGGCCAGCTGCCTGACCTCAAACCGGCAGGCTGGTGGTGGACTTGATCTCCGATAACGCCACAATCGAATTCACTTCCTGTATCCCCGGCACCAGCGACAGTTTCTCGAAAAAGAACCGCTCATACGCCTCGATATCCGCCGCGACAATGCGCAGTAAAAAGTCCACCGCGCCCATCAGCACATAACACTCCAGCACCTCCGGGAACCCGCGAATCGCTTCGGTGAACTCAGTGAAGTTCGAACGCCCGTGCGCGTTGAGTTTGATCTCGGCAAAGATCTGCGTGTTCAGGCCGATCTTCTTGCGATCGAGCAAGGTCACCTGGCCACGAATGATCCCCTCCTCCTTCATCCGCTGAATCCGCCGCCAGCACGGCGATTGCGACAGGCCGACCTGCTCGGCGATCTGCGCGCTCGACAGGGAAGCATCCTCCTGCAGCAGGGCGAGAATCTTGCGGTCGTAGCTGTCCAGCTCACTGTGCATAGAAAAACCTCTAATCCACGATCTTTCGAATTGATCGTTTCGATCATTCGCCAATAACGCCGATCATAGCCAAGAAATACCCGTCACCGAATGTAAAAATTCCTCCAGTGATTTTGGAGACCCGCCATGCCGCACCTCGAAGCCGTAAACAGCGCCCCTACCCGCGCCGACGTCTGGAACGTCAACAACGCCCACTGCCTGGCGCAGTATCAGATCCTCGCCGAAGCCGAACCGGACTTGCTGGTGCGCGTGCTCAACCTGTTCGCCCTGCAATTCCTCACGCCCGAGCAGGTCAACGTGCAGCGGATGGACGACTTGATGTCGATCGACATCGTCATGGGCGGTTTCAGTGGGCATCGCGCGCAAGTGATCGCAGAAAAACTTCGTAACCTGATCAGCGTCTGCTCGGTCAATCTGCAAACCGCCGACAGCGCTTGGGATGCGCCGGCGCAAGCGGCTGGCTGACAAATCCGGCAACGGCTTCGTCGGGTAGTGGCCCAACGGCCTACCGGGCCGCGACTATCCTTTTGCGCACTGTCGCTCAAAAGGAAGCCCGCATGTCCGTTCAACTTGCCACTCAGGACCGCTGGCTGGAACTCAACGAGGTGTTGCGTGAACTGGTCGCACAGGGCTTTATCTGCCAGGACTCGGCGGAACAAGCGCTGAATGCGCGCCGTCGCCACGCCGCCCATGGCCAGATGCACCCGCTGGAATTCATCGCCAGTCAGCAACTGGATGACCTCAGTCGTCCGGGTAAACACCTCGACCTGGAAAGCCTCACCTTGTGGCTGGCGCAGCAAGCCGGCCAGCCGTATTTGCGCATTGACCCGCTGAAGATCAATGTCGCCGCCATCACACCGTTGATGTCCTACGCCTTCGCGCAACGGCACAGGATTCTAGCGGTGGCGGTCGACCGTGATTCGGTGACCGTGGCCAGCGCTCAACCCTACGTTACCGGCTGGGAAGCCGATCTGACCCATGTGCTGAAGCTGCCGATCAAACGGGTGGTGGCCAACCCGGTGGACATCCAGCGCTTCAGCGTCGAGTTCTTTCGTCTGGCCAAATCGGTGAGCGGCGCAAGCAATGCCGACGCCCAGAGCGGCAACCTCGGCAATTTCGAGCAACTGCTCAATCTTGGCGCCAGCGATCAGGAGCCGGACGCCAATGACGCGCACATCGTCAACATCGTCGACTGGCTGTTCCAGTACGCTTTCCAGCAGCGCGCCAGTGATATCCACATCGAACCCCGGCGCGAGCAAGGCACCGTGCGCTTCCGCATCGATGGCGTGCTGCATAACGTCTATCAATTTCCCCCGCAGGTGACCATGGCGATTGTCAGTCGCCTGAAAAGCCTCGGGCGGATGAACGTCGCTGAAAAGCGCAAACCCCAGGACGGCCGGGTCAAGACCAAGACCCCGGACGGCGGCGAAGTCGAGCTGAGGCTTTCAACGCTGCCCACAGCGTTCGGCGAAAAAATGGTCATGCGGATTTTCGACCCGGAAGTGCTGCTCAAGGACTTCGATCAACTGGGTTTCAGCGCCGACGACTTGCGCCGCTGGCAAGACATGACCCGCCAGCCCAACGGCATCATTCTGGTCACCGGGCCGACCGGTTCGGGCAAGACCACCACGCTGTACACCACGCTGAAAAAACTGGCGACGCCGGAGGTCAACCTCTGCACCATCGAAGACCCGATCGAAATGGTCGAGCCGGCGTTCAACCAGATGCAGGTGCAGCACAACATCGACCTGAGCTTCGCCGCCGGCGTGCGCGCACTGATGCGGCAAGACCCGGACATCATCATGATCGGCGAGATCCGTGATCTGGAAACCGCTGAAATGGCGATTCAGGCGGCGCTCACCGGACACTTGGTGCTGTCGACATTGCACACCAACGACGCCCCCAGCGCGATCAGTCGTCTGCTCGAACTCGGCGTGCCGCACTACCTGATCAAAGCCACCGTGCTCGGGGTCATGGCGCAACGACTGGTGCGCACCTTGTGCCCGCATTGCAAGGCACCGCTGACGCTGGCAGAGGAAGACTGGCAAACCCTGACCCGTCCGTGGCAGGCGCCGCTGCCGGGCAATGCACAACGGGCCATCGGCTGCATCGAATGCCGCGACACCGGTTACCACGGCCGCGCCGGGGTCTACGAAATCATGCAACTGAGCGACAACCTCAAAGCGTTCATCACCCCGGATACCGATCTGACGGCGATACGCCGCCAGGCATTCAAGGAAGGCATGCGCAGCTTGCGTTTGTCCGGCGCGCAGAAAGTCGCGGCGGGGCTGACCACGGTTGAGGAAGTGCTGCGGGTGACACCGCAGAGCGAGCAGAAATAACCCGGCACGGAACTGGATCGGGGGATTGGCAATCCAACGCCACAGTTAACCCCCAGGAGTCATCTCATCATGCGTCTCAAACTTGCTGTCGCCACACTGGCCTTGCTGTCCCTTCCCGTTGGTTCGGCCATGGCGGACAGCTTTTGGCGTAACGTCATTTCGTCCGGTGCCACCACCGGTTCGACCTACCTGACCTTCAAGGATCACAAGCTGATCATCGCCGCACAGGACGATGCCGGCAGTTTCGTTGCCAGTGACGGCGGCATTCGCGGGCCGTATCTGGAAGCAGCGATGCAGAAGGTTCGCGCCGACAATCCGGGCCTGCAGGCTTCGGACATGGAACTGGCGAATGCGATTCTGGCGAAGAATGCCGTGGCTTCCGAGTAAGTCTTTCGCCAACAGAAATGCCGCTCGATCGAGCGGCATTTTTTTGCCCGGACTTCAGATTCACCCCATAACCCTGTGGGAGCGAGCCTGCTCGCGAAAGCAATCTTTCACTCAACATTTTCGGTGACTGAATCACCGCTTTCGCGAGCAGGCTCGCTCCCACAGGGGAAGGTGTGCTTGCCGGGAAATCAGCGGTAATCGTCCACCGGGACGCACGCGCAGAACAGGTTGCGGTCGCCGTAAACGTTATCCACCCGATTCACCGCCGGCCAATACTTGTGCGCCTTGGTGTGCGCATCCGGGGTAACGCCTTGTTCGATGCTGTACGGCCGCTCCCACACCCCGGTGACATCCGCCAGGGTATGCGGCGCTCGTTTCAGTGGGTTGTCCTCGGCCGGCCAGTTGCCGTTCTGCACTTCAGTGATTTCTGCGCGAATACTCAGCATGGCGCCGATAAACCGATCCAGTTCAGCCTTGGACTCACTCTCGGTCGGCTCGACCATCAACGTGCCCGGCACCGGGAACGACATGGTCGGCGCATGGAAGCCGTAATCCATCAAGCGCTTGGCGACGTCTTCCTCACTGATTCCGGTCTGCGCCTTCAATGGTCGCAGATCGAGAATGCATTCGTGAGCCACGCGCCCGTTGCGCCCGGTGTACAAAACCGGAAACGCACCGGATAAATGCTGCGCCAGGTAATTCGCTGCCAGAATCGCCACCTCGCTGGCATCCGCCAGTTGCGGGCCCATCATGGCGATGTACATCCAGCTGATCGGCAAAATGCTCGCGCTGCCCCATGGCGCCGCGCTGACCGCGGTGTTCTGCGGTTGCGGCCCGTCGATCGGCACCACCGGGTGATTGGCCACGAACGGCGCCAGATGCGCGCGCACGCCAATCGGTCCCATGCCCGGTCCACCGCCGCCATGGGGAATGCAAAAAGTCTTGTGCAGATTCATGTGCGAAACATCGGCGCCGATATCTGCCGGGCGTGCCAAACCGACCTGCGCATTGAGGTTGGCGCCATCCATGTACACCTGGCCGCCGTGCTGGTGGATAACTTCGCAGATTTCACTGATGCCCTCTTCGTACACGCCGTGGGTCGACGGATAGGTCGCCATCAGACAGGACAGTTTCGCCCCGGCCTCGGCGGCTTTGGCTTTCAAGTCATCGAGATCAACGTTACCGGCCTCGTCGCACTCAACGATCACCACCCGTAACCCGACCATCTGCGCCGAGGCCGGGTTGGTACCGTGGGCTGAGGACGGAATCAGGCACACATCACGCCCGCCCTGCTGGCGGCTCTCATGGTATTTGCGGATCGCCAGCAGCCCGGCGTATTCACCCTGCGCGCCCGAGTTGGGCTGCATGCAGATCGCATCGAACCCGGTGATTGCGCACAGCCAGCGCTCCAGCTCTTCGATCATCAGCGTGTAACCGACCGCCTGCTCTCTCGGCACAAACGGATGCAAGTTGGCGAATTGCGGCCAAGTGATCGGGATCATTTCGCTGGTGGCGTTGAGTTTCATGGTGCAGGAACCCAGCGGGATCATCGACTGGTTGAGCGCCAGATCCTTGCTCTCCAGTTGTTTGAGGTAGCGCAGCATCTCGGTTTCGCTGTGATGGGCGTTGAAGACCGGATGGCGCAGGTAGGGTGTTGTGCGCTGGAGGCTGTCGGGGATGCCCGAGTTCAGGGCTTCAGCGTCAAGTTCATCGACGTTCAACCCATGATCGGCACCGAGCAGCACATCGAACAGCTTGGCCACGGTGCTCTCATCGCACGTCTCATCGAGACTCAGCCCCACTCGACCGCGCCCAAGTATTCTCAGATTGATCTGTGCGGCTTGAGCGCTTTCGATGATCGCCGTTTGCGCACCGCCGACGTCCAGCGTCAGCGTGTCGAAAAACTGCGCATTGACCCGGTTGATGCCTTTTCGCTCAAGTCCCGCCGCCAGAATGCAGGTCAGCCGATGCACGCGCTGGGCGATCCGTTTCAACCCTTCCGGCCCGTGATAGACCGCGTAGAAACTGGCGATGTTGGCCAGCAGTACCTGCGCCGTGCAGATGTTCGAATTGGCCTTCTCACGGCGAATATGTTGCTCGCGGGTTTGCAGGGCCATGCGCAGCGCCACGCTGCCCCGGGCGTCCTTCGACACACCGATGATCCGCCCCGGAATCGCCCGTTTGTATTCCTCGCGACTGGCAAAGAACGCCGCATGCGGGCCGCCGTAACCCATGGGCACGCCGAATCGTTGAGACGAACCGAACACCACATCCGCGCCCAATTCGCCCGGCGGCGTCAGCAACAACAGACTCAACAAATCCGTCGCGACGCAGGCCAGCGCCTGCTGCGCATGCAGATGATCGATCAAGGGCCGCAGATCGTGAATCTCGCCGTGGGTGTCTGGATACTGCAACAACGCACCGAACACCTGATGCTGTTTCAAGTTATCCACAGCGTCGATGATCAGCTCGAAGCCGAAACCTTCCGCGCGGGTCTGCACCACGGAAATGGTCTGGGGATGACAGTTCTCATCGACAAAAAACAGATTGCTCTTGGACTTCGCGACGCGCTTGGCCAGCGCCATGGCTTCCGCCGCTGCCGTGGCTTCATCGAGCAGCGAGGCGTTGGCCAACTCCAGACCGGTGAGGTCGATGGTCAGTTGCTGAAAATTCAGCAGCGCTTCGAGTCGGCCCTGCGCGATCTCGGGTTGATACGGCGTGTAGGCGGTGTACCAGCCGGGATTTTCCAGCACATTGCGCAGGATGACGGTTGGCGTCAGGGTGCCGTGGTAGCCCATACCGATCAGACTGGTCCAGACCTGATTCTGCTCGGCGTAACTGCGCAGTCTGGCTAGCGCCGCTTGTTCATCCAGTGCCGGAGGCAGATCGAGCGCGCGATTGAAGCGAATGCCTGGCGGCACCGTTTGCTCGATCAGTTCGATTCGACTACCGAGGCCGAGGCTGTCGAGCATCGCCTGCTGTTCGGCGATGTCGGGACCGAGGTGGCGGCGCAGAAAAGCGTCGGGATCGCGTAACTGGCTCAGGGACGGCAACTGGGACATGACGGGCTCTCTCTTGGCTGGCGCTCGGCGTCAATGCAACACGGTCAAACCAGCATAGCAGTGCCCTTGAAGATCAAAAGATCGCAGCCTTCGGCAGCTCCTACAAGATGTACACCATCCTCCTGTAGGAGCTGCCGAAGGCTGCGATCTTTTGATCCTAAAAAAAAGCCCCGACGAGTCGAGGCTTTGGGGTGTTGCTTAACGCTTACTCGCCAATGGCAGCCTTGTACGCCGCAGCATCCAGCAGCTTGTCCAGCTCGGCCTTGTCGCTTGGCTTGATTTTGAAGATCCACGCACCGTACGGGTCGGAGTTCAGCAGCTCAGGCGAGGCGCCCAGTTCTTCGTTGATTGCGATGACTTCACCGCTGACCGGCGAATAGATGTCGGAAGCAGCTTTCACCGACTCGACCACACCGGATTGATCACCGGCAGCGTACACCTTGCCCACTTCAGTCAGCTCGACGAACACCACATCGCCCAGCGCTTCCTGCGCGTGATCACTGATGCCCACGGTGACGGTGCCGTCAGCTTCCAGACGTGCCCATTCATGACTTTCGGCAAAACGCAGTTCAGCGGGGATATTACTCATCTTCGGTGTCCTCGGAATTGGTTCAGCGGTCATGCCCGCCGGAAAAAGGTTAGATCAAGGTTTTGCCATGGCGTACGAACGTCGGTTTGACCACCCGTACCGGGTACCACTTGCCACGGATTTCCACTTCGGCGCGGTCGGCGGTTGCCATCGGAACACGCGCCAGGGCAATCGATTTGCTTAGCGTAGGAGAGAAACTACCACTGGTGATCTCCCCTTCGCCAACATCGGCGATACGAACCACTTGATGAGCGCGCAAAACACCGCGCTCTTCCAGCACCAGACCGACCAGTTTGTGCGCAACACCAGCGGCTTTTTCCGCCTCCAAAGCAGCGCGACCGATGAACTGGCGCGTGGCCGGCTCCCAGGCGATGCTCCAGGCCATGTTCGAAGCCAATGGCGAAACGTCCTGATGAATGTCCTGGCCGTACAGGTTCATACCGGCTTCGACACGCAGGGTGTCACGGGCACCGAGGCCGATCGGGGAAATGCCGGCACCCACCAGATCGTTGAAAAAACCCGGCGCCTGACTGGCCGGCAGGCAGATTTCCAGGCCATCCTCACCGGTATAACCGGTACGGGCGATGAACCAGTCACCGTCGGTGTAGCCTTCAAAGGGTTTGAGGTGCTGGATCAGCGTGGCGCGGGACTGGGTGACCAGTTCGGCAATCTTGTGCCGGGCCTGCGGGCCTTGAATGGCGAGCATCGCCAGTTCGGAGCGCTCGTGCAGTTGCACGTCGTACTTGCCGAGCTGCGCGTTCATCCAGGCCAGATCCTGATCGCGGGTAGAGGCGTTGAACACCAGGCGATAACAGTCATCGAGACGATAGACAATCATGTCGTCGACGATGCCGCCGCGCTCATTAAGCATGGTGCTGTACAACGCACGGCCGGGGCGGTGCAGGCGGTCGACATCATTGGCCAGCAAATGCTGCAGCCAGGCCTTGGCCTGGGGGCCGGTGACATCGATCACGGTCATGTGGGATACATCGAACACCCCGCAATCGCGGCGCACTTCGTGGTGCTCCTCGACCTGCGAGCCGTAATGCAGAGGCATGTCCCAACCGCCAAAATCGACCATCTTCGCGCCGAGGGCGAGATGCAGGTCATACAGAGGCGTACGCTGTCCCATGGGTTTCTCCTTCCGGGCGTGGCGAAGGTGCGGACAGTCGCTGCACAGCGTGAAAGCCTTGTAATAGAAGGCTTTCAGCCAATTTCAGCGAAAAGATCTGTCAGACGAACCGCACCGAATGCCGCGCATTGTAGCCGCATGATTCAGGACTCACTACTAAGTGTTTCGATGGGCGGAGCGGCGAATCAGGCCGATGACCGGTAACAATCCAACCAGAACCAGGGTCAGCGCTGGCAATGATGCACGCGCCCATTCGCCTTCGCTGGTCATTTCAAAGATGCGTACGGCCAGCGTGTCCCAGCCAAACGGGCGCATCAGCAGGGTTGCGGGCATTTCCTTGAGCACATCGACGAACACCAGCAACGCTGCGCTCAGCGTGCCGGGCAGCAACAGCGGCAGATACACTTTGAAAAACAGTCGCGGCCCACTGACACCCAGGCTACGTGCCGCTTCAGGCAAAGATGGCCGTATACGCGCCAGACTGCTTTCCAAGGGTCCGTAGGCAACTGCGATGAAGCGCACCAGATAGGCCATCAACAACGCTGCCAGACTGCCGAGCAGCAACGGTTTGCCCGCACCGCCGAGCCAGCCTGAAAGCGGGATCACCAGTTCGCGATCCAGATAACTGAACGCCAGCATGATCGACACCGCCAGCACCGAACCCGGCAAGGCGTAGCCAAGATTGGCCAGACCAACGCCGGAGTTGATCGCCTGCGTGGGTGCCAAGCGCCGGGCAAACGCCAGCAACAAAGCAACGCTGACGGTAATCAACGCGGCCATGCCGCCCAGATACAGGGTGTGCAGGATCAGCCCGGCGTAGCGCTCATCGAGATCGAAACGCCCGCGCTGCCAGAACCAGACAACCAGTTGCAGCACCGGAATGACGAAGGCGCAGGCGAACACCAGGCCGCACCAGCTCATCGCCGCGAAAGCCTTGAGTCCACGCAAGTGATACAGCGCTTTCACCCGAGGTCGCTCGTTACTTGCCCGGTTGGCGCCACGCGCGCGACGTTCGCCGTACAGCACCAGCATTACCACCAGCAACAACAGACTGGCTAATTGCGCCGCACTCGGCAGGCTGAAGAAGCCGTACCAGGTCTTGTAGATCGCCGTGGTGAAGGTGTCGAAGTTGAACACCGACACGGCACCGAAATCTGCCAGGGTTTCCATCAGCGCCAGCGCCACGCCTGCACCGATGGCCGGACGCGCCATCGGCAACGCCACACGCCAGAAGGCTTGCCACGGCGATTGCCCGAGCACCCGCGCCGCTTCCATCAGGCCTTTGCCTTGGGCGAGGAACGCCGTGCGCGCCAGCAGGTAAACATAGGGATAGAAGACCAGCACCAGCACGATAATCACCCCGCCGGTGGAGCGTACCCGTGGCAGGCGCAGACCGGTGCCGAACCATTCCCTGAGCAGTGTCTGCACCGGGCCGGCGAAGTCGAGCAGGCCGACGAAAACGAAGGCCAGCACATACGCGGGGATGGCGAACGGCAGCATCAGCGCCCAGTCGAGCCAGCGCCGCCCGGGGAATTCGCAGAGGCTGGTGAGCCAGGCAAGGCTGACACCGAGCAGCGTCACACCGACACCCACGCCAACGACCAGCGTCAGGGTGTTGCCCAGCAGGCG
The DNA here is from genome assembly GCF_054667675.1 of Pseudomonas sp. S3_C06. Lineage (NCBI taxonomy): Bacteria > Pseudomonadati > Pseudomonadota > Gammaproteobacteria > Pseudomonadales > Pseudomonadaceae > Pseudomonas > Pseudomonas sp. S3_C06. The sequence goes on from NZ_CP162747.1 coordinate 3,590,998, forward strand.
TGGCATCTGGGTTTCCCACAGGTGCGACCAGATTTGCTGATCGATGGTTTGCCAAGAGAGCAGTAGAACGCTCAGGGGCAACAGCACCAGCGCGGCGATGGCGAAGACGATGGGGTACCAGCGGCGTTGGGCGGGGTGGGCCACTTTTGGGTCTCTGGGGGATTGGGTGTTCTTGGATTGAGTATTTCAGGTTGGGATTGCTGCCCTCACCCTAGCCCTCTCCCGGAGGGAGAGGGGACTGACCGCGTAGTTTATGAGAATTACGCCGACCTGAGATATCGAGTCGAACTCAAGTTTCGAAAACAACACAGATCGGCTCCCTCTCCCTCCGGGAGAGGGCTGGGGTGAGGGCAGCGATCTAAAGTGAACAGTGTTATCGGAAAAGCCTCAATTCCAACCCGCCCGATCCATCATCCGGATCGCCTCAGCCTGACGCTTGCCCGCCACTTCCACCGGCAAGGTATCGGCAATGAACTTGCCCCACGCCGCCACTTCTTCCGAAGGTGCCACCGCCGGGTTGGCCGGGAATTCCTGGTTCACGTCAGCGAAAATCTTCTGCGCCTCAGGCGTGGTCATCCACTCAACCAAAGCCTTGGCCGCTTCCGGGTGCGGCGCATGTTTGGTCAGGCCAATGCCCGACAGGTTCACGTGCACACCGCGATCGGCCTGATTCGGCCAGAACAGTTTTACCGGCAACTCCGGCTTCTGCTTGTGCAGGCGACCGTAGTAGTACGTGTTGACGATGCCAACGTCGCACTGCCCGGCATTGATCGCTTCGAGCACCGCAACGTCATCGGAGAACACGTCGGTGGACAGGTTGTTGACCCAGCCCTTGAGGATTTTTTCGGTTTTCTCGGCGCCATGGACTTCGATCATGGTCGCCGTCAGCGACTGGTTGTAGACCTTCTTCGCCGTGCGCAGGCACAAACGCCCTTCCCAATTCTTGTCAGCCAGTGCTTCGTAGGTGGTCAGTTCGCCCGGTTTCACGCGTTCGGTGGAGTAGGCGATGGTCCGCGCGCGTAGGCTCAGACCGGTCCAGGCATGGCTGGACGAGCGATACTGCAGCGGAATGTTGGTGTCGATGGTCTTCGAAGTGAACGGCTGCAGGATGCCCATCTGCTCGGCCTGCCAGAGGTTGCCGGCATCAACGGTGAGCAGCAGGTCGGCGGTAGCATTTTCACCCTCGGCCTTGATGCGCTGCATCAGCGGCGCTTCCTTGTCGGTGATGAACTTGATCTTCACCCCGGTCTTGGCGGTGTAGGCATCGAAGACCGGTTTGATCAGTTCATCGATGCGCGACGAGTAAACCACCACCTCATCAGCGGCCTGGGCCGTGGTGCTACCGATCAGGGTCAGGGCCAGTGCGGTCAGAAGACGCTTGGGTGCCAACATGGGAGTGGTCTCTCGGTCGGGAAATGTGGGCCAAATGATAAGGACTCACATTTACCACCTCAATCGAACTCTTTTTGAAGGAGTTACCAGATGTTGCACAGGCTGAATGTTGCGGTGACTGGACTGACGCCTTCGCGAGCAGGCTCGCTCCCACATTGGAATGCATTTCAACTGTGGGAGCGAGCCTGCTCGCGAAGAGGCCATCAGCCTCAATGTAGATGTCAGGGTTTGGCGAGGGCCGGAAGATCCCCGGTCAACCCGAGGGCTTCACGCACAAACAGCGCCTTCGCCTCCGGCATCTGCTCCACCAGCTTCAACCCGGCATTCCTTAACCAACGCACCGGCAACGGGTCGGCCTGAAACAACCGCTCAAACCCTTCCATCGCCGCCATCAGCGCGAGGTTGTGTGGCATGCGCCGACGCTCGTAACGGCTCAGCACTTTCACATCCGCCAAACGCTCACCGCGCTCGGTCGCCTGCAACAGCACTTCGGCCAGCACCGCCGCATCGAGGAAACCCAGGTTCACCCCCTGCCCCGCCAACGGGTGAATGGTGTGCGCCGCATCGCCGATCAGCGCCAGGCCTTCGGCCACGTAACGCTTGGCATGACGCTGACGCAGTGGCACGCACAGGCGCGGATCAGCACTGATCACTTCGCCCAGACGACCTTCAAAAGCGCGTTCCAGCTCCCGGCAGAAATCCGCTTCGTCCAGCGCCATCAAGCGCTCGGCCTCACTCGGCGTGGTCGACCAGACGATCGAGCACCAATCCTGCTGCCCGTCACGCTCCAGCGGCAAAAACGCCAACGGCCCGTGATCGGTAAAACGCTGCCACGCAGTCATCTGATGCGGCTTGCTACTGCGCACGCTGGTAACGATGGCGTGATGCAGGTAATCCCACTCACGCGTCGCCACACCGGTCAGACGTCGCACTGCCGAGTTGGCACCGTCAGCGGCAATCACCAACGGCGCACGTAACTGACGACCGTCAGCCAGCGTCAGCAGCCAGTCATCGCCCGAGCGGCGCATCTGTTCCAGCCGCGCATTGGCCAGCATGCCCAGATCACAATCGTGCAAGCGATCGAGCAAGGCATCCTGCACCACACGGTTTTCGACGATATGGCCAAGCACCTCGGCGTGCACACTGCTCGCCGAGAAATGGATCTGCCCGGTGCCGCTGCCGTCCCAGACATGCATGTCGGTGTAAGGGCTGCTGCGGCGCTTGGCGATGCCTTCCCAGACGCCGAGACGTTCAAGAATGCGCTGGCTGGCTGCCGACAAGGCACTCACTCGCGGTTCAAACGCGGCTTCGGCGTCGAAGGGTTTGACGCTCAGCGGGCTGCCGTCGAGCAGCAGGACTTCCAGCCCGCTGTCCTGCAACGCCAACGCCAGGGCGCTGCCGACCATTCCGGCTCCGACAATCAGCAGATCTGCGCGCATTTCCATGCTTTAAGCCTGTCTCGCTTGCGGCTTGAGCCGCACGTAAAGGGTTTTACCGACCCGCGCCACCAGATTGCCGGCGCCGTCATGAATGTCGACCTGCAACTGCGGCAGGTATTTCTCGCCATTGGCGGTTTGCCGGCGAATCTCGGCGAGCAAGGTCTCGTCGATATTGAAACGGGCGAACACCGGGCCTTTGCCAGGCGCAATGAAGTCGATATCAGCCGCCTTGTCCCAGACAATGTAACGCGAGCCAAGGTTTTCCATAAGCATCAGCATGAAGAACGGATCGACCATCGAATACAGGCTGCCGCCAAACTGGGTGCCGACGTAGTTGCGGTTGTACCAGCCGAGGCCCATCGATACCTGCACATCGCGAAAGTCATCGCTGATGTGCCTAACTCGTACACCGGCGCCAAGATAAGGCGGGTAGAACGTCATCACCCAGCGCATCAACCGCGCCTTGCCGAATTTAGCGGTCAGCCACTTAAGCATCCGGTCGTGTTCCCAAACCCATGGCCTGACGGGCAAACCAGCGCTTGGCCGGCGGCAACAGATCGAGGCCGAGCAGGCCGATATTACGGCCCAGCGAAACCAGCGGCTGCGTGCTGCCGAACAGGCGCGTGACCTGATCGGAGAAACCGACGGTGAGGTCCTGATCGAGACGCTGACGCTCGCGATAAGCCTGCAATGTGGCGAAGTCGCCCAAAGGTTTGTCACTCGCCAGCAATGCAGCGGCCAAGGCATCGGCATCGCGCAGAGACAGGTTGAAACCCTGCCCGGCAATCGGGTGCAGGCTGTGCGCCGCGTTGCCGAGCACGGCCAGATGCGAGCGCACCTGCTCTTCGGCCTCGACCAGCGTCAGCGGATAAAGATGCCGCGCGCCAACCTGTTTCAACGTGCCGAGGCGATATCCAAACACGCCCTGCAATTCGCTGAGGAAATCGCGTTCGCTCAGATCGGCCAGACGCTGCGCGTCCATGCCCAGACGGGTCCAGACCAAAGCGCAGCGGTTTTCCGGCAGCGGCAGCAAGGCCATCGGCCCTTCGTCGGTGAAGCGTTCGAAGGCCATGCCATTGTGCGCTTCGCTCGGGGTGATGTTGGCGATCAGCGCGCTCTGGTTGTACGGACGCTTGCGCACGTTGATGCCCAACTGTTCGCGCAGCCCGGAGCGACCGCCATCGGCGAGCACTGCGAGGTCGCATTCAAGGGTGGTTTCATCGTTGAGGGTCAGGCGATAGCCGTCGGGCAACGGTTCCATGCGCGTGACTTCTGCCGGGCAGCGCCAACTGATCACGTCTTTGTCGATGTGTTGCCACAGACACTGGCCGAGCCAGGCGTTTTCCACCACATAACCGAGCGCCGGCACGCCCTCTTCCATCGCCGACAAACGCGCGGTGGAGAAGCGGCCACGGTCGGAAACGTGAATCTGTTTGATCGGCTCGGCGCGGCGGGAGATTTCCTGCCACACGCCCAAGCGTTGATAAATCTGTCGCGAACCGAAGGACAGCGCCGAGGAACGTGCGTCGTAGCTCGGCTGCCAGCTGTCGCCGGGGGCGAACGGCTCGATCAGTACGATCTTCCAGCCACGGGCCTTGGCCCCGGCCTGCAAGGCCAACGCCAGACTGGCGCCGACCAGACCGCCACCGATGATTGCCAGATTGACTCGACTCATGCCGCGTGTGTCCTTGCTTGTGCCATCAGCGCTTCGATTTCAGCGACGGTTTTCGGCACGCCGCTGGTGAGGATTTCACAGCCCGTTTTGGTCACCACCACGTCGTCCTCGATGCGCACGCCGATGCCGCGCCATTTCTTCGCGACGGTCTGATTGTCCGGGGCGATGTAGATGCCCGGCTCCACGGTCAGCGCCATGCCGACTTCCAGCACGCGCCATTCGCCGCCGACCTTGTACTCGCCGACGTCATGCACATCCATACCCAGCCAGTGGCCAGCGCGGTGCATGTAAAACGCTTTATAGGCTTCGCTGGCGATCAATTCGTCGACCTCACCCTGCAGCAAACCGAGTTTCACCAACCCCGTGGTGATAACGAGAACCGTGGCTTCGTGCGCCTGATTCCAGTGTTTGTTCGGGGCGATTTCGGCGAATGCGGCTTCCTGCGAGGCCAGCACCAACTCGTAGATCGCTTTCTGCTCGGGTGAAAACGTGCCGTTGACCGGCCAGGTGCGGGTGATGTCGCTGGCGTAGCAGTCGATCTCGCAACCGGCGTCGATCAACACCAGGTCACCGTTCTTGAGCACCGCGTCATTCTGCTGGTAATGCAGAATGCAGCTGTTGCGCCCGGCGGCAACGATCGACCCGTAGGCCGGCATCTTCGCCCCGCCCTTGCGGAATTCGTAATCGAGCTCGGCTTCGAGGCTGTACTCGTGGAGCCCGGCCCGACTGGCCTGCATCGCGCGGATGTGGGCTTGCGCCGAGATCCGTGCGGCTTCGCGCATCACCTTCACTTCTGCCGCCGATTTATACAGGCGCATGTCGTGCAGCAGATGATCCAGGGCAACGAATTCGTTCGGCGGCTGGGCGCCAAGGTGCGCTTTAGAGCGGATCACGTTGATCCAGTCCATCAGGTGGCGGTCAAATTCGGGGTTGCTGCCCATCGCCGAATACACCCGGTCGCGGCCTTCGATCAGGCCCGGGAGGATGTCGTCGATGTCGGTGATCGGGAAAGCGTCGTCGGCGCCGAAGTCGCGGATCGCGCCTTCTTGCCCTGCACGCAAACCGTCCCACAACTCGCGTTCGGCATTGCGCTCACGGCAGAACAGCACGTACTCACCATGTTCGCGGCCGGGCATCAGGACGATGACGGCTTGCGGCTCGGGAAAACCGCTGAGGTACTGGAAGTCGCTGTCCTGACGGTAGACGTGCTCGACGTCGCGGTTGCGAATAGCGACCGCGGCGGCGGGCAGGATCGCGATGCTGTTGGGTTCCATCTGCGCCATCAGGGCCTTGCGGCGACGGCTGTATTCCGCTTTCGGGATATGGGTCATGGGCAGATGGCTTTCCCTGGCACGCGATTAATGCAGCGACGGCTTGGCGGCTGGCGGCACGTCGGCTTTCTTGGTTTCCGAGAACAGCAGCAGCGGCGCAACGCGCAGGTACTCCATGACTTCCATGTAGTCGGTCTCGCCGTCTTCGGATTCTTCGAGGGCGTCCTGCACTTGGGAAATGGCAGCCAGATCCTGCAGCACTTCGGTGGCTTCAGTGCTGAGCATGCTGCTGTCGCGGCAGTTCAGGCCGAAACCGCTGAGGAAGCCCTGGCACCACTCGCCCAGTGCAGCGGCGCGGTCGGCCAGCGGTGCGTCATCGGTCGGCAGCAGCAGAACGACGGTGACGTCGTCGCCGGTCAGCTCGCCTTTGACCATCTCTTGCAGGCCGATCAGGGCGTTGCGGACGTTGTCCTGGATGTCGCCTTCGAGCAGTTCGGCGGCGTCGATCAACCAGCCTTCGTTATCGAAGCCGGCACCGGCGCAGCTGCGCCCGAGCAGCACGCCGTGCAGTTCGGCAGGCGAGACGTTGTGGCCGCTGGAGGTCAGCAGGGTGGCAAAGGCTTGGTACGGGGAATTCGCAATGGTCATGGGCAGCTAGGCGCCAGACGGCGCTATGTCTAGAATGAAGGCCTTGTATCCTACATCGACAGACTCGCCAAGACTATTAAAGGCTGTCCGCCAGCTATCCCATCAGACAGACTCCGACCCAGTGGACACAATGGAAGACACCGACCTGCAAGCGCTGATGGCCAGACTCGAACTGCTGATTGGCCGAGTCGAGCAACTAAAGAGTCAAAACGCACTCTTACTAGCTCAGGAAAAAACCTGGCGCGAGGAACGCGCTCACCTCATTGAAAAAAACGAAATCGCCCGGCGTAAGGTCGAATCGATGATTTCGCGCCTCAAGGCCCTGGAGCAAGACTCATGAGTTCAAGCAATAGCGTCACCGTGCAGATCCTCGACAAAGAATATTCGATCATCTGCCCGCAGGAAGAACGCAGCAATCTGGTCAGTGCCGCCCGCTACCTCGATGGCAAAATGCGCGAAATCCGCAGCAGCGGTAAAGTCATCGGCGCCGATCGCATTGCTGTGATGGCCGCGCTGAACATCACCCATGACCTCTTGCACAAAGAAGAGCGCCCGGATATCCAGGCCAGCGGTTCGACCCGTGAACAGGTGCGCGACTTGCTCGATCGTGTCGATCTGGTCCTCGCCGACGATCAGAACACCACCAAGGGCTGATTCGACTGGCCGCTTGCGGTATACTCGCGGCACTCCCTGGGGTGCTTGCCAGTTGACGATGTCCCTGAGCCGATTCGCACTACCCTGGAAGTTGCACGTTGGGCTGGTGTGCATGTCCGCTAGACGGAAAGCCTTAAAGTCTACTGCATCTTCCACCTTGAACTTTCGGGTTCAAGGGCTAAGTTGACAGCGGTTCATCCGGGGAGCCTGATTCGAATCCGATGTCGGTGAAAACCGCCATCGGATTTTTTATGCGTACGTTTTTGCATCCATCCTGCCGAAGCCGAACCATGACCGAACCCGCGCTGCTGCCCCGCCCGCAACTCCGCCGCCTGCTGCGCAAGGCACGCCGCTCACTGAGCAAAAGCGAGCAACGCCAGGCCGCCAAAGGCCTGTACCGGCAATTGGCGCAAGACCCGCATTTTCGCCGGGCCAAACATATCTCTCTGTACCTGCCCACCGACGGTGAAATCGATCCGCGCCTGCTGCTGCGTGAAGCACAGCGTCGGGGCAAGGCAACGTACCTGCCGGTGCTGAGTGCCTGGCCACGAACCAAAATGGTCTTTCAGCGAATTCGTCCCGGCGAGAAACTCAAACCCAATCGCTTCCGCATTCTCGAGCCGCGCGCCAATCTGGCGCAGCAACGCAAGGTCTGGGCGCTGGATCTGGTGTTGTTGCCACTGGTGGGTTTTGACGATGTCGGTGGGCGACTGGGGATGGGCGGCGGCTTCTACGATCGCAGCCTGGCGTATCTGGCGCGGCGTAAAAGCTGGCGCAAGCCGACGCTGTTGGGACTGGCTCATGAGTGTCAGAAGGTCGAACGCTTGGCGCAGGCGAGTTGGGATGTACCGTTACAAGGCACGGTCAGCGACAAGGCGTGGTATTTCGCAGGATAGGACGCCGCGCAGATCAGCGGCGTCGAAAAACCAGTGTCAGCGCTTGAAGGCTGTCGACTGTTGTACTTGTTGCGCGACTTCAATCGGCGCGTCTGCCTTGTTCGACCACAGGCTCTGCGCGTAACCGGTGGTTACAACGCCCAGACCAAACAAAATGACCAAAGTCCATAGCAAATCCGGTTTGCGTTTCATCGATTGCCCCCCTCAAGGCACATCATCACGATGACAGCAGCGGTTTCCGTTCGTAGGCCGTGCAGCAGCGTCAAGCTTTAAAGGCCGGCATTTTGCGACAACGTGAACCTGCGCGCAAACGCTGACGTCAACCGACTGTCGGTTTGTCATAAAATTGCCCGACAACCTGCCCAATGACCGTTTCAGGAGCAAAAAACCATGGCCTATTGGCTGATGAAGTCCGAGCCCGACGAACTCTCGATCAAAGGTCTGGAAAAACTCGGCAAAGCGCGCTGGGACGGGGTTCGCAATTATCAGGCGCGCAATTTTCTGCGCTCGATGGCAGTGGGCGATGAGTTCTTTTTCTATCACTCCAGCTGCCCGGAGCCGGGAATTGCCGGAATTGGCAAAATAATCGAAGCGGCGTACCCGGATCCCACCGCACTGGAGACGGAAAGTCATTACTTCGACCCGAAGGCGACGCCGGAGAAAAATGCCTGGAGTGCGATCGATGTCGAGCACGTCGAGACGTTTGCCCGGGTGTTGAAGCTGGATTATCTGAAGCAGCAGACGGCGCTGGCGGAGATGCCGTTGGTGCAAAAGGGATCAAGGTTGTCGGTGATGCCGGTGACGCCGGAGCAGTGGGCTGCGGTGATTGCGCTCAAGCCTTGAAGAATATGTTGCCTGAAACATCGCCATCGCGAGCAGGCTCACTCCTACAGGGGAACGCATTCCAACTGTAGGAGTGAGCCTGCTCGCGATGGGGCCAGCCCGGACAACGAATGGCTTATTGAATGATCAGGTTGTTGAACAACAGATCTTCAACCACCGGCTTGCCGGTCTCGTCATTCATCACTTGCTGGGTCTGCTTCAACGCTTCCTGACGCAGCTTCTCTTTACCTTCGATGCTGCCCATCGCCTCGGTGGTCTGCTGAGTGAACAGCGCTACCAGCTGATTGCGAATCAACGGTTCGTTGGCCTTGACCAGTTTGCTCGCCTCTTCGCCACTCACACGCAGCGCCACATCGGCCTTGTAGACTTTGAGCTTCGGTGTGCCGTCCAGCCCGTAGTTGCCCACAAACGGTGGGCTCAGGGTGATGTAACTTACCTTCGGCGCCTCGCCTTCTTTGGCTTCTTCGGCCAGCGCTGCCACAGGCAGAGACAGGGCCAGCAACAACATGATCCACGCTTTCACAATTCGCTCCTTATCCGGTTTGCGGCCTAGCATAACGACCCGCCGCGCAAGCACAAGCTTATGGCTGACTATCAGGGCCGGGCATGCTCGTTGACCCGTTGACTGACACACCTACACTTATCGGCCATCACTCCCAAAGGAATAGCCCTGATGAAAGCCGTGCTGTGCAAAGCCTTCGGCCCTGCCGAATCGCTGGTGCTGGAAGACGTCGCCAGCCCCGCCCTGAAGAAGAACGAAATCCTGCTGGACGTGCACGCCGCCGGGGTCAACTTTCCGGACACGCTGATCATCGAGGGCAAGTATCAATTCAAGCCGCCCTTCCCGTTCTCGCCCGGAGGTGAAGCGGCCGGTGTGGTGCGTGAAGTCGGGGAAAAGGTCAGCCACCTCAAGGTTGGTGACCGCGTCATGGCCCTGACCGGTTGGGGCAGTTTCGCCGAACAGGTCGCGGTGCCAGGCTATAACGTGCTGCCGATTCCGCCGTCGATGGACTTCAACACCGCCGCCGCCTTCAGCATGACCTACGGCACCTCGATGCACGCGCTCAAACAACGCGCCAATCTGCAAGCAGGCGAAACCCTGCTGGTGCTTGGCGCATCCGGTGGCGTCGGCCTGGCTGCGGTGGAAATCGGCAAAGCCATGGGCGCCCGCGTCATCGCTGCCGCCAGCAGCGCGGAGAAACTGGCGGTGGCCAAAGCTGCCGGCGCCGATGAGTTGATCAATTACAGCGAAACCAGCCTCAAGGACGAAATCAAACGCCTCACCGACGGCCAGGGTGCCGATGTGATTTACGACCCGGTCGGCGGCGATCTCTTCGACCAAGCCATCCGCGCCATCGCCTGGAATGGTCGCCTGCTGGTGGTCGGCTTCGCCAGCGGGCGCATTCCGGAACTGCCGGTCAACCTTGCCCTGCTCAAAGGCGCGGCTGTACTTGGTGTGTTCTGGGGCTCCTTCGCCCAGCGCCAGCCGCAAGACAATGCGGCGAACTTCCAGCAATTGTTCGGCTGGTTCGCCGAGGGCAAGTTGAAACCGCTGGTATCGCAGGTGTATCCACTGAGCAATGCGGCGCAGGCGATCAATGATCTTGGCCAGCGCAAGGCTGTGGGCAAGGTGGTGGTGCAAGTGCGCTAATTAACAATGAAAGCGCTTCAACCAACGGGCGACGCCGCAATGTCGCCCGGCATCAGATGCTCCTGAACCTTTTCGCTACGCGACTCAACCAACTGCCCCTTGTCATCGAAGCGCAAAACAATCAGCCAGTCATAAACATTCACCGGCCATTTCGGTTGACCGATCAACGCCGGGCCATCGCCGCCGAAAGCGGCAATCAGTTTATTGATGTGGCCGTGATGCCAAGCGATCAGCACGGTTTTCGCCTGATTATTCTTGCGCAGCGAGCTGACCAGTTTGTCGACGTCGGTATTGGCGTAGGGCTGTTCAATCGGCAGTTGCAGGCGTTGGGACAGTGGAATCAGCGTCTGACGCGGGCGGATGCTTTCCGGGCTGTCGGCGGTAGCGATCAGACGTTGGGGCGTGAGTGTCTGGTCGTCCAACTGCAAAGAGGTGAAATAGTCCGCGTAGGCTGCGGCGCGCTGTTCGCCCTGGGCATTGAGTTCTCGGCCGACATCAGGCTTTTCCGCATGGCGGACGATCAATACGGTGACATTGCGCAGGCCTGGCGCTGCAGAACCCTGTGCGAAGTTCAACACCAGCACTGAAGCAGCCACCGCAACAACCATCAACAGTCTGGGCAATAGCCTGCGAACTTTCGGGGTCATCGTTTATCTCGAGAAATCAGGCGATCTGTAGATCGCGAGTCTAAGTCACAACGTCCCGAGCGCGACAAAAACGCCCTGTTCTTACAGCTGAGCGACAGGTTCGTAAAGGAACACGCGACTTCCAACATTTTCCGCTATTTGCTCGATGCGAACCGGTGCTATTTTCGGTAACGAAACTGTAACATTCGCATCCGCAGTCAAAACAAGAAATCTGGAGCTCTTGAATGTTTGCTTTCTTTCGTCCTGCCGCACATCAGGCTCCATTGCCTGAAGAAAAAATAGACAGCACTTACCGACGCCTGCGCTGGCAGATTTTCGCCGGTATTTTCTTTGGCTACGCGGGTTATTACCTGCTGCGCAAAAACTTCTCCCTGGCCATGCCGTACCTGATCGACGAAGGCTACAGCCGCGGTGATCTGGGTCTGGCGATGTCCGCGATCGCCATCGCCTATGGCTTGTCGAAATTCCTCATGGGCCTGGTGTCCGACCGTTCCAACCCGCGCTACTTCCTGCCGTTCGGCCTGCTGGTCTCGGCCGGGGTGATGTTCATTTTCGGTTTCGCGCCGTGGGCAACGTCCAGCGTGACCATGATGTTCATCCTGCTGTTCATAAACGGCTGGGCCCAGGGCATGGGTTGGCCGCCAAGTGGCCGGACCATGGTGCACTGGTGGTCGCAAAAGGAACGCGGCGGCGTGGTGTCCGTGTGGAACGTGGCGCATAACGTCGGTGGCGGCCTGATCGGCCCGCTGTTCCTGCTCGGCATGGGCCTGTTCAACGACTGGCACGCAGCGTTCTACGTACCGGCAGCCGTGGCGCTGGGCGTGGCCGTGTTCGCGTTCATCACCATGCGCGACACCCCGCAATCGGTTGGCCTGCCGCCGATCGAGAAGTACAAGAACGATTACCCGGAAGGCTACGACGCCAGCCACGAAGACGAATTCAGCGCGAAAGAGATCTTCGTCAAATACGTGCTGCGCAACAAAATGCTCTGGTACATCGCCATGGCCAACGTCTTCGTCTATCTGCTGCGTTACGGCGTGCTGGACTGGGCACCGACCTACCTGAAAGAAGCCAAGGGTTTCACCGTCGACAAGACCTCGTGGGCCTATTTCTTCTATGAGTGGGCGGGGATTCCGGGCACGCTGCTGTGCGGCTGGATGTCGGACAAGATCTTCCGTGGCAACCGTGGCCTGACCGGCATGGTGTTCATGGCACTGGTGACCGTGGCAACGCTGGTTTACTGGCTGAACCCGGCCGGCAACCCGACCGTCGACATGATCGCGCTGTTCTCGATCGGCTTCCTGATCTACGGCCCGGTGATGCTGATCGGCCTGCAAGCGCTGGAGCTGGCACCGAAGAAAGCCGCCGGCACTGCCGCAGGCTTCACCGGTCTGTTCGGTTATCTCGGTGGTTCGGTCGCGGCCAGTGCCGCGATGGGCTACACCGTGGACCATTTCGGCTGGGATGGCGGTTTCGTGCTACTGGTGGGCGCTTGCCTGCTGGCGATGGCCTTCCTGGCCCCGACGCTGTGGCACAAGCAAGTCGCCAGTCAGAGCCGTGAAGCAGTCGCTTGATCCGACTGTGATTTACAGCGCTTGAGCCGCGCCTCCAGATTGCGGTCTGGCATGGCGTGGCTGCGCAGGGCGTGTGCGGTCTGCTCGACATAATCGCGAGTAGTGCCGTAACGCCCGCTGGCGCTCTCGAACACCTGGCTCAGCACATGATCCGGCAAGTTGCCGGCATAGCTGGGCAGGTGTCGCTCCAGAACGAATCCTAACGCCTGCACCTGAGTGCCGTCTCCGAGCCGGCAGTTGAGCCAGTGTGGCCGATAGGATGGCACCGGCATCTCGCGTTTCCACAAGGCGTACAGCGCCGCATCGAGATTGTCTTCCGGCAAGCGATAGGCGAAGCCGCTGCACGAACCGCCGCGATCCAGACCAAATACCAGACCGGGCATTTCCGGCGTCCCGCGGTGCTCGTGCGACCACAGGTACAAGCCGCGATGGTAGCCATGCACGCGTCCGCGCACCCGCTCCACTGCCGAACACTCCGGCCGCCAGATCAGCGAACCATAGGCGAACAGCCACACCGGCCCGCCCTTGTGGCGCGCCATGGTCGATTGCATGGAAGCGAGAAGTTGTTCGTGCGTCAGCTGCGGCCCAAGATCGAGCCGCGGAGGGTAATTCAAATTCAGAAAAGCGTTTTCAATGGCGCTCATGGCGAATAGCGTTCAGCTCCCCGCGGGTGAAGAATTACTTAATAGAACGCACCGCTGTAACAATAAGGCACATATGTTTTAAGGCAATTTGAGTGCCATGGCACAGTTCTTAATTGATTGCCTGATTGATATATAACCTAGCGGTATTTATGCAATTACATAAATACCGATCGGCTATATAGAGAGTTATAACGGATTCAGGAGCGGGGAGCGTAAGCGAACACGTCGGCACGCATTTGATGGGCGTCCATCCCGGCTTCGACCAATGCGTCCAGCGTGCCGTAGACCATTGCCGGCGAGCCGCTGGCATAGACGTGCAGCGGTTTCAGGTCAGGGAAGTCTTCACAGACTGCCTCGTGCAACATGCCACAGCGCCCTTCCCAACCGCATTGATCACTGACGACTTTGTGCAGGAACAGATTGGGTAATTTCAGCCACTCGTCCCAGTGTTCGATCTCATAGAAGTCTTCCGGACGGCGCACGCCCCAGTACAGATGCACGGGATGTTTGAAGCCGTTGGCGCGGCAGTGCTCGATCAAGGCGTGAATCTGGCCCATGCCGGTACCAGCGGCAACCAACACCAGCGGCCCGTCGGGCAGCTCGGCCAGATGCGTATCGCCGAACGGCAGCTCGACCCGCACCATCGCGTTGCGTTGCAGCTGTTCGATCAGGCTCAGTGCACTGGCTTCGCGCGCCAGCACGTGGATTTCCAGATCACGCCCGCCGTGCGGCGCAGAGGCCATGGAAAACGCTGACTTCTCACCGTTCTCGCGCTCGATCATCAAGTACTGCCCGGCGTGATAGCGCGGTGGCTTGCCGGCCGGAGCGCGCAGGCGAACGCGCCAGGTGTCGCCACCCACATCGCGGCATTCGATGACCTGACACGACAGGCTGCGCACCGGCAGTTCTCCCAGCGCGAGCACGCCATCCCACAGCAGGATGCAGTCTTCCAGCGGCTCGGCTATGCAAGTGTAGAACTCGCCGTGGTCGTGCACCTTGCCGTCCTGCGCGACACTACCTTCAACCAGCAGCGCCGCACACACATGACAATTGCCGTTGCGGCAGCTTTGCGGGCATTCGTAGCCCAAGCGCCGCGCGCCGTCGAGAATCCGCTCACCGGGCTGTATCTCAAGCACTGCTCCGGAGGGCTGCAGGGTTACACGCATCAATCTATTCCTAACTGATTCCAGATGGCATCGATCCGTTGGGTGACGGCGTCGTCCTTGACGATCACGCGGCCCCACTCGCGAGTGGTTTCGCCCGGCCACTTGTGGGTGGCATCGAGGCCCATTTTCGAGCCCAGGCCAGAGATCGGCGAGGCGAAGTCGAGGTAGTCGATCGGCGTGTTATCGATCATCACCGTGTCGCGCTTGGGGTCCATGCGCGTGGTGATGGCCCAGATCACGTCGTTCCAGTCGCGGGCGTTGATATCGTCGTCGGTGACGATAACGAACTTGGTGTACATGAACTGTCGCAAAAACGACCAGACACCGAGCATCACGCGCTTGGCATGCCCTGGATACGACTTCTTCATGGTCACGATGGCCATGCGGTACGAACAGCCTTCAGGCGGCAGGTAGAAGTCGGTGATTTCCGGGAACTGCTTCTGCAGGATCGGCACGAACACTTCGTTCAGCGCCACGCCGAGAATCGCCGGCTCATCCGGCGGACGGCCAGTGTAGGTGCTGTGATAGATCGGTTTGATCCGGTGGGTTATGCGCTCTACGGTGAACACCGGGAAGCTGTCGACTTCATTGTAGTAACCGGTGTGATCGCCGTACGGGCCTTCATCGGCCATTTCGCCGGGGTGGATCACGCCTTCAAGGATGATTTCGGCGGTGGCCGGCACTTGCAGGTCATTGCCGCGGCACTTGACCAGTTCGGTGCGGTTACCGCGCAAGAGCCCTGCGAAAGCGTATTCGGACAGGCTATCCGGCACCGGCGTCACGGCGCCGAGGATGGTCGCCGGATCCGCGCCAAGGGCCACGGACACCGGGAACGGCTGACCCGGGTGCTTCTCGCACCACTCACGGAAGTCGAGGGCGCCGCCACGGTGGCTGAGCCAGCGCATGATCACCTTGTTGCGGCCGATCACTTGCTGACGGTAAATACCGAGGTTCTGGCGTTCTTTATTCGGGCCTTTGGTGACGGTCAGACCCCAGGTGATCAGCGGGCCGACGTCGCCAGGCCAGCAGGTCTGCACCGGCAGCATCGCCAGGTCGACGTCGTCGCCTTCGATGACCACTTCCTGGCACACCGCGTCTTTGACGACTTTCGGCGCCATCGAGATGATTTTGCGGAAGATCGGCAGTTTCGACCACGCGTCTTTCAAGCCCTTCGGCGGCTCCGGTTCCTTGAGGAACGCCAGCAGCTTGCCGATTTCGCGCAGCTCGCTGACCGACTCGGCGCCCATGCCCATGGCCACCCGCTCGGGGGTTCCGAACAGGTTGCCGAGCACCGGGATGTCGTAGCCCGTCGGCTTTTCGAACAGCAGCGCCGGGCCCTTGGCCCGCAGCGTGCGGTCGCACACCTCGGTCATTTCCAGCACCGGCGAGACGGGAATCTGGATGCGTTTCAACTCTCCGCGCTGCTCAAGCTGCTGCACGAAATCCCGAAGATCCTTGAATTTCATTGACGATGGCACCCTCAAAATAGGCGTACATCCTACCTGCTCTGACGGGCAAACAGCAGCCCGTCAGAGCCTGGCATCAATCAATTGTCGCTGGTGCCCAGCATCAATGGCGCAAACAACGGGCTCAGTCTGGCGCTGCCAACGTCCGAAAGATGATCGGCATCCTTGTACTGCGAGTGGCCGTCGACATCGATGGCGCACAAGCCGTCCTTGCACATCAGCGGCGTCGGATCGATGACATGAATGCCGGAATCAGCGGCGCTCATCGAACCGAACAACGAAGTGAAAAACTGCTGGCGAGCCAAGTGCTCGTTGAGCGGGCGACCGAGACCGTCTGCCGAACGGCCGATGCGCGCCAGACTGGTCAGACGGTCGATGAAGCTCTTGTGTTGCAGTGGCACTTCCTTGAACAGCCAGACTTGCACGCCCGCTTCACGCAGCTCGGCCACTTGCGCCTTGAGGGCGACGGCCATGCGCTGCTCTGCCTGGCGTGGGTTGTCCTTGCGATCAAGCAGGAACTGTAGATCGCCATCGCCGTCTTCACGACCATAAACGTACAGGCTCCAGTTTGCCGCCAACACCACGTCCTTGATCCCCAGACTCGTGACGCGGTCCATGTTGCGCTGGTTGAAGTCTTTGCACTGAGGGCGCAAGTGGTCATCGATGATCGGCGGGCACCCGGTCAAGCTGTAAAGCCACACCGGCTGCACGTTGCGCCCGGCATTGCCTTCGATGGCCGGCAACAATGCAGCGGCGTGACTGTCGCCCCAGAACATTTTTGTCGCCGTAATATGTTGATCACCGCCCACAAGGCAGGATTTGGTCAACGCCTTATCGGTGCTCAAGTGCATGCAATTCGACTGCCCGGCGTTCCACTCACGCGATTGCGCATATTCCAGCGCCTTGCCGGTCAGACGCTGCGGAACACCGTCTGCCGAGCGAATCGCCGAGCCGGTGATCGCCAGAACCGTGATCGACACCAAACCGCCGACCAACACCGAATTACGGCTGGCAAACACACGCTTCTCACGAAACGGCAGCTCGATGTATCGCAGGCTCAGCCAGGCCAGCGCCAACGCCAGGGCCATCCAGCCAATTGCCTCCAACGGCTGGATGCCATCGATGGAAATCGCGTTGGCATACACGTAAACCGGCCAATGCCACAGGTACAGCGAATAGGACAGCAGGCCGATCCACACCAGAACCGGGATACTCAACAACCGGCCGGCCCACGTTGGGCCCTGTGCGCCTGACCAGATCAACGCCGTCGTACCCAATACCGGCAACAGCGCCGCCCAGCCCGGGAACACGGTGGTTTTGTCGTAGGTAAACACGGCAAACAGCACCGCCGCCAACCCTGCCAGGCCAACGGACTCACGCAGCCACGGCCGCGCGACATGTTTGGGCACGGGTATGACCGCCAGCATGGCCCCGCAGAGCAGTTCCCACGCGCGGGTCGGCAGGGCGAAAAAAGCAAATTCCGGCCGGCGTTCGATGTAGACAATGTTCAAACCGAACGACACCAGCAGCACAGCGAACAACATCCAGCGCCAATGACGGACGTAGCGCATCATCAGCACCATCATCAGCGGGAAGAAGATGTAGTACTGCTCCTCCACCGCCAGCGACCAGGTATGCAGCAACGGCTTGAGCTCCGAGGCGGGCTCGAAGTAACCGTCTTCGCGCATGAACAGGATGTTGGAAATGAACAGCGACTGGTAACGAATCGTCCGTCCCAGCTCAGCCAGATCTTTGGCCGTCAGCAACAGCCAGCCCAATGCCAGCGTCACTACCACAACCACAGTCAATGCCGGCAGGATGCGCCGGGCGCGACGCCCCCAGAAGTCGAGGAAACTGAACCGCTGGGCGCTGATTTCACGGAACAGGATTGAGGTGATCAGAAAGCCGGAAATGACGAAGAACACATCAACGCCGACAAAACCGCCGCTGAATGTGTTGAATCCGAAATGAAACAGTACGACGGGAATAACCGCCAGTGCCCGTAATCCGTCGATATCACGGCGATTGCCAAACGTGTGCATAACCTTTCTTATCCTTGTAGGTACAAACCGCTCCAGACAAGGACAGTAGCGCGTTACGAAAGTTATTTGTTACGGACACAAAAAAAACGCCCCCTTTCGGGAGCGTTCTTTTTTACAGCGCGTGTATTACTTGCGCTTCATCGACAAGAAGAACTCGTCGTTGGTCTTGGTCGTCTTCAGCTTGTCGACCAGGAACTCGATGGCAGCCACTTCATCCATCGGGTGCAGCAGCTTGCGCAGGATCCACATACGCTGCAGTTCGTCGTCGGCAGTCAGCAACTCTTCGCGGCGGGTGCCGGAGCGGTTGATGTTGATCGCCGGGAACACACGCTTCTCGGCGATCTTGCGATCCAGAGGCAGTTCCATGTTGCCGGTACCCTTGAACTCTTCGTAGATCACTTCGTCCATCTTCGAGCCGGTTTCAACCAGCGCGGTGGCGATAATGGTCAGCGAGCCGCCTTCTTCGATGTTACGCGCAGCACCGAAGAAACGCTTTGGCTTCTCGAGGGCGTGGGCATCGACACCACCGGTCAATACCTTGCCGGAGCTCGGGATCACGGTGTTGTAGGCACGGGCCAGACGGGTGATGGAGTCAAGCAGGATCACCACGTCTTTCTTGTGTTCAACAAGGCGCTTGGCCTTCTCGATCACCATTTCGGCAACCTGCACGTGACGGGTCGGCGGCTCGTCGAAGGTCGAGGCAACCACTTCGCCGCGCACGGTGCGCTGCATTTCGGTCACTTCTTCCGGACGTTCGTCGATCAGCAGCACGATCAGGTGAACTTCAGGGTTGTTACGGGCGATGTTCGCTGCGATGTTCTGCAGCATGATCGTTTTACCGGCTTTCGGCGGTGCGACGATCAGACCACGCTGGCCTTTGCCGATCGGGGCGCACAGGTCGATCACGCGACCGGTCAAGTCTTCGGTGGAACCGTTACCGGCTTCCATCTTCATGCGCACGGTCGGGAACAGCGGGGTCAGGTTCTCGAAGAGAATCTTGTTTTTCGCGTTCTCGGGACGATCGAAGTTGATCGTGTCGACCTTGAGCAGGGCGAAATACCGCTCGCCTTCCTTCGGAGGGCGGATCTTGCCAACGATGGTGTCACCGGTGCGCAAGTTGAAGCGGCGGATCTGGCTTGGCGAGACGTAGATATCGTCCGGGCCGGCCAGGTAGGAAGCGTCAGCGGAGCGCAGGAAGCCGAAGCCGTCCTGGAGAATCTCCAGCACGCCATCACCGGAGATTTCCTCGCCGCTTTTCGCGTGCTTTTTCAGCAGGGAGAAAATCACGTCCTGCTTGCGCGAACGGGCCATATTTTCTATGCCCATCTGTTCGGCCAATTCGAGCAGTTCGGTAATCGGCTTTTGCTTGAGTTCAGTCAGATTCATATAGGAATGACGTAATCATTTATGGAGGGGGGGAAATTAAGCTTTTGGCTTAATGAGGCCGCGCCGCGGAGAAGGCGACAGGATCGCGAACTAATTCGAAAAGGAGTGCGTCGGCGACGGCTAGCAGGGGGCAATGGAGAAACCAGTGCGGGGCCGAATGTACCACCTGAGTTTCGGAGCGTCTAGCCCTGAATACGCAAAAAGCCCCGCTATTTGCGGGGCTTTTTTTCAGGCTCTTTACAGCGACGCTTAGATGTTGGCGTCGAGGAAAGCAGCCAGTTGCGACTTCGACAGCGCGCCGACTTTGGTCGCTTCAACGTTGCCGTTCTTGAACAGCATCAGCGTCGGGATACCACGCACGCCGTGCTTGGCCGGGGTTTCCTGGTTCTCGTCGATGTTCAGTTTGGCAACGGTCAGCTTGCCTTTGTAAGTCTCGGCAATCTCGTCCAGAACCGGAGCGATCATTTTGCAAGGACCGCACCATTCAGCCCAGTAATCGACCAGGACAGCGCCTTCGGCCTTGAGTACGTCGGCTTCGAAGCTAGCGTCGCTAACGTGTTTGATAAGATCGCTGCTCATGGAATTCTCCAGGTTGTAAGCAAAAAAACGTGGCCCATCATAGCCGCCCTTCCCCTGTTCAGGAAGCCGCAGTTGATTGAGTCTTGCTATGGCACTCGATGAGTTTGGGTATAGCTCAAGTCACGCCGTGGCGGGGGCAATGAAGGAAATTCCGGTGCGCAGGGCGGCGTTGCGCACGTGTTCCTGCATGGCTTTTTGCGCCGCACCCGACGCCCGGCGCGCGAGGGCGCGGAGGATCTTGCGGTGTTCCTGCCAGGTTTCCATGGCGCGCTCGGCACGGATGAACGGTAGTTTCTGGCTTTCCAGGAACATTTCAGCGCTGGCCGTAAGGATGCTCAGCATCGCCTGATTGCCGCTGGCCAGGAGGATCCGTCGGTGAAATTCGAAGTCGAGTTTCGCCGCCGCCTCAAAGTCGCCGGCCTTCAACTGATCGCGCATGGCCGCGACATTGTCTTCCAGCGCATCCAGATCGAACGTGCTCAAGGTCACCGCCGCCAGCCCCGCCGCAAAACCTTCCAGCGCATAGCGCAACTGAAAGATATCCAATGGCGACGCCTGCGCCGCGAACGACCAGCCCGGTGCGTTTTCGCCGCGCGACAACTCCACTGGCGACTGCACGAACACGCCTTTGCCCGGCTGAATACTGACCACGCCCAACGCACTCAACGATGACAGCGCCTCACGCAAAGACGCCCGACTGACACCCAGTTGCAGCGCCAGATCCCGCTGCGACGGCAAAGCATCGCCCGCACCGAAACCCTGCTCGGTGATCAGTTTGCGGATCGCTTGCAGCGCCACTTCGGGTACCGCACGGGAAATCGAGTTCATGGTTTTCAGACGCGCCAGGCCAATGTGCGGCTAGTTGTAAAGCTATTCGGCGAGTCCGGCAAGTCGTGCCCCAGCAGGGTTCGGCGAACCTGGCAGATGCGCCATGGCAGTGCGAAAAACAACCTGACTGTTCAGACCAGTAAGACCGAACAAAGCCGCTGAAACTGCGGCCTGCCGGGATAAAAGGCACGTCTTGGCACGGCACATGCTCTGTCCGATCGCAGAAATCACTTCCCGCCGATCCGGAGATTGTTCATGACCAAGCGTTACAGCGCCCTCCTCGCCGCCCTGTTTTCCAGTCTGCTGCTCAGCCAGGCTCCCGCTCACGCCGATGGTCTCGACGACGTGGTCAAACGCGGCACGCTGAAAGTCGCCGTGCCCCAGGATTTCCCGCCGTTCGGCTCGGTCGGCCCGGACATGAAGCCTCGCGGCCTGGACATCGACACGGCAAAACTGCTGGCCGACCAGCTCAAGGTCAAACTCGAACTGACCCCGGTCAACAGCACCAACCGCATCCCTTTCCTGACCACCGGCAAGGTCGATCTGGTGATTTCCAGCCTCGGCAAAAATCCTGAGCGCGAGAAAGTCATCGACTTCTCCCGCGCCTACGCACCGTTCTACCTCGCCGTGTTCGGCCCGCCAGACGCCGCCATCGCCAGCCTCGACGACCTCAAGGGCAAGACCATCAGCGTCACCCGTGGCGCCATCGAAGACATCGAATTGACCAAAGTCGCCCCCGAAGGCGTGACCATCAAGCGCTTCGAAGACAACAACTCGACCATCGCCGCTTACCTCGCCGGCCAGGTCGACCTGATCGCCAGCGGCAACGTAGTGATGGTCGCGATCAGCGAAAAGAACCCGAAGCGCGTGCCGGCGCTGAAAGTGAAGCTCAAGGACTCGCCGGTTTACGTCGGCGTGAACAAGAACGAAGCGGCGCTGCTGGCCAAGGTCAACGACATCCTGACCACCGCCAAGGCTGACGGCGCACTGGAAAAGAATTCGCAGACCTGGCTGAAAGAGCCGCTGCCGGCCGATCTCTGATCGACTGCGCGGGAGACCTTCATGGCTTATCAGTTCGATTTCATGCCGGTGGTGGAAAACACCGACCTGCTGCTGCGCGGGGCGCTGTTCACCCTTGAGCTGACAGCCATCGGTGCGTTGCTCGGGGTCGGCGTCGGGATTGTCGGGGCGTTGGTGCGGGCGTGGAACATCCGCCCGTTCTCGGCGATCTTCGGCGTCTACGTCGAGTTGATCCGCAATACGCCGTTTCTGGTGCAGTTGTTCTTCATCTTCTTCGGCCTGCCGTCGCTGGGCGTGCAGATTTCCGAGTGGCAGGCGGCGGTGCTGGCGATGGTGATCAACCTCGGTGCCTATTCGACCGAGATCATCCGCGCCGGCATTCAGGCGATTCCGCGCGGGCAACTGGAAGCCGCAGCGGCATTGGCGATGACGCGCTTCGAGGCGTTCCGCCATGTGGTGCTGCTGCCGGCACTGGGCAAGGTCTGGCCGGCGCTGAGCAGCCAGATCATCATTGTCATGCTCGGCTCGGCGGTGTGTTCGCAGATCGCTACCGAAGAATTGAGCTTCGCTGCCAACTTCATTCAGTCGCGCAACTTCCGCGCTTTTGAAACCTACGCGCTGACCACGCTGATCTACCTTTGCATGGCGTTGCTGATTCGCCAGCTACTCAATTGGATCGGTCGGCGCTACATCAGCAGGAGCCGCGCATGAGCGATTTCACCTTCTGGGACATCCTGCGCAACCTGCTCGTCGGCCTGCAATGGACGCTGGCGTTGTCGCTGGTGGCGTTTATTGGCGGCGGCCTCGTCGGGTTGCTGATCCTGATCATGCGCATCTCGAAAAATCCTCTGTCGAGCAACATCGCCCGTACCTGGATCGAACTGTTCCAGGGCACGCCGCTGCTGATGCAGCTGTTTCTGGTGTTCTTCGGCGTGGCCCTGGCCGGGATCGAAATCTCGCCGTGGATGGCCGCGGCGATTGCCCTGACCTTGTTTACCAGCGCCTATCTGGCGGAGATCTGGCGCGGTTGCGTCGAATCGATTTCCAACGGCCAGTGGGAAGCCTCGGCAAGTCTGGCGCTCAATCCGCTGGAGCAACTGCGCTACGTGATCCTGCCGCAAGCGCTGCGCATCGCCGTGGCGCCGACCGTGGGTTTCTCGGTGCAAGTGGTCAAAGGCACCGCCGTCACCTCGATCATCGGTTTCACCGAGCTGACCAAGACCGGCGGCATGCTCGCCAACGCCACGTTTGAACCGTTCATGGTCTACGGCCTCGTCGCCCTCGGCTACTTCCTGCTCTGCTACCCCTTGTCCCTCAGTGCGCGCTACCTGGAAAGGAGACTGCATGCCTCTGCTTAGAATTTCCGCCCTGCATAAATACTACGGCGATCACCACGTGCTCAAAGGCATCGACCTCAGCGTCGAGGAAGGCCAGGTCGTGGCAATCATCGGCCGCAGCGGCTCGGGCAAATCCACCCTGCTGCGCACGCTTAATGGTCTGGAATCGATCAACGACGGCGTGATCGAAGTCGACGGCGAGTATCTCGACGCCGCGCGCGCCGACCTGCGCAGCCTGCGACAGAAGGTCGGCATGGTGTTTCAGCAGTTCAACCTGTTCCCGCACCTGACCGTGGGCGAAAACGTCATGCTCGCGCCGCAGGTGGTGCAGAAAGTGCCGAAAGCCAAGGCAGCGGAACTGGCGCGAGAGATGCTGGAACGGGTTGGCCTCGGGGAAAAATTCGATGCCTTCCCGGATCGGCTTTCCGGCGGCCAGCAGCAGCGCGTAGCGATTGCCCGGGCACTGGCGATGTCGCCGAAAGTGTTGCTCTGCGACGAGATCACCTCGGCGCTCGACCCGGAACTGGTCAATGAAGTGCTCAGCGTGGTTCGGCAACTGGCCAAGGAAGGCATGACACTGATCATGGTCACCCACGAAATGCGTTTTGCCCGCGAGGTCGGCGACAAACTGGTGTTCATGCACCACGGCAAGGTGCATGAGGTGGGGGATCCGAAGGTGTTGTTTGCCAATCCGCAGACGGCGGAGCTGGCGAACTTTATTGGCACAGTTGAAGCAACAGCCTGAATCTGCCTTATCCTGATCGTTCCCACGCTCCGCGTGGGAATACAGCCAGGGATGCTCCGCGTCCCAAAAGCGGACGCAGAGCGTCCGGTGAGGCATTCCCACGCAGAGCGTGGGAACGATCAGGTTCGGGGTGCGCACTCCGGCGGTTTGAACCGTGCGCGTTGGCGCCAGCGTTTGATCGTGGCACGATGTCGAGGTTATCGACCGAGACCCCCTGACCATGCCGCAATCCCAAGCCAAGAATCTGTCCCTGATCGCCGCAATCGACCTGGGCTCGAACAGCTTTCACATGGTCGTGGCCAAGGCCCAGAACGGCGAAATCCGCATTCTCGAGCGCCTCGGCGAGAAGGTTCAACTGGCCGCGGGCATCGACGATGAGCGCAAGCTCAACGAAGAATCGATGCAACGCGGCCTCGATTGTCTCAAGCGTTTTGCCCAACTGATCAACGGTATGCCGCTCGGCGCTGTGCGTATCGTCGGCACCAACGCCCTGCGTGAAGCGCGCAACCGCCTCGAATTCATCCACCGCGCCGAAGAAATCCTCGGCCATCCGGTGGAAGTCATTTCCGGTCGTGAAGAAGCGCGCCTGATCTATCTGGGCGTGTCGCACACCCTCGCCGACACCCCGGGCAAACGCCTGGTTGCCGACATCGGCGGCGGCAGTACCGAGTTCATCATCGGCCAGCGCTTCGAGCCGCTGCTGCGCGAAAGCCTGCAGATGGGCTGCGTCAGCTTCACCCAGCGCTACTTCAAGGACGGCAAGATCACCCCGGCCCGCTACGCCCAGGCTTACACCGCGGCGCGGCTGGAGATCATGAGCATCGAACACGCCCTGCACCGCCTGACCTGGGATGAAGCCATCGGCTCCTCAGGCACCATCCGCGCCATCGGCCTGGCGCTGAAGGCTGGCGGCCATGGCACTGGCGAAGTGAATGCCGAAGGTCTGGCCTGGTTGAAGCGTCGGCTGTTCAAGCTCGGCGACGTCGACAAGATCGACTTTGAAGGCATCAAACCGGATCGCCGGACCATTTTCCCGGCGGGCCTGGCGATTCTCGAAGCGATTTTCGACGCCCTCGAACTGCAACGCATGGATCACTGCGACGGCGCGCTGCGTGAAGGCGTGCTCTACGACCTGCTCGGCCGCCATCATCATGAAGACGTGCGCGAACGTACGTTAACTTCGCTGATGGAGCGCTATCACGTCGATCTGGAGCAGGCGGCGCGTGTGGAACGCAAAGCTTTGCACGCGTTTGATCAGGTGGCGGTGGACTGGGAACTGGATGACGGCATCTGGCGCGAACTCCTCGGTTGGGCAGCGAAAGTGCACGAAGTCGGCCTCGACATCGCTCACTATCATTACCACAAGCACGGCGCTTACCTGATCGAGCACTCGGACCTCGCCGGGTTCTCCCGCGAAGACCAACAGATGCTCGCGCTATTGGTGCGCGGCCACCGCCGCAACATTCCCAAGGACAAGTTTGCCGATTTCGGCGACGACGGCGACAAGCTGATTCGCCTGTGCGTGCTGCTGCGCTTTGCGATCCTGTTCCATCACATTCGTGGCACGCAGGCGATGCCGCAGGTGGTGCTGCACGCCAAGGGCAACACCCTGGATGTGGAATTCCCGGAGAACTGGCTGGATGAGAATCAGCTGACTCAGGCGGATTTCGGGCTTGAGGCGGATTGGCTGACGCGGGTGGGCATCGTCCTCACCGTCCACTGAGTTAAATCTCAGGTGCAAAAAAGGCGATCCTTCTGGATCGCCTTTTTTATACGGTTCGGCTTGAGAGCGGAGGTGAACCTTCCCCTCACCCCAGCCATCTCCCGAGGGAGAGGGAGCCGATCTCCGTTGGCTTCGAAGCCTGAGTTCGACTCGATTTCTCAGGTCGGCGTACAGCGTAAGACACCTCGGTCAGTCCCCTCTCCCTCCGGGAGAGGACTAGGGTGAGGGGCTCTTGCTCTTGGCTTTAGCTGCTCACCGGCAAAATCGGGCTACCCAACCGTTCCAGCAACGTCGCCTGCGCACTGCGCGGGTTCTGGTTGCCGGTCGGCGTGTTGCGGATGTAACGACCATCCGACTGCAAGCTCCAGCTGTGGGTATTGTCGGTCAGGTACAGCTCCAGCTCTTTCTTCACGCGGGTCAGCAGTTTTTTGCCTTCGACCGGGAAGCAGGTCTCGACGCGCTTGTCGAGGTTGCGCTCCATCCAGTCGGCGCTGGAGAGGAACATCTGCTCGTCGCCGCCATTGAGGAAGTAGAACACGCGGGTGTGCTCAAGGAAGCGGCCGATGATCGAGCGCACATGGATATTGTGCGATACCCCGGCAATCCCCGGACGCAGACAGCACATGCCGCGCACCACCAGGTCGATACGCACACCGGACTGGCTGGCCTTGTACAGCGCGCGAATGATCTTCGGATCGGTCAGCGAGTTGAACTTGGCAATGATGTGCGCCGGCTTGCCTTCAACAGCGAACTGGGTCTCGCGGGCAATCATGTCGAGCATGCCCTTCTTCAGGGTAAACGGCGCATGCAGCAGCTTCTTCATGCGCAGGGTTTTACCCATGCCGATCAGCTGGCTGAACAGTTTGCCGACGTCTTCGCACAAAGCGTCGTCGGAGGTCAGCAGGCTGTAGTCGGTGTACAGCTTGGCGTTGCCGGCGTGGTAGTTACCGGTGCCGAGGTGCGCGTAGCGGACGATTTCGCCGGCTTCGCGACGCAGGATCAGCATCATCTTGGCGTGGGTCTTGAAGCCAACCACACCGTAGATCACCACCGCACCGGCCGCTTGCAGACGGCTGGCCAGTTGCAGGTTGGATTCTTCGTCGAACCGCGCACGCAGCTCGATGACCGCCGTCACTTCCTTACCGTTACGCGCGGCATCGACCAGCGCATCAACGATCTCGGAGTTGGCGCCGGAACGGTACAGGGTCTGACGCACAGCGAGAACGTGCGGGTCTTTCGCCGCCTGACGCAGCAGGTCGACCACCGGGGTGAACGACTCGAATGGGTGCAGCAAGAGGATGTCCTGCTTGCTGACCACGCTGAAGATGTTTTCACTGTTCTGCAGCAGTTTCGGGATCTGCGGGGTGAACGGCGTGTATTGCAGCTCCGGATGGCTGTCGAGCCCGGTGATGCTGAACAGCCGCGTCAGGTTGACCGGGCCGTTGACCTGATACAGCTCGCTCTCGCTCAGGTTGAACTGCTTGAGCAGGTAATCCGAGAGGTGTTTCGGGCAAGTGTCAGCGACTTCCAGACGCACCGCATCACCGTAACGACGCGAGAACAACTCGCCACGCAGGGCGCGGGCCAGGTCTTCTACATCTTCGGAGTCGAGCGCCAGGTCGGCGTTTCGGGTCAGACGGAACTGGTAGCAGCCTTTTACCTTCATGCCCTGGAACAGGTCATCGGCGTGGGCGTGGATCATCGACGAGAGGAATACATAGTTGTCGCCGGGGCCGCCGACTTCTTCCGGCACCTTGATGATCCGTGGCAGCAAGCGCGGCGCCGGGATGATCGCCAGACCGGAGTCGCGACCGAAGGCGTCGATACCTTCGAGCTCGACGATGAAGTTCAGGCTCTTGTTCACCAGCAACGGGAACGGGTGCGTCGGGTCGAGGCCGATCGGAGTGATGATCGGTGCGATCTCGTCGCGGAAATAGCGGCGCACCCAGGTTTTGAGTTTGACCGTCCAGTTGCGGCGACGGATGAAGCGCACCTGATGCTTTTCCAGCTCCGGCAACAGAATGTCATTGAGGATCGCGTACTGACGGTCAACATGACCGTGGACCAGCTCGCTGATCCGTGCCAGCGCTTGATGCGGCTGCAGACCATCGGCACCGGCCTGTTCACGGGCGAAGGTGATCTGTTTCTTCAGGCCGGCGACGCGGATTTCAAAGAATTCATCGAGGTTGCTGGAGAAGATCAGCAGGAACTTCAAGCGTTCCAGCAACGGATAGGACTCGTCCAGCGCCTGTTCCAGCACGCGGATATTGAATTGCAGTTGCGAGAGCTCGCGGTGGATGTACAGGCTGCTGTCATCCAGGCCCGGAATGGTAATCGCCGGCACCGCCGCCGCAGGCTCGGCCACCGGCGCGGGTGGCGCAGGCTCCAGTTCCGGCGGGGTCTCGGTGATTTGCTCGACCACCGGTTGAGCTTCTTTTACTGCAACTTCCGTGAGTCCTTCGGTATTCATTGAATGTTCCTGGGAGGGCTATTTCTGCTCTCGTAACAATTGAGCGGCGCGGACAGCAAAGTAAGTCAGGATGCCATCAGCGCCGGCACGTTTAAAGGCGGTCAGTGATTCGAGAATCACCGCCTCGCTCAACCAGCCATTCTGGATCGCCGCCATGTGCATGGCGTATTCGCCGCTAACCTGGTAGACGAAGGTCGGCACTTTGAAGGCATCTTTTACCCGGAAAAGAATGTCCAGGTAGGGCATGCCCGGTTTGACCATGACCATGTCCGCGCCTTCAGACAAGTCCGCACCCACTTCGTGCAGCGCTTCGTCGCTGTTGGCCGGATCCATCTGATAAGAGGCTTTGTTGGCCTTGCCCAGGTTCGACGCCGAACCGACCGCATCACGGAACGGGCCGTAATAGGCGCTGGCGTACTTGGCCGAGTAGGCCATGATCCGCACGTTGACGTGACCGGCGATTTCCAGCGCTTCGCGAATCGCCTGAATGCGACCGTCCATCATGTCCGACGGCGCGACAACCTGAGCGCCAGCTTCGGCATGGGACAAGGCCTGACGGACCAGTGCGTCGACAGTGATGTCGTTCTGCACGTAGCCCGCTTCATCGAGTATGCCGTCCTGGCCGTGGGTGGTGAACGGGTCAAGCGCGACGTCGGTAATGACACCCAGTTCCGGGAAACGCTCACGCAGCGCGCGGGTGGCGCGCTGGGCGATGCCTTCGGGGTTCCAGGCTTCAGCGGCGTCGAGGGATTTCAGTTCAGGAGGTGTGACCGGGAACAGCGCCAGCGCCGGAATCCCCAGCTCGACCCATTTGGCCGCTTCTTCGAGCAGCAGATCGATCGTCAGCCGCTCTACCCCGGGCATCGAGGCCACGGCTTCGCGGCGATTTTCACCGTCGAGCACGAACACCGGCAGGATCAGGTCATCGACCGTCAGCACATTTTCCCGCACCAGCCGACGCGAAAAATCATCACGACGATTGCGGCGCAGGCGCGTGGCAGGGAACAGACGGTTGGCTGGGGTAAAGCTCACGGCGGACTCCTGAGCCCGCGCAAACGGGCGAGCGTGACAGTTATAGACGGCCATTATGACGAACAGATGACAGTTGTGTGAGGCCCGTGACATGTAGCCGCATTCCATTCTC
This sequence comes from Pseudomonas sp. S3_C06, assembly GCF_054667675.1. Classification (NCBI taxonomy): domain Bacteria; kingdom Pseudomonadati; phylum Pseudomonadota; class Gammaproteobacteria; order Pseudomonadales; family Pseudomonadaceae; genus Pseudomonas; species Pseudomonas sp. S3_C06. Next base: position 3,620,238 of record NZ_CP162747.1, read on the forward strand.
AGTGTAGGAATTGTTCACGTCGAGACACATTTGGACACTTTCATGAATGTGTCCGAAGGGTTAGGCTGCGCGTTCATTTCGCCAGCACCCAGACAATGCTCCAACAATTTCTGCATGACTTTGGCTACTTTGCCTTGTTCCTCGGCACGTTTTTCGAAGGCGAAACCATTCTGGTGCTCGCGGGCTTCCTCGCGTTCCGTGGATACATGGACATCAATATGGTGGTGGTCGTGGCGTTCTTCGGCAGCTATGCCGGCGATCAGCTGTGGTACTTCCTCGGCCGCAAGCACGGGCGCAAGTTACTCGCGCGCAAACCGCGCTGGCAGATGATGGGCGATCGCGCGCTGGAGCATATTCGCAAGCATCCGGACATCTGGGTGCTGAGCTTCCGTTTCGTTTATGGCTTGCGCACGGTGATGCCGGTGGCGATCGGCCTGTCGGGTTATCCGCCGGGACGTTATCTGCTGCTTAACGGCATTGGCGCTGCGATCTGGGCGACGGCGCTGGCCGCTGCGGCTTACCACTTCGGTGCGGTGCTGGAAGGCATGCTCGGCAGCATCAAGAAGTACGAGCTATGGGTATTGGGCGCGTTGCTGGTGCTCGGCGTTGGTCTGTGGCTGCGCCGCCGCTTCAAGAATGCGCGATTGGCCAAGCAGGTTTACGCCGACGAGCAAGCCGCGAAAGCGGCACTGCTGAATCAAGCCGAAGCGTCCAAACCTGCCGAACCGAAGACGCCAGCCGAGTAACTCGCTGGCGACTGGCTACAGCCCGCCGGCACTGAGCGGGCTGGCCGACGCTTTCAGTCAGATACGTCACTTTTGTCCTCGCTGCTCTGGCGCACTCAAGTTCGCCAGCGGCGTTCTCACGCCGGAAATCTCCCGCTTGTTACGCAGCAGGCAACCGCAATTAATGAACACCCCGCCGTTGTTGCGATCCATGTAGAAAGCGTTCCATGCAGGTGCAGCCACCACTTCAGCCTATGGCAACGCGCGACAATTTAGTGGACATTTAGCGCCATGAATCTGGAGAGAAACCCATGAGCAAAAAAGTTGCAGTGATCCTGTCCGGCAGTGGCGTGTACGACGGCGCCGAGATCCATGAAAGTGTCATCACCCTGCTGCGCCTCGACCAACGCGGCGCCCAGGTCCAGTGCTTCGCCCCGAACATCGCGCAATTGCATGTGATCAATCACCTGACCGGCGAAGAAATGCCCGAGTCGCGCAATGTGCTGGTGGAATCGGCGCGCATTGCACGTGGCAACATCAAGGACATCCGCGAGGCCGACGTCGACGACTTCGATGCGCTGATCGTGCCGGGTGGGTTTGGTGCGGCGAAGAACCTTTCGAACTTTGCCGTTGAAGGCGCAGGCTGCACTGTGCAGCCTGAGGTGCTGGCCTTGGCCGAGGCGTTCGCCGAAGCCGGCAAACCCGTTGGCCTCATGTGCATTTCCCCGGCGCTGGCGGCGAAGATCTATGGCCCAGGCGTGACTTGTACCATCGGCAACGACGCCGACACGGCCACGGCAATGAACAAGATGGGCGCCACCCACGAAGACTGCGCGGTGACGGAAATCATCGAAGACAAGGCGCGCAAACTGGTGACAACCCCGGCTTACATGCTGGCGCAGAACATCAGTGAAGCGGCGTCGGGGATCAACAAACTGGTCGATCGCGTGCTCGAACTGACCCACGAAAACGACGCCTGATCCCCCCGTATGATCGTTCCCACGCTCTGCGTGGGAATGCCGCCATTGGCGCTCCGCGCCTGCTCACTTTGGCGTTACATTTGCGGTAAGACCGGAACGCAGAGCGTCCCAAGACGCATTCCCACGCGGAGCGTTGGAACGATCATCATAAGACTCAGGGTTTGCGGGTCAGGCGTGTGAGGATCCGGTCCAGCGCATTGGCAAACGCCTGTTTCTCGCGATCGCCGAACGGTGCGGGCCCGCCGCTCATCTGGCCTTGCTCGCGCAGATCGGTGAACAGGTTGCGCACAGCCAGCCGCTCGCCCATGTTCTGCGCATCGAACTCCTTGCCGCGCGGATCCAGCGCCGCCACACCCTTCTTCACCAAACGATCAGCCAACGGGATATCGCTGCAAATCACCAGCTCACCCGGCACCGCGTGCTCGACCAGATAATCGTCCGCCGCATCCGGGCCGCTCGGCACCACGATCAGCTTGACGATGGCCAGCCCCGGCTTGATCTGCGGCTGCCCGGCCACCAGCACCACTTCGTACTGACGCTTGAGGGCGAACTTCACCACCAGATCCTTCGCCGCCCGTGGACAGGCGTCGGCATCGATCCATACACGCATTTTCTTTACCTCTAAAAGCAAAAGATCGCAGCCTTCGGCAACTCCTACAGAGTGCGCGTCGCGCCGCAATATTGCGACATGCTACGCCCCTGTAGGAGCTGCCGAAGGCTGCGATCTTTTAAGGGAGCACTCAATCAAGCAGCCGAAACCCGTCGCTTCTCCGCCATCCAACTGCGCCCGTACAACACCACAATCGCCAGAATCGCCACCGCCTGCGCCGTCAACGAATACGCATCGGCATGAATGCCCAGCCAGTCGAATTCAAAGAACGCCACCGGCCGCGTGCCGAAGATCCCGGCTTCCTGCAACGCCTTCACGCCATGCCCGGCAAACACCACCGACAACGCGCACAACAGCGCCGCGTTGATGCTGAAGAACAGCGTCAGCGGCAGTTTTGCCGAACCGCGCAGGATCACCCACGCCAGACCGACCAGCAGCACCAGTGCGGTTGCACCACCCGCGAGCACCGCGTCATGCCCGGCCGGGCCGGCCTGCAGCCACAGGGTTTCGTAGAACAGGATCACTTCGAACAACTCGCGGTACACCGAGAAGAACGCGAGGATCGCGAAGCCGAAACGCCCGCCACCGCCGACCAGACTGCTCTTGATGTAATCCTGCCAGGCCGCCGCGTGGCGACGGTCATGCATCCACACGCCGAGCCACAAGACCATGACACTGGCGAACAGCGCCGTCGCGCCCTCAAGCAACTCACGCTGAGAACCGCTGACATCGATCACATACGCCGCCAGCGCCCAGGTGCCGAGGCCGGCCAGCAGCGCCAGGCCCCAACCGACGTTGACGCTGCGCACCGCCGATTTCTGACCGGTGTTGCGCAGGAAGGCGAGGATCGCCGCCAGCACCAGAATCGCTTCCAGACCTTCGCGCAGCAGAATCAGTAAACCGGAGATGTAGCTCAGGGACCAGCTCAGACCATCGCTGCCAAGCAGGCCGGCAGACTCTTTCAACTTGGCCTTGGCCGCCTCCAGACGCTGCTCGGCCTGCTCGACCGGCAAACCGTCCTGCAACGATTGCCGATACGCCATCAACGATTTTTCAGTGTCCTTGCGCACGTTGGCGTCGACGTTATCCAGCGAACTCTCGACCAGCTCGAAGCCTTCCAGATAGGCCGCGACCGACAGGTCGTAAGCCTGATCGTGTTCACCGGCGCGGTACGCGGCAAGACTCTTGTCCAGCGTTGCGGCGGTGTAGTCGAGCAACTGCGCCGGGCCACGCTTGACCTGCGGCGGCTGCGCGCGCTGCGCACGGAACGTCGCCGCCGCTTGTGGGCCTTCGGCAGCCTGTACTTCGGCCGGGGTCTGGCGAGCCAGATCGGCAATGTTGTAGGTCTTCTCAGACTTGGCCGCCGCCGGATCGGCGCTGAAGCCGGCGATGTAAGTCGCCAGATCCCAGCGCTGCCGATCGTCAAGCTGATCGGCAAACGCCGGCATGTCGGTACCTTCGACGCCTTGGCCGAGGGTGTTGTAGATCGCATACAGGCTCAGGTGATCCAACCGCGCCGCATCACGCAGATTGGCTGGCGCCGGGCTCATGCCGAGCCCCGCCGGGCCGTCGCCGGCGCCGCTGTCACCGTGGCACACCGAGCAATTCTGCGCATAGAGCGGCGCACCACGGCTTGGGTCCGGGGTGATGATCGGTGCCTGACTGACTTCATACGCCACCGCCAGTTGCGCGCCCAACTGCCGCGCCTGACGGGCTACTTCAGCGCCATCCTGTTTCGCGGTGATCGCCGCGTGCAGGGCTTCAACGCCCTGCTCCAGCGCAGCCTTTTCCGGCTTGGCCGGCATACCGGCGATCAAGCCTTGCAGCGCCCGCGTGAACTCCAGTTGCTCGCGATATTCGGAGTCATCGACCACCTTGCCTGCGGCTACCGTCGGCGGGTAGTCGGCGCTGATGTAATCGAGCAGGTGCAGCGCTTGCGGCGCGCCTTCCACGGTATCGGCCAGCAGATTGAAGCTGCTCAGGGCAAACAACGGGAACACCAGCCAGGCCAGGAAACGGGACGAGGCAGTCATGAAGAATTCTCAAATGGAAATGCGAAGTTACATATTGTTCACTTCGAACGCATTTCCCTCAAGCTTTGTCGGCATTCAGCGCAACACCGCGGCGTGCAGCGAGCTGATTGATCGGCTTTGAAGCGTCATCCATGGCACCCCGGCAGCTGCAAAGCGCCCGTATAATGCGCCATCATTTCGCCCTCTCCGTTCAAGGAAGAACCCGCTCATGCGCCACTGTTTGTTGCCGTCCCTGCTGATCGCCACCCTTGTGCAACTCAGTGGTTGCGCCGCTTACCGTGATTACGACATGGAACTGCAACAGACCACGCAACAGCTTAAGGCCGGCAATATCGACGCCTCACTGGCTTTGATCGAGGCGCACAACCCGGATGAAGAGAAGGATTTGCTCTATTACTTCGAGAAGGGTGCGGTGCTGAGCGCTGGCGGTGAGTTCTCGCAGAGCCAGGTTGCCTGGCGCAGCGCCGAGCAAATGGTCATACAGCGCCAGGACACCATTGAAACCACGGGCGACAAATTGCTCGCCGCCATGGGCAATCACTGGGGCAGCATCATCAATGACAAGCTGCGCCGCTACGATGGTTACGACTACGAAAAAGTCATGCTGACCACACAAATGGCCCTCAACCAACTGGCCATGAATGATTTTGACGGTGCTCGCGCCGACATCAGGAAAACCCACGAGCGCGAAGCGCTGATCGCCCGGCAACGGGAAATGGAATACGAGCGTGTCGAAGAAGCGGCCAAGGCCAGCGGCGCCCGCGTCCATTACAAGGATCTGCAAGGCTACCCGGTGGTCATGCTGGAATCACCCGCCGTCATTGCCTTGAAAAACGGCTACCAAAGCGCGTTCAGTCACTATCTCGCCGGGTTCACCTACGAAGCACTCGGCGAGAAAGACCTGGCAGCGCCCGGCTATCGTCAGGCGATCGAGCTGCGCCCGGACATGGCGTTTTTCCAACAGGCCTTGCGCGACCTCGACAGCCCTGGACTGAAGGCAGACGAAAGCGATGTGCTGATCATCGTGCAGAGCGGCCTGGCGCCGGCCCGCAGTTCCGTGCGCGTGCCCTACCCGGTGAAGCTCGCGGACGGGCAAGTCATCGTTGCCAATGTTTCGTTTCCCGTGATGATCCCTGACACCTCAACCCCGGCGTTCAATCAAGTGGCTATTGATGGTCGACAGAAAAAGCTGATCGCGGTCAACAGCATTACCGACATGTCTTTGCGCACCCTGCGTGACGACATGCCGGGCATTATCCAGCGCACAACCTATCGGGCATTTCTGGCGGCCGATGTTCAGGCCACGGACAATCGACGCGATCCGAGCAAAGCCTCCTACGTCACTCACTGGGACGGTTTCGAGCAGGCCGACACCCGCACCTGGCGCACCCTGCCTAACCTTACTCAGGTTGTGCGCCTGCGTTTGAAAAAAGGTGACCACCTGATCAGCCTGCCCAACACGCCCGGGGTTGCGCCACTGAAGATCCGCATCGACCAGAAACGCCAGGTCATCGGCCTGCGTGCCTTGGGTGATCGGGTGTTTGCCAATGGCAGCGCATTCCAGTCGGATGTGGCGCCGGCAAAGAGCGTGGTATCCAACCTGAAATAAGTAATGGCACCAAACTAACAAGTGCGATTAAAAAGCTATTACATAGCCATCACCACCCGCTTATAATGCCGCGCCCTCGCTATCGCGAAACGGCATTAAAGCTCCTCTGGTTATGAGGAATTGGCAGGAGGCCAACGCCACTGTCGATGGGTCACACCAGCCCGACCAGCATTCGCGGCTGTATTTACTCCAGGGAAGAAGTACCCCCATGGCATTCCGCGCCCCCACTCTGATCGCGCTCAGCGCCGTCACTCTGCTGTCCGGCTGTTCGGCGTTTCGCAACTACGACTCCGAACTGGCCCAGACCAATCAGCAACTGGCCTCCGGCAACGTCGACGCCGCGCTGACCCTGCTGGAAAAGAACAACACCGGCCCGGACAAAGACCTGCTTTATTACTTCGAGAAAGGTGAGTTGCTGCGCGCCAAGGGCGACCTGTCCGGCAGCCAGAATGCCTGGACCAGCGCCGATCAAGTGGTGGGCAAGTGGGAAGACTCGGTCAAACTCGACACCGACAAGTACCTGGCTCAATTCGGCAGTTTCCTGGTCAACGACAAAGTGCGTCGCTACGAAGGCTACGACTACGAAAAAGTCATGCTGACCACGCAGATGGCCCTGAACCTGCTGGCGATCAACGATTTCGACGGCGCGCGCACCGCGATCAAGAAGACTCACGAACGTGAGGCAGTGATCGCCGAACTGCGCGACAAGGAATACCTCAAGAGCGAGGAAGAGGCCGAGAAAGAAGGCATCAAGACTCAGTACAAAGACTTGCAGGGTTATCCGGTCGCCAGCCTCGACGCGCCGGAAGTGGTTGGTCTGAAGAACAGCTACCAGAGTGCGTTCAGCCATTACCTGTCCGGTTTCGTCTACGAAGCTTTGGGCGAAAAAGGCCTGGCTGCACCGGGCTATCGCAAGGCCGCCGAGCTGCGCCCGAACACGCCGCTGCTGGAGCAGGCGCTGGTTAATCTCGACAAGCCGAGCAAGTCCGACGACAGCGACATCCTGATCGTGGTGCAAAGCGGTCTGGCGCCGGCCCGCGATTCGATCCGCGTACCGTTGCCATTGCCGATCTCCAACAACGTGGTGATCACGCCGCTGTCGTTCCCGATCATCAAGCCTGACACTTCCACCGCGACGTTCGCGCAGATCGGCGTTGATGGTCAGCAAGTCGATCTGACCGCGCTCAACAGCACCACTGCCATGTCCCGCCGCGCCCTGCGTGACGACATGCCGGGGATCATTCTGCGCACCACCGTGCGGGCGATCACCAAAGGCGTGGCGCAAAAGCAGATCAATGAAACCAACCCGCTGGCCGGTCTCGCCGTGGGTATCTCTTCAGCTGTGCTCGAAGGTGCCGATACCCGTACATGGCGCACCCTGCCGGACAACACCCAAGTGGTACGTCTGCGTCTGAAAAAGGGTGAGCACCAGGTCAGTCTGCCGAGCGCCGTCGGCGGTTCGCTGGTCAAGGTCACCGTCGATCAGCGTTATCAGGTGATCACCCTGCGCGCCGTGGGCAACCAGGTGTTCGCCGGTGGCCTCGCCGCACACGTCATCCCGAGCGCCAGCGCGACCAACGTCGCCAGCCTCAAACAACCTTAAGAACGGAGTCTTTGCATGCGCTTCAAACTCATCGCCGTCGCCGCCCTCGCCTTGCTGGCGAGCGGCTGCGCCACCCCGCCACCGCCAGAGCCGGGCAGCGCCGCGAGCAAAGTCGTGGCCATGGGTCCGCAGAAACACATCGTCGTCGGCGCCATGCGCGTCGCCCGCGAAAACGGCTTCATGACGGTCAATGTGCAGTTGAGCAACACCCTCAACAGCAACAAGATTTTCTACTACCGCTTCGCCTGGCTCGGCGCGGAAGGTTTCCCGATTGCCGAAGAAGAAGTGTGGAAAAGCCAAATGATGTACGGCGCCCAGACCAGCTTCATTCAAGGCATCGCCCCGACCCCGAAAGCCATGGACTTCCGTCTGGAAATCAAGACGCCGTAAGCCTGTCACCCAATTCCTGTTTTAGAGAGCACTCCCATGTTTGCACGCTTTTCCTGCATCGCCGTTATCGCCCTGCTGGCCTCCGGTTGCGCCAACACTTCGCCGACCCTGGGCAGCAAGAACATCAGCTACGGCGACACCAAAGCGGTTGAAACCGTAACCAACGAATTCGGTTCGACCGACCTGCAAATGATCGCCGAATCGATGACCCGCTCGCTGGCCCAGTCCGGCATTCTGCAGGGTCGTCCGGTGGTTCAGGTCTACGACGTGAAGAACAAGACCAGCGAGTACATCGACACCCGCGAAATCACCACCAGCATCAAGACTCAGCTGATGAAGACCGGTGTTGCGCGTTTCGCCAGCGACAATAACGCGATGCAGAGCCAGGTTGACCAGCTCAAGCTGCAAAACCAGAGCGGCCTGTACAAGAAGAGCACCGTGGCTAAGACTGGCAACATGGTTGCCGCCAAGTACCGCATCGAAGGTTCGATCAGCTCGATCGTCAAGCGCAGCAGCGACTACAAGGACGTCTTCTACAAATTCAGCCTGCAACTGATCGACGTTGAAAGCGGTCTGGCCGAGTGGATGGACGAAAAAGAGATCCGCAAAACCACGGAGCGTTAATTGATGCGCGCATGGATTGGCATGATGGCCCTGGCTTGCGCGTTCAGCGTGCAAGCGGCCCCGAAAGTCGCGGTGACGGATCTGGCGTATCAGGAACGTGTGGAGCAATACATCCACATCGTTTCGGCCCAGAGCAATCACCGCGAGGGTTACTACAGCTCCAGTGGCTCTTCGAGCTACAACGAGATTGAAGCAACGACCAGCTACATCGAACAGACCGAGCTGCGTAAATTCACCGGCGACATCAAGGGTGAAATCCTGCGCACCGGTATGTTCCAGCTGGTGCAAGGCACGCCGTACACCGCGTCGTCCAAGGGTGATGTCTTTGATGTGATCAAGCGCATCAAGGCCGGTAACTTCAAGGGCGCCGACTACGTGTTGTTCGGCACCGTGTCCGATATCGACTTCACTCAGGACATCAACGAGCTGGCGAACACCGACAGCTATTCGGCGGTGCTGGGCCTGACGCTGGTGGCGGACTTCAGCCTGATCAATACCAAGACCTTCGAAATCACCTCGGCCTTCACGGCGATGGGTGAAGCGCAGGACACCAAACTGGTGAACCATCGCGACATCAAGATCTCACTGAACCGCCCACGAGTGGTGCGTGACGTGTCCAAGGCCTTGGGCGAAGACGTGGCCGGGCAACTGAGCATGCAGCTCGGTGGCAGCGGTTACGAGCAGCCGCGCGAAGCACCGCAGCGCAACAATCTGCCGCGTGATACCGCGCCGGTGATCTTGCGCTGATGACTGGCTCCTGATCATTCCCATGCTCCGCGTGGGAATGCATCCCGGGACGCTCTGCGTCTTGGCCACAAAAAAGGCGACCGGCAAAGGTCGCCTTTTTTGTGCCCGCGATGTTTATGCCGCCGCTTTGCGCAACGTTGCCATAAACGCCGCCGCGCCGATGAACAACCCGGCAAACGTGCGGTTCATGCGCTTTTGCTGCTGCGGTGTGCGCAACAGACGCAGGACCTTCGACGCCAGACCGGTGTAGCCCGCCATTACGATCAGGTCGACGAAGATCATCGTCACACCGATCACCACGTACTGAATCAGCAGCGGCGCGTGCGGATTGATGAACTGCGGCAGCACCGCCAGCATGAAGACCAGAGCCTTGGGGTTGCTGATGTTCACCAGAAAGCCGCGGAACACCAGCGCCAGCGGCTTGCCGATCGGCCGCACCGCCGCGTCATCGCTCATGTCCATGGGCAGCGCGCGCCATTGCTTGATGGCCAGATACACCAGATAAGCGACACCGAACCATTTGATCGCGTGAAAGGCCGTGGCCGAAGCAGTCAGGATCGCGCCCACACCGGCGCCGACAATCGCAATCTGCACCGCCAGACCGATTTGCAGGCCAAGGGCGTTCCAGTAACCGCGCCAGAAACCGTATTGCAGACCGCTGGACATCGACGCAATGGCGCCAGCACCCGGGGACAGACTGATCACCCAGCAGGCGGCAAAAAACGCCAGCCATGTTTGAAGCTCCATCGCACACCTCGACTCATGCTCGTGACAAATGCCTAAGCTAATGCGGGTTTGAATGGATGACTACCGATTTTTTGCTGAATGTTGCAGGTGCTCGCGAAGGCGTCAGAACAGACGCCGCAGAATCTACTTCTCGAAACCGCTCGACGGAAACACATCCGTACCGCGCCAACGCCGCACCGAGCGCTGGAAAAACAAGCTGTTCGGCACCTGCACCATCGCGCTGCCAGTGCCCAATTCCTCAGCCTCGATCAACGTGGTGTAGAGCAGATTGATCGCCACCACCCGGCCTTTGACGCCTGGCTTGTCGGTGGTATCGACCAGCTCGACGATATCCCCGAGGCGAAACGGCCCGACGGTGAAAATCAGAATCGCGCAGAGCAGGTTCGACAGCACGCTCCACATCGCGAAGAACGCGACCGCTGCCACCGCGACGAAACCCGACAGCGCCGTCCACAGCACCGTGGCCGAGACACCGAGACGCTCCAGCACAAAGATCAGTGCACTGCCCATGATCAGCCAGCGCAGCACACCACGCAGCGGCATCAGCAACTGCGGCGGGAACGGATAGCGCTCACCCAATCTTGTCAGGCCTTTGGCGACGAAGCGCTGGGTGAGGTAACCGGCCAGCAGGATCAGCAGAATCTGCACCGTGAACCAGACCGGCTCGACCCACACCGCCGGTAGCGGCAGCTTGAACGCTTCCATCAGGACAGCGCCTCCAGCTCCGCCTGCATGCTTTCCAGTACCTCGAGCGCTTCCATCCACGCCTCTTCCAGCTCGCCTTCACGAACCTTCAGCTTGGCCTGCTCGGCGAGCAGATCACGCAATTCGTTCTTGCGCGCCGGCTCGTAGATGTCGCTGTCACCAAGGCTGGCGTCGACCTTGGCGAGCTTCTCGTGAAGCTTGCCCAGTTCGGCCTCGAGCTTGTCGGCTTCACGCTTGTGCGGGGCCAGTTGCTGACGCAACGCAGCCGCCGCCTGACGCTGGGCCTTCTTGTCGGTCTTGTCCGGGTTCACCGGGGTGTTGCTGACCGGGGCATTGCGCTGACGGTATTCCACCAGCCAGCGGGCGTAGTCTTCGAGGTCGCCATCGAACTCTTCGACCTTGCCGTCAGCGACCAGGTAGAAGTTGTCGGTGGTGCTCTTGAGCAAGTGTCGATCGTGAGACACCACCAGCACCGCGCCGCTGAATTCCTGCAGCGCCATGGTCAGCGCCAGGCGCATTTCCAGATCGAGGTGGTTGGTCGGTTCGTCGAGCAGCAACAGGTTCGGCCGCTCCCAGGCGATCAGCGCCAAGGCCAGACGCGCCTTTTCACCACCGGAGAAATTCAGCACCGGCTCATCGATGCGCGCACCACGGAAGTCGAAACCGCCGAGGAAATCGCGCAGGGTCTGCTCACGCTCGGTCGGCGCCAGACGCTGCAAGTGCAGCAACGGGCTGGCCTTGGAATCCAGCGAATCGAGCTGATGCTGAGCGAAGTAGCCGACCACGGTGTTCTCGCCACGGGTCAGGCGCCCGCCGAGCGGTGACAGCTCGCCGGCGAGGTTCTTGATCAGCGTCGACTTACCCGCGCCGTTCGGACCCAGCAGGCCGATTCGCGCACCCGGGGTTAGTTGCAGCTTGACCTTCTCCAGGATGGTTTTGTCGCCGTAGCCCAAACGCGCATCGGACAGGTCGATCAGCGGGCTGGAAATCTTGGTCGACTCGCGGAAGACGAAATCGAACGGCGAATCAACGTGGGCCGCCGACAGCTCTTCCATCCGCTCCAGTGCCTTGATCCGGCTCTGCGCCTGACGGGCCTTGGTCGCTTGCGCCTTGAAGCGGGCGATGTAGCTTTCCATGTGCGCACGTTGCGCCTGCTGCTTCTCGTAGGCCTGTTGCTGCTGGGCCAGACGCTCGGCACGGGCGCGTTCGAATGCGGTGTAGCCGCCGCGATACAAAGTGATCTTGCGCTGATCGACATGCGCGACGTGATCGACGACTTCATCGAGGAAATCGCGGTCGTGAGAAATCAGCAGCAAGGTGCCCGGGTAGCTTTTCAGCCACTCTTCGAGCCAGATGATGGCGTCGAGGTCCAAGTGGTTGGTCGGCTCGTCGAGCAGCAACAAGTCCGATGGGCACATCAATGCCTGCGCCAGATTCAGACGCATCCGCCAGCCACCGGAGAAATCGCCTACCTGACGATCCATCTGCTCGTTGGTGAAACCCAGACCGGCCAGCAGCTTGCGCGCTCGCGCATCGGCGGTGTAGCCGTCGGCGCTGTCGAGTTCGGCGTGCAGACGAGCCTGAGCGGCACCGTCATGCGCCGCTTCGGCGGCGGCGAGGTCACGTTGCACCTCGCGTAGACGCAGGTCGCCATCGAGCACATAGTCGACGGCAAGCCGCTCGAGCGTCTCGATCTCCTGGCGCATGTGAGCGATGCGCCAGTCGGCCGGCAAGTAGCAGTCACCCGAATCCGGGTGCAGCTCACCCCGAATCAAGGCGAACAGGCTGGATTTGCCGGCGCCGTTGGCACCGATGAGGCCGGCTTTGTGGCCGGCGTGCAGGGTCAGCTCGGCGTCTTCTAGCAGACGTTGCGGGCCACGCTGTAAAGTCAGGTTCTGAAGTCGGATCATAATGGCGGCGGAGTCTACCAGCTTCGCTCACAACTGGCGCGAGTAGCACGATGTCCTCTGACCTGTGGAGCTTTTCCCTTGCCACCTACGCCCGAGCGGGTGTGGAAGATGCCTGCCTGCAACTGCAAACGGCGGGCGCCAACGTGTGCCTGCTGCTCTGCGGTTTATGGCTGGAACAACGCGGGGTGACCTGCGATGAACACCGCATTGGCGTGCTTCAGGCATTGACCGAGCCGTGGGATATCGAAGTGGTGCAGCCACTGAGAACACTGCGCATGCAATGGAAAGCGCGTGCGCTGGATGATGCGGTGTTGAACGGCATGCGCGAGCAGATCAAATCACTCGAGCTGGAAGCTGAGCGAGCGCTGCTGTCACGGCTTGAAGGTGTGGCGCAGGAGTGGACGCGAAACGACGCAGGTTCAATGACCTGGCTTGAAGGTTTGGCCGGCACAGCGGCCAACCCGAACCGCGACGCGCTGCAAGTGCTGCGCGTCGCGGCTACCGGCACTTAGGAAGCGCTGGTTGGGTTGTTGCTGACGCTCGACACAGCGGCTGGCGTTGGCGCAGTCGAAGGGGTCGAGGTAGTAGCGGCAGGTGCCGGTGCAGCTGGCGCAGCCGAAGTTGTCGGTGCGGCAGGTTTTGCGGCGGGTGCGGTGGCCGGTTTGGCAGCGGCTGGTTTGGCAGCGGCTGGCTTTTTAACTGCTGGTTTTGCGGCAGGCTTGGCGGCGGGTTTTGCAGCAACAGGCTTAGCAGCAGTCGCTGGTTTGGCAGCAGCGGCCGGTTTAGCGGCTGGTTTTGCGGCAGGCTTGACTGCTGGTTTGGCAGCGGCATTCACGGCTGGTTTGGCAGCAGCTTTAGCTGGTGCTTTTGCAGCAGGTTTGGCGGCAGCTGGTTTAGCGGCAGTCTTGGCAGCTGGTTTTGCAGCAGCAGTTTTAGCAACAGGTTTTGCGGCAGCTTTGGCAGCAGGTTTAGCGGCCGGTTTGGCAGCGGCGGTTTTCGCTGGAGCAGCTTTTGCTGCAGCTGGTTTGGTGGCTGGTTTAGCAGCGGCGGCACGGGTAGCCGGCTTGGCAGCGGCAGTACGCGCAGCAGGTTTTGCCGCCGTGGTTTTAGCTGCTGGTTTTGCAGCGCTCGCCGCAGCAGGTTTCTTCGCTGCAGGTTTTGCGGCCGCTTTGGCAGCTGGTTTTGCAGCGGCTTTCACCGGTGCTTTTGCAGCTGGCTTGGCAGCGGTTTTAGCAGCAGCTTTTGCAGCAGGCTTGGCCGCTGCGGTTTTCGCTGGAGCTTTTGCAGCAGCAGGTTTGGCAGCTGCTTTCTTCGCCGGTGCCGCTGCCGGTTTGGCGGCGCGGGTGGACAACACTTTACCCACGGCTTCTTGAACGCGGCCCACGCCCTGGGCCAGCTTCAGGCTTTCCTGAGCATCGCGCTTGAGTTGCAGAATGTAGCTGCGAGTGTCGGACTGACGATCCTTCAAGGCATCGAGCAGGTCTTCCAGTTCTTTCACGGCGCCTTTGGCTTTGGTCTGTGCCTTGGCTTTGCCGGCGGCAGCTGCGTCCTGCAATTTGGTGCGGGACTTGTGCAGTTTTTCTTGCGCCTTGCCGCGTTGCTTTTCCAGTTTGGCGAGCAGTTTTTCAGCATCAGCCAAGGCTTGAGAGCAAGCGTTTTCCAGATGCTCGAGCAAGCTGCCCGAGAGTTGTTGGAGTAAGTGCAACGGAGTATTTACAGGCTTCTTGGTGGCCGACATGGTTTACCTCCTGGCTGACGTGAGTGCGGCTCATACTAGACCTCTGCAGTTACCGCCGCTAGGGCATCTTGACAGTATCGATTGCGTTGCGTTGCACCGAATCGAAAATGTTCTGCGTGAAGGCAAAAGCAGTTCACCGTTGCAGACGTTCGCGCTGGCATAATCCACCGCATCTCAGGACGGAGTGTGCCCATGTCGCGCTACTTTTTTTTATCCCTCTGCATGCTTGTTTCGGCCGCTCACGCTGACGAAAAAACCACCGCGAACGATGCTCACGATCTGGCCTACAGCCTCGGTGCCAGCCTCGGTGAACGGCTGCGTCAGGAAGTCCCGCAACTGCAGATTCAGGCACTGGTCGATGGTTTGCAACAAGCCTATCAAGGCAAGCCGCTGGCGCTGAGCGAAGCACGTATCGAACAGATTCTGGCCGATCATGAAGCGCAAAATGCCGAACACTCTGCACAGCCATCCAGCGATGCGGCGATGGAAAACGAGCAACGTTTTCTCACCGCTGAAAAAGCCAAACCGGGGGTGAAGGAACTGGCCGATGGCATCCTGCTCACCGAGCTGACACCTGGCACGGGGACCAAGGCCGGTCCCGATGGAAAAGTGCAGGTGCTGTATGTCGGGCGACTACCCGACGGCACAGTGTTCGACCAGAACACTCAGCCGCAATGGTTCAATCTCGACAGCGTGATTGCCGGTTGGCGCACCGCGTTACAGAACATGCCAGTGGGTGCGAAATGGCGACTGGTGATTCCCTCCGATCAGGCCTATGGCGCCGACGGTGCCGGCGACTTGATCGCACCGTTCACACCGCTGGTGTTTGAAGTGGAATTACGTGGCGCGACGAGTTGAGCAGGCAATAAAAAACGGTGCGCTTTCGGGCGCACCGTTTTTTTTCGATCAGGGAAAAAGATCAGGCCTGAACCGGATCTTCTTCCTTGTGTGCTGTATGCAGTACTTCAATCAGGCAGTCTTCAAGTTCGAAGCGCTCGTGCAGCAGGCCTCCGAGCTCTTTGAACTTCTCCGCTACGCATTTGCCTTCATCGCACAGGTCGTTGAACGCGAGCAGCTTCTCGGTGATGACATCGATGCGCGGATAGATCGTCTCGGCGAGTTCGAGGCCGCGCTTGTCGTTGAACGCCTTGGCTTCGCCAGTCAGCTGTTCGTAGATTTCGAAGTGCCCGGCCGACACGTAATCGACCAACACGCCGCAGAACTCCTGCAAGGGCTTGCGGCTCTCGGACAGCGAATCAGGCTCTGCGCCGAGCTTGTCGTAGGCACCGATCAGATCTTCACGCTCCTGCAACCAGCGGTCGATCAGCAGATGAACTCCACCCCAGCGTTCCTGAGCATTCTGACAACTTTCGAGCATGGCGATCTCTCTTCCCTTGTGGGTCATGCTGCTCTACACCCGCGCCCCTCTTTTGATTTTGGCTAGGGGGTCGGCCGGGCAGAGCGTCATCGAGCAACATAAATCCAATGACACGTGCGGGCCAGATTATGCCCGCACGCCTATGGCTTCAAGGTACGCAGGAGATAAAGTTCATACAAGTGTTTAATCCCGCAGCAGCACCGGGTGCGACGCTTCGCCGCTGAGCGGTCGTTGCAGAGTACTCCAGACCAGCCGCAACAATTGATAAACCGCCAGAATCGATACCGCGACAAAGAACAGCAGGCTCCATTCCGGGATGCTCAGATCGAACAACGTCCAGGAAATTTCCGCACAATCGGCACCGCCGCTAAACATCCGCTGCAACGCACAGATCCAGGGCAGACCAGTGAACAACAGCTCCGGGGCAGGCGCGCAATTGAGCAGTTGCAGCAGCGGATCGCTCTGGATCAGCACCTGCCGCCAGGCAGCCGTGGTACCTCCCAGACTCGCGCCCAGCGTCAACAGCCAGTAGAGCCACAAACCGACACGCTTGGGGCCGTGCACCGCCGCCAGGCCACTGGATACACACAGCAACGTGAGGAACAGGCGCTGCACCAGGCACAGGCTGCACGGCGTCAGACCAACAGCATATTCAAGATAATAGGAAGCTCCCAGAGCAAAGGCCCCCGCAGTGAAAGCCATGAAGAACAAGGAGCGTGAGCAGGCCAACGACATGGCTTTTCCGTAACAGTAGAGACAGACGGTTACGGTAGAGGAAAGCGTGTCAGCCTTTCAAGGCGAGGCCCTGCCGACAGTTCACCAGAGGTGTAGGGAAAACCCGACAGGTTCGAGAGGAATCGGTGTAGTCAGTTGTAGGAATTCGCCTCGGGCGCTCACTGAAGTTGAAATTTCAACCACAAAAGGTAAGCGAGGGAGCTGCCTCCCCCGCCACTTCAGACGTGCGCCGGAACCGGCAATGGCGCGGCCAGCAGGCGCTCATCCAGCAGCCCCAGACCCTCCTGGAACAACTGATTGCTGCGCTCGGTATCGCCCAGCTGTGCGAGCAGCCGTGCCAGTTCCGCACAGGCTTCAGGATTGCGCTGCACACGCAGGCTGCTTTCCAGATAGTCCCGCGCCTTGCCCCACAGGCTGGTTTGCAGACACAGGCGGCCAAGGGTCAGCAACAAGCTCGGATCGTTCGGGTGATCCTTCAGCCAGCCTTCGGCAGTTTGCAACTGACGGGCCGGATCGCTACCGCGCACCAGACCGTAGAGACGGGCCAGATGGCTGTCGTACTTGCGCTTGAGGGCCGTGCGCAGCACTTCTTCCGCTTCGACCTGAGCACCCAGCTGACGCAGCTGTTCGGCGTATGCCAGCACCAGCGGCGGCTCCTGACGCTGCGCCGAAGTGAGCTGCTGCCAGGCACGTGTAAGCGACTGCAAGCCAACACTCCCGTCCTCTTCGCGCTGCGCTGCCAGCGACAGGTTTTCCCCCCAGGCGCGGCGCTCAAGCTCTGCCAGTTGGGCGGGCGGCAGGACTTTGTCCTTGCGCAATTCCGGCAACAAACGAATCACCGCCGACCATTCGCCGCGCTGCTGATACAAGCGCTGCAACTGACGCAGCGTCTGCGCATTGTGCGGATGACGATCATGCATCGCTTGCAGAGTCACCAAGGCACCGTCGGTATCGCCACGGTCGGTCTGCAACTGCGCATGACTCAGAGCGATCGCCAGTTCCGCCTGCGGCTGACGCTCCAGTGCACGCTCCAGCAATCGATCGCACTCTTCGTAATTGCCTTGCTCATTGGCTGCGCGGGCAGCACCGAGGTAGTACAGCAATGGCTGACGCTCGGCTTCAGCCGCTCGATAAAGATGACGCTGAGCACTGGCCCAGCGACCTTCGGCCAGATCCAGTTGGCCATGCTCGATGGCCACCTGCACACGCCGGCTGCGGTTGCGTCGCGACCATGGATTGACCACACCGCTCGACGTCATGACCAGCTCGACCAGCGCCTTGATGCCCCAGATCAGCAACCACAGCACAGCGATTACCGCCAGTGTCGCCCACAGGCTCGACTCGTAGCGGAAGCTTTTGTAGGCCACCAGCACGTAACCGGAATGCTCGGCAATCGCCAGACCCAGCGCCGCCGTCGCCGCGATCACCAGAAACACGATCACATACAAGCGCTTCATGGCGTGGCCTCCTGCGCGGTGTTGGCGGCAGGTTTGGCGAAAGGTTTCACTGACTCTTCAGCGTTGACGTTGCGCCGCTCAAGATAGGCTTGCACCGCACTCAGCGTGCCGGTCAGGTCCGGCGTCGTGACCGTAACCGGTTCCTTGCTCAGCTCGGCGACCTGTTCCAGCATCACTTTGCTTTGCGCATTGTCCGGATTGAAATTGCCTTTGAGCACATCGCGAGCCTCGGCCATGGCTTGGGTGTAGACCGGCGCCTGCCCGTTGAGAGCGGCCCACTGCGCCTGCTCCAGTGCTAGGCTGAGGGCCAGACGCACTTGACTCAGGCTCTGCCCGGCCAGCAGCGGCCGCACGTTTTTGTCAGCGTTGAAATCGATGCGGATGTAGCGCGAAACCTGATCCCACCACTGCGCCCAACGACTGGCGCCGTCACCGTCGGCGGTCAGGCCCAGCAGCGATTCGCCGCGATCCTTGTACTCCGGCGCCAGCTCGGTGAGGTCAATAACCTGATCGCGCAATGCGCCCAGACGCAGGAACAGACCGGTGCGATCCGGTTGCGCCGTGCTGCGCAGCGCTACGAGGGTTTTCGCCACTTGCTCGCGAGCGGCGAAGGAACCGGGATCGTTTTGCTCACGGAGGATTTCGTCAGCGCCCTGCACCAGCGCCTGAGCGCTGCTGATGTCCTGCAACGCCGACAGCCGCAGGCTGGCCAGGCGCAGCAGATGCTCGGCCTCGGCCAGTCGCCAGTCCTTGCGGCTGGCACCCAGCACCGTTTCCAGACGTTGATTGAGGCGTTGTTGATCGCCCTGGAGTTGCGTCACCAGACGCTGGCGCTCGGCAAGTTCGTCGGCCCCCGGCAGTTGCGCGAGGCGCTCGGTCAGGCGCTGCTCATTGAGCTTCAGGCTCTGCGCCTGATCGTTCAACGCCTGCACTTCACCGGACTGCTGCTGAGTGTTGGTCTGCAGGTGACGGACCTGCCAGACACCCCAGCCGCCGATCGCGACACCGGCGGCGCCGAGCAACAAGGCGACGATGGCCAATCCATTGCCTCGGCGCGGCTCTGTGGCCGGCGGTGGAGTTTCAACCTGGGTTTCAATCACAGGCTGGACATCATCTTTGGGCAAGGCTGTTTCGCTCACGTATCCATCCTTTGCATTAGTAAACGGGTTCGGGATGCTCCCGCAACGCCGTCAGCAAAGCCGCGGCACTCGCGCCGCGGCAATCCACAACTGTTTGAGCCCCGGCGGCACCTGCCAGCTCGGCGACCCTAGGGCTTGGAACAAACAACGGCAACTGCGCGATTGTCGGCCAGGCATCACCGGCCATCTGGCGCAGGTGCTCGAAACCCTGTCCACTGCTGACCACCAGCCCGTTCAAGCGTTCCGCTTCGATCCGCCGCGACAGTTCGTTCGGGGGATAGGCCGGCAAGTCACGTCGATACAATTCCAGATACTCGACACTAGCACCAAGCTCACGCAGGCGCTCGGCGAGTAGCTCACGGCCGCCCTCTCCGCGCAGGATCAAGACCTGCGCCCCGGGCTGGCTCACCGCTGCACGCAGACGCGGCAATTGCAGCAAGGCTTCGCTGTCATCGCCGTCCGCCGGGAAGCTGACGTCCAGACCATAATCGCGAAGAATCTGTGCAGTCGCCGCGCCGACGCTGAACCAAGGCATCGTCAACGAGGGCGAGCCATCGAGCAGATCCAGCGCAATGCGTGCCGCCGGTTTGCTGACCACGATTACCGCGTTGCAACTCGGCAACTGCGCAATCGCCTGACGGATTTTGGCAGAGACCGGCAGCGGAACAATGTCCAGAAGCGGCAAACAGCTACTGAAAATCCCCTGCCCGGCCAACGTCTCGGCCAGCGCCACACAGTCTTCCGCAGGGCGCGTCAGCAGCAGGCGCCAGCCAGTCACTCGTTACCTGCCTCGCCGTAAACCGCTTTGAGAATATCGTCGGCGCCCTGGCTGAGCAGGTCTTCGGCGACCTTCACGCCCAACGCTTCGGCATCGGCACGCGGCGCCCGGGCTTCGGCGCTGAGCAGCTTGCCGCCACTCGGCTCACCGACCAGACCACGCAACCACAACTGCTCGCCTTCAAGTACGGCGTAGCAGGCGATCGGCACTTGGCAGCCGCCATTCAGATGTTTGTTGAGGGCACGTTCGGCGGTCACCCGCGACGTGGTATCGGCATGATGCAACGGTGCGAGCAAGGCGTGGATTTCAGTGTCGGCACTGCGGCATTCGATGCCGACTGCGCCTTGGCCACCGGCTGGCAGACTGTCATCGACGCTGATCGCCGAAGTGATGCGATCTTCGAAACCGAGGCGGATCAGACCGGCCGCAGCGAGGATGATCGCGTCGTACTCGCCAGCATCGAGCTTGGCCAGACGTGTATTGACGTTGCCGCGCAGGAAGCGGATTTGCAGGTCCGGACGACGGGTCAGCAACTGTGCCTGACGACGCAGGCTCGACGTGCCGACAATGCTGCCGGCAGGCAACGCCTCCAGGCTGGCATAGGTATTGGAAACGAAGGCATCGCGCGGATCTTCACGCTCGCAAATGCAGAACAGGCCGAGGCCTTCCGGGAAGTCCATCGGCACGTCTTTCATCGAGTGGACGGCAATGTCGGCTTCGTTTTCCAGCAGCGCAGTTTCCAGTTCCTTGACGAACAGGCCCTTGCCACCGATTTTCGACAGTGGCGAATCGAGCAGCTTGTCGCCGCGACTGACCATGGGCACCAGCGTCACCAGCAGGCCCGGGTGGGCCGCTTCCAGACGGGCTTTGACGTATTCGGCCTGCCAGAGGGCCAGCGCACTTTTACGGGTGGCGATGCGGATTTCGCGAGAGGACATGGATCAATCCGTACTGAATAGATACGGCGGATAATAACAGCTCAGCCAAATCCACTTTGACTTGAATCAGAAACGGCGCGGCCTCCCTGGCCGGCAATGCCTGGTAAAGGAAAGAGAGGCCGCCCGAAATGACCGGGCTACAGCCCCTGCATCATCTTGCGCACACCGGCCACATGCCGACGGCTGACAATCAGCGCATCACCATTGAGACCTTTGAGGAACAGCTGAAAATGTCCCAGTGGTGTGCGTTGCAGTCGTTCGATGCGGTCACGGGCGACCAGCGCGTTGCGGTGGATACGCACGAAGCGCTCGCCGAATTCGTCTTCAAGGGCTTTGAGCGGTTCGTCCAGCAGCACCTCGCCGGCTTCGTGACGCAGGGTCACGTATTTGTGGTCAGCGATGAAGTAGACCACCTGATCCAGCGGGATCAGTTCGATGCCTTTGCGGGTGCGGGCGCTGATGTGGCTGCGCGGGCCGGTGCCGCTTTCGGCAGCAGGACGGGTCAGGGCCGAGAGTTGCGCCCGATTGGGACGTTCAGCCCGTTTCAGGGCGTCATGCAGATGTTCGGTTCGCACGGGTTTCACCACATAGCCCACGGCGCTGGCCTGCAGGGCTTCCACGGCAAATTCATCGGGGCTGGTGCAAAACACCACGGCCGGCGGCGTTTCGCGTTCGCACAGACGGGCAGCGACTTGCAGGCCATCGAGGCCCGGCATGCGGATATCGAGCAGTACGATATCCGGCTTGTGGCTGTCGATCAGTACCAACGCCTCTTCGCCATTGGTGGCGCTGGGCTCCAGAACTGTATAACCCTCGAGCTCGCTCACCATTCGGCTGAGGCGCTCGCGAGCCAGTGGTTCGTCATCAACGATCAGGACATTCATATTGCGCTGGATTCCTGCGTGAGTCTCGCACAAGGATAGCGTAGACAGGTGAAGTGACGTCCGTCACCGCGATCCACGCTAAGACTAGCCCGAGCGCCAAAAAGTGCCGTACGTCGGCCAGCAATATTTGCCAGTGTCCGGGTCGTACTGCTCGAAGCCCGCTGTTTCCTGCGTTTCTCACGGGGATTGCCGAAGGACAATTACACCCACCCCCCTCTTCTTATAGTCGGCGGTCAGACCTTTGTGCGATCCGCAGCCGCGCCGACCCTTATGTCCTACTGTAGACGCTCGTCGGGCCGATATTGCTCAATCGAAAAATATCCTTGCGCAAATCCGCCAGGGCCAGCGCCGACTATGACTGAGCCGATGAGAAAAAAACGTATCGACCGGTGTCAGCGACAGTCTGGGCAACCCTGTTATTATCCGCGCCAGCGTTTCACGCCTTTTTTCTTCAAGCCGATACGAGCGAATTCATGAGCACTGACAAGACCAATCAGTCCTGGGGCGGCCGCTTCAGTGAACCCGTCGACGCCTTCGTCGCCCGCTTCACCGCCTCCGTCACTTTCGACCAGCGCCTGTATCGCCACGACATCATGGGCTCGATCGCCCACGCCACCATGCTGGCCAAGGTCGGCGTGCTGACCGATGCCGAGCGCGACAGCATCATCGATGGCCTGAAGACCATTCAGGGCGAAATCGAGGCCGGCCAGTTCGACTGGCGCATCGACCTCGAAGACGTGCACATGAACATCGAAGCACGCCTGACCGATCGCATTGGCGTCACCGGCAAAAAGCTGCACACCGGGCGCAGCCGCAACGACCAGGTCGCCACCGACATCCGCCTGTGGCTGCGTGACGAGATCGACCTGATCCTCGCTGAAATCACCCGCCTGCAAAAAGGCCTGCTGGAACAAGCCGAGCGCGAAGCCGCGAGCATCATGCCGGGCTTCACCCACCTGCAAACCGCGCAGCCAGTGACTTTCGGTCATCACATGCTGGCCTGGTTCGAAATGCTCAGCCGCGACTACGAGCGTCTGGTCGACTGCCGCAAGCGCACCAACCGCATGCCGCTGGGCAGCGCCGCGCTGGCCGGCACCACCTACCCGATCGACCGTGAATACACCGCGCAACTGCTGGGTTTCGACGCCGTCGGCGGCAACTCGCTGGATAACGTGTCCGATCGTGACTTCGCCATCGAATTCTGCTCGGCCGCGAGCATCGCGATGATGCACTTGTCGCGCTTCTCCGAAGAGCTGGTGCTGTGGACCAGCGCGCAATTCCAGTTCATCGATCTGCCGGATCGTTTCTGCACCGGCAGCTCGATCATGCCGCAAAAGAAAAACCCTGACGTGCCAGAGCTGGTGCGTGGCAAGACCGGCCGTGTATTCGGCGCACTGATGGGCCTGCTGACCTTGATGAAAGGCCAACCGCTGGCCTACAACAAGGACAACCAGGAAGACAAAGAGCCGCTGTTCGACGCCGCCGACACCCTGCGCGACTCGCTGCGCGCCTTTGCCGACATGATCCCGGCGATCAAACCGAAGCACGCGATCATGCGTGAAGCGGCGCTGCGCGGTTTCTCCACCGCGACCGACCTGGCGGATTATCTGGTGCGCCGTGGTCTGCCGTTCCGTGATTGCCACGAAATCGTTGGCCACGCGGTGAAATACGGTGTGGACACTGGCAAGGATCTGGCCGAGATGAGCCTGGAAGAACTGCGCCAGTTCAGTGATCAGATCGAACAGGACGTGTTTGCCGTGCTGACCCTGGAAGGCTCGGTGAATGCCCGCGACCATATCGGCGGCACTGCGCCGGCGCAGGTCAAGGCAGCTGTGGTGCGCGGTCAGGCCCTGATCGCCAGCCGCTAAAGCAAAAGCTTCGCGAGCAGGCTCGCTCCCACAGTTGGATTTTTGTTGAACACAGAATTTGTGGCCGACAAAAATCCCCTGTGGGAGCGAGCCTGCTCGCGAATGCGATCTTCAGAACAGCAGAAAAATCACTTCTTCGCAGCAATCATCGCTAAAAACGCAGGCATCGCCGCTTCTTTGTCCGCCGCTATCCTCTGCACATGCGGATTCTGCTCAAGCCGCTCCAGCAACGCCTTCGCCTGCGGCATCTCCGCCAGTAAATCGATCCCGAACAGCTTCTGCCCGACCGCACAGGCCAGCGGCACGCTGTAAAGGAAGTACAAATCGGCAATACTCAAACTGTCGCCCGCCACGTACGGGGCGAATTTGCCATGCCGGCCCAGCGCCGCAAAACCCAGCAGCAATTCGGTTTTGGTTTTTTCCTTGATTGCCTCCGGCAGGGTCATGCCGAAGAACGCTTCGCCATAGCAGGCGCGTCCCGGCAGTTCGATGTACAGCTCGATTTCCTTGGCAATCGCCAACACCTGCGCGCGCTCGAACGGATCGCTCGGCAGCAGCGGCGTGCCTTTCTGGGTTTGCTCGAGGTATTCGAGGATGATCGCGGTTTCGTTGATGAAACCGGCGTCTACGCCGAGCACCGGGACCTTGCCGCGCGGGCTGATGGCCAGAGATTCCGGTGTCTGCGCCGGATAGAACGTGACCTCTTCGAACGGCAGGCCTTTTTCCAGCAGCGCCAGTTTGACCATGTTGTAGTAGTTGCTGACTGAGAATCCGTAGAGCTTGAACATCACATAGCCTCCAGGCCGTGCGGGGTGGGCAGGGCCTGTTTATAGATCGTGCAGGCGAATCGCGCCAGCAGCATCACCCCGCTGAATGCGGGTAAACTGGCGCCTTTCCATGAGGAGCCTGCCATGAGCGAGCCGACAGACATCGACAACGACGAAGAAGAGTTCACCGAGGCTACGTTGATCGAAGCCATCGAGAACCAGATCGAAAGCGACAACCCGCCAGCGGCGAGAGCGACCTTCAACAAGTTGACCCTGGTGGGCACTCCGCGCGAAGAGATCCTCAATATGATGGCGCATGTGCTGGCTTACGAGATTGACGCGATGCTCGATGAAGACCGTGCATTTGATACCGAATGGTACGAAGCGGCGCTGCGTGGATTGCCAGAGCTGCCACCCGAAAAGCAGTAAGCCCCGATCCTGTAGGAGTGAGCCTGCTCGCGATAGCGTTCTGTCAGTGAAGAATATGCTGACAGGCACTCCGCTATCGCGAGCAGGCTCACTCCTACAATGTTTGTAACGTATCCATCCAGCCAACTCCCCGGCCCCGACTACACTGGAATTCGCCTCAAGACAAAATCCCTGATCTGAGCACTGGACATGCCGCAAAAGCGGGTTCACCTTAGGGACGCTGTCGTCCAATTCCTAGAAAGTCTGGAGTCCTTATGTCGCTTACCCCTGAGTTGGTTGCCGAACTGGAAGTCCTCGCACTCTTTCCCCTGGACAGTTCCCAGGAAGGTTTGAAAATTCATCAGACCGCTGCCCCGAAACATATTTCTGCCGCCAAACGCCTCTTTGAAAAAGACCTGACGGATCAGCCTGATGGCGGTTATCTGACCAGCCTCGGTCGCGATGCCGCACAAAATGTGCAAACCGTGCTGACCATTCTGAGAGAGCAAGAAACCGCCTGATTCTCCCCGACTTCGCCCACGGGAACTCCTGCCACGGGATTTCCGCGGGCCTGCCCGGTCGTCCGCGATAGAAATCTGACGTCAAAAAACAAATTCAGCTTAAAAGTCCCGCTGCGCAAAGGCTAAACTGCCTCCCATTCCGAGACCCTCTTCGTCCGAGCTTGCGAGCCGGTTTGAGCTGACATGACGCGCACCCACGAAATCCGCCCCGACCTGGACGAAGGCATCGACCGCAAGGTACTCAGCCAGCTGCGTGCGCGCTTTCTCAAACTCAATGAAGGGCGCTTAGGTCGCGCACTGGAAGGCTTGTCGACACGCCAACAAGGCGTACTGACACTGCTTCCGCTGTTTTTCCACGTCAATCACCCGCTGCTGCCGGGTTATGTCTCGAGCAGTACGCCGGCCGGGGTATCCAATTACGAACCGGACGCCGATACACTCGCTGAAGCCCAACGCCTGACCCGCTCGTTCTCCTACAAACCGCGCCACGGCAGCAATCCACCGCGACCGATTCATGGCCTGTTTCTGATGGGCAGTCTCGGCACGCTGGCCCAGGCCGATCAGAGCGACATGGACGTGTGGGTCTGCCACGCGCCGGATCTGAGCGAAAGTGAGCTCGCCGAACTGAGCAAGAAATGTCAGCTGCTGGAAGCCTGGGCGGCGAGTCAGGGCGCCGAAGCGCATTTTTTCCTGATCGACCCGGAGCGTTTCGTCAAAGGCGAACGCGACACTCAACTCAGCTCGGAAAACTGCGGCAGCACTCAGCACTATCTGCTGCTCGACGAGTTTTATCGCACCGCAATCTGGCTGGCCGGACGTACACCGATCTGGTGGCTGGTGCCGGTTTACGAAGAAACCGCCTACGACCTTTACACCCATACCCTGCTGTCGAAGCGCTTTATCCGCGCAGACGAAACCCTGGATCTCGGCCATCTGGCGACGATTCCACCGGGAGAGTTCATCGGCGCCGGATTGTGGCAACTGTTCAAGGGCATTGAGTCACCGTACAAATCGGTACTCAAACTGCTGCTGACCGAGGTTTACGCCAGCGAACACCCGCAGGTGCGGTGCCTGAGCCTGCGTTTCAAGAAAGCCGTGTTCGCCAATCAGCTCGATCTCGATGAGCTGGATCCGTACATGGTCGTGTACCGGCGCATCGAGGAGTACCTCACTGCGCGCAACGAACCGGAACGTCTGGAACTGGTGCGCCGCGCGCTGTACCTGAAGGTCAACCGCAAGCTCACCGGCAACAGCCGCACCCAGAGCTGGCAGCGCTCGCTGCTGGAACGGCTGGCCAGCGAATGGCATTGGGATCAGCGGCAACTGACACTGCTCGACAGCCGCAGCCAGTGGAAAGTCCGCCAGGTCAGCGCCGAACGCCGCGCGCTGGTCAATGAGCTGAACTACAGCTATCGCTTCCTGACCCAGTTCGCCCGCACCGAGCAGACCGTCAGCCTGATCAACAAGCGTGATCTCAATGTGCTCGGCCGCCGGCTCTACGCAGCCTTCGAGCGCAAGGCCGACAAGGTCGAGTTCATCAACCCCGGCATCGCCCCGGATCTGGCCGAAGACACCCTGACGCTGGTGCAGTCGCGCAATAAAAAGGAGCCCGGGCAAACCCAGTGGGGCCTGTATAACGGCAGCCTCACGGCGCTGGAGTGGGAACACTTCGCGCCGATCAAGCGCAGCCGCGAATTGCTTGAATTGCTGACCTGGTGCCACCGCAACGGCGTGATCGACAGCAGCACCCGCCTGGCTTTGCATCCAGGCACCAGCGACCTGAGCGAGTTCGAGCTGTTCAACCTGCTCGGCAGCCTGCAACAGTGCATCGCCCTGCCCTTGCCTACAGTCGCCGAGGAGCCGCTGCTACGTGCCGCTGTGCCAAGCGAAGTGCTGATTCTGGTCAACGTCGGTATTGATCCGCTCAAACATCACCGCGACCTGAACATCCTGATGACCACCGAACGCACCGACTCGCTGAGTTACGCCGGCGTGCGCGAGAACCTCGTGCTGACGCTGGATCAGGTCACGCTCAACAGTTGGAACGAAGTGCTGGTCAACCGCTTTGACGGGCCGCATGCCTTGCTCGATTGCCTGCGCGATTACCTTAATAATCTGCCGCGCGGACCATTGCAGCCGACGCTAAAGGTGCGCTGTTTCTGCCACAACCGCGCGCAATTCATCGCCCGCCGCGTCGAGGAAATCATCGACACTGCGCAGAATCTGCTGCTCAGCGATTTGAATCACCGCTACCTGATCCAGGTGCAGCAGCACTATCACGTGCTGGAATTGGTGCCGGGCCAGGTCAACCACGTCGCCCTCGCCACCCTTCCGGCCCTGCTCGACTACCTCGGTGAAGAGCAGCCGCGCTACAGCCCGCTGCATCTGGATCCGATGGCGCTGGAGGATCACGACCTCGCACTGATCCTGCCGATGGGCCAGCCGGAATGTATTCAGGTGTTCTATCGGATCACCGAGCAACAGGCCGAGCTGTACGTGCTGGATGAGTTCAATGCGCTGTGGCAACAACATTTGCCTTACCACGACGAGCAGAGCCTGCTGGTGCCGTTGCAGCGCTTCCTGCAATCGATCCTGTTCCGCCGCGAAGCCGTGCTCCCGATGGACGCCGGCCCGGATGTCCGCCTCGAAACTTTGTATTACCAGTTATTGCCATCGGGCCCGCAACGCGCGCGCCGGGTCGAAGCGCGGCCGGCACCGCAGACACCCGTGAACAAGCCGTTCTACGACGTGCAGGCGATCGTCGGCAAAGCCGCACCGGGCGAAGTGCAGGTCACCCTGTATTGCAATCAACGGGAATTCAGTGAGCTGGAACATGGCGACCAGCTGTTCAGCGTGGTCGCCCGGGAAATCGTCGAGCAGCGCCGCGACAGCGAACGCTATCGCTGCTACATCACCGACCTCGACCTTTCAGGCCTGCTCGGTGACGGGCAGAGTTCAAGCAATTTGTATCTGCGCTACAAGGCTGACCTGGAGCGCGCCCTGAACGAAGCGCTCGAACAGGTCTGAGACGGGTTACTCGGGAAACGCGCCACCGTTGGCCGGTTGCGATTCGACTTCGAGCAAAGTCAGTTTGAGGGTCTTGCCACCCGGTGCCGGCCAGTCGATGTGCTGACCGACCTTCAAGCCCAGTAGCGCGCTGCCGACTGGCGCCAGGATCGAAATCTTGCCTTCATCGGCGTTGGCATCCTTGGGATAGACCAGCGTCAGGTGATAGTCCTTGCCACTGCCTTCTTCGCGGCAATGCACACGGGAATTCATCGTCACGACATCGGCGGGCACTTCATCGTGGCCGACCACGGAGTCGGCACGGTCCAGCTCGGTTTGCAGCGCAATCACGCCCGGCGCGGCCTGGTCTTTATCGTTCAGGCTGTCGATCAAGCGCTCCAGACGTTGCACGTCCAGACGGGTAAGGGTGATGGAAGGTGCGGTCATGATCCGGGCAGACTCCTTTCTTCTGCACACAAAAAAAGCAAAACCCCGCCAAAAAAAGACGGGGTTTTCACCAGGCCTCGATGGGTTGAGGCGTGTTCGGACACTATCACAGCTCAAAAAATATACAAGTCACCCACCCGGCCGGCCCCTACATTGAGGAATTGCGGCGGTCTGCGGCTTGGGCGCAGATGACCCGGCGGCGTTGATCGTCCGCCGAGCGCCATTCGCGAATATCCTCGACATGGCGGAAGCAGCCGAGGCAAACCTTCTGCTCATCCAGCCGGCACACGCCACTGCACGGCGAAGGCACCGCAGGGCTGATGTTGCTGTAGAGCGGCTTCGGAGGCCGGGCGGGAGCAGTCTCAGTCACGGAATCACAGACCTTCGAAATCGAATTCAGCGCCGGCCTGCTGCTTGACGATGCGCTCGAGCATTTCGCCCAATTGCTCTTCGCTCTTGTCACACATCCAGCGCTCGCTCTCTTCGTCGTAGTCGAAGTGGAAACCACCGGACACCGCCGCCAGCCACAGCTGACGCAGCGGCTCCTGACGGCTGAAGATCAGCTGCGAGCCGTTTTCGAACTTGACGGTCAGCACACCGGCCGAACTTTCCAGATCGATATCCAGGTCGCTCTCGTCAAAGATGTCTTCCAGTTTTTCCTGGGTTTCATCGACCAGATCGTGGAAACGGGCTTCGGACAAACTCATTGCGGCAACCTCAAAAAATGTTCTGATCAGGCTCAAGCGCCGAAAGATACGGACGCTGCCGGCCGATTGCAAAGATTAACGACCAAGCACCCTGCCCCACTCCTGACACCAAACCCTTGTAGGAGTGAGCCTGCTCGCGATAGCGGTGTGTCAGTCAGCATATAGGCATCTGACACTCCGCTATCACGAGCAGGCTCACTCCTACAGGAGATTGCGGCGGTTCGGGCAGCTTTAGGCAAGCCCCGCCGGACGGGAACCCCCTCGCATAGGCAAGCCGCCGGGTGGCCGGTATACTCCGGCGCAATTAACGCATTTTCAAGGATTTCGCCATGAAGCGCCTGATCTCTTCCCTTGCTGCGCTCGTCGCGGTCGCCTGCCTCGTTTCGGCCTGTGGTCAAAAAGGCCCGCTGTACCTGCCGGATGACGATCAGGACCCGGCCGAACAAGCCCAGTCTTCGCAGAAGCAGCCGTCCAAAGCACACAAGCACGACGTTTACCAATAAGGGATCGCCATGGACGCTTTTAACTACCGTGGCGGGGAGTTGTTCGCGGAAGGTGTGGCGCTGTCCGCCATCGCCGACCGCTTCGGCACGCCCACCTATGTCTACTCGCGCGCGCACATCGAAGCCCAGTATCTGGCTTACGCCGATGCACTGGCCGGCATGCCGCATCTGGTCTGCTTTGCGGTCAAAGCCAACTCCAACCTCGGCGTGCTGAATGTCCTGGCACGTCTGGGCGCCGGATTCGACATCGTTTCCCGTGGCGAGCTGGAACGCGTACTGGCCGCTGGCGGCAGCGCTGACAAGATCGTCTTCTCCGGTGTCGGCAAGACCCGTGACGACATGCGTCGCGCGCTGGAAGTCGGCGTGCACTGCTTCAACGTCGAGTCCACCGACGAGCTCGAGCGCCTGCAAGTGGTTGCCGCCGAACTGGGTGTTCGCGCACCGGTGTCGCTGCGTGTGAACCCGGACGTCGATGCTGGCACCCACCCGTACATTTCCACCGGTCTCAAAGAGAACAAGTTCGGCATCGCCATTGCCGACGCCGAAGACGTGTACGTGCGTGCCGCGCATCTGCCAAACCTGGAAGTAGTGGGCGTTGACTGCCACATCGGTTCGCAACTGACCACGCTGCCGCCATTCCTCGACGCACTTGATCGCCTGCTGGATCTGGTCGATCGCCTCGGCGACTGCGGCATTCACCTGCGCCACATCGATCTCGGTGGTGGTTTGGGCGTGCGTTATCGCGATGAAGAGCCGCCATTGGCTGCCGACTACATCAAAGCCGTGCGCGAGCGTCTGAACGGTCGTGATCTGGCGCTGGTGTTCGAGCCAGGCCGTTTCATCGTTGCCAACGCCGGCGTGCTGCTGACTCAGGTCGAGTACCTGAAGCACACCGAGCACAAAGACTTCGCCATCGTCGACGCGGCGATGAACGACCTGATCCGCCCGGCGCTGTATCAGGCGTGGATGGACGTTACGGCGGTCAAACCGCGTGACACCGCTGCGCGCAAATACGACATCGTTGGCCCGATCTGCGAAACCGGTGACTTCCTCGCCAAGGACCGCGAATTGGCCCTGGCCGAAGGCGATCTGCTGGCCGTGCATTCGGCCGGTGCCTACGGCTTTGTGATGAGCTCCAACTACAACACCCGTGGCCGTGCCGCTGAAGTGTTGGTAGACGGTGATCAGGTTTTTGAAGTGCGCCGCCGCGAAACCGTGGCCGAGCTGTTTGCCGGCGAAAGCCTGCTGCCGGAGTAACCCATGCTGCTGCGTTTTACTAAAATGCACGGCTTGGGCAATGACTTCATGGTTCTCGACCTGGTCAGCCAGCACGCGCACATTCAGCCAAAACACGCCAAGCAATGGGGCGATCGGCACACCGGTATCGGTTTCGACCAGTTGCTGATCGTCGAGGCGCCGAGCAACCCGGACGTGGATTTCCGTTACCGGATCTTCAATTCCGATGGCTCGGAAGTCGAGCAATGCGGCAACGGCGCGCGCTGCTTTGCGCGCTTCGTGCTCGACAAGCGTCTGACCGCCAAGCGGCAGATCCGCGTCGAGACCAAGGGCGGCATCATCGAACTGGACGTGCGTAACGACGGCCAGATCGGTGTGAACATGGGCGCTCCGCGTCTGGTGCCGGCGGACATTCCGTTCGAAGCGCCGGCGCAGGCCATCAGCTATCAGCTGGAAGTCGACGGCACCACCGTCGAACTGGCCGCCGTGTCGATGGGCAACCCGCACGCGGTATTACGCGTGCAAGACATCAACAGCGCACCGGTGCATGAACTGGGGCCGAAAATCGAACATCACCCGCGCTTCCCCGCGCGAGTGAACGTCGGTTTTCTCCAGGTCATCGACCGTAACCGCGCGCAATTGCGCGTGTGGGAACGCGGTGCCGGGGAAACCCAGGCCTGCGGTACCGGCGCGTGTGCAGCGGCTGTCGCTGCGATCAGCCAGGGGTGGATGGATTCGCCGCTATTGATCGACCTGCCCGGCGGGCGTCTGTCCATTGAATGGGCAGGCCCTGGCCAACCGGTACTGATGACCGGTCCGGCAGTGCGTGTATACGAAGGACAAGTACGTCTTTGAGTGAGCAGAAATCATGACCGATAAGCCTCAGGTACCCGCCCGACAGTCCGACGAATCAGCGTCCGAGAGCCTGGAGGCGGCAGCGGTTGCCGCATACCTCGAGGCGCATCCGGATTTCTTCGTCGAACACGAAGAACTGCTGCCCGCGATGCGCATTCCTCACCAGCGTGGTGATACCGTTTCGCTGGTCGAGCGGCAGATGACCATTCTGCGCGACCGCAACATCGAGATGCGCCACCGCCTCTCGCAGTTGATGGACGTCGCCCGCGACAACGATCGCCTGTTCGACAAGACTCGTCGCCTGATCCTCGCCCTGATGGACGCCTCCAGTCTTGAAGACGTGGTGATCAGCGTCGAAGACAGTCTGCGCCAGGACTTTCAGGTGCCTTTTGTCAGTCTGATCCTGCTCGGTGACAACCCGGCGCCGGTCGGCCGTTGGGTCAGCCACGCTGACGCCCAAGTCGCCATCGGCGGCCTGCTCACCGAAGGCAAAAGCGTCAGCGGTAGCCTGCGCGAGCATGAACTGGACTTCCTCTTCGGCGAAGAACAGCGCAAGCAGATCGGCTCCACCGCTGTGGTCGCGGTCAGCCATCAAGGCATCCATGGGATTCTGGCGATCGCCAGCCGTGATCCGCAGCACTACAAGAGTTCGGTCGGTACGCTGTTCCTCAGCTACATCGCCGAAGTCATGGGCCGCGTGCTGCCACGGGTCAACAGCTCCCTGCGCTCGGTACGCTGAGCATGGAACGGCAACTGGACGCTTACTGCGAACACCTGCGCAGTGAGCGACAGGTGTCGCCGCACACGCTGTCGGCCTACCGCCGCGACCTCGACAAAGTCCTTGGCTGGTGCGTCAAACAGAACATCGGCAGCTGGGCGGCACTGGATATTCAGCGCCTGCGCAGCCTGATCGCCCGCCTGCATGCGCAGGGCCAATCCTCGCGCAGCCTCGCTCGATTGCTCTCGGCAGTACGCGGGCTCTATCACTATCTGAATCGCGAAGGTCTTTGCAACCATGATCCGGCCACGGGTCTGGCACCGCCGAAAGGCGAGCGCCGACTGCCGAAAACCCTCGATACCGACCGTGCACTGCAACTGCTTGAAGGTGCGGTAGAGGACGATTTTCTCGCACGTCGGGATCAGGCGATTCTTGAATTGTTCTACTCCTCCGGCCTGCGCTTGTCAGAGCTGACCGGGCTTAATCTTGATCAGCTGGATCTGGCCGATGGCATGGTTCAGGTGCTCGGCAAGGGCAGCAAAACCCGTCTGTTGCCGGTGGGCAAAAAGGCCCGTGAAGCGATCGAACAATGGCTGCCGTTGCGGGCCATGACCAACCCGGCGGACGATGCCGTGTTCGTCAGCCAGCAAGGCCGGCGCCTCGGCCCGCGCGCAATTCAGGTGCGGGTCAAACTGGCCGGCGAACGCGAGCTGGGGCAAAACCTGCACCCGCACATGCTGCGCCACTCATTCGCCAGCCACCTGCTCGAATCCTCGCAGGACCTGCGCGCGGTGCAGGAACTGCTCGGCCACTCAGATATCAAGACCACGCAGATCTACACCCACCTGGACTTCCAGCACCTGGCGGCGGTCTACGACAGCGCCCACCCACGGGCCAAACGCATGAAAGGCGATGATTCATGAGCATCCAGTTGATCACCTTCGACCTCGACGACACCCTGTGGGACACCGCCCCGGTGATTGTCAGTGCCGAAGCGGTATTGCGCGAATGGCTGAGCGAACATGCGCCGAATCTGGGCGCCGTGCCGGTCGAACATTTGTGGGCGATTCGTGAGCGGGTGTTGACCAATGAGCCGGGGTTGAAACATCGCATCAGTGCGCTTCGGCGGCGGGTGTTGTTTCATGCGATGGAAGACGCCGGGTACGCCCATGGCGAGGCATCCGATCTGGCAGACAAGGGCTTTGAAGTGTTTCTGCATGCTCGGCATCAGATCGAAGTGTTCCCTGAAGTCGAGCCAGTGCTGGAGGTTCTCGCCAATCACTATGCGCTTGGCGTGGTCACCAATGGCAATGCCGATGTGCGGCGGTTGGGGTTGGCGGATTACTTCAAGTTTGCGTTGTGCGCGGAAGATATCGGCATCGCCAAACCGGATGCGCGGTTGTTCCACGAAGCGTTGCAGCGCGGTGGCGCCACGGCCGAAACCGCCGTGCACATAGGTGATCATCCGGGCGATGACATTGCCGGGGCACAGCAGGCCGGATTGCGGGCGATCTGGTTTAACCCGGCGGGTAAGGTCTGGGAGGCGGATCGCCTACCGGATGCCGAAATCCGTAGCTTGAGCGACCTGCCAGCAGTACTCGCACGCTGGAATGCCCCCTCGAACTGATCTACTACCCCCCTGTGGGAGCGAGCCTGCTCGCGAAGGCATTCTGTCATTCAATACTGATGTTGACTGACCCACCGCTTTCGCGAGCAGGCTCGCTCCCACAGGGGAATTGCGTTCACTTCGATTGCTTTATTTCACCCATGAAAAAGCCCGCAGCGACGGCGGGCTTTTTCAGCAAGCCAGCGGCACGCCTCAGATAGGGCGGCTGCCGTACTTGTTGTCCGGCTTCTTCGGCGGATCGGCGACCACGTTGGCCTCCACTTCCTGAACCTTGCCGCCACGCGACAGGAACTCTTCCATGGCCTTGGCCAGGGCGTCGCGTTCCTTGTTCTTGGCTTCAATGCTCGGCAACTCGTCTACCGACACCGCAGCCTTGGCTTTGCCTTTGGCAGCCGGGGCCGGCGTATCGTCGCCACCATCGTCGTCAGCAACGTCTTCCGCTGCTGCTTCCAGACCTTCCTCGGCCTCGTCTTCGTCGCCTACTTCGAGGTCGTCGTTTTCCAGATCATCGTCGCTCATGTTCTACCTCATGACTTGCGAAAAGCAGATTAGTTATAGACCAGCTTTGGCAACTGTCGAAAGTCGCCGTTAAAAAATCAGTAACCATTGGTGACCAACGGTTTATGCCCCTTCACCGTGCAAGGTGGCGAGGACTTTTCGGGCACCGCCATGATCACGGTGCTCGCCCAGATAAACGCCTTGCCAGGTCCCCAGTGCCAGGCGACCTGCCGAAACCGGCAGACTGATCTGGCAGCCAAGCACGCTGGCCTTGAAGTGCGCCGGGAGGTCGTCCAGGCCTTCGTCGTTATGCTCATAGCCGTCTGTTCCTTGTGGGATCAGACGATTGAAAAATCGTTCGAAGTCGCGACGTACCGCCGGATCGGCGTTCTCGTTGATGGTCAACGACGCCGAGGTATGCTGCAGCCACAAATGCAACAGACCGACCCGGCACTCCCTGAGTTCAGGCAGCCCCGCGAGTAACTCGTCCGTTACCAGATGAAAACCCCGGGGCCGTGCCCGCAGGGTTATCAGAGTCTGTTGCCACATACAGTTCTCCGCACGTTCGGGGCGCATTCTAGCGCGCTCTGGGAAAAAACAAAGGCCCTAATATTCCTGCAATCATGTAAGCCATTGGCCGCAGAAAAACGCCCGTCGTAAACACGACCAAAGCAGTACGAAAAATCCTTTCAGCTGCTCTCTGAATGACAAATTCCGGACAAAAAAATGCCCGGCGAACCGGGCAAATTTTTTAATGCGCGTACTTACAGGTTGTAGCCGCGTTCGTTGTGTTGTGCCAGATCGAGGCCGACCGACTCTTCTTCTTCGGTCACACGCAGACCCATCACAGCGTCGAGTACCTTGAGGATGATGAAGGTGACGATCGCGGTGTAGATCACCGTGAAGCCCACGCCTTTGACCTGAATCCACACTTGCGCACCGATATCGGTCACGGTGCCGAAGCCACCCAGCGCCGGCGCAGCGAAGACGCCGGTGAGGATCGCGCCGAGGATACCGCCGATACCGTGCACGCCGAACGCGTCCAGGGAATCGTCATAACCGAGTTTGCGTTTCAGGGTGGTGGCGCAGAAGAAGCACACCACGCCCGCCGCCAGACCAATCACCAGTGCGCCCATCGGGCCCACGGTGCCGGCTGCCGGAGTGATCGCTACCAGACCGGCAACCACACCCGAAGCGATGCCCAGCGCGCTTGGCTTGCCGTGGGTGACCCACTCGGCAAACATCCAGCCCAGTGCGGCGGCAGCGGTAGCGATCTGAGTGACCAGCATCGCCATGCCGGCGGTGCCGTTGGCCGCTGCAGCGGAGCCGGCGTTGAAGCCGAACCAGCCGACCCACAGCATCGCCGCACCCATCAGGGTGTAACCGAGGTTGTGCGGGGCCATCGGGGTGGTCGGGAAGCCTTTGCGCTTGCCCAATACCAGGCAGGCAATCAGACCGGCGACACCGGCGTTGATGTGCACCACGGTGCCGCCCGCGAAGTCGAGCACGCCCCAGTCCCACATCAGGCCGCCGTTGCCGGACCAGACCATGTGCGCGATCGGTGCATAAACCAGGGTGAACCAGATGCCCATGAAGATCAGCATCGCGGAGAACTTCATCCGCTCGGCGAACGCGCCGACGATCAGCGCCGGAGTGATGATCGCGAAGGTCATCTGGAAGGTGATGAACACCGCCTCAGGGAACAGAGCCGCTGGGCCGGTCAGGCTCGAAGGCGTGACACCGGCGAGGAACGCCTTGCCCATGCCGCCGAAGAACGAGTTGAAGTTGACGACGCCCTGCTCCATGCCGGTGGTGTCGAACGCAATGCTGTAGCCATAAATGACCCACAGGATGCTGATCAGACCGGTAATGGCGAAGCACTGCATCATCACGGAAAGAATGTTTTTCGAGCGAACCATGCCGCCGTAGAACAGCGCCAGGCCCGGGATGGTCATGAACAGCACAAGTGCCGTCGAGGTCAGCATCCAGGCAGTGTCGCCGGAATTAAGGACTGGGGCCGCCACTTCGTCTGCCGCCATTGCAAGGCTTGGCATTACGATGGACAACAGGGCTCCTAGCCCTGCGAATTTACGCAGAGTCATATTGTTTTCTCCTGGGGCGTTGGGGTTTGTGGCGGCGGTTAAATCGCGTCGGTATCGGTTTCGCCGGTACGGATGCGAATCGCCTGTTCCAGATTGACCACGAAGATCTTGCCGTCACCGATCTTGCCAGTGTTGGCCGCCTTGGTTATCGCCTCGATAACCCGATCCAGATCCTTGTCGTCGATGGCCACGTCGATTTTCACCTTGGGCAGAAAATCGACCACATATTCCGCGCCGCGATACAGCTCGGTGTGACCCTTCTGCCGGCCGAAGCCTTTGACTTCAGTAACGGTAATGCCCTGCACGCCGATTTCGGACAGCGACTCGCGCACGTCGTCCAACTTGAACGGCTTGATGATGGCAGTGACTAGCTTCATGAAAACTCTCTCCCGAATTGGTGGACTTGCCCCAGGAAAACAAACCCGACTCAAGTCTAAGCGCAGTGCCTGGCTTTGTAACGCATCGTCGGCCTTACCTGCCCGACTGACGCCAGCTAACCGCTGCTGACGAAACTCCCCGCTCCGTCTGCCGCACTGCATTCGTCACAGCGACTGCATCAGTGCATGGGTCGAAGGTGACTAAGCAGAAACCTTGCCATCTCGCCAAAATCCCCTGATTTCAATCCCTTGGCCGCTGCTGCAAGCCATTGCACCCAAAACGCCATCCGGATACGCACAACAACGGTGCGTCGCCGTCCATCCGCCTGCGCGAAAAGCGTGCATCCCTGACCACGAGATTGACTATAGACACTGCGTGATACACTGCCGGCCATTGTTTCCAGGACATTCACCATGCTCGCGCCCAAAGACTTCCTCGACGCCCTGAGCGGCACCGCCTCCCGCCTGTTCAACGGCGACACCCCGCTGCCGAAAGCCGAAATCGAAAGCCAGTTCAAGATGCTGCTGCAGAGTGCCTTCAGCAAACTCGACCTGGTCAGCCGTGAAGAGTTTGATAGCCAGATGGTTGTGTTGGCGCGTACTCGCGCTCGACTTGAGAGTCTCGAAGCCAAAGTCGCCGAGATGGAAGCCAAGCTGACACCGCCCGCTGAATAATCCGCGCCCCCTGTAGGAGCTGCCGAAGGCTGCGATCTTTTGATCTCCAGCCCTTCAACCATCCCGGCAACGTCCTACAACCTGCACCACCGCCGTCCGATTGCGCCGAAAAGCCCAGGTTTCTAAGCTCACCCGATGCTGAATGTTCAGCACCGGGTTTGGCGACCCGAACAGCTTAAGGCGCACGACAACCATGATGGCGGCTACATTTACCGCCACATCGTTTCATGGCGGTTGTGCGTGGGAGACCTTCGGGTCTGCCGGGTTCCTTTTGCTCCGGTTCGCCAACCCGCGTACAACTGCCACCCAATCGTTTGGCGACGATTGAGGGCAGCCCCTTAAGCAAGAGGAACTGTTCAATGAATCAAGAAGAGACTTATCTAAGCCCGCACATCTTCACCCGCCACAAACTCCCCCTCCACGCCCTCCTCATCCAGAACCAACCCTGGTTCTGCGCCCGAGACCTGAGTCGCCTGCTGCACATCTACCTCAACGAACGCATGCTGCGAAAACTCGACCCCGACCAATACCAAACCCGCAAAACCCTGATCCACAAGCAGATCGAAAACACCCTGCTGATCAGCGAATCCGGCATCTACGCCCTCCTCGTCTACCACTACTGCCCCGAATACCGGGCACTGCGCGAATGGATCACCCACCAGGTCATCCCTACCCTGCGCGACGCCCAACATCCCAGCACAAGCGAACGTCCACACCTGAGCCTGCTCAGTTGGCCGAACATGACGTTGAGTTTGTTGCACTGGAATAACCAGCCGTGGATACGGTTACACGATGTGCCGGAGATGATGGTGGAACGGGAACAGACCAAGCGCCCAATGACGGGGCCATGGTGGAAAAGGGCTTCGCGGATGCTGCAATCGCTATAAACCCGCATGCCGGAGCTGGGCACTGCGCAAATCGTAAGTCGACTGAAGATTCATCCAGAACTCAGGCGTAGTGTTGAGATGAGTGGCAAGGCTGATTGCCAGATCGGCGCAGATCCTGAGCTGGCATTTCACAAGCTTTTCTATCTCACTTTCGGGACAGTTCGTGGGCATGGCCAGATCCATGACAGTCATGCCCAACGGCTCCATGAATTACTTACTCAGAACCTCGCCCGGATGAATCGGGCGCATACCATTGCGGTCCATTTTTCGCCTCCAGAGGCTGCGTTGAGTGACCAAACTGGAGCATCCGACTCCTGGATACAAGACCTTCACACCCCTTTCGCCGGCGTCCTACAACTATTAGGGCATGGCCCTACTAACATCAGCGTCTGCGCCTGATTACGCGACTTTTCCTCCTTGTACTACGGTGGCCAACAAAGCATCTGTCACCCAAAAAACGAGGCCTCAATGAAAGACAAAAAGAGAAGGGCAAAGCTAGAAGAGATTGTTGGATATCACGCTGAAGCACTTCGGTTAGCCGGAGGTATTTCAGCCAATCAGCGTCATTTTATTGAGGTAGCGGCCAAGTACGGTAAAGAACTCGAACCGGATGGTTG
Organism: Pseudomonas sp. S3_C06; assembly: GCF_054667675.1. Classification (NCBI taxonomy): domain Bacteria; kingdom Pseudomonadati; phylum Pseudomonadota; class Gammaproteobacteria; order Pseudomonadales; family Pseudomonadaceae; genus Pseudomonas; species Pseudomonas sp. S3_C06. The sequence goes on from NZ_CP162747.1 coordinate 3,659,787, forward strand.
GCTGGCCGGGGGAGGAAGCCAAGTAAGAAATCTCGAAGAAGAAAACTAATGTGGCGCCTCTACTGAACGTGGAAGGGCACCTTGGCAACATCCAGTGAAGGTTTGCCCTCGGATCCGTGTCGCCTGGATTCGCTCTCCCAACTACCCTTCAAAAACCCGCAGGAAGCGGCTCCCCGATTCAGCTCAAGGAACGACCATGTCCCTCTCCATCGTCCACAGCCGCGCCCAGATAGGCGTGGAAGCCCCCGCTGTCACCGTCGAAGTCCATCTGGCCAACGGCCTGCCGTCGCTGACCATGGTCGGCCTGCCCGAGGCGGCGGTGAAGGAGAGCAAGGATCGGGTGCGCAGCGCCATCATCAATTCCGGGCTGCAGTTTCCGGCGCGGCGGATCACCTTGAATCTGGCGCCGGCGGATCTGCCCAAGGATGGCGGGCGGTTTGATCTGGCGATTGCCTTGGGGATTCTGTCGGCGAGTGTGCAGGTGCCGTGTCTGACGCTGGACGATGTGGAATGTCTGGGTGAGTTGGCGTTGTCCGGCGCAGTAAGGGCGGTGCGCGGGGTGTTGCCGGCAGCGTTGGCCGCGCGCAAGGCGGGTCGTGCGCTGGTGGTGCCGCGGGCGAATGCCGAGGAGGCGTGCCTGGCTTCGGGGTTGAAGGTGTTTGCGGTGGATCATTTGCTGGAGGCGGTGGCGCATTTCAATGGGCATACGCCGGTTGAGCCCTATGTATCAGACGGGTTGATGCATGCCAGCAAGCCTTATCCCGACTTGAATGAAGTGCAGGGGCAAGTGGCGGCGAAACGAGCGCTGCTGATTGCTGCTGCGGGCGCCCATAACTTGCTGTTCAGCGGGCCGCCTGGGACGGGTAAGACATTGTTGGCGAGTCGCCTGCCGGGGCTGTTGCCGCCGCTGGCCGAGAGTGAAGCACTGGAGGTGGCGGCGATTCAGTCCGTCGCCAGTGGCGCACCGCTGACCCATTGGCCGCAGCGTCCCTTCCGTCAACCGCACCACTCGGCATCCGGGCCGGCACTGGTCGGCGGCAGCTCAAAACCGCAACCTGGCGAAATCACCCTCGCCCACCATGGTGTGCTGTTTCTCGATGAGTTGCCGGAATTTGATCGCAAGGTTCTGGAGGTTTTACGGGAGCCTTTGGAGTCGGGATTCATCGTGATAGCCCGGGCCAAGGATCGCGTACGTTTTCCGGCACGCTTCCAGTTGGTGGCGGCGATGAATCCCTGCCCTTGTGGATATCTTGGCGAGCCCAGCGGCAAGTGCTCGTGCACACCGGACATGGTGCAGCGCTATCGCAACAAGCTATCGGGGCCGTTGCTGGATCGGATTGATCTGCACCTGACGGTGGCGCGGGAGGCGACGGCGTTGAATCCGGCAATTAAACCCGGCGAGGACAGCGCCAGCGCCGCAGCACTGGTAGCCGAGGCTCGCGAACGACAGCAAAAGCGTCAAGGCTGCGCCAACGCGTTTCTCGATCTGCCAGGACTGAAAAAACACTGCAAGTTATCCACAACCGATGAGAATTGGTTGGAGTCAGCCTGTGAACGCCTGACGCTTTCGCTGCGCTCGGCCCATCGCCTGCTCAAAGTCGCCCGCACCCTGGCAGACCTTGAGCAAGCCGATTCAATCAAACGCGAACACTTGGCCGAGGCGTTGCAATATCGGCCGGCGACACCTTAATGCTCGGTCAGATCCACCAACGGCGTCTGCCGCACTTCGGTGTCGCGCCCGGCCTGAATCTCGGTCACGCGCTTCAACGCGTTATCCACAGCCCCCTTGTCCGCAAGCAGGCTGTAGCTGATCTGGAACTGTTTGTGTTCCTTGGGTGCAATGGTCGGCACCAGATTCAGCGGACGCTGATAGCGGCGGTTGTAGGAAAAACTGGTGCCCGGCTCCAGCCCCGTGACATAGCCCTGCCCTTGGGTGTCAGTATTTTTCCACAGGGAGAACACCGGCAACTGCTGGGTATTGAAGCCAACAGAAACACCGAGGCTGCCGGCCTTATTGTGCAAAACAGTCAGGGTTTCGCCTTTGGCGTCGGCATAGGGCACGACGTTGTAGACGGTTTCGTCGTAGTCCTTGGTAGGCGCGCGGTAAGTCTGCCAGTCAGCCAGATCACCCTTGGCCTTGTCGTTGAACGGCGACACCTGTTTTACCGGCGCAGCAAATCGTGCGCCTTGCTCGAGGAACGGCGTACTGAAGTTGCTGTGATACAGCGCCTGGTATTCCTTCGGATAATCGCCGTTGTTGGTCAGCGTATCGTTGAGTGCAAAGCGCACGCTGCCAGGTTCGGTGACCAGTTCAGTGACGACCGAGAAATCGACTTTCTTGAAGGCTTGCTCTTTCAGCTCGCCGCGCAGACTGATGGCGTAGGGCGGCTTTTCGTCGATGTGCAGCGTGACGGTACTGGCCGGGATGTTGGCGGCGCGTCCGTGCAAGGTCAGCAATTCACCATTGTCCATACCGGGATGGCCGACCCACTCGTAACCGCAGCGGGTCACCAGCTCGTTGAAACCTTCCAGCCAGCCCAGCCCACCGCGTCCGTTAAGTTCAATGAAGGCTGGGTTGACCACGTCCTTGACCGGCGAATCCCAACCCATGCGTACATTGCCAACAGAAGCTTGCAAGACATTCATGCCTCGGGTTGGCACCACCGAGAGTTTCATCGTGCCGTTATCGATATCAACAATGCTGACGCCTTCCTGCCGCCCACCGTGCAAGGTACGCAGGCTTACGGAGAAGGGTTTGTCGGTTTTCACACCGATCTGCTCACTGGTGATGCTCCAGTTTTCTGCGGGCTTGTTGGTATCGAGAAGGACGTAATCCCAGGCCATGGCATGGGAAGCAGCAGCGAATGCGCCGAGGGCGACGGCGAGTTTGAGCGGGGTCATGGCAGCAGCCTTTATTGGAGTTGTGCCATTTTTATAGCGCTGCGGAAACGTTTCAGCAAGTGTATTAGATCGACAGATTGCATGTTCTGCCGAAGATCTTCAGTGATGCAATCGCAAGCAGGCTCGCTCCCACACGGGATCCGGGTCTTCACAAAATCTGTGAATCACACCGAACACTGTGGGAGCGAGCCTGCTCGCGAAAGCTATTTCAAAGGCGCATCAACGAAAGCGATCAACCTCGGAACGCAAATCCGCCGCCAGCTTCTCAAGCTCCTTGGCGGTAACAGCCAGGTTCGACACAACCTCACGCTGCTCACTGTTGGCCAGTGCGATGCTCTGCAAATTACTGCTCAACAACGTCGCAGTGCTGCTCTGCTCCTGAGTCGCCGTGGTGATCGCGGCAAACTGCTGCCCCGCCGAACGGCTCTGCTCGTCAATACGCGCCAGCGCCGACGCCACGTTGGCGTTGCGCGACAAGCCTTCCTGCATCAGCACATTGCCCTGCTCCATGGTGCTGATGGCGTTGCCGGTTTCCTGCTGGATGCTGTGGATCATGCTGGAAATTTCATCAGTCGCCTGGCGGGTACGCGAGGCCAGGCTGCGCACTTCATCGGCTACCACGGCAAAGCCGCGACCTTGTTCGCCGGCACGGGCCGCTTCAATCGCAGCGTTGAGTGCCAACAGGTTGGTCTGCTCGGCGATCGAGGTGATCACACCGACGATGCCGCCGATTTCCTGCGAACGCTGACCGAGGGTGTTGATCACGCTGGCGGTGCTGTTCAGGGCGCCAGCGATTTGCTCCAGCGAGGACGACGCTTCTTCCATCGAGCTGCGGCCAATCTGGGTTTGCTGGGCGTTTTCCTGCGCCAGACGCTGGGTCGCGCCCATGTTGTCGGCAATGTTCAGCGAGGTCGCGCTGAACTCTTCCACTGCGCCGGCCATACTGGTGATTTCGCCGGACTGTTGCTCCATGCCTTCATAGGCACCGCCGGACAAACCGGACAGGGCCTGGGCACGGCTGTTGACCTCTTCCGAGGAGCGACGAATGTGCTCGACCATGGTCGACAGCGCTTGGCTCATCTGGTTGAACGCGCGAGACAGCTGACCGATTTCGTCGTTGCTCGACACGTTCAGGCGCACGCTCAGATCGCCGGCGCCCAAGGCTTCCGCCTGACGGACGAGATCGCTCAGTGGCGCCAGTTTGCTACGCAGCAACCAGACCACGGAACCGACCGCCAGCAGCATCGCCAACAGACTGCCGATCGCCAGTTGCGTACCGACGCTCCACGTCACTGCGCGGATTTCGGCTTTCGGCATGCTTGCTACCACCGACCACGGGCCACCATCAAACGGCACCGCGACGCTGTAGAAATCTTCGGAGTTGTCGCCCCAGAACTGACCTTTGCCCGGCGATTTCGCCAGATCCTTGATCACTGGAATCGCTTGATCCAACGCCTGCACACCTGCCGGTGCAACCAGCCATTTGCTCTGCTCATCGAGCAGCGCCAGCGAGCCGGTCTGGCCAATGCGGAAGCGCTTGAGGTTGTCGAACTGGGCGTTTTGAGCATCGGTGTAATCGAAGCCGACGAACAGCACCGCAATCACCTTGCCGCTGCCATCGCGCACCGGGGTGTATTGGGTCATGTAGGAACGATCGAACAGCAACGCGCGGCCGACATAGCTCTGCCCCGCCATCAACTTCGCGTACGCCGGGTGCGCGTGGTCAAGCAAGGTGCCAATGGCGCGAGTGCCGTCCTGCTTGGTCAGCGAGGTGCTGACCCGTACGAAGTCTTCGCCGCTGCGCACGAACAGTGTGGCGACGCCGGCGGTCATCTGCTTGAACTCGTCGACTTCCTTGAAGTTGTTGTTCAACACTTCGCTGCCCAGGTGCAGGCCCGGGGTCTGGGTGCCGGCCACCGTCACCGGTTCACTCGGGTGAATGCTCAGACCCGCGCTGAAGCGCTTTTCGAACAACCCGCTGAGCCGCTGGGTGCTTTCACGCAGCGTGCCGTGAAAGGTGCTCAGTTGGTCGGCCAGCAGCCGCGCCTCACTGGCCAGATGCTCTTCACGGGTAGCGAGGTTGGCGGAATCCAGCGAACGCAGGGCGAACACCGTACTGCCACTGATGACTATCGCCAGTATCACGGCGAGGGCGAGGCCTAACTGTGAGGCGATCCGAGCGCGAGGTTGAGACATGACAGCTCCTGGCCGAACTTTCCGATCCTCCTTGATCGCAGCTCGGATAATTTTTAATAGTGGGGGTGAATCGTGGATACCGGCACGACGGTTCCACATGCACGTATTCGGCGGTAAAGCCGAATACTTGAGCGAGCAGCAGGGTTATGGCACAAGGCCGCCATTGTGGCGGCTCGAACGTTTCAGCTCAAGCGCGTAACCGCCGGCAGTTCCATGGCGCGGACTTCGCCTTGCAGGAAGTCGCTGAGGCGGCGCAAACGTTCACCTCCCGGACGGGTCTTTGGCCACACCAGGTAATAATTCAGTCCGCTGGCGACGGCCGTCGGCCACGGCAGACTCAGTCGTCCCTGCGCCACATCTTCGGCGACCATCAACAGGTCGCCCATCGACACACCATAACCGCGCGCCGCGGCGATCATCCCTAACTCAAGCGTATCGAACACCTGTCCGCCCTTGAGCGACACCTGATCGGACAGCCCCATGTGCTCCAGCCAACTGCGCCAGTCACGACGATCCGGGGTTGGATGGAGCAATTCGGTGGACGCCAGCCGGGCCAAATCCCATGGCTGATCATTCAGCAGGTTTGGCGCACCCACCGGAATCAGTTCTTCGGGAAATAACAGGCTCGCCTCCCAGTCCGGTGGAAAATGCCCGTCACTCAACAGGACAGCGCAATCAAAAGGCTCATCGTTGAAGTCCACCGAATCCACATCCATCCAGGCGCTGGTCAGTTGCACTTCGTTGCCCGGCTGCAAGTGGCGGAAGCGACTGAGCCGTGCCAGCAGCCAGCGCATGGTCAGGGTCGACGGCGCCTTCATACGCAGAATGTCGTCTTCGGCGCGCAAGGTATTGCAGGCCCGCTCCAGCGCCGTGAAGCCTTCGCGGATGCCGGGCAACAGCAGGCGAGCGGCCTCGGTCAGTTGCAGGTTTCGACCACTGCGGTGGAATAGCCGGCAAGCGAAATGATCTTCCAGGGTTCGAATATGCCGACTGACTGCGCTCTGGGTGATCGACAACTCTTCCGCCGCACGGGTGAACGAACTGTGCCGTGCCGCTGCTTCAAATGCGCGCAGGGCATACAAGGGAGGAAGACGACGAGACATGCAGAAAGCTCCTATAGCGGGATGCAGCCAGTCTGACGAAAACTGCTCAAGATGAGTTTTAATCATGCCACCCATCCTTTTTATCCCTTTGTGCAAAACCTGCCAAGCGCCGAGAATCGACGGTCTTCTGTTCCCTCTGAAAATCGAGTGGTGATGACCATGCAGCATCCTGTGCGTACCGAACTCTGGGCCATTCTGCGGCTGGCAGGGCCGTTGATTGCTTCACAGTTGGCGCACATGTTGATGGTGCTGACTGACACTTTAATGATGGCCCGCCTGAGTCCCGAAGCGCTCGCGGGCGGCGGTCTCGGTGCAGCGACTTACTCGTTCGTATCGATTTTCTGCATCGGCGTGATTGCGGCAGTCGGCACGCTGGTGGCGATTCGCAAAGGCGCCGGCGACATCATTGGCGCCGCACGGCTGACTCAGGCCGGGCTGTGGCTGGCGTGGCTGATGGCGTTGGGCGCCGGGTTGTTGCTGTGGAATCTGAAACCGGTGTTGCTGTTGTTCGGCCAGACCGAAACCAACGTCAACGCCGCCGGGCAATTCCTCATCGCCCTGCCCTTCGCCCTGCCCGGCTACTTGAGCTTCATGGCCCTGCGCGGTTTTACCAGCGCGATTGGCCGGGCGACGCCGGTGATGGTTATCAGCCTGGCCGGCACGGTGGCCAACTTCCTGCTCAATTACGCGCTGATCACCGGCATGTTCGGCCTGCCGAAAATGGGTCTGACCGGGATCGGCCTGGTCACGGCGATTGTCGCCAACTGCATGGCGTTGGCATTGGCCTGGCACATCCGTCGGCATCCGGCTTATGACGCTTACCCTTTGCGTGCGGGCCTGTCGCGACCGAACCGGCAATACCTGAAAGAACTGTGGCGCCTCGGTCTGCCGATTGGCGGCACCTACGCTGTGGAAGTGGGCTTGTTCGCCTTCGCGGCGCTGTGCATGGGCACCATGGGCAGCACGCAGTTGGGCGCACACCAGATCGCCCTGCAGATTGTTTCGGTGGCATTCATGGTGCCGGCGGGGATGTCGTACGCAATCACCATGCGCGTCGGCCAGCATTACGGCGCCGGTCAATTGAGCGATGCACGGATGTCCGGCCGGGTCGGGATCGTCTTTGGCGCCGTGGTCATGCTGGGTTTCGCCATGGTGTTCTGGCTGCTGCCAAATGAGTTGGTCGGGTTGTTCCTCGATCACAACGATCCAGCGTTTGCCGAGGTGATTCGCCTCGCGGTGAGCCTGCTGGCGGTGGCGGCGTGGTTTGAATTGTTCGACGGTACGCAGACGATTGCCATGGGCTGCATACGTGGGCTCAAGGATGCGAAGACCACGTTTCTGGTCGGGCTCGGCTGCTATTGGCTGATCGGCGCGCCGGCGGCCTGGTGGATGGCGTTCCACCTCAATTGGGGGCCGACGGGGGTCTGGTGGGGATTGGCGTTGGGGTTGGCGTGTGCAGCGGTGAGTTTGACCCTGGCGTTCGAATGGAAGATGAAGCGGATGATTCGGCTGGAGCCTGCGTCATCAAGTCAGTTCACTGTCCCGCAGACCGACTGAGATCCCTTGTAGGAGTGAGCCTGCTCGCGATAGCGGTGTGTCAGACAACTCATCATTTTTGACACACCGCTATCGCGAGCAGGCTCACTCCTACATTGGTTATGTGCTCAGTTCACGATTTCGAGGGCTGGCTGCTGACTCGATCCAAACGTCAGATATTCCACCAACTCCGCCAACGGCAACGGCCGGCTGATCAGATAGCCCTGCACCTGATCGCAACCAAATCCGCGCAGCAGCTCCAGTTGTTCCGGCGTCTCGACCCCTTCGGCGACCACTTCCAGATGCAGGTTGTGCGCAAGATTGATCATCGCGTGCACCAGTTTGCGGTTCTCTTCGCGCTGCTCCATGCCGCCGACAAAGCTCTTGTCGATTTTCAGCAAGGTGATCGGCAGGCTGTTGAGGTGCACGAACGAGGAAAACCCGGTGCCGAAGTCATCCAGCGAGAAACGCACACCGAGGCGGCCGAGGGCGTCCATGGTCTGCTTGACCAGATCGCTGCGGCGCATCACTGCGGTTTCGGTCAGTTCAAACTCCAGCCATTGCGCTTCAACACCGCGCTCAGCAATCAAGCGACTAAGCGTCGGCAACAACTGACTGTCCTGAAACTGGCGGAACGACAGGTTGATCGCCATGTGCAGCGCCGGCAACCCGCGCTCGCGCAGCGCCTGCATGTCACGCAGGGCCCGGGAAATCACCCAGTAACCCAGCGGTACGATCAAACCGCTCTGCTCGGCCAAAGGGACAAATTCACTTGGCGGCAGCAAACCGCGTTCGCCATGGCGCCAGCGTACCAACGCTTCGAGGCCAACAATCTGGCCATCCTGAAGATTCAGGCGTGGCTGGTAATGCAGCTCCAGCTCATCGCGACGCAACGCCCGGCGCAGTTCGCTTTCCAGATCAGCCATGCTCCGCGCGTTGCGGTTGATACGTTCGTTGAAGATATGAAAGGTGCAGCCCTGGGTACTTTTCGCTTGCTGCATGGCGATGTGCGCGTGCCACATCAGCGGGTCGGCGCCGCCCTGCGCACGGGCGTGGGCGATGCCGAGGCTGGAGCCGATCAGCAGGCTTTCGCCATCAACCCAATACGGTTCGGCGAGCGCTTCGGTGATGCGTTCGGCCATCCATTCGGCGCGCTGCGGCGCCCGGCGGGTGTCGATCAGCAAAGCGAATTCGTCGCTGCCCAGCCGCGCCAGTTGATCACCGGCCTCCAGCTGACTTTTCAGCCGCGCGACAACCTGCAGGATCAAGCGATCGCCAGCCTGATGGCCAAGCGCATCGTTGGCATGACGGAAGTTGTCGAGATCGAGATGCCCGAGGGCCAGGCCACGACCGTCGTTTTCCGCGAGGCGAGCGGCGAGCAAGGTCTGGAAACCCTGACGGTTGGCGATGCCGGTCAGCGGGTCCTGTTCAGCGAGGCGTTGCAGGGTGTTTTCGAGAACGCCGCGTTCGCGCACATGGCGCAGGCAACGGCGCAGCATATCGGCGTCGAGGGCATCGAACACCAGCCAGTCACTGACGCCAACCGGCGCGGTGTCCGGTTCGTGTTCCAGCAGCAATACCGTCGGCAGGCTGCAACGGCCGGGTGCCGGTTGCAATGCAGGTATGGTCAACAACACCGCGTGGCGGTTGTCTTCGAACAAACTGCTGACCGACTCCCAGCTCGGCGCGCTGATCAGCACCGCCGCGCTCCCCATCGGAGCCAGACACTCACGCAATAACGCTGTCCACGCTGGCTCTTCGGCCAGTAGCAGCAAACGCAAGGGTTCGACAGGCGTAGACAAGCTAGCTCCCTAGACTCTGCAAAGATGTGGGCGGGGCATTATGCCGTTGCGATGTTCAATGACCAAATGACAACGGTTATCAAAACGTTATTTTGTGTCACGAATGAGTACATTAGCCGCAAAATCACCGCGCATCCTCCGCGAAAGTAACAAAACCGGCAAATTTGAATCGCGTGATACGTCACAAGTCGGAGAGAGCAGCACAATTCTCTGAGCCTGTTAAAATGCCGGCCCATTTCGTCAACGACTCCCGAATTTTCGTATGTCCCGACTCAATCCCCGGCAGCAAGAAGCCGTGAACTACGTCGGCGGCCCTCTATTGGTGCTCGCCGGTGCTGGCTCCGGCAAGACCAGCGTGATCACGCGCAAAATCGCGCACCTGATCCAGAACTGCGGCATCCGCGCCCAGTACATCGTCGCCATGACCTTTACCAACAAGGCCGCGCGCGAGATGAAAGAGCGGGTCGGCACCCTGCTGCGGGCCGGCGAAGGGCGCGGCCTGACCGTCTGCACCTTCCACAACCTCGGTCTGAACATCATCCGCAAGGAACACGTGCGGTTGGGCTACAAACCCGGTTTTTCGATCTTCGACGAGACCGATGTAAAAGCGCTGATGACCGACATCATGCAGAAGGAATACGCGGGCGACGACGGCGTCGACGAGATCAAGAACATGATCGGCGCTTGGAAAAACGACTTGATCCTGCCGCCTCAGGCGCTGGAGAACGCGCGCAATCCCAAGGAACAGACCGCCGCGATCGTCTACACCCACTATCAGCGCACGCTGAAAGCGTTCAACGCCGTGGACTTCGATGACCTGATCCTGCTGCCGGTAAAACTCTTCGAAGAACACGCCGACATTCTCGAAAAGTGGCAGAACAAGGTCCGTTACCTACTGGTCGACGAATACCAGGACACCAACGCGAGCCAGTACCTGCTGGTGAAAATGCTCATCGGCACGCGCAACCAGTTCACCGTGGTAGGCGACGACGACCAGTCGATCTATGCCTGGCGCGGCGCGCGGCCGGAAAACCTGATGCTGCTCAAGGACGACTATCCATCGCTGAAAGTGGTGATGCTCGAGCAGAACTACCGCTCGACGAGTCGCATCCTGCGCTGCGCCAACGTGCTGATTTCGAACAACCCGCACGAATTCGAAAAGCAGCTGTGGAGTGAGATGGGCCACGGCGACGAGATCCGCGTGATCCGCTGCCGCAACGAAGACGCCGAAGCCGAGCGCGTGGCGATGGAAATCCTCAGCCTGCACTTGCGCACCGACCGCCCGTACAGCGATTTCGCCATCCTTTATCGCGGTAACTATCAGGCCAAGCTGATCGAACTGAAGCTGCAGCACCATCAGGTGCCGTACCGCCTGAGCGGCGGCAACAGCTTCTTCGGCCGTCAGGAAGTGAAAGACCTGATGGCCTACTTCCGCCTGATCGTGAACCCGGATGATGACAACGCCTTCCTGCGCGTGATCAACGTGCCGCGCCGTGAAATCGGCTCGACCACCCTGGAAAAACTCGGCAACTACGCCACCGAACGCAAAATCTCGATGTACGCCGCCACCGATGAAATCGGTCTGGGCGAACATCTGGACAGCCGCTTCACCGATCGCCTGTCGCGCTTCAAGCGCTTTATGGACAAGGTCCGCGAGCAGTGCGCCGGCGAAGACCCGATCTCGGCGCTGCGCAGCATGGTCATGGACATCGACTACGAGAACTGGCTGCGCACCAACAGCTCCAGCGACAAAGCCGCCGATTATCGGATGAGCAACGTCTGGTTCCTGATCGAGGCGTTGAAAAACACCCTCGAAAAGGACGAAGAAGGCGAAATGACCGTCGAGGATGCGATCGGCAAACTGGTCCTGCGCGACATGCTCGAACGTCAGCAGGAAGAAGAGGATGGCGCCGAAGGCGTGCAGATGATGACCTTGCACGCCTCCAAGGGTCTGGAATTCCCCTACGTGTTCATCATGGGCATGGAAGAGGAAATCCTCCCGCACCGCTCCAGCATCGAAGCCGACACCATCGAAGAAGAACGCCGCCTGGCCTACGTGGGCATCACCCGCGCGCGCCAGACCCTGGCCTTCACCTTCGCCGCCAAGCGCAAGCAGTACGGCGAGATCATCGACTGCGCGCCGAGCCGCTTCCTCGATGAGCTGCCGCCGGACGATCTGGCCTGGGAAGGCAACGACGACACACCGACCGAAGTCAAAGTCGTGCGTGGCAATAGCGCATTGGCTGATATACGCGCGATGTTAAAGCGCTAGAATTGACCACTTTTTACTAGACCTTCGGCGCACAAAGCGCCAAATGAGGACAGCTTCATGGAAGCATTGCACCAGAAAATCCGCGAACAAGGCATTGTGCTTTCCGACCAGGTCCTGAAGGTCGACGCCTTCCTGAACCACCAGATCGACCCGGCCCTGATGAAGCTGATCGGCGACGAATTCGCCACGCTGTTCAAGGATTCGGGCATCACCAAGATCGTCACCATCGAAGCCTCGGGCATCGCCCCGGCGATCATGACCGGTCTGAACCTCGGCGTGCCGGTGATCTTCGCCCGCAAGCAACAGTCCCTGACCCTGACGGAAAACCTGCTGTCAGCGACCGTTTACTCGTTCACCAAAAAGACCGAAAGCACCGTGGCCATCTCCCCGCGTCACCTGACCAGCAGCGACCGCGTGCTGATCATCGACGACTTTTTGGCCAACGGTAAGGCGTCGCAAGCGCTGATCTCGATCATCAAACAGGCCGGCGCGACCGTTGCCGGTCTCGGCATCGTCATCGAGAAGTCGTTCCAGGGCGGCCGCGCCGAACTGGATTCGCAGGGCTACCGCGTTGAATCGCTGGCTCGCGTGAAATCGCTGAAGGATGGCGTCGTCACCTTCATCGAATAAGCCAGCAGCACCGCAGTCCCCCTGTAGGAGTGAGCCTGCTCGCGATAGCGTAGTGTCAGTCGACACCTTGGTTGACTGACACTACGCGCTCGCGAGCAAGCTCGCTCCCACAGGTAAGTCTCAAGCCTTCGACAAATCCATTCTGTACCCCGCCCCCGGCACTCCCTCATGCATCGCAGCTTGAATATCCGCATACAAGGCATTCGCCTCGCCGGTAGTAATCGAGCGCGAACAATCCCGTAGCACGACATGCAAAAGCACGTTCTCCTGACCCGGCAGCATTCCGAGTCGCTCAATGGCTTGCGCCGGTAAATCCGTACGCTGCCAACGCCCCTTGATTCGCATCTCCTCGATCCACCCAGAACAATCACCCGCCGCTTGCAACATCCTCTCGGTCAATACCTCTTCACTCAATCCCGGCGTTACCGCCAACGAGATATCGCGGGCAATCGACGGCAAACGAGATACCGCAGTCCAAGAATCCAGATCATGCATCTGCGCCTGCACGCGCACATTCTGATCACGCAACAAACGAATATCAGGAATGCCTTTGCGCAACATCGTCAGGCGATCCAGCCCCATCCCAAGAGCGAGCCCGCCATGGCGCAGAGGATCAATCTGCAAACGCTGCAATAGCGACTTCGCGATACGCCCGCACTCTAGAACCTCAACCGGCACGCCATCATTCAACACATTCACTTCAATCCCGCCCTCGGTGTAGTGATGTGGACTATCGCTATAAACCCAGGATTTTTCAGGAACGGCCAACTGCAAAATATCGCCAACAAGCCGCAGCAAATGCTCATGGGATGCCAACTCCGGGTCGCCCAACACCCAAATATCCATTTGATGCGGCTCGGCGCAATGCCAACGATCTCGGCTATCACGCCTGAAGGTAATGCCTGGCGCTGCCAGCAAAATGGTTTGTCCCGGCTGACGAACCTCGGCGGCCTGCTGAAGCGCCGCAGGGATCTGGCTCGTGGTCTGTGTTCGCAAAAGCGAATGCTCATCGACCCAACGTGTGTGCTCACTGCCGAGGGTAATTTCTGTCGGGTCGTAACCAAGCAAACCGTAGTTTTCTTCTGCGGACACAATCCTTGGGCCAATCTGCAACTGTGCTCGGGGCCAGCCCTTTTCTTCGAGTCCCTGAAGGACCTCATTCAGTAATAGTCGGATAGCGTGATCAGGGTGGCTCTTTTCGGTTAAGTCAGTGAGGAGTAAGGCTTGGTGGACAGCTACATCTGTCAGGTATTTCTTTGATGTGTGCACTGTGTGCCCTCTGGATTTCGGCTGGCTAGAAGTCCTCTTAAAAAACGCCCACAAACAAACCTATCGATAGGCGAACGCCGACGACAATCCAAATACTCATTGATTGATGATTTTCAGAACGGGACTACAGAAGTCATTCCGTATCCATTCAGATCTCGGGCATACCCCGTGTAGGAGCTGTCGAGTGCAACGAGGTTGCGATCTTTTGATCTGCTCAAAGATCAGGATCAAAAGATCGCAGCGTGCCGCAGCTTCTACGGGGTTTGGATGGTGGCTTTCAGGCCGGTGAGGAGCAGGCGTTGGAAGAGGTCTTCTTTCAGGCCTTCCGGGTGGGTGAGTTGCATGCGTTCAAGATGCTCGGGGTAGAGCGATGCTTCGGGGGCGTCGAGGGCTGCTTTGCCGAGTTCGAGGATTTCGGTGAGTTTGAATTTGCTCTTCAGCCAGTTCAGCGCGCGCAGCAGATCGCGTTCGATCGCAGTGAAATCACAGCCCAGCGGGTACTCCGGAAACAGGTTTTTGTGCCGTGCGGCAATCGCTTGCAAACGCTGCGGCGTGTTCTCGGTGAAGCGTGGATCGAGACGGAAATCCTTTGGCAGCTTGCCGACTTTTTGCGCTTGCTCGATCAAACCCTGCTGGAAGCGAGAGTCACTGATATTCAGCAATGACTCAATCACCACCGCGTCGGATTTGCCACGCAAATCAGCGATGCCGTATTCGGTCACGACGATGTCGCGCAGGTGCCGTGGGATCGTGCAGTGGCCGTATTCCCAGACGATGTTGGAGCTGACGTCGCCACCGGATTCGCGCCAGCTACGCAGGATCAGAATCGAACGGGCATCGTGCAACGCGTGACCCTGCGCGACGAAGTTGTACTGCCCGCCGACACCGCTGAGTACCCGTCCGTCTTCGAGTTGATCCGCCACGCCAGCGCCAAGCAGGGTCATGGTGAATACGGTGTTGATGAACCGCGCATCAAGGCGTTGCAGGCGCTTGAGTTCTTCCTGTCCGTAGAGCTCGTTGATGTAGCTGATGCGGGTCATGTTGAATTCGAGGCGTTTGCTCTGCGGTAACTCGCGCAAGCGCTCGTAGAAACTGCGCGGGCCGAGGAAGAAGCCGCCGTGCACCGAGATGCCGTCAGTCTGCGCCGCCTCGTTGAGGGTGCCGGCGTTGGCCTGTTCCTGCGTTGGCACATCGGGGTAGACCTTGCGGCGGATGATCCCGGCATCCGCCAGCACCAGCAGACCGTTGACGAACATTTCGCTGCAACCGTACAGGCCTTTGGCGAACGGCCCCGTGCCGCCCTCGCGCTCGATCAATTGCGCCCACTGGCTGAGGTTGATGTCGTCGAGCAACGCCCTATAACCGGTGTTATCCGCCTGACGCGCCAGCAATGCGGCGGTCAACGCGTCGCCCATCGAACCGATGCCGATCTGCAACGTACCGCCGTCGCGCACCAGCGTACTCGCGTGCAAGCCAATGAAATGATCCTGAAATCCCACCGGCATGTTCGGCGTGGAGAACAGCGTGCTGCTGTCCTTCGCGTCGATCAGCAGGTCGAAGGTGTCGATATCGACTTCTGCATCGCCGGGCATATACGGCAAATCGGTGTGCACCTGGCCGACCAGCAGAATCGTCTCCCCGGCGTCCCGGCGCTTGGCGATCATCGGCAACAGGTCGAGGGTGATGTCGGGATTGCAACTCAGGCTCAGTCGATCGGGATGCTCGCTGCTGCTGGCCAGTAATTGCGCCACCAGATTGAGCCCGGCGGCGTTGATGTCACGGGCGGCGTGGCTGTAATTGCTGCTGACGTAATCCTGCTGGGCCGGCGCGCTGTTGAGCAGGCTGCCGGGCTGCATGAAGAACTGTTCGATGCGGATGTTCGCGGGCAGGCTGTCGCGGTGCAGGTCGGCGAGGAAATCGAATTCCGGATAGTCACCGAAGACGCGCTCGACGAAGGGTTCGATGAAGCGTTTTTGCAAGCCGTCGCCCAACGCCGGGCGGCCGAGGCACAGTGCGGTATAGATCGTCAGTTGCCGCTCGGGCAGGCCTTTGATCCGCCGGTACAGCGCGTTGACGAAGTGATTGGGTTTGCCCAGGCCCAGCGGCATGCCCATGTGGATATGCGCCGGCAAGCGCGCCAGCACGTCGTCCACTGCCTGTTCGATCGAACACAACTGCACCATCTGAAGCCTCCTGCCCGTTCCGTGAATAGGGGTAGACCGAGCTTGCCTTGAGTTTGCTGCAATGAACAGCTTCAGAGTGGGTGTGCGCTGTTCTTGAAATGTTTTTCCGACTCGAAATTGTTGCCCTCACCCTAGCCCTCTCCCAGAGGTAGAGGGGACTGATTGGGGGTTGCTGTGAAGATACGCCGACGTGAAAGTGATGTGCTGAATCCATAATCGCCAAGGTCTTTCAGGTCGATGTATAGCGAAAGACACTTTGGTCGGCCCCCTCTCCCTCCGGGAGAGGGCTGGGGTGAGGGCTACTAAATCGCAGGCACAAAAAAACCGTCCGAAGACGGTTTTTTTCGTCAGAAGCGCGGCTTATTTCAGGCCGGACATCTTCTCGATTGCGCCTTTCAGGTCGGCGTCGGAGCAGTCAGCGCAGGTGCCTTTAGGCGGCATGGCATTGATGCCGGTGATGGCCTTGGCCAGGATGCCGTCGAGGCCGCCCTGGTGATCGGCTCGTTCTTTCCAGGCTGCGGTGTCACCGATTTTCGGCGCGCCTAAAAGGCCGGAGCCATGGCAAGCGTTGCAATGTTTGGCAATGATTGAGTCTGGAGTCTTGGCATCACCGCCGCCGGCAGTTGCAGCCACTTCCATCCCCTTGCATTCCTGCCCTTGGACACACACCTGGCCGACCGGCTCGAGGCGTTTGGCAATGTCGTCATTCGTCGCAGCTTGAGCGCTGACAGCCCAGAGGGCCAGTACGGTTGCTGGTGCGGCCAGCATTTTCATAATTAGGTTCACGCGTTCACCCTCAATGGTGGCTATTCACGCCTGCGGCCACGGTTCGCAGGCGGGCGGAAGTATAGCGGGTAGGCCGTCACACTGAAACAACCCCATAGTCGAAGGGGTTATACCGCACGGTAGAAAAACGGTCCGGATGCCTTTGCCATCATGGCTTGGCACCTCTTTGTTAAAAATTCGCCGGCGTGGCTGCGCTGATTAGTCGCGCAGGCAAGTCGAACGGATTACGGAAACGATGCGGCTTGGTACTTTCAAAGTAGTAGCTGTCGCCGGCTTCGAGAATAAAAGTTTCCAGACCCACCACCAGTTCCAGACGACCTTCCACCAGAATCCCGGTTTCCTCGCCTTCATGGGTGAGCATTTCTTCGCCGGTATCGGCGCCCGGCGGGTAGATTTCATTGAGGAAGGCGATGGCGCGGCTGGGGTGCGCGCGGCCGACCAGTTTCATGGTCACGGCGCCGTCGGAAATGTCGATCAGCTCGTTGGCCTTGTAGACAATCTGGGTCGGGACTTCCTGCAGGATTTCTTCGGAAAAGAACTCGACCATGGACATGGGGATGCCGCCCAGTACCTTCCTCAGCGAACTGATCGAAGGACTGACGCTGTTCTTTTCGATCATCGAAATGGTGCTGTTGGTGACGCCCGCGCGTTTGGCGAGTTCACGCTGGGAAAGCCCTTTGAGCTTGCGGATCGATTGCAGTCGTTCACCGACGTCCAAGGCGGGAGCCTCCTGATGTTGTAAGAATATTGAGCGTTATCATGGCGACAGCGTTCAGTATTTACAACACTTGGCCCCCGCAGCGGCGTCAACCCTCGGAATAGAGCCTTGGCACCCGACGCAGGTTGCAGAAGATCTGGTACGGAATGGTGTCGGCCCACTGCGCCACTTCGCTGGCGAGGATGTTTTTGCCCCACAATTCGACGGTCGAACCGAGGTCGGCTTCCGGCACATCGGTCAGATCGATGCAGAGCATGTCCATCGACACGCGACCGAGAATGCGGCTGCGCTTGCCAGCCACCAAAACCGGCGTGCCGGTCGGCGCCTGACGCGGGTAGCCATCGGCGTAACCCATGGCGACCACGCCGATGCGCATCGGCTTGTCGGTGATGAATTTGGCGCCGTAGCCTACGGGCTCGCCAGCCGGCAGTTCACGCACGCTGATGACTTTCGATTCCAGGGTCATTACCGGTTGCAGGCGATCAGCCACGGCGTTGGCCTCTTCGAACGGGGTCGCGCCGTAAAGCATGATGCCCGGGCGCACCCAGTCACTGTGAATCCTGGGCCAACCGAGCACGGCTGGCGAGTTGCGCAGGCTGACTTCAGCGGCCAGCCCCTGCCGCGCCGCTTCAAACACCGCGACTTGCTCGGTGCTGCTCTGCGCGTGCAATTCATCGGCGCGAGCGAAGTGGCTCATCAACACAATCTTCGCCACTTTGCCGCTAGCCAACAGACGCTGGTAAGCCGCCGGATAATCCTTTGGATGCAGACCCACGCGGTGCATGCCCGAATCGAGCTTCAGCCAAACAGTGATCGGTTTGCTCAGGGCTGCCTGTTCGATCGCTTCGAGTTGCCACAGCGAATGCACGACGGTCCAGAAATCATGCTCGACGATCAACGCCAGCTCATCGGCCTCGAAGATCCCTTCCAGCAACAACACCGGCGCACGAATGCCGGCAGCGCGCAGCTCCAAAGCCTCCTCGATGCAGGCAACGGCAAACCCGTCGGCCTCGGCTTCCAGCGCCTGCGCGCAACGCACCGCGCCATGGCCGTAGGCATCGGCCTTGATCACCGCAAGCGCCTTGGCGCCGGTGACTTCGCGGGCAATTCGGTAGTTGTGGCGCAGGGCTTCTAGGTCGATCAGGGCACGGGCAGGACGCATGGCGGCAGACTTCTAGGCGGTCATGGGAAGAAAAACCGGCGCCGACTGACGACGTGAACCGCCAACAGCGCCGGGAGAGGGATCTTTAAAACAGTTACGGCAGCGCGGCGACGATGGAGATCTCCACCAGAATGCTCGGCTTGGCCATCTTCGCCTCGACGGTGGCGCGGGCCGGGGCAGCGCCTTTTGGCAGCCACTGGTCCCACACCGAATTCATCCCGGCGAAGTGCGCCTCGATGTCGTTCAGATAGATCGTCGCCGAGAGCAGGTGTTGTTTGTCAGTGCCGGCCAGATCAAGCAAACGCTCGATATTGGCCAGTACGTCGCGGGTCTGCTGTTCAACCCCGGCGTCGAAGTCGTCGCCGACCTGCCCGGCCAGATACACGGTGCCGTTGTGGCTGACGATCTGACTCATGCGCTCATTGGTGAGCTGGCGCTGGATTGACATGTTTTGCGGACTCCTGGGTTTTGTTGCCGTAACGGGAAATATCGAGGCCTTCAGCGCTGATCTGTGGCTTTTTCTTCGCCATCAGGTCGGCCAGCAAACGACCGGAACCGCACGCCATGGTCCAACCGAGCGTGCCGTGACCGGTGTTGAGGAACAGGTTCTTGAACGGCGTGGCGCCAACGATCGGCGTGCCGTCCGGGGTGGTCGGACGCAGGCCGGTCCAGAAACTCGCCTCGGCCAGATTGCCGCCCTGAGGATAAAGGTCGTTTACGATCATCTCCAGGGTTTCGCGGCGACGCGGGTTCAGCGACAGGTCAAAACCGGCGATCTCGGCCATGCCACCGACGCGGATGCGGTTGTCGAAACGGGTGATCGCGACCTTGTACGTCTCGTCGAGAATAGTCGAGGTTGGGGCCATGGCCGGATTGGTGATCGGCACAGTCAGCGAGTAACCCTTGAGCGGATACACCGGGGCTTTAATGCCCAGTGGCTTGAGCAGTTGCGGCGAATAACTGCCGAGGGCCAGCACGTAACGGTCGGCGGTTTCCAGCTTGCCATCGATCCATACGCCGTTGATGCGATCACCGGCGTAGTCGAGTTTCTGGATGTCCTGGCCGAAGCGGAATTCGACACCGAGCTTCACGGCCATTTCGGCGAGGCGCGTGGTGAACATCTGACAGTCGCCAGTCTGGTCGTTCGGCAGGCGCAGGGCACCGGCGAGGATGTCAGTCACGCCCGCCAGCGCCGGTTCAACCCGGGCAATGCCGGCGCGGTCGAGGACTTCAAACGGCACACCAGACTCTTTCAGCACGGCGATGTCTTTGGCGGCGCCATCAAGCTGCGCCTGAGTGCGGAACAGCTGAGTCGTGCCGAGGCTGCGGCCTTCGTAGGCAATGCCGGTTTCAGCGCGCAGTTCGTCGAGGCAGTCGCGGCTGTACTCGGACAGGCGCACCATGCGCTCCTTGTTCACCGCGTAACGGCTGGCGGTGCAGTTGCGCAGCATCTGCGCCATCCACAGGTACTGGTCGATGTCGGCGGTGGCCTTGATCGCGAGAGGGGCGTGGCGTTGCAGCAACCACTTGATCGCCTTCAGCGGCACGCCCGGCGCGGCCCACGGCGAGGCATAGCCCGGCGACACCTGGCCGGCGTTGGCGAAACTGGTCTCCATGGCCGCAGCGGGCTGCCGGTCGACCACCACCACTTCAAACCCGGCACGGGCCAGATAGTAAGCACTGGCGGTACCGATGACGCCGCTACCCAAGACCATTACGCGCATTTTTGTATCCCTCATCGCGGCAGGGCCGCGTACGTCTGTTGTTAGAGCAATGATGCGCGCAGTGTAAAAAAGAAATGCCAGTGCTTTTCACTATATAAGCGCCTATATTTGGCGACAATTCTCGGCAAAAACCCTTTTCACGGAGGCGCATCCCCTATGCGTACCAACACTCAGACCAAACGTGAGCTGGACAAGATCGACCGCAACATCTTGCGGATCCTGCAGGCGGACGGGCGGATTTCCTTTACCGAACTCGGCGAAAAGGTCGGCCTCTCCACCACGCCATGCACCGAGCGGGTGCGGCGTCTGGAGCGCGAAGGGATCATCATGGGCTACAACGCCCGGCTGAATCCGCAGCACTTGAAGGGTAGCTTGCTGGTGTTCGTCGAGATCAGCCTCGACTACAAATCCGGCGACACGTTCGAGGAGTTCCGCCGCGCGGTGCTGAAGTTGCCGCACGTGCTGGAGTGTCACTTGGTGTCGGGGGATTTCGACTATCTGGTGAAGGCGCGGATTTCCGAGATGGCCTCGTACCGCAAGCTGCTGGGCGACATCCTGCTGAAGCTGCCGCATGTGCGGGAGTCGAAGAGCTATATCGTGATGGAAGAGGTTAAGGAGAGCCTGAGCCTGCCGATTCCGGATTGAGTTTTTGAAGATCAAAAGATCGCAGCCTTCGGCAGCTCCTACATGGGAATGCATATCTCTGTAGGAGCTGCCGAAGGCTGCGATCTTTTAAACCAACACCTGCCGATTCGCCGCCATGTACTCGAAAATCTGCTTTTCAACTCGCGGATGAATCAGCTCCACCGGCCGCCGCTCATTCGGGCACGGCAAGGTTTTGGTCGTGCCGAACAAGCGGCAAATCAGCGGCCGCTCCTCATATACCGTGCAGCCATTCGGCCCCAGATGCACACAGTTCAACTCTTCCATCGCCGCATCTTGCTCGGCGCGGGTCTTGCGCGGCAGGCGGGACATTTCTTCCGGCGAGGTGGTCACCGGTCCACAGCAATCGTGGCAGCCGGGCACACACTCGAACGAGGGGATCTGCTGACGCAAGGTGCGGACTGTCTGGCTGTTGCAGCTCATCGAAACGGTAACCAAGGTGGAATAGACGGCAATTGTGCCGCAAAAGCCGTGATCCAGACACCGCAGGCCGACCAGTGTTGCCCACGTTCAGGCGTGCGGCTTATGCTCCGTCAAATTTTCTCGACACTTAGCCGTTGGATGACGCCCATGACTGCCCGCGCCTTCACCTCCGCGAGCCAACCCCACGTTGCCTCTTACTACGCCGCCAGCAGCCTGCCGCAGCCGGATCATCCTGCGCTGCAAGGTGAAATGGTGGCTGATGTCTGCGTGGTTGGTGGCGGTTTTTCCGGGTTGAACACGGCACTGGAACTGGCTGAACGCGGCCTCAGTGTGGTGTTGCTCGAGGCGCACAAGATCGGCTGGGGCGCCAGCGGCCGCAACGGCGGGCAGTTGATTCGCGGCGTCGGTCACGGTCTCGATCAGTTCGCCAATGTCATCGGCAGCGACGGCGTGCGCGAGATGAAACTCATGGGCCTGGAAGCGGTGGACATCGTTCGCCAGCGGGTCGAGCGCTTTCAGATTGCCTGCGACCTGACCTGGGGCTACTGCGATCTCGCCAACAAGCCCGCCGACCTCGAAGGTTTTGCCGAAGACGCCGAAGAACTGCGCAGCCTCGGCTATCGCTACGAAACCCGTCTGCTGCAAGCCAACGAAATGCACACGGTGGTCGGCTCCAAGCGCTATGTCGGCGGTTTGATCGACATGGGGTCAGGGCATTTGCATCCGCTCAATCTCGCATTGGGCGAAGCAGCGGCGGCGCAGCAATTGGGCGTCAAACTGTTTGAACACTCCGCAGTGACGCGTATCGATTACGGCCCTGAAGTCAAAGTCCATACAGCCCAAGGTTTGGTACGCGCGAAAACGCTGGTCCTCGGCTGCAATGCCTATCTCAATGATCTGAATCCGCAACTCAGCGGCAAGGTCCTGCCCGCAGGCAGCTACATCATCGCCACCGAACCGTTGAGCGAAGAACAGGCGCACAGCCTGCTGCCGCAGAACATGGCGGTCTGTGATCAGCGGGTGGCGCTGGATTACTACCGGCTCTCGGCGGATCGTCGTTTGCTGTTCGGCGGCGCCTGCCATTATTCCGGGCGCGATCCGAAGGATATCGGCGCCTACATGCAGCCGAAGATGCTCGAGGTATTCCCGCAATTGGCTGGGGTGAGGATCGATTATCAGTGGGGCGGCATGATCGGCATCGGCGCGAACCGCTTGCCGCAGATTGGCCGGCTCGCGGACCAGCCGAACGTGTATTACGCCCAGGCCTATTCAGGCCACGGGGTGAATGCCACGCACCTGGCGGGCAAGTTGCTGGCCGAGGCGATCAGCGGGCAACAGGGTGGCGGGTTTGATCTGTTTGCCAAGGTGCCGCACATCACCTTCCCGGGCGGCAAGCATTTGCGCTCGCCGTTGTTGGCGTTGGGGATGTTGTGGCATCGCCTTAAAGAGTTGGTCTGATTGATCGTTCCCACGCTCTGCGTGGGAATGCATCCAGTGACGCTCTGCGTCACAACGGACGCGGAGCGTCCGGGGCGGCGTTCCCACGCAGAGCGTGGGAACGATCAGTGGTTGTCAGATCCGCCAGAACGGCTTCAACCCCTCCTCCTGCGCCTGCTCACGGGTCAGCCCGATATCCTTGAGCTGGTCCGCCGTCAGCGCCAGCAACGCCTTGCGCGTGTGCAGACGATGCCAGAACAGGTCCCAGCGACTCAGGCCGGACGGTGTGTTACGCATGATCTCATTGCGTGCACGATCCTTCTGCCCTGCCGCCAGTTCCTGACTGTGTAACGTCAGCCGCACATCGCTCAAGCCGTTCATTTTCAATGCTCCTGTTTACTTGGATAGCCAGAGATTCCATGATGCGCGGGCGAGCAAAACCGTTACAGATTCAAAGCGACTGTATTAACTCCATACAGATTTGCCGCTTTGCCGACTGAATTGTCGTTTTTTGCCACATCTGTACTGGTATATCGAATCACCGCACCGAGGCAGAACCATGACCCTTTACGTAAACCTCGCCGAATTGCTCGGCACGCGCATCGAAAACGGTTTCTATCGACCCGGCGATCGGTTGCCGTCGGTGCGCGCCTTGAGCGTCGAACACGGGGTCAGCCTGAGCACGGTGCAACAGGCCTATCGCATGCTCGAGGACAGTGGCCTGGCCACACCAAAACCCAAGTCCGGCTACTTTGTACCGGTCGGTCGCGAGCTGCCGGAGCTGCCCGCCGTCGGTCGTCCGGCGCAACGGCCCGTGGAGATTTCGCAATGGGATCAAGTGCTGGAATTGATTCGCGCGGTACCGCGCAAAGATGTCGTGCAACTGGGTCGCGGCATGCCCGACATCAGCTCGCCAACCATGAAACCGTTGCTCCGCGGTCTGGCGCGGATCAGCCGCCGCCAGGACATGCCCGGTCTGTATTACGACAACATTCACGGCACTCTCGAACTGCGCGAACAGATCGCTCGGCTGATGCTCGATTCCGGTTGCCAGTTGAGCGCCAGCGACCTGGTCGTCACCACCGGGTGCCACGAAGCGCTGTCCACCAGCATCCACGCGATCTGCGAGCCGGGCGACATCGTCGCGGTCGATTCGCCGAGCTTCCACGGCGCCATGCAAACGCTCAAAGGCCTGGGCATGAAAGCCCTGGAAATTCCCACCGACCCGCTTACCGGCATCAGCCTCGAAGCGCTGGAACTCGCACTCGAACAATGGCCGATCAAGGTCATTCAGCTCACCCCGAATTGCAACAACCCGCTCGGCTACATCATGCCGGAGTCACGCAAACGCGCCCTGCTCAACCTCGCGCAACGCTTTGATGTGGCGATCATCGAGGACGATGTGTATGGCGAACTGGCCTACACCTACCCGCGTCCGCGCACGATCAAATCCTTCGACGAAGACGGCCGTGTGCTGCTGTGCAGTTCGTTTTCCAAGACCCTGGCGCCAGGGCTGCGTATTGGTTGGGTTGCGCCGGGCCGCTACCTCGAGCGCGTGCTGCACATGAAATACATCAGCACCGGATCGACCGCACCGCAGCCGCAGATTGCCATCGCCGAATTCCTCAAGGCCGGTTATTTCGAACCGCACTTGCGGCGCATGCGCACGCAATACCAGCGCAGCCGCGACCTGATGATCGACTGGGTGACGCGGTACTTTCCCGCGGGTACTCGCGCCAGCCGGCCGCAAGGCAGCTTCATGTTGTGGGTCGAATTGCCGGAAGGTTTCGACACCTTGAAACTCAATCGTGAGTTACACGACCAAGGCGTACAGATTGCCGTCGGCAGCATCTTTTCCGCCTCGGGCAAGTACCGCAATTGCCTGCGGATGAACTACGCTGCCAAACCGACAGCGCAGATCGAAGAGGCGGTGCGCAAAGTCGGCGAGACAGCTGTCAGATTGCTGGCCGAAGCCGACTGACCTTTTTCCAGAGAACCGCGTCCATATGCCGACCCTAGCCGCCATTCGGAATGACCCTACGTGAGCTTCAGACAGCCCCTGTTCGCTTTGCTGTTACTCGCCTCGTTCCTGAGTGGCTGTGCGACCCTTGATGTTCCGCGCGAGCCGAGTCAGGCGTTGCCGGCATCCGATTCCAGCTTCGGCCGTTCGATCCAGGCGCAAGCGGCGCCCTATCAAGGCCGCTCGGGGTTTCGCCTGCTGTCCAACAGCAGCGAGGCGTTCACCGCCCGCGCCGAACTGATCCGCAACGCCCAGACCAGCCTCGATCTGCAGTACTACATCGTCCACGACGGCATCAGCACGCGAATGCTGGTGGAGGAACTGCTCAAGGCTGCCGACCGTGGCGTGCGCGTGCGCATCCTGCTCGATGACACCACCAGCGATGGCCTCGACCAGATCATCGCCACACTCGCGGCGCATCCGCAGATTCAGATTCGTCTGTTCAATCCACTCCACCTTGGCCGCAGTACCGGCGTCACGCGGGCAGCAGGCCGCTTGTTCAATCTATCGCTGCAACATCGGCGTATGCACAACAAACTGTGGCTGGCGGACAACAGCGCGGCCATCGTCGGCGGACGCAATCTGGGTGACGAGTATTTCGACGCCGAGCCGAATCTGAATTTCACTGATATCGACATGCTCAGTGTCGGGCCTGTCGCCGAGCAGCTCGGCCACAGTTTCGACCAGTACTGGAACAGCGCCCTGAGCAAACCGATCGACGAATTCCTCTCCAGCCAGCCGACCGCCAAAGACCTGAAAAACACCCGCACGCGCCTGGAAGAGTCGCTGGAAGAAACCCGCAAACAGAATCACGCGCTGTATCAGCAATTGATGACCTTCAAGACTGCGCCGCGCATGGACATCTGGCGCAAAGAGCTGATCTGGGCGTGGAATCAGGCATTGTGGGACGCGCCGAGCAAGGTCTTGGCCAAGGGTGAGCCGGATCCGCAATTGCTGCTGACCACGCAACTGGCACCCGAGCTCAGAGGCGTGAGCAAAGAGCTGATCATGATTTCGGCGTACTTCGTGCCGGGCCAGCCAGGTCTGGTTTACCTGACCGGTCGCGCCGATGCCGGCGTCTCGGTGAGCCTGCTGACCAACGCGCTGGAGGCCACCGATGTACCGGCGGTGCATGGCGGCTATGCACCGTATCGCAAGGCGTTGCTGGAGCATGGCGTGAAGTTGTATGAACTGCGGCGCCAGCCTGGGGATAACTATGGCAGCGGCCCGCATGTGTTTTACAGCAAGTCGTTTCGTGGTTCGGACTCAAGCCTGCACAGCAAAGCAATGATCTTTGATCGGCAGAAATCGTTTATCGGCTCATTCAACTTCGACCCGCGCTCGGTGCTGTGGAATACCGAGGTCGGGGTGTTGGTCGACAGCCCGGAACTGGCCTGGCATGTGCGCGAACTGGCCTTGCAGGGCATGGCGCCAGCGTTGAGCTATGAGGCGAAGCTTGAGAACGGGCAGATCGTCTGGGTGACTGAGGACAACGGCCAGATGCATACCCTGACCAAAGAGCCGGGGAGTTGGTGGCGGCGGTTCAACGCGTGGTTCAGCACCACTGTCGGCCTTGAGCGAATGCTTTAAAGAGCAAAAGATCGCAGCCTTCGGCAGCTCCTGCAGTTGAAATGCATTCCTCCTGCAGGAGCTGCCGAAGGCTGCGATCTTTTGACTTCAAGCCGTCTGAGCTGTGCCAAACGCCCCTTGGCGCAAGAGCAGAATCACCAACCCGAACGCCCCGATCGCCATCAGCAACGGCAACGCATGCCCGCTGATCCACTGGCTGCCCGCCCCGGCCGCGAGCGGCCCGACCAGACAACCCACGCCCCAAAGCTGCGCAATGTGCGCGTTCGCCCGCACCAGCGCATCGTCGCGATAACGCTCGCCAATCAGAATCAGCGACAGGGTGAACAAACCACCGGCACTCGCCCCGAACAACACCCACAACGGCCAGATCAGCAGCGTGTCGAGCAACATTGGAATCGCCAGACTCGACAGCATCAACACCACCGCACAACCCGCGAACAACGTACGTCGCGACAGGTAATCGGCCAACGCGCCAATCGGCAATTGCAGCAACGCATCCCCCACCACCACGGTGCTGACCATCGCCAGCGCGATCTCGGCCGTGAAACCCTGCTGCAGGCAATACACCGGCAGCAACGTCAGGATCATCGCTTCGAACGCGGCAAACAACGACACCGCCCAGGCAATTGCTGGCAGCTCGCGCGCAAATCCCCAGAGGTCGCGGAACGTCACGCTGCTCGCTTCACTGCTTGGCGCACCGCTGCGACCGAGTAACAGCAACGGCGAAACCACCAGCAAACCGACACCGACCCAGAAACCGTAATCATGTTCAGTGCCCAACGCGCCCAGCAACAACGGCCCCGACAGTTGGCTCAACGCATAGCTGCTGCCATACAGCGCCACCAACCGGCCACGCCAGTGCTCGACCACCAGCTGATTGATCCAGCTCTCGCCGAGGATGAACACGATAGTCAGGATCACGCCGATCATCAGGCGCAGCACCAGCCAGATCGGATAGCTCGGCAACAGCGCCAGCAAACCGATCGACAATGCCCCAGCCCACAGGCACAGGCGCATCAGGTTCGCCGTGCCAAAGCGCGCCGCCAAATGGCTGGAAATCTTCGCGCCCAACAACACGCCAATCGCCGGCATCGCTGCCATTACACCGATGGCGAAGGAACCGTAACCCCAGCCTTCTAGGCGCAACGACACCAACGGCATGCTGACCCCCAGGGCCAGACCGACACTCAAGACAGACGCCAACACGGCGAAATACGTCGCCCACCGCATGTTCCACGCTCCTGTGGATAATTATTTTTAGAGACCACATCAAACAAATGTGGGAGCGAGCCTGCTCGCGAAAGCGGTTTCACATTCAGCACATGGGCTGACTGATACACCGCTTTCGCGAGCAGGCTCGCTCCCACAGGGATCTGCCTCGTCTGGAGGATCTGCTCTTGCGAACAGACCCTCCTAACGGCTTACAGCTTGATCCACGTCGCCTTCAGCTCGGTGTACTTGTCGAACGCGTGCAGCGACTTGTCGCGGCCGTTGCCCGACTGTTTGAAGCCGCCGAACGGCGCAGTCATGTCGCCGCCGTCGTACTGATTGACCCACACGCTGCCGGCACGCAGCGCCTTGGCGGTCAGATGAGCCTTGGAGATGTCCTGGGTCCAGACTGCAGCGGCCAAACCGTAAGGCGTGTCGTTGGCGATCTGGATGGCTTCTTCAGCGGTATCGAAAGCGATGACCGACAGCACCGGGCCGAAGATCTCTTCCTGAGCGATCTTCATCGCGTTGCTCACACCGTCGAAAATAGTCGGCTCAACGTAAGTGCCGCCGGTTTCCTGAAGGATGCGCTTACCGCCAGCCACCAGTTTGGCGCCATCGCTGTGGCCGGACTCGATGTACGACAGCACGGTGTTCATCTGTTGGGTGTCGACCAGCGCACCGACGTTGGTTGCCGGATCCAGCGGATTGCCCGGTTTCCAGGTTTTCAGCGCCTCGATCACCATCGGCAAGAACTTGTCTTTGATGGAACGCTCGACCAGCAGACGCGAACCGGCGGTGCAGACTTCGCCCTGGTTGAAGGCGATGGCGCTGGCAGCGGATTCGGCAGCGGCTTGCAGATCCGGGGCATCGGCAAAGACGATGTTCGGACTCTTGCCGCCGGCTTCCAGCCAGACACGCTTCATGTTCGATTCGCCGGAGTAGATCATCAGTTGCTTGGCGATCTTGGTCGAACCGGTGAACACCAGTGTGTCGACGTCGTTGTGCAGGGCCAGCGCCTTGCCAACGGTATGACCATAACCCGGCAGCACGTTGAGCACGCCTTTCGGAATACCCGCTTCAACCGCCAGTGCGGCGATGCGGATGGCGGTCAGCGGGGATTTTTCCGACGGCTTGAGGATCACCGAGTTACCGGTCGACAGCGCCGGGCCGAGTTTCCAGCAGGCCATCATCAACGGGAAGTTCCACGGCACGATGGCACCGACAACGCCCACCGGCTCGCGGGTCACCAGACCCAGTTGATCGTGCGGCGTGGCCGCGACTTCGTCGTAAATCTTGTCGATCGCTTCACCGCTCCAGCTCAGCGCTTGCGCCGCGCCCGGAACGTCGATGTACAGCGAATCGCTGATCGGCTTGCCCATGTCGAGGGTTTCAAGCAGGGCCAGTTCTTCGGCGTGCTGCTTGAGCAGGCCGGCAAAACGGATCATGGTGGCTTTGCGTTTGGTCGGCGCCAGGCGCGACCAGACGCCGGAATTGAACGTGGCGCGGGCGTTCTCAACAGCGCGTTGGGCGTCGGCGGCGTCACAGCTGGCAATCTTGCCGAGCAGACGGCCATCGACCGGGCTGATGCACTCGAAGGTCTCGCCGGAGACGGCGTCGGTGTATTCGCCATTGAGGTAGGCGCGGCCTTCGATTTTCAGGTCGCGGGCGCGTTGTTCCCAGTCGGCACGAGTCAGGGTGGTCATTTCGAGTGTCCTCCGCTTGTTGAATACGAGCGCCGCGCGATCTTCGCCAGCGTCCTCAGGAATTCTGCCCGGCCAGCCGGTTTTTTCGGCCAGAGGCACCCGCCACCCTAAACCAGCGGCCGGGGTTGTTTCAATATATTTGACATAAGGTGGCCATACGGCCTTGCGGTGTTGATTTTAATCAACATAGACTTTGGGCCTTTCCAGCCAATCGCGCCGTATTCACGGGGGATAACAACAATGAACATCCAGAACGTCGTCGACATCAGCCTCACCAGCAGCGAAGCCGAACGCTATCGTCCGGACCCGGCGAAAGTGCTCAAGGGTGATCCTGAGCAAGCGGTGTTCCATCAGTACGAAAGCCCTTGCGGGCAGATGGGCGTCGGCGTGTGGGAAGGTGCGGTCGGGCAGTGGACGGTGAATTACACCGAGCATGAGTACTGCGAAATCCTGCAGGGGGTTTCGGTGCTGCGTGACAGCGATGGCAATGCCAAGACCTTGCGTGTGGGCGACCGGTTTGTGATTCCGGCGGGGTTTCGTGGCACCTGGGAAGTGCTGGAGGCTTGCCGCAAGATTTATGTGATTTTCGAACAGAAGGCTTGAGGATTTTCGCTGGCTGATCCGGACCTATCGCGAGCAGGCTCACTCCTACAGGTGACCGCATTCAAATGTAGGAGTGAGCCTGCTCGCGAAGGGGCCAGAACAGGAAACACAAAATCCGAGGCAACAAAAAAGGCCCGTATCGTGAGATACGGGCCTTTTTCGTAAGTCGGGAAAAATCAATTACTTGATTTTGCCTTCCTTGTAGATCACGTGCTTGCGAACAACCGGATCATATTTCTTGATCTCGATTTTGTCCGGGGTAGTACGCTTGTTCTTGTCGGTAGTGTAGAAGTGACCAGTACCGGCGCTCGAGATCAAACGAATCAATTCACGCATGATTAGCTCCCTTAAATCTTGCCATCGCGGCGAAGTTCGGCGAGCACGACAGTGATGCCACGCTTGTCGATGATACGCATGCCTTTGGCAGATACGCGCAGACGCACAAAACGTTTCTCTTCTTCAACCCAGAAGCGGTGATGCTGCAGGTTCGGCAGGAAACGACGACGGGTTTTGTTGTTTGCGTGGGAAATGTTATTCCCAGTCACCGGACCCTTACCGGTAACTTGACATACTCTCGACATGCCTCAGCCCTCTAAAACCACATGCCCAACCCGGCATGGGTTGGCCGCTTAATCTCTCAGTCATTTGGCGCCAGGCGCCGCGTTTCTTTAGAGGTCTTACCGGCTACACCTACAGTGAAGGAACCGGGCCCCTAGAAAAGAGCGCTGCTTTATACCAGAAAGACTTCGGAGCAACAACATTCGGTGTGCAAACAATCCACAAAAAGGCGCTTTTTCAGCCTGCGAACGCCTTGGATAAAGGCTGGCATCGATTTTTACCACTCGTCGCAGAAAACCACCCTTGCGGGTGTTTCAGACTTTTGGCCGCGCCCTGCAGCCTGAAAAACGGCCATCACTGTGCCCCGAAAATGCAAAAAGGGGATAGTCATTTGTAATCCAGACCTCTAGGGTAGGCCTTTTCCAGACTGCACTTGCAGATGGGCCTTCGATCTGTAAAAGGAAACCGACCATGCGCCTCGCTGCCCTACCCCTGTTGCTTGCCCCGCTCCTGCTGAGCCCCCTGGCCCAGGCCGCCGCGCTGAGCGTCTGCACCGAGGCCAGCCCGGAAGGGTTCGACGTGGTGCAATACAACTCGCTGACCACCACCAACGCCTCGGCGGACGTACTGATGAACCGTCTGGTGGACTTCGATACCGCCAGCGGCAAAGTCGTGCCGAGCCTGGCCGACAGCTGGGAAGTCAGCACCGATGGCCTGACTTACGTGTTCAAGCTGCACCCGCAGGTGAAGTTTCACACGACCGAATACTTCAAGCCGAGCCGCGAGCTGACCGCCGAAGACGTCAAGTTCAGCTTCGACCGCATGCTCGACCCGGCCAACCCGTGGCACAAGGTTGCTCAAAGCGGCTTCCCGCACGCACAGTCGATGCAACTGCCTGCGCTGATCAAGAAAATCGACGCACTCGATCCGCTGACCGTACGCTTCACTCTTGATCATCCGGATTCAACATTCCTGGCGACCCTGAGCATGGGCTTCGCCTCGATCTACTCCGCCGAATACGCCGACAAACTGATGAAAGCCGGCGCGACCGACAAGCTCAACAACCAGCCGATCGGCACTGGCCCGTTCGTGTTCAACCGTTTCCAGAAAGACGCAGCGATTCGTTACAAGGCCAACCCGGATTACTTCGGCGGTAAGCCTTCGGTGGACCCGTTGATTTTCGCCATTACCCCGGACGCTAACGTGCGCCTGCAAAAACTGCGGCGCAATGAATGCCAGATCGCCCTGTCACCGAAGCCACTCGACGTACAAGCCGCGCTGAAAGAACCGACGCTGAAAGTCGAAAAGACTGACGCGTTCATGACCGCTTTCGTCGGCATTAACAGCCAGCATCCGCCGCTGGACAAGCCGGAAGTGCGTCAGGCAATCAACCTCGCCTTCGACAAGGCCAACTACATCAAGGCTGTGTTTGAAGACACCGCCGAAGCCGCCAACGGCCCTTACCCGCCGAACACCTGGAGTTACGCGAAGAACCTGCCGGGTTACCCGCACGATGTCGCCAAAGCCAAGGCATTGCTGGCCAAGGCCGGGTTGAAGGACGGTTTCCAGACCACCATCTGGACGCGTCCTTCCGGCAGCCTGCTGAATCCGAACCCAAGCCTGGGCGCACAGATGTTGCAGTCAGATCTGGCGGAAATCGGCATTCAGGCGGAAATCCGCGTGATCGAGTGGGGAGAGTTGATTCGTCGCGCCAAGGCCGGCGAGCATGATCTGCTGTTCATGGGCTGGGCCGGCGATAACGGCGACCCGGACAACTTCCTCACGCCGCAGTTTTCCTGCGCGGCGGTCAAGTCGGGCACCAACTTCGCACGCTACTGCAATGCCGATCTGGACAAGCTGATCAGCGCCGGTAAGACCACCAGCGAGCAAGGCGTGCGCACCAAGCTGTATGAGCAGGCGCAGACGCAGATTCAGCAGCAGGCGCTGTGGTTGCCGCTGGCGCACCCGACGGCCTACGCACTGACGCGTAAAGACGTTCAGGGTTACTCGGTAAGCCCGTTTGGCCGTCAGGACTACTCCAAGGTCAACCTGAAATAACCTGCCCTGCACATAACCTGTAGGAGTGAGCCTGCTCGCGATGGCGTCATTTCAGTCAACCCATTCGGTGACTGGAAAATTGCTATCGCGAGCAGGCTCACTCCCACAGTGGTTTAGCGTTTGTTCCTAGGCGTTACATCCAGCCACACTCCGCCATCGACAGCGGCTCACCATCGCCGACGATAAAGTGATCGAGCACCCGCACATCAATCAGCTCCAGCGCCTTTTGCAGGCGCTTGGTCAGCAGCCGATCGGCCTGACTGGGGTCCGTATTCCCCGATGGATGGTTGTGGCACAGGATCAACGCCGCCGCGTTATTGGCCAGACATCGCTTCACAACCTCGCGCGGATGCACGCTGGTGTTGTCGATCGAGCCGCGAAACAGTATCTCGAAATTCAGGACTTGATGTTTGGAGTCAAGGAACAGGCAACCAAACACCTCATGCGGTTCGTGACGCAGCATCGCTTTCAGATAATCGCGAACGACCTGAGGGTTTTCCAGGGCTGGTTTCTGCCGTGACTTCTCAGCCAGATGTCGCCTGTTCATTTCCTGAGCCGCCTGCAGTTGCGCAAACTTCGCCGGCCCGAGTCCCAATTGTTTGCTGAATGCGTGCTGATCGGCCTCAAGCAGCAAACGCAGGCTGCCGAATTGAGTCAACAGATTACGCGCCAGGTCTACAGCGCTTATCCCGGGCAATCCGGTGCGCAGAAAAATCGCCAACAACTCAGCGTCCGAGAGGCTCGCTGCCCCATGCTCCAATAACCTTTCCCGCGGCCGTTCCGCCGCAGGCCAATCGCGAATACTCATACACATTCCCTGTCTGTGGGCGCCGCTGTTCCGTAGCGGTCGCTGTGATATCGTAGCCCATCTTTTTTGTGGTCGATTCAACCCTGGGGAGGGGGCATCGCACCGCAGTCATCAACGAAATGAAAGGCAGACCTATGCAGCGGCTGTATCGGAAACGCATCGTTCTGGGCGTCGGCGGCGGCATCGCGGCCTACAAGAGCGCTGATCTGGTTCGTCGCCTGATCGACCAGGGCGCCGAAGTGCGTGTGGTCATGACCCACGGTGGCGCCGAGTTCATCACCCCGCTGACCATGCAGGCCTTGTCTGGCCACCCTGTGCACCTCGACTTGCTCGACCCGGCCGCAGAAGCTGCGATGGGCCACATCGAGCTGGCCAAGTGGGCCGATCTGGTGCTGATCGCCCCGGCTACCGCGGACCTGATCGCCCGTCTGGCCCAAGGCATCGCCAACGATTTGCTGACCACGCTGGTACTCGCCACCGACGCCGTCGTGGCCGTCGCCCCCGCGATGAATCAGGCGATGTGGCGCGATCCGGCGACCCAGGCCAACCTGCAACTCCTTGAAAGCCGTGGCCTGAAGACCTTCGGCCCGGCCTCGGGCAGCCAGGCCTGCGGCGACGTCGGCATGGGCCGGATGATGGAAGCCACCGATCTGGCGCAATGCGCAGCGGATTGCTTCCAGCGTCAGGCACTGACCGGCAAGCATGTGGTGATCACCGCCGGCCCGACCCAGGAAAACATCGACCCGGTGCGCTACATCACCAACCACAGCTCCGGGAAAATGGGCTTTGCCCTCGCCGAAGCGGCGGTTGAAGCCGGCGCTCGCGTCACCTTGATCAGCGGCCCGGTGCACCTGCCGACACCGGATCGCGTCACCCGTATCGACGTGGTCAGTGCCCGCGACATGCTCGCGGCTTGCGAAGCCGCGATTCCGTGCGACGTGTTCATTTCCTCGGCAGCGGTGGCGGACTACCGTCCGGAAGTCGTTGCCCCGCAAAAACTCAAGAAAGATCCTACGAGCGGTGACGGCTTCGTCCTGCAAATGGTGCGTAACCCGGACATCCTGGCCACCATCGCGACCCGTCCCGACCGTCCGTTCAGTGTCGGCTTTGCCGCCGAGACCGAACACCTGCTCGACTACGCTGCACGCAAGTTGAAAGACAAGAATCTCGATTTGATCGTCGCCAATGACGTCGCCAACCCGAGCATCGGTTTCAACAGCGAAGAAAACGCCTGCAGCGTGATTGACCGTGAGCTGCACGCCACGGTTTTCGCCCAGACCAGCAAGAGCAAGATCGCTCGCCAACTGGTCACTTTTATCGCCGAACGTCTGAACCAGGTTTAATTTACATGCACGCTTTGCAAGCCAAGATCCTTGACCCACGCATCGGCACCGATTTCCCGCTGCCGCAATACGCCACCCCGGGCTCCGCCGGCCTCGACCTGCGCGCCATGCTGGATCAGGACATCGTGATCAAGCCGGGTGAAACCGTGCTGATCCCGACCGGTCTGTCGGTTTATATCGGCGACCCGAACCTCGCCGCGCTGATCCTGCCGCGCTCGGGCATGGGCCATAAGCACGGCATCGTGCTGGGCAACCTCGTGGGTTTGATCGACTCCGATTACCAAGGCCCGCTGATGGTGTCCTGCTGGAACCGTGGCCAGACCGATTTCACCATGACCGTCGGCGAACGTCTGGCGCAACTGGTGCTGGTACCGGTGGTACAGGCGCATTTCGAAATGGTTGAAGAGTTCGTTGAAACCGAACGCGGCACCGGCGGGTTTGGCCATACCGGCACCAAGTAACCGGAGTCATCTTCTGTAGGAGCTGCCGCAGGCTGCGATCTTTTGATTTTTAAGATCAAGATCAATAGATCGCAGCCTGCGGCAGCTCCTACAGGGGGAAATTTCAGGCAGATCAGCTGAAAGGTTTAACACCGAAAATCAAGGTTTTGCCGGCCGAAAGCCACGCCCGCCGAGGCATCATGGCCCTTTCATACCACGAACTCTCTGTGGAAAACGCCGTCATACCCTTCAGTTTGAGCCTGCCGTCGAACGATTCGTCGGTCTGTCCCGCCACTTTCGAGATGGAGCATTTCCGTAGATGAGCACCCCAGCCAAGATCGCCCCGAAGCTGCCTGACAGCATTTTCCGCGCCTATGACATTCGCGGCACCGTGCCGGAATTCCTCAATGCCGAAACCGCTTACTGGATCGGCCGCGCCATCGGTTCGCAGAGCCTGGCTCAAGGTGAGCCGAATGTATCCGTCGGTCGCGACGGTCGCCTGTCCGGCCCGGAGCTGGTTGCCGAGCTGATTCGCGGTATCGCCGAAAGCGGCTGCCACGTCAGCGATGTCGGTCTGGTGCCGACGCCGGCGCTGTACTACGCCGCCAACGTCCTGGCCGGCAAGTCCGGGGTGATGCTCACCGGCAGCCACAACCCGTCGAACTACAACGGTTTCAAGATCGTCATCGCCGGCGACACCCTCGCCAACGAACAGATCCAGGCCCTGCACGAGCGCCTCAAGACCAACAACCTGAGCAGCGGCGCGGGCAGCGTCACCCAGGTCGAGATCCTCGACCGCTACAACACCGAAATCGTCCAGGACATCAAACTGGCCCGCCGCCTGAAGGTCGTGGTCGACTGCGGCAACGGCGCGGCCGGCGTGATCGCCCCGCAATTGATCGAAGCGCTGAACTGCGAAGTCATCCCGCTGTTCTGCGAAGTCGACGGCAACTTCCCGAACCACCACCCGGATCCGGGCAAGCCGGAAAACCTCGTCGATCTGATCGCCAAAGTCAAAGAAACCAACGCCGACATCGGCCTGGCGTTCGACGGCGACGGCGACCGTGTCGGCGTGGTGACCAACACCGGCAGCATCGTCTACCCCGATCGCCTGCTGATGCTGTTCGCTCGCGACGTCGTGGCGCGCAACCCGGACGCGGAAATCATCTTCGACGTCAAATGCACCCGTCGTCTGGTGCCGCTGATCAAGGAATACGGTGGTCGGCCGCTAATGTGGAAGACTGGTCATTCGTTGATCAAAAAGAAAATGAAACAATCCGGCGCGCTGTTGGCCGGTGAAATGAGCGGGCACATCTTCTTCAAGGAGCGCTGGTTCGGTTTCGACGACGGTATCTACAGCGCCGCACGGCTGCTGGAGATCCTCAGCAAGGAAAAATCCACCGCGGAAGAGCTGTTTGCGACCTTTCCGAATGATATTTCTACGCCGGAAATCAATATCCATGTGACCGAAGAGAGCAAATTCAGCATCATTGATGCACTGCACGACGCACAGTGGGGCGCAGGCGCTGACCTGACCACCATCGACGGCGTGCGAGTTGACTACGCCAAAGGCTGGGGCCTGGTGCGCGCATCCAACACCACACCGGTGCTGGTGCTGCGCTTCGAGGCCGATGACGAGGCTGAACTACAGCGCATCAAAGACGTGTTCCACGCCCAATTGAAACGTGTTGCACCTGATCTCCAACTACCGTTCTGATCCACCCGGAGCCCTGAATGACCCTCGAACGCGATGCCGCCGCCAACACTGCCAAGGTCCTGTCCGAAGCGCTGCCTTACATCCGACGTTATGTCGGCAAGACCCTGGTGATCAAATACGGCGGCAACGCGATGGAAAGCGAGGAGCTGAAAACCGGCTTCGCCCGCGACATCGTCTTGATGAAAGCTGTGGGCATCAACCCGGTGGTCGTGCACGGCGGCGGCCCGCAGATCGGTGATCTGCTCAAGCGCCTGTCGATCGAAAGCCACTTCGTCGATGGCATGCGCGTCACCGACGCGGCGACCATGGACGTCGTGGAAATGGTCTTGGGCGGTCAGGTCAACAAAAGCATCGTCAACCTGATCAACCGCCACGGCGGCAGCGCCATCGGCCTGACCGGTAAAGACGCCGGGCTGATTCGTGCGAAGAAGCTCACCGTGACCCGCCAGACCCCGGAGATGACCCAGCCGGAAATCATCGACATCGGTCACGTCGGCGAAGTCGTCGGGATCAACACCGAGCTGCTTAACCTGCTGGTCAAAGGCAACTTCATCCCGGTCATCGCGCCGATTGGTGTGGGTGAGAACGGCGAGTCGTACAACATCAACGCCGATCTGGTGGCCGGTAAAGTCGCCGAGGCGCTGAAAGCCGAGAAGCTGATGCTGCTGACCAACATCGCCGGCCTGATGGACAAGTCGGGCACGGTGTTGACCGGTCTCAGCACGCAGCAGGTCGATGATCTGATCGCCGACGGCACCATCTACGGCGGCATGCTGCCGAAGATCCGTTGCGCGCTGGAAGCGGTTCAGGGCGGCGTGGGCAGCTCGCTGATCATCGACGGTCGCGTGCCGAACGCGATCCTGCTGGAAATCTTCACCGACACCGGTGTGGGCACGCTGATCAGCAATCGCAAGCGTCCTTAAGCTTTAGCGCAAACAAAAAGACCCCGCTCAGCCTGGCTGAGCGGGGTCTTTTTTTCACCGCATTCGCTGTGGGAGCGAGCCTGCTCGCGAAAGCGGTCTCTGCATCACATCAATGTTGAATGTGAAGGCCTCTTCGCGAGCAGGCTCGCTCCCACAGTGCTCTGCGGTTAAACGCCGAACTGGGCGCGATAGGCTTCCACCGCTGGCAAGTGCTGCTTGAGCTGCGGATCGTCAGCCAAGAACTCCAGCACCTGATTCAACGAAACAATGCTGATCACCGGAATGCCAAAATCACGCTCGACTTCCTGGATCGCCGACAACTCACCGTTGCCACGCTCCTGACGGTTCAGCGCGATCAGCACGCCAGCGGCCTTGGCGCCGTCCTGGGAAGCGATGATCTGCATCACTTCGCGGATTGCCGTACCCGCAGTGATTACGTCATCAATGATCAGCACGTCCCCAGTCAGCGGGGCGCCAACGAGGCTGCCGCCTTCACCGTGGGCCTTGGCTTCCTTGCGGTTGAAGCACCACGGCAGGTCACGGTCGTGATGCTCGGCCAGCGCGACGGCAGTGGTCGCCGCCAACGGAATGCCTTTGTAGGCCGGGCCAAACAGAACGTCGAAGGGAATGCCGCTTTCGGCAATGGCTGCAGCGTAGAAACGCCCCAGCTGCGCCAAGGCCGAACCCGAGTTGAACAGGCCGGCGTTGAAGAAGTAAGGACTGGTGCGCCCGGACTTCAGGGTGAACTCACCGAAGCGCAAAACGCCGCGATCGATGGCAAAACGAATGAAATCGCGCTGATACGCTTGCATGAAAAAAACCCCAAATACCACGGATTTAGCTAATTAGCTTGACGCCGTGTATCATACACGCACGCGATTTTTGGGGCCATTTATGCGGATCATCAGTGTGAACGTCAATGGTATTCAGGCTGCAGTCGAGCGTGGTTTGCTCAGTTGGCTGCAAGCACAGAATGCCGACGTCATCTGCCTGCAGGACACCCGTGCCTCCGCCTTTGAACTGGATGACCCAGCCTTCCAACTGGATGGCTACTTCCTTTATGCCTGCGATGCTGAAGTCCCTGCCCAAGGCGGCGTGGCTTTGTATTCGCGGTTGCAACCGAAGGCTGTCATCAGCGGTCTCGGTTTCGAGACGGCCGACCGCTACGGGCGCTACCTGCAAGCAGATTTCGACAAAGTCAGTATTGCCACCTTGCTGCTTCCTTCGGGGATGAACGGCGATGAGGACTTGAACCAGAAGTTCAAGCTCATGGACGACTTCGGCAAGTACCTGGACAAACAGCGGCGTAAACGTCGCGAGTACATTTATTGTGGCTCGCTGTACGTGGCGCAGCAGAAGCTCGACATCAAGAACTGGCGCGACAGCCAGCAATCCCCGGGCTTCCTGGCGCCAGAACGCGCCTGGATGGACGAGATTGTCGGCAACATGGGTTATGTCGATGCCCTGCGCGAAGTCAGCCGTGAAGGCGACCAGTACAGCTGGTGGCCGGATAACGAACAGGCCGAGATGCTCAATCTGGGCTGGCGTTTCGATTACCAGATCCTGACCCCGGGCCTGCGACGCTTCGTGCGCAGCGCACGCCTGCCACGTCAGCCACGGTTCTCGCAGCACGCGCCACTGATCGTCGACTACGACTGGACGCTGACCATCTAAGCGTCGTTTCGCAGTTAAAAAATGCCCGTATCGCAAGATACGGGCATTTTTTATGCGTCACGTCCAGGCAGGCTCGAATTCAGACAGCTGCGAAGAACGGCAAAGCCAGATACAGCTTGATGACGATGACATTAATGATGTCGATGAAGAACGCCCCGACCATCGGCACCACCAGAAACGCGATCTGCGAGGGACCGTAGCGCTGTGTCACGGCCTGCATGTTGGCAATGGCAGTCGGCGTGGCGCCCAGGCCAAAACCGCAATGCCCCGCAGCCAGCACGGCCGCGTCGTAGTTGCGCCCCATCATCCGGAACGTCACGAAAATCGCGAACAACGCCATGACCAGCGCCTGTACAGCCAGAATGATGAAAATCGGCAACGCCAGTGCGGCCAGATCCCACAACTTGAGCGACATCAGGGCAATCGCCAGAAACAGCGACAAGCTGACATTACCCAGCACCGACACTTCACGCTCGAACACCTGATACAGGCCCAGCGCCGAGAGCCCGTTGCGCAACACCACGCCTACAAACAGGACACAAACAAACGTTGGCAACTCGAATGCGGTCCCCTGCAGCAGACCGTTCAACAGATTGCCCGCCAGCAAACTGACCGCGATCAGGGCGAGTGTTTCTATAAACGAAAACGGCGTAATCGAGCGTTCTTTGTTTGGTTGCTCGAAGCCTTTTGGCAACCGCGGCGGCGCATCCTGACTCTGACAACCGGGCAGTTGCACTCGCTTGATGAGCAAGCGCGCGACTGGTCCGCCGATCAGACCACCCAGCACCAGGCCAAACGTCGCGGATGCCATCGCCAGTTCCGACGCAGACGCCAGACCGTACTTCTCGCTGAATACCGTACCCCACGCAGCACCGGTGCCATGACCGCCCGCCAGAGTGATCGAACCGGTCAGCAGCCCCATCAATGGATCAAGCCCGAGCATTTTTGCCAAGCCGATACCCATGGCATTCTGCACCACCAACAGCCCGGTGACCGCCAGGAGAAATACCCCAACTATGCGGCCGCCTTTCTTCAGGCTGGCAAAGTCTGCGCTCAGACCAATGGTGGCAAAAAAGGCAAGCATCAAAGGTGTCTGCAGGGAAGTATCGAAACGAATTTCAATATCGAACATTCGCAGCAGCAATAAAAGCAAGGCAACTACCAAGCCACCCGCGACAGGCTCGGGGATATTGTAACTGCGCATGAAACCAACACGCATAACGAGCCCGCGCCCTAGCAGAAGCACTAACGAGGCGGCCACAAGTGTTCCGTAAAAATCGAGCTGAATCATTGGGATTATTCTTGGCTATATATTCAGAGGCGAGCTGTTTACCTGCACGCGCCTCATGAACCGGCTGATTGTCTCAACACTGATTACTCGGAAATTCAAAAGCCTTCGATGGCTTGAATATATCTTAATATTTCAGGAGAAATATTATTCGGCCAACTTTAACAATCGTCGCCTTTGATTCCAAGGCCATGAATCCAAACTAAGCCAATACAGTTGTGACCAAAAGTGTATATACGGAAAGAGTATCGACCAGTCATCGCAGTCAGATTATTCCTACATATAGTAGAGACTAATTTAGTTGCATAAATAAAAATACCCTGACAGGTCAGGGCATTGATTTTAAACTTTTCGAGCTTGTTATTTGATCAGTCGCCAGGTAAACGGATATCGGTAAGGAAAACCTTCATTGGCTTTCACACCGGCGATGATCGTCAAAACCAGCGCGCCGATCGCCAGTATCCCCAGCAGGAAGAACCCGATGATCAGCACCATCAGCAGGAAGCAAATCAACGAGGCGATGGCGACGGTGATCTGAAAATTCAACGCCTCCTTGCCCTGCGCATCGATGAACGGATCTGTCTCGCGCTTCATCTGCCAAAGGATCAATGGTCCGATCAGATTGCCGAACGGAATCCAGATCCCCAGCAAGGCGGACAAGTGACAAAACATCGCCCACTGGCGAACCTCCTGGCTCGGTTTGGGCAGCAACTCTTGCTCGTCACTCATCGTGTCCTCCTTGCGGTTATGCACCTGCTCAGTCGGCCAGTGCAGCCTTTTGCAGTTCGAAGATTTCGTTCATGCCCTGCTTGGCCAGCTCCAGCATGGCGTTCAAGTCTTCCGGCTGGAACGGCGCGCCTTCGGCAGTGCCCTGTACTTCGATGAAACCACCGGTGCTGGTCATCACCACGTTGAGGTCAGTCTCGGCGGCGGAATCTTCAAGATAGTCCAGATCCAGCACGGCTTCGCCCTGATACATGCCAACCGACACGGCACCGATCATTTGCTTGAGCGGATCGCCGCCTTTGAGGCCGCCGCGCTTCTTGATCACTTTCAACGCGTCAACCAGTGCAACCATGGCACCGGTAATGGAAGCGGTACGAGTACCGCCGTCAGCCTGGATCACATCGCAGTCGACATACAGGGTGACATCACCCAGCTTGGACATGTCCAGCGCAGCGCGCAGGGAACGGCCAATCAGGCGCTGGATTTCCAGAGTGCGACCGCCCTGCTTGCCACGGCTCGCTTCACGCTGGTTACGCTCGCCAGTGGCGCGCGGCAGCATGCCGTACTCGGCGGTCAGCCAACCCTGGCCCTGGCCTTTGAGGAAGCGCGGCACGCCGTTTTCGACGCTGACGGTGCAGATGACTTTGGTATCACCGAA
The DNA here is from genome assembly GCF_054667675.1 of Pseudomonas sp. S3_C06. NCBI lineage: Bacteria > Pseudomonadati > Pseudomonadota > Gammaproteobacteria > Pseudomonadales > Pseudomonadaceae > Pseudomonas > Pseudomonas sp. S3_C06. The sequence goes on from NZ_CP162747.1 coordinate 3,701,913, forward strand.
TTCGACCAGCACCGAACCTTCGGCGTGCTTGGTGTAGTTGCGGGTAATGCGGATCGAGCGGAGCTGATCGGCAGCGCGACCACTTGGACGTTTCATAGGAGATACCTGTACTGAGGACGGAAAACTGCCGAGCATTATAGAGCGCTGCACCGCCCCTGGGCACTCGCTAAAAAATCGGGACGACGACTGAAGCCCTTGAAACACCCATTACCGACGGGCTGCAGCCCTTTGTCACACCGTGTGTTTGGGCGCATTCGCCGCACTGCGCTACAATCCTGCGCCTTTGCTGCCAGTCGGCTTAAATTCATTGATATCGAGCCTGCGGAACATCTGCTGCGCCGATCTGCATTGCGAGGTCACCGCCATGGTGCACAGCATGACCGCCTTCGCCCGCGTCGAAAAAGCCGGCGCCCAGGGCACCCTGAGCTGGGAACTGCGCTCGGTCAACAGCCGCTACCTTGAACCGCACCTGCGTTTGCCGGAGTCGTTTCGCGACCTCGAAGGCGCGGTGCGTGAAGCGCTGCGTCAAGGTCTGTCGCGAGGCAAACTGGAATGCACCCTGCGTTACACCGAAGAAAGCACCGGCAAAGCGCTGCAAGTCGATCGCGAGCGCGCCGCGCAGTTGGTCGCTGCGGCCGAGACCGTTGCCGGCCTGATCAAGAATCCTGCCGCACTGAATCCGCTTGAGGTGCTGGCCTGGCCCGGCGTACTGGTCGGCGATGCGAGCGACCCGCAGGCACTGAACGCCGACGCACTCGCCCTGTTCAATCAAGGCTTGAAAGAGTTGAAGGCCGGCCGCGAGCGCGAAGGCGCGGAGCTGGCACGCTTGATCAACGAGCGCCTGACCTCTATCGAAGAAGACGTCGTGACCCTGCGTGAACTGGTGCCGCAAATGCTCGCCACTCAGCGCCAGAAGGTCCTCGATCGCTTCACCGACATGAAGGCCGAACTGGATCCACAGCGCCTCGAACAGGAAATGGTCATGCTCGCGCAAAAGAGCGACGTGGCCGAAGAACTGGATCGCCTGAGCACCCACATCATCGAAGTGCGCCGGGTACTGAAGTCCGGTGGTGCGGCCGGACGCCGCCTCGACTTCCTGATGCAGGAACTCAACCGCGAAGCCAACACACTGGGCTCCAAGGCCTTCGATCCGCGCAGCACCCAGGCGGCCGTCAACCTCAAAGTGTTGATCGAGCAGATGCGCGAACAAGTGCAGAATATTGAGTAAGGCAACCCCGACATGACCCACAGCACCGGCACCCTGTACATCATTTCCGCGCCATCGGGCGCGGGCAAGAGCAGTCTGGTCAAGGCTTTGACCGATGCCATACCGGAAATTCGCGTTTCGGTTTCCCACACCACCCGCGCCATGCGCCCGGGTGAAGTGGACGGCGTGAACTATCACTTCGTGACCCGCGAAGAGTTCGTGAAAATGGGCGAGCACGGCGACTTCCTCGAACGCGCCGAAGTCTTCGGCAACTTCTACGGCACCTCGCAAAGCCGCCTGCAGCAGACGCTGGACGAAGGTCACGACCTGATTCTTGAAATCGACTGGCAAGGCGCCGAGCAAGTGCGCAAGCTGATGCCGCAGGCACGCTCGATCTTTATCCTGCCGCCGTCGCTTCAGGCCCTGCACCAACGCCTGACCAACCGCGGTCAGGACAGCGACGAGATCATCGACGGCCGGATGCGCGAAGCGGTCAACGAGATGAGTCACTATGTCGAGTACGACTACCTGATCATCAACGACGATTTTGCTCACGCACTGGACGATCTGAAGGCGATTTTCCGCGCCAATCAGCTGCAACAGAAACGCCAGCAAGTACGTTTCGGCAAATTGCTGGCCGAATTGCTCGGATAATCAGCACTTCCCAAAACCGCTGCAAGCGCTTTACATTGGTGCTTGCAGCGCGTTGAAGGGCTTGGTCAAAAAATCAGCGCTTCCCTAATCGCTGGTGATTTTTTAAACTGTTGAGTCCGCTCGCCCAACCGGGCAGCGCGCATATTGCATTCGCTCCGAGGAATACCATGGCCCGCGTAACCGTTGAAGACTGCCTAGAACACGTGGAAAACCGCTTTGAGCTGGTCATGCTCTCTACCAAGCGTGCCCGTCAACTGGCCACCGGCGGCAAAGAGCCACTGGTCCAGTGGGAAAACGACAAGCCGACTGTTGTCGCCCTGCGTGAAATCGCTGAAGGCCTGATGAGCTACGAGTTCATCGCCGAGCAGGAAATCGTCCAGGAAGAGCCGCTGTTCGCAGCGTTCGAGGACGAGTCCAACGAGGCCGTCTAAGCCTATGCCTGGTCGACGTAGCACGGCGCGGGATCACAGCTTACGGCAGGAATCATCATGCCGAGCATAGACGCCCTCGCCGATCGCTTATCGACCTACCTCGGCAACGACCAGGTCAACCTGGTCCGCCGAGCGTATTTCTACGCCGAACAAGCCCATGACGGTCAACGCCGTCGCAGTGGCGAGGCGTATGTCACGCATCCTCTTGCCGTGGCCAATATTCTTGCCGACATGCACATGGACCATCAGAGCCTGATGGCTGCGATGCTGCATGACGTGATCGAAGACACCGGTATCGCCAAGGAAGCGCTGCAAGCGCAGTTCGGTGAAACCGTGGCCGAACTGGTCGACGGGGTCAGCAAACTGACCCAGATGAATTTCGAGACCAAGGCCGAAGCCCAGGCCGAAAACTTCCAGAAAATGGCCATGGCCATGGCGCGCGACATTCGCGTGATCCTGGTCAAACTCGCTGACCGCCTGCACAACATGCGCACACTGGAAGTGCTGTCTGGCGAAAAACGCCGCCGGATCGCCAAGGAAACCCTCGAAATCTACGCGCCCATCGCCAACCGGCTGGGCATGCATGCGATCCGCATCGAATTCGAAGACCTCGGCTTCAAGGCGATGCACCCGATGCGCTCCGCGCGGATCTACCAGGCCGTCAAGCGCGCCCGGGGCAACCGCAAGGAAATCGTCAACAAGATTGAAGAATCCCTTGGCCATTGCCTCGCGATCGACGGCATCCAGGGTGAAGTCAGCGGGCGCCAGAAACACCTCTACGGCATCTACAAGAAAATGCGCGGCAAGCGTCGGGCCTTCAACGAGATCATGGACGTCTACGCGTTCCGGATCATCGTCGACAAGGTCGATACCTGCTACCGCGTGCTAGGCGCTGTACATAATTTGTACAAACCGCTGCCAGGGCGCTTCAAGGATTACATCGCGATCCCCAAGGCCAACGGCTATCAGTCGCTGCACACCACGCTGTTCGGCATGCACGGCGTACCGATCGAGATCCAGATCCGTACCCGCGAAATGGAAGAGATGGCCAACAACGGCATCGCTGCCCATTGGCTGTACAAGTCCAGTGGTGACGAGCAGCCGAAAGGCACTCACGCCCGCGCCCGTCAGTGGGTCAAAGGCGTGCTGGAAATGCAGCAACGCGCCGGCAACTCGCTGGAATTCATCGAGAGCGTGAAGATCGACCTGTTCCCGGACGAAGTCTACGTGTTCACGCCGAAAGGCCGGATCATGGAGCTGCCGAAAGGCTCCACGGCGGTCGACTTTGCCTACGCGGTCCACACCGATGTCGGCAACAGCTGCATTGCCTGCCGGATCAACCGTCGACTCGCACCGCTGTCCGAGCCGCTGCAAAGCGGTTCCACGGTCGAGATCGTCAGTGCTCCCGGCGCACGGCCAAACCCGGCGTGGCTCAATTTCGTGGTCACCGGCAAGGCGCGCACGCACATCCGTCATGCGCTGAAACTGCAACGCCGTTCTGAATCCATCAGCCTCGGCGAACGCCTGCTGAACAAGGTTCTCAATGGTTTCGACAGTTCGCTGGAGAAGATCCCGGCCGAACGCGTCAAAGCCATGCTCACCGAGTACCGCCTCGAACTGATCGAAGACTTGCTCGAAGACATTGGCCTGGGTAATCGCATGGCCTATGTGGTCGCCCGCCGCCTGCTTGGCGAAGGCGAACAACTGCCAAGCCCTGAAGGTCCGCTGGCGATTCGCGGCACCGAAGGTCTGGTGCTCAGCTACGCCAAGTGCTGCACGCCGATCCCGGGCGACCCGATCGTCGGGCACCTGTCGGCGGGCAAAGGCATGGTCGTGCACCTGGACAACTGCCGCAACATCAGCGAAATCAGGCACAACCCGGAAAAATGCATCCAGCTCTCGTGGGCCAAGGATGTCACCGGCGAATTCAACGTCGAACTGCGCGTCGAGCTGGAACACCAGCGCGGCCTGATCGCCCTGCTCGCCAGCAGCGTCAACGCTGCCGACGGCAATATCGAGAAAATCAGCATGGACGAACGCGATGGTCGCATCAGCGTGGTCCAGTTGGTGGTCAGCGTCCACGACCGTGTGCACCTGGCCCGCGTGATCAAGAAGCTGCGCGCTTTGACCGGGGTGATCCGCATCACCCGCATGCGTGCATAACTCAACCATTACAAGGAGTCATACATGACCAAGACCGTTATCACCAGCGACAAGGCCCCGGCCGCCATCGGCACTTACTCCCAGGCGATCAAGGCAGGTAACACTGTTTACATGTCGGGTCAGATTCCTCTGGACCCAAAAACCATGGAACTGGTTGAAGGCTTCGAAGCCCAGACCGTCCAGGTGTTCGAGAACCTCAAAGCCGTGGCCGAAGCCGCTGGCGGTTCGTTCAAGGACATCGTCAAACTGAACATCTTCCTCACCGACCTGAGCCACTTCGCCAAGGTCAACGAGATCATGGGCAAGTACTTCGACCAGCCATACCCGGCCCGCGCCGCCATCGGCGTGGCTGCCCTGCCAAAGGGTTCGCAGGTTGAAATGGATGCCATTCTGGTCATCGAGTGATGCGCACGGCGCGGCCTTCAACCGCCGCGCCGACTGCTGCAAGAAAAGGTTTTGAAAGGATTCCACCATGCGCAAAGCGCTAGCTCTCCCGCTGTTCGCCATTTTCCTCGGCGGCTGCGCCAGCAACCCTGCCGACCGTGACATCAGCGGCACCTGGATCAACCAGGTGGCGATCGATGCCGCAGCCAAGGGCGGCCCCCTGCGCGAAGCGCTTCAGGCCTATGGCCCGAACCTTGAGTGGGACGTCAACACCAAGGCCGGTCAGGCCCGCTACACCAACGGTTTTGAGAACGTCGAAGGACGGCTGCTGGGTGAAAAATCCGGCGCCTGGAAAGTCGACTTCTATGGCAGCTCCGCCAGTGAGCTGAAACGCGACGGCGGGCAACTGCAGCAAGCCGCCAGCGAGAACGAACCCGAGCAGGTGTTCGACCGTGCACAGATTCCGGTGCCGGAAGGTGCGCCGATCGGCGCCAGTTTCGAACGTGCACTGTATTCGGCCTACATGGGCGGCAGCTGGAAAATCGCCAGTGGTCAGGGCGAAGGCAGCACCGTGCAGTTCCAGGCTGATGGCCAGGTGTCCGGTTTGCCGGGCGCCGACCGTTATGCCCTGTGCTTGGCAGGTGATTGCGCGTCGATGAGCAGCACCAACGACAATATGTGGCTGCAACTCAACGGTCAGGGCAATGCCTACATCTTTGCGCGCAAGGGCAAGGAACTGGAGATTTTCCAGGCCGTGAACACCGCGCTGGCAGATGAAATGCCGCAGTACACGCCGGGTGAGCGCAAGTGGTTGCTGGAGAAGCAGTAACCCGCTCCTGAATTCGCAGATATCCCCTGTAGGAGTGAGCCTGCTCGCGATAGCGGTCTAACAGTCAGCATACGTGTTGAATGTTAGACCGCTATCGCGAGCAGGCTCACTCCTACAGTTGTTTTGGGGTGTCAGGAAGTCAGCATTTACCTTCGAGGATCGCGGCGTAGCCCTCACGGTAGCTTGGGTACGTTGGCGTCCAGCCCAACGCTTTCGCCCGGCCATTGCTGCAGCGTTTGCTACCAGTGCGCCGAACGCTGGCGTCTTCCGACCATTCGGTAACACCCAGATACTCACGCAACCAGCCCACCACCTCGGCCAATGGCGCCGGTGCATCGTCGACACCGATGTAGAAATCCTCCAGCTTCACGCCCTGCCGAGCCTTCTCCAACAGGAATGCCAGCAACCCGGCCGCGTCGTCAGCATGAATCCGGTTGCCGTACAACGGAGGTTCGACCGCCACGCGATAACCGCGACGCACTTGAGTCAGCAGCCATTCGCGGCCCGGCCCGTAGATCCCGGTCAAACGCAGAATGCTCGCAGGAATGCCACTCTTAAGCGCGACCTGCTCAGCCTCCAGCATCAATCGCCCGGAATAACCGGCAGCGATGGTCTCTGAGTTCTCATCGACCCACTCACCCTCCTGCTGCCCATACACACTGCTGCTGGAAACGAAAATCAGCCGCTCAGGCACCTGCCCATAGTCATCCAGCCAGCTCAGCACATTCTGCAAACCCTGCACATAAGCCGCGCGATAACCGGCTTCATCGTGATCGGTGGCCGCAGCGCAATACACCAGATAGTCCACCGCCCCCACCGGCCAGGTGGCCGGGCAGTCTTCGTTGAACAGGTCGCCGGCAACGCCGATCACCCCAGCAGGCAGCTTCGAAACATCCCGGCGCAGGCCATGAACTTCCCAGCCAGCCGCCAGCAATTGCTTGGCCAGACGACTGCCGACATCACCACAACCGGCAATCAAAACAGAAGGCGCGGACATCAAAAAACTCCTATCGCAAAGGCACAGACTAGCGCTGGCAAAGGACGAACGGCTAGCAATGCAAGAAAAAAAGATACTCTATTACTTTTGTTAACAAGAATTACTTGCAATAATGCACGCCACTTTTGTTCTCGGCCTTACGAGGCCTGGTAGAGCATCACCGTTTTCTATCTCAGGTCCGGCCAGCATGACACGTAATCAAACCTCCGCTTCGCCAACCAATCGACCTCGCGCCTGGAGCGCAGTGGCGGCTCTGCTGCTCAGCCTGATGCTGGCGCCGACTGCCGCTTTCGCCGACGCCCAGGCACCTGCAACGCCAGCCGCCACCGAGCAAAGCGCACCAGCCGCCGCTCCGGCTGCCCCGGCCGCTACCGATCCGGTGCAAGCGGTTGACGCTGCCGACGCTCCTGAAGTTCTCGAAGCCGACAACAGCCTGGGCATGGCCCACGACCTGTCGCCGTGGGGCATGTACCAGAACGCCGACATCATCGTGAAAATCGTGATGATCGGTCTGGCCATCGCTTCCATCATCACCTGGACCATCTGGATCGCCAAAGGCTTCGAGCTGATGGGCGCCAAGCGTCGTCTGCGTGGCGAAATCGCCGCCCTGAAGAAAGCCACCACCCTGAAAGAAGCCAGCGCCACTGCCGGCAAGGAAGGCACCCTCGCCAACCTGCTGGTGCACGACGCGCTCGAAGAGATGCGCCTATCGGTCAACAGCCGCGAGAAAGAAGGCATCAAGGAACGCGTGAGCTTCCGCCTCGAGCGTCTGGTTGCCGCCTGCGGTCGCAACATGAGCAGCGGCACCGGCGTCCTCGCCACCATCGGTTCCACCGCGCCGTTCGTGGGTCTGTTCGGCACCGTGTGGGGCATCATGAATTCCTTCATCGGCATCGCCAAAACCCAGACCACCAACCTTGCTGTCGTCGCGCCCGGCATTGCTGAAGCGCTGCTGGCCACTGCATTGGGTCTGGTTGCGGCGATTCCTGCGGTAGTGATCTACAACGTCTTCGCCCGCTCCATCGCCGGTTACAAGGCGCAGGTTTCCGACGCCTCGGCAGAAGTGCTGCTGCTGGTCAGCCGCGACCTCGACCACCAGCCTGAGCGCAGCTCGCAACCGCACATGGTGAAAGTGGGGTAATCGGCCATGGGCCTGCATTTGAAAGAAGGCGCAGACGACGATCTGGCCGAGAACCACGAAATCAACGTCACGCCGTTCATCGACGTGATGCTGGTGCTGTTGATCATCTTCATGGTGGCCGCGCCATTGGCCACCGTAGACATCAAAGTCGACCTGCCTGCCTCGACCGCCAAACCGGCGCCGCGGCCAGAGAAACCGGTGTTCCTCAGCGTCAAGGCTGACCAGCGCCTGTACATCGGCGACGATGAAGTGAAAGCCGAAACCCTTGGCGCCGTGCTCGACGCCAAGACTCAGGGCAAGAAAGACACCACCATCTTCTTCCAGGCCGACAAAGGCGTGGATTACGGCGACCTCATGAGCGTGATGGACAAGCTGCGCTCCGCCGGTTACCTGAAGGTCGGTCTGGTCGGACTTGAGACGGCAGCCAAGAAATGATCACGACGCGCCATAAGCTGACGCGTTACAGCGGTAGCCTGGCCGTGGTGCTGGGCGTTCACGCGCTGGCCATCGCGCTGGCGCTGAACTGGACCGCCCGCCCGCCCATCGAATTGCCCCCACAGGCAATGATGGTCGAGCTGGCCCCGGTTCCGGCCCCGCCACCGCCTGCTCCGCCGAAAGTCGTCACACCGCCGCAGCCACCGGCTCCGGTTGAAGAGTTGCCGATTCCGAAGCTGGCCGAAGCACCGAAAGCTGAAATCGCGGTGCAGAAACCCAAGCCGAAGCCAAAGCCGAAACCGCCGAAGCCGGTCGAGAAGAAGCTGCCGGATCCACCGAAGGAAAAACCTTCCGAGGAGAAACCGGCCGACACTCAACCGACTCAGGCACCGACGGAGAAATCCGCCCAGCCTGCGCCGGGTCCGTCGCCGGCACAGTTGGCCGCCAAGGCCAGTTGGCAGGGCACCCTGCTCGCGCATTTGGCCAAGTACAAGAAGTACCCGCAAAGTGCTCAGGCGCGGGGCAAGGAAGGCTTGAACCGTCTGCGTTTCGTGGTGGATGCCGAAGGTAATGTGTTGTCGTTTGAACTGGTGGGCCGCTCGGGCAACGCTGATCTGGACCGGGCAACCCTGGAAATGATCCGCCGCGCACAACCGCTGCCCAAGCCACCGGCCGACATGCTGAACAATGGCTCGATTGAAATTGTTGCGCCGTTTGTTTACTCGCTCGAACGCCGCCGCTAAGCAACACCGCAATACCCTGTGGGAGCGAGCCTGCTCGCGAAGAGGTCGTGTCAGTCAGCACATGCTTGTCTGACCCACCGCTTTCGCGAGCAGGCTCGCTCCCACAGTGGTTACGCGTTGAACGTTAGATCGAAATAAAGGCACCGAAAGGTGCCTTTTGCGTATCTGCCCGCGGCAAACCGACATTGCCCGGTGTCGCATTCCACACTCAGTCTGATAACGTGCGTCTATCGATTGCAGCCGGTATGCTTGGCCCGCATCTTCATGGACGCTTGCTATGACCCTCACAGAATTACGCTACATCGTTACCCTCGCCCAAGAGCAGCATTTCGGCCACGCCGCCGAACGTTGCCACGTCAGCCAGCCGACCCTGTCGGTGGGCGTGAAAAAGCTTGAAGACGAACTCGGTGTGCTGATTTTCGAGCGCAGCAAAAGTGCCGTGCGCCTGACCCCGGTCGGCGAAGGCATCGTCGCCCAGGCGCAGAAAGTCCTCGAACAAGCGCAAGGCATCCGTGAACTGGCCCAGGCCGGCAAGAACCAGCTGACCGCGCCGCTGAAAGTCGGCGCGATCTACACCGTCGGTCCTTACCTGTTCCCGCATCTGATTCCGCAACTGCACCGGGTCGCCCCGCAGATGCCGTTGTACATCGAAGAAAACTTCACCCACGTGCTGCGCGACAAACTGCGCAACGGCGAGCTCGACGCGATCATCATCGCCCTGCCGTTCAACGAAGCCGACGTGCTGACCCTGCCGCTGTACGATGAGCCGTTCTACGTGTTGATGCCGGCCCAGCACCCGTGGACGCAAAAAGAAACCATCGACGCTGGCCTGCTCAACGACAAGAGCCTGCTGCTGCTCGGCGAAGGCCACTGCTTCCGCGATCAAGTGCTGGAAGCCTGCCCTACCCTGACCAAGGGCAACGACGGCGCCAAGCACACCACCGTCGAATCCAGCTCGCTGGAAACCATCCGGCACATGGTTGCGTCCGGTCTGGGCATCTCGATCCTGCCGTTGTCGGCGGTCGACAGCCATCACTACGCCCCGGGCGTGATCGAAGTGCGGCCACTGTCGCCGCCAGTGCCGTTCCGCACCGTGGCCATTGCCTGGCGCGCGAGTTTCCCACGGCCGAAAGCCATCGAGATTCTCGCCGACTCCATTCGCCTGTGTTCGGTGGCCAAGCCAGCGGCACCGGTTACGGCCGGTTAAGCGAGCGTCATGACGGAGTTGTCGCAAGTGTCGGTGACGGCACTCAAGGGTGTCGGCGAAGCCATGGCCGAGAAATTGGCCAAGGTCGGCCTGGAGAATCTGCAGGACGTGCTGTTTCACCTGCCGCTGCGCTATCAGGATCGCACCCGCGTGGTGCCGATCGGTGCACTGCGACCGGGGCAGGACGCCGTGGTCGAAGGCACCGTCAGCGGCGCTGACGTGGTCATGGGCCGCCGGCGTAGCCTCGTCGTGCGCTTGCAGGATGGCACCGGCGGCCTAAGTCTGCGCTTCTACCATTTCAGCAACGCGCAGAAAGAAGGCCTCAAGCGCGGCACGCGGGTGCGCTGCTACGGCGAAGCCCGGCCCGGCGCGTCTGGACTGGAAATCTACCACCCGGAATACCGCGCGATCACCGGTGACGAACCGCCGCCAGTCGATGAAACCCTGACCCCGGTCTACCCGCTCACCGAAGGCCTGACCCAGGCGCGTCTGCGCCAGTTGTGTCTGCAGACGCTGACGATGCTCAAGCCAGACACCCTGCCCGACTGGCTGCCCACCGAACTTGCCCGCGACTACCAACTGGCGCCGCTGGCCGATGCGATCCGCTACCTGCACAACCCGCCCGCCGATGCCGACGTCGACGAACTCGCCCTCGGCCATCACTGGGCGCAGCATCGCCTCGCCTTCGAAGAACTGCTGACGCACCAACTTTCACAGCAACGTCTGCGCGAAAGCATGCGTTCGTTGCGCGCGCCAGCGATGCCGAAAGCGAAAAAACTGCCGCCGAAATATCTGGCCAACCTCGGCTTCAATCCGACCGGCGCGCAACAGCGGGTTGGCAATGAAATCGCCTACGACCTCAGCCAGCACGAACCGATGCTGCGGTTGATTCAGGGCGACGTCGGCGCGGGCAAAACCGTGGTCGCGGCTCTCGCTGCATTACAGGCGCTGGAGGCCGGTTACCAAGTCGCACTGATGGCGCCGACCGAGATTCTCGCCGAACAGCATTTCATCACCTTCAAGCGCTGGCTCGAACCGCTGGGCATCGACGTCGCGTGGCTGGCCGGCAAGCTCAAGGGCAAGAACCGCGTCGCCGCGCTGGAGCAGATTGCCAGCGGCACGCCAATGGTGGTCGGCACTCACGCGCTGTTTCAGGACGAAGTGCAGTTCAAGAATCTGGCCCTGGTGATCATCGACGAACAGCACCGCTTTGGCGTGCAGCAGCGTCTGGCGCTGCGGCAGAAAGGCGTCGGCGGGCGCATGTGCCCGCATCAACTGATCATGACCGCCACGCCGATTCCACGCACTCTGGCGATGAGCGCCTACGCCGACCTCGACACCTCGATCCTCGACGAACTGCCGCCCGGTCGAACCCCGGTCAACACCGTGCTGGTCACCGATACCCGCCGCGTCGAAGTCATCGAACGGGTGCGCGGCGCCTGCGCCGAAGGCCGTCAGGCCTATTGGGTCTGCACTTTGATCGAAGAGTCGGAAGAGCTGACCTGTCAGGCCGCCGAAACCACCTTCGAAGACCTCACTCTAGCCCTCGGCGAACTGAAAGTCGGGCTGATTCACGGGCGCATGAAACCCGTCGAGAAGGCCGCCGTCATGGCCGAATTCAAGGCCGGCAACCTGCAACTGCTAGTCGCCACCACGGTGATCGAAGTCGGCGTCGACGTGCCCAACGCCAGCCTGATGATCATCGAAAACCCCGAGCGCCTCGGTCTCGCGCAACTGCACCAATTGCGCGGCCGCGTTGGCCGGGGCAGCGCCGCCAGCCATTGCGTGCTGCTCTACCATCCGCCGCTGTCGCAGATCGGTCGTCAGCGCCTGGGCATCATGCGCGAGACCAACGACGGTTTCGTCATCGCCGAAAAAGACCTCGAGCTGCGCGGCCCCGGCGAAATGCTCGGCACCCGTCAGACTGGCCTGCTGCAATTCAAAGTCGCCGACCTGATGCGCGACGCCGACTTATTGCCCGCCGTCCGCGACGCCGCGCAAGCCTTGCTGGAACGCTGGCCAACCCACGTCAGCCCATTACTCGATCGCTGGTTGCGTCACGGGCAGCAATACGGCCAAGTGTGAGCACCGTCGCAGTTTCTGACAGATCGTTCCGACCAAGCTGGTTATACTCCTGCCATTGTTTCAAAAACGGATACAGACCATGACCGAAGCCGCTCTCGCCCCCGAATCCCCGCACGCGCCGTCTGTCATTCGGCTGCTGCTAGGCAAGTTGGGCATCGCCTACGAAGAAGTGCTCGACCACCACGGCCTCAATGCCTCGCGCAAGGTACAAGCCGTGTTGCTGGACGACGCCGTCGGCGCGCTGATGGTGCTGTTTCCGCAGAGCCAATTGCTGGATCTCAATCGCCTCGCCGAACTGACTGGCCGGCGTCTGACTGCCGTGTCCACCGAGCGTCTGGAAAAGATGCTCGGCAAGCACAGCCTGAGCCTGCTGCCGGGCCTGCCAGCGCTGACCAGTTCGCCGTGCCTCTACGAAGAAAGCCTGCTGCGTGAGCCGAAGTTGCTGATCAACTCCGGCGAGCCAGGCCTGCTGCTGGAAATCGCCAGCGAAGACTTCAAGACCATGCTGACCAAGGCCAGCGCCGCCAACTTCGGCGAAGCCCTGAGCAGCATCCGCCCGAACCTCGACCGCCCGGACGATGACCGCGAGGAAATCACCCAGGCCGTGCAAGCGTTCACCGCGCGGCGCATCCAGCAGCGTCTGGAAGCGACCATCGAGATTCCGCCGCTGGCCGAGACTGCGCAAAAAATCATCAAGCTGCGCGTTGACCCCAACGCCACCATCGACGACATCACTGGCGTCGTTGAAACCGACCCGGCGCTGGCCGCGCAAGTGGTGAGCTGGGCGGCGTCGCCGTACTACGCCTCGCCGGGCAAGATTCGTTCGGTGGAAGACGCGATCGTCCGCGTACTCGGCTTCGATCTGGTGATCAACCTTGCGCTGGGCCTGGCCCTCGGCAAGACCCTGAGCCTGCCCAAAGACCACCCGCAACACACCACGCCGTACTGGCAGCAATCGATCTACACCGCCGCCGTCATCGAAGGCCTGACCCGCGCCATGCCGCGCGCCCAGCGCCCGGAAGCCGGCCTGACGTATCTGGCCGGTCTGCTGCACAACTTCGGTTACCTGCTGCTGGCCCACGTGTTCCCGCCGCACTTCTCACTGATCTGCCGCCACCTAGAGGTCAACCCGCACCTGTGCCACAGCTACATCGAGCAACACCTGCTCGGTATCAGCCGCGAACAGATCGGCTCATGGCTGATGCGCTACTGGGACATGCCCGACGAACTGGCCACCGCCCTGCGCTTCCAGCACGACCCAAGCTACGACGGCGCCTACGCCGAATACCCGAACCTCGTCTGCCTGGCCGTGCGCCTGTTGCGCAGCCGCGGGATTGGCTCTGGGCCGGATGAAGACATCCCCGACGCGCTGCTTGAACGTGTGGGCCTGACCCGCGACAAAGCCAACGACGTTGTCAGCAAAGTGCTTGAGGCTGAAGTGCTGCTGCGCGAACTGGCCTCGCAGTTCAGCCAGGCCTAAACAAAACAGGCCCGCTCCCCAAGGATCACCAAAATCCCTGTGGGAGCGAGCCTGCTCGCGAAGAATCCAACTCGGTCTACCAGACCGCCCCTGATCATTCCCACGCTCCGCGTGGGAATGCATCCCGTGACGCTCCGCGTCACCAAAGGCTCAAGCCTTAGGCTTAGCCTTCCTCGGCACCAAATACTTCATCAACCCTTGAAACCACATCACCAGCGCCGGGTTGCCCTTGAGCTGGATCGACTTGTCCTGAATCCCCTGCATAAACGCCAACTGCTTGTTCTTCGCCTGCATTGTCGCAAAGCCATAACCGGCATCTTTAAACGCAATCGCAAACGCCGGCTCTGCCACCACGCCAGACTTGCTGGTGATGCGCTGATCCTTGACCACGAAATGCCGCGCCACTTTCCCGTCCAGCGTCTGCAACTGAAACACCAGATCCTTGTCACCCAACTGCTGCTGGAACGCAGGATTTGTCCGGCTGGCCTTACCCATCAACAAACCCATCATCCAAAGAAGAAAACGAAATTTCATGCGCACAGCCTCAAAAGGAAAATGAACGGCCGGGGCAGTGTAAGGGATTCGGACGATAACGCCAGTATCTGCCGCTGTTGGAAGAGGATGCTGACTATTCCCCGCACGATGACCGCCAAGTCACGATTCAGCGCTCGCCCACTGATCGTTCCCCCGCTCCGCGTGGGAATGCATCCCGAGACGCTCCGCGTCTCACCACTCACCTTTCCTACACCTGTTGAAACACATCCCTGTAGGAGCTGGCGAAGCCAGCGATCTTTTGATCTTCCGGCCCGCGAATCTATGGGAAATTTCCTGCAAAGTGCGGTGCTGTCCATGAACTAGGCGAGTTGGCTGGCTATCGATAGGCTCTGTGTGTCGCCGCAGATTGGCGATACGGACGTGCAAGTCCGGTCGGAGTACACATTGGTTATGGCAATTCGCCGAGCGTTTTCCTATGCTCGCGGATCGTTATGGCGGCTGTGTATGGGAGGCCTTCGGGTCTGCCGGGTTACTCCACCGGTCTTGCACACCTATGCACAGCTGCCACCACTTTCGAAGTGCGAGCGAAACGGTGTCGGCTCCTTAAACTGGAGTAAGACCGAATGATCAAACCAACACCCAATCCCCCAGAAAACCCAGACGTTTCGCCCTACGAAACCCTGGAATCAAAGAAATTCCACGAAGCCGCCGAACGCGCCCTCGACCACCATTTCAAACCAGCCGTCGATCCACACCCCAAGCGCGAGAACGGCCTCTTCAAACTCTCCCCCGGCACCGACGCCGAAGCCCTCATGGCCAACGCCTCCGAAGACCTCCTGTCTATCAGCGTCATCGCCTGCGACCTCGCCGACGACCTCCACGGCTCCCGACGCTCGGTTGCACTGGCCCTGAGCAGAATGGCGGACGGCGTGAGATTGATGGTGGAAGGGACGCTCGACCAGATTGAAGTGCGAAGCGTGGCGGCCAAGTCGTAGCGAAGTCTGTGGATGAAAAAAGGGGACGTTAAGTCCCCTTTCTGAATATTCCCTGCTTCACCATTGGCAACCTGTTTCAGGTTTCGAATCCACGTTGTAATCGTTTTCAAACGAATACTTCTTTGCGGATTTGTAATTCGTATACGACATCGCATCAACCCGGCCACCCTGAGTGACCATCTGATACTCACCTGTCAGCGCACCATCAACCACTTCAACCCAAGTTGTCGTGTACTGGTAGGGCCGGCCATAGACCAATTCCTCTTGTTCAGTATTGCGATGAACCAGAGTGATGGCCTTCTTCGACTTGCTGTACTTGACGCCAGCACCGCTCCACTTGGCGACAGAGTCGTAATAGGTTCTGAATTCAAAATTTATGGGTTTGCCTTCGTAGGAGCGGAAGCAAAAAACCTCGGTCGTGACCTCGCTATGCGCCGCCAGAGGAACGAAAACGAGCAACGCGGAAAACAATGCAGACGAAAATTTCAAACCGAATATTCCTTTAGCGGTTCATGGGTACAGAACACACAGTTACAGCAACTCAACGAGCTCTTGTCACGCCTCGGGCGCCACAGCGCTGCGCTCCCCCACCCTCGCCGGGATTTTCGAAGCTTTTCCCGCTTCAGACATTCGCGATGCGTATTGCTTGTACGCCGCCACCGCCCGCTCTTTATCGTTCACGGCCCAATAACTGTCAGCGAGATTCAGGTAAGCAACCGTCCTGTTTGGGTGGTTGGCAATCACTGCATTGAGCAACTCAATCGACTCAGCGTAGTAACCCGCCTCGCCGAGCAGAAAACCGAGGTCGTTGGACCAGCCGGGACGCTGCGGGTAGTAGTACTTTGCGGCGATATAGCTATCCGGGGGACAAGTGTCATGCGAGCCGCCGCCCATCAACGCGTAGCTCATCGTATCCTTGAAGGAAGAGTCATCACCCTTTCGGTAGGCTGCCAGCGCCATATCCAGCAAATCAGCCGAATCGACGGTCATCAATTTCTTTCTCACGCCCTTAATACTGCCAGTACGAGCAACCTGCAGCTTCTGCAGCGCCTCACGCCCATCGAAAGAGGCCAGGGTGATTGGGCCCAACGTCTGCACCGGCAACTCCACTACGCTGACAAGCGACCGGTCACAGGAGTCGTTGTTCGCCACTTCCAGCAGAGCTTTCAGCTCAAACTGCTTTGAACCTCTGTTGAAGGCGAACAACAGGTTGAAGTTGTAAACCGCGTTATCTTCCTCGCTGGTTACCAGCGCGATGTAATCCCCAGCCTCAACGAACGGCTGCTTTACCACAGCTTCCTCAGCCTGCGGATCAATGACAGTCATGACGCCAGGGCGACCTTTGAGTACATGGACGCTGAAGACACCCTGAAGCGCAGACGAGTACTGACTCTTGATCAGAGGCAGCGCCTTCGACGTATCGAGCAATATGTCCTCGTTACGTGCTTGTTCCGGCGCAATCAACAATCGGTTAGAAACTTCGTCCGCATCACCCGCCAGCACAAACACCTTTTGCCGTGATACATCACCCAGCAAGCTAGCCGGAATTTCTTTCAGGACTTGTGGGGCAGCGAGTGCGTATGAAGTGGTTAGCAGCCCAAGGCTCAACACGATAAAGCGGAAGAACATATTCACTGTCTCAGTCCCTGAATTTCAGATCGCTCAACGACTCGTTGCGGAATTTTCTGCGCTTTACCAGCAGCAGTCATCGCTTCGCCGTACTCGCGGTAATAACGCTGCGCTTCTTCTTGCCGATCAAGTCGCCACAGCGAATCAGCCATGTTCAGCATCAGCACCGTGCGTTTGCCGACTGCTTCAACGCCTCGATAAAACTTCAACGCCAACTCATCGTTGCCGCCCTCGGCCAAGTAGAAACCGAGGTCGTTGTAAGTCTGAACATTTTGCGCCGGGGGATGACACGCCATGTAGGATTCCGGGCTTAAAAAGCTCAGGCTCCATTCGATGGACTCTGCTCGGGACTGCGCAGGCTGGATACTCGAAGCATTTTTCAGCAGGTCCTTGGGTGACTTAGTCTCCAAGACAGGATTGAGCACCCCGCCCTCTTCGGAAACCCATTGCTTGCCTACCCATTTTCCCTCACAAAACCGCTCGTAACTCTCAGCAAGCACGCAACCGGTTTCCATCGAGATCACATCGCAATGCCCTTGTGATGTCGCTATTTCCTCACCGCCCTCACCTATGACTACGCCGTACTCCACCGCAGTCGCCAGTAGAAATTTTTTGTCAGGGCTGAGCCATTCAGGATAAGCCTGGGCACCAATGCCGGCATGAAACAACGGGAACGTTTTTCCATTCGCGGTGAACCAGGCAGTGGTAGATTCCACGACGGGTGATGTCCATTTTTTTGCCTGGAACGTCACTGTGTTTCCGGCGGCTCCCACTATTGGCGGGTCAACGGCAAAGACATTGGTAGCGCTGAACAAACCGCCGATCATCAACACCCACTTAAGGCTGGCCATAGACGATCCTTTTCACCGCTGGGCTTTCTGACATTAGCTGTCTCTTCGTAACGCCATAGGCCTTGATCAGCTCTTCCCGAGATCCCTTCGAGCCAAAAGAGCGCTGGTTATTATCGAAGCTGTATTGCTCCAATCGCCCTGCTGTCGAGTAATACCCGTGCCACTCCGCGCAGGCACCACAACCGCCATATCCGCCTATCGAAACAAGGCTGCCCTTGGCGCCATCCACGCAATCCATCGCCACAACAACATTGCTCAACATCTTCGTCTTCGCACCGTCGGAAGTGAGTTGTGAAACTTTGCTGATATCGCGTCGAAGCACCTTGCTACCGATGTTGATGGTCTGGTCGGAGCAGACCGGGATGACGTGGGTTTCCGTGTCCTGCACTGTCACGGATCGGCAGGACGAAACCAACACCACTTCAACACCGCCACACTGCATGATATCGCGCTGGGTAAAGGCGTCCGAAGGCGCGGCGAAGGCTGGCAGAGAGAGCAGCAGCGAAAGGCTGCCCGCGAGAAGACGGATCATCCACTCACTCCTCATCCATCGGCGACGATTCCACGTCGGTCATGCTCAGCAGCCGGAATTCGTTGTTCACAAACTCGTAGTAACGATCCCGGTTACCGCTTTCCAACGCATTCCCTTGGGCGTCCTCTTCACCGTCGAGCGTGACGCCGGAGACGATGATCAAGCGGCTGTCGGGCTGGTAGACCATGCCGAAGGTGCTGCCGTCGTAAGCATTCGGCAGACCGCCAACGACTTCCCCAGTCTGAGCGTCCAGCACTTCGCCGCAAATGGCGCTGCCGCCACAACCGAGCCTGTGAAGGATGTAATGGCCGGCGAAGTTGACCTTGCCTTTCAGGGCTTGCACCCGTGCTTGGTCCATCATTGGGCTGCTGTTTTCTTGCGGCACCAGCTTATGGTTGGGGCCGGTGAAAACTGGCGTGACGGTGTAATCCTTGAAGGTTGGATCGGCAGCGAATGCCATGGACGCGGCAGCCAATAACAGGCTGCCGAGAAGAACCGAAAATCCTTTCACGCTGTAACTCCATCGACGCAAGTCATTGTGGGTGTGTTCATTCGAAGGCAATGCCGCGCACCGCTTTCTTGATTTGCTCGAACCCTTCGTTGCTGATCGCCAACGGGGTGGATGAACCCGATTCCGCCGAGCCGATCAGTACGTCTTTGCCCCTCAGCAGGCAAAAAGCGATGCGGGTAATGCGCCGTCGTGATTTATCGTGGAAACCGAAGATGAAACCCGAAGAGTTCTCCCCACCCCATTGTTCGAAGGTGTAGGTGTTCGCACGACCCGCCAGAGAGTTGGGCACCCAGCCCTTATCGGTAAGGGTCGCCGGGCACCTGCGGTCGTTGTCGTCACGCAGGACTTGCACCGCAAATGCATCGTCTACCGGGGGTTTCCAATCGGTGAGAAGCGAAAAGTACTCCAAGTTTTCACACATCAAACCAAACCACGGCTGGCTCAGGTCACCGTGTTTCTCGAAGTGCCAGTCGGCACCACTCGACGTCTGCGCTTGCCACAAGCTGGGGGCGCTTGACGGTTTGGGCAGTTGTTTGGCTGCGATAAATACCGAATAGAAATCGTCGAACTTCAGCCATTGGTTCTGCAGCAGCGGCATGGAGAACCGACACGAACCCATGTCTACAACTGTCTCGGTCGGGCCTTGCGCAACCGGCGACTGGCCGGGCTCGTTACCGACCAATACAGGACCTGCGCCAGTCACATAATCCACCTGTAAAAACGCGACCAGACCAAAGATCAATTCGCGGAGGTATCGTAGTTTCACTTCGCATCCTTCGAATTGATCAATTCCAACTCACCATCCCGATACAACACCTCACACCCCACCCACGCCGGATCAACCTGCGGCATCACCGCCGACGGCTTGCGCAATTCGCGCAACAACGTCGAGCCATGCGACAGCCGCCCACCCATCCGCGCAATCACTGCCCGCGCTGTTTGGTAATGCGCGTGCCGCCCCGGATCGAGGGTGTCTTCGAGCAGGATGTCGGCGCCGAGGATGCCTTGCACCTGCCCCGGATAAATCATGAACCCGGTGGCCTGCTCGGCACCTTCGCGACCGTCCTGCCAGAAGCTGCCGTCTCGGGTGCGCACATCCGGATGCGGCGCAAACCAGTGTTCGCGGTCGGCCAGTGGCATGGCGTGGTGCAGACGGAAGAAGATGCGCATCAGGTTGTCGCGATACCACTCGCGCACTTGCAGGTAGTAACCGCGCAGGCCCGGCAGGCCGGTCGAATGCGCGAGGCGGATCAGCCCTGACCATTGCGGGAATGGTTGTAACGGCAGTTCGCTCGACACAGGTCGAGGGGTGGCCGGATCGGTTTCCCAAGGCAAGCGGTGAGGACTGTTTTCAAGGTTGTCGTACGCGGTCGGCGGGCGCCCAAGCCAGTCGCCGCCACTACTGGCCAGCGCCGTGGCGATGCACAGATTGCCTTGCACCACGAACACGTAAAACCGAGTGAACCAGTCTGCCAATTGCTGACCATCGGCAGCTTGGGCGACGAGTTCGGCCAGTTCCCGATCGAAGCGCTGCAAACCGTTTTCAAGGTTCAGCAAATGGCTGCGAGCCTTCCGTTGCATACGCAAAAACAGCGGCAACGAACGCAGCATCTTCAGCGGTTGCCACGGCAGATGCGGCGTCGCGCCGCCGACTTCACCGGCGTAGTTAGCGGCGCTGATGCCCCAGTTGGCGAGTCGGGCGAGAAACAGATCATTGTTGATGTAGGAAGCGCCGCCGAACACGGCGGTGAACGGTTCGTTGTCCTGCAACACCCGCGCATCCCAACGCGCCATGATCGCCGGAATACTCGCGGCGGCTCGGCGTTGGGCGCATTCCACCAACACGCTCGGTTGCGGCGGCAGGATCTCGGCGATATTGGCGGCGGTCAGGTGGCGGCGCCAGCCGTAATCGCTGATTGGCCGGTATTGCAGCAACCACAGTTGCGCGCCGTCCCAAGCCCATTCGACGTCGCCGGGCACGTAGTGGAACACGCGCAGAACTTCTTGCAGAAAGTGCCAGAGCAGGTCTTCGGTCAAGCCGTGGGATGGCGTGAATGTACCGCTGCGCCACGCATCGCCGAGCCGTGAAAGCGTTGCCCGAGAGGGGCTGACGTGACCGTCGGCCAGCGATTCGAGATGGCCTTCCACCCACTCAAGTTCTACCGAGAGATGGCGCACGAACGCGATGCCGGAAACGACCGGAGTGATGAAGCGTTGCACCACCACTTCCTCGACGCCTTCGGCCGTCAGTTCGGCGATGCGTTTCGGCACATTGGCGGACGGCTCGCGCAGATAGGTCGTGCTCAAACCGGCATTCGCCGAATCGGCCTGATCCTCGCCATAACTGGAGGAGCGCACCGCCCAGGTCACATCAGGTTGAGCAGCGAGAAATGCTGGCAGACGCGGATCGCTGCAATCGTTGAGCGTCAACGCCGCCGGCACCGCTTGCCGCGCCAGTTCGGCCAAGCGCAAACGCCCACCCTTGGTGTGCGCGACAAACCCGCGCTCGCCCGACTCCAGCCACTGCGCGAACTGCGCGGGCGAGTCGATCCACGGGTAATGACCCCAACCAGATTTGAGGCTGATGGTCAGATCTGCGCGGGCGAGAATCGCCGACCACGCCGCCGCTTGCTCGATGCCGAGCACGGCGTCCTGATCGCCCCAGACCAGCTCGACCGGATCGGTGATCCACTCCAGCAGTGGCAACGCGGTATCGGCGCGAATCAGATCCCAGTGCGGCACGAACGCACGGCAGCGCGCATAACCGGCGCCCATGCGCTGGTACTGCGGGGGCGTCCAGGTCTGGGTGGAAAACTTGCGCGCGAACACCGTGGGTTTGTTCGACAACAGCCAGTGAATGGTCTTACGAATCGGCAGCGGTGACATCAGCGCCGGCAATCGACGCTGCCACAAAAATGCCCCAACCGGCGCCAACAGAACACTGCGCGAAAAGTGCCCGGGCCGACGCTGCAACGCGTGCAGCACCAGCAACGCATTGACCCCGACTGCCATGATCGCGCTGCCCTTCTGCGTCATCGCCAACAAGGTCTGCGCGTAGTCCGCCAGATCCTCGCAGGGTGGCAGCGGATTGGCGCCGAAGCCCGGCAACTCCAGCGGCACCACGTCGTAGCGCTGAAAGTGCGGCAGTGCGTCGTCCCACCAATCGGCAGCGCTACCGTTGCCGGCCAGCAGGTACATCAACGGCTTGCTCATGAGCGATCCTCAGGTCAGATCGCGCAGAGCGGCGTCGAGGGTTGGATAACGGAATGTGTAGCCAGCCTCGGTCAAACGCTGCGGCACCACGCGCTGACCGTCGAAGAACAGCTGCGCCATCTCCCCCGCCATTGCACGCACTGGCGCGGCGGGAATGTGCAACCACACCGGACGCTTGAGGACCTTGCCGGCATTGGCGGCGAACGCTGCCTGAGTAACCGTTTCGGGGGCGACCATGTTGTAGGTGCCGACCAGACTTTCATCGTCGAAGGCCCGGGCGATAACCTGAAGCACATCGTCGCGATGCACCCAGCTCATGATCTGCCGACCGTCGCCCATGCGCCCGCCGAAACCCAGACGGAATGGCAGCAGCAACGGCGTCAACGCACCGCCGGGGCCGAACACCACACCGAGACGCAACACCACCTGACGCACGCCAAACTCAGTGGCCGGTTGCGCGGCGGCCTCCCAACGCGCACAGAGTTCGGCCATGAAACCGTCGCCCTTGCTGGAGTGTTCGTCGAGGCTTTCGCTGGCATCGCGCACGCCGTAGAAACCGATGGCCGAGGCTTGAATCCATAGCGCGGGTTTGTGCTTGGTGTTCTTCAGCCAGGTCATCAGCGCTTCGGTGGTGCCGACTCGGCTGGCGAGCAATTGCGCCTGACGCTTGGGAGTCCAGCGTGGGCCGGCGACGGGCGCGCCGGCGAGATTGATCACTACGTCGAAGGCTTCGTCATGACTGAGTTCGCTGAGCGAATGCACACAGCGGACGCGGCCGTTGAACAGATTGGCCGCGCTCAACGGATCGCGCGTCAGTACGCTGACCGAGTGGCCCGCGTCGAGTAATTGATTGACCAAGGCTTGACCGATGAACCCGGTACCGCCAGTGATCAGCACACGCTTGAAAGCGCCGCCGGCAAACGGGCTGGATTGGCTCGGTGCCTTTACTGAAGAAGCCTTCCGGTCATGCCGATACAGCCAGAACAACGGAGGCAACAACACCAGCAACGCAAAACCGTCGAGCCACAGGTGCGACCAGACCTGTTGTTGCGCCGAGAGCCACATGTCCTGCGGCGCCCATAACAGGATGCCGGCGCTCAACCAGCCCCACACTGCCGGGGTTTTCAAGCGATTGCCCAAGTGCACCAGCGCGAGCATGTACAGCGAATAACTCTGCAGCGTCGCGCCGAACAGCGCGAGCCACCAGACCTGTTGTTCGTGGCCGGCAATAGGTACCGCATCAGCGCCCCAGAATGCGAGTTCGAGGGTGTGCAGATAGCCGTCGAGTAAACCGGAATGCCCGGCCCAGGTCAGGGTGAGTCCGGCGAGTATGTGCACGATTGCGGCGGCGTATAGCCAGAGCACTAACGCGGGGCGAAGGGAGTTCGAGGGGGCTGGCATTCCGTGTCCTGAGCGCATTCCTTGGGGGTGGGGAGTTTAAAGGAAAAGCTTGGGGTTTCGGGGGTTGTCAGTAGCAGTAGCTGGGTTTGATTGGCGTGGTGGAATTCTTCTTTAACTCACCCAAGCGATGGATCGATCCTTTGTTTCCCTTTGCAGCGCCCATTTCATAGCAGGCCACAGCACGGGACAAATCCTTGGTCACCAGTTCCCCTCGCTCGAAAGCGGAACCTAAAGCACCCAGAGCGTGGACGCTGCCCATCGTCGCAGCCCGGATCATTGCTTCTTCAGCCAACGCTGGATGTTGGCACGAATCTGTTCCAGCCAATGTGTTGCCATCGCAGTAATAGAGCGAAAGCATCAGTGCGCCTTCGGGCGACGTAGTCGCTGCAGCTTTGATCAAAGCCTCCAATTGGTCCGTTGGCAACTGCGGCGCCATGCCCGAAAGGCTCAAACTTGCCGCACTCAAACTGGATTCCGGATCTCCGGAACGCGCTGCGCAAAGGTCATTTTCCAATGACGCCTCGAATAGCTCTCCGGTGAGACGGTACTGTTCCAGTCCTCCCAAATTACCGAAGGCGTTGGCACGTTGGCGGCAGAAATTCTCCTCAACACTCAACTTGGGCTTGCTCGCCACTACCAGATCTTTCTCACTGATCGACCAATCCTCAATCCCCTCAAGCACCCAACATGCCTGACGAGAGAAGTTGAAGATCTTGATATTGCTATTGCCCGCTCGCTTATCCACCACGTTGACGTGACTGTCGTCGACCTCTTCGATCTCGACTCCTGGTGTCTTGCCGGGTGTGATTGCGGCAATCAGCGGATAGGTGAAAGTGGCTCCACTGACACCCGAGGTCGAAGGCTCAAAGGTACTTCGATCCTTTCCCGCTACCGGTTTCAACACGAGCGACTTGACCGTCATCGCAGTGAGACGGCGTTGTGATTCGCCGTTGGCGGAAAACGCTACCAGGAAAGGCGCGAACTCCTCCGAGGGGCAAGCGTCGCTGGTAGGAGCCGTCGAAGCGTTCTTGTCGGATGCAAGAGCAGGGACGATCTTGTCCAGATACGCCGAGCGCTCGCGGCTCATTCTGGCGATACACAAGTTGCTGACCGCTACGTAAGCAGGCTTACCCGCCTCGATCTCGAACGCCTCCAACGGACAATTCGCATCACGCAATTTCAGCCACGCACGCTGCGACTCCTTGACCTTCGCCGCGTACTCCTCGCCCAACGCCGAATCTGTTCGATAGTCAGACTCAAGCCGCGTCATCAACTGCTTGTAGCTGACGTTCAATTGCGTATCGGCAGCCTTCTTCGCCGCCTCCGAGCAGGGCACCATTTCCAGACTTAAGGTGACCTGGCTGCAATCATCCTGCGCATAGACCGCTGAAACCGGCAGCAGCACGGCCAGCAGGGTAAAAACAAAACGGTTCACAGTATTCTTCCTTGAGTCATTCAGGCTTTGCGTTTGGTGAATCGGGTGATGCATTGCTTGGGGATGTTCATTTCCCAGTAAGTGCTGAGCAACGCTTTACGTTTTTTGTCGACGCGCAGGTTAACGAAGCCATCGCCGCAGTCCGGCTGCAACTCTTCGAACGTGCCGGTTTTCGCTTGATAAACGAACACTCGGTAGTAATCGTAAGTACCCATACCGTCATCAAGCTGCCAGACCGCGAAGTCCCGGGCGCCGTCGAAATTGAAATCGTCGAACTGCATGTGGAGTTCATTTTCGGCTTCAAAATCGATTGTTCGCGACTCGCTGTGCGTTTCGCTTTTAACCGCGATGTTCAGCTTGGATCCTTCGAGAACCAGCGTCGCGTCGACGCCTTTGGTTGGACTGAACGTGGTGGTTTGGGCTAACGCCGGGATCGTCCACATCAGGAAAATCAGTAATAGCGTGATATTTTTCAATTGCATAAACTCGCAATAATTCCACTTGCACCCACCGATGCTAAATTCAATTCATAGTTTTCATCTGCACACCTAATATACGTCACCACAGGGAGAGACACCTTTCAGTAGTCCTCCCCTGACACCCCCAAAGCTTCAAAGGCCGGGGTATGTTATTTTTTTTGCAAAAGAACTTTCATCCACTAAATCTTTCTTACTAACACCATACTTATTAATTAAATCGTCACGCGACCCTAACGACCCAAAAGAGCGAAACGAATTACTATAAACGTAATTCACCAACTTTCCATCTAACGAATAATAACCATGCCACTCAGGGCACGCACCACAGCCGCCGTAACCGCCGATGGAAATTAAGCTTCCCTTGCTCCCTTTAACACAAGCCATCGAAACGACCACATTAGAAAGTATCTTCACATTCGATCCGCTGCTGGTCACCTGTGATATTTTATCAACCTTCCGACGGTTCTCTTGTCCATTTATCTTGATTATCTGATCTGTACATACTGGGAGGCCACTGTGATCCTCCGACTTTGCGACGGTGTCATTTTGACAAATAGATACAAGCTCCACCTTCGATCCATCACATTCCAAGATATCTATTTTTTCAGGCAAGCTGGAATTTTGAGCAGAAGCAGCCATTGCCGAAGCACAAAGAAATGCTGCGACACCAACACGATATTTATTGAAATTCACCACATCACTCCATCAAGTCTGCAACAAAACCGACTTTCATCGGCAGATCACTTTCACCAGCCAACTCTTGACTTACCATATTATTATACTCTGCAACGACATCCTCCAGCTTCACGGTAGGCTGACCATAAGGAGACCCTGGAAGACTCGCCCACTCTTTATTACATTTTTTAATAGCTGCCTTTATATCCCCTCTCATGATCTCTGGAAGTGCATCTCGACGATATTTCAGAATAACAACGCAGTATCTATCTTGCATTGCAGGTGTAAAATCTGTAATACCGTGCTCTTCCCGCAGCTTGATGATACCTGGGTCATCCCAAACATATCTCATGACCTGATAGGCGCCGGCAGCAGTAGAAGAGATAACTTGACCGGTTTTCTTAACCGTCTTCTCCATAAGAAGACGAGGATGATCTGCAAACGTTTTTCCATAATCCTTAATAAAGGATTCTCCGCCAAACAGATGCTCATAACCTTCGAGGCCGATCGTTCCCTCACCAATCTTGAGCATTCTCAGGAAAGCCCGAATCCGCGCCTCCTCAATGGTCATAACATGAATTTTCTTCAAGTTATCGATAAATGCTATTGGGTGAAAGTGATAAATGGATTTCGGCAAAGCAATTTGCATTGCCCCTGCCATTTCGTCCCAAAAAACGAGCTTATCTATTCTTTCTTGTTCGAGTTTTAGTACAGTTGGGGATTCTAAAAGGATTTTTTTTAAGCGTGCCCACTTCGGTTCAGATGATTTTGCCTGCCATTCCGTAGGATGATAGGCAATAAGTTTGGTCCAGCGACTCCGGAGTTCTGCGTCTCGGAGCGCCGACTGCAACTCTTCAACAGTAACATTACCGTCCGCCACACCCTTGCTGTCGATTTCCGAGTAAATTTTCTTAAAGAAATCCGGCATCGCATCAACATCGAGAAAACCATCAGCACTTTCGTTATTTTCTTTGACAATGCTGAATCCTAGCCTTTCCCAATCATGCTGACTGATTACCGTAGCACTCTCTTTTTGCAAGAAACCTTCAAGCGAAGTAGTCTCCCCCTTTACTGAAAGCCCAAACCATTCTTTTCCGCTTGAATCTTTTGTAACTTTCGCCTTACTCAAAGCTACAATTATTTTTTCCCCAAGAGGTGGCTGCTTTGGAGAAAAAGAGATTTTTCCATCCGCGTCAGTTTTTTCATATAGTACTGTGCCACTTTCAAGAACGAGATGCTGATTACCGCCTGTTAACCCTTTCGGATTTTTTATAAGGCTAGCGATATCATCACTACTGAAGACTTCAAGATGGACCTGACGCTTACTTATTTTCCCGCCACCTGGCCCTGCCAACACCTCATTCAAACCCAGGTAACCAATCGGGTCGCCAGCTTTGATTGCAATATTAGTAAGAACCACGCGATCATAATTAACAGGTATAACTGGCGCCCAATCAACAAGATGATTTGACTTATCATTCTCCACACAAGCCCAAAATGTAGATGGAACCGATCCACCCTTTTTCAATCCAGTAGGAGCGCCTGAACTACTAGGTACAAAAGTGCACTCAGCCATTTTCAGCAGCTTACCTCTCACATCTAAATTCAGAACTTTTTCACTGTCAAACTCGATAACACTAGAAGTACACAAAACCATTTCTGAACTTATTGGACTACCTGCTTTTGCACCGTTAACTTGTGACTCTGGCGGATTACGCAATTGCAGGCCTTTCGCGGTGACTGTAGCTCGAACCTTACCCTGCCAATATACAGGTCTCAACCTCTCAGTTTTAGCCTCTGATGGGTATTGCGCAAAAGGCAGCAGATGCATATAAAGACTGAAAAAAGTCATTACATCTTCTGAAACCACACTACCTTTTTCAACAGGCCTACCAGGAAACTTATAATCATGCCTCACCAAGCAAAACGAACTTGAATAACGCAATTCGGTACTTGCGCCATCTTGCTCAAATACTGACTTTACGTAGTCTTCATTCAAACGATAGGCAACTACAACGCCGTCAGCAATACACCGAACAGGTTGGACGTCGGTGCATTGTGGCGCACTCAGCTCACTTACATGGATGCCACCATGCCAAAAACTATGTCCGCCCAGCAAATAGTTTCCTGATACTTCTTTTTCAAGCACCGAATAGATTTCGTCCGAGCTCTCATATTGACTCCCATCCGCCTTTCGAATTGGAAACTGAAAAGTCATTATTGGTGCAGGGCTATTCTGTTTTGGTGCAGGAACTGGTGCGGGGGACGAAGCTTCGCCTGTTCGAAACTCTTCTTTAGCCCTGAGAAACTTTGTAGGAATCGGCCAATAGAAGGCCGGATCTTTAGTGCCAAAATAAGTAAATGATGGCCCTTTCCTCGTCTGCGCGCCGAAGAACTTGCCTGCAGTACCGGTGGGATTAACGTCAACAACAATACCGGTATGAAATAACTTATCCCCACCACCCAGCGGATCTTCATTAATCCAAAGAGCGATATCACCTTTCTTGACGTCTGGCGGCACAACGGTCGTGTAGTACTTGGAATCCTCCATTACCCGCGTATCTTCATACGGGATTTTGTAGCCAGCCCCTGTTAGCAGCAAATTAACCATGTGCGAGCAGTCGATTAACTTATTACCGGCCGCATTTGTTTTTATGCCATCGCCACCCATCTTGTACACGTAGCCACGGTTTTCGTAATTACCCGTTAAATCTAATGGTTCTGTCATTTCTGCATCCTGCAAATCAATAGCAATGGCTGGTTTCTGTGGCGTCAGCGGTTTGCGATTTCAATCTGGTTAAATTACTCAGGGCGATGGCATTTCCTTTACTGGCGGCCAAGCGATAGCAATCCAGTGCTCTGGAGGCATCCTTGGTTACCAATCTTCCGGTCTCGAATGTATCACCCAGTTTATTTTGAGCATCGGAAGAGCCCATTGATGCGGCGCGAATCAATTCCCTTTCTGCTTCTTCAGGATGCTGACAAGGACCCTCGGGGTCTGTGTCGTTGCCATAACAATAGAAAGTGGACAATGCAGAAGCTCCGCTTGCCAGAGTAGCGGCGGCGGCCTTGAACAGGGCTTCGACCTTCTCTGTTTCCAATTGAGATGCCATTCCGGAAAGACTCAGACTGGCAGCACTGAGACTTGCCTGAGGATCGCCTGAAGCTGCTGCACACAGGTAGTTTTCCAATGCTGCTTCAAAGAGTTCTCCCGTCAGGGAGTATTTGTCCAGGCCACCAAGGCGTCCGTAAGTTCGCGCACGCTGATAGCAAAAGTTCTCGGCGGTACTCAGGGTCGGCGTGCTCGCTTCAACAAGGTCTTTATCATTGATCGACCAGTTCTCGACGCCTTCGAGTACCCAGCATGCCTGACGAGAAAAATTGAAAATCTTGATGTTGCTGTTACCCGCTCGCTTGTCCACAACGTTGACGTGACTGTCGTCGATTATTTCGACTTCAACCCCGTCTGTCTTGTCTGTGGCTAAAGGTGCCATCAGCGGAAACGCCAATGTGGAGCTGTTGATCTCCGCCGTTTGCGGCTCAAGAGTCCGCCCCTCTCCTTCGGGTTTCAACACCAGCGACTTCACCGTCATCGCAGTCATCCGCTGCTGAGTTTCAGCATTCGCAGAAAACGCCGGCAGAAACTGGGAAAAGTCCTCGGACGGACATTCATCCGCATAAGCGCTGCCATGAAACAGGCTCAACAGCGACGCGGTGAAAACCGTTATCGCGATGCCATTGCTCTTCTTCAAAACACGATTCATGTCGATCACTCGGAAAACACAAAAAAAGCCTTCGGTTTAACTTTCTCAGGCGGCGCATTCAACAATGCCTGATCCATCAAACTCCCCGCCTTATCCTTATCCGCCGCCCCCGGCAGCACCGGCGGTTTAATCCCGATGCCAGTCCCCGACCCAGCCGAGCCACCGGCATTGATTTTGATCACCGGCCCAACCACCGTGACCCCACCGCCATCCAGCTTGATAAAGCTCCCACCCCCAAGAATGGTCAGCTCCGTCCCGGCCTCAATAACAATCTTGTCCCCAGCCTTGAGGTGAATCTCTTTCCCCACGCTGGTCAGCTGCGCAGTCCCCAACTTCACATGCTGGTTCTGCCCAATCGTCAGGTGATCATCCAGCTTCGCTTCAACCTTGCGATCGGAAATCGTGGTGCGGTGTTCTTCAGCCTTCAGCTCGGTGTAGGTGTTCTTCACCACGGTGTCGTGACGCTCATTACCGACCCGAATCTTCTGGTCATGCTCAACGTTCTCATCCCAATCCCGCTGCGCATGAATGTAGATCTGCTCCGCACCTTTCTTGTCTTCAATGCGCAGTTCGTTGTACCCACCACCACCCGGCGAGCTGAGCGTTTTGAACACACTGCGAGTCTTGTTCGCCGGCAGTGCATACGGCACTGGGTTTTCCTTGTGGTACAGGCAGCCGGTCACCAGCGGTTGGTCGGGGTCGCCTTCGAGGAAGGTGACGAGGACTTCCATGCCGATGCGCGGGATGCTGATGGCGCCGTAGCGGTCGCCGGCCCAGGAGCTGGAGACGCGGAGCCAGCAGCTGGTTTTGTCGTCGGCGAGGCCTTCGCGGTCCCAGTGGAATTGCACTTTGATGCGGCCGTACTGGTCGCAGTGGATTTCTTCGCCTTTGGGGCCGGTGACCATGGCGGTCTGGCTGCCGAGGACGCGCGGTTTCGGGTGTTCGAGCGCCGGGCGGTAGAACACGTCCCACGGGGTGGCGAGGAAGGTGTTGCGGTAGCCTTGGTGAAAGTCGTCCTTGTTGTCGGTGGTGTCGCTGGTCACGCCTTCTTCGAGGACTTGCGGCTGTTTGCCTTCGTGGAAGATTTCGGTGAGCAGCCACAGGTCGTTCCACTCGCTGCGCGGGTGGTCGGACATCGCCATGAAGTGGCCGCTGACCAGTTTGGTCTGGTCGCCGCGACCTTCGGCCTGGCGGTAGTCGGCGCGATGGCGTTCGAGGGCGCGCTGGCTGAGGAACTTGCCACGGGCGCGGTCGATGAAACGGCCCGGGTAGTCGTAGTCTTCGAGGTCCGGTTCGGTGCTCTCGCCATCGGGCTTGTAAGCCGCTTCCATTTGCAGGCGCGGTTTTTCGAAGTCGTAGTCGCGGCGTGTGATGCGGCTGGTGCGGGTTTCCAGGCGTAGCTTGAAGCCTTTGATCACCGGTTCTTCGGCGACCATGCCGCTGCCTTGCACGTAAGCGGTCGGCTGGCCGAGATCGGGGAACACGGTCTGGTCGTCGCCGAACACCAGCAGGTGGCCTTTATCGCTGTGCTGGAAGTGGTAGTGAATGCCTTCCTCTTCGCACAGGCGCTGGACGAAGTGCAGGTCGGTTTCGTCGTATTGCACGCAATAGTCGCGATCCGGGCACGGCTGGCTCAACTGGAAGCTGTAGGCGTTGCCCTTGATGCCGTGTTCTTCGAGGATCAGCGCGATGATTCTCGGCGCTGACATCTGCTGGTAGATGCGCTGGTTGGTGCGGTGATGCAGGTATTGCAGTTGCGGCACCATCGACACTTTGTAGCGGGTCAGGCGCTTGCCGGCATCGCCTTGGGCAACGCGGTAGATCTGGCCGTGGATGCCCGAGCCTTGTGGATCGAACGCGAGAAACGCCTGTTTGTGCAGCAGTTGTTCGAGGTCCAGATCAGGGTTTTCGCTGACCAGTTCGAGGTCGAAACGAAACGGCTGGCTGATGCCTTCGGTGCCGGTGAACGACAGCACTTGCAGGTCGCCGACGTAGTCTTCGACCTTGAGGCTGAAGTGGGTTTCGTTAGCTGGGTTGAACATAAAGTGCTCCCTGTTCGAATGTCATCCGTTACGCCCGAAGTCGCAGACGTTGCAGCCAGGACGAAGTGGCGCCCAAGGCGTCACGCAATTGTTGGGCAGTGATGCTGCGTTCTGCCGGGTCGAAGCTCAGCGCGGTGCGCAGCGCTGGCCAGCCGTGTTTCGGTAAATTTGCCGGTGCTTGCAGTTCGCGTTCCAGGTGCTCGTCGCGGGCCTGGGTCGAGGGCAAGCGGCGGAACGGGTGTTTACCGCCCGCCAGTTCATAGATCACACAAGCCACGCCGTACACGTCCGCGCTGGCCGACAACGGTTGGCCCTCAAGCAGTTCGGGGGCGGCGTAGCCCGGGGTCCAGGCGTTGAAGCGTTCGCGGCTCAGGTGCGGCAGGCCGGGCATCACGCCCTCCTCTGCCTGACCGAGGCCGAAGTCGAACAGGCGCAAGCCGTCTTCGCTGAGCATGACGTTGCTCGGTTTCATGTCACCGTGCAGCACGCCGCGACCGTGGGCGTAGGCCAGCGTGTCGAGCATCGGCAGGACGATGTCGCGCAGTTCTTGCCACGGCAGGCCGAGGGGCCGCTCGCAGAGCAATTTGTCCAGGGTCAGGCCACGCATGTATTCCATGGTGATGAAGGCCCGCTGGCAGTCGGTGTCGACTTCAAAAGTGTGTGCACGCACGACGTTGTCGTGGCGCAGACGCCGGGTCAGGGCGAACTCGCTGTAGAGCA
Organism: Pseudomonas sp. S3_C06; assembly: GCF_054667675.1. NCBI lineage: Bacteria > Pseudomonadati > Pseudomonadota > Gammaproteobacteria > Pseudomonadales > Pseudomonadaceae > Pseudomonas > Pseudomonas sp. S3_C06. Next base: position 3,734,411 of record NZ_CP162747.1, read on the forward strand.
AGGCACTGGCGTCCGGCGATTCGGCAAATTCTTCGCTGAGGATTTTCAGCGCAATGTAAGGGTCGGGATCACCGAACTGTTCGTGCAGCAGATCCCGTGCCCGGTAAACGGCGCCCATGCCACCGGCCCCGAGCAGACGCTCGAGGTGGTAGCGACCGGCGAGTACATCCGGCAGTGCACCGATGCTGGCCTTGGTCGGCGCCAGCAAAGGTTCTGCTTTGTTCTCCTTGGCGAAGGCGAAGTAGGTCAGGTTGTTGGCCTGTTCTTCGCTCATCAGCAAGTCGTCGACTGAGGATTCGATTTCAGTCATTGGCGGATCACCACGGCTGTCAGGTTGTCGCGCGCGGCGCCACGCAGGGCGCCGTCGAACAAACGTTCCAGCGCCACGTGCGGCGCGCTGAGGCTGAGGGCGTTGCCGAGGGCATCGCTGCTCAGGCCCTGATACAAACCATCGCTGCAGAGCAAAAACGCATCGCCCGGATAGACCTCGAGTTCGAGGACATCCAGGGTCAGTTGTTCGGCGGCACCGACGGCTCGGGTCAAGGCCTGAGCCGCTGGGTGCGCTGCCGCTTGTTCGACGCTCATCTGTTGCTCGTCGATCAATTGTTGTTGCAGCGAATGGTCCTTGGACAGCTGATACAGCCGCTGCCCGCGCCACATGTAGCAACGGCTGTCGCCGGCCCAGATGCAGGCCGCGCGATTGCCTTCCACCAGCAGCGCGACGACGGTGCTGCCCATGATGCTGTCGTGGCGTCCGGCGGTGACCGTCAACTCCTGCCCCAAGCGCCGGTTCAGCCAGTGCAGGCACTGGCGGATGGCTTTGAGGCGTTCGTCGAAGTCCTCGTGTTGCGGCAGTTCAGCCAGGCTGGCGACGATCAACTGGCTGGCGATGTCGCCACCCTGATGACCGCCCATGCCGTCCGCGACCACCCACAGCCCCTGCTGTGGCGAGTCGAGGAAGGCATCTTCGTTGCGCGCCCGCACCTTGCCCGGGTCGGTACGCGCCGCGCTGCGCCAGGCACTGGCCACCAGCATCAGAGCTGCACCGGCATACGGAAGGTACGCAGTACGCCCATGTCGAACGGGTTCGGCGTGCGCTGGCTGGTCAGCAGGTAGTTGGCGCGCAGGCCACCTACATCGGCTTTCAGCACCAGCACGTCGCGACCGCTCAGGTACTCGGTCTGCATCAGGTCGAACAGACGGAACAGCGACCATGGGCCGGAGTTCTTCTCGATGCCGATCGGGCGCCCGGCCATTTTGTCCATGACCAGACTGGTGCGACCGTCTTCAGCATCGGTCGGCCACTTGAACGACATTGGCAGGATCGGACCGTGGCGATATTCCATGGTCTTGTCGCCGAACTTGAACTCGGAACGGCTGACCGCCGGGTCGAGGGTGTACGGCTCCAGTTTGAACTGCACGGTCGGTTCGGCCGGGTTGATCGAGAAGAAGCTCTGACGAATCGTCAGCGCCGCTGCCATCTGGTCCAGGTACATCTTCGATACCGGCAGGCTGTGACCGTCGACGCTGCGCATGCGGTAGTTGCCCGGATCGCCGCTGACGAACGGACGCATGTAGCTGTCGAAGAAACGGTCGACGGTGCCTTGAGCGCGGAAGAACTCGCGGAAGTCGCTGATCGCTACGTCGCTGGTGCTGCTGGCGCTGAACGGATAACGCTTGCTGATGGTTTTGCCATACACGCTGTACAGCTCGTTCTGATAACGGCCGTTAAGGTATTGGTAAGCATCGTTAAGCACCAGACGCCACGAGTCTTCGGCCAGCACGTTGAACCACACGCTGAGCGGACGCGGCAGACGGCTGGACGCATTGCGCAGGTTGGTCAGCGCATCACGCTGGCCGCTCATGCGGGTTTTCGCCATTTCGAACGCGGCTTGTTCCGGCGTGCTGGAACGGGCCAGACCGGCCAGTTGCAGTTGCAGGTCGTTGAGCGCGCTCAGTGCAGGCGTCAGGTCGGCCGCCGGGCCGTTGTTGTCATCGAGCAAACGATGCAGCGGTTCGAAGCGGCGTTGCAGCGACTTCTTCGCGGTGTCCGGCAGGGTCTTCGCCACGTTCAGGGCCGAAGCCTTGTCCGCTGCGGCGGCGGCAAGTTTGCCAACCTTACCCAGTTTGCCTTTCTGCCCAGCCAGCGCATCAGCAGCGTCGCCAGCTTCTTCGACAGGATCTGCAGCCGCCTGGAAGCGGGTGTTCTCACGCACTTCGGTGAGCAATGCCAGCACCGGCGAGTTGGCCGAGGTCAGGCCCGCCAGTTGCTCGGCGCCTTCGCCGGCGTCGCTGATTGGCGGCAGGGCAACTTGGCCAACGGCTTCGCTCCAGTAGTTGGCGTAGTCGCGGAAGTACAGCTGCTCCAGCTCGACCATCAAGCGACGCAAGTCCATATCGCTGATGCCCGCGCCTTCGCCCAGCACCCAGTTGTCACGCAGGATGTCGGTGACCAGCGCCGAACCCTGTACCGAGAAATACTGCTGATAACCGGTTTGCGTGTAGAAACCCGGGATCACGTATTCGGTGCCGATAAACAGCGAGCCTTGTGGACCGAGGTGTTGGCTGAAACGGTAGTCCGGCAGGTTGCGCGCCTGCTCGCGGAGCATGCGGTAAACCACGGTAGCCAGCGATTCGCTGCGCAAAACCTGACGCGCCTGAGTGACCAACTGATCGTTCAGCGGGTAGATAAACGGCTGCTTCAGCAGACGCTCCAGATGCGCGCTCAAACCGTTTTGCACAGCGGTGTTGCCGGTGTAGCGCGTCGACCAGTCAGTGGCGACCCAGTCCTTGAGCCACGCGGCATCGCGACGATCCTTCATGTTCAGCATCAGGTACGCGCGCAGGCTGTTGAGCAGGCGATCGCGGTCCTTCATGTTGGCGCGGATCTGCCCTTCGAGCATGGTCGCAACCCGTGGCAGCAGTTGCTTTTCAAGCTCGCGCTCGTAAGCCTCTTTGACCACTGGATTGACGTCTTCACCCTGATACAGACCGCCACGCTCGTGGTACGAAACGTCGCCCTTCTTCGGGAACACCTGCGTCGCGGCGTAGCTGCTGTCGAGGGTTTTCAGTACGCCCATGGCGTCATCACGCGGCGACAATGCCGTGCGTTGCTGCGTCCAGTTCTGCGCCAGATTGCGCAGGTTTTCCAGGCGCTCGTAGTTGGCCGAGAAACCGCCCGCCCAAAGCATACCGAACAGTGCCAGTGCCGCCAGTGCGCCGACGTACAGCGCACGTTGGCCCCAATGAATGCGGCTGCGTTCGCGCTTGTCCAGACCGGCCAAATCGGATTCAGGGAAAATCACCTGGCTGAACAAGTGGTGGATGAACCGTGAACGACCGCTGCGCAGGGTCGGCAGCACACCGGCGCTCATGCCGAGGCTGGCGCCGATGCCGGCGGTGGTCGCATCCATCTCTTGGGTCAGGTGCGGCGCGCTGGTCAGGTAGAAACCGCGCAGTTGCGTGGCACGCTGATAACGGTTGCCAGTGAACGCCATGTCGACGAACAGGCACAGACGCTCGCCGATCTGCCCGAGTTGATGCGGGAAGTCGAGGATGCGGCCACGGCGCTGAGTGTCGCGCTCGGAGTGCATGCGCATGATCACTTGGCTGTTGAGGCGACGCAGCAGCTCTTCGAACTCATTGCGCAGCACAGCGACGTCGGTGCCGATCTGATCCTTGCGGAAACTGGTGCCGAGCACTTGATCGCTTTCTTCGCGAGTCAGTTGATCGAAGAACTCGTCGAAGCCGAGCAGCTTGTCAGCCTTGCTCAGGACCAGATACACCGGCACGTCGACGTGCAGTTTCTGATGCACGTCTTGCAGACGGCCGCGAACTTGGCGCGCCAAAGTATCGATGTCCTGTTCACTGCCGCCGAGCAGGGTTTCCACCGGAATGGTCACCAGCACGCCGTTCAACGGACGCCCGCGACGGCGCTTGCGCAACAGCTCCAGCAACGTCGTCCAGGCACCGCCGTCGACTTCCACATCCGGTTGCGTGGTGTAACGCCCGGCGGTGTCGATCAACACACCGTGGTCGGCGAAGTACCAGTCGCAATGACGGGTGCCGAGGGTGTCGCGGGTCAGCTTGCGGTCGATCTTGTTGATCGGAAATTCCAGACCGGAAAAATCCAGCAGGCTGGTCTTGCCCGAGGCCTGCGGACCGATCAGCAGGTACCACGGCAAGTCACTGCGCCAGCGCTCGCTGCGGCCGCGATACAGGCTCGAGGTCTTCAGGGTTTTCAGCGCGTCTTTGAAGCGCGCCTTCAACTCTTTCTGCTCTTCGTCGATCAGCTCTTCGCGGCGAATGCGGTCCTGGCCGTCTTCGCTTTCTTCCTCGGCTTTCTTGCGGATACCCGAGCGCCAGCTGACGAAGACCATGGTCAGGCCCCAGATCAGGAACAGCACAGCGATGGTCAGCAAGCGAGAGGTCGAGCTCTCCCAGAACTTGTAGTCATCAACCGCCAACAACGGGCCGACGAACCACACCAGCAGCGCCACGAACAGTACCAGCAGCAAGGTCCAGACCCAGGTCTGGCGCAGGAAGGCGCCGACTTTCTTGAAAAACTTTTTCATCACACGTCCCTGTTTACGGCTGCGACTGCGGTTGCACCGCGGCCGGATCAAGCGGCTGATAAGGTTGCAGAACGGTGTCGCGCTGCTCGCCCAAGACCCAGGCGAAGCCCGAATACATCACCACCAGACAGACGAAAGTGAACAACACCACCATCCACGCCGGCACGATGCGCACCAGGTTGCGACGCTGATCGTTCAAGCCTTCCCAGTGTGGCGACAACTCGCGCGGCACGTCGCCACGCAACTGACGGATCTGCCGGTACAAGGCGTCACGGATGCCTTCAAGCTCGAGCATGCCGCGTGCCTGGACGCGGTACTTGCCCTCGAAACCGAGGGACAGACACAGGTACATCAGCTCGAGCATCGGCAAGTGCTTGACCGGGTTTTTCGACAGTCGATCGAGCAACTGGAAGAACTTCTCGCCACCGAAGGTTTCGTTGTGGAAGCTGCTCAGCAGACTCATCTGCGACCATTCGCTTTCGTTGCCCCACGGCGTGGTCACGACAGCTTCGTCGACCACGGTGCAGAGCACGTAACGCGCGGCCATCACCTGGCTGCTTTCGGCGCCGTTGTGCAGGGCGCGTACTTCAAACAGTTTCAGCCCCGCAGTCAGTCGCTCATTCAGCGCGTACAAGTCTTCGCGGGTTTCGCTGTGCTTGAGGCGCACCACTTCCGAAAGCAGCTCGGATGAGGCCGCGACCAGCGAATTGAGGCTGATGTTGAACGCTTCGGCCGGGCGCAGGCGCGCGGCGTAGATCATGCGTTCTTCCAGTTGCTCGAAACGCGGCGGCGCGGCGAAGTCGGTCAGCGGACTCGATGCCGGTCCGTGGCCTTGACGATCGAGCAGGACGGTTTTGTCGTCCTGGTTGTAATCCGTTTCCTTGATCATGTCGGTCAGTTCCTGATGGCCCAGAATTTCAGTTCAAGCTCGGCAAATTCGCCGGACACGTGGAACGCGAAACCGCCGGAGCGCTCGAGTTGTGCCAGGTCTTCGGAACTGAGTTCGAGGATGAAATAGGTTTTGTTCGAGTGGAACGCGATCTGCCGCGGGGCCACCGGCAACGGTTTGACCTTGATCCCCGGCAAGTGCAGGTTGACCAGTTGGCGGATACGCTCCACCGGGCCAACCTTGAGGTGCGCCGGCAAGCGGTGGCGCAGTTCTTCGGAGTCGCAGTTGGCACTGGCTGCCAGCACGAACGACGCCGAGCCAAGCAGTTTGTGGTCGTGCAACGGCGAGACGATGATGCCGTACTGACGCGCTTGCAGGATCAGTTCGATGGCGTGCTGTTCGAGCACCATCGACAGCACCTGACGAATCGCTTCCATCAGTTTGCGGAAGCTCCCACCCTGGTCAGCGTGGGAGTAGCGACTGTCCAGACGTGGGCGTTTGCTTTCGCCGGAGAAGGTCGCCAGATCGCCGAGCATGGTCAGCAGCGTGCGGTACAACTCTTCCGGGTGCACTTGCTCCAGGCCGAGGTAGTGGCGCAGCAGCAGCTCGGTGCGGTTGATCAGTTGCAGCATCATGAAGTCGCCGACCTCCGCACCGCCGACCTTGCCGTTGGAGCGAATCCGCTCGGCAATCGTGTCGCCACGGTGGTTGAGCATGCTGATGACTTCTTTCAGGCACGACAGCAGATAACTGGAGGCGTGGGCCTGAATGTAGGTCGGCACGAAATCCGGGTCGAGGCTGATCACGCCGTCCGGCGTGGTGTCGAGCACGTCGCAGATCTTCAGCTTCACGTAAGCCTGATCGCTCTGCTGCTCGCCGAGCAACAGTTTGAAGTCCGGGCGACCGCAGCTGACCTGGCTGGCGGAATCGTCGCCGGCGTTGGAGTCGGCCACTTCGGCGTCATACGCGGTGTAACGCGCGAGCACGTCGGATTGTTCTGGACGGCGCGACTCGATGTGGTTACCGGTGACCAGCGGCAGCGCCAGATAGATCGGCGTGTTACCAGTGTTCGGCGGCACGTCCAGCGCCAGCGGCTCGGTGTTGCCACCGAGTTCGAACAGGCTGCCGTCCGGCAGAATCCCCGAGGCTTCACTGATCACCAGTTTGCCCATGTTGAGGAACTGCAAGTCGATCTCCAGATTGAGGAAACCCCAGGTGTAGCCACCGAGCAATTGGGTGCGGGTTTTCATCTGGTGATCGTAATAACGATCGTTGTGCTGGAAGTGCTGCGGACGCAGCAGCATGCCTTCCTGCCAAATGACTTTATGGGTATTCATGATCAGTCATCCGCCTTGGCGAGCACTTGATTGGTGTTGCGGATGCCGGTCTGGTCCAGAGTCAGATCGACTTCGGTGACTTCCAGCGGAGTGATCTGAATGGTGTGGCGCCATTGGGTGTCCGGCAAGTCGCGGTAAGCGGCGAGAACGCCCACATAAAGGCTGCCCTCTTCCACCTTGAGCTTCATTTCCACGGTTTCACCCGGGCGCAGTTCGAGTTCTTCGCTGGCCACCAGATCCGGGTTGAGGGATTCCTTGGCGCGTTCGTACAGGCTGAAGAAGTCAGCGTTCTCGAAGGTCACCGGGTGCTTGAGTTCGAACAGGCGCACGACGATCGGCGACGGCCGACCATTGAGGTCCGGATTGAGCTGATCGCTGCCGGTCAGCTTCAGGTTGATCTTGGTCACTTTCGAGTACGGCGACAGCGACGAGCAACCGGCGAGCAGCACCAGCACGGTGAGCGCAGTCAGCGTCTTGAAAAAGCGGTCGAGCGGCGAGACATGCGCATCATCCTTGGTGGTCGGTGTGGAGGGTGGAGATCAGGCGGATCTGTTCTTCGTAAGCCTGGGCAAAGTCGCGGGCCAGCAGACGCTCGCTCCAGTCATCGTCCTGACGCAGCGCCTGGTGATAACGGCCGAACGCTCTCCAGCGCCCGCCCGAAGTGGCGATCAACGGCTTGTTGTCGCGCTCGAAACGCAGGGTCAGTTGCTCCGGCGAGAAGTGCTCCAGGGTGCCGCGTACGGCGGCGCGGCTGGCGGTCAGCAGGGCCACTTGATGCGCCTGCAGGTCGCGGAACGCGCGGGAGATGGCTTGCTCAGCCGGCAGATGGCCGGGCTTGCTTGGCTGCAACAGAATCTGCAGGGCTTCGCTCGGATCGACGGCGAATTTCAGCGGATTCTTGTTGGTGCCTTGCACGGTGGTCTGGGCCAGACGCAGCTCGTTTTTCAGCTCCGAACGGGTGCGCAGGCTTTGCTGCAGACCGCCGATGCTTTGGCGCAACAAGCGCGCAGCGTTCAGCGCCAGGGCTTCGCGTTCGTCGTGGCTGAGGCCTTTGACATCGACGCCCAGCGCCGCACCGAAATGATCCCAGAAACCTTCGCTTTGACGCTCAACGGCTTTCGGCGCCGGAGCGGGCTCAGGTTCGACGGGGGCTGCAATCAGCTCCGGCACCATCAGGCTTTCCATGTCGATGCGCGCGTAGTCGGCACGCTGACGGGAGTCTTCAGGCTTGGTGTTCGGCGCCAGCAATTCGTCGATTTCCGAGTACACACGCTCTTGCTGTTCGAGGGCATTGAGCGGGTCGAGATCGAGGAACGCATCATCCGGGATGATGCTGCCGGCGGCGCGTGGACGGCCGACTTCACCGTCGAAGGTCGCCGGGTCGCGCACCAGCCGCGCGCGAATTTCGAAATCACCCAGCACGTAGGTGCTGCCGTGTTCGATGCGCACCGGTTCGCCCTTGTGCAGGCGTGCGCCGCTCTCGCCGTCCTGGACACCGTTGCTGCTGGTGTCGGTGAGGAAGAACGTGCCCTCGCGGTAGCTGACAATCGCGTGGTGATTGGACAGGTGACGCTTGCGGTCAGGGATGATCCAGTCGCAGTCCTCGCCCCGCCCGATCACGCCGCCGGCCTGTTTAAAGGTCTTCTGGCACAACTCGGTGGGCACGAACTGCTTGGTGTTCAGCATTTCGAAAACCAATTCCATGTTTGATGCTCCTTGCGGTCACTTGCCGCGATTGACCGCTTGCGGATCACCCAACGGGCGATAGTCGTTGTCGTTGAATTTGTAATTACCGCTACAGCCGCCAAGGCCGCATAGAACGACGAGGGTCAGCAGGACAGCTTGCCAGTGACGAACAGACATCAGAGGGTCTCCAGGTGTAGACAAAGCACAAAGCGCCGACCCTTGCGGGCGGCGCTGAAATTGGTTTTTGCGAGGATTTCGATGACGTTTTGCCTACCCATCGAAATCTCCCAGATTGATGTTCAGACGGCCGAGCCGATATAGCAGCGTGCGTCGCGGCAGGCCCAGTTCACGGGCGGCGAGGGTCTGGTTGCCGTCGTTTTTGCGCAGGCAATCGAGCAATAAAGTGCGTTCGACCTGCTCCAGACGTTCGCGCAAATTCAGGTGGCTGTTGTCTTCCGGCATCGGCTCCATGCGCAGAGAGAAATGCTCGGCGAGCAACTCGCCGCCTTCGCACAACAGCACCGCGCGCTCGACCAAGGCCTTGAGTTCACGCACGTTGCCGGGGAAGTTGTAGCCGGACAGGTGTTCCAGCGCAGCACTCGACCAACGCACCGGATCGCGCTGCAAATACGTGCAGGTCTTCTCGGCGAAGTGCTGGGCCAGTTCAAGGATGTCGCCGTCGCGCTGACGCAGCGCCGGCAACTCGATCGGGAATTGCGCGAGGCGGTAGTACAAGTCCTCGCGGAATTTGCCTTCGCTGACCAGCATCGACAGATCGCGGTGGGTCGCGGCGATGATGCGTACGTCGATCTTGTGCGTGTCGTTGGAACCCAGCGGACGAATCTCGCCTTCCTGCAACACGCGCAGAATCTTAGCTTGCAACGACAGCGGCATGTCGCCGATCTCGTCGAGCAACAGCGTGCCGCCATTGGCCGCATCAAACAGGCCGGCGCGGTCGCGGTCGGCACCGGTGAAGGCGCCTTTGCGATAGCCGAACAACTCGCTTTCCAGCAGATTTTCCGGAACCGCCGCGCAGTTCTGCACGATGAACGCCTGGGAACGGCGTGGGCCGCAATCGTGAATCGCCCGCGCTACGACCTCCTTGCCGGTGCCGGTTTCGCCACGCAACAACACGGTGTACGGGCTGTGCAGGACTTTGCTGATCAGCGAATGGGTCTGGCGCATCGCCGCGCTTTTACCAATCAAGCCATAGCCACTGATGCTCGGCACGCTGCGCGCCACTGTTGCCGATTCCGCCAGCGGCTGACGCAGGCGTTGCAACAAATGCAATTGGCCAAGCACAAACGAGCCGAGCTGGCCGAGGGAATCAGCGAAGCCTTGCAGGTGGGTGCGACGACGGCTGGCGCACAGCAGTAAACCTTCAACAGCTTTGTGCTGATTGACCAGTGGCACGCACAACAGCGACTGCCACGGCGAGGTTGCCGCCGGCAGAAAACTGGTTTCGTGCAGGCTGCCGCTCAAGTCGTCGAGGCACACCACGCGGTTCTGGCACAGGGCAAATTGCAGCAGTTGCTCACCGTTGTAATCCGCCGGCAGGCTCGCCGCTTCACGCGGTTGCAGGGCGCCGTCGAGGCATTCGGCGTTCATCCCCAGGCACGTGTGGGTAGCGTCGAGCAGATACAGCTGCGTCAATTCGCAACCGCTCAGCTCGGCCAACCCACGCACGAAGTCACCCAGCAACGCAGCACCGTCCGCCGCCCGCGACAGACTGGCGAACTGCGCCAGCAACGCTTCGGCATAGACCAGTGGCTGCGGCACCTGAGTGAACATCACACCCACCTCAGGCGAACTCGCACGTCACGCTGGACTCGCCGTCGAGCGTGGCATGCACACGCTTGAGGCTTTCGCCGGTGGCCATGGCGTCGAGCAAACGGTCCGCCACCAGCGGCAACACGTGTTGATCGAGCAGATGGTCGATCAGGCGCGCGCCGCTGTCGCTTTGCGTGCAACGCTCGGACAGGTGATCGACGAGATTCTGGCACCAGCTGAAATCCAGCTGACGACGATTCAGGCGCTCGCCGAGACGACCGAGTTTGATCTCGATCAGCTCGCGCAATACCGGGCCGCCGACCGGGTAGTAAGGCACCACTTTCATCCGCGCCAGCAGCGCCGGTTTGAAGTGTTTGCTGAGTACCGGGCGGATGGTTTCTTCGAGGACTTCGGCGGTCGGGCGTGCGCCGTTTTCGCAGAGGTCGCTGATCTTGTCGCTACCGAGGTTCGAGGTCATCAGGATCAACGTGTTGCGGAAGTCGATCTCGCGACCTTCGCCGTCGTTGGCCACGCCTTTGTCGAAGATTTGGTAGAACAGGTTGAGCACGTCCGGGTCAGCCTTTTCGACTTCATCGAGCAGCACCACCGAGTACGGTTTCTGGCGTACGGCTTCGGTGAGCATGCCGCCCTCGCCGTAACCGACGTAGCCTGGTGGCGCGCCGATCAGGCGGGAGACGGTGTGTTTCTCCTGGAATTCGGACATGTTGATGGTGGTGATGAAACGATCACCGCCGTACAGCAAGTCAGCCAGGGCCAGCGCGGTTTCGGTTTTACCAACACCGCTCGGACCGACCAGCAGGAACACCCCGACCGGCGCGTCAGGCTTGTTCAGACCAGCAGCGGTGGCGCGCATCGAGCGATCCAGTGCGTGCACGGCTTGTTCCTGACCACGGATGCGCGTGCGCAGGTCGGTGGCGAAACTGGCGACTTTGGCGTTGTGTTCGCGGGCCAGTTGCGCCAGCGGCACGCCGGTCCAGGCGCTGATCACTTCGGCGACCAGACGCGGGCACACTTCGAAGCTGACCAGACGCTCTTTGACTTGAGCGGCGGTCAGGGCGCTGTGGGTTTCGTTGAGCTGGGCTTCCAGCGCTTCGACGCTTTGGCCTTCTTCGACTTCGGCGGCAACGGTTTCGATCACGGTGCCTTCGGCGTCTTCTTCAACGGTGACCACGGGTTCGACCGCTGCAGCTTCGCGGGCCTTGGCCAGTTGCTGACGCAGTTCCAACAGGCGCTCGGCCAGTTGCTTCTGTTCAGTCCACAGGGTTTCCAGCGCGACCATTTCAGTTTCGGCTTCGTCGAGACGCGCTTCCAGAGCATCCAGCGCTACGTGGTCGATCAGCAGACCGGCTTCGGCATCGCGGCGCAGCGCCTGACGCTGACGGCCACCCTCAGCCAGTTCGCCACGCAGGCGCTCAAGGCTTTCCGGGGCAGCGGCGAGGCTGATGCGTACGCGAGCGCAAGCGGTGTCGAGCACATCGACGGCTTTGTCCGGCAGTTGCCGACCGGCCAGATAGCGTGCGGACAGCTCAGCGGCCGAGACCACCGCGTCATCACGCAGGTAGATGCCGTGGCTCTTCTCGTAAACCTGGGCCAGACCACGGAGGATGGTCACCGCTTCGCTGACGGTCGGTTCGTGCAGTTGCACCGGCTGGAAACGACGGGCCAGCGCCGGGTCTTTCTCGAAGTATTTCTTGTACTCGGCCCAGGTGGTGGCGGCGATGGTGCGCAGTTCGCCACGGGCCAGTGCCGGCTTCAGCAGGTTGGCCGCATCGGAACCGCCGGCATTGCCGCCCGCGCCGATCAGGGTGTGAGCTTCGTCAATAAACAGAATGATCGGCTTTGGCGAGGCTTTGACTTCGTCGATCACGCCTTTGAGGCGACGCTCAAACTCACCTTTGACGCTGGCGCCAGCCTGCAGCAAGCCCATGTCCAGCGACAGCAGTTCAACGCCTTTGAGCACTTGCGGCACTTCACCGGCAGCAATGCGCGACGCCAGACCTTCGACGATGGCGGTCTTGCCGACACCTGCCTCACCAACCACGATCGGGTTGTTTTTGCGGCGACGCGCGAGGATGTCGACCATCTGGCGGATCGCGCCGTCACGGCACAGCACCGGGTCGAGTTTGCCGTCGCGGGCCTGCTGGGTCAGGTTGTGGGTGAAGCGCTGTAGCAGCGATTCGCCTTGGGCGGCCGGTTTGCCATTGGCCGCCGGTTGCTCTTTCTGCGACAGGGCAAATTCCTTCAGGCGATCGATGTTCAGCTTGGCGAGCAGCGGCTGATAACGGCTGCCGGCGTAGCGCATCGGATTGCGCAGCAGGGCAAGGATCAACGCGGCGTCTTCAACCTGGGTCTGACCCAGTTCGAGGTTGGCCACCAGCAGCGCATCTTGCAGCCACTGCACCAGTTCCGGGGCGAACACCGGGTTGCGCGAAGCGCTGTGTTCGACGCGCGATTGCAGCGCGGCGCTGAGTTCACCGGCGTCGACGTCGGCATCCTGCAGTGCGCGCGACAGCAAGCCGTTCGGACGCTCGAGCAGGCCGAGCATCAAATCTTCGACGAGGATCTTGCTGCCGCCACGGGCCACGCAACGCTCGGCGGAACGTTCCAGATCACGACGGGTTTCGGCGTCCAGCGCCTGGATGAGTTGTTGCAGGTCTACGTTGATCATGGCTCACGTCCTTAATGAATTTTGCTGCCCAGGGTCACCACGCCGTCCGCTTTTTCGCGGCCCAGCCAACTGGTCCAACCGAGGCGACAGGCGTTCTGCTCACCGATGCGCAGTTCGCGGATTTCTTCCTGGCGCAGAACCAGGCGGATGTCGTAATCGAGCGGGTCACGCAAGGTGAACCGCACCAGCGCGCAGAGCGGCTGGTAACCGAAACCGATCGGCAGGAATTCATGGAATCGCTGCCAGTCGAGTTCAGTGATGTGAATGCGGAATTTGCCGCTGCGGTCGCGCACGTGCTCGCCGAGCACAAGGTCTTCACCGAGCAGGCTGTTGGCGCGGCCCAAACGATTGCGCTGCTCTTCGAGAATTTCTACGCGGCGCTCGATGCACTGCTCGATGACCAGGTCTTCGTGCTTGAAGTAGTAACGCAGCACGGCTTCGATCAGCGCCGCCGAGTGCGCGCGCAAGCTGAGCAGACCGAGGTACGGCAGCAGGCGTTTCCAGTTGAGTTCCTTGGCCTTGCGGATCTCATCACCGCCCAGACCGATCAGGGCGAACAGCTGCGAGGAGAACGGGTCAATCGCGCCGCTCTGGAAGCTCGCGCGGTAGCGGTACTTGCGCCAGATCGGCAGCATCAGCCGTTGCAGGCGATGGTGGAACAGGTCTAGGAAATTGCGCGTCGGGTTGCCGTCTTCGCTGTCGCCCAGAGCTTGTTCGCCGTAGAACGCCGGCAACGGCGAACCGGAGCCGACCAGGCCGATCAGGTTGAAACGCATGCGCGCGCGCATCTGCCCGTGTTCTTCGAAAAACTCCACGCGATCGACGTCGCTGCGCGGAAAGCCCAGGCTCGGGTTGGCCTGAAACTCCACGTGGTCGTACAGATCGTCTTCGCTCAGGTGCGGGTGTGCCTCGCGCAGCCGGTCGATCACCAGCAGCACGGCCTGAAACAGCGAGTACTCGCGTATTACCTTGGTCAGCCCGCTTAAAGCAGGGGCTGCAGGCCCATACGTGGTGTCCATTGGTACACCTCTCCCTGTGTGCTTTTTACGCGCAGCTCATGGAATGAATTGAGACTGGCGTAAAGCGCGAAAAACTCGTTAAGAACCGAAGCGAAAACGAACAGGTCGCCTTCGCCGATATACCCTTCCGGGTCGATGGTCAGTTCGGTGCGCAAACCGCGCACCGGCAACCCACGGTGCAAGCGGTCGACGTGGTGATGCTTGATGTGCTTGAGGCCGCCGAGCAGGCGTTTGCTGACCTTCTCCGCGTGCTGGTCGTAGTAACGCGGCAAGTCGTAGGTTTCGAGAATCACCTTCAACGCATTGACGTCGGCCAGCGACAGATAGTTAAGCGACATGTTGCTGATCAGCTTCCACAGGAAGTCACGGTTCAGCGGCGGCGCGAAGCTCGACGTGGCCGGGGTGATGTTGCGGAAACTCAAGAACTCGGGCGTCTCTTCGCAGGCCATGCAGATGTCGCCAAGCTTGAGCTTGCGCGGCAGGTTCTGGTTGGTGCAGATCAACTCGATCGACAGGGTTTCATGGGCTTCGGTGTGGCGGATGCCGAAGCTCAGGTAGGTGTCGAGGCCGTCGTGCAACAGCGAAGAGCGCTGGCGAATGCTGTAGTGCGGACGGCTGTTGGGCACGTCGAAACTCGGGTCGTGCTCGAAGGATTCGAACGGCACGTACTCCTGATAACCGAGGCCGCCGGGCTTCCAGCCGGTCACGGTTTCCACCGAGAACACGCCGCAGTTTTCCAGATCGTATTCCGCTGGCAGCAACAGGTACTCGTCCTGCTTGCCATCGAGGCGAATCGGCAGTGCATCGTGGGCGAACAGGTTGGCAATCGGCGTGCAGAACAGCTTCACGTTATCCAGGGTCGGACGCATACGCATGATGCCGCTCTTGCGGATATCGAAGCGCAATTCCAGCCCGCGCATCTGCTTGAGGGTGTCTTCCGGCAGCGCGTTGATGATGTCCAGACCGTTGACGTCGACGAACAGGAATTTGTCCTGGAAGGCGAAGTATTCCTGCAGGTAGCGATAGCCGCGGAAGGTGTTCAGCGGATACGGGATCAACGCTTCTTCTTCGGCAAAGCCCACCGGTTTGACCCGATCACCGGGAATCTTGAACGCCATCGGCTTGCCGCTGACGCCATCAATCGGTTTGCCGGCACCGTCGAGCGGGATCAGTTCGATGCCCTCGAGGTTGCGCAGCAGGCTCAGGTAGAGCATCTGGCTGATATAGCGCTCACCGGCAAAGTGCAGACGCAGTTTGCTCAGTTCCAGCTCACCGAGGTGGCCGTCGGCGCTCATTTCCAGACGCAGGCTGAGCAGCGAGCCGTCGCCCTTCACCGAGTAATTCAGCGCGGCCAGATCCAGCGGCAGCACGTCAGTCGGGTAGCAAGTACGGAAGCGGCAACGCACGTCTTCGATCGGCTTGCTTTCAATCGGCGTATCACGCTCGACGCGCAACGCCGGCCCGGAACGCTTGAGCGGATCGAACTGCAAAATGCTGAACGCCGGCAGCGGACGCATGTAGTTCGGCCACAGCAATTGCATCAGCGAATGGCTGAGTTCCGGCAACTCGTCATCAAGCTTCTGGCGCAGCCGCCCAGTCAGAAACGCAAAGCCTTCGAGCAACCGCTCCACGTCCGGATCCCGCCCGGCCTGGCCCAGATACGGCGCCAACGCCGGACTACGCTCGGCGAAACGGCGACCGAGTTGGCGCAGTGCGGTGAGTTCGCTTTGGTAGTAGTGGTTAAACGACACGGGTTACCTGCCTGGTAGTGGAACTCATTTGAAAAAACAGCAGAACGGTTCATGCGGGCTAGGAACTCCCCGCGGGCAATGTCGGCAATGACGCCCGACAGTCATGCTTCAATTTCTCTTTTTGAAAAAAAAGGCGATCGATTAACCGACCAGCGAATATCGCCGCAAAAGTCAGGACACCACCCATCAATGTGTAAGCCATCGCGCGGACGGGGTAGTGAGGCAAAAAATAGTACAAGATAAGCGCAAGCATAAATGAGACACAGAGGACTTTTAATTTCAGCTTGGGGATAAAAAAAGTTATAGCGTTCATCACCACAAAATACTGAACCATTAGATCCGGCGTCATACCGATGCCGATACCTCTCGATGTCAATCCACCATACACTCCGATATATAAGTCGACACCGTAGTTATGCAGCGGAACGTACAGAGCACACACTATTAGATGCGGAATACAGCCAATTAAGCGACGAGCTTTCATTTATTCCAAGTCCCGTACTGATCCATATCGCCTTGCGAAATTGGATTTATCAATTTCGCATTTGATACTGGCACATAGGGTGCATCAGTAAGTTCAATTGTGTGCGGGATACCTTTATCGTATACCGTGTCTTTTTTCACAACCAACTTGCAGTTTTCTTTTGCCCACAATATCCCTCGTAATATGATGAAGTTATCGTAGACGTCTTTCGGTCCTCGCTCTGCTCCGGTATAGGCTTTGCCGTCGCCCCAAGTCACACCGGTTTCACCAGCCATCTTTATTGCGAGCTCTACCTGCTTTGTTTCTCGCAGATACTTTCTATAGGTGTTAACCGCAAACGGCACCTGGCCAATGCCATCAGTCCAATAGGGTTTATCCTCCATGAACACCATCAAAAACTCAGCACCGCCCACGGCACGGAATTTCCAGTCACCCGGCATTCCGGAGTGAAACGTGAAGGAAAAGCGGTCAACAATTGCAAAATCGATCAGCTCCTGCCAGGTAACATGTTTATAAGCCGTATTCGACTCTGTTCCGGCCTGCGTTGTTTCTGGATTGATCCAGATAAGTTCTCTGTAATATCTGGCTAACGGTTCGAACCACTGACCCTTTTCTGCGTACAGTTTCTCCGCGGTGATGATTCTGAATGGAGAGTCATCCTTACCCGGTTTCAAAGCGAAGAGAGGCACTCCACTTTTTCGCGTAATAATCCAGGCCAACGGAAGATCAACTGTCTTAGGCTTCGCATCCTTGCTCTCAGTTGTTTCGGCAAGAACTTTAAGTGTAGTCACCTGATCCTGAGTCACAAAGGTGTAAGCGACACCATCGATGTTGATTATGGTCTCCATACCTACTAGTCCGCCGAAATGTATATAGTTACAGGCTCTGCCGTCTTTCCAGTTGAAAAACCACCTGACATGCCTGTTGACGTTGAACCTATTTTCTCAATCCCGCTATCAGAGCGCATGGTGTAGTTTAAATTTTCAACCGTTCTTCCATCTGCGGTTTTGAATTCAAAGACACGATTGAATATTCCAGGGATGATGACCGGTAACGGCGGCACAAACGGCGCCGGCGAATGCGAATTCCCGATAATCACCGTCCCGGATCCAGCCGTAACCTTGTTGCCATGGGTACCCACCGAATCAACCGTCGCGGCAGGTTTGCCGTTGATCAACACAGTGGTCGCCAAACCACCCGACATCGCACCACCACACGCCGAGGCATCGCCTTGGCGGGCGGCCGCGAGGCCGTCGAAGAACACGTCGCCGGAACCGGCGGCGATCGGGTTGGTACCGTGGCCGGGGAGTGGGCAAGCGGTGGGGTCGGATACGCGTGCTGCGGGTTTGCCAGACATCGGGGATCTCCTTAGGTGACCTTCACTTGACCGCTGCCATCCAGGCGCGCGGAAAAACTGACCTGACGCTTGAACCCTTCAACTTCCAGCAGGCCTTCGATGCTGAAGGCGAGGCGAAGTTGATCGTGGTCACGCGGCAGGGAAATGACACGCACGTTGCTCAGGCGCGGCTCGTAGGCTTCGATGAAGTTTTCGATGGCCAGACGGGCCTGACTCAGGGAGTCGTGCAGGCTCAGGCGCATGTCATTGAGATCGGGCAACCCGTAGTCGGCCAGCGTTTGCACGCTGCCGGCCCGGGTGCTGAGCATTTTGGCCAGATGGGCAGCCACTGACGCCATGGCACAAGCCTCAAGGCTGTTGCCCTTGCGTAGTTGCGCGTCGCCGTTGAGGCGTTCGAACAGGCTGCCGTATCCGTCCATGAGTCGCTCTTACTCTTTGTCCAGCTTGCCAACCAGCGACAGGGTGAAATCGGCACCCATGTACTTGAAGTGCGGACGCACGTTCAAGCTCACGCGGTACCAGCCCGGCTCGCCTTCAACGTCGCTGACGATCACTTGCGCAGCGCGCAGCGGACGACGGCCACGGACTTCGGCGCTCGGGTTTTCCTGGTCGGCGACGTACTGACGGATCCACTTGTTCAGTTCCAGCTCGAGGTCGGTACGTTCTTTCCACGAACCGAGTTGCTCGCGCTGCAGCACTTTCAAGTAGTGAGCCAGGCGGTTGACGATCATCATGTACGGCAGTTGGGTGCCGAGCTTGTAGTTCAGCTCTGCCGCCTTGCCTTCTGCGCTGATGCCGAAGAACTTCGGCTTCTGCACCGAGCTGGCGGAGAAGAACGCCGCGTTGTCGGAGCCTTTACGCATGGTCAGGGAGATGAAGCCTTCCTCGGCCAGTTCGTATTCACGACGGTCGGAAACCAGAACTTCAGTAGGAATCTTGGTTTCGATTTCGCCCATGCTTTCGAAATGGTGCAACGGCAGGTCTTCAACCGCGCCACCGCTCTGCGGGCCGATGATGTTCGGGCACCAGCGGAATTTGGCGAAGCTGTCGGTCAGCTTGGTGCCGAACGCGTAAGCAGTGTTGCCCCACAGGTAGTGCTCGTGGCTGTTGGCAACGGTTTCCTTGTACACGAACGATTTGACCGGGTTTTCTTCCGGATCGTACGGGTTACGCAGCAGGAAACGCGGCACGGTCAGGCCAACATAACGGGAGT
The DNA here is from genome assembly GCF_054667675.1 of Pseudomonas sp. S3_C06. Taxonomy (NCBI): domain Bacteria; kingdom Pseudomonadati; phylum Pseudomonadota; class Gammaproteobacteria; order Pseudomonadales; family Pseudomonadaceae; genus Pseudomonas; species Pseudomonas sp. S3_C06. Next base: position 3,753,180 of record NZ_CP162747.1, read on the forward strand.
CTTCCGAAGTACGGAAGCTCTGCCATTTGGCGAATTGCGGGCCTTCGAAGTGGTCTTTCAGATCTTTCAGATCTGGCAAGCCGGTGAAGCTTTCCAGACCGAAGAATTTCGGGCCGGCCGCAGCGATGAACGGCGCGTGCGACATGCACGAAACGCTGGCCACGTACTGCATCAGCTTCACGTCTGGCGAGCTTGGCGACATGTAGTAGTTAGCGATGATCGCGCCCACAGGCTGACCACCGAACTGGCCGTATTCAGCAGTGTAGATGTGCTTGTACAGGCCCGACTGCATGACTTCCGGCGAATCTTCGAAATCGTCCAGCAGGTCTTCTTTGGAGACGTTGAGGATTTCGATCTTGATGTTTTCGCGGAAGTTGGTGCGGTCGACCAGCAACTGCAGACCACGCCACGACGATTCCAGTGCCTGGAAATCCGGGTGGTGCAGGATTTCGTCCATCTGACGGCTGAGCTTGGCATCGATCTCGGCGATCATGCGGTCAACCATGGCCTTCTTGACCGGCTCACCGTTGTTCTGCGGCTTGAGCAGTTCTTCGATGAACGCCGACACACCGCGCTTGGCGATGTCATAGGCTTCGTCGTCCGGAGTCAGACGGGTTTCGGCGATGATGCTGTCGAGAATGCTGTACTCGCCGTTGCCGGCGCTCTTCTCTTGTGCTGCGCTAGTGCTCATTGTGTTGGCTTCCTTGGCTGGAGTCTCAGGCGTCCGGGGCTGCGGCGTTCAGGCCCAGCTCACCGAGTACGCGACCGCGGGATTCGTCGTCGGCGAGCACGCCTTCGATCGCTTTACGGAACGCAGGTGCGTTACCCAGCGGGCCTTTGAGGGCCACCAGCGCATCGCGCAGTTCCATCAGTTTTTTCAGCTCAGGCACTTGCTCGACCAGGCTGGCCGGGTTGAAGTCCTTCATCGAATTGACGCGCAGTTGCACAGCCAGCTCGTCGGCCTCGCCATCTTCCTGCAGACGGTTCGGCACGCTCAGCGTCAGACCCAGTTCTTGCTTGGCCAACACTTCGTCGAAGGTCATCTTGTCGATGCTGATCGGCTTGCGATCTTCGATTTTGCGATCGTCCTTGCGGTGGGTGTAGTCACCGATTGCCAGCAGCTTCAGCGGCAGTTCAATCTCTTCCTGAGCACCGCCGGTGGCGGGTTTGAAGGTGACGTTGATGCGTTCCTTGGGGGCTACCGAGCCTTCTTTGGCCATGGCTTTTCTCCTTGCGGTTGTGGCCCTGGGGCCTATTCGAGTACCACTTCGAGGTCGAGGTGGCACAGCCTGCGATAAATCTCTTCCTTGCGTTCACGTACGGCATGGTTCTGCGGCAACAATTCGCAGCAGCTATGCAGTAAATGCAGCACTTCCAATGCAAGATCGGGCTCCCAGGCGTGCAGGCCTGAGTCCTGTAATGTCTGATCGAGGGTTTCCAGCTGGTTCTTGGCCAGTTCGTATTTCTTGGCCATGAAGCACAGTCGCGCGAGGGCGAACTGCCAGAAGAAGCGTTCGCGACCGCCGTGGGCCGACTGCAAGCCTTGCTTGAGCGTCTGCACGGCAGGCTTCAGGCCTTCCTTGCGCAGCAGCGGCAGGACTTCTTCGAGGGCCTTTTCCCAGGCCGGCTGGGTTTCGACGTTTTCGCTTTCGACCTTGCGCGGCGCGCTGGCGCTTTGCAGATGCGGCATGACGTTGGCGGCGATCCACGCGCGGGTGGACGGATCGGCAAACGGCGCGCCGTCATGAAAACGCAACTCGACAATGCCGGGCAGCCGTTGAATCAAAAGCGCGAAGTGGATTTCCACTTCGCGCATTGCCAACTCGGCGTTAAGGTTCTGGAGACATTCCCAGACCATCCTCTGGCCATCGAACCAGAACGGCGCCTTCGCCAGGCTCGCCTCCAGTTCCACCAGCAAGTCGGCGTATTTGCCCTGATCGAAACGGTCCTGATAGAGCTTGAGCTTTTCCAGCGGCAAGCCGCGCAGCACGGTGATCTGCTCGGCGTTGCGCTCGGGCACCGCGTCGATGGTCATCCACAGCAGCGTGCGATTCAGGCGCAGGGCGCGCAGATCGGTGGCCTTCTGCTTGAGCCACCAGGCGCACAACGGCCGAGCGCTTTCCTGCTGGGCGCGCAGAGCTTTATGGGCGTCTCGTTCGTTGTCGATCGGAGCGCCGGGGGTGAGCAACTGGCTCGCCGCCTGCTTGACCTGCGCCACCGCCGCGCCCACAACGCCGGGGGCCGGCTGGTTGTCGGCCGCGCGCTGGATCATGGTTTTCAGGCGACGGGAGATCGGCAGCAGCAGCGGCGAATCATCGCCCAGGTGCTCAGCACACGCCGCTTCGAGCCCGGACAGGTGCTCGGAGAGCTGCCGGAACATCGGCAACTGCTCTTTGATCGCAATGTTTTCGGTGATGACCTGCTCGAGACGCGGCACCAGCCAGCCGATGGCGGCGGCACGGGTGCGGGGTTTGAGCGGGTGAACGTCGGCCCAGTTGTTTTCCGATAGATGGTGCAGCAACCCGAGACCGGCCAGCAGCCCGGGGAAGGATTCGCGCTGGTACAGCGACCAGGTCAGCCAGGCGCCGACACGCAGATCCTTGGATTGGGTACGCAGCAGATTTTCGCTGTTTTCGCGAATTTTCAGCCAGTCGATCTGCCCGCTTTCGTGCATCGACGAGGCTTTGGCCAGCTCGCTTTCCAGCGCCTCGAATTCGCTCGAAAAACGAACGTCTTCGCCCGCGAAATTCTCTTTGGAAACAGAGACTTTAGCGAGTTCGAGGTAATGGGCGGAAAGTTTGCTTGAGTAGGACATCCATGGCCTTTATTAAGGATTACAGTCAGGCGCCTATTGGAGTAACCGTGGCGCGGGACAGTATCGAAGAGCAGTGATGCGACTCATCCAATTGAGATGTGCTCTTTCAAGTGGGCGCATCGTAATCACTATGATGGCCACTAGCAAGCATCTGATTAAACAACAAGACGAAGTGTTCTTTGTTTGTTGTAGGAGGTTTCCCTATATTCAGTCAGGGAATCCCCGATGCTCTGTTTATATTCGCATACCCTTACAAACCGCCGGGAAAGCTTGATTTAGAGCGATCGTTCCAGCTGCCGTCGATCACCGCAAACCGGGGCAGGCGAGAATGGCGCGGAGCATGACGGGTTTTGAAAAAATCGGATGTAGGATGATTCCGAAAGACTTCGGTGTTGTTTCAACAAATCACCGCGAGACAACCAACAACTCAGAAAGTGCCATCAATATGATGGCTTTTATATATAGAGGATTGATTTAACTGTGAGGCTGATCGATAGCCAACAAATGCAATCAATTACTCGGCCTTTATTAAGGCTGTACGCCCCAATAAATAGGCAGGCATAAAAAATGGGCACCCGACCGCAATCGGTGTGCCCATTTTTTTCTGCGGTTCTCCCCGTTATTCGAGGAGTTCGCCGCAATTAAGGATTAACGCTGTCTTTCAACGACTTGCCTGGCTTGAACGCAACGGTGTTGCTGGCCTTGATTTTGACCGGCTCGCCGGTCTGCGGGTTCTTGCCGGTGCGGGCGCCGCGGTGGCGTTGCAGGAAGGTGCCGAAGCCGACCAGCGTCACGCTGTCCTTGCGGTGCAGAGCGCCGGTGATTTCTTCGAGAACGGCGTTGAGTACGCGGTTGGCCTGTTCTTTGGTCAGATCTGCTTTTTCAGCGATTGCAGCGGCGAGTTCTGGTTTACGCATTAGTGAAGCCCCTTTGACGGTTTTTTGTTGTTATGTCCGTGCTGTTCTCGTTGGAACAGCGCCCAAGGCGCCGCAGGCTCTACTCTGCGGCAGACGGGAGTGAGAATGGCACGCGGATACCGGCGGCGCCAGTCTCCCCGCGACCTTTGTAGGGGCAAAAGCGGGGTGATTCCGACAGAACGACCGGTATTTACGCCAGCAGGGCCGGAAGCTGTTTGTTCAGGGCGAGTTTTTCCATCACCGCGGCGCCGGTCAGCGCGTAGCCGAGCAATTGGCCGTCGGCGCTGTGGCACAGGGCTTTGATGTCGGCGCCCTGCCCTTCGACGGTCCACACCCCTTCGCTGCCCCGCGGCGGTGGCGATACGACCAGCGGGCAGACCGGGGTTTTCACAGTGATCGGCATCGGCCCGTAGCTCACGGCGGTCGGGTTACCGGCGAGGGTTTGTGCCAGTGCTCGCGCACAACTCATGAGGGGCATCACATACAGCAGATTCAGCCCGTCGACCTCGGCGCAGTCGCCCAAGGCGTAGATATTGGCGTGGGAGGTTTTCAGGTGCCGGTCGACCACCACGCCGCGGTTGACCTGTACGCCGGCAGCCGCCGCCAGATCGATACGTGGGCGCAGGCCGATGGCCGAGACCACCACGTCGCAAGGAATGACCTGGCCGTCGGACAGATGCGCTTCGAGGCCGTCGGCGACTTTCTGCAATCGGGTCAGTACCGGGCCGAGATGAAATTTCGCACCGAGGCTTTCCAGCCCGGCCTGCACCGCCGCCGCAGCGGCCGGGTGCAGCAACATCGGCATGACCTGTTCGCAGGGTGCAACCAGTTGCACTTCGTAGCCACCAAGGATCAGGTCGTTGGCGAATTCGCAGCCGATCAGGCCGGCGCCCAGCAGCAAGACGCGGCTCTTACCGGCCGCTGCCGCACGGAAACGTGCGTAGTCTTCGAGATCATTGATCGGGAATACCAGATCCGCGCCATCGCCTTCGATGGGCACGCGCACGGTTTCTGCGCCCCAAGCGAGAATCAGGTCACGGTAGGCCACCGCTTCTTCACCGATCCACAGACGCTTGTGGCCAGCATCGATGCCGCTGATGCGCGTATGAGTGCGCACTTCGGCTTTCAACTGCTCGGCCATCGCGCCCGGTTCAGCCATGCTCAGGCCATCGGCGTCCTTGTTCTTGCCGAAACCGGTGGAGAGCATCGGCTTGGAGTAAGAGCGCCCGTCATCGGCGGTGATCAGCAGCAGCGGGGTTTCGCTGTCGAGTTTGCGAAACTCGCGGGCCAGGTTGTAGCCCGCAAGGCCAGTGCCAATGATGACGACAGGTGCGCTCATGCCTTACTCCTTGCTTGTGCTTAGTTGATTTCGATCATTTCGAAGTCCATCTTGCCGACGCCGCAGTCCGGGCACAGCCAGTCTTCCGGTACGTCTTGCCACAGGGTGCCCGGCGCAATGCCGTCATCCGGCCAGCCGTCGGCTTCGTTGTAGATCAAGCCACAGACGATGCATTGCCACTTTTTCATTCAGGTACTTCCTCAGGGTTCAGGCTTGGTGCCGGCGCGGACGGTCGATGGAGTTGCGCTGCCATCCGGCTCAGGGCGTTTTGTACTGATGGAGCCGGGCAGATGCAAGCCTGTTCGGCGCAATGGCGCCCCGGATCAATCAATAGCGCAGCTCGCCATGGTAAGCTCGCCGCCTCATTTGCGGCCAATAATGACTCATTGTGCAACATTCAAATGCCTGCCCGACCCCGCTCTGGCTGACCCAAAGCCGACTGACGCCCCTCCCCGATTCGTTGACCCTCGACTGGTTGTTCGACGAAGGCTCCCTCACCCGCCGACTGACCCGGTTGTCCAGCGATGGCTTCAGCGTCACGCCGTTGTTCGAAGGCTGGGACACCCTGCGCGCTGACGAATGTGCCGCGCTGGATCTGGCCGAAGGCAGTGAAGGCTGGGTGCGCGAGGTGTATTTGCGTGGCCACGGCGAGGCTTGGGTGTTTGCCCGCAGCGTCGCTTCGCGCGCCGCTTTGCAGGGCGACGGTTTGCACATGGACGAGTTGGGCAGTCGCTCGCTGGGCGAACTGCTGTTTTGCGATCAGGCGTTCCAGCGCCGCGCCCTCGAAGTTTGCCACTACCCTGAACAATGGCTGCCGCCAGCCGCGAAAGCGCCCGAGCTGTGGGGCCGTCGTTCGCGCTTTGATCGTGGCGCGCTGAGCGTCCTGGTTGCGGAAATCTTCCTGCCGAGCCTGTGGAATGCCGCCCGTGCCCATCCGGAGAACTGCTGATGTATCAGAGCCTGCTCAAGTCGCTGAATCGCTTGAACCCGCGTGCCTGGGATTTCATTCAGTTGACGCGGATGGACAAGCCGATCGGCATTTACCTGCTGCTATGGCCGACCCTATGGGCGTTGTGGATTGCCGGCAAGGGCTCGCCGTCGCTGGCCAATGTGGTGATTTTCGTCCTCGGCGTGGTGCTGACCCGCGCCGGCGGCTGCGTGATCAACGACTGGGCTGATCGCAAGGTCGACGGCCACGTCAAGCGCACCGCGCAACGGCCATTGGCTGCGGGCAGAATCAGCTCGAAAGAAGCGCTGGTGTTCTTCGCCCTGTTGATGGGCGTGAGTTTTCTGCTGGTGCTGTGCACCAACGCACCGACCATTTGGCTGTCGCTGGGCGGTTTGGCGCTGGCATTCACGTATCCGTTCATGAAGCGCTACACCTATTACCCGCAAGTGGTGCTGGGCGCGGCGTTCTCGTGGGGCATGCCGATGGCGTTCACGGCCGAGACCGGTGAGTTGCCGGCGGCAGCGTGGCTGCTGTGGATCGCCAACCTGCTGTGGACGGTGGGTTACGACACCTATTACGCGATGACCGATCGCGATGACGATTTGAAGATTGGTGTGAAGTCGACGGCGATTCTCTTCGGCGAGGCGGATCGGGTGATCATCCTGAGCTTGCAGGCGTTGTCGCTGGGGTGCCTGCTGCTGGCGGGGTCGAAATTTGAGTTGGGAATCTGGTTCCATCTTGGCTTGCTGGTGGCTGCTGGCTGTTATGCCTGGGAATTCTGGTACACCCGCGATCGTGACCGCATGCGTTGTTTCAAGGCGTTTTTGCACAACCACTGGGCCGGGTTGGCGATTTTCGTCGGGATCGTGCTGGACTACGCATTGCGCTAAACGCAAATCAATGTAGGAGTGAGCCTGCTCGCGATAGCGGTGTGTCAGAAACGAAAATGCTGACTGATACACCGCTATCGCGAGCAGGCTCACTCCTACAGGGGGCCGCGTTTACTTGGCCTTGGCGATTTTCCACGCGCCGTCCATTTTGCCGTCACCGGTCATGTCACCGGCCTTCTTGTCCATCACGAAGGTGTACAGCGGCATGCCTTGATAGGCCCATTGCATTGAGCCGTCGTCGCGTTTGATGACAGTCCAGTCACCCATCGACTTGTCACCCGCGGTCGCCGTCAACGGTGGCCAGTTCGTTGCGCATTTGTCGTTGCACATCGACTTGCCGGCGGAGTCCTTGGCAAAGGTATACAGGGTCATGCCCTTGTGGTCGGTGTACATGCCGTCCTTCTCCATCGCAGGATCCGCAGCCAACGCAAATCCAGGCAGAGTCAGGGCCGCAGCCATCAGCAGGGCTTTGAAAGAAACAGTCATTTGAGTCATGGAAACCTTCTTTTGTGGTTGTCAGGATTCGGACTTAGAGCTTAGTTGAGGATTTGCACAATCGCCGCCGGGCGAAAATACTGTCACACGACTGCAATAATTCCGTTATCTAATGCGGCGCAAGACAGTTAAATGACAAGAGGATTAAGGCATGGTTGGCAGGAGCATTCTGATCGTCGACGACGAAGCGCCCATTCGCGAAATGATCGCCGTTGCGTTGGAAATGGCCGGCTATGACTGCCTCGAGGCAGAGAACTCGCAGCAGGCCCACGCCATCATCGTCGACCGCAAGCCGGACCTGATCCTGCTCGACTGGATGCTGCCCGGCACCTCCGGTATCGAACTGGCCCGTCGCCTGAAGCGCGATGAACTGACCGGGGACATCCCGATCATCATGCTCACCGCCAAGGGCGAAGAGGACAACAAGATCCAGGGTCTGGAAGTCGGCGCCGACGACTACATCACCAAACCGTTTTCCCCGCGTGAACTGGTCGCCCGTCTCAAAGCCGTGCTGCGCCGCGCCGGTCCGACCGACGGCGAAGCGCCGATCGAAGTTGGCGGCCTGCTGCTCGACCCGATCAGCCACCGCGTGACCATCGACGGCAAACCCGCCGAGATGGGCCCGACCGAATACCGTCTGCTGCAATTCTTCATGACCCACCAGGAACGTGCCTACACCCGTGGCCAGTTGCTGGATCAGGTCTGGGGCGGCAACGTCTACGTTGAAGAACGCACCGTCGACGTGCACATCCGCCGCCTGCGCAAGGCCCTCGGCGACGCCTACGAAAATCTGGTACAAACCGTGCGCGGCACCGGCTACCGGTTTTCCACCAAAGCATAAAAAAACAGCTGCAAGCTTCTAGCTACAAGCGGCAAGTAAAAGCCGATCCGCTTTAACTTGAAGCTTGTGGCTTGAAACTCGAAGCTGCGTTAAGGACGCTCCGTGAATCAAAACTGGCATGGCACTCTGATTCGCCACATGCTGCTGCTGGTCACCGCCTGCCTGGTGATCGGCCTGATCACCGGCTATTACGGCTGGAGCCTCGCGGCGGGTCTGGGGATTTATCTGGGCTGGACGCTCAAGCAATTGCTGCGGCTGCACGAGTGGCTGCGCCAGCACCAACCCGATGAAGCACCGCCCGACGGCTATGGGCTGTGGGGCGAGGTGTTCGACAGCATCTACCACCTGCAACGCCGTGATCAACGCGTACGCGGGCGCCTGCAAGCGGTGATCGACCGGGTGCAGGAATCCACCGCCGCGCTGAAAGACGCGGTGATCATGCTCGACAGTGACGGCAACCTGGAATGGTGGAACCGCGCCGCCGAAACCCTGCTCGGCCTCAAGACCCCGCAGGACAGTGGCCAACCGGTGACCAACCTCGTGCGCCATCCGCGCTTCAAGGAATACTTCGAGCAGGACAGCTACGCCGAGCCGCTGGAAATCCCCTCGCCAACCAACGATCGCGTGCGCATTCAGCTGTACCTGACCCGCTACGGCAACAATGAACACCTGATGCTGGTGCGCGACGTCACGCGTATCCATCAGCTGGAACAGATGCGCAAAGACTTCATCGCCAACGTCTCCCACGAATTGCGCACGCCGCTGACGGTGATCTGCGGCTATCTGGAAACCCTGCTCGACAACGTCGAAGAAGTGAACCCGCGCTGGAGTCGCGCTCTGCAGCAGATGCAACAACAGGGCGGACGCATGCAGACGCTGCTCAACGATTTGTTGTTGCTGGCGAAACTCGAAGCCACCGATTACCCGTCGGATAACCAGCCGGTGCAAGTGGATACGCTACTGCAATCGATCAAAAGCGATGCGCAGCAATTGTCCGGCGCGAAGAACCAGCGCATCAGCCTCGAAGCCGATGCCAGCCTGTTGCTCAAGGGCAGCGAAGCGGAGTTGCGCAGCGCGTTTTCCAATCTGGTGTTCAACGCGGTGAAGTACACCCCCGCCGAGGGCAACATCCGCATTCGCTGGTGGGGTGACGATCAGGGCGCGCACCTGAGCGTGCAGGATTCCGGGATCGGCATCGACAGCAAACACTTGCCGCGCCTGACCGAACGCTTCTACCGCGTCGACTCCAGCCGCAACTCCAACACTGGCGGCACTGGCCTGGGTCTGGCCATCGTCAAGCACGTGTTGCTGCGCCACCGCGCACGCATGGAGATCAGCAGCGTGCCCGGTCACGGCAGCACGTTCACCTGCCATTTCGCCCCGGCTCAGGTGGCCCAGGCGCGGGCGATCAGCGCCGCTGAGTAATGTCGCACTAGGCAATCGCCAGGTCAGCCGCTACATTGGCTGACTTGTGCCTGCCTTTCAGGCGCGACTTTTCTCTCTTTTGAATCACACGGAACCCGCAAAACTCCATCATGGACCCTTCCCCTGGCTTGTCCCTCGCTACAATTTTCGCCGACTTCGGCATGATCCTTTTCGCTCTGATCCTGGTTTTGCTCAACGGCTTTTTCGTTGCGGCGGAATTCGCCATGGTCAAACTGCGCTCGACCCGGGTCGAGGCCATCGCTGAACAGAACGGCTGGCGCGGGCATATCCTGCGCACCGTGCACAGTCAGCTCGATGCGTACCTCTCGGCGTGTCAGCTCGGTATCACTCTCGCCTCGCTTGGCCTCGGCTGGGTCGGTGAGCCGGCGTTCGCACACATCCTCGAACCGCTGCTGAGCGCGGTCGGCGTGCAGTCGCCGGAGATCGTCAAAGGTGTGTCGTTCTTCACCGCGTTCTTCATCATTTCGTACCTGCACATCGTGGTCGGCGAACTGGCCCCGAAATCCTGGGCGATCCGTAAACCCGAGCTGCTGTCGCTGTGGACGGCGGTGCCGCTATACCTGTTCTACTGGGCGATGTACCCGGCGATCTACCTGCTCAACGCCAGCGCCAACGCGATTCTGCGTATCGCCGGTCAGGGCGAACCCGGCCCGCACCACGAACACCATTACAGCCGCGAAGAACTGAAACTGATCCTGCACTCCAGCCGCGGCCAGGATCCGAGCGATCAGGGTATGCGCGTATTGGCGTCGGCGGTGGAAATGGGCGAGCTGGAAGTGGTCGACTGGGCCAACTCCCGCGAAGACCTGATCACGCTGGAATTCAACGCACCGCTGAAAGAAATCCTGGCGATGTTCCGTCGCCACAAGTTCAGCCGTTATCCGGTCTACGACAGCGAGCGTCAGGAGTTCGTCGGCCTGCTGCACATCAAGGATCTGCTGCTGGAACTGGCGGCGCTGGACCACATTCCCGAGTCGTTCAACCTGGCTGAACTGACCCGCCCGCTGGAGCGCGTGTCACGGCACATGCCGCTGTCGCAGTTGCTGGAGCAGTTCCGCAAGGGCGGCTCGCACTTCGCCGTGGTCGAGGAGGCTGACGGCAATATCATCGGCTACCTGACCATGGAAGACGTGCTGGAAGTGCTGGTCGGCGACATTCAGGACGAACACCGCAAGGCTGAGCGCGGGATCCTCGCCTATCAGCCGGGCAAGCTCTTGGTGCGTGGTGACACGCCGCTGTTCAAGGTGGAACGCCTGCTGGGCATCGACCTTGATCACATCGAAGCGGAAACCCTCGCCGGGCTGGTCTACGAAACCCTGAAACGGGTGCCGGAAGAGGAAGAAGTGCTGGAAGTCGAAGGCCTGCGAATCATCATCAAGAAGATGAAAGGGCCGAAGATTGTGCTGGCGAAGGTGTTGATGCTGGATTGATGGGCTGATCCGGCACCGCGCCGATTCCTTCGCGAGCAGGCTCGCTCCCACAGTTGAAATGCATTCCAGGGTGGGAGCGAGCCTGCTCGCGAAGGCGTCAGATCAGATACCTCATCACTGTTTGCCCAACGCAAAGTTGGGCAACGCCCCCAGCGGCTGGTTGAACTGATACGGAATCGACACCAACCCTTCCCCGGTATTGCGCTGCACCACAAAGTGCAAATGCGGGCCGCTGCTGTTGCCAGTGTTGCCTGACAGCGCCAACGGACTGCCCACCGTCACCCTTTGCCCCTCGCGCACGCTCACCGAACCTTGTTTGAGGTGCAGGTACACGCCCATGGTGCCGTCGTCGTGTAGCACCCGCACGAAATTGCCGGAAGCATCATTACCGCGCCCGCTCTGGGAGTTCTCGGTCTTCACCACCACCCCGGCCCGCGCGGCAATGATCGGCGTGCCGACCGGCATGGCGATGTCCATCGCGTACTTGTTCTTCGGCCCGTAGTGGCTGTATTGGCCGTTGGCGCCCTGACTCAGGCGAAACGGCCCACCGCGCCATGGCAGCGGATAACGATAGCCCTGTGCGGTTCCAGCGGGGTCACCGAGGGAATAGTGAAATTGCGGCGTGTACACCAGCGGCTGCTTGCCGGACACCGCCGTCAGCAATGCCAACCGCGTATTGCTGCGCGCCGGCAGCACCCGGCGGATGGTTTGTGCCGGCGCGCCGCGCACATTGCTCATCCCGGTGAACGCCAGCGCCACCTCGACCGGCGCATACAGATCGTTGCGCACGAAGACCACGTCGGCACCCTTCTGCTTTTTGATGTCGAGGTACACCTGCCGCTCCAGACGCTCGACCATGCGGTCCTGAAAAACGAACACCTGCGCGCCTTTGCTCGGCCGGTCACTGTACGAGACCACGCCGTTGGCATCGGTGGATTTGTAAATGGTCATGGCCACAGCCGAGGTGGAGGCCATGAAGAGACCACAGAAAAACAGCAGGCGCGCGAGCATGGGCAAGAGTCTGTCGAAAGGAAGGCCTGGAAATGAGCCTAGCAGGTGAAGCAGACCAGGCTAGTCGACAGATGTTTCAAATTGGCCAGTCTGGAAAATGTAAGTCGTAAGTGATGGCCCCTTCGCGAGCAGGCTCGCTCCCACATTTGGAATGCATTCCAGGGTGGGAGCGAGCCTGCTCGCGATAGCGGACTGTCAGGCGACGAAGATCACGCGCCCGGAACGAAGTGCTTCTGCGCCGTGCCGCGTGCGATCAGGCGGGAGATGTAGTCGAGCTTCTGCGCGTCCTGATCGACGAAACGGAAGGTCAGTTGCAGCCAGTCGCTGTCCGGTTTCGGCTCAAACGCGACAACCGCGTGCAGGTAGCCGTTGAGGCGGGCAATCTCAGCGTTGTCGCCCTGCTCCAGATCGAGCACGGCGCTGTCGAGGATCTGCGGCAGGGTGTCGGTGCGTTTCACCACCAACAACGCTTCCTTGATGCTCAGGGCCTTGATCACGCATTGCTGAGTACCGCTTGGCAGACGCAATTGGCCTTGGCCGCGACCGCTGGCCGGTGCCGACGCGGCGGCGGGTGCCTTGACCGGAGGGCTGTTGAGCAATCCACGGGATGGCGCAGCAGCGGGCGCTGGCGCGGCAGCAACCGGTTTGGCAAACGGGTTGACCGCCGCCGCTGCCGGAGCGCCGCCGACCACGGCAGGCTTGCCGCCGGTCAAGGCGCTCAGGGAATCGTTGCCGAACGCCGAGTTCATCTTGGTCGGCGCGCTGTTCATCAGGGTGTCGAGTTTGCCGACCTTGTTCAGCGCCTGCTTGACCTTGGTCAGCAGTTGCTCGTTGGTGAACGGCTTGCTGACGTAGCCGGAAACACCGGCCTGAATCGCCTGCACGACGTTTTCCTTGTCGCCACGGCTGGTGACCATGACGAACGGCATGGTCTTGAGGTTGTCTTGCTCGCGGCACCAGGTCAGCAGCTCGAGACCGGACATTTCCGGCATTTCCCAGTCGCACAGGACCAGGTCGAAGGCTTCTCTGGCCAGCATGGCCTGAGCCTTTTTACCGTTGACGGCGTCCTCGGTGCGGATCCCCGGGAAGTAATTACGCAGGCACTTTTTCACCAGGTCACGAATGAACGAAGCATCGTCCACGACCAACACACTGATCTTGCTCATCCAACACCCCTATTAAAATCCCGGCAAGCATAACGCTGGCTGATGGCACATTGCCAAAACTCTTCAGTCACGCCGGGACTTTTCGTTCGCGGGTGCTGCTTTTTAATTCGATCTGCCTTGTGAAAAGCACAAACAAAAACGCCCGGCCAAAGGGCCGGGCGCTTTTCTCAGGCAATCTTACTTATCGTCAGCATTGCCCGGAACATTAGCGGTTTCGCCGCTTGTGCCTTCAACTTCTTCCTTCATGCGCTTGAGGCCCATGTGGCGCACGTCGGTGCCGCGCACCAGGTAAATGACCAATTCGGAGATATTGCGCGCGTGGTCGCCGATGCGTTCCAGCGAACGCAGCACCCAGATGATGCTCAAGACCCGCGAGATAGAGCGCGGGTCTTCCATCATGTAGGTCGCCAGCTCGCGCAGCGCGGTCTTGTATTCGCGGTCGATGATCTTGTCGTACTGCGCCACCGACAACGCCAGATCGGCGTCGAAACGGGCAAACGCGTCCAGCGCATCACGGACCATGTTGCGTACCTGGTCGCCGATGTGGCGAACCTCGACGTAACCGCGCGGCGCTTCGCCTTCTTCGCACAGCTGAATCGCACGACGAGCGATCTTGGTCGCCTCGTCACCGATGCGCTCAAGGTCGATCACCGACTTGGAAATGCTGATGATCAAACGCAGGTCGGACGCCGCCGGTTGACGACGGGCAAGAATGCGCAGGCATTCTTCGTCGATGTTGCGTTCCATCTGGTTGATCTGGTCGTCGATCTCGCGCACCTGCTGAGCCAGGCCGGAGTCGGCCTCGATCAGCGCGGTCACCGCGTCGTTGACCTGCTTCTCGACCAGCCCGCCCATGGCCAGGAGGTGGCTGCGCACTTCCTCAAGCTCAGCGTTGAACTGCGCGGAGATGTGGTGGGTAAGACCTTCTTTGGAAATCATGCATTCGCTCCGAAAAAGCGTTTAACCAAGAGCTGCTAGCTACAAGCTGCAAGCTGTTATGTGGTGATCCATGCCGCTTCGCTTCTAACTTGCCGCTTGAAGCTTGCCGCTCGCAGCCGCTTCAATCAGCCATAACGACCGGTGATGTAGTCTTCGGTCTGCTTCTTCGCCGGGTTGGTGAACAGGGTATCGGTGTCGCCGAATTCCACCAGTTTGCCCATGTACATGAACGCCGTGTAGTCGGACACCCGCGCGGCCTGTTGCATGTTGTGGGTCACGATGACGATGGTGAACTTGGACTTCAGCTCGTAGATCAGCTCTTCGACTTTCAGCGTCGAGATCGGGTCGAGGGCCGAGCACGGCTCGTCGAGCAGCAGCACTTCCGGCTCAACCGCGATGGTACGGGCGATGACCAGACGCTGTTGCTGACCACCGGACAGGCCGAGTGCCGATTCATGCAGACGGTCTTTGACTTCGTCCCACAGCGCCGCGCCTTTCAACGCCCACTCGACCGCTTCGTCGAGGATGCGCTTCTTGTTGATGCCCTGAATGCGCAGGCCGTAAACCACGTTTTCGTAGATGGTTTTCGGGAACGGGTTGGGCTTCTGGAACACCATGCCGACACGACGACGCAGCTCCGCAACGTCTTCGCCCTTGCGATAGATGTTGTTGCCGTAGAGGTTGATCGCGCCTTCTACGCGGCAGCCGTCAACCAGATCGTTCATGCGGTTGAAGGTGCGCAGCAGCGTGGATTTACCGCAGCCGGACGGGCCGATGAACGCGGTCACGCGCTGCTTCGGGATGTTCATGCTGACGTCGAACAGCGCTTGTTTCTCGCCGTAGTACAGGCTCAGGCCCGGCACTTCGATGGCCACGGTTTCCTGCTCGAGACTGAGGCTCTGCTTGTCGCGGCCCAGGGCAGACATGTTGATGCCGTGGGTGTGTGTTTCGTGCTGCATGGGAGGCTCCCTGTGCTAACAAATTCGGTTCGGTTTTTGTGGGAGCCAGCCTGCTGGCGATTCAGGCGCTGCGGTTTGTCTATGAAACCGCGGTGATGCCTTCGCGAGCAGGCTCGCTCCCACATAAAAATCAGTGCTGCAAAATCAGCTATCCAGTGCTTTGTATTTTTCGCGCAGGTGGTTACGGATATACACCGCCGACAGGTTCAACGTGGCGATCACCAGCACCAGCAACAGCGCCGTGGCGTACACCAGCGGACGCGCCGCCTCGACGTTCGGGCTCTGGAAGCCGACGTCATAGATGTGGAAGCCCAGGTGCATGATCTTCTGATCCAGGTGCAGGTACGGGTAGTTGCCGTCCACCGGCAGCGACGGCGCCAGTTTCACCACACCCACCAGCATCAGCGGCGCCACTTCACCCGCGGCACGGGCCACGGCGAGGATCATGCCGGTCATCATTGCCGGGCTGGCCATCGGAATGACAATCTTCCAAAGGGTTTCAGCCTTGGTCGCGCCGAGGGCCAACGAGCCTTCACGCACGGTACGCGGAATACGCGCCAGACCTTCTTCGGTCGCCACGATCACCACCGGCACCGCCAGCAGCGCCAAAGTCAGCGAGGCCCAGAGCAGACCCGGGGTACCGAAGGTCGGTGCCGGCAGTGCTTCGGGGAAGAACAAACGGTCGACCGAACCACCGAGTACATAAACGAAGAAGCCCAGACCGAACACGCCGTAAACGATCGCCGGAACGCCAGCGAGGTTGTTCACCGCGATACGGATGATCCGCGTCAGGGTGTTCTGCTTGGCGTATTCCCGCAGGTACACCGCCGCCAGCACGCCGAACGGGGTGACGATCATCGCCATGATCAACGTCATCATCACGGTGCCGAAGATCGCCGGGAAAATCCCGCCTTCGGTGTTCGCTTCACGCGGGTCGTCCGACAGGAATTCCCAGATCTTGCTGAAGTAGAAGCCGACCTTGGTGAAGGTGCTCATCGCGTTCGGCTGGTAGGCGTGAACCACTTTGCCCAGACCGATTTCGATCTCTTTGCCGTTGGCATCACGAGCGGTCAAGGCATCGCGATTGAACTGCGCATGCAGATCGGCCAGGCGCGCTTCGATGTCCTGATAACGCGCATTCAGCTCGGCACGCTCGGACTCCATGTCCGCTTGCGCGGTAGCGTCGAGCTTGCCTTCCAGTTCCAGTTTGCGACCGTGCAGACGGATGCGCTCCAGACCTGCGTTGATTGCACCGATGTCAGTCTTTTCCAGCGACTTCAGTTGTGCCGCCAGACCGTTCACACGGTTGATTCGCGCCTGCAGCTCAGGCCACGCGGCCTCGCCCTCGGCGATGACTTTGCCATCCTGTTTGACGTTGACCAGGTAGCCGTAGAAATTGCCCCACTCGCGACGCTCGATCGCCATCAGTTCTGGCGGCGTGGTCTGGTTGGTCAGCCACTCGCCGACGATCCAGGTGAAGTCGTTGCCGTTCAGATCACGGTTGCCGACCTTGATCAGCTCGCGGGTCATGAATTCCGGGCCTTCATCGGGCACCGGCAAACCGGCGCTCTTCAGACGGGCGCGAGGCACTTCTTCTTTCTGTACCACTTCACCGATGACCAGGTGATTGGCCTGGCCCGGTACGTCGTAATGGGCGTGGACCAGGTCCGCCGGCCAGAAGTGACCCAGACCGCGCACGGCAATCACGGCCAGCAGGCCAATGGTCATGATGACCGCGATGGACACCGCGCCACCGCTGATCCAGACGCCTGGGGCGCCGCTCTTGAACCATCCTTTCAGGGAGTTCTGTTTCACAGACTTCTACCTTTGCTTAAAGCGACGAGTATTTCTTGCGCAGACGCTGACGAATCAGTTCTGCCAGGGTGTTCATGACGAAGGTGAACAACAGCAGCACCAATGCCGAGAGGAACAGCACGCGGTAGTGGCTGCCGCCGACTTCCGACTCGGGCATTTCCACCGCGACGTTGGCAGCCAGGGTGCGCAGGCCTTCGAACAGGTTCATTTCCATGACCGGGGTGTTACCGGTGGCCATCAGCACGATCATGGTTTCACCGACTGCACGGCCCATGCCGATCATCAGCGCCGAGAAGATCCCCGGGCTGGCGGTCAGGATCACCACGCGAGTCATGGTCTGCCACGGCGTGGCACCGAGGGCCAGCGAGCCGAGGGTCAGGCCGCGCGGCACACTGAACACGGCGTCTTCAGCGATCGAATAGATGTTCGGGATCACCGCAAAACCCATGGCCAGACCGACCACCAGAGCGTTGCGCTGGTCGTAGGTGATGCCGAGGTCGTGGGAGATCCACATGCGCATGTCACCGCCGAAGAACCAGTTCTCCATGAACGGGCTCATGTACAGCGACAGCCAGCCCACGAACAGAATCACCGGAATCAGCAGCGCACTTTCCCAGCCATCCGGGACTTTCAGGCGGATCGATTCAGGCAGACGACTGAAGGTGAAACCGGCGACCAGGATGCCGATCGGCAACAACATCAGCAGGCTGAAGATGCCCGGCAGATGCCCTTCGACATACGGCGCGAGGAACAGGCCGGCGAAGAAACCGAGGATCACCGTCGGCATCGCTTCCATCAGCTCGATCACCGGTTTGACCTTGCGGCGCATGCCCGGGGCCATGAAGTACGCAGTGTAGATCGCAGCGGCAACGGCCAGTGGCGCCGCCAGCAGCATCGCGTAGAACGCGGCTTTCAGGGTGCCGAAGGTCAGTGGCGACAGGCTCAGTTTCGGTTCGAAATCGGTGTTGGCGGCGGTCGATTGCCAGACGTATTTAGGCTCGTCGTAGTTCTCGTACCAGACCTTGCTCCACAGCGCGCTCCACGAGACTTCCGGGTGTGGGTTGTCGAGCAGCAACGGTTGCAGCTTGCCGCCGGCTTCGACGATCACGCGGTTGGCGCGTGGCGACAGACCGAACAGGCCTTGGCCTTCGACCACCTGATCGACCAGCAAGGTGCGGTGCGCGGTGCTGTGGAACACGCCGAGCTTGCCGCTGGCATCCAGCGCGAGAAAGCCTTTGCGACGCTCTTCAGCACTGATTTCAACGATTGGCGTGGTGCCCATCTGGAAGGTGCGGATCTGCTTAAGACGCAGCTCACCATCGGTGTCACGGGCCATGAACCACTGGGCCAGACCACCTTTTGAGTCACCGACGATCAGCGAGATACCGCCGACCAGTTGCGTGGTTGCGGTGACTTCAGCGTCGGCGTTTTCCAGCAGTTTGTAGCGACCGTTGAGGCTCTTGTCGCGCAGGCTGAAGACATCGGCCTGGGCACGACCGTTGACCACGTACAGCCATTGCTGGCGCGGGTCGACGAAGATGTTTTTCACCGGCTCAGTCATCTGCGGCAGATCGATACGCTTCTGCTCGTTGGTGACTTCACCAGTCATCATGTTTTCTTCGCTGGTCAGCGACAGAACGTTGAGTTGCGAACCGGTCGAACCGACCAGCATCAGGGTCGTGTCGGAGGCGTTGAGGCTGACGTGCTCCAGCGCACCACCGGCTTCGTTAAGCGCGATCGGTGCCTCGCCGTACGGATACTCGATGGCCGGGCTGATGGTTTTCTTGCCATCGGGGTAGCTGACTTTATAGGTGTGACGGAACACCAGCGCCTGACCGTTGGACAGGCCCACGGCCACCAGCGGATGGCCTGGCTGGTCTTCACCAATCGAGGTCACGGTGGCGCCGGCAGGCACCGGCAGATCGACGCGCTTCAGCTCAGCGCCACTGTCGATATCAAAGAACAATGCCTGGCCCTTGTCGGAAACACGCATGGCCACCTGATTCTGCTCTTCGAGCGAAATCATCAGCGGCTTGCCGGCGTCCTGCATCCAGGCCGGGGTGATCGAGTCTTTCGCGGTCAGGTCGGCACCCTGGAACAGCGGCGCAACCACGTAGGCGAGGAAGAAGAAGATCAGGGTGATGGCTGCCAGCACCGCGAGACCGCCAACGAGGACGTACCAGCGGGTGAAGCGATCCTTGAGCGCGCGAATTCGGCGCTTGCGTTGCAGCTCAGGCGTATTGAAATCAATGCGCTTGGGAGGATTAGTAGTCATTTGGGAATTGGCCAGATCATTCATGCGCTCACCCTAGCGATCCTGTATGACAGAAAGATGACAATGCAGTGACGCAGCAAATCCACCGCCAGCGGGACTGGCAGAGGATCAAAAATTTGAGGTGTGTAAAAGGCCGGTCTGCGCGCAGATCCGGCCTTTCACCTGAGTCCGGTGGGGTTCACTCCGGACTCAATTTGTTACTTCTTTGCGACAGCGCCGCCTTCCTGCAGACCCAGGTCAGCCAGTGCTTTTGCAGCAACCTTGGCTGGCAGAGGGATGTAGCCGTCTTTCACTACCACTTCCTGGCCCTGTTTCGACAGCACCAGTTTCACGAACTCGGCTTCCAGCGGAGCCAGAGGCTTGTTCGGGGCTTTGTTGACGTAAACGTAGAGGAAACGCGACAGCGGGTATTTGCCGTTCAGGGCGTTTTCTTCGGTGTCTTCGATGAAGTCAGTGCTGCCTTTCTTGGCCAGCGGTACGGTTTTAACGCTGGCGGTTTTGTAACCGATGCCCGAGTAACCGATGCCGTTCAGCGAGGAGCTGATCGACTGCACAACCGACGCCGAACCTGGTTGTTCGTTGACGTTTGGTTTGTAGTCGCCTTTGCACAGGGCTTCTTCTTTGAAGTAGCCGTAGGTGCCGGATACCGAGTTACGACCGAACAGCTGAACTGGCTTGTTGGCCAGGTCGCCGGTCACGCCCAGGTCGCCCCAGGTTTTCACGTCGGCTTTGGCGCCACACAGACGGGTCGACGAGAAGATCGCGTCAACCTGCTCCATGGTCAGGTGCTGGATCGGGTTGTCTTTGTGTACGAAGACAGCCAAGGCATCCACGGCCACCGGGATAGCGGTTGGCTTGTAGCCGTACTTCTGCTCGAAGGCCGCCAGTTCGGTGTCCTTCATCTTGCGGCTCATCGGGCCCAGGTTGGAGGTGCCTTCAGTCAGCGCAGGTGGCGCAGTGGCGGAGCCAGCGGCCTGAATCTGGATGTTGACGTTCGGGTATTCTTTTTTGTAGTTCTCAGCCCAGAGGGTCATGAGGTTGGCCAGGGTATCGGAGCCGACGCTGGACAGGTTGCCCGACACACCAGTGGTCTTGGTGTAGCTCGGGATAGCAGGGTCAACAGCGGCAACCGCGTTGGCAGTCGCAACGCCAGCAGCGACAAAAGTCATTGCCGCCATCAAACGCTTCAGTTTCATGCCTTACTCCTAGCAGATAGGGTGTGTTAAGTCGGGGCCAAGTATCAGCAGGCCGTGTGAACACTCTATGGCTGAAATATGACAATTGGATGAAAGGCCAGCATGTCGCGACAGATCGTTCCCACGCTCTGCGTGGGAACGCCGCCATGGACGCTCTGCGTCCGCATTTGAGAAGTGACGCGGAGCGTCACAGGATGCATTCCCACGCGGAGCGTGGGAACGATCAGGCGGGAGGGGAAATCAGCGGCCCTTCTTCCACAGCCACGCCCCGACCAGAATCCCCAGCGTGCACAGCACCGCTACATAGTAGGCAGGCCCCATCGCACTTTCTTTCAACAACAGACTGACCACCATCGGCGTCAACCCGCCAAAAATCGCGTAAGCCACGTTATACGAGAACGACAACCCGCTGAAGCGCACCACCGGCGGGAACGCTTTAACCATCACGTACGGCACCGCACCAATGGTGCCCACCAGAAAACCGGTCAACGCGTACAGCGGGAACAGCCAGTTCGGGTGATCGGCGAGGCTGTGATAGAAGGTCCACGAACTGATCAGCAAGCCCAGGCAACCAAACACAAACACGCGCCCGGCACCAAAGCGATCCGCCAGTGCGCCGGAAATGATGCAGCCAATGCTCAGAAACACGATCGCCAGACTGTTCGATTGCAACGATTCGGTCGGCGAGAAGTGATAGACCGTTTGCAGCACGGTCGGCGTCATCAGAATGACCACGACGATCCCGGCCGACAGCAACCAGGTCAGCAGCATCGAGATCGCAATCGCGCCGCGATGATCACGCAGCACCGCACGCAGCGGCACTTCTTCAGCCAGGGCTTTGCGCAGTTGCAGTTCGGCAAATACCGGGGTCTCGTGCAGCCAACGGCGCAGGTAGACCGAGAACAGGCCGAACACACCGCCCAGCAGGAATGGAATCCGCCAGGCGTAATCGGAAACCTCTGCTGGCGTATAAATGCTGTTGATCGCCGTGGCGACCAGCGAGCCGAGCAGAATGCCGGCGGTCAGCCCGCTGGTGAGGGTGCCACAGGCGTAACCCATGTGCTTTTGCGGAACGTGTTCGGAAACGAAGACCCAAGCCCCCGGCACTTCACCGCCAATCGCCGCACCTTGAATGACCCGCATCAATAGAAGAAGGATCGGCGCCCACATGCCGATCTGCGCATACGTTGGCAGCAGGCCCATGATCAGGGTCGGCACGGCCATCATGAAAATGCTCAGGGTGAACATCTTCTTGCGCCCCAGCAGGTCGCCGAAGTGCGCCATGACGATGCCGCCCAGCGGCCGCGCGAGGTAGCCGGCGGCGAAGATGCCGAAGGTCTGCATCAGGCGCAGCCACTCGGGCATGTCGGCCGGGAAGAACAGCTTGCCGACCACGGTGGCGAAGAAGACGAAGATGATGAAATCGTAGAATTCCAGCGCTCCGCCAAGGGCGGACAGCGACAGAGTCTTGTAGTCATTGCGGGTCAACGGTCGTGCGGGTTGCTCGGGCTGCGCGAGGCTCGAAGGCGCTGTGGTCATGGCAAGGGCTTCTCTTATAGTCGGATCTGCCGCCACAACAACGCTGGCGGTGGCTTGGGCAGGTTCGGCACCATAGCAAATTGTTCGAAAAAGCACATAGAGGCGCGTAATTGACGGTCAAAATCAGAACCGGATGGTCGTCGTGGAGTCTACCGACCGATATACTCGCAACCTGCTCCGGTTTGTAAGGGGTTGCTGTGCGAAAACGTCGTTGGCCCGGCCTTTGCTCGGGATTAGCCGGTTTCGCAGAGTTTCTCCTTTAGGCGCCTGATGGAAAACGTGACGAACGTAGTATGTTCGGTGCTGAATCGTTTTTCCCGAAGACGGCTACCACCAGCAATACCAACGAAGAGTCACGGGTCAGAGGCACCCCCGGCATGATAGAGCTCGAACAAGAAGATCCGATCCCGCAAGGCGACCTGGCCCTGCAAATCACTGCACTCCCGCGCGAAACCAACGGCTTTGGCGATATTTTCGGCGGCTGGCTGGTAGCGCAGATGGATTTGGCCGGCACCGCAATGGCCAGCCGTGTCGCTGGCGGACGCGTCGCCACCGTCGCCATCGACCGCATGGCGTTCCTTGTGCCTGTGGCAGTCGGTGCGCAATTGTCCTTCTATACCCAGACCCTGGAAATCGGCCGCAGCTCGATCCAGATGATGGTCGAAGTGTGGAGCGACGATCCGCTGTCCAGCGAGTGGCGTAAAGTGACCGAAGCGGTTTTCGTCTTCGTCGCCATCGACGGCAGCGGCCGCACTCGCTCGGTTCCGCCACGCGCGCGTTAAACCTCGCGGCCGTTTTGCGGTCGATAACCGTCCCAAGTGTCTGATCGAGAGCTGCCCCATGAACACGCCCAACGTTGAAGCGGTGAAACTGGATGAACTGAACTGCTGGCGCATCCGCCACGGTCAGGCCGAAGTGCTGGTGGCCCAGCAAGGCGCGCACATCCTCAGTTATCAAATCGATGGGCAGCCGCCGATCATCTGGCTCAACGACAAGGCCGAGTTCAAGACGGGCAAAAGCATTCGCGCCGGCGTGCCGGTGTGCTGGCCGTGGTTCGGCAAGTTCGAACGCAACCCGCAGAACGTGCAGGCCATGTACACCGGCGAGCAACCGGCACCCGCGCATGGTCTGGTGCGAGCGATGGATTGGGAACTGGGCGGCATCGAATCAGAGGCTGACGGTATCAAGGTCGAGTTCAAGCTGCCCTACCCCGAAGGTGGCCTGCCGGGCTGGCCGCATCAGGTCGATCTGACCCTGACCCTGCATTTGTCCGAGCAATTGAGCTTCAGCCTGACCAGCCATAACCGTGGCAGTGACACCGTCAGCCTGAGTCAGGCGCTGCACACCTATTTCGCGGTCAGTGATGTGCGCAATGTGCACGTCGAAGGCGTGGATGGTTTGAATTACATCGAGACGCTGGATGACTGGAAAACCACCAGTCAGCAAGGCGATCTGCAATTTGCCGGTGAGACCGACCGCATCTACCTCGATGCGCCGCCACAACTGAGCATTGTCGATCCGGCCTGGGAAAGACGCATTGTGCTGACGGCCACAGGTTCACGCACGGCGGTGATCTGGAACCCTTGGATCGATCGCGCAGCAGCGTTGGCGGATATGGATAACGATGGCTGGCAGCGCATGCTGTGCATCGAGACGGCGAATGTGATGGATGACATCGTCACGCTGGCGCCGGGGGCGAGTCATACCATGGGCGTCAGCGTCGCCCGCGAACCGCTCTAACCAGCACTGCAATACAAAATGTGGGAGCGAGCCTGCTCGCGAAGGCGTTGTATCAGTCAACATTCAAATGACTGATACACCGCTTTCGCGAGCAGGCTCGCTCCCACAGTTGTTTGGTGGTGATTGTTAGAGATCGGACTCCTGCACCACCCGCACCTTGTCGGCTTCCAGCGCATACGCCGCATCGGCCAGATCATTGCTGACCTTTTCAACCTTCAGCGTGCCGGTCACCCACAGTGGCGTGTAGATATCGTCCAGTTTCAAACCTTTCGGATACCGCACCAGCACCAGTTGATTCGGTGGTGGTGGCGGCACGTGGATGCAAGCGCCGGGATACGGCACGAGGAAGAACAGCGTGCTGCGGCCCTTGGCGTCGGACTCCAGCGGCACCGGATAACCGCCGATGCGAATGTGTTTGTCGTTCATCGACGCCACGGTCTTGGTCGAATACATCACCGCCGGCAGACCTTTGGCCTGCTTCATCCCGCCCTTCTCGGTGAAGGTGCCGGTGGCTTCCGGGGAGTTGTGGTCGATTTCAGGCATGGCCTCGAGGGCCTTTTGGTCCGACTTGGGCATCAGTTCGAGCCAGTCGGTTTCCGGCAGTTCGCCGGCGTGGGCCAAACCACTGCCCAGAAAGAGAAGAGTCAACAGAAGACGGCGCATGAAAGTGCTCGGTATAGAAAGGAAGGAACAATGAATCGCCGAGCATTCTAGCCCTCCCGGCCACGTTGGCCGAGAGGGCTTTGTCGCTTTGGATCAGTTCTTTTTGATCAGACCGTAGATCACCAGCAACACGATCGCGCCGACCAGTGCGCCGATGAAACCTGCGCCCTCGCCCGCGCGATAGATGCCCAGAGCCTGGCCGCCGTAAGTGGCTGCCAGCGAACCGCCGATACCGAGCAGGATGGTCATGATCCAGCCCATGCTGTCATCGCCCGGTTTCAGGAACCGAGCCAGCAGGCCGACGATCAAGCCGATAAAGATGGTTCCGATAATTCCCATGGCATTTCCCTCTGAATAGTAGATATGCGAAGCCTAGTCAGACTTTGGCATCCTGCCATGAGAGAACGGCGGCCCCTGAATGGTTCCGCCGCTGCCACATGAAACTGTTTTACTCGGCGATCAGCGCTTCAACCTTGACGATCTGCGCCTGCAGCGTGGCCATGTCGGCGCAACGCAGGTTGGCGTGACCGACCTTGCGCCCGGCCTTGAAGGCCTTGCCGTAGTGATGCAGATGGCAGTCTTCGATGGCGATGACTTTCTCAACCGGCGGTACCACACCGATGAAGTTAAGCATCGCGCTCTCGCCGACCTTGGCCGTCGAACCCAGCGGCAGGCCGGCAACGGCGCGCAGGTGGTTTTCGAACTGGCTGCACTCGGCGCCTTCAGTGGTCCAGTGCCCGGAGTTGTGCACGCGCGGGGCGATTTCGTTGGCTTTCAGGCCACCGTCGACTTCAAAGAACTCGAACGCCATCACGCCGACGTAGTCGAGTTGCTTGAGCACACGGCTCGAGTAGTCTTCGGCCAGCGCCTGCAACGGGTGATCGGTACTGGCAACCGACAACTTGAGGATGCCGCTGTCGTGGGTGTTGTGCACCAGCGGATAGAACTTGGTTTCACCATCGCGAGCACGTACGGCGATCAGCGAGACTTCACCGGTGAACGGCACGAAGCCTTCCAGCAGGCAGGACACGCTGCCCAGCTCGGCAAAGGTGCCGACCACGTCTTCCGGTTTGCGCAGGACTTTCTGGCCCTTGCCGTCGTAACCCAGGGTGCGGGTTTTCAATACGGCCGGCAGGCCGATCGAAGCGACCGCGGCGTCCAGATCGGCTTGCGATTGAATGTCGGCGAAGGCCGGAGTCGGGATGCCCAGGTCCTTGAACATGCTCTTTTCGAACCAGCGGTCGCGAGCGATGCGCAGGGCTTCGGCGCTCGGGTAGACCGGGACGAATTGCGAGAGGAATGCCACGGTTTCGGCCGGGACGCTTTCGAATTCGAAGGTCACCAGATCGACTTCATCGGCCAATTGGCGCAGATGATCCTGATCGCCGTAATCGGCCCGCAGGTGTTCGCCCAGCGCGGCCGCACAGGCGTCCGGCGCAGGGTCGAGGAAAGCGAAGTTCATGCCCAGCGGGGTACCCGCCAGAGCCAACATGCGACCCAACTGGCCGCCACCGATTACACCGATCTTCATCTCAACAACCTCAGGCAATACGTGGGTCTGGATTGTCCAGGACGCTGTCTGTCTGCTCGGCACGGAAGGTTTTCAGCACCGTGTGGAACTGTGGATGCTTGGCACCGAGGATGCTCGCCGAGAGCAAGGCTGCGTTGATTGCGCCGGCCTTGCCGATGGCCAGAGTGGCGACCGGAATGCCCGCTGGCATCTGCACGATCGACAGCAGCGAGTCGACGCCCGAGAGCATGGCCGACTGGACCGGCACGCCCAGCACGGGCAGGTGGGTCTTGGCCGCACACATGCCTGGCAAGTGGGCTGCGCCACCGGCACCGGCGATAATCACCTCGATGCCGCGGCTTTCAGCCTCTTCGGCGTACTGGAACAGCAGATCCGGGGTGCGGTGGGCAGAGACCACTTTGACCTCGTACGGGATGCCGAGCTTTTCCAGCATATCGGCGGTGTGGCTAAGGGTGGACCAATCGGACTTGGAGCCCATGATCACGCCAACCAGTGCACTCATCGTCGCGCCTCTTCTCTCTGGAGCGCCCGCAGGCGCGTCATAAAACAACAAGCCACGCAGGTTGCGTGGCTTGATTGTACGAAAAATGGCCGGACGTGCCGGCCGAAGGCCGCGCAGTATACCGCAAAGAAAGCAATAAACAGCCCCCCGCGCGACCATCTGTCATCTGCCGCAAATGCCCGGTTTTATTGACTTGAAGGTCAGCGACAGAACACCGCAAATCCCCTGTAGGAGTGAGCCTGCTCGCGATGGCGGTGTATCAGTCACATCATCGTTGAATGTGCAGACGCTATCGCGAGCAGGCTCACTCCTACAAGGGGTCCGCGTAGGCTCAGGAAGCTTGTGCAGCGCCACCCTCGAGCTTGCGCCACAGCAGACGGACGTTGGCTTTGCGCACCAAGGCGCAGCGATACAGGCGAATCTCCAGCGGCACGTGCCACTGCGGGCCGCCACAGACCACCAGTTCGCCGCGAGCCAGCTCAGCACGCACGCTCAGCTGCGGCACCCACGCAATTCCAAGCCCCTCCAGCGCCATGCTCTTCAGGCTGTCAGCCATCGCGGTTTCGTAAATAGTGGTGAAACGCAGCTGCCGCTGACGCAACAAACCATTCACCGAGCGACCAAGAAACGCCCCGGCGCTATAGGCCAGCAACGGCACGCTCGCCTCCCCTTCCAGATCGAACAACGGCTTGCCCTCGGCATCCGCCGCACAGACCGGGAGCATTTCCGTCTGACCCAAATGCAGCGAGGGGAAGATTTCCGGGTCCATCTGCATCGCCGCATCCGGGTCGTAGAACGCCAGCATCAGATCGCAGCCACCTTCACGCAACGCATGCACCGCGTCGCCGACGTTGGTTGCGACCAAACGCGTGGCGATGTTCAGGCCTTCATTACGCAGTTGCGCGATCCAGCGCGGGAAGAAACCCAAGGCCAGCGAGTGAGCGGCAGCGACCTGCATCACCTCGCCCTGCCCGCCTTCCAGATGATGCAGATGGCGCAGCACTTCACCGAGCTGTTCGACCACCGTGCGCGCAGTGACCAGAAACAGCTGCCCCGCCGCCGTCAGTTCGATCGGCGTGCGCGAGCGGTTGACCAGAGTCAGTCCCAGCGCCGCTTCGAGGCTGCGGATCCGCCGACTGAAGGCCGGCTGGGTCACGAAGCGTCGTTCAGCGGCCTGCGAGAAGCTGCGGGTGGCGGCCAGAGCACTGAAGTCCTCGAGCCATTTGCTTTCCAGATTCATCACGTCCTCCCGGACACGCACCAAAACAGGTCACACGTCTGCCGCGCACGCGGCGTCACACGGGCATTATGCCGAATGTGCATAGGGCAGTGCTGAACAGCATTGGCCCAAAATTTCCCACAAGCCTAGCATTCGCAGCGTTCCGGCACAGACCGGGTCCATATCGAGATGATTTCTATCATGTCCTCCGCTGCATCTTTCCGCACAGAAAACGACCTGCTTGGCGCCCTCGAAGTACCGGCTCAAGCGTATTACGGCATCCAGACCCTGCGAGCGGTGAACAACTTCCGTCTCTCCGGCGTTCCGATTTCGCATTACCCGAAACTGGTTGTCGGCCTGGCAATGGTCAAACAGGCCGCTGCTGACGCCAACCGCGAGTTGGGTCACCTGAGCGAAGCCAAGCACGCTGCCATCAGCGAAGCCTGTGCCCGATTGATCCGCGGTGATTTCCACGAAGAGTTCGTGGTCGACATGATTCAAGGTGGCGCCGGTACTTCCACCAACATGAACGCCAACGAAGTGATCGCCAACATTGCGCTCGAAGCAATGGGTCATCAGAAAGGCGAGTACCAGTACCTGCACCCGAACGACGACGTGAACATGGCGCAGTCGACCAACGACGCTTACCCAACGGCGATCCGTCTGGGTCTGCTGCTCGGTCACGACACCCTGCTGGCCAGCCTCGACAGCCTGATTCAGGCGTTCGCGGCCAAGGGCAAAGAATTCGATCACGTCCTGAAAATGGGCCGTACCCAGCTGCAAGACGCCGTGCCGATGACCCTCGGCCAGGAATTCCGTGCCTTCGCCACCACCATGGGCGAAGACCTGGCCCGTCTGAAGACGCTGGCCCCGGAACTACTGACTGAAGTGAACCTCGGTGGCACTGCGATCGGTACCGGCATCAACGCCGACCCGCGTTATCAAGCGCTGGCGGTACAGCGTCTGGCCCTGATCAGCGGTCAACCGCTGGTTCCAGCCGCCGACCTGATCGAAGCGACTTCCGACATGGGCGCCTTCGTGCTGTTCTCCGGCATGCTCAAGCGCACCGCGGTCAAGCTGTCGAAGATCTGCAACGACCTGCGCCTGCTGTCCAGCGGCCCACGCACCGGCATCAACGAAATCAACCTGCCAGCGCGTCAGCCAGGCAGCTCGATCATGCCCGGCAAGGTCAACCCGGTTATTCCGGAAGCCGTTAACCAGGTGGCCTTCCAGGTCATCGGTAACGACCTGGCGCTGACCATGGCAGCCGAAGGCGGCCAGCTGCAGCTGAACGTGATGGAGCCACTGATCGCTTTCAAGATCTTCGACTCGATCCGCCTGCTGCAACGCGCCATGGACATGCTGCGCGAGCACTGCATCGTCGGCATCACCGCCAACGAAGCGCGCTGCCGTGAACTGGTCGAACACTCGATCGGTCTGGTCACCGCACTGAACCCGTACATCGGCTACAAAAACGCCACCCGCATCGCCGGTCTCGCCCTTGAAAGCGGCCGCGGCGTGCTGGAACTGGTGCGCGAAGAAGGTCTGCTCGACGAAGCCATGCTCGCCGACATCCTGCGCCCGGAAAACATGATTGCTCCACGTCTGGTTCCGCTCAAAGCCTGAACCGACGCTTTACTTGTAGCACCGCTCACCAGGTCGAGGGACTAGACACCTCTCACCTTTTGAGGGCTTGGGGATTTAGTCCCCAAGCCCTTTTTTTTAACTATTTGAAGGACAAACGTCTTCTGTAGGAGTGAGCCTGCTCGCGATGAACGATGACGCGGTGTGACATTAGAACCGCAGCGCCTGCATCGCGAGCAGGCTCACTCCTACAAAGGCCCGGCGCCGGTAACGCCGGGTGTTTCAAAGCCTCGTTTCGTCGCTTGCACCACTACCGTGCAGACGGGCGCGTCACTGATCGGTATAGTGCCGCCCCTCTTCGCGTGAGCGGTCGTCGGTAACGAGGCCATAACCCATGCGAAACCCGAACTAATAACAAACCCGCGAAATGGAACCGGACGAAACCTTCGCCTCACCCGTCGTGCCGCGCGCACACCGGTGTAACACGATGTTTCTTCCATCCAGTATTTGCTTACACAATAAACAGCGAGGAAAAATCCATGCTCGAAGTCATTAACGACTTCCTCTCAGGGAAAGTACTGATCGTGCTCATTGTCGGGCTCGGTAGCTACTTCACGATTCGCTCGCGTTTCGTTCAATTGCGTCACTTCTTCCACATGTTCGCGGTGTTCCGCGACAGCCTCAAAGGCAGCGCCGGGCAACTCAGCTCGTTCCAGGCCCTGATGCTCAGCCTTGCCGGCCGTGTCGGTGCAGGCAACATCGCCGGTGTCGGCATCGCCGTGACCCTCGGTGGTCCGGGTGCGGTGTTCTGGATGTGGGTGACCGCACTGGTCGGCATGTCCAGCAGCTTCTTTGAATGTACCCTGGCCCAAGTCTACAAGCGCGCCGATGGCGACGGCTTGTACCGTGGCGGCCCGGCCTACTACATCCAGCACGGCCTTAAGCTCAAAGGCATGGCTGTAGTGTTCTCCGTCCTGCTGCTGGTCACCTACGGCTTCGCCTTCATTGGCCTGCAGTCCTACACCGTGACCCACTCGCTGCAGAACGCCTTTGAATTCAACCCACAACACACCGGTATCGTCCTGGCGGTGCTGCTGGCCATCACCTTCATCGGTGGCATCAAGCGTATCGCCTCGGTGTCCGACCTGCTGGTGCCGATCAAGACCCTGGCCTATATCGGCGTGACCCTGTACGTGATCGGTACCCAGATCGAACACGTGCCCGCCATGCTGGAAACCATCTTCAAGAGCGCCTTCGGCCTCGACCCGGCCTTTGGCGGCCTGCTTGGCAGCGCCATCGTCATGGGCGTGAAGCGTGGCGTGTTCGCCAACGAAGCGGGTCTGGGCAGTGCGCCGAACGTCGCTGCCGTGGCCGCCGTGAAGCACCCGGGCGCTCAGGGCGTGGTTCAGGCTTTCAGCGTGTTCCTCGACACCTTCGTGATCTGCACCTGCACCGCGCTGCTGATCCTGCTGTCGGGCTTCTACACCCCGGGCTTCGAAGGTGACGGCATCGTCCTCACCCAGAACTCGCTGGCCGCTGTGGTCGGTGACTGGGGTCGCATGTTCGTCAGCGTCGCGCTGTCGCTGTTCGTCTTCACCTGCATCCTCTACAACTACTACCTGGGCGAAAACAGCCTGCAGTTCCTCACCCGCAACCGCGCCGCGCTGATGATTTTCCGCGGTCTGGTACTGGCGCTGGTGGTATGGGGTTCGATGCAGGACCTGTCGACCGTGTTCGCCTTCGCTGACATCACCATGACCTGCCTGGCCTTCGTCAACCTGATCGCCCTGGCCATGCTGTTCAAGGTCGGCATGCGCGTGATGCGCGACTACGACGAGCAGCGCCGCGCGGGCGTCAAACAGCCGGTGTTCGACTCGAGCAAATTTGCCGATCTGGACCTCGACCTGAAGGCTTGGCCGACCCATCCGTCTGCCGCTGCCGGCCAGACCGAAGCCGAGCCGCAAGGCGTGCCTGCAGCGCAACGCTGACAGGTAAATGACGGGCGCATCCCCTGCGCCCGTCAGTTATTGTGGTGCAATAACTTGTGGCAGTGAGCCTGCTCGCGATAGCTGTCTTTCAACCAACATCAATGTTGAATGATGAACCGCCATCGCGAGCAGGCTCGCTCCCACAAGGACCTCATCCTTTCGGAGAATCCCCATGAATTCGTCGACCTACCCCGCCGCCCAACACGTCATGGTGCTCTACACCGGTGGCACCATCGGCATGCAGGCCAGCGCCAATGGTCTGGCCCCGGCGTCCGGTTTCGAAGCGCGGATGCGCGACTACCTGCACAGCCAGCCTGAACTCGTCGTGCCACAGTGGCGCTTCCGCGAAATGTCGCCGCTGATCGACAGCGCCAACATGACCCCGACCTACTGGCAGCAACTGCGTGAAGCAGTGGTCGATGCTGTTGATGTGCAAGGCTGCGACAGCGTGCTGATCCTGCACGGCACCGACACACTGGCCTATAGCGCGGCGGCGATGAGTTTCCAGTTGCTCGGCCTGCACGCCCGCGTGTGCTTCACCGGCTCCATGCTGCCGGCCGGCGTTACCGACAGCGATGCCTGGGAAAACCTTGGCGGCGCACTGGTTGCCCTCGGCCAGGGCCTGGCACCGGGCGTGCACCTGTACTTCCACGGCGAACTGCTGGCGCCGACCCGTTGCGCGAAAGTGCGCAGCTTCGGCCGTCATCCGTTCAAGCGCCTGGAGCGTCAGGGCGGCGGTATCAAAGCCCCATCGATTCCAGCGTCGTTGAACTACAACCAGCCGAAGCAACTGGCCAAGGTGGCCGTGCTGCCACTGTTCCCCGGCATCAGTGCCGAAGTGCTCGACGGCCTGCTCGACAGCGGCATTCAAGGTCTGGTGCTGGAGTGCTACGGCAGCGGTACAGGGCCGAGCGACAACCCTGAGTTTCTGGCAAGCCTTGGCCGTGCGCGGGATAACGGCGTAGTCGTTGTGGCGGTTACGCAGTGCCATGAAGGTGGCGTTGAGCTGGATGTGTATGAGGCGGGCAGTCGCTTGCGCGGTGTCGGCGTGTTGTCCGGCGGTGGCATGACTCGTGAGGCGGCGTTCGGCAAGTTGCATGGGGTGCTGGGGGCAGGCCTTGAAACTCAAGAAGTGCGCCGGCTGATCGAACTGGATTTGTGTGGTGAGTTGCTCTGAGCAAGGCTCTGGATCGGCCCTCACCCTAGCCCTCTCCCGGAGGGAGAGGGAACTGACCTTAGTGTCTTGCGCTATACGCCGACCTGAAAAAAAGTGTCGATTATGGATTCGGCACAGTTTTTTCACGTCGGCGTATCTCTTCAATATCCTCCAGTCGGCCCCCTCTCCCTTTGGGAGAGGGCTGGGGTGAGGGGCTGCTGCGGCATGCAACTTGCTGTATTCCAGCCATCTCAAGGCTGGAAGATCCCATGCTCCACTCCCACCTCACCACCCTCAACGCCGTCTCGCTGATCCTCAACACCTTCAAAGCCGAAGGCCTGTCGAGCGAAGCGCTGCTGGCCGGCAGTGGCATCAGTGCGGCGGATCTCAGCCGGGCCGACACGCGCATCACCACCAATCAGGAGATGCAGGTCTGCGCCAATGCGGTCGCGCTCAAGCGCGATATCGGTCTGGAACTGGGTCGGCGCATGCACGTTTCCTGCTACGGCATCCTCGGTTACGCACTGTTGACCTGTGCCACCTTCGGTGACGCTTTACGCTTGGCGATCCGTTATCCGGCGCTGTTGGGAACACTTTTCGAACTGAGTCTGGAAGACGATGGCCAGCGTGTCTGGTTCGTCGCCGCCGATTATCGCGAGAGTCCGGCGATGGCGGTGTTCAATGCCGAATTCTGCCTGGTGTCGCTGAAAGTCATTTGTGATGACTTGCTCGGGCATCCGTTGCCATTGCTCGCCACGCGGTTCGAACACGCGGCGCCGGACTATCGCGACAGCTATGCCGAGCACTTCGACAGTCCGCTGCACTTCACCGCCAAGGACAACGCCTTCGCCTTCGACCGTCACTGGCTCAATCAACCGCTGCCACTGGCCGATCTCATCACCCATCAAGCCATGGCCGAACGGTGTCGCAAGCAGAACCTGGAATTCACTGGGCGTCAGGCGTGGTTGGGGCGGATTCGGCAGCTGCTCAGCGCGCAATTGAACGCCGCGCCGGGGCTGGAAGGTCTGGCGCAGCAGATGAAGTGCTCGCCGCGCACCTTGCGCCGGCATCTCAAAGACATGGGCAGCAGCTATCAGGAACTGCTCGATGAGCTGCGCTTCGAGCGGGCCAAGCAGATGCTGTGTGAAGATCAATTGCCGATCTATCGCATTGCCGAAACGCTCGGCTTCAGCGAGACCGCCAGCTTCCGCCATGCCTTTGTGCGCTGGAGCGGCGTGGCGCCGAGCCAATTCCGGGCCTGAAGATCAAAAGATCGCAGCCTTCGGCAACTCCTACAGGGATCGGCGTAGGAGCTGCCGAAGGCTGCGATCTTTTGATTCTAAAGGGGCAATTGCGGTCAGTGTTTTTGGCCACATCCATCCCCTTTTGGCCTTTCCTGCCGTTTTCCGATTCGTCTTGTCCCGCAACACTGAGAGCAACCGAATCAGCCCTGCGGAGAACAACAAATGCTGACGATCTACTCAGACGATCACCACCTGCACCATGGCCGCTGCGAACTCATCGATGGCCAGCTCAAGCCGTGCTTCGAGATGCCGTCGCGCGCCGACCATGTGCTGCAACGCGTGAAAAACCAGAACCTCGGCGCGGTCGAGGAACCGAAGGATTTCGGTCTGGAGCCGATCGCCCGCGTCCACAGCCGTGACTACCTCGACTTCTTCAAAGGCGCATGGGCGCGCTGGACTGAATTCAATACCGACGGCGACTTGCTGCCCTACACCTGGCCGGCGCGGACCCTGCGTGCGATCAAACCGACCAGCCTGCACGGCCAGCTCGGTTACTACAGTTTCGACGGTGGCGCGCCAATCACCGCCGGCACCTGGCAAGCGGCGTACAGCGCGGCGCAAGTGGCCCTGACCGCACAAGCGCAAATCCAGCGCGGCGCGCGCAGTGCCTTCGCGCTATGCCGGCCACCGGGACACCACGCCGCCAGCGATTTGATGGGCGGTTATTGCTACCTCAACAACGCCGCAATCGCCACGCAGGCGTTCCTCGATCAGGGCCACAAGAAGGTCGCGATCCTCGACGTCGACTATCACCACGGCAATGGCACGCAGTCGATTTTCTACGAGCGCAGCGACGTGCTGTTCACCTCGATTCACGGCCACCCGGAAGCGGAGTTTCCGTTCTTCCTCGGTTACGACGACGAGCGCGGCGAAGGTGCCGGTGAAGGTTTCAACTTCAACTATCCGCTGCCCGCCGGTTCTGGCTGGGAGGTCTGGAGTGCAGCGCTTGATCAGGCCTGCAGGGAGATCGAAAGCTATGGCGCCGACGTTATCGTCGTATCGCTCGGCGTCGACACTTTCAAGGATGACCCGATCTCGCAGTTCAAACTCGACAGCCCGGATTACCTGGCGATGGGCAAACGCATCGCCAGACTCGGCAAACCGACGCTGTTCGTCATGGAGGGCGGTTACGCGGTGGAAGAGATCGGCATCAATGCGGTGAACGTGCTGGAAGGATTCGAGCAGTAACCACGCGCTAGTCGGACACGCATAAAACCAGACCCGCCCACGCGGGTCTTTTTTTGCCGGCAATATTTATCTACCGCACGCACCCCGCAGCCTGCCTCTACCTTGCCCGGAACCGCCGCCGTTTCGGCGCGCCCATCAGAGCAGGAGTTGCCCATGCCCGAAATCCCCTCGCCCAGCGCCGTCGATATCCTGACCCAACTGGTGACCGGCCCTTCGCTGCGAGAAGTCGCCTCGAAAACGCTGCGTCCGGCGCTCAAGACGCTATATCCGGATCTGGAGATCGACCCCCAACGGGCCATGGTCGTAAGACCGACCTGGGTCATTCAGGATGATCAGGTCGTCCCCGGCCGCCACCTGATCGAATCGCTGACCGACACACTGGTGCGCCTGGGCCTCTCCGGCACTGCCGTGACGTACCTCGACGGTGAGCATTATCTGACCTCGCAGCCCGACCAGCCCGCAGCCATTCAGCTGCCGGTGAAAATCAGCGCCGTCGGCAAGCTGCTCAATGATCTGGCACCATTGCTGTTCATTGCCTACAAGGAACAGCAAGTCAATTACTGGGACGAATTCACCTACCCGGGACAACCGCGTTGGCAACAGATGTCGCAATCCTTGCGCAAGCTGTGGAACGTCGAAGCCAATCCTGACTGGGATACCGACCAGCGCACCATGGTCGAGGCGGTTTACCAGCACCCGGACAAACACCAGCGCCGGCCAACCGGCAAATACCAGGTACGCGCCTGCCTGGTCGATCTGGACCGCAACGAGGGTGACCAACAGAACCATCTGACCCTTCTCGATACCGCCGTGCTGATCGGTACCGATGGCCAGCGCACCTGGATCATCACGTACTCGGTGATCCAGGGTTTCGAGAGCTTCGAATCGCTGGATGAACTCGGCAAGGCTTTGTTGCGTCGCTACGGGAATGAAGCTGCCGGTGTCGGCCTGGAATGGCGACTGTTCGAACCGCAAGGCCATTTCTTCGACTATCAGGCCTGTACCCTGATTGCGCTGGAGGCTGATGCCCTCGGCGCGATCAATTTCTTTCAAGAGTCGGGGCCACGCCCGCCCTACCCGCACCCCGGGACTGTCGGCGATCCGCGCGAACCGACACCGCGCCTCAAACCGCATATCGAGCGTCTGCGCCCGATGCTGCCAGCCTGGCTCGACAGCGCCGCGCCGGCCGATCAAACCCGTTACAGCCGGCATCTGCTGGACCTGACCATGGTGCAGCATGCGAACAAAGGAAAAACCTTCCAGAGCGAAGTTGTCAGCCTGCAAGCGTTCACCCGCGATGCCCTGAAACAGCAGATGCTCAAGGACCATCCGAAGGCCGGCGACGTAGCGATCGATGACATTGAAATCAGCATCACCAGCCTGGTGGTCTGGGGCACGTTCGTCTTGCCGGGCAACACGCAGACCCAGACACTGTCACTCATTGAACTTGCCTTGCAGAACCTTGCCGGACAGCCAATCGGCAACAAAACCGTACGTTACAAGGACGGCAGCGAATTGCCCGACTGGATGACCGTCAGTTACGTGGAAACGCTGGTCAGCACGGTCGATATCGGCAAGACCTACCCGGCGCACTTGCAGAACCTGCTGGTCGACGACACCGAGCAAGCGACCGCGCTGCAAGGGCTCTACACCAGCCAGTTGCCCATCGAGCTGCCACTGCTGGCGTTGCAACACAAAATACAGGGCAAGGCGGGCATGACTGATCTGGGTTACCGCTATGTCGTCGCCGCACTGGCCAGCACTGACGAGGAGCGGCATGTCGATCACGAGGAAGTGGTCATTCGCCCGCTGGCATTTGTCGCCCATCGCACCCGCTCAGAGGCCGACACCGTCGATAACATGTTCATCATCGGCCCGCGCGCGGTGGAAAAAGGGCCGTGCGTGCTTTATCGGCCACTGTTCGAAATGGCGCTGATGCAGTTTCCCTCTCACGCCAACCTGACGTACGAAATCCAGCAGTCTCGCCAACTGCGTGAGTCAGTTCTGGCCTGGTTGCCGGACGATGTACGCTTCAACTACAGCCAGTTCGTCTTCACTGCCCGGCTGCCTTCGGTCTGGACGATCCCGCAATTGCTGATCAACCCCACTACCGCTCTCGACATGTCCGGTCCGGTGGCACTGGGAACCGCGGCGATCGAGCAGGATGTGCTGGCGACGCTGCACAACAGTAACGTTCAGGCGGTGATTACCCAGGCTGATCGCCAGTCGGTCTCCGATGCAGAAGCGCGCTGGGCCACGCTAAAACACGGCGGCTGGATGTTGTTCAACGCGGCATTGCCGTTCCTGGGACGCAGCGTCGGCACAGCGGCCTGGATCTGGCAGATCATGGACGACCTGCAAGAAGTCAGCGACGTCGCCAATGAGCAATCCGGCAAGATCGCCTGGACCGCTCTCACCGATATTCTTCTGGCATTGGGCATGGTGCTCGCCCATCGCGCAGCGGTCGGCGACAAGCCACAAAGCGAACCACTGACACAGGAAGAAACCGTTCAGCCCATCACCACCACCGCCGCCGTCATCAGCACTGCATTAAAGCTGCCAGATATCTCCGGCAGCGCCCTGCCCAGCGCCCATGAAATGTCGGTAAACCCTTTTGCCGCACTGAAGCGATCTCCCGTCGCGCTGACCACTTTGCTCGAGAGTTTTCAGATCGCCAAACCCAGAGGTATCGGCGATGCCGCCAGCGAGGGCACCCACAGACACCTCTATCCGCGCCAGAAACAATGGTTCGCTCCGGTGGGCAAGCGCTGGTTCGAAGTCACCATCAATGAACACGCAGACGTCCAGATCATCGACTCACGCCAAGCAACGGCGCGCCCCGGACCGCCACTGACCCGCACCGCCAATGGCCAATGGGTGGTCGATCTGCGCTTGCGCCTGCGAGGCGGCGGTCTCGACAGTGCGCTTGAGAAAGCTCAGGACTTCAGCAAAAAAACAGCGAAGCAACTGACTGCCGAAATCAGCGCTTTCGATGTAACGATGACGGCCAAACAGATTCAGCTTGACGCACACCGCGCCGCGCTCGACAACGCGCTTGCGCAGTCCAAGGCACAGCTGCGTGAGCAATATCTGACTACGCTTGAATCACAGCGCAAGGCTTACGCCACGAACATCGAACAAATCAAAGCGTTGAATCACAAGGAACCCATTCCCAATTACCGCACCGTGATGATTCAGCGACTGCAGATGCAGTTGTTTCTCGGTCAGGAGTGGCTCGAACTGCACTCCACAGAGCTTCAGGCCAGCCTGAAGACGATGCAGACAATGCTTGCCGATGAAAGCCGATTCGCCCTTCAGGCGTTTATCGACACCTTCGAAAAAATGACCGATCAGACCCAGGCCATCATCGAAAAAGTGGAGTCGGCACAGACGCGTTTTGACGAATTGACGCTGTTGGGAAAAGAGGCTGTCGAGGTTATTCAACTGTATCGCAAGATGTTGCCTAACTATGATCTCAACGACCTCAAGCTTCTACAGATCAGCCTCGGCCAGGAGATCTGCGTCAAGCCGGGTGACACGACGATTGACGCCAACGCGCGGCAGACACTGGCCACCCTCATCGAAGACGCTGCACTGAGTATCCAGAGCACGCTGAACCTGACCAGCGACGAAAGCCTCGACAACCTGCGTGACCGCACGGATGCCTTGAGCAATGTTGCCGAACAATTTACCGCCATCGATCAACGCTTTGGCGATCTGCTCATCGACTATCCCGAGCAGATCAACACCGCGCGACTGGAACATGTGCGCAGCCGGGTGAGCGCATTCAAAGCCCGCACGGACGTAAAACTGGTCGAGTTGCTGCGCTACAAACACTTGCTGGAACCGCTGCCCGGGCCTTCCCGGCCGACATCGGCATCATCATCGACGCGCCGGATCATCAAAACCAAATCCAGGGGTACATTAGTCGGCGAACGAAAAAAGAGCATCGAGAGTCCGGATACTGACCTGGTGGAAGTGCGCACCACCCTGACGGGCGTCATCGCCACCTTCCAGGAAGAGTCACCCGGTGTCTGGGTCGAACAGCGCACAGCCAAACCGAAACCGCCCAAGCCCAGTCCAAACCTGAATACCAGTATTCGTGAAGGTCAGGCCCTGATCGACGGTCTGGCCACCTTCCACCGGCGTATCGAGGCCCAACTCAAACGAGGGCCACGGATTCCTGTCGAGGTCGAAGAGGACTATCACAAACACGCTGCCGTCTTGCGCAAAGCCAACGCAGGCATCGATGAAGCGTTGACCGCCAGCAATCTGACTGCCGACCTAAAAAAACCGACCGAAGCGCTTGGCCACAAGCTTGACGAAGCCGCTAACAACCTTGAAGCAAAAGGCACCAGCACGCGTATCCGGATGGTCAAGCAACAGCCACCGACGGCGGCCGGGATCCTTTGGCTGAAGGACAAGGGGGAAGTGACGACGTCACAAACCGTGACCCGGCGCCGGCTCCGCAGTCACGCCAACGATTTTCTCGACGAATACGAAATACGCGACGTCCACACTCACAAGGTGCTGTGTTACGCACACTTCCATTACAGCAGCGCGCAAGCGCCCGTCACGCCATTCCCCACCGGCCATATGAAAACCGTTGCACAACGACATATGGGAGGAGCTTATGAGCCACGCTTGCTCAACAATCAGGCACTGATCGATATCCATCGCAGCACAATTTCCGACAAATCCGCACAGACGCTGTTTCTCATACCTGCCACGCCTGTCGTAACCGAATCAACGCCGAGTTGATCGCCGCTTCAGGTACGGCAGCAAACCCCAGCACCAACCCGGCGCGCTGATCCATGGGCGTGGTGGAATCAGGCAGCCAGTAGCTGCTCAAACCGTTGATCTCGACATCGACGCGAGCCGCTTGCGCAATCAACTGCTGCTCGCGCTCGAGGTTGTCTACGGCCACGGTCAAGTGCAATCCGGCCGAGACGGCAGGCAGATCGCCGACACCGGCAATGGTGCTCGGCCAACCCTTGAGCAATGTATTGCGGCGGCTCAGAGCAGCCCGCCGCATGCGTCGGATATGTCGCTGGAAATGCCCGGCGGCCATGAATTCGGCCATCACGGCTTGTGTACTCACCTCGGAATGCCGGACATCCACAGCCCGCCGTTGTGAAAATGCATCCACCAGCCCCGGCGGCAGTACCAGATACCCAAGCCGCAGCGCCGGGAACGCGACCTTGCCGAAAGTGCCGACATACAGCACGCGTCCCTGTCGATCGAGTGCCGCCAACGGTGCCAGTGGTGCACCGGTGTAGCGGTACTCGCCATCGTAGTCATCCTCGACGATCCAGCCTTGGCAACGCTCGGCCCAGGCGAGCAGTTCAAGACGTCGCGCCAGGCTCATCACCACGCCGGTCGGGTACTGATGAGAGGGCGTGACATAAGCCACGCGACAATCCCCAGTGGCCGACAGCGCAGCGCAATCCATACCCTCGTCATCCACGGCAATACCGTGCAAACGAGCGCCTGCCACGGCGAACGCATGACCGGCCGCACGGTAGCCCGGATTTTCGATCGCCACACCGTCGCCCGGCTCCACCAGCAACTGTGCACAAAGGCTAATGCCCTGCTGTGCGCCGCTGGTGATCAGAATTTGCTCAGGTGAACACTGCATGCCACGCGAACTACGCAGATACGCCGCGATCATGGCGCGCAAACGCGCATCGCCGGACGGATCGCCGTAACACAGTTGCTCCAGATTCGGTTTGCGCCAGAAAGCCGCATTCAGCTTGGCCCATACCTCGAACGGGAACAGATCAAAGGCCGGAACACCGACCCGAAAGGCTCGCGGTGGACCGCTCGGCGGCCGGGGCAAATGGTTCTTTTCGATACGCGAAAAGGTCCCGCTGTGGATAACTTTACTGGATGGAATCACAGGTGAATCCAGCCAATTTGTGGATAAGGCTGTGGGTAAGCCTGTTGAAAACCCTGTGGATACTTTTGTGGATAATTTTTTCGGCGAGGCTGCTACCGGCATCAATTGCGCGACATAAGTGCCATCGCCGACCCGCCCCTCGATAAACCCTTCGGCATACAGTTGATCGTAGGCGCGCACCACACTGTTGCGGGAAATACCCAACGCCGCCGCCAGATCGCGACTCGCCGGTAACCGCGTGCCGCTCGCCAGCCGCCCGTCCAGTACCCGCAGGCGCAAAGCCTGATAGAGCTGCCGACTCAAACCCTGACGGCGATCAAGCTCGATACCTGCAGGGTTGAATGGCATGGACAACGTCGGCGAATCGGGCATGGCAATGGACCTATGAAATTGGTCATCAATGGCTCTTACAACAGACCAATAGCCTGCCTACGATGCACGCATTCGCCAAGGAAAATCTGTCCATGTACACGCCACGCGCCTTTGCCATCGAAGACCTGACACAACTGCACGAGCTGATTCTCGCCACCCGCCTCGCCATTCTGGTGACTCACGGCGAAAGTGGCCTGCAAGCCAGCCATGTGCCGGTGCTGCTGCATTGCGAACAAGGTGAGTACGGCACGCTGTACGGGCACCTGGCCCGCGCCAATCCACAATGGAAAGACCTGCGCGACGGCGCCGAAGCCATGCTGATTTTTGCTGGCGCCGATGCCTACGTCAGCCCGGGCTTTTACCCGAGCAAGGCCGAACACGGCAAAGTCGTGCCGACCTGGAACTACATCGCCGTGCATGCCTATGGCCACGCCGAAACCTTCAGCGACGGCGGGCGCCTGCTCGACATTGTCAGCACCCTCACCGACCGCCATGAAGCCGGCCGCGCACAACCGTGGTCAGTTGCCGATGCGCCCGCCGATTACATCGACGGCATGCTCAAGGCCATCGTCGGTTTCGCCATGCCCATCGACCGTCTCGAAGGCAAGCGCAAGCTCAGCCAGAACCGCAGCGCCGAAGACATTGCCGGCGTGCGCGAAGGCCTGGTCGCCAGCCCCGAGACCAACGATCAAACCCTCGCCCGATTGATGCGCTAAGGAAATCACCATGAGTCAGATCGACATTCGCCCGGTCAGCGCCGCCGACCACGCCGCGTGGCTGCCGCTGTGGCAGGCCTACCTGCGGTTCTACAACACCGAACTGCCGGAAGCTGTGACGGCAAGCACCTGGCAGCGTTTTCTCGATCCGAGCGAACCCACTCACGCGGCATTGGCCTGGGCCGACGGTAAAGCCGTGGGCATGGTGCATTACATCTATCACCGCTCGAACTGGAGCATCGAAAACGCCTGCTACCTTCAAGACCTGCTGGTGATCCCCGAGACCCGTGGCACCGGCGTCGGCCGCCTGTTGATCGAACATGTCTACGCCACCGCCAAGGCTGACGGCTGCGGCAAAGTACACTGGCTGACCCACGAAACCAACGCCACTGCGATCCAGCTCTACGAGCGCATCGCCGAGCGCCCGGGCTTCATCCAGTTTCGCAAAGCCATTTAAGGAGACGCACGCATGACCGCTTCACTCGCTGACTGGAAAGGCGTCCCCGCCCCCACCGCCACGCTGCTCGAAGGCCGTTTCATTCGCCTGGAAAGACTCGACCCGGCGCGTCACGGTGACGAACTGTTCGCCGCCCTCGAAGGCCCGGGTGCTGACCCTAAACTCTGGGACTATTTGCCCTATGGCCCGTTCCCGGAACGCAATGCGTTCAACGCTTGGCTGAACAACCACGCGGCCGCCAGCGACCCGTATTTCTTCAGCGTCGTTGATCGCGCGACCAATCAGGTGCAAGGCATCCTCAGCCTGATGTCGATCGTCCCGGCCCAAGGCCGCATCGAAATCGGCCACGTCACTTTCGGCGCACCAATGCAACGCTCGCCGAGAAGCACCGAAGCGGTGTACCTGTTGGCCAAGCATTCCTTCGACCTCGGCTACCGCCGCCTCGAATGGAAATGCAACAACGGCAACGCCCGCTCCAAGTACGCCGCCGAGCGCCTGGGTTTCAGCTTTGAGGGGGTGTTCCGTCAGCACATGGTGGTCAAGGGGCAGAACCGCGACACCGCGTGGTATTCGATTC
This sequence comes from Pseudomonas sp. S3_C06, assembly GCF_054667675.1. Lineage (NCBI taxonomy): Bacteria > Pseudomonadati > Pseudomonadota > Gammaproteobacteria > Pseudomonadales > Pseudomonadaceae > Pseudomonas > Pseudomonas sp. S3_C06. The sequence continues at coordinate 3,796,098 of NZ_CP162747.1, forward strand.
TGGATGGCGAGTGGCCGGCGATTGCGGCAGGGTTCGAGCAGTGGCTGTCGGATGAAAATCAGACGCCCGACGGGCAGGTAAAAGGCTTGGTTGAGTGCCGATCGTGATTACCTGAAAAGCAAAAGATCGCAGCCTGCGGCAGCTCCTACAGGGTGAACGTCAATCCCATGTAGGAGCTGCCGCAGGCTGCGATCTTTTGATCTGCGGTTACACCAGTTTCTGCGCAAGCACCGCGATGTGTTCCGGCCCGATCCCGCAGCAACCGCCCAAATGGCTGGCACCGCGCTGCTGCCAGTCAATCGCCCAATGCAGGTAACCCGGCGGATCCAGATCCTCGCGCAGCGGATCGAGTCCGTCGTTGGCCGTAGCTTCTTTTGGCTGCGGCGGAAACGCATTGGCGTAAGCACCAATGTTTATCTTCACCCCCAAACGTTCGAAAGTTTCACGCGCCGCATCAATCGCGGTGCCGATCACTTCCGGCTGACTGCAATTGAACAGCAACGTCTGCACGCCCAACTCAGCCGCCACCGCAGCCGCTTCGGCGACCGGCTCGCCAGAGCGCAGGCGCGGCACTTCATCGGTGTCTTCGTCCGTCAAGGTGAACGACAACCAGAACGGTTTGCCATCCTTCGGCAACCCGGCGTGAATGGCTCGCGCCTCGATGATCGAACTCTGGGTTTCCGCCAGCCACAGATCAACGTGCGGTGCCAGGCCATTGACCAAGGGCGCCAGCAACTCGGTCACTCGTGCGGCCTCGAACAGATCCGGACGATAAGAGCCGAACAGCGGCGGCAATGAGCCGGCCACCCGCACGGATTTTCCCGAGGCCTGCACCGCACGCCGCGCCAGCTCACCGGCCAACGCGGCCAGCGCCTGCCCTTCGGCGGCGAAACGTTCTTCGCCAATATGGAACGGCACCACGGCATAACTGTTGGTGGTAATCACATTGGCGCCACTGGCGATATAAGCGGCATGTACCCCCTCAACCGCTTGCGGCGCCTCGCTCAACGCCAGCGCCGACCACTCCGGCTGGCGAAATGGCGCCCCGGCGCGCTGCAACTCACGGCCCATGCCGCCATCGAGAATAATCGTGCTGCCTGCGCCCATATGCTTTTCACTCATATGCTTATGAAAATAACTCACTATCAGAGTCGTTCTTATAACTATTTAATACGCACCATTCCGTTAAAAACAACCTCTTTTTTACCCAGGGATCGACTGTGAAATTTCAACCGCTACTGGCCCTGGGCCTGACGATTCTGGCCGCCTCCACGCAAGCCTTTGGTGGCACGACGCTGGACCGTATCGAGCAAAAGAAAGAACTGGTCGGCGTGCTGATGGAAAGCTATCCACCGTTCTCGTTTCTCAATGACCAGAATCAACTGGATGGCTTCGACGTTGATGTCGCCAAAGCAGTGGCTGACAAGTTAGGCGTCAAGCTGCGACTCGAAACGCCGTCCTGGGACGTCATTGCGGCCGGCCGCTGGAGCGGGCGCTACGATATCTGCATCTGCTCGATGACACCGAGCAAGGCCCGCGCCGAAGTGTTCGATTTCCCGGTCGAGTACTACGCTTCGCCGGCAGTGATCGTGGTCAACGCCAAGGATGAGCGGATTCACAATGCCAAGGATCTGAGTGGCAAAAAAGTCGGCCTCACCAGCGCGTCCAGTTACGAAAGTTATCTGAACAAGAACCTGGTCATTGAAGGTGCCGAGGACACGCAGTTGCAGTACCCGTTCGAAGACGTGCAGATCGCGCCGTACGATACCGACAACGTCGCCTTCCAGGATTTGGGCCTGGGTGCCGGCGTGCGCCTGGATGCAATCCTCACCAACCTCGTTACCGCGCAGCCACGCCTGAATGAAGACAAACGCTTCAAACTGGCCGGCGCGCCGCTGTACTCGGAGCCGAACTCGGTGGCCATCGAAAAGGGTGACGCGCAATGGGACGCCAAGGTGCGTGAAGTCTTCGCGCAACTGAAACAGGACGGCACCCTGAGCAAGCTGTCGCAAAAATGGATCGGCGCTGATATCAGCCAATGACTTCTTTCCCGACACCGCCACAGCCACCGCAACCAGTGGCTGAATCACGCCTGCAACGGATGTTCGGGTTTCGTACGCGGCTGTACCTGACCTGGGCAACGCTGTTCTGCCTGTTCGCCGGGTTCTTCCTGAGCTTCGACCTGAAGTTCTCGATCATCCTCGACAAACTGCCCAATCTGGTCGGCCTGCACCTGGCGCCCAACGGCTTTTTGCAGGGCGCGGCGCTGACGCTTTTCCTCTGTGTGTGCTCGATTGTCGCCTCGTCCCTGCTGGGCTTCATCACCGCATTGGCACGCCTGTCGAAAAGCGCCGTGGCGTTCGGCATCGCCAGTTTTTACACCTCGTTCTTTCGCGGTACGCCACTGCTCATCCAGATCTTGCTGATCTATTTGGGCTTGCCGCAACTGGGCATCGTGCCCGGCGCCATCGTCGCGGGCATCATTGCCCTGTCACTGAACTACGGCGCCTATCTCAGCGAAATCTTTCGCGCCGGCATCCTCGGAGTCGACCACGGCCAACGCGAAGCTTCGCTGGCATTGGGGATGCGCGAGACAGTGATTTTCTGGCGCATCACCCTGCCGCAAGCCATGCGCACGATCATCCCGCCCACGACGAACCAGTTCATCTCGATGCTCAAGGACTCGTCGCTGATTTCGGTGATGGGCGTCTGGGAAGTGATGTTTCTCGCCCAGTCATACGGGCGCTCAAGCTACCGCTACATCGAAATGCTGACGACGGCGGCGATCATTTACTGGCTGATGTCGATTGGCCTGGAATTGATTCAGGCGCGCATGGAGCGGCATTACGGCAAGGCTTACGTGCGGCGGAGCTAGGGCGATCGGCACATTGCGGGCTGCGTCGGGTTTTAATTGATTTCTCGGCGAAGCCGCACGACGCCCATTTTCATCCCGAACAATCGGAATATTGAGTCCAACGACCTTAACGTTTGATTACCCTCAGCGTGCTCTATGTGTATCAACGTGCGGACCGAAATTTTGCACATCTTAGCGAATTGGATTTGATGCAGCCCTGTCACCTCCACTCGTAAACGGCGGACAGCTTCGCTGATTTCCAATGTCCCGTCGGCCAGCGCCTCTTGAATGCTTTCGATGAGCGCCATGCGTTCGAGAACTGTCATTACCATTTTCCTCTCCAATCTTCGAGCGCCGCATAAGGCTCAATAAACATTAATGGCGCGGGGATTCATTGATGTGATTGCTTCGGCGTTTGAATCAAACTTACTGCACCTAATGAGAGGAGCAGGCAAAAAAACTGCAACAAAATGCAGAAATTAATATGTTTCAGCGCCGAAGATGCAAAACAATGCAGATCAACCACCGACATCATTCTGTAAAAACCCTTCGCTATACAGGACGCCCCGCTTATAACAAGAAGGCCGTCCGACCATGCCGTTCCCGCCCCAGCGTCTGTCCCTTGCCATTGCCCTGTTGATCGCTGCTACATCGGCAAACGCTAAAACCGTGCAGATCGACACCGCCACCACTGCAGCGCAAACGCTGGGTGGTAGCGACACGTTGACGATTTCGGCGCCGGGCAGCATCACCAGCAGCGGCAAGGCCGTGAGCCTGAAAGACAAGACCAGCGGTGCGGGTGTGGTGATCGATAACGCCGGCAAAATCGTTTCCACCGGCGGCCGGGCCATCGACAGCAGCGGCGACCTGACCCAGGCGCGCAACTACACGATCAACAACCGCAGCGGCGGGCAGATTCTCGGCGCCAACGACGCTTTGCGCATCGACAGTAACTTTATCAGCGGCAGCCTGTTGATCGACAACAGCGGCATCATTCGTTCGACCACCGGCCAGGGGCTGGACCTCGATGCGCTGCGCAGTGACGCCGTGAAGACCACCATTATCAACCGCGTCGGCGGGCTGATTCGCGGCGACGCCAGTGACGGCATGAAGACCGGCGCCAACGCGAGCATTACCAACTACGGCGAGATTTCCACCGGCGATTCGCACAATGCCGACGAGAAGTTCGACGGCATTGATATCGACTCCGCCAGCGGTGTCAGTGTGACCAATTACGGAGTGATTTCCGCTGGCCGTCATGGCATCACCACCGACCTCGGCGCGACACTGGTCAACTACGGGCAGATCACCGGCCGCAACGGCTCCGGCTTCGGTTCCGACGGCGATGGCACGGTGATCAACCACGGCACCATTACTGGCGCGTACTCAGGCTTGCAAGCGAACGGTGACGGCGACGGCGTGGACATCGACAAGATCGCCCACATCGAAAACTACGGGACCATTCAGGGCGTCGGTGCGGGCGGTGTCGACAAGGGCGGTTTCGCTAACGGCAGCGAAGGTATCGCGCTGGGTGGCGGTTACATTCTCAACGCCAGCAACGCTTTGATCAGCGGCGCCGACAGCGCCATTCTGGTCGACGATGGCAGCGGCGGCTCGGGGCTGGCGGCGACCACTCTGGAAAACTTCGGCACCATTCAAGGCCTCAACGGTTTCGGCGTGAAGCTCGTCGGCGAGTTCGCCGACAGCGTCATCAACGGCGGCACGATCAGTGGCAGCAACGGCCTGGCACTGGATCTGGGTGGCGGCAATGACAGCCTGGCCTTGCGCAACGGCAGTCGCTTTGTCGGCCTGGTGGATGGCGGCAGCGGTTATGACCGGGTGGTGATGGATGACGCGGCCGGTGGCAGCTTCGGCGCCAGTCGCAACTTCGAATGGCTGGAGGTCAAGCAAGGCGCCTGGACGCTGACCGGCCATGATGATTTCAGCGATGGCGGCGCAGTGCGCGACGGCGCCACACTGGTCAACCAAGGCAGCATCGCCGGCAACCTGACCGTCGACGCCGGCGGTGTGTATGCCGGTGGCGGTTCGGTGGGCAACCTCAACGTCAACGGCACGTTGCGCACCGACACCCGCCTCGGTCGCGCAACCATCGTTCGCGATTTGAACATGGCCAGCACAGCCACCCTCGCTTACGGCGTCAACGCCGATGGCAGCAGCGCACCGGTACAGGTCGGCGGCATCGCCAACCTCAATGGCGCAACGCTCGCGGTGAATCCCGGCAGCGGCACGTATCCATGGCAGAGCCATTACACCGTGCTGCAAGCGGCGCAGGTCAACGGCACCTTCGGCAAGGTCAGCAGCGACTATGCGTTCCTCACGCCCACCCTCGCCTACACACCCACCCAGGTCGATCTGACCTACACCCGCAATGACGTGGCTTTCAACGAGTTCGCCGCGACCGGCAACGGTACAAACGCCGCCAACAGCCTGGCCTCAATCGGTAAAAACAGCGCGCTGTACAACGCCTTGCTCAACACCAGCCAAAGCAGCGCTGGCGCGGCGATCGAGCAGTTGGCCGGTACGAGCAACGCCAACCTGACCAGCGCCACCCTCGGCGCCAGCAGTCAGGTCGGCAGCAGCATGCTCTCGGCCATGCAGCAAATGGGCGGCAACCCGGGACTGATGGTCGGTCTCGATCAGCGTGACACCCCCGTGCTGGCGGCCAATGGCGTGCCGTCCGAAGCACGCAATCTGAATGACCCGAACGCTCGCGGCCGGCTCTGGCTGCAAGGCATCGGCGGCTACGGCAAACTCGATGGCGAGCACGGCAATAGTGGTCTGGAGCAACGCACCAAGGGCAGCGTGCTGGGCGCCGACTGGTCACTGAACCCGGCGTGGCGTCTGGGCGTACTGGGCGGCTATTCGAAAACCGATCTGGATGCGACCGGCGTCGACGGCAACGTCGAGAGCTGGCACGCCGGTGTCTATGCGCTGCATCAAAACGGCCCGATCGCCGTGCGCCTCGGCGCGGCGTACAGCGGCCATCAAGGTGAAAGCAAACGCACCATCGCCTTCAATGGTTTCAGCGACCGCCCGAAAGGCGATTACGACGCCGACAGCCAGCAAGCCTTCGCCGAACTCGGCTATGCCATGGGCAGCGGCCGCCTCAGCGCCGAGCCGTTCGCCAGCCTCGGTTATCAGCGCTACCACCGCGACCGCTACCAGGAAAAAGGTGGCGCCGCCGCGCTGCAAGTCGACAGCCAGACCCAAGACAACTTCAGCAGCACCTTCGGCCTGCGCCTGGCGCACTTGAGCAGCCTCGACAACGGCATGAGCGTGACACCGCGCATGGCCGCTGGCTGGAAACACACATACGGCGATGTCGGCAGCTCGACACGTCAGGCATTTGTGACCGGCGGCACGGCGTTCAGTGTCGATGGCAGCTCGCTGGATCGCGACAGCCTGGTACTCGAAGCCGGGCTGGATGTGGGGATTTCCGCGCGGCATACGCTGGGTGTGGGATACAGCGGTGAGATCGGCAGCAACAGTCGCAATCACGGCTTGATCGGGCAGTGGCAGATGAGTTTTTGAGGGTTGAACAGCCGGCGGGGTCTTGATTGGTTGTAGGAAAAGGAGGCGCTGCGGCCGAGTAAAAAACCTGGTTGCGGATCTCGCGGTCATTTTCTACAAAACGATGCGATGTCGCCTGCAAGCCTGCGGGAAGCAGCCGACATCGGATTTTTCGGTGCATCAATAGAGTTTGGTCTCCCATCAACAGAGATCAAACTGAATGTCTGTTCAACACAAATTCGCACCGAAATATTTGGCTCTAGCCGTTGCGCTGGCACTTGGCGGTTTACAGCTTGCTAACGCTCAGCAGCAGCCTGACGTAGCCGAGTCACTCCCCGACATAAACGTGCCGGAGCTGCCAGAAATCGGCTCATATCAGGAGGCTCTCGAAAGTATTCAGCGTTTTATTGGCGATAAAAACACTGTTCCCATCGTGCTCGATACACCCGAAAGTACTTTCCAAGGTGCAGCAGTCAACGATTTGATCGTTCTCAATGACGGCGCCTCCGTCAGTGGGCGGTTAGATGGCGGCGAGGGGAAAAACGTATTGGTAGTGAATGCCTCTAACGGCGGCACGCTAAAAGACACCCGTAATCTCAATGGATTGCATCTCGTCCAGGGAGACTGGACGATAAGCAGCAAGGGAGACTTCAAGGAAGGCGTGTTGGTAGAGCCCAGCGGTACGCTGACAAACCTAGGCGCCATAGAGGGAGGCGCGATTAGCGCCGGCAAGCTTTTCAACAGGGGAAGTATCAAGGGCAACGTACAAGTAGAGAAAGGCGGCAGTTTTGCGGGCAAGGGTACGGTAGGAAATCTGCACGTGAATGGCCTGCTCACGGTCAATGAATTGCACGGCAGTCCGCGGGTGAAAGGCAACCTGAGCTTTTCCCCAAACGCCGAACTGGCTTATGAGGTCAGTCCTGTCGGCAGTCAGACGATCAAGGTCGATGGTGCAGCCAAGCTTGACGATGCCACCCTGAAAATTGTCGCTACTTCGGGGGAGTACCCATCAAGCCGCCAGTACAAAATCATCGAAGCTGGCAGCGTAGAAGGTAAATTCGGCACGATTGTGAACGACCTGGCCTTCATGACAGCCACACCTCAATACAACAAAAAATCCGTCGCACTGACTTACGCCCGTAACGGTGAGCCGCTTGCGAGCGTCGCCACAACTACCAACGGTCGTGCAGTTGCCGACAGCATTGTCGAACCACAAGCGCCTGCGCCATTCGCAACGCCAACGCCAACGCCATTGACGGCATCCGCACCAGTTCCAGTTCCAGTTCCAGTTCCGACGTCAGCATCGACTCTCGTTGCAGAGTCCGCCCCATCGCCAGTGCAGGACGAACCTCTGACTGCACAAGTTAACGAGACCGCCGAACAGCCCGCTCCTGCGCCACTTAAACCCACAAACGCAGCAGTCGCCGCGCTCCTGACCAGCGACAAAACCACCGCCCCCGTCGCCATCGAACAACTCGCCGCCGGCAGCAATGCCAATCTCGCCAAAGCCACGCTGAGCAGCATCACTCCGGTGAGCGCGAGCATGCTCTCGGCCATGCAGCAACTGAATAGCCGTTACGGTTCGGCCTACGGTTCCGGCAACTCACCGCGTCAGGCCGCCGGCGGCGCGGATTCCGGGCGGGTGTGGATTCAGGCGCTCGGCCATGGCGGCAAGGTTGACCGCGAGTTCGACAGCACCCTGAAACACGCAACCCAAGGTCTGGTCATGGGCGCCGACTGGCGGCTCGATGAACAATGGCACATCGGCCTGGTCGGCGGTAAATCGCAGACCAGACTCGACGCCCGGCAATACGATGGCGACCTCGACAGCTGGCATCTCGGGGTCTACGCCGTGCGTCAGGATGGACCGTTCTCACTGCGTCTCGGGGCGACCTATGCCAGTCATGATGGCGACAGCAAACGTCGTGTGGCTTTTAACGGGTTCAGTGATCGCCTCAAGGGCAATTACGACGCCAACACTCAGCAAGCCTTTGCCGAACTGGCGGTCAATGTTGGCCGGCACAACGCGACGCTCGAACCGTTCGCCAGCCTCGGTTATCAGCGCTACCAGCGCGACAGCTACAGCGAAAAAGGTGGGGATGCGGCGCTGAAAGTCTTCGGGCAAACCCGCGACAACCTCAGCAGCACCTTCGGTCTGCGTACGGCGAAAATCACTCGACTGGATAACGGCATGACGCTGACGCCGCGATTCAGTGCCGGCTGGAAGCACACCTTTGGCGAGATTGAAAACAACACCCGCCAGCAACTGGTCAAGGGTGGCAAACGCTTTGAAATTGTCGGTGCCGCGCTGGATCGAAACAGCCTGTCCTTGGATGCAGGCCTCGATCTCGGACTGTCTGCCAATCACACGGTCGGTGTTGGTCTCACCGGTGAAGTGGCCACTGACAGCCGGACTCACGGCGTGATGGGCCAATGGCGCATGGCGTTCTAACTGACACAACACTCTTTGTAGGAGCTGCCGAAGGCTGCGATCTTTTGATCTTGTTTAATGAACTGCAAACAACATCGAAAGATCGCAGCCTTCGGCAGCTCCTACAGGGTTAAAAAACGCAAAAAAAAGGGGAGCACATGCCCCCCCGAGGTTTAAAGCGTTGGATCGCGGCCGTTATCTCAGCCTTCGATCTCGATCAGGATTTCGCCCGGATTGACCCGATCACCCTTGGCCACATGAATGGCGGTGACCTTGCCGGCAATCGCGGCCTGGACTTCGGTTTCCATCTTCATCGCTTCGGTGATCAGCACCGCCTGGCCCGCCTTGACGGTGTCGCCCTCCTTGACCAGCACATCGACGATGTTGCCTGGCATGGTGGTGCTGACGTGACCCGGGGCCGACGCTTGTTTGCGCTTGCTGCTGCCACCGCCGACGAATTCGTTGAGCGGTTCGAACACCACTTCTTCCGGCATGCCGTCGATGGACAGGTAGAAGTGACGCTTGCCTTCAGCCTTGACGCCGACACCAGTGATGTCGACGCGGTAGGTTTCGCCGTGAACGTCGATGACGAACTCGGTCGGCACGCCTTCGCCGCCAGCCTTGGTCACACCGCCCGCTTCCGGAATCGGCAGCAGCACTTCCGGCGTCAGGGTGCCAGCGGCACGCTCTTCGAGGAATTTGCGGCCGATGTCCGGGAACATGGCGAAGGTCAGTACGTCTTCTTCCGACTTGGCCAATGCGCCGATGTCCGCGCGCAGCTTGGTCATTTCCGGCTTGAGCAGATCGGCCGGACGCACGTCGATGACTTCTTCACTGCCGATCGCCTGACGACGCAGCTTCTCGTTGACCACGCCCGGCGCTTTGCCGTAGCCGCCCTGCAGGTAGAGCTTCACTTCGTTGGTGATGGTCTTGTAGCGCTCGCCGGCCAAAACGTTGAAGAACGCTTGGGTGCCGACGATCTGCGAAGTCGGGGTCACCAGTGGCGGGAAGCCGAGGTCTTCACGCACACGCGGAATTTCCGCGAGTACTTCGGCCATACGGTTGAGTGCGCCCTGCTCTTTCAACTGGTTGGCGAGGTTGGAGATCATCCCGCCCGGCACCTGGTTGACTTGCACGCGGGTGTCGACGGCGGTGAATTCGCTTTCGAACTGGTGGTACTTCTTACGGACGGCGTAGAAGTACAGGCCGATCTCTTGCAGCAGCTCGAGGTTCAGGCCGGTGTCGTACTCGGTGCCCTTGAGTGCAGCGACCATCGATTCGGTACCTGGGTGGCTGGTGCCCGAAGCGAAGCTGGAGATCGCGGTGTCGATGTGATCGGCGCCGTTTTCGATCGCCTTGAGCTGGCACATGGTCGCCAGACCGGCGGTGTCGTGGGAATGAATGAACACCGGCAGCGACTGCTCGGCTTTCAACGCACGCACCAGCTCACCGGTGGCGTATGGGGTCAGCAAACCGGCCATGTCCTTGATCGCCACCGAGTCGCAACCCATGGCTTCCATCTGCTTGGCTTGTGCCACGAACGCATCGATGGTGTGCACAGGACTGGTGGTGTAAGCGATGGTGCCCTGGGCATGTTTGCCGGCAGCCTTCACCGCTTCGATGGCCACGCGCAGGTTACGCACGTCGTTCATTGCATCGAAGATGCGGAAAACGTCGATGCCATTCACCGCAGCCTTGGCGACGAAGGCTTTGACTACGTCGTCGCTGTAGTGGCGGTAGCCGAGCAGGTTCTGCCCGCGCAGGAGCATTTGCAGGCGGGTGTTAGGCAGTGCCGCGCGCAGTTGGCGCAGACGCTCCCACGGGTCTTCTTTCAGAAAGCGTACGCAGGCGTCGAACGTCGCGCCGCCCCAGCATTCCAGCGACCAGTAGCCGACTTTGTCGAGCTTGTCGCAGATTGGCAGCATGTCTTCGGTGCGCATGCGGGTGGCGAGCAGCGATTGGTGAGCGTCGCGCAGGATGGTATCGGTTACGAAGATCTTCTTAGTCATTGGTATCTCCTCATAGCGGCAAGCTCAAAGCTACCAGTTGCAAGAAAAAGCCAATCTGCTTTTACTTGCCGCTTGCAGCTAAAAGCTCGCAGCTGTTTCATTCATAGGCCTGCGTGGGCGGCGATGGCGGCGGCGATGGCCAGGGCCAGCTCTTCGGGTTTGCGCTTGATCGAGTAGTTGGTCAGTTCCGGGTGGCTTTCAACGAAGCTGGTATTGAACTGGCCGCTACGGAATTCCGGGTTGCGCAGGATTTCCTGGTAGTACGCGGCGGTGGTCTTCACGCCCTGCAGACGCATGTCGTCCAGCGCACGCAGGCCACGGTCCATCGCCTCTTCCCAAGTCAGTGCCCAGACCACCAGCTTCAGGCACATCGAGTCGTAGAACGGCGGAATGGTGTAGCCGGTGTAGATCGCTGTGTCGGTGCGCACACCCGGTCCGCCGGGGGCGTAATAACGGGTGATCTTGCCGAAGCTCGGCAGGAAGTTGTTTTTCGGATCTTCGGCGTTGATGCGGAACTGCAACGCGAAACCACGGTGCTGAATGTCTTCCTGCTTCACCGACAACGGCAGGCCGGAGGCGATGCGAATCTGTTCGCGGACGATGTCGATCCCGGTGATTTCTTCGGTGATGGTGTGCTCCACCTGCACCCGGGTGTTCATCTCCATGAAGTACACCTCGCCCTCGGCGAGCAGAAACTCCACGGTGCCGGCGTTCTCGTAACCGACAGCCTTGGCCGCACGCACCGACAGGTCGCCGATGTAGGCGCGCTGTTCCGGGGTCAGTTGCGGGCTCGGGGCGATTTCGATGAGCTTCTGGTTGCGCCGCTGGATCGAGCAGTCACGCTCGAACAGGTGCACGACATTGCCAAAGCTGTCGCCAAGGATCTGCGCTTCGATGTGCTTCGGATTGACGATGCATTTTTCCAGGAACACTTCGGCAGAACCGAACGCCTTGGTCGCTTCGGAAATCACCCGAGGGAAATTCTGTTCAAGTTCTTCGCGGCTGTTGCAGCGACGGATACCGCGACCACCACCACCGGAAGTGGCTTTGAGCATCACCGGGTAACCGATACGGTCGCCCTCGGCCAAGGCCTCTTCGATGTCGGCCACGTTGCCTTCGGTGCCCGGCGTCACCGGTACGCCCGCCTTGATCATGCTGCGGCGCGCTTCGGTCTTGTCGCCCATGCGGCGGATGACTTCTGCCGACGGGCCAATGAATTTGATCCCGCGCTCGGCGCAGATATCAGCCAGCTCGGCGTTTTCCGAGAGGAAACCGTAACCGGGATGCAGTGCATCGCAACCGGTTTCGACGGCGAGGTTCACCAGCTTGCGCGGGTTCAGGTAACCGGCCAGTGGCTCGGCACCGATGCTATGGGCCTCGTCCGCACGCTTCACATGAAGTGCATGGCGGTCGGCGTCGGAGAAAATCGCAACCGAGCGAATGCCCATTTCGGCGCAGGCTCGCACGATTCGTACGGCAATCTCACCACGGTTGGCGATCAGGATCTTTGTTATCACTTGGAGGTTCCCTTGAGCCGGTGGCACCACGACCTGCTAGACCCAGGTCGACGCGTGACCAAATGTTTCAATTTAGTCGCAGGTCCACACTAGCGCTCATGAGGGATTAACAAAAATGAATAAAAATTGGGTCAGGCATAAGTAAAGACTTATAGTTAAACGACAAGCCCGCCGCCAGAGCCATTGATAAATGCGTAAGTCCTTGATGCGTATGACATTACGTCAGTTGCAGATCTTCAACGAGGTGTGCGACTTACGCTCCTACAGCCGCGCAGCCGAGGAAATGTCTCTCACGCAACCGGCCGTCAGCCTACAGATTCGTCAGCTCGAAGAGCTGATCGGGCAGCCATTATTCGATTATGTCGGCAAAAAACTCTACATGACCGAGGCTGCCGAAGCACTCCAGCGCGCCAGTCGGGACATCTTCGGACGCCTGGAAAACCTCGATATGCAGCTGTCGGACATGCAGGGTTCACTGCAAGGTCAGCTGAAACTGGCAGTGGAATCCAGCGCCAAATACTTCGTGCCGCATCTGTTTGCCGCGTTCAAGCGCCAGCACCCGGAAGTGAATCTGCAACTGACCGTGGTCAACCGTGGCCAGGTGATCCGCAGGCTTTCGGATAACCGCGATGATCTGGTGATCATGTCGATGGTGCCGCAGGACATGGGGCTTGAGTTTTTGCCGTTCCTCAACAATCCGATTGTTGCCGTGGCGCGTCCGGATCATCCGTTGGCGCACATGGGCCCGCTGCGTTTGCAGGATCTTGAGCCTTACACGCTGCTGATCCGCGAGCCCGGCTCGGGGACGCGACTGGCCTGCGAGGAGTATTTCAAAGAGAAACGCGTGCACTTCACCCAGACCCAGGAAGTGGCCTCGGCCGAAGCGCAGCGTGAATGTGTGCAGGCGGGTTTGGGCCTGGCGCTGTTGACGCGCCACGCCCTGAACCTGGAGCTGGCGACCGGTGGGCTCGTCGAGCTGCCGGTCGAGGAATTGCCGCTGCTGCGTAGCTGGTGCCTGGTGCAAGCGAAAGCCAAACGCTTGTCACCGGTGGCGCACGCCTTCCTTGCGTTTATCCGTAGCGAGCGCGTGCAGATCAGCGCGCTGGTTGAGCGCTTCGACGGGAAGCTGCGGGTGCTGCCTGCCAGTGAGTGATCTCGGGAAAGTCGCCGATTTCGGCTTGAAGCTGACGGAGTTCGAAGCGATCTTCGATAGCGCGGCGAAATTCCATGCGACGCTGGTCTTCCTGCTGACGACGGGTTTTCGCGGCGCTGTTGCGTTCTTCGTAGGGCTGAGCCATTTCGAGTCTCCCAAGGCGATGACGGGAGTTTCACGATAGGCGGCGGGGATGACGGTTTGGCTGCGCGAGGATGACAGTGCGATGAAACTTGCGAAGGGTTGTGGTGTTTTTGAGGACGCTATCGCGAGCAGGCTCGCTCCCACATTTGATCTCGGTATGACACAGAATTTGTGTACCTCGGAGATCCCCTGTGGGAGCGAGCCTGCTCGCGAATGAGGTTGGAACGAACTTAGATGGCTTCAGTCATCCAGCGCTTTGGCGGCTTTCGGCGACAAGCGCAAGCTACGCAGACTGCGCTTCACGCTCTTGAGGTGATTGACCAGGCTCGGCCCGCGCGCCATGGCCACGCCCATCGCCAACACATCGATTACCACCAGGTGCGCAATGCGCGAAGTCAGCGGCGTATAGATTTCCGTGTCTTCGTGCACATCGATCGCCAGATTGACCGTCGACAATTCGGCTAGGGGCGTCTGACTCGGGCACAAGGTAATCAGCGAAGCGCCGCTCTCGCGCACCAGATTGGCAGTGATCAGCAGATCCTTGGAACGCCCGGACTGGGAAATACAGATCGCCACATCGGTCGGTTTCAGGGTCACCGCCGACATCGCCTGCATGTGCGGATCGGAATACGCCGCCGCGGTCAGCAGCAAACGGAAGAACTTGTGCTGCGCATCCGCCGCCACTGCACCCGAGGCGCCGAAGCCATAGAACTCGACCCGCTGCGCCTGCGACATCAACGTCACCGCGCGCTGCAGCTCAATCGGATCGAGTTTCTCGCGAACCTCCATCAAGGTGTGCAACGTGGTGTCGAAAATCTTCAGGCTGTAATCGGCGACCGAGTCGTCTTCATGGATCGCAAACTGGCCGAAGCTGGCACCGGCCGCGAGGCTTTGCGCTAACTTCAGTTTGAGATCCTGAAAACCGGAGCAGCCGATGGCGCGACAGAAGCGCACGATGGTCGGCTCGCTGATGCCGACGCTGTGGGCCAGGTCGGCCATGGAACTGTGCATCACCGCCGCAGGGTCAAGCAGCACGTGGTCGGCGACCTTGAGCTCCGACTTGCGTAACAGGTGACGTGACTGGGCGATGTGTTGCAGCAGATTCAAGGGGCTAGACTCTTCTTATGGGCAAGGATGTAGCATGCTTGTAGTTATACTACATGAATTGGCTTTTTGCCTGCTCAATGCGTAACTCCATGTCCCCATATCAGGCGCGATGAGGTGCATGTAGCCCTTAAAGCGGTTTTTCCTGATCGCGCAAAAGCCCGGCCAGACTGTCAGCCTCCACGGGCCGGCTGATCAGATAACCCTGAACTTCATCACAACGCTCGGCGCGTAAAAATTCCAGCTGCTCTTGCCGCTCGACGCCTTCGGCGACCACCTTCAGCGACAAGCCATGCGCCATGGCAATGATTGCGCGGGTGATCGCCGCGTCTTCACTGCCCTCACCCAACCCGCGAATGAAGGCCTGATCGATCTTCACGTAATCCACCGGAATGCGCTTGAGGTAACTCAGCGACGAATAGCCGGTGCCGAAGTCATCGATGGCCAGTTTCACCCCCAGATCACGCAACTGCTGGAAGGTCGCGATGATATGTTCGACGCTATCGAGCAACTGGCTTTCGGTCAGCTCCAGCTCGAGGTAGTGCGGCGCCAGCCCGGTTTCCTCGAGCACCTGGCGCACCAGACTGACCAGCTTGCCCTGCCGCAATTGATGCACCGACAGGTTCACCGAAACACGGATCGGCGCAAGGCCCTGACGCTGCCATTCGCAGGCCTGCCAGCACGCCTGACGCAGGACGAATTCGCCGATCGGGCCGATCAGACCGGTCTCCTCGGCCAGCCCGATGAAGTCCCCCGGCGGTACTCGGCCCATGGTCGGATGATCCCAGCGCACCAGCGCTTCCGCCGCATTCAAGCGCCCTGTTTCCAGACACAGTTTGGGCTGATAGAACACTTTCAGTTGCTTGTCTTCAATGGCCTTGCGCAGCTGGTTTTCCAGTTGCAAGCGCTCAAGGGTGCTGGCCTGAAGGCTGTCGGTGTAAAACTGGAAGTTGTTGCCGCCCAAGTGCTTGGCGTGTTGCATGGCCATGTTCGATTGACTGACCAACGCAGAAATCTCCCGGGCATTGTCCGGCAGCATGCTGATGCCCATCGAGGCGCTGACCACCAGTTCATGCCCTTCGACCGTCAGAGGCAGGCGCAATTTGCTCGACAGGCGCGTGGCGACCCGGGCCAGACTCGACAGGTTGCCATAGGCATCGAACAGCACTGCAAACTCATCACCGGACAAGCGGGCGATGGTGTCGGCTTCTGGCAAGGCGTTGACCAAGCGGCGCGCCATTTTCTGCAGTAACTGGTCGGCAATCTCATGGCCAAGACTGTCGTTAAGCAATTTGAAACGATCAAGATTGATGTGCAGCAGCGCCAGACTGCGCCGGCCCTGACGGGAGCGCTGATGCGCTTCATGCAGGCGTTCGCGGAACAGTGAGCGGTTGGCCAACCCAGTCAGTTCGTCGTAATGGGTCAGGTAACGCATGCGCTCTTCGGATTCGCGTCGCGCTGAAAGATCGGCGAAGAAGCCGACGATATGGCTGACATTTCCCCGACCATCGCGCACCGCATTCAGTTGCAGCCACTGCGGGTACAACTCGCCGTTCTTGCGCGTCTCCACCAGTTCGCCCTGCCAACTGCCATGCTGCTCGAGTGCATGACGGATCGCCACGTAATGGCGGCGGGCGTCGCGGCTGCATGGCAGCTCGACGACGTTGCGCCCGAGCATGTCCTCGATGTCGTAACCGGTGACCCGGCTGAACGCCTGATTGATCGCAATCAGCGCGTAGTTCGGATCGAGAATGACGATGCCCTCACTGGCCGCCTCAAACACCGTCGCTGCCAGGCGTTGCTGCTCTTCGAGGCTTTTACTGGCACTGATGTCGCGGCGGGTGCCGACCATGCGGATGACTCGGCCGCTGTCGCTGCGCTCGACCGCGCGGCCACGGTCCTCAATCCACACCCAATGGCCATCGCTGTGACGCACGCGGTATTCGATCTGGTAGTCCTCGGTGCGCCCCTTCAAATGCTCGATCAACGCGTATTTCAACGTCGGCACATCGTCGGGATGCAGACGCGGCTTGAGGTCGCGCAGGAGCGCCGTGACGTATTCCGGAGCGAGGCCGAACAGTTCCTGAATCTGCGTGTGGTGGACTTCGTCGGTTTGCAGGTTCCAGTCCCACAGACCCAACTCACTGGCTTTCAGCGCCAGTGCCAGCCGTGCCTCGCTTTTGCTCAAGGCCTGATTGGCCGCGTCCAGCTCGCGGCTGCGCTGGGCGACGCGGTTTTCGAGTTCTACCTGGGCTTCGCGCAATTTGCCCTCGGCGCAGCGGCGCTGATCGATTTCCCTGGCCAGTTCCTGATTGAGCTGCTCGCTGCGCGATTGCGTCTGTTGCAGGTGTTCGATCAAGTGCTGATTCTGAAAGCGCCGCAGCAAGCCGCGATCGATCAGGCGATTGACCTGCCACGCGACCACACTCAGCGAGCCAAGCAGAATCAGCCCGAGCCAGCCCCAGCCACGCGCCTGCTCGTCGCCGCCCCAGAACAGATAGCCGATCGCCGGCAACAGACAGGGCAAGGTAAACGACAGGAACGCCGGCAGGCTCACCGCGTAGGCAACGCTGGCCGACAGAGTCGCGGCGCCGATCAGGCCGAACACCCAGGCTTGTTGCATGAAATTATCGGCGGGCACCAGCGCAATTCCGGCGCCGGCCAGAGTCAGGCCGGTCATGGTCGAACCCAGCAGAAACATCCGCCGCCAGATCGGTTGTGCCTGCCGGTCAGGGATTGCCGAGTCGAATGCTGCGACCTGAATCACCCGCAACGCCACCAGCGACAGCAACCACACCAGCCAGACGCTGACCACAAAGTAGCGCTGCGGGCTCCAGAGCAAAGCGGCGCAGACCAGACCATTGATCAACATGAACAGGGTGGGCAATAACGAGCCCTGATACAGCAGGCGCGTGCGCTCGACCGCCATTTCGACGGCATAGTGCTTGCGGATAACCCGGGGTTCCACGGAGGGGCCCGACAGTTCGGCGCTGAGGGTCATGGGCAACGTTCTTGTTCTTATAAGGAGGGCGTGCGCCCGAAACGTGGACGGAGCATACACAAGCCGATCCCGTTGCCAAACTGCCCCAGATCATAATTTCAGTGAAACTTTTCCGTCCTTTGCCACCGGCCAAACCCTTGGAGCGCGGCGGGCCGATGCCTGTAGGCAGTGACCGACCGGTCGTCATCGACAGGAGTTTCATCGGCTAATGCAAAGCTCGGTTTGCCCGGGCCTGCGGCGCGCCCTAGAATGCCCCGATGCGCGATGATCTCTCCCTTCTGCTGAATTCCCTCAACGATGCCCAACGCCAGGCCGTAGCAGCCCCCGTTGGCCGTCAGTTGGTCCTGGCCGGCGCCGGTTCCGGTAAAACCCGAGTGCTGGTGCACCGTATCGCCTGGTTGATCCAGGTCGAAAACGCCTCGCCCCACTCCATCCTGTCGGTGACCTTCACCAACAAGGCCGCTGCCGAGATGCGTCATCGCATCGAGCAGTTGCTGGGGATCAACCCGGCCGGCATGTGGGTCGGCACCTTCCACGGCCTCGCGCACCGCTTGCTGCGGGCGCACTGGCAGGAAGCGGGCCTGAGCCAGACCTTCCAGATTCTCGACAGCGACGACCAGCAACGGCTGGTCAAGCGGGTGATCCGCGAGCTGGGTCTGGACGAACAACGCTGGCCGGCCCGTCAGGCACAGTGGTTCATCAACGGCCAGAAAGACGAAGGTCTGCGTCCGCAACACATTCAGGCCAGCGGCGATCTGTATCTGGCGACCATGCGCGGCATTTACGAAGCCTACGAGGCGGCGTGCCAGCGTGCCGGCGTCATCGACTTCTCCGAACTGCTGCTGCGCGCACTCGACTTGTGGCGCGATCATCCGGGCCTGTTGGCGCACTACCAGAAGCGCTTCCGCCACATTCTGGTGGACGAGTTCCAGGATACCAACGCCGTGCAGTACGCCTGGTTGCGCCTGCTCGGCAAGGGCGGCGACAGCCTGATGGTGGTCGGCGACGACGACCAGTCGATTTACGGCTGGCGCGGCGCGAAGATCGAGAACATTCATCAGTACTCCTCTGACTTCCCGGATTCGGTGACCATTCGTCTGGAGCAGAACTACCGCTCCACCGCCGGTATCCTCAAGGCTGCCAACGCCTTGATCGCCAATAACACCGGTCGTCTCGGCAAAGAGCTGTGGACCGACGGCGGTGATGGCGAAGCGATCAATCTGTACGCCGCGTTCAACGAACACGACGAAGCGCGCTACGTTGTCGAAACCATCGAAAGCGCGCTGAAAACCGGCCTGGCGCGCAGCGATATCGCGATTTTGTACCGCTCCAACGCCCAATCACGCGTTCTGGAAGAAGCTTTGCTGCGCGAACGTATTCCTTACCGCATCTACGGCGGCCAGCGCTTCTTCGAACGTGCGGAAATCAAGAACGCCATGGCTTACCTGCGGTTGCTCGAAGGCCGCGGCAACGATGCAGCGCTGGAACGGGTGATCAACGTGCCCGCCCGTGGCATCGGCGAAAAGACCGTCGAAGCCATCCGTGATCACGCGCGCCACAGCGATGTGTCGATGTGGGAAGCGATGCGCCAACTGGTCGCCAACAAAGGCCTGACCGGTCGTGCGGCCGGTGCCCTGGGTGCGTTTATCGAACTGATCGAAAACCTCGCCGCCAAGTGCATGGAAATGCCGCTGCACCTGATGACGCAAACCGTCATCGAGCAATCCGGCCTGATTGCTTATCACGAAGCGGAAAAAGGCGAGAAAGGCCAGGCCCGGGTAGAAAACCTTGAGGAACTGGTCAGCGCCGCGCGCAACTTCGAGAACACTGAAGAAGACGAAGAACTGACGCCACTGGCGGCGTTCCTCGGCCATGCTTCGCTGGAGGCCGGCGACACCCAGGCCGACGAGCATGAAGACAGCATTCAGCTGATGACCCTGCACAGCGCCAAAGGCCTGGAATTCCCTTACGTGTTCCTCGTGGGCATGGAAGAAGGCCTGTTCCCCCACAAGATGAGCCTGGAAGAACCAGGACGTCTTGAGGAAGAACGCCGCCTGGCCTACGTCGGCATTACCCGGGCGATGCAGAATCTGGTAATGACCTATGCGGAAACCCGACGTCTGTACGGCAGCGAAACCTACAACAAGGTCTCGCGTTTCGTACGTGAAGTGCCGAAAGGCCTGATTCAGGAAGTGCGCTTGTCGAACAGCGTCAGCCGTCCGTTCGGCGGCAATCAGTCGATGAGCGGCAGCAATCTGTTCAGCGGCAGCGAGATTCCGGAAACGGGTTTCAGCCTCGGTCAGGCGGTACGCCATTCGATCTTTGGCGACGGTGTGATCCTCAACTTTGAGGGCGCCGGTGCGCAGGCGCGGGTGCAGGTGAACTTCAGCGAAGGCAGCAAGTGGCTGATGCTCGGCTACGCCAAGCTGGAAGCGATCTGACGCCGGTTTTGCTTTTCTGTGAGAGCGAGCCTGCTCGCGAATGAAGTCATCGCGGTTGATCTGATAGACCGCGATGGGGCTTTCTCAAGCTGGCTCGCTCCCACAGGGTTCGGGGTTCTGACCAACAATCCCGCTGAACCTATCTCCTTTTCCTACAGACAAAAGTACATAGGCTGATTGCCTCGCGAAGCTGAACGCGACCTGTCAGGCAAAAGCCCGAAACACTCTCTCGCTAGCCAGTAACACTTCAGCTGTGCAACATGGCGCGCGTGTCTCCACAAACGGGAATTCCCTTTATGAAACGTTTTCTTAGCATCGCCATGGCGTTGTGCATCGGCCTGACGATGAGCCTCGACGCCAACGCCAAGCGCTTTGGTGGTGGCAAAAGCGCCGGCGCTGCGCCGACGCACCAGACCAGCCAGATGGCTCCTTCTTCTCCAGGTGTCGGCGGCGCTGCTGCGACCGCTGGTGCTGCCGGTGCCGCAGGCGCTGCCGCCAAGGCCGGTGGTGCTTCGAAATGGCTCGGCCCTCTGGCCGGTATCGCCGCTGGTGGCCTGCTCGCTTCCATGTTCATGGGCGGCGGCTTCCAGGGCATGCAGATCTTCGACATCCTGATCATGGCTGTGATCGCATTCGTGATCTTCCGCTTCATTGCCGCACGTCGACGCAAGCAGCAGGAGCAATTCGCTCCGGCCGGCGCGCCGATGCAGCGTGAAGCGTTCGAGCAGAAGCCTGCTGCCATGGGTTCGATTTTCGGCGGTTCGGCTGCGCCTGCTGCCGCTCGTCCGGTGATCAACGCGCCAGCCTGGTTCAACGAGCAGAACTTCCTTGAAGCTGCACGCAGCCATTTCCAGTCGCTGCAGCAGCACTGGGACGCCAACGAAATGGACAAGATCGCCGAGTTCGTGACCCCGCAAATGCTCGAGTTCCTCAAGCGTGAGCGTGCGGATCTGGGCGATGCGTTCCAGTCGACCTACATCGACAACCTCCAGGTACAACTGGATGGCGTGGATGACCGTGCCGACAAGACCATCGCCACCCTGACCTTCAGCGGTGTGTCGAAGTCTTCGCGCTTCGATCAGGGCGAAGTGTTCAGCGAAAGCTGGAACATGGAACGTCCGCAGGGCGAGAACCAGCCTTGGCTGGTTGCCGGTATCCGCCAGAACGGCTGATCCCTCACTACGCTTAACTTGCGGTAATAAAAACCCCAGCCTCGGCTGGGGTTTTCTATTTCGCGGTTGCATCTATAGCGAGCTACTGTATAAACCGGCCCATATAAACCGCGCCATTCAAGCAAGAGGATCCCGGACGTGGAAGAAATCATCGAACAACTGCGTGAAGCCAACGAACCCGTGCCGGTTCCTTTGGAATTGCCTGACGAAGACCAACTGGTGGAAGTCGAAGAAGAACTGTTCATCAATATTCCGTTCGTCTTCAAAGAATTTTTGCTGACCGTCAGCGACGTGGTTTACGGCAGCCTCGAGCCGGTGACTGTCACCGACCCGCAATCGCACACCTATTTGCCGGATGTCGCGGCCAATGCGTGGGACATCGGCGTACCACGTGACCTGATCCCGATCTGCCAGGACGGTGAGAACTACTACTGCGTCGAAGAAGACGGCACCGTGGTGCTATGGTCCGGCGAAGAAGAGCTGATCACCGAAGAGTCCTGGGAATCGGTGTGGCACTGGGCGCGGGACGTCTGGCTGGAAAGCTGATCGACCCAACGCCCCGGATGATCAGTGCCCCGACGACTCCTTGTGGTTGTCGAGGGTTTCCAGCAGCGCCACCTGCATCCGCGTGTGCACACGGATGAACCAGCGCCAGAGCAGCGCCGCCACGGCGGCAGCGACCACGGCGATCAGCATCAGCAACTTGTTGGTCGGCAAGATACTGGCCGACAAGGCTGCCAACAGCAGGAAAATCACCAGCAGCGAGAGAATCGGGATCACTTCGGAGATCACCCGGCGCACTCGCTGCGTGTGCCGCCCGGCCATCTCTGGCTTCACGCCCATTTCCGCCAGCAGCATCGACAGTGCCTTGAGCTTGCGATAGGCCGCGATCAAGAACGGCAGCGAGACCAGCAGCGCCCCACCCCAGATCAACGCCTTCTGCCAACTCGGGTCGGCAACCCAGCCCTGCAGCCAGGTCGAGAGGCGCTCGGCGAAGAATGCTCCGCTAAAGAAGATCGCAATCACCAGCGCCAGATTGACCCCGACCTGCAGCAAGATCTTGCGGATAATCGAAGCCAGCATCGCACCCTCACCTTGCGGCTGAATGCTGCGTAACCATTCGCCGTACATGCCCAGCACTCGGCCAAGAGGCTTCGGCACCGCCGCCGACAGCTTGATCGACAGCGGATCCGCCGCACGGATCAGATACGGCGTCAGCAGCGTGGTAATCACCGACACCGCCACGGCGACCGGATAAAGGAAGTTGCTGGTGACCTGCAAGGTCATGCCCAGCGCGGCGATAATGAAGGAAAATTCGCCAATCTGTGACAGCCCCATCCCCACGCGCAGTGAGGTACGTCCGTCATTACCAGCGATAAACGCACCAAGGCCGCAGGACAACATCTTGCCCAGCACCACAGCGACGGTAATCACCGCGATCGGCCACGCGTATTCGAGAAGTATCATCGGGTCGAGCATCAGGCCAATGGCAACGAAGAAGATCGCACTGAACAGATCACGAACCGGCTCGATCAGGCGTTCGATTTTAAGCAACTGCCGCGACTCGGCCATGATCGCGCCGATCAGGAAGGCGCCGAGCACCATGCTGTACTCAAGCTTGACCACCAGCAGACAGAAGCCGAAACACAGGCCCAGCACGGTGATCAGGAGCATTTCGTTGCTTTCGAATTTGGCCACATAAGCCAGCAGGCGCGGCACCAGCAGGATGCCAATGACCAGCGCGACGATCATGAACAACGAGAGTTTGCCGACAGTGGAGAACACCTCACCGGAGCTGACCGTACCGCTGACGGCGATGCTTGATAGCAGCGCGATGATGCCGATGCCGAGGATGTCTTCGACGATCAGCACGCCGAAGATCAACTGCGCAAAGCGCTCGTTTTTCATCTTCAGATCATTGAGTGCCTTGACGATGATGGTGGTCGAGGAGATTGCCAGAATAGCGCCGAGGAACAGCGAGTCCATGGTGTTCCAGTCGAACCAGCGGCCGATTTCATAGCCGATCCAGATCATCAGGACAATTTCGAGGAACGCCGCAATAAACGCCGTGGCACCCACCTTGAACAGCTTGCGCAGGCTGAACTCCAGTCCCAGGCAGAACATCAGGAAAATCACCCCCAGCTCGGCGAGGGTCTTGATGGTTTCTTCGTCGTGGATCAGGCCGAACGGCGGCGTGTGCGGGCCGATGATGAAACCGGCGACGATGTAGCCGAGCACCACCGGTTGCTTGAAACGGTGGAACAACACGGTCACCACACCCGCGACCAACATGATCACTGCCAGATCCTGAATAAAACTGATGGCATGCATGGCGTGGGCTCCTTGAATGACGAGGCTCGCAGTCAGACGTCAGAAAACTCTGAGCGAGCGAAGTAAAAATCCGCTTTTCGTGTGGGAATTGCCCTTGAGAGGGGCTTTTGCAGGTTAACACCGCGACTTCCGCCTGGAAGGCGGTGCAATATATGGAAACAGATCGATTCCGGCGTGACGGCGGCCAGTCGCCCGGCGTCCCGATAACGGTGCTTTCGAAAAGCGACCAGGCACCCGTAGAGGTGCTTCCAGAAATCAGCCTTGATCCGTGAGAACGTTATGGAACCCGGAAACGCCCAGCTGTCGATGACGGTACTGATGACCCCCGACATGGCCAACTTCTCTGGCAATGTCCACGGCGGCACCCTGCTCAAATACCTCGACGAAGTGGCCTACGCCTGCGCGAGCCGTTACGCCGGCCGCTATGTGGTGACGCTGTCGGTGGATCAGGTGATTTTCCGCGAACCGATTCATGTCGGCGAACTGGTGACCTTCCTCGCCTCGGTCAACTACACCGGCAACACATCGATGGAAGTCGGTATCAAAGTCGTCACCGAAAACATTCGCGAGCGTTCGGTGCGCCACACCAACAGCTGCTTCTTCACCATGGTGGCGGTGGATGACCAGCGCAAGCCGGCCGCCGTGCCGCCGCTGCAACCGCAGAACAGTGAAGACAAGCGTCGTTATATGCAGGCGCAGCAACGTCGGCAGATTCGTCAGGAGCTGGAGAAGCGCTATCAGGAGATCAAGGGCGACGCCTGATCTTTGTAGCGCTCAGACCGCGTTCGCGAGCAGGTCGAATCGTCGCACCGTCGCTCCCACAGATGAATGCATTTCAAATGTGGGAGCGAGCCTGCTCGCGAATGGGGGCAGCAGGGTCTTAAAGACTGATTGCAGTAGCCTCGAACTTCACCCGCGGATGTGCAATCCGATCCTGCGCCCGCACCAGCTGCAGCTCGTAACTGGCGCACGCCTGAGTCTCCAGCAGCACCTCATGCACCGCCGCCGCCGTGAATTCGAACGCCGCCACCAGACTGTCGCCCAACAGCACCCGCGCCAGAAACAGGCCGGACGTCAGGTCACCCACGCCCACCGGCTGACGGGGAAACGCCAGTAACGGACGACGCAGATGCCAGCTGCCTTCAGCCGTTACCAGCAGCATCTCGAAGCCATCCGCCGGTTTGCCCGGATAATCCAGATGCTTGACCAATACCGCTTTCGGTCCGCGCGCCAGTAGCGACCGCGCCATCGCCAGACAATCGAATAGCGACTGCGGCTTGCGCCCGGAAAAGCTGTCCAGTTCCAACTGGTTCGGACACATGATGTCCGCCATGGCCGCCGCCTCTTCCAGCAGGAAGTCGCTAACCTCGGTCGGTACGCTGCAGCCCTTCTCCGGGTGGCCCATCACCGGATCACACAGGTAAAGCGCCTTCGGGTTGACTGCCTTGATGCGCTCGACGCCGCTGAGAATCGCTCGTCCCTGCGCCGCGCTGCCGAGATAACCGGACAGCACCGCATCGCAGTTGCCCAGCTCGCCAATCGCGGCGATGCCTTCGACCAGTTCGGGAATCTGCTGCGGCGCCAGCACTTCGCCGGCCCATTGGCCGTACTGGGTGTGGTTGGAAAACTGCACGGTATTGAGCGGCCAGACATTGACCCCGACCCGCTGCATCGGAAAAACCGCGGCGCTGTTGCCGGCGTGGCCGAACACGACGTGGGACTGAATGGCGAGCAGATGAGGCGTACGTTTCATTCGGGTCATTCCGTAAAACGATTGAAATTCAAGCCGCGCAGTATGCGACGAAACGCAGCCTGTACGACAGACCGGCGACGCAGTTAAGCTGACGCTATCTTTTGGAGTTCGATGTTGATGCTGACCCTGGAAAACATCTTTGTGCTGATGCTGTTTGCCGCTGCCGGCGCATGGCTGTGGCACAACCACGGCTTGCGCGAACGCGCACTGGAGCGGGTCAAACAGCATTGCCTGAACGTACGGGTCGAATTGCTCGATGGCAACGTCGCGCTGAAGAAGATCGGTTTCATCAAGGACGCCAACGGTCGCCGACGACTGGCGCGGGTGTACAACTTCGAATTCACCGTGACCGGCGAAACCCGGCATAACGGCACCATCACCCAGTTTGGTGCGCACAGTGCGCAGATCGAACTCGCGCCCTACCCGGCACCGTTCGACGATACGCCGCCAGTGGTCGAAGTGCAGAGGCCACGGGCAGAAGTCATCGAGCTGAGTCAGTGGCGGCAGGAACACACGAAGTGGAAGCCTTGAGCTGAATCACTGGGTTCGGCATCGCGCCAGACCTGCCTGCAATTGATCAATATTTTGCGGATCGACGAAGATCAGTTCGATTCGCGAATCTTTACGCCATTCGCTGGCCTGCCAAATCAGCTTGGTATTATCCAGAGCATTCGCAGACACCCAGCCCTCCGTGCTGTGGATAACCAGTTTCGCTCTTTTCCAATTAAGGCCAGTTAGCCAGTCGGCAATGCGTTGCTTGTCGAACGTCTGGCCCGGATGCCAACGCCAACCAATGCTCCAACCACCCTCCTGCGCCTGACTCAGGCAAATCGGCACCGTCGGAGCGCTCCAGACGGCCGGCATTTGTCCCAATCCTCGGGGCACCGCCAGGTTATCCACTCCTTTCAACGCATGCGCAGCCAAGCCCGGCAGTTCACTCAGAGGCAACTGCGCCTGTTGCGTCCAGATCCGTCTGACTGAAGGCAACTGACTGATAATTTTCTGCCTCGCCGTTTCATCAAGGTTTTCAGCCTTGTTCAACAGCAGCAAGCCCGCACTGGGCAACGCTTCCTGCTGTGCCGCCGGCAATGCTTTGCCAGCCTCGAGCGCCTGCGCATCCAGCACCAGCACACATGGCTGCAGCGCCAGCACGCCTGACCATGGCGCCTCATTCAATTGCTTGAGCAACTGCGCCGGATGCCCCAGCCCGGACGGTTCGATAAACAGTCGATCAGGCTTGGCTTTGCGCAGCAAACGCCCAAGGCCGATCTGAAACGGCGCGCCATTGACGCAACACAGGCACCCCCCGGCCACTTCGCCCAGTGCGATACCATCGGCGTCGTTGGTCAGCAGCGCGGCATCGAGGCCGATCTGGCCGAACTCGTTGATCAGCACCGCCCAGCGCTCGCCAGCCGGCCGCTGAGCCATCAGTTGACGAATCAGGCTGGTCTTGCCGGCGCCCAAAGGGCCAGCAATGACATGGGTAGGAATGTTCTGCAACATGGCGGGAAGCTTTCTTGGGAGATGCAAAGATGCGTTGGATGGGATGGTCGTTGCTGTTGACGCTGCTGTCGAGCGAAGCGTGGGCTCAGGCCTGCGTAGTGCACAGTCAGGGCGAGCGACTCGACGTCAAAGTCTGCCAGCAAAACCGCAATATTCCTGAAAAACTGTTCAACGACGGCTTCTGCCAGCCAACCCTGGCCGGGCAAAAAGTCGAGGTGCAATACGTCGATCAATGCCCGAACGGCGCGTTTGGCGTGTGCAGCAACGCGCAAGTCGCCAATATGCCTTATCGCCAGGACATCCACTATTACGGGGTCGCCACCGATGCGGCGTATTTGAAACCGTATTGCGAAGGCCAGAGCCAAGGCTCGTGGCTCAAGCCTTGAGGCGTCAACCGAGCCAGTCGAGGGTCAGTATCAGACGACGCTCGCCTGCGGCCGGTTGCGGCGAACGGTGAATCAGACCGAAACCTTCATTACCGTGCCATTTCTCGCCTTTCAGTAAGGCGACGTCGCCGCTCTTGAGTTGCTGTATTTGCGCTTGGGGTTCGGCGTTGGCCTGCCCCAATTGACTGCGATCCATCGCGCCTTCCTTGAGCCATTGACTGCCGACGCCGGCGTAGGTCGTGATCAGCCGCACCGGCACATGATCAACGTGGAAGCGCGGGCACATGGCTTTATCGAGCACCCGCAGGCGCAGTCCGATGCGCTTGGCTCCCAGCAAACAGGCGAAGGCGCTGACCAGCCATTTCAGGTCGGCGATGAAGCCTTCATAGCCTTCCAGATCACGGAAACCTGAAGCCAAACCGGTCAGGTCAGGCTCAGCGTCCTCGTGCGGCAGCTCCAGGCATAGCGATTGGCCCAACGGTTCGTTGAGCGACAGAAGCAATTGAGCGAAATCGCTGATGTGCAACGGCAATTGTCGCTGCCAGACGGCAAGGTTGGTGTCGTCATCCAGAATTCGCGTCAGCGTCTTTGGAGTCGGTCCTTGGTGCTGATAACGCGTGCGGTTTTGCAGCAGTTTGAGCGCGAGCATCAGGCAGCCTCTTCATGCCAAGGGCCAAACGGATCCGCCAGCAATCGCCAGCCCTCTACGCCGAGGGCCATTTCTTCATCAGTGAGCAGGCAGTCATCCAGTTCCTCTGAAAGCTGTAGGAAATCGATGTTCTGACCGATGAACACCAGTTCCTGCCGGCAGTCTCCTACGCTCGGCGTCCAGTTTTCCATGATCGCGGCGGTGCTTTGCTGATCTTGTGGCCATTGGTTCTTCGGCACAAAACGCCACCAGCGTCCGGCAAAACCGTGGCGCATCAGGCCGCCAGCCTGCGACCAGCTACCAGCGTCTGTGGGTTTGCTCGCGAGCCAGAAGAACCCTTTGGAACGCAGCAGCTTGCCGTTCAGCCACGGACGGTCGATGAAGCTGAAAAAGCGTTGCGGGTGAAAGGGTCGGCGCGCGCGATAGGCGGTGGAGGCGATGCCGTACTCGTCGGTTTCCGGCACGTGCTCACCGCGCAACTCCTGCAGCCAGCCCGGTGCCTGCGCGGCTTTCTCGAAATCGAAGCGACCGGTGTTGAGGATCTTCTCCAGAGGCACCTCACCCATGACCATCGGGATGATTTCGGCTTGCGCATTGAGGCGTTTGAGAATGGCGATCAATTCCTCACGCTCGGCCTGGCTGATCAGGTCGATCTTGCTGATCAACAGCACGTCGGCGAACTCGATCTGCTCGATCAACAGGTCGGTGATGGAGCGCTCGTCCTCCTCGCCGAGAATTTCGCCACGGGAGGCGAGGCTTTCAGCCGCCTGGTAGTCCGGGAGGAAATTCACCCCGTCGACGACAGTGACCATGGTGTCGAGACGGGCGATGTCGGAGAGGCATTGTCCGTGTTCATCACGAAAAGTGAAGGTTTCTGCGACCGGCAGCGGCTCGGAGATGCCGGTGGATTCGATGAGCAGATAATCGAAGCGACCTTCACGGGCGAGCTTGCTGACTTCTTCGAGCAAGTCTTCGCGTAACGTACAGCAGATACAACCGTTGCTCATTTCGACGATTTTTTCTTCTGCACGGTTAAGGCTGACATCACGCTGGACTTCGCTGCCATCAATGTTGATCTCGCTCATATCATTGACGATGACAGCGACGCGAAGACCATTTCGATTACGTAGTACGTAATTCAAAAGTGTACTTTTTCCGGCGCCTAAAAATCCGGAAAGTACGGTGACGGGCAATTCGGCTGACATTGGATAATCCTCTTATGAAGGCAGCCGATTGGCGCTTTTGCCAGCGCTTGGCGTTTTGGCGCTTCATGCGAGGGCTTCGCTGAAGGTAAACGCTTGAAATCGGCCCGCTCAGGCTCAGTAGTTGTTTATGTTATAGTATAACACTCCAAATAAACCAGCCCTGCCCTTGTCCTGAGCGATAAACAGCAGGAAGCTGAGCCCATCCCACACCCGGAATTGCTAATGAAAACTGCGCTGAAATGCTCGTTGTTGAGCCTTGGATTAATGGTGGCGGGCAATACGTGGGCGCAGTTTCCGGCGCTGGCAAACTGCACCCGCAGCGCCAACCTGCTTGCCTGCGTCGATGCCGAGGGCAATACGTATAGCGTCAACACTGTCGGCAGCACGCTTTATCTGCGCGGGTTTGAAAAGGCTGGGCAGCGTTATTGGGCGCAAACCAACAGCCGCTTCGGCCAATTGACGTTCTTCACCGGGATTGCCTCTGACGGTGAGGCCTGGGTTGGTTACACCCGACGCGTCGGCTGGACGACTATCAATCGCTTCTCCAGCTCGGGCGGCAGCAGCGCGAAATTCACTTGCAGTCGAATTGTGGGCTGCTAGACCTGCGCCTTTAGCTGCTCCTGTCGCCAGGCAAGATAGCTGTCGATCGGTGGGTTTTTCTCAAAATAACGCTGCAAACCCTCAAACAAACCATCCGCGACAGCCTGTTGATGCCGCGCGGTTACCAGCCGCTGACTGTCGTGAGCGTTGGAAATGAAGCCGGTTTCTACCAGAATTGACGGCACATCCGGCGACTTCAACACGGCGAATCCGGCCTGTTCCACACGCTTCTGATGCAGAGTGGTGATGCCCGCCAGACTGCCCAGCACCGTGTTGCCCAGTTGCAGACTGGCGGCAATGGTCGCATTCATCGACATGTCGAGAATCACCCCGGCAAGCATTGGATCTTTGTCTTTGAGGTTGAGCAAACTGGTAGCGCCGAGCAGGTCAGCGCCGTTCTCACGCTGCGCCATAAAACGCGCCGTCGCCGATGTCGCGCCACCTTCAGACAGGCAATACACAGACGCTCCAGAAGCTGTCAGCCTTGGCGCTGCATCGGCATGCACCGAGATAAACATGTCTGCCTTGTGCTGACGGGCGATCTCTACGCGTTTACGCAAGGGCACAAAGAAGTCGTCATTGCGCACCAGTTTCACGTCGAATCCTTTCTCTTTTTTCAGGCGTTTGGCGAGTAGCTGAGCAATGGAAAGCACCACATCTTTTTCCCGCTCACCCTTCGCGCCGACCGCACCGGGATCCTTCCCACCGTGTCCTGGATCGACGACTACGATGATGTCGCGCTTGGGGTGAGCGCTGATTCTGGGTGTTTCACGTGGAACCATTGGGATCTCTGGCGCTGCTTTCGCACTGACTAAATCCAGAACCAGCCGATGACTCTGGCCATCCTGGGGCGCCAAAAGAAAGCTGTTAAGCAGCACTGGATTGCTCAGGTCGAGAACAATCCGCGTGTCTCCCTGACCAAAAGGCCCGGATCGAATCGAGCGGATCACCGTGCCATTCAGAGCCAACTGACTGAAATCGCCGCTCAGATCTGCGCCGGACACATCGATTATCAGCCGTTCTGGAGCGCTGAGCGTGAAGGTTTTGTATCGCACCGGGCCACTTAAATCGAAGACCAATCGCAGCTTTTCCTCAGAACGCCAAAGCCGTGCGTTGCGAATTTGCGTGGCCGAAACACTGAACGGAAGGGCGAAGGCCGCGCTGGCGAGAATCAGATTGAGCAAATGGCGTCTGTGCATATGAAAGCCTGTTCATGAAAAAAGCATCGTGATCTGTATTGTTATAATGTAACATTCATTTCAATCAACACGATGGTTCCGAACATGAATTCGCTGACACTTCCGGATATCGCTGCGCAATCCGCTCGCCAAGCCTTGCCCCTCGAATGGGTGGGCATGCACGGCATCGCGTTACCTGTTTTATTGGAAGGCCAACGCGTGAGCGCAAAGGCTGATGCGGGGGTGAGTCTGGATGACGGCGAAGCTCGCGGGATTCACATGTCGCGACTCTATCTGGCCCTGGAAGCGCTCGAACAGGAGAGTCTTTCCCCTGCTCTGCTGCACCAGGTACTCAAACGTTTTCTGGATAGCCACGAAGGTTTATCCCACTGTGCCTACCTGAATATCCGCACCGATCTACTGCTGAAAAGACCAGCACTAATCAGTCCACTGGCCGGATGGAAATCCTATCCCGCGACGATTTCAGCCAGTCTGAAAAACAAGATGTTCCACGTGGAACTCAACATCGAAGTGCCCTACTCCTCGACTTGCCCGTGTTCCGCGGCATTGGCCCGGCAATTAATTCAGCAACAATTCGTCGACGACTTCGCCAACAAACCCCTTCAGCATGCAGACGTTCTCGCTTGGCTTGGCTCGACTCAAGGCATCGTCGCCACGCCTCACAGCCAACGCAGCACTGCACAATTGCATCTGCACCTCGACGAGTTCATCGACGAATTACCGCTTAGCGTGATCATCAATGACGCCGAAGCGGCCCTCGGCACCGCCGTACAAACCGCAGTAAAACGCGCGGACGAGCAAGCCTTCGCCTTGGCGAATGGGCAGAATCTGATGTTCTGCGAAGACGCCGTGCGCCGATTGAATCTCGCACTTCGCCGCACACCCGGCGTTAACCAGTTCCATCTGCGAGTGATCCACGCCGAAAGCCTGCACGCCCACGACGCCGTCGCCGAAAGCCACTGGCAGCGTGAGCAAGCATGATCCGCTGCCAATCCCTGAGTTGGGGCGCTCCCGGTCAACCGCTGACCACGCCCCTGAATCTAGAACTCGAAAGCGGCAGCCTAACGGCAATCATCGGCGCCAACGGCTGCGGCAAAAGCAGCCTCTTGAAGGTCATCGCCGGGCTGCAAAAACCACTGGCAGGCAAAGCCTCCCTGAGTGTTCCACGTCAAAGCGGATTGTCATTCCTCCCCCAGCAACAACATCTCGACCGCCAGTTCCCCATCAACCTCGAAGAACTGATCGCCGCCGGTTTCTGGGGACGTCGACTCTCAACCCAACTGCGCGCACAACGCCTGAAAGATGCACTGGAAAACTGGCACCTGAGCGGACTCGAACACCGCCCGCTCATGGCCCTCTCCGGCGGCGAACTACAACGTGCCCTGCTCGCCCGCCTGAGTTTGACCGACGCTCCGGTTCTGCTCCTCGACGAACCCCATGCCGCCCTCGATGAGCTCGGCCAACAATTGCTCTGGCAGCACATCCACACCTGGCATAACGAAGGTCGAACAATCGTCGTGGTCTGCCATGACCTCTGCGCCGTGCGCCAACACATCCCGCAAACCTTGCTGATCAAAAACCGCGAATGCGTGTACGGCGCCAGCGTCGAACTGATCCGGCAAACCCCTCACACGCAGGTGGCCTGATGGTCACCGTCACCCACTTGTGGCAACCGTTCAATGAGTTCCTGTTCATGCGACGTGCCCTCCTTGGCGGACTGGTCTTGGCATGCAGCACGGCACCACTCGGCGTGTTTTTGATCCTGCGACGGATGAGCCTGATCGGTGACGCCGTCGCCCACGGCATCCTTCCTGGCGCCGCATTAGGATTCTGGTTTGCCGGACTGAGTCTGCCTGCGCTCACACTCGGCGGCCTCGGCGCGGGTCTGAGCATGGCCGGACTCGCGGCGTGGATCACCCGCCGAACCGGTCTACGCGAAGACGCCAGCCTCGCCGCGATCTACCCAATATCCCTCGCCAGCGGTGTGCTGATTCTGGGCATCGCCGGCAAACGTCTCGACCTGCTTCACCTGCTGTTTGGCTCGGCATTGGCCGTCGACGGCCCGACCCTCACCGGCATGTTATGGGTTTCGGGATTCAGCCTGATCGCCATGGCACTGATCTACAAACCGCTGCTGCTCGACACCCTCGACCCGCTGTTCCTGAGAACCGTCAGCCGCCTCGGCCCACTCGCCCACGGCGTATTCCTGACCCTGGTGGTGCTCAATCTGGTGATCGGCTTCCAGGCCATCGGCGCGCTGATGGTGGTCGGGTTGATGATGCTCCCCGCCGCTGCCTCGCGGTTCTGGAGCCGTCGACTGCCGATCCTGATTGGCATCGCCGCCATCATCGGTTGCCTCTCGGTGTGGTTTGGCTTGTTGCTTTCGTTCTACTACTCGCTGCCAAGCGGACCGGCCATCGTGCTGGTCGCCGGCGTCGGTTATCTGCTGTCGGTGGTGTTCGGGCCGGTTCACGGTCTGCTGCGCCGCCCGCCTTTGCTTACATCCCAATGAGGTGTTTCCCGATGCGCGTTCTACTCGTGTTGTTCAGCCTGATGCTGTCGATGTCATTGTCGGCGGCGGAAAAATTACCGGTGGTGACCAGCTTCAGCATTCTCGGCGACATGGTGCATCAGGTCGGCGGCGAGCATATTCAGATCACCAACATGGTCGGCCCGGACGCCGACGCGCACACCTACGAGCCGACACCGGACGATGCCAAAGCATTACTCGGCGCCAGGCTGATCATCAAAAACGGCCTCGGTTTCGAGCCATGGCTGGATCGACTGGTGAGCAGCACCGAGACCAAAGCCACCGTCATCAGTGCCAGTCATGGCGTGATTCCGCGCTCACTGGACGAGGATGGCGAAACCGTTCCCGACCCGCACGCCTGGCATAATCTGGCGAACACCGAACTGTACATTGCCAACATCACCAAGGCGCTGATCGCTGCCGACCCGGCGAACAGGGCCGACTACGAACGCAACAGCCAGGCCTATCTGAAGCAGATCTACGCCCTGCTCGCCGAAGCAAAAACCAAGCTCGGTTCGCTGCCGCCGGGCAATCGCAAGATCGTCACCAGCCACGATGCATTCGGTTATCTCGGTCAGGCCTACGGCATCGACTTTATGGCGCCGCAAGGTTTGTCCACCGAGCGTGAACCCTCGGCCGCCGAAGTCGCTGCGCTGATCACCCAGATTCGTCAGGCCAAAGTCAAAGCGGTGTTCATGGAAAACATCAAAGATGCGCGTCTGCTCAAGCAGATCGCTGATGAAAGCGGCGCGCACATCGGCGGCACCTTGTACTCCGACGCCCTCGCCGCCAGTGGCCCGGCCAGCACTTTCACCGGCCTGTTCGAATACAACCTCAACACCCTTTACGACGCACTGAGCCGACCATGATCCGCAAGAATCCTTCAGGCGATTTGCCGCAAATCGCCGAGTCGGCTTACGTCGACAAAACCGCGATCATCTGCGGCAAAGTGGTGATTGGCGAAAACGTTTTCGTCGGCCCCTACGCGGTGATCCGCGCCGACGAAGTGGACGCCTCGGGCGAGATGGAGCCGATCACCATCGGCGCCAATTCGAACATTCAGGACGGCGTGGTGATCCACTCAAAATCCGGTGCGGCGGTGACCATCGGCGAATTCAGCTCGATCGCCCACCGCTCAATCGTGCATGGCCCGTGCGTGGTCGGCGACCGCGTGTTCATCGGTTTCAACAGCGTGCTGTTCAACTGTGTTGTAGGTAACGGTTGCGTGGTGCGGCACAACTCGGTGGTCGATGGTCGCGATTTACCGGACGCCTTCTATGTGCCCTCCACCACCCGCATCGGCCCGAACACCGACCTCTCGTTATTCCCGCCAGTGAGTGTCAGCGCCTCGGAGTTTTCCGAAGACGTGGCGCGCACCAACGTCGATCTGGTGCGCGGCTACAAAGCCTTGCAGAACGAGTTCTGAGCCATGAGCAGCGTGCTGATTCGCAACGCAAGGCTGGTCAACGAAGGGCGTGAGTTCGACGCAGATCTGTTGGTCAGCAATGGACGCATCGTCAAGATTGCGCGCAGCATCGAAGGTGAAAACGCCAAAGTGGAAATCGACGCGAACGGTCAATGGCTGCTTCCCGGAATGATTGATGACCAGGTGCATTTCCGTGAACCAGGTGCGCCAGCCAAGGGCAGCCTTCACACCGAGTCGCGTGCGGCGGTTGCCGGTGGCATCACCAGCTTCATGGACATGCCCAACACCAACCCGGCCACCCTTACCCTCGAAGCGCTGGCGGATAAAAAGCGTCGGGCGGCGATCAACTCGGTGGCCAATTACGGCTTTCACTTTGGCGTGAGCCGGGACAACCTCGACACGGTAGCCGCGCTCAATCCCTGTGAAGTGGCCGGGGTGAAAGTGTTTATGGGCGCCTCGACCGGCAACATGCTGGTCGATGATCCGCAGATCCTTGAGCGACTGTTCGCCGAGGTGCCGACCATCCTGCTGGCGCACTGCGAACACACGCCAAGCATCGATGCCAACGCGGCCAATCTGCGTGAGTTGTTCGGCGATCGTATTCCGCCCGCCGCCCACCCGCTTATTCGCAATGCCGAGGCCTGTTATCGATCCTCATCACTGGCGGTGGAACTGGCAAAACGTCACGGCACCCGCCTACATGTTTTGCACCTGACCACCGCGCGTGAACTGGCGTTGTTCGAGGACGAACCGTTGGCGCAGAAACGCATCAGCGCTGAAGTCTGTCTGCACCATTTATTGTTCGATGATCGCGACTATCCAAAGCTCGGCAACCTGATCAAGTGCAACCCGGCGATCAAGAGTCAAAGCGAACGTGATGCTTTGCGTGAAGCTTTGAACAGCAATCGGTTGGACGTCATTGGCAGCGATCATGCGCCGCATACCTGGGAAGAAAAGCAACGGCCTTACGCGCAGGCGCCGTCGGGATTGCCATTGGTGCAGCATGCGTTGCCGGCGCTGATGGAGCTGGTGGCGGACGGGGTTTTGCCGGTCACGACGTTAGTGGCGAAGACCAGCCATCGCGTCGCGGATCTGTTTGCGATTCCGGATCGTGGGTATTTGCGTGAAGGGTATTGGGCGGATCTGGTGTTGGTTGAAGCGCAGGCGTTGGAGGTCGATCGGCAGCCGATTTTGTCGCAGTGTGGATGGACGCCGTTTGCCGGGCGCAGCTTTCGGCATCGGGTGAGCACGACGATCGTGTCGGGACAGATTGCGTGGCGGGAGGGTCGGGTGAATGAGGGGTGTCGGGGGTTGGCGCTACGATTTATGCGCTGATTCAAAAAAACCAGTAGGAGCTGACGAGTGAAACGAAGCTGCGATCTTTTGATCTTGTTTTTGACAATCAAGATCAAAAGATCGCAGCGTGCCGCAGCTCCTACAGGAGATACATTTAGGCGCGGGGTTTAACCGCGCCGCAGTCTTGGCCTAGCCAAACTGCACGCGTCTCCAGACTGCCCTTCTGGTTGATCCCGATCGCATTGAACGTGCCGTTGGCCACGGTGGTGAACTCGCGATCACTGAGGAACGTCGCCACGCCGGTACCCTGCGCTTTCGGGCAACTGAAGCGGAACTTCCACTGGTTACCGGTGCGATCGGTGATCTGCTGTTTACAGCCCGATTGCGGGTCGGCCAACGGAATATCGTTGGTCGCCACCTGCTCTGGCGTCAGGCAGGCGCGGATGCCTTTGCCGCCAATATTGATCCCGTTCTTCTCCAGCGCTGCGCGCTGTTGCGGGGTCATCTGCCCTTGCAGTTGACCGAGGATCGATTGCACATCCATCGGCTGATCATCGACCTTGACGTTGCTCGATGTCATTTCCCACAGCCCCGGCTGCAGCATCTGCGCCTGCGCAACCACCGGCAATGCCAAACCCAGGCCCAGCGCCAAACCCAGCAGACGAACGTTCATCGAAAAACTCCTGATCAGTAGTGGCCGTTAGACGTCGGCCGATTGCTTCGGTTCATGCACCAATTAAATAGCGACAATCGCGACAGAACATGGTCTGTTAAGCATTGAATCTTCCGGAGCAAGGCTGCCCCATGGATTATTTTGGACCGCACATTTTCGGTTATCTGATCGCCCTGATACACACCCTCGGCTTGATCGCCGCGATTCACGCGGTGCTCACCGTGCGCACAGCTCAAGGCTCGATCGCCTGGGCATTGTCGCTGATCTTCATTCCCTACCTCACGCTTATTCCGTACCTGGTGTTCGGCCGCAGCACCTTTGATGGTTACATCAAGGCGCGGCGCCAGGCCAACGAACAAATGCGTCAGGCCATCTCCGAACTGAACTGGCGCCCTTGGGTGGAAGAAGCCCTCACCGCGCGCGCGTCCAATGCCTACGCCTCGTTACGGGCGATGCCCAAACTGGGGCGCATGCCATGCCTGGCGAACAATGAAGTGCAATTGCTGGTGAACGGTACGGCGACGTTCGAGGCGATTTTCCACGCCATCGATCAAGCGAAAGAAGCGGTGCTGATCCAGTTTTTCATCATTCACGATGATCGACTCGGCCAACGTTTGAGTGATCTGCTGCTGAAGAAAGCTGCGGAAGGCGTAACGATTCATCTGCTTTACGACCGCATCGGCAGCCACGCCCTGCCCCACAGCTATGTGCAGACGCTGCGCGATGCGGGCGTCGAGGTAAAAGCCTTCGCCACGCGCAGCGGCTGGCTCAACCGCTTTCAGGTCAACTTCCGTAACCACCGCAAGATTGTCGTGGTCGATGGCGTGGTCGGCTTTGTCGGCGGGCATAACGTCGGCGATGAATACATGGGTGAAAAACCACCGCTGGCACCGTGGCGCGATACCCATGTGAAGGTGCGCGGCCCGGTGGTCGCGTGCATGCAGGAATCCTTTGCCGAAGACTGGTTCTGGGCCGCCCGCACCCTGCCGCCGCTGATCCTGCCGGATGAATACCCGGAAGACGGCGTACTCTGCCAACTGCTCGCCAGCGGCCCGGCCGATGCGTACGAAACCTGCTCGCTGTTCTTCGTCGAAGCGATACATGCGGCGACGGAAAGAGTGTGGATCACCAGCCCGTATTTCATCCCCGATGAAGCCGTCTTCGCAGCGTTACGATTGGCAGTATTACGCGGTGTTGATGTACGTCTGCTGCTGCCCTCGCGCCCCGATCACCGCATCGTCTACGCCGCTTCCAGCCTTTATGCCTTTGAAGCGGTGCGCGCCGGTGTCCGAGTGTTCCGCTACCGTCCCGGGTTTCTGCATCAGAAAGTGGTGTTGATCGACAGCGAAATCAGCGCGATCGGCAGTGCCAATCTGGATAACCGCTCGTTCCGGTTGAATTTCGAAGTGATGTTGCTGACAGTCGACAGTGAGTTCTCCGCCGCCGTGGAACACATGCTCATCGATGACTTCGCGCTGGCCGACGAAGTCGCCAAAGAAGAAAGCCGGGAGCTCCACCGCCTGCAACAAGTCGGCATGCGGATCGCCCGGCTTATTTCACCGATCCTTTGAAACCCTCTCCCAAAAAAAGGGAACAGGCTCAGGGGTTGTAGATATCGTCACGGGTCCATGGCAGTTCATGGCTGCCATCCGGATGCGCTTTCACCGCGAGGATCTGGTGCAGATTGATCCAGCCACGGGCAAACGCGTAAGCACAGCCGGCCAGATATAGTCGCCAGATGCGCAACGCTTGATCCGGCACCAGTTTGCCCGCCGCCTCAAGGTTGTCCTCCAGCCGCTCGCTCCAATGATCCAGCGTGCGCGCGTAGTGCAGGCGCAGGCTTTCGACGTCGACAATTTCCAGGCCCGCCTCGCTGATCTCCGCCGAGATCATCGACAGGTGCGGCAACTCACCGTTGGGGAACACGTACTTTTCAATGAAATCCCCGGCACCGCGTCCTACCGGACGGCCATCGGTGTGCTTGGCGGTGATGCCGTGGTTCATCACCAGACCGCCCTCCTTGACCGCACCGAACAGGGTTTTGCAGTACTCGGCGAGATTGGCGTGGCCGACGTGTTCGAACATGCCGACACTGACCACTTTGTCGAAACGACCGTCCTGGGGCAGATCGCGATAGTCGAGCAATTGCAGTTCGATCTGCTCTTCCAGGCCTTCAGCCTTGACCCGCTCACGCGCCAGTTCCAGTTGTTCCTTGCTCAGCGTGATACCAAACACCTTGGCGCCGAATTCCCGCGCGGCGTAACGCGCGAGGCCGCCCCAACCGCAACCCACATCAAGCAAATAGTCACCTGGCTGCACACGCAGCTTGCGGCACAGATGTCGGAATTTGGCTTGTTGCGCCTGCTCAAGGCTTTCGCTGCCCGTTTCGAAATACGCGCAGGAGTACGCCATGTCGCTGTCCAGCCAGAGCTGGTAGAACGCATTGGACAGGTCGTAGTGGTAGGAAATGGCTTTGGCGTCGGTTTCCTTGTCGTGCACCGAACGCACTGGCTGACTGTCGTCATCTTCACCGAGCAAAGCGTTGCTCAATTCGTCGCAGACCCGGATGACTTCGCTGATCGAGCCCTCCAGTTCAAGTTTGCCTTCGACGAATGCCGCTCCAAGCGCATCCAGGCTTGGATGGGTGAACTGAGTGACCATCTGCGGGTCCTTGACCACGATGGTAACGCTGGGCGCCGGCCCCAGATTGAACTCATGGCCGTCCCAGAGCCGCAGTCGAAGCGGTAGCTGCAGATTCTGTAAGGCCGGTGGAAGTTGCGCGAGCATGGAAAATCCCCCTTGTTTCAGA
Organism: Pseudomonas sp. S3_C06; assembly: GCF_054667675.1. Taxonomy (NCBI): domain Bacteria; kingdom Pseudomonadati; phylum Pseudomonadota; class Gammaproteobacteria; order Pseudomonadales; family Pseudomonadaceae; genus Pseudomonas; species Pseudomonas sp. S3_C06. The sequence continues at coordinate 3,835,815 of NZ_CP162747.1, forward strand.
CCGTCAGATCTGAGGGTAGACCATCCCGGAAAAATAGCAGGCTATCGATTTGATTAGCCTTGGCTATCGTTGCAGACGCTCCAGCAAACCGTCTTTAACCCACTGTTTCAACCAGGTAACGGCTTGAAGTGGCGCGCCCTCACCATAAATGACTGCTAATTGTGTGCACAGTTCGGAGAAATTCCAGCCACCGGCGAGCAGGCCATTGAGGGCCGTGGCTTCGGCAGGATCGAGGCTGCGATAGTGACAGATCAGTTCGCAGCGCCAGATCAGACAGGCCTGTGGGATTTCGAGCACCGTGCTGTCAGGAAAGTCGGATTCTTCCTTCACCGAACGCCATAGCGAGAGACTGTTGAAGCGGCATTCCAGCCACTGCAGCGAAGGCGTTGGCTTCACCCGCAGCTCAGGCCATTCCTCTGGGGCCAGCGTCGCCATTGATTGCAGCGTCAACGGCTGACCCGCCGGCGCATCGAACGCCAGTGTAAACGCCCATTCAAGCGAGGCCAGTTCGGCCAGTGGCGCGCTTTGTTCCGGCACCAGATGCTCACGGATAAAGGCTTCGAAGCCTTTGCCCAGCCAGCGCAAGCTGTAATGCCCCGGCGGGGAATGGCGGATGTAAGAACTGGCGAGCCGATCGAATTCGTCGTCACCCATCCAGTGCAAGATCGCCACGAAGTCATTGCGCAAGACTTCCAGCAGACGCGCTTTGTAAGCGTTGTGATAGATCGCCAGTCCCGTGCCGACATCCAGTGTCGGGCCACCAATCAGGCTTTTGCCCAAGACCGGATTCGCCGTAGCGTCGTCGTCGAGCAGAAACGACTCGAACGCCAGTTGCCAGTCTTTCAGGCGCATTGCTGCCTCCCGGCCAAGACCTTGTCACCCAGTTCACGTGCCTTGTGCAATTCACCGAGCAGTTCTTCGAAAGGCGGAAAATGGTCGTCGCGTTCCAGCAATGTGGCCACCGGGCCGAAGTGTTCAAGTGTGCGTTGATAGAGCGCCCAGACCGGATCGCTCACCGGATGGTCGTGGGTGTCGATCACGTAATCACCGTAGTCGCTGTGCCCCGCCAGATGCAGTTGACGGACTTTGTCGACGGGCAGGCTGCGAATGAACGCCCACGGATCAAAGCCGTGGTTGCGTGAGCTGACATAGACATTGTTCACATCCAGCAGCAACTCGCAGCCAGTTATCCGGCTCAGCACTGCGAGAAACTCCCACTCGCTGAAATCATCCGCGGCAGCACGAACGTAACTGGAGACATTCTCCAGTACCAGCGGACGCTGCAGAATGTCCTGCACCTGCCTTACCCGGCCGGCAATGTAATCCAGACTTTCTTCGGTATAAGGCAGCGGCAGCAGATCATGCAACTGATGGGCATTGCCGCGACTCCAGCACAGATGATCGGAGATCCATGCAGGTCGGACCCGATCGGCCAGTTGCTTGAGTTGTTTGAGATAGTCCGGATCAAGGGCATGCGGCCCGCCGATGGACAGGGATACACCATGCATCACCAGCGGATAGCGCTCGGCGATGGCATCGAGGTAATACAGAGCCTTGCCGCCCTGCACCATGAAATTTTCCGAGACCACTTCGAACCAGTCGACATCCGGCGACTGCTCGAGGATCTGCTGGTAGTAAGCGCTACGCAGTCCGAGGCCGTAACCCAGGAAAGGCACAGAAGCTGACATAAGCGGACTCCTGATAAAAGTGGCCGCAGTGGCGCAAACCACTGCGGCGACACTAACCGGTCAGTTATTCGCCGACCTTGCCACCGGCTTTTTCGCAAGCCGCCTGAGTCATCGCCTTGAAGCCCTGACCTTTGCACGAACCCAAGCCTTTGCACGCGTGATCTTTGGTCTTGCAGTCGTTCTGGCCCTTGCAGCCATTCACGCCATAACAGTGAACGTTGGCATCAGCAGCCATCGCGTTAGTGGCAACACCGGCAAACAGGGTCGCGGCGGCCAAAGCGAGAGCGGCACCAGCAGCAGCGGTCTTGATAGTCATTTTTCTTATCCTCGGTAATCGTCAGGGGTGTCGGCTGGAAGGTTTGTTCAGTCCCGACATAGCACTAGAGAGAGCGCCCCCGAAGGCGTTACAGAAGATCAAAAATAATTTTCAAGGCTCTTCCTTGAGCTTCAATAACGGCTCCTGAAAGCGCAGCAACCGCCCGGCATTGCCCAGTACCAGCAGCGTGCTGAGGTTGTGCAGCAGCGCGGCGATCATCGCCCCGGCAGCGCCGAGCCAGCCGAATGCGGCGAACACGACGATGGCGAGCGTCCAGCCCAGACCAATGATCACGTTGACCTGCAACGTCCTGCGGCACTGACGGCTGAGGCGCACGCAGGTGCCCAGTCGGCGCAGGTCGCTGCCGATCAAAACGATGTCTGCCGAGGCCAGCGCAATGTCCGCACCTCCCGCGCCCATCGCCACACCAACCACGCCCGCCTTGAGCGCGAGCGAATCATTGATGCCGTCACCGACCACCATCGGCCGGAAGCCGTTGTCGATTTCCTTGAGCACACGATTGAGTTTGTCTTCGGGCAACGCCTGGGCTTCGACCTCATGCAACCCGACATCCTTGGCCAGCGACTGAGCCACGCTCTGGCGATCGCCAGTGAGCAACAGCTGTCGACCCAGACCCAGTTCACGCAATTCACTGAGGGCAAAGCGGGCCTCCGGTTTGACGCTGTCCGCCAGCAGCAGCCAGGCAAGGAACTCACCGTTGAGTGCCAGCCCGGCGATGGGGCCGTCATGATCGGGAATAGTTGTCGTAATAATGCCGAGTTGCGCGAACAACTCCGGGCGGCCAAGCGCCGCTTCGCCCTGCCCGGTCATGGCCACGACCCCGAGTCCCTGGCGCTCATGGATATCACTCAACGGTAAGCATTGGTCTTGAGTGACCAGCCCTGCGAGCGCACGACTGACCGGGTGGCTGCTCGCCGCCCCGAGACTGGCGGCGAGTGCCATGATCGCGGACGACTCTGCGCGCGGGTTGTCGATCGACTGCAAGCGCAAGGTGCCGTAAGTCAGCGTCCCGGTCTTGTCGACCACCAGTGAAGTGAGATCAGCCAGCTCTTCAAGAAACGCCGAGCTGCGAATCAGAATGCCGTGGCGTGCCGCCACTGCCACACCGGCAATCGCCGTCGCCGGGGCAGACAACACCAACGCGCAGGGACACGCCGCTACCAACACGGCGAGCATTGCCTGCGCATCATTGGTGATGAACCAGGTCACCGCCGCCAGCAGCAATACCAGCACCATGTAGCTGCCAGCGTAGCGTTCGAGCAAACGCGTGATCGGCGGTTTCGAGCGCTCGGCGTTCTGCATCAGAGCGATGACCTTGCCGAGCGTCGACTCATCGCCGGTTCGCGTCACTTCGATGCGCAACAGGCCGTCGAGGTTGATCGCGCCGCCAAATACGCTCATGCCGACGCCCGCCTCGACCGGCACTGATTCTCCGGTAATCGAAGCGGTGTCGAGGCTGGCTTGGCCAGACAACACCCGACCATCTGCCGGCACTCGATCACCGGCTCGCACTTCAACGGTGTCGCCTGCCTTCAATGTGCCGTTGTCCACTTCGATGATCGAGCCATCCGTCAGTACCTTACGCGCATGGCTGCGGGTCAGTTGACCGAGGGCATGAATTGCTTCCTGCGAACCGATGACGCTGCGTTCCTCCAGCACATGGCCGAAGATCATGATGATCGGCAGCAACGCCGCCGTCAGCAGATCACCGGTTGCCCACGCGCCGAGCATGGCCAGAGCAATCAGTTGATCTGTGATGCCATGCAGACTCGGATAACGCAGGCTGTACCACGCCGAACGCATGACCGGCACGGCGACCAATAAAGAAGCGAAACCCAACAGCAACTGGCTGACACCGGTTTGCTCCGGCACCAGCCAACGCCAGATCAAGCCCAGCCCCAGCAAGCCCAGTGCAAGCATGGCCAAGGTCAGTTGTCGGGCAGCGCGGCGTTGTTCGGCCGAGGACAACAGACTTGGTGCGGCGATGGTCGCGGTCATTTACTGGCTCCCTGAATGATCAGGCGGGAATCGTCTTTCGGGTTGACCGTGGTTACCGATCCGGCCTGACCGAGAATCTTCGGCATGCGCTCGCGATAAAGGCGCAGGAGCATTTGCGGGTCGGTGCTGCTGGCCAGACTCGATACCGTGGCGGTGTCGGCCGAGGCTTTGGCCTGGCGCTCACCGGCCTGCGCGTGAGCAACTTGCAGCGTGCGGTCGGCTTGTTGGTTGGCGGTCTGCGTGAGTTTCTCGGCGTCGGTGCGTGCGTTGGCCACGGCTTTGTCGGCTTGCTGACTGGCGGTCAACACCGCATTGAAAGCACTGACCGCCGGATCGGGCAGACTCGATTGCACATCGACCCGCGCCACCTCGATACCGATGCCCTGCCCGCTCACCTTCAACTCGGCCAAGCGTTTGTTGATGCCTTGCACCAGATCACCGCGCAGCCGTTCACGGCGTTCGGCCGCTTGATTATCGGCGCCGATCAACTCTGGGCGAGCCACCAGAATGGTGTCCAGATCCCGCGCGGCAGTCAGTGCCACAGCGCTGCGGGTGACCAATCGATCCAACGCCGGCAGCACATGATCAGCCTGCAAGACAAAGTCATAAGGATCGGTGACTTTGTAAAACACCCGCACATCCAGTTGCACCACCCCCGCATCACCGGTCAATAAATAACCAGAACCGGCCAGGGCATCGCTGATGGGTGCAGCGAACGATGCGACCCGATCGGCCTTGAGCGCCTCATCGCTGCGCAGCAGATTCTCGACGCGACATTCAATAACCCGATCGGCTGCCGGCAACAGAATCACCTGTTCGAAAGGCTGTGGCCAGGCCAACAAAAGGCCGGCGTTGTGGATGCGATCCAGCGCGCCGAAGTGTAGAACCACCGCTCGATTCTGCGGATCGATTTGCCGCACATTGGAAAACGCCCAAGCCAACGCGGCCAGTACCGTCACCGCATACAAAGCAAAAAACGCCAAACGCCCAGCCTGAATCCACGGACTGTTCAGCGCATGTGTTCCACGTGGAACTTGTTCATTCATGGCTGCAATCCGGATTTGCTGTCGAGTGTCGGCGGGCCGTCGACCAGCACGCGGAATGGCGCAGCATCGGTGCGCAGAATCAGTTTGGTGTCCGGCGTGACGATAGTGCCAAGGGTGTCCAGCGAACGAAGCAAGTTATACAGCTGCGGTGAACTGGCGTACGCACGGCCATAGATCTGTGCGGCTTCGACGCGAGATTGTGCTTCGATTTCTGCCGCTTTCACCGTGGCGTCAGCCTGCACAATTCGCGCATCGCGCTCGGCAGCGGAACGAATTTGCGCGGCTTCGCGCTTGCCAATCGCCGTACGCTCGGTGGCAATTGTTTCACGCTCGGCGCGCATGCGATCGACCGTGGCGGTGAGCGTCACCGACGGCAAGGTCAAACGCTCAATGCCGACCTGCACGACACGCACGCCATAGGTCGCGAGCAATTGCTGATCGATCTGCTGACGCAACTGAGCTTCGAAGTCGGCGATGCGCACCTGACTGGCATCGGTGTTGACCAGATTCGCCAGATCGAAACTGCTGGCGGTGGTTTCCAGTGCCGAGCCGACAAAGGTACGAATCTGCCGCGCAGCCTCATCCGGCTGGTTCTGCACTGCGCGCATGAATCGCTGCACGTTGTCCGGATCGCCCTGCACCTGCCACGCCACGTAGGCCTGGACGATGATGCGCAAACCGTCACGCGTGCCGACATCCTGCAAGCCGCTGGACGTCGTCCGTAGCCGCAGATCCACCGGGATCGCCGCTTCGAACGGCGCCGGCCAGCGCCAGCTCAAACCCGGATCGAGCAACACCCGCGATGGATTACCGAAACGGGTGATGACCGTGGCTTCACCGGAGCGCACTTGCACCAGGCTCGCGGCGGCGATGGCGAACGCCACCAGCAACACGGCCCAGCCCATGCGCCGCCACGGAAACGGCCCCGCCTCTTCCGGCGCACCGTGGTGATGGTGATGATGCCCATGATGATGTCCGCCGTGGCCGTGATCGTGGCCGCTGTGATCATGCGGTTGGTGCGTGTGCGACTGGCTCAATGGGTGACTCCTGGTTGAGCGGTGGTGCGCGCGGGCGTCGGGTCAGCCGGCAACGTGAAGGTACGCAGGTCGATGGTCGGCGCATTGCTGCTGCCACCGAGGCGATGATCGAGTACCAGCAATTTGGCTTTGCTCAGGCCCTGACTGAGCTGGCCGAGGTATTGCTCGAGCACGAAGGCCTGACCGGCACTGGCGTAGGCTTTTTGCTCGGCAGTGAATTTCAGATCCGCCGCTTGCGCCGTGGCACTGGTTTCCCGCGCATTGGCGCTGGCCTGATCGCGAGCAAGGCTGGCCTGCAACTGCGCCTGATTACTCGCTTCAGCAGCGGCGCCACGTTCGCGGGAGATCAACGCTTGCGCGCCGATCTGTGCGGCTTGCACGCTGTGATAGGCATTGGCGGCACCGGCCGGCGGGTGAATGGCTTCGACGACCGTGGCGAGAATCTCCACGCCACTGTTGAGTTGTTGCAAATCGCGTTGCACCGCACGACCGATCTCTTCGCCCAGCCCTACCCGATCTTCGCCGAGCAAACCGTCTAACGTGCGCGAGGCAAAATCGTGCACCAGAATCCGGCTGGCGGTGCTGCGGATCAGTGTCGGCACGTCGGCGCTGTTGTAGGTCGCCGCCACTGCTGCCTGATCAGTCAGGCCAATGCGATAGACGAAACGCACGTCCATGTTGACGATCTGAAAGCTCTGCTGATCGCCACGGCTGCTGGCAATGACTTGCGATTTGTCATTGACGTGACTGGCGTCCCACAAACGATTGGCTGTGAATGGCGCCGGACCTTCAGCAGGATCGGCTCGCACCGGCACCGGATTCTCGCCGACGCTGGTTGCCAATTCGTGCACCACGCCGTTTTCAACGATCAGCACGCGCCCCAGCGGCCACGGCAAACCTGTATGCAATCCCGGGCCGAACACCTGCACCGGTTTGCCGAAACGCTCATAAATGCCGCGGCCTTGCAGGGGGATTTCATGAATGCCGGTGAGCAACCACCCCACGGCAGCAACCAACGCCAGCACCGGCAGAAACGCCCGGCGCATGTAACTGAACGCCCAGATCTGCCGCAGATCGATGCCAAAACGGTTGTGCAATTCATGCTGCAACGCGAGCAATGGCTGTGGCGGCCAGCGCAGCATGCCGGCGACGAAACTGCGCGCCATTAGCGTCGGTTCGAGCTGTTCTCGGCGCGGACTGAAAATCGAAAGAACAGCGCGCAATAACAGCTCAATCGCGACCAATCCCGGCAATATCCCCAGCAGAACGGCGACGCGAACCGGCCAAATGGCGTTCTCGCTGGCGAACAGTAAGCACAGCGCCCCAAGCACCAGCGTGATGATTGCCACACGCGTCAGTTGTGCCAGTGAGCCCGCGTCCGGCCATTGCGCGGGATTTTCCTGTGCGAATTGTCGCTCCAGCACCAGCAAGCCGAACGCCAATAACAACGCCAGCGCCGCGCCGACTGTGGCGGATAAACCGACGGCCGCGGCGGGCAAAGCGAGGTTCCACACCTGGTCGATGCTTAACACCACCAGCAGCGCCAGACCGCCCAACCACAGGGTCGCCGCACCGATCTGGCCGAGCAGATGCAAACTGCACTGGCTCAGGCGCTCCAATAATCGCTCGTACCAACCTTGCGGCGCAGATTCTTCGTCCACGGCTACCGGCGTCACCGCGACAGGATTGATCGCCTGCGCTCGCCATTGCGTGACCCACCAAGCCGATTGCATCCCGGCAACCAACACCAGCAACGCCGCACTCTGATTGATCAGCAACGGCAACCACAACGACTGCGGAGCAAACAGGCCGACAAAAAACGCCAGCAACCACCCCGCTCCGGCCAATCCGCCAAGGCTGATCGCCCAACGTCGCAAGTGCCGGCTCTGCACGGCCGCCTGCTGAAAGCGCGGCAGTCCGGTCACTTGCGTGCCATCCACCTCCAGATCGACTTGCATATCACCCCAAATTCAATGGTCCGCTGTTCATATCGTTACGATATAACGAAAAGCGTGAAATATTCGTACACAATTACCCTTATTCAAAGATGCCCAACCTGTCGCTTGCCTGAAGCCTTGACCGAAAAGCCTCGAAACGCACATATTACGTTCATAATTTTTATCCGGAACTACTTTTAGCGATCCGCATCCATCAATCAGGAGCAAGCGCATGAGCAACTATGACGTAGTGATTCTGGGCGGCGGCCCCGGTGGTTATAACGCGGCGATCCGCGCCGGCCAGCTGGGCCTCAAGGCTGCTTGCGTGGAAGGTCGCGCGACCCTCGGCGGCACCTGTCTGAACGTCGGTTGCATGCCCTCCAAGGCCCTGTTGCATGCCTCGGAGCTGTATGACGCGGCGATGGGGGCGGAATTCGCCAACCTTGGCATCGAGGTCAAACCGACGCTGAACCTCGCGCAAATGATGAAACAGAAAGACGAAAGCGTGGCCGGCCTGACCAAAGGCATCGAATTTCTGTTTCGCAAAAACAAGGTCGACTGGATCAAAGGCTGGGGCCACATCGACGGTCCCGGCAAGGTCACGGTGACTGGCGATCAGGGCAACAAAATCGAACTGACCGCCAAGGACATCATCATCGCCACAGGTTCCGAGCCCACTCCCCTGCCAGGCGTCGAAATCGATAACAAACGCATCCTCGACTCAACGGGCGCGCTGTCGCTAAGTGAAGTGCCCAAGCATCTGGTGGTGATCGGTGCCGGCGTCATTGGCCTGGAATTGGGCTCGGTGTGGCGACGGCTGGGTGCGCAGGTCACCGTGGTCGAATACCTCGACCGCATTTGCCCCGGCGTCGATGGCGAGGCCGGGAAAACCCTGCAACGCTCGCTGAGCAAACAGGGCCTCGCCTTCAAGCTGAGCTCGAAAGTCACCAGCGCCACGTCTTCCGCCACCGGTGTACAGCTCAGCGTCGAGCCTGCGGCGGGTGGCAGCGCTGAACTGCTCGAGGCCGATTACGTGCTGGTGGCGATCGGTCGTCGTCCGTACACCCAAGGCCTGGGTCTGGAAAACGTCGGCCTGAGCACCGACAAACGCGGCATGCTCGCCAACAAACAGCATCGCACCGAAGCCGCTGGCATTTGGGTGATCGGCGACGTGACCTCAGGCCCGATGCTGGCGCACAAGGCTGAAGACGAGGCGATGGCCTGCGTCGAGCAGATCCACGGCAAGGCCGGCGAAGTCAATTACGACCTGATCCCCAACGTGATCTACACCCGACCGGAGCTGGCCAGCGTCGGCAAGACCGAAGAGCAACTGAAGGCTGAAGGGCGCGCCTACAAGGTCGGCAAGTTTCCGTTCACCGCCAACAGCCGGGCGAAAATCAACCATGAGACCGAGGGCTTTGCCAAAGTCATTGCCGACGAGCGCACGGACGAAGTACTCGGCGTACATCTCGTGGGACCGAGCGTCAGTGAAATGATTGGCGAGTTTTGTGTGGCGATGGAGTTCAGTGCTTCGGCCGAGGACATTGCGTTGACCTGCCATCCGCATCCAACAAGATCAGAGGCATTGCGCCAGGCGGCGATGAATGTCGAGGGAATGGCGACGCAGATGTAGGGTTCTGAAATCTTTATTGACCGGACTCCCGCTTTCGCGAGCAGGCTCGCTCCCACATTCGACCGCAGTCCTCCAGAAGGAGCGCGGTCACTGTGGGAGCGAGCCTGCTCGCGAAGGGTGCGACTCGGTCTACAGCGGAAGATGCCCCAAGGGCAAAGCCCCCGGCGTCTTCACCGTATGAATCGCAAAGTTGCTGCGAATATCGCTCACCCCGGGCAACTTCAACAGACAGCCGCTGAGAAAGCGGTCATACGCGCGCAAGTCCGGCACCACCACTTGCAGCAGAAAATCCGACTCTCCTGACACCAGAAACGCAGAAATCACTTCCGGCAATGCGGTGACAGCTTTGTAGAAGGCCTCGGCCTGCTCGTCGTTATGACGCTCGACCTTGACCCCGACAAACACCGTCAACCCCAGCCCGACCTCATCGCGATCGAGATTGGCCTGATAGCCACGGATCACCCCGGCCTCTTCCAGCATCCGCACCCGGCGTAGACACGGCGAGGCCGACAGGCCGATTTCGTCCGCCAGCTCGACATTGCTCAGGCGTCCATTGCGTTGCAGGGCCGCGAGAATCTTGCGATCAAAGGCGTCGAGTTTCATGTTTGGCAGATCCTGATAGTCGTTACGGTGAAAACCAGCAGGTTATGCTAAAGCAGCAGGCTTTTGAAGCGGACTACGCAAGCACCTGCCCCACCTTTCGGCCCTAGACTTGGCTCACCGAATCGACAACGAAAGGGGTGTAGCGTGGCGAGTCTCTGGCTGTTTTTCCTGGCATTGGCGGTGGTCTATCTGTTGCCCGGCCCGGACATGATCCTGCTGCTGCAAACCGGTGCCCGCCAGGGGCGCGGTGCGGCGCTGGCCACTGCCATCGGCCTGGGCGTTGCCCGTGGTTGTCACGTGGCCTTGGCGGCGTTGGGGCTGGCGGCGCTGTTCAAAGCCGCGCCGTGGACATTCGAGGCGGTGCGATTGGCGGGGGCGGCGTATCTGTTGTGGATCGGCATTCAATGCCTGCGCAGCACCCTGCTGCCGAACCTGACGACTGGCGAGGTGACCAACACCCACGGGCAATGGCGCGAAGCGATCCGTCGCGGTTTGCTGACCAATTTGCTCAACCCGAAAGCATTGCTGTTCTGCTCAGTGCTGTTACCGCAGTTCATCGTCACTGACGGTGCTCCGGTGCTGAACCAATTCGCCGTGCTCGGCATGTTGCTGGTCGGCATCGGTCTATTGTTCGACAGCGCTTACGCCCTCACCGGCGCCGCGCTGGGCCGTTGGCTGCAACACAGTCCAACGGCCCAACGCGTACAACAATGGCTGTTCGGCAGCCTGCTGATCGGTTTCGCCGTGCGCCTGACCTTCGTCCAGCAGGCTTAGCCTTTGCGGGCCTTGCGCTGGCGACGACTGATCAACAGCAACGCAGCGCCCGCGACCAGCACAACCGCGCCGATCTGCACCGGCCACTTGTACGGCCGCAACGACGAGCGCACAGCATCGGTTACCTGAGTGACGTAACGCTTGTCGGCGTTTTCGAAATCCGGGTACGGGCACTGATTGCCGAAGTCCACCGCCCACGGTACGAACGGGCCTTCCTTGATATAGCGCTGATACAGCGCGCTCTGATCTTCCAGGCTGCTGTTCCAGCCTGCGGCGTTGCACAACACAGCGGCAAATGCCTGACTGGTGTGCGGCAGGTTGTCGGCGGCGCGACCGGCCAATGCGGTGGCGACAAACCGATAGTGATAACGCTGATCCGGTTGCGCGGTGCTGGCCTGCTGACGTTTGATTTCCGCTTCGGACACCAGCGGGCCGACTTTCAACTCAACACTTTCCAGGCTGTAGTTGCCACCGAACGTGGCGTAGTCCGGCGCCATCTCGTAACCGAGAATATCCATGCCCCATTCACGCGCCGTCCACGCGGCGTTATACAACGCACTGGCGCGTTTGGTCGGCCACCACGCGGCATCAGCCTTCAGCCGTTGTTCGCCGTAGAGGCGAGCCTTGTTTTGCAGGTCGGGATTGTCGAAATAAGCCACCGCGTCGGCGTAATGCCCTTCACGCAACAGGCGCCGACCGAGCAGATTGCGCAGGCTGGCGGCGACCGGCAACGGCACGTAGTTGTCGCGCTCCTGCTGGGTCAATGCGGGCGGCGCCGGGACGTTGTCGTCGACGTATTTTTTCAGTTCTTCGACCGTCAGCACGCGTTCGGCCACGGTCGCAGCGTCGAACCAATAGGTGCTGTTGCTGCGATACAACTGCACGAAGGCTTGCAGGTATTCGCCGCGCTGCAAGGCGAGAATCGCGCTTTCGCCCTCGACCCGGCACTTCGGCTGAACGGCTTCATACGCCCAGTCCGGCGTGCGCCGGTAACCCCAGTCTTCACTCTGCGGGAAGGCCTGCGCGGCTTTCGAATAGGCGGCGGCCGCGGCATTTTTATCGCCGTCACGCACCGCCAGTTTCGCCCGTAGCCACCACGCCAATCCACCGTCGCCGGCGTTCTCGAGAAAAGCCTTGGCCCCAGCGTAATCACCCTGTTGATAACTCATCGCCGCCAGACGATCCGCGTTTTCCAGACTGCCACGGGTGCTGTTTTGCAGCAGCTTGACCAGTTTCTTCTCGTTCGGCGGCTCGTCGCCGAACGACCAGCCCTGGCGGCTGACCAGCGAGGCCGTCACCAATTGCTGCACGGATTTGTGCTGGAGCAACTCAGCCAGTTCGGCCTCGGGCAACTCCGCCAGTTCGTTCATCAATTGCTTGAGCGAGGTGTAACCCACCGCTGAGCCATGCAGATTCTGCGCTTCATACAATTCAATCGCGCCGTTCCAGTCGCCGGCGGCGCGCACAACACGCGCCTCTTCGCCAAGACTGGCAACACCCAGTTCCAGCGGATCGCTGAAACCATCGATGCTCAGTTGCCGGGCCTGCCGGAACGCATCACGCGATCGCTCCAGCGCGACGACTTTATCCCCGGCCTCGCTGCTCATGGCGAACAATGTACGCCCGAGAGAATACGCCGCCCACGTACTGCGCAACGGACGCTGATCCGCCGGCAGCGCCAGCAGCTTGTTGAAATAATCGACGGCGAGTTGATGCTCGCCCGTGGCAAATGCCACCGCGCCGGCCACGTACAAACGGATTTCCGCCGGCAGGCTGGCGCCCTGCACCTCGACCTGACGTGCATCGGTCAGCTCGCGCAATTGCTTGACCAGTACTTGCTGCTCGGCACTCAGGCCAGCCTGCTCGGCTTTTCCGCGCGCCTCGGCGGCCGCGTTTTCCTCGCCGTACAGGTCGTTGGGATTGTGCGTTGCAGCGGTGACGTTCTTCAGCCCGGCAATGGTTTTGCCGAGGCGACTGAGTTCGAAGTTGAAGTTGCCCTCAGGCAGATCCGCGAGAGTCTGCCCGCGATTGTCGAGCAGGCGCATGGGGAAATCCGGCCCGCAGGCGAACGCCGAACCCAGCGGCAGGCAGAGGCTCAGGCAGAGCAGATGGCGGGGCCAGTTACGGGTCAACATGCGAACCTCCTTGATCAATATTTGCGCAACGCGCCCAACCGATGACGCGTTGTCCACCCGCCGGCAATCGGCCGTCGCGCAGGCGGGTGAAGGTAAGCAGATCCGGGCTTTGTTGCAACGAGTAACCGGCGAGCGCATCGGCGCCTTCACAGTTTTGCGCCTTCAGCGTGATTTGCACCGGCCAGGCACTGTCGAGATTGCCCGGGTTGTCGAGTTTGATGTCGTACAGACCGCTGTGTTCGCTGAACGTCACGCCGAGCCGACTGACGAGTTGATCGCCACGGGCGACCGCGCGCAGGGTGGTCAGGCTCCAGGCGCGGCGATCATTGGCCAGCGGCAGACGAAACCAGATCAGACCGGCCAGATGCGCGGGCGGGCTCTCGCGCAAGGCCTTGCCGAGTTGGCTCAACTGCTGCGGATCGGCGAGCAGCTCCCGGCGCTCACCGACCCGCTCTATTTGCACTTCGCTCTCCACCACCGGCGCCCCGCCGTCATCCGGCAACAGCGCGACACCGTAAGCCGGCAGCGCGAGATAAAAAGGTTTATCGGTGATTCGCGCCCAGGCCTTGGCCCACTTCAACGCCTGATCAGGATCGAACAATCCCCGACGCGGATCGCTGACGGCGTGGACTTGCAGCACACTGCTGTCGACGGTGTGCAGGAGCGCGGGCAACTGCGCACTGTCGAGCCAGGCTGGCAGTGCGGTGATGCTCAGCGGGATATCTTTCGGCAATGCCGAGCGCAGGTGTTTGAGGAATTCAGCGTAGACCGGCAAGCGTGCGTTACCGGCGTCGTGATCGATCTCGACGCCGCTCAGCGTCAGGCCTTGCGCCTGCCACTCGGCGAGTACCTGAAGAATCTGCGTGGTGACTTGATCCTGATCCAGCGACTTGAGCTGGCCGTCGAGACGAATCACCGCGATCAACGGGCGGCCATCGGCTTTCAATAACGGCGCATCGATCCGGGCGCGACTCCATCCTGCGTTTGGAAAGGCCTGCAGCGCGAGGACGCGCAGTGTCGAGAAGTCATCGTGGCTGCCACGCAGCGCCAGCGCATGGGCCGGCGTCCATTGGCGTTGCCAGATGTAGAGTTGTTGGTCGAGGGCTGGCGCATCGCGCTGCTCGCAACCCGACAGCAACACGCCCAAAAACAGACCGACAATAAACCGCATACCTTCCAACCCCAGACCACACAAGGCTGCAAGGTTACACAAAACCTTGTGGGAGCGAGCCTGCTCGCGAAGGCATTGTGTCATTCAACCACGATGTCGACTGACACGGCCTCTTCGCGAGCAGGCTCGCTCCCACAAAGGAAAGTGCTCAGGGTTTACGGGCAATGATGACCTGGCTCTTCGCGACAACGGCATCCAGCGCCTGTTTGATCTGCGCCCCACGCGGCGAGTCGAGCACCGCTTGCCAGGTGTCGGCCCAGTGATTGAGCAGCGGATGATCCGGGTGGCTGAATTCGACCTTGGCCTCCCAGAACAGCAGCATCCACATCGACCAGTAAAATCCGTACTGGCTGTGGCTGATGATCTCCAGCCCTGCCTCGCTGACCATCGCCTTGAATTGCTCTTCGCTGATGATGCGAATGTGGTTGGGCTTCTGGAAATACTCGGCGGCGGCGATGTCTTTTTGCAGGTCTTCGGAACTTGGGTGCGGCACGCTCAACAGGTACAGCGCGCCCGGCTTGCCGACACGTACCAGTTCAGCGAGAAACTGCGCCGGGTCGTCGACATGCTCGATGACTTCGGTGGAAACCACGCGCGTCGCCGTGGCGTCGGCGATCGGCAATGGGTTGCAGTCGGTGACGTGGCATTCAACGTCCCGTGCTGGCGTGTCACTCAGGCGCTGGCGGGTCGCTTCGACTTTGCCTGCGTCGATGTCGGCGATGATGATTTTCGCTCCGCGCATGCCGCAAAAATGCACGTTGCCGCCATCGCCGCAGCCGACGTCGAGCAGCGTGTCATCGGCAGTCACCGGGAAGCCTTTGAACAACTCGCCGGTTTCCTGATTGAACCAGCCACTGAGCATCGCATCGTGCAGGCCGAGCATGTACGGATCGGTCTTCCCGGCAGCTGCGACTGGCAGCTCCGGGGCCGGTGCAGGCGTGCCCGCCGTGAGTTTCTTCAAAAGGCTCAGCATGAGGTGGCTCCAGGAGATGGGACGACGGTTCGGGACGTGCCGAGGTGTTTGCTGTTCATGCTTCACGGACTTCCATGGCAGCCAGGCGTTGCTCGAACAACTGCGCAAGGAACACCTGCAGGCGCTGTTCAGCCACGGCCTGACTGCAGAAACCTTGCAGGCTGTTGACCGCTTGCGCCGACATCTGTGCATAACGTGCTGGCTGGTTTTTCGCCACCTCGTAACTGGCTTTATAGGCCTCGCACAACGACGCCCAGTTGGTCACGTAACGCAGCGTGCGGAAGGCCCGGCGCGGGTCGTGCGGCCAAGCGGTGAGTTCATCGGTGGACTCGATCAGGAAGGCGTTGTCGGCGCTCAGGTAATCGATCATCGCCGTGGTGCGCGGCGCCACCGCCGGTTTGCCGCAGGACATGAACTCCATCAGCGGCAAGCACTGACCTTCACCATATGAGGTGTTGACCACGTAACGGGTGGCCTGCACCAGCCGCTCGTAATCAGGGTCGGCGAGGTAGCCGTAGATCAGCACGATGCGGCAGCGATAGGACTGGTTTTTGTACAAGTGATGCAGGATATCGCCGAGCGCTTCTTCGGCGTCGTGATGAGTCAGTTTGAGCACCAGCGTGGCATCTTCGACGTCGCGAAAACTCACGCAAAAAGCGCTGAGCATGTCTTCCCAGTTCTTGCGTCCGTCACCGGGATTGAACACTGACGTGTACACCACCCCGTCCAGCAACAACGCCTGCTCGGTAATCGGCGCGGCAAAATCAATCCCTTCGCCATTGCGCAAATGCGCCGGGCCGAACGCATTCAGATCGAGGGTTCGACTGTCCGCCACCAGGCCTTTGATGGTCAGGCGCAGCGGCTCAGTCGCTACTTGCCCCTGCAATTGCGCGCCGCGTGCGGCAAAGCGATCCCACACCGGCGCCGGTACCGCGACGATCGGATAATTCTGCGTCATCGCCTCGCGTACGGCGTTGACCGTGTAACTGGAATGGGTGATCGCCGCGCCACAGGCTGCCAGCACGGTGCGCCAGTCGTTGCGCGGTTCACCGGCAAACGGCTCGTTGGGAATGGTGCTGAATTCCCAGGCAAATACCGGCAACGTCGGACACGCCAAATGCACCGGAGTGCGGTGCGGCGGCGAGAACGACAGAAACACACAGGGCTCGCCACGGCTCAGGCATTCCCGGTACAGCGTATCGACTTCGGCTTGGGGATCGAGCACTTCCACCACCCGCCCGAGCCGTTCGAGCACCGGACGATATTCCTTGAGCACGAAGTAATAGCTGTACTCCGAACGCCCGAGATTCTGCGCAATGGTGTGCTGGTTGGTTTCCGAATGAATGATGATCAGCATGAGGCGTTATCCGTCACGGGCGTGGCATCGGCAGACATGGGCGTCAGCGCGAAAAAGTCCGCCATGCGTTTTTGCACCGGCGCGAACGCGCAGTAATCGTGCATGCGCTCGACGGCAGCCACCGACATCCGCTGATAGTCCTGTGGCCGGGCCTTGGCCATCTGATAGCTGTTTTCGTAGGCGCTCTTCAGCGAGCCCCAGTCCGGGCGGTAACGCAACGTGCGGTAGATGATCCGCGTGTCCTGCGGCCAGATCGTCAGCTCTTCGCTGGACTTGACCACGAACGCCACTGCGTCATCGATGTAATCTTCCATCGCCGTGTGATCGGGAGCGATCACCGGCTTGCCGCTGGACATGAACTCCATCAGCGGCAGGCACAGCCCTTCGCAGCGCGAGGCATTCACATAGAAACTCGCCGCCTGATAGAGCCTGGCGTACTGCGCGTCGTCGAGGTAACCGTGCATCACCACCACCCGACAAGCGAACGGCGTGAGCTGCGCGAGCAAGGTCATCAACTCGCTGTAGTAGGAGGCCAGATCGTTCTGGGTAATCTTCAACACCAGCGTCGCGTCGGACGTTTCACGAAACGCCCAACAGAACGCGGTAATCAGTTGGTGCCAGTTCTTGCGACCATCCTTGGGGTTGAACACCGTGACGTAAACCACGCCATCGACCGTGGTCTCGACCACTGAGGTAGTGTCCGGCAAATCCAGTGGCACGGGTTCCACAACAGGCACCGGCAGCGCGCCACACACCGCCGGCAGGCGTTGTTCGAGCCAGCCGTGCAGCGTGTCCGGCACCAGGTCGCGAATGCCTTCCCAGTACCAGTTGTAGAGAAATTTCACCCGTGGCACCGGCTCGACCTGCTCGTGCCCGAGATTCAGCGCCCACAGCCGCAGGTAATGCCGGGCAATGACGAAGCGGCGTTTGAGGGTCAGCGGTGGCGGGCGCGCGGCTTCGATTGCAGCGGCCAGCGCGGCTTCCTCTTCCGGCGTTATCGGCGTCGGGATCAGTGCGTCGGCGCAGAGGCCGAGAGTGCGAGTATCGAAAATGCAGCCCTTGATCGCCAGCGATGTGCCCGGATTCACCGGTGTACTCAGCGTCTGCTGACGAATCGTTGCGAAGTTTTCCCACAGCGGTGTTGGCAATACCAACACCGGAAAGTTTTCGCCCATGGCACGACGAATTGCCCGGGCGGTGTGGCTCGACAGCGTGATAACGCGGCCCTGACGGGCAAGCATCTGCGTCCAGTCCTGACGCGGGTCGTTGTCCCACTGCTCATCAGGAATCGAATCGAACTCCCAGGCCACCACGCACATCGTCGGGCATTCCAGGTCGACCGGGGTTTTCTGCGGCGGGGTGAACGACAGGAACAGGCTGTCTTCGCCGGCGACGAGCAACTGTCGATAGAGCGTATCGACATCGGCGGGAGAGGCCACCACGTGCACGCGTCCAAGACTTTCCAGCACCGGGCGATAGGCCTTGAGTACAAAGTAATAGCTGTATTCGGGGCGCCCGAGACTCTGGCTGATGGAACTGTCGTTGACGTCCGAGTAAAGAATGAAATTCATGGCATCCCACGATGAAGGCGCCATCCCGGTACCTTCATGCTATGACGGCCGTGCGCTGGATCGAGTCGGCATGGCCGGCCCTCGTCCTTCGTCATCGGGTACGTCTTCGTTCTTGTTTTAGTGGTCGGTTTCACCCTGCGTCGCGGTTCCCGAATCAAAGCCCGGGATTTGGCGACGAGGGGCATTCTAAACACATCCGTCGAGGATTCGTGAACCGCCCGGCGAGAATAAATCCGCTACGCTGACGAGAACTGACCAGTCACGGTATGGCCAGTTGAAATTGCTCGGCAATTGGCACAGATTGGCAGCAAATAACTACAACAACGTTTTCGCCTGTCGTCTTAGCGGTTTTTTTTCCGACCGGTCTGACAGCCCCTTCTCTAGAGCCTGTAGGAAGTGCCGCGAAAACCAAGACCAAGGGGTCGCTGTTTGAAAAAGCGTCTGTTCGTCACGGGTCTCAGTGGATTCGTTGGACAACATATTCAGTCACGTTTGGCCTCGCCTGACTCTGCGTGGGAACTGCTGCCTGCAGCTTCACGTTACGACCTGACGGCTCCAGACAACCTTGTCGACCTGTGGCCGCAAATGCCTGACGCGGTCATTCATCTGGCCGGCCAGACGTTCGTCCCCGAAGCTTTCCGCGACCCGGCACGTACCCTCGACATCAATCTGCTCGGCACCCTCAATCTGTTGCAGGCTCTCAAGACCCGTGGTTTTCAGGGCACGTTCCTGTACGTCAGCTCCGGCGACGTTTACGGCCAGGTCAGCGAAAGCGATCTGCCGATCACCGAACAACAAGCGCCCTGCCCGCGCAATCCGTATGCGGTGAGCAAACTCTCGGCCGAGTTTCTCAGCCTGCAATGGGGTTTGAGTGAGGACTGGCCGGTGCTCGTCGCGCGGCCGTTCAACCACATCGGCACAGGACAGAAAGAAAGTTTCGTCATCGCCAGTGCCGCCCGCCAGATCAATCGCATCAAACAGGGCCTGCAAGCCCCGCAACTGGAAGTCGGCGACATCGACGTCACGCGGGATTTCCTCGATGTCGGCGATGTGATTTCGGCCTATTTCGCGCTGCTGGAGAAAGGTGTACCAGGACAGGTTTACAACATCTGCTCAGGGCGCGAGCAGAGCATCCGCAGTCTGATTGAACAACTGGCCGATCTGGCCGAAGTGCCAGTGCAACTGGTTCAAGATCCGGCTCGCATGCGCCGCGCCGACCAGCGCCGCGTTTGCGGCAGTCAC
This sequence comes from Pseudomonas sp. S3_C06, assembly GCF_054667675.1. NCBI lineage: Bacteria > Pseudomonadati > Pseudomonadota > Gammaproteobacteria > Pseudomonadales > Pseudomonadaceae > Pseudomonas > Pseudomonas sp. S3_C06. The sequence goes on from NZ_CP162747.1 coordinate 3,855,317, forward strand.
ACCAAGCTGACCCGGACCACCGGATGGACGCCTGAAATCACTACACAACAATCCCTGCGGGCGATCCTGTCCGACTGGGAGAAGCGAGTAAAACAAGAATGACTAAAAGTGCACTGATCACAGGGATTACTGGCCAGGACGGCGCCTATCTGGCCAGACTGTTGCTCGACAAGGGCTACAAGGTTCATGGCCTGGTGGCACGACGCAGCAGCGATTCGCGCTGGCGCCTGCGCGAGATGGGTGTCGAAGCCGACATCGTTTATCTCGATGGCGACATGGCCGATGCCTGCTCGGTGCAGCGTGCGGTCATCAAGTCGGCGCCGGACGAGGTGTATAACCTCGCCGCGCAAAGCTTTGTCGCCGCCTCGTGGGATCAACCGGTGACCACCGGCATCGTTGACGGCCTGGGCGTTACCCATCTGCTCGAAGCGATCCGTCAATTCAGCCCGCACACCCGCTTCTATCAGGCTTCGACCAGTGAGATGTTCGGCCTTATCCAGGCTGAGCAGCAGGACGAAAACACACCGTTCTACCCACGCAGCCCTTACGGCGTGGCCAAGCTGTACGGCCACTGGATCACCGTCAACTACCGCGAAAGTTTCAACCTGCACGCCAGCAGCGGCATTCTTTTCAACCATGAATCGCCACTGCGCGGCATCGAGTTCGTGACCCGCAAGGTCACCGACGCCGCTGCACGCATCAAGCAGGGCAAACAGCAGGAGCTGGCCCTGGGCAACATTGACGCCAAGCGTGACTGGGGTTTTGCCGGTGATTACGTCGAAGCCATGTGGCTGATGCTGCAACAAGACAAGCCTGACGATTTTGTGGTCGCCACCGGCGTCACCACCACCGTACGGGAAATGTGCCGCATCGCCTTCGATCACGTCGGCCTCAACTACCGCGATTACGTGAAGATCGACCCGGCCTTCTTCCGCCCGGCCGAAGTCGAAGTGCTGCTCGGCAATCCGGCCAAGGCTCAGCGCGTACTGGGCTGGAAGCCGAAAACCGACCTGGATACCTTGATCCGCATGATGATGGATGCGGACATGAAACGCGTCGCCAAGGAGTAGGCCATGCTGATCCCCGTGATTCTGTCCGGCGGTGCCGGCACCCGTTTGTGGCCGGTGTCCCGCGAGGGCCATCCCAAGCCGTTCATGACCCTGCCCGACGGCCAGTCGCTGCTCGGCAAGACCTATCAGCGCGCGGCGGCTTTGCTCGACGGCTGGGGCGACATCGTCACGGTGACCAATCGCGAGTACTACTTCCAGAGCAAGGATCACTATTGCGCCGCCCACGTATCGCGTCATCGCGGGCACTTCCTGCTCGAGCCGAGCGGGCGCAACACCGCGCCGGCCATCGCTGCAGCGGCGTTGTCGCTGCAAGCGTTGCACGGTGACGACGCGATCATGGTGGTGATGCCCGCCGACCATTTGATCGTCAATCAGGACGCACTGAAAACCGCGGTCGAGCACGCCGTCCATCTGGCCAGGGACGGTTATCTGGTGACCTTCGGCGTGATCCCGACCGCACCGGAAACCGGCTTCGGCTACATCGAGACCGGGGCGCCGCTGGACGCCAAAGGCGCGGCGAAAGTGCAGCGCTTCGTCGAGAAGCCCGACCTGCAAACTGCCACGCATTATCTGGAGAGCGGCAACTTCCTGTGGAATTCGGGAATGTTCTGCTTCACCACCGCGACCTTGATTGCTGAACTGCAATTGCACGCGCCCGAGTTGCTGGAGCAGACCCGCGCCTGCATGGACGTCAGCGCGCCGATTGAAACGGTCGGCTGCCTGCAACAGGAACTGTCGCCGGCACTGTTCGCGGAAATCACTGACATCTCGATCGACTACGCGCTGATGGAGCGCTCGGAAAAAGTCGTCGTGGTTCCCGCCGGATTCGACTGGAGCGACATTGGTTCGTGGGGTGCCGTCGCGGCATTGGTCCCGGCCGATGCCGACAACAACCGCGCCAGCGGCGAAGCCATCTTCATCGACAGCCACAACAACTTCGTGCAGAGCGAAGGCCGACTGATAGCGACGGTGGGTGTGGATAACCTGATCGTGGTCGACACCGCCGACGCGGTGCTGGTGGCCCACGCCGACCGTGCGCAGGACGTGCGGCGCGTGGCCAAGCAGCTCAAGGACAAATCCCACGAAGCCTATCGGCTGCATCGTACCGTCAGTCGACCGTGGGGCACCTACACCGTTCTGGAGGAAGGCCCGCGCTTCAAGATCAAGCGCATCGTGGTCAAACCCGGTGGCAAGCTGTCCCTGCAAATGCACCATCACCGCAACGAACACTGGGTGGTTGTCGAAGGCATGGCCAAGGTCACCAACAACGGCTCCGGCACGACGCTGGTGGCCAAGAACGAATCAACCTTTATCGCCGCCGGCCACAAGCATCGTCTGGAAAACCCTGGGGTGATCGATCTGGTGATCATCGAAGTGCAAAGCGGCGAATACCTGGGAGAGGACGACATCGTCCGCTTCGAAGACCAATACGGCAGGACGGTTTAAATGCTGCTTTCCCTGTACCGCTCGTTGCATGGCTACCGGGGTTTCATCCTCGGCAGCGTGCAGCGAGAGTTTCAAGCGCGATACCGCAATTCGCTGTTCGGCGCCTTGTGGCCGATTTTCAATCCGCTGTCGATGATCATTGTTTACACCGTGATCTTTTCCCACATCATGCGCGCCCGTTTGCCGGGTGTGGATGACAGCATGGCCTACAGTGTCTACCTCTGCGCCGGGTTGCTGGCGTGGGGGCTGTTTTCCGAAATCACCTTGCGCAGCCAGAACATGTTTCTGGAAAACGCCAACCTGCTGAAGAAAATCAGCTTCCCGCGGATCTGCCTGCCGGTCATCGTCCTGTGCAATGCCGGGATCAACTTCGCGATCATCATCAGTCTGTTTCTCGGCTTTCTGCTGATCACCGGGCGCTGGCCGGGCATGGCGCTGCTGGCGCTGATTCCATTGATCGCCCTGCAAATGATGTTCTGCGCCGGGTTGGGCATGGTGCTCGGCGTATTGAACGTGTTCTTCCGCGATGTCGGCCAGCTCTTCGGCATCTGCCTGCAATTCTGGTTCTGGCTGACGCCGATCGTTTACCCGATCACGATCCTGCCGGAATGGGTGCAGCGCCTGTTGCAACTCAATCCGCTGACCAACCTGTTCAGCAGTTATCAGAACCTGTTTCTCTACGGACAGTGGCCGGTCTGGAGCTCGCTGCTGCCGATCTTCGTCACGGGGGTGCTGTTTTGTCTGATCGGTCTACGGCTGTTTCGCCAGCGCGTTGGCGAAATGGTGGATGAACTCTGATGGGGCATATTCGCGTCACCGGCCTGAGCAAGGCCTACAAACAATATCCCAACCGCTGGAGCCGACTGGCTGAGTGGCTGATTCCGTTTTCGCCGATCCGCCACCACCAGCACTGGGTGCTGCAGGACGTCGAATTCGAAATCGCCCCCGGTGAAGCGGTGGGCATCGTCGGTGCCAACGGCGCGGGCAAAAGCACTTTGCTGAAAATGATCACCGGCACCACCCAACCCACCACCGGCAAGATCGAACTGCAAGGCCGCGTGGCCGCGCTGCTGGAGCTGGGCATGGGTTTCCACCCGGATTTCACCGGTCGCCAGAACGCAATCATGGCCGGTCAGTTGCTGGGCATGCAGCTCGAAGAAATCGAAGCACTGATGCCCGACATCGAGCATTTCGCCGAGATCGGCGACGCCATCGACCATCCGGTGCGAACCTATTCCAGCGGCATGCAGATGCGCTTGGCGTTCAGCGTTGCCACGGCGCGGCGCCCGGACATCCTTATCGTCGACGAGGCACTGTCGGTGGGCGACGCCTACTTCCAGCACAAAAGCTTCGAACGCATCCGCAGCTTCCGCAAATCCGGCACCACGCTGCTGATCGTGTCCCACGACCGCTCGGCGATTCAGTCGATCTGCGACTCGGCCATCCTGCTCAAGGACGGCCGCATGGCCATGTACGGCAAACCGGAACCGGTGCTCGACTACTACAACGCGCTGATGGCCGAACGCGAAGGCCAGATCGTCCGTCAGGAAATGCTCGCTGGCGGCGAAGTGCAAACGATATCAGGCACCGGCGAAGCGGCGATTCTCGGCGTGCGCCTGCTCGATGAAAACGATCGCAGCATCGACGCCGCCGAAGTCGGCCAACCGGTGGTGCTCGAAGTTCAGGTCGAGGTGCGCAAGGACATCGAACGGCTGGTGCTGGGCTTTATCCTCAAGGATCGGCTGGGTCAGATGATGTACGGCATCAACACCCATCGCCTCGACAAGGCATTGACCGACCTGCACGCCGGCGAACGCTTCACCTACCGCTTCTCGTTCATCATGGGTTTGGGCAAAGGCAATTATTCAGTGTCGCTGAGCCTGTCGCGTCTGGACTCGCACCTCGATCGCAATTTCGAATGGCGCGACTACGGGTTGGTATTCCACGTGATCAACAACCGTCAGGAAGATTTCGTCGGCTGCTCATGGCTCGGCGCCAAGACCACCATCACTCGCGACACCGAGGCCCGGCACGCAGAGCGTGCGCCATGACCCGCTTGCTGGTCGAATGCACCCATGTGTTCAAACACCCGGCCATCAATTCGGGTATTCAGCGTGTGGTGCGCAACGTCATCAAGCAACTGCCTGCCAGCGCCGCAGGTGTGGAGTGCATGCCGGTGGTGGTACTCAATGGCGAACTCTATCGCGTGTTGCAACTGGCACCGTTCGATACGCCTTTTTTCAACACGCTTGAAACCTTCGGCGGACGACTGGAACGCCTCGCTCATCGCTTCTGGCAGTGGCATCAGCGACGTGATGCGCAACTCAACTCAAAACTGGCGCGACGGGTTTTATATGTCGGCTATCGACTGACGATCTTCGCAGCCTTCGGCCTGCCGATCCGCCTGATCCGGCGGATCAATCGCAGGCAACTGCTCAAACGTTGCTCACCGCTGCAACACCAGCCGGGCGATCAACTGGTGCTACTGGATTCGTCATGGCACTCGGATCTTTTCGCCCACGTCGAACGGCTCAAACGTGACGGCGTCGGTATGATCGCGGTGATCTACGACCTGATCCCGCTGACTCACCCACAGTTTTACGACACACGTCTGGTCGAGGTTTTCAGTGAGTGGTTCGACTGGATCACCCGCACAGCGGATGGCTACATGGCGATTTCCGCCACGGTGCGCGATCAGGTGCGTGAAGAGTTGCGCCAGCGAATCGGTGTCGAGCAAACCCATCAACGCTGGTTCGATTTCTTTCATTTGGGTTCCGAACTGGATCTGCACAACGACGTGGCAATGGTCGAACCGCGCCTGAAGCAACTGTTCACTACCTCTGAGCCGGTCTACCTGATGGTCAGCACCATCGAGCCGCGCAAAAACCACGCCTATCTGCTTGATGCCTTCGAGCACGCCTGGGCCGCTGGCTCAACCGCACGGCTGTGCATCGCCGGGCGGGTCGGCTGGAAATGCGACGCCCTGCTCGCCCGGGTGCGCAATCATCCCGAGTTGAACCAGCGCCTGTTCATGTTCAACGACCTCAGCGACACCAGCCTGGAACACGCTTACGCCCACGCCAGTGCGTTGGTGTTCCCTTCGTTCGTCGAAGGGTTTGGCTTGCCGCTGGTGGAGGCCATGCAGCGTGGATTGCCGGCGATGGGCAGTGATATTGCGGTGTTCCGCGAAATTGGCGGCGAGTTCATGGCCTACTTCGATCTGCAGGATCCGCAAAGCCTCGCCCGGTTGATTATCGGATTTCAGCGCAACGGCCAGTTCCCCGCAGCTCGCGATGTTGCCGATTGGCAGTGGATCGGCTGGCGGGAAGCGAGCCTGCAACTGGTCGAACGCAGTGCGCGTAACGTTCTGGGAGCGCCAACGGCGCCAGCGAGTCAGCATGCGCATTGCTCTTAACGCGCGCATTCTGCAGGCACCGCGCACCGGCATCGGCCAATACGTCGCTGAACTGGTCAACGCCTTGCGCAATGAACCCGACGTGGACGTGACGTTGTTCCACGGCTGGGGCTGGAGTTCGGCACTGCCGGAAGCGGCCATGCCCGGTTACTCACGATTGACGCCACTGCTGCGGCAAATCCCCGGCGCCTATCAGGCGCGCCGCTGGCTGGAGCAGAAACGCTTCGATCAGGGCCGCGCGCAAGGTATCGACCTCTATCACGAGCCGAGCCTGTGGCCACTGGCCTTCGATGGCCCGACGGTGATCACCCTGCACGACCTGACTCACCTGCATTTCCCTGAGACCCAGCCACCGGCACGGCTCAAGGAGATCGAGCGCCGACTGGCCGCCGGTGTCCAACAGGCGCAGGTGATTCTCACCGATTCACAGGCGATTGCCGACGAAGCCCAGGATTATTTCGGCCTGCCAGCCGAACGTTTTGTGGTGGCCCCGCTGGGGGTTGCCGAGCGCTTTCATCCGCGCGAGGCCAGCGCCATTGACGCGGTGCTCAAGGCGCATGCGGTGGAGTCGCGGGAGTATTTCCTTTGTGTCGGCACGCTGGAGCCGCGCAAGAACCTTGGCCTCGCCCTGCGCGCCCATGCCCTGTTACCGGAGGCGGTGCGTCAGCGTTTTCCATTGCTGATTGTCGGCATGGCCGGGTGGCAGCGCGAACAGTTCAGCGAACCGTTGCGCCAGGCGCTGGCCAGCGGGCATGTGTGCCTGCTCGGTTATCTGCTCGATGAACAGGTCGCCCAATTGCTGGCCGGCGCCCGGGCGCTGATTTTTCCATCACTGTATGAAGGTTTCGGTCTGCCGGTACTGGAGGCCATGGCCAGTGGCACACCGGTGGTGCTCACGCGTTCTTCGGCGATGCCGGAAGTCGCCGGTGCAGCGGGCAACTATATTGAAGCTGACGATGCAGAAGGCCTGCGTGATGCGCTGAGCCGACTGATCGACGATCAAGCGCATTGGCAGGCATGCCGAGAAGCCGGGTTGCAGCAGTCACGGCTTTTTTCCTGGAAGCGTTGTGCACAGGCCACGGCCGGTGCCTACCGCCAGGCCATGGGAGGTTGAATGCGAGTTCTTCATTTTTTCAAGACGTACCTGCCTGACTCGGTCGGCGGCATTGAGCAAGTGATTTTCCAGCTCTGCGAAAGCGGCGCCCAGCACGGTATCGACGGCCAGGTGCTGACGCTCAGTGCTGACCCGACACCGCCCGTGGTGCAATTGGGCCAGCACGAAGTGCACCGGGCCAAACTCGACATCCAGTTCGCCTCCACCGGTTTTTCCTGGAGCGTGTTCAAACAGTTTCGCGAACTGGCGGCCGAAGCTGACGTGGTCAATTACCACTTCCCGTGGCCGTTCATGGACCTGGTGCATTTCGCCAGCGCGATGAACAAGCCGAGCGTGGTGACCTATCACTCGGACATCATTCGCCAGAAGCACCTGCTCAAACTCTACCGACCGTTGATGAATCGTTTTCTCGCCAGCGCCGACCGCATCGTTGCCGCGTCACCCAACTATCTGCACACCAGCGATGTGTTACAGCAGTTCCAGGACAAGACCCGGGTAATTCCTTACGGTTTGAACAAGTCGGGTTATCCACAGCCGGAAACCGAGCGCATGAACCGTTGGCGCCAACAGCTTGGGGATAAGTTTTTTCTGTTTGTCGGCGTGATGCGTTATTACAAGGGCCTGCACATTCTGCTTGAGGCCCTGAAAGACGTGGACTATCCCGTGGTCATTGTCGGTGCCGGGCCACTGGAGCTGGAGCTGCACGCGCAGGCGCAGGCGCTGGGCCTGCGCAACATTCACTTCCTCGGACGTCTGGGTGACGAAGACAAGGTCGCGCTGCTGCAACTGAGCTACGCGATTGTTTTCCCGTCACACCTGCGTTCGGAAGCATTCGGCATTTCCTTGCTGGAAGGCGCGATGTACGGCAAGCCGATGATCTCCAGTGAGATCGGCACTGGCACCAGTTACATCAATATCCACAACGAGACGGGATTGGTCGTGCCGCCGAGTCATCCACAGGCGTTTCGCGAGGCGATGCGCACGCTGTGGGAGGATCCGGTGCGTGCTGCAGCGATGGGGGTCAAAGCTGAAGCGCGTTATCGGCAGTTATTCACAGCCGACGACATGGGCCGTAAATGGACGGCGTTGTATCAGGAATTGCTGGAAGAAAAGAACCTGTCCTACGCCTGATTTCAGGCTGAAACATATACCCAAATGTGCGAGCGAGCCTGCTCGCGATGGCGGTGGATCAGCGACAATGATGTCGACTGACCTGACGCTTTCGCGAGCAGGCTCGCTCCCACAGGGTGTTGTGGTGTTTTCAGTTACAGGTCAAGGATCAGCGGTTGCGGGCTTTGTGCCGGGACCGCGCAGCAGATCAGCACGTGACCCGCTTCCGGAACGTCTGCCGGCACCTGTGGATAATTCACTGCACCGCTGACCAGCCGGGTCTTGCAGGTACCGCAAGAACCTCCCCGGCAACTGAATTCCGGACGTAACCCGCGACTTTCCGCCAGTTCCAGCAAACTCCCGCCATCCGGCTGCCAACGCGCCTCTTTCGCCGAACGCTCGAACACCACCGGCACCGATGTGGTCGCAGCAGGCGGTTGTTCGATGACGATCGCGTCCGGATCAGCCTGACGTTTCAGCGTCGACGGGCCGAAGGTTTCCGCATGAATCTGCGCATCGCGCACGTCCAGTTCGCGCAGGGTGTCGTACAAGCCTTGAGTAAAACCGCCGGGGCCGCAGAGGACAAAGTCGAGCTGATCGAAATCATCGGCATCCAGCACGTTTCTCAGCACTTGCGCGTCGATACGCCCCGACAGATCGAAATCCTCACCTTCGTGCAGTTCAGCTTCCGGCTGGCTGAGCAAACGCAGAACTCGTACCGAATCGCCTGCCGTTTCGAGCAACCGATCCAGCTCCTGGCGAAACGGTTGATCGGCCAAGCTGCGTGAACTCTGCAACAACAGCGTCGGACGAATCCTTCGCGTCCGTAGGCCTTGGTACACCACCTCGCGCAGCATCGACAGCAAAGGCGTGACTCCTACACCGGCCGCCAACAACACCAAAGGGCGGTGCTCCAACGGCTTCACGGTGAAATGCCCCTGCGGCGCCCGCGCTTCCAGCACATCGCCGACATTAATTTGCTCATGCAGATGCGATGAAATCAGGCCCTCGCGCTTGACGCTGATCCGATAGAAACCATCGGATGGCGCACTCGAAAGGCTGTAGGTGCGAATGTGCACCTCGCCATCAACGGTGAAACGCAGCGGCAGATGCTGACCGGCAAGAAACACCGGCAAACCGGCACCGTCGGCGGGCTCCAGATAGATCGAGCGAATGTGCTGACTCTCCGCTTCGATCTTCGTCACCCGCAGTGGCCGCCATTGATTGCCCAGCGCCTGCGCCTGTAAACGTGCGTCCGCCTCGGCCCAGTTACCGGTCAACAGACTGGTCGGCGACATGCCGTCGAAGCGCCAGCGCAAGGCCAATGCCGCCGGGCGCCGCACCAGTTTTTCCACATCAAATGTCCACAGGCGTTCAGCACCTTGAAACACCTCAATCTGCGGGCCTTCAAGAATGATCTCGGTACGCCCGCTGAGTTGCAGCACGTCGCCTGTGGAAAAGTCGATGAACAGCAGACCAGCCTTGGGGTTGAGCAGCAAATTGCCGAGGGTGTTGAAGTGCAGATTGCCGGCGAAATCGGGGATGGTCAGACGATTGCCCTCCACCCGCACGAACCCGGCCTGGCCGCCACGATGAGAAACATCCACTGCCCGCTGGCCGTCGACATCCACATAACTGGCGACGAAAAAAGTATCGGCGCCTTCGATCAGCGCGATGGCCGCATCATCGAGGCCGTTCAGATGCTCAGCCGGACGCGTCTGCGGATCCGTCAACGGCACACGCTGAAACTGGCGCAGTTGAATGTACTGCGGGCAGTTGCCGAAGGCTTGATCCACGCTCACATCAAAACCATGAGCGCTCAGATTGCCGACATGACCATTGAGGCGATTACGCCGGCGGGTGTGCAACTCGATGCCGAGCAAGCCGATCGGTTCGCCATTGCGCAGTTGCGCCGGGTCATCGGCAGCAGGCTGGCTGGCGAAATGCAGATGCCCGGGATCCGGCGAATGGGCAAACCCCGGCGCGCCTTCGAGCACACTGGCCCACGGGCGCCCATCTGCATCAACTGCGCCGTACAACATGAAGGGTAATTGCTGATAGAACTCACGGTGCTGGTCCGGCATCCAGGTGCGAATCACCTTACGCCCGAAGGCTTCCATGCGTTCGGCAACCCCGACTTTCGCTTGCAACTGTTGCTCGCCAGCGTGCCACGGTGAACGTTCCATCATGACCTCTCCCCTGCACCCTCGGCACAGCGTGGATTGTGAGAATCAGACTGCGGTTTGCAGACCGGCAACCGTGCGTGGCATGCCGACGAAACCGGGCAAGGCTTCAACCCGGGCCAGCCAGGCGCGGACGTTGGCGTAATCATCCAGCGACACATTGCCTTCCGGTGCGTGGGCGATGTAACTGTAGGCCGACACGTCGGCAATGGTCGGTTCGTCGCCGGCCAGATACGCCGTTTTACCCAACTCGGCTTCCATTACCTTGAGCAGGTTGTGCGCACGGGTAATCGCCTCATCAGCATTCAGCTGTGCGCCAAACACCGTGACCAGTCGCGCCGCAGCGGGTCCGAATGCAATCGGCCCGGCGGCCGCCGACAGCCAGCGCTGCACCCGTGCCGCACCCACCGGGTCAGCGGGCAGCCAACGACCATTGCCGTATTTCTGCGCCAGATACACCAGAATTGCGTTGGAATCGGCCAGCACCACGCCGTCGTCATCGATTGCCGGCACCTGCCCGAAGCTGTTGATGGCCAGATACGCCGGCTGCTTATGCTCACCTTTGGCCAGATCGACGAAGATCAGCTCGGTCGGCAATTGCAGCAGGGACAACATCAGCTCGACACGGTGGGCGTGGCCGGAACGTGGAAAGTTGTAGAGTTTGATCGCTTGCATGGTCGACTCCGCTGAACAGGGGCGCCGCTGCGGGGATGAGCGCGCCGATGGAGGTCATCTTGCGCTGATCACGAAAACAACAGAATCACCAGCAAACGCAATCGATTATTTCACTTAGTGCAATAACGCTGCATTTTTCAACGCTGGATGTTCGCGCAAAGCCTCTGCCGTGAAATCGACAAAACTGCGGATCCGCGCTGGAGCCTTGCGCCCCCCCTGATACACGACATGAATCGGCAGCGGCGGCAGTTCGAATTCCGCGAGGACGATTTCCAGTGTGCCGGCGGCAACCTGGCTCGCCACTTGATAGGACAACACTCGAGTCAAACCCAAGCCCATGCAAGTCGCTGTAATCGCAGCCTGATTGGCGGTAACGATAAGACGCGGCTCAGGACGCACGCTGAGCGGTTCGCCCCCGACGAGAAACGGCCAACTGCGTTGCTGACCAATCGCTGAAGTCGCCACCACCGGCGCTCCCGCCAGAGCGTGGGGATTAACCGGTCGACCATACTTGGCAAAATAGGCTGGCGAGCCGCAGATGACCCGACGCACCTCACCCACCCGAATCGCATGCTGACTGCTGTCCGGCAGATCACCGATGCGCACCGCCACATCGATGCCCTCCTCGACCATATTGACGATCCGATCAACCAGCACGGCGTTAATCGTGACATCCGGATATTGCGCGAGATAACTCGCCATCACCGGCGTCACAAACAAATCACCGAACAACACCGGCGCCGTCACCGTCAGTTGTCCACGCGGCTCGGCATGACTGCCCGCCGCCGAATCCTCGGCTTCCTGCACTTCGGCGAGAATCCGGCGACAGTCTTCCAGATAACGCTGCCCCGCTTCGCTCAAATGCACACTGCGCGTGGTGCGAATCAGCAACTGCGTACCGATCCGCAACTCCAGCGCCGCCACCGCCCGCGTCACGCTCGCCGCAGAGAGACCCAGACGCCGCGCGGCCGCAGAGAAGCCTTGCTCTTGCGCGACAGTGGTGAAGATGTGCATTTCCTGGAAGCGGTCCATGGTGCCTCTCGAGTCAGATACAAAAATCGCAGCCGAAGCTGCGATTTTTTGGGTGTGAAGACTTTCAGGATTAAAAAGCCTCGCGAACAATTGTATCTGAGACCAGCGGAAATTCGCTAAATCAAAAGGTACAAGACAAACGGACTCATTAAAAATTCATAACCGTAGTCAGAGAATCTACCCTATGCAGTCACGCATTACATTTCTACCCATAACTATTGCAAGTATCTAAGACAAACGGCACTATTTCTGGTGGTCGATAGCACATAGCCACACAACTAAAAACGTAACGTCCCTAGCTGAAGTCTAAAGACTCTGGGTTTAAACAGCATTCAAGGAAAGAAAAAAGTATGGCAACCACTCAACAGAAAAAATTTTCAGACGATCAATCCCCTGCATATGATCTTATCAGTAAATCAAAACTGAATGAAATTCAAAATTTAAGTATCGATGACCTGAGAGACTGGGGAAATCTTGAATGGAAATACTGGAATGAAATCAATAGCTCCTTACAACAACAGAAAAGTAACAATGGCTCCTCAAGAAATCACTTATCAATTGTGCAGCAGGCTTCCCAATATACAAATAAAGTTGCTGAGCTAAAAAATTCGATCACAACTGATACATTATATTCAAGCGATGGCGATCTTTTAAACGACTCCGTCCCTTTGCTAAAATCTATTTTTTCTTTTGATCTGCCTCAGCATGACGATCCGTTAGCTGACGAGTTTAAAAACTCTTGCCACGCAGGAGAAGCAACTTCGGCGGTCTATACCTATCGCATGCTAACGAAAAATTTGGACAGACAATATCTAAGAGGATATGACGAGGGCGCTTCAAAAAACTTGAAATCCCTAATTAAAGGGATCGACGATAAAACGACTCAGACTTTATCTGATCTGAAAGAGAAGGAAAATGAAATCAATAACAGCATCAATCACGCGGAGGAAACCATTCAGAAAATTGTAGCCGCTGCTACATCTGCAATTTCTCTTTCAGAACCGGTAAAATTCTGGGAAGACCGCAGAGGTATTCATAAGACTAACGCTGAAAAGTACGGTAGATACGCATCAATATCGGCTGCAACCTTTGCTATTACTTTGGCAATCATAGTGATTTATGAGTATTTGTCGGGCACTGCGCATAACTGGCTAGGGTATGAGTTCACCCTACCTAAATCATTATCAGGAATTGCCACAATACTGTTGATATCAACTGCTGGTATTTGGTCAACTCGGATATTTGTAAAATTAATGATGGCAAACCTCACTCTAGAAACCGAGTCCATTGAACGTGCCACGATGATCAAAACTTTCGTCGCTATGAAGGCTGCGGAAACATCCATTGCTAAAGAAGCAGAGCTGCTCTTCTATACAACATTGTTCCGTCCATCCAATAATGTGATAAGTGAAGAGTCGACAGCTCCAGAGTTTGGAAAGATACTGGACGCAATCCTGAAAGTTAAGACTGACAAGCCCGGCGGCTGAAATAAACTATTTTAATTTATTACCCCACGAATTCACACCGTTGGGTTCTTTATTATTAGACATGGGGCGCGCACTGTTTTGCTAACTTGTTAGAAGAGTAGAGTGCAAGACAGTTATTGAATCGTTTGGAGCCCCGAAAGGCTCCAAAAAGGGAATAATTTTTTCTGAAGCACGATCTACTGTGGATAACTTATTCCACTGTCACCGACTTCGCCAAATTACGCGGCTGATCGACGTCCGTGCCCTTGAGCACCGCAACGTAGTACGACAGCAGCTGCAGCGGAACCGTGTAGAGGATCGGCGAGAGGATGTCGTGGATATGTGGCATCTGCACCACATGGGTGCCTTCGCCGTTGGTCATCCCGGCTTTCTCGTCGGCGAACACGATCAGTTCGCCACCACGGGCGCGGACTTCCTGCAGGTTGGATTTGAGCTTTTCCAGCAGTTCGTTGTTCGGCGCCACGGTGACCACGGGCATGTCGTTATCCACAAGTGCCAGAGGGCCGTGCTTCAGCTCGCCGGCCGGGTAGGCTTCGGCGTGAATATAAGAGATTTCCTTGAGTTTCAGCGCACCTTCCATTGCCACCGGGAATTGCGCGCCACGACCGAGGAACAGAGTGTGGTTCTTCTCGGCGAACAGCTCGGCGATCTTTTCCACGGTGCTGTCCATGGCCAGCGCTTCGCCGAGACGGGTTGGCAGGCGACGCAGTTCTTCGACCAGACGCGCTTCAACGCCATTGGCCAACGTGCCGCGCACCTGACCCAGCGACAGGGTCAGCAACAACAGACCGACCAGTTGCGTGGTGAAGGCTTTGGTCGAGGCGACACCGATTTCGCGGCCGGCCTGGGTTAGCAGGGTCAGGTCGGATTCGCGCACCAGCGAGCTGATGCCGACGTTGCAGATCGCCAGGCTGGCGAGGAAGCCCAGCTCCTTGGCATTGCGCAGCGCAGCGAGGGTGTCGGCGGTTTCGCCGGACTGCGAGATGGTCACGAACAAGGTGTCCGGCTGCACCACCACTTTGCGATAGCGGAATTCGCTGGCGACTTCGACCTGGCACGGAATGCCGGCCAGTTCTTCCAGCCAGTAACGCGCGACCATACCCGCGTGATAGCTGGTGCCGCAGGCGACGATCTGTACGTTACGCACTTTGGCGAACAATTCGGCCGCTTGTGGGCCGAATGCTTGCACCAGCACCTGATCATTGCTCAGGCGACCTTCGAGGGTGCGCTGCACAACGGCTGGTTGCTCGTGGATTTCCTTGAGCATGTAGTGGCGGTATTCACCTTTGTCGGCGGCTTCGGCACCGTCGCTGTACTGCACGGTCTGGCGCTCGACGACGTTGCCGTTGATGTCCCAGATCTGCACGTTATCGCGGCGAATTTCGGCGATATCGCCTTCTTCCAGGTACATGAAGCGGTCAGTGACCTGACGCAGCGCCAACTGATCGGAGGCGAGGAAGTTCTCGCCCAGACCCAGCCCAATCACCAACGGACTGCCACTGCGCGCGGCAACCAGACGATCCGGCTGCTTGGCATTGATCACTGCCAGACCATAAGCACCGTGCAATTCCTTGACCGTCGCCTTGAGAGCGACGCTCAGGTCAGGCTGATCCTTGAGCTTGTGATTGAGCAGATGGGCGATAACTTCGGTATCGGTGTCCGAAGTAAACACGTAACCCAGCGCTTTCAGTTGATCACGCAGGGCTTCGTGGTTTTCGATGATGCCGTTGTGCACCACCGCGATGTCGCCGGAG
This sequence comes from Pseudomonas sp. S3_C06, assembly GCF_054667675.1. Classification (NCBI taxonomy): domain Bacteria; kingdom Pseudomonadati; phylum Pseudomonadota; class Gammaproteobacteria; order Pseudomonadales; family Pseudomonadaceae; genus Pseudomonas; species Pseudomonas sp. S3_C06. The sequence goes on from NZ_CP162747.1 coordinate 3,870,603, forward strand.
AAATGCGGGTGGGCGTTGCGTTCGCACGGTGCGCCGTGAGTTGCCCAGCGGGTGTGGGCAATGCCCAGACGGCCGACCAACGGGTGTTCGGCCAGCGCCGCTTCGAGTTCGCTGACTTTACCCGGGCGACGCATGCGCTCGAGGGTTTCGTCGTTGGTGAAGACCGCGACACCGGCGCTGTCGTAGCCGCGGTATTCAAGGCGCTTGAGACCTTCGAGCAGGATGGCGGTGATATTACGTTCAGCAACTGCGCCGACAATTCCACACATGCTTATTTCTCCTGACTGACAGCCGCGCAAATCACGGTGATACCGCGGGCCTGAATCTGATCGCGTGCCTCGCTAGGCAGGCGATCATCGGTAATTAGGGTATGGACGCTGCTCCATGGCAGCTCCAGATTGGGAATCTTGCGACCGATCTTGTCGGCCTCGACCATGACGATGACTTCCCGCGCCACTTCAGCCATGACCCGGCTCAAACCGAGCAGCTCATTGAAGGTGGTGGTGCCACGCACCAGATCGATGCCATCGGCGCCGATGAATAACTGGTCGAAGTCGTAAGAGCGTAGTACTTGCTCGGCAACCTGGCCCTGAAAGGATTCCGAATGCGGATCCCAGGTGCCACCGGTCATCAACAGCACCGGTTCGTGCTCAAGTTCGCTCAAGGCGTTGGCGACGTGCAGGGAGTTGGTCATCACCACCAGGCCTGGCTGTTGGCCAAGTTCCGGGATCATTGCAGCGGTGGTACTGCCGCTGTCGATGATGATCCGCGCGTGTTCGCGGATGCGTTTCACCGCCGCGCGGGCAATCGCCTGTTTGTATTTGGAAACGCTCTGCGCAGTTTCCGCGACCAGTTCCTGCGGCATGGTGATCGCCCCACCGTAGCGGCGCAGCAACAGACCATGAGTTTCCAGCGCGGCGAGATCCTTGCGAATCGTAACTTCGGAGGTTTCGAAGCGCTTGGCCAGTTCATCCACACTGACTTCGCCCTGCTCGTTGAGCAAGGCGAGGATGTTGTGGCGGCGTTGCGGCGTGTTGCGTTTCGACATGGCGACTTAAGTTTCGATTCGAAAGATATCGGAAGCAATCAAAACCTATCGGCTCTAAATCGTCAAGCTGTCGTCCAAAAAAAATCGCAACCCTCAACAGTCCCCATAGGAGCTGCCGAAGGCTGCGATTTTCTGATCTTCAAAAAGCCGCTGTGGATAACTCAGCTCTTCTTGATCTTCTCCGGCCGCTTCCAGCCGTCGATATTCCTCTGCCGCGCTCGGCCCACGGCCAACTGTGCGTTATCCACATTCTGCGTAATGGTCGACCCGGCCGCCGTGGTTGCACCGTCGGAGATATCCACAGGCGCGACCAGCGAATTATTGGAACCGATGAACACGTCAGCACCCAGCACGGTTTTCCACTTGTTGGCGCCATCGTAGTTGCAGGTAATGGTGCCGGCGCCAATGTTGGTACGCGCACCGATTTCGGCATCGCCCAGATAAGTCAGATGACCTGCCTTGGCGCCTTCGCCCATGTGGGCGTTTTTCAATTCAACAAAGTTACCCACATGCGCACGCGCTTCGAGCACGGTGCCTGGACGCAGACGCGCAAATGGTCCGGCATCGCTGCCCTCGCCCAGAACGGCACCTTCAATGTGCGAGTTGGCCTTGATCACCACACCTTTGCGCAGGGTGCTGTCCTTGATCACACAGTTCGGGCCGATCACCACGTCGTCTTCGATGACAACGTTACCTTCGAGGATCACGTTGATGTCGATCAGGACGTCGCGACCCACGGTGACTTCGCCTCGCACGTCGAAACGCGCCGGGTCACGCAGGGTGACGCCTTGGGCCATCAACCGACGGCCAGCGCGCAACTGGTAGTGGCGCTCCAGCTCGGACAGTTGCTTGCGATCGTTGGCGCCCTGCACCTCCATCGGATCGTGCGGTTGTTCGGTGGCGACAACCAGGCCATCACTCACCGCCATTTCGATCACGTCGGTCAGGTAGTACTCGCCTTGGGCATTGTTGTTCGACAGGCGACTCATCCAGTCGGCCAGACGATTGGCCGGGACAGCGAGGATACCGGTATTACCTTCAGTAATTGCGCGTTGCGCTTCGCTGGCATCTTTGTGTTCAACGATGGCTGCGACCTTGCCGTCGGCATCGCGCACGATACGGCCGTAACCGGTCGGATCGTCCAGTTCCACGGTGAGCAAACCCATCTGCCCAGGCACGACGTGCTTGAGCAGACGCTGCAGGGTTTCGACTTCGATCAACGGCACGTCACCGTAGAGGATCAGCACGGTATCGGCAGTAATGAACGGCACCGCTTGAGCGGTGGCGTGACCGGTACCGAGTTGCTTGTCCTGCAGGACGAAATTCAGATCATCAGCGGCCAGACGTTCCCGCACCACATCCGCGCCATGGCCGATCACGACATGGATGCGCTGTGGATCAAGTTGCCGAGCACTGTGGATAACATGCCCCAGCATGGAATTGCCGGCAATCGGATGCAGTACTTTCGGCAGTGCCGAACGCATACGGGTGCCTTGACCGGCCGCGAGGATAACGATTTCAAGAGACATGACTGGCTACCAATCCTGGGTGGTCAGCAACTGCGACCGGGTTTCGGGAATTCGGAAAAGAAAAAAGGGTAGCCGAGGCTACCCTTTTTTATCAATCGCACAACAAGCGGATGACGGATTAACCGCCAAACTTCTTGCGGATCTGCTGGACGGTGCGCAGCTGAGCTGCAGCCTCGGCCAGACGTGCTGACGCAGCGCTGTAGTCGAAATCAGCGCCCTTTTCATGCAGAGCATGCTCGGCAGCCTTGAGAGCAGCTTGAGCTTGAGCTTCATCCAGGTCGGCGGCACGTTGCACGGTATCGGCAAGCACTTTGACCATGTTCGGCTGAACCTCGAGGAAACCACCGGAGATGTAGAACACCTCGGCTTCCCCGCCTTGCTTGATCAGGCGGATCGGACCTGGCTTCAGATTAGTGATCAGCGGCGCGTGACCCAGAGCGATACCAAGATCACCCAGTGCACCGTGCGCAATCACCATCTCGACCAGGCCGGAAAAGATTTCCCCTTCCGCGCTGACGATATCGCAATGGACTGTCATAGCCATCTGATTGCCTCAACCTAAATTAGCGCCCGTTGCCGGGCGCCGGGATTACAGTTTCTTGGCTTTCTCGATCGCTTCTTCGATGCCGCCAACCATGTAGAACGCTTGTTCTGGCAGGTGGTCGTAGTCACCGTTGAGGATGCCTTTGAAGCCAGCAATGGTGTCTTTCAGGGAAACGTATTTACCCGAAGCACCGGTGAAGACTTCAGCCACGAAGAACGGCTGCGACAAGAAGCGCTGGATCTTACGAGCACGGTTTACCAACTGCTTGTCGGCTTCCGACAGCTCGTCCATACCCAGGATCGCGATGATGTCCTTCAGCTCTTTGTAACGTTGCAGAACGTACTGAACGCCGCGAGCGGTGTCGTAGTGGTCCTGGCCGATTACGTTCGGGTCCAGCTGGCGCGAAGTCGAATCCAGTGGATCTACTGCCGGGTAGATACCCAGGGAAGCGATGTCACGGGACAGAACGACGGTGGCGTCCAAGTGGGCGAAGGTGGTCGCTGGCGACGGGTCGGTCAAGTCATCCGCAGGTACGTATACCGCTTGGATCGAAGTGATCGAACCTTCCTTGGTCGAAGTGATACGTTCTTGCAGAACGCCCATCTCTTCAGCCAGGGTCGGCTGGTAACCTACTGCCGAAGGCATACGGCCCAGCAGTGCGGATACTTCAGTACCGGCCAGGGTGTAACGATAGATGTTGTCGACGAACAGCAGAACGTCGTTACCTTCGTCACGGAACTTCTCGGCCATGGTCAGGCCGGTCAGTGCTACGCGCAGACGGTTACCCGGCGGCTCGTTCATCTGACCGTAAACCAGTGCCACTTTGTCCAGAACGTTGGAGTCCTTCATCTCGTGGTAGAAGTCGTTACCCTCACGAGTACGCTCACCCACACCGGCGAACACGGAATAACCGCTGTGCTCGATGGCGATGTTACGGATCAGTTCCATCATGTTTACGGTTTTGCCTACACCGGCACCACCGAACAGACCGACTTTACCGCCTTTGGCGAACGGGCAAACCAGGTCGATAACCTTGATGCCGGTTTCCAGCAGGTCGTTGCCGCCTGCCTGTTCAGCGAACGAAGGCGCTGGACGGTGAATGCCCCAACGCTCTTCGGTGTCGATCGGGCCAGCTTCGTCGATCGGGTTACCGAGGACGTCCATGATCCGGCCCAGGGTCGCTTTACCGACCGGTACGGAGATGGCTGCGCCAGAGTCGGTAACTTCCAGACCGCGCTTCAAGCCCTCGGTGGAACCCATCGCAATGGTACGAACCACGCCGTCGCCCAGCTGCTGCTGAACTTCCAGAGTGGTTTCAGCCGCGCTCACTACTTTCAGCGCGTTGTAGATGCTCGGTACGCTGTCGCGTGGAAATTCCACGTCGATAACGGCGCCGATGATTTGAACGATACGTCCGCTACTCATAGCTGGATCCTCTGAATATTTGAACCGTTAAACCGCGGCAGCGCCGCCGACGATTTCCGAGATCTCTTGGGTGATCGCAGCCTGACGCGCCTTGTTGTAGATCAGCTGCAAATCGCTGATCAAATCACCGGCGTTGTCGGTAGCGTTCTTCATCGCGATCATCCGCGCAGCTTGTTCAGCCGCGTTGTTCTCGACCACCGCCTGGTAGACCTGCGACTCAACGTAGCGGACCATCAAGCCGTCAAGCAGCTCTTTGGCATCCGGTTCGTAGAGATAGTCCCAGTGGTGCTTGAGATCCTGATCCGGGGTAGCCACCAATGGAATCAACTGCTCCACGGTAGGCTGTTGCGTCATGGTGTTGATGAACTTGTTGGACACCACGGACAGGCGGTCAATACGGCCGTCCAGGTAGGCATCCAGCATCACCTTGACGCTGCCGATCAGATCATTGATCGACGGCTCTTCACCCAGGTGGCTGATAGCTGCAACGACGTTACCGCCGAAGTTGCGGAAAAAGGCCGCACCCTTGCTACCAACGACACACAGATCAATCTCGACGCCGTTTTCGCGGTTTACCGCCATGTCCTTGACCAGGGCCTTGAACAGGTTGGTATTCAAGCCGCCGCACAGACCACGGTCACTGCTCACCACAACATAACCAACGCGCTTGATTTCGCGGTCGATCATGAACGGGTGGCGGTATTCCGGGTTGGCGTTGGCCAGATGCCCAATAACCTGGCGGATACGCTCCGCATAAGGACGGCTAGCAGCCATGCGCATTTGTGCCTTGCGCATTTTGCTGACCGCCACTTTTTCCATGGCGCTGGTAATCTTTTGCGTGCTTTTGATGCTCGCAATCTTACTGCGAATCTCTTTTGCGCCTGCCATGTAACACCTATCAGGTTAGCAAGCGGGAGCCTCGCGGCTCCCGCTGCGGCTTACCAGGTTTGGGTGGCCTTGAACTTCTCGATACCGGCTTTCATGCCAGCGTCGATTTCGTCATTGAAGTCACCTTTAACGTTGATCTTGGCCATCAAATCGGCGTGATCGCGGTTGAAGAAAGCAATCAGCGCTTGTTCGAAGCTGCCGATCTTGGCGATTTCAATGTCAGTCAGGAACCCACGCTCAGCGGCATACAGCGACAGCGCCATGTCAGCGATCGACATTGGTGCGTATTGCTTCTGCTTCATCAGCTCGGTAACGCGCTGACCATGCTCAAGTTGCTTACGGGTCGCTTCGTCCAGGTCAGAAGCGAACTGGGCGAATGCCGCCAGTTCACGGTACTGAGCCAGAGCGGTACGGATACCACCGGACAGCTTCTTGATGATCTTGGTCTGAGCGGCACCACCCACACGGGATACCGAAACACCGGCGTTCACTGCAGGACGGATGCCCGAGTTGAACATGGCCGATTCCAGGAAGATCTGACCGTCGGTGATGGAAATCACGTTGGTCGGAACGAACGCGGAAACGTCGCCAGCCTGGGTTTCGATGATCGGCAGTGCGGTCAGCGAACCGGTTTTGCCGGTCACTGCGCCGTTGGTGAACTTCTCTACGTATTCTTCCGAAACGCGGGATGCGCGCTCCAGCAGACGGGAGTGGAGATAGAACACGTCGCCTGGGTAAGCTTCACGGCCTGGTGGACGGCGCAGCAGCAGGGAAATCTGGCGGTAAGCCACTGCTTGCTTGGACAGATCGTCATAAACGATCAGCGCGTCTTCACCGCGGTCGCGGAAGAATTCACCCATGGTGCAACCGGAGTACGGTGCCAGGAACTGCAGCGCAGGAGATTCCGAAGCACTGGCAGCCACGATGATCGTGTTGGCCAGGGCGCCGTTTTCTTCCAGCTTGCGAACCACGTTGGCGATGGTCGATTGCTTCTGACCAATGGCTACGTAGACGCAGAAAATGCCGCTGTCTTTCTGGTTGATGATCGCGTCGATCGCCAGAGCGGTTTTACCGATCTGACGGTCACCGATGATCAGCTCACGCTGGCCACGGCCGACAGGGATCATGGCATCGACAGCCTTGTAGCCAGTCTGTACAGGCTGGTCTACCGACTTACGCCAGATCACGCCCGGTGCAACTTTCTCGACCGCGTCGGTCTCGGTGTTGCCCAGTGGACCTTTGCCGTCAACAGGGTTACCCAGTGCGTCGACTACGCGACCCAGCAGTTCCTTACCAACCGGAACTTCGAGGATGCGGCCGGTGCACTTGGCGCTCATGCCTTCAGCCAGAGACTGGTAAGCGCCCAGTACAACGGCACCTACGGAGTCTTGCTCCAGGTTGAGGGCCATACCGTAGACGCCGCCCGGAAACTCGATCATCTCGCCGTACATGACGTCGGCCAGACCGTGAATCCGCACGATGCCGTCAGATACGCTGACGACAGTGCCTTCGTTACGGGCTTGGGAGGTCACATCGAGCTTGTCGATGCGGCCCTTGATAATTTCACTTATTTCGGAAGGATTGAGTTGCTGCATTGCTCTGCTGCCCCTTCAAACTCAAGATTTCAATGCTTCGGCAAGTTTCGCGATTTTGCCGCGAATCGAGCCATCGATAACCAGGTCGCCGGCGCGGATGACGACACCACCTATAAGGGCAGCATCCTCCGCAACTTGCAGGCGCACTTCCCGGTTGAGTCGTGCACTGAGAACCTTGGCGAGTTTGTCTTGCTGTTCTTGGTTCAATGCAAAAGCACTGGTCACTTCAACGTCTACCGACTTCTCTTGTTCGGCCTTGTACAGGTCGAAAAGAGCGGCAATCTCCGGCAGAAGCGGGAGACGGTCGTTTTCGGCAACGACATTGATGAAGTTCTGTGCCTTGGCATCAAACTTGTCGCCGCACACGTCAATAAACGTGGCGGCCTTTTCTGCGCTCGTCAGTCGCGGGGCCTTGAGCACGCGCTGCATGGTGTCATCTTGTGACACCGCTGCAGCCAGGCCGAGCATGGCTGACCAATTGGCCAGTTGCTGGTGGGCCTGAGCGTGCTCGAAGGCCGCCTTAGCGTAAGGTCGGGCCAACGTGGTCAGTTCTGCCATGATCGCCCTCGCTTAGATTTCAGCAGCCAGTTGGTTAACCAGCTCTGCGTGCGCGTTTTGATCGATTGTGGCACCCAGGATCTTCTCGGCGCCGCCGACAGCCAGCAAACCCACTTGGGCGCGCAGCTTGTCTTTGACACTGTTCAGTTCCTGTTCGATCTCGGCTTGAGCCTGAACCTTCACACGGTCAGCGTCGACACGGGCCTTTTCAACGGCCTCTTCGACAATCTGGTTACCGCGTTTCTTGGCTTGCTCGATGATTTCAGCTGCCTGAGCTTTCGCTTCGCGCAGTTGCTGACCCGCTTTTTCTTGGGCCAACTCCAGGTCGCGAGCTGCACGGCTGGCAGCGTCCAGACCATCAGCGATCTTCTTTTGACGTTCGTGCAGAGCAGCGATGACCGGAGGCCATACATACTTCATGCAGAACAGTACAAAAATCAGGAACGCAACGGACTGGCCAATCAGGGTCGCATTAATGTTCACGCCAACACCTCGCAGTTACGTTGTCCATCACATCAAATTACTCGGAAAAATCCGGGTAATTAGCCAGCGATCTGACCAACGAACGGGTTCGCAAAGGTGAAGAACAGAGCGATACCAACACCGATCATGGTTACGGCGTCGAGCAGACCGGCAACGATGAACATTTTAACTTGCAGCATTGGAACCATTTCTGGCTGACGCGCTGCGCCTTCCAGGAACTTGCCGCCCAGCAGGCCGAAACCAATTGCGGTACCCAGTGCGCCCAGGCCGATCAACAGTGCAACAGCGATAGCGGTTAGACCAACTACAGTTTCCATCTTTCCTCCCGACTTTTACGTCGTATGGTTTAGGTTTTTTAGATTAAAGCGGTAAAACAAATCGTTTCAGGTGCCCTGTGAAGAGCCCCTTCCCGTTTGACCGGGAAGGACATCAGACTAGTCGAGACTGGTCTTAATGGTTTTCTTCGTGCGCCATCGACAGGTAGACGATGGTCAGCATCATGAAGATGAACGCCTGCAGCGTGATGATCAGGATGTGGAACACAGCCCACGCCCACTGCAGAACAACGCCCAGGCCGCTCAGCCAGAGCAGGCCGCTGCCGAACATCACAGCGATCAGAATGAACACCAGCTCGCCGGCATACATGTTGCCGAACAGACGCAGAGCCAGAGAGATCGGTTTGGCGATCAGGGTCACGAATTCCAGCAGGAAGTTCACCGGGATCAGCAGGGCTTGAACGAAGATGTTCTTGCTGCCGAACGGGTGCAGGGTCAGTTCGCCGATGAAGCCGCCGAAGCCCTTGACCTTGATGCTGTAGAAAATGATCAGTGCGAAAACCGAGAACGCCATGCCCAGGGTCGCGTTCGGGTCGGTGGTCGACACGGCACGGAACGGGATGTGGTGGTCGCCGGAGATCAGGATGGCCAGCTGAGGAATCCAGTCGACCGGTACCAGGTCGACGGCGTTCATCAGGAACACCCAGACGAAGATGGTCAGTGCCAGCGGTGCAATCACCGGGCTACGGCCATGGAAGCTGTCTTTCACGCTGCCATCGACGAATTCGACCAATACTTCAACGAAGTTCTGCAAAGCACCCGGCTGACCCGAAGTCGCTTTCTTTGCCGCCATGCGGAAAAGAAGTACGAAGATCAGACCCAACGCGACCGACCAGCCGAGAGTATCGACGTGGAAAGCCCAGAAGCCCATTTCTTTGGCCTCTGCTGCGGTATGGGCAAAGCCCCAGCCGCCGTTAGGTAGCTGACCGAAGGTCAGGTTCTGCAAGTGGTGCTGGATATAGCCCGAAGCGGTTGTTTCTGCCATGGTTGCCTCAAACGCCCTAAGGTCTCGAAAGTCTTGTTCTCATCAGCAGGGGAGCGAACCAGCTGACCGACTGAGTCAGCACGAACGCGCCGAATACAGCTATCGGCGCCAGTGGCTTCACACCTGCAAACACCAGTGCAAAGAGCACTGCCGTCAAAATCAGTTTGCCTGCCTCGCCGGCATAAAAAGACCGGACGATGGACTGGGCTGCTCGGGCGCCGGAAAACCGAAATGCCTTGTGAGCGAAATAAACATTGGGCAGCAAGGCTATCAGGCCTCCGCAAAGTCCCGAGTATCCGGCAACGACTCCGTGCCATTGCCAGAGCGCCAAAGCGGCAATGAGCAAAATGACAAATTGAGCCATCAACACCGGAAAAACCGCCAGGCGATGGAACGGCAGGCGGTTTGGCTTGCGGGTTTCCATCACGTTTGCTCTCCAATGGTCGGCTGCCAGAATTCAATAACTTGGCATAATTTGTGCCGACAAAATGCGCGCAGAGTATAGGGGCGGTTCTGCCCCTATTCAACTGTCAGGTAGTGATTTCCGACTGCGCGCTACATGAGGAAATGTTTCAGCGGATGTGTGCGAGCACACCTTGAAGCTCATCGAGCGAGTTATAACCGATCACCAACTGACCCTTTCCCTTCTTCCCGTGGCGAATCTGCACCGCAGAGCCTAGGCGCTCGGCCAGACGCTGTTCGAGACGGGCGATATCCGGGTCGGGTTTGGTCGCTTCCACAGGCTCCGGTTTGCCACTCAACCACTGGCGAACCAGTGCCTCAGTTTGGCGCACGGTGAGACCGCGTGCGACAACATGTCGCGCCCCTTCAACCTGTTGATTGTCCGGCAGACCGAGCAAAGCACGGGCATGACCCATTTCCAGGTCGCCGTGAGACAACATCGTCTTGATGACTTCCGGCAGTGCAATAAGGCGCAACAGGTTAGCCACAGTGACGCGGGACTTACCCACAGCCTCGGCAACTTGTTGCTGAGTGAGCTGGAATTCCTGCTGCAAACGCTGCAGGGCCACCGCTTCTTCGATCGGGTTGAGGTCTTCGCGCTGGATGTTCTCGATCAGCGCAATGGCGATTGCGGTTTCATCCGGCACATCCCGGACCATCGCCGGAATGGTTTCCTGCCCGGCTTGCTGACTCGCGCGCCAGCGACGTTCACCAGCGATGATCTCGAAGCGGCCACCGCCAATCGGGCGCACCACGATCGGCTGCATCACGCCTTGCGCCTTGATCGACGCTGCCAGTTCTTCCAGCGCCTGCGGATCCATGTCGCGGCGCGGCTGGTATTTACCGCGCTGCAGCAGATCCAACGGCAAGTGCTGCAGTTCGCGGGTGTCAGCTTGCGCCGCTTGTTCTTCCAGCGCGCTGACGGTCGGACCACTCAGCAGTGCATCCAGTCCACGTCCGAGACCTCGTTTCTTGACGGCCATGGGGATTCCTTAAGTTGCCTGAGCGGCGGCGATGCGTGAATTTTTGCGCTGACGGCGAACCATCTCGCCGGCCAGGGCCAGATAAGCCAGGGCGCCACGCGATTGCTTGTCGTAGGCCAGCGCCGGCATGCCGTAGCTCGGCGCTTCGGCCAGGCGGATGTTGCGCGGAATCACCGTGTCGTACAGCTGATCGCCGAAGTGTTCCTTGAGCTGCGCCGAAACGTCGTTCATCAGACTCAGGCGCGGGTCATACATGGTCCGCAGCAAACCTTCGACTTTCAGGTTCGGATTCAGCAGTTCAGCGATTCGTTTGATGTTATCCACAAGGTCGCTCAAGCCTTCGAGCGCAAAGTACTCGCACTGCATGGGGATAATTACCCCATCGGCGGCCACCAAAGCGTTCAGCGTAAGCATCGACAGCGACGGCGGGCAGTCGATCAGAATGTAATCGTAGTTTTCGCGGATTGGCGCCAGCGCGCTGCGCAGACGGCTTTCCTTCATCTGCATTTCCAGCAGCACGACTTCGGCCGCCGTCAGATCGCGGTTGGCCGGCAGCAGTTGATAACCGCCGTGCTCGGAATAGTGCATGGCCTGGGCCAGATCGCACTCGCCGATCAGCAGGTCATAGACCGAATTTTCCAGGCCGTGTTTATCCACACCGCTACCCATGGTGGCGTTGCCCTGTGGATCGAGATCGATCAACAGCACCCGGCGCTTGGTTGCGACCAGGGATGCTGCGAGGTTGATGCAGGTGGTGGTCTTGCCCACACCACCCTTTTGGTTCGCTATCGCGAATACCTTAGCCATTCTTGCTTGTGTTCCCAATCATGCCGTGCGGCGCAGTATCAGCAGATGGCGTTGGCCTTGGCAACCGGGTACGGCCAGGGCGTGTTCGCTATCGAGTTTGAAGTCTGCCGGCAATGCTACCAGCTCATCGGCCGGATGAACGCCCTTCATTGCCAGCCAGCGTGTATCGGCATCGCCGAGGTGGCGAGTCCAGTTGGTGAAGTTTTCCATGCTGCTGAACGCCCGGGAAATGATCCCGTTGAACGGCTGCGCAGGCTGGAACGCTTCGACACGACTGTGGATAACTTGCAGGTTATCCAGTTTGAGTTCGAGTTTGACCTGGGTCAGGAAGCGGGTTTTCTTGCCGTTGCTGTCCAGGCAGGTCACTTGCGCGTCCGGATACAGGATCGCCAACGGGATCCCCGGCATGCCGCCGCCGCTGCCGACGTCGAGCCAGCGACCGTTTTCGATGAACGACATCACGCTCAGACTATCGAGCAAGTGCCGCGAGACCATTTCGTCCGGATCACGCACGGCGGTCAGGTTGTAGGCCTGGTTCCATTTGATCAACAGGGCCAGATAACCCAGCAGCAATTCGTGCTGGGCTTCAGTGAGATTGACACCGAGCTCGCGGGCTCCTGTGGATAACTCTTCGGCGTGTTGCGAAGTGACCTTAGAACTCAAGCGCTTTGCTCCAACTGACGGCCCGCGCCTCGTTTTTTCAAATGAATCATCAACAGCGAAATCGCTGCCGGGGTCACGCCCGGGATCCGCGAAGCCTGGCCCAGCGTCTCTGGTCGAGTCGCGCCGAGCTTGCTCTGGATCTCCTTGGAGAGACCGGAAATGTTGGTGTAATCGATATCCACAGGCAATTTCGTGTCTTCACTGGCGCGCAGACGGGCGATTTCGTCCTGTTGACGGTCGATGTAACCGGCGTATTTGGTCTTGATTTCAACCTGCTCGGCGACTTGTGGATCTTCGGCGCCGTTGCCGGTCACTTCGACCAGACCAGCGTAGTCGATTTCCGGACGACTCAAGAGATTGAGCAAATTGTATTCATGGGTCAGCGGCGTGCCGAATTTCTCGGCAATCGCATCGCCCTGCTGCGTATTCGGGCGAACCCAAGTGCTTTTCAGGCGCTGCTCTTCGAGTTCGATGCTTTCGCGTTTCTTGCAGAAGGCTGCCCAACGCGCGTCATCGACCAGGCCGAGTTCGCGACCTTTTTCGGTCAGACGCAGGTCAGCGTTGTCCTCGCGCAGAATCAGGCGGTACTCGGCACGGGAAGTGAACATGCGGTACGGCTCTTGGGTGCCGAGGGTGATCAGGTCGTCGACCAACACACCGATGTACGCTTCATCGCGACGCGGGCACCAGGCTTCTTTGCCCTTGGCACGCAGTGCGGCGTTGGCACCCGCGAGCAAACCTTGGGCGCCGGCTTCTTCGTAGCCGGTGGTGCCGTTGATTTGTCCGGCAAAGAACAGACCGCCGATGACTTTGGTCTCGAGGCTGTACTTCAGGTCGCGCGGATCGAAGTAGTCGTACTCGATCGCATAACCCGGACGCACGATGTGTGCGTTTTCCATGCCACGGATCGATTGCACGATCTGCAATTGCACGTCGAACGGCAAGCTTGTGGATATCCCGTTCGGGTACAGCTCATGGGTGGTCAAACCTTCCGGTTCGATAAACACCTGATGGCTTTCCTTGTCGGCAAAGCGGTGGATCTTGTCTTCGATCGATGGGCAATAGCGCGGGCCAATGCCTTCGATTTCACCGGCAGCCGAATACATCGGCGAACGATCGAGGTTCGCGGCAATGATTTCGTGGGTGCGGGCGTTGGTGTGAGTAATCCAGCAACTGACCTGGCGTGGATGCTGTTCTTTGTTGCCCATGAACGACATCACCGGAATCGGCGTATCGCCCGGTTGCTCGGTCATCACCGAGAAATCCACAGACTTGCCGTCGATACGCGGCGGTGTACCGGTTTTCAGGCGACCGACACGCAATGGCAGTTCACGCAGACGGTGAGCCAGTGCAATCGATGGCGGATCACCGGCACGGCCGCCGGAAAAATTCTGCAAACCGATGTGGATAAGTCCGCCAAGGAACGTACCGGTGGTCAACACCACGGAATCGGCGAAGAACCGCAAACCCATTTGCGTGACCACGCCACGGACTTGTTCCTGCTCGACGATCAAGTCGTCAGCGGCTTGTTGAAATATCCACAGGTTCGGCTGGTTTTCGAGGATTTCGCGGACAGCGGCTTTGTACAGAATCCGGTCGGCTTGCGCACGAGTCGCCCGTACGGCTGGGCCTTTGCGGCTGTTCAACACGCGAAACTGGATGCCGCCCAAATCGGTGGCCGTTGCCATCGCGCCGCCGAGGGCATCGATTTCCTTGACCAGATGGCTTTTGCCAATGCCACCGATGGCCGGGTTGCAACTCATGGCACCGAGGGTTTCCACGTTATGCGTCAGCAACAGGGTTTTTGCCCCCATACGTGCTGAGGCCAGTGCTGCCTCGGTACCGGCATGACCGCCGCCGATGACGATCACTTCAAAACGGGAAGGGAAATCCACCACGCACCTCGTGCCTGCTTAAGTAGGTAATTCAGGAATAGTTTGAGATCAGGTTTTTGGACCTGGTCGACAAGTATAGGGACTTCGCCCTTCCTAAAGAACCCTTTGCACAAAATTTAACCAGCTGTGGAGAACTCGAGGTTAAAAGAATAAAAAAGAGAGAAATTTATAAAACCTTTGTTTTTATGTTTATTTCTACTGAGGCCATTATCTGTGGATAGATCGCTACAGGCCTTTATATTCAATGTGTACAGAGATTCAAAACCCTGTGACCATGTGCCAATGAGGGCCTTGGATAACCGGTTTAAGCCTGTGGATTAAAGGGGTGGTTATCCACAGAGGGGTTTATATCCAGTTTTGAGGCCCTGTTATCAACCGGGCTCAGTGGCAGTTATTCACAGGGATTAATTCACAGAAATGCGGTGAATGAAGAAATAACGGGCACGAGAAATCCGCTCAGGGAGATGAAATCTGCCCGGCACTGGAGAAAGATTTGAGAAATAAGAGGCGCAGACAGGTCGCGAATGGACCTGTCTGTGGAAAGCGGGGGGTTATTTACCGATACAGAAGCTGGAAAAGATCCGTCCCAGCAGATCATCAGAGCTGAATGCCCCGGTGATTTCCCCTAGAGAGTGCTGAGCCTGACGCAGGTCTTCGGCCAGCAACTCGCCGGCGCCGGCCAGAGTCAGTTGTGCACGACCGTGTTCAAGGGCTGCACTGGCATGGCGCAATGCTTCCAGATGGCGACGACGAGCACTGAAGCTGCTTTCCGAAGTCTGCTCGTAGCCCATACAGGCCTTGAGGTGATCGCGCAGCAGTTCCAGGCCATTGCCTGCAGATTTGGCGCTCAGGCTGATCGTCACGTGGCCATCTTCACTGACTTCCAGGGAAACGGATTCACCCGTCAGGTCTGCTTTGTTACGGATCAACGTAACTTTGGCCGGATCCGGTCGGGTTTCAAGGAATTCTGGCCACAGGGCAAACGGATCCAGCGCTTCCGGAGCGGTCGCATCGACCACCAGCAGGACGCGATCCGCTTCGCCGATGGCTTTCAGTGCGCGCTCAACGCCAATCTTTTCCACCTGATCGTCGGTATCACGCAGACCAGCAGTATCGACAATGTGCAACGGCATGCCGTCGATGTGAATATGTTCACGCAGAATATCGCGGGTGGTGCCGGCAATCTCGGTGACGATCGCCGCTTCCCGACCGGCTAACGCATTCAACAGGCTGGACTTGCCGGCATTCGGACGACCGGCAATCACCACGGTCATGCCATCGCGCAACAAAGCGCCCTGCCCGGCTTCACGCAGTACTGTGGATAATTCATCGCGCACCTTGTCCAGCATGCTCAGCACATGGCCATCGGCGAGGAAGTCGATTTCCTCTTCGGGGAAGTCGATGGCCGCTTCTACGTAAATGCGCAGACCTATCAGTTGTTCGGTCAAGTTATGCACACGCTGGGAAAACGCGCCTTGCAAAGAACGCAGGGCATTGCGCGCCGCCTGTGCAGAACTCGCCTCGATCAAATCGGCTATCGCTTCGGCCTGGGCCAGGTCGAGTTTGTCATTGAGGAAGGCACGTTCACTGAATTCACCCGGACGGGCCAGACGGCAACCCAATTCCAGGCAACGCTTGAGCAACATATCCAGCACGATCGGGCCTCCATGGCCCTGCAGTTCCAGCACGTCTTCGCCGGTGAACGAGTTCGGACCCGGGAAATACAGCGCCAGACCTTCATCGAGCACTTGCTGGTCGTCACTGAAAAACGGCCCGTAATGGGCGTAACGCGGTTTCAGTTCGCGGCCGCTGATGGCTTTGGCTGCAACGCTGGCCAGCGGCCCGGAAATACGGACGATGCCCACACCGCCGCGACCTTGAGCAGTGGCGACAGCGGCGATGGTTTCACGAGGTGTGCTCATAAACCGGAATCCAGACAAAAGTGGCAGATAGCAAAACGCCCCACTAGGGGGCGTTTTGAGTGGTGTTATCCACAGTGCAAGTTACGCCTCGGCTTTTTTCGTCGCCGCTTCGATCTTACGCGTGATGTACCACTGTTGTGCAATCGACAGGCAGTTGTTCACAACCCAGTACAGCACCAGACCAGCAGGGAACCACAGGAAGAAGAAGGTGAAGATGATTGGCATCATTTTCATGACCTTCGCCTGCATCGGATCCGGAGGAGTCGGGTTCAGCTGCTGCTGGATGAACATGGTTGCGCCCATGATGATCGGCAGAATGAAGAACGGATCCTTGATCGACAGGTCAGTGATCCACAGCATGAACGGCGCCTGCCGCATTTCCACGCTTTCCAGCAGAACCCAGTACAGCGAAAGGAAAACCGGCATCTGCACGAGGATCGGCAAGCAGCCGCCCAGCGGGTTGATCTTCTCTTTCTTGTACAGCTCCATCATGGCTTGCGACATTTTCTGCCGGTCATCGCCATGTTGCTCTTTCAGAGCAGCCAGTTTCGGTGCAACGGCACGCATACGCGCCATCGATTTGTAGCTGGCAGCCGACAGAGGGAAGAAAATACCTTTGATCAGCATGGTCAGGAAGATGATCGACCAGCCCCAGTTACCGACAATGGCGTGGATGTGTTGCAGCAGCCAGAAAATTGGCTGGGCAATGAACCACAGAATGCCGTAGTCGACGGTCAGTTCCAGACCTGGGGACAACTCTTTCAATACAGCCTGGCTTTTCGGACCGGCGTACAGCACAGCGCTGGTTTCAACTTTGGCACCCGGAGCAGCGGTCAGTGTTGGACCGGTGTAACCGATGATGTAGTTGCCTTTGCTGTCTTTACGGGTCTGGACGATGTTGTTTTCGCCCTTGGCCGGAATCCACGCAGTCACGAAGTAGTGTTGCAGCCAGGCTACCCAACCACCGGTGACGGTTTCTTTCAGCTGTGCCTTGTCCATGTCCTTCATGGACACTTTCTTGTACGGCTCCGAACTTGTCCACAGGGCGGCGCCCAGGTAAGTCGCGGTGCCAGTAGCGGTTGTGGACGAAGGATCAGCGCTTGCATCGCGCTTCAACTGCGCGAACATCGCGCCATTCCAGGGCTGAGCGCTCTGGTTATCCACAATGTAGGAAACGGCTACGTCATACAGGCCGCGTTTCAGGGTGAAACGCTTGATGTAGTTGACGCCGTCCTTGCTGAACTTCAGGTCGACGACCAGTTGGTCCTGACCGTCAGCCAGTTGATAAGTCTTCTTCTCCGAGGAGTAGACCGGACGACCGGCCGGATTTGCATCCGGGCCATTGGTGCCGATCAGACCGCTTTGGGCCAGATAAACACGTTCGCCGCCGTTATCGAACAGCTGGAACGGAACATCAGGACGATCCTGACGACGTGGATACAAAGGCAAGGTCAGTTGAGCAACATCGCCACCTTGTGGATCGATCGCGAGATCGAGCACGTCGGTTTTGATCTGGATCAGATCCTTGCTGGCGGCTACCGGAGTTTCGGCAGGTGCGCTGGTATCGCTAGCGGCGCGCGGAATATCGTCACTGGCGGCAGCATTATTGCCAGTGGCGGTGTCCGGCAAACCGGATGTAGTCGTACTGGAAGCAACATTCTGAGTCGGCAGGGCAGCCTGGCCATAGTCCTGGTTCCATTTAAGAACCATAACGTAGGACACGATTGCCAGGGCGACGATCAGGATCGTGCGTTTGATATCCATGATTACTCGGCCATCGAAGAAGAACGGGAGGTAGGGATAGGTGGAACCGGGTCATAACCACCGGGATTCCACGGATGACAGCGACCTAAACGACGAAAGGTCAGCCAGCCACCGCGCAGAAGGCCATGATTTTCGATGGCTTCATACGCGTAGCAGGAACAACTGGGGTAGAAACGACAGTGGCTGGCCATCAAAGGACTAATGGCATAGCGATAAAACTGGATCGGAACGAGGGCCAGTTTACGCATCGGTACTGTCTACCCCTACAGTTTCGGTTTTGACTTCTGGAACTGGCTTGCTGCGTGCCAGACGCTTCCAGAGCTTGCCGAAATGCTGAATCAATTCGGGGTTTTCTACATCGCCCAGACCTTTGCGCGCGACGATAACGATATCCCAGCCGACCAGTGAATCCTGGTGTAGACGGAACGATTCGCGCATCAAACGTTTGAGGCGATTGCGCTCAACGGAGAGCTTTACGCTCTTTTTCCCGATAACCAGCCCGAGACGGGGGTGATCAAGATCGTTGTTGCGTGCAAGGAGCAGGAGATTTTTCCCCGGAACCTTGCCGGTAGGGGAGTCAAAGACTGCCTTGAAATGCCGGGGGGTAAGCAGACGCTTTTCCCGACTGAAGTCCTGACTCACCTCCAGTACCGGATTATCAAACTGCCAGACGCGCACGACCTTTGGCGCGACGACGCGACAGGACTGCGCGGCCGTTCTTGGTAGCCATGCGAGCACGGAAACCGTGGGTACGAGCGCGTTTGATAGTGCTTGGTTGGAAAGTACGTTTCATTGTCGTGTTACCTGGTTCGTCCACAACGGGCCGGAATGGCCCCCGTTTTAAGAGACCGGGGATTCTAGAGAAAGCAAGCCTTCAGGTCAATTTCCAACCAACGTTTCCTTATAAATAGATCTCGAGGTGTTCTTTGCCTGATCACCTGCTCGCCATACATAAAAATAAAGAAGGGAATTATTTAAAGCTTTTCTGTAAAGCTTATAAAAGCTAGGCAAGCCTTCTTCTGTGGATAAGTGACACCGGCCCATGTTTTACCTGATGTACAGAGAATGACAACTACAGTGGAAAACCGTGTTCAGCCTGTGCTGCGCCATCGGATAACCTGTGCGTGGAATGGGCTGTTATCCACAGGCAGGTTATCCACCGAGTTCAACCCCTACTTGTCCAGTGCCCTTAGAGGCGGTTATCCACAGAGCTTATTCACACACCGTTGGTCGCCTTTTTCCGATTTAACGCATTGATAAATCATGGTCACCGCGCAACCTGCATGTGGATAAGTGGACGGCTCGCCGCTACAATGGCCGCTTGTTTTTGCCTCACCGGCTTTCAACTTAGGGGATATCCGTGTCAGTGGAACTTTGGCAGCAGTGCGTGGAGCTTTTGCGCGAGGAGCTGCCTGCCCAACAATTCAACACCTGGATCCGTCCACTACAGGTCGAAGCCGAAGGCGACGAGTTGCGCGTCTACGCACCGAACCGCTTTGTGCTGGACTGGGTCAACGAAAAGTACCTGGGCCGCGTCCTTGAACTGCTGGATGAGCATGGCAACGGCATGGCGCCGGCGCTTTCCTTATTAATAGGCAGCAAACGCAGTTCGGCACCGCGTGCGGCACCGAATGCACCGCTGGCTGCCGCGCAGGTTTCCCAGGCCCAGGCAAATGCCGCGTCTGTGAGCGCGCCGGCACCTACGCAAGCGCCAGCACCGGCGGCCAAGCGCTCGACACAAAAAAGCCCCGAAGTCAGTGACGAGCCGTCTCGCGACAGTTTCGACCCGATGTCCGGTGCGGCCTCGCAGCAGGCCCCGGTTCGCGCCGAACAGCGCACCGTGCAGGTCGAAGGTGCGCTCAAGCACACCAGTTACCTGAACCGCACCTTCACCTTCGAAAACTTCGTCGAAGGTAAATCCAACCAGCTCGCTCGCGCAGCAGCCTGGCAAGTGGCGGACAACCCAAAGCACGGCTACAACCCGCTGTTCCTTTATGGTGGCGTCGGCCTGGGTAAAACCCACTTGATGCACGCGGTGGGTAACCACCTATTAAAGAAGAACCCGAATGCCAAGGTCGTGTACCTGCATTCCGAGCGTTTCGTCGCCGACATGGTCAAGGCGCTGCAACTGAACGCGATCAACGAGTTCAAGCGTTTCTACCGTTCGGTGGACGCTTTGCTGATCGACGACATTCAGTTCTTCGCCCGTAAAGAACGTTCCCAGGAAGAGTTTTTCCACACCTTCAACGCCCTGCTTGAAGGTGGCCAGCAGGTAATTCTCACCAGTGACCGCTACCCGAAAGAAATCGAAGGCCTTGAAGAGCGCCTCAAATCCCGCTTCGGTTGGGGCCTGACGGTAGCCGTCGAGCCGCCGGAACTGGAAACCCGCGTCGCGATCTTGATGAAGAAGGCCGACCAGGCCAAAGTCGAGTTGCCGCATGACGCTGCGTTCTTCATCGCCCAGCGCATTCGCTCCAACGTCCGTGAGCTGGAAGGCGCGCTGAAACGCGTGATCGCCCACTCGCACTTCATGGGCCGCGACATCACCATCGAGCTGATTCGCGAATCCCTGAAAGACCTGTTGGCGTTGCAGGACAAACTGGTCTCTGTGGATAACATTCAGCGCACTGTCGCCGAGTACTACAAGATCAAGATTTCCGACTTGTTGTCCAAGCGCCGTTCGCGCTCGGTCGCTCGTCCGCGTCAGGTAGCCATGGCGTTGTCCAAGGAACTGACCAACCACAGCCTGCCGGAAATCGGCGATGTGTTTGGCGGCCGCGATCACACCACCGTGTTGCACGCTTGCCGCAAGATCAACGAACTTAAGGAATCCGACGCGGACATCCGCGAGGACTACAAGAACCTGCTGCGTACACTGACCACTTGATGAACACCAGCGCAGCTTAATAAGGCAAGGGACTAGACCATGCATTTCACCATTCAACGCGAAGCCCTGTTGAAACCCCTGCAACTGGTCGCAGGCGTCGTCGAGCGTCGACAGACCTTGCCGGTACTGTCCAACGTGCTGCTGGTTGTCGAAGGCCAGCAACTGTCGCTGACCGGTACCGACCTGGAAGTCGAGCTGGTCGGTCGTGTGCAACTTGAAGAGCCGGCAGAAACAGGTTCCATCACCGTGCCTGCGCGCAAGCTGATGGATATCTGCAAAAGCCTGCCCAACGATGCGCTGATCGACATCAAGGTCGACGAGCAGAAGCTGGTAGTAAAAGCCGGCCGTAGCCGTTTCACCCTGTCGACCTTGCCGGCCAACGATTTCCCGACCGTTGAAGAAGGCCCGGGCTCGCTGACCTGCAGCCTCGAGCAAAGCAAACTGCGTCGTTTGATCGAACGCACCAGCTTCGCCATGGCTCAGCAGGACGTGCGTTATTACCTCAACGGTATGCTGCTGGAAGTGTCCGAAGGCATCATCCGCGCCGTGGCCACCGACGGTCACCGTCTGGCCATGTGCTCGATGAAAGCCGATATCGGCCAGCCTGATCGCCACCAGGTGATCGTGCCGCGCAAAGGTATTCTTGAACTGGCACGCCTGCTCACCGAGCCGGACGGTAACGTCAGCATCGTTCTGGGTCAGCACCACATCCGCGCGACCACCGGCGAATTCACCTTCACCTCGAAACTGGTCGACGGCAAGTTCCCGGATTACGAGCGCGTTCTGCCGAAGGGCGGCGACAAACTGGTACTGGGCGATCGCCAGGCGCTGCGTGAAGCGTTCAGCCGTACCGCGATTCTGTCCAACGAGAAGTACCGTGGTATCCGTCTGCAACTGGCCAGCGGTCAGTTGAAGATCCAGGCCAACAACCCGGAGCAGGAAGAAGCGGAAGAAGAAGTGGGTGTTGAATACAACGGCGGTTCGCTGGAAATCGGCTTCAACGTGAGCTACTTGCTCGACGTGCTGGGCGTGATGACCACCGAGCAGGTTCGCCTGATCCTGTCCGACTCCAACAGCAGTGCGCTGGTGCAGGAGTCCGACAACGACGATTCGGCTTACGTTGTCATGCCGATGCGTCTGTAATCAGCTGACTCTGGATGTCCTTAAGTCGTGTTTCGGTCACCGCGGTGCGCAATCTGCACCCGGTGACCTTCTCCCCCTCCCCCCGCATCAACATCCTTTACGGCGCCAACGGCAGCGGCAAAACCAGTGTTCTGGAAGCCATTCATCTGCTGGGGCTTGCCCGTTCGTTTCGTAGCACGCGGCTGTTGCCGGTCATCCAGTATGAGCAGCTCGCCTGTACCGTGTTCGGTCAGGTCGAATTGGCCGAGGGTGGCCACAGTGCGCTGGGGATATCGCGTGATCGTCAGGGCGAGTTTCAGATCCGTATCGACGGACAGAATGCCCGCAGCGCCGCGCAACTGGCGGAGATCCTGCCACTGCAGTTGATCAACCCCGACAGCTTCCGCCTGCTTGAAGGTGCGCCGAAGATTCGCCGGCAGTTTCTCGACTGGGGCGTGTTCCACGTCGAACCACGGTTCATGGCCACCTGGCAGCGCTTGCAGAAGGCCCTGCGCCAGAGAAACTCTTGGCTGCGGCATGGTACACTTGACGCCGTTTCGCAAGCGGTTTGGGACAGGGAACTGTGTCAGGCCAGCGCTGAAATCGATGAATACCGCCGCGCTTACATCAAAGCCTTGAAACCAGTCTTTGAACAAACCTTGAGCGAACTGGTTGAGCTCGAAGGTTTGACGCTCAGCTATTACCGAGGCTGGGACAAAGACCGGGAATTGAGCGCCGTACTGGCTGGATCCGTGCAACGGGACCAGCAAATGGGTCATACCCAGGCCGGACCGCAACGGGCTGATTTGCGTCTTAGATTGGGCGCACACAACGCCGCGGATATTTTGTCCCGGGGTCAGCAGAAGTTGGTGGTCTGTGCATTGCGGATTGCCCAGGGGCATCTGGTCAGCCAGGCCCGCCGCGGTCAGTGTATTTATCTGGTGGATGACTTGCCGTCCGAGCTGGACGAGAGCCACCGTCGCGCACTATGCCGCTTGCTGGAAGACTTACGCTGCCAGGTGTTCATCACCTGTGTAGATCACGAATTATTGAGGGAAGGCTGGCAGACGGAAACGCCAGTCGCTCTGTTCCACGTGGAACAGGGCCGTATCACCCAGACCCACGACCATCGGGAGTGAAGGCATTGAGCGAAGAAAATACGTACGACTCAACGAGCATTAAAGTGCTGAAAGGCCTGGATGCCGTACGCAAACGTCCCGGTATGTACATTGGTGACACCGACGATGGCAGCGGTCTGCACCACATGGTGTTCGAGGTGGTCGACAACTCGATCGACGAAGCCCTCGCCGGCCACTGCGACGACATCAGCATCATTATCCACCCGGATGAGTCCATCACCGTTAAAGACAACGGTCGTGGCATCCCGGTAGACGTGCACAAAGAGGAAGGCGTTTCCGCCGCCGAGGTCATCATGACCGTCCTCCACGCTGGCGGTAAGTTCGACGACAACTCCTACAAAGTATCCGGCGGTCTGCACGGTGTGGGTGTGTCGGTAGTGAACGCACTGTCCGAAGAACTGGTTCTGACTGTTCGCCGCAGCGGCAAGATCTGGGAACAGACCTACGTCCACGGCGTACCTCAGGCACCGATGGCCATCGTTGGCGACAGCGAAACCACCGGTACCCAGATCCACTTCAAGGCTTCCAGCGAAACCTTCAAGAACATTCACTTCAGCTGGGACATCCTCGCCAAGCGCATTCGTGAACTGTCCTTCCTCAACTCCGGTGTCGGCATCGTCCTCAAGGATGAGCGCAGCGGCAAGGAAGAGCTGTTCAAGTACGAAGGCGGTTTGCGTGCGTTCGTTGAATATCTGAACACCAACAAGACTGCGGTCAACCAGGTGTTCCACTTCAACATCCAGCGTGAAGACGGCATCGGCGTGGAAATCGCCCTTCAGTGGAACGACAGCTTCAACGAGAACCTGTTGTGCTTCACCAACAACATTCCGCAGCGCGACGGCGGTACTCACCTGGTGGGCTTCCGTTCGGCACTGACGCGTAACCTGAACAACTACATCGAGCAGGAAGGTCTGGCGAAGAAGCACAAAGTCGCTACCACCGGTGACGATGCCCGTGAAGGCCTGACCGCGATCATCTCGGTGAAAGTGCCGGATCCGAAGTTCAGCTCGCAGACCAAAGACAAGCTGGTCTCCTCCGAAGTGAAGACGGCGGTCGAGCAGGAGATGGGCAAGTACTTCTCCGACTTCCTTCTGGAAAACCCGAACGAAGCCAAGCTGGTCGTCGGCAAGATGATCGACGCGGCGCGTGCCCGTGAAGCGGCACGCAAGGCCCGTGAGATGACCCGCCGCAAAGGCGCGCTGGACATCGCCGGCCTGCCGGGCAAACTCGCTGACTGCCAGGAAAAAGACCCGGCACTCTCCGAACTGTACCTCGTGGAAGGTGACTCCGCGGGCGGCTCTGCCAAGCAGGGACGTAACCGCAAGACCCAGGCGATCCTGCCGTTGAAGGGCAAGATCCTCAACGTCGAGAAAGCACGTTTCGACAAGATGATCTCTTCTCAGGAAGTGGGCACCTTGATCACCGCGCTGGGCTGCGGCATTGGTCGCGACGAGTACAACATCGACAAGCTGCGTTATCACAACATCATCATCATGACCGATGCTGACGTCGACGGTTCGCACATCCGTACCCTGCTGCTGACCTTCTTCTTCCGTCAGTTGCCGGAGTTGATCGAGCGCGGCTATATCTATATCGCCCAGCCGCCGCTGTACAAGGTCAAGAAAGGCAAGCAAGAGCAATACATCAAAGACGACGACGCCATGGAAGAGTACATGACGCAGTCGGCCCTGGAGGATGCGAGCCTGCACCTGAACGAAGAAGCCCCGGGCATTTCCGGTGAAGCGCTCGAGCGTCTGGTGAACGACTTCCGCATGGTGATGAAGACCCTCAAGCGTCTGTCGCGCCTGTACCCGCAGGAACTGACCGAGCACTTCATTTACCTGCCGGCCGTGAGCCTGGAAAAGCTCGGCGACCACGCAGCAATGCAAGAGTGGCTTGCCCAGTACGAAGCGCGTCTGCGCACCGTGGAAAAATCCGGTCTGGTCTACAAGGCCAGCCTGCGTGAAGATCGTGAACGTGGCGTGTGGCTGCCAGAGGTCGAACTGATCTCCCACGGCCTGTCGAACTACGTCACCTTCAACCGCGACTTCTTCGGCAGCAACGACTACAAAACCGTCGTCACCCTCGGCGCTCAACTGAGCACCCTGCTCGACGAAGGCGCTTACATCCAGCGTGGCGAGCGCAAGAAAGCGGTCACCGAGTTCAAGGAAGCCTTGGACTGGCTGATGGCTGAAAGTACCAAGCGCCACACCATTCAGCGATACAAAGGTCTGGGCGAAATGAACCCGGATCAGCTGTGGGAAACCACCATGGACCCAAGCGTGCGCCGCATGCTGAAAGTCACCATCGAAGACGCCATTGGCGCAGACCAGATCTTCAACACCCTGATGGGTGATGCGGTCGAACCTCGCCGTGACTTCATCGAGAGCAATGCGTTGGCGGTTTCGAACCTGGATTTCTAACGAATTCTGTTCGGACTTGAAGTAAAAAATAAACCCCGGTGAGTTTTGGCTCATCGGGGTTTATACGTTTCAAGCATCCCTCCATGCATACAAGTCTGCGTCATGATTTGTATGTACATGTTTTCCGGATTGATAACTCCTCGCGTCAGTGCAACGCTCTGTATGGCTACTTTCGACTTATTCATTCAGCAGAGGATTTACCGTTGAGCGAACAGCATCAGACGTTTGAAGGCCTCAAATACCGAACCGACAGTGGAGTGGAGTATTGGTCTGCCCGAGACCTTGCTCCGCTGCTGGAATACAGAACGTGGCGTAACTTCGAGAACGTTATCGCCAAGGCTATACAAGCTTGTGAACACGGTGATCATTCGGTATCCGACCATTTTGTTGAAGCCAGCAAAATGGTCTCCTTGGGGTCTGGTTCTCTGCGAGAACTGAAGGATATCCACCTCTCCCGCTATGCCTGCTATCTGGTTGTCCAGAACGGAGATCCATCCAAGCCCGTCATCGCCGCAGGGCAAACCTACTTTGCGATTCAGACCCGACGTCAGGAGCTGACAGACGATTCCGAATTTCAGAGTCTAAGGGACGATCAGAAGCGTTTGCTGCTGCGCAATGAGTTACGCGAGCACAACAAACTTCTGGTTGAAACGGCACAGCAGGCAGGCGTTGAGACAGAATTGGATTTCGCCGTTTTCCAGAATCATGGATATCAAGGGCTCTACGGAGGACTTGATCAGAAAGCGATCCACCAGCGCAAAGGCCTCAAAAAAAGCCAAAAAATTCTTGATCACATGGGCTCGACTGAACTGGCCGCCAATTTATTTCGGGCGACTCAGGCTGAAGATAAATTACGTCGCGACAGTGTTCAGGGCAAGCAACAAGCTAACGACGTTCACCTGCAGGTTGGTCGAAAAGTCAGAGAGACCATTTCCGAACTTGGCGGCACCATGCCCGAGGATCTTCCAATGCCGGCTACCAGCATCAAGCAGTTGGAATCTGCGATCAAAAAATTGAAGGGTCGAGCCGGAGAAGAGTGAAACAGCCAGAAACATTAGTGCGAGTTCGACACCACACTCTCCAACCGATACCCATACCCATAAATCGTCAACAACTGCCACCCTCGATCCGCCGTCAGCCCGAGCTTGTTCCGCAGGCGATAAATATGCGTATCCAGCGGCCGCGACGACGCCATCTCCTCATGCGGCCAAAACCGTTCATACAGATAATCCCGCGACAACGGTCGACCCAGATTGCTGAACAGACACCGCGCCAGCCGGTACTCGCGCTCGGTCATGACAATCGGCTTTCCCTCGCGGGTAACGGTCAATTCAGCGTCATCAAACGTCAGATCATTAAAGCTCAGCACTTCCGTCGCCGCCGCACGTTGCTGGCTGTGCCGCCGCAATACCGCAGCCACCCGCGCCTTCAGTTCATTTGGCCGAAAGGGCTTGCTCACATAATCATCCGCCCCTGCATTCAACGCCTGAACGATATCGCTCTCGCCATCACGGCTGGTGAGCATGATCGCTGCCGGTGGCGCTTCCATGTGTTCGCGGGTCCAGCGCAGCAGGGCCAGGCCGGTGAGGTCGGGCAGTTGCCAGTCGAGGATCAGCAGGTCGAAGGTTTCCCGGCGCAGTTGGCGCAGCAGGTCTTCACCGCGTTCGAAGCTGTGCAGTGACCACGGCTGTTCGCCGGCATCGGCCATTTGCTGCAGGGTTTGCTCGACCCGGCGCAGTTCGGCGGGTTCGTCGTCCAGAATCGCAACGCGCATTCGCGGTCATTCCTTGTTGCTTGGGCAGTTGGCGGACAACCATAGTCGCTCGGCCCTCGCAGTGAAAGTAAGCAGCCCGCCGTTGGTCGACGTCCGCTATGATTCTTCGGGTCTACGTCTCAGACCTGTGGCCCATGAAACCATTCACCCTGCCCTGGCGTTTTTCCAAATGAACACTAATCGCCGGCGTGAAAGCCGTGAGCCCAGCCAGGTGCAGCGCCTGTTCCGACAGCTGGTGCGCGAGTGGTTGTGGATAAGTCTAGTGCTGTTGCCGCTGACTGCGCTGTTGTCGTATCGCGCGCAGATCAACCTGCACGGTGCGGCTCCCGTCATGGGAGCCATGCTTTCGGTGGGCCTGGTCGCGTGCGTACTTGGTTTGCTGTTGTGGCGTCCGCGCTGGGCATTGTGGATAACGCTGGTTGGTATGGCCGGCGTGCTGCTGACCAGCGCCGGGCTGGCGGAGATGCGTCGCTGGTGGTCGCCGACGCCGGCGGTGTTGGGCATGTTGTTCGGCTATCTGATCTGGAATTGGCGGCGCCTGAGTGTGGTGCTGACTTATTTCGGCTGGGAGCTGACGCGGCTGGATGGAGAGCCGAAGGTTTTCCCCGAACGCCGTCGTACGCAATTCACCGGCGCCGATCGTTTGCAAGGGCAGATCATGGCCCTCGAGCAAGCCATGAGCCGCACCCGCGATACTCGACGCTTCATCGCAGACGGTTTGGAATACTTGCCGGTCGCCACACTGATCAGCGATCCCAAGGGGCAGATCCTGCTGGGCAATCGCAAGGCCCGCGCGTTGTTCGATACTGCATTAGTGGGCGACGACGTCCGCGATCAACTCGCCCGCCTCGGCTATCCGGAATTATCCACAGAGCCACGTCCAGCGTTATCCGCCCTGCCGCTGCTGGAATTCCGTGACCACAAGGAACGCAGCCTGCGCTTGGAACGTGCCGCCCTGCTGCCGGTGGACGGTGACACGCCGATCGGCTGGCTGCTGAGCCTCACCGACCTTAGCGCGGAACGCGCGGCGGAAGAACAACGCAGCGTATTGCTGCGCTTTCTATCCCACGACCTGCGCGCGCCACACTCGGCGATCCTCGCTTTGCTGGATGTGCATCGCCATCAGGCCGGGGCTGATGCGCCGTTGTTCGAACAAATCGAACGTCAGGTGCGCCGCGCGCTGGATCTGACCGACGGTTTTGTTCTGTTGGCGCGAGCCGAGTCTGAGACTTACCAATTTCAACCGACGTTGTTCGCGATGCTGGTGCTCGACGTGCTGGATCAAGCGTTGCCCATTGCCCAGCAGAAACGCATCGAGTTGCTGCATGACATGGATGAAGAGTCGCAGGAACGTCTGATCAATGCCGATCAAGGCTTGCTGACCCGCGCGCTGTTCAACCTGCTGGAAAACGCGATCAAGTACAGCCCGGCCGACACCACGATCACCCTGCGGGTCCGTTGCCGTGAGGAATGGTTGCACTGTGAATTGATTGATCAAGGCAAAGGCATCGCCGCCGATGAATTGCCGGATCTGTTCAGTCAGTACCGCCGTTTTTCCTCCGCCCAAGGCATCGATGGCGTGGGGCTGGGCCTGTCGATGGTCAAAGCGGTGGTTGATCACCATGGCGGTAAAATCGAATGCCGCAGCGTGGTCGATCAAGGCACCACGTTCCTACTGGAGTTACCGCTGATTCACGAATGATCAGCCACAAAAAAACCGGCTATATCAGCCGGTTTTTTTACATCCGAAAAAAACTTATGCACCTTTTACGGTGTTTTATGAGCTTGAGAAATATATAAGTAAATCAATCGCTTACTATCAATATTCAAGCGTTTTCAACAAAACCGTACACAGGTTATCCACAAAATCTCAGACAGCTACCTGATCGCTTGCAGCCGGTGCTTGCGGGGCTGGTGGCAGCGAGCCCATTTCGCGCTGAGTCTTCTCGTTCCAGGCTTGCACGCGGTCGTTCAGCTCGGCGATGGCGCGCGGGCCTGTACCTTCGGCATACATCGGCTCGCCGATGACTACGGTGATCACCCCGGACTTCTTGCCCCAACCGATTTTCGGCCAGAACTTGCCGGCATTGTGTGCAATCGGCAGCACAGGAAGTGCCGCATTCACCGCCAACGCGCTACCACTGCGAGAGAACTTGCCGACAGTGCCAAACGGTACACGTGTGCCTTCCGGAAAGATCAGCACCCAAACGTTGTCCTTCAGCAGTTCATCACCCTTGGCCGCGACTTGCTTCAGCGCCGCTTTCGGGTTGTCGCGGTCAATCGCGATCGGTCGCAGCATGGCCATGGCCCAGCCGAAAAACGGCACGTAGAGCAGTTCGCGCTTGAGCACCTGGCTCAACGGCGAGAAATAAGCAGAGAGAAAGAATGTCTCCCAAGTGCTCTGGTGGTTCGACTGAATCACGCAGGGCCGGTCAGGCACGTTTTCCGCGCCTTTGATTTCGTAACGGATACCGAGAAACACCTTGGTCAACCACAAGGCGCAACGGCACCAGTACACGTTGATAAAACGATAGCGCGCCTTGAACGGCAGAAACGGCGCGATAAAAAAACTCAAGCTGCACCACAACAGGGAAGTGGTGCCCAGCAGCAGGTAAAAGAGAAAAATTCTGATGGCCCGCAGTATCGACATAGTGACGTTTACCGTTACGGGGCAATGCCCGAGTGTTCAAGCGCACTCCCGATCAATCCCTGGTCAGGAACTTCAGAAGTACTCTAGTTGTGGATAAGTTCTGCGGCAATCGCCGCCAGATCGTCAAAAATCAGAGTGCCAACCGGCAGGGTTTTGCCCTGAGTCTTTGCGCCTTTTCCGGTCTTTACCAAAACTGGCTGTGAATCGACGGCTTTGGCGGCCTCCAGGTCACCAAGGCTGTCGCCGACGAACCAGACATTGGCCAACTCGACGTTGTAATGCGCCGCGATGGTTTTCAACATCCCGGGTTTCGGCTTGCGGCAATCGCAGCCTTCGTCCGGCCCGTGCGGGCAATACACGATCAGCCCGACTTCACCGCCCTGCTCCGCCACCAGCTCGCGCAACCGCGCGTGCATGGCATCCAGGGTGGCGAGGTAGTAATAGCCGCGAGCAATGCCCGACTGGTTGGTGGCCACCGCCACCGTCCAGCCGGCCTTGCTCAACTGCGCAATCGCCTCGATCGAGCCGGGCAACGGAATCCACTCCGCCACTGACTTGATGTAAGCGTCGGAGTCGTAATTGATCACTCCGTCCCGATCGAGAATCAGCAGTTTCAACAGCAATCCCTCAACCCAGCAGCGAAATGTCGGCAACACCGAGGAACAGGCCACGCAGACGCGCCAGCAGCGCGTAACGGTTGGCCCGCACATTGGCGTCGTCGGCATTGACCATCACCGCGTCGAAGAACGCATCCACCGGTTCACGCAATGCCGCCAGGCGTGCCAGCGATTCGTTGTACTGACGCGCCGCGGCCATTGGCTGTACGGCCTGATCCGCTTGTTGAATCGCCGAGTACAGCGAGAACTCGTTGGCGTTGTCGAAATACTTGGCTTGCACCTCGGTCGGTACCGCGCCTTCGAGTTTGCTCAACAGGTTCGACACACGCTTGTTCACCGCCGCCAGCGCTGCCGCTTCCGGCAGTTTGCGGAAGGCCTGCACCGCTTGCACACGCTGATCGAAGTCCAGCGCCGAACCCGGCTTCAGGGCACGTACCGACAGGTAAGTGGCGACTTCAACGCCTTCGTCTTCGTAACGTGCACGCAGACGGTCGAAGATGAATTCCAGCACGGACTCGTTGAGGCCGGCAGCCTTGACCTTGGCACCGAACGCGGCCACGGCGAAAGCCACGGCGTCGTTCAGATCCAGATCGAGTTTTTTCTCGATGAGGATACGTAGCACGCCGAGTGCCGCACGGCGCAGGGCATACGGGTCTTTGCTGCCGGTTGGCAGCATGCCGATACCGAAGATACCGACCAGGGTGTCGAGCTTGTCAGCGATCGCGACGGCCGCACCGGTCAGGGTGGCCGGCAGTTCTGCACCGGCACCGCGTGGCATGTACTGCTCGTTCAGCGCCAGTGCGACATCTTCTGGCTCGCCATCATTGAGGGCGTAGTAGTAACCGGCGACACCTTGCATCTCCGGGAACTCGCCGACCATCTCGGTGGCCAGGTCGCACTTCGACAGCAGGCCAGCGCGGGCAGCCCACGAAGCGTTGCCGCCGATGCGAGCGGCGATGTACGCAGCCAGTTTCGATACGCGCTCGGCCTTGTCGTAGACGCTGCCGAGTTTTTCCTGGAACACCACGTTCTTCAGGCGATCATTGAAGGCTTCGAGTTTCTGCTTCTTGTCCTGCTTGAAGAAGAACTCGGCGTCGGTCAGGCGTGGTCGAACCACTTTCTCGTTACCGGCGATGATCTGCTGCGGGTCTTTGCTTTCGATGTTGGCCACAGTGATGAAACGTGGCAGCAACTTGCCGTCGGCATCCAGCAGGCAGAAGTACTTCTGGTTGTCCTGCATGGTGGTGATCAGCGCTTCTTGCGGCACGTCGAGGAAGCGTTCCTCGAACGAACACACCAGCGGCACCGGCCATTCAACCAGTGCGGTCACTTCGTCGAGCAGCGCCGGCGGAACGATTGCCGTGCCTTCCTGACGGGTCGCCAGCTCTTCGGTGCGCTTGCTGATGATCTCGCGACGCTCGTTGGCGTCGGCCAATACATAAGCGGCACGCAGGTCGGCGAGGTAGCTCGACGGCGAACCGATGCGCACGCTTTGCGGGTGATGGAAACGGTGACCACGGGAATCACGGCCAGCCTTTTGCGCGAGGATGGTGCAGTCGATGACCTGGTCACCGAGCAGCATCACCAGCCATTGGGTCGGACGCACGAACTCTTCCTTGCGCGCTCCCCAACGCATGCGTTTCGGAATCGGCAGGTCGTTCAGCGAATCTTCGACGATGGTCGGCAGCAGGCTCGCGGTCGGCTTGCCGGCGATGCTCTGGCTGTAGCGCAGTTTCGGGCCGCTCTGGTCGATTTCGCTCAGATCAACGCCGCACTTCTTGGCAAAGCCCAATGCTGCCTGAGTCGGGTTGCCATCAGCGTCGAACGCCGCCTGACGTGGCGGGCCGTCGAGGTTGATGCTGCGATCCGGCTGCTGGGTAGCCAGCGCGGTGATCAGCACAGCCAGACGACGCGGCGCGGCGTAGACGGTTTTAGTCTCGTAGCTCAGGCCAGCGGCTTGCAGGCCCTTGTCGATACCGGCGAGGAACGCCTCAGCCAAAGTGTTCAGGGCTTTCGGTGGCAGTTCTTCGGTGCCCAGTTCAACCAGAAAATCTTGCGCACTCATTGTGCTGCCTCCAGCTTGGCCAGTACTTCGTCACGCAGGTCCGGGGTCGCCATCGGGAAGCCCAGCTTGGCGCGTGCCAGCAGGTAGGCTTGCGCAACGGAACGCGCCAGGGTGCGTACGCGCAGAATGTATTGCTGACGCGCGGTCACCGAGATCGCCCGGCGCGCATCCAGCAGGTTGAAGGTGTGCGAGGCCTTCAACACCATTTCGTAGCTCGGCAACGGCAGCGGCTGGTCGAGTTCGATCAGGCGCTTGGCTTCGCTTTCATAGAAGTCGAACAGTTCGAACAGTTTGTCGACGTTGGCGTGTTCGAAGTTGTAAGTGGACTGCTCCACTTCGTTCTGGTGGAACACGTCGCCGTAGGTGACTTTGCCCATCGGGCCGTCAGCCCAGACCAGGTCGTAGACCGAATCCACGCCTTGCAGGTACATGGCCAGACGCTCGAGACCGTAAGTGATCTCGCCGGTCACCGGGTAGCACTCGATGCCGCCCGCCTGCTGGAAGTAAGTGAACTGGGTCACTTCCATGCCGTTCAGCCAGACTTCCCAGCCCAGACCCCAGGCGCCGAGGGTCGGCGATTCCCAGTTGTCTTCGACGAAGCGAATGTCGTGAACCAATGGGTCCAGACCGACATGCTTGAGCGAGCCCAGGTACAGTTCCTGGAAGTTGTCCGGGTTCGGCTTCAGGACGACCTGGAACTGATAGTAATGCTGCAGACGGTTCGGGTTTTCACCGTAACGGCCGTCAGTCGGACGGCGGCTTGGCTGCACGTAAGCGGCGTTCCAGGTTTCCGGGCCGATGGCGCGGAGGAAGGTCGCGGTGTGGAAAGTGCCGGCGCCTACTTCCATATCGTAGGGCTGAAGTACCACGCAACCTTGCTCGGCCCAGTATTGCTGGAGCGCGAGGATCAAGTCTTGGAAGGTACGCACGGCTGGCGTAGGCTGGCTCACGAAATTCACCTGTTTCTTGGGCTGCGATTTAAAGAGCGAGAGTATACCCGATTCATTGCTGCGCACGCCCCCTGGAGCCTTATGCCACGCTGCTTTTGGTGTACCGAAGATCCGCTGTACATGGCTTATCACGACCAGGAGTGGGGCACGCCGCTACGCGATGCGCAGGGTTTGTTCGAGTTGCTTTTGCTCGAAGGGTTCCAGGCCGGGCTGTCCTGGATCACCGTGCTGCGCAAACGTGAGCGTTATCGCGAGGTGTTGTTCGGCTTCGACGTGCAGCGTGTGGCGCAGATGAGCGACGCTGAAATCGACGAGTTGATGCTCGATCCGGGGATCATCCGCAACCGCCTCAAACTCAATGCCGCCCGCCGTAATGCCCAGGCCTGGCTGGCGCTGGAGGATCCGGTGGGGTTCCTCTGGTCGTTTGTTAACGACCAACCGATCATCAATCATTTCAAGGATCGCAGCGAAGTCCCGGCGATCACCCCCGAAGCGCTGGCGATGAGCAAAGGCCTGAAAAAGGCCGGGTTCACGTTCGTCGGCCCGACCATTTGCTATGCGCTGATGCAGGCCTCGGGGATGGTCATGGACCACACCCAGGACTGCGACCGCTACGCGCAGCTCGTCAACGGCGGTTAGAATGGCCGCCTCGCGCACCGCACAAAATCAGGAGTGACCTGTGGAAAAGTTTAAAGGCGCCTTGCTGGTAGGCGCTCTGCGGCTGTTTGCCCTGCTGCCATGGCGGGCCGTGCAGGCCGTGGGTTCGGCGATCGGCTGGATCATGTGGAAAACCCCCAACCGCTCCCGCGACGTGGTGCGGATCAACCTTGCGAAATGTTTTCCACAGATGGACCCGGCCGAGCGTGAGCGTCTGGTCGGTCAGAGTCTTAAAGACATCGGCAAGTCGTTGACCGAAAGCGCCTGCGCGTGGATCTGGCCGGCGCAGCGCTCGATCGATCTGGTGCGCGAAGTCGAAGGCCTCGATGTGCTGAAAGACGCCTTGGCCTCGGGCAAAGGCGTGGTCGGCATCACCAGCCACCTCGGTAACTGGGAAGTGCTCAACCACTTCTATTGCAGCCAGTGCAAACCGATTATTTTCTACCGTCCGCCGAAGCTCAAGGCTGTGGATGAATTATTGCGTAAACAGCGCGTGCAACTGGGCAACAAGGTCGCCGCTTCGACCAAGGAAGGCATCCTCAGCGTCATCAAGGAAGTGCGCAAAGGTGGTGCAGTGGGCATTCCCGCTGACCCGGAACCGGCCGAATCCGCCGGGATCTTCGTACCATTCTTCGCCACGCAAGCGCTGACCAGCAAATTCGTGCCGAACATGCTCGCCGGTGGCAAAGCCGTTGGCGTGTTCCTGCATGCGCTGCGCCTGCCCGACGGTTCCGGCTACAAAGTGATCCTCGAAGCCGCGCCCGAAGCCATGTACAGCACCGATACCGCCGAATCCTGCGCCGCCATGAGCAAAGTGGTCGAGCGCTACGTAGCCGCTTATCCAAGCCAGTACATGTGGAGCATGAAGCGCTTCAAGAAACGTCCGCCGGGCGAAGAACGCTGGTACTGACGAAAGTGGCACACTCTGTGGATAACCTGTAGGAGCTGCCGAAGGCTGCGATCTTTTGATCTTGCTTGAGGTTATCCACAACCCGTTCATTCAAGGGCGCGTAAAGATGTCCGAACAACGCAAATCCTTCCGCATCAAGATTACCCACGACAGCTTTGGCGAATGCCTCGGGCAGACGCGCAACCTGTCGCCTACCGGGGTGTTTGTGCAGCATCCGGTTTTGGCTTCTTTGCCCAAAGGCGCGGTGGTTTACGGCCAGGTGCAGGATTTACCCACAGGCGCGCCACGGGTGCGGATGGAGGTGGTGACGGTAGATGCCGACGGTATCGGTCTTCGCTACCTTTGACTCATTGCGCCTGACGATCGAGCTTCTTCAGAAACACCGTCATTTCCTTCTCGGCCTGCTTGTCGCCGTGGGCGCGGGCCGCTTCCAGACCTTGTTCCCACGCCTGACGTGCGGCGGCGCTATCGCCCAGCGCCAGCTGCGCCTTGCCCAACAGCTTCCAGGCTGCCGAATACTTCGGATCAAAACCGACACAGCGCTGGAAATGCTCGGCAGCCTTGGCGTTTTCGCCCAGATCCAGATAACCCTTGCCCAGGCCGAAGCGCAGCAATGAGTTATCCACACCCTTGGCGAGCATTTTTTCCAGGGATTCGAGCATTTTTGCACCCTCGTTAATGTGATCGTTCCCACGCTCCGCGTGGGAATGTAGCCCGGGACGCTCTGCGTCCCAATAGCGGGACGCAGAGCGTCCATTGAGGCATTCCCACGCGGAGCGTGGGAACGATCAATAATCCGGATCAGAAGAAGCTCAACCCCACATGAAACAGCTTCTCCACATCGCGAATATGCTTTTTATCCACAAGGAACAGAATCACGTGGTCGCCCGCTTCGATCACCGTGTCATCGTGGGCGATGATCACTTGTTCATTGCGGATCACCGCACCAATCGTAGTGCCCGGTGGCAGACCTATCTTCTCGATCGGCTTGCCAATCACCTTGCTCGACTTCGCATCACCGTGAGCAATCGCCTCGATCGCTTCGGCGGCACCGCGACGCAATGAGTGCACGCTAACGATATCGCCACGGCGCACGTGGGCCAGCAGGGTGCCGATGGTCGCCAGTTGCGGGCTGATGGCGATGTCGATATCGCCGCCCTGGATCAGGTCGACATAGGCCGGATTGTTGATGATCGTCATGACCTTCTTCGCCCCCAGCCGTTTCGCCAGCAGCGACGACATGATGTTGGCTTCGTCATCGTTGGTCAGGGCGAGGAAAATGTCGGCGTCGGCGATGTTCTCTTCCAGCAGCAGATCACGGTCGGAGGCGCTGCCCTGCAACACCACGGTGCTGTCGAGGGTGTCGGAGAGATAGCGGCAGCGCGCCGGGCTCATCTCGATGATCTTCACCTGATAACGACTTTCGATGGCTTCCGCCAGACGCTCGCCGATCTGCCCGCCGCCCGCAATGACGATGCGTTTGTAGGTTTCGTCGAGACGGCGCATTTCGCTCATCACTGCGCGAATATTCTCACGGGCAGCGATGAAGAAGACTTCGTCATCGGCCTCGATCACCGTATCGCCCTGCGGCAGGATTGGCCGGTCACGGCGGAAAATCGCGGCGACGCGGGTTTCGACATTCGGCATGTGCTCGCGCAACTGACGCAATTGCTGACCCACCAGCGGCCCGCCGTAATAGGCACGCACCGCCACCAGTTGCGCCGCGCCTTCAGCGAAGTCGATCACCTGCAAGGCGCCCGGATGCTGGATCAGGCGCTTGATGTAGTTGGTCACCACTTGCTCGGGGCTGATCAGCACGTCGACCGGAATCGCTTCGTTCTGGAACAGCTGTTCCTCGCGATTCAGATAAGACGCTTCGCGCACCCGGGCGATCTTGGTCGGGGTGTGAAACAACGTGTGGGCAACCTGACAGGCGACCATGTTGGTCTCGTCGCTGTTGGTCACCGCCACCAGCATGTCGGCGTCGTCGGCGCCGGCCTGACGCAGCACCGACGGCAGCGAGCCACGGCCCTGTATGGTGCGGATGTCGAGACGGTCGCCGAGGTCGCGCAGGCGCTCGCCGTCGGTGTCGACCACCGTAATGTCGTTGGCCTCGCTGGCCAAATGCTCGGCCAGCGAACCGCCGACCTGTCCCGCACCGAGGATGATGATTTTCATCCAGTCACTCCGTTGAATCCGTTTAGCCGCGCGCGGCAGCGATCTTGATCAGCTTGGCGTAGTAGAACCCGTCATGCCCGCCCTGCTGGGCCAGCAATTGGCGACCATGGGGCTGCTTGATCCCGGCGCTGGTGGCCAGATCCAGTTCGCGGGCACCCGGCGTACGCTCGAGGAACGCGGCGATGACTTCGGTGTTCTCGGTCGGCAGCGTCGAGCAGGTGGCGTACAGCAGGATGCCGCCGACTTCGAGGGTTTTCCACATCGCATCGAGCAGCTCGCCTTGCAGTTGCGAGAGGGCGACGATGTCGTCCGGCTGACGGGTCAGCTTGATGTCCGGATGACGGCGGATCACCCCAGTGGCCGAGCACGGGGCATCGAGCAGGATGCGCTGGAACGGTTTGCCATCCCACCACTTCTCGATATCGCGACCGTCAGCGGCGATCAGTTCAGCGTTCAAGCCGAGGCGCTCAAGGTTTTCTTTAACGCGCACCAGCCGTTTGGCTTCCAGATCCACCGCTACCACGCCGGCCAGCGCCGGTTCGGCTTCGAGGATGTGGCAGGTCTTGCCACCGGGCGCGCAGCAGGCGTCGAGCACACGTTGACCCGGCGCCAGATCGAGCAGGTCGGCAGCCAGTTGAGCGGCCTCGTCCTGCACACTGATCCAGCCTTCGGCGAAACCCGGCAGGCTGCGTACGTCGGCAGCGGCCTCGAGAATGATGCCGTCGCGACTGTAAACACACGGCGTCGCGGCAATTCCGGCTTCAGTCAGCAAGCCGAGGTAAGCGTCACGGCTGTGATGACGGCGGTTGACCCGCAGGATCATTGGCGGATGCGCGTTGTTCGCCTCGCAGATGGCTTCCCACTGTTCCGGCCAGAAGGCTTTCAGGGATTTCTGCAGCCAGCGCGGGTGAGCGGTGCGCACCACCGGATCACGTTCCAGTTCGGCGAAAATCGTTTCGCTTTCGCGTTGGGCATTGCGCAGCACGGCGTTGAGCAGGCCTTTGGCCCATGGCTTTTTCAGCTTGTCGGCGCAACCGACGGTTTCGCCGATGGCGGCGTGGGCCGGCACGCGGGTGTAGAGCAATTGGTAGAGACCGACCAGCAGCAGCGCTTCAACATCGGCGTCGGCAGCCTTGAACGGTTTCTGCAGCAGTTTCTCGGCCAATGCCGAAAGACGTGGCTGCCAGCGCGCGGTGCCGAAGGCCAGATCCTGAGTGAAACCGCGATCGCGATCCTCGACCTTGTCCAGTTGCGTCGGCAGTGAGCTGTTCAGCGAGGCCTTGCCGCTGAGCACGGCGGCGAGTGCCTTGGCGGCGGCCAGACGCGGATTCATTGCGCGTCCACCGCTGCGCCGAGCACGGTGCCAACCGCGAACTTCTCACGACGGCTGTTGAACAGGTCGCTGAAGTTCAGCGCTTTGCCGCCGGGCAGTTGCAGGCGGGTCAGGCACAGGGCTTGTTCGCCGCAGGCGACGACCAGACCGTCCTTGCTGGCGCTGAGGATTTCACCCGGGGCGCCTTTGCCGTCGGCGAGCGTCGCCGCCAGCACTTTCAGCGCTTCACCGTTAAGGGTGCTGTGGGTGATCGGCCATGGATTGAAGGCGCGTACCAGTCGCTCCAACTCAACCGCCGGACGGCTCCAGTCGATGCGTGCTTCGTCTTTGTTCAGCTTGTGCGCGTAGGTGGCGAGTTCGTCGTTCTGCACTTCGCCTTCCAGCGTGCCTGCGGCGAGACCGGCAATCGCTTGCACCACGGCCGGCGGGCCCATTTCGGCGAGGCGGTCATGCAGGCTACCGCCAGTGTCTTCAGCGCTGATCGGCGTGACGACCTTGAGCAGCATCGGTCCGGTGTCGAGGCCGGCCTCCATGCGCATCACCGTGACGCCGCTCTCGGCATCACCGTGTTCCACAGCGCGTTGAATCGGCGCCGCACCGCGCCAGCGTGGCAGCAAGGACGCGTGACTGTTGATGCAGCCCAGACGCGGAATATCCAGCACCACTTGCGGCAGGATCAGGCCGTAGGCGACCACCACCATCAAGTCCGGTTTCAGCGCAGCCAGTTCAGCCTGGGCGTCGGCGTTACGCAAAGTCGGTGGCTGCAACACCTGGATATTATTTTCCAGGGCCAGCTGTTTGACCGGGCTCGGCATCAGTTTTTGCCCGCGACCGGCCGGACGATCCGGTTGGGTGTAGACCGCAACGATCTCGTAAGGGCTGTTCAGCAGGGCCTTGAGGTGTTCGGCGGCGAATTCCGGGGTGCCGGCAAAAACGATGCGCAGTGGCTCAGTCATGAAGGGAGTCTCATAAAAGAAAAAGGCTTGCCGCAGCAAGCCTTTGAAGAGGGGCATCAAGCGTTCTGGCGGTGCTGCTTTTCCAGTTTCTTCTTGATCCGGTCGCGTTTGAGCGTGGAAAGGTAATCGACGAACAATTTGCCGTTGAGGTGGTCGCATTCGTGCTGGATGCACACGGCGAGCAGGCCTTCGGCGATCAGCTCATAAGGCTTGCCGTCGCGGTCCAGCGCCTTGATCCTGACCTTTTGCGGGCGATCGACGTTTTCGTAGAAACCCGGTACCGAGAGGCAGCCTTCCTGGTATTGGTCCATTTCTTCGGTCAGCGATTCGAACTCGGGGTTGATGAACACCCGCGGCTCGGTGCGGTCTTCGGAAAGGTCCATCACGACGATACGTTTGTGCACGTTGACCTGGGTCGCGGCAAGGCCGATGCCCGGCGCTTCATACATTGTTTCAAACATGTCATCGACCAACTGACGCACTTCGTCGTCCACTACAGCCACAGGCTTGGCGATAGTGCGCAGACGCGGGTCCGGGAATTCGAGGATGTTTAAAATGGCCATAGGCTTTGATTGCTGCACACGTTGAGTAAAGTCGGGCGATGGCCTGGCAGGTCCGAAGATGCAGGCTACCGTTGTGAAGCGTAGCTTGTGCATTTTGCACAAGCGAGCCACGGGGGCTCTGACGGTTCACGCGAATGCACATGATAAAGGGATTCACCGCATGAGGAAAACACTACTCGCCCTGCTGCTGTTGGCTTCGGCCGGCGTGGCGCAAGGGCAAGTGCAACTCAGGGATGGTTTTCCACAGCAATACACGGTGGTTTCGGGGGACACGCTCTGGGACATTTCCGGCAAATACCTGCGCGAGCCCTGGCAGTGGCCACAACTGTGGCGGGCCAATCCGCAAATCGAAAACCCCAACCTGATCTATCCCGGCGACACGCTGACCCTCAGTTATGTCGATGGCCAGCCACGTCTGACCCTCAATCGCGGCGAGTCGCGCGGCACCATCAAACTGTCGCCAAGAATCCGCACCAGTCCGGTGGCCGAAGCGATTCCAAGTATTCCACTCAAGTCCATCAACAGCTTTCTGCTGAGTAACCGCATCGTCGACAAGGTCGAAGATTTCGACAAGGCGCCGTACATTGTCGCCGGCGATGCCGAACGCGTGCTCAGCGGCACCGG
Organism: Pseudomonas sp. S3_C06; assembly: GCF_054667675.1. NCBI lineage: Bacteria > Pseudomonadati > Pseudomonadota > Gammaproteobacteria > Pseudomonadales > Pseudomonadaceae > Pseudomonas > Pseudomonas sp. S3_C06. The sequence goes on from NZ_CP162747.1 coordinate 3,911,337, forward strand.
TGACCGTATCTTCGCACGTGGCCATTTCGACCCCAATCAGCCGGTTTACGGGATCTTCCGTCAGGGCAAGGTCTACACCGATCCTGAGACCAAAGAGTTTCTCGGGATCAACGCCGATGACATTGGCGGCGGTGAAATCGTCGCCACCGAAGGCGACGTCGCCACCCTCGCCCTGCAACGCACCACCCAGGAAGTGCGCCTCGGCGATCGTTTGTTCAGTGGCGAAGAACGCTCGATCAATTCGACCTTCATGCCCAGCGCGCCCACCAGCAGCATCAACGGCGTGATCATCGACGTGCCGCGCGGCGTCACCCAGATCGGCGTGATGGACGTGGTCACGTTGAACAAGGGCAAGCGCGACGGTCTGGCCGAAGGCAATGTGCTGGCGGTGATGAAGACCGGGGAAACCGTGCGCGACCGTGTCACCGGTCAACCGCTAAAGATCCCCGACGAACGCGCCGGGTTGCTGATGGTGTTTCGCACCTACGACAAACTCAGCTACGGCCTCGTTCTCAACGCATCGCGCTCGCTGGCGGTGCTCGACAAGGTACGAAATCCGTAAGCAAGCTTCACAAGTTACCAACAGAGTTATCCACAGCTTGTTCCGAATGGTTCGGGGCTTATAACGATCAAGGATGATCCATGATGATGTCTGCCTCCACGCCGGTTTCCCCGGCGGAACTGGAAGCGCGCCTGCGCCTCCACCGCTTGCCGGATGTCGGCCCGAAGCGCTTTGCCAAATTGCTTGAAGCCTTCGGCTCGGCCTCCAAAGCCATCAGCGCTCCGGCCAGTGCGTGGCGTTCGTTGGGTTTGCCGGCGACGTGCGCCGAAGCGCGGCGCTGTCCAGACGTTCGCGACGGTGCCAGCCATGCAATGCGCTGGCTAGAGCGGCCAGAGCATCATTTGCTGATGTGGGATCAAGCCGATTACCCGGCGCTGCTGGCGCAGATTCCTGATCCGCCGCCAATGTTGTTCGTTGCCGGTGATCCGCTGATTCTTGAGAAACCGCAACTGGCGATGGTGGGTAGCCGTCGCGCGTCGCGTCCGGGAATGGACACCGCCGCAGCGTTTTCTCGCAGCCTCGCCGGGGCCGGTTTTGTCATCACCAGCGGGTTGGCGTTGGGTATCGATGCCGCTGCGCATCAGGCCGCTCTGGATGTTGGCGGGCTGACCGTGGGCGTACTCGGCACGGGGCTGGAAAACTTTTATCCACAGCGCAATCGACGCTTGGCTGATGCGATGATTGCGTCCGGTAGCGCGGTGCTTTCGGAGTTTCCCCTGGACGCCGGGCCGACCGCGAGCAACTTCCCGCGCCGCAATCGCATCATCAGCGGTTTGTCTCTCGGCGTGCTGGTGGTCGAGGCCAGCGTTGCCAGCGGATCATTGATAACGGCAAGGCTGGCGGCGGAACAGGGGCGCGAGGTTTATGCAATTCCCGGCTCCATCCACCACCCCGGCGCGCGGGGTTGTCATCAGTTGATTCGTGATGGCGCGGTATTGGTGGAAACCATCGAACACATCCTCGAAGCACTGCGCGGCTGGCAGCATTTGCCGTTGTCCACAGACGCTCCGAAAGTCGATCATCCGTTACTCGCCTTGCTCCATGCCGCGCCGCATACCAGCGAGGGATTGGCTGACAGCAGCGGCTGGGCTTTACCCAAAGTCCTGGCCGCTCTGACCGAACTGGAAATGGATGGCCGTGCGGTGTGCGAAAACGGTCGCTGGTTGGCCAGGACGCGCTAGGTTTTACAAGGAAGATCGGTAAACTGCGCGAAACCTGTTTGCGGAGAGTTTTTTCATGGTTAACAGTTGGCGTGTGCAACAAGCCGCACGAGAGATTCGCGCCGGGGCGGTGATTGCCTATCCAACCGAAGCCGTCTGGGGGCTGGGTTGCGACCCGTGGAACGAAGAGGCAGTGGATCGGTTGCTGGCGATCAAGAATCGTTCGGTGGTCAAAGGGCTGATCCTGGTCGCCGACAACATTCGCCAGTTCGATTTCCTGTTCGAAGACTTCCCGCAAGAATGGATCGACCGCATGGCCAGCACCTGGCCAGGGCCGAACACCTGGCTGGTGCCGCATCAGGGCTTGTTGCCGGAATGGGTCACCGGCGTGCACGACACCGTGGCACTGCGGGTCAGCGATCACCCGCAAGTGCGCGATCTGTGCTCGATGGTCGGGCCATTGATTTCGACCTCTGCCAACCCGCAGGGTCGCCCGGCAGCGCGCACGCGTTTACGGGTTGAGCAATATTTCCGTGGTCAGGTCGATCTGGTGCTGGGTGGCAGTCTCGGCGGGCGGAAAAACCCTAGCGTCATTCGCGATCTGGCGACGGGTAAGGTCATTCGTCCCGACTGACCTGTTTTTCTGCCTTCTGCTCTTGAACTCCTCGACTGTTTAGGCGAGGAGTTTTTTTCTGTCTGCGATTTATCCTTGGTCAATCTCCATAACTTAAACAATCTGTTGTTTATGTTGTACTGCTGCGTGTCAGATAAATCGATAAGTTAGAAGTTTCAGTAACTTTTCCCACGTCATTATCAGAAGTCGCGCAGTGGCGATATTTCTAAAAGCATCCATTATTTCAATGCGCTCAGAAACTTCGATAAGTTAACGTCTGCGGAGAAGGAATGGATACTACGAACTTGCAACTCAAGGATTATCTGCAGGGGCTTCAAGAGACATTAACCAGGCAGCATGCCGATTATCGTATTGTTATTCTCGATGCGGGGTCAGATGCCAGCGAGTTTGAACGATTCATCGGTCGGCAGTTTCGTCTGCGATTAAAGCATTACATGCTGACGTCCAGAGCCCGGGCACTTGAAACAAGGCTGGCGATTTCATCGCGCAGTACGCATTTTCTGTTGTATCAGCGCGATCAACTGACGGCGGTTTTGCGAGTGACCCCTTCGCCGTTCGAATGGGCTTCGCTGGCGCACCAGTATGTTTCTCCGACCGTGGCGCTGGCGCGCCATGTCGAGTTCAGTCGCTTGATCACGCATTCCCAACAGCACCGGCCGGTGCCGACCAACGCGTTGCTTGCAGCCGCCACCGAATGGGCGATCGATCGTGGCTATCAAGGTGTGACGGCCTTGTGTCGATCGCCACAACGGCGACTGTTCCAGCGCTTTGGCCTGACCCCGATCACTTCCAACTCACTGCATATCGAACACCGCGCACGCGGAGATTACTGGCTGCTGTCTGCGCAGTGGCGGCAAATCCTCACAGCGCTGCAACAACCTTTCCCCATGAACGGCACCTACCCGGAGAATCGCGATGAATGCGTCCGTCAGTTTTGAACAACAGCTGATTCTGCTCGATCAGCGCATCGAAAAAGCGTGGGCCGATATTCTGGATAACTCCCGGCTGGTCAAGGCTATCCGCGAGGGCAGTGTTTCCAGAGCGTTATATGCGATCTACATGATCGAAACCTTTCATTACACCACACACAATGCCCGGAATCAGGGGTTGGTCGGTGTGCGACATGCCGATAATCCTGTTTATGCGAAGTTCTGTTTTGAACATGCAGCACAAGAAGTCGGTCATGAAAAAATGGCCCTGCACGATGTCATGAGTCTGGGATTGAAAAATGAAGTATTTGATATGCCACAGGCACTTCCAGCGACGGAAGTATTGATCGCTTATTTGTACTGGATTTCTTTTACCGGTAATCCGTTACAACGGCTGGGATACAGTTACTGGGCGGAAAACGCTTATCACTTTATTACTCCGCTGATCGACAAGCTGAGTGAAACGCTGGCGCTGAAACCCGCTCAACTGACGTTCTTCATTGCTCATTCGGACATCGATGTCGAGCACTTCAATGAGATCAAACTCATCCTGCAGCGAACCTGCAAGCGTCAGGCTGACTGGGATGCCATTGCCACCGTGATGGAAACCAGTCTGCGCCTGACCGGCAACATGCTCGAAGCCGTTTATGAGCAGTATGAAGCCTGGCAAAACGGCCTCGCGCCCCGTTACGAATTCCTCCATGCCCTGGATAAATCATGACGCCTTCACGTTTATTTTCACGTTGGTCAGGCGGAGGTCAGGATGGCTGATTATTTCGAACGGCTGAACTACGCGTTGGGGGATGAAGACACGGCGCTCGAGTACGCCATTCTGCCCGAGGATGCCAGGCACGTGTTGGGTGTTGCCGGCTGCGGCGGTCGGCTTCTACCGTTGCTGGCCCGCCACCCGGCCCGCATGACTTGCGCTGATATCAGTGGGCCGCAGCTGGCCTTTACCCGCTTGCGTTTAGCTTTGCTTGAGCAGACCGATCGCCAGTCGTTCATGGATTTCATGGGCTACCGGCCAGAAACGTCGGTGACACGGCGCAAATCCATATTTCGCCTTCTGGATCTGCCTCCGCTTGATCGCCGCTGGCTGGCGGACTTGCTTCATTCCCGTCATTGGCAGGCACCGATTTACCAAGGGGCCTTCGAGCAGACTCTGCAGCGGTTGGCGAAGGTCAATGGATTGTTCACCGGCAAGGCGGGGCGAGCGATTTTCCAGTTTCGTGATCTGGGAGAGCAATCGGCTTATTACCAAAGCCGGTTTCCCCTCAAGCGCTGGAAGGCTGTGATCGCCTTGTTGGGCAACGCAGCGGTGCTCAATTCGCTGTTGTACAAAGGGGCGTTTCCCCGCAACAACCTGGGTATCAGTTCCCGCGAGGTGTATCTGGATATCTTCCATACCTTGTTTACCACCCAGGTCGTGCGCGAAAGCTTTTTCCTGCAGATGCTGTTTTTCGGTGAGCTGCGCTATCCGCAGGGCTTTCCACTGGAGTGCGATCCGCAGGTTTTTCAACAGGCACACAAGGCGCTGCAGCAATGCCAGCTGACCGTGGTGCAGGGCGATATTTTCGACTGTGCTTCCAGGTGCAGGGATGTCGACTTTGTCTCGTTTTCCGACGTGCCTTCATTCCTGCCGGCGGAGGTTGGCATCGATGTTCTGCAGCGGCTCCGACCCGCTCTGGGCGAGGACGCACTGACGGTTATTCGTGGCCATTTGCATGTGATCAGGCCCGATTGCGAAGGCTTCTGCGACGTTACCGCGCAGTTTCAGGACGCGATCGCACGAGAAAAAACTCAACTCTGGCGAGTACAGGTCTACCGCCAGACATCATCTGTGCAGGTATCTCGATGAATACACCTCATCCGACCGTCAATTGGGTCAAAAACCGGGTCCGTCAGGCACGTGACGATCAGCAGCAATTGTTCGACGCCGGGCTCAATGGCCTGAACCTGGTGCAGCGCGATGGCAAGGTCATAGAGTTGAGCAGTGGCGAGCAGTTGACCGAATTTCTCTCGTGCTCCTATCTGGGACTCGAGAGCGATCCCCGTCTGGTTCAAGGCGCAGTACAAGCCGTCGAGTCTTTCGGTGTGCAGTTTGCTGCCGCCCGCACCCGAGCGCTGCTACCGCCGATGCGCGAACTCGATGAGCAGTTGAACCACATATTCCAGGGGCATACGGTGACATTCAACTCGGTGGGCAGCGCCCATCTGGGGTGTCTGCCGCTGTTGGGCTCCGGTGAATTGCCGTCGTATCCCTTGCGCCGTGGCCCAGGCTGGATCGTTGACCGCGCGGCCCATGCTTCGATGCAAGTACTGCAAGGCATTCTGTGGCAGTTCGGTCCCGTCCAGCGCTGCGATTGCAGTGATCTTCAGCAAGTCGAGGACGCTTGTTCTGCAGCCGTCGCTGCCGGCAACACACCCATTATGCTGACTGACAGCATCGGTTCGATGCGCGGGCTTTATCCCGTTAACAGGCTGCTGCAACTGGCTGAGCGCTTTGAGGGTTATCTGTATGCGGATGACGCTCACGGCACTTCGATCCATGGCCAGGTCGGTGGCGGTTATGCACTTGATGTCGCTGCTGAGCCGTTGCGTGATCGTTTGATCCTGCTGTCGTCATTGTCCAAAGCCTTCGGTGCTACCGGCGGTGCAATTACGGTGCTGACGTCGGCCGATGCCGAGCTGATTCGGCGCAATGCGTCGACGTATACGTTCGGGGGGCCACTGTCCATGGGCGGTGTCGGTGCGGCAGTCGCCTCGGCAAGCATTCACCTTTCTGCACAGTTGGGGGCGTTGCAGGCGGCGTTATGGAGAAATGTCGAAGCTATAGATGGTCTGCTCGGGCCGGTACTGGGCAACCATCAGATTGCTTCACCCATACGTTTCGTCCGGGTCGGTGCCGAACGAGACGCCATCAGCCTGGCGTTGCACCTGCGTCGGCACGCTATCGCGGTCACCACGGCCTTGTTTCCGGTGGTGGCCAAAGGTGAAGCAATCCTGCGACTGGCCATCAGCGCCAATCACAGCGAGGTTCAGTTGGAGCATCTGGCCAGTGCTGTCAACGAAGGATTCGCTGAGTTGGGCATTCGTCAGGGAGAGCCGCATCATGTGCAGTGACCTGATGCAACGGAGCAGTGCAAAGACCGTTCAGGCTGCAGCCGCCGAGGCCTTCGTGCGTAAATTGGCCTATGCGCGGTCGCTGCCGTGGTTCTGCACGCTATGTCCGCAGATTCAACACATACAGACCGCAGAGGATCTGCATCGGCTGCCAATCCTCGCCGTGGAGGACGATCAGGGCGGGTTGCTGTTTACCCACCTCAGCGAAGCGTCACATCGCGCACCGGGCGGTGGGCTGACCCTGACTTCAGGTGGCAGCACCGGCAATCGCAAGCACATCACCCATTCCTGGGCATTCAACGAAAGCATCGTACCCTTGGGTGCGCGAATGTTTGCTGCGACCGGTGAACTGCCCCGTGTCGTCATCAATTGCCTGACGCCTGGTGAAATGCAGGGAGCCTTTCAATACGCGGCGGCCATCGTCCAGCACATTGGCGCACGCTTGCTGCCTGCAGGCGCGTTGATGGGCATGCAGCGCATAGCCGGGTTGATTCATTCACAAGCAGCCGATGCACTGATCTGCACGCCTTCTTTCGCCGAGGCGCTGTTCAATCATGCCGATGTCGATGGGGTGCAACTGCGCAGTTTGAGATGGCTCTACTACATTGGCGAACCTTGCCGTCAGCCGCTACGCGAGCAACTGGCCCGAGACTGGCCGGCCCTGAGCATTCGATCATTGGGTTATAGCTCGACAGAGACCGGCCCGATCGGTTTCCAGTGCGCGCACCTCGAGCATGGTTTTTACCATTTGCATGCAGACGCCATGTTGCTTGAGGTGGTCGATCCCTTCAGCCTGCAAGCAGTGGTGGACGGTGAAACCGGCGAGTTTCTGCTGACCCCTCTGCTGCCCGATCAGGTGCCTCTGCTACGGTATCGCATTGGCGATCGTGGGCGAGTTTTGGACAGGCAATCCGGTTGTGCCTGTGGCAGCGCTTTGCCAATACTGGAACTGCAGGGTCGAATCGAAGCTTCGATCAAGCTGGGCGGTGCGATCATCACTCAGCGACAGGTCCTGAGTGTGCTCGCAGAAACGTTGCCCGAACTGCACGCTTCGGATGTGCAGGTGCAGATTGATCGACAGGCCGACGGTGCGCACCTGCGGCTGCTTATCGCTAAGGATCGATTACCCGCCGCTGCTGAACGTGTCATCGAACAGGCTTTGCACAACGAGGCGCAAGCGAGCGCATTGCTCAGATTGCCCGGTGTGTTGGGCATGCAGGTACAGCGTCTGCCCCGTGGTGACTTCGCAACCACCCTGGCAGGCAAGACGCCGTTCTTTGTCGAGAGGTGACGTCCCGGGCCAGCCTCGTGAGGCTCGCCCGGGTGCTTTGTTTGATGGCTGCGTTTCAGGGTTGCAGAACGGTGGAGCCGGTAGTGCGCCGCGCCGACAGCTCGGTTTGCGCCTTCGCCGCGTCAGCCAGTGGATATCGCTGGCTGACGTCCACTTTCAATTTGCCGCTGATGATCATTTCGAACAATTCATCGGCCATCCGCTGCAGATTCTCGGCATTGTTGGCATAAGTCGCCAGCGTCGGCCGGGTCACGTATAGCGAGCCTTTGGCGGCCAGAATGCCCAGATTGACCCCGTCCACCGCACCGGAAGCATTGCCGAAGCTCACGACCAGACCGCGCGGCGATACGCTGTCGAGCGAGGTCAGCCAAGTGTCCTTGCCCACGCCGTCGTAGACCACCGGGACTTTTTTACCGCCGGTCAACTCCAGCACGCGTTGTGCAACGTTTTCGTGGCTGTAATCAATGGTTGCCCAAGCGCCATTGGCCTTGGCCAGTTCGGCTTTTTCCTTGGAACTGACGGTGCCGATCAGCTTCACGCCCAACGCCTTGGCCCACTGACAGGCCAGCGACCCGACGCCACCGGCCGCCGCGTGAAACAGAATGGTTTCGCCACCCTTGAGTTCGTAGGTCTGGCGCAACAGGTATTGCACGGTCAGGCCCTTGAGCATGACCCCCGCTGCCGTTTCGAAACTGATTTCTTCCGGCAGGTGCACCAGATTGTCCTGGGGCAGTACATGCAATTCGCTGTAAGCCCCCAATGGGCCGCTGCCGTACGCCACGCGATCACCGACCTTGAAGCGGGTGACGTCGCTGCCCACTGCATCAACGATGCCTGCACCCTCAGCTCCCAGGCCGGATGGCAAGGCGGGTGGCGCATACAGCCCGCTACGGAAATAGGTGTCGATGAAGTTCAGGCCGATCGCCTTGTTGGCCACGCGCACCTGATTCGGGCCGGGCGCGGCGGGTTCGTAGTCAACATACTCGAGCACTTCGGGACCGCCGTGGGCGCGGAACTGGATACGCTTTGCCATCTGCCTGCTCTCCTTGGGTCTTTCGTGAGCCCCCTATCCAACTCTCATGCTTGATCTTCGTCAACTGCGGCGCGCCGTTGTGCGGTGGTATGCTACGCGCCCATTTGCGTCGCCCGTCCGCGGGGCGCCGCCCGATTCAAGGTGAAGCCATGACGACCCGCACCGACGCCGTAAAGGCCTATCTGCTCGACCTGCAAGACCGTATCTGCGCCGCCCTCGAAAGCGAAGACGGCGGCACGCGCTTCGTCGAAGACGCCTGGACCCGGCCCGCTGGCGGCGGCGGTCGCACCCGCGTGATCGAGAACGGCACGCTGATCGAAAAGGGCGGCGTCAACTTTTCCCACGTCTTTGGCAGCGGTCTGCCGCCGTCAGCCAGCGCCCACCGTCCTGAACTGGCCGGTCGCGGTTTTGAAGCCCTCGGCGTGTCGCTGGTGATTCACCCACACAACCCGCATGTGCCGACTTCCCATGCCAATGTGCGCTTTTTCATCGCCGAGAAAGAAGGTGAAGAGCCGGTCTGGTGGTTTGGTGGCGGCTTCGACCTGACCCCGTATTACGGCAACGAAGAGGACTGCATTCATTGGCACCGCGTTGCCGAGCAGGCTTGCGCGCCGTTCGGCCCGGACGTCTACCCGCGTTACAAGGCCTGGTGCGACACCTACTTCCATATCAAGCATCGTCACGAGCCGCGCGGCATTGGCGGTTTGTTCTTCGACGACCTGAACGAGTGGGACTTCGATACCAGCTTCGCCTTCATGCGCGCCATCGGCGATGCCTACATTGATGCGTATCTGCCAATCGTGCAGCGCCGCAAAAACGATGCGTTCACCGCTCAACAGCGTGAGTTCCAGGAATTCCGCCGTGGCCGCTACGTCGAGTTCAACCTGGTTTATGACCGTGGCACGCTGTTCGGCCTGCAATCGGGGGGGCGTACCGAGTCGATCCTGATGTCGCTGCCACCGCAAGTGCGCTGGGGTTACGACTGGAAGGCCGAGCCTGGCAGCGAAGAAGCGCGCCTGACCGAGTACTTCCTGCAAGATCGCGACTGGCTGGCCCAGGACTGAGGATTTCTGATGGATCGTTACGTCGTTTTCGGTAACCCGATCGGTCACAGCAAATCGCCGATGATTCACAAGCTGTTTGCCGAACAGACCGGCCAGCACCTCGACTACAGCACCCTGCTGGCGCCGCTTGATGATTTCGCTGGCTGCGCCACGGCGTTTTTCCAGGAAGGTCGCGGCGCCAACGTTACTGTGCCGTTCAAGGAAGACGCTTACCGTTTGGCCAACAGCTTGACGGCGCGGGCGCAACGGGCCGGCGCGGTGAACACCTTGAGCAAACTGGCCGATGGCTCGCTACTCGGTGACAACACCGACGGCGCCGGGCTGGTGCGTGATCTGACGGTGAATGCCGGCTTCAGCCTGAGCGGCAAACGCATCCTGTTGCTGGGGGCTGGCGGTGCAGTGCGTGGGGCGCTCGAACCGTTGCTGGCCGAAAAACCCGCATCGGTGATCATCGCCAATCGCACGGTGGACAAGGCTGAGTTGCTGGCGGAGTTGTTCTGCGACCTGGGGCCGGTGTCGGCCAGTGGTTTCGACTGGCTGCGCGAGCCGGTGGACGTGATCATCAATGCCACGTCGGCGAGCCTGACCGGCGATGTACCGCCGATTGCGCCGAGCCTGATCGAGCCGGGTAAAACCCTGTGCTACGACATGATGTACGGCAAGGAACCGACGGCGTTCTGCCGCTGGGCCACTGAACAGGGCGCAGCGGTGGCGATGGATGGCTTGGGAATGCTCGCCGAGCAGGCCGCCGAGGCGTTCTTTTTGTGGCGCGGTGTGCGCCCAGACACGGCGCCCGTGCTCACAGAGCTGCGTCGACAACTGGCCCTTTAAAAGCTTCGCGAGCAAGCTCGCTCCCACAGTGGAATGCGATCAAATGTGGGAGCGAGCTTGCTCGCGAATGGCCGCACCGCCGGTCTTTGATCAATCCTCAAACCGGATCGGGCATTTCTCCGGCCCCTCAAGCTTCCTCAACTCCTCCACCACCTGCGGCCGCGCCCGGCGCAAGGTCAGGCTGCGATCCTGGCTCAGCAAGCGCCGCGCCTCCTGATGCAGCATCTCCACCCCTGAATAGTCGATGAAGTTGATCTGCTGCGCCTCGATCACCACCCGCGCGCCGTGCATGCGTTGCAATCTCACCTGCAGATAATGGCTGGCGCCGAAAAAGATCGAGCCGCCGACGCGTAAAACATCGTCCTCACCGTCACGCCAATGTTGCACGCGTGGTTGCGAGGTGCGTTTAAGGTAGAAGAATAGCGACGCCAGCACGCCGGCATAAATCGCCGTCTGCAACTCCAGCAGCAACGTAGCAAGGCAGGTCAGGGCCATGACCACGAACTCGGCGCGACTGACCCGCAGCAATGCGCGGATGCCGCGATGATCGACCAGACCCCAGGCGATCAACAGAATGCTGCCGGCCATTGCCGGGATGGGAATGTGTGAAATCAGCCCGGCGCCGAAAATCGCAAACAACGCCACCCAAATCGCTGAAAACACCCCGGCCAGCGGCGAGCATGCGCCCGCCTCGTAACTGAGGCCCGAGCGGGTAAACGAGCCTGCCGACAATGATCCGGAAAAGAACGCCCCGACAATATTCGATAAACCCTGCGCGCGGACTTCCTGATTGGCATCGAGAAACTGTTGCGACCGCGCCGAAATCGAGCGCGCAATCGACAGGCTGGTGACCAACCCGAGCATGCCCACCGCCACGGCACTTGGCAGCAGGCGCAGAATCAGATCCAGGTCCAGCGGCAACGCACTGAACGGCGGCAAACGCCCGACGAATGCGCTGACCAGATGCACATGGCCGAACATCGCCGGCCACAGCCATACCAGCAGACTGGCCAATGCGAGGGTTATCAACAGCGTCGGCCAGCGCGGTAGCAATTGTTTCAACACCACACCGACGACCACCGTTGCCACACCGAGCACCAGCGAAGGTTTATCCACAGCCCGGAAGTGTTGCAGCAGATCCACCAGACTCGCCAGCGCCGTCGCCTTGGCCGGCAGGTCCAGCCCCAGCAGATTCGGCAATTGCCCAATGGCAATCACCACCGCCGCGCCGAGGGTGAACCCCAGCACCACCGAGTGCGAGACGAAATTCACCAAAGCGCCGAAGCGCAGCAAACCGAGCAGCCACTGGAAAATCCCGGCGAGGAAGGTCAGCAGCAGGATCAGCGTGATGTAGTCCTGCGATGCTGGTACGGCCAAAGGGCTGACACTGGCGTACAGCACGATCGAAATGGCTGCCGTAGGGCCGCAGATCAGATGCCACGATGAGCCCCACAGGCAGGCGATCAATACCGGGATAATTGCGGCATAGAGGCCGTATTCAGGTGGGAGCCCGGCGATCAGCGCGTAGGCAATCGACTGGGGTAACGCGAGAATCGCACCGCTGAGGCCGACGATCAGGTCCCGTCCGACGCTGGCGCGGGTTTGCCGCGGCAGCCAGGTGAGGAAGGGCAAGAGAGAGTGGCGGCTGGGGAAGGCCATGGGTCCTCGCGGTTGGGGTTTTGTTCAAGGTTATCAGGGTGCCAGGGGAAAGGCCCCTCACCCTAGCCCTCTCCCGGAGGGAGAGGGGACTGACCGTGGTGTTTGTCAAAGATTCATCAACCTGCGATTTCACCGTTGAACGCAAGTTTTGAATCCAACAAATATCGGCTCCCTTTCCCCCTCGCCCCCTTGGGGGAGAGGGCTGGGGTGAGGGGGCAAAAATCTCAAGCCGAGCAAAATTCAAAAAAACCCACAATCAAAGCTTCGCTTTCACCGCCGCCAACGCATCCTTCCCGTCAGCCGTCTTCACCCCCGCCAGCCACTTATCCAGCACCGCCGGATTCGCCTTGATCCAGGCCTTCGCCGCCTCGGCATTAGTGACCTTCTTGTTCACCACCTCAGCCATGATGCTGTTCTCCATCTCCTGAGTGAACGACAGATTGCTCAGCAACTTACCCACATTCGGACACGCCTCGGCATACCCTTTACGCGTCAACGTAAACACGCTGCCGGTGTCGCCAAAGTACTTCTCGCCACCCTTCAGGTAATGCATCTTCAACTGCACGTTCATCGGGTGCGGGGTCCAGCCGAGGAAGGTGACGAATTTCTGCTTCTTCACCGCTCGCGATACTTCCGCCAGCATCGCCTGTTCACTGGATTCGATGAGCTTCCACTGACCCATGTCGAAGTCATTCTTCTTGATGATTTCCTGCAACGAGATATTCGCCGGCGCGCCCGAACCGATGCCGTAAATTTTGCGATCGAACTTGTCCGCGTATTTGTTCAGGTCGGCAAAGTTATGCACACCCGCGTCCCACACGTAGTCCGGCACAGCGAGGGTGAACTCGGTGCCGTCGAGGTTCTTCGCCAGTTGCGTGACGTCACCGGTAGCGACGAACTTGTCATAGAAGCCCTGCTGCGCCGGCATCCAGTTGCCGAGAAACACATCCACCTGGCCGTCTTTCAAACCGCCAAAGGTGATCGGCACCGCGAGGGTGTCGACCTTGGCCTTGTAGCCCATGCCGTCCAGCAGAAACCCGGTGATGGCGTTGGTCGCGGCGATGTCGCTCCAGCCCGGGTCGGCCATTTTCACCGTGGCGCAACTCTGCTCGGCGAACGCCGAAGCGCTGCTCAACGCGATCAGGCCGACCGTCACTACTGTGGATAACTTACGCATGGACTTCCCCTTAACATTATTGGTTTTGGCAGGGTTGTGGATAACGTGCTTTGCGTTCCAGATCATCGAGGTCGATGTGGTTGCGCATGTACTGCTGACTGGCATCCACCAGCGGCTGGTGATCCCAGCTCTTCAGCTTGCCGATGGTTAACGCGTCGGCAACAAAACGCCGACGGCGCTGGCTGGCAAGGACTTCCCGGTGAATCGCCGGAATGTCCCACTTGGCCCGGGCTTCGGCGATAAAATCGTCGAACAGCTGGCGATGTTGCGGCGATTGACTGAGTTCTTCCAGTTCGCGCGGATCGTTGCTCACATCGAAGAGTAGGCAGGGGTCGCTTTCACTGTAGATAAATTTGTAGGCACCGCGACGGATCATCATCAGTGGGCTGACGGTGCCTTCGGCCATGTATTCGCCGAACACTTCGTCATGACCGCCCTGCCCTTGCAGATGCGCGACCAGTGAGCGGCCATCCAGCGGCAAGCCGGGCTCCAGCGTGCCGCCGGCCAGTTCAACGAAGGTTGGTAACAGGTCAGCGGTCGATACCGCAGCGCTGACACGCCCGGCAGCGAATTGGCCCGGAGCACTTATCAACAGGGGGACTCGGGCCGCCATTTCATACCAGTGCATTTTGTACCAGAGGCCTTTGTCGCCAAGCATGTCGCCGTGGTCACCGGAAAACACGATGATGGTGTCATCGATCAGACCCGTTTCTGCCAGCGTTTGCAGAAGTTTGCCGACGTTGGCGTCGATATAGCTGCACGCACCGAAGTACGCCCGGCGCGCATCGCGAATCTTATCCACAGGCAACGGTTTATCCCACAGGTCATAAACCTTAAGCAGACGCTGCGAGTGTGGATCGAGTTCGTGTTGATCCGGGGGTGTAGGCAACGGGATATCTGCATCGTCGTACAAATCCCAGAACGCCTTGGGAATTGTGTACGGATCGTGTGGGTGAGTCATCGATACAGTCAGGCAGAACGGCTGATCGCCGTCCTCGCGAATATGATCGAACAGATATTGTTGCGCCTTGAACACCACCTCTTCGTCGAAATCGAGTTGGTTGGTGCGCACACACGGACCGGCCTGCAGCACCGACGACATATTGTGATACCAGCTCGGCCGTACATCCGGCTCATCCCAGTTCACCGCCCAGCCATAGTCGGCCGGGTAGATATCGCTGGTGAGGCGCTCTTCGTAGCCGTGCAACTGATCAGGGCCACAGAAATGCATCTTGCCCGACAGCGCCGTGCGGTAGCCGAGGCGGCGCAAGTAATGGGCATAGGTCGGCACATCGGCAGGGAAATCGGCGGCGTTGTCATAGGCGCCGATCTTGCTCGGCAATTGGCCGCTGACCAGGGTGAAACGCGAGGGCGCGCACAACGGGCTGTTGCAGTAAGCGGCATCGAACACCACGCCATGTTCGGCGAGGCGGGAAAGATTCGGCAGTTTGATCGGCGAAGGGCCGTAGAACGGCAACATTGGCGCGGCCATCTGATCGGCCATGATGAAAAGAATATTCTTGCGCTTCATGTGATCGCGGCATTCCATAGTGAATATTTATGCGACATTGCTGCGATCGAGCATGGAGTCCATGCTGTAGTCGGTAAAGCCCGCGCCGGACAATGACTAGGATAAGCACAGCTTATGTATGATGCCTTGGGAAATCTGTCGCTCGACCTGTTGCGCGCCTTCGAAGCGGCAGCCCGCCACCGCAGCTTTACCGCAGCGGCGGTAGAGCTTGGCACCACGCAACCAGCGATCAGTCAGCAGATCAAACGGCTGGAAGAACAACTCGGCACGCGGCTGTTTGATCGCATTTACCGAGGGATTGAGCTGACCGAAGTCGGTGCGATCCTGTTCGAGCAAGTTACCCTCGGTTTGCAGAATATCGACGCCGGATTGAGCGCGATCAGCGCACAGCAGCAACATGAGGTGCTGCAGGTCGCTACCGATTTTGCCTTCGCCGCTTATTGGTTGATGCCCCGTCTGCATCGTTTTCACGAAGCCAATCCGCAGGTCGACGTCAGCCTGGTGACCAGCGAACGCAACCACAACATGCTGCGCACCGACATCGACGTGGCGATCCTGTTTGGCGACGGGCGTTTCAAACAGGGCGAGAGTCACTGGTTGTTCAGCGAAGAAGTGTTCCCGGTGTGCAGTCCGCAATTGCTCAAGGACCGCGCCCTGCCCCTGCCTGCTCAGGCGTTACTGGACTTTCCATTGCTGCACCTGCGCGGGGAAAACAGCAGCAACTGGTTTGACTGGAGTGGTCTGTTTCGCCAGCTCGGCATCACCACGCCGCCCGCCCCGGGGCAATTGCGCTTCGACAATTACACGCTGTTGATTCAAGCGGCGATTGGCGGCCAGGGCGTGGCGATTGGTTGGCGGCACCTTGTGGATAACTTGCTGAGTCAGGGTTTGCTGTGCCGACCCATTGCCGAAACCACCCTGTCGCGCCTCGGTTATTACGTAGTGCTGCCGCAACGCAAACGTCGGGGTGCGTTGATTCAGCAGTTTGTTGATTGGCTGATGGCGGAACAGGCGAGCAGCGCAAAATCCCTCAATGGACTCGCGTTGCCTTCCATCGCCGTATAGCGGCCTATTCGCTGGCCGCCACGAAATTCACATGCTGCCCCACATGCAAATTCAGCCGCAGTTCATCAGCAATCCCTACCGCCACGCGATTCAAACGCTCCAGCGGTTCGGCCAGACCCGGTTCCAGATTGCCGCCGACCTGACTGAAATGCTCAATCGTCAGCCCGGCCACGCCATGGGGCGCATTGACCAGCGTCCAGTGAAGCGGACTGCTTTGCACGGCTTCACGTATTTCCTCGGCGGCGTGACGTTGCAGGCGATCATCGACATCCGGCTCATCCAGCACGGCAAAGTCGCCCACCAGAAACAGCCGCGACACATTGGCCGCTTGCAGCCCATCGACCAGCGCATCGACGGCCAGCACCTGTTCGACCGGGCCGAGCACGACAGCCCGTTCCACCTGATCGCTACTGAACGGCAACCCCGGCGCATCCAATAAACAGATGACCGCCGAACTACCGGCCACGCTCTGATTGATCCGCTCCGAGTCGAACAAATCGCCGGTTTTGGTGCGCAAACCCGGACGCGGTGCGAGTGCGGTCAAATCGTCGAGGATGGCAATGACTTCGTGCTGACGCCGCAGCAACTCAGCCATCAACGCGCTGCCCAGGCTACTCATGGCACCATAGAGCACCACTTTTACCGCCGGGGTTTCGGCATTTTTGATGGCTGATCCCTTTTCTTATCCCTTGTATGGCGTGTGACATACGGGCAACGCCGAGGGTTCGAACCGATTTGCGAGGGCTTCAGATGCAAGCGATCAAGGGCTACCACGCCCACGTCTATTTCGACGCCAGCACCATTGAACAGGCACGGGCCTTGTGCGAGCAGGCCGCGCAATTGTTTGCGCTGAAAATGGGCCGCGTCCACGAACGTCCGGTCGGGCCGCATCCGGACTGGAGTTGCCAATTGGCCTTCGGCCCTGAGTTGATCGGCGAGGTGCTGCCGTGGCTGGCGCTCAATCGCCAAGGTCTGGTGGTGTTTATGCACCCGGACACTGGGGATGATTTGCTCGACCACACCGAACACGCGATCTGGATGGGTGCGGTCCGGCCGCTGAATCTGTCGGTTTTTTAATCAGGCTCTATAAACCTACAGCGTTTCTTCAGCTTCGCCCGGAAGCTGCTCGTCCAGATGCAGCCAGGGCAATTGGCTGTCCGTCCAGATATGTCGCTCGGCTGGTGCCAGTTGCGGCTGATCCAGCGTGGCGATGGTCACGTCGATGCTCTCGGGGCTGAGCGACGTCACCAACGCCAGTTGCGCACCGCAGTTCGGGCAGAAGAAGCGCGCGCAACTGGCCGACGAGTCGTACCGCGATGGCGCCCCGGCCAGCCACTGGAAATTTGCCGCCGGCACGGTAATCCAGGTCGTGACGATTCCACCGCTGACTCGGCGACAAATCGAACAATGGCAATGGGCGATATCCTGCAACGCCCCGCTGAACTGATAACGAATGTGTCCGCAATGGCAGCCGCCGCTGTGCAATTCGCTCATGGCCAAGGTCCTCCTTCCTGTGTTCATTGACTCTGGTTCGCATCCGACGGCCGGTTGACCGTTCATTCAAAGCTTTCTGCAGCGAAAGGTAGCTGAAAGCTTCCGCGATTAGCATCGCCTCCACTTCCGGCAACAGACCGGTTGGCCAACGCGTGTGATACCTCGCACGAACGGCCCAATTAACAACAACAATGGTGATTCTGATGTCCTCTGTAGCCCGCCTTTTCGCTGTCACTCCGCCCGTACGTCTCGTGCTTCCCGTTCTGCGCTGATCCCGTCCGATCTGCTCATTTAACTAGCCGCGCTACGCCTGGAGTATTCCCATGCTGACTTTCCTTGGCTTCGCCATGGTCATCACGTTCATGTTCCTGATCATGACCAAGCGCCTGTCCGCGCTGATCGCTCTGATCATCATCCCGATCGTCTTCGCCCTGTTCGGCGGTTTTGCACCGAAGATCGGCCCGATGATGCTCGAAGGCATCACCAAGCTCGCGCCGACTGGCGTGATGCTGATGTTCGCGATTCTATATTTCGCCCTGATGATTGACTCCGGCCTGTTTGACCCGGCCGTGCGCAAGATTCTCAAACTGGTCAAGGGTGACCCGCTGAAGGTTTCGGTCGGCACCGCCGTACTGGCGCTCGTCGTTTCCCTCGATGGTGACGGCGCGACCACTTATATGATCTGCGTGGCCGCCATGCTGCCGCTGTACAGCCGCATCGGCATGAGCCCGCGGATCATGGCCGGTCTGATCATCCTCGCCGGTGGCGTGATGAACATGACCCCGTGGGGCGGCCCGACTGCACGTGCGGCGAGTGCGCTGCATGTCGATCCGTCGGACATTTTCGTGCCGATGATTCCGGCCATGGCCGCTGGTGTAGTGGCGATTCTGGTTATCGCTTATTTCTACGGTAAACGTGAACGTGCGCGTCTGGGTGAGCTGCATCTGGTTGGCGATGATATCGATCACAGCGAAATCAGCGTGTCGCAGTTCCCGGATGCCCGCCGTCCGAAACTGATCTGGTTCAACGGCGCCTTGACCTTCGGCCTGATGTGCACCCTGATCGCCGGCCTGCTGCCATTGCCGGTGTTGTTCATGGTCGCGTTCAGTATTGCCATGATCGTCAACTACCCTTGCCTGCAGATGCAGAAGGATCGCGTCGCGGCTCACGCCGGTAGCGTGCTGGCAGTGGTCGGGCTGATCTTTGCGGCGGGTATCTTCACCGGTATCCTGTCCGGCACCGGCATGGTCGATGCGATGTCGAAGAGCCTGTTGGCAGTGATTCCGGACTTTCTCGGCCCGTACCTGGCCGTGATCACGGCGCTGGTGAGCATGCCGTTCACCTTCTTCATGTCCAACGATGCGTTCTACTATGGCGTGTTGCCGGTGTTGGCCGAAGCCGCCAGCCACTATGGGATCACCGCAGTGGAAATGGCCCGTGCCTCGATCGTCGGTCAGCCCGTCCACTTGCTGAGCCCGTTGGTGCCATCGACGTATCTGTTGGTAGCCCTGGCCGGCATTGATTTCGGTGACCACCAGCGTTTCACCCTGAAATGGGCGATCCTGGTTTGTATCTGCATCCTGATTGCTGCACTGCTGTTGGGGACTTTCCCGGTGTTCAGCACTCTATAAGCCCAAGACTCACCGTTTCGGGTCCTGGCTTCGCGGTTTGAAGCCCGGACCTTTTTCGGTTTAACAATCGCTCAAAGGAATACACATGGAATGGCTGACCAACCCCGAAATCTGGGTTGCCTTCTTCACCCTGACCGCCCTGGAAATCGTCCTCGGCATCGATAACATCATCATGATTTCGATCCTGGTCAGCCGCATGCCGAAACACATGCAGCAGCGCACCCGGATCTTCGGTCTTGGCCTGGCCATGATCACGCGCATCCTGTTGCTGCTGTCGATCACCTGGGTCATGCGCCTCACCGCCGACCTGTTCGAAGTGTTCGGTCAGGGCATTTCCGGCCGTGACCTGATTCTGTTCTTCGGTGGTCTGTTCCTGCTGTGGAAGAGCTCGCAAGAGATGTACCACGCGCTGGAAGGCGAAGACGAAAGCGACGACACGCCTGGCGGCAAGGGCGGCAACTTCCTCTACACCATCATCCAGATCGCGATCATCGACATCGTCTTCTCGCTGGATTCGGTGATCACTGCCGTGGGTATGGTGTCCCACGTGCCGGTGATGGTCGCGGCGATTGTCGTGGCCGTGCTGGTGATGATGCTGGCGTCGGGCAAGATCAGCGAGTTCATCGACAAGCACCCGTCGTTGAAGATGCTGGCGCTGTCGTTCCTGCTGGTGGTCGGTACCGTGCTGATTGCCGAGTCGTTCGACGTGCATGTGCCGAAAGGCTACGTCTACTTCGCCATGGCGTTCTCGCTGGCGGTGGAAGCGATCAACATCAAGCTGCGCGGCGCAATGGCCAAGAAGAGACAGCAGCAAGACCCGGTGAAACTGCGCAAGGACATCCCGGGCCAGTAACCCGGTAGTCCAGACGCCACACCCCTTGTAGGAGTGAGCCTGCTCGCGATAGCGGTCTGTCAGTCAACATCAATGTTGAGGCTGATGGCCCTATCGCGAGCAGGCTCACTCCTACATTTTTTTGTGTTGGATTCGGGGTACGCGTGAATCCATTTTCATGACACTTTTGTTTCAATCGACACTTTAGCTGTGCAATGCTGGCGCCCAGACCGTTAGCCAACTACAGCTTAAGTATCAAAAACGTAGAAACCGCGCGGTACCGTCAACTTGCCTCTCTGAGGCACTGCTAATACAGGGGGTCTGCATGCTCACCCTGCTCAATCTGCTTTCCGCCGTCGCCCTGCTGATCTGGGGCACGCACATCGTCCGAACCGGCATCCTGCGGGTGTACGGCACCAACCTGCGCCATGTGATTGGCCAGAACATGTCCAAGCGCTGGCTGGCCTTTGTCGCCGGCATCGTCGTCACCGCCATGGTGCAGAGCAGCAACGCCACCGCCATGCTCGTCACCTCCTTCGTCGGCCAGGGCCTGATGGCGCTGACCCCGGCGCTGGCGACCATGCTCGGCGCCGACGTCGGTACCGCGCTGATGGCGCGGGTGCTGACGTTTGATCTGTCATGGCTGTCGCCGCTGCTGATCTTTCTCGGGGTGATTTTCTTTCTGTCGCGCAAACAGACGCGGCTCGGACAGATGGGCCGGGTGTCCATCGGTCTGGGGCTGATCATTCTCGCGCTGCAATTGATCGTCGAGGCCGCCGCGCCGATCACCCATGCCCAAGGTGTGAAGGTGATTTTCGCCTCGTTGACTGGCGACATCCTGCTCGACGCCTTGGTCGGCGCGCTGTTCGCGATGATTTCCTATTCCAGCCTCGCGGCCGTGCTGCTCACCGCGACGCTGGCCGGTGCTGCGGTCATCAGTCTGCCGGTGGCGATCGGTCTGGTGATCGGCGCCAACATCGGCAGCGGCGTGCTGGCGTTCATGAGTACCAGCATGCAGAACGCCGCCGGCCGGCAAGTGGCGTTGGGCAGTCTGTTGTACAAACTCATTGGCCTGCTGCTGATCATCCCGGTGCTCGACCCGCTGGTGCACTGGATCGACAGTCTTGATTTCAGCCCGCAGGAAATGGTCATTGGCTTCCACTTGCTCTACAACACCGTGCGCTGCCTGATTCTGCTGCCAAGCGTCGGGCCAATGGCGCGCCTGTGTGCGTGGTTGCTGCCGGAGCGGCCGGAGGTCAACGGCACCGCCAAACCCCGTCATCTCGACGCCACCGCACTGGTCACGCCGAGTCTGGCGCTGGCCAACGCCGCGCGGGAAACCCTGCGCATGGGTGATCTGCTGGAGAACATGCTCGACGCCACCCTTGATGTACTGCGCGGCAAGCAGACCGCTGTCACCCAGGAAATACGTCGGCTGACCGATGACATCGAATCCTTGTACAGCGCGATCAAGCTCTACCTGGCGCAGATGCCCCGCGAAGACCTCGGCGAGCAGGACAGTCGACGCTGGGCCGAGATCATCGAACTGTCGATCAACCTGAAACTGGCCAGCGACCTGATCGAACGCATGCTGCGCAAGATCCAGCAGCAGAAGACTTCGCAGCGCCGTTCGTTTTCTGAAGAAGGTCTGGAGGATCTTGCTGGGTTGCAGCAGCAATTGATTGCTAACCTGCGTCTGGGTCTCTCGGTATTCCTCAGCGGTGACCGCGAAAGTGCCCGCCAGCTACTGCGCGAGAAACGCCGCTTTCGCGCACAGGAGCGCCGTCTGGCCCATGCGCATGTCAGCCGTTTGCAACGCAAGATCGTCCAGAGTCTGGAAACCAGTTCGTTGCACCTGGAGTTGATTGCCGACATGAAGCGCTTGAATTCACTGTTTTGCGGCAGTGCGTATGTGGTGCTGGAAACGGCCGACACCGGAGCGCTGGCGGCGGATGATATTGCCGACATTACGCATTCGCCTTGAACGACTGGGGCTGGGTTTAGTCAGTTACATTGATTCAGCCTTAAGACCTTCGCGAGCAGGCTCGCTCCCACAGGGGAATGCGTTTCGAATGTGGGAGCGACGGTGCGACGATTCGACCTGCTCGCGAATGGCGGCCTGAATAGCGACACGGATCTCCAAATCAGCCGTATGGAAGCCTGTTATGCGTTGCCTGTTGTTCGCCTGTCTGTTGCTCGGTTCCCTGCCCGCCTTTGCCCTGGATCGTTTTCAGGTCGAAGGCTATGCGCTGCCCAACGGTTTGCAGTTGCTGCTCAAGCCCGGCACCGAGCGCGGGCATGTGGCGATCCGGCTGGTGGTCGGCGTCGGCCTCGATGATTTCGATTGCGATGACAAGGAGCTGCCGCACCTGCTTGAGCACTTGTTGTTCAGCGGCATCGACGCCACCGGCGAAGGCGGTTTAGAGGAGCGCATGCAGGCACTGGGCGGTGACTGGAACGCCTTCACCAGCAACGCCGACACCACGTTTGTCATCGAGGCCCCGGCGAAAAACCAGCGCAAAGTGCTCGACCTGCTGCTGGCTCTGCTTACGCAAACGCGCATCGACGACAACGCGATCAACGCCGCCAAACGGGTGGTCGAGCGCGAGGACGGTGGCCATTACACCCGGCTACAACGTTTTCTCGATCGTCAGGATCTCGGCCACACCGCGGCCAATCAACTCGCCGTCGAACTGGGCCTGAAATGCCCGCAGCGTGCCGAAGTCGGTCACCTGACTCAGGAGCAGTTGGAAAAGGTGCGCAAGGCCTGGTACGCGCCGAACAACATGACCCTGATCGTCGTCGGCGAACTCGACAAACTGCTGCCGGCTTACCTGGAACGCACCTGGGGGGCACTCGAAGCGGTTGAGCCTAGCGAACACCGTGCACTGCCAGACATCAGCACCAGCGCCGCCCATGAGCGCACCCTCACCCGTGGCTTTATCGGCGACAGCGCCAAGCTGCACTGGCTGGTGCCGGAGCCGGTGATCGATGATCAGTACGACCAGACCTTCGACATTCTCAAGGATTATCTGGACTGGGCGCTGTACCGGCAGATCCGCCTCAATCACGGTTTGTCCTATGGACCTTGGGCCGAGCGCGAAGTGTTTGGCGGTGTCGGCTTCATGAGCCTGAATGCCGATCTGGATCGCGATGATGTCGACGAAGCCATCCAGGTGCTGGAAGACCTCAAGGCCGATCTGCTGAAAAACGGCCTCGACCCGGACACCTTCGCGCGGATCAAACAGGCTTCCATCGCCCATCAAGCCTGGGCGGTGCAAGGCAACAGCGCGATGGCGGATTACTACTGGAGTGCGCTGAGTGATTACGAGGATGGCCGTTTCGCCAACCCGGCGCGCGAGCTGCAAGGGGTGACGCTGGAAGCGGCGAACAAGGCTATGCGTGAGTTGCTGCTGCAACCGGGGTATCTGCGGATCGAGAAGCCATTGATCAGTGATGATCAGGTGTTGTGGTTGAGTGCGGGTGGCTTGGGTCTGGTGTTGTTGATCCTGATCGGTTGGCGTTTGCATCACCGCCGAAAATCCGCCGAACACTAACCCCTGTGGGAGCGAGCCTGCTCGCGAAAGCGGTGGGTCATACAACAAATGTGGTGACTGACCCACCGCATTCGCGAGCAGGCTCGCTCCCACAGGGTGAGTGGTGAATTTACTGACCGGCAGCCTCGCCACAGCGCCCGGCGGGCGCTACTCTGTCGAGGTTTTTTCCTATCCAGTCGTGAACCGCCCAAATGCCAAAAATACAGCTCCTGATCCAGCGCCTTCTCGAACTGATGAAGCGCTATCCCGGGGTCATTGCGCTTGGCGGTTTCATCTCCGGAGTCGGCAGTTTCATCATGGTCGATCGTCAGCAAGGGCTGGCGAGCTGGATCACCGTGATCATGCTGCTCAGCTGGATCTGGCTGATGCTGGAAAACACCCTGACCGGCCTCTTCACCCGCATCTTCAAACGCGAGATTCCCCAGCCGCTGCTGCGTTACGCAACGCAGATGATCCATCAGGAAAGCCTGTTTTTCGTCCTGCCATTCTTCTTCATCACCACGACATGGAACAGCGGCCAGTTGTTCTTCACCGGTCTGCTCAGCGTTGCCGCACTGATCTCCATCGTCGATCCGCTCTACTACAAATGGCTGGCGCCCCGGCGCTGGGCGTTTCTCGCGCTGCACACGCTGACCCTGTTCGCCGCCCTGCTCACTGCGTTGCCGGTGATCATGCACCTGACCACCGCGCAGAGCTTCAAATGGGCGCTGGGCATTGCCGTGCTGTTGTCGTTCCCGAGTCTGGCGTCGATCTTCCCGATCCGTACACTGCGCAACGCGCTGGCGATCCTGTGCATCACCGTCGGTATCGGCGGCGTCGGTTGGGCGCTGCGTTCGTGGGTGCCGCCGGCGACGCTGTGGATGACCGACGTGGCGATCAGCACGCAAATGCAGGATCGCACCCCCGGCGCCAGCCTCGACACGGTCAGCGCCGAACAGATTCGTGGTGATGGCCTCTACGCCTACACCGCGATCAATGCGCCGCGCGGGCTCGATGAGCGGATTTATCACGTCTGGCAATTCAACGGCAAAGAGGTCGACCGTATTGCCCTCGACATCCATGGCGGGCGCAAGGAAGGCTACCGGGCGTGGACGCACAAGCAGAACTTCCCCGGCAATCCGGCGGGCAAGTGGCAGGTGCGGGTGCTGACCGAGGATGGCCAGGTGATCGGCGTGCTGCGTTTCGAAGTCACGGACAGCACAGCGATCAAAGAAAAGTAACCGCGTTCGTGCTATTACGTTAGTTCGCCTAATAGCCGAACAAGCACGGAGCTTATGACCAGCAGCTCGATCAGCGGCAATGCCCAACTGGACACGTCGATCAGCCCTGCCCGCCTGCGGGTCACGGGGGACTGGACGCTTGTCCATTACGCCGAGCTCAAGCACCTGAGCGAAAAGCTCCACGGCCAGTACGACGCCAACACGCCGATTGATCTGAATAGCCTCGGCGCCCTCGACACGGCTGGCGCTTCGTTGCTGGTCGAGCTGCTCGGCTCCGAGCGTCTCGGCAAATCCGCCGAACACCCCGATTGCACGCTCTCCTCCGCCGACCGCGCGCTGCTGCAAACCGTGTATCAATCGATGACTGATTTTTGCGTGCCGATCAAGGAGGCGGAAGTCAGCGTCAGCGTGCAACTGCTGACCCGGATCGGTCGCGCCGTGGAAACGGTCTGGCAAGACACCCTGCAAGTGCTGGGTTTCATCGGCCTGATCCTGGAAACCATCGCCCGTGGCCTGTTCCGGCCCAAACGCTGGCGCATCACGCCGATGATCGCGCACATCGAACAGACCGGCCTCGACGCCGCGCCGATCGTGGCGTTGCTGACCTTTCTGGTGGGTGCGGTGGTGGCGTTTCTCGGGGCTACGGTGCTGGCCAGTTTTGGCGCGACGATTTTTACCGTGGACCTGGTGGGCTTCTCGTTTTTGCGTGAATTCGGCGTGCTGCTCACGGCGATCCTGATGGCCGGGCGCACCGCCAGTGCCTTCACCGCGCAGATCGGCTCGATGAAGGCCAATGAAGAAATCGACGCGATCCGCACCCTCGGCCTCGACCCGATGGAGCTGCTGGTGGTGCCGCGTGTGCTGGCGATGCTGGTGGCGCTGCCGATGCTGACGTTTCTTGCGATGCTCTGCGGGATTATTGGCGGCGGCGTGGTCTGCGCGGTGTCGCTGGATATTTCGCCGGCGATGTTCCTGACACTGTTGCAATCGGACATCGGCATCCAGCATTTTCTGGTGGGGTTGGTGAAAGCGCCGATCTTCGCTTTCCTGATCGCCGCGATTGGCTGCCTGGAAGGCTTCAAGGTCAGCGGCAGTGCCGAGTCGGTCGGCGCACACACCACGTCTGCCGTGGTGCAATCGATTTTCGTGGTGATCGTGCTCGACGCGGTGGCCGCGCTGTTCTTCATGGAGATGGGCTGGTGAGTCGTCTACCCCGCGCGCCCTCGGAGGCGGTGATCGAAGTCCGTGGCCTGTGCAATCGTTTCGGCAGCCAGAGCGTGCACGAGAATCTCGATCTGGATTTGTACAAAGGCGAGATTCTCGCCGTGGTTGGCGGCTCCGGCAGCGGCAAATCGGTGTTGCTGCGCAGCATCGTCGGTTTGCGCCGGCCCAGCGAAGGCATGGTCAAAGTGTTTGGCAAGAACCTGCCGAGCCTGTCCGAGCATGAGCGTTCGCTGGTCGAGCGACGCTTCGGCGTGCTGTTTCAGAAAGGCGCGCTGTTCTCCTCGCTGACGGTCACCGAGAACGTCGCCCTGCCCCTTATCGAACATGCGGGCCTCAGCCGCAACGATGCCGAGCACCTGGCGGCAGTGAAACTGGCGTTGGCCGGATTACCGCTGTCGGCGGCGGACAAATACCCGGCGTCGCTGTCCGGCGGCATGATCAAGCGTGCTGCGCTGGCGCGGGCCTTGGCGCTGGATCCGGATATTCTGTTTCTCGACGAGCCGACTGCCGGCCTTGATCCGATAGGCGCTGCGCAGTTCGATCAACTGATTCTGACCCTGCGCGATGCACTCGGCCTCAGCGTGTTTCTGGTGACTCACGACCTCGACACGCTCTACACCATTACCGACCGCGTGGCGGTGCTGGCGCAGAAAAAGGTCTTGGTCGCGGGGCCGATCGATGTCGTTTCGGAAACCGATGACGCATGGATTCACGAATACTTCCACGGCCCGCGCGGCCGCTCGGCGCTGGGCGCCGCCAAATTGCTCAACGAGGTCTGACATGGAAACCCGAGCCCATCATGTGTTGATCGGCCTGTTCACCGTGATCGTGGTGGCAGGCGCCCTGCTCTTCGGTCTGTTCTTGGCCAAGTCCAGCGTCGACACCGAGTTCAAGGATTACGAGATTGTCTTCAGCGAGGCGGTCAGCGGCCTGTCCAAGGGCAGCCCGGTGCAGTACAGCGGGATCAAGGTCGGCGATGTGATCAATCTGCGCCTTGATCCAAAGGATCCGCGGCGGGTGCTGGCGCGGATTCGTCTGGCCGGTGATACGCCGGTCAAGGAAGACACCCAGGCCAAACTGGCGCTGGCCGGGATCACCGGCACTTCGATCATCCAGCTCAGCGGCGGCACGCCCGAGAGCCCGAAACTGCGTGGGCATGACGGTAATCTGCCGACCATCGTTGCATCGCCCTCGCCTATTTCGCGCTTGCTCAATGACTCCAACGATTTGATGACCGGCATCACCGCGCTGCTGCAGAACGCCAACCAGATGTTTTCCCCGGAGAACGTCGAGCGAGTCAGCAAGACCCTCGCCCATCTGGAGCAGACCACCGGGACGATCAACGATCAGCGCGGTGACATCAAGCAAGCCATGCAGCAACTGGCGACGGTCGGCAAACAGGCCGGCAGCATGCTCGAACAGACCTCGCTGCTGATGCGCAACGCCAACGGCTTGATCAACGATCAGGGCAAGCAGGCACTAGGCAGCGCTGAGCAAGCGATGAAGTCGCTGGAACAAAGCACGACCACCATCAGCACTTTGCTGAGCAAAAACGAAAACTCCCTCGACAACGGCATGCAGGGCCTCAATGGCCTGGCCCCGGCGATCCGCGAACTGCGTGAGACGCTGACCTCGCTGCGCGCCATCTCGCAACGCCTTGAGGCCAATCCCAGCGGCTACCTGCTGGGCCGCGACAAGAACAAGGAATTCACGCCATGAAGCTGACTCGACTCGCCCTCTTCGCTGCCGGTCTTTCCTTGATCAGCGCCTGTTCGATTCTGCCCAAGTCCGAGCCGGCGGATGTCTATCGCCTGCCAACCGCACAGACGCCCGCCTCGGCCAGTTCGGCGTCGGCTCAATCGTGGTCGCTGCGGCTGAACAAGTTGCAGGCCAGTGAGGCTTTGAACCGGCCGACAATTGCGGTGATTCCTCAGGGCGATGTGATCAGCAGCTACAAGGGCTCGCGCTGGAGTGATCCGGCGCCGGTGCTGGTGCGTAATCGCTTGCTCGACGGGTTTGCGCGTGATGGTCGGGTGACGTTGCTGAGTACCGATGACAGCAACTTTGCCGCGGATCTGGAATTGGGCGGGAGCTTGCAGGCGTTTCAGACCGAATACCAAGGCTCACAGGCCAGCGTTGTGGTGCGCGTCGATGCGTTGCTGGTGCGCGGTTATGACCAGCGCATCCTGGCCAGTCGCCGCTTTGAAGAGCGCCAGCCGTTGAGCGATGTGCAGGTGCCAGCGGTGGTCGCCGGGTTTGGTCAGGCCAGTGATCGCCTGACCACCAAGGTCGTCGCGTGGGCCGTCGACCAAGGCCAAAAGCTCGCCCCTCAAAGACCTTAAGCCCCAACACCAATCCCTGTGGGAGCGAGCCTGCTCGCGAAGGCGTCGTGTCAGACACATCAACGTGAATGACAAACCGCTTTCGCGAGCAGGCTCGCTCCCACATTGGATATTTGTTCAGCCGAAGAACCAGTAGCAGACGAAAATAGCCCCGACCACACCGGCAAACTCTGCCAACAGTGCACACCCCACCGCATGCCGCGCCCGCTGAATGCCCACCGCACCGAAATACACCGCGAGCACATAGAACGTCGTCTCGGTACTGCCCTGAATCGTCGCTGCGACCAGCGCCGGGAAGCTGTCGACGCCCGAAGTCTTCATCGTCTCGATCAACATCGCCCGCGCTGCACTGCCGGAGAACGGTTTGACCATCGCTGTCGGCAGCGCATCGACAAACCGCGTGTCCCAGCCGGCCCACTCGACCAGATGACGAATACCGTCCAGCCCGAAGTCCAGCGCCCCGGATGCACGCAGTACGCCAACCGCACAAAGCATTGCCACTAGATACGGCAGCAGATTCTTCGCCACGTCGAAGCCTTCTTTGGCGCCTTCGACAAACGCCTCGTAAACCTTCACCTTCTTCAAAGCGCCGATCAGCAAAAACAGCATGATCAACCCGAACAGCGTGAGATTGCCGAGGATCGACGACAATCCCGCCAAAGCCGTCGCCGAAAGCGTGCCGAGCAGCGCCATGAAGCCACCGAGAATCAGCGCGCCGGGAATCAGATAAGCCAACACCACCGGATCCCAGATCCGCAGCCGCTGCATGAACGCCACCGAGAGGAAGCCGACAATCGTCGAGCAACTGGTCGCCAGCAGGATCGGCAGGAACACCAGCGTCGGATCCGGCGCGCCTTGCTGGGCGCGGTACATGAAGATCGTTACCGGCAGCAGGGTCAGGGAAGAGGCGTTGAGCACCAGGAAGAGGATTTGTGCGTTACTGGCGATGGTGGCACTGGGATTGAGCTCCTGCAGCGCCTTCATGGCTTTCAGGCCGATGGGCGTGGCCGCGTTGTCGAGGCCCAGACCGTTGGCGGCGAAGTTCAACGTGATCAGGCCGAGGGCAGGGTGACCGGCCGGGACTTCCGGCATCAGCCGCAGAAACAGAGGGCCGAGCACCTTGGCCAGCCATTCGACGATCCCGGCCTTTTCGGCAATGCGCAGGAAGCCCAGCCACAAGGTGAGGGTGCCGAACAGCAGCACCATGACCTCGACCGAGAGCTTGGCCATGGCGAAAATGCTTTCCACCATCGCCGCAAAGATCCCGGCGTTGCCGCCGATCAGCCACTGCGCCAGCGCCGACACGGCTGCCACGATGAAGAAGCCAAGCCACAGGCCATTAAGCATCAGTCAAATCCCCCGAAGAATGCGGCGAATGATAGCGGGGTCGCCAGAAACGACAAACCCCGGATTTCTCCGGGGTTCGTATGGCTGACTCGGTCCACTGTAGGAGTGAGCCTGCTCGCGATGGCGGTGTATCAGACAACAGAGATGTTGAACGTACAGCCCTCATCGCGAGCAGGCTCACTCCTACAGGGGTTTGTGTCAGTTCTTGGAAATTTCGCCAGCTGGCAGTTTTTCCTTGCTGCGCCAGTGCGGCAGGGAGTTCCAGTAGCGCTGGCCCTTGGCATCGTCGTACATGCCTTCCCAGCGTGCGATAACCAGTACCGCCAAGGCATTACCAATCACGTTCAGTGCAGTTCGCGCCATGTCCATGATGCGGTCGACACCCGCGATGAACGCCAGGCCTTCCAGCGGGATACCGACGCTGCCCAGGGTCGCCAGCAGCACCACGAAGGACACGCCCGGTACACCGGCGATGCCTTTGGAGGTAACCATCAGGGTCAGGACCAGCAGCAGCTGCTGGCTGATCGACAGGTCGATGCCGTACAGCTGAGCGATGAAGATCGCGGCGATGGACTGGTACAGGGTCGAACCGTCGAGGTTGAACGAGTAACCGGTCGGCACGACGAAGCTGCAGATGGCTTTCGGTGCGCCGTAGGCTTCCATCTTCTCGATCACGCGTGGCAGCACGGTTTCCGACGAGGCGGTGGAGTAGGCCAGTACCAGCTCATCCTTGAAGATGCGCATCAGCTTGAACACCGAGAAACCGAACATCTTGGCGATCAGGCCCAGCACCACAAAGGCGAAGAAGGCGATGGCGAAGTAAACCAGGATGACCAGTTTGGCCAGCGGCACCAGCGAGGCGAAGCCGAAGTTGGCCACGGTCACCGCGATCAGGGCGAACACGCCGATAGGCGCGTAGTTCATGATCATGTGGGTGACTTTGAACATGCTTTCCGAGACGCCCTGGAACATCTTCACCAGCGGCTCGCGCAGGTCCGACTGCAGGCTCGACAGACCGAGACCGAACAGCACGGAGAAGAAGATGATCGGCAGCATTTCGCCGCGGGCCATGGCCGCGAAGATGTTCGACGGGATCAGGTTGAGGATGGTCTCGATGAACGCGTGTTCATGCTGTACTTCGGCGGCGGTCGCCTGGTACTTGGAGATATCCACTGTGCCCAGGGTGCTCATGTCGATGCCGGCACCCGGATGGAACACGTTTGCCAATACCAGGCCAACGAGGATGGCGATGGTGGTGACGATTTCGAAATAGATAATCGTCTTCAGGCCGATACGCCCGAGCTTCTTGGCGTCACCCACGCCGGCAATGCCGACGATCAGGGAGGAGATGACGATCGGGATCACGATCATCTTGATCAGACGGATAAAGATATCGCCTGCTGGTTGCAGGACGTTGCTGATCCACCAGGCTTTCTCGGCACTGAAGTGGTTGAGCAACGCACCAATTGCAATACCCAATACCAGACCGATGAGGATCTGCCAGGCGAGGCTAAGTTTTGCCTTCTTCATTATCTTTACCCTTACTTGCGTTTGACTCAGGCACATGCAGGAACTGGAACGCTCTTTAGCGGAAAAGTCTGTGCATCTGCCTCCGTATAAGGTGCCCCGAAGCGCGTGATTACGGCTCTTCGGCAGGCGAAAAAAGGCGCAACTATTCCGATGCAAGGTTGCGCCGTCTAATGCCGTAAACGCCTACCCTATGCCGAATCGGCATGAGCTTTTTTAAATGAAACTGGCGTCCCAACCGGTTCGATTGTGACATTTCGGCCGGCATAAGTGCCGTGAACCGGCCATCACAGAGCAGGTTGATTATTTTTTGAACGAGAAAAATCGACAAAAATCTTGGGAAAAAGCCTACGTGGCAAGACTAGAAGTCCTACTGTTCAAGCGGTTTTTTTGTCGATATACGGTCGCCAGGAAACACCGCGTAATGTTTTCGCGCGCAGTGTCAGCGATAAAAACAACGAGCTGGACGCTCTGGATCAATGTTTTGTCTGATTGAAAGCTCAGCGCAAGTCCGTCGAACCGCTGTGGGTCGGCGAACCTGCGGCGCAGCTTTTACCCTGACCCGGCCCTTGCGCAGGCACTCCCTGTACCCGTAGGTCACTCCGACCCTGCAACAGTCAGAACGTCCCGGCCCCCTGGTCATGCGCCAGCCTTCCTCAGGTCGGCACAATGGAAAGCAGCAGGGCTGCTGCCTTCATGTTCAGATCAGTACCACTTCGGATCTTTCTTCAGGGTTTCCATCAAAAGAGCCTGCATGCCCTGGTCGGGTTTGCCGAGGAAGCGGTAGGTGGCATGTCGCGTTGGCGACTTGTCCGCGGGCAGTCCCTCGGGCACATCAACGAGCATGGCGTAAGCATCTTTCTTGTCGAAACTGAACGCGACGATCAAGCGGTGGTTCAGGCACTTGTCTGCGGATTCGCAGAGCGGGCCGACCAGATACTGGTCGCCATCTTCAGTCACGGCATTCATCTGTTGGTCAGGCGTGCCGGACAGGTTCATCACCCATTCCGGCAGGCGCTCTTCCTTCTTCACCACGCCTTCCCAGGTTTCCCGGTATTGCGGGTCGGAACTCAACAGTTCGTTGACCCGCGTCTGGCCATCATTGGCCGCCATCGCCATGGCACTACCGCCCAGAAGCAGGGCGGCTGCCAGTGTCTTCAAAGCACTCATCGTTAACCTCGGCCGCGACGGCCAAAGAAGAAGGAAGCGATGAACATCACCAGGAACACGACAAAGAGAATCTTGGCGATACCCGTGGCGGTGCCCGCGATACCACCGAAGCCCAGTACTGCAGCGATGATGGCAATGATCAAGAATGTAATTGCCCAGCTCAACATGGTGATTCTCCTTACTTCTCTATTTAGGGGTGTTGCGTGTCCCGGCGCTGCGCGCCCGAATTCATTCAATCAGTCAGAAAACCCAACGCTCTTCACGTGGCAGTTGATCGAGCGGCTGCGCCTGATCGACATCCATCATGCGCATCGAGGCGCTTTCGGCTTGGCTGCTGCTTACGGCGCTGAAGTGCGTTTGTGTGCTGTGCTGGATCGAGATCAGCGGCTCAACCTGCTGGCTGTTTTCCCAGCGCAGGTATTGCTGGCAGGCGATCAGGGTGATCAACAGCGCAAGTACGCCAAACAGACCTTGCTGGATATGCAGTGGCGAGATACGCACTTGGGCGGCACGTTGGCGAGTCATCCTGGGTTCCTCACTCTTATTCGGTGGGGGCAGTTCGTATCTGCCCGGGCTGAATGAGGTATTGCAGCCTGCATGCCAGTTTTTTAATTGAAAAACATTCAATAAAATCAACATGTTACAAGCTTAGCGAAAAGCGTTAGCGACGCATCCTGCACGATGGGTCATCTGGGATCGTGCGCAATGCACGATTTTTTCGTAGGAGATTTCATTCTTATGGAATTGAGAGCAGGGCGCAGATGTCAGAAAAGTACGCAGGGAATGCCCTGCAAATCGGAATTTGTTTAAAAAACCAAAAAAATCAACGTATTGGCCGTAAAGGCAGGAGAGGGCTACCCTCCTATGGCTGGCATCGTTCAGAATCAACCATGCAACTTGCCCGATTTTTCCGGGACTAACCCAAGACCAATCACTATGGAGCGTAGGAAAAATGGAATCTGCCACTGAGCATCAAGGCCGCATTCTGCTGGTGGACGACGAATCCGCCATCCTGCGTACCTTCCGTTATTGCCTCGAAGACGAGGGCTATACGGTTGCCACCGCCAACAGCGCGGCTCAGGCCGACGCCTTGCTGCAACGACAGGTTTTCGACCTGTGCTTCCTTGATCTGCGTCTGGGCGAAGACAACGGTCTCGACGTGCTGGCGCAGATGCGTATTCAGGCGCCTTGGATGCGTGTGGTGATTGTGACCGCGCATTCGGCCGTCGATACTGCCGTGGATGCGATCCAGGCCGGCGCTGCTGATTATCTGGTCAAGCCATGCAGCCCGGATCAACTGCGTCTGGCCACCGCCAAGCAATTGGAAGTGCGCCAACTGTCGGCGCGCCTCGAGGCGCTGGAAGGAGAGATCCGCAAGCCGAAAGACGGTCTCGATTCCCACAGCCCGGCGATGAAAGTGGTACTGGAAACGGCCCGCCAGGTCGCCAGCACTGACGCCAACATTCTTATTCTTGGCGAGTCCGGCACCGGTAAAGGTGAGCTGGCCCGAGCGATTCATGGCTGGAGCAAACGCGAGAAGAAATCCTGCGTAACCATCAACTGCCCGTCGTTGACCGCCGAACTGATGGAAAGCGAGCTGTTCGGTCACAGCCGTGGCGCCTTTACCGGGGCCAGCGAAAGCACTTTGGGTCGGGTCAATCAAGCGGACGGCGGTACGCTGTTTCTCGACGAGATCGGCGACTTTCCCCTGACATTGCAACCAAAGTTGCTGCGTTTCATTCAAGACAAGGAATATGAGCGGGTAGGGGATCCGGTCACCCGTCGCGCTGACGTGCGCATTTTGGCGGCGACCAACCTCAACCTTGAAGACATGGTTCGCGACGGACGATTCCGTGAGGATCTGCTCTATCGCCTGAACGTCATCACTCTGCACCTGCCACCACTGCGTGAACGTGCCGAGGACATCCTGACTCTGGCCGACCGTTTCCTCGCGCGCTTCGTCAAAGAGTACGCGCGTCCGGCACGAGGCTTCAGCGACGAGGCTCGTGAAGCACTGCTCGGCTACCGCTGGCCGGGCAACATTCGCGAGTTGCGCAACGTGGTCGAGCGGGCGAGCATCATCTGCCCGCAGGAACGCGTGGAAATCAGCCACCTCGGCATGGCCGAACAACCGGCCAACAATGCGCCAAGAGTCGGTGCGGCATTGAGCCTCGACGAATTGGAGAAAGCCCACATCGGCGCGGTTCTCGCCACCGCCGGTACGCTGGATCAGGCGGCGAAAACCCTCGGCATCGATGCTTCGACCCTGTACCGCAAGCGCAAGCAGTACAACCTGTGAGCGATCGACGATGAAACTGGCGATGAAGTTGCGGACCCGCTTGTTCCTGAGCATTTCCGCGCTGATCACTGTGGCCTTGCTCGGGCTGCTGCTCGGGCTGGTCAGCGTGATGCAGATGGCCGGTACTCAAGAGGCCTTGGTGCGCAGCAACTTCGTCACTCTGGATCTGGGGCTCAAGTTGCGGCAGACGCTGGGTGATCAACTGATCATCATGCTCGCGGAAAAGCCTGATCCCGTGGCGTTCGAAGCGTCGAAGCAGCATTACTTCGAGTTGCTGGACCAAGGCATCGCCCAAGAACAAAAGGGCGATGGCCGGTTATACGGCTTCAGTCGGGCAAAAGCGGATTATCTGAGCTTCCTGGAAGCTTTCGATTTGTCCCGAGACCCGGCCAGCTCGATGAGCAGCAGCGCCGACTTTCGAGAGCGTTTCAACACGCTGCGTAACGGGCTGATCACCGAACACAAGCATGCGCTGGACAACATCAACGCGGTACAGCGTGAGGCGCGTGACCGTGCCTTGTTGATTGCGGGTCTGCTGGGATTTGTCGGATTGGCGGTGCTGATCATCGGTTTCATTACGGCCCACGGCATTGCCAGGCGTTTCGGCGCGCCGATCGAGGCGCTGGCGAAAGCGGCGGACAATATCGGCCAAGGCAATTTTGAAGTAACCCTGCCGATTTCCTCGGCGATGGAGATGAATCTGCTGACCAAACGCTTCGGCCTGATGGCTGAAGCGCTGCGTGAGCATCAGGCGACCAACGTCGATGAATTGCTCGCGGGCCAGCAACGCTTGCAGGCGGTGCTCGACAGCATCGATGATGGCTTGCTGATGATCGACCGTCAGGGGAATCTGGAGCACCTCAATCCCGTCGCCCAGCGGCAGTTGGGTTGGGATGATGATCGTCTCGGCCAGGGACTGGGTACGGCGCTTGGGCGGCCCGAGCTGGATGCGCAACTGCAACTGGTCTTGCGCGGCGGCACTCTGGAGCGGGCGCCGGAAGATTTGAGCATCGAGGTCGATGGCGAATCACGGTTGTTGACCTACAGCCTGACGCCCGTCAGCCACACGCAAGGTCATATCCTCGGCGCTGTGATGGTCTTGCACGATGTCACCGAGCAGCGCGCCTTTGAGCGGGTGCGCAGTGAATTCGTCTTGCGCGCCTCCCATGAGCTGCGCACGCCGGTCACCGGTATGCACATGGCGTTCGGTTTGTTCCGTGAGCGGGCGAAGTTTCCAGCGGAATCCCGCGAGGCAGATCTGCTCGACACGGTGAACGAGGAAATGCAGCGTCTGATGCAGTTGATCAACGACTTGCTTAATT
The DNA here is from genome assembly GCF_054667675.1 of Pseudomonas sp. S3_C06. Lineage (NCBI taxonomy): Bacteria > Pseudomonadati > Pseudomonadota > Gammaproteobacteria > Pseudomonadales > Pseudomonadaceae > Pseudomonas > Pseudomonas sp. S3_C06. The sequence goes on from NZ_CP162747.1 coordinate 3,947,361, forward strand.
TTTCGCGTTATCAGAACGGTCTGCAGAAACTCACGCTGGCGCCGTGCTCCATCGAGGATTTGCTGGAGCAGGCGCAATTGCGTTTTGCCGATTCGGCGGCGGCCAAGGGCATCGCCCTGAATGTCGAAGTACAGGCGCCGCTGCCACGTTTGCAAGCCGATCAGGCGCAGCTCGATCGCGTACTCGACAACCTCATCGACAACGCCCTGCGCCATACCGCCCGTGACGGTCAGATCCGCTTGCAGGCGCGTCGACATGGTGAGCGGGTGATCATCAGTGTTGAAGACAATGGCGAAGGTATTGCTTACGGCCAGCAGGGGCGGATCTTCGAGCCGTTCGTGCAGGTCGGGCGCAAGAAGGGCGGCGCCGGACTGGGTCTGGCGCTGTGCAAGGAAATCGTCCAGCTGCATGGCGGGCGGATGGGCGTCTATTCGAGGCCGGGGCAGGGCACGCAGTTCTATATGGCGCTCGCCGTCTAGGCTTCATCATCCATACGGCGCCCGGCAAGGCGTCGCCCGCGCGTAATCAGCTCAATGAACTGCACTGCGCTCAGGGCATGGGCGAACAACCAGCCCTGGCCGAACTTGACGCCTTCGCTGCTGAGCAATTCGGCCTGTGATTCCAGTTCGATGCCTTCGGCAATCACCTTCAGATCCAGAGCCTGGGCCATGTGAATGATGTGCGGGGCGACGCCGCTGCTCGCCGCGTCATGGCCGAGGGCGTCGATAAAGGCTTTGTCGATTTTCAGGCAGTCGACCGGCAGGGTTTGCAGGTAGGCGAGGCTGCAATAGCCGGTGCCAAAATCGTCGATCAACACTTGATGGCCAACATCGCGCAGCGCTTGCAGGTTTTCCCGCGCCACTACCACATCAATCAAGCCACGCTCGGTGACTTCGAAGGCAATCTGCCGTGCGGCCACCCGGTGCAGTGTAAGCAGTCGCGCCATGACCTGGCCGATGCGCGGCACCATCACGTCGCAGGCGGCGAGGTTGACCGAGATATACAGTTGCGGATTGGCCCGCAGCACCGGACCCAGTTGCTCCAGCAAACGCTGGAGGACAAAGTCTGTCATCTGGCGGATCTGCCCGGTATTTTCCGCCATGGGGATAAACAGATCGGGGCTGGTCAGCGTGCCATCCGGGCGGCGCCAGCGCAGCAATGCTTCGGCGCCGACGCAATTGCGACTGTCGAGATCGAAGATCGGCTGATAGAGCACCTGCAACTCGCCTCGACGAATCGCGCCGTGCAGTTCCGCGTCCAGCGACTGGCGCTGGCGCACCAGCAGGAAAACGAAAAACCCCAGAAATGCGCCGAGCAGCACACACGCCGGGATCATCCACCACCAGATAGCGGGAATATGTATTCCGGTCCTGGGTGTGATCAGCACCAGCTGATATTCCGGGTTGTTGGTGGGCATGCGGTAGATCAGCCGGGTTTGCGTGACTTGCAAGGCATCGCGGCTTTTCGGTGGCCAGTGTTCCGTGGGCGGCCAGGCTTGCGCCATGCCGAGCACCGGGATGGCCCGGGTGCCGTGATCGAGTACCACCAACAGGCTGCTGCCGGGAGACAGATCGACCATGTCGGTCAGGTGCCCGCGCGAGGTGGCCACGCGGAAGTTGCCGCGACCCAGCATCAGGGCTGCGCGGTTTTCATCCGGTTCAGTGGTGGTGTTCAGCCAATAGCTGTAAGTCGGGCCTTTGATGTCCGGCGCGCGGACAACCGACAGGCCTTCCTGACGCGGGCGGTTGGAGCAGATCCGCGAGGCGTCCATGTAAGCCGCTTCGTAGACGAAGCGATAGTTGAAGGTGACTTGCTGCAAGGTGGCGATCATTTCATCGTCACAACTGCGCAGCGGCTGGGCTTCGAGATCGTCGAGACTTTCGCGTAACTGGCCGAACAATTGTTCGAGGCGGGCGAGGAAACGTTCGCCTTGCGCGTTCATTTCCTGACTTTCGCTTTGCTCGACCTGACGCATTGCCACGAACATTCCACCTGCGATCAGCAGGCAGGCACTGAGGACAGCCGCGATCATCGCCAAAAACCACGGGCGATAAAACCAGCTACGCAGTGTCTCTCGGGTAGCAACCATCATGGAATATCCGAAGAATTACCAATGAGTTATAGCTGCTGATTGCGATTTCGCCCTGACCGTCGGGCGGGCGTCATTATTTTGTCTGATTGAGCACAAGCAAGAGTGCTGCCGTTTGCGCATCCGGCGTGCCGTCGAAGCGCGAAGGCCGGAAGTGCATCTGGAAGGCTGCGAGGACGTGGCGCGTCGCAACGTCCAGTTCGCCGGTTTGCGGCGTGTCATAACCCAAGTGCGCCAGTTGTGCCTGGAACCAGCTGATGCTCGGCAGTTCGCTGCTGTTGAACAGCGCTTGCTGGCGCGCCACGGCTTGTTCATTTGGCCACAGGCCCAAACCCTCGGCGGCGAGGCGTTTCCACGGGAACAACGGTCCTGGATCAAGCTTGCGCAGCGGCGCGATGTCGCTATGGCCAATGATGTGTCGCGGGCTGATGCCGTTGCGCTTGCTGATGTCCTTGAGCAGGACGATCAATGATTGAATCTGCGCCTCGCTGTACGGATACCACAGGCGTCCGGTCGGCGTGTCCTTGAAGCCCGGGTTGACGATTTCGATGCCGATCGAACTGGAGTTGAGCCAGGTGCGGCCCTGCCATTGGCTTTCGCCGGCGTGCCAGGCGCGCTGGTTTTCATCCATCAGCTTGTAGACAGTGCCGCTCTTGTCGTCGCCGATCAGGTAATGGCTGCTGACTTCGCCGTGGGTCAGCAATTGCAGCGAGCGCTCCAGCGAGGCCGACGTGTAATGCACGACCACAAACTGAATGCGGCTGTCGTAATTGGCCGAAGGATGGCTGGTGTTGTAGCGCGGGCCGCTGGCACAACCGGCCAGAACGAGCAGCGAAGCGAGGAGGGTAAAGAATTTCATGGCAGAAGGCAGTACACGCAAGACAGTAATGCAACAGTGTAACGTACTGCCTTGCGTCTCGACGGTCAGCGGGCGGATTTAAACAAAATGGAACAATTTGCTCAGCCCAGCTCGACCCGGTTGCGTCCTGCATTTTTAGCGCGGTAAAGCGCCTGATCGGCTCTTTTCAGCACCAGATCGCTGTGTTCTCCAGCGCGGAATGTTGCCAGTCCCATGGAGATGGTGATCGTCACTCGCTCACCCTTGAAGTGAAACGGGCAGGCTTCGATTGCCGCTCGCAACGTTTCCAGCAATTTCGCACCGATTGCAGGCGGAGTGGCCGGTAGCAGCAGTACGAATTCCTCACCACCAAAACGCGCAATGAAGTCGGAGCCGCGCAGGCGTTTGCGCAGCACGGTGGCAATGATTTTCAGCACCTTGTCGCCGGCCAGATGGCCGTAGTTGTCATTGATGCGTTTGAAGTGATCCAGATCGAGCATCGCCAGGCTCAGGGTGTTGCCGTGCTGCTGCCACTGCTTGATTTCATGTTCGAGGCGTTCGCTCCACGCAGCGCGATTGGGCAGGCCGGTGAGCGGATCGATCAGGGCTTTCTGTCTTTGTACTTCAAGATGTTCGCGGAAACCCTGGGCTTCCTGCTCCATATGCGCCACGCGCTCGGACAGGCTTTTCAGCCGCGTTGCGACTTCCTGTTCGCGAGCGTCGCGCTGCTTCTGGTGCTGGTCCATGGTGCCTAGCAGGCCCTCGAGATGGTTCTCCAGCACATGCTTGAGGTCTTCCAGATCCGCCGCTTCCTGCACGCTGGTCTGCAAACCGTCGACTTGCTCGCGGATCTGCGTGTCCATTGCCCGCGCCGCCGAGCTATTGTCGGCATGCCCTTCGCTGGCGGCTTGCAGATTGCTCTGGAACGCTTCGAGGCGCTCGTTGAGCTGTTGCAGGTAGGCTTCGAATTCGTGCTGGCCGCTGTCGGTGATCGCCAGCATCAACGTCGCCAGATCGTCGAGGATCGGGATCAGTTCGTACCAGTTCAAGCCATGTTTCAGTCTTTCACGCATGGCTTCGGCTTGCGGACGGTGGCGCTCCGGCAGGGTCAGGTCGTCGAGGAGGCCGATCAGGGTGTCTTCGATGTGTTTGGCCACGGAGCTGTAAGACGGCTCCGGGGTATCCGGCAAGGCGAACAGGATGTCGTGCTCGGGCTGTTCCGGGTCGATGGCTGCCAGCGCCTGGGCAATCGGTTCGGGCAGCGGCAGGCTGTCGAGGATCAGCGGTGCCGGGTCGCCGGGGTGGATCAGCTCATCAGGATTGATGGCGGCGGGCGCGATGGGCGTCTGAGCTGGAGCTGCGGCGAAAACAGGCTCGGGCTCGATGTGCTCAGCCTGCGGTTCGACCGCAGGGCTACTGACTTTGCTGACGACCGTGGGTGGTACAAAGTTAACCACCTCTGCCGGTTCCGGTTCCAAATGAGCCTGGGCGGCTGGCGTCGTTGTTTCGACGGACACCACAGCTTCGATGGCAGGCGCTGCCGTCATGGCTTCGATCACGGCGACAGGGGCGGGCTGTGCGGCTTCTGGTTCGGGCGCCGGTGGGGCAGGCGGTTGCGGCGGCGTGGCTTGCAGCGGCGCGGGTGATTCTGTCGCTGGCGCTTCTTCGCTGTCACGACTACCGAACAGACGCTGCAACAATCCCGGGCGACCCGGCTCTGCCGGGGTGTCCAACTGACTTAACGCTTTGCCCTGCAAACCACTGAGCTCACTTAACAGCAATGGCATTTCCCGCGCCGAACCGACGCGGCCATCCAGTTGTTTGGCGAATTTCTTCAGCGGCTGGGCGACCTCACGCGGCAGCGGCAAAGCCTGCAACTGGGTGACCAGCGACGTCAGCGCGGTACTGACCTGATCGATGCGGGTTTCGCGGCGCTGCTCGGAATCGAGCACGGCTTTTTCCAGGCGCGGCAGGAGGGCGGCGAGGCCGGCGTCCATGTCATCGGTGCGCACCACGTCGCGCATCTCTTTCATGCACTGATCAACGACTTTATCGGTGCCTTCGGCCGCCAGCGTGCTGCGCACCAGGCCGCGGCGCAGCAAATCGAGCCTGGCGGCCCAGCGGCGTTCAAGTTTGTCCTGTTGTTCGATGCTTTTGAGGTACTTCTCTTTCCAGCGCTGGGCGTCGTCGCTCATTCAGGGGTTCCGCGAGGGGCAGGACTCAACGCGGGCAATGCATCGGCCGTGAGCGAACCCGGCAGACGAATCTCTACCGCGACCGGCAGGTGATCGGAAATCGGTTGTGCCAGCACTTCGACCTTTTCCAGGGTTAGGGTCGGGCTGAGCAAAATATGATCAAGACAGCGCTGAGGGCGCCAGCTGGGGAATGTCGCTTCCACCTGCGGGGCCAGCAGGCCGAGATCGCGTAACGGTGAATGTTGTAGCAGATCGCTGGCATGGGTGTTCATGTCGCCCATCAACACTTGGTGTTTGTAACCGCCAATCAGCTCACGAATATAGGCCAGTTGCAGGCTGCGGGTTCGCGCGCCAAGGGCCAGGTGCATCATCACCACCACCAGCGCTTCCGGGCCTTCGCCGAAACGCAGCAGAATCGCCCCGCGACCTTTCGGCCCGGGCAGCGGGTGATCTTCGATCGCCGACGGTTTCAGGCGACTGAGCACGCCATTGCTGTGCTGAGCGAGTCGGCCGAGGTTGCGATTGAGTTGTTGATACCAGTAGGGAAAGGCGCCGAGCTGCGCCAGATGTTCCACCTGATTGACGTAGCCCGAACGCAGGCTGCCGCCATCGGCTTCCTGCAGGGCGACCAGATCGAAGTCGCCCAGCAAGTCACCGATCTTTTGCAGATTGCCTGAGCGGCCGTTGTGCGGCAGCAGGTGCTGCCAGCTGCGGGTCAGGTAATGCCGATAGCGCTCGGTGCTGATGCCGACCTGGATATTGAAACTGAGCAAGCGCAGACGCTGGTCTGCGGGCAGGCCCGTGGACTCCAGGTGATGCTCGTTGACCTGCGGATCATGCAGGCCAACGATGCGTTCAGACTTCCAGCGGCGCATGGTGGTAGCCGCGCTTAGTTGGCTGCAGCCTTGGTTGCCGCTCGCTCTTTGGCGACCAGTTGGTCAGCCAGTTTCAACGCTTGCTCGGCGCCGCCGGCAGAGCCGATGTCGAAACGGTACTTGCCGTTGACGATCATGGTGGGTACGCCAGTGATCTCATACTTCTTGGCCAGTTCGCGAGCTTTTACGATCTGACCTTTGATGGCGAAAGAGTCGAAGGTGGCGAGGAACTTGTCCTTGTCCACGCCCTGGGTGGCGAGGAAGTCAGCCATGTCGTTCTTGTCGGTCAGCTTTTTGTGTTGTTTCTGGATTGCTTCGAAAACCGTCGCGTGAACCTTGTGCTCGACACCCATGGCTTCGAGGGTCAGGAACATCTGGCCGTGAGCGTCCCATGGGCCGCCGAACATCGCCGGAATACGCACGAAGTTGACGTCGGATGGCAGTTTTTCAACCCACGGGTTGATCACCGGTTCAAAGGCGTAGCAGTGCGGGCAGCCGTACCAGAACAGCTCGACCACTTCGATCTTGCCAGGCTCTGCAACCGGTACCGGGTTGGCCAGTTCCACGTAAGGGGCGGCTGGGGCTTCGGCGGCTTGAGCGGTCACGCCGAACAGGCTGGCAGCGACGAGAGCGGCGCTGATGATCAGATTACGCATGCTTTACTCCTGGACAATTTGGGTCGCCTCGCGCGACCTGTTTTCAGACAGATCCTGGCGGGCATGAGTTCTGTAGTGTAACGGCAGCGGCCACAAAAAAGGGCGGCCAAAGCCACCCTTTTTATACTTGCTGCGACGGATTAATCGAGCGTTAACGTTGCAGGAGATGTCCATCGCCTGCAGCGCTCGATCCGTAGGCCTTAGTGCAGACCTTGAATGTAGCTGGAGACCGCAGCGATATCTTCGTCGCTCAGGCGTTTGGCGATGGTTTGCATGGTCATGGTGTCACCGTCGTTGTTGCGGCCGCCTTCTTCCTTGCGGAAATCAGTCAGCTGCTTGGCGATGTATTGAGCGTGTTGGCCACCCAGGTGCGGGAAGCCGGCAGCTGCGTTGCCGGCGCCGTTCGGCGAGTGGCAACCGGTGCAGGCGGGCAGGCCCTTGGCCAGGTTGCCGCCACGGAACAGCGCTTCACCGCGAGCGACGATCTTCGGATCGGCGGCGCCGACGCTGCCTTTCTGGCTGGCGAAGTAGGCGGCGATGTCGGCCAGGTCCTGATCGCTCAGGTTAGTCAGCAAGCCAGTCATTTCCAGAACGGTGCGCTTGCCCGACTTGATGTCGTGCAGTTGCTTGGTCAGGTAGCGTTCACCTTGACCGGCCAGTTTCGGAAAGTTTGGCGCCATGCTGTTCCCGTCCGGGCCATGGCAGGCTCCACATACGGCGGCTTTTGCCTGGCCTGCTGCGGCATCACCGGCAGCATGGGCGAAGCCTGAGATTCCCACGGTCAACAGCAGACTCACGATCAATTTGTTCATCAGCTAATCCAACTACGGCTAAGGGTTAAGTTATGGACCGGGCTTACTCGCGCTCATCCACAGGATGATGGCTTGGTAATCCTCGGCACTGCAGTCCATGCACAAACCACGCGGCGGCATCGCCTTGAAACCCTGGGTCACGTGTTGCACCAGCGTCCCCATACCTTTCGCCAACCTCGGCGTCCAAGCTTCCTGATCGCCTCTTTCGGGCGCCATGGGTAGTTGGCCGGAATGACAGGCACCACAAACACGGTTGTACACAGCTTCCGGATCCTGTGTAGCCTGTGCGCTGTAAAGCGGCATCAAGACTCCGGCAGCCAGCAGCCATTTCGTCATAAAACGACCTTTTCAGGGTTGAGAGCGTTCTGCGTTCTAATGCGCAATCAAGGTCTGTCGCTCTCGTGAACTTCATCCTACGCTGGGACAAAGCACACACAAAATCTGCGGCATTATATACTGGCGTCACTGAAACGGAAGCGACACCGCGTTCCGCGCCCAATCCCGGCGCCGCCCACATCGGAAATCCCATGCAACTCAAGAATCCCATCCTCGGCCTGTGCCAACAGTCCACGTTCATGCTCAGTGCCGCCAAAGTCGATCAATGCCCTGACGACGAAGGCTTCGAAGTGGCGTTCGCCGGTCGTTCCAACGCCGGCAAATCCAGCGCACTGAACACCCTGACTCACGCCAGCCTGGCGCGCACCTCGAAAACTCCGGGTCGCACACAGCTGTTGAACTTCTTCAAGCTAGACGAAGATCGCCGTCTGGTCGACCTGCCGGGCTACGGTTACGCAAAAGTACCGATCCCGCTGAAGATGCACTGGCAGCGTCACCTTGAGGCGTACCTCGGTGGCCGCGAGAGTTTGAAAGGTTTGATTCTAATGATGGACATCCGTCATCCAATGACCGACTTCGACCTGCTGATGCTCGACTGGGCCGTTGCCGCTGGCATGCCGATGCATATCCTGCTGACCAAGGCCGACAAGCTCACCTACGGCGCCGCCAAGAACACCCTGCTCAAAGTGCAGTCGGAAATTCGCAAGGGCTGGGGCGACCTCGTCACCATCCAGCTGTTCTCCGCGCCAAAACGCATGGGCCTGGAAGAGGCCTACACTGTACTGGCCGGCTGGATGGAACTCGCAGATAAAGGCGCCGAGGCGGCCGAGTAAACAGGGATTAGAAAATTTGCTGTGGTGCGCTCAGGCAAGGCGAAAGCACAGCTAAAAAGCGGAGTTTAGGGTACCTAAATGAGCATTTTTAGCTGTGCTTTCAACGCAGTCTGAGCGTGCCACAGCCAATTTTCGGGCAAAAAAAGCCCCGGATTTCATTGGGGAGGGAGAAATTCCGGGGTTTAAGTTCCGAACCGCTAGGGCGGGGTTCAGATATCTGCCAACACTTAACACAACATAGGAGCATCGAAGGGCTTCACCAGCCATTCAGTATCTCTGAGTGGTGTCCTTCCAGATTAGTTCAGATTTTTTTCAAAAAGCTTTGGAATAATCTCAAGCGCCTTTCGAAATAAGCAGATTTTCCGCGGCTGCCGCGACGTCATGTCGCGGCAAAATCGTCTTCAAATGGCTCAATGAGCCTCATCCCAATTGTTGCCCACACCCACTTCGACCAGCAGCGGCACATCCAGCTTCGCCGCTTCGCTCATGTGTACTCGAATCTCGGTACTGATCTGTTCCACCAGATCCTCACGAACTTCCAGCACCAGTTCATCGTGTACCTGCAGGATGACTTTGGCGTCCAGCCCGGACGTCGCCAGCCAGTTATCCACCGCCACCATGGCTTTCTTGATGATGTCGGCCGCCGTGCCCTGCATCGGCGCGTTGATCGCCGTGCGCTCGGCGGCGGCGCGTTCCTGCGGCTTGTTCGAGTTGATCTCCGGCAAGTACAGACGGCGACCGAAGAAGGTCTCGACATAACCTTGATCCGCTGCCTGCGCGCGGGTGCGATCCATGTATTCGCGAACGCCTGGATAACGGGCGAAGTAGGTGTCGATGTAAGCCTTGGCGGTCTTGGTGTCGACGCCAATGTCCTTGCCGAGCTTCTGCGCACCCATGCCGTAGATCAGGCCAAAGTTGATCGCCTTGGCGCCACGGCGCTGGTCGGAAGTCACTTCGTTGAGCTCGACCTTGAACACTTCGGCAGCAGTCGCGGTGTGCACGTCGAGATTGTTGCGGAAGGCGTTCATCAGGCCTTCGTCCTTGGACAGATGCGCCATGATTCGCAGCTCGATCTGCGAATAGTCCGCCGCCAGCAGTTTGTAGCCTTTCGGCGCGACGAACGCCTGACGAATGCGTCGACCTTCAGCCGTGCGCACCGGAATGTTCTGCAGGTTCGGATCGCTGGAGGACAAACGCCCGGTCGACGCCACAGCCTGATGATACGAGGTGTGGATACGCCCGGTGCGCGGATTGATCTGCTCCGGCAAGCGATCGGTGTAGGTGCTTTTCAGCTTGCTCATCGAACGGTGCTCCATCAGCACCTTCGGCAAACGGTGATCGTCTTCGGCGAGTTTCGCCAACACTTCTTCAGCAGTGGACGGCTGGCCCTTGGCGGTTTTCTTCAGCACCGGCAGACCGAGTTTCTCGTAGAGAATCACGCCCAATTGCTTCGGCGAGCCAAGGTTGAATTCTTCCCCGGCGATTTCGAACGCTTCGCGCTCCAGCGCAACCATTTTGTTGCCCAGCTCGATGCTCTGGATGCCGAGCAGCTCTGCGTCGACGAACGCGCCTTGGCGTTCGATGCGGGCGAGGACGGGCACCAGCGGAATCTCGATATCGGTCAGCACGCTGGCCAGGCTCGGGATGGCGCTGAGTTTTTCGAACAAGGTCTGGTGCAGACGCAGGGTGATGTCGGCGTCCTCGGCGGCGTACGGCCCGGCCTGTTCCAGCGCGATCTGGTCGAAGGTCAGCTGCTTGGCGCCTTTGCCGGCGATGTCCTGGAAGCTCACGGTGGTGTGATCCAGATACTTCTGCGCGAGGCTGTCCATGTCGTGGCGGGTGGCGGTGGAGTTGAGCACGTAGGACTCAAGCATCGTGTCGAAGGCGATGCCGCGCACGTTGATGCCTTGGCTCTGATCGCCGCCGATGGCGCAGTTGGCCAAAATGTTCATGTCGAACTTGGCGTGCTGGCCGACCTTGAGCTTGCTCGGGTCTTCCAGAATCGGCTTGAGTGCGCGCAGCACGGTGTCGCGATCCAGCTGCTCCGGCACGCCGATGTAGGAGTGGGTCAGCGGAATGTACGCGGCTTCGTTGGCCTGCACGGCGAACGACAGACCGACCAGTTGCGCCTGCTGCGCGTCGATGCCGGTGGTTTCGGTGTCGAAGGCGAACAGCTTGGCGTTGTTCAACTTTTCCAGCCAGACATCAAAACGCGCTTGATCGAGGATCGTCTCGTACGCGGCTTCGGTCGGAGCAGCGGGAGTTTCGATATCTGGCGCGCTGAACAGATCGCCAGCCGGCGCAGGCTCGCTCGCCGCGCTCAGTTCCAGACGTTTGGCATCGCGATCCAGATCGTTGATCCAGCTTTTGAATTCGAGCAGCGAGTACAGCTCGTAGAGCTTGGCCGGGTCTTCCGCGCCCATCTGCAGATCGTCGAGTTCGACGTCCAGCGGCACGTCGACCTTGATGGTCGCCAGTTGATAGGAGAGGAACGCCATCTCCTTGTGCTCTTCGAGCTTGGCCGGCAGGGTTTTCGCGCCGCGAATCGGCAGGGTCGGGACGATGTCGAGATTCGCGTACAGCTCGGTAAGGCCGCCATTGACGCCGACCAACAGGCCGGACGCAGTCTTCGGGCCGATGCCCGGAACGCCGGGAATGTTGTCGGACGAATCGCCCATCAGCGCCAGATAATCGATGATCTGCTCCGGTGCGACGCCGAATTTCTCCTTCACGCCTTCCACGTCCATCGAACTACCGGACATAGTGTTGACCAAGGTAATGTGGCCATCGACCAGTTGCGCCATGTCCTTGTCGCCGGTGGAGATCACCACCGGGCGATCCGCCGCGGCGCTGCTGCGGGCGAGGGTGCCGATCACGTCGTCGGCCTCGACGCCTTCCACGCACAGCAGCGGGAAACCAAGAGCGATCACGCTCTGGTGCAGCGGCTCGATCTGCACGCGCATGTCGTCGGGCATGCTTGGGCGGTTGGCTTTGTATTCGGCGTACATTTCATCGCGAAATGTCCCGCCCTTGGCGTCGAACACCACGGCGAACGGGCTGTCCGGGTACTGCTTGCGCAGACTCTTGAGCATGTTCAGCACGCCCTTGACCGCACCGGTCGGCAGGCCTTTGGAGGTGGTCAGTGGTGGCAGTGCGTGAAAGGCGCGGTACAGGTAAGACGAACCGTCCACCAGGACGAGGGGGGCTTGGCTCATGAGCAGGATCAACCTTTTCGGCGGGTCCGGCGCTAGAATAGCGGGACCGTTGACGACAAAGGGACAAGGTTATCATGCGTACGTTAAATCGCTTGCTGCTGGTCGGTCTGATTGCTGTCTCACCGTTGGCCGCGATGGCGGCGGATGATGCGCCGTCAGGGGATCCTGAAGTCACCATTCGCACGGAAGGCGACAAGACGATTCAGGAGTACCGTCAAAACGGGTTCCTGTACGCGATCAAAGTCACGCCAAAGGGCGCGCCGCCTTACTTTCTGGTGCGTGCAGACGGGACGGATGCAAACTTCATCCGCTCGGATCAGCCGGATATGCTGATTCCGTCGTGGAAGATTTTCGAATGGAAGTAGATTTTTAATTCACCCGGCGCCGCCATTGGCGGCGCCCGTACTGGCAGTTAAAACATGTCTGTGTTCACTCCCCTGGCTCGGCCCGAGCTGGAAACCTTTCTCGCCCCTTACGGGCTTGGCCGTCTGCTTGATTTCCAGGGGATCGCCGCCGGCAGCGAAAACACCAACTTCTTTATCAGCCTGGAGCAGGGCGAGTTCGTTCTGACCCTGGTCGAGCGTGGCCCGGTGCAGGAGATGCCGTTCTTCATCGACCTGCTCGATGTGCTCCACGAAGCCGACTTGCCGGTGCCGTATGCACTGCGCACCACTGACGGTGTGGCGCTGCGTGAGCTGAAGGGCAAACCGGCACTGCTGCAACCGCGCCTCTCTGGCAAGCACATCAAAGTTGCCAATGCCCAGCATTGCGCGCAGGTCGGCGAGTTGCAGGCGCACCTGCACCTGGCGACCCAGGGCGAGCGCATGATCAAGCGCAAGACCGATCGCGGCCTGGACTGGATGCTGGAAGAGGGCACGGAGTTTCTTTCGCACCTGAGCGATGAGCCGCGTGCGCTGCTGCAAAAGGCGTTGGACGAGATCACCGAGCGCAAAGAGAAGATCCTCGCGCTGCCCCGGGCGAACATCCACGCCGACCTGTTTCGCGATAACGCGATGTTCGAAGGCACGCACCTGACCGGGCTGATCGACTTCTACAACGCCTGCTCGGGGCCGATGCTCTATGACGTGGCGATTGCCTTGAATGACTGGTGCTCGGACGAGGACGGTTTGATTGATGGCCCGCGTGCTCGCGCATTCCTTGGCGCTTATGCGGCGCTGCGCCCGTTTACGGCGGCGGAAGCTGAGTTGTGGCCGACCATGCTGCGTGTGGCCTGTGTGCGATTCTGGCTGTCGCGGTTGATCGCGGCGGAGCAGTTCGCCGGGCAGGACGTGTTGATTCACGATCCGCGGGAGTTTGAGCAGCGCTTGGCGCAGCGGCAGCAGGTCAGTACACCGTTGCCTTTCGCCCTTTAAAAGCTTCGCGAGCAGGCTCGCTCCCACAGGATTTCGGTGATCCTGTGGGAGCGAGCCTGCTCGCGAATGGGGGCAACACCGATGCCGGGGGTTACAGAGATTCCAGGCACCCGGCCAAATCGTTACCCAGCTTCTCCAATACCTGCTCATAGCCCTGAGCCGTCGCCGGGGTGTACCCGCCCAACGCATCCAGTTCAGCCAGTTTCACCGGCAAACCCGCCACCAGGGTTTCGGCCAGACGCGGACGCAATGGCGGCTCACTGAACACACAAGTCTTGCCCACTTCCTGCAATCGCTTGCGCATCGCCGCAACATGCTGCGCACCGGGCTGCACTTCGGCGGCCACGCTGAACACACCGGCATGCTTCAGGCCATAAGCCTCTTCAAAGTAATCAAACGCTTCGTGGAAAACGAAGTAGGGCTTGCCTTCAACACTGGCCAGACGCTTCTTCAAACGCTGATCCAGTGCGTCCAGACGTTCGTCAAACGCCTTGGCGTTCTTCTGATAGCGCTCGGCATTAGCCGGATCTGCGGTGCTCAAGTCAGCGGCCATCTTGTCGGCAATCACCCGCGCATTCACCGGCGATAGCCACAAATGCGCATCCAGCGTGCCCGGACGATGATCGTGATCATGCTCGTCGGCGTCTTCGGCGTGGGAATGGCTGTCCTCAGCAAAACGCCGCAATTTCATCCCCGGCAAATCCTGCACCGCGACGCTCGGCAGCGTCCGACCATTCAGCACGCGTGGCAGAAAGCCTTCCATGTCCGGGCCGATCCAGTACAGCAGATCGACCGACTGCACCTTCCGTACGTCGGATGGGCGCAACGCGTAATTGTGCGGCGAGGCACCCGGCGGCAGCAGCACTTCGGGAATCGCCACGCCGTCCTGCACCGCCGCTGCAATCAGCTGCAACGGTTTGATGCTGGTGAGGACTTTGACCTCGGCCTGAGCCGAACCGATCAGCAGAAAACTGGCGACAAAAGCCACAAAAACAGAAAAAAGTCGGGACACGATGACCACTCAAGGAGACGAGAACGGGTAACATAATAACGTCTCTATCAAAACTCGTCGCCGCCCATGCCTATTACACCGATTGCCAGCCGTCCCCACGACCACTCTCATTGCGTGCACAGCGCTTTGTCCGAGGCCGATACCTTGTGCGCCCAGAAAGGCTTGCGCCTGACCGCGTTGCGCCGCCGGGTGCTGGAATTGGTATGGCAAAGCCACAAACCGTTGGGCGCCTACGACATTCTTGCCGTGCTGAGCGAGCAGGACGGTCGCCGCGCTGCGCCGCCAACCGTGTACCGCGCGCTGGATTTCCTTCTCGAAAACGGCTTGGTGCACCGCATCTCTTCGCTGAACGCCTTCGTCGGCTGCGTCCATCCGGAGCACGCGCATCAGGGCCAGTTCCTGATCTGCCGCGATTGCCACGCTGCCATCGAGCTTGAGCAAAAAGTGATCAGCGACGCGATCATCAACAGCGCCAAAGACGTCGGTTTCATCGTCGAAGCGCAGACCGTCGAAGTCGTCGGCCTGTGCTCCGGTTGCCAGGGGGCTTGATGAGCAACGCGCTGATCCGTCTGGAGCAGGTCGCCGTCACATTTGCCGGGCAGGCTGTGCTGGACAATATCGAGCTGAGCGTCGAACCGGGGCAGATCGTCACCCTGATCGGCCCCAATGGCGCCGGCAAGACCACGCTGGTGCGCGCCGTGCTGGGCCTGTTGAAACCGGACAGCGGCAGCGTCTGGCGCAAACCGAAACTGCGCGTCGGTTACATGCCGCAAAAACTCCACGTCGATCCGACTCTTCCGCTGTCGGTGCTGCGTTTTCTGCGGCTGGTGCCGGGCGTTGATCGTCCGCGTGCGCTGGCCGCGCTGAAAGAGGTCGGCGCTGAACACGTTATCGACAGCCCTGTGCAAAGCGTTTCCGGCGGTGAAATGCAGCGTGTGCTGCTGGCGCGGGCACTGCTGCGCGAACCGGAATTGCTGGTGCTCGACGAGCCGGTGCAAGGCGTCGACGTCGCCGGGCAGGCCGAGCTGTACAGCCTGATCACCCGTCTACGCGACCGCCATAGTTGCGGCGTGTTGATGGTGTCCCACGATTTGCATCTGGTGATGAGCACCACCGACCAAGTGGTCTGCCTCAACCGTCACGTCTGCTGCTCCGGGCATCCCGAGCAGGTCAGCGGCGATCCGGCGTTTGTCGAGCTGTTCGGCAAGAACGCGCAGAGCCTGGCGGTCTATCACCACCATCACGACCACGCCCACGACCTGCACGGTTCGGTGGTCAAAGGGCCGGTTATTGGCCAACCTCACGTTCACGGAGACAACTGCAAGCATGGCTGATTTTCTGTTGTATGCCCTGCTTGCAGGTCTGGCGTTGGCGATCGTTGCAGGTCCGTTGGGTTCGTTCGTGGTCTGGCGGCGCATGGCCTATTTCGGCGATACCTTGTCCCACGCCGCATTGCTCGGCGTGGCGCTGGGCTTTTTGCTGGATGTCAGCCCGACCGTTGCAGTCACCGTAGGCTGCTTGCTGCTGGCGGTGCTTTTGGTGACCTTGCAACAGCGCCAACCGCTGGCGTCTGACACGCTGTTGGGAATTCTCGCACCGAGCACGCTCTCTCTCGGCCTGGTGGTACTAAGCTTCATGCATGAAGTGCGGATCGACCTGATGGCCTATCTGTTCGGCGACCTGCTGGCGATCAGCCCGACCGATCTGGCGTGGATCCTCGGCGGCAGCGCGGCGGTGCTGGTGTTGCTGGTGACGCTTTGGCGGCCATTGCTGGCGATTACCGTGCACGAAGAGCTGGCCAAGGTCGAAGGCCTGCCGGTCGCAGGTCTGCGCATGGCGCTGATGTTGTTGATTGCGGTAGTCATCGCGGTGGCGATGAAAATCGTCGGTGTGTTGCTGATTACCTCGCTGTTGATCATCCCGGCGGCTGCGGCACAGCGTCACGCCCGCTCGCCGGAGCAGATGGCCCTGGGCGCGAGCCTGCTGGGCATGCTCGCCGTGTGTGGCGGGCTGGCGCTGTCGTGGTTCAAGGACACCCCGGCGGGGCCGTCAATCGTTGTGACGGCGGCCGCACTGTTTCTGTTGAGTTTTGTTCTGCCCCGTCGTGGGGTGTAGACTTGGCCGCTTTTTGCGCAAATAGAGAGTCGCAGGAATGAAGCCGTTCGCCTCCCGTTATCTGCTCCTTGTCGCATTTTCAGTGCTACTGGGCGCCTGCCAAAGCACGCCGCCGGTGGCCGAAGTCCCCGATGCGCGGGCTACGGCCATCGCACAGCTGGAGCAAAGCCTGGCCAGCAGCGAACTGGCCACTGCCGAAGACCAATTGGCGGCTTTGCAGAAAGACACCCCCAACGATCAATCCCTTGAGCAATACCAGCGGCAATTGGCCGAGGCGTATCTGCGTCGCAGCCAGATCGTGCTGCAGAAGGGTGATGTGAATGCCGCCGCCACAGCGCTGAGCCGTGCTCGCGCGTTGATGCCGAAAGCGCCGGCGCTGACCGGTGGCGTGAATGGCGCCATCACCGAAGCGCGCAAGGCTGAGCTGGAAAAAGCTGAAGCGGCGCTGTTGGCAGCCGAAGCCAAGCCGAAAGCCAAGGTGATCGATCCGACTGCCGAGAGCACCACGGTGGCGCTGAATATCACCGATAGCCGCAAACTTCGCCGGCAACTGGATGCGATCGCCGCTGATGTGGTGAATTACGAGTGTGGGGTGACCATTCAGGCACCACGCACCAATGACTATCCTTGGTTGGCGACGTTGCTGACCAAGCGGGTCAAGAAATTGAATCCGGATTTTGATCTGAAGATTGTGAAGCAGACCGTGCGCACCGTGCCTGCGCAGATGGTTCTCAGTCCGCGTAAACCTTAAAAAGCTTCGCGAGCAGGCTCGCTCCCACAGGGATCTCCAGTGAACACAAAATTCGTGTTTATAGGAGAACCCTTGTGGGAGCGAGCCTGCTCGCGAAAGCGTCCTTTCAGCCAACGAAGATTTTAAGCTGGAATGGCCTTCGCCTTAGGCTCACGATCCCAAACCCGATGCTGCCCGATCGCAGCAAAGAATGGCTTCGTCAGCGCGCCAACATCCTTGCCTTGTAACAACCCGGCATCCGCTTCCAGTTTCAGCAGATCCTGCAATTGCTTGGCATCGCCGTGCAACGCAATCGCCTTCAAATGCTTGTACGCCTCCAGCAGGTAATGCAACGCCACGCCGTCGCCGCTCAGCGCCTTCACCGACGCCGCGCCACCCGGCACGAACACCGCGTCAAAAATCACCGACGGCATGCCTTCCATCGAAGCATCCACTGGCAACATTTTGCCGTCTGCGGTCTTCACCGGCGCTGAAGTCGGGCCGAGCAACTTGGCATGCGCACCCTCAGCGGCCAATGCCTTCTTCATTGCATCAATCGCCGCACCATCGACGCCGTTGGCAGCAAGAATCGCCACTTTTCGGGTTTTGATGTTTTCTGGCAGCAAATTGGCCTGACTCAATGACGGCGAGTGATCGAAAGACACCTTGCGCGCATCCACCGTGCCTTTGCTTGGTGCCGGCAGACCCAGATTAGCCGCCACCCGCTTGGCCAGTTCGAGGTCGATGTTGGCCAGAATCTCGTTCACTTCCCGCGCACGGATGAACTCGCGCTCAACCTTGCCCAGCTCGAAGCTGTAAGCGGCAATGATGTGCTCCTTCTCGTGATCGCTCATGCTGTTGAAGAACAACGTCGCCTGAGAGAAGTGGTCGCTGAACGACTCGCTGCGCTGGCGGATCTTGTTGGCATCGATGCGCTCTGGATAACTTTCGAAACCACCGTCCTGCGCGGCCGGCGGCGTTTCTTTCGGCCAGCCGCCATCAATCGAGTTCGGCTCGTAAGACGCGCGGCCCTTGTCGATCACCGTGCGGTGTTGCGCATCACGCTGACCATTGTGGAACGGCGCCACCGGGCGGTTGATTGGCAGCTCATGAAAGTTCGGCCCACCGAGTCGGCTGATTTGCGTATCGGTGTAGGAAAACAGTCGGCCCTGCAGCAGCGGGTCATTGGAGAAGTCGATGCCCGGCACGATGTGGCCAGGGCAGAACGCGACTTGCTCGGTCTCGGCGAAGAAGTTGTCCGGGTTGCGGTTCAGCGTCATCTTGCCCAGCGGCGTGATCGGCACGATCTCTTCGGGGATCAGCTTGGTCGGGTCGAGGATGTCGAAATCGAAGTCGTGCTCGTTTTCCTCCTCGATGATCTGCACGCCGAGTTCCCATTCCGGGTAATCGCCCATCTCGATCGCTTCCCAGAGGTCGCGACGGTGGTAGTCGGTGTCTTTACCGGCGAGCTTCTGCGCCTCGTCCCAGACCAGCGAGCACGTGCCGGCGGTAGGGCGCCAGTGGAATTTGACGAAGCGCGATTTGCCTTCGGCGTTGATCAGCCGGAAGGTGTGCACACCGAAGCCCTGCATGCTGCGCAGGCTTTTCGGAATCGCCCGGTCAGACATCGCCCAGATGACCATGTGCGCCGATTCCGGCACCAGCGAGACGAAATCCCAGAAGGTATCGTGGGCTGAGCCACCGGTGGGGATTTCATTGTGCGGCTCGGGCTTCACCGCGTGGACGAAGTCGGGAAACTTGATCGCGTCCTGAATGAAAAACACCGGCATGTTGTTGCCGACCAGGTCGAAGTTGCCTTCATCAGTGAAGAACTTCACCGCGAAACCGCGCACGTCACGCACGGTGTCGCCAGAGCCACGCGGGCCCTGCACGGTGGAAAAGCGCACGAATACCGGGGTCTTTTTCCCCGGATCCTGTAGGAAACCGGCCTTGGTCAGCGTCGAATGGTTCTCGTACGCCTGAAAGAAGCCATGCGCGCCAGTGCCGCGCGCGTGAACGATGCGTTCCGGGATCCGCTCATGGTCAAAATGCGTGATTTTTTCCCGCATGATGAAGTCTTCAAGCAGCGACGGCCCGCGCGGGCCGGCCTTGAGCGTGTTTTGGTTGTCGGCGATCTTCACGCCCTGGTTGGTGCGCAGGGCCTGGCCGGTGGCGTCGGAGCGAAACTTTTCCAGGCTGTCGAGTTTGGCGTTGGTGTTGGCGCGATCCGGGGTATCGGTTCCGGCCATCTGGCTTTTATCGGTCGTAGGCTTCTTGCTCATCAGTCGTAAACTCCTCGGTTGACCCCGATGCTGGCCGGGGACTCTTGAGTGGTTCCCGGGCACGGCACCCAGGGTTTTCAAGTCGCTTACTTAGTGACTGATGAGGCGTTGGGGGCGTTCCTTTTTTATGACCTTTGATCTTGTTATTGCCAAATCGAAGGTTAATTGCGAAATAAATGCTAAGAACCTCTATACGGACAGGCTAAAATGCGCGCCCGGCTAACCGCTGATCCTTTTCTAACGCGCCCCACAAGGTTCGCTACGTGATCGAGTTTCAAAACGTCCACAAGACTTACCGCGTCGCCGGTAAGGACATTCCCGCGCTGCACCCGACCAGTCTCGCCATCGAGAACGGGCAGGTGTTCGGCCTCATTGGCCATTCCGGCGCGGGCAAAAGTACCCTGCTGCGGCTGATCAATCGCCTGGAGAACTCCAGCGGCGGCAAGATCATCGTCGACGGCGAAGAAGTCACCGCGCTGGACGCCAACGGCCTGCGCCGTTTCCGTCAGCAAGTCGGGATGATCTTCCAGCACTTCAACCTGCTCGCCTCCAAGACCGTGGCCGACAACGTTGCGTTGCCGCTGACCCTGGCCGGCGAACTGTCGGGCAGCGAGATCGACAAGCGTGTCGCCGAGTTGCTGGCGCGGGTCGGTCTGTCCGACCACGCCAAGAAGTACCCGGCGCAATTGTCCGGCGGCCAGAAGCAGCGCGTCGGCATCGCCCGCGCCCTGGCGACCAAGCCGAAGATTCTGCTGTGCGACGAGGCCACCAGTGCCCTCGACCCGCAGACCACCGCGTCGGTCCTGCAACTGCTGGCCGAGATCAACCGCGAGCTGAAACTGACCATCGTCCTGATCACCCACGAGATGGATGTCATCCGTCGCGTCTGCGATCAAGTGGCGGTGATGGATGCCGGCGTAATCGTCGAGCAAGGTTCGGTGGCCGATGTGTTCCTGCATCCAAAGCACCCGACTACCAAGCGTTTTGTTCAGGAAAGCGAGCAGATCGACGAAAGCGAGCAGCGTGATGACTTCGCGCACGTGCCGGGGCGCATCGTGCGTCTGACCTTCCAGGGCGAAGCGACCTACGCGCCGCTGCTCGGTACCGTCGCCCGGGAAACCGGCGTCGACTACAGCATCCTCGCCGGTCGTATCGACCGCATCAAAGACATTCCGTACGGGCAATTGACCCTCGCCGTCACCGGTGGCGACATGGAAGCGGCCTTCGCCCGCTTCACCGCCGCTGACGTTCACATGGAGGTATTGCGCTAATGGAAGACCTGATCAGTTTCTTCACCAACATCGATTGGTACGAAATCTGGCTGGCCACCGGCGACACCATGCTGATGCTTGGCGGTTCGCTGCTGTTCACCGTGTTGCTCGGCCTGCCGCTGGGCGTGTTGCTGTTCCTCTGCAGCCCGCGTCAGTTGCTGGAAAACCGTGGTCTGTACGCGGTCCTTTCGCTGGCGGTGAACATCCTGCGTTCGCTGCCGTTCATTATTCTGTTGATCGTGATGATCCCGTTCACCGTGCTGATCACCGGCACGTCGCTGGGCGTGGCCGGTGCGATTCCGCCGTTGGTAGTCGGTGCCACACCGTTCTTCGCGCGTCTGGTGGAAACTGCGCTGCGTGAGGTTGATCGCGGCATTATCGAAGCGACCCAGTCGATGGGCGCGACCACGCGGCAGATCATCATGAACGCCTTGCTGCCGGAAGCACGTCCGGGCATCTTCGCGGCGATTACGGTGACGGCGATTACACTGGTGTCCTACACGGCGATGGCCGGTGTGGTCGGTGCCGGTGGACTGGGTGACCTGGCGATCCGTTTCGGTTACCAGCGTTTCCAGACAGACGTGATGATCGTCACCGTGGTGTTGCTGCTGATTCTGGTGCAAGTGCTGCAGATGGTCGGTGATCGACTGGTCGTGCATTTCTCGCGCAAATAAGCAGTTTTGTATTGAACAGATGAGCCGGCCATTCGCTGGCAGGCGCCAGACGGGCGCCTCATAAGGAGTTAGCTGAATGAAAAAACTGATCGCTGCTTTTGCTGCCGTTGCAGCATTCTCGGCCCACGCCGAAACCCTGACCGTTGCCGCCACCCCGGTGCCGCACGCGGAAATCCTCGAGTTCGTGAAGCCGGCGCTGGCCAAAGAAGGCGTGGAGCTGAAGGTCAAGGTCTTCACCGACTACATTCAGCCGAACGTACAGGTCGCGGAAAAGCGTCTGGACGCCAACTTCTTCCAGCACCAGCCGTACCTCGATGAGTTCAACAAGGCCAAGGGCACCAGTCTGGTTGCCGTGACCGGTGTGCACCTGGAGCCATTGGGCGCCTACTCGAGCAAGCTCAAGGATCTGAAGGATCTGCCAAGCGGTGCCAACGTGGTGATCCCGAACGACGCTACCAACGGTGGCCGTGCGTTGTTGCTGCTGGCCAAGGCTGGCGTGATCACGCTGAAGGATCCGACCAACATCCTGTCGACCGTCAAAGACATCGCGCAGAACCCGAAAGACCTGAAAATCCGTGAACTGGAAGCCGCGACCATCCCGCGCGTGCTGACCCAGGTCGATCTGGCGCTGATCAACACCAACTACGCGCTGGAAGCCAAGCTCGATCCGTCCAAGGATGCGCTGGTGATTGAAGGCAATGATTCGCCGTACGTGAACATCCTCGTGTCCCGCGCGGACAACAAGGACAGCGACGCGATGAAGAAACTCGCTGCTGCGCTGCACAGCCCGGAAGTGAAGAAATTCATTACCGAGAAGTACAAAGGCGCGGTATTGCCGGCGTTCTGATTTAGATTGCTGCAACGAAAAGGGGACGCCATGAGCGTCCCCTTTTTTGTGTCTGGTGTTCGGCTTGCGACCTGCTGTGAAGCTTCCCCTCACCCCAGCCCTCTCCCGAGGGAGAGGGGGCCGACCGAGGTGTCTTGCGTTCTACATCGACCTGAAAGATCCAGTCGATTATGGATTCGGCACAGCACATCGACCTATACGATCTTGACGATTATGGATTCAGCACAGCGATTACAGGTCGGCGTATTTCGTCAGCATCCCCCGATCAGTCCCCTCTCCCTCTGGGAGAGGGCTAGGGTGAGGGGCTTTTGCCTTTAGGCGATTACTTGCGGTTAAGCATCACCGGCAACTGCGCGACCAGTTTGGCGTTGTTCAGCGGCGCCCGAATAAACCCACGCTGCGTACCATCCGGCCCGATCACCGCGAGATTGCCGCTATGGTCGACGGTGTAATTCGGCTTGCTGGTGTCCGCCGGAATAAACGGAATACTCACCGCATTCGCCACCTTCTGCAGTTCTTCAATCGAAGTCGGTGTCAGGCCAACAAACTGCGGATCAAAGTAACCCAGATACTGCTTCAACTGCTTGGGGTTATCGCGGTTCGGGTCAACGCTGACCAGCACGATCTGCAACTTGTCCACAGCGTCCTTGGGCAGTTCGCTTTTGATCTGGCGCAGCTGTGCGAGGGTGGTCGGGCAGATGTCCGGGCAGAAGGTGTAGCCGAAGAACAACAGACTCCACTTACCTTTGAGCTCATTGATCGCCACCGGTTTGCCGTCCTGATCAGTCATCGTCACGTCCGGCAGATTGCGGCTCTGCGGCAGCAGAATAATGCCGGCGTCGATCAGCGCAGTCGGGTCGCCCTGGCCCTTGCCGCTCAGCACTTTGTTGACGGTCAGGCCGAGGATCAGCGCGATCACGGCGACGAGGATGAAGACGGTTTTCTGGGTTCGAGTCATAGGTTCAACAGTAAGTAGTGGTCTACGAGCAGGGCGATGAACAGCAGAAACAAGTACCAAATAGAGTACTTGAAGGTGTTGATCGCCGCGTGCGGCCGAGTGCCACGGTACAGCACCACGGCCCATTGCAGAAACCTTGCGCCGAGCGCGAGCGCGCAAATCAGGTAGAGCGCGCCGCTCATGTGGATCACGTACGGCAGCAGGCTCACCGCCAGCAGCGCGAAGGTGTACAGCAGAATATGCACTTTGGTGTAGTGCTCGCCGTGGGTGACCGGCAGCATCGGGATGTCAGCCTTGGCGTATTCCTCTTTGCGATGGATCGCCAGCGCCCAGAAGTGCGGCGGCGTCCAGGCGAAGATGATCAGCACCAGTAACAACGGTTCGGCGCTGACGTGGCCGGTGGCGGCGGTCCAGCCAAGCAGCGGTGGCGCGGCGCCGGCGAGGCCACCGATGACAATGTTCTGCGGCGTCGCCCGTTTAAGGAAACCGGTGTAGATCACCGCATAACCGAGCAGCGAAGCCAGGGTCAGCCACGCCGTCAGCGGATTGGTGAACGTCAGCAACAAGGCCTGACCGAGCAGCGCCAGCACCAGAGCAAAGGTCAGCGCTGCCGCCGGTGAAACCCGGCCTTCTGCTAACGGCCGTTTATGCGTGCGCGCCATCACCGCATCGATGCGCCGATCGACCACATGATTGACCGCCGCCGCGCCACCAGCACACAGGGCAATCCCCAGATTGCCGAACACCAGCACCGTCCACGGCACCCCGGCGCGAGTCGCGAGGAACATGCCGACCAGCGAGGTGATCAGCATCAGCACCACGACTTTCGGTTTGGTCAGTTCCAGATAATCACGCCAGATCGCCTGATGCGGGCGTTCGCCAATCAGAATCGCCACGGTGTTTCTCCTTTTATGGTGATGGGCGCGGCCGCGTGTTTATGCGGGCTCAGACGCCAGCGTGCGAGCACCGGTTGTTTGACCCGAACCAGACTGGTGCGCGCGTGGTAATTGACCAGCACCATGGTCAGCAACAGCGCCGCACCGCCGGCGTTATGCGCGACCGCCACCGGCAGCGGCAGATGGAACAACACGTTGCTGATACCGAGGGTGATTTGCGCGGCGAGGGCAATCAGCACCAGGCCGGCCAGCCGCGTCATACCGACCACTTTCAATTGCCAGGCCAGACCGAGCAAAACCAATGTCACCAGCAGCGCACCAATGCGATGAGTCAGGTGAATCGCCGTGCGCGCATCGCTGTCGAGTTGCCCGCCGAGATAATTCGGGCCGATGTGTTGAGTCAGATGAAAACCGTTGGCGAAATCCGCTGGCGGTAGCCATTGCCCGTGGCAGGTCGGGAAGTCGATACAGGCCACCGCCGCGTAGTTGGAACTGACCCAGCCGCCCAGCGCGATCTGGCCAATCACCAGTAACAATCCTGCCGTCGCCCAATACTGCAAACGCTTGGGTACGGTCAGCGCCGGCAGCACGCCGGACAATCGCAACGTCAGCAAAAACAACAGGCTCAGGGTCGCAAAGCCGCCGAGCAAATGCCCGGTGACCACCTGCGGCCAGAGCTTGAGCGTCACCGTCCACATGCCGAACGCGGCTTGCGCAAACACCACCGCCAGCAGAAACAGCGGTAGCTTCAACGGCTGTCCCGGATGACGTCGATTGACCCACGCCCGCCCGGCGAGAATCGAAATGAGCAGGCCAAGGGTGCCAGCGAAATAGCGGTGAATCATCTCGTTCCAGCCCTTGTGCGCCTCCACCGGCGAGTCGGGGTAATGCAGTTCGGCATGGGCCAGTTGCGCTTCGCTTTTCGGCACGCTGATAAAGCCGTAGCAGCCCGGCCAGTCCGGACAGCCGAGGCCGGCGTGGGTCAGGCGCGTGTAAGCGCCGAGCAGCACCACAATCAGTGCCAGCAGGGTGGCAAACAGCGCGAGGCGAAATCCAGGTTTGGCCATGACGATGCCCTTATCCGATGTTCGACAGTTTCAGCAGGTGCCGCAGGTCGTTGAGCAGATCCTTGCCTTTCACATTCGGCTCGTAACGCAGCACGAGGTTGCCGTGCGGGTCGATGATCCACAGTTGTGGCGTGGCTTTGTCGCCAGTGGTTTTGCTGAACACACCAGCGTCCAGCGGATAGCGTTGCAGTTGTGGATATTCACGGGTCAGCTTGGCCTCGTAATCGGCGCTCACTGGTTGCGCGACGGCGAGGGCATGACTGGCGCGGCCGGCCTCGCGACCGAGGCCGATCTGGATCTGCCGCGCCAGATACACCAGTTGCTGGCAGTCCACCGCGCAATCCTTCGGCGCGGTGACCAGGATCTGCCAGCGCTCCTCGTCGGCCTGCACGCCGAGGTCGGCGCGGGTCTGGCCGTTGCCGATCAGCTCACCGTGATAGCTGCGACCTTCCGGCACCCAGAACTGCAATTTGTACATGCCGGTGGCGAGCAGCATCGGGCCGACCACGCCGAGCACAATCAGCAATAACTGAATGCGCCCGCGACGGCGGCTGGCGGCAGGTTTCGCCTCAGACATGCTGGGTGGATTCATGGCCGTTCCCATGGTGTTTCTCCTTTGCGTTGTGCAAGCCCAAATAGACGTAGAGGCCGAGCAGGGCGGTGGCCATGGCGAACCACTGCACGGCGTAACCGAGGTGTTTTTCCGGGCCCATGGCGACCACCGGCCAATCGGCCTCGTAGCTGGCCGGGCCGGGTTCGACGCGTAATTCGTAGGCGAAGCCGTCGCGCTCGAGGGTTTGCCACAGCTTGGTGGGCTCGACGGCAGTGATGGTTTGCGGCCAGGTGTTGCTGACCGGATCGGCGTGCAACTGGAAAGTAGCGCCGGGGGCGACGTAGACCCAGGCGTCGATATTCAGCGCATCGGCAGGTGTGGAAAATTGTGGCGGCACGCGGCGATCCGGCCACGGCAACCAGCCGCGATTGACCAGCAGCCACAAACCGCTGCGTTGATCCTGAAACGGTTGCAGTAACTCGACGCCGACCTTGCCGTCGCGCTGGCGGTTGTCGAGCAACAGACTGTGCGCGGCATCGAACTGGCCGTGCAGATGCACACGGCGATAGGCCGGATCGGCGCTGCTCAGTAACTCGCTGCTGGCCATCGGTTCGGCGGCGCGGCGTTCGGCGTAACTGGCGAGCAGGGCGGTTTTCTCGGCGCCACGGCTCAATTGCCAGAAACCCAACGACACCAGCAGCGGCAGCAAAAGCGCCACCACCACGGTCGGTATCACGCCCGGGCGAAAACGCTTCATGGCTGCGCCACAAAGTCAGTCGTTGCGATCGCTATACTCAACTGCATCGCCTGTCCCCCGGAGTTCTTCCCATGCTCAAAACAGCGATCGTCCTGATGCTGATTGCCACGGTGATCAGCCTGTTCAGCGGCCTGTTTTTCCTGGTCAAGGACGACAGCAGCTCGAATCGCCTGGTCATCGCCTTGAGTGTTCGGGTGGCATTGGCCGCAGTCACCGTCGGCTTGATCGCCTGGGGCTTTTACAGCGGCCAACTGGTGTCGCATGCGCCTTGGTAACTCTGGTCCTCAGAGCACGTAAACGAAGATAAAAAGGCCGATCCACACCACGTCGACGAAGTGCCAATACCAGCTCGCCGCTTCGAAACCGAACTGATGTTCGTTGTCGAAATGGCCCTTCATGACCCGCATCAGCATCACAAACAGAATGATCGTGCCGATGGTCACGTGGGCGCCGTGGAATCCGGTGAGCATGAAGAACGTCGCGCCATAAATGCCCGAACCGAGGGTCAGGCCCAGCTCGTGATAGGCGTGAATGTATTCCTCAGCCTGGAAACCGAGAAACGCGCAACCCAGCAGCACGGTGATCGCCAGCCAGATTTTCAGCGCGCCGCGATGGCCCTTCTTCAAGGCGTGGTGGGCGATGGTGATGGTCACACTGGAGCTGACCAGCAGGATCGTGTTGATCAGCGGCAGGCCCCACGGGCTGATGATGTCCTTGGGCGGCGGGAACAGTTTCGGGTCTGGCGTGTGCAGCAGCGGCCAGGTGAACTGGAAGTTCGGCCAGAGCATGTGCGCGATGCCTTTCGGGCCTTCGCCGCCAAGCGCCGGGCCGGAAATGTGTCGTACGTAAAACAGCGCGCCGAAGAAGGCGATGAAGAACATCACCTCGGAGAAGATGAACCAACTCATGCCCCAGCGGAACGAGCGATCCAGCTGCGCGCTGTAGAGTCCTGCGCGGCTTTCCTTGATCACCGTGCCGAACCAGCCGAACAGCATGTACGCCACCAGCAGGCCGCCGATGAAAAAGATCAGCGGGCCGTGGGATTCCGGGCGCGCGGCCTTCAGATCGTTGAACCAGGTGGCCAGGCCGTACACGGTGACGAGCATCCCGACCGTGGCAATGATCGGCCATTTGCTCTGGGCCGGAACGAAATAATGCTCATGAGTTGCCATTTATTGTTCTCCTTATCGGGCACGCTCAACCGCCAGTGTTTGCAGCCACCGGCGGATGTCGGGCGGTGATATCGAACAGCGTGTAGGACAGCGTCAGGTGCTTCACATCCTTGGGCATGTCGCGGTCAACAATGAAGCGCACCGGCATCTCGATCTGCTGACCGGGCTGCAGCACCTGCTGGGTAAAACAAAAGCATTCGGTCTTGTGGAAATACGCCGCCGCGTTGCTCGGCGCGATACTCGGCACGGCTTGCGCACTCATCGGCTTGTCGGTGGGGTTGCGCGCGATGAAAATCATCTCGTTGACCGCGCCGGGGTTGGCGGTGAGTTCGTCGTGCTTGGGATAGAAATCCCATGGCATATCGGCGGTGTTGGTCGACAGAAACTGCACGCGCACCTGGCGCGAAGTGTCGACCACCTGTTCACCCTCGTACTGTCCGGCAGTCTTGCCGTTGATGCCGAAGGCCTTGCACATCACGTCGTAGATCGGCACCAGGGCAAAGCCGAAGACAAACATCGCCACCACCACCCCGAGCAGGCGAGTGACGAGTTTTTTCATCGAGATCGAGTCAGCCATGATTCATGCCTCCCCACTAAACCCTGTAGGAGTGAGCCTGCTCGCGATGGGTCCACCGCGGTGTGCCTGACACACCGCCATCGCGAGCAGGCTCGCTCCCACAGGGAGATCTGTGTTCATTTCACTTCCGGCGGTGTGGTGAAGGTGTGATACGGCGCCGGTGACGGCACGCTCCACTCCAGGCCTTCCGCGCCATCCCAAGGCTTGGCCGGTGCAGGCTCGCCACCCCGAATGGTCTTGATCACGATGAACAGGAAGAAGATCTGCGTGGCACCGAACATGAACGCGCCAATCGACGAAACCATGTTGAAGTCGGCGAACTGCAGGTTGTAGTCCGGGATCCGTCGCGGCATCCCCGCCAGTCCCACGAAGTGCATCGGGAAAAAGGTCAGGTTCATGCCGACGAACGACAGCCAGAAATGCAGCTTGCCGAGGGTTTCGTCGTACATGTGCCCGGTCCATTTCGGCAACCAGTAATAGGCCGAGGCGAAGATCCCGAAGATCGCCCCCGGCACCAGCACATAGTGGAAGTGCGCGACCACAAAGTAGGTGTCCTGATACTGGAAGTCCGCCGGGGCGATGGCCAGCATCAGCCCGGAGAAACCGCCGATGGAAAACAGGATCACGAACGCCACGGCAAACAGCATCGGTGTCTCGAAGGTCATCGAGCCTTGCCACATGGTGCTGGCCCAGTTGAACACCTTGACCCCGGTCGGCACCGCGATGAGCATGGTCGCGTACATGAAGAACAGCTCGCCCACCAACGGAATGCCGACCACAAACATGTGGTGCGCCCAGACGATGAACGACAGGAACGCGATGCTCGCCGTGGCGTAGACCATCGAGGTGTAGCCGAACAGCGGTTTGCGCGCGAAGGTCGGGATGATCTGGCTGACCGCGCCGAACGCCGGCAGGATCATGATGTACACCTCCGGGTGGCCGAAGAACCAGAACACATGCTGGAACAGCACCGGGTCACCGCCACCGGCAGCACTGAAGAAACTGGTGCCGAAGTGGATGTCCATCAGCATCATCGTCACGCACCCGGCCAGCACCGGCATCACCGCGATCAGCAGGAACGCGGTGATCAGCCAGGTCCAGACGAACAGCGGCATTTTCATCAGGGTCATGCCGGGGGCGCGCAGGTTGAGAATGGTGGCGATCACGTTGATCGCGCCCATGATCGAACTGATCCCCATCAGGTGGATGGCGAAGATGAAGAAGGTCACGCTTTCCGGCGCGTAAGTCGTCGACAGCGGTGCGTAAAAGGTCCAGCCGAAGTTCGGCCCGCCACCGGGGCTGAACAGGGTCGAGACCAACAGCAGAAACGCCGCCGGCAACAACCAGAAGCTGAAGTTGTTCATCCGTGGCAGGGCCATGTCCGGCGCGCCGACCATCAGTGGGATCATCCAGTTGGCGAGGCCGACGAACGCCGGCATCACTGCGCCGAAGACCATCACCAGTCCATGCATGGTGGTCATCTGGTTGAAAAACGCCGGTTCGACGATCTGCAAACCGGGCTGGAACAGCTCGGCGCGGATCACCATGGCGAACGAGCCGCCAAGCAGGAACATCAGGAACGCAAACCACAGGTACAGCGTGCCGATGTCCTTGTGGTTGGTGGTCAGTACCCAGCGCATCAGGCCTTTGGCGGGGCCGTGGGCGTGGTCGGCATGACCGTGGTCATCGATGACAGCGCTCATGGCCGGTCTCCTTTACGTGAGTGGGCGGGGCGGGCCGGGGCGTGATGCCCCGGCCGGTTCACGAGGTACGCGATAGACCGGCTCATTTGCTTTCCGCCTGTTTCAGCTCCAGCACTTCTTTTGGCGTGACCATGTCGCCCTTGTTGTTGCCCCAGGCGTTACGTTCGTAGGTCACGACCGCTGCGATATCGACTTCCGACAGCTGTTTGCCGAACGCCGCCATGGCGGTGCCGGGTTTGCCGTGGAAGACAATGCTCAAGTGATCCTTGATCGGGCCGGTGGCAATTTTCGAGCCCTTGAGCGCCGGGAACATCGGCGGCAGGCCTTGGCCTTCGGCCTGGTGACAGGCAACGCAGGTGGTGTGATACACCTTGTCGCCGCGCTCCTTGAGTTCGTCGAGGGTCCAATCCTTGCTGGTCAGCTCTTTAAGCTGCGCGGCCTCGGCCTTGCGCTCGGCCAGCCACTTGTCGTAGTCGGCCTTGTCCTTGACCTCGACCACGATCGGCATGAAGCCGTGATCCTTGCCGCACAGCTCGGCGCACTGGCCACGGTAAAGTCCGGGCTTGTCGACACGCGTCCAGGCCTCATTGACGAACCCGGGGATCGCATCGCGCTTGACCGCAAACGCCGGCACCCACCAGGAGTGGATAACGTCGGCGGAGGTCACGAGGAAGCGCACCTTGGCCCCGGTCGGCAGTACGAGCGGCTTGTCGACCTCAAGCAAGTAGTGCTCGCCCTTGGCTTCCTTGTTGTGGATCTGCTCGGCGGGGGTGGCCAGGTTGCTGAAGAACTCGACGTCCTGGCCCAGGTATTTGTAGTGCCACTTCCACTGGTAGCCGGTGACCTGGATATCAATATCCGGCTCACTGGCGTCGTACATCTTGATCAGGGTGGCGGTCGCGGGTACGGCCATGGCCACCAGAATCAGCAGCGGCACGACGGTCCACATGATTTCGACGCCGGTGCTTTCGTGGAATTTTGCGGCGACCTGCCCGGTAGAACGGCGGTGCACCATCATCGACCAGAACATGGCGCCGAAGACGATGATCCCGATCACCACACAGATCCAGAAAATGGTCATGTGCAGGTCGAATACTGCGTGACTGATTTCAGTCGCTCCAGGCGCCATATTCACAGTCCAGGCGGCGTTGGCCTGGCTGAAAATCGACCACAACAGGAGGCCCATCCAGACGTGTGGATGTCGCATCATTGCGGGTTCCCCTTATCGTTCTTGTTATCCCGCCGGCTTTCGCCTGCGGCAAGGGAGCGGCTGCATCAGACTACGAACTTGAATCGCCGGGCCTTGCTGCGGGTGCAGTCGGGCGTCATCAGCTAACTCCATTCACTGGCGAGTATAGACAGCGACGGGAAATTGCAATGTGCGCACGTAAATCAACTGAAACAGCCGGGACTTGCGTTCAAGGGCACGAATGGAGAAGGATGCAGACGAGTGGTGGCAAACCGATATAACGCAGGTGCATCAAGGATGAAATAATTATGACAAATGCGTCTTAGCATTTTTCGTAAGCCAGCTAAGTTATGTCTTCCCTATTTCATTGCCTTGTTTCCTGGAGTTTTCATGAACACCGCCGCATTGCGCGAGCAGATCCAAAAAGCCCAACAACACGAAAAAGACACCGGCCTGCTGACCCGTCAGCTGGAAAGCAAGCTGCCTCATTTACACCCGGCGATCCAATTGCCGGAAGCCGACGCCAATGGTGTGCTGACGCGTTTTGTCGCCGCCTACATTGATGAAGTGCCAGACCTGCTGGATGCAGCCAATGAAGTTGCCAGGGAAGCGGGAATCGAATCGCAGATCAAACCGGTGCTGAAAATCGCCGAGCAGTATTTCCTCCAGCCGCCAGCCATCATGGCCGGGCACGTTGGCCTGGACAGCCTGCTTGATGAAGCCTATCTGGCGCACCGTTTTGTCGAAGAGGTCAACGACCTGTACATCAAGCATTTCGGCCAGCCACTGATCCCCCTGGACATGACGGTCGCCAACTTGATTGCTCACCAATTGATCGGTGAGGAATTTGCCAACCAACTGGACGAAGCGGTGCATCACGCGATCGACGAGATGCTCAACGACGAAAGTTTTGCGCTGGAGTCGGTAGAGGTTTACCGCGACAAACTCAGCAGCCCGGACACCGGCGCCGCGTGGAAACGCTGGCCGTGCATGGGCCGCCGACTGGGTGTGGGCCTGGAACTGGACCAGCCTGCTGCCTGAGTTACACACAATCGAATGTAGGAGCTGCCGCAGGCTGCGATCTTTTGATCTTTTACAATCAAAATCAAAAGATCGCAGCCTGCGGCAGCTCCTACAGGGGTTGAGTTCAACCAGCAAATTTAGCCGGCCGCGCCGATTCCGGTATTGGTCCGCACCCTGCCTTCAAGCCTGCGCTTCAACCCCCGCGACTCAATCAACAGCTTCGACCCCTTCGCCGCATTCGCCCGGCCCCACTCCTCCAGCAACTCCAGACACGAATGGTCGATGTAGCTCAGATTATTGAGCGGCACATGCACCGTCGTCCCCTGCGGAATACTGCCCAGCACTTGCGTCAGCGCCGGCACCTTGAGGAATGTCGCCGCACCGACCAGACGCAATTCCATCTCACCATCCTGTGGCAGATCGATCAGGCTGATCTTCAACCGCGACGCCTTGAACGCCAGTTTCAACATCGTCAAACCGAAACCGATCAACACACCGGTCAGCAGGTCAGTGAAGATGATCGCCAGTGCCGTCGCCGCGTAGGTGAACATCGGCATCCGCCCATAACGGCCCAGACCTCGAAACGCCTTGAGATCGACCAGTTTGAAACCGGTGTACACCAGCACCCCCGCCAGGCTCGCCACCGGAATGCTTTGCAGCACACTCGACAGCAACAGCACGAACGCCAAAAGCCACAGGCCATGGAAGATCGTCGAGTAACGCGTGGTCGCGCCGGCCTGGACGTTGGCCGAACTGCGCACGATGACCCCGGTCATCGGCAGCGCGCCGAGCAAACCGCAGAGCATGTTGCCGACACCTTGCGCCGACAGTTCCCGGTCGAAATCCGAACGCACGCCGCTGTGCATGCGATCCACCGCTGCGGCGGACAACAACGTTTCCGCGCTGGCGATAAATGCCACGGCAAACGCAGCGATCAACAGCGTCGGATCGGCCAGACTGAGCAGATCTGCCGGCTTCAACCAATCAATGGCTTCCGCCAGATTCGCTGGCACTTCAACGCGCTTCACCTGCAGGGCCAGCAACAGACTTGCCCCGGTCGCCAGACCCACACCGAGCAATGCCCCGGGAACGAAGCGCAGCGAATGCGGGCGAAATTTCTCCCAGAGCCACATCACCGCGATGGTCGACAGCCCGAGCAACCCGGCCTGCCAGCCAAACGACGGCAAGGCCTGCGCCACCGCCGCGGGGAACGCCGTAAGGTTATCCAGCCCCGAGGGCTTCGGTGATGCATCGAGCATCACATGCACCTGCGACAGCACGATCAACACGCCAATCCCCGCCAGCATCCCATAGACCACCGCTGGCGCTGTGACCCGAAACCAGCAACCGAGCTTCAAGCGCCCGGCCACCAGTTGCAGAAAACCGGCAAGCAAAAGAATCGGCCCGAGCATCTCGATGCCGTGCTGGCGCACCAGTTCAAACACCAACACCGCCAGACCCGCCGCCGGCCCACTGACCTGTAACGGCGAACCTGCCAGCCAACCGACCACCAGACCACCGATGATCCCGGTGATCAGCCCTTTGGCCGGCGGCAACCCTGACGCGATCGCAATACCCATGCACAGCGGCAGGGCGACCAGAAACACAACCACTGAAGCGAGCAGCTCCCGTGGCAACACCGCTTTCAATTGAGCCGCACGCATGGCGATTCTCCCGAAGTTTTCTTCAGGCATGGCAAGGCCGGGTCGCTGAATCAGCGACCGGCGTCAAACCACACAGATGTTTAGGAGGATTTAGAAGCGCGCTTTGGGCGTCGCCACCGGAATCGGATGGCTGCCGTCGAGCGGCAGGAAACGTCCCTGATCCGCGTCGTAAGCTTTGATTTCGCTGGTTTCGATATCGTAGACCCAGCCATGGATGAACAAATGACCGTTCGCCATGCGCGAGGCTACCGAAGGATGGGTACGCAAGTGCTGCAATTGGGCGATGACGTTTTCCTCGGTGAGGATCGGCATGCTTTCTTTTTCGTCGGCGCAGTTACAGTTCTCATGCACCATGGTTTTCGCGACTTCAGCGTGGCGCAGCCAGGCTTTGACTGTCGGCATTTTTTCCAGGCTGTCCGGATTGAGCACTGCACGCATGGCGCCGCAATCGGAGTGGCCGCAGATGATGATGTGCTGTACGCCGAGCGCCAGTACCGCGTATTCGATTGCGGTGGAAACGCCGCCGTTCATCTGCCCGTAAGGCGGCACGACGTTGCCGACGTTACGGGTTACGAACAGATCGCCGGGCGAGCTGTGGGTGATCAGCTCGGGGACGATGCGCGAGTCGGCGCAAGTGATGAACATCGCTTTTGGCGCCTGGGCCGTGGCGAGTTTCTTGAAGAGTTCTTCCTGCTGTGGGAAGACCTCATGATGAAAATGCAAAAAGCCGTCTACGATCTGTCGCAGCGCTGCATCGGCGGATTCCGCTTCAGGGGTTTGCGCCGACGCAGCCAACGGCTGTTTATCCTTGTCACTCATGATTCATCCTCTTTGGCGGATTAGGGGAGTCATTCCCATGTATTCCGGTATGAAGCCAGTGGCTGTTTAAAACATCCGGGTCATCCCGACCCGTCAGTCACTCGATGAACAAGGTAGCCGCCGAAACTTAACTCAAACTGAATCAAACGCTCTAGAACGTGTGTTCCAGGTCACAAAAAACGTGACTGGGTGATTTCGGCGGAAGGATTCCAACCCCTCAACCATAGGTCAATTGTCGCTAAATCAACGACATCTGGCGACCCGGCGGACAGAAGGCCGTGCAATCGAGGTTATAGCCCTCGCGGTGATTCAGGCCCAGACGTTTGATTGCCTTGGCGAAACGTTGCGCGAGCAGGTCGGCGAACACCCCTTCACCGCGCATACGCGCACCGAAACGACTGTCGTAGAGCTCACCGCCGCGGCTTTGGCGGATCAGGCTCAGCACATGCGCGGCCCGTTGCGGATAGTGCGCCGCCAGCCATTCTTCGAACAGCGGCGCCACCTCCAGCGGCAGACGCAGCATCATGTAGGCAGCGCTTTGCGCGCCGGCGGCGTGGGCCTCGCTGAGCAGGCTTTCGATTTCGCTGTCGTTGATCATCGGAATCATCGGTGAACACAGCACGCCGACCGGAATGCCGGCCTCGCGCATCACCCGAATGGCGCGCAACCGCGCTTTGGGTGCGGCGGCGCGCGGTTCGAGGATGCGTTTGAGTTCGTCGTCCAGCGTGGTCAGGCTGATCATCACCGCCACCAGCCGTTGCTGCGCCAGTTCGGTGAGCAGGTCGAGGTCGCGCAGAATCAGCGAGCCCTTGGTGACGATGGTCACCGGGTGCTTATAGCGCAGCAGCACTTCGAGGGTCTGGCGGGTGATTTTGTGTTCACGCTCGATTGGCTGATACGGGTCGGTGTTGGAACCCAGATTGATTGGCGCGCATTGATAGCCTTTTTTCCCGAGCTGTTCTTCCAGCACTTGGGCGGCGTTGGTCTTGGCGATCAGCTTGGTTTCGAAATCCAGCCCCGGCGACATGTCCCAATAGGCGTGGCTGGGCCGTGCGTAGCAATAGATGCAGCCGTGTTCGCAGCCTCGGTAGGGGTTGATCGAGCGGTCGAAGGGCAGATCCGGAGAGGTGTTGCGGGTGATGATGGTTTTTGCGGTTTCGATCATCACCTCGGTGCCCTGGGTCAGCGGCACTTCCTGATACCAGCCGTCATCCTCGGCGACCGAACGGTTCGGCGCAAAACGGTTGTGCGGGTTGCTGGCGGTGCCGCGGCCACGGGGCGGGAGAGGATTGATCATTGGGGCAGGCTCCGTGTCTGTATATGCATACAGTACCTGAGCCAGGCCGGTACGATCCAGTACCGTTCAGCGTTGGAATAATGGCTGAGTGGCAAAGTTAATATATATGCAAAGGCGAAGTACAACCCGAGATACATATGTTCCGTTGTCGCGACAAGTTATCGAATATAGTCTTTGGCACTTCCAAGGGCGGTTGTCCGGTAATCAGGTTAAAAGGATTTAATTAATGTCTTATCTCAATCAGCGTGGCGTATTCGTGCAAATGATGCTGCCAAATGCTTCGGAACCCAACACCATTGTTTCGATGCAACTGGCGCGCAAGGAGCTGGGCTGGAATGCCGAGCAAGAGCTGTCCACCGAGACGCTGGTCGATTCGATCTACGTGGTGGCGGTGTCCGGCGACCGTGGCAAGACCTTCACTATTCGCACCAACAAGAAAGATGTCGACGGCGATGGTGATATTGATAACGATGACAAGGCGAAGTTGATTGCACTGGCCAAGGCTTATGTAAGTATCGTTAATCCTTAAAAGCGAAGTTTGTTGCGCTATACGTATAGTAAAAACCCTGCATGAATGATTCATGCAGGGTTTCTGCTTTTAATGATGTTCTGTTACTTGGCCAAGATCATCAGTGGATGTTGTTTTCATATCGTCGCTGCGTAGGCCCGCAACCTCCTTGGCGCTGACCGGCGCGCCTTTGTTACCCCAACTGCCACGGATGAAACTCACCACATCCGCCACTTCCTGATCCGACAGGCGCCAGGCGAAACCGGGCATGGTGAAGGTCGAGGGTGCTGTATGCGTCGCCGGCAATGTGCCGCCCTTGAGCACGATGTGGATCAGCGACGTCGGGTCTTCCGATTGCAGTACCGGATTGCCCGCCAGCGCCGGGAACACCCGGGTGTAGCCATGGCCATCGGTGCGATGGCACGCGGCGCAGTTGTCGATGTATACCGAAGCACCGCGCTGACTGTCATCGCCGTTCCACAGGGCTTTCGCCGCTGTCTCGTCGTACTGATGCGGCTGATCGTTCGGATCAGTGGCCGGCAGTGACTTGAGGTAGCGGGCAATCGCTGTCAGGTCGGCATCGGTCATGTATTGCATGCTGTGGGTGACCACATCGCTCATGCCGCCGAACACCGCGCTGCGATCGCTGCGACCGGTCTTGAGGAACTGCACCAGTTGCTCCTCGCTCCAGCCGCCGAGGCCATCCTTGTGATCGCCGCGCAGGCTTTTGGCGATCCAGCCTTCCAGCGGCGCACTGCCGGCGAGGAAGGTTGTACCGTCAGCGGCGCTCAGGGATTTCTCCTGCATGGTCAGCGCACGTGGCGTATGGCAGGCACCGCAATGACCGAGGCCTTCGACCAGATACGCGCCACGATCGATCACCGGGTCGGTACTCGTCGCTTGGTAATCCTCGACCTTCGGCGCAAACATCCAGCGCCAGCCCATCAGCGGCCAGCGCATGCTGAGTGGCCACGGAATATCGCTGGCCTTGTTCTCTTGCGCCACCGGTTCGACGCCGTGCATGAAGTACGCGTACAGCGCTTGCATGTCGGTTTCGCTGACACGCGCGTAGGACGGATACGGCATCGCCGGGTACAACGTACTACCGTTTTTGGCGACGCCATGGCGTACGGCCTGATCGAAGTCTTCGAAGCTGTATTCGCCGACGCCGGTCTTGTCCGGAGTGATGTTGGTCGAGTAAATGGTGCCGATCGGGGTTTCCATCGGCAGGCCACCGGCAAACGGTTTGCCGCCCTTGGCGGTGTGGCACGCCACGCAGTCACCGGCGCGGGCCAGATATTCGCCCTGTTTGATCAGACTTTGATCAACGTCGGCCGCATGAATGGAGGCACTGCCGAGCAGCGCCAGGGTCGCGATAACGAGATTTTTCATGGTCATCGCTCCTTAAGCCTGAACCAGCGGGCCGGGGTTTTTCAGGTATTGCTCGCGGATCGCCTTCGCCGACCAGTAGGTCAGTGCCGCAACCAGGCCGGTCGGGTTGTATCCAAGGCCCTGCGGGAATGCCGAGGCACCCGGCACGAAGACGTTGTGTACGTCCCAGCTCTGCAGATAACGGTTCAGCGCGCTGGTCTTCGGATCGGTGCCCATGATCGCGCCACCGTTAAGGTGCGTGGTCTGGTAGGACGCAGTGTTGAAGTGGTCGCCGACTTTCTTGCCGATCACCGCGATGGCTTTCGGCCCCATCGCTTCAGCGACCTTGCCCATTTTCTCGACCATGAAGCGGTTCATCTTGATGTCGTTTTCCTGCCAGTCGAAGGTCATCCGCAGCAGTGGCAAACCGTAGGCATCGCGGTACACCGGATCGAGATCGAGGTAGTTGCCACGGTAGGACTGATGCGCGCCGTGGGCGTCCATCGATACCTGGTGGGTGTAGTAATCGGCGGTCGCACGTTTCCACGCACTGCCCCACGCCGGTGTACCCGGTGGATTCGACGTGCCGGCAATCGGTCGGCTACCAGCCTGGTTGACCCACATCGGCGAACCGCCGACGAAGCCGTGCGGGCCATGGTCAAAGTTGTCGGCGTTGAAATCGTCCAGCGCCACACCGTTGCCGCCGGCGCCGATGAAGTTGTTGGTGTGGGTGTCCTTGTCGAAGAACGCCTTGATGGTCGCCATGTTCTGGTAGGCGAAGTTACGCCCGACCACGCCTTCGCCGGTGATCGGGTCGTACGGTTTGCCGATGCCTGAAAGCAGCATCAAGCGCACGTTGTGCAACTGGAACGCGCCGAGGATCACCAGATCCGCCGGTTGCTCGATCTCGCGACCCTGAGCGTCGATGTAGGTGACGCCGGTGGCTTTGCTTTTCGTGCTGTCGAGGTTGATCCGCAGCACGTGGGCGTTGGCGCGCAGCTCGAAATTCGGCAGCGGTTTCAGCGCCGGCAGAATGTTCACGTTCGGCGAAGCCTTGGAATACATGTAGCACACGTAACCGCTGCAGAAACCGCAGAAGTTGCACGGTCCCATCTGCGCGCCGTAAGGGTTTGTGTATGGCCCGGAAGTGTTCGCGGAGGGCAGGTTGTAGGGTTTGTAGCCGACTTCTTTCGCCGCTTTGC
Organism: Pseudomonas sp. S3_C06; assembly: GCF_054667675.1. Taxonomy (NCBI): domain Bacteria; kingdom Pseudomonadati; phylum Pseudomonadota; class Gammaproteobacteria; order Pseudomonadales; family Pseudomonadaceae; genus Pseudomonas; species Pseudomonas sp. S3_C06. Next base: position 3,986,270 of record NZ_CP162747.1, read on the forward strand.
CGAACAGCTGTGCGGAAACCGTATTCTTCTGCGCTTCCAGCGGGAACGGGTTGGAACGGTCAGGCGCGTAAGGGTTGCCGCCCTTGCCCTGACCGACCAGTTGGCCTTTAACGGTCCAGGCCTGACCCGAAGTGCCGAAGACTTTTTCAGCGAAATCGAAAAACGGCTCCAGCTCTTCATAGCTGACGCCGAAGTCCTGGATGGTCATGTCCTTGGGGATAAAGCTTTTGCCGTAGCGCTCTTCGTAGTGGCTGCGCATGCGCAACTCGATCGGGTCGACCCGGAAGTGCACGCCCGACCAGTGCAGGCCGGCACCGCCGACCCCATTGCCCGGCAGGAACGCGCCCAACTGGCGGTTCGGCAGGGCGATGTCATTGACGCTGTGGCGGATGGTGACAGTTTCTTTGGATATGTCCTGAAAGAGTTTTTTCCGAACGCTGTAGGTGAGTTCGTCGATCACCTGTGGATAGTTGCCGTCGGGGTAAGTGTCCTGCATCGGCCCGCGCTCCAGCGCCAGCACGTTGAGGCCCGCTTCGGTCAATTCCTTGGCCATGATCGCGCCGGTCCAGCCGAAACCGACGATCACTGCGTCAACCTTCTTCATTACCGTTGCCATGCTTACGCCCTCTCGCCGCGAATCGAAACTGCCGGGAAGGGGTATTGCTCGTTGCGTTCCACCCAATCCATGAAATCGGCGCGGGCGCCGGGGAAGCCGATCATGGTCCAGCCGACCATGCCTTTGTTGCCACCGTGGATCGGGTCGCAGAAGAACCCTTCCTTGGTGTTTTGCAGCAGCAGGTTGAAGAAAATCTTTGCCGGAACCGCATCGAATTGCGGCTTGCCCGCTTCAAGTTGCTTGAGCAAATCGTCTCGGGTAGCGCTGTCTTGCTCAGCAAATACTTTACCGTTGAGGGATTTTGCCCACTGATCCGTGGCGGCGATGCCGAGGCGGTAGATCTCTTTGGGCACCAGTTTGCTCTGCCAGCCCATTTCCGGCACGGCGTCGGCATTGAACGGGCCTTGCATGTACCAAAGGGCACCGGCGGCGTACGGCGTGTTCATCTGGCGGTCGATGTATTCCGGTACACCGGCTTCCAGCGCGCCCGGGCCTTGGGCATCGCTGGGGATCAGTTGCGCGACGGCGGCATTGATGAACGCCCATTCTTCGGCGGTGAAGTAGTTCGGCTGATACACGCCGGCTTCAGCGCGAGCGGGTTGCGCGACCGGTGCCGCAGGCGCGGCTTCGGGCGCCGCTTGCAGGACGCTGCTGCCCAGGCTGGTGCCAGCCAGGGTGACCACCGGGATCAAGGTCAGGGATTTGCGCAAAAACTCACGCCGCGGGTTGTCTCGATCTTCATCAGACATGGAGAAGCACCTCATCAGGGCATTAGGGGTGGCCGCTTCTGCGAGCGACTTGAAGATTTCTTGTCGAGACGGGACCGGTCTGACCCGGAGAAAAGGGACACGTCTGCAACATCATGTGACAAATGGTAGCAGGCTAAGGATCCGGATAAACCGATTCAGCGGAAAAAAGTCTGGTTTGTCGCCCCGGCGCGCGATGAAAGCACACGGATTCACGTTTCTTTGACCAGCGGCTCACGGGGCTTTGACTGCTAACCATCGAAGCTGCGATTCCTTTCATCGATGAATCCCGAAACGGTCACCCCAGCATGTCCCAAGTTCGTTTTCTTTCTGTTTTGTGCCTGTCGCTTTTCGCTCTGTTGCCGCTGATGCCAGCCCAGGCTGCTGCCGGCGCCGCCACTGGCCGCCCGGCTGATTGGGCGCAGACGGTCGAAGTGCAATACAACTTGTTCCAGATGTCGCCGACCCTGTACCGCAGCGCTTTGCCTGACGCCGGCGCGGTGCCGCTGCTGAAAAATCTCAAAGTCGCCACGGTGATCAACTTTCTTCCGGAAGCCGATAGCAATTGGCTGTCCGAACCTGGCATCAACCAGGTGCAGTTGCCGTACCGCACCAATCATGTCGACGACGCTGATGTGCTCAAAACCCTGCGTGCGATTCAGGCTGCCGAAGCCAATGGCCCGGTGTTGATGCATTGCAAGCACGGTTCCGACCGCACCGGCCTGATGGCGGCGATGTACCGAGTGGTGATTCAGGGCTGGAGCAAAGAGGATGCCTTGAGCGAAATGACCCAAGGCGGTTTCGGCGACAGTACCCACTTCAAGGACGGTATTCGTTACATGATGCAGGTGGATGTCGACAAATTGCGCACGGCGTTGGCCAATGGCGATTGCAGTACCAGTGCTTTCGCCACCTGCTCGATGAAAAGCTGGTTCAAGTCCGCCCACGTCGAGTGATCGGTCAGTCCGGTTGCGCTGCCAGATCAGCGGCGACCGGCTGGCCCATAAAGATTTCCAGCGCGCTGAACAGCGAAGTCGAATCACCAGAGAAGAACGCTTCACGCAGTTCCCGGCCGGTTTGCGCATTGAAGACCCCATCGCGCTCAAAGCGCTTGAACGCTTCGCTGGCCAGTACGCCTGACCATTTGTAGGCGTAGACCGAGGCTTCGTAACCGGTCACCAGATAATCGAAACTGTTGGCAAGGCGGCAATACGCGGGCAGTTTCAGCTGCGGTATTTGTTGCAGCACCGCTTCGAAGCACTGTTGCGCGTTTCGGCCGTTTTCTTCGCTGCGGTGCAATTCCAGATCGAATAAAGCCTCAAGCAGCAACGTGGCGGTATCGCGGCTGGTGTGCGTCGCGATGGCGGCCAGCGCTGACGTTAGTCGTGTGCGGCTTAGTGGCGCACGGGTTTTGTAGTGTACTGACAGCCACTGAAGCAGCTCCTCTGAAAGACTTAATTGTTCGAACAGTTGCCCGGCGAACTCGCCCGTATCACGCCCCAGTTGCGAGATACCCGACAGGTTGTGATGGGGCGAGCGGGTCAGCACCTGTTGCAGGCAATGCCCGAACTCATGGAAAAGCACGCGCAGGTCTTTATGTGAAAGCAGGCAGGGATGCTCGCTGGTCGCGGACGGGAAGTTGCAGTGGAGGATGGCGATCGGCAGGGCTGGCCGGCCCTCGGCATTGATGCGTCGGTTGCGCACAGTATTGGTCAAGGCAAAGTCAGGGGCGTCCTCGCGATGAAACGGATCAACGTAGATGTACCCCATCACCTGATCGTATTCGCTGACCTCCAACAGGCGCACATCCTCGTGCCAATGGCTGAGGTCTTGCTGCTCTGCCAGTTTGATACCGAACAGGTGTTCATTGAACTGGCAGAACCGGCGCAGCGTTTCATCCAGCGGAAAATACTCGCGAAGTCCTTTCAGTGTGCTCGCCGAGTGTTGCTGGCGTAATTGCTCAGCAAAAAACTCGAAATCCCAGGCCTGCAGTTCTGCGACGCCTTGCGTTGCGGCGAATGCTTGCAGCGCCTGTATGTCCTGCTCCAGTGATGCGCGATTGTGCTCGATCTGCTGCTTTAGAAAATGTTCGACCTGAGCGGGCGAGTTGGCCATGTGATTCGAAAGCCGCAGATGGGCAAAGCTCTCGAAACCCAGCAACCTGGCTTTTTCATGGCGTAACCCGAGTAACTTTTGCAAGACCGGACCGTTGTCGAACCGAAGAGCCTGCGGTCCTTGATCCGAGGCCCGGGTGCAATAAGCGCGGAAATACTCTTCGCGCAAACTCCGGTCTCGCGCATTTTTCATGAAGTATTCGTAAGTGTTGCGATCCAGCGTCAGCAACCAACCGCTTTTTCCCGTTCGACGCGCATTCAGCGCCAGTCGATCCTTGAACGCGGCTGACAAGCCGTCGAGCGTCGCCGCCTGGTCAATCTGCTTGCTCCAGGCGGCATTGCTGCGCTCCAGATTGATCTGGAACAATTGCTCCTGAAACTCGATGTCGAGGTTTATTGCGGTTAACCGCTGTCGCTGATCGGCGGGCAATTCGATGCCCGACCGACGAAAAGCGCGCAGTGTCTTGGCCAGCGACGCTTTGCGAAAGTCATCAAAGCTGTCGGCGATCGGGCTCTGCTGGAGACGTTGATACGTGTGGTAAAGCTCCAGGTTGGCAGCCTTCTGCACCCGATAGCGAGCCGCAGTAATGCTGCACAGGGCGCTTTGCTCTATCCAGTCGATATCCGTGGTTTTGACGGTTGAGAGCACTTCAATGATGCCCATGGTTTCAGCGAGCCGTGCGTCGGCTTCCGCGACGGCCACCACCAGATCATCCCAATTGGGGTGGTCGGTCTGGGTGGCGATCACTTCGGCGATGATCCGCTGATTATCGGCCACGATGGCATTGATGGCGGGTGCCAGGTGCTCGGCCTTTACGTCGGACCAGGCCGGCAGTTGCCAGCGTTGTAGCAGGGGATTGGTAGGGGGCATCGCGTCTTCCTTGACCGCAGGTTGAAAAAAATCAGCCTACGGAGAAAGCGCAAGGGCAAGGCATTAGATAGATACCACCTCGCACCGCTGATTCGGTGCGAGGCAGTCATGGCTCAATTGGGTTGGTCAGGCTTCTTTTTCAGTTTCGGGTTGGGAAAAAACTGCACGGCCTGCACGGTCTTGTCCGGCGCGGGTTTGTTCAGCGCGCTGGTGTTGACCCGCGTGCCCAATTCTTTCGGCACCGAAAGTCCTTGCTCATTGAGCGTGTCGGAGTAACCGCAAGCCACACATTCACGGTGCGGCACGCTGTCCTCGTTCCACATCATCAACTTGTCCGGCTCGCTGCACGCCGGACACACAGCCCCGGCGATAAAGCGTTTCTTGGTAATCACAGGCCCCTCACTCATGCTGCCGCGTCCTCACTCAGGCCGCTGTGGCGCAACAGTGCGTCAATCGACGGCTCACGGCCACGGAAGTCGACGAACAGCACCATCGGTGCCTGCGAACCGCCGCGCGCCAGAATTGCTTCGCGGAAGGCGCGACCGGTGTCAGCGTTGAGCACGCCGTCTTCTTCGAACTTCGAGAAGGCATCGGCCGACAGCACCTCAGCCCACTTGTAGCTGTAGTAACCCGCCGCATAACCGCCGGCGAAGATGTGCGCAAAACTGTTGGGGAAGCGGTTGTAAGCGGGTGGACGCATCACCGACACCTCGTCACGCACGCCTTCGAGCACTTGTGCAACGCTGCGGCCGTCACCGTGGGTGGCGTGCAGCTCGAAGTCGAACAGCGAGAACTCCAGCTGACGGACCATCATCAGGCCGGACTGGAAGTTTTTCGCCGCGAGCATTTTTTCCAGCAGATCCTGCGGCAGCGGCTCGCCGCTTTCGTAGTGACCGGAAATCAGCGCGAGGCCTTCCGGCTCCCAGCACCAGTTTTCCATGAACTGGCTCGGCAACTCGACCGCATCCCATGCCACGCCGTTGATGCCGGAAACACCGGCATGCTCGACACGGGTCAGCAAGTGATGCAGACCATGACCGAATTCGTGGAACAGCGTGGTCACTTCATCGTGGGTCAGCAGCGCAGGCTTGCCGGTGTCGGCCGGGGTGAAGTTGCACACCAGATTGGCCACCGGGCTTTGCAGCACGCCGTCGACGGTACGACGACGGTCGCGCGCGCCGTCCATCCACGCACCGCCTCGCTTGTTGGCGCGGGCATAGAGGTCGAAGAAGAAGCGGCCGACGTGCTGGCCGTTTTCCTTGATCTCGAACAGACGAACATCCGGGTGCCAGGTGTCGAAGCCTTTCTGTTCGGCGATCTCGATGCCGTACAGTCGCTGGACGATGGCGAACAACCCGCCCAGCACTTTATCGATCGGGAAATAGGCACGCAGGGTTTCCTGAGCAACGCTGTAGCGTTGTTCACGCAGTTTTTCACCGTAGAAACCGCTGTCCCAGCTTTGCAGATCGGCGCAGCCCTGTTCGGCGGCGTAGGCGCGCAGCTGTTGCAGATCCTGCTCAGCGAACGGTTTGCTGCGCTTGGCCAGATCGCGCAGGAAGCTCAGCACCTGATCGCTGGACTCGGCCATTTTGGTGGCCAGGCTTAGCTCGGAGAAGCTGGCGAAACCCAAGAGTTTGGCCAGTTCCTGACGCAGGTCGAGGATCTCTTCCATCACCGGGCCGTTGTCGTTCTGGCCGGCGTTCGGGCCTTGATCCGAGGCGCGGGTGCAGTAGGCGGCGTAGACTTCTTCACGCAGCGCACGGTCTTGCGCGTAGGTCATCACCGCGTAGTAACTCGGGAATTCCAGAGTGATCAGCCAGCCTTCGAGGCCTTTGGCTTGCGCCGCTGCTGCCATTTGCGCCTTGGCCGAATCGGTCAGGCCGGCGAGGGCGGCTTCATCGGTGACGTGCTTGGTCCACGCCTGCGTGGCGTCGAGCAGTTGGTTGGAAAAGCGGCTGCCCAGCTCGGACAGTTTGCTCTGCACTTCGGCATAGCGCTTCTGCTCGGCTTCTGGCAGGTCGATACCCGACAGACGGAAGTCACGCAGGGCGTGTTCCAGAATAGTCTTTTGCGCCACGTCGAAGCCGGCGGCTTGCGGGCTGTTGGCCAGCGCTTCATAAGCCTGGAACAGTTCTCGGTTTTGGCCCATCTCGGTGGAGTAGGCGCTCAGGGCTGGCAGGCACGACTCGTAGGCTTCGCGCAGTTCGGCGCTGTTGCACACGGCGTTGAGGTGGCTGACCGGGCTCCAGGCAGCGCCGAGGCGGTCATTGAGTTCGTCCATCGCCAGGACCAGGCCGGCCCAGGTCGGGTTCTGGACTTGGGTCTTGAGAATGTCGGCGATGGCGGCGCGGTTGTCGGCCAGGATCGTTTCGATGGCGGGCAGGACGTGTTCGGCACGGATCGTGGAGAACGGTGGCAGGTCGTAGGACTGCAGCAGAGGGTTGTTCACGCTCACGGTTGGCACCTTGGCTGGGGAAACATGCAACCATCTTAATTACAATCGGCATTCACCGCAGCTATCGACGACAGAGAGAGAAATTATCGTGTCCGTTCGCAAGTACCAGAATCACACCCCGCGCTTGAGCAAAGGCGCGTTTGTCGACGGCTCGGCGGTGGTTATCGGCGACGTCGAAATCGGCGAAGACAGCTCGGTCTGGCCGCTAACCGTGATCCGTGGCGACATGCACCGCATCCGTATCGGTGCGCGCACCAGCGTGCAGGACGGCTGCGTGTTGCACATCACCCACGCCGGCCCGTTCAACCCCGACGGCTTTCCGCTGCTGATCGGCGATGATGTGACCATCGCCCACAAAGTCATGCTGCATGGTTGCACCATTGGCAGCCGCGTGTTGATCGGCATGGGCAGCATCGTCATGGACGGCGCGGTGGTCGAGGACGACGTGATCATCGGCGCCGGCAGCCTGGTGCCGCCGGGCAAGCGCCTTGAAAGTGGCTTCCTTTATGTCGGTAGCCCGGTGAAACAGGTCCGTCCGCTCACCGACAAGGAAACAGCCTTCTTCACCTACAGCGCGGCGAATTACGTGAAACTCAAGGACCTGCATTTGGCCGAAGGCTACGACCAACTCTGAATTGAATTCGCGACTGCTCAGGAATTCCCATGCATTACCAAACCGTATTGTTTGACCTCGATGGCACCCTCACCGACCCGCGTGAGGGCATCACCCGCTCCATCCAGTTCGCCCTCGCCAAGCTCGGTATCGACGAGCCGGATCTGACCAAGCTGGAACACTTCATCGGCCCGCCGCTATTGCAGGCGTTCATGCAGTTCTATGAGTTTGACGAGGCCAAGGCTTGGCAGGCGGTGAATTTCTATCGTGAGCGCTTCAAAGTCACTGGCCTGTATGAAAACCGTGTGTTTGCTGGTGTTACGCCTTTATTGGAAACCCTGAGCGGGCAGGGACGGCAGCTGTATATCGCCACCTCGAAGCCATGGGAATTCGCCCGCGAGATCGCGCGGCACTTCGACTTCGCCCGGCATTTCAAGGTGATTTACGGCAGCGAACTGGATGGCACGCGGACCAACAAGGTTGAGTTGATTGCGCATCTAGTGAAGGAAGAAGGGCTGGATCCGGCGGATACGCTGATGATTGGCGATCGCAAGCATGACCTGATCGGTGCCCGGAGCAATGGGCTGGATGCGGCGGCGGTCGGTTACGGGTTTGGCAGTTTTGAAGAGTTGAATGCCGAGGCGCCGGCTTATCACTTTGAAACGCTGGAGGAGTTGCATCAGGCCTTTCTGCGGCGCTGATCAAATTGCTTTCGCGAGCAGGCTCGCTCCCACATTTGGAATGCATCCCCCTGTAGGAGTGAGCCTGCTCGCGATGACTTACTCCCAATCAACTCAACCGTTTGGATCTGCCAACATTTTCAAAGCCGCCTTACGCTCAGCCCCCGGCAACCGACCCAACCGCTCAACCTGCGCATAAAACCTCAGCCAATCCCCCCCAACCTGCCTGAACAACGCCGCAAACGCCGGCACCCACTGGTCATACAGCCCAAACGGCAACAACCGCGCATTGTTCAACGGCGCATTCACCCAAGCGTCATAACGCTTGTCCCCGGCCCACTGGCTGTCCCTCATCATTCGGTATTCGCGGCGAAACAGCTCGAACTCCGCCGCTTTGCGTTCGCGCATTTGTTCAGCGGGCAATGCCTGCGCATACAGCTTCTCCAGCCGTGACCGCACATCAAGCACCAACTCGATGAACTGATCACGCTGCTGTAACCGTGAGTCAGTATCCGCCGGCAACCCGCGAAACGCCCGCCACTGCCGCGTGCCTTCCTGCTCGACAAATGTGGCAAAGGACTCGTTGAACTCGGTGTCGTCCTTCACATAAAAGCGTTGATGCGCCAGTTCATGAAAGATCAGCGTGGCCAGACGCTCATCGCCCCAACCCATCATCGAATTGAGGATCGGGTCGTTGAACCAGCCGAGCGTCGAGTAAGCCTCAACACCGCCAATCGACACGTCCATGCCCTGCAGGCGCTGGATCGCCGCTTCGCCACGCGCGGCACTCTGACTGTAATAACCGCGATAGGCCACGCAGCCGGCAATCGGGAAGCAATGGTTCTGTGGCGTCAGGGAGAACTCCTGAGTGGCGAACACATTCCACACCACAAACGGCCGGCCGATGTCGGCATACAGGCGATAGCTCTGGTTATCCGGCAAATGCAGGTGTTCGCTGGCGAAGGCGCGGGCCTTCTGCGATTGCGCCAGGTGTGTGCGCAATTTCGCGTCGCGGCTTGGGTCGGCAATGACTTTTTCCACGGGTTCCCGCGCCCGCAGCAGTTGCAGTTGGCCGCTGGCCAACTGACTGTAATAGCTGACGCTGGTGCAACCGTTGAGCAACAAAAACAACACACCCGGAAACAAAACCCGAAAAACGCGATCAAGTAACCCAAGGCTTGGAAATGGCCTGATCAAAATAAGAAATCCCCCGGAGAGTCTGCCCGCAAGACTATCCCGCCTAAAGGAGCACCGCTATGCGCATATTGATGCTGACAGGGGGCCTGCTGACGCTGGCCGGTTGTGCCAATTTCGGAATGCCCGATCCCGACCCTTCGCAAGCCTGGATCGACCTTGATGCCCGGCAGCAGGACACGTCGTTGCAAGCGCTGAAGGTCGATAGCAGCGTGACCGACGACAAACGTTACTTCGAAGTGCAGCCAGGCAGCCATGAGTTGAAGGTGCGTTATCAGTTTCCGGTGGAGGCGACCAATATCGGTCCCGACGCTGAGCCGCTGTGGCGCGATTGCCAGTTGAGCGTGAAATTCAAGGACTTCAACGCCGGCCAGCGTTATCAGTTGCAGGCCGGCAGTATCGGCTTTCGACCATGGGCCAGGCTTTATGACGAGCAGCGCAAAGTGGTAGGTCAGGGCACACCGGCAGGCTGTCAGCGCACCTGATCGGCGCTATGCTGAGGATTCACATCCGTGGATATTCATCATGCGCCAGTTGCTGTTGTTGCTCGCTGCCGGTCTTTTGGCCGGTTGTCAGACGCCTTTGCCCCCGGCCGATCCGCACATGGCCTGGGTCGATTTTTCGACGCCGACACCCGGCGGTAAAGTGCTGATGGCCGAGCGTCTCGACAAACAGCGACTGAATGACGGGCGCTACTTTCAGGTCACCCCCGGCAGCCACGAATTACGCGTGCGGTTCGATTTCGAAGTGTTTGGTGGTGGCGGCAGCTTGATGAACGGCCCGGTGGAGCGGCTGTGCTATCTGTACATCCGCTATGACCATTTCGAGGCCGGGCAGCGTTATGTGCTGGAGGGGCGTTCGCTGGGGTTCACTCCGAGTGCCCGGCTGTACAACGCCAAACGCGAAATCGTCGCCGAGGATCGCGACTACGACTGCATTATCTAGCCAGGCTCAGCGATCGTTCTTCTGATAGATGATCGCTTTGGTGCCGTTCTCGCATGAGCCGACCACCATGGCGATGTCATGTTTTGCGGCTTCTTCCTTGCTTACGATTTCCAGTGTGTAGGACGGCACTGCTTTGGCCTGAATCTTGATCTCAATCTCGTTCTTCAATTCTTCGCAGTCTTTGGGTGCCGCAATTACCGAGGTGGCCAGTGCACTGCAGAGAATCGCCAAGCCAATACGTTTCATGAGTGAAGCTCCCTGAGGCAGCGCGCACGGGCGTGCGCTGAAGCTGCTGTCATTGATTCGACCATACTTTTACAGCGAGGGTTCTGACTTCGCTCACAAGTTGTGCTGAAGGTTTCAAACCTTGGTTGATCTGCAGATGGCTATCGCGAGCAGGCTCACTCCTACAGGGGATCTTCGTCGCTCACAATAATTGTGTCCGCTGGAGATCAACTGTAGGAGTGAGCCTGCTCGCGATAGCGTCAGACCGGTCAGCGACAAATTAGCTGACCAGCGAAGCGTCTAGCGTAATCTTCGCATTAAGTACCTTGGACACCGGGCACCCTTCCTTGGCCTTGTTGCTCAGTTCTTCGAACTGCGCCTGCGTCGCCCCCGGAATTTTCGCCTTGAGGATCAGTTTCACCGCCGTGATCGCGAACCCGCCCTCTACCTGATCGAGGGTCACTTCAGCCTGAGTGTCGATGCTGTCGGCCTTCAGCCCCGCATCGCCCAGAATCATCGAAAACGCCATGGAAAAACAGCCGGCATGCGCGGCACCGATGAGTTCCTCCGGGTTGGTGCCCTTGCCACCCTCGAAGCGGGCCTTGAAGCCGTACGGTGCTTCTCTGAGGACACCGGTTTCAGTGGAGATCGAGCCAATACCGGTTTTCAGATCACCTGCCCAATGTGCGGATGCTTTCTTAACGATAGCCATGTCTGCCTCCTCAATATCTGGCGCGGAAACGCCGCGTCGTCGTGGTTTTTACTTGCAAGGCTTCTGAGGATAGACGCCGCAGCAAAGTTCAGCCCGGTTGAATCGTTGACTTTTTTAGTAGGAAATTTCGACTCGGCTATTGAAACTCGGGTATATGCCCTCATTGCACAAAACACGCTTATGAATTCGGCAGGTTTTCGTTCGCAAGAAAAACCTGCCTCCCCACTCGGAGACGCAGGTTTATGAAACAACTGTCCGACGTAAAATTTTCCACCCTCGATCTGGTACCGGTGCGCGAAAACGCCAGCCCGGCGCAATCGCTGCGCAACTCGCTGGATCTGGCGCAGCACGTCGAGAAATTCGGCTACACGCGGTTCTGGGTGGCCGAACACCACAACATGGATGGTATCGCCAGTTCCGCGACCTCGGTATTGCTGGGCTATCTGGCTGGTGGTACGTCGACCATTCGTGTCGGCTCCGGCGGCGTGATGCTGCCCAACCATGCGCCGCTGGTGATAGCTGAGCAGTTCGGCACACTGGAAAGCCTGTATCCGGGGCGTATCGACCTCGGTCTGGGCCGCGCGCCCGGTTCCGATCAGATGACTGCTCGAGCGCTGCGCCGTGAACGCTCCGGCAGCGCCGATGATTTCCCCGAAGACGTCGCCGAACTGGCGCGCTACCTCGGCCCGCGCACCCCGGATCAGCGCGTGATCGCCATGCCCGGCACCGGCACCAATGTGCCGATCTGGCTGCTCGGTTCCAGTCTGTTCAGTGCGCAACTGGCCGGTGAGCGCGGCTTGCCTTACGCCTTCGCCTCGCATTTCGCCCCACGTTTCATGCACGAGGCGATCCGCGTTTATCGCAATCACTTCAAGCCGTCGGCGGTGCTCGACAAGCCGTACGTAATGCTCGGCGTGCCGCTGGTGGCGGCGGACACCGATGAGCAAGCCGATTACCTGGCGACCTCGGTGTACCAGCGCATTCTGGCGCTGATGCGTGGGCAGAGTCTGGTGCAGCGTCCGCCGGTGAAAAGCATGGATGGCTTGTGGTTGCCCCATGAGCGTGAGGCGGTGGGGGATTTCCTTGGGCTGGCGATGGTGGGTGGCCCGCAGAAGATCCGCGCGAAGCTGGAGGTGCTGATTGAGCAGACCCAGGCGGATGAGCTGATTTTTACCAGTGATCTCTACGAACACGCTGATCGTGTGCATTCCTACGAGTTGTTGGCGCAGGTGATGAAGGGCTGAAAGGCCAAAAAACACCCTCACCCTAGCCCTCTCCCGGAGGGAGAGGGGACTGACCGAGGTGTTCTTGCGCCCAACATCGACCTGAAAACTCCAGTCGTACTCAGGTTCTGAACAACCCCCGATCTGCTCCCTTTCCCCCTCGCCCCCCTGGGGGAGAGGGCTGGGGTGAGGGGGATCAATCTCAAACACACCACAAAACTTTCAGACACAAAAAAGCCGACGCCTTCACGTCGGCTTTTGCATTTCAGGCACGACCAGTCTACTTCGTGTAGACGATGACCTTGGCGCCGCCTTCGCAGGTGCCAACAACCTTGCCACCAGCTGCCGCACCCTTATCAACAATCTCCAGCGAATACCCGGAAACGCCCTTGGCATCCAGCTTCGCCGCAATCTCGCTTTTCAGCTCTTCACATGGCTTACCGGCAGCAAACGCACCACCCGCAAGGCTCAACAAACCTACTGCCAACATGAACTTCTTCATCGGTCGCACTCCCTGGTCGGATTAAAAGAGGCGGGCATCGAGTCGTTCACTCGATGCAGCCACCCTGTAGCGCTTTGCCATTCCTATGGCACTCGGCCAGCGCGCAAGTTCAGAAGACTAGACCAAACTCAGCTGCTGGCAATGCGGAAGCCGACTTTCAGCGTCACCTGAAAGTGCGCAGCCTTGCCGTCCTTGATGTGGCCGCGGGTATCGACCACTTCAAACCACTCAAGATGCTTGATGCTCTTGTTGGCTTCGGCCAGCGCGTTGTTGATGGCGTCTTCGATGCTGCTGGCGGACGAACCGACCAGCTCGACTTTCTTGTACGTGTGATGGTCACTCATGGCGATCTCCTTGGCGTGTGGAATTGAGACTAGCAGTGAATCTGCACTGTTGATTTCGGTGGCTGTGCGCGGACGAAGTTCAGATTTTCTGCACTTTCTCAAACCGCTGAAGTCCCAACCAACACACGCCACTCATCACCAATGCAGGAGAGCCACCATGGCCAACACCTCTTTACGTAAAGCCTCGTTGCAAAGCATGGAAGCCGAGATCGAGAGTCTGCTCAAATCGTTGGAAAGCTTGAAGGACGACGCTTCGGACGAGTCGCGCAAGACCCTCAAGGCGCTGAAAAGCAATGCCGAAAGTGCGCTGAAACATTCACGTCACTTGCTCAGCGATGCCTATGAAGAAGTCAAAGTGAAAACCCGCGAAACCGGGATCGCCACCCGTGATTACGCCCAGGAACATCCGTGGACGACGGCCGGTGTGGCAGTCGGTGCGATCGGTCTGCTCGCGGCTTACTTGCTGTTCAAGCGCGGCGAGTGATCCGTCTGGCGCAGCTCGCTCTTGAGCCATTGCGCCAGTTGCCGGGCGCGTCCGTCTGCGGCGCGCTTGGGTAGCCACAACGCCAGTTGCGCCGGGGTTTCACAAAAGCCCCATGGCGCAACCAGGCGACCTGCCTTCAAATCCTCGATCACCAGCGGCTCCGGCGCGATTGCCACGCCCAAACCGGCGACTGCTGCTTCCAGCAGGTAATACAAATGCTCGAAACCCTGTCCCAACCTCAATGCTTTGGCATCGAGGTGGTTTTGCTGTGCCCAGCTTGGCCAGGCTTGTGGGCGGGAAGTTGTGTGCAGCAGCGGTTCATCGAGCAGCGCTGAGGCTGGCGCTGTTTGCAGGCGCGGATAGCCGCTGAACAGCGGACTCATCACTGGGCCGATGCGTTCTGCAGCGAGTTCGTAGACCTGCATGTCTGCCGGCCATGGCGGCTCGGCGAACAGCAGCAAAGCATCCAGTCCCGGACGTCGTGGATCGAGATCGCCTTCTCCCGCCGACAGATGCAGGCGCAAATCCGGCAGATCAGCATTCAATCGCCCCAAACGCGGAATAAACCATCGCGCCAGCAAGCTTCCAGAACAGCCGAGTACAAACGGCGCATCGGCGGTGCTCTGGGTTAACTCGGCGCAAACACTGCGCAGCCGATCAAAAGCTTCGCCGCTGGCATCGCGCAAACGCATGCCGGCATCTGTGAGTTTCAAGCCGCGACCATCCTTGACGAACAGGCTGACACCCAGGTGTTCTTCGAGCACTTTGAGCTGACGACTGACCGCGCCATGGGTGACGTGCAATTGCTCGGCAGCCTGACTGACGCTGTTCAGACGGGCGGTCGCTTCGAACGCGCGCAGGGCGTTCAGCGGGGGAAGGTCGTGGCTCATGGTATCTGTGAGTTTTCCTGACAGGTTGTGGCGATCTTATCGGTTTTCAGCTTGGAAGGTCAGGGGTAGAGTGGTCGTCATTGTCTCTTGACCCGAATTCACCTGGAGCGACTCATGACCCAGACTTCGAACACCTCTGATCTGCGTAACGGCCCGGACGATAACGGCCTGTTCGGCTCGTTCGGTGGCCGCTACGTGGCGGAAACCCTGATGCCGTTGATCCTCGATCTGGCCCGCGAATACGAAGCGGCCAAGGAAGATCCGGCATTCAAAGAAGAATTGGCCTACTTCCAGCGCGATTATGTCGGACGTCCGAGCCCACTGTATTTCGCCGAACGCCTGACCGAGTTCTGCGGCGGCGCCAAGATTTATCTCAAGCGCGAAGAGCTGAACCACACCGGCGCGCACAAGATCAACAACTGCATCGGCCAGATCTTGCTGGCGCGGCGCATGGGCAAGAAACGCATCATCGCCGAGACCGGCGCCGGCATGCACGGCGTTGCCACTGCCACCGTCGCCGCACGTTTCGGTCTGGATTGCGTGATCTACATGGGCACCACTGACATCGAACGTCAGCAGGCCAACGTCTTCCGCATGAAGCTGCTCGGCGCTGAAGTGATTCCGGTCGTGGCCGGCACCGGCACCCTGAAAGACGCGATGAACGAAGCGCTGCGTGACTGGGTGACCAACGTCGACAGCACCTTCTACCTGATCGGCACCGTGGCCGGGCCGCACCCTTATCCAGCAATGGTTCGCGACTTCCAGGCCGTCATCGGCAAGGAAACCCGCGATCAGTTGCAGGCTCAGGAAGGCCGTTTGCCGGACAGCCTGGTGGCGTGCATCGGTGGCGGTTCCAACGCCATGGGCCTGTTTCACCCGTTCCTCGATGACAAGAGCGTCGAGATCATCGGCGTTGAAGCGGCCGGTTACGGCATCGAAACCGGCAAGCACGCGGCGAGCCTGAACGGCGGCGTTCCGGGTGTGCTGCACGGCAACCGTACTTTCCTGCTGCAGGACGACGATGGCCAGATCATCGACGCCCACTCGATTTCCGCCGGCCTCGACTATCCAGGCATCGGCCCGGAACACGCGTGGTTGCATGACATCGGCCGTGTTCAGTACACCTCGGTGACTGACGACGAAGCTCTGGATGCGTTCCACAAATGCTGCCGCCTGGAGGGGATCATTCCTGCCCTGGAAAGCGCCCACGCCCTGGCTGAAGTGTTCAAACGTGCACCGAAGCTGCCGGAGGATCACCTGATGGTGGTCAACCTGTCGGGCCGTGGCGACAAAGACATGCAGACCGTCATGCACCATATGGAACACTCGAAGCAGGAGAAACACTGATGAGCCGCCTGCAAACCCGTTTTGCCGACCTCAAAGAACAGAACCGCGCGGCGCTGGTGACCTTCGTCACCGCCGGTGATCCGGACTACGACACCTCGCTGGCGATCCTCAAAGGCTTGCCGGGCGCGGGCGCCGATGTGATCGAGCTGGGCATGCCGTTTACCGACCCGATGGCCGACGGCCCGGCGATTCAACTGGCGAACATTCGTGCCTTGGGCGCCAAGCAGAACCTGGCGAAAACCCTGCAAATGGTTCGCGAGTTCCGTGAAGGCAACAGCGATACGCCGCTGGTGCTGATGGGCTACTTCAACCCGATCCACATGTATGGCGTCGAGCGCTTCATCGCTGATGCGAAAGAGGCCGGTGTCGATGGTCTGATCGTGGTCGACATGCCGCCTGAGCACAACGCTGAGCTGTGCGATCCGGCACAGGCTGCCGGTCTGGACTTTATCCGCCTGACCACGCCGACTACCGATGATGCGCGTCTGCCGAAGGTGCTCAACGGCAGCTCCGGTTTCGTTTACTACGTGTCGGTCGCCGGTGTGACCGGTGCTGGCGCCGCAACCCTGGAGCACGTCGAAGAGGCGGTGACCCGTTTGCGTCGTCATACCGATCTGCCGATCAGCATCGGTTTCGGCATCCGTACGCCGGAGCAAGCAGCGTCCATCGCGCGTCTGGCCGACGGCGTTGTGGTGGGCTCGGCGCTGATCGATCACATCGCCAACGCGACCACACCTGACCAGGCCATTGATGGTGTGTTGAGCCTGTGTTCGGCACTCTCCGAAGGCGTGCGTAAGGCCCGCGTCAGCTGAAGGTAAAGTTCCTGATACAGAGGAATTAGCGCCTCGCAACACAGACTAAATGAGCAAGACCGAGGGCTTCAGAACATCGTTCTGAAGCCCTTTTTGCTGTTTGTGCCGTGAGGAAATACCCGATGAAAATGCCGAAACGTCTGATGGCCGGACTGGGCGTGCTGATGATCAGCGCGACGCCGCTGCTGGCCAGCGCCGATCCGCGCGACGATCACGACCACGGCGGCCCGCAGCAGGGCCATTACGATAACCGTGGCGACAATCACGGTGATGATCACCGTGGTCCGCAAAATGATCATCGAGGTGGCCCGCCACCGCGCGACTTTGGTCCGGTGCGTCAGACCATTCGTGACAACCATGGCTACTTTGTACGCGGTGCACCGCCGCCTCCGGGGATTCATCTGGAGCGTGGCCGGCCGTTGCCGCATGGGTATTACGGCGAGCGTCTGGATAATCGGGCGTTAGGTCGTTTGCCGGTGTATCCGGGCTACGAATGGCGCCGGGCGGGGGGCGACATTGTGCTGATCGCGGTGGGCACCGGGATCGTTTACGAGATTCTCGACGGGGTTTTGTATTAATCCTTAGTCAGTCAAAAGATCGCAGCCTGCGGCAGCTCCTACATGGGATTGTGTAGGAGCTGCCGCAGGCTGCGATCTTTTGCTTCAGGGCAGCTCCAGTCCGCCGGAGGCCTTGTGCAGTTTGCGCAGACGCGCGCCAATCTGCTTCACGTTCTCCTCACTGGCCGCAATTTCGGCGGCTCGCTTGGGCTCCAGCAACTTGCGCACTTCGGCGTCGAGATCGCCCGACAGCGCGAGCAGCTTCTTCTGCCGCTGGCTGCTCTCCGCTTCGAGTCGACTGAACTCGGTCGGCTGCGGCAATCCGTAACCCTTGGAATCGAGCA
Source organism: Pseudomonas sp. S3_C06 (assembly GCF_054667675.1). Classification (NCBI taxonomy): domain Bacteria; kingdom Pseudomonadati; phylum Pseudomonadota; class Gammaproteobacteria; order Pseudomonadales; family Pseudomonadaceae; genus Pseudomonas; species Pseudomonas sp. S3_C06. Next base: position 4,003,944 of record NZ_CP162747.1, read on the forward strand.
ATTCCGCCGGACGACTGAGGAACCCGCTGTTGGCGAGAATTTCCTGCAAGGTCGCGTTGGCCTTGTCCATGCCGCCGTTTTCCAACTCGCGCGCACCGAGGTAACGCTGCTTGACCTCGTCTTGTGCCAGCAGCAATTGGCGGCGATAACTCGCCTGCTCCAACAAAAGCAGGGCGGCGCTGGTGCGCAAGTCGGCGCGCTCAAACCACTCACGGCGTTCTTCGGCTGTCAGCGAAAGCCATTCTTCAACGGTGTTCTGCTTGATCGGCAATTGCTTCTTCAGCACATCGAACATCGCCTGATAGCGATCGCGGAACGAGTCGAAGCGGTAACCCAGACGCAGCGCTTCTTTCGGATCATCCAGCACACTGGTGTCCGCCAGACCACGGCCCTTCATCACTTCCAGCAAGCCGTTGGGCATGATGCTGTCGAGGCCGACGAACTGTGTGTTGTTGCTGCCGCTGCGCAACAGTTTCAGGCCTTCCACGGCGCAATTGTTCGACAGGAAGAAGTAGTTGCCGTCATAGCTCCAGTGCATCTCGGCGGCGTGTTCGACCACGCCTTCGATCTCGTCCCGTGACAGGTTCAGCGGCACGGAAGCGAGGCTGCGCAGTTCGGTCTTGGTGTATTCGTCGATGACCTGCGCGAGCGGCAGCACGAACAGCCGCGACGGGTATTTGCCGACCAGTCCGTCCCAGCTCGACAGCTGTACATCACCGACAAAGGCGCGGTAGGACAACACCAGATGCTGGTCCAGATCGAGTCGGCAATCCGGCCCGCGCGGGCGGCCCGGTGCGCAGATCACTAGGCGCAACATGCTGTGGCCCCAGCGGCTGACCCAGTTCTGATTGGCCTCGGCCAGCAGGTAGTCGACGGCATAGACCCGTTCCGGATCGACTTGCCCCAAGGGTTGTTTGGCGAAGTCGTTGCCGGCATTGAGGAACGAGAAGGTTTTGCTGCAGGCGTCCTTGGCTGGCGGTGCCCAGCCGAAGTGTTGCTGGTAATAGCGATACAGCGCCGGGCGGCGGCAGGCGTAGCTCGGGTCGAGGAGGAAATACTCCATGTTGACCGCGACGAACTCCTTGGGGCTGGAGATTTCGTAAAGGTCCGGACTGCGGGCGATCTGCCGATTGTGTTGTTCGCGCTCACCCCGACGGCCGACATATTGCTGCCAACCGGCGAGGTCGAGCAGGCGCGGGTCATCGCTGAGGGTGAAGCGCCGGCCGTTCTGGCCGCGACACTCGTCGGGAATGCCGATCAGCCCGGCGCTGTTGAACCGTCGAGTGCAGCGCTGGATCAGCGTGCGTTCGGCATCCGGCCATAAGCGGGCGCGGTCATAAATATGGGTAATTTCGTGCAGCACCGTGGCGAGCAGTTCCTGGCGCACAGTGCCGTGAGGGCGATTGGTTTTTTCTTTGGCCGCGCTGCCGTCGGTGAGGCTTGCGAGCAGTTTGCGGTTCAGGTCGAGTTCGGAAACCAGCGTGGCCTGGCCATAGGCATTGCCGGGCATGTCATCGGTCCAGCCGACATCGATGCGCCGATCCAGCCGCTCGATAAAACTCGGCGGCAGCTTTTGCATCGCCTCATCGATCAGCGCCTGGCTGGCCTGTTGTTGGGCGGGGCTCAGACCGTCGGTCTTGAGCCGCAATTGCAGGCCGGCGTGGGCGCTGTTGCCAAGCAGCAACAACGCCCCGGCCAGTAGCCAGGTGCCGAGTGACTTCACAGTGCGAGGATGGCTTCGGCGAGAACCTGATCACTGGCGTCACGCGCTTCCGGCACACGAGTGCGCAGGGTGTTCAGCGCTGCTTCCAGATGCGCGCCGCGGATATCGCCGTTGGTGGCGACGAAGCTGGCAGCGTCATCGTGCGCTTCGCGGATAATTTTCGAGTCGCGAATGGACGTGGTGGTGTCGGAAGTGAAATCGATGGTGCGCTGGGAGGCACGAACGATGATGTTACTGGTGGCTACCAGGGTGTGCGCCTGGGCCACGTCGGCCAACAAAAACAGGCCAAGGGCGGCAGCAATCAGCGGGCTACGCATGGAACGACTCCGGAGGGGCAAGGATAACTGGGGTACAGGATAACTATTGGACGAGAATTGCCTCTGCCAGTTCAAGATCGCTGACATGAAGTTTCGGCCGGGTTTTGCGCAAGTAATGCAGCGCAGATTCCAGACGAGCACCTCGCCATTCACCGTCACTGGCAACAAACGCGGCCGCGTCATCGTGAGCGGCGAGCAGTAGTTTACGGTCGAACGGTGCGGAAGACACCATGCTGGTGGCGTAACCACTGACGACGGTGCCTTGGGTCGACGCATTGAAAGCATCAAAGGCATTGACCGGCGTCGCCCAGCAGGCGGAGAACAATACGGAGGGAATCAGTAGATTTGGAAGAAAGCGCATCGGACTCGGTAATTTTTGGTGAGCCCAAAGGCTAGCGCAATGCCCGGGCCAGAGCCAGAGCCAGCGCCGAAACATCGGGACACGACCGGCGTGTCCCGATTGGTACCTGGCGCTTAGATCGTCAGGATGGCCTGAGCCAGTTGTGCGTCTGTGGCTTGCAGCTGTGGCGCCTGGTGACGGATGTGATCCAGTGCGCTTTCCAGTTTCACCCCACGGATTTCACCTTCGCTGGCCACGAAGCTGGCAGCGTCGTCACGGGCGGCGAGGACGATTTTGTCGTCACGGAAAGATGAAGTCACATCGGACGTGGCGTCGGACGAGGACTTTAGTGCACCGACAACGGCGTCGGTGGTGACGATAAAGCTGGTGGCGCTGGCGTTGGCAGCCACGGCCAGCAGGGCGGCGGCACTGAGCAGACGAAGACGGGACATGATGTAACTCCTGTGGATAAACCGTAGAGAGAGGTGGCTCGGTATCTGAGGAGTCAGACGCCAGTGACACAACATTCGCCACGTTCTGTGTGGATATTAGGCGCAGAACCCGATACCTAACCAGCATCCAGACGAAAAACTGTAGGAGCTGCCGAAGGCTGCGATCTTTTGCTTTGGATTTTCAAGATCAAAAGATCGCAGCCTTCGGCAGCTCCTAAAATTGTAATGGTCTTATTTCGAATGATGTTAACTGTACTGGTATGGCTTTTTAAGAGCCCAAAACGACAAAACCCGTCGCGGTTTCCCACGACGGGTTTTGTTTGTTCAATTCGGGTTGCTGGCGGTGGGTCTAACGACCAGAGCCAGCGACGCTACTTAGCGCCAGAACGGCTTGCTCAGCTCTTCGTAGCGTTGTGCTTCGCTGATACCGGCGTCAGCCAGCAGACGCGAATCCAGACGAGCCAGTTGATGGCGGCTGGAGATGCGGCGCTGCCACAACATCAGGTTGGCGATAACGCGCAGAGGCAGGGAAGCCTGGGTGTTTACAGCTTTGTCTTCGAAGAACAGTTCGGAACTGAGTGTACGTTCCATGGTTGACATCCTTCCGCTTGTGGCGGGATCAGGTAGTGGTTTGACTGGTGCCCATGATCCTCTCGTTTGCCTAGTCTCTCTAGATACAGTTCAACTGTATTGTGAGTGACCAGTTAACTGTTTATAGGGTGTGTACGGGTCAAAATCGAGCAAACTGTACCTGTCTGCACTTAAGTGGTGCGTTTTTGATTGATTCGAGGAAAAAGGTAGGCAAATGCTGTAGGAAAAGACCAGTACAGCAGTACAGTTTTTGTCAGTCTTGAGGATTGCAACAATCCGCTGACGCAAACTGTGTTTGCGCCAACGGTTTATTTGTGTGAATTACACCGCCAGCATGCGCCCGGTTTCTTCCAGGTTCATGTGCCAGCTCAACGCTTCACGCAGGATGTGCGGGGTGTGGCCACCGATGGCACAGGCCTTCGTGAAGTAATCATTCAGCGCCTGACGGAAGTCCGGGTGCACACAGTTATCGATGATCACCCGTGCACGCTCCCGTGGCGCCAGGCCGCGCAAGTCGGCCAGACCCACTTCGGTCACCAGAATGTCGACGTCATGCTCGGTGTGGTCTACGTGGCTGACCATCGGCACTACGCTGGAAATCGCGCCACCCTTGGCGATCGACTTGGTCACGAACACCGCCAGATGCGCATTGCGCGCGAAATCGCCAGAACCGCCGATGCCATTCATCATCCGCGTGCCACAGACGTGCGTGGAGTTGACGTTGCCGTAGATGTCGAACTCCAGCGCCGTGTTGATGCCGATGATGCCCAAGCGACGAACCACTTCCGGGTGGTTGGAGATCTCCTGCGGACGCAGCACCAGTTTGTCCTTGTACTTCTCCAGATTGCCGAACACGTCACTGTTGCGGCGCTCCGACAAGGTGATCGAGCTGCCCGAAGCAAAACTCAGCTTGCCGGCGTCGATCAGGTCGAAGGTCGAGTCCTGCAGTACTTCCGAGTACATGGTCAGGTCTTCGAACGGCGAATCGATCAGGCCGCACATCACCGCGTTGGCAATGTTGCCGATCCCCGCCTGCAACGGGCCGAGCTTGTTGGTCATGCGCCCGGCGTCGACTTCCTGCTTGAAGAAGGTGATCAGGTGCTCGGCGATGGCGTTGGTATCGACGTCCGGTGTTGACACGGTGGACGGCGAATCCGCCTGCTGGGTGATGACAATGGCGACAATTTTCTCCGGAGAAATCGGAATCGCCGTGCTGCCGATGCGGTCGTCGACTTTTACCAGCGGAATCGGCGTGCGCGTCGGGCGGTAAGTCGGGATATAGATGTCGTGCAGGCCTTCGAGGTTGGCGTTGTGCGCCAGATTGATCTCGACGATCACCTGTTTGGCGAAAATCGCGAAGCTCGCCGAGTTGCCTACCGAGGTGGTCGGCACGATGTGGCCCTGTTCGGTGATGGCCACCGCTTCGATGACCGCGATGTCCGGCAGCTTCAGTTGCTGGTTGCGCAGTTGTTCAACGGTTTCCGACAGGTGCTGGTCGATGAACATCACCTGGCCGGCATTGATTGCCTTGCGCAAGGTGCTGTCGACCTGGAACGGCATGCGGCGCGACAGTACGCCGGCTTCGGTCAGTTGCTTGTCGAGGTCGTTGCCCAGGCTGGCGCCGGTCATCAGGCTGATCTTCAGCGGCGTGACCTTGGCGCGCTCGGCCAGTGCGTGAGGAACGGCTTTGGCTTCGCCGGCACGGGTGAAACCGCTCATGCCGACGGTCATGCCGTCCTCAATCAGAGCGGCTGCGTCGGCGGCGCTCATCACTTTATCCAACAACGAAGGCAGACGAATACGGTCACGGTACATGGATTATTATCTCGGGAAGCGAGTAGCAGGATGCGCAGTCTAGTGAATTTGACGGGCGCCTGTCCCGCTACCAAGGTCGCAAACGAGGCGTCTATTTAGCGGGTTTCAAGTAAAACACCGTTACTGGATCTGCAACAACGCGGCAAATTGTCCGACGTTTTGCGCAAACAAAAACGCCCCGACGAGTCGGGGCGTTCGGTATTGCAGCGGGGGTATTACTCGACCGCTTTAACCATGTCTTCGATGACTTTTTTCGCGTCGCCGAAGACCATCATGGTCTTGTCCAGGTAGAACAGTTCGTTGTCCAGACCGGCATAGCCGCTGGCCATCGAGCGTTTGTTGACGATGATGGTCTTGGCCTTGAACGCTTCGAGAATCGGCATGCCGGCAATCGGCGACTTCGGATCGTTCTTCGCCGCCGGGTTGACCACGTCGTTCGCGCCGAGCACCAACACCACGTCGGCTTGGCCGAACTCGGAGTTGATATCTTCCATCTCGAACACCTGATCGTAAGGCACTTCAGCCTCGGCGAGCAGAACGTTCATGTGCCCCGGCATACGGCCGGCAACCGGGTGGATCGCGTACTTCACGGTCACGCCACGGTGGGTCAGCTTCTCGGTCAATTCCTTCAGCGCATGTTGTGCACGCGCTACCGCCAGGCCGTAGCCCGGCACGATGATCACGGTGTCGGCGTTGGTCAGCAGGAAGGTTGCGTCGTCAGCCGAACCGGATTTCACCGGACGTGCTTCTTTCGCACCGGCCGGGCCTGCATCAGCTGTGTTGCCGAAACCGCCGAGCAGTACATTAAAGAAGGAACGGTTCATCGCCTTGCACATAATGTACGAGAGGATCGCACCGCTCGAACCCACCAGGGAACCGGCAATGATCAGCATCGAGTTGTTCAGCGAGAAACCGATACCTGCCGCCGCCCAGCCGGAATAGCTGTTGAGCATCGACACCACCACCGGCATGTCTGCACCGCCAATCGGGATGATGATCAGCACACCCATCACGAACGCCAGCGCCAGCATCAGCGCGAACGCAGTGAGGTTGCCGGTGAACATGAAGGTCAGGCCGAGAGCCAGCGTCGCCAGACCCAGCACTGCGTTGAGCTTGTGCTGCCCGGCGAACTGTACCGGTGCGCCCTGGAACAGGCGGAACTTGTACTTGCCCGACAGCTTGCCGAACGCAATCACCGAACCGGAGAAGGTGATCGCACCGATGGCTGCACCAAGGAACAGCTCCAGACGGTTGCCCGCCGGAATCGAGTCGCCCAGTTGCTTGACGATGCCCAGCGACTGCGGCTCAACCACCGCGGCGATAGCAATGAACACGGCCGCGAGGCCGATCATGCTGTGCATGAACGCGACCAGTTCCGGCATCTTGGTCATTTCAACGCGCTTGGCCATGATCGAACCGGCGGTGCCGCCGACCAGCAGACCAACGATGACGTAACCGATACCGGCGGTTGCCAGTTCAGCACCGAGCTTATAGATGAGGCCAACGGTAGTCAGAATGGCCAAGGCCATGCCGAGCATGCCGAACAGGTTGCCGCGCCGCGAAGTAGTCGGGTGTGACAGGCCTTTGAGGGCCTGGATAAAGCAGATCGACGCGATCAGGTAGAGCGTCGTGACGAGATTCATGCTCATTACTTCGGCGCCTCTTCTTTTACTTTCGGGGCTTTCTTCTTGAACATCTCAAGCATGCGGCGGGTGACCAGGAAGCCACCAAACACGTTGACCGCCGCCAGTGCCACGGCGAGGGTGCCCATGGTTTTGCCCAGCGGCGTGACAGTCAGTGCAGCAGCGAGCATGGCGCCGACGATCACGATCGCCGAGATGGCGTTGGTCACTGCCATCAATGGCGTGTGCAGCGCAGGTGTAACGTTCCAGACCACGTGGTAACCGACATAAATCGCCAGCACGAAGATGATCAGGTTGTAGATACCGGGGGAGATAAGCTCTTCCATCGTCTGAATCCCTGCTTAGGCGTTTTTGCGGATGACTTGGCCGTCGCGGCACATCAGGCACGCGGCGACGATGTCGTCTTCGAGGTTGACGTCGAACTGGCCTTCTTTAGTGAAGACCAGCTTGAGGAAGTCCAGCAGGTTGCGTGCGTACAGCGCCGAAGCGTCTGCAGCGACTTCACCAGCCAGATTGGTCGGGCCACAAATGGTCACGCCATTCTCGACGACGACTTGATCAGCCACGGTCAGCGGGCAGTTGCCACCCTGCGCGGCGGCGAGGTCGATGACCACCGAGCCCGGTTTCATCTGCGCCACCGTCTCCGCGCTTAACAGCGTCGGCGCCTTGCGGCCCGGAATCAGCGCGGTGGTGATGACGATATCAGCCTGCTTGGCGCGCTCGTGCACAGCCTGCGCCTGACGCTGCATCCAGCTCGCCGGCATTGGCCGCGCGTAACCACCGACACCGACGGCGCATTCACGCTCTTCATCGGTCTCGTACGGCACGTCGACGAACTTGGCGCCGAGGGATTCGATCTGCTCTTTTACCGCCGGTCGCACGTCAGAAGCTTCGATCACCGCACCCAGACGTTTCGCCGTGGCAATCGCCTGCAACCCGGCCACACCGGCGCCAAGAATCAGCACGCGCGCCGCTTTCACGGTGCCCGCAGCGGTCATCAGCATTGGCATGAAGCGAGGGTAATGGTGAGCGGCCAGCAACACAGCCTTATAGCCGGCAATGTTCGCCTGCGACGACAACACATCGAGACTCTGCGCGCGCGAGGTGCGCGGCGCCGCTTCGAGGGCGAACGCGGTAATCCCGCACTCGGCCATCTTCGCAATGGTTTCGTTGTTGAACGGGTTGAGCATGCCCACCAGCACCGTGCCGCGCTTGATCAGCGTCAGCTCGGCATCGCTTGGGGCGACCACTTTGAGAATCAGCTCGGCGCCAAGCGCGTCATTGGCACTGCCAATGGTTGCGCCTGCCGCTTCATAGGCACTGTCGACAACACTGGCTTTAACGCCGGCGCCGGTTTGCACAGTGACCTTATGACCTTGGCTGATCAGCTTTTTAATGGTTTCCGGGGTTGCAGCAACCCGTGTTTCACCGGTCTGGGTTTCGAGAGGAACACCAATGTGCACGTCAAATCTCCTGCGTGATCTTATTGAGTAAACCCATGCACTACGGATGGTGCGACTGGGGCGGCCGATCAGCACGATCCCGCCAAATCAGGGCGGGGCGCGGCATTTTGCAGGCGAACTTTATGCCCTTCAAGGGATTATGACGGGTGACGGAAAATTAACTACAAGTCATGCCGTGACCGAATGTCGCAGATGGCTAGCTGAATCCCTTGCAGGCCGTGCCTTGCAAGGATTCTGGCTGAATATTGAAAAATTTCTCATCGGTGGCGTGAATAGGCAGTAATGAGTCGCCGATGAAGGCTCAAAGCCACGTCGTCAGGCGCTTGTGGGACGTCTGTACGACTTTCGGATACAGTCGGTTAAATTGCGACAAATACTTATATCTGTAGGGCTTTTATTTTCCTGACTACGGGGTTAGTTATCGCTGCAAGCCTTTATCCTTCTAGGCTGTAGCTCTGTGCCTGAGTTACCAGCCAGTCACGAAATGCCTTTAATGACGCTGACTCGACCTTTCGCTCAGGAATCATCAGGTAATAGGCCTTGATGCTAGAGAGTACCTGCGGGTTGGCAATCACCAAGCGCCTCTCGGCCAGTTCACGCTGGATCAGGAACGGCGGAATCAGTGCAATGCCCATGTCGTGCATGGCGGCCTGAGCGAGCATGGAGAATAGCTCGTAGCGCGGACCTGTCATGTCGCGGGGGATATTCAGGTGTTGTGAGTTGAACCACTGACGCCAGGCATAGGGGCGGGTGGTCTGCTGCAACAACGGTAGCTCGGCGATTGCCTCGGCTGTCAGATGCGTCTTGTCACCGAGTAGGGCAGGGCTGCACACAGGCATCGGATTCTCGCCCATCAGTCTGTGGGATTCGGTACCGGACCAGTCGGCATCGCCGAAGTAGATCGCGGCATCGAATTCGGTATCGGCAAACAGGAAAGGTCGGGTGCGGTTGGTCAGGTTGACCGTGACTTCCGGGTGCTTGAGCTGGAAATCCTTAAGGCGCGGCAGAAGCCATTGGGTGCCGAAGGTTGGCACTACCGCCAATTCGATCACGTTGGTGCCTTGCTGGCCCATCACTGAGAGGGTGTCGCGCTCAACCGCATCGAGTTGCGTGGCGACCCGGCGACTGTAGGAAAGTCCTGCCTCGGTCAGTTTCACCCCGCGTCGCGAGCGTCGGAACAGTTCCACGCTGAGGAACTCCTCAAGGCTGGCGATCTGTCGGCAAATGGCGCCTTGGGTGAGGGAAAGTTCTTCAGCGGCTCGGGTAAAGCTCTCGTGCCGTGCTGCGGCTTCGAAACTGATCAGGGCCGTGGTGCTGGGAATCTTCCTGCGCATGTACGTCAACCTCACTAATGCGCCGCATAAAAGGCATTTCGCGACGTTTCGGAGTGAGAAATTAGCACAACAGAATGCGAAATCCTCGTTTGCCGCGACGGCGAACCACGCCTAGGATCAATGCCACGTTAATTCACCCGATTTGCGAGGACACACTCATGGGCGGTAAAGCTAGCTTCAACTGGATCGATCCCCTGCTGCTGGATCAACAGCTCACCGAAGAAGAGCGCATGATCCGCGACACCGCCGAGCAGTTCGCTCAACAGAGCCTCGCACCGCGTGTTCTCGAAGCTTTCCGTCATGAGAAGACTGACCCGGCGATCTTCCGCGAAATGGGCGAAGTCGGCCTGCTGGGCGCGACCATCCCCGAGCAGTACGGTGGCAGCGGCCTCAACTATGTCAGCTACGGGCTGATTGCTCGCGAAGTGGAGCGTGTCGACTCTGGCTACCGCTCGATGATGAGCGTGCAGTCGTCGCTGGTGATGGTGCCGATCAACGAATTCGGCACTGAAGCGCAGAAACAGAAGTACTTGCCGAAGCTGGCTTCCGGCGAGTGGATCGGTTGCTTCGGCCTGACCGAGCCAAACCACGGTTCTGACCCGGGCGCGATGATCACCCGGGCGCGCAAAGTAGACGGCGGCTATAGCCTGACCGGCGCGAAGATGTGGATTACCAACAGCCCGATCGCCGATGTGTTCGTGGTCTGGGCCAAAGACGATGCTGGCGATATCCGTGGTTTCGTACTGGAGAAGGGCTGGAAAGGCCTGAGCGCTCCGGCGATTCACGGCAAGGTCGGCCTGCGTGCGTCGATCACTGGTGAGATCGTCATGGACAACGTGTTCGTGCCGGAAGAGAACATCTTCCCGGACGTGCGTGGCTTGAAAGGCCCGTTCACCTGCCTTAACTCCGCACGTTACGGCATCTCCTGGGGCGCACTGGGTGCTGCCGAGTTCTGCTGGCACACCGCGCGTCAGTACACGCTGGATCGCCAGCAGTTCGGTCGTCCATTGGCAGCCACTCAGCTGATCCAGAAGAAGCTGGCTGACATGCAGACCGAGATCACGTTGGCGCTTCAGGGCTGCCTGCGTCTGGGCCGTATGAAGGACGAAGGTACTGCGGCGGTCGAGATTACTTCGATCATGAAGCGCAACTCCTGCGGCAAGTCGCTGGACATCGCCCGTATGGCTCGCGACATGTTGGGCGGGAATGGTATCTCCGATGAGTTCGGCGTGGCCCGTCATCTGGTCAACCTGGAAGTGGTGAATACCTATGAAGGGACTCACGACGTTCACGCGCTGATCCTGGGTCGTGCGCAAACCGGTCTGCAAGCGTTCTATTAATAGGAGAGCGACCATGGGCGCGCTGTCGCATCTGCGGGTACTGGATTTATCGCGAGTGTTGGCCGGGCCGTGGGCCGGGCAGATCCTCGCCGACCTTGGCGCCGAGGTGATCAAGGTAGAGCGCCCGGGCAATGGTGACGATACGCGTGCCTGGGGCCCGCCGTTCCTTAAAGATGCGTATGGCGAGAATACGTCGGAGGCGGCCTATTACCTGTCGGCCAACCGCAACAAGCAATCAGTGACCATCGACTTCACCCGCCCCGAGGGCCAAAGGTTGGTGCGGGAGCTGGCGGCGAAGTCGGACATCCTTATAGAGAATTTCAAGGTCGGCGGTCTGGCGGCTTATGGGCTGGACTATGAATCGTTGAAGGCGATCAATCCGAACCTGATCTATTGCTCGATTACAGGGTTCGGCCAGACCGGGCCATATGCCAAGCGCGCCGGCTACGACTTCATGATCCAGGGGCTGGGCGGGCTGATGAGTCTGACCGGCAGGCCTGAGGGTGATGAGGGCGCTGGCCCGGTAAAGGTTGGGGTAGCGTTGACGGATATCCTCACCGGCCTGTATTCGACCGTGGCCATATTGGCGGCGTTGGCCCATCGCGATCACGACGGTGGTGGTCAGCACATCGATATGGCATTGCTGGATGTCCAGGTGGCATGTCTGGCTAACCAAGCGATGAATTATCTGACCACGGGCAATGCACCGAAGCGCTTGGGCAATGCGCATCCGAACATCGTGCCCTATCAGGACTTTCCTACGGCTGACGGTGATTTCATTCTTACCGTGGGCAATGACGGGCAGTTCCGCAAGTTTGCCGAAGTAGCGGGGCAGGCGCAGTGGGCAGACGATCCGCGCTTCGTTACTAATAAGCAGCGTGTGGCCAATCGGGCGGTTTTGATTCCGCTGATTCGCCAGGCAACAGTGTTCAAGACGACTGCCGAGTGGGTTGCCGAACTGGAGCAGGCGGGGGTTCCATGTGGGCCGATCAACGATCTGTCGCAGGTGTTTGAGGACCCGCAGGTAAAAGCGCGTGGCCTGGCGATAGAGTTGCCGCATGCGTTGGCGGGGATGGTGCCCCAAGTGGCTAGCCCGATTCGCCTGTCGCAGACACCGGTTGAATATCGCCGGGCGCCTCCTTTATTGGGTGAGCATACATTGGAGGTTCTGCAGAGTGTGCTGGGCCTGGGTGCGGGTGCGGTGGCTGAGTTGAAGGCGGCTGGGGTTCTCTGACGATCCCTTCTATATAGGAGGGATCGCTATATAGTGGAATTCTTGGTTGTTTTTTAACCAATCTGCAAGTGATTGAAAGAAAAGCGAAATTAACGGTTGACGGCAGATTTCAGATGTCTATAATTCGCCCCACTTCCGGCGCAGTCGAAACGGAAAACTCCTTGAGATTCAATGAGTTATGTAGGTTTCGGCAGCGGGTTGCTTCAGTTCATCGAAGCCAGAAGGAAGTTGAAAAAGAGGTGTTGACAGCAGCGTGTAACGCTGTAGAATTCGCCTCCCGCTGACGAGAGATCGGAAGCGCAAGTGGTTGAAGTTGTTGAAGAATTCTTCGAAAACTTCTGAAAATAATCACTTGACAGCAAATGAGGCTGCTGTAGAATGCGCGCCTCGGTTGAGACGAAAGATCTTAACCAACCGCTCTTTAACAACTGAATCAAGCAATTCGTGTGGGTGCTTGTGGAGTCAGACTGATAGTCAACAAGATTATCAGCATCACAAGTTACTCCGCGAGAAATCAAAGATGTAACCAACGATTGCTGAGCCAAGTTTAGGGTTTCTTAAAAACCCAAAGATGTTTGAACTGAAGAGTTTGATCATGGCTCAGATTGAACGCTGGCGGCAGGCCTAACACATGCAAGTCGAGCGGATGAGAGGAGCTTGCTCCTGGATTCAGCGGCGGACGGGTGAGTAATGCCTAGGAATCTGCCTGGTAGTGGGGGACAACGTTTCGAAAGGAACGCTAATACCGCATACGTCCTACGGGAGAAAGCAGGGGACCTTCGGGCCTTGCGCTATCAGATGAGCCTAGGTCGGATTAGCTAGTTGGTGAGGTAATGGCTCACCAAGGCGACGATCCGTAACTGGTCTGAGAGGATGATCAGTCACACTGGAACTGAGACACGGTCCAGACTCCTACGGGAGGCAGCAGTGGGGAATATTGGACAATGGGCGAAAGCCTGATCCAGCCATGCCGCGTGTGTGAAGAAGGTCTTCGGATTGTAAAGCACTTTAAGTTGGGAGGAAGGGTTGTAGATTAATACTCTGCAATTTTGACGTTACCGACAGAATAAGCACCGGCTAACTCTGTGCCAGCAGCCGCGGTAATACAGAGGGTGCAAGCGTTAATCGGAATTACTGGGCGTAAAGCGCGCGTAGGTGGTTCGTTAAGTTGGATGTGAAATCCCCGGGCTCAACCTGGGAACTGCATTCAAAACTGTCGAGCTAGAGTATGGTAGAGGGTGGTGGAATTTCCTGTGTAGCGGTGAAATGCGTAGATATAGGAAGGAACACCAGTGGCGAAGGCGA
>NZ_CP162747.1:4020000-4727500 GCF_054667675.1 Pseudomonas sp. S3_C06
AGGAGCGTTCTGTAAGCCTGTGAAGGTGAGTTGAGAAGCTTGCTGGAGGTATCAGAAGTGCGAATGCTGACATGAGTAACGACAATGGGTGTGAAAAACACCCACGCCGAAAGACCAAGGTTTCCTGCGCAACGTTAATCGACGCAGGGTTAGTCGGTCCCTAAGGCGAGGCTGAAAAGCGTAGTCGATGGAAAACAGGTTAATATTCCTGTACTTCTGGTTATTGCGATGGAGGGACGGAGAAGGCTAGGCCAGCTTGGCGTTGGTTGTCCAAGTTTAAGGTGGTAGGCTGGAATCTTAGGTAAATCCGGGATTCTAAGGCCGAGAGCTGATGACGAGTGTTCTTTTAGAACACGAAGTGGTTGATGCCATGCTTCCAAGAAAAGCTTCTAAGCTTCAGGTAACCAGGAACCGTACCCCAAACCGACACAGGTGGTTGGGTAGAGAATACCAAGGCGCTTGAGAGAACTCGGGTGAAGGAACTAGGCAAAATGGCACCGTAACTTCGGGAGAAGGTGCGCCGGTGAGGGTGAAGGACTTGCTCCGTAAGCTCATGCCGGTCGAAGATACCAGGCCGCTGCGACTGTTTATTAAAAACACAGCACTCTGCAAACACGAAAGTGGACGTATAGGGTGTGACGCCTGCCCGGTGCCGGAAGGTTAATTGATGGGGTTAGCTAACGCGAAGCTCTTGATCGAAGCCCCGGTAAACGGCGGCCGTAACTATAACGGTCCTAAGGTAGCGAAATTCCTTGTCGGGTAAGTTCCGACCTGCACGAATGGCGTAACGATGGCGGCGCTGTCTCCACCCGAGACTCAGTGAAATTGAAATCGCTGTGAAGATGCAGTGTATCCGCGGCTAGACGGAAAGACCCCGTGAACCTTTACTATAGCTTTGCACTGGACTTTGAATTTGCTTGTGTAGGATAGGTGGGAGGCTTTGAAGCGTGAACGCCAGTTCGCGTGGAGCCATCCTTGAAATACCACCCTGGCAACTTTGAGGTTCTAACTCAGGTCCGTTATCCGGATCGAGGACAGTGTATGGTGGGTAGTTTGACTGGGGCGGTCTCCTCCTAAAGAGTAACGGAGGAGTACGAAGGTGCGCTCAGACCGGTCGGAAATCGGTCGTAGAGTATAAAGGCAAAAGCGCGCTTGACTGCGAGACAGACACGTCGAGCAGGTACGAAAGTAGGTCTTAGTGATCCGGTGGTTCTGTATGGAAGGGCCATCGCTCAACGGATAAAAGGTACTCCGGGGATAACAGGCTGATACCGCCCAAGAGTTCATATCGACGGCGGTGTTTGGCACCTCGATGTCGGCTCATCACATCCTGGGGCTGAAGCCGGTCCCAAGGGTATGGCTGTTCGCCATTTAAAGTGGTACGCGAGCTGGGTTTAGAACGTCGTGAGACAGTTCGGTCCCTATCTGCCGTGGACGTTTGAGATTTGAGAGGGGCTGCTCCTAGTACGAGAGGACCGGAGTGGACGAACCTCTGGTGTTCCGGTTGTCACGCCAGTGGCATTGCCGGGTAGCTATGTTCGGGAAAGATAACCGCTGAAAGCATCTAAGCGGGAAACTTGCCTCAAGATGAGATCTCACTGGAACCTTGAGTTCCCTGAAGGGCCGTCGAAGACTACGACGTTGATAGGTTGGGTGTGTAAGCGCTGTGAGGCGTTGAGCTAACCAATACTAATTGCCCGTGAGGCTTGACCATATAACACCCAAGCAATTTGTGTCGAAAGGCCAAGTTGCGGTGTGTGAAGACGAAACGAACCGAAAGTTCGAATCTCACAAAAAACACCGAAAGCTGTCACATACCCAATTTGCTGAAGCGAGGCCACAAGGCCACGACTCAGTACCCGAATTTCTTGACGACCATAGAGCGTTGGAACCACCTGATCCCATCCCGAACTCAGCAGTGAAACGATGCATCGCCGATGGTAGTGTGGGGTTTCCCCATGTGAGAGTAGGTCATCGTCAAGATTAAATTCCAAAACCCCTGTCTGCTAACGCAGTCAGGGGTTTTGTTTTAGTAGAAACATCCGTTTTTGCTGGCTTGTTACCGTGTTGACGGGCCAGATACAGAATTTCTTGACGACCATAGAGCGTTGGAACCACCTGATCCCATCCCGAACTCAGCAGTGAAACGATGCATCGCCGATGGTAGTGTGGGGTTTCCCCATGTGAGAGTAGGTCATCGTCAAGATTGAATTCCGAAACCCCTGTCTGCTTACGCAGACAGGGGTTTTGTCATTTCAGGGCCAGGCAACATCAGCGATCAAACCGCTTTGCGTGCCTTGCTGATACGTCGAGCCTGCCATTTACGCCACCAGATGTAGACGCCAGTCCCTGACAACCCTGCAATCAACAGACCTAACACCGCGATCATGACTTGCCCTGTAACGCCAATGATCCGCCCACCATGTATCGGCAATTGCAGCCGATAAAACTGCTCTCCCAACGTTCCCTGCCCTGCAATCTCCTGGCCTAACAAGCGCCCGTCCGTACCATGAAAGAACAACCAGGATTTGCCATGAGCTTCTGTGTCGTGTTGTCCAAATCCTGCGCCGTAAAAGTTGTATTCAAAGCTGTAATACAACTCTCCGATCGCCGCTGTCAGCCCTAGCCTTTTCCCCTCCTGTAATGCCCTCTCGTATGCCTGTTGATAACTCAATCGCGTCACCCCCAAGTCTGCGGGAGGCATTCGTCCTCGTGCCTCATAGACGCTCGGTTCAATCGGCGAAAACAACGAAACCGCTGGTTTGAATACCTGACTCGGCAAGTTCATGGCGACGCTGCTGACCGCGATCGGCAGCAGCAACAACCATAGCCATAAACCCCCGGCGCGATGCAGGTCGAAATTCAGCCGATAGGCATGGCCGCCCTTCACTTTCCAGGCAGTTGACCACTTCTTCCAGAACGGCTTTCCACGCGGCAATGTCAGCCAAAGCGCAATGAAACAATCGATCACCCAGGCAATCGCAACCAAGCCCATCAACAACAATCCCCAGTTCCCCGGCAGCGTCAGGTTGTAATGAAACTCCAAAATGAACGGGACAAAACTCTCCCGCTGAAAACAGCACTCACCCCAGTAGCGCTGGCCCTTTTGCTCAGCATTTACCGGATCCAGATAGAACACCTGATTACGCTCAGCAAATGGTTTGCCGGTCGCCGGATCATTACGCGCGACCGCAGCGAGCAACGCCGTATGCCCCGACTCATCCGGATACTCCATGTACCAGACCTGCAACTGCGGATGCGCAGCCTGCACGGCATCAACCAAATCACCGGGTGGCAGCCGCTCGCCTACGGCAGACGCCGCATAAAATTCCGGGTTCAACCATTCATCCAATTCATGATTGAACGCCAGAATGCTCCCGGTAATACCTGCCAGCAGCAAAAACACTGCCGTGGCCAAGCCGATATAACGGTGCAACAACACCAAAAACGCACGCATGAGAATTTCCCCACAGAAACGACAAAGCCAGCCCCTGAAACATCAGGGGCTGGCTTTTTTATGCACAGGACAAAGGCCTAGAACTGGTAGCTGACCGTCGCCGCCACGTTGCGCTCTTCGCCCATGTAGCAGAAGTTCAGACTGGCGCAGGAGGCGACGTAGGATTCGTTGGTCAGATTGTTCGCATTCAGACGCACGTCGACGCCCTTCAGACCGACCTTGCCCAAGTCATAACCAATCGAGGCATCAAACAACGTGTAGGAGGGCACCTTCATGGTGTTCTCCGCATCCGCCCAGCTATAGCCGACATACCGCACACCGCCGCCCAGGCGCAGGCCATCGAGTGCGGCACTGTCGAATTTGTAGTCCGCCCATAACGACGCCATATGCCGCGGCGCCTGCGTTGGTGAGTTGCCTTTGTTTTCGATCACGTCGGTTGGCGTGCTCAACGTACTGACCATCGACTTCGAGTATTCGATATCGGTGAAGGTGTAGCTGCCGAGGACTTTGAGGTTGTCGGTCAACTGCATGTGCGCTTCCAGTTCCAGACCTTGGGAGCGCACAGCACCGACCGCGCGATAGAAGTTTTCCTGCGGCAGTTTGGTCGCCAGGTTCTCCTGATCGATGCGGAACAGCGACGCGGTGAACAAGTTGTCAGTACCCGGCGGCTGATACTTCAAACCGACTTCCCACTGCGTGCCATCGGTAGGTGCCAACGGATTACCGGCGCTGTCGGCATAGGAGTTCGGGTTAAACGATTCGGAGTAGCTGATGTACGGCGCCAAGCCGTTATCGAACAGGTACAACGCACCGGCCCGGCCAGTGAGTTTGGTGCGTCGGTCATTGATTTCCGTGCCGACCGGACGTCCGGCTTCAGCGATACGGTTTTCATCCGACGTCTCGACCCAGTCCTGGCGCAGACCCAGCGAGAAACGCCACTTGTCCATCTCGATCAGGTCTTGCAGGTAAACCCCGGTCTGCTCCAGGCGCCGCAGGTAGCTGGTCTCGCCATACATGTTGATCGCCGAGTTGCCATACACCGGATTGAACGCGTTGATCGGCGCGAGTCCGCCACTGGTCCAGTCGACCACGGTTTTACGCCGCTGATAATCCGCGCCCATCAGCACCGTGTGTTTGGTCGCACCAGTAAAAAATTCGGCCTGGAGCATGTTGTCGACGATGAACGCATGCAGGCGCTCATCACCGCCAGTGTAGTAGCGGTTCAACTCGTTGCTGGTCGGCGAGGTCCAGCCATAGGCGTAGACCTGATCCATGTTTACTTTGGAATCGAGGTAACGGAAATTCTGCCTTGCGGTGAAGACATCGTTGAAGCGATGTTCAAACTGATAACCGAACGATTGCTGATCACGCGAATAGCCATCGACGCCCGGCTCGCCTTCGAAGAAGTGCGGCGAGATGCGGTTGCCGTTGCGCTGATCAATTGTGCCGTCCGCCGGTACGCCACCGTGGTAACCGCCATCCGGATCGTGTTGCAGATAAGCCTGCAGCGTCAGTGAAGTGTCTTCACTGAAATCGATACTGAGGGTCGGTGCGAGGGCGAAGCGCTTTTCCTTGTTGTGGTCGAACTGCGTGTCGGACTGATCCGTTAAGCCGATCAGACGATAGGCAATACGCTTGTCGTCATCGACCGGGCCGCTGAAGTCAAAACCGACCCCGCGCTGGCCCTGAGTGCCGACCGTCGCTTGAACCTGATGGTAAGCCTCGTACAACGGTTTCTTGCTGGTCAGCGCCACCAGTCCGCCTGGCGAACTGCGGCCGTACAGCACCGACGACGGGCCCTTGAGAATGTCCACGCGCTCAAGGAAATACGGATCGACCTGCATGGTGCTGTAAGTGCCGCTGTCGCCCATCGACTTGAGGCCGTCGAGGTAGATGTTGTCCACCGAGCCGTCGTTGAAACCGCGCATCGCCACATAGTCATAGCGGTGAGTCGCGCCGTACGGGTTGGTCAGCACGCTTGGGGTGTAGCGCATTGTCTGCGAGACAGTCTGCGAGCCCTGGTCATCCATTTGCTCGCGAGTGACCACGGACACACTTTGCGAGGTTTCCAGTAGCGCAGTACTGGTCTTGGTGGCGATCTGGCTGTGAGTGGCGTTGTAGCCGTCCATACTGCCCAATGCGTTACCGAGGGCGAAACCTTTGATATCGGTGGTTGGCAGGGCCAGTGCTTCGGATTCAGCGAGCGGACGCAGGATGTAACTGCTGCCGTCCTGGCTGACCGCTTCCAGGCCGGAGCCGCCGAGCAAATGGCTCAGCGCCTGATCGGTCGAATAATCGCCCTGAACGCCTGGCGATTGCCGGCCTTGAGTTTGCTGCGGAGTCATCGACAACGTGATGCCGGCCTGACGGGCAAACTGATTCAGCGACTCTCCCAGCGGACCCGCGGCAATGTTGTAGCGATGGCTGACTTCACTGGCCGCCGGATTATCCGCCATGCTCAAACCGGGCATCACACTAACGCCCAGCGCCGTGGAAAAAAGCGCTGCCCGAACGGCGTGGCGCAGCAGGCCCGATTCGGCATTTAAATTCAGAGTGTTCTTACAGGTGGCGCGGACAGTCATTGTAGGTTTCCGTAGGAAGTCGCAAACGCTTGAATTGAAGTGCTTACTGACTAAGCCGGACCTGCAGCAAAAACCCGCCAAAATAATTTCAGGCGACGCGCTCCAGCGTCACCCACCAGCGCGTGCGATAGCGCAATTGCACTGGCAACGTCTGCGGCAGGATGGCCAACAGCTTGTCGGTGTCTTCCAGGCGGAATACCCCGGACAAGCGCAGATCTCGCCACCTCCGCCGCGCAGTTCAGAAAGCCCTGACGATAACGCCCGACTTCAGCGATAAAGTCGCCCAGACGCATGTTGCGCGTGACGATCAAGCCGTCGACCCAGGCGCCGGCATCCATAGCCAGCGGCGGCGCCGGGCGAACCCGATGGTGATCGATCAGATAACTTTGACCCGCCAGTGCTTGTACCGAAGTGCTGCCGGAACGGATCGCAACCTGACCATGGGTGACGCTGAGCCGAGTGCAATCCTGTTCCTGACGCAGGATGAATCGGGCGTCGAAAGGTTCGTAAGTGCCGTGACGGTTTTGTATCCGCAACGGCCGATCAGACGACGCCCCCTGATCAGCGCCGCCACAGGTGACGATGATCTCGCCGCGCGTCAGTTTGATCAGCCGCCGCTGCGCGGTGTAATCCAGATCCACTGCACTCGCGGTGTTGAGTTCGATCCGCGTGCCATCCGGCAACTGGAAGCCGCGCCGCTCGCCCGTCGCCGTAGCGTAATCGGCGCTCCACTGTTGCCATGCCGCAGTGTCCTTGGCCAGCCATGCAGCGGAGCCCGTCAGCAAAGCGCCGGACAGCAATTTCAAGGCCTGTCGCCGGCCCAAACCCTGAGCACTGTTTTCCAGAGTGTTGAACGCCACTTGCGCACCAGGCACCGCACGCAGGTTATTGCTCAATTCGGCTTGCAGCGACTGCACCCGTTGCCAGGCCAGTTCATGCTCATGATGTTCGGCGCGCCACTGTTCACACTGGCGGTTCAGGCGCGGATTGCCATGATTGTTGCGCAGGCGCAACAGCCAGTGAATGGCCTGTTTGACCACCTGCTGCTGCGGCTCGGTGCGACGGCCAAGAGAAAGATTATCCACAGGCATCAGTTTTCGTACCGCAGCACGTAGCAGTGATACAGCGCGTCGGCGATGTAACGTTCGACCGAGCGCAACGACAGGCCCATCTGTTCGGCGATCTGCTTGTGGGTCAAACCTTCGCACTGCGCCAGCAGAAACGCCTGACGCACTTTCGGCTTCAGTCCTTCAAGCATCCGCGCGATGCTTTCCAGCAATTCGATCACCAGTGCGCGGGCTTCGGCGCTTGGCGTTTCGGCTTCGGGTAGATGCGCGATGGTTTCCAGATAGGCGCGTTCGATTTCCTCGCGACGCCAATGATCAATCACCAGACCACGCGCGATGGTGCGCAGAAAGGCGCGAGGTGCTTTGAGTTCGAGGCGTTCGGTGCGTTGCAACAGGCGTACGAAAGTATCCTGGGCCAGATCCGCCGCATCCGCCGCGTTGCCCAAACGGGCGCGCAACCACGCGTTAAGCCAGCCGTGATGACTACTGTAAAGCGTCTGTACTGCAAACTCGGGTGAGGACATGAACGCGAACGTCACAAATGATAATTACTCGCATTGTCATCAAGGGTTACGAAATTTGCAACTGTCACCCGAACATCAGCACTGAAAAACATCGGGCAGAACGCTCTGGCGCGCCGTTCGGCGGGAATCCGGCAGAAATGCCATCCATTTCCCACTCAGCCCTAAGATTTCTCCGACACGTGCCGACAGACTGGTGAGACATGCGTGCACCAAAGTAGAGCGGCCAGAAGAACGCTGCCTGCGCTGTACATGGAATGTTGCATCCGGAACGCATCCCCACTTTTGGCATAAGAAGTCCCATGAAATGAATCTCAAGTTCAGCCATAAAATCCTGTTGGCCGCCTCGGGCGTCGTGGTCCTGGCGTTCGCGCTGTTCACCCTCTACAACGACTATCTGCAGCGAAACACCATTCGTCAGAACCTTCAGTCCTCCGTGCAGCAGGCCGGTGATCTGACCGCCAGCAGCGTGCAGAACTGGATGAGCGGGCGGATTCTGGTGCTGGAAAACCTCGCGCAGAACGTTGCCCATCAGGGCAAGGACGCCGACTTCCCGGGTCTGGTCGATCAACCGGCCTTCACCTCGAATTTCCAGTTCACCTACGTCGGTCAGGCCAACGGTGTGTTCACCCAGCGCCCTGACGCGAAGATGCCGGACGGCTACGACCCGCGTCAGCGCCCTTGGTACAAGCAAGCCGTTGTGGCTGACAAAACCATGCTGACGCCGCCCTACATGGCCGCTGTCGGTGGCCTGGTAGTGACCATCGCCATGCCGGTGAAAAAGAACGGCGAGCTGCTCGGCGTGGTCGGTGGTGACCTGAGCCTGGAAACCCTGGTGAAGATCATCAACTCGGTGGACTTCGGTGGCCTCGGCCACGCGTTCCTGGTCAGCGCCGACGGTCAGGTGATCGTCAGCCCGGACAAAGATCAGGTCATGAAAAACCTGAAAGACATCTACCCGAACACCAGCGTGCGCATCGAGAAGGGCAACCAGAACGTGGTGCTCAACGGCCAGGAACGCATTCTGTCGTTCACCCCGGTCAGCGATCTGCCGAATGCGCAGTGGTACATCGGTCTGTCGATTGATCGTGATAAAGCCTACGCCGCACTCAGCCAATTCCGTACTTCGGCACTGATCGCAATGTTCGTTGCGGTGGCCGCCATTGCGCTGCTGCTGAGCCTGTTGATTAACGTGTTGATGCGTCCGCTGACCACCATGGGCCGCGCGATGCAGGACATTGCTCAGGGTGAAGGCGACCTGACTCGCCGTCTGGTTGTGGAAAGCAAAGACGAGTTCGGTGAATTGGGCAGCGCGTTCAACCAGTTCGTTGAGCGGATTCACGCCTCGATTTCCGAAGTCTCCTCGGCGACTCGCCATGTGCATGACCTGTCGCAACGGGTGATGGCTTCGTCCAATGCCTCGATCGTCGGCTCTGACGAGCAAAGTGCACGCACCAACAGCGTCGCCGCGGCGATCAACGAGCTGGGTGCCGCTACGCAGGAAATTGCGCGCAACGCCGCCGATGCTTCGCAGCATGCCAGTGGTGCCAGCGAGCAGGCCGATGACGGTCGTCAGGTGGTCGAGCAGACGATTCTGGCGATGACTGAACTGTCGCAGAAGATCAGCCTGTCGTGCACCCAGATCGAAACCCTGAACGCCAGCACGGACAACATCGGCCACATCCTCGATGTGATCAAAGGCATTTCGCAGCAGACCAACCTGTTGGCGCTCAACGCCGCGATCGAAGCAGCGCGTGCCGGTGAAGCCGGACGTGGTTTTGCCGTGGTGGCGGATGAGGTGCGTAACCTCGCCCATCGCACCCAGGAATCGGCGGAAGAGATCCACAAGATGATCACTTCCCTGCAGGTCGGTTCGCGTGAAGCGGTGACCACGATGAATGCCAGTCAGGCCTCCAGCGAGCAGAGCGTGGAAGTGGCCAACCAGGCCGGTTTGCGTCTGGTCAGCGTGACCCAGCGCATCGGCGAAATCGACGGTATGAACCAGTCGGTGGCAGCGGCCACTGAAGAGCAGACCGCCGTGGTGGAAACTCTCAACGTCGACGTTAACCAGATCAACCTGCTGAACCAGCAGAGCGTGGCCAACCTCAATGAAACATTGAAGGATTGTGATGCGTTGTCGCAGCAGGCCAACCGCCTGAAGCAATTGGTCGACAGCTTCAAGATCTGACCTCAAGTCAGACCGCGTTATCGTTCTTCGCGAGCAGGCTCGCTCCCACATTTGGAATGCATTTCCCTGTGGGAGCGAGCCTGCTCGCGAAAGCGGTGGTGCATTCACCGCAAAGCCGAAGCCTTAAACAAACAGCCTCAGCACATTCCCCATCGCATCATCCGCAAACCCCTGCACAAAATCCTTGAACCCCGGCAGTGCCTCTTCGCCGCCCGAGGCCGGCTCGGCAATGATCGTCCACGTCGCGCGGGACTTGCCTGCGCCCAGCGCTTCCACATTCATCGCCGCCCACAGATTCGCCACCCCCAAGGTGTTGTAAATCGTTGTCCAGGTCATGCTCCGCGCGTGCTCATCGCGGGAGTTGAGTTGCTCGACCACCACGTTGCCATCCTTGAAGCATTTCTTGCGCAGTGAGGACACGCCCTCACCGGTCAATTCGATGTGCGACAGCGCCGGAATGAAACGGTCGAAACCGCCGAAGTTGCCGACCAGCGCCCAGACTTGCGCGGCGTCCGCCGGCACTTCTACCGAAGAGACAACGTGGCAGCCGTGCGGGTTTTTGATCAGGGTATCGGGTTGCAGATTGCTCATGGTGTTGCTCCTTTTTATTGCTTCAGATGAAGTTGATTTGTTTCAGGTAGTCGCAGCCGCGACGTAGCAGCGCTGGGGATTTCTGCGGGTAGTGCGCGCCCATCTGCTGCACGCCGGCTTCAGCGTTGGCGTGGCCGATCAACGAGATGTCGCCGATGTCTTCTTCAAAGCCGTTGAGGTAGAAACCGAGCACGCCGAACAGCGCGTTATCGGCGTCGACCCGAGCCAATTGCTGTTGCCAGTCGGCGACGCTGACCAGCGCGAATTCGCTGCCGGTTTCACGGAACGAAGCGACGTAGGCGTCCCAGCTCAGCGGCTCGGGGTTGTGCAGGTTGAACACCGCCCGCTCGGGTGAATAACGGCTGGCGTGGAAGGCGATGAAACGGGCGAGAAAGTCCACCGGCATCAGGTCGAAGTTCAGCGCGAAGGCCGGCACCTGACCGAGCTGGATCGAGCCCTTGAGCATCAGCATCAAACGGTTTTTGTGCGGCTGACAAACACCGCTCAGGCTGTTGAAACTGATATTGCCGGGGCGATACAGATTGACCCGTACGCCGCGTTCCCGCGCCCGTTCGAGGATGCGCTCGCCGACCCATTTCGACAGGTTGTAGCCGTTGCGAATGTAGATCGGTGGCGTCAGCGCGGCGGGCAGTTCCAGCACCCGTCCCGCATCATCGACCGTGCTTGAAGCCGACAGCGTCGAGACAAAATTGAAGACCTTTTTGCGCTGCCCTTCGCACAGGCGCAGCAGGGCGAAAACCGGCTCGACGTTGTCCGCTGCCAGTGACTCGTAATCGAGTACGTGATTAACGTTGGCAGCGTTGTGCACCAGCGCACCGAACTCGCGATCGAGGCGCTGATAATCTTCGTCGTTCAGGCCCAGTTGCGGGCGCGAAATATCTGCCGCGTAAACCCGCACACGACTCAGATCCAGATGTTCCAGACGGTTTTCCCGCAGCGAATCGGCAAAGCGCTGCGCCGCTGTTTTCCCGTCGCCATCACGCACCAGACACGCCACCTCGCTGGCGCCCCAACCGAGCAGTGCCTCGACGATGTGCACGCCGACAAAGCTGTTGGCGCCGGTGACGATGACCTTGTGCACATTGCCCATGCGGCTGATCGGCAGCGGTTCGATGTCCAGCGCACGTTCGGCGTCGGCCATGGCCTGGGCGCTGAGCACCGCGTTGTCATCGGTGCCGCGCACCAGCGTTGCCAGTTTGATGATGGTCGGCAGTTCGATGAAGCGATTGATCGAAATGCTGCGACCGAATTCCTCACGCAAACGCAGCAACATCCGCGACAGCAAAATCGAGTGACCACCCAGATTGAAGAAACTTTCATCGGTGGAAATATCGCTGTTCGGCAGCTCCAGCAACTCCGCCCAGATCTCCAGCAGCAGTGCTTCATCAGCATTCGCCGGCAGGCATTTCGGCCCGCTGCCCTGCACGCTCACCGGCAGGTCCAGCAGCGCTTTGCGGTCGACCTTGCCGTTGCTGGCGAATGGCATGCTCGACAGCTCAGTCCACGCCACGGGTTGCATGTAGTCGGGCAGAAACTGGCGCGCGTGGGCCTTCAGTGCTTCGCGCGCGGTGTCCGATTGCGGCTGGGCGAGGAACGCCAGAATCCGTCGCTGAGTGTCGATTACTACTGCGATTTGCCGGTACAACTGGCTCTCGCGCAGGCAGCGTTCGATCTCTTCCGGCTCGACCCGAAAACCACGGATCTTCACTTGATTGTCGCGCCGTCCGCACAGCTCGATTCCGTGCTCGCCCCATTTGGCCATGTCGCCGCTGCGGTAGGCGCGCAGCGTCTGCCCGTCCGGCAGATTCAAGGTCAGATAACGCTCGGCGGTCTGCTGTGGATTGTTCAGATAACCGAGGCAGACGCCGGGGCCGACGATGAACAATTCGCCGACGGTGTTCTGTGGTACCGGTTGCAAATCATCATCGAGAATCAGCACCTGGCTGTTGGCGATCGGCGCACCGAGGCTGCGGTTGCTGTCGCCGGGTTTGAGCAGGCGTGCGGTGATCAGCACCGTGGCTTCGGTCGGTCCGTAAAGGTTGTGCAGCGTGCCCTGACGGGTCAGTTGCTCGATGACGAATGGCTCGCAGACATCGCCGCCGGTCATCACTTGCACACCCTCCAACTGCTCCAGCGGCAGGATGCTCAACAGCGCTGGCGGCAGGAATGCGTGGGTCAGTTGCCGTCGGCGGATCAGCGCGACCAGTTGCAGCGGATCGCGCCGTTGCGTGTCGTCGGGCACCACCAGTTCGGCGCCTTCGAGCAGGGTCGGGAAGATGTCGATCAGCGACGAATCGAAGCTCAGCGACGAGAACTGCAAGACTCGACTTTCTGCCTGCAACTGCACGTAATCGGCATACCACACGGTGAAGTGCGCAAGATTGGCCTGACTGAGCAAAACACCCTTCGGATGCCCGGTGGTGCCCGAGGTGTAGAGCGCCATGCACGGTGCGTCGAGTTCAGGGCGGCGGCGCATCAGCGGGTGGCTGAGATCTGCCTCGGCGCTGTCGATACAACTGACATCCAGCCCCGCCATTGTTGCGCTCAGTGGATGCACGCCATCATGCAGCAACAGCACTGCACCGGCGTTTTGCAAAATGTATTGCTGGCGCTGCAATGGATGGCTCGGTTCCAGCGGCAGATACACCGCGCCGCTGCCGAGGATTGCCAGAATCGAGGCGAACAGCGCCGGGCTTTTCGGCAGGCAGATGCCCACCACCCACGGTTGCGGATGTTGCTCGATCAATGGCAGCAAGCGCTGTTGGATCGCGCGGCTGTGGGCGTGCAGTTGGCGATAGCTGATCGACTGTTCGGCGAGGTGCAGCGCCGGTCGTTCGGCATGCCGGATCAGGCTCTGTTGCAGGCGCTCGATCACTGGGAGCTGCGCCTGCTTCAGCAGCGCCGGATTGGCCGTGTCATTGAGGCGATGGACGTACGCCAGGCTGTCGAGAAACAGCAGGTTTTCCATCCGCTCGAAATCCGGCGCAGGCACAGATACGGCCCGCTGAAGATATTCCGCATCGCGCGAGACGCGGCTGACCAGCAACGCCACTTCGTCCACCACCTGCGTCAGCACCCTTTGCCGCAGGGCCTGACCGTTGCCGGACGGCTCATCGGCAATCGGCACGCGGCTGATCAGTGACGAGCCGAGGAAGCACAGCAAATCGAGCGATGGCAAACCGGCAAGGCTCGGCGCGCCAACCCCCAGACGCAGATGCAGGTGCGGGATCGCGCAGAAGTCACCAGCGCCAATGAAGCCATCGTCGATGATCAGATCCACCGTCGATGCCGCAACGCCGCTGCGCTGTAATGAGTGACCGTGTTGTTCAAGTTCCAGCGCCAGGTCGGTCATGGCCTGGCTGGCGCCAATCAGCAAAATGTCGAGACGTTTCATGTCGGCCTCCTTGTCAAACCAGGTAATCGCGCAGGGCGTGCTGCACGCACGGTGTGTCGAGCAGCGAACTGTTGTGGAAGAACTTGACGATGTTGCCCACCAAGGGATGGTGGCGATTGATCGGGAACGCGAGCCCGGCCATTTCATCCCTGAGCGAACGGCGCGTTGTCGCGCTGACCGGCAGCGCATCGATCAGGCGCAGGTCGAAGGATTTCTGGATGTCGTTGGTCAGGTAATGGCCGATGAACACCGGCAGAATCTGCGCGATGGTTTCGCGATCCGCCGCGCTGGCGGTGTGCCAATAGATGCGCACCATTCGCGCCCAGAAACTCGAATGGCGACCCTCATCGAGCAAGTGATCGGCCATCAGGCCTTTGATCGACGGCTTGACCGTGTCGTCGCGGGCGAACGCCGCGACATCGCCGGTCACGGTGTTTTCGGCGATGGCCACGCAAATCAATTCCATCGCGCTGCGCAGGTGTTCCGGTGCCAGCGCGACGGCGGCGGGAATAGCCCGGCTCAGTTCGATTTCATCGGGCAACTGAATCGGTTCGATGCCGGTCATCGCGACCGTTTGCTGCATGAAGTCCATCGCCACCAAGGCGTGGTAATCCTCGTCGACCACCACGGTCATCGCGTCGTAACGGCAGGCAAACGGGAAGGTTACAGCGAAGCGGTTCTTGGCGATGCTGCGCGCAGTCTTGTCGACGATCTCGGTCTCGAAAATCACCACGTCGTTGATGAATTTGTACAGCGTCTGCACCAAGGCGAAATCTCGCTGCTGCGGGCACTCGCGCAGGAAGGTTTCGCTGAGCACCAGTGGCTGGCGGCTGAGCGGATAGATCAGCCGCTCGTCGTCTTCGAGCACGCGCCGCGGGCGGGTGCGGATGGTCGCGCGGTTCTCCCAGGCGTCGGCAAAGGATTGATAGTCGGTGGCGTTCATTGGGCCACCTCCGCCAACGGTTCGCGCATGCTCAGGCGCAGGCCGTCCCACAGGGCGATACGGCTCTCCAAGGCGGCGATGGCGCTGGCGTAGACCTCGGCCTCGCGCTGCGGATCGCCGTCGACCAGACGCTCGAGCAGGTGTTCTGCTGCCGGGCCGTGATCTTCGGAGTCGACCTCGATGTGCCGTTCCAGGTAATAGCGGAAGGTCGGCGCCTGCTCGATACCGATGCCCCAGTCGTCGAGGATGCGCTGGAACATGGTCGGGATCACGCTCTCACGGCCATGCAGAAACGCCGCCGCCACGCTGTGCCCCGGGGCATGCAGGGCGGTGCGCAAGGTGTCGCGGACAAACTGCGCGGCGGCCGGATCAACCTCGATGCTTTGCAGCGCGACGTCATAGCTCACGCCTTCCTGTTGCAGGGCGATAAAGCGCTCCACGGCGGTGGTACTCGCGCCGATTTCGCGCATGGCATCCAGGTACAACTCGAAATGGCTGTAATGCCCTTCGGTCAGACAATCATCCGATTCCTCACCCAGAACGATCTCGTTGATCAACCGGGCGGCGTGAGGATCACGCGGCGGCAACCACGGCAAGCGGGTGCAAGTCAGCTCCTGCTGCAGGCGCTTGGTCAGCGACATGAAATCCCACACGGCAAATACGTGGGTTTCCATGAAACGTCGCAATACCGATAGCGAAGTGATCTCGGAAAAGATCGGGTGAATGCTAAGTTCGGCTTTCTTTAGGGCGAGTTGGTTCTTGGTGGGCATCATGATGTCCTTTATCGTTGATATGTAATGGAACTGCTCGGGTAACTGCGCAATCTGTGAAACTACGACTTACTTGTTTTCTGTCGGCGGACGACAGCCTTCCTTCCTGATAGGTAAGTGCGGACCGGATATATCTGTGACATGGCTTCATGTCTGCCCATAAGGCGCTGCTTTGTACCGCAGGCATTGGGTGGGTGCCGAGGTGAAGGGTGAAGTTCAAACTTGGCGAGGAAAAACTAATACACCGACAAAGTATTTAACAAGTACATTTTTTAATTATTTTAAGTTGGCTGTTTTTTGAAGTTGAGTAGTTCCGATAAAACTTTTGGCTGAAGTTTTATTTGGGCGTAGTTGCTCCTTTCGGCGAATAACTGCCAAAATTGATCGATAAGAGTGAATGCCTCACTCGAAGCAACTTTCCAGTAATAAGAGTTGAATGATTTAAAAGGGGCGGAAGTTGGCCGTGACCCCGCGCCATGACTTCCTTTTTCCCGTGGCAAGGCTCCTTCCGTAGGTTCCTGGTGCGGGGACTGCGCCGTCGGTGCGACGCGTCGCCCGTTCTTTATGGGGTTGGCCGTTCAAGAGTGCGGGTAAATGATCGCCACGGCTATTCCCGTTTCGTCACCGGCAAGGTGCAAATTCCGGACTCAACGGCGCAGGGAGGTCAGAGCGGGCACGCGGATCCGCCCACCCGAGGGGTGGCAGATCGCTTGGGGATTTGTAAGAGAGTGATTCGCGGAGGGTGCGAGCTCAGCGCGCGGCTTTGCGGCTTTGCGCGGCGGGGGTAGCCAGATAGCGGGTAATCACCTCGACGCCCCGATTAAGGTGCTGCTCGAGGAGTTCGATCGACCGTTCAGTGTCGCGATCCTGCACGGCTTGCAGCATCGCCCGGTGATCGTCCTGGGACAATTTGCCCAGGCCCATGGCCTCAAGGTTGAAACGCAGAAAACGTTCTTCTTCGTTGAGTCCGTCTTCGACCAGTCGCAGCAAGCGTTTGTTGGGCGCCTTGCTGTAAAGGGCCATGTGGAACAAACGGTTGAGCCGGCCGATTTCCGTGTAGTCGTGTTGCGCCTCCAGCTCTTCGATGTAAGCCGCTGCCCGTGCGTGATCGGCAGCGGTCAACAGCGGAACCGACTGGCGCATGGCTTCGGATTCGAGGAGGATGCGCAGCTCGTAGGTTTCAGTGGCATCGCCCTGAATCAACGGCGCAACCACTGCGCCTTTATGCGCAGTAACGCTGAGCAGTTCCTGGGCTTCGAGTTGGCGCAAGGCTTCGCGCACCGGCATGCGGCTGACGCCGAACAAATCGGCCAGATCCTGCTGACGCAGCGCCGTGCCGCAGGGCAGACGCCCATCAAGAATTGCCGAGCGCAGGGTTTCTTCGATCACCGAACGGGCCAGATGCGCAGGAATCGGTCCGTCGACTTTAATGCTGTGCAGCGGTTTGGGCTTCTGTGTCACGACTACGCACCCTGTATGTCGGCCTGATTTGGATCCAAATGACACTAGTGATTGCTCTACAGGTTGTCAAACCTTGTAAAACATCGTGGTGCCCAATGAAGTTTAGCGCGCCGAGGATGATCTCATGGTGCCATTGTTTTTTCGCCGGCTAAGCTTCACCATCAAACGCTTTCCTTCCTGCCCCCCGGAATCCTGCTGTGGCGGTATGTTTCGCGATCCCCCGGACACTGCGCTGGCTAGGCTGCGCACTGCTGCTGGCCGGCGTCATGCTGGGCGGTCTGCATGCCGATTGGGATTTTTCCACGATCAGCCGCAAAGCCACGGCACTTTACGGACCGCTGGGTGCCGGGCAGCAGCGCATCGATGCCTGGCAAAATCTGTTGGCCACGCAGAAGCAAGTCAACGAGATGGAAAAGCTCAAAGTAGTGAACCTGTTCTTCAACAAACAGGTGCGCTACGTCGAGGACATCGATCTGTGGCACGAAGTCGATTACTGGGAAACGCCCATCGAGGCGCTGTGGAAAGGCGCCGGCGACTGTGAAGACTACGCGATCGCCAAGTATTTCAGCCTGCGCCACCTCGGGGTTTCCAGTGACAAGCTGCGCATCACCTATGTCAAAGCGTTGCGCCAGAACCGCGCGCACATGGTCCTGACTTACTATGCCACCCCCGATGCCATGCCGCTGGTGCTCGACAGCCTGATCGATCCGATCCAGCCGGCGTCGCAGCGAACCGATTTGCTGCCGGTCTACTCTTTCAATGCGGAAGGGTTGTACCTGCCGGGCGCCAAGGGCAACAAAAAAGTCGGTGACACCAAACGCCTGTCGCGCTGGCAGGATGTGTTGAAGAAAATGCAGGCCGAAGGTTTCCCGGTCGAGACGACTAACTAGGAGCACGCGCTCAGATGTCTTTGTTCAAACAGCTGTTGATCGCAATCTGTCTGTTCCTGGTGGTCGCCTTCACCGGCAGCTTCATGGTCAGCCTGGAAAGCTCGCGCACCCAGTACGTCAACCAGTTGCGTTCCCACGCCCAGGACGCCGCGACGGCGCTGGCTTTGTCACTGACGCCGAATATCGACGACCCGGCGATGGTCGAGTTGCTGGTCAGCTCGATTTTCGACAGCGGTTATTACGCGAGCATCCGCGTGGTCGATCTGAAAACCGATCAGACGATCGTCGAGCGCAACGGCATTCCGGCCGTCACTAACGTGCCGGACTGGTTCGTCAAACTGATTGGCCTGGAACCTGCCGGTGGCGACGCGCTGGTCAGTCGTGGCTGGGAACAGGCGGCTCGGGTCGAGGTGGTCAGTCACCCGATGTTCGCCGTGGCCAAACTCTGGCAGAGCGCGTTGGGCAGCCTCGGCTGGCTGCTGATCTGCGGTGCGATCAGTGCCGTCCTCGGTGCGCTGCTGCTGCGCCGGCAGTTGAAGCCACTGGATTACATGGTCAAGCAATCCCACGCCATCGCCCGGCGCGAATTCCTCAGCCTGCCGGATCTGCCGCGCACGCCTGAATTACGCCGCGTGGTGCAGGCGATGAACCAGATGGTCGAGAAGCTCAAGGCACTGTTTCAGGAGCAGGCCGAGCGCAGTGAAAAACTGCGGGCCGAGTCTTATCAGGACAACCTGACGGGGTTGGCCAACCGGCGTTATTTCGAGATGCAGTTGAACAATCGCGTGAGCAACCCGGAGCAGGCCAGCTCCGGTTATCTGCTGCTGTTGCGGGTCAAGGATCTGGCCGGGCTCAACCAGCGTCTCGGTGGCCAGCGCACCGATGAACTGCTGAAAGCAGTTGGCGAACAATTGTCCCGCGAATGCGCCAAGTACCCGGAAACCCAGAATCTCGTCACCCGTATTCGCGGCGGCGAATTTGCCGTGCTGGCGCCGGGGCTGGTTCGTGAAGAAGCGCTGCAACTGGCGCAGAACCTCGACAATGCCTTGAGCAGTCTGCATGCCACCGGCGCGACCGACGTCGCGGCTGTGGCGTCGATCGGCCTGGCGCCATTCACTCACGGCGATTCGCCGCAACAGGTGCTGACACTTGGCGATCAGGCGCTGGCGCAAGCCGAAGGGCAGGGCGAGCAGAACTGGGCCTGCATCGATCAGAGCCTGACGGCGGATGTCGGCGACGATCACCATGCCTGGCATCGCTTGCTCGATCAGGCCTTGAGTCAGCAGCGTTTCGAGCTGTATTTCCAGCCGGTGGTGGCTGCCGCCGACACGCAACTGGTGCTGCATTACAAAGTGCTCTCGCGCTTGCTCGATGATCAGGGCCAGACCATCCCGGCCGGGCGCTTCCTGCCATGGCTGGAGCGCTTCGGCTGGACCGCGCGGCTGGATCGCCTGATGCTTGAGCGCGTGCTGGAGCAGATGAAAGAACATGAAGATTCGCTGGCGCTGAACCTGTCTTCGGCGACCCTGGCGGATCCGCAGGCGTTGAACAAAGTCTTCGAGATTTTGCGCGCGCATTCCAACCTGGGCGAGCGCCTGACCCTGGAAATCGGCGAGGAGCAATTGCCGGAGCAAGCGGTGCTGGAGCAGTTGACCCGGCGCCTGCGTGAACTCGGCTTCTCCCTGAGCCTGCAGCGCTTTGGTGGGCGCTTCAGCATGATCGGCAACCTGGCGCGGCTGGGGCTGGCGTACTTGAAGATCGATGGCAGTTACATTCGTGCGATCGATCAGGAGAGTGACAAGCGTCTGTTCATCGAAGCGATCCAGCGCGCGGCGCACAGCATCGATCTGCCGCTGATTGCCGAGCGGGTCGAGACGGAGGGGGAGTTGGCGGTGATTCGCGAGATGGGTTTGTATGGGGTTCAAGGGCAGTTGTTGGGTGAGCCGAAGCCTTGGCGGTGAGTCATTGCAAAAGCAACCCTCACCCTAGCCCTCTCCCAGAGGGAGAGGGGACTGACCGTGGGATATTGATGTAATACGCCGACGTGAAAGAGCTCCGCTGAATCCATAATCGACTCGATTTCTCAGGTCGATGTACAGCGCCAGACACCTCGGTCGGCCCCGTCCCTCCGAGAGAGCGGACTGATTGGGGATATTCGGGAAATACGCCGACATCAGCGATTTGCGCTGAATCCATAATCGACCCGGTTTTTCAGGTCGATGTACGGCGCCAGACACCTCGGTCGGCCCCCTCTCCCTCGGGGAGAGGGCTGGGGTGAGGGTAGGCCTTTGATCTGAAGAAATCAGATCAACCCGCCCTCATCCTCATCGATCAACTGACTCAACCCGCCCAACGCTTCCCGCGCCTGTGTCCGGTCCATCAACTTGGCCTGAGCCGCCGGTGGCAGGTCGGTGACGCGGATCACGCCTTTCTGGGTCAGCACCTGAATCAGGTCGTCGAGGACCCGAATCATTTCGAAGTCGCTCTGCTTGAGCTGTTTGAGGCTGGTTTCCACCACTTCGTTGGCGAACCAGGCCTGGATTTCATGGCTGTCGGCCGGCAGGGTTTCCGTGGCCTCGGCGTAGGCCGCGGCTTCCACGCGAATCAACAGACCTTGCGCATCGCGTTGCACGTAAAACATTGAGCATCCCTCGGAAATGAACCAGCGTCATGCTGTCAGCAGCATAGCCAACTGCGCGCGAGTATGCGGTGCGGCGACGTAATCGTCACCGTCGCGGTAAGCGCAAACGTGACGGCCGCCCCAGAAGGGCGGCCGTTTTTGTTCACGTATCAGCTGTTGTTGTGGTCGACTTTGATCGTCGGGTCGCTGCCGGCAATCAGGTTGTGAATGTTGGCGCTCGACCAGTTATTGCCTTCCAGTTTGATCGTCACGTCCGGGGTTGCCGCCGCAGCGTCGCCGGAGTTGAACTTGCCCGCCGAGCTGACTTGCAGCGACGACGTGCCATCGACCGTGGTGATCTTCAGGAAGTTATCGATGGTGCTGCCGGTCTCGCCCTGCAACAGATCGCGCAGATCGATACGGTCACCTTCACTGGCCTTGAAGTCCTTGATCACGTCGTTACCGGTATCGCCCGCCTTCCAGACGAAGGTGTCGGCACCCGAACCACCGATCAGGATGTCGTTGCCCTGACCGCCGATCAGCGTGTCGTTGCCAGTGCCGCCGAGGAGGATGTCATTGCCTTTGCCGCCATCGAGCCAGTCGTTGCCGCCCGAACCGAAGAGGATGTCATTGCCCGCGCCACCCAACAGCGTGTCGTTACCGTCATGCGCGCCGGACACATCGAACGCCTGATAGTGCTCGGTGATGTACTGGTGCACGTTGCTGGTGGTGACTTTGCTGACGTCAACCCCGGTTTCCTTGGCCACGAACGCCTGCATCGCCTGATAACCCTCACCGGCAATGCCGTTGAAGCTGACCAGATCGCCGAACAGGATGTCGTTGCCGTCGCCACCGCTGACGGTGTCGTTGCCCGGCATCGTCGCTTCGGTGTGGCCGATGATCGAGTTGGCCAGGTCCTTCGGATCGATGTTGGTCTGCGGCGTTTTGTCCGAGTCGTAAGGCTTCAGATCGTTGAGGCTGACATCGTTGTTCAGACCGATAGCCTCGACGTTCGACAGACCGCTGAGCAAGGCAAAGCCACTGGTCGAGTTACTGGTCGTTGACGAGTTGGTGCTGTTACCGGTCCCCGCCAGACTCGACAACTCATAGGTGCCGTCGCCCTGCGCGTGGATGGTGCCCAGATTAGAGCTGCTCCAGCCCCACCACGAATTGTAGGTTTGCAGGGTCACGGTGCCGGCGCTGTTGATCGTCAACGCGTGGGTATTGTCGATGTAGGTGCTGAAGGTGTCGCCCGGCTTGTAATTGCTGGTTTTCACCACATCGTCGAGCTTCACGTTGCCGTACAGCGTCGGGTTGGTCTGCTCGCCGCTCTGGTAGTAGGTCGGCTGGCCATCGGTGATGAAGTACGTGAGGTTCTTCGCCCCGGTGTTGGCCACCGCGTCAGCGCTCTGGAACCAGTTGGCCGTGGTCTTGAACACATCCTCGTAGTTGGTGCCGCCACCGGACGCCATCGAATCCAGTACCGCTTTGAGCTGGGTCAGCGCGTTCGGGTCGTTGAGGTTCACCGACACCGACTTGTTGACCTGGGTATCGAAGTCGACGAGGAAAATGTTCACCGTGCCCGAGTTGCTGCCGCCCAGGCTCTGCTTGAGGCTGTTGAACACCGAGGTCAGTGAGTCTTTGGCCGCGTTGAGCGACGAACTGCTCATGCTGCCGGAGCTGTCGACCATGAACGCGATGTTGTAGTTGGTGCCCGGCACCACGGTCAGGCCACCGATGTCGGCGACGATGATGTCGTTGCCATCGGTGCCGGTGACAGTGTCGTCGCCCGAGGTTGCCACGACCGCGTTGTAGACCGCCGGCACCACGGTGACCGGAATGGTCGCGGTGCTGCTGGCCGAGCCGCCGACCATCTCGGTGGAGGTCGAGGTCACGGTCAGGTTGAACTGGCCGTTGTAGTACGGCGGTGGCGTTACGGTCAGGCTGCCGAGGTTCCAGCCGGTGACGTTGGCGTCGCCGCTGCTGGCGGTGACGGTGAAGGTATGACCCGCGCCATCGCTGAGCACCGAGCCGACCGGTGCGCCGCTGATCTTCACGCTCAGGGTTTCCGAGCCGTCGGTGTCGGTCAGGGCGGTGGTGATCGCCGAGAGTTTCACCGTGGTGCCTTCGGCGCCGGTGTTGAGTTTGTAGCCGTCGTAATAGCCTTCGCCGTTGCTGCCGTGCAGATCGGAGACGGTCACGCCCGAATTGATCAGATCCTGCACGCCGGTGTAGATCGGCACGCCGGCGCTGCTCAGGTCGATTGGCGTGCTGCCGTTGACCGACAGGTTGACGTCGTAGCTGCCCGGGCCGCTCTGGTTGTGGTGGTAGATGTCCAGGGTGTAGTAGCCGCTGGTGGTCGGGGTGAACGAGCCATTGATGGCGCCGCCCGCGCCCCAGGTCCCCGAAGCCACACTCTTGCCGCCGATCGTGATCAGCAAACTGTCATCGGCAATACCGCTGAAGGTGTAGGTCTTGCCGGCTTCCAGATAAATCAGGCCTGACGTCTTCGATGCCGTGCCCGCCGCAACGCTACCGTCGGACTGCACATTGGTGACCGAGCCACTGGAGTTCGGTTTCCCGGCGCCGTCGATGACGTTTTTCAACGTGGTCGAATCCGCGCCATTGCCGTTGGTGCCCAGACCCGAGAGACCAGTCCAGACTTCCTTGATCAGGCCGGTGGACTTCACGCTGTTGTCGGCCACGCTCACGGTCGGCGCATCCGCCACTGGCGTGATGTCGATTTTCACGGTGCCGGTGTTGCCCAGCAACTGGCCGTCGGTTGGCTGGAACTTGATCTGCGCGTAGTCCGCTTGGTTGTTGCCCAGACCGCTGCCACCGTAACCATTGACGCCAGACTCGTTGGCATCCGGCAGGAAGCGCAGCTTGCCCGCGTCGATGTCAGCCTTGCTGAAGGTCTGGTTGTTGGCGACATCTTTCCAGGTCGAACCGTCCAGATACTGCAGTTTGCCTTCGCCCGGCAGTTGGGTGATTTTGATGCCGAGACTGCTGGCCGGGCTGTCGACGTCAGTTACACCGAAAGTCGACCAGCCGAGCACCAGCGGGGTGTCTTCGGTGCCGGTGACATTGCTCGGTGCAGCGACCGGTGCGTCGTTGACCGCCACCACGTTGACCGTGGTGGTCGCGGTGTTGGAGTAGTTGCCGCCATCGGTCACGGTCACGGTGATGATCCGTGGCACGGTGCTCGGGTTTTCACTGCCGTTGGTGAAGCTGATGTTCTTGATGGCCTGCATGTAGTCGGCCAGTGTCGCGTTGCCCGACAGCGTCAGGGTCACGGTGCCGTTGGTGCTGTTGGCATTGATGGTGATGCCGTTGACGCTGTTGCCGAGGTTCAGCGCATCGCCGTCCTGACGGTTGGTCAGGACCACGGTGGCACCGGTCAGCAGGGTGCTGTCCGGGTCGGTGATGCTGATGTCGGTGTCGGCAATCGACACGCCGGCGCCCGGGGTGTTTTCGGTGAAGGTCACCTTGTAGTCGGCACCGGTGGCGCCGCTGGAGTTGTTGGCATCCAGATCGAGCACCGGCGGCGCATCGTTGTCGATGATCGAGGTGCTGACGCTGCCGTTGGTGCTGCTGACCGCGAGGTTTTCGAAGTTGCCGCCGGTGGCGGAATCGATCTTGACCACGAAGTTCTCGGTGCCTTCGGTGATCTTGTCATCGATGGTGGCGACGTTGAACTGCGCGCTGCTCGCACCTGCCGGAATCTTCACGGTGTACACGCCGGTGAAATCAGAACCGTCGGCGGCGGTACCGCTGTAGACGATTTTCAGGGTCACTTCGGTTTGCGCCGGGTGGTTCAGGCTGACGGTGTAGCTGGCCGTCTGGCCTTCGGTCACCGAGCTGCTGCCAGTGATGCTGACGGTGGTGGTATCGACCGTGTCGGTGACGTTGGTCACGGCTGGCGTGTTGTTGGTCACCAGATTTTCGAAGCCGCCGCCGCTGGTGCCAGTGATGGTTGCCTGCACGGTGCCGGCGTCTTTGTAGACGTCGTCAGCCGGAGCCGGGACGGTCACGGTGCCGGTGGTTTTGCCAGCGTCGATGGTGATTACCGAGCCGTTGCTCAGGGTTACGGTGACTGGCGAGCCAGCGGCGTTGGTCAGGGTCGCGGTGTAAGTGATCTGGCCACCTTCGGCCACGGTGCCGGTCGCGGACAGCGACAGGTTGGTGGTGTCGACGGTGTCGGTGACGGTAGTCGAAACCGGGGTCTTGTCGGCCACCAGATTCTCGAAGTTGCCGCCCGTGACGTTGGTAATCGAATTGGTCAGCGGCGCGTGACCGGTCAATGCATCGTTCGGCGCAGTGGTGGTCGCGGTGCCCGTGGTCTGGCCGATGCCGATGGTGATGGTCTGACCGTTGGCCAGGGTCACGACGACTGGCGATCCGGTTACCGGTGCGCCAACCGTGGCGGTGTAGACGACGTTGCCGCCTTCAGCCGCTGTACCGGTGGCGGTCAGTTTCACGGTGGTGGTGTCGATGGTGTCGGTGACGCTGGTCACGGCTGGCGTGGTGCTGGTCACCAGGTTCTCGAAGCTGCCCCCAGTGGCGGTTTTGATCGTTGCCTGAACGTTGCCGGCGTCTTTGTAGACGTCATCGGCTGGCGCTGGAACGGTTACGGTGCCAGTGGTTTTACCGGCGTCTATGGTGATCACCGAGCCGTTGCTCAGGGTTACGGTGACTGGCGAGCCAGCGGCGTTGGTCAGGGTCGCGGTGTAAGTGATCTGGCCACCTTCGGCCACTGTGCCGGTCGCGGACAGCGACAGGTTGGTGGTGTCGACGGTGTCGGTGACGGTAGTCGAAACCGGGGTCTTGTCGGCCACCAGATTCTCGTAGTTGCCACCGGTCACGTTGGTGATCGAGTTGGTCAGTGGTGCATGACCAGTCAATGCATCGTTTGGCGCTGCGGTGGTTGCGGTGCCAGTGGTCTGGCCAACACCGATGGTGATGGTCTGACCGTTGGCCAGCGTCACGACAACTGGCGAACCGGTGACCGGCGCACCAACGGTAGCGGTGTAGACGACGTTGCCACCTTCGGCTGCGGTAGCGGTTGCCGTCAGTTTCACGGTGGTGGTGTCGATGGTGTCGGTGACGCTGGTGATGGCCGGCGTCGTACTCGGTACCAGGTTTTCGAAGTTGCCACCGGTGGCGGTGCTGATCGTCGCCTGCACGGTGCCGGCGTCTTTGTAAACGTCATCGGCTGGCGCTGGAACGGTTACGGTGCCAGTGGTTTTACCGGCGTCGATGGTGATCACCGAGCCGTTGCTCAGAGTTACGGTCACTGGCGAGCCAGCGGCGTTGGTCAAGGTTGCGGTGTAGACGATCGAACCGCCCTCGGCTACGGAGCCGGTCGCACTGAGCGACAGGTTGGTGGTGTCGACAGTGTCGGTCACGTTAGTGCTGACTGGGGTTTTGTCGGCCACGAGGTTCTCGTAGTTGCCGCCCGTCACGTTGGTGATCGAGTTGGTCAGCGGCGCATGACCGGTCAACGCATCGTTCGGTGCGGTGGTGGTCGCGGTGCCGGTGGTCTGGCCGACGCCAATAGTGATGGTCTGACCGTTGGCCAGGGTCACGACAACCGGCGAACCGGTGACTGGCGCGCCGACAGTCGCGGTGTAGACAACGTTGCCGCCCTCGGCTGCAGTTGTGGTTGCAGTGAGTTTTACGGTGGTGGTGTCGAT
This sequence comes from Pseudomonas sp. S3_C06, assembly GCF_054667675.1. NCBI lineage: Bacteria > Pseudomonadati > Pseudomonadota > Gammaproteobacteria > Pseudomonadales > Pseudomonadaceae > Pseudomonas > Pseudomonas sp. S3_C06. The sequence goes on from NZ_CP162747.1 coordinate 4,046,202, forward strand.
CGTGTCGGTGACGCTGGTCACGGCCGGAGTCGTGCTCGGCACGAGGTTTTCGAAGTTGCCACCGGTGGCGGTGCTGATGGTCGCCTGCACGGTACCCGCGTCTTTGTAGACGTCATCGGCTGGCGCTGGAACGGTTACGGTGCCAGTGGTTTTACCGGCGTCGATGGTGATCACCGAGCCGTTGCTCAGAGTTACGGTCACTGGCGAGCCAGCGGCGTTGGTCAAGGTTGCGGTGTAGACGATCGAACCGCCCTCGGCTACGGAGCCGGTCGCACTGAGCGACAGGTTGGTGGTGTCGACAGTGTCGGTCACGTTAGTGCTGACTGGGGTTTTGTCGGCCACGAGGTTCTCGTAGTTGCCGCCCGTCACGTTGGTGATCGAGTTGGTCAGCGGCGCATGACCGGTCAACGCATCGTTCGGTGCGGTGGTGGTCGCGGTGCCGGTGGTCTGGCCGACGCCAATAGTGATGGTCTGACCGTTGGCCAGGGTCACGACAACCGGCGAACCGGTGACTGGCGCGCCGACAGTCGCGGTGTAGACAACGTTGCCGCCCTCGGCTGCAGTTGTGGTTGCAGTGAGTTTTACGGTGGTGGTGTCGATCGTGTCGGTGACGCTGGTCACGGCCGGAGTCGTGCTCGGCACGAGGTTTTCGAAGTTGCCACCGGTGGCGGTGCTGATGGTCGCCTGCACGGTACCCGCGTCTTTGTAGACGTCATCGGCTGGCGCTGGAACGGTTACGGTGCCAGTGGTTTTACCAGCGTCGATGGTGATCACGGCGCCGTTTGACAAGGTGACGGTCACTGGCGAGCCAGCGGCGTTGGTCAACGTCGCGGTGTAAACGATCGAGCCGCCTTCAGCCACAGAACCGGTCGCACTGAGCGACAGGTTGGTGGTGTCGACAGTGTCGGTCACGGTAGTGCTGACCGGCGTTTTGTCAGCCACGAGGTTTTCGAAGTTACCTCCGGTCACGTTGGTGATCGCGTTTGTCAGCGGTGCATGACCGGTCAATACGTCGTTAGGCGCGGTAGTGGTCGCGGTGCCGGTGGTCTGGCCAACACCAATGGTGATGGTCTGACCGTTCGACAGGGTGACCACGACTGGCGAGCCAGTCACTGGCGCGCCGACAGTTGCGGTGTAGACGACGTTACCGCCTTCAGCGGCAGTGGCGGTCGCGGTCAGTTTCACCGTGGTGGTGTCGATGGTGTCGGTGACGCTGGTAATAGCCGGAGCCGTGCTCGGCACCAGATTTTCGAAGTTGCCACCGGTGGCGGTGTTGATCGTCGCCTGCACGGTGCCGGCGTCTTTGTAGACGTCGTCTGCAGGTGCTGGAACGGTCACGGTGCCGGTGATTTTGCCGGCGTCGATGGTGATTACCGCGCCGTTTGACAAGGTTACGGTCACTGGCGAACCAGCGGCGTTGGTCAGCGTGGCGGTGTAAACAATCGAACCGCCTTCAGCCACAGAACCGGTCGCACTGAGCGACAGGTTGGTGGTGTCGACAGTGTCGGTCACGTTGGTGCTGACCGGGGTCTTGTCGGCCACGAGATTTTCGTAGTTGCCGCCGGTCACGTTGGTGATCGCGTTGGTCAGTGGTGCATGACCAGTCAATGCATCATTTGGCGCTGCGGTGGTTGCGGTGCCCGTGGTCTGGCCTACACCGATGGTGATGGTTTGACCATTGGCCAAAGTCACGACAACTGGCGAGCCGGTAACCGGCGCGCCTACGGTAGCGGTGTAGACAACGTTGCCACCCTCAGCCGCCGACTCGGTGGCCGTCAGTTTCACGGTGGTGGTGTCGATGGTGTCGGTAACGCTGGTGACGGCGGGAACAGTGCTCGGCACCAGGTTTTCGAAGTTGCCACCGGAGGCGGTGCTGATGGTCGCTTGCACGGTGCTGGCGTCTTTGTAGACGTCGTCAGCCGGGGCGGGAACGCTTACGGTGCCGCTGGTTTTACCGGCGTCGATGGTGATCACCGCGCCGTTCGACAGGGTGACGGTCACTGGCGAGCCAGCGGCGTTGGTCAGGGTCGCGGTGTAGACGATCGAGCCACCTTCAGCGACCGAATTGGTAGCGCTGAGTGACAGATTGGTCGTGTCGACGGCGTCGGTGACATTGGTCGATACCGGGGTCTTGTCAGCCACCAGGTTCTCGAAGTTGCCACCTGTTACGTCAGTGATCGCGTTGGTCAGCGGAACGTGGCCAGTCAATGCGTCGTTTGGTGCCGTGGTGGTCGCGGTACCGGTGGTCTGGCCGACGCCGATGGTGATCGTCTGACCGTTGGCCAAGGTTACGACAACCGGCGAGCCGGTGACTGGCGCGCCGACAGTCGCGGTGTAGGTGACGTTGCCACCCTCAGCTGTCGACTCGGTGGCGGTGAGTTTTACGGTGGTGGTGTCGATGGTGTCGGTGACATTGGTTACGGCCGGCACGGTGCTTGGCACCAGGTTCTCGAAGTTGCCACCGGTCGCGGTCGAAATGGTTGCTTCGACTTTGCCTGCATCTTTGTAAACGTCATCCGCCGGCGCAGCGACGGTGACGGTGCCAGTGGTTTTACCCGCCTCAATGGTGATCACGGCGCCGTTCGACAGGGTCACGGTGACTGGCGAGCCAGCCGCGTTGGTCAGCGTTGCGGTGTAGATGATCGAACCACCTTCAGCAACCGAACCCGTCGCGCTCAGCGACAGGTTAGTGGTGTCGACGGTATCGGTGACCGTGGTTGAAACCGGGGTCTTGTCGGCCACCAGATTTTCGTAGTTGCCGCCGGTTACACCGGTGATCGAGTTGGTCAGTGGCGCCTGACCGGTCAGCGCATCGTTCGGTGCGGTGGTGGTCACGGTGCCGGTGGTTTTGCCAACTTCGATGGTGATGTTCTGGCCGTTGGCCAAGGTCACGACAACCGGCGAACCGGTTACTGGCGCGCCGACAGTGGCGGTGTAAGTGACGGTGCCGCCTTCAGCGACCGACGTATCAGCCGTGAGTTTGACGGTCGAGGTGTCGATGGTATCGGTGACCTCGGTCACGGCCGGAACAGCGCTCGGCACCAGGTTTTCGAAGTTGCCACCGGTAGCGGTGGAGATCGTCGCTTCAACCTTGCCGGCGTCTTTGTAGACGTCATCGGCCGGGGCTGGAACGGTCACGGTGCCAGTGGTTTTGCCGGCGTCGATGGTGATCACCGCGCCGTTGGACAGGGTCACGGTGACTGGCGAGCCGGCAGCGTTGGTCAATGTCGCGGTGTAGACGATCGAACCACCTTCAGCGACCGATCCCGTCGCACTGAGCGACAGATTGGTGGTGTCGACAGTGTCAGTGACGTTGGTCGAAACCGGGGTCTTGTCGGCCACCAGATTCTCGTAATTACCGCCGGTAACACCGGTAATCGCGTTGGTCAGCGGTGCGTGGCCGGTCAGCGCATCGTTCGGCGCGGTGAAGGTCACGGTGCCAGTGGTTTTACCGACTTCGATGGTGATGTTCTGACCATTGGCCAGCGTCACCACGACAGGCGAGCCGGTCACTGGAGCGCCGACAGTGGCGGTGTAAGTGACGGTGCCGCCTTCAGCCACGGAGGTATCGGCCGTCAGTTTGACGGTCGAGGTGTCGATGGTGTCGGTGATTTCGGTCACGGCCGGAACGGTGCTCGGCACCAGGTTTTCGAAGTTGCCACCGGTAGCGGTGGAGATCGTCGCTTCAACCTTGCCCGCGTCTTTGTAGACGTCATCAGCTGGCGCTGGAACGGACACGGTGCCAGTGGTTTTGCCGGCTTCGATGGTAATCACCGCACCGTTCGACAGGGTCACGGTGACTGGCGAGCCAGCTGCGTTGGTCAATGTCGCGGTGTAGATGATCGAGCCACCCTCAGCCACAGTACCGGTCGCGCTGAGCGACAGGTTGGTGGTGTCGACGGTGTCAGTCACGGTGGTGCTGACCGGTGTCTTGTCGGCCACGAGATTTTCGTAGTTGCCGCCAGTGACACCCGTGATCGCGTTGGTGATCGGCGCGTGCCCGGTCAGCGCATCGTTCGGTGCAGTGAAGGTCACGGTGCCAGTGGTTTTACCGACTTCAATGGTGATGTTCTGGCCGTTGGCCAAGGTCACGGTGACCGGCGAACCGGTGACTGGAGCGCCGACAGTGGCGGTGTAGGTGACGGTGCCACCTTCAGCGGCAGTCTCGGTCGCCGTCAGTTTCACGGTCGAGGTGTCGATGGTGTCAGTCACTTCGGTGACCGCTGGAACAGTGCTCGGCACCAGGTTCTCGAAGTTGCCACCGGTGGCGGTGGAGATCGTCGCTTCAACCTTGCCGGCGTCTTTGTAGACGTCATCTGCCGGAGCTGGAACGGTTACGGTGCCAGTGGTTTTACCGGCTTCGATGGTGATTACCGCACCATTCGACAGGGTCACGGTGACTGGCGAGCCAGCCGCGTTGGTCAGGGTCGCGGTGTAGATGATCGAACCACCTTCCGCAACGGTGCCGGTCGCAGTCAGCGACAGGTCAGTGGTGTCAACAGTGTCGGTGACATTGGTTGAAACCGGCGTCTTGTCCGCCACCAGATTTTCGAAGTTGCCGCCGCTTACCTCGGTGATCGCATTGGTGATCGGCGCGTGGCCGGTCAATGCATCGTTCGGCGCGGTGGTGGTCGCGGTGCCGGTGGTCTGGCCAACACCAATGGTGATGGTCTGACCGTTAGCCAGGGTTACGACCACAGGCGAACCGGTCACTGGCGCGCCGACGGTTGCGGTGTAAGTGACGCTGCCGCCTTCAGCCGCCGACTCGGTCGCGGTGAGTTTGACGGTGGTGGTGTCGAGGGTGTCGGTGACGTTGGTCACGGCCGGCACGGTGCTCGGCACCAGATTCTCGAAGTTGCCGCCGGTTGCATCCTTGATGGTCACTTCGACTTTGCCGGCGTCTTTGTAGACGTCATCGGCAGGCGCTGGAACCGTCACGGTGCCGGTAGTTTTGCCGGCCTCGATGGTGATCACCGAACCGTTGCTCAGGGTCACGGTTACCGGCGTGCCAGCCGGGTTGGTCAGCGTCGCGGTGTAAACAATCGAACCGCCTTCAGCCACCGAATCGGTCGCGGTCAGGTTCAGGTTGGTGGTGTCGTTGGTGTCCGACACTGCGGTGTCGGCGGACTTGCCGTCGACCGCGAGTTTTTCGTAGTTGCCACCGGTAGCGCCGTCGATAGTCACGCTCAGCGAGCTGCCGCCGGCCAACGGGCTATTCGGCGCGACGAAGTTCACCGTGCCGCTGGTTTCACCGACGGCGATGGTGATGGTCTGGCCGTTCGACAGGTTCACGACAACCGGCGAGCCGGTCACAGGCGCGGTCACGGTCGCGGTGTAGACCACGGTTTCGCCTTCGGCGACGTTCGCCGTGGCAGTCAGCGACACGGTGGAGGTGTCGATGGTGTCGTTGACGGTGGTGACGGCTGGAGCCGTGTTGGTGACCAGGTTTTCGAAGTCGCCACCGGTTGCGCCTTTGATGGTCGCTTCAACGGTGCCGGCGTCTTTGTAGACGTCATCTTTCGGTGCGTCGACAGTCACGGTGCCGGTGGTTTTGCCGGCGTCGATGGTGATCACCGAGCCGTTGCTCAGGGTCACGGTGACTGGCGAGCCAGCCGCGTTGGTCAGGGTTGCGGTGTAGGTGATCTGGCCGCCTTCGTTCACCGAACCGGTGGCGCTCAGCGACAGGTTGGTGGTGTCGACGGTATCAGTCACGTTGGTGCTGACCGGAGTTTTGTCGGCTACGAGGTTTTCGTAGTTGCCGCCGGTTACGCCAGTGATCGAGTTGGTCAGCGGCGCATGGCCGGTCAACGCATCGTTTGGTGCGGTGGTGGTCACGGTGCCGGTGGTTTTACCCACTTCGATGGTGATGTTCTGACCGTTGGCCAGGGTCACGACAACTGGCGAACCGGTCACAGGTGCACCGACAGTGGCGGTGTAGGTGACGGTGCCACCTTCAGCCGCTGACTCGGTGGCGGTCAGTTTGACCGTCGAAGTGTCGATGGTATCAGTAACGTCGGTAACGGCTGGCGTGGTGCTCGGAACGAGGTTCTCGAAATCGCCGCCGGTGGCGTCCTTGATGGTCACTTCGACTTTGCCGGCGTCTTTGTAGACGTCATCGGCAGGCGCCGCAACGGTCACGGTGCCAGTGGTTTTGCCCGCTTCGATGGTGATCACCGAACCGTTCGACAGGGTCACAGTGACCGGGGTACCGGCCGGGTTGGTCAGGGTCGCGGTGTAAACAATCGAACCGCCTTCAGCCACGGTGCCAGTCGCGGTCAGCGTCAGATCGGTGGTGTCGACGGTGTCGGTTACGGTGGTGCTGACCGGAGTTTTATCGGCCACGAGGTTTTCGTAATTACCGCCGGAAACGCCAGTGATCGCATTGGTCAGCGGGGTGTGGCCGTTCAACGCGTCGTTCGGCGCGGTGGTGGTCACGGTGCCGGTGGTTTTGCCGATTTCGATGGTGATGTTCTGACCGTTCGCCAAGGTCACGACGACCGGCGAACCGGTGACTGGCGCGCCGACGGTGGCGGTGTAAGTGACGGTGCCACCTTCACCCGCAGACTCGGTGGCGGTCAGTTTGACGGTGCTGGTGTCGATGGTGTCGGTGACTTCGGTGACGGCCGGAACAGTGCTCGGCACCAGATTCTCGAAATTGCCGCCGGTAGCATCCTTGATGGTTACTTCGACCTTGCCGGCGTCTTTGTAGACGTCATCGGCTGGCGCAGCAACGGTCACGGTGCCGGTGGTTTTGCCCGCGTCGATGGTGATCACCGAGCCGTTGCTCAGGGTCACGGTCACCGGCGTACCGGCCGGGTTGGTCAGGGTCGCCGTGTAGATGATCGAACCGCCCTCGGCGACCGAATTGGTGGCACTGAGCGACAGGTCAGTGGTGTCGACGGTGTCGGTGACGGTGGTGGAAACCGGGGTCTTGTCGGCCACCAGGTTTTCGTAGTTGCCGCCGCTGACACCAGTGATCGAATTACCCAGCGACGCCTGACCGGTCAGCGCATCGTTCGGCGCGGTGAACGTCACGGTGCCAGTGGTTTTGCCGACTTCGATGGTGATGCTCTGGCCGTTGGCCAAGGTCACGACGACTGGCGAACCGGTGACCGGCGCGCCAACCGTGGCGGTGTAAGTGACGGTGCCACCTTCAGCCACAGTGGTGTCGGCCGTCAGTTTGACGGTCGAGGCGTCGATGGTATCGGTGACTTCGGTCACGGCTGGCGTGGTGCTCGGAACGAGGTTCTCGAAGTTGCCGCCCGTTGCATCCTTGATGGTGACTTCGACTTTGCCGGCGTCCTTGTAGACGTCATCGGCAGGCGCTGCGACGGTCACGGTACCGGTAGTTTTACCAGCGTCGATGGTGATCACCGAGCCGTTGCTCAATGTCACGGTCACCGGCGTGCCAGCCGGGTTGGTCAGCGTTGCGGTGTAAACAATCGAACCACCTTCCGCCACCGTGCCGGTCGCGCTCAGCGACAGGTTGGTGGTGTCGACGGTGTCAGTCACCGAGGTCACGGCCGGAGTTTTGTCGGCCACAAGGTTTTCGTAATTGCCGCCGCTGGTGCCGTCGATTTTCACACTCAGCGTGTTGCCGCCGGCCAGTGCATCGTTCGGTGCGGTGAAGTTGACGCTACCGCTGCTGGCGCCGACCGGAATGGTGATGGTCTGGCCGTTGGACAGGGTCACGACAACCGGCGCGCCCGTCACTGGCGCGGTGACGGAAGCGGTGTACACCACCACGCCGCCTTCAGTGGTGCTGGCGGTGGCGGTCAGCGACACGGTGCTGTTGTCGATGGTGTCGGTCACGTCGGTGACCGCCGGGGTCTTGTCGACCACCAGGTTCTCGAAGTTGCCGCCGGTGGTCTTGGTGATGCTCGCATCGACCTTGCCAGCGTCCTTGTACACGTCATCGGCCGGTGCTGCGACGGTCGCGGTGCCGGTGGTCGCGCCTTTGGCGATGTTGATCACCGCACCGTTGCTCAGGGTCACGGTCATCGCCGTGCCTGCCGGGTTGGTCAGGCTCGCGGTGTAGACGATCGAGCCGCCCTCGGCAACCGAAGCGGTGGCGCTCAGGCTGATATTGGTGGTGTCGACGGTGTCGGTGACGGTGGTAACCACCGCCGAACGGTCGGCATCGACCTGCTCGAAGTTGCCGCCGCTGTGGCTGGCAATCGCGGTCTGTACCTTGCCGCCGTCGATGTACGGGGTATTGGCAGGCGCAGCGAAGTTCACCGAACCGCTGGTGGCGCCGGCAGCGATGTTGATCACCGCACCGTTGGCCAGGGTCACGGTCATGGCGGTGCCGGCCGGATTGCTCAGGGTCGCGGTGTAGGTGATCTGGCCACCTTCACTGACGGTGTCGCTGGCGCTGAGGGTCAGCGTGGTTTTGTCGACGGTGTCATTGACGGTGGTGCTGACCGGGGTCTTGCTGACGTCGAGTTTCTCGAAGTTGCCGCCAGTGGCATCGGTCATGGTCACGGTGAGCTTGCTGACGTCTTTGTAGACGTCGTCGCTCGGCGCGGCGATGGTCACCGAACCGCTGGTTTTGCCAGCCTCGATGGTGATGGTCTGGCCATTGCTCAGGTTGACGGTGACCGGCGTTTGCGCGGCGTTGGTCAGGGTCGCGGTGTAGGTGATCGACGTGCCTTCAAGCACATAGCTTTCGGCGCTGAGGGTCAGGTGCGTGGTGTTGATCGTGTCGGCAACGTTGGTCACCGCTGGCGTCGGATTGGCCACCAGGTTTTCGAAATTGCCGCCCGAGGTTTCCTTGATGGTCACTTCGAGTTTGCCGGCGTCTTTGTAGACGTCATCGGCTGGCGCCGGAACGGTCACGGTGCCGGTGGTCTTGCCGGCGTCGATGGTGATGGTCGAACCGTTGCTCAGGGTCACGGTTACCGGCGTGCCGGCCGGATTGGTCAGCGTCGCGGTGTAGACGATCGAACCGCCTTCGTTGACGTTGCCGGTGGCGGTCAGCGAAACGGTGGTGGTGTCGACGGTGTCGGTCACGGTGGTGCTGACCGGGGTTTTGTCGGCGACCAGGTTTTCGTAGTTGCCGCCGGAAACGTTAGTGATCGAGTTGGTCAGCGGAGCGTGGCCGGCCAGCACATCGTTCGGTGCCGTGGTGGTGACGGTGCCGGTGGTTTTACCCACTTCGATGGTGATGTTCTGGCCGTTGGCCAACGTCACGACGACAGGCGAACCGGTGACTGGCGCGCCGACTGTCGCGGTGTAGGTGACGGTGCCACCCTCAGCGGCGGTTTCGGTCGCGGTCAGTTTTACCGTCGAGGTGTCGATGGTGTCAGTGACGTCGGTGACGGCGGGAACGGTGCTTGGAACGAGGTTCTCGAAGTTGCCGCCCGTGGCGTCCTTGATAGTGACTTCGACTTTGCCGGCGTCCTTGTAGACGTCATCGGCAGGTGCAGCGACGGTCACGGTGCCAGTGGTCTTGCCCGCTTCGATGGTGATTACCGAACCGTTCGACAGGGTCACGGTTACCGGGGTGCCAGCCGGGTTGGTCAGGGTTGCGGTGTAAACGATCGAGCCGCCTTCAGCCACGGTGCCAGTGGCGCTGAGCGTCAGGCTGGTGGTGTCGGTAGTGTCAGTCACGGTGGTGCTGACCGGGGTTTTGTCGGCGACGAGATTCTCGTAATTGCCGCCGGTCACATTGGTGATCGAGTTGGTCAGCGGCGCGTGGCCGTTCAGCGCGTCGTTTGGCGCGGTGGTGGTCACGGTGCCGGTGGTTTTGCCGACTTCGATGGTGATGTTCTGGCCGTTGGCCAAGGTCACGACCACTGGCGAACCGGTGACCGGCGCACCCACGGTAGCGGTGTAGGTGACGGTACCACCTTCAGCGGCAGTCTCGGTGGCGGTCAGTTTGACCGTCGAGGTGTCGATGGTGTCAGTGACGTCGGTGACGGCGGGAACGGTGCTTGGAACGAGGTTCTCGAAGTTGCCGCCCGTGGCGTCCTTGATGGTGACTTCGACTTTGGCGGCGTCTTTATAGACGTCATCGGCGGGTGCAGCGACGGTCACGGTGCCGGTGGTTTTACCGGCTTCAATGGTGATCACCGAACCGTTCGACAGGGTCACGGTAACAGGCGAGCCTGCGGCGTTGGTCAGGGTCGCGGTGTAAGTGATCTGACCGCCTTCAGCCACGGTGCCTGTTGCGCTGAGCGTCAGGCTGGTGGTGTCGGTGGTGTCAGTCACGGTGGTGCTGACCGGGGTTTTGTCGGCGACGAGGTCTTCGTAATTGCCGCCGCTCACGCCCGTGATCGCGTTGGTGATCGGCGCTTGGCCGGTCAACGCGTCATTCGGTGCAGTGGTGGTCACGGTGCCGGTGGTTTTGCCGACTTCGATGGTGATGTTCTGACCATTGGCCAGGGTCACGACAACAGGCGAACCGGTCACCGGCGCGCCAACAGTGGCGGTATACGTGACAGTGCCACCTTCAGCCGCCGACTCGGTGGCGGTCAGCTTGACCGTGGTGGTGTCGACAGTATCGGTCACGTCGGTGACGGCTGGAACGGTGCTCGGAACGAGGTTCTCGAAATTGCCGCCGGTAGCGTCCTGGATGGTCACTTCGACCTTACCGGCGTCTTTGTAGACGTCATCGGCAGGCGCCGCAACGGTCACGGTGCCAGTGGTTTTGCCGGCTTCGATGGTGATCACCGAACCGTTCGACAGGGTTACGGTAACAGGCGAACCTGCGGCGTTGGTCAGGGTCGCGGTGTAAGTGATCTGGCCGCCTTCAGCCACAGAACCGGTTGCGCTCAGCGACAGGTTGGTGGTGTCGGCGACATCGGTAACGCTGGTCGAAACCGGGGTCTTGTCGGCCACCAGATCTTCGTAATTGCCACCCGAAACGCCAGTGATTGAATTGGTCAGCGGCGCATTGCCGGTCAACGCATCGTTAGGGGCGGTAGTGGTCACGGTGCCGGTGGTTTTACCGACTTCAATGGTGATGCTCTGACCGTTGGCCAGGGTTACCACGACAGGCGAGCCTGTCACCGGCGCACCGACGGTGGCGGTGTAAGTGACGGTGCCACCTTCAGCAACCGAGGTATCAGCCGTCAGTTTCACGGTCGAGGTGTCGATGGTGTCGGTCACTTCGGTCACGGCCGGGACAGTGCTCGGCAGCAGATTCTCGAAGTTGTCGCCCGTCGCATCCTTGATCGTGACTTCGACTTTGCCGGAGTCTTTATAGACATCATCCGCAGGCGCCGGAACGGTCACGGTGCCAGTGGTTTTGCCCGCCTCGATGGTGATCACCGAGCCGTTGCTCAGGGTCACGGTGACTGGTGTGCCGGCAGGATTGGTCAGGGTCGCGGTGTAAACGATCGAGCCGCCTTCAGCAACGCTGCCGGTCGCTGACAACGACAGATTGGTGGTGTCGATCGAATCGGTAATTGTGGTGGTCGCTGGCGTGGTGTTTGGCACCAGGTTTTCGAAGTTGCCACCGGTTGCGCCGGTAATCGTGGTGCTGACCGTGCTGCCATTGTTGTAAACGTCGTTGGCCGCGGTTGGCACGTTGACGGAGCCGGTGGTCTTGCCGGCTTCAATGGTGATGGTCGAGCCGTTCGACAGGGTGATCGTCACCGGGGTTTGCGCGGCGTTGGTCAGCGTCGCGGTGTAAGTGATCTGGCCACCTTCGACGACTGTACCGGTCGCGGTGAGGCTGACGCTGGTGGTGTCGATCGAATCGGTAACGGTGGTGGTCGCGGGTGTGGTGTTTGGCACCAGGCTTTCAAAGTTGCCGCCGGAAGCGCCGGTAATGGTGGTGCTGACGGTGCCGCCATTGTTGTAGACGTCATTGGCCGCCGTCGGCACGTTGACGGTGCCGGTGGTTTGGCCGGCTTCAATGGTAATGGTCGAGCCGTTCGACAGAGTGACGGTCACCGGGGTTTGCGCCGGGTTGGTCAGGGTCGCGGTGTAGGTGATCTGGCCACCTTCAACCACTGTGCCGGTGGCAGTCAGGGTCAGGTTAGTGGTGTCGATCGAATCGGTGATGGTGGTCACCGCTGGCGTGGGGTTTGGCACCAGATTTTCGAAGTTGCCACCGCTGGCACCAGTGATGGTGGTGGTGACGGTACTGCCGTTGTTATAGACGTCGTTGGCCGGGGTCGGCACGTTGACAGTGCCGGTGGTCTGGCCGGCGCCGATGGTGATGGTCGAGCCGTTCGACAGGGTGACGGTCACCGGGGTTTGTGCCGGATTGGTCAGGGTCGCGGTGTAGGTGATCTGCCCGCCTTCGGTGACACTCGGCCCGGCCGTCAGGGTGACGGTGGTGGTGTCGATGGTGTCAGTGACCTGGGTCGTGGCCGGGTTGGTCGGCGTCGTCACAGTGATGCCGTTGCCGCCGGTGGTGCCGGTGACGGTCACGTCGATCTGCGTCGGGTCGTTATAGACGGTGTCGTTCGGCGCCAGCGGCACGTTGACCGTGCCGGTGGTTGCACCTGCCGGAATCACAATCACCGCGCCGTTGGACAGGGTGATGGTCAGGTCGGTCAGCGGCGCCTGGGTCAGGGTCGCGGTGTACACCAGCACGCCGCCGGCTTCGGTGATGCTCGGCGTGGCGCTAAGGCTCAGGGTCGACTCACGCAGAGCATTGGTGGTGGTGTCGGTGGTCTGGCCGCCGGTGATGTTCTGCGCAGCTTGACCGGCAGCGTTGATCCCTGCGGTCGGGAAACCAATGGTTGGGTCAACACGGCCAGCGGTGGCGTCGAGCATGACGAAGCTGTGGCCGCCACCAGCAGCACCGCCCGTACCTGCGGCGCTCGGGCCGGCAGCGGTGGCGTCAAGCGCGGTGGTCGGGTCGACACCGGCGGCAATGGCTTGCTGCAGTTCGGCTACTGACGGCGCAGCCTGCGCGGTGGCTTCTGCCAGGTCAGTGCTGGAGTCGGGGGCGGTGGCGCTCCACTGAGTTTCACGGCCCAGATCGAGGGTGCGACCATCTGCCAATTCAAGCGACACGGCGCCGGAGAGGCCGGTGTCGATCTGGTCGCCGACAAACAGGCGATCGCCTTCAACGAGTACGCGGCGCACGCCCTCTGGGGACACCACGAATACCTGACCGACAATGCTTTTGACGATGGCAACAACACTGCTCATTGAAGACTCTCCGGGGTGTCACGTTCAGTTGACTTCCATGGACCTGAGGGCATGGGCGCCGATTCAGTCTGGACGTACTTTAAAAATTTGCGAAACAAGTTTGACGCATGTTTTCGTCAATATTTTGGCTAGATTCTTTCGCTATTAACTTTATGCCAAACTATTGACCTTCTGGGTGCCATCCTAAACAATCGTCCCACTAATGTCACATTGATATTTCCGCGGCGACCTGTCCTTCAGCGTGTGATCCAGTTCTTGTTTTGAACTTTCCGACATACGGTCAATCTGGTTGCCATCATCCGACGCAGCGCCACGTTTTGCTGTGATTCAAGACAAGAAGTTCTGGGAAATTCCTACCATGCGTTCGCCCCTGTTTCTGGCTGTACCCTTCGCTCTCGCCGCCTCTTTTGTACAAGCACAATCCTTACCAGAAGCCATGCAGCAGGCATTGGATGTCCATCCGGAAATCCAGGCAGGGGTAAATAGTCGTTTGGCCGCGGATTATCAATTAAGAGCGGCGAAAGGTGGATACCTGCCCAAGGTCGATCTGCTCGGCGGTTATGGCCGTGAAGGCACCGACAGCGTCACCACCCGCGCCAATTCCGGTAACCACTACGAAACCCTGAATCGTAGCGAGTCAAGTTTACGTCTCTCGCAAATGGTCTTTGACGGTTTTGCGACGTCCAGCGAAGTCGGGCGTCAACAAGCCACCGTCAACTCCCGCGCTTACTCGCTGCTCGGTACTTCCGAGCGCACCGCGCTGACCGTCTCCCAGGTTTACCTGGACGTGCTGACCCGCCGCGAATTCGTGCGTCTGGCCGAAGAAAACCTCAAGAGCCACCAGCGCATCTACGACCAGATCCAGCTGCGCACCCAGCGTGGCGTCGGCAGCGGTGCCGACCTCGATCAGGCCGAAGCGCGGATGGCCCAGGCCCGCAACAACCTGATCACCGAGCAGACCAATCTGGCCGACTCGGAAACCAACTTCCTCAGCGCCGTCGGCCAGATGCCCGATCAACTCGAGCGTCCGGCGCCGTTCATGGCGATGATGCCGGCCAACCTCAATGAAGCGCGCCAGCAGATGCTGGAAAACAGCCCGATCCTGCGTTCGGCCGAATCCGACATCGCCGCTGCCGAGAAGCAGTACGAAACCGCCAAGTCGACCTTCTACCCACGTTTCGACGCCGAACTGGGCCGCACTGCCGACAACGATCTCGACGGCCAGAACGGTCACAACAACGAGTGGCAGGCGATGCTGCGCATGCGCTTCAACCTCTATTCCGGTGGCAGCAACAAGGCCGATCTGGAATCCAAGTCGTACCTGTCGAACCAGGCGCTGGACATCCGCAACAACGCTTTGCGTCAGTTGAACGAAGAACTCGGTCTGGCCTGGAACGCCTTGAACAACGCCAACGCGCAGGTGCCGATCGCGCAGCAATACGTCGACCACAGCACCTCGGTGCGCACCGCTTACCAACGTCAGTTCAGCCTTGGCGAACGTACCTTGCTGGATTTGCTCGACAGCGAAAACGAGTTGTTCACCGCTTCGCGGCGTCTGGCTGAAATCAAAAACATTCAGTTATTTACTCAGTACCGAATCAAGGCGACCATGGGCGAGTTGCTCAGAAGCCAGGGAGTGGTCGCACCGTTGGCATCCGTTGTGCAAAACGACGTCAAGCCCAAGGTCCAGCTGCCTGGGATGAATTGAGTTATCCCTTTTCAACTGTCAAAGAGTGTCGAGCGTGGAATCAGAAGTCAGTCGAGTTCAACTCAGTCATGATCCACGCGCGTTGCACGACGATCCGTTACTGGACGGCCTGCTCGCCCTTTGCATGCTCCATCAGAAACCCGCCAGCGCGGCGATGCTGACCACCGGCCTGCCGCTGCCCAAACAACGCCTGAGTGTCGAGTTGCTGCCCCGCGCCGCGGCTCGCGCCGGCCTGCAAGGGCGCGTGCTACAGCGCAAGCTGGAAGAGATTCCGGCGATCGCCATGCCGGCCTTGCTGCTGCTCAAGGATGGCCGCAGCGCTGTCCTGCTCGGCTGGCAGGGCGACAATGAAGCACGGGTGCTGCTCAGCGAAACCGACGGCGGCGAGTCCATCGTCAGTCGCGAACTGCTCGCCGACGATTACACCGGCAAAGTTTTCTTCGCTCAGCCGCAACACAAATTCGACGTCAATCACGGCACGCTGATTCCGCGTGCGCGCTCGTGGTTCCGCGACACCCTCAAGCGTTCGCGCTGGCTGTATGCCGATGCGATCGCCGCGAGTTTCCTGATCAACATCATTGCCATGGCTGCGCCGCTGTTCGTGATGAACGTCTACGACCGCGTGGTGCCGAACCAGGCCGAAGCGACCCTGTGGGTGTTGGCGCTGGGCATCACCGGCGCCTACCTCTTTGACCTGATCCTCAAGAGCCTGCGCAGTCTGTGCCTGGATCTGGCCGGGAAGAAAACCGACCTGATCATCTCGGCGACGCTGTTCGAACGCATCGTCGGCATGTCGATGAAATACCGCCCGGCGCGGGTCGGCAGCTTTGCGCAGAACATCCACGAGTTTCAGAGCCTGCGCGACTTCCTTGCCTCGCTGACCCTGACCAGCCTGATCGACCTGCCGTTCACCATCCTCATCTTCATCGTCATCGCCATTCTAGGCGGGCATCTGGTGTGGATTCCGGTGCTGGCGTTCCCGATTGCGTTGCTGATCGGCTACGCCTTGCAGAAGCCGCTGGTGGCCACCATGGAACGCACCATGGCCCTCGGTGCCGAGCGCCAGTCGAGCCTGATCGAAACCCTCGCCGGCCTCGACGCGGTTAAGGTCAACAATGCCGAAAGCGAACGTCAGTACCAGTGGGAGCAGACCATCGGCACCCTCAGCCGTCTCGAACTGCGGGTGAAAATGCTCTCCGGCCTGGCGATGAACATCACCCTGCTGATCCAGCAACTGGCCGGGGTGATCATGATCGTCTTCGGCGTCTACCAGATCATTGCCGGCAACCTGAGCATGGGCGGTCTGATTGCCTGCTACATGCTTAGCGGCCGCGCCCTCAGTCCGCTGGCCTCGCTGTCCGGTCTGTTGACCCGTTATCAGCAGGCACGGGTAACCATGACTTCGGTCGACCAGATGATGGAGCTGCCGCAAGAGCGCAACTTCGAAGAGCGCCCGTTGAGCCGCAAGGTTTTGCAGGGCGCGATCGAATGCCGCCAGCTCAACTTCACCTACCCGGAACAACAGAACCCGGCGCTGAAAAACATCAACCTGGTGATCCGTCCCGGCGAGAAGATTGGCATCATCGGCCGCAGCGGCTCGGGCAAAAGCTCCCTCGCCAAACTGCTGGTCGGCCTGTATCAGCCGGACGATGGTGCGCTGCTGGTCGACGGTGTGGATATCCGCCAGATCGACGTCAGCGAGTTGCGCTACAACATCGGCTACGTGCCGCAGGACATTCAGCTGCTGGCCGGCACCCTGCGTGACAATCTCGTCTCTGGCGCACGCTATGTAGAAGACGAGCTTGTCCTGCAGGCGGCCGAACTGGCCGGCGTCCACGAATTCGCTCGTCTGCATCCGCAAGGCTATGAGCTGCAAGTTGGCGAACGCGGGCAGAACCTCTCCGGTGGCCAACGGCAGAACGTCGCGCTGGCCCGGGCGTTGTTGCTCAATCCACCGATCCTGCTGATGGACGAGCCGACCAGTGCGATGGACAACACCGGTGAAGAACGCCTCAAGCAACGCCTCGCCGCCGTGATTGAAAACAAGACCGTGGTGCTGGTCACGCACCGGGCTTCACTGTTGTCGCTGGTCGATCGTCTGCTGGTGATCGATCGTGGACAAATTCTCGCCGATGGCCCGAAAGCCGCCGTGATGGAAGCGTTGAAGAAGGGGCAGATCAGTGTTGCTTAAGTCGGGTTTCAAGGATTCGATCCGTCGCTACTTCAAGGGCTCTGCCTCACTGCAGGGCCAGCCGCTGCCGGAGGTCAACAAAGCGCTGATCGAAGACGCCCCGCGCGTCGTGCGCCTGACCATCTGGGCGATCATCGGCTTCTTTATCTTTCTGCTGCTGTGGGCCAACTTCGCCGTGATCGACGAAGTGACCAAGGGCGACGGCAAAGCGATTCCGTCGTCGAAGATTCAGAAAATCCAGAACCTTGAGGGCGGGATCATCTCCGAACTGTTCGTCAAGGAAGGCCAGATCGTCGAAGCCGGCGCACCGTTGATTCGTCTCGACGACACGCGATTCGCCTCCAACGTCGGCGAAACCGAGGCCGATCGTCTGTCGATGCTGCTGCGCGTTGAGCGTCTCAGCGCAGAGGTCGACGACCGTCCGCTGAATTTCCCCGAGGACGTGCTCAAGGCTGTTCCGGGTCAGGCGAAAAGCGAAGAGTCGCTGTACATCAGCCGCCGTCAGCAGTTGCACGACGAGATCGGTGGTTTGCAGGAGCAGTTGATTCAGCGTCAGCAAGAGCTGCGCGAATTCGCCTCCAAGCAAGCGCAGTATCGTCAGCAGCTCGGCTTGCAGCGTCAGGAAATCAACATGTCCGAGCCGCTGGTGGCCCAGGGCGCGGTGTCCCCGGTGGAAGTCTTGCGTCTGAAGCGTGCCGAGGTGGAAACCCGTGGTCAGCTGGATGCGACGACGCTGGCCATCCCGCGTGCCGAATCGGCGATCAAGGAAGTGCAGCGCAAGATTGATGAAACCCGTGGCAAATTCCGCAGTGAAGCGCTGACCCAACTCAACGAAGCACGCACCGACCTGAACAAGGCCAGCGCCACCGGCAAAGCGCTGGAAGACCGCGTCAGCCGCACGCTGGTGACATCGCCGGTGCGCGGCATCGTCAACAAGCTGCTGGTCAACACCATCGGCGGCGTGATCCAGCCGGGCAGCGACATGGTCGAAATCGTACCGCTGGACGACACCTTGCTCGTCGAAGCGAAGATCCGTCCGCAGGACATCGCCTTCCTGCACCCGGGGCAGGAAGCGATCGTGAAATTCACTGCCTACGACTACACCATCTACGGCGGGCTCAAAGCCAAGCTTGAGCAGATCGGTGCCGACACCATCACCGACGAAGACAAGAAAACCACGTACTACATCATCAAGGTGCGCACTGAGCGTAGCCACTTGGGTACCGATGAAAAGCCGTTGCTGATCATCCCGGGGATGGTTGCGTCGGTGGATATCATTACCGGCAAGAAGTCGGTGTTGAGCTACCTGCTCAAGCCGATCATCCGCGCGCGAGCCGAGGCGTTGCACGAGCGCTAGATCTTCGTCGCTGCTGACGGCCTCTTCGCGAGCAGGCTCGCTCCCACATTTGGATTTCTTTTGAACACAGAATTTGTGTCCACTGAAAATCGACTGTGGGAGCGAGCCTGCTCGCGAAGGCGTCAGCAAAATCACCACCTTACTGTCAGTAAGTGACAAAAACCGTCACTCACCACTCAGTCCATTCCTCACCAATCGCCATATCGTTATTCAATAACGGTATTTAATCTCCAGTTCTTATAGCTATAAAGTCATCCCCCTGCGTACCTGCCGACCAATCGGCGCGCCGCACGACCTGAACCAACACGCAATCCAGCGTGAGTGTCTGATCGACGAGCGCGCCCGTGAGCGCGCCGTGCGTGGGAGATGGAAAGATGTCCGCAGCTACTGCTTCCCCAAGCGCCGCGACCGCCGCGCCGCAATCCTTTGAAATCCGCCCGTTCAGCGGTGCCGTCGGCGCCGAAATCATCGGCCTCGACCTCACCCGGCCGATCAATGATCAAGACTTCGCGCGCATCCATCGCGCGCACCTGGATCACCACGTCGTGGTGTTCCGCGACCAGCAAATCACCCCGCAGCAACAGATCGACTTCAGCCGCCGCTTCGGCGTGTTGCAGATCCATGTGCTCAAGCAATTCCTGTTGGCCAACCACCCGGAAATCCTCATCGTTTCCAACATCGTCGAAAACGGCCAGAACATCGGCCTCGGCGATGCCGGCAAGTTCTGGCACTCCGACCTCTCCTATAAAGAGCTGCCAAGCCTTGGCTCGATGCTCCACGCGCAAGAACTGCCGTCCGAGGGCGGCGACACGCTGTTCGCCGATATGCACAAAGCCTGGGACAACTTGCCCGAAGCGTTGCGCAAAGCGGTCGAAGGCCGCAGTGCTGCGCACTCCTACACGGCGCGTTACAGCGAAACCAAATTCGAAGGCAACTGGCGCCCGACCTTGACCCCGGAGCAACTGGCTCAGGTCGCCGAAGTGGTGCATCCGGTGGTGCGTACGCACCCGGAGAACGGACGCAAGGCGCTGTTCGTCAGCGAAGGTTTTACCACGCGCATCGTCGGCCTGCCGGAAGACGAGAGCCAGCAACTGCTGAGCGAGCTCTATGCCCACAGCGTGCTGCCGCAAAACATCTACCGCCATGAGTGGCAGCCCCACGACCTGGTGTTCTGGGACAACCGCTCGCTGATCCATCTCGCCGCCGGCTGCCCGGCGCACCTGCGCCGCAAGCTGTATCGCACGACCATTCAGGGCGACGCGCCTTTCTGATTCGCCGGAGATTGATCAAAAAATGAACGCTCCCTTGCCAGGCCACGCGGCCAGCAACCCGATCGCCCGCAGCGACGCGTTGCTGGCGGTCGATCATGTCAGCCTCGAATATCGCACGCCGCAACGCGTAGTGCGCGCCACCCACCAAGTCAGTTTTGAAATCGACCCGGCCGATCGCTACGTGCTGCTCGGCCCGTCCGGTTGCGGCAAATCCACCTTGCTCAAAGCGGTCGCCGGGTTCATTCAGCCGTGCGAAGGTGAAATCCGCCTGCAAGGCCAGCGCGTCGACGCACCGGGGCCAGACCGGATTGTGGTGTTTCAGGAATTCGATCAGCTGCCACCGTGGAAAACCGTCAAACAGAACGTGATGTTTCCGCTGCTCGCGTCGCGAACGCTGAAGAAAAAAGCAGCTGAAGAGCGCGCGCTGCACTATCTGGAAAAAGTCGGGCTGGCGGCGTTCGCCGATGCTTATCCGCACACTTTGTCCGGCGGCATGAAGGCGCGCGTGGCGATTGCCCGGGCGTTAGCGATGCAGCCGAAAATCCTCTTGATGGACGAACCGTTCGCCGCGCTCGATGCACTGACCCGACGCAAGATGCAGGAAGAGTTGCTGCTGCTCTGGGAAGAGGTGCGCTTCACCCTGTTGTTCGTTACCCACTCGATTGAAGAGGCGTTGGTGGTCGGTAATCGCATCCTGCTGCTGTCGCCGCATCCCGGCCGAGTGCGCGCCGAAGTGCACAGCCATCAATACGACTTGCACAGCTTGGGTGGCGTGGCGTTTCAGGAGTCGGCGCGGCGCATTCATCGTCTGCTGTTCGACGAAGGTCAGTCGCCGGAAACCGAGCGTGACCACGACTTCAACGACATTCGCATCGCCTATTGAGCGGCCAGGAGGATTACCCGATGAGCCATTCATCATCTGTGCGTGAAGAATTCGAAGTTGTGCTGGAGCCGCTGACTGAAGTGCCGGTCGAGCGTGAACTGTCGCTCGGCACGCGGCTGTGGCAACAGGGCTGGCTGCGTAAAGGCCTGATCCTGATTGTGCTGGCGGTGCTGTGGGAAGTGGTCGCGCGGATTCAGAACAATGACCTGATGCTGCCGAGTTTCCTGCAGACCAGCCATGCGCTGTTCGAGGGTCTGCTCAGTGGTGAGTTGCTGGCCAAGGTGTGGATATCGCTGGTGGTGCTGATCAAGGGCTACCTCATCGGCATCGTTCTGGCGTTTGCCCTGACCACGCTGGCGGTGTCGACGCAATTGGGCCGCGATCTGCTGAGTACGATGACCTCGATGTTCAACCCGCTGCCGGCGATTGCTCTGTTGCCGCTGGCGTTGCTGTGGTTTGGCCTGGGGCAAAACAGCCTGATTTTCGTGCTGGTGCATTCGGTGTTGTGGGCGTTGGCGCTGAACACCTATGCAGGGTTTCTCGGGGTTTCGGACACCCTGCGCATGGCTGGGCGCAATTATGGTCTGAAGGGGTTGCGACTGGTGCTGTTCATCCTGATTCCGGCGGCGCTGCCGTCGATTCTCGCCGGGTTGAAGATCGGTTGGGCGTTTGCCTGGCGCACGTTAATCGCCGCTGAGCTGGTGTTTGGCGCGACCAGTGGCAAGGGTGGGCTGGGTTGGTACATCTTTCAGAATCGCAATGAGCTGTACACCGACAAGGTGTTTGCCGGGTTGGCGGTGGTGATTCTGATTGGCTTGCTGGTGGAGAATCTGGTGTTCGATACGCTGGAGCGGGTGACCGTCAAGCGTTGGGGGATGCAGCGGTAATTTTTGGCGTGACGGCTGGCTCCTTCGCGAGCAGGCTCGCTCCCACATTTGATCTCCTGTGGGCACAGGTTTTATGAACGACTGAAGTCCATTGTGGGACCGAGCCTGCTCGCGAAGGCGTCTTTGAAGGCGCCGCCAAAGCTGAAGGATGTTTGCTAGCATTGCGCCCAGATCAATCCTGATCAGCCAAGAGTGCTCAGTATGCAACTCCCGGACATGAACCTTCTGGTCGCCCTCGACGCCTTGCTCGACGAGGGCAGTGTGGTCGGCGCCGCACGGCGGATGAACCTCAGTCCGGCGGCGATGAGCCGTACCCTGACGCGAATCCGCGAAGCTATCGGCGATCCGATTCTGGTGCGAGCCGGTCGGGGTCTGGTGCCAACGCCCAAAGCCCTGGAATTACGCGAGCAGGTGCGCGATGTGGTCGAGCAGGCCGCGCTGTTGTTCCGCTCCGCCGACACCGTGGAGCTGGGCACACTGCGCCGCCGTTTCAGCATCCGCGCCAATGATTTTTTCATTGGCGTTTACGGCGGCAAGCTGTTCGACACCCTCGATCAACTGGCGCCGCACTGCGAGTTGCGCTTTGTCCCGGAAGGCGATGGCGATGATGAAGCCCTGCGAGAAGGGCGCATCGATCTGAGCGTCAGCAACACCCGGCCCGTCACCCCTGAAGTCAAAGTGCAGAACCTGTTTTCTACACACTTCGTTGGCTTGGTGCGTGAAGACCATCCCTTGCTCGACGGCGAAATCACTGCCGAGCGCTATGCCGGGTTTTCCCACATCAGCATGTCGCGCCGCGGCATCGCTCGCGGCCCGATTGATACCGCGCTGAATGCGCTGGGTCTGGAGCGGCGCGTCGCGGTGATCGCGCCGAGTTTCCATGCGGCGATGTTTGCGTTGCCTGATTCCGACCTGATCCTGCCGGTGCCCAAGGAAGCGCTGCTGAGTGTGCGCCGGCTGGGTTTGAAACTGCGTTCGTTCGACCTGCCAATCCCTTTGCCGACGCTGATGCTGACTCAAGCCTGGCATCCCCGATTCGACAAGGATCCCGCGCACCGCTGGCTGCGCGAAACCCTCAAGGCCTGTTGCGACGAAACCTGGCTGGCGGCCCAGCCTTAATCCCCGAGAAAACACAAAACCCTGTGGGAGCGAGCCTGCTCGCGAAAGCGCTGGATCAGTCACCCATGATATTGACTGACCCGACGCCTTCGCGAGCAGGCTCGCTCCCACAAGGGATGTTCATTGTTGTGTCTGGCGCACTTATAACCTGCCAATAAGTCAATTTTCGTCATTGCCAAGCCCGACTAAGATGCTCCGGTATTTTTCCCTCCGGAGTGTGAATTCATGACATCCCTGACGGCAGCAGCGCCCATCGCTGCGGCCAGCCCGGCGACGGCGGCCACGCCACCGGTGTTCGGGGCGCGGATCATCATTGGCCTGGTCGGCGTGCTGCTGGCGGTGCTGGTGTCGGGCCTCAACGAGATGGTCACCAAAGTGGCCCTGGCCGACATCCGTGGCGCGCTGAGCATCGGTTACGACGAAGGCACCTGGCTGGTTGCCAGTTACACCGCCACCTCGGTCGCGGCCATGGCCTTCGCGCCTTGGTGTTCGGTGACCTTCTCGCTGCGCCGCTTCACCCTCTGCGCGATCGGTCTGTTCACTCTGCTCGGCGTGCTGTGCCCGTTCGCACCCAATTACGAAAGCCTGTTGCTGATGCGCATCCTGCAAGGCCTCGCCGGCGGTGCGTTGCCGCCGATGTTGATGACCGTGGCCCTGCGGTTTCTGCCCGCCAACATCAAGCTTTATGGTCTGGCTGGTTATGCGCTAACGGCGACATTCGGCCCGGGTCTGGGCACGCCGCTGGCCGGTTTATGGACCGAATACGTCGGTTGGCAATGGACGTTCTGGCAGATCATCGTGCCGTGCCTGATCGCCATGGCGGCTGTGGCGTATGGCTTGCCGCAGGATCCGCTGCGCCTGGAACGCCTCAAGTCATTCAACTGGAAAGGCCTGCTGCTCGGCTTTCCGGCGATCTGCATGCTGGTGATCGGTTTGCTGCAAGGCAATCGACTGGACTGGTTCGAGTCGAGCCTGATCTGTGGATTGCTCGGCGCCGGCTCGTTGCTGCTGGTGGCGTTTTTGATCAACGAGTGGTCGCAGCCGATTCCGTTTTTCAAATTGCAAATGCTCGGTATCCGTAACCTGTCGTTCGCGCTGATGACCCTGGCCGGTGTGCTGATAGTTCTGCAGGCGGTGGTGTTGATTCCGTCGAGTTATCTGGCGCAGGTGCAGGGTTATCGCCCGGCGCAGACCGCACCGATCATGCTGATCGCCGCATTGCCGCAACTGATTGCGCTGCCGTTGGTGGCAGCGTTGTGCAACCTGCGCTGGGTCGATTGCCGCTGGGTGCTTGGCATGGGTTTGAGCATGTTGACGCTGTCCTGCCTGGGCGGATCGCTGCTGACTTCAGAATGGATTCGCGACAATTTCTACGTCCTGCAATGGCTGCAGATCTTCGGTCAGCCGATGTCGGTGTTGCCGCTGTTGATGTTGTCCACCGGCAGTATCCAGCCGCAGGACGGGCCGTTCGCCTCCGCGTGGTTCAACACGGTGAAAGGCTTGGCGGCCGTGGTCGCTACCGGGGTGATCGAAGCGCTGACCACCGCGCGTCTGCATTTCCATTCGACCATGTTGGTCGACAGCCTCGGCAATTCACCGCTGGCCGATCGCAGCGATCCGGGCCTCGCCCATCGCCTGCACGAACAGGCCGTGGTTCTGACTTCTTCCGATCTCTACGTGTGCATGGCTGGCGTCGCAGTGGCGTTGATCCTGCTGATTTTCTGGCTGCCGACGCGGATTTATCCGCCGCGCGCACCGACCTGATTGCTGCACTGAACAATGAAGGTTTTTATGACGACTCAAGCAAAGCAAAAACTTGCGGTGGCCGTAGCGGCCGCGCTGGCTGTCGGCGTGTTGGTGTACCTGGCGCTGCCCGGTATGTTTGGCAAACGCACCCAGCAAAATACCAACGACGCATTCGTCTCCGCCGACTACACCCTGGTGGTGCCGCGTGTGGCCGGTTTCATCAAGGAAGTGCTGGTGGAAGACAACCAGCAGGTCAAAGCCGGGCAGTTGCTGGCGCTGATCGATGATCGCGATTTGCGTGCGTCGGCTGAAGCGGCGGATGCGCAAACTCTGGTGGCGCGGGCGCAGTTGCAGAACGCCAAGGCGACGCTGGAGCGCCAGACTTCGGTGATCGCTCAGGCGCAAGCCTCGGTAGTCTCGGCCAAGGCGGAAATGGCGTTCGCCCAGCAGGAATTGAATCGCTATAACCACTTGGCGGGCGTTGGAGCCGGCACCGTGCAAAACGCGCAACAGGCGCGCACGCGCATCGATCAGGCCACGGCTCATCTCGACACCGCCACGGCGAAACTGGCGGCAGAGCGCAAGCAGGTCGACATTCTCACGGCTCAGCGGGATGCCGCCGAAGGCAGTCTGAAACACGCGCAAGCGGCGTTGGAAATCGCCAGTTTCGAACTGTCTTACACACGCATCACCGCGCCGCAGAACGGCATGGTCGGCGAAAGGGCCGTGCGCGTCGGCGCCTATGTGACGCCGGGCAGCAAGCTGCTGGCCGTTGTGCCGCTGAAACAGGCTTACGTGGTGGCCAATTTTCAGGAAACACAACTGACTGACGTGCAGCCGGGGCAAGAGGTGCAAGTACGTGTCGACAGCCTAGGTGGTGAAGCGCTGACCGGTCGCGTCGAGAGTATCGCCCCGGCGACGGGCGTGACCTTTGCGGCGGTGAAACCGGATAACGCCACGGGTAATTTCACCAAGGTGGTGCAGCGGATTCCGGTGAAGATCATGCTCGAACCGGGTCAGCCGTTGGCCGAGCGCTTGCGCGTGGGGATGTCGGTGGAAGCGAGTATTGATACCACCAGTTCGGCGATGTCGGTGCGTGAGGTGACTCAGCGATGAGCATTATTGACCGAACCGACGCCTTCGCGAGCAGGCTCGCTCCCACAGGGAAAACGCAATCCAAAATGTGGGAGCGAGCCTGCTCGCGAAGAGGTCAGTGGCAGCAAATCAGTTTGAGTGCCTTGCTAACAGTAAGCCTCACCGCCTGCACCGTAGGACCAGACTTCCAGAAGCCCGAAGCCCCACAAATCGCCGACTGGGCCAAACCCGCCAAGTCCGCCCCCAGTCAAGCCGTCAGCGAACCCCTCAACGAACGCTGGTGGGAAGTCTTCCACGACCCGCAACTCTCCGCGCTCACCCAACGTGCGGTGCAGAGCAACCTCGACCTGCAACTGGCCAGCAGCCGTCTGCAACAAAGCCGCGCCGCGCGCCAGGTGATCACCGCTGACCGTTATCCGAGCACCGCCGCCGCGGGCAGTTACGCGCGCAAACGCAACAGCGGCGAGGGTCTGAACGATCCGTCCGGACACAACGGCGATTCAGCTTTCAATCTGTGGGACGCCGGCTTCTCCGCCTCATGGGAACTGGATTTCTGGGGCCGCGTGCGCCGCGAAACCGAAGCCGCCGACGCCAACCTCGAAGTCGCCGAAAACGACCGCCGTGGCGTGTTGCTTACTGTGCTTGCTGATACCGCACAAAACTACATTCAGTTGCGCGGCGTGCAGAACACTCGCGCGGTCACCGAGCAGAACCTCGATGTCGCCCGGCACAGCCTCAAGCTCTCGCAATTGCGTCTGGCCGACGGCGTGGCGACGGACCTCGACGTCGCCGAAGCCGCCGCACAAGTCGCAGCTATCGAGTCGCGGCTGCCCGCGCTGGAACAGCGTCAATCGCAGTTGATCAACGCCATCAGCCTGCTGATGGGCGAACCGCCACAGGCCCTCGCAAAAGAGTTATCCACCGACGCCGCCGTGCCGCAGTCGCCGCTGCAAGTCGCCATCGGCCTGCCGTCGCAACTGGCCGAACGCCGCCCGGACATCCGCCAGGCCGAAGCGCGACTGCACGCGGCCACCGCCAAGATCGGCGTGGCCAAAGGCGACTTCTATCCACGCATCACCCTGTCCGGCAACCTCGGCTCGCAAGCCATGCAACTCAGCGATTTCGGCTCCTGGGGTTCGCGTGCCTTTGGCATCGGCCCGCAATTCAGCCTGCCGCTGTTCGACGGCGGACGCCTGCGCGGCGTGCTGCAATTGCGTGAAGCGCAGCAGCAGGAAGCGGCCATCGCCTACCAGCAGACCGTGTTGCGCGCCTGGCATGAAATCGACGATCAGTTGACCGCTTACAACGCCAGCCAGCGCCGCCGCGACAGCCTTGCAGAAGCCGTACGTCAGAACCAGATCGCCTTGCGCACCGCGCAACAGCAATACGTCGAAGGCGTGGTCGATTTCGTCAACGTTCTCACCGTGCAAGGCGCACTGCTGGCAACGCAGGAGCAATGGGTGGAGAGCTCCACCGGCGTGTCGCTGGCGATGGTCGGGCTGTACAAGGCCTTGGGCGGCGGTTGGCAATCGGTGTATCCAGAGGCGAAAATCGCCGCCGGGTTGCCGGGTGTCGTGAAAGCGCCAACCGGCATCGACGGTTCCGCCGTGGCTGACCTAAAGTGATGGGCAGGTTGGCGCGTCATACTCTCGTGGCGCTGCGGCGCGGCAAGAGGAAGCGATGGCGGTCAACAGAGTCACGCCAATGGGCGACACGCAAGATCCGTTTGCCGCGCCCGGTTCCTGGTTCGGCAGCCTGCGTTGGGTGCGCTGGGTAAAAAATCACTGGCTGTGGCCAATTCTGGCGCTGGCCGCGTTCGTGCGTTTTTATGACCTGACGGCGGCGGCGATCTGGGGCGATGAAGGCTCCAGCCTGCTGCTGGCGCGCTACTCGCTGAGTGAAATCTGGCAACACGCTGCGTTCGATGTGCATCCGCCGCTGTACTTCATGCTCTTGCATGGCTGGATCGGGTTGTTCGGGGACGGCATCTTTGCGCTCCGCTGTCTCAGTGCGCTGGCCGGCATTACGGCGGTCGGACTGGGCATTTGGCTGGTGGACCGTCTGGCCACTCGACGCGCCGCGTTTATCGCCGGATTGTTGCTCGCACTGCTACCGACCGCGGTGCGTTACAGCCAGGAAGTGCGCATGTACGCGCTGCTCGGTGCGCTGCTGCTCGCCGCGAGCCTGGCGCTGGTCTACTGGATCCGGCGCCCGCAACGCCGTGACTATCTCGTGGTTTACGTGGTGTTGATGAGTGCGGCGTTCTACACCCATTATTTCGCCGTGCTGGCCGCACTGTGTCACTGGGTTTATCTGCTCGGCATTCGCGTGCAGCGCGGTTATCGCTTCCGGCATATCCAGCGCGCGGACTGGTGGTTGGCGAATCTGGCAATAGGCGTGCTGTATCTGCCCTGGTTGCCAAAACTGCTCGACTTGATGCAGCACATGCAACAACTCGAAGTCGGCGGCGATGTCGGTTGGGAGCCAGCGGTGACGCTGGGTTCGCTGCCGTCGATGATCTGGTCATGGCTGATTCAGGACGATGGCGAGAGTCTGCCGCTGCTGGTCTTTGGCGCGCTGCCGTTGGCACTGCTGGTGCTGGCAGTTGTCGCCGTCATGCGCGATCGCAGTGTTTCGCGCGGCAGCATTCTGCTGGCGCTGTACACCGGTCTGCCGCTGTTGCTGGTGTATCTGGTGTCGTTCATTACGCCAGTGTTCATCGAGCGTTATCTGACGGCGTACGCCCTCGGCCTGCCGATGCTGACGGCGTTGGCGATCGACCGTTTGTACAACCGCGTGCGGATGTTGGCATTGGCGGTGCTGCTGTCGTTGATCGCTGTGGAACTGGTCGGCGTGAACAACAACGCCACGGTCGACAGTCATGATCAACTCGACACGGTAGTGACGTACGTCAACCAGCATTTCCTGCCCGGTGACCGCATCGTCACCAGCGACATGCTCTGGTATCTGAGCTACGTCTACTACGATCGCACCGGGGCGCAGGTGCGCCTCTTCACGCCACCGAAAGCCGATGGCCGATCGACGCGGCCAAATGAGTACGGGTTCGGCACGCTGGTGACGAGTGATGTCTATTTGAACAGCCTGACGGAGCTGCCAGCCGGAGGCCGGGTCTGGCTGGTCGGAACCGTCGACGAGCCACAAGAGTTCTCACCGCTACCCGCAACCTGGCAGCCCAGCGCTGAAGTCCATGCGGGCGGGATGCAAGCACGCTTGTTCGTGCCCAAACCTGCGGGTGAATAGGCGGGTCAGGATTTCCCCGACAAATCCGCCATACCCTTGAGCAATTCAATCGGCAACGGAAAGACAATCGTCGAACTCTTGTCGCCGGCAATCGAACTCAAGGTCTGCATATAGCGCAACTGCATCGCCCCGGGCTGACGGCCGAGCATTTCCGCCGCTTGCATAAGTTTTTCCGAGGCCTGCAACTCGCCCTCGGCGTGGATCACCTTGGCCCGCCGCTCGCGCTCGGCTTCAGCCTGTTTGGCAATCGCCCGCACCATCGATTCGTTGAGGTCGACATGCTTGATTTCGACGTTGGCGACCTTGATGCCCCAGGCATCGGTCTGCGCATCGAGCACTTGCTGGATATCGATGTTCAACTGCTCGCGTTCGGCCAGCAGTTCATCCAGTTCATGCTTGCCGAGCACCGCACGCAGGGTGGTCTGGGCTAACTGGCTGGTAGCGGAAAGATAGTCCTCGACCTGAATAATCGCCTTTTGCGGGTCGAGTACGCGGAAATACAGCACGGCATTGACCTTGACCGACACGTTGTCGCGGGTGATCACGTCCTGCGGCGGCACATCGAGGACCACGGTGCGCAGGTCGACCCGAACCATTTGCTGCACCACCGGAATCAACAGGATCAGCCCCGGGCCTTTGACTTGCCAGAAACGTCCGAGCTGGAACACCACGCCGCGCTCGTATTCACGCAGGATGCGGAACGTCGAGCCGGCGAGAACAATCACCAACAGCAGCAGCGCAACAAAACCGATTTGCAGACCCATGATCACTCTCCGAGCGGTGCCGCGTCAGTCGCGGCCACTTGCAGCAACAATCCCTTGCGACCCACCACTCGCACCGATTGCCCGGTGTGCAGCGCAGTGGCGCTGAGCACTTGCCAGCGCTCACCTTGCAGTTGCACCCAGCCATTACGGGCATCGCCCGGTTGCACCGTGGTGATCGCGGTGACACTGCCGAGCAGGCCGGCATCGCCACTGACCGCGTGCCGGGGGCGGGTTTTCAGGGCGCGAATCAGCAGCGCAATCAACAACAGAGCGCTGATCAGGCCAAGGCCGATCATCATCGGCACCGGCAACTCGGCGTTGCTCAGAATCAGCGCGCCGATGACGAACATGATGATCCCGCCCAAGCCAATGACGCCGTAATTGGGCAGTGCAGCTTCAGCGATCAGAAATACGATACCCAAGGTGATCAGCCACAAACCGACCGGACTCATCGGCGGCAATGAAGTGTCGGCAGCGAGGGTTGAACCGCTGATCAGCAGGAGCAAGGCAAGCGCACAACATCGGCTGTTCACGTGACCCTCCGTGAGCGTCATGTCTGTAATTACAGTCTAGTTGAGGGTTGCGCTGGCTGAGTTTTGATCAATGAGCGGATGTGTCCAGTGGGCGGAATTCTCTGCACCAACCCCTCGCCGAACTAGACTCAAAGACACGGCAACCACCGTTCAGCGCGACACCGAGGTGCATCATGCGCATGGCAAGAAAAGTACAGAGCAGCCTGAACCGGGCGCACTGCGAATACGACGTCGTCGCTCACCGGCATTCATCGAGCAGCCTGGAAACCGCACGGGTCGCCGGGGTGCCTGCCGAGCGGGTGGCCAAATCGATCATCCTCGACGACCACCATGGGCATTACCTGATGGCCGTGCTCCCGGCCAGCCGTCACCTGGACCTGAGCAAAGTGCGCACCAGCGGCGAATGGCAACTGACCCGCGAAAGCAATCTGGCGCACATTTTC
This sequence comes from Pseudomonas sp. S3_C06, assembly GCF_054667675.1. Taxonomy (NCBI): domain Bacteria; kingdom Pseudomonadati; phylum Pseudomonadota; class Gammaproteobacteria; order Pseudomonadales; family Pseudomonadaceae; genus Pseudomonas; species Pseudomonas sp. S3_C06. Next base: position 4,076,573 of record NZ_CP162747.1, read on the forward strand.
GATGATTGCGAACGCGGCGCGGTGCCGCCGCTGGGTGGCTCTTATGGCCTGGACATGGTCATCGACCCGTTGCTGACGCGGCAGAAGGATATTTATCTGGAGGCGGGCAACCACAACTATCTGCTACACATGAGCATGCCGGAGTTTCTGAAAATGGTGCCGCATGCCGAGGTGCGGGAGTTGAGTGATTAGGTTTCGTGGCGCCGGCACTGACGCCTTCGCGAGCAGGCTCGCTCCCACAGGTTGATCGCATTCCCCTGTGGGAGCGAGCCTGCTCGCGAATAATCTTCCAAACACCCCATTCATCAAGGAATTGCTCAATGGAAAGCCCAACGCACAGCTTGCCATCCCTGTTCAAACAACTCGGCCTTCCCGACGATCCGGTCAACATCGACAAATTCATCGCCACCCATTCCCCGCTCAAACCCAAACTGCATTTGGCTGATGCGTTTTTCTGGACGAAGAGCCAAGCGGATTTTTTGCGTGACGAGATTTTGGATGACGCCGATTGGGCGGAGGTGGTGGATCAGTTGGATGTGTTGTTGCGTAAGGGCAGAAGTGTGTAAAAAAAATTGTAGGAAAAGGCTGTAATGTAAAAAAAACATGCGCGATGTAAAAAAAACTGGGCTTTAATCGTCGCAGTGAATTTTTTATGTGGACGATGACGATGCCAACTGTTGGATATGCCCACCTGCGTGATGCGCTGAAGCTTAATGCATTTGCCCCCAAGCGCATTGCGATGATCAAACCGGTTACCCGGATTACCTTGATCGGTGAGTGTCTAGCGGTTCCAAACGGCGTCGCGCCGGCACAGGGTTCGACACTTGAGCACATCTTGTTTGCTCTGAAGCATGAGGGAATAAACCTGTGCATTCTTGCTCAAGCGCTTGAAACCGTTGAAGCGGACGAGTTGCTAGGTGAGTTGAGCCGATCACCTAACGGGGTATTTATCCGCAAAGCCTGTTTTCTTTGGGAAAGTTTCACGGGCAAACAGCTGGAATATTCCGTACCGGTTCGGGGCAACGTTGTCGCTTTGTTTGATCCCAAGCGTTATGTCACCGGGCCTGCAATTCGAAATAGTCGTTGGCGGGTAGATTTTAACGGGTTGGGGTCAATGCGTTACTGCGCCACAGTCGAGCGTACGACGGAGCTGCAGGCGCTGCTTGATCTGGACATCCTTGGTCGAGCCCAGGCTTTTATGGCTACGTTGCCGCCGGAAATGATGGATCGGGCAATCAATTGGGCCTATCTGCATGAGACCCGCGATTCTTTTGCTATTGAGAAAGAAGAGCCCAACGAAGAAAAGTCGCGTCGTTTTGTTCGGCTTCTCCGCCAAGCCCATGAGCGAACAGAGTTGAGCGAAGACTATTTGGTCGAGTTGCAGAACAGTACGGTTTCCAATCCTTTCGATAAAGCTGTGCTTTTCCGTCATGAACAGAACCATTTACACAACGGCTTGAGAGGCGCAGCTGGCGTCAGCTATGTCCCGCCTCCACCGCAATTGTGCAGGGAGTTGATGGACGAGTTGATGAGTTTTGCCAATCACTCAGCCAAGCAGGTTGAACCGTTGATAGCTGCAGCGGTTGTGGCTTTCGGGTTTGTCTTTCTTCACCCGTTCATGGATGGCAATGGTCGACTTTCACGTTTCCTGATTCACCAGACGCTTTGCCACTCTGGCGCTCTAAAAAATGGTTTGTTGTTACCGGTTTCCGTAGCGATGAAACACGAAGAGTCTGGCTATCTCGAAGCGTTAAAGGAGTTCTCGAAACCAGCAAGAGAGTTCTGGAATGTCACTTGGCTGGACGCTGATCAGATGGCTTTCGATTTTATTGGGCACGACTCGATCTATCGATTCTGGGACGGGACTCAATGTGCAGAATTTACCTTGCAGATGGCCTTGCGAGCATTGGAAGTGGAGCTGCGCGAGGAGACCGAGTTTCTTGAAAAATACGACTACGTCATCAAAGAGGTGAATGGGCGTTTTGACGTACGGGGGAGCGACCTCTCGAAATTGGTAATGATGTGTCTGGACAACGGTGACAAAGTTTCAAAGCATCGACGTAAGCAGTTCCAGTTCAGCGTGCCGGAGGAGGTTTTCGATTTCATTGAGCAGATTGCGGGTGATTTCGATTCGGTAGGCTAACCCTGAACAGGCAATTTGTTTCAAAACTTGACTGAAATTCCCCTCCAATGCGATATTGATAGTTAGCAAACTAACAGTGTGCATTTCCCCGTGCCGAACGATCTCGACGCTCTCCAGATGAACATCAGCAGTGCCATGGTGGTGGCCGCCAGGCATTGGCGGAAGATCTGCCAGACCACGCTGGTCAACTATGGAATCTCCGAAGCCTGCGCCGTCCCGCTGCTAATGATCGGGCGTCTGGGCGAGGGCGTGCGCCAGGTGCAAGTGGCGCAGGCGGCCGGGATGGAGAGTCCGTCGCTGGTGCGTCTGCTCGATCAGCTCTGCCATTCCGGCTACGTCTGCCGCACCGAAGATGCCCAGGATCGCCGCGCCAAATGCCTGAGCCTGACCGACACCGGGCGTGAACTGGTGCAAGCGGTCGAGATCGAACTGGTGCGCTTGCGTCACGAGGTGCTCGAAGGCATCGAGCAAAGCGATCTGGAAGCTACGCTTCGGGTACTCAGAGCTTTTGAGGCGGCCAACCCGCCATGGGTGGTTAATTCTTGAACGGTTTTTTCTCCGGCATTCCGCCAGCCCGCGACTGGTTCTACGGGGTGCGGACTTTTGCAGCGTCGATGATTGCGCTGTACATCGCCTTGCTCATGCAAATGCCGCGTCCGTATTGGGCGATGGCCACGGTGTATATCGTCTCCAGTCCGTTTCTCGGGCCGACCAGTTCCAAGGCGCTGTACCGTGCCATCGGTACTTTTCTCGGTGCGGCAGCGGCGGTTTTTTTCGTGCCGATGTTCGTCCAGAGCCCGTATGTGCTGGTGGTGGTCATTGCGCTGTGGACGGGGATTTTGTTGTTCCTGTCCCTGCAACTGCGCACGGCCAACAACTATGCATTGATGCTCGCCGGTTACACCCTGCCGCTGATTGCCTTGCCGGTGGTGGATAACCCGCTGGCGGTGTGGGACGTGGCGGAAGCGCGGACCGAAGAGATTTTCCTCGGCATCGCCGTTGCCGCCGTGGTCGGTGCGATGTTCTGGCCGCGTCGCTTGGCGCCAGTGTTCAACGACGCTGTGAGCAAGTGGTTCGCCGACGCGACGACCTACAGCCTGAAATTCCTCAGCCGCGACGTGCAGCCCGAGGAAGTCACCGCGCTGCGCATGGCCATGGTCGCCAACTTCAACAGCCTTGAATTGATGATCGGCCAGTTGCCCCACGAAGGCGCGCGACCGCAAACCGTGCGCAACACCAAGGAATTGCGCGGGCGCATGATTCATCTGTTGCCGGTGATCGATGCGCTGGAAGATTCGCTCTACGCCCTCGAACGGCGCACGCCGGAACTGGTGGAAAAATTCGCACCGCTGCTGGCCGCGACCCGCGAATGGCTTGCTCATCAGGACGCCGATCTCGACCGCTGGCAAGCCCTGAAAGGTCAGCTCGAAGCCCAGCAGCCGAGCATCGAGGCACTTGAGGATCGCAGGCAGTTGCTGTTCTCAAATTCGATTTATCGCCTCGGCGAATTCATCGATCTGTGGCAAGACTGTCGCAGTCTGCAGGACGCGATTCTTTGCGAACGCCAGGACAGCTGGCGCGCGGTGTATCGCCACTGGCGCCTGGGTCGGCTCACCCCGTTTATCGATCGTGGGCTGATGCTCTACTCGGCGGCCTCGACCGTTCTGGCGATCATCACTGCCTCGGTGCTGTGGATTCTGCTCGGCTGGCCGGACGGCGGTAGCGCAGTGATTCTCGCCGCGGTGGCCTGTAGCTTTTTCGCCTCGATGGACGACCCGGCACCGCAGATTTACCGGTTCTTTTTCTGGACCGGCATGTCGGTGCTGTTCGCCAGCCTTTATCTGTTTTTGATTCTGCCCAACCTGCATGACTTCCCGATGCTGGTGCTGGCGTTTTCCATCCCGTTCATCTGCGTCGGCACGCTGACGGTGCAGCCGCGTTTTTTCCTCGGCATGCTGCTGACGCTGGTCAACACCTCGTCGTTCATCAGCATTCAGGGCGCTTACGATGCGGATTTTTTCGCCTTCGTGAACTCCAACCTCGCTGGACCGATCGGCCTGCTGTTCGCTTTCATCTGGACGCTGGTGGCGCGTCCGTTCGGCGCCGAGCTGGCGGCCAAGCGCCTGACCCGTTTCAGCTGGAAAGACATCGTCCATATGACCGAACCGGCCAACCTTGCCGAACACCGCAAATTGGGCGTGCAGTTGCTCGATCGACTGATGCAGCACCTGCCGCGTCTGGCCCTCACCGGCCAGGACACCGGCATCGCCATGCGCGAAGTGCGCGTCGGCCTGAACCTGCTCGATTTGCTCGCCTACACCCCACGGGTGACCGGCGCGCCGAACGCGCTGTTGCAGCAAGTGGTCAGTGAAGTCGGCGAGTATTTCCGCGCCTGCCTCAAGGCCGGCGAACGCTTGCCGGCGCCAGCGCCGTTGTTGATGACCCTCGATCGCACTCGTCGCGCACTCAATGGCCACGGCGACGATGAAACCCGTCTGAATCTGTTGCACGCCTTGAGCGGTTTGCGTCTGGCGCTGTTGCCCGGCGTCGAATTCGTCTCCAGTGCCGACTCCGAAGAACCGCTGCCCGATGGAGCGCCCCTATGATCGGTGATCTGGACATCAGCGGCATTTTCCTGCCGACCCTGCTGGTGTTGATGGGCATCACTTATGTGCTGTTTTTGCTGGTGCATGCCGTGCTTACGCGCGTGCACTTTTACCGTCTGGTCTGGCACCGGGCATTGTTCAACGTGGCCCTCTACGCCGTGCTTCTGTACGGCGTGGACTCACTCAGTCGATACCTGATGACATGAAAAAACCGTTCTTGACCATCGGTCGCGTGGTACTGACCCTGCTGATCGTGACTTTTGCCGTTGTCCTCGTCTGGCGCATGGTGATGTATTACATGTTTGCGCCGTGGACCCGTGACGGCCACATTCGCGCCGACATCATCCAGATCGCCCCGGACGTGTCCGGATTGATCCAGCAGGTTGAAGTGAAAGACAACCAGTTGATCAAGCGTGGCCAGGTACTGTTCAGCATCGATCAGGATCGCTTCAAACTGGCGCTGCGTCAGGCCAAAGCGGCTGTCGCCGACCGCGAAGAAACCCTCGCTCAGGCCCAGCGCGAAGCCAAGCGTAACCGTGGTCTCGGCAACCTGGTGCCCGCCGAGCAACTGGAAGAAAGCCAATCGAAGGTTGCCCGCGCGCAATCGGCACTGGCCGAAGCCATGGTCACCGTGGACAGCGCCCAGCTCAACCTCGACCGCTCGGTGATCCGCAGCCCAGTCGACGGTTACGTCAACGACCGCGCGCCGCGTCCGCAGGAGTTCGTCACCGCCGGGCGTCCGGTATTGTCGGTGGTCGACAGCAATTCGTTCCACATCGACGGCTATTTCGAAGAGACCAAACTCGACGGAATTCATGTCGGCCAGTCGGTGGATATCCGCGTGATCGGCGACCGCGCCAAACTGCGTGGGCATGTCGAAAGCATCGTCGCCGGCATCGAAGACCGCGACCGCAGCAGCGGCAGCAACTTGCTGCCGAACGTTAACCCGGCATTCAGCTGGGTGCGGCTGGCGCAGCGGATTCCGGTGCGGATTGCCTTTGATGATGTGCCGGCAGATTTCCGCATGATCGCCGGGCGCACTGCCACCGTTTCGATCATCGACGATCAGAAAGCCGACGACCGCAAGCAGGAGCCCGTGCAATGAACCGGGCGCTGATGATCGCCGGGTTGGGCGTGATGCTCTCGGCCTGTCAGATGGTCGGGCCGGACTATCAGGTGCCTGAGGATGCGGCGGTGCAGCGCAAGGATTTTCAGGGTGAACTGGCCGTGGCCGGCAAACCGGTAGTCTCGGCGCCGGTGCCGGCCGATTGGTGGCGTCTTTATAAGGATGCGCGGCTGGATCAACTGGTGCAGCAGGCCATGGCCTCCAACACCGATTTACGCGTCGCGGCGGCGAACCTGCAGCGGGCTCGCGCTCAGGTCGATGAGGCCGAAGCCGCGGGCGGCTGGAGCGCAGGCGTGAAGATGGGCGCGCAGCGTTTGCAAGAGTCTGGTCAGGCATTCTTGCTGCCGGAAAAAGTCCCGGTCGATAACGTCGGCGACATCGGCATCAGCGCTTCTTATCAGTTCGATCTGTGGGGCACTTTGCAGCGTGGCATCGAAGGCGCAAAGGCCAATGCCGACGCGACCCAGGCCGCGGCAGACACGGCGCGGATCACCTTGGTGGCAGACGTCGTGCGTGCTTACACCCAAGTCTGCGCGGCCAACGAAGAACGGGAAATCGCCGAGCATTCCCTCGACCTGCAATCGCAAAGCACCACGCTGATCCAGCGACTGCGTGACGCCGGTCGTGGTGACGAAACGCAGGTCACCCGTTCGCAAACCCAGTTCAAATCTCTGCGCGCCGACTTGCCGCGCTATGAAGCCGCGCGTCAGGCAGGGCTGTTCCGTCTGTCGATGCTGTTGGCGAAACCGGTCGATCAATTGCCGGCCGGTACCGCTACCTGCGCAGAACTGCCGAAAATCGCCCAACTGCTGCCAGTCGGCGATGGCGCTGCGCTGCTCAAACGTCGCCCGGACATTCGCCAGGCCGAACGTCGTCTGGCCGCTTCGACCGCCGGGATCGGCGTCGCCACTGGCGAGTTGTATCCGGACATCAGTATCGGCGCGACCATCGGCACTGTTGGTCTCATCGATGACTTGGGTGATCCGTCGACCAACCGCTGGGGCTTTGGCCCGTCGCTGAGCTGGAAAGTGCCGACCAACGGCGCCCGCGCGCGTATTCGTGAAGCTGAAGCGACCACCCAGGGCGCCTTGGCACACTTCGACGGCGTGGTGCTCAACGCCATTCGCGAAACCCAGACCGGCCTCGCTCAGTACACCGCACTACTTCAGCGGCGCGACGCACTGGCCGATGCCGAGCAATCGGCGAAACTGGCCGCCGACCAGACCCACCGCTTCTTCCAGGCCGGCCGCGAGTCGTTCCTGGCTGACCTGCAAGCAACGCGCACCTACACCGACGTCACCGCGCAACTGGCCGCCGCCAACACCCAGGTCGCCATGAGCCAGATCGATTTGTTCCTCGCCTTGGGCGGCGGCTGGGAAAGCGGACGAACGCACGCGACAAGCGCCAGCAAACCCTGAGGCCGTTGCTATGCTTTGAAGTGTTGAAGGGGCGCCCCGTGCACAGCGCCCCTTCAGCGCACATTGCTAGCGCTGGTCTAGGGGAAACCAATAATGAAAAACCCTTACGCTCTCGGCTTCTGGTGCGCCCTGGTAGCGTTGGTGCTGCTCTCGGCCACTTATTTCTACGGCATCATGCTGGCTCACCAGATCGACAAGGCCATGGTCTTCCTCGACAGCGCCGTCGCGCTGATCGCGGTCATGGCAATCGTCGTCGTGGCGTGGGCGTCGGTTCAGGTGCAACGGGTCAAGAAACGGCAGCTTGAACAAGGCAAGACTCTGGTGCTGATCTGGGACACCAAAGTCGCTCTGCGCCGGGTCGAAACCGTGTTCGACCGGTATTTCTGGGGTAGCTACTGGCAACCCGGGCGGACCTTCGCCGAGGTCATGGGCGAGCTCACCGGCACGCCACTGGAAAAAAGCCTCGAAGCGCTGAAAAAGCAGTGTCTGGAACTCGACAAGCAGATTGATGGCGAGGGCTGGCACTGGCTCAACAATGCCCGGGAATTGTCCGACGTCGCCACGGCTATGGCCCGTGAACGCTATCAACTGGATTTTTGCGACCCGCGCGCCGACGGGCCGGGCGGGGCGGTGATTGATCGGGACTTTGAAGTGCTGGTGTACACCTGGACCGCGCGGCTGAAAAGCTTTGATCATCAGCTGGATGAGATCGAGGTTCAGTATTCCTGATTCTCTGCTGAATCATCTGGCCCCTTCGCGAGCAGGCTCGCTCCCACAGGTACAGTGTTGTCCTTGTGGGAGCGAGCCTGCTCGCGAAGGCGGACTGAAAAACACCGAAACTCTTCCCGCCTGTCGACTGTCCACAATTCCCATAGACACTCTTTAACCTTTAAACATTGGGCCAGCTCACGCGCCCGGTGCTAATCTCCACCGCTGAATTCAGCGCAGTCGAGCCGCGACCCGGTCACGGGTTCAGGGAAGACGACACTCACAGCCACGGAAATCGATCAGGTCATTCATGAATAAATCAGCAGGCGTGCTCCTCGGAATTGTTGTTGCCATCGGCGCGATCAGCGCAGGCGGGGCCTGGTACACCGGGACCAAGATCGAAGGCGTGCTGAACGACGCCGTCACCAACGCCAACCAAGAGCTGCAAACCGCGATGGCCGGCTCCAACGGCACCGCATCGCTGGAGCTGGTGTCGCTGGAACGCCACACCTTCACCAGCACCGCGCACTACCGCCTCAAAGGCGAAGGCGAGATGTTTGGTGATGCGCCGGTCGAACTGCTGTTCGTAGACCACATCGAACATGGCCCGCTGCCGTTCTCGCGTCTGGTTTCGCTGAAATGGCTGCCGGTCATGGCCACCAGCAACTACGAGCTGGAAAAGAACCCAGCCACCGAGAAGTGGTTCGCCGCCACCAAGGGCGCCGCGCCGCTCAAAGGCGTGACCAGCATCGGCTACGACGAATCCACCACCAGCACCCTCGACCTGCTGCCGTTCGAAACTGCGCTGGATGAGCAGTCGAGCCTGAAGTTCTCCGGCCTGACCATGAATATCTCTGCTAATGCCAAAGCGCAGAAGGTCAAGGCGGACGGCTACATGGACAACCTGAAACTGGTCACCGTGGCTGAAGACCAAGCGCCGGTGCAGGTCGAACTCAACGGTCTGACCCTGGCCAGCAACCTCGCCAAGAGCAGCTATGGCTACTACACCGGGGAAAACACCCTGGTGCTGACCAACAGCAAAACCACCTTCGGCACCAAGCAATCGGTGCTTGGCGTGAAGAACTTCGAAATGAAGAACCTCACCGAAGAAAACGGCAGCAATGCCTCGGGTCGTGCTGACTACAAGATTGGCGAAGTCAGCCTCAATGACAAGAAAGTCGGCTCGGCGAACATGGCCATGAGCCTGAAAAACCTCGACATCCCGTCGACGATGTCACTGATGCAGATCTACCAGACCAAACTGCAGCCTTATGAAAAAGCCGCCGCCGAGGCAGCAGCCCAGGGCTTGCCAGCGCCAGAGCTGAACCTGACCGAAGCGGAAAATGCGCAGGTCAAAGCCGATCTGCAAAAACTGCTGGCCGCCGGCCCACAGTTTGCGCTGGAAAACCTCTCGTTCAATACCGCCAACGGCGAGAGCAAGGCCAATCTGGTGATCGACCTGACCAAACCGCAATCGATGGATCTGCCGCCGGATCAGTTGGGCAAACAACTTATCGCGTTGCTGGATCTGAATATCCAGGTGTCCAAGCCGATGCTGGTCGATCTGCTCAGCGTGCAGGCGCAGCTGGACGGTCAGACCGATGCCAAAGCCATCGTCGATCAATCCAAGGAAGCGGCCGATATGTTCGCCGGCATGGCGGTTGGTTCGCAGTTGGCCGTCGTCGACGGTACCAACGTGGTGACCAAGCTGCATTACGCCGCCAATCAGGTCGAATTCAACGGCCAGAAGATGACCGTCGAGCAGTTCGTCGGCTTCCTGATGAGCAAGTTCGCCGGCGTCACGCAAGTGCAGTAATCCTGCGTTCTTGATAGCAACGCCCGGCCTCTGTATCGCACAGACGCCGGGCGTTTTGCTGTCTGGCGTTCGGGTTTTCGGCTGAACCGCCAGCACGATTCTGAACAATTATTGTGTTCTGGATATTGCTCTGCGCTTGCGTGCAAAACTGCCTGACTAAGCTTGGCCGTTGCATGTGCATTGGCGGCCACCGTTACGAAAGGGCAAGGAGGGCATTGCGACCCGGCTGGCCATGTAAGGATGCTGACGAATGCCGCGGATTGATGTTCCCGTATTACATCGTGGTTTACGCCCTTTGTTTCGAGTCGCGCTGTGCAGCCAGTTGCTCTGGCCGGCGCTCGCGTTTGCCGACACACCCTATGATCAGATGGTGCGTGACGCCCGTGCCGGGCAAACCACACCTGCGCTAACGGTTTTGCGTCAGGTGCCGCCCGGCCAGTCGACCACCGGGCAGATCAGCGATCACCTGCAGATCGCCAGTTGGGCCGGACTCGACGCCGAAGTGGTGCAGGTCTATGAAACCCAGGGCCGCGACCGCGTCCTGCCGGTTCAGGCGCTGACCGCCACTGCGCGCGCCTACCGCAACCTCAAGCGCTGGGATCAGGCGACTCAGGTCTACAACAAGGCTTTGGCGTTGGAGCCGGATAACGCCGACCTGCAACTGGGCCTGGCCCTGACTCAGGCTGACGCCGGTAAACCCGACGAAGCGGTGAGCCGCGCCAAAGCGCTGGTGGCGGCCAAACCTGATGATCCGTCGCGCCGCCTCGCCTTGGGCTACGCCCTGACCCGTGACAACAAACCTTACGACGCCCTGTTCGAATACGATCAGGCCTTCAAACGCTCCGGCAGCAAACCGGAAGTCGCCCGTGAATACGTGATCGCCCTGCAAAAGGCGCGTCTGCCGGAGCCAGCGCTGCGTCTGGCCAATCAGCGTCCGGGCCTGATCGATCCGGTCACGTTGCGTCGCCTCGAAGGTGATCTGGCCGCCGAGCGCGTGCGCCTCGCCGAACTTGCTACGCGCAGCGAAAAAGAACGCTACGTCATCGCCGATCGCGCGCTGGCCGACTACGACAAATTGCTCGCCACCTGGACACCCGACGCGACCGCTCACGACGACGTGATTCGCTGGCGCATCGACCGCATGGGCGCGCTCAAGGCCCGGGCGCGCACCGCCGACGTCATCACTGAATCCCAAAAGCTGCAAGCCGAAGGCGTGAAGATTCCGACCTACGCACTGCGCTGGGTGGCGGCGTCGTATCTGGATCAACGCCAGCCGGAAATCGCCACCGACCTCTATCGCCAAGTGCTGGCGGCGCCGGATGCCGATGTCGGCGACCGACTCGTAGACACCACTGCGCTGTACTACTCGCTGCTGGAAAGCGACCGCGCTGATGAGGCGCGCCAAGTCGCCGAGGACGCCGCCAAATCCCAGCGCCCGCGTGTCGAACTCAAGGGCTTGCCGATCGGCAACCCCAATGATGAATGGATGGACGCCCAGCAACTCGCCGCTCAGGCCGGCACTTACAGCGCTGACTTGCCCCATGGCGAGGAGCGCTTGCAGACGCTGGTCGATCAGGCGCCGGGTAACGTCGGTTTGCGTCTGGCTCAGGCCGATTTATACCTGGCCCGTAACTGGCCGCGCCGCGCAGAAATGCAGCTCAAGGAAACCGAGAGCATGGTGCCACGCGCCATGGGCCTGGAAATTGGCCAGGCCCACACCGCGATGGAATTGCAGGAATGGCGGCAAATGGATGCGCTGACCGACGACGTCGTCGCACGTTATCCGGATAACCGCCAGGTGCAGCGTCTGGCCCGCGAACGCGAAGTGCATGACATGTCCGAGCTGCGCGTCGAAGCCTACGGCGGCAAGGCCAATGGTGGCGGCAGTGGCGATGCCGGAGCCGTCAGCGGCAGCCGCGATTTTGGCATCCAGACCACCCTGTACAGCCCGCCGATCGATGAAGACTGGCGCGTGTTCGCCGGCGTCGGTTATGCCACCGGCGACTTCGCCGAAGGCACCGGGCACCACCGCTTTCAGCGAGTCGGCCTGGAACGCCGCACTCGTGACATGACCCTTGAAGCCGAAGTGTCCAATCACGATTACGGTTTCGGCGACAAACAGGGTGCGCGGCTGGCGATCGCCCGTGACATCAACGATCACTGGCAGTACGGCGGCAGCCTTGAATACCTCTCGGCAGAGACCCCGCTGCGCGCGCTCAACAGTGACATCAAGGCCAACGGCGGCAGCGGTTTCATTCGCTGGCGCGCCAATGAAAGTCGCGAGTGGCGCCTGTCGGTGAGCCCGTCGCACTTCAGTGACGGCAACAACCGCGTCGAAGCCTTGCTCACCGGCCGCGAGGGCGTTTACAGCGCGCCGAACGTGCAGGTCGATGCGGGACTGGAAGTCGGCACCAGCCACAACTCCAAGTCCGATGACGTGCCGTACTTCAACCCCAAATCCGACTTCAGCGTGATGCCGCTGGTCAACGTCAATCACGTGCTCTACCACCGCTACGAAACGGCCTGGAGCCAACAATTCCAGGCCGGCGCGGGGACGTACAGCCAGCGTGAGCACGGCACCGGCGGCATGGCTTTGCTCGGTTACGGCCAGCGCTATGCCTGGAACGACGTGTTCGAGGTGGGCGGTTTGCTCAGTGTGATCAACCGGCCCTACGACGGTGATCGGGAGACCGATCTGCGTCTGCTCGTCGACCTCACTTTCCGCTTCTAGAAGAGTTTGAAGATGCCTTTGATTTCGCGTTTCATCCTTCTGCTGGGAGCGCTGCTGGTCAGCGCCTGCGCCCAGCAAGCTCCGGCATTCGCGCCGCCGTCCGAGCGTCCGCTGGCGGCCAGCGAAAAACCCTGGCCGAAAAACCACGTGCTCGGCATTGCCTATCACGACGTTGAAGACCGCGATCCTGATCAGGCCGTAGTTGCGGTGCGCACCGAGCGCCTGATCGAGCAACTCGCTTGGCTGCGCGAGAACGGCTACAAACCGGTCACCGTCGACCAGATCATGGCTGCGCGCAAGGGCGGCCCGGAGCTGCCGGCGAAAGCGATTCTGCTCAGTTTCGACGACGGTTATTCGAGCTTCTACACTCGCGTGCTACCGGTGCTGCGTGCCTATAACTGGCACGCGCTGCTGGCGCCGGTCGGCAGCTGGATCGACACGCCGCTCAATCAGCCAGTGGATTTCGCCGGTGCTCCGCGTGCGCGTTCCGACTTTCTGACCTGGGATCAGATTCGCGAAATCTCACACTCCGGGCTGGTGGAAATCGCTGCTCACACCGACGCCAATCACAAAGGTATTTTGGCCAACCCGCAGGGCAACCTGCAGCCTGCGGCGGCCACCCGGCGTTATGACCCAGTGACCAGACGCTATGAATCCGAGGCTGATTTCCAGGCGCGGATCCGCACTGACGTGAACAGCATCTCGGAAAAAATCCGCAAGGTCACCGGCAAGAAACCACGCGTCTGGGTCTGGCCGTATGGCGCGGCGGACGGCACATCGCTGACGGTGGTCGGCGAGGAGGGCTACGAAATGGCCCTGACCCTCGAAGACGGTCTCGACGCCCTCGACAACCTGATGAGCAGCCCGCGCTTTCTTGTCGCTTCGGATCCTGACGGCGAGCGTTTCGCCAACAGTATCGTCGACGTGCAGTCGGATTTCGTCATGCGCGTTGTGCATGTTGATCTGGACAACGTTTACGACCCGGATCCGGCGCAGCAGGACATCAACCTCGGAAAACTGGTGCAGCGCATCGCTGACTTGGGCGCCAACACGGTGTTCCTGCAAGCCTTCGCCGATCCCAAGGGCGATGGCCTGGTGCATTCGCTGTACTTCCCCAACCGTCACTTGCCGGTGCGTGCGGATATTTTTAACCGCGTCGCCTGGCAACTGCGTACCCGCGCTAACGTGAAGGTCTTCGCGTGGATGCCGGTGCTGAGTTTTGGTCTCGACTCGAAACTGCCGCGCGTGACCCGTTGGGACCCGCAAACCGGCATCACCTCGGTGGATCCGGATCAGTACCAACGCTTGTCGCCGTTCGATCCTGAAGTGCGACGGATCATCGGTGAAATCTACGAAGACGTGGCGCGCCTGACCTCGGTCAACGGCATTCTTTACCACGACGACGCGGTACTGTCGGATTTCGAAGATGCCGGCCCTGAAGCCTTGAAAGCCTACGCTGCCCACGGCTTGCCGGGTTCGATTGCCGCATTGCGCGACGATCCGGCAGCGATGCAGCGCTGGACGCGCTTGAAGAGCCAATACCTCATCGACTTCACCAACGAGCTGACCGCCAAAGTCCGTGCGATTCGCGGCCCGCAGGTGCTGACCGCACGCAACATCTTCGCCGAACCGATGCTCAACCCCGAGAGCGAAGCCTGGTACGCACAGAACCTCGACGACTTCCTCGTGACCTACGACTGGACGGCGCCGATGGCCATGCCGCTGATGGAAAAGCAGACCCAGGCAGAGTCCGGCCCGTGGCTGGAAGCGCTGGTGGCCACGGTCAAAAAGCGCCCCGGCGCGCTGAATCGCACGGTGTTCGAATTGCAGGCGCGGGACTGGACCAAGAAGGATCAGGCCGACATCGATGGCGCGCATCTGGCGGACTGGATGGGTCGCCTCAAACGTCAGGGCGCGACCAGTTTCGGTTACTACCCGGACAACTTCCTCGACAACCTGCCGGACCTGAAAACCGTAAGGCCTGCGCTCTCCAATAAATGGAATCCATAACATGCTGGATAGACTGTTAGCCCTGCTTGTTCTGGCGCTCGTCCTCGGCGTGCCGCTGGGCCTGATCTTCCTTGTCACCGGGCAGTTCCTGATGGACTTCGTGTTCTTCTACCCACTGTTCATGTCCGGGTTGTGGATTTCCGGTGGCCTGTATTTCTGGCTGCACTGGGAACGTCACTGGCCGTGGCAGGACGACACCCTGCCGCCACCACTGGAAGGCGAGCCGCTGATCTCGATCCTGATCCCTTGCTACAACGAAGGTGACAACGCCGCCGACACCATCCACGCGGCGCTGGCCCAGCATTACCCGAACATCGAAGTCATCGCGATCAACGACGGCTCCAAGGACAACACTGCCGAAGTGCTCGACGCGCTGGCCAAGGAAGATCCTCGTCTGCGCGTGCTGCATCTGGCGGAAAACCAGGGCAAAGCCGTCGCATTGCGCATGGGCGCCATCGCGGCGCGCAGTGAGTATCTGGTGTGCATCGACGGTGACGCGCTACTGGCGCCGAACACGGCAGCCTATCTGGTCGCGCCGATGCTGGATAACGCACGCCTTGGCGCGGTGACCGGCAACCCACGGATTCGTACGCGCTCGACGCTGGTCGGGCGGGTTCAGGTGGGCGAGTTCTCGTCGATTATCGGTCTGATCAAACGAACGCAACGGGTGTTCGGGCGGATCTTCACGGTCTCTGGGGTGATCGTCGCGTTTCGCCGCACGGCGTTAAACCGGGTTGGCTACTGGAGCCCGGACATGATCACCGAAGACATCGACATCAGTTGGAAGCTGCAACTCGATCACTGGAGCATCTTCTACGAGCCGCGCGCGCTGTGCTGGATCCTCATGCCGGAAACCCTCGGCGGCCTGTGGAAGCAGCGTCTGCGCTGGGCCCAGGGTGGCGCCGAAGTGCTGTTCAAGAACATTCGCGGCATCTGGCAGTACCGTCATCGTTACCTGTGGCCGCTGCTGTTTGAATACTGCCTGTCGACCGGTTGGGCGTTTACTTTCCTGTTGTCGGTGATTTTCTGGGGCGTGGGCAAGTTCGTGGTCATGCCAGAGGCTATTGCGGTGGATCACCTGATGCCACCGGCGTTCACCGGACTGCTGCTGGCGTTTGTCTGCCTGGTGCAGTTCGCGGTCAGCATCGTCATCGACCGACGCTATGAGCCGGGGTTGGGCAAGACCATGTTCTGGGTGGTGTGGTACCCGATCGCGTTCTGGTTTGTCAGTCTGCTGACCACGCTGGTCAGCTTCCCGAAAGTGCTGTTCGGCCAACATCAGAAACGTGCGCGTTGGGTCAGTCCCGACCGGGGTATCAAGCCGATTGGTGACGACGAAGAGGAGGTCATCAAATGAAAATCATCCGGACTCGCCAGCGGCCTTTTCTGGTCGTGGTCGATGTGGTGCTTACCGTGGTGGCGTGGGTGGGGCTGCTGTTTCTGCTGATCCGTGGCTTGTGGCCGCTGGTCGAAACTCACGCGGGCGGCCCGCTGATCGATAAATCTGCGTTCGACGCGCTGGGCACCCTGCAGATTTATCTTTGGATTGCCTTGGTCAACGCGGTGATTCTGATTTCCTGGGCACGTTATCAACAGCGCAAGAGTCGCAGTTTCGCGCAACGCCGGTTGCCTTCGCCGGTGATCGACGATGAAGGGTTGAGCAAGAGTTTCAAACTCTGCGATGACCGCTTTCAGAAACTGCGCACGCCCGGGGTGATGACCATTCACAACGATCAGGAAGGCGATATCAGTCACGTGGTGACGCATTTCTGGCCGGTGAAACAGGAGGAATTGCCACCGCCGCTGGCACCGCTGGAGCATCCGCGGGTGATTTTTCTGCATGCTGAAGATGATGACAATCGCGAGCCCTTGCTTCGTTAATTGATCGTTCCCACGCTCTGCGTGGGAATGCCTCTTGGGACGCTCCGCGTCCAGTGACGCGGAGCGTAACGGGCTGCATTCCCACGCAGGAGCGTGGGAACGATCAATCGGCCGCTAATCGCGGATCAGTTCCCAAGCCTCTTCCATCGGCAGCGGTTGCTTCATGCGCTCGGTGAGTAACGCCATCGCTCTTTCTTTCTCGCAAGCCACGGCGGCAACTACCATACCGTTTCTACCGAACAGACCAATAAATGGCGGATGTTCAGGCTCGCCGAGAAACTCCACCTCATCCCAGTGCTCAGCGTGGCCGAGGTAGTCGTAGTTCTTGCCGAAATGCCAAGTCCAGAAGAACGGCACGTCGAGGTAATGTTCGTCGCCACCGAGCATATTGGCAGCAGCAATTCGCGCATGTTGTTGAGCCAGGCGCCAGTGCTCGATGCGTTGTAACTGGCCGTTCAACGGGAACGTGGCGATGTCGCCGATGGCCCACAGATTTTCGCTCACACGCAGGCCATCATCGACGCGCAATGACTGATCTTTTTCCCTCGGCAATGACGCGAAAGCTTCGGTGGCCGGGTGCACACCGATCCCCGCCAGAACCAGATCCGCAGAAAGCCGCAGGCCATTGTCCAGCAGCACGGCCTCTACCTTGTCGTCGCCGATGATCTCGGTGGCTTCGTGTTCGGTGATGAATTTCACCCCGTTCTGTTCGTGCAGCGCGCGGATCGCCTTGCCCACGGCTTCACCGAATTGCGCAGCGAAGGGAGTCGCGTGGCGAGCCAGCACTGTTACGTCGAGGCCATACTGGCGCAGGGCCGAGGCGCATTCGAGAGCGATGAAACTGTCGCCGATGATCACCGCGCGTTGCTCGGGTTTGGCGGCATTCATTATTTGCTCTGCCTGGGCTTTTGAGCGCAGGACGAAGACCTGCGGCAGGTCGGCGCCTGGCAATTCCAATGGATTGGGTTCACCGCCGGTGGCGAGCACGGCCGCGTCATAACGCAGGGACTGACCGTCGTTCAGATGCAACGTCTGGTTTGCAGCATCCAGCGAGGTGATTTGTTTTTCCAGTCGCTCGATGCGCTGCTCTTTATAGAAAGTTTCATCTCGCAGCGGCGGCGCTTCCTCGGGTGGCATGTCCCCGGCGAGGACAAATTTGCTCAGCACCGTGCGGTCGTAACCGGCATCGGTCTCGCGGTCGATCATGACGATGCGGCCACCGAACCCCTTTTCCCGCAGCGCCACTGCACATGCCGTACCAGCGGCGCCCGCGCCGACAATCACGAACGTACGCGAATCATCCGCCGGAGGAGTATGCGCATCGGGCAACGGTTGTTCATCGACCCAAACGTCATCGCCGCGCAGCTCCAGTGGATACCGCTTGAGGCTGTCGAGCGCTGGCGGCTCACATAGTGCGCCGTCTTCTGCGCGAAACGCAGCCTTGTGCCACGGGCAGATCAGACGTCCCTGACACAACGCACCGTCAGCCAGCGGCGCCCCGGCATGTGGGCATTCGCCCTGAAAGGCGCGTAGCTGCTCACCGACGCGCAACAGCACAATCTTGCACTCGCCGATTTCAACTTGCAGGCCACGGTCTTCAGGGACATCGGCGATACGGGCGACACGGTGCAGGGACATGATCGGCTTCCTCGCGGGCATTTCTCTTGTGAGTTTGCGCCGCAGGGCGAGGTTCAGCCATTTGCCACTGCCACGGCACGAACGGTACGGCTATAGTTTGCAGGCCGACGACGGCCCAACTGCACAAGGTGCTCCCGGAATGACCCGATTGACCTCTCTCAACCCCTGGCTGGCGGCCATTGCCGTCACCCTTTGCGTGCAGTTTCCAGCGCAGGCCCAGGAGCGTTTCACCCTGAGCATTCCGGGTGTTTCCGATAACCGCCTGTTTACCTCGGCAGCGGCCAGCGATGCCGCCGGTTGTGGCGGCAAGAACCAGTCGCCAGCGCTGAGCTGGAACGCAGGTCCTGCCGGCACCCAGAGTTACGCGATCGTCATGCACGACCCGGACGGCCAGAAAGGCCTGGGCGTCGATCACTGGATTCACTACGGCATCAAGTCCACCACGCGGCAGATTGCGGCAGGTGTCGGCGCCAAATCCGCATTCGAAGGTGTCGGCGGCACCAACAGCAAGGGCAACACGCATTACATGGGGCCGTGTCCGCCAGTGGGCGACAGTGCGCACCACTACATCATCCAGATTTACGCGCTGGATCTGGCCCCGGATGCCTTGCCGGCCGGTCTGACTCGTGCCGAGCTGATGGAAAAAATCAAAGGCCATGTGCTGCGTAACAGCAGTGCGGTGCGGCGTTATCACCGCTGAAATTTTTTTAGCGGCGTTTAACCCGAACTGAAAGGGCTGCCCGTCTCAGTGGATGAATGATCAATTTCATCCCGAGGTCAGCCCCCATGTCTCATCCTCTCTTGCGTCCTGTTGCGGTTGCTGTGCTGCTGGCGCTCGCCGGTTGCGGTGCTTCGTCCACACCCGATTCCGCTGCTGTGCCAGCGCCGGCGCAGCCTGAGGTGCTGGTTCAGCATGAAGCGGTCATGGCTGACACCTCAATGGCCAAGCGCGCGCTGTACAAGATGCCCAATGCGGGCAGCGCGCCGATGCCGTTGGGTGAAAGTTATCCACAGGTCTATCGCGACGAGCAGCGCGAGCAGTATCAGACGTTGGCCGATAACCCGATACACAGCGTCGCCGAGACACCGGTTTCTACTTTCAGTGCCGACGTCGACACGGGCGCTTATGCCAACGTCCGCCGCTTGCTCAATCAAGGTCGACTGCCGCCAGAAGGCGCGGTGCGGCTGGAGGAAATGGTCAATTACTTCCCCTATGACTACGCGCTGCCCAGCGACGGCTCGCCGTTTGGCGTGACCACTGAACTGGCGGCCTCACCGTGGAACCCGCACACCCGCTTGCTGCGTATCGGCATCAAGGCATCCGACCGCGCTGTGGCGGAACTGGCCCCGGCCAATCTGGTGTTTCTGGTCGATGTCTCCGGCTCGATGGATCGTCGCGAAGGCCTGCCAATGGTGAAAAGTACGCTGAAATTGCTGGTTGATCAGTTGCGCGATCAGGATCGCGTTTCGTTGGTGGTCTATGCCGGTGAATCGAGAGTGGTACTGGAGCCTACTTCCGGACGGGAGAAAGCGAAAATTCGTACAGCCATTGAGCAATTGACTGCGGGCGGTTCGACCGCCGGCGCTTCAGGTATTGAACTGGCTTACCAAATGGCGCAGCAGGCTTTCATTCCCAAAGGCATCAACCGCATCCTCCTGGCTACCGATGGTGACTTCAATGTCGGCGTGAGTGACTTCGACAGCCTCAAACAAATGGCTGTGGATAAACGCAAAAGCGGGATTTCGCTGACGACGCTGGGTTTTGGTGTAGATAACTACAATGAACACTTGATGGAACAACTGGCCGATGCCGGCGACGGTAACTACGCCTACATCGACAACCTGCGCGAGGCGCGCAAAGTGTTAGTGGATCAGTTGAGTTCGACCCTCGCCGTGGTGGCGAAAAACGTCAAACTGCAGGTGGAGTTCAACCCGGCGCAAGTCAGCGAATATCGCCTGCTCGGCTACGAGAACCGTGCGTTGAAACGTGAGGATTTCAGCAATGACAAAGTCGATGCCGGCGAAATCGGCGCAGGACACACGGTGACCGCGCTGTACGAAATTGTTCCGGCGGGTGAGAAGGGTTGGTTGGAGCCACTGCGTTACGGTAAATCGGAGCCGGTTGTTACCGTGAAGAACGGAGAATTGGCGATGCTGCGTGTGCGTTATCAACAGCCTGAAGGTGGGAAAAGTCTGCTGATCGAGCGGCCGATTGCCAACCAGGTCGCAACCGCCAGCGAAGATCTGCGTTTTTCCGCCGCCGTCGCCGCGTTCTCCCAGCAGCTCAAGGACGGTCGTTACACCGGCGATTTCAGTCTGAAAGATACGGAAGCACTGGCCCGTGGCGCGCGCGGCGATGACCGCTTTGGCCTGCGCAACGAGTTCGTGCAACTGGTCGAATTGGCGCAAAGTCTGCGCACTTCGAGCGCTTCGAACGCGCTGGCCACTGAACGACGGATTGAATAAGTGAGTCGTCTGAAAGGCTTCATCAGTCAGCTGTTTGCCTCGGCAGACAGCTCAACCGCCAGCAGCGATGAGTCGCTGCTGGCGCGTTATCGCGAGGGCGACGGTGCCGCGTTCGAGATCTTGTATGCCCGCCATCGCCAAGGCTTGTACCGGTTTCTGCTCGGCTTGAGCGGCAAACCGGAACTGGCCGACGAAGTATTTCAGGAGGCCTGGCTGAGCCTGATCCGCAGCAGCAGTCAGCCACAAGGTCGGGCGACATTTCGTACATGGCTATTCCAGATCGCCCGCAATCGCCTGATCGATCACTGGCGTAAACACGGCGCCCGACAACCGCTGCACGACAGCTACGACGAGCAGGCACATGCCGTCAGCGATGAAGCGAATGATCCCGAACAACTGCTCAGCCTCAGCCGTGACAGCCAGCGCCTGGAAAACGCCCTGCAAAGCTTGCCCGTCGATCAGCGCGAAGTGTTCCTGCTGCGGGCCCACGGCGATCTCGATCTGGCGCAAATCGCCAGCCTCACCGAAACACCGCTGGAAACCGTCAAAAGCCGCTTGCGCTACGCCCAGCAAAAACTGCGTCGGCTGCTGGCCGAGGAGGTACTGACATGACTGACGCCCGCCAGACACCCGAAGAGCCGCTGATCAAGCATGTGCGTGAACAGCACAATGCCGAACCGCCAGCGCATCTCGATGCGTTCATCCTCAACGCTGCGCAGCGTCAAACCCCTGCGCCGAAACCAAGCCTGTGGCAACGCTGGCTGGGTATATGCCGCAAACCACGCTGGCAAGTCGCGTTCGCCAGCCTCGTTGGCGTGGCATTGATGTTGTCACTGGTACAGCGCGCGCCTGAACCGTTGCGTCAGTACGACTACGCCCCAGCCCCCAAGCTTGCTATACCCATGACCGAAACGGACTCAGCGCAACTGCACCGATTGTCTGCCCCGGCCGGCGCCATGCCGGCACCTGTGCCGATGATGGAAATGGCCGCGCCGATGCAAGATCAAGCCATCAGCGCCGACGAAGCCAAATTCAGTAAGCGCGCCGCCGCCCCGGCCAACGGCCTCGACGCACAACTGCGCGAAGTCCTGCGCCTGCGCGAATCAGGCCAATCGCAAGCCGCCGACAGCCTGTTCAACAACCTGCACAAACGCTACCCGAACGCCGATCTCGACGCCCGACTGGAACAGTTGCAGAAAAAATGACCGCCTGATCCCTCAGCCATTTGGCATTGCCCCGCAAAAACGCGCACTATCGGGGCATTGCCAATACGCTGGAGGACAACGTGGCAGCAAAAATTGACCGCATCGCCCAACTGCTCAACTGCCCGGAGAAGGGCGAGGAGATGAGGCGAGCGATTACCGAGACGCGTAAGGAGTTTCTGCTGAATCAGCCGGAAGAAGATGTCGTTGATGAAGACGAGGTTTTCGAAGAGGAGGTTGAGGAGGAAGAGGATGACGATGATTACGACGAGTTTGATTGGACGACGGAGTAACGGGCTTTTATCCAGTTGTTCGGTAAAACCGAATAACTGACACGCTCAACTTCAATTGAAACCGTTTTCCACAAAAAAGCCCCGGACCGTCACAGTCCGGGGCTTTCTCGTTTAAATCAATGGTGCACCAGGCGGGATTCGAACCCACGACCCCTGCCTTCGGAGGGCAGTACTCTATCCAGCTGAGCTACTGGTGCAGCGGGCGACATCATACCTAGGTCGGCTCGGGGCGTCCATGCTGGGTTTGAGCAGGTATTGTCAGTGCGCGTGTCGGCTGAAAGCGCTGCATTCCATAAAGCTGTAACGTCCTGCAAAACCCTCGCTTGGCGCTTTGGCAGGGTTGATCTAAGGTTTTCCTGCGGCGGGACCTTTGGCTCGTTGATCTGAAAAATTCCACAAACACGCCGTTTTTGTTCTTTTTTTCGAACGACCTATTGTCCTTTAACCCCTTTGATCCTACGATCCGTTTGAGATTTCAAACGCTCGTTGACCGGGCGTTGAAGCGCCGGTGTTTCGAATCGTGCACTGTTGATGCGCCACACCCGGTCACTGATTTCCCTGACGGCAGCCTTGCGAGGCGCCTTTCTACAATCATAATTTGCTCCGCGCAGGCCGCGGTGCTGTTAAGGAAAGCCGACATGCAGCTTAAAGACACCCTGTTGTTCCGCCAGCAAGCCTTCATTGATGGCGCTTGGGTCGATGCGGACAACGGTCAGACGATCAAGGTCAATAACCCGGCCACCGGCGAAATCCTCGGTACCGTACCAAAAATGGGCGCCGCCGAAACCCGCCGTGCCATCGAAGCCGCAGACAAAGCGCTGCCGGCCTGGCGTGCACTGACCGCCAAAGAACGTGCCGGCAAGCTGCGTCGCTGGTTCGAACTGATGATCGAGAACCAGGACGACCTCGCGCGCCTGATGACCCTCGAGCAGGGCAAGCCGCTGGCCGAAGCCAAGGGCGAAATCGTTTACGCCGCTTCGTTTATCGAGTGGTTCGCCGAAGAAGCCAAGCGCATCTACGGTGACGTGATTCCGGGTCACCAGCCAGACAAGCGCCTGATCGTGATCAAGCAGCCAATCGGCGTGACCGCGGCGATCACCCCGTGGAACTTCCCGGCGGCGATGATCACCCGTAAAGCCGGCCCGGCACTGGCCGCCGGTTGCACCATGGTGCTCAAGCCTGCTTCGCAAACTCCATTCTCCGCATTCGCACTGGCCGAACTGGCTCAGCGCGCGGGCATTCCTGCGGGCGTGTTCAGTGTCGTTTCCGGCAGCGCCGGCGACATCGGCAGCGAGCTGACCAGCAACCCGATCGTGCGCAAACTGTCCTTCACCGGTTCGACCGAAATCGGTCGTCAACTGATGTCGGAATGTGCCAAGGACATCAAGAAAGTCTCGCTGGAACTGGGCGGCAACGCGCCGTTCATCGTGTTCGACGACGCGGATCTGGATAAGGCCGTCGAAGGCGCGATCATTTCCAAGTACCGCAACAACGGCCAGACCTGCGTCTGCGCCAACCGTCTGTACATTCAGGATTCGGTCTACGACGCGTTCGCCGAGAAGCTGAAAGTGGCCGTGGCCAAACTGAAGATCGGTAACGGTCTGGAAGACGGCACCACCACTGGCCCGCTGATCGACGAAAAAGCCGTGGCCAAGGTGCAAGAGCACATCGCTGACGCCGTAGCCAAAGGCGCCACCGTGCTGGCTGGCGGCAAGGCGATGGAAGGCAACTTCTTCGAGCCGACCATCCTCACCAACGTGCCGAAAAATGCCGCCGTGGCCAAGGAAGAAACCTTCGGTCCACTGGCGCCGCTGTTCCGCTTCAAAGACGAGGCCGAAGTGATCGCGATGTCCAACGACACCGAGTTCGGTCTGGCTTCGTACTTCTACGCTCGTGACCTCGGTCGTGTGTTCCGTGTCGCTGAAGCGCTGGAATACGGCATGGTCGGCGTCAACACCGGGCTGATCTCCAACGAAGTCGCGCCATTCGGCGGCATCAAGGCTTCGGGCCTGGGCCGTGAAGGCTCCAAGTACGGCATCGAAGATTACCTGGAAATCAAATACCTCTGCCTGGGCATCTAAGCTCGGACAAGGATCGCTGCAAACGCAAAGGGCACGAGAGCGCTGTCCCTTTGCGTGGTTTCAAACCGGAATTTTCTCTGCGGCCAGGAACGCCGTGGCAGTCGATCATCGCATGCTGCCACCGTCGATTTCTCCCGCTTAATCCTTGAGCCACGCCGCCCGATGAGCGGCGAATGAGGACTGTAATGAGCAAGACTAACGCTGAACTGATGGCCCGTCGTACCGCAGCTGTTCCACGTGGTGTTGGCCAGATTCACCCGATCTTCGCTGAATCGGCAAAAAACGCTACCGTGACTGACGTTGAAGGTCGTGAGTTCATCGACTTCGCTGGCGGCATCGCTGTACTGAACACCGGCCACGTGCACCCGAAAATCATCGCCGCCGTGACCGAACAGCTGAACAAGCTGACCCACACTTGCTTCCAGGTGCTGGCTTACGAGCCGTACGTTGAGCTGTGCGAAAAAATCAACGCCAAGGTCCCAGGTGATTTCGCCAAGAAAACCCTGCTGGTCACCACTGGTTCCGAAGCCGTGGAAAACGCCGTGAAAATCGCCCGTGCCGCCACTGGCCGTGCCGGCGTGATCGCCTTCACCGGCGCCTACCACGGTCGCACCATGATGACCCTGGGTCTGACCGGTAAAGTCGTGCCTTACTCGGCCGGCATGGGCCTGATGCCAGGCGGCATCTTCCGCGCGCTGTACCCGAACGAACTGCATGGCGTGAGCATCGACGATTCGATCGCTTCCATCGAGCGCATCTTCAAGAACGACGCCGAGCCGAAAGACATCGCCGCGATCATCATTGAGCCGGTTCAGGGCGAAGGTGGTTTCTACGTTGCGCCGAAGGAATTCATGAAGCGTCTGCGCGCGCTGTGCGACCAACACGGCATCCTGCTGATCGCTGACGAAGTACAGACCGGCGCTGGCCGTACCGGTACGTTCTTCGCCATGGAGCAGATGGGCGTTGCTGCCGACCTGACCACTTTCGCCAAATCCATCGCTGGCGGCTTCCCGCTGGCCGGCGTGTGCGGCAAGGCCGAATACATGGACGCCATCGCGCCAGGCGGTCTGGGCGGTACCTATGCTGGTAGCCCGATCGCTTGCGCCGCTGCACTGGCAGTGATGGAAGTGTTCGAAGAAGAGCAACTGCTGGATCGCTGCAAGGCTGTCGGCGAGCGTTTGGTCACTGGTCTGAAAGCTATCCAGGCCAAGTACCCGGTGATCGGTGAAGTCCGTGCCCTGGGCGCGATGATCGCGGTCGAGCTGTTCGAAAACGGCGACAGCCACAAGCCGAACGCTGCAGCAGTAGCGTCCGTTGTGGCCAAGGCGCGCGACAAGGGTCTGATCCTGCTGTCCTGCGGCACTTACGGCAACGTTCTGCGCGTTCTTGTACCGCTGACTTCGCCGGACGAGCAACTGGACAAAGGTCTGGCGATCATCGAAGAGTGCTTCTCCGAGCTCTGATCTGCCTGTGATCTGATCGACAAAAAACCCGCTTCGGCGGGTTTTTTTACGCCCTTTGAAACACATCGAGCGCTTTAGCGCTGTATCGAATGGCCAGCATTGGCTAAGGTTCAGGCATTGCAAGGGAGAGCGCGCATGACTGCCGTTGATTTACCCGCCGTACCGCGAGTACTGATTGCCGAGGCTGATCCGTGGTCTCGCGACCTGCTCAAACAAGTGCTGCTGAACGTGCGTTGCGATGCACGGCTGGACCTGTGTGCCGATGGCCAGCAAGCCATGTCGATGCTCAGCGAAATTCCTTATGACCTGGCCATCGTCGATTGGGAGCTACCCGGCGTCGATGGCTTGAGCGTGTTGCGCAGCGTGCGGCAGCGCAAACGCAATCCGCTGCTGCCGTTTATTCTGATGAGCAGCCGCAATGACAGTGCCAGCGTGCGCGAAGCGATTCCGCTGGCGCCAACCGCGTATCTGACCAAGCCGCTGAATATGGAAAATCTAACCGAGCGTTTGCAGGGTTTACTGCTCGATGCTGGTGAAGAGGTGTTCTGTGAGGTGCCGACGTTGGCACCGGGCATGACCTTGTCAGTGTTTCTTGAGCGTCGACGTGAGCAGGCCGACGGCGCGCCGTTGATGACCGATGTGCAGGTGGCGGTGAAGCGCAGCCTCAATCCCAATGGCCTCGATCTGAAACTGCTGGAAGATGAGATCAAAACCGATCCACAGATCACTGCCGTGTTGATCGCTGCGGCCAACAGCGCGGCGCAGCACCACGGCGCGCCGGTGCAAACATTGGCGCAAGCCCTGCATCGCCTGGGCACCGGACAGAGCATGAACCTGATTCTGGGGCTGGCACTCAAGCGCAGCGCCAGGCTCAGTGATCCGTGTCTGGCGGACTATGCCGAACGTTATTGGGGACTGTCGCTGCACACTGCGGAATATGCGCGCACGTTGGCGCGCTTGCTAGATCTCGATCAGGAGCGCTGTTACTGCGCGGGCATGCTGCATCGGCTGGGTGATCTGGCGTTGCTGCGTTGTCTGCAGGAATGGCAGCAGGCGGGTGGTGAGCTGGATGAACTGGAGGAAGTCGGCGAGGCGCTGGCCGAGTTCGGTGCCGCTTATGGTTCGGCCCTGCGCACCCGCTGGCGTTTGCCGCTGGAATTGCGTGAGCTGATTGCGTCGGTCTACCAACTCGGCGGAGGGGTGTATTCCCGCGAGGCGCTGGTCATGAACATGGCGGCGCAGATGGCGCATCTGACCGAGCATGAGGGCGTTGAGGAACTGGCGAAGAGCCGCACGGCACGGTTGTTGAAGATCGGCTTGCCGGAATTGATGCGGATGCGTAAATAACCTGGATTCACCCACATTCCAAATGTGGGAGCGAGCCTGCTCGCGAAGACGGATTGTCATTCAGCACATCATTGTCTGATACAACGCTTTCGCGAGCAGGCTCGCTCCCACAGTGGGTTTGTGTTGAGGCGGGAGGACGGGGTCAGGCAGAGATAATCCGGTTCTTGCCCTGCCGTTTGGCCTCATACATGGCCGCATCCGCGCGGGCGAACAGGCTGTCGAGGCTTTCGTCTGCCTCGGTCAGACTGGTCAATCCTTGGCTGACAGTGATGCCGTACGTCTGGCCGTCATGGTTGAAACTCAAGCGCTGAATCTCCTGCTGCAGTCGCTCGGCCACTTGCATGGCCATGTCCGGTGCGCACCCTGGAAACACCGCCGCAAACTCTTCCCCGCCAATTCGTCCGAACAGATCACCGCGACGTAACGAACCGCGCCCGCACTCGGCAATCCGCTGCAACACGTTGTCACCCTCCGGGTGGCCGTAGCTGTCGTTGATCATTTTGAAGTCATCGATATCCAGCAGCAAAAACGCCAGTGGTGAACCTTGCTGCCGCGCCTCTTCGAACTCGCGGTTGGCGCATTCGAAGAAGTGGCGGCGATTGCTGCTTTGCGTGAGTACGTCGGTGGTCGCCAAACGGTGCAGTTCGGTTTCCATCTGCTTCTTGTCGGTGATGTCCTCGGCGATGCCGACGATGATCACCGGTTGCCCCGGCTCGTCCTGACGGTTGATGAAGCACTTATCGCTGAGCCAGCGCACCTGACCGTCGGCGGCGATGATCCGGTATTCGCGATCTTCCACCGCGCCTCTGTGCAGGACTTCGGCGAGGCTGCGTTCGGCGTATTCCAGATCGTCGGGGTAGATGCTGTCGCGCCATTGGTTGTAGTCGGCGAGCAGCAAGCCGGCGGAGCGGCCGAAAATCCGTTCATAGGCGGGGCTGACATACAGCACCTGACGGGTTTCCCAGTTGAAGGCCCAGAGCACAGCGTTGACGCTGACCAATAAGGAGCTGAACAGCTGTTCGCGTTCGCTCAAACGGGCGACTTCGCCTTGGGCATGCATCAACGCCATGAGCGTTTGCGCGGCCTCGGGCCACTTCGGTAAGGATGAGTCTTTTTGATTGTTATTGACCATCGGCACAGATCTCAAAGGCGTGCCGCAATTCGACAACGGCCACAGTACAGCCCGCCGGGATGGCGAAGTGTCTTTGAGATAGGGGATTTTTAGCGAAGTTCCGAAGGGTGCACCCGGGAGCCGGGTGCACCGATCAACGGTCTCAGACCGCTGCAGGACGCAGCGAGTAGGTTTTCAACTGGTCGGCGAATTCACGCAGGGACTGGATACCGCTGGCCTCGGCCTCGTGAATCCACTCTTTGATGGCGGCGAGCATGTCGTGGCCGTTTGCGCTGGTCTTGACCCAGATCTGCTGCAGGGCCAGGCGTTTCTCGTAAATTACCTTCAGCGCCTGGCTGTGCTCGAGCATGGTCTGGATGCGCAAGTGATGACGATCTTCCAGCAGGCTGGTTTCCCGCGACAGCAGACGCTTGGCGCGGTGGAACTGGTGGCGCACCGAATGATCGACCTTGGCCAGCTCTTGCTTGACCAGCGGGCCGATCACCAATTTGCGGTACTGGGCCATGATCTGGAAGCGGTTGTTGAGGATCGCCATGGCGGTGTCCATGTCCAGATTGCCCTTGCCTTCGACGCGGTGGGCGATCGGCGCCACGCGCTGAACCTTGGCCAGACGCAGGAAGCTGAAGACTTTGATCCACGCCCAGCCGAGGTCGAACTCCCACTTCTTCACCGACAGCTTGGCCGAGTTAGGGTAGGTGTGATGGTTGTTGTGCAGTTCTTCGCCGCCGATCAGGATGCCCCATGGCACCAGATTGGTCGCTGCGTCGCGGCATTCGAAGTTGCGATAGCCGACGGCGTGGCCGAGGCCGTTGATCACGCCGGCGGCCCACACCGGGATCCACATCATCTGGATCGCCCAGATGGTGATGCCGATGGTGCCGAACAGCAGCAGGTCGATGACGCCCATGATCGCCACGCCCAGCAGCGGGTAGCGGCTGTAGAGGTTGCGTTCGATCCAGTCTTCGGGGCAGTTCTTGCCGTAGATGCGCAGGGTTTCCGGGTTCTGCGCTTCGGCACGGTACAGCTCGGCGCCGGTGCGCAATACGGTGGAGAGGCCTTTGATGACCGGGCTGTGCGGGTCGTCTTCGGTTTCGCACTTGGCGTGGTGTTTACGGTGGATGGCGGTCCACTCGCGGGTATTCTGCGCCGTGGTCAGCCACAGCCAGAAACGGAAAAAGTGTTTCAGGCCAGCATTCAGCTCCAGCGAGCGATGGGCCGAGTAACGGTGCAGATAGACCGTGACGCCGACAATCGTCACGTGGGTCATCAGCAGGGTGACTGCGACCAGAGACCAGGCCGACAAGCCAAGAAAACCTTCGTACCACATAGGCTATAGGGCCCTCGATAAAGATAAAAACAGCCGTTGCATTATCACCAAGCACACAGATAAAACCAGTCGCCCTTTCAGATAAGAGTCGCTGAATGTTTCTTGACCTATAATTCCAACCTTTTTGTAGGGACATGGACAGCCGAATGCCTGCCACTTACCGCGATGCATTGCGTGCAGCGCTGCTCTATCTCGTGCTTGCCGCTGTCTGGCTGCAAGGTACTGATCATTTATTAAACAATTTCTTCGATAACTCGGTCGATCTTGCCCGATGGCAACTGATCAACGGTTACGTCTTTGCGGCGCTCAGCGCCGGGCTGATTTTCCTGGCGCGGGCGCGCTTGTGTGAGTTTCTCGGGATTGGCGCACGGTTGCGCGAGCGCCACGCTGATCGCGAACGCCTGCGTCAGGCCGCGGCGGTCTTTGACTGCACCCGTGAAGGGGTGTTGGTCAGCAACCACCAAGGGCTGATCGTGCACGTCAATCGCGCGTTCATCGAGATCACCGGTTATCAGCGTGAAGAAGTCATTGGGCAGCAGCCGAGCCTGTTCAAATCCGGCCATCATCCGCCAGGGTTCTATCAGGCGATGTTCGCTACCCTTGAGTCGCAGGGCGAATGGAGCGGCGAGATCTGGAACCGGCGCAAAAGCGGCGAGATTTATCCACAGTGGCAGACCATCCGGGTCATTCACGATGATCAGGGCCGGCTCAGCCATTACGTCGCGGTGTTTTCCGACATCAGCGCGATCAAGGATTCCGAGCATGAGCTCAAACACCTCGCACACCACGATCCGCTGACCGATCTGCCCAATCGTCTGCTGTTCAGCGATCGCGCCGAGCAGGCTCTGGCCTCGGCGCAAAACCACAAGCGCGGCTGTGCATTGCTGATGCTCGATCTCGATCACTTCAAGATGATCAACGACAGCCTCGGCCATAACGTCGGCGATCGCTTGCTCAAGGCCGTGGCGGCGCGTTTGCAAGCGCTGTTCGGCCCCGGCATTTCCCTGGCGCGGCTCGGCGGCGATGAGTTCGCGGTACTGGCGGAAAGTTGTCCACAGCCGGTGCAGGCGGCGGCGCTGGCGCAACGGATTCTCGATGCGCTGAAGGAGCCGTTCAGCATTGATGGCAATCAGTTGTTCATCAACGCCAGCCTCGGCATCAGCCTGTTCCCCAGCGATGCGCTAAGCGCCGAGCAACTGTTGCGCAATGCCGATGCGGCGCTGTTCAAGGCCAAGAGCAGCGGCCGTAACGGTTATGCCTTGTATACCGAAGAACTTACCGCCCACGCCCAGCAACGTGTGGAGATCGCATTCGAGCTGCGCCGCGCGCTGGAGCAGCAGGAACTGCGGGTTTACTACCAACCCGTGCATGATTTGAAAACCAGTCGCCTGATTGGCGTCGAAGCCTTGGTGCGTTGGCAGCATCCGCAACGCGGCCTGGTCTCGCCGGCGGAATTCATCCCTATTGCCGAGCGCACCGGGCTGATCGCCGAAATCGACGCTTGGGTCATGCAGCAGGCGTGTCGACAAATGTGCCAGTGGCAGCAGGCCGGGCTGGTGCTGTCGTTTGTCGCGGTGAATGTTTCGTCACGATTGTTCGCTCGTCGTGAGTTGTATCAACAGGTTGCGCAGGTGCTGCACGACACCGGGCTGGATCCGGCGTATCTGGAGCTGGAAGTCACTGAAAGCGCGGTGATGGATGATCCGGAAGTGGCGCTGGAGCAGATGCACCGTTTGCGCGAGTTGGGTATTCGCCTGGCCATCGATGATTTCGGCACGGGCTATTCGTCGCTGTTACGGCTCAAGCGCTTGCCGGTGCAGAAACTGAAGATCGATCAGGGTTTCGTCGCCGGGTTGCCGTGGGATGAGGATGATGCGGCGATTGTCCGGGTGATCATCGCGCTGGCCCGGAGCATGGGCATGCAGGTGCATGCCGAGGGTATCGAGCAGGTTGAGCAGGCGGCGTTTTTGCTTGAGCAGGAATGTGATCTAGGGCAGGGGTACTGGTTTGGGCGGCCGGTTCCGGCACAGGAGATTGACTGGGCGAGAATTCCGGTGATTGGTTAAAAGATCAAATGATCGCAGCCTTCGGCAGCTCCTACACCGATCCCTGTAGGAGCTGCCGAAGGCTGCGATCATTTGCTTCAACAGGCTGCAAACCCTTGCTCCGCCACATAATGTTTTTCAGTTATATAAACATTCTTAAATAGTCTTTTTAAGAATATCCGCGCCTCTCTTATATTGCTCCCACGCCGAACGCAGTGCCGCCCACTGCCAGGCAAATCCCATTCAAAGGAGCAGCACCATGAGCGCATCCCTTCGCAGCGTTGACGGTCAGGACGAAAGCACCATCTTGCGTGAAATCCAGAGCGCCCTGCGCGATCTGCGTTTCGGCGCGGTGGAAATCACTGTGCACAACGCGCAGGTCGTACAGATCGAACGCAAAGAGAAATTCCGTTTGCAGCAACCCGGTAAACAACCGGGCTAAAAGATCGCAGCCTGCGGCAGCTCCTACAGGGGGCTGTGCGTAGGAGCTGTCGAAGGCTGCGATCTTTGAACCGGCAACACGATTTCCGAAATACATAAGAAAAAGCCACCACCAAGAATTCCAGGAGCTTTCACCATGTCGTCGATTCGCCGTTACGCTTTGGCCGCCCTGGCCAGCGCTGTGTTTGCCGGTTCCGCGGTTGCCAAGGATTACGAACTGCTCAATGTGTCGTATGACCCGACACGCGAGCTGTATCAGGACTACAACGCTGAATTCATCAAGTTCTGGCAGAAAGATCATGCTGGCGACACCGTGAAAATCCAGCAATCCCACGGTGGTTCGGGCAAGCAGGGTCGTGCGGTGATCGACGGCCTGCGTGCTGACGTGGTGACCCTGGCACTGGCCGGTGACATCGACGAAATCGCCAAACTCGGCAAGACCCTGCCCGCCGACTGGCAGAAGCGTCTGCCAGAAGCGAGCACGCCGTACACCTCGACCATCGTCTTCCTGGTGCGCAAGGGCAACCCGAAAGGCATCAAGGACTGGGGCGATCTGGTCAAGAACGACGTCTCGGTGATCACGCCGAACCCGAAAACCTCCGGCGGCGCACGCTGGAACTTTCTCGCCGCGTGGGCCTACGGCCTGAAAGCCAGCGGCGGTGACGAAGCCAAAGCCAAAGAATATGTGCAGACCCTGTTCAAGCACGTGCCGATCCTCGACACCGGTGCACGCGGTTCGACCATCACTTTCGTCAACAACGGTCAGGGTGACGTGTTGCTGGCCTGGGAAAACGAAGCGTTCCTGGCGCTGAAAGAAGATGGCGGCGCCGACAAGTTCGACATCGTCGTGCCTTCGCTGTCGATCCTCGCTGAACCGCCAGTGGCGGTGGTCGACAAGAACGCCGAGAAGAAGGGCAACGAGCAGATCGCCGAAGCCTATCTGAAGCACCTGTACAGCCCGGCCGGTCAGGAGATCGCCGCGAAGAACTTCTATCGTCCGCGTGACAAGGACGTGGCCGCGAAGTACGCCCAGCAGTTCCCGAAACTGGACCTGGTGACCATCGACAAGGACTTCGGCGGCTGGAAAACCGCGCAGCCGAAATTCTTCAATGACGGTGGTGTGTTCGACCAGATTTATCAGGCGCAGTAATCTGACTCCAGCCACACATCAAGCCTGAAGCCAGGCGCGGAAAATGTGGGAGCGAGCTTGCTCGCGAAAGCGGAGTGTCAGACGACGTAGAGTTGGCTGATACTCCCTCTTCGCGAGCAAGCTCGCTCCCACATTGGTGCGTTCAGCGGAATGCTTTTTAACCAAGGACTTTTATGTCGCGTCGTATCTCCCCCGTCATACCCGGCTTCGGGCTGACGCTGGGTTACACCTTGGTGTACCTCAGCCTGATTGTGCTTATCCCGCTGGCGGCGATGTTCGTCCACGCCGCGCAACTCACCTGGGATCAGTTCTGGACGATCATTTCCGCGCCGCGGGTGCTGGCGGCCCTGAAGCTGAGCTTCGGCACCGCGCTGTGTGCCGCAATCATCAACGGCATCATCGGCACGCTGCTGGCCTGGGTGCTGGTGCGCTACACGTTCCCGGGGCGCAAGGTGATCGACGCGATGATCGATCTGCCGTTCGCCCTGCCGACCGCGGTGGCCGGTATCGCGTTGACCGCGCTGTATGCTCCCGCCGGTCTGGTCGGGCAATTCGCCGCTGATCTCGGTTTCAAGATTGCCTATACCCCGCTGGGTATCACCCTCGCGTTGACCTTCGTCACCCTGCCGTTCGTGGTGCGCACGGTGCAACCAGTGCTGGCCGACATTCCCCGTGAAGTCGAAGAAGCCGCCGCGTGCCTCGGTGCGAAGCCATGGCAGGTGTTCCGCCACATTCTTGTGCCAGCATTGTTGCCCGCGTGGCTGACCGGTTTTGCCCTGGCCTTTGCCCGTGGTGTCGGCGAGTACGGTTCGGTGATTTTCATCGCCGGCAACATGCCGATGAAAACCGAGATTCTGCCGCTGCTGATCATGGTCAAACTCGACCAATACGATTACACCGGCGCCACCGCTATCGGCGTGTTGATGCTGGTGGTTTCCTTCGTCCTGTTGCTGCTGATCAACTTGCTGCAGCGGCGCATCGAAACCCCATAAGGAGGCGCGAACCATGTCCCAATCGTCTATTGCGGCCGCCTCTTCGGCCAACGCCGCGCGTCGTGGCAGTGCCACTTCGCGCAGAATCCTGATCGGCCTTGGCTGGCTGGTCTTTTTCCTGTTTCTGCTGCTGCCGTTGTTCATCGTCGTATCGCAGGGTTTGAAGAATGGCCTCGGCGCATTTTTCACCGCGATCTTTGAACCGGATGCACTGTCGGCACTGAAACTCACCGTGTTCGCCGTGCTGATTTCGGTGCCGCTGAACCTGGTGTTCGGCGTCAGCGCTGCCTGGTGCGTGAGCAAGTACTCGTTCCGCGGCAAGAGCATGCTGGTGACGCTGATCGACTTGCCGTTCTCGGTGTCGCCGGTGATCGCCGGTCTGGTCTATGTGTTGATGTTCGGTGCGCAGGGCCTGTTCGGGCCGTGGTTGCAGGATCACGACATCCAGATCGTCTTCGCCTTGCCGGGCATCGTGCTGGCGACGATCTTCGTCACCGTGCCGTTCGTGGCCCGTGAGCTGATCCCGTTGATGCAAGAACAAGGCACGCAGGAAGAAGAAGCCGCGCGACTGCTCGGCGCCAATGGCTGGCAGATGTTCTGGCACGTCACCGTGCCGAACATCAAGTGGGGGCTGATCTATGGCGTGGTGCTGTGTACCGCGCGGGCCATGGGTGAGTTCGGTGCGGTGTCGGTGGTCTCCGGGCACATTCGCGGGGTGACCAACACCTTGCCGCTGCACGTCGAGATCCTCTACAACGAATACAACCACGTGGCCGCGTTCGCCGTGGCGAGCCTGTTGCTGATCCTGGCGCTCTTCATCCTGCTGCTCAAGCAGTGGAGCGAAAACCGTATCAACCGCCTGCGCGCCAGCGCCGCGGAGGAATAATTCATGTCGATCGAAGTGCGTAACGTCAGCAAGAATTTCAATGCCTTCAAGGCGCTGGACAACATCAGCCTGGACATCCACAGCGGTGAGCTGGTCGCGCTGCTCGGCCCGTCGGGCTGCGGCAAAACCACGTTGCTGCGGATTATCGCCGGTCTGGAAACCCCGGATAACGGCAATATTGTCTTCCACGGCGAAGACGTATCCGGCCACGACGTGCGTGATCGCAACGTCGGTTTCGTGTTCCAGCACTACGCGTTGTTCCGCCACATGACCGTGTTCGACAACGTCGCCTTCGGCCTGCGCATGAAACCGAAAAACCAGCGCCCGAGTGAAAGCCAGATCGCGACCAAGGTGCATGAACTGCTGAACATGGTGCAGCTGGATTGGCTGTCGGATCGTTATCCGGAGCAGTTGTCCGGTGGTCAGCGTCAGCGTATCGCCCTGGCCCGTGCCTTGGCGGTCGAGCCGAAAGTACTGTTGCTGGATGAGCCGTTCGGTGCGCTCGATGCCAAGGTGCGTAAAGAACTGCGCCGCTGGTTGGCGCGTCTGCACGAAGACATCAACCTGACCTCGGTGTTCGTGACCCACGACCAGGAGGAGGCGATGGAAGTTGCTGACCGCATTGTGGTGATGAACAAGGGCGTGATCGAACAGATTGGCTCACCGGGCGACGTCTACGAAAACCC
Source organism: Pseudomonas sp. S3_C06 (assembly GCF_054667675.1). Classification (NCBI taxonomy): domain Bacteria; kingdom Pseudomonadati; phylum Pseudomonadota; class Gammaproteobacteria; order Pseudomonadales; family Pseudomonadaceae; genus Pseudomonas; species Pseudomonas sp. S3_C06. The sequence goes on from NZ_CP162747.1 coordinate 4,112,161, forward strand.
GGCCAGCGATTTCGTTTATCACTTCCTCGGTGATTCGAACCGCTTGTTGCTGAGCGACGACAATCACGTGCTGTTCCGCCCGCATGAAGTGTCGTTGTCCAGACATGAGCTGGAGGATCACCATGCGGCTGAAGTGCGTGATATTCGGCCGTTGGGTGCGACCACGCGGGTGACGTTGAAGGTTGAGGGGCAGACGGATTTGATCGAGGCCGAAGTGGTGAAAGACCATGACAGCCTGATCGGGCTGGCCAAGGGTGAAACCCTGTTCTTCAAACCCAAGGTCTGGCAGAAAGTCGCCAGCCTTTAACTGATCGTTCCCACGCTCTGCGTGGGAATGCATCCCGTGACGCTCCGCGTCACAGTGGACGCGGAGCGTCCATGGCGGCGTTCCCACGCAGAGCGTGGGAACGAGCAGGGTTGAAGTCTAGATAGCCGCACGATTCGGATTGACCCGCACCACCCCCGCCCGCGCCTCGATCTGCTCTTTCAATTCATGCCGCATCCCGAGCATGAATGCCAACTCGGCCACGACAAACAACGGCCCGACAATCAGCCCCGACACGTCATCGACAAACGCCGGTTTGCGCCCTTCATAGTGATGCCCGACAAACTGGATCACCCAGCCAACGACAAACATCGCCAGCCCGCTGCTCAACCAGACCATGGTGCTCTGCTGCGCCAATACATGCCCGGCCCAGACTGACAGGCCCATCAGCACCGTCATCAACACCCCGAGCTTCACTTCCAGGCGCAAGTAAAACCACGCCGAAGCCAGCGCCACGATAACGGCCGGAGATATCCACAACCCGCCCAGCGACCATTCCGGGCGTGACAACAACACCGCCACGGCCACCACGATCAGCGGAATGCCGATAAAGTGGCTGGCGATGTTGCGCGGATCGCGGTGGTAGGCGGCGTATTGACTGAGATGGTCGACGAGGCTTTTCATTGTTGTTCCTCCGGTAGGGTTGATCGCATCATCCCTCGGGATCGGGGTTCGCTCTGTCAGGCAGGCGACAATCCAGGAGTGTTTATGCAAATTCGTTCGCGATTGATGACCGGCCAGTGGTTCAGTCATCTACCGGTGTCCTTTCAGGATAGTCTGCTCGCGGCGGCCCGGGAGCGGCGGCTGACGGCAGGGCAGCGCTTGTTTCAGCGTGGTGATGCGCCGTGCGGCTTATACGCAGTACTCGACGGCGCGGTGCGCATCGGTGCGGTGAGTGAGCAGGGCAAGGAGGCGTTGTTGAGTCTGGTCGAGGCGCCGCACTGGTTCGGCGAAATCTGCCTGTTCGATGGCCAGCCGCGAACCCATGACGCTTATGCGGTCGGGCCGTGCACGCTGCTCAATATCCCGCAGGCACCGTTACTGAAGCTGCTTGATGAAAATCCAGTGTACTGGCGACATCTGGCGCTGCTGATGAGCCACAAACTACGCCTGACCTTCATCAACCTCGAACAACTGAGCCTGCTGCCAGCGCCGGCGCGTCTGGCTCATCGCTTGCTGATGATTGCCGAAGGCTACGGCGAACTCGACGCGCCGCGTCGTGTACTGCAACTGCCGCAGGAGCAGTTGGCGTCGATGCTGTCGCTGTCGCGGCAGACCACTAACCAGATCCTCAAGGATTTGCAGGGGCAGGGGATTATCGGGCTTGGGTACGGCGAGATCGAAATCCTTGATGCCGCGCGATTGCGTGCCCTGGCCACGATCTAACGGGCACCTGAGATCCCCTGTGGGAGCGAGCCTGCTCGCGAAAGCGGTGGGTCATTCAGCCGAGATGTCGACTGAACCGACGCCTTCGCGAGCAGGCTCGCTCCCACATTTTTGATCTGTGTTGATTTAGGAACCGCGATAGGTCGAGAAGCCGTACGGGCTGAGCAGCAGCGGGATGTGGTAATGCTGATCGGTCTGCTTCACTTCAAAAATCACCGGAATCTCCGGGAAGAAGGTGTCGTGCTTGATCTTCTTGTAGTACTCGCCGGTCTTGAACACCACCCGATATTCACCCGCTTCAAAAGGCTGTTTGGCCGGGAACAATTCGGCAATCCGCCCTTGTTCATTGGTCGTGCCCTGCGCCAACGGCTGCCAGTTCTGGCCAACGTGTTTTTCCAGGGTCACGTCGATGCCCGGCGACGGCAGGCCATTTTCCAGATTGAGCACGTGCACGCTCAACGGATTACCGGCGGCGAGTGCAAGGCTTGAAAACGCGCTCAGGCCGAGCGCGGCGAGGGTCATGCGCATAGTCGTCATGGATGAGTCTCCTTATTGGGAACGGGTAGTGGCCAGACCGGTTTTTCCGGCAGCCTTGATCGCACAGTTTTCGTCTTGCTCACCGCCACCGGAACCGGCCACGCCCATGGCGCCCACCAGTTCAGAACCGAGGAACAGCGGAATTCCGCCGCCAAGCAGCAGCAATTCATCGAGGGTGTTGAGGTTGGCGGTTTCCGGATTGCTGCGAGCACGTTCGGCGAACAACCGGGTGGCGGTTTTGGTCGACAGCGCGGTATACGCCTTGCGTTGGCTGGCGGCGGTGTTGTGCGGACCGACACCGTCGCCGCGCAGGGCCACCAACAGATTGCCGCCCCGATCGAGCACCGACACCGTGCCGGTGCAGTTGGCCATTGCCATGTCGGCGAGCAGCCGTGCAGTTTTCAGGTCGAGATCAGCGTGACGCGGCAGCTCAGGACTGGCGACAGCGACGCCACTGAGGCCGATCATCAGACTTGCAACGAAGTATTTGACGGTCATGGACAGGCTCCAAAAGCGAAGGTCGCCACCTTAATCGGTGGTCTTCGTCAGAACCTCGTCAGTCTGATTACAAGTTTGTAATGGGCAACGCCGCCGAAGGCGCCTAGCCTGTGTGTCTGAATAATCGAGGTGTGCCATGCGTTTGCTGGTCGTAGAAGATGAAGCCAAAACCGCGAATTTCCTCGCCAAGGGCCTGGGCGAGTCGGGTTTTGCCGTGGACGTGGCGCTCAATGGCCTCGATGGGCGCTACTTTATCGAGCAGCAGGCATACGACCTGATCATCCTCGACGTGATGTTGCCTGGCCTTAATGGCTGGCAATTGCTGCAACTGATCCGTCAGCGCGGCGCCACGCCGGTATTGTTCCTGACCGCCAAGGACGCCATCGAAGACCGCGTGCGCGGGCTCGAACTGGGCGCCGACGATTACTTGCTGAAACCCTTCGCCTTCGCCGAACTGCTCGCGCGGGTACGCACGTTGCTGCGGCGCGGGCCAATGCGCGAAGCGGAGTCGTACACCATTGCCGATCTGGAAATCGATGTGCTGCGCCGCCGCGTCAGTCGCGGTGGTCAGCGCATTACCCTGACCAACAAGGAGTTCGCCCTGCTGCAACTGCTCGCCAGTCGCCAGGGCGAAGTGCTGTCGCGCACACTGATCGCCTCGCAGGTGTGGAACCTGAATTTCGACAGCGACACCAACATGGTCGAGGTTGCAGTGCGTCGTTTGCGCTCCAAAGTCGATGATCCCTACATGCCGAAACTGATCCACACCGTGCGCGGTGTCGGTTATCAACTGGAAGCGCCCGACGATGCGCTCTAGGTCGATCGCCTGGCGCCTGGCGCTGGCGTTCGCATTGGTCTGCGCCTTGGTGTTGAGTGCTATCGGCGTATTTCTCTACCGCTCGCTGGCCTCGGAAATCGCCTACCGCGACGACCTCGCATTGCTTGGACGACTGGAGCAAGTGCGCGCCTTGCTCGCCGACAGCGACAGCCTCGATGCCTTGCAGGCACGGCCGCGGCTGTATCAGAACATGCTCGGCAATCTCGACAGCCTGCTATTGGTGCGCCGCGCCGATGGCTCCAGTGTGATCGCCATCAACCCACGTCAACGCGATCTACCGAGGCTGAACGCGATCCCCCGCGAGCAGGCGCCGCAGCGCCGCGATGTGCTGACCTGGCAGGCTGCGGATGGTGCCGAACTGGCCCTGTTATCCGGCGATGCACAAGGACCGGACGGTGAGCCGCTGACGGTTATCGCCGGCAAAGTGCTGAGTGAACGCGAGCAGATGCTCGGTAGCTATCGCTTGCGCTTGTACCTTTCCGTTGGACTAGGCGCGTTGCTCGCCTTTGCCCTGGGCTTGCTGTTGTTGCGCCGGGGTCTGCAACCGTTACGGCAGTTGAGCGAAGCGGTACGCGGCATCGATCTGCGCAGCCTCGATCAACGCTTGCCCGCCAACGGCACGCCTGCCGAACTGCTCGAACCGGTGCAGGCGCTCAACGGCATGCTGGCGCGGCTGGACGACAGCGTGCAGCGCCTGTCGCAGTTCTCCGCCGACCTCGCCCACGAGATTCGTACGCCGCTGCACACCTTGTTGGCGAGCAACGGTCAGGCGCTGAATCATCCGCGCAGTACCGAGGAGTATCAGGAAGTGCTGGCGTCGAACATGGAAGAATTCGAACGGCTCAAGCGCATGGCGGAAAACCTGATGTTCCTTGCCCGCGCAGAACAGGCCGAGAGGGCGCTGAATCTGCAAATCCTGGATTTGCACAGCGTTGGCGGTGAGCTGTGTGATTACTTTGAAGCCTTGGCGGATGACCGCGATCTGCGGCTGGACAATCGACTGCATGGCGAACTGCTTGCCGATCAGCAACTGTTGCAACGTGCGCTGGGCAACTTGCTGGCGAATGCCGTGCGCCACGCTGACTCCGGAACCGTGATCAGCCTGCGTCGCCGCGATGAGGCGGGTTGGTGCTGGTTGCAGGTGCACAACCTCGGGCCGACAATTGCGTCGGAGCATCTGGGCAAGCTGTTCGACCGGTTCTACCGCGTTGATCCTTCGCGCGCGGAGCCGGGGGATTCGGGTGGGTTGGGATTGGCGATCGTGCAATCGATCATGCTGTTGCATGGAGGGCAGGTGTGGGTGAACAGTGATGCGGCGGGTACGGTTTTTGAGCTGGGTTTTGTGGTGAATTGAAGGACGTCTTCGCGAGCAGGCTCGCTCCCACATTTGGAATGCGTTTCACATGTGGGAGCGAGCCTGCTCGCGAAGGCGTGGGAGCTGACGACCCAACCCTGGAATCAGTCAGCGCAACCCATCACGAAACTGCCCAGGCGTCAGCCCCGTCCAGCGCTTGAACGCGCGGCTGAAGCTGCTGGTGTCGGCAAACCCGAGCAAATAACTCACCTCACTCAACGAGCACTGCGGATCGCGCAGATGCAGCAACGCCAGATTCTCGCGGCTCTCATTGAGCAACGTGTCGAAGCGACAACCCTCATCCGCCAGATGCCTTTGCAGGCTGCGCAAACTCAGGTGCAACGCCTGGGCTATCCGCTCTGCGCTTGGCTCGCCTTCCGGCAATTGCTCTTCAATGGCATCGCGCACCTTGCGCTCCCAGGTCAGCGGTTTGAGCTGGGCCATGGTGCGTTTGAGCACGGCTTCATTGTGTTCAGCGAGTTCCGGGTTGGCGTCGTCGAGGTGGCTGTCGAAGTCGGCGAGGGCGAACTCCAGGCGATCCTCGGCACAGCCGAAATGCACTGGGGCGCGGAAGACCTTGTGCCATTGGTGCGCATCGCTCGGTTCCGGGCGGCGCAGATAAACCGCCAGTGGCGCGTAATCGCGACCAAGACGATTGCGGCAGGTGCGCACGTAGATCGCGGTAAACGCATCGATGGCTTCGAAGGCCGGCGCCGGATTGCCTGACGGAATTTTCAGACGGAATTGATAGCGGTCGTCGCTGCGGCTCAGCTCCAGTTCCAGCGCGTCGCTGACCACCGGGTGATAGCGCACGATGCGCTCGAACACCTCGCGCAAACTGCCGCTGGCGACCAGCGCATAACCGAGGGCATGGAACGTGGTCGGGCTGACAAAACGTGACACACGCAAGCCAATCGCCGGATCGCCGCTGACCTGCACGGCAATTTCCCACAGGCGCGTGGTGCCGGACAGCGCATAACGCGCGTTGGGGTCGTCCATCAAATTCGGGTCGAGCCCGGCCTGCTGGCACAGGGCAATGCTGTCCAGCCCCAGCGCATCGAGTTGCTTGCGCAAGGCACGGGTCCAGCTGGCGAGGGAGGTCGGTTCCTTCATGCTGATTGGCGCTTCCGGTCAACAGGTTGGCGTTCTCGGCTACCGCAATTGAAGCCTTGGCGAGGCACGATGCGAACATCATAAACCCGAGGATGGAAGCATGGACGGTACTTCTGCAAGTCCCCAGCGACACAATGCGGCCCAGCGATCAGCGCATATTCGCCAAGTGGTGCTGGCCAAAGGCGTCGAATTGCGCGAGCGCTACCCGATTCTCAAGCATCAGGATGCGCTGGGTGCGGGGATTCTGGCCTTTGCCCTGATCGGGATGATTGGTTCGGCGGCACTGTACATCAGCGGCCACATGGCGTGGTGGGCGTGCCTGTTGCTCAATGCGTTTTTCGCGTCGCTGACCCATGAACTGGAACACGACCTGATCCACAGCATGTATTTCCGCAAGCAGCGCGTGCCGCACAATCTGATGATGGGCTTGGTGTGGCTGGCGCGGCCGAGCACGATCAATCCATGGATTCGTCGGCATCTGCACCTCAATCATCACAAGGTTTCTGGCACAGAAACCGACATGGAAGAACGCGCGATCACCAACGGCGAGCCGTGGGGCTTCGCGCGCTTGCTGATGGTTGGCGACAACGTCATGTCAGCGTTCATCCGCATGCTGCGGGCCAAGACCTGGGCGCACAAGTTCAGCATCATCAAGCGCACGTTGAAGGTGTATGCGCCGCTGGCGCTGGTGCATTGGGGCGCGTGGTATGTGTTTCTCGGTTTTCACGCGGCCAATGGCATCGCCTATCTGCTGGGCTCGCCGATCGAATGGTCAGCGACGACGTTGTCGGTGATGCAGGTGATCGATATCGCCGCCGTGGTGATCATCGGCCCGAACGTGTTGCGCACCTTTTGCCTGCACTTCATCAGCTCGAACATGCATTACTACGGCGATGTCGAGCCGGGCAATGTGTTGCAGCAGTGTCAGGTGCTCAACCCTTGGTGGCTGTGGCCGTTGCAGGCGTTCTGCTTCAATTTTGGCAGCAGTCACGGGATCCATCATTTTGTCGTGAAGGAGCCGTTTTACATTCGCCAGATGACCCTGCCGGTGGCGCATAAGGTGATGCGTGAGATGGGGGTTCGGTTTAATGATTTTGGGACGTTCGGGCGGGCGAACCGGTTTGTTCGTCGGGATGAAGTTGCGGTGTCTGGGGAGGCGGTGGAGGCCTGACAGAAGGCGCCCTCACCCTAGCCCTCTCCCGGAGGGAGAGGGGACCGATTGGGGGATATTGGGGAAGTACGCCGACCTGAATGTTCCTCAGTGAATCCATAATCGACCCGATTTTTCAGGTCGATGTATAACGAAAGACACCTCGGTCGACCCCCTCTCCCTCCGGGAGAGGGGTGGGCGGGCGGCGTTCCGATGAGGGGCTTTTGATCTTCGCCTCAATCCGGCTGAAACGGCGACTCACTGAGAATAACCCCGGTTTCCTCGACATACTGCTGCCAATGCCCGATCAACGCGCTGAGCTTCTCCGGCTGACTAACCGCCTGATCATGAATCTCTCCCGGATCGCTGGCCAAATCATAAAGCTGCCAAGTCGCCGGCCCGACCGGTCCCGGGATCCACACCGCTTTCCAAGACCCCTGCCGAATCGCCCTTCGGCCAAACAATTCCCAACCCGTGACCGTGTGCTCGTCATGCACCTGCGCAGTCTCACCCGACAAGAATCCCAACCAGGATTTGCCACGCAGCGGTGCCACCGGTTTACCGTGCCACAACTTGCCCGGATGACGCACACCGGCCAGATCGAGAATCGTCGGCGTGATGTCCATCACCGTGCCGAAACCATGGCTGATCTGCCCTTTGATCGCCAGCTGCGGATAGTGCAACAGCGCCGGCACGCGAATCCCGCCTTCAGTGGTAAACGCCTTGAACAACCGCGATGGCGCGGTCGCCACCTGCGCCCAGTTCGGCCCGTACCAGACATATGAGTTGGCCCGGCCAATGTTGTCGAGGCTGTTGTCGTAATGCTGGCTGAGATACGTCACCAGTTCCGGACCGAATTTGGGGAACGCTTCCAGCAGCGCGCCTTCGGCACCGTTGTCAGACATGAACAGGATGAAGGTGTTATCGAGCTGCCCTTGCTGGCGCAGGTAATCGACGACCCGACCGATGTTCCAGTCCATGCGTTCGACCATCGCCGCGTAGACCTCCATGGCCCGTGCGGAAATCTGTTTTTGCTCCTCGCTCAATGCGTCCCACTGTTGGGTCAACTGAATTAGCGGATGCGGCTCGACGTCCTGTTCGATCAGACCGAGGGATTTGAGTTTTTCCAAGCGCTCCAGACGCAGCACTTCAGGGCCGGCGTCATAGCGGCCACGGTATTTTTCGACGATCTCGGCCGGTGCCTGCAACGGCCAGTGTGGCGCGGAGAACGGCAGATAAGCGAAGAACGGCCGGGTCTGGTCACGTTCCTTGAGGTACTGCAGCAACTTGTCGCCAAAGGCATCGGAGGAATAAAAGTCCTTCGGCAATTCATCAAGGAAAGTATCGTCCTCGATGTACAGCGCCGGAGTGGATTTCAGCAGACCGGGTGTTTGCTCATCGTAGGTCGGCTCGAAACCGTAGTGGTTGGCCGCGCCCGGCAGCAGCGAAAACGAGCGCTCGAAACCCCGCGCATGGGGCGCCAGTTCAGCCTTCAAACCGAGGTGCCATTTGCCGCTCATCAATGTTTGATAACCGGCCTCGCGCAGCAACTCCGGCAGCGCCACCACGCGATCGTTGAGATAGCCCTCATAACCCGGTTTACCGATCAGTTCCGGCGTCAGCGTTTCGGCCATGGTGCCGATGCCGGCGATGTGGTGATCGGTGCCGGTGAGCAGCATCGAGCGGGTCGGCGAGCAGGTCGGTGCGGTATGAAAATCGGTGAGGCGCAGGCCATTGTTGGCCAGGGCATCAAGGTGCGGCGTGGCGATTTCGCCGCCGAACGCGCCGATATCGGAGAAGCCTAAATCGTCGGCCAGAATCACCAGAAAATTGGGACGTTGCGGCATCGCAAAACTCCTGTTCAGCAGGCAATGAACGTCAGCGGCAGATCGCGGATCTGCACCGGCACGCTCGGTTGGTAATGGTCGTCACTGGTCAGCTCGTGCAGCAGCTCTTCACGCAGCTGATGGAAGTCGAAACTGCTGCGCTGGCGCGGGTGCGGCAGGGCGATGTCGACCACTTGCTTGATCCGCCCCGGACGCGGCTCCATCACCACCACGCGGTCGGCGAGGAAGATCGCTTCTTCGACGTCATGGGTGACGAGGATCGTGGTGATTTTCGCGCGGTCACGGATCGCCAACAGCTCGTCCTGCATCTGCTGACGGGTGAGTGCATCGAGCGCGCCGAACGGTTCGTCGAGCAGCAGAATGCGCGGACTGGCAACCAGGCCGCGAGCAATCGCCACACGCTGCGCCATGCCGCCGGAGAGCTGGTGCGGATAGGCGCGAGTGAAGTCGCGCAGGCCGACCAGCTCGATGAAGTCGTTGATCCGTTGTTGCTTCTGCGCAGCGCTCAGCGGCTCGTTGACCAGGCCCAGGCCGATGTTGTCGGCGACGGTCAGCCACGGAAACAAACGGTGCTCCTGAAAGACGATGCCGCGCTCGCCGCCGATGCCGCTGACGGCTTTGCCGTCGACTGTGATCTGCCCGCGAAACTGCGTATCAAGACCCACCAGTAAACGCAGCAAGGTAGATTTGCCGCAGCCGCTGGAACCGACAATGGCGACGAATTCGCCTTCGGCAATGTCCAGGTTGAATTCGCGAATCGCCTCCAGTTCGAAACCGTCGACGTCGAAGGATTTGCCTACGTGTTTAAAGCTGACAATCGGTGCGTTCATGCGTGTCTCCAGCGGGTCGCGCGAATTTCCAGGCGTTGGCCAATGAGGTTGAGCAGGGCGCCGGTGAGACCGACGAAAAGCATGCCGGCCATGATCAGATCCATGCGCAACAACTGTTGTGCGCCGATCATCTGGCTGCCGATGCCGCCATTGGACGGCATGAAATATTCCGCACCGATGGTGCCGAGCCAGGCGTAGATCAGGCTCAATCTGAGGCCTGCGAAAATCCCCGGCGCAGCGCCCGGCAACACCAGTCGACGCAGGCGTTGGCCGAGGCTCAGGCGCAACACTTGTGCGGCTTCGTTGAGTTGTGGCGACAGGTTGGCGACGCTGCGTTGCGTGGCGATAAACAGCGGAAAGAACGCGGCGAGGGCGACGAACACCCACTTCGCCAGTTCGCCCAGACCGAACCACGCGGTGAGCAGCGGCACCCAGGCGAAAATGGCGATCTGGCGAAGGGCGGCGAGGGTCGGACCGAGCAGTCGTTCGCTGGTGCGCGACAAGCCCAGCAGCAAACCGAGGGCGAAACCGAGTCCGCCGCCCAACAGCAAACCGCCGAGGGTGCGACCGAGGCTGAGGGCCATACCGCTGATCAACGTGCCATCAAGCAGGCCGTCCCATGCCGTGCTCAAAACGGCCAGCGGGCTGACCAGAATGTTGGCATCGACCCACTGCAGTTCATTCGCCAATTGCCACAGCGCCAACAAGCCCAGCGGCAGCAGCCACGGCTGCAGACGCTGCCAGCCGTCATAACGCGGGCCGCGACGAATTTCGGCGGTGGCCGGATGCGGCCAGTGCACCAGTTTTTTGTCCAGCAGACCGATGCCGCGATCCATTGCCACGCCAATCAACCCGATCACCACGATGCAGACGAAAACGATATCGAGCATGAACAGCTGTCGCGCCCAGACCATCAGGTAACCAATGCCTTCACTGGAGGCCAGCAGTTCGACCGCCAGTAATGAGGTCCACCCGGCGGCCAGTGCCAGACGCACGCCAGCCATAAACGCGGGAAGAGCAGCGGGCAACACCAGGCGGCGCACCAGCAAGTGCGGCGGCAGACGCAGAACCGCGGCGGCTTCACGCAATTTCGGTTGGGCGTCACGCACGCCGACCAGCGTATGCAGGGTCACCGGCACCACAACCGCTTTGATCAGCACCACCAGTTTCAGCACCTCGCCGATACCGAAAAACACCATGAACAGTGGAATCCACGCCAGCGTCGGTATTTGCGAAAGCCCGGCGAAGGTCGGGAAGATCAAGCGTTCAAGACGACGACTGAATCCCAGCGCTGCACCGAGCAATGCCCCCGCAGAAACCCCCGCGAGCAGGCCCCAGAACAAACGTTGCAGACTGATCCACAAATGGCTCCACAGCTCGCCCTGCGACAACTCGACAGCACTGTTCCACACCAGTGAGGGCGCGGGCAGGATCTGTTCGCTCATCCACTCATTGCGCGCGGCCAGCCACCACAGCGCGAACAGGCTGAGGGGCAACAGCCACGGCAACAGACGTTGGTTCAGGCTTGGCCAGGTACGGCGGCTTTTCAGCGGCGGCGCGGGGAGCGGGAGACTGAGCAAGGATTGGCGGGCCATGGGTGACCTCCGTTGTCGGGTTGGCTCAAGATCTTTAGCGGAATTAGCTAAAAACAAAAAGTTATAACAATATCGATATGAATTCTTTTAAGAGATAAGCGAGGCCATTTAAGGCTTCCAGCCCACACGCATCCAATGCATTCGAAGAATATTTTCGATGCTGTTAATGCATACGCCGCTGCAAGCCCCGTTGTTGCTTGCTTAGCGTTAAAAGCTATAAAAATGTGCATTTATAGTATTTAAGCGAAGGTATTCATTCGGCCTACTTTCGGCTCCTCAACGCCTGTCGTGATCAAGGAGCTGCACCCATGAACCTCCCCTTCAAACGTGTTTTCAGTCTGTTTGCCGTTCCTGCTCTGGCGGGCCTGCTGGCGTTCACCGCCCACGCTGACGAACTCAAGGAAATCAGAATCGCCGTGCCCGACCTGAGTGCCGGCACCCAGCACAGCGGCGGCGGGGTGGTCGACGTATTGCGTGATCAGCAGATCCTCGAAAAAGCCTTTGCCGATCAGGGCATCAAGATTCAGTGGAGTTTCTTCAAAGGTGCGGGGCCGGTGATCAACGAGGCATTTGCCAATGGCCAGGTTGATCTGGCGTATCTGGGCGATCTGGCGGCAATCATCGGCAAGTCCAATGGCCTCGACACCCGCTTGCTCAGTGCCACGGCGCGTGGGGTGAAGCAGTATCTGGGCGTGGTGCCGGGCTCCGGAATCAAGACCCTGCAGGATTTGAAAGGCAAGCGCGTGGCGATCTTTCGGGGCACCGCAACGCAGTTGTCGTTTGATGCGGCACTGGCCAGCCAGGGCTTGAGCGAGAAGGATCTGAAAGTCATCAACCTCGACTTCACTGGCGCGACCGCTGCGCTGGCAGCGAAGCAGATCGATGCATCGTGGGGCAGTTCCGGGTTGGCAGCATTGCAGATCAAGGGTTTGGCCGAGTTGCCGCTCAACACCAAAGATCTCGGCGGTGCTGGCAGCGTCCAATCGGTTCTGGTCGGCACCGGCAAGTTTGTCGATGCACATCCGGAGGCGGTGGCTAAATTGCTCAAGGCGCAGCAGCAGGCAGTGGAGTGGCTGACCCAGGACAGCAACAAGGCTGCCTATGTGCAGTTGGTTTCGGGGCTGGCGAGTTATCCGCCGGTAATCCTCACCGAAGATCTGAAGGATCAGAAATTGAGCGAAGTGTTCCCGTCGACGCTGGATCCGGTGTTCCTTGGCAGCTTGCAGGACAAAGTCGATCTGGCGGCGCAGCAGAAGCTGATTCGCAAGCCGTTCAAGGTGAATGATTGGGTGGCGCCTGAGCTGGCCGCGGCCAAGCTCTGAATCTTTAGCGCCTGCTCTGGCCTCTTCGCGAGCAGGCTCGCTCCCACAGGGAAATGCATTCTTATTGTGGGAGCGAGCCTGCTCGCGAAAGGGCCCTAAACGGCGACGCTGACCTCCTGCCGATCCACCGCGACCAACGTCTCGATCATCGCCCGCGCCGCCGGCGACAGCCGAAATCCGGTGCGACTGACAATCCCGCACCGCGCATTCATGCTCTCCAGGTTCTGCGGCAAATTTCGCCAGTGCAGCAACACCAGCGAACCCTTGGCAATGTCCTCGACAAACGCCTCTTCCGTACCGACGCCAATCGCATTCGATTGCAGCACCACTTTTACCAGCGCCGGAAAATGCTCGGTCTCGATGGTCGGGGAAAAATCGATGCGGCCACTGAGGTTCGCCAGCAATTTTCGAATGCCCGGTGGGATCAGCGTCGTCGCCAACGGGTAGTCGAACATGTCGTTGGTCGACAGGCTTTCCTTGGCCAATAGCGGATGCCCCGGCCGGCAGAAAAACACGCCGCGTTTGGGCGTCAGTGCCTGGGTCTGGAAGTTGGGATCGGACTCGAAATGGCGGATGTCGGCGATGAAGAATTCGATCTCTTCACGGCTCAGTGCGCGGCTGAGTTTTTCCCAGTTATCCACCTGAAAACAGGTGCGCACTTTCGGGTGCGCATTGATGAATTGCGCCACGGCGTCCGGTACCAGTTTCACCGCCGGCGCCGGGCCGCAACCGAAGTGCACTTCACCGGCATCGAGCTTGGTCATCTGCGTCACTTCAGCGCTGAGCAAGGCTGCGCCCTGCACCAGGCTCAGGGCGTGTTGCAGCACCACCTGGCCTTCGGGCGTGGGGCGCAGATCCTTGTTGCCGCGATCTACCAACACGCAGCCGAACTCCTGCTCGAGCCCCTGAATACTGCGGCTGAACGCTGGTTGAGTGATGCCCATCGCGTCCGCCGCACGGACAAAACTGCGGTGTTCGTTGAGGGCGATGAAGTAACGCAACTGGCGAAGATCCATATGCTTTTCCGGCATCCTAAAAATAGCTCGAAGGCATTTGCGACGAGGGTTGCTAGAGGTTTTAAATGCAAGCTCTTATTCCGTCAACGAAGCATGTGAATATCTATTAGATGTAAATGGAATATAGATAGAGCGTTGTTTCGCTGCCGTCCAAACCGTAAGCAGTCGATGAGGGTCTACCCATGAGCAATGCCGCACTCGCAGTTAAACCCGCTGTCCACGCGCTGGAAATCCATCCGGTGGCCGGCCGTATCGGCGCCGAGATCCGTGGCGTGCATTTGTCCGGTGAGCTGGACGCCGCCACCGTCGAAGCGATTCAGCAGGCGTTGGTTGAGTACAAAGTCGTGTTCTTCCGTGAGCAGACCCAGCTTGATGATCAGCGCCAGGAAGCCTTCGCCCATTTGCTCGGCGAACCCGTGGCGCACCCGACCGTGCCGTCTCGCGAAGGCACGCGTTATCTACTGGAGCTGGACGGTGCCGAGGGCCAGCGCGCCAACTCCTGGCACACCGACGTGACCTTCGTCGACGCCTACCCGAAAGCCTCGATCCTGCGCTCGGTGGTGGCCCCGGCATTCGGCGGCGACACCCTGTGGGCCAACACCGCGACGGCGTACAACGGCTTGCCAACCGAGCTGCGTGAGCTGGCCGACAAACTGGTCGCCGTGCACAGCAACGAATACGACTACGCCAGCGCCAAGCCGGACGTCTCTGCCGAGAAGCTGGAGCGCTATCGCAAGGTCTTCACCTCTACCGTCTACGAGACCGAGCACCCGGTGGTGCGGGTACACCCGATCAGCGGTGAGAAGAGCTTGTTGTTGGGGCATTTCGTCAAACGCATCAAGGGTTATTCGCAGGCGGATTCGGCGCACTTGTTCGGCTTGCTGCAGAGCCATGTCATCCGCCAGGAAAACACCGTGCGCTGGCGCTGGAAGGCCGGTGATGTGGCGATCTGGGATAACCGCTCGACGCAGCATTATGCGATTGATGATTACGGTACGCAGGATCGGGTGGTGCGTCGGGTGACGCTCAAGGGTGAAGTCCCGGTGGGCGCGAATGGGCAGCGCAGTCAAACCATCAAAGGTCGTGACTGAAGATCAACAGCCCCTCACCCCAGCCCTCTCCCAGAGGGAGAGGGAGCCGATTGGGGGCTTTTCGAGCCTGAGTTCAACCTTGATATTTCAGGTCGGCGTATAGCTAAAAAACAACTCGGTCAGTCCCCTCTCCCTCTGGGAGAGGGTTAGGGTGAGGGGCTCTTAAAGCTACCAAACCCCAATCTGAACAACCTTCTCGGCTTCCGGCTCTCCATAACGAAACCGCTGCCCGCGCAAGTCGACCTCCTGATGACTGATGGTCGTACGCCGCTTCAACCCGCGCACCCACTCAAACAAATACCCCGCATGCTCTTCGCGCACCGCCGCATACGCCGGGTCATCCCCCAGATCACGCAGCTCCTGCGGATCATTCAACAGATCAAACAACTGCGGTCGAAAGCCGTCGTAAGCCAGGTATTTCCAACGCTCGCTGCGCACCATGGTCATGCGGCAACGGTCGATCGGCTGACCCAGACGCTCCCGCGCCGGCGCTTGAAAGGCATAGTCGTATTCGCTGATTGCATAGCGGCGCCAGTCCGGATTTTCACCGTGTAGAAGCGGGATCAAGGAACGCCCTTCAAGCCGATGCTCTGCCCCCGGCAATCCCAGTGCCTGAAGAAACGTCGGCAACGCATCAATGGTTTCCGCCAGCCGATCATCCACCGTTCCGCGCGTGACATCTGCCGCCACCCGAGGGTCGCGCACGATCAACGGCACCCCCACCGCCTGCTCCAGCAAAAACTCCTTCTCGCCTAACCAGTGATCGCCGAGGAAGTCGCCGTGATCGCTGGTAAACACGATCAGCGTGTCATCCCAGCGTCCGTTGCTTTGCAGAAAATCGAACAGCCGTCCGAGTTGATCATCCACCTGCTTGATCAGGCCCATGTACGTAGGGATTACAGTCAATCGTACTGAATCGCGGGAAAAGTTGAGGCTTTCCTCATGCTGGCGAAAAGCAGTGTATACGGGGTGTTTGCTGGCTTCGGAGGGCGTCGCGCGGACCGCTTCGAGAATCGATTTCGTACTGTACAAGGCGTGGTACGGCGTTGGTACGATGTAGGGCCAGTGCGGTTTGATATAGGAGAGATGTAAAAACCACGATTTCTCGCCTTGCTCGGTGATGAAGTCGATGGCTCGATTTGTAGTGTAGACAGTCTCTGAGTGTTGCTCGGGAATTCGTGCTGGCAAATTCGCATGACGCATTTGCCAGCCGCTGAGGATTTCACCGTTTTCGCCTTCGGCGGCGTTTGCCCAGTCGTGCCAGGGGTTTTTGCCGTCGAAACCGTGTTCGCGCAGGTAATGGGTGTAGGGTGCGGATTCACGTTTGTCGTCGAACAGCGGGTCGTCGGGGTAGATGCCGTCGTGGCGCATGTAGGGTTCGAAGCCGACTTCGTTGAGGATTTCGGCTTGTTCGCTATCGGGATTGATCGCCAGACGTTGCAAGGCATCGACATTCGCCGTCGCGTGGGTCTTGCCGACTAGTGCAGTACGAATGCCGTGCGGGCGCAGATAGTCGCCGATGGTCAGTTCTTCCAGCGGCAACGGCACGGCGTTCCACGCGACTTGATGGCTGCTCACATAGCGCCCGGTATAAGCCGACATCCGCGACGGGCCGCAGATCGTGCCTTGTGTGTAGGCGCGGCTGAAACGTACGCCGGCAGCAGCGAGTCGATCGATGTTTGGGGTGTGCAAATGCGGATGACCGTAGCAGGACAGGTAATCGCGGCGCAGTTGGTCGCACATGATGTACAGCACGTTGCGCACGGGGTTTGGCGGGGTGGGCATGGGGTTCACCGGTCTATGGGACAGGCGAGGTATTTCGCTAGGCGTGAGGGTGTTCGGCAAGTGCATTTGGAGAATGGGTTTTATGCAGGAAATGCATCGGTGCCTGCACTGACGCCATCGCGAGCAGGCTCACTCCTACAGGTGAGCGCATTTCAAATGTAGGAGTGAGCCTGCTCGCGATAGCGGTAGATCAGACAGCGAGTCCGTCCAGTGAACAGACCTCCTCATCCACCGCATCAATCGTCTTGATCTGCTCAATCATCGCCTCGGCCAACGGCGACAACCGATACCCCGCGCGGCTGACAATCCCATAGCGGGTGTACAACTCCTCAAGATCATCGGCCAATCCTTCAATGCGCAAACACACCAACTCTCCCTTGGCTTGATGCAGCGCATCGGAATACGCCCCGACAATCCCGATTGCATCCGAGCGCAGCACCACGCTGAGCAGGCTGGAGCTGTTTTCACACTCGACATTCGGGGTGAAATCCGGCCGTCCACTGAGATCGACAATGACTTTTCGCAAGTTCGGCGGACGAATGCTCACCGCCAGTGGATAGCTCATCAACTGCTCGGCGCTGACCTTATCGAAAGCCGCCAGCGGATGCCCCGCACGGCAACAGAAATGCCATTTACGCGGCCGCAACCGGTGCGTCAGATAATCCGGATCCGCCTCGAAGTAGCGTGTGTCCGCGACAAAGAACTCGAATTCCTCGCTCATCAGTCGCTTGCTCAGACTCTGCCAATCATCCACCTGAAACTGCACCCGCGCTTTCGGATAGCGCCCGATGAAGCTGCCAATCGCCCGAGGGATCAAACCCGCTGCCGGCGCCGGCCCACAACCGAAGCGCAATTCCCCCGCCTCCAGGCCATTGAACTGGCTGATCTCGTTGGCCATCTGCTGCGCGCCGCTGACCAGTCGCCGCGCGTGTTCGAGCAGCACCTGGCCCTGTTTGGTCGGCGGTAATTCCTTGCGCCCGCGATCAACCAACTGACAGCCGACACTGTGTTCCAGCGCCTGAATGCTGCGGCTGAACGCTGACTGCGACAGATTCACCGCCTGCGCGCCGGCGACGAAGCTGCGTTGTTCAGCCAGGGCGATGAAGTGACGAAGTTGGCGCAAGTCGATATGCATTTTTCACATAAAAAATATCCGGGAAATGCATTGGATATGCATTAGGTCGACTCCTTATAAAGGCAATCTCTTATGCAGTAAATATCTGTAAATACATAAATAAATAACTTAAAAGAATATGCAGCGCTGAAGATGTCTGTGTGTTTTTTGACCAGGAGCCGCGCCATGAGTCCGTTGAACCTTGCGTCACCCTTAACGCCACGACGGCTCAAACGCCTGCCTCTGGCCCTGTTGCTGGCAGGGAGCGCGAGCTGGACTCACGGCTACGCCGCCGATTCTGAAACCCCGGCGCCAGTGCCGGCCGGCAAGCCTGCCGCCAACAGTTCGCAACTCGAAACCGTGACCGTCACCACCCGCCGCCGCGAAGAAAGTTCGCAGGACGTACCGACGCCAATGAGCGTGGTCAGCGGGCAGAATCTGGAGACGCAACGGGTCTACCGGATTCAGGATTTGCAGCAATTGGTGCCCAGCGTCAACGTCGCCTACATGCACGCACGCCAGTCCAGCGTGTCGATCCGAGGCCTTGGCAACAACCCTGCGAGCGATGGTCTTGAAGGCAGCGTTGGTCTGTACATCGACAACGTCTACCTGGGTCGTCCGGGGATGGCGGTGTTTGACTTGATGGACATCGAACAGCTCGAAGTCTTGCGTGGTCCGCAGGGCACGCTGTTCGGCAAAAACACCACCGCCGGGGTGATCAACATCAGCACCCGCGCGCCAACCTTCACCCCTGAGCGCAGCATCGAAACCTCGGTGGGCGAGGACGGTTATTTCCAGACCAAGGGCACCATTTCCGGCCCGCTCAACGATCAACTGGCCGGGCGTTTTTCGGCGTACCGCACGCGCAGTGACGGCGACATCAAAAACGAATACGACGGCCATGATTTGAATGGCGGCTCGCGCGAGGGCTTCCGCGCGCAACTGCTGTTCAAGCCCAATGAAGATTTCAACCTGCGCTGGATCGGCGACTACAACGAAGAGGATTCCAGCGCCGGCACCCGTGTGCTCTACAACACCGGGCCGACCATCAACGGCGTCAACCTGTACCAGTCGCGCGCCAACGCGGCCGGCGCAACATTGGTCAACGGCTCACACCGCAAGGTCAATCTGGACAACGACCAGCATGTCACCGTGCATCAGGGCGGCACTTCGGTGGAGGCTAACTGGACGCTTCCGAGCGATTTCACGCTGACTTCGATCAGCTCCTATCGCTTCTGGAATTTCACCCCGCGCAACGACGATGGTCTCAACGTGCCGGCGAGCTACAACGCTGGGGTGTCAGTGGAGGACAAACAGTATTCGCAGGAATTTCGCCTGGCCTCGCCCAAGGGCGAGTTCTTCGATTACGTCGTCGGCGCCTACTACTTCGGCTCGGATCTGGACAACAAATCCTTCGCCTATTACGGCCCGCAAGCCGATATCTGGAATGGCACGCCGGCCGGTGCGCTGGCCAACGTCACCAGTGTTGGCAACGGTCATATCAAGACCGACAGCTTTGCGCTGTTCGCCCAGGGCACATGGCACCTCACCGAGCGGCTGGATTTCACCGCCGGGGTGCGTGGCACTTATGAAGAAAAATCCGCTTGGGTCACGCGCGATGCCCCGGTCGGCGGCGCGACGGTCACGGGGGCGGCGGCCACGGCGCGACGCGGGCGTGCCGGCGCTTACGATTCCGGTGATTTGAACCAGTACAGCTCCAGCCCCTCCGGGCTGCTCAACCTCAGCTATCGCATCACCGATGATGTGCTCGGTTACGCCACGCTGTCCCACGGCGAGAAATCCGGCGGGGTCAACCTCGCCGTCGGTTCCGCACCGGTGGCCGGCGCCGATTCGTTGCTGATCGGCACCGAACGTGCGAACAACGCCGAACTGGGTTTCAAAAGCACGCTGTGGGATCACCGTCTGCAACTCAATGCCAACGTGTTCTGGACGCAGGTCAACGCTTACCAGACCAACGCCTACGACGCCGAAAACCGCGTGCAATACCTGACCAACGCCGGCTCCGTGCGCTCGCGCGGTGTCGAGTTCGAAAGCACGGTGATCCCGCTGCGCGGCCTGACCCTGAACATCAACGGCTCCTACAACGACGTCAGCTACCTCTCGTACAAAGATGCCCCTTGCCCGCCGGAAGTCAGCCAGGCGCCGGGCGCTCCAGCGTCTTGCGACCTCAGCGGCCATCAAGTGGTCGGCGCCTCGAAGTGGATCGGTAACGCTAACGGCGAATACAAATGGAATCTGGATAACGGCTTCGAACCTTACGTCACCGCGAGCTATGCATTCCGTTCGAAAGCCGTCGGTACGGTCGAGGATTCCGACTACGGGCAGATCCCGAGTTACGCCGTGGTCAACTTTTCCACCGGCCTGCGCGGCGACTTCAACCAAGGTCAGTGGGACGTCTCGCTGTGGCTGAAAAACGCCTTCGACAAAACCTACTACACGACCCTGTGGACGGGCGGCAACGGCGGCTATGAAGGCCTGCTCGGCACACCGCGCACCCTCGGCGTCACCGGTCGCTACGACTTCTGATTCGTCACTCAAGGAGCTGCATCATGTTGCGTATCAAAACCGCTTTGCCGGTGTTGCTGTCCGGCGCAGTGCTCAGTGCCGGCGCCTTCGCCGCACCGAGTGTTTACCCGACGGGCGTCACTCGTTACGACCCGAACAAGGCGTTCAACCAGTACGTGATTTTCAGCGGCGCCGACAAACAGACACACCTGATCGACATGAACGGTAACGAGGTGAAAACCTGGCCGCAGGCAGGTTTCCCGTCAGCGATCATCGATCCGAAACTGGTCGGCGGCGAGCGCGGTCACGTGCTGCTGCAACTGAGTGAAAAGGATCCCGGCAAACTCGGTTCGGCCGGCAATGGTTTGGGCAATCAGAGCGTCGGCGAGCTGGACTGGAATGGCAAAGTCGTCTGGCAGTGGGGCGACAAGGCGCCCGGTGGAGCGGCGCAACAGCACCATGATCAGCGCCGTTTGAGCAACGGCAACACCGTGGTGCTGGCGAACAAGGTGCACAAGGTCAAAGGCTTCAAAGTCCCTGAGGTGATCGACGATGCAATCTATGAAGTCAGTCCCGACGGTGCGGTGAAATGGCAGTGGCTGGCCTCGGAACATCTCAATGAATTCGGCTTCACCGCCGAGCAGTTGAAACTGGTGCGTGCCAGTGAAAATCCGGATTACCTGCACATCAACAACCTCAGTCTGGTCGGGCCGAACAAGTGGTTCGATGCCGGTGACAAACGCTTCAATCCGGACAACCTGCTGATTGATTCACGCAACGCCAACTTCATCGCGATCATCGATAAGAGCAGCGGCAAAGTGGTCTGGCGTCTCGGACCGAATTTGCCGCTGATCAACCCGAAGACTGCACAGAAACTACCGCGTCCGGTGGATCAGTTTGTCGGCCAGCATGATGCGCACATCATTCCAGCCGGATTGCCCGGTGCCGGTAACGTGCTGGTATTCGATAACCAGGGTTCGGCGGGTTATCCGAACGTCACCCTCGGGCTGATTTCCGGTTCGCGGGTATTGGAAATCGATCCGGTGAAAAATGAAATCGTCTGGCAGTACAGCGCGGCGAATTCGAAGCAGCCGGGCTGGGCGTTCTACAGTTCGTTTATCAGCAGTGCTCGGCGCTTGCCCAACGGCAACACGCTGATCGACGAAGGCATGAACGGGCGGTTTTTCCAGGTGACGAGCAGCGGTGAAAACGTCTGGGAATACGTCAGCCCCTATCTCGGCAAAGCGCCGGGCAGCGACGCGATCAGCAACTGGGTGTATCGGGCGCTGCCTGTGAGTTATGACTGGGTGCCAACGGGCACGCCACGCTCCGAGACGGCGGTTAATGCCCCGGTTCTCGGTGTGCAGCAAACCAATGCCAGTCGTTAGTTGAATTGGAATTAGTGCTCGAACGAACGGCGATAAGTTATGACCGGGTTGAACAGTGCATATTGCAATTTAGTTAGTTGCCCGCGTGGACAATAATTGAATGTCCAACCATCCTGACTGTCGTGAGTTTCCAGGAGGAAACTTGCTCTCATCGGAAGACACTTATCCCAACGATAAAGGAAATCGAATCATGTCGAGCATTAATGGCACTTATGTCAATTCCAACTCTGGCGCCAAGCTGGTGATTACCGATGGTAATGATTCCAACGGCTCGTTCAGCGGAACGTTGAGTCAGGGTGGTGTGAATTACGACATCCGTTATGGAAACTACCATTTCCAGAACAGTACCGGTAACCCGACCACCATTGCAGTACTTGCTCAGAATGGTAATAGCGGTTATCAGGCATGGGCACTGTTTTCGCCGGATCATAACTATGCAAAATTGCGCGCTGCCGGCTCCCGTACAAACTTCGATGGTGATGTGGTGACCCTGGGCGGGGAATTCGTCAAACAGTAGTCTTGTTTAAAAGTTTAAAAGGCCGGTGCACGAAAGTGCTCCGGCCTTTTTTGTTATTCAGGAAAAATTATCATCAGTTATCTACTTGGTATTAGTCGTCCTGCAAAACCGTGTGAGTCGTAGTTGATGCGTTGCATGAATACTTTTAATGCCTGAAAAGCATGCACTTTTTCACCTATCGCTGCAGCCCCCGTGGCACGTGGCTTTGGCGAAATTGATCAATTCATATATTCCATAAAAGCCTATGCATAACGTTAAAGATTACTTTCGGAGATAAGCGTCAAGCCCAATGATTCACCCATCGATTCGCCGTGGGGGATTCAACAAAACGGTTGATCGGCAGTTTTTGTAGAGAACGCAAAAAGACCGCAGGGAGTGAATCAATGGGCAATGTCCAGACCGCCGCCAGCGCAGAGGAATTGCTGTGGCGTCAGACGCCGGGTGGCGAGTTGGTCGATCTCGGCCGGCCGCATCGTGTGCCGTTGGGGCAGTTGCGTTTGCAGCGTGCGCCCAAGGGCATTCTGAGTCGGCGCGAAACAATTCTGCTCGGCGTGCTCGCGCTGGTGGTGCATGGCGCGGTGATCTATTGGATCAGCCAGAAGCCGACGCCGGTGCTGCCGATCGTGCCGCCGGAAATTCCGCCGATGACCATCGAGTTCTCGCGCCCGGCACCGCCAGCGCCACCGGTTGTCGAGCCGCCGCCACCTGCGCCAGTGGTTGAACCGCCACCGCCGGTAGAAGACGAACTGGCGGTAAAACCGCCGCCGCCAAAACCCGTTCCGAAACCCAAACCGGTGGTTAAACAGGCACCCAAACCAGCACCGAAAGCGGTCGAGCAACCACCGGCGCCGCCACAACCGGCCGCTCCGGTTGCAGCGCCAGCGCCACCTGCGCCTCCCGCGCCGGCACCGGTAACCCCGGCATCAGCGAATGCCGCGTACCTGAAAAACCCGGCGCCGGAATACCCGTCGCTGGCCCAGCGTCGCGGTTGGGAGGGCACGGTGTTGCTGCGCGTACATGTGCTTGCCAGCGGTAAACCGGGCGAGATCCAGATAGCCAAAAGCAGTGGCCGGCAACAGCTCGACGACGCGGCGCTGAATGCCGTGAAACGTTGGAGTTTTGTCCCGGCCAAGCAGGGTGATGTCGCCCAGGACGGCTGGGTCAGCGTGCCCATCGATTTCAAGATTCATTAAACCGAAACCAAATTCGCGCGAAACGTTTACACGAGGGAATACATCATGACGTTACTGGCATCTCCACTGGAATCCATCGAAAGCGCGGTGATCTGGCTGCTGGTGGTTTTTTCCGTCGCCACTTGGGGCCTGGCATTACTCAAGGCTTGGCAGTTCGGGCGTCTGAAGGCGCAGGACCGGCGTTTTCATAAACGTTTCTGGGCGGCGTCGAGTCTGGATTCCGCCGCTGAATTGAGCGAGACCCAACCCGGCGCAGCCGCGCGGGTGGCACAGGCCGGTTACGCGGCGATTCAGGTGGGCGAGGCGCCGCAGACCAATGATTTGAGCCAGGCGATCAACCATCAGGATCGACTGGAGCGCGCCTTGCGTCAGCAGATCGTTCGCGAACGGCGTTCGCTGGAAACCGGTCTGGCAGTGGTCGCCAGTATTGGCAGTACGTCGCCGTTCATTGGTTTGTTCGGCACGGTGTGGGGAATCATGGAAGCGTTGAAGGGAATCAGCGCGGCCGGTTCGGCGAGCCTGGAAACGGTGGCTGGGCCGATCGGTGCGGCACTGGTCGCAACGGGCGTGGGTATCGCCGTCGCGGTGCCGGCGGTGCTGGTTTACAACTACTTTTTGCGTCGGTTGAAACTGACGGCGGCGGATCTGGACGACTTCGCCCACGACTTCTACAGCCTGGCGCAGAAGAGTGCGTTCCGTGTGCTGATTCATCCGACCGCGCACAAGGTTGCAGCAACCGGCAATTCGGCAAAAGTGAAGGAGGCGTCCTGATATGGCCTTCTCCACGCAAGACAGTGACGAGGTGCTCAGCGAGATCAACGTGACCCCGCTGGTGGATGTGATGCTGGTGCTGCTGGTGGTGTTTATCGTCACCGCGCCGCTGCTGACCAATGCGATCCCGATCAACCTGCCGAAGACCGAAGCGGTGGCGCCGGTCGAGCAGAAGGATCCGCTGGTGGTGAGCATTGATGGTGCCGGCAAACTGTTTATCAACAAGGATGAGATTCAACCGGACTTGCTGGAATTCAACCTCAAGTCGGCCAAGGCCAAGGACCCGGAAGTGCGCGTGCAATTGCAGGCCGATGACGGGGTGAATTACGGCGAAGTGGCGCGAGCGATGGCTTCGATTGAGCGGGCGGGGATTACCAAGTTGTCGGTGATTACTGCGCGGTAACAGGATTTACGTTTTTCCGGGGCCGTCTCCTTGGCAGGGTGCGGCCCTTTTTTTTATTTCTGGCATTAGAAGCAAAGCCCCTCACCCTAGCCCTCTCCCGGAGGGAGAGGGGACTGATCGCGTTGTTCTTACGAGTTACACCGACCTGAAATATCCAGTCGAACTCCAAATCTGAAAACCGCATAGATCGGCTCCCTTTCCCCCTCGCCCCCTTGGGGGAGAGGGCTGGGGTGAGGGGGAAAAAGATTTCAAGCCATGCATAAATCTCATATTCAATTCAGATCTTAATAAATAGCTTCTTATTCCTTAACGAATATAAATCCCCTCCCTATACTCGTTCAGGAACAGACACGACGCAGGAGAGCTCCCCATGCGCAACGAATCAATCCGCTACCTGATTGTGCCGGGCTGGCAAGGATCGCCAGAAGATCATTGGCAAAGCCACTGGCAGAACAGCCTGCCCAACAGTGCGCGGGTCGAACAGGCCGATTGGCTGACGCCGCGTCGTGAAGACTGGGTTGCGGCACTGGCCGAGGCGATTGCCGCCGACAGTACGCCGGTGATCCTTATTGCTCACAGCCTTGGCTGCGTCACGGTTGCCCACTGGGCAGCCACTGCGCCGCTGCAATACCTGCGTCAGGTACGCGGCGCCTTGCTGGTTGCGCCGGCCGATGTCGAGCGCCCGGCCTGCGCGCCGGCGCTGCGTAACTTCGCACCGATTCCGACTGATCTGCTGCCGTTCCCAAGCCAGGTCGTCAGCTCCGACAACGACGCCGCCGTCAGCGCACCGCGCGCTCTGGAGTTGGCGCGCAATTGGGGCGCCGAGGCGGGGATTCTCGCCGGTGCCGGGCACATCAACGTCAAGTCCGGGCATCAGCGTTGGGAGCAGGGTTTTGCCTATCTCTATCGTCTGCAAAACCGCATGGAACACCACGCTCGCCGTCGCGCCTGATTTTTTATCTTTCAACGCCCCCGTCTCCCGGCGGTTTTGGGCGGGAGTCTGCCATGAGTTTTGAAACCTTCGGTCAGCCATTGCTGACCTTTCCCGATGCGGAAAAAAGCCCCCTGAGCATTCGCGCCAAAGCGCTGGTGTTTGTCGACCCACGCTCGCGTCAGTTGCGTGAAGAGCTGGAGCAATTGGCGCCGCGTTCGACCTCGGTATTGATCCGTGGCGAGACCGGCACGGGTAAAGAATTGCTCGCCCGGCACATCCATCGCGCCAGTGACCGCAGCGGGCTGTTCGTTTCGGTCAATTGCGGTGCGATCAGCCCGACCTACGCCGATGCCGAACTGTTCGGCTACGCCGCCGGCAGTTACAGCGGCTCGGCCAGCAGCCGTGCAGGCTGGTTCGGTTCGGCCAACGGCGGCACGCTGTACCTCGATGAAATCGGCGATTTGCCGCTGCCGATCCAGATCAAACTGCTCGCCGCCCTGGAGAACCACGAAGTCACCCGTGTCGGTGCACATCAACCGAGTCCGGTGGATGTGCGCCTGGTCGCGGCGACCAGCATCGATCTGGCGCAAGCAGTGGACGCTGGCAAATTTCATGAGCGGCTCTATCACTACTTGAGCGAAGGGCAACTGGAACTGCCCGCCTTGCGCGCGCGTATTGGCGACATTCTTTCGTTGGCCGAGTATTTCCTCGGCATTTATAGCCAGCGTCTGGATCTACCGGTGCCGCTGATCAGCGAGGCGGCACAACACGTGCTCGAACAACACAGCTGGCCGGGCAACACCCGCGAGCTGGAAAACGTCATTCACTTTGCGTTGTTGGTGAGTACCGGTGACGAGATTCTGCCGGAGCACCTGAATCTGCCCGAGGTGTCTGGGCCGCAGCTTCAGATCGAGCGACTGGTTGCACAAATCAACATCGGCGGCAGCGTCGATGAACGTAAGGCATTGAAAGATTTGCTGATTCGTCTGAGTGCGGCGTTGTAACCGTTTCGTTCAACATGAACAAAATGGAATATGAAGCTGAATAAACGTTATTGTCCGGGAATAAAAAATCCCGGTATTGTCCGACCCACGCCAGCGATATCACTTCACTGGCACACGTATTAATGCCGTCGTCGATGACGACCGTGATTTTCGATAAGGACACTGCATGAAAAAGGTTCTGTTGTTTACCGCATTGGCGGCTGCTCTGACTGCTTCCCTGGCCAATGCCGGTGAGAAACTGGTGGTTGCCGCGACCCCGGTGCCGCACGCTGAAATCCTCGAGCTGATCAAGCCGACCCTGGCCAAAGAAGGCGTGGATCTGGAAATCAAAGTCTTCACCGACTACATTCAACCGAACGTACAGGTTGGCGAGAAGCGTCTGGACGCCAACTACTTCCAGACCCTGCCGTACCTGAACAGCTTCAACCTGGGCAAATACAAGGACGACAAGTCCAAGTACCTGGTGACCGTGCAGGGCGTGCACGTTGAACCGTTCGGCGGCTACTCGAGCAAATACAAGACCCTGGCTGAACTGCCGGACGGCGCCACTATCGCCATCCCGAACGAAGGCAGCAACAGCGGCCGCGCTCTGATCCTGCTGCAGAAGGCTGGCCTGATCGAGCTGAAAGATCCGAAAAACGCCCTGGCAACGCCGAAAGACATCGCCAAGAACCCGCACAACTTCAAGTTCAAGGAACTGGAATCGGCCCTGCTGCCACGCGTTCTGAAGGAAGTTGATCTGGACATGATCAACACCAACTACGCGCTGGAAGCCAAGTTGAACCCGCAGAAAGATGCGCTGGTGATTGAAGGCGCTGACTCGCCGTACGTAAACTTCCTGGTGGCCCGTGAGGACAACAAGAACAGCGACGCGATCCAGAAACTGGCCAAAGCCCTGACCAGCCCGGAAGTCAAAGCGTTCATCGAGAAGAAGTACAACGGCGCGGTACTGCCGGCGTTCTGATCTGACGCTTGAGTGAACCCCTTCAAGGTGTGAAAACGCCGATGGCCAGTGATGGGCATCGGCGTTTTTGTGTGTGCGTTGGAAAAGCCCCTCACCCTGACCCTCCCGAAACGTCGGACCGCCCAGAGGGAGAGGGGACTGATCGGGGGATGCTGTAGAAGTACGCCGACGTGAAAGATTTCTGCTGAATCCATAATCGACTCGATCTTTCAGGTCGATGTTTGACGTAAGACACCTCGGTAGGCTCCCTCTCCCAGAGGGAGAGGGGACTGATCGGGGGATGCTGTAGAGGTACGCCGACGTGAAAGATCTCTGCTGAATCCATAATCGACTCGATCTTTCAGGTCGATGTTTGACGTAAGACACCTCGGTAGGCTCCCTCTCCTGGAGGGAGAGGGGACTGATCGGGGGGATGTCGTAGAGGTACGCCGATGTGAAAGATCTCTGCCGAATCCATAATCGACTCGGTCTTTCAGGTCGATGTATGACGCAAGACACCTCGGACGGCTCCCTCTCCCTCCGGGAGAGGGCTGGGGTGAGGGGCTTTTGATTTACGCTGTGGCCTTCAGCGCCCGCCTCAACGCCACCAACAATTTCACAATTTCCTGCGGATCCAGTCGCTGCGGCACTTTTACGTCCATGTTCTCTTCCTTGTTATGGGTTTGGCCGGGGGAGTCTGGCCAAAAGCTGTTCATCCTTGGAGGGCTTTCGTGAAAAAAAGATCCGTCCTACAGCGCAAAGGAAAATAGCCTTCTTATTCCTTCCCGGCAAACCCACAAGATAGTTTTTTGGGTGATATCAATATGCTTTAACGGTATTTAAATTCTTGTTTTTATACCTATAAAGTCGGTGTCTGCCGGACAGCCATCCGCTGCCCATGGACTGCACCACCGTCGCTTACCGAGCGGCGTCCAGGACGTTTCATGACTTTCGATTACGCATTTATCCTCAGCACCCTGCCGGCGTTTCTCAAAGCCGTGGGCGTGACGCTGCAGGTCGGTTTTATCGCCATTGGCACCTCGTTGTCGGTGGCACTGCTCAACGCGACGATTCTGGTGTTCCGCACGCCTTACCTGCAAAAACTCGTGGGCCTGTACGTGGAGCTTGCGCGCAACACACCGCTGCTGATCCAGTTGTTCTTCGTCTACTTCGCCTTGCCGGCGCTGGGGATCAAGGTCTCCGGATTCACCGCCGCGATCATCACCATGACCTTCCTCGGCGGCGCCTACCTTACCGAAGTGCTGCGCGCCGGAGTCGATGCGGTGCCGCAGGCGCAACTGGAATCGGGGCGTTCCATCGGCCTGTCCCACGGCCAGTTGCTGCGCTACGTGATCCTGCCGCAAGCGGGGATCCTCAGCCTGCCGTCGCTGTTCGCCAATTTCATTTTCCTGCTCAAGGAAACCACCGTGGTCTCGGCGGTGGCGGTGCCGGAAATTCTCTACACCACCAAGAGCTACATCGCGCTTTATTACAAAACCTACGAAATGCTCGCCGTGCTGACACTGATCTGCGTGCTGTTGTTCTTGCCGCTGTCGCTGCTTCTCAGCCGTCTGGAAAGGAGGCTCCAGCATGGCCAGTTCGGGTCTTGAACTGCTCTGGGT
Organism: Pseudomonas sp. S3_C06; assembly: GCF_054667675.1. Classification (NCBI taxonomy): domain Bacteria; kingdom Pseudomonadati; phylum Pseudomonadota; class Gammaproteobacteria; order Pseudomonadales; family Pseudomonadaceae; genus Pseudomonas; species Pseudomonas sp. S3_C06. The sequence continues at coordinate 4,141,263 of NZ_CP162747.1, forward strand.
GTCGTTGCCGCAATTGGCCAAAGGCGCCGGGCAAACCCTGTCGATCTCGTTTCTGAGCATCGCCATCAGCACCGTTGGCGGCGTGCTCTACGGTGTGCTGCGAACGCTCAACGTGACGTGGCTGAACGCGATCCTGCGGGTGTATCTGGAGCTGTTCCGGGCGATCCCGGTGCTGGTCTGGCTGTATCTGTTGTTCTTCGGTCTGCCGATTTTCTTTGGTCTGAGCATTCCGAGTTTCTGGTGCGCGGTGCTGGTGCTGTCGCTGTGGGGCGCCAGCGAGGTCGGCGAAGTGGCACGCGGCGCATTGCATTCGTTGCCGCGCGGGCAGCGTGAAGCGGGGCTGTCGATTGGTCTGAACGCTGCGCAACTCTACGGCTACGTGCTGCTGCCGCAAGCGCTGAAACGCATGACACCGCCGACCATCAACGTCTATACGCGAATCATCAAGACCAGTTCGCTGGCGGTGCTGATTGGAGTCGTCGACGTGATCAAGGTCGGCCAGCAGATTATCGAGCGCACCTACGAATCGGTGCTGATCTACGGCGCGCTGTTCCTGTTTTTCTTTTTCATCTGCTACCCGCTCTCGGCCGCTTCGCGTGTGCTGGAGCGGCGCTGGACGCAAGCATGAGCGCATTGATCGAGTTTCACGGTTTCAACAAGTTCTATGGTGAGCAGCAGGTGCTCAACGGCATCGATCTGCAGGTGCAGAGCGGCGAAGTGATCGTCATCCTCGGCCCCAGCGGTTGCGGCAAAAGCACTCTGCTGCGTTGCCTCAATGGCCTCGAAGTCGCCCACAGCGGCAGCCTGAAATTTCTCGACCGTGAGCTGCTGGACAAGGCCACTGACTGGCGCGAGATCCGTCAGCAGATCGGCATGGTGTTCCAGAGTTATCACCTGTTTCCGCACATGAGCGTGCTCGACAACCTGCTGCTCGGCCCGCTCAAAGTGCAGAAGCGTCAGCGCCGCGAAGCGCAACAACAAGCCGAAGCTTTGCTCGAACGCGTGGGTCTGGCCGACAAGCGCGACGCCTTCCCGCGTCAGCTGTCCGGCGGTCAGCAGCAACGCATCGCCATCGTCCGTTCGCTGTGCATGAACCCACGGGTGATGCTCTTCGACGAAGTCACCGCCGCCCTCGACCCGGAGATGGTCAAGGAAGTTTTGCAGGTCATTCAGGGCCTGGCCCGCGAAGGCATGACCCTGTTGATCGTTACTCATGAAATGGCCTTCGCCCGCGCGGTGGCCGATCGCATCGTGTTCATGGATGCCGGGCGCATCCTTGAACAGACCCCGCCCGAGATTTTCTTTATGAACCCGCAAACCGCACGCGCGCAGCAGTTTCTGGAGAAGTTCTCCTTCGTTGCAACACTGCCAGAAACGAATCCGACAAAGGAACTGGAACTGTTATGAAAACTGCCGCTTTTTTACTGCCCTTGCTGAGCCTCGCGTTGCTTGCCGGTTGCAGCAAAACCGAAGAACCGCCGAAGCCAAAAGTCGCCAGCGAGAGTGCCGCGCCGGCCGGTTACCTGGACAAGATCAAGGCTCGCGACAAACTGATCGTTGGTGTTTTTACCGATAAACCGCCATTCGGTTTTGTCGATGAGGCCGGGCGCTACGTCGGCTTCGATACCGACATCGGTCGGCGTTTCGCCAAGGATCTGCTCGGCGATGAAAACAAGGTCGAGTTCGTTGCCGTCGAGCCGGCGAGTCGCATCCCTTTCCTGCAAAGCGACAAGGTCGACCTGATCCTCGCCAACATGACCGTGACGCCTGAGCGCAAGGAAGCGGTGGAATTTACCAACCCGAACCTCAAGGTCGCGGTGCAGGCGCTGGTGCCGCAGAGCAGCTCGGTGAAAAAACTTGATGATCTGGCGACCCGCACCACTATCGTCACCACCGGTACGACGGCGGATATCTGGCTGACCAAGAATCATCCGGACTGGAAACTGCTGAAGTTCGAGAAAAACTCCGAATCGCTGCAAGCTTTGGCCAATGGTCGTGGCGATGCTTATGCACAGGACAATCTGGTGTTGTTCAGCTGGGCCAAGCAGAACCCGGGCTATCGTGTGCTCGATGAAAAGCTGGGGGCTGAAGCGCCGATTGCGCCGGCGGTGAAGAAGGGCAATATCGAGCTGCGCGACTGGGTGAATACCGAGCTGACCAAGCTGGGTGAGGAGAAGTATCTGCTCAAGCTGTACGACCAATATGTGCGTAAGGAACTTAGCGATGACACCAAGCCTGAGAGCGTGATTGTCGAGGGTGGCAAGTGGCAGGGGTGATTGTCTGTTGAGTCGGTGGTGAGGCTTGCCCCTCACCCCAGCCCTCTCCCGAGGGAGAGGGAGCCGACCGAGGTGTCTTGCATCAGACATCGACCTGACAAACCGAGTCGATTATGGATTCACATAGTCATTTTCACGTCGGCGTCACTCTTGAGCATCCGCCAATCAGTCCCCTCTCCCTCTGGGAGAGGGTTAGGGTGAGGGGCTTTTGGCTGGAACGCTCAATCCGGCCAGTTCCACGCCGGCTCATCCAGTACCCGCTGGCCGACAATCCCGGTCTGCCCCAGGTTTTTTTCCAGCACAATGCAATTGCACTCGGGATCTTCCTGCAACGCCGAAATCAACCGCCGCGCATGCGACACCACCCACACCTGACATTGCTCCGAGGCACGGATAATCAACCGCGCCAACGCTGGCAACAGATCCGGGTGCAAACTGGTTTCCGGTTCGTTCAGTACCATCAATGACGGTGGCCGTGGCGTCAGTAATGCCGCGACCAACAGCAGATAGCGCAACGTCCCGTCCGACAGCTCCGCCGCCGATAACGGCCGCAACAAACCTTCCTGATAAAACTCGATGGCAAACCTGCCACCGGCCTGCGCTTCGATATGCACCCGTGCGCCCGGAAACGCATCAGTAATCGCCGCACGCATGGCGTCGCCGTCACCAATCTCGATGATGGTCTGCAAAGCTGCCGCCAAATCCCGCCCATCGTGATGCAGCACTGGCGTGCGCGTGCCCAATTGCGGTTGGCGTACGGGCGCATCGGCATCGCTACGAAAGTGATCGTAAAAGCGCCAGCGGCGAATGAACTCGCGCATCTGAAACACTTCCGGCGAGCTGCGCAGGCTACCGACCTGATCAAACAAACTGTCGAAATTCGGCGTGTGTTGCGCCAGCACGTCCCATTGGCGCTCGTTGCGTGCGCGGATCATCGGGCCGTCGCGATCCACCAGCAGGCTGGCGGGACGGTAAAGCGCGCCGGCCCAGATGCATTCGCGCTTGATCTGCGGGTCGAGGCTGAACCGCGAGGGGATCGGCCGTGAATGTTCGGGCAACATGAAGTGCCCGTTGGAATCGGGCAGGCCGAGGCTGATCGAATAACTGAAATCCTCCCCGGCAAATCCCAGACGCAGGCGCTTCACACCTTGGCGCACCGTCGACTGGATCGGCACTTCGCCGTTGCGCATGCGCCGGCTGATAGTTTCCGGCCCGGCCCAGAAGGTCGACTCCAGCCCACCCTCACGGGCCAGCGCATTGACTACGCCGCCCTGAGCGGTTTCCGCCAGCAGGCGCAAGGCCCGGTAGAGGTTGGACTTGCCGCTGCCGTTGGGGCCGGTGATCAGGTTCAGCCGGCCGAGCGGGATCACCAGTTTGTTGATCGAACGGTAATTGGCCACTGCCAGAGTGTTGAGCATGGAATTCCTTCTCTTGATACGCCTATTGTAGGAGCTGCCGCAGGCTGCGATCTTTTGATGTTGTTTTTAAAAGATCAAAAGATCGCAGCCTGCGGCAGCTCCTACAGGAAAACATGGGGGACGAACGGGCGAACGTTGAACCCTGTTCTAAGCTCACAGTCGTATCGTCACTTGCACGTTCGTACACAGGAAGGAGTCTGCATGGCGAGTCCCGGTTTGAAAACAGCGGTCATGCTGAGTCTGTTCACCTTGGTGACCGCATGCGGCGAGAAAAAAGCCCCTGAGGAATACCTGCCCAGGGTCTTTGTACAGGAAGTGAAACCCACGGATTACGCGGCTTCGGTGACATTGACCGGTGACGTGCAGGCGCGCGTGCAGACCGAATTGTCGTTCCGCGTCGGCGGCAAGATCATCCAGCGTATGGTCGACGTCGGTGACCGGGTCACGGCCAAACAGGTGCTGGCCAAGCTCGACCCCAAGGATTTGCAGACTAACGTCGATTCGGCTCAAGCCCAGGTCGTCGCTGAACAAGCCCGGGTGAAACAAAGTGCGGCCGCCTTCGTGCGCCAGCAAAAACTCCTGCCCAAGGGCTACACCAGCCAGAGCGAATACGATTCCGCCCAAGCGGCGTTGCGCAGCAGCCAGAGCGCCTTGAGCGCGGCGCAGGCGCAATTGGCCAACGCCAAGGACCAGCTCAGCTATACCGCGCTGATCGCCGATGCCCCGGGGGTGATCACCGAGCGCCAAGCCGAAGTCGGCCAGGTCGTGCAGGCCACGGCGCCGATTTTTTCGTTGGCCCGCGATGGCGACCGTGACGCGGTGTTCAACGTCTACGAATCGCTGCTGGCCGAGCGTCCTGCGGATCCCTCGATCGTCGTCAGCCTGCTCGATAACCCTGCCATCAAAACCACCGGCACGGTGCGTGAAATCACCCCGGCGGTGTCGGCGCAGTCCGGCACGGTGCAAGTCAAAGTCAGCCTCGACAGCCTGCCACAAGGGATGCAGCTGGGCTCGGTGGTCAGCGCCACGGCCAAGGGCAGCGGCAAGTCGGCAGTCGAATTGCCATGGTCGGCGCTGACCAAAAACATCAGTGATCCGGCGGTGTGGATGGTCGACGATAAAGGTGAAGCGCAGTTGCACAACGTGACCGTCGGCCGCTACCTGATCGGCAAGGTCATCATCAGCGAAGGCCTCAAGGGCGGGGAGAAAGTCATTGTCGCCGGTGGGCAGTTGTTGCATCCCGGCATGAAAGTCGAAATCGCTGAAAACACCTACAAGGATCTGCAGCCGGGAGCGCAGCCATGAAGCGTCTGGGACTGTTATCCGTGGGTGTGTTGCTGGCGGCGTGCTCGAAAAGCGAGCCACCTCCGGAGCCGGTACGTCCGGTGTTATCGGTCAAGGTTCAGGCGTTGAGCGAGGAAAGCCTCGGGCGGTTCGCCGGCAGCATCCAGGCGCGCTATGAAAGCAACACCGGTTTCCGCGTCGGTGGCCGCATCGCCAGCCGCAACGTCGATGTCGGAACCGAAGTGCAAAAGGGCACGCTGCTCGCCACCCTCGATCCGTCTGATCAGCAGAACCAATTGCGTTCGGCCCAGGGCGACCTTGCCAAGGTTCAGGCGCAACTGATCAATGCCCAGGCCAATGCCCGCCGTCAGCAGGCACTGTTCGATCGTGGCGTAGGGGCGCAGGCACAACTGGACATCGCCACCACGGACTTGAAAACCACCCAGGCCTCGCTGGACCAGGCTCGGGCGGCGGTCAATCAAAGCAAGGACCAGCTCGGCTACACCGAACTGCGTTCCGACCATAAAGCCGTGGTCACCGCGTGGAACGCCGAAGCCGGGCAAGTGGTGACGGCGGGCCAGCAGGTCGTGACTCTGGCGCAACCGGACATCAAGGAAGCGGTGATCGATCTGCCCGACACCCTGGTCGATCAGATTCCCTCCGACGTGGTGTTTCTGGTGGCCGGGCAACTCGACCCGAGCATCAACACCACGGCAACCCTTCGCGAGATCGAGCCGCAGGCGCAAAGCGCCACGCGTACTCGTCGCGCACGCCTGACGCTGGCCGAGACACCGGACGGTTTCCGCCTCGGCACGGCGATCAGCGTAACCCTCAGTTCAGCGATCAAACCACGCATCGAATTGCCGGCTACCGCTGTGCAGGAGGTCGACGGCAAACCACGGATCTGGGTCATCGACACCCAGAGCAAAACCGTCAGCCCTCGCGACGTCAGCGTGATCAGCCGCACCGACAGCAGCGTGGTGCTCGCGGGCGGCGTGAAGAACGGCGAGCGCGTGGTCAGCGCCGGCGTCAACAGCCTCAAACCCGGACAATCGGTAAAACTTGACGAGGACAGTCAATGAAAGGCTCTTTCAACCTCTCCGAATGGGCCCTCAAGCATCAGTCATTCGTCTGGTACCTGATGTTCGTCGCGTTGCTGATGGGCGTGTTTTCGTACTTCAATCTGGGCCGCGAAGAAGACCCGTCGTTCACCATCAAAACCATGGTGATCCAGACCAAATGGCCGGGCGCGACCCAGGAAGAAACCCTCGCGCAGGTCACCGACCGCATCGAGAAAAAACTCGAAGAACTCGACTCCCTCGACTACGTGAAAAGTTACACGCGCCCCGGTGAATCGACGGTGTACGTGTACCTGCGCGACACCACCAGCGCCAAGGACATCCCGGAAATCTGGTACCAGGTGCGCAAGAAGATCGACGACATTCGCGGGCAGTTCCCCCAAGGTATTCAAGGGCCCGGGTTCAACGACGAGTTCGGTGATGTGTTCGGCTCGGTCTACGCCTTCACCGCCGACGGCCTGACCATGCGCCAGTTGCGCGATTACGTGGAACAGGCGCGGGCCGAGATCCGCAATGTACCGGGGCTGGGCAAGATCGAAATGATCGGCCAGCAGGACGAAGTCATTTATCTGAACTTCTCTACCCGCAAACTGGCGGCGTTGGGTATCGATCAGCGTCAGGTAGTGCAGAGCCTGCAATCGCAGAACGCCGTGACCCCGGCCGGTGTGATCGAGGCGGGCCCTGAGCGGATTTCCGTGCGCACTTCGGGGCAGTTCGCCTCGGAAAAAGACCTGGCCGAGGTCAATCTCAAGCTCAACGACCGTTTCTATCGTCTGGCTGACATCGCCGACATCACTCGCGGTTACACCGATCCGGCTACCCCGGAATTCCGCTTCGACGGCAAACCGGCCATCGGTCTGGCGATTGCCATGCAGAAGGGCGGCAACGTTCAGGAATTCGGCAAGGCGTTGCACCAGCGCATCGATGAACTGACCGCAGACTTGCCGGTTGGCGTGGGTGTACACACCGTGTCCGATCAGGCGGTGGTGGTGGAGGAGGCCGTTGGCGGCTTTACCAGCGCGCTTTTCGAAGCCGTGATCATCGTGCTGGTGGTGAGTTTTATCAGCCTCGGCGTGCGCGCCGGCCTGGTGGTGGCGTGCTCGATTCCGCTGGTGCTGGCGATGGTGTTTGTGTTCATGGAATACAGTGGCATCACCATGCAGCGGATTTCTCTCGGTGCCTTGATCATCGCCCTCGGCCTGTTGGTGGACGACGCGATGATTACCGTGGAGATGATGGTCACGCGCCTGGAAATGGGCGAGAGCAAGGAGGAGGCCGCGACGTACGCGTACACCTCGACGGCGTTCCCGATGCTAACGGGGACGCTGGTGACGGTCGCCGGTTTCGTGCCCATCGGCCTCAACGCCAGTTCCGCCGGTGAGTACACCTACACGCTGTTTGCGGTGATTGCCGTGGCCATGATTGTGTCGTGGATTGTCGCGGTGTTCTTCGCTCCGGTGATCGGCGTGCACATTCTCAGCGCCAACGTGAAACCCCATGACGCCGAGCCGGGCCGCGTCGGGCGTGCGTTCAATGGCGGTCTGTTGTGGGCGATGCGCAATCGCTGGTGGGCGATCGGCATCACCGTGCTGCTGTTTGTCCTGTCGATTTTTTGCATGCGCTTTGTGCAGAACCAGTTCTTTCCGGCATCGGACCGCCCGGAAATTCTCGTCGACCTGAACCTGCCGCAGAACGCCTCCATCGACGAAACACGCAAGGCCGTCGACAAGCTGGAAGCAACCCTCAAAGGCGACCCGGACATTGTGCGCTGGAGCACCTACATCGGTCAGGGCGCGATCCGTTTCTATCTGCCGCTCGACCAGCAATTGCAAAACCCGTACTACGCACAACTGGTGATCGTCAGCAAAGACTTCGAGGCCCGTGAGGCACTGAGTCAGCGTCTGCGCGAGCGCTTGCACAAGGACTTCGTCGGCATCGGCAGTTACGTCCAGGCGCTGGAAATGGGCCCGCCGGTGGGGCGGCCGATCCAGTACCGGGTCAGCGGCAAGGACATCGATCAAGTGCGCAAACACGCCATCGACCTCGCGACCGAGCTGGACAAGAACCCGCACATTGGCGAGATCATTTACGACTGGAACGAGCCGGGCAAAGTCCTGCGCATCGACATCGCCCAGGACAAGGCACGGCAGCTCGGGCTGTCCTCCGAAGACGTGGCGAACCTGATGAACAGCATCGTTAGCGGCGCGCCTCTGACCCAGGTCAACGACGACATCTACCTGATCAATGTGGTCGGCCGGGCGGTGAATTCGGAGCGCGGTACGCCGGAGACCCTGCAGAATCTGCAGATCGTTACGCCCAACGGCACATCGATTCCGTTACTGGCATTCGCCACTGTGCGCTATGAGCTGGAACAGCCGCTGGTGTGGCGTCGCGACCGTTTGCCGACCATCACCATCAAGGCTTCGGTGCGCGACGAGATCCAGCCGACCGATCTGGTGAAACTGCTCAAGCCGTCGATTGATGCCTTCGCTGACAAACTGCCAGTGGGCTACAAAGTCGCCACCGGCGGTACGGTCGAGGAAAGCGGCAAGGCGCAGGGGCCGATCGCCAAGGTCTTGCCGTTGATGCTGTTTTTGATGGCGACCTTTCTGATGATCCAGTTGCACAGCGTGCAGAAGATGTTCCTGGTGGCGAGTGTCGCTCCGCTGGGGCTGATCGGCGTGGTGTTGGCGCTGGTGCCGACCGGCACGCCGATGGGTTTCGTGGCGATTCTGGGGATTTTGGCGCTGATCGGCATCATCATCCGCAACTCGGTGATTCTGGTGACGCAGATCGATGAGTTCGAGAAGAAGGGCTATGCGCCGTGGGACGCGGTGGTCGAGGCGACCGAACATCGGCGTCGGCCGATCCTGCTGACCGCAGCGGCGGCGAGCATGGGCATGATCCCCATCGCCAGGGAAGTGTTCTGGGGGCCGATGGCGTACGCGATGATTGGTGGGATTGTCGTCGCGACGTTGTTGACGTTGTTGTTCCTGCCGGCGCTGTATGTGGCCTGGTACAAGATTCGCGAGCCGCAAAAGGGTGCCGCTTAAAAGCGAGTGCTGCGCACTCTATTCGCGAGCAGGCTCGCTCCCACAGTTGACCGAGTTGTCCAGGCGGACGCGGTCAACATGTGGGAGCGAGCCTGCTCGCGAAGGCGTCAGAACTGGCTATGCAGATTTACGCCAGACACTCGCCAACCAGGGCTGCTGCTCACGCGGCAGGCCCGCCGGGCGGTAGTAATGCTCAAGTTCGACAAACCCCGCGTCCGTCAGCAACCCTTGCCACGCCGCCAGATCGTGATACGAGCCATAACGCGGCCCGTTCCAGCCCTCACGATTATCCCCACGTGGATTGGAGCTGAACAACACTCCACCGGGTTTCAACGCGCCGTGCAATTGCTTCAATACCCGTGGCAATTCCTGCAACGGCACATGAAACAGCACCGCATTGGCAAAGATCCCGTCGAAACGTTCGGCCGGCAGATCCAGCTTCAGAAAGTCCTGCTGCAACACTTCACAGCCACTGTCTTCGCGGGCCATTCGCGCAAACTCTTGCGAACCATCCAGCCCGACGGCGATGTGACCCATGCGGGTAAACGTCTGCAAATCCCGTCCCGGCCCGCAGCCGAAATCCAGAATCGTCAACGGCGCCACACCTTGAATATGCCGCAGCAGCGCATCGATGTTCTGGCTGACATCGTGGTCGCGGGTGCCTTCACGGAAGTCTTCGGCCACCGAGTTGTAGTGGCCGAGGGTGGTCGCGGTGATCTGTTCGAGATCGTTGGGGGTCTGCTTCATGGTCGAGATACGCGGGCAGTTGGGATTCGCCGAATATACGCCATCGAGTTCGGGGCTGCTGCGCAGCCATTCGCGAGCAGGCTCGCTCCCACAGGGGAACACATTCCAAATGTGGGAGCGAGCCTGCTCGCGAAAGCGGTTTCAAGGGCGTGGCATGAATCCGGATGAGCTCAGCGCTTGTTCAAACCCCGCGCCAACCGATCCCCACCCAACTGAATCACCGCCACCAACGCCACCAGCAACACAATCACCGTCAACATGATCTGGCTGTCAAAGCGCTGATAGCCGTAGCGATAAGCGATATCCCCCAACCCACCGGCCCCAATCGCCCCGGCCATCGCCGAAGAGTTGATCATCGTCACCAGCGTAATCGTGAAACCGCCGACAATCCCCGGCAGCGCCTCCGGCAACAACACATGCCAGACAATGTGCCAACGCCGGCAACCCATCGCCTGCGCCGCCTCGATCAAGCCATGATCAACCTCGCGCAGACTCACTTCGGCAATCCGCGCAAAGAACGGCGTCGCCGCAATCGTCAGCGGCACAACCGCAGCCCACACACCGTACGTAGTGCCGACAATCAACCGGGTAAACGGAATCAGCGCGACCATCAGAATCAGAAACGGGATTGAGCGAAACAGATTCACAAAAGCGCCCAAGGCACGGTTCAACACCGGCGCTTCATAGATCCCGCCCTTGTCGCTGGTGACCAGAATCACTGCCATGGGAATCCCCACCAGCAAGGCGATCAGCGACGACACGCCAACCATCAGAAACGTGTCGATAAAACCCTGCAACAAGCGATCAAACCACATAACCCACCACCTCCACTCGTTGCGCCCATGGTGCGGCGCGTTCGCGCAATTGCTCGGCTCCGAACGCTGAACCACTGACGGCCAGCAACAGTTGCCCCAACGCATGCCCCTGAATCCGCTCTACACCACCCTGCAGTAGCTTCACCCGCCCACCCAGTGCGGCGAACAGTGCGGCCAGATCCGGCTCATCACTGGCGCTGCCGGTGAACTGCAAGCGCAGCACCACAGCGGCGTCGGAGGAGGGCGGCTGCTTCTGCAAACGGCTTTGCAACTTCTCCGGCAGCGCGTGTTGCAGAGGCGCGAGCAAGGTCTGGCTGACCTCGTGCTGCGGATTGCCGAACACTTCCCAGACCGGGCCTTGTTCGACCACCCGCCCGTGCTCAAGCACGACGACGCGATCGCAGATTTCGCGGATCACTGCCATCTCATGAGTAATCAGAACGATGGTCAGACCCAAGCGTTTATTGATCTCGCGCAGCAGGCCGAGGATCGACTGGGTGGTCTCTGGATCGAGCGCCGAAGTGGCTTCGTCACAGAGCAAAATATCCGGGTCATGTACCAGCGCGCGGGCGATGCCGACGCGCTGTTTCTGCCCACCGGAAAGCTGCGCCGGATAAGCCTTGTGCTTCTCTTGCAGGCCGACCAGTTCGAGCAGTTCGCGAACCTTTTTTTCGCGTTGTTCCTTCGGTACTCCAGCCACTTTCAGCGGCAGTTCAACGTTCTGCCAAACGGTCTTGGCCGACATCAGATTGAAATGCTGAAAGATCATGCCGATACGCCGGCGCAAAGCAACAAGACGGTCTTCATCGAACTCGCCAATGTCGATCTGATCGATCAGCACCCGCCCCGAGGTTGGTTGTTCCAGACGATTGATCGTACGGATCAGCGATGACTTGCCAGCGCCGCTGCGGCCGATGATGCCGAACACTTCGCCGCGCTGAATGGCCAGATCGATGCCCTGCAACGCGGCGACCGGGCCTTGACGGCCGTTGTAGGTTTTACCCAGGCCGATGAAGCGTACGTGGGCGCGATTCAACTCGGGGTGCAGCTCGGTTTTTTCAGCATTGTGTGGCTCTGGAATTTCCAGTCGCCGTTGGATCGCGGCCGTCATGCTCAGCTTTCCCAACCGGCTTGATACAGCTTGCCGTGAGCCTTATCCAGTGCCGCGCGAACGACCGGCGAATGCTGGTAGATGTCGACGAATTTGATCAGGCGCGGGTCGGTTTTGCTCTTCGGCTGGATGACGAACTGGATCACGTATTCCTTGTGGTCGAGACCGTCGAACAGCAGCGCCGAACCGGCATCGAAGGTCTTCGCCAGACGAATGTAGGCCGGGTAGCCCTGGACCAGATCGGCGTCGTCGTAGGCGCGCACCAATTGCACGGCTTCGACCTGGAGGATTTTGATTTTCTTCGGGTTGGCAACGATGTCGTCTTCGGTAGCCTTGTAGCCGACGCCCGGTTTCAGCGTGATCAAGCCAGCCTTGGCCAGCAGCTGCAAACCACGGCCACTGTTGATCGGGTCGTTGGCGATGGCGACGCTGGCGCCTTCTGGCAGCTCATCGAAGCTTTTGTATTTTTTCGAGTAGAGGCCGACGTTGTTGATGATCCCCGGGGCGAACGGCACCAGATCAAAACCCGACGCGGCTTTGGCGTTTTCGAGGAACGGAATGTGCTGGAAGTAGTTCACGTCGATGTCGCCGGCGGCGAGGCTGACGTTAGGCGCGATCCAGTCGGTGAACTCCACCAGCTCGACTTTCAGGCCTTGTTTTGAGGCCTCTTCGACGGCAGCTTCCAGAGGAATGGCGAAGGCGGCGGTGGTGCCGATTTTCAGAGGAGCATCGGCGGCGAACACGGCCGAGCTGAACAGGCCGAGGGCCAGGGCCAGTGCTTTGACTGGGTGGGACAGGCGTTTTTTGGTCATGATGGTTTTTCCAGTCAGTGCATAAATTTGTGGTGTATTGGATGGCCTCTTCGCGAGCAGGCTCGCTCCCACAGGGGAAATGCATTCCAAATGTGGGAGCGAGCCTGCTCGCGAAGCTTTTAATGCCGGTACGACGATCCGGTGTGTTGTTCGGGCAACTGCGCCGCACCGTGAAACAGCTTCTCGCGCAAGCTGCCGTTGTCGTACGCGGTCTTGTACGACCCACGCCGCTGCAACTCGGGAATCACCAGCTCAATGAAGTCGACGTAACTTTCCGGCGTAACAATCCGGGTCAGGTTGAAACCGTCGAGGCCGGTCTCGGCGATCCACGATTCCAGCTCATCCGCGACGTGCTCAGGCGAGCCGACCACGGTGATGTAGCGACCACCGAGGGCGTGCTGGTCGAGCAATTTGCGTCGGGTCCAGTCGTTGTTCTGCAGGTTCTTGGTAGCCGACTGGATCGCATTGCTCTTCACGTACTGGATCGGTTCGTCGATTTCGTACTGGGAAAAGTCGATGCCGGTCGACGCGGAAAAATGCGCCACGCCAGCCTCGGCGCTGGCGTAGCTCAGATACTCAGCGTGCTTGGCCCACGCGGCTTCTTCCGTCGCGCCGACGATGACGTTGAGGCCCATGAACACCTTGATGTCCTCAGGGTTGCGCCCCGCTTCAACCGCGCTGGCGCGGACCTTGTCGACTTGAACTTTGGTCGACGGCTTGTTCTGGCCGCTGATGAACACGCATTCGGCATGACGACCGGCGAAGAGCAATCCGCGATCGGAACTGCCGGCCTGAAACAGCACCGGCGTCCGCTGTGGCGAAGGCTCGCAGAGGTGATAACCCTCGACCTGATAGAACTCGCCCTTGTGCTCGACCTTGTGCACTTTCTGCGGCTGCGCATAGATGCGCTGTTCGCGATCATTGAGCACCGCGCCGTTTTCCCAACTGCCTTCCCAGAGCTTGTAGAGCACTTCCAGGTACTCGTCGGCCTGATCGTAGCGACGGTCGTGTTCGACTTGTTCGCTGAGGCCCATGGCTTTGGCGGCGCTGTCGAGGTAGCCGGTGACGATGTTCCAGCCCACGCGACCACGGCTCAGATGATCGAGCGTGGACATGCGTCGGGCGAACAGATAGGGCGGCTCGTAGGTGAGATTGGCAGTCAGGCCGAAACCAAGGTTTTTGGTTACGGCGGCCATGGCTGAAACCAGCAGCAATGGATCGTTGACCGGCAACTGGATCGACTCTTTCAGCGGGACATCGACCGAGTTCTGATAGACGTCGTACACACCAACGATGTCGGCGATGAACAAGCCGTCGAACAGTCCGCGCTCCAGCAACTGCGCCAGTTCCGTCCAGTATTCGAGGGTGTTGTAGCGCGTCGAGGTGTCGCGCGGGTGCGTCCACAGACCATGGTTGATGTGGCCGATGCAGTTCATGTTGAACGCGTTGAGCAGGATCTTCTTTTTCGCGGCGCTCATCAGATCGTCCCTCGCAACGGAGGGTTTTCATCGTTGAGGTAATAGTTGCCCACCGCGTGATATTTCCAGCGCACCGGGTCGTGCAAGGTGTGCACGCGGGCGTTGCGCCAGTGGCGGTCGAGGCCGTGTTCGATCAGGGTCGCCTGGCTGCCGGCCAGTTCGAACAGCGTGCTGCCGGCGGCCAAAGAGATTTCAGTGCTGATCGCCCGTGCTTCGGCAACGGCAATCGACGCGGCGGCAACGGTATCGGCGTTGGTCTCGGCTTGTGCGGCATCGAGGAACTCACCGGCACGCTCAAGCAGGGCTTCGGTAGCGTGCAGGCGAATGCTCAAGTGACCAAAGCTCTTCAACGTCAGCGGATCTTCGGTAGCTTTGTCGTTACCGGAATCGATCCACGGGCGCGTCTTGCTGCGCACAAAATGCAGCGCATCCTCGTAAGCAGCCCGGGCGATGCCGGTGTCGATGGCGGCGTGAAGGATCTGCGCCAGCGGGCCAACGGTAGTCGGACGTTCAAATGCGCTCTGGAAGGGGATGACGTCTTCGGCGGCGACATACACATCTTCGAACACCACCGAACCGCTGCCGGTGGTGCGCTGACCGAAGCCGCTCCAGTCGTCGATCACGGTCAGGCCTTTGCTGTCACGCGGGACGAAGGCAAGTTGCTGCACACCGCTTTCATCAACCACGGAAGTCGGAATGCGCTGGGCGTAAATCGCCCCGGTCGAGTAAAACTTGCGGCCATTGATGCGATAGCCGTCACCGTCGCGTTTGAGGCTGGTAACGCGGTCGTGAGCCGTTTTGGTGCCCAGTTCTGCCAGGGCATTGCCGAAGCGTTGGCCGGCGAGAACCTCGGCGTACAGCCGTTGTTTTTGCGCATGGCTGCCGTTTACGCGCAGCACTTCCAATGCATAAAAATGATTTTGCGGAATCTGTCCGAGCGAGCCGTCGGCCTGGGCGATCAAGGCGATGACTTTGGCCAACGTCACGTTGGACACGCCAGCGCCGCCGTACTCCTTCGGTACGCTGATGCCCCACAAACCGGAGCGGGAAAATACATCGAGTTCCGGCAGCGGCAGGCGACGTTCACGATCGCGCAGAGCGCTGTCGCGTTTGAAATCTTCGGCCAGGTCGCTGGCGACGATCAGGGCTTGCTCATCGCTGGTGATGACCGCGACGTGATGGGAAAGCGTCATGTTTTTCTCCAGATGTCTGGTTGTCTCAGATCCAGGAATGGCGAGCCGGTAAAGTGCCGTTGAGGCGATAGGCGCCGACCGCGTGATATTTCCAGCGCACCGGGTCGTGCAACGTATGCACGCGGGCATTACGCCAATGGCGGTCGAGATTGAATTCGGCGAGGGTCGCGCGGCTGCCGGCCAGTTCGAAAAGCTTCTCGCTGGCGAGCAAAGAAATTTCGGTGGTGAGCACTTTCGCTTCAGCCACAGCAATCGAGGCGCGGGCGGCGGATTCGGCAGTGAGCGGTGCGGCGTGCACTTGATCCAGGACTTTGCCAGCCTTGCGCAACAGCGCTTCGGCGGCGTGCAGTTCGATTTTCAGTTTGCCGATGTCGGCGATCACGTAGAGGTCATCGCTGGCGCGCTCAACCTTGGCGTCGATCCATGGCCGTGCGCGGGTTTTGACAAACTCAATGGCGTCGTCGATGGCGCCACGGGCGATGCCGGCGTCGATCGCGGCTTGAATCAGCTGCGACACCGCGCCTTGGGTATTCGGGACTTCGTTGATCTTCCAGTTGTCGACCACCAGGTTCGACTCGACACGCACGTTGTTCAGCAAAATCGTGCCGCTGGCGGTGGTGCGCTGACCGAAGCCCGACCAGTCATCAACAATACGCAAACCCGGCGTACCGCGACGAACGAAGGCCAGCACTTGCTTGCCGTCATCGTTGAGTGCCTTGACCGCAACCCAATGCGCAAACAGCGCGCCAGTGGAGTAGAACTTCTGGCCGTTGATCACGTAATCATCGCCATCGGCGGTGATTCGCGCTTTCAGTTCCAGGGTGTTTTTGGTGCCGCGTTCCGGGCCGGCATTGCCGATGCGCCAGCCTTCCAGAACACTCTGGAACAACTGCTTTTTCTGCGCTTCGGTGGCGCTGCCAAGCACCAGATTGATGATGCCGAACTGGTTCTGCGGAATTTGTCCCAGTGCCGGATCGGCTGCAGAAATAATCGCAAAAACCTCGGCCAGTGTGACGAACGAAACTTGTGGCCCACCGTATTCGCGCGGGATGGCGATGCTGCCTAATCCGCTGCGGGTGAACTGTTCGATTTCCGACCACGGCAGCTTGCGCTGACGGTCGCGTTTGGCGGCCTGCACGCGGGCGACTTGCGCCAGCTCATGGGCGGCCTTGATGGCTTGGGCGTCGTTGCGCAAGACCTGCGCGGGCAACAACAACGGGGCGATGTCCAGATCCGACTGGACGTTTGCGTCTGCCAGACTGGACATCAGTGCCGCTCCTTGGCTGCACGCAATGCCCTGGCGATCTGCACTGGGGTGATTGTGTTCCGGACCATACTGCCTACCTCACATCTCATGAAAAACGCCGCAAAAGTGCGGCGAACGAATGAATGTCCGGTGGTCCGGTTCATATACCCTAAGCGTGTATAAATATTAAATAAACTAACTTTTAGGAATATGCATAGAAGGGGTGATGGTCGGATTGGTTAAGCGTTTTCAGGTGAGGGGGCTGAACCCCCATCACCGGCAAAGCACATCAGTCCTTGCGCGATTCGGCTGCCTTGAGTTCCTGCCTCAAAGGGACTGTCAGATAAGGATTTACGCAGCCGATCTTCAAGGTGCGTGGCGGCGCCCAGCGTGAGTTGTTGCCGACCCGATCGAGAATGCAATACGTCACGTCCAGGCGCAGATCCTCGCCGGCTTCGACAATCACCGACGGCGGTACCCAGACCTGAATCGGCAACCCGACATCCGCAGCTGTGATCGGCGCCAGATCCATGCGTACATCGCCCCAGCGCAAGGTGATGGCGTCGTCCTCGGCCATGTTCAGGTATGGCTCGATGGTCAGCGGCACGCCGCGTTTGATCTGATTCGGGTTCACGCCCTGGCGGCGAATCGCGTCGGGGATTGTCACGGGAGCCAGTTGCTGGTTTTCATCCGCGCTCAGCGCTGAAGGCTGCCCACCGGGGCAGTCCAGTTTGACTTGCACTCGCGTCGCCGCCGAAAACGCCGGACCCTGACCGACCTGCATCACCCGGTAGTGAATGCGCGCGGTACCGTTGGCGATGAAACTCTCCGGAACCCGCAGGCTGACTGCCGTGCCGACGTCATCGGTCGTCAGCACTCTGGAAGCGACATAGCATTTATTCCAGAACAGCTCGATGAGGTCGCCGCTATCCATTTCGGGATAGGGCGACACCTCGATCTGCAGATGGGCGGCGGCGGCCAGATTGATGCCGGTTTTTTGCGCTGGCGCGAGAATCGGCGCTGCCAGCTCGGGGGTGTGCGAAGTACGGGTCATCGATTTCTCTCCTTGAAGCCTTGCAGCGAAGTCCGTTTCTGAAAGAACAAAAGGCGTGAATAAACTGGCAATAAAACTTTAACTTTTATTCAAGTTGAATACGGGGTTGTTGAACTAAGTGGTGCCGGTCGTCGACTAGATAAGAGTGTGTTGGATGGGGTGTCAATAGACGATATTAGTTAATCGTTGAATTACGAATTAATCAGAAGTTTCCTACGCTGCTGTGGCTGTATGCCTAGGCGCTAGCGCGAAAAAGACCACGGAACTTGCGGCTTTTTGGGGGATTTTTCGCTTATTTATTCGAATGCTGTTATGTCGGGTGATGTGGGGTTCAGGCAGGTATTATCTGTTGCAGAACATATATAGGTAGCGCAGGGAATAAGTTTTTCTGAAGGGGGGCATGTGTGGAAGAGTTTTATAAAAGGTGACTTCCATCCTTGGAAGTTACCCATAACGCAATAAAGTTCTCAGGCGTGATTGAGGAACTTGCTGAGAAACTGTTGAGTGCGTTCTTCTTTCGGGTTGGCAAACAACGCTTTGGCTTCGCCTTGCTCGACGATCACGCCTTTGTCGAAAAACACCACACGGTTGGCCACGTCGCGAGCAAAGCCCATTTCGTGAGTAACGATGACCATGGTGCGTTTTTCTTCGGCGAGACCGCGAATGGTCGCCAGCACTTCGCCGACCAGTTCCGGGTCGAGGGCCGAAGTCGGCTCGTCGAACAGAATCACTTCCGGCTCCATCGCCAGCGCCCGGGCAATCGCCACGCGCTGTTGCTGACCACCAGAGAGACGACGCGGATAAGCGTCTTCCTTACCGGCGAGTCCGACCTTGGCCATCAGCTTTTTGCCCAACGCAATTGCCTCGTCGCGCGGCATCTTCTTGACCACGATCGGGCCTTCGATGACGTTTTCCAGTGCGGTGCGATGCGGGAACAGGTTGAAGTTCTGAAACACGAAGCCAACGTGCTGGCGCAGGTTGCGCACCAGACTCTGCTGCTGGTTCAGCGGGCGGCTGGTATCGATTTCGATATCGCCGACCTTGATCCGGCCGCTGGTGGGTTGTTCAAGGAAATTCAGGCAGCGCAGGAACGTCGTTTTCCCCGAGCCGCTGGGGCCGATGATCGCGACGACTTCGCCTTCCTTGACCTCCAGGTCGATGCCGTCAAGCACGACCTGACCCTTGAATTGCTTGGTCAGTTTTTCCACGACAATCATCTTCAGGACTCCTGGTCGTGCCGATTGACCCGCTCTTCCAGCTTGTTCTGGAAGTGCGAGAGCACCGTGGCCAGAATCCAGTAGATCAGCGCGGCGGCAAGATACATGGTGAAGACTTCGAAAGTCCGGGCGGTAATCAACTGCGCTTGACGGAACAGCTCCGGCACTTGAATGGTGGCGGCCAGCGCCGTGTCCTTGACCAGCGAGATGAAGCTGTTGCCCAGCGGCGGCAACGCCGTGCGCATCGCTTGCGGCAGGATGGCCCGGCGCAAGGTTTGCGCGCGGGTCATGCCGATGCTCGCAGCCGCTTCCCACTGACCACGTTCGATCGAACCGATCGCGGCGCGGAGGATTTCACAGGCGTAGGCGGCCATGTTCAGCGAGAAGCCGATCAGCGCCGCTGGCAGCGGATCCAGTTCGATCCCCAGTTGCGGGAAGCCGTAATAGATCACGAACAGTTGCACCAGCAACGGCGTCCCGCGAAAGAACGACACGTAGACGCGCGCCAGCCAGCTCACCGATTTGAAGCGCGACAAGCGCATCAGCGCCAGGCCAAAGCCGAGCAGCAAGCCGAAGAACATCCCGCCGAGGCTGAGGACTACCGTGTAGTACGCGCCCTTGAGCAGAAAGGGGGCGGAGTCCAGCAACAGCGCCGATGTCTCGGCGATTTGCTGGCTCAACTGCGGGAAGTGCGCTTCGAATTGAAATCCAACTTCCATTATTTAGTGACGTCTGCGTTGAAGTACTTCTCGGACAGCTTCTTCAAAGTGCCGTCTGCACGCAGTTCGTCGATGGCCTTGTTCACGGCAGCCAGCAGTTCCGGCTCACCTTTACGCAGGGCAACACCGGCTTCCTGACGCGAGAAAGCTTCGCCGGCGGCCACGGTTTTCGGGGCTTTCTTGGCGTATTCCAGTGCAGCCAGACGGTCGATCAGGATGGCGTCAGTACGGCCGTTGTTCAGGTCAGCGAACTTGGTCGGATCATCGTCATAAGTACGGACGTCAGCGCCCGGCACGTTGGCGCGAACCCATTGTTCGTAGTTGGTGCCCAGGCCGACACCGACTTTTTTGCCGGACAGGTCAGCGGCGGTCTTGATGTTCAGTGCGGACTCTTTGCTCTTCAGCACCAGCGCCTGAATACCGGAAACGGTGTACGGCTCGGAGAAGTCATACTTCTTTTTGCGCTCGTCGGAGATGGTCACCTGGTTGACCACGACGTCCAGACGCTTGGATTCCAGCGCGGCGAGGATGCCATCCCATTTGGTCGGCTGGATCTTCGCTTTGACGCCAAGTTTCTGCGCCAGTGCTTCTGAGAGCTCGACTTCGAAACCCGACAGCTTGCCGTCGGCATCGACGAAGCTGAACGGTGGGTAAGTGCCTTCCAGGCCGACGTTGATAACGCCTTTGTCCTTGATCTGTTGCAGCTGTTCACCGGCCACTGCCTGGCCGATCAGACCGGCGCTCAGCGCCAGGCCCAGCGAACCCACCAGCAGATTGCGACGTAGTGCGGAAAAATTCATGACGAGCCCCTGTGTTTTCTTATGGAAGACGCTTAAGGAAAGTTGGCGAATTTATGATTTTCGACGACAGCGCTATCCTGCCTTAAAGCAGCTTATGCGTCTCTCGCGAAATTCGCCTGCGGCGAGACTATAAGATGTCTTCTTTAGACTTGAAAATACTTAATAATTGAAATGTTATTCTTAATTAGAATATGAGGTTCGTTCCCATGCTCTGCGTGGGAATGCCTCTAGGGACGCTCCGCGTTCCAGCTCTCGAAGGGACGCAGAGCGTCTCGGGCTGCATTCCCACGCAGAGCGTGGGAACGATCAGTCAGAGGAAATCCTTGTAGGCAAATAGCGCCGGCGCGCCGCCGGTGTGCAGGAAGATGATCGGGCCTTCATTGAAGCGCTGACGGCCGATACCATCGAGTAACCCAGCCATGGCCTTGCCGGTGTACACCGGATCGAGCAACACCGCTTCCTGGCTCGCCAGCAACTTCACCGCCGCCAACGTCCCGGCATTCGGCTCGCCATAACGCGGGCCGAAATATTCATCCCACAACTCGACCTTGAAACTGGCCGGCAGCTCGACGCCGAGCAGATCCGCCGTGCGTTCCGCCAGGCCCTGAACCTTCGGCCGCTGATTTTCTTCACTGCGCGAAACCGTCACGCCAATCACCGGCAATTGCGGCAGCTCTTCAGCCAGGGCCAAGGCCAGACCACTGTGAGTTCCGGCGCTGCCGGAGGCTAGAACCACTGCGGCGAAATCCAGACCGGTGTCCTTGATCTGCTCAGCCAGTTCCAGACCGGCGCGCACGTAGCCCAGCGCACCGAGCGCATTCGAACCACCGATCGGCACGAGATACGGTTTCTTGCCATTGCTGCGCAAACGCACGGCGAGGGCGGCGAGTTGTTCGTCGGCGTTGTCGAGGTTGTCGACCAGTTCCACCTTGGTGTCGAACAGATCCAGCAACAGGCGATTGCCGTTGCCGGTGTAATTGCTGTCCTCGGTGCCCAACGGATTTTCCAGCAGCGCCACGCAGCCGAGGCCGAGTTTGGCGGCCAGTGCAGCGGTCTGGCGAACGTGGTTCGACTGCAGCGCACCGGCGGTGATCAGCGTGTCGGCGCCTTGCGCCAAGGCGTCGGCGGCGAGGTATTCGAGTTTGCGCAATTTGTTGCCGCCCATGGCCAGCGGCGTCAGGTCATCGCGCTTGATGTACACCTCGCGGCCGAGCCAGGTGGACAGCCGTTCGAGTTTTTCCAGCGGCGTCGGGTGGTTGAGCAGGTCGAGGCGGGCAAAGCGGTCCAGCTGTTGTTTAATCATGGGTCCGTACTGGCGGAGAAAGATGAAAGGACTATAGGCACGCGCTTTTGCAGGGGCAACCGCCAATCGCTTATAGCCAAATCGACTGAGCCCAGCACTATCGGTTCTTAATTCGCCTTCGCGAGCATGCCGTAAAGTAGGCGCCGTTAACGCGGCCAGACAGTCCGGCCGCCCGTGAGGAGTCTTTACCGTGAGCGAGCGTTCCAGCCATTGGCAATTGCAGACCATCGTCAGTCAACTGCGCAGCGCGCGGGATCAGTGGCGGGCACAGAACGGCCGGGCGTCCGGCGAGCAGGGTGGTCGCGAGCTACCGTCGCGGGCGGCGATGGCGGAGATTCTCGAAGCACTGTGTGGGGCGTTGTTCCCGATGCGTCTCGGCCCGGTGGATCTGCGTGAAGAGAGTGAGGATTTTTACGTCGGCCACACTCTGGATGTGGCGCTGAATGCGTTATTGGCGCAGACCCGTCTGGAACTGCGTTACGTCGCCCGCCACAGCGCGCAGGCCGACACCGAAGTCGAGGCTCGTGCCATCCAGATCGTGCAGGACTTCGCCTTGGCCTTGCCGGGCTTGCGCACACTGCTCGACACCGATGTACTGGCGGCCTATCACGGTGACCCGGCGGCGCGCAGTGTCGATGAAGTGCTGCTCTGCTATCCGGGGATTCTCGCGGTGATTCACCATCGTCTGGCGCATCATTTGTATCGCGCGGGTTTGCCGCTGCTGGCGCGGATCAGTGCGGAGATCGCCCATTCGGCAACTGGTATCGATATCCATCCGGGGGCGCAGATCGGCCGTAGCTTTTTCATCGATCACGGTACGGGTGTGGTGATCGGCGAGACGGCGATCATTGGTGAGCGCGTGCGGATTTATCAGGCGGTGACCTTGGGCGCCAAGCGTTTCCCGGCAGATGAAGACGGCCAGTTGCAGAAGGGCCATCCGCGTCATCCGATCGTTGAGGACGATGTGGTGATTTATGCCGGGGCGACGATTCTCGGGCGGATCACCATTGGCAAGGGTTCGACCATTGGCGGCAATGTGTGGCTGACGCGCAGTGTGCCGGCGGGGTGCAATTTGACCCAGGCGAATTTGCAGCATGATGACGGGACGCAGAAGTAAGGCTTTAAAAGCTGACCCTCACCCCAGCCCTCTCCCAAAGGGAGAGGGGGCCGACCGAAGTGTCTTGCGTCATGCATCGACCTGAAATACCGAGTCGATTATGGATTCGGTACAGCAGGATCACGTCGGCTTATCTCCCCAATATCCCCCAATCAGTCCCCTCTCCCTTTGGGAGAGGGCTATTGAACGAATACCCTCAAACCCACGTCATACCCATCCTTGAGCTAGCGTAGGAAAACTACCATCTAGCCGTGCGATTAGTCCTTACCACCCCATCCATGTTTAACTTGAACGTTCATTCAAGTTAAACCGGTGGTTCGCTGCCCGCTCACAACAGGAGGCTTGCCTTTGCTGAGTCCGATCATTTCAGCCACGTTTCAACCCCTCGAGGTGCACGTTTCATGAGTGCATCGTCTACCCCCGCCAGCGGTCTGGTACGCATGAATCCGCCGGTGTTCTACTTCGCCGCGACGGTCATTCTGCTGTTTGGTCTCGTTGTTATCGCCATGCCTGAGCAGGCCGGCGCCTGGCTGCTGGAAGCGCAAAACTGGGCGGCCAATACGGTCGGCTGGTACTACATGCTCGCGATGACCCTGTATCTGGTCTTCGTGGTGGTCACCGCCTTATCCGGCTACGGCAAGATAAAACTCGGTGCCGACCACGACGAGCCCGAATTCAGTTACCTGTCCTGGGCCGGCATGCTGTTCGCCGCCGGGATCAGCATCACGCTGTTTTTCTTCTGCGTCTCTGAGCCGCTGACCCACATGCTCCAACCGCCGCAAGGCGAGGCGGGCACGGCGGACGCGGCGCGTCAGGCCATGCAGATTCTGTTTCTGCACTGGGGCCTGCATGGCTGGGGCGTATTTGCCTTCGTCGGCATGGCGCTGGCCTATTTCGCTTACCGCCACAACCTGCCACTGGCCCTGCGCTCGGCGTTGTATCCGCTGATTGGCAAACGCATCAACGGCCCGATCGGTTACGCGGTGGATGGCTTCGGCATCATCGCCACGGTGTTCGGTCTCGGTGCCGATATGGGCTTCGGGGTGCTGCACCTCAACTCCGGTCTCGACTACCTGTTCGGCATCGCGCACACCCAGTGGATTCAGGTCGGCCTGATCACGCTGATGATGGGCGCGGCGATCATCGTGGCCGTCTCTGGCGTCGATAAAGGCGTGCGGGTGATGTCCGACATCAACATGCTGCTGGCTTGTGCGCTGCTGCTGTTCGTGTTGTTCGCCGGGCCTACCCAGCACCTGCTCAACACCTTGATCCAGAACCTTGGCGACTACCTTGGCGCCTTGCCGATGAAGAGTTTTGATCTCTACGCCTACGACAAACCGAGCGACTGGCTCGGTGGCTGGACAGTGTTCTACTGGGCCTGGTGGATTGCATGGTCGCCATTTGTGGGCCTGTTCATCGCACGGATTTCCCGTGGCCGCACCATCCGCGAATTCGTTTTCGGCGTGTTGTTGATTCCGCTCGGTTTCACCCTCGCGTGGATGTCGATTTTCGGCAACAGCGCGCTCGATCAAGTGCTCAATCACGGCATGAGCGCGCTGGGCATGTCGGCCATCGAGAATCCGTCGATGAGCATTTACCTGCTGCTGGAAACTTATCCGTGGAGCAAAACCGTCATCGCTGTGACGGTGTTTATCAGCTTCGTGTTCTTCGTCACGTCTGCCGACTCCGGCACCGTGGTGCTCTCGACGTTGTCGGCCAAGGGTGGCAACCCGGACGAAGACGGGCCGAAATGGCTGCGGGTGTTCTGGGGCGCGATGACCGCGCTGATCACCAGCGCGCTGTTGTTCTCCGGCAGCATCGATGCGCTGAAATCGGCGGTGGTGCTGACTTCGTTGCCGTTCTCGCTGATCTTGCTGCTGATGATGTGGGGCCTGCACAAGGCGTTCTATCTGGAGTCGCAGAAGCAGATCGCGCAGTTGCATTCGCTGGCGCCGGTCTCCGGTTCGCGGCGCGGCACCGGTGGCTGGCGTCAGCGTCTGAGCCAGGCTGTGCACTTCCCGTCGCGTGACGAGGTGTACCGCTTCATGGACACCACGGTGCGCCCGGCGATTGAAGAAGTGACGGCGGTGTTCGTCGAGAAAGGCCTCAACGTGGTCACCCAGCCGGATCCGGCGAATGACAGCGTCAGCCTCGAAATCGGCCATGGTGATGCGCATCCGTTCATCTATCAGGTGCAGATGCGCGGCTACTTCACGCCATCGTTCGCGCGCGGCGGCATGGGTTCCAAGCAGCTCAACAATCGTCGCTACTACCGCGCCGAAGTGCATTTGAGCGAGGGCAGTCAGGACTACGATCTGGTCGGTTACACCAAAGAGCAGATCATCAACGACATCCTCGACCAGTACGAACGCCACATGCAGTTCCTGCATCTGGTGCGTTGATCGGCGGCTGGGCGCCGGGACGTTTACGACTCGGCGCTCAGCACCATGAACAACACCATCGCCGCCACCGGCGCGCCGAATACCGCACTGCCAATGGCTATTTCCGATCCCACGGACTGGCCGGCATGCACCACCCCCACCGCACCATTGATCACCGTCAACGCCAGCCACAGCGCGGCGAAGCCGTAGGCCATGGTCTGGCGGCTGAAGCCGATGCGCTCGCCGATGTAGAGCATCAGGGCGAGCAGGATCAGGCCGAAGAAAATGATGATGGCGGTGTGCATGGCGGGTTCTGCCTGGTGGATGGGTATCGCCTGAAAGACCGCTATCGCGAGCAGGCTCGCTCCCACAATGGATCCCGGCTGGACATAAATTTCATGTACACAGGAAATCCCTGTGGGAGCGAGCCTGCTCGCGAAGGGGCCACCTCGGTGTTCTTTAGAGCATAGCCAATCCAGTCCCGCCACATCTCCACTGGACATATTTTGCGACCCTTACAGAGAGTCTGGCCGGCGACGTGTTTTTCTTGCTGGCCCAAGCCTGCCGTTGATCTGCCCCATAACCGAGCGATTGTTCAGTGAGCTAATATTTATCTGAGTGTGTATCGTGTGTATCAAAGGCTCCTGCGCCCTCTAGAGTAAATGGCTCTAGCTGTCGAACAGGGCAAAGGAAATGCGCAGTCGGGAAATGATCAGGATGATCGAAGACGATGGTTGGTATCTCGTGGCGGTGAAAGGCAGCCACCACCAATACAAGCATCCGCACAAGCCAGGAAGGGTGACGATCAAGCACCCTGATTCGGATCTGCCCAAGGGCACGATCAACAGCATTTTGAAACAGGCGGGCTTGAAATGAGGCCCGTTATTGGAAACGAAGGCCGTTTTATGGGCCTGTCAGAGGAAGGACTCACTCATATGAAATTCCCGGTCGTTCTGCACAAGGATGCCGACTCAGACTACGGAGTGATCATCCCGGATGTCCCGGGTTGTTTCTCCGCAGGCACTACGGTCGCTGAGGCGTTTGAAAATACTCAGGAGGCATTGGCGCTTCACTATGAGGGGTTGGTCGCCGACAGCGCGCCGTTACCGCAAGTGCGGGACATTGATGCTCATCTCGATAACCCGGATTACGCGGGAGGGATCTGGGGCGTGGTCGATTTTGATATCACCCCGTATTTCGGCAAGTCAGTGCGTTTTAACGCCACGCTGCCGGAGCAGTTGCTTGAGCGTATTGACCAGACAGTCCGCCGTGACCAGCGCTATCGATCCCGTTCCGGATTTCTCGCGGCGGCCGCCTTGCGCGAACTGTCGGTATAGCGAAGTCAGGTGCTTTCCCGTTCGATCACTTGGCACTGCAGCAGGTTCAGCCGCTGCACCTCGTCGCTCGGCAACACGCCAAGGCTTTCCAGCACGCGTGTTGCGGCGAGCACACCGATCTCCAGCGCCGGTGGTTTGATCGTGCTCAGGCTCGGCAAAAGCATCTCGGCGAACGGGTAGTCGCCAAAGCCAAGAACGGCGCAGTCTTCGGGGATTTTCAAACCCGCGCGTTGCCCGGCAAGCAGGCCGCCGGCGGCGAGGTTGTCGTTGGCGAAGATGATCGCGTCGGGGCGCGGTGAGGCGTTCATCAGGGCGTCCATCGCCTGTTTGCCGGCCTCGAATGGTGCGCGATCAGCGTCAGGGGCGTAGACCCAAGGTTCCAGGCCGGATTCGCGCAAGGTCGCCGCGTAACCATCGCGGCGTTCCAATGCGCTGAAGTCGCCCGCAGCGCTGTTCTGCACGAAAGCGATACGTTGGTAGCCTTTTTCCAGCAGATCTCTGGCGGCTGTCACGCCCACCTCGAAATGCGAAAAACCGATCTGCATCGGCTCACGATCCGGTTGGTAATCCCACGTCTCGATCACCGGCACATCGGCCTCGGCGATCATCTTTTCCGTGCCGGCACTGTGAAAGTGACTGGTGAGCACCAGCGCCGCCGGCGACCAGCCGAGAAACGCGCGCACCGCATTTTCTTCCTGCTCGGTGCTGAAGTAACTCGACGCCAGCAACAGTTGATAACCGTGACGGCTGAGCGTGTCGCTGAAGCCTTGAATGGTATTGGCGAAGATCGGCCCGGAGATGTTCGGGATGACCATACCAACGATTTTTCCCCGCGCCGAGGCCAGCCCGCCGGCCACCAGATTCGGTACATAGCCCAACTCGGCTACTACCGCTGCAATCCGCTCGCGACGCTCGGGCGAAACCTGCTCCGGCTGGTTGAAGTAGCGCGACACGGTGATCGCTGAAACTCCGGCCTCTCGCGCGACGGCATTCAGGGTCACGCGTCCGGCGCCACGGCGTTTGCGGGGTTTTTCTTCGCTCAAGGTTCGATCCTTCTTAAAAACCAAATCGCATATAAAAGTAATTTTTCAGTATTGGACGCTCTATGTGTGGCTTGCCAATACTGTTGATGGTAGCGCTAACAAAGCGCACTGTCTGCTACTCGCTCGAGCGAATGCCCAAGACACCGATTCAGGCGCTGTCGTCGCAGAACGGCAGCGGTTAAGGGCCAATTTCGAGTGGGCAAACATGCACAACATTCCTGGGGCGACACACAAACTGGCGCAGTCGATTCGCGCCGCTGGATGGTTATTCACGGGGCTGGCAGCGCTGCCGTTGCCCAACGCATTTGCTGCCGAGAGCAGTGATCAGGAGCCGACACTGAAATCCGTGACCGTCACGGCCACGCGCCGCGAAGAGTCGCTGCAAAAAGTGCCGGTCGCGGTGTCCGTCATCGATGGCGAACAGCTTGAGCGCGACAACCGCAACGGCGTGGCCAGTATCGTCCAGCAAGTGCCGTCGCTGAATTTCCGTACCGGCGCGTCGAACAAGGACACCTCGTTGTTCGTGCGCGGCGTCGGTACGATTTCCACCTCGCCGGGCGTCGAGCCGACCGTGGCGACGGTGATCGACGGCGTGGTCTATGCGCGTCCTGGGCAATCCACGCTCGATCTGCTGGATCTGGAGCGCGTCGAAGTCTTGCGCGGCCCACAAGGCACGCTGTTCGGCAAAAACGCTTCGGCCGGTGTACTCAACATCACCAGCAAGGCACCCACCGCCGAGACCCACGGTTACATCGATCAGTCGTATTACAGCGGCAACGAAAGCCGCACCCGATTCGGCATCGGCGGCAGCCTGATTCCGGACACGTTGAAAGGCTCGATCAGCACACTGTTCGGCACCTACGACGGCAACGTCGACAACCAACACAACGGTCAGGAGGTCAACGGCTACAACCATCGCGGCGTGCGCGGCAAACTCGAATTCACGCCCAACGACGATGTCACCTTCACCCTGATCGCCGACTACATGCAGTCCCACGACGATGGCCCCAACGGCGTGGTCAGCAAGTCGCTGACGCCGGCTTTCGCCAATGCGCTGAGCCCGGTCAATGCGACTAGCCACAATCGCGATATCAACACCGACACCCGCTCACACGTTGAGGACACCAACAAAGGCCTGTCCGGCCAGCTCGACTGGCAGCTGGGCGATTACACCCTGACGTCGATTACCGCGTGGCGTGGTTGGGACAATACTCAGTATCAGGATGGCGACCGTCTCGGCACCGTGACCGCAGCGTTTCCCGGCACCGCGGACAAGGGCGATCTGGCCTTCGATCAATACTCGCAAGAGCTGCGTCTGGCCTCGCCGAAGGGCGAATTTCTCGAATACGTCGGTGGCTTGTTCTACATGCATGGCAAGGACGACGAGACCTATCAGCGCACGCTGACCACCACCACGCGCACCGATCGCGGCGTCGCCGATTACAGCACCACCAGCGACAGTTACGCGGCGTTCGGTGAGAGCACGCTGAACTTCACGTCCGACTTTCGCGGCATCGCCGGCCTGCGCTACACCCACGATGATCTCGAATACGATCACCGCCGCGTCTCGACCTCGGCGACCACCGTCAGTGGCATTCAACCGGCGACCAGCAGTTCCGGTTCAGTGGACGAAGACGGCTGGTCCGGTCGCCTCGGTGTGCAGTACGACCTGAGCGATACGGTCACTACTTACCTGACCTACTCGCGTGGCTACAAAGGCCCGGCCTATAACGTGTTCTTCAACATGCAGCCGCGCGATACCGAAGCGCTGAAACCGGAAACCTCCAACACCTGGGAGGCGGGGATCAAAGCGACGAGCTGGAACAATCGCCTGACCACCAACCTCGCGGTGTTCCACAGCGAGTACGACAACTATCAGGCGAACTTCTTCGACACCGTCGCCGGCCAGGTTGTGACTCGTTTGATCAACGCCGGCAGCGTCAGCACCGAAGGCGTCGAACTCGACTACGCCTTGCAGGCCACCCAGCAATTGAAACTGTCCGGCGCACTCGCCTACACCCGCGCCCGCATCGACGAGTTCGCCTGCCCGGCGGGCGCGGCGGCGTCGTGCAACGTCAACGGCAAACCGCTGCCGTTCAGTCCGGACTGGAAAAGCTACGTGCGCGCCGACTACACCATCCCGCTGGATAACGGTCTGGATATCGAACTTGGCACCGATTACAGCTGGCAGAGCGAAGTGCAGTACGACATCAGCCAGAACGCCGACACCAAGCAGGGCGCCTACGGTCTGTGGAACGCCAGTGTTGCGCTGGCCGATTACAGCAATGGCTGGCGCGTCGCGCTGCTGGGCAAGAACCTCACCGACAAGTCTTACTCGCCATTGCTCGCCAGCGGTGGCAATTACATTTATCGCGCCGTGCCACGGGATGACGAGCGCTACTTCGGCGTGCAACTGCGCAAGGATTTCTGACGATGAGCAGACAGTTGAAACTCGGTGCATTCCTCATGGCCACCGGGCACCACGTGGCGGCTTGGCGTCATCCTGATGTGCCGGCGAATGCGGGTCTGGATTTCGCCCATTACAAGCGGCTGGCGCAGATCGCCGAGGCGGCGAAATTCGATGCGTTGTTTGTCGCCGACAGCGTCGCCGCGCCGACCCAGGACATCGCCAGTCGCATGGCACGCTCCGATCACTTCGAACCGCTGACGTTGCTCTCGGCCCTGAGTGCGGTGACCGAGCACATCGGCCTGATCGCCACGGCGACCACCAGTTACAACGAGCCGTACCACGTGGCGCGCAAATTCGCTTCGCTCGATCACCTCTCGGGTGGGCGCGCGGGATGGAATCTGGTGACCTCGGACAACGCCGCTGAGGCGCTGAATTTCGGGCGAGACGAACACATCGGTCACGCCGAACGCTACAGCCGCGCTCGGGAATTTCATCAGGTGGTCACCGGGCTTTGGGACAGTTGGGAGGACGATGCGTTTGCGCGCGACAAGGCCAGTGGGGCGTATTACGACCCTGCGAAACTGCACGTGCTGGATCACGTCGGTGAACACTTTCGGGTAAAAGGCCCGCTGAACGTCGCGCGCTCGCCGCAGGGGCAACCGGTAATTGTCCAGGCCGGCTCTTCGGAAACCGGGCGCGAATTGGCGGCGCAGACGGCTGAAGTAGTGTTCACCGCGCAGACTTCGTTGGCCGGTGCTCAGGGGTTCTACGCCGACCTCAAAGGACGTTTGCCCAAGTACGGGCGCAGTGCCGATTCGCTGAAAATCATGCCCGGGGTTTTTGTCGTGGTCGGCCGCACCGAAGCCGAAGCGCAGGAAAAGTATGAAACGTTTCAGCAATTAGTCGAACCCGAGGTTGGCGTCGCCTTGCTTGGGCGTATGCTGGGCAACTTCGATTTGTCGAAGTACCCGCTGCACGGGCCGTTACCCGAGTTGCCACTGACGGAAAGCGGTCAGCAGAGCCGGCAGAAACTGCTGACTGAACTGGCGGGTCGGGACAGCCTGAGCCTTGCCGAACTCGGTCGCAAGATTGCCGGCGGGCGAGGGCATTACAGCCTGGTCGGTACGCCGGAGCAGATCGCTGATCGCTTGCAGGAATGGTTCGAACAGGGCGCGGCGGACGGTTTCAACGTGCTAGTGCCGCACTTGCCCGGCGGGCTCGAAGACTTCGCCAATGGCGTGGTCCCGGAACTGCAACGGCGTGGGTTGTTCAGAACTGAGTATGAGGGCCGGACATTGCGCGAGAACCTTGGTCTCGGCCGACCCGGCAATCGATTTGTGTAACACCCAATCGCTAGCAGGCTAGCTCCCACAGGAGACTGCATTCCAATGTGGGAGCTAGCCTGCTAGCGATGAAGTCGACACCCATTTCAAGACAGACAAGAGAGGATTCGATGACTTATACCGCTGCCGAAAACCGCTACGACTCCATCCCTTACCGCCGCGTCGGGCGCAGCGGTCTGGTGCTGCCGGCGCTGTCGCTGGGCCTGTGGCACAATTTCGGTGACAGCACGCCGATCGACACCCAGCGCGCCTTGCTGCGCACCGCGTTCGATCTGGGCATCAACCACTTCGACCTGGCCAACAACTACGGCCCGCCGTACGGCAGCGCCGAGATCAATTTCGGCCGTCTGCTGCGCGAAGACTTCCAGCAATACCGCGATGAGCTGATCATCTCCAGCAAGGCTGGTTGGGACATGTGGCCCGGCCCTTACGGTCAGGGCGGTGGCTCGCGCAAATACGTGCTGGCCAGCCTCGACCAGAGCCTGCAACGCCTGGGGCTCGACTATGTGGATATCTTCTATTCGCACCGCTTCGACCCGGACACCCCGCTGGAAGAAACCGCCAGCGCCCTCGCCACTGCAGTGCAGCAGGGCAAGGCGTTGTACATCGGTATCTCGTCGTACTCCGGGGTGAAAACCCGTGAGATGGCGGCGCTGTTGAAAGAGTGGAAAGTGCCGTTGTTGATTCATCAGCCGGCCTACAACCTGCTTAATCGTTGGGTGGAAAAAGATCTGCTTGATACCACCGATGAACTCGGTACTGGCGTGATCGCCTTCACTCCGCTGGCACAAGGTCTGCTCACCGACAAATACCTCAACGGCGTGCCGGCGGATGCACGGGTCAATCGTCCGGGCGGTGGTTCGCTGCAGGCTTCGCATTTGTCCGAGGCCAACATTGCTCATGTGCGGGCGTTGAATGAGATTGCCAAGCGTCGCGGTCAGAGCCTGGCGCAACTGGCGCTGGCGTGGACGCTGCGCGATCCGCGGGTGACTTCGGCGCTGATTGGTGCGAGCCGGCCGGAGCAGATTATCGAGAACGTTGGGGCGTTGAAGAATTTGAGCTTCAGTGCTGAAGAGCTGGCGGAGATTGACCGGTTTGCCCAGGAGGGCGGGATCAATCTTTGGGAGAGGCCTTCGACGGCGGAGTGATGAAGATTGGGTTGGGTCAGCAAGATCCAACCCCCTCACCCCAGCCCTCTCCCCCAGGGGGGCGAGGGGGAAAGGGAGCAGATCTTCATGCTTTTCAAAACTTGAATTCAACCCGACATTTCAGGTCGATGTAGCTCGTACAAACACCTCGGTCAGTCCCCTCTCCCTCGGGGCGGTCCGACGTTTCGGGAGGGTTAGGGTGAGGGGCTTTTGGCTTTAAAACGTCTCAACGAAAAAACGGCACATCCCCCAACACCGTCGCCCGCTGCATCACCCGCCGCGCCGGCCGGTAGTCATCCACCGCGTAATGCTGTGTCACGCGGTTATCCCAGAACGCAATATCGTCCTGCTGCCAGCGCCAGCGAATGGTGAATTCCGGCCGCGTTGCGTGGGCGAACAGAAACTTCAGAATCGCCTCGCTCTCGGTTTCCGACAGCTCATTGATCTTCGAGGTGAAGCCTTCATTGACGAACAACGAACGCCGCCCGCTGACCGGGTGCGTACGAATCACCGGGTGCGACAGCGGCGGATTCTTGCGTCGCGCCTCTTCCCACTGCGCCAGCGCCTCAGGCGTGTTGCCATAACGCTCCAGTGGAAACGAGCGTGTGAAATCGTGAGTCGCGGTCAGCCCTTCGAGCAAGCCTTTCAGCGGCGCCGACAGCGCTTCATACGCGGCAATGCCGCTGGCCCACAGCGTGTCGCCACCAAACTCTGGCAGCAACTTGGCGCTGAGCACCGCGCCCATCGCCGGCGTCGGCAGGAAGGTCACGTCGGTGTGCCAGATCGCGTTGTCACGCACGTCGGTGACGGCGGTATCGAGGATCAGCACTTCCGGTTG
The DNA here is from genome assembly GCF_054667675.1 of Pseudomonas sp. S3_C06. Taxonomy (NCBI): domain Bacteria; kingdom Pseudomonadati; phylum Pseudomonadota; class Gammaproteobacteria; order Pseudomonadales; family Pseudomonadaceae; genus Pseudomonas; species Pseudomonas sp. S3_C06. The sequence goes on from NZ_CP162747.1 coordinate 4,174,485, forward strand.
CTCTGGTACGTTCGGGTAGATCGGGTGGATATGCAGGTCACCGAAATACGCAGCGAAGCGCGCCTGTTGTGGCGGCTCGATTGGCTGGTTGCGGAAGAACAACACCTGATATTTGAGCAGCGCCTGCTCGATGGCGTCGCGGTGTTCCAGGCTCAGCGGCTGGCTGATGTCGACGCCGCTGATCTGTGCGCCGAGGGCTGAGCTTAATGGGGTGATGTTGAGGCTGCTCATGGTCTTTCTCTTCGAATTCGGGGTGTCATGCTTTTGTGGGAGCGAGCCTGCTCGCGAATGCGGAGTGTCAGGCTAAAGTGCAGTGACTGACCCGACGCTTTCGCGAGCAGGCTCGCTCCCACAAGGGAAGTTTCACAAGGCGATTTAGTGGGCCTGGCCGTGCCACGGCACCAGTTTGCGCTGCAGGGCGCGCAGGCCCATTTCCATGGCGAAGGCGATCAGGGCGATGACCAGAATCCCCAGCACCACCACGTCGGTGACGAGGAACTGCGCGGCCGACTGCACCATGAAGCCCAAGCCACTGGTGGCGGCGATCAATTCTGCCGCGACCAATGTCGACCAACCCACCCCCAGACCAATGCGCACGCCCGTCAAAATGTCCGGCAACGCGCTCGGCAAAATCACATGACGAATCAGTTGCACTCGAGTCGCGCCCAACGACTGCGCCGCGCGCAATTTCGCTGGATCAACTGTACGAACACCAGTAGCGGTAGCAATCGCAATCGGCGCAAAAATCGCCAGATAAATCAGCAGCACTTTCGACAACTCGCCGATGCCGCACCAGATCACGATCAGCGGCAGATAAGCCAGCGGTGGGATAGGGCGGTAGAACTCGATCAGCGGATCGAGCACGCCACGGGCGATGCGGTTGGCACCAATGGCGATGCCCACCGGCACAGCGGTCAGAATCGCAAAACCGAGGCCCAGACCGATGCGGCTCAGGCTCGCGCCGAGGTGCTGCCACAAGGTCGAATCCATGTAACCCGTGGTCGCCAGTAACCAGCCCTTTTGCAGCACGGCGGACGGTGGCGGCAGGAACAGCGGCTCGATCAATCCAGTGGCGGTCACCGCCCACCAGATCGCCAACAAGGCAAGCAGCGTCAGCAGGCTGATCCAGCGCGTGCTGAGGCTGCGGCGAACGGGAATCGCCACCGATGGGGTCGCGGTTTTTACCGCAGCCGAGGAAACGTCGTAACTGCTCATGCGCGCTCCTGCCGTTGCCCGGCACTGCGTTGCGAGAACACTTTGCTCAGCACGTGTTCACGGGTTTCGATAAAACGCGGATCGGATTTGATCGCACGGGCGGACTCGCCAGCGGCGTAACGCTGACCGAAATCCAGATGCAGACGCTCAACGATCTGCCCCGGATTCGGCGCGAGCAGAATCAGGTCAGTAGCGAGAAACACCGCTTCTTCAATGTCGTGGGTAATCAGGAAAACCGGTTTGGCCGTGCGCTGCCAGACTTGCAGCAACAGCTCTTGCATCTGCTCGCGGGTAAACGCGTCGAGGGCGCCGAAGGGTTCGTCCATCAGCAATACGCGCGGGTCAGCGGCGAGGGCGCGGGCGAGGCCGACGCGTTGTTTCTGACCACCGGACAGTTGCCAGATACGGCGGCTTTCGAAACCGCAAAGATCAACCAGCGCGAGCATTTCACGGGCGATCTGTTCGCGCTTGTCCCTGGCGACACCGGCCAGTTCCAGACCGAATGCGACGTTGGCCAACACATCCTGCCAGGGCAACAATGCGTCGTCCTGGAACACCACGCCACGTTCGGCGCTCGGGCCTTTGACCGGCACGCCGTCGAGGGTGATGCGCCCGGCGCTCGGTTCGACGAAACCGGCAATCAGGTTCAATAGCGAAGTCTTGCCACTGCCGGACGGGCCGAGGGCGACCAGCAATTGCTGAGGCCCCAGGGTCAGAGAAATATCCGCCAGCACCGGCTCGGGGCTGCCCGGGTACTGTGCGCTGATGCGCTCCAGCTGTAGCAAGGCCATCGCAGTTAACTCCGATCAGTTGGTGATGTATTTGGCGCTGACGTACGGCGCGTAGTCCGGCAGAACGGCTTCGACCTTGCCTTGCTCCTTGAGGAACGCGGCGGTGTCGGTGATGGCTTTGGTGGTCGGCGCACCGAGGGTGACAACCTGATCCGCCGCCAGCGGGTAGACGTTGCCTTGCAGCAGCAGTGGAATGTCGCTGGCCTTGGCACCGGAGAGTTTCACCAGTTTGTCGACGTTGGACTGATTGGCGAGCCAGGCTTTCGGGTCTTTGCGGTAGTCGGCGTAGGCGTCGAGGGTGACCTTGGCGAACGCGGTGACGATTTCCGGGTGCTTCTCGGCGAAGTCTTTGCGCACGATCCACGCATCGAAGGTCGGTGCACCGAACTTGGCCAGTTCGCCGGAGGTGATCAGCACTTTGCCGTTTTCCTTGGCCACGCCCAGCGCCGGATCCCACACGTAAGTGGCATCGATGTCACCGCGTTTCCATGCGGCAATGATCGCTGGTGGGGCGAGGTTGAGCACGGTGACTTTCGAAGGGTCGATGTTCCAGTGCTTCAGTGCAGCGAGCAGGCTGTAGTGACCGGTCGATACGAACGGCACGGCGATTTTCTTGCCGATCAGATCTTGCGGAGTCTTGATGCCGGAACCGTCGCGGGCGACGAGTGCTTCGGCGGCGCCGATCTGGGTGGCGATGAGGAAAGTTTCGACCGGGACTTTGCGGGTAATCGCGGCGGTCAGCGGACTCGAACCGAGGTAGCCGATCTGCACGTCACCGGAGGCGATGGCGGCAATGATGTCGGCGCCGTTGTCGAACTTGCGCCAGGCGATATCGGCTTTGGTGGCTTTTTCGTAAGCGCCGTCAGCCTGGGCGACTTTCGCCGGGTCAACGGTGGTTTGGTAGGCGACGGTGAGGTCGGCGGCCTGAGCCAGAAAACTTGCGGCAGCCAAGGAGGCTACGGCGAGCAGGCGAAGCGGGACATTCAGTTTCATTGAAGAGCTCCATATCAGGCGACCGAGCGTCGGCGTGAAAGGAGACTAAATGATCTAAGAATCGGTAAATAAATAACTTTTTCGAATGAGCTTATGAGCGGAAAAATCTAAGAGCGGGGGAGTTTGTGGGCGTTTCGGATTTATTCGTTCGACGTTAGATCTTTGCCCCCTCACCCCAGCCCTCTCCCCCAAGGGGGCGAGGGGGAAAGGGAGCCGATCTCTGTGCTTTTCAAGGCCTGAGCTCGGCTCGGTATTTCACGTCAGCGTACTTCGCACCAACAACCCGGTCAGTCCCCTCTCCCCCAGGGGGGGCGAGGGGAAAGGGAGCCGATCTCTGTGCTTTTCGAGCCTGAGTTCGACTCGGTATTTCAGGTCGGCGTAACTTTCATGAGCACCTAAATCAGTCCCCTCTCCCTCCGGGAGAGGGCTAGGGTGAGGGGCTCTTCAGTTGCTGATCGCAAGAATACTCGCCTGATACGACCCGACAAACACATCGAAATCCCCAACCTCGTTCTGCTCCAGCTCAGCTTGCGCGGCCAGAGAAGTACGTGCCAACTCCTCAAACTTCGCCTGTTCATCCGCCGCCAAAGGCTCGCTGCGGAAAAACTCGGCATGCGCCTGGCTCTGACGCAGGGAGAACTGCGCAAAGCTTTCCTTGTGCTCAGCCATCGCCGCCAGGACCTGCGCAGAAGGCGTCAGAGACGGATCGCTGACCTTGGCCAGTTGCGCATCCAACGCCTTGCTGTGCGCATCGCCGCCATGGCTCTGATCCAGCAACGCCGCCAGCGGGGCAATTTGTTCCAGCAGTTCGGCCGCCCAGGTCTTCATCTCCACCGACTCACCGTCACGCTGCAATTGCAGGCCCGGACGACGGCCTTCCTTGACCACGCTGAGGAAGTTCGATGTGGCGTTGCCGCACGAGGTGTTGGTCAGCAACGGGCTGTCGTTCAGCGCGCAATACAGCAGGAAGGCGTCGAGGAAGCGCGACTCGGTCAGGTCGATGCCCATCGGCAGGAACGGGTTGATGTCCAGGCAACGCACTTCAACGTACTGAATGCCACGCGCCACCAGCGCCTGAATCGGCCGTTCGCCGGTATAGGTCACGCGTTTCGGGCGGATGTTGGAGTAGTACTCGTTTTCGATCTGCAGGATGTTGGTGTTGAGCTGCACCCACTCGCCATCCTTGTGCGTGCCGACTTCAACGTACGGCGCGTACGGCGTGGCCACGGCTTTGCGCAGGCTGTCGGTGTAACTCGCCAGATCGTTGTAGCACGGCGTCAGGCCGGCCTGGGCGTTGCTCTGGTAACCGAGGTCGCTCATGCGCAGGCTGGTGGCGTATGGCAGATACAAGGTGTCCGGGTCGAGCTGTTCCAACTGATGCGAACGACCCCGCAGGAAACCGGCATCCAGCGCTGGCGAAGCACCGAACAGGTACATCAGCAGCCAGCTGTAACGACGGAAGTTGCGGATCAGCGCGATGTAGGAAAACGACTGGTAATCGCGGTCAGTGCCGACAAACCCTTCGGTTTCGCGCAGCAGCGGCCAGAGCTTTTCCGGCAGGGAGAAGTTGTAGTGAATCCCGGCAATGCACTGCATGGTCTTGCCATACCGCAGGGCCAGGCCCTTGCGATAAACGTACTTGAGCTGACCGATGTTGGAGGTGCCGTAATAAGCGATCGGGATATCTTCCTCGGCCGGCAACGGGCACGGCATCGATGGACTCCACAGGTACTCGTTGCCGAGCTTGCTGTAGGCAAAACGGTGAATCTTGTCCAGGCTCGCCAGTGTGTCGGCCGGATCCGGCAGGGCGGGCGTGATGAATTCCAGCAGCGACTCGGAGTAGTCGGTGGTGATCTGTTCGTTGGTCAGCGCGGAACCCAAGGCTTCGGGGTGCGGCGTTTGCGCCAAGCGACCTTCGCTGGTCACGCGCAGGCATTCACGTTCGATACCGTGCAGGCACTGCTCGAGCAGAGAGAGGTTAGCGCGCTCGCCGAGCAGAGCCAGGCGGCGGTTGAGAAGTTCGCTCAATTTGGATTCCTTCACGCGTCAGTCGCCCCAATATGGGGGTGGGCAGGACGGTCTACAAGGGTGAAGTTGAAACTGGCGTTTTCGCCTGGTTTTGTAGCGGCAGGCCATTTGCCGGTCAGTCAGGAACTGCACAATCCCTGTGGGAGCGAGCAGGCTCGCTCCCACAGGATTCGTTGCGCCGAAATTAACTCAAATTGATGGCGTCTAGCTACAGGACAGCGAACGTGCCTTGTGCTTTTGCGACCAGTTTGTCGCCCTGCATCACGTCGGCTTCGACCACCAGCGTGCGCCGGCCCGGGTGGATAACCCGCGCCGTGCACATCACCTCGCCATCGGAAACGGCGCGGATATAGTTGATCTTGCACTCGATGGTCGCGCTCTGCTGATCGAAGCCGTGGGTGCTGGAACAGGCCAGCCCCATGGCGATGTCGACCAGACTGAACAGCGCGCCACCGTGCAATTTGCCGCCGCGATTGCGCAGTTCCGGTTCCAGCACCAGGGCGACTTGCGCCACCCCGGTTTCCAGGCTGTGCAGGCGGCAGCCCAACAGCTTGAAAAACGCGCTCTCGACGAGCCCGGCTGGAATTTCCATCAGCGTTTCTTCAATTGCTTGGCGTTGGCGAACAGCGAAGCCATCGCGTTGTTCGCCGGCGCGGCGGTCGCGGTTTCCTTGCGCGGCGCGTTGTTCGAAGGCTGGCGCTGAGCCGAGCCCGGACGCGAGCCACGGGCACCGTCGATTTTCTCGCCCGGAGTGTCACCCATGCGCATCGACAGGCCGACGCGTTTGCGCGGGATGTCGACTTCCATGACCTTCACTTTCACCACGTCGCCGGCCTTCACCGCTTCGCGCGGATCCTTGATGAACTTCTCCGACAGCGCCGAGATGTGCACCAGACCGTCCTGATGCACGCCGATATCGACGAATGCGCCGAACGCGGTCACGTTGGTCACCACGCCTTCAAGGATCATCCCCAGTTGCAGGTCTTTCAGATCTTCGACGCCTTCCTGGAACTCGGCGGTCTTGAACTCAGGGCGCGGGTCGCGGCCCGGTTTTTCCAGTTCCTGGATGATGTCGGTCACGGTCGGCAGGCCGAAGGTTTCGTCGGTGAATTTCTTCGGATCCAGACGCTTGAGGAAACTGGCGTCGCCGATCAGCGAACGGATATCACGGTCGGTTTCAGCGGCAATGCGCTGCACCAGCGGATAGGCTTCCGGGTGAACAGCCGAGGAATCCAGCGGGTTGTCGCCGTTCATCACGCGCAAGAAACCGGCGGCCTGTTCGAAGGTTTTTTCGCCCAGACGTGCGACTTTCTTCAGCGCTGCACGGGTTTTGAACGCGCCGTGCTCGTCGCGGTGCGCGACGATGTTTTGCGCGAGCGTTGCGTTGAGGCCGGAGATCCGCGCCAGCAGGGCCACGGAGGCAGTGTTCACGTCGACGCCGACGGCGTTCACGCAGTCCTCGACCACAGCGTCCAGACCACGCGCCAGTTTCAGCTGCGAGACGTCGTGCTGGTACTGGCCGACACCGATGGATTTCGGATCGATTTTCACCAACTCGGCCAGCGGATCCTGCAGACGACGGGCGATGGACACCGCGCCACGGATCGACACGTCGAGATCCGGGAATTCCTTGGCCGCCAGTTCCGATGCCGAGTACACCGATGCACCGGCCTCGGAAACCATGACCTTGGTCATTTTCATCGCTGGATATTTTTTGATCAGTTCGATCGCCAGTTTGTCGGTTTCGCGGCTGGCGGTGCCGTTGCCTATGGCGATCAGGTCAACCGAGTGCTTGGCGCACAGGGCGGCCAGAATGGCGATGGTCTGATCCCACTTGTTGTGTGGCACGTGCGGGTAAACCGTGGCGTGATCAAGCAGTTTGCCGGTCGAGTCGACCACGGCGACCTTGCAGCCGGTACGCAGGCCCGGGTCGAGGCCCAACGTTGCGCGCGGGCCTGCCGGCGCGGCCAGCAGCAAGTCGTGCAGGTTGTGCGCGAACACGTTGATCGCCTCGGTTTCGGCGCCGTCACGCAGCTCGCCGAGCAGGTCGGTTTCCAGGTGCGTGTAGAGCTTGACCTTCCACGTCCAGCGCACCACTTCGCCGAGCCATTTGTCGGCGGGGCGGTTCTGGTTCTGGATGTTGAATTGCTGACCGATCATGCCTTCGCATGGGTGCATGGTGCCCGGCAGCTCGTCGCCGACTTTCAGCGCGGAGCTGAGGATGCCTTCGTTGCGGCCACGGAAAATCGCCAGTGCGCGGTGCGACGGCATGCTTTTCAGCGGTTCGTCGTGTTCGAAGTAATCGCGGAACTTGGCGCCTTCCTCTTCCTTGCCAGCGATGACGCGGGCACTGAGGGTGGCTTCCTGTTTCAGGTAGTTACGCAGTTTTTCCAGCAGGCTGGCGTCTTCGGCGAAGCGCTCCATGAGGATGTACTTGGCGCCTTCCAGCGCTGCTTTCACATCGGCCACGCCTTTTTCGGCATCGACGAAGCGCGCGGCTTCGGTTTCCGGGGCCAGATTCGGGTCGTTGAACAGGCCATCCGCTAGGTCGCCGAGGCCGGCTTCCAGGGCAATCTGGCCCTTGGTGCGGCGCTTCTGCTTGTACGGCAGGTACAAGTCTTCGAGGCGGGTCTTGGTGTCGGCGAGTTTGATGTCGCGCTCGAGGGCAGGGGTGAGTTTGCCTTGCTCTTCGATGCTGGCGAGGATGCTGATGCGCCGTTCGTCGAGTTCTCGCAGGTAGCGCAGACGTTCTTCCAGATGACGCAACTGGGTGTCATCAAGGCTGCCGGTGACTTCTTTCCGGTAACGGGCGATGAAGGGAACGGTAGAGCCTTCATCGAGTAGCGCGACGGCCGCTTCGACCTGTTGTGGGCGTACACCGAGTTCCTCGGCAATGCGGCTGTTGATGCTGTCCATAAAACCACCTGACATATTGTGAAAGCAGGCTCTCAGGCGCGCAAATAAAGGCCCGGAGTCTGGTTGAGCGGCTAGAAAATTGCCGCTGCCTGGGTCAAAAGGCAGCCCATTGACCCGTGAAATCGAACAATTACTGCGCGCGACAGGAAAAAAAGCCTGCCACCTGCGGTAACGATTCAGACGTTGCCTGGCACAAAACGCCGCGCATTATAACCAGCGTTCTGTCATTCGGGGGCGTTGCAGTCTGTAGGCATAAACCCCGGTTTTCTGGCAGTGAAGGAAAAATCTGCTAACAATGCACACGGTGCGTATAACGGCAGCTACGCCATAATGCGCGCCGAGCTAAAAGGAGCATCCAATGAGCAGCACTGCACAAACTGCTGAAGGCGAAAAAATTCTCATCGTTGACGACGATCCGGGCCTTAGCAGCCTGCTGGAACGTTTTTTCGTCAGCAAGGGCTACCGCGCCCGTACCGTACCGAACACCGAACAGATGGATCGTCTGTTGTCGCGTGAAGTTTTCAATCTGGTCGTCCTCGACCTGATGCTGCCCGGCGAAGACGGTCTGACCGCTTGCCGCCGCCTGCGTGGCGCGAACAACCAGATTCCGATCATCATGCTTACCGCCAAAGGCGACGAGCTGAGCCGCATCAAGGGCCTGGAACTGGGCGCCGACGACTATCTGGCCAAGCCGTTCAACCCGGACGAGCTGATGGCCCGGGTCAAAGCCGTCCTGCGTCGTCAGGCTGCACCTGTACCAGGCGCACCGGGCAGCGAAGACGAAAACGTCACCTTTGGTGATTACGTGTTGTCGCTGGCGACCCGCGAACTGAAACGCGGCGACGAAGTGCACATGCTCACCACCGGTGAGTTTGCGGTACTCAAGGCCCTGGTGATGAACGCGCGTCAGCCGCTGACCCGCGACAAACTGATGAACCTGGCTCGTGGCCGCGAGTGGGATGCCCTCGAGCGTTCCATCGACGTGCAGATTTCCCGTCTGCGCCGCATGATCGAGCCGGATCCATCGAAGCCGCGCTACATCCAGACCGTCTGGGGCGTGGGCTATGTGTTTGTACCCGATGGTGCCGCCACCAAGTGATCGGTGATTTGTAGGAGCGGGTCTGCAGGTTTGGTCGAACGGCCAGCCCGCAGACTCGCAATCCGCAATATGCGAGCATTGCTCGCTCCTGCAAGTGTGTAGCGGTTATAGATGAAAACCCCCGTCTGGTTCCCCCAAAGCTTTTTCTCCCGCACCCTCTGGCTGGTGCTTATCGTCGTGCTGTTTTCCAAGGCACTGACCCTGGTTTATCTGTTGATGAACGAGGATGTGCTGGTCGATCGTCAGTACAGCCACGGCGTCGCCCTGACGCTGCGTGCCTATTGGGCCGCCGATGAAGAAAACCGCGCGAAGATTGCTGATGCCGCGACCCTGATCCGGGTGGTTGGCGCCGGTGTGCCGGAAGGCGAGCAGCACTGGCCGTACAGCGAAATCTACCAGCGGCAGATGCAGGCGGAGTTGGGCGCCGACACTGAAGTGCGTTTGCGCATGCACTCGCCGCCGGCGTTGTGGGTGCGTGCGCCGAGCCTCGGTGATGGCTGGCTGAAGGTGCCGCTGTACCCGCATCCGTTGCGCGGTCAGAAAATCTGGAACGTGCTTGGCTGGTTCCTTGCGATTGGCTTGTTGTCGACGGCGTCGGCGTGGATTTTCGTCAGTCAGCTCAATCAACCCTTGAAGCGTCTGGTGTATGCCGCCCGGCAACTGGGTCAGGGCCGCAGCGTGCGGCTGCCGATCAGCGACACACCGAGCGAAATGACCGAGGTGTATCGCGCTTTCAATCAGATGGCCGAAGACGTCGAGCAGGCCGGCCGCGAGCGCGAGTTGATGCTGGCCGGCGTGTCCCACGACCTGCGCACACCGTTGACGCGGCTGCGTCTGTCGCTGGAGTTGATGGGCGATCGCAACGACCTGACTGACGACATGGTGCGCGACATCGAAGACATGGACGCGATTCTCGACCAGTTCCTCGCGTTCATCCGCGACGGTCGTGACGAGTCGGTAGAAGAGGTGGATCTGACTGATCTGGTGCGTGAGGTCGCGGCGCCGTACAACCAGAATGAAGAGAAGGTGCGTTTGCGTCTGGAGCCGATCCAGCCGTTTCCGTTGCGTCGGGTATCGATGAAACGCTTGCTGAACAACCTGATCGGCAACGCCTTGAACCATGCCGGCGGTCACGTTGAAGTCGCCGCTTATGTGTCCGGCGACGTCAGTGCGCCGTATGTGGTGCTAAGCGTGATGGACCGAGGGGCGGGGATCGATCCTTCGGAGCTGGAGGCGATTTTCAACCCGTTTACCCGTGGCGATCGTGCGCGGGGCGGGAAGGGTACTGGCTTGGGTTTGGCGATCGTGAAGCGGATTGCTTCGATGCATGGCGGCAATGTTGAGCTGCGCAATCGGTCTGGTGGAGGACTGGAGGCGCGGGTGAGGTTGCCGTTGGGATTGATGTTGCCGCGAGACGCGGTGTAATCCCCAGCAACCCCTCACCCCAACCCTCTCCCAGAGGGAGCTGACCGAGGTGTCTGGGGTCATACGTCGACCTGAAAGACTGGGACGATTGTGGATTCGGCACAGCAGGATCAGGTCGGCGTATCTCTTCTGCATCCCCCCAATCAGTCCCCTCTCCCTATGGGAGAGGGTTAGGGTGAGGGGCTTTTGCTCTTGGCTCTAGCCCTTGCCTTTGGTCCGGGTCATATTCGGCCCGCCATTCTTCTCAAGATGCTCAATGATGATCCCCGCCACATTCTTCCCCGTGGTGGTCTCGATCCCTTCCAGTCCCGGCGACGAATTCACTTCCATCACCAGCGGCCCATGATTGGAGCGCAAAATATCCACACCAGCCACCGCCAGGCCCATGACCTTGGCCGCGCGCAACGCCGTCATGCGTTCCTCCGGGGTGATCTTGATCAGGCTGGCGCTGCCGCCGCGATGCAGGTTGGAGCGGAACTCACCCGGTTTTGCCTGACGCTTCATTGCCGCGATGACTTTGTCACCGACCACGAAACAACGAATATCCGCGCCGCCCGCTTCCTTGATGTATTCCTGAACCATGATGTTCTGCTTCAGACCCATGAAGGCCTCGATCACCGACTCTGCCGCCGTAGCGGTTTCGCACAACACCACACCGATGCCTTGGGTGCCTTCCAGCACTTTGATCACCAGCGGCGCGCCGTTGACCATGTCGATCAGGTCAGGAATGTCATCCGGTGAGTGAGCAAACCCGGTTACCGGCAAACCGATGCCACGACGCGACAGCAATTGCAGCGAACGCAACTTGTCCCGCGAACGGGCGATGGCCACCGACTCGTTGAGCGGGAACACCCCCATCATTTCGAACTGGCGCAACACCGCGCAACCATAAAACGTCACCGACGCACCGATACGCGGAATCACCGCATCGAAGCCCTCCAGCGGTTTGCCGCGATAGTGGATCTGCGGCTTGTGACTGGCGATGTTCATGTAGGCGCGCAAGGTGTCGATCACTACCATTTCATGCCCGCGCTCGGTTCCGGCTTCGACCAGACGGCGGGTGGAATACAGACGCGGATTCCGCGACAGCACAGCGATCTTCATGCAACACCTGTGGAGGAGGTAGATACCGGGAACACCGGCTTGTCTTGTACATATTTAATGCCCGGATTGACCACCAACTGGCCATCGATCAGGGCTTTGGATCCGAGCAACAGGCGATAGCGCATCGACTTGCGGCAGGCGAGGGTGAACTCGACCGGCCACACTCGATCACCCAAGGCCAGAGTAGTGCTGATCACGTAGCGCACCTGCGCATGGCCGTTGGAGCTTTTGATGGTCTTGCGCGTCACCAGTGGTGCTTCGCACCGGCGGTGACGCAACTGCACCACCGTGCCCAGGTGCGCGGTGAAGCGCACCCACTTCTCGCCGTCGCGTTCGAACGGCTCGATGTCGGTAGCATGCAGGCTGGAGGTGCTGGCACCGGTGTCGATCTTCGCCCGCAGGCCCGCGACCCCCAAATCCGGGAGCGCCACCCACTCGCGCAGACCGACAACGGTCAAATGGTCAAATGTCTTCAATAGAAAAAACCAACGATTAACGCGTAAAGGCCTCAGGTGAAACCTGAGCCAACGCTTTGAATGCAGGTTTGGCGAACCAGTAGCCCTGCATCAGAAATATTCCACAGTCCGCCAGGAAATCCCGTTCACCGACGCTCTCAATGCCTTCGGCAATGACTGTAACGTCCAACTCCGCACAGATTGTGACAATCCCCCGGACGATCGCCTGACGAACACGGTCTTGATCGACATCGCGGATCAGCGCCATGTCGAGTTTGATCAGGTCCGGTTGGAAATCAGCCAGCAGATTGAGCCCCGAATAACCGGCACCGAAATCATCGATGGCGGTCTTGAAGCCGAATTCGCGGTATTCACGCAGAATATTGGTCAAATGGCGATAGTTATCTACGTGCTCGCTTTCCAGGGTTTCGAAAATCAGCCGGTCGATAGGAAAACGGTGTTTTTTTGCTGCCTCGAGCGTACTGCGAATGCACAGCTCTGGACGATAGACCGCGTTGGGCATGAAGTTGATCGACAAGTGTGTCTGCATATTTAGATTGGCCGCGCCTTCGATGGCGCGGGTCCGGCAGAGCTGGTCGAAACGGTAGCGGTTGTCTTCTGTAACCTGATCCAACACCGTGAAGGCACCTTCACCGGCCACACCTCGAACCAGCGCTTCGTGGGCAAAAACCGACTGGTCGCGCAGATCGACGATGGGTTGGTAGGCGAAAGAAAAGTCGAAGCCCAGCGGCTCGCTTTGCTGGCAGCCCTGGCAACCGGCCTTGGGCGAGATTAATGAAGACGGAAATTTAGTCACTCGATCACTCCATGCCGATGCACCGGCCAAGATCACAGTCTATCTGGAGGGCCGAGTTCTTGCGCCCGACAGAAACGGTAGTACAGTTCCGACTACTGGCTGAACGAGGAATTCAAATGGCACAAAAAAGCGAAGTGGACGACAAGGTCCGTCTCGACAAGTGGCTGTGGGCCGCGCGTTTTTACAAAACCCGGGCGCTGGCCAAAGCCGCCATTGAAAGTGGCAAGGTGCATTGTCGCGGCGAACGCTGCAAGCCTGGCAAAGAGCCACGGATTGGCGATGAGTTCGAGATTCGTACCGGGTTTGAAGTGCGCACGGTGAAGGTCGAGGCGTTGTCGATTGTGCGGCGCGGCGCACCGGAGGCGCAGACGTTGTACGCGGAGACCGAGGCGAGTATTGCCAAACGTGAAGCGGCTGCGGCAATGCGCAAGGCGGGCGCGCTGGGCGTTACCACGGATGGCAAACCGAGCAAAAAACAGCGACGGGATTTGTTCAAGTTTCGAGGCGGCAGTAACGACGAATAATCGCGTTGTTGGTGCTGGCCTCTTCGCGAGCAAGCTCGCTCCCACAGGAGATTGCATTCCAATGTGGGAGCGAGCCTGCTCGCGAATCGAGGGCACAGCCCTCGCCGAAGACAGCTCGGTATCAGGCGCTACGCACCACACTCATCCGCGCAACCAGCGGCAGCTTGCCTAGCAACGCAAACATTGGCGCCGTCACCTTCAGCCAGAAGTTCGAGGCGTGATACGCAAACGGCGTGTAGTAACCCCAGCCCAATGCCCACACCGCCAGCAACACGCCACCGATGTAATCGTCCTGACCCCAATGCGCACCGGCCACCAGGCGCGGCAGCATGAACAGCAGCGCCAGGCCCCAGATCGTCACAAACTGGCCGACGGTGCGACTGAACACGCCCATGAACAACGCCCAGATCAGCAATACTGAAGCGTGGTCGCCAGGGAAACTCTGGCCCGAGCGATCCTTCAGCTCCCAGGTTTTTTCCAGGTGCGGGAAGTAATCGCTGATATGCACCGCGCCTTCCAGCACCATCGACGGGCTACTGTGTTGCCAGTCCATATGGTCGGCGAACTTGGAAAACAGCGCGCGGATCACCACCATCAACAGCAGGATCGAGAAAAAACCGAAAAACGCGCGACGCACGTCAATGGCCTTGAACACCCAGTCGCCCTTGATCAGCAGCGTCAACAGAATCAGGCCGACGACGATGTCGAACGGGCGCAGACTTGCAATTGCCCAGATGTGGAGCCATATCGGGTTGCTGGCCAGCGGTGCATTGAGCGAGCGGAACAGCCACTCGTCGAAAATCACACACAGCGAGTTGCCCGTAGGCCATAACCAGAAAGCCAGTAGCGCCAACGGCACTACGTTACACAGAACCAGCCGGCCGAGGTTCCACCTAGATTGGAACAAACCCGGATTGTTCATAAAATGCCTCCCATGGCAGAGCAGTCGGCACCAAAAAGAGTGCCAAGAAGCGCAAATTTTCACGTCTTGTAACCATTTTGTCACCACATTCAGATACCCAAAATTATGACCGACCTAGCGGATACCGATTTCACCCAACGTTTCATCTTCGATGACAGCGATACACGCGGCGAACTGGTTGCGCTTGAGCGCAGCTACGCCGAAGTCCTTGCCAAGCACCCGTACCCGGAGCCGGTCGCGCAACTGCTCGGCGAATTGATGGCGGCCGCCTCGTTGCTGGTGGGCACCCTGAAGTTCGATGGTTTGCTGATTCTGCAGGCACGTTCCGAAGGGCCGATCCCGCTGCTGATGATCGAATGCTCCAGCGAGCGCGAGATCCGAGGCCTGGCGCGTTACAACGCCGAGCAGATCGCGCCGGATGCGACCCTTGCCGATCTGATGCCGGGCGGTGACCTGACCCTGACCGTCGACCCGACTGTCGGCCAGCGCTACCAGGGCATCGTCGATCTCGACGGCGAAACCCTGTCGGAATGCTTCACCAACTATTTCGTCATGTCGCAACAGGTTGGCACGCGTTTCAAATTGTTCGCCGACGGCCGTCGCGCCCGTGGAATGCTCTTGCAGCAACTACCGGCCGACCGTCTGAAAGACGAAGAAGAGCGCGCTGACAGCTGGCAGCACATCACTGCGCTGGCCAGCACCCTGACCGCCGATGAACTGTTGAGCCTGGACAACGAAACCGTGCTGCACCGCCTCTACCATGAAGAGCAGGTGCGCCTGTTCGATGTGCAGAACCTGCGTTTCCGTTGCACTTGCTCACGCGAGCGTTCGGGCAACGCGCTGGTCAGTCTGGGTCTGGAGGATGCGCAGGCACTGGTGGCCGAACAAGGTGGCAAAGTCGAGATCGATTGCCAGTTCTGCAACGAGCGTTATGAGTTCGACGCCGCCGATATTGCTCAATTGTTCGCTGGTGCAGGCGTCGACACGCCGTCAGATACCCGGCACTAAAACGGTTCAGCGCAGGTAAATTCACTGCGTAACGACGGAATTTCGCCGTTACGACGGGAGGACCCTACTCTTTTTGGGCTTTTCTGGCATAATCCGGCCCACTTTTTTCGCGGTAGTAGTGCACGACTTTCTACTACAAAACGTTTGGAGCACACTCGGCCACTGGCCGACGGGGAACCTCATGACGCAAGCCAATAACGCCGTGTACACCGATCTGAGTGTTGATGATCTGGTAAAAGAAGCCCTGAACCGCGGTGAGGGCGAGCTTGCCGATACCGGCGCTCTGGTTGTTCGCACTGGTCACCGCACCGGTCGTTCGCCTGTTGACCGTTTCATCGTTGAAGAGCCTTCCACCCAGGCCGCTATCGCCTGGGGCCCGATCAACCGCAAGTTCCCGGCCGACAAGTTCGACGCGCTGTGGGCTCGCGTAGAAGCATTCAACAACGCGCAAGAGCACTTTGTGTCCCACGTGCATGTAGGCGCGGCGGAAGATCACTACCTGGCCGTGAAAATGACCACCCAGACTGCCTGGCAGAACCTGTTCGGTCGTTGCCTGTTCATCAACCCGGCCCAGTACAACCCGGCCGGTCGTGAAGAGTGGCAAGTGCTCAACGTGGCCAACTTCGAGTGCGTGCCTGAGCGTGACGGCACCAACTCCGACGGTTGCGTGATCCTTAACTTCGCACAGAAAAAAGTGCTGATCGCTGGCATGCGTTACGCCGGTGAGATGAAGAAAGCCATGTTCTCCGTGCAGAACTTCCTGCTGCCGGCCGCTGACGTGCTGCCAATGCACTGCGCTGCCAACATCGGCGAAGAAGGCGACGTGACCCTGTTCTTCGGTCTGTCGGGCACCGGTAAAACCACTCTGTCGGCCGACGAAAGCCGTTACCTGATCGGTGACGACGAACACGGCTGGGGCGAAGGCGTGGTGTTCAACATCGAAGGCGGTTGCTATGCCAAGTGCATCGACCTCTCCGAGAAGAACGAGCCGGTTATCTGGAAAGCCATCAAGCACGGCGCCGTGCTGGAAAACGTCGTCATCGACGACGCCAAGCACGCCGACTACGCCGATGTCAGCCTGACCCAGAACAGCCGCGCCGCGTACCCGCTGGAGCACGTTGCCAAGCGTTCCGAGCACAACCTCGGTGGCGAGCCAAACGCGGTGATCTTCCTGACCTGCGACCTGACCGGCGTACTGCCGCCAGTGTCGATCCTCAACGAAGAACAAGCGGCCTACCACTTCCTGTCCGGC
Source organism: Pseudomonas sp. S3_C06 (assembly GCF_054667675.1). Lineage (NCBI taxonomy): Bacteria > Pseudomonadati > Pseudomonadota > Gammaproteobacteria > Pseudomonadales > Pseudomonadaceae > Pseudomonas > Pseudomonas sp. S3_C06. The sequence goes on from NZ_CP162747.1 coordinate 4,191,034, forward strand.
TACACCGCTTTGGTGGGCTCGACTGAAATGGGTTCCGGCAGCGGCATCAAGTCGACCTTCTCCACCTGCTTCGGCGCACCGTTCTTCCCGCGCCCGGCTGGCGAATACGCCGAGCTGCTGATCAAGCGCATCCGCGGCTTCGGCTCCAAGGTCTACCTGGTCAACACCGGTTGGACCGGCGGCGGCTACGGCGTCGGCAAACGCTTCAACATCCCGACCACCCGCGCGGTGATCGCAGCGATCCAGAGCGGCGCGCTGATCGGTGCAGCCACCGAACACCTCGACACCATCAACCTCGACGTGCCACTGGCCGTACCGGGCGTTGAAACCAACCTGCTCAACCCACGCAACACCTGGGCTGACAAGGCTGCGTACGACGAGGCTGCGAAAGCACTGGCCGGTCTGTTCATCGAGAACTTCAAGAAGTTCGAAGTGAGCGACGCGATCAAGGCTGCAGGGCCGAAGTTGTAAGATTGGTTTGTTCTGAATGAAAAAGCCGCCTTTAGGGGCGGCTTTTTTGTGGATGAAGGAATCTATTTGTTCTTTCTATGATTTTTCTTACAGGCTAGAACCGGATCTACTTCAATCCTTGCTAGATTTACTTCAAAGTCTAATGCTCGCAAAGTTTTGAAAGCATTTTTGAGGGTTACTTTTGAAAAGAAAGGTAGCTTGATTGGTATGTCTCGGTTTATAGCAATGGCGTAAACGACACGGAACTGTTTTGACTCAGGACGACAGCCTGTATCGACTAACTTCATTTCAACTGGAAGTTTTTTGTTTAATCTATCTCGAAACTCTTTATCGCTCACAAATGCTTCTGCGGCTACACAGCCTTGAGAAAATAAATGGCTGAGAGTGCTGGAGCTCCGGTAATACTTAACATGAATTAGATCTCGAAAATTTCGTACAATATCGCAGAATTCTATTTTGTCTTGTTTTCCACCCAAGCCAATAGTTTTTTTATCAAAAAGCACATAGTTCGAATCATTCGCAACGACGTGATTGTTGTAGTCATCCTCTCTGTCATGGTTGTAGATCGGCAATGTATGTTTGTAGTTGGTCAGTTCGCTAAGGTAGCTATCGATGCGCCGCACAAAATCTTGGTTGACTTTATACCAAATGCCATTTCTAAGGATGTATTGGTCGTTGCTGTATGTTATTTCTGCATAAAGGCAGCGATATGCTGACCAAGATTTGGTACCTTGGCGTTCTTCATTGGTTATATATATATCTTGTTTCTTCAAAGCTTCGGTGCAGATGCTCTCGCCACTATTAGTTTGCATATATGCAGCAAGTTCTTTGATTTCGAGCGTTGGGTGTATCGCGGTTTTGTAGCGCTGGTCAAAGGAATATCCCGATTGGTACTCCCAGTCTACAATCTCTGGCTCTCCTAACCAAAAATGGTCAAAATCTTTGTCGGTTAATAATTTTTCATCTAACTCCATATCCAGTATTGATGCGATATCCGTATCTTTTATTTTGTTTACATTATCAACCCATTCGAAATTTTCTGGAAGCTTCATATTGAAGCGTGTCAATGCCTCTAATAAAATATCCGTCAACGTTTCTAGGCTAACTTCTGGGCAGATTACAAGTGCGTCTCTTCCCGTTATTTGAGCTCCGAAGATATCAACCATAGACTCGCCAGTTATCGCGTAAAGCATATCCGTTTCGGAGTCTATCTCTAGCTCAAAAATGCCTACGTTTTTAGGGCTCTGATTCCTAGAGTTTAGTGGGTTGTCTTCATAATTGGATTTATCTAAGCTTCTTAGCTTTTCCGGGCTCACTGAGTTTAAAGTTACGCGAAGCCCAAAGTCTCTTTCGATACTGTCTGTTATCAGTAAGTGGTAGCCTGAACCAAATGCTAAAGAAAATATTTTTCCGTGATCTCGAATTACGAGGAGCGCACCGATGGTATTGCTGTTTCCAAATATATCGGGTGAGAAATCCTGATCTTTGCAAAGAAATCTCGCCCATTTTGGAGGATGCGGTATGGCTTCCTTTTTTATATATAGTGTTGCTGTGCCGGAAGGAAGTACAACAGTTTTAGGCGTTGTTGAGTTTTCAACCTTTACGAATTCAATGTCAGATGCGAGATCGTTTTTTGCCAAGTATATAGAAAGTTTTTCTTTGTACTTTTTTGTTCTTGGCATTCTGAAACTCCCTGTCCATCGCTTATCCGATTACTCAGGTTTAGATTTTTTAGATCTGCAATTTATTATTGGGTGCATGCATCGCTACGCCACAATTTGAAGTTAATAGGAATATAGATCATGGCCATCAAATGGCCAGTGAAGGTCGTGTGATTAATTACCTTTCGATGTTCTGGAAGGCGCTAGGGGGGCAACCTTAGCTGTCGAGAATCTGAGTCGGTGGTGGCTGTCCGGGTTTGTGACGCTATTGCCCAGAGTTCCGAAACGCCGTGGTCATACTGTCCTGCTCTCGCGTCGATAGCCTCAAAGCTCCAGCCAAAGCTGGCCATTGGCTAATTACAGATTTAAAATGTTGAAAGATGTTTTCAGCATCTGAGCGGCTAACCCGAAAATACTCCGCCACTTCCCTCGCCAGCTCCAAATCCAAAGCATTGTCAGAATCAGTGATGTTCAGCTTCAACCCATCCGCATGCGCTACCGGATTCATGTCATACGCTGCCGACAAGCGCCATCCCCGACCAGCATCCAGAATAAAGCCATGGTTTCGCAGGTGGTCGTCGGTGTTGGAGACCAGGATGTTGAAGACGATTCGTGACCAGAGTTCACGGAGGTCGGTGTTGGGTTCCGAGCCGTGTTCCATGATTACTTCCGCCAATTCCAGATAGCTGGCGCCGGTTGATGCGTCGTCGCCGTCGACGCGGTTGGTCATGGTCATGGCTGATGCGAAGTGATGTCGGCCGCCGCGCGCGGTTCGGTCGAAACGCTTCACCAGGAAGCAGTGGTGATCGCTTGCGTAGCGTCGGGCCATGCCGGTCGCAACACGCAGACCACAGTTGACCGCCAAAGCGTTTACTACAAATTCCCAACCACCAACATCGTAGTCATCCCTCGTACTTGGGAATTTGGCGATCCACAGTTGGCCGAACTCGTCGACGACGCTGGCTTTCGGTCTGGCGCCGCCCAGCGAGCCGCCAGGTGCGATGAGCATTCTTAGCCATTCGCGGCCCTCGGTGGCTGTGTTGTCCCTATCGTTTTCCAGGGCGAGACTTGCCTGCTCTAACGCGCGTAGCTCGACAAAGGGTGGGGCGGCAACGCCGTCGCGGTCGTCGAGGAAGTTGCCTTCGTCATTGAGTTTGTAGCGAAGGGCGCCGACACGGAACAGGTCGTGGGCGCCAAGCAGGTAATCGGATTCAAACAACTTGCTGTTGCTGGGGAGCAAGCCGTCGCGAATGTCCCTTTCCAATCGGCGTTTCATCAACAGTTGGCCCCAACGATCGGGGCTTGAGTCTGCAAAGACGCCAAAGCGGCTCTGATGTTCGCCGGGGAATTGGCGGCCTTCGAAGGGGCCGATGCGCGGGTCTAGAGTTATGGAACTCAACTCGGGATCGGCCAGCGCTTTTGGGTCGTACTCAAATTCGAACACGTTGGTGTTGCGTGTTTTCCTTGCGTGTAGAAACCCGAGGCGTCTGGCGCCTTTCAAGGATTCCCAGTCTGCATAAACAGCAATCAGCGTCATTCTTCACCTGTCGGGGGGCCGGCCTTTTTCTTCTTGTTCAAAAGGCTGGAGAGTGAGTGTGTGTTGAATGGGAAATCAGCCGGAATTTTCGTGGTAGTGGCGGCATCGATAACGTTTGAAGTTCCGGCGTGTTCAGATGCGCCCTTTTTTGCCGCACTGACTGCTCGTGCTCTCTGGGGCTTTTTCGCTGCGGATCGTGTTGCAGGCATTAACTGCGCATCCTGCAATTGGCGACCCATTTCATCTGCTGCAGCCAGTTTGTTCAGATCCTTTTCCAGCCCCAGCACTTGCATGACCGACAGGTAGGCCCCGATGGTTACGCCTGATCCACCTGACTCCAGATGGCGCAAGGTTGTTAGCGACATGCCAGATCGTTCAGCGACTTGCTTGGCCGTCAATTTTCGGCGCAGGCGAGCCAGCTTCAGGCGTTCACCAAAGTCGACCAGAAGTCGAGCAGTGGAGGGCAAAAGCGGCGCTGTTTTCTTGGCCATGTGGCAGTATTCCTTCATTTTTAAACCTTAACTGCCAGAATAATAGCACTTAAGCTGAAGGACGCTGTTTGCCGCAAGATCCCTGAAAAAACGAAGTTAAGTGGCATTATTCCATCTGTTTTTGGTTCTTATAGCTAGAATACTGCCACTTAAACGTTAGCGCTTCCTCTAGTCAGCCGGTTTTTGCCGGTACTTTTCGAGAACCTCCATGCGTGAGGAAAGTGGCTTTTCAGCATCGGCAGGGGTGGTTTCAAAACCTTCAATGCGTAGGCTGGCCAAATAGTTTGACCGGCGAACCTTGTCGTAATGGGCCTGCTTTTGCTGAAACGTCAAAACGCTCGTATCAGCATTCGAGTCTGAATCGCGATGCTTTTTGCGTAAGATCTCCTCCATTTCGATAACGCTTTCCATCAGCTCATCAAAGAATTTGCTCATGGTTGCTCCCATGTTTGATTACCGTTTTTTTGATCGCTCTCACAGAGTGCATAAGAGCGATACGATCACTCGATTCAGGCTGGAGCCTTCCAGTTGAGCATCTGCTGCTGCGCGACTTGCAGCAGGTCACAGCCATCCTGCGTCAGCAGATAGAGGGCGTGGGTGATGTGGGGGATGTCTTCGACGTCGGCTTGTTTGAAGCTGAGGCAGTAGAGGGTTTTCAGCAGGTCGCTGGAGGCGCGCAGGCGCTGGACGGCGCATTCGAGGATGTCTTGTGGATTGGCCGTTGTGTCGATGATCAGGGGCTTGGTGTCGGTGAGGTTGGATTCGAGTGGACGGTAGCGATCAGGGGTAAGCGGATTCCATGCTTTCATTGTTCTTCTCTCTATAGGCGTTCCAATAGCTGCCGCCATCATGACCAAACGATGGGAGGCGACTGTGTTCGGGTTGGTCAACCAGAGAGAGAGAACTCCGTGTACGCCGAAGCGTCCCAAACACAGCCGCCATAAAGCATGCCGCACAATAGATGGCGGCAAGCATACAAGGGCATGCGTAGTTTCTCTCTCTCAATTTCAGGTGACCAAACCCGAGTCGCTGATTTGGCAGCGACAGGCACGACTATAGATTTGGCTTACCAAGCTGCGATAGGCGGCAAGGGAGTCTGGGTTTGTAGGAATGGGACGAATACCAGATAGGCCATTGCTGTAGGTTTTTTCGTCCGTTCACGCGCCCACGGCCTTCAACCAATAACCCGATACGCCGCCACATCCAGCACACTCGTCGTCAGCCCCGTCGCAGGCGCGTAGATCGGGCCTTTCACCGCCGAGAACGGCACGCCTTTGCTGCCCAGAGACACGTAGCGTTCGCCTTTATCCAGTTCGGTGAAGTAGGTGTAGGAGATGTTGTGCATCCGTTTGTACCGGTCTTCATCGCGGACGATGCCGTTGGTGAGGTTTTGCAGGTCGGTCTGGGTCAGGTTGAGAGTTTTGTTCAGTTGTACGCCCCAGCGCTTGAGGCACGTTTCGGCGTAGTGACGGACCACGCGGCCAGGTTCCACCAGGGTTTTCAGGTCGCTTGCGCTGGCAGGCACGCCACCGTCAGCTGTGGCGTTGCCCGCCATGGTCGCGTGGCGGCCGGCCATGGGGTAGACGCTGGTTTTGGTGCCGGTGGCTGTCTGCGGGATCACGCAACTGAAACCCTTGGAGCGTTCATCGCGGGCATAGAAAGCGACATATTCTTTGACGTTGGCGCCGAGTTTTACCCGGTTTTCCTGGAAGTTTCCGATACCCGGAACAGGGTCCAATGCAAAGATGTTCACCGGAATGTTTTTAAGTTGGCTGTCCTTTAACATCGCATTGGCCAGCATGTGGCAACTTATGCCGCCTCGGCTCCAACCCACCAGATTGACGCGGGTGGGAATAATGCCATCTTTGCGGAACGTTCTGATGATCCCTTCCTGTAACTTCTGTTGAGTAATGCTGCGGTCGCCGTAGTTGTACTTTCGCCACATCCACGAGCCTTCGACTTTGACATCGTCAATAGGAATGCCGGCGGCTTTGAGGCGGTTGTATTCGGCCTCGGTCAGTTGCTGGCGCTGCCAGTCACATTTGCCCTTGATGACGTTGAGGGCGTGCTGAACGTTTTCCTCCCAGCCTTTGCCGAACAGTGTGCCGGTAAGGCCGTACTCCTTGGTTTTGGTAAACAGGTCATCGGCCTGCAGGTTGCCGCTGCCGGGCCCGTCAACGACGATCCATTCGGCGAACTCGCGGCCGGTATGGTTGGAAGCCAGTGTGGAAACCAGTTCGCCGTCCCAGAAGTTTTCATGGTTAGTGTCAAACTTGTTGGAACCGGTGCCGCAAAAAAATATGGTTAAAACTGTCATGGTGTTGCTCTCGTTTAGTTGTAAGAGCGAACAAGTTAGTGTCAGTCGCATGTATAAATAAAGCGTGGTGGTGTTTCCGCATTTGTAATGTGGTTTAGTTGTATGTTGTTTGCGGTGGTTTTTGTTTGGCAACTTCAAGTAAGTCGCAGCCATCCTGTACCAGCAGATAAAGTGCATGGACGATGTTGGGAATATCTTTCACGTCAGCCTGTTTGAAACATAAGCAGTAGAGTGTTTCCAGCAAATCACCGGCCGCGCGCAGGCGCTGATCGGCGGCATTGATCAGGTCAGTCTGGCTGGAGTGGCTGTCGATAAGCAGCACCGGGTTTTCGCTGTAGCAAGTCTTGAGTGGGCGATAGCGGTTGATCATGGTGAGGCGTGTCCTGTTCGAAGGCGCTGGGGCGGGCCGGCAGAGTGTTTGCAGCCGCGCCGGCCACTATAGAAGGGCGTTTCTCTGTGGGACAAGACAGCCGCAATGGACAGTATTCGTAGGGGTTTTTCCGTGTTTTGAGGAAATGCCCTACGTGTTTTCGCAGCTTTTTCAGGCCAAAACCCTTAGGCGTAATAATTCCTACTTGTTTGTCAGGCGATTCGCGCTAAAGCGCTGTATCGTGCGCGCCAGAATCTGTAGGGCGTTTCCAAACGTCTGACACGCGCTTAAAGGGAATTAGGTATGCACTGGCTACGAATGGCCGCGATTTTATTGCTCGGGCTGAGCACCTGTCGTTTAACGATGGCCTCTGACGTTGGCAATGCATGGGTGCTGGATCGTCTCGATCGCACTGATTGGCCGGAAGCACTCATCAGCCAGGCGAGCATGGACACGGCGTCGCGCGGTGAAGTGTTGATGTTCGCCAAAGCGCTGTTGGCCAGCGAAGCGCTGGATGAAGAGGGGCTTGAGCAGCGACTCGGTGTGCCGCACGTGCAACTGAAGTCCATTCGCCATGTGCGCGATGGGCTCTGGGAGGGGCTGCTGAGCACCTATCGCAATGCCAGTCAGAACTGTGATGAACAGCCGTTCTGCCCGCGCGTGTGCAGTGTCGCTGACCTGCGCCAGTTGGCGGCAGCGTTCACTGGCGACATCAGCCCGGCCCATGCGCTGTGGGCCAGCAAAAGCCAGGACGTGCATGAGCAGATGCTGAACGAGCAGTTGCGAGTGGCGGTTTTGCGTCCCTGAACTTCAGGATTTTGCGTTGTTCTGAGCGGCCTCTTCGCGAGCATGCTCGCTCCCACAGGGACCGTGGTGTTCAAGTAATCGCTGTATCATTCCGAATCGATTTGGCCCCGACCTTTTCTCGACTCGCTGCGATCGCCCGCTAGGCTGTTGGCATGGCAGCAGTCAATGGAGTGACAGCGAATGCACAACACCCTGGAACAGGTTTTTGGTTTTCAACAGTTTCGACCCGGTCAAGAAACCGCGATCAGCGCGGTACTGGCCGGGCGTTCGGCGGCGGCGATTTTTCCCACCGGTTCCGGCAAGTCGATTTGTTATCAATTGCCGGCGCTGATGCTGCCGCACCTGACGCTGGTAGTCTCGCCGTTGCTGGCGCTGATGCAGGATCAGTTGGCCTTCTTGCAGCGACACGGTATCTCGGCAGGTAGCATCGACTCGGCGCAGAGCCGCGATGACGCCAATGATGTGATGGCCCGCGCCCGTTCGGGTGAGTTGAAGATTCTGATGATCTCGGTTGAGCGTTTGAAGAACGAGCGCTTCCGCAACTTTTTGCAGCAGGTGCCGATCTCGCTGCTGGTGGTGGACGAGGCGCATTGCATCTCGGAATGGGGCCACAACTTCCGCCCCGATTACCTCAAGCTGCCGGACTATCAGCGCCAGTTCAACATCCCGCAAACTTTGCTGCTGACGGCCACCGCCACGCCGAAAGTCATCGCCGACATGCAGGCCAAATTCGCTATCGCCGCTGATGATGTGGTGACCACCGGCTTCTACCGGCCCAATCTCAATCTGCTGGTGGAACCGGTGCGTGGTCAGGACAAGCGTCGGCGTCTGGTGGAGTGGATGAGCGAGCGTGCGGGGCAGCCGAGTATCGTTTACGTGACCTTGCAGAAAACCGCCGAGCACATCGCCGAACACCTTGAGCGCAACGGCATTCAGGCTGAGGCGTATCACGCTGGCTTAGCCCATGACAAACGTGAAGCGATCCAGAAACGTTTCATGGCCGGGCAGTCCAATTGCATCGTCGCGACCATCGCTTTCGGCATGGGCATCGACAAGAGTGACATCCGCAATGTGGTGCACTTCGACCTGCCCAAATCCATCGAGAACTACAGTCAGGAAATCGGCCGCGCCGGGCGTGACGGGCAGTCGTCGGACTGTCTGGTTCTGGCCAATCGCGACAGCCTCAATGTGCTGGAAAACTTCGTCTACGGTGATACGCCGGAGCGCGATGGCATTCGCTATGTACTCGATGAACTGAAGGCCTCGGCGCCGGAAGAGCAGTGGGAGTTTCTGCTCGGGCCATTGGCGGATCAGAGCAATATTCGCTCACTGCCGCTGAAAACATTGCTGGTGCAACTGGAGCTGCGCGGTTTGATCGCGCCGCGCTATGCCTACTACGCCGAATACCGTTTCAAATACCTGTTGGAACCCGAAGCGCTGCTTGAGCGTTTCGACGGTGAGCGCAGGGATTTCGTTGCAGCGATCATTCAGACCTCGGCGCGCGCGCGCACTTGGGCCACGGTGAATTTCGAGGCGATGTACTCGCAGTATTCCGCCGAGCGCAATCGAGTGGTGAAGGCGCTCGATTACTTTCAGGAAAAGGGCTGGGTCGAGCTGGAAAGCAAGCAGATGACCGAGGTCTACAGTCTGCTGCAAAGCGACTTTGACAGCGATGCCCTGAGCGTCGAGCTGCATGAATATTTCACCCGGCATGAGCAGGCGGAAGTGGCGCGCATCCACACGATGCTTGAAGTGTTCGCCACCGAACGCTGCCTGGGGTATCGCCTGGCGGAGTATTTCGGTGATCACAATGCACCTCAGCAGTGTGGGCATTGTTCGGTGTGTCATGGCCAGGTGGCGCGATTGCCGGCGCCGCCGGAGTTGCCAGCGCTTGTGGATAAAAATTTTGCGGCGTTGTGTGGTGACTTTATCCACAGGCATGAGCAGCACACTGGGGTGATTCCGACGGCGGAGCGGCTGACACGGTTTCTGTGCGGGATCAGCGTGCCGTTGTTCACCAAGCTCAAGGCGCGGGCGATTCCCGGGTTTGCCGCATTGGAAGAGTATCCCTATGCCGAAGTCCGGAGCTGGGCTGACGATCATTTGCTCGGTTGAACATAAATCCTGTGGGAGTCAGGGCGCCTGTATCCATCCGCTGAATGTCGATCATCACGGTAATAAACTTCAAAAACCGTCGTTGGCTGACTATCGTGAGACCAGTCTTTGGATCGCCAACAAGAGAACAACATGAGCCAGACATCCTTCAATATTCAGCAGGCCGCCGTGATCGGTGCGGGGACCATGGGCCGTGGCATTGTCATGTGCCTGGCCAATGCCGGTGTGAGCGTGCAGTGGGTGGATAACAATCCACAGATGCTTGAGCAAGCGCTCGCCACCGTGGCCGAGACTTATGCACACAACGTGCGCCAGGGCCGGATTGATCAGGCCGAGGCGGATGCACGTATCGCGCGGGTCTGTGCGGCGGCGGATTACGCGGCGATTCGCAATGTCGATCTGGTGATCGAGGCGGTGTACGAAAATCTTGAGCTGAAGCAGAAGATCTTTCGTGAACTCGATGGCTTGCTCAAGCCCGAGGCGCTGTTGGCGAGTAATACCTCGGCGCTGGATATCGATGCGATTGCCGCGGCGACCCGGCGCCCGGAGCAAGTGCTGGGCCTGCATTTCTTCAGCCCGGCGCACATCATGAAACTGCTGGAGATCGTGCGCGGCGCGCAGACTTCACCATCAGCGCTGGACGCCGCACTGGCGCTGGGCCAACGCATGGGCAAGGTCAGCGTGGTGTCGGGCAATTGCCACGGGTTTATCGGCAATCGGATGTTGCATCCGTATGTGCTGGAGGCGCGCAAGATGTTGCTTGAAGGCGCTTATCCACAGCAGGTCGACGCGGCGCTGCAAGGTTTTGGTTTTGCCATGGGGCCGTTTCGCATGTACGACGTGGTCGGCATCGATCTGGAGTGGCGTGCACGCGAGCTGGCCGGCAAGGGCCAGGATGCGCCGGAGGTTCAGGTGGATAACCGCTTGTGCGAGATGGGCCGGTTTGGCCAGAAGTCCGGCAATGGCTATTACCATTACGAGCCGGGCAGTCGACAGGCGGAACACGATCCTGAGGTCGATGCGCTGGTGTTGCAGGTCAGCGAAGGGTTGGGTTTCCAGCGCCGTGAGATCGGTCCAGAGGAGATTCTGGAGCGTTGCCTGCTGGCATTGGTCAACGAGGGTGCGAAGATTTTGCAGGAGGGCATTGCCGAGTCGGCACACGACATCGATCTGGTGTATCTGAACGGCTACGGCTTCCCGGCGGACAAGGGCGGGCCGATGGCGTGGGCGGATCAGCAAGGGCTGGCGGACATTCATAAGCGTTTGCTGGCGCTGGAGACGCGCCAGGGCGATCAGTGGAAACCGGCGCGGTTGATTGGTGAGTTGGCGGCGCAGGGTAAGGGGTTTGCAGATCGTTAAGTTTGGCGGCGGTGCTGACGCCTTCGCGAGCAGGCTCGCTCCCACAGGAGAGCGCATTTCAAATGTGGGAGCGAGCCTGCTCGCGAAGGGTGCGGCGCGATTTTGAATTAGACTCGCCCATTAACTTCAGGGATTGTTGAGCAATGTCCAACCCGATGCCACAACGCGCCGACTATCCGCACTTCCAGCCCATCACCACGCGCTGGCACGACAACGACGCCTACGGTCACGTCAACAACGTCACCTACTACAGCTTCTTCGACACGGCGGTGAACACTTACCTGATTCAGGTCGGTGGTCTGGATATCCATGACGGTGAGGTGGTGGGGTTTGTGGTCAGTTCGGCGTGTGATTACTTTGCCTCGATCGCCTTTCCGGATCTGATCGAGATCGGTCTGCGGGTCGGCAAGCTGGGCAACAGTTCGGTGCAGTACGAATTGGCAGTGTTCAAGGTCGGCGAAAGCGAGGCGTGTGCGGCCGGGCGCTTCGTTCACGTATTCGTCGATCGGGCGAGCAATCAGCCAGTGCCGATTCCTGCCGAACTGCGGCAGGCACTGGAATACCTGGTGGTGTAAACGGCAAAAAAAATCGCAGCCCTTGGGCTGCGATTTTGCTTTACCGGCCAGCGAGGTGTTTGAGGCCTCAGTCGCGATGGTACTTGTGATGTTTGCGGTGGCCGTAAGCGTGGCCGCGGCCTGGATGACGGTCGCGGTAATAACCACGGTCACGGTCACGACCGCGATCATAATGACGATCATCGTCATCGCTTTTGTTACCCATGTAGTTACCCAGCGCGCCACCGGCGCCGCCACCTGCTGCGGAGCCGATCAGGCTGCCGGTGGTGCCGCCCATGCTGCGGCCAACCACGTTACCGCCGGCTGCGCCCAGCGCACCACCGATGGCGGCTTCGCCACGGCTGCGCTTGTCGGCGCCGACCGCACTACCACCCGCGCCGCCCAGGGCTGCGCCGATGGTGGAACCTGTATTGCCGCCTAAGGACTGACCGACGACCGAGCCAAGAACCCCGCCCAATGCGCCGCCCACACCTGCTTCGGTGGTGCCGCCTGCGGAAGCAAAACCACTGACCAGGCCAAGGGACAACAAGAGAATCGAGGAGAACTTCATAGATGAGCCTCAAAGGGATGACGGCGCCGATCCTGAGGCTCTGAACTGGGCGTGACAATCGAAATCCGACGAATAACACGACTTGTATACAATTTTGCAAGTTGCTGTTTTTTCACCGGAACTTAACCGGTTTTCGCCGGTCTTTAGCTACTTCGGACAGGCCGTTTTTGTGAAAAAGCGGCCTTTTTTGTGGGCGGTTGAAAAGTGCTAGCCGGAAGAAGTGTATTGAATGTCTCACCGCCTTCGCGAGCAAGCTCGCTCCCACATTTGAACTGTATTCCAATGTGGGAGCGAGCTTGCTCGCGAATAGGCCGGTACTGACACCGCTTTAAGCGGACTTGGCCATGATCAACCCAGTCTCACTCGCCGCTTCCAGCCGAATCGCAATGAACTTCGACGTCGGCGTATGGCTGCCATCCCCGGTGCTCTCCAGCGGCACCAGTGGATTCACTTCCGGGTAATAAGCAGCCGCTTGCCCGGCCGGAATATCAAACGCCAACAAAGTGAAGCCCTTCACCCGGCGCTCACGACCATCGTCCCACAGCGAAACGATGTCGGCCTTCTGCCCCGGCCGGAAGCCCAGACGAATGATGTCGGCCTCATTGGCAAACAGCACATCACGCTGGCCTTTCACCCCGCGATAACGGTCGTCGAGGCCATAAATCGTCGTGTTGTACTGATCGTGAGAGCGCATCGATTGCAGGATCAGATCCGGTAGCTGCCCGGTGGCGCGGGTGCGTTCGTGCACCAGATCCTTGGGCAGCATGTTCGCGCGGAAGTTGGCCCGGCCCGACGGCGTGTTCCACTTGCGTGCGCCGGCGCTGTTGCCGAGATAGAACCCGCCCGGGTTCTTGATCTTCTCGTTGAACTCTTTGAAGTTGGGAATGGTGTCGGCGATCAGTTCGCGGATGCGCCCGTAGTCAGCCACCAACCAGTTCCAGTCCACCGGTTTACTGCCCAATGTGGCAGCGGCGATGCCGGCGATGATCGACGGCTCGGAGCGCATCTGGTTCGACAGCGGCTGCAACTGACCGTTGGAGGCGTGAACCATGCTGAACGAGTCTTCCACGGTGACCGCTTGCGGGCCTTCGGTCTGGATATCGATGTCGGTACGACCCAGGCACGGCAGGATCAGCGCATCTTTACCGTGAGCGAGGTGGCTGCGGTTGAGTTTGGTGCTGATCTGCACGGTCAGGTCGCAATTGCTCAGGGCTTCGAACGTACGCGGGCTGTCCGGCGTGGCTTGGGCGAAGTTGCCGCCCAGACCGATGAAGACTTTGGCGCGCCCTTCGGCCATCGCATGGATCGCTTCGACCACATTGTGGCCGTTGTGGCGCGGCACCTTGAACTGGAAGCGTCGCTCCAGCGAATCGAGAAACGCCACCGGCGGACGCTCGTTGATGCCCATCGTGCGGTCGCCCTGCACGTTACTGTGTCCGCGCACCGGGCACAGACCAGCACCGGGTTTACCGATGTTGCCGCGCAGCAGCATCAGGTTGGCGATTTCCTGGATGGTCGGCACCGAATGGCGATGCTGGGTGATGCCCATCGCCCAGCACATGATCACGTTCTTGCCTTTGGCGTACATGCGCGCGGCTTGTTCGATCTCGACCAGGGTCAGGCCGGATTGCTCGACGATCTGTTCCCACGGCGTGTCATCGACCACGCCGAGATACTCCAGCACGTTGGCGCTGTGGGCATTGAGGAAGTCATGATCGAACACAGCAGGTTCGCCAGCCTTCTGCGCATCGCGCTCCCATTGCAGAAGGAACTTGGCCATGCCGCGCAGCAGCGCCATGTCGCCACCGAGGGCCGGACGGAAATACGCGGTGTTGGTCGGTTTGTCGCCGTTGGTGAGCATTTCGATCGGGTGTTGCGGGTGCTGGAAACGTTCCAGGCCGCGCTCTTTCAACGGGTTGATGCACACCACTTGCGCGCCGCGTTTCACCGCTTCACGCAACGGTTCGAGCATGCGTGGGTGGTTGGTCCCGGGGTTTTGGCCCCAGACGAAAATCGCATCGGCGTGTTCGAAATCGTCGAAGGTCACGGTGCCTTTACCGACGCCGACACTCTGCGCCAACGCCACACCGCTGGCCTCGTGGCACATGTTCGAGCAGTCAGGGAAGTTGTTGGTGCCGTAGGCGCGCACGAACAGCTGATACAGATACGCCGCCTCGTTGCTGGCGCGACCCGAGGTGTAGAACTCGGCCAGATCCGGGCTCGGCAGACTTTGCAGGTGCTTGGCGATCAGGGTGTAGGCGTCGTCCCAACTGATCGGCTTGTAGCGATCGGTTTCGGCGTCGTAAACCATCGGCTCGGTCAGGCGACCCTGATACTCGAGCCAGTAGTCGCTCTGCTCCAGCAGCGAAGTGACGCTGTGTTTGGCGAAAAACTTGGCGTCGACACGGCGCTTGGTGGCTTCCCAGTTCACCGCTTTGGCGCCGTTCTCGCAGAACTTGACCATGCCGCTTTCCGGCGAATCGCCCCAGGCGCAACCGGGGCAGTCGAAACCGCCGTTCTGGTTGGTCTTGAGCATCATGCGCAGGTTTTTCAGGGCGTTGTCGCTGGTCAACCAGGCTTGGGCCACACTGATCAGGGCACCCCAGCCGCCGGCGGCACCTTTGTAAGGCTTGTAGCGCGGAACAGGTTTCTGGTCGGCTTGATGATGTTGGCTCACGCTTGATTCTCCATCGCGGGGCTATACACCCGCGGCGCACTTTTCTGCGGCAGGTGGATGAGATTGAGGTTGTGACGACGGGCCCATTGCACGGCAAGGCCGGTGGGTGCGGACAGGCTGACCAGGGTCTGGATGCCGGCACGCAGGACTTTCTGGATCAATTCGAGACTGCAACGACTGGTGACAATCGCCAGGCCGCCTTCTGTGGATATCTTCTGGCGGATCAGTCCACCGATCAGCTTGTCGAGGGCGTTGTGCCGGCCGATGTCTTCGCGACCGAGCAGCAATTCGCCGCTGCCATTCATGAACACCGCCGCGTGCACCGCGCCGCAGTGCTGGCCGAGCGGCTGAAAAGCACCGATACGTTGACGCAGACCGTCGAGCCATTCGATCGGTGGCAGCGGCGCGCCGGGCAGTACTTTCAAATCGGGCAATGCCTGCTCCACCGCTTCAACCCCGCACAATCCGCAACCGCTGGTGCCCGCCATTTGCCGGCGCTGTTGCTTGAGATTCCAGAACGCACGGTTGGCGATGGTCACTTGCGCGTATTGCGCAGATCCGGCCCCTGTCAGTTGCAGGTCATAGATGTCGGTGGCGTCTTCGATGATGCCGCTGCCGAGGCTGAAGCCGACGATGAAGTCTTCCAGGTCGGTCGGCGTCACCAGCATCACTGCCTGACTGATGCCGTTGTAGGTGATCGCCAACGCGACTTCCTCGGCCAGCGCAGTGCTGGTCGATTCCTCGCGGGGCAAATCGCTGTAACTGTACGTCTGGCTGGCGGCGGGCGCGGGCGTTTCGATTGCTGGCGCCGCGCAGGCTGGGCGCTTGGCGTTCATGGCATCACCGACGGTTTGATCAACGTTAAGACTAGGCGCGGCAACTTGTCGCGTCTAATCGCTACTGTCGATCTATCGATAGATGCCGTCGATCAAGCGTCGCCTGGCGATTGCTGATACAGCGCGAAACAGGCCTCGGCCAGCGCCGAGCGCGGGGCGCCGCGGCGCATGATCAGGCCCAGCGGGGCGAGGGTCTGCGCGTTTTCGATGGGTTGCAGGCGCAGGTGGTCGGTGAGTTTTTCCAGACCGCCGTCGAGCGGCATGATCGCGCAGCAAAAGCCGCCGTGTACTGCTTGTAACAATTGATGCACGGCGTCGGTTTGCAGCAACGGTTGCGGGGTCAGGCCACGGCTGTGAAAGTTGTGGTCGATGGACTGGCGAAAGTGCATGCCGCTGGTGAGCATGCCCAGCGGCAGTTCGATCAGCGATTCCCAGCTCAAGGGGGCGTCGCCAAAGGTGAAAGAGCGTTGGTCGTAGAGCAGGCCCATGCGCGTTTCGCTAAAGGCCAGGGACTCGAAGCGTTCGTTGTCCAGACGATCGAGATACGACACGCCGAGGTCGATGCGGTTGTTCGCCAGGTGTTCGAGGATCTGTTCAGAACTCAGCGCCGACATTTCGAAACGCAGGTTCGGGTGTGCGGCATGCAGGCGTTGCATCAACGGCAACGGATCGAAACTCGACAGCGGCACCACGCCCAGTCGCAGCGTGCCGATGAGGTTGCCGCGACAGGCCGCCGCTTCCGCGTGCAAACCGTCATAAGCCGCCATCACCGAGCGCGCCCACGCCAGCACCCGCTCGCCCGGCGCGGTGAAGCCTTCGAAGCGCTGGCCACGGTTGACCAGCGGCAGGTCGAGCTCTTCTTCGAGGCTGCGCAGGCGCATCGACAGGGTGGGTTGGGTGATGTGGCACCGCGCGGCGGCCTGGCCGAAGTGGCGGGTTTCGTCGAGGGCGATGAGGAATTTCAGCTGCTTGATGTCCATCTTCGCTCCGGGCGCTGACAAGGATGGCAGATTCTACCGCTTGCGTGATCGCAGGGTCATTGGTCGGCTTGGAACCGGGTTTGTCTGCGGTGGTCTAGGCTTGGACGACTGACCCTTTATTCCATGGAGAGAACCACGATGAGTCTTTTAAGTTTTGTAAAAGAAGCCGGTGAAAAGCTGCTCGATCTGCTGACCCCGGGTAACGCCAATGCCAGTGAGCAGTTGAAGGAACACATCAGCAAGGTCGGTCTGGGCAATCCGAATGTGCAGGCGACGGTGGACGGCGACAAAGTGACCGTTACCGGTGAAGTCGCGAGTCAGGAAGAGAAAGAGAAGATTTTGCTGGCGGTGGGCAATATTGCCGGGGTTGGCAGCGTGGATGATCAGATTACGGTGAGTGGCCCGGTTGTCACTGCCGCACAATTTGTCGTGGTCAAGTCGGGTGACACCCTCAGCGCTATTTCTCTGCGTGTGTACGGGGATGCCAACAAGTATCAGAAAATTTTCGATGCCAACAAACCGATGCTCAAGGATGTGAACAAAATCTATCCGGGGCAGACTCTGCGTATTCCTGAGTAACACAAAACACCTGTAGGAGCTGCCGCAGGCTGCGATCTTTTGACGTTGATTTTTAAAAACCAGATCAAAAGATCGCAGCCTTCGGCAGCTCCTACAAAGATCAAAGACCAGCAATCAAACTGCGGTAATCCTCAACCGCCGCAAACTCAGCCGTGTCCTTCGGCCCCTTGCGGCTGTCCGGCTCTTTCACCGCCAGCAAATGCGCGACCCCAAAATCCCGCGCACTGCGCAGAATCGGCAAGGTATCGTCGATAAACAGACTGCGCGCCGGATCAAAGCCGATGTCCGCTTGCAATGCATCCCAAAACTGCGGGTTCTCCTTGGGATAACCATAATCGTGGGAGCTGATCAGCCGTTCGAAATACGGCGCCAGTTCGATCCGCTCAAGCTTCAGCGACAGTGAGTCGCGGTGCGCGTTGGTGATCATGATCACCCGTTTGCCGGCGCGTTTGATCGCCGCCAGAAAGGTATCGGCATCCGGTCGCAAGGCAATCAGATGCGCAGTTTCCAGCTTCAATTCCCGCACCGACAACTTCAGCTCGGCACTCCAGAAATCCAGGCAATACCACTGCAACTGACCGGCATGGCGTTCGAACAGCGGCTGCAATTCCATCTCGGCCATGGCCCGGCTGACCCCGTGCAGTTCGGCGTAGCGCTGGGGCAGGTGTTCCAGCCAGAAGTGATTGTCGAAGTGCAGATCCAGCAGCGTGCCGTCCATGTCGAGCAGAACGGTATCGATGTCGGACCACGGTAATGAAGGCATGGCAACGTCTCGAGCGGTAGAAAGATATCCGACATAAACAATCGGGAAAGCCGCGTTATAGTAGCGCGTTCACGCCAAGGAGCTTTGCATGCGCCAGAAACCCACCGTACTTGCCCGCGAGATCGTCGCCACCAGTCGCCTGTTTTGCGTTGAAGAACTCAAACTGCGTTTTTCCAACGGCGTGGAACGCACGTATGAGCGTCTGGTCGGCAAAGGTGCGGGTTACGGCGCGGTCATGATTGTGGCGATGCTGGATGCCGAGCACGCGGTGTTGGTCGAAGAGTATTGCGGCGGCACTGATGAATATGAGCTTTCTCTGCCAAAAGGGCTGATCGAGCCTGGTGAAGATGTGTTGGCGGCTGCCGAGCGGGAGCTCAAGGAAGAGGCCGGTTTTGGCGCGCGACAACTGGAACATCTGACCGAGCTGTCGCTGTCGCCCGGTTACATGAGCCAGAAGATTCAGGTGGTCCTGGCGACTGATTTGTACGAGGAACGTCTCGAAGGCGACGAGCCTGAGCCGATGCGTGTCGACAAAGTGAACCTGCGCGAACTGTCGTCGCTGGCGCTCAATCCGCAATTTTCCGAAGGTCGTGCCCTGGCCGCCCTGTATTTGGCCCGCGATCTGCTGACCCAGCGCGGATTCTTCCCAGCATGAGTGAAGTGTCGATGAATTTTCCCCACCCGTTGATGGCGCCGGTCGTTGAGCTGGCATTGCAGGCCGGCGAGGCGATCTTGCCATTCTGGCGCGTTGGCGTTGAAGTCACGGCCAAGTCCGATGACTCGCCCGTGACGGCGGCGGATCTGGCCGCGCACCACCTGATCCTCGCCGGGCTGACGGCGCTGGATCCGAGCATTCCGGTGTTGTCGGAAGAAGACGCCAACATCCCCCAGAGCGTGCGCGCTGGCTGGCAGCGTTGGTGGTTGGTGGATCCGCTGGATGGCACCAAGGAGTTCATCAGCGGCAGCGAAGAGTTCACCGTCAACATCGCGCTGATCGAAAATGGTCGGGTGGTGTTTGGCGTGGTGTCGATGCCGACCAACGGTCGTTTCTACGTCGGCGGCGCCGGGCTTGGGGCGTGGCGTTGCGACAAGGGCGGTACGCCGGTTGCGATTCAGGTGCGTGATGTGCCGGGGCCGGGAGAGGCGTTTACCGTGGTAGCCAGTCGTCGCCATTCGAGTCCCGAGCAGGAGCGCTTGCTGGCGGGGTTGAGTGCGAGCCTGGGTGAGTTGCAATTGGCGAACATTGGCAGCTCGCTGAAATTTTGTCTGCTGGCTGAGGGCACGGCGGATTGCTATCCGCGCCTGGCGCCGACCTCGCAGTGGGACACGGCGGCGGCGCAGGGTGTGCTCGAAGGGGCTGGCGGTGAAGTGCTGGATCTGCGCGGGGAAGCGTTCTGCTATCCGGCGCGGGAATCGCTGTTGAACGAGTTCTTTTTGGCGCTGCCGGCGAAGGCGGCGTGGCGGGAAAGGTTGTTGGCGTTGGCCCGGGGTTAAGTGGGCTGATCGGCAATCGCCCTCACCCCAGCCCTCTCCCCCAGGAGAGGGGGCCGACCGAGTTGTCTTGCATCACACATCGACCTGAAAGATTGGGTCGATTATGGATTCAGTGAAGCGCCTTCAGGTCGATGTACCTCTGAAGCATCCCCCAATCAGTCCCCTCTCCCTCTGGGAGAGGGCTAGGGTGAGGGGCTTTTGATCTTCAGCGGTGCAAAACGTACTGGCCGGTAAACCTCACGGCATCCTCATCGCTACCCGCATTGACGATCCGCGTATCGAGCGTCAACCGCGCCCGCCCATAACGCTGATACATCGCCAGAAACCTCTTCCACGCCTTCGCGTCAGGCGCCGGGCAAATCGCCGTGGCATCTCCGGTGACCGGAAGCGGATAACTGATCTGCCCTTCCTGAATCACAATGTGCCCGTCGGTGATTCCTTCCTCTTTCAGACGCAAATGCAACCAGCCCCAACCGGCCAGCACCGCGCCGCAGTAAAGACTGCCGCCGAACATGGTGCTTTTGTGATTGACGTTCGGATCGAGTGGCAGGTGCAGACTCAACTGCTGCTCATGCCAGTCGAGCACCTTCAGCCCCATGTCCCGTGTCAGCGGGATGTCGTGATGCAGGACCGACTCCAGATAGCGAGTGTCTGTGCTCATTCGTTCTCGTCCCCATGGCTGCTGTCGCCAAAGTTGAGGCCATGCTTGCGCAACTTGTCATGCAGGGTCTTGCGCGGAATGCCCAAGGCTTCGGCGAGGCTGCGTACGGAACTGTGAGCGCGTGCCAGTTCGGCAGCGATCAGTGATTTTTCGAAGTTTTCCACTTGCTCGCTGAGACCTCCGTTGATGACTTCGACCGTGGTGCTGCCACCGCTTTCGGCGCCAGCGTTATCCAGCGCCAGTTCCAGGCCGAGGGCGAAACGTTCGGCGGCATTCTGCAGTTCGCGCACGTTGCCCGGCCAGGTGTGACGCAGCAGCAAGGCGCGTTGTGCTGGTTGCAGCTCGTGGGGCGGCAGGCCGTGGCGGGCGCTGGCTTCATCGGCGTAATGCTGGAACAGCACCAATGCATCTTCGCCACGTTCGCGCAGCGGCGGAATGCGCAATGGCGCGACGTTGAGGCGGTAGTACAAGTCGGCGCGGAAGCGCCCCTGATCAGCGGCCTGACGCAGGTCTTCCTTGGTTGCGGCGATGACGCGGATGTCCAGCGGGATCAGTTGATTGCCGCCAAGACGTTCGACCACGCGCTCCTGCAACATGCGCAGCAACTTCACCTGCACGTCCATGCTCATGCTTTCGATTTCATCGAGAAACAGCGTGCCGCCATTGGCGAATTCGAACTTGCCGATCCGGCGCTTCTGCGCGCCGGTAAACGCGCCGGGTTCGTGGCCGAACAGTTCGCTTTCCACCACCGACTCGGCCAGTGCGCCGGCGTTGATCGCCACGAACGGGCCGTTACGGCGGCTGGATAAATCGTGCAGTGCGCGGGCGACCACTTCTTTGCCGGCGCCGGTTTCGCCGAGGATCAGCACATCAGCCTTGGTCGCGGCCAGCGCGCCGATCTGCTCACGCAGACGCAGCATCGGCGTTGAGTGGCCGACCAGCCGCGCACTCAATTCATTGCGGTCGCTGAGGGCCAGACGCAGGCTGCGGTTGTCCAGCACCAGTCGGCGCAGGGCCAGCGCGCGACGCACACTGTCGAGCAGCGCGTCGCTGGCGAAGGGTTTTTCCAGAAAGTCATAAGCGCCAGCGCGCATGGCCTGCACTGCCAGCGGTACGTCGCCGTGGCCGGTGATCAGCAGCACGGGCAGCTCGGGGTCTTGCGCGTGCAATTCGCTGAGCAATTCCAGGCCATCCATGCCCGGCATGCGAATGTCGCTGACCACCACGCCCGGCCAGTCACGCTCAAGCTGTGCGGCCAGACCCTTGGCTTCGGACAGCGGCAGAATTTTCAGGCCGGCCAGATCCAGGGTCTGACCGAGGGCCTGACGCAGGTGCGGATCGTCGTCGATCAACACCACCTGAATGCGATTGTCGATGGTCATGCACTTCGGTCCTCGGACGGTTGCAGGCTGACCCCGGGCGCACCGGCGCGCAGCCGCAGGGTAATCAAGGCGCCGCCTTGCTTGTGGTTGGCGAACGACAGTTCTCCTCCGAAGGCGCGCATCAGCGTTTCGCAAATGGCCAGCCCCAGGCCAAGGCCCTGCGTACGAGTCTTGGTGGTGTAGAAGGGCTCGCTGGCGCGGCCGAGGGCTTCCATGCAAAAGCCCGGGCCGTTGTCGCGAATGTACAGATTGACGCCCTCGGCGGTGGATTCGGCACTCAGCCACAGTTTGCGTGGCGGGCCTTTTTCGGTAAGGGCATCGAGAGCGTTGGCGAGCAGGTTGCCGAGCACTTGGCGCAGACGCGTTTCCCCGGCCTCGACCCACAGGGTGGCGGCGGGCAGGTCGCGGATCAGCTCGACTTCCATGCTCCGGCGCCGTTTGGCCAGCAGTGCCAAGGCATCGTCGAGCGCCGGTTGCAGGGCAACGCTTTCCGGCGCGTGGCGATCACGGCGGGCAAAGGCGCGCAGGTGGGCGATGATCGAGGCCATGCGTCCGGTCAGTTCGCTGATCAGTTTGAGGTTGCCGCGAGCGTCGTCGGTGCGCTGATGATCGAGCAGCACTTCGGCGTTTTCCGCGTAGCTGCGGATCGCTGCCAGCGGCTGATTGAGTTCGTGGCTGATGCTCGCTGACATGGTCCCCAGCGCCGACAGCTTGCCGGCCTGGACCAGATCATCCTGGGCGCGCACCAGTTCTTGCTGGGCTTGCTCACGCTCCAGAACTTCTTCCTTCAAACGCCGGTTGAGGCCTTCGAGGTCGCTGGTGCGTTCCGCCACGCGACCTTCCAGTTCACGGCGTGCCTTGGCCTCGAACGCTATACGTTCCAGATAATGGCGGCGGCGCTGCATCATCAGGCCGAGCAGTAACATCACCACCAACAGCGTGGCGCCGCCGATGGCGACCACGGTGCGCACCGGGCGGTCGATCAGCGTGCGCGGGGCGAGAATGCTCACGCTCCAGCCGGTTTCGGCGATGTCGTGGGTCTGGATCAACCACGCAGTCGGGCTAAGATTCAGCGGCCGCGGCTCGCGAGTCGGGTAAGGCTGGATAGCGGTGATCGCTGAACGCTCACTGTCGCTCAAATCACGGGTCGAGCGAAAGCGCCATTCCGGGCGCGAGGTGAGGATGACCACGCCGTTGTGGTCGGTGACCAGCAGTTGTTCCGGAGTTTTGCCCCACAGGCTTTCGGTGTGGTCGAGGTCGACCTTGATCACCAGCACGCCGATGATTTTTTCGCCGTTGCGCACGGCGGCGGCGAAGAAATAACCACGCTTGGCCGACGTCGTGCCGAGACCGAAGAAGCGTCCTAGGCGTCCGGCCATGGCTTCGCTGAAATACGGCCGGAACGAGAAATTGCGGCCGACGAAGCTGTCGTGTTTGTCCCAGTTCGACGCCGCCAGTGTCTGGCCGCTGGTGTCCATCAGGTACATGACTTCGGCGCCAGTCTGCGCGGCAATGTTCTTCAGCAGGCGATTGGCATTGCCTTGGGTGACGCCGTCGTCAGGCGCACCAAGTACCGCGCGCAGCGCCGGCAGGTCGCCGAGGATTTGCGGCAACACTTCATAGCGGTGCAGGGTGCCCAGCAGGTTGGCGACGTACAGGTCGAGGGTCTGGCGGTTCTGCCCGGCCAATTCGCTGCGGTAATAGCGTTCGGCGAGATGTTCCAGCGGCCACAACAGCGGCGCCAGACACAGGGCCAGCAGGGCAAGACTGCGCCAGCGAGGTCTGGGGGGAAGGGTTGGTTTCATGAGCCGGATGCGCCTGAGGTGACAGGCGCATTATGCCCGGCCTCAGGCGAAGACGTCAGCGTCCTTGAGCAGCGCTGCGGCTTGGTCCTTGGCGGACAGCTTCGGCGCTTCGTCCAGCTGCCAGTCGATACCCAGAGCCGGGTCATCCCAGCGAATGCTGCGCTCGGACGATGGGTCGTAGTAGTTGGTGGTCTTGTAGAGGAATTCGGCGAACTCGCTCAGCACCACAAAACCATGGGCGAAACCTTCCGGCACCCACAGTTGACGATGGTTTTCAGCCGACAGACGCACCGCCACCGATTTGCCGAAGTGCGGCGAACTGCGGCGGATGTCCACGGCGACATCCAGTACTTCACCAACGGTCACGCGGACCAGTTTGCCCTGGGTGTTTTGCAGTTGGTAATGCAGGCCACGCAACACGCCTTTTTGCGAGCGCGAGTGGTTGTCCTGCACGAATTGCGTGTCCAGACCGGTGGCGTCCTGGAACGACTTGGCATTGAAGCTCTCGTAGAAAAAACCGCGCTCGTCACCAAACACCTTCGGTTCGATGATCAGGACACCGGGCAGGTCGGTGGTGATTACATTCATGAGGATTTCCATAGGCAGGTGTGAATGGCCGACATTCTTGCGCAAAGTGTCGGAGGGTGCGAGTGCTGCAAGACAAATAGCCCGTATACCTTTGCGCGGTTGGGGGTTGCGGATCCCGTCCAGCAATGGCGATATAGGCGCCTAATAACATTTCAGGGGTCGTTTCATGCCGCTCGCCACGTTGATTCATCGCGCCAGTTTGCCCAGCCCGCAGGTGTCTGCCGAGCAGGCCCGGCAATGGCTGGCGGAACACTACGGACTCAGCGGCACGTTGCAGGCCCTTGGCAGTCAGCAGGATCTGAATTTTCGCGTCGACAGTCCACGCGGGCGGTTCGTGCTGAAAATCTGCCGTGGCGATTACGCCTTGGTGGAGCTGCAAGCCCAGCATGCGGGCCTCAAGTATCTGGCCGAGCACGCGGTGGTGACGGTGCCGCGGGTGATTGCGGCCAATAATGGCGAGGATCTGCTGTCGCTGGAGGTCGGCGGCGAAGCGGTTCATGTGCGGTTGCTGGATTACATCGAGGGCCAGCCGCTCACGCATCTCGATCACTTGGGTTCTGATGTAGTGGCGGGATTTGGCCGGCTCTGCGGTGAGATGGATCTGGCACTTGCCGGGTTCGACCATCCGGGCCTTGAGCGCACGTTGCAGTGGGATGCCCGCCACGCCAGTGCACTGATCCGCCATCTGCTGCCAGTGATCGAGGACGAGCAGCAGCGCACATTGATTGCCGATGCGGCCGAACAGGCCGAGCGCCGTTTGCAGCCGTTGCAGGACAAGCTGCCGGTGCAGGCGATCCACATGGACATCACAGACGACAACGCAGTTTGGGCGCGCGATACCCAGCGTCACTGGCAGTTGCAGGGGGTAATCGATTTTGGCGATCTGGTGCGTACCTGGCGTATCACCGATCTGTCGGTGACCTGTGCGGCGATGCTGCATCACGCTGGCGGCGATCCGTTTGTCATCTTGCCGGCGGTTCAGGCGTATCACTCGGTCAACCCGCTGCAGAACGAAGAACTGCAAGCGCTGTGGCCATTGATCGTCGCGCGTGCGGCGGTGCTGGTACTCAGTGGCGAGCAACAGGTCAGCATTGACCCAGCGAATACCTACAGCCGTGACAACCTCAGCCACGAGTGGGAGATTTTTCGGGTGGCAACTTCGGTGCCCTTGGCGCTGATGGAAGCAGCGATCCTCTCGGCGGTCGGCCACGCCTTGCCGGCGATCGACAGCGAAGGTTTTGCGCCATTGTTGCCGGGTCTGGTCGGGCGTGAATTCGCGCTGATCGATCTGGGTGTTCTGAGTCCGCATTTCGAGGCCGGTAACTGGGAGCAGGAGGGCATCGATCAGCGCCTGTTGAACGAGGCGGCGGCTGCCCATGGTTTAGCCGCAAGCCGTTATGGTCAGTACCGTTTGTCGCGCACGCGTCCCGACAGCTCCGTTGAACCGGAGACCTTCGCGCTGCATGTCGAGTTGCGTGTGCCGAATGGCACTGTTGTGGAGTCGCCGTTCGCGGGCGTGCTGCATCAAGTGGCCGACGGCGCGCTGCAACTCGATGGCCCGCAACTCAGTGTTCGTCTGTGGGGCGTGACACCTTCGCTGCACAGCGGCGCGGCGCTGGTCAAAGGGCAAGTACTGGGCGCGGTCAACGGCCCGCTGCGGGTGCAGTTGTGCCGAGGCGCGCAGCTCAATGCGCCGTTGTTTTGCACACCGACGCATGCTCCGGCGTGGCAGGCGCTGTGCCCATCGCCCGCTGCGTTGTTGGGGCTTGCCTGTGATGCCGAGCCGGAGCTGGACGCGAAAACCCTGCTCGAACGCCGCGATGCCAGTTTCGCCCGCACGCAAAAACACTATTACATCGACCCGCCGCGTATCGAACGCGGCTGGCGCAATCATCTGATCGACATGCAGGGCCGCTCCTATCTGGACATGCTCAACAACGTTGCGGTGCTCGGTCACGGTCACCCGCGCATGGCAGCGGTCGCGGCTCGTCAGTGGTCGTTGCTCAACACCAACTCGCGCTTCAATTATGCGGCGGTCGCCGAATTCTCCGAGCGCTTGCTGAAACTGGCACCGGAAGGCATGGATCGAGTGTTTCTGGTCAACAGCGGTAGCGAGGCCAATGACCTGGCGATTCGTCTGGCGTGGGCCTACAGCGGCGGGCGCGACATGCTCAGCGTACTCGAGGCGTATCACGGCTGGACGGTCGGCGCTGATGCGGTTTCGACCTCGATAGCCGACAACCCGCGAGCCCTGGAAAGTCGCCCGGACTGGGTGCATCCCGTGACGGCGCCAAACACCTATCGCGGTGAGTTCCGTGGCCTCGATTCGGCGCCAGAGTATGTGCGCAGCGTTGAGCGTCATTTGGAAAAGCTTGCCGAGCAGAAGCGCCAATTGGCCGGATTCATCTGCGAACCGGTTTATGGCAATGCTGGCGGTATTTCGCTGCCGCCGGGATATTTGAAACAGGTGTACGCGCTGGTCCGTGCGCAGGGCGGTGTGTGCATCGCCGACGAAGTGCAGGTCGGTTACGGGCGCATGGGCCACTTCTTCTGGGGGTTTGAAGAGCAGGGCGTGGTGCCGGACATCATCTGCATGGCCAAGGGCATGGGCAATGGTCAACCGCTGGGCGCGGTCATCACTCGCCGGGAAATTGCCGAAGCGCTGGAGGCTGAGGGTTACTTCTTCTCGTCAGCGGGTGGCAGCCCGGTCAGTTGCCAGATCGGCATGGCGGTGCTCGATGTCATGGAAGAAGAAAAACTCTGGGAGAACGCGCAAGTGGTCGGTGGCCACTTCAAGGTGCGGCTCGAAGCGTTGATCGATAAACATCCGCTGGTGGGGGCGGTGCACGGTTCCGGGTTCTATCTGGGGCTGGAGCTGATCCGCAATCGCGAGACGCTGGAGCCGGCGAGCGAGGAAACCGCGTTGCTGTGCGATCGCCTGCGCGAGTTGGGGATTTTCATGCAGCCGACCGGCGATGATCTGAACATTCTCAAGATCAAACCGCCGATGGTGACGTCGCGCCAGAGTGTGGATTTCTTTGTCGACATGCTCGACCGAGTCCTCACCGAGGGCCTGTAAGCCCTCACGCTGACCTCCTGTGGGAGCGAGCCTGCTCGCGAAAGCGGTTTCTCATTCAACAACTGTGTTGATTGATCAATCCCCTTCGCGAGCAGGCTCGCTCCCACACTTATTTTTCGCTTTCTAATTCGATTTGTATCGGCTTTTATTGAATTTATTTAGACGAAAGGCATTTAACAAGCTTCTAAAGCCGATATTTATCGGTTATAAAGTCGCCATTGCTCCGGCATGGCGATCTCATGTCCGGTGCGCGCGTTTTTCTTTTCGGTCGAATTGTCGGCCGTCGAAGCACCTGCCCGGAGATGATTCATGAGCCGTATCGTTACCGTCGCCGCCACTCAGATGGCCTGTTCCTGGGATCTGCAAGCCAACCTCGAAATCGCTGAAAGGCTGGTGCGTGAAGCCGCCGCCAAAGGCGCGCAGATCATCCTGATTCAGGAGCTGTTCGAGGCGCCGTATTTCTGCCAGAAGCCGAACCCGGACTACCTGCAACTGGCGACGACGGTGGAAGACAACGTCGCGATCAAGCACTTCCAGAAAATCGCCAAAGAGCTGCAAGTGGTGCTGCCGATCAGCTTCTATGAACTGGCCGGCCGCGCGCGTTTCAACAGCATCGCGATCATCGACGCCGACGGCAGCAATCTCGGGATTTATCGTAAAAGTCACATCCCGGACGGCCCGGGCTACCACGAGAAGTATTACTTCAACCCGGGCGACACCGGTTTCAAAGTGTGGAACACCCGATACGCGAAGATTGGTGTGGGCATCTGCTGGGATCAGTGGTTCCCGGAAGCCGCACGCAGCATGGCGCTGCAAGGCGCAGAAATACTCTTCTACCCAACTGCAATCGGCAGCGAGCCGCACGACAAGACCATCTCGTCGCGCGATCACTGGCAGCGTGTGCAGCAGGGCCATGCCGGCGCCAACCTGATGCCGCTGATTGCCAGCAACCGCATCGGCAACGAAGAACAGGACGGCTACGACATAACGTTCTATGGCTCTTCGTTCATCGCCAACCAGTTCGGCGAAAAAGTGCAGGAGCTGAATAAAACCGAAGAAGGTATTCTTGTGCACACTTTCAACCTCGACGAGCTCGAACACATTCGCAGCGCGTGGGGTTCATTCCGTGACCGCCGTCCGAACCTGTACGGCGCGTTGAAAACCCTCGACGGTTCCCTGGAGTCCTGATCCCGATGACCACCTTGAAAAGTACCCCGCGCGCCGACGGCTTTCACATGCCGGCCGAGTGGGCGCCGCAGACGCAGACCTGGATGATCTGGCCCGAGCGCCCGGACAACTGGCGTCTGGGCGGCAAACCGGCGCAAGCCGCACACGCCGCGGTGGCCAAAGCCATCGCGCGTTTTGAACCGGTAACCGTGGCCGTGTCCGCCGGCCAATACGAAAACGCCCGCGCGCGCCTCGACGTGCCGAATATCCGCGTGATCGAAATGTCCAGCGATGACGCCTGGGTACGTGACAGCGGCCCGACCTTCGTCATCAACAACAGCGGCGAAGTGCGCGGTGTGAACTGGGACTTCAATGCCTGGGGCGGTTTCGACGGCGGCCTGTACTCGCCGTGGAATCGCGACTCGCAGGTCGGCGGCAAGATCCTCGAGATCGAGCGCAGCCCGCGTTACCGCACAGAAGGTTTCGTGCTCGAAGGCGGTTCGATTCACGTCGACGGCGAAGGCACGCTGATCACCACCGAAGAGTGCTTGCTGAACCGCAATCGCAACCCGCATCTGGGTCGCGAAGAGATTGAAGCGGTGCTCAGCGCCAATCTGGCTGTGGATAAAATCATCTGGCTGCCGGACGGTTTGTTCAACGACGAAACCGACGGCCATGTGGATAACTTCTGCTGCTACGTGCGTCCCGGCGAAGTGCTGCTGGCGTGGACCGACGATCCGCAGGATCCGAACTACCCGCGCTGCCAGGCTGCGATGAAAGTCCTGCAAAGCAGCACCGACGCCAAGGGTCGCCCGTTCACGGTGCACAAAATGCCGATTCCGGGGCCGCTCTACGCGACTGAAGAAGAGTGCGCCGGCGTTGATCCGGTGGATGGCACACAGGAGCGTAATCCTTCCGTACGCCTGGCCGGTTCTTACGTGAACTTCCTGATCGTCAACGGCGGCATCATCGCGCCGAGCTTCGACGATCCGATGGACGCCCCGGCAAAAGAGATTCTGCAGAAGCTGTTCCCGCAGCACGAAGTGGTGATGGTGCCGGGCCGTGAACTGTTACTGGGTGGCGGCAATATTCACTGCCTTACCCAACAGCAACCCGCGCCGCACAAAGAGTGAGTTGAGTTGTAACAGCTTGAGTTGATTAACAAATCAGCCGGGCAGTGATTAGCTCGCTATGCATCAACTGAGGCCCGCAGCCCGACAGGACTGCGGGCTTCTTTGTATCCGCTTGTCGACAAATGAGAAACCTTGGCATAGGTCTTGTATCCGACAAAGGGCACTAGGGAGGGGGAAGAACTTCAACAGTTCTGTCATAAACCTTGGATAACGTAGCCGCTCACGAACGGGGAGAGAGCGCTGAAATGAACGCCGAAGTGAACGTAGTCAGCGAGCGGACGTTGCATCCCATGGCCGTTAACGGCGAATCGCTCCAGATTGTCGCGCACTGGTTGAAGTCCAATGGAACGCGTCAGATCAGGCAACCTGATCCGCGCCGGATGATGATCGAGCGTTACCCCGCTGGCCTGTTCAGCGAGGCCGAACTGGATGCGTTGTGGGCTGTGATGGAGGGATAAGAAGAACAACAGGGATTGGTCAAAGCGCTGCCGGGATGGCGGCGCTTTTTTATGCACGATTATTTTGTACGCACCCACTCAATGTGGGAGCGAGCCTGCTCGCGAATGCGGTGGATCAGTTAACAACGATGTCGACTGACCCGACGCTTTCGCGAGCAGGCTCGCTCCCACAGGGATGTGTGTGAAATCAGAAACTGTAGGTGCCGGTCATCACGACGCTGCGCGGTGCGCCCGGTTGGATTTGATACTGGCTGGTCGCCGATGCGTAGTACTCGCGATCAGTGATGTTGTTCAGCGCCCCACGCAAATCCCAATCCTTGAAGCGGTAACCGACCAGCGCATCCCAGCGGCCATAACCTGGCAACACAGTGGTGTTGGCGTTGTCGGCATAACGTTGGCCAACCAGGGTCAGACCGGTTTCGCCATACCAGCCCATTTCCGGTTTCCAGGTCAGGAACAGGCTGCCGTTGTGCTTGGCGACGTTGTAGATGCGTTTGCCTTCCAGGCCGTTGTTGTCCTTCTCGATGGTCGCATCCTGCACACCGACACCACCGCGCATGTACCAGTTGCCGACGATGTTGCCAGTGGCCGTCAACTCGATCCCGCGCGAGCGCTGCAGACCGGACATTACGGTCAGGGTCGGGTCGTTTGGATCGGTGGTACGGCGGTTGTAGAGTTCCAGGTCATAGATCGCCAGCGTGGTGCTCAAGCGATCGTCGAACCAGTCACTTTTCACGCCGATCTCTTTCTGCTTGGTCAGCTCGGGACTGAGATCGTTGGTGTTGCCGGCCGCACCCGGGGTGATGCCGATCAAGCCACCGCCCACTGGCGAAAACGTCTTCGACCACGAAGCGTAGAACGAATGGTTCTGCAACGGCGTCCAGACCAGGCCCACACGCGGGCTGGTGCTGTGGCTGTCGCGATCTTCAGAAATGTTGCGCAGCTTGTTGGTCGACTCGATATCGAAGGTGTCGTAGCGCAGGCCGCCGAGCAGTTGCCACTGATCGTTCAGGCGCAGTTGATCCTGCACGTACACCGCACGGCTTTCGACTTCGGTGTGGCTACTGCTGGAAACCTGCATGGCACCGGTGTGGCGCAGATCGCGATTCGGGTTGTACAAGTCGAGCGACGGCACCGGCTGCGCGCCGGGCGTTCTGCCGGTGGCGGCGTTGTACAGCGTCGGATCGCGGCGCTGGCTGCCGATCTCGATGCCGGTCAGCAGACGATGTTCAAGGCCGAAGGTATCGAATCCGCCCTCGAGTTCAACGTTGTTATAGACGTTGCGAGTGGTCAAATCCTGCTGCCAGTGCTGGCGCGTGACCTTATTGGTCGCCGGCGTGTAACCAGTGAGGTAGGTGTTGTCGAAATCGCTGTCGAGCTTGAACACGCCGAAGGTCTGGCGCAGTTGCCAGTTGTCGTTGATTTCGTAGGTGAGTTTCGAGCGCAGCGATTGCGACTTGTCGTCAATGAAGTCGTGATCGTTGCCGTAGGTGGTGTCGCGCCCGACATCCGCCGGGCGTCCGTTGACGCCGGGGATGCCACGATCCGGGGTGCGGTTGTAGCGGCTGTATTCGTACTGCACCAGCCAGTTCAGGTCCGGCGTCAGTTGCCAGCTCATCGACGGCGCGAACAGTTGGCGGTTGCCACTGACGCCGTCGCGGAAGCTGTTTTCATCCATGTTGCCCATGTTCAGGCGCAGGCTGATGTTTTCGCTCGGATCAGTGCTGAGGTCGGCGTAAAGGCTGCGCAAATCTTCGCTGCCAGCCTGGGCCTCGATGGTCGAGCGACGGCCGAATTCCGGCATCTTGCTCACGCGGTTGACGATCCCGCCCTGACTGCCACGGCCGTACAGCACGGCGGCCGGGCCTTTGAGCACTTCGACGCGTTCGATGTTGTGCAGGTCGCGCTTGTATTGGCTGTCGTCGCGGATGCCGTCCAGATAGAAATCGTTGCTGGCATCAAAGCCGCGAATACGCAGGCTGTCGAAGCGGGTGTCGGCGCTGCTGCTGACGTTGGGCATGCCGCTCAAGGCGTCGGCGATGTCATTGGTGCCGTAGTTGGCGACGTTCGAAGTCTTGATCGAATCGATCGCCTGCGGCACATAGCGCACGGGCGTCGAGGTGCGGGTCGCGGTGCTGCTGAGCTTTACCCGCGGGTCATCGGCTTGCGCTTCGGCGCTGATCGCGGTGGCGGGTAACTCGGTCGCCGAATAGGCAAAACCACTGGACAGAAAAGCGGAAAGCCCAAGGGTGACGGGCGTAAGACGGAACGGGGCAGGCATTGAAAAGCGCATCCGAGAGGGTGGAGGAATTCGATCGCGCGAATGGTAATGCTTTGCATTTACTTCCGTTAATTATTCCTTATAAGTTCCCTGGTCTGATTGTTTCAATTTGTGTCCAGTTCGACACAATCTGACCGACCAGACAATTCGACCGATTCGCGAAACAGACTGAAAGCCATTCCGGCGTTTTTCTGCACGGGTGCGAGGACTAATCTGCCGCCATCGATTTTCCTGACTTGCTGCCGGAGCTTTCCCATGATTCTTCATTACATCTACGACCCGCTGTGTGGCTGGTGTTATGGCGCCAAGCCGCTGGTTGAAGCCGCGCAACAGGTGTTGCCGGTGATTGCCCATGCCGGGGGCATGATGAGTGGCGCCAATCGCCAGCGCGTTTCTCCACAACTGCGCGATTACGTCATGCCCCACGACCGACGCATTGCCGAATACACCGGCCAGCCTTTTGGCGAGGCGTATTTCGACGGTTTACTGCGCGATCACTCAGCGGTGTTCGATTCGACGCCACCGATTGCGGCGGTCATGGCGGCCGAAGCCATCGACCGAGGCGGTCTGCGCATGCTGGGGCGCTTGCAGACCGCGCACTATGTGGAAGGGCGACGCATTGCTGATTCAGCCATGCTGTTGGAATTGGCGATGCAGATTGGCTATGCGCAGGAAGATTTCCACATTGCGTTTGAGTCCGTTGATAGCGAGGGGCACATAAAAGCCAGTCGCCAGTTTTTGGCTCAATTGAGCGGCCAGGGTTTTCCAACGATTGCTCTGGAGCAGAAAGGCACAATCCAATTGGTCGACATCAGTCCCTGGCTGGGCAAGCCGCAGGCATTTGCCGATTGGTTGAAACAGGCAATCGTCCTCGATGAGCCAGGCGAAGTCTCTGCACTGTGTGCGATCGATGGGTGTGCGTGACGCACCGGATTCACTGGCTGTGTGCATTTCCCAGCAAGGAGTCAGCGCAAAATTTACGTTTCTTAGACGATTTTTACCTATTTAAAGACGATTCTTGAAATTGACACATTGTTCAGGGCGCGGCTACGATTCGGCCCAACGCCTGTGGCCAACCGCCATGACTCAAAATAAGGAGCAGGCCCGCCATCACGTTCTCGTGGGCGGGCCTTTTTGTTTCGGGGTGAATAAAAGAGTGCAAAAGCGCCGTTTCCGCCGTTCGACACAGCGCGTTTCAACCCGTAATAAGGAAAACAAAATGTTGAACAAGCGAATCAGTCTGATCGCACTGGGGATGTTGAGCGCCACTCAGGCCATGGCTAACGACCAGGCCGAGTCCAAGGGTTTTGTTGAAGACAGCAGCCTCAAAGTGCTGCTGCGCAATGCTTACATCAATCGTGATTACAAAGATGGTCGTCCGGACAAAGCCGAGTGGGGCCAAGCGGCCATCGGTACGTTCTCGTCCGGTTTCACTCAAGGCACCGTGGGTGTCGGTGTTGACGCTTTCGGTCTGTACGCACTGCGTCTGGACGGTGGTGAAGGTCGCACCGGCGCGCAAGGTATCGACTTTTTCAAGCAAGCTGATCATGCGCCTGGCGGCAGTGATAAAGCGGCCAATGACCTGTCCAAGGGCGGTGCAGCCGTCAAATTCCGTATTTCCAATACGGTGCTGACCTATGGCGACCAAATGCCGGCCTTGCCGGTACTCAGCTACGACAACTCGCGTCTGTTGCCGGAAAGCTACACCGGTACGTTGATCACTTCCAAAGAGATCAAAGGCCTGGAGCTGAACGCCGGTCGTTTCACCGCTGAATCGCGCAAGAGCGCTGAAGGCCGTGACAGCGGTGGTCTGAAGTCGATCAACGTATTGGGCGGTAGCTACCAGTTCACCGAGAACTTCAAAGGCGCGTTGTACGCTTCCGACGTCGAAGACGTATTGAAGAAACAATACGTTAATGCCAACTACGTGCTGCCGTTCAACAAGGATCAGTCGCTGACCCTGGACTTCAACGGCTACCGCACCAAGCTGGATAGCTCGTACGTTCGCGAAAACACCGTTCCGGGCGAAAGCATCGTGACCGGTCGCGACAACAAGATCTGGAGCCTGGCTGCAACGTTCGCCACTGGCCCGCACTCGTTCACCGTGGCGCACCAGCGCTCCACCGGCGACAGCAACCTGGGCTACGCCTACGGCGGCTACCAGAAAGAACAGGGTCGTGTCGGCGACGGCGGCAACACGATTTACCTGGCCAACTCCTACTGGTCCGACTTCAACGCTGAAGACGAACGCAGCTGGCAGTTGGGCTATGGCCTCGACTTCGGCGCTTTCGGCGTACCGGGTCTGAGCTACAACTTTGCCTACGTGCGTGGCGACAACATCACCACGTCTACCAGCGAAGGCGGCACCGAGCGGGAAATCTTCAACCAGTTCAAGTACGTCGTGCAAAGCGGCCCGGCCAAAGACCTGAGCGTGAAGTTGCGCAGCTCGATCCTGCGCGTGTCGCAGAAATCCAGCGAGTACAACGTCAGCGGCAACGAGCTGCGTGTGTTCGTGGATTACCCGATCAATATCTTCTGATGCCTGATCAAGTGTAAGAAACATGAGAAAAACCCCGACTGGTTCGGGGTTTTTTTTCGACGGTTTTTCGATGAAAACCGGAAAAAAACCGTGTTTTTGTCATGTAAAAGTTGTTTTCAGGTGACTGCAAACGCCGTTTCAAACAGGGCTTTAAATGCCTGAAATTCTTTCTCATGGACGCAAATTCTCCACCTAATAGATTAGGCCGCTCAACGCAGCGGAGAATTTGGTAATGATCGTTTTGAACAGAGAAGTGGGCGAATCGCTACGGCGCGACAAATATGTCAACGTCCAGGGTGGTGACTTCAATCTCTACGGTCATTTTGCCGACTTCGTCAGACTGACCAAAAGTTGGGAAAACATGGAGCCTGACAGCTACTACGGTCAGGCCGAAGCCGGCATGCGTTACCGTCGTTACAGCGACTTTGAGTACAACCCCAAGACGCGCGAGTTGAAGCAGCTCGAGCATCGCGCCTACGTGCAGTCGAAAGAGAACAACGCCTATGTCGGCGGCCTGGTGCGGCACTTCCAGGATTTCTCCGATGAAGTGATTACTTCGCCGGTGATGCGCAGCCTGATCGACACCGATTTTGAAGTGTACAAAAGCGTACTGCCGGAAGAGCTGCACGATGAAATCTGGCAGTGCCAGATCCACCAGATCCGCATCGAGATCAAACCCGGCAAACAACTGGAAATCACCCCTGAAGGCATTCACTGCGACGGCTATCCATTCAGTGGTGTGCACTTCTGGGGCCGCAACAATGTCGAGGGCGCGGAGAGTCGTCTGTACGACATCCACGAGCATCAACTGGCGTCGACCACCTACCAGGAAATTCTCGACACCACTTACTTCCTTGACCGCGACATGCGCCACTACGTGACACCAGCGCGCAACAATCACACCCATGCCATGGCGTATCGGCAGATTCTGGCGATTTCCTTCTCGCGGCCCGGGACCGCTTTCGACATTGTTCGCTAATCAGATCACCCCAATCGACGGCGTCGAGTGCTCGACGCCGGTGGTGCTGCGACGCGCCACGGCCAAGGATGCGCAGCGCATGGAGCGCTTCTTCCGCCAGTTCGATGAAGTGTCCTTCTGCGAATGGCAGGACGCCAAGTGCCTGCGCGGCGTGCTGATCCAGAAAACCACCACGGCCTATCTTGCCTTCGACGTCGCTGGCGAAATCGTCGGCGCGGTGCTCGGTGGCATGCTCGGCAGTCGCGGCACCATCAACCACCTGGCCGTCAGCCCGCGCTATCGCAGCCAAGGCGTCGGTCAACGACTGGTTGAAGCGGCGTCGTCGGACATGAAACGCGTCGGTGTGTTACGGATGTTTCTGTTCGTCGACGATGCTAACCTCGCGGGCAAGCGTTTTTGGACTGCCCAGGGTTTTTGCGAGCCCCATGGCGAACGGACATTTGAGAGGGATCTATGAATGAAACGTCCGGCAGTGCGCCGTTGATGGTCAACCATCATCCGTCGCGCACGTTTGCCGAAGCCAGCCCGGTGGTCGCCGGTTATTTCACGGTGTCATTCGTGTTCGGGTTGATGGCCGTCAACGCCGGGTTGCCGATGTGGCTGCCAGTGGCGATGTGTTTGTTCGTATATGCCGGCGCTTCGCAATTCGCCGCGCTGGCGCTGATCTCCAGCGGCGCCTCGCTGACGACTATCGTACTGACCACTTTCCTGATCAACGCGCGGCACATGTTGATGTCGGTTTACATGGCCAAGGCTCTGCGCGCACTCGGCTTGAGCCGCATGGAGCGCTGGGCTTACGCCGGTGGCCTGACGGACGAATCCTTCGCGTTCCATAGCGTCAAACTCGGCACTGGCGCACCGGTCAACGTGCGTTATCTGATCGGCTTCAACTTGTTCTGCCACACCTCGTGGGTGCTTGGCGGTTTGCTCGGCGCGGTCTGTGCGCAGTACGCGGCGCACCTGATCAAGTATCAGCTCGACTACGCCCTGACGGCGATGATGCTCTACGTGCTGGTGTCGCTGTGCAACACCCGCAACAAACTCATCGCCGCTGCGGCCGCTGTGCTGTGCATGGGCGCGTTGAGTCTGGTCGGCAGCTCGCCGTTCAATGTGTTTATCGCCACGTTTGTGGGCTGCGGAGTGGGTGTATGCCTGACCAAACGTTCCTGATTCTGGTGGTCGCGCTGATGATGGCCGTGACCTTCCTGCCACGCGCCCTGCCACTGCAAGTCAATACCGAGCACTGGCCGCCGTTCGTTGCGCGCGCGCTGGAATACCTGCCGGTGGCGATCGTCGCTGCGATCAGCCTGACTCCCTTGTTGATCAAGGATCAGCACATACAGCTCGATCGCCCGGAATTCTATGCCGCAATTCCGACGTTGTTATGTGCGTATTTCAGCAAAAACCTCTTTCTCAGTGTGGCGGTTGGGACGGCTGCGTACATTGCGCTCGGCTCGTTCATGTAGCGGCAGATCGACGACGTCGCTCAGCGCCTGGCTCGACAACTCCGGATTGTTCACCGCCAGGCGAACTTCGAGGAAATCCTCGAACCCGGGGAAAATCGTCAGACCGTTCTTCTGCGCGGCCTCACGGGAGACCATGCCGACCGCGTCCATCTGCGTGATCAGCGACAGCGTCAACGTTTCACTGCACGAATAGACCATGCGCTGGCCGTTCTCGTGATTGCCCAGCCCGGCGTCGAGAAAACGCAAAAAGCTGTGGGAATACGGACAATCTTCCGCAGGACGTACCTGAAACTTGTTGCCCAGCAAGGTCAGTGGATCATTCTCCTGACCGCAATGCGCGCCGACCACCTGCACCTGCACATCGGGCAAGACAATGCTCGGCAAACCCGGCCGCTGCGGGCCGATCAGCACCGCGAGGTCAAAGTCTTCGTTCTTCAGCTTGCTGAGGTTTTCCATCGACTCGGCGTAGCTGAATTCCATCTGATAATCGGGAAACACCTCGATCAGGCGTCCGATCATTCGCCGGTTGAAGTCCGGCGACAGGGTGTTGTTCAACGCAACCTTCAACGTGCGCTGGCCCGGCACTTTCAATGCCTCGACTTTCTCTTCCATCTGTCGCGTGGCAATCAGCACTTTGTCCATATACGGCGTCAGCTCAGTGCCTTGCGGCGTCAGCGTCAGCCCTTTGTTGGAACGTCGAAACAAGCGGAAACCGAACTGCTCTTCGACCTTGTTCAACTGCGCGGCCAACGCCTGCACAGTCAGGCACGAATGCTCGGCTGCGGCCGACAGCGAGCCGGTCTGCACGATGCGCATGAGGTTGCGTAAGGTTCTGCTATCCATGGGTAATGCCCTCTGAAGTGGGCTGGGTATTGTTGTTTACGAGACTGCCGGTCAGGCGCCATATGCTGGCTATATTCCTGTACCTGAGCATAGTTGTCGCGGGTTTAGTAGCGAATCGATGTCCCCGCCGATGGCTGGAGGCTGACACAGGATCGGGGTTTTTGGTGACGTGGGGGTGATGGGGGTCAAAAAAAGTGCGTGGTTTTGGTGCGTGAAATGGATTTTTGTCGACGGTTTCTGGCGAAACTCTCATTCGTTTATGTATTGAAGATTAATTTGTATCCGTATCTGTACTAGGCTCATATTCAGGTACCTAATCAAGGAGGCGGCCACATGACCACTTCATCGCAGGCCGTAACCCCTCGCGAACAGCTCGACGCCCCCGAAGCCGGCCGCGTCGCGCTGAAGTTCTTCTTCAACCTTATGGAGCGCTGGGGCTGCAGCGCCGAGCAGCAACGCACATTGCTGGGT
The DNA here is from genome assembly GCF_054667675.1 of Pseudomonas sp. S3_C06. Taxonomy (NCBI): domain Bacteria; kingdom Pseudomonadati; phylum Pseudomonadota; class Gammaproteobacteria; order Pseudomonadales; family Pseudomonadaceae; genus Pseudomonas; species Pseudomonas sp. S3_C06. Next base: position 4,229,468 of record NZ_CP162747.1, read on the forward strand.
GGCATCGGCAACACCACGTTCTACAAATACAAACACCTGCCGAACGTACGTCTGCCCAATGACACGCTTGAGCGCATCTCTTACCTGATGGGTATTCACAAGGCGCTGAGCATCATCTTCAGCAATAGCCGCGAGCGCGCCTATACGTGGGTCAGCAGTCCAAACACCGCGGCGCCGTTCAACGGGCAAACTGCATTGGATTACATGCTGGCGGGGAGAGTGATCGACATCGCCGATGTGCGTCGCTATCTCGATGGGGTACGCGGTTGAAGGCGCCCGATTTGGTTGATGTGGCGTGGACGCGAGCCTATCGGATCGTCAACAGCAGCTTCCCGCCGATTGCGCTGTTCGAAGATGTGCTCGATCCCGAAGACCTGGAAGTTGCCTACACGCTGGAAGCGCTGACCAATGATCGCCTGATCGAACAGGCCGGGGTTCTCGCCCGTGTGAGAACCGAAGACCGACTCTCCGGCCCCGGCTCGACTCCGGTGATGGCTGCGTTTACCCACATCGGCAAACGCAGTCGTTTCTGCGATGGCACCTTCGGCGTTTACTATGCTGCGAGCAGCCAAGCCGCGGCCATCTCCGAAACCTGTTATCACCAGGAACGATTTCTTGCGGCGACTCAGGAAGCGGATCTTGAGTTGACCATGCGGACTTACGTTAATCGGGTGGTTAAACCGTTACACGACATTCGTCACGATCACCCCGAGCTGCACAATCCGGATCCGGAGGCCTATGGGCCGTCTCAGCTATTCGCCCGTCAACTGCGCGAAACCGAGTCGTGGGGACTGCTCTACAACAGCGTTCGCCTGCCGGGCCATGAATGTGTCGCCGCGTTTCGACCTCCAGCGGTATCGATTCCGAAGCAGGGCAAGCATTTGCGGTATGTGTGGAGTGCGAGTCAGCAGAAGATTTCGTTTGTGCTTGAGATCAGTCAGGTCTGAAACGCAAAAGCCCTCGCATCGGCGAGGGCCTGACACCGGCGTTCACATCAACGGCTTGTCCGGCGGCGGATCCATCACTTTCACTACATCATCGATCAGCGCTTTGCTCAATTCCTGCAAATACTGCGAGGCATAAGCGTGAAGATCAGGATCGCGCGAGACTGAAGTGTCCGCAGCGAGTAGTCGAGAGTTGTGACGCAAGTGTGAGGCGTGGGAAAGGGCGGCGATTACCGGCACACCACGATTGGTGTGGAACATTGCTTGATTGGAGTGGAAGGAAAAGTGGGTGAGGCCGAGGGTTTTCAGATCTTGAGAGTTGGTCATTTCGCTTCACCTGCCGTTGAGATGAGCGGGCGTGAAGTGACCGGTGTTGCTGACGGGCGGATTACGGATGGATCAATGGCTTTCATTTTTGAACTCCCTGTATCAAATGAGAGCTGCCATTTCGTTCTCAGGCGAAAGGGTGGCAGCTATGCGCAGGCTGAGAAACCGGAGATACAGGAACCCGGCAGACCCGAAGGTCTCCCACGCACAGCCGCCATTGCACGTGAATGCGGACACTAAAACAGCGTCGGCAATCGTGGTTTGGGGCGCTGGTGCGCCTGCATCTTACGCGGGTTCTCAGGCCCGGTCGCTGAATTGGCAGCGACGGGTTTGACGTTAGCTTGGGGAGTGTCAGGCGTGCAATCGTGGCCAGTAGTGGCTCTGCTTGGCTTCTCGTTACAGCAGATTTCTCAGGATTTCGCGCCATGCGTTTTTGTCGATCACGACTTATCCTTAGCCTTTCTTAAACAACAGAACGAGGAGATCAGCGTTGGTCGATGAACTGCAGGAATTCCAGCAGGACTTACTGGCGTCTGTACGTCAGATGAAGGCCGGTGAGGCCGCGCGCGTAACGCAGATGTTGCTCTCTGCGGCGGAGGAACAAAGCGTCGAGGCATCAAGCACTCTTGGATTGGGAAACCGGGTTGCCATTGACTCCGCCGGTTCAGTGCGCTGAGAACGCCGCTCATGCAATTCCACTTTTTATGGGCGCACCCTAATTATTGCCATTTCATAGTTTGGCATAAACGCGGAAATTTGAGCGTTTTGCGCAAAAGCCGTGCTTTGTGGGAGAAGGGCGTCTGGCGATTAAATCGACTTGTGTGGAGGAGAGGCACTATTTCTACTGAAGTTGAAACGCTGCAAAAAATGTAAACCATCCAGAAACAACAAAGCCCCTGCATTTCTGCAGGGGCTTTGTTTTGTATGGTGCGGCACCAGGAGTCGAACGATCTAATAAGTTATTGAGTTAGCTGATTAATACTTAAAGACCTGTGCGATTCTACCTCTAAAACTACCTCAAGGACCTCGCGCGCCTGAGGATCTTGCTTGACGTGACTAACGGCGAAGGGCCGGAGTGCCCCCACAGCGGCCGGTCATTCGTCTATGACGAGTTGCGCCGTTGATGTGTCAACTGTCAACCACGTTAGAGTTAGAGTAGGTCCATGGTGGCCATGGAATCAGCCATGCGGTAGCCCATCGCTTTGTAACCCGCCTGGCGCTTATCCCACATCCTCATCAGCGCGACATTACCCTCGTCAACGAAGTCGATCACTCTCACGTCGGCCTTTTCGGCATGCGATCGATGCAATCGTCCCGCATATTGCTGAAGGATACCCTTCCATGAGATGGGCATTGCCAGCACCAGCGTGTCCAACGGCGGATGATCGAAGCCTTCACCTACTAGTTTTCCTGTTGCCAGCAGCACTCGTGGAGCATCAGGGGGAAGGGACTCAAGATCATGCATACGGGAAGTTCGCTGTTTCTTAGGCACTCGCCCATGAAGCGTGAAAAGGTTATGCACGCGCTGCTTCAATTCTAATTCAAGGGCATCCACATGTTCCGTCCGCTCCGTTAACACTAGAATTTTTCTACCCTCGTTGTACGCCAGCTCAATCTCCGAGACGATTTTGGCTGTCCGCTCAGAGTCGTCGGCTAGACGCCGAAAAACGTCCTGAATCCCAAAGCCGTCGGGGACCACTATTGGTTTGGGCAGCAATCGAGGCACGACAGATAGGTCATGGGGCGCACTCGCAGGTCGAGCAGCAGAATGTCGGATCGGTCCGCACTGCATGAAAATAATGGGCTGCTGCCCATCTCGGCGCACAGGGGTTGCAGTGAGTCCCAGTACGTACCGCGCTGTAGCACTTCTCAGTAGTGCCTCGAATGACACTGCTGATAGGTGATGACACTCATCAACGATGATCTGGCCGTAATTTTTTACCTGATCGCTGATCTCGCCTTTTCGCGATAACGACTGCATTACGGCAATGTCGATGATGCCTGTAAGTTTCGCTTTTCCGCCCCCAAGAGTACCAACGACACCATTCCCGACTCTCAAGAACGCCTGCAAGCGCTCTTGCCACTGCCTTAATAGTTCTGTCCGATGCACAAGCACCAACGTGTTAATGCCACGTGCGGCAATCAACGCAGCAGCACTCACTGTTTTACCGAAAGCCGTCGGGGCGCAGAGGATACCGGTGTCATGACTTAGCATTGCGCTGACAGCAGCCTCTTGGTCAGAACGCAGGGTCCCGAGAAAGCTCACGTCGATGGGGTCGCCCGCGAAGCGTTCGTCTTTAAGAATAGGGGTAACCCCGTTTTCCTCTAAAAGCTCCAGCGCAGCATCCAAACATCCACGTGGTAACGCAATATGTTTGGGGAAGTTCTGGGCACAGCCGATAATCCTTGGCTTGTTCCACACTGACATGCGCATGGCCTGAGCTTTGTAGAACTCAGGATTTTGAAAGGCAGCGAGCCGGACAAGCTGGTTTGCCAATGGCTGTGGCAATTCCGACTTTTCAAAGTAAATTAAATTAGCCCGCGTGATGTTGACAGCAGCAGGCAACGGGCATGTCAATTTACGTGATCTCGATTCACGATCTTTCCAAGGTTCTGCATCACCTTCGTCATCGACATAGGCGACCCCTAGAGGGTCCCGATTACCCATCGCCTGAATAATAACGGGCTGGATATCTTCTGGACTCATGCGCTGAATCGATGCCAGGAAGGCCCATTGATCAGGATGAGGCTCAAGCGAGTCGTCTACAAAAACGCTATTGTTTTGGGCCCTGGCCCGCTTTTGTAAAGGGAGCGCGATGAGATTTCCAAAACCGCCTTTGGGCATATAGTCCTGGTTTGGAAACAGTCGATCATAGGAGCTGAGCCCCAACTGGCGGGTGCGCTCACAGGCATGACTGATGATTGCGGCACCGAGGCGGCGCGCATCGCAGGCAGGAACATTACGCTCAAAGAAAATCCAGCCATGAGCCCCTTGGCCTGAGCGCGAGATTTCCAGCGCCACCGGGACGTTCAACTCATGGCATGACTGTACAAAAGCCTTGGAATCATCACGCCATTCGGCCTCATCGAAGTCGACTGCCAAAAAATAACAAGTGTCATCAGAGAGTAGGGGGTAGATACCAACGACCACTTCGCCCGCCAGATGGCGATAGACCACCTCATCGGTCAGCGGAAGCAGCTGGCGGTTACCGCAGTCGCCACATTTAATTCGGGGCTTCTCACAAACACCAGGCTTCCATTCGTTTGCGCAAGCGGGTGCGTATCCTGATTTGCCTGCCTTGCTTTCCCAGCGGATGGGATAAACGTCCGTCCTACCACGAAACAAGCTTCGGAATAGGGCAAGCTTTCCATCAGTATCGAGTTGCTGTGATTGTTCTGCTTGGACAATCGCTATCTTGACTGGCTCAGCAGGCGGGCGCCATTCGATGCCATGAGCATCCAGCAAGGCAACCAATCTTGCATTCTCAGCCCTTAGCTTCGCCACCAGACTAGTGTCTATCACCGCCTTCAGCCTCTACGTCTCAGGTGAAGCCTGTAGCCTCGAGCTACAACCCTCAGTCCATCAGTAAAACATAGAGGTTATCAAACAACAGAGGTTAGGTTCAGGGGCTCAAGAGGTCTGCCCTAATCCCAATCAATTTGTTGGCTGGCTCAATCTGCCAGTTAGGGATACAGAGCGCGCAGTTGCTGGCATTCGGCTAACGTTGAAAATTCCAGGATTTTCCTAGGCGCAGAGTGATCAGGCTTGTGGTCAGCAGGTAGTAGCGCGTCGATTTCGAGTTTGAGTTCATGTGGTGGTTCAAAAACCAAACGAGATGCTTTCTTTGCCATGTCCATGGATTATCTCGGTTCCAGCGTTCAGAAATGGCTGCTTGAATAGTCTTGGCCTGGCGGATGTGACGTTCTCGTGTGGCATGTGCTCCAGTCAGTGCCCCAGCCAAGAAGATCTCCATATCGAATGGTTTATTCATACCCGACTACCGATGTACGCCGATACCACGTCGATTCGACCGTGTCCCAGCTCATAGCTGATTTGAAAGCGTGCCTCTCGATCAAGGCGTGGATCGAGGCGCCTGCACCTGCCACCGTTGATCGGCGCTAGGTGATGGGTGATCTGCTCATAGCGTTCGCATGCATAAGCCGCGCGCAATTCGTGGAAGCCTTTGAGGTTGTGCTGATGGAGGATGTTCCGTGCGGGGCGGACGATTCCCTGTTGGAAATCAAGGTAGCTTTCGTTCGGAGCAAGCAGGTTGCGGCTACCGTCGGGCGAGGCCTGTTCGGCAAACCTCAGCGCGTTACGAATATGATCATCTACCGTAATCCAACGAGGTCCCGATGCACCTGAGCGGCCAACTTTGGTGCCATCCTGGATGTTAATTCTGCCAAGTTGCTCTGCTTCACGTTGCAATCGAGGCAGGTCGGCCAAAATGGCCTCGCGCATGCGCATGCCGGTGGCTCGCGCCAACTGCGCGATGGCCGCGGCGCGAGGCATTTGGTGTTCGCAGAGCGCGTCGACGATCCGCTTCACGTGTTCGGGGTCTTGGCTTTGTGGCAGCGAGCGACGAACTCTGGTGCGCCGCATTCCCAGCGCCTTGCTCGGGCTAGGCACTTTCACATACTGATCACCGCGAAGCGCCGCCAATAGCCGTGTTGGCAACCTTCAGTTCGGATAGCGGCAATGCCTGGAAAGGGTTCGACTTCGAGACAATGAATCGATTGCATGAACATGGTTTCATCAGAAATCCGGCGAACAAGAACAAATTGATTTGGTTGACTGAGGAAGGGCTGGAGCGGGGTCGACAAATAGCCGACCGGTTATTTGGGGTGAGAGCTCATGTGGGGCATGCATCCAACCCTGATACCTGACTTAGCACTACGGCCACGTTGGGTGCCCCTGAGTATCGTCTAGTTGAGCTCGCCAACCTTAGACTCGGCGGGGTTTATGGAGCGCTTACAAATCATCGGGGTGTTTCACACGCGGCAACGCCCTCGTATCAAATGGTGAGAGCGATCCCCCTACAAAACAAAGCCTCGTAAAAATACGAGAGCTTTGTTTCGTAGGGGGGCGGAGGCAGGAATCGATCTTAATTGAAAGGGGAAACGGCTTTATTTTTTATCACTGGAAATAAATCTGTCCCCATTTTTTACGCGCGGGGCACTAAGAGCAGCTTTTTCAAACTGCCGAAACAACAAAGGCCTCGTATCAAGGCTTTATCGTGGGCACATCAATTTATTTTGACCATGCTGTCAAATATAAATTTGTACCGTAAATATAAGAGTCCACCTGATGGGTGGACTCTTATAACTATCGCTACCGTTTCGTCGCGAAATAAAAACCGGTTGCGGCTGAAACCAGTGCTACCAATGGCCCAAGAATAAGATTCAAAAGGTTTTTAAGTGCCTCCTGATCTGTACCTGGAATAATAAAGAGAATCATGGCGCCAACAGTGACGATAGACAACAGCAGCAACAGACTGTATGCGACGCGGCGCCTAGCACCATCTTCTTGCGGACGCGGATCATATACGCGGGTAACGATTTCGGTATCTCTTGCATCAGCCGTCAACTCGGTTGACCAGTCAGTCACCTTGTTGTCAGCCTGCACTGCCTGAGACCGAAAATTAACTAGTTGCACTTCCCCCATTGGAAATAATGGTTTGTCGCATTCCTCAATTGACAGATCAATGTGAGGTGTTTCGTGATGTGAATCAGTTTGCATGGTTTAAATCTCCTGGAAATGGTCATAGCATTACAACCTCCATAGTTGTGTCATTCTTCTCGTCCCTAAGAAGTATTTTCTTCCCTGCCCCTTTTTCTTTAAGCAGGAATAGTTCGATTTTCAACGCTCTTCTAATCGCGTCTGTTCTTGAGATGCTTAAAATTTTTGCTATTTCTTCAATGTGAGCGATAGCTTCGTCGGGAAGCTGAACAGTTAACTTTGTTTTACCAGACATTAGTACTCTCCTAAAAATTTAATGAATGCACTAAAATGCATTACGTTTTTAAATTTCGAGACATGTCATATCTAAATGCCCTATTAGAAAATAAATTTCTACGAGCAACGGAGTTTTCAGTTTTATTTTTTAAACTTCTTAGCTGATTTTTTGAGATTTGCATTTTGCTTTCCTTCTTTTTTGGTTAGTCATCTTAAATTTTCTATAATTTGGGAGTTTGTGGCTCGGCGAGTACTTTAATACGGCAAAAAGCCGTACGCAAGGAGTTTTTTTAGGCGATTTTGGTGGTCATTTATGGTGGTAAAATGCCAGTATTGTGAGAGGGTGCGGAGCGAGTAGCTAAATTCAGCGACATGTTGAAGGTGCGCATGTTCGGGACGTAGGGAGGCAGCGGCTTAGAGACAAATCCGAGGTGTTGGGTTGTTGAGCCATAACGTTGGTCAATGCGTGCAAATATGTGACCCCGTAAAAATTGCCCCCAGGAGCTTTTTGGCAGTCGCAGGTCAGGTCCTTGGAAATAATGGCGGTCATTGCCAGCGCGTCCCTGGCAGGATGTGTTGAGATGATTTGGAGGCGTGACGAAGAGTTTCAAAGGATGCAGCCGAGAGATGGCTACAGGCGGTGTGAAATAATCGTGGACGCTTGAATGGCATCAAAAATGCCAAGTCAAAGTATATGGTCATCCCAGAAACAACAAAGCCCTCACATTTCTGCGAGGGCTTCGTTTTGTATGGTGCCGGCACCAGACGAACGGTATGTTTCGGGGAGGCGAGGTTTCCGGGCGTCTGGATTTCGGTGGAAAATTCGGCGTACCTCAACCAGTAACTATATATAAATCAGCTAGTTATGGCTTTCTGTGGAATCGAACCCGGAATGCGGGATGCTGAGTAAATTTCGCGCCGGTGTTCTGGGCCGGCCGCTGGCGATCCTTTCCACTGCCGGAGGCTTGTCTCTGGTCCACTTCTTACCCTTTGTGCACAGGCCCAGCTAACGAGGAGTTGAACTATCGCCGCGCCAAGATAAATCCTGCTGATCAGATTTGATCCGAAGTCTGTCGTGACGGCATATTGGTCCAAACCGACGGAGGCCTTGGTCATGAGCGCAGCAAAACAGTTTCACGCCCAAATCGATGGCAAACAGATTCAGGGCTGGGTGGTGAAGGACGGACGCTCATACCTAGCTTATGCGGATTTTCGCGCAAAACAGATCGTTGTCCGTGGAAGTTCCGAACCAAATGCCATTAGCAAATGGCGTGAGGAAGCCAACTACGCAGCTAACGAATAGGACATTCAGTTCCAGGCGAGCACCCAATGACCCCTACGACCAGAAAAAACAAGCCGATGATTGCGAAATATGAGGGCTTGAGTCAGTCGTAAAGCGCGCCTATGAGACGCCTTTTGAAAAAAACTCAGAAAAATCAGTTTTTTTTTCACGATAGGGGAGGCTTTTATGACCCCCACTGAAGGCGTGGATGTCTTCCTCCTTAGAGGCGTAGCTTTCTCCCTCCAGGAGACATTGTCGACTCCCAAAACATACTCATCGCTAAACACATCCAACTTTGAAACACATTTAGCCAATCGAGACACAGTAAACTTAACTTAGGGGGCTGACACAGGCGCCTCCCCCCCACCGTTGCCAGCCCTGTTTAGAGCCACCATACTCCAGCCAACGGTAAATTAAGGGGGATCAGGGGATGACTAAGTTAACGACAACGGTGAAGGCGAAAAAGCCGGCGCCGGTAGAAAGCAAGGAAATCGAGAAACGGTGGGGAAAGGATTTGGTAGCGGCGGGATGGACAGCCATTCCCAATGTGCTTTTCGACTGCTCACAACAACTGGGGCTGAAACACCTGCATATCGTGATCATTCTGCATCTGGCCGGCTACTGGTGGCAGGCGGGCAATGATCCTTATCCGACCAAAGAGACCCTTGCTAAGAAAATTGGGGTAACGGCCCGGACAATCCAGCGGTCAATCGCCGAGCTTGAGGAAATGAAATTCATCACTCGACACGCCCGAAAGTCGAAGTTGGGCGGTAACCTCGCGAATCGCTATTCCTTCGATGGGATCATCGAGGCCGCTACCCCGTACGCTAAAGCCATCGTGGACGCGCGCGAGAAGCAAAAAGCTACTGGTGACGGCCGTGCTACACGTAAAAAGCCAGCCACTTTGGAATTGGTCAAATAAGAGGACAGCGGTGGACGATTCAGTCGTCGAACCCAAAGGAAGTACGACGATGAACAAAACCGCCACACAACTGGGTGATGAAAGCCTGGCAGATGCCTTCCGTGAGTTGATGAGCGTCGTCATCAGCATGCGCGAGGCAGGTGTCGAATTGAGCCAGGTGCAGCATGCGCCTGAATTCACCTACTTGCTGACTCCCAAGCAGTTTGACCGGATAAAGCGTATTTGCCGTGAAAAGGGCTGGTCGGAGCCAAACCGGAGGGGCATTTTGATTGACCTTCAAGCCATCGCTCATCCATTGGATTCTCGCGAGAGCAAAGACAACTGCACCCCAGAAGAAGCTTTGCAGATCCTGGTGAACGCGTATTGCGCTTACAGCCAGATAGGCTTGAACAAGCCCAAGCATGCTCAGGGTATTCTCTTTAACACCGGCAGAAAGGTCAGCGTAGGCAACGGCAGCTATTACGCCTTGGCGGTCGTAAAAGTATGCGAGGACGGGGCTATAAGGTACTTGGCCCCGGTTACTGCGTATCACGCAACCGAGGCCAAGATCCGAAACATTAAGTGACTACGAGGAAGGACGGCCTCGAAGGCAAGTCTCCTGCACTGAAGCAGAACAACCCATATGCCTGCGATTTCCCTTCATATGACCCTGGCTAGCCAGGCCTCCGCAGCTCCGCCGACAAATTTTCTGCTGTCTGCGTAGTCGAGATCAATGTTAAGCAAGCGCTAAGTAAATTGCAAACATTTCTCCCCCTCCAGTCCCCTACGCCTCCCCCCTAGATCCCCAGAATGTCATCATTTGGCTCGCTCGATGCCGCCGGTTTGACTCTCATTCAAGCACATCAGGCGATGCTTGGGTCGGATAGCCGGCTCTCAGCGTGGTTCCGCTTAGCGGTTGAATTGCCAGAGTTTTCCTAGTCGATGAGTGAGCAATTGTATAGTCAGCAAATAGTAATAGCGCGTCGATTCAGTGTGCTGGTTTAAGTGGTGATTCAAAAACCACGCAAGATGTTTTCTCTGCCAAGTCCATGGATTGTCGCGTTGCCAGCGTTCAGCGATAGCTGCTTGGATAGTCTTCGCCTGACGAAGGTGGCGCTGGCGTGTGGTATGTGACCCGGTCAAGATGCCCGCCAAGAACAGCTCAATATCGAATGGCTTGCTCATACTCGGCCACCGATGTATGCCGACACCACGTCGATACGACTATGTCCTAGCTCATAGCTGATTTGCAGTCGGGCCTCCTGATCAAGGTGTCGGTCGACTTGGTAGCAGTTGCCGCCGTAGATGGGCGCAAAATGTCGAGTGATTTGCTCATAGCGTTCGCACGCATAGGCTGCCCGCAATTCGTGGAAGCCTTTGAGGTTGTGCTGATGGAGGATGTTCCGTGCGGGACGGACGATTCCCTGTTGGAAATCGAGGTAGCGTTCGTTCGGTGCAAGCAGGTTGTGGCTACCCTCGGGTGAGACTTGTGCGGCATATATTAGTGCGTCGCGAACATGATCATTTACCGTAATCCAGCGAGGTGCCGACGCGCCTGAGCGGCCACCTTTGGTGCCGTCCTGAATGTTGATCTTGCCGTAGTACTCAGCCTCACGTTTTAAACGCGGTAGGTCCGCCAAAATGGCCTCGCGTAAGCGCATGCCGGTGGCTCGCGCCAACTGAGCGATCGCCGCCGCGCGCTGCATTTGGTGTTCGCAGAGCACGTCGACGATCCGCTTCACTTGTTCGCGGTCTTGGCCTTGCGGCACCGAGTGACGGACACTGGTGCGCCGCATTCCCAGCGCCTTGCTCGGACTCGACACCTTCACCGACTGATCAGCGCGTAGCGCAGCCATGGTTCGGTTCACGCTGGACAACCGATTTTGCGCAGTGACGATGCAGATAGCACCTTGTTCAACTTGCTGCCGCAGATGTCCGGCATAGTCCAACAAGGTCTGCCGATCTATTTGCCGCGCATCGTTAAACCCTGGCCCATCCTCTGACCGACACCACCGAACAAACGCCTGCCATCGATCACTGTGCGCTTTGACCGTGCCGTAATGTCCACCTCCAAACAGATCTTTCAGCGCTTGCGACCCGGCGTAGCTCAGTTGCCGACCATAGCCAAAATTCCGCCCGTCCCGTCTACCTACCAGTGCCATGATAAAACTCCTCTCGAAGCCAAACCTTTGAGACTTTCCCCACGTCATCCCGCCAAGAATGTTGAGTGTTATCAGGGATCAAGGCCCCTGCGACCTGTGAGGGTTGTCCACTAACGCGGGACTGGCGGCTCTTTACGACCGGGAGCTTGGGCATCTCATGATCTGGCCTCCTGAGCACTTCCGAGGAAGTGGGCGGGTGGAGGCTGCGCTGGCTGACGAGACCGGCACCGCGAGATCCTGAGTCGGGTGAAGGCAGTGATGTGATGACCGGGGCATGCCTGACTGTCAGTCAGGTGCAGTCCATTCCGTAGGCTGCGGCACCATCATCTGCATCGCTGTTGCTGGTGACTTCGGTGTTTGTCACGCCGATTGTCACGAGGGGAAATGCCGCAAAGCCTCGTACGAGTTGGGCTGCAGCAGCGGTAGGAGCGCCCGTCTCTTTCCGGAAGAAAGAGACGGGCGCAGGTTGGCGCAAGGAAATGGCCAAGCGGATAGGTTGCTGCAGGGCAGCTATGAAAGGGGATGAGTTGCCGCAGTGGGCACACTGATAAAAGTAGGCATCCATCACATCGCTGTGACCGTGCGAGCCGCCGGACGCTAATCGCACTTTGGGAGAACCACCACGGTGTGGCGTAGCCTTAAAGGTTCTGGCTACCTGGGTTGCTGTCAACGACAGCGCTTTGCCCGATCTTTTCTACGCCTGTGGATAATTCGGTTCAAGGCTCCAATTTTCGGGAATTCTGCGGCTGTGGATGAAATTATCCACCGGTGGAAATCTGTGGTTTTCCACAGACAGTTTGCGTGGGCTTTAGATTTTTTAAGTGAGGTCCATCCAAGCGGGGCGGCTTTGCAGCCCTGCTTGGATGGACCCGCGTGGCCTAGCTGATCACCGCGAATTTGACGGCTGCGTTATTGCATATCGGTCGATTGAATCAACACCTGATAGAGCGCATTAGTCGGCTTCTTGTGCCCAAACAGCGTGTCCTTTCGTTTTTTTGTTCGTTTCTCCGCCGTCTTACGAATGCGTTTGAAAAGCTCACTCCCAAATCTCTGCATCATTGGTGTATCAAGATCAGGATCAAACCAATGTAATGCACGAACGTCGGCAATTCCTGACATCAGCACCCCGTATCTCCAGAAATCTATAGGTTCGGTAGTGCCGATTGCTTGGGCGTACCAAAATTTTGACCAGATGTTACGGTTGTAAGCAAAGCGGGCTCGTTCGGCAACATGCCCCAGAAATCCGCTCCCCCAACTGCGAGCAAGAAGCGATGATGGTTCATCATCATTACGCATTCCCTCAACGATTAGCGCTCGAGCGATACGTCCCGGAATCCCCGACTCAATTTCATGCTGTATCCAGCTATAAAGCCAAGGCGTATGCCCAGCAGAATTTGCTGCAAAGACCAATGTCTCAAGATCGGCATCGGTCGGCGCATTATCGAGGGCTCTTCCCCGTAGATCTGATAAAATCTCAATGTTGGGGCCAGCAAACAAAGTTACGATCTGTTGTGGAATACGAGCATCTCCTAATACGATTTCGACAGGACTCCGAAGATTGCTAACATGAGTTAGCAACGCGGCGGTAGAATTGTGATTTGTATGAGCCAATGCCTCCGAAAGAACCAATGCAATATTACGCACATTTGACAGGCGCACTGGATCGGTCTCTCCGAGAATACGCTCTACCCAAACAGAGATCTTTTCTGGAGCTATCGCCACCACTCTCTTCAGAGCAATGAGATCCGGCTCACGTGCTAAGACCTGAGCTTTTTCGTTACTTAGCCTGAAAAGATATGTATCCGACTCATCTCTAAGGGCTTTTTGTCGATCAAGGAATTGATCAATACCCAGTCTGGATCCTTCTGTTTGTGTCGCCAAGGCTTTCAGCGAATCAGTATCCTTTTCGTCACTCTCATCTGCTCGATCCTGCACAGAACGACAAGTTTCTTGACCGCTACGACCCACTTCAAGACGCAATCGCCCAAGCTCTGGCTCTGGGGTTTGAATAGGAAGGAGGAGTCGTTCAATTACTAGATCCATTTCCAAAATCAATCGCTCATCCAGATCACCCCCTAGCTGTTCCGCTACGTAGCCAAGAAGATTGGGAGCGATCAATGCTGCATCTTCGTGACGCCGAAGCGAAACGACGGCAGCAGCTACTGCCCTTGCGCGCCAAAAAGCCTCGTCGTCCAAGTCAGCTAGAGGGCCACGGTTTTGTGCCGCAGAGATGACCCGCTTGTCGAGCTCGGAGTCATGCGCCACATACGCAACCTCTGACGCGTAAGTTACAACGTCCCGGTCATCGTGTTTCAGCGCGAGATCTAGAGCTTCTCGGCTTGGATCAGTCAAAGCGACACGATGAGCTGAAGCGAAGAACAGGACCCGACGAAGACGACGCGAATTGGACTCTGCATCTACTAAGGCCGCCTCGAACTCAATAGAACTCAAAGGTTGGAACACATCGCGAAATGCATACCAGTCTGCAACCTCCCGCGGAAGGTCAAGATAAAGTTGAAGCTGCTCTATCGCTGAAAAATGTGGGAGAAGGCTAAGGAGAACAGAACCTGGCACATGGGTTTTATCAGAGTCAGCCAAAAGCTCCGGTTGCTGCACCAACCGCTTGTAACCGTTGAGCACCGACTCAAGCGTCTCCGCGTCAAATAGAGGACTAATACACTGCAATTGCCAGCTGAGCTGTCTGAGAGAAAGTTGGCTTCTGGTCTGCGTCTGGCTAGCGATCGCACGCAGCAATGGAGTAATCGAATTGGCGTCGAATCTAGCCAATCCTGGAGTAATAGACTCCAACTCATGATCATCTCCCCCTCCAGTGTAAAAACACCACAAGTTGGAGGGATCCATTTCGCTGACTACCTGAATTCCATTACCAAGGTTCTCAGGACGTACTGACGCAGGGTCAAAGGGGTCAGTAGCACAGAGGCTCTCGACCCTACTCCAACGTTCACCTGGCCTACGAGGATTCAGTTGTTCAGCGTCATCTGAGGATGCCACGGTTCCAAGCATACGGAGAGCTATCGCTGCAGCCTTTCGGCTTGAGTCCGAATGAGGTGAATTGAAAAGGACCTCAATTGCAGCTCGCAAATTGTGCTCAAAAGTGGAAAAGTCTCTTGTGTTTAGTCGAATTACCCAAGCTAACTCAGCATCAGCGCGTTGGTGGTCACCTGTGATCGACCAGGCGAAAGCCCAGGCCAAGAAGCTTTCGGCATACGATGCTTGTGGTCGCGCAGCCATCAAGAATGCCGCTACCAAATCCAGATGCGTGGACTCAGGGGACGCAACTTCATTACTAAGTCTCGCAAGAAAGTTCTGCTCTTCTAACGTTAAGCCATCGAGCCTTTCTGAGATCCTCGCAGCTTGCTGAGCAAGACGAGCCGCCTCTCCATCGTCACGCCCCCCCATTCGTCGAGGAGTTCGAGACCAGCGCGCGAGCCATCTTCCAATACGTGGTTCAATGGCAAACTCTACGCGCGGCCGATCTATAGTGCTAAGTAACGCCCCAAGTAACCATTGGCGGCGGCGGGCGTTGGTGTACTCATCGAACGCGGATTCAGTGGCATCCAAAACCGCTTCAGGGTTTGCGTTGGTGTAAGCCACTAGGCATTCATATGCAGAGTCAGGAATGTTTTGAAGCTCCAGCCACGCTGAGATCAGCGCGGCGCGCGCTGTGGGCGGGTAGTTCTCTTCAAAGCAGGCAATTCCAGCAGCTGAACGAAGCGCCTCACCTACGAGGTCAAACCCTTGAACTTCCTCAATGATGCCATCGATCACCTCGGCCGGACTGCGACCAGACTTTCGGAGTTCGTCTTGCAATTCGCGAGCGACCAGTAGTCCTAGAGCAAATGGAACAGTTTCTGGCTTGAACTCGTAAAAGCCTTCCTCATGTTCAACAATCCTCAGAAACGCACCTTCTTCAATGTCTGTCAGGTCATGCTCGACCGAACGTCCATCGCTACGTTTAGCGGCTCCTGAATGTTCACGCCAATCATCTCGGTCAAATTGAATTCTTGGGTTTTTGCGCAGAGCGTCAGCGTGAGACCTGAGCAGCTTCTCGAAATCTCGAATGTTATGAGCTGTCAGATCGCCACGTTCTTCAAGACGCCGTCTCCAATACTCTAGTAGCAATCGCTCTACAGTGAGCTCATCTACTTTTGCTGATAGACGGTCCAGCAAATCCAGTGCGACTGAGCAAATTCTCGGATTACGTATGAAATCGCGTACCTGCGCCGGAACACTATCAATGGAAATACCGCGCCGTAAGAGGAGCTTATCTAGCTCTTCAGGCTCATAATCTCCGACACTGACTTTGGACACCTTGATCCCAGCCAAACGTGGCGCAATTTCGCGGTCCCAGAACCGCTCACGACAGGTCAGTATCAATCGCCCACCAAGCTTGCCTACCTCGGTCACTAGTCTCACGATGGTGTCAGCCCATGGCATGCCACTCCGCTCGTTGAGCCCATCAATAACAACCAAAAATCTTAGCTCGTCACTTGTTTGGGGAGCTGCGCGCTCCTGCCAGCGGCGCAGACGTCGCAACCATCTCTCAGAAGCCTCCTCAAAATCCGCCTCCCCCTGCGCGGAAATTAGCCTTGCCAGAGTCCTCAATGGATCCTTGGGCTCTATTAAGTCAGCAACCTGAGAACCGCCGAAAATTAAGATGGGTTTATATTTTGATGTAAACCACCATTGCGCGGCCAACCAAGACTTTCCGGCGCCTTCTGGACCAAGAATAGCGACACATCCCAAAGCTTGTTGCGGGGAAGAAATTGCGGTGTCTAGTAAAGACTCAATAGAGGGGCGAGCAATAGCGGGAAAAGCACGATCTTGCACCGTCAGATATTGACCAAATGCATGCTGTGAAGAGAGGCGCTCCGAAAATACTCGACCGCACCAGATACGGTTAACCTCAGCAAGTGTTGCGAGACCTGAATGACCAGCACTAGCATCCTGCTTTAGCTGACTACGAGCCGACAAGAAGGCTTGATCATCTTCCACGTCCGCAAGCGCAGCATCTATCTTTAATGCAACTCCATTAGACGCATACTGCTCGTACCATTGCCTGACCTTTCTTCGAGCGCTTGCTAGAAGAACGGCCAATCGCGGGAGCGGGGCTTCGGTCCAGTCCAGCATCAGAAGACTGATACCGCGCTCTTCCAACATATCTTCCAGCTTTGCGAGATTTCCATCCCCCATTTCGGACGTTGCGCACAGCACCCACACATCAATGTCGGAGGCAAGCTCATGCCCCGCAATCCAAATTTTCCCCGCTATATCCTCAAGCCGGAGTGAGTCCCTGTAGCGTTTAGCCTCCATAGCAATCGCGAAGTGATCACGAGGGGTGCTAGCGTCGCGCCCGAACTGAGAGCCACTCTTCGCCAGCCTAAAGGTTAGCCCAGTCAAATCAGCTAGGGCGGTAGCGATAAGCCCCTCAAACCCTTCTGCGCCTGCTGGTTGCAGGTCTAGGAGTTGAGCTCGTAAATAAACCAAAGACTTCTGGAGAACCTTGCCGTCGGTTAGAGCCTGTTTCACAAATCGTCCCGTCCTTGAGGCTGGAAATCCAATCATTATGGAAGGTCGATAAGCGAGTTGCCATCATAGACTGCGTAGATGCCTTGGCCGTCGAGCAATACTTCTGGGGGCTCTTGAGCAGTCACGCCGGCATTGGACTCAAGTAAGTGCGGCAAACCACATAAATATGCGGCATCCTTCGGGAGTTCTGCGGCTGTGGATGAAATTATCCACCGGTGGAAATCAGTGGTTTTCCACAGACAATTGCGTGGGCTTTAGATTTTTTAAGTGAGGTCGATCCAAGCAGGGCGGCTTTGCAGCCCTGTTTGGATGGACCCGCGTGGACAAGCGGATCACTGAGATATAAAGACCGAGCGCTTACTCAGTTGCGCCACGTTTTGCTTTTAAGCGAGTGACGTTCGGTCCGGTCTGGTTCGCGAATTCGTGGGGGGTGACATGCTCCTGTCGATTCGTCTCAAGGTACCGGCTCCACCAGTTCATGATCAGCCTCCGCTCTTCGATGAACTCCGCTTTGTGGATGTAGGCCGCTCGGACGTTGTTCCGTTCTTTGTGGCTCATCTGTCTTTCGATGGCGGTCTCGGACCACAGTCCTGATTCAATCAGTGCGCTACAGGCCATTGAGCGAAAGCCATGGCCGCAGATTTCGGTTTTGGTGTCGTAGCCCATCTTTCGAAGTGCGCTGTTTACCGTGTTTTCTGACATGGGCTTCCAGGGCTTGGCATCGCCTGCAAACACTAGGTCGAATTTGCCGGTGAGGGCGTGGATCTGTTCAAGCAGGGCCACGGCTTGCGGCGATAAGGGTACAAGGTGGATGTCCCCGGCCATCTTCGTACCCCTAGTAGAAAAGGGTACTCCGTCCAGCGCGGGTCGAGTGTCGGGTATCTCCCAGGTGCCGCGCTTGAGGTCGAATTCGCTCCAGCGGGCGAAGCGCAGTTCGCTGGAGCGTACGAACACATGCAGCGAGAGCATGACCGTCAGCCGGGTAAGTGCGCGGCCTTTGTAGGTGTCGATACGCTCCTGCAATTCAGGCAGACGCGATAAGGGTAACGCAGGGCGGTGAATCACCCTCGGAGCTTTGATCAAGCCTTCAAGGTCGTAGGCAGGGTTTGCCGTGATCTGCCGAGAACGCTTCGCCTCGCGCATGATGCTTTGCAGGTAGTTTTGTACCCTTAACGCGACGTCAATCGTGCCGCGCTTCTGGATCGCTTCCAGAGGTTGCATCAGGTCATGGGTGTCCAGATCGACAATGGAGCGAGCGCCGATCAGCGGGAAGACATGGGTTTTGAGGCGGCTCAGGACGGTCTTGGCATGGCCCGGAGCCCATTTGGCAGACATCGCTTTGTGCCAGTCCAGTGCGGCGCTTTCAAAGGTTCGGCCTTTGATTGCGGCCTGCGTCTTGGCTTGGTGTTTGGTCTCTATGGGGTCGATGCCTTTCGCCAGCATCCGCTTGACCTCCAGGCGCTTGTTGCGAGCATCGGCGAGGCCGACCACGGGGTAGCTGCCGAACGAGGTCAGTCCTTCGCGGCCATCAGGTTTTACATACCTGAGACGCCAGCCTTTACGGCCATTGGGTTGGACTAGAAGGTAGAGGCCGTCGCCGTCGAAAAGCTTGTAAGCGCGGTCGGTGGGCTTGGCTGAGCGACAAGCCGAATCGGAGAGTGGAGCAGTGGTGCGCGACATAAGGGTACTCCCCCTTTATCGAATTACCTTACCCCTAACACTACCCCTAAAACGGTTGGAATCCACCAGTTTCTGACGGAAACCGATGGAACGCTAAAACGAAAAAACCCGCCAGAAGGCGGGTTTTTCGGGGGTTCCAGAGATTTTGAAAGCCTTCTCTGGAACCTTGTATGGTGCCGGCACCAGGAATCGAACCCGGGACCTACTGATTACAAGTCAGTTGCTCTACCATCTGAGCTATACCGGCGTTGTGGGCGACGATTATAGCGATTGGGTGGTTTCTGTAAACCCCTGAATTCAGACTATTTTTGCGGGAGGCCGGATCATGCCCGGCGCAGCACGTTGTGCAGTTTCTGCAGAGCACGCCAGGCGCGATTGTTCTGCATGGCGTGGAGTTGCGCTTCGGCGCGTTCAGCGCGTTGTGTGGCGGCGCTGATTTGGGCCAGGGCGTCGGCTTCGCTGGGGCTGACGGGGTGGGCGAAAGGGTGCCCCAGGCACAGCTGGAAGTTGTCGAGCTGGCAGGGCGGCATGTCGAAGGCCGTTTTGAGGTTCAGGTGTTCGTCGGCGAGAAAATAGCTATTGAGGCCGTCGAAGCAGACGTTCTGGTAGCCGGCGTCGGTGACCAGGTGTTCCCAGGTGTGGTCACGTTCGAACGGGGTTTCGATAAGGATAAGCCACGGGCGGAAGCGACTGAAGTCCATGCCGCGCAGCACGGTTTCTTCGTGGCCTTCGACGTCTATTTTGAGGAAATGGATGGGGCGGTCGGCGGCGTGTTCTTCGCAGATCGAGGTCAACGTGCGGGCCTTTACGGTCAGGCTCTGCACCTCCAGGCCACGCTCCTTGCGCTCTTGAGCGATCACCGGGTCGGCGGTGGACAGGCCGGTACCGGGAATGCCGTAGAAGGTGATTTCCCCGGGCGCATCGCTGGCGATGCATTGCAGAATGGTATCGCGTGGGCGTTGCTGGACCAGGGCGTCGTGGAAGCTTTGCATCGGTTCGATGTTGATGCCGCTCCAGCCGCGATCATAAAAGGCCTTCGTCACTGAATCATGGATTGGATCGTTGGCGCCGACGTCGATGTAGAAGCCGTTTTCAAAGAATTTGAGTGCGCGCCACAGGCGGATGTCTTCGAAATTCTGTGCATATGAAATGAACGTCACGGTCGCTCCCTGTCAGTGGTTTGTTCTTATTGGTTGCAGTGCTGCCTGCCCGGTGTGAGCTTGTATAGCAAGGGCGGAGGGTGGGCGCAATTTACTCCTGAAACAGTCCGTCATTCGGCGGTTATGTCATTTCGATCTGAAGCTTATGCACAACGGGAAGCTGCACCGGGGCGCCTGCGGGGGATTTTGTGGACGCGTTCTCGTTTTGTTCGCAAATCCCTGTTTTACAGGTTTTTTATTGATATGAACAAAAAATGACCAGCGCTGTTAATGGCTCGTAACAGGCGTGGATATTGGATCCATGAGAAATTCATCAACAGAGTTATCCACAGGTTTGAGCGTTTAAGCGCGTTCGGCCAATAGCAGCAAATTACGGGGTGTGAGTGAGGCTGCGCAAAAAGTGCCGAGACGTACAGCGTAGCCTTGTTCTTCCAGAAAAACGGCTCGGTCCAGATTCAGCCAAAGCTCCAGTGGCCGTCGGAACAATCCTCGGAGCAACTCCAGGTTGCGAACTTCGGCCAACCGCTGCCAACCGGCCGCTTCCAATGCTGACCAATCTGGCGAGCCGATTGTGGATAACTCTTTGAGCGCGGCCAGATCGCGACAGTAATCGGCGAACGGTTTATCCAGCCAGGCACTGGGCAGAGATGGCGTCGGCAGGTATTCGTCGGCGCCGCGCACTTGGCGTTGCAGCAGATCGAATGCCAAACGACGGGCCATCGAGGTGTCACGCTGGCGTCGGACGCGCGTACCGGCGGTGACGGTTTCGCTCATCGGCAGCGCCAGATCCTCCAACGAGAGTTGTAGGAGCGATCGTGATCCGGCGCGGGACAATGCCTGATATTCGCTGCGTTCGATGCGGTTGTAGCAGCAGGGTGCGATAGCCATTTGCTGGCAACCGGCAGCGCTGGCCAGTTGCATCAGACGTACATGCAAATCGCCGCAGGCGTGGAGAGCGACGGGCGTGTGAGTTGAGCTCAATACGGCAGAGGCAGCAGTCGCCAGTACGTCTTGCTCCACATGCAAAGCGTGCAAGTGATGACGCTGACTTAACGCCTGACCGCTGGCGACCAATAAAGGATCGTATTCAACGCAAGTCAGTTGCTGCCCCGCGCCCAACAAGCGTCGCCCCAAATGCCCCTTGCCCGAACACCAGTCCAGCCAATGCGTCGGCTGCGAGGCGAAAGACAAACGACTGGCAAACGCCTCGATCTGCAGCCACTTGCGTCCCGGCACATCGACATTCAATCGATGGCCGGCGGCTTTCAGCGCGTGGCCCGGCAACTCACCCACCGCGCTCAACTCAGCCGACAACGCCGCCAATGAGGCGAACGGCTCCGGCGCATCAGCAAGATCAGCAGGTTGGTTGTGAGCGTTTTCTGCGTCTTCCAGCGACCGTCCGCGTAGCCACAAGGCCAGCTCCGGGTAGGACGCTTCCCAGGCAAGCGAAAGATGAGTGAACGGTCGAGGTTTCCACAGCGCTTGATGGGCTGTGAGAAAATCATCCAGCGCCGTGAAACGGGCGAGTAAGTCCTCGCCCGTCAGCACGTGGGAAATGTCAGCGCCCTTGGCAGGCATCGACGCGCAGCCAGCGCTCCAGCAGCTTGAAGCCGCGTACGAGAACGTAAGCCATCAGCAGATAGAACACGCCAGCAGCGAAGAAGATCTCTACCGGCAGATAGGTGCGGGCGATGATTGTGCGTGCCATGCCGGTCAGCTCCAGCAAAGTCACGGTGCTGGCCAGCGCACTGGCCTTGAGCATCAGGATCACTTCGTTGCTGTAGGCCGGCAGGCCGATGCGCGCGGCACGCGGGAGGATGATGTAGAACATCGCTTTGGGCTTGGACATGCCCAAAGCCCGCGCCGCTTCGATTTCGCCGGGTGGAATCGCCTGAATCGCCCCGCGCAGAATCTCGGCGATGTACGCCGCCGTGTGCAGGGTCATGGTCACGGTCGCACACCAGAACGGATCGCGCAGGTACGGCCACAAGGCGCTTTCGCGCACCGCGTCGAACTGCGCCAGGCCGTAGTAGACCAGGAACAGCTGAACCAGCAACGGCGTGCCACGGAAAAAGAAGATGTAAGCGTAAGGCAGCGAGCGTACGTACCACAGCTTCGAAGAGCGGGCGATGCCCAGTGGAATTGCCAGCAACAGACCGGCAATCACGGCGATGGCCACCAGTTCCAGGGTCAGGGTCGCGCCCTGCGCCAGTTTCGGCAGCCACTTGATGATGACTTCCCAGTTCATTAAGCGCTCCTCGCAAAGCCGCGAGCGGCGCGTTTTTCCAGGAAGTGCATGCCGGTCATCGCCAGCACGGTCAGGCCCAGGTACATGATCGCGGCGACCATGTAGAAGGTGAACGGTTGTTTCGACACGGTCACGCCGATTTGCGCGTGACGCATGATTTCTTCCAGGCCGATCACCGAGACCAGTGCGGTGTCTTTCATCAGGATCATGAACAGATTGCCCAGGCCGGGCAGGGCGATGCGCCACATCTGCGGCATGATCAACCGGGTGAAGATCCGCCATTTCGATAGACCCAGGGCCTGGCCGGCCTCACGGTGGCCTTTGGGAATGGCGAGGATCGCACCACGGAACACTTCCGTGGCGTAGGCGCCGAAGCACAGTCCGAGTGCGATCACACCGGCGGCGAAGGCGTTGAGTTGCAGGTCGGGGTTGCCGAAGAACTCACCGAGGGCGCGCATCAGGTTGACCGTACCGAAGTAGATCAACAGCACCCAGAGCAATTCCGGGACGCCACGCACCAGGGTCGAATAAGTGCCGCCAAGCCATTGCAGCGGCTTGTACGGGGAAGTCTTGGCCAAGGCGCCGAGCAGGCCGAGCACCAGTCCCAGGCACAGGGCGGTGAGAGCCAGTTGGACGGTCATCAGCGCGCCGGCAGCGAGGGCCGGGCCGAATCCGTAGAGGTCGATAATCATGGGTTTCTGTTCAAATTGCGGCAGGCAAAGTCGGGAGATGGCGCCGTTGCATCACGGCGCCAGTCCCACAGGTCAGGATCAGTAGATGCTGAACGGGAAGTACTTGTCGTTGATCTTCTTGTAGGTACCGTCGGCGACGATTTCCTTCAGGGCGGCGTTCAGCTTCTCACGCAGTGGGTCACCTTTACGCACAGCGATGCCGATCTTGTCGCTTTCTACGACCGGGTCGCCTTTGAACTCGTAGTTCTTGCCGGCGTCGCTTTTCAGCCAGTCATAGTTGGCGTACTTGTCGGCGAGGATCGCGTCGACGCGACCGGAGGTCAGGTCGAGGTAGGCGTTTTCCTGAGTGTCGTAGAGGCTGACCTTGATGTCATCTGCGTAGGTGTCTTCCAGCCAGGTACCGGCCAGGGTCGCACGCTGGGTACCGATGGTCTTGCCTTTCAGCGAGTCCTTGTCGGTTTTGAAGTCGACGTTTTTCGGCGCGATGAACTGCAGCTTGTTCGAGTAGTACGGTTCGGTGAAGTCGACCGCGCCTTTGCGCTCGTCGGTGATCGACAGCGAGGAGATCAGGAAGTCGAACTTCTTCGCGTTCAGGGCCGGGATGATGCCGTCCCAGTCGGAAGTGACCACGGTGCACTCGACTTTCATCTTCGCGCATAGAGCGTCGCCGATGTCTTTGTCGAAGCCGACCACGTTGCCGCTGGCATCTTTATTGTTGAACGGCGGATAGGCCGCTTCAATGCCCATCTTCAGGGTTTCAGCCATGGCACCGGCGCTGAACGCGAGGGTGACGGCGGCGGCCAGGAAGACCTTCTTGAAATTCTGCATGCATGTTGCTCCGTTAGCGGTTGCTGGACATGAATTGTTTGCAGCGCGCCGAAAGCGGGTTTTCGAACACCTGCTGAGGCGATCCTTGCTCTTCTATAAGGCCTTGGTGAAGGAACACCACTTCGCTGGAAACCTGACGGGCAAAGCCCATTTCGTGGGTCACGAGCAGCATGGTGCGGCCTTCTTCGGCCAGTGCGCGGATGACACTAAGTACTTCCTGAACCATTTCCGGGTCAAGCGCCGAGGTGGGCTCGTCGAACAGGATAACCTTCGGTTGCATCGCCAGCGTGCGGGCGATTGCTGCGCGCTGTTGCTGGCCGCCGGACAGTTGCGCCGGGTAGGCGTGGCGCTTGTCGGCGATGCCGACCTTGGCCAGCAGCGCTTCAGCGACTTCGATCGCTTCGGCTTTGCTCTGGCCGAGCACGCGGCGCGGTGCCTCGATGATGTTGTCGAGGATGCTCATGTGCGGCCACAGATTAAAGTTTTGAAACACAAAACCAATCTCGGAGCGCAGGCGGTTGATCTGTTTGCCATCAGCGGCAACCAGTTCGCCATTCTTGGCGGCCTTGAGCTTGAGTTCTTCACCGGCCACCAGAATCTGGCCCTGGTGCGGGTTTTCCAACAGGTTGATGCAACGCAGGAACGTGGACTTGCCGGAACCGGAGGAACCGAGGATCGAGATCACATCGCCGTCGCGGGCGGTCAGCGAGATGCCTTTGAGCACCTCCAGCTGTCCGTAGCGTTTGTGCAAGTTGCGGATTTCAAGCGCGGGCGTGGCCTCAGCCATGTGCGTTCCTCATATATGTTGCGCTCCTGCTGTTGGATGGCCTTCCTGGCGAGGCGGCCAAGCTAGCATAGCGTTTCAATGGCAGCCAACAGCGCTACGAGCGGTTAACGGGTGGCATGTGGCAGGTTGTCGCATCGGCACAGCAGACTGTCGCCCCATCAACAACCGAACGGGTGTTTGATCGTGCAAACCCGTGGGTGTCGCGTAAAAAAAGGCGCGATGTTGCCAGCTTTGGCGGGGTGTTGGAAGCGCTATCCGGCCGAACGTTCCGGATTCGCCCTTTTATTGTGCATCCCACACTTTTTCAGTGTGTTTCTGGTGCGCGAATTCGTCTTGAAAGTGAGTCGCAGGGTAACGCTCTGGCGAATAGCCATTAATCTCAAGGACTTGCGATGACCATCCGGTCGCGCGCAAAGCCGCGAGCCAAAAGACTTTGAAACATTTTGGCGCATTTATTGCGTGCAGAATCCGGAACGCCCTGTTGGTTTCTTTTTACGAGAAAGAACACACCAGGCAGGACGGACTGAATCGCTTTCCTTGCAAAGGTAGTTTCGATGAGCAGTACCCCAAGCTCCAATGGCCTCGAACAGGGGCTCAAACCGCGTCATGTGACCATGTTGTCGATCGCCGGTGTCATCGGCGCCGGTCTGTTCGTTGGCTCCGGCCACGCCATCGCTGCCGCCGGCCCTGCCGTGCTGCTGGCTTACGCCGCCGCTGGTACCTTGGTGGTGTTGGTGATGCGCATGCTCGGCGAAATGGCCGTTGCCTCGCCGGACACGGGCTCCTTCTCGACGTACGCCGACCGTGCCATTGGGCACTGGGCGGGTTTCACCATCGGCTGGTTGTACTGGTGGTTCTGGGTGTTGGTGATTCCGCTGGAAGCCAACGCCGCTGCGACCATCCTGCACGCATGGTTCCCTGACGTCGGCATCTGGGCGTTCGCGCTGGTCATCACCATGCTCCTGACCATCACCAACCTGTTCAGCGTGAAGAATTACGGCGAGTTCGAATTCTGGTTCGCGCTGATCAAAGTGCTGGCGATTATCGGCTTCATCATCCTCGGTCTGGCGGCGATCTTTGGCTTTCTGCCGAACAGCCAGGTCAGCGGCGTTTCGCACCTGTTCGACAGCGGCGGCTTCCTGCCAAACGGTATGGGCGCGGTGCTGGGTGCAATCCTGACCACCATGTTCTCCTTCATGGGTACCGAAATCGTGACCATCGCGGCCGCGGAATCGAAGAACCCGGGCAAGCAGATCTCCAAGGCCACCAACTCGGTGATCTGGCGGATTGGCTTGTTCTATCTCGTGTCGATCTTCATCGTTGTCGCCCTGGTGCCGTGGAACGATCCTACGCTGGCCAACCTCGGTTCCTACCAGACCGTGCTTGAGCGCATGGGCATCCCGAACGCAAAAATGATCGTCGACATCGTGGTGCTGGTCGCCGTGACCAGTTGCCTGAACTCGGCGCTGTACACCTCGTCGCGCATGCTCTTCTCCCTCGGCAAGCGTGGCGATGCCCCGGCCATGGCGACGCGGGTGAACAAAAGCGGTACGCCTTACTGGGCGGTGATGCTGTCCACCGGCGCAGCGTTCCTGTGCACCTTCGCCAACTACGTGGCCCCGGCGGCGGTGTTCGAATTCCTGCTGGCCAGCTCCGGTGCAATCGCTCTGTTGGTGTATCTGGTGATCGCATTCTCGCAGCTGCGCATGCGTAAACAGCGTATGGCGCGCGGCGAGAAAATCGTCTTCAGCATGTGGCTGTTTCCGGGCCTGACCTACGCGGTGATCATCTTCATCGTCGCGGCTCTGACCATCATGCTGTTCCAGGAAGCGCATCGCGTAGAGATTCTCGCGACTGGCCTGCTGAGCCTGTTGGTGGTGGCAGCCGGTCTGCTGGTGGCACGCCGTCGCAAGCTGGAAAAACGTGGTGCGGTGGTGTTGAACTGATCCGTAACACGTAATGCAAAACGGCCGCTGTCAGTGATGACGAGCGGCCGTTTTTGTTTGTGAGCGTGGTTTATTCGCTCTTGTCTTCCTGCGCTTCCACCGACTTGCCATAAGCATCCAGCGCAACCCCGAAATCGGTGATGAACTGCGGTTCGCTCAGCCAAGCCTGGGCCTCTTCGATCGTTGCGCCTTCAGCCCACATGCGGTAGTCGATCAGCATGTCGGCGGCCAGGTGGGTGGCGGCCATGCCTTCGTTGTCGGCGTTTTCCATGTCCAGCAGCTCTGGATGGTCAACGATGACGAACGCCAGTTCGCGCAGCAGGGTCAGCAGCATTTCGTTGCGGCTGACGGCTTCGGCGTCGCGCATTTTGCTGAACATCGCCAGGACGTATTCCGGCACCGGCTCAGCGAGGTGGTCGAGGTCTTCGTCCTGCTCCAGCGGCTTGCGGCCGACCATACGGATTTGCTTGGCTTTGGCCTTGGCGCGTTTGGCGCGTTTCTGTTGCTTGTTCAGGGATGCCATGGGAACTCAGTTCTTCTGTTGGGTTTGCGCGGCGATCGCGTCGGACGCCGCTACATAGTCGGCCTGGAAGGCCGGGGATTCGATCCACGCCAGCGCGCCGGCCTCGTCGGTTTCCTGCGACCACTGGCGATACTCGATCAGCGCGGCGAGGATGAAATCCATCGCGCCTTCTTCGCCTTCCTGTTCGTAAACCAGTTCCAGCAGCGGGTCTTCGAGAAAGGCGGTGCACAGCGCTTGCTGGCTGATCTTCTCGGCGTCGATCATTTTCTTGAACAGCTCGGTCAGGTCTACCGATTCGAAATCAATGCGGTCGTCGTTCGGGTCCAGCTCGACCGGCGCCTCGGCGCGCTTGGTGCGGTTCTGCTTGGCCTTGGCTTTGGCCCGGGTGGCGCGTTTTTGCTGCTTGTTGGCGGAGGCCATGATGTGTTCCGTCGTGCGTTGAGAGGGCTCAGCTGCGCGGGACTTGCCGCCCCGGTGTGTCGGGGGCCAGTGCGCCGGTTTGCAGCCAGGTCAGAGCGATGGGCCATAGTGTGGCTTGGTATGCGCTGCGAAAAAAGGCGAAATGTCCGACTTGTTGTTCGCCGATGTCCTGCGGCTCGATGCGCAAGTGGGTTTTGGCTGCGTTGCTGAAGTAACCGAGCAGGCGTTCGATCGCCGCAATTGTGCCGTAGGGATCGTCGCTGATGCTGATCGCCAGTGTCTGTGCGCGGACGTTGGCGAAGGGCAGGGCGCCGCTCTTGTTCATCAGTGCGCGACCACTGGGGCGCCGTTCGTAACGTGCAGCAGGCGTGCTCCAATCGCGTACAACGCCGGTCGGCGTATCTTCCAGCCAGCCGAGTCGCTTGCCGGGGAAAAAGCCGCAGAACAGCGTCAGCAACGGCATCACGACGTGCCATTTGCCGAACATCCGCCAGCGATGTTCCGGCGCGTAGTCGCGCCAGTAAGCGAACTGCGCGCCGACTGTTACCAGCCGTCGGATAACCTGCCCGGATTCGCCCAGCCCCGCCGCGCAACCGCCAAAACTGTGGCCGACGACGTCAATTGGCTGACCGGGAAACTCCCGTTGCGCGCGTTTGAGCATCGCTTCGAAATCCAGTGCGCCCCAATCTGTCCACGAGGCGTTCAAGCCTTTGATCGACGCGGATCGTGATTCGCCGATGCCGCGGTAGTCGTAGGTCATCACGTCGAAGCCGTTTGCGAACAGATAAGCCGCGAAACGCGAGTAGTGGCGGCAACGTACCGACGTGGCGGCGCTGATGATCACTACCGGGCGTTGGCTATCAGGCAAGAACTGACGCCAGGTGAAACCGCCAAGTGCAAAACCGTCGGCGGCAGCTTCTTTGAAAGGCTCACCTTGCTCAGCAGTCAAGGTTGGCGACCCTGACTGCATGTCTTGCCTTGCGGGCGTGTCCTGACAGCTCATGACGCTCGACCTTGAAGAGTAAGCTGACAACGATAGTCTCAGCGCCGCCCGGCAACAATCCGCAAGTTTTACTCGGTGGATTGAGTGAGCCTGCGCTCTTCGATCAACGCCTGCTCGCGATTGAGTTCCGCGCGTAACTCGTCTTCACTCGGCAGGATCGTCTTGTAACTGCTGGCAAACAGTTGCTCATTGCCCTTGAGCATTGAGTAGCGCGCCACCGAGTCGTTGCTCTCGGCAGACAGAATAATCCCGACTGTCGGCTTGTCGCCCTCGCTGCGCATGAGTTCGTCGTACATGCGCACATACATGTCCATCTGCCCGACATCGCGGGCGCTGAGCTTGCCGCGCTTGAGATCAATGATCACAAAGCATTTGAGCAGGTAGTTGTAGAACACCAGATCGATGTACAGATCGACGCCGTCGGTACTGATGCGTTGTTGGCGGGCGACAAAGGAAAAGCCTTTGCCCAGCTCGAGAAGAAAGCTCTGGAGATGGTCGATGAGGGCTTGTTCGAGACCGCTTTCCCTGACCTTGCCTGCTGAGGGTAGACCGAGAAATTCGAGCATGACGGGGTCGCGAATGAACTCGCGTGGGTTGCATTTCAGCGCTTCGATGTTGGTGGTGGCTTCTTCGATCACATCGGCTTTGTCGCGACTCATGAGAAGCCGCTCGTAGTAGAGCGTGAGGATCTGGCGGTCGAGGGCGCGGCTCGACCAGTTCAGGTTGGCGCATTCGTCCATGTACCAGTGGCGGGCTTTTTCATTGGTCACACCCAAAAGCCGACGATAGTGGGTCCAACTCAATTCGGAACGCACTGCGTTCCAAATTGGAAACAACTGATAAAAGCTGCGCATGTATCGCAGATTACGATCGTCAAATCCTTTACCAAACTGCGCCGTCAGATTCTTCGCCAACAACGCTAGTAACTGTTTTCCATACCCCGCACGCTGGGCTCCCTCTTGTTCAAATTCGACAATATGCCTGCCGATCTGCCAGCAGGTCTGCACTTGAATCGTATCCACCGCACGCAGCACTTTTTGCCGCGCCTGGCGAATCAGTTCGCCCAACTCCCCCAGCAATGAATCGATTTTCGGGTCTTGCGTATCAGCAGGTTTTAGCGGGCTCATTGGCTCTTCCACATCGTTGGAAACAGGCGTCAAAGCATGCCAAGAGTCGCTGCGTGGGTATGTCGGGCGAGCCGGTGAAGTCGGAAGGAAGAGGGGATTGGTATTGCAGGACGTTGCCGGTGAAAGAGGCGTCAGACAGAAAGGGTCTGTAGTCCTTTTCGTACATGCTCGTGAGTCGTGGTGATTGCAAAGCCTAGGCGCGGGTACAATCCCGCGCCTCATCTTTTGTGACGTAGGGAAGTGCTGGTTTGAAAGGGATTTTGCGTGTTGTTGGTGTTGCAGGCCTCATGTTGCAGTTGGCCGGCTGCGGAACGTTTATCGGGCGTTTGAATGACGGTTTGTCCGATGCTCAGTATTACCGAGGCGTTGATGGCAACCTTCATCTACTGGGTGTGCGTGGCGGCGGCAGCGATGGCATGCCGGCGGCGATCGTCTGTTACATGATGATTGTCTGTCCGGTCATCACCGTCGTATCCCTGCCAGTGGATGCCGCGCTGGATACGGTTCTGCTGCCGATCGATTACATCAATACGCTTTAGGTTTTCTTTGCGCGGCGTTTGCTTTTCGGCGTGTGCACGGGCTCTTGAACCTTGCGATAGATCCACACGCCGAACACACCCACTGCCAGCAGAAACACTGTGCCAACGCTCTGCCAGACAAACTCGAACCAGAACAGCCGCGGTTGCAGGGCCAGGGTGTAAGTGCTGCGCGGGCCGCGATTATTGGTGGTGATAGAGCCGGTGATCCAGCTGTCGACCAGCATCCAGATCGACAACCCGATGGCTAAAGTGATCAGTAGAGCAACGAGAACAGTCAGCCAGTAAGTCACCCGACTTGGGCGATAGGGTGGCGGATGGGGCAATGGGATGCGCGTTTTCCTTTGGTTCATGACGCTTGTGACCTGTTTCCGGGATTGATGAACCGCGCTATCTCGCTTGCCAACTCCACTGCGCGCGGCGGGTTTTCCCTGAGCCACGTTGATACCGCGTGGTCGCAGCCTGGCAGGACGATTTTTTTCAACTGATCAGGTGCCAGGCTCTTTTCAATGGCCTCGATGACTTCGTACGGAATCGCGCTGTTGATCGCGCGAGCGCCCATTTGCTGCATCCCGGCAGACGTACCAGCGATCCCGCCAAAAGTGGTTGCCTGAAGACCATCGTATTCGCCGATCACCAGCAAGACTTCCCCGTCGAACGTGCGCAGGAACTCCAGCGATGGCGAGTCAAGAAAACCGTAAGGCACCGAAATGGCGCTTTTGAAGGGTGACCCAAACGCTTGCTGCCAGGCTGCCTCCGCGTACAGGGCGGGACAGAACAGCACGATGCGTCTGACTGAAGCGCGATGTGCTTGCGCTACCTTGAGCGCCAGTGCGCCCCCCAGACTGTGACCGATCACTGTGCTGAGTTCGGCGCCAAGATGATCGGCAAACTGCAAAGCCTCCTGAAGGTTCTGCGCCAGTGAAGTGTCTTCAAGGGCAACATCGGCGCTGGGGCCGTGGCCGGAAAGATTGAAGCTCAGGCTGGCAATTCCCTGCGCCTGCAAGGGATACAGGATGGCGTTGAGTCGCGAATAGTCAGAGCGGGCACCGTGAATGGCCAGCACTTTCGGCGTTGACGCTGCTGCGGCGGAACCGGCCAATACGCGACCTTCCAGTTGGTAGCCGGCGAAGGTTTGCGCAAAGAAAAACTCAGGGCCGGTTGGCGCCTCGTCAAACTGCAACCGAGAGCGAAGTCGCGACGCGCCGGTCAGCGCCAACCGATTGATCACAGGGCAGCCAGGGTGTGCAGGACTGCAACACGCAATGGATTGGTCTCCACACTCAGCAACTTGATCGCCAGGGCGCAGCAGACCACGATCAACATGGGTTTGATCAAACGTGGGCCGACGCGGACAGCCGCTCTGGCGCCCAGTTGTGCACCGAGGAAAGCTGCCAGAGCCATGGCAATCGCAATCGGCCAGATGATCACGCCTTTGGTGATGAAGACTGACAGCGAGCCCAGGTTGCACGACGCGTTGGCCAGTTTGGTGAAACTCATGGCCCGCATCATGCCAAGCCCGCAGAGCAGCACGAAACCGACGATAAAGAACGAGCCTACGCCCGGGCCGAAGATACCGTCGTAGAAGCCCAGGATCGGCGCCACGGTGAACGAGAACAGCAGAATGCCGATTCGCTTGCGTCGATCCTCATTGGCCAGTTTCGGCGAGAGCGCAAAGTAGATCGCCACCAGAATAAGCATGACGGGCACGCACACTTCCAGATAGCGCTTATCAATCGAACTGACCAACAGCGCCCCGCTGGCGCCACCCAGGAATGCGCAGATAACCAGGAAGCGTCCTTCGCGCCATTCAATCATTCCCTTGCGAGCGAAAGTGACAGTGGCCGAGATAGTGGCCGAAGCAGCCTGGAACTTGTTTGTGGCTATCGCACTGATCGGGTCGACACCGGCCAGAAACAGGGCAGGCAAAGTAATCAAGCCGCCACCCCCGGCAATCGCATCAAAAAAACCGGCGCAAAATGCCACAAGCGCCAACATGCCAATTACATCCCAAGCCATTACGTTTTCCCTTTTATAGTTATTGGCCAGTCATCCACATGACTGGCCATTCAACAGCCTTGCCGTGCGGTGAATATCAGCCCTGTATCAGCAGCGGATCGTCTGAAATGACAATCGGAGACGAGAACTTCGACAGGCCGAAGATGCGCACCAGCACACGTCGGTTGTCTTTGATGACATCGCGACAATGCAGCGCCCGGACGTTATTGATCACCATGGCCGACTCTTGCGTCAGTGTGTATTGAACCGGTGTTGCTTTACCCACGCTTTGGCAAAGTGCGGAATAAGCCTCTTTTACAAAATCCGAGGCGTTGTCGTTGACCGAAAAACGGTACGAGTTGAATCGCGCGGCGAATCCGACGTTGTCATCGAACTCCAGAATCGAAACATTGCGGCCATCCTCGCCCTTGCCGTTGACGAAAGAATCACTCCGTGTGAACTGGAAGCTGCCCGTTGTGAGTGCGAGGCATCCGGTGACGCCGATTTCATCCAGCAAGGGTGGCAATGGAATCACCGAGGTGGGCTCCAGGCTTGGATTCCATAGCGCCGACAGTATCAACGACGAGGGCGAGGGCGAATGCCCGTCCTGCGCGTTCACAGCACACCAGTACGGCGCTTCGGTGTGGGGGCCGAGGGCGAGACCGGAATGGGAGCTCAGCTCTTTGATTTCCGGTTCGTCATTGATTTTGGTCAGTCCGCCGCCCTTGAAGTTAGCGACGATTCGGACCAGTTTGCCTTCGTTGTCCATGTCGTAGGCAAAGGAGCTGTTATCCACCAGTTTCAACAGAATCTGATTGCGTGCCGCCAGACAAAGTACGTCGTAACGATTTTCCAGAGCGGCCAGCTCGGGCAGTTCATCCGGAGGGCTGGTGTCAGTGAATTTTTCCATGCCCTCAAAAATCAGCAGGGAAACGAGGCCGTCGGAGTACGCGCCAAGCAGTTCACACTGATCCTTGGAAAACGAAAACTTCAGCTCGGTCGCTGCCAGCGAGGCCTTGGACTTGGCGCCTGCGGCTTGTGGTCCGCCCATGGCTGCCAACGCTTCAGAGAAGGTGTGCAGCAGTTTTGCTTGTTGCTTATCAAAACTGAAAGTTCTGACTTCCTGTTCAACTAAAGACTCAACGGTTTTATTAGTGTGTTGTAGGACTTCGGTCATTGTTTACATCCCTGTCGTATCCGCTCCCCTTATATTTTTTGTGGGAGCTGTTGGCTGTTTCGATGCTGCAATGCGTGCCGAGCGCACGCAATGATGCGGACGTGGGCGAGTTGATACAGGTTTGGTTTTTTCAGGAGGGCACAGGGCGCTGTGACGCGACAGTTCAAACAAATGCTGAATGCCTGGTCAGTGTTTGCTGTCGCTTGCCTGACAGCTGAAACAACAGCAGATGACCTGCGCTGAGGTCTTGTCCTCCATGACAACTTTTTGATGGGTGTTAGTTCTGCGAGCGTTCCTGCTCGCAGACGCAACTGTCCGGGTGCCTGCAACAACCTCGGTAGATTCCCGATGCTGGAGGGCGCGGAGTGCGTTAATTGGGTGATGCGTTAAATGCTGATCGTCAGGGCTGAAGTGCCCGGCGATTATTCCGGGCAGTCAACAATGACCTGCCGGAAAAGCTGACGGAGCCTAACATCAAAATAATGGCCAGCAAAAGCACTGCAAGAGGGGGTGAGGGACGGCTTATCAAATCGCAGGCATAAAAAAACCCTGAATCTTGCGATTCAGGGTTTTCGGTATTTGGTGCCCAGAGACGGAATCGAACCGCCGACACGGGGATTTTCAATCCCCTGCTCTACCGACTGAGCTATCTGGGCAACGGGGCGCATTAAAAGGGTTTTTCGGATTTACGTCAACGACTTTTTTAAAATTTCTTAAATTAATTCCGTCGCTTACGATCCGACCCCCGATTTTGCAGGTTTTACTCTGCAGGCGGAACGTAGCCTTCGGCCTTGGCGTATTCCTCGCCGGAGAAGTACTTGTCCATTTCGCCCTGAAGATATTTGCGGTCTTCGGCGTTCATCATGTTCAGACGCTTTTCGTTGATCAGCAGGGTCTGGTGTTTCTGCCAGTCAGCCCAGGCCTTGGCCGAGACGTGGTCAAAAATGTCCTGACCTTTGGCGCCCGGGAAAGGGGCGCGTTCCAGCGCGGGCAGTTCTTCTTTGTACTTGCGGCACATTACGGTGCGGGTCATGGCGACACTCCTGCATTCAAGACGGCGGCCGCGCGTTCGAGCAAGGTTTTGACCGGGGCGGCGAGGCCCAGGCGCGGCGGGGTGGCGAGGTTATACCAGAGCCAGTCGGCCTCGGCCACGTGATGGGCGGCCTCCTGCACCTGAACCAGCCAGGGTTCGATGGACAACTGGAAATGGCTGAAGGTGTGGACAAGGCTCGGCAGCGCCTGCTGCTCGCCCATGGTCAGCGAGTGCTGAGCGGCGAGATGTTGCAGGTCGTTGAGGTCATCAAGTTCCGGCAGGCTCCACAGACCGCCCCACAAACCGCTCGAGGGGCGACGGTAAAGCAGAATCGCGCCGTCGCCGTTGGCGAGCATCGGCATCAGCGTGCGCTTCTGCGGGATCGTTTTGCGCGGCTTGGGGATCGGGTAGCGGGTTTCGAGGCCGAGCATGTGCGCCTCGCAACCCCGTTCCAACGGACACAGCAGACAACTCGGCTTGCTGCGCGTGCAGAGCGTGGCGCCGAGATCCATCATCGCCTGTGTGTAGGCGTTGACCCGATCGTGCGGCGTAAAGCGCTCAGCGTTGGCCCAGAGCTGTTTGGCGACCTTCGGCTCGCCGGGGTAGCCCTCTTGCGCGGTAAAGCGTGCCAGCACGCGCTTGACGTTGCCGTCGAGGATCGGCGCACGCAGGCCCATGCTGATGCTCGCGATGGCGCCAGCGGTGGACAGGCCAATGCCCGGCAGATCGGTGAGCTTTTCAACGTCACGCGGAAACTCGCCGCCGTACTGGCTGACGACGATTTTTGCGGTCTTCTGCAGATTGCGCGCACGGGTGTAGTAACCCAGCCCCGTCCACAGGTGCAGCACTTCGTCTTCCGGCGCTTCGGCCAGTGCTTCTACCGTTGGCAGCGCGGCCATGAAACGGTCGAAATAGTTGAGCACGGTGCTGACCTGGGTTTGCTGCAACATGATCTCCGACACCCACACCCGATACGGGTTGATGTCCTGCTGCCAAGGCAGATCGTGGCGGCCGTGGCGGTCGAACCAAT
This sequence comes from Pseudomonas sp. S3_C06, assembly GCF_054667675.1. Lineage (NCBI taxonomy): Bacteria > Pseudomonadati > Pseudomonadota > Gammaproteobacteria > Pseudomonadales > Pseudomonadaceae > Pseudomonas > Pseudomonas sp. S3_C06. The sequence goes on from NZ_CP162747.1 coordinate 4,264,778, forward strand.
CCAGCACCGCCGTGGAAAATTGCTCCGCTCTCATCGCTTGAACAGCCCCTTCAATGCGTTTTTCAGTTCCGGGCTGACCTTGTCACCGAGTTTCTCGTCGATCTTCTCACTGAGCTTGTCGCCGGCCAGTTTGGTCGCGACCTGACCGAGGCGATCGTTGTCGACGCGGCAGGCTTTGGCGCCCAATTCGAGCGGGCCACGGCAGCGCAGCGGCCATTCGACTCCGACGAATTTTTCGCCGACCTGACACGCCGGATCCGGCATGGCGCTGGTGTCGCCTTCGACGATGATGCCGACGCGGTAATCCATGCCGAGCACACGCAGGTCGATGTCGCCGTCACCGTTGACGGTCATGCCGGGGATGCGCACTTTCAGATCCGGGTTGCTGGCGACGCCGTTGCGGAAGGTCAGGTTGCCCTTGAGTTCCTGGAACGGTGTGTCCTTGCCGCGTGGCTCGCCGCTGAGGGTTTTGCGATTGAGCGTGGCGATGCCTTTGCACAGTTGCTGTTCAAGGTTGGCGTTGAGCAGCACGCCGTTGTTGATCACGAAACTGGCGTTGCCGTTGAGGGTGTCAATCAGCGCCTGCTGGCTGTTGCCGCTGCCGGTCACGTTGCTGGTCAGGGTCACCAGACCTTTGACCGGCGGATTCTTGCCTTGGCTTTCGAGAATTTTTTCAACAGGCACGCGGTTGAGTCTGGTCTGCAAATTCAGCACGGGTGCGTTCGGACGCACATCGAGGGTGCCGTTGGCTGCAAAACCACCGTTGTACAACTCGCCGCTCAGGTTGGTCAGGGTCAGCAAGCCGCCCTGGCCGGTAGCCTTGAGCGCTGCGTTCTGGATCGGCAGTTTGTCGAGGGTCAACTGGCCGAAGGTCAGGTCGGCGTCCACGTCGAGTTTGGCCAGGCGTTCAACCGGCAACAGGCGCTCGGTGCTCCAGGCGGTTTTGCTTGGTTTGTCCGGCAGAGGCGTGGAGCCCGCGCCGGCCATGGCATCGGCTTCAGTGCTGGCAACTTCGGCCTGACGCACCTGCGTGGCGCTATTGGCCTGCGCCGATTTTGGCGGCAGGTAACGGTCAGCGTTGAACGTGTCAGCCTTGAGGATCGCGCGCAGTGACTGCTTGGCGAAGTCTTCGACGGCGATGCGACCGCTGAAGCTGCTGTCGTCGAGTTTCAGGTTGATGTTGTCGAGTGCGATGCTGGTCGGCGTGGCGGCCACACGGCTGACCAGTTCGACCTTGCTCAGACTGCCTTCGGCCATGGCCGGGAGTTTCTGACCGATGCTGTCGACAAATTTCGCCAGGTCGAACTGGGCGATGGAGATGCCGCCGGTGATCTGCGGCGTCTTGTCGAGGTCGTTGACTTTCAGTTCGCCCAAGGCACGCAATTGGTTGGCCGAGATCTTGATGCCAGTCCATTCGGCGACGTTCGCCGCTTTATCCAGTAATAACTGCCCCTGGGCGGCAAAGGTCATGGTCTTGCCTTGTAGCGGGTCGCCAGCCAGTTCGCCGGACAGCTTCAGGTCTTCCAGCTTGTAGCGTTGCAGGGCGCGTTCAATGCGCAGTTCGCCGGTAAGCTCGGTACGCACGCGCAGAACGGGTTGATTGGTGCCGAGGAATGCGGTGGCTTTTACCGGGATATTGGTCGAATCGTGTACCGGGCCGGTGCTCAACTGGATGCTTTCGGCGCTGAACTGCTTGCCGGTCTTCTCGTCGTTGTACTCAACGCGGGCGTTGTTGACAGTCAGGCTGTCGATATCGAGGCGGATCGGCTGCGGTGGTTTTTCCACCGCAACAGGAGCTTCGCTGGCCGGTTGGCCAGCCGTAGCGGCTGGCGGCGTTGCACCCGCCGGGGCAGGCACCTTGCCGATGTCTTCCCAGTTGCCATGGCCGTCCTTGTCGCGATTGAGGCGCAGGTTCAGACCTTCGACGCGCACGTCGCTCATTTGCACTTCACGGCGCAGCAGCGGTAGCACGCGCACGGACAGGCCGAGCATCTGCAAGTCGGCGAACGGTTCGGCAGGTTTGATCAGGGTGGCGACGCTGGCCTCGTGCAATTCCAGGCCAAGCCATGGGAACAGGCTCCAGCCGATATCGCCATTGAGCGTCAGCTCGATGTGGGCCTTGTCGCGGGCAATCTGGCGAATCTCGTCTTTGTAGTCGTTGGGATCGAAGAGGTGGGTCAGGGCAAAACCTGCCGCCACAATGATCAGCAACAACCCGAGAAGTACCAGACCCAGGATTTTGCCGAACGCTTTCATGGGCGAGTCCTTGTAATTAGTCGAATTCGTAATTTAGCCGGGGAGTATAGCGCTGCAACCGCCCGGTTCGCTGTGACGTCATGTTGCCAGAACCTCCAGCGGCACCTGCAACCTGGCGGCGAGTGCCTGAGCTTCAAAATGCCCTTCAGGCGCCAGCAGACGCAGTTCGGCCCCCGCTTGCGACGCCATTTTCTGCGCTTGGTTCACCAGCCGTTCGGCTACCCCACGGCGACGGGTAACTTTTCGTACGCATAAATGGGACAAGTACCAAACGTTGTGGTGCCTTTGCAGAAGCGCTGCGCCAAGCAGGCGATCATTGAAGCGTCCGGCAATCAGAGTCCCGTCCGCGAGGGCGCTTTCAATCAGTTCAGCCTCCCCGGAAAACGGCGCAAACAGCCATTCTGGCGCATCGCGATAGATCTTCTGCAAATCCTGCTGATCCTGATAACTGGCGTCTTTCACGGCTTCAACAACGATCGGCATGGCGTTTTCCTGAGTGGTACGAGAACAGATGACATAAAAAAGGTGATATCAGTTTGGTTTTTCTGTCACGTGCAAATGGTAACCTTCGCCCGTTCGTCCGTCCTTCTGCGACTTAACGTCGCGCCTTCAAGGAGCTTCACCCAAAAAAACGGTCATGCCTGCGTGCATAAAGGCCGGGGGTGAACAGTGGCTGGCGAACCATACTAATAATTGGGGGATACACAATGAGCACGAGCATCACGGCGGACGGCCTCAGAGCCGATCAGCCCGCGTTCCTGTCCAAGGAACGCATCATCGCCAAGCCCGGTTTCAATCGTTGGCTAGTCCCACCGGCCGCTCTGGCCATCCACCTGTGCATCGGCATGGCCTACGGCTTCTCGGTGTTCTGGTTGCCGCTGTCCAAGGCGCTGGGCGTTACCGCTCCGGTGGCTTGTGCACCGGACATGAGCTTCATCGCACAAGTGTTCTCGTCGCAATGCGACTGGCCGATCTCGATGCTCGGCTGGATCTACACGCTGTTCTTCATCTTCCTCGGCTGCTCGGCAGCGATCTGGGGTGGCTGGCTGGAACACGCCGGGCCACGCAAGGCTGGCGTGGTATCGGCACTGTGCTGGTGCGGCGGTCTGCTGATCTCGGCGCTGGGTATTTATACCCATCAGATCTGGCTGATGTGGATTGGCTCCGGCGTGATCGGCGGTATCGGTCTGGGTCTGGGCTATATCTCGCCAGTATCGACCCTGATCAAGTGGTTCCCGGACAAGCGCGGCATGGCCACCGGCATGGCAATCATGGGCTTCGGTGGTGGCGCGATGGTCGGTGCACCGCTGGCAACCGCGCTGATGAGCCACTTCGGTTCGGCTGAAGGCGTTGGCGTCTGGCAGAGCTTCGTGGCCATGGCCGCGATCTACTTTGTGTTCATGATCGGTGGCGCACTGTCGTACCGCGTGCCACCAACCGGCTGGAAACCGGAAGGCTGGACCGCTCCGGCGAAAAAGGCTTCCAACTCGATGATCACTCATCGCCATGTGCACGTGAATGTGGCGTGGAAAACCCCGCAATTCCGTCTGGTCTGGCTGGTGCTGTGCCTGAACGTTTCTGCTGGTATCGGCATTCTCGGCATGGCTTCGCCACTGCTGCAGGAAGTGTTCGGTGGCAAGTTGTTGGGTGTTGACGTGCCATTCGGTCAGCTCGACGCCGGGCAACTGGCTTCGATCGCCGCGATCGCTGCCGGTTTCACTGGTCTGCTGAGTCTGTTCAACATCGGTGGTCGCTTCTTCTGGGCCTCGTTCTCGGACTACCTGGGCCGCAAAAACACCTATTTCGTGTTCTTCGCCCTGGGTTTTGCCCTGTACGCGCTGATTCCGAACATGGGTCACCTGGGCAACGTTGCGCTGTTCGTGGCGGCGTTCTGCATCATTCTGTCGATGTACGGCGGTGGTTTTGCCACTGTGCCGGCGTATCTGGCCGACCTGTTCGGTACTCAGATGGTCGGTGCAATCCACGGTCGTCTGCTGACGGCGTGGGCGGCGGCTGGCGTGCTCGGTCCCGTGCTGGTGAACTACCTGCGTGAATATCAGCTGAGCATCGGCGTTGAACGCGCTGCCGCTTACGACATCACCTTGTACATCCTCGCCGGCCTGCTGGTGTTGGGCTTCCTGTGCAACCTGATGGTGCGTCCGGTGGCCGACAAGTACTTCATGACTGACGCTGAGCTGGCTGCCGAACAGGCGCTGGGCCACGACAAGGGTGCTGACGCCAGCACCGTTCTGGAGTGGAAAGCGGCGCCGGGCAGCAAGCCGCTGGCAATCGCTGCCTGGCTGGCTGTAGGTATTCCGTTGGCGTGGGGTGTGTGGGTGACCCTGCAGAAGACGGCGGTACTGTTTCACTAAGGTGTTAGCTGAATAAACACCGAACCTGTGGGAGCGAGCCTGCTCGCGAAGACGGAATATCAGTCAACTTAATTGTTGGCTGACCCACCGCATTCGCGAGCAGGCTCGCTCCCACATTTGTTTTTGCGCTGCCTGTAATGGCTTGTATGGACATGTCTACCCGCGACAGCCGGGCGTTCTATCCGTCAGTCATCTCACCTCTCGTGTTTCTGTTTCGGCCCCGCGTGCCTATAATGGCTGCCTTTTTCGCCCAATGATTTTGCGGAGCTGGTGATGGCCGAACGTAAGGCGTCTGTCGAGCGCGACACTCTGGAAACCCAGATCAAAGCCTCGATCAACCTTGATGGCACCGGAAAGGCCCGATTCGATATCGGTGTTCCTTTTCTTGAGCACATGCTGGATCAGATCGCCCGTCACGGGTTGATCGACCTGGATATCGAATGCAAGGGCGATCTGCATATCGACGACCACCATACGGTGGAAGACGTCGGTATCACCCTTGGCCAGGCATTTGCCAAAGCCATTGGCGATAAAAAAGGCATCCGTCGCTACGGTCATGCCTACGTGCCGCTCGATGAAGCGCTGTCGCGCGTGGTGATCGACTTCTCCGGTCGTCCAGGCCTGCAGATGCACGTGCCGTACACCCGCGCTACCGTGGGCGGCTTCGACGTTGACCTGTTCCAGGAATTCTTCCAGGGCTTCGTCAACCACGCGCTGGTCAGCCTGCACATCGACAACCTGCGTGGCACCAACACCCACCACCAGATCGAAACCGTGTTCAAGGCTTTCGGCCGCGCGCTGCGCATGGCCGTCGAGCTGGATGAGCGCATGGCCGGGCAAATGCCATCGACCAAAGGCGTTCTGTAATGCAGACGGTTGCAGTTATCGATTACGGCATGGGTAACCTGCACTCGGTGGCCAAGGCCCTCGAGCACGTCGGCGCCGGCAAGGTGCTGATCACCAGCGATGCTGCGGTGATTCGCGAAGCTGACCGCGTGGTGTTCCCCGGTGTTGGCGCGATTCGCGATTGCATGGCGGAGATCCGTCGCCTCGGCTTCGATTCGCTGGTGCGTGAAGTCAGTCAGGATCGTCCGTTCCTCGGTATCTGTGTCGGCATGCAAGCGTTGCTCGACACCAGCGAAGAGAACGACGGCGTCGACTGCATCGGCCTGTTCCCGGGCGCGGTGAAGTTCTTCGGCAAAGACCTGCATGAAGACGGCGAACACCTGAAAGTCCCGCACATGGGCTGGAACGAGGTGAAGCAGAAGGTCAGCCACCCGCTGTGGCATGACATTCCGGACATGGCGCGTTTTTACTTCGTGCACAGCTACTACATCGCTGCCGCCAATGCGCGGCAAGTGGTTGGCGGCGGTCACTACGGCGTCGATTTCGCTGCAGCGCTGGCCGACGGCTCGCGTTTCGCCGTGCAGTTCCACCCGGAGAAGAGCCATACCCATGGCCTGCAATTGCTGCAGAACTTCGCCGCGTGGGACGGTCGCTGGTAAATGGCTGCCAAGAAGTCCAGACCGCCGATCCTGACCCTCACTCCCGAACAGGAGAACGAGGCCAATCGCAAGATCCAACGGTTCATGGAAGACCGTTTCGAACTCGACCTGGGTTCGTTCGAAGCGGCGGAAATTCTTGAACTGTTTACCCGCGAAATTGCTCCGCACTATTACAACAGGGCGATTTTCGATGTGCAGACCCACCTCAAAGAGCGGTTTGAAAGCATCGAAAGCGACCTGTGGGCGCTCGAAAAAAACTGATTTCCGAGCCAAGCTGAACATTCAAATTTGAAGGTTTGCCAGATGCTGATTATTCCCGCTATCGATCTTAAAGACGGTGCCTGCGTACGTCTGCGCCAGGGCCGCATGGAAGATTCCACAGTGTTCTCCGATGACCCGGTGAGCATGGCTGCCAAGTGGGTGGAGGGCGGTTGCCGCCGTCTGCATCTGGTCGATCTGAACGGTGCGTTCGAAGGCCAGCCAGTCAACGGCGAAGTCGTCACCGCAATCGCCAAGCGCTACCCGACATTGCCGATCCAGATCGGTGGCGGCATCCGTTCGCTGGAAACCATCGAACACTACGTCAAGGCTGGCGTCAGCTACGTGATCATCGGCACCAAAGCCGTTAAAGATCCGGCGTTCGTCGCTGAAGCGTGCCGCGCGTTCCCGGGCAAGATCATCGTCGGTCTGGATGCCAAAGACGGTTTTGTCGCCACCGATGGCTGGGCTGAAATCAGCACCGTGCAGGTCATCGATCTGGCCAAGCAGTTTGAAGCCGACGGCGTGTCCTCGATCGTTTATACCGACATCGCCAAAGACGGCATGATGCAGGGCTGCAACGTACCGTTCACCGCTGCGCTGGCCGCCGCCACCAAGATTCCGGTGATCGCGTCCGGCGGTATCCACAATCTGGGTGACATCAAGTCGCTGCTCGACGCCAAGGCGCCAGGCATCATCGGCGCCATCACTGGCCGGGCGATTTACGAAGGCACCCTCGACGTCGCCGAAGCGCAAGCTTTCTGCGATTCGTACCAAGGCTGAGGACTGACCATGGCGCTGGCCAAACGCATCATCCCTTGCCTGGACGTGGACAACGGCCGGGTCGTCAAAGGTGTGAAGTTCGAAAACATCCGCGACGCCGGTGACCCGGTGGAAATCGCTCGTCGCTACGACGAGCAGGGTGCCGACGAGATTACCTTTCTCGACATCACCGCCAGCGTCGATGGCCGTGACACCACGCTGCACACCGTCGAGCGCATGGCCAGTCAGGTGTTCATCCCGCTGACCGTCGGCGGTGGCGTGCGTACCGTGCAGGACATTCGCAATCTGCTGAATGCCGGCGCGGACAAGGTGTCGATCAACACTGCGGCCGTGTTCAACCCGGAATTCGTTGGCGAAGCAGCGCAGCATTTTGGCTCGCAATGCATCGTCGTCGCCATCGACGCGAAGAAGGTTTCTGGCCCGGGTGAAACCCCGCGCTGGGAAATCTTCACCCACGGCGGGCGCAAGCCAACCGGCCTCGACGCGGTCGAGTGGGCGAAGAAAATGGAAGGCCTCGGTGCCGGTGAAATCCTGCTGACCAGCATGGATCAGGACGGCATGAAAAACGGTTTCGACCTCGGCGTGACTCGCGCAATCAGTGATGCGCTGGGCATTCCGGTGATCGCGTCCGGTGGTGTCGGCAACCTGCAGCATCTGGCCGATGGCATTCTCGAGGGCCATGCCAGTGCGGTGCTGGCGGCGAGTATTTTCCACTTCGGCGAATACACCGTGCAGGAAGCCAAGGCCTATATGGCGCATCGCGGGATCGTGATGCGTTAGATGGTCGTCGGTGCTGTGGCGGACTTCGCGTCGAGCGAGACCCGCCACATGATTCATTCTGCTATCCGGGATTGCGTAGGGTGCAGGTGATCAGTCCGAACCTCTGAAACACTCAGGTTTCGATCCATCGTGTAACTGCATAGCGTCAATGGCAGCGCCTGAACGGGGGTGTAAAACCCGTCGTCGACTTTGCTGTAGTGCTCAGGATTGATCTCGGAGCAATTGGTTTCTTCTGCCGGGCCCGTGTAGATCTGGGTCCAGAGATTGCGATCTGCCTCTTCACGGTACTTTATAAAAAGATAATTTCCGTCTGGCTCAATGGTGAGCGTCGGCGCGGGTAGTTGCATCGGAACGGGCGTTACGACTCTTGCTGCGAGGATTTGGGCGTTTCCAAGCAGTCGGCTATCGGCTTGTTGATCGATTGAGTTCACGCCAATCAAGCATAAATAATGCAGTCCGGCTTCTCGGCCAATCTCTGATTGCACTTTTGCGCTGGTTGTATTGATTCGGTCGCTGTAGTTGTCAGGTGAATAACAAGCCTGTGCATCACGAACAGTCTTGAAGCGATAGAACTCGGTACTCATGGAAAAGTTGATATCCCACTTGGGTGTTGGTTGGCTGGTGCTGGTGGGCGCTTTGTGCAGTCCGATATCTGTAATTGCTCTTGAGTTTGATCTGAGCTGAAAGTTTGAGTTTGGAGTGAGTGCGCAGTTTTCTGTGTCGAGACGAAATGTTCCATTGGCGAAACAACCAGTCAGATAGTCGACAGGGAAACTTTGGCTCGCCTGATGCGGCAATAGAGATGGTGTCTTTTTATCGCCACACAGACCATGCCAGAAACACAAGTCATCCGAAGGAATACCGTAAGTAGTGCCGGATAATATGCCGGTCACTTGTCCCGTTTCAGCATCGATCACCGGGGCGCCCGATGAGCCAGGCTCAATTCCTTTGCAGTTCTGCTTTTGGTAGTCGGTGTGAATGTTCAAATACTTGATCAGGGTGGTGTGGGTCGGCTCTTGTGTGCAGGTCGAAAGCCTCAGGCCGGCTGCATTGGCGGGCGCGCTTACCAGGTTCACCTGACTGACGTTGCGGGGCGCTGCCGCCGCGAGCTTGAGTGGGGTTATTCCGTCTTTCAGCAGGCTGTCCAGTGAGGTGCCTAACTGCAATATTGCGATATCCGTACTGGCGAAACTGGCCCAGTTGACCTTGTCGATGTCATAACGCTTGGCGCCTGCGAGCGTGTCATGGAAAAAATTGAACTGCATCTGACCTTGATAAGCAATGTCAGCAATTGTGCCGACTCTGATGGAAGTGCAGTGCGCATTGGTCATTACGTAAGCAGGCCCGTTTGCTTCTTTACCTGTTCCGCGAGTATCGAGCAGGAATGCGCTGCAATAAGGCCTATCGTCTTTGAAGATCTTGCCAACACCGTTCCAGTGATTGAAGTCGCCACCCGCGTTACTTAGCAGAATTGCTTCCGGCGCTTCGGCTGTAGTGCCTGCGCAGGAGATTAAGGGAAGTGCCAGTGCTATTGTTGAGCACGCAAAAAATATTCGGACTTTATTAGTCATGATCAATCCTTGACCGTATTTCAGGAATTAATGGAGCAGCTGTGTTTCGCAGGTGAGTTTAATTCGTTGTGCTGTTCGGTATGTGCTGGCTAATGTGACTTGTTGTGAGTGCTGTTATCTGCAAGTTAAAAGTGTGAGGTCGGTGAATGCCGCAGGCATCTCTGATACGGCTGAAAACTGTTCTTTCGCATGCTCTTTTTTTGATTCTTCAGCACGTGCTGGTGCTTTTTAATCGGGTCAGGATGGAAAACCATACAGGCCAGTGGACAGCATGGCGCACCCAAGGCACTCTTGGGCACGCCATGGATTTCGGTAGCCCGACATGATCAAACGCCTGCTTCTTGTTCTCGCCAGCACATCAATGTTGCTCATCAACACTGTCCGCGCCGAAAACAGTCCCGACACCGATCTGGTGCTCCTCACCGAAAACTTCCCGCCCTACAACATGGCGAAAGATGGCAAGAACTTCGCCAAAGGCGAAAACATCAACGGCATCGCCGCCGACATCGTCCGCGAGATGTTCAAGCGTGCTGGTATCACCTACAGCCTGACGTTGCGTTTCCCATGGGAGCGCGTCTACAAACTCGCTCTGGAAAATCCTGGGTACGGCGCCTTCGTGATGGCGCGCCTGCCGGATCGCGAAAAACTCTTCAAATGGGTCGGCCCGATCGGTCCGGACGACTGGATCATGCTGGCCAAGGCTGACAGCAAGATCACCCTCGAAACCCTCAATGACGCGCGCAAGTACAAAGTTGGCGCCTACAAGGGCGATGCAATTGCCGAGACATTGGCCAAACAAGGCCTGAAGCCGATCGTGGTGCTGCGTGATCAGGATAACGCGAAGAAACTGGTCAATGGCCAGATCGACCTGTGGGCCACCGGTGATCCTGCCGGACGCTATCTGGCACGGCAGGACGGTGTCACCGGCCTCAAAACGGTGTTGCGCTTCAACAGCGCGGAACTGTATCTGGCGCTGAACAAGGACGTCTCCGACGACGTCGTTGCGAGGCTTCAGGCCGCGCTGGATCAGCTACGCAAAGAAGGCGTGGTGGACGAGATCATGGGGCGCTATCTGTAGCGCTCACGACGTCCTGCTCAGTCGACGCAGGGGTGGGTGTTTGCTCCATTTCGGCAATATCTACGGGCGTTTCTGTTGCGACCGGCTGCGTGGCAGGGACAATGTTTTCGGGTACCTCGGATGTGTATTGGCTGATGTGCAGGCTGCTGCCGGCGGTATAGCTGAAAAGGTTTGCCACGGCTGTGCCGTCGGCACGCAGCAGTCGGTAGTCGCTTTGAATCAGATAGGCCGCCACTGACTTTCCGCCGTCGACCACCGCGACGACTTCAATGGCCGCCGTGTTGAGCCATTCGTTCGAGTGCATTTCGCATTGTGTGAACTCATGCCCCAGCCTTGCCGAAAACAGGAAAGGAGTGCGCACATTGGTTTGCCATTGGGCTCCAAACTCGACTGAAGTGCTGTTGGTAAATGCGCGCAGGCCGTCGGTTCGCTGCTCGCGGTACGCCGTCCAGCGAAATGTCTGGCTGGTGCTTTCGCTGTTGTGAGCATGACCGACAAGCACGTATTTATCGGTGCGCTGCAGTGTATAGAACGGCGACGTGTGCAGTTGCTCAAGGGGGGCCAGCAGCGGGTCCTTCACCGTGAACCACGGTAGGCTGGCCATGAAGGTAGGCTGCTGCGGCAGGTCCAGTGCAGTCGGTGTTATCCCGCAAAGCAAAGGTGCCACAGGCCGTGGATTGATGATGAGCGGAATCTGCAGACGCAGCGAGTGGACCTGAAGATCCGCCGGTTTCGAATAACCATTGAATCCCACGAAAGTGCCGGGAGCCAGGTAGATCTCACCGGATGCTGCTGCTGGTGGCAGCGCGCCCCAGGCGCTGATGCTTTGTCGTGCGCCGCTGCCCTTGTCGTTCCACAGTGGGTCGCTGGCGCTCGAGGCAATCACCAGATCGGCGCGAACACAGCGAATCGAATTGAGCGAGGGTTTTTCGTGACCGTTGGAGCATACCGATCCCAGTGCCACGTACCCTGCGGGCGGAATCGGGCGCCAGACAGCGCCGTCCTTTTTCGATCCCGAACCGGAATCCCGCCAGATCAACTCAAAATCATCGGGGCTGCGCAAGGCTTTACCTTTGCCAGCGTCGACACTGGGCGTCGGCGATTCGCACACCACGGCCACCACTTTGTTGCCATTGATGTTGCCCAGACCTGGCGCAACCACGTCGCCCAGCGGGAAGTAACCGGGAAGCAAATCGGGGGCGGGGGTGGGGCGCCAGAACGCAGCAGGCTTGGCTCGCGAACCATCGGTATCCCACATGCGCAGAAATTCGCTCGTGAAATTGATCAGCAGGTTGTCGAGCCTGATCGGTTCCATTTGCCTGGCAGGCAATGGAGTAGTGTCAGTTGTGGTCATAGTCATTCCTGATAGTAAAAAACGACTCGGGGTGAGTCGCGACCTGTTGCAGGTCTTACTATCCGGAAAGGGCGAGGGTTTCTTGCGGTAACTATGTATGAGTCAATGTGACCGGGTATTACCGATAGATGCCGTCTTTACCATGCCCGAGCATGGCGCGATTGCTGCGCAGGCTGATCATCTGTCTGATATCGATCCACTCGATTCCCTGAGCTTTCAGCTTCGGCAGTTCGCGCTCCAGCACTGCCAATGTCTGTGGATACGGGTGCCCGATCATCACCGCCGAACCCTGTTTGTGCGCCAGGTTGATCGCCGTCTGCAACTGTGCGGAGATCGCTGCTTCAGTGCGTTCGTCATCCAGAAACACATCCCGCGACACACTCGCTAGGTCGATCTTCTGCGCCTGCTGCGCGGCGACAGTCTGTGCGCTGGTGCGGCTGTCGACGAAGAACTTGTGCCGGCGCTGCAATTCGCCCATCAACCACGCCATCGCTAGGGGTTGCGCAGTCATGCGGCTGCCCATGTGATTGTTGATGCCAGCGGTGTAGGGGACCATTTTGAACGCCGCGTTGAGGCGTTTTTCCAGCTCTTCGATCGGCAGTTCCGGATGCCAGGCATAAGGCCCGGTGGCGGGGTCCATCGGCATGTGCAGGATGACGATCTTGCCGGCGCGATGGGCTTCGCGGGCAAATTCAGTGGCGTGCGGGGTATCAGGCATGATCGCCGTGGTCACCGGGCCGGGCAGGGCCAGCACGCGGCGATCCCGGGGCAGGTTCTGCCCCAGGTCGTCGATGATCAGTGTCAGGTAGGCTTTGTGTGGTTTGGTGCTGGCGGGCTCTGCATGAACAGCACCCGCCAGACAGCACAACAGAACGAAGACGAAACGCAAAGACATCCTCAACGGCCGGAGGTGATGCTCAGCCCTTTGAGCAGGCTCAAGGCCTGGGCCAATTGGTAATCGTCATCCTGTGGCATGGCCTTGGCCTTGCTGCCAGACCCGGTCGGTTTGTCCGCGCCGCCGTTGCCGTTGCCCAAGTGTCCTTGCAGGTCGGCTTCCTTGAAGTATTCGCCATCGGCCTCGCTGGTGATCTTGGCCTTGCGTACTTCGATGTCCGGGACAATGCCCTGAGCCTGGATCGAGCGGCCATTCGGCGTGAAGTACAACGCGGTGGTGATCTTCAGTGCGCGGTCGTTGTTCAGCGGCAGCACGGTTTGCACCGAGCCTTTGCCGAAACTGGTAGTGCCCATGACTACCGCGCGTTTCTGATCCTGCAGGGCGCCGGCGACGATTTCCGAGGCCGAGGCGCTGCCACCGTTGATCAGCACCACCATCGGCACCGCTTCGCTTTCGTCTTTGCCGGTGGCCGAGAAGCGCAGTTCGGAGTTGGCGATCCGGCCTTTGGTGTAGACGATCAGGCCTTTGGTGATGAAGTGGTCAACCACTTCCACCGCTGCCTGCAACACGCCGCCCGGGTTGTTGCGCAGGTCGAGGATGATGCCGTTGAGTTTCTTGCCGTTGTCCTTGCGCATCTTCGCCAGGGCCTTGGAGACCTCATCGCCGGTCTTGACCTGGAACTGGGTGATGCGGATGTAGCCGTAGCCCGATTCAAGCAGCTGCGCCTTGACGCTCTTCACCTGAATCACCGCGCGTGCCAGCGTCACGTCGAACGGCGTGCCGCCATCGCGTACCAGCGTCAGGGTGATTTTCTGGCCGATCTTGCCGCGCATCTTGTCGACAGCTTCGGTCATGGTCTGGCCGCGCGTCGGCTGGCCGTTGATCTTGACGATGAAGTCGCCGGCCTGGATACCGGCCTTCGACGCCGGGGTGTCGTCGATTGGTGAAACGACTTTGATGAAACCGTCTTCGGCGCCGACTTCGATGCCCAGGCCGCCGAACTCACCGCTGGTGCTTTCCTGCAGCTCGGTGAAATCTTCAGGGCCCAGGTAGGCCGAGTGCGGGTCAAGGTTGCTGAGCATGCCTTTGATCGCGTTTTCCAGCAGGGTCTTGTCGTCCACCGGCTCGACGTAAGCGGCTTTGATCCGGTCCATGACCTCGGCAAAGGTGCGCAATTCTTCCAGCGGCAGCGGTGCCTTGGAGGTTGCGGCTGTGCCTGCCGGAGCGACGGCCGGGGCCGGTTGCGCGGCGAACGCCAGAGGCGCGCCGATCACCAGAGCGATCGTCAGGGCCAGCGAGGTAAGGCGGGACAAATGCAGCATGTCGAACGAACTCCTTAATTAGGCGGTGCGCTTATCCTTGCGCACGACACCATTGCGCCGGATCACTCGGGTGACCCTGCTGACGAATTGCGAAATACAGCGCTGATGTGTCCTGGCCGCCACTGTTACCGACAGTGGAGATGGACTCACCGGCTTTAACCACATCACCGGCCGACTTGAGCAGCGTCTGGTTGTGACCGTAAAGACTCAGAAAACCGTTGCCGTGGTCGAGGATCACCAGCAACCCGGCGCCCCGAAGCCAATCGGCGAACACTACGCGCCCCCCGTGTACGGCATGCACCTGGCTGCCGGCAGAGGCGCTGATCATCACGCCGTCCCACTTGGTGCGGGCGTCGTCGCCACGGCTTTCGCCGAAGCGTGCCAATAGTCGACCATCAACCGGCCACGGAAGTTTTCCCCGGGTTGCAGCAAAAGGGCCACCGAAGGTCTCGCCGCTGCTGGACACCAGCGCGCCGGGAGTAGATTTGACTGGTTTCCGTGGGGCGTCGCTGTTTTCAGCCTGCGCCTCACGCAAGCGCTTTTTTTCCGCTTCCTGCTGGGCGATCAGCGCTTTCTGCCGCGCTTCTTCTGCCTCACGGGCCTGGCGGGCCAGGGTTTCTTCAATGGTTTTAAGGACTTTAGACAGGTCTGCCTGATCCTGCTCGCGGGCGGCGAGTTTCTGATCGCGGGCTTTCACGTCATCGTTGAGCTTGGCGAGGACTTGCTGGCGTTCCTTGCGAACATTTTCCAGTTCGTCGCGCTGGGTGTCGAGGCTGCTTTTCTGCACCAGCAATTGTGCTTGCTGGGCGGCAATGTCTTTTTCGACATTGGCCAGCTGGCGCAGGGTTTCGTTGAAGTTCTTCAACTGCTCCAGGCGGGCCTGGCTCAGGTAATCGTAATAGGTGAGGGTGCGGGCGAATTTCTCGGGATTCTGCTGGTTGAGCAGCAGCTTGAGGTATTCCTGCCGGCCGTTCTGATAGGCCGCACGGGCTTGAATGGCGATCAGTCGCTGCTGTTCAGTGCGCGCGCTCTGGAGTTTTTTTTCTCTGCATCGAGTCGCTGTAGCTCGGATTCGCTTTTCTGCAGTTCTTTCTGCAGCGCGTCGACCTGCTTCTGCAGCTTGCCCAGCTCGGTTTCAGTGCCCTTGAGTTCTTTCTGTACGCCGGATTTTTCTTCCTGGACTTTGCTCAGCAGCTTTTTCAGCTCGGCAATGTCCTGACGCGTGGCGTCCAACTGCTGTTGGGTTTGCGCGCGCTCGTCAGCGAAGGCCGGTTGGAGCAGGCAGGTCAGAGCGAGGGCGATCAGGACGCGGAGCATAGAGGCGGGCGGCACCAGGGTAATGGACGGCCTAGTATGCCCGCCCGAGGCTGCAAAAAAAACGCCCAATTGGGGCTGTGTGATAACTGGCCTGAAAAACACCACAAACCAATGTAGGAGTGAGCCTGCTCGCGATGGCGTACTTACATTCAACAGAGTAGTCGACTGTCAGATGGCTATCGCGAGCAGGCTCACTCCTACAGGGTTTTGCGGTGTTTTCTGGACCGGGTCAGACCAGAATCGAGGTGCCGGTCATTTCCGCCGGTTTTTCCAGACCCAGCAGTTTCAGCATGGTCGGCGCCACGTCCGCCAGCACGCCGCCTTCACGGACTTTCAGGTCACGCTTGCCGACATAAATGAACGGCACCGGCTCGGTGGTGTGCGCGGTGTGCGCCTGGCCGGTGGATTCATCGGCCATCTGCTCGACGTTGCCGTGGTCTGCGGTGATCAGCGCTTCGCCACCGACTTTTTCCAGGGCGTCGACAATGCGACCGACGCAGGTGTCGAGGCATTCAACAGCCTTCACTGCCGCGTCGAACACGCCGCTGTGGCCAACCATGTCGCCGTTGGCGTAGTTGACCACGATCACGTCGTAACGCTGGTTTTCGATGGCGTCGACGATGCGGTCGGTCACCTCAGGTGCGCTCATTTCCGGCTGCAAGTCGTAAGTAGCGACTTTCGGCGACGGGATCAGGATGCGCTCTTCACCCGGGAACGGTTCTTCACGACCGCCGGAGAAGAAGAAGGTCACGTGCGCGTATTTCTCGGTTTCTGCGATGCGCAGCTGGGTTTTGCCGTTTTTCGCCAGATAGTCGCCCAGCACGTTTTCCAGGCTGCCCGGGGCGAATGCCGACGGTGCCGGAATGCTTGCCGCGTATTGGGTCAGCATGACAAAACCGGCCAGTTTCGGCTGGCGTGCGCGTTCGAAATCCTTGAAGTCGTCTTCGACGAACACGCGAGTCAGCTCGCGGGCACGGTCGGCGCGGAAGTTCATGAACACCACGGCGTCGCCGTCTTCAACCTTCACCGGCTCGCCGATGGACGTGGCTTTGACGAATTCGTCGCTCTCGCCGCGCGCATAAGCGGCCTCGAGACCTTCCTGCGCAGTGGCCGCGTTGAACTCGCTGTTGCCGTCGACGATCAGGTTGTACGCCTGAGCGACACGATCCCAACGGTTATCACGGTCCATGGCGAAGTAGCGACCAATAATGCTGGCGATGCGGCCCTTGCCGAGTGCCTGAAAGGTCGCATCGAGCAGTTCGATCGACGAGGCGGCGCTTTTCGGCGGTGTGTCGCGGCCATCGAGGAAGGCGTGCAGGTAGATTTTTTCGGCGCCGCGCTTGAAGGCCAGTTCGGCCATGGCGATCAGGTGATCCTGGTGGCTGTGCACGCCGCCATCGGAGAGCAGACCCATGAAATGCACGGCCTTGCCGGCGGCCACGGCTTTATCCACCGCGGCGCAGATGGTCGGGTTTTCGAAGAATTCGCCGTCGCGGATCGACTTGGTCACGCGCGTGAAGTCCTGATACACCACGCGGCCGGCGCCGAGGTTCATGTGACCGACTTCAGAGTTGCCCATCTGGCCGTCCGGCAGGCCGACGTCCATGCCGCTGCCCGAGATCAAGCCATTCGGCACGCTGGCCCAGAGGCGATCGAGAACAGGCTTCTTCGCCGCGAAAACGGCGTTGGATTCGGGGCTGTCGCTGTGACCGAAGCCGTCGAGAATCATCAGGACCAAAGGTTTAGGCGTAGTCGTCATGGAATCCACTCGTGGCTAATAAAGAAGAGGGCGATGGAAAAGGGAGTTGGAGTTTAAAGCTAAGTTCCGACCGCGTCACCGCCGGACGGGGTTTGGCCGACCATAGTGGCTGTGTATACTGGCCGACATTTTAACGCCCTGGAACCTCCTTCGATGGTTGCTCACCTGATTGAATTTGCCACTAACCACTACATTCTTGTCGGTATCTTCGTCGTACTGCTGGCTCTGCTGCTGGCGCACACGATGCAGGGCGGCGGTAAAAGCCTGAGCACCGGCGAGCTGACCGCGCTGGTCAACAAAGATGCAGGCGTGGTGGTGGACATCCGTCCGGCCAAGGATTTCGCTGCCGGCCATATCGTTGGCGCGGTGAACATTCCCCAGGACAAACTGGCTGCGCGCGTTGCCGAGCTGGAAAAGCACAAGGCCAAGACCATCATTCTGGTCGACGCCCTGGGCCAGACCGCCGGCACCCACGCCCGCGAACTGATGAAATCCGGCTTCACTGCCGCCAAGCTGTCCGGCGGGATTTCCAGCTGGAAAGGCGACAACCTGCCGCTGGTGAAGTGATATGAGCGAAGTCATCGTCTACTCCAGCGATTACTGCCCTTATTGCTCGCGAGCCAAGTACCTGCTCGAGAACAAAGGCGTGGCCTTCAAAGAGATCAAGGTCGATGGCAAGCCGCAGGTGCGCGCCGAAATGACCCAGAAAGCCGGACGCACGTCCGTGCCGCAGATCTGGATCGGCAGCCAGCACATCGGCGGTTGTGATGATTTGTATGCCCTGGAGCGCGCCGGCAAGCTCGACGCGCTGCTCAAGGCCTGAACGGCTGCACCCACGTACAGCACTCCCTAAAAGACCCAAGATCGATAAGGATCTGAGATGACTGACCAACAGAACACTGCAGCCAGCGAAGAAGAAACCGCACCGCAATTCTCCTTGCAGCGCATCTACGTACGCGACCTGTCCTTTGAAGCCCCGAAAAGCCCGGCGATCTTCCGCCAGCAGTGGGATCCGGCTGTCGCGCTGGATCTGAACACTCGTCAGAAAGCGCTGGAAGGCGATTTCTACGAAGTTGTGCTGACCCTGTCGGTTACCGTGAAAAACGGTGAAGAAGTGGCCTTCATTGCTGAAGTGCAACAGGCCGGTATCTTCCTGATCAAGAACCTGGACGCGGCTTCGATGAGCCACACCCTGGGTGCGTTCTGCCCGAACATTCTGTTCCCGTACGCGCGCGAAACCCTGGACAGCCTGGTGACCCGTGGTTCGTTCCCGGCCCTGATGCTGGCCCCGGTGAACTTCGACGCCCTGTACGCGCAAGAGCTGCAGCGCATGCAGGAAAGCGGCGAGACGCCAACCGTTCAATAAGACGGTTTAGCAACACCCCATGTGGGAGCGAGCCTGCTCGCGATAGCGGTCTGTCAGACACATCAAAGTTGACTGACACTCCGTAATCGCGAGCAGGCTCGCTCCCACATTTGTTTTGCGGTGTTACTTGAAGTCGTTCTGGCGCCAGGCTTCGTACACAGCGACCGCCACGGTGTTGGACAGGTTCAGGCTGCGGCAGCCTTCGCGCATCGGCAGGCGCAGGCGCTGTTCCGGCGGCAGCGCGTCGAGCACTTCCGGCGGCAGGCCACGGCTTTCCGGGCCAAACAAAAACGCATCACCCGGGACGAACGCGGCATCATGAAACGGCCGCGAGCCTTTGGTGGTGAACGCGAACAGCCGTGGATTGCCCAGGCTCTCCAGGCAACTGGCCAGATCCGCATGACGTTGCAGCGTGGCATATTCGTGGTAGTCGAGACCGGCACGGCGCAAGCGCTTGTCGTCCATCTCGAAGCCCAACGGTTCGATCAAATGCAGGTGGCAGCCGCTGTTGGCGCACAGCCTGATAACGTTGCCGGTATTCGGCGGAATTTCTGGTTGAAAAAGGATGACGTGAAACATGCACGGCTCCGAAGGTAAAGATGAGCGGCATTCTACGCCGCCTGTGGACAACCGTTCGAAACTATTCCCGCGGGTGATCGGTTCGCTGGCGATTGTCGGCGTGATGATCGGTTTGATGATCGGTCGCCTGACCACGCCGGACCCAAGCGTGCTGCAGCAAGTTGAAGTGCGCGATGGCGGCCTGGTGGTGTGGTTCAACAACGAGCCGAAGCTGCACGGCGAAATCATCGATGGCACCGTGGCGCTGCTGTTTCAGGCCGAAGGCCCGGCGCAGAACGGCCAGTTCAAACTCAGTGGCAAGGACGTGAACTGGCGCACGCGCAAGAGTGACGGCGGCTTGCTGTTGACGGTGCTGGCGGCGCGGCCGCTGCTGGGCGAGTGGGTCGGCAGCGAAGTCGATGATCGCTGGCGCCTGGAAGTCCGCTTGCAAGAACGCTAGCAGCGTCATTTTTTACAGATGTTCGCTCCGACGCTCTTGGGTGTCGTTTCCCACTGAGACTGTCTACTTTTCCGATCTCCATTCAACACCAGCGCACGCTATCGTTCGCACTTTCAAACGGCAGGATGCCGACCCCCTTCGTCTCTTGCCTGGATGCCAGGGACGTCTTTTCAAGGATGAAAATATGCCATTAAAACCACCTCGCGGTGGCAGCACTCGCGCGGATACGGATGTTCACACGCAGCCGAATCGAAGTGCGGACAAGGATTTTTCACAGGCTGACACGCTCGGCCGCGATGGCACGACCCCTTGGGCTCGCGTCGATGATCCGAAGCTGCGGAACAGCTCACCTGGCGATGATGCCGGCCGCGATACCAGCATGCCGGTGCCGATGGTCGAGATTCGTCCGGCGCCGCTCCCTGCTGAAACCCCTCCGGTCATGTACAAGTCGCTGGAGAATTACGGGATAAAGTCAGTGGCCGTGCTGCCGGACGCCGACAGCGACGGCTTCAGGGTGTACAAAAATCGCCAGTATGTGAATGTGCCTGACGGCGGCATCGTGTTGGTCGGGGTAGACCCGGACACGGGATTTCATCGCGCTCGACTGGCAAGCGAGTTACTGCCGTCCGGACCATTGCTGTTGCGTGACATCGAGAGCGGCATCTGGCATCCGCACAACGACTTTAACGCACACACCACTCCTCTGGCCGACGCAAGCTTGCAGGTCTTTCGTACCGGGCTTGATCTGCGCGGCGTAGCCCCCGGCAGCGACGGCCTGATACATCACGATGGCAAACTCTACGTAGCCATCGACGAACAGGTGTATCAGGTGATGCAGGATCTTGATGCATCCCGTCCCGAATACAGGGTGTGGCGTCTGGTCAATCCCAAGGATCCTGTTGCCACGGACAGCGCCAATATTTACCGCGCCAGTCGCAGCGGTGAAACCCGAGCCATCGTTCGAAACGAGCAGGGTACTTGGGTATCCATCCTCACTGGATTGAGGGGGGGCATGCAGCGAAATCCCGCCCCCGCCAACCCGCTCAACTTTCATCGACCCTGGCTCGACAGCCCCGGCCCCTCGGCAATCCTGCCACCGGCGGTTGCAACCACGCGGGCACAGGTCAAACGCTACTTTGCCGATGCAACCGATCAACATGCCGATGACTTCATTGCGCGTTTCGGTGAATCGACGGCGGCAGAGGTGGAGCTCAAGCGAATGCAGCTCGAGTTCCCGCTATTGGACCGTGAGATAACTGCGTGGGAGAGTGCTTATAAGGGTAACGACAGCGCCGAGCGCACTCGACGACTGGATATCGGTGCTCGCATGCGTCGGCTGTATAAATGGCAGGGGGAAGCTTCGGAAAAGGTCTACCGAGACGGACGGCTGGTCGGTTTCAGGCTGGATTTGCACTTGGGGCACCGCGGAAACCTGACGCTTCCCGTTTTCGTCACGCGACTTGGCTCTGTGGTTGCTCTTCGGCTAGAGGGGACCACATCGAACAACCTGGGAAATCTGTTTTCGAGGTTTTCGCACATTGAAACCCTCGAAGTACACGGACTCAGCGGTAAGAACAATGGGCTGCTTGCCGAGATCAACGTACTCGCAGCATTGCGAGTTCTGGAAATACGCGAAACCTCCCTCTGGCTGCCGTCGATCAGTCAGCAACATTTCACCGGTTTGAGCCGTTTGCAGGAATTGAGCCTTTCCAATTGCAGTATCTGGCCCAGGCTCTCAGTGATGGGGATGAACGAGTTGCGGGTACTGCGCCTGCGCTCCTGTGATCTGGAACTGTTTCCCTCCGGACTGACCTTCTTGCCCGTCGCGTCGCGTTTACGGGTGCTGGATCTGTATCACAATCCGAAGTTGCGGGATGCACCCAACGTCACCTTGATGTCCGAATTGCGCGAATTGAATTTGTCGCATACCAGTATACGTCAGCCGCCCGTCGGGCTTGGTCTTCCCAACGGTCCGACGCGGCTTGAGGTACTGAACCTGTCGCACAACCCGCTTGTCGTGGCGCCGACGCTCAGAGGAATGCCCGCATTGGTGGAGGTGGATCTCAGCCGGACGTTCATCCAGCATTTCCCGGAAGGCGTCACCTTCGAGGTGCCGAAAACACGGCTGGATCTTTCCTTGACCTCGATCCTGTCGATCCCCGAGACCGTTGAACTGAGGACGGGTATTGAGCTGGATGGCGCGCGGATATCCGATCCGACCT
Organism: Pseudomonas sp. S3_C06; assembly: GCF_054667675.1. NCBI lineage: Bacteria > Pseudomonadati > Pseudomonadota > Gammaproteobacteria > Pseudomonadales > Pseudomonadaceae > Pseudomonas > Pseudomonas sp. S3_C06. The sequence continues at coordinate 4,286,634 of NZ_CP162747.1, forward strand.
CCCTGCGACGACTGATTGCTGCGCGTCGACAGACAGACCGCGATGTTTGGCTTGATAGAGGACATCCAGGTGTGGGGATCAATCACTGGTTGCACAATGTTCCTGCGGCGCAACACTTTACAAAAATTGCCCTGTGGAACTCACTTGCCGATCAAGAGAATTCGACAATGATGAGACGCTTCGCTGAGCTGGTGCGCACACCGGAGTTTGTGGTCGAACGTCCGCTTTTACAGCGTCGCGTCTGGTCGTTTCTCGCGCATTTCAAAAAGACCAGTCTCGGCGAGCAGGAAGTTTTGCGGGACATGGCGGTCACCGAGCCCAGCCCAGGAAAGATGCTGGACAGGCTGGAAGAGGAAATAAAGAAGTTTGACCCGACGTGGCAGCATCAGCCGCTCCATCAGTTGCCAAAACACCCAAAACTTGGATGACGCTGAAGTGACGGCCTGAATGAAAGCGGAAATCCGAGAACTGCGTTTATGCGGGAGCTCGACAGAACGCTTGAACGGGATCAGCGGTCAGCAGTTTTGAAAAGAAGCTGGCCAGGACCACTAACCGGCAGGATGCCGAAACCATCGTCCCTTGCGTGAATGCCAAGGGCGAGTTCTTCAAGGATGAAAAACATGCCAGTAAAACCACCTCGCAGTGGCAATACCCACGTGAATGTTCCCGGTAGCCCGAGCCGCCCCGGTGATGTGGATACTTCGCTCCCCGATCCATCGATCCGCAGAAGCGTCGACTCAGGTCTTGCGCTCGATGACCTGCAGCTGCGAACCGGGCCATCCCGCGATACACACGCTGATGTCGTCCGCCCGGAGCCGGCCGTGCTGGTTCAAATGACTGCCGTTGACCTCCCATATCCGGTAGCCGCGCCGCTACTGGAGAATTACTTGATCGGCGCCGGGATAACGCTTCCAGATGCCGACAGCCGTGGCCTCAGGGCGTTTAACAAGCGTTATTACGTCGATCTGTCAGAGGGCGGCACTGTTCTGGTCGCAATGGATCCGGTCGATGCAACGTATCGAGCACGGTTGCCCAATGAGCGGCATCCTTCCGGCCCCGAGTTGGTGCGCGACATTGACAGCGGTTTCTGGCATCCACGGGAGGGCGTTGACTTGACCCTTCGAGCGCAGGTGAAAAAAAACCTTCCGGAACTGTCCGATCGACAAGCGGATGACGTTGTATCCCGGTTTGGTGACAAGGAGACGTTAGAGACTGAACTCAAACGCATTCAACTGGGTTTGCCGCAGTTGGAGCGTGAGCTCAGCACCTGGACGAATGCCCTCAAGGACTCTCCCGGCGCCGATTACGCGAGTCGACTGTCACTGAGTGCCAAGCTGATTCAACTGTACAAGTGGCAAGGCAGCAAGCTCGACCCTTGGGGGCGAATCTATCGCGGCGGGCGAATGGCGGGTTTCAGGATGGATATCGATCTAAGCGAATGGCCGATGCAAAGGGCCCCACTTTTTTCTACACCCATCAATTCCGTTGTTTCTCTTACTCTGAGAGGTTCTTCGTCACAAACACCGCAGGATTTCTTCGCCGGTTTTCCCAGCCTTGAAACACTGAGGACGTCAGGCCAAATGATGTATGGACTGCCCGACGGAGTCGGACGGCTCACGGAGTTGCGCGTGGCGGACTTGAGTAACCCTCTGCTCCACCTTTCGCGAGCCGATATTGAACAATTGAAACAGCTGTCACGTTTGCGCGAGCTGAACCTGGAAGGCCATCCCCTCGGGCATGGTTTTTCGATACGCGATATGACTGAGTTGCGGGTGTTGAAACTGGGTAATACCAGTCTTGTCGGCTTGCCTGCCGGACTGAACGAGTTGGCCGGATGGTCGCGGTTACAGGTATTGGATCTTCAACGAAATCCTTTTTTAGGGCGTGCGCCTGACGTTACCGGGATGTCCGAGTTGCGGGTTTTGAATCTGACGCAGACCGGTATCAGCCAGCTCCCTGACGGGCTGGGCGCCGAGAATGGCCCCAAAGGGTTGGAAGTATTGAAACTCGGCGAAAATTTGCTGTTTGATGCGCCTTCGCTCGAAGGAATGAGCAAATTGCGGGAACTAGATCTTTCCAGCACAGATATCGACAAGTTTCCCGAAGGCATCACGTCTGAAATTCCCGGGACAGTATTGAATCTCGCGAACAATCGAATCAGATCGATTCCCGAATCAGTGGAACTTCGAGCAGGCTTCAACTTGACCGGAAATCCTATTACAGACCCAGCGTCCCTGCGGCGATTGATATTTGCGCGTCGACAAACGGGCACCGATATCTGGTTGGGAGTAGAGAGCGTCGATACGTCGGCGGATCTCTGGCTACGATATGTGCCACACGCGCAAACTCCAGAGAAACTGGCGCTTTGGGACAGGTTGAACAGCTTTTCTGAAAGCAGTTTGTTCTCGCGGATTCGAAATCTGAGCCGTACGCCTGAATTCTTCGTAGAACGTCAGCTATTAGAGCGCCGGGTCTGGGCGTTTCTCGAAAGTTTCGAAAAGGCAGGCGCTGTTGAACGGTCTCGCCTCAGGGACGTAGCCAGGAAGGAAACGAGTCCAGGAAAGATGCTGGAAAGGCTGGAGGAGGAAATAAAGGCACTTGATCCCGGGCGACAGAATCAGCCCTTGCATCATCTACCCAAGCGTCCGAGGCTCGACTGATCCCGGGACTGCGGTGTAAAAGCGGGAATCCCTGACCTGCCTGTATCAGGGTTCCCAAAACGGGCGGACTTCGCTATGCGCGTCGGTCCGGTGTAAAGAGGGAACCCCCGGCCTGCCTGTACCAAGGATCCCAAAAGGGTGGACGCATCGCGTTGCGGTGTGCGCCCGGTGTAAAGAGGGGAATCCCCGGCCTGCCTGTACCAAGGTCCCCGAAACGGGTGGTGAATCGAATCACCTGTGAGAGGTATTGCAGGGGGCGTGCCAGGTTTTAAAATGTTGAAACAAAAAAGCTGATCAGAAACGCGAAAGCCCCGGAATTCGGGGCTTTCGTGTTTTTGAATAAAGGGTTCTTCAGTGTTTTCAGGAGTGGTTGTGGCGATACGGCTGTGCGCGATCACGGGTCATTGTGCATTGATGCGGTGCACGGTGGCCCTCACCCTGAACCTCTCCCAGAGGGAGAGGGGACTGACCGGGTCGCCCGGTCAAGTTACGCCGACCTGAGATACCGAGCCGAACTCAGGTTTCGAAACCACCCGAGATCGGCTCCCTTTCCCCTCTCCCCCTTGGGGGCGGTCCGACGTTTCGGGAGGGCTGGAGTGAGGGGGATCGATCCTGAGTACACGACAATCCTTAAGCGTTAACCCTCATCTCCCTCATCATCATCCCCACCATCAACCTTCATACCCAATTCCTTGATCTTGCGCGTCAGGGTATTGCGCCCCCAACCCAGCAACACCGCGGCATCACGCCGACGTCCGGCGGTATGCTTCAACGCCGTCTCGATCATGATCCGCTCAAACGCCGGCACCGCACTGTCGAGCAGGCTCGACTGACCGCGCGCCAATGCCTGATCCGCCCACTGACGTAGCGCCTGTTCCCAGTTGGTTACTGGTGCGGAGTCCTGTGGCAGGCTCAACAGTTCCGGCGGCAAGTCGCTGATATGTACCTCGCGCCCGGACGCCATCACGGTGATCCAGCGGCACGTATTCTCCAGTTGACGCACGTTGCCCGGCCACGGCAGATTTTTCAGGTATTCCTCGGTTTCGCTTTTCAGCAGTTTCGGCTCGACCGCCAGTTCCTGCGCGGCGCGGCTAAGGAAGTGCTTGGCCAGGGTCGGAATGTCTTCGCGACGATCCGACAGGCGCGGGATGTGGATGCGGATCACGTTGAGGCGGTGGAACAAGTCCTCACGGAATTTGCCGGCGTGCACCAGGGTTTCCAGATTCTGGTGCGTCGCCGCAATGATGCGCACGTCGACCTTGACCGGTACATGGCCGCCAACACGATAGAACTCGCCGTCGGCCAATACGCGCAACAGTCGAGTCTGTGTGTCAGCCGGCATGTCGCCGATTTCATCGAGGAACAATGTGCCGCCATCAGCCTGTTCAAAACGGCCGCGACGCAGGTTCGCCGCGCCGGTGAACGCGCCTTTCTCATGGCCGAACAGCTCGGATTCCATCAGATCCTTGGGGATCGCCGCCATGTTCAGTGCAATGAACGGCGAGGCCGCGCGTGGGCTGTGGCGGTGCAGAGCGTGGGCGACCAGTTCTTTACCGGTGCCGGATTCACCGTTGATCAGCACGGTGATGTTGGAGTGGCTCAAGCGCCCGATGGCGCGAAACACTTCCTGCATCGCCGGCGCTTCGCCGATGATTTCCGGGGTGCGGGTCAACGCCGGCACGACTTCCAGGCCTTGCTGTTCTTGGGCGTGCTGATTGGCACGCTTGACCAGCGACACCGCCTCATCGACGTCGAACGGCTTCGGCAGGTACTCGAACGCGCCGCCCTGATAGGAGGCGACAGCGCTGTCCAGATCGGAATGAGCGGTCATGATGATGACCGGCAACCTTGGGTGTTGCTCGCGGATTCGCGCCAACAGATCCAGACCACTGGCACCCGGCATGCGAATGTCGGAAATGATCACGTCAGGCTGCTGACGGGCCAGACGACTCATCACACCGTCGGCACTGTCGAAGCTCTGGGTGGTCATGCCTTCCTGCTGCAAGGCCTTTTCCAGAACCCAACGGATAGAACGGTCGTCATCGACGATCCATACGGTTTCACTACGGCTCATGTCGATGTGGCTCCTTGTTCCAGTGGCAGAAAGATCGAGAACGTGGTGTGGCCTGGGTGGCTGTCACACTCGATCAGGCCCTGGTGCTGGCTGATGATGTTCTGGGTAATGGCCAGACCGAGCCCGGTACCGTCCGGGCGTCCGCTGACCATGGGAAAGAAAATGGTTTCCTGAAGTTCCGCCGGGATCCCGGGGCCGTTGTCGATGATCTCGATCTTGGTCACCAGGCGATGGCGGATGTGGCCGATGGTGAACTGGCGCATGGCGCGGGTGCGCAGGCTGATGCGGCCCAGACGCAGCTCGTTCTGGCTGCTGATCGCCTGCATCGCGTTGCGCACGATGTTCAACACCGCCTGAATCATTTGCTCGCGGTCGATCAATACGTCGGGAATGCTTGGGTCGTAATCGCGCACCAAGGTGATGCAGCCCTGACTTTCCGCTTCGACCAGTTGGCAGACGCGCTCGAGCACTTCGTGGACGTTGCACATCGCCAGCGACGGCAGCTTGTTCGAGCCGAGCATGCGGTCGACCAGATTGCGCAGGCGGTCGGCTTCTTCAATGATCACGTTGGTGTAATCGCGCAGGCTGTCTTCCGGCAGCTCGCGGGCCAGCAATTGTGCTGCGCCGCGGATGCCGCCGAGCGGATTCTTGATCTCGTGGGCGAGACCGCGCACCAGCATCTTGCTGGTTTCCTGTTTGGACAGCTGCGCTTCTTCCTTGGTGATCCGCAGCAAGCGGTCACGCGGATGGACTTCCAGCAGAAGCATGGTCGCGCCATTGCTGAGGATTGGCGTCACTGCGTAATCCACGGTCAAGGTCTGGCCGGTGAGGGCAGTGAGCATCGCTTCGCGTTTAGTGAACGGATGCGCCTGTTCCACCGCCTGGCGCAGGGAATTGAGCGCCTCGGTGGATTCGGTGAACAACTCGCTGATGAATTGCCCATGGCTGCGCTGCCCGCTGATGGCGAGCAGCATCTCCGCCGCCGGGTTCATGTACTCGAGGCGCAATTCGGCGTCGAGCAGGATGGTGGCGGTGGTCAGGTTGTCGAGCAGCAAACGGTGGATTGCGTCGCTAATGGTCATCGGAGCCTCTTTTGGGGGCGGAGCGTGCGCAACAAGCAAGCGTCGGTGAACGGAAAATGCAAAAACCAAACCAAGGCTCTGAAAAGAAGCGTCAAACGCCTGAAACAGGCGTTTGACGCTCGTTTGAGTGGCAGGGTGCCAGCTCGAACGGGAAGTTTCGAACCAAAATGGGTTGGATTGTGGGTACGGTGCAATCTATTGCACCAATATAGTGCGCAAAGCTGAGCGGCGTTAGAAGAAACGCAGGAAGGGGTTTTTCGGCTCAGGCGGTTTGTCTTTCAGTGGGCATTCCGGGCGCACGCCGTAGTCTTCGGCGACGCAGGGTTTGATCTGGCGTTTTTGCGCGAGAGAAATGCGCTGCATGTGGAAAGGCTGGTTGGCGGTGCGTTCGACCGTTCGCCCCTGTGCATCGAGGATTTCCACTGAAAGGTTATGGCTGCCACGATCAATGTTGTTCAGCGGGAACACCGGACTCAGACCTGGTTCGCCGGTGGCCTGTCCATCCAGCAACAGCCGGTAGCGATGGCCTTTTTGCAGGCCCGGCTCGCTGGTGACGCTGACGATGATTTCGCCGGCACTGCTGCGAATCGTGGCATCGGGCTCGGGCACCAGAATGCGCAGCATGTCGTAGTGGAAGGGCGGCTGTTCCGGGGATTTTTTCGCCGTGGAAATCGGCGCAGCGGCGCTGGGATTGGCCGACATGCGATTGCTGGTCGCGATGGGCACCCGTTTGGCGTTGCTGCGGGGCTGGTCGGTGTAGACACGATTGCCCTGAGCATCGGTATAGGTGAAGACCTCTGCTGAGGCCAGCAGCGTCATCAGCGCCAACACGACGAACAAACATGCGCGGATCATGGCTTGTGCACCCGCTGCACGCTGAGAGGTACTGGTGGGCTCTGCTGGATGATCGTCTGTCCGTCGATCACCTGCACCGCGAGGCGATGTTCGCCGCGATCGACGTTCACCAGTTGCAGGATCGGCACGTTGCTCGGCTGACCGTAAGGCTCATCGTCCAATACCAGCCTCAACTGATGCGGCGGCTGTAGGCGCGGCTTGATCAGCACTTGGACGGTGAACGTGCCGTTATTGGCGCGCACGGCCTCTTCGGTGGGCAGGCCTGCGAGTTCAAGAATGTCGTAGGCGTTGCGCACAGGTTCACGGTTGTCGGTTTCGGGCGCGGGTGATGCGCCGGGTGCCTGCGGCTCGACACGATTGAGCGGCGGCAACTCCACGGGCTGCGCCTGCACACCGTCCGGCGAGTGATCGCTATACACCGTGTTGCCGTTGGCGTCGGTGTACTTGTAGATCTGCGCAGTGGCGGGCAGGACGATCAGCAGCAGTATGTAGAAAAAGGTGCGACCCATGAAATCGACCGGGATTGAAAGCGATGGGGTGCAGCATAGGACAGGGTGGGCGAGAGGCCCAAGCTGTTAACAATTGGAATTGAAAAGCAAAGTCAAAAGATCGCAATAAAAAAGGCCTCCCGAAGGAGGCCTCTTTCACTCACGCCACGTAACGCGGCGCTACCGGATCAGCAGCTGTAGTACAGCTCATATTCCAGTGGGTGTACGAAGGTGCGAACCTTGATTTCTTCTTCCGATTTCAGCGCGATGTAAGCGTCGATGAAGTCGTCGGAGAACACGCCGCCCTTGGTCAGGAACGCGCGGCCCTTGTCCAGCTCTTCCAGGGCTTCTTTCAGGCTGCCGCAAACTTGTGGGATCTCTTTCGCTTCTTCAGGCGGCAGGTCGTACAGGTTTTTGTCGGCAGCGTCGCCTGGGTGGATCTTGTTCTGGATACCGTCCAGACCGGCCATCAGCAGTGCAGCGAAGGCCAGGTACGGGTTGGCAGCCGGATCCGGGAAGCGTGCTTCGATACGGCGGGCTTTCGGGCTCGACACGTAAGGAATACGGATCGAAGCGGAACGGTTGCGAGCCGAGTAGGCCAGCATTACCGGAGCTTCGAAGCCTGGCACCAGACGCTTGTAGGAGTTGGTCGCCGGGTTGGTGAAGCCGTTCAGGGCCTTACCGTGTTTGATGATGCCGCCGATGAAGTACAGAGCGGTATCGGACAGGCCGGCATAACCTTCACCTGCGAAGGTGTTCTTGCCGTCTTTCCAGATCGACATGTGTACGTGCATGCCCGAACCGTTGTCGCCGTACAGTGGCTTCGGCATGAAGGTCGCGGTACGGCCGTAAGCGTCAGCAACGTTGTGCACAACGTACTTCAGGGTTTGGGTTTCGTCGGCTTTCTTCACCAGGGTGTTGAACTTGACGCCGATTTCGTTCTGGCCGGCAGTCGCCACTTCGTGGTGGTGAACTTCAACGGTCAGGCCCATTTCTTCCAGTGCGTTGCACATGGAGGTACGGATTTCGTGGTCGTGGTCGAACGGTGGCACCGGGAAGTAGCCGCCTTTGACGCCTGGACGGTGACCTTTGTTGCCGCCTTCGATGTCCTGGTCGGACATCCACGAACCTTGCTCGGAGTAGATCTTGAACATCGAGCCGGAGATGTCCGACTTGAATTTCACCGAGTCAAAGATGAAGAACTCAGGCTCTGGACCAGCGAACACGGTGTCACCGATACCGGTGGCTTTCAGGTGTTCTTCGGCGCGCTTGGCGATCGCACGTGGGTCGCGGTCGTAGCCTTGCATGCTCGAAGGTTCGATGATGTCGCACACCAGGATCAGGGTGGCGTCTTCGGTGAACGGGTCGAGAACGGCAGTTTCGTCAACCGGCATCAGGATCATGTCGGAGGCTTCGATGCCTTTCCAGCCAGCAATGGAGGAACCGTCGAACATCTTGCCGACTTCGAAGAAGTCTTCATCCAGCGCATCGCGAGCCGGCATGGTCACGTGGTGCTGAGTGCCTTTGGTGTCCGTGAAGCGCAGATCAATCCACTTGACGTCATGATCTTTGATGAGTTGAACCGTCTTCGACATATGTCCTCCGGGTGGCTTCGGGCTTGGTAGTGGATGCCCTTGAATTTGGGTGATGCCGGCGCGAATACTCTGCCAAGGCAACCTGCCTCACAAGGGAGCAAATTGCATGCCAGTGCCCCAGCATGGGTTTTTTGCCCCAGATTCACGCTTATTGAGGTGCAAAGCGCCTGAATGCGGAAAATCTCGCCCTTTAATGTAGCGTCGTAAAACGAAAATGACCTGTTTTGGTGCGTGCAAAACCTTCTGCACATTAACTGGTTAAACCTTGAGCAATTTCCGCTATAATCCGCGCCCCCCTTTTTCGGCTGGCCGTTCGCGCGCTGTTTTCATGAAACTAATCGTAAAAGTCTTCCCCGAGATCACCATCAAAAGCCGACCTGTCCGGACGAAGTTCATCCGCCAGCTGGCCAAGAACATCCGCACCGTGCTCCGTGACCTGGACCCGGCCGTGGTGGTGAACGGTGTGTGGGACAATCTCGAGCTGGAAACCCGCGTTACCGACCCCAAAGCCTTGAAAGAGATGGGTGAGCGCCTGACCTGCATGCCGGGCATCGCGCACTTCCTGCAGATCGACGAGTACCCGCTGGGCGACTTCGACGACATCACCGAGAAGTGCAAACAGCACTACGGCGATGCACTGGCCGGGAAGATTTTCTCGGTGCGCTGCAAGCGTGCCGGCAAGCACACCTTCAGCTCGATGGACGTCGAAAAATACGTCGGCAGCAAGCTGCGCCGTGAGTGCGGTGCCGCCGGTATCGACCTGAAAGCGCCGGAAATCGAAGTCCGTATCGAAGTTCGCGACAAACGGTTGTTCGTCATTCACAGCCAGCACAACGGCATCGGCGGCTACCCGCTCGGCGCCCTGGAGCAGACGCTGGTATTGATGTCCGGCGGCTTTGACTCGACGGTTGCGGCCTACCAGATCATTCGTCGCGGCCTGATGACGCACTTCTGCTTCTTCAATCTGGGCGGTCGTGCCCATGAATTGGGCGTGATGGAAGTCGCGCATTTCATCTGGAAGAAGTACGGCAGCTCGCAACGCGTGCTATTTGTCAGTGTTCCGTTCGAAGAAGTGTTGGGCGAAATTCTCGGCAAAGTCGATAACAGTCATATGGGCGTCGTATTGAAGCGTATGATGTTGCGCGCGGCCTCCAACATCGCCGACCGTCTGCACATCGAAGCGCTGGTCACCGGTGAGGCGATCTCCCAGGTGTCGAGCCAGACGCTGCCGAACCTGTCGGTGATCGACTGCGTGACCGACAAACTGGTCCTGCGTCCGCTGATCGTGGCGCACAAGCAGGACATCATCGACACGGCCAACGAGATCGGCACCGCCGATTTCGCCCGGCACATGCCGGAATACTGCGGGGTTATTTCGGTCAATCCGAAGACCGCCGCCAAACGCGGTCGCGTTGAGCACGAAGAGAAAGAATTCGACATGGCGGTCCTCGAGCGTGCGCTCGAAAACGCCAAACTGGTGCCGATCGATCGGGTGATCGACGAATTGGGCCAGGACGTACAGATTGAAGAAGTCAGCGAAGCACTGGCCGGCCAGATCGTGATCGACATCCGTCACCCGGATGCCGCCGAGGATGAGCCGCTGGAACTCGCTGGCGTAGAAGTACAGACGATGCCGTTCTACGCAGTGAACGCTCGTTTCAAGGAGCTGGATCCGACTCGCCAGTACCTGCTGTATTGCGACAAAGGCGTGATGAGTCGCCTGCATGCTCACCATTTGCTCAGTGAGGGGCATGCCAATGTGCGCGTTTATCGACCGAGCTAAGTGCCCGGGGCTGTTTGCCTGTGGCCTGCGTCACCGGCCCCCCGACACCGCCGTCAAGCTGTAACGGCCATGCCGGACACTACTGCTAATCGCTGCCAAGACTTGTCAGCAAACCGAATCCTCTGATCGAGATACACAAGTGATCGAAAATCTACGCAACATCGCCATCATTGCCCACGTTGACCATGGTAAAACCACCCTGGTAGACAAACTCCTGCGTCAATCCGGCACTCTGGAGCGCAACGAGCTCAACGACGAGCGCGTGATGGACTCCAACGACCAGGAAAAAGAGCGCGGTATTACCATTCTGGCGAAAAACACCGCCATCAACTGGAACGGCTACCACATCAACATCGTGGACACCCCGGGCCACGCCGACTTCGGCGGCGAAGTTGAACGCGTAATGTCGATGGTCGACTCCGTTCTGCTGCTGGTTGACGCTCAAGACGGCCCTATGCCGCAAACCCGTTTCGTGACCAAGAAGGCTTTCGAAGCCGGCCTGCGTCCGATCGTGGTAATCAACAAGGTTGACCGTCCAGGCGCGCGTCCGGACTGGGTTCTGGACCAGATCTTCGACCTGTTCGACAACCTCGGTGCTACCGAAGAACAACTGGACTTCCAGGTTGTGTACGCCTCGGCCCTGAACGGCATTGCCGGTCTGGATCACACCGCCATGGCTGAAGACATGACCCCGCTGTACCAAGCGGTAGTCGACCACGTTCCGCCTCCGGCTGTTGACCGTGATGGCGCGTTCCAGATGCAGATCTCCGCTCTGGACTACAACAGCTTCCTGGGTGTTATCGGCGTTGGCCGTATCGCTCGTGGCCGCGTCAAGCCGAACACCCCGGTTGTGGCGATCGGTGCCGACGGCAAGCGCCGTAACGGCCGTATCCTGAAACTGATGGGTCACCACGGTCTGCACCGCATCGACGTTGAAGAAGCTGCAGCAGGCGATATCGTTTGCATCAGCGGTATGGACTCGCTGTTCATCTCCGACACCCTGTGCCACCCGGACACTGTCGAGGCGATGAAGCCTCTGACCGTTGACGAGCCAACCGTTTCGATGACCTTCCAGGTAAACGACTCGCCATTCTGCGGTAAAGAAGGCAAGTTCGTGACGTCCCGTAACATCAAGGACCGTCTGGACAAAGAGCTGCTGTACAACGTTGCACTGCGCGTTGAAGAAGGCGACACCGCCGACAAGTTCAAGGTTTCCGGCCGTGGTGAGCTGCACCTCTCGGTATTGATCGAAACCATGCGTCGCGAAGGCTTCGAGCTGGCCCTGGGCCGTCCTGAAGTAATCATTCGTGAAGTGAACGGCGTTAAACAAGAACCGTTCGAAAACGTGACCATCGACATCCCTGAAGAAGCTCAGGGCAAGGTCATGGAAGAGATGGGTCTGCGTAAGGGCGACCTGAGCAACATGGTGCCGGATGGCAAAGGCCGTGTTCGTCTGGAATACAACATCCCTGCTCGCGGTCTGATCGGTTTCCGTAACCAGTTCCTGACCCTGACCAACGGTGCTGGCATCCTGACCTCGATCTTCGATCGCTACGACACCGTCAAGTCGGGCCACATGTCCGGCCGTCAGAACGGCGTTCTGGTTTCGGTTGAAACCGGCAAGGCACTGACCTACTCGCTGGAAACCCTGCAGGCTCGTGGCAAGCTGTTCGTAGAACACGGCCAGGAGATCTACAACGGTCAAATCGTTGGTCAGAACAGCCGCGACAACGACCTGGGTGTAAACCCAACCAAAGGCAAGAAGCTCGACAACATGCGTGCTTCGGGTAAAGACGAAACCATCGCTCTGGTTCCACCTGTTCGCTTCACTCTGGAACAGGCTCTGGAATACATCCAGGAAGACGAGCTGTGCGAAGTTACTCCTAAGTCCATCCGTCTTCGCAAGAAGATCCTGGACGAAAGCGAGCGTACCCGCGCTGCCAAGAAAGCCAAGGCGTAACTTAGCCCGAGCTTGAAAAAACGCCCCCGGTCGCGAGACCGGGGGCGTTTTTGTTTGTCTGGGGGAAATGCAGGTTGGGTCTTGAAGATCAAGAGCCCCTCACCCTAGCCCTCTCCCGGAGGGAGAGGGGACTGATTGGGGGATGTTTTAGAAATGCGTCGACCTGGTGGGGCTGTACCGAATCTATAATCGACTGGATTTTTCAGGTCGGTGTCAGGCGCAAGACACCTCGGTCGGCTCCCTCTCCCTCCGGGAGAGGGCTGGGCGGTCGGCGTTCCGATGAGGGTAAGCGTTTAAAACTTCTCGATTGCGCGGAAATTCTGCTCGCGCACGACTTCCTTCGGCTTGTACGCGCAATACCCCGGCCGCGGCCCGATCTTCGGGTGATTGCGGCAAGTGTCCGGGCGCTTGTCATAAATGGTGCACAGGCGGCTCTTACGATCCAGGTAGTAGCAATCGTTGTTGCTCATGCGCTGCAGGGTGAAGATGCCGGACTTCTGATTGAAACGTTCAACCAGGCCTTCCTTTTGCAGACGCTTGGCGATGTTCTTTGGCGGGTCACCCAGTTCGAACTCGTCGACCACACCGATGCGCACCAGATCCTTGATCTTTACCTCAACCGGCAGCGTGCAGCAGCTGGATATGCAGGAACCGCACATCGGGGCTGAGTATTTCGCCCACGTATCGAGACGATCGATCTCGGCGGCGGCAATCAGGTTGGGCTTCATCATCGGGAGTTACCAGGTGTGTATGCATCAGGGCGCGCGATCATACCGGGACTGGTGGATTTTTGAACAACCTTTCGCCAGATTTTTTCTGCGTGCAGGCACATTGCCGGACAATTCGGCACGGCCCCTGCATTCATTAGCTCACTCGCCAAGGTAATGCCGGGCTATCTCACAGTCTCGGGAAAAACTGCCGAACCAGAGCCGCTACCGTCGGTCAGACCGTCTAGGCTCAGACAATTCCCCGCTCGCTCGAGGTCCTATCGATGACTCAAGAACCACTAGTTCGCGAAGCAGAGGTGGCCGCATTTCGCGACGCCGTCCTGACCAAACTCACCTACGCCGTGGGCAAAGACCCCGATCACGCCTTCGACCATGACTGGTTCGAAGCCATCGCATTGGCTGCGCGTGATCACATGGTCGAACACTGGATGGACCACACCCGGCAGATCTACCGCAAAGGTCAGAAACGGGTGTATTACCTCTCGCTGGAGTTCCTCATCGGCCGCTTGCTCTACGACAGTCTGAGCAACCTTGGCTTGCTCGACGTCGCCCGTGAAGCGTTGACTGAGCTCGGTGTCGATCTGGAACGCATCCGCTTGCTGGAGCCCGATGCGGCGCTTGGCAACGGCGGCCTCGGTCGTCTGGCCGCATGCTTCATGGAAAGCATGTCGACCCTCGGCATCGCTGGTCACGGCTACGGCATTCGTTACGAACACGGCTTGTTCCGCCAGGCCATTGTCGACGGCTGGCAGCAGGAGCAGACCGAGCACTGGCTGGATTTCGGTAACCCGTGGGAGTTCGAGCGGCCGGAAGTGGTTTACACCATCGGCTTCGGTGGCAGCGTTGAAACCGTGACCGATGTCTCTGGTAAATCCAAGCAAGTCTGGTCGCCAGCAGAAACCGTTCGCGCCATTGCTTACGACACGCCGGTAGTCGGCTGGCGCGGGGCGAGCGTTAACACTTTGCGCCTGTGGCGTGCCCGCGCCATGGAAGATTTGCACCTGGAACGCTTCAACGCCGGTGACCACTTGGGCGCCGTTGCCGAAGTAGCCCGTGCCGAAAGCATCTCCCGCGTGCTTTACCCGGCGGACAGCACCGAAGCAGGGCAAGAGCTGCGCCTGCGCCAGGAATATTTCTTTGTCGCTGCGTCGCTGCAAGATCTGCTGCGTCGTCACCGCAATATGCACACCTCGGTATTGACCTTGGGCGATCACGCGGCGATCCAGCTCAACGACACCCATCCCTCGATTGCCGTAGCCGAACTGATGCGCCAACTGGTCGACGTCTACGACGTGGCGTGGGATGCGGCATGGCAAGTCACCGTCGATACGCTGTCGTACACCAACCACACGCTGCTGCCGGAAGCGCTGGAAACCTGGCCGGTGGGCCTGATGGAACGCATGCTGCCGCGGCACATGCAGATCATTTACCTGATCAACGCCCAGCACATCGACTCGCTGCGCGCCAAAGGTATTCATGATTTTGACGTGCTGCGTGCGGTGTCGCTGATTGAAGAGGACAACGGTCGCCGGGTGCGCATGGGCAACCTCGCTTTCCTCGGTTCGCACAGCGTCAACGGCGTGTCCGGATTGCACACGCAATTGATGCGCAAAACCGTGTTCGCCGAACTGCACAAGCTGTATCCGGAGCGGATCAACAATAAAACCAACGGCATTACCTTCCGCCGCTGGTTGTATCAGGCCAACTCTGAACTGACTTCGATGCTGGTCGATGCGCTCGGCCCGGATCTACTGGATAACCCCGAAGAGCGTCTGCTCGATCTCGAGCCGTTTGCCGAAAAAACTGCGTTCCGTAAAGCTTTTGCCGAACAACGGCTGCACAGCAAAAAAGCGCTGGCCTATCTGATTCACGAACGGCTGGGGATCGCGGTCAATCCGGCGGCGATGTTCGATGTACAGGTCAAGCGGATCCACGAATACAAACGCCAGTTGCTCAACCTGATGCACACCGTGGCGTTGTATCAGGCGATTCGCGCCGAGCCGGAAGTCGACTGGGTGCCACGGGTGAAAATCTTCGCCGGTAAAGCCGCAGCGAGTTATCACCAGGCCAAACTGATCATCAAGCTGACCAACGATATCGCTCGAGTGGTGAACAACGATCCGACCGTGCGCGGCTTGCTGAAAGTGGTGTTCCTGCCCAACTACAACGTCAGCCTTGCAGAGAGCATCATTCCGGCGGCGGACTTGTCCGAGCAGATCTCCACTGCCGGCTTCGAAGCGTCGGGCACCAGTAACATGAAGTTCGGTCTCAACGGTGCACTAACCATCGGCACGCTGGACGGCGCCAACGTGGAAATGTGCGAGCGCATCGGTGCCGAGCACATGTTCATTTTCGGCCTCAGCGCGCAGCAGGTTGAAGCGCGTAAACAGAACCACGAGTTCAGCGCGTTGCCGGACATCGCCGCCTCCCATCGTCTGAACGATGTGCTGCAGGCGATCCGCAGCGGGGTGTTCTCGCCGGACGACACGTCGCGTTACACCGGGCTGATCGATTCGCTGGTGGATTACGACCGCTTTCTGGTCTGCGCCGACTTCGACTCGTATTGGGAAGCGCAGAAGCGGGTCGAAGCGCATTGGCACGACTCCAACAACTGGTGGCGTTCGGCAGTGCTCAACACGGCGCGGATGGGCTGGTTCTCCTCGGACCGGACGATTCGCGAGTACGCCACGGATATCTGGAAAGCGCTGGAGTAACTTTCCGCAACAAATGTGCGCAAGGCCCAACGTTTGTTGGGCCGGATCGATATACTGAGCGCCGGTCACCACCAATCCAATGTGGGAGCGAGCCTGCTCGCGAAGCGGTTGTCATGTTAAACAGAAATGTTGGCTGACAAACCGCTTTCGCGAGCAGGCTCGCTCCCACAGGGTTTGTGCCTAGACTGAAGCAATCGCCGGACTCGCCCCGTCTTGGGGCTGCTTAGGGATATCGACCATGCAATGGATGTTCATGTTGATCGGGCTGGTGCTCGGCTGGCTGTTCGACGAGTCGTTCAGTGATGCGCTATTAGGCGCGTTGCTCGGGCTGGCTATCGGGCAGACGATCCGCATCGCGCGGCTTGGCTCGCTGGCGGCGGCGCAACAGCAGCAACTTGAGCAGGCGAAGGTCGCTTTGCAAGGCGTCGAGCAACGTCTGTTTTTGCTCGAAGGCGCGCCCCTTCATGCCGCGCCGCCACCGACTTCGGCGCCGGCCGCCGAACCTGTCGTCGAACCCCTCAAAGCAGTCGAAGAAGCCCCGGTCCCCGAACTGGTCTGGGAACTGCCGCCCGAACTCGAACCGATTTCCGCCGTCGCCAGTGAAACCAGTCAACCGCTGCCCGCTGATGTGTGGCGCCTCGACGCCGTCACGCCCGAACCGCAAACACCTGCCGAACCCCGTGGGCCGAACCTTTATCGAGCGTGGCATCAGCGCCGCGCGCAATTGGTTGTTCGGCGGCAACACCGTGCTGCGCGTCGGCGTGGTGTTGCTGTTCTTCGGTCTGGCATTCCTGCTGCGCTACGCCACCGAAGGCATGGTTGTGCCGATCGAGGTACGTTACGCCGGTGTCGCGGCAGCCGCGTTGGGCCTGCTGGCGCTGGGCTGGTGGCTGCGGCGGCGCAACAGCAGTTACGCCTTGATGCTGCAAGGCACCGGGATTGCGGTGCTGTACCTGACGGTGTTCGCGGCGATGCGTCTGCATCCGTTGCTCGATCCGTCCGCAGCGCTGGGATTGTTGGTCGCGGTGACGGTATTTTCGGCGATTCTGGCGATCACCCAAGACTCGCTGGCGTTGGCTGCCGTCGCCGCATTGGGTGGATTCGCCGCACCGATCCTGACCTCGACCGGCGCCGGCAACCACGTCGCACTGTTCAGTTATTTCGCTTTGCTCAATGCCGGCATTCTCGCTATCGCCTGGTTCAAGGCCTGGCGCTTGCTCAACCTGATCGGCTTTGTCGGCACCTTCGGTATCGGCTTCGCCTGGGGCCTGCGTTCGTATGCGCCGGAGCTGTTGTGGAGCACCGAGCCGTTCCTGATTCTGTTCTTCCTGATGTACCTCGCTATCGGCCTGTTGTTTGCCCGGCGCAAATTGCTCGATATGTCTGACGCGCCGGCAGACAGCGACCGTGATGCATTGCTGCACTGGTCGGCACGCAAGGGCGATTATGTCGACGGGACGATGCTGTTCGGTCCGCCAATCATTGGTTTCGGTTTGCAGTTTGCGCTGGTGCAGCATCTGGAGTTTGCCGCGGCGTTCAGTGCGCTGGCGTTGGGCATGATCTACATGGTGCTGGCCAAGGTATTGATGGGCGGTCGTGCGGTGCTGCTGGGTGAAACCTGTCTGGCGCTCGGGGTGATTTTTGCCAGTCTGGCGATCCCGCTGGGGCTGGATGCGCGCTGGACCTCGGCGGCATGGGCGGTGGAAGGCGCGGGGATTTTCTGGCTCGGTCTGCGTCAGCATCGACCGTTCGCCCGGGCCTTTGCCTTGCTACTGCAACTGGGTTCCGCGTTAGCCTTCCTCAGTCAGTTGCGGGTTGGCGAAAGCAGTTTGCTCGACGGTGCTCCGCTGGGCGCGTTGATGCTGGGCTTCGCGTTGCTGTTCAGTTTCTACCAATTGCGCAAGGCTTCGCCGCAACAGGCCTCGCCCTGGGAGCGTCAAGGCTTGCCGGTGCTGGCGTGTCTGGGCCTGACCTTCCTTTATCTGCTGGCGCCGCTGTTCTTCTTCGTTCAGGCCACGGCGATCAGTTGGGCACTGGCCGGGTTGGTGACGTTGTTTGTCGGCCTGCGAATTCAGTCGCGCACGTTCCTGTTCACCGCGTTTGCCGTGCAGTTACTCGGTGGCGCACTGTTCTTGTTGCGCCTGCAAGGCGCGGGCGAAGACTCGGCGGCGGTGTTCAGCGCCGGTTGGAGTGGCTTGCTCAGCGCTTCGCTGATCGGTCTGGCGTTGATTGCCGGCATGCTGTTGGCGGCTCGCGATGAAATGGTGCGCGGCGACGTGCGTCTGCTGCGCGGTCTGTCGGTGGTGTTGTTGGCCGGTCTGGTGCTGATCAATCTCGCGGTGTTGTTTGTCCTGCCGTGGCAGACCGCGAGCGCGGTGTGGGCGGCCAGTGGCCTGCTGATCATCTGGCTGAGTCTGTACCTCAAGCAGCGTGTGAGTTTTGTTTTTGGTCTGCTATTGCAGGTGATTGGCGGCGCGGCGTTCTTGCTGGCCGGTCCGGAACTGCTCGGGCCGCTGTCCAGCGAAGGGCTGAAGCCTTTGGCCCATGGCGGATTCTGGACGCCGCTGGTGCTGGGGCTGGCGGCAATGATCGGTGCGTGGCGCCTGCAACTGGGCAATCACGCCTCGGCATTCGATGCGTTGAGTTTGCAGCGCTTGTCCGAAATATTGCTGGTGTGGGGCGCGGGTTGGTGGGCGTTGGCGTGGGTCAGCGAGGTACTGCGTTTTGCTGCGCCGAATCTGCAAGGCACGTTGCTGCTCTTGGTTGCAGCCGTAAGCGTGGGGTTGTGGACTGTGTTGTCGCTACGTTTGAAATGGCCGGCGCTGGGCTTGCTCTGCACCTTGCTGATTCCGGCGGCGGCTCTTGTGCTGTTCGGCGCGTGGCATTCGCGTTATCACCCGGCAGCTGACTTCGGCTGGCTGGCATGGGCGGCGATATTCGCCGTGCATTTCTTCAGCTTGCGACGCTTGGCGCCGATGCTGCCGGCGCGCGCTTTGAGCACGGCACATGTGCTCGGCTGCTGGCTGCTGATCGGCGTGCTGGCGCTGGAATTGCGCTACGGCCTGCTGCTGTTGTCCGAGCAATACAACGCCTGGCGTTGGCTGGGTTGGGCGATTCTGCCAAGCGTTTACCTGCTGCTGGCAGCAGCACCGCGCAGCTGGCCGTGGCCGGTCGCAGCGTTTGCCCGCGAGTACCGCTTGTACGCCGCTGCGCCGTTGGCGGTATTGATGCTGGCGTGGTTCTGGCTGGCCAATGGCGTCAGCGATGGTAATGCCGAGCCACTTCCTTACGTGCCGCTGCTCAATCCATTAGAGCTGGGTTTGTTGTTCGCCTTGTTCGGCGTCTATGTCTGGTCGCGCAGTGCGATATCGCAGTTGTCGATTCGACAGGACTACGCCGATAACGCCACGCAATTGATTGCCGGGATTTCGCTGTTCGCCTTCTGCACCGCGCTGGTCACCCGCGCCGCGCACCATTGGGCCGGGATCCCGTTCGAGCTGGATACGCTGCTCGCCTCAATGCTGGTGCAGGCCGGATTGTCGATCGTCTGGACGCTGATGGCGCTCGGGCTGATGATCGGCGGCCATCTGCGTCATCGCCGCGAAGTGTGGCTGATCGGCGCAGCATTGATTGCGCTGGTGGTGGCCAAACTGATTTTTGTCGAACTGAGCAACCGTGGTGGCCTCGCCCGGATCGTCTCGTTTATCGGCGTCGGAGTGTTGCTGCTGGTGGTCGGTTATTTCGCGCCGCTGCCGCCCAAACGCGTCGATGCTGACCCGGCGGCGGACAAACCGGCCCCGGACACCGAAGGAGTTTCATCTTGAGTCGCATGCTGAATCTGGGTTGGTTGGCGTTGGGCGTGGTGATGGTGGCCGGCGCTCAGGAAAAACCGGCGGACTTCGCCACGCAGGTGACGTTGTCGGTCAGTGGCAACGGCCCGTGGTACCGCCTCGAATTGCCGTTGAGCGTGCAATTGCAGGCACGCCAGACCGATCTCAGTGATCTGCGTGTGTTCAATGCCGCCGGCGAACCGCAGGCTTACGCCTTGGCGCGCGAGTCGGCGCAGACCCGCGACGACGGTCAGTTGCACGAGGTTAAGTGGTTCCCGCTGTACAACGCCGCTGACGCCAGCGAACGCGCGCCGAATGTGCGTGTGCAAGCGACCACCAACGGCACATTGGTCGAGGTGCAGCCGTCCAGTCAGTTGGAGGCTGGAGAAGAGATTCTGCGCGGCTGGCTGTTGGATGCGAGTGCGATCAAGGCGCCGTTGCAGCAGTTGATCCTCGACTGGACCAGCGAGCGCGACGGTTTTCAGCGCTTCAGCATTGAGGCCAGTGACGACCTGCAACATTGGCAGCCATGGGGCGAAGGGCAGGTGGCACGGCTGACCTTTTCCGATGAGCGCATCGAGCAGCATGAAGTGACATTGCCGGGGCAATCGGCGCGTTATGTGCGGCTGTTGTGGGAGTCGCCGAATTCGGCGCCGATCCTGACGGCGGCACAACTGAAAAGCAGTGATCCGCGCAATGTGCCGCTGCCGTTGGTCTGGTCGCAGGCAGTGGCCGGCAGCAGCACCAAGGCCGGGGAATACACCTGGCAGTTGCCGATGGGGCTGAATGTCGAGCGGGTGCAGGTCGAAATCAAACAACCGAACAGTCTGGCGCCGGTGACATTGTCGGGCCGACGTGAAAGCAGCTTGCCGTGGCAGGAATTGAGCAGCGGTCTGCTCTATCGCCTGACCCAGAATGGTCAGGACGTGGTGCAGAACGAATTGCAGCTCTACGGGCAGACCGTGCAACAGTTGAAGCTGACGGTAGATGAGCGTGGCGGTGGTCTGGGCGAGCAGGCGCCAAGCGTGAAGTACGCGGTGCGAGCCACGCAGGTGATTTTCCTTGCACGGGGGGAGGGGCCGTACAGTTTGGCGTTGGGTAATCCGACGGTGAAAACGGCGAACTTGCCATTGGCGACGCTGATTCCCGATTTCAAACCGGAGAAGCTGGCGGCATTGGGTAAAGCTGTGGTTCAGGGTGATGCGGTGGCTACGCAGACTTCGACAGCGACCACGGTGGCGGTGGCTGAGACCAACTGGAAGAAGATCGGCTTGTGGGCGGTGTTGTTGTTGAGTGTGGTGTTCCTCGGGGCGATGGCGGCGAGTCTGTTGCGCAAGCCGCCGACCAACACCTGAGAATGGCTGGCGCTGCGCGCCATTCGCGAGCAGGCTCGCTCCCACATTGAATCTTCAATGGACGCCAATTCAGCGGTCACCCCCGATTCCCTGTGGGAGCGAGCCTGCTCGCGAAAGTGGCGTGTCAGCCAATACATATTCCGAACTGATCAATTAACCCCCAGCCACACCCGTCCGATTTCCAACTACGCTAAACCCGCTACCTGAACTCTCCCCCGACAATCACGTCTCATACAGGCAAATACACCCCAACGCACGTTACCGGGCGTCTTCGCTCGCTACGGTTTCAGACTCCCTGTAAACTGCGCGGGTTTTTAGCCCCCCATTCCACCGGAGCCGTCCATGTCCCGCGTTACCCTGAGTCGCTATTTGATTGAGCAGACCCGCAGCAATAACACTCCTGCCGATCTGCGTTTCCTGATCGAAGTGGTCGCGCGTGCTTGCAAAGAAATCAGCCACGCCGTGTCCAAAGGCGCCCTGGGTGGTGTTTTGGGCAGCATGGGCACTGAAAACGTCCAAGGCGAAGTGCAGAAGAAACTCGACGTGATCTCCAACGAGATCCTGCTCGAAGCCAACGAATGGGGCGGTCACCTGGCCGGCATGGCGTCCGAAGAAATGGACAATGCCTACCAGATCCCGGGCAAATACCCGAAAGGCGCGTACCTGCTGGTATTCGACCCACTGGACGGCTCGTCGAACATCGACATCAACGCCCCGGTCGGCACCATCTTCTCGGTACTGCGTTGCCCGAACGAATACCTGAGCCAGAACGAGCCGCTGAACGAGAAAGCGTTCCTGCAGCCAGGCACTCAGCAAGTTGCCGCCGGTTACGCAATCTACGGCCCGCAAACCATGCTGGTACTGACCCTGGGCGACGGCGTCAAAGGCTTCACCCTCGACCGTGAAATGGGCAGCTTCGTGCTGACCCACGAAGACATCACCATTCCTGAGTCGACCCAGGAATTCGCCATCAACATGTCCAACCAGCGTCACTGGGAAGCCCCGGTACAACGCTACGTGGGCGAGCTGCTGGCCGGTGAAGAAGGTCCGCTGAAAAAGAACTACAACATGCGTTGGGTCGCGGCGATGGTTGCCGACGTACACCGCATCCTGACCCGTGGCGGTCTGTTCATGTACCCGCGCGACAGCCGTGAGCCATCCAAGCCAGGCAAACTGCGTCTGATGTACGAAGCCAACCCGATGTCGTTCCTGGTGGAACAAGCAGGCGGCGCGTCGACCGACGGTCACCAGCGCATCCTCGACATTCAGCCAGAAGGCCTGCACCAGCGTGTAGCGGTGTTCCTCGGCTCGAAAGAAGAAGTCGCACGCGCTACGGCCTACCACAAGGAATAAACCATGACCGCGCCCTGGCAGCCGTTGCTCGATTGGTGGTTCGGACACGCCGAATCCCCGGACGAGATCTCGGCTGACAAGGGCAAGTTGTGGTTTGGCAAGCGAGACAGCCAAGACCTCGAAGCGCGTGAGCGTTTCGGGGTCTTTGTCGATCAGGCCCTGGCTGGCGAATTGACCGAGTGGACGCAACGTCCCGAAGGTTGGCTGGCGGTGGTGCTACTGCTCGATCAACTGCCGCGAATGATCTTTCGTGATACTCCCAAAGCGTTCTCCGGTGATCTGCGCGCGCAGAAACTCGTCGCGCAAGGTATTGCCGCGGATTTCGATCGGCAGTTGAAGCCGATTCAGCGTGTATTCATTTATCTGGTGTTCGAACACTGCGAAAACCTCGCGGTGCAGAATGAGGCAGTTTCCCGGTTTATCGAGCTGGTGGCTGAACAGCCGGAAGGTGAGCGCGCGGTGTTTGCCGATAATCTGGATTATGCTGAACGGCATCAGAAAGTGATTGCGCGGTTTGGACGGTTTCCGCATCGCAATGCGGTGTTGGGGCGGGAGTCTACGGCGGAGGAGTTGGTGTTTCTCGATCAGCCTGGATCACGGTTCTAAATCAAGGATTGCCTCGTAGAAGCCGTTTCATCAACAGTGCCGGTAGGCTTTTTCGCGTATCGACAATGATATGGATGAAAACCGTTTTTTCTCGCACCTCATAAATAATCCGGTTCCTTCCCAAAACAATCTGGCGGTATTGGCCGAGATTGAGCTTCTCGATTTCTTCGGGGATTGATCCTGAATAAGGCAGATCTGCGAGGCCGAGAATCGCAGTCTTGAGGTCGGCATAAGTGCTTTGCCAAATTTGAAATGAGAACTGTCTGACGAGGTAGGAGCGAAGTTCTTTGAGATCTGCTTGTGCGGACTGGAGAATAACGACCTTTAAACTCATTGATGATCGGCCTTGTCCAAATCGGCAAAGACATCTTCAGCATCACTGAACTTGCCTTCCTCAATCTCCCGATTACCCATCGCCAACAGTTTCAACAAGGCCATCGTGCCTTCTTGCTCTTCAAAGCTTTTCACATCCATCACCACTAGCTTGGCTTCACCGTTTTGAGTGATTACCAGCGGCTCGCGGCTTTCTGTGATTGATTTGACGATTTCGGCTGTGTGACTTTTCAGGTAACTGATGGGTTTGATTTGCGATGAAAGCTTCATGGTTGAGCCCCGCTAAATTGAATGGGACTGAGTTTAGTCTTAATTCAGTCCAGCGTCAGTTCGAGCAGACGAGCGTGTTTCAATTCCAAATTCTTTCGTTGCTGATGCCGCCATCGCGGGCAAGTCCGCTCCCACAGGATATCTGTGAACCATACAGAACCATTGTAGGGCCGAGCTTGCTCGCGAAGGCGCCAAAAGCAGCGCCGCTTAAATGCGGAAACTACCCACCAACTGCTTCAACCGCGCCGCCTGCTGCTCCAGATCCGAGCAAGCCCGCAACGTCGCCTGCAAGTTCTCCACACCTTCCTGATTCAGCGTGTTGATCTCGTTGATATCGACATTGATCGACTCGACCACTGCCGTCTGCTCTTCAGTCGCGGTGGCCACCGACTGGTTCATCCCGTCGATCTCGCCAATACGCTGAGTCACGCTGCCCAGACGCTCGCCGGCCTGGTTGGCGATGCCGACGCTGCTTTCGCTCTCGCGCTGGCTCTCGGTCATGATGCTGACCGCCTGGCGCGCGCCGACTTGCAGCTCTTCGATCATCTTCTGCACTTGCTGCGCCGAATCCTGGGTGCGGTGCGCGAGGTTACGCACTTCATCGGCGACCACAGCGAAACCACGACCGGCTTCACCGGCTCGTGCCGCTTCGATCGCAGCGTTGAGCGCGAGCAGGTTGGTCTGCTGGGAAATGCTGGTGATCACTTCGAGAATCTGACCGATGTTCACCGTGTTGCTGTTCAGGGTTTCGATGTTGCCGCAGGAATCGCTGATCTTCGCCGACAGCTGCTGCATGGCCTGGATGGTTTTATCCACAACCTGCTGACCGTCGACCGCAAGGCTGCGCGCGTCGCTGGAATGCTGCGAGGCGAGGGCGGCGTTCTGGGCGATTTCCTGCGCGGCGGCGCCGAGCTGGTTGATCGCGGCAGCGACGCTGTTGGTGCGTGAGGCTTGCTGGTCGGAGTTGTACATCGACGAGTTCGACGCTGCGACGACACGCAGAGCGACTTCGTTGACCTGGCCGGTGGCCGACGATACTTCGCGAATCGAGGTGTGGATACGTTCGACGAAGCGGTTGAACGAAGTGCCCAGCGCGCCGAATTCGTCGTTGCCGTGGATCACCAGACGCTTGGTCAAGTCGCCTTCACCTTCGGCGATGTCGTGCATCGCGCGGCCCATGGTCAGCAGTGGCTGCATCAGTACGCGGATCAGCATGCCGAGCAGGGCGATGATGATCACCACGGCAATGACCATGGCAATCAACGCCGAGGTGCGGAATTCGCTGAGCATCGAGAACGCGGTGTCTTTATCGAGCACCAGCGCCACGTACCAATCGGCCGACGGCACGCCGTTGACGCGGGTGAAGGAGATCAGTTGGGTCTTGCCATCGAACTCGACTTCTTTCAGGCCCGGGCTGACTTTCGGCGCGCCATTCGGGTAGGCCTCGGCGAGGGTCTTGAGCACCAGTTTGCTGTCCGGGTGGATCAGGATCTTGCCGTCGGCACTGACGATGAATGCATGGCCGTGGCCACCGAAGTTCAGCGAGTTGATGATTGCGCTGACGCTGGTCAGATCGATGTCGGCACCGGCGACGCCGAGCATCTGGCCCTGGCGCTGCACCGGGGTGGCGACGGTGATCACCAGTTTGCCCGAGGACGCGGCGATGTACGGTTCGGTGACGATGGTTTGCTGCGCGCTGTTCGCTGCTTTGTACCAGCCACGGGCGCGCGGATCGTAATCGGGTGCGCGGTTGCCGGCCGGTACCGAGAACATCACGCCGTCGGCACCGCCGAAATAGCTGAGCTGGAAATTGCCGGTGTAGGCGGGCAGGTCAATGATGCGTTTCAGGCTGGCCGGGGCGTTGCCGTCGACGGCCACTTGCTGCGACAGCGATTGCAGCAACTGAATGCGACTTTCCAGCCAGGTCTGGATATTGCTGGTGGTCAGGCTGCCCAGCTCCTGCATCGACGCTTCGGTGCTCGTGCTCAAGGCTTCGCGCTGTCGATAGTCGTTGAAGAAAATGAAACAGGCGAACGCAACGGCCACCACGAGGGCGGCAGCCAACAAAATCTTGTGGCTGAATTTCATGTTTCTGGTCATCGAATGAACTACCGCGAAGGGGCTGGTCAAGAAAGGGCGGCAATTTGCCACACTCGGGGGCTTTGCGCTGCTCTTATTTCGACCGCGGCGCGCCAAAGATTAGGCGTCTTTGGTGAAATGCGACGAAATGCTCAATAGCCCTACAAAGTGTCTGATTTACCGGCAAATGCCAGACGGGCGGGCTAATAAATAGCCATTCCCCCAGGGAACCAGATGAGGGTTTTCTCTTCTAAGCTTCTGGTTGGCACCATGCCATCCCCCCTCGTTCCAGGAGTTACACCATGTCGCTGCGATCTATCGCCCTTCTGACGTTTTGCGTGCTGTTGGCCGCATGCAGCAAGGTCAATCAGGAAAACTATTCGAAGCTCTCGGCCGGTATGGCCAAGGCCGAAGTCGAGACTCTGCTCGGCAAGCCCACCGATTGCTCGGGCGCGCTCGGCATGTCCAGTTGCACCTGGGGCGACAAGAACAGCTTTATCAGCGTGCAGTACGCCGGTGACAAAGTGCTGATGTTTTCCGGCCAAGGCCTGAAGTAAACCGGGGCTTCGCGCCCACGGAGAAGAAAAATGAAGCGGTTATTGCTGATCCTTTTTGCCGGCCTGGTACTGGCCGGCTGCGCCACTTCCGGCGTCGACCCGTTGGCGCCGAAAACCGTCAACAGCGTCAATCTCAAGCGCTATCAGGGCACCTGGTACGAACTGGCTCGCTTGCCGATGTACTTCCAGCGCCATTGCGCGCAATCCGAAGCCCATTACACCCTCAAGCCTGACGGTAATGTCGCGGTGCTCAATCGCTGCCTGACGCCGGACTGGCAGTGGGAAGAGGCCAAGGGCACGGCTTATCCACAGGTGCCGGGCAAGACCGACAAGCTCTGGGTCGAATTCGATACCTGGTTCTCGCGTCTGATTCCGGGTGTGGCGAAAGGTGAATACTGGGTGTTGTACGTCAGCGATGACTACAAGACCGCCATCGTCGGCGACCCGAGTCGCAAGTACATGTGGTTGCTGTCGCGCACGCCGACCGTCAACGGTGTGGTGCGTGAAGAGCTGCTGAGCAAGGCGCGTCAGCAGGGCTATGACACCACGCGCTTGATCTGGCGCGCGTCGGATCGGCAGATGGCCAAGACCTCGAATTAATCACCCATCCTGATCGCTCCCACGCTCCGCGTGGGAGTGTCTCAATGGACGCTCTGCGTCCGCTTGTGGGACGCAGAGCGTCCCGGGCTGCATTCCCACGCAGAGCGTGGGAACGATCAGCTGTCAGCCGAGGAGGTCGCGCAGAACCTGGGTGAAGGCACGAGCACTGTCCTCTTCCCCTGCATGCCGCCCATCGCGCACTACCCACTGGCCATTGACCAGCACATCGCGCACCTGCCGATCGCCACCGGCAAACAGCCAGCGATTCAAAATCCCGTCACCGCTCGCTGTCGCCAGATACGGATCGCTGCCATCGAGCACAATCCAGTCCGCCCGCTTGCCAACTTCCAGCGCACCAACCGGCTGACCCATCGCCTGCGCACCACCGTCCAGCGCCGCGTCATACAGCGTGCGCCCAACCATCGGCTGATCCGCGCCATACAAACGATTACGGCGCTGATCACGCAGACGCTGGCCGTATTCCAGCCAACGTAATTCCTCCACCACGCTCAGCGACACATGGCTGTCGGAACCGATGCCCATGCGCCCGCCCTGAGCGAGGAAATCTACTGCCGGGAAAATCCCGTCACCCAGGTTCGCTTCGGTGGTCAGGCACAGGCCGGCAATGGCGCGACTCTTGGCCATCAGCGTGACTTCTTCCGGATTGGCGTGGGTCGCGTGCACCAGGCACCAGCGCTGATCGACTTCGGTGTTTTCGTACAGCCATTGCAGCGGACGCCGACCGCTCCAGCTCAGGCAGTCGTCGACTTCTTTCTGTTGTTCGGCGATGTGAATATGCACAGGGCATTGCTTGTCGCTGGCCGCCAAGACTTCGCTGATCTGCTGCGGGGTCACCGCGCGCAACGAGTGGAAGCACAGACCCAGCGACTGCGCCTTTTGCTGCGCCAGTAACGGCTGCAAACGCGATTGCAGATTCAGGTAATTTTCGGTGCTGTTGATGAAGCGGCGCTGGCCGTCATTCGGCGTCTGGCCGCCAAAACCGGAGTGGCTGTAGAGCACCGGCAACAGGGTCAGACCGATGCCGCTTTCACTCGCCGCCTGACTGATGCGCAACGCCAGCTCAGCCGGATCGGCATACGGCTGACCATTGCTGTCGTGATGCACGTAATGAAATTCGGCCACCGATGTGTAACCGGCCTTGAGCATTTCGATGTACAGCTGACGGGCAATGACGCCGAGTTGATCCGGGCTGATTTTTCCGACGAGCCGATACATCAGATCGCGCCAGGTCCAGAAACTGTCGTTCGGGTTGCCGGCCACTTCGGCCAGACCCGCCATCGCCCGCTGGAACGCGTGGGAGTGCAAATTAGGCATGCCCGGCAACAGCGGGCCGCTCAGCCGTTCGGCGTCATCTGCGGTGGAATCGGCCTGAATCTGGGTCAGCAGGCCATCGGCGCTGACCTCAAGACGTACATTGTTGGCCCATCCGTTAGGCAGCAGTGCGCGTTCGGCAAAGAAGGCGGACATGGTTCAGCACCCCATCGTGTGTTATTTGTATATACATATACAGACGTTTGCCTGCCCGGTAAACTCCGGCAAGCTAGCAACCTTCATCCAATGAACAGGGATCAACCGTGCCGACTCCGCCTCCAGTCTCCCCGTTGGCCGCGAACATGGGCGACAGTCCGGCGCCCTTGTACGCCCGCGTCAAACAGATGATCACCCAGCAGATCGACAGCGGAAACTGGCCGCCGCACTACCGCGTGCCGTCCGAGAGCGAGCTGGTCAATCAACTCGGTTTCAGCCGCATGACCATCAACCGCGCGCTACGCGAGATGACCGCTGACGGTCTGTTGGTGCGCATGCAAGGCGTCGGCACCTTCGTCGCCGAACCGAAGAGTCAGTCCGCGCTGTTCGAAGTGCACAACATCGCCGACGAGATCGCCTCCCGTGGCCATCGCCACACCTGCCAGGTCATCACCCTCGAAGAGGAGGCCGCCGGTTCCGAGCGCGCACTGGCGCTGGACATGCGTGAAGGGCAGAAGGTGTTCCACTCGCTGATCGTGCATTACGAAAATGACATTCCGGTGCAAATCGAAGACCGTTTCGTCAACGCGCTGGTCGCCCCGGAATACCTCAAGCAGGACTTCACTCTGCAAACGCCTTACGCCTATCTCAATCAGGTCGCGCCGCTGACCGAAGGCGAGCACGTGGTTGAAGCGATCCTCGCCGAATCCTCCGAGTGCAAGTTGCTGCAGATTGAAAAGGGTGAGCCGTGCTTGTTGATTCGTCGCCGCACGTGGTCGGGACGTCAGCCGGTGACCGCTGCACGATTGATTCACCCGGGTTCCCGTCATCGTCTGGAAGGACGGTTTCATAAATAGAGAGCATAAATGAATGGTTTGAAGGTTTTACGCGCCGAGGGCTACCCGCGCATGCCGTGGAAAAACGGCGGCGGCAGCACTGAAGAAATCACCCGTGATGCGGGCGCCGGGCTGGACGGTTTTGGCTGGCGCCTATCGATTGCCGACATCGCCGAATCCGGTGGTTTTTCAACATTCGCCGGTTATCAGCGGGTGATCACCGTGTTGCAGGGTGACGGCATGACCCTGTGCGTCGACGGTGACGATACGCGACCATTGTTACCGCTCGACCCGTTCGCCTTCAGTGGCGAAAGCCAGGTGTCGTGCACGCTGCTTGGCGGCGCAATTCGCGACTTCAATCTGATTTACGCCCCGCAGCGTTACAGCGCGCGGTTGCAGTGGCTGGACGGTGAGCAGCGGCTCTTCAGTTCGGCGGGTACGGTGTTGGTGTTCAGTGTCAGTGAGCTGTTGGACGTTCAGGTCGGTGACACTGCATCGCAACTCGGTCGCCATGATTGCCTGCAATTGGACGGTAACGCCGGGTTGGCCGAAGTCTCCACCAATGCGGGTTGCTGCGTCATTGAACTGACTGCACGCTGATTCAGAAATCTTAAAAGATCGCAGCCTTCGGCAGCTCCTACAGGGTGTACATCAATCCCACTGTAGGAGCTGCCGAAGGCTGCGATCTTTTGCTTTTGGGATGTTCCCAACCCACGCACCAACTTGTTACCGAACGCCCCAGCGTGGCGCAAAACCACGCTTTCGTAACAATCTCTAACCCCCTTCCTCAAGACCCACGAAAAATTTCATCCACGCCAGAACCCTCGATTCAGGCGCCCTCCAGCCCTGTCCGCAATTTTTCTTGAACGACTCTCCAATAAGTTGGCAGCTCGATTGCATATGCTTGTATGTACAAGTAAAGACGTATGCGTATGAGTCGCTCGAGACTCTCCGCAGCGTCCACTGATTCGCTTGTCGCGCATCGAAGCGCACAGGCTGCTTGCCCACTGCCAGGGTTGGTTTGAATTGATCGCTGAGGAGTCTTTTTCGTGACTGACAATAAGCCTACAAAGTTTCGCAACGTTGAGATCCGCGCTGCCCGCGGCAACAAGCTGACCGCCAAGAGCTGGCTGACCGAAGCGCCGCTGCGCATGCTGATGAACAACCTCGACCCGGAAGTCGCCGAGAACCCGAAAGAACTGGTGGTTTACGGTGGTATCGGTCGCGCCGCGCGTAACTGGGAGTGCTACGACAAGATCGTCGAAAGCCTGACCAACCTGAATGACGACGAGACCCTGCTGGTGCAATCCGGCAAGCCGGTCGGCGTGTTCAAGACTCACAGCAATGCCCCGCGTGTACTGATCGCCAACTCCAACCTCGTCCCGCACTGGGCGAGCTGGGAGCACTTCAACGAACTCGACGCCAAAGGCCTGGCCATGTACGGCCAGATGACCGCCGGCAGCTGGATCTACATCGGCAGCCAGGGCATCGTCCAAGGTACTTACGAAACTTTCGTCGAGGCCGGTCGCCAGCACTACAACGACAACCTCACCGGCAAGTGGGTGTTGACCGCTGGCCTCGGTGGCATGGGCGGCGCACAACCTCTGGCGGCAACCCTGGCCGGCGCTTGCTCGCTGAACATCGAATGCCAACAAGTGAGCATCGATTTCCGTCTGAAAAGCCGTTACGTCGACGAGCAAGCCAAAGACCTCGACGACGCACTGGCGCGCATCGACAAATACACCAAGGAAGGCAAGGCGATCTCCATCGCCCTGCTGGGTAACGCCGCAGAAATTCTGCCGGAACTGGTCAAGCGTGGCGTGCGCCCGGACATGGTCACCGACCAGACCAGCGCCCATGACCCGCTCAACGGTTACCTGCCGGCCGGCTGGACCTGGGACGAATACCGCGCTCGCGCCAAGACCGAACCGGCCGCTGTGATCAAAGCCGCCAAGCAGTCGATGGCCGTGCACGTCAAAGCCATGCTGGAATTCCAGAAGCAAGGCATTCCGACCTTCGACTACGGCAACAACATCCGTCAGATGGCCCAGGAAGAAGGCGTCGAAAACGCCTTCGACTTCCCGGGCTTCGTACCGGCTTACATCCGTCCACTGTTCTGCCGTGGCATCGGCCCGTTCCGCTGGGCGGCACTGTCGGGCGATCCGCAAGACATCTACAAAACCGACGCCAAGGTCAAAGAGCTGATCCCGGACGACGCCCATCTGCACAACTGGCTGGACATGGCTCGCGAGCGCATCAGCTTCCAGGGTCTGCCGGCGCGTATCTGCTGGGTTGGCCTGGGCCTGCGCGCCAAGCTCGGTCTGGCCTTCAACGAAATGGTCCGCAGCGGTGAGCTGTCGGCGCCGATCGTGATCGGTCGCGACCACCTCGATTCCGGCTCGGTCGCCAGCCCGAACCGTGAAACCGAATCGATGCAGGACGGTTCCGACGCCGTGTCCGACTGGCCACTGCTCAACGCACTGCTCAACACCGCGAGCGGCGCGACCTGGGTTTCCCTGCACCACGGCGGCGGCGTCGGCATGGGCTTCTCGCAGCACTCGGGCATGGTGATTGTCTGCGACGGTACTGACGACGCGGCCGAGCGCATTGCGCGCGTGCTGCACAACGACCCGGCTACCGGAGTCATGCGTCACGCCGATGCCGGTTACCAGATCGCCATCGACTGCGCCAGGGAACAGGGCCTGAACCTGCCGATGATTACCGGAAAGTAATGCTTTCCCCTGTAGGAGTGAGCCTGCTCGCGATAAGGCCGGCACATTCAGCAAATGTGCTGACTGACCCATCGCAATCGCGAGCAGGCTCACTCCTGCAAAAGCCAAAAAGAACAAAACCCGGAACAATCCACAGAGGTTGAATCATGGCTGTCAACACCGATCGTGCAGGCAACAAACCGTTGATCGAAAGGCGTTCGATCGACTACATCCCGGAAGCGGAAAGACACGGTCGTCTGTTTAGCCAGTTCACCCTGTGGATGGGCGCCAACCTGCAGATCACCGCGATTGTCACCGGGGCCTTGGCCGTGGTGCTGGGCGGTGATGTGTTCTGGTCGTTGATCGGTCTGTTGATCGGTCAACTGCTCGGCGGCGGGGTGATGGCGCTGCATGCCGCGCAAGGACCGAAACTGGGCCTGCCGCAGATGATTTCCAGCCGCGTGCAGTTTGGCGTTTACGGCGCGGCAATCCCGATCGTGCTGGTGTGCCTGATGTACCTGGGCTTCACCGCGACGGGCACGGTACTTTCCGGCCAGGCGCTGGGTCAGTTGTTTAACGTCAGCGACAGCGTCGGCATCCTGATTTTTGCCAGCGTCATCGTGCTGGTCACGGTGCTCGGCTATCGGGTGATCCACTGGATCGGCCGTGTTGCCAGCGTGATTGGCGTGATCGCTTTCGTCTTCCTGTTCTGGCGTCTGATGAGCCAGACCGACGTCGGTGCACTTCTGCAAATCCGTCATTTCAGCTGGAGCAGCTTCCTCCTCGCGGTGTCGCTCGCGGCCTCTTGGCAGATCGCTTTCGGCCCCTACGTGGCTGACTATTCCCGTTACCTGCCGAGCAACACCTCGGCGGTCAAAACCTTCTTTGCTGCCGGTGCCGGTTCAGTGGTCGGCGCGCAAGTGGCGATGATCCTCGGTGTGTTCGCCGCAGCTTCAGCCAACGGCCAGTTCGCCGGTCACGAAGTTGCCTACATCGTCGGCCTGGGCGGCACCGGTGCCACCGCCGCGCTGCTGTACTTCAGCATCGCGTTCGGCAAGGTGACCATCTCGACGCTGAACTCCTACGGCAGCTTCATGTGCATCGCGACCATCATCAGTGGTTTCAAAGGCCATCTGACGGTTACCCGGATGCAGCGTCTGGTGTTCGTGCTGGTGATCGTCGGTGCGGCGACCCTGATCGCGCTGCTCGGCCAGCACTCGTTCCTCGGTGCGTTCAAGTCTTTCATCCTGTTCCTGCTCGCGTTCTTCACTCCGTGGAGCGCGATCAACCTGGTGGATTACTACTGCATCACCCGTGAGCGTTACGACGTACCGGCACTGGCCGATCCGAATGGCCGTTACGGTCGCTGGAACCTGCTCGGCATCAGCGTCTATGTGTTCGGCGTGCTGGTGCAGCTGCCGTTCATCTCCACCAAGTTCTACACCGGCCCGCTGGTGGCTGCCCTCGGTGACGTGGATATTTCCTGGATCATCGGTCTGGTGCTGCCGGCCGTCGTCTACTACGTGTGCGCGAAAAAATGGCACAGCGCGGTACCCGATCAACTGATTCTGCCGGTCGAGCAGAACAGCGTTGTACAACCTAAAACAAGCGGGGCCGGTCGCGCTGCGGCGCAGGCCTGATTTGGACGTGGACAGGGCTGGATGCCTCTTGACTGCCGTAAGCCAATTCATGATTAGGAGCGTCACAACAATGAAATCGAACAAGACCCTGCTGACCACATTGCTGTCCATGGGCCTGTTGGCCAGTGCCGGTGCGACGCAAGCCGCCGGCTGGTGCGAATCGGGCAAACCGGTGAAGTTCGCCGGTCTGAACTGGGAAAGCGGCATGCTGCTGACCGATGTCCTGCAAGTGGTGCTGGAGAAAGGTTACGACTGCAAGACCGACAGCCTGCCGGGTAACTCCATCACCATGGAAAACGCCCTGAGCAGCAACGATATTCAAGTGTTCGCCGAAGAGTGGGTCGGCCGCAGCGAGGTCTGGAACAAGGCCGAGAAGGCCGGCAAGGTCGTCGGTGTCGGCGCTCCGGTCGTCGGCGCGGTGGAAGGCTGGTACGTGCCGCGTTACGTGATCGAAGGCGACGCCAAGCGCAAGCTTGAGCCGAAAGCCCCTGACCTGAAAAACATCGCTGACCTGGGCAAATACGCCGCCGTGTTCAAGGACGCTGAAGAGCCGTCCAAGGGCCGTTTCTACAACTGCCCGGCCGGCTGGACCTGCGAGCTGGATAACAGCGAAATGCTGAAAAGCTATGGCCTCGAAAGCAGCTACACCAACTTCCGTCCGGGCACAGGCCCGGCGCTGGATGCGGCGGTGCTGTCGAGCTACAAGCGTGGCGAGCCGATCCTGTTTTACTACTGGTCGCCAACCCCGCTGATGGGCCAGGTGGATCTGGTCAAACTCGAAGAAAAACCGGGCGTCGACAAGACCGTAAGCATCAAGGTCGGCCTGTCGAAAACCTTCCACGACGAAGCCCCGGAACTGGTCGCCGTGCTGGAAAAGGTCAACCTGCCGATCGACTTGCTGAACCAGAACCTGGGCCGCATGGCCAAGGAACGTATCGAGTCGCCAAAACTGGCGAAAATCTTCCTCAAGGAACATCCTGAGGTCTGGCATGCGTGGGTCAGTGAAGACGCTGCCAGGAAAATCGACGCGGCGCTGTAGGTCGATACCTCCCGGTCAACCGTGAGGCTGGCCGGGAGATATGCCGTAAACGCTTGATTGAGATTTCTGATTGAGAGCCGCTTATGTTTCCCGAAAGCTTTACCTTTTCCATCGCCGACTGGGTCAACGGTTGGGTCGATTCACTGGTGACCAACTACGGTGATGTGTTCCGCCACATCTCCGACACGCTGCTGTGGGCCATCGTCAATCTTGAAGGCCTGCTGCGTGCGGCACCGTGGTGGTTGATGCTGGCCATCGTCGGTGTGGTTGCCTGGCATGCCACGCGTAAAGTCGTGACCACGGCGGTCATCGTCGGTCTGTTGTTCCTGGTCGGCGCCGTTGGCTTGTGGGACAAGCTCATGCAGACCCTAGCGCTGATGATGGTCGCGACGATCATTTCGGTGCTGATCGGCATTCCGCTGGGGATTCTCTCGGCGCGCAGCAATCGCCTGCGTTCGGTGCTGATGCCGCTGCTCGACATCATGCAAACCATGCCAAGTTTCGTGTACCTGATCCCGGTGCTGATGCTGTTCGGTCTGGGCAAGGTCCCGGCGATTTTCGCTACCGTTATCTATGCTGCGCCACCGCTGATTCGCCTGACTGATCTGGGCATTCGCCAGGTTGACGGCGAAGTGATGGAAGCGATCAATGCGTTCGGCGCCAACCGCTGGCAGCAACTGTTCGGCGTGCAACTGCCGCTGGCCCTGCCGAGCATCATGGCCGGGATCAACCAGACCACCATGATGGCCCTGTCGATGGTGGTGATCGCCTCGATGATCGGTGCCCGGGGGCTTGGTGAAGATGTGCTGGTGGGGATTCAGACCCTCAACGTCGGACGGGGCCTCGAGGCCGGTCTGGCGATCGTGATTCTCGCAGTGGTCATCGACCGCATTACTCAGGCGTACGGTCGGCCACGGCATGAGGTGAGCAAATGAGCAACGCAACCGTGAGCAAGATCGAAGTCAAAAACGTCTTCAAGATTTTCGGCAACCGCGCCAAGGATGCACTGGCCATGGTCGGCCAGGGCAAGACCAAGGATCAGGTGCTGAGCGAGACCGGTTGCGTGGTCGGCGTTAACGACCTGTCGCTGAGCATCGGCACCGGCGAAATCTTCGTGATCATGGGCCTGTCCGGCTCGGGAAAATCGACGCTGGTGCGCCACTTCAATCGCCTGATCGACCCGACCAGCGGTGCGATCCTCGTCGACGGCGTCGACATCCTGCAATACGACATGGACGCCCTGCGCGAATTTCGCCGGCACAAGATCAGCATGGTGTTCCAGAGCTTTGGTCTGCTGCCGCACAAAACCGTACTCGACAACGTCGCCTACGGCCTGAAAGTGCGTGGCGAGAGCAAGCAAATGTGCGCGGAACGCGCGCTGCACTGGATCAACACCGTCGGCCTCAAAGGCTACGAAAACAAATACCCGCACCAGCTCTCTGGCGGCATGCGTCAGCGTGTCGGTTTGGCCCGCGCTTTGGCGGCGGACACCGACATCATCCTCATGGATGAGGCGTTCAGTGCCCTGGATCCGCTGATCCGCGCCGAGATGCAGGACCAGTTGCTGGAGCTGCAAAAGACCCTGCACAAGACCATCGTCTTCATCACCCATGACCTAGACGAGGCGGTGCGTATCGGCAACCGCATTGCGATTCTCAAGGATGGCCGGCTGATTCAGGTCGGCACGCCGAGAGAGATTCTGCATTCGCCGGCGGATGAGTATGTTGACCGGTTCGTGCAGCGGCGGGCGGCGGTGGTCTGACGCTCGTTCCCACGCTCTGCGTGGGAATGCATCCCGTGACGCTCCGCGTCACCCTGCACAGAGCAGAAGTCGGGACGCGGAGCGTCCCAGGCGGCATTCCCACGCAGAGCGTGGGAACGATCTTGTTCAAGAGGTTTTTTAGATGTCCCAGGCTGAAAAAATCATTATCACCGGTGCCCCTCTGCGCTGGCAGGACGTGGTCGCCGTCGCCCGTCACGGTGCGCTTCTCGAGCTGTCCAGCGACACCTGGGCGCGCATCGAAAACGCCCAAGGCATCGTCCAGCGCATCGTCGAAAGCGGCGAGCGCGCCTATGGCGTCAATACCGGCCTGGGCGGTTTGT
Source organism: Pseudomonas sp. S3_C06 (assembly GCF_054667675.1). Taxonomy (NCBI): domain Bacteria; kingdom Pseudomonadati; phylum Pseudomonadota; class Gammaproteobacteria; order Pseudomonadales; family Pseudomonadaceae; genus Pseudomonas; species Pseudomonas sp. S3_C06. The sequence continues at coordinate 4,323,373 of NZ_CP162747.1, forward strand.
CCAACGTTTCCCTGAAAGACGAACAACTCAGCCAGCTCTCGCGCAACACCTTGCTCAGCCATGCCTGCGGCGTCGGTCCGGTACTCGCCGACGAGCAGACCCGCGCGATCATCTGCGCAGCGATTCACAACTACAGCCACGGCAAATCCGGCATCCACCGTCGGGTCGTCGAAGCGCTGCTGGCGCTGCTCAATCGCGGCATTACCCCGCAAGTGCCGTCGCAAGGTTCGGTGGGTTATCTGACGCACATGGCACACATCGGCATCGCGCTGCTTGGCGTCGGCAATGTCAGCTATCGCGGCCAGATCACCTCGGCGCAACAGGCGCTGGCCGAAGAAGGCCTGCAACCCGTGCAACTCGGCGCGAAGGACGGTTTGTGCCTGGTCAACGGCACGCCGTGCATGACCGGTCTCAGCTGTCTGGCGATTGCTGATGCGACACGATTGGTGCAGTGGGCTGATGTGATCGGTGCGATGAGTTTCGAAGCGCAGCGCGGTCAGATCGACGCGTTCGATGCCGAGATCATCGCGCTGAAACCACATCCGGGCATGCAGCAAGTCGGGATCAATTTGCGTGCGTTGCTCGACGGCAGTGAAGTGATCGCGTCGAGCAAAGGCATTCGCACTCAGGATGCGCTGAGTATCCGCTCGATCCCGCAGGTGCACGGCGCCGCGCGGGATCAACTGGAACATGCGATCAAACAGGTCGAAGCCGAACTTAACGGCTGCACCGACAACCCGCTGTTGCTCGGCACACCGGACAATTTCCGGGTGATGTCGCAAGCCAACCCGCACGGCCAATCGGTGGCGATGGCGGCGGATTTGCTGGCGATTGCCATGGCCGAAATCGGCTCGATCGCCGAGCGTCGTCTTGATCGTCTGGTCAATCCACACGTCAGCGGTCTGCCAGCGTTTCTGGTGGCCAATCCCGGGGTGAACTCGGGGATGATGATCGTCCAGTACGTCGCTGCGTCGCTGTGTGCGGAGAACCGCCAATTGGCGCAACCGGCGGTGCTCGACAACTACATCACCTCGGGCCTGCAGGAAGATCACTTGAGCATGGGCACCAACGCCGCGCTGAAGCTGCATCGTGCGCTGGAAAACTGCACGCAGATTCTCGCCATCGAATATCTGCTGGCGGCGCAGGCGTTTGAATTCCTCAAGGAACAGCGCTTTGGCGCGGGCACTGACCGCGCGTGGCGACTGCTGCGCGAAACGGTTCCTGCCTACGACCAGGATCGCTGGCTGGCGCCGGATATCGCCGCCGCCGCGAACGTTTTGAAAAACCCGAATTCGCTGCACAACGTATTACCGAATTTGCACTGAAAAATACCCACGCCAGCGTGCCAAGGCGCGACTCCCCAAAAGGCGAGACGCGACGGACAACGGACATCTCCGGAGCGTCTGGCGAGTTAATAACAAACTCTCAAAAGGAGCACAAAATGACTGCGCTGAACCTGATTCCCGGCCAACTGAGCCTGGCCCAACTGCGTGATGTCTACCAGAACCCGGTCAAGCTGAGCCTCGACAACAGCGCCTCGGCGCAGATCGAAGCCAGCGTCGCCTGCGTCGAGCAGATCCTCGCCGAGAATCGCACCGCTTACGGCATCAACACCGGTTTCGGCCTGCTGGCCTCGACGCGCATCGCCAGCGAAGACCTGGAAAACCTCCAGCGCTCGCTGGTGTTGTCCCACGCCGCCGGTGTTGGCCAGCCGATCAGCGATGAGCTGGTGCGGCTGATCATGGTGCTCAAGGTCAACAGCCTCAGCCGTGGTTTCTCCGGCATCCGTCGTGTGGTGATTGATGCGCTGATCGCCCTGATCAATGCCGAGGTCTATCCGCACATTCCGCTGAAAGGTTCGGTAGGTGCATCGGGTGATCTCGCGCCATTGGCGCACATGTCGCTGGTGCTGCTGGGTGAAGGCAAGGCGCGCTACAAGGGTGAGTGGATGGAAGCCACCGAAGCGCTGAAAGTGGCTGGCCTGACCCCGCTGACGCTGGCGGCGAAAGAAGGTCTGGCGCTGCTCAACGGTACTCAGGTTTCCACCGCGTTCGCCCTGCGTGGTCTGTTTGAAGGTGAAGACCTGTTTGCCGGTGCCTTGGCGTTGGGCGGTCTGACGGTTGAAGCCGTTTTGGGTTCGCGTTCGCCGTTCGATGCACGCATTCATGCGGCGCGTGGCCAGAAAGGGCAGATCGATGCGGCTGCTGCTTATCGTGATCTGCTCGGTGAGCGCAGCGAAGTCTCTGACTCGCACCAGAACTGCGAGAAGGTGCAGGATCCGTACTCGCTACGTTGCCAGCCGCAAGTCATGGGCGCTTGCCTGACCCAGTTCCGTCAGGCTGCTGAAGTGCTGGCCGTTGAAGCCAACGCCGTTTCCGACAACCCATTGGTCTTCGCCGCTGAAGGCGACGTGATTTCCGGCGGTAACTTCCACGCCGAACCGGTGGCCATGGCCGCTGACAACATGGCCCTGGCTATCGCCGAAATCGGCTCGCTGAGCGAGCGCCGCATCTCGCTGATGATGGACAAGCACATGTCCCAGCTGCCGCCGTTCCTCGTCGCCAATGGCGGCGTGAACTCCGGTTTCATGATTGCTCAAGTAACTGCGGCGGCACTGGCCAGCGAAAACAAGGCGTTGTCCCATCCGCATTCGGTGGACAGTCTGCCGACCTCGGCTAACCAGGAAGACCACGTGTCGATGGCCCCGGCGGCCGGCAAACGTCTGTGGGAAATGGCTGAAAATACTCGCGGCATTCTCGCGGTGGAATGGCTGGCGGCGGTGCAGGGGCTGGATCTGCGCAACGGTCTGAAGACCTCGGCGAAGCTGGAACAGGCGCGGGCGATTTTGCGTAAGGAAGTGCCGTTTTATGAGAAGGACCGGTTTTTTGCTCCGGACATCAATGCGGCGACTGAACTGTTGGCTTCGCGGTGTTTGACCGAGCTGGTTTCGGCAAAGCTTTTGCCTAGTTTGTAAGTGGACTGTCAGGGGGATTTTTGTTGTTCGAGACATTGATCCCCCTCACCCCAGCCCCTCTCCCCCAGGGGGGAGAGGGGGGAAGGGAGCCGATCTTCGTGGTTTTCAGAACCTGAGTTCGGCTCAAAATTTTCAGGTCGATGTACCTCGACAGAACAACACGGTCAGTCCCCTCTCCCTCCGGGAGAGGGCTAGGGTGAGGGGCTTTTCAAGACCACCCACCAAACCAACCCCAACGGAGGCCAACAGTGAAAACCCTCTGGCAACACTGCCACGTCGCAACCATGGCGCAAGGCGTCTACTCGATCATCGAGGATGCGGCCATCGTGACGTCCGGTGCGCTCATCGAGTGGATCGGCCCGCGCAATCAATTGCCCTCCGGTGAATACCCGGCGGTCAATGACCTGCAAGGCGCGTGGGTCACCCCCGGCCTGATCGACTGCCACACCCACACGGTGTTCGGCGGTAACCGCAGTGGCGAATTTGAAAAGCGCCTGCAAGGCGTCAGCTACGCCGAGATCGCAGCCTCCGGTGGTGGCATCGCCAGCACCGTGCGCGCGACGCGCGAAGCGACTGAAGACGAGCTGTTCGCCAGCGCCGCCAAGCGCCTGAAAAGCCTGATGCGCGACGGCGTGACCACAGTCGAGATGAAATCCGGCTACGGCCTCGATCTGGCCAATGAACGCAAGATCCTCCGGGTCATCCGTCGCCTGTCCAAAGAGCTGCCGATCAGCGTGCGCAGCACTTGTCTGGCTGCCCACGCGTTGCCACCGGAGTACAAGGATCGCGCCGACGATTACATCGATCTGATTTGCTCCGAGATGCTCCCGGCCCTAGCGGCTGAAGGTCTGGTCGACGCCGTGGATGCCTTCTGCGAATACCTGGCGTTCTCGCCAGAGCAAGTCGAGCGCGTGTTCATCGCCGCGCAAAAACTTGGTCTGCCGGTGAAGCTGCACGCCGAGCAATTGTCGTCGCTGCACGGCTCCAGTCTTGCTGCTCGATACAAGGCGTTGTCCGCCGATCATCTGGAGTTCATGGACGAGGCCGACGCCATCGCCATGGCTGAGTCCGACACCGTCGCCGTGCTGCTGCCAGGCGCGTTCTACTTCCTGCGTGAGACCCAGTTGCCGCCAATGGACGCCTTGCGCAAGCATCGCGTGAAAATCGCCATTGCCAGCGACCTCAACCCCGGCACCTCGCCGGCGCTGTCATTGCGGCTGATGCTGAACATGGCCTGCACGTGCTTCCGCATGACTCCGGAAGAAGCCCTGGCCGGCGCGACGATTCACGCTGCGCAAGCGCTGGGCATGGCGGCTAGCCACGGTTCGCTGGAAGTCGGCAAGGTCGCGGATTTCGTTGCCTGGCACATCGATCGTCCGGCGGACCTGGCCTATTGGCTCGGCGGTGATCTGGACAAACGCGTCGTGCGTCACGGCGTCGAATCAAGTCTGTAGGAGAGCGGTTGTGGATAAGGTTCTGAACTTCAAACAAGGTCGCGTGCCGCTGCTGATCAGCATGCCCCATGCCGGTGTGCGCCTGACCCCAGCGGTGGACGCCGGGTTGATCGCCGATGCGAAAAGCCTTCCGGACACTGACTGGCATATCCCCCAGCTTTACGACTTCGCCGAAGAACTGGGCGCCAGCACGTTGGCCGCAGAGTACTCACGGTTTGTCATCGATTTGAACCGGCCCTCCGACGACAAACCGCTGTACGCCGGCGCCACCACCGGACTGTACCCGGCGACGCTGTTCGATGGCATTCCGTTGTTCCGCGAAGGGCACGAGCCGTCGAAACAAGAGCGCGCAACTTACCTTGAGCAAATCTGGACACCGTATCACCGCACGCTTCAGGAAGAGCTGGCGCGGTTGAAAGCCGAATTCGGTTACGCGCTATTGTTCGATGCGCACTCGATCCGTTCGATCATCCCGCACCTGTTCGACGGCAAACTGCCGGACTTCAATCTCGGCACTTTCAATGGCGCCAGTTGCGATTCGCAGTTGGCGACGCAACTGGAAGCGATCTGCGCACGCCACGGCAATTACAGCCACGTGCTCAACGGCCGCTTCAAGGGCGGCCACATCACCCGCCATTACGGCAACCCGGCGCAGAACATCCACGCGGTGCAACTGGAATTGTGCCAGAGCACCTACATGGAAGAGTTCGAACCGTTCCGCTATCGCGCCGATCTGGCCGAACCGACGCAAGTAGTGCTCAAGCAACTGCTGCAAGGCTATCTGGCGTGGGCAAAGTCTCACTACGCCGCGTAACCCCTGTGGGAGCGAGCCTGCTCGCGAAGGCGTCCGTTCAGCCAACATCTACGTTGAATGACACACCGCATTCGCGAGCAGGCTCGCTCCCACAGGATGGTGTCCAGCCTGCGAAGTTTACGGCTGACAAACGGTGACTGCTCTGGAGCATGCTCATTGACGTAAATCGGGTTTATGATGCCCAACGGCAGAATAATAGAAGTCCCCCCAGGGATGACCTCGACCCCTTACGGAGCGCGCAATGCAGACTTTGTTTCCGCAGATCAAACCTCACGCCCGGCACGATCTGGCTGTCGATGACACCCATACGCTGTACGTCGACGAAAGCGGCTCACCGGAGGGTTTGCCGGTTGTGTTCATTCATGGCGGCCCCGGCGCCGGTTGCGACGCGCAAAGCCGTCGCTATTTCGATCCGAACCTCTATCGCATCGTTACCTTCGACCAGCGCGGCTGCGGACGCTCCACGCCGCATGCCAGCCTCGAGAACAACACCACCTGGGATCTGGTCGCCGACCTTGAGCGCATCCGCAAACACTTGGGCATCGATAAATGGGTGCTGTTTGGCGGCTCGTGGGGTTCGACCCTGGCGCTGGCTTATGCGCAGACACACCCTGAGCGTGTACACGGGCTGATCCTGCGTGGGATCTTTCTCTGCCGTCCGCAGGAAATCGAGTGGTTCTATCAGGCCGGTGCCAGCCGACTGTTCCCCGATTACTGGCAGGACTACATCGCGCCGATTCCGCTGGACGAGCGCGACGATCTGCTCAGCGCCTTCCACAAGCGCCTGACCGGCAACGACCAGATCGCCCAGATGCACGCCGCCAAAGCCTGGTCGACCTGGGAAGGGCGCACCGCGACCCTGCGGCCGAACCCGCTGGTGGTTGATCGTTTCTCCGAGCCGCAGCGCGCGCTGTCGATCGCGCGGATCGAATGCCACTACTTCACCAACAACGCCTTCCTTGAGCCGAACCAGCTGATTCGCGACATGGGCAAGATCGCTCATCTGCCGGGCGTGATAATTCACGGTCGTTACGATGTGATCTGCCCGCTCGACAATGCCTGGGAATTGCATCAAGCGTGGCCGAACAGCGAACTGCAGGTGATCCGCGACGCCGGTCACGCGGCCTCTGAACCGGGCATCACCGATGCACTGGTGCGCGCGGCGGGCAACATGGCCCGGCGCCTGCTCGACCTGCCGCCCGAAGAAGCATGAAGGGGCTTTTACAGCGCGTTCGCGGTGCGCGGGTCGAAGTCGCGGGTGAGGTGGTAGGCGCGGTAGATCACGGTTTGCTGGTGCTGGTGGCGGTCGAACCCGACGACACGCGTACCAGCGCCGACAAACTTCTGCATAAACTGCTTAACTATCGGGTATTCAGTGATGCGGAGGGCAAGATGAACTTGTCCCTCGCCGATGTCGGTGGCGGGTTGCTGCTGGTCTCGCAGTTCACCCTCGCGGCCGACACCAAAAGCGGGTTGCGCCCGAGCTTTTCGACGGCCGCGCCTCCCGCCTTGGGCGAGGAATTGTTCGACTATCTATTAAGCAGTGCGAAACAGGTGCATGGCACTGTGGCATCAGGTAGATTCGGCGCCGATATGCAGGTGCATTTGGTCAACGATGGCCCGGTTACCTTTTTGTTACAGACCTGAAAGCGCTTGAAACACCTTTTTGGGAAATTTCGACTGTTTTTAGGGTGTTTTCGCGATAAATACTTTGTTACCCCTGATGCGTTGTCATGCGGGCTACTAGATAATCGCGCGCACTGGGATCAGCGTTCGCTGATCCATTTTCACTTAGGTAGAGACTTGTCCGGATCCGATTGGGGAATCATTTTGCCCCAGCGGAGTCGGAACAATGCTCGCCAACCTGGCATATAGATAGCTGGCCGTTGGTTTTTTGATCTGTTTTCGGCGAGGGTTGCTCGTGATTGTTAGTCCCTGTAATGCAGCAAAAATGTCTGCCAAACGCATGCGAAGTGCCCTGGTAGCGGGTTCGGCGCTCCTGTGCCTGCTCAGCGCCGGCCAGCTTTGGGCGTTCAATCTTGACGATGTATCGGCGAAGGCTAAAGAACTGGCCGGGCAGAAGTTCGAAGCCCCGCGCAGCAACCTGCCGAACGAATTCCGCGACATGAAGTTCGCGGATTATCAGAAAATCCGCTTCCTCACCGAAAAGGCTGAGTGGGCTGATCAGAAGACCCCGTTCAAACTGTCGTTCTATCACCAGGGTATGCACTTCGATACACCGGTGAAAATCAACGAAATCACGGCGAACACCGTCGAAGAGATCAAATACGATCCGACGCGCTTCGATTTCGGCGACCTGAAATTCGATCCGAAAGCCACCGAACAACTGGGTTATGCCGGTTTCCGTGTGCTGTACCCGATCAACAAGGCTGACAAGCAAGACGAAATCATGACCATGCTCGGCGCGAGTTACTTCCGCGTTGTCGGCAAGGGCCACACCTACGGTCTCTCGGCCCGTGGTCTGGCGATTGATACCGCACTGCCGTCGGGCGAAGAATTCCCGCGTTTCCGCGAGTTCTGGATTCAACAGCCGAAGCCGGGCGACAAGCACCTGGTGATTTTCGCCCTGCTGGATTCGCCGCGCGCCACCGGTGCCTACCGTCTGATCCTGCGTCCGGGCAGCGACACCATTGTCGACGTCAAAGCGCAGATGTTCCTGCGTGACAAGGTTGGCAAACTGGGCATCGCGCCGCTGACCAGCATGTTCCTGTTCGGCGCCAACCAGCCGTCGAAAGTCCTCAACTACCGTCGCGAACTGCATGACTCCAGCGGTCTGTCGATTCATGCCGGCAACGGCGAGTGGATCTGGCGTCCCCTGAACAACCCGAAACACCTGGCCGTGAGCAACTTCAGCGTCGAGAACCCGCGTGGTTTCGGTCTGCTGCAACGTGGCCGCGACTTCAGCCACTACGAAGACCTCGACGACCGCTACGACAAGCGCCCAAGCGCCTGGATCGAGCCGAAGGGCGAGTGGGGCAAAGGCACCGTTGATCTGGTAGAAATTCCAACTGCCGATGAAACCAACGACAACATCGTTGCGTTCTGGAGCCCGGAAAAAATGCCGGAGCCGGGTCAGCCGCTGGACTTCGCTTACCGCATGCACTGGACCATGGACGAAGCGGCGATTCATGCGCCGGACAGCGCCTGGGTATCGCAGACCCTGCGTTCGACCGGTGACGTCAAGCAATCGAACCTGATCCGTCAGCCGGATGGCAGCGTTGCTTACCTGGTCGACTTCGAAGGTCCATCGCTGGCTGCTCTGGCACCGGATGCCGACGTGCGCAGTCAGGTCAGTGTCGGCGATAATGCCGAGCTGGTTGAGAACAGCGTGCGCTACAACCCGGAAACCAAAGGCTGGCGCTTGACCCTGCGGATGAAAATCAAGGACGCGAGCAAGTCGACCGAGATGCGTGCCGCTCTGGTGCAGCCGGTCGTGACCGCTGATCTGGCGAAATCGGTACCGGCGTCCAACTCGTCCGTCGCCAAGGCCGACAAGGTTGCCGCCAAGCAACAAGAGAAAATCGACAGGGAAGCCAAGGCAGCCGAGGCCAAACAGGCCGACGCCAAGCCAGCTGCAGATGCCAAGGACAAGGCCAACAAAGACGCCAAGCAGCCTGTTGCTGCCGACGCGGCCCCAGCCACACCGGAATCGGCACCGACTGAAGAAGTCCTGACCGAGACCTGGAGCTATCAGTTGCCTGCCGATGAGTAACTCTCAAGTACAGCCAGAGACTCTGTCCGAGTATCTGGCGCATCTGCCGATGACCGACGAGCAGCGCGCGGAACTCGCGGGTTGCCAGTCGTTCAGCGAGCTGCATGAACGCCTGTCGTCCTCGACGTTCGACGCCCCTGCCGAGGCCGCCCAGGCTTCGGTGGGCAAGCGCCTGACCCTGAGCACCGCCGAAGAACTTGAAGACGCGGAGATGCTGGTGCTCGACGCCAGTGGTCGCGTCAGCATGAAGGCCACGCCGCCGATCCGTCGGACCAAGGTTGTGCCGGAGCCGTGGCGCACCAATATTCTGGTGCGTGGCTGGCGCCGTATGACCGGCCGCACCAACCCGCCGCAACCGCCGAAAGACGAAAACGTCTTGCCGGCCGCGCGCTGGCGCACCGTCGGTTCGATCCGTCGCTACATCCTGTTGCTGCTGATGCTCGGCCAGACCATCGTTGCCGGCTGGTACATGAAAGGCATCATGCCGTACCAGGGCTGGTCGTTCGTCGATCTCGAAGAAGTCCTGCACCAGCCGCTGCTGCAAACCGCCACGCAAGTGCTGCCGTATGCGCTGCAAACCAGCATCCTGATTCTGTTCGGGATTCTGTTCTGCTGGGTCTCGGCCGGTTTCTGGACCGCGTTGATGGGCTTCCTCGAGTTGCTCACCGGTCACGATAAATACCGTATCTCCGGCAAAAGCGCCGGCAACGAGCCGATTGCCAAAGACGCGCGTACCGCGTTGGTCATGCCGATCTGCAACGAAGACGTACCGCGTGTATTCGCCGGTTTGCGCGCAACGTTCGAATCGGTCGCCGCCACCGGTGATCTGGATCGTTTCGACTTCTTCGTTCTCAGCGACAGTAACGACACCGATATCTGCGTGGCCGAGCAACAGGCCTGGCTGGATGTCTGCCGCGAAGCCAAAGGCTTCGGCAAGATCTTCTACCGTCGCCGTCGCCGTCGCGTAAAACGCAAGAGCGGCAACCTCGATGACTTCTGCCGTCGCTGGGGCGGTGACTACAAGTACATGGTCGTCCTCGACGCCGACTCGGTGATGAGCGGCGAGTGCCTGACCAGTCTGGTGCGCTTGATGGAAGCCACGCCGGACGCAGGGATCATCCAGACCGCGCCGCGTGCGTCGGGCATGGACACCCTGTATGCGCGCATGCAGCAGTTTGCGACCCGCGTTTACGGCCCGCTGTTTACCGCCGGTCTGCACTTCTGGCAGTTGGGTGAATCGCACTACTGGGGTCACAACGCGATCATCCGCATGAAGCCGTTTATCGACCACTGCGCCTTGGCGCCGTTGCCGGGCAAAGGCGCGTTCTCCGGTGCGATTCTGTCTCACGACTTCGTTGAAGCCGCGCTGATGCGCCGTGCCGGTTGGGGCGTGTGGATTGCCTACGACCTGCCGGGCAGCTACGAAGAACTGCCGCCGAACCTGCTCGACGAACTCAAGCGTGACCGTCGCTGGTGCCACGGCAACCTGATGAACTTCCGCCTGTTCCTGGTCAAAGGCATGCACCCGGTGCACCGTGCGGTGTTCCTGACCGGCGTGATGTCGTACCTGTCGGCGCCGTTGTGGTTCTTCTTCCTGGTGCTGTCGACCGCGCTGCTGGCGGTGAACACGCTGATGGAGCCGCAGTACTTCCTCGAACCGCGTCAGCTTTATCCGCTGTGGCCACAATGGCACCCGGACAAGGCGATCGCGCTGTTCTCGACGACCATCGTGCTGCTGTTCCTGCCGAAACTGTTGAGCATCATCCTGATCTGGGCCAAGGGCGCGAAAGAGTTCGGCGGCAAGTTCAAGGTGACCTTGTCGATGCTGCTGGAGATGCTGTTCTCCATGCTGCTGGCGCCGGTGCGGATGATTTTCCACACCCGTTTCGTTCTGGCCGCGTTCCTCGGCTGGGCCGCGACCTGGAATTCCCCGCAGCGTGACGACGACTCGACGCCTTGGAGCGAAGCGGTCAAACGCCACGGCCCGCAGACCCTGCTGGGCTTCTGCTGGGCGCTGCTGGTGATCTGGCTGAACCCGAGCTTCCTCTGGTGGCTGGTGCCGATCGTCGGTTCGCTGATGCTGTCGATCCCGGTATCGGTGATCTCCAGCCGTGTTGGTCTGGGCCTGAAGTCCCGTGACGAGAGCCTGTTCCTCATCCCAGAGGAATACAATCCGCCACAGGCGCTGCTGGCGACCGATCAGTACACCCACGAAAATCGTTACCACGCCCTCAACGACGGCTTTGTCCGCGCGGTGGTCGATCCACAGCAGAACGCTTTGGCGTGCTCGCTGGCGACTTCGCGTCACGGTCAGGCCGAGCCGATCGAGTGGCTGCGTCAGGAACGTGTGCGTCACGCGATCAAGGTTGGCCCGGCCGGGCTGAACAACCATGATCGTCTGCAATTGCTGAGCGACCCTGTGGCACTGGCGCGTTTGCACGAGCAGGTCTGGGCGGAAGGTCACACTGAGTGGCTGGATGCGTGGCGGGCTTCGGTGAAAGCTGATCCGCATGCGCCGCTGCTGCCGTTGCGACCGGTGAGCCTGCAGGCGCAACCGGCCTGATAAAGAAACCCCGTGATGTTGCGGGGTTTTTTTTGGCCTGCTGAAAAGCCCCTCACCCTAGCCCTCTCCCCGAGGGAGAGGGGACCGATTGGGGGATGCTGCAGAGGTACGCCGACCTGATCTTGCTGTGCTGAATCCATAATCGACTCGATCTTTCAGGTCGGCGTATAGCTTGAGACACCTCGGTCGGCCCCCTCTCCCTCCGGGAGAGGGCTGGTGAGGGTCAGCTCTTGATTGTTAAACAAATCGTCCATTAAACCTTGTGCAAAAAAACGAGTGCGTTAGCATCCGTCCCCGAATTGGCGCACCCGGGCTTTTTTGCCTGTCTCTGTTGGTTTTCGCGCCGCACACGCAATGGTTTTGGGGACTTGAAGATGAAGAAGTATCTGTCGATGCTGCTGGTCGGCGTCACGGCACTGGTTGCAGTCAATGCGGCGCAGGCCGGCGCAATCGATGACGCGGTCAAGCGCGGCACGCTGAAAGTCGGTATGGATCCGACCTACATGCCGTTCGAAATGACCAACAAGCGCGGCGAAATCATCGGCTTTGAAGTCGACATCCTCAAAGCCATGTCCAAGGCTATGGGCGTCAAACTGGAACTGGTTTCGACCGGGTACGACGGCATCATCCCGGCGCTGATGACCGACAAGTTCGACATGATCGGCAGCGGCATGACCCTGACTCAGGAACGCAATCTGCGCCTGAACTTCAGCGAACCGTTCATCGTGGTCGGCCAGACCCTGCTGATCCGCAAGGAGCTGGAAGGCACCATCAAGTCGTACAAAGACCTGAACACCGCCGACTACCGCATCACCTCCAAGCTCGGCACCACCGGTGAGATGGTCGCCAAGAAGCTGATCTCCAAAGCCAAGTACCACGGCTACGACAACGAGCAGGAAGCCGTGCTCGACGTGGTCAACGGCAAAGCGGATGCCTTCATCTACGATGCGCCGTACAACGTGGTTGCGGTGACCAAGGTCGGTGCCGGCAAACTGGTGTTCCTCGACAAACCGTTCACCTACGAGCCTTTGGCGTTTGGTCTGAAGAAGGGTGATTACGACAGCCTCAACTTCATCAACAACTTCCTGCACCAGATCCACGAAGACGGCACCTACGATCGCATCCATGACAAGTGGTTCAAGAGCACCGAGTGGCTCAAGGACATGGAATAAGCCCGGTCGCATAGACCGAGTCGCCCCATTCGCGAGCAGGCTCGCTCCCACATTGGAATGCATTCCCCTGTGGGGGCGAGCCTGCTCGCGAAGAGGCCCTCCAGAGCAACACAAAATCCGGAACTTGCAATGAAACATAAAAAAGCCCAATGGCCCTGGCACGTCCTCACCGTGCTGGTGCTGGTCGGCCTGGCTGGCGCGTTGTATTACGCGACGTCGCTGATGTCCTACGAATGGCGCTGGAACCGCGTGCCGCAGTACTTCGCCTATCAGGCTGAAGAAACCCAGCGTGCCACTGACATTTCCACCGTCACCGAACTGGTGCGCAAGGGCAGCAGCGCGCAAGTCACCCTGCGCAACGACGCCGGTGACGAGCAGCACCTGACCGTCGACGAGAACAGCCTGCAATTCGCTCAGGGCGACGATGTGGCTGAAGGCGACGTCGTGGGCGTGACCCGGCATTGGGCGGCAGGACCGCTGCTGTGGGGGCTGTGGACGACACTTTGGCTGTCGGTGGTGTCCGGGATTCTCGGCTTGCTGATCGGTCTGGTCACCGGCCTCTGCCGTCTGTCGAACAACCCGACCCTGCGCGACCTCTCGACGATCTACGTCGAGCTGGTGCGCGGCACGCCGCTGCTGGTGCAGATTTTCATTTTCTACTTCTTCATCGGTACGGTGATGAACCTGTCCCGCGAGTTCGCCGGGATCGCCGCGCTGTCGCTGTTCACCGGTGCGTATGTGGCGGAAATCATCCGTTCCGGCGTGCAATCGATTGCACGTGGCCAGAACGAAGCGGCGCGTTCGCTCGGCTTGAGCGCGGGTCAGTCGATGCGCCATGTGGTGCTGCCGCAAGCGTTCAAACGCGTGCTGCCGCCGCTGGCCGGGCAGTTCATCAGTCTGGTCAAGGACACCTCGCTGGTGTCGGTAATCGCCATCACCGAGCTGCTGAAAAGCGGCCGTGAAGTCATCACCACATCGTTCTCGCCGTTCGAAATCCTGTTCTGCGTCGCCGGTCTGTACCTGTTGATCAACCTGCCGCTGTCGAAAATCGCCAGCCGGCTTGAGCGGAGGCTCGCGCAAAGTGATTGAAGTCCGCGATCTGGTAAAAGTCTTCGACACCCGTGGGCAAGTGGTGCGCGCGGTGGATAACGTCAGTACCACGGTGGCCAAGGGCGAAGTGCTGGTAGTGATCGGCCCGTCCGGTTCCGGCAAGTCGACCTTCCTGCGTTGCCTCAATGGCCTGGAAGAATTCGATTCCGGTTCGGTGAGCATCGACGGCCTGCAACTGGCCGACCCGAAAACCGACGTCAACGCCTACCGCCGCGAAGTCGGCATGGTCTTTCAGCACTTCAACCTGTTCCCGCACATGACCGTGCTGGAAAACCTCTGTCTGGCGCAGAAAGTCGTGCGCAAGCGCGGCAAGCAAGAGCGCGAAGCCAAGGCGATGGAATTGCTTAAAAAGGTCGGGATTGCGCAGAAGGCCAACGAGTTTCCGTCACGCCTGTCCGGCGGTCAGCAACAGCGCGTGGCGATTGCCCGGGCGCTGGCGATGGAGCCGAAGGTCATGCTGTTCGATGAGCCGACCTCGGCGCTCGACCCGGAAATGGTCGGCGAGGTGCTGGACGTGATGAAGAACCTGGCCGTGGAAGGCATGACCATGGTTTGCGTCACCCACGAAATGGGTTTTGCCCGGGAAGTGGCGGATCGAGTGTTGTTCTTCGATCACGGCAAGCTGCTGGAAGATGCGTCCCCGGCGGAGTTCTTCGATGCGCCGAAGGATCCGCGCGCGCAGGCCTTCTTGCGTCAGGTCTTGTAGTACCAGATCGTTCCCACGCTCCGCGTGGGAATGCCGCCCGGGACGCTCCGCGTCCCTTTGTATGCGCGACGCGGAGCGTCGCAGGATGCATTCCCACGCAGAGCGTGGGAACGATCATTGGGCTAGACCTTGAAGCGCCCCACCAGCATCTGCAGATGCGTCCCCAGACGTGCCAGCTCAACGCTGGACGCCGCAGTTTCTTCACTCGCCGCCGACGTCTGATCCGAGACATCCCGAACATTCAGCACGCTACGGTTGATCTCTTCAGCCACCGCGCTCTGCTGCTCGGCCGCTGCCGCAATCTGTTGGTTCATCGCTTGAATCGCCGAAACCGTGCGGGTGATGCTTTCCAGTGAACCGCCCGCGCGACGGGTCAACTCAACGCTGCTGTCGGTGAGGGTGCGGCTGTTGTCCATGATCGTCGCCACTTGCTGGGTGCCGTTCTGCAGGCCGACGATCAGCTCTTCGATCTCTTCGGTGGACTTCTGCGTACGTTGCGCGAGGCTGCGCACTTCATCGGCCACCACAGCGAAACCACGCCCGGCTTCACCGGCACGCGCTGCCTCGATGGCCGCGTTGAGGGCCAGCAGGTTGGTTTGCTGGGCCACGGATTTGATCACGTCGAGGACGCTGCCGATCTTGTCGCTTTCGCGCTTGAGTTCGCCCATGGCTTCGGTGGAATGACCGACTTCAACCGCCAGACGCTCGATCTGCGCGATGGCTTCGCCGACGACCTTGTCGCCTTCGCGGGCTTGCTGGTCGGCAGCTACGGCAGCTTCAGACGCTTCCTCGGCGTTGCGCGCGACTTCCTGCACGGTGGCGGCCATTTCGTTCATGGCGGTGGCGACCTGATCGGTCTCGATTTTCTGATTATTGACCCCGGCACTGGTCTGCTCGGTCACGGCCGAGAGTTCTTCGGCAGCGCTGGCGATCTGGGTGACACCATCGCTGATGCCGCCCACCAGTTCGCGCAGACCCTGGGTCATGCTCTGCATCGAGCGTTGCAGTTGGCCCAGTTCATCGCGGCGCAGGGACACCAGATTGTGGGTGAGGTCACCGGCAGCGACGCGCTCGGCGACTTTCAGGGTCTGGTTCAGCGGGATGATGATTTGCCGGGTGATCGCCCAGGCGGCCAGCAAGCCGAACGCTACGGCCAGCGCGGTGGCGATCAGCAGCAGGTTCTTGGCGCGTGCAGCGTCGGTGTCGCGAACCACGGTCTGCGATTCGGTCAGTTTCTTGCTGACGGCGATCAAAATGTCGCCCTGAGCAGACATGTTGGCCAGTGCTGCGGCGTTTTTTACTTGAGAATCACGGAATTGAGCCACGGCTGCACGGTAAGCCTTAAGCGAGTCGGTGGCTTGCTGCAGGTTGGCGATATGCTGATCTGGGACGCGGGACGGCAGGCTTTCGAGGTTTTTCAGGGCATTGTCGATCGCGGTCAGGGCTGGTTGCTCGGCATCGGCCTTGCCGCTGTAGGTGTAACCGCGCACCTGATATCGCGCTTGCTGCAGCAGTTTGCTCAGTTCGATCACCGCGTTGTATTGCGCGACGCTGTCGCCTTGCAGCAGTGCGCTCTCGACCTCGCCGACCTTGGACACGGCATTGTCGGCATTGGCGCCTAGTTTGCTGCGTGCGTCTTCACGCTGCACGGTGGCCTGTGTCATTTCGCCGAAGGCACGCTTGTATTCGGCCACGGCAGCCAATTGTTGATCGACCATCGCCACATCGGACGGCTGCTCGATCATGCCGCGTGCCGATTGCAGACCGCTTTCGAGTTTGCTCAGGAATTCGTTGACCGTGCCCGGTCCCTGCTCGCCGCGACGCATGTCGTAGTCCATGCGCGCCAAGCGCAGGTCCTTGGTCAGCTCGTTGAGGCTGGAGATAAAGCCGAGTTTGTCACCACGGCTGATGATGCCGCTCATGCCGGTCCAGCCGGTGAAGGTGATCAACAGTGTCAGCAACAGCACCAGGCCGAAACCGATGCCCAGCTTGCGTTTGACGCTGACGTTTCCAAGACTCTCGGCTAACCAACGGTACATGCGACCACTCCCTTCGGACCACTAATTGGACTTATGGAGAAGGTATCGGCCGAATGATGGCAATCTGTAACACCATTTATCTGGTGCGAAGAATCAGAAGAGCCGGGCGAGCAGGGCGGTGACGGCGGTTTCGACGCGCAGAATTCGATCACCCAATTGCACTGGATGCAGGCCGGACTTGGCCAGCAGATCGATTTCGTAGGGAATCCAGCCGCCTTCAGGGCCGATGGCCAGGGTCACGGGTTCGTTGAGGGCGCGTGGGCACGGCGGATAGTTACCGGGATGGCCGACCAGACCGAGAGTGCCTTCGGTAATCGCCGGCAGTCGGTCTTCAACGAAAGGCTTGAAGCGCTTTTCGATGATGATTTCCGGCAACACGGTATCGCGGGCCTGTTCGAGGCCGAGGATCAAGTTTTCGCGAATCGCCTCAGGCTCAAGAAACGGTGTCTGCCAGAAGCTTTTTTCGACCCGATAGCTGTTGACCAGAATCACCTTGGACACGCCCATGGTCGCCACGGTCTGAAACACTCGGCGGAGCATTTTCGGCCGCGGCAGCGCCAGCACGAGAGTCAGCGGCAGTTTGGCCGGTGGCGGCTGATCGAGAGTGACGCGCAGCTCAGCTTCGCCTGCTTCCAGTCGCAGCAACTCAGCCGAACCCATCAGCCCGTTGATGCGCCCGACGCGCAGGCTGTCACCGACTTCCGAACGGTGAACTTCCTGCATGTGCGTCAGGCGTCGATCACGCAGCACCACGCGGTCGGCCGCGATAAAGTCGGCCTCTTCGAGCAACAGCAGGTTCATGCCTGGGTCGCTGGCGGCTGGTCGTTATGGTCGTCGGCCGGGTTCTCGTCCGGACGTTCGCGCTTGCTGATCAAACCACCGAACAGGATGCCGATTTCAAACAGCATCCACATCGGCACGGCCAGCAGGGTCTGCGAGAAGATGTCCGGTGGCGTCAGGATCATGCCGACCACGAAGCAGCCGATGATCACGTACGGGCGGATCTTCTTCAGGTAGGCGACGTCAACGACGCCGATCCACACCAGCAGCACCACGGCAACCGGGATTTCGAACGCCACGCCGAAGGCAAAGAACAGCGTCATGACGAAATCGAGGTAACTGGCAATGTCGGTCATCATTTCCACGCCGGCCGGGGTGGCCGCGGCGAAGAATTTGAAGATCAGCGGGAACACGAAGTAATAGGCGAACGCCATGCCGGTGTAGAACAGCAGGATGCTCGACACCAGCAGCGGCACCGCGATGCGTTTCTCATGCTTGTACAGGCCCGGCGCGATAAAGCCCCAGATCTGATGCAGGATCACCGGGATCGCGAGGAACAGCGAAACCATCATGGTCAGCTTCAGCGGCGTCAGGAACGGCGACGACACATCAGTAGCGATCATCGTCGCGCCGACCGGCAGGTACTGGCGCAGCGGCGTCGAGACGAAGGTGTAGATCTGCTGGGTGAAGGCGAACAGCCCGGCGAAGATGATGAAGATCGCCGCCACACAACGCAGCAGGCGGGTGCGCAACTCGGTGAGGTGCGAAACCAGCGGCATGTGCTGGTCGTTTTCGGGGAGATCGCTCATGGGGCTCGCGGCGGCAAAGTGGTGTCGTGAGGCGCGGGTGTGATCGGCGCGGCGGTTGGAGATACATGTTCAACCGAAGTTTCTGCAGTAGCAGGCACGGTTTCTGTCGGCGCTACAACGGCAGCAGGTGCAGGTGTCGGAGCCGGCGCATGAATCGTCTGCTGACCCACATGCTCAACCGGCGTCGGCTCTTGCTGAACCGGGCTGAAAATCTTCCGCGCCTCTTGCTCCAGCGACAGAATGTGCTCGTTGTGCAGTTGCCGACGGATCTCGTCGGCACCGATTTCACGTTCAACTTCCTGTTTGATCGCGTTGAAGCTGCGCTTCAGCCGACCGACCCACAGGCCAGCAGTGCGCGCAGCGCCCGGCAGACGCTCGGGGCCCAGCACCAGCAGGGCCACGAGGCCGACGAGCAGCAGTTCAGAGAAGCTGATACCAAACATTAGTCAGTGCTCACACGTCTTTGCGGATCGGCTCTTCGACTTTCTGCGCCTGCACGTCGATGGTGTGCGGCGGGTTGGCCTGAGCGGTGGCTTGCGGCTGCACCGGTGGCACTGGCTGTGCAGGCGTCACGGTAGGATCAGCGGCCGGTTTTTCGTCGTCGTTCATGGCTTTGCGAAAGCCCTTGATCGACTCGCCAACGTCGGTGCCGAGGTTTTTCAGTTTCTTGGTGCCGAACACCAGCACCACGACAACCAGAATGACGATCCAGTGTTTCCAGTCAAAAATGCCCATGTTGCTGTTCCTCTCTAAAAATTGTTCAGGCGGACGGACGCGAGGCTTTCTCGACGTGTCCGGACAGGCCGAAGCGACGGTCCAGTTCATCCAGCACGGCCTGCGGATGCTGCCCCAGTTGGGCGAGCATGACCATGCTGTGGAACCACAGGTCGGCGGTCTCGTAGATCACGTCGCTGCAGTCGCCGCTGATGGCGGCGTCCTTGGCGGCAATAATGGTTTCGACCGACTCTTCGCCGACTTTCTCCAGAATCTTGTTCAAACCCTTGTGATACAGACTGGCCACATAGGAGCTGTCGGCGGCTGCGCCTTTGCGCTCTTCAAGTACCTGAGCGAGGCGGGTCAGGGTGTCACTCATGTTTGTGTCCTGCGGAATAGATTGCGTGCGGATCTTTGAGGACCGGGTCGACTGTCTTCCAGTCGCCGTTTTCGAAGACACGGTAAAAGCAGCTTTGACGGCCGGTATGGCAAGCGATGTCGCCGATCTGTTCAACCATCAGGATGATCACATCGGCGTCACAGTCCAGACGCATCTCATGCAGCGTCTGCACATGGCCGGACTCTTCGCCCTTGCGCCACAGCTTGCCACGGGAACGTGACCAGTAGATTGCACGGTTTTCCGCAGCGGTCAGTTCGAGCGCCTCGCGGTTCATCCAGGCCATCATCAGCACGCGTCCGGTCTTGTGATCCTGGGCAATCGCCGGCACCAGGCCATCAGCGTCCCACTTGATCTCGTCCAGCCAGTTTTTCATCTTCAATTCCCGAAACGCAGCTACAAGCTTTGAGCTTCAAGCTGCAAGTAAAAGCAGATTGCGGTGTTCCAGTATCGTCAGGCTTGCAGCTCGCAGCTTATAACTTGCAGCTGATTCGTGCTATCGGCGAACGACCAGATACAAGCCGACTGCCACCATGATTCCCGCCGGCCAATGCCCCAATTCGTGCAGCGGGCCACCGATGGCGAGGATTACCCCGCCGGCCAGATGCGCGCAACCGAGCAGGCGCAGGAACCAGTCGTCCTTGCGTTTATGCCATGGCGGCGGTGGGTCGTAGGCGTGCGGCTGGGACATGCGTTCGAGCAGATCGCGAGCCATGTTGGCCAAATGCGGCAGCTGTTCGAACTGGCTCTGCACGTTGCCGAGCAAGGCTTTCGGGCTGACGCGCTCGCGCATCCAGCGCTCCAGAAACGGCTGCGCGGTGTTCCACAGATCCAGATCCGGATACAACTGGCGGCCGAGGCCTTCGATGTTCAGCAAGGTCTTTTGCAACAGAACGAGTTGCGGCTGCACTTCCATGTTGAAGCGTCGTGCGGTCTGGAACAGACGCATCAGCACCTGGCCAAATGAAATATCTTTTAACGGTTTTTCGAAGATCGGTTCGCACACGGTGCGGATCGCCGCTTCGAATTCGTTGAGCTTGGTTTCTGCCGGCACCCAGCCCGAATCGATGTGCAATTGCGCCACACGACGGTAGTCACGCTTGAAGAAGGCGAACAGGTTGCGCGCCAGATAGTCCTGGTCTTCCGGGGTCAGGCTGCCGACGATGCCGCAGTCGATCGCGATGTACTGCGGGCTCCACGGATTGACGGTGCTGACGAAGATGTTGCCCGGGTGCATGTCGGCGTGAAAGAAGCTGTCGCGGAACACTTGGGTGAAGAAGATCTCCACACCGCGTTCGGCGAGCATTTTCATGTCGGTGCGCTGATCGGCGAGGGTCGCCAGATCGGTGACCTGAATGCCGTAGATGCGTTCCATCACCAGCACTTTCGGCCGGCACCAGTCCCAGTAGACCTGCGGCACGTAGAGCAGCGGCGAACCTTCGAAGTTGCGCTTCAACTGGCTGGCGTTGGCCGCTTCGCGCAGCAGATCCAATTCGTCGTAGATGGTTTTTTCGTAGTCCTGGACCACGTCGACCGGGTGCAGCAAACGCGCGTCGGCCGAGAGTTTTTCAGCGGCGCGGGCGAGGATGAACAGCCACGCCAGATCCTGCGCGATGATCGGCTTCAGACCCGGACGGATCACTTTGACCACGACTTCTTCGCCGGTTTTCAGCTGCGCGGCATGTACCTGCGCCACCGATGCCGAAGCCAGCGGTTCGACGTCGAAACGGCTGAACACGTCGCTGATTTTTTTGCCCAGCTGTTCTTCGATCAGCTTGATCGACAGCTGCGAATCGAACGGCGGCACGCGGTCCTGCAACAGCATCAGCTCATCGGCGATGTCTTCCGGCAGCAGGTCGCGGCGGGTCGAGAGAATCTGTCCGAATTTGATGAAAATCGGCCCGAGATCCTGCAGCGCCAGGCGCAGACGCGCCCCCCGGCTAAGGTCCAGCGGCTTGCGCGGGAACCAGCGCCACGGCAGCACATAGCGCAGCGCCAGGAGAAACCAGGGCAGCGGCAGATCGAACAGCAGGTCATCTAGGCGGTAGCGGATCACGACAGACTGGATGCGCAGCAGACGGCGGACGGCGAGCAGCTTCATGCGTTATCGCTTGGGTCGAGGGATCGGGAAAGGCGCTCGAAACGCGCCTCGAGACGTTCCAGATCAAGTTTGATCCGGTCCAGTTCGCTGAACCGCGCTTCGGCTTCGCGCTGCCCGACGAGGGTGCGCGATTCTTCGGCGAGGTATTCGGCGAGGTTCTGGTTGAGGCTGGCAAATCCTTGTTGATACCAGCGTGCGCGGCTGCGCAGGTGGCCACCGACCAGTTGCGTGGCCACCGGGCCGAGCCAGCGCGAGAGTTCGTACTCCCAGTCCAGCTCAAGATCCTGCAGCACACCGGCCAGCTCCAGCAGCACGCCGCTGTCGCCATCGAGTTCGACTTCCGGGGCGTGCAACACCGCGGTCTTGTCTTTGCTCACGGCCAGTTTGATCAGGCTCGAGGCCGGCGCACGCAGGGTGCAGTCGACAGCGGTTTCCCAGTGCGAGGCCAGCATCAAACCTTCGTCGCTCGGCAAGATGAACAGTTGCAGCGCCGGGCTGCGGCAGTCGACGGCAATCACCTTGCCGGTCAAATGCGCCAGCCGCGGCAGCGCCGTGCTGTCGAGACGCAGCACCCGGTTGAGGCCGAGTTCAACGCTGGCGAGCAGCCCGGTGAGCAACATCAGGGCTTGATGCCACGGTGCAGGGCGACGATGCCTGCGGTCATGTTGTGATAGGTCACGCGGTCGAAACCGGCGTCGACCATCATCGACTTCAGGGTTTCCTGATTCGGGTGCATGCGGATCGATTCGGCCAGATAGCGATAGCTTTCCGAGTCGTTGGTGATCAGCTTGCCCATCAGCGGCATGAAGGCGAACGAGTAAGCGTCGTAGGCTTTCGACATCAGCGCGTTGGTTGGCTTGGAGAATTCCAGCACCAGCAAACGACCGCCGGGCTTGAGCACGCGCAGCATCGAACGCAGGGCATCTTCCTTGTGCGTCACGTTGCGCAGGCCGAAGGCGATGGTCACGCAGTCGAAGTGGTTGTCCGGGAACGGCAGTTTTTCCGCGTCCGCCTGAACGAATTCGACGTTGCCGGCGACGCCCAGATCGAGCAGACGATCACGGCCGACCTTGAGCATCGATTCGTTGATGTCGGCCAGCACCACCTGACCGGTCGGGCCGACCAGGTGCGAGAATTTTTTGGTCAGGTCACCGGTACCGCCGGCGATGTCGAGCACGCGGTTACCGCTGCGCACACCCGAGAGTTCGATCGCGAAACGCTTCCACAGACGGTGCATGCCGCCCGACAGAAGGTCATTCATCAGGTCGTACTTGGCGGCTACCGAGTGGAAAACCTCAGCGACTTTTTCCGCTTTCTGGCTTTCCGGAACGTTTTTGAAGCCGAAGTGAGTGGTGGGTTCGGCATCGCTGCCTTTGCGCTGATCAGTCATATCGCTGTCACCAAAAGAGAATGCGCGACATTCTAATCCCCAAGCCATGCTTTGTCTTGGAATGGCTAAAGGTAAGATGGGCAACCTTCGGGACGATTTGCCGCAGCGGCGGTCAAGATTTACCGACACATCTTTTTCGCCCCATTCAAAAAGCAGGAGTCAATCAATGGCCAAAATCACTGTTGAGCGTGCCCACAATCTGGGCAAGGAAGCCGCCCGCGAGAAGGCCGACAAGCTGGCGCAGAAACTCTCCGAGCAATACGGACTGGAGCCGCAATGGTCGGGTGACACCTTGAACCTCAAGCGCTCGGGCGTGAAAGGCGCGGTGCATGTGGCGGACGATTCGATCAAGGTCGACGTGGAACTGGGCATCATGATGTCGGCCATGAGCGGCATGATCAAAGCCGAGATCGAGAAGGCCCTCGATAAAGCCCTGGTCTGAAACACGATCCCCTGTAGGAGCGAGCCTGCTCGCGATAGCGGTCTGTCAGTCGACATCATTTTTGACTGATACACCGCTATCGCGAGCAGGCTCACTCCTACATTTGTTTAGTGGTGCCCCCTCTGTTTATGTCAGTTGTTAGGGTGCCGTTTCTAATTTTTCTGCCTACTTTGTGCCTGAGCCCGACACTTTCGCGGGCAGTTCCTCAAACCTTCTGCGCGTGAGGTGCACCATGGCCAAAGTAATTTTGAAGAAAAAAATCGACGCTTCGACTTCTGCTCTGAGCGACGTCAAATCCTATGCCCGCAAGATCTGGCTGGCAGGCCTGGGTGCCTACGCCAAGGTCGGCCAAGAGGGTAGCGAGTACTTTCAAGAGCTGATCAAGGCTGGTCAAACTGTTGAAAAGAAAGGCAAAAAAGCCGTCACCGAAAAACTCGAAGCGGCCAACGCCGAGATCGATGAAGCCAAGAGCGAAGTGAGTTCTTTCAAAGGTCGTGTCGAAGTTCAACTCGACAAGGTCGAGAAGGCGTTCGACTCCCGCGTAGCAAGCGCCTTGAATCGTATCGGCATTCCGTCTAAACATGACGTTGAGACACTCTCTGCTAAGCTCGATGAGCTGACGGCATTGCTCGAACGCGTCGCGCGTAAATCTTAAGGAGAACGGGATGGCTGGTAAAAAGAACACCGATAAAGAAGGCAGCTCGTGGATCGGGAAAGTCGAAGACTACTCCCGCAAGATCTGGCTGGCTGGTTTAGGCGTGTACTCGAAGATCGACACTGACGGCAGCAAGCTCTTCGATACATTGGTCAAAGACGGCGAGAAAGCCGAGAAGCTCACCAAGTCCGCAGTCGGCAAAAAAGTCGATGCCGCCAAGGACTCCGCTTCTTCGGCCAAGTCGCGCATCAGCGGCGTGAAAGATCGCGCACTGGGCAAGTGGGACGAGCTGGAAGGGGCTTTCGACAAGCGCCTGAACAGCGCGATTTCGCGCCTGGGTGTACCGAGCCGCAATGAGGTCAAGGCACTTAACAGCAAGGTCGACACACTGACCAAACAGATCGAAAAACTCACCGGTCTGAAGGCTCAACCTGTGGCGGCGAAAACCGCTGCGGCAAAACCGGCGGCGAAAACCGCAGCGGCCAAACCAGCGGCAAAATCCGCTGCCAAGCCATTGGCTAAAGCTGCCGCTAAACCCGCAGCAAAAGCAGCGGCCAAGCCTGCAGCGAAAACCGCTGCCGCCAAGCCAGCAGCCAAAGCAGCCGCCAAACCGGTTGCCGCCAAAGCCGCAGCCAAACCGGCAGCAAAACCTGCGGCCAAAACTGCAGCGAAACCAGCCGCCAAGCCAGCCGCGAAAACCGCTGCCGCCAAACCGGCTGCCAAGCCAGCAGCCAAACCGGCTGCGGCGAAAAAACCGGCAGTGAAAAAACCGGCCGCGCCGAAAGCCGCAGCGCCGAAGCCAGCAGCACCTGCTGCAGCCAAGCCGGCCACCCCGGCAGCTCCGGTGAGCGCGTCGAACTCCGCCGCGGCACCGACTCCGGTGGCTACCCCGACTGCTGCATCGACCCCGTCGACGCCAACCAGTCAGTCCTGATTCTTCAGGGCAAAACAAAACGCCCGGCCTGTGAAGGTCGGGCGTTTTTGTATCTGAATTCCAACAGCCCCTCACCCTAGCCCTCTCCCAGAGGGAGAGGGGACCGACCGAGGTGTCTCACGCTATACGCCGACCTGAAAGACCTTATCGATTATGGATTCGGTAACGCACTGTCAGGTCGGCGTACTTCTACAGCATCCCCCAATCAGTCCCCTCTCCCTCCGGGAGAGGGTTAGGGTGAGGGGCTTTTGATTTCAGTCGTGATCTTCAAGGTATTGCAGGGCCATCCGCTCCGTGGCGACCTTCACCGGCGGCAACAAATGCGGCGCCACCAGCATCATGATCTGATAAACCACCAGCCTCACTTCCCCCTCACGATCCAGAATCCGCTGATAATCCAGCGAAAACAGCAACGTCATGGTGATCTGCTCCACCAACTGCCCCAACGCCTGCGTATCACTGACCAACTGCCCCGAAGCCTTCAACCGTGCCAACAACGACGCCAGCGTGCGCTTCAACGCATTGAGCAGATGTCGAATCCCCTTGGCCAGCTTCGGCAAGCGCCCGGCGAGGTTCGACAGGTCCTGAAACAGAAAGCGGTACTGCGCCAGCCGCTCGACGATCAAATGCAGAAACAGCCAGTAATCTTCCGGCGCCAACTCCACATCCGATGGTGGATCAAGCAGCGGCGCCAGTTCATTCTGGAAGCGGTCGAACAACCCGAGAATCAGCGGTTCCTTGCCGTGAAAGTGGTAGTAGAGGTTGCCCGGGCTGATCCCCATTTCGTTGGCCACCTCCATGGTGGAGACGTTCGGCTCGCCCTTTTCGTTGAACAATTGCAGAGCACATTCGAGAATCCGGTCGCGGGTTTTCATCCAGTCTTCTTAGAAAAGTTCGGTTAAGCGTCAGCGCACACGCACGTAAGTACCGGGCGCGGCCTCCATCGGTGGATAGTTCGGATTGCCGAGGGTGAACGAGGTTTCGTGCTGGGCGCCGGAGCGTTGCTGAATCCACTCCAGCCACTGCGGCCACCAACTGCCATCGACGTGCTTGCCGTCGTAATACCAGGCGCGCGGGTCGCTGCTCATCTTGCCGTTTTCGACGTACGCGGCTTTCGGGTTGCTCGGCGGGTTGAGAATGCTCTGCACGTGGCCGCTGTTGGACAGCACGAAACGCCGGTCACCGCCAAGCAGCAGGGTCGAGCGATACACCGCATCCCACGGCGTGATGTGGTCGTTCATACCGGCGACACTGAAACTGTCGACGGTGACTTTTTGCAGGTCGATCGGCGTGCCGCACACTTCCAGTCCACCCGGATGGGTCAGTGGGTTGTGCTTGAAGAAGTCCAGCAGGTCACCATGAAACGCTGCGGGCAGACGCGTGTTGTCGTTGTTCCAGTAGAGAATGTCGAAGGCTGGCGGTTCTTTGCCCAACAGGTAGTTGTTGACGAAGTAGCTCCAGATCAAATCGTTGGGGCGCATCCAGGCGAAGATCCTGGCCATGTCGCGACCGTCGAGCACGCCTTTCTGATAGGAACGGCGCTTGGCGGCTTCAAGGGTCTGTTCATCGGCGAATAGCGTGGCCGGGGTTTCGATCTGGCTGTCGAGCAGGCTCACCAGATAGGTCGCGCTGGAGACGCGGCGCAGTTGCCGTTTGGCCTGCAAATGGCCTTGCAGGGCGGCAATGGTCAGGCCGCCGGCGCAGGCGCCCATCAGGTTGACCTCGCGGGCGCCGGTGATCGCCCGGCAGATGTTCATCGCTTCTTCCACCGCTTCCACGTAGGTCGACAGGCCCCATTCGCGATGGCGCACATCCGGGTTGCGCCAACTGATCATGAAGGTCTGCAGACCGTTTTTCAGCGCGTACTGGACGAAACTGTTGTGCGGGCTCAGGTCGAAAATGTAGTACTTGTTGATTTGCGGCGGCACCACCAGCAGCGGCTTGGCGTACTGCTTTTCGCTCATCGGCTTGTACTGGATCAGCTCAAGCAGATCGTTGCGGAACACCACCGAGCCGGTGGTGGTGGCGACGGTCTTGCCGACCTCGAAAGCCTGTTTGGTCACCTGGCGCGGCAGGCCGTCGTTGTGCAGCAAATCATCGAACAAATGGCTGAGGCCGCGCACCAGACTGTGCCCACCGGAGTTGAACAGCTCCTTGACCGCCAGCGGGTTGAGCAGGGTGTTGGACGGCGCCACGGCGTCGTTGAGCAGGGTGAAGGCGAAGTGCGCGCGGGCGCGATCGTCATCGCTCATGCTGCTTTCGTCGATCCAGCTTTTGACCTGCTTCTGCCAGGCCAGATAAGCCTGTAGGCTGCGCCGGTAAAACGGGTTCAGGCTCCACGCCGGATCAGCGAAACGGCTGTCGTTCGGATTGGTCGGGTGCAGGGTTTCGCCGAGCAGCACGCGGCCCAATTGACCGCCGAGTTTCAACGCGTGCTTCGCACTGTGAATCGGATTGCGCAGGCCATGGGCGGCGACGCTGCGCAAGGTCGAGATCAGGTCCCGGCCACGCAGGCCGGTGATCGCACTTTGTGCGTTGATGAACACGGCGGGGCTGGGCACTCCGCCCGTCGCTGGTTTGTCGCGCATGACTCAACACTCCTTCGTCTTCAGGCCAAAAACAAACTCACCGAACCAGAACACCATAGACGCTGTTGCGGGTTGCTGCCTGCGCGGCGTCCTGCCGCGCACTCTTTGCCAAAGGCCTGCATAAAGCCTGCCGCCGGGGTTAACCGCCGAGCGGTGTCGGATGCGGGTGCATCACCGCGCGCTGACGTTCCTCCTGGAGGAATTTCATGATGATCGGCGCCACCGCTTCGGCGCGGGTAATCAGGAACAGATGACCGTCGTCGATGATGTGCAGTTGGGCGTTGGGAATGCGCCAGGCGAGCATGCGCATGTTGATCAGAGGGATCAGCGGATCGTCATCGCCGGCCAGCACCAGCGTCGGCTGATGGATCTTGTGCAGCCAATGAATACTCGTCCAGCCAAGGCCAGCGAAAAGTTGCCAGTAATAGCCCAGCTTGCCCGCCGAACGGACTTTAGCCGCGTGGCTGGCGGCCAGGGTCGGATCGCGGCGGAACGAGCCGCCGTAGATCAGCGGGGCGATGCGGATCACGTGGGAAGGCTGAATGTAGCGCCGCGGACTGGCCATCATCCACAGCACTTTCGGTTTGCCCGGCACCATCACGGCACCGGCCGCGGTCGCCGCCAGCACCAGTTTCTTGCAGCGCTCGGGGTAGTCGTAGGCGAACTGCTGCGCGAGTGCGCCACCCCACGACACGCCGATGACGTTGACCTGGCCGTAGTCGAGGTAATCGAGCATCCGTGACGTCAGCTTGGCCAGCCCGGGAAAGCGATACGGACGGTTCGGCGTCGAGGAACCGCCAACACCGGGCACGTCGAAGGCGATCACTTCCAGATCCGGGTCCAGCGCCGCGACAAACGGAAACACCAGCTCCAGGTTGGCGCCGATGCCGTTGAAAATCAGCAAGGGCGTCAAGTGAGGCTTGCCGGGGCGTACCGCCGTGCGGAGGGTCTGGCCATCCAGATCGACGGTACGGAATATGAACGGTTGCGGCATGCTTCAGGCCCTGTGGATTTCAAGTACACCCCGCCCCCTGTGGGAGCGAGCCTGCTCGCGAAGGCGTCGTGTCAGCCAACATCGATGTTGATTGAATGAGCGCTTCGCGAGCAGGCTCGCTCCCACAATGACAAGGTGGGTGTCAGTTACCGCTCGTGAACGTAAGTGCCCGGCGAAGCTTCTCCGGCCGGATACGCCTTGTTGCCCAGTTTCACCGGGGCCTTTTTCAGGTTGCCCGAGCGCTCGGCCTGCCACGTCTGCCAGTACAGCCACCAGGAGTCGGTGTGCTTGGTCGAGTTCTCTTGCCATTCATCGGCATTGGCAGCCACTTCTTCGCTGGTCATGTAACGCGATTTCGGGTTGCCCGGCGGGTTCAGAATGCTCTGGATATGCCCGCTGCTCGACAACACGAATTCCACCTTGCCACCGAACAACTGCGCCGACTTGTAGCAGGACTTCCACGGGGTGATGTGGTCGTTGGTGCCGGCCAGCGAGAAGATGTCGGCCGTGACCTGCTTGAGGTCGATCGGCGTGCCGCACACTTCCAGTGCATTCGGGCGGATCAGTGGGTTGTTTTTGAACATCTCGATCAGGTCGCCGTGGAACGCGGCGGGCAACCGGGTGGTGTCGTTGTTCCAGAAGAGGATGTCGAACACCGGCGGCTCGTTGCCGAGCAGGTAGTTGTTGACCCAGTAGTTCCAGATCAGGTCGTTCGGGCGCATCCACGCGAAGACCTTGGCCATGTCTTTGCCTTCGAGCACGCCGGCCTGATACGAATGGCGCTTGGCGGTCTCCAGGGTCTGCTCGTCGACGAACAGGGCGACGTCGCTGTCCAGGGTGGTGTCGAGCACGCTGACCAGCAGCGTGAGGGCATTGACCTTCTTCTCTCCGATCGCCGCGTAGTGGCCGAGCAGGGCGGTGCAGGTGATGCCACCGGAGCAGGCGCCGAGCATGTTCACGTCTTTGCTGCCGGTGATCGCGGTGACCACGTCGACGGCTTCTTTCAGCGCATCGATGTAAGTCGACAGGCCCCACTCGCGCTGGGCCTTGGTCGGGTTGCGCCAGCTGACGATGAATGTCTGCACGTTATTGCGCAGGCAGAAGCGCGCCAGACTCTTGTCCGGGCTCAAATCGAATACATAGAACTTGTTGATCTGCGGCGGCACCACCAGCAAGGGACGCTCGTGGACCTGCTCGGTGATCGGCTTGTACTGGATCAATTCCAGCACGTCGTTGCGAAACACCACCGCGCCTTCGGTCACGCCGAGGCTCTTGCCGACCTCGAACGCGCCCATGTTGACCTGGCTCGGCATGCCGCCGTTGTGCACCAGATCCTTGGCCAGATGCGAGAGACCATCGAGCAGGCTCTTGCCGCCGGTTTCGAAGAAGCGTTTCACGGCGGCCGGGTTGGCGGCAGTGTTGGTCGGGGCCATGGCTTCGGTCATCAGGTTGATGACGAAGTGGCCGCGCGCGATGTCTTTGGGTGACAGGCTGCTGTCGTCGATCCAGGCATGGAGTTCCTTGCGCCACGCCAGATAAGTTTGCAGATAACGTTTGTAGAGCGGGTTCTGGCTCCACGCAGGATCAGCGAAGCGACGGTCATCGCCAGCCGGTTGCAGTTCGGATTTGCCAAACAGCACGTTCTTCAGTTCGAGGCCGAAATGAGTGACGTGCCTGACGCTATGGATCGGTTGTTTGATGGCCTGTTTCAGCACCATACGAGCAGAGGCCAGCAGATCCTTTCCGCGTAGCCCAACGACGGGATTAAGCCCCAGGGTGTTTTCCGAGGCTTGGTACTTCAGGTCATCGTTATTCTTGTTACTCATCTACGACGCTCCATTGTCCTGAGACGAGTACCCGGTTTTCTGCTGTGCAGTTCCACAGCCAATGCCAGGTACTACTGCTCGGGTGACCGTTAATTCTGCATAGCTGCTTTACAGTCGTAGAGCACTGCAGGGAACTTGCCAGCTCCATTGGTTACCCGAGTTTAATTTTTTTCGCAAGCGGGCCGATCCTCGGCCACACAGCAGAGCATTCAAACAGATGAATTTAGAAAATGCCCTCTAATGAGCGCAAGGCACGGGCTAGAGCATCAGCTTGACGACTGACTCGTTCGGATCGCGGGTCTTGCCCGCCGCTTTGAGCTCGGCCAGATAATCGGCCCAGAGTGCGTCATGACGTCGCCCCAGCTCGTAGAGATAATCCCAGGTGAACAAGCCGCTGTCGTGACCGTCGTCGAAGGTCAGTTTCAGTGCGTAGTGACCGGCCGGTTCCAGCTTGCTCAGACCGACGTTGAGCTTGCCGAATTGCAGGATCGGTTTGCCGTGGCCCTGGACCTCGGCGGAGGGGGAGTGCACGCGCAGGTATTCGGCGGGCAGGGTGTATTCCTCGCCGGACGCGTAGGTGAGCGTCAGGGTTTTCGAGGCTTTGTGCAGTTTGATGTCGGTGGGGATCATGAGCAGGTATCCGTCTGGTGCGGAACCTTGTGGGAGCGAGCCTGCTCGCGAAAGCGGTGGTTCAGCCAACACAAAGGTTGAATGTACCGCCGTCTTCGCGAGCAGGCTCGCTCCCACAGTTCCATTACATCTGTAAGAGTGGCTTACAGGATATAACGGGACAGGTCTTCGTTCTGCGCCAATTCGCCGAGGTGGCTGTTGACGTATTCGGCGTCGATCAGAATCGGCTTCTCATCGTGCGTGCTGGCCAGATCGCCGGCGCTGAACGACACCTCTTCCAGCAGACGCTCAAGCAGCGTGTGCAGACGACGGGCACCGATGTTCTCGGTCTTCTCGTTGACCTGCCAGGCGATCTCCGCCAGACGCTTGATGCCTTCGGGCTGGAACTGGATGTTCAGGCCTTCGGTTTTCAGCAGCGCACAATATTGCTCGGTGAGCGAAGCGTGCGGTTCGCTGAGGATGCGTTCGAAGTCTTCCGGGCTCAGCGCCTTGAGTTCAACGCGGATCGGCAGACGGCCTTGCAGCTCAGGCACCAGATCGCTCGGCTTGCTCAGGTGGAACGCGCCGGAAGCGATGAACAGGATGTGGTCGGTCTTGACCATGCCCAGTTTGGTGTTGACGGTGCAGCCTTCGATCAGCGGCAGCAGGTCGCGCTGTACGCCTTCACGGGAGACATCGGCGCCGCCGACGTTGCCACGCTTGGCGACTTTGTCGATCTCGTCGATGAACACGATACCGTGCTGCTCAACCGCTTCCAGCGCTTTGGCCTTCAGCTCTTCTTCATTGACCAGACGCCCGGCTTCTTCGTCGCGCACCAGCTTCAGCGCTTCTTTGACCTTGAGCTTGCGCGCCTTCTTCTTGCCTTTGCCCATGTTGGCAAACAGCGACTGCAACTGGTTGGTCATCTCTTCCATGCCGGGCGGCGTGGCGATTTCGATGCCGGCGACTTCGGCGACTTCGATTTCGATTTCCTTGTCGTCCAGCTGACCTTCGCGCAGGCGCTTGCGGAACAGCTGACGAGTGTTGGAATCGCTGCTTGGCGCTTCTTCATTGCTGAAGCCCATGCGGGCCGGCGGCAGCAGTGCGTCGAGGATACGATCCTCGGCGGCGTCTTCGGCGCGATGGCGCACGCGGGTCATTTCCTGCTCGCGGAGCATCTTGATCGCGGCGTCGGCCAGATCACGGATGATCGACTCGACGTCACGGCCAACGTAGCCGACTTCGGTGAACTTGGTCGCTTCGACCTTGATGAACGGCGCGTTGGCCAGTTTCGCCAGACGACGGGCGATCTCGGTTTTACCGACACCGGTCGGGCCGATCATCAGAATGTTTTTCGGGGTCACTTCAACGCGCAGCTCTTCAGGCAGCTGCATGCGGCGCCAGCGGTTGCGCAGGGCAATCGCGACGGCGCGCTTGGCATCGTCCTGGCCGATGATGTGGCGGTTGAGTTCGTGGACGATTTCGCGGGGAGTCATGGACATAATAATTGACGGTCCTCAAGCAGAAACAAGCCGTGGCACAGGGCCGCGTCAGGCTTATTCAGCGAGATCCTGCTCCTCAATGGTCTGAGTGTGGTTGGTGAATACACAGATGTCGCCGGCGATGCCGAGAGCGGTTTCGACGATTTCGCGGGCCGACAGGTCGGTCTTTTTCAGCAGCGCGCTGGCGGCGGCTTGCGCATAGGCGCCACCGGAACCCATGGCAATCAGGCCATCTTCGGGTTCGACCACGTCACCGTTGCCGGTGATGATCAGCGAGGCGTCTTTGTTGGCCACCGCGAGCATGGCTTCGAGGCGGCTCAGGGAGCGGTCGGTGCGCCATTCTTTGGCGAGTTCGACAGCGGCGCGCACCAGGTGGCCCTGATGTTTCTCAAGCTGGCCTTCGAAACGTTCGAAGAGGGTAAAGGCGTCAGCGGTGGCACCGGCAAAACCGGCGATGACCTGGCCGTGGTACAGGCGACGGACTTTTTTCGCGTTGCCTTTCATCACGGTATTGCCGAGAGAAACCTGGCCGTCGCCGCCCATGACGACTTTGCCGTGACGGCGGACTGAAACGATGGTGGTCAAGGGAAGAGTCTCCACACAGCGGGGCGAAAGTGCCTTATGCCCATTCATATGGGGGTGCTGGAGAGGATTTCAACCGTAGCACAGGAGATGGGACGAGCGGTGTCTTGTATTTTGATCGTTCCCACGCTCTGCGTGGGAATGCAGCCCGGGACGCTCCGCGTCCCTTCACTGCTGGGACGCAGAGCGTCCCTTGAGGCGTTCCCACGCAGAGCGTGGGAACGATCGGCCGAGCGTCAGCGGCTCTGGCGTTGTTGTAACAACAGGTTGCTGAAGCCGGCGCCGGCCAGTTGTTTCTGTGCGGTGGTCAGCTGTTCACGGTTGCTGAACGGGCCGACCAATACGCGGTACCAGGTTTCATCCTTCACTGTGCCGGATTCAACCGCTACCGCCTGACCGAGCAGAATGATCTGCGCGCGGACCTTGTCGGCATCGGTTTCCTTGCGGAACGAACCCGCCTGCAAGAAGAACTTGGTGACCGGCGCCGCCTTGCTCACCGGTGGCGCTGGCGGTGGGGTAATCCCGGCCAGTGCTGCCTGAGCGCGCGCCGTGTCGATCTTCGCCGCTTCCGCCGGGGTCACCGGCGTGGTCGGGATGGCCGGCACTTGTGGCGTCGGCAACGTCTTCTCCGGCACGGCGTCCGGCGGCACGATCACTTCCGATTCCGGCAGCAGCGTGTAGAAGTCGTACTTCGGCTTCACCGGTTGCGTCGGGCTCGGCGGGGTCTTGTTGGCCTCGGCGATCTTCGACGCTTTCTGCTGTTGTGCCTGTTCGACCTTCTCGCGCTTGACCGTATCGCTGCCCTTGCCCGGCTCGAGCTTCATCAGAAATACGATGAACGCGCCGACCGTGAGGCCGATGGCCATCCACAGCCAGCCCGGAATCGGTTGCTTCGCAGGAGCTTGGTAACGGCTGGCGCCACGCTTGGGTGCAGGTTTTTTCTTGGCGGCCAACTTACATACGCTCCAGAGTTTCCAGACCCAACAGCTCCAGGCCTTGCTTGAGGGTGCGACCGGTCAGCGCGGCCAGGCGCAGACGGCTCTGCATCTGGGCCGGGGTTTCGGCAGCGAGGATCGGGCAGTTCTCGTAGAAGCTGGAGAACAGACCGGCAACGTCGTACAGGTAGGTGCAGAGAATGTGCGGCGTGCCTTTGTCGGACACGTTGTTCAGCACTTCGCCGAACTGCGCCAGTTTCGCCGCCAGCTCTAGTTCGTGTTCCGCCTCGAGCACGATTTGGCCATCGACTTCGCTGAAGTCCTTGCCCAATTTGCGGAACACACCGGCCACACGGGTGTAGGCGAATAGCAGGTACGGCGCGCTGTTGCCTTCGAAATTCAGCATCAGGTCGAAGTTGAAGCTGTAGTCGCTGGTGCGGTGCTTCGACAGGTCGGCGTACTTCACCGCGCCGATGCCGACGACTTTGGCGATGTTGCGCAGCTCGTCTTCGGCCAGCTCCGGGTTTTTCTCTTTCACCAGGCTGTAGGCGCGTTCCTGCGCTTCGGTCAGCAGGTCGATCAGCTTCACGGTGCCGCCGTCACGGGTCTTGAACGGACGGCCATCGGCGCCGTTCATGGTGCCGAAGCCCATGTGTTCCATCTCCATCGGATGGGTGACGAAACCGGCCTTGCGCGCCACGGCGAACACTTGCTGGAAGTGCAGAGCCTGACGCTGATCGACAAAGTACAACGCGCGATCGGCTTTCAGCTTGCCGCTGCGGTAGCGCACGGCGGCCAGGTCGGTGGTGGCGTACAGGTAACCGCCGTCAGCCTTGACGATGATCACCGGCAGCGGGTCGCCGTCGGCGTTCTTGAACTCGTCGAGGAACACGCACTGCGCGCCGTTGCTTTCGACCAGCATGCCGGCAGCTTTCAGATCGTTGACCACGTTGATCAGGTCGTCGTTGTAGGCGCTTTCGCCCATCACGTCGGCCATGGTCAGTTTGACGTTGAGCAGTTCGTAGATCTTCTGGCAGTGCGACAGCGAGATGTCCTTGAACTTGGTCCACAGCGCCAGGCACTCGGCATCGCCCGCCTGCAGCTTGACCACCAGACCACGGGCGCGGTCAGCAAACTCTGCGGATTCGTCGAAGCGCTGCTTGGCGGCGCGGTAGAAGTTTTCCAGGTCGGACAGCTCGTCGCTGGTGATCGGGTTTTCCTGCAGGTACGCCATCAGCATGCCGAACTGGGTGCCCCAGTCGCCAACATGGTTCTGACGGATCACTTCGTCGCCGAGGAATTCCAGTACGCGGGCCACGCCGTCGCCAATGATGGTCGAGCGCAAGTGGCCAACGTGCATCTCTTTGGCCAGGTTCGGCGCCGACAGGTCGACCACGGTGCGCTGCGCCGGGCCAGCCTTGCGTACGCCGACGTGGGCATCAGCCAAGGCAGCGTCGAGACGCGAGGCCAGCGCCTGGGTGTTCTGGAAGAAGTTGATGAAGCCTGGGCCAGCGATTTCGGCCTTGGTGACGTTTTCGTCAGCCGGCAGTGCGGCGATGATTTTTTCCGCCAGATCGCGCGGTTTCATGCCCGCAGGCTTGGCCAGCATCATCGCGATGTTGCTGGCGAAGTCGCCGTGGGTCTTGTCGCGGGCGTTCTCCACCTGAATCGCCGGCGTCAGGCCTTCAGGCAACACACCTTCGTTGACGAGTTGGGTGAGGGCTTGTTGGATCAGCTGGCGAATGGTGTCTTTCATGGTCTTCTCTTTCGACCGCAAGCGCGGCGGGCGCATCGATGCGCGGGTGGAAAAACTGGGCATTATCCGTTGCGAAGACGGGCTTGCCAACCTTAGCAGGCAGCTTATGGATATGTGGTGACATTCAGATCAAAAGATCGCAGCCTTCGGCAGCTCCTACACGGGGATACGCATTTTCCTGTAGTAGCTGCCGAAGGCTGCGATCTTTTGATCTTCAATACAAATCGACGGGATCGACATCCAGCGACCAGCGCACCGCCCGCCCGCTCGGCATCTGCTCCAGCACCAGCAACCAGCTCGCCAGTAACCGGTGCAACGGTGCCCGCGCCGTTGCCTGCAACAAAAGTTGCGCGCGATAGCGTCCGGCGCGGCGTTCCATAGGTGCCGGCACTGGCCCGAGCAGTTCAATCCCGCTCAGATTCTGTTCTGCCAACAAGCGCTCGGCCTCGCTGCACGCCTCATCGAGAAAGCCTTCCGCCTGTCCCGGCTTGTGCGCTTCGGCACGCAACAACGCCAGGTGCGCAAACGGCGGTAACCCGGCAGCCCGGCGCTCGCTCAAGGCCTGCTCGGCAAAGGCGAAATAACCCTGCTCGGTGAGTTGCACCAATAAAGGATGGTCGGCGAGGTGCGTCTGAATGATCACCTTGCCCGGCTCTTCTGCTCGCCCGGCACGCCCGGCCACCTGCACGATCAACTGCGCCATGCGCTCGCTGGCGCGGAAGTCACCGGAGAACAAACCGCCGTCAGCATCGAGGATCGACACCAGGGTCACCCGTGGAAAGTGATGCCCCTTGGCCAACATCTGCGTGCCGACCAGAATGCACGGCTGACCTTTCTGAATTGTCGCGAACAACTGATTCATCGCGTCTTTGCGTGACGTGCTGTCGCGGTCGACCCGTAGCACCGGGTAATCAGGGAACAGAATCGCCAGTCGCTCTTCGGCGCGTTCGGTGCCCGCGCCCACGGGGCGCAAATCAACCTTGTTGCACTTCGGACACTGGCGCGGTGTGCGCTCGACGTAGCCACAGTGATGGCAACGCAGTTCGCCGTAGCGCTGGTGCACAGTCATCCGCGCATCGCAGCGCGAACACTCGGACATCCAGCCGCAGTCGTGGCAGAGCAACGTCGGTGCGAAACCGCGACGGTTGAGGAACACCAGCACCTGTTGGCCATTGGCGAGGGTCTGGCCGATGGCTTGTTGCATCGGCCCGGAAATACCGCTGTCCAGTGGACGGCTTTTTACGTCCAGACGCAGGAAACGTGGTTGCTTGGCACCGCCGGCACGCTCATTCAGGCGTAGGAGGCCATAACGACCGGTGTAGGCGTTGTGCAGGCTTTCCAGCGATGGCGTCGCGGAGCCCAGCACAATCGGGATGTTTTCCTGCCGTGCACGCACCAGTGCCAGATCGCGGGCGTGGTAGCGCAAACCTTCCTGCTGTTTATAGGAGCCGTCGTGCTCTTCATCGATGATGATCAGTCCGGGGTTTTTCATCGGCGTGAACAGCGCCGAGCGGGTACCGATAATGATGTCGGCCTCGCCATCGCGCGCTGCGAGCCAGGCATCGAGGCGCTCGCGGTCATTGACCGCCGAGTGCAGCAGGGCGATGCGCGCATTGAAACGCTGCTCGAAGCGCGCCAGGGTCTGCGGGCCGAGATTGATTTCCGGGATCAGCACCAGCGCCTGTTTGCCCGCTTCGAGGGTTTCGCGGATCAGCTGTAAATAGACTTCGGTCTTGCCGCTGCCGGTGACGCCGGCCAGCAGGAACGCATGATAACTGTCGAACCCGGCGCGGATCGCCTCGTATGCGGCGCGCTGTTCGGTGTTGAGCGGTAATTCCGGTTGCGCCAGCCAGTGCTCATGGCGCGCGCCGGGTGCGTGGCGGCGGATTTCCACTTGCACCAGACCTTTGGCCAGCAGCAGATCGAGACTGTCTTTGCTCAACATCAGTTTGCTCAGCAACTGATGGGCGACGCCGTGCGGATGCTGAGCCAGAGTTGCCAGTGCCTCACGCTGGCGCGGTGCGCGGGCGATGCGCGGGTCATCAAGGCTGGCGCCGGGGACGGCTGACCAGAAGCGCTCTTGCCGAGCCTCGGCCAGTTCGCCCTGGCGCAACAGCACCGGCAACGCCCAGCTCAAGGTGTCGCCGAGGCTGTGCTGATAATACTGCGACGTCCACAGGCACAGCTTGAACAGCGCCGGTGGCAGCGGCGGCGTGGTATCGAGCAGGGCCAGCGCCGGTTTGAGTTTCTCCACCGGCACTTCGCTGGTGTCCGTGACCTCGACCAGAATGCCAATCATCTCGCGCCGGCCGAACGGCACCCGCAGGCGCATGCCCGGCTGCAATTGCTCGCGCAGCACACCGGCCGGCGCCCGATAGTCGAACAGGCGGCGCAAGGGTGAAGGCAAGGCGAGGCGCAGAATGGCGTCGGGCACGCGGGGGGATCTCTATCAACAGGCGGGAGGGCTAGGCACATAACCTTGTAGGAGTGAGCCTGCTCGCGATAGCGGTCTGTCATTCAACATTTATGTCGTCTGAAATACCGCTATCGCGAGCAGGCTCACTCCTACAAGGGAATCGCGTATTGGGCCGGGAGCCTAGCAGACGGTCGGTCTCGGTGACAGCTTGCGTGTTTGAAAAGGTCTGGTAGAATCCGCGGCCTAATTACGTGCGGTATTCAACAATAGTGTTGGGTGGCGGCACGCTAGCTGAGGAAGACACCATGAAAGCTGATATTCACCCGAATTACCCAGTCATCGCTGTTACCTGCAGCTGTGGCAACAAGTTCGAAACTCGTTCGACTTTCGGCAAAGCTCTGCCAATCGACGTTTGCAACGAATGCCACCCGTTCTACACCGGTAAGCAGAAGACTCTGGACACTGGCGGCCGCGTTCAGCGCTTCGCAGACCGTTTCGGTGCTTTCGGCAAGAAACCTGCTGCTGCAGAGTAAGGTTGAAGAGCCCGGTGGGCTTTTCCTCGTTGCTGAAAAAGGCGTCCCTCGCGGGCGCCTTTTTTGTGTCTGCGATTTGGCTATCCGGCGCGCAGGCCTTCTGCCCGGCGCCTGCGGGACTGGCCAGCGTCACGGTGCAGCGCGTGGTCGATGGCGACACGCTGCGCTTGAGCGACGGTCGCAGCGTACGCATGATCGGCCTCAACACGCCTGAGCTGGGCAAGCAGGGCCGTGGCGATGAACCCTTCGCCGTGGCGGCGCGAAAACGCCTGCAAGCGCTGATCGATGCCAGCGGCGGACGTGTCGGTTTGCGCCCCGGCAAGCAAGCCAAAGACCATTACGGGCGTACGCTCGCGCATATTTACAGCGCCAGCGGCGCCAATCTCGAAGCACAAATGCTCGCCGATGGCCTCGGTTTCCAGGTCGCGGTGGCGCCGAATGTCGATCTTGTTGTCTGTCAGCAAGCCGCCGAACGCAGCGCGCGAAACACCGGGCTGGGCCTTTGGCGGCAGTCGCCTGTACTGAAAGCGGAGCAGATCCAGCGCTCGGGTTTCGCCGTGATCAGTGGGCGTGTGAGCAAGGTTCAGCGCAATCGCGGTGGAATCTGGATCGAGTTGCAGGACTCGCTTGTATTGCGCGTTGCACCCAATCTGGTCGGACAATTCGACAATGCTCGTTTGCAGGCCCTGAAAGGCAAGCAGGTCGAGGCTCGCGGCTGGATCGTTGATCGTTCCCGGCGCGGTGGATTGCAATCCGGTCAGTCACGCTGGCTACTTCCGTTGACGGATCCTTCGATGTTGCAAACACCGCGCTGAAGAAAAATTGTAGACATTTTTTCTGTCGATTGTGAACAGTCCAGCCCTTGTGCGCCGTGGCTCTTGGCCCAAAGTCGTAGGGCAGGGCGCTTGACAGGGGTGACCGCTCAGTCTTGTGGGGACTTTGCGAGGCGCGTATCCTCGCTGACCAGTCTGTCCAACAGTAAAAAGCGGAATGCCAAAATGTCTGATCTGAAAACTGCCGCTCTCGAATATCATGCCAATCCTCGTCCAGGGAAGCTGAGTGTCGAGCTCACCAAGGCCACTGCTACCGCTCGCGACTTGTCGCTGGCCTACAGCCCCGGCGTAGCTGAACCAGTGCGTGAGATCGCTCGCGATCCTGAACTGGCCTACAAATACACCGGCAAGGGCAACCTGGTTGCAGTCATTTCCGATGGCACCGCGATTCTCGGTCTGGGCAACCTCGGCCCATTGGCTTCCAAGCCAGTGATGGAAGGTAAAGGCGTACTGTTCAAGCGCTTCGCCGGCATCGACGTTTTCGACATCGAAGTCGACTCCGAAAGCCCGCAAGCCTTCATCGACACCGTAAAACGCATCTCCATCACCTTCGGTGGTATCAACCTGGAAGACATCAAGGCACCAGAGTGCTTTGAGATCGAGCGCGCTCTGATCGAGCAGTGCGACATTCCAGTATTCCACGATGACCAGCACGGCACCGCGATCGTGACCGCTGCGGGCATGATCAACGCCCTCGAAATCGCTGGCAAAACCCTGCCAGAAGCGAAAATCGTCTGCCTGGGCGCCGGCGCTGCTGCCATCTCCTGCATGAAATTGCTGGTGAGCATGGGCGCACGCATCGAAAACATCTTCATGGTTGACCGTACCGGCGTGATCCACTCCGGCCGT
Organism: Pseudomonas sp. S3_C06; assembly: GCF_054667675.1. Lineage (NCBI taxonomy): Bacteria > Pseudomonadati > Pseudomonadota > Gammaproteobacteria > Pseudomonadales > Pseudomonadaceae > Pseudomonas > Pseudomonas sp. S3_C06. Next base: position 4,363,583 of record NZ_CP162747.1, read on the forward strand.
GACGACCTGAACCAGTACAAAGCGGTATTCGCACACGCTACCGACAAGCGCAGCCTGGCTGACGCACTCGCGGGCGCTGACGTGTTCGTCGGTCTGTCCGGCCCGAACCTGCTGAGCGCTGAAGGCCTGCTGTCGATGGCGGCCAACCCGATCGTGTTCGCCTGCTCGAACCCGGACCCGGAAATCTCCCCGGAACTGGCGCACGCCACCCGTAGCGACGTGATCATGGCCACCGGCCGTTCGGACTACCCGAACCAGGTCAACAACGTACTGGGCTTCCCGTTCATCTTCCGTGGTGCCCTGGACGTTCGCGCCAAGCGCATCAACGAAGAAATGAAAGTGGCTGCGGCCAACGCCCTGCGTGAACTGGCCAAGCTGCCGGTTCCTCAGGACGTGTGCGATGCCTACGGTGGCGCGCCGCTGGAATTCGGTCGTGAGTACATCATTCCGAAGCCAATGGACAAACGCCTGATCACCCTGATCTCCGACGCTGTGGCCAAAGCCGCAATCGAGACCGGTGTGGCGACCCTGCCGTATCCGAAGAACTACCCGCTGAAAAGCGTGGATGACGTGTTCAACGGCTAAGTCGTTGTAGCACTTCAAACAGAAGCCCCGGCTCGTGAGAGTCGGGGTTTTTTATTGCCCGAAGATCAAGAGCCCCCTCACCCTAACCCTCTCCCTGAGAGAGAGGGGACTGACCGTGGAAGATTCGCGAGATACACCGACCTGAAAGTGCATTAGCGCCTATGGATTCAACACAGCACGTTCAGGTCGGCATCACTCACCAGCATCCCCCAATCAGTCCCCTCTCCCTCCGGGAGAGGGCTAGGGTGAGGGGCTCTTGATCCTCAGGCAATAAAAAGCCCCGCACTTCAACCGAAGGCGGGGCTTTTCAATACCGCTGGATCAGAACAAATCGATCGGCGCCTGCTCATCCGCCGGCAGCGGGCTGCCCGGCGCAGTACCGTTGCCCAGTTCATTCACCGACGGTGGCGTGTCTTCAGACTTGAACAGTTCGAAGTACGCGCCTGGTGTGCTTGGTGTCGCCGCACGACCACTGACCGGATCCACGCGCAGGCTCAGCAAACCTTCCGGCTCAGGCTGAACATGCGGCGGCTTGTCCTTCAGCGCGGCCGACATGTAGTTCATCCAGATCGGCAGCGCCACGGTGCCACCGAACTCGCGACGACCGAGACTCTCCGGCTGGTCGAAGCCGGTCCACACCGTGGTCACGTAATCGGCGTTGTAACCGGAGAACCACGCGTCTTTCGATTCGTTGGTGGTACCGGTTTTACCGGCGATATCGCTGCGGCCCATGGCCAGCGCACGGCGACCAGTGCCGAGCTTGATCACGTCCTGCAACATGCTGTTGAGGATGTAGGTGGTACGACCGTCGACAATGCGCTCGGCCACGGCTGGCGCTTGCGGTACGGCAGCGTTGCCCGGCGCTTCACCCGGAACCGGCGCGGCATTGACCGTGAACGACTCAGTGCTCGGCGCAGCGATACCGTCCGTCGCCGAACCACCCTGAGGCACGGTCGGCGGGTTGGCGACGAACAGCGTGTCGCCGTTGCGGCTTTCGATCTTGTCGATGATGTACGGGGTGATCTTGTAGCCGCCGTTGGCGAACGTGCTCCAACCGGTGGCGATCTCCATCGGCGTCAGCGTTGCGGTGCCCAGGGCCAGCGACAGGTTCGGCGGCAGATCCTGCTTGTTGAAGCCGAAACGGGTGATGTAGTCGATGGTCTTGCCCACGCCCATGGCCTGCAGCAGGCGGATCGATACCAGGTTACGCGACTTGTACAGCGCCTCACGCAGGCGAATCGGGCCGAGGAAGGTGTTGGTATCGTTTTTCGGACGCCAGACCTTGTCCAGGTACTCGTCGACGAACACGATCGGCGCGTCATTGACCAAGGTGGCGGCGGTATAACCACTGTCCAGCGCAGCGCTGTAGACGAACGGCTTGAAGCTCGAGCCCGGTTGACGCTTGGCCTGCATCGCGCGGTTGTAGTTGCTCTGTTCGAAGGCGAAACCGCCGACCAGCGAGCGAATCGCCCCGTTCTGCGGATCCAGCGAAACCAGCGCACCTTGTGCCTGCGGGATCTGGCTGAACTTCAACGAATTGTCTTTCTGACGCTGCACGCGAACCAGATCGCCGACCTGCGCCACATCCGACGGCTGACGCGGGTTGGCGCCCATGCTGTTGGTGTTGAGGAACGGCCGCGCCCATTTCATGGTGTCCCAGGCAACGTGCTCTTCTCCAGTGCGGGTCAGCACTTGCAGGCCGTTCTTGTCGACCTGGGTAACGATGGCTGGCTCCAGGCTGCTGATCGTGCGCTGCTTGGTCAGTTCGCTGGCCCAGGCCTCGCGGGTTTTGCCCGGCAGGCGCGACTCGGGGCCACGGTAGCCGTGACGCTGGTCGTAGGTCATCAGGCCTTCGTGCAGCGCGGTGTTGGCCATTTCCTGCAGGTTGCTCGGCACCGTGGTGGTGACGCGGAAACCTTCCGTGTAGGCATCGCTGCCATAGCGGCCGACCATTTCGGCGCGGGCCATCTCGGCGATGTACGGCGCATTCACTTCCGGGGTCGGCACGTGATAGCTGGCGTTCAGCGGCTCGTTGATCGCGGCGGTGTAGTCCGCTTCGGTGATCTTGCCGAGCTTGTACATGCGCCCGAGGATCCAGTCGCGACGCTCTTTGCTGCGCGCCGGGTTGGCCAGCGGGTTGAAGCGCGACGGCGCTTTCGGCAGGCCGGCGATCATCGCCATCTGCGCCAGGCTGACATCGCGGATCGACTTGCCGTAATACACCTGCGCCGCCGCTTCGATGCCGTAGGCGCGGTTGCCCAGATAGATCTTGTTCACGTACAGCTCAAGGATTTCGTCCTTGGTCAGCTGCCGCTCGATCTGCAGGGCCAGAAGAATTTCGGTGGTTTTGCGCGAGAAGCTGCGTTCGCTGGTCAGGAAGAAGTTCTTCGCCACCTGCATGGTGATGGTGCTGCCGCCGGACTGAATGTGTCCGCTTTTGACCAGTTGGGTCGCGGCGCGCATCAGGCTGCTCGGATCGACGCCGTAGTGGTTGGCGAAATTGTCGTCTTCAGCACTTAGTAACGCATTAATGAAATTGGGTGGAATGTCGGCGAAACGGATCGGAGTCCGGCGCATTTCGCCAAATTCTGCGATCAACTTGTTGTCGCTGGAGTAAACCCGCAATGGAATCTGCAACTGAATGCTTCGCAGAGCCTCCACAGACGGCAAACCCGGACTAAGGTAAAGAAACGCGCCGCTGAGACCTAAAAGCAGTCCGCAGAAAACGGCGACGATGGACCAACCGAAAAATTTCAGCAGACGAATCAAGGCGTTTGGGCATCCAGGGCAAAGAATGAATTTGGCGACGGGGTTCCGGCTACACACAGAACAGCCCGCGCTTGCAGTAAAAAGCGGAAAAAAACGCTGGGCATTATAAGCACTTTTCTGCTGGGGGCGTCATTTGCGCTTCTGTCAAGACGGGGTGAAGGAACGCAATGCGTATTACAGAGTCCGTAACTCACGGAAAGTCATAGGGAATTGGTAGTGCTGGGACTCTTCAATAAAAAGGCCAATACGTTACTGGGGATCGACATCAGTTCCACGTCAGTGAAGCTGCTGGAACTGAGCCGTCAGGGTGATCGCTACCGGGTCGAGGCGTACGCGGTCGAGCCATTGCCGGCAAACGCCGTGGTCGAGAAAAACATCGCCGAACTCGAAGGCGTTGGCCAGGCCCTAAGCCGAGTGCTGGTCAAGGCGCGCACCGGACTCAAGGGCGTGGCAGTTGCAGTGGCCGGTTCGGCGGTGATTACCAAAATCATCGAAATGGACGCCGGGCTGTCCGATGACGAACTGGAAAACCAGCTCAAGATCGAGGCCGACCAATACATTCCCTATCCATTGGACGAAGTTGCCATCGATTTCGAAGTCCAGGGCGTTTCGCCGCGCAACCCTGAACGGGTCAACGTGCTGCTGGCTGCCTGTCGCAAGGAAAACGTCGAAGTCCGTGAGGCGGCGCTGGCACTCGCCGGGCTGACTGCGCGGGTCGTCGATGTCGAAGCCTATGCGCTGGAACGCTCTTTCGGGCTGCTCGCCACGCAACTGGCGGCCACGCAAGAGCGGCTCACTGTCGCCGTCGTCGATATCGGCGCGACCATGACCACCCTCAGCGTTCTGCACAACGGCAAGATCATCTACACCCGCGAGCAATTGTTCGGCGGGCGGCAACTGACCGAAGAAATCCAGCGCCGTTATGGCCTGACCATCGAGCAGGCGGGGCTGGCGAAAAAGCAGGGCGGTCTGCCCGATGATTACATCAGCGAGGTCTTGCAGCCGTTTCGTGAAGCGCTGGTACAGCAAGTGTCGCGCTCGTTGCAGTTCTTCTTCGCCTCCGGGCAATACAACGCGGTCGACCACATTCTGCTGGCCGGCGGTACGGCCTCAGTGCCGGGGCTGGACCGGCTGATCGAGCAGCGCCTGAAGACGCCGACGCAAGTGGCCAATCCGTTTTCCAATATGGCCTTGAGCAGCAAGGTCAATGCCGGAGCGCTGGCCAGCGACGCGCCGGCCCTGATGATCGCCTGCGGGCTCGCGCTCAGGAGTTTCGACTGATGGCGCGGATCAACCTCCTGCCCTGGCGTGAAGAGCGCCGCGAAGAACGGCGCAAACGCTTCCTGCTGGCCTTGATCGGTGTCGTCGTCGGCTCGGTCGGTGCGGTGTTGATTGCCGATCAGGTCATCAGCACCGCCATTGCACGACAAGTGGCGCGCAATGATTACATCGGCAAGCAGATTGCCGTGGTCGACGAACGGATCAAACAGATCAGCGATCTCAAGGCGCGTCGCCAGCAGCTGGTCGAACGCATGCGCATCATCCAGGATCTGCAAGGCAACCGGCAGATCAGCGGACGAATCTTCGATCAATTGGCACGCACGCTGCCTGACGGGGTGTATTTCACCGATGTGAAGATGGCCGGCAAAACCCTGTCGATCAGCGGTGCCGCTGAATCGAACAACCGGATTTCCGAGTTGATGCGCAATCTGGACGCCTCCGACTGGTTCGACGCGCCGGGCCTCAACGAGGTGAAGGCGACGACCGAGGGCCAGGTGGATCAGGCCAATACCTTTGAGCTGACGGTACGGCAAACCCAGCCCCGAACCGTGGAGGACGAGCAATGAAGCCGTCCGAATGGCTGGAAAGCTTGCGCGACATCGATTTCAACGACCTCGATACCAGCAACATCGGCTCGTGGCCGGGGGCAGTGAAAGCCATCGCCGGGGCGCTGTTGATGGTGCTGGTGTTGGCGCTTGGCTATAACTTTTTCATCAGTGATCTGGAAAACCAGCTGGATGCCAAGCGCGAAGAGGAGGCTACGCTCAAGGAACAATTTGCCAGCAAGGCGCGCCTGTCAGCCAATCTTGAGCTGTACACCCAGCAAATGAAGGAGATGGAAAATACCTTCGGCGTATTGCTGCGGCAATTGCCCAGTGACACCGAAGTGCCGGGCTTGCTGGAAGACATCACTCGCACGGGGCTGGGCAGCGGCCTGGAGTTTGAAGAGATCAAACTGCTGCCAGAAGTCACCCAGCAGTTTTACATCGAGTTGCCGATTCAGATTACTGTCACCGGTGCTTACCACGACCTCGCCACGTTCGTCAGTGGCGTGGCCGGGCTACCGCGCATCGTCACCCTGCATGATTTCGAACTCGCTCCGGCCAATAAAGACGGCGGGCCGAAGCTGCGCATGAGCATCCTTGCCAAGACCTACCGGTACAACGACAAGGGGCTGCAGAAATGAGCCCGGTTCGTTGCATCGCGTTGGCGATGACGCTGCTCGCGTTGAACGGTTGTGGTGGCAGTGATGACTTCAGCGATCTCGACGCTTACATGAACGAAGTGCGCCTGCGCCCGGCGGGCAGGATTGAACCAACCCCGACATTCCGGTCTTACCCCACATTCACTTACAGCGCGGCCAACCTGCGCAGTCCGTTCTCGCGCCAGGTGCGCGTTGATCTGGCCGGACAGAAACATGGCTCGCGCAACGTCAAACCCGACCCCAACCGGGTCAAGCAATACCTCGAAGGTTTCAATATCGAGCAGTTCGAGATGGTCGGCACGATCTCCAATGTTTCCGGCTCCTTCGCGCTGTTGCGCGGGGCGGGCGGGGTGCATCGGCTGAAAGTCGGCGATTACCTGGGGCGCAATGACGGTCGCATCGTCGCCATCAGCGCCACCCAGGTCGATGTCGTCGAAATCGTCCCCGACGGCGAAGGCGCCTGGCTGGAGCGTCCGCGCACCATTCCTTTGAAAGAGCACTCATAGTGGAAGTCGAACAATGAACAGGATTTTCTCCACCCTCGGTTTTTCGCTATGGATAGCGCTGATGTCGCCGATGGTACTCGCGGCCAATCTGAAGACGCTGGATGTGGCGGCGTTGCCGGGTGATCGCGTCGAGCTGAAGCTGTCGTTCGACGGCCCACCGCCACAGCCCAAGGGCTACACCACCGAATCACCGGCACGCATCGCCCTCGATTTGCCCGGTGTCGCCAGTCAATTGGCCAGCAAGAACCTTGATCTGGGCAGCGGCAATGCACGCACCGCTACGGTGGTCGAGGCCAAGGATCGCACGCGGCTGATCGTCAGTCTCACGCAACTGGCGCCTTACACCACGCGGGTCGCGGGCAACAATCTGTTCGTGGTGGTTGGGCAGGGCGCGCCGGCGGCAGCGCCGCGATCTGCTGTCGTTGCGCCACGCCCTGCGGCTGCAGCGCCGGCCAAGGCAGTTGTGCCGAAAAGCCGGGCTATTCGCGGCGTAGATTTCCAGCGGGGTACGGCAGGTGAAGGCAACGTGGTCATTGACCTCTCCGACCCGACCATCGCTCCGGATATCCAGGAGCATGACGGCAAGATCATCCTCAGCTTTTCCCGCACACAACTCCCGGAAAAGCTGCGGGTACGCCTCGACGTCAAGGATTTCGCCACCCCGGTGCAGTTCGTCAATGCCGGAGTGACCGCTGATCGCACGGTTATTACGGTTGAACCCAGTGGTACTTACGAGTATTCGACTTTCCAGACCGACAACAAACTGACCGTCAGCATCCGCCCGATGACCGTCGATGATCTGCAAAAGCGTAACGCCGATCGTCAGGCTTACGTCGGCGAAAAGCTCTCGCTGAATTTCCAGGACATCGATGTGCGTTCAGTGCTGCAACTGATCGCCGATTTCACCAACCTCAACCTTGTCGCCAGCGACACGGTGCAGGGTGGCATCACCTTGCGCCTGCAGAACGTGCCGTGGGATCAGGCGCTGGATCTGGTGCTGAAAACCAAGGGGCTGGATAAACGCAAGATCGGCAATGTGCTGCTGGTTGCTCCGGCCGATGAAATCGCTGCCCGCGAACGTCAGGAACTGGAGTCGCAGAAACAGATCGCCGAACTGGCACCGCTGCGTCGCGAACTGTTGCAAGTGAACTACGCGAAAGCAGCGGACATCGCCAAGCTGTTCCAGTCGGTGACCAGTGCCGAGGCTAAAATCGACGAGCGCGGTTCGATTACTGTCGATGAGCGGACCAACAACATCATTGCCTATCAGACTCAGGATCGTCTCGACGAACTGCGGCGGATCGTGGCACAGCTGGATATACCGGTACGTCAGGTGATGATCGAGGCGCGGATCGTCGAAGCTAACGTCGATTACGACAAAAGCCTGGGCGTGCGCTGGGGCGGTTCGATCCAGAACAAGGGCAACTGGAACGCCTCCGGGGTCAACGGATCGTCGACCACCATTGGTACTCCCGGCAGCACCAGTACCAACTCGCCGTTCGTCGACATGGGCACCGTCAACAATACTTCAGGAATCGGCATCGCTTTCATCACCGACAACGTCTTGCTCGATCTTGAACTGACGGCCATGGAGAAAACCGGTAACGGAGAAATCGTCTCGCAGCCGAAAGTGGTCACCTCCGACAAGGAAACCGCGAAAATCCTCAAAGGCACCGAGATTCCGTATCAGGAAGCCAGCTCCAGTGGCGCCACGTCGGTGTCGTTCAAGGAGGCCTCGCTGTCGCTGGAAGTCACGCCGCAGATCACCCCCGACAATCGCATCATCATGGAGGTCAAGGTCACCAAGGACGAACCGGATTACCTGAACAAAGTGCAGGATGTACCGCCAATCAAGAAAAACGAGGTCAACGCCAAGGTGCTGGTCAACGACGGCGAAACCATCGTGATTGGGGGCGTTTTCTCAAATACTCAAAGCAAGGTCGTAGATAAGGTGCCATTTCTTGGCGATGTGCCGTATCTTGGCCGCCTTTTCCGGCGTGATGTGGTTTCGGAGAAAAAATCCGAGCTGCTGGTATTTCTCACACCACGTATCATGAATAACCAGGCGATTGCTGTGAGTCGTTGATTCTGTGCGAAATTTGATTCTTGTAGGACCGATGGGCGCTGGCAAAAGCACCATCGGCCGGTTGCTGGCCAAAGAGCTGCGCCTGCCGTTCAAAGATTCCGACAAGGAAATTGAACTGCGCACGGGCGCCAATATCCCGTGGATCTTCGACAAGGAAGGCGAGCCCGGCTTTCGTGACCGTGAGCAGGCGATGATTGCCGAGCTGTGCGCGTTCGACGGCGTGGTGTTGGCGACCGGCGGTGGCGCCGTAATGCGCGATGCCAATCGCAAGGCGCTGTATGAGGGCGGGCGAGTGGTGTATCTGCACGCCTCCGTTGAACAGCAGGTCGGCCGCACGTCGCGCGACCGCAATCGGCCGTTGTTGCGCACCGCCAATCCGGAGAAAACCCTGCGCGACCTGCTGGCGATTCGTGATCCGCTCTATCGGGAAATCGCCGATCTGGTGGTGGAAACCGACGAACGGCCGCCACGCATGGTCGTGCTCGATATTCTCGATCGTCTGGCGCAGCTGCCTCCCCGTTAAAGCATCGCTCGAAATGCGCTATCCTCGGCGTCCTGTCACAGCCCGCCGAGGTTGTGGCGGATGGCGGGCGAGCGGCGTCATACCCGCTATAGGCCGCAGATAACCAATAATTCAGGGCAGGATGCCTGCTTCCATCTTCACTGTGGGGACACATGCAGACACTCAAGGTCGATCTAGGCGAGCGCAGCTACCCGATTCATATTGGCGAAGGTTTGTTGGATCAGCCCGAGCTGCTGGCTCCGCATATCCATGGGCGGCAGGTGGCAATCATCTCCAACGAGACCGTTGCGCCGCTCTATCTCGAACGTCTGACCCGCAGTCTGGCGCAGTTCTCGGTGATCTCCGTGGTGCTGCCGGACGGTGAAGCCTTCAAGAACTGGGAAACCCTGCAACTGATCTTCGACGGTCTGCTGACCGCCCGTCATGACCGTCGCACCACCGTGATCGCCCTCGGCGGCGGTGTGATCGGCGACATGGCCGGTTTCGCCGCTGCCTGCTACCAGCGTGGCGTTGACTTCATCCAGATCCCCACAACATTGCTGTCCCAGGTCGATTCGTCGGTGGGCGGCAAGACCGGCATCAACCATCCGTTGGGCAAGAACATGGTCGGCGCGTTCTATCAGCCGAACGTCGTGCTGATCGATACCGCGTCCCTGAAAACCCTGCCAGAACGCGAGTTGTCCGCCGGTCTGGCCGAGGTCATCAAGTACGGTCTGATCTGCGACGAACCGTTCCTGACCTGGCTCGAAGACAACGTCGATGCCCTGCGTGCGCTGGATCAGAAAGCCCTGACTTATGCCATCGAGCGCTCCTGCGCAGCCAAGGCTGCGGTGGTCGGCGCCGATGAGAAGGAAACCGGCGTACGCGCCACGCTCAACCTCGGCCACACCTTCGGCCACGCCATCGAGACCCACATGGGCTATGGTGTCTGGTTGCACGGGGAGGCAGTCGCCGCTGGCACGGTGATGGCGCTGGAGATGTCCGCACGCCTGGGCTGGATCAGTGACGCAGAGCGTGATCGCGGCATTCGGCTGTTCCAGCGTGCCGGTCTGCCGGTGGTGCCGCCGACTGAAATGGCCGAGGCCGATTTTCTTCAACACATGGCAATCGACAAAAAAGTGATCGACGGTCGTCTGCGCCTGGTGCTGCTGCGCCGGATGGGCGAAGCGGTAGTGACCGACGATTATCCGAAAGAGGTTCTACAGGCCACGCTGGGAGCGGATTACCGCGCCCTGGCTCAGCTTAAAGGTTAATAAGATTCCGATGACTAGTTTGCATGCCGACGAGGCGTTCCTCGGCCATTTCCAGTTAAGTCACGACCCGTTCGCGCCACGCGTACCGGGCTTCAAGTTCTTCCCGGCCCAGCGCAAACCGGTGCTGGGTCAATTGCATCATCTGGCGCGTTACAGCCAGTTGCTGCTGGTGGTCACTGGCCCGCAAGGCAGTGGCAAGACGCTGCTGCGTCAGGCGCTGGTCGCCAGCACCAACAAGCAGTCGGTACAGAGCGTGGTGGTTTCCGCCCGTGGCGCCGGCGATGCTGCTGGCGTGCTGCGCCAGGTGGCGCAGGCACTGAACGTCGCTCAGGCCGAAGTTGGCGCGATTCTGGATCAGGTGGTGCAACTCGCACTGACCGGTCAGGAAGTCTATCTGCTGGTGGACGACGCCGAGCAGCTCGATGAATCCGCCCTCGAAGCGCTGATGGCGTTGGGTGCCGGCGCACCGGAAGGTCGCCCGCACGTGTTCCTGTTCGGTGAGTCGTCGCTGATCGCGCAGCTTGAGGCTTTGCACCTTGAGGAAGAGCGCTTCCACGTCATCGAATTGCAGCCGTACACCGAAGAAGAGACCCGCGAATATCTCGACCAGCGGCTTGAAGGCGCAGGCCGGGGTGTCGAACTTTTCACCGCAGATCAGATCTCTGATATTCACGAAAGCGCCGAGGGTTGGCCGGGCAACATCAACCAGGTCGCTCGCGATGCTCTGATCGAAGTCATGATTGCCAGCCGCTCTGCGGTCAAGCGTCCAAGTATGGGGTTCAACATGCCGAAGAAACACGTATTGGCGATTTCCGCCGTCGTTGTGGTCGCGGTCGCTGCCGCCTGGCTGATGCCGGGTCGCAACAAGGCGCCGACTACCGGTGCACCGGCCAATGAACAGGCACAGTTGCCGTTGGGCCAGGGCGCAGCCAATGGCGGCGCACCGAACGTCGAGTTCGCTGGTAATACACAGCCGATGCCGTTGCCGCTGGTCGGCAACTCGCAACCGGTGATGCGCGGTCCGTTGGCCGAAGCGGCCGGTGGCATTACCGAAGGCGACGATGGCGTGCCGCTGGAAGGTTCCAGCGATACCCCGCCGACCTTTACTACTTCCGCACCGCCTGCGGGCGTTCCGGCCGGCCCTGCGCCGACACCGGTTCCGTTGCCTGCCGCCAAGCCGACCCCGGCGCCGACGCAAGTCGCCACCGCCAAGCCTGCTCCGGCAGCGCCTGCAGCGAAACCGGCTCCGGCACCGGCCAAGCCAGTCGCTGCAGCCAAACCGGCCGAGAAGCCGGTGACCGTCGCCAAAGCCGCCGGTGGCAGCTGGTATGCCGGTCAGCCGACCGGCAACTACGTGGTGCAGATCCTTGGCACCAGTTCGGAATCCGCAGCGCAAAACTTCGTCAAGGAGCAGGGTGGCGAGTACCGTTATTTCAAGAAAGTCCTCAACGGCAAGCCTCTCTACGTGATCACCTACGGCAACTTCGCCAATCGTGATGCGGCCGTTTCTGCCATCAAGGCCTTGCCAGCGAAGGTTCAGGCTGGTAAACCTTGGCCTCGCACTGTCGCCAGCGTCCAACAGGAACTGGCAACAACTCGCTGAAGATTCGGCGGCCTTACCCAGGCCGCCTCTCCAAGCACCTCAAAATTTCTACGAGTGCGCGCTTCCTTCCAGGTCGCGTGCCTTGTGGTGTCTGCGTCACAGTAGTCTTTGAGTCGTTGCGGTCAAAATTAAAAAAGTTTTGACTAGCACAGCAGATCGCTTTAAACCTTTCACAAATGCGACATGAATTTGCGACATTTCGTCGTCAAATTTGTGAGCCTCTGTGTCGCTGTGTACAATGACCACCCTTTTGCCCCTGCTAAGCTGGCGTACGTTCGGCGCGGGATGCAAGTGGTTGAATTGAAAAGAAATTTGCCTCGAAAAGAGGCAGCCTGGTGAGAAAGTGTCTATGAAAGCAGGTCTGTACCAACCAGATGAATTCAAGGATAACTGCGGTTTCGGCCTGATAGCCCATATGCAGGGCGAGCCCAGTCATACCCTTTTGCAAACGGCCATCGAGGCCCTGACCTGCATGACCCACCGCGGTGGGATTAATGCCGACGGCAAGACCGGTGACGGTTGCGGTCTGCTGATTCAAAAACCTGACGCGTTCCTGCGAGCCATTGCCCAGGAAACCTTCAGCGTCGAGCTGCCCAAGCAATATGCAGTGGGCATGGTCTTTTTCAACCAGGATCCGGCCAAGGCCGAAGCCGCTCGCGAGAACATGAACCGCGAGATCCTCGCTGAAGGCCTGCAACTGATCGGCTGGCGCAAAGTGCCAATCGACACCAGCGTCCTCGGCCGCCTGGCCCTTGAGCGCCTGCCACAGATCGAGCAGGTGTACATCGGCGGTGAAGGCCTGAGCGATCAGGATATGGCCGTGAAGCTGTTCAGTGCACGTCGTCGTTCGTCGGTGGCCAACGCCGTCGACTCCGACCACTACATCTGCAGCTTTTCGCACAAGACCATCATCTATAAAGGCCTGATGATGCCGGCCGACCTGGCCGCGTTTTATCCAGACCTGAGCGACGAGCGCCTGCAAACCGCGATCTGCGTGTTCCACCAGCGCTTTTCCACCAACACTCTGCCGAAATGGCCGCTGGCGCAGCCATTCCGCTTCCTCGCCCACAACGGCGAGATCAACACCATCACCGGTAACCGTAACTGGGCGCAGGCCCGTCGGACCAAGTTCAGCAATGATCTGATGGATCTGGAAGAACTCGGCCCGCTGGTCAACCGTGTCGGTTCCGACTCCTCGAGCATGGACAACATGCTCGAGCTGATGGTCACCGGTGGCATCGACCTGTTCCGTGGCGTGCGGATGATCATTCCGCCGGCGTGGCAGAACGTCGAAACCATGGACCCGGATCTGCGTGCGTTCTACGAGTACAACTCGATGCACATGGAGCCGTGGGACGGCCCGGCTGGTGTTGTGATGACCGACGGTCGTTACGCGGTGTGCCTGCTCGACCGTAACGGTCTGCGCCCGGCGCGCTGGGTTACCACCACCAACGGTTTCATCACCTTGGCGTCGGAAATCGGCGTGTGGGACTACAAGCCTGAAGACGTGATTGCCAAAGGTCGTGTCGGCCCTGGGCAGATCTTCGCGGTGGACACCGAAACCGGGCAGATCCTCGACACTGATGCGATCGACAACCGCCTGAAGTCCCGTCATCCGTACAAGCAATGGCTGCGCAAGAATGCCCTGCGCATTCAGGCGACCATGGAAGACAACGACCACGGTTCGGCGTTCTACGACGTCGATCAGCTCAAGCAATACATGAAGATGTATCAGGTCACGTTCGAAGAGCGCGATCAGGTCCTGCGTCCGCTCGGCGAGCAAGGCTACGAAGCCGTGGGCTCGATGGGCGACGACACGCCGATGGCCGTGCTGTCGCAGCGCGTGCGCACGCCGTACGACTATTTCCGTCAGCAGTTCGCGCAGGTCACCAACCCGCCGATCGACCCGCTGCGTGAAGCTATCGTGATGTCGCTGGAAATTTGCCTCGGTGCCGAGCGCAACATTTTCCAGGAGTCGCCGGAACATGCTTCGCGCGTGATCCTCAGCTCGCCGGTCATTTCCCCGGCCAAGTGGCGCTCGCTGATGAACCTCGACCGCCCGGGTTTCGAACGGGCGATCATCGACCTCAACTACGACGAAAGCGTCGGCCTCGAAGCGGCGATCCGCAACGTCGCCGATCAGGCTGAAGAAGCCGTGCGCGCCGGTCGTACCCAGATCGTCCTGAGCGACCGTCATATCGCTCCGGGCAAGCTGCCGATCCACGCATCACTGGCGACCGGTGCCGTCCACCACCGCCTGACCGAAAAAGGCCTGCGTTGCGATTCCAACATCCTCGTTGAAACTGCAACCGCCCGTGACCCGCATCACTTTGCGGTGCTGATCGGCTTCGGCGCCTCGGCGGTCTATCCGTTCCTGGCCTACGAAGTGCTGGGCGACCTGATCCGCACCGGTGAAGTGCTGGGCGACCTCTACGAGGTGTTCAAGAACTACCGCAAAGGCATCACCAAAGGTCTGCTGAAGATCCTCTCGAAGATGGGCATCTCGACCATCGCTTCGTACCGTGGCGCTCAGTTGTTCGAAGCCATCGGCCTGTCCGAAGAAGTCTGCGACCTGAGCTTCCGTGGCGTGCCGAGCCGCATCAAGGGTGCGCGTTTCGTCGACATCGAAGCCGAGCAGAAAGCACTCGCCACTGAAGCCTGGAGTCCGCGCAAGCCGATCCAGCAGGGCGGTTTGCTGAAGTTCGTCCACGGTGGCGAATATCACGCCTACAACCCGGACGTGGTCAACACCCTGCAAGCCGCTGTGCAGCAGGGCGACTACGCCAAGTTCAAGGAATACACCTCGCTGGTGGACAACCGTCCGGTGTCGATGATCCGCGATCTGTTCAAGGTCAAGACACTCGACACGCCGCTGGACATCAGTGAAATCGAACCGCTGGAATCGGTGCTCAAACGCTTCGACTCCGCCGGTATCTCGCTGGGCGCACTGTCGCCGGAAGCTCACGAAGCCCTGGCCGAAGCCATGAACCGCCTCGGTGCGCGTTCGAACTCCGGCGAAGGTGGTGAAGACCCGGCGCGTTACGGCACCATCAAGAGTTCGAAAATCAAGCAGGTTGCCACTGGCCGTTTCGGTGTAACCCCGGAATACCTGGTCAATGCCGAAGTGCTGCAGATCAAGGTCGCGCAGGGCGCCAAGCCGGGCGAGGGCGGGCAACTGCCGGGCGGTAAAGTCAACGGTTTGATCGCCAAGCTGCGTTACGCAGTGCCGGGCGTGACCCTGATTTCGCCACCGCCGCACCACGACATCTACTCGATCGAAGACTTGTCGCAGCTGATTTTCGACCTCAAGCAGGTCAACCCGAAGGCGCTGGTTTCGGTGAAACTGGTAGCCGAAGCAGGCGTCGGCACCATCGCCGCCGGTGTGGCCAAGGCCTATGCGGACTTGATCACCATCTCCGGTTACGACGGTGGTACCGGTGCTTCGCCGCTGACCTCGATCAAATACGCGGGCGCACCGTGGGAACTCGGCCTCGCCGAAACTCACCAGACCCTGCGCGGCAACGACCTGCGCGGCAAAGTCCGGGTGCAGACCGACGGCGGCCTGAAAACCGGCCTCGACGTGATCAAGGCAGCCATTCTCGGCGCCGAAAGCTTCGGCTTCGGTACCGCGCCAATGATCGCACTGGGCTGCAAATACCTGCGTATCTGCCACTTGAACAACTGCGCCACTGGCGTTGCGACTCAGAACGAGAAGCTGCGCAAGGATCACTACATCGGTACCGTCGACATGGTGGTGAACTTCTTCACCTACGTCGCCGAAGAAACCCGTGAGTGGCTGGCCAAGCTCGGCGTGCGCTCCCTCGAAGAGCTGATCGGTCGCACCGATCTGCTGGAAATCCTCGAAGGCCAGACCGCCAAGCAAAACCACCTCGATCTGACGCCGCTGTTGGGCAGCGATCACATCCCGGCAGACAAACCTCAGTTCTGCGGCGTTGAGCGCAACCCGCCGTTCGACCAAGGCCTGCTGGCCGAGAAAATGGTCGAGATGGCCTCGTCGGCGATCAACGACATGAGCGGCGCCGAGTTCGATCTGGACATCTGCAACTGCGACCGTTCGATCGGCGCGCGGATCTCCGGCGAAATCGCCCGCAAGCACGGCAACCAGGGCATGGCGAAAGCGCCAATCACCTTCCGCTTCAAGGGCACTGCCGGTCAGAGCTTCGGTGTGTGGAACGCCGGCGGTCTGAACATGTACCTCGAAGGCGACGCCAACGACTACGTCGGCAAAGGCATGACCGGTGGCAAGCTGACCATCGTGCCGCCGAAGGGCAGCGTTTATAAGACTCAGGACAGCGCCATCATCGGCAACACCTGCCTGTATGGCGCAACTGGCGGCAAGCTGTTCGCCGCTGGCACCGCAGGCGAGCGTTTCGCCGTGCGTAACTCCGGTGCTCACACGGTTGTGGAAGGCACTGGCGATCACTGCTGTGAGTACATGACCGGTGGTTTTGTCTGCGTTCTGGGCAAGACCGGTTACAACTTCGGCTCTGGCATGACCGGTGGTTTCGCCTACGTGCTCGATCAGGACAACACCTTCGTTGATCGGGTCAACCACGAACTGGTGGAAATCCAGCGGATCAGCGGCGAGGCGATGGAAGCCTATCGCAGCCACCTGCAAAACGTGCTGAACGAGTACGTCGCGGAAACCGACAGCGAGTGGGGTCGTGAACTCGCCGAAAACCTCGATGACTACCTGCGCCGTTTCTGGCTGGTCAAGCCTAAGGCTGCCAACCTGAAATCGTTGCTTTCCAGCACTCGTGCCAACCCGCAGTGATATGCGCCTGAAGAGTTTGATGAGGTTTTAACAATGGCTGAACGTCTGAATAACGACTTCCAGTTCATCGATGTCGGGCGCAAAGATCCGAAGAAGAAACTGTTGCGTCAACGCAAGAAAGAGTTCGTCGAAATCTACGAACCGTTCAAACCCCAGCAGTCGGCCGACCAGGCCCACCGCTGCCTGGGTTGCGGCAACCCGTATTGCGAATGGAAGTGCCCGGTGCACAACTTCATTCCCAACTGGCTGAAGCTGGTGGCCGAAGGCAACATCCTTCAGGCCGCCGAGCTGTCGCACCAGACCAACACCCTGCCGGAAGTCTGCGGCCGGGTCTGTCCGCAGGATCGTCTGTGCGAGGGTGCCTGCACCCTTAACGACGGTTTCGGCGCGGTGACCATCGGTTCGGTCGAGAAGTACATCACCGACACCGCGTTCGCCATGGGCTGGCGCCCGGACATGTCCAAGGTCAAACCGACCGGCAAACGTGTCGCGATCATTGGCGCGGGCCCGGCGGGTCTGGGCTGTGCCGACGTGCTGGTACGCGGCGGCGTGACCCCGGTGGTGTTCGACAAGAACCCGGAAATCGGCGGTCTGCTGACCTTCGGCATCCCCGAGTTCAAGCTGGAAAAGACCGTGCTGAGCAATCGTCGCGAAGTCTTCACCGGCATGGGCATCGAGTTCCGTCTGAATACCGAAGTCGGCAAAGACGTGACCATGGAGCAACTGCTCGCTGAATACGATGCGGTGTTCATGGGCATGGGCACCTACACCTACATGAAGGGCGGTTTTGCCGGTGAGGACCTGCCGGGCGTGTATGACGCGCTGGACTTCCTGATCGCCAACGTCAATCGCAACCTGGGCTTTGAAAAGTCGCCGGAAGATTTCGTCGACATGAAAGGCAAAAAGGTTGTGGTTCTCGGCGGCGGCGACACGGCGATGGACTGCAACCGCACGTCGATCCGTCAGGGCGCCAAGTCGGTGACCTGCGCGTATCGTCGTGACGAAGCGAACATGCCCGGCTCGCGCAAAGAGGTGAAGAACGCCAAGGAAGAAGGCGTGAAATTCCTCTACAACCGCCAGCCGATCGCTATCGTCGGCGAAGACAAGGTTGAAGGCGTCAAAGTGGTCGAGACCCGTCTCGGCGAACCGGACGCCCGTGGCCGTCGCAGCCCTGAGCCGATCCCGGGCTCCGAAGAGATCATCCCGGCCGACGCCGTGGTCATCGCGTTCGGTTTCCGCCCGAGCCCGGCGCCG
This sequence comes from Pseudomonas sp. S3_C06, assembly GCF_054667675.1. NCBI lineage: Bacteria > Pseudomonadati > Pseudomonadota > Gammaproteobacteria > Pseudomonadales > Pseudomonadaceae > Pseudomonas > Pseudomonas sp. S3_C06. The sequence continues at coordinate 4,381,442 of NZ_CP162747.1, forward strand.
TGGTTTGAACAGTTCGAGATCCAGACCGACAGCCAGGGCCGCGTCGTTGCGCCTGAGCAAGGTCAGTACAAGCACCAGACCAGCAACCCGAAAATCTTTGCCGGTGGCGACATGGTGCGCGGTTCCGACCTGGTGGTGACGGCCATCTTCGAAGGCCGCAATGCCGCCGAAGGGATCCTCGATTACCTGGGCGTCTGATTACATTTCAAGCTGAAATGCGATCAAAAATGTGGGAGCGAGCCTGCTCGCGAAAGCGGTCTGTCAGCCAACTTAAATGTTGGATGTGCCGGCCTCTTCGCGAGCAGGCTCGCTCCCACAGTTGTTTTTGGGGGCTGCAAATTCTGCATTCCAGCGCAATAAATTGACCCGATAGACAAAAGGCTGACCTGCATCCGTGCCTTTTGCGTCGCGCTCTGAGAAAATGCCCGCACTTTTTTTCCGGATGCCGACATGACTGCCCTGAAGAACGACCGTTTCCTCCGCGCCCTGCTCAAGCAACCCGTTGACGTCACCCCGGTGTGGATGATGCGCCAGGCCGGCCGCTACCTGCCGGAATACCGCGCCAGCCGCGCCCAGGCCGGTGATTTCATGAGCCTGTGCATGAATCCGGAATTCGCCTGCGAAGTCACGATGCAACCGCTCGACCGCTATCCACAACTGGACGCGGCGATCCTGTTTTCCGACATCCTCACCATCCCCGATGCCATGGGCCAAGGCCTGTACTTCGAGACCGGTGAAGGTCCGCGCTTCAAGAAAGTCGTCAGCACCCTGGCCGATATCGAAGCGTTGCCGATCCCGGATCCACACAAAGACCTCGGCTACGTCATGGACGCGGTCAGCACCATCCGTCGCGAGCTGAACGGTCGTGTGCCGTTGATCGGCTTCTCCGGCAGCCCGTGGACCCTGGCGACCTACATGGTCGAAGGCGGCTCATCCAAAGACTTCCGCAAGACCAAAGCGATGCTCTACGACAACCCGCAGGCCATGCACCTGCTGCTGGATAAACTGGCGCAGTCGGTGACCTCGTACCTCAACGGTCAGATCATGGCCGGCGCGCAAGCGGTGCAGATCTTCGATACCTGGGGCGGCAACCTGTCGGCGGCGGCGTATCAGGAGTTCTCGCTGGCCTACATGAAGAAAATCGTCAGCGGCCTGATCCGCGAGCACGACGGCCGCAAAGTGCCGGTGATCCTCTTCACCAAAAACGGCGGCCTGTGGCTGGAAAGCATTGCCGAGGCTGGCGCCGACGCACTGGGCCTGGACTGGACCTGCGACATCGGTAACGCCCGCGCCCGCGTTGGCGACAAGGTTGCGCTGCAAGGCAACATGGACCCGACCGTGCTGTACGCCAAACCGGAAGCGATCCGCACCGAAGTCGGGCGCATTCTGGCCAGTTATGGCAAGGGCAGCGGTCACGTGTTCAACCTTGGCCATGGCATCACGCCTGAGGTTGATCCGGAGCATGCCGGTGCGTTCTTGCGTGCGGTGCATGAGCTGTCGGCGCAGTATCACGAGTGATCGCCACACCATAAAAAACGCCCGGCTAAATGCCGGGCGTTTTTATTTGCACGATCCTACGTCGGACGCAGACCAATTGTAGGAGTGAGCCTGCTCGCGATAGCGGTGAGTCAGTCGCCCAATATGTTGGCTGACACACCGCTATCGCGAGCAGGCTCACTCCTACATGGGTTACGCGTCAGGCCTTTACACCCTGCAATGGCGGCAACTTCGCCAGCTTCAACGCCACCAGCAGCGCGATCAGCAACAGCGCGCCAATAAACAAGCCGATGCCATTCCACCCGCCAAGATGCCAGAACACCCCGCCCGCCGTGCCGGCAATGCTCGATCCGGCGTAATAACTGAACAGATACAACGACGACGCCTGACCCTTGGCCTTGGTCGCGCGACGGCCGATCCAGCTACTCGCCACCGAGTGCGCGCCAAAGAAGCCAAAGGTGAAAATCAACATGCCGACAATCACCAGCAGCAGCGGCGTAAACATCGTCAACGCAAGTCCCGCAAACATCAGCGCAATGGTCGCCCACAACACTTTGCGTCGCCCCAGTTTGTCTGCCAGCGAACCAATCTTCGCCGAGCTGTAGATCCCCGACAGGTACACCACCGACAGCAAGCCAACGAACACCTGATCGAGGTTGTACGGCGCAGCCAGCAAGCGATAACCGATGTAGTTGAACAGTGTGACGAACGCGCCCATCAACACGAACGCTTCAAGAAACAGCAGCGGCAGACCGGCATCGCGAAAGTGCATGGTGAAGCCGTCGAGCAAGCTGCGCGGGTGCAGCGAGCGTGAGCGGAAGTTGCGCGATTCGGGGAGGATCTTCCAGAACACCGCGGCGGCGATCATCGCCAGACCGCCAATCACCAGCATCGCCGTGTGCCAACTGACGAAGTCGATCAGCACGCCGGTGATCAAACGCCCGCTCATGCCGCCAATGGCATTGCCGCCAATGTACAAACCCATCGCCAGACCAATGTGTTGAGGGTGAATTTCTTCGCTTAGATAGGTCATTGCCACCGCTGCCAGCCCACTCAACGACAGCCCGATCAGCGCGCGCATGATCAGCACACCTTCCCAGCTCGGCATCATTGCGCTGGCCATGGTGCACAGCGCTGCCGCGAACAGCGCGGTCACCATCACCGGTTTGCGTCCGACCCGATCGGAAATCGGCCCGGTGATCAGCAGCCCGATGGCGAGCATGCCGGTCGCCACCGAGAGGATCAGGCTGCTCTGCGCCGCATTGATCCCGTACTCGTGGGACAGCAGCGGCATCATCGGCTGTACGCAATACAACAGGGCAAACGTCGCGAAGCCGCCGCTGAACAGCGCTAGCACCGTGCGCATGAACATCGGCGTGCCTTTTTCAATGTAGATCTCTTGCAGCTCGGCGACGACATCTTCCGCCGCAGCAGGCGGGACTTCATGGGCTAGGGGCGCGACAGCAGTTTTCACTTCAGACCTCGGAGGGCACGGCCAGGCAGGCAATGAAAAAATCATATAGCTGGCTAATGTTTCTATCCAATATATTGTTCGACCTGTTTGATAGCTTTAAAGACCTAATGGGGTTTCCATGGAATTGCGTCATCTGCGCTACTTCATCGCCGTCGCCGAAGAGCTGCATTTTGGCCGCGCCGCACAAGTGCTGGGGATTTCTCAGCCACCGCTGAGCCAGCAGATTCAGGCGCTGGAGCAAGAGGTTGGCGCGCGGCTGTTCGAACGCACCAATCGTCGTGTCGAGCTGAGTGAGGCGGGGCGATTGTTTCTGGAGGAGGCGCGGCTGGTGCTGGCGCAGGTCGACAAAGCAGCGGATGTTGCCAGGCGTGCGCAGCTCGGTGAATTGGGCGAGTTGAAGATTGGCTTCACTTCGTCGGCACCGTTCAACTCGACCATTCCGCAGGCGATCTTTTCCTTTCGCCAGCGTTTTCCGGCGGTGCACCTCAACCTTCGCGAGATGAGTAGCACGCAAGTCGCCGAGGGCCTGGTGGATGAGTCGATCGAGGTTGGCATCATGCGCCCGCTGGGTTTGCCCGATTCGCTGAGTGTGGTGGAGTTGATGCGAGAGCCGCTGGTCGCCGTGCTCGGTTCCAAGCATCCATTGGCGCAGGGCAGTGAAGAAGGGCTGTTCCTCTCGGCGCTGGCGCTGGAGCCGTTCGTGTTCTTTCCGCGCAGCTACGGCAGCGGGCTGTATGCCCAACTGCTGAGTCTGGCGCGCGATGCCGGGTTCAGCCCGCACTTCGCTCAAGAGGCGGGAGAGGCGATGACCATTATTGGTCTGGTCGCAGCGGGGCTTGGAGTTTCGGTACTGCCGGCGTCTTATCAGCGGATGCGCATCGACGGCGTGGTCTATCGCCCGTTGCTCGATCCGGAGGCGGTGTCGGCGGTGTGGCTGGTGCAGCGCAAGGATCAGAAATCGCCGATGGCCAAGGCGTTTGTCGACCTTCTTACGCGCAAGGTTGAACCTTCAAAGGCCTGATTGCTGCGCAATTCAAATCGCGAGCAGGCTCGCTCCCACAGGGGAACGCATTCCAAGGTGGGAGCGAGCCTGCTCGCGAAGGCGTCGGCCCAAACATCACCGATTTCAGGGCAACCGCACCAAATCCCCCCTCAACGCCACCCGCGTGACAAAAATCCCCGCCCGGCACTCGTACGTATTCAAATCCTTGCGCACATGCTGGTCGTAATAGCTGACGATATTGACCACCGCATTCGCCCCGACCCGCTTGGCATCGGCCTGCAACTTGATCAGATTCGACTGCAACACCCACTCGCAGGAGTTGTGGTCACTCTTGTTGAAGCCGTTGGTCTTCAAATCACTGACCACCCCTCGGCGAAGCAACTGCTGCGTGCCCTGCGGCCCATTACCGAGCAGATAGAACTTCACACTGCCATCCAGCCGCCCGGCGCGAAGCGCATCCGACAGCACGGTTTCGAAGGGCATGTACATGAGGTTGGTAGCGTGGCTGGCGCTGGGCAGTAGCGCGAAAAGTGCGACGGCGATCAGGGCTTTCACTTGCATGGTCATCTCCTTGACGGTGAAAGAGAACCGCGAGTGCAGGGCTGATGGGCTCGCCGTTCCACCAGGCGCGGTGCGACGGCCTGTCCGGACGAGTGTAGAGCGGAAATGAGCAGGGCGCCGAATGGTGCCCTTGTGGCGAGAAAATTTATCCTCGCGTTATCGCGGATTTAAGGTGATTGCGATCTGGACTACGCAAGGTCAGTGCATTCCCTACGAAAACTTCAGAAGTGAGTGCCTTGTATGAATAACCTAAGGACGCTAATTTTCTTAACGCCAGAAAACATCAAGAAAAAACATGATCGAAAAATTTACGAAATGGGACTCTATCGATTATTTGAAAACTGATGAGGACTTGGTGACCTATCTTGAGGTTTGCCTGGATGAGGCAGGGGAAGATCTTCGGTTCATCGCCAAAGTGCACGGGACGCTTGCCCGTGCCCGCCTCAGGATGTTGGGCGACGCCCCAAAATGCTCCCGCAAGGGGCTTGTGAGACTCTGAGGATCCTGGGTGACCAGCCATCGCAGAGCCAGACAGGTAATCGGCGATGACAAGCCAACCTGTTTGTGAAAGGGCGCCGAATGGCGCCCTTTGTCGTTTCTACAATCCCATCAATCCACGTGCGCCAAATCCCCGCGCAGCGCCACGCTCGACACCACCAGCCCGGCACGGCACTGGAATTTTTCGGTGTCCTTGTACAGATCACGCTGGTCGACGCTGGCGATGTTGATCACCGCATTGGCGTCAGCTTTTTTCGCAGCGTTCTGCAGGGTGGCCAGCGCCGATTGCAGGGCCCAGAAGCAGGCGTCTTCGTCGGACTTGTTCGAGCCGTTGGTTTTACGGCTGCTGCTCACGGTGTCGAGTTTGCGCACCTGTTTTGGCAGCGTTTCGCCGGCCAGGTAGAACTTCACGCTGCCGTCGAGCAGGCCGGCGTCGGTGGCGCGTTTGACGCCTTCGCGGAAGCTCAGGTAAGTCGGCTCGTCGGCACCCTGTTTGATGATGCCTAGGTTGTTGACGGCTTCGATGTCCGGGTTGATCGACAGCTCTTTGAGCACGTTGTCGCGCAGGCGATTGACCCAGCGGTTGTAGTTGCCGTGGATCTTGCCGTCCTTGGCGTCGAGGCCGTAGCTGCTGCGGTAATCGATTTCAAACGAAGTCGGGGTGAACGGAATATCGACTTCGGCGTGATGACGACCGCGTACGGTGATCGCCGCTTTGATCATGCCCGGACGTACAGATTGCACGACCCACTGGCGATCGTTCAGCGCAGTGACGATGGCGCGGCTCATCTGTTGCTGGGTGAAGCCGAGGTTGGGCGAGAACTCTTCCTTGGCGTTGTAAACCGGTTTGCTGGTGCAACCGCCGAGCACAAAAGCCAGTGCCAACAGAGCGGCGATGCGGTGAAACTGAGTCATTCCCTTCACTCCAAAGGTGTTGCGGTCAGTGCCAGCGGCGGAAAATCAACGAGGTGTTGACGCCACCAAAAGCGAAATTGTTGTTCATCACATAGTCGTGATGCATTTGGCGGAATTCGCCGCGCAGGTAATCGAGTTTGCCGCAGTGCGGATCGACCTCGTCGAGGTTGAACGTGTGCACGTACAGGTCGCGGTTCATCATCTCGATGCTGAACCACGACTCCAGCGCGCCGCAGGCCCCGAGGGTATGGCCGAGGAAACTCTTCTGCGAGCTGATCGGCATGCGTTCGCCAAACAAACTGCTGGTTGCCAGTGTTTCGGCAATGTCGCCCTGTTCTGTAGCGGTGCCGTGGCCATTTACATAACCGATGGCCTCCGGCGTCAGGCCGGCGTCTTCCAGCGCCAGTTCCATGGCACGGCGCATGGTCACTTGTTCCGGGCGTGTGGTGTGCTGGCCGTCGGCATTGCTGCCGAAACCGACTATCTCGGCGTGGATGTGCGCACCACGCGCCAGAGCATGTTCCAGCTCTTCAAGGACGAGCATGCCGCCGCCTTCACCGATCACCAGACCATCGCGGCCCTTGTCATACGGGCGTGGACTGGTCTGTGGCGCCTCGTTTTTCAGGCTGGTGGCGTAGAGCGCGTCGAAGACCATGGCTTCGGTCGGGCACAACTCTTCGGCGCCGCCGGCGAGCATCAAGGGCAGGCGGCCGAACTTGATCGCCTCGTAGGCGTAACCGATGCCCTGGCTGCCGCTGGTGCAGGCGCTGGACGTCGGGATCAGCCGCCCGGTCAGGCCAAAGAAGATGCTGATGTTGGCGGCGGTGGTGTGCGGCATCATCCGCACGTAGGAGTTGGCGTTGAGGCCTTCGGCGACCGAGTTGAGCAGCATGTTGCCGAACGCTTTGATCTCATCGGTGCTGCCAGTGGACGAGCCGCACGCGACGCCCATGCGCCCGTCCTTGATCGACTCGTCACCGAGCAAACCGGCGTCAGCCAGGGCTTTTTCCGCCGCCCGAACCGCCAGCCGCGACACCCGGCCCATGCTGCGCAGCTGTTTGCGCGTCCAGTGGGCGGGTACTTCGAAGTCATCGATCGGCCCGGCCAGGCGCGTGTTGAGTTCGCTGAAGCGATCCCACTCGTCCATCCGGCGGATGCCGCTGCGATTGGCCGCGAAATTGCCGGCGATGGTCTCCCAGTCGCTGCCCAGCGAAGTGATGCCGGCCATGCCGGTGACGACGACGCGCTTCATCAGCACAAGCCTCCGTTGACCGCCAGCACCTGGCGGGTGATGTACGAGGCTTCCGCCGACATCAGGAAATTCACCGCACTGGCGACCTCTTCCGGGATGCCCATGCGTTGCGCGGGGATCATTTTCATCAATTCTTCCACCGGCACGTTTTCGTCGAGCATCGCGGTGTCGATCAGGCCCGGTGCGACGCAGTTAACCGTGATTTTGCGCTTGCCCAGCTCGATCGCCAACGCCTTTGCCGCGCCGATCACGCCAGCCTTGGAGGCGCTGTAGTTGACCTGGCCACGGTTGCCGATCAGCCCCGACACCGAGGTGATGCAGACAATGCGACCAGCAGCACGGCGGCGGATCATCGGCATCATCACCGGGTGCAGCACGTTGTAGAAACCGTCGAGGTTGGTGCGCAACACCACGTCCCAATCGTCGTCACTCAGAGCTGGGAACGCACCGTCGCGGGTCAGGCCGGCATTCAACACAACACCGTAATAGGCGCCGTGGCTTTCGACGTCGGCTTCCAGGATGGTTTTGCAGGTTTCGCGATCGGCAACGTCGAATTGCAGGATGCGCGCCTTGCGCCCCAAGGCTTCGATTTCAGCCTGAACGCCTTGCGCATCAGTCACGCCGCTGCGGCAATGCAGGACGATATCGTGCCCGGCCTGCGCCAGACGCAAGGCAATGGCGCGGCCGATGCCACGGCTGGAGCCGGTGACCAGTACGGATTCAGTCATCGTTCGACTCCTGTGTCTGTTGCAGATATTGGGATGGCTGGGGTGGGCGGAACACGTTCAGCCGCGCGCTGGCATGGATGCCGGCGCCGTGGATATGACATTCGAATACGCCCATGCCGTTGTCGTCTTCCAGCGAGCGCAGACCATGAATGGTCAGATCGCTACCGGCGGGAAACGCTTCGACGTTGCATTCGAACTTGCGCGTGCCGAGCAGGAACCCCAGCTCCACCGGATTGCCTTTGAGTCGCGCGTGGCAACCGGCAAACGCGGCGACGCTCTGAGCCATCAGTTCGACGCCGACCCACGCCGGCAGGCTGCCGTCGGGCAGGCTGAACAAGCCTTCGGGCTTGACCGTGAGGCGGGTGAAAATCTGCTCCTCGTCAAAGCTGAGGATGCTATCGATCAGAATCATGTCGCCGGCATGGGGCAGCAGTTCGGCGAGCGGCCAGTCAGTCATGGGGCGTCTCCGATAATCAGGCTGACGTTGTTGCCGCCGAAGGCAAACGAGTTGCTCATCAGGTAGCGGGGTGCAATGGACGTCAGGCGCTCGCTCGCGGTCACCCACTTCAGCGGCGGCAGCGCGGGATCGGCCTGACCGTCCCAGACGTGCGGTGGCAAGGCGTTTTCGGGATTTTCGACGCTCAGGCTCAACCAGCAAAACGCCGCTTCCAGTGCGCCGGCTGCGCCGAGGGTGTGGCCGGTCAGCGGTTTGGTCGACGAGCAGGCGACGCCTTCTGGGAACAGTGCGGCGACCGCCAGACTTTCCATGGCGTCGTTGTGCTGGGTGGCGGTGCCGTGCAGGTTCAGGTAGTTGATCTGCGTTGCTTGCAGATGCGCGCGGTTCAAGGCTTTCTGCATGGCTTGCAGCGCGCCGCGCCCGGTCGGCTCAGGGGCGGAGATATGATGGGCGTCGGAACTGGCGCCGGCGCCGAGCAGGGCAATGGCCGGGCCTTCGCCTTGCTGTTTGCTCATTACGAACAGCACTGCCGCTTCGCCGATGTTGATACCGCTGCGGTTGGCCGAGAAAGGATTGCAGCGTTCGTCGGACATTGCTTCCAGTGACGAGAAACCGTTGAGGGTCAGTTTGCACAGGCTGTCGACGCCACCGCACAGCACCGCGTCGCACAGGCCCAGATCGAGCAAGCGCTGGGCGCTCATCAGCGCCCGGGCGCTGGAGGTGCACGCCGTGGAGATCACATACGCCGGGCCGCTCAGTTGCAGCCAGTCGGCGAGGAAATTCGCTGGCGCGCCGAGTTCCTGCTGACGGTAATCGTACTCCGCCGGAAACTGTTGCTCGCGGATGTAATGCGCCAGACCACGGCTGGCCTCGTCGATGCCCGAGGTGCTGGTGCCAAGCACCACGCCGATGCGCTCGCGGCCATAGGTCTGGATCGCTTGATCGATGTCATCGCGAATCTGCTGTGCCGCTTCCAGCAACAGCTGATTATTGCGGCTACGCTGATCGGCGAGTTCTGCCGGGATCGGCGCCAGTTTGCCTTGCACGGCAGCGACGGGTAACACACGTTCGGGCACCCAGCCGGACTCATGGCGCATGCCCGAGCAGTCGCCAGCGAACAAATTGTGCGCCACTTGTTGTTTGTCGCGACCCAGCGAACAGATCACGCCGAGGGCATTCAGATAGGCGGTCATGGCGTCGGTTCACCCAGCGGTGCAACCCGATAGTGCGGGCCTTGGGGCAGGTTCAATTGAAAGCTCAACGGTTGTGAATAGTGAATATCCCAGCGCGCAGGCAGGGAGCGTTGCCCGGCCTGTACCTGCGCAGTGGGGTAATTGCGCAGTAGTTCACCGGACGGGGTCAGGGCGAACAACAGCGCAGCAAACAATTCCCGGGCTTCCGGGTTCGGCGGCAGCAGACCATCGGCTTGCCAGTGGCCGTCGATCAATTGCTGACGCGCCTGAGGGATGCCCAGCGGATCCATCATCGACCAGCGGATGCCGGGACCTTCGCGCTGGATCACCAACAGCCAGTCCTGGCGTTGTTCGGCTTGCTGGCGTTCGATGTGCAGTTGCAGCGGCAGGGGCAGCGTCGGGTTGCTCGCCGGCAACGGCGCCTGGCTGGCGCAGGCACTCAACAGAAGCATCACGCCGACCACAAAAAGTCGCCACACCGCGGACACTGTAGGAGTGAGCCTGCTCGCGATAGCGGTCGGACATTCAAAATACAGGTTGGCTGACCCACCGCTATCGCGAGCAGGCTCACTCCTACAAGGATTTGTGTACATCAGGAAACCTCTGCCAGAGGCTTGCGCGCAACGACATTCACCAACGTCTCTTCGCGCTGCCCGAACGGCTTGGGTTTGAGTAAGCCGAACCGCTCCAGCAAGCCAAAATCCTTCGACCGGCTCCACCACAGATACGGGTACGAGACATTCTTCTCGCCAAACTCGAAACCCTGCCCGCGAATCATCTGCAGATACTGCGCCGCACTCTTCTGCACGTGCATCGGATGGCGGAACAGCCAGCGAATCACCCACGTATCAATGTATGCCTCGGTGGACTCGGCGAACAGCAGATAGCCACCCGGTTTCAGCACCCGATAAAACTCGGCCAGGGCCTTTTCCTGCTCGACCAGATGATGAAAAGTCTGGTGGCAGAACAGCAGGTCAACGCTGGCGTCCGCTACATTGAGCGTCGCGCAATCGCTGCCGATCAGTTCCACGTCCAGATCCAGGCGCGTCGCTTCTGCGCCGCTCAATTCAAGGCTGTGCGGATCAGCATCAACGCCGATCAAACGCTGTGGCGCAAAGGTCTGGCGCAGATGGCCGAACGACTTGCCCTGACCGCAACCGGCATCCAGCAACACCGGATTTTCCGGCAGGGCGTCACTGAACAATCCGCGCAAATCATTGATCGCAACGCGCAATACATGATGCTGCCAGGTGTGACTGCGCAGGAACCAGAAACCGAAGCGGGTTTCCTCGACGTAGCTGTCGCTCAGATAATTCATGTGGCGTCCTTTGCACAGAGTTCGGAAATCATCTTCAAGCGGCGACGCGCTTCGCTGACGAACGGATTGCGCTCATCCCAGGCGTAACCGGCGAGGATGGAGCAGATCATCCGACGGATTTCCGCCTGACTGTCTTCATAAAAAATCACGTCTTGAAAAGTGCCGGCGTACCAGCCCTCGACGTAGCAGCGGAAGGTGTCAACGCCGCGCTTGAGCGGCTCGGCGAACTCGCTTTGCCAGTCAACCGTTTCACCCTGCAACTGACGGTGCAGAACGGCAGCGGCCATGCTCGCCGAGCGCATGGCGATGGTCACGCCGGAGGAGAACACCGGGTCGAGAAATTCCGCCGCGTTGCCGAGCAGCGCGAAACCCGGACCGTGCAGGGTTTTCACATTGGCCGCGTAGCCGCCGAGGGTGCGCGCCGGGGTGTCCCACACGGCATTGTTCAGCACGCCGGCAAGGCTCGGCGTTTCGGCGATGAAGCCGCGCAGGCAGGCATCCAGATCGCTGTCGCGACCCTTGAAATGTTCCTCGGCCGCGACCACACCCACCGAGCAGCGTCCGTTGCTGAACGGGATCGTCCAGAACCAGATATCGCGATGCTCAGGATGGGTGGTGACGAGGATCTTTTCGCGGTCGAAGGCCGGGTTGTCGATGTGATCTTCCACGTGGGTGAACACCGCCTGACGCACCGGGAAATTCGACGGTGCTTCCAGGTCCAGCAGTCGCGATAACACGCGACCGTAGCCGCTGGCATCGAGGACGAAATCCGCTTCGACGCGATACTCGCTGCCGTCCTCGCGGCGCACGTCGAGCAACGGTTTTGTCCGGTCGAAATCGACGCTGACGATGGCATCGCCGTAGCGGATTTCCGCGCCTTGCAACGCCGCTTGATCGGCCAGCAGTTTGTCGAAGTCGGCGCGTTGCACCTGGAACGTGGTCGGTTTGCCGCCGGTAAAAGTCTCAGCGAAGTCGAAGGCGCTGTAACGCTCGCCCCAGGCGAATGCGGCGCCGGTCTTGCGCTGGAAACCGGCGGCGTTGACGGCGTCGAGCATGCCGGCCTCTTCGACGAAATCCAGGCAATGGCTGAGCAGGCTTTCACCGATGGAAAAGCGTGGGAAGTGCTGGCGCTCGAGCACCAGCACATCGTGGCCCTTGCGCTTGAGCAGCGCGGCGGCGATGGCGCCGGACGGGCCGGCGCCGATGATCACGACCTGACGGGATTCCATTTCAACGATTGGCACGTGAACTCCGGGGCAAAGGATGTTGCAGATTCAATGGTGCGCGATGCAGACCGATCAGGGCCGGTAGCAGCGTCGCGATCAGGCCCATCAGCATCAGCGCGAAGTACAGCGCCGGGGTGATGAGTTGTTGTTGCAAGAGCAGATTGAGAAAGACGATTTCGCTGAGGCCACGAATGTTCAGCAGCACGCATTCACGCCAACGGCTGGCGCCTTCGAACGAAGCACCGGCCCAGCCGAGACCGAGCCAGTTGCCGAGCAGTTTACTGGCAATCGGCAACAGCAGCAGCGCCGCCCATTGCACCGCGCCGAGGCTGGCGAGGGCGCTGTGCACGTCGATCTGCACAACGCCGAAGGTGAGGATCAGCGGAATCGCCAGCCACGTTTGCAAGCGGCTCATCCAGCGCGCCGGCAACGGTAGCACCAGTGGCACTTTCAATGCGGCCATACACAGCAGATAACCGATGCCGAAGATCAACGCGTTGAGTTTGTAATGCTCGGCCATCACCAAAAGCGCAAAGAACCCGAGGCTGTAGGTCAGCGGTCGACGCACACGCAACAGATTCAATAGCAACGGCACACAGGCGAGACCCAGCGGCAGCAGCAGACTGCTCAGATGCAGACTGCCCTGGGCGAGGCCGAACAGCGTCCAGCAGGTCAGATCAATGAGGATCGCGGTCTGCACCAGGCGGCGCGTGGCGGCGGGCGGGTAATCGATGTGGCGCAGATACAGGTAGAGCACCGGGATCGCAGTAATCGCGAACACCAGGCCGATGGCCAGCGAGTTGAGCCACGGTTGCGCCGGCAGTAGCCAATAAGCCGCGGCAAGACCACAGGCGAACGGCACGGCGAAACTCGGCACGGCGATTTTCACACTCTGCCGATCCAGTTTCAGATCGATCACATCGCTGAGGATATGCCCGAGCAGCAGGGCGAAACTCAGGCTGTAGAGGTTTTTCAGCCAGTCTGGTGCGATCAGTTCTGCGCCGCTGAGCTGCCAGCCTGGCTCGATCCAGAAGTACATCAGCAGCGGCAGGCCGAAGCTCGCCAGCAGCAACTGACTGACAATCGGAATCAGACCGAAGTGGCGTCCGACGCGGGTGGCCACGGCAAACAACGCCAGCGCCATGAGCCAGAAGGCGACGACCATCATGCTGCCGGCTCCGCGACTGTCGCGGTGTGTTCGTGGCGTCCGGCCCACGGTGCGAGCATGAAGCTGAACGCCAGACCGAGGCTCACCGACAGACCGAAGTTGCTCACCGCCGGCGTGCTGGAAACCGCCAGCAAACCGAACGACAGCCACGTCGTCACAGCCGCCAGCAAGGTGCCGAGCAGGCTCACCGCCGCGCCGCCGACTTGTTCACGCATGAGAATCGCGTAATCAACGCTGATCGCCGTGACCAGCAGCAGGCCGAACAGGCTGAACAGGGTCAGTGGCTGACCGAGCCAGCCCAGACTGGCGAGGCTGCACAGCGCGGCGAGCAACGGCAGGGCGACAATGCGCAGCGCACCGCCGAGACCGAACGGCAGCATCAGCACCAGCACGATCAATGCGCAGGAAGCGAGTTTCAGTTCGGCAGCGCTGATCTGCGTCGCGGCGAAAACCTCGTTCAATTCACCGAGACGATCGACCAGCATCACCCCCGGCAAATCCAACGCCTGCACCCGCAGCAGCGCCGGGTTGTTCAGACCTTGCAGACTGGTCATTGCCGCTACGCCGTCTTCGGTCGGGCCGAGCCAGAGTGTGCGATATGGCTCGCCGAGCGGGCCGGCCAATGCTGCGTCGATGTCTTCGGCGGGCACGGTCTGCAACTGTTGCAGTTCGCTTTGCAGCGCGGCGAGCGGTACGCCGAGGTCAAGCAGTGGCTGCCAGTATTGCGGCAGTTTGTTCAGCGCCGCGCGCACTTGCTCTTGCTGATTCGGCGGGCTGACCAGTTGATCGAGGGCCAGATAGCCTTGCAGCTTGTCGAGGTTGACCAGTTGCTCCAGACGCTCGCTCAGCGCGGCCTGACGCTCGAGCAATTGCTGCTGATTGTCGGCGCGCACAAGGAAAAACTGGCTGGTCGGCTGATAGCCGGTGATGCGCGCGATGGCCTGCGCTTCGTCGGTCAGCTGTTGTGGTGCGCCGACCCATTGGCGGATGTCATTCTTGCTTTGCAGCTGCACCAGACCGCCCACACAGAAGGCGATCAGCAGCGCCAGCAACACCGGCGTGCGTACGCGTTCGAGGAGTTTTTCGCGCAGCGCGATCATGCGCTCGGCCAGGTGCAGAGGCCATTGCGCGGGGCGCAGTTCGACATTTTTCAGCAACGCCGGCAACAGGCACACCGCCGACAGATAGGCGCCGAGCAATCCAGCGGCGGAGAACACGGCGATTTGCGTCAGCGCCGGGAACGGCGTCCAGGCCAGCGCCAGATAGCCGATGGCGCTGGTGATCAGGCTCAGGGTCAGTCCGGAAAGCGTTAAACGCAACGCCGGCCAGCTGCGCCACGGCGTCAGGCTCCAGCTCTTCGACAGATAATGCAGCGGATAATCCACGGCCACGCCGATCAGGCTGGAGCCGAGCACCAGCGTCATCACATGCATGTGGCCGAACAGCGCCACACACGCCACCGCACCGAACAACATGCCGACCAGCACCGGCACGAACGCCAGCAACACCCGCCAGCGGCGAAACGCGAGCAACAGCAGCAACAGAATGCCGACAGTGGCCCCGCCGCCGACCCAGGTCATTTCACGAGTCGCTTGCTGCTGACCGTTGGCCGCGTACAGCAAACCGCTGGCAGCCAGCAGTTGCACGTCGGATTTCGCGGCCTGCTCGCGGCTGGCTCCCAGCAGTGCGGCGACTTGCAGCGGCAAGTTCATGTCGAAGGCGTTGCCGGTGGTGCGCGCGCGCAGCAGCACCCAGCTCTTGCCGTCGGCATCGGCAATCAGCGCGCCGCTGCCGATGTCCAGTTGCACCGAACCGTGCTGCGGCTGGCTGTTCTGGATGCGCCCGGTCAGGCCGAGCCAGTCGTCCTGGCTCGGCACCAGAGTGAAACCGTTGAACGGGTCGAACAACGCCTGCACGCGTTGCTGAATGAACACGTCGGGGTGTTCGATCAGCAGTTGTCGATCGTCTGCCGAGAGCATCGCCAGCCGCCCTTGCAGCAGTTGCGTGCGCAGCGCTGGCAGGTCTGCCTGCAGGTTCCATTGCACTTTTTCGAACAGACCACTGGCCTGCCATTGCTCGCCCAGCGTCTGCGCCATGGCCACCGCTTGCTGGCGATCGGCGTGGCCGACCAGCACCAGCATCTCGCGGTTGAGCGGTTCCTGCATGCGCTGCTCGGCGCGCTGTTCAAGAGCGTCCGGGTGAGTGCCAGGCACCAGTTCCATCAGGTTCGCCGACAGCGGCGCACCGTCGCGCCATTGCCAACCGGCCAGCGCGACGACCGCCAGCAGCAGGATCAGAAACAGCCAGGGCAGCCTGCGTTCACTCGGCAAAGTCATGTTGCTCCGCGTCACTCAACGGTTGACTGGCGTTGCTGTCCTGCATGCGCAGCACGGTGCTGTCGCCCTGGGTTTCCAGCAATTCGATGGTCTGCACCAGCGCGCCGCCGTCGATATTGATTTGATTGAACACTTGCTTGAGCAGCAGCGAGCGCGGGGTCAGGGTGAGTTTCCACTGTTGTGCATCGCCACTCAGCGCCAGTTCGAAATCCCGTTGCAGGCCGCTGCTGTCGCCTTGCAGCACGGCGAGGAACAAACGGTTCTGTTCAGCCCCGGCGCTCTTGTTCGGCAGCAATTGCCAGCCGTTGTCGTCACGACGGGCGATGCCTTTGGCGTTGATGCGGTAATCCTGTTGCAGCGGTGTTTTCAGCAACCAGAGCAGGCCGTGGTTTTTGGCGAGGACGAAGCTGCCCTTGCTGATCAGCGGCTGCGGCAGGGCGCGCAGGTGTTTTTCCTGAATGAACTGGCCGTGGATCACGTCCGGTTTCGCCAGTTGCGCGCTCAGTTGTTGCAGGTCGAAGGCGTTGGCCAGCGCTGACATCGTCAGCAGCGCCAATACGCTCAGGCTTTTAACCAAAACATTCATCGCAGCATCCTTTCCACGGCATCGGTGAAGACCTTCGGCGAAGCCAGCTGCATCTCGCGACTGCTCACGTCGACGGCGACCTGCACCGAGCTGGCGCGAGTCAGGCGTTCGCCGCTGTGCAGGTCGGTGATCAGGTAATTGATCTTCAGACGGTTTTCCCATTCGACCAGACTGGCGCGCACATTCAGGCGCTGACCAAACACCGCGCCGCGCACATAGCGCAGTTGCAGGTCGATGATCGGCCAGGCGAAGCCGGACTCGGCCATCTGCGTGTAGTTGTGGCCGATCATGTCCAGCAGCGCACAACGGGCGACTTCGAGGTATTTGACGTAATGGCCGTGCCAGACGACGTGCATGGTGTCGATGTCGAAGAACGGCACGAGGATTTCGGTGTCGGCGTGAAGCACTCCGGCGCTACGCATGCAGCCTCCAGTGTTGCGCAGCGATGCGTTGCAGGCACAGGCGCAGTTCGCCTTCCAGAGCGCGGTCTTCGATGACCGGCGGGAAGTCTTTGGCGAGTTCTTCGTGCATCGCCGCCAGCGATGGCGGCAACGGTCGGGCGTCTTCGGCCTGGGCGCGCAGCCACACGCCTTGGTTGGCGGCGAGCAGGGTGGCGGCGGCGACCTGTTCGGTCAGCTCCAGCACGCGGATCGCATCGCGGGCAGCGATGGTGCCCATGCTCACTTTGTCCTGGTTGTGGCACTCGGTGGAGCGCGAGAACACGCTGGCCGGCATGGTGTTTTTCAGCGCTTCGGCGGTCCAGGCGCTGGTGCCGATCTGCACGGCTTTGAAGCCATGGTTGATCATTGCGCGATCCGCCGGAGCACCGGACAGGTTGCTCGGCAGGCCGTGGTTGTAACGCTCGTCGACCAGCAGCGCGAGCTGGCGGTCCAGCAGGTCAGCGACGTTGGCCACGAGGTTTTTCAGGCTGTCCATGGCGAACGCGATGTGGCCGCCGTAGAAGTGCCCACCGTGCAAAACGCGCTCGGCTTCGGCGTCGATGATCGGGTTGTCGTTGGCGCTGTTCAGTTCGGTTTCGATGAACGAACGCAACCAGTTCAGGCTGTCGGCCAACACACCGAGAACGTGCGGGGCGCAGCGCAGCGAGTAACGATCCTGCAGGCGATGCAGCGGTGCGGTCGGCGCGTCGATCGCCAGATCCTTGCGCAGCCACGCGGCGACCTGCATTTGCCCAGGATGCGGTTTTGCGGCGAACAGGCGCTCGTCGAAGTGCTCCGGATTGCCTTGCAGTGCGACCACATTGAGCGCGGTGATGCGCGTGGCCAGTTGCAGCAGATAGTCGGCGCGGGCGAAAGCGAGGCAGGCGAGGCCGGTCATCACCGCAGTGCCGTTCATCAGCGCCAGCGCTTCTTTCGGACGCAGCACCAGCGGCGTCCAGCCGAGTTCGCGATGCACATCGGCCGCCTGACGGCGCTCGCCACGGAACATCACTTCACGTTCGCCGGACAAGGTCGCGGCGACGTAAGACAGCGGCGTCAGATCGCCGCTGGCACCGACCGAGCCTTCTTCGGGAATCAGCGGCAGGATGTCGTATTCGAGAAACGCGTGCAGGCGCTCCAGCAATTCCACGCGTACTCCGGAAACGCCGTGGCACAACGACTGCAAACGTGCCGCGAGCACCGCGCGAGTGGCTTGCGCATCAAGCAGTTTGCCCAACCCGCAACCGTGGAAGGTGTAGAGGTGACGCGGCAACGCTTCGACGTGATGCAACGGCACCGCGACCACGCAGGAATCGCCGTAACCGGTGGTCACGCCGTAGATCACGCCTTCCTTGTCCAGGAGCGAATCAAGGAACCGCGCGCCCTTGGCGATGCGCTCGCGATAGTCGGCGTCGCTCTGCAACTGCACGGGCGCCTGACGGTTGGCCAGGGCCAGCACGTCTTCGATGCGCAATGGGCGTTCGCCGAAGGTTACCGGCTCATGGGTTGGCGTCGTCATCGGTCTTCCAGAAAGGGTAAAAGTTGAACCATTGTTGCGGCGCTTCGAGGCAATAGTGACTCAGGCGCTGCGCATAGCGGGTGGCCCACTGATGAATGACCTGCTCGCGCTCGCTGCGCTTCCACACCACGGCGTCGGCGAAGGGCTCGAGGGTCAGGCGATAGTGACCGTCCGGTTGCTTGAGGCACATCAGCAGGTTGACCGGGCATTTCAGCAGACCGGCGAGCAGCCACGGGCCTTGCGGGAATGGCGCCGGGTGGCCGAGGAAGTCCACGGTCACACTGCGCCCGCCGTGCAGCGGCACGCGGTCGCCAGCAATCGCCAGCCACTCGCCGCGCTCCAGCCGTTCGTGCAGTTGCAGCATGATCACCGGGTCGAGTTCGCTGACCTGAATCAGGCGCAGATTGGTCGCCCCGGCTTCACCGAGCAGGCGATTGAATTGTTCGGCGTGCTTGGTGTGCACCAGCACATTCATGGTGACCTTTTCGCCGATCTCCGCCAGTGCGCGACAGACTTCGAGATTGCCCAGGTGCGCGCCGACCAGCAGTTGCCCGCGACGGCCGCGCAACTGGTTGCGCAGCAGCGCCGGGTCGATGATTTCGATTTGTTCGATACGCAGTTTGCCGTTCCACACGTCAAGCTTGTCGAGCATCGAATCGGCGAAGGCCATGAACTGGCCGAACACCCGCCAATGCGTCGGGCGCAAATCGGCGCGCTGACTCCAGTCGGCCAGGCGCTGCTGGTATTGCCAGGCACTGCGCCGTGCGGTGCGGCCGAACAGGAAAAAGTACAGAACGATGCCGTACAGCAATGGACTGAGCAGGCGTCGGCCCAAAACCTTGGCGGCGAACGCGGTGAATTTCATCAGCAGGAAACTGCCGCGCTCTTCACGGTCAGCCCAGTGCTTCTTGTCGGTCTCGCCGGTCATGCGCGCCACCGTCGCCAGAGGATCAGCGGAAAGCGCAGCAACATGCCAAGAAACAGCCGCGTATGCATGCTGGAAATCAGCGCGTTGTCGTGGAACAAGCGGAAGTGCGACACACCGTCCAGCGGGTAATGCACGCTGGTTTGCAGCCAGCGCATCGGCTGATTGCGCCACGACAGGCGCACGAGAATGTCCGAGTCGAAATCCATGCGTTTGCCGACTTTCGCCGAGTCGATCACCGCCAGCGTCGGGGCCAGTGGATAGACGCGAAACCCGCACATCGAATCGCGGATCTGCAGCGACAGCGTGTTGATCCAGACCATCACGTGGGTCAGGTAGCGGGCGTACAAACGGCCTTTCGGCACGCTCTCGTCGAACAGCGGATAACCGCAGATCATCGCCTCGGGATGGGCGCGCGATTCATCGACGAAACGGGCGACGTCTTGTAAGTCGTGCTGGCCGTCGGCGTCGACCTGCAATGCGTGGGTGAAGCCCAGCAGCGCGGCCTCGCGCAGGCCCGTCATCACCGCGCCGCCCTTGCCTTGGTTGGCGGTGAGGCGTACCAGATGCACGTTGTCGCGCTCGGCCAGAGCGTCGAGGACCCTGGCGCAAGATGGCGTGCTGGCATCGTCCACCAGAATGCACGGCAGGCCTTGCGCGAGCAGGGCGTCGACCACCGTGGTGATCGCGGTTTCGTGGTTATAAACCGGGATCACGGCGCAAGGGTTATGCATACCGACGATCCCTGTAGGAGTGAGCCTGCTCGCGATTGAGTGCGCAGCACTCACCAAGGTCAATCATGATCAACACCCAAAAGAATCCGCCCACTGGAGCAGGTCGCCGTGTCATTGCGATAGGCAAAATACAACTTGCGCCGCTCCGGGTCGAAACGCAGGTGCAACTGGATTTCATCACCGGGCCGAACCAGCTGCTGGAACTTCAGCACTTCCATCCCGGCAAACGGGCCGGTCAGATTCAGCAACTGCCGCCCAAGGTTCAGCGCCCATTCCACCTGCACCACACCGGGCAATACGGGTGCTTTGGGAAAGTGACCACTGAAATAAGCCAGATCCGGCGGCACGCTCAGTTGCAGACTCCATTCACCCTCGGTCTCGACCTGCGACAGCACTTGCGGCGCTTTCGCTCGCGGGGCAATCAGCAAGGCTTCGACATCGGCCTGCGGCAGCTTGCCCTGGCTGTTCAACGGCAATTGCCGCACCAGCCGCCAGCGGCGGGGCAGCGCCAGCGCTTCACAGTGCTGGCGCAAATGCTGGCGCAGGGTTTCGGTCAGACTGCGGCGACCATGTTCACGCAAGGCAAACAGACCTGACTCGCTGAGCACCAGCAGAGCGCCGAGAGAGGCGCGATTTTCCTGGACCACACCCAAGCGCGCTTCGGCGACCCATTCGTGGGCGACCAAGGCTTGTTCGAGCATGGGCAGCGAGATGCGTTTTTCTTCGAGTTTGACGATCCGGTCCAGCCGTCCGAGCAGTTCGAAGCGGCCATCGGTAGCGATACGCGCGGCATCAGCGGTGTGCTCGATGTGCCCGGCAGGCAGGTAAGGAGAGGCGATCAGCAGGGCGCCTTCGCTGTCCTGGCTCAATTCAACACCGGCGAACGGTTGCCACAGTTGTTCGCCCTGACGCCAGGCAATGCCGCCGGTTTCCGAGCTGCCGAGGATTTCCGTCGGCCATTGCTGCAAGCGTTGCTGCAGGCTCTGCGCGGCTTCAAGCGGCAACGCGCCACCGGAGGAAAACACCCGACGCACGGTGCTCAGGGCTGGCCAGTCGAGGTTGTCGCCCATGCGCTTGAGCAGCGCCGGGCTGGCGACCCAGGCAAAGGCCTGATGTTCGCGGCTGGCACGCTGCAAGTCCTCGGGAAACGCCAGTTGCTTGCGCACGAACGGGCGCCCGGCGCACAGCGGCCACAGCACGCGAAAGAGCAAACCGTAGATATGCTGGGTGGCGACGCTGCCGATGATGCAGGCCTCGCCGAGGTCCGCGCCCCACAACTGCTCCAGCGCTTCGACTTCGTTGGCCAGTTGGCGCAGGGTCTTGTCGATGCGCTTGGGTTCGCCGCTGGAACCGGACGTGCACAGGCTCAGACGGCACTGGTCGAGGTCCAGTTCGGCGCCGGGCAGCGGTGGCTGCTGAAAGTCGTTCAGTTGCGCGTCATCGGCTTGATCCGTCAGCCACAGATCGACTTCAGCGGACCAGCGCTGGCGGGTTTGTGGCTGCAGATCCGCAGGCAGCAGAACGCTGACGCCAGCGCGCCATGCGCCCAGCAAGGCGATGGCCAGTTCGGCGGCATCTTCCAGATGCACAGCCAGGCGCTTCACGCCTTGCGCTTGCAGACCGGCGGCAACGCTCAACGCCTGTTCGCACAGTTGCGCGTGATCGAGTGCCGGTGCGTGGCTGATTGCCCGTGCCGGCCCAGCCTTGAGCAACAGCTGCTCAAGTTTTATCCAGTTCATGTACGGCCTCTTACCCGTTGTCGTATCAGCCATTCAATGGCAAACATCAGGCCGATCAACCCATAGGAGATCAGGCCGGTGTACAACATCCACCAATTCAGCGGCGCCCACAGGGTCAGGAGGGCGGCGCACAAACCGTTGCAGAAGAAAAACACGCTCCAGGCCACCGTGACCTTGCGCGTATAGCGGATCGCGATGTCCGGTAGTTCTGGCTCGCGCAAGCGCGCCAGGCGCTCGACCATCGGCGGGCCGTATTTCAGGCTCAGGCTGAACAGCACCAGCATGAAACCGCTGATCAGCACCGGATACCAGCGCAGCAACAGCGGACTGTCGAACAGCGCCAGCAGCAGACAAAAGGCGATCGCTACACAGGCCATCCACAGGCTGCCGGGTTTGCGCTCGCCGGTCAGTGCCCGCGCCAGCCACAGGCTGCCCAGCAGCAGACCGAACTGCCACGGGGCAAAGTGCTCCATGCCGAAATACACCGCAAAGGGGTACAGCAGACCGGCCAGCAGCAGGCCGAGGCCGATCAGTCGGCTCATGCGGCCGGTTGAACCAGACGGTAGACCGCCTCGACCACGTCGCCAACGGTGCGCACCGACTTGAATTCTTCAGCGGCGATTTTCTTGCCGGTCTGGCGCTTGATGTGATCGATCAGATCGACCGCATCGATGCTGTCGATTTCCAGATCCTGATACAGGTTGGAGTCCAGGCTCACACGGGCCGGATCCAGTTCGAACAGCTCGACCAAGGCATCGCGCAGGGTGTTGAAAATGTCGTCACGAGTTTGCATGGTCCGGTCTCAAGCTGCCTGTTTTGCCGTGACGAAAGCCGCAAGGCTGGCCACGTTGGTGAAATGGTTGCGGGTGTCTTTGGCGTCGGCGTCGATTTTGATGCCGTACTTTTTCTGGATCGCCAGACCCAGTTCCAGCGCGTCGACGGAATCCAGGCCGAGGCCTTCGCCGAACAGGGTCTGCTCGTCGCCGATGTCGTCGGCGCTGATGTCTTCGAGGCCGAGGGCGTCGATGATCAGCAGTTTGATGTCACGCACCAGGCTAGGGGTGTTCAGATCGCTCATCTTCGGCGAGCTCCTTAATAAAGTAGGTGTGCAAATAATCGTTGAGCTTGCGCGAGGCTTGCGGGGCTGGCCCCTGCGCGGCAAAGGTCTGTGGGTCTATATCGGCCCCGACGCGAAAACTGAAGTGCACGCGGCGACTGGGGATCCGATACCAGGGTTCGGCTTTGGTCAGCGTGGTCGGGCTGACCTTGATGATCACCGGCGTGAGGATTTTCGCACCGCGCAGGGCTATCGCTGCGGCACCCCGATGAAAGGCCGGCGCCTGCCCTGGCTGAGTGCGGGTGCCTTCGGGAAAAATGATCAGGGTCTGGCCGTTTTGCAGGGACTCGGCAGCGGCATCAAGCATGTCCATGCTGCCGTCATTGCTGATGTATTCGGTGCTGCGTAATGGCCCGCGGGTGAAGGGGTTTTCCCACAGGGTTTTCTTCACCACGCAATTGGCCTGCCGCACCAGGCCGATGAGGAACACAACGTCGATCAGCGACGGGTGGTTGGCGATGATCATTTGTCCGGGGCGACCGAGACGTTCGGCGCCCTGAATGTCATAGGTCAGTACGCCGGTGCGGGCCATGAACCGCACGAAAAACCAGAACAGGCGGCTGACGGTCTGTCGCGCGCGCCGGCGGTGCGTAACGGCATCACCAGGCAGGCAGGCCAGCAGCGGAAACACCAGCACGCGCAGGCACAGTCCGCCAAGCCCGAACAGGGCGAAGCTTGCGGCGGTGGCCAGCAGGCGCCAGTAATAGGCATCGCGGTTTTTTTCGGTCACGGGTTGCGTTGCCAGGTCCATACACGATTTTTCCAGGCATGTTGGCAATGGGGTTGCTGGCCGAGCAAGGTTCGCAGCAGATTCAGCGCGTGAGGCCAGTGCGCTTTTGACCGTGTTTCTGTGGTGCTGTTCAGGGTCAGCCGCCAGTCGGTACCGGGGGTCAGCAAAAGACCGACTGCGTAGGGAAACGGCACATCGTCGATCCACGCTGAATACGCTTCGGGCGGTTGTTCTTCGGTAATGATCAGCAGCACCGCCGGTGCGCCTTCATCGAGCAGTGCCGCGGCTTCGAGCATGCCGTGTTCGAGACCGTCGCCGGCAGCGGCGAGGGCAGTCATTTCGCTGGTCTCGCCGCGCATGATCGACCACAGGCCGATGATCGCGTTGTGCACCGAGAGGCTGAACTGGGTCGGCGACAACGGCTGCTCGTTCGCCAGATCGCTGAGAATCTCGTAAGTACGTGGGGTTTCGCCGTGTCGCGAGACAAACACCAACGGCAGATTGTCCCGTCCGTCGGCCAGGGGCCAGCCCACGCTGAACGCCATGCGCGCCAGTCGACTGAGGCGGCGGCGCTGCATGGCCGGCAAAAACGACACATCGGGCGCGGCATCACTGCTCTGAAGCACGACCGGTTGTCGGCTCCAGGCCTGCCAGGCGTCCACGCTGTCGAGGCCAGGGGCCCACGCGCGCCATTGGGCGATGTTGAAGTTGATCACGGACATTCATCCCGCCCCTGCGGGCTTTCGTTGACGCGTTTAGTGGCCAAAGCCGCAGCAGACTTGACGTGGCGCTTGGCGCCGGGTGGCGCGCATTATCCCGGTGCGACGAGTGTGTAGCAAATGCTGGTTACATTTTGTGCAATGAAATGTACCGAGTGGTTCGCAAGAAAACTGTCATTTGGCCATTATCCAGATCGCCAGCGGCTTGTCTGTCGGGTTTCTCGCCGATCAGTGGTGGTTATCGCACTGTCTGTCCGCAGATATTTGCACCTGACTCTGTAGTCCATGTCCATGAAGGTAGCGAAGCGAGCGCGCGCGCATCTACACTCGGTCATTCTTTGATACACGGAGGTTTTGTCATGCGGCGCGTGGTGTTCAATCAGAAAGGTGGCGTAGGCAAATCCAGTATTGCCTGCAATCTGGCGGCGGTCAGTGCCAGCGAGGGTTATCGCACACTGTTGGTGGACCTCGATGCCCAGGCCAACTCCACTCAGTATCTGACCGGGCTCACCGGCAACGACATCCCGATGGGAATTGCCGACTTCTTCAAGCAGACGCTGTCCTCGGGGCCGTTCTCGAAGAAGAATCAGGCCGATATCTACGAAACCCCGTTCGACAACCTGCACATCATCACCGCGACCGGCGAGCTGGCCGACTTGCAGCCCAAGCTCGAGGCCAAGCACAAGATCAACAAGCTGCGTAAGTTGCTCGATGAGCTGTCCGAGGATTACGACCGGATTTACCTCGACACGCCGCCAGCGTTGAATTTCTATGCGGTATCAGCGCTGATTGCCGCTGATCGTGTGCTGATTCCTTTTGATTGCGACAGCTTTTCCCGTCAGGCCCTGTACGGCCTGATTGCGGAAATCGAAGAGCTGAAGGACGACCATAACGAAGGTCTGGAAGTCGAAGGCATCGTGGTCAATCAGTTTCAGGCCCGGGCGAGCCTGCCGCAGCAGATCCTTGACGAGTTGATTGCCGAAGGTTTGCCGGTATTGCCGGTGTACCTGACCAGTTCGGTGCGCATGCGCGAATCGCACCAGGCCAGCATGCCGCTGATCCACCTCGACCCGCGACACAAGCTGACCCAGCAATTCGTCGAACTGCATAATCTGCTCGAAGATCACTGATCTCCCGGATTGCACCCAACCTACCTGTGGGAGCGAGCCTGCTCGCGAAGAGGCCAGTACATTCAACATCTGTGTTGACTGACCGGACGCCTTCGCGAGCAGGCTCGCTCCCACAATTGGATTTGTGTGGTGTCAGATACCCTGGCTACGCAGCCACGCCATCAATTGCGGCAGCGGAAACGCACCACTCTGCCGTGCCACTTCCCGGCCGTTCTTGAACAGAATCAGACTCGGAATCGAGCGAATCCCCAACTGCGCCGACAACTGCTGATTCGCTTCGCTATCAAGCTTGGCCAAGCGACACTTGCCCGCGAGTTGCGCCGCCGCCTGCTCGAACACCGGCGCAAACGACTTGCACGGCCCGCACCACTCCGCCCAGACATCCACCAGCAACGGCAGATCACCCTTGATCTGACTGGCGTAATCGCCTTGCTTGAGTTCGAACGGATTGCTCAGCAACACGGCGGATTTGCAGCGTCCGCACTTGGGCTGGTCCGCAAGGCGCTCGGCGGGGATGCGGTTGAGGCCGTTGCAGGAGGGGCAGGGGATGAGGAGTGGGTCAGTCATATTCGGCTCGTTGGCGTTCAGCGTTTCGTACGACTTATCTGGAGCCGTAAGAACTGTTTATCAAGATGAGGCGCTGGCACTCAGGAAGAACAACTAATCTCCAAATGCTTGCCCCACTCCGGTGGCCGCTCGGCATAAGCCTCCATTCCCGCCTGCTCTTCAAACGGTTTGCTCAGCACCGCGTGCAGCCGGCGTACTTCTGAGTAATCCCCTTGCTCAGCCGCGTCGATGGCTTTTTGCGCCAGGTAATTGCGCAGGATGTACAGCGGATTGACCGCGTGCATGCGGGGGCGGCGCTTTACCTGATCGGCGTCGCCATCGCGGGCAACCCGGGCGACGTAGCGTTCGCCCCAGGCATCAAAGCCCTTGATGTCGACGAAATCGTCGCGCAAACGGGCGACGGCCTGTTCGGCTGATTCTTCACCGAGTCGGCGGAAGAACAGCGTGTAGTCGACGCCGCTGTTCTGCATCAGTTGCAACAGGTCTTCCAGCAGCTTCTGGTCATCGTCCTCGGCCGTGGTGAAGCCGAAGCGGCGGCGCATCAGGTCGAGGTAGTGCGCCTGAAACAGCGGCAGGTACAAGCCGAGGGTTTCGCGCAGGGCTTCGACGCTGATGAACGGCGTCAACGCCTGAGCCAGTGCACTGAGGTTCCACTGGCCGACCGGCACCTGATTGCTGAACGAGTAACGCCCCTGATCATCCGAATGGTTGCAGATGAAGTTCGCGTCGAAGTCATCGAGGAAGGCGAACGGGCCGAAGTCGAAGGTGATGCCGAGGATCGACATGTTGTCGGTGTTCATCACGCCGTGGCAGAAACCGTAGGCCTGCCATTTGGCAATCAGTTCGGCGTTGCGCTCGACGATCTCGCGGAACATCGCCAGATACGGTTCCGGTTGCTCCAGGCACTCAGGGAAATGCATCGCCAGCACGTGCTCGCCGAGTTGCTTCTGCTGTTCTGGACGCTTGGTGTAGTAGAAATATTCGAAGTGGCCGAAGCGGATATGGCTTGGCGCCAGACGCAGGACCATCGCTGCGCGTTCCTGCTTTTCGCGCCAGACCGGGGTGTCGGAACCGATCACGCACGCAGCGCGCGACGAGGGGATGTTCAGCGCGTATAGCGCCTCGGAAGCAAGGAACTCGCGGATCGACGAACGCAACACCGCACGACCATCACCCATGCGCGAAAACGGCGTTTGCCCGGCACCCTTGAGGTGCAAGTCCCAGTGCTCGCCGGCCGCGTTGTACACCTCACCCAGCAGCAGGCCGCGACCATCGCCCAGTTGCGGCGTGTAGCCGCCGAACTGATGCCCGGAATAGACCATCGCCCGCGGTTCGGCATCGGCCCACAGCTTGTGGCCGCCGAACAGTTCGGCGAATTCCTGGGTTTCAGCGGTCGCCGGGTCGAGATCGAGCAAGGCCAGGGCCGCCGGGCTGGCGACGACCAGACGCGGATTGTCGATCGGCTCGGGCAGCACGTGAGCAGAGAACGCATCGCCCAGGCGGGCGAAGCGATTATCGAAGGTCAGTTCGTCGAGGGCTTTCAAGGGCCGGCTCCAGCAGAATGTCCGAGCATTCTGCTGGGATTAGACCGGTTAGTCGAGTTTGGCCGGCGGCGGCTCTTGCAGCGGTTTCTGATCGTCGGCGATCGGCACGATGGTTTTGGTTTCCGGCTCGATCGGCACCATCTTGTATTCCTGACCGTGAAGGTTCTTCAGGTAGACCTCCATCTGGCGGAACGAGATGTTGATGTGCTGCTTCTTGAACTCGCGGTTGATGAAGCGGTTGACCTCATCGAGCACCGGGTTACGGTCACCGAGGTCGCGCACGTGCATGCGCAACTCGTGGTCGAGGGTGCTTTCGCCGAAGTTGAGGAAGTACACGTGCGGCTCGGGTTCCTTGAGCACGCGCGGGTTCTCGCGGGCAGCCTTGAGCAGCAGTTCCTTGACCAGATCCAGATCGGAGCCGTAATCGACGCCGAGTTTCAGCGTGACGCGGGTGATGGTGTCGGTCAGCGACCAATTGATCAGTTGCCCGGTGATGAACGTCTTGTTCGGGACAATGATGTCCTTGCGGTCGAAGTCGGTGATGGTCGTGGCGCGGATGCGGATCTTGCTCACCGTGCCCGACAGGTTGCCGATGGTGATGGTGTCACCGATCCGTACCGGGCGTTCGAAGAGGATCATGATGCCGGAGATGAAGTTGGCGAAGATCTCCTGCATGCCGAAACCGAGGCCGACCGACAGCGCCGCCACCAGCCATTGCAACTTGTCCCAACTCACGCCGAGGGTCGACAGGGTCGAGACGAAGCCGACGCCAGCGATCACGTACGACAACAACGTGGTGGTCGCGTAGGCACTGCCCTGAGCCAGATTGAGCTTGGACAGCACAAACACTTCGAGCAAGCCGGGCAAGTTGCGCGCGAGGGCGAAGGTGATGCCGATGATGATCAGCGCACCAAGCATGTCGCCGATGCTGATCGGCACCATGCTCATGTTGGCGCCGGTGCCGCTGGTGTATTCGTAGAGGGTGATGTTGTCGAGGTACGAGAACACCGAAATCAGGTCCGACCAGACCCAGTACAGCGCGGCGATGAAGCCGCCGAGCAGGGCCAGGCGGATCAGGCGCAGGGACTGTTCGTTGACCTTTTCGATGTCCAGCGTCGGCTCTTCGATCACCGCTTCGCCATCGCCGGCTTCTTTTGCTGCCTGACGTTTGGCCAAGGCACGCTGATAGGCCAGACGCCGTGCGGCAACGCTCAGACCACGGACGAACGTGGCTTCGATCACCAGCCAGAACATCAGCAGGTACAGGGTATTGATCAGTCGGTCGCTGAGTTTCAGCGCGGTGTAGTAGTAGCCGAAGCACACCGCCACGAATAACGCGATCGGCAGCAGGGTGAACATCACGCCGACGGCTTTGCGGAACAGCGAAGTGTTCTCGTGGGCCGGGCTGCTGATCAGCAAACGGCTGAGCAGCCATGCCATCAGGGCGTAGCAGGTCAACACCACCGGCATGCCGAGCACATCATCGGCCAGGGCCGCCGGTTGCAGTTCGGCGACGGCAACAATGGTCACCAGCGCCATGACCACCAGACCCAGTCGACGAATCCAGCCTTGCAGGAATTCGACCTGAGGCTTTTCCCAACGGAAGTGCAGTTCCGCCACGCCGCCCGGCGCCAGAATCCGGTAAGCGGTGTAGAACACCAGCCACGCCTGACCCATTTGCAGCAAAGCCGCGCCCATGTTGGCGTTCTGCCCGCGAGCGTCGATCTGCAACGCCAGACCACACAAGGCCAAGCCCAACGCGACCGGCATCGCCAACAGGATATTGATCAGAATCGCCTGCGGCGTGTGCCACTGGCTGTCACGTTTGAAGTGACCGATGTCTTGGTGAACCTTGTTCAGCCGCGCGTACAGATTCTTGCGCCGCCACAGCAGTGCACCGATCAGCAGCGCCAGCGGCAGGAACAGCAACGGACGCTGGGTCAGGCCGTCGGTCAGTTCGCTCAGACTCGAGGCCCACGGCAGGGTGTCGACCTGGCGTTTCAGGCGCTCCGGCACCGCGCGCATCCATTCCAGATCCAGCGGCTTGTTGCTCGGAATCCAGAACATCTGCTCATCGAGCGTCGCACGCAGACCTTGCGCGGTGCTCAGCAGCTGTTTCTGGTTGAGTTGCAGGGTGATCGACTCGTTGAGCATGGCGCTCAGTTCGCGGTTCAACCGTTCCAGCAGATCGGCGCGGGTGTTGGCCAGATCCAGCAGGTTTTTGCGCAATTGCGGGGTGACCTGCTCCGGCGGCTGCGTGGATAGCAGGTTGTCGACATAGGCGGCCGGATTACTCAGCTGCTCACGCTGCTGGCTGACGTCGAATTGCCACAAGCGAATGTCGGCGATCTGATCCGCCAGGTCGCGGTCGACCTTGAGACGTGGCAGGGCTTGTTTCTGTTTATAGAGAATCTTCGACAGCAGCAGGCTGCCCTTGAGCACGCTGATCTGCTCGTCCAGCGCTGAATCGCTTTGGGTCAGGCTGTCGAGCTGTTGTTTGGTCTGCAGGTTCTGCTGGGTGACCTCGTTGAGGCGGTCAGTGCTTTTCAGCAGGTAGTCGGAGAGCTTGAGGTTGGCCGTGCTTTCGATGGCCAGCAGACTGCTGCTACCGGCCTTCTGCGCTTCGATCGACTGCTGGGTAACGGTTTCCTGCGACTGCGCCAGACGCTTCTGGTTGATCAGGGTTTGCAGTTCCTGAATCTCGCGGTCGAGGCGATCGGACTTCTCCGAGAGCAAGTCATGCTGGGCATTGCCCAAGTCCTGCAATTGGCTGTTGCCGGCCAGCTCCTGACGGCGCAACGGGATCAGCGCATTCAGCGCCGCCAATTCGGCGTTCAACTGATCGCGCTGCTCGGCGGTGACGGTTTTGCCCGCGTCCTTGCCGGACTTGAGGGTGTTGTTGATCTGCTGGATGCGCGTCTGGCTGGCGGAAATCTCTGCCTGAGCACGTTCGGGGCGAGTCTGCGCGGTGATGATCAGACTGTTGGCTTCGGCCAGCGCTTTTTGCAGATCACTTTGCTGGGTCGAGCGATCGGTGAGGATCTGCTCCAGCTGTTGGATCGACTCTTTGGGAAAACGCTGTGCCACCGGCACCACGGCCGTAGCCTTGAGGCGCGTCAGTTCACGGGTGCTTTCAATCGTCTGCTTGGGCGCGGTCGCCAATTGCTGCTTGAGATCGATCAGCTTTTGCTCGTAATCACGCTGATTGTTCAGCTGATTGAGCGTGTTCTGCAGGACGGTCTGCAGGGTCTTCTTATCGGCATCCGGCAGTTTGCTGTCGGCGAGCTTGTCGAGGCTGGCCTGCACGGCGTCGCTGGACGGTGGTTCGGCGGCATATAGCGGGCCGACAGTAAGACTCAGGCCCAGCAGGGCCGCGGCGAAAAAGGAGCGCAGGGTAGGCATAGAGACCGGTCAAGCAAGTGAGAGTGGACGCAGTTTAGAGGAAGAGCCCGGGGCCCGGGCGACTTCCTTCGGGGAATCTGACGCCCACTTTGCCGATCTTGTTCCCGTCCATGACCGCAACCGTCCAGTGGGTGTTGTTCCACTCCACCTGGTCACCGACGATGGGCGCACCGCCGACTTTCTGAGCAATGAAGGCGCCCAGGGTCATGTCCGGATCAATACCGTCGGCGGGTAGGCCATAGAGCGCTGCAACCGCTTTAAGCTGGGCGTCTCCTTCAAGCACGAAATCACCGAAGAAGCGCAGATCGAGGCCGCGTTGCGGTGCCTGGCTGAACAGTTTTCCGAGGGCGCCGAGGTTGTGTTCATGGCCGATAACACACAGCAAATCATCGACTTCCAGCACCGTACTACCCGACGGATGGAGCAGTTGCTGGCCACGAAACAGTGCCGCGATACGTGTGCCTTCGGGCATTTTCAGTTCACGCAGGGGCGAACCGATGCACCACTTCTCCGCGCCGAGCTTGTAAACGAACAGCTCCCACTCGCTGGTGACGTGGACTTCCAGTGCCGCCCGGGAAATCGGCGCGGGCTCTGGCGGCACCGTTACTTTCAGCAGTTTGGCGACCCACGGCAGGCTCGTGCCCTGCACCAGCAGCGACACCAGCACGATAAAGAACGCGAGGTTGAAGTACAGCTGCGCATTCGGCAGCCCGGCCATCAGCGGGAACACCGCAAGAATGATCGGTACCGCACCGCGCAGGCCAACCCAGGAAATAAAAGCTTTTTCGCGCCCGTGGAACGCCTTGAACGGCAGCAGGCCGACCATCACCGACAGTGGCCGCGCGAACAGAATCATCCACAGCGCCAGACCGAGAGCGGGCAGGGCGATTGGTAGCAAATCATGCGGCGTGACCAGCAATCCCAGCACGAGGAACATGCCGATCTGCGCCAGCCACGCCATGCCGTCGAGCATGTGCAGAATGCCGTGACGGCTGCGTACCGGACGGTTGCCGATGACCAGCCCGCACAGATAAACGGCGAGGAAGCCGCTGCCATGCAGGGCGTTGGTCAGGGCGAATACCACCAGACCGCCGGCAATCACCAGAATCGGATACAGGCCGGCTGCCAGATTGATCCGGTTGACCAGTTGCAACATCAGCCAGCCGCCGCCGAGACCGATCACGCCGCCGATGCCGAACTCGCGGATCAAGTGGGTCAGGAGACTCCAGTGCAGGCCGGTCTGGCCGCTGGCGAGCATGTCGATCAGGGTCACGGTGAGAAACACCGCCATCGGGTCGTTGCTGCCGGATTCGATTTCCAGGCTGGCGGTGACCCGTTCGTTCAGGCCTTTGCCGCCGAGCAGCGAGAACACCGCCGCGGCGTCGGTCGAGCCAACGATGGCACCGATCAACAAGCCTTGAATCAGATTGAGGTCGAACAGCCAGGCGGCGGCCATGCCGGTCAGCCCGGTGGTGATCAACACCCCGACCGTGGCCAACGATAGCGCTGGCCATAGCGCCACGCGGAAACTGGATACCCGTGTGCGCAAGCCACCGTCGAGGAGAATCACTGCGAGTGCGAGGTTGCCGACCAGATAGGCCGTCGGGTAGTTATCGAAAATAATGCCGCCGCCATCGACCCCGGCGGCCATGCCGACAGCGAGGATGATGACCAGAATCGGGATGCCGAGACGGGAAGAAAGAGAACTGACGAGAATGCTTGCGCCTACCAGCAACGCGCCGATCAAGAACAGGCTGTTGATGGTCGTCGCATTCAAAGGCAGTACTCCAGAAGCGTAAAGACGGGCACAAACTGACCATGCAGTCTGCGTGCCAGCGATTCTAACCTGTTGAAATGTGATGCTGTCAAAAAGCTTTTTCAGCGGAGCATCAGGTTTTGTGTTCGGCGGGCGATTGCTGCCCTCACCCTAACCCTCTCCCGGGGGGAGAGGGGACTGACTGAGGTGTTTGTGCGAGATACGCCGACCTGAAAGTCCGGAGTCGAACTCAGACTTTGAAAAGCATGAAAATCTGCCCCCTTCCCCCCTCTCCCGGGGTGAGAGGGAACTGATCGAGGTGTTTGTGCAAGGTACATCGACCTGAAAAGCCTGAGTCGAACTCAGGTTTTGAAAAACACGAAGATCTGCTCCCTTCCCCCTCGCCCCCTTGGGGGCGGTCCGACGTTTCGGGAGGGTTGGGGTGAGGGGGTAGCCTTTGATCTTAGAGGCTGAACCGCCCAACCATGTTGTTCAGGTCCAGCGCCAGACGCGACAGCTCATTGCTCGCCGCACT
The DNA here is from genome assembly GCF_054667675.1 of Pseudomonas sp. S3_C06. Taxonomy (NCBI): domain Bacteria; kingdom Pseudomonadati; phylum Pseudomonadota; class Gammaproteobacteria; order Pseudomonadales; family Pseudomonadaceae; genus Pseudomonas; species Pseudomonas sp. S3_C06. The sequence continues at coordinate 4,414,511 of NZ_CP162747.1, forward strand.
GGTCTGATTCGCGCCAGTCGCCGATTGCACCGACAGATCACGGATGTTCACCAGATTGCGATCCACTTCCCGCGCCACCTGCGCCTGTTCTTCGGCGGCGCTGGCGATCACCAGGTTGCGCTCGTTGATCTCGACGATGGCGGTGTTGATGGTGTCCAGCGACATACCCGCACCACGGGCGATGTTCAGGGTCGACTCGGCACGTTCGGTGCTGTTGCGCATCGAATCCACGGCGTGTTCGGTACCGCTCTGAATGCTGCCGATCATCCGCTCGATTTCGCTGGTCGACTGCTGCGTGCGGTGCGCCAGTGCTCGTACTTCATCCGCCACCACAGCAAAACCGCGACCGGCTTCACCGGCACGGGCCGCTTCAATCGCCGCGTTCAGTGCCAGCAGGTTGGTTTGATCGGCCAGACCTCGAATCACATCCAGCACCTTGCCGATGTCACGGGATTCATTGGCCAGATCGCCGATCAGGCTGGCCGTGCTCTGTACATCGGCGCTCATGCGTTCGATGGCGCTGACGGTTTCCTGGACCAGATCACGACCATCGCCGGCCGAGGTGGTGGCGTTTTTCGAGGCTTCCGAAGTGCTCACGGCGTTGCGTGCGACTTCTTCCACAGCGCTGGTCATCTCGTTGACTGCCGTGGCCGCCTGTTCGATTTCGTTGTTCTGCTGAGTCAGGCCGCGCGCGCTTTCGTCGGTGACGCTGTTCAGTTCTTCAGCCGCCGAAGCCAACTGAGTGGCCGAACCGGAAATGCGCTGCAGGGTGTCACGCAGCTTCGATTGCATCTTCGCCATGGCTGCGAGCAGGCGACCGGCCTCGTCTTCACCGTCAACTTGGATCGGCTGGGTCAGATTGCCTTCGGCGATGGTTTCCGCAGCGTCCAGTGCTTTGGAAATGGGCTTGGTGATGCTCACGGTCAGCAGCCAGGCGAACAGCAGGGTCAAGCCGCTGGCGATCACCAGCAAGGTGACCACCAGATCGAACGACATCGAATACTGATCTTTGGCGCCTTGATCGGTGTCGGCGATTTGCTGGGTGTTTATCTCCAGCAAGCGCGCGAGGGCGGTGTTTACCGCTTCAGAGTTGTTCAGCAGATCGCTGTTGAGCATTTGCCGCAACTCGTCGACCTGATTGTTGCGCGACAGGGTTTTCATGCGTTCTTCGAGCTGACGGTACTGCGCCAGCAGTTGCACGTACTGATCGTACGCCGTACGTTCGTCTGGGCTGGAAATCAGCGGCTCATAGGCACGCTGCGCCTCGGTGATCTGGCGGTTACGCATATCGAACAACTCGATGGTTTTTTGCTGCACATCGGGTTCGCGGTTGATCAGCAACCGGTACGACAGCACCCGCAGGCGCAGGGTCAGTTGGGTGAACTCGTCGAGGGCCTTGATGGAAGGCACACTGGCCGTGGCGATATCTTCGCCTGCTGCGCGGATTTTGCTCATCTGATTCAGCGCGAACACGCCGAGAATCAGCATCAGGCCGCCGATCAGGGCGAAACCGGTAAACGCCCGTGGGGCGATATTCATATTGCGGAGGGACATGGGCGGATACCAAGAGAGGGCCGCTTCCATGCGGGCTGAGACTGCTGTATGGATGACTTATCGGTCATACGACTAAAGTCTTGAGGCACTGTGCGTATTTGTCGCAGAAGGGCTTGGGCGACGAAGTGCAGGAACCAGATCGGCAGATCACAGTCTTTAAAACTCGCAGGAACGGTCCGCCACCAGGAAAATCAAGGCCTTGCGCCGGTTTAACCCTGGCATCCGTGGTGACTTTTCTTTATCGTACGCGCCCTTTGAAAAACGCTTGGAAGATCAAAATGTTGGAAGCATCCCTCAGCCAATTGGAACAGCTCGTCAGCGACCTGGTGCAACAGAACCAGACCCTCGCGCAAACCAACCAGACCCTGTCCACGGAACTGGCCCAGGCCAAGGATGAAAACGAAAGCCTGCAACTGAACCTGATGGAACAGGAAGAAAAGCACGGCGCCACCGCCGCCCGCATTCAGGCCCTGGTTGATCGCGTCAACGCAGGTCCTGTCAGCGCATGAACCACCACACAGCAGGGGTAAAGGTCGTCTCCATTCTCGGGGAGGACTATTCGATCAAGGCACCGGCCGGGGAAGAACAGACCCTGCTGGACGCGGCCATGATGCTCAAGGCAGCGCTGGACGACACCAAGCGCAAATACCCGACATTGATCGGTGACCGCTTGCTGGTGCTGGCGGCGATGAATCTGTGCTCGCAGCAGATCGAAATGAAGAAGCAACACAAAGAAGAACTCGACCGTTATCAAGAGCAAGTCAGCGCCACGGTCGACACCATCGCCAAGACCATCAACCAGGGTTGATGGAGCTGCGCACAACCAAAGAATAGATTGTCGACCGGGTTGTATACAATCGGCACGGCTGTTGCATTGTTTCGGCCACTTATTCTTTGGGGGTGCTCCATGCAGTTGTGGCGACGCAGTATTCAATGGCAGCTGATTCTCAGCATGGGCACCGCCCTGCTGGTCAGTATCCTGATCGTGGTTGGCATTTATACCCTGGTGGTCAACCGCCTCGCCCAGAGCTATCTGGTCGAACAAGCCCTGCCGTCGAGCATCGAAGCGACGCGCAACGATATCGAACGGATCCTCGTGCAACCGCTGACAGCGGCCAAAGATATCGCCAGTAATACGATGGTCCGCGACTGGCTCGCCTCGGGCGAAGACAGCAGCAAAACGGCTGGCTTCGCGCAGTATCTGGAAGGCATCCGCGCCGAACATAAAGCCTTCACCGCTTTGATAATCGGCACCGAATCCAATCATTACATCACCGAAAAAGGCCTGGACCGCACCCTCAGTCGCACCAAACCGGCCGACGCGTGGTTCTATTCCTTCCTCGACAGCAATCAGCCGCGCACTCTGAATATCGACAATGACGGGGCGACCGGAGAACTGGCGCTGTTCATCGATCTGAAGGTCGAGCAGGCCGGCAAAGTGGTCGGTGTGGCCGGGCTCGGACTGAGCATGAAAGAGCTGTCGGAACTGATTCACAACTTCAGCTTTGGTGAGCGTGGCAAGGTCTATCTCGTGCGTTCCGACGGTTTGATTCAAGTGCACCCGGAGGCGCAGTTCAGCGGTAAACGCACCTTGAGCGAGCAGATTGGCGCCAATGCGGCGCAGTCCGTCATGGGCCAGAAAACGGCGATCAGCAGCAGCTTCCAGAGGGATGGCGAAGACTTCCTCGCCTTCAGCCTGCCATTGCGCGATTTGGGCTGGACTCTGGTGGCCGAAGTGCCGCAGTCGCAGATCTACGCCGAAGCCCGTAAAGCGATGTGGATGAGCGGCGGCATTGGTCTGGCCGTGGCACTGGTGTGCCTCGCGTTGGTGGTGTGGCTGGCGCAAGGTCTGGTGCGGCCGATTCGCCAGGTAACAGCTGCGTTGGTAGCAATCGGTAGCGGTGGGGGAGATTTGACCCACCGGTTAGATTCCAGTCGCGCCGATGAGTTGGGCGACCTCGCGCGCGGCTTCAATCGTTTCCTCGACAGCCAGCGCGGGATGATCGCTGAAGTGCTGACCACCAGCGAGCGTCTGCGTACGGCTGTGGGGCAAGTGGCGAAAGTGGTGGAAAACACTGCCGAGCGTTCCGGCCGTCAGCAGGAAATGACCGACATGGTTGCCACCGCCGTTCACGAAATGGGCCTGACCGTGCAGGAAATTGCGCAGAACGCCGGCAACGCGGCACTGGCCTCGCAAACCGCGCGGGATGAAGCGATGCAGGCGCGGGAAGTGGTTGGCGGTTCGATCAAGCATATTGAAAGCATGTCGGATGAGATTGGCGTAGCGGCGGGCGCGGTCGGCGAGCTGGCGCATCAAGTGGCGTCGATTGATTCGGTGCTGGCGGTGATTCGCGGGGTGTCCGAGCAGACCAACCTGTTGGCGCTCAATGCCGCCATCGAAGCAGCTCGAGCCGGGGATATGGGGCGCGGCTTTGCGGTTGTTGCTGATGAAGTGCGCACCTTGGCGCGACGCACTCAAGCGTCTACTGACGAGATTCAACAGATGATCGGCAGCCTCAAACAAGGGGCGGAAAACGCCGTGTCGTCTATGCGCACCGGTCAAGCCGCAACCGGCACCGGGGTTGAGTCGAGCCAGCGCACCGGGGCATCACTGACGGCGATTACCGGGCAGGTAGAGCGCATCAGTGACATGAACCATCAGGTGGCGACGGCGACGGAAGAGCAGTCGGCGGTGACGGAAGAGATCAACCGTAATGTGCAGGGGATTTCCGATCTGGCGCGGGCGACGGCGGGGGAGGTTAGGGCGTGTCGTGAGGATTGTCAGATGTTGCAGAGGCTGGCGGATGATCTGGCGCGGCAGATGGGTGGGTTCAAGTTGACTTGAGTGTTGAGCCAGAAAAGCCCCTCACCCTAGCCCTCCCGAAACGTCGGACCGCCCGTAGGGAGAGGGGACTGACCTTGGGATGCTTGAGTAATACGCCGACCTGGGAGTGCAGTACCGAATCCATAATCGACGCGGTTTTTCCGGTCGATGTATAGCGTCAGACACCTCGGTCGGCCCCCTCTCCCTCGGGGAGAGGGCTGGGGTGAGGGTCGGCTTTCAGAACCAGGCATCCTGCATCGCCAGGCACGTATCGTCCCGCGCCTCCAGCAACGCCAGTTCATGGTGGCACCCCGGCACTTCCCACGTCAGGAAATACCGCGCCGCCTGCAGCTTGCCCTTATAGAAGTCAGCATCCACCAAATTGCCCTTGGCCAACCCTTCCTCGGCACGAATCGCCTGCTCCAGCCAGCGCCAGCCAATCACTGTGTGCCCGAACACCTTCAGGTACAGCGCTGAGTTCGCCAGGCTGCTGTTGATCTTGCCCTGTGCCAGATCGGTCAACAAACCGATGGTCACCGTTTGCAGGCGCGCCACCAGTTTCTCCAGTGGCTCCCGCAGTGCGGTCAGCGAATCGTACGCCGTAGCGCGTTCAGCAGTGGTGGCGATCAACCGAATCAACTGCTTCAGCCCGGCACCACTGTTCTGCGCCAGTTTGCGCCCGAGCAAGTCCAGCGACTGAATGCCATGGGTGCCTTCATGAATCGGGTTCAAGCGGTTATCGCGGTAGTACTGTTCAACCGGGTATTCGCGGGTGTAGCCGTGACCGCCAAGAATCTGGATCGCCAGTTCGTTGGCCTTGAGGCAGAACTCCGATGGCCAGGATTTGACGATCGGGGTCAGCAAATCCAATAGCTCATGCGCCTGTTTGCGCTCGGCTTCGGACTCAAGCGTGGTGGTGTCATCGAACAACCGCGCGGCATACAAGCCAAGGTCAAACGCCCCTTCAACATAGGATTTCTGCGTCAGCAGCATGCGTCGTACATCCGCGTGCTGAATGATCGCCACTGGCGCCGTGGTTGGATCCTTGCTGTCCGGCACCCGCCCTTGTGGACGCTCGCGAGCATACTCCAGCGAATACAGATAACCGGCATAACCGAGCATCACTGCACCCATGCCAACGCCGATCCGCGCTTCGTTCATCATCTGGAACATGTAGCTCAAACCGCGATGCGGCTCGCCCACCAGATAGCCGACGCACTCACCGTTATCGCCGAAGTTCAGCGCTGTGGAGGTGGTACCGCGCCAGCCCATCTTGTGGAACAGCCCGGCCAGCAGCACGTCATTGCGCTGGCCGAGGCTGCCGTCATCGTTGACCAGAAACTTTGGCACGATAAACAGCGAGATACCTTTAACGCCCGCAGGCGCGTCCGGCAGTTTGGCCAGGACCATGTGCACGATGTTTTCCGAGAGCGGGTGATCGCCGCCGGAAATGAAAATCTTGTTGCCCTTCAGGCGATAAGTGCCGTCGGACACCGGCTCGGCGCGCGTACGAATATCCGACAGTGACGAACCGGCGTGCGGCTCGGTCAGGGCCATGGTGCCGAAGAAGCGCCCGTCGATCATGGGCTGCAGGAAGCGCTGTTTTTGCTCGTCGGTGCCGAAGCTCTCGATCAGGTTCGCCGCGCCCATGGTCAGGAACGGGTAGGACGTCGAAGCGGCGTTGGCTGACTGGAAATGTGCGAAACAGGCTTGCGACAGCAGTGTAGGAAGTTGCATGCCGCCGGCGTCGAAACTTCTCGCGGCGTTGAGAAAACCGGCCTCGAGGAAGGCATCCACCGCCGGTTTCACTTCCGGAATCAGAATCGCCTTGCCGTCTTCATAGCGCGGTTCGTTCTCGTCGCCCTTGCGGTTGTGCGGTGCAAAGTACTTCTCGGCGATGTTGCGCGCGGTGCCGATGGCGGCGTCGAAGGTCTCGCGGTTGTGCTCGGCAAAGCGCTCACGCCGGGTCAGGCCCTCGGCATCGAGGACTTCATACAGCTCGAAAGCCAGATTGCGGGAACTGAGCAGCGTCTCGGACATGGCGGCCTACCTGAAATTGGGGTTGGGCCGAGTCTAAGGCGGGGGAATAGAGGCTGGATAGGATGATTGATGAGAGTGATGCAGAGGTGAGGGCGACACTAATCAAATGTAGGAGTGAGCCTGCTCGCGATAGCGGTCTGTCAGACACATTTATTCTAACTGACAGACCGCTATCGCGAGCAGGCTCACTCCTACAGGGGTTTACATTCCAGGCGACCATTGCGGTCGCCTGGATTTACAGCGGTTTAGCCGATTGTCATCAAGCTGGCATTACCACCCGCCGCCGCCGTGTTAACACTCAACGCCCGCTCAATCACCAGACGCTCCAGGGCAATATTGGTCTCGCCCTGGGACAAGCCCTGAACCCCAACAATCGCGCCGGCACGCTTGGCAATCTGCTGGCAGACGCCGCGCAACTGGTCGGAATGGCCGTGATGCAGAACCGCATCGAATACCACCTCATCCTTGTTCCAGTCAGCAACCAGCTTGATCCGCGCCTGAATGTCCTTCGGCAGGCGTGCGAACAAGGCCTTGCTGATGTCGGACTCTGGCCATACCGCCGAACCGCCTACGGCCAATACCGCGGCCAGTTGCGTCAGCAGATCACCTTCAACCTCGGCCAGGCACAGCACGTGCTCGCGCGGCAGGATCGCGTAGCTGTTTTTCTCGCCGGTCGGGCCGGCCAGCGTACGGGTAATGCCGCTCTGCGATTGCGCAGCGTACTGCACGCACAGCGTGCTCAGGTCGGCGTACTTGTTGCTTTCAGCCCAGGCTTTCAGCGCGTTCAACGGTTTGCTCATGGCATCGCGCAGGCGAACGTCCGGGGCGACAACAGCATCACCGCGAGCGAAGGATTGTTCGATGGCGTCGGTAGGCCGCGTCGACAGCAAGCGGTACAGGTACAGCGGGCCACCGGCTTTCGGGCCAGTACCCGACAGACCTTCGCCGCCGAATGGCTGCACGCCGACCACGGCACCGACGATGTTGCGGTTAACGTAGACGTTACCGGCGTTGACGTTGTCGATCACCTTGGCGATGGTCTCGTCGATCCGGGTGTGCACGCCCAGCGTCAGGCCGTAGCCGGAAGCGTTGATCTGGCCGATCAGTTGATCGATCTCTTTGCGCTTGTAGCGCACCACGTGCAGCACCGGACCGAAGATCTCGCGTTGCAGCTCGTCAAAGCTTTCCAGTTCGATCAGGGTCGGCATGACGAAGGTGCCGCGTTTGACTTCTTCAGTGTCGGCAATCGCCACTTGGTACACGTTGCGACCTTTGTCGCGCATGCCCTGGATGTGCTTGTCGATGCCAGCCTTGGCTTCGGCGTCGATCACCGGGCCGATGTCCACGGACAGGCGCTCAGGGTTGCCGAGACGGCTTTCAGCCATGGCACCTTTGAGCATTTCGATGACGCGATCGGCGGAATCTTCCTGCAGGCACAGTACGCGCAGCGCCGAGCAACGCTGACCAGCGCTGTCGAAGGCCGAGGAAACGACGTCGATCACCACTTGCTCGGTCAGAGCCGACGAATCGACGATCATCGCGTTCTGGCCACCGGTTTCGGCGATCAGCGGAATCGGACGGCCCTGGTTGTCGAGACGGCCGGCGATGTTGCGTTGCAGCAGACGCGCGACCTCAGTGGAACCGGTGAACATCACGCCCTTGACGCGCTCGTCACCCACCAGACCGGCACCAACGGTTTCACCGCGACCCGGCAGCAATTGCAGCACGCCTTCCGGAATCCCGGCTTCGAGCAGCAAGCGCACGGCTTGAGCGGCAACCAGCGGAGTCTGCTCGGCCGGTTTGGCCAGTACCGGGTTACCGGCAGCCAATGCGGCAGCCACTTGGCCGCTGAAGATTGCCAGCGGGAAGTTCCACGGGCTGATGCATACGACTGGGCCCAATGGGCGGTGGGCGTCGTTGCTGAAATCATTGCGAGCCTGCACTGCGTAATAACGCAGGAAGTCGACGGCTTCGCGGACTTCGGCGATGGCGTTGGCGTAGGTCTTGCCGGCTTCACGAGCGAGCAGGCCCATCAGCGGCTGGATCTCGCCTTCCATCAAATCAGCGGCACGTTCCAGAATCGCTGCACGTTCGGCGGGCGGGGTGGCCTGCCAGATCGGCGCAGCGTTCAGCGCGCATTGAATGGCGTTGTCGACGTCTTCAACCGTGGCTTCTTGAACGTGACCCACCACATCGCGGTGATCCGCCGGGTTCAGCACCGCTGCCGGGGTTTCAGTGCTGGACGCGCAACCGAGCATCGGCGCCGCTTTCCAGTCGGTGTGGGCAGTGGCGAGCAAAGCGCAGGACAGCGAAGCCAGGCGATGTTCGTTGGCCATGTCGATGCCGCTGGAGTTGGCGCGTTCGGCACCGTACAGATCACGCGGCAGCGGGATGCGCGGGTGCGGCAGGCCGAATCCACCTTCCACGGTCGCCATCTGCTCGATCTGCGCCACCGGATCGGCCACCAGCTCCTGAATCGAGATCGACTGGTCGGCGATGCGGTTGACGAATGAAGTGTTCGCGCCGTTTTCCAGCAAGCGACGTACGAGGTACGCCAGCAGCGTCTCGTGGGTACCGACCGGCGCGTACACGCGGCACGGACGGTTCAGCTTGCCTTCGGAAACTTTGCCTACAACCTGCTCGTAGAGCGGTTCGCCCATGCCGTGCAGACACTGGAATTCGTACTGGCCCGGGTAATAGTTCTGACCGGCAATGTGGTAAATCGCCGACAGGGTGTGGGCGTTGTGCGTGGCGAACTGCGGATAGATGACTTCCGGCACCGACAGCAGTTTGCGTGCGCAAGCGATGTAGGAAACGTCGGTGTACACCTTGCGGGTATAGACCGGATAGCCTTCCAGGCCTTCGACCTGGGCGCGCTTGATTTCGCTGTCCCAGTAGGCGCCCTTCACCAGACGGATCATCAGGCGATGACGGCTGCGGCGAGCCAGATCGATCACGTAGTCGATCACGTACGGGCAACGCTTCTGGTAAGCCTGGATGACGAAACCGATGCCGTTCCAGCCGGTCAGCTGCGGCTCGAAGCACAGGCGCTCAAGCAGATCCAGCGACAGTTCGAGACGGTCGGCTTCTTCGGCGTCGATGTTCAGACCGATGTCGTATTGCTTGGCCAGCAGGGTCAGCGACAGCAGGCGCGGGTACAGCTCGTCCATCACACGCTCGTACTGCGCACGGCTGTAACGCGGGTGCAGTGCCGACAACTTGATGGAAATGCCCGGGCCTTCATAAATCCCACGGCCGTGGGACGCTTTGCCGATCGAGTGAATGGCTTGTTCGTACGACGCCAGGTACTTCTGCGCATCGTGTTCGGTCAGTGCCGCTTCACCGAGCATGTCGTAGGAATAACGGAAGCCCTTGGCTTCGAACTTGCTCGCGTTGGCCAAGGCTTCGGCGATGGTTTCGCCGGTGACGAACTGTTCGCCCATCAGGCGCATGGCCATGTCGACGCCCTTGCGGATCATCGGCTCGCCGCTCTTGCCGATGATGCGGCTCAGCGAAGAGGTCAGGCCAGCTTCGTTGTGCGTCGAGACCAGTTTGCCGGTCAGCAGCAGCCCCCAAGTGGCCGCGTTGACGAACAGCGAAGGGCTGTTGCCCAAGTGCGGATGCCAGTTGCCAGTGCTGATCTTGTCGCGGATCAGTGCATCGCGAGTGCCTTTGTCCGGGATGCGCAGCAGCGCTTCGGCGAGGCACATCAGCGCCACGCCTTCCTGGGACGACAGGGAAAATTCCTGCAGCAGACCCTGAACAATGCCTGCACGACCGCCGGCACTTTTCTGGTTACGCAGTTTTTCCGCAATGGAGGCGGCGAGTTTGTTGGTGGCTTCAGCCATGGCGACCGGCAGGCGAGCCTGCTCGATCAGCATCGGTACCACTTCCGGCTCAGGGCGACGGTAAGCGGCGGTGATCGAAGCGCGCAGTACGGACTGCGGCAGGATGCTTTCAGCAAATTCGAGGAAGCATTGGTGGGCGTGATCGGTGTGGACTTCGCCCGCCTCATCGGCGTCCTTGGCGGTCAGACCATTCAGCTCGGTCAGGGTTGCACCACCCTCGAGTTTTTCCAGGTAATTGAAAATTGCCTGCTTGATCAGCCAGTGCGGTGTGCGATCAATCGAGGTCGCGGCCGCCTTCAGGCGCTCGCGGGTCGGGTCATCGAGTTTGACCCCAAGGGTGGTGGTAGCCATATTTTTATCCTCATGGTTGCCACAGTTGCGTGGCATCAGCTGGCGGCAAGATTAGCCGTGCGCCGAAAGAGGTGCAACCGGGTGCAACCCTTTTTTTGTCGGAAAAATAAACGCTTCGTCAGGAATTATTTTCTGGTACGGAAGTGCCGCACTTGCTTGGTGCTTTTGCTTCTAGCAATGCGCTTTGACTGCGCTAAAAGGGAGCAAAAACTGCCTGTTTCTCGGAATATCCGACTAGGTGCAACTAATTCGCGCGAAACTGGTTGCACCTTTTTTGGTTTGTTGCATAGCATTCGCGCCCTAGGTGCAACCGGGATAACCCGGTGCATCGGCTGGTGGCTTTCCTGGGGAAACATCAGTCCTAAATGCGCGGGATCGCGAATCGTCTGCCAAACGTCATCGTTTGCGCGCTGTTCATCACCGCTGCTACATAAAAACAAAGCCAGGGCGTAACTTAATGAGCGTAAGCAATCCAACACTGATCACGTTCGTGATCTACATCGCAGCAATGGTGCTGATCGGCTTCATGGCCTATCGCTCCACCAATAACCTTTCCGACTATATTCTCGGTGGTCGCAGCCTCGGCAGCGTCGTCACCGCGCTGTCTGCCGGTGCTTCCGACATGAGCGGCTGGTTGTTGATGGGCCTGCCGGGCGCCATCTACATGTCCGGTCTGTCCGAAAGCTGGATCGCCATCGGCCTGATCGTCGGTGCCTACCTGAACTGGCTGTTCGTTGCCGGCCGTCTGCGTGTGCAGACCGAACACAACGGCGACGCCCTGACCCTGCCGGACTACTTCTCCAGCCGTTTCGAAGACAAAAGCGGCCTGCTGCGCATCATTTCGGCGATCGTGATCCTGGTGTTCTTCACCATTTATTGCGCTTCCGGCATCGTAGCTGGCGCCCGTCTGTTCGAAAGTACCTTCGGCATGTCTTACGAGACAGCGTTGTGGGCCGGTGCTGCGGCGACGATTGCCTACACCTTCGTTGGCGGTTTCCTCGCGGTGAGCTGGACTGACACCGTACAAGCCACGCTGATGATTTTCGCGCTGATCCTTACGCCGATCATCGTCCTGCTGGCCACCGGCGGCGTCGACACCACGTTCCTGGCCATCGAAGCCAATGATCCAAGCAACTTCGACATGCTCAAAGGCACCACTTTCATCGGCATCATCTCGCTGATGGGTTGGGGTCTGGGCTACTTCGGTCAGCCGCACATCCTCGCGCGTTTCATGGCGGCGGATTCGGTGAAGTCGATTGCCAACGCCCGTCGCATCTCCATGACCTGGATGATCCTGTGCCTGGGCGGCACCGTGGCCGTGGGTTTCTTCGGTATTGCTTACTTCTCGGCACACCCTGAAGTTGCCGGCCCAGTCACCGAGAACCATGAACGTGTGTTCATCGAACTGGCCAAGATCCTCTTCAATCCATGGATTGCCGGTGTGCTGCTGTCGGCGATTCTCGCCGCTGTAATGAGCACCCTGAGCTGCCAGTTGCTGGTGTGCTCCAGCGCCCTGACCGAAGACTTCTACAAAACCTTCCTGCGTAAATCCGCCTCTCAGGTTGAACTGGTCTGGGTCGGCCGCGCCATGGTGCTGTTGGTTGCGCTGATCGCGATCGCGATGGCAGCCAACCCGGAAAACCGCGTACTGGGTCTGGTGTCCTACGCCTGGGCCGGTTTCGGTGCTGCGTTCGGTCCGGTTGTGCTGATCTCGGTGATCTGGAAAGAAATGACCCGCGACGGCGCACTGGCCGGTATTCTGGTCGGCGCGATCACCGTGGTGGTCTGGAAGCATTTCGAACTGCTGGGTCTGTACGAAATCATCCCGGGCTTCATCTTCGCCAGCCTGGCCATCTACATCGTCAGCAAGATGGGCGAGCCGACCAGAGGCATGGTGCAGCGCTTCGAAGCGGCGGAAAAAGATTTCCACCTGAACAAGTAATTGTTCTGAGCTGAAGCTCACCGGAAAACGGCCCGTTTCCTACAGGAGGCGGGCCGTTTTTTTGTGCCTCCGATTTCTCTGATTCACCGTGCTCCCCTGTAGGAGTGAGCCTGCTCGCGATAGTGGTGTGTCAGTCGACATCAATGCTGAATGTCAGACCGCTATCGCGAGCAGGCTCACTCCTACAGGGGGGCGGTGGTGGTTTTGGAGGATTTGTCTGTAGTTGAAGGCGCCGATTTTTGCAGGGTTTTTCGTCAATGAAGGTAGGGCAAATCTGATTTTTCCGTCACCCACTCATCACCCCTTGCCCCTCATGCAGAATCGCCCGCCCTTCATTTTGCAGAGAGACATCGGATGTTCGCGCCTGCCAATCAACCGCGTTTCACGTTGACCCTCGAAGGCGCCCAGCATGACCTCAAGGTCCTTGAGTTCACGGGCAAGGAAGCCATCAGCCAACCGTTCCGCTTCGAGCTGGAACTGGTCAGCGAGCGGCCGGATCTGGACCTTGAAAGCCTGCTGCACTGTCAGGCGTTTCTGCGCCTGGATGCGCAGGGTTCCGGTATCCATGGTCAGATTTATCAGGTCGGGCAGGGCGATTCCGGGAAACGTCTGACGCGCTATCATGTCAGTCTCGTTCCGCGTCTGACGTACCTCGGGCAGCGGATCAATCAGCGGATCTTCCAGCATCTGACGGTTCCGCAGATTGTCGCGCAAGTCCTCAAGGATCATTCGATCTTGCGTGATGCCTTCGAATTTCGCCTCGGCAGCGAATACCCGGTGCGCGAGTATTGCGTGCAATACGCCGAGAGTGATCTGGCCTTCATTCAGCGGTTGTGTGCAGAGGTCGGCATTCACTACCACTTCCAGCACAGTCCCGAAGGCCATCTATTGGTGTTCGGCGACGACCAGACGGTGTTTCCACGTCTGGCTGAGTCGACGCTATATCTGCCGGGCAGCGGCATGGCGGGCGGAGCGCGGGCGATTCAGCGTTTCAACGTGCGGGTGGAAACCCGCACCAGCGTGGTGACCCGGCGCGATTACAATTTCATCAAGCCGCGACTGCAGTTGGAAAGTCGTGTCGACGCTGAGCAGCGCCCGGTGCTGGAGGACTATCACTTCCCTGGCCAATTCAACGATCGTGAAACCGGCAAGCATCACGCTCAGCGGGCACTTGAGCGACATGTCGCCGACTACCGTCAGGCCGAAGGCATCAGCGACGAATCCGCATTGGTTTGCGGACATTTCCTGCAACTGACTGAGCATCCGCGCCATGACTGGAATGACCTGTGGCTGCTGACTGCCGTTGAACACCATGGCCGCCAGCCGCAAGTGCTGGAGGAATCGGTGACCAGCGATGGGGAAGGCTTCCAGGGTTACCGTAATACCTTTCTCGCCACGCCGTGGGACGTGTTCTTTCGCCCGTCGCTGGGGACGGAAAAGCCACGGATGCCCGGTTACCAACCGGCTGTTGTGACCGGGCCGAAAGACACTGAAATCCACTGCGACGAGCACGGCCGGGTCAAGGTGCAGCTCGCATGGGATCGCGACGGAGAATTGAACGAGCATTCCAGTTGCTGGCTGCGCGTTGCCACTAATTGGGCCCACGACCGTTACGGCAGCGTTCTGATTCCGCGAGTCGGCATGGAAGTGCTGGTCGGCTTCATCGATGCCGACGCTGACAAACCCTTGGTCGTGGGCTGCCTGCCCAACGCCGCGACACCGATCCCGCTGGATCTGCCAGCGGACAAGACCCGCAGCATTTTCCGCACTCAGAGCAGCCCCGGCGGTGGCGGCTACAACGAACTGCGCATCGAGGATCGCAAAGGCTCCGAGGAAATCTACCTGCGCGCCCAGCGCAACTGGACGCAGCATGTGTTGAATGATCAACAGGTGCAGGTCGACAACCAGCGCAGCATCGTCGTCACCGGCACCGCCCGCCATGAGTTAAAGGCTGATGAGCAGCGCATCACCCACGGACAGCGGCAGACCGAAGTGAAGCAGGACGACCATCTGAGCGTGATCGGCGACCGGCATATTCGCGTGAGCAATCAGGCGATCAGCGCCAGTGGGCAATTCCACGTCAGCGCCGGTCAGCAAGTGGTCATTGATGGCGGGGCGAGTGCGACCATTCAGGCCGGTGGGCAGTGGATCAACATCGGTCCCGGCGGCATTTTCAGCAGCGTGCCGATTGTCGTGGGCGGCGCACCGATGGCGGCGATGAGTGCCGCACCTGTGGCGCCGGGATTGCCGGAGAAACTCACCGCCGCGCCGACAGCCATGCTGACCGCCGCACAAATCATGAGCCTCAAGGGTGATGCGCCATTCTGCGAAGAGTGTGAGCGTTGCAAGGACGGTCTCTGTGCAGCCTGATTTTCTTTTGCCTGCCGAATGGTTGGCGCGGGAACCGTTGAGTGCATCCGAGCAATTGTACGTGGTGTTCAGCAATGCCAGCGAGGCGAAGCCGCTTGAGGCCTGGCCAGAAATGGCGAGTCCGATCTGGGCCGAGACGATCTATGCCGAGTGGGATGCGGTGATGCCTTACGTGGGAATTGTCGCCGCTGACAGTGAGTTTCTGCATTGGGTCGCCACTACCGAGTCGCAGGATTGGGGATGGCTGGCGGTGTCTTCGGCAAGCCTTGAAGAGGTGGTGGCGCACTTTCGCAGTCTCACCCAAGTGCTGATGCCGGGCGGCAAAACGGTGTTTTTCCGTTTCTGGGACGGGCGCTTTCTGTTGCCGATTCTTCAGGCCGATAAGGTGGATGCGGCACAACTGTTTCCGCTGATCGGGCGTTGTTTGATCAATGGTCAGGCGCTGGGAATTGGCGGCAGGGCGCAGGTGTCGGGGCGGGCATTTCCGTGGTGGCAGGTGCCGGCTTCGGTGCTGGCGCAGCAGGGCAATGACGTTCGAACGGCCAATGCGTTGCAGTGGTTGAGCGAGGAACATCCGACACTTTTCGAAGCCTTTTCAGAGGCAGTTTTGCGTTGCAAGGTGAGGCGGTTTTTTCATGTTTCAATGTCGGAAGAATCGTCGAGATCGGCGTTGCTGGCGTTTTTGCTGGCAGAGTCAGAGTGAGTTTTCGGGGCGAAGGTCTCGGACGATTCCTTCAAGTTGCGGCGGTTTTCATGAACGGGTGGGCGGTGGGTTGCAGGGATAGTCTTTTCGTTGTCACTGCGAGAGTGGTGGCAGGGTGAAAGATCTTTTGACTTTGATGGGTGGAATGTACGCATCCTGAGTGTT
Source organism: Pseudomonas sp. S3_C06 (assembly GCF_054667675.1). NCBI lineage: Bacteria > Pseudomonadati > Pseudomonadota > Gammaproteobacteria > Pseudomonadales > Pseudomonadaceae > Pseudomonas > Pseudomonas sp. S3_C06. The sequence goes on from NZ_CP162747.1 coordinate 4,430,308, forward strand.
GATAAAACTGTTGAACGCCTCGGAGTTGTAGACCTTCAGGCAGCCAAAAAACACGACTTTTTCATTCGAGTATTTGCTGTTTGAAGGTGTCTGCTCGTAAGCCGTCAATACGTAGTTTCTGGTTTCTTTATAGGGGTCGTGCAGCACTTGCAGTGTGTCTTCATTTTGCAGGATGGAATGCATGCCTGTGCCCATGAACGAATAGGCATTGGCGGACAGTGCAATGTCTTTTTTAAGCGCGGAGTGTTCGTTGAATGACGCCAGAATGCAGTGGCTCAGGCCATGGTTTTTGAGTGTCTGGCGTGCCTGTTCAATGTGGGTTTCGTCGGCAAGGGCGAGGTATGGGCTAAGCAGGCTGAATAAGCAGATGATCAGATATCGCATGAGCTTTTGACTTCCTGTCGTTCATGGTTAGCCAGTTTAACGCCATAAAAGCAAAGCCCCTCACCCTAGCCCTCTCCCAGAGGGAGAGGGGACTGACCGAGTTGTCTGGGGGATGTACGCCGACCTGCGACTTCAGCGGCGCACTTTGCTTCGCCAGGCTTGAGTTCGCGCTGATCTTTCAGGTCGACATAAGCCGCAAGATCACCACCGTCAGTCCCCTCTCCCTCCGGGAGAGGGTTAGGGTGAGGGCAGGCTTTTGTCCGCTCGGCTGCGAACCCCTGACTTGCCGCGCGGTAAAAGGTAAACTTTGCGCCCTTCGCAGGAGCAGCCATGAATTATCGTCACGCCTTCCATGCCGGCAATCACGCCGATGTGTTCAAACACCTGACCTTGACCCGCCTCATCGCCCTGATGTCGCGCAAGGAGCAGCCGTTTGCCTATCTCGACACACACGCCGGCATCGGTCTGTATGACTTGCAGGGTGATCAGGCCAACCGTACCGGTGAGTACCTGGAAGGTATCGCGCGCTTGTGGGATCAGCCGGATCTGCCGGCGCTGACCGCCGACTACATGAAGGTGCTGCACGAGATGAACCCGGATGGCCAGTTGCGCTATTACCCGGGGTCGCCGGAGCTGGCGCGGCGTCTGACGCGGCCGCAGGATCGGGTGATGCTCAACGAGAAGCACCCGGAAGACGGCGTACTGCTCAAGGACAACATGGCCGGTGATCGTCGGGTCAAGGTTCATCTGGGCGAGGGTTGGCACGTCGCACGGGCGATGTTGCCGGTGCAGGAGAAGCGTGCGGTGATGTTGATTGATCCGCCGTTCGAGCAACTCGACGAGATGCAGCGTTGCGCAGCGTCGTTGAAAGAGGCGATTGGCCGCATGCGTCAAACCGTGGCGGCGATCTGGTATCCGGTGAAGGACCAGCGTGCGTTGCGTCGCTTCTATCAGGATCTGGCCGGTACCGGTGCGCCGAAGTTGCTGCGCGTGGAACTGCTGGTGCACCCGCTGGATACGCCGAATAGCCTGAACGGCTCGGGCATGGCGATTGCCAATCCGCCGTGGGGGCTGGAAGAGGAATTGCGTGAGCTGCTGCCGTGGTTGTCGAAGAAGCTTGGGCAGACCCAGGGCGGGTGGCAGATGGATTGGTTGATTGCCGAGAGCTGATCACTGACTGATCGTTCCCACGCTCCGCGTGGGGACGCAGCCCGGGACGCTCCGCGTCCCAACAGCGGACGCAGAGCGTCCATTGAGGCATTCCCACGCAGAGCGTGGGAACGATCCGTCGACGGGGTCAGTTACCCGCCAGGCTCGGTGGCATGCACACGCCGGTGCCGCCAATCCCGCAGTAACCCTCAGGATTCTTCGCCAGATACTGCTGGTGATACGTCTCGGCGAAGTACACGGTCGGAGCCTGTTCGATCTCGGTGCTGATTTCACCCAGACCTGCTTTCGACAGCTCAGCCTGGTAGGTCGCTTTGCTTTTCAGCGCCGCATCCAGATGCTCAGGCGAGGTCGCGTAGATCACCGAGCGGTACTGCGTGCCGATGTCATTGCCCTGACGCATGCCCTGCGTCGGGTTGTGCAGTTCCCAGAACATCGCCAGCAGCTCTTCGTAGCTGACTTTATCCTTGTCATACACCACCAGCACCACTTCCGCGTGGCCGGTCAGGCCCGAGCAGACTTCTTCGTAAGTCGGGTTCGGCGTGAAACCGCCGGCATAACCGACGACCGTGCTGACCACGCCTTCGCGCTGCCAGAAGCGGCGCTCGGCGCCCCAGAAGCAGCCCAGACCGAAAATCGCAAAGTCGACGTCCTGGAAAAACGGGCCAAGCAGTGGGGTTTCTTCGAAGACGAAGTGCTTTTCAGGCAGGGTCATCGCAGTTTCGCGGCCGGGCAAAGCTTGTTCTTTAGTCGGGAGCACGTTTTTGTTCACCAGAATTTCCGAGCGCAGAACCATGATCGTTCCTCTCAGTCAGGTTGGAGGTAAAAAGTCAGACCGCCAGTGTGCCCAATGATGCCCGACTTCGCACTATCCAAATGTGGGAGCGAGCCTGCTCGCGAAAGCGGTATGTCAGGCAATGTTGATGTCGACTGACTCTCCGTCTTCGCGAGCAGGCTCGCTCCCACAGGGGGAGTGTCTTCTAGAGGAACAGCTTGTGGTGATCAGAGGCAGAGCGGGCCGCGCGGGTAGCGTTTGAGGGCCTGGATCAGTTCGCCACCGGGGATCGGCCGGTCGAACAGGTAACCCTGGCCGACGTCGCAACGATGCCGACGCAGGAACGCCAGTTGTTCGGCAGTCTCGATGCCTTCCGCCACGACCTTGAGTTTCAGGTTGTGGGCCATGGCGATCACTGCTGAGGTGATTTCCATGTCGTCCTGATTGTCGGGGATTTCGTGGATGAAGCTGCGATCGATCTTGATGATGTCGATCGGGAATTTCTTCAGATAGCTCAGCGACGAGTAACCGGTGCCGAAGTCGTCCATGGCCAGCGTCAGCCCGAGGCGCTTGAGCTGGTCGAGCTGCAAGTGCGTGTCTTCGGTGGCTTCCAGCAGCAGGCCTTCGGTCAGCTCCAGTTCAAGCAGATTGGCCGGCAGCGCTTCTTCCTTGAGAATGTTGGCGATGGAGGCGACCAGATCCGGGTCGGAGAACTGTTTCGGCGACAGGTTGATCGCCACCTGCAGATTGCCCATCCCAGCAGCGGTCAGCGCTTTGCTCATGCGGCAGGCCTGACGGGCGATCCACTTGCCGATCGGAATGATCAGGCCGGTTTCTTCGGCGACGCTGATGAACTGGTCCGGGCGGATCATGCCGCGTTCCGGGTGATTCCAGCGCAGCAGCGCTTCCATGCCGAGCAGACGACCGCTGCGCAGGCACAGCTTGGGCTGATAGAACACGTCCAGCTCGTTCTGGGTCAGGGCGCGACGCAGGTTGTTCTCGACGAACAGTTTGTAACTGGCCTCGGCATTCAGCGCTTCGGTGAAGACTTGCACCTGATGTTTGCCGTTGGCCTTGGCCTTGTGCAGCGCCAGACCGGCGTTACGCATCAGGGTTTGCGGGTCGCGACCGTGCAGCGGCGCGCAGGCCAGGCCGACCGAACCGGTAACGCTGATCAACTGGTTGTCGACGAACATCGGTTTATCCAGCGTCGCCAGCAATTGGTTGGCGATCTGCTGGCCGGTCGCCAGATCGGTATCGTCGAGCAGCACCGCAAACTCGTTACTGGCGAAGCGCGCGAGGCTGCCGCTCGGGCTCAGACTATTGCGCAGACGCCGGGCCAAACTGATCAGCAGCTTGTCGCCGGTCTGGTGACCGAGGCTGTCGTTGATCCGTTTGAAGTTGTCGATGTCCACCAGCAACAGGCTGATCGGGGTATCGCTATCGCGGGCGAAGCGTTCGTCCAGATTGCGGATAAACGCCGGGCGATTGCCGAGGTTGGTCAGGTTGTCGGTGTAGGCCAGACGCTCGATGCGCTGCTGCGCCAGTTTGGTCTGGGTGATGTCTTCGTAGATGCCGATGTAATGCGTCAGCTCGCGGTTGTCGCCGTAGACCTTGGAGATCGACAACTGGCCCCAGTACGGTTCGAGGTTCTTGCGGCGGCTCTTGAATTCGCCCTGCCAACTGTTGCTCTTGGCCAGCGCCGAGGGCGCGTCGAACAACAATTCACTGAGGTTTTCCAGCGCCGGCAGCTCGGACAGGCGCTGACCGTGGACTTCCTCGGTGGTGTACTGGGTGATCGCGGTAAAACTTGGATTGACGTACTCGACCACGCCGTCGCAATTGACCAGCAAAAACGCGTTGGCGCTTTGCTCGACCGCACGCTGGAACAGGTGCAGGGCGCTGGTGGCGGTGCGGCGGTTGTGGTTGTTGATGACTTGCGCGAACTGGTCGGCCAGTTCCCCGGCAAAGGCGATTTCGTCGGACTGCCAGGCGCGGGTGACGCCGGTCTGCTCCAGACACAGTACGCCGACGACCTGACCGTCGACGCGGATGCTGGCGTCGAGCATCGCGTTGACGTCGCGCGGGCGCAGGGCCTCGGCCATCTCACGGGTACGCGGGTCACGCATTGCATTGTGCGCATCGATGGCGCGGCTGCCGTGCAGGGCGTCCATGTAGTCGGGAAAGCCGCTGATGTCGATCACGTCCGGGAGAATGTACTCCTGGGTCGCGCGGTGATACGCGGAGATCGGCACCAGATGCTGGCCTTCGAGGTTCCACAGGCTGGCGCAGTCGATCTCATAGATATCGCAGGCGCAGCGGGTGATCAGTTCGGCGGCTTCTTGCAGCGAGTTGTGCGTGCTGTAGCGCTGGCGCGCGAGCAGCAGAATCAGGTCCTGCTGGGCGCGTACGCGTTCCAGGTGCTGCAGTTGTTCCTGCTGGGCGCGCTGGTTGAGTTCCAGAGCGATCTGCAGGCGGGAATTCTGGGTTTCGAGGTCAACGGAGGGCAGTGGCGGCGCTTCGTCGAAGACGTGATCGACCGCCAGCAGATAGCCGCGCAGCAGATGACGGTTGTGTTGTTTGTAAGCTTCGCCCAGTTCCAGAATGTTCAGTGCACCAGCTGCCGTGTGCAGGGTATAACGCACCAGATAATGCGGGCTGGCGGTCAGCTGTTGCTGGATCGCGTCGTGCAGTTGATAACGCGCTTCGGGTTCCATCAGGCTGGCGTAGGGGGAGCCGACCAGCGCGCAAAGCTCGACAGCCGGCTGACCGAACTGGCGTTCACAGTTGGGATCGAGAAACAGCATGGCCCAACTGGCTTCATTCAAGCGCTCGAAACGCAGCATGCCGAGCCGCGAGGGCACAGGCAACTGCGTCACTACCTCGGCCGCCATACGGCTGGCGGCATCGGGTTGGCTCTTCATGAAGGGAACTCGCTTGGAAATATGCTGAACGCGCCGGGCTCGCGCCCTCTTTACTGTTGCCTGCGGCAAGGTTGCATCATTGCGGCACCGACTGACAAGAGAGATGAAGGCCAAGTGCTATAAGAATATGTCGGCTGCACTGAACATTTCTCCAGCGTGCGCTGAAAAGTAATCCAGTTGAATTGAAAGAACGCCGTTCCAGAGCGGTTCGTGCCCCGCAACGGCGTCCTTTGACTGGAAACTCAGCGCAGAGGAATGCTGATCGATTGCATGCGTTTGCCATCGCGGTCGTGGTAATTGACCTGAATCTGCCCGGCCTCGACCACCATGTGGGCGAAATTGTCTTCACTGACCACCGTGCTGGTCAGCTCATGCCGGTAATCGCCCGCCGCCGTGCGCACCAGCGGCTGATTCAGAATGAACGTGGACGCCTTGGCGTAAGGCAGCAGTTTGCTGTTGCACAGCGGCGAGGAGACCACGGTGTGGACTTCGAAGTCCGGGTCTTCGCTGTGACTCAGGCGGGCGGTCAGTGAGCCATGCACGTCCCCCGAGATGAACACGACATTCTTGATCCGCCGGGTGCGGATAGTTTCCAGCAGGCGCAGGCGCTGTTCCGGGAAGGCTTTCCAGGCATCGTCACCGTGGAGTTTGCGATCCGGATAGAACATCACGCTGGTGACCACGAACTTGACCCGCGCGGTGCTGTTGCTCAGCCATTTGAGCAGGGCCTGTTCCTGTGCCTCGTCGAGGATGCGTCGATCATCGGCTGACAAGTTGCGGCGGGTACGACTGTCAGTCACAAACCATTCGATATCGCCGTCGCTGAATTGATACCAGTAATGCTCAAGTGTCGAGTGATCGACTTCACCGTTAGTTGTCAGCGGATGTGCCGGACTATGACTGGCCTGATACAGATCATAAGCGGCCATGGCGTTACGGTATAAGTCGTCGTCGGATGTGCTGGCATTGGCGGGCCAGTTATCTTCGATTTCGTGATCGTCGAGAATCATGTAAGTCGAAGTGCCCGACATCAAACGTTGAATATTCGGTTGGGAAAACGCGGCGCGGTACTTGCTGAGGATATCTTTGTATTCGCGATCGGGTGCGAGCAGATTCAAATCGTCGACGTAGATTTGGTCGCCGGTCATCATTACTGCGCTGATCGGCGGTTGTATGCCTTCGATCACCTGATTGATGGACGCGAAGATCCGGTCGCCCAGTTGTGGCAGGGAAGCGATGCCGGCGGTCATGCGCAGATAGCGGCAGGAGCCGACGATATAGGCTCTGGGCTGCCGGGCTTTGCTGGAACGAGTGCGCAGGCGATAAATCTCGCGCGGCCATTGCAGCGGCAGTTCGGCGACGCTGTCCGGGGTATGCACGGGACTCATCGGACTGAACCAGCCGGCCTGATATTCATACTCGGTATCGCTACTCAAGTTATTGATTGCGAACACATGCGACATATCACGCCACTCGCTCAGGCGCGCAAAGTTACCTTTTGACCACGGTTGTGCACCGGCGGCGCGATAACGTACGCCGGCAAATACCAATGCATTGTTCTGCCGGTCGCCACGCATGAATATGCGTGCGTGATTAGTTGTAATGTGGCCGATAATCGGGCCGATAGTTGGTTTTAACATGTCGAATCCATTCGAATGAATTTTAATAAATATGTAAGTTTGCAAGTGTTGCTTAGTTGAATTGGTTGCGCCTAGGTTAGTTGCGTATTGAATAAAAAAGATCGGGGCCAAGTCGACTAGGGCTGTGGCCGAAATCAGCGCAGCTTGTGGGAAAAAGACGAGAAAGGATTTTCTTCAGGCAAAAAAAAGCCCCGCCAAACTGACGGGGTTGAGGTACGAGCGTGTGGCGCTCGAAAGGGTGCAGCAATCGGCCCTCCGTCGCCGGAGGGCCGATCGAGTTACAGCAGGATCGTGCGAATGTCCGCCAGCAGGCTGCCCAGACGCTGGGTGAAGCGTGCGGCAGCGGCGCCGTTGATCACACGGTGATCGTAGGACAGCGACAGCGGCAGCATCAGTTTCGGCTGGAAGGCTTTGCCGTCCCAGACTGGCTGGATGGTTGCCTTGGAAACACCGAGGATCGCCACTTCCGGCGCGTTGACGATCGGCGTAAAGCCGGTGCCGCCAATGTGGCCGAGGCTGGAAATGGTGAAGCAGGCGCCTTGCATGTCGTCAGCGGTGAGCTTCTTGTCGCGGGCTTTGGCGGCCAGCGCAGCGGCTTCGGCTGCCAGTTGCAGCAGGCTCTTCTGGTCGACGTTCTTGATGACCGGTACCAGCAGGCCATCCGGGGTATCGACGGCGAAGCCGATGTTCACGTATTTCTTGCGGATGATCGCTTTGCCGCTTGGCGCCAGCGAACTGTTGAAGTCCGGCAGCTCCTTGAGCATGTGCGCGCACGACTTGAGCAGCAGCGGCAGGATGGTCAGCTTGACGCCGGCCTTCTCTGCAACGGCTTTCTGCGCCACGCGGAACGCTTCCAGCTCTGTGATATCAGCCGAATCGAACTGAGTCACGTGCGGGATGTTCAGCCAGCTGCGGTGCAGGCTCGACGCGCCGATCTGCATCAGGCGAGTCATCGGCACTTCTTCGATTTCGCCGAAACGGCTGAAATCGACGACCGGAATCGGCGGGATGCCCGCGCCACCGGTTGCGCCAGCAGCAGCGGCCGGTGCTTCCTTGGCCTTCTGCATCATCGCTTTGACGTAAACCTGCACGTCTTCTTTCAAGATACGACCGTGCGGGCCGCTGGCACCGACAGCGTTCAGCTCGACGCCGAACTCGCGGGCCAGTTGACGCACGGCTGGGCCGGCGTGAACTTTCGCGCCCGGCTTGGCCGGTGCGGCGGCTGGAGCGGCGGCAGGTGCAGGTGCTGCGGCAGCCGGAGCTGCAGCGGCAGGAGCACTTGGTGCAGCAGCGGTAGCTGGCGCCGGGGCAGCAGCAGGAGCCGCGCCTTTGACTTTCAGCTTCAGAATCAGGTCGCCGGTACCGACTTCGTCATCCAGCTTGATGGAAACGCTTTCCACCACGCCAGCGGCAGGCGATGGAATTTCCATGCTCGCCTTGTCGGATTCCAAGGTGATCAGCGATTGATCAGCTTCGACGGTGTCGCCAGCCTTGACCAACACTTCGATGATCTTGGCTTTGCCAGCCGAACCGATGTCCGGAACGTGGATGTCCTGAACACTGTCAGCAACCGGTGCTGCTGGCGCGGCTGCCGGAGCAGGCGCGGCGGCAGCGGCCGGTGCAGCAGCCTGAGCCGGAGCGGCCGCAGCAGGGGCCGCAGCACCCGCCACTTCGAGGTCCAGAATCAGGTCGCCAGTGCCGACTTCGTCGTTGAGCTTGACGCTGATGGCCTTGACCACGCCAGCGGCAGGCGACGGGATTTCCATGCTCGCCTTGTCGGATTCCAGAGTGATCAACGATTGATCAGCTTCGACGGTGTCGCCGACCTTGACCTGAATCTCGATGATCTGCGCCTTGCCCGACGAGCCGATGTCCGGCACGTGCACTTGCTGAACCGAAGCGGCAGCAGGGGCAGCCGCTGGCGCGGCAGCTGCAGGAGCGGCAGCCGGTTTGGCTTCAGCTTTTGCAGCCGGCGCAGCAGCCGGAGCAGGGGCCGCTTCAGCGGCGCCCTCGACTTCCAGCTCAAGCAGTTCGTCGCCTTCTTTGAGACGGTCGCCCAGCTTCACTTTCAGGCTCTTGATGACGCCGGCTTTCGGGGCCGGCACTTCCATGCTGGCCTTGTCCGATTCCAGGGTCAGGATGCTCTGGTCGGCTTCGATACGGTCGCCGACCTTCACAAACAGTTCAATTACTTCACCTTCACCGCTGCCGATGTCAGGTACGCGAATGAGTTCGCTCACAAAATGTCTCCTCAGCAGTCCAGTGGGTTGCGTTTTTCCGGGTCGATGCCGAACTTGACGATGGCCTCAGCCACCACCTTAGGTTCGATATCACCACGGTCAGCCAGTGCTTCCAGGGCTGCCAACACCACGAAATGACGGTCGACTTCGAAGAAATGACGCAGTTTCTTGCGGCTGTCGCTGCGGCCGAAACCGTCGGTGCCCAGGACTTTGAATTCCTTGGACGGTACCCACTGACGGATCTGCTCGGCGAACAGTTTCATGTAGTCGGTAGAGGCGATGACCGGACCTTTACGGCCGTTCAGGCACTCTTCGACGTAGCTCAGCTTAGGCTTCTGGCCAGGCTTCAGACGGTTGCTGCGCTCGACAGCGAGGCCGTCGCGACGCAGTTCGTTGAAGCTGGTAACGCTCCACACGTCAGCGCCAACGTTGAACTCTTCACGCAGAATCTTCGCCGCTTCACGGACTTCACGCAGGATGGTGCCGGAGCCCATCAGCTGTACGTGGTGCGCCGCATCGCGGGTGTCTTCTTCGAGCAGGTACATGCCTTTCTTGATGCCTTCTTCGGCACCGGCCGGCATGGCTGGCTGCTGGTACGACTCGTTCATCACGGTGATGTAGTAGAAGATGTCCTGTTGCTCTTCGGTCATCTTCTTCATGCCGTCCTGAATGATCACCGCCAGCTCGTAGCCGTAGGTCGGATCGTAGGTGCGGCAGTTCGGGATGGTCGCGGCCAGCAGGTGGCTGTGACCGTCTTCGTGTTGCAGACCTTCACCGTTCAGGGTGGTACGGCCGGCGGTGCCGCCGATCAGGAAGCCACGGGTACGGCTGTCGCCAGCGGCCCAGGCCAGGTCGCCAATACGCTGGAAGCCGAACATCGAGTAGAAGATGTAGAACGGCAGCATCGGCTGGTTGTGGCTGGAGTACGAAGTACCGGCAGCGATGAACGAGCTCATGGCGCCTGCTTCGTTGATGCCTTCTTCAAGGATCTGACCTTTCTGGTCTTCCTTGTAGAACATCACCTGGTCTTTATCGACTGGCTCGTAGAGCTGGCCGACGGACGAGTAGATGCCCAGCTGACGGAACATGCCTTCCATACCGAAGGTACGGGCTTCGTCCGGGATGATCGGAACGATGCGCGGGCCGATTTCCTTGTCCTTGACCAGTTGCGCGAGGATCCGCACGAAGGCCATGGTGGTGGAAATTTCACGGTCGCCGGAGCCGTCAAGGATGGCCTTGAGGGTGTCCAGGTCCGGAGTCGGCACGCTGAAGCTTTGTGCGCGGCGCTGAGGTACGAAACCGCCCAGTGCAGTGCGACGCTCGCTGAGGTAGCGGGCTTCGGCGCTGTTTGGCTCTGGCTTGAAGAACGGCAGGTTCTCCAGCTCTTCGTCCTTGACCGGGATGTCGAAACGATCGCGGAACAACTTCAGGCTGTCGACGTCGACTTTCTTGGTGTTGTGCGCAGTGTTTTTCGCTTCGCCGGCACCGGTGCCATAACCCTTGATGGTCTTGGCGAGGATGACGGTTGGTTGTTCTTTGTGGTTGACCGCTTCGTGGTACGCCGCGTAGACCTTGTACGGGTCGTGGCCGCCACGGTTGAGTTTCCAGATCTCGTCGTCGGACAGATCAGCAACCATCGCCTTGAGTTCTGGCGTGTTGAAAAAGTGTTCACGGACGAACGCGCCGTCTTTGGCTTTGTAGTTCTGGTACTCGCCGTCGATGACTTCGTCCATGCGACGTTGCAGGATGCCGTCGACGTCTTTGGCCAGCAGTGGGTCCCAGAAACGGCCCCAGATGACTTTGGTCACGTTCCACTGAGCACCGCGGAACACGCCTTCGAGTTCCTGGATGATCTTGCCGTTGCCGCGAACCGGGCCGTCGAGGCGCTGCAGGTTGCAGTTGATGACGAAGATCAGGTTGTCCAGCTTCTCGCGGCCGGCCAGGGAGATCGCACCCAGGGATTCCGGCTCGTCGCACTCGCCGTCGCCCAGGAAGCACCAGACTTTCTGTTTGCCCGGCTGGATGAAGCCGCGGTGTTCCAGGTACTTCATGAAGCGTGCCTGGTAGATCGCCTGAATCGGACCCAGACCCATGGATACGGTCGGGAACTGCCAGAAGTCAGGCATCAGCCAAGGGTGCGGGTAGGACGACAGGCCCTGACCGTCGACTTCCTGGCGGAAGTTGTTCATCTGGTCTTCAGTGATGCGGCCTTCCATGAATGCGCGGGCGTAAACGCCTGGCGAGGTGTGGCCCTGGAAGTAGATCAGGTCGCCGCCGTGTTCGTCGGTCGGGGCCTGGAAGAAGTAGTTGAAGCCGATGTCATACAGGGTCGCACTGGAAGCGAAGCTGGAGATGTGACCACCCAGGTCAGAATCTTTCAGGTTCGTACGCATTACCATGGCCATCGCGTTCCAGCGTACCAGCGAGCGAATGCGGCGTTCCATGAACAGGTCGCCAGGCATGCGTGCTTCGTGGGTTACCGGGATGGTGTTGCGGTAAGGCGTGGTGATGGCGTAAGGGAGCTGCGAGCCGCTGCGGGTCGCGAGTTCGCCCATACGGGTCATCAGATAGTGAGCACGGTCTTCGCCTTCTTTGTCGAGAACCGATTCCAGGGCGTCCAGCCATTCCTGGGTTTCGACGGGATCGAGGTCTTGCATGGCTTGCTCCAGGGCGGAAAGGCTTCCAGAATCGGTTGCCTGAGTTTGCGACTGGCCTTGTGGGCAGACGATTTAAAATTCTTGGATTGCCGATAGGTTGTTCCGGCGGCGTGTAGTTTTACTACAAATCTTCCGGCATTTCAGCCTTTCGAATGTATAGACGAGTAGTAAAACTACAGAAGAATGGCTTGTGGCCTCCGGCTGCGTTGTGAGAATAATCGTTAAGGTTGGTCTTTTGCCATCCGAAAAAGGTGAAACTTTGATGTTCGCTGCCAAAGAGAAAGAAATTTCAGCTATTTCTAACTTTTGTTCGACAGTCCTCCGGGTAGCGGGTTTTCACCAATCACTACAAGCGGCCATTTACACGCCGATCAAGGATAGACCATGACCCTGCCCGTGCTTGCCGAACTGCCCGCCATTCTCCTGCCGTTGGTCACTCGATCCGAGCAGTCGTTCCGTACGGCCGTCGCCGCGCTGGAAGACGATCATGGCTTTGTGAACTGGACGCCAGAGCGCTGGGCGCAGTTCGCCCGCGTCACCGCCGCCAGCGAATTTGTTATTGAACAGAGCGTTCGTGACCCTTTGATGTTGTTGTCGCTGGTGCAGTCCGGCGAACTCGACCGGGCCTTTGCGCCGGGTGAATTGTGTGCGCAGATTGCCGCCGCGGTGAATGCTGCGCAGAGTGAAGATGAACTCGGCCGCGCCCTGCGCCGCCAGCGCGCTCGCCATCAAGTGCGGATCATCTGGCGTGACCTCACCCGTCAGGCCGATCTGGTGCAGACCTGCCGCGATCTCTCGGACATGGCCGACGCCACCATCGATCAAGCCTATCAATGGTTGTACAGCCGTCATTGCGAACAGTTCGGCACGCCGACCGGCCGCCGCAGCGGTGAGCCGCAGCAAATGGTCATCCTCGGCATGGGCAAGCTCGGCGCGGTCGAGTTGAACCTGTCTTCGGATATCGATCTGATCTTCGCCTACCCCGAGGGCGGCGAAACGGTGGGCGTGAAACGCTCGCTAGATAATCAGGAGTTTTTCATTCGCCTCGGCCAACGCCTGATCAAGGCGCTGGACCCGATGACCGTTGACGGTTTCGTCTTCCGGGTCGACATGCGCCTGCGCCCGTACGGCTCGTCCGGCGCGCTGGTGCTGAGCTTCAATGCGCTGGAGCAGTATTACCAGGATCAGGGCCGCGACTGGGAACGCTACGCGATGATCAAGGCGCGGGTGGTGGCCGGCGATCAGGTGGCGGGCGCGCAGTTGCTCGACATGCTGCGGCCGTTCGTTTATCGGCGTTATCTGGACTTCTCGGCAATCGAAGCGCTGCGCACCATGAAGCAGCTGATCCAGCAGGAAGTGCGGCGCAAGGGCATGGCTGACAACATCAAACTTGGCTCGGGTGGCATCCGCGAGGTCGAGTTCATTGCTCAGGCCTTTCAACTGATCCACGGCGGTCGCGACTTGAGTTTGCAACAGCGTCCTCTATTAAAGGTGCTGAGCACGCTGGAGGGGCAAGGCTATCTGCCGCCGGCAGTGATCAGCGAGTTGCGCGAGGGCTACGAATTTCTCCGTTACACCGAGCACGCCATTCAGGCGATCGCCGACCGCCAAACGCAGATGCTGCCGGATGGCGCGCAGGATCAGGCGCGCATTGCCTTCATGCTCGGCTTCGCCGATTGGGATGCTTTCCACGAAAACCTGATGTTCTGGCGCGGTCGTGTCGCTTGGCACTTCGCTCAGGTGATCGCCGATCCCGATGACGATGAAGGCGCCGAAAGCGAAGTGGTGGTCGGCGGTGAATGGCTGCCGCTGTGGGAAGAGGCGCAGGACGAAGAAGCGGCCTGCCGTCAGTTGGAAGAGGGCGGTTTTGCTGACGCGAGCAAAGCCCTGAAAGCGTTGGCCGGATTGCGCAGCAGCCCGCAGTTGCGCGCGATGCAGCGGTTGGGGCGTGAGCGTCTCGATGCCTTTATTCCGCGTTTGCTCGCGCAGGCAGTGGAACACGCCAACCCGGATCTGGTGCTTGAGCGGGTGTTGCCGCTGGTGGAGGCGGTTGCCCGGCGTTCGGCTTATCTGGTGTTGCTGACGGAAAACCCAAGTGCCTTGCGCCGCTTGCTGACGCTGTGCGCGGCGAGCCCGTGGATCGCTGAGCAGATCACCCGCTTCCCGCTGCTGCTCGACGAATTGCTTAACGAAGGTCGCCTGTTCAAGCCGCCCTTGGCCCCAGAGTTGGCTGCCGAGTTGCGCGAGCGCCTGACGCGGATTCCCGAAGACGACCTCGAACAACAAATGGAAGCCCTGCGTCATTTCAAACTGGCGCACCGCTTGCGCGTCGCCGCCTCGGAAATTGCCGGCAGCCTGCCGCTGATGAAAGTCAGCGATTACCTGACCTGGCTGGCCGAGGCGATTCTCGAGCAAGTGCTGGCCCTGGCCTGGCGCCAGACCGTGGCCAAGTACGGCACGCCGCTGCGCACCGACGGCACCTTGTGCGATCCCGGTTTCATCATTGTCGGTTATGGCAAAGTCGGCGGTCTGGAACTGGGGCATGGTTCGGATCTGGATCTGGTGTTCATTCACGACGGCGATCCGCAGGCGGAAACCGATGGGCCGAAGTCGATCGATGGCGCGCAGTTCTTTACGCGGCTGGGGCAGCGAATCATTCACCTGCTGACGGCGCAGACCAACTCCGGTCAGCTCTATGAAGTGGACATGCGTCTGCGCCCATCCGGTGCTTCCGGGCTGTTGGTGAGTTCCCTCGGCGCGTTTGCCCGCTATCAGGAAAATGAAGCCTGGACGTGGGAACATCAGGCCTTGGTGCGTGCGCGAGTGCTGGTCGGCAGTCAGGATGTCGGCCAGGCGTTCGAGAAAGTTCGTGCCCAAGTGCTGGGCAAGGCGCGCGATCTGGCCACGCTGCAACAGGAAGTCAGCGAGATGCGCGCGAAGATGCGCGATAACCTTGGCACCAAGAGCACCGCAGCCGGTACGGCAGCAAATGCCTTCGACGCCACGGCGCCGTTCGACCTCAAGCAGGACGCCGGTGGTATCGTCGATATTGAATTTATGGTGCAATACGCGGCTCTGGCGTGGTCGCAAAGCCACCCGCCACTGCTGCGCTGGACCGATAACATCCGCATTCTGGAAGAACTGGAACACGAAGGGCTGATGCCTGCCGAAGATGCCAGCCTGTTGCGCGAGGCCTATAAAGCCTACCGCTCCGCCGCCCACCGGCAGGCCTTGCAGAAGGACGCCGGGGTAATTGCGGGAGACCAGTTTGCCGACGAACGTCGGCAGGTTTTGCGGATCTGGAAAGAGATGGGGCTAAGCTGATCCGCAGATGTATGAATGAATGCAAAACCCTGTGGGAGTGAGCCTGCTCGCGATAGCGGAGTATCAGACGACAACGATGTTGAATGTAACGACCCCATCGCGAGCAGGCTCACTCCTACAATAGATCTGCGGTGAGTCGCAGATGTGTGAATAGATGCAAAACCATGTAGGAGCGAGCCTGCTCGCGATAGCGGAGTAACAGTCGACAGAAATGTTGAAGGTAATGACCCATCGCAAGCCGCCGGTGTTCCCACAGTGATTATCGAGGCGGGGAGGCGTAAATGCCTCCCCGGTTCGTTTATGGAAACCACATGAATATTCTGATCGTTGGGCCCAGTTGGGTCGGTGACATGGTGATGGCGCAGACACTGTTTCAGTGTCTCAAGCAGCGCCACCCGCAATGCGAAATCGACGTGCTGGCCCCCGAGTGGAGCCGGCCGATCCTTGAACGCATGCCTGAAGTGCGCAAGGCCTTGAGCTTCCCGCTCGGCCACGGCGCGCTGGAATTGGCGACGCGTCGGCGCATCGGTAAGTCCCTGCGCGGCCAGTACGATCAAGCGATCCTGCTGCCCAACTCGCTGAAGTCGGCGCTGGTGCCGTTTTTCGCCGGCATCCCGAAACGCACCGGCTGGCGCGGTGAGTTTCGCTACGGCCTGCTCAACGACGTGCGCACCCTCGACAAAGAACGTTATCCGCTGATGATCGAGCGTTTCATGGCGTTGGCCTTTGAAGCGAACGCCGAGCTGCCGAAACCGTATCCACGTCCGAGCCTGCAAATCGACCCGGTGACCCGCGAAGCGGCGCTGGCCAAATTTGGTCTGACCCTCGATCGTCCGGTGTTGGCCCTGTGCCCCGGCGCCGAGTTCGGCGAGTCCAAGCGCTGGCCGTCCGAGCACTACGCCAAAGTCGCCGAAGCGCGCATTCGCGAAGGCTGGCAGGTGTGGTTGTTCGGCTCGAAAAACGATCACGCGGTGGGCGAAGACATTCGCGCCCGGTTGATACCGGGCCTGCGTGAAGAATCGGTCAACCTCAGCGGCGGCACCTCGCTGGCCGAGGCCATCGACCTGATGTCCTGTGCTGACTCGGTGGTGTCCAACGACTCCGGCCTGATGCACGTTGCCGCCGCGCTGAACCGCCCATTGGTGGCGGTCTACGGCTCGACGTCGCCGGGCTTCACCCCGCCGTTGGCCGAACACGTCGAAGTCGTCCGGCTGGGCCTCGATTGCAGCCCGTGCTTCGACCGTACCTGCCGCTTCGGCCATTACAACTGCCTGCGCCAGCTGATGCCGGACGCGGTCAACGATGCCTTGCAGAAGTTGCAGGGCTCTGTGGTCGAGGTTCAATAAGTTGCGGGTACTGTTGATCAAGACGTCATCGCTGGGCGACGTGATTCATGCGTTACCGGCGCTGACCGATGCCGCCCGGGCCATTCCCGGGATCAAATTCGACTGGGTCGTGGAAGAAGGCTTCGCCGAGATTCCGACCTGGCACCCGGCCGTTGGCAAGGTGATCCCGGTGGCGATCCGCCGCTGGCGCAAAAACATCTGGAAAACCATCACCAGTGGCGAATGGAAACGCTTCAAGCAAAGCGTGCGTGCCAACAAATACGATTTGGTCATCGACGCTCAAGGCCTGCTGAAAAGTGCCTGGCTGACCCGTTACGTCAAAGCCCCGGTGGCGGGTCTCGACAAAGGTTCGGCCCGCGAGCCGATGGCTTCGCGTTTTTACGATCGCAAATTGGCCGTGGCCCGTGGTCAGCACGCCGTCGAGCGGGTGCGGCAGTTGTTCGCCATCGCCCTCGGTTACGACTTGCCCAAAGGTCTGGGCGATTACGGCCTCAACGTTGAACGTCTGGTCGAATTGCCGCGCAAAAACGCCTTTGTGGTGTTCCTGCATGGCACCACGTGGGACACCAAGCACTGGCCGGAAGCCTACTGGCGTGAACTGACCGAACGCGTCGGTTACCTCGGCGTCGGCGTCAAACTGCCGTGGGGCAACCCGCAGGAAAAGGCTCGCGCCGAGCGGATTGCCGCAGGCTTCAAACACGCCGAAGTGCTGCCAAAACTCAATCTGGCCGGCGTGGGCAAAGTCCTCGCCGGCGCGCAAGCGTGCGTAGCGGTGGATACCGGTCTCGGCCATTTGGCCGCAGCACTCGACGTGCCGACCATCTCGCTGTTCGGCCCGACCAATCCGGGCCTGACCGGCGCTTACGGCAAATTGCAGATTCACCTGGCCAGCGATTTCCCGTGCGCGCCGTGCCTGCAAAAGAAATGTACCTATCAACCGACCGCGCAGGATGCCCGTCAGTTTGACCTGAAGCGTGAACAGCCGCTGTGCTTCACGCGTCTGAACCCCGAGCGTGTCGCCAGCCGACTGAGCACGTTGTTAATGGCTGAGGAGCTGCGCTGATGCAATTGGCATTCGTCCTGTACAAATATTTCCCGTTCGGTGGCTTGCAGCGCGACTTCATGCGCATCGCCCTCGAATGCCAGAAGCGTGGTCATCAGATTCGCGTCTACACACTGATCTGGGAAGGCGACGTGCCGCCCGGTTTCGAGGTGCTGGTGGCGCCGGTCAAGGCGTTCTTCAACCATCGTCGCAATGAAAAACTCAGCGCATGGATGGAAGCGGATCTGGCCAAGCGCCCGGTCGATCGCCTGATCGGTTTCAACAAGATGCCGGGGCTGGACGTCTACTACGCCGCCGACGGCTGCTTTGAAGACAAGGCGCAGAACCTGCGCAACTCGCTGTACCGCCGCTGGGGCCGTTATCGTCACTTCGCCGAGTACGAGCGCGCGGTGTTCGCCAAAGACGCGAAGACTGAAGTGCTGATGATTTCCGAAGTGCAGCAACCGTTGTTCATCAAGCATTACGACACGCCGATCGAACGCTTTCACCTGCTGCCACCGGGCATCGCTCAGGATCGCCGCCGTCCGGCAGATGCCGACGAAATCCGCGCCGGTTTCCGTGCGGAATTCAATCTGAAGGATGACGAACTGCTGCTGGTGCAGATCGGTTCCGGCTTCAAGACCAAAGGCGTTGATCGCAGCCTGAAAGCGCTGGCCGCATTGCCCGCTGAACTGAGAAAGCGTACGCGGCTGTTTGTAATCGGCCAGGATGACCCCAAATTGTTCCAGATGCAGAGTGCGACTTTAGGTCTGGGCGACAACGTGACGTTCCTCAAGGGCCGCAGCGATATTCCGCGTTTCCTGCTCGGTGCCGACCTGTTGATTCACCCGGCGTACAACGAAAACACCGGTACCGTGTTGCTTGAAGCGCTGGTCGCCGGTTTGCCGGTGCTGGTCAGCGCGGTCTGCGGTTACGCCCATTACATCGCCGAGGCCGATGCCGGGCGAGTGCTGGACGAGCCGTTCGATCAGGCGCAACTGACGCAATACCTGACTGACATGTTGAAAGATGACGCTGCACGGGCGGCCTGGAGCCGCAATGGTCTGGCTTTTGCCGAGACGGCCGACCTCTACAGCATGCCGCAGCACGCGGCCGATGTGATTCTGGCGGAGCACGCTTAATGAAGTTGATGCTGGCTGAACCGTTCAAAAGCCTTTGGGCCGGACGCGACCCGTTCGCCGAAGTCGAAGGCTTGCAGGGCGAGGTATACCGCGAGCTGGAAGCGCGTCGGACACTGCGTACGGAAGTCGATGGCAACGGATTTTTCGTCAAGATCCACCGCGGCATCGGCTGGGGCGAAATCTTCAAAAACCTGCTGACCGCCAAGCTGCCGGTACTCGGCGCAGGCCAGGAGTGGAAAGCCATCCAGCGTCTGCAGGAAGTCGGCGTGCCGACCATGACTGCCGTCGCGTACGGCGAGAAGGGCAGCAACCCGGCGGATCAGCACTCGTTCATCGTCACTGAAGAACTGGCGCCGACTATCAGCCTGGAAGACTTCAGCATCGACTGGGTCAAGCAGCCGCCCGAGCCAAAACTCAAGCGCGCTCTGATCGCCGAAGTCGCGCGCATGACCGGCATGATGCACCGCGCCGGCGTTAACCATCGCGACTGCTACATCTGCCACTTCCTGCTGCACACCGATAAACCGGTGACACCGGAAGATTTCAAGCTCTCGGTGATCGACCTGCACCGCGCCCAGACCCGCGCAAAAATCACGCAGCGCTGGCGCAACAAGGATCTGGCGGCGCTGTACTTTTCCGCGCTGGACATCGGCCTGACCCGCCGCGACAAGCTGCGCTTCCTCAAAGGCTATTTCCAGCAACCGCTGCGCCAGATTCTCGCTGAAGAAGCGCCGTTGCTGAACTGGCTGGAAGGCAAAGCCAACAAGCTCTATGAACGTAAGCAGCGTTACGGGGATGCGCTCTGATGGCGGGTTGGACTCTCGAGCCGCAATACAGCGAACTCGCCGAAGACTTTGGCAGCCTCGAAGCCGTATTCGCATTGCAAGGCGAACGCCTGACCCGCGACCCGCTGTCGGAAGTGATTCGCGTGCAGCGCAATGGCGTCAACTATTACGTCAAACGCTATGTCGGCGCCGGTAAAGGCCTGCGCCGTTACCTCGGCAAGCCGCGGGTGAAGATGGAATGGCAGAACCTCAAGCGCTTCGCCAAGTGGGGCATTCCCACCGCTGAAGTGGTGGCCTGGGGCCTGGAGCGTCGAGGTGCGGCGTATGATCGTGGCGCGATGATCACCCGCGAACTGCCGCACACCGAAGACCTCTCGGCGCTCGCCGAGCGCAAGGATCCGAAGCTCAAGGATCGCGCCTGGGTCGACGCTGTCAGTCGGCAACTGGCCGGTTATACCCGGACGATGCATGATCACCGATTTACCCATAACGATCTGAAATGGCGCAACCTGTTGATCGATGACCAGGCGCGGATATTTCTGATCGATTGCCCTAACGGCGAGTTCTGGCGTGGCTTCTGGCTCAAGTATCGGATCACCAAGGATCTGGCCTGTCTCGATAAACTCGCCAAATACCACCTGTCCAATACCCAACGCCTGCGCTTCTATAAGCAATACCGCCAGTGCGATCGGCTTGATAGCGCCGACAAGAAACGGATTCGGCACGTGGTGAGATTTTTCGAGGGACGCGAATGACTGATTTTCTCGCCGCTGAAGACCGCGCATTGCTTGAGCGCCATGGCCTCGGCACTTTCGACGCATTGTGGGCCAAGCAGCTTGAGGCTGTGGACGAGCCCAATACCGCCCGTGGTGGCTGGAGCAGCGTCTTCCGCCTGGACCTGGAAGGGCAGGGTTATTACCTCAAGCGCCAGAGCAATTACCTGACGCGCACCTTGCACGCGCCTTTCGGTGAACCGAGTTTTGCCCGCGAGTTTCGCAACATCAGCCGCTATCGCAAGCTCGGTATCCCGGCGCTGCAAGCGGCGTTCTTCGGTGAACGCAAAGTCGACGGCGAAGTCCGCGCGATCCTGCTGACCCGCGCGCTCGATGGCTGGAGCGATCTGGAATCGCTGTTGCAGCGTTGGGTGCAACTCAGTGCTGCACAGCATTCAGCCATCCTCAAGGCTTGTGGCTTGCTGGCTCGGCATCTGCACGGTGTGCGTCAGGTACACGGCTGTTTCTACCCCAAGCATATTTTTCTGCGGGCCACCGGTGACGGGTATCAGGCGCAATTGATCGACCTGGAAAAAACCCGTCCTTTATTGTTCGGCATGCGTGACCGGATCAAGGATCTGGAGCCGCTGCAACGCCGCGCGCCGGAATGGAACGAGGCGCAACTGCGTGAATTGCTGGCGGCTTATCTCGATCAGCCCACTGATAGCTCGCTGCTCGACAGCTGGCTGGCCCGGCTGACCGCGCGCCGCAGTCACAAGGAGACGCGTTGATGCAATTGTCCGAGCTGGCCGGTGTCGGGCGAACCCCGCAACTGCCACTGACTGTGACCCTGGCCGATGCTGCCGGCAGTGCGGATCTGCAATTGCTCAGTCTGCTGCGAGTGCTGCCGGGGCAGCGTTACGTCGGTGCCGGTGTCTGGCGCGGTCGTCCGGTGTTGGCCAAATTGCTGGTTGGCGGCAAGGCGGCGCGGCATTTTCAGCGTGAGCTGGAAGGCGTGCGCTTGCTGGCCGCACAAGGCCTGACGACACCGCTGTTATTGGCCGATGGTTTGAAGAATGGCGAAGGTGGCTGGCTGCTGTTCGATTTCCTTGAGGGTGCCGAAAGCCTTGGTGATGCCTGGGCGAAAGTCGAGTCGCTGCCGGTACTGGCCGACGAGCAATCGGCGGTGTTGGCCGAGGCGCTGGGCGCCATTGCCCGGTTGCACGGCAAGGGGCTTTGGCAGGAAGACCTGCATCTGGACAATCTGCTGCGTCACGGCGGCCAGTTGTACTTGATTGATGGTGCCGGTATTTGTGTCGAGACCGCCGGCCAGCCGCTGTCGCGACAGAAAGTCCTGGAAAACCTCGGGGTATTTTTCGCCCAGTTGCCCAAAGCGCTGGAGCCATTTACCGAAGAGCTTTTGGTGTATTACCTGTTGAGCAACAGTGAGCACGCGTTGCCGCTGGAAGCCTTGCAGAAGCAGATCGACAAGGTGCGCCGCTGGCGTTTGAAAGACTTTCTGACCAAGGTCGGTCGCGAGTGCACGCTGTTCAGTGTGCAGCGTGGAGCGTTCGGACTGCGCGCAATTCGTCGCGAAGAAGAGCCGGCCATGCTGCCGGTGCTTGCGCAGGCCGATGCGTTGCTCGATCAGGGGCATCTGTACAAGACCGGTGGCGCGGCGAGCGTTGGCAAGGTTCAGGCCGGTGCGCGTACGCTGGTGATCAAGCGCTACAACATCAAGGGCTTTGCGCATTGGCTCAAGCGTTTCTGGCGGCCGAGTCGGGCCTGGCATTCGTGGCGCGAAGGCAATCGCCTGGCGTTTCTCGGTATCGCCACACCGAAACCGCTGGCGGTGCTGGAGAAGCGCTTTTTCTGGCTGCGCAGTCGGGCGTATCTGGTGACCGAGTACCTCCCCGGGCCGGACATCATCGAGCGTTTTGCGCCGTACGTTGAAAATGGTGACGCACCAGAAGTGGAGTTGCAGGCGCTGGACCGACTGTTCGCGCGCTTGATTGACGAGCGCATCAGCCATGGCGACTTCAAGGGCCACAACCTGTTCTGGCAGCAGGATCGCTGGGCGCTGATCGATCTGGATTCGATGTGCCAGCATGGGACTGTGGGCAGTTTTGCCCCGGCCTATGCCCGTGACCGTGCGCGATTCATGCGTAACTGGCCGGAAAGCAGCGCGCTGTATCAGGTTATTGATCAGCGTTTGCCGAAAGACATTTCCAGCGCGGCTTGAATCAAACGCCGGAGGACAAGATTTAACGACTTGTCCTACGGCTTCTACAGAAACCATGAACTGTGCCCTGCACAGCGCCGATGCTAATTTGCCCGACGACCTTGGAGGGCAAATCTTGACCATCAAACAGGCTGTAACGCTGGGTGTTTTTTCATGGCTTTTAGCCGGTTGCGGCAGCGTCCTGAGCGTACTGCAGGACGATGCCGACGTCGCCCGTGACCTGCGCAAACAAAAAACCTACTGCCAATCCATTCCGCGTATTTACAGCGGTCTGGCCTTCGATTTCTGCGTGTTGAACGCGCCTCCCGATCCGAGTGGGGTTCTTTTGCCATTCGTGCTGCTGGATCTGCCACTGTCCGGTGTATTCGATACGGTAGCGCTGCCCTATACGGTTTATCGTCAGGTCACTGACGGCAATCTTGGTATTTACTGGCGCAAGGGTGGTTATTGAGTGCGGATAATGCATGGAAAGCCGGTCACGCAGGCTATCCATGCAGGGCTATTCAGCGAATGTCAAAAAAGGAAATTCCGGTGCTCCACAGAAGTCGCGAGTCGATCTCGGTGCCCAATTGAATCCAACACTGGAATTCTCCCTTGAAGCCTTTGAAGGGGCTGTAGGCTTGAGCCGGGAGGGAATACATGAACGCTTCTTCAGGTCGGTTGGCCTGGAGCTCGACGGACTGATCGAACACCTTTTCGTTTCCAGCGTAGATACGCCATTGAAGCAGGAGCGTGTTGTATGGACGCAAGTGTTCGATGACCGGAATGGTAATGAGGCGTCCCTGAGGATGGGTGCCGGCATCGATGCCACCATCCACCAGACCCTCAATGATTGCAGGCTGATAGTTCAGTTCACGTGTGACGTCTGTCAGCAGGGCAGGAGAGTTTTCGATCACTCCATTGGGTAGTTTGATTTCAGCGGTGACGTTCACGGACTTGCCGCTGAACGGCTCCAGTTGTTCGAGTGAGAGTCTGATGAACTCAACATTTCCGGCTACTGAAACATCGAAGGGGCCGAATGATGCTTTTGCGAGATCATCAGTACTGACCCAGTGAAGGGTAATGCGTGCGCCGATATCAGATTTTCGTGTACTGACAGCCATCATTACTGGCAGGGTTTTGATGATCTCCATTGGCAAAACTGCACCCCATTTTTCCGTTTCTCTGAGGACCACAAATTCGCCTGAAATAAATGCCAGGAAGCCTAATGCAGGTTTTTCCCGTTGTTCACGCGTGGCGCTTTTATCAAATTGGGGGGAGCTCAGCTTGCTCGAAAAGCCGACGTCCTTATTGCTGTAAATGAGAGTGTCCATGCATTGCTCCTTGTTCTCGGTTGCCCGGTATTTCCGGGTACAGGGAGTAAGCCGCGCAGGTTCAATTTGCGTAACTGTCAAAGTTGACAGGTTTTTAGTTTTTTTTGTTCTAATCAAGACCGCTTTGATGCTCACTGGATCCTTTTTGAACAAACGGAAATCGAGCCGCAACTTCATGGTGACTTTCTTTTTCAGAGGTTCCACCTCTGCGCAGTGGGCGCATTGGATTGCTGGCATCAGGTTAGCGATTGCGAATCCCAAACCCGGCGGGATTAACGCTATAATCCCGCCCTTTAGCTGTCACTCGCCCTGTGCGAGGGCACATCAATATTCAAGGCGCATCGCGCCTGCACGCAGACTAAAGAGGCTAGACCCCTGTGGCATTGACGATTCTTGGCCTGTCCGGCGCCCTTAGCCATGACCCTTCAGCAGCCTTGTACATCGACGGCAAGCTGGTGGCGGCGGCTGAAGAAGAGCGTTTCGTACGTGATAAGCATGCAAAGAACCGCATGCCCTACGAATCGGCGAAGTTCTGTCTTGAACAGGCCGGCATCAAGCCGTCCGATGTTGACGTGGTTGCGATTCCATTTGCCCCGATCAGCCTGTTCGGCAAGGCGCGCTGGCACTACGCCAAGCGTTACTGGTACGCGCCGGATCGTGCCCTCGATGCGATCCTGATGGGCAACCGTCGCTACAAGCGCTATCGCAACAAGATCGTCTGGTGCCTTGAGCAACTGGGTTTCGATCCGAAAAAAATCAAGATCGAGCCGGTCGAACACCATTTGGCTCACGCCTCCAGCGCTTACCATTGCTCCGGTTTCAAAGAAAAAACCGCGATTCTCGGTATCGACGGCAAAGGTGAGTACGCCACGACCTTTTTCGGCTACGGCGAAAACGGCAAGATCCACAAGATCAAGGAATTCTTCGATCCTGACTCTCTCGGCGGCCTGTATGGCGCGATCACCGAGTTCCTCGGTTTCGAGATGCTCGACGGTGAGTTCAAGGTCATGGGCATGGCGCCGTACGGCGATGCCAGCAAATACGACTTCTCACGTCTGGCCTCGTTCGAGAACGGCGAGCTGGTGATCAACACCGACTACGCCAACGTCATCGGCCTGCGTCGCTACAAAGAGAAGGGCAAAGGCTTCTACTTCTCGCCAAAGCTGATCGAATGGCTGGGACCGAAGCGCGAAGGTGACATCGCTGACGAACCGTACATTCACTACGCCGCGAGCATGCAAGCGCTGTTCGAGAAACTGGCGTTGCAGATGATCGACCACTACCTGGGCGACGTACTCAAGGAAACCGGCAAGCTGGCTTTCGCCGGTGGCTGTGCATTGAACGTCAAGCTGAACCAGAAAATCATTGCCCGCGACGACATCACGGAGCTGTTCGTGCAACCGGCGTCCGGCGATGCCGGCACTGCGGTTGGCGCTGCTGCCTATGTGTCTCACGCTCGTGGCGTACCCGTCGAGAAGATGGAACACGTCTACCTCGGCCCGTCGTACAGCAACGAAGACGTCATCGCCGCCTGCGCCCGTCACGAGAGCAAGCCGACCTGGCGCAAGCTCGACAACATGCCTGAGCAGATCGCCAAAATCATGGTCGACGGCAACCCGGTTGCCTGGTTCCAGGGGCGCATGGAATTCGGTCCGCGTGCATTGGGTGGTCGTTCGATCATCGGTTGCCCGAGCGTGGCCGGTGTGGCTGACCGGATCAACCACCAGATCAAGTTCCGTGAGCGCTGGAGGCCTTTCTGCCCGTCGATGCTCGACACCGTTGCGCCACAGATGATCAAGATCGATCACCCGGCGCCGTTCATGACCTTCACGTTCGAAGTGGCAGAAGAGTGGAAGACCCGCGTGCCGGAAGTCGTCCACGAAGATGGCACCTCTCGCGCTCAGGTGCTCAAGCGTGAATACAACCCGCGCTACTACGACATGATGAAGGCGCTGGAAAACCTGACCGGTAACGGCGTATCGCTGAACACCTCGCTCAACCGTCGTGGCGAACCGATGATCTGCTCGCCGACCGACGCACTGAACATGTTTTTCGGTTCTGACCTGGAATACCTGATCATGGAAGATATTCTGGTCGTAAAAGAGGGTGTGAAAGGATACGAACTTGACTGAAACACTGATCAGCGTCGTCATTCCTGTTTACAACTATGCGCGAACCCTGCCACGTGCAGTGGAGTCGGTGTTGGCGCAGCTGGATGAGACGACGGCGGATCTGCTGGTCATCGATGATGGGTCGACGGACGATACGCCTGAGGTGGTGGAAAAGCTCCTGCTCAAGCATGGCGGGCGTTTTCGTGCGCTGCGCAAAAGCAATGGCGGCTTGTCGTCGGTGCGCAATCGTGGGCTTGAGGAGACGACCGGGCGGTATCTGGTATTCCTCGACTCCGATGACGAAATGGCTCCCGGCGCACTGGCTGCGCTTTCTCAGCACATTGCCAGTCATCCGCACAGCCTGATGGTGATCGGTGCGCACTGGTCGGTGTTCGCTGACGGACGACGCAGCCTGCAGGCGGCCAAGCCGTTGCCTGTGACACCGCGGCAGCGCTTGCAGGGCTACCTGTTGAGCAAGACTGTGTCGATTTCAAACGGCGCCTGCGCGATGCATCGCGATGTTTTTGTTTTGGGTAACTACCCGGAACATTTGCGCAACGTCGAGGATTTGCCAGTGTTTGCCCAGGTGCTGGCGCGCTATCCCTGCACCGTTCTGGACAAGCCTTTGGCGCTGATCTACAAGCATGCCGACAGCATGCGCCATGACTTGCGCCAAAGCCTTGCCGCCGGTACGGAGCAGGTGGTCAGCGAAGTCTTTTCCAGTCGACGAATGCCCGAGGAAATGAGTGATTTGCGCCAGGCATTTCTGGCGCAGCGCTGTTTGTCGTTGTTTCGTGACTGTTATTCCCATGGCGAGTACAAGCTGGCCAAGTCATTCTATTTTCAGGCCTTGCGCGCAGACTGGCGGACGTTTTCGCGTTGGTCATACACGCGCAAGGCGTTGCGGTTGCTGTTTCGGTAAGCGGGTCGCGCTGATGTGTGCGTACCTTGTAACGAGTGTCGATGAGGTGGCTGGGTGAAAGGTACGGGCGGCAAGGTAGGGGCTCAAGTCTCCAGAATCATCGACGAATACCCGGTTTGGCTGGCGTTTTTGGGCAGTGCACTGTTATCGCTGATTGCGGTTCTGGGCACTGCGACGGTGGGGCGTGATGCCGCGCTGTACATTGATATTGCGCAACAGGTCACCGAGCACGGGCCAGATGTGGCCTGGGCAACTTTCGACTGGCCGTGGTTTTCCTTTCTGCTGGCCGGTACGCACGCCGTCCTCCATCTGCCGCTGGAGCTGAGTGCCTACCTTTGGTGCGCGCTCTTTTTCGCCGGCACCAGCGCGCTGATGGTGGATTGCGTTCGTCAGCGGTCTGCACATCTCGCCGGTTGGGCCTGCCTCGTGGTACTGGCCATGCCTGCGGTGAATGCCTTTCGCAATGACATCATTCGCGAATGCGGTTTCTGGTTCTTCTGCACACTGACGCTCTGGCTTGCGCTGCGCTGGCAAGCGCGTGGCGGCTGGCTGCGGGCGGCATTGATTCATTTGGCGATCGTTGCGGCAGCCTTGTTCCGGTTGGAAGCCTTGCTGCTGGTGCCGGCGTTGGCGCTGTGGCAGTTGCCCAACCTGTGGTCGTCGACCCGACGGATGCAGTTCGCTCAGTTTTCGCTGCTACCGGTTCTGGGGCTGCTGGCCGTTTCGGTGTCGGGTGTGCTCATGTCGGCGCGCGTGATGCTGTATCTGGACATGATTGCGCCGCACAGTGTGTTTGCCGCCTTCCAGATGCTGAGCGATCAGTTCGCCAACTCGCTCATCAACAAGTATTCCCAGGATGAAGCCAGCCGGATCATTTTCTTCGGCATTCTGGCGACCATGACCATCAGTTTCGTGAAATTGATGGGGCCTTTCGCGGTGCCCTTCCTTCTGCGGCGCAACTGGGGAGTTCTCGGTACTTACTGGCGTGATTATCGTCCTTTTGCCTGGGCGGCCGTGTTGTATCTGGTGGTGCTGGTGCTGTTTTTCATCAAGCAACAGTTCATGAACACGCGTTATCTGAGCTTTCTGAATCTGTTGTTTGTGCCTGTGCTGGCCATGGGGCTGGCCGCGTTTGTTCGCGAGTTCCCGCGTTGGGGCAAATGGCTGGTGGTCCTCGGGTTGCTGGTGATGCTGTCCAACGTCATTTCCACCGGCGCCGGTAAAACGCACTACGTGGAGGCCGGTCGCTGGTTGTCTGCTCATGTCGAGCCGGGTGCGAAGACGTATTTCGAGGATGGGCGGATCAGCTATTACGCCGGACGCGGTTACGTGTTGCCGGTACTGACTGCGGATGAGGCGATGTCGGCAGCGCATGCTGGCGACTATCAGTATTTCCTCATTGAAGCCAAAGGTGACGAGCCGTGGCTGAGCGAATGGCTGGTGGCGCACAAGCTGCGCATCATCGAGCATTTCGCCAATCGCAAAGGTGCCACCGTGGTGGTCATCGGCCGCTGAGATTCAACCGAGCAGCGGACGCAGGCGCGAGATCAGCGGCGCTTGTCGGTTGCTCGGCAGCGCCTGCCGATAACCTTCGATAAACGTGTCGCCGGTGTCCTGGCCCAGCAGCCATTGGCGGTCTTCCTTGTAGCGCAGCAAGTGCGCGAAGTTGCGCAGGCGTTTGCTATCGCTGAGTGCGCGTCGCTGGCAGCGCAGGTCGGCGATATCGATCAGGCCCAAATGGTTGTCCGGCGTCAGCACCACGTTGCCGAAGTGCAGCGATCGAAAGTACACGCCTTTTTCGTGCAGAAGGGCGAAGTACCCGCCCAGCTGGAATCGCAATGAGTCAGCCTCATCGTCAGTGCCTTGTAACTGACGCACTGTATTGCCTTCCAGCGGGCTGTAATACACGCAGTCACGTTCAATGCTCGGGATGCGATAGACCGCGATGACTTTCGGGCAGAGGATGCCGCGTTGTTCGAGGGCGCGGGTGTTGTCGGCAAAGCGTTGTGCATAGGGGTAGAACAGCGCCGAACTGAGCAGCCGCTTGCGGCGGAACAGCTTGAGCATGCGTCCATCGGCCAATCTGAGCACTTTGTCGCCGGAACCGTCGGCCTCCAGTACGTGTGCACCTTTGCGCAGTGCCTCGTAAGTGCTGTGATCAATCGATTGCATATCGGGCTCCCCATCATTAGCCGGGTATCTTAACCGACTTGGCCGAAGGCTGGCTTGAAGTCATGTTTATCGGGGCAAAAACGCGTGTGATATCATCGGCGCCTCACTGAATTGCGCGGATCACCATGAGCAGTCCTGAACCGAAAGCCCAGTCCACGCTGGCGATCTATTTCCGCCTTTTGGCTTACGTGCGGCCTTATGCCGGCCTTTTCCTTCTCAGCATCGTCGGGTTTCTGATCTTCGCATCGACTCAACCGATGCTCGCTTACATCCTCAAGTACTTTGTCGACGGTCTGGCCAATCCTGAAGCCAGTCTGTTCCCGGGCAATCCTTATCTGGGCAAGCTGCAGTTGCTCGAAACCGTGCCACTGATGATCGTTTTCATTGCACTGTGGCAGGGTGTGGGTTCGTATCTGGGCAACTTCTTCCTGGCGCGGGTTTCGCTGGGGCTGGTGCATGACCTGCGGGTGGTCCTGTTCAACAAATTGCTCGAGTTGCCCAATCGCTTCTTCGACAAGAACAATTCCGGCCACCTGATTTCCCGGATCACTTTCAACGTGACCATGGTCACCGGCGCGGCAACGGATGCCATCAAAGTCGTCATCCGTGAAGGCATGACCGTGATTTTCCTGTTCTGCACGCTGTTGTGGATGAACTGGAAGCTCACCCTGGTGATGGTCGCGATCCTGCCGTTGATCGGCTTGATGGTGAACAGCACCAGCAAGAAATTCCGCAAGCAGAGCAAGAAGATCCAGGTCTCGATGGGCAACGTCACGCACGTCGCGTCCGAGACCATTCATGGCTACCGGGTTGTGCGCAGCTTCGGCGGCGAGCAGTACGAAAAGGATCGCTTTCGCGATGCCAGTCAGAGCAACACCGACAAGCAGTTGACGATGACCAAGACCGGCGCGGTTTACACGCCGATGCTGCAACTGGTGACGTACAGCGCCATGGCCGTGGTCATGTTCCTCGTGCTGTACCTTCGCGGCGATGCTTCGCCGGGCGATCTGGTGGCCTACATCACCATGGCTGGCCTGCTGCCCAAGCCGATCCGTCAATTGTCGGAAGTCAGTTCGACGATTCAGAAAGGCGTGGCCGGTGCCGAAAGCATTTTCGAGCAACTGGACGAGCCGGCGGAAGTGGATCAGGGCACGGTCGAGCAGGATCGTCTCGAAGGCCGTCTGGAAGTGCGTAACCTCAGCTTCCACTATCCCGACACCGACAAAGCGGTACTCAACGACATCAGCTTCGTCGTCGAACCGGGGCAGATGGTCGCTCTGGTGGGGCGCTCGGGCAGTGGCAAGTCGACCCTCGCCAGCCTGATTCCACGCTTTTATCAACATGATCATGCGCAGGGCCAGATCCTGCTTGATGGCGTGCAGGTGCAGGATTTCACCCTGCGCAGCCTGCGTCGGCAGATAGCTCTGGTGACCCAGCAGGTCACGCTGTTCAACGATACGGTGACCAACAACATCGCTTACGGCGATCTGGCCGGCGCACCGTTCGATGAGGTCAAGCGCGCGGCCACCGAAGCCTATGCCGATGAGTTCATCATCAAGATGCCGCAGGGTTACGAAACCATGGTCGGCGAAAACGGCGTACTGCTGTCCGGCGGCCAGCGTCAACGCATCGCCATTGCCCGGGCCCTGCTCAAGGATGCGCCGCTGCTGATTCTCGACGAAGCCACCTCCGCGCTCGATACCGAGTCGGAGCGGCACATTCAGGCTGCGCTGGATCATGTGGTGCAGAACCGCACGACACTGGTGATCGCTCACCGTTTGAGCACCATTGAAAAAGCCGACCTGATTCTGGTCATGGACGAGGGCCGCATCGTTGAGCGTGGCTCTCACACGCAATTGCTCGAGCAAAACGGCTATTACGCGCGTCTGCATGCCAAAGAGTTCGAAGAGGGTGACGAGCCACAACCGGCACACGTGACCAACGTATGCTGACGATGTTTCGCAGCTTTCGCGAGCGTGGCTGGAGCGAAATTGACCGTGACAGCTACACCCGGGCCTGGCAGCGTTTCGGCGGCAGTTTTGCCACGCATCCGGAAGTCGTCGAGCGCTTGTCGACATTCCTGGGCATCGAGTTGCGCTACCTGGGCTGGGTGATTGGCGGTGAAGTGCTTGCCGCCGTTCCCTGCTGGGGGCGGCATGTCGCCTTGTCCAAGGAAGTGCTCAAGCGCGAGGGCAAGCGCGGTTTGCTCGATATGGGCAATGCGGAAATCATTCTGCCGATCGCGCCAGATGTCATCGTGCCGGTGCGCCAGCGCATGGCGTATGTGTCTCAGCTCAATGCCGAGCAGATCAGCACGTTGAAGCCGCAGCCTGAGGGTTTGGCGCTGGCGCGGTTGCCGGAAGAGTATTCGAAGAAATTCCGCTACAACCAGCGTCGCGAGCAGCGCCTGCTGGAAGAAGCGGGCGGATCGCTGGTGCCGATGTCCGATTTTACGCCGCAGGAACAAGCCGCTGCTTACGCTGATCTGTTTCAGCGTCGCTGGGGCTTCGAGGTGCCGGGCAAGGCCGGGCTGGTTGAGGTTTTTACCTTGCTGCGCGAATTCATGACCGGTTCGGTGGCAATGCTCGATTCAGCGCCAGTTGCCTTTCAGGTGCTGTATCGCGTTGAAGCCCCGCAATGGGTTTCGCTCGAATACATCAACGGTGGCGTCGACCCGCAGAGCCGCGAGTTCAGTCCTGGCAGTGTGCTGAGTTTCGTCAACACCCAAGAGGCCTGGGCGCACGCGCAGGCGCTGGGCAAACCTCTGCGCTATTCATTCGGTCGTGCCGACCGTGAGTACAAGGATCGCTGGTGCCACACGGTGCCGGTCTACAAGGTCTGAATCCATGAGCGCTCGCAAGCAACAGCTTCTCAAGGCCCATCGACGCAACAAACGTCTGTTCCTGATTGCCTTTATGGTGGCGCTGTTGTTGATCGGCTTCCTGATCGCCTGGTGGCTGGTGCCGGTATTGCTGGTGCTGGCCTGGGTCGCTCACGAGGCCTGGTTTGCCGATCATCTGTTTTACCGGCCTTCTGACGACTATCAGTACAACTTCCCGGCGCAAACCGCGCGGCAGGTCGTGAGTCTTGAGGGCGGCGTTTTGCGCCTGAGCGAGCTGCTGGCGCAGGGCGAGACGTTGGTACTCGAACTTGAAGTGAAATCCACTTGGCTGGGGCGCTGGTTCGACCCCCATGTTGAAGTGGGCGATGATCGCCAGGACTTCGAGCGCGGGGTCAATGGCCGGCGTTTCCTCAATTTGTCTGGTCAGGCCGATGCGCTGGCGCAAGGCGTTCTGGCACTGCGTGGTCAATATTGCGTGCCCGCCGCGACGGGCGTGCTGTGGGTCATGGCCAATCCTGACTACAGCCGCCAGCGGGTGATGGTCATCGCTCCCCATGCCGACGATGCCGAACTCGCTGCATTCGGCCTTTACAGTCGATGTGAAGACGTCAGTATCGTCACCCTGACCCAGGGTGAGATCGAGGCCGAAGACTTTCAGCGTCTGGGCCTTGATCAAGCCGCAGCCGCGCGATTGAAGGGCCGTTTGCGCAGTTGGGACAGTCTGGTGATCCCGTTGTGGGGCGGCGTGCCTGCCGATCGCTGCGTGCAATTGGGTTATTACTGCCTGCAACTGCCTTCGATGGCCGAAGAACCTTCCCAGGTGTTCGGCTCCCGTGAGTCGCAGGAAAACGACGTGCGCAGTGTGCGCCGGCACAATCCGTTGACCCTGCCCGCCGACATCGATGGGCAGCCGACCTGGCAAAATCTGCTGGGCGATCTGAAGGCCCTGCTTGAGCACTATCGTCCGGAAGTGGTGGTGACGCCCCATCCTGAGCTCGATCCTCACAGCGATCACGTAGCCTCGACCCAGGCGTTGCTTGAGGCTATCGCGCTGAGTAGCTGGAAACCGACAACCCTGCTGATGTACGCCAATCACCTGCACGACAACGATCGCTGGCCGATGGGCCCTGCCGGTGCCGGTATCGCGCTGCCGCCTGCTATCGAGCCATTGCCGGCCGACCGGTTGTGGAGCCCGCTGTTGTCGGCAGACGTGCAACTGGACAAAGCCATGGCCCTGGCGATGGAACACGATCTGCAGGGCGAGCAAGTGTTCAAACGGCAATTGCGCCGCTGGATCCAGCAAGGCCTGGCGGGTCGTCGCTGGCCTGCAACAGGCAGTAACGAGTTTTTCCGCAAAGCGGTCCGGCGCCACGAATTGTTCTGGGTACGCGACCTTTCAGATTGAGGCGGACGGCGCTTTACCCTGTGTTAATATCGCGCCCCTGTTCATTTTGTATGTGGGTTGCTCCATGAAGTTGTCCATGCCGCGTTTCGATCAAGCCCCGGTCTTGGTAGTCGGCGATGTCATGCTCGACCGTTACTGGCATGGCGGAACCTCACGGATTTCCCCTGAGGCGCCGGTGCCGGTCGTTAAGGTCGAGCAGATCGAAGATCGTCCGGGCGGTGCCGCGAACGTTGCCTTGAACATTGCCGCGCTGGGTGCGCCGGCGTCGCTGGTCGGTGTGACCGGCGATGACGAAGCCGCCGACAGCCTGAGCAACAGTCTCAAAGGCGCGGGCGTACGTGCCCTGTTCCAGCGCATTGCGCACCAGCCAACCATCGTCAAGCTGCGGGTCATGAGCCGGCACCAGCAATTGCTGCGGATCGACTTCGAAGAACCGTTCGCGACCGACGCTCTGGCCCTCGGCTCGCAGGTCGACGACCTGCTCGAAGGCATCAAGGTGCTGGTGCTCTCCGACTACGGCAAAGGAGCCCTGAAAAACCATCAGGCGCTGATCCAGGCTGCACGCGCGAAGAATATTCCGGTGCTGGCCGACCCGAAGGGCAAGGATTTCTCGATCTATCGCGGCGCCAGCCTGATCACCCCCAACCTCAGCGAATTCGAAGCCATCGTCGGCGGTTGCGTCGATGAGCATGAGCTGGTGAACAAGGGCGCTGCGTTGATGCACGACCTTGAACTCGGCGCGCTGCTGGTAACTCGTGGCGAGCACGGCATGACCCTGCTGCGTCCGGACCAGCCGGCACTGCATTTGCCGGCCCGTGCCCGCGAAGTGTTCGACGTCACCGGTGCCGGTGACACGGTGATTTCTACCCTGGCCGCAGCGATTGCCGCCGGTGAAGACCTGCCTCATGCCGTTGCCCTGGCCAACCTGGCCGCAGGCATCGTGGTTGGCAAACTCGGTACAGCCGCCATCAGTGCCCCGGAACTGCGTCGTGCGATCCAGCGCGAAGAAGGTTCCGAGCGTGGTGTTCTGGGTCTGGAGCAATTGTTGCTCGCCGTGGCCGATGCCCGCGCGCACAACGAGAAGATTGTCTTCACCAACGGCTGTTTCGACATCCTGCACGCCGGGCATGTGACCTATCTGGAGCAGGCGCGGGCACAGGGCGATCGTCTGATTGTCGCGGTCAACGATGATGCATCGGTCAGCCGCCTCAAAGGCCCGGGCCGACCGATCAATAGTGTTGACCGGCGCATGGCCGTTCTCGCTGGACTCGGTGCTGTGGACTGGGTGATCAGCTTCCCTGAGGGCACCCCGGAAAACCTGCTGTGCGAGGTCAAGCCGGACGTGCTGGTCAAGGGTGGCGATTACGGCATCGATCAGGTGGTCGGCGCAGATATCGTTACGGCTTATGGCGGCACCGTGAAGGTCTTGGGACTTGTCGAAAACAGCTCGACAACTGCGATTGTCGAAAAAATTCGCAGTCGTTGACCAGATGAATTTTTACCGTTGTGTACTGCGTGTGAACGGATTTTGCCTTGGGGATTTTGCCGTTTCCGTTGATTTGGGCAGCCTTGAATCCGATGCGCTTGCCTGCCTACGTCGCGTGGTCAATTAAACTATGAAAGTCATGCTCCTGGTGATGGACGAGCAGCGGGTCATTCTCGACCGGCTCTACGACATCGTGCAGCAGAACTGTGATGAATGTTTCATCTATCGTTTGAGCAAACAGCAGCAGTTGAATCTGGGGTCGTTTCTCGCCTCGGTCGATTACCAGACCTTCGATCGCGTGGTGATTTTCTCCCGGGTCAAGCGTCTGGCCACGCAACTGCAAGTGCTCAAATGTATACCGGGGCTGGTCTTTCTCGAGCACGACGCGTACCAGAACTACATGCCGGCGAGTAAGTACCGTGGCGTGTATTCACGGCTCTATCGTCGTCTGCCAAGTTGTCGGGCGCTGGTGTCCGGTGCTGTTGTCGCTCGCAAGATGCTGGCGGAAGGTATCGACACGGTGTTCGTCTCCAAGGGTTATGACGAACAGATGCTGCACAACACTGGCGTTGATCGGGACATTCCCGTCGGCTTTCTTGGCAGCCTGAAAAGCACCGAGTATGCCGAGCGCAAAGCCATGCTCGAATCGCTCTCGCAGCGTACCGGGATGCTGGTGACCCGCACCAAGTCGGGCGCGGAATATCTGCAGACGCTCAATCGCATCAGGATTTTCGTCAGCGCCGACATCGGCATGAACGAGTTCATGATCAAGAACTATGAAGCCATGGCCTGCGGCTGTGTGCTGCTGGCCTGGAGTCAGGGCGAAGAAGACCGCTTGCTCGGCTTTGAAGACATGCACAACACCGTGTTCTATCGCAGCGAAGAAGAGGCGGTGGAAAAGATCAAGCTGCTGCAAAGCGATCCGGAACTGGCAGAGCGCATTGCCCGCAACGGCCAGGAGTTCGCGCAAAGCCGCTATTCCTTTGCCCGTGTCGGTCAGGCACTGGCCACGGAAATCCAGCGTGAGATGCGCCCATGGCAGCCGCCCTCGGCGTTCACGCGATTCTGGGTGAAGTTGCGTTACGGGATGAAGGTGCCGGTCTGAATGAAGGACGAACACATGGCGCTGGATGCGCTGCCCGGTGGTGATCAGTCCGTACTGGGTGCTTTACCCACAGAGCTTCTCGACTGTCTGAGCCGTGCGCCTCGGGTCGTGCTGATTGCCAACAACCCGGCCATCACGGCGGCGGACTTTCAGGCGTTGAACATTGGCGTCGATGACGTCGTTGTTAGCTTCAATACCTGTATCAAAGCGGCGCTGCTCAACGAGCACAGCGTCAATGTTTTCGTGCATGGCTACAACGCGCCGGATGCATACTTTTTTGGTCTGCCTTACGCGCCGCCGGTACAGCGAATGTTCGAGCAGGCGAGTGAACGCTGTTTCAGCATGCTGGTGGGCTGCGCCGCACCCATGTGTCCTTTGCCACGTGTGGCCATGTACTGGGATCGCATTCCATTGCCGCCGCTGTGGAACTACCCGGTCGACCGGCCGGGCGGCAAGCGCTATGTCGGGCCGTCCACCGGTTTCAACACGCTGGTGTTGTTCGACTGGTTGCGCGGCCATGTCGGTTATACCTATCAGCTCATGACTCTGGGGTTTTCCAACGAAGCAGGAAAACTGTGGGGCGGCCATGCCTGGGACTATGAACGTGACTGGCTGCAGAAGTCGGACATCATCGTGGTGCCGCTGCAACCCCGTCGCTGGTGGCAAAAACTGTTTCGACAGAAGTAAGCGACATCGTCTGTCCGGTTGCCAGCAGGCCCGAACTACTTTCAAAAGGTGCTGTTGAGTGTTGAAAATTGCCGTGGCTTTTTTCGGGATCCCGAGAAATTCGCCGATCTGTTTCCCCTCTATCGAACAGAACGTTCTGGCGCAGTTGCCTGCAGGCAGCGACATAAAGTGCTTCTACCATCTGTACAAGATTGATGAGGTGCAGAACTCGCGGTCCGGCGAGAAAGGCGAATTGACGGCGGACAACTACCAGCCTTTCGAATCGATGATCGGCACGCTGACCTCGACCGAGGGCGTCCTGGAGCGCTGGGATTTCGAGCAGGTCAAAGCTCAGGGCGACACCTGGGCCGATGACTATGCCTCGTTGCGTAATCTGATCTATCAGCTCAACTCGCTGCACACCGTGACGACCATGATCGAGTCCTTCAATCCGGATTTCGTCGTGTTCGTGCGCCCGGACAATTTCTTTCACAGCGCATTGCCTGGCTATGTCTTCGCTCACCCTGAGGCTCGCAAGCACAACGCTTATATTCCGGACTGGCAGTGGTGGGGCGGCTTGAACGACCGCTTTGCGGTTTGCGGGCGCGATACCTATGTCGCGTACGGCAAACGGGTCGAGCGTATCTTCGATTTCTGCAAGGCGACAGGCCGAAAGCTGCATTCCGAGCGCTTGCTCAAATATGCCCTGCAACAGGTGGACGCCAAAGTCTGCACGCTGCCGACCCAAGCGTCTCGGGTACGTATTACCGGTGCATTCGCCGAAGAATCGTTCTCGCCCAAACGCGGCATGGGCAAGCGCGAAAATCGCTACTTCCATTTATTTGCCGCGTTGCGTACGTGGTGGGATCGCCGCCGCTAAACCGCTATTTAGCGGTTTTTTTGCCCAGCCCGACTAATCGCAGCGCCTTGATACTCAACTGCTTGAGCCCCTGACGTGGGGCTTTCGCCGGTTGCAGACCCTGCTGCACCAACCAGTCCTTCCAGCGAATCCGCTCCTCGCGCACGACCCAGCCGGTTTGTGTGGCAAAGCTCTCGGCCAGATAAAGACCACGGGTACTGGCAGGAACGAGTTTGTCGCGCTTGAGGGTGTACAACTCGGCCAGTGGCGCGCCGTCCTTGAGTGGCATCAAGTACAGATCGGGGCGCTTGCGGTCGAGTCGGGCAACCAGTTGATCACCTTCAAGGCGCTCATCGACATGGAACAGGCTCAGGGATTTGGCTTCCTTGGGCACATCCAGGCGCAAATCGTAGATCAATTGCAATGAGGCGGTCGGCAGATGCACATAGGCCCGAGGCCGTTCGAGCAATTGCAGGTTGGCGCAGCGTATTGGCCGTGCCGAGCCGGACAACGGGGTCAGGCGAAACGGCAGGGCCTCGCGATAATGCAATGCGGCCGAATAGGGCGCAGGCAGCCAGGTGTCGTTGAAGCGTCCGCCGAGCCAGCCTTCCGGGGTTTCCAGCAAGCACTCTTCGGCAATTTCCTGAATCGCCGTGTGCAGCGGAATATTCAGTTCATGGGCCGGTACGTAACCGGAAATCAACTTCAGGACGACGTCACCGCGATCCTGCCGGCGCTGGCGCACCAGCACCCAATAATCGCGATTCTGCCAATGCAGGGTCAGGCGCACTGAAACGCCGAGGTTGGCCAGTTCCAGCGAGAAGCGCTCGGTGTCGGCCACGCTCACCGGTTTGCGCCGCTGCAAGGTTTGCGCGAAGTTCAGCGGCATGCCGACGCTTTGGTAGGTCAGGCCTTCCGGGGTAGCTTCGACGAACAGCGGCAGGGTCTTGAAGTTGCTCGGGTTCTTTCTGATGAGCGTGCGCGGCATATCGGCTCCTGCTTAAGGCCGCGAGGCGGCGTCAGTGACCACGCAGGACCTGGGCAACGGTCGCAACGTTGTGGGCGAGGTGCAGCGGGTTGATCGTGCCGACAATAGCACTGGCTACGCCAGGCTGGGCGAACAGCAATTCGAAGCTGGCGCGTACCGGATCCACGCCCGGACTCAGACACACGTGACCGCTGGCCAAGGCTTTTTTCACCAGAATGGCTTTGCCGTGGGCAGCAGCATAGTCAATGACAGCCTTCTCGTTTTGTTCGTTCAGATTGTAGGTGACCATCGCGCAGTCGCCTTGCTCCAGAGCTTTCAAACCACCTTCGACGGTTTTGCCGGAGAAGCCGAAGCCGCGAATCTTGCCTTCGGCCTTGAGCGCCGCGAGTGTCGCATAAACCTCTTCGTGCTCGAGAATGGCCATGTCGTTGCCATCGGAGTGCACCAGCACCAGGTCGATAAAATCGGTTTCAAGACGTTGCAGGCTGCGTTCCACCGACATCCGCGTGTGCGCTGCGCTGAAGTCGTGATGCGAGAGGCCTTCTGCAAACTCTTCGCCGACTTTGCTGACGATCACCCAGTCTTGACGCTGACCCCGTAGCAGCGGGCCAAGGCGTTCTTCGCTGCGGCCATAGGCCGGGGCGGTGTCGATGAGGTTGATGCCCAGATCGCGTGCCTGCCGCAGCAGCATCCGCGCTTCATCGTCGCCGGGAATCTGGAAACCGTTGGGATATTTCACCCCTTGGTCGCGGCCAAGTTTGACCGTACCCAGGCCCAGTGGCGAAACCGTCAGGCCGGTGCTGCCCAGTGGGCGATGAAGGTCGTGCAGGGTGGCGATAGTCATGGCAGCAATTGCTCCCAGGCGGGAACGCCCATCGGTGGTTTTGGCAGCGCCGGCAAGGGCTCGGCGGCTTGTGGCTGGACGCCGTCGCGTTGCAGGGAGGCGATGACCCGGTCTGCGAAGTCCGGCGCCAGCGCCAGTTTGGTTGGCCAGCCGACCAGCAAGCGGCCCTGTTCGGCGAGAAATGCGTTGTCCGGGCGGCTCAGCCCGGTTTGCAGCGGCTCGGCACGATCAACGCGCAGGGTTGCCCATTGCGTGGTGCTGAGGTCGATCCACGGCAATAACTGGGCGATTTCCTTTTGTGCGGTGGCGATCTGCTCGGCCGGCTCGCGGTGCACGCCTTCGCTTTCGGCGATGTCACCGCCCATGTACCAGACCCACTGGCCGTCAGCAGCCGGGTGGGTGGTCACGGTGATGCGCGGTTTGGTGCCGCCACCGAGGCAGTGGGCGTACAGCGGTTTGAGGCCCGGGCCTTTGGCGATGATCATGTGCAGCGGCCGGCGCTGCATGGCCGGTTGGCTCAAACCGAGGTCTTCGAGCAGTTGGGCAGTACCGGCGCCGGCGCTGAGGACGATGCGCTGAGCGCGAATCTCGCGGCCGTCGACCTTCAAGCCGACCAGCACACCCGCTTCCAGCAGCGGCTCGATGGTCTGCCCCGCGAGCAAGCCATCACCGGCCAGATCGGCCAGACACTGCACCAGGCTCGGGACATCAACGACGAGTTCGGCGAGGCGGTAGACCTTGCCCTTGAAGCGTTTGTCTTGCAGGGCCGGCGGCAGCTGCGCGCCCTTGACCTGATCAACGCGACCACGCACGGCCTTACTGGCGAAGAAACTGGTGAGGTTGCCGGCGAGGGTGCCCGGCGACCACAGGTAATGGGCTTCGGACAGCAGGCGCACGCCGGACAGATCCAGCTCGCCATTGCCGGCCAGCGCTTCACGCCAGCGGCGCGGCATGTCGGCGATGGCTTCCGAGGCGCCGGTCAGTGCACCGTGCAGCGCGTACTTGGCGCCGCCGTGGATGATGCCCTGGGACTTCACAGTCTGCCCGCCGCCGAGGCTGGCGCTTTCCACCAACACGGTCGAAAAACCCTGACGACGCAGGCGCGCATTCAGCCAGAGGCCGGCGACACCAGCGCCGACAATCAGAACGTCGGTGGAAATAACGGATGGCATGCAGCGACCTCAGTGTTCAAGACGAGGGCGCAGTATACAGACTCGGGAAAGAGGCGGATTTGTCGATGATCAACAGGCCGAACATAGGGGCCAATGTGGGAGCGAGCCTGCTCGCGAAGAGGGAATGCCAGTCGACATATCTGTTGACTGATATACCGCATTCGCGAGCAGGCTCGCTCCCACAGGGGATTGGGGCTGGCGGTTAATGGCCGGCAGTTTTCGAGAACAGCTGAATCACAACGACGCCCAGTACGATCAACGCCATCCCCAGCATTGCCGGGATATCCAGTTTCTGCCCGTAGATGAACAGCGCCGCGACGCTGACCATCACGATGCCCATCCCGGCCCACACCGCATAGGCCACGCCGACCGGAACGGTGCGCACCACCAGCGTCAGCATCCAGAACGCAATCGCGTAGCCGACGATGACCAGCACCAGTGGCAGCGGTGTGCTGATGCCTTTGACGGCCTTCATCGACACGGTGGCGATCACTTCAGCGCAGATGGCGATGGCCAGGTAGGCGTAGGCGTTCATGGTTCAAATCCTCATGTGAAACGTTGCTTGCTGAGTCGGCATTCTAGTGATTCGCCAGATGGGGTAAAGTCATTACCTATCTGTTTTGAAGATGGGTTGGTAAGCCAGTATGCAGTGGAATCTCGATCAGCTACGGGTGTTTGTCGGCGTCGCTGAGCAGCGCTCGTTTTCCGCCGTGGCGCGGCAGCAGCGCAAGGCCCAGTCGGCGATCAGCAGCGCGATTGCCACGCTTGAGGACGACTTGGGCGTAAATCTGTTTGAGCGTAGCAGCGGTCGCCAGCCAACCCTCACCGAAGCGGGTGAAGCGTTGCTGGAAGAAGCACGAGAAGTCCTGCGCCAATGCGAGCGCCTCAACGGTCGTGCCATGGCGATGATGCGCGGCCAGGAAGCGCAACTGCGCGTGGCTCAGGATGAGGCGATGCCGTATCAGGCGCTGGTGGAAAGTTTCGGTGAACTGGCCGAGCAGTTCCCCAGCCTTGAAGTGCAACTGACCAGCGCTGCGCAAGGTGAAGTGTCGCGCAAACTGGTCGAGCGTCGCGCCGACCTTGGCCTGCTGTTTTATCACGATGAAATTCCCGAAGCGCTGGAGCGCCGCGTGCTGGGGAGCGTGGAAATGGTCACGGTGTGCGGTATCAATCATCCGCTGGCGCAGCAGTCTTATGTGACCTGCCAGCAGCTGGCGCAACACCGACAATTGCTCATGTCGACGCAAACCAGCGTCTATCCCGGCAACGAACCGGCCAGCCCGCAGGTGTGGCGCGCGGACAGTTTCTACGTCATGTCCGAATGGCTGGTGCGCGATCTCGGTTGGGCCTGGTTGCCGCGTCATGTGGTGCAGTACTCGGCGTATCAGGGTTTGATGGTTGAACTGGACAGCGAATGGACGCCGCCGGCGCTGGTGGTTGAACTGGTCTGGCGCCGCGACGAACCCCTCGGCCCGGCCGCGCGTTGGCTGGCCGAACGTTTTGCCGTGCACTTGCGCGCGATCAGCGGCAAAAGCCGATAAACTCCGCCGCCATGAATAGAACTCTCTACACCGCGCTGTTTTACCTGGGGCTGCCATTGGTGGCGATTCGGCTATGGCTGCGAGCGCGCAAGGCGCCGGCGTATGCCAAGCGGATTGGCGAACGTTTCTCCTACGGCATGCCGACGCTGCAACCCGACGGCATCTGGGTGCACGCGGTGTCGGTGGGCGAAAGCATCGCCGCGGCGCCGATGATTCGCGCCTTGCTGCAACGTTATCCACAGCTGCCGATCACCGTGACCTGCATGACCCCGACCGGATCGGAGCGGATTCAGGCGCTGTTCGCCAACGAGCCGCGCATCCAGCACTGCTATCTGCCGTATGACTTGCCGTGTGCGGCGGCGCGGTTTCTTGACCGCGTGCAGCCAAAGCTTGCGGTGATCATGGAAACCGAGCTGTGGCCCAATCACATTCATCAGTGCGCCAAGCGTGGAATCCCGGTGGCGCTGGCCAATGGACGTTTGTCCGAGCGTTCGGCACGCGGCTATGGCCGCTTCAACAAGCTGACCGCACCGATGCTCGCCGAAATGAGTCTGTTCGCCGTGCAGACCGAAGCCGAAGCCCAGCGCTTCCGTGATCTGGGGGCGCGCCCGGAAACGGTCGAGGTCACCGGTTCGATCAAGTTCGACCTGACTATCAACCCGCAATTGCTGCAACGCGCGGCCGACCTGCGCGGCCAATGGCAGGCACTGGAGCGCCCAGTGTGGATCGCCGCCAGCACCCACGAAGGTGAGGACGAAGTGGTGCTCGATGCCCACCGTCGCTTGCTGGCCAATCACCCGGACGCGTTGCTGATTCTGGTGCCGCGTCACCCGGAGCGTTTCAACTCGGTGTTCGAGTTGTGCCAGCGCGAAGGCTTTGCCACGGTTCGGCGTTCGACCGAAGCCGATGTCGATGCGCAGACGAGCGTACTGCTCGGCGACACCATGGGTGAATTGCTGTTTCTCTACGCACTGGCGGACAGTGCGTTTGTCGGCGGCAGCCTGGTGGCCAATGGTGGGCACAACCTGTTGGAGCCGGCAGCCTTGGCGAAACCGGTGATCAGTGGCCCGCACCTGTTCAACTTCCTCGACATCGCCGCGCAGTTGCGTGAAGCCGGGGCGTTGGCGGAAGTGGATGATGCCGAAGGGCTGGCGGTGGAGGTGCAACGCTTGTTCGAGTTGCCGCGTGATGCGCAGCGTATGGCCGAGGCCGGGCTGGCGGTGATGCGCCGCAACCAGGGCGCGTTGCAGCGTTTGCTGGATGGTTTGGGCAGACTGATCAAGTAAGCAAAAAGATCGCAGCCTTCGGCAGCTCCTACAGGAAACGTATTCCAATGTAGGAGCTGCCGAAGGCTGCGATCTTTTGTTTTTAAGGCTTAAGGCCGGGCCTTGAGCTGCGCCTCGGCCGCTTTGGCCAGATCCGGCGGGAGAAAATCCTTGTCCGGGTTGTAGTCGGCTTTCAGATAACGCCGCAGATCTTCCAGATCCCCCGGATTCAACGTCCCCGCCGC
Source organism: Pseudomonas sp. S3_C06 (assembly GCF_054667675.1). NCBI lineage: Bacteria > Pseudomonadati > Pseudomonadota > Gammaproteobacteria > Pseudomonadales > Pseudomonadaceae > Pseudomonas > Pseudomonas sp. S3_C06. The sequence continues at coordinate 4,473,625 of NZ_CP162747.1, forward strand.
CTGCTTCAAGCGCAGGTTGTCGAGAATGTAGTCATAACGCGTGTTGTTGTAATTGCGCACCGAGGTGTACAGCTGACGCTGCGCATCGAGCACGTCAACGATATTGCGCGTACCAACCTGATAACCGATTTCCGTGGCTTCCACTGCGCTCTGGTTGGAAATGATCGACTGACGACGCGCCTGCACCTGCTCGACGTCGGTGTTCACGGCGCGATGAAGGTTGCGGGTGCTTTCGACGATCTGCCGACGCAGCGATTCGCGCTGTTGTTCGCTCTGATTCAGTTGCTCATACGACTGGCGCACCTGTGAGCTGGTCAGCCCGCCGCTGTAGATCGGGATGTTCAGTTGCAAGCCGACTGTGCTCTGCTCAACGTTGTCGCGGTATGGCACACCGAAAGCGTTCGGGTTGGAAAACCCCAGGGCGTCGTTGTCACCCTTTTCGTATTTGGCCACGGCATCGAGGGTCGGCAAGTGGCCGGCCTTGCGCTGCTTGAGGGTCTGCTCGGCGGAGCTGACGGCAAAGTTGCTCGCCAGCAAATTGAGGTTCTGTTTCGCTGCAGTATCGACCCACGCCTTGGCGTCGTTCGGCGCCGGCGGCAGGATCGGCAGCGTGTGGACGATGCCTTGGATCGAGTTGTACTGACGGTTGGTCAGGGTGATCAGCGCTTCGAAGGCATCATCGACCTGACGCTGCGCAACAATACGGTTGGCCCGCGCGGTGTCGTAACTGGCTTGCGATTGCAGCACGTCGGTCTTGTCCGACAGGCCGACATCGAAGCGTTCGTTGGACTGGTCGAGCTGGCGCTTGAATGCGGCTTCTTCAGCCTTGGTCGAGGCGAGGTTGTCCTGGCTGCGCAGCACGTTGAAATAGCTCTCGGCCGATTGCAGGATCAGGTTCTGCTCGGTCGCTGACAGTTGCAGCGCGGCTTGCTCGTTGACGTCCTTCGCGGCCTGGTACTGGAACCAGCGATCGGCGCGGAACAACGGCTGGGCCAGAGTCGCCTGATACGAGTGAGCGCTGCGGTTGGCAGTGGCCGAGGGCTGATCGATCGACGTCCGCACATTGGCCACTTCGGCACCGCCCGACAGGTTTGGCAGCAGCCCGGCGCGGGCCTGCGGCACCACTTCTTTCTGCGCGCCGTACTGGGCGCGGGCGGCGGCCAGATCGGCGTTGTTGTCGACTGCCTCCTGATAGACGCTGACCAGATCGGTTTTGGTCGACAAGGGCGCTTCTGCTGCCCAGGCCATTGCGTTGGACGCACAAGACACGGCAACAGCCAGTGAGAGTTTGCGCAGCATGAGGCGATCCCTAGCATTAATATTATGGAAGTAATCCGGGCGCCAAAGGTAAGGCGCAGGCCCCACAGCGTCAAGGCATGGCAGGGCAAAGCGAGTGTAGTTGCGCATTTGCCTCACAACAATCGGCCAAGCCCCTGTATTTATGCCATTCATCATGGTGTTTGCTGCGGTGTTGGCGTTCTTTGCCAGTTGTGTCTAGACTGGCCGGGTTCTTGTCGGGGTGCCTTGCTATGAGGCTGAGATCGAATAATTTCGGATCCCGTTGAACCTGATCAGGTTAGCGCCTGCGTAGGGAACAAGATTTCTCGTCACCCGGCGAGTCCTCTTGTGCTTCGTCCGGGAAATTGTTCGACAATCGAACGCTCGACGACGATGCACAGCACCGGTCCTGGTGCGTCCGTGCCTTTCAGGTTCTGCTCCGACAATCCACTGCCTGGATGCTGTCTGGAGAGCCCGTGATGACTACAAAATCAAAAAACGCGATCAACCTGAGTGACTCGGCCAAGGTCGACGAGCAATCGGTCAAGCCGTTCACCCGTTCGCAAAAAGTCTACGTTCAGGGCTCGCGCCCGGACATCCTCGTGCCGATGCGCGAAATCACCCTCGACGTGACGCCGACCGATTTCGGCGGTGAAATCAACGCGCCGGTGACCGTCTACGACACCTCTGGCCCGTACACCGATCCGAACGTGGTGATCGACGTACGCAAAGGCCTCGCCGATGTGCGTTCGGCGTGGATCGACGACCGTGGCGACACCGAGCGTCTGGCCGGCCTGAGCTCCAACTTCGGTCGCGAGCGCCTTGCCGATCCGGAACTGACCAAACTGCGCTTTGCCCACGTCAACAACCCGCGTCGCGCCAAGGCTGGTGGCAACGTCACGCAAATGCACTATGCGCGTCAGGGCATCATCACGCCCGAGATGGAATTCGTCGCCATCCGCGAAAACATGAAGCTTGAGGTGGCCCGCGCCGCCGGCCTGCTGGATCAGCAGCACCCGGGCCACAGCTTCGGCGCCAGCGTGCCGAAAATCATCACCCCGGAATTTGTCCGTGAAGAGATCGCCCGTGGCCGCGCAATCATTCCGGCCAACATCAACCACACCGAACTGGAACCGATGATCATCGGCCGTAACTTCCTGGTGAAGATCAACGGCAACATCGGCAACAGCGCGCTGGGTTCGTCCATCGAAGAAGAAGTGGCGAAACTGACCTGGGGCATTCGCTGGGGCGCGGACAACATCATGGACTTGTCCACCGGCAAGCACATTCACGAAACCCGCGAGTGGATCATCCGCAACTCGCCGGTGCCGATCGGCACGGTGCCGATCTATCAGGCGCTGGAAAAAGTCGGCGGCGCGGCCGAAGACCTGACCTGGGAGCTGTTCCGCGACACGCTGATCGAGCAGGCCGAGCAGGGCGTCGACTACTTCACCATTCACGCCGGCGTGCTGCTGCGTTACGTGCCGCTGACCGCCAAACGCGTGACCGGTATCGTTTCCCGTGGCGGCTCGATCATGGCCAAGTGGTGCCTGGCGCATCACAAGGAAAACTTCGCCTACACGCATTTCGAAGAAATCTGCGAAATCATGAAAGCCTATGACGTCAGCTTCTCGCTGGGCGATGGCTTGCGTCCGGGGTCGATTGCCGACGCCAACGATGCCGCGCAATTCGGCGAACTGGAAACTCTCGGCGAACTGACCAAGATCGCCTGGAAGCACGACGTGCAAACCATGATCGAAGGCCCGGGCCACGTGCCGATGCAGTTGATCAAAGAGAACATGGACAAGCAGCTGGAATGCTGTGACGAGGCGCCGTTCTACACCCTCGGACCACTGACCACCGACATCGCGCCGGGCTATGACCACATCACCTCGGGTATCGGGGCGGCGATGATCGGCTGGTTTGGTTGCGCGATGCTCTGCTACGTGACGCCGAAGGAACACTTGGGCCTGCCGAACAAGGATGACGTGAAGACCGGGATCATCACCTACAAGATCGCCGCCCACGCAGCGGACTTGGCCAAAGGGCATCCGGGCGCGCAGATTCGCGACAACGCCTTGAGCAAGGCGCGTTTCGAATTCCGTTGGGAAGACCAGTTCAACCTCGGTCTGGATCCGGACACCGCGCGTTCGTATCACGATGAAACCCTGCCGAAGGACTCGGCCAAGGTCGCGCATTTCTGTTCGATGTGCGGACCGAAATTCTGCTCGATGAAGATCACTCAGGAAGTCCGCGAGTACGCGGCCAACCAGCGCATCGACGCGGTCGACGTGGACGTCGCCCAAGGCCTGGCGGAACAGGCCGAGCGGTTCAAGAAGGAAGGCAGTCAGCTGTACAAAAAAGTGTAAGCGGCAAGCTGCAAGCTGCAAGACTGATCGTTCCCACGCTCCGCGTGGGAATGCAGCCCGTGACGCTCCGCGTCACTGGACGCAGAGCGTCCCTAGAGGCATTCCCACGCAGAGCGTGGGAACGATCACAACACAACAACAAATGTCCCTCTGAGATAACACCCTTGAGCATTCAACCCAGCACTTATTCCCCCGACCTCGTCGTGCCCGCCGACAAGCGTGTATTCGGCGGTCGCGATCTGTTTTCCCTGTGGTTCTCCCTCGGCATCGGCCTGATGGTTTTGCAGACCGGCGCATTGCTCGCGCCAGGCCTCGGCCTGTCCGGTTCGCTGCTGGCGATTTTCCTCGGCACGCTGGTCGGCGTACTGTTGCTGGCCGCCGTAGGCGTGATCGGCAGTGACACCGGCCTGTCGTCGATGGCCGCGCTGAAACTCAGCCTTGGCAGCAAAGGCGCGAGCCTGCCGGCGTTGCTTAATCTGCTGCAACTGATCGGCTGGGGCTCGTTCGAAATCATCGTCATGCGCGATGCGGCCAGCCTGCTCGGCACCCGCGCGTTCAGCGAAGGTTCGCTGTGGTCGAGCCCGCTGTTGTGGACGCTGTTTTTCGGTGCGTTGGCGACGTTGCTCGCGGTGAGCGGGCCGCTGACCTTTGTGCGGCAGATTCTGCGCAAGTGGGGCATCTGGTTGCTGTTGGCGGCGTGCCTGTGGCTGACCTGGAACCTGTTTGCCAAAGCCGATCTGGCCGATCTCTGGTCGCGCGCCGGTGACGGTTCGATGCCGTTTGCCGTGGGCTTCGACATCGCTATTGCGATGCCACTGTCGTGGCTGCCGCTGATCGCCGATTACTCACGATTCGGCAAGCGGGCGAAGAACGTTTTCGGTGGCACCGCTGTGGGTTTTTTCATCGGCAACTTCTGGCTGATGAGCCTCGGCGTCGCCTACACCCTGGCCTTCGCGCCAAGCGGTGAAGTCAACGCGCTGTTGCTGGCACTGGCCGGCGCCGGGCTGGGCATTCCGCTGTTGCTGATTCTGCTGGATGAGTCGGAAAACGCCTTCGCCGATATTCACTCGGCAGCGGTTTCCAGCGGGATTCTGTTGCGCCTGAAAGTCGAGCATCTGGCCTTGGCCATCGGCGTGATCTGCACGCTGATCGCACTGCTCGCGCCGTTGGCGCAGTACCAGAATTTCCTGCTGTTGATCGGCTCGGTGTTTGCGCCGCTGTTCGGCGTGGTGCTGGTCGATCACTTCATTCTGCGCAAGCGCAGCGCTCAGGTCGCGTCGGCCGCATTGCGCTGGCCGGCGTTGTTGGCGTGGCTGGGTGGCGTGAGCACCTACCACTTGCTGGCGAATCTGTATCCGGATGTCGGCGCAACCCTGCCGGCGCTGGTGCTGGCAGGGCTGTTGCAACTAGTGCTGGGCCGGGCCTTCAGTTACGGCCGGGAAACAGCTCAGGCTTGAGAATGCCGTTCAGACGCGGATAAGGAATCTTCAGTTCGACGTGGCCCAGCGCGTAAGGCGCGATGGTGGTCACGTCGTACTTGAGGATCACGCCGCCATAGGTCAGCGCCACGTTCGGGGTTTTCACGAACGGCCAGTTCGCCACGAACTCCGGCTCCTGATCGAGCTTGGTGCTGATCAACCAACTGTTGTGCGCGACTTGCGCCGCCTTCCAGAACGCCTCTTCCTGACCCGGCACAAGCATGTCGGACAGGTTCAGCACCTTGTGCTGCTGGCGCGAATAGTTGATGAAGCCGCGACCCGGTGTGCCATGCGCACCGCCGGTGTCGAGGTAGCTCGACACCTCGATGATCACCAAGCCGTCATGCTGCTCGCGTACTTTCGCTTGCAGGTAGCTGCTGTTGCGTGGGCCGGCGCTGGCCAGAAACTGATCGCGATAGGCCGCCAGAGTCGGCGCAACCGGGGCGTTCTTCTCGGTGCGGGTCATTTGCAGCAGGCGTTTTTCGATGATGCCGTCCAGCGCAGGTTCGTCCGGGAAGCGCAAGGTGTCGATGTTCACCAGCGGGCAATCCGGGTTGGAACAGCCCGGTTTCAGTTGCTCTGATGCATCGCGGGTGGTTTCCAGCGGCGTGCGGTAGTTGGGCTGGAACAGGCTGGCACACGCGCCCAGGGTCAGGGCAATGGCGGCCACGGAGGCAATTTTGAAAAGCGACATGGGCGTCCTTTCGAAAGCAGGGGAAGGCAAAAAGTTACCGCTTCGACTCTCAACGAAGCAGTCAGTTCGCCACTAAGCTAATTAGAGTGGGTTTCGCCTCCACCGTCCATCCCGCTGACGGTAAAGGGGCTGCATCAAACGGTGCGGGCGCGTTAGGATGGCGCGAAGTCGAGGTTGCCAGCGACCAAAAGCAACTTCGTGATGGATGTGCAGTAAAGAGGATGCTTATGACTGATTTTGCCAATGCCATTCCGACCACCGTCGACGTCGTGCGGCGCGAACGTTGCTATGAGGGCTTCTACAAGCTCGACCGTTTGCACCTGCGCCATGAATTGTTCGCCGGTGGCATGAGCCGGGAGATCAACCGTGAAGTGTTCGTGCGCCACGATGCCGTGTGCATGCTGCCCTACGATCCGCAGCGCGACGAAGTGGTGTTGATCGAACAGTTCCGCGTCGGCGCCATGGGCAAGACCGATAACCCGTGGCTGGTCGAACTGGTCGCTGGTCTGATCGACAAGGATGAACAACCGGAAGAAGTTGCTCACCGCGAGGCGCAGGAGGAAGCTGGGCTGGACATCAAGGCCTTGTGGCCGATGACCAAATATTTCCCGTCGCCGGGCGGCAGCAACGAGTTCGTGCATTTGTACTTGGGGCGTTGCAGCACCGACGGCGTTGGCGGCCTGCATGGCCTGGAAGAAGAGGCAGAAGATATCCGTGTCACGGTCTGGGCCTTTGAAGATGCCTTGCAGGCCGTCCGTGACGGACGCATTGCCAACGCGGCGAGCATCATCGCCTTGCAGTGGCTGGCGCTCAATCGCGCCGAAGTGAGGGGGTTATGGTCGTAAACAAGTTGCGCGATCGCTATCGAGTCGACCTCGTGGGGCTGCAAGCCGCCTGCGAGGCCAACTACGCGCGCCTGATGCGACTGCTGCCGGACATGCGCAACGAGCCCGAGGCGCGGCGCATCGCCGTGACCCAGGGCGAGCAGATGCTCGGCGTGCTGGCCCTCGAAGTGCTGCAAACCTGCCCGTACACCACCACTTTGCAGGTGCGTCAGGAGCACAGCCTGCCATGGCTGCCGGTGCCGCAACTGGAAGTGCAGGTCTATCACGACGCGCGCATGGCTGAGGTCGTCAGTGCCGAACATGCACGACGCTTTCGCGGCATCTATCCTTACCCGAACGCGGCCATGCATCAGCCGGATGAAAAGGCCCAGCTCAATCTTTTCCTGGGGGAATGGCTGAGTCATTGCCTGGCGTTGGGGCACGAGTACGAAGTCGTTCGTTAGTTGTGAACTGCGTCCGGTTCGCCGCTTTCCTCTTTCACTGATCCCCCAGCATAATTGCGGCACTTGATCGATTCCGTGCTTTTGCCTTGGGAGAACGCCTTGCCGAGCGTATCCACATTGACCCCCGCCGATCCGGCGTTGCTGGTGCAGTTGTCCGACAGCCATTTGTTCGCTGAAGCGGACGGCGCGCTGCTGGGCATGAACACCCGCGAGAGCCTGCAAAAGGTCATCGAACTGGTGCTGGGGCAGCAGCCGCAGATCGATCTGATTCTGGCCACCGGCGATATCTCGCAGGACGGCACGCTGGAGTCGTATCAGCAGTTTCGCCAGATGAGCGCGCAGATCGACGCACCGGCGCGGTGGATTCCTGGCAATCACGACGAACCGATGATCATGGCCCAGGCCGCCGTGCAGAGCACGCTGCTGGAACCGGTGGTCGATATCGGCAACTGGCGGGTGACGATGCTGGATTCGGCGGTGCCGGGTTCGGTGCCGGGGTATTTGCAGGACGATCAACTGCAACTGCTGGCCCGCTCGCTGAGCGAAGCGCCGGAGCGCCATCATCTGGTGTGCTTCCACCATCATCCGGTTTCGATTGGTTGCGCATGGATGGAGCCGATTGGCTTGCGCAATCCCGAGGCATTTTTCGAGGTGCTGGATCGTTTTCCACAGGCCCGGGCGGTGTTGTGGGGGCATGTGCATCAGGAGATCGATCGTGAGCGCAATGGCGTGCGGTTGATGGCTTCGCCGTCGACGTGCATTCAGTTCGAGCCGGGGAGTGAGGATTTCAAGGTAGGGGAGCAGGCGCCGGGATATCGGTGGTTGCGGTTGTTGCCGGATGGGCGGTTGGAAACCGGAGTTGAGCGCGTTACCGGTTTCGCCTTCACCGTCGATTACGGCTCTGACGGTTACTGATTGCCAATCAAAAGCCCCTCATCGGAACGCCGCCCGCCCAGCCCTCTCCCAGAGGGAGAGGGGGCCGACCGAGGTGCCTTTCGCTATCCATCGACCTGAAGCAGCGTTGTCGATTATGGATTCACAGCACAGCGTTCAGGTCGATGTAGTTCGCAAATATCCCCCATTCGGTCCCCTCTACCTCCGGGAGAGGGCTAGGGTGAGGGCAGCTCGTGCTGTCACACCAAATTATCGAGCCCACCCCCAATCCGCTCTTCTCTCCCTGTAAACTCCGCAAACCCAAACCGACACCCAGGGAGCTCAAATGTCTGGTTCGATCCTCTATATCCACGGTTTCAACAGCGCCCCGGCCTCGAAAAAGGCCTGTCAGTTGGTGACGGTGATGGAACAGCTGGGTTTGAGCGACAAACTGCGTGTCCCGGCCCTGCATCACCACCCGCGCGAAGCCATCGGTCAGTTGGAACAAGCGATTGCCGAACTGGGCAGCCCGCTGCTGGTGGGAAGCTCACTCGGCGGCTACTATGCGACTCACCTGGCCGAGCGCCATGGCTTGAAAGCCCTGCTGGTCAACCCGGCGGTCAGCCCGCACCGGATGTTCGACGGCTATCTGGGCCCGCAGAAAAACCTGTATACCGATGAGATCTGGGAGTTGACCCACGACCACGTCACGGCCCTGGCCGAACTGGAAGTGCCGGCGCCTCAGGATGCGCAGCGCTATCAGGTATGGTTGCAGACCGGCGATGAAACACTGGACTATCGCCTCGCCCAACAGTATTACCGCGCCTGTGCCTTGCGCATTCAGGCCGGCGGCGACCATGGTTTTCAGGGTTTTGCCGGGCAATTGCCGGCGTTGCTGAGTTTTGCCGGCATTGGCGCCGATTTGTTTCAGGCAATCGATTTCACCGCACTGTGAAGTCTTGCCCCTATTTCATGAATGACTGACGACGAGACCCTATGGCCACTCCCAGCGCTAGCTCTTATAACGCCGACGCCATCGAAGTCCTCTCGGGCCTCGACCCGGTGCGCAAACGCCCCGGCATGTACACCGACACCAGTCGGCCGAACCACCTCGCCCAGGAAGTCATCGACAACAGTGTCGACGAAGCCCTGGCTGGCCACGCCAGATCGGTGCAGGTCATCCTGCACGCCGACCACTCGCTGGAAGTCAGCGACGACGGCCGTGGCATGCCGGTCGACATCCACCCGGAAGAGGGCGTGTCGGGTGTCGAGCTGATCCTCACCAAACTCCATGCGGGCGGCAAGTTCTCGAACAAGAACTACCAGTTCTCCGGCGGTTTGCACGGCGTAGGTATTTCCGTGGTCAACGCCTTGTCGACCGAAGTGCGCGTACGCGTGAAGCGTGACGGCAACGAATACCAGATGACGTTCAACGACGGCTTCAAAGCCTCGGAACTGGAAATCGTCGGCACCGTCGGCAAACGCAACACCGGCACCAGCGTGTACTTCGCGCCGGATCCGAAATACTTCGACTCACCGAAATTCTCCATCAGCCGTCTCAAGCACGTGCTCAAGGCCAAGGCTGTGTTGTGCCCGGGGCTGCTGGTCAGCTTCGAAGACAAAGGCACCGGCGAGAAAGTCGAGTGGCATTACGAAGACGGCCTGCGCTCGTATCTGGTCGATGCGGTCAGCGAGTTCGAACGCCTGCCGAACGAGCCGTTCTGCGGCGCTTTCGCGGGTAATAAAGAAGCGGTCGACTGGGCGCTGCTGTGGCTGCCCGAAGGTGGCGACGCGGTGCAGGAAAGCTACGTCAACCTGATCCCGACGGCGCAGGGTGGTACCCACGTCAACGGTTTGCGTCAGGGCCTGCTCGATGCGATGCGCGAGTTCTGCGAATTCCGCAGCCTGCTGCCGCGCGGTGTGAAGCTGGCGCCGGAAGACGTCTGGGAACGCATCGCGTTCGTCCTGTCGATGAAAATGCAGGAGCCGCAATTCTCCGGCCAGACCAAAGAACGTTTGTCGTCCCGTGAAGCCGCGGCGTTTGTCTCCGGTGTGGTCAAGGACGCGTTCAGCCTGTGGCTCAACGCCAACCCGGAAACCGGTCTGGCGCTGGCCGAACTGGCGATCAACAACGCCGGTCGCCGCCTGAAAGCGAGCAAGAAAGTCGAGCGCAAACGCGTCACTCAGGGCCCCGCGTTGCCGGGTAAGCTGGCTGACTGCGCCGGGCAGGACCCGATGCGTTCCGAACTGTTCCTGGTCGAAGGTGATTCCGCCGGCGGTTCCGCCAAGCAAGCGCGGGACAAGGAATTCCAGGCAATCCTGCCGTTGCGCGGCAAGATCCTCAACACCTGGGAAGTCGACGGCAGCGAAGTGCTGGCCAGTCAGGAAGTGCACAACATCGCCGTGGCCATCGGTGTCGATCCGGGCGCGGCGGACATGAGCCAGCTGCGTTACGGCAAGATCTGCATCCTCGCCGACGCCGACTCCGACGGTCTGCACATCGCAACCTTGCTGTGCGCGCTGTTCGTCCAGCATTTCCGCCCGCTGGTGGATGCCGGTCACGTCTACGTCGCCATGCCGCCGCTGTACCGAATCGACCTCGGCAAAGAGATCTACTACGCCCTCGACGAAGCCGAGCGCGATGGCATTCTCGACCGTCTGGTTGCCGAGAAGAAGCGCGGCAAACCACAGGTCACCCGATTCAAAGGTCTGGGCGAAATGAACCCGCCGCAGCTGCGTGAAACCACCATGGACCCGAACACGCGGCGCCTGGTGCAACTGACGCTGGGCGAAGATTTTGCCGAAACCTCGGAAATGATGGACATGCTGCTGGCGAAGAAACGCGCCGGTGACCGCAAGACCTGGCTCGAATCCAAAGGCAACCTCGCCGAGGTGCTGGCCTGATGCGGTTTGGCTGGGCCTTGGCGGGTGCGTTGCTGTTGTGTGCGATGAGCGTGTCGGCCGAGCCGTTGCAGGAGTTGCGCGTGCTCTCCGGGCACCCGGTCGACGGCATGCGCGGCGGTAACCTGTCGGGGCTGGCCATGTGTGGCGGCGAGTTGTGGACGGTGTCGGACCGCGATGACGATCAGATCTATCGGCTCAATACCGCCGATCAGGTCTGGCAGGCCGAAGCCTTGCACATCGACGTGCCGCTGGTGCCGGAGACCGGTTTGCCGTGGGGGTTGCGCTCGCGCAATTGGGCCGCGTCGTTCGTGCGCGGTGGCGATCTGGATTTCGAGGGCATCAGTTGCGACAGCGCCGGCAATCGCTACATTGTCAGCGAGGGCCATGCGGCGGTTTTGCAGGTGCCCGTCAGCGGCCCGGTCAACTGGCTGAAGATCTCGCCGATGATGGTTCGCGAAGCGCGGGCCAGTGGCATGCTCCTGCATTTCAATGCGATCTTCGAAGGCCTGGCGATCAGCCCTGCGGGCGATCAGATGTGGCTGGCCGCCGAGCGGCAAAGCCGTGGTTTGCTGCTGATCAAGCGCCAGCAGACGGTGTGGGATTGCGATGGTCGTTGCGTGCTGCTCAGCGAGGGCGGCAAGGAAATGCAGCCGCCGCAGTTCCCGAAGGCCAGAGCGGTCGACCGAGACTTTTCCGACCTTTCGTTGTTTAACGGCAAATTGTTTACCCTTGAGCGCAACGCCTTCCAGATTTGTCGGCGCGATGCGCAGACCGCCAAAGTCGAGCGTTGCTGGTCGTACGCCGCTGAACTGTTGCAGGCCAACCGCCGTTACTCGCAGAACTTCGGGTTGGAAGAGGCGCTGATCGTTGACGCTGATGGTGCATGGGTCGGCGTCGACAATAATTTCGGCCCGCGCGCCGACGGTGAGGTTCGGCCGATCGTCTGGCGCTTCGCCGCACCTGACGGTGGCTGGAGCGCCAAGCCATGAGCCAGCAACCGCCGGGCAAGCGCGCCGGTCGGGTGCTGATGATTCTGGCGTGGTGCGCGGCGCTGTTTCTGGCGACGCGGTTTTTCGGCCAGTGGGAGCAGCGCCAGCAGAATCCGAACGTGGTGGTCAGTTCGGAGCAGGGCGAAGGTTTTATCGAAGTGAAACTGGCCGGCAATGCCCAAGGGCATTTTGTCGCCAGCGGTCAGATCAACGGTGAGCCGGTGGAGTTCATGCTCGACACCGGCGCAACCGATGTGGCGATCCCGGCGGATCTGGCCAAGCGCTTGAAGCTGGAAGAAGGTTTCGGAGTGACCCTGAGCACGGCGAACGGCCTGAGCCAGGGCTATCGGACCAAAATTGCCCGTCTGCAACTGGGTGACATCGTGCTGCGGGACGTCCGTGCATTGGTGGCGCCGGGGCTGCATGGCGATCAGGTGCTGCTCGGCATGAGCGCCTTGAACAAACTTGAATTTACTCAGCGCGGTGGCACCATGCTGCTGCGCCAGACAACGAACCGATGAGGCCTGCATGAGCAACCCCCTTGATCTCAGCCTGGACGGTGTAGAACGCCGCTCGTTGGCCGACTTCACCGAAAGTGCCTACCTCAACTACTCCATGTACGTGATCATGGACCGTGCCCTGCCGCATATCGGCGACGGCCTGAAACCGGTACAGCGGCGTATCGTCTACGCCATGAGCGAGTTGGGCCTGGACGCCGATTCCAAGCACAAGAAATCGGCGCGTACCGTCGGTGACGTACTCGGCAAGTTCCACCCGCACGGCGACTCGGCGTGCTACGAAGCGATGGTGCTGATGGCCCAGCCGTTCAGCTATCGCTACACGCTGGTTGACGGCCAGGGCAACTGGGGTGCGCCGGACGATCCGAAGTCCTTCGCCGCCATGCGTTACACCGAAGCACGCTTGTCGCGGTATTCCGAAGTACTGCTCAGCGAACTGGGCCAAGGCACTGCCGACTGGGGCCCGAACTTTGACGGCACCCTGCAGGAGCCGCTGGTACTGCCGGCGCGCCTGCCGAACATTCTGCTCAACGGCACCACCGGCATCGCCGTGGGCATGGCCACCGACGTGCCGCCGCACAACCTGCGCGAAGTCGCCACTGCGTGCGTGCGCTTGCTCGATGAGCCGAAAGCCACGGTTGAACAGCTCTGCGAACACATTCAGGGCCCGGATTATCCGACCGAAGCGGAAATCATCACGCCGCGCGCCGACCTGCTGAAAATGTACGAAACCGGCAAGGGCTCGGTGCGCATGCGCGCCGTGTACCACGTCGAGGACGGCGACATCATTGTCACCGCGCTGCCGCATCAGGTCTCCGGTGCGAAAGTGCTGGAGCAGATTGCCGCGCTGATGCAGGCGAAACCGTCGAAAGCCCCGCAGATCGCTGACCTGCGCGACGAATCCGACCACGAAAACCCGTGCCGCATCGTGATCATTCCAGTCAACAGCCGCGTCGATCACGAAGCGCTGATGCAGCACCTGTTCGCCAGCACCGAGCTGGAGTCGACCTACCGGGTCAACGTCAACATCATCGGTCTGGACGGCAAACCGCAGTTGAAAAACCTGCGGGCCTTGCTGGTCGAGTGGCTGGAATTCCGCGTGTTGACCGTGCGTCGCCGCCTGCAATTCCGCCTCGACAAAGTCGAGCGTCGCCTGCACCTGTTGGACGGTTTGTTGATTGCCTACCTCAACCTGGATGAAGTGATCCACATCATCCGCACCGAGGAACACCCGAAAGCCAAGCTGATCGAGCGTTTCGCCCTCAGCGAGATTCAGGCCGACTACATCCTCGACACGCGTCTGCGTCAGTTGGCGCGACTGGAAGAGATGAAGCTGCGCGACGAGCAGGACGAACTGCTCAAGGAACAAGCCAAGCTGCAAGCGCTGCTGGGCAGCGAAGCCAAGCTGAAGAAGCTGGTGCGTACGGAGCTGATCAAGGATGCCGAAACCTATGGCGACGACCGTCGTTCGCCAATCGTTGAACGCACCGAAGCCAAAGCGTTGACCGAACACGATCTGCTGCCGAACGAGAAAGTCACCGTCGTACTCTCGGAAAAAGGCTGGATTCGTTCGGCCAAAGGTCACGACATCGACGCCACCGGCCTGTCGTACAAGGCTGGCGACGGCTTCAAGACCTCGGCGGCGGGGCGCTCCAACCAGTCTGCCGTGGTGATTGACTCCACCGGCCGCAGCTATTCGGTTGCTGCGCATACGCTGCCGTCGGCGCGTGGCCAGGGCGAACCATTGACCGGTCGTCTGACGCCGCCACCGGGTGCCTCGTTCGAATGCGTACTGATGCCGGAGGATGACGCGTTGTACGTGATCGCCTCCGACGCCGGTTACGGTTTCGTGGTGAAGGGCGAAGATCTGCAAGCCAAGAACAAGGCCGGTAAAGCCCTGTTGAGCCTGCCGAACAACGCCAAGGTGATCGCGCCGCGTCCGGTTGCCGATCGTGAGCACAACTGGCTGGCCTCGGTCACGACCGAAGGTCGCCTGCTGATCTTCAAAATCAGCGATCTGCCACAATTAGGGAAGGGCAAAGGCAACAAGATCATCGGTATTTCCGGTGAGCGTGTGGCCAGTCGCGAAGAATATGTCACGGACATCGCCGTACTTCCGGATGGCGCCACTTTGGTGTTGCAGGCCGGAAAACGCACCTTGTCGCTGAAGGCTGACGACCTTGAACACTACAAAGGTGAGCGTGGACGTCGTGGCAACAAGCTTCCAAGGGGCTTCCAGCGGGTCGATGCGCTGCTCGTCGAAAACCTCAATTAGGCGTCCTAGAGGCGTCGATCCACGATTTAACGCGTAGATCGACGCTTTGGCGCTGGAGTCGGAACGCATATTCACGGATGATATGGCCTTTCCAAGCGCCGGCGTGGCCGAGCGTTCTTCATATTTATTGAGTATTTTCACTGTGGTCAGCCTTGTGGCGGCCACCTGGACGGGATGATGACTGCTCTGCGCCCCCTTATTTTCCTGCTCGCCGGCGTTTTGGGCCTGGCGGGTTGCAGCGTTCACCAGCCGGTGTCGCTGTATCAACTGGACAGCGGAAGTCCGGTTCAGCCTGCGCAAAGCGCGGGCATGGCGGTTTTGTTGGGCCCGGTAGTCGTAGCCGATTACCTGCAACGTGAGACCTTGCTGCAACGTCAACCGGACGGCAGTCTGCAAGCGGCGACCGACGGTCGTTGGGCTGGCAGCCTTTCGTCGGATATCGATCAGTTGCTGATGCGTCAGGTGGCGGGTCATCTGGACAGCCAACGTGTGGTGCTGGCACCGGCCACCGGTGGGTTTACCCCGGATGTGCAGGTATTGCTGACCATCACGCGTCTGGACTCCGGCGCGAAACAGCCGGCGATCCTCGATGCGCAGTGGCGCTTGATCGACCGCCGTGGTCAGGTGCGCGATAACCGCATCGTTCATCTGCAGGAGCTGCATGCCGGCAGTACGGCGTCGCAGGTGCAGGCTCAGGGCATTTTGCTGCAGCGTCTGGCCGAGCAATTGTCGGTGGCGCTGAAGCCTTTGGCCAATCAGCCTCCGGTGGCTGAGGCACCGCGTAAATCGGCACCAAAACCGGCAGCGCCGGCAGCGGAAGCCGAGAAGCAGCCGAAGATTCCGATGGCATCGCCGATTCGGACTGACATGGAAGTGTTCCGCTTCTGACGCTGGAACGAGACAGAACAGAGC
The DNA here is from genome assembly GCF_054667675.1 of Pseudomonas sp. S3_C06. Taxonomy (NCBI): domain Bacteria; kingdom Pseudomonadati; phylum Pseudomonadota; class Gammaproteobacteria; order Pseudomonadales; family Pseudomonadaceae; genus Pseudomonas; species Pseudomonas sp. S3_C06. Next base: position 4,489,203 of record NZ_CP162747.1, read on the forward strand.
CCGCCTTGTGCGGGCTTTGTTGTGTCTGGGGTTCTGCGTGAAAGATCAAAAGCCCCTCACCCTAGCCCTCTCCCAGAGGGAGAGGGGACTGACCGAGGTGTCTTGCGTCATACGTGGACCTGAAAGTACCTGGCGATTATGGATTCGGTAGAGCAGAGGCGGACTGGGAGTATCTGGCGTCATACGTGACCTGAAAGAGCTTGGCGATTCTGGATTCACAGCAGGGCGCTCAAGTCGGTGTAGCTCTCCAATATCCCCCAATCAGTCCCCTCTCCCTCGGGGAGAGGGCTAGGGTGAGGGGCTTTTCAGTCATCCACAAAAAAGCCCGCAGACAATCACTCGTCTGCGGGCTTCTGTGTTTCAGGCTTAAAGCTTAAGCCCGGCGCTCATGCATCCGCGCCAGTTGCCGCTCGAGCATCGATGGATAAGGCTCCATCAACCGCTCGACGCAGCAAGCACCCTCAGGGCTGGCAATCGGCCGAATCCGCGCACGCTGACGGATCAGCGCATCGTCGCCGATCTTGCGTTCAACCAGCAGCAGATTGCGGCTGTGTTGTGACAGAGCCAATGCATCCTGCGCCGAATCGGTCAGCAACAGATCGATCTGGCTCAAGCCGAACAACTCATCGCCCAAGGTCAGGCCCAGTTGCAACTGCAGGGTGATGCCGCTGTCCGCGACTTCAATCTGCAACTGATGACCCAAGGCCCGCAGCAACTCGCCGCAGCAGATCGCGTTGGTCAGGTAATCGTCACCGCTGTCTTCGGTGTGGAACAGCATCAGCGTGCTGCCGTCGTTCAGGGTTTCGATTTCGCCCTGATACAACGAAGCGGCCTGATCGAGGCAGTCGCGATAGCGCTCCTGCAATTCTTCCAGGCGTGCCCGTGGCAAGCGGCGCAGTTGCTCCTGAGAGCCCAGTTGCACGGCCAGTACGGCGGTGTGCTGCGGCACGCTTGGCGACGGTTGGCGGATAACGGGTTGGGGCGCGCCATTGAGCGACTCGTCGCGCAGGTCGGCGAATGCGTCATCGTCATCATCGTCTTCGACGGTGCTGACCAGATGCCGCGGTGCAGGCTTCTGCGCGGCCATCGGACGGGTTTCGTCGAAACTCGGATCACGCAAGTTGCGCACCTCGAATTCCGGCTCGTCTTCTTCGTCCTCGAACTCAGGCTCCGGTTCCGGTGCAGGCTCCGGCGCGTAGTTGGCGTGCAGCTGACGCGCCAGATCGCCAATCTCATCCTGACGATCGATGCCCGGCGTGTGCTCGTCGATACGGCGCAACCAGACGCGCAATTGCAGCAGCGGCGTCGACAGGTAGCGGCCCATGCGCAGGCTCAGGGCCAGCGACAGTGCCAGCAGAATCCCGCTGAGAATGCCCATGCTTTGCAGGCTGATGGTCATCGGCTGCTGGAACTGATCCATGTCCAGGCTGATGCGCAGTTGCCCGGCGGTCACGTCCTGAAAAGTGATCTTGCTCTCGTACATGCCTTCGGCTTCGCCCAGCAGGCTGTGCTTGGGCCGCTGACCGGACTCGGCGAGGATGCGGTTATCCACGCTGTAGATCGCCGCGTGGGCCACCAGTTTGTTCTTGGTCAGGTTGTTGAGCAGCACGTTGAGGCTGAGGATGTCGTTGGACACCAACAGCTCGGTGGCAGAGGTCGCGGTCTGCGTGGTCAGGCTTTCGCCCAGCGCATCGGCCTGCTGGTGCATGGCCTGCTTGAATTGCAAACCCATCACGCCGGCATAGATCACCAGGGCCAGAGCGACCAGGATCACGTTATGGCTGGCAATGCGCAATGCAATCGGTACACGGCGGTGGCGCAGTGCACGGAAGATCAGCAGGAAGAAGTTATCGGTTTTAACTGGCGTGGGCCGGTTCACTGAGCTCGGCTCTTTTGTCCGTGAAGTTGACGCGCAGTATAGCGACAGGCCCTAGACCGGCAAAGCGCTCGCGGTGCCCGATGGTCACTGAAAGTGGGTAGAATGCGGTTTTTTTCCAGTTGCGGGGGTGCGCGTTGCGCGAAATCGTCCTGATTAACATCACGGGAGTCGACCGTCCGGGTCTGACGGCAGCCATTACCGGTGTTCTGGCACAGGGTGGTGTGAACATTCTCGACATCGGTCAGGCGGTGATCCACGACACCCTGTCGTTCGGCATCCTGGTTGAAATTCCCGATTCGGAGCAAGGTAAATCCGTGCTCAAGGACATCCTGTTCAAGGGCTACGAGCTCGACCAGCAGGTGCGCTTCACCCCGGTGTCCGAAGAGGATTACCAGCAATGGGTGGGCAATCAGGGCAAGAAGCGCCACATCGTCACCCTGCTGACTCGCAAAGTGACCGCTGGCCAATTGCAGGCGGTCAGCTCGATCACTGCCAAATATGGCCTGAACATCGATCACATCGACCGTCTGTCGGGTCGCATGCCACTGGACACGCCAGCGGACAAGGGCAAGGGCTGCATCGAGTTCTCCGTGCGTGGCGAAGCGGCTGATCCGCAAGCGCTGCGTGCCGAATTCCTCAGCGTTGCCCAAGAGCTGAATGTCGACATCGCCTTCCAGGAAGATTCGCTGTTTCGTCGCAACCGTCGCCTGGCGGTGTTCGACATGGACTCGACCCTGATTGAAGCCGAAGTCATCGACGAACTGGCCAAGGCGGCCGGGGTGGGCGAGCAGGTATCTGAAATCACCGAGCGCGCCATGGCCGGTGAACTGGACTTCCGCGCCAGTTTCAAGGAGCGCCTGGCCTTGCTCAAAGGCCTGGATGTCAGCGTGCTGGATTCGATTGGCGCCTCGCTGCGTCTGACCGAGGGCGCTGAAACCTTGTTCGCCGAACTCAAGCGTCTGGGCTACAAAACCGCGATCCTGTCCGGTGGTTTCACCTACTTCGCCAAGCAGTTGCAGGCCAAGCTCGGCATTGACTATGTGTTTGCCAACGAACTTGAAGTGGTCGATGGCAAGTGCACCGGCGTGGCGATCGAGCCGATTGTCGATGCGCAGCGCAAGGCTGATCTGTTGAAAGAGCTGGCGCACAAGGAAGGTTTGCGTCTGGAGCAGACCATTGCGGTCGGCGACGGCGCGAATGATCTGCCGATGCTGGCAATTGCCGGGCTGGGCGTGGCGTTCCGTGCCAAGCCACTGGTCAAGCAGTCGGCGAAGCAGGCGATCTCGACGTTGGGTCTGGATGGCGTGTTGTATCTGCTGGGCTTCCGTGATCGCGACGGGCAGCTCTGAGTTCTCTGTTGCCTGAAACGACTCCTTCGCGAGCAGGCTCGCTCCCACAGTTGAAATGCATTCCAATGTGGGAGCGAGCCTGCTCGCGAATGTAGCGCCGCCGATCCATCGGCGGGTACTTAAAGCGACTTCCACAGCGAGTCAAAATCCTCCTCGCTCCCGCCATTCTGCGCGGCCTCCAGTGAGCGATAGGCAAACTGATTGAAGCTATGCGTACTCGCCACCCGTCGATCCAGTCCGGCGCGGTGCTCTTCGCCCTGGGTGTTGATCAACACCTTGCTGCCCTCCTGAAACGGCAAGCGCGGTGCCAGCAGGGTCGCCGGCACATCGATCGCACTGATCTCCGGTAACAGTAATCCGCGCAGATATTGACTGTGATCGTCCCGCGAACGCACCAGTTGCAAGCCGCACGGCTGTGCATGTGGCGCCACCAGTTCAATGCCCATTTGCGTGCCGCCGCCGCGCACCTGACGTATCCAGCGAATGACCGCGATGCTCCATCCCTGACTGACACTGTCCTGAATCCCGAGCATTTCGCCGGCCTGCAATTCTGCGGGCACTTCATTTGGCCACGACAGGCAGTAACCACCGGGGCTGTGATTGATCACCGGCAGGGCGTAGATCGGGTAATGCGGTGTGCTGTCGGTGTGGCTTTCATCCTCAAGCAAATGGTCGTACTGAATCTCCTCATAGGGTAAAAACTCCTCAGACTGGCTCTGCGGCGCAGCGTCGAAGGCCTGGCTCCAACTGTCCTTTTCACCTTTGGCGACGGCACGGCTGAAGTTCGCCGAGCGCGCTCCGGGATGTTTGAGCAGGTCGCTGAAACTGCGCTCGCCGCCGAGGTAGAAGTGCAGGGCGCTCATGCCGACGCACACGGTCAGATGACCCTGGCCGACGGTGCGCTGAAAACTGCGTTCGGCCGTCTGGCCCCAAGTCGCGTGCAGGTGCTGCAGGGTGTCGAAGCTCAGCCCTGCCGGGACGGGCAAGGGGGTCGAAGTGTCCTGATGCTGCAAATGCGCTTCGATGGCGTTCACCAGCGGCTGTGGATCGAAACCGAGCAACCCGCGCTGTTGCTCGCGACGAAACATGCTGCGGTAGCGCGGGCCTGCATCCAGTTCTGCGCTGATCGCCAACAAGCCTGCGTCCGGGCTGGCGGGATGCAGCTTGAGCAGCGCGCTCCACGGCTCCAGCACTTCGGCGAGCCGGGCGATCTGGTTCTGCCGCAACTGATTGCACCGGGCGCTGCCCAGCAAGAGTGCGGCGATGTAGGTCTGTTCAAGGCTCAATTCTGTGGTGAGGCTGGCCAGGTCGTCACGCACGCGTCGGTGTTGCAGTTGTAATTCAGCGGCGCTGAGGTACAACTGATGCAGTTCGAACCACAGCTGCTCCGGCGGCGAGCTATACAGCTGCGTGGCGCGCAGCAGTTGGCCTTTGAGTGCATGGGCGGCACGTTGCAGAGCCATACTGACCAGCGCTGCACGATCCTTGCTGTACTTCGGCGCAATCCGCAATACGATCTGTTTGTAGCCGATGGCCAGATGGCTTTGCAGCGCCTGGCACAGGTTGCTGATCTTGCGCGAGCGCTCGTCGAGCATGATCGCTTGATGCAGGAAGTGCCGCTCCAGATGCTGGCAGACGAAATAAACCTCGGGTCGCAGCAACTCAAGCAGGTTGAGACGGTTGTCACTGGGGGTGAGCAGCTGGTTGAGTTCGCCCAGGCCTTGATACAGCAGGCGGGCGGTTTCGCCGATGTTGGCCTTGGGCAGGTCAGCGATCCAGCGCTTGAGATCACGCGGGGAAGCTTCGCAAAACGACAGGCGCGTTTGCGACGGTGTTGGTGCTTGAAGGGACGGCGGGGAGATGGTCTGGCTCATGCCAAAAACCATAGCAGCAAATAACGTAATCTGCGGGAGCGCCTGAGGCGACTCCCGCAGCGGTCAATCAGGCTTTTGGCAGCGCCAGGCCCTGGCCCATCTGCACAGGCGAACCAGCGACCAGTTCTTCAGCCCATTTCACCTGATCCGGCCCAAACAGTACGATGGCGGTCGAACCCAGCTTGAAGCGACCCAGTTCGGCACCTTTTTCCAGATGGATCGGCGCACGCGCGGCTTCGTCATAGCGGAAGGTTTTCAGTTCACGCTTTGGCGGCGTGACCAGACCGGCCCACACGGTTTCGATCGAAGCGACGATCATCGCGCCCACCAGCACCACCGCCATCGGCCCGCGCTCGGTGTCGAAAATGCACGCCACACGCTCGTTGCGGGCGAACAGTTCCGGAACGTTTTCAGCCGTGGTCTGGTTGACCGAGAAAATCCGCCCCGGGATATAGACCATTTCGCGCAGGGTGCCGGCCAGTGGCATGTGCACACGGTGGTAATCCTTTGGCGACAGGTAGATGGTGGCGAAGTCGCCGCCCATGAACGGCGCCGCATTGGCCGCATCACCGCCGAGCAGTTCGAGCACGCTGAAGCTGTGGCCCTTGGCCTGGAACACGCGACCGTGTTCGATCGGGCCAAGCTGGCTGACCGCACCGTCGGCTGGGCTGAGGATCGCGCCCGGGGTTTCGTCCAGCGGACGCGCGCCGTCTTTCAGGGCACGGGTGAAGAAGGCGTTGAAGTGTTCGTAAGCGGTCAGGTCTTCGACCAGCGCTTGCGACATGTCCACCTGATAGCGCTTGGCGAACCACTGGGTGAAGGCATTCTTGAACCAGCGCACGCGGCACTCGGCAACGCAGCCAGCCAGGCGCGACAGCAGGTGATGAGGCAGCAGGTACTGGCTGAGGATAAACAGACGCTCTTTCATTGGTTGTCCTTAAAAAACCTTAAATCTCGACTGGCGTGTCAGGGTGGTTGCCCCATTCGCCCCAGGAACCGGCGTAGCCTTTGACCCGCGGATAACCGAGGGACTTGGCCACCAGATAAGTGAAGCCCGACCGGTGATGGGTCTGGCAGTGGGTAATGATTTCTTTGTCCTTGGTGATCCCGAGGTCTTCGAGAATCTGCGGCATGTCCGTGCGAATGCGCAGCTGACGCGCCTTGTCCATGCCGGCGGTCCATTCGAAGTTGACCGCACCGGGGATGTGCCCGGCCTTGGCGGCCAGTACTTTCTCGCCGGAGTACTCCAGTGGACCGCGCGCATCCCAGATCGCCAGATCGGCAGCACCGAGACGGCTTTGCAGGTATTCGCGGGTGGCGGTCGGCGCTTCGTGCAGGGTCAACGACAATGGGCCGCCAACGGCTGCCGGTACCTGGATCGACATCGGCATGCCATCCGCCAGCCACGCCGGCAGACCACCGTCTATATAGTGGTACTTGTCGTGACCGATCACGTCGAGCAGCCAGATGAAGCGCCCGGCCCAGCCACCGCCTTCGTCGTCATAGACCACGTAGACCGCGTCTTTGCGATGGCCCAATTCACCGAACAGCGCCTCCAGATCAGCTTTGGCCGGCAGCAGGCCCGGCGCTGGCGGCTGGCCGAGCTGAGTGCGTTTCGGGTCGACAAAGCGTGCGCCGGGCAGATGACCTTCGGTATAGCGGGCGGCACTGGTCAGATCCACCAGAATCAGTTCAGGGGATTCGAGGCGCGGGAGCAGGTCGCTCGGCTCGATGACGAGCGGCAAGCCAGAGAAGTCAGACATGTGAGGTCTCCAGAGCACAAAGGGGGGATTGTAGCGCAGCCTCATCGGGCACGGCTGCTAAAGCTGTGCAGGGCCTTTTCGATGCACTGCGCGGTTTTGCCAAAGGCTTGCACAGTGATGTCGGCGAACGGTCCACCGCCCTGATCGGCGACAACGATCATGATCACCCGGCCATTGTTGACCAGAGAGCGCAGGAATAGATGCTCGCCCCGAAACAGCGTGCGCAGGCTCGGTGGCAGCAGCGCGGAGAACTGCGCGTTGTTGTCCGGGGTAATCCGCACCTGCGCCTGTTGCGCCAACAGCCGTTGCAGCACGCTGCTCTGGCTGACGACAAAATTCAGCGCCGCCGCTTCTTTCGGCAGCCCGGCGGTTTGATTCACGCGCAGATTCGACTGCGTGCGATCGGCCATCAGGATCATCACCCGGCGCATGCCGCTGGCGACCAGTGCATCGCGAGCGGCGACGGTCAGGCTCATGGCATTGGTGAAGCGGCTCGGTTCGGCGAGCAGTTCGGCACATTGCTTGCGCCACTGGCCCAGGTCTTCAGCGCTTGGCGCGGCGGCGGGCAGCATGCCGGCCGGCAAGCGACGAGTGCCCAATGGCCACAACAACGAAACCGCCGGATGCCACAGATCCGGCATCGCATGCTGGCGCGCGCTGTTCGCGGCTTGCTGGTGCAACTGTTGTTGCACGTCGTCCATCGGGATTTGCAGATAAAGGCTGGTCAGGTATTGCCAGCGTTCGCTGTGCGGACTGTCCCAGGCCTGTTGCGCCGACAGCGCCAGACCATTGGCCAGCAGCACGGTATTGGCCGGTTGATTGAGCCAGCGGCGCAGGGTCGGGTCATCGTCGAGGCGGTTTTGCTGACGCAGCGGATGTTCGCTGTCGCGAGCAATACGCAGCACTTTCACCAGTTCGCGCTGCTCACTGAGCAACAGCTTGTAGCCCTGCTGCACCCAGATCGGCAGATGCCAGGCCTGCACCAAAGCGTCAGCGATTTTCAGCAGGCATACGCCGAACAGTTGCTTTTCGACCACGCGGGCCGATTCGCCCTTGTGGATAACCCGCAGCTCCCACTCTTCAAGCAATTGCGGATACGTCAGCGCCAAGGGCCACAGCGGCGACAGAAACAGCAGGCTGCCCCAATGAATGTCCTGCCACAGCCGCGCCAGGCGACTGGCGAAAAAACCGTTGGCCTGTTGCGTCGCGTGCTGGCTGATCATTTGCAGTTGGCGCAGGGCCTTGGGGATTTGCATCAGCGGTTCGGCGGGCAAGCGCGTCAGCAGCTCTTCGGTGCGGGCGAGGCCCAGACGATTGATCGCTACCTCGAGATTTTCCGCTGGCGTGGCCATGGTGCCGTGGGTGTGACGATTCGCCTCACGGATGATGCTCAAGGCCAGTGCCGGGCTGTCCTGCATCAGGTCGGCGATATCGCGCAGCGAGCTGCGATTGTCACGGATCGCGCGGCAGACTTTGTCGTGAGCCTCTTGCGGGACGGGCAGTCGCACGCCATCGAGCAACTTTACCCAGCCGTCGAGCGTGGTCGGTTTTGCGTGTGGGACGTTCGTTTCATTAGCCATGTCTGGACGGGATCTTCACTGACTGTAGACGCGCCCGGCATGGGCTAAATTGGCTTTTCGCCTGAACTGGCTATAGTCTGGCGCAGTTTTGCCGATAAGTAGAAGAAGAGATTTTTTAACTTCCGAATATGACCTTGAACCCGACTTAAGTAAGTACTTTCTACCTATGGCTAAAATTATCGGCATCATCGTCGTATTCGCGAGCGTGCTCGGCGGATACGTGCTCTCCCACGGCAAGATTGCCGCCCTGATCCAGCCCTTCGAGGTGTTGATCATCGGTGGTGCTGCACTCGGTGCATTCCTGCAGGCCAACCCCGGCTACATGACGATGCACGTGCTCAAGAAATCCCTGAGCATGTTCAGTTCGCGCTTCACCCACACGTTCTATCTGGAAGTGCTGGGGCTGATCTACGAGATCCTCAACAAGAGCCGCCGCGAAGGCATGATGGCCATCGAGGGCGACATCGAAGATGCCGCCGCGAGCCCGATCTTCGCCAAGTACCCGGCGGTGCTTAAAGATGAACGCATGACCGCGTTTATCTGCGATTACCTGCGCATCATGTCCTCCGGCAACATGGCTCCGCACGAGCTGGAAGGCCTGTTCGACATGGAACTGTACAGCCTGAAAGAAGACCTTGAGCACCCATCCCATGCGGTGAACGGCATTGCCGACGCCATGCCGGGTTTCGGTATCGTTGCGGCGGTACTCGGTATCGTGGTGACCATGGCCTCGCTGGGTGAAGGCGATCAGAAATCCATCGGCCTGCACGTTGGTGCAGCACTGGTCGGTACCTTCTTCGGTATTCTGGCGGCGTACGGTTTCTTCGGTCCGTTGGCGCATTCCCTGGCCCACGATGCCAAGGAAGAGCTGAACGTCTACGAAGCCATCAAGGCTTCGCTGGTGGCTTCGGCTTCCGGCATGCCGCCGTCGCTGGCGGTCGAGTTCGGTCGCAAGGTGCTGTACCCGGCCCACCGTCCAAGCTTTGCCGAGCTGGAACAAGCCGTTCGCGGTCGCTAAGCCATGGAAAATAATCAGCCGATTATCATCAAGCGCGTCAAGCGCATAGCCGGCGGGCATCACGGCGGGGCGTGGAAAATCGCCTTCGCCGACTTCGCCACGGCGATGATGGCGTTCTTTCTGGTGCTGTGGTTGCTGTCCACCGCAACGCCGGAGCAGAAGATCGCCATCGCCGGTTACTTCAAAGACCCGGTCGGCTTTTCCGAAAGCGGCACGCCGTACATCATCGACCTGGGTGGCACACCGACCCTGGCCCCGGAAAATACCCTCAACCCTGAGGTGAAATCCCAGCCGCAACCGGACAAGGTCACCGTCGACACCGAACAAGTTGAAGGCATGGCCGAAATGGTCGAGAAAGAGCGCCTCGAACTGCTGCTGCAAGAACTGCAGAACAAGGTCGACGAGAACCCGCAACTGCAGAAATTCAAGGATCAGATCCTCTTCGAAATCACGCCGAATGGCTTGCGTATCCAGATCATGGACGCCGAGAACCGGCCGATGTTCGACTCCGGTTCTGCACGCCTGAAGCCGTATTTCGAAGACATCCTGCTGGCCATGGCCGACACCATCAAAGCGGTGCCGAACAAGATCAGCATCAGCGGCCACACCGACGCCAAGCCATACACTGGCACTGGCGATTTCGGTAACTGGGAACTGTCGGCCAACCGTGCCAACGCTGCCCGTCGTGCGCTGATCGCCGGTAGCTATCCGGATGCGCAAGTGGCGCGGGTCGTCGGTTATGCCTCGTCGGCACTGTTCGACAAGGAAAACCCGTTCAACCCGGTCAACCGCCGCATCGACATCGTCGTGCTGACCAAAAAGGCTCAAGCGGCGATCGAAGGTTCGCAAGGTGCCGATCCTGCGAAACCTGCAGATCAAGGTCAGAACGGCGCCGCTCCGGCGACACCGGTTGATCCGAATGCGCTGCCGGCGGACCAGCAGCCGGTGCCGGCGCATGAGTTGCGTGAACGGTTGAATCTGTTTGATGACGCCGCGCCGAAACCGGCGGAACCGGGGAGTGCGGCGCCACCGCCAGCAACCACTGCACCGGCGCCTGCGCCCAAGCAGTAATCGACAAAAAGCCACGGTCACCGTGGCTTTTTTGTTTCTGCCTGCGTCGCAATGACCAGTCGCAGTTTTCGCAATCACGGAAGATCAGTTAATGGAAAGACTCAAAGCCTATTTTCAACGGCATGGCAACGCACCCTTCAAATTTGGCGAGGGGCGGGTCAGTGGCTATATTTCGGCCACCCTCGGGCTGTTGAGCCTGTTGGCGGTGTTCTGTTTCCTGTTTCCCGAGTGGCTGACCACGGCCGAACTGCGCAAGGTCTATGACGAGCAGTTCGCGCGCACCACGCTGTTGCTCGGTCTGGTGCTGTCGTTCAGCCTCGGCACCCTGAATATCCTGCTCAACAAGCGCAAACGTCTGGGGATTACCGGATTGGTGGCGTCGGGGCTGGCGGTATTCCTCGGGGGCACCAATGTCCAGGTCAGCTCGATCGGGCAGACCCCGTACTCGCTCGGTCTGGACTGGTTTGTGCTGGCGCTGCTGGTGTCGGCGATCGTGTTCATTCCGCTGGAGAAGCTCTATTCCAAGGATCCCGAACAAAATATCCTGCGCCCGCACTGGCGCACCGACCTGACCTACTTTTTCGTCAGCCACATGCTGGTGCAGTTCATCCTGATCTTCATCACCGCCTCCTCGAGCTACATCGCTGGTTGGGCGATGTCGCCGAGCTTGCAGGCAAGTGTGCAAAGCCTGCCGCTGGTGGTGCAGTTTCTGTTGGCGATCCTGGTCGCCGATCTCGGCCAATACTGGCTGCACCGGCTCTACCATGTGGTGCCGTGGCTGTGGCGCATCCACGCGGTGCATCACTCCAGCACGCACATGGACTGGCTCGCCGGTTCGCGCGTGCACTTCATCGAAATCCTGCTCACCCGCACCGGCGTACTGGTGCCGTTGATGCTGCTGGGTTTTGCCCCTCAAGCCTTGAACGCTTATGTGATTCTGGTCGGTGTTCAGGCGGTGCTCGCCCACGCCAACGTGCGGATCAACGGCGGCTGGCTGAATTACCTGATCGTGCTGCCGCGCTATCACCATTGGCACCACGCCCGGCACAAGGATTACATCTACAAGAACTACGCGATCCACACGCCGCTGGTGGACATGCTGTTTGGCACCTTCAAATTGCCGCCCAAAGAGTGGCCGGTGCGTTATGGCGTGTTCGGCAAGGAATTGCCGGGCGGGATCGTGCGTCAGCATTTGTATGCGTTTCAAAAGCCTGAGCCGAAGACGGCTGTGCCAAAGCCGCCACCCAGCGTTTGAGGCAAAAAAAAGCCGCGAGATGATCGCGGCTTTTTTGTGTCTGGCTATTTAGTAGCCGTTTTCCGGCAAGCTGGCGATGATCGAGCGGTAGCTATTCATCCGCTGCTGCTGGATCCGTCCGTCTTCGAGTGCCTTGAGCAGTGCACAGCCCGGTTCGCGATCATGCTTGCAGTCGCGGAAACGGCAAGTGCCGAGCAAATCATCGAATTCGATGAAACCGGCTTCGACATCGGCGCGACTGACGTGGCCCAGGCCGAATTCACGAATACCCGGGGAGTCGATCAACTCGCCACCGCCCGGGAAGTGGAACAGTCGCGCGGTGGTCGTCGTGTGCGTGCCCTGGCCGGACAGTTCGGACAACGGCCCGACACGGGTTTCAACTTCAGGCAGCAGGCTGTTGACCAGCGACGACTTGCCGACACCGGACTGACCGACGAATACGCTGATACGGCCGTCGAGTTGCTGTTGCAACTGTTCCATACCGTTGCCGTGGTGCGCCGAGACTTCCAGCACCGGATAACCCAGCGTGCGATACACCGCCAGCAATGCGTTGAGCGCCGGGGCGTTCTGCTCGTCGATCAGGTCGAATTTGTTCAGCAGCAGCAACGGTCGGATGCCGGCGTGTTCGGCGGCGACCAGATAACGGTCGATCAGGTTGGCGTGAGGCTCAGGCAGCGGCGCAAAGACGATGACGATCATGTCGACGTTGGCCGCTACCGGTTTGAGCTGGCCCCGGCTGTCCGGGCGGCACAGTTCGGTGGTACGCGGCAGTTGCGCGACGATCACCCCGATGCCTTGGTTACCGGCACGCCAGACGACCGTGTCACCGGTCACCAGTGCTGGCAGGTTCGCGCGCAAGTGGCAGCGGAACACTTGGCCGGCCTGATCACCGTCAACCGCCTCGACCTCGACCTGGACACCGAAGTGGGCGATCACCAGGCCGGTTTGTTCCGGGCCCAGGTCGCCACCCTCAAGGGCTTCGACAGCCGAGGACTCGCGTTTGGCGGCGCGTGCAGCGCGTTCGCCCTGAATCTTTTCGATGCGCCAGTTTTGACGACGATTGAGTTGGCGTTTGGCCATGGGTGTTCCGTCTGAAGAATGCAGCGATTAGGTAAAACGGCCGCGAGTTTAGCACGCCCGGCCAGCGGCCTAGGCTAAACTGCGCAGCATTGCCTAGGAGCCGAAATATGCCAAACCCGCAGAACCTGATCTGGATCGACCTGGAAATGACCGGTCTGGATCCGGAAAACGACGTCATCATCGAAATGGCCACCATCGTTACCGACAGCGATCTCAACACGCTGGCCGAAGGACCGGTGATCGCCATCCACCACAGCGACGAAGTGCTCGCCCGCATGGACGAGTGGAACACCCGCACCCACGGTAACTCCGGCCTGACCCAGCGCGTGCGCGACAGCCGCATCAGCATGGCCGAGGCAGAAGCCGAAACCATCGCCTTCCTGGAAAAGTGGGTGCCGAAGGGCAAATCGCCGATCTGCGGCAACAGCATCTGCCAGGATCGCCGCTTCCTTTATACGCACATGAAAGGGCTGGAAAGCTACTTCCACTACCGCAACCTCGATGTCTCCACGCTCAAGGAACTGGCTGCGCGCTGGGCGCCGGACGTGCGCGACAGCTTCAAGAAGGGCAGCACGCACCTGGCGCTGGACGACATCCGCGAATCGATCGCCGAGTTGCAGCACTACCGCAAGCATTTCATCAAGTTCTGATGTGGTTTGTGCAGGAGCTGCCACAGGTTGCTCCTGCATTGGAACGTGTCGGTCGCAGCTGTTGCAATGACATCCTGCTAATCTTTCGAAGTGTATTTTATCCCGACATTGTTGTTGCAGTATTCTGATATTGAGTGATGTGCCTTTATTCTGCTCGTGAAAAAGTAATGGCTTTGACGAGTTTTAATTAAGTGCCCCGCTTGAATTGAAGTTATGATCGCCTTTTTGTTTTTTCTTACACTTTTGAGGAAAGAGTTTTCCCTGGTGCATGTTATTACTGATGCTCTGTATTTTCGAACACTCGAAGTGTTCGATTTGATATCTATCAAGGAAGAAGTTCATGAGTGAAACGTTGAGTGCATCACAGGGGCAATCTGTTGAGTCAGGTGCGGCAGAAAGCATTGGTAGTTTTGCCGTAAAGTTTGACGCGGGTGCATCCAGTCGGAGCAAAGTGCTATACGCCAATGGGCGCATGCAGGTTAAGGTCCAGGTTGTAGTGGCGGGTGTGGATCGCGATGGTAACGTCGTTGCTGTTTCCGACGAGGTCATGGAGAGTATTCGTCTTATTCACTATGACAGCGGCAAAACCTTGCGCAATGGCTGGCGAGCCAGCACGGAGCAGGGCCGCTTCACCTTGGCAGTAGCGCCCACCGCCACAGTTACGGAGAATGATGGAGAAGAAGATTCTTCGGGCCAGCAACGCGTACGCACATTCTGGGTTTCCAGCGAAAATGTCGAAACCATCCAGATAGGTGCATCCGTTAAATTCGATAACACAATCATCCGCAGTAACGGCACAACTCTGTCGAGCAGGCATGACAGCAGCATCAACATTGAGGCCATCCTGCCGGTAACCTATGCGGTTGAGCAATTCCGTTGGCAAGATGTCTGGTATGACGGCGGATTTAGAAATCAACGTATTTACAAATACTACCTCGGCTTGTATCCCGATGCGCGACAAGTCAAGTTGGTGGACTGGATTGCTGAGGGCTCTGACAAGAACGTTGTTTTTGCCTTCGGGAATAAAACCAAAGGATGGAATGCAGCATTCCAGGCAGGCATTATGATCCGCCCTGACCGGCAAAGTATTGACGTGTCGTTACCGTTTACCGACGTCGTAGGCTGGACGCCAGACGCCATCAGAGATATTTATCATGAGAAGGACTACGAGGTTCGAGTCAACGACCGCATCGGAGAACTGACGGTTGTCCAGTTACTGTCTCCAGCTGCACGAGATCAACCACCGGTCGACAGATCGGAAGTTTTCCGCTTCACCGCTCTGGACCAATTTGGCACTGAACATAAACTGGCTATCCGCACAGACTTTAAAGAACGAAGCTTCAGGCTGGAACGAGGTTAACGTCATCTCTTTTGATACCGGCGCGAAATGGCTAGACTGCGCGCCTCTCTGCCGGGATCGCCACCATGTTGCTGATGCTCTATCTGATTGCCATTACTGCTGAAGCCATGACTGGCGCGTTGTCTGCGGGCCGTCGTGGCATGGACTGGTTTGGCGTGGTGCTGATTGCCTGCGTCACGGCGTTGGGTGGCGGTTCGGTTCGTGATGTGCTGCTGGGGCATTATCCGCTGACATGGGTCAAACATCCGGAATATCTGGTGTTGACCTCGGTCGCGGCGATGTTCACCGTGTTCACCGCGCGCTGGATGCGCCATCTGCGCTCGCTGTTTCTGGTACTCGATGCAGTCGGTCTGGTGGCGTTCACCCTGATCGGCTGCATGACCGCTCTGGAAATGGGCCACGGCATGCTGGTGGCATCGGTCAGCGGGGTGATCACCGGGGTATTCGGCGGCATTCTTCGCGATATCTTCTGCAACGACATTCCACTGATCTTTCGGCGCGAACTGTATGCGAGCGTGTCGTTTGCTGCAGCATGGTGCTACATGCTGTGTCTTTATCTGAATGTGGCAAGCGATCAAGCCATTTTGATCACGCTGTTTGGCGGTTTTCTGTTACGTCTGCTGGCCATACGTTTTCATTGGGAAATGCCGAAGTTCGTTTATAACGACGAGCATTAACCCTCGTTGCTGGAAGATGGTGGTTTCCGGATAAAAGCCTGTGAGCCGCCGAAACTTGCAAGTGTATGTTTCTTATATTTTTCGCTTTGCTGTTTATTTGAAAGGTCTGTAGTTTTTTTGTTGGCATTTCTTCGGTGCCAATATTTAAATATAACTCTTCAAAGGAATACATCATGAGTGAAAGCATGGACGCTACACCCAATCAGCAAGCCAGTCCGACCATTCTTGCTGGACTTGGCAGTTTCAAAGTCAAGTTTGATGCCAGCGACAATACTCGCAGTAAATCGCTGTACGCTAATGGACGGATGCAGGTGAAAGTGCAAGTTCTGGTTTCCGGGGTTGATGCTGATGGTGATGTTGTGCACGTACCGACAGAGGTGATGGAAAGCATCGAATTGATTCATTACAGCTCTGGCAAAACGTTGCGCGACGGCTGGGCCGCGAATATCGTGCAAGGGCGGTTTACTATCGAGGCGCCGCCCTCAGCCGCTGCAGGAGAGGTTCAAGACGATGATCTGGAAAATGACAGCATCCATCCTCAGGTACGTACGTTCTGGGTATCCTCATCGAGCGCTGGTACGACCCAGATCGGTGCACGCTTGTCTCTGAACGGTGTGAGGATCGTCAGTAACGCGACCACGTTTTCCAATGTTCATGACAGCAGCGTAACGCTCGAAGCACAAACACCTGAGACCTATTCGATTGGACTGTTCGATTGGTTTCAGACGCGGCGGGGCAATGAAGAACCCGGCAATCGTATCTGGAACTACTATCTAGGGTTGTTTCCGAAGGGGCAGCAGATCAGGCTGGTCGACTGGATTGTAGATGGAGTGGAGCCAAACGCTGATGATATCTTTGCAGGCGGTAACAAACTTAATGAATCAAAAACAAATTATATGGAGATTACACTTGTTCGTCGCGAACGAACTGAGTTTATAACGTACTTGCCTTTTTCCGGGAATAGTAATCTGCATACTTTTACTGCTGACGCTATAACAAGGCAAGAGAAGCGATATAGCGTAACCGTCAATGATCGTGAAGGTTATCTGACCGTGGTTCAAGCACTGTCCGAGTATTCGAAAGATGCGGGAAAATACAAAGTCGGCAATGTGCTTCACTTTCGTGCCATTGATCAGCACGGTACCGAGCATAAATTGGCTATTCGCACGAATTTTCATGAGCGTAATTTATACCTCGAACGTGGCTAGGTCTCATCGTCACTGATTCAATTTCTGTGGATGCAGTAATATATGCTTTTGATATGGTGATTACCGATAAGCTGTGATGTTCAATTGTCCGGTATTCGCACCCAAAGTGCTTTTACTGATGTCCGGCGCTGACCCTGAAGTTATGCGGGGTCAACGCCATCTCACTTTAAGGATGAGTATTGATGACTGGCAGGCTCTTACCGGCCACCGTTTGCTTCTCCAGCAATGCTGCATCAGTCCACACCGCATTGCCTAGGGCCGTTGCGGCCTACCTACAAGCCTGCCTCGATCACATTGATGCCAGCGATCAAGGTAACGTGATCCCGAGATCTTCCGCGATCAATGAGTTCGCCAAGCATGCTGCGAAGTCTTCATTGAAAGATTTCTGGATCCCCTACCCAAAAGCCTCGGCGGGACCGATGCGTAAGGCAACCTGCCCAAAACGATGGACCAGGCATTCGGATGGTGACTACAAAGTACGCCCGTAATTGCGCACTTTCTGAGTATCGTCCTCCGGTACCGGGGAGCCCCGGATTGTCGTTCGCCTGACAGTGAACCAGCAATTCATTCGCAGTAATGGAACGCCCCTTTACAGTAGCCACGACAGCAGTGCGCCCCTGATCAAGGAATTCGACGCTTATTCCATCAAAAGTTTCAGGTGGCAAAAGGTTCGACGTGAGAATCAAGAGCACGCCGGTGTAGCTATCTGCCGCTTCATGTGCTCCGTTTTGGATTTTTAAGAAAGTTTACAATCTGCTTATCGGATTTCGTGTTCTGGTGATTCCTGCGCAGGTTATCTTTTGCGTGTTGTCTGGCGACGATTTGTTTGAATGGTTTGCTTCAGTGTTGCAATTACAATTTGTCAATCATCCCTGGTTTATTTGGTTTTTTGGTTGTGTGTAAATGGCGCTGTGTTAATCCTGCTTTTTATTTTTTATCAGGTTAAATATATGTTTGAGAAAGATCTAAGTATTCAGCACTTTGAAGTTAAGTTTGATTCTTCGGCCGCTGATCGCCGTCGGACGTTATATGCCAACGGACGTATGCAAATTCGGGTATTGGTGCGAGTCTCCGCAGCGGATGCGCAAGGTAATGAAGTCTCTCTGCATGGGCATCCGGCGCTGCAGACCCTTAAACTCATCAGCTATAACGACGGCACACCTCTCGAGGGTAACTGGATTTCCAGTCGCCAAGAGAACCGCTATGCCCATGACATGTCAGGCCGCGAAGCGAGCATTACGCCGCTGATACCCGCTTCCGACAATCGGATATCCGACCCTTCCGAAACCGTTCAAGTGTTCGAGTTCTGGGTGTCTAGCAAGCGAGTGGGATCGTTGCAGATTGCCGCAGAATTAATGTTGGACGGCAAGCGGTATCGAAGCAATGGGCAAAATGGCTACGACAGCAGCGTTAGCCTGGACGCCGTTGCTCCCAAGCGATATCCGGCTGCCAGTTTCCTGTTCGGTGGAATCAGGAGTGTCGAGCAGAAAAGTAGTTACGACAGGCTTGAACAGTTCAGTCTTTCGCTTTTTTCGGAGGGGCGGGTTATTCACTTGCTCGACTGGTCCAGTGATCAGGTGAAATATGACCCGGACTACGCTGGTGAATTCTTTTACTCCGGCAATCTTGATGATGGTGTGAATAACCTGAGTACTTACTTTGGTTTCATTGCTCCGGTCTATGGCGAATCAGTCACAGTAAAGACGCACTATGGCTTTAGGACGCTACCTCAGGAAGCCGGTCGGATTTCCATATTCGTCTATGCCAGTGCGGAACCTGCCAATAAACCTGCGCGTACCGAAACCTTCGAGCTGAAAGTTTTTGATGAGTTCGGTACTGATCACCGTTTGCGTATTAATTCAAACACAGCTCTTCGCAGCTTCTTTATAAGCTGATTCCTTTTATTTCGTTCGTCGGCCTGCTCTTGTTGCTGAGTCTCAGGTCGACGGTTGATGTTTGTATGGATGCATTGTTTAAAATAACAGGAAGTTGTTTATGAGTAGTCATTTTCCAGAGCCCGTGCATTCGAATGCATTTAATTTTAGCGAATTTGTGAGCGGTGGCGTTGATCCTCGAACAGGTATATATACCTGCTCGTTGTCCCTGGGTGCCATTCGTTCCGCAGATTTGAACGGCCCCTCGTTTAATCTTGCGCTGAACTTCAATCCGCTTAATTCGCGCAACACAGGTTATGGCCTTGGTTGGTCGCTGACCCTGACGCGTTATGACGTTCGTAACAAGGTCATGACGCTATTCACCGGTGAAACCTATCGGGCAGTTGAATCACGAAATGCGCTTCATTTTAAAGAAATGAAGCTGGAGAGCGCCAAGGTGCTGAAGCACGGCGACGGACACTACGAAGTACGTTACAAGGATGGTCGGCGCGAAGAGCTAAAGGTCTTCGGTGCTACACAGATTGCCGTACCCATTCGAATCTTCGCAGCGAACGGCGTGAGCATCAGCCTGAAATACGTGTTGTTCAATGAGCAGCCGATGCTCATCGAAATCGCGGACGACAAAAGGACTTTGTTGAAAGTTGGCAGCACGCGTAGCCGCGTCACCTTGACTCGCGATCCCGATACGCCAGCCAGCGCCGGATTTACCTTAAAGCTCAAGAATGATCGGGTCAGCACCATCAGCTTGCCTGTCGGCAGGGGCTGGGATCTGCAGTACGAGGACATCAATGGCACCGGTTATTTGAAGCGAGTGGTTTCGCCGCTGGGGGCTGTGGAAAATATCCGCTACAAGGAAATCGGTCATCTGTTACCCACCTTGCAGGGTGTCCAGAGTCTGCCTTACGTGATTGCTCACGATATTTATCCAAAGCAAGGTCAGCCCAGGGTCGTCAAGGCTTACACCTATTCGGACTGGAACTTTCTGGGGCACGGCGTGGCGGCGGATCCTTCGGATGACGGCGACCCGCTTTACCGGGCGGCCAGCACTTACCAGTACAGCAGTGTCGAGCGTCTGATGATGGGTGAGAAAGTTCATACCCAGGTCAAACGCACCTACGATAAGTTCCACCTGTTGGTTTCTGAAGTCACCACTTGTGGTGATGCGGTAGTGACAGTTGCCACCGAATATCACGGTGATGTCAAAAAAACACTCGACCAGCAGCCGGCTCAGTTCCGTATGCCCAAGACGCAGACCCGCAGCTACGAGAACCGACTAACCAAGAAGATCCGTTCCGAGACGTCGACCACTGAGTTCGATGCCACCGGTAATCTGCGTAAACAGGTCGGAATCGATGGCGTGACGACGCTGTTTGAATACTTCCCCTCCTTCCAAAGCCCGGACTGCCCCGCAGACCCACTAGGCTTTGTCCGATTCCTTAAACAGCAGACCGTGATCCCGGCTTCAGGTGGTGGAGCGTCCACCGTTAAACGCTTTCGCTATGCGTTGCAGCCGGGTGTTAAAGGTTCGACATTGGCAAATGTGATGCCCGTCGAAGAACAGCTGTACGAGTGTGTGGCGGACAGTGAAGTGCTGCTGTCGACCGTCAGCCTGACCTATGTGAATGCACCCCACGACTCGCTTAAGCATGGTGTATTGCAGCAACGAAGTGTCTCGCGTGATAGCAAGACGTCGCGAGTCGAGTATTCCTATGTGCTTGACGACAATACGCTTGTGCTGAAGAAAATCTTCCAGGGTTTTGACGGTACGAGCGCGACGACCGAACACGCGCTGTCGACACTCAATGCGCTGATCTTGTCCGAGCGTGACGCAGATGGCCAGGTTGTCGAGTATGAATACGACAAAATCGGCCGGCAGTTGCGCAAGACCATGTCCCCGGGTGCGACCAACGCGTCATCGATCCATTGGGTTTATCACGCTGCAAGCGCTACCGCGCCGGCGATGGTGGTCATGACGGATTCCTCGGGCGGCAGGCAGGATGTCAGCTATGACGCGCTGGGGCGGGTGATCGGCATTCAGGAAAAGGACCGCGACAACCCGGATCATTCGGGGGGAAGTCCAATGCGTACAGTCTTTGCCGCTGTCCATGATCAGGTCGGGCGGTTGGTGGAGCAAACCCACTCGGATTGGTGGGAAGGCGTTGCACGACCGGTTAAAACCCAATCGCTTTACGATGACTGGGGGAATGTCAGGGAAACCCGTCATTGCGACGGTCGAATCGAACATATCGAGTTTGATCCGGTGGGCCGGCAGCAGAAGGCCTGGCAGCACGGTTTTGGCAAGACCGTGACGATCATCAATGACTTCAGCAAGCCGGACAGCATCGAGGTATTCGATCTCAAGGATCAGAGCCTGGGTAAAACCGTTTTTGAATACGATGGGTTGGGCCGAACCCTGAGCCAGACCGATCAGGCAGGTAACAAGACCCGCTACGAATATGACGTGTTCTCCCGGATGGTTCGCAGTGTTCTCCCGGACGGGCATGCCGTGGAAACCACGTTTGCCGCCCATAGCTGCGATGAGTTACCAGTGGAAATCAAAGTGGCCGGTTTGTCATTGGGGCAACAGAGTTTCGATGCTTTGAACCGTGTGACGGAGATTTCAGTGGGGGGGCGTAAATCGGTTGCCAGTTTCGAGGCTGGTCGCAGTCTGCCCAAGTTCACCACCGACGCCACGGGTCAGAAAATCGAGTTCGTTCATGCGCCTGAA
Organism: Pseudomonas sp. S3_C06; assembly: GCF_054667675.1. Taxonomy (NCBI): domain Bacteria; kingdom Pseudomonadati; phylum Pseudomonadota; class Gammaproteobacteria; order Pseudomonadales; family Pseudomonadaceae; genus Pseudomonas; species Pseudomonas sp. S3_C06. The sequence continues at coordinate 4,510,590 of NZ_CP162747.1, forward strand.
CTGGGAGGGGTGTTGACTGAGCGCAAAGCCGTGACCGCGGAGGGCAAAGATGGGTTGAGCACGCGGTTCACCTACGAAGCCCTGAGCGGAAGAACCAAAAGCTGTATCGAAGAAGATCGCGAGAGTCATTTCGAGTACTTTCCCTCCGGACGTCTGAAATCGGAAACCACTCGATATGGCGAACAGCGCCGTACCGTTTCCCATACTTACTCATTTGCCGGTCTACCCCTGACGTACACGGACGTGCTGGGTGTAAAGCACCACACCAGTTACGACAAGTGGGGGCGCAGAACTACGTTCAAGCAAGGTGCGGTGCAGGCTGAATACGCCTATGACAAGCGTGGTTTGCTGCAAACGATTGAAACTCGCGATACCTCCTCCAAGCGACAAATGAAGACGCGTCTGACTTATGACGATATCGGGCGCGAAGCCAACCGCAGTTTCGAGGTCAATGGGCTGCCCACTCAGACGCTGACCTCCAGCTACAACATGACCGGAAAACTGGCGCGCAAGGTGTTGACGCGTGGCGCTGCCGTGTTGCGCGATGAGCAATTTACTTACGACGTGCGCGGGCGACTGGTTCAGTACGATTGCGGCGGCAGCCAGCGACCGCGAGATCCGTACGGAAAGGAAATTGTTCAGCAGATCTTTACCTTCGACGCTCTGGATAACATTCTCACGCTACAAACCACGTTTCCTCAGGGGGTCAATGTAACCACCTTCAGTTTCAGCACGCTTGACCCGGCGCAGCTCATCGGCGTCTCACACTCCCATGCCGACTATCCGGCGTCGATCGTTCTGGAGTACGACGCCGACGGTCGGATGATCAAGGATGATCAGGCACGCGCCCTGACATATGACGCTTTTGGACGTTTGGTGCAGGTGACCAATGCGCGAGGGGAAGTGGTGCGTGGTTACCATTACGACGGCTTTGATCGGCTCGTCGAGTTGTCGCAACCGCGAATGCTGGATGTGCAGCGCTACTACCACAACGCCAGAGTCAGCAGCGAGGTCCGTGGCAATGACTCGCGCAGTGTCGTGCGCCATGACGGCTTGATATTGGGGGATCAACAGCTTGGGACCGATGCGGGGAGCCGGATTTTTGGCACTGATCAACAGAACAGCGTGTTGACCCGTTTGCATGGCGAGCAATGGGTCGACAGCACCTACAGTCCCTACGGGCATCGTCCTGTCGACGGTGGTCTGTTCAGTCTGGCCGGTTTCAATGGCGAGCAACTCGATGTGGTCACAGGCTTGTATCTGTTGGGTAACGGCTACCGAGCCTACAGCCCTACGCTGATGCGTTTCACCAGTCCCGACAGCATGAGTCCGTTCCGTGCGGGTGGTTTGAATGCGTACGCTTACTGCCTGGGCGACCCGATCAATAGGGTTGACCCAACGGGCCATGTTTCCTGGCAGTCGATTGCCGGGATCGCATTGGGGTTCATCGGGATTGTATTGAGTATTGTGACCATGGGGGCTGCCACGCCACTGGGCCTGTTCGCCATGGGGTTGGGTGTCGCATCGGGAGCTGCCGGTATCGGCAGTGAGGTGGCAAATGCCTACGACTCACAATCCCAGGCAGGAGCGATACTTGGATGGGTGAGTCTTGGTCTTGGAATCGCTTCGATAGCAGCGGGAGCGCTTGCGGTCCAGAAGGCCTTGGCACAGACCAGTAGAGCCCGTGCTTACATCGCCACGGTTGCGGACGAGCCGCCAGTCAAAATCGTTGAAAAGGAATTCGCTATCTTCACCAAGCCCGGGGGCAAAAAAATCCCTCAGCGAGCTGCTCCAGAACCTTGGACTTTCGAGATTGACGGCGTGAAGGTGGATGGGCAAGCCGACTTGAGTGTCATTAAGGGTTTTAGCAAATTAGATGACCGTGAAATTGGAAAGGCCAAAAGATTCCTGACCGAGATCGTCGACGAGGGGAAGACGCCAACCGACGCGGCTAGCATGTTGGGAACTAATACTAAATATAGAGGGCTAACCCCGTTCCGCAGCGCCAATGCCAAAGAGCTTAACGACCCTGCTTTCGTCAACACGACGGGGCAAACCGAAATCAAGCTAAGTGCTGCCCAACGTTTTATATTTTTTGCGAACAGAGATACTCGGACGGTGACGGCGCATGCGTTTGGGCACACGGTGAAAGGAAGTTGAAAGGTCTGTAAACGAATTTGACGCAAATACGCGAATAGTGTGATTTGCCGAATTTAGCTCGGTTCTGCACTTGAGTAAAACGGGGCTGCGTGAAGATCTATGTATATCTTCACGCAGCAATCATCCCGATAGACTGCTCCTTTCAATCGGCAAGTTATCCAGAGGGATGACTTGTGTCGATGTCCGGCGTTGCTTGTGCAGAGCTGCTGGATCAGTGCAATCAAATCAAGGATGAGAGCTTATGTCTGGCAAACCACCAAAGATCAAACCTTCCCTCGGAAAAAATAACGACTCCAGCGCTGGGGGGGCCCATCGTCAGCTACGTACCAGCCCGCCCCACCCGTCGAATGTCTCGCATCAGGTAGCGCAATCTCCTCTTCTCATGTCGGCGACTGAAGCCGTAGCGCAGTCGGTCAGCGTGACCCCGATGACTTCCTACATGGGAGTTGCAATGGCTGCTTCGGCACCTGCGTTCCGGGACTACTGGGTACGTGCCTGGAACAATCTCGGTGAGGCCGACGCGTTGGGCATTCGGCTATGCAAGCAGCGTCAGTATGTCGCCGTTGCCGATGACTATTTCGTGCAAGTGGTCAAAGATGCCGAAAGCGGTCTGTACCGTGCCACGGTCGCCAGAGAACTCAATGCTTCCGGCCCGCTGATGAAGCTGGATGCCGAGGGCAAGTTCTGGCGTCCGGCGGACAACGATGACTTGCCCGGGCAGGTAGCAGTGGAACGAGCCAGGGAGTTGTCCGGTGAGGGGGAATTTCAGCAGGGGTCGATTCCCACGATAGACGAGCGTCTGGCCGAGCTGTACCCGACCATGACCGAGGAGGCCCGATCAACCATGCTTAGCGAGCGATTTAGCGGCGATCCGTTGCTCGCGGTGGCTCGCCTGGAGAAGGAATTCTCCACACTGGTGGAAGACCTTGGAGCGTGGGTGGCAGAAGTGCCGCCTCTCCACCCCGTCACGGGGCTGTCGCTGACAAAGACCGAGATTGAGTCTCAGCGAGCCCACAGAGAGTTTTTCGCACTGGAGTTACAAGCCAATTGGTCTCGCAAGGCAACAACCGTAAACCCTTACACCCCGTCAACGCTTGATTACGATCTGGATATGCTGGGAAGCCTGCCGCGTTTATCGGCTGACTTCAGTCATGTCCGTGAACTGAGTCTCTCCAGCACTTCGCCACTGAGTGGCAGCGCTTTTCTCGAAGCTTTTCCGGGCGTGCGGTATCTGATCCTCTCGGGTTTTGCGCTGAAAACGTTTCCCGTTGAAATTTTTCAAATGAGAGAACTGGCGACATTAACACTGGACAACTGCGACATTCGACTCTCCGAAGCAACCGTCGAAGGCCTCGCCCATATTGAAAACTTGACGCTTCTGGATTTAAGCGACAACCCGCTTGGCCTCGCGCCTGATATCAGTTTCATGCGGCGCCTGGACAGTCTCTATCTTTCGAATACAGGGCTGATCGAAGTTCCAGTCGGGCTGTTTGACATCGAGAGTCTCGCCTACGCAGATTTGGGGAGTAATGGAATCAAGAACTTGCCACTGGAATTGTTCGACGTGCCCGATGTTTGGGAAGTCAACTATAACTTTCGAAACAATCCGCTGGATGAAGATACCCTGCAACGAGTCACTGACTATATGAATGCCGCCGGTTTAGACAGAAAAGTCCTGATTCAAGTGGGTGGCGATGTCTGGGTGCCCCAACAGAATATAGTGTTCGATGGCGTGGACAGTGGGCTGGAGAGTTCCGACGAGGGCTGACTCATTGGCTGGCAACATGCTCGGGCCAGCGGACTGTGCAGGCTATTGGTCGCACCGCAAAAGTGGATCGAAAGGATTTTACAGTGTGTCAGGGACATGCTGACGCAACGCCCACTCCACATGCTCTCTAACCAACTCTGACGGATAATCCCGTCGCGCCTTCAATGCTTCCAGTACCGGAATCGTTGAAGGCGCATTGCCCAATCCCACCGCCAGATTCCTCAACCAACGCTCATACCCGGCTCGCCGCAACGGCGAACCTTCAGTGCTACCTAAAAATTTCTCTTCGTCCCACAAAAACAGCTCAGCCAATTCGGCATTGTCGAGATTGTGCCGCGGCTTGAAATCGCTTTCCCCGGAAGGCTTGGCGAAACGGTTCCACGGGCAGACGATCTGGCAGTCATCACAACCGAACACGCGATTGCCGATCAACGGACGCAGGTCTTCAGGGATGGCGCTTTTCAGTTCGATGGTCAGATAGGAAATGCAGCGCCGCGCGTCCAGCACATACGGGCCGACGAAGGCATTGGTCGGGCAGATATCCAGGCATGCTGTGCAGCGCCCGCAATGTTCGCTGCTGTGTGGTTCATCCACCGGCAATGGCAGATCAACGAACAATTCGCTGAGAAAGAAGTAACTGCCAGCCTTGCGATTCAGCACCAGAGTGTTTTTGCCGATCCAGCCCAGCCCGGCCTGTTCAGCGATGGCTTTTTCCAGTACCGGGGCGCTGTCGACAAACGCGCGAAAACCGAACGGGCCGATCTGCGCCTGAATCTTGTCGGCCAATTGCTGCACACGTTTACGGATCAATTTGTGGTAATCGCGGCCCAAGGCATAACGCGACACGTAGGCTTTTTCCGGTTGCGCGAGCATTTGCGCCATTTGCGTATCGCCCGGCAAGTAGTCCATGCGCAGCGAAACCACGCGCAAGGTGCCCGGCACCAGCTCTTCGGGGTGCGAGCGTTTGCTGCCATGGGCGCCCATGTAATCCATTTCGCCGTGGTAGCCGGCCTTGAGCCAGCGTGCGAGGTGCTGCTCATGCTCGGCCAGGTCCAGACCGCTGATGCCGACTTGCTGAAAGCCCAGCTCGCGGCCCCAATCCTTGATTGATTGGGCGAGGGCGGGCAGGTCTGTGGTGATAGCGGACATGAGACGAGAGAAACCGGAGCTGAGGTGCGTATAATTCTGCCAGACATCGGAGCCCGAAGACGCATGCCGCACACGAAAGATCAATTACCCGACGCGCTGTATGGTGCCGCGCAGGTGCGCGAGCTCGACGCACGGCTGATCGCCGCCGGTATGCCGGGCTTCGAATTGATGCAGCGCGCGGCGCATGCGACGTGGCGAGCGCTGGTGCGGCAATGGCCGTCGGCGACTGAACTGACGGTGCTGGCCGGGCATGGCAACAATGCCGGTGACGGTTATCTGGTCGCGACCATGGCGCAACGAGCCGGTTGGCAGGTGCGGGTGTTGGCAGTCGGCGATCCGCAGCGTTTGCAGAGCGATGCCGCACTGGCCCATGCCGAAGCGCTGAATGAAGGTGTCGCGGTGCAGGCCTGGCAGGCTGAAAGTGAATTGCGCGGGATCATTCTCGATGCCTTGCTCGGTACTGGGTTGAGCGGTGAAGTTCGCGAGCCTTACGTGTCGGCGATCAAAGCAATCAACACCAGCGGTTTGCCGGTAACCGCCGTCGATATCCCTTCAGGTCTAAGCGCCGACTCCGGGCATGTTCTGGGCGCCGCTGTGCAGGCTGATCTTACGGTGACCTTTATCGGGCTGAAAATCGGCCTGTTTACCGGGGACGCGGCGGATCATGTCGGCCAATTGGTATTTAACGATTTGCAGGCCAGCGCCGACATTTATCGTGACATTCCTGTCATCGCCCAACGGCTCAACACGGCTAATCTTCCAAGGTTGGCGGCGCGAGCCCCGACTTCGCACAAGGGCCGTTTCGGCCATGTGTTGCTGATCGGCGGCGATCACGGGTTTGGCGGGGCGATTTTGCTCAGCACGGAAACGGCCCTGCGCAGTGGCGCGGGTATGGTTTCGCTGGCGACCCGTCCTGAACACGTCCCGGCGGCGCTGACGCGAGTGCCGGAAGCCATGGCGCTCGGAACCTCGTCGGCCAATCAGTTGATGAGTTTGCTGGAGAAAGTTTCTGTACTGGTGGTTGGTCCGGGGTTGGGACAGGCTAGCTGGGGGCGGGCGCTGTTGTCAGCTGCCGCGAATGCCGCGCTGCCGCAAGTCTGGGACGCCGACGCATTGAACCTGCTGGCGAGCGGTTTCGTTGAGTTGCCCAAGGATTGCGTGATCACCCCGCATCCGGGCGAAGCCGCGCGTCTGCTGGGAATCAGCACCGCAGAAGTGCAAGCGGATCGTCCGGCGGCGGTGCTGGCATTGAGCAAAAAATATACAGCGGTTGTGGTGTTGAAAGGCGCTGGCAGCCTGATCGCGCATCCCGATGGACGTCTGGCGTTGTGTCATCAGGGCCATCCGGCCATGGCCACCGCCGGACTCGGCGATGTGCTGGCCGGTTTGACCGGTGCATTGCTGGCGCAAGGCATGGACGGCTTCGATGCCGCGTGTCTGGCGGTCTGGCTGCACGCCAATGCCGGTCTGCAACAAGGAAAATTCGGCCGTGGGCTGGCGGCCAGTGATCTGATTCCAGCCATTCGTCAGTTGTTGGAGGAGCAAGCACCGTGTCTGAAGTAACCCTGTACCTGGCCGATGAACAGGCCATGAGCGACTTTGGCGCACGGATCGCCCGCGTGACCCAGGGCCATGGCCTGATTTTTCTCGAAGGCAACCTGGGGATGGGCAAAACCACGCTCTCACGGGGCATCATCCGCGGGTTGGGCCATGTTGGTGCGGTAAAAAGTCCGACCTTCACCTTGGTCGAACCCTACGAGATCGGTGACATCCGCGCCTTCCACTTCGACCTGTATCGACTGGTTGATCCGGAGGAACTGGAGTTTCTCGGCATCCGCGACTACTTCGAAGACGACGCGATGTGCCTGATCGAATGGCCCGATAAAGGTGCAGGCTTTTTGCCAAAGCCTGACCTGACCATTACCATTAGCCCGCAAGACAGCGGGCGTTCGCTGAAAATTTTATCCCAGGGCTCGCGTGGCGAGGCCTGGTGTGCCGCTTTGGCATTGGAATCCAATTAAATGATGGGGTTAGGTATGCGCTTTCGCGCGTTGGTGGCTGCCGCTGGACTGTTGTTGATGGCAGTAACCGTCAACGCTGTGGCCGATTCGAAGGTCAACAGCGTGCGCCTGTGGCGGGCGCCGGACAACACGCGACTGGTCTTCGACCTGAGCGGCCCGGTCCAGCACAGCGTCTTCACCCTGACCTCACCGGACCGGCTGGTGATCGACATCAACGGCGCCACCCTCGGTGCGCCGCTGAATGTACAGACCGCGAACACGCCGATCACCGCGATGCGCTCGGCCCAGCGCACGCCGACCGACCTGCGCGTGGTCATCGATCTGAAGAAAGCCGTCACCCCGAAAAGCTTCTCGCTGGCGCCAAACGCGCAGTACGGCAACCGTCTGGTGGTCGATCTGTTCGACAACCCGGCCGACGCCGCACCGCCGCCGGCGCCAACGCCGCAGGTGGCCACCGTGCCAGCGGTGCCAGTAACCCCCACCGAGCCTGCGATCAAGTTGCCGCCAGCCCCGGCCGGCAAGCGCGACATTATTGTCGTGATCGACGCCGGCCATGGTGGCGAAGACCCGGGTGCATCCGGCTCGCGTGGCCAGCGTGAGAAAGACGTGGTACTGCAAATCGCCCGTGAACTGCAGCGTCAGGTCAACGGCATGAAAGGCTTCCGTGCCGAGTTGACCCGTACCGGCGACTATTTCATCCCGTTGCGCGGCCGTACCGAAATCGCCCGCAAGAAGGGCGCCGACCTGTTCGTCTCGATTCACGCCGACGCTGCGCCATCCGCTGCAGCTTTCGGTGCCTCGGTGTTTGCCCTGTCTGATCGCGGCGCTACTTCCGAAACTGCTCGTTGGCTGGCCGACAGTGAAAACCGTTCCGACTTGATCGGTGGTGCCGGCAACGTCAGCCTCGACGACAAGGACCGCATGCTCGCGGGCGTATTGCTCGACCTGTCGATGACCGCCTCGCTGACTTCCAGCCTCAACGTCGGCCAGAAAGTCCTGACCAACATCGGCCGCGTCACGCCGCTGCACAAACAGCGCGTGGAACAGGCCGGGTTCATGGTGCTGAAGTCGCCGGACATCCCGTCGATCCTGGTCGAAACCGGCTTCATCTCCAACGCTAACGAAGCAAACAAGCTCTCCGCCTCGAGCCATCAGCAAGCGCTGGCGCGTTCGATCAGCAGCGGCGTGCGTCAGTTCTTCCAGCAGAATCCGCCACCGGGCACCTACATCGCCTGGCTGCGTGATTCCGGCAAGATCGCCCAGGGCCCGCGTGATCACCGTGTTGGCCCGGGGGAAACGCTGGCGATGATCGGCGTGCGCTATCAGGTGTCGCCGGCCACGCTGCGCGCCGCCAACAACCTGAAAAGCGATGAGCTGAAAGTCGGTCAGCACTTGACCATTCCTGGCACCGAACTGGCGTCCAAAGAATGAACGAAGTGCTGAACGCTGCTGCTCGCATTGAACTGCTCAGCCCACGGCTGGCGAACCAGATCGCCGCCGGTGAGGTGGTTGAACGCCCGGCCTCGGTGATCAAGGAACTGTTGGAAAACAGCCTCGATTCCGGCGCCAAACGCATTGATGTCGACGTCGAGCAGGGTGGCGTCAAGCTGCTGCGGGTTCGTGACGATGGCAGCGGAATTTCCGCCGACGACCTGCCGCTGGCCCTGGCACGTCACGCCACCAGCAAGATTCGCAATCTGGAAGACCTTGAGCAGGTGATGAGTCTCGGGTTCCGTGGAGAGGCACTGGCGTCGATCAGCTCCGTGGCGCGCCTGACGCTGACCTCGCGTACTCGCGATGCCGATCAAGCCTGGCAGGTCGAAACCGAAGGCCGTGACATGGCGCCACGGGTTCAGCCAGCGGCGCATCCGGTCGGCACCTCGGTGGAAGTGCGCGACTTGTTCTTCAACACCCCAGCGCGGCGCAAATTCCTCAAGACCGAAAAAACCGAATTCGATCACCTGCAAGAAGTGATCAAACGTCTGGCACTGGCGCGTTTCGACGTGGCATTCCATCTGCGCCACAACGGCAAGACCATCCTCAGCCTGCACGAGGCCCACGATGATGCGGCCCGCGCCCGCCGTGTGGCGGCAATCTGCGGCTCAGGTTTCCTTGAGCAGGCGCTGCCGATCAAGATCGAACGCAATGGCCTGCATTTGTGGGGCTGGGTTGGATTGCCGACGTTCAACCGCAGTCAGGCGGATTTGCAGTATTTCTTTGTGAATGGCCGGGCGGTGCGCGACAAACTGGTGGCCCACGCGGTGCGTCAGGCCTATCGCGATGTGCTGTTCAACGGCCGTCACCCGACCTTTGCGCTGTTTTTCGAAGTCGATCCGGCGGCGGTCGACGTCAACGTGCACCCGACCAAGCACGAAGTGCGCTTCCGTGACGGGCGCATGGTGCATGACTTCCTTTACGGCACCTTGCACCGCGCTTTGGGCGATGTGCGGCCGGAAGATCAGCTTGCCGGTTCCGTGACCACTGCCGTCGTGCGGCCAACGGGCATCGATGCCGGTGAGTTCGGCCCGCAAGGCGAAATGCGTCTGGCGGCCAACGCGCTGCTGGAGCAACCGCAGGCGCAGCCGGCGTTCAATACCGCCTCCGGTGCCAGTGCTGGCGGCGCCTATCAGTATCAGTACACACCGCGCCCGCAATCGGCGGTGCCGCCGGCTGCTGAGGCTCAGGCTGCGTATCGCGAGTTTTTCGCGCCGCTGCCTGAGGCAAACGCCAACGCACTGCCGGCTGGTCAGGAAGACATTCCGCCGCTCGGTTATGCCCTGGCGCAGTTGAAAGGCATCTATATTCTTTCCGAAAACGCTCAAGGGCTGGTGCTGGTGGACATGCACGCCGCTCATGAGCGGATCATGTACGAACGCCTGAAGATCGCCATGGCCAGCGAAGGCCTCAGCGGTCAGCCGTTGTTGGTGCCGGAATCCCTCGCCGTTAGCCAGCGCGAGGCTGATTGCGCTGAAGAACACGCGGCATGGTTCCAGCGCCTGGGCTTCGAATTGCAGCGTCTGGGCCCGGAAACCCTGGCAATCCGCCAGATTCCGGCGTTGTTGAAGCAAGCTGAAGCCAACCGTCTGGTCGGCGACGTACTGTCGGACCTGATGGAATACGGCACCAGCGACCGGATTCAGGCGCACCTCAACGAATTGCTCGGCACCATGGCCTGTCACGGCGCGATTCGCGCCAACCGACGCCTGGCCCTGCCGGAAATGAACGGTCTGCTGCGTGACATGGAAAACACCGAGCGCAGCGGTCAATGCAACCATGGCCGACCGACCTGGACCCAATTGGGTCTGGACGATCTGGACAAACTGTTCCTGCGCGGTCGTTGATGAGCCAGCTCCCTCCAGCGATTTTCCTGATGGGCCCGACCGCTGCGGGCAAGACCGATCTGGCCATCGAGCTGACCAAGGTGCTGCCGTGTGAGTTGATCAGTGTCGATTCGGCGCTGGTCTATCGCGGCATGGACATCGGCACGGCCAAGCCTTCGAAAGAATTGCTGGCCGAATTTCCGCACCGTCTGATCGATATTCTTGATCCTGCCGAAGCCTATTCAGCTGCAGATTTCCGTCGCGATGCCCTGCAAGCCATGGCCGAGATCACCGCACGCGGAAAAATTCCGCTGCTGGTCGGTGGCACGATGCTCTATTACAAGGCTCTGGTCGAAGGCCTGGCAGACATGCCCGCCGCCGACCCCGAAGTCCGCGCGCAGATCGAAGAAGAGGCTGCACGCCTTGGCTGGCAAGCCTTGCACGACCAATTGGCGGTCATCGACCCGGTGTCAGCGGCGCGGATTCACCCGAACGATCCGCAGCGCCTGAGTCGCGCGCTGGAAGTTTATCGGGTCAGTGGTCAGAGCATGACCGAGTTGCGCCTGCAACAATCTGCGCAAAGTACTGAAGCAGCCGCTTCGGGACTGCAACAATTGCCCTATACTGTCGCGAACTTGGCCATTGCCCCGGCAAATCGTCAGGTATTGCACGAGCGCATTAAACAAAGATTCACAAATATGTTGGAACAGGGGTTCATCGACGAGGTCGTAGCCCTGCGTAAAAGAAGTGACCTGCATTCGGGGTTGCCGTCTATACGTGCGGTAGGCTACCGCCAAGTCTGGGACTACCTGGATGGCAAGCTGACATTGGCCGAAATGCAGGAGCGCGGCATCATCGCCACGCGCCAATTGGCCAAACGCCAGTTCACCTGGCTGCGCAGCTGGGAAGATATACACTGGCTGGACAGTCTTGATTGCGACAATCTGCCACGCGCCTTGAAATACCTTGGGACCATCTCCATATTGAGCTGAGTCCTTGCAATTGCCGTCTATCCTTGGGGGTGTGACGGCCAAAGCCATCTGAATTACCTATTTTTATTATTGAATCCTTAAAGGAGTGCGGCACATGTCAAAAGGGCATTCGCTACAAGACCCTTACTTGAATACTTTACGTAAAGAGAAAGTTGGGGTTTCCATCTACCTGGTCAACGGTATCAAACTGCAAGGCACGATCGAGTCGTTCGACCAGTTCGTGATCCTGCTGAAAAACACCGTGAGCCAGATGGTTTACAAACACGCTATCTCGACAGTAGTGCCGGTTCGTCCAATTCGTCTGCCTAGCGCAACCGAATCCGAAGCAGGTGACGCTGAGCCAGGTAACGCCTGATAGGAGTCTCCTTTGTTCTTTGAGCGCCACGGTGGTGGTGAACGAGTCATCCTCGTTCACTTGGATGGACAGGACCCTGAGGCGCGCGAAGATCCGCAGGAGTTTCAGGAATTGGCTAATTCGGCCGGCGCCGAGACCGTTGCGTTTTTTAACGTGCCGCGTCATCGGCCAACCGCCAAATACCTGATCGGCAGCGGCAAGGTCGAGGAACTGCGCGACCTGGTCAAGGCTGAAGAAGCCGATCTGGTGATTTTCAATCACATCCTCACGCCCAGTCAGGAACGTAACCTCGAACGTGTTTTCGAGTGTCGCGTGATCGACCGTACCGGCCTGATTCTCGATATTTTCGCCCAGCGCGCCCGTACCCATGAAGGCAAGCTCCAGGTCGAACTGGCCCAGCTTGACCACATGAGCACGCGGCTGGTTCGCGGCTGGACTCACCTTGAACGTCAGGGTGGCGGTATCGGCATGCGCGGTCCGGGTGAAACCCAACTGGAAACCGACCGCCGTTTGCTGCGGGTCCGCCTGCGCCAGATCAAGGGCCGGCTGGAGAAGGTGCGCAGCCAGCGCGAGCAATCGCGACGCGGTCGCTCCCGTGCGGACATTCCTACCGTGTCTCTGGTGGGCTACACCAACGCCGGCAAGTCCACACTCTTCAATAACGTGACGAAATCCGACGTCTACGCGGCCGACCAATTGTTCGCCACGCTGGACCCCACCCTGCGCCGTCTGGAACTGGACGACCTGGGGCCGATTGTCCTGGCGGACACGGTGGGCTTCATTCGTCACCTGCCGCACAAGCTGGTCGAGGCATTTCGGTCTACCCTCGAAGAGTCGAGCAATTCCGATCTGCTGTTGCACGTGATCGATGCGGCCGAACCGGATCGCATGTTGCAGATCGAGCAGGTGATGGTGGTGCTGGGCGAGATTGGTGCCCAGGACTTGCCGATCCTCGAGGTCTATAACAAACTCGATTTGCTTGAAGGCGTTGAGCCACAAATCCAGCGCGACGAAAACGGCAAGCCCCAGCGGGTCTGGCTTTCGGCGCGTGACGGTAGTGGTCTGGAATTGCTTGAGCAAGCCATCGCCGAATTACTTGGCAGTGATTTGTTTATCGGTACCTTGCGCTTGCCGCAACGATTCGCCCGACTGCGTGCGCAGTTTTTCGAACTCGGTGCGGTGCAGAAAGAAGAGCATGACGAAGAAGGCATCAGTCTGCTGGCCGTTCGTTTGCCCCGTGTCGAGTTGAATCGACTGGTAAGCCGCGAAGGATTGCAGCCGATGGAATTCATCGAGCAACACACTTTGCAATAAAAGCCTGACAAAGCGGTTGTGCCGCAAAGGCAGGCATTCTGTAGCATTGGTCGGCGCGCCGTGGGTGCGTCTTTGCTTTATCAGATGGAGAGCGCTATGGCTTGGAATGAGCCGGGTGGCAACTCGAATAATCAGGATCCTTGGGGTGGCAAGCGCCGCAATAACGGCGACCGCAAGGGGCCACCGGATCTCGACGAGGCCTTCCGAAAGCTGCAGGAAAGCCTGAACGGGTTGTTCGGTGGTGGTAAGAAACGTGGTGATGACGGCGGTGGTTCGGGCAAGAGCAGTGGCGGCTTCGGCGGTCTGCTCGGCATCGGCCTCGTTGTGCTGGCGGCTGTCTGGCTGTACAGCGCGGTCTATGTGGTGGACGAGCAGGAGCAGGCCGTGGTGCTGCGTTTCGGCAAGTACTACGAGACTGTCGGCCCGGGCCTGAACATCTACTTCCCGCCGATCGACAAGAAGTACATGGAAAACGTCACGCGTGAGCGTGCCTACACCAAGCAGGGCCAGATGCTGACCGAAGACGAGAATATCGTCGAAGTGCCGCTGACCGTGCAGTACAAGATCAGCAATCTGCAGGACTTCGTGCTGAACGTTGATCAGCCGGAAATCAGCCTGCAGCACGCGACCGACAGCGCCCTGCGCCACGTGGTGGGTTCGACCGCCATGGACCAGGTGCTGACCGAAGGTCGTGAACTGATGGCCAGCGAAATCAAGGAGCGTCTGCAACGCTTCCTCGATACCTATCGCACCGGTATCACCGTCACTCAGGTCAACGTACAGAGCGCAGCGGCACCGCGTGAAGTGCAGGAAGCCTTTGACGACGTGATCCGCGCCCGTGAAGACGAGCAGCGTTCGCGCAACCAGGCTGAAACCTACGCCAACGGCGTCGTGCCGGAAGCCCGTGGTCAGGCCCAGCGCATACTCGAAGATGCCAACGGTTACCGTGACGAAACGGTCTCGCGCGCCAAGGGTGAAGCAGATCGCTTTACCAAACTGGTTGCCGAGTACCGCAAGGCACCTGAGGTTACCCGCCAGCGTCTGTACCTGGACACCATGCAGGAAGTCTTCAGCAACACCAGCAAGGTACTCGTGACCGGCAACAAAAACGGCCAGAGCAACCTGCTTTACCTGCCGTTGGACAAAATGATTCAGAACAGTTCAGGCAGCAATGCACCGGTCACCGGTTCGGCTGCCGCCAGCAACAACACGGACGTCACGCCGCATGTCACTGACCTGCCGCAGTCGCGCACAAGGGAGACCCGCTGATGAGCAATAAATCGCTGATCGCCCTGATCGTTGGCGTCGTTGTCGTGCTGGTGGGCTGGAACTGCTTCTACATCGTCGCTCAGACCGAGCGTGCGGTGCTGCTGCAATTCGGTCGTGTGGTTCAGGCCGATGTTCAGCCGGGTCTGCATGTGAAAGTGCCTTACGTTAACCAGGTGCGTAAATTCGACGCACGTCTGATGACGCTCGATGCACCGACGCAGCGCTTCCTGACCCTGGAAAAGAAAGCCGTGATGGTCGATGCCTACGCCAAGTGGCGAGTGAAAGATGCCGAGCGCTTCTACACCGCGACTTCCGGTCTGAAGCAAATCGCCGACGAGCGTCTGTCCCGTCGTCTGGAATCCGGTCTGCGTGACCAGTTCGGTAAGCGCACCCTGCACGAAGTGGTGTCGGGTGAGCGTGACGCACTGATGGCTGACATCACTGCTTCGCTGAACAAGATGGCGGAAAAAGAGCTGGGTATCGAAGTGGTCGATGTCCGGGTCAAGACCATCGACCTGCCGAAAGAAGTGAACCGCAGCGTGTTCGAACGTATGAGCACCGAGCGTGAGCGTGAAGCTCGCGAGCACCGCGCCAAGGGTAACGAACTGGCTGAAGGCATCCGTGCTGACGCCGATCGTCAACGCCGCGTGTTGCTGGCTGAAGCCTATCGTGAATCCGAAGAGGTTCGCGGTGACGGTGATGCCCAGGCCGCTGCGATCTACTCCAAGGCCTACGGTCAGGATCAGGAGTTCTACAGTTTCTACCGTAGCCTGCGTGCCTACCGTGAAAGCTTCGCGAACAAATCCGACGTATTGGTCCTCGACCCAAGCAGCGACTTTTTCCACTACCTGGAAAAGGCCAAGCCTTGATACGCCGTTGACCTGAATCATTCCGCCCGGCGGCTAAAACCTCGGGCGGGGTGATCCTTTGGGAAAACGTGTGTATGATGCGGCAGCCGGGAAATTCCCGGCTTTTTTGCGTCTGCACGTTTGATTGCTGTTTTTTGTTGCAGGCATCGGGTTGAATGGCCCGAGAGTATTTCGAGGAAAGTGATGGGCGAAGCCGGTAACAGGCCTTTCGCCGCGTCGTTCATGCGCGTGCGTTTTGAACGGATTGGTCATTTTCTGCTTCACTCAAGGCTCGCCCGCAGGCTGGCCGCCCGGATCAAAGGGGAATGGCGTAATGGCAACGGTAGACCGCTGGCTGCTGCCAGATGGCATCGAAGAAGTACTGCCACCGGAAGCGGCGCGCATTGAAGTCGCGCGTCGTCAGGTGTTGGATCTGTTCCAGAGCTGGGGTTACGAGTTTGTCGTGACTCCCCATATCGAGTACCTGGAATCCCTGCTGACCGGCGCGGGCCAGGACCTGGATCTGCGTACCTTCAAGGTCATCGACCCGCAGTCGGGCCGGCAGATGGGTTTCCGTGCCGACATCACGCCGCAAGTGGCGCGCATCGATGCGCACACCCTGCGGCGCGAAGGTCCGAGCCGTCTGTGCTACGCCGGCAGCGTGCTGCATGCCCAGCCGCGTGCATTGTCGTCCTCGCGCAGCCCGATCCAGTTGGGCGCCGAGTTGTACGGCGACGCCAGCCCGAGCAGCGACGTTGAAGTGATCAGCCTGATGCTGGCCATGCTGCAACTGGCCGACGTGCCGGATGTGCACATGGATCTTGGTCATGTCGGCATCTACCGTGGTCTGGCGCGTGCCGCCGGTCTGTCGGGTGAAGTCGAGCAGCAGTTGTTCGACGCGCTGCAACGCAAAGCCATCGACGAGGTCATTACCTTGACCGAAGGCCTGCCGGCCGATTTGTCCGGCATGCTGCGTGCGCTGGTTGATCTGTGCGGCGGCCGTGAAGTGTTAAGCGCTGCCCGCGAGCGTCTGGCCAATGCGCCGGCGCCGGTTCTGGCGGCACTGGAAGATTTGCTGGCGATCGCCGAGCGCCTGTCGGCGCGGTTCCCGGAGCTGCCGTTGTACTTCGACCTGGGCGAGCTGCGTGGCTACCACTACCACACCGGTGTGGTGTTCGCGGTGTTCGTGCCGGGCGTTGGCCAGTCCATCGCTCAGGGCGGTCGTTACGACGACATCGGTGCCGACTTCGGTCGCGCCCGTCCAGCGACAGGCTTTTCCACCGATTTGAAAACCCTGGTGACCCTGGGGCGTGCTGAGATCGAGCTACCGTCTGGCGGTATCTGGATGCCTGACAGTACGGATGCGGCACTCTGGCAGCAGGTTTGCCAGTTGCGCAGTGAGGGTCAGCGTGTCGTTCAGGCGTTGCCTGGACAACCTTTGGCCGCCGCCCGTGATGCGGACTGCGACCGGCAATTGATTCAGCAGAACGGGCTTTGGCAAGTATCGCCACTGGCTTCTTGAGTTTTCCTGCCGGCCATCGCCGGCACCAAGTTTGCGCGAATGAGGACAAGTGTTATGGGTAAGAATGTCGTAGTCCTGGGCACCCAATGGGGTGATGAGGGCAAAGGCAAGATCGTTGATCTGCTGACCGAACATGCTGCCGCCGTAGTGCGCTACCAAGGTGGCCACAACGCTGGCCACACACTGGTGATCGACGGCGAGAAAACCGTCCTGCACCTGATCCCGTCGGGCGTGCTGCGCGAAGGCGTGCAGTGCCTGATCGGCAACGGCGTGGTGGTTGCACCTGACGCCCTGCTGCGCGAGATCACCAAGCTGGAAGAGAAAGGCGTACCGGTGCGCGAGCGTCTGCGTATCAGCCCGTCCTGCCCGCTGATCCTGTCCTTCCACGTGGCGCTGGACCAGGCCCGTGAAAAGGCCCGTGGCGAGCTGAAGATCGGTACCACCGGTCGCGGCATCGGCCCGGCGTACGAAGACAAGGTTGCGCGTCGTGGCCTGCGTGTTGGCGACCTGCTGAACATGCCGCGCTTCGAAGACAAGCTGCGTGAACTGGTGGATTACCACAACTTCATGCTGGTCGGTTACTACAAAGAGCCGGCCATCGAGTTCGAAAAGACCCTGGCCGAGTGCAAGGAATACGCTGAGCTGCTGAAGCCGCTGATGCTCGACGTGACGGCTGAGCTGCACGACCTGCGTCGCGCCGGCAAAGACATCATGTTTGAAGGCGCCCAAGGTTCGTTGCTCGACATCGACCACGGTACCTACCCGTACGTGACCAGCTCCAACACCACCGCCGGTGGCGTGGCCACCGGTTCCGGCGTTGGCCCGATGTTCCTGGACTACATCCTGGGCATCACCAAGGCTTACACCACTCGCGTAGGTTCGGGTCCATTCCCGACTGAGCTGTTCGACGACGTCGGCGCACACCTGGCCAAACAAGGTCACGAGTTCGGCGCGACCACCGGCCGTGCCCGTCGTTGCGGCTGGTTCGACGCCGTTATTCTGCGTCGCGCTATCGATGTGAACAGCATCTCGGGCATCTGCCTGACCAAGCTGGACGTTCTCGACGGCCTGGAAACCATCAACATCTGCGTCGGCTACAAAGATGCGGACGGCAATGCTGTTGCCCCGACCGACGCTGACAGCTACGTAGGCCTGCAGCCTGTGTACGAAGAAGTGCCAGGCTGGACCGAATCGACCGTGGGTGCGAAAACCCTGGAAGAGCTGCCAGCTAACGCTCGTGCCTACATCAAACGCGTTGAAGAGTTGATCGGCGCGCCGATCGACATTATTTCGACGGGCCCGGATCGCAACGAAACCATCGTTCTGCGTCATCCGTTTGCTTGATAAGTCGTTGATGTAAAAACACAAAGGCCCCTTCATCGGGGCCTTTGTCGTTTATGCCTGTTGGACGGCATGACCTTTGCTGTGAATCTGTCTACAAGAGTGCCATCAAATTAATGGCGTCAGAAGTAGAGGGATTCACAGTGTCGGCCGTTCTCTCACTGTTACAAAGCCGTTTGTTGCGGCCCGTGTTCGTTACCCTTGGTATCGCCCTTTTGGTGCAGGTGTTGGTGGCCGTTGCCCTGACGCGGAGCACCGTCACCGCGCTGGAAGCTGATTTGGCGGTGCGCCTCGGCGCCGACAGCCAGAAACTCTCCGGCGAACTTGAGCAGGCGGGACGTGAAGTCACGTCGAGCCTCGATGCGTTGTCTGCCAGCACTCGTCAGCGCCTGACTGCCGGTCTGTCTTCGCGGCTGAAAGACGAGCAGGCGCAGTTGCGGGCGACGCTGGAAAAGGATCTGAAGGATTCGGCCAATGACATGGCGCAGTTGCTCGCCTCCGTTGCGCCGCGCGCCATGTGGGACAGCGACGTGCCGACCCTTTCCGAGTTCGCCCGCCGGGCCCAGCGCAATCCCAATGTGCTGTTCGTGGTCTACGACGACGCCACTGGCCAGCACCTGACCCGTTATCTCAACCGCGAAAACCCGATCAACAAGGCCTTGCTGGAAAAAGGCCAGGGCGAGCGTGCGCTGGATAAAGTGCTGGATGCGGCCAAGAACGATCCGTCGGTTTATTACCTTGAAGCCTCGATCAATCCAAACGGCGTGGAAATCGGCAAGGTGCTGATGGGTGTGTCCACAGCCTCGGTTGAAACCGATCTGGCGGCACTGGACAAGCGCTTCTCGGCGTTGATCGCCAGCAGTGATCAGTTGGTCGGCGACAGTCTCAAGGGCGCCGCAGCGGACAGCGCCAAAGCCATGCAGTCGCGCCTGCAATCAGCGCAGTCCACCGCAACCGAGATGAAATCCAATACCGCCAATACCGTTCGGGAAGCAGCAGCAACCTTGCGCTGGCGCATAGGCCTGGGCCTGGCGCTGGTCGGTTGTGGAGTGCTGTTGTTGCTGGCGGTAGTGTTGGGCCATCGCGTGGTCAATCGCCTGAAGATGCTCAACGCAGCGATGGATGACCTGGCGGCGGGCGAGGGCGATCTGACCAAGCGTGTGCAGATCAACAGCAAAGACGAAATCGGCGACATGGCCTCGGCGGTCAATCGCTTTGTGGATAAGTTGCAGCCGATCGTGCGTGAGGCGGGCGATGTTGCGCAGCGTACCGGCGTCGAGATTGGCGCGATGACCCTGCGCAATGCCGGGGCGGATGCGGCGGCCGGCATGCAGCGTGATGAGGTGGCGGAAAGCCTGCGAGCGCTGTCGCAAATGGCTGATGAGGCGCAGTCGGAAAGCCATGCAATGCAAGCGGCGTTGAAGCAGGTGGTGGATATTCGTCAGGCCACCGACGAAAACACCCGCACCTCCGCCAAAGTCGGCAGCCTGATCGAGGCGCTGGCGGGGCAGGTCGATACCGGGGCGAAAGTCATCGAGCGGCTGGCGCAGCAGAGCGAACAGATTGAAGTGGTGCTGACGGTGATTCATGGGATCGCCGAGCAGACCAATCTGCTGGCGCTCAACGCCGCTATCGAGGCGGCGCGGGCGGGCGAGACCGGGCGTGGTTTTGCGGTGGTGGCGGACGAAGTTCGAGCGCTGGCGAGCAAGACGCAAAGCTCTACTGGCGATATTCAGGCGCACATCGTCGCGTTGCAGCAGGGCGCGCGTGAAGCGGTCGAGGCGATCGGTCAGGCCGGGCGTCAGGCCAGCGAAGGCTTGCTGGTGTTGCGTGACAGTGCGCGGTTGCAGCAATCAGTGCAGGCGTCGGTCGAGCAAGTGCATGCGGCGATTGGCCTGGCGACGCAAGCGGCGGCGCATCAGGCGCAAGGTGCGCAGGCGGTGCGCGGGCGAGTCGAAACGATTCATGCCCAGGCCGAGAAAGCGGCGCAGGCGGTGGTGGAGACCACGGCCAGTGGCAAGGTGCTGGATGGTTTGGCGGCGCAGCTGAAGGCGAGTCTGGGGCAGTTCAGGGCTTGAGGTCATCTGGGCGGGCCGCTTCGCGAGCAGGCTCGCTCCCACATTGGAATGCGTTTCTCTGTGGGAGCGAGCCTGCTCGCGAAAGCGGTATCAGCGGCTCAGATACATCCGCGTCGTCAGTAAATAAACCGGCAGTCCCGATACCAAAATCAACAACGCCGCATAAGGCGCCGCCGCGGCAAACTCGACATTCGCGGTATGCGCCCAAACCTCAGTCGCCAACGTGTTCAGCCCGGTCGGACTCAGCAGCAGCGTCGCCGTCAATTCCTTCATCGCATCCAGAAACACCAGTGCAAACGCCGCGCCCAATGCCGGGAAGATAATCGGCAACGTCACCCGACAAAACGCCGTAAACGATGAAGCGCCCAGCGTGCGCGCAGCCTCTTCGAGCTGCGGCGCAGCCTTGTTCAGCGCTGTGCGAATCGGCGCCTGTGCCAATGGCAAAAACAACAATGCATAAGCGATCAGCAGCAAGCCTGAAGTCTGGTACAGCGCCGGCACGTAATGCAGGGCGAAATACACCAGCGTCAACGCAATGACCAATCCTGGCAGGGCATGCAGCAGATACGGCAAGCGCTCGGCCCAGATCGCCAGTTGGCCTTTGTAACGCACCACCAGCAAACCGACCGGCACCGCCAGTACCAGACATAACGCCGCGCCGCCGAGCGACAGCGCCAGCGAGGACAGCAGTGCTTCGGTAATCGCTGCCACGGGGAATGCCGCCGAAGAACCCACCGCCAGCCAATACGCCAACATTCCCAGCGGAATCCCGCTGCCGACAATCGCCAGCAGCAGGCAATACAACTGACCGACCGCTGCCCAAGGCCCGAGCCGAACCTGCTCAGCCTGTCGCGCAGCACCTTGGCCGGTGCGCACATGCCGGCCTTTGCCGCGCACGCGCAGTTCCAGCCACAGCAGCACCAGACACAGGGCCAGCAATACGGCCGACAGCATCGCCGCGTTGGCGTTACTGAATTCCAGTTCGAATTGTTGATAGATCGCGGTGGTGAAGGTTTGCAGGCCGATGATCGACAGCGCGCCGAACTCCACCAGCATGTGCAAAGCAATTAGCAGCGAACCGGCCAGCAACGATGGCCAGAGCAGCGGCAAGGTGACGCGGAAGAACACGCCCCAGCGATTCTGTCCAAGGGTTCGCGCGGACTCTTCAAGGGAGGGATCGAGATTGCGCAGGGTTGCCGCTACCGGCAGAAAGATCAGCGGGTATTTCGACAGGCTCATCACCAGAATCGCCCCGCCAAGCCCTTCGAACTGCGCGCTCAAAGAGACCCAGGTGAAGCTGCTGACAAACGCCGGCACCGCGAACGGCAGGCACAGAATCACCCCCCACAGGCGTCGTCCCGGCAGATTGCTGCGCTCCAGCAGCCAGGCCAGCGACAGACCGATCACGCCGCACGCGAGGGTCACGCCAACCATCAATGCCAAGGTGTTGCGCATCAGGCCGAACACATACGGGCGCCACAGCAAGTGCAGCGCCTCGGCCCAACCGGCCTGCCAGGCTTTGAGTCCGACATAGGCCAGCGGCAAAAGGCTCAGCACCACCAGCAGCAACACCGGCAGCACCAGCCAGATCGAAGGCCGCTTGCGTTTTGGCACGTAACCCCCGCGCGCGGCGGGGGCGGATAACGATGCGGCCATCAGTTCAAGCCAACTTCACGTTCCAGCTCCAGCGCTTCTTCGGCATTGCCCAGATCGGCAGGCGTTACGTTCGGCGCTTCCAGCTCGCTGAACGGCTTGAGTCCGCGATCCGATTCCATGCCTTTATGCAGCGGATACTCGGCGGTGGTCTGAGTGATCACGCGCTGGCCTTCTTCGCTGGCCATGTAGGCGAGGAATTGCTGGGCTTCTTTTGGATGCTTGCTGGATTTCAGCACGGCAGCGCTGGACACAGTGATCAGGCCGCCGACGTCACCACCCGTGAAGTAATGCAGTTTCGAGTCGAGTTTGCCTTTCTCGCGCTGCAGGGCGAACCAGTAATAGTTGTTCACCAGTACGGTGGCGACTTCGCCGTTTTCCACCGCTTTGAGGGCAACCATATTGTTGCTGTAGGTCTTGCCGAAGGCGCGCAGACCGGTTAACCATTCTTCAGCAGCATCGCGACCGTGCATCTTGATGATCGCCACGGCCTGTTCCTGGAAGGCGCCGCTGGTCGGTACGAAGCCGACTTTGCCCTGCCACTGCGGATCGGAGAACTCCATCACCGATTTCGGCAGGTCTTTTTCGTCGACCAGTTTCGGGTTGTAGGCGACGACGCGAACGCGTGCAGTCACGCCGATCCAGGTACCGTTACCGGCCACGTATTTTTCCGGAAGCACGGCCAACGTGGCGTCATCGGTTTTCGCCAGCAGGCCGAGTTCGCCGAGATTGTTCAGTGGCGGCGATTCTTCGGTGTAGATCACGTCGGCGGGAGAGCGGTCGCCTTCTTCGATGACCTGGCTGGCGAGCTGATTGCTGCTGCCCTTGCGCACATTGACGTGAATGCCGGTCTTGGCTTCGAAGGCTTTGGCGATCGCGTCGCCGACTTCCTTGTGCTGGCCGTTGTAGAGAGTCAGGGAAACCGCGTCGGCAGCCTGGGTGAGGGGAGTGGCGAGCGCCAGGCCGAGGAAGGTGAAGGTCAGGCCTCGGCGCAGGGTATTTCGAAACGTCATTCGCAGGGTTCCTCACTGTCGCATTGCAAAAACTTGCAACAATGATAAACGATATTGTTTCTCAAGTGCGCCTTGCGAGAGGCTCTGCGTTCCTGTAGGGGGGATTCAGGAGGCCAGAAACGCAAAAACCCGCTTTCGCGGGTTTTTGTGAAACTCAACGTCGTAACCTTGAGTTTGAATTGGTGCCCAGAAGAAGACTCGAACTTCCACGACCGTAAGGTCACCAGCACCTGAAGCTGGCGTGTCTACCAATTTCACCATCTGGGCAATCATCGCTAGCGTTGCCGCTGTTGATGTGGCGCACTATACGGAGCGCCTTTTGATCTGTAAACCCCTGATTTAATTTTAATAAATCAGTTTTAAGAAAACTCGGGCTTAGAATGCAAAAAACCCGCTTTCGCGGGTTTTGTGTGAGCCTTGAAACTGATCTAGTCTCAAACTCGAAATTGGTGCCCAGAAGAAGACTCGAACTTCCACGACCGTAAGGTCACCAGCACCTGAAGCTGGCGTGTCTACCAATTTCACCATCTGGGCAGTATCGGCAGCGCTTGTGCGTCGTCGATGGCGCGCACTATACGGAGCGTCTTTTTAACTGTAAACCCCTCTCAGCAAAAAACATGATTTTTTTTACCGGCGGTGGTCAAAACGGCTTTCAAGCAACGCTACAGCCCCGGATACGCGCCTTATAGAGTCGGAAATTTCCCGTTTCATGGCGCCTATGCCAAACTAACCCGCATATAGACAAGGTGAAAACTCTCTAATGGCCGATTGGCAGTCCCTCGATCCCGAGGCCGCTCGTGAAGCGGAAAAATATGAAAACCCTATTCCTAGCCGCGAACTGATCCTGGCGCATCTCGCCGATCGGGGTTCGCCTGCTGCCCGCGAGCAACTGGTCGAAGAGTTTGGTCTGACCACAGAGGACCAGATCGAAGCTCTGCGCCGCCGCCTTCGCGCCATGGAACGCGACGCACAACTGATCTACACCCGTCGCGGTACGTACGCGCCGGTCGACAAGCTCGACCTGATCCTTGGCCGCATCAGTGGTCACCGTGACGGGTTCGGCTTCCTGGTGCCGGACGACGGCAGCGACGACCTGTTCATGAGCCCGGCGCAAATGCGTCTGGTATTCGACGGCGACCGTGCGCTGGCCCGTGTTTCCGGCCTCGACCGTCGCGGTCGCCGCGAAGGCGTGATCGTTGAAGTGGTTTCGCGTGCTCACGAAACCATCGTCGGTCGCTACTTCGAAGAGGGCGGCATCGGTTTCGTCGTTGCCGACAATCCGAAGATCCAGCAAGAAGTGCTGGTGACGCCGGGCCGCAACGCCAACGCGCAGATCGGTCAGTTCGTCGAGGTGAAAATCACCCACTGGCCGACGCCGCGCTTCCAGCCGCAAGGCGATGTGGTCGAAGTGGTCGGCAACTACATGGCGCCGGGCATGGAAATCGACGTTGCCCTGCGCACCTACGATATCCCGCACGTCTGGCCTGAAGCGGTTCTGAAAGAAGCCGCCAAGCTCAAGCCGGAAGTCGAAGAAAAAGACAAAGAGAAGCGCGTCGACCTGCGCCATCTGCCGTTCGTCACCATTGATGGCGAAGATGCCCGCGACTTCGACGACGCTGTTTATTGCGAAGCCAAACCGGGCAAGCTGCGCCTGTTCTCCGGCGGCTGGAAGTTGTACGTGGCGATTGCCGACGTTTCCAGTTACGTGAAGATCGGCTCGGCGCTGGATAACGAAGCGCAAGTGCGCGGCAATTCGGTGTACTTCCCCGAGCGCGTCGTGCCGATGTTGCCTGAGCAGTTGTCCAACGGCCTGTGCTCGCTGAACCCGCACGTCGATCGTCTGGCCATGGTTTGCGAGATGACCATCTCCAAGTCCGGCGAAATGACCGACTACTGCTTCTATGAAGCGGTGATCCATTCCCATGCTCGTCTGACTTACAACAAAGTCAGCGCGATGCTGGAAACGCCGAAAATCACCGAAGCGCGTCAGCTTCGCGGTGAGTACAACGACGTTCTGCCGCACCTCAAACAGCTTTATGCGCTGTACAAGGTACTGCTGGCTGCTCGTCACGTACGTGGCGCGATCGATTTCGAAACGCAGGAAACCCGAATCATCTTCGGTACCGAGCGCAAGATTGCCGAAATCCGTCCGACCACCCGCAACGACGCGCACAAGCTGATCGAAGAATGCATGCTGGCGGCCAACGTGGCCACCGCCGAATTCCTCAAGAAGCACGAAATTCCTGCGCTGTACCGCGTCCACGATGGCCCGCCACCGGAGCGTCTGGAAAAATTGCGTGCGTTCCTTGGCGAGCTCGGTCTGTCCCTGCACAAAGGCAAGGACGGCCCGTCGCCGAAGGACTATCAGGCCTTGCTGGCGAGCATCAAGGACCGTCCGGATTTCCACCTGATCCAGACTGTGATGCTGCGTTCGCTGAGCCAGGCGGTGTACAGCGCTGACAATCAGGGCCACTTTGGCCTGAATTACGAAGCCTATACCCACTTCACTTCGCCGATCCGTCGTTATCCGGACCTGCTGACGCACCGCGCGATCCGCAGCGTGATCCATTCGAAACAGGACACCCCGCACGTTCGTCGTGCCGGTGCGATGACCATTCCGAAGGCGCGCATTTACCCGTACGACGAAGCGGCACTGGAGCAACTCGGCGAGCAATGCTCGATGAGCGAGCGCCGTGCTGACGAAGCGACCCGCGACGTAGTGAACTGGCTCAAGTGCGAGTTCATGAAGGATCGCGTAGGCGAATCGTTCCCGGGCGTGATCACCGCAGTGACCGGTTTTGGTCTGTTCGTCGAACTGACCGATATCTACGTCGAAGGCCTGGTGCACGTCACCGCGCTGCCGGGCGATTACTACCACTTCGATCCTGTGCATCACCGTCTGGCGGGCGAGCGCACCGGTCGCAGCTTCCGCCTCGGCGATACCGTTGAAGTACGCGTGATGCGCGTTGACCTCGACGAACGCAAGATCGACTTCGAGATGGCCGAAAAAACCATCAGCGCGCCGATCGGTCGCAAAAAACGTGGCGCCGAAACCGCTGCGCCTGCTGCCAAGGCTTCGGAAGAAAAGGCTCCGGCAAAAACCGCCAGCCGTCGTCCGGTCAAGGAAAAGGCTGCCGAAGCCTATCGCCCTAGCGATGCCGTGGCGAAGAACGCCGAGCTGCGCAAAAGCCGTGAAATGAAGAAAGCGCTGCTTTCCGATGCCAAAAACGGTGGTAAAGCGGCGTCCGGGGGAAAGACCGGACGGTCGGCGCCTGAAAAGGCCTCCGGCGGCAAGCCAGCCAAACCGAGCAAACACCGTAAAGGCCCGCCAAAAGCGGGTTCTGCTCCAGCCAAAAGTGGCGGGGCACGTAAACCGAAGGCGAAGTCATGAGTCAGTTGGAAAAAATCTACGGCGTTCACGCGGTAGAAGCGTTGCTGCGTCACCACCCGAAACGCGTCAAGCAGATCTGGCTGGCGGAAAGCCGCAACGATCCGCGCGTGCAGACCCTGGTTGAACTGGCTAATGAAAATCGCGTTCAGGTAGGTCAGGCCGAGCGTCGCGAAATGGACGCTTGGGTTGAAGGCGTGCATCAGGGCGTGGTCGCGGAAGTCAGCCCGAGCCAGGTCTGGGGCGAAGCCATGCTCGACGAGCTGCTCGATCGCACTGAAGGCGCGCCGCTGTTGTTGGTGCTCGACGGTGTGACCGACCCGCACAACCTCGGCGCTTGCCTGCGCTCGGCCGATGCGGCCGGTGCGCTGGCGGTGATCGTGCCGAAAGACAAATCGGCAACTTTGACGCCGGTCGTGCGTAAAGTCGCTTGCGGCGCGGCGGAAGTGATTCCGCTGGTGGCGGTGACCAACCTCGCCCGTACCCTGGAAAAACTTCAGCAGCGCGGTCTGTGGATCGTCGGCACGGCAGGTGAGGCCGAGGTCAGCATTTATGACCAGGATCTGACCGGGCCGACCATCCTGATCATGGGCGCTGAAGGCAAAGGCATGCGTCGCCTGACTCGCGAACACTGCGATTATCTGGTGAAGCTGCCGATGGCCGGTAGCGTCAGCAGTCTCAACGTCTCCGTAGCCACTGGCGTTTGCCTGTTTGAAGCACAGCGTCAGCGCGGCGCTAAAGCCAAGGCTGCCGCGAAGAAGTAGTCTTGAGCTGAAAGCGGTTCAAATGTGGGAGCGAGCCTGCTCGCGAAAGGGGTGTGTCAGACGACATTAATGTTGCCTGATGTATCGCATTCGCGAGCAGGCTCGCTCCCACAGTGTTTTGTGGTGTGGCATAAATGGGTGGTTGTTCAAATAATCACCAACTGCCTTGCACCTCTTCTGTCCCTTCTCTACAATTGCGCCCCTTGCTGTGACGGCAGGCACGCATGTGCCCCGCGCCAGCAAGTCCATAAGTGTCATTCACTCCTTGTCTGACCGTTTTTGAGCGGCAGGCTACAACCCGTAAGGAGCATTCATGCGTCATTACGAAATCATCTTTCTGGTCCACCCGGATCAGAGCGAGCAAGTCGGCGGCATGGTTGAGCGTTACACCAAGCTGATCGAAGAAGACGGCGGCAAAATCCACCGTCTGGAAGATTGGGGCCGTCGTCAACTGGCCTACGCAATCAACAATGTTCACAAGGCTCACTACGTGATGCTGAACGTTGAGTGCACTGGCAAGGCCCTGGCTGAGCTGGAAGACAACTTCCGCTACAACGATGCAGTGATCCGTAACCTGGTCATCCGTCGCGACGAAGCCGTAACTGGCCAGTCCGAGATGCTCAAGGCTGAAGAAAACCGCAGTGAGCGCCGTGAGCGTCGCGATCGTCCTGAGCACGAAGGCGCTGAAAGCGCTGAAGGCGAAGAGAACGACAGCGATAACGCTGACGAGTAATCCACGGACCTTATTAAGGAGCCTATCAAATGGCACGTTTCTTCCGTCGTCGTAAATTCTGCCGTTTCACCGCTGAAGACGTGAAAGAGATCGATTACAAAGATCTCAACACTCTGAAAGCCTACGTATCCGAGACCGGCAAAATCGTTCCAAGCCGCATCACCGGTACCAAAGCTCGTTATCAGCGTCAGCTGGCCACCGCTATCAAGCGCGCCCGCTTCCTGGCCCTGCTGGCCTACACCGACAGCCACGGCCGCTGAGACCGGGCAGTCGACAAGTAGCAAAGGATTGAATGCATGCGTGCCTTAGCTGAGTTCATCATGCGAGGCCGTATGCAGGCCACTCTCGTGGTGGCCGGATGTGCAACATTGCCGTTGTTGTATTGGTTGGGCGCTGCCGCGGGGAGCCTTGTGCTGCTGCGGCGCGGACTGACGGACGCCCTGGGTGTTCTGTCTCTGGGGCTGCTGCCGGCATTGATCTGGTGGCTATATGCCGATGACCCACGGGCACTTCTGGTGCTGCTGGGGTCTTCGGGACTTGCGTTGGTTTTGCGCGCAAGTGAGTCCTGGGTTCGCACGCTGCTGGTCAGCGTAGTGATTGGAGTGGTGTTTTCAGTGGTGCTCGGGGCCGCGTTTGCGGCCCAGATCGAGATGCTCGCGCAGGCCTTGATAAAGGTCATGCCGGCGCTTCTTGGTGAGACTTACAAGCAATTGTCGGTCGATGAGCAAGCGCGTTTCGCGTCCCTGATTGCACCGGTCCTGACCGGACTGATTGCGGCTTTGTTGCAAATCGTCAGCGTGCTGAGCCTGATTGTCGGGCGGCATTGGCAGGCGTTGTTGTACAACCCGGGTGGTTTTGGTCGCGAGTTTCGCGCCATCCGGATCCCGCTGGGGCCGGCGATGTTACTGCTGGCGTTGATGCTTCTGGGCCCGAATCTCGGTGCACAGATGGCCATGTTGACGCCGTTGTGCAGTGTACCGCTGGTGTTCGCCGGACTTGCCCTGATTCACGGGCTGGTCGGGCAGAAGCGACTGGCCGGTTTCTGGCTGGTGGGGTTGTACGTCACGCTGCTGTTGTTCATGCAGCTGATCTATCCGTTGCTCGTGGTCTTGGCCATTGTCGACAGCCTGATTGATTTTCGCGGTCGTCACGTGTCGAAAGACACCGATAACGCGAACGGTGAAGGTTAAAAGTTAAGAGGATTTCCACATGCAACTGATCCTTCTGGAAAAAATCGCCAACCTGGGCAACCTGGGCGACAAAGTAAACGTTAAGGCCGGTTACGGCCGTAACTACCTGCTGCCTTTCGGCAAGGCTACCGCTGCGACCGCTGCCAACCTGGCTGCGTTCGAAGAGCGTCGTGCCGAGCTGGAAAAAGCTGCCGCAGACCGTAAAGCATCGGCTGAAAGCCGTGCTGCCCAACTGGCCGAGCTGGAAGTGACCATCACTGCCACCGCTGGCGACGAAGGCAAGCTGTTCGGTTCGATCGGTACTCACGACATCGCTGACGCACTGACCGCCTCCGGCGTTGAAGTTGCGAAAAGCGAAGTTCGTCTGCCGAACGGCACCATCCGCAACGTGGGTGAATTCGACGTGGCTGTGCACCTGCACGCCGAAGTTGAAGCCACCGTACGCGTTGTCGTGGTAGCAGCTTAAGCAACACTGATCGGCTGGCGGCTTGTCCGTCAGACGGTTAACATCGGGCACGATCCTGTTTACAGGTCGTGCCCTTTGTCTTTCTGAATTCCCCGTTTTTCCAAACAACACAAGTGGCCATGAACGATATCTCCGCTCCCGAGCAATACGATCTGCAAACCGCTGCCCTGAAGGTGCCGCCGCATTCCATCGAAGCCGAACAGGCTGTACTCGGTGGTCTGATGCTGGACAACAACGCCTGGGAGCGCGTGCTCGATCAAGTCTCCGACGGCGATTTCTATCGACATGACCACCGTCTGATCTTCCGTGCGATCGCCAAGCTGGCCGATCAGAACATGCCAATCGACGTCGTGACCCTGTCCGAGCAACTGGACAAGGAAGGTCAGACTTCGCAAGTGGGTGGCCTCGGTTACCTCGGCGAGCTGGCAAAAAACACGCCGTCCGTCGCCAACATCAAGGCCTATGCGCAGATCGTTCGCGAACGAGCGACCTTGCGCCAGTTGATCGGCATCAGTACCGAGATCGCTGACAGCGCCTTCAATCCTGAAGGTCGTACTGCCGCCGAGATTCTTGATGAAGCCGAACGGCAGATCTTCCAGATTGCCGAGGCCCGGCCTAAAACCGGTGGCCCGGTAGGTGTGAACGATTTGCTGACCAAGGCCATCGACCGCATCGACACCTTGTTCAACACTGACAACGCCATCACTGGCCTGTCCACCGGCTACACCGACCTCGACGAGAAGACCAGCGGCCTGCAGCCGTCCGACTTGATCATCGTCGCCGGCCGTCCGTCGATGGGTAAAACCACCTTCGCGATGAACCTGGTGGAAAACGCCGTGTTGCGCAGCGAGAAGGCGGTTCTGGTGTACTCCCTCGAGATGCCAGGTGAATCGCTGATCATGCGTATGCTCTCCTCGCTGGGCCGCATCGACCAGACCAAAGTGCGTTCCGGTCAACTCGAAGACGATGACTGGCCGCGCCTGACCTCGGCAGTCAACCTGCTCAACGATCGCAAGCTGTTCATCGATGACACTGCCGGTATCAGCCCGTCGGAAATGCGTGCGCGGACCCGGCGTCTGGTGCGTGAACACGGCGACGTCGGCCTGATCATGATCGACTACCTGCAACTGATGCAGATCCCCGGTTCCAGCGGTGACAACCGTACCAACGAAATTTCCGAGATCTCGCGATCCCTGAAAGCGCTGGCCAAGGAATTCAACTGCCCGGTGGTGGCGCTGTCGCAGCTCAACCGCTCCCTGGAACAACGTCCGAACAAGCGTCCAGTGAACTCCGACTTGCGGGAATCCGGAGCGATCGAGCAGGACGCCGACGTGATCATGTTCGTGTATCGCGACGAGGTGTATCACCCCGAAACCGAGCACAAGGGCATCGCCGAAATCATCATCGGCAAGCAGCGTAACGGCCCGATCGGTTTTATCCGCCTAGCGTTTATCGGCAAGTACACCCGCTTCGAAAACCTCGCACCGGGCAGCTACAACTTCGACGACGACGAGTAAAGGCTGGCCGAATCCCGTCGGCCAGCACTCACCTCATTCAGTTACAAACGGGTGCCAGCGGCGTTTTCATCACTGCCGCTGGCCGTGTATTGCGCCAGTTCCTCGCGGCTCAGTTTGTCGATCAGGGCCGCCTCTTCAATCATCCACTCAGCCTGCATCGCTTTCGATTGGGCGTCGTAATCGGCGAACGACAATTCTTTTGCCTCATATGACGCGTCGAGAGCCGCCTGCCGGTCCTGAAACGGCTGACGCTGAGTTTCGAAGGTTTCCTGATATTTATGGGTCAGGTATTTTTGCCAGAACTCCCTCGACACCAATGCCTGAAACTCCTCGACTGAATTATCCCGCGCAATGACCGTTTGATAAGCGTTTTCCAATTGCGTTTTGGAGACGCCGGCGAGATGCGAGAAACCCATTTTTTCCGGTTGCCCAGGCAACTGCAGGCGGTCTTTCAGGCCGTGGCGATAGAACAGCCTGATTTCGATTTCTTCCGGCACATGTGGCGGTGGCAGGTTCGCGGCCTCATGGGACGTTCTGGCCGCGGCAATTGCTGCTTCGCGTTGCGCGATGTCCGCCGAGGCGACTTTGTCGACCTCGTGCAAGCGGAACAAGGCCCTGGACAGCTTGAACAGTTCAGGCCCCTGAGTCTTGTCGCTGGCTCGGGCTACAGCGTTGTGCATCATTGATATGACTTCGAGGTTGGTAAAGGTAAACGCCGCCCGATCACAGCAGGCCGCTTCGCCTGCGCGATCGAACACGTCGTTGCGCAAGCGTTCGGACTGCGGCGTGTTTTCGGTGATGCTGTCGATCAGTCTCCAGACTCGTCCCTGAAGTTCGTGGTGACCGGTGGAGGTGTCCAGCAGGCGTTCCAGCGTGTTGAACAAACCGTCCGAGCGCGGTTGGTCGCGCAGGGTTTGCCATTGACGCCTGCGATCAGCCACTTGATTGTCGGAGAATCCCGCTGTCCAGCGCTTCATCGGATCATTCCTGATCCAGCGCAAGGGCGCAGGACGTACGATGGCTGTACTGATGATGTTCCTTGCGCCTGTCAGCGGTGTTCCGGCTGCTCTCAGGCGATTTTGGTATTGAAACAGGCGGGCGTCTGTCGCGTCCGACAGTGGATTGTTCGAAATGTCGGTGATGTTGTTGATGCGCACGGTGTTGGCCAATTGATCATTCGGCGGCGCGATGACGGCGTCGGGAATTTCCGTGATGCGGTTACTGTTCAGTTCGATGGTATCCAGCCGCGGCTGATGGATGAGGCCAGAGGGAAAGGTGTCGATCCCTGTGTGGGCCAGACTGACAGACCGCAGGTCGACGATCTGGCTCATATCCGGGGCGATGCCCAGTTGCCGGTTTCCCTGCAGCTCCAATGCTCGCAAAGTGGTGCGGCTTGCGAGAACGCGGGCAGTGTCGGCGGTGAGGGTGATGTGATTTCTTTCCAGAGACAGTCGCGTCAGGCCATGCATTTCGCCAATGGCCGGGGGGAGTTCGCGCAGTTGATTTTGTCCCAGATCCAGCCAGCGTATGTGGCGAAAGCGCGTCAGGAAACCCTCCGGAGAAGTGCTCAGGTGCATATTGACGAGTTTGAGTGAGCCGACGTGAGTGAAGTCGACGTCTATGTCCGGCAGGCTTGGCAGCCGCAGATTGCTGAGATCGAGTTCCAGGCCGATGGGAGTACCGTCATGGGCGTGAGCTTGCGGCCCCTCTCTTCTCCAGCAACTGATGATCTTGTTGCTGGCCGTGACCCGATCAGCCCGGGTCTGCGCATTGAGCGCCAGCTGGTCGGCGCGAATATACCCGCCCAGATTGCCCCCTCCGGAAAAAACCCAATCGTCGAGCTGGCGTTTCAGTACTTTGAATTCTCGTTCGAGACTGCGCACCTTGATAACTACGGTGTCCGCGTCGAGGCTCCACAGGTATTCCCTGCACTGCTTCATGTTCTTGCCTGGAAACAGCCGTTGGTAACGCCGGGCAACGGAGTTGTCGCTATCGAAGTTGGTGTGAGTCAGCAGCTCGGGAGCGACTGTGCTGACGCGCCGCCAAAAGTCATCA
The DNA here is from genome assembly GCF_054667675.1 of Pseudomonas sp. S3_C06. NCBI lineage: Bacteria > Pseudomonadati > Pseudomonadota > Gammaproteobacteria > Pseudomonadales > Pseudomonadaceae > Pseudomonas > Pseudomonas sp. S3_C06. Next base: position 4,543,506 of record NZ_CP162747.1, read on the forward strand.
AACTTCTTCCCGTAACCGGCTGCAAAGCGGTTGCCATTGAGTTGGGTCGCGGCGTTGACCCGGGCGATCGCCAACAGTTGCTCCGCGGGTGGATCAAGGAAGGTCGGCGGTACTTCCTTCAAGCGATTGTTGCTTAGATCCACAATGATCAGATCGGGCTTGTCCTGCAATCCGCTCGGCCACTGCTCGATGCCTGTGTTATTGAGCAGCACCTGCCTCAGCCTGGACATACCGCTGAAATCCGGCGTCGAACCGAGGGCCGGATTGTTGCCCAGGTTGATCGCCTCGAGCTGGCTCAGGGTACTGAATATCGCCGCGCTGTCCTTCGTCAATTGCAGACGATTATTGACCAGATCCAGGTTGACCAGGTTATGCATGGCAGAGATGGGGGCGGGCAGAGCTTCAAGCCCGCAATGATTGATCACCAAGCGTTCCAGATTGGGGAAAGCGGACAGGAAAATGTCGGCGTCGCCCGACCAGGCAGCGGTGTTGATAAACAGCGATTTGACATGACTGAAGTCGGCATTGAGCGGCGGCAGTGGCGCTTTGTTCAACGACAGCCTCAGCGTGTGCGTTGAATCCAGCCAACAGGCTCTGGTGATATCCGCGACACGGCGCGCCTGGATTCTGGCCGGTGTGTCTGCGCCTGACGAGTCGGCCTTGCTGCCGTTGACGTAGCTGTCAAGCTGAGCCTCCAGCGAGTCCAGCGCTGCGACTCGTCGTGCCAGTTGCGCTTTGCCGTCTTCATCCAGAGCGAGGAGAAACGCGCGCAACTGCTTTGGGTCTTTATTGGGGTAGACCCGCTGCGCGCTGGCTGTCTCGGGCATGTCGCTGGGGAGTCTGAATGCATCGGCGGCGGCGTTGTTGCCCAGCTCCGGTTGATCGGTTGCCACGCGTTGCCAAAACCCTTCAAGTTTTGTCCAGTAGCCGGGCGGGAACGGATTGCCCTCCAACAGTGTGACGATATTGATTCGGGCGAGCGCTTCGAACTGATCGGCGGGCGGATTGAGGTTCGCCTCTGGGACCGCGGTCAGACGGTTGTTGCGCAAGTCCAGATGCGTCAGCCGGGTCTGGCTGAGCAGACCTGCTGGCCACTGATCCAATTGTGCGTTGCTCAGTTTCAGCGTCTTGAGGTTTGGCATCCCGGAGAAATCAGGTGATTTACCCAATGGGTTACCTGACAGGTCGAGGTGCTTGAGATTGCCCAGCGAGCTCAGTTCTGCCGCTGCTCGTTCATCAAGGGCGATACGGTTCGTACTCAGGTCCAGGCTGTGCAGGTTGGGCATCTGTGCAATGGCTGTCGGCACGGCACTTAGGGTTGATCCGCTGATATGCAGACCTTCCAGACCGGAGAAGTTGCCGAGCAATGTACTGGCGGAGTCTGACCAGGCGACCGATTGCAATGTCAGGTGCCGAACATGGCTGAAATCCGCTTTCAGCGCCGGCAGTGGGCCGTTCCCGGCTTCGAGCCAGAGAATGTCGCCGCTCTGATGACGCCAGCAGCGCTTGAGACTTTGGGCGACCTGCTGCGCGTGGCTGGGCGAAACACTGGGGGGCGACGCGCTGACGGATTGCCGCAGCCAGGCATCCAGTTCGATCTTGAGGGATTTGTAGGCGTTTTCGCGATGGCTCAAACCGCCGGTGACGTCATCTCCCAAGGACTCGATAAAGCGGCCGAGTTCTTCATCGGTGTGGTCCGGAAACAGTTTTTTTGCGCGCGATTGCGGACTGCGTAACCGGTTGAGCGCCTTAGACAGCCAGTCCCGTATTCCGGGGCCGGCAGAAGCATCTGTGCTATCGCTGCGCTTCATTCCTCCGGCCCCGGCCACGGTGGTCCCCACCCAGCCTTGTATGGCGTCGAAAACGATCGGTTCCGACCGGCCCGGGCGAGTCGCGACATACACGTTGGCGCTGTCGCTGGCGACGGGGTCGTCGCTGCGTACGATGCGCATCACGTTGGCCAGTGGGGTCGAGGCGTCCGGGTCGTGTAGAACCTGATAGGCATGGTTGTCGATCAACGCATACAGTTTGCCGTCGAGGCGATGGAGCCCATCGCTGTCGGGGTCTAAGTGGTTGAAAGCGAGCGGTGTGCGAAACGGTGCCAGACGGGTATCGCTCAGGGGAAAGGTGATCGGTTCGAAGTCGTCCAGCCTGTGCCACCGCCCACTGTCTGGATCGCGCAGCAGAGCGGGGCCGGAAGGCTTCGATTCGCTGGACAGCCTCGCCCGGAACAGACCGCTGTCGGCATCCTTGGCGACCTGCACGGTCCCGACATCGACCACGTCGACATAGGGGCGTCCTTTGTAGATCCTGAAACCCTCGGCATTGGCCGCCGGCAAGCCAACAGGTGCCATGACCCGGTAGTGCTCCAGCGGCGGATCGACAGGGCGCGCCGTTTCGGCGGGTGACGGGGAAGGGTGAACAGTGACCGTGGGCACCGGCGTAATCGCATCGAGGTCAGCGTCGTCCGTCGGCCGGAAGGTGCGTGGCGGCGGACCGATCTCGCTGAAGGTTTCAAAGCCCGGACGCACTGTCGTATCGGCGCGCGCAGGGGGCACGTCTGGCGAGGGTGTGGGTCGAACGTGTGTGTCGTTGGAGGGGGTGCCTTTGCCCGGCAATTTGATTGGCATTTCGTACTTTCCTTGTAGTCGCCAGCAACTCTCGCAGACCGGAGTTGCTGGCGTATTCGGCGTCATTGCCTGATTGGAGGTGTTAGCCGATCGTCGCTGTCGCGTCGCTGGCCAGAGCAAAAATCTTCCGTGCGGTCTTGCCATCGAAGGTCTGGCGCCAGATCGCGACATGCGGCAGGCCGGCCTGTTCGTCGCGGCGCTGGGACTCGATGCCGCGCCTGCTCTGTTCGAGGGTTTTCAGATGGCTTCCCCTGATGGTGAAATTCAGCGGCTCGCTGTCGTGTTTGTCGTAGTGAAAGTGCGCTTCCCATAACGGCGCATTGTCGGCGTGATCCCGGATCGAATAGACGTCGAGAAACGACTTGTCCCGGCCTTTGCCCAGCTGTTTGCGATCAACCGTTTTGACGGCACTCAGCTCAGCGTGATCGATCAGATAATTCAGCCGCAAAATGTCCAGCACGTCCTTGTTCTTGTACATGCGCACCAGCACGCTTTGGCCGTGTGCGGACAATGTGTCTGCGGCCGTTTGCAGGCGTTCGGTCAAGTTCTGGATCTCGGCATCCCCGGCCGCGTTTTCGAGGTTTTGCAGGCGGCGTGCCTGCTCGTTGAGCGGGTCGATGGCTTTTTCCAGGTCTTCAAGAATTTCCGTCGGATTGTCTTTGGCGGTTTCTCTGGCCCGCGCTTCGGCACTGTGCTTTTCAACATCAACCAATAAACGATTGGCCTCGGCGATCAGTTCCGGTCGCGGAGTGCTGACAATGGGCGGACGAACAGGCAGCCATTCACCGTGCCTTTTCTCGTATCGCTCGGCCGGGCCATTTGGTTTGAGCGGGTTGGAGACTTTGATGATGGTGCTGCCATCCGTGGCGGTTTCCGTCTCGCCGACGAGGATTCTCGAAGTGCCGTGCCGGCGGGTGCTGAACACTTTTCTCGGCGCTGCCGGGCGGGCTGTCGCGCTGTCGCCTGGTTGTTGTGGAAGGAAGTTGAAGTCGATGTCATGATCCCGGCTGGGGAGCTCGGCATTGCGATCAAACGTAGCCAGGAGTTCGTTCAGTCGTGTTTCGATTCTGCTCTCGATGGGGTCCGTCAGAGCGAGGATTTCTCTGGCGTACTCGGCTTTGACATGGTCTGCCGACAACCAGGCTTCAAAGCGGCCTCTGTCTCCTCGCAGGTGATCAAGGGTCAGCATCAACGCCAGCGGTTGCGTGCCTGCCGGTATGTTTTCCAGGTCGCCGGAGAACAGATCGATGGAGGAGAGCGAAGGCATGGTCGCGTTTGGCGAGTGGTCCGGCGTGCCCGCAAACAGGTGTACGTACAGACTCAACTTGTTGAAGTTGACACGCTCGGCCGTGGGCACTTCCTGGCTGAGTTCTTCAAGTCTGGGGGCCGCCCCGGGGGACGCTTTTCTGATCTGCCCCATCACCGCATCCCGATCCTCCAGAAGCTTCAGTTTCTTGTTCAGGTGAGTGATCATCTTCTTGCAGGTTTCGGCGTTCAGCGTCTCGAACATCGGCGAGACCCGCAAATCCATCAGCGCCATGAGCCGGTTCAGGTAACTCACTCGATCAAGCCGAAAGGTGTGCAGTTCCTCCTTGAATGCCCCGCCGGCCTTTAGATGAACCATCCAGTCCTTGTTGTCGACGAGTGACTGGACGAAGTCCGTCTGCTTTTTGATGTGCTTGAGCAAATGGACTTCAATGGCGATCAAGGCTGCCGTCTGCGCTGAGCTGGCAGTGGGCAAAGCGCGTGCCTGACTGTAGAGGCTGTTATACCGGGCAGCTGACTCGACAAGTTCCTTGTGAACTGCAGCGAAGGGTGCATAGCGCTGCAACAGAATCGCCAGGTTTGCTTGAACCCTGTCCCCACGACGCATGCCCCCCATCAATCCAGTGGCAACAAATGCCCAGCTGTTTTGCGCGTCACGCGTGATGGCTCGTGATTCGCCGCTACGGCTGGCGTGATAGATATTTTCGCTGTCATTTGCCACGGGGTCTTTGGCGTTGACGATGCGCCATACCTTCTGCACTGGCGTAGATGCATCCGTATCGAGCATGACCTGATACGCATGGCCGTGGATAACCGTGTAGCGTTTGCCATCGTGTCGAAACAAGCCGTCGCTGTCGAGTGCGCTCGTGCTGAAATCCAGATCCGAGCGAAAGGCTTGCAGGTCGGGATCGGTCAGCGGCACGGTAGTAATTTGGCGATCATCGACGGCATGCCAAAGTCCGCTGTCGGCGTGGCGTAGCAGCATCGGGCCGGAAGGCAGCCGCTCGCTGGCCAGTCTGGCCCGATACAGGCCCGTGTCAGCGTCCACTGCGACCAGCACGATGCCGCCATCGACCATGTCGACATAGCGGCGGCCCTTGTGCGTCCTGAATCCGCTGGCGTCGACAGCAGGCAACGATGCCGACGCAGCCATTCGATAATGTTCGATCGGCTGCTGCGCGGGTACCTGGTTTTCAGCGTGAGGCGTTGCCGGTTGAATCTTGATGGGCGGGGCCGGGCTGATGGTGTCCGGGTCGTTATCCGAGCCTGTTTTACCCGGCCGCGCCGGCTCTGCGCCCCGGCTTGAGCCGACGCTGATCGTGCTGTCGAGGTGCGGCGTCGGCGTCTCCGGTGTTTGATTCGGACGCGTATGGACGTCGACCGAAACGGTGCCTTTGACGGGCGTTTTTGTAGCCATGGTTATCATCCTTGAATGGTTGTCCCCGGGTGTTGGCCCAGAGACAGGCGTCGTTGGGCTTCCTGCCTTCGGACAAGTTTGCTTGTTCAGTCGCGCTCCTGGTTCAGGTGGCCAGTTCGAAGATTCTCTGAGCGGTTCTGCTGTCGATATCCTCACGCCAGATTTTCACGTGCGTGCGTCCGGCCTGTTCGTCCCTGCGCTGGGACGACGTGCCAAGCCTGTTTTGCTGGCGAGTCTTGAGGTGACCGCGCTTTGCCTGAAAGTCCGCTAAAGGGCTGTCCTTCTGTGCGTAGTGGAAGTGCGCGTACCACAGCACCGTGCCGGACTGACTGTCGTTCAGCGTGTAGACGTCGAGAAATTCCTTTTTGTTGCCCTTGCCCAGCGGTATCCGGCTCTGCGTGCGAGTGGCGCTCAGATGCCCGTGGCGGATCAGATACGCCACGCGGTCGTTGCTCAGGTAGTCGGGGTCTTTGTAGAGCCGCACACGAATGTTTTCACCCTCCTGGAGCAGGCGCTGACTGTCGTGGTGCAGGCGTTGCACCAGCGCGGAGATGTCACTGGCGGCGGGATTTGGCGCTTGTTCGATTTGCCGGGCGAGATCGTCCAGTTCGTCGGCCCGGCCAGTCAGAAATTCGACGATACCGCTGGCGTTGCGTTTGGCCTTCTCATCGCGCCATGCGCTATTCAAATGCGCTTCGGATTGTTCCAGGTGCTGCCGCGCCTGAGCAGTCAGCGTCGACAGGTTTCTTTCTTGCCTGGCCATCTGCCGACGCCATTCGCCCTCCCGGCGTTCGTAGGTTTGCAGGACCTCTGTCGGGTCATGCGGGTTCATCACATCGATCAAGTCTTCACCCGCCGCCGTACGACGTGGCCGTCCGACCCGGATCTTGTAGATCCCGTGGTGCTTGCTGCGGAACATTTTTCTCGGTGCCGCCGCTTGCGGGCTCTGGCCCTGTGCCGGGATGAAATCGAAATCGATCGGTTGTTCGTGGGGTGGCAGCGCGGGAGTGGTTTCCTGCTCCTGATGGTAGCGATCCAGATGCTGTTCCAGCGTGTGCTCGAAATGTTCTATGGCTTCGATGATTTCACTGCGTGAGCTGGCGTGTTGCAGGCCGGGGGGCAGTGGCAGATTTTCGTACGAGGCTTTGACGGCCGACGTCTGATCCAGCAAGTCACTGAGCACTGAAATTCGCGCATGCTGGGGAATTTCCTTGAGCGCACGAAAGGCAAAGGTCACTTCACCGAAACAGAACGCAAGGTATCTGGCACTGGCATTGCTGATATCGACAGACGCATCCGCATCGACAAACAGGCGGCTTTTGGCGTAGATCCAGAAGGCAACATTTTCGTGCAGATCGATCGGATCGTAGACCGTGCCTTGCAAGTCCTCGGGTGACAGGCGCCACTTGTGCAAGAGTTCATCGGCGATTTCCTGACGCTTTTTGAGGATCTCCAGTTTGTTCGACAAATGGGCTGCCACGGCCGCATGGTCGGCAACCGGGCCGCCGAAAATCGGCCCGTCCAGCAACTTTCGCGAATCGCTGGCGATCATCAGCTGGTTGTAGGTCAGCATGCGCCCCTTTTGCAGCACGATGATCTTTTCCCGGTAAGCGACACGCCCCAGGATCGAGACGATGCGTTCCTTTTCGTCGGTGTGCAGGTCGAGGGTTTTTTCCAGTAGCGCCAGCTCCCGCCGATGATGTTCTTCGAGGCGCTCCAAATGGGCGCGCTCACCTTCTTTGCCCTTCAACGCTTGCCAGTGGTGGTGCAACTGCTCTCCCGTGGTCATGGCCTGATTGAATTGCAGTTCCAGCGTCTGTAACTCGAACGTCAGGTCAGCCGCGCGCAGGGCATCGGCCTGATTCGCTCGTCGACGCATGCCTGCAGTGCCGCCCACCAGCGTCCCCACCCAGCCGCGCTGCTCATCAAAGACAATCGGCTCGGATCTTCCCGCGCGTGTGCCGACGTAAACGTTGGCAGGGTCGGCAGCCACGGGGTCTTCGGGGCGAACGATGCGCATGACCGGCAATGCTGGCGAGGAGGCGTCAAGGTCATGCAGCGCCTGGTAACTCTGATCGCCGATCACTGCGTAGAGTTTGCCGCCGTAACGATACAGTCGGTCCCGGCCGACCTGGACGCCGGTAAAGTCCAGATCGGTCGCAAAATCTTGCAGACGCGTGTCGGACAAGGGGAAGGTGATGCTTTTGCCGTCCTCCAGCGGATGCCAGAGCCCGCTCTCGCGGTCACGCATCAGCAGCGGCCCGGCAGGCGTCAGCTCGCTCGCCAGCCGGGCCCGGTAGAGACCCGATGGCGTATCCGTGACGACCTGCACAATGCCGCCGTTCGGTACATCCACGTAACGACGGCCCTTGAAGGTTCTGACGCCGTGCACATCGGGCGCCGGCAGGGACGCGGGCGCACTGATCCGGTACTGTTCAAGCGAAGGTTCCCGGGCTGACGGACGGATGGACGGAGCCGATGGGGTGATCCTGATCGACGGTGCCGGCCGGATCGCTTCCAGATCGGCGCCTGTCGTGAGGGGGCCCGGCACGCGTACCGTGCCGGCCGCCAGGGGAATCGTCGGATGCGGCACGTGGCCGCCCCTCGGGCTGCCGGGGCGTGGATGAACATCAACGGTGGTAGTGCCCCTGATGGGCGATTTCGGTGACATTTCTTCATCCTTGAAGGGTTGTCACATCAGCCGGCACAGGTGCCTGACTGATGAATGTTGGGTTAGAACGATGTTTTTCTGCCTGTTACGTGTTGTCGGGCATGCGCGACGCCGGTTGTAAGAGAAACCGACCATTGCCGTCGGAATTGGTCAAAATTTGTGCTATATTCCGCGCCCGCGATTTTTCACTTCAACACCGGTCGTCGACATGCAAGCAGCCAAGCCGTTATTTGACTATCCAAAATATTGGGCCGAATGTTTCGGGCCAGCGCCATTCCTGCCGATGAGCAGGGAGGAGATGGATCAGCTTGGCTGGGATTCGTGCGACATCATCATTGTTACCGGTGATGCCTACGTCGATCACCCGTCGTTCGGCATGGCGATCATCGGCCGGCTGCTGGAGTCGCAAGGCTTCCGCGTCGGGATCATCGCGCAGCCGAACTGGCAGTCCAAAGACGACTTCATGAAGCTCGGCGAGCCGAACCTGTTCTTCGGCGTTGCAGCGGGCAACATGGACTCGATGATCAACCGCTACACCGCGGACAAGAAAATCCGTTCCGACGACGCCTACACGCCGGGCGGCATGGCCGGCAAGCGTCCGGATCGCGCGAGCCTGGTCTACAGCCAGCGCTGCAAGGAAGCGTACAAGCACGTGCCGATCGTCCTTGGCGGCATCGAAGCTTCCCTGCGCCGCATCGCCCACTACGATTACTGGCAGGATCGTGTGCGTAACTCGATCCTGATCGACGCCAGCGCCGACATCCTGCTGTACGGCAACGCCGAACGCGCCATTGTCGAAGTCGCCCAGCGTCTGTCCTACGGTCACAAGATCGAAGACATCACCGACGTGCGCGGCACCGCGTTCATTCGTCGCGATACGCCGAAAGACTGGTACGAAGTGGACTCCACGCGCATCGATCGTCCGGGCAAGGTCGACAAGATCATCAACCCGTACGTGAACACCCAGGACACCCAGGCCTGCGCCATCGAGCAGGAAAAGGGACCGGTTGAAGATCCGCAGGAAGCCAAGGTCGTACAGATCCTGGCCAGCCCGCGCATGACCCGCGACAAGACCGTGATTCGTCTGCCATCGGTTGAAAAGGTCCGTGGCGACGCCGTTCTGTATGCCCACGCCAACCGCGTGCTGCACCTGGAAACCAACCCGGGCAACGCCCGTGCGCTGGTGCAGAAGCATGGCGAAGTCGACGTCTGGTTCAACCCGCCGCCGATTCCGATGACCACTGAAGAAATGGACTACGTGTTCGGCATGCCTTACGCGCGCGTTCCGCACCCGGCGTATGGCAAGGAGAAGATCCCGGCCTACGACATGATCCGTTTCTCGGTGAACATCATGCGTGGCTGCTTCGGTGGCTGCACCTTCTGCTCGATCACCGAGCACGAAGGCCGGATCATCCAGAACCGTTCCGAAGAGTCGATCATTCGCGAAATCGAAGAGATCCGCGACAAGGTGCCGGGCTTCACCGGCGTCATTTCCGACCTCGGCGGCCCGACTGCGAACATGTACCGCATCGCCTGCAAAACACCGGAAATCGAATCGGCGTGCCGCAAGCCGTCCTGCGTGTTCCCGGGCATCTGCCCGAACCTGAATACCGACCACTCGTCGCTGATTCAGCTGTACCGCAGCGCCCGTGCGTTGCCGGGTGTGAAGAAGATTCTGATCGCCTCCGGCCTGCGTTACGACCTCGCGGTCGAATCGCCGGAGTACGTCAAAGAGCTGGTGACCCACCACGTCGGTGGTTACCTGAAGATCGCCCCGGAACATACCGAGGAAGGTCCGCTCAACCAGATGATGAAACCGGGCATTGGCAGCTATGACAAGTTCAAGCGCATGTTCGAGAAGTACACCAAGGAAGCGGGCAAGGAGCAGTACCTGATTCCGTACTTCATCGCCGCCCACCCGGGCACCACCGACGAAGACATGATGAACCTCGCGCTGTGGCTCAAGGGCAACGGCTTCCGCGCCGACCAGGTGCAGGCGTTCTACCCGTCGCCGATGGCCACCGCCACCGCGATGTACCACTCGGGCAAGAACCCGCTGCGCAAGGTCACTTACAAGAGTGATGGCGTGACTATCGTCAAGAGCGAAGAGCAGCGTCGTCTGCACAAGGCGTTCTTGCGTTATCACGACCCGAAGGGCTGGCCGATGCTGCGTGAAGCGCTGATCCGCATGGGCCGTGGTGACCTGATCGGTTCGGGCAAGGATCAGTTGATCCCGACGCACCAGCCGGCTACCGACAGCTACCAGAGCGCCCGTCGCAAGAACTCGACGCCGGCCGGCAGCCATAAAGTGGCGAAGGAAGGCAAAGAGAAGACCACCAAGATCCTCACTCAGCACACCGGCCTGCCGCCGCGTGCCAGTGATGGTGGTAATCCGTGGGACAAGCGTGAGCAGGCCAAGGCCGCGGCGTTTGCCCGCAACCAGCAGGCGGCGAAAGAGCGCAAGGACGCCGCGAAAGGCAAAGGGCCGAAGCCGACACGCAAGCCGGTGGTACCGCGCTAAACATCGCTTGAGCTGAACAGAACGCCAACCTTCGGGTTGGCGTTTTGCATTGCAGGGGCTGGATATTGGGTTGTCCGCAAGATCCATCCCCCTCACCCCAACCCTCTCCCCCATGGGGGGCGATGGGGAAGGGAGCAGATCTCCATGCTTCTCAAAATCCGAGTTCGACTCAGGACTTTCACGTCGGCGTATCTCCAACAGCCACCCCGGTCAGTCCCCTTTTCCCCAGCGGACGAGGGGGAAGGGAGCAGATCTCCATGCTTCTCAAAATCCGAGTTCGACTCAGGACTTTCACGTCGGCGTATCTCCAAGATCCAACGCGGTCTGTCCCCTCTTTCCCAGCGGATGAGTGGGAAGGGAGCAGATCTCCATGCCTCTCAAAATCCGAGTTCGACTCAGGACTTTCACGTCGGCGTATCTCCAACATCCAACGCGGTCAGTCCCCTCTCCCTCCGGGAGAGGGCTAGGGTGAGGGGCTCTTCGCAACATTTACGTGCAATGAGCCCAAACCATTTCCCCGCATCGCCCGATTTTGGTGCTGTACTGCCCTAAGCATTCCGGGAAAGCGCCCAAGCCTGTGCATGGCATAAGTCTTGCGCGCTTTCGAATACGCTTAGGCTCGCAGGAGGCACGCCGTGTCGATTCATGTCGCATTGCATCACGTCACGCATTACCGCTACGACCGCGCTGTCGAACTCGGCCCGCAGATCGTTCGCCTGCGCCCGGCCGCCCACAGCCGCACGCGGATTCTGTCGTATGCGCTGAAAGTCTCGCCCGAGCAGCATTTCATCAACTGGCAGCAGGATCCGCAGGGCAACTACCTCGCCCGACTGGTGTTCCCCGAGAAAACCAATGAATTGCGCATCGAGGTCGATCTGCTCGCCGAAATGGCGGTGTTCAATCCGTTCGACTTCTTCCTCGAACCCTACGCCGAGAAAATCCCCTTCGCCTACGCGGTCGATGAGCGCAAGGAGCTGGCGCCGTATCTCGAAACCCTGCCGCTGACGCCGAAATTCAAAGCCTATCTGGACGCCATCGACCGTACGCCATTACCAGCGGTGGATTTTCTCGTGGCGCTCAACCAGCGTCTGAGCGAAGACATCGGTTATCTGATCCGCATGGAGCCGGGCGTACAGACACCGGAACACACCCTCGAACATGCCTCCGGTTCCTGCCGGGATTCGGCATGGTTGCTGGTGCAATTGCTGCGCAACCTCGGCTTGGCCGCACGATTCGTCTCCGGCTACCTGATTCAACTGACCGCCGATGTGAAAAGCCTCGATGGCCCGTCCGGCACCGAAGTGGATTTCACCGACCTGCACGCCTGGTGCGAAGTGTATTTGCCGGGTGCCGGCTGGATCGGTCTGGATGCGACGTCAGGGCTGTTTGCCGGTGAAGGGCATATCCCGCTGGCCTGTAGTCCCGATCCATCTTCAGCGGCGCCGATCAGTGGCTTGGTCGAGCCTTGCGCGTGTGAGTTCAGCCACGAAATGTCGGTCGAACGGATCTGGGAGGCGCCGCGCGTCACCAAGCCCTACACCGATGAGCAATGGCTGGCGATTCAGGCGCTCGGCCGGCAGATCGATGCCGACCTGCTGGCGGATGACGTACGCCTGACCATGGGCGGCGAGCCGACTTTCGTCTCCATCGATGATCCGGACGGCGCCGAGTGGAATACCGCCGCGTTGGGCGCGGATAAACGCCGGCTCTCCGCCGAACTGTTCCAGCGCATGCGCAAGCATTACGCGCCGAAAGGTCTGGTGCATTTTGGTCAGGGCAAGTGGTATCCCGGCGAGCAACTGCCGCGCTGGTCGCTCAATTGCTATTGGCGCCGCGACGGCGTGCCGATCTGGCACAACGACGCTTTGATCGCCGATGAGCAGCAGGATTACGGCGCCAATGGCGAATTGGCCGGGCGCTTTCTGGCCAGCGTCGCTGAACGCCTGAAGTTACCTACGCGTTTTGTCTTCCCGGCCTACGAAGACAATTTCTATTACCTATGGCGCGAGGGCACGTTGCCGAGCAATGTCAGCGCCGAAGATTCGCGTCTGGAAGAGCCGCTTGAGCGCGCACGCCTGCGCAAGGTCTTCAGTCAAGGCCTGAACAAAGTCATTGGCCAGGTGTTGCCGCTGGCGCGCACCGCCAAGGGCGACCAATGGCAGAGCGGGCGCTGGTATCTGCGTGATGAGCACTGCCGTTTGGTGCCGGGAGATTCGCCGCTGGGCTATCGCTTGCCGCTGGGTTCGCAGCCTTGGGTGAAAGCCGCCGAGTATCCGTTTATCCATCCACAGGATCCGAATCAGGATTTCCCCGAGCTGCCGGATGCCGCGCAGCTCAACCGTCACAGCGAACCCGCGACGGTTGATGAACGCGTGCCGAAAATCGACGAATCTGCCGATTGGCTGACCCGCACTGCGTTCTGCGCTGAGGCCCGAGAAGGGCGTTTGTACTTGTTCATGCCGCCGCTGGAGCGGGTCGAGGATTATCTGGAACTGGTGGCCGCCATCGAAGCCACCGCCGAAGAGCTGCATTGCCCGGTGTTGCTGGAAGGCTACGAGCCGCCGAGCGATCCACGTCTGAGCAATTTCCGCATCACCCCGGATCCCGGTGTGATCGAGGTCAATGTGCAACCGTCGGCGACCTGGGACGAATTGGTCGAGCGCACCGAGTTTCTCTATGAAGAGGCGCGCCAGACCCGCCTGACCACCGAGAAATTCATGATCGATGGTCGCCACACCGGCACCGGTGGCGGTAACCACTTTGTTCTCGGCGGTGCGACGCCGGCAGATTCACCGTTCCTGCGTCGCCCCGATCTGTTGCGCAGCCTGATCAGTTACTGGCACAACCATCCGTCGTTGTCGTATCTGTTTTCCGGATTGTTCATTGGCCCGACGTCGCAGGCGCCGCGTGTCGACGAGGCGCGCAATGACGCGCTGTACGAACTGGAAATCGCTTTCGCGCAGATGCCGGAACCGGGCGAGGAATGTGCGCCGTGGCTGGTCGATCGACTGCTGCGCAATTTGCTGATCGACGTCACCGGCAACACTCACCGTGCCGAGTTCTGCATCGACAAACTCTATTCGCCGGACGGCGCCACCGGACGTCTTGGCTTGCTGGAATTGCGCGCCTTTGAAATGCCCCCCCATGCGCGGATGAGTCTGGCCCAGCAGTTGCTGTTGCGGGCGTTGGTCGCACGGTTCTGGCGCGAACCTTATGCGCCGCCGAAACTGGCGCGCTGGGGCACCGAACTGCATGACCGTTTTCTGCTGCCGCACTTTATCGAGCAGGACTTCGCCGACGTCATCGTCGAACTGAACAACGCCGGTTATCCGCTGCGCGCGGAATGGTTTGCGGCGCATATGGAGTTTCGTTTTCCCAAGGTCGGCGATTATGCGGTCAACGGTATCGAACTGGAGTTGCGGCAGGCGCTGGAGCCGTGGCATGTCCTGGGCGAGGAGGGCGCGGCAGGCGGTACGGTGCGTTACGTCGATTCCTCGCTGGAGCGTTTGCAGGTCAAGCTCAAAGGCCTGCCGCCGCAGCGTTATCTGTTGACCTGTAACGGCATCGCAGTGCCGTTGCACCCTACCGGGCGCGTGGGCGAGTTCGTTGCCGGTGTGCGTTATCGCGCGTGGCAACCTTCCAACTGCCTGCAACCGACCATTCCCGTACACGCACCGCTGGTGTTCGACCTCCTCGACACCTGGATGGGCCGTTCGCTGGGCGGTTGTCAGTATCACGTCGCGCATCCCGGCGGGCGCAATTACGAGACGTTGCCGGTCAACGCCAACGAAGCGGAGAGCCGGCGTATGGCGCGGTTCTTCCGCGTCGGACATACGCCGGGGAAACTTCCTGTACCGAATGTAGAAATCAGTGACGAGCTGCCGATGACAATCGATTTGCGACGTTTCTAAGGCCTACGCGACACGCGGATTTTTCGTATATCCGCGCGTCATGTGCCTGCGTTAGTCTGACCGTTCCTTGCTGTCTGCCGAGCTTTCCATGCCTGACCTGCTAGACCGCTACCCGCTTACGGCGGGCACTTATCACGAACTGCTCGACGGCAGTGGCGCGGTGCGCCCGCATTGGCAGCGGCTGTTCGATCAGTTGCAGCGCAGCACGCCGGCACAACTGGTGCAGCGGCAAGCCTTGTTGGCGCGGCAGATTCAGGAAAACGGCGTCACTTATAACGTCTATGCCGACCCGAAAGGCGCGGATCGGCCATGGGAGCTGGATCTGTTGCCGCATGTGATTGCGGCGGATGAATGGCAGCAATTGTCGGCAGGCATCGCTCAGCGCGCGCGACTGCTCAACGCTGTGCTGGCGGATTTGTACGGGCCGCAGCGGTTGATCAGTGAAGGCTTGCTGCCCGCTGAACTGGTCTTCGGTCACAACAATTTTCTCTGGCCCTGCCAAGGCATCGTTCCCCCGGAAAACGCCTTCCTGCATCTTTTTGCGGTGGATCTGGCGCGCACTCCGGATGGGCGTTGGTGGGTGACTGCCGATCGCACACAAGCGCCATCGGGCGCCGGGTATGCCCTGGAAAACCGCACCATTGTGTCGCGCGCCTTTCCCGAGTTGTACCGGGATCTTAAGGTGCAGCATCTGGCCGGTTTCTTCCGCACATTGCAGGAAACCCTCGCGCGACAGGCGCCGTGTGACGATGACGCACCGCTGGTGGTGTTGCTCACGCCGGGTCGTTTCAACGAAAGCTATTTCGAACATCTGTATCTGGCTCGCCAGCTCGGTTACCCGTTGGTCGAGGGCGGTGACCTGACGGTGCGCGACGCCACGGTCTATCTGAAAACCCTCAGTGGCCTGCGTCGGGTACACGCGATCATGCGCCGTCTGGATGATGATTTCTGCGATCCGCTGGAACTGCGCACGGACTCTGCGCTGGGCGTGCCCGGGCTGCTCGAAGCGGTGCGTCAGGGCCGCGTACTGGTCGCCAACGCGCTGGGCAGTGGCGTGCTGGAGTCACCGGGACTGCTCGGGTTTCTGCCTAAGATCAATCAATACCTGTTCGGCGAAGAACTGCTTCTGCCGTCGATCGCGACGTGGTGGTGCGGCGAGGCGCCGGTATTGGCGCAAGCCCTGGAGAAACTTCCCGAGCTGCTGATCAAACCGGCCTTCCCCTCACAAAGCTTCGCACCTGTGTTCGGCCGTGATCTGAGTGAAAAACAGCGTCAGGCGCTTGCCGAGCGCATGCAGGCGCGCCCTTATGCCTATGTTGCGCAAGAATTGGCGCAGCTGTCGCATGCGCCGATCTGGCAGGCGGAAAACGGTCAACTGCAACCACGAGCAATCGGCATGCGCATGTACGCGGTGGCCAGTGGTGATGGTTATCGCGTGCTGCCCGGTGGCCTGACCCGGGTGGCCGCCGATGCCGATGCCGAAGTGGTGTCGATGCAGCGCGGCGGCGCGAGCAAAGACACCTGGGTGTTGGGCGATCGTCCGCCCAGCGGCGAACAGTGGAAGACTCAACGCAACGTCGGCGTCCACGATCTGGTGCGGCGCGACCCGTATCTGCCCTCACGGGTGGTGGAAAACCTGTTCTGGTTCGGCCGTTACTGCGAACGCTGTGATGACAGTGCGCGACTGCTGCGGATCATGCTCGCGCGGTATGTCGATGGCGATGACCCGCAAGCGCTACAGGCGGCGGTCGATCTCGGCGAGCGACTGACGCTGTTACCGGACGAAGGCGAATTGCCGGAGCGCTTGCTCGCAGCACTGCTCGGCGAGGACTGGTCGTTCAGCCTGCGCTCCAATCTGCAACGCTTGCAGTGGGCGGCCTCGCAGGTGCGTGGCAAGCTTTCGCGCGAGAACTGGCAGGCGCTGGTGGAGCTGCAGCGCGAGGCGATGGAACTGGACACCGACGAACCCGACTTCGGCGAGCTGCTGGATTTTCTCAATCGGTTGGTGATGTCGCTGGCAGCGCTGTCCGGTTTTGCCTTGGACGACATGACGCGCGACGAAGGCTGGCGCTTTCTGATGATCGGCCGGCGTATCGAGCGACTGCAGTTTCTCAGCAGCAGCCTCGCGGCGTTTCTGCGTGGCGCCGGTGCTTTCGATCAGGCGGGCCTGGAGTGGTTGCTGGAGTTGGGCAACAGCAGCATCACCTATCGCTCACGTTATCTGGCCGTGGCGCAATTGATTCCGGTGCTCGACCTGTTGCTGCTTGATGAACAAAACCCGCACGCGGTGTTGTTTCAGTTGAAATTGGTGACTCGTACGTTGAAACGTTTGAACGATGATTTCGGTGTGCCACGGGAAACGGGGCTGCCGCAACTGGTCGAGCGTCTGGCACGGTTCGATCTAGGCTGTCTGGAGAATCCATTGTTCGGGGAGTCCAGCGTCCGCGCCGCGCTCACTGGCCTTGCCGATCTGCTACAAGAGATTGCCGAGGCCAGTGGGCAAGTGTCGGATCGTCTGGCCCTGCGCCATTTCGCCCATGTCGATGACGTCAGCCAGCGCACGGTGTCCGTCTGATGAATGCTCGATACCAGATCTTCCACGACACCTGTTACCACTACGACAGCCCGGTGTCCCTGGCGCAGCAACTGGCGCACTTGTGGCCGCGAAAATGCGATTGGCAGCGCTGCACCGAACAGCAATTGCTCATCAGCCCGGACCCGACAGCGCGGCGCGATGAGCTGGATGTATTCGGCAATCCATTGACCCGACTGGCCTTTGAGCGGCCGCATGACGAATTGCAGGTCAATGCACAACTCAGCGTTGAAGTGCTGGCGCGGCCGACGCTGGACTTCAATCAGTCACCCGCCTGGGAGTTGACCCGCGATTCGCTGAGCTACAGCAGCCAGCCGTTGTCCGCTGAGTTGCTCGAAGCCTGTCGCTACCGGTTTCAGTCACCGTACGTGCATCTGAAACGCAGTTTCGTCGAGTTCTCGCAAAGCTGTTTCCCGGCGGGCCGCCCGTTGCTGTTGGGTGTGCAGGACTTGATGCAGAAAATCTTCAGCGAATTCACTTTCGATGCCGAGGCGACTCAGGTGGCGACACCACTGGTGGAGGTGCTGGAGCGGCGACGCGGGGTTTGTCAGGACTTCGCACACTTGATGCTGGCGTGCGTGCGTTCGCGAGGGCTGGCGGCGCGATATATCAGTGGTTACCTGCTGACGCAGCCGCCACCGGGACAACCACGCTTGATCGGCGCCGATGCGTCGCATGCCTGGGTTTCAGTGTTTTGTCCGGTGCTGGGCTGGGTGGACTTTGATCCGACCAACAATGTGCAGCCGGCGCTGGAACACATCACGCTGGCGTGGGGGCGGGATTTTTCCGATGTGTCACCGTTGCGCGGGGTGATACTCGGCGGCGGCAATCATGATCCGGAAGTGCGCGTTACCGTAATGCCACTGGATTAACGCCGATCAAACTGTAGGAGTGAGCCTGCTCGCGATAGCGGTGTGTCAGCGGCAAATATTTCAACTGACACACCGCTATCGCGAGCAGGCTCACTCCTACAAGGAAATTGGGGTGTTTCTGGGAAGGCTGTGAGGGCCGGCGGTGAAACCGCCAGCCCCGTCACAAATCCGCAGGGTCTGATTCGATGATCAAACCCGGTGGGGTTCAGGCGTCGGGTGCCTGATCTTTCGGTGTTTCAGTTGCTTCGGTTGCATCAACATCATCTTCCGTTGCCACTTCACCCTCAGGGTTCAGTGCTGCTTCTTCAGCGGTTTGTTTCTTGCGCTGAAGCTTTTCCTCTTTCTTCTGTTCCTTTGCCAGGTCTCGTTGACGTTTGGCGAAGGAGTAATTGGGTTTGGCCATGGGCGTTCCTCTTGGTCGAAGGTGAGGTTGAGCGGCGCGTATTCTGCCCTGTATCGGTGCCCGGCAGTTAGCCGGGTTTTTGGTCGACCCACTTGGGCGTGACGGTCGGCTTCCAGTTATCCAGGGCATCGAGCAGTGTTTGCGGCGATTCGCTCACTTGCAGCATGTCACGGTGTGGCGCGCGAACGAAGCCTTCGCCGACGATATGGTCAAGAAAAACAGTGAGTTTGCTGTAGAAACCGTTCACTTCGAGCAGGCCCAACGGTTTGCCGTGGTAGCCGAGCTGGCCCCAGGTCCAGACTTCGAACAATTCTTCCAGCGTACCGAGGCCGCCGGGCAAGGCGATGAACGCATCGCTCAGTTCAGCCATACGCGCCTTGCGCGCGTGCATGCCGTCGACCACTTCCAGGCGTGTCAGGCTTTTGTGGCCGATTTCCTTGTCCATCAGGCTCTGCGGGATGATGCCGATCACTTCGCCGCCAGCGGCCAGCGCCGCGTCGGCGACAATGCCCATCAAACCCACAGCACCACCGCCGTAGACCAGGGTCAGTTTACGTTCTGCCAAAGCCCGGCCAAGGGCAATGGCGGCTTCGGTGTAAGCCGGATCAGTGCCTGCATTGGCCCCGCAAAATACACATACGGATTTCAGAGACATGCCTTCCTCCTGGGTCAATCCGTCACAGGGTAATGGCTGGCACGCCTTGATCCAAGGCCTAAACTTCGCGTTCAGGCGATTCAAAGGTACCGCTGGCGCCACAGGCGTAAGCGGCGAGCAAACTGCACAACAGACCGTTAAAGAACATGACAGGCACTCCGTCTCAGTAGATGCGCCGATCATAGGGCCGGCCGGGGAATCTGGCCGTTAGATTGTCTCGATGAGTGTCATAGCCTGAAAGTTGTATACAATTTTTGACTCAAGTCATAGGAACTTGCGAAGATTTCAGGCAGTCTTTCCACCATTCGTGTTTTTGTTAACCCTGCCTTGGAGATTCACCATGTTTTCCAAAGTTGTTGCGGTATCCCTGCTGGCGCTGGCCAGCAGCCAATTGATGGCTGCCGAGTGCAAAACCACCGTTGACTCCACCGATCAGATGTCCTTCAACACCAAGGAAATCGTGATCGACAAGAGCTGCAAGACTTTCACCGTCGAACTGACCCACTCGGGCAACCTGCCGAAGAACGTCATGGGCCATAACCTGGTGATCAGCAAAGAA
Organism: Pseudomonas sp. S3_C06; assembly: GCF_054667675.1. Lineage (NCBI taxonomy): Bacteria > Pseudomonadati > Pseudomonadota > Gammaproteobacteria > Pseudomonadales > Pseudomonadaceae > Pseudomonas > Pseudomonas sp. S3_C06. Next base: position 4,563,004 of record NZ_CP162747.1, read on the forward strand.
GCTGACATGCAGCCAATCGCTACCGCTGGCCTGGCCGCGGGTATCGACAAGAACTACCTGCCGGAAGGTGACGCGCGCATCATCGCTCACACCAAGATCATCGGCGCCAAGGAAACCGATTCGGTGACCTTTGACGTATCGAAGCTGGATGCCGCTGAAAAATACGGCTTCTTCTGCTCGTTCCCGGGCCACATCTCGATGATGAAAGGCACTGTCACCCTCAAGTAAATCCGGGTTCCGTTATTGCAAGAAACGCCGCTGCGCGATGATCGCCAGCGGCGTTTTTGCGTCCGGCGCAAAGCTACCGTTCGTCCGAATCAGGCGCCTACCTGTTATTTCTGACAGTAGACCACTCCTTCAAACTCGGGCTTACATGAGTCTTCTTTCCAGACGATTGCAAAGAGGATTTCCACATGAATGCCAAGAGCAAAAATTCGACCTTAGCCGACCTGAAAATCACTAGAGTGTTTTCAGGTGGGCAGGACGTTGTCGACGGCGGCACGATTTTTTCCGCAAGAGCCAACTTCACCGTCACCGGGCCTCTCGACGCCCGTCTGCAGCTCCTTATCGATGATGTGCCGAAATACAACGGCCAGACAAACAACGCGGGCGACCTGTCTTTTTTGATAGATGATCTTCCGGATGGGCGGCACGAATATCGGCTGGCCCATGAGGAGGAGCGCACCGATCCATTTATCTTGAATGCGGTTGCGACCAAACCCTTCATCGAAACGTTGAAAGATTCCAATGGGAATGTTGAGAACGGCGGCTCGACCGAAGATACCGATCTCAGCATCAATGGCTTGTGGAAGGAAGGTCAGATATGGATCTTGAACGGTGCTGCCGCTGAACCGATTGCCATGTTTCGCGTGGGCACTGACCGCACTTGGGGCGGCGATCTCAAGCTTGCAACGGGAAAAATCCATACGCTGAAAGCCAGAGCGGATGATCGATCGGTGTCCGACCTCTATACCGTGACCGTCGGCGAGGTCTCCGAAGGCGAGGTGAAGATCACTTCGCTGAAGGATTCGGAGGAGGGCGAGATCGAAGACGGTGATACTACCGCAGACACCACACTGACGATCACCGGCTCGGCGAAGGACGGCGAGGTCAAATTGCTGGATGGAGATAGCCCGACTCCGATTAAAACGTTTACGGCAGCGGATGGCACTTGGGGTGGCGAAATCGAGCTCACGGCGGGTAAAACCTATGTGCTGAAAGCCGAGGACGTAGACGGCAAACAATCCGAGACCCACACCGTGATTGTCAGCGAGGCGTCCGAAGGCGAGGTGAAGATCACTTCGCTGAAGGATTCGGAGGGGGGCGAGATCGAAGACGGTGAGACTACCGCAGACACCACACTGGCGATCACCGGCTCGGCGAAGGACGGCGAGGTCAAATTGCTGGATGGAGATAACCCGACTCCGATTAAAACGTTTACGGCAGCGGATGGCACTTGGGGTGGCGATATCGAGCTCACGGCGGGTAAAACCTATGTGCTGAAAGCCGAGGACGTAGACGGCAAACAATCCGAGACCCACACCGTGATTGTCAGCGAAGTGCCCGAAGTCGATTTAAGGATTACTTCGCTGACGGATTCGGAAAGGGAAGTAGAAAACGGTGGGAATACCGACGACACCACTCTGACAATCGGCGGCACGGCAAAAGACGGCGAGATCGAGTTGCTTGAGGGTGCTAACACGACGCCGATTGAAACGTTTACTGCGGCGAATGGCATCTGGGGTGGCGAGTTCGTCCTCGCAGCTGACGCAACCTATGTGCTGAAAGCCAAGGATGCAACTACAGAGTCTGAGACCTACACCGTGACTGTCAACGCGGCGCCCCCTGAAACTCGCGTGAAGCACTGATTGCGAGTCTGCGGATACCGCGGCGAAGCTGACGCAGGCAGCGATCTTTCGATTGTCATCCTCGAAACCGGGATCGCTGTCTGCGGCAGTTTTTGCCGTTTTTTACCCGCTCAGGGTGCGAACGGCATCACGCGTTTGTGATGAGTCTTGTTGTAGGTCGCGACGATGATGTCGAACGCTTCCCGGCGCACTGGCTCACCGTGCAGGAAAGCGTCGATCTCGGCGTACGTCACACCATGGGACGCTTCGTCCGGTTTGCCCGGCGACAGGTCTTCCAGATCCGCCGTCGGGACTTTCTCGACCAACGACTCCGGCGCGCCAAAGCTGCGCGCAATTGCGCGTACCTGATTCTTTACCAGGCCGCTGAGCGGTGCCAGATCACAAGCGCCGTCGCCGAACTTGGTGAAGAAGCCCATCACCGCTTCCGCCGCATGATCAGTGCCGATCACCAGACCATGCGCCGCGCCGGCGATGGTGTATTGGGCGACCATACGCATGCGTGCCTTGGTATTGCCGAGTACAAAGTCCACCGACACCGCGTGCTTGCCTTCAAACGCCGCCACTTCACTGGCCAGCGATTTCACCGCTGGGCCGATGTTGACCGTGTGGCGTTCGTCCGGGGCGATGAAATCCACCGAGGCCTGGGCGTCGTGCTCGTCGAACTGGGTTTCGTACGGCAGGCGCACCGCGATGAATTTGTAGCTGTTGTCGCCGGTCTGGTCGCGCAGTTCACGCATCGCGCGCTGGGCCAAGAGGCCTGCGGTCAGCGAATCGACGCCGCCGCTGATGCCCAGCACCAGTGTCTTGAGCCCCGAATTGACCAGGCAATCCTGAATAAAGGTAATCCGCCGGGCGACTTCGGCCTGCAGGGCCTTGTAGTCGGCGAATGGCGGTTGCACCTTGAGCTGCTCAGCAATCTCACGCTGTACGGCTTGCATGAATTCACTCCTTGCTAGATAGACTGGAATCGGCAGGAACCTGGAAAACGTGTCGCAAATAGGCAACAAAATTGGGGTCTTTGCAGTGGGACTTGCCTGGCTCGTCGGAGATCTTCGCCACCGGTTGGCCGTTGCAGGCAGTCATTTTAAGCACGATGCTCATCGGTTCGACACCCGGAATGTCACAGGTGAGGTTGGTGCCGATGCCGAAGCTGACGTTGATCCGACCGTGCAGCGCGCGGAAGATCTCCAGCGACTTGGGCAGGGTCAGGCTGTCGGAGAACACCAGGGTCTTGCTCATCGGGTCGATGCCGAGCCTGTGATAATGCGCGATGCATTTTTCGCCCCACACCACAGGATCACCGGAGTCGTGGCGCAGGCCGTCGAACAGCTTGGCGAAGAACAGGTCGAAATCGCCGAGGAAGGCATCGGTGGTGATGCAATCAGTCAGGGCGATCCCCAGCAAGCCGCGGTATTCGCGAACCCAGCAATCGAGCGCGGCGATCTGGCTGTCGATCAGCCGTGGACCGAGTTGTTGATGGGCCATGATCCATTCATGGGCCATGGTGCCCAGCGGTTTCATGTCCAGTTCACGGGACAGGTGCACGTTGCTGGTGCCGACAAAGCGTCCGGGGAAGTCGTGTTTGAGGACATTCACCACTTCAGCCTGCACACCGTACGAGAACCGCCGACGGGTGCCGAAATCGGCGACTTGCAGTTGCGACAACTCATCGGCCGAGGCGTTGGCGGTCAGCCAGTCGAATTTGCGATAAAGCTGCTCGCGCGCCTGTTCCAGCACGGTTTCACGATAGCGATAGCGGTTGCGTACTTCGCTGACGATCGCCAGCAACGGCACTTCGTAGAGGATTACGTGCAGCCATGGTCCACGCAGGCGGATGAACAACTCGCCGTTTTCGATACCGGTGTGCACATAGCGCAGGTTGAAGCGGAACAGCCCGAGGAAACGCAGGAAGTCCGGTTTGAGGAAGCTGATCCGCTCGAGAAAACTCAGTTGATCGGCGCTCAGGCTCAGCTCGGCCAGACGCTCGATCTGAAAACGGATCTCGGCCAGATACGGGCGCAGATCCTCGCTGTTGCGGCAACGGAACTCCCATTCGACTTCGACGTTGGGGTAGTTGTGCAGCACCGCCTGCATCATCGTCAGTTTGTAGAAGTCGGTGTCGAGCAGGTTCTGCACGATGCGATCGGCAAACACGCTCTCGCTCATAACGGGGTCTCCAGGTGCGCCGCGCCTGTGCGCGGTCTCATTCAATGGCGCTAGTGGCGCATATCAGGGACGAAGATTGCCAGCAGTTTTTTAAATCACCGCAGAACCCTTGTGGGAGCGAGCCTGCTCGCGAAGGCGTCATTTCAGTCAACATTGATACTGAATGTGCCGGCCTCTTCGCGAGCAGGCTCGCTCCCACATTTTTCAATCGAGTCAAATTTCCGGGCTGTCGATCTGTTCGAGCATCCACTTCACAAAATCACGCACCTTCGGCACTTCCGCCGCATGCTCCGGGTACGCCAGGTAATAGGCATCAGTGCTGGGCATGGCATGCTCAAAGGGAATGACCAGTTTGCCGTCGGCCAATTCCTCTTCCACCAGAAATCGCGGCAACAACGCCACGCCACAGCCGACCTGCGCAGCACGTATGCACATATAAAAGGTTTCGAAGCGCGGCCCGTGGTAGCTGTGCTCGGTCTGGTAACCCTGGCTGTCGAACCAGTCGTGCCACGCCTGCGGGCGCGAGGCATTTTGCAGCAGCACCAGATCGGTCAATTGCGTCGGATCAGTAAACGGTGTGTCCGGCAGGCTGCCCGGCGCGCACACCGGCACCAGTTCTTCGCCGAACAGTTTCAGGCATTCAGTCCCTGGCCGTGAACCCTGACCGAAGTAGAACGCCAGATCACTGCGCCCTTGCAGCAGATCATCGGCTTCCTGCTCGTTGCACAAATCCAGATGGATCGAAGGATGGCGTAGCCGCCAGCCTTTCAAACGCGGCACCAGCCAGCGCGCGCCGAAGGTCGAGGGCGTCGATACGCGTAAGACTTCGGTCTCGCCGCCGTAGGAGCGCAGGTAATGGGTCGACATTTCCACTTGGGTGAGAATTTTTCGTACTTCAACCAAGTACAAATCCCCGGCCGGGGTCATCTGCAAACGCCGGCGTACGCGACGGAACAACAAATGCTGCAACAGCTCTTCAAGCTGCGCGACCTGTTTGCTCACCGCGCTCTGGGTCAGGTTCAGTTCCTCGGCGGCGCGGGTGAAGCTCAAGTGCCGGGTCACGGCCTCGAAGCACTGCAACGCGGTGATCGAGGGCAAGTGGCGTTTGTTCAGCATGGCCGATCCTTTTCTTGTCTTTCTAGCGCTGCATGAATAAACGGAATGATATCTCGCGTAAAGGTCGTTTGTTGCCTTGCCATTGTGACGCTACAACTAAAGGCCTGCCCGGTCGCGAAACAGTGGCCGCACACATTCAGTTTTTTGCTTGAGGAGTGACCCATGGTTGCCGCATTGCTTGATCGTCTTGGTGTGAACCCGGCCCTTTATCAGAACGGCAAAGTGCCGGTGCATTCGCCGATCGACGGCAGCCGCATTGCCGCTGTCAATTGGGAAGGCCCGGCCGAAGTCGAGCAGCACATCAGTCGCGCAGATCATGCGTTCGAGCAATGGCGCAAGGTGCCGGCCCCGCGTCGCGGCGAGCTGGTGCGTCAATTCGGTGAAGTGCTACGCGAATACAAGGCTGATCTCGGCGAACTGGTTTCCTGGGAGGCGGGCAAGATCACTCAGGAAGGCTTGGGTGAAGTGCAGGAGATGATCGACATCTGCGATTTCGCCGTCGGCCTGTCTCGCCAGTTGTACGGTTTGACCATTGCCTCCGAGCGTCCGGGCCATCACATGCGTGAAACCTGGCATCCGCTGGGCGTGGTCGGGGTGATCAGCGCGTTCAACTTCCCGGTCGCGGTGTGGGCGTGGAACACCACGCTGGCGCTGGTCTGCGGCAACCCGGTGGTGTGGAAACCGTCGGAGAAAACCCCGCTGACCGCACTGGCCTGCCAGGCGCTGTTTGATCGTGTAGTGAAGAACTTCACCGACGCCCCAGCGAATCTTTGCCAGGTGATTATTGGTGGTCGCGACGCTGGCGAAGCCTTGGTCGATGATCCGCGTGTTGCGCTGATCAGCGCCACCGGCAGCACACGCATGGGTCGCGAAGTGGCGCCGAAAGTCGCCGCACGTTTCGCTCGCAGCATTCTGGAACTGGGCGGTAACAACGCGATGATCCTCGGCCCGAGCGCCGACCTCGACATGGCGGTACGCGCGATTCTGTTCAGCGCCGTCGGCACTGCCGGGCAGCGCTGCACCACCTTGCGCCGACTGATCGCGCATGAGTCGGTGAAAGAAGAAATCGTCACGCGTCTCAAGGCTGCCTACTCGAAAGTGCGCATCGGTAACCCGCTGGAAGGCAATCTGGTCGGCCCGTTGATCGACAAACACAGCTTCGAAAACATGCAGGACGCACTGGAGCAGGCGTTGAGCGAGGGTGGTCGGGTGTTTGGCGGCAAGCGTCAGCTCGAAGACCAATTCCCCAATGCCTATTACGTTTCGCCGGCCATCGTTGAAATGCCGGAGCAGAGCGACGTGGTCTGCAGCGAAACCTTCGCGCCGATTCTGTACGTGGTCGGTTACAGCGATTTCCAGGAAGCGCTGCGCCTGAATAACGCGGTGCCACAAGGCCTGTCGTCGTGCATCTTCACCACGGACGTGCGCGAAGCCGAGCAGTTCATGTCGGCGGTCGGCAGTGATTGCGGCATCGCCAACGTCAACATCGGCCCGAGCGGTGCCGAGATCGGCGGCGCGTTTGGTGGCGAGAAAGAAACCGGTGGTGGCCGTGAGTCGGGCTCCGATGCGTGGCGCGCGTACATGCGCCGACAGACCAACACCGTGAACTACTCGCTGGAGTTGCCGCTAGCGCAGGGCATTACCTTCGACTGACAAGTGGATATCCCCCTTGTGGGAGCGAGCCTGCTCGCGAATACCGTGGGTCAGTCGACATAGATGTTGGCTGATATACCGCTTTCGTCGGAACGCCGCCCGGAGCAGGCTCGCTCCCACAGGGTATGCAGTGTTTGTTAGGTTTCTGTTGGAGTCTGGCAATGCCGTTACGCGAAGAATGTCTGTGGGAAAAGCTCACGCCACAAAGGCCGGATAACACCGCGCTCAAGGGCGAAGTCAAAGTCGATGTCTGCGTGATCGGCGCCGGGTTCACCGGGTTGTCGGCGGCGCTGCATCTGTTGGAAAAAGGCAAAAGCGTCTGCGTGCTGGAAGCTCATCGCGCCGGTCACGGTGGTTCCGGACGCAACGTCGGGCTGGTCAACGCCGGCATGTGGATTCCGCCGGACGAGATCGAAGCCGGCTTCGGCGAAGCGGTCGGCAGTCAGCTCAATCGTATGCTCGGGGCCGCGCCGGCGCTGGTGTTCAGCCTTGTGGATAAATACAACATCGATTGCCAGTTGCGCCGCGAAGGCACGCTGCACATGGCGCACAACGCCAAGGGTGAGGCGGATCTGCGCAGTCGTGAACAGCAATGGAAACGCCGAGGTGCGCCGGTAGAATTGCTCACCGGCAAGGCCTGCGAACAGGCCACCGGCACGCAAAAAATCGCCGCTGCGTTGCTCGACCGCCGCGCCGGTACGCTCAATCCGATGGCTTATGTCACTGGATTGGCGAACGCGGTGAAAGGTTTTGGCGGGCAAATGTTCGATCATTCGCCGGTCACTCGCCTCGAACGTCAGGGCTCGAACTGGTCAGTGCAAACCGAGCACGGTTCAGTAATGGCCGAACAAGTGGTCATCGCCTCCAACGCCTACACCGAAGGTGACTGGACCGAACTCAAGCGCAACTTCTTCCCCGGTTACTACTATCAGGTCGCTTCGGTGCCGCTGACCGAGGACGCCGCGCAGCAAATTCTCCCGGGCGGGCAGGGTTCATGGGATACCCGTCAGGTGCTGAGCAGCATCCGTCGCGACAAAGAAGGGCGCTTGTTGCTCGGCAGCCTCGGCAATGGCAATCAGAAACCGACGTGGTTTCTCAAGGCCTGGGCTGACCGCGTGCAGCAGCATTATTTCCCCAATCTGAAGCCGGTCGAATGGGAATGCACCTGGACCGGGCGCATCGCTTTCACGCCCGATCACCTCATGCGCCTGTTCGAACCGGCGCCGGGACTGGTGGCCGTCACTGGCTACAACGGTCGCGGCGTTACCACCGGGACCGTAGTCGGCAAAGCCTTCGCCGACTACCTGTGTCACGGTGAGCCTCAAGCTTTGCCGATTCCCTTCGCACCGATGCAGCCCTTGGCGGGTGTGGGCTTGCGCAGTTGTCTGTACGAGGCCGGGTTCTCGCTGTATCACGCGGGCCAGTGCCTGCGCATTGTCATTTGAGTGTTGAAATATGTTGCCGGAAGCGGCGCTTTTCGATGCAGCGACTAGCCTGTAATGGTGCGGGTTGTAGCAGTCCCGCACCAGCAGTGTGCAGTTCGGTGACGCGGGCTGTTACAGGCTGGTTGCACGTCGTTTGGCGCCGCGGTTGCAATGATGGCGCGTGCGGGTTGCGCCTGAAAAAATAAATGGTTTCACCTTCCGCGGTTTAGACGGTTGCACGCCCAATGAAAATGGGAACGAAACAGTCGAAATAACAAGAAAGCAGCGACTTTTTGAAGAATAAAAAACCGATGGCACGGCCCTTGCTCAGAGCATTCAGTGAAGTGAAGTCGCAGTGCCAACTAAAAAAAACCTTGGAGCACCACCTCATGTCCCAGACGTTTTACAAGAAAGGCTTTCTGGCCCTCGCAGTGGCTACTGCGTTGGGTGTTTCTGCGTTTGCTCAAGCTGATGTGAAAATCGGTGTAGCGGGTCCAATGACTGGCGCCAACGCGGCATTTGGCGAGCAGTACATGAAGGGTGCACAGGCAGCGGCTGACGCAGTCAACGCGGCGGGCGGCGTCAACGGGGAAAAAATCGTACTGGTCAAGGGCGATGACGCCTGCGAACCGAAGCAGGCCGTGACGGTCGCCAAGGACCTCACCAATCAGAAAGTCGCCGGCGTGGTCGGTCACTTCTGCTCCTCTTCGACCATTCCAGCGTCGGAAATCTATGACGAAGCCGGGATCATCGCGATCACCCCGGGTTCGACCAACCCGCAAGTCACCGAGCGTGGCCTCAGCGCCATGTTCCGTATGTGCGGGCGTGACGACCAACAGGGCATTGTTGCCGGCGACTACATCGTTGATGTGCTCAAGGGCAAGAAAGTCGTCGTACTGCACGATAAGGACACCTACGGCCAAGGCCTGGCGGATGCCACCAAGGCACAACTGGTCAAGCGCGGCGTGACGCCTGTGTTGTACGAAGGCCTGACCCGTGGTGAAAAAGACTTCAGCACCATCGTCACCAAGATCCGTGGCGCCGGCGCCGACGTCGTCTACTTCGGCGGTCTGCACCCGGAGGCCGGTCCGCTGGTTCGCCAGCTGCGTGAACAAGGCCTGAAAGACGTCAAGTTCATGTCCGATGACGGCATCGTGACTGACGAACTGGTGACCACCGCCGGTGGCCCGCAATTCACCGATGGCGTGCTGATGACCTTCGGCGCCGACCCGCGTCTGTTACCTGAGAGCAAGACCGTAGTGGACGCATTCCGCAAGGCTGGTACCGAGCCTGAGGGCTACACCCTGTATGCCTACGCTTCGGTGCAGACCCTGGCTGCCGCGTTCAACGGCGCGAAGTCCAACAAGGGCGAAGAGGCTGCGGCCTGGCTGAAGAAAAATCCGGTGAAAACCGTCATGGGCGAAAAAACCTGGGACTCCAAGGGCGACCTGAAAGTCTCCGACTACGTGGTTTACCAGTGGGACAAGGACGGCAAATATCACCAGCTGGAAAAACAGAAGTAAGGGCTGACGCGACCAGCTGATCCGCACCGATCCAATGTGCGAGCGAGCCTCCTCGCGAAGACGGAATGACTGCCAACACATGTGTTGAATGATCGACCGCATTCGCGAGCAGGCTCGCTCCCACAGGAGCGGTGCGGGTCGGCTGATCGTGGCTGACATTGCTCCGACGTAAATCTGTATTTTTCCTAGAAGAACCGCACACCACAGGTGTGCAGGTTCTCACTGCGTGAGATTGCGTTATGGATGGTATTTTCCTGCAGCAACTGGTCAACGGCCTGACCCTCGGGTCGGTCTATGGCCTGATCGCCATCGGCTACACAATGGTCTACGGCATCATCGGCATGATCAACTTCGCCCACGGCGAGGTTTACATGATTTCTGCTTACCTGGCGGCAATCAGTCTGGCTCTGCTGGCGTACTTCGGTATTGAATCCTTCCCGCTGCTGATGCTCGGCACACTGATCTTCACCATCGTGATCACGGCGGTGTATGGCTGGGTCATCGAGCGAGTCGCTTACAAACCCCTGCGCAACTCCACCCGACTGGCTCCGTTGATCAGCGCCATCGGCATCTCCCTGATCCTGCAAAACTACGCACAGATCGCTCAAGGCGCCAAGCAACAGGGCGTGCCAACCCTGTTGAGCGGGGCATGGCGTGTCGAAGTCGGTACTGGCTTCGTGCAACTGACCTACACCAAAGTCTTCATTCTGGTGGCCGCGTTCGTCGGTATGGGCCTGCTGACCTACGTCATCAAGTACACCAAGCTCGGACGCATGTGCCGTGCGACCCAGCAAGACCGCAAGATGGCTTCGATCCTCGGCATCAATACCGACCGGGTCATTTCCTATGTGTTCATCATCGGTGCAGCCATGGCGGCGCTGGCCGGTGTATTGATCACCATGAACTACGGCACTTTCGACTTCTATGCCGGCTTCATTATCGGCATCAAGGCGTTCACCGCGGCGGTGCTTGGCGGGATCGGTTCACTGCCTGGGGCAATGCTCGGCGGGATCATCCTCGGCATTTCCGAGTCGCTGTTCTCCGGTCTGGTCAACTCCGACTACAAAGACGTGTTCAGCTTCTCGCTGCTCGTACTTGTTCTGGTCTTCCGGCCGCAGGGCCTGTTGGGCCGTCCTCTTGTGTCGAAGGTGTAAGCGATGTCTTCAACCACTCAAAAATCCATCGATATCAAAAAAAGCCTGGTTGAGGCGATTCTTGCCGGCCTGATTGCCCTGATCGTTTTCGGCCCGATTGTCGGCGTTGTGCTCGAGGGTTACAGCTTCAACCTCGAGCCGACCCGCGTGGCCTGGATCATCGGCATTGTCATGGTCGGTCGCTTTGCCCTCAGCCTGTTCCTGCAAACGCCCAAGGGCCTGAAAATTCTCGACGGATTCGAGAGCACCGGTTCCGGTGTGCATGTGCTGCCGTCCGATCACAAATCCTCACTGCGCTGGATCATCCCGCTGCTGATTGTGCTGGCCGTCATCGTGCCGTTTGTCTCCAACTCCTATCTGCTCGGCGTGGTCATCCTCGGGTTGATCTACGTGCTGCTGGGGCTGGGGCTGAACATCGTAGTCGGTCTGGCCGGTCTGCTCGATCTGGGTTACGTCGCGTTCTACGCCATCGGCGCTTACGGTCTGGCGCTGGGTTATCAATACCTCGGTCTGGGTTTCTGGACGGTGCTGCCACTGGCGGCGATCACTGCCGGGCTGGCCGGGTGCATCCTCGGTTTCCCGGTGTTGCGTCTGCACGGCGACTACCTGGCGATCGTGACCCTGGGCTTCGGTGAAATCATTCGCCTGGTCCTCAATAACTGGTTGTCCCTGACTGGCGGCCCGAACGGCATGCCGGCGCCGCTGCCGACGTTCTTCGGTCTGGAGTTCGGCAAACGGGCGAAGGATGGCGGGGTGCCGTTTCATGAGTTCTTCGGTATCGCCTACAACCCGGACGTAAAGTACTACTTCATCTACGCGGTGTTGTTCCTCGTGGTGCTGGCCGTGCTGTACATCAAGCATCGTCTGGTGAAGATGCCGGTCGGCCGCGCCTGGGAAGCCTTGCGTGAAGATGAAATCGCCTGCCGCTCGATGGGCCTCAACCACGTGCTGGTCAAGCTTTCGGCGTTCACCATCGGTGCGTCGACCGCAGGTCTCGCCGGTGTGTTCTTCGCGACCTACCAAGGCTTCGTCAACCCGACTTCGTTCACCTTCTTCGAATCGGCGCTGATCCTCGCCATCGTCGTGCTCGGCGGTATGGGCTCGACCATCGGCGTGGTGATTGCGGCATTCGTACTCACCGTCGCTCCGGAATTGCTGCGCGGCTTCGCTGAATATCGCGTGCTGCTGTTCGGCATCCTGATGGTCTTGATGATGATCTGGCGACCACGCGGGCTGATTCGCATCAGCCGTACCGGGGTCACTCCACGCAAAGGTGCCATTCACTATGAGAGGACTGCGCCATGAGTGAAGTCGTACTCTCTGTTGAAAAACTGATGATGCATTTCGGTGGCATCAAGGCGTTGAGCGATGTCAGCCTGAAGGTCAAACGCAACTCGATCTTCGCCTTGATCGGCCCCAACGGCGCCGGCAAGACCACGGTGTTCAACTGCCTGACCGGGTTCTACAAAGCCACCGGCGGCAAGATCGAACTCAATGTGCGCGGCCAGCAGACCAACGTCATCCAGTTGCTGGGCGAGTCGTTCAAACCGACCGATTTCGTCTCGCCGAAATCCTTCCTCAGCCGCATGTACTACAAGATGTTCGGCGGTACGCACCTGGTGAACCGTGCCGGCCTGGCGCGAACCTTTCAGAACATTCGCCTGTTCAAGGAAATGTCGGTGCTGGAAAACCTGCTGGTGGCCCAGCACATGTGGGTCAACCGCAACATGCTCGCCGGCATCCTCAACACCAAGGGCTACCGCAAGGCTGAAAGCGACGCGCTGGACGTTGCCTTCTACTGGCTGGAAGTGGTCGACCTGGTCGACTGCGCCAACCGTCTCGCCGGTGAGCTCTCGTACGGTCAGCAACGCCGTCTGGAGATCGCCCGTGCCATGTGCACGCGGCCGCAGATCATCTGCCTCGACGAACCGGCCGCCGGCCTCAACCCTCAGGAAACCGAAGCGCTGAGCGCGATGATCCGGCTGCTGCGCGACGAGCACGATCTGACCGTGGTGCTGATCGAACACGACATGGGCATGGTTATGAGTATTTCCGATCACATCGTGGTGCTGGACCACGGCATCGTCATCGCCGAAGGCGGGCCTGAAGCGATCCGTAACGATCCGAAAGTGATCGCCGCCTACCTCGGCGCCGATGAAGAGGAAGTGGCATGACCCAACCGATCCTCGAACTGAAAGACCTCGACGTCTTCTACGGCCCGATCCAGGCGCTCAAAGGTGTTTCGCTGCAGATCAATGAAGGGGAAACCGTCAGCCTGATCGGCTCCAACGGCGCCGGCAAATCGACGTTGCTGATGTCGATCTTCGGTCAGCCACGGGCGGCAAGCGGGCAGATTCTTTATCAGGGCGTAGACATTACCCACAAGTCCTCGCACTACATCGCTTCCAACGGCATTGCGCAGTCGCCGGAAGGGCGGCGAGTGTTCCCTGACATGACCGTCGAGGAAAACCTGCTGATGGGCACCATCCCGATTGGTGACAAGTACGCCAAAGAGGACATGCAGCGCATGTTCGAGCTGTTCCCTCGGCTTGAAGAGCGGCGCACGCAGCGGGCAATGACCATGTCCGGTGGCGAGCAGCAAATGCTCGCCATTGCCCGGGCGTTGATGAGTCGGCCGAAGCTGTTGCTGCTCGATGAGCCTAGCCTTGGGTTGGCGCCGATTGTGGTGAAGCAGATCTTCGCGACCCTGCGGGAACTGGCGAAAACCGGCATGACCATTTTCCTCGTCGAGCAGAACGCCAACCATGCGCTGAAGCTGTCGGACCGGGCGTATGTGATGGTCAACGGCGAGATACGCCTGACAGGTACCGGTAAAGAGCTGCTGGTGAACGAGGAGGTGCGTAACGCCTATCTGGGCGGGCACTGATTCTTCCAGCGTTATGCACAGCCCCGGCGACGCGAGTCCCGGGGCTTTTTTATATCCCAAATTCACCGTAAACCCCTGTAGGAGTGAGCCTGCTCGCGATCGCGTTTTCCCATTCGCCATCACCGGTGACTGATACACCGCTATCGCGAGCAGGCTCACTCCTACAGTTGATCTGCGCCAGAATCCAGAATTGTGGAAAACAAATTCCCCAAGCTGCCAAAGCGCGACATATAGACGCTGCAAATGGCTGTTTTTGCACAGTTTTGACTTGTCCCCGGTTACTGTGGAGCTGGCTGTGAATAACGTGGGTGTATCTAGCTGCAGGCCTTGTAATCCGTGGCTTGCAAGTGTGTGGTTGTTTTTTGATCAGGTGTTTTTGCTGAGGCTGAAGGCGTCGTTGTCAACCTTTTTCTAGGCATCGCCTCTTGGGCAATTCGACGTGAACAGGCCTGTGGATAAGTCTGTGATTAAACTCTGGAAAGACTGCGCTGAGGGCCGTAATTGCTGGCCTCGCGCAATCACTGTGCTGACTGACCAGTCGTGCAAAATGCCATGTCCCGCACATCCGCCACTTCAGGGTCAAGCAAAAAACTTTCTATTTCGCCCGCAAAGCCTTGTGTGGCGCGGCTTTGCGCGATTGTACTTGCCCCCGGAAACTGTGGAAGGGGCTGTGGATAACATGCGTGCACATGGCTACAGGCCACGGCGGCTATGGCGCCGGCAGGGTTGGTTGTTTTTTGTACACTTTGTAGCAGTTGCCCGTGAGTGTCGGGCCGGGCATGCTGCCTGCTGATTTTCTATTCCAAGGGCTGCTCCGGCGGCCGAAGCAAGGAGAACACGATGTCCAACACCCTGTTTATCACCGGCGCGACGTCCGGATTTGGTGAAGCCTGTGCCCGCCGTTTTGCCGAGGCTGGCTGGAAACTGGTGCTGACCGGTCGTCGTGAAGAACGCCTCAATGCGTTGTGCGCCGAATTGTCGAAACAGACCGAAGTGCACGGTCTGGTCCTCGATGTGCGTGATCGCAAAGCAATGGAGGAGGCGATTGCCAACTTGCCGCCATCGTTCGCCAAGCTGCGTGGCCTGATCAACAACGCAGGTTTAGCGCTGGGCGTGGACCCGGCGCCGAAGTGCGATCTGGACGATTGGGACACCATGGTCGACACCAACGTCAAAGGCCTGATGTACGCAACCCGCCTGCTGCTGCCGCGCCTGATCGCCCACGGCCGTGGCGCCGGCATCGTCAACCTTGGCTCCATCGCCGGCAACTATCCGTATCCGGGCAGCCATGTGTATGGCGCGACCAAGGCGTTCGTTAAACAGTTCTCGCTGAACCTGCGTTGCGACTTGCAGGGCACCGGCGTGCGGGTCAGCAACATTGAGCCTGGGCTGTGTGAAAGCGAGTTCTCGCTGGTGCGTTTTGCTGGCGATCAGGAGCGTTACAACGCGACCTACGCGGGTGCTGAGCCGATCCAGCCGCAGGACATCGCCGAGACGATTTTCTGGGTGATGAATGCGCCGGCGCACATCAACATCAACAGCCTCGAGTTGATGCCGGTGAGCCAGACCTGGGCCGGTTTTGCCATCGAGCGGAACAAGGCTTAAGACCGCGCTGAAGCCCTTCGCGAGCAGGCTCGCTCCCACATTGGAATGCATTTCAAAGTGGCAGCGAGCCTGCTCGCGAAGGGGGCAAATCGGCCAAAACAGGGCGATAAGGTAAACTCCCCTCGCAACAACCTAACCGCACCCCGCGGTTTTCAAGGTTTTTCGAGGAGTCAAAGTGAGTAACCGAGGTGAGCAGGCACTGCTCAAACAATCCACCATCCTGATGTTCGCCGTGGCGATTGCCGGGATCGTCACCGGTTTTGTTTCAGGTTCGCAATCCATCCTGTTCGATGGTTTTTTCTCGCTGATCGCAACGTTCATCAAAGTTCTGATGCTGATCACTGCCAAGCTGATCGCCAAGGAAAGCAATCACCGTTTCCAGTTCGGTTTCTGGCATCTGGAGCCGATGGTGCTGCTGATCGAAGGCAGCTTCCTGATGTTGATCGCGATCTACGCGTTCCTCAACGGTGTATTCGGCATCATCAACGGTGGCCGCGAGATCGAGTTGGGCCTGGTGATCATTTATGCGGCGGTGTTTACCGTTGTCGAGTTCGCCTACTTCTTCTACGTCCGGCAGCGTAACCGCAAGCTCAAATCCAGCCTGATCCAGTTCGACAACATCAGTTGGTTGGTGGACGCGATGCTGTCCGTGGGCTTGTTGATCAGTTTCCTCGCGGCGCTGCTGCTCAAGTCCCAGGGTTATGGTCAGTGGGCGGTGTATGTCGACCCGTTGATCCTGATCGTACTGGCGCTGACCATGTTGCCGCCGGCGTTCAAGATCCTTGGGCCGGCGCTGCGCGATGTCTTGGGGATCGCCCCGGACACGCTGGATGATCAGGTGCGCCAGGTGATGGAGGCGGCGAAAACCGAGCATGGTTTCGACGATTACGTGTCGTACGTGCAGAAGCACGGGCGGGCACGGTTTATCGAAATTCATGTGGTGTTGCCGGCGGATTATGCGTTGAGCAATGTCGGACAGCTGGATGCGTTACGCGAAGAGATTTCGGCGAAGCTGGGCAAGCCGGATGCGGCGCGCTGGTTGACCATCAGCTTTACCGGGGACAAGAAATGGATCGCTTAGAGACCGCATAACGGCCATTCGCGAGCAGGCTCGCTCCCACATTGAATTGCGCTGAACACACTATTTGTGAGCCGCACAATCAACTGTGGGAGCGAGCCTGCTCGCGAAAGCGATCTATAAATCAGCGAAGATATTCAGCTAGACCGTGGTAACAAGTCGCCAAGTGATAAGGCGTAGTCGAAGGCATGTCCTTACGGCTCACCTCTCCCAATTCATCCCGACACTCATGCCAGCCACCGGCATGCAGAAACCGCTGCTGCAACGCCTGCAACTGGCGCAGCACCACCGCTTCACTGCCCTGACGCAAGGTCAGCGCGCGCAGATATTCCGCCTGAGCCCAGATCCGCTGAGTCGAGTCTCGCGGGCGTCCGTCCATTTCCAGATCGAGCATCGCCCGCACCGCGCCGGATGGCTGCACCACACCGTATTGCTCGGTGAAGGCAAACGTCCGGTCGAGCGCCGCGTGCAGTTTCGAACCCCGCAGCAACGCTGACGATTCCAGCAGGAAATACCATTCGAATTGATGCCCAGGCTCATACCAGTTATCCACAGCCCCGAGCGGTTTTTCCATCAACACGCCATATTGCGGATCGACGAACTGTTTGTGCATGGCTGTGCATAACTCCAGCAATGCCTGCTGCGTCTGTACATCTTCACGAACGGCGAGGGTGGCGAGAAACGCTTCGGCCAGATGCATCAACGGATTTTGCAGCGGACCGGTCTGCAGGGTGATCCAGTCGCGCTCCAGGCACGCTTCGTACAAGCCATCGCCGGTCGCAAAGCGCCGGCCAATGATTTCCAGCGCCGCATTCAACGTCGACTCGACCAGCGGATCGCCGGACTTTGCCCAGTAATGCGCGCAGGCAAACAGGATGAAGGCGTGGGTGTAGAGGTCTTTGCGCTGATCCAGCGGCTTGCCTTGTGCGTCGATGCTGTAGAACCAGCCGCCGTGTTCGGCATCATGGAAGTGCCGTTGCAGCGAACGAAACAGCGCCGCGGCACGAACTTCTGCGTTATCCACAACCCCGATCAGACTGGAAAACAGATACAGCTGCCGCGCGCAGGCCATCGCCCGGTAGCGCTGCGGTGGCAGCGGTTGGTGCGCGGCGTCCAGCGCCTCAAAGGGCAGCGCCATGTCGGCGTTCCAGCCCGGGCCTTGCCAGAGGGGCACGATCACATTGACGAAGTGCTGTTGCACATCATCGAACAGGGCGGTCAATTCGGGCAGGGCGGTGGAGCGGGAGGCGTGGGGCATGGGCGGACGTCGTCACGGCTGGGGCGATTGCGCGACATGGTAGCAGAGAGACCGGCCTGAGCGATGTGGTGTCTGTCAGTCCGCCTTCGCGAGCAGGCTCGCTCCTACAGTGGATTTGCAGCGTACACAAAACCTGTGGGAGCGAGCCTGCTCGCGAAAGGGGCAGTTCAGGCGATAGAGATCAGCCGGCCAGCAACCAGGCCCCAGTCACTGCCGAAGCCGCTCCGGCCAACCGCACCAACGGTGCCGCCGCCTGAGGCAGGAACCGCACCACACCATAACCCGCCGCATGCAGCGCTGCTGTCGCGGCCACGAAACCCGCCGCATACGCCCAAGGATTGCTCATGTCCGGCAACTCCAGCCCATGCGCCACACCGTGGAACAACGCAAACACCGCCGTCGCCACCACCGCCATGACCAACGGCGGACGCACTGCCAGCGCCACGGCCAGACCCAACGCCAGCACCGACGCCGCAATCCCGCTTTCCAGCGCCGGCAATTGCAGCCCTTCAAAACCGAGCATGCCGCCCATCAGCATGGTGCCGACGAACGTGCACGGCAGCGCCCAACGCGCCGCGCCTTGCTGCTGCGCCGCCCACAAACCGACTGCCACCATCGCCAGCAAATGGTCGAGGCCGCCGATCGGGTGGCTGATGCCGGCGATCAAGCCACTGTCGCCATGCCCCGGATGCGCGAAGGCCAGCGCCGGGGTCAGCAGCAGCGCCACGGCGCCAAGAATACGTTTGAGTGTCATGGATGAGCTTCCTTGTTGATCAGTGAATCAGGCTGCGGTCAGCAGGCCCTGGCGTTCGATGAAGGCGATGATTTGCTCAAGGCCTTGACCGGTTTTCTGATTGCTGAAGACGAACGGCTTGCCGTTGCGCATGCGTTTGGTGTCGCTGTCCATCATCTCCAGCGAGGCACCCACCAGCGGCGCCAGGTCGATCTTGTTGATCACCAACAGGTCGGATTTGCAGATGCCCGGCCCGCCCTTGCGCGGCAGCTTGTCGCCGGCCGAGACGTCGATCACGTAGATGGTCAGGTCGGACAGCTCCGGGCTGAACGTCGCCGAGAGGTTGTCGCCGCCGGATTCCACCAGAATCAGATCCAGCCCTGGAAAACGCCGGTTCAGTTGATCGACCGCTTCCAGGTTGATCGAGGCGTCTTCACGGATCGCCGTGTGCGGGCAGCCACCGGTTTCCACGCCGATGATCCGCTCGGGCGCGAGGGCTTCATTGCGCACGAGAAAATCGGCGTCTTCGCGGGTGTAGATGTCGTTGGTGACCACGGCGAGGTTGTAGCGCTCGCGCAAGGCCAGGCACAAGGCCAGGGTCAATGCGGTTTTGCCGGAACCGACCGGGCCGCCGATGCCGACGCGCAGAGGTTGTGTGTTCATTAATGTTTCTCCTAGGAGCGAAAGAGGCGGCTGTACTGGCGCTCGTGGGCCATGCACGCCAGGGACAGGCCGAACGCGGCGCTGCCCATGTGTTCGGGGTTGATTCGGCTCGCATCCTGCTGCGCTTGCTGCAGCAGCGGCAGCAGTTCGCTGGTCAGGCGTTGTGCGGCTTGCTGACCCAGCGGCAGGGTTTTCATCAATACGGCGAGCTGGTTTTCCAGCCAGCTCCACAGCCATGCGGCGAGGGCGTCCTGTGGGTTGATGCCCCAGGCGCGCGCGGCCAGCGCCCAGCACAGAGCCAGGTGCGGTTCTGAACATTGATCGAGAAAGTCGCGGGCGGGCGTGTCGAGTTCAGGCAAACCATTGAGCAATTGCTGCAACGAATAGCCCATCTGCCGGCTCTCCAGATGCAACTCGCGAGTCTCGCGGCTGGCGCGGTGGCTTTCGCAGAGGCTGCGCAACTCGGTCCATTGTTCATCGGCGGCTGCCTGGCAATGCGCAAGCAACAGCGGCGCTTCGAAGCGCGACAGATTCAGCAGCAACTGATCGCTGATCCAGCGCCGAGCACTGTCAGGATTGTTCACGCGGCCGTTATCCACAGCCATTTCCAGGCCTTGCGAATAGCTGTAGCCGCCAATCGGCAGTTGCGGACTGGCCAGGCGCAGCAGCGCCCAGGCCGGATTCACAGGCGTACGCCGAACTGATGGAGTTTCGGCGCGTAATTGAAGTCTTCGTCGCCGTGTCGGGAATGGTGATGGCCGCCGCCGTAGGCACCGTGTTCCGGCTGGAACGGTGCTTCAATGGCTTTGACCTGGGCGCCAAGCTGTTCGAGCATCGCTTTGAGGACGTAATCGTCGAGCAGACGCAACCAGCCATCGCCAACTTGCAGGGCGACGTGGCGATTACCCAGGTGATAAGCCGCGCGGGTCAGTTCGAAGGCGTTGGCGCAGGTGACGTGCAGCAATTGCTCGGGGCGGGCGCAGACGCGGACGATGCGGCCGTCTTCGGCCTGCAGGCACTCGCCATCAAACAGTGGCGGCTGACCGCGCTCCAAAAACAACCCGACGTCTTCGCCCTCGGCACTGAAACAGCGCAAACGGCTTTTGCTCCGCGCTTCGAAGGTCAGGTGCAACTCGGCGGCCCAGACGGGTTGAGGGTCGATTCTGCGGTGAATCACCAGCATCGGAAAACTTCCAGCTATGGACAATGATTGGTCTAGAGCAAGGGCCTTGCCAATCGGACGAGATGTAGGAAATCCCTGTCGGAGCGTAGTGGATGTTTCAAGATGTTGCGGGAATATGGAAGGTTTTGGTGCGTGAAGATTTTTTAATGCACCAAATGGAGGCCGAGACGCCGCACCTTTGTAGGAGTGAGCCTGCTCGCGATAGCGGAGTGTCAGTCAGCAAATATGTAGCTGATAAACCGCTATCGCGAGCAGGCTCACTCCTACAGGGGACCGGATGTATCAGTAAGGAAGAGGGAATTACTCGGTACTGCCCAGCCCTTGCCAGTGCTTGAGGCCAATAAAGATAAAGCGCAGTTGCTGGGTGATCTTCGCCTGCGGCGTCAGATGCTCCGGCAGGGCTTCGGCGGGCGGGTCGATGATGTCGGGGAGGGTGGCGAACACCGATTTGACGATCAGGTCTGCCATCACGCTCAGGCCCTCGGCGTCCAGATGCTGAAGCTTGGGCATCATCGTCAGATCGGCAGCCAGGTCGGAACTGATGTTCTCGCGCAAGCGCCCGATCGCTTGGCGCACGGGCAGCGAGCCGCCGTACTGCTCACGGGCGAGAAACAGGAATTGCGAGCGATTGGCGCTGACCACGTCAAGAAAGATCCGCACCGAGGCATCAATAATGCCGCCCATGACGAATTCGTTGTGCCGTACCAGGCGAATGGTTTCGCGGAAGGTCTGGCCGACTTCGCTGACCAGCACCAGGCCCAGCTCATCCATATCGGCGAAATGCCGGTAGAAACCGGTGGGCACGATCCCGGCGGTTTTGGTTACTTCGCGCAGGCTCAGGCTGCCGAATCCTCGGCCGCTTTCCATCAAGTGGCGGGCAGCGTCCATCAGGGCGTTGCGGGTCTGTTGTTTCTGTTCGGCGCGGGGCAGCATCGCAGGGTGTGTTCTATGGCAGGACAAGCGCCGCACTCTAGCAAATCGGCTTTGTCGGCGTCGAACGGGAGGAGGTGGGGCGAAAGGTTTTACCGGGTCAGAAAAGTCAAAAGCCCAATCCGTTGATTGGGCTTTTTTTCCAGGCCGCCATGGGCTTAGCTCAATTTGCTGTTGCGTTCGATCACACGGTCACCACCACCTTCGGCGAGGGTTTGACCTTGTGGAGTGCGGTCGCCGCCATCAGAAGCCAGGGTTTGGCCTTGTGGAGTACGGTCGCTACCATCGGACGCCAAGGTTTGACCCTGTGGAGTGCGGTCGCCGCCGTCGGAAGCCAAGGTCTGGCCTTGTGGAGTGCGGTCGCTACCGTCGGACGCCAGGGTCTGACCTTGTGGAGTCTTGTCGTAGCCGTCCTGAACCAGACCTTTCTCTTCCAGGCGATCACGGCCACCTTCAGCCAGAGTCTGACCTTGTGGGGTACGGTCCGAACCATCAGCTGCTACGGTTTGGCTGAATACCGAGTGGCTGGATTTCACTTGCGGAGTAGCCTGATCGGCAGCGGGCAGGGCGAAAGCAGTGCTGGCTAGCATCGACAGGGTAAGGCTGAGCAGTAATTGGCGTTTCATGATGGGTTGCTCCTTGGGAGGGCGATAAAGTGGGTACGAGGGCAATGCTACTCTCGATAAGTCGATATAAAAGTTCATAAACGCAATGGTAATAATCAACAGAATTGATTGTTCTGCCGGGAGGCTCTAGGTCGCGGCTTTGCGGGCGACGGTTTTGCACCGGGGTGGGTATTTCCGACTCACTCGCGCCTCGTAAAAGTGCGGGTCGCGGTAACACTGTTCGACTGATCGGTCAGATTTCACGCGGCTTTTTGCGCGGTAATCGACCTTTCGATTAAACCTGCGGCTGGTTTGCCAGTCGTAGATTTCATGAGGGCCGCTTTGGCCCGCCGTTTCAGCCGTGCGCCGCAGTCTTTGCGTGCGGTCGTGATCAGGAGCTTTGTGCATGACGCGCACTGGAAAAATCTTCAGCTGGACCTTCGCCATCCTCGTGCTGCTACTGGCCGTGCTGGTGTTGATCATCGTGTTCTTCGACTGGAACCGGATCAAACCGCCGCTCAACGCCAAAGTCTCGGAAGAACTGCACCGACCGTTTGCCATCAATGGCAACCTCGCGGTGATCTGGCAGCGCGAGCCGGACGAGGGCGGCTGGCGTGCGTGGGTGCCGTGGCCGCACATGGTCGCTGAGGATCTGAGCCTGGGCAACCCGGACTGGTCGAAGAAACCGCAGATGGTCACGCTCAAGCGCGTTGAGCTGCGTATTTCGCCATTGGCACTGTTGGCGCAACGGGTGGTGATTCCGCGCATCGACCTGACCGAACCGAATGCCGAGTTGCAGCGTCTGGCCGATGGCCGCGCCAACTGGACATTCAAGTTCGACCCGAAAGATCCGAATGCCGAGCCGTCGAACTGGGTGGTTGATATTGGCGCCATCGGGTTCGACAAGGGCCACGTCACTCTCGACGACCAGACGCTCAAAACCAATCTTGATGTGCTGATCGATCCGCTGGGCAAGCCGATTCCCTACAGCGACATCGTCGGTGCCAAAGCGGCGAAAACCGCGCAGGACAAGGGCGGCTCACCGCAGGATTATGCGTTTGCTCTGAAGGTCAAAGGCCAATACCACGGCCAGAGACTTACCGGCCAAGGCAAGATCGGCGGTCTGCTCGCCTTGCAGGACGCGAGCAAACCCTTTCCGTTGCAGGCCCAGGCGAAGATTGGCGACACCAGCATCGAACTGGCCGGCACGCTGACCGATCCACTGAACCTAGGCGCCCTTGATCTGCGCCTGAAACTGGCCGGTGCCAGCCTCGGCAATCTTTATCCGCTGACTGGGGTGACCCTGCCGGACACGCCGCCGTATGCCACAGACGGCCATTTGATTGCCAAGCTGCACGACGAGGCCGGGGCGAAATTCACCTACGAGCAGTTCAACGGCAAGATCGGCAGCAGTGATATCCATGGCGACCTGACCTACGTCGCCAGCCAGCCACGGCCAAAACTCAGCGGCGCGTTGCTCTCCAATCAATTGCTGTTCGCCGATCTCGCACCACTGATCGGCGCCGACTCCAATGACAAACAAAAGGCTCGCGGCGGCGATAGCAAACAGCCGGCCGATAAAGTCCTGCCGGTGGAGGAGTTCAAGACCGATCGCTGGCGCGCGATGGACGCCGACGTCGAGTTCACCGGCAAGCGCATCGTCCACAGCGAGAAACTGCCGTTCAACGACCTCTATACCCACCTGAAACTCAACGATGGCGAACTGAGCCTGGAGCCGCTGCGCTTCGGTGTGGCGGGCGGCAATCTTGATGCACAGATTCGCCTCAACGGCCGCACCGAACCGTTGGAAGGCCGGGCCAAACTGACCGCGCGCCGCTTCAAACTCAAAGAGTTGTTCCCGACCTTTGAACCGATGAAGACCAGTTTCGGTGAGCTCAACGGTGATGCCGATATCAGTGGTCGCGGCAACTCGGTGGCCAAGCTGCTGGGTGGGGCCAATGGCAAATTGAAGATGCTGATCAACGATGGCGCGATCAGCCGTGAGCTGATGGAACTGGCCGGGCTCAACGTCGGCAACTATGTGGTCGGCAAGATCTTTGGCGACAAGGAAGTGAAGATCAACTGCGCAGCGGCGGACTTCGACATCAAGAGCGGTCTGGCCACCACGCAGTTGTTTGTCTTCGATACCGAGAACGCGATCATTTATATCGACGGCACGGCGAACATGGCCACCGAGCAACTGGATCTGACCGTGACGCCGGAATCCAAGGGCTGGCGGTTGATTTCCCTGCGCTCGCCGCTGTACGTGCGTGGCAAGTTCATCAAGCCGGATGCGGGTGTGAAGGCTGTGCCGCTGATGTTGCGCGGGGCGGGGATGGTGGCGCTGGGCGTGATCGCAGCGCCAGCGGCGGGGCTGTTGGCGCTGGTAGCGCCGAGTGGTGGCGAGCCGAATCAGTGTGCGCCGTTGCTGGAGCAGATGAAGGCGGGCAAGGCGCCGGTTACCGTCAAACCCACTAAATAGTCGGTGCCCGTAAGGGCCCTTCGCGAGCAGGCTCGCTCCCACATTTGAAATGCATTCCAATGTGGGAGCGAGCCTGCTCGCGAAGGCGGTTTTGAAGGGTTACAGGTCTTTCAGGATGTCAGCCATGTCATCGGCATGCTCTTCTTCCTGCGCCAGAATATCTTCGAAGATCCGTCGGGTTGTCGGGTCTTTCTCGCCGATGTACTGGATGATTTCGCGGTAGCTGTCGATGGCGATGCGCTCGGCCACCAGGTCCTCGTAAACCATTTCTTTCAGGGTTTCCCCGGCCACGTATTGCGCGTGGGACATTTTCGACAGCATGTCGGGGTTGAACTCCGGCTCGCCACCCAATTGCACAATGCGCTCGGCCAGGCGATCGGCGTGCTGGGCTTCCTGAGTGGCGTGTTCGAGAAACTCTTCGGCGGCCACGCTGGCATTCACACCGGTGGCCATGAAGTAGTGGCGCTTGTAGCGCAACACGCAGACCAGTTCAGTGGCCAGCGATTCATTGAGCAAGCGCAGCACCTCTTCACGGTCGGCGCTGTAGCCCTCGGTGACGGCGCCGTTTTCGACGTGTTGGCGCGCACGGTCGCGCAGTGTTTGGACATCTGACAGATGCAGGTCGTCGCTCATTTCGATCTCCTGGAGGCTAATCCGATGGGCGCCACGTTCTGCGGACGCGGTCGCTTCCTAAGCTGTGAGTCATGAGCGTTGCAAAAAGTTTTATCGGTTTACGCAACCCCTGCAGGCGCTGCCGAAGGCTGCAATCTCGGTGCCAGCCCGGACAAAACTGCCTCCTCCCGCAACCAGGCAAAAAACGCCCGCACCGGTGGATGCCGTTCGCGCCCCGGCACACACAACGCGCTGTACCCGGCGCCATCGACTTGAACCTGACCCATGAACGGCACCAGCAAGCCACTGGCAACACTCTCCGACACCAGAATATTGCTCGCCAGCACCAGCCCTTGCCCGGCGATCGCCGCTTGCAGGGCGTAATGCTCTTCATCGTATTCGCGGATGGCCGGCTGCGGGTTCAACCAGTTTTCGCCGGCCTTCGCGCACCACGCTTCCCAGCCATGGGCGTAAAGCTTGGAGTTGTGCCAGCGCACGCTGATCAACGTCGGTGTGCGCCGCGCGGCCAGCGCCACTTGCTCGGGCGAGCCGTAAACACCGAATGATTCATCGAACAGGCACAGGCCATAAAGGTTCGGGTAGTCGTCGAGGCTGTAGCGCAACACCAGATCGACGCTGGCGTCCTGATGCAGATCGATGACTTCACAGTGAGTATCGAGGCGCACGTTGATGTTTGGATGCTGGGCATAAAAACGCCCGAGGCGCGGCACCAGCCACAGTGCTGCGAAGGCGGCGGTGGTCGATAGCGTCAGCGAGCTGGCGTTGCGCTGTGGGCGTAGGGTGTCGACGCTTTGCGCCACTTCCAGCAGCGCGCCATGCAAGCTGCGAAACAAGCGCTCGCCGCCCTCGGTCAGACGAACCTGGCGCGGCAGACGCTCGAACAACGCGACGCCAAGCCAGTCTTCCAGCGAACGAATCTGGTGCGAAATCGCCGTGGGCGTGACCGACAGTTCTTCGGCAGCAGCCTTGAAACTGAGCAGCCGTGATGCCGATTCAAAAGCGCGCAGGGCGGTGAGTGGCAGCGAGGCGAACATGAAAAGCTCCATGGATGAAATGAATTCATCCCGACTGATTTTTGCTCATTTGAGGCAACGGTGTGCTGCCTGCAATCTGCAGCGACACAGCCATCAAAGTCTAGCCTCAAGGAGTTTCAGATGAGCAAAATTCTTGCGATCCATGCCAGCCCCCGTGGTGACCGTTCCCACTCGCGGCGCCTGGCGGAACATTTTCTCAGTGCCTGGCAGGTGCGTCATCCGCAGGCGCAGGTGACTCGCCGCGAGGTCGGGCGGGCACTGATTCCGGCGGTCAACGAAGCCTTTGTTGCCGCCGCGTTTTATCCACAGCCTGAAGCGCGTCCATTGTCGATGCAGGCGGATCTGGCCCTGAGCGATCAACTGGTCGGCGAGTTGTTCGATCACGACCTGCTGCTGATTTCCACGCCGATGTATAACTTCAGCGTGCCCAGTGGCCTCAAGGCCTGGGTCGATCAGATCGTGCGCCTGGGCCTGACCTTTGATCACACGCTGGACAATGGTGTCGCCCAATACACGCCGCTGTTGCAGGGCAAGAAGGCGCTGATCGTCACCAGTCGCGGCGGCTTTGGTTTCGGCCCGGGTGGCGAGCTGGAAGCCTTGAACCACGCCGATCCATGGCTGCGCACGGCGCTGGGTTTCATCGGCATCAACGACGTCACGGTGGTCGCGGCCGAGGGCGAAGAGTCTGCCGAACGCACCTTCGCGGTGTCGGTGGCCGAGGCCGAGCAGCGCTTGCTCGACCTCGCCCGGGTGTTCTAGGTGGCCTGGCTGTTCTTGCTGATCGCCGCCGGGTTTGAAGTGACCTTCGCCATGGGCATGAAGTACGCCGAAGGGTTTACTCGGCTCTGGCCCTCGCTGATCACCGTGGTCGCGGCGGTCGGCGGGATTTATTTCCTGACCCTGGCAATGCGCGAGTTGCCGGTGAGCATTGCCTACCCGATCTGGACGGCGATTGGCTCACTGGGCACGGTGTTCCTCGGTTTTGCCCTGCTCGGCGAGAGCCTGACGCTGGTCAAACTGGTTTCGGTCGGGCTGATTGTGGCGGGGGTGGCAGGCCTGAAGTAGGCTGGTCGTTGAGTTGTCATCATCACGGAGGATGCTTGGCGGGCGTTTTGCACGTCTTGCATCCACTCACCGACCACAAGGATGTTTGCCCATGTCGACGCGTTATCCACTGGTGCTGGTGCCGGGCATGCTCGGGTTTATCCGGCTGGTTCTCTATCCATACTGGTACGGCATCATCAAGGCACTGCGCCGTGGTGGTGCGACGGTGATTGCCGTGCAGGTATCGCCGCTCAACTCGACTGAGGTGCGCGGCGAACAGTTGCTCGCGCGCATCGATGAGATATTGCGCGAGACCGGGGCGCAAAAGGTCAACCTGTTCGGCCACAGTCAGGGCTCACTGACGGCGCGCTATGCGGCGGCGAAACGGCCGGATCTGGTGGCGTCCGTCACGTCGGTGGCCGGGCCCAATCATGGCTCCGAGCTGGCCGATTATCTGGAAAAAAATTATCCGGCCGACAGCGCCAAGGGGCGGCTGCTTGAGGCGTTGCTACGGTTGGTCGGGTGGTTGATGGCTGTTTTGGAGACCGGTTATCGCGGGCCGAAATTGCCGGTGGATATCCACGCCTCGCACCAATCGCTGACCACTGAGGGCGTGGCGCTGTTCAATCAGCGTTATCCACAGGGCTTGCCTGAGTCGTGGGGCGGGCACGGGCCGGAGGAGGTTAATGGCGTACGTTATTACTCATGGTCGGGAACGTTGCAGCCCGGCAAGACTGATCGCGGCGGGAATTTGTTTGACGGGACCAATCGAAGTTGCCGCTTGTTTGCGAAAACCTTCGTGCGTGAGCCGGGGCAGTGCGATGGGATGGTCGGGCGGTATAGCTCGCATCTTGGGACGGTGATTGGCGATGACTATCCGCTGGACCACTTCGATATCGTCAATCAGTCGCTGGGGCTGGTCGGCAAGGGTGCGGATCCGGTGCGGCTGTTTGTCGAGCATGCGGCGCGGCTTGAGGCTGCCGGGGTTTAGCCCTGAGACCGCGTCATCGTTCTTCGCGAGCAGGCTCGCTCCCACATTCGAATGCATTCCAACAGAAGGAATGCGGACACCTGTGGGAGCGAGCCTGCTCGCGAAGAGGGCCTATCAGGCAACGCTTAATTTGCGGCCCAACACGGTGGTCCAGCGCTCGGAAAGAATCACCCCGCCCAAGGTCAGCAATCCACCCACCAGGTGATACATCGCCAGTTGTTCCTTCAACACCACCGCCGCAATCAGCGCGGTAATCAACGGTAGCAAGTTGAAGAACAACGTCGTGCGGCTCGGCCCCAGACGCTGCACAGCCTGCATCCACGCCAGCGGCGCGAGCATCGACGCCAACAGACACGCATACAACACCAGCGGAATGTTCTGCAGGGTCAAACCGGTCTTCGGCGAAGCGGCATACAGTGGAAACAGCACGACAATTGCCACCAGCACTTGCAAATACAGCAACACCAGCGGCGGCAGGCGCAGCTGCCATTTTTTCAGCAGGGTGCTGTAGATCGCATAGGCCAGGGTCGCGATCAACATCATCGCATCGCCCATGTTCACGCCGTGCTGCAGCAACGCGCCGAGGCTGCCGGACGACACCACCACCAGCACACCGGCAAACGACAACACGGCACCGACCAGCGCGCCGGCAGTCAGGCGCTGCCCGAGGCTGATGATCGCCATGGCCAGCGACATCAACGGCATCAGCGACAGGATGATGCCCATGTTGGTCGCCGTGGTCAGAGTCGCAGCGAAATAGGCGAGGCTTTGATACACCGCCATGCCGAGTACGCCGAGGATGAAAATCTTGCCCAGGTTCGGGCGGATCTGCGGCCAGTGCGCGATCACCGCTTTGAGCATGAACGGGGTGAATAGCAAACCGGCGAGCAGCCAGCGGTAGAAACCGATCTCGGCGGGGAAAATTGCCCCGACCGCGAGTTTGTTGATCACGGTATTGCCGGCCCAGATAAAAATCGCCAGCAGCGGAAACGCGTATTGCATGAGTTGAAACCATTACGTTGATGAAGGGCGATTATCCCTTGTCTGGATGCAAGCCTATACTGCGAACCGGACAACCTGCCTCTGAAACCGGACAGCATGAACAGCAAACATATCGATCTGCTGGATTTCAGCGAACTGCCTTCGGCGGTGTACTTCCGCTACGCCGACTTCAACGCCCATGAATACGCCGCGCCGCACCGCCATCCGTGGGGCACGCTGGAATACGCGGCGCACGGCGTGCTGCACATGGACGTCGACGGCAGCCGCTTCATGTCGCCGCCGCAATACGCGGTGTGGGTGCCGCCGCAGGTCGAACACAGTTTCTACAGCCATCAACCGGTCAACTATCGCGCGGTGTGCCTCGACCCGAAGGTCTGCGCCGAACTGCCGACACGCGCCTGTACTCTGGCGATCAGCGATATTCTCAAGGCGATTCTCAAAGACTTCGCCGCCCGTGACGTGAAGATTCCCGAACTCGATGCCGACCAGCGTCTGGCGCAAGTGTTGGTCGATCAACTGCAACAGGCGCCAGTGCACGAATGTTATCTGCCGTACGCGAGCAGTCCGGGGTTGCTGGCGATCCTCGAAACCTTGCAGGCCGAACCGGGCAACAATCAGCCGTTGGCGCATTGGGCGCTGCAGGTGCACGTCAGCGAACGTACGCTGGCCCGGCAATTCGTTCGGGAGCTGGGGATGAGTTTTGGCGAGTGGCGTCAGCGCTTGCGCTATCTCGCCGCGATCGAGGCGCTGGAAACATCGTGCAGCGTGCAGGAAATCGCCTTCGATCTCGGTTACAGCAGCGGCTCCGCATTCATCGCCATGTTCGCGCGGCAGGCGGGGTGTACGCCGGAGCAGTATCGCCGTAGCCATCTCGAAGGCAGGAAGGTGTAACAAGATTTGGCTACACTCCAGCAGAGGCCGCCCCCATCGGTGCGGCGACAAGGAGAAAACTCCATGAAGATGTTGCGTGTGCCGTTGTTGATGATTGGTTTGCTCCTGTGTTCCCAGGGTTTCGCCGCCACGGCGCAACAGAACAAAATGACCACTTGCAATGCCGATGCGACCGCCAAGAGTCTGAAAGGCGATGAGCGCAAAACCTTCATGAGCACCTGCCTCAAGGCAGCGCCAGCGGCCAACGATGCCAAGGCCCTGACCCCGCAGCAGCAGAAAATGAAGACCTGCAACGCCGATGCCGCCACCAAAGCCCTGACCGGCGATGCGCGCAAGACCTTCATGAGTGATTGCCTGAAGAAAAAATAACTGGATTCGGTGGGGTACCTGGTCGACGCGTCCGCTTGAGATTTGCCCTCACCCTAACCCTCTCCCAGAGGGAGAGGGAACTGACCGCGGTGTTTCAAGACATTCGTCGACCTGAAAAAACCGGGCGATTATGGATTCCATGGCGCTGTCTCAGGTCACTGGATATCCAGAGCATCCCCCAATCGGTTCCCTCTCCCTGAGGGAGAGGGGACTGACCGCGGCGTTTCAAGACATTCGTCGACCTGAAAAAACGGTCGATCATGGATTCCATGGCGCTGTCTCAGGTCACTGGATATCCAGAGCATCCCCCAATCGGTTCCCTCTCCCTTTGGGAGAGGGCTAGGGTGAGGGGGGCTGTAGCTCCGCATATTTCTAGTGCTTACCCCGGAACGCTGGCAGACTGCCAATCCTTTTACGCCGTTCGTTTTGAGGCTGTATGCCAACGTTTTCTGAGCGTCATGTAGTGTTCTGGGTCAGTTGCATCATCATTTTCGGCGGTTTGCTGCTGGTGCTGCCGCTGCGCTTGTTGCCCAGTCTGTTGGCCGGTTTGTTGGTCTATGAGCTGGTCAACATGCTCACTCCGCAACTGCAACGGCTGATCGAAGGCCGACGCGCGCGCTGGCTGGCGGTGGCTTTGCTCGGCACCCTGGTGGTGAGTGTGCTGGCGCTGATCTTCGCCGGCGCGATCAGTTTTCTCCTGCACGAAGCAGAAAATCCCGGCGCGTCACTCGACAAATTCATGGGCGTGGTTGATCGCGCGCGTGGGCAATTGCCACCGTTCATCGACGCCTACCTGCCGGCCAGTGCTGCGGAGTTTCGCGTGGCGATCGGCGAGTGGATGAGCAAGCACCTGTCTGACCTGCAACTGGTCGGCAAGGATGCGGCGCACATGTTCGTGACGCTGCTGATCGGCATGGTGCTCGGCGCGATCATCGCCTTGCAGCGCATCCCCGACGTGACCAAACGCAAACCGCTGGCCGCCGCGCTGTTCGACCGTTTGCACCTGCTGGTGCAGGCGTTTCGCAACATCGTCTTCGCGCAGATCAAGATTTCCCTGCTCAACACCTTCTTCACCGGGATCTTCCTCGCGGTAATCCTGCCGATGTTCGGCATCAAGCTGCCGCTGACCAAAACCCTGATCGTGCTGACCTTCCTGCTCGGCCTGTTGCCGGTGATCGGCAATCTGATGTCGAACACGCTGATCACCATCGTCGGCCTGTCGCTGTCGATCTGGGTGGCGATTGCCGCGCTGGGTTATCTGATCTTTATCCACAAGCTCGAGTACTTCCTCAACGCGCGGATTGTCGGCGGGCAGATCAGTGCCAAGTCGTGGGAGTTGCTGCTGGCGATGCTGGTGTTCGAGGCCGCGTTCGGTCTGCCGGGAGTGGTGGCGGGGCCGATTTATTACGCGTACCTGAAGAGTGAGTTGAAGCTGGGCGGGATGGTTTGATTCAGAATTTGTAGTGTTTGAGCTGGCCTCTTCGCGAGCAGGCTCGCTCCCACATTTTGAGCGCATTCCTTCAGTTGAAATGCAATCCAGTGTGGGAGCGAGCCTGCTCGCGAAAGGCGCGACGCCGATTTCAGGTCAGTTCATGGCGCCATAGCGTTTCATGGCTTCAATCGCCAATCCGCTACCAATGCTGCCAAAGATATTCCCTTCAACATGCCGCGCCTTCGGCAGCATCGCCGAGACGCTGTTGCGCAGCGCCGGAATCCCGCTCGAACCGCCGGTGAAGAACACGGTATCCACCTGTTCAACCGCCACACCGGCATCGTTCAACAGTTGTGTGACGCTGCCGCGCACCCGCTCCAGCAACGCATCAATCGCCGATTCAAACAGCGCACGGGTCAGTTCCACGCTCAAACCGGCTTCGATGCGGTCCAGCGGCACATGGCGGCTGTCGGTATGGGTCAGCTGGATCTTGGTTTCTTCGACTTCCATCGCCAGCCAGTGCCCGGCGCGCTGTTCGATCAGCTTGAACAGGCGATCGATGCCACCGGTGTCTTCGATGTCGTAGCGCATGCTGCCCAGCGCCAGGCTGGATTTCTGCGAGTACACCGAGTTGATCGTGTGCCAGGTCGCCAGGTTCATGTGGTGGCTGGTCGGCATATAGGCGCCGCTCTTCATGCGGCTGCCGTAGCCGAACAGCGGCATCAGGCCTTGCAGGCTCAGCTGTTTGTCGAAGTCGGTTCCGCCGATGTGCACGCCGCCGGTGGCGAGGATGTCGTCGTGACGGTTATCCAGACCCCGACGTTCGGGCGACAGGCGCACCAGCGAGAAGTCGGAGGTACCACCGCCGATGTCGACGATCAGCACCAGTTCTTCTTTCTCGATGGTCGACTCGTAGTCGAAGGCTGCCGCAATCGGTTCGTACTGGAAAGAGACTTCCTTGAAACCGATCTTCTTGGCTACGTCGACCAAGGTGTCTTCGGCTTCCTGGTCAGCCAGCGGATCGTCGTCGACGAAGAACACTGGACGACCGAGCACAACCTGCTCGAATTCCCGACCGGCGGCGGTCTCGGCGCGGCTTTTCAGTTGACCGATGAACAGGCCGAGCAAGTCCTTGAACGGCATTGCCGTGCCGAGCACGCTGGTGTCGTGCTTGATCAGCTTGGAACCGAGCAGGCTTTTCAGCGAGCGCATCAGGCGGCCTTCGTAGCCTTCCAGATACTCGTGCAACGCCAGACGACCGTACACCGGGCGGCGCTCCTCGATGTTGAAGAAGACCACCGACGGCAGGGTGATCTTGTCGTCTTCCAGCGCGATCATCGTTTCCATGCCGGGGCGCAGCCAGCCGACGGTGGAGTTGGACGTGCCGAAGTCGATGCCGCAGGCACGGGCTGGAGAGGCGTCTTTCATGTCTTTCGGTTCCGGTCAAAAAAACGGCCGCGCAGTGTATGTCAGTGCGCGTCAGATTCGAAGGCCGGTCATCTGCTATTTCGCGACTAAACTGCTTGAAACTCGCAGCTTCGCCCCAAACTTGCTGGCATGGGCCGGCAGAACCACCGGCGGTCGCAAGAACCGCCGTCCACTGCCGATAAACTTCTGCTGCGCCACCCGGTCACAACCTTGAGATCGGTCAACCCGGCACGCGCGAATCGGCGCATGCTGGCATCGGCGCGAAATCGATAACGGATGGTGATTCCTTCAATGGACTTCAAAGACTATTACAAGATACTCGGCGTGGAGCCGACAGCAGACGACAAGGCAATCAAGGCTGCCTATCGCAAGCTGGCGCGCAAATACCACCCCGATGTCAGCAAGGAAAAGGACGCCGAGGCGAAATTCAAAGACGCCTCGGAAGCCTATGAAGCGCTGAAAAGCGCCGACAAACGCGCCGAATACGACGAGCTGCGCCGCTATGGCCAGCACGGTCAGCCGTTCCAGGGGCCACCGGGCTGGCAGAGCCGAGGCGGCTTTGGCGGTGGCGGTGGCGACACCGGCGACTTCTCGGACTTCTTCAGTTCGATCTTCGGCAATCGCGGCCCCGGTTTCGGTGGCGGCGAAGGTCGGCAACAACGCAGTGCAGGGCGCCGAGGGCAAGACGTGGAAATGGAACTGCCGATCTTCCTCGAGGAGACGCTGGCGAACGAGTCGAAGAAAGTCACCTTCCAGGTGCCGCAATACAACGCCAACGGCCAGCACGTCAGCAATACCAGCAAGAGCCTTAACGTGAAGATCCCGGCGGGCGTGACCGACGGCGAGCGCATCCGCCTCAAAGGCCAGGGCGCACCGGGCGTCGGTGGCGGGGCGAATGGCGATCTGTACCTGACCATTCGTTTTGCGCCGCACCCGAAATTCGATGTCGAAGGCGAAAACCTGATCATCACCCTGCCACTGGCTCCGTGGGAGCTGGCGCTGGGTGCCGAAGTGGCGGTGCCGACCCTGACCGGCAAAATCAACCTCAAGGTGCCCGCTGGCAGCCAGAACGGCCAGCGCATGCGCGCCAAAGGTCATGGCCTGAAAAACAAGGCCGGTGAGCGCGGTTATCTGTTTGTGCAACTCAAAGCGGTGATGCCGAAAGCGGCCGACGACGAGGTCAAGGCGCTGTGGCAGGAACTGGCGAAGAAAGCCGCCTTCAATCCGCGAGAGAACTTCTGAATTCGACGACGGAGTAGCCCATCATGAGCAGCCCCCTGATCGTTCAACTGGACCTGGCAGAATTCTGTGAGGCGGCCGATTTGTCGGACGTCTACGTGATCGAAATCGTCGAACACGGCATCCTCGAACCTCAGGGCGCGCAGCCCCGGGAATGGCGCTTCACCGATTACGAATTGGCCTTGGCCAAACGGGCGGTGAAGTTGCGTCGTGATCTGGAGCTGGAGTGGGAAGGCGTCGCCCTGGCGCTGGATCTGTTGGAAGAGGTGCGTGAATTGCGCGCTGAAAACCGCATGTTGCGCCAGCGCCTTGGGCGTTTGGTGGTCGAGTAGTTTTGCGCTGGGTTTGCATGGCCGGATCGACCTTGTTCGCGAAGCGTAGCCGCTTGCGCAAGGTTATTGTTTGCAGGTGTTTCTCCGGTTTTAACCGGCGAATCTCTCTGATAGTTTCGAGTAAGGATCGGCAATGGACGCCGGTCACCGCAGCGCCAGCCATGCCGGCGGGCGCTGCGTAACGCTTACAAGGAAACGTAAAAATGCCAGTCAAACCCAAACCGCCAACGCCGGCAACGGGCCGGGTCGATGTTCCCGCGAGTCCGCGTACATCCGCTGATGCGGACTCTTCAGGAACCGGGACACCGCATGTCGCCCCAGACCCCTTTCTTCGCAAAACGCCCGGTACTACGCCTGAAACGGCTGATGGCACGCCTGAGTCCTCGGTGGCTGCGGCGACGTCGAGAGTGCATGTGCACGAGTCGACGTCCGTTTCCGCCGGGGTCAGTACTTCCGATGCCCCTGGGCTGCAGCAATACCTGATCCCCGCGTCGAGCGCGTTACCCGGCGCCGATGCCGAGGGTTTTCGCACTTTCAAGGGCCGGCAGTACGCCGATATTCAGGGTGGCGGCACGGTGTTGCTTGCCGTCGATCCGCAAACCGGTCTGCACAGGGCCCGTCTGGCGAGCGAACTGCAGCCGTCAGGGCCGGCGCTTGCATTTGATCTCGCGAGCAATCACTGGTTTGAATTGCAGGACTTCTCCGTTTCCACGCCGCAGGCTGTCATGCCGCGCAAGAGTCGTCGCTCTCCGCACAAAAGTGACGATGAGTTCGAGTTGGCCCTGGAAGAGTTGCCGCGCAATGACGCCGGTGCGTCGGAGCAGTTTTATCTGGCCTCCGAATCCATGCCGATCAAACCGTACACGACTCAAGAGCTGATGATGATGCGCAGTGAAACACGCTATTCGTTTCTCGGTAATCAACTGGGCACTTACAACCGCGCAAATAACGGCAAGTACCCGCTGCGGGACATTGCCGGCAGGCCGATCCGCATCCGTAAACTGGAGACCAAAGTGCGTCTTGTAGAAGGCGATTTGTTTACCTCCGAACAGATCAAGCCCTATATCAAGTTTGAAGGTCATGAAGACGTCGCGATGCTTTATGAGCAGAAGCTGCAATGGCGATTGTTCACCGCGGCCGATGTAAAAGTGCCCGGTGAAAAAGCCTTGATCGGGCAGTCCATGGTGGTGGCGAACAGACGCATCGCCAAGGGTGAGGCGATTGGTGTCTATGGCGGAGTCATTACCCCGGCACGCTTCGTAGGGCCCCATGAACAGACGTTCAGCATGCTGGCCGGAATGCGTTTGCAGTATGGGCCGGGACAATTTCTGCCCGACCCGTTGGCCATACTGGGCGACAACATCATTTCCAGAATCAACTCCAACTTTGAGTACGACGCTACAGGCAAGCCCGTTCGCCAGGCGCCGGATGGCTATAACGTTGTAGCGGTGCCATTCAATATCGAGGCGCAGCAGTGGGTCGGCAAGCAATTGGTGACCAAGGACTTTATCCTCAACGCCGTGTTCGCCTCGCACGACATACCGGCAGGCACTGAGCTACGCCTGGATTACAACTACAACGAGCAACAGATGTCGTGGGCATTTCCCTGATTGATCAGGCAACGCCGCTGAATACGGATTTCAACGTCCGTATTCAGACGGCGACGCTTGTCAGAACAGGAAATAGCGCTGCGCCATCGGTAGTGTTTCCGCTGGCTCACACCACAACAGCACGCCATCAGCCTTGACCTGATACGTCTGCGGATCGACATCGATGTCCGGCAAGTAGTCGTTGTGAATCAGATCGGTTTTCTGCACATCACGACAGCCTTTGACCACGCCGATTTTCTTCTTCAACCCCAATGCCTCAGGCAGCCCGGCTTCCTGTGCCGCCTGACTGATAAAGGTCAGGCTGGTGGCATGCAGAGAGCCACCGTAACTGGCGAACATCGGGCGGTAGTGCACTGG
Organism: Pseudomonas sp. S3_C06; assembly: GCF_054667675.1. NCBI lineage: Bacteria > Pseudomonadati > Pseudomonadota > Gammaproteobacteria > Pseudomonadales > Pseudomonadaceae > Pseudomonas > Pseudomonas sp. S3_C06. The sequence goes on from NZ_CP162747.1 coordinate 4,599,694, forward strand.
TTGTGGCGTCGGAATCGAGGCGTTGGCATCGCCCATCAGGCTGGCGGCAATCGCGCCGCCCTTGAGAATCAGCGTCGGTTTCACGCCGAAAAATGCCGGGCGCCAAAGCACCAGATCCGCCCACTTGCCGACCTCGATCGAACCGACTTCATGGCTGATGCCATGGGTGATCGCCGGGTTGATCGTGTACTTGGCGATGTAGCGTTTGGCGCGGAAGTTGTCATTGCCTTCGCCATCCTGAGGCAGCGGGCCACGCTGTTTTTTCATCTTGTCGGCGGTTTGCCAGGTGCGCGTGATGACTTCGCCGACGCGGCCCATGGCCTGGCTGTCGGAGCTGATCATCGAGAACGCGCCGAGGTCATGGAGGATGTCTTCGGCGGCAATCGTTTCGCGGCGGATGCGGCTTTCGGCAAACGCGACGTCTTCGGCAATGCTCGGGTCGAGGTGGTGGCAGACCATCAGCATGTCGAGGTGTTCATCGATGGTGTTACGGGTAAACGGCCGGGTCGGGTTGGTCGAACTCGGCAGCACGTTGGGGAAACCGCAGGCCTTGATGATGTCCGGCGCATGGCCGCCACCGGCACCTTCGGTGTGATAGGTGTGGATAGTGCGGCCCTTGAACGCGCCGAGGGTGGTTTCGACGAAACCGGATTCATTGAGGGTGTCGGTGTGGATCGCCACTTGCACGTCGAACTGATCGGCGACGCTCAGGCAGTTGTCGATGCTCGCCGGCGTAGTGCCCCAGTCTTCGTGCAGTTTCAGGCCGATCGCGCCGGCCTTGACCTGTTCGATCAACGGCTCCGGCAGGCTGGCGTTGCCCTTGCCGGTGAGGCCGATGTTCATCGGGAAGGCGTCGGCAGCCTGAAGCATGCGCGCCAGATGCCACGGTCCGGAGGTGCAGGTGGTGGCGTTGGTCCCGGTGGCCGGACCGGTGCCGCCGCCGATCATGGTGGTGACGCCGCTCATCAGCGCTTCTTCGATTTGCTGCGGGCAAATGAAATGGATGTGCGTGTCGATGCCGCCAGCGGTGAGGATCATGCCTTCACCGGCGATCACTTCGGTGCCGGCACCGATGGCGATGGTCACGTTCGGCTGCACATCCGGGTTGCCGGCCTTGCCGATCGCGGCGATGCGCCCGTCCTTGAGGCCGACGTCGGCTTTGACGATGCCCCAGTGGTCAATGATCAGCGCGTTGGTGATCAGGGTGTCGACCACTTCGGCAGCCAGTAACTGACTTTGGCCCTGACCATCGCGGATGACTTTGCCGCCACCGAACTTCACTTCTTCGCCGTAGGTGGTGAAGTCTTTTTCGACCTCGATCCACAGCTCGGTGTCGGCCAGGCGCACCTTGTCGCCGACGGTGGGGCCGAACATGTCGGCGTAGGCTTGACGGGAGATTTTCATTCGTTCGCCTTGGGATTCAATTGGTTTTGAGATCGCTCGCATTACTCGCTTTCGCGAGCAGGCTCGCTCCCACATTTGATCGCGTTCTCATGTGGGAGCGAGCCTGCTCGCGAATGGGCCAGTGCGGACACCGCGTTAGTTACAGGTCGCCCATGATTCGTCCGGCAAACCCGAACACCCGCCGATGCCCGGCGTAATCGACCAGCTCCACCTCACGACTCTGCCCCGGCTCAAAACGCACCGCCGTGCCCGCCGGAATATTCAGACGCATGCCCCGGCTGGCCGCGCGATCGAAGGTCAGCGCGTCGTTGGTTTCAAAAAAGTGATAGTGCGAGCCGACCTGAATCGGCCGGTCGCCGCTGTTGGCGACTTTCAGGCTGAGGGTGCGGCGGCCGACGTTGAGTTCGATATCGCCGGGCTGGATCTGGTACTCGCCAGGAATCATCACTGGGCTCCTTGCAGAATCTTGTAATAGAGGGCGGTCGCGCGATAGGTGCCGTTCGGGTCGCAGGCGTAATCAGGAATTTCGCCGGCGCGGCTGTAGCCCAACGACTTGTAGAAATCTTCAGCCGGCGAACCCGCCTCGGTGTCGAGGTAGAGCATGCCGCGCTTGTGATGGCGCGCTTCCCGCTCCAGCGCGCTCATCAATTGCTGTCCGAGCCCGCGCCGACGGGCGTCTTCACGCACCAGCAGTTTCTGCACTTCGGCGCGATTGAGGCCGTTGGCTTTCTGGCACAACCCCAGTTGCACACTGGCCAGCACTTGCTCGTCCTGGACCACCACCCAGAGCAGCACGCTGCCTTTGTTCACATTGTCCTGAACGTCATCGAAGTAAGCGTGCGCCTGCGCGGCATCGAGATCGGCCATGAAGCCGACGCTGGCGCCGTAACCCACGGCATCGAGCAGCAGATCGATCAGACCCTGACGGTAGTGGGCAAAACTTTCCGCGTTGACGCGGCGCAGCTGGGCGGCATTCATCGGTGTCACTCCTTGTTGGTGTCAGGCGGCTCCGCGCCAGGGTTGAGGGTCAGTTGCATGAAGGTCAGGTCGAGCCAGCGGCCGAACTTGGTGCCGACCTGCGGCATCTGCCCGGTGATGCTGAAACCGGCGCGTTCGTGCAGGCGAATCGAGGCGGCGTTGCCGCTTTCAATGGCGGCGACCATCACGTGTTTGCCGCAGGTCCTGGCCCGCTCGATCAGCGCGGTCATCAGTTGCGGGCCGAGGCCGTTGCCGCGCTGATCGCTGCGCACGTAGACCGAGTGCTCGACGGTGTGACGGAAGCCGTCGAACGGCCGCCAGTCACCGAACGAAGCGTAGCCGAGCACGCTGTTGTCGGCGTCGACGATCACCAGAATCGGATAAGCCTGGGCCTGACGCGCGCTGAACCACGCTTGACGATTGCCGAGGTCGACGGCCTGTTCATTCCAGATCGCCGTGGTGTTGAGTACGGCGTCGTTGTAGATGTCACGGATCGCCGGCAGGTCGGCGTGAACAGCATCGCGAATGGAGTAAGTCACGGCGCGGCCTCAGACGATCGGTTGGTGAACGGTGACCAGTTTGGTGCCGTCGGGGAACGTCGCTTCGACCTGGATTTCCGGGATCATTTCCGCGATGCCTTCCATCACTTGCTCGCGGCTGAGCAGGGTGGTGCCGAAGTGCATCAGCTCAGCGACGGTCTGACCGTCACGCGCACCTTCGAGCAGCGCGGCAGAAATGTAGGCCATGGCTTCCGGGTAATTGAGTTTCACGCCGCGCGCCAGTCGCCGTTCAGCGACGAGGCCGGCGGTGAAGATCAGCAGCTTGTCTTTTTCGCGTGGGGTCAGGTCCATTGTGGGGTTCCGTCAGGGCAGTTTTGTGAGGTTCTTGCGGGCGAGGGGTGCCAGTTGGAGCAGCCCCTCACCCTAGCCCTCTCCCGAGGGAGAGGTGACTGATCTCGGTTGTTTTCAATGGCCGGTTCAGTCAGCGGTATTCGTTCAGGCAGTTAAATTCATTTCAAACGACTCGGTCGGGCGCCCTCTCCCGAAAGAGAGGGGACTGATCTCGGTTGTTTTCAATGGCCGGTTCAGTCAGCGGTATTCGTTCAGGCAGTTAAATTCATTTCAAACGACTCGGTCAGGCTCCCTCTCCCTCCGGGAGAGGGCGGGGGGTGAGGGGCTTTTTCAGGTACTCCATATTCGCGGCGATACCGCTTCGCGGCCCAGCAGCACCGGGCGCAGCAAGCGCCATAAATCGATGAGCCACGCACGGGCGAGCAACGCTTCGCTGGCCAGACAACGAGCCACCAGCAGCCCAGGCAACTGGGTCAAATCCCCACGCACTTCATGGCCCAGCGAGCGACAACGCTCAAGCAACTCGGCATCAATCTCACCGGTCACCAACAACGTCGCAAACACCGGATTGCCATCCAGTCCGATCGGCGAATCAAGCAAACCGTCGCCACCGACAATGCGCTGGCGCTCATGCCAGAGCAATCGGCCATCGCGGCGAATATCCAGGTGCGCCTGAAAATGCCCACGGTCGAAACGCTCGCCACTGGCCGGACGACCCAGCGCAACCACGTCCCAGTAGAACAGTCGCGCGTCACCTTGAAGATCAATCGAAGTGCTGAGCTCCGCCTGTGCGGCGCTGTAGACGATGGTCTCCTGCGGCAGCCATTCCAGCGTCGCCCCGGCCGCCACTTTCAAGTCGAGCTGCTGATAAGCCGGCCCACCGGCGCGATACCACTTGGCCGCGCCGGGGCTGGTGATCTGCGCCCAGGCGTCTTGCTCGACGCGGGCGCTGATGTCCAGTCGATCACCGCCGGCAATCCCGCCGGGCGGGTGGACGATGATGTGCTGGCAGACCTCGGGGCCTTCGGCGTACAGGTGCTTTTGCACCCGCAGCGGGCCGAGGTGCCGGCGCAGGACCGGGCGCGTGCAGTCGCCGAAACGGGCGTAGGCGAGTTCCAGCTCGGCGTGCCAGCTCGGGGTAAACAGGGCAGGTGCAACAGTCGAATTCATGGTGTGTAATTATCGTTAGGAAGCTACAGATTAGTTCGTTGTACTAGATCGTTACCAGCCCGCGTACACCCTCCGCCTCCATATTTTCACCGCGACCCTGCTGAACGATCTCGCCCCGGGACATCACCAGGTATTGATCGGCCAGTTCTGCGGCGAAATCGTAGAACTGCTCGACCAGCAAAATCGCCATATCACCGCGCTCCGCGAGTTTCTTGATCACTGCGCCGATCTCCTTGATCACCGAGGGTTGGATGCCCTCGGTGGGTTCGTCGAGGATCAGCAAACGTGGACGACTGGCCAAGGCGCGGCCAATCGCAAGCTGTTGCTGCTGACCGCCGGAGAGGTCACCGCCGCGACGCTGCTTCATTTGTAGCAGCACCGGGAACAATTCATAAATGAAACCTGGGACTTCTTTGGCTTCACTGCCGGGAAAGCGTGACAGTCCCATCAGCAGATTTTCTTCCACGGTCAGGCGTCCGAAGATCTCCCGGCCCTGTGGCACGTAGGCGATCCCGGCGTGAACGCGCTGGTGTGGCTTGAAGGTGGTGATCGGTTTGCCTTCCCAATTCACCATGCCTTCTTTGGCCGGCAGCAGACCCATCAGGCACTTGAGCAGAGTGGTTTTACCGACGCCGTTGCGGCCAAGCAGGCAGGTGACTTCGCCGACTTTCACGTCGAACGAGAGGCCACGCAGGATGTGGCTACCGCCGTAGTACTGGTGCAGCTTGTCGACTTGCAGCATGTTCAAATTCTCCCCGGTGATCGTTCCCACGCTCTGCGTGGGAACGCATCCCGTGACGCTCCGCGTCACATAACGGCGGACGCAGAGCGTCCATGGCGGCATTCCCACGCGGAGCGTGGGAACGATCTGAGTCCTTAGCGGCCGAGGTAGACCTCGATCACGCGCTCGTTTTCCTGCACTTGTTCAAGCGAGCCTTCCGCCAAAACGCTGCCCTGGTGCAGCACGGTCACATGGTCGGCAATCGAGCCGACAAACCCCATGTCATGCTCCACCACCATCAACGAATGCTTGCCCGCCAGGCTCTTGAACAGTTCAGCGGTGAACTCGGTTTCCGCATCAGTCATCCCCGCCACTGGCTCATCGAGCAGCAACAATTGCGGGTCCTGCATCAACAGCATGCCGATCTCGAGAAACTGCTTCTGTCCATGAGAGAGCAACCCGGCTTGACGATTGACCGAGGTGGTCAGGCGAATCGTCTCCAGCACTTCGCTGATCCGGTCCTTCTGCTCACCACTCAAACGCGCACGCAAACTGGCCCACACCGACTTGTCGGTTTTCTGTGCCAGCTCCAGGTTTTCAAACACGCTCAGCGCCTCGAACACTGTCGGCTTCTGAAACTTGCGGCCGATGCCAGCCTGGGCGATCTGCACTTCGCTCATTTGCGTCAGATCCAGCGTTTCGCCGAACCACGCCTTGCCGTGACTCGGGCGGGTCTTGCCGGTGATCACGTCCATCAGCGTGGTTTTGCCCGCACCGTTGGGGCCGATGATGCAGCGCAATTCGCCGACGCCGATGTACAGATTGAGATTGTTCAGTGCGCGAAAGCCATCGAAGCTGACGCTGATGTCTTCCAGTGTGAGGATCGTGCCGTGACGGGTGTCGAGGCCCGGACCGACGCGCTGGCCGAGGCCGATCGAATCGCGGCTGGTGCCGGCGTCCTTGTTCGGTTCGACGGGGAAGAAGGCCGGTTCCAACATGAATTCAGCGCTCGCCGTGACTCTCATTGTTCACCTCGTTTCTTCAGCAGGCCGATCACGCCTTTGGGCAGGTACAGCGTCACGACGATGAACAGCGCGCCGAGGAAGAACAGCCAATACTCGGGGAACGCCACGGTGAACCAGCTCTTCATGCCGTTGACCACACCGGCGCCGAGCAACGGCCCGATCAAGGTGCCCCGACCGCCGAGGGCTACCCACACCGCCGCTTCAATCGAGTTGGTCGGCGACATTTCGCTGGGGTTGATGATCCCGACTTGCGGCACGTACAACGCACCGGCCAGACCACACAACACCGCGCTCAACACCCACACGAACAACTTGAAACCGCGCGGGTCGTAGCCGCAGAACATCAAGCGGTTTTCCGCATCGCGCAATGCTGTCAGCACGCGACCGAACTTGCTCTGCGCCAGGCGCCAGCCGATGAACAGACTCGCCACCAGCAACAACACCGTGGCCAGAAACAACACCGCGCGAGTGCCCGGTTCAGTGATGCCGAAACCGAGAATCGTGCGGAAATTGGTGAAGCCGTTGTTGCCGCCAAACCCGGTCTCGTTGCGGAAAAACAAGAGCATGCCGGCGAAGGTCAGGGCCTGGGTCATGATCGAGAAATACACGCCTTTGATCCGCGAGCGGAAGGCGAAGAAACCGAACACCAGCGCCAGCAAGCCCGGCGCCAATACCACCAGACACATCGCCCAGACGAAGCTGCTGGTGCCGGTCCAGTACCACGGCAATTCGCTCCACGACAGGAAAGTCATGAACGCCGGCAAGCCATCACCGGCAGCTTGACGCATCAGGTACATGCCCATCGCATAACCGCCGAGGGCGAAGAACAGACCGTGACCCAGCGACAGCAAACCGGCATAACCCCAGACCAGATCCAGCGCCAGGGCGACGATGGCGTAGCAGAGGATTTTACCAATCAGCGTCAGCGTGTACGCCGAGACCGACAGGGCATTTTCCGCCGGCAACAACGACAGCAGCGGCAGGGCGATCAGCAGGGCGAGGATCACCGCACCGACGGCGATCGTGACTTTCGGGCCGGCCTTTTGTGTGGCCGTGACTAACAGAGGCTGGTTCATCAGTCGATCACCCGTCCTTTCAGTGCGAAGAGGCCTTGCGGACGTTTCTGGATAAACAGAATGATCAGCGCGAGGATCAGGATCTTGCCGAGCACCGCACCGATCTGCGGTTCGAGAATTTTGTTGGCGATGCCCAGGCCGAACGCGGCGAGCACGCTACCAGCCAATTGACCGACGCCGCCGAGTACCACCACCAGGAACGAGTCGATGATGTAGCTCTGGCCGAGATCCGGGCCGACGTTGCCGATCTGGCTCAGCGCCACACCGCCGAGGCCGGCGATGCCCGAGCCGAGGCCGAACGCGAGCATGTCCACGCGCCCGGTCGGCACACCGCAGCAGGCGGCCATGTTGCGGTTCTGGGTGACGGCGCGAACGTTGAGGCCGAGGCGGGTTTTGTTCAGCAGCAGCCACGTCAGCACGACGACGAACAAAGCGAAGGCGATGATGACGATGCGGTTGTATGGCAGCACCAGATTCGGCAGCACTTGAATGCCGCCGGACAGCCATGCCGGGTTGGCGACTTCAACGTTCTGCGCGCCGAACAGCAAGCGCACCAGTTGAATCAGCATCAGGCTGATGCCCCAGGTGGCGAGCAAGGTTTCCAGGGGGCGGCCGTAGAGGTGGCGAATCACCGTGCGCTCCAGCGCCATGCCGATCGCCGCTGTGACGAAGAACGCCACCGGCAGCGCGATCAACGGGTAGAACTCAATCGCCTGTGGTGCGTAGCGCTGGAACATCAACTGCACCACGTACGTCGAGTAGGCACCGAGCATCAGCATCTCGCCGTGGGCCATGTTGATCACGCCGAGCAGGCCGAACGTGATCGCCAGACCGAGTGCCGCCAACAGCAGAATCGAACCGAGGGACATGCCGCTGAAGGCTTGACCGAGGATCTCGCCGATCAGCAGTTTGCGTTTGACTTGAGCAAGGCTGGTTTCGGCTGCGGTGCGTACGTTGGCGTCGGCTTCAACGCCGGGTTCGAGCAAACCTTCGAGGCGCGTGCGTGCCAGCGGATCACCGGTTTCGCCGAGCAGGCGTACTGCAGCGAGGCGCACGGCCGGATCGGTATCGACCAGTTGCAGATTGGCCAGCGCCAGGCTCAGGGCGGCATGGACGTTTTCATCTTTTTCGCCAGCCAGTTGCTGGTCGAGGAATTTCAGCTGCGCGGGTTTCGCGCTTTTCTGCAATTGCTGCGCGGCGCTCAGACGGATTTTGGCGTCGGCGGCGAGCAATTGGTGGCTGGCCAGAGCGGTGTCGATCAGACCCCGCAGGCGATTGTTCAGGCGCAGGGTTTTGGGTTGGCCGTCGATGGTCAGTTCGCCTTGTTGCAGAGCGTTGATCAATTCGATACGGGCCGGATCGGGCTGCGCGGCCCAGGTTTCCAGCAGTTTGGCTTGCTGCACAGGATTGGCCGCGACGAAGTCTTCGGCGTCGCCGGCGTGGGCCAGCATCGGCAGCAATAGTGCGATGGCTATGAGAAAGCGGTGTATGGCAGTGGGCATTAGTGGTGTTTCCTTTCTTGCGGTGGCCGATGGAGCGGTGTTCGGCTGTGAATCCGCCCCTCACCCTAACCCTCTCCCAGAGGGAGAGGGGACTGACCGGGTTGTCAGGTCATCCAACACCGACCTGACATTCCTGCGTCGAACTCAGGATCTGAAAGCCATAGAGATCTGCTCCCTTCCCCCACTCCCGGAGGGAGAGGGGGCTGGCCGAGGTGTCTGGACGATGTGCTGCGACCTGCGAATTCGAGCCGAACTCAGGCTTTGAAAAACATGAAGATCGGCTCCCTTTCCCCTCTCCCTGAGGGAGAGGGCTGGGGTGAGGGGGAAATCTAAAGCCCACCTCAAAAACTGAATCCGCCTCAGTTGCTCTTCACCGCATAATCGGGCTTCTTGTCGTTGCCCTGAATGAACGGGCTCCACGGTTGCGCGCGAATCGGCCCTTCGGTCTGCCAAACCACGTTGAACTGACCATCAGCCTGAATCTCGCCGATCATCACCGGTTTGTGCAGGTGGTGGTTGGTCTTGTCCATGGTCAGCGTGTAGCCCGACGGCGCGGCAAAGGTCTGGCCGGCGAGGGCCTCGCGGACTTTGTCGACGTCTGTCGATTTGGCTTTCTCAACCGCCTGCGCCCACATGTGGATGCCGACGTAAGTGGCTTCCATCGGGTCATTGGTCACGGCTTTGTCGGCGCCCGGCAGGTTGTGTTTCTTCGCGTAGGCTTTCCAGTCCGCGACGAATTTCTTGTTCTGCGGGTTCTCTACCGACTCGAAGTAGTTCCACGCCGCGAGGTTGCCCACCAGCGGTTTGGTGTCGATGCCGCGCAGTTCTTCTTCGCCGACCGAGAACGCCACAACCGGTACGTCGGTCGCCTTCAGACCCTGGTTGGCCAGCTCTTTATAGAACGGCACGTTGGAGTCGCCGTTGACCGTCGAGATCACCGCAGTCTTGCCACCAGCGGAGAATTTTTTGATGTTGGCGACGATGGTTTGATAGTCGCTGTGACCGAACGGCGTGTAGACCTCTTCGATGTCCTTGTCGGCCACGCCTTTGGAGTGCAGGAACGAGCGCAGGATCTTGTTGGTGGTGCGCGGGTAGACGTAGTCGGTGCCGAGCAGGAAGTAGCGCTTGGCACTGCCACCTTCTTCACTCATCAGGTATTCAACCGCCGGGATCGCTTGCTGGTTCGGTGCAGCGCCGGTGTAGAAGACGTTCGGCGACATCTCTTCGCCTTCGTATTGCACCGGGTAGAACAGCAAACCGTTGAGCTCTTCGAACACCGGCAGCACCGATTTACGCGACACCGAGGTCCAGCAGCCGAACACCACGGCGACCTTGTCCTGGGTCAGCAACTGCCGGCCCTTTTCGGCGAACAGCGGCCAGTTCGACGCCGGGTCAACCACCACCGGCTCAAGCATCTTGCCGTTGACGCCGCCCTTGGCGTTGATCTCGTCGATGGTCATCAGCGCCATGTCTTTGAGCGACGTTTCGGAGATCGCCATGGTGCCGGACAACGAATGCAGAATCCCGACCTTGATGGTCTCGGCGGCCTGGACGGTCCAGGTCATGCCCATTGCGGCAATGGATGCCGTGAGTGTGAAAGCCTTGATCAAACTGCGACGCTTCATTGTGCGATCTCCATGAACGTTTGAAGTTTTTCTGGTTGGCAGATGCGGACGACTGAAGGTGTGTTTTGCAAGGGCTGTGCCCGGTCGGGATCGGGCAGGAAAATGTCGTTTCAGAGCGCTCGCATGACCGCGGTGCGCACCACGAACGGACAGGGTGTGGGCGTTGGTGCGTCGAGGTGCGCCAGATTGGGGCGCGGCCTGACGCTATAGATGCGGATACATAAACGATAAACATGTACCGCGGCTCGCTTGGTCCGCAGGCACACACTCATTCGCAGCCATCCCGATTTTCTCCCAGGATTTTTTATGAATGATGTGTCTGGCCGATCCGGCCGCGCTGCAAGGACTTCCGCAAAATTCAAGCTGCCCCCTCTGAGCCCGGCGTTTCTGACTGAGGAGGACGCGGCGTATTGGGCCCACACGCGCATTGCGCGGAAATCGGACAAGGAGTACGGCAGCGTTATTCTGCTGCGTCCGGATGGAAAATTCGTGGTCACCTCACCGATAGCGGGTGAACCCACACGCTTCGACTTTGGCTCCCTTCTCGAAATCGATGCCGCTGGCATGATGCTCCATCCGCTGGGCTACCGATGCGTCGCCAGCTTGCATAGCCATCCGCCGCTGCATGATGAGTTCCGCAAGGACAATCCGCGTCAGGATGAAAGGCTGGTCAGGCTCTTCATCAGTTTCTTTTCGGCGGCCGACTTCATTGGCGATGTGACGGCGCGGGATTTTTTTCGCAGCGCTTATCTGTCGGGTGCCGACGGCACATTGCTCAAATATGTGTCGAGCGGCTCGCCTGAGGAGCGCGATTACTACCTCTGGCATCAATCCGGCGCGCCTTCTGGGCATCCGTCGGGGGCTTATGAGTTGATGAGCCTGATCAACAAGCTCGCGACCGTGGGAGAACTCAAAGTCATTGTTTCGAGTGCCGACTGGGGACATTCCGTTGGGCAGGTCCCCGCAGCCTGGAAAGCCGGCGCACCTTTTTCCGCCGGTGTGATCACCGAGCTGCCTCTGATGACGCGCGTCTGCGTCAATGCCGAACGTGCCGTGCTCGCAGCGCTGAAATCCCGAGGTGCGCAGACGACGGGCCTGCTCTTGAAAAAGCGCGGTGCAGAAGAATATGTCGCGACCCATGCGCGTCCTGCCGGGCTGGACGCGTGGGATCCGGAAAAAATCTTTCCGCTGGAGGCCAGCGGTCAATTGCGCCTGCCGGCCGGCTATGCGCTGGAAGGCTTTTACTTTGCGTCACGCCCTGACCCGACGCAGTTTCCGCCGGTGCAACCGTGGCTCTATGAGAACTTTTTCACCCCGCAGGAAATGGCTCTGGCCATCGCAGCCCGTGCCCGCAGTCAACGCTGGTTGGCTGCCAGCCGGCCATTGTCGCTGTTCATGCAGGCCACAGACTACGCGATGCTGCAATACCAGTTCAGCGGCAGTCCGGTCGAAGCGGCGCTGAGTGTCGAACAGGCCGACGGCACGATCGGCGACAACGGGGTGCAATCCAGACTGCTGGCTGACACGCTTCGTCCGCGTATGTTTGTCTCGATGCTGGTGTTGGCCGGCAGGCTCAACGTCGTGCGTGGCAGTGCCTTGTGGGCGCAACTGGGGCCGGTGGATCTGCAATGGCAACCTTTCGCGCATTTCCCCTGGCCGGTGCTGAGCCGGGATTTTCTGAGCGCCGATGACGCAGCCCGGTATGCCCATGATCAGATCGGCATTCGCCGTGATCGACAGTATGCCGGGTATGTTTTTCAGCGCAGCGACAAACGCTTCGTCGTGACCGAGCCGCGGGAAGGCGATATCGACACGCTGAGCCAGGGACGGCTCTATCCGCTGGACAACCACGGGCAGACGATATTTCCCGATGATCATCGCTTGCAGGCGCGCTATGTGTCCCATGTTGCGTTGTCGCGGCTCGATCCGGTGCACGTCGGGTATCACCGCTGGACGCCGCGGGAGGCGTTGCTCAGCCTGCAGATGTTGAGCGTCGAAGAAGTGCGCCAGGCTTTGGCCGACACGCTTGTTCTGTATTGCTCTGGCGGCCGGGACAGTCTGATCCGCTACACGCCTTCAGTGACCCTGGCCGCGAAGGATCTTGCCACTCGCCTCGGCACTCGCCAGCACCCCGGCACGTTGGCCAGGGATCTGGACGCGGGAAGCAAGCGGCCGCAGGCGTTTGTCCGTGAGCAGGCGGCAGCCGGCGAGTTGGTGAGCCTGATCGATGATGCGTTGTGGGGGTATCGAGGGCCGATAGTTGCAGGCTGGGCATTCGCAGAGTTACCCCTGCCAGCGTCAACCGAGCCCCCGCCTCCCGAATTGCCTGGTCCGCCGTTATCCCAGCCGGATCTGCCGCCGTACCCCGAACTGACGCCGCCCGGGCCGACTTCGCCAGCACCGTTGCCGTGGAAACGACCGGTGCACCTTCTGTACGGCGCGCTCTTCGCGTCGGCGGACGAAGCGGCGCAGAGTCAGTACGCTCGCGATACGCGCTTGCAGGACGACAAGCGCGCATGGTTCGGATTCATTCTCAAGCACAGGGAGCGGGAGGAATTTATCGCTACCGAACTGATTCCGGTCAGTGAACGGCGCGACAACCTGTTCGATCTGGATAGCGTGTTTGCCTCTATGACCACCGAGCCCTGGTATCGATATCCCGAAGGCTTCGATCTGTTTGCCAGCTTTTATTCGCATCAGCGCGTAAAGGATCTGTCTGAGCGGCCCGCCGACTGGCTGGCGCATTACTTCATCACGCCGGACGATCTCACCGTTGCGATGTATTACTCGCCGCGGCGTCCGCTGGTCGCTTCGGACTTGCCGGCAGCGTTGTATATCGCCAACCGAGAGGGTGCGCTGTTGAAATACCGGCGCAGCGCGACCAGTAAACTGTTTCATGACAACACCTCGCAAGCGACGCTCGACAGCATCAAGCGCGATCTGCTTTCCGGTGCGAAGGTCGCGACGGATTTCGTCCATGTGGTGGCCAGCAGTGGCGAACTGTCGGTCATCAGAACGAGCGAGTGCTGGGATCGCCCGGGCAAGGTCAAGCCGACCTGGCAGCCTTTTGCAAACCTGGAGCGGCGCTGGCTCAGCCCGGCTTTCCAAAGCGCTGACGACGCGGCGGTGTATGTCCGATCGCTTCTGCCCAGCGCTAGCGAGAAGACGTGGGGTGGCCTGATTCTGCGCCGAGCGGATGCGCTGTACGTGGCCACGCTACCGGTCGAAGTTTCACGGGAAAATTTCGACAGCACAGAGATCTTCCCGGATGAGAGCAAGCGCGCAGGCCTGTTTCCCTTGGGTTGCAAGATTGCGGCACGCTATCGATCCCGGGTCGTTCGGGAATTGTCGGTCACGTTTTCGCCGGTTCAGAAGCAGATTTACCTGAACATGCTGTCGGTCGACACCGTGTACTCGGCGTTCACTCGCCACTTCAAGGATTGGGATGAATACCTGTTCGCCCCGGACGGTGCGTTGATCTGCTATTACCCGGGTTTGTGGGAGCGCTTGCGGGCTGACCTTGCAGCGGCGCTGTCGGACAACACCAAGGTTCCCGCCGCTCTCGATGCAGACGCCATCAGACAGCGCATCCGCAACGGTGAGTTGCAACCGGTTGCCTGGATCAACTCCTTGGCCAGAATCGGCTATTTGCAGGTTGTGACCGGCAGCGAAATCTGGGGCTCGCCCCGCGCCGTGGAGCAATGGACACCTTATGCCAACGATCTGCGATCTGCCGCTGACTACACTCAAGCCATGCGTGACCCGGTGTGCAGTCCGCTGTTCCTGCAGGCCGATGCGACTGCCCGTTACGTGCATGAGGCTTCGGTCAGTCGCGACACACTGACGTTCGGATTCGTCCTGTACGCTCGCGAGGGCGTGTACCTCGCCACGTTGCCGCTGCCAGCGCAGCGTTCCGAGCTGGCGCTGGATCGGGTTTTCCCCCAAGGCCGATGGCTGCGCGGATATGCCTGGGACGCGCTGTATCTGCGTGCGCCGTTGCCGCCGGTTGGCGTTCGAGCCGATGATGTGCGCCATTTCCTTTTTGCGCCAAACGATATTCAGCAAGCCTGTAGGCGCGCCAGCACGCCTCAGGGGTACAAGCTGATTTACTTGTCCTGCGCCGACGGCGCTCTGTTGAAATGGCAATTGCATGCGTTCGAGCCTGGCGAGTTTTATGACGAGTTTGGCCAGATCAAGCTGCTTCCCAACTCGTTCGTATCGCCTGAGCAGGCAACGGTCGATGAGCGCGATATGGCCAGAGGCCGGTTCAGTTTGGCCGGGTACGTTCAGCGGATGGCCAAAGCTGGCCGACTCGAGGTCATTGAAACCAGTGACTGCTGGTCGCGTCATGGTCAGGTGACAGAAGACTGGCAGCCGCAACTTGCCGATACGCCCCACGAGCAGCGTTGGCAACGTCATCCGGTGCCGGCACTGGGACCGATTTTCCATCACCCCGACGATGCCGCGCGCTATGCCCAGCAGCGAGTGGATAAAGAAACACTTGGCCGAACCGGGTACGAAGGGGCGATTCTGGCGCGGTCGACGCGCCAGCGCTTTGTGCCCCTTGAACCGATTGCCGGTTTCGCCAATGGTGACCGTCTACGTGAGCAACTATTCAATACGGCCAAGGATTCTTCGTCTCGCAATCCTGCGTTGAGTCTGTTCGACGGTTACACGTGTGTGGCCAGCCACCAGTTCAATTTGTCGCCCAACATCACGCTGTCAGCGGACGTCGAGCAAGTCAGGGCCCATTTCCCTGCGCCTGATCGAATGCATGCACATACCCATGCACTGAAAAACAAAGGGCTGAATATTCAGGCCTATTACTATTCGACGCCCGAGCAAGTGTTGCTCAAGTACACCCCCGATTATTCCGCCGCCGAAAATGATCTGCTGCTGTCGGCTCGATCGCTTGTTTTCAAGGACGGGCGGTGGATCAGTCGGTTAAGCCCTGCCGAGTTTGTCTCGCAACTCATGCAATTGGGCGAGTTGCGCGTGCTGGTCGCCGGACGCTACTGGCGTCAGACGGGGCGAATGGGCGATGGCTGGAAAATACGTCGTCAGCAATCATCGGTTGAAGGCACCGTGCGCAGAAAAGACGAGCTGTAAGACGCAGGCGCGGGCAGATGAGGCTGCCCGCGCCTGTGACGTCAGGGCGCCAGATCGGCGGTGCGCTGGGCGAAACGGGTCAATAAGAGCCTGTCCAGCAACCACACCACCACCAGCGAAGCCCCCACCAGCGGAAAGACCACCGCCAGCGCCAGCATGATCACCACGCCGGTTTTCCATTTCGGCAGGTCATGACGCAGCGGCGGTACGCCGAACTTGCCCTGTGGCCGGCGCTTCCACCAGATCACCACGCCGCTGACGGCGCTGAGCAGAATCATCAGGCAGATCAGCAGCACGACGATCTGATTGAAGGTACCGAACATCTTGCCTTCGTGGAGCATCACGCCGATTTCCGTGGCGCGGGCAACGCTGCCGTATTGTTCGAAACGCACATCGGCGAGAACCTTGCCGGTGTACTGATCGACATGCAGGGTCGCATCGTTGCGTGGGTCATCGGCGAACACAGCGATGGTGAATACACCGGTGGCGGTGGTCGGCAGAGTGATGCTGTAGCCCGGTTCGACTTTGCGCTGAGTGGCGATGTTCTGCACGTCTTGCAGGCTGATCCCCGGTGCGGCGGGACCGGCGTTGGCGTTGCCGTGGGCCATGTGTTCGGCATGGTCGCCGGACATCGGCATCGGTGTGTTTTCCATCGCCCATGGCACGGTCTGGCGGGTGGCGGTGTTAAGGGTGCGCGCCTCGATGTCGGAGGTCGGTACGTTGTCCCACATCGCGGCTGGGAACACGTTCCACACCTGGGCGTATTGCTTGCCCCAGAAACCGGTCCAGGTCATGCCGCTGAGCAACATCACCAGCAGCAGGGTGGCGCCCCAGAATCCGGTCACCGCGTGCAGATCACGCCACAACACGCGGCCGCGACTGTTCAGGCGTGGCCACAGAATGCCCGCTGCCTGACCGCGCGGCCACCACAGAAACAGGCCCGACACCACCAGCACCACACCCCACCCGGCAGCCATTTCGATGAGGCGGTCACCGACGGTGCCGATCATCAATTCGCCGTGAATGGCGCGAGCGATGGCTTGCAGGTTTTGCTTGGCATCCTGTTCGCCAAGGATGTCGCCATGGTACGGATCGACGAATACATTGAGTTCCTGGCCGGCGTTCTTCACCACAAACTGTGCGCTGCGTTCAGCATTCACCGGCGGCAGGTACTGGGTGATCTGACCTTGTGGATAAGCGCTTTTTACCCTCTGCAGCAGGTCATCGGCTGGGACAGTGTGATGGCCGGCCGGGACGTTGAGCAGGCTGCTGTACATCAGCGAATCGAGCTGCGGTTTGAACAGGTAGATGATGCCGGTCAGGGCCAGCATCACCATGAACGGGGCGACGAACAGGCCGGCGTAAAAATGCCAACGCCAGGCCAGGTTGTAGAAATTCGGTTTGGGCTGTTTCATCACGTGTGCTCCGCTTGGCTTGGATCTTCTAGTTGTTCTGCAACCCTGTGGGAGCGACGGTGCGACGATTCGACCTGCTCGCGAAGGCGTCGTGCCAGACGACATCAACGTTGGATGTGCCGTCCCCTTCGCGAGCAGGCTCGCTCCCACATGGGTGGGTGTTAGAAACTCATGTCGACCTTGGTCCAGAGCGTGCGCCCCGGTTCATTGATCGCTTGCGGGTCGTTGGCCGGGTAGCCGAATCCGGCGTTGCCCGCCAGGTTCAGGTGTTCGGCGTAAGCCTTGCCGAACAGGTTGTCGACGCCGCTGCTGACCTTCCAGTGTTTGTTGATCCGATAGGCACCGTTGAGTGAGAACACGCCGAAGCCGGAACTCTTGTCGTAATCCTTGCCGACCACGTTGCCCTTGTTCTGGTCGATACGGTTTTGCGCGGCAACCACCCTCCACAGTGCGCCAGCGCTCCAGTTGTCTTCGGTATAGGTCAGGCCGAAGCGTGCATCCAGTGGCGGCATTTGCGGCAGGGCCGTGCCGTCGCTGCTGTTTTTGCCCCAGGCGTAAGCCAGGGTCGCATCGGCTTTCCAGTTATCGGTGAGTCTGTACGCGGCACCGAGTTCACCGCCCATGATTCGCGCGTCGATGTTCTCGGCGCGCGAAGTGCTCATGCCCATCATTCCCGGGGTGTAGTCGAAGAGGATGTAATCGCGGATCACGCCGACGTAACCCGAGGCCCAGGCTTCGAGTTCGGCGCTCTTGTAGTTCACGC
The DNA here is from genome assembly GCF_054667675.1 of Pseudomonas sp. S3_C06. NCBI lineage: Bacteria > Pseudomonadati > Pseudomonadota > Gammaproteobacteria > Pseudomonadales > Pseudomonadaceae > Pseudomonas > Pseudomonas sp. S3_C06. Next base: position 4,617,333 of record NZ_CP162747.1, read on the forward strand.
CGAAGTCGAACTGGGTGGTCTTTTCCGGTTTGATCGAATCGAACGCGTTGACCGATCCGGCCGGGCCGGACTTGGGCGAAAACAGCTCCCAATAATCCGGAAAGCGCTGCGCGTGACCCAAACCTGCATAGAGCGTGGTCGGACTGTCGGCCAGGTCATGCTCGTAGCGAATGAACCCGCTGGGCAGGGTGTCGGCGCGGGTATCGTCGGCGGTCGGGTTGGGGCGGCTCATCATTCCCGAACCGGTGGTTTGCCGGTAATCCTTGGCCGAAGCGCGGTCGACACGGGCGCCGTTGATCAGCCGATCACGGTCGGCGGCGTACCAGGTCATCTCGCTGAACACACCGTAGTTATGGAAATCGGCGTCCTTGGTGTACGGCTGATCCTTGTAGGTGTCGATGCCCATGCCGCTGCGTTGGCGGTGTTCGTTGGTCTGCGCGTCGAGGCCGGTGATCAGCTGAATATCAGCCCAGCGCCAGGTCGCCTTGATCCGTGCGCCGAGGGTGCGGCGGTCGACATTGGACGCCATCGGGCCCGCCATCATCCCGGTGCCGGACGGCGTGCGCAGGGTGTAGTTGTCCATCACGTGGTCGGCGTAGTTGTAGTAGACCTGCGCTTCGAGTTTCTCCAGCACGTCGGTGATGCTGGATTTTTCCAAACGCAGGCCGAGGCTTTCCCGCAGGAACTGCGAACCGTCCATGCCGCGCCCGGCGTAGCGCGCTTCACCGTCGCCCTTGCCGGCGGTGAGTTCGATCAGGGTGTCGGCGTCCGGGGTCCAGCCGACGGCGATATCGCCGTTCCACTTGTCGTAGCGCGAGGCGACGATATCGTTGTTGCCGTCGCGGTAATCGTCGGAATGCGCGGTGTTGCCGATCATTCGCACGTAGCCCAGCGGGCCACCGGCAGCGGCGTCGACGACTTTGTCGAAGCGTCCGTGGGAGCCGGCCAGAATGCTCGCATTCACCCGTGTGCCGAGTTCGCCAAAGCTCTCCGGCTCACGATCAAACAGCACCGTACCCGCCGACGCGCCCGGACCCCAAAGCACGGTTTGCGGGCCTTTGATCACGGTGAGTTTGTCGTAGGTTTCCGGCGAGATGTACGAAGTCGGCGCGTCCATCCGGCCGGGGCACGCACCGAGCATCATGCTGCCGTTGGTGAGGATGTTCAGGCGTGAGCCGAACATGCCGCGCAGCACCGGATCACCGTTGGTGCCGCCATTGCGCACCAGGGCGAAGCCCGGAATGGTCTTCAGATAATCGCCGCCGTCACTGGCCGGCACCGGTTGGCGCGGATCTTTTGGATTGGTGACGATGGTCAGTGGCGAGCTCGGCGCAATTGCGGTGATCACCGTTGGACTGAGTTCTTCGTTGTGGCCGGCGTGATCATCGGCCAGCACCAGCGGGGACAGAAGAACGCCGCAAAGGACGGCGGTAGCGTGCCTGAAACGAATCCGCGATTCGGTCAAAGCGAAGGACGCCGGGGCACAGCCCGAGCGTGAAACAGCAGCAAACCTGGACATGACAATTTCCATCAAACAGTCGTAAACGACACGGCCGGCAGCCTGAAGCTGTCTTCTCAACCGTGTGCAATCAAAGGTGCGTGTTTACGTGGCGATGGGCGGGGCGCGGGTGCGGGCGCCGGGGAAGAAGGGTTGCCGGGCATGGCCCAGGCGTGGGGAGGGCGGGGTGAAGGTGTTGAGCGGTGGGATGTTGAAGGCGACGAAATCGCCGCCGCCGGTCAGTGCCGGGCAATTGAACAGCAGGCTGCAATAGCCGCACTTTTCCCACAGCACGTGGTGCGAGGATTGTGGCGGGCAGTGTTCGGCTGAGGGCTTGGCGTCGTGGCCGCTGTGATCCATGCGCGGCATGTCCATCGACATGTCCATGCTCATCGGCATCGATGTCGAGGCGTGCTGATCCATCGGCATCGACTGAGAAATCAGTGGGCCGATGAAGATCATCAACATGGCGAACAGGGCGATCCAGCTGCCGCGAGTCAGAGTTTGAGTCTGACGGCGTTGCCGCAAAGGCCTGGCGCTCAGCGGGCGCATGGGCGGAGTCTGCCGAAAGGCTTACTGAGCGTGCGCGTGGGCCTGCGTGGTTTCCGGTGGCTTCTTCTGCACCGAGACGTCGACGGTGACGTCACCGGCCTTCTCGAAATGCATCGTCAGCGGGAAGCGTTTGCCATCGCTGAGCAGGCTGCGATCGGTCGGGTTGAGCAGCATCACGTGCCAGGCCATCGGCGCGAATGTCACGTTGCCGCCGGCCGGGATTTCCACGCTCGGCACTTGCTGCATCTTCATGAGATCGCCCTGCATGACGTGCTCGTGCAGTTGGGCTTCGGGGGCGATGGGCGAGTCGACGCTGAGCAAACGGTCGGCAGTTTTGCCTGCATTGTGAATGATGAAATACGCGGCGACGGTCGGCGCGTTGGGCGGCAGCTCCTGCGACCATGGGTGGGCGATTTCCAGTTCGCCGGCCTTGTATTCGTGGGCATGGGCAAAGCACGCCGGCAGCAACAGCGCAGCGATTACGATGAGTTTGTTCAACATGGCAGTCTCTCCAGAACGATTTGAAACGCAGGTCAATTGCGCGAACAAATCAAACCAGAGGGGAAGCACGGGGATTGAGACTCGGCCATTGCTGGCGCGGCGTGGGTGTTTGCAGTGAGGCGGGCGCCACGCTGCGATTACTTTCATAACGGGCGAAATACAGCTGCGGCGAGTGCGCCGGCAGCGCCACCAATGGCGCCGAGCCCGAGCAGCACCAGCAATGCTGCATGTTCGAATGAGTGTCGTTGGTCGGGGCTTTTTGATCGCTGGCGCCGATGTTGATCGCCACCATCTTGGTTCCGCTGCCGGTGCAGAAACTGCTCCAGAGCCATTGTTCGGCCGGTGAATTGGCCGCCTGCGCCATCGCCCCGGTCATCGGCATGGCGAGCATGTTGAACAGCACTGCAAAGCAGGCGATCCAGGCAATTGCTAGCCGGTGTCGGTTCATGGGACAGATCCATTGGGTGGGCGATCAGGCGCGGCTATTTAGCCTGATCAGGGCCGATAAGTAAAAAAGCGTCGTGCGGTTTGGTGTCGCAGCGCTGCCTGCAAGAGCTTGAGAAGCCTGCGCCCCAGCTCGATTTCGCCGTTATAAATGAGTGTAGCGGCTTCGATTCGCATTGCCTGGGCGAAATTCGAGTCGCTTTCTATTCGTGCACGAATGGTCTGCTTGTAGTCTCGGAGCGCCACCCGGTTGAGCTGCCCATCGCCCGAGTCTTCGATCTCACAACCCTTGATGTATTCGCTAAGATCGGCAGGCGTTTTGAGGTAATCCTTGACGTCGAAACGGGAGAATTTTTCTGACATTGGATGTGTACGCCCTTGGAATCAAAGACGTTGAGCGTAGAGGTGGACGCTGACTGCCGATAGTCAGTGATTCGTTAAGTTGTTGTGGGCAGTGTCCGGCGCGTTTGTAGGATTCAAGTCAGATATCCAGTCGAGCTCGTGACATTGTGGGAGCGAGCCTGCTCGCGAAAGCGGTGGGGCAGGCAATGATGTGCAGACGTTGCCGACGTCTTCGCGAGCAGGCTCGCTCCCACAGTGGTCGGTGGCGAACACGTAGTCTGTGTACGTCGCGAACCTTGTGGAAGCGGCGGTGCGACTATTCGACTTGCCCGCGAAGGCGTCCGTGAGAACTGCGCTTGTTTTTAGATAAGGTTAACGGTCGCGAGGGCCATGAGGATTTCGTCGACCGAGGCAAACTCCCGATCAACCCCCGGTAACCCGGGTCGCTTCAACACCAGCACCGGCACCCCACGCTCACGCGCGACTTCCAGCTTCGGCTCGGTCGCGGTGCTGCCGCTGTTCTTGCTGATCAACACATCGACCTGCCGCCGCTCGAACAGCGCTCGCTCATCCTCCAGCAGAAACGGCCCGCGTGCGCCGATCACTTCGCAGCGTTCATTGCCCGGATAGACGTCGAGGGCGCGCAGAGTCCAGAACTGCTCCGCAGGGATTTCATCGAGGTGCTGCAGCGGTTCGCGGCCGAGGGTGAACAATGGACGGCGGAAAGGCTTGAGGGCAGCGATCAACTCGGCCCAGTCGCTGACTTCGCGCCAGTCATCACCGGGCTGCGGCTGCCACGCCGGACGGCGCAAAGCCCAGCAGGTGATGTCGGTCAGTCGTGCGGCGGTCGCGGCGTTCTGGCTGATCTGTGCGGCATAGGGATGCGTGGCATCGAGCAGCAAGTCGATGCCTTCGTCGCGAATGAACTGCGCCAGCCCTTCAGCGCCCCCGTAGCCACCGACGCGCACCTGACAAGTCAGATCCGTCGGCACCCGGCCAACACCGGCGAGGCTGTAGATATGTTCTGGCCCGAGCGTGCGGGCAATCGCCAGCGCTTCCGTCACGCCGCCCAACAGCAGAACCCGCTTCATGCAAAACCTCCGGCGTGCCCGACGATCCCGCCCTGACGATCAATCGCAAACACCTCGACCTGCACCTGCGCCGGCACCACGCTGCGGGCAAAATTCAGCGCATGGCGGCAGACTTCATCACCGAGCGCGATCCCTGCCGCACTGGCCATGGCCAGCGCCTGCTGACTGGTATTGGCCTCACGAATGCCTTGCAGCAATGGCTCATCGGCGCCTATCGCTGCCGCCCACTCCGCCAGTTGCGGCAAATCAATACTCGAGTGCCGCGAATGCAAATCCATGTGCCCGGCGGCCAGTTTGCTGATCTTGCCGAAGCCGCCGCACAAGCTGAGTTTATCCACAGGTACTTTGCGCAAATGCTTGAGCACCGCGCCGACGAAGTCACCCATTTCGATCAGGGCGATTTCCGGCAGATCGTAGACCCGGCGCATGGTGTCTTCGCTGGCGTTGCCGGTGCAGGCAGCGATGTGCAGATAACCGTTGGTTTTCGCCACGTCGATGCCTTGATGAATCGAGGCGATGTAAGCCGCGCAGGAAAACGGCCGGACAATGCCGCTGGTGCCGAGGATCGACAGCCCACCAAGAATGCCCAGTCGCGGATTCATGGTTTTCAGTGCCAGCGCTTCGCCGCCCTCGACGTTGACCGTGACGTCGAAGCCGCCGGCATAACCAGTCTCGGCGGCGAGCAGCGTCAGGTGATCGCTGATCATTTTGCGCGGTACCGGGTTGATCGCCGGCTCACCGACCCCGAGCACCAGTCCCGGCCGGGTCACGGTGCCCACGCCGGCACCGGCATTGAAGCGAATCCCCGGCTCGGCCATTAACCTTACCCGCGAATAGAGCAGGGCACCGTGAGTCACGTCGGGATCGTCGCCAGCATCCTTGATCGTTCCGGCCTCGGCGCCGTCATCGGTCAAACGACAGAACTCCAGTCGCATCTGCACCTGTTTGCCTTTGGGCAAAACAATCTGCACCGCATCGGCGGAGTGTCCGCCGAGCAACAGACGCGCGGCGGCAAGGCTGGTGGCGGTGGCGCAACTGCCAGTGGTCAGGCCGCTGCGCAGCGGCGCAGGTTGTTCGGCAGTTTCGTCACGCATCGAGGGGTTTGACCAGATCGAGCAGGGTGATCGGTAGCGCCTGACGCCAGGTGTCGAACTCGCCGAGCGGTTGCGCCTGGGCGACATGGATACGCGTGAGTTCGCCGCCATGGCGTTCGCGCCAGTTCATCAGGGTGACTTCGCTTTGCAGGGTCACCGCGTTGGCGACCAGACGGCCACCGGGCTTGAGTTGCTCCCAGCAGGTTTCGAACACGCCCTCACGGGTGACGCCGCCGCCAATGAAAATTGCATCCGGGCGTTCCAGTCCGTTCAGCGCCTGCGGCGCCTTGCCGCGAATCAATTGCAGACCGGGCACGCCCAACGCATCGCGGTTGTGCTCGATCAATTGCTGGCGGCCGTCATCGGCTTCGATGGCCACGGCGCGGCAACTGGGGTGCGCGCGCATCCACTCGATACCGATCGAGCCGCTGCCGGCGCCGACATCCCAAAGCAATTCGCCGGGGGTCGGGGCTAGGCGGGCGAGGGTGATGGCGCGTACGTCGCGTTTGGTCAATTGGCCGTCGTGCTGGAATGCCGAGTCTGGCAATCCAGCTAGGCGTGACAGGCGCGGGGCGTCGGCATCGGCCAGGCATTCGATGGCGATGACATTGAGGTCGGCTATCGGCGCGTCATCCCAGGCGCTGGCGCTGCTGTCGATGCGTCGTTCGGTGTCACCGCCGAGATGCTCGAGAACGCACATCCGGCTCGAACCGAAGCCGCGCTCACGGAGCAATTGTGCAACAGCAGCCGGGCTCTGACCGTCGCTGCTCAGCAACAACAGACGCACGCCACTGAATAATTGCGCATTGAGCGCCGCCAGTGGTCGGGCCACCAACGACAGCGTTACCACGTCCTGCAACGGCCAGCCGAGACGAGCGGCGGCCAGCGAGCAGGACGACGGTGCCGGCAGGATCAGCATCTCGTCGCTCGGCACCTGACGGGCGAGGCTGGCACCGACGCCGTAGAACATCGGGTCCCCACTGGCCAGCACGCAGACCGCTTCGCCACGCTGGGCCAGCACCGGCGCCAGGGAAAACGGGCTCGGCCACAATTGCCGTTCACCGCGAATGCACACCGGCAACAAATCAAGTTGGCGCTGGCCACCGACGATCCGCGAGGCGCCCAACAGGGCACGCCGGGCGTTTTTGCCCAGGCCCTTGAAGCCGTCTTCACCGATTCCCACTACCGTCAGCCAGGGTGACATCTATATTCCTCTAAACACGCCGTTCCGACGGGCAGACTTTTCATGCCAGCGGACAAAGCAGGCATAATACCGCGCCTTCGCCCGCGAAGCGCTTTTCCCACGCAGCCGGTCCGCCCCTTGAACGAACGCCCGATGTCCACCGCCTTACGCCCCTCGGCCTGCCCGGGGTTGCTGCGTATCGTCCAGGCACTGGACGGCGGCATCTGCCGGATCAAGCTCAATGGCGGTTCGATCAGCGCCGATCAGGCTGATGCAGTGGCCGATGCAGCCGAACAGTTCGGCGGCGCGATCGAGGCGACCAACCGCGCCAATCTGCAGATTCGCGGGATCGGTAAGCAATCCGCAGCGCTGATCGAGCGTCTGCTCGCCGCCGGTCTCGGGCCGCGCACGGCGGCCGGTGACGATGTGCGCAACCTGATGCTCAGCCCTGCGGCCGGGATTGATCGGCAGATGCACTTCGACACCCGGCCCCTCGCCGAACAGATCCTCGACACGCTGCAAAGCCATCCACGTTTCCACGAGCTGAGCGCCAAGTTCGCCGTGCAACTGGATGGCGGGGAAGCCTTGGCGATGCTCGAACATCCCCATGATCTGTGGTTGTCGGCGTTCGAGCGTGACGGTGAAGTGTTGCTGGCGTTCGGTCTGGCCGGATGTCCGGCGGATCGCGCGGTCGGCGCGGTGGCACTGGAACACGGCCATGCACTGGTGGTGGCGGTACTGGAATTGTTTCTTGAGTTGGCGCGCCCCGAGCAAACACGCATGCGCCATTTGCTCGACGAGTTGCCGCTCTCGGCGTTTATCGAGCAACTGAGCACGCGCTTGCCGATCAAGCCTGTCAGCCATTGGCAGCGCACGGCCGTTGCGGACGATCTGCACATCGGCGTTCATCCGCAAAATACCTCGGGGCGGGTGTACCTCGGCGCGGTGCCGGCGCTGGGCCGTCTCGATCCGGCAATGCTGCGCGGGGCCGCGCAACTGGCCCGCCATTTCGGCAATGGCAGCCTGCGTTTCACGCCTTGGCAAAGCCTGCTGGTGCCGGATGTGCAAGCCAGCGATGCGGCGCAAGTACTGCAAGGTCTTGAACAACTGAACCTGTTGACCCGCGCTGCCGAACCCCTTGCACGCCTGATCGCCTGCACCGGCTCCAATGGCTGCGGCAAAGGCCTGGCCGACACCAAGCAGGACGCCCGCCATCTGGCAACGTTGCTGCCCTCGGCCTTCAATGTGCACCTGAGCGGCTGCACGCGCTCTTGCGCCGCCGCCCACTGTGCCCCGGTGACGTTACTGGCCGTCAGTGCCGGTCATTACGACCTCTATTTTCGCGATGCAACGCAGCCGGGTTTCGGCGCGCTGCACGCACGCAACCTTACTATTGAAGCGGCCGCGATCTTGCTCGACGCCCGCTCTCGGAGCCCCCTTGATGCTTGATTACATCCGCGATGGTCAGGAGATTTATCGCAACTCCTTCGCGATCATTCGCAGCGAGGCCAATCTGGCGCGCATCCCGGCCGATCTGGAAAAACTCGCAGTGCGGGTGATTCATGCCTGCGGCATGGTCGAGGCGGTCGACGGCCTGCAATTCTCCGAAGGCGCGGGCAAGGCCGGGCGCGATGCGCTGGCCGCCGGTGCGCCGATCCTCTGCGATGCGCGGATGGTCTCCGAAGGCGTGACCCGTGCGCGCCTGCCGGCCAACAATGAAGTGATCTGCACCTTGCGTGACGAGAGCGTGCCTGCGCTTGCCCGTGAACTGGGCAACACCCGTTCCGCCGCCGCGCTGGAGTTGTGGCGTCCGCATCTGGAAGGCAGCGTGGTGGTAATCGGCAACGCGCCGACAGCGCTGTTCTATCTGCTGGAAATGCTCGACGCCGGCGCACCGAAACCGGCGCTGATTCTGGGCTTCCCGGTCGGTTTCGTCGGCGCCGCCGAATCGAAAGCCGCCCTGGCCGCCGACAGCCGTGGCGTACCGTTTGTGATCATGCAGGGCCGTCTCGGTGGCAGCGCCATGGCCGCCGCCGCCGTTAACGCCCTCGCCACGGAGATCGAATGATGCAGGCCAAAGGACGTTTGATTGGCCTGGGCGTCGGCCCGGGTGATCCCGAACTGATTACTGTCAAAGCCCTGCGCCTGCTACGTGAGTCGCCGGTGGTGGCGTACTTCGTCGCCAAGGGCAAAAAGGGCAACGCGTTCGGCATCATCGAGGCGCACCTGCAAGAAGCGCAGAACCTGCTGCCGCTGGTCTACCCGGTGACCACCGAAGCGTTGCCGGCGCCGCTTTCCTACGAGCAAGTGATCAGCGACTTCTACGATGAAGCCGCCGAGACGGTCGCGGCGCATCTGGACGCCGGTCGCGATGTCGCGGTGATCTGTGAAGGTGATCCGTTCTTCTACGGCTCCTACATGTACCTGCACGATCGCCTCGCGACACGCTATGAAGCGCAAGTGGTGCCGGGCGTTTGTTCCATGCTCGGTGGCGCTTCGGTGCTGGGCGCGCCGCTGGTGTATCGCAATCAGAGCCTGTCGGTGCTCTCCGGCGTGTTGCCCCATGAAGAATTGAAGCGCCGTCTGGCCGATGCCGACGCGGCGGTGATCATGAAGCTGGGGCGCAACTTCCCGAAAGTGCGTCAGGTACTCGAAGAACTGGGTCTGGCCGAGCGCGCGCTGTACGTCGAACGCGCAACCATGGCCAATCAGAAGATCGTGCCGATGGATCAGGTCGAGCCGATGTCGTCGCCGTACTTCTCGCTGATCATCGTGCCGGGCGAACGGTGGCAAGGCTGATGACTCAATCCACGCCAGCCATCGTCATTCTCGGTCAGGGCAGCCTGGCCACCGCGCGGCGCATTCAGCAGGTCTACCCAGCGGCGCAGATCCACGGCCTTGCCGGGCGCGTCGACGGCGCTGATTGCACCTACCAGGAATTTGGCGCGACCCTGCGTACGCTGTATCAACAGGACACGCCGATCATTGCCCTGTGCGCGGCCGGCATCGTCATCCGCACGCTGGCGCCGCTGCTGCTGGAAAAGGGCGCTGAACCTGCGGTACTTGCCGTGGCCGAAGACGGCAGCGCCGTGGTGCCGCTGTTGGGCGGCCTCGGCGGGGTCAATGTCATGGCGCGGGACATCGCAGCCGGACTGCAAGTCGCCGCGGCGATCACCACCAGCGGCGAGTTGCGTTTTGGCACCTGCCTGCTCAATCCCCCGACTGGCTACGCGCTGGGCGATCTGGAAATGGGCAAGCGATTTGTCTCCGATCTGTTGGCCGGCCATAGCGTGCGCATCGAAGGCGCGGCGCCGTGGCTGGATCAGGCGCAATTGCCGGAAGATCCGCAGGCACAGCGCTCGATTCATGTCGGCAGTGCCGCGCGTGAAGCGAGTGCCAGTGAGTTACTGATCTATCCACGCAGTGTGGCGGTGGCGGTGAGTGCTGAAACATCAGACCTGACGGATGCCGTTCGCAGTGCCTTGCAGCAGGCGAAAATCGCCGTGCAATCGTTGGCCTGTCTGTTGGCCAGCGAGACGCAAATGGCTGCGCCACTTTTGCGTGAAGCGGCGCTTGAGCTGGGTGTGCCGCTGCGCTTTGTCGCGGCGCAGAGCGACATCGAAACCCTGGCGCGAGTCGCAGTGCCCGCGGCGATAGTCGTGGCCGGCCACGGCATGGCAATCGCAGTTGCCGAGCAGCCTCTGGATGTTTCAAAGATTGGCCGGCCACGCGGTCGTCTCGCGGTGATCGGCCTCGGCCCCGGCGCTGCCGAACTGATGGTGCCGGCGGTGAAAGCCGAGCTGGCCCGCGCCACCGATGTACTGGGCTACGAAACTTACGTGCGCATGGCCGGGCCGTTTCGCGACGATCAGGTGCAGCACTGCACCGACAACCGCGAAGAGATGCAGCGCGCCCGTCACGCCTTCAGGCTGGCCGCCGAGGGGCGCTCGGTGATCGTCGTGTCGTCGGGCGATCCTGGCGTGTTCGCCATGGCCGCTGCGGTGCTTGAAGCGTTGCACGAGTCGGCTGATCCGGCGTGGCACAGCGTCGACCTGGAAATCCTCCCGGGCGTGTCGGCCTCGTTGGCTACCGCCGCGCAGGCCGGTGCGCCGCTGGGCCATGACTTCTGCGTGATGTCGCTGTCGGACAACCTCAAACCCTGGTCGATCATCGAGAAACGTCTGGATCTGGCCGCCGAAGCGGATCTGGCGTTGGCGTTCTACAACCCGATTTCACGCGCGCGTCCGTGGCAACTGGGCCGGGCACTGGAAATCGTCGCGCAGCATCGTGCACCTGAAACGCCCGTGGTGTTGGGCCGCGACATCGGCCGTCCGGGTCAGACCTTGCGCACCACGACGTTGGGCGCGTTGACGCCGGAGCAGGTGGACATGCGCACCATGGTGTTGATTGGTTCTTCCACTACCTGCACCTTTCCCCGCGCCGGCGGGGGTGATTGGGTCTACACGCCGCGCTGGTATGGCGAAAAACCGCTTTCCTGAGCATCACGCCGAGGCAAGTTGTAAATAAGTTGCCTCGGTGAGATATCAAGTCGAAATTCCCTGTCAGCCGATAAGGTTTAAAACAGAGCGGTGTCTCCGTCAGGAGCACCGCTTCGTTTGTTTATCGAACCATTCGTCATGCAGCTGTTTGTTACCGGATCATGCGTGCGATGAACTTATCTGTCGTTTGATGTTTCTTGAGAAATTATTTGAGTTTTGTGCTTTTTGAAGTTGTCGCGCCGGCAGAATAACTTCGTCCAGGATTCTCTCAATGAATAAAGGATGAAGTCTGATGGGTGTCATGGAGCAATATGTCGGCGCGTTCAATTTTATTTCGCCTGATGAATATTCTGCGCTGAAGCGAACATTCAAGGCACTTTCCGGCTCTGCCGAATATGCAATGTTGGTAGCGCTTTACGAAAATGCCGGGCAGGCCACGAGTCTCACTGAAAAACTGCAAGTTGTAACACTCTTCCTGCAAAACCTTGAGCGCCTGTCACATCGCAACTCAGCGCCCGTGCCGGCGTTGATCAATACAGTTGAAGATAAACTACGAGACTATGCCAGCCGTTTGGCCGGCACTGTCAACATGCTCAGTGATGTACCCAGCCCGGTACCCGCAATCATGCACTTTGTCTGGGTGGGCGGCAGTGAAGTTGGCAATATCCAGCGCGATTACATGAATATCTGGCGCCAGGTGCTGGCTGCCGAAAATTACCAGTTCAATCTTTGGTATGACAGCGATGCATTGCTCGCTTTCGAAATGAATCGGGTTATATCCGACAGTGCCAGAGTAGATGCGATGGAGTCGGGCGGCGACACGCTGACCAGCCCCAGTGAGCTGGCAAAGATGATTGAAGATCGTGCGCGTGTATTGAAGCGCGAGATGTTTGAATACCTGCAACTACCGCAATGGCAAGGCCGCGCTGATCAGGCCCGGATCGATTTGATGGTGCGTGCGTACGGCAAGGACCGCGCAACGCTGGAAGCCTTTCGTCAACGCTGTTTGCAAAGCCATCAGCAAATGGCCGGCACCGATTTGCAGTTACGCGATGTCGGACGGGAGTTTGCCGGGCACTTTTTACAGGATGTCTATCAACGCGAAGTGTCCATGCGCGGTAACTTTGCAGCAGCCAGCGATGTTGTGCGCTTGCAGGCCGAGTATCTGGAGGGCGGTCGTTACACTGACATGGATTACTTGCCGCCGCTGGCCGACAAACCGGGCGGAGTCGACATAAGCGGTTTCAGTGACGAGCAACGACTGGGCGTGTTGCAGCTGTTGCTCAATCATGACGAAACCTTGATGCCGGGACGCGACCGCCTGCGCTACACCGATCACACGGATACGTTGTCAGGCACCGATCTGGATGCACTGCTGGCCTTTGCCCGCAGCAAACCCGGCGTCGAGCATATATTTGTCGCGCCGCGTGAAGTCCACAGCCCGCAACACGGTCTGCGAATGGGCGCGCAATTCAGCCGAGAGATGAACGCTTATCTGCTGGCACACCCGCAAAGCGAGATGACGCTCGCGGTCATGCAATTGATCCGCTTCAACTATGACTGTCTGCAAGCCGTTGAAAAGTCGGCAATAGCATCGTCGGTAGACTGGTCACAGACGGAGCGATTGCTCGATGTAATTGAAAACGTGATGAACGAGAAAATCGCGCAGGGGCAACTGACACGCACGCTGCAGGATTTTCTGGGTAAGTTGAGCGAGTCGATTTTAAGTTACTACCGCGATGGCATTCGCGTCGGAGCGCGCGGCACCATTGCGCTTACCGGCCCCGGAGCGGCAGTCACCGGATTGAAAAACCATGTCGAGACTCACCTGCTGCCGGACAACGAGGTCACGGTTCAGGAGCGCCTGCGCCTGGCGGAGGGTTACAACGTCCAGACCGAGGAGGAGGCGATCTCCGGTTGGACCGTTAATGACGACGAGGCGCAGTGGCTGGCCAAAGAGCAGGAACAGTGGAAAGCCGGCAAACTCAAATCGCGGTATACCGGCCAACTGGCGGATCTGCTTCAACCGCAACAGACGCTGACGTTCAAACAAGGCTGGCCCGTGGTCGGCGGTAAACCGGTGCTGTTGACGGCAGTCCTGCAACAATTGATGGATGATCTGGGCGAACCCTTTGTGCGCGCCATGAGGGACAAGCTGAGTGGTGAGATCACCTTCACCAAGGCCTTTTCCATCGGCTTTGATAATCGTCAGTTGATCCTTGCGCAACCTGTGCGCGCACTGCCCGTTTCCCAAGGCGCGGAATCATCGAGCAACCTCAACGAACTGTTCAGCCGCATTGCCCATGACTCTTTGCCGCTTGAGCAGCTGAGCCCGTTGGTGCGCGTCATGCTCGGGGGCATTTTCGGTGCGACAAGTCTGGACGACGCCAGCTTCACCGAGGTCTGGCAAACCGTGCGCGACCTGGCTGTTGAAACCGATGGCGACGGCACGTTCGCCCGTTATGACGCGGTGGAAAAAGCCGTCCGCCAGCGACAATCGCGCGGTTTCGAGACCGGGCTGGCGCGTGGCGAGGCGGATGGCCTCCTGACGGCGCGCGAACTCAAGGTGCAGGCACTGTTTGAGCCGCTGACCTTGCGGCAATGGGGCGAACGTATCGGCCAGATCAATCGCACGGCGCAGGGTGAGTACCGTTCGCGGATTCTCCAGCGCAGTGCGCAGGTGCGCGAGATGTTCGTCGAGGCCGGCGCGACCTCGGCCCGGCAACTGTCGCAGGATTTGCTGATGCACACTGCCAGTGACCCTGGGCGTCGGTGTTATCCGCTGGCATTGCTGATGGGCGCAGCGGTGGCTGTCGGCGAGTCAGCCGAACGGACGTTGGTGGGACATGTCGCCACAGCTAACGTCAACCATAGGGAACCCAGTTCACTGGCATTGCTCAGTGCGTTGAACGAGCTACGGGCCTTGCCCGGCAGTGCCATCGGTGAATCCCGCGGCTTGCAGAGTCTGGACACGGTCATACAGACACTGGAGGCGAAAACGGCGTCCACGGTCTTCTTGCTCGACACTGGTGATCACGCCTTGCTGGTGGCCAAAGTGCAGGCTGGAGACCAGTTCGTCTACCGCTTCTATGACCCGAACTTTGCCATTTACGCGTTCGCCAAAGGCGCGCAGGTGAAGCTCGGCGTTGAGCGTTATCTGAGCGCAGGCGACAGCGCACTGGCGAAGTTCTACGGGCTGGGCGATATGGCCGCAGCGCGGTTCAACGTGATCGAGTTGAACACTGCGGCGATCGCCGCCCGCAAGCTATCGAGCGGTTTGCGCCTGGACAGTTTTTTGCGCCTGCCTTCGAGTGATTCAGGCCGTGTCCCGGTCTGGGCAAAACAAGCCGTGGCGCGCCAGCGTTCGCTCAGTGAAAACGCGCGGATGGGCGCCAGCCTGGCGCAAATGGATGCGCGCTATTGGGCGCAGGAGTTTGCTCAGGCCACGCAGCAGTTGCGCAGTGAACATTCGCTCGGGCGGGAATATTTGCCTTTGCTGGAAACGCTCAAACCGCAGGCGGACGGTGCTTATTCGGTGACGCTGGTCGATGCGCAGAATCGCCATCCAGCGCGCACCGTCAGCACAGCCGACCCGCGCTTCACTCAGCTCAAACAGCATCTGCAGCAGAGTGTGAAGGCAGGCAACCCCAGTGGTCCGGCGGAAGCGGATGGCGGCAGTCGCTTGAGTTTCGCCTTTGCGATCCAGACGCTGATCAGCGAAATGCGTCATCGCGAATACCAGGCCGGTGATCAGGTGCCAAGCTTGTCGATCGCGCTGCAAGTACAGGTCTACGTCAGCTATGCGCAGTTGGGTTTTGGCGTGGTCAGCGATACCGCACAGATGATCAACCTGGTGCGGCAAGCGCTGGCCAGTGAACAGGCGCTGCTCTTGCGCCAGTCGTCGTTGTCTGGCCGGGTGCTCGGTCGCGCGGCAACCGGGGTTGGTTTTGCGTTTTCGCTGGTCAATATCGGCTTCGATATTTACAACCTGTCACTGGCGGACAATCACGAGCAGCGCTCGCGCTTCTCCACGTCCCTGGCGTTCAACACAGTGGCGTTGGGATTGGACATTGCCGCATTGGCAGCAGGCGGAACAGTAGGGGCCGCCGCAGCTTTTCTGTCTGTGCCTTTACTCGGCATCGGCATCGGCGCCACTGCCATCGCCAGCAATCTGGGGCAGATTGCCGACAAGGCAACGGCGGTCGGCAATCACCTGCGAGCCATCCACAATGCCTACCAACCGGGCGCTTTCACTGTGGAAGAGGGGGTGTTGCAGTTCCCGCCGGAAGCCGTCATCACCCACCTGGATCTGCAGGACCGGCAGGTGCGCTTTGACAGTCAGCGATTTTATCCGTGGGGCGGCGGTGCACTGGAATTGCCGCAATACAACGATGATCCCAGGCAGATACACCGTTCCCTCAATATTCGGCACGCGTTCGGTCTCCCCGAGAGTGCAGCGCTGAACATTCGCAAGGCTGCTGCGCCTCATACCGTGGTGTTGCCGTGTACGCCGCTCTGCTATTACGGCTACGAATATCAACTGGGAGGCGCGGGCTACGTCTACGAGCCACTGCCGGGAGAGCAGGTCGAGCCTCGCGACGCCAGTGAAATACCTGGGCCAGACTGGTACTCGTTATTCAATCCATTCACGGCATTGACCGACACGCTGAAGACCCATATGGATGAGCGCATCCACACTCGCTATCCGCAATTGCGCAACAGTGTGGCGGACAAGCTGGAATACGACGAGCAGGGCAAACGGCGCTTTTATCTGCACAGTACGCCGTCGCTCAAGCACATCCTCTACAAACTGCATCCGGTCTATAAACCGACAACGATCAGCGTGGTGCTGGACGAGCAGGTGCGCCAACTGGCGGTGCCGACGTTGCCGATGGAGTGCCAGCAAAAGCTGTCCTACGAAATCAGCGCGACGTCAGACCGCTGCCAGCTTCGTCTGACGCCGGGATTGAAAACGGTGAAATTCAATGGAGCGACCCAATGGCTGGTGCATGCCCCTTGGGTCAGCATCGAGCAGGTCAGCTTTGATGACGTACCCAGGATGGATGACGGCGCCCCGCAAACGTACCTGGCGGGGCGTCAACTGACGGTCGACGGTATCGTGCTGTCGGCGTTCGATGGGCTGATCGAGTTGGCCGGGGGAGAGTTGTTTCAACTGGACTGGCAAGGCAATGCGCTGCACCTGGTTTCCATCACCCTGGGCGATGATAAAAACAATCCGCGTGATGTGCTTGCCCACCTGCGCAAACGAGAGAAGGAGATGCGCCTCGGCACGGGATACGTCACGCTTCAGCGGTTCAAGGTTGCGCTCAACCCAGCCAGCCTCGATGTGCGCACGACAGCCTTTTACGATGTCGCTCAAAAACGCTTGTTGTATGCGCGCGATCTGCCGGGCGAAGTCAATGAGGGCTTGATGCTGGGCGCCGCCAGCACGACTCATGCGTGGTTTTATCATCCCGACCATGCCACGGTCTGGCGCGTCGATGTGATCACTGCTTCGGTCGTCCATCGTTATCGGTTACTGAGCCTGGAACTCGGCACGAAAATCACCACTTTCGGGCAACTGGCTGACGGCACGCTGCGAGTCTCGCAGCAGTTGGTAGAACAAAAGTCCATGAATGTGCGCACGACGCTGGAGTTTCATCTGACCGATAGCGAAGTGACCCTGACGGACATCCACATGTGGTCGCCCGGTCTGGAAAGTTCTTTCCTCAAGCCGGAAGAGGGAACGCGAATCGCGTTTTTCCGCCATCGCCAGAAAAAGCACCGCCCCTACGCAGATGAAACACCAGGCATGGCTTCGCCGGTCACTACCTGGACTTACGCGCCCTATGTTCATGCCCGTGCCTGGTCCTTCGATCGGCTGCTTGAGCGAGCATGGATTGCCGCGCATCACGACAGGTACTTGCGCGCTGGCGCTGACAGTGAAGGGGACAGGGTGATGCTCATGCCGCGAGCGTCTGACCCGGCGGCTGCGCTGCTGTTTTACAGCCAGCAAAGCCAAATGCTCAGCCATGGCATCGAACTGCGCGACAACGTCTTCTGGCACAAGGCGCTGGCGAAAAACGTGATCGAGGTTACCCGTGTGGGTGAAAGCTACCTGGCCACTCAAAGCGACGGACGACTGTTCGAAATCGACCTCGGTGCCAAGGATGACAACTGGCTGTCCGAGCTTGATAGAAATGTTCTGAAGTTTGTCGGCCTCAGCCGGCATTGGCTGCAACAAAATCCGGATTGGCTGGCGGCATTACCGGCGCTTGCCAGGGAATACAGCAGCGCAGCCTTTGCGATCATCGGTTTGCGTGCCCAGCCGGGTCAGCCGTTTCTGGCTGCGTGGTGCGTTGATGAAAAGCTCGTGCTGATGGACGCAACGGCTAACCGCGAGCTCGCGTTATTGGGGCTGACGCCTGATCGGCAGGCCGTTTGGTTGCTTGATGCGAGCGCCGGGCAGCTTTGGCGCCAGACGCTGGTTTGCGTCGATACGATGCGCACGGCGTTTGGTAACGGCAGCGTGTTGCTGCATCGCGAAGCCTTGCCCCAGGCCGAACAGGTCTGGTCGTCGTGGGCGTTCAGCGAAGTGCTACCGCACGCAGACGGCCTGCTCGGGCGTACCCGTGAAGGTGTGACGCTGCTACTGCGGGATCAGCAACCGGCACGGATTATCAGCATGGAAAACCGATGGTCACACGCTCCAGGTCAGACGCCAGGGCAGCTGCAGGAACGTTTGAAACGGCGGCTGGAAGGGCAGTCCCATGCCGCGTTTCTACCCATTGAAAATACCGGCAATCGTTATCAGTACTACGTTCCGATGCTTGATCGGCTGTTTGAGGTGTCCGCACGGGACGATGGGCAATGGGCAACATTTCTCGGTACGCGTGATGCGGCCAATCCGCTACTGTTCGACCCCATTGACGAATTGCTCTTCAGTGCCGGAACGGTCGATGGCGTTTGGTTGCCGGGCAGTTATGCGCATCGTGACGAGGAAGTCATGGCGCTGGAATTGACTGATGATCTGGCCGAGGTACAGCCATTGCTTGCCGACGGCGTTGAAAGGTTGATTCTGACCTTCGGTTCGCGCACGGAAGGTTATCGGATATCGGCCGAAACCTGGCAGCGTCTGGATTGCATTGTTGTTGATGTGCGACGTCCATCCGAGGGGCGGGTGCCGGAACCTGGCTTGCTGGTGCTGGACGTGGCGGAGGGCGGGCATTTTCTGATGTCGCAGGTCGCTGGCCACCTGGTGCTGACCGACCCGGACAATGGGCACAGTCTGATCGTGCGCGGCGTCGAGGAGCAGGGTGAGTGCGAACTGGCTGTCAAAATGGCTGGCCGTCATTATCTGTTCGCACTCGAGCAGTGGTTGCAGGCTTTTGCGGCTGTGCAGGACGGTGACGCCATTGCCAGCCTGGCGGTGGTGGCTGAACATTTGCCCTGAGCGGTAAATTCATCTGAACAATAAAACGCCGCGGACATTGTCGTTCGCGGCGTTTTTGTTTTGGCAGTTAAACCGAGGTCGGGCGCTCAAGGCACCAGATAACCTTTGACCCCGGTAAAAATGATCTGCGCCGCCAGTGCGCAGACAAACAAACCCATCAAACGACTGACGATCTGCAAACCCTGATCCCCCAGAATCCGTTCGATGCGGTTCGACAGATACAGCACCACGCCCACCGTGAAACTGGCCAGCGCAATACTCATGATCGCAGTGAGCTTATCGTCCCAGTGCGGCTGGCTGACCCCCATCACCAGCAGGGCGCCGATGGTGCCCGGGCCGACGGTCAGCGGAATGGTCAGCGGCACGATGGTCACGTCCTGCTGCACGTTGTCGGCCTGCACCGCCGGTTTGCCCTGCGCCATGCCCAGCGCCGAAATGAACAGCACGCTGCCGGCACCGATGCGAAACGCATCCACGGTGATGCCGAACACATCGAAAATCACCCGCCCGAACAAATACAGCAAGACGCTGGAGACCAGCGTCGCCACCGCAACTTTCCAGGCCAGCCGCCGTTGCTCCTTGCGCGAGTAGCCACGGGTCAGGCTGATAAAGCAGGACAACACGAAGAACGGGCTGTAGAGCACCAGCATCTTCAGGTAAACGCTGAACAACACGTGGAGCATGGTCATGTCTCGCAGGGAAGGAGAATGGGGATGGAGTCTATCAGCGCTTTACGGGGTTGGGGTATCGACTTTTAGAATGCTGCTTGTTATTGGATTAGTTGTTTTTTTAGTTGCGCTTTTGATGGGTTTGGCAAGTAGTGTTACATGTTTTTGTTTGTCGGTTGTTGGTGGCTTTGGTTATGGTTGTTTTCGCAAGTTAATGAAGGCTTGCTTAAATGATGATAAGGAATTCAAAGTGAATAACCCAGTAATGCAACAACTCTATGTCGCTAATTGCATTAGTGCTTTGCAGCAATATGAAATTGATGAAGTTCCAACTATTCAAGCTCGTGGTGTTGCCTTGACCCTTAACTCCGGTGACGCCGTGGAAGCGCCGACAAAGGCGGCAGTTGTTGGCGAGGGGCTTTTGGCATTTTCTGCTCATCTGACGGATGACAATCGGACCGACGCACAAAATGCCTTTCTTTTCGCGACACTTGTCGCCAACAAGAAATTCCCGCTCGAAAGCCAGGGCCTGGAGTGGTATCTGCTGTTTCGCGAGGTCATGACCAACTCAGGCTGGACGCCTGTCACCAAGTACTACAACGATCTGGAGGTTGCGGGCACCAGCGTACGGATGGATAAACTGGTCCTGGAAATTCTCGGCTCGGTGGTAGCGGGTCTTGCGGTGCCTGGCCCTGCAACTGCGCTGATGCTGAAGACGGCGAGCGACGCCATCACCGCTCTGAAAAAACGTGACACCGCATTGACTCTGTATGAACGCAATCTGCTGAACCACGGCGTTGGTGGCATCACCGCTGGCGTCTGTACCGAAGTTAATGGCGAAGCCATCATGGCCGTCGGCGCTGTGCGTTTTCTGCGTCGCAATACTTCCACTAAAGTTATGTTTGTCGATGTAGATATTCGCAATGTGAAGTTGTACACCGGTGAAACGATCTTTGCCAAGAATACCGAAATTGCTGATAAGGCGCGCATGGCCATCAGGACTAAACTGGGTCTGAACGTTGTATCGAAAATCGAAGAGTATGAAGTCTGATTAACAGAAGAAGGGCAGTCATGGCGACTGCCCTTTTTTATTACGGAGGCCTGACATGAATGATGAATGTTTAATTTTGGTTGTCGGGGCTTGCGTGGTGATTATTCCCGATGGTGAGCGGCTGGAAGTTTATAGCGATCTGGTCAATTCGATTTTGCTGGCGCAACGGGTTGCCAATAAGAAACATGAAAAATCCCTGTCCCCGGATTGGTACGGCACGTACGTGAGTGTCCTTGATGATTTCTGGTTGCGCCATCAGAAGTCGAAGCAGACATGGCAGGTCAGCAATCCCGGAAATCAGTCCGCGCTGGAGTTTTTCAATACAGCGTTAAGCAATGATGCAATGCCTGAAACCCGAATAATGGGCGCAGTTCTGCAGCGAATGGCACACATACCGGGCGACGAACTCGCCATCCAGCGATTGCGCAGTTTCATGAAAATATCGGTTACGGCCGAGTCGGACAGCATGCCAGCGCCGTTGGCGAAGGTGCATCTACTGGTGATTGTTGCGAACGCTGCCGATGCGATCGCAAGCGCGTTTGTTGAGTTCGAGACGTCACTCGAGTTAAGCCAAAATCCATTTCAACAGTTGTATCAATGCGAAGAGGTTCAAGGCTTGGTCCATGTGCATCACGCCCGGGCAAGTCTGTCCGAAATGCGCTACAGCGGCGCGCGTGAAGCCATTGCCAGGAAAGTCAGGGACAAACTTGCGGACAGCGTGGCAGTGCTGAATCTGCCCAAGGAGATTACGGCATGAAGGACTTGATTACACCGCAGGCTGCGGTGGTGGGCGGCAGTGTCGTGGCGTTTGCCGGTGGCCTGCCTGCGACCCATCGAGATGATATCTACATGAGCACAGCCTATGCGCAAAGAGCAACGCGCGCGGCGTTCGAGGACGGGCTATCGGGGGACTGGTTCGAGTACTACAGGAATGTCCTGAAATTTGTCGGATGGGACGTGCCGAAACCGCAAACCTTGACTCCGTCGCGCAATAATCTGATGGCCGGTCAGGCAACGCAGCGTATCGCGGCGGTATTGGGTGAGCAGTTCGGCGAACCTATGCGGCGTGCGTTGCGGGTGATGGAACGTAACACATTGGCACTCAGGCTGTTCGAGTCCACGAGCCTGCGTGCCAATGTCGGATATTTTCAAATGATCCCCTGCGTGATGAGTGGCCCGAACAAAGTGGAAATGGGCATCTATCACCGTCAGTTCCAGATCGAGAGAGAGGCCAGCGGGTTTTTGTTCAGCAAGGATGAAACACTTGTCCACAACAGCGTTGAACAAATTGCGGCCATCACATTCAACACGCTGCATTACGCTCAGTTTCGCGAAAAGGTCAAAAACTCGGTCATCACCGGCTCTCTCAAATACCTTGATGGCCTGGAGATCTGATCGAATAACAATACGATCCTGCTCAGAAAGTCGACGCCGTCCGGTTTTGCTGGTCACGCTGGGCGACCCAGTGCTCGATCAGCTCGCGCAATTGCGACAACTCGACTGGCTTGGACATGTGCCCATCCATCCCGGCCTGCCGCGCGCGCTCCTTGTGCTCGGCGAGAATGTGCGCCGTCAGCGCCACGATCGGCGTGCGAATGCGTTGGTTGCTGACTTCCCACGCGCGCAGTTGCTGGGTCGCCGAGAACCCATCGAGGATCGGCATTTCGCAGTCCATCAACACCAGGTCGTAACGCTGGGCCTTCATCGCTTGCAGCGCCTCTTCGCCGTTGGCAGCGGTGTCCGGTTGCAGGTTGAGTTTGCCGAGCATGCCGCGAATCACTTTGGTCGAAATCGTGTTGTCTTCGGCGACGAGGATGCGGAAGTCGCTTGGCACTTTGGCGGCCGTGGCCGGGGTGACCACTTGCGGCTGGAACACCACCTGGCCTTTGTTGCGCTGATTGAGCTCGTCGGCCAGGGTGGTTTTGAGCGTGTAGCCGGCCACCGGTTTGGCGAGGATGCGTTTGATCCCCGAGTTGCGCGCGATGATCTTGCTCGGCGCATTGCTGATGCCGGTGAGCATGATCAGCAGGATGTCATGGTTCAGGCTCGGGTCTTCCTTGATCTTGGCCGCGAGCTGCATGCCGGTCATGCCCGGCATGTTCTGATCGAGCAATACCACATCAAAATAGTCACGCAAGTGCGCCTTGGTGCGCAGCAGGGCCAGCGCTTCCTTGCCCGACGGCACGGCGCTGACATTAAGGCCCCAGGCACTGCACTGCTGCACCAGCACTTTGCGGCAGGTGTCGTTGTCATCGACCACCAGCACCCGCGCGCCTTGCAACGGGCTGTCGAGATCTGACGTCGGGTGTTCGAGGCGATCGGGATCCAGCGGCAGGGTCAGCCACAAGGTGCTGCCCTGATTGGCGCCGCTCTTGATGCCGAATTCGCCCTGCATCAAGCGGATCAGTTGGCGTGCGATCACCAGCCCCAGATTGCCACCCAGACGATTGGCCGAAAGGAAGTGCTTGCTGTGCAGCTCGGCGTGCATCAGCGCATCGCGCTCTTCCTGATCCATGGGCTGGCCGCTGTCCTGCACGGCAATGCGCAAACGCGGTTTACTGCTGCGCTCGTCGAGCGCGACGACGATCAGCACTTCGCCTTCGTCGGTTTTCTTCAGGGCGTTTTCCAGCAGGCTCAGCAGGGTCTGGCGCAGGCGTGTCGGGTCGCCGCTGATTACTCGCGGCACTTGTGGCTGGATAAAGCTGATCAGCTCGACGTTCTGTTGTTCGGCCTTGGCCCGGTAGATGCTCAGGCAGTCATCGATCAGGGCATTAAGGTCGAACTGCACGTCGTCCAGCTCGATCTGGCCGGATTCGAGCTTGGAGATGTCGAGGATCTCGTTGATCAGCGTCAGCAGTTCGTTGCCGGCGCTGTGGATGGTCTGTACGTAGTCGCGTTGCTTGACCGACAACGGCGTGCCCAGCAGCAGTTCGGTCATGCCCAGCACGCCGTTCATGGGCGTGCGGATTTCGTGGCTGATCTTGGCGAGGAATTCGGCTTTGGCGTTGATCTCGGCATTGCTCGCGGCGAGGTCGCGGCTGACGCTGAAACGGCTTTCGGTGATGCTGCGCTGCCGCTCGCCCAGGGCGATGCTCATCAACAGACCGCTGATGCAGATGAACGCCATCAGGGTCATGATCAGGCCTTGCGGCGACACCAGCGTCAGGCCCAGCAGCGCAGGCAAGATGATCAGCGTGCCGATGTTGAACACCACCATCGCCGCGACGAACAAGCGCGCTGGGCGATAACCCTTCTGCCAGTGATAGAACGCGACAAACAACATGCTCAGGCCGGCCAGCGCCACCAGTGCATAAGTGATGATGTTCAGCGGCAGGGTGTTGACGAACAACAGCAACAGGCTGCAGGTCACGATAAACAGGATATCGCCGATCAACAGCTTGTTCAGCGGGTGCGGGCCGAGCGGGGCGAAGAAGCGATAGGCGAACATCAATCCGGCCGGAGCGGTCAGCAACAGTGCCAGATAGGCGCCCGGCGTCTGCACCGCATGCCAGTTCGGCAGCCACGGGCCGGCGAGATTGAGCAGCAGCAACAGGCTGAGGCCCAACAGGCCTTCGCAGACCGCCAGCCACAAACTGCTGCGCGAGCGTGAATAGGCGTAGCGCACCAGGTTGTGCAACAGCAGCATGCCGAGGCAGCCGAACAATAAGCCGAAGACCAGCGTCTGATTGTGGTTGGCCGCGCTCATCACCGCCGATTGCAGGGTGACGTGCGGGCGCAACTGATGGTCGGAGACCATGCGCAGATAGACATCGAGGGGGTTGTCGCTCTGTGGCAACGGCAGCATGAAGTCGCTGCTCGGCAACGGCCGTTCGGCCTGCGGCTGGTCGGTGCCGGTGTTGCGTTGCTCGATCAGCTTGTCACCGTCGAGTACATAGAGATTGAGCTGTGACAGGTCCGGGGCAAAGATGCGCAGCACTTGTTCGTGCTTGCCCGGCGTCAGCCTGAAACGCAGCCACAAGGCGCCATCGGGCTCGGACGCGGTGAGGCGGTCAAGGTCGATGGGGCTGAATTGATTGGTGTAACGAGCGGAGCGGATGTCGCTCAGTTGCAGATTGCCCTGATCGTCGAGCAATACCGACCAGCCACTGCCTTGCGCGGCCTGGACCGGGAGCATGCAGAGCAAGGTCAGCAATGTGACGGTGAAGCTTATGGCAATCCTGAGCCAGCGCACGGCGAAATCCCTTCGTAGGTTGATGCCAGAATATAACGATGCGCGGCGGCGGAACAGCCCGGCGAGGAACGGTATCCCTCGCCGGACCTGAGGTACAGCTTATTCCTGGGTTTCGCCACGTTCACGGGCAATGGCACGGTAGCCAATGTCCTTGCGGTAGAAGCAGCCTTCCCAGTCGATGGCCGCTGCCAGCTTGTAGGCTTGCTGTTGCGCTTCGCCGACGCTGGCGCCCATTGCGGTGGCGCAGAGTACGCGACCACCGGCGGTGACGACGTTGTCATCTTTCAGCGCGGTGCCGGCGTGAAAGACTTTGCCTTCCAGCTTCGCCGCTGCGTCCAGACCGTTGATCGCTGCGCCCTTGGCGTAATCGCCCGGGTAACCGCCAGCCGCCAGCACGATGCCGACGCTCGGACGTGGATCCCACTGCGCTTCAACCTTGTCCAGCGCTTGCGCCAGAGCGGCTTCGACCAGCAGCACCAGGCTCGATTGCAGACGCAGCATCACCGGTTGGGTTTCCGGATCGCCGAAGCGGCAGTTGAACTCGATGACTTTCGGGTTACCGGCCTTGTCGATCATCAGACCGGCGTAGAGGAAACCGGTGTAGACGTTGCCTTCTTCAGCCATGCCGCGCACGGTCGGCCAGATGACCAGATCCATCACGCGCTTGTGCACGTCGGCGGTGACCACCGGGGCAGGGGAGTAAGCACCCATGCCACCCGTGTTCGGGCCGCTGTCGCCGTCGCCAACACGTTTGTGGTCCTGGCTGGTGGCCATCGGCAGCACATTCTTGCCGTCAACCATGACGATGAACGAAGCTTCTTCGCCGTCGAGGAATTCTTCGATGACCACACGCGAACCGGCATCACCGAAAGCGTTGCCAGCGAGCATGTCGCGCACTGCGTCTTCGGCTTCAGCCAGGGTCATGGCGACGATCACGCCTTTACCGGCGGCCAGGCCATCGGCCTTGATCACGATCGGCGCGCCTTTTTCACGCAGATAAGCCAGAGCCGGCTCGATCTCGGTGAAGTTCTGGTAGTCGGCGGTCGGAATCTTGTGGCGCGCGAGGAAATCCTTGGTGAAGGCTTTCGAACCTTCCAGTTGCGCGGCACCGGCGGTCGGACCGAAGCAGTCCAGACCACGGGAGCGGAACAGATCGACAACGCCAGCCACCAACGGTACTTCCGGGCCGACGATGGTCAGGGAAACGTTTTTCTCGGCGAAGTCGGCCAGTTGCTCAAGGGCCAGCACGTCGATGGCGACGTTCTCGCACTTGGCTTCAATGGCGGTGCCTGCGTTGCCCGGTGCGACGAAAACCTTCTGCACGCGCGGATCCTGAGCCACTTTCCAGGCCAGGGCGTGTTCACGGCCACCGCTGCCAATGATCAAAACATTCATTTCAAAAACCTCGGATGACGCTAATTCTGTTGAGCGCCGCAGGGACGCTTTTCTGTAGGAGTGAGCCTGCTCGCGATTGCGGTGTGTCAGTCACTGCAGCTTTGACTGATCAATGGCTATCGCGAGCAGGCTCACTCCTACATTGGAACGTGTTCTTAGTGACGGAAGTGGCGCATGCCCGTAAAGACCATCGCGATGCCGGCTTCGTCAGCGGCGGCAATCACTTCAGCATCACGCATCGAACCACCCGGCTGGATCACCGCAGTGATACCGACCTTGGCTGCGTTGTCCAGACCGTCGCGGAACGGGAAGAACGCGTCGGAGGCCATCACCGAACCGGCCACTTGCAGGCCGGCGTGCTCAGCCTTGATCGCGGCAATACGCGCCGAGTTTACGCGGCTCATCTGGCCCGCGCCGACACCGATGGTCTGACGGTTCTTGGCGTAGACGATGGCGTTGGATTTAACGTACTTGGCGACTTTCCAGGCGAAGATCAGGTCGTGGATTTCCTGTTCGGTCGGCGCACGTTTGGTCACGACTTTCAGGTCGTCGGCGCTGATCATGCCGATGTCGCGGCTCTGTACCAGCAGACCGCCGTTGACGCGCTTGTAGTCCCAGGCCGCGGCGCGGTCAGCCGACCACTCGCCACAGGCCAGCAGGCGCACGTTGGCTTTGGCTGCAACAATGGCGCGAGCTTCTTCGCTGACGCTTGGAGCGATGATCACTTCAACGAACTGACGCTCGACGATCGCCTTGGCGGTCTCGGCATCCAGTTCACGGTTGAAGGCAATGATGCCGCCGAACGCCGATTCGGTATCGGTGGCGTAAGCCAGTTCGTAGGCCTGACGGATGCCGCCTTCAGCGTCCGGGCTGACGGCCACGCCGCACGGGTTGGCGTGCTTGACGATGACGCAGGCTGGCTTGACGAAGCTCTTCACGCATTCCAGCGCGGCGTCGGTGTCGGCGACGTTGTTGTACGACAGCTCTTTGCCTTGCAGTTGGGTCGCAGTGGCGATGCCGACTTCGGCAGGCTTGGCTTCCACGTAGAACGCCGCGCTCTGGTGCGGGTTCTCGCCGTAGCGCATTTCCTGGGCCTTGATGAACTGGCTGTTGAAGGTGCGCGGGAATTCGCTGCGGCCTTCAGTGCTCAGGGTTTCAGCGGCCTGGTTCACGGTGCCCATGTAGTTGGCGATCATGCCGTCGTAGGCAGCGGTGTGTTCGAAAGCCTTGAGCATCAGGTCGAAACGCTGAGCGTAGGTCAGGCCGCCGGCCTTGAGGCCTTCGAGCACGCTGGCGTAATCGCTGGCATTTACCACGATCGCTACGTCTTTATGGTTTTTCGCTGCCGAACGGACCATGGTCGGGCCGCCGATGTCGATGTTTTCGATGGCGGTCGGCAGGTCGCAGCCTGGCTTGTTGATGGTGGCTTCGAACGGGTACAGGTTGACTGCAACCAGATCGATCGGCTTGATGCCGTGCTCGCTCATGATCGCGTCGTCGATACCGCGACGACCGAGGATGCCGCCGTGGATTTTCGGGTGCAGGGTTTTCACCCGACCGTCCATCATTTCGGCGAAACCGGTGTAATCCGCGACTTCCACTGCGGCAACACCGTTGTCGCGCAGCAGCTTGAACGTCCCGCCGGTGGAGAGGATCTCGACGCCCAGAGCTTCAAGCTCCTTGGCGAATTCGAGGATCCCGGTCTTGTCGGAAACGCTGATCAAGGCGCGGCGGATCGGCAGGCGGGTAGTCTGGTCGGTCATCTCAATTTCCATCAAAAGCAAAGGAAGTCAGCAAAAAAGGCGACCGTTTTTTACGCGGGCGCCTTTCTGGTTTGATTGAATGCTTACAGCAGATCGTACTGCTTGAGTTTCTTGCGCAGCGTGCCGCGGTTAAGTCCCAGCAGCTCGCTCGCCTTGGTCTGGTTGCCCTTGACGTAGTTCATCACGCTTTCGAGCAGGGGCGCCTCGACTTCGGAGAGCACCAGGTTATACACATCCGTGACGGATGCGCCCTCAAGGTGGGCGAAATAATTGTGCAGCGCCTTCTCGACACTCCCGCGAAGGGTCTGACCTTCTTCGCTCGGGGTATTGAGGTGCTGTTTCAAATTCACGTTGTCGCTCACGGGTGCTGTTCCACTCACTAAAGTCTCGGTCATCATCGTCATGCGGCCACCCCTTCTTCGTCCCCTGTCAGGCTCTTGTAACGCTCGGCGAAGAACTCCCGAACGTTGGCGCATTGTGTTTCCGTACCATCCAAACGATTGAAGTGGGCGCGAAACTCCCTGGCGCCCGGCAAGGTTGCGAGATACCAGCCCACATGCTTGCGCGCAATGCGCACGCCCATCACATCCCCATAGAAAGCGTGAAGTGCGGCCAGATGCTCCAGCAGTATGTGTTCCACCTCGATCAGCTCCGGTGCCGGCAATTTCTCGCCGGTACGCAGGAAGTGTTCGATCTCGCGAAAAATCCATGGCCGCCCTTGGGCGGCGCGGCCTACCAACAGGCCATCGGCACCGGTCGCGTCAAGGACGTAACGGGCCTTTTCCGGCGAATCGATATCGCCATTGGCAAACACCGGGATCGACACCGCCTGCTTGATCGCGGCAATCGTGTCGTATTCGGCTTCACCCTTGTACAGATCGGCGCGAGTGCGGCCATGCACTGCCAGCGCCGTAATGCCGGCCTGCTCGGCGATCTTCGCCACGGTCAGGCCGTTCTTGTTGTCGCGATCCCAGCCGGTGCGGATCTTCAGGGTGACCGGCACATCAACCGCCGCCACAACGGCCTGCAGGATCTCGGTCACCAGTGCTTCGTCCTTCAACAACGCGGAACCGGCGGCCTTGTTGCAGACCTTCTTTGCCGGGCAACCCATGTTGATATCAATAATCTGTGCGCCCAGTTCGACGTTGGCCCGGGCTGCATCCGCCAGCATCTGCGCATCACCACCGGCAATCTGTACCGAGCGTGGCTCGGGATCGCCTTCGTGGATCATGCGCAGGCGCGACTTGCGGGTATTCCACAGGCTCATGTCGCTGGTGACCATTTCCGAGACTACAAGCCCTGCGCCCAAACGCTTGCACAGCTGACGAAAGGGCTGGTCGGTGACCCCCGCCATCGGGGCGAGAATCAAGCCGTTCTGTAATGTGTATGGGCCGATGCGTACCGCCGACATAGGACTTCCCTGAGGTGGGGCCGGATCATGAGAGTTCGAAAAAGGGTTGGCATGATACCCGCTCTCGATGACTGGATAAAGGCTGAATTGAACAAAATCTGAACAGTTATTCTGTTATCGCCACGGGTTTGGTTGTGGATGGCAAAGTCAGAAAACCGCCGTCAATTCGAAAGCGATGAAGCGCGTCACTCGGGCGAGTGGAAACTCAGGCTGTAATTCACCGCTTTGGGGCCTGGATCGAGAATATCCAGCGCGATGTGGATCGGCGTCTGCGGCGGCATTTCCGCCAGACCTTCGAGGTCCCCTCTCAGGTATTCGCCGGGTTTGAAGCGACGACTGGCAATCAGGTGGCCGTTGAGGTCGGCGAAGCGCAGTTCCAGTAATGGAAACGGCTGAGAGAACGTCGCACGGTTGTAAATGATCGCATCGACCACCAACGCGCCGTTGAACTCCGGATGGCTGCGCACCACCAGATTGCTGCTCTTGATTCGTGCGATGTCGACCTTGGACGGCACCGTGCAGCCGATCTGCGGGCAGATTTGCTGGAACCACGGGCGATACTGATCCTGTCGGGCCAGCTCTTCGAAATGATAAGAGATGTACTGGGCGGCCAAGCCTCCCGCCGCCAGCAGGACCAACAGCAGCCAGAGCATACGTCGGCCCCACGGCGAGCGGCGCTTCTGCCAGTCCAGTTGCAGCGGGTCGTCGGTCAGGTCTTGCAGGACTTCGGCGCGTACGCCGGGCTCTGCGCGCTCGCGCTTTTTGCGCAGCGGCTCGATCGATGGCAAATCGTCGTCATCGGCTTCGTCGCTGGCCGACAGGCGTTCGCGGCGGGCATTGGGGTCGATCGGGTCGTGCAGGCGCAGATGCGGAATCGCTGGTTCGTCATCCAGATCCACCGGTTCCAGTGACAGCGAAGGCTCGGTGCGCTCGGATTTGACCGGTTCGATGTCGGCGATTTCTGCCTCGTCGTCCTCGGGCTCGGCCGTGTGTTCATCGGCGCGCTCGCTGAACAGACTGTCGCGCCAGAGCGTTTCATCTGGTTCAGGGTTGTCGCGGCGTGCGCTCAGGGCATCTTCGCGTGGATGACCGAATTCGGTGGTCGGCTGGATTTCCCGTTGTTCGAGGCGGGCCAGTTCTTCGTCCAGATCGAGGCTGTCGAGATCCAGCTCGGACGCGCTCCACTGCTTTTGGCTGATGGCACGCGGCGCGGGCTGTTCGACGATGGCCGGCGCCTGGACAACGGGCGGGGCCTCGATAATCGGCGGCTGCTCGACAATCGAGGGTGCAACCGGTGTCACCGCGTCCTTGCCGGCGTGTTGCTCCAGCAGCTGTTTGGCCGCATTGAACACTTGCAGGCAGGAGCCGCAACGAACCACCCCGCGGGCCACGCTCAATTGAGCATGGCTGACACGGAAACTGGTTTGGCAATGCGGGCACTGGGTGACGAAGCTGTCGGTCATGCGGCGATCCGGATTATGCAGGCGCCCATATTAACGCCGACGGCCGGTGATGCGCACCCAGCCATCGCGATTGGCGATCGGGTCGAGATCAAAGTCCTGCGCATAAGCGGCCGCAACTTCATCACCTTGCTCGGCAAGGATGCCCGACAACGCCAGACGGCCACCGGATTTCACCAGGCCGGACAGTTGCGGCGCGAGAGAAACCAGTGGGCCGGCCAGAATGTTGGCGACCAGTACGTCGGCTTTGACCTGTGGCAGATCTTCCGGCAAGTACAGCGGGAACAGTTCTTCGGCAATGTTGTTGCGCCCGGCGTTATCACGCGAGGCTTCCAGCGCCTGCACGTCGATGTCGGTGCCGACCGCTTCCTTGGCGCCGAGCAGCAGGGCAGCAATCGCCAGAATCCCCGAGCCGCAGCCGAAGTCGAGCACATTGCAGTCTTTCAGGTCCTGACCGTCGAGCCATTCCAGGCACAGTGCGGTGGTCGGGTGAGTGCCGGTGCCGAAGGCCAGACCCGGATCGAGCAGCAGGTTGACCGCGTCAGGCTCAGGCGCGGCATGCCAGCTCGGCACGATCCACAGGCGCTGGCCGAAACGCATCGGCTGGAAACCGTCCATCCAGCTGCGTTCCCAGTCCTGATCTTCGATGACTTCGCTGTGATGCTCAGGCAGCGGGCTGCCGGTCAGCAGTTCCAGGTGGGCCAGAACCGGTGCCGGTTCGGTGCCGCCCTCGAACAGCGCCAGCAGGTGCGTGTGCGCCCACAGCGGGGTGGTATTGAGTTCCGGCTCGAAGATCGGCTGATCTTCGGCGTCCATGAAGGTCACCGACACGGCGCCCACTTCAAGGAAAGCGTCTTCGTAGGTTTCGGCTTGTTCCGGGCTGATGGCGAGACGTACTTGCAGCCAAGGCATGGCGGGCACCTTTGAAAAATATTGATTGCAGCCTAGCGGCCGGCGAGAAGCGCGCAAGTTTACGCGAGCGCAGGCGGTTTGTGGGAGCTGGATTTGTAGCGCCAATCCCTTGTAGGAGTGAGCCTGCTCGCGATGGCGATGTTGCCGTCAACACAAATGCTGAATGTGCCAGCCTCATCGCGAGCAGGGGCTTTTGAAACCTGCAGAAACAACAAAGCCGCCCGAAGGCGGCTTTGTCTGGTGCGGGCCGAAGCTTAGTGCTTCTCGCCAGCCAGCTTGTGCTCGAGGTAGTGAATGTTCACACCACCTTTGCAGAAGCCTTCGTCGCGAACCAGATCACGGTGCAGCGGGATATTGGTCTTGATCCCGTCAACCACGATTTCGTCCAGGGCATTACGCATGCGTGCCATGGCTTCGTCGCGGGTCGCGCCGTAAGTGATCAGCTTGCCGATCAGCGAGTCGTAGTTCGGCGGAACTGCATAACCGCTGTACAGGTGCGAATCGACGCGAACGCCGTTGCCGCCTGGAGCGTGGAAATGCTTGACCGTACCCGGGCTCGGCATGAAGGTTTTCGGGTCTTCAGCGTTGATCCGGCATTCCAGCGAGTGACCGCGGATAACCACGTCATCCTGCGTGAACGACAGCTTGTTGCCAGCGGCGATGCTGAGCATCTCCTTGACGATGTCGATACCGGTGACCATTTCCGAAACCGGGTGCTCCACCTGAACACGAGTGTTCATTTCGATGAAGTAGAAACGACCGTTCTCGTACAGGAACTCGAAAGTACCCGCGCCGCGGTAGCCGATGTCGATGCACGCCTTGACGCAGCGAGCCAGTACTTCTTCGCGCGCCTTCTCGTCGATGCCCGGTGCCGGCGCCTCTTCGAGAACTTTCTGGTGACGACGTTGCAGCGAGCAATCGCGGTCGCCCAGATGGATGGCGTGGCCCTGGCCGTCGGACAGCACCTGCACTTCGACGTGACGCGGGTTGGTCAGGAATTTTTCCAGATAGACCATCGGGTTACCGAACGCCGCGCCAGCTTCGGTGCGGGTCAGTTTGGCGAAGGCGATCAGGTCTTCTTCCTTGTGCACAACACGCATGCCGCGACCACCACCGCCGCCAGCGGCTTTGATGATCACCGGGTAGCCGACTTCACGACCGATGCGCAGCGCCGTTTCTTCGTCTTCCGGCAGTGGGCCGTCGGAGCCTGGAACGGTAGGCACGCCTGCTTCGATCATCGCGTGCTTGGCCGAAACCTTGTCGCCCATCAGGCGAATGGTTTCGGCTTTCGGGCCGATGAAGGCGAAGCCGGAGTTCTCGACCTGCTCGGCAAAATCGGCGTTTTCCGCGAGGAAACCGTAGCCTGGGTGAATGGCGGTAGCGCCAGTCACTTCAGCGGCAGCGATGATGGCCGGGATGTGCAGGTAAGAGTGCGCGGCAGAAGCCGGGCCGATGCAGACGGATTCGTCTGCCAGACCCAGGTGCATCAGCTCTTTGTCGGCCTTGGAGTAAACGGCGACGGTCTTGATGCCCATCTCTTTGCAGGCACGCAGAATCCGCAGGGCGATCTCACCGCGGTTAGCGATCAGAACTTTTTCCAACTTCGCAGTCATCAAAGGCTCTCCGCAGTTCAAACGATGGTGAACAGCGGTTGGTCGTACTCAACCGGCTGGCCGTCTTCGACGAGGATGGACTCGATCACACCGCTGGTTTCAGCTTCGATGTGGTTCATCATCTTCATGGCTTCGACGATGCACAGAGTGTCGCCTTTCTTCACGGTCTGGCCGACTTCAACGAAGGACGGCGAGGTTGGCGAAGATTTGCGGTAGAACGTGCCGACCATCGGCGAACGGGCAACAGTGCCGTTCAGCGCTGGAGCAGCAGCGGCAGCCGGAGCTGCGGCTGCAACCGGAGCAGCTGCAACAGGTGCGGCAGCCGGTGCTTGCATCGGAGCTGGCGCGTAGTACTGCTGAGCCGGGGTCTTGCTGTGACGGCTGATGCGTACGGACTCTTCGCCTTCCTTGATCTCGAGCTCGTCGATGCCGGACTCTTCCAGCAATTCGATCAGTTTCTTAACTTTACGGATATCCATGAATCATCAACTCCCAAGGGTCGGTCAGGGGCGCTTAACGCTTGTAGTTCAAGTCGTTGCCTGTGTTTCAAGCTGTTCTAGTGCAGCCTCCAGGGCCAGTCGGTAACCGCTGGCGCCAAGGCCGCAGATCACTCCCACCGCTACATCGGAGAAGTAAGAGTGATGGCGGAAAGGTTCGCGTTTGTGCACGTTGGACAAATGCACTTCGATGAATGGGATGCTCACTCCCAGCAACGCGTCACGTAATGCGACACTTGTGTGCGTAAAAGCTGCTGGATTGATCAGAATGAAATCGACACCTTCGCCGCGCGCGGCGTGGATGCGGTCGATCAATTCGTACTCGGCATTGCTTTGCAGATACAGCAGATGATGACCGGCTTCACGGGCGCGGCGCTCCAGATCCTGATTGATCTGCGCCAGGGTCGTTGAACCGTAAGTGCCGGGTTCGCGGGTGCCGAGCAGGTTCAGGTTGGGGCCGTGCAGCACCAGTAGGGTTGCCATCTGCGTAGTCCTTGTTATGAATGAGCAATCGTCAGAACCCGGCGACTATGCCGCAAAGACTTTGTGACTGTCCAGTTCTATGCAATAGCCAGCACGATGGCCGATGTTTGCGCGAAATATGTGACCAAGTGATTTGATTCGGTCACTTGTGGTGTCTGGACTGACGCCTTCGCGAGCAAGCTCGCTCCCACAGGGGTATGCATCCCAATGTGGGAGCGAGCTTGCTCGCGAAGGCGATTTGTCAGACGCGAAAGGCCTGAACGGCCGTATGCAGTTGCCCGCCCAATACCAGCAGGTTCTCACCCTGTTCGCGCCCACGGCCGATACGCACCAGATTATCCCCACCCAACTGATGAATCCGCTCGCTGTGATCGCGAATCTCGCTGACTGCACCGCTTTGCTGCGCGGTGATATCGGCAATGCGGATTGCCGTGTCGGAAATGGTCTGGATCGCGCCGACGATTTTATCCAGCGCACCGTCCGCCGCTTGCGCCTGATTGGCTGTGGCTTCGGCATGTTCAACCTGCGCCCGCATGCCTTCGACCGATTGCCGTGCCGCCGTTTGCAGGCCGGCAATCAGCGTCTGGATTTCGGCAGTCGCGCCGGCAGTACGCTGGGCAAGCGAGCGCACTTCTTCAGCCACCACGGCAAAGCCACGACCCATTTCCCCGGCGCGCGCCGCTTCAATCGCCGCGTTGAGGGCCAGCAGGTTGGTCTGGTCGGCAATCGAGCGAATCACCGTCAACACGCCACCGATGGTTGCCGACTCTTCGGCCAGATGTTCGATCATCTGCGCGTTGCCTTGTACCTCACCGACCAATGCGTGCAGGCCGGTGAGGCTCTGGCCAATTACCGTCTGGCCATGCTCGACCGCCAGTCCGGCATGACGACTGGCGTCAGCGGCCTGCTGCGCATCGCCGGCAACCTGCTGGATTGTTGCTTCAAGTTCGCCGAGGGAGTCGCGGATCAGCGCGGTGTCGCCAGCCTGATGTTCGGCACCGCTGTGCAAGTCGTTACTCAGTTCGGCCAGGGTGCGGCTACTGCCCGCGACTTGTTCGGCATTGCCGCGAATGGTCCCGACCAGATCCACCAGATACGCGCGCAATCGATTGAGCGAGGCTTCGATGTCACGCAGTTCACGGTTGGTTTTGCCCAGATGAATGTCACGACTGAAGTCGCCCTCGGCCCAGGTTGAAAGCGCCGGCGCGAGATTGGTCAATGTGCGCGCCAGGCGCCGTTGCAAAGTGTCGATCAGTAAAGCGATCAGCAGAATCAGGCCGATCATCACGCCTTGCATCAGCCGCACTTCGCCCTGAATTTGCCCGTGTTGGGCGCGTACGACGGGTTCCAGGCCGGCGATGGCCTGTTGCACGGCGGCAATTTTCTGGTGCGTCGCGGTGCTCAGATCCGCCCGTTTCTGAATCTGGTCGCGGGTGCGCTCAAGCTCTGCCGGATAGCGTCCGAGCAGGCTGTTGAGTTCACGTTTGAGGCCGACACCGGCGTCTTCGGCGACAGTTTTCTCAGTGTTTTCGATACCCATCAACGCGGCAAAATCGTCGCTGTTCGACTCGTTGCTGGTGACGACGCCGAGCAAGGGCAGGGCATCAATTGCCTGAGCTTGCGTACGGATGTTGGTGACCTCGCGCTCAACATCGGCCGTCAGTTCGCTGCGCCCGCTGCTGACCAGCTTGTCCCGCGCCAACGACAGTTTGCCCAGATGCTGCGAAGCCGCAAGCAACGGCGTCAGATAGCTCGCGTTGCCGTTGGCATAAGTGCTGAGTTGCTCAAGGCTGGCGCTCAATTCGCGCTCGGCCTGCAACAGCAACGCCTGCGGATCGCCCGCCAGTTTGCCGGCTGCGAGCAAGTCGGTTTTGCTGAACTCCTCCAGGCCCGACAGGCTCGGGTGCAGCGTTTCAGCCAGCGCCGGCGGCAATTCAGCGAGTTCTTTGCGCAAGCTGTCGATGGCCTGGCTGGCGCTGCTCAGGCGCAAGGCGTCGCCGCTGGCGAGGTAATCCTCGACGTTGCGTGCGACCTCGTTCTGAAACTGCTGCGACAGTCCCAAATACCGCTCCATCAACAGATACGGGCGTTCGAGGGCTTTTTGCGACCACCACAGCGTGGCGCCGAGTGCGAGGCACACGGCGACCAGCAGCAGCGTATTGAGATTGGTGAGCAACTTCAGGCGCATGACGGCTACCAACGGCAGAAATGGTAAGCGCCTGAATTTATTGCGGTTCTGTTACAGGGTTATGACCGAATCAGTGGAATCCGATGAAAAAGTGGCACTTTGCTTTGACTCGCGCGCAGTCTGCACGCGATTGCGCCCGGCACCCTTGGCGCGGTACAGCGCTTCGTCGGCCTGACTGGCCATCATCAGGCTGTCGCAGTCGTCGTGCATTTCCACCACGCCGGCACTGAAGGTGCACCACAAATCCTGCGGCTGCGCCGGGTAATGGATTTCGGCGAAGCGCTGGCGGATTTCGTCGAGGACTTTGTGCGCGGCTTCTATATCCGTGTCGGGCATGACGATGGCGAACTCTTCACCGCCGTAGCGGCCGATGAAGTCGGTCTTGCGTAAACGCTGCTTGAGAAACAGCGCCAGGCTTTTGATCACCCGGTCGCCCATCGGGTGGCCGTGGCTGTCGTTGACCCGTTTGAAGTGGTCGATGTCGAGCATGGCAAAACTCAGCGGCTTGTTCTCGCGGCGGGCGCGGAACGAGCAGTCTTCGAGCAATTGCAGAATGTGCGTGTGGTTATAGAGGCCGGTGAGGCTGTCGCGGACCATCCGCGCTTTCAGATTGCGCGCGCGGGCGGCGCGGTTGCGCACGGTGGTGATCAGATGGCGCGGCTTGATCGGTTTGGTCAGAAAATCATCGCCGCCCTCGCTCATGGCGTCGAGCTGCTTGTCCAGATCGTCCTCGGCCGACAGATAAATGATCGGCACGCTGACATAGCGGTCGTTGTGGCGAATCACTTTGGCCAGTTCGGTACCGGTGCAGGCCGGCATGTACATGTCGAGGATGATCAGGTCGGGCTGGAAATCCGCCAGTTCGGCCATCGCCTGAATCGGTTCGATCAAGGTGCGCGTGACGATGCCGGCGCTGTTGAGCAGGCGTTCGGTGTGCAAGGCCTGCGCACGCGAGTCGTCGATGATCAACACTTTATAAGGCTCGTACTGGGCGACGCAGGTGAGGACTTCGATCTTTTCCAGCAGGCTCGACGCTTCGAGAGTGCCGGTGAGAAATTCCTGGCCACCGGCACGCACGGCGGCAAGGCGCGTCGGCGTGTCGGTTTCGTGCAGGCTGAAGAACAGCAGCGGCAGCGGTTCTTCCAAACCGACCTGGGCTTCGGCGGCGAGTTTCAGGCCGATGCCGGCGCCGCTGAAATCCACGTCCATGACGATAGCTGCCGGCAGGCGCTCGACCATCGAGGAGCGAAAGGCCGAAACACTGTCCAGCGCCTGCGCGCTCAGACCGAAGAATTCAAGTTGTTTGGCCAGCCGTTCGGCGCGGTCGTGATCCTGCAGCATCACGTAGATCGGTTTACGCAGTGGCGGCAGGAAGGTCTGGTCGAGTTGATCGCCATGGCGCAGGCCGGTGCGCGACAAGCGCTGCATCAAGCGATTGAGGTCGGTGATCAGGCCACTGCTGAGACGGCCGCGATTGGCGTCCACCGCTTCCAGCGACTGGCTGATGTGGCGCGCGAGTTGAGTGTGTTCCGGCTGTTCGAAGCGCTCGGCAAAACGCAGCAGGCGCAGGTTGGCCTCGCTCAGTTCGGCGAGGTCGACAGTAGACCACTCACTGCGTTGCAGGCGCTGCCATATCTCAAGAATCTGACGTGCCTGATGAATTACCCGCTGGGCAAAGTGGTGCTTGAGACGCTCACGGCTGGGGTCTTCTGGCTCGGTCATATCCTGACTACTAGTTAGGCTGCATGCTGAGATCGACTGGTGGCTCTATGCTAGCACCTCTTTTCCCTTAGACGAGTGTCGTACGTCAATAATCTGCAGTGCGTCACCATTCAGTTTCTGACCGGGCGGTTTTGTTTTTGACCTTGTCGTCGCTCAAACCCACGTGGGACGGGCGCTCCCTGATTGATCAGGGCGATCTGGATGAGTTGTCAGTCGTACGTTCATCCGCGCGATGAATGGGCTTTGTGAGGGTTTTCAACAGCCTGCAATTTGATTGGCTGAGGCGCGGGCATCGGGGATTCCCTTAGTCGGCGTCGAAGCGTCATTCGCCCACATGATTTGCGGCTTATCGTTACGCGCGGGTGCCCGGCTCTGGCACGTTGTTGTATGGTTGTGGTCGAACCGTTGAACCCAAGATTTGAAAGGATATCGCCATGCTGGACTGGAAAAACCGCGCGGGCAGCGCGCCTGAACGTGCCGCCGAGCCCAAGTCGGCCACCCGCAGCTATGTTGGCGGGCTGCTGTTCAGCCGTGCCCTGGCCACGTTGATCGGCATTTATCTGCTGGTGACCATTGGCCTTGGCTGGTACTGGAGCCAGGAGCCGGCGCTATTTCCGGTTGCGCAAAACGCTCAGGTAGCTGCCGAGAAAGAAGGCAAGCAGATGGTGATCGGCTACACCACCGTCGAAACCCTCAAGACCGTCGCCGGCACCTTGCTCAACAAACCGGGCGGCTACATCTCCAATGACCGCTTCCCGCCAGGTCTGTGGATGGACAACACGCCGAGCTGGGAATACGGCGTACTGGTGCAGGTGCGTGACCTGACCCGTGCCCTGCGCAAAGACTTTGCCCGTTCGCAATCGCAGTCGGCAGAAGATGCCGATCTGGCCAAGGCCGAGCCGCGCTTCAACTTCGACAACAAGAGCTGGATCCTGCCGTCGAGTGAGTCGGAATATCAGGAAGGCATCAACTCGCTGAGCCGTTATCAGGCGCGTCTGTCCGATCCAACCCAGAAAAACGCGCTGTTCTATGCCCGCGCCGACAACCTGAACAACTGGCTCGGCGATGTCGGCACCCGTCTCGGCTCGCTGTCGCAACGACTGTCGGCCAGTGTCGGTCGGGTCAAACTCAACACCGCGCTGAAAACCGAAGTGCCGGCCATCGGCGAAGTGCCGCAGGTTGACGAGGAAGTCGTCGAGACACCATGGATGCAGATCGACAACGTGTTCTACGAAGCACGCGGTCAGGCCTGGGCGCTGTCGCATCTGTTGCGCGCCATCGAAGTCGACTTCGCCGATGTCCTGGCGAAGAAGAACGCCACCGTCAGCGTGCGTCAGATCATTCGTGAGCTGGAAGCCTCGCAGGAACCGGTCTGGAGTCCTATGATTCTTAACGGAAGCGGCTTCGGCGTGCTGGCCAACCACTCGCTGGTCATGGCCAACTATATTTCCCGTGCCAACGCTGCTGTGATCGATTTGCGTCAACTGCTCAATCAGGGCTGATTCATGAGTCAGAACGCCAAAGAGGCGGCCCATCGCGCCGCCTCGGATGCCGAACAGATCGCCT
The DNA here is from genome assembly GCF_054667675.1 of Pseudomonas sp. S3_C06. NCBI lineage: Bacteria > Pseudomonadati > Pseudomonadota > Gammaproteobacteria > Pseudomonadales > Pseudomonadaceae > Pseudomonas > Pseudomonas sp. S3_C06. Next base: position 4,656,911 of record NZ_CP162747.1, read on the forward strand.
GGGTCGACGAGCAGGACAACCTGCTCGGCGCTCTGGTGCGTGCCGATCTGCGCGAGCGTGGGCTGATCGGTCGCGGCACCTACATCATGTTGTTCAATTCCGCCGGCGACCTTTGCGTGCACCGGCGCACGTTGAGCAAGGCGATTTATCCCGGTTACTGGGACGTCGCGGCGGGCGGCATGGTGCAGGCCGACGAGACTTACGCCGAGTCGGCAGCCCGAGAGCTGGAAGAGGAGTTGGGCGTCAGCGGTATCGAACTGACTGCCCATGACCATTTCTACTTCGAAGACACCGGCAACCGTTTGTGGTGTTCGGCGTTTTCCGCCGTCTGGGACGGGCCGCTGAAACTGCAACCGGAGGAGGTGCTCGAAGCACGCTTTATTCCGGTCGAGCAGGTCATGCAGGAAATCCAGCAAAAGCCTTATTGCCCGGACTCTCTGGCAGCCTTGAAGCGCTATCTGAAGGCGCAGCAAAGCGACGTCGCAAAGAACACATAAATTGGCGCCGATTGGCACTTAGCAAGTCGCATTTTTGCCGTTACACTGCGCGACCTTTTCAAGCTGCACCGTCCTGCTTTTATTGAAGCATCGGTGCAGTAGCGCTGCCCCTGCCTGAGTGGGGCTTCGCGGTCGATGACCTTGCCCAAGGTCGCGATCAGTCTTTGTCCTCCCAAGAGGATTGCCGGTGGCCAAAAAAGCCGCATCCTTCGCCGCCTTAGGTGGCCTGGTATTTTCCACCGACGCAGGTCGTCATTGCCCGGAATGCAGTAAGCCGGTGGACGCCTGTATCTGCAAACAAACCGTGATTCCGGCCGGCGACGGCATTGCCCGCGTGCGACGCGAGAGCAAGGGCCGCGGCGGCAAGACGGTGACCACCATCACCGGCGTGCCACTGGCCGAAGACGCGCTCAAAGAGTTGGCAACAACGTTGAAGAAACGTTGCGGCACCGGCGGGGCGTTGAAAGACGGCATCATCGAAATCCAGGGCGATCATGTCGAGCTACTCTTGGCTGAGCTGATCAAGCACGGTTTCAAAGCGAAGAAGTCCGGCGGCTAGCAGCCTCTGTGAAACCCACCTGCGGCTTGATCCGGCTCTGAATGTTGTCAGATCCGGCGTCGTCTCCATGGTTTTCACAGAGCCTGTTCATGACCGGTTTCTAAACTCCACGCAGTCAGTGCGGTCTACCGCCGCGCTGACGAACCGTCATTTTCATACTTTAGACTGCGCCGGCCTGAGATCAGGCGACGCACTATGACTTCTTTATAGGGGACTTCGATGTCCGTACGACGCACACGCAAAGACGATGGCAGCCAATGGACAGTTGCGGACAGCCGCAGTGTTTACGGGATTCGCCATTGGGGGGCCGGGTATTTCGCGATCAATGACGCCGGTCGCGTCGAAGTTCGTCCGAACGGCCCGAGCAGCTCGCCTATCGACCTGTTCGAGCAAGTCGACCAACTGCGCAAAAGCGGTTTGTCCTTGCCGTTGCTGGTTCGTTTTCCCGACATCCTGCAAGACCGTGTACGCCAGCTGACCGGTGCCTTCGATTCCAACATCGAGCGCCTGGAATACCAGAGCAAATACACCGCGCTGTACCCGATCAAGGTTAACCAGCAAGAAGCGGTGATCGAGAACATCATCGCCACCCAGGACGTTTCCATCGGTCTGGAAGCCGGCTCCAAGCCTGAACTGCTGGCCGTACTGGCGCTGGCGCCGAAGGGCGGCACCATCGTCTGCAACGGTTACAAGGACCGCGAGTTCATTCGTCTGGCGCTGATGGGGCAGAAGCTTGGCCATAACGTCTTCATCGTCATCGAGAAAGAATCCGAAGTCGGTCTGGTGATCGAAGAAGCCGCCTCGCTGAAGGTCAAGCCACAGGTCGGCCTGCGCGTGCGTCTGTCGTCGCTGGCGTCGTCGAAGTGGGCGGACACCGGTGGCGAAAAATCCAAGTTCGGTCTGTCGGCAGCGCAACTGCTGTCGGTGGTCGAGCGTTTCCGCGCAGCGGGCCTGGATCAAGGCATTCGCCTGCTGCACTTCCACATGGGTTCGCAGATTGCCAACCTGGCTGACTATCAGCACGGCTTCAAAGAAGCGATCCGTTACTACGGTGAGCTGCGCAATCTCGGTCTGCCGGTCGATCACATCGACGTTGGCGGTGGTCTGGGTGTCGACTACGACGGCACGCACTCGCGCAACGCCAGTTCGATCAACTACGACATGGACGATTACGCCGGTGTCGTGGTCGGCATGCTCAAGGAGTTCTGCGACGCGCAGAGCCTGCCGCATCCGCACATCTTCTCCGAGAGCGGCCGTTCGCTGACCGCGCACCACGCGATGCTGGTGGTGCAGGTGACCGACGTCGAGAAACACAACGACGAAATCCCGCAGATCGAGAACAAGGAAGCGCTGCCGGAAACCGTGCAATGGCTGGTTGACCTGCTCGGCCCGACCGACATCGAAATGGTCACCGAAACCTACTGGCGCGCGACGCACTACATGAGCGACGTGGCTGCGCAGTACGCCGACGGCAAACTGACCCTGGCTGAAAAAGCCCTGGCCGAGCAGTGCTACTTCGCGGTGTGCCGTCGCCTGCACAACTCGCTGAAAGCGCGTCAACGTTCGCACCGTCAGGTGCTCGACGAGCTCAACGACAAGCTGGCCGACAAGTACATCTGCAACTTCTCGGTGTTCCAGAGCCTGCCGGACACCTGGGCGATCGATCAGGTGCTGCCGATCATCCCGCTGCACCGTCTCGATGAAGAGCCGCTGCGCCGCGCGGTGCTGCAAGACCTGACCTGCGACTCTGACGGCAAGATCAACCAGTACGTCGACGAGCAGAGCATCGAAACCAGCCTGCCAGTGCACGGTTTGAATGAAGGCGAAGACTACCTGCTGGGCGTGTTCCTCGTTGGCGCCTATCAGGAAATCCTCGGCGACATGCACAACCTGTTCGGTGACACCGACTCGGTGAACATCTACCAGAATGCCGATGGCAGCGTGTACCACGCCGGCATCGAGACCCACGACACCATCGAAGACATGCTGCGTTACGTGCACTTGTCGCCGGAAGAACTGATGACTCACTACCGCGACAAGTGCGCCAGTGCCCGCATCAGTGCCAGCGAGCGCACGCAATTTCTCGATGCCTTGCGTCTGGGCCTGACCCGCTCCTCCTACCTGTCTTCCTGAGGCAGGTGTGATCTCGCCGGGTTGTCCGAATTTTTTCCGAAAGTGGCGGAAAATTCAGATGACCCGGTGGGATATCTCCCAAAATCCTCGCGAAATGCTTGGCTGTCCTGGCCAGCAAAGTCATCCGGTCTGCTTTTCGCGTAGGTCATTTCCTAAGTTGTACTTCAGCTCTCTACTCGGCCATGGCTCTCGGCGAGAATCCCCGACCGCCCCTCCTGTAGAGATCCGCCCATGTTCGATCCAGTCAACGAGTCGTCGTTTCGTCTCGATGTAGCGGGCCTGTCCGACCCCTTCGAAGTCCTGGCCTTTACCGGTAGCGAAGCCCTCAGCGAATCCTTTGCGTTCGAGATCGATGTATTGATCAACGATCCACACCTGGATCTCGCCGGCCTGCTTTACCGTTCGGCATTCCTCTGTTTCGGGCCGTCAGGGGAGGGCGTGCACGGGCAATTGCAGAGCCTTGTCCAGCATGAGTACGGCGAAGGCTTGCGGTTGAGCCGGATCCGTCTAGGGCCGAAACTCGGTTGCCTCGCGCTGCGCTTCAGCCAGCGGATCTTCAGTGGCCGCTCGGTGCCGCAGATCATCGAGCAGGTGCTCAGAGAGCACGGCATCGTCGCTGCCCAGCGCCGCTTTGAGTTGCGTGGCGACTACCCGGTCCGGACGTTCTGCACGCAATACCGCGAGTCCGATCTGCAACTGCTTCAGCGTTTGTGCGCGCAGGCGCGAATTCATTATTACTTTGAACACGAGCGTGATCGGCATTGCCTGGTTTTCAGCGATGATCCGGCGCAGTTGCCATTGGCGGGCGCCGCGAGCTATCAGCGCGAGGATGACGGACATGATGCTTCTCCCGCGTTGCACCAATGGAAATTGCAAAGTGCAATTCAGGTCAATTCGGCGGGTGGGCAACAGGCCGAAGGTCAGAGTGATCTGGCGACATTGCGCAGTGGTCATTGGTTGCGATTGGCCGGGCATCCCTTCGCCGAATGCAATCGCCCATGGTTGTTGACTCGCATTGAGCATCGCGCCGACCCGGCCCTCGAACCTGCTTACGCCAACCGCCTGTTCGGTGCGTTGCAACTGCCGAGTGCAGCGGCCACCGCGCCGCCGCGCTTGCGCATGCACAGCCTGCAACGGGCCTGGGTGGTGGCGGTAGATGAACCACAGCCCGATTGCTCGCGACCGGTAGCGGTGCAGTTCGACTGGCTCTATCAAGGCGAAGGCGCCGCGCCGAGTCATTGTTGGCTGCCCCTCGCGCCGTCTCTGCAGCAGACGCCAATGACGGCGCTGAGCGATGGTGTCGAGGTGGTGGTGAGTTTCTTTGAAGGCGATCCGGATCAGCCGATGATCAGCGGCGTCCTGCAGCCGCCAATCGCCGAGACTGACACGGGCGATGTCGCGCCTCTGCCCGACCGTCTGGTGAGTGACGGCTTGCAGCAATTGCTGGCGTCCGGTGAGCCGTTGCTGCTGCTGTGCCTGATCCCCGGCGGCGGCAGTTTCAGTCACTGCGCAGAACCGGTGTGCAGTTGTCGACTGGTCACTGCGCTTGAACAGAGCGGCGCAACATGAGTGGCGCGGTGCATGAGCCTATGGCGCAATGGCTGTTGCTCGATGGCCCGGATGCCCCACAGGCCTTGCTGACCTTGCGCCAGGCTTTTAGCGGGGTGCGGCGCTTCAGTTTGTTCGAGGGTACCGAGTTTGAACCGGTCAGCGAGTACGGCCCGGTGCTGCTCGAGTTGCGCGATTGCCCGGCGTTGGCCGCCTTGTGTCACAGCGATCCAGACACCTGGCGCGGGCTGTTGCTTGGCAGCGAGGCATCGGCACAACAGCTGCTGGGCCACTTGCAACGCATGCTCACGGTGTCGTTCGGCTTGAGCCATCGGGCCTTGCTCAGCTATTACAACCGGCAGACCGCGAGCTATTTTTTCGATGCCTGCGACGCCGCTGAATTGAGCCGCTGGCTTGGGCCGATCCGCCAGTTGCGCTGGTTCGGCGGCACCTGGGCCGACCGCGCGATTGGTAGTCAGGGCTGGCAGCAGTTGCGCAATCCGGGACTTGCCGTCGAGCCACTGAGCATCGAAGAAAGCCTGACCCGGCGCCAGCGCGAACGCTTGCAAGCCTGCCTGCTGGAGCAGCATATCTGGCGCTGGTGCCAATCATTGGGAACCGATTACGCGACGATGTCCTCCCATGTCCAACAGGGTCTGACGCTGGGGTTCAGCGACCGCACCGTGCTCGATGGCTGGTTATGGTTACGCTTGCTGCATCCGCGTGCCGTACTGGTGCCGCCGCCGGTGGGACTGACCCAGCAACAACGGCTCGACCATGTGCGGCGTCAATGGCGCGGCGATCAGCTCTGAAGCGAGGTTCGGCGCGTATGGCACGGTTATTCCGGCAAGGGTTTGGTGCAGTGATCGGCGGGGTGTTGCTGCTGGCGCTGGGCGGATGTTCGCCGGTGCAATTGCTCAATGCGCTGACCCCGGACAGCACGTACGACAAGACGACGGGCATCGCTTATGGTGAAGATCCGCGGCAGAAGCTTGATGTGTACGTGCCGCATCAGCCGATGCCGGGCGCACCGGTGGTGGTGTTTTTCTATGGCGGCAGCTGGAACAGCGGATCGCGCGTCGACTACCGCTTTGTCGGTGAAGCGCTGGCGTCCAAGGGGATTGTCACGGTGGTGGCGGATTACCGCTTGTATCCGCAAGTGCGTTATCCGCTGTTTCTGCAGGATGGAGCGCAGGCGGTGGCGTGGACCAAAGCGCATATCCGCGAATTTTCCGGCAACCCGCAGCGCTTGTATCTGATGGGCCACAGTTCCGGCGGATACAACGCGGCGATGCTGGCGCTGGACGGCGAACTGCTCGCTTCGGTGGGCATGTCACCCAGGGATTTGCAGGGCTGGATCGGCCTGGCCGGGCCCTACGACTTTCTGCCGATCAAGAATCCCGAGGTGCGCCCGGTGTTCTTCTGGCCGGACTCGCCGCCGCAATCGCAGCCGGTCAACCATGTCAGTCGCGGCGCGCCGCCGGCCCTGTTGATCGCCGCGACTGAGGATGATCTGGTCAACCCGACACGCAACACCGGCGGTCTCGCCAGCAAGCTGCGCGCGGCAGGGGTGCCGGCACAGGATCTGTATTACTCGCGGCCCAGCCACATAACCCTGGTGGCGACCCTGTCGCGTCCGTTGCGGCATCTGGCGCCGGTGCTCGATCAGGTGGTCGGGTTTATCGCGCGCACACCGACTCAGTGAACGCCGCCAGAGAACCAGCCATCGTTGCGCTTGAGCCACCAGGCTTGCGCACCGAGGGTCAGGCTGCGTAACACCATGAACAGCAGAAAAGATATCCACAGCCCGTGGTTGCCGTAGCCTTGCAGTGCCCAGGCAAACGGCAGCAGCAGAGCCACGGTGACGAGCATGCCGTTGCGCATTTCGCGTGCGCGGGTGGCGCCGATGAACAGACCGTCGAGCAAGTAACTCCAGACCGCAATCAATGGCAGCACGGCGAGGTAGGGCAGGTAGATGAACGCGGTGTCGCGTACGCTCTGGATATCGGTCTGCATCTCGATGAACAGGTGCCCGGCGAGCAGAAACAGCGCGGCAAATCCGAGGCTGGCGAACAGCGACCAGCCGCCCGCCACCACCAGCGAACGACGCAGGGCCAGGCGATCACGGGCGCCGATGGCGTGTCCGCACAAGGCTTCGACGGCATGGGCCAGGCCATCCAGCGCATGCGCCGTCAACAGCAAGCCATTGAGCAGCAGCGCGTTGGCGGCAACCGTCGAATCGCCCAGCCGCGCGCCTTGCACGGTGATCAGGAAAAACACCGATTGCAGCGCCAGACTGCGGATAAAGATGTCACGGTTGACCGCCAGTAAAGGGCGCCAGCTCTGCCAGACCCTCAACGCCGCCCAGACGATGTGCCCCGGATACGCGCGCAGCGCTTTGCGGGTCAGCAGCAGGCCGAGCAGGGCGCCGGTCCATTCGGCGATCACCGAGGCGCGCGCCGAACCGACCACGCCCCAGTCCAGGCCAATGACGAACCACAGATTGAGGACGATGTTGATCAGGTTGGTGGTCAGCAAAATCGCCAGTGGCGCCCGGGCGTTTTGCGTGCCGAGGAACCAGCCGACCAGCGCATAACTGGCCAGCGCGGCCGGCAAGCCGAATAGACGCGTGTGGAAGAAATCCCGAGTGAGCTGATCCAGCTCCGCCGACGGTTGCATGAAGTGTAATGCAACCCCGCTCAGCGGCACGCCCAGCGTACCCAGCACCAGCGCCAGTCCCATCGCCAGCAGCAAGCCTTGCAACAGAATCTGTCGCAACGCCGCACCGTCGCTGCGCCCGGCAGCCTGCGCGGCAAATCCGGTGGTGCCCATGCGCAGAAAGCCCATGGCCCAGGCGAGAAAGGTGTACAGGCTGGCGCCGACCGCCACCGCACCCAATTGATGGGCATGGGGCAAGTGGCCGATGACGGTGCTGTCGACCAGCGCCACCAGCGGCACGGAAATATTGGACAGAATCATGGGCGCGGCGAGCGCCCAGACCTTGCGGTGAGTCGGGCGGTCGCGCCAGTCGGCGATCAGAGTGGACATGCGGGCTCCTTGGGGAGCGGCATTGTAGCGGTAGAAGCCACCCTCACCCCAGCCCTCTCCCAGAGGGAGAGGGGGCCGATCTCGGTTTAATTCCTATCCCGAGTTCGACTCGGTATCTCAGGTCGGTGTACTTCTCGAAAACACCCCGGTCAGTCCCCTCTCCCTCCGGGAGAGGGTTAGGCGGGCGGCGTTCCGATGAGGGGCTCTTCAAGCGTTTAATGAATAATCCAGCTCAACAACCACAACCCCAGCAACAACCAGATGATCCCGGCAATGATCGACGCATTCATGAACGCGCGAATCGCCGACCACAACAGCATCAGCCCGACAATCAGCGCGATGATGCTGATGATCGAGGTGTCCATGCCCAACGTCTTCGCCAGCCCGTCGACAAAGTTGCCACCGGCATTGCTCAGAATATTGAACAAGCCACTGAGGCCGTCGACGATAAAGCGGATGATCGAACCGAGCGCCTGGCCGAGCCATTCGAAAAAGCTTTCTACCTGCATGTGTGCATCCTGATGAAAGAGCTGAGCCTTGGGCCACAACGCAGGTGGCCGAGTTCCCTGCATGATAGAAGGTTTGCACCCATTCTGTGTGGGAGCGAGCCTGCTCGCGAAGGCATTGTGTCAGTGAATCAATGGTTGATGACATATCGTCTTCGCGAGCAGGCTCGCTCCCACAATAGATCGTCTGCGCTGCTTGCCTTCAGGGCGTATCCCCCCGAAGCTATACGCCTTCAGGAGAGCCCGATGAACCTTGTTGAACTGACCGAACGCCTGCACGCCATTCGCGACCGCAATGACTGGCGGCAATTTCACAGCCCGAAAAACCTCGCCATGGCGGCCAGTGTCGAGATGTCCGAGCTGGTGGAAATCTTCCAGTGGCTGACAGAAGACCAGTCGCGCCAGTTGCCCGCTGACAAACTCGCCCACGCCGGGCAGGAAGTCGGCGATATCGTCCTGTATCTGTTGCTGCTGTGCAGCGAGTTGGGGTTGGACATGAATGAAGTGGTGCGTGCCAAGCTCGCCGACAGTGAACGGCGGTTCAGCTGATGAGCGACCGGCATTTCGATCAGTTGGCGACGCGTTTCGCCGAAAAAATCTACGGCGGCGCCAAAGGCGCGATTCGTCTCGCGGTGTTACAGGCTGACCTGGCCGAAGCGCTGCCGGATCGTCCGTTGCGCGTCCTCGACATTGGCGGCGGTCTTGGCCACATGTCGCTGTGGCTGGCCGAACGCGGTCACGAGGTGACCTTCACCGAGCCGGCCGCACCGATGCTCGAAGGCGCGCGCCAGCGTTTCGCCGACGCCGGGCAAACCGCGACGTTCATTCAGGCGCCGTGGCAGGAACTGCTCGGCCAACTCACCGAACCGTACGATCTGGTGATCTGCCACGCGGTGCTCGAATGGCTCGCCGAACCCCACGCGATCCTGCCAGTGCTGCATCAACTGACCAAGCCCGGTGGCTGGTTGTCGCTGGCGTTCTACAACCGCGATGCGCTGATTTATCGCAACCTGCTCAAAGGCCATTTCAAGAAAATGCGCAAGAACGTCATGGCCGGCGAAAAGCAGAGCCTGACCCCGCAGCAGCCGCTCGATCCAAGGGAATTGGCAACGCAACTCGAAGGCTTGTGGCAGGTCGAAAGCCAGAGTGGGATCCGCGTTTTCCATGACTATATGCCGGTGGAATTCCAGGCCCGCGCCGAACTCGTCGATTTGCTCGAGATGGAGCTCGCTCACCGTCGTCACCCAAGCTTCGCCGGGCTTGGGCGTTACTTGCACTGGATCTGCCGGCCGATCTGATCGGAGCGCGACATGAAAGCTCAATCCGCGTTACTGCTGATGTGTCTGGGCTTGGCTGCTTGCCAGAGCAGCAACCCCTACGTGGCGCAATCGCGGCCCTTACCGCCGGCACCAGCGCAAGCCGCCACCACCTTCGACCGCAGCGCGTACCCGGCGCCGCCGCGTGATTATGGGCGTTATCGCAGTTGGACCTGGCTCAATGGGCAACTGCCACCGGGCACGGCCTGGGCCGATTCGGCGCAAGTGGCCGAAGCGGTAAGCAATGCCCTGGATCAGCGCGGCTTGCGTCCATTGCACGACAACCGCCCGGCCGACCTGTTGGTCAGCGCCGATCTGCGTCTGGAAACCCGTTTGCGCCAGGTTCAGGATGACTACGGTTATTACGGCGGTGGATACGGCAGCTATGATCGATATGGACGCGGTTACGGTATGTACAACACGGTGCCGATCGTACGCACGTATTCCGAGCAAGTCGTGGTGGTGCAGGTCAATCTGTTCGACGCTGGCAGCGGGCAACCGGTGTGGAGCGCCAGTGCCGAAACCGCGAACAAGGGCAGCGAAATCGATCGCACCGATTCGATCCGCGAAGCTGTGGAAAAAGCCATGTCGGCGTATCCTCCCAGTTAGCTCCTGCCCATCAGAAGCTGCCGCAGGTTCATGTCTTCAACCGGAGAAAACCCATGTTCCGCCGTCTCGCTCTACTGGCCATGGTCGCGCTGCTCAGCGCTTGCGCCGCCAACCAGGTCAATCACGACTTCGATGCCAACCGCGACTTTGCGGCCTATCGCAGCTGGAGCTGGAAAGACCCCGCCCTGCAATACCGCCCCGATGATCCACGGATCAAGAGCGACCTGACCGAGCAACGCATCCGCCAGGCCGTGGCCGATCAGCTCGACCAGCGCGGTTTGCGTCCCGCGGCGGCGGGCGCCAAGGGTGACTTGAATGTGCAGACTTATCTGATCGTCGAGGATCGTCAGCAGCAAGTGACGACCAACTACGGCGGCGGCTGGGGCGGCCCGTGGAACGGCTATTGGGGCGCGCCGATGTACAACGAAACGCGCAACATTACCTACAAGGTCGCGACCATCCAGATCGACCTGCTCGACGGCAAGGACGGCAAACTGGTGTGGCGCGGCAGCGATGAGCAGATGCTCTCCGGCAAGCCGAATCCCGATGATCGCAGCAACGCCATCCGCGAGACGGTCACGCGGATTCTGGCCAACTATCCACCGCGTTGAATCCGTTAAAAAGTGCGAGCTGTTGAGCTCCCGTTTTTTTGCTCCACCCTAAATTCCAATGGGGGAGCGAGCCTGCTCGCGAAAGCAGGGTGTCATTCAACTGCTATTTATCTGACACGACGTCTTCGCGAGCAGGCTCGCTCCCACAGGGATGTTTGTCTGTTCGAAATGGCGCGTTGCCATTAGGCGCGTCTACACTCAGTTGCACCAATGGAGCTAGCGGCAAAGGAGTGCGCCATGTCGCCTCGTTCGCGATTCAACGGCCCGGCCCGCCAGCGCGGGGCGATCGGCTTGATGGCGGCGGCCACGCTCAGTCTGGCGGTGGTGATGATGTTGCTGGTGGTCGACACCGGCCGCTTGTACATGGAACAACGCAAGTTGCAGCGGGTGGTCGACAACGCCGCCCTCGAAGCCGTCAGCCGTGGCGGCAATTGCCTGCCGGGCCTGAGCGCTGCCAGTTACGCCGGGCAAAGCGCCGTGCGCAATGGCTACATAGTCGATGCCGGCAACACCCTCGCCACCACGTGCGGCACCCTGGTCACTCCAGCCTCCGGCCTGCGCACGTTCGCAGTGGATGCCACGCAAGCGGCAGCGGTCAAAGTCGTCGCCAGTCGCACGGTGACCACCAGTTTTGCCGGTGGCGTACAGGCCTTGTTCAGCGGCACCCCGGTCAGTCTCAACACCACGCTCAATGCCTCGGCGGTGGCCGCCAAACCGCAGCCGACGGTGGCCCAACTGAATATACGCAGCACCTTGGCCAGCATTGATACGGCGCAGTCGAACATCCTCAATCCGCTGTTTTCCGGATTATTGGGCGGCAACGTCAACCTCACGGCTCTGGGCTGGGATGGCCTGCTGAACACCGACATCAACTTGCTCAAATACCTTGATCAACTGGCGATCAATCTCAACGTCGCGGCGGGCAACTACACGCAATTACTCAACACTCAGGCCACGGTGACGCAACTGATTCAGGCGGCGGCAACGGTGGTGCAGCTCAATGGCGCGACCGCGCAGGTGATCACCGCACTGGGCCAATTGCAGGTGGCCGCGATCAACGCGGCGCCGGTCAAACTGGGTGACATCCTGCAATTGCAGACCGGCACCACGGCGGCGGGGCTGGACGCCCATCTGCAACTGCTGCAACTGATTCAGGGCGTGGTGCAACTGGCCAACAGCAAGAGTGCGGTGGCGGCGACATTGCCGATCAGCGTGCTGGGGCTGGCGAATGTCACGGTGCGGGTGAAAGTGATCGAGCCGCCGCAGTTCTCTGCGATTGGCGACCCGGCGCGGGCGAAGGCCAATCCCGACCCGCATGCGCCAGATCGGATTTATGTGCGCACGGCGCAGGTTCGCACGATGTTGTCGGTGAGTTTGCCGGTGCTGTCCGGGGTCACGGGGCTGGCCAATGCGGTGTTGGGATTGGTCGGTACCTTGACCCCGACGCTTAACGCACTGCTGAGCCTGAATCTGGTGGACACACTCAACTCGCTTGGCTGTTTGTTGGGGGCCGGTTGCGAGCAGCTTGATCCGAAACTGCTGCCGTCGCCGCAAATCGATATCGCTCTGGATGCCGGTGGGGCACAAAGCTATGTCACGGATTACAGCTGCCCGACCGGCAATACCGGCAGTAAAAGTCTGACCGCCACAACCGTCACCTCCATCGCCGATCTCAAGCTGGGAAAAATCGACCCGAGCAGTGCATTTTCCTCGTCTGCCCCGCCCGCGGTCGCACCATTGCCACTGGTCGATCTTGGTATCGTGACGTGCCACAAGATTCTAGGCATCGGCAGTTGTGACCCTGCCACCCATGTTCAATACGGCGCAGGCGGCATCGCGATCAAACTCGACACCAGCGTCGCGCAGAATACCCAGAACCTGGTGTTCTCCAGCAGCACACCATTCGCCACCCCGGCCAATCTCAAACTGCCGCCGAGCATCTTGCCGGCGGTGCCGACCAACAATATCGTCGGCAGTCTGTCGAGCACCCTCGCGGGGATCAATCTGATTGTCTACAAACCGCAGGGCAGCAATCCATTGGGTGCCGTCGTCACTGGCGTTGCCTCTTTGATCAGCGATGTCACCAGCAAATTGCTGCCGGTGGTGACCAACCTGATCAGCCCGTTGCTCGATCCGCTGCTGAACAACCTGCTCAAAGGCCTGGGCATCAACCTGATGGACGTCGACGTCGGCGCCAATATGACTTGCGGCCAGACCGGCAAGGCCTATCTGGTGATCTAGGCGTCTACGGCAACCGGCAACTCGATGCAGAACCGCGCGCCTTGCGCCGAATTGCGCACGCTCAACTGGCCGCCCATGTTGTCGATGATGCCGTAGCTCACCGATAACCCCAGCCCGGTGCCGATGCCGATCGGTTTGGTGGTGAAAAACGGCTCGAAGATACGCTCCAGCAGACGCGGATCAATGCCGCCGCCGTTGTCCTCGACCCACAACCGCACGCTCTGTTCATCGCGTTCGGCATAGATCGAAATCCACGGTTTGAAGGATGAATCCTTCTCGCGCTTGCTCAGCAAGGCGTCGCGCGCGTTGACCATCAGGTTGATCAGCACCTGCTCAAGCTGATCGACGTAGCCGCGCACCTGAACCTCGAACCCGGTCTCGCTGATGCGCAGATCCACACCTTTGCCGCGCATGCCTTCGGCCAGCAACGACAGCGTGCCTTCAATGGCCGAGGCCGGGTTGAACAGTTGCTGTTCGATCTCCGAACGCCGGCCAAACACGCGCATGTGATCGACCACTTTCGCGGCGCGCTGCACCTGCGCGTCGATGCGGTTGAGCTTGTCGGTCAGGTAATCGATCTGTACATCACCGTTGCCCAGACGCTTGAGCACATTGACGATGGCCATGCGCATCACGTTCAGCGGCTGATTGATCTCGTGGGCCAGGCCGGTGGCCATTTCGCCGAGTGTGGCCATTTTCGCGCTTTGTGTGAGCTGTTGTTGCGAGCGGCGCACCTCGGTGTTGTCGCGGCCCACTGCTTGCACTTCGATCAATTGGCCGTGTTCATCGAACACGCCGCGATCGGACCACACCCACCAGGCGTGTTCGCGGCCGGGCAATTGCAGGCTGATTTCTGCAGTGCTTACCGGCTGCTCCGCCGTCAGTGAAGCGAGGCGCTGGATGAACGCGGCGCGTTGCTCGTCGGACATCCAACTGCCCAGATCGACCCCCGGCAACTCTTCCGGCGTGCATTCCAGATAGGTCGCCAGCGGCCGGTTGCCGAAAGTCAGAGTCAGGTCCGGGCGGTAGCGACAGATCATCGCCGGCGAGTCCTCCACCAGGATCCGGTAGCGCTCCTCGCTCTTTTTCACCTGCTCGGCCGCCAGGGTCGCTTCGGTGACGTCCAGCCACAACCCGACCGCTTCCACCGGCAGGCCAAGGTCATTGCGCAGCAGCCTGGCTTCATCGAGCAGCCAGTGATATTCGCCATGCCGGTCGCGCAGCCGATAACGCGCGCGCACTGAGCCTTCACGCAGCAACTGGCGGCTGCGGGCGAAATACAGGTCGCGATCGTCAGGGTGGATCATCTCGATCAGTGCACTGTTGCCGCAGTCCGCAAGACTCCAGCCCAGCAGCGGTTGCAGGCTGGCACTGAAGAACGCCGGGATCAGCGCGCCTTCGTGATACTGCTGGACGTAAATCACCGCCGGCGAACTGGCGATCAGGTTGTCGAGCCGTGCATGCGCGGCGGCGGCTCGTTGCTGCTGGTTCTGGATGTCGCTGATGTCGAGCATGAAACCGACTCGCCGGCGATGCTCGCCGCTGCCAATCACTTGGCCTTGCACGCGATACCACGTTGGCGCCTGCGCGGGATCGCCATTGCGCAGGCGCACCGACAGCGTCAGGGCTTCGCCATGTTGCTGCAAGGCCTGTAGACGGCTGCGCAACTCGTCGCGGTCGGCGGGATGGATCTGTGCCAGCCAGTCTTCCAGCGCCAGTCCGTCATTGTTCAGTTGCAGGGACGCAGCCAACGCAGGCGCCAGTTGAATGTTGTCGTCACCGCCGAGGATTTCCCACCAGCCTGCACCCAACAGGGTTTGCAGCGCTTCGATGCGCTCCAGTTGCCGGTGATGCTGCTGTTCGCGCAGGCGCCCGAGCAACGGCCCGGCCAGCGCGGCGAGCAGCGCCATCCAGTCACGTTCGGTCAGGTACGGCGCGGCGCTGTCCACGGGATAAAACCCGCAGAGCAGCCAAGCCACCACACCGCGTTCATCGCTATACGGCACCGCGAAACCTTCGGCATTGCCAAACAGAGCCTGCACCCGTGAATGTTCATCGAGGCCATGGTGCGCGCCGACACGCTGCGGCGCAGCGCCGTTGAGGCTGTCCAGCGGCGTGCCGAGACGCTGATCGTCATGCCACAAAGTCGGCGCATCGTGGGCGCGATACTGGCGATAAATCTGCCAGCCCTGCGTCTCATCATCGAGCAAGGCCAACGCCAGACAAGGGATGTGCCAGTGCTGGGCAATCACCTGCAGTTGTTCGCTGACGATCACCGGCAAACGCAGCGGGCTGCACGCGCGCAACTGTTCGCTGATCTGCCCGGCAATCAATTGGCAGGCGTCACGCTGGCGCGATTGCTGGCGTTCGAACAGCAGGTCGGCGATATCGATCAACTGCATCAACCAGCCTTCGCCCTGCGGTTGCACCCAGCCACGCAAGTGCAAGGGCTGCTCGCCCAATCCCGAAAAGTCGAGATCGAGCAGTAGCCCTTGCCACTCCCTCGGCCGACCTTCGATGGTCAATGTGCTGTGGGGCAACAGATAGGCGCTCAGTGGCAAGGGTTGCTGGTGCGGTTTGTGCTGCGCCAGCAGATGGCGCAACGGGCCGGCCATTTGCAGCACGCCAGCGTCGTCGTTCAGGTACAGGTGCAAGCCTGTTGCGGGTGAGCCTAGTGGGTCGGGCAACTCGTGGGCGGCGGGCGGCGTGCGTTTGAGCAAGCGCCCGAAGAGTTTGTCCCCCGACGTCAAAATTGCAGACTCGATTTGGCGGTCAGATAGGTGGGCAGACTGGGCACTGTACCAACGACCGGAAGCACCAGGAACGGCATCACCTGATTCAACTTGCTGACCGGATAATCCACTCGCACCGTCAGCAGGCCTGACGCGCTGTATTGGCTGCTGGTATCAACGCCGACCACCAGGTTGAAGACCGGCGGAATCCAGGACAATTGCTGGGTCAGCGTGGCGTTCGCGGTGTTGAGCACGACCGTTGAATAGTTGGGAGTGTTGGGGTCGACCGCGACACTGCGGCGCACCGCCTCGGACGTGGCCTGATTGAATGATTGCATCATCACCAAGGGCAGGCTGTAGCTGACCAGACCGTAAAATACGGCGAAAAAGATGATGAACACCAAGGCGAACTCGATCGCCACCGCACCTTTTTGCGACTTCCGAAAGCCGGTTTTCATGAGTGCGTCTACCCTGACTGTCACTGCGTAGTATCAGCATAGAATCATTCAGCAAAAACGGACGGTTTTTACCGGATGCACAGTTTTATCCTCCTGATCTGGCTCGTGCTGTGCGCGGCGCAAGACGTCCGCCAGCGCCGCATTGCCAATGCGCTGACCCTCGGCGTCGCCGCGCTGGCGCTGATCTGGCTGTTGTGCACCGGCAGCACCTGGCTGGGCGCGGAAGCGGGGCAGGGCGGTTGGGCCTGCCTGATTGCGCTGGCACTGACCCTGCCGGGTTTTTTCATGGGCCGCATGGGCGCCGGCGATGTGAAATTAATGACAGCTCTGGGGCTTGCGACGGACGGTCTGTTCATTCTTGGGGTATTTATTGGCGCTGGGCTCGCCAGCGTGGTCTGGATGCTGCTGGCGCCAAGAGTCTGGCTTCATATGAGTCAAGGGCTTAGAGATCGTCTGCGATATCTGGGGCCAACTATGTCAAAAAAGCTGCCATTTGCACCGTTTGTGCTGCTTGGGACCATGCTTGTTCTGCTTTGGATCCATTAGTCGCCAAGCGCCACTAGTCCTATGTACATAGTCGGAAAGTACGTCTACTTTCAAAGGAACTGGTTATACAGCCAAAGGCTGGCAGTACAGGAATGGTCAGCTTTGGCCTGGGACATGGAGTAGCACGTGAACAAGCTTACGTCTGCGGTAAAAGTCCTCGTGGTCGACGATCAGCCGTTGATTGTGGAGGAGTTGTGCGAGTTTCTTGAAAGCAGCGGTTATCGCTGTGTGCCGTGTGAGTCCAGTCAGCAGGCGATCGAGCGTTTCAGTGAGGACGCGGAAATCGGTCTGGTGCTGAGTGATCTGCACATGCCGGACATGGATGGCATTCAGTTGATCCAGGCATTGCAGCGGCTGGCGGGCAAGCATCGGGCTTTTGAGGCGATCATGCTCACCGGGCGTGCCGACAAGCAGGATGTGATCAAGGCGTTGCGTGCCGGGATTGCCGATTATTATCAGAAACCGATTGATCTGGATGAGTTGCTGGAAGGTGTGCGGCGTCAGGAGGTGGCTCTGCAGGAGCGGCAGAAGAATCTGCAGCTGGGGCATTTGAATCAGAAGTTGCAGTATTTGTCTGAGTCGATTGATGACCTGTACCAGGATCTGGACAAGGTGCGGCGCAATCCTGCGGCGGTGACTCGCGATGTGTCGGGTGGTGAGCCTGGCGAGGCTGAGGCGCAGGAGATGCCGGCGATTTTCAATCAGTTGTCACCGCGACAGCTGGATGTGGCGCGGTTGGTGGGCAAGGGGCAGACCAATTATCAGATTGCCTGTGAG
Organism: Pseudomonas sp. S3_C06; assembly: GCF_054667675.1. NCBI lineage: Bacteria > Pseudomonadati > Pseudomonadota > Gammaproteobacteria > Pseudomonadales > Pseudomonadaceae > Pseudomonas > Pseudomonas sp. S3_C06. The sequence goes on from NZ_CP162747.1 coordinate 4,674,492, forward strand.
TTGGGGATTACCGAGAACACGGTGAAGCTTTATGTTTCGCAGGTGTTGCGGTTGACGCATATGCATAATCGGACGCAGTTGGCTTTGGCTTTGTCGCCTAGTGCTTCTGCTTTGCGGCAGCGGGTTACGGCGCATTGACTTGGCGGCCTGTGGGCCGACCAGGTTCTTGGGTTTTTGGGTGAATATCCGTTGCTGCGGGGGTTGCCGCTGACGGTTCCGCTCTTACAGCGGGTCACTTTTTCAGACGCCAAAAAGTAACCAAAAGGCTGGGCCCCGGCGTTCGGCCCCTCGCTAGGGCTCGGGGTTCCTTCGTTCCGGGATATATCCGGGGGCATCGCCTACGGTTTGCTTCGCTGCACCTCCTCTCGATGTGTTTGGCTTCGCCAAACGGTCGCTGCGCTCCCACCCCCGGATAAATCCCTCCACTCAGCCTGCCGAAGGGGCCAGCAGATCAAAAGCTGCAGCCGAGCTAACGCTCATCCTGTTGAGTGGTTAGGAGCGGGTTAGGGGCTTTTGATCGGTTTCAGAGTCTGAATTCGCCCCGGTCTTTCACGTCGGCGTACCTCTACTAAACACCGCGGTCAGTCCCCTCTCCCTCTGGGAGAGGGCTAGGGTGAGGGACTTTTGATCTGTTTCAGAGTCTGAATTCGACCCGGTCTTTCACGTCGGCGTACCTCTACCAAACACCGCGGTCAGTCCCCTCTCCCTCTGGGAGAGGGCTAGGGTGAGGGGCTTTTGATCTGTTTCAGAGTCTGAATTCGACTCGGTCTTTCACGTCGGCGTAGCTCTCCCAAACGACTCGGTCAGTCCCCTCTCCCTCTGGGAGAGGGCTAGGGTGAGGGGCTTTTGATCTGTTTCAGAGTCTGAATTCGCCCCGGTCTTTCACGTCGGCGTACCTCTACTAAACACCGCGGTCAGTCCCCTCTCCCTCTGGGAGAGGGCTAGGGTGAGGGGCTTTTGATCTGTTTCAGAGTGTGAATTCGACTCGGTCTTTCACGTCGGCGTACCTCTACTAAACACCGCGGTCAGTCCCCTCTCCCTCTGGGAGAGGGCTATGGTGAGGGGCTTTTGATCTGTTTCAGAGTCTGAATTCGACTCGGTCTTTCACGTCGGCGTAGCTCCCCCAGACAACTCGGTCAGTCCCCTCTCCCTTTGGGAGAGGGCTAGGGTGAGGGTTGGCTTTTGGCTGTTTAAATTTGTGTCAGATAATCAGACCCTTCCCACACTGTTTTCAGGTTGTCCGTCGGACGTGCGCTCTCTAGTCTCTGGCTGTCGCTGAACACTCAGCGATCGGGTGTGAGAACCCGGCAATTTATGGTCATCCAGTCCTTGTGCACGCATAATTGCCGCCAGCTTGTCTGCTGTCTGCAATGTGTCATGGCGGCTGTGTGCGGGCAGACTTCGGTCTGGCCGGGTGTCCATAACCGGTATTCTCACCCCGCATACAGCTGCCACCTTTTGCCCCGTGAGAATGGCAGTGGGTGGTGGCAAAGACTTTGGAGTTGTTTCAATGGACAAACTGATCCCCGACCCACCCACCGAATCCACCACCCCGCTCGAAGAAGCCATCCGCGCCGACGACCTCGTCAAGAGCCGCGAAGCCATCAAACGCGCCCTCGATTTCTACCTCTGCCCCGAACCTGCGAAACCTCACCAACCCACCACGATGTTCCTCATCCATCCGAAAATCGATACCGAAAGCCTGCTCGCCCACGCCTGCGAATCCCTAGCGTCGGCCAATACGCTGGCCGGTAACTTTGCCGATCAGTTGGGTCGGCCCGAGCGCAATACCGCGCTGGCGATTCAGCAGATCATCATGCTCGCCGAACTGGCAGTAAACCGGGCATTGGATCGGGTAGATCCGCAGACCTGATCCGGCAGCCACACCGTATCATCGTTCTTCGCGAGCAGGCTCGCTCCCACAGGTGGAGTGCATTTCAAAAGGTGGGAGCGAGCCTGCTCGCGAAAGCGCCCGCAAGGTCACCACATCACTAATTCTTGCTCTCGATCTTCCCACCCGCATCCGGATCATAAAAATCCGGAATCTCGTATTTGTACTTCTTCAACCAGCGCTGCATCGCCAGATCCCGTTCGGTCGCGGTCGCTGTCTGTGGCTTGGGCGAGGCGGCTTTGTTGCGGCTTTGCAGGACCAGCCAGCCCTCGGTTTCCTGTTGTTGCGCCGAGGCGGGGCCGGCGTCGATGGCGGCGGCGCTGAGGGGCAGGCTGAGGAGGGTCAGGTAGCACAGGCCTTTAAGGGGGTTCATGGCTGTCTCCTTATTTGAGCGATGACGGCAACGGGTCAGCGACGGCGGCCACTTGATTGCTGGTGGCCGGTTTGGTCTTGACCGGGGCTTTGAGTTTTTCTGCGCGCTCCTGGGCTTCGGTGAATTGTTCCGGGTTCAGTTTGGCGCGGCTGACGATTTCGGCGGCTTGTGGCCAGTCGTTCTGGTACAGCAGCAGGGTGACCATGTTCAGGGTTGCCAGTTGGTTGTTCTGCTTGAGTTCGATGGCGGTAAGGAACTCGAAGCGGGCGTCGTTGAGGCGTAGCTGGTTGAGGTAGACCACGCCGAGATCGTTGCGGATTTTTTCGTCGGTGGGGGCCAGGCGGGCGGCGCGTTGCAGATGGGCCTGGGCTTGGCCGTTGTCGCCACGGGCGGCGTAGAGTTGGCCGAGGCCGTGTTCGGCTTCGGCGGTCAGGCAGCCGCCAAGCAGGCCGCGGTACAGCGGCTCGGCTTCGCTGCGGCCGAGCAGGCGATAGACCTTGGCTTTGCGCAGGCGAACTTCGCTGATGTTGTCTGGCAGGCTTTGCAGGTTGGCCAGGCTGGCGTGCAGTTTGCCGTCGCTGGCCAGGTCGTCCGCGAGGTTCAGGGCCAGCTCCTGCTCCTGGGTCATTTTGCTGCAACTGCTCGGTGACAGCAGCGCCGTCCACGGTGCCTGACCGTCGGTGGCGCAACCGCCGAGCAGCAACAGACTTGCCATGACTATCAGTACTTTCATCAAACGCTCTCCATGAACAAGGTCAGTTGGCGAATGCCCGGGCTATCGCGGTGAAGCCCGGGCCGGCGAGGACGATCAGCAGTGCCGGAAACAGAAACAGCATCATCACCACCGACATCTTCGCGGACATTTTCGAGATGTATTCCTGCAAGCGGGTCAGGCGGCGGTCATCCAGCAGTTGCTTGAGCGCCAGCAGCGATTTCATCGCGCCGCCGCCCTGTTGAATCAGTTGCTGGAGGATCACGCAGGTGTCGCTGAACTCATCGACGGCGAGCATCACCGCCGCTTTGTTCAACTCCTGGCCAAGTTCCAGACCGGAGTCGACACGGGTCAGGATCAGGCGCAATTCGCTGGTCAGTTCCGGCAGCAGTTTTTGCGCCTCAATGCTGAGCACACGCAGGGCCTGTTCGACGGCCATGCCGGATTCGAAGAGGATGCGCAGCAGCGGAATGAACGTCGACACCTCCACGGCGATGGTGTTCTGCCGACGTGCCGCCGCGTAGGCCAGCAAGCGCTTGGGCAGCAGATAACCGCCGCCGGTAGCGAGCATCGGCACGATCCAGCGGTTGCTGGCCTGGGGGAAAAACACTTCTTGCAGAAAGATCGCCAGGCCCAGTGTCAGCAGCGGCGTGCCGATCTGGCAGGCCGCGAATAGCGCTCGTTCGTTGGCGCGGCGCCAGCCGATGCGGTTGAGCAGGGTCTGGGTTTCGCTGTCGATGCTCACCGAGCGTTGGCCGAACTTGCTGCTGCCCAGTACGCGCAACCAGCTGCCGAAGCGATTCTCGCGCACCAGATGCCCTTGCAAGCGCTGATTGACCTGACGCACCCGACGCCGTTCGGTCAGCAAGTGATTGACCACCAGCAGCAGGGAACCGAGCAGCAACATCAGAGCCGCGAGCCAGACCATGTCAGACGCTCCGTAACATGCGCCACAGCGCCAGGCTGCCGAACACTTGCAACACGGCAGCGCTGATCAGCATGTGCTGGCCGCTCGCGTCGTTCCACATCCCGAGCATGTAGCCAGGATTGGTCAGCATGAAGTAACTCACCAGCAGAAGCGGCAACGAGCCGAGCACCCAGGCGGTCATCCGCGTTTCGCCGGTGAGCGCACGCAGTTGCCGCGCGCCCTGGTCGCGTTCGCGGATCAGTTTGATCAGGTTCTCCAGCAGCTCGCTGGCGTTGCCGCCGTAGCGATGATTGACCTTGAGGCCGAGGGCGAACATGCGCAGTTCGTCTTGTTCATACAGTTCGGCAAAGTCGCTGACGGCGTCCGGCAAGTTCACGCCCAATTGCACGTTGCGCTGGACCCGGCCCATGGCTTTTTTCAGTGGGTCTTCACTGGCTTCGATGCCGCCCATGACCGCGTCACTTAGGGTGCGCCCTGACTTCAGGCTGCGCACGGTGTGATCAAGCAACTGCGGCAGTTGCTCGATCATGCGTTTGACCCGGCGCTGGTAGAGCACGGCGATGTACAGCCGCAGCGCCAGTGGCGGAACGAAGATCATCAGCAGCAGCCCGATCCAGTCGGCGAGAAAATAACCCAGCGCCATCGCCAGCGCCCACAGACTCAGCCACAGGCCGAAACGCTCGGTCGGGCGGCCCAGTCCGGCACGCAGAAACATCCGCTCCAGTCCGACCCACACAGGTTTTTCTGGCGCCAGTTGCGGCTGTCCGGCGGCGAGACGGTTGAGCACTTTTTCCGTTGCGGTCTTGCGCAGGCCTTGCAGGAACAGACGGATCGACAGCCCCAGCAGCGTCAGGCAGATAACAATGAGAATGATCGGTCCCAGCATGCTCGGTGCTCCTTGCCGTCAGCCCAGATGCGCTTCGTGGCGCAGCTTGTCGCCGGCCGGATTGACGGCTTCGCGCAGGAAGCCGAAACCGCTGCGGCGGTCGAGGCGGAACAGGGTGTTGGTGACGTAGACGTCCTCGCGAATGCCGACCACCTCCACCACTTCACTGACGCAGCGGCGCCCGTCAGGCATGCGCGTCAACTGGATGATCACGTCGAGGGCGGCGCAGATCATCTGGCGCAGGGTGCGTTCGGCGATGGAGCGGCCGGTCAGGCCGACCAGTGTTTCCAGGCGCAGCAGGGCATCCTGCGCATTGTTGGCGTGCACGGTGCTCATCGAGCCGTCGTGGCCGGTGTTCATTGCCGTGAGGACGTCGACCACTTCGACGCCGCGAATCTCGCCGAGGATGATCCGGTCGGGGCGCATCCGCAGGGCGTTGCGAATCAGGTCGCTGGCCTTCACTTCACCGTGGCCTTCGGCATTCGGCGGCCGCGTTTCCAGGCGCACCACGTGCGGGTGACCGAGCTGCAATTCGGCGACGTCTTCGATGGTCACCAGACGTTCATGCGGGTTGATCAACTGGCTGAGAATATTCAGCAGCGTGGTTTTGCCGGTGCCGGTGCCGCCGCTGATCAGGATGTTGCAGCGCTTGCCGACCGCATCCTGGAAAAACTCGAAGATCGACAGGTCGATGGTTTGCATCGCCATCAGGTCGGTGCTCTTGAGCATGTCCTTGCGAAATTTACGGATCGACAGGCATGGGCCGTCGAGGGCGATCGGCGGAATGATCGCATTGACCCGACTGCCATCCGGCAGGCGCGCGTCAACCATCGGCGAAGACTCGTCGAGGCGCCGGCCGAGCGGTGCGAGGATGCGCTGCATCACGCGTTCGACGTGATGCGCATCGATAAACCGCAGGTCACTCTGGTGCAGCACACCGTCGCGTTCGATGAACACCCGGTGCGGGCCGTTGACCAGAATCTCGGTCACCGACTGATCGCGCAGCAACACTTCCAGTGGACCGAAACCGGTGAGCTCGTCGACGATCTCTTCGGCCAGACGCTCCATTTCGTAGCGGGAAATCGCCAGGTGCAAACGCGCGATGTATTCGGCGACTTTGTCGGTGACAAACTGCGCGAGTTGTTGGCGTGAACCTTCCAGCAGGTTTTTCCCGGACTCTTCGAGGGCGTCGATGATGTAGCGATGCAGGACCAGTTTCAGGCCTTCGTGATCGCTGTTGCCGACGCCACTGCGGGGCGCCGCGCCGAAGAGTTTTTCTGCGCTCATGAGGTGCCTCGCAAGCGGTCGAACCAGGTCACTTTCGGTTTGGCCAGGCCTTCGGAACGTTTGGCCAGACGTTCGCCGAGGGCGCGCAGGCTCTGGGTGAGTTTTTCCCGCGGGGCCAGCTCGAACAGGCTGACGCCCTGGTTTTTCGCGTTCAGGCGCACTTCGGGGGTGAGGGCCAGCGTGGCGATTACTTCCAGATTGAAGGTCTTGCCGAGGGTTTCCGAATTGGGCGCGACGTTGCTCAGGTAGCGGTCGATCAGCAGGCGTCCATGGTCGAGCTTCATGCCTTTTTCCCGCCACAGATTGAGCACGGCGAGGTTGCGTCGGCAGTTGAGCACGTTCTGGTCGGTGTACCACAGCAACTTGTCGCAGTGGCTGACAAAGGTGCGCAAGGCTTCGCTGTCGGTCTGTCCGGTGAGGTTCACAACGATGTGCTGGAAGTGCTGGCGCAAGGCGCTGAGCAACATGTACAGCTCGGCGGCGCTGGTGTTTTCCAGCGGTTCATCGTTGCTGGCGTAGGCGAGAATCCGCAGGCCGGCTTCGGCGCTGGTGAAGGCGCTGTCGATCAGCGTGGCGTCGAGCCTTCGCAAGTGGCGCAAGGCATCGCCGAAGTGAAAAGAACTCTCCAGCCCGAGCAGGGCGAGGCTGTCACCGCGCGGCAAACCGAGATCGAGCAGCAAGGTTTGCTGGCCGCTCTTTTGCACCACCATCGCCATGTGGTTGGCCAACAGTGCGCCGTCGGAACTGCTCTGCACGCCATACATGACCGTGAGCCCGCCCAGTTGCGTGTTCGGTGCCACGGGTGGCAGGCGTTTGCTCAAGCGCCGTACCAGTCCGGCGACTTCACTGGAACGCGAACCGTAGGCGACAAAATCCCGGGCGCCGGCGCGCATGGCGTTGAGCACCAACTGATTGTCCATGCCGTCGCCGAGGGCGACGATCGCCAGCATCGGTTTGGCCTCCAGCGCGCCTTCGATCAGCGCGCTTTGAGCGACCACGTGCTCACGATCAAGACCGACGAAGACCAGGCTGGCAAAGGTCACGTCGACCAGCGCCAGCAGTTCATCGAGGCTGCCGCCCCCGGCGCTGACCACCTGACCGAGCGGCGCGAGCGCGCCCTGCAGCCACTCCAGATCGGTGCTGTTGCGGGTGATGGCGAGAAAGGTCTGGCTCAGGCTCTGGCTCATTGCGATAACCCGCTGCGCTTGTCGAAGTTGCCGTTTTCAAGGAAGAACATGCGGTAGAAATTCGGATCGTAATTACGCAGTTTTTCGCCCGGTAGCGACGGCAGTTGCGCATCGGCGGCCAATGGCTGGACCAGATGCGGGGTGACGATCATCAGCAGTTCGCGTTCTTCGCGCTTGATCTGCGAGCCCTTGAAAAACGCACCCAGCACCGGGATATCGCCGAGGCCGGGAAACTTGTTCACTTGCGAGCTGTTGGTGGTGCTGATCAAGCCGCTGATGACGAAGCTCTCGCCATCGCCGAGTGACACGCTGGTGTCGGTGCGGCGGATGGTCAGAGCGGGCACGGTGGTGCCGGCGATCTGCACGGCATTGCTGAAGTCGAGTTCGCTGACTTCCGGGGCGACCTTCAAGGCGATGCGATCGCGGCCGATGATGGTTGGCGTCAGGGTCAGGCGGATACCGAATTCCTTGTATTCGATCGACACGCTGTCGCTGCCGGAACTGGGCACCGGAATCGGAATTTCACCGCCGGCCAGAAAGCTTGCGCTCTGCCCGTTCAACGCGACCAGACTCGGCCGCGCGAGGGTGTAGGCGAAGCCGCTGGTTTCCAGGGCATTGATGATCGCCATGGTCTTGCCGCCGACCCACGAGAAGTTGAACAGCGAATTGTCCACCGGCAGACGTGGCTGCGGCACGCCATCAATCGGTGGCAGGGTGCCGGGCGAGCCGAACAGAAAGTTGCCGCGCGTGCCGATCAGTGAGGCGGTGGCTTCCTTGAGTTTGGTGCGGCTGACTTCGACGAAGCGGATATCGGTCTGCACCTGGGACGGCAGGCTCGGATCATCCGACGGCAGGCTGGTGCTCAGCGCAGCGGTGGCGGCGCCCTGCACGAACACCATGCTCTGGCGCGGTTCGCTCGAACACGACGTCCAGACCATCAGGCTGGTGGCGCCGGGCGCAACACCGGTGAGCAGAAAGGACGAGCTGCCGTTGGCGTGTACGTCAGCGATTTTCGGGTCGCCAATCGCCAGGCGGGTGATCGCCACCGGCGATTGCACGTCCTGCTGAAAGCCTTCGCCGATTTCGATCACCGGCGGCATGCGCCCCAGCGCCGAGCAATTGCCGACTGCCGCCAACGCGGCGTCCATCGACAGTCCCATCAGCAGCAGGGCGCGCAGCATGGGTTTGAATGTCGGCCTGAAACGACTCTGCATGCCCTTGGATCCTTGCGCAGTCATGGGTTTTGTTGGGTGATCTGATTGCCGCGAATAATTTCCACGGCCGGCTTCTGGGCTGCGCCGGATCCACCACCGGCAGGCGCTTTCGGTCCGGCGCCCAAGGCCAGTTGGGTGAACTGGAAGAGTTGGCTGTTGGCACTGCTCAGATGTGCTGGCGCCTGAGCTTCGCCGGCCCAGTATTTGGCCAGGCGTTGTTCTTCGCTGCTGCGTACGGCCAGACGCAAGGTGCCGACTTGCGTTGCCAGCATCAGTCGGCTGAGCAGTTGTTCCGGCACCGCCAGCACCACGGTGCGCGCGGCGATGCGGTGTTGATCCTGTTTGAGTTTTTCATCGGCGCTCAGCGCCGGCGAAGCAGGTTGGCCGTCGTTGGTCAGTCCATATTGATCGCCAACCCCGAGCACCCGCATGGCCGGGACGACGATCTGCGCGGACTGTTCCAGATTGCTGGTGTCCTGGCGCAGATACAGCAGCACATCGACGTAATCGCCGGGGATCAGTTGCCCGGCCGCGCCGATCACTTCGTCGACGGCCACGGTGAGGGCACGTTCATCGCTGTGAATCATGCGTGCCAGTGAGCCGCCGGCGGTGAAGCTTTCATCGTTCAGCCAAGTGCCGGCGCTGAGGTGCCGCCAGGGTGTGCGGCCGATGGCCTGATCGACATTGCTCAAGCTGCCGGCCGGTGCACTGCGCAGTTTTTCCACCGCGACATCGGCCGCCGTCAGCGCGGTGAAGGGCGGTACATCGTGCAGCAATACCACCACCGGTTGGCGAGTCTGGTCTTCGGCGATCGCGACAGTTTTTTCAACGGTGACGGCTGGAGCAACGGGGGCTTCGGCGACGGGTGCCGGTTGACGACTGAGCACCAGCCCCCAGTAACCGACAAAGATCGCTCCAAGCAGAAGGATGGCTGCAAGGCCCATGGTGACGCGACTGTTCATGACGGCTCTCCCTTTCCTGCTGCACTACCCACTGCACTTGCTTACGAGAGAAGTTCCCAATCCGGCAGCTATGAACATGCAACTATTTCGCTATTTCCACGCTAGCTGATCCAAGCCAAAACGCCATTAGTGACAGGAAAATAACCCACTAAAGTATGAGTCTTGGCCAATTAACAGCAGCAATCGGCAACTTCGCGATGTGATTAATCCTTTGTGATTAATCCGTTCTTACAGTTGTTGGGTGGGGCTTTGTTGACAATGCTCAAATGGCACGGTGGTTTTTGCCGCAGCAGCGTGACATGGGCGCCACAGGCGCAAAGGAGTAGTCGTATGTGTCGGATGATCCTCGATTATTTGATGGCCAGAGTCCGTTTGCTGGTCAAAAACGAAGAAGCCGCGTCGGCGATCGAATATGCGATCGTGGTGGCGATGGTTGCCGTGGTCGTGGTGGCTTTCGTCACGCCGCTGGGTAACCGCGTGTTGGCTTACTTCAACAATATTCTGACCGGGCTGGGTGGCACAGCGGTAACCAGGCCCTGACTGGCGAGGAGAATGGCGATGCTCTTTGATTATTTGAAAGTGCGTGTCCGCGGCTTCTTTGCCAGTACTGAAGCCGCGTCGGCAATCGAGTATGCGATTGTCGTGGCGATGGTGGCGGTGGTGGTCATCGTGTTCGTCACCCCCGTTGGCGCCAGGGTACTGGTGATGTTCAACAATTTGCTGGTGGCACTGGGCGGCACTGCCGTGACGGCCCCCGCACCGCCGCCCTGAGTTGAATGAAACTGCTGCCTGGTTGATGCCGCGCTACACTCGGGTTCACTTTCAGTTTTCAGGGATTGCCCATGACTGCTTCCTCGCTGCCGCGCCAACAGTTGCTTCTGGTTGACGATGAAGAGGACGCGTTGCTGGAGCTGGCAGAGTTGCTGGAGGGTGAAGGGTTTACTTGCCATACGGCGACGTCGGTGAAGCTGGCGTTGCATCATCTGACGCGGTATCCGGATATCGCGTTGGTGATTACTGATTTGCGTATGCCGGAGGAGTCCGGGATGTCGTTGATCAAGCGCTTGCGTGAGCATACTTCTCGGCAGCATTTGCCGGTGATTGTGACGTCGGGGCATGCGGATATGGAGGATGTCAGCGACATGTTGCGGTTGCAGGTGCTGGATCTGTTTCGCAAGCCGATTTATCACGTCAGGTTGTTGGAGACTTTGGATAATCTGTTTCCCAAGCCTAAGGTTCAGGTTGGCTGAGGTTGAACTCGGCGGCCTTTGGGCCGACCGTGCTTTGGGTGTTTTTGGTGAATATCCGTTGCTGCGGGTGTTGCGGCTGGCGGTTTCGCCCTTACGGCGAGGCACTTTTTCCAGACGCCGAAAAAGTACCCAAAAAGGCTTGCTCCTACGTGCGGCCCACTCGCTAAAGCTCGGGGTTCCTTCGCTCCGGGATCGATCCGGGCGCAGCGCCTACGGTTTGCTTCGCTGCACCTCCTCTCGCTGTGTTTGGCTTCGCCAAACGGTCGCTTCGCTCCCACCCCCGGATCGATCCCTCCGCTCAGCCTTCCGACGTCGCCCGTGGATCAAGATCAAGAGCTGCAGCCGAGCTAACGCTCATCCTGTTGAGTGGTGAGGAGCAGAAGGGATGTGCGATTTGCGCTGTTCTTGCGTTTGTTTTTCTGTGGGAGTGAGCCTGCTCGGGATGGCGGACTGACAGTTGGTCGGTTTCTTTGAATATTTGACGTCATTTCTTTGACTTTTTGATGGTGTCAAAGTGATGGCTCGTGTACATTCCCCGCGCCCGAGCCAGGACACCTGGCGGGCCGGTAGGGATGCCTGAATGAATACGTGAACCCTGCTGAAACTGTTTTTCATGTTTTGGAAGGGAATCTCGTTTGAATACTTCTTGTCTGCGCCGCTCTTTGCTGGCGCTTTCTGTGGCGGCTGCCGTTGTTCAGGCTCCGGGTGTCGGCGCTGTCACGCTCAATTACGATCTGGGCACGGGGCCATTGGTCAGCGTCAAGCAGACGTACGATTTTCTGAATCTCGTGGGCACGGCGAATGTTGTGGAAAGCTCTTCGTCGGCGATGACCAGCGCGGCGCGGTTCACCGGTTTGTCGGTCAATAGCGAAATCGTCAACAAGGCCAGGATCACCATCGATGGCGCCACCCACGGTGTCGGGATCGACATAGCGCCGGCGGCGGGCGTGTCGTGGGCGCAGCTCGGCTACAACTTCAGCAACGAGGGTTCGGTCACGGTCAATGGCCTGGCTGCCAGCGGTGAATCGACGGGTATCGCGCTGAAGGGCACTCCGGTTCGTGGCACCTTCATGAACTCAGGTCCAATCACGGTGAGCGGCAATAACGCCACCGGGGTTGCGCTGGTCGACACTTCGTTTGGCCGCGGTGTGATCAACTCCGGCCCCATCGTCGTCAGCGGCACCAACGCCCGTGGCCTTTATCTGGAAAACACCGCACTGTCCGCCGCCGTCGTGAGCCGGTCGACGCTCAGGGCCACCGGCAGTGGCGCCGAAGCTTTGGTGTTGAACGGGGTGCAGCTTGTGTCTGCATCGAATGCGAGCCAATACGGTCTCTACAACTACGGCAACGTATACGGCGAGAGCATCGGCATTCATGTGTACAACCAGCCCGCAGGACAAGGTCCGCTCAACATTGTTCAGTCATACGGCACGATCGAGGGCGGTACGGCGGCCATTCAAGTGGACGATGGCCTGAGTTACTTTTACTGGAATAACGGCGATGTCAAAGGCGACTTGCTGGGTCTTTCCGGGGTGTCGATTGATGGCGAGGTCAACTTCGATGGCGCGACGATCAAGTCCGGTTACGTCACGGTACAAGAAGGCACGCTGACCCTGGCGCGGGCACATACCACGATCGTCGGCGATCTGGACATGGAAGAAGCGGACTCGGTGATTGCGATGTCGGTCGGCAATGACACCGACATCAACCGGGCGATTCTGACCGTCACCGGCACCACCGAGATCGCGCCGGGCGGCCATGTGCAATTGCAGGCACGCTCCAGCGATTTTCGCACCGCCGCTGGTGGCAACCGTTACACGTTGATCCGTTCGGGCAATCTGATCGGCGGCGAAAACCTTACGGTCGAGTCGTCTTCGGCGTTGCTGGAAGTCAAAAGCTTCGGCGTGGAAGGCAACGACGTCAAGGCGCTGGTCAGCACCAAGTCGCAAGATGTGTTGACGCAAAACACCCTCGATGCGGGAGGCACCCGAAATGCTGCTTCTGCGCTGGTCGGACTGTCGGCCTCGCTGATGTCACGTCTTGGTGAACAGGATCCGGTGTTCCAGGCGTTCGCCAATGCCAGCACCGACACGCAACTGGCGCGGCTGGCCGAGACACTCAGCCCGGACGTCAGCCGTGGTGTCCTGCACGCCGCCACCAACAGCCAGACGCTGGTCTCGGGCGTGATCAACGACCGCGCCAATCGCGCACGTACGGCCACCGGCAGCCTGGAAAAAGGCGTCTGGCTGCAAGCCCTCAACAGCGATGCCGATCAGGATGCCCGTCGCGGTGTCGCTGGTTATGACGCCGACAGCCAGGGGATTGCCGTAGGCGCCGACGGCCAGTTGAACGCCGACACATCGATCGGTCTGGCTTACAGCTACCTCGACACCGATGTGAAATCCGATATCGGCAGCAAAACCAAAGTGACCGGTCATGCGCTGACCGCTTACGGCAATTGGATGCACGACAACTGGTTCGTGGACGCTTCACTGATGTATGGCTGGAACGACAACGAATCCAAACGCTACATCGCCGGCACCCGTGCCAAAGGCGATTACGACAGCGATGTATTCGGCGTCAGCGCCTTGGCCGGTTATACCCTGCGCCTGACCCCGGGTGTGGTGCTGGAGCCGCAGGTCGGTGCGCGTTACGCCAACGTCGGCATGGATTCTTATCGCGAGAAGGGCAGTTCGGCCGCGCTGAATGTCGGCAGTCAGCGTTATGAAGTCGGTGAAATGGGTGTGGGCGCGCGCCTCGCTGCAGCGTTTGCAGTGGGCACCGGCAGTCTTGAACCGGAAGCGAAACTCATGGCCTGGCACGACTTCATCGGCGACAAGGTCGGCACGACGTCTTCGTTTGTACTGGGCGGCGATTCGTTCACCAGCCGGGGCACCACGCCGGTGCGCGACAGTTACGAACTGGGTCTGGGCGCCAATTATCGGATGGGTGCGTGGAGTGTCGGTGGCTCGTACGACTACGTAACGGCCAGCGGGTTTGATTCCGACGGCTTTACCGCGAAGGTGCGTTACGCGTTCTGATCCGCATCACGTAAAACCTGTGGGAGCGAGCCAGCTCCCACAGTTGTTTTGACTCAGGGCTGGCGTGCAATCTCGGCCCTACAACTGATAACTGAAGCTGATGCTGTACCGAGGCCTGCGATTGAACGTATCCAGTGCTTCATCCGACATCGCCTTCGCTGCCTCCAGCGCAATGTTGTAGTACTTGGCATCGCCAAACCGCAGGCCGATCGCCGCCGATGACAGATTGTTGGCCCGCACCGGCAATTCGTTGAACCAGCTGCGCGAGCGATCGAGCACGACATACGGTTGCAGGATGCGCACCCAGTTGCCGTCGCGGTTGAAACTGTAGTTGACCTCGTAAGCCACGCCCCAGCCCTTGTCGCCGGACGCTTGATCGTCGGGATAACCGCGACCGAAATTCTGCCCGCCGAACACCGCGCGCTCGCTGTCGGGCAGGCTGTCGTCGCTCCAGTACAGCGCGGCCGACAGCACGCCTTGCCAGTTGTCGAGGAACTTGTCGCTCTGCACGCCGGACAGGCGCAGGCGGAAGAAGTCGAGGTCGATGGCGTCGTTGTTGGTTTTCGCGCCCATGCTGTCCAGGCCCTGGTACACACCGCCGCTGAGGATCCGCAGTTGTCGGGCATCAGCCTTGCGCCAGTCACTCTCGAAGGCGAGGGCGCGGATGTCGGTGCGCTCTTCGACGCTCAGCGGGTAGCCGATCACGTTGTAGCGGGTCTTGTCGTTGACTGCGTAGAGCCTTGAGCCGGCCGTCAGCAGTTCGTTGGAAGCGGCAATCAGTGGCAACGTGAGGCCGATCGAGTAGCGATCGTTTTCGCGGTGCGGTTTGAGTTGCAGGCCATTGTCGAGCACGACATTGGTGCCGGGGTCCGCTCGGTAGCGTGAAGCGGACAAGGCCAGTTGCGCACCCTCGTCATTGAGAAACTGGCTGTAGTCGAGGCGGTAGTAATGTTCGTGATCGTCACCGGGCGGAAACAGGCCGCTGAGGGTCAGTTGCTCGCCCATCGAGGTCTGCGAGTTGCTGCTGACACCGAGCAAGGCCTGGGTGCCGTTGCGGTTGTCTTCGGTGGTGCTCAGGGTGCTGGTGAACGGTTTGCGGCTGGCCTGGGCGATCAGCGTGGTCGCGCCATCGGTGGTGCCCGGTGGTGGCACCTGGGCCTGAATCGTCACGCCGGGGATGCGCGTCATCAGCGTGGTGTAGCGCTCGAAGGTCTTGCGGGTCAGCGGCCGTTCGGCCTGGATTTTCGCCGCCAGTTTGTCGAGCAGGGCTTTGACCCGACCCACATCGCCCTGAATCTGGATATCCCGCACGTAGCCTTCCACCAGCACGACACGCGCTACGCCATCATTGAAGTTTTGCTGCGGCAAGAACGCGTAGGACAGCAGATAACCGTCCTGCTGATAGCGACGAGTGATGCTGCGCGTGGCTTCGATCAGGTCGGCGAGCGTGGCTTGCCGGCCGATCAGGGGCTTATAGATTTCAGCGAGTTCGTTAAGCGGGTAGAGGGTTCCGCCTTCGATCTGCACGGTTTGCAGATTGATTTTGGTGTCCATCAGCAGTGGCTGCGCGGCGGCTGCACCGGCGTCTGGCACTTGCACCGGCGTGGCGCTCGGGCGATAGGCGTCGGCCGGCAGGTTGGGCACAGGCAGATTGCGGATGGTTTCGTTGCTGTTGAGAAAGCTGGGCAGGGTGTCGGCGAGGGCGGCGGAACTGAGACTGAGGAACAGCAGGGATGCCATTACGCGCATAGGACACTCCATGGTCAGATCACAGCACTTGGCTGAATTCTCCTAAGAAAAAAGGCGGAAGACTCGTGGGAATCTTCCGCCCTCAACCAAGCGTAGGCGCTGTAGGTGAGGCCGTCGAATCGGCCAGGTGCAATTTAGCGTGTGTTGCCTCCCAAGGCGCCGGTCAGACCGCCGAGTACGCCGCCCAGACTGCCTCCGGTGGTGCCCCCGCTGGTACCGCCGTTGACCAGTCCGCCGACGGCGGCAACGGTGCCGCCGACGTTAGTGACCAGACCACCGACCGCGGTGGTGACCGGGTTGTTGGTGGCGGCAATGCTGCCGCCGATACTGCTGACCGCACCGCCCACCTGGCCAGTGAGACCTGCAACGGGAGAGCCGATACCGGTAGCCGCGCCGAGTTGCTGAGTCACGTTGGTAACGCCACTGGTGACCGGATTCAGACTAGTGCCCAAGGTGGCGCCAACAGTGGCCAGCGGTGAGGTAGTTGCGGTGAGCGGGGTGCCGGATCCGCCGAGTACAGTGTTAAGCGAAGCCACCGTGTTGCCAGCCGCAGCGAGGACGTTGCCAGGCGCTGCGAGAGTGCCGTTGCCAGCCGCCAGACCTGAGCCGACATTGACCACCGCGCCGCCAACCGTTTGCAGCAGGCCAGTGCCACCGAGGCCACCGCCTACGCCGCCAGTGCCTGAACCGGTGCCGTTGGACACCAGACCACCGGCCTTGGCGACTGCGGTGCCGGTATCGCTCAACGCGCCGCCAAGTGTATTGGTCAGGGCGTTGCCGTTACCCGCATCGGTAACATTGCTGCCCAATGTGTTCACCGCGCCACCGACTTGCGCCACCACGCCTTTGAGCGGGTCGCCGAGACCGGTCGCATCGCCGACTTTGTCAGTGGTGCTTTCAACCATCGCAATCACCGGCACCAGGCTACTGCCGAGTTTGTTCGTCAGTTGACTCGTCGGGCCGCTGGTCAGCGTGGTGTCGAGGGTATTGCCGAGCATGGTGACTTTCTCACCGACCCCATCAACCAACGGCGCGACTTTGGTGACCACACCGCCCACCACTGGCACGCTGCTGGTGGCAGTGGACAGCTTGGCACTGAGGTCGGAGACGCCGTTGCCGACATCCGTCACTACACCGCCAACCGAAGCAACGGTGGTGGTCAGGCCATTGGGATCGGTGGCCAGTTTGCCAACGCCATCGGTGATGCCATCACCCAAGGTGCTGACAACATTGCCTGCGGTGTTGGCCGCACTCTGCACCACGCCACCGACCACAGGCACGGTGCTCAGGGAATCGCCGATCTGGCCAACGCCATCGCCGACGCCAGCGACGGTTGTACCGACATCCTGCACCAACGTGGTGGTTACCAGCGGTGTAGTGGTTGGATTGGTCGGGTTGGTTGGATCAGTCGGATCGGTCGGATTAGTCGGGTTGGTCGGATCGGTACCACCGGTTCCGCCAGTACCGCCTGTGCCACCGGTTCCGCCAGTGCCTGCAGTATCACCGGTGCCACCCGTGCCACCCGTACCGTCAGTACCCGATGTGCCGCCAGTCCCTGCGGTGCCGTCCGCCGCCGAACTGCCGGAACTGCTCTTGTGACCGCCACCGCCGCTGCTGCAACCAGCGAGGCCAAGAGAGAGCATCAATGCGATAACAATTGCTGATTTGCACCACACGTTTTGAGTTTTCATGATGGAGATTCCTTGCACCTGTCACAACGTACGTTGTCTTCGATGGCTCGCCGGTCTGTCGCCGGAGATGCCTTCGCCCGTTGTGCTCAATCTCAGTCCCCGGGCAGGTTTCACACCATTCTCAAGTTGGTATTAACGCCTTTATATAGAGGGTGAAGTTCAGCGCCTAAGAACTAATACCCACGATATAGCCGCACAAAAAAAGGCCTTGATAATCAAGGCCCGGGTTTTTTCAGTGGAAGGGGGAAGGACGGCGAAAACTTAAGTTATATACATACAATTAACGGTGTACCGCGTGCTCAGGCAATGGGTTGCCACTGCCCGACCATGTGTTCCAGGTCTTGTGCACCGATCAGCCGCAACTCACCACTGGACCCCGCCGCACTCGCCAATAAGGTCACCTCACTGGGCAGGCGTACCGGTTTGCGAAAGTGCACGGCGATCTCGAGGTTGGCCTTGGGCAAATGATCGCTCAGTGCCGCGAGTGTGCGTGCCTTGTTCCACAGACCATGGGCGATCGCTGTCGGAAAGCCGAACAACCTGGCACTCGCCGCACTCAAGTGAATCGGGTTGTAGTCTCCGGAGACTTTGGCGTATTGCCGCCCGATATCGGCCGGGGCTTTCCAGCGCGCCACCTCCACCAGCGATTGCGAGGGTTCCCAGTCTTGTTCGACAGCTTCGCCCTCAAGCTTCACGCCGCGACAGAGCATCTGGCTTTCGGCTTCCCACAACGGCCCGAGCTGATCATCCAGCGTGGTCAGCAGATCGAACGTTGCACCTTTGGGATGCACTTGCAGATTTGTCACGCGCACGCTCACTTGCGCCCGACCGATGCCGCCCATCGGGCGCAACACGCGAATGCGGTTGCTCAGATGAATCAACCCCAGCAGCGGAAACGGAAACCCCTTGGCGGTGAGCAATTGCATCTGCAAGGCGAAGGCGAGGATGTGCGGATAGGTCGGTGGCAGCAGGCCGTCATCGACAAAACCGCAGACCTTGCGATAAGCCGCCAGGCGCTTGCCATCGACATCGACCCAACAGCGCAAACCACTGTCGGGCAACCGGGTGCCGGTGATTTTCCGTCGCGTCGCCGCCCGCGCGTACAGCCCGGGCAGACTCGGTTCGCGATCCAGCGTGTGCCATTCGATGCTCATTGCCTAAGCCCCCAGAACACTTTGTCCACAGACCCGCAGCGCCTGCCCGGTGAACGCGCCGGTGCCCGGTTGCGCCAGCCACGCGACCGCTTCGGCAACGTCCTGCGGCAAGCCGCCCTGGCCCAGCGAGCTCATGCGCCGCCCGGCCTCGCGCAGACCGAACGGGATGTGTGCGGTCATCTGCGTTTCGATAAAACCGGGAGCGACGGCGTTGATGCTGATGCCACGTTCCAGCAACGTCGGAGCCCAGGCTTGCGCCAGCCCGATCAAACCGGCCTTGCTCGCGGCGTAGTTGGTTTGCCCGCGATTGCCGGCGATGCCGCTGATCGAGGCCAGCAGAATCACCCGCGCGTTGTCGAGCAACGTGCCGCTGTCGAGCAGGGCTTTGGTCAACACTTGCGGGGCATTGAGGTTGACCGCCAGCACCGCGTCCCAGAACTCCGGCGTCATGTTGGCCAGGGTTTTGTCGCGGGTGATGCCGGCGTTGTGCACCAGAATGTCGAGGCCGTCGGGCAGCTGTTCGATCAGTTGCGTGGCGGCGTCTTCGGCGCAGATATCGAGGGTGATGGCGCGCCCGCCGAGGCGCGCGGCGAGGGCTTCAAGATCAGTCTTGGCCGGTGGTACATCGAGCAGGATCACGTCGGCGCCATCGCGGGCCAGCGTTTCGGCAATGGACGCGCCGATGCCACGCGCAGCCCCGGTGACCAACGCCTTGCGCCCGGCCAGCGGGCGTGTCCAGTCAGTCACTGGCGTCGCGCAAGCCGTCAGACGAATCACTTGCCCAGAGACGAAGGCACTTTTCGGCGAAAGGAAAAACCGCAGCGGACCTTCCAGTTGATCTTCCGCGCCGTCGCCGACGTAGATCAATTGCAGCGTGCCGCCGCTGCGCAGTTCTTTGGCCAGCGAACGGGAAAACCCTTCCAGCGCTCGTTGCGCACTGGCGGCAAACGGATCACTCAGGGTTTCCGGGGCACGACCGAGAATCACCAGATGCGCGCTGTGCTCAAGGTTTTTCATTAGTGGCTGGAAGAATTCGCGCAGCTGTTTGAGCTGATCGGTGTGCAGCAATTCGCTGGCGTCGAACACCACGGCTTTGAGTTTCGGCCCGTGACCGGGAATCCATTCGGTGGCGCTCGCCGGTTGTTCGCCGTAGCGGTAGATGCCGTCGGTCAAACGGTTGGCGAAGGCACTGATGCGCTCGGCCAGCGGCCCGCCGCCGATCAGCAGCGCACCTTCCACCGGCCGCAGGCGCCCGGCCTGCCAGCGTTCCAGTCGCACCGGCGACGGCAGACCCAGCGCCCCGACCAGACGATGGCCGATGGACGAGTTGGCGAAGTCGATATAGCGGTCAGACATGGAACGCTCTCCAGAAGTTGGGGTTCAAAGTGTGGACTGTCGATGGCAATCAATCGTTCGATCCACGCAATAAAGCCTACGCTAGACACTGAGGTTTAGCAGGTCTTGCAGAGGAGCGCGGTACTTGTGGGAGCGAGCCTGCTCGCGAAAGCGATCTGTCAGCCACCGAAGATGCTGAATGTGCCGGCGTTTTCGCGAGCAGGCTCGCTCCCACAGGGGAACGCATCAAATTCGATCAATTTGAAAAGGAGTTATTCATGAGTCAGCTGCGCCGCGTCGCGATCATTGGCGGTAACCGCATCCCCTTCGCCCGTTCCAACGGGCCGTACGCCACGGCCAGCAATCAGGCGATGCTCACCGCAGCCCTCGAAGGCCTGATCGAACGCTACAACCTGCACGGCCAGCGCATCGGCGAAGTGGTGGCAGGCGCGGTACTGAAATTGTCACGAGATATGAGTCTGACCCGTGAATGCGTGCTCGGCTCGCGTCTGTCTCCGGCGACGCCCGCCTACGACATTCAGCAAGCCTGCGGCACCGGCCTGGAAGCGGCGATCCTGGTGGCGAACAAAATCGCCCTCGGCCAGATCGAAAGCGGTATCGCTGGCGGTGTCGACACCACGTCGGACGCCCCGATCAGCGTCAGCGAAGGTCTGCGCAGAATCCTCCTGCAAGCCAACCGCGCCAAGACCACCGGCGACAAGCTGAAAACCTTTCTGCAACTGCGGCCCAAACATCTGATTCCGGATTTCCCAAGCATCGGTGAACCACGCACTGGTCTGTCGATGGGTCAGCACTGTGAATTGATGGCGCAGGCCTGGCAGATCCCCCGTGAAGAGCAGGATCAACTGACCCTCGAAAGCCACCACAAACTCGCCGCGTCCTACAGCGAAGGCTGGCACAACGACCTGATGACGCCGTTCCTTGGCCTGACCCGCGACAACAACCTGCGCCCGGACCTGACCCTGGAAAAACTCGCGGCGCTGAAACCGGCCTTCGAAAAAAGCGCGAAAGGTACACTGACGGCGGGCAACTCCACGCCGCTGACTGATGGTGCCTCGGTGGTGCTGCTCGGCAGCGAAGAATGGGCGAAGGAACGTGGTTTGCCGATCCTCGCGTATCTGCGCGATGGCGAAGCGGCGGCAGTGGATTTCGTCAACGGCGCCGAAGGGCTGCTGATGGCGCCGGTCTACGCCGTGCCACGGTTGCTGGCGCGCAATGGGCTGACCTTGCAGGATTTCGACTATTACGAAATACATGAGGCATTCGCCGCGCAGGTGCTGTGTACGTTGAAAGCCTGGGAAGATCCCGAATACTGCAAAACCCGACTGGGCCTCGACGCACCGCTGGGCTCGATAGATCGTAGCCGACTCAATGTGAAGGGCAGTTCGCTGGCGGCCGGGCATCCGTTTGCCGCGACTGGCGGGCGTATCGTCGCCAATTTGGCAAAGCTGCTGGATGCGGCGGGCAAGGGCCGGGGCCTGATTTCGATTTGCGCAGCGGGCGGCCAAGGCGTTACCGCCATCATCGAACGCTAGAAGAGCCCTCACCCTAACCCTCGGGAGAGGGGACAGATTGGGGGATGTTTGAGGGATACGCCGACCTGAACGTGCTTCACCGAATCCATAATCGACGGTGTTTCAGTCAGATGGTTAGCCCAATCCATAATCGACGTGTTTCAGTCAGATGTTTATTCCAATCCATGATCGACGCGGTATTTCAGGTCGATGTATAACGCCAGACACCTCGGTCAGCCCCCTCTCCCTCGGGGAGAGGGCTGGGGTGAGGGTAAAAGGCTAAAACCGCAAATGTCAGATTCTGTCGCAAATACCCTCAACGGCCGATACCAACATTCAAGGGCGGCTCAGCTATGATTCGCAGCGGTCGATTTTTCGGCACAGTGTGTGCATTCACAGGTTCACAGGTCGGCAACCCCTCCCCGTTGTGCGAGGATTGCCGTATAACGAGTGACATTCGCGTGTTTGGTAATAAAGGACCCACAATAAAAGCTGATGAAGACTCCAAAACGCATTGAACCCCTGATCGAGGACGGTCTGGTCGACGAAGTGCTGCGCCCACTGATGAGTGGTAAAGAAGCAGCTGTTTATGTGGTGCGCTGCGGCAATCAGTTACGTTGCGCAAAGGTCTACAAGGAGGCGAACAAACGCAGTTTCCGCCAGGCGGCCGAGTATCAGGAAGGCCGCAAGGTTCGCAACAGCCGACAGGCTCGGGCGATGGCGAAAGGCTCCAAGTTCGGTCGCAAAGAGACCGAAGATGCCTGGCAGAACGCCGAAGTGGCGGCACTGTTCCGTCTGGCCGGCGCCGGGGTGCGGGTACCAAAACCGTATGACTTCCTCGACGGCGTGCTGTTGATGGAGCTGGTGGCCGACGAATTCGGCGATGCCGCGCCGCGTCTGAACGACGTGGTGCTGGAGCCGGATCAGGCGCGCGAGTATCACGCGTTCCTGATTTCGCAGATCGTGCTGATGTTGTGTACCGGTCTGGTGCACGGTGACCTCTCGGAGTTCAACGTGCTGCTGACGCCGACCGGCCCGGTCATCATTGACCTGCCGCAAGCCGTCGACGCAGCCGGTAACAACCACGCGTTCAGCATGCTGGAGCGGGATGTCGGCAACATGGCTTCCTACTTCGGTCGCTTTGCCCCGGAGTTGAAACTGACCAAGTACGCCAAGGAAATGTGGGCGCTGTACGAAGCCGGCACCTTGCACCCGAACAGTGTGCTGACCGGTGAGTTCGATGATCCGGAAGACCTGGCCGATGTTGGCGGGGTGTTGCGCGAGATCGAAGCGGCGCGCCTCGACGAGGAACGCAAGCAGGCCATCCGCGCGGCGGACGATGAGCCGAAAGGCAAGTCTGACGAACCGCCTCCACCACCGTGGATGCAGTGATTGCTTGATGAGAAACCCGGCTTCGGCCGGGTTTTTTTGTTTGAGGCAGAAGCACCCTCACCCCAGCCCTCCCGAAACGTCGGACCGCCCAGAGGGAGAGGGGGCCGACCGAGGTGTATTGCGTCATACATCGACCTGAAACACCGGGTCGATTATGGAGTGGGCTACCGCGTTGATTATGGATTCGATACAGCACGTTCAGGTCGGCGAACCTCTGACGCATCCCCCAATCAGTCCCCTCTCCCCCTGGGAGAGGGTTAGGGTGAGGGCCCTTTCGGATCAACGCAATTTCGCGTCTACTGTCCACCGCTCCAACCACACTCAAGGACTGAATGTGACCACCCCGCGCAACACCCACCTGATCGTCACCGCCCGTCTGATCTCCGATTTCGGCGCCTTCCTCAACATGGTCGCGCTGGCCACCTACGTCTACCTGCTGAGCAACAGCGCGATGAGCGTCGGGATCTTTCTCGCCAGTCGCGTCGGCGGGGGGATTTTTGCCAGTCTGATCGGCACCGCGTTTTACCGTCGCTGCAGTGGGCGCGCACCGCTGATCGCCTTCGACCTGCTGCGCGCCAGTGTGCTCGGTCTGTTATTGATTGTGCCCGTCAGCCAGCAAGCCATGCTGTTGCCGGTGATAGCGTTTGGTCTGGGCCTGGGCAACTCGATGTTTGCAATCGGTCTCAACAGTCAGTTGCCGCGTCTGATCCCCGCCGAGCAATTGCTCAAGGCCAACGCCTGGATCACTTCGGCGTCTTCAGCGGCCATGGTCGGCGGCAGTCTGGTTTCAGGTTTGCTGGTCGCGGGTTTTGGTTTTGAAACAGTGTTCGCCCTGAATGCACTGACCTATTTGCTGGCAGCGTTGTTGATCGTGCCGCTGCGTTTCGAACCCGCAACAGTCAACGAAGCACCCGAACGCGGCGAATGGACCGCACTCAAGCAAGGTCTGCGTTCGGCACCGGTGATTGCCGCGATGCTGGCGGTGACCATGGCCGATACCTTGGGCAGCGCCGCGCACAACGTCGGCTTTCCGATCATCTCCAAACTGCTCACGCCAGAGTCGGCGAGCACCACACTGGGCCTGATGCTGGCGGTGTGGGCCAGCGGCAAACTGCTGGGCGCGCGAATCGCCAGCCGTCTCAAAGGCTCGGACAACATCCACCTCGAACGACGGTTTTTCTTCGGTGTGGCGCTGATGTCCTGCGGCTTTATCCTGATGTTCCAGCAACACAGCCTCTACGGTCTGCTGCTGTTTTCCTTGCCGGCGGGGTTGGGAGACGGTTTTTCAGAAGTCGGGCTGATGTCGCGCCTGCAACGCGAACCCGAGCAGTTGCGCCTGCCGATTTTCAGCGTGCTGACCTTGCTGCAAATGAGCGGATTCGGCATCGGCATGCTCATCGCCGCGCCGTTCTACGGGTGGTGGACGCCGGGTGCCGTGGTCATGCTGTTCCACGGCATTCCCCTCGGCACATTGCTCACGGTGAAAGTGCTCGCCCTCAAGCGCGGGCGGGTTGCGCGCAGCAGCCCGACGCCAGCTCCTTGAGGATCGGGCAATCCGGGCGATGGTCGCCGTTGCAGTGCTCGACCAGATCCTGCAGGGTGTCGCGCAGTTCGCCGAGTTCGCGGATCTTCTGATTCAACTCGTCGATGTGCTGGCGCGCCAATGCTTTCACATCGGCGCTGGCACGCTGGCGATCCTGCCAGAGGGTCAGCAGTTTGCCGACCTCTTCCAGCGAAAAGCCCAAGTCCCGCGAGCGCTTGATGAAGGCCAGCGTGTGCAGGTCGTCGTCGCCGTAGACCCGGTAACCGCTGTCGGTGCGATGGGCCGCCTTGAGCAGGCCAATCGACTCGTAATAACGGATCATTTTCGCGCTCAGGCCACTGTGTCTGGCCGCTTGGCCGATGTTCATCGGTGTTCCTCCAGATCCTTGGGTTTCCAGGTTTTCAACAGTAGCGCATTGCTCACCACGCTGACGCTCGACAGCGCCATGGCCGCACCGGCCAGTACCGGGTTGAGGAAGCCGAACGCTGCCAGCGGAATGCCGATCAGGTTGTAGACGAAGGCCCAGAACAGGTTCTGACGGATCTTCGCGTAGGTCTTGCGGCTGATTTCCAGCGCCGCCGGCACCAGCCGTGGATCACCACGCATCAGAGTGATACCCGCCGCGTGCATGGCCACGTCAGTGCCGCCGCCCATGGCGATGCCGATGTCGGCAGCGGCGAGCGCCGGGGCGTCGTTGATGCCGTCACCGACCATGGCGACTACGCCGGTTTTTTTCAGCTCGGTGACGGTGGCGGCTTTGTCCGCTGGCAGCACTTCGGCGTGGACATTGCTGATGCCCAAGGCCTCGGCGACCACGCGAGCGCTGCCGCGATTGTCGCCGGTCAGCAGATGGCTATGGATATCGCGTGCAGCGAGTTGTTGCACGGCTTCCAGCGCTCCGGGTTTCAAGGTGTCACCGAAGGCGAACAAGCCGAGCACTTTCGGCTCCGGACTTTGCTCGATCAGCCATGACAGGGTGCGGCCTTCGGTTTCCCAGGCTTGGGCGGATTCGCCCAGATTACCGGCGCTCAAAGCGCTTTCCTCCAGCAACCGGCGATTGCCCAGCGCCAGGCGCCGGCCGTCGAGATTGCCGGCGATGCCGCGACCGGTGAGCGACTGGCTGTCGCTGACATCCGGTACGTGCAGTCCTCGTTCCGCTGCGGCATCGAGCACCGCTTTGGCCAACGGGTGTTCGCTGCCGCGTTGCAGCGCGCCGGCCAGTTTCAGCAGAGTGTTTTCGTCACCGTCGACTGCGGTGAAATGGGCGATACGCGGCGTGCCGGAGGTCAGCGTGCCGGTCTTGTCGAACACCACGCTGCTGACTTCATGGGCGCGTTCCAGCGCTTCAGCATCCTTGATCAGAATGCCGTGGTGCGCGGCCACGCCGGTGCCGGCCATGATCGCGGTCGGCGTGGCGAGGCCCAGTGCACACGGGCAGGCGATGACCAGAACCGCGACCGCATTGATCAACGCGGTTTCGAGCGGTGCGCCGTAGAGCCACCAGCCGATCAGTGTCGCCAAGGCAATCAGCAACACGGTTGGCACAAAGATCTGGCTGACTTTATCCACCAGTTTCTGGATCGGTGCCTTGGCCGCCTGGGCGTCTTCGACCAGACGAATGATCCGCGCCAGTACGGTTTCGGCGCCGAGCGCCTGAGTGCGCACCAGCAAACGCCCTTCGCCATTGATCGCGCCGCCGGTGACTTTGTCACCCGGTTGTTTCGGCACCGGCAAGCTTTCGCCGCTGATCAATGCTTCGTCGGCGTGGCTCTGGCCTTCGATGACTTCACCATCGACCGGGAAACGTTCGCCGGGTTTGACCAGCACCAGATCGTTCAGGCGCAACGCGCTGATGGCGACATCCTGCTCGCGACCGTCGATCACTTGAATGGCCCGTTCCGGGCGTAACGCCTCGAGGGCGCGGATGGCACTGGCGGTCTGACGTTTGGCGCGGCTCTCCAGGTATTTGCCGAGCAGCACCAACGCGATGACCACCGCCGACGCTTCGAAATACAGATGCGGCATGCGCCCGGCAGCGGTGGCCCATTCATAGAGGCTCAAGCCGTAACCGGCACTGGTGCCGAGGGCGACCAGCAAGTCCATGTTGCCTGCTCCCGCCCGCACGGCTTTCCACGCGGCGACATAGAAACGTGCACCGAAAACAAACTGCACCGGCGTGGCGAGGGCGAATTGCGCCCAGGCCGGGAGCATCCAGTGGATGCCAAACGGTTGCAGCAACATCGGCGCCACCAGCGGCAGAGCCAGGGCGATCGCGCAGATCAGTGCCCAGCGTTCATGTTTCAGGCGCTGTTGTTGGTTATCGGTTTGTGGGTGTTCGGCTTGCCAGACGCTGGCCGAGTAGCCGGCCTTGGTGACGGCTTCGAGCAGGGTTTGCGGATCGACCTGACCGAGCAATTGGAGGTGGGCGCGTTCGTTGGCCAGGTTGACGCTGACGCTTTTCACTCCCGGCACTTTGTTCAGGGCGCGCTCGACGCGACCGACGCAGGAGGCGCAGGTCATGCCTTCGATCTTCAATTCGATAGTCTGCTGCGGGACGCTGTAGCCGGCGCGCTCAACTGCGTCCATCAAGGCCGGCAGACTGCCGCCGGGTGCCTGCACACGGGCCTGCTCGGTGGCGAGATTGACGCTCACGGCACTGGCGCCGCTGACTTTGCTCAACGCCCGCTCGACACGGCCGGCGCAACTGGCGCAGGTCATGCCGGCAATCGGCAGATCGAACGTGATGGAATCGGACATCGGTCGTACTCCCTGTAGTAGATGCCTACAAGGATCAACCTTGCCATGCGGGCAAGGTCAAGCGCCATTCTTTGACTCGCCGCAAAACAAACTGTGGGAGCGAGCCTGCTCGCGAAAGCGGCGGGTCAGTCAACATCATCGCTGAATGACCCGCCGTATTCGCGAGCAGGCTCGCTCCCACAATTGGGATTTGCTTAGTATTCGAGATCGGCGCGCTTCAGATAGACGCCTTCCGAATTCATCGCCAAGCGATACTTCAGCACATCACCGGCATGCAATTTGATCTCCTGCGAACCCGGCGCGAGCATCCCCGGGTTGCAACCGGCGACTTGTCCCGGCAGCAACTTCAAGCGTAGCGAAACAGTGCCCGGCGGCAGGTTGAAGGAAATGCTTTGCTCCTGCAGCAACCGCGCCGAGAGCTGATCCTGGATGTACACGCCGATCTCGCAGGAGGTCGACACTTCCAGACGCTCACGGGAAATGATCAGCACCGCATAGTCCTCGCCAGCGGCTTGCACTTGAGGAACGGCGGCAAAGAGGCTGAGAAAGCCAAACAGGCTGAAAGCTGACCAGCGCATGGCTGAATCTCCTGAATCGAGTCATTGATGTACGCAGCTTGGCCGAGCGCGGCGCCGATTGCCAGCCCGGCAGTTTATTGAAGAACTTGACCTTGCCATCGTGGCAAGCTCGAAACTGCCGGCAACCTCACTCAAAGGAGTCATTCCATGCAAGTGTTCAACGTTCAAGGCATGTCCTGCGGCCATTGCGTCAAAGCCATCACCAACGCTCTGCAGGTCAAGGATCCGGCGGCCAGCGTGCGGGTCGATCTGGCGGCGAAAGAGGTGGGCGTCGAGAGCGCGTTGACCAGCGATCAGGTCATCGAGGCAATCAGCGAAGAAGGCTACGCGGTGAAACTCGTCTGAAGTTTTATAGTTAGCGAGCTATCGGAATGTTCAAGGCGTCCGGGCGCGGCTAGACTGTCGGGCTGCCGACTTGCCAACCTGGATGCCTGATGAACTTCCGTACCATTCTGATCCTCGGTGCCTTGACCGCCTTCGGGCCCTTGGCGATCGACTTCTATTTACCTGCATTTCCCTCGATGGCGCTGGCGTTCGGCACCGACGAGAAACATGTACAGATGACGCTGGCGGCGTATTTCGCCGGATT
Organism: Pseudomonas sp. S3_C06; assembly: GCF_054667675.1. NCBI lineage: Bacteria > Pseudomonadati > Pseudomonadota > Gammaproteobacteria > Pseudomonadales > Pseudomonadaceae > Pseudomonas > Pseudomonas sp. S3_C06. The sequence goes on from NZ_CP162747.1 coordinate 4,702,546, forward strand.
GTCGATTGGCCAACTGCTTTACGGCCCCGTGGCGGATCGCTTTGGCCGCCGTATTCCGCTGCTCGTAGGGCTCACGCTGTTCACCCTGGCATCGCTGGCCTGCGCCTATGCGCCGAACCTCGAATGGCTGATCGGTGCGCGTTTTGTCCAGGCGTTGGGCGGTTGCGCGGGGATGGTGATTTCCCGGGCGGTGGTCAGCGACAAATGCGACGCGGTCGGCTCGGCGAAGGTCTTCTCGCAATTGATGCTGGTGATGGGCCTGGCGCCGATTCTGGCGCCGATGCTCGGCGGTCTGTTGGTCAACACCACAGGCTGGCAGTCGATCTTCCTGGTGTTGACCGGGTTCAGCGCGCTGGCCGGTTTGGCCGTGGCGCTGGGGCTGCCGGAAAGTATGCCAGCGCACATGCCGCGCCAGCCGTTGTCCGGCGCCCTGCGCCAGTACGGGCGCTTGCTCAAGGATCGGGTTTACCTCGGTCATGCCCTGACCGGTGGCATCGCCATCGCCGGGATGTTCGCCTACATCGCGGGCTCACCGTTTATTTTCATCAAGCTGTATGGCGTGCCGGCCGAGCATTTCGGCTGGCTGTTCGGCACCAATGCGGCGGGGTTCATTCTGGTGGCGCAGGTCAACGCGCGGATGTTGGCCAAGCGCGGCCCGGCGTTCCTGCTGTCGCGGGCGGTGTGGGTTTACTTCGGCGCCGGGCTGGCGTTGCTCGCGGTCAGCGCAATGCACACCGAATCCTTGTGGCCGCTGCTGATTCCACTGTTTATCTGCGTGTCGAGCCTGGGTTGCATCAGCCCGAACGCCGCTGCTTGCGCGATGAACGGGCAGGGCGCACGCGCCGGCAGTGCGTCGGCACTGCTCGGCTGCATGCAATTCAGCGTCGCCGCCGGGGCTTCGGCGCTGGTAGGGGTGTTGCACGACGGCACCGCCGTGCCGATGGCAATAGTCATCAGCGTGTGCGGTTTGCTGGTGGTGTGCGTGGCGCTAATCACCCGCCGTCTGCAGAACGCCCGGGCACTGGCGCAAGCTCAGGCCGAGGCATAAATAACCTCAGCCGGCGGCGCGCTGCTGGCTGCGATCGGGAATCTGATGGGGCGCGCAAAGTCGCGCTTCGAGGGTGCGGGTGAAGGCCAATGCTTCGGCTTCACTGCGGAATGTCACGGCGTGTTGGTCCAGACGAACCTGCCATTGAGACTTTGCCACTTCTTTTATCAGGATCTTCATTGCTGACCTCCCTTGCGTAAAAGATGTATCGCAGAGGCTTCGATTGTAGACCTGAATACGATCGCAATTGTGACAACGGTCAAGCATCGGACTGACGGCAAAAAACAGCGCAGCCCCGCCGACCGCTCTAGGTTCGGCGAAGGCTGCGCTGTGCGGTTTTTTAGAAACCTTCTAAAACAATTTTTCCCTTGGCTTTGCCACTTTCCAGCAACTCATGGGCGCGGCGCAGGTTCGCCGCATTGATCGTGCCGAAATGCTCGCCCACCGTGGTCTTCAACGTCCCCGCATCAATCAGCCCGGCCACGCGGTTGAGCAGTTTGTGCTGTTCGATCATGTCCGGCGTCTCGAACAGCGAACGGGTGTACATGAACTCCCAGTGCAGCGACAGGCTCTTGCGCTTGAGTTTGCTGATGTCCAGCGACTTCGGATCGTCGATCAGTGCCAGTTTGCCTTGCGGCGCCAGCGCTTCGACCAGTTGATCCAGGTGCTGATCGGTCTGGGTCAGGCTGGCAACGTGGGTCACGCTGTCGATCCCGGCGCGTTTGAGCTCTTCGCTCAGCGGTTGGCTGTGATCGATGACCAGGTCGGCGCCCAGGTCTTTTACCCAGTCGCGAGTCTGTTCGCGAGAAGCGGTGCCGATCACTTTCAGCCCGGTCAACTGTTTCGCCAGTTGAGTGAGGATCGAGCCCACACCACCCGCCGCGCCAACGACCAGCAGGCTCTGGCCTTCATCGGTTTTGCCCTCGCGAATTTGCAGACGTTCGAACAACAGTTCCCACGCGGTGATCGCGGTCAGCGGCAGGGCGGCGGCTTCGGCGAAACCGAGCGACTTGGGCATGCGGCCGACGATGCGCTCATCGACCACGTGCAGCTCACTGTTGCCGCCGGCACGGGCGATGGAGCCGGCGTAGAAGACTTTGTCGCCGGCCTTGAACAATGTCACTTCGCTGCCGACTGCCTTGACCACACCGGCAACGTCCCAGCCCAATACTTTCGCTGCACCGTTTTCCGGCACCACGTTCTGCCGCACCTTGGTGTCGACCGGATTCACCGAAATGGCTTTGACTTCCACCAGCAGGTCGCGCGGGCCGGCGACCGGTTCTGGCAGCTCGATGTCTTGCAGGGATTGGGCGTCGCTGATCGGCAGGGAAGCGTAATAGGCGATGGCTTTCATGAGTGGCTCCGTACAGGTAATAGAAGAAGGAATCAGACAATCGCGCCGAGGCGCTTGAGCTGGAAATGTTCGATGGTGTCGCCGGCGCTGGCCTGGAAGTGTCGAAAGTGCGCGCTGTTGTTGTGCGCCTCAAGAATCGCTTCGCTGGCCCAGTGTTCGATCACATAAAAAACCTGCGGGTCGGCGAGGTCGCGGTGCAAGTCATATTGGCTGCAACCGTCTTCGGCGCGGCTCGGCTCAACCAGTGCGCGCAGGCCCTGTTCGAGACGATCCTGCTGGCCGGGTCTGGCGATCAGGGTGGCGATGGCGGTGAATGGCTGGGACATGCTCGGCTCCAGAGAAGCGGGATGAATTCGATGGAGAGATGATTGGCTATTTCTCTGCGAGATAAAACCGGCTAAAAGAGCAGTCTCTTTCAATATTTTTTTGATAATCGAGGCTGACCATGTTGCGTTTCGATGACTTGCAGTTGTTTGTCCGGGCAGCGGATCTGGGCAGTCTGTCGGCGGCGGCGCGGGTGATGGACATGTCCGCCGCCGTGGCCAGCGCGGCATTGAAGCGGATCGAACAGCAATTGGGCGCACGCTTGCTGGCGCGTTCGACCCGCAGCCTGCGCCTGACCGCCGAGGGCGAAGGCTTTCTCGAATACGCGCGGGCGGCGCTGAGTAATCTTGATGAAGGTCGGCGTTTGCTCGCCAGCAGCCAGGATCAGGTCAGCGGGGTCTTGCAGTTGTCGGCGCCTTCGGACTTTGGCCGCAACCTGTTGCTGCCGTGGCTCGATGAGTTCCAGCGCGAGCACCCGAAGCTGACCGTGCGTTTGCTGCTTGGCGACCGCATCGCCGATCTGTTTCGGCAACCGGTGGACATTGCCTTGCGCTATGGCGAGCCGGAAGACTCAAGCCTGGTCGCCTTACCCATCGCCCCGCACAACCACCGCGTGCTGTGCGCTTCCCCGGCGTATCTGGCCCGGCACGGCGAACCGCGCCAGCTCGAACAGCTGGCCCAGCACAACTGCCTGCTGTACATGCTCGGCAGCCGGGTGCATGACCACTGGAGTTTTCACGACGGCAAACGTGAAGTCGGTCTGACCGTCAGTGGTGACCGTTTCAGCGACGACGCTGACGTCGTGCGCCTGTGGGCGGTGGCCGGTGCCGGGATTGCCTACAAATCGTGGCTGGACGTCGGCGCCGATGTGCTCGCCGGCAGGCTCAAAGTGCTGCTGCCGGAGCTGCTCTGTGAGCGCGCACCGCTGAATCTGTTGTGCGCCCATCGCGCCCAATTGAGTAAGCCGGTGAACCTTCTGAGGGAAATGCTCGCCAGCCGATGCGCTGATTTGAGTAGTCAATTTCCCGTTTTTCCCAAAGATGATCATTAGTCGCAGGTAAATAGAGAAATTTCTGTCAGGAACAATCACCACCTGTGCAGGCCCCGGCGCGGGACGCGGGAGCTAACCCGCTTATACTAGCGCCCGCCTCACGCCAGCACCGACACCCCGGCCCGGAGACCCTCGCACCGCGTCGCCAGTCTTCGAGTGACGGTCGCGCAACTGCTGCGGGTTCTGTGCCGGAGCAGGCTGCGTCAGTAGCTTGCCTCGCCCCGGTTCATGGCGATTTTCGCGTCTTGGCCGATGACTCATTACCGGCCAAGATGTCTCCGAGCAGTAGACGATACGATTCAACAGGGAGTGAACACATGGAACATGCACCTTGCATCAGCCAGATCGCCACGTTGCTGGCCGACCCCAAGCGCAGCGCGATGATGTGGGCGTTGATGGATGGCTCGGCCCGGCAAACCGAGGAGCTTGCGCTACTGACAGGGCTGTCGCCATCGTCGGCCAGCGCGCATCTGGCGCGGCTATCCACGGGTGGTCTGTTGAAGGTCGAAGTCCGTGGTCGCAAACGGTTTTTCCGTCTCTCGGCACCGGAAGTCGGTGCTGCGATAGAAGCATTGGCCAGCGCCACCATCGCCAGTGCTCCACGGGACATTCCCGAGGTGTTCAAGCGCGCCACCCCCATGGCCAAGCCGCAAACTGCGCCGTCCTCGCTGCTGCGCGCGCGTTTTTGCGATGACCACCTGGGCGGTACGCTGGCCGCCGATCTGTACCAGCGGCTGCTGGATGCCGGCTGGATCGAACAACTTGAACAACGCGTCGTGGTGACTCTCAAGGGGGCAAAATTGCTGGCCGGCCGTGGCGTGTTCATCCAGGCGCTGGCCCATCGCAATGTGCAAGTGGCGTGCGCTTGTCCGGACTGGAGCGAGCGTCGCCCGCACATGGGTGGCTCGCTCGGTGCGGCGTTGTTGCAGTTGTTCATGCAGTCCGGCTGGCTTACCCTGCCCAACGACTCTCGGGCCTTGCAATTGACGGCTACCGGCCAACGGGAGCTGCATCGTTTCGCCAAGGAAACCGAGCTGGAAATGGCGTTGTAGAGCTCTCGCATTCGACGCCTGGCAAGCACCGGTGCTTCTGGCGTCGTCCACGACTGCGAACAGGTCGCATCCAGCACGAACGCCGAAACGCTATCGCGCACACTCGATCCGGGGACATTTCGGATGGGGGAAGCGGCATGGACACACATGGCTACAGCGCGGCAGAACGCTTGGAACGACTGCCGATCAGCGGTTATCACCGGATCATTTTCATCATCATCGCCCTGGCGTTTTTCTTCGACTCCATGGACCTGGCGATGATGACGTTCCTGCTCGGCTCGATCAAAGCCGAGTTCGGTCTGAGCAGCGCGCAAGCGGGTCTGCTCGCCAGTTCGAGCTTCTTCGGCATGGTGCTGGGGGCGTCGCTGTCCGGCATGCTCGCCGATCGTTTCGGGCGCAAACCGGTGTTTCAGTGGAGCATCGTGCTGTGGGGCGTGGCCAGCTACCTGTGTTCGACGGCGCAAACGGTCGAGACGCTGACGCTGTTCCGCATCTTGTTGGGGATTGGCATGGGCATGGAATTTCCGATTGCCCAGTCGATGCTGTCCGAGCTGATTCCGGCGCAACGCCGGGGTCGTTACATCGCGTTGATGGACGGCTTCTGGCCGCTGGGTTTCGTGGCGGCCGGCGTGCTGTCTTACTTCCTGCTGCCGCTGATTGGCTGGCGTGACATCTTTCTGGTGTTGGCGGTGCCGGCGGTGTTTGTGCTGGCGATCCGCTTTTTCATTCCCGAGTCACCGCGCTGGCTGGAGCAGGCTGGAAAGCATGAGGCGGCAGACAAGGTGCTGAACGGCATCGAGGCGCGGGTGCGTTCGTCGCTTGGCGGTGCCGCGTTGCCGGAACCGATTCGTTTGCCGCGCACGGTGACGCCGCCGGGCAACTTCTTTGCGGCGCTCAAGCAGATCTGGTCGCCGCAGTATCGCCAGCGCACGACGATGATCTGGAGTCTGTGGTTCTTTGCATTGCTCGGTTTTTATGGGCTGACGTCGTGGCTCAGTGCGTTGCTGCAACAATCGGGTTTTGCCGTGACGCAGTCGGTGTATTACACGGTGCTGATTTCCCTGGGCGGGATTCCGGGATTTTTGATGGCCGCCTGGCTGGTTGAGCGCTGGGGGCGCAAACCGGTGTGCATCGTCACGTTGCTCGGCGGCGGGGTGATGGCGTTTCTCTACGGCCAGAGCGCGGTGTTCGGCGGCAACGTTGCGCTGCTGATCAGCACCGGACTGTTGATGCAGTTTTTCCTGTTCGGCATGTGGGCGGTGCTCTACACCTATACGCCGGAGCTTTATCCAACGTCGGCGCGGGCAACCGGTTCGGGCTTCGCCTCGGCGATTGGCCGGGTTGGCTCGCTGCTCGGGCCGTTGGTGACCGGGTTGGTGTTCCCGATTACCGGGCAGGGCGGGGTGTTTGCGCTGGGCGCGGCGTGCTTCGCGATAGCGGCGGGGGTGGTGTGGCTGTTCGGGATGGAGACGCGGGGTAAGACCCTGGAAGAGCTGACTGAAAGCCAAATCCCAGGCTAAACAAAGAACCCACTGTGGGAGCGAGCCTGCTCGCGAAAGCGGAGTGTCATTAAACGAAAATGTTAACTGACACTCCCTCTTCGCGAGCAGGCTCGCTCCCACAATGGTTATTGGGTGTTGCTTACGGTTTTACCAGTCGCGCATCCAGGCTGTTCTGCGCCAGGCGCTTGGCCTGATCCTGGGTCATGCCCAAATGCTCATGCAGCGCGTAGAAGTTCTCGGTCACATAACCACCAAAGTACGCCGGGTCATCGGAGTTCACCGTGACCTTCACGCCACGCTCGAGCATGTCGAGAATGTTGTGCTGCGACATGTGATCGAACACGCAAAGCTTGGTGTTCGACAACGGGCACACGGTCAGCGGGATCTGTTCGTCGATGATCCGCTGCATCAGGCGCTCGTCTTCGATGGCGCGCACGCCATGGTCGATACGCTGGATTTTCAGCAGGTCGATGGCTTCCCAGATGTACTCCGGCGGGCCTTCTTCGCCAGCGTGGGCAACGGTCAGGAAGCCTTCGTGACGGGCACGATCAAACACACGCTGGAACTTGCTCGGCGGGTGACCCATCTCGGAGCTGTCCAGACCGACAGCAACAAACGCGTCACGGAACGGCAGCGCTTGGTCGAGGGTTTTCTCGGCTTCTTCTTCGCTGAGGTGGCGCAGGAAGCTGAGGATCAAACCGCTGGTGATGCCCAGTTGCTGCTCGCCATCCTTCAATGCGGCTGCGATGCCGTTGAGCACCACTTCGAACGGGATGCCGCGGTCGGTGTGGGTCTGCGGATCGAAGAACGGTTCGGTGTGAATCACGTTCTGTGCTTTGCAGCGCAGCAGGTAGGCCCAGGTCAGGTCATAGAAATCCTGCGAGGTGCGCAGCACGTCGGCGCCCTGGTAATACAGGTCGAGGAACTCCTGCAGATTGTTGAAGGCATAAGCCTTGCGCAGGGTTTCGACATCGTTCCACGGCAGGGCGATCTTGTTGCGCTCGGCCAGGGCGAACAGCAGCTCGGGCTCCAGCGAGCCTTCCAGGTGCAGGTGCAGTTCAGCCTTGGGCAAGGCGTTGAGCCAGTCGTACATATTCTTTTCTCATCAGGTGCAATGGCGGCATTCTACAGATGCTCGTCGAAACAATTGGCAAAACCTGACCAAGCGATCCATCACACGGCTTCCTGCTCGCGACGATAGGCGTAGGTATCGGCGAAGCGCGACAGCAGGAATTCGGCGCAAGTGGTCGTCGGATATTTCGCCGGATGCTGTGCGTCCTGACAACCGGGCAGGCATTCGATGCGCGTGTCCGGGTGCGGCTCGGCAAAGAACGGCATCGAATAGCGATCCACCCCGAGCGGGCTGATCACCCGGTGCGGGGTCGAGCGATAACGGTCGTTGCTCCAGCGCGCCATCATGTCGCCGAGGTTGACCACGAAGGTGCCGTCGATGGGTGGCGCGTCGATCCATTCACCCTTGACGTTTTTTACCTGCAGGCCGCCGGCGCTGTCCTGATAGAGCAGGGTGATGCAGCCGTAATCGGTGTGCGCACCGGCACCTTGCTGCTCGGGGGAGCTGGCGGTGTGGCGAGGAGGGTAATGGATCATGCGCAGCACGCTGACGGGGTCGTTGAAACGGCTGTCGAAGAAGTCGCGTTCGATGTTCAACGCGATGGTCATCGCTCGTAACAAGGTTTGCGCGAGGGCCTGCATGTCGAGGTAATGCTGCTCCATCAACTCAGCCCATCCGGTTTGCGCCGGATGACGGTTCGGCCCGCGCAGCGGTTTTTCGGCGAGCACGTCGGGATGGTTGGCTGGCAGGTGCAGCCCCATGTCGAAGGTTTCTTTGAGGTCGCTGGGTTTGCTCGGGTCGAGTTGCTCGGTGGCGATGGCGCCGTAACCGCGATGGTGGCGGGTTTGGGTGATGTCGATCTTGAGTTTTTCTGCGACGGGCAGGGCAAAGAAACGCTGAGTCTGATCAAGCACCGCGTCGATGCGCTGCGCGGAAATCGGATGACCCTTGATGTAGAAGAAACCCCATTCGCGGCAGGCGTGGTCGATTTGTTCAGCCACGGCAGGCCAGGCGTTTTCGTCGTCGCTATAGAGCGGGCTGATGTCGATGATCGGAAGCTGATCCATACACAATCCTTGAAAAGTACGGGAGATCGTTCCCATGCTCCGCGTGGGAATGCCTCAATGGACGCTCTGCGTCCGCTTTTGGCAGGGACGCGGAGCGTCCCGGGCGGCATTCCCACGCAGAGCGTGGGAACGATCCGGGTCAAATGGATTACTTCGGCATCTCAGCCTTCATGCCTTCAACGTAATAGTTCATCGACGCCAGTTCCGCCGTGGTCGCACTTACGCCCGCCGGGATTTTCTCGACGCCGGCCTGATCCTTGATCGGCCCGGTAAATGGCTGCAATGCACCGCTCTTGATGTCGGCAATGATCTGCTCGGCCTCGGCTTTCACTGGCGCCGGCACCAGACCGCTGATCGGCAGTTCAACCGTGCCTTCCTTCAACCCGCCCCAGTAGTCCTGGGATTTCCACGTGTGGTCGATCACGCTCTGCGTCGCCTGAATATAGTGCGGCGCCCAGTCGTTGACGATCGAGGTCAGCACCGCTTTCGGCCCGAAGTGCGCCATGTCCGAGGCGTAACCTACGGCGTATACGCCACGACGTTCGGCGGCCTGAATCGGTGCCGGGCTGTCGGTGTGCTGGAACACCACGTCGACGCCCTGATCGATCAGCGCGTTGGCCGCATCGGCCTCCTTGCCAGGATCGAACCACGAGTTGACCCACACCACTTTGATCTCGGTGCCAGGGTTGTATTTGTTCAGGGCCAGTTGAATCGCGTTGATATCGCGGATCACCTCGGGGATCGGGAACGAAGCGACGTAACCGATCTTTTTGGTCTTGGTCATCTTCGCCGCGAGGAAACCACCGACGTAGCGACCCTCGTAAGTGCGCGCCAGATAGGTGCCGAGGTTCTTGTCCTGTTTGTAGCCGGTGGCGTGTTCGAAGGTCACCTTGGGAAATTGCTTGGCGACTTTCAGCGTCGGGTTCATGTAGCCGAAAGAGGTGGTGAAGATCAGGTCATAGTTGTCCTTGGCCATGTTGCGGATGACCCGCTCGGCGTCGGCGCCTTCAGCGACGTTCTCGACGTAGTTGGTGGTGATCTGCGTGCCGAGTTTTTCTGCGAGTGCCTTGCGCCCCTGTTCATGCTGATACGTCCAGCCGTGGTCACCGATCGGGCCGATGTAGACGAAACCGACCTTCAGCGGATCGGCAGCGCTGGCGCTCAGGCTGATCCCCAGACCGAGGGCGGCGCACAGCAGTTTGTGCAGCGGACGTATTTGCATGAATTGGAGCTCCGTTTTGTTGTGTGTGGTCAGGGCCAATGCAAATTGCTGACCAACAGGACAACAAACAATTCGAAATCGCGTAACGGCCATCGCGAGCAGGCTCACTCCTACAGGGGAATGCGGTCAACTGTAGGAGTGAGCCTGCTCGCGATAGCGCCCTCAAGGCCAATAAAAGTGCAACTGCCAAAAGCACTGCCAGCGCTTGGTGCGCTAAGGTGTAACGAAACGTTAGCGCCGCCCCGCAGTCAGTAGCTCATCCGCTCTCTTCGGCAAAAAGGCCCGCCATGTTCACCATCCTCAAGCAAGAAAGCTTTCTGCTGCTGGCCGTCATCGCCGCCTGCGTTGCCTATCCGCTGGAACACTGGCTGTTGCACAGCGGCCAGATCGTCGCGTTGATCGGCGGTCTGGTGCTGATCGCCTTCATCGTCGCCGCCTCAATGCGCGTCGCCCATCAAGCCGAATTGCTCGCGGAAAAAGTCGGCGACCCGTACGGCACCATGATTCTCACCCTCGCCGCCGTGCTGGTGGAGGTGGTGATCCTGGCGATCATGATGAGCAACGAAGCTTCGGCCACGTTGGTGCGCGACACGATCTATTCGGCAGTGATGCTCGATATCAACGGCATCCTTGGCCTCGCCGCGCTGATGGGCGGGATCAAGCACGGTGAGCAGTCTTACAACGACGATTCGGCGCGCAGCTACAGCGTGATGATTCTCACCGCCATGGGCGTATCGATGGTGGTGCCGGAGTTTATTCCCGAGGCCAACTGGAAGATTTATTCGGCGTTCACCATCGGTGCGATGGTGGTGCTGTATGCGTTGTTTCTGCGCATGCAGGTCGGCCCGCACAGTTACTTTTTCAGCTACAGCTACCCGGACAAACGCCGCAAGAAAGAACCGATCGAGGAAGAACCAAAACCGGTCAGCCTGGCGTTGTCGATCGGCATTCTGGTGTTTGGCGTGGTGGTGATTGGCGCACTCGCCGAAGTGATGTCGAAGACCCTCGATCTGGGCCTGGAAGGCACGGGCGCACCGCCGGTGATCACCGCGATTCTGGTGGCGGCGATTTCTGCTGCGCCGGAGATTTTGACGGCGTTGCGTGCGGCGCTGGCCAACCGTATGCAGTCGGTGGTGAACATTGCGATGGGCGCGTCACTGTCGACGGTGATTCTGACCGTGCCAGTGATGGAGGCGATGGCGCTGTACACCGGTCAACCGTTTCAGATGGCGATGACGCCTGTGCAGACGGTGATGATCTTCCTGACGTTGATCGTTAGTGCGATCAACCTCAACGACGGCGAGACCAATGCCATCGAAGGCATGACGCACTTTGTGTTGTTTGCGACGTTCATCATGCTTTCCCTGCTCGGCCTCTGATGATTGATCGTTCCCACGCTCCGCGTGGGAATGCCGCCATGGACGCTCTGCGTCCGCCGCTGGGACGCGGAGCGTCCCGAGATGCATTCCCACGCAGAGCGTGGGAACGATCAGATGGGGAGGGGGATCAGGTACCGGCGATCAACTGGCGCGCCGCCTGGCTGTGATCGGCGATCAGGCCTTTCAGGTCCAGTCCTTCAACCTGGCCATCAACCACACGCCACTTGCCAGCAATCATCACCCGATCCGCACGATCGGCGCCGCACAACAGCAACGCCGAAATCGGATCATGGCTGCCGGAGAAGCGCAGCTCATCGAGCTTGAACAACGCCAGATCCGCCTGTTTGCCCACGGCAATCTCACCAATGTCGGTCCGCCCCAACAGGCTCGCCGAGCCCTTGGTCGCCCAGCCCAGCACGCGTTCCGGCGTAATCTTCTCGGCGCCATAACGCAGACGCTGGATGTACAGCGCCTGACGTGCTTCGAGAATCATGTTCGAGGCATCGTTGGACGCCGAACCGTCGACGCCCAGACCAAACAGCGCACCGGCATCAGTCAGATCGATACTCGGGCATATCCCGGAGGCCAGACGCATGTTCGAACTCGGGCAATGGCAGATGCCGGTGCCAGCCTCGCCGAGGCGGGCGATTTCGTCCGGGTTGAAATGGATGCCGTGCGCCAGCCAGGTGCGCGGGCCGAGCCAGCCGACGCTGTCGAGATAATCGACGGTGCGCAGGCCGAAACGCTGCAGGCAGAAATCCTCTTCGTCGAGGGTTTCGGCCAGATGCGTGTGCAGACGCACGTCGAGCTTGTTCGCCAGTTCGGCGCTGGCCGACATGATTTCCGGGGTCACCGAGAACGGCGAGCAGGGCGCCAGCGCGATCTGGATCTGCGCGCCATCGCCACGCTCGTGGTACTCGTGAATCAGGCGCTGACTGTCGTCGAGAATCACCTGACCTTCCTGCACGGTCTGCTGCGGCGGCAGGCCGCCGTCCTTCTCGCCGAGGCTCATCGAACCGCGGGTGAGCATGGCGCGCATGCCCAGTTCGCGGACGCTTTCGACTTGCACGTCGATGGCATTTTCCAGACCGTCCGGGAACAGGTAATGATGATCGGCAGCAGTGGTGCAGCCCGACAGCAACAGTTCGGCCAAAGCGACTTTGGTGGCGAGCGCGAGCTTCTCAGGCGTCAGGCGCGCCCACACCGGGTAAAGGGTTTTCAGCCACGGGAACAACGGCTGATTGACCACCGGCGCCCAGGCGCGAGTCAGGGTTTGATAGAAGTGATGGTGGGTGTTGATCAGGCCCGGCAGGATCACATGTTCACGGGCATCGAACACTTCATTGCACGGTGCCGACGGCTGTTGGCCGGCGGCGAGGACTTCGACGATGACACCGTCTTGCACGACAAGACCGCCACGGGCATCGAGCTCGTTGGAAGTGAAAATGGCGAGGGGATTTTTTAACCAGGTACGGGTCGCGGGCATGTTGCCGGCTCCTCTGAAAATGGGGTTCAGGGTTGCCAGCTCAGTGATGCCCTGTCTGCTGATCCAGGGTCGCCGCGGGGACGAGGTGCGCAGTTTCAAACAAATTGTTGCAGCGGGCAAGCCCAACCCGACCATTCACCACACAACCAAAATACACAACCCCTGTAGGAGCTGCCGAAGGCTGCGATCTTTTGATTTTGTTTTTAAGATCAAAAGATCGCAGCCTTCGGCAGCTCCTACAGGGATTTGTATGCTTACCAGGGGATGGTTTCACCCTTGTAATTGATGAAGTGATGCCCGCCCTTGCCGGTGTACGCATTTACTTGATCTACCAGCCCACGGGTGCTGGTTTCCACGTCAAGGTCAGCCCCTTCACCGCCCATGTCCGTCTTCACCCAACCCGGATGCAGTGACAACACCGTCATCTTCTGCTCGCCCAATTGCGTGACAAAACTGTTGGTCATCGAATTCAGCGCAGCCTTGCTCGCCTTGTACAGCGCCAGCTCCGGCGCGTCCGGCACGGTCACGCTGCCCAGTCCGGAACTCATGAACGCCAGCACACCGCTGCCGTCACGAATCTGCCCGGCAAAACGCTGAGCCAGATTGATCGGCGCCACCGCGTTGGTGAAAAACAACTGACCGACTTCAGCCAGTGTCGCGCCGCCAGGGGTCTGATCGGCCGGGCCTTTGACCCCGGCGTTGACGAACAGCAAGTCGAAGGTTTCGCCCTTGAGCTGTTGGCTCAGAGCAATGACCGCTTGCTGATCGTCCATGTCGAGCTTCTCGATCCGTACCTTGCCTAATGCTTGGAGCGCATCGGCATTGGCAGGATTGCGCACGGTGGCGGTGACTTGCCAGCCGTCGGCCAGCAGGGTTTTCACCAGACCGAGGCCAAGGCCCCGGGAGGCGCCGATAATCAGTGCGTTTTTTGCAGACATGATGGGCTTCCTTGATGAATGAGGATCATGGATTCAATGGACAGGCCTGACCGAGGCGAAGTTGCAACTCCTGCCGCAGCGCATCAAGTTCGCGCATGCGGGTTTCGATCAGTTGCAGTTTGTCGCGCAGCAACTGCGCCACGGCGTTGTCCGGATCTGGCGCGTTCCACAATGCGGCAACGCTGTCGCCGATCTCGCCGAGGGTAAATCCCAGACGCTGCGCCGTTTTGATATAGAGCACCAGTTGCACCATCTCCGGCGGATAGTCGCGGTAACCATTGGCACTGCGCTGCGCCGCGATCAACCCGCGCTGCTCATAGAAACGCAGGGTGTCACGGCTGACGGCGCTGGCCTGGGCTAATTCACCGATGCGCATGCGGGCTCTCAAAAGGGCTATTGACCCTGGAGCATACTCCAGGCTTTACCGTGGAGGCTCCCTGAATTTCTGGAGCATGGATGATGTGGACTTCAACGCAGTATCGCAATGTGGTGCGCGGCAGCGCCTGGTATGACTTGATCGTCACGGCAGCGTTTGCCACGCCGTGGAGTTTTGCCGTTGTACACGGGGTGTTGAGCGCACTGGATTTGCCCGGCGAACTACCCGCGTTTCAGCCTGTGCATCTGTTGATGGCGAACCTGTTGGGATCGGTGGTGTGCGTGTGGGCGGTGCTGCGGATTCGTGATCCGCAGGCGCTTTATGGACGGTATGACGCGGTGGCCAGGTTTCTGTTTGCGGCTTGGCAGGGGTATGCCTTGCTTCACGGTGCCAGTTCGATTCTGATTGTTTTCCTGGTCTTCGAACTGACGTGGGGCGTTGCTCAGGTGTTGCCTGTCAGTAAGTCTTCGCGAGCAGGCTCGCTCCCACAGGAGATGGGTGTCACCTCATACCCCTGAGTCGAGAGCGGAAAATGTGGGAGCGAGCCTGCTCGCGAAGAGGCCCGCCCAAACAATAATTAATGCCCCGCCTGCCAAGGCTGCCCAAGCGACACCGGCGCATACAGCCGCGTGCGCAGCGCATCCCGCGACAACAGCACCAACACCACAATCGTCGCGACATACGGCAGCATCGCCAGCAAACTCGACGGAATCGCCAGCCCCAACCCCTGCGCCACCAAGTGCAGGATACTGGCGAGGCCAAACAGATACGCCCCGAGCAACAACCGCCATACTCGCCAACTGGCAAATACCACCAGCGCCAAGGCGATCCAGCCACGCCCGGCGGTCATGTTTTCTGCCCACATCGGCGTATACGCCAGCGACAAATAAGCCCCGGCCAACCCGGCCATCGCCCCGCCGAACAGCACCGCCAAGGTGCGCACGGTCAACACCGGCAAGCCCATCGCACTGGCCGCATCCGGGTTTTCCCCGACCGCTTGAATGATCAACCCGACACGACTTTTGATGATCACCCACGCCACCAGCGCAAACAGCGCGAACGACAGATACACCAGCAAATCCTGAGCAAACAGCATCCGACCGATCAGCGGAATCTCACTCAGATAAGGAATCGCCAACGGCTCAAAACCGGCCAACGGTTTACCCACCCAAGCCGCGCCGACAAAGGTCGACAGCCCGACACCAAAAATCGTCAACGCCAACCCGGTCGCCACCTGATTGGCGTTGAACACCAGCGCCACCAAGGCAAACAGCGACGACAACAACATGCCCGCGAGCATCGCCAACAACACGCCGAGCCACAGGTTGCCGCTGTTCAGCGCGACGATAAAACCGATCACCGCGCCAAACAGCATCATCCCTTCCTGCCCGAGGTTGAGCACGCCGCTCTTTTCGCAAATCAGCTCCCCCAGCGCCACCAGCAACAGCGGCGTGCCGCAACGCACCATGGCGTAGAAAATATTGCTCAACAGATCGATATCCATCACAGCGCTCCGACGGTTACGGCAGTGGTCGAGGTGCGCTTCACCCAGCGCAGGTTCAGACGTGGCCGATAGAGAATCAGCACGTCACAGGCGAGCAGGAAAAACAGCATCATTCCTTGAAACAACTGGGTGATCGCCTGCGGCAGGTTCATCGTCATTTGCGCGCTCTCGCCACCGATGTACAGCAGTGCCATCAACAGACTCGAAAACAGAATCCCGATCGGATTCAGACGCCCAAGAAACGCCACGGTAATCGCCGCATAGCCATAACCCGGCGACACCTGCGGCACCAATTGGCCAATCGGCCCGGTGACTTCGCAAACGCCGGCGAGCCCGGCCAAGCCGCCGCTGATCAACAGTGCCAGCCAGATCAAGCGCTTCTCGCGAAAGCCGACAAACCCTGCGGCACGCTTGTCCAGCCCAAGCACTTTGATCTGGAAACCGACAAAGCTTTTCTGCAACAACACCCACACCGCGACCAGTGCGAGCAGGGCGAAATACACCCCGGCATGCACGCGGCCATCCTCCATCAACAACGGCAAACGGCTGGCATCGCCGAACATCGCTGACTCGGGAAAGTTGAACCCGGCCGGATCTTTAAGCGGCCCGTGCACGCAGAACAGCAGCAGGTTCAGCGCGATGTAATTGAGCATGATGCTGGTGAGGATTTCGTTGGCGTTGAAGCGCGTGCGCAACCACGCGGTGAGCCCGGCCCACGCCGCGCCAGCGAGGGTGCCGGTGAGCAGAATAAATACCAGCGCCCAACGACTTTGCATGCCGATGATGTTCACCGCCAAGGCACTGCCGGCGAGTGCGCCGAGGAGCAATTGACCTTCGGCGCCGATGTTCCAGATCCGCGCCTGATAGGCCACCGCCAAGCCCAGTGCGCAGAGCAGAATCGGCAGCGCCTTGACCAGTAATTCGGAGACGCCATACAAGTCGCTGACCGGTGCGATCAGCAGCGTGTGCAAGGTTTGCAGCGGGTCGTGACCGAGGGCGATAAACAGCAGCGAGCCGCAGCCGAGCGTCAGCGCCGCCGCCAGTAACGGCGAGCACCACAGCATCAGGCGCGATTGCTGGCCACGGGGTTCGAGGGAAAGCAGCATGTGGAAAACTCCGTTAAACCGTGGCGGCTGAAGGTGTGTGGTCGAACTGGCCGGCCATCCAGCCGCCGACATCGCTGAGTTGGGTATCGCCGGTGTTGTGCAACGCCGACAAACGTCCACCGCACAACGCACCGAGGCGATCGCTGATCTGGAACAGTTCGTCGAGGTCTTCGGAAATCACCAGAATCGCCGCACCGGCATCGCGCAACGCGATCAGCGCGCGGTGAATGGTCGCGGCAGCACCGACGTCGACGCCCCAGGTCGGGTGCGCGGCGATCAGCAGTTTCGGTTGCTGGAGGATTTCCCGGCCGAGGATGAATTTCTGCAGGTTGCCGCCGGACAGGCTGCGCGCAGCGGTTTGCGTGTCCGGGGTTTTTACGCCGAAACGCTGAATGATCTGTCGGGCGAGGGCTTCGACTTTGCCGCGTTCGATCAAACCGTTGCTGACCAAGCCTTGCTGGAAAGCGGTGAGCAGGGCGTTATCGGCCAGACTCAATTCCGGCACCGCGCCATGACCGAGACGCTCGGCGGGCACGAATGCCAGGCCCAGTTTGCGTCGCGCATCCGGGCGCAGGTCGGCGACATGTTGCTCCGCGAATCGAATAGTTGCCGCTTCGGCGCGACGCAGGATTTGCTCGCCGCTGAGCAGCGCAAGCAACTCATCCTGACCATTACCGGCGACCCCGGCGATGCCGACGATTTCACCGCCGCGCACTTCCAGGTCGATGTCTTTCAGCGAGCAGCCAAACGGGTCCGGGTTGTGCCAACTCAATCCGCTAATCCGTAAAAACGTCGTGCCGCCACTGACCTTCGGGTAATCGCCAATCAACGCCGCTGCTTCGCCAACCATCAGCTGCGCCAACTGCTGATCCGAACATTCGGCTGGCACGCAATGCCCGGCCACGCGCCCGCCGCGCAAAACCGTCGCGCTGTGACACAGCGCCCGTACTTCGCCGAGTTTGTGGCTGATAAACAGAATGCTGCAGCCCTCGGAGGCGAGGCGGCGCAGGGTGATGAACAACTCATCGGCCTCCTGCGGTGTCAGCACTGAGGTCGGTTCGTCGAGAATCAACAGGCGAATGTTCTGCATCAGGCAGCGAATGATTTCCACGCGCTGGCGCTCGCCGATCGACAGACTGTGGACAAGTCTTTCGGGTTCCAGCGCCATACCGTAGCGACGCGACACTTGGCGAATTTTCGGCTCCAGTTGCTTCGGTGTGCCGGCCGCAGCGCCCATCGCCAGCGCAATGTTCTGCGCCACGCTGAGGGTTTCGAACAGTGAGAAATGCTGGAACACCATGCCGATGCCCAGCTGCCGCGCCTGTGCCGGGTTGCGGATGTTGACCCGTTGACCCTGCCAGAGCATCTCGCCCGAATCGGCCTGGGTAACGCCGTAGATGATTTTCATCAGGGTGCTTTTGCCCGCACCGTTTTCACCGAGCAGGGCATGGATTTCCCCGGGTGCGATGCTCAGGTCGATGGCGTCATTGGCCAGACAACCGGGGTAGCGTTTGCTGATATGGCGCAGTTGCAAGCGCGCAATGGGAGGAGCGATTGGCATGACAGGCTCGACTTGCTTGGAGTTGTGCCTGTGGATAAAGCAATTTCCTGGCCATTGAGTCAGGAACGCGAGCGGGCCGCGTGTATCAGCCCTTGGCGTAGAGCACCCAAGATAAAAACAGGCTTGTGCCCGGCACCAATTCAGAGCAAAGCCGTTGATCGGGCTCCAGTTTTGCCCGTCAGCAACTGATCAAAAAACGAGCAAACACGTGTGAGTCAGGCAGAACCTGCGACTGCGCCAGCCATGAACGGGTTATCCACAGCTTGTTCCACAGTTATTGTGCGCAAGCCGCAAACCCGGGCATAAGCACTGCGGTGCTTTCTTCTAATGGTGATAAACCGCGCTAACTGTCTGTTTCTGTTTGAAATTTTCGTTTCGTCGGTTGAATTGAACGAAAAGTGAGCAAACCGCGCAAAGCCACGTGACAGAAGGGTTACAGCGGAATGTACTCAGGTTATCCACAGTCGGGTGCACAGCAGATGTGGGCAACTCCGGGGAATAACGGAAAAGGGTGATGCCCTAAAAGATCGCAGCCTTCGGCAGCTCCTACACGAAAACGCTGATACCGGTATCACCAACGAAATTCATGACAAACCCGGATCCCTGTAGGAGCTGCGGAACGCTGCGATCTTTTGATCCTGCTTCACCGCTGCAACAAAATCCGCCCACGGCTCAAATCCGCTAGCTGGGTTTGCAAGACATCGATTTGCGCCTCACCCACCGCTAACTTCAACTCGACCCCGTTCGCCGTGAAGTTTTCCTCCACTACCAATCCACCCAGATCGGCAACGCGCAACTTCACCAACGCCAACTCGGCAAACCCGCAAGCGCAACTCAACGGCACCCGACTGATCAACTCAACCTTCGCCGCCGTTTGCAGGCACTTGTTCGCGCCACCGCCATAAGCCCGGGCCAACCCACCAGTCCCAAGTTGAATGCCGCCGTACCAACGAATCACCAGCACCGCGACCTGATCGCAATCCTGCGCCTCAATTGCCGCGAGAATCGGCCGACCCGCCGTGCCGCCCGGCTCGCCGTCGTCATTGCTGCGATATTGATCGCCGAGCTTCCACGCCCAGCAATTGTGCGAGGCATTGAAGTCGCTGTGTTGCTCGAAGAACGCCAGCGCCTCGGCAGGGCTGCCGATCGGCGTGGCGAAGGTGATAAAGCGGCTTTTGCGAATCTCTTCGCGGTACTCGCAAAAACCGCTGAGGGTGAAAGGCATAAACGTCTTATAGAGGAGGAGTGAGGCCGCAGCCTTTGAGAATGATGCGGATCAGGTTGTTGCCGGCGTCTTCCATGTCCTGCTTGGTCAGCTTGCTGCGACCGCTGACGCGACAGAATCTGCGTGGCGAAGTCGGCGTAATGCTGAGTGCTGCCCCACAACAGGAAGATCAGGTGCACCGGATCGACCGCGTCCATTTTGCCCGCATCGATCCACGCCTGAAACACCGCCGCACGGCCAGTGAACCAGGCGCGGTAATCCTGATTGAAATATTCGGTCAGGCATTCACCGCCGCTGATCACTTCCATCGCAAAGATTCGCGAGGCCTGCGGCTGACGGCGGGAGAACTCCATCTTGGCGCGAATGTACCGGGTCAGCGCTTCGGCTGGATCGTCCTCGGCCGTTAGCGTGTTGAAGGTGCTGTCCCACAGCTCGATGATGTTGCTCAACACCGCCACGTACAAACCGAGTTTGTTGGTGAAGTAGTAATGCAGGTTCGCCTTGGGCAACCCGGCATTCTGCGCGATGGTGTTCATGCTGGTGCCTTTGTACCCGTGACGGGCGAACTCGTCTTCGGCGGCTTTGAGGATGGTCTCTTCGTTTTTCTGACGAATGCGGCTGGCGGGCTTGCCGCCATGGGCTGGGACTTCAAAGGTCATAGGCACTTCCGGGTTTGTCTGTGGGTGCAACCAGTTGCGTTGATAGCGCACCCACAGGCATCCGACAAGTCTTTGCGCGATAAAACCGTTACGCCTGTTCGATCTTGTTCAGCGGCGCGTGCGCTTCAGCGGCCTCGGTTTTCGACTCCGGCAGCAACAGGCACAGGATGATCGCGGTCAGGCCGCCGCTGGTGATCGCCGAATCAAACAGGTTCTGCACAAGTTTTGGCAGCAGGTGCAGCAGGTTCGGTTGCGCGGCAATGCCCAGGCCGACGCCGAACGACGTGGCGATGATCAACATGCTGCGTCGATCCAGTGGCGACTGCGCGAGGATGCGCACGCCGGCAGCCGCCACCGCGCCGAACATCACCAGGGTCGCGCCACCGAGTACCGGTTTTGGAATCTGCTGCAGCACCGCGCCGATCATTGGGAACATACCGAGACAAAACAGGATCGCGCCGATGTACAGACCAACGTAACGACTGGCGACGCCGGTCAGCTGGATCACGCCGTTGTTCTGCGCAAACGTGGTGTTGGGGAAGGCGCTGAAGGTCGCGGCGATCATGCAACTGACGCCATCGCCGAGGACGCCACCGCGCAGGCGGCTTATATAAGAAGGGCCGCTGATCGGTTGGCGGGCGAGCATGCAGTTGGCGGTGAGGTCGCCGACGGTTTCGATGGTGCTGATCAGATAAATCAGCGCGACCGGCAGGAAAGCCGTCCAGTCGAAGCTGAAGCCAAACTTGAACGGTGTAGGAAAACTCACCAGTGGCAAGTCAGGTAAAGGCTGCGGCACCAGTTTCCCACTGAACCACGCGGCCAGGCTGCCGAGCAGCAAACCGATGATGATTGCCGACAAGCGCACCCATGGCGTGTTCGAGCGGTTGAGCAGAATGATCGTCAGCAACACAAACACGCCCAGCGCCAGATTGCCTGGCGCACCGAAATCCGGCGCATTGAAGCCACCGCCCAGATCGGTGATGCCGACCTTGATCAGGCTGATACCGATCAGGGTGATGACGATCCCGGTCACCAGCGGCGTAACGACTCGACGCAATTGACCGATGAAGCGGCTGAGGACGATCTGCACGATTGCGCCGAAAAAGCACACGCCGAAGATCATCGCCAGAATGTCTTCCGGGCTGCCGCCACGTTGCTTGACCAGAAAACCGGCCGACAGCACCGCACCGAGAAAGGCGAAACTGGTGCCCTGTAAACAGATCATTCCCGCCCCGATGCCGAACGGCCGCCGCGCCTGAATAAAGGTGCCGACGCCCGAGACCATCAACGCCATGCTGATCAGGTAGGGCAAATGCGCGGTCAGCCCCAATGCTGAACCGATCACCAGCGGCGGGGTGATGATGCCGACGAAACTGGCGAGCACGTGTTGCAGCGCCGCGAGAGTTGCGGCGAGTGGTTTGGGGCGGTCGTTGAGGCCGTAGATCAGGTCGCTGGATTGTTCGGAATCTGGCTGCATGGCTGAAGGCTTCTTGTTGAAGGATTGGAGTTGATCCTGCTTTGCAAAAAGCTGTCCACTTGCTCAGGTTATCGAGTGATTTAGTCGTCAAGGCCCAACGCTGGCGGGCCTTGCAGGATTCTTCAACGCGTCGCCGCCAGACTCTCCAAAAAGCTTTCCAGCACCAAATGAGGGCGCCGGCCCTTGCGCGTGACCGATGCGAGGCTCAAGTCATAAAAACGCGTTTGCGATTTCAGCGCACGCAAGCGACCTTGCTGTACCCAGAGACTGGCGTAGTGGTCCGGCAGATAACCAATGTAGCGCCCGGTCAGAATCAGAAACGCCATGCCTTCTCGATCGGAAGCGCTGGCGGTGCAATTGAGCGCCTGGTAATGCGCCTGAATATCCGCCGGCAACCGAAACGTCGGCGCAATCGCGTCCTGACTGTTTAAGCGTTCGTCATCGAGTTGCTTGTCATCGACATAAAACAGCGGATGCCCCACCGCGCAATAAAGCAGCGAACGCTCGCTGTACAACGGCTGATATTCCAGTCCCGACAACGCACTGGCCTGCGGCACCACGCCAACATGCAGACGCCCATCGAGCACGCCTTGCTCAACTTCATTCGGCGCAATCATGCGGATCTGGATCTGCACATCTGGTCCGCGCTCCTTCAACTGCGCGAGGGCGTGGGTAATGCGCATGTGGGGGAGGGTGACGAGGTTGTCGGTCAGGCCGATGATCAGCTCGCCACGCAAATGCTGGTGCAGACCGTTGACCTCGGTGCGGAAACTTTCCAGCGCACTTAATAGTTGCAGCGCCGATTGATACACCTCGCGACCTTCTTCGGTCAGCGAAAACCCGGCGCGCCCGCGCTGGCACAGACGCAAACCGAGGCGCTGCTCCAGATCGCTCATCTGCTGACTGATCGCCGAGCGACCGATGCCGAGCACGGTTTCCGCCGCCGAGAAGCCGCCGCACTCCACCACGCTGCGAAAAATCCGCAGCAGGCGAATATCAAAGTCACTGACCTGGGCCAGCGGATCGGGACGGCGGCTGCTCATCTTATTGTTCTCATTGTTTAGCAAAGTTCTAACTGAAGGTTAGAAGAGTTGAATTTCACCGACTTTATCGCCGTGGCAATTTAGCTGCAACAACGCTTTTTATCTCCCTGACGCTTATGCCCTGCGAGGTTTTGCCCGATGAACATGCCTGAAAACGCGCCGTCGCCACTGGCCAGCCAATTGAAGCTGGACGCGCACTGGATGCCGTACACCGCCAACCGCAATTTCCAGCGCGATCCGCGTTTGATCGTTGGCGCCGAAGGCAGCTGGCTGATCGACGACAAAGGCCGCCGGGTATACGACTCGCTGTCTGGCCTGTGGACCTGTGGCGCCGGCCACACCCGCAAGGAAATTCAGGAAGCGGTCTCCAAACAGTTGGGCACCCTCGATTACTCGCCGGGCTTCCAGTACGGCCATCCACTGTCGTTCCAGTTGGCCGAAAAAATCACCGAGCTGACTCCGGGCAACCTCAACCACGTGTTCTTCACTGACTCCGGTTCCGAGTGCGCCGACACAGCAGTGAAAATGGTCCGTGCCTACTGGCGCCTGAAAGGCCAGTCGACCAAGACCAAAATGATCGGCCGTGCCCGTGGTTACCACGGCGTGAACATTGCCGGCACCAGCCTCGGCGGCGTCAACGGCAACCGCAAGCTGTTCGGTCAGGCGATGATGGACGTCGATCATCTGCCGCACACGCTGCTGGCCAGCAACGCTTTCTCCCGTGGCATGCCGGAGCAGGGCGGTATCGCTTTGGCCGATGAGTTGCTGAAGCTGATCGAACTGCACGACGCTTCGAACATCGCCGCGGTATTCGTTGAGCCTATGGCCGGTTCCGCTGGCGTACTGGTGCCGCCGCAGGGTTACCTGAAACGTCTGCGCGAAATTTGCGATCAGCACAGCATTCTGTTGGTGTTCGACGAAGTGATCACCGGTTTCGGCCGTACCGGCAACATGTTCGGCGCCGACACCTTTGGCGTGACCCCGGACCTGATGTGCATCGCCAAGCAAGTCACCAACGGCGCGATCCCGATGGGCGCAGTGATTGCCAGCTCCGAGATCTACCAGACCTTCATGAATCAGCCGACCCCGGAATACGCCGTGGAATTCCCGCACGGCTACACCTACTCGGCACACCCGGTGGCTTGCGCTGCAGGCCTGGCAGCACTCGATCTGCTGCAAAAGGAAAACCTGGTGCAGAGCGTTGCCGAAGTCGCACCGCATTTCGAAAACGCGCTGCACGGTCTGAAAGGTTCGAAGAACGTTATCGACATCCGCAACTTCGGTCTGGCCGGTGCGATCCAGATTGCCGGGCGTGACGGCGACGCTATCGTGCGTCCGTTCGAGGCGGGCATGGCCCTGTGGAAAGCCGGGTTCTACGTACGCTTCGGCGGCGACACCCTGCAGTTCGGCCCAACCTTCAACAGCAAGCCGCAAGACCTCGATCGTCTGTTCGACGCGGTCGGCGAAGTGCTGAACAAGCTCGACTGATTTTTCCTTTTATATAGCTATACAAATAGCAGGCGCCTGTTGCGGGTGTCTGCGCACAAGAATTCAGGAGTTTTCGATGAGCGTTATTCCGCATTTGATCAATGGCGAACTGGTGACCGAGAACGGTCGCGCGGTTGATGTGTTCAACCCGTCCACCGGTCAGGCTATCCACAAGCTGCCACTGGCCAGCCAGGCAACCATCCAGAAAGCCATCGATGCCGCCAAGGCTGCGTTCCCGGCGTGGCGCAACACGCCACCGGCCAAACGTGCCCAGGTGATGTTCCGCTTCAAGCAACTGCTGGAGCAGAACGAAGCACGCATCTCGCAATTGATCAGCGAAGAACACGGCAAGACTCTGGAAGACGCCGCCGGTGAATTGAAACGCGGCATCGAGAACGTCGAGTTCGCTTGCGCTGCCCCGGAAATCCTCAAGGGTGAATACAGCCGCAACGTCGGCCCGAACATCGACGCATGGTCGGACTTTCAGCCGCTGGGCATCGTTGCCGGTATCACCCCGTTCAACTTCCCGGCCATGGTGCCGCTGTGGATGTACCCACTGGCGATCGTCTGCGGTAACTGCTTTATCCTCAAACCGTCCGAACGTGATCCAAGCTCGACGCTGCTGATCGCTCAGCTGCTGCTGGAAGCCGGTCTGCCGAAAGGCGTGATGAGCGTGGTGCATGGCGACAAGACTGCCGTGGACGCGCTGATCGAAGCGCCGGAAGTCAAAGCGCTGAGCTTCGTTGGTTCGACGCCGATTGCCGAGTACATCTACGCCGAAGGCACCAAGCGCGGCAAACGCGTTCAGGCACTGGGCGGCGCGAAGAACCACGCAGTGTTGATGCCGGATGCCGATCTGGACAACGCGGTCAGCGCACTGATGGGTGCGGCCTACGGTTCGTGCGGTGAGCGCTGCATGGCGATTTCGGTTGCCGTGTGTGTTGGCGATCAAGTGGCAGATGCGCTGGTGGCCAAACTGGTTCCACAGATCAAAGCGCTGAAAATTGGTGCCGGCACTTCG
>NZ_CP162747.1:4730000-6684419 GCF_054667675.1 Pseudomonas sp. S3_C06
TCCCGGGCCTTGTACACACCGCCCGTCACACCATGGGAGTGGGTTGCACCAGAAGTAGCTAGTCTAACCTTCGGGAGGACGGTTACCACGGTGTGATTCATGACTGGGGTGAAGTCGTAACAAGGTAGCCGTAGGGGAACCTGCGGCTGGATCACCTCCTTAATCGACGACATCAGCTGCTCCATAAGTTCCCACACGAATTGCTTGATTCATTGAAGAAGACGAAAGAAGCAGCCCGAAATTGGGTCTGTAGCTCAGTTGGTTAGAGCGCACCCCTGATAAGGGTGAGGTCGGCAGTTCGAATCTGCCCAGACCCACCAATTTTGTGTGGGAAACGCCTGTAGAAATACGGGGCCATAGCTCAGCTGGGAGAGCGCCTGCCTTGCACGCAGGAGGTCAGCGGTTCGATCCCGCTTGGCTCCACCACTACTGCTTCTGAAGTATAAAGCTTAGAAATGAGCATTCCATCGTGGTGATGGTGAATGTTGATTTCTAGTCTTTGACTAGTTCGTTCTTTAAAAATTTGGGTATGTGATAGAAAGATAGACTGAACGTTACTTTCACTGGTAACGGATCAGGCTAAGGTAAAATTTGTGAGTTCTCTTAATTGAGAAATTCGAATTTTCGGCGAATGTCGTCTTCACAGTATAACCAGATTGCTTGGGGTTATATGGTCAAGTGAAGAAGCGCATACGGTGGATGCCTTGGCAGTCAGAGGCGATGAAAGACGTGGTAGCCTGCGAAAAGCTTCGGGGAGTCGGCAAACAGACTTTGATCCGGAGATGTCTGAATGGGGGAACCCAGCCATCATAAGATGGTTATCTTGTACTGAATACATAGGTGCAAGAGGCGAACCAGGGGAACTGAAACATCTAAGTACCCTGAGGAAAAGAAATCAACCGAGATTCCCTTAGTAGTGGCGAGCGAACGGGGACTAGCCCTTAAGTGGCTTTGAGATTAGCGGAACGCTCTGGAAAGTGCGGCCATAGTGGGTGATAGCCCTGTACGCGAAAATCTCTTGGTCATGAAATCGAGTAGGACGGAGCACGAGAAACTTTGTCTGAATATGGGGGGACCATCCTCCAAGGCTAAATACTACTGACTGACCGATAGTGAACTAGTACCGTGAGGGAAAGGCGAAAAGAACCCCGGAGAGGGGAGTGAAATAGATCCTGAAACCGTATGCGTACAAGCAGTGGGAGCAGACTTTGTTCTGTGACTGCGTACCTTTTGTATAATGGGTCAGCGACTTATTTTCAGTGGCGAGCTTAACCGAATAGGGGAGGCGTAGCGAAAGCGAGTCTTAATAGGGCGTCTAGTCGCTGGGAATAGACCCGAAACCGGGCGATCTATCCATGGGCAGGTTGAAGGTTGGGTAACACTAACTGGAGGACCGAACCGACTACCGTTGAAAAGTTAGCGGATGACCTGTGGATCGGAGTGAAAGGCTAATCAAGCTCGGAGATAGCTGGTTCTCCTCGAAAGCTATTTAGGTAGCGCCTCATGTATCACTGTAGGGGGTAGAGCACTGTTTCGGCTAGGGGGTCATCCCGACTTACCAAACCGATGCAAACTCCGAATACCTACAAGTGCCGAGCATGGGAGACACACGGCGGGTGCTAACGTCCGTCGTGAAAAGGGAAACAACCCAGACCGTCAGCTAAGGTCCCAAAGTTATGG
The DNA here is from genome assembly GCF_054667675.1 of Pseudomonas sp. S3_C06. Taxonomy (NCBI): domain Bacteria; kingdom Pseudomonadati; phylum Pseudomonadota; class Gammaproteobacteria; order Pseudomonadales; family Pseudomonadaceae; genus Pseudomonas; species Pseudomonas sp. S3_C06. The sequence continues at coordinate 4,731,681 of NZ_CP162747.1, forward strand.
TTAAGTGGGAAACGATGTGGGAAGGCTTAGACAGCTAGGAGGTTGGCTTAGAAGCAGCCACCCTTTAAAGAAAGCGTAATAGCTCACTAGTCGAGTCGGCCTGCGCGGAAGATGTAACGGGGCTCAAACCATACACCGAAGCTACGGGTATCACCTTCGGGTGATGCGGTAGAGGAGCGTTCTGTAAGCCTGTGAAGGTGAGTTGAGAAGCTTGCTGGAGGTATCAGAAGTGCGAATGCTGACATGAGTAACGACAATGGGTGTGAAAAACACCCACGCCGAAAGACCAAGGTTTCCTGCGCAACGTTAATCGACGCAGGGTTAGTCGGTCCCTAAGGCGAGGCTGAAAAGCGTAGTCGATGGAAAACAGGTTAATATTCCTGTACTTCTGGTTATTGCGATGGAGGGACGGAGAAGGCTAGGCCAGCTTGGCGTTGGTTGTCCAAGTTTAAGGTGGTAGGCTGGAATCTTAGGTAAATCCGGGATTCTAAGGCCGAGAGCTGATGACGAGTGTTCTTTTAGAACACGAAGTGGTTGATGCCATGCTTCCAAGAAAAGCTTCTAAGCTTCAGGTAACCAGGAACCGTACCCCAAACCGACACAGGTGGTTGGGTAGAGAATACCAAGGCGCTTGAGAGAACTCGGGTGAAGGAACTAGGCAAAATGGCACCGTAACTTCGGGAGAAGGTGCGCCGGTGAGGGTGAAGGACTTGCTCCGTAAGCTCATGCCGGTCGAAGATACCAGGCCGCTGCGACTGTTTATTAAAAACACAGCACTCTGCAAACACGAAAGTGGACGTATAGGGTGTGACGCCTGCCCGGTGCCGGAAGGTTAATTGATGGGGTTAGCTAACGCGAAGCTCTTGATCGAAGCCCCGGTAAACGGCGGCCGTAACTATAACGGTCCTAAGGTAGCGAAATTCCTTGTCGGGTAAGTTCCGACCTGCACGAATGGCGTAACGATGGCGGCGCTGTCTCCACCCGAGACTCAGTGAAATTGAAATCGCTGTGAAGATGCAGTGTATCCGCGGCTAGACGGAAAGACCCCGTGAACCTTTACTATAGCTTTGCACTGGACTTTGAATTTGCTTGTGTAGGATAGGTGGGAGGCTTTGAAGCGTGGACGCCAGTTCGCGTGGAGCCATCCTTGAAATACCACCCTGGCAACTTTGAGGTTCTAACTCAGGTCCGTTATCCGGATCGAGGACAGTGTATGGTGGGTAGTTTGACTGGGGCGGTCTCCTCCTAAAGAGTAACGGAGGAGTACGAAGGTGCGCTCAGACCGGTCGGAAATCGGTCGTAGAGTATAAAGGCAAAAGCGCGCTTGACTGCGAGACAGACACGTCGAGCAGGTACGAAAGTAGGTCTTAGTGATCCGGTGGTTCTGTATGGAAGGGCCATCGCTCAACGGATAAAAGGTACTCCGGGGATAACAGGCTGATACCGCCCAAGAGTTCATATCGACGGCGGTGTTTGGCACCTCGATGTCGGCTCATCACATCCTGGGGCTGAAGCCGGTCCCAAGGGTATGGCTGTTCGCCATTTAAAGTGGTACGCGAGCTGGGTTTAGAACGTCGTGAGACAGTTCGGTCCCTATCTGCCGTGGACGTTTGAGATTTGAGAGGGGCTGCTCCTAGTACGAGAGGACCGGAGTGGACGAACCTCTGGTGTTCCGGTTGTCACGCCAGTGGCATTGCCGGGTAGCTATGTTCGGGAAAGATAACCGCTGAAAGCATCTAAGCGGGAAACTTGCCTCAAGATGAGATCTCACTGGAACCTTGAGTTCCCTGAAGGGCCGTCGAAGACTACGACGTTGATAGGTTGGGTGTGTAAGCGCTGTGAGGCGTTGAGCTAACCAATACTAATTGCCCGTGAGGCTTGACCATATAACACCCAAGCAATTTGCGTCGAAAGGCCAGATTGCGGTGTGTGAAGACGAAACGAACCGAAAGTTCGACTGCACTTAAAAAAGCAGCACAAACACCGAAAGCTGTCACATACCCAATTTGCTGAAGCGAGGCCACAAGGCCACGACTCAGTACCCGAATTTCTTGACGACCATAGAGCGTTGGAACCACCTGATCCCATCCCGAACTCAGCAGTGAAACGATGCATCGCCGATGGTAGTGTGGGGTTTCCCCATGTGAGAGTAGGTCATCGTCAAGATTAAATTCCGAAACCCCAATTGCGAAAGCAGTTGGGGTTTTGTTTTGCCCGCAGGAAAGTTCGTACAGCATTCACAGACGCCGTCCGGCTGCTACAACCTGCCGACAATGCTAAGGTTCTGCCCTAGCTTTTGTACTTTCCCAAGGAAGCCCTTATGCCGGACGCCCAGTCCCTCAACGCTGCATTCATGGTGGTTCAGAGCAACAGCCTGGACGAACTGCGCAGCCTTGTGATCAGCATCATGCGGCGCTATCCATTAGCTCCCCTGGAAAATGAAATTGCCTTGGTGCAGAGCAACGGTATTGCCCAATGGCTCAAATTGGCTCTGGCGGAAGACCCGCAGGACGAGGATCTGGGCGGCTGCGGTATTGCGGCAGCGATTGATGTGCAACTGCCGGGCAGTTTCATGTGGCAGCTTTACCGCATGGTTCTTGGACGAGAAGAGATTCCGGCCAAATCCCTGCTCGATAAGGCACCGTTAACCTGGCGTCTGATGCGCTTGCTACCCCAGGTGATCGATCGTCCGCATTTCGAGCCGTTACAACGCTTCCTCACCAACGACACTGACTTGCGTAAACGCTATCAACTGTCTGAGCGACTGTCGGATCTCTTCGACCAATATCAGGTATATCGCGCCGACTGGCTCGAAGATTGGGCCGAAGGGCGGCATCAACTGCGAAATGTCAGAGGCGAAGTAAAACCGCTGCCACCGACCAGCTGCTGGCAAGCGGAGTTGTGGCGTGCATTGCTCGATGACGTGGGCGAACTGGGAATGGCGCAGAGTCGTGCGGGTGTTCACCAGCGATTCATCGAGCGCATCAACAACCTCACCGAGGCCCCGGTGGGGTTGCCCTCGCGAGTGATCGTCTTCGGGATTTCTTCGTTACCAGCACAAGTGCTTGAGGCGCTGGCCGGGCTCGCGCGTTTCAGTCAGGTTCTGCTGTGTGTGCACAACCCCTGCCGCCATCACTGGGCCGACATCGTCGCCGACAAGGATCTGCTGCGCCATCAATACAAGCGGCAATCGCGCAAAAGCGGAATGCCCGTCGTGCTTGATCCTGAAACACTGCATCAACATGCCCATCCGCTGTTGGCAGCATGGGGCAAGCAAGGCCGGGACTACATCAGCCTGCTCGACAGTTATGATGATCCGAATAGCTATCGAGCGGCTTTTCGCGACGGTCGCATAGACCTGTTCAGCGACACCCAGCCACAGAATCTGCTCAATCAACTCCAGGACGACATCCTGGAGTTGCGCCCGCTCAATGAAACTCGTGAACACTGGCCCGCTGTCGACCTGGCTGATGACGAGTCGATACGCTTTCACATTGCCCACAGTGCTCAACGTGAAGTCGAGATATTGCATGACCAGCTCCTCGCGCGCTTCAGTGCCAACCCGGATCTGCGCCCTCGCGATGTGATCGTGATGGTGCCGGATGTCGACAGCTACGCGCCGCATATCCGCGCGGTGTTTGGTCAGCTTGATCGCCACGATCCGCGATTCATACCCTTCACATTGGCCGATCAGGGGCAGCGCGGCCGCGATCCACTGCTGATCGCAGTCGAACACCTGCTCAAGCTTCCCGACAGTCGTTTCCCGGTCAGTGAAATCCTCGACCTGCTCGACGTTCCCGCACTTCGCGCGCGCTTTGGTGTGGAGGAGCGTGACCTGCCAACACTGCACCGCTGGATCGAAGGTGCTGGCGTGCGTTGGGGCATGAACGCCGAGCAGCGAGCGGGTCTGGGTTTACCCGACGAGCTTGAACAAAACAGTTGGCATTTCGGTCTGCGCCGGATGCTCCTGGGCTACGCCGTCGGCAGCGCCAACGCGTGTGAAGGGATTGAACCCTACGATGAGATCGGCGGACTCGACGCCGCCCTCATCGGGCCGCTGGTGGCTTTGCTCGATGCTCTGGAGCTCGCCCATCAGCAGCTCACCCAACCGGCTCAGCCCAAGGAGTGGGGATACCGGTTGCAGGCGCTGATGCAACTGTTCTTCAAGGCTAGTAACGAGCATGACGACTACTTGTTGACCCAACTCGAAGAGCTTCGCGAAACCTGGCTGGAAACGTGTGAGGCTGTAGGTCTGGCGGATGAGCTACCACTGACCGTGGTTCGCGAAGCCTGGCTCGCCGGGCTGGATCAGGGGCGTTTGTCTCAGCGCTTCCTGGCCGGTGCCGTGAATTTTTGTACGCTGATGCCCATGCGCGCCATTCCATTCAAACTGGTCTGCCTGCTGGGAATGAATGACGGCGATTATCCCCGCGCACAGCCTCCGCTGGACTTCGACCTCATGGGCAGCGACTACCGTCCGGGAGATCGTTCGCGGCGTGAAGATGACCGCTATCTTTTGCTCGAAGCACTTTTGTCAGCGCGCAATCAGCTGTACATCAGTTGGGTCGGCCGCAGCATTCGCGACAACAGTGAGCGACCGGCTTCCGTGTTGATCGGCCAGTTGCGCGATCACCTCGCCAGCGGTTGGCGATTGCTCGATGAAAACCGCGATCTGCTTAGTGCCATGACGCAAGAGCACCCGCTGCAACCATTCAGTGCGCGCTATTTTCATGAAGGCGATCAACTCTTCAGCTATGCCAGCGAATGGCAGGTTCTGCATCAACAGCATGAGCCTCAAAACGAAGCGCAGGTGCTGACGCCTTATGTACAAGATGAGCCCCTGAGCCTGGCGTTGTTGCAGGACTTTTTGCGCAATCCGGTCCGGCACTTTTTTACCCAACGTCTCAAAGTGTATTTCGAAGCGGCCGAAGCCCCCCTGGCCGATGAAGAGCCCTTCGTGCTGGACGCATTGCAGCGTTACACACTCAGCGACAGCCTGCTCGAAGCCGCTCTCAGGCAGCCGGACAATGTCGATCAGGCTTTGACTGCCCAGGCTCGACGTCTGCAGAACAGCGGTCTGCTGCCAATGGCAGGGTTTGGCGAGTGCCTGCAACGAGAGTTGATCGAACCTTTGCCGGATTTGCTACAACGTTATCGCCAACTGCTGACACTCTGGCCGACTCCACTGAACAGTGCGATCCCGATCAATCTAGAGTTGCAGGGTTTGCGTCTTGAAGGCTGGCTCGCCGGTTTGCATCAGCGCGCCGACAGTGGCCTGTTGTCGGTCACGACCATCCCCAACAGCATTGGCTCGATCAAAAGCCGAAAATGGCATCGCCTGACCAAACCCTGGGTCAATCATCTGGTGGCCTGCGCCAGCGGACTTTCCCTGAGCACCGCATTGGTGGCCAGTGATGACACGCTGCTGCTTGAGCCGATGGAGCAGGATCGAGCGGTACGTTTCCTCGGCGACTTGCTCCTCGCCTGGCAGGCCGGGATGCGACAGCCACTGCCGATCGCTGTAAAAACTGCCTTCGCGTGGCTCTCTCAGAGCGACCCGTTGAAGGCCGAAGCGGCAGCGCGTAAAGCCTATGAAGGTGACGGGCAAACCAGCGAAGGTGAGCGCCGCGAGAGCCCGGCATTGTCCCGGCAATACGCCGACTTCGATGCATTGCTGGAGGACGAAACATTTTCCGGTTGGTGCGACGCGTTGTATCGCCCGCTGTTTGAAGCGCCTTGGCGTTCGCTATCCACTGAAGGGGCTCGCGCATGAGTACCAAGACACCCCTCGCACTGGCATTTCCGCTACAGGGCAGCCAGTTGATCGAAGCTAGTGCCGGTACCGGTAAAACCTTCACGATTTCTGCGCTCTACCTGCGGCTTATCCTCGGGCATGGTGACGAGGCGAGCGGATTCGGCCGCGAATTGCTGCCTCCACAGATTCTCGTCGTGACCTTCACCGATGCCGCGACCAAGGAATTACGCGAACGCATACGCACGCGTCTGGCGGAGGCCGCTCGATTTTTCCGCGACGAAACGCCTGCGCCCGACGGATTGATTGCCGAATTGCGTGATCAGTTCGACTCTCAGCAGTGGCCCGGGTGCGCCAACCGCCTCGATGTCGCCGCGCAGTGGATGGACGAGGCCGCCGTTTCGACCATCCACAGTTGGTGTCAGCGCATGCTCCGTGAGCATGCGTTCGACAGCGGCAGTTTGTTTACCCAATCCCTGGAAACCGATCACAGCGACTTGCTTGGCGAGGTGTTGCGTGATTACTGGCGGCTGTTCTGTTACCCGATGCAAGGCGATGCCTTGAATTGGGTTCGCAGCAACTGGGGCGGACCTGCGGCATTGATGCCACGCATACGCGGCTTGTTCGCCAGTGAACGCGACAGCAACGAAGGCAAGGCGCCTGCGGAGCTGATCGAAGAATGCCTGCAAGAACGCCGGGCGGCGTTGATCGAACTGAAAATGCCCTGGCGCCAGTGGGCAGACGAATTGCTCGCCATTTGTCATCAGGGCGTTGCGAGCAAAACCGTCGACGGGCGCAAGATGCAGGCGCGTTACTTCGAACCCTGGTTTGAAAAGCTCAAGGCATGGGCCGAAGACGAGTCCCTGGAGCAACTGGATATCGGCACCGGTTTCACCCGACTGACCCCCGACGGCATGGCCGAAGCGTGGAAAGGTCAGGCCCCGAACCACCCGGGTCTGGATGCCATGCCGAAACTCAAGTCGAGCCTCGATGCATTGCCCACTCCTGATGCCGCTGTGCTGCAACATGCCGCCAAATGGGTAGGCGCACGCTTTGAAGAAGAGAAGCGCCGTCGTGCCGAGATGGGCTTCGACGACATGCTTTTGCGTCTGGATGCCGCGCTGCAATCCGATGGTGGCGAACGTCTCGCGACATTGATCCGCGAGCAGTTCCCGGTCGCACTGATCGATGAGTTTCAGGACACCGACCCGGTGCAGTACCGAATCTTCGAAAGCATCTATCGTATCGAAGACAATAGTCCAGACACGGGCCTGTTTCTGATCGGTGATCCGAAGCAGGCGATCTACGCTTTTCGCGGTGCAGACATCTACACCTACCTGCGCGCACGTCAGGCCACCACTGGTCGGCTGCATACGCTGGGCACCAACTTTCGCTCCAGCCACGGCATGGTCAACGCGGTCAATCATGTATTCGCACGCGCCGAGTCCCGAGAGCTGGGTCGCGGTGCGTTTTTGTTCCGCGAGAAAAACGGCGACAACCCGGTACCATTTCTTCCTGTTGAATCTCAAGGTCGCAAAGAGCAGCTGCAAGTTGCCGGGCAAGCTATCGCGGCGTTGAATGTCTGGCACTTGTCCAGCGACCAGCCACTGTCCGGCGTGGTCTATCGCCAGCAATTGGCAGCCGCGTGCGCCAGCGAAATCACCGCGCTACTCAATGGCGGGCAAAGCGCTAAAGCGGGGTTCGTGCAGGACGGCAAAGACTTCAGAGGTCTGAGGCCGTCCGACATCGCTATTCTCGTGCGCGACGGCAAAGAGGCGCAGGCCGTGCGCGGTGAACTTGCTGTCCGTGGCGTGCGCAGCGTTTACCTGTCGGACAAGGACTCGGTATTTGCGGCGCAAGAGGCCCACGACCTGTTGTCCTGGCTCAAGGCCTGCGCCGAGCCGGATGTCGAGCGCTCCCTGAAAGCCGCATTGGCCTGTATCACCCTGAACCTGCCATTGGCCGAGCTGGAACGTCTGAACCAGGACGAACTGGTGTGGGAAGCCCGGGTCATGCAATTTCGTGGCTATCGCGAGCTATGGCGCAAACAAGGTGTACTGCCGATGTTGCGCCGCCTCCTGCATGACTTCCATCTGCCGCAAACCTTGATGACACGCAGCGATGGCGAGCGCGTACTGACCAACCTTTTGCATCTGTCGGAATTGATGCAACAAGCGGCTGCGGAACTGGACGGTGAACAAGCGCTGATTCGGCATCTCGGCGAACTGCTGGCAGTGTCCGGTCAGGCTGGCGAAGAGCAGATTCTGCGCCTGGAAAGTGACGAGCAACTGGTCAAGGTCGTGACTATCCACAAGTCAAAGGGACTGGAATATCCATTGGTGTTCCTGCCGTTCATTTGCTCGGCAAAACCCGTTGATGGCAGTCGTCTGCCACTGCATTATCACGACGCCGAGGGCAAGGCTCAGATAAGCCTCAAGCCGACCGCCGAGCTGATTGCGCAAGCGGACGACGAACGCCTGGCCGAAGACTTGCGCTTGCTCTACGTTGCCCTGACGCGCGCGCAGCATGCCTGCTGGTTGGGCGTGACGGATCTCAAAAGAGGCAATAACAACAGCTCGGTGCTGCATCTTTCGGCGCTGGGTTATCTGCTTGGTGGCGGCGTATCGCTGGGCGAGTCCAGCGAATTGAAGCGCTGGTTGCAAGACCTGCAACAAGACTGCCCGGCCATCCACATCAGTGAAATGCCACAACCCACCGACGAGCATTACCAGCCGCCACGCAATGACGCCGTGCTGAGTGCGACGCTGTTGCCCAAGCGCAAGGCCAGCGAAAACTGGTGGATCGCCTCCTACAGCGCATTGCGCATCAGCGACGTATTGAGTGTCGGCAGCGATGAAGCGCCGGACAGCCCGCAGGCACAAAAGCTGTTTGACGACGAACGCCTCGACCCGGACGCGCCGAGAGAAATCATAGCCGGCGGCGCCGATATCCACCGCTTTCCACGTGGCCCCAATCCGGGAACGTTTCTTCACGGTTTGCTGGAATGGGCCGGTGACGACGGCTTCGCCGTTTCTCGCGAAGCGCTGGAAGATGCGATTGCCCGGCGCTGCAACCTGCGGGGCTGGGAAGGCTGGATCATCACCCTCAGTGACTGGCTGCAACATCTGCTCAAATCACCATTGCCGGTTGCAGGCGGGCAACCGCCCGTTGTTCTTGAACAGCTGAAGCAGTATCGAGTCGAGATGGAGTTCTGGTTCGCCAGCCATAAAGTCGATGTACTCAAACTCGACGAACTGGTGCGGCAGCACACTCACAGGGGCGTGGCCCGTGTGGCGGCAGAACCGGTGCAGCTCAACGGCATGTTCAAAGGCTTCATCGACCTGACCTTTGAGCACGACGGCCGTTATTACGTGGCTGACTACAAGTCCAACTGGCTTGGCGTGGATGAGCTGGCTTACACCGAACAAGCCATGGAACAGTCGATTCTCGACAACCGCTATGACCTGCAATACGTGCTGTACCTGTTGGCGTTGCATCGCCAGCTCAAGGCACGGCTGCCTGATTACGATTACGACCGGCATGTCGGCGGCGCGTTATATCTGTTCCTGCGCGGCACCCGTGCTGACAGTCGCGGCGTGTATTTTGCTCGTCCGCCCCGTCAGCTGATCGAACGTCTCGACCGAATGTTTCAAGGAAAACCCGAACCCAAGTCCGAACCCGCGTGGGAACAGGGAGTCCTGCTATGAGCCGCACCTTTGCCGATCTGCTCCCCACGCCGCTGGCAGCCGACAGTCTGTCGAGGCTATCGCCCCTGACCAGCGCCGATGACCTGTTGATATTGCTGACCCGTTGGGTCGAGCGTGGCTGGCTGCGTGCGCTGGACAAAGCGTTTGTCGCGTTTCTTCACGAACTTGAGCGCGATACGGATCCGCTGGTGCTGCTCGCGGCTGCCCTGACCAGCCATCAACTTGGTCACGGTCATGTCTGTCTCGATCTGTATGAAACCCTGAAAGCTCCCGACTTCGCTCTGTCGTTGCCCCCCGAAGGTGACGTGCAAGGGGGGGTGTTGTTGCTGCCTTCGCAATTGCTTGAAGCGCTCGAGGGGGCGCACTGGTGCAAGGTTCTTGCGGGCAGCTCATTGGTCGCACTGGCGGCGGATACCCGCGATATCGCACAGCAACGCCCGCTGGTGTTGGCCGGTAAACGTCTGTATCTGCGACGCTACTGGGCCTACGAACGGCGCATCGATTCGGCGTTGCGTCAGCGTCTGCAGCAAGTAGAGCCAACGCCGGACGATCTGCCGCAGCGACTGGATGGACTGTTCGGGTCAGCCAAGGCTGGCGAGGTGATCGACTGGCAGAAACTCGCCTGCGCTCTCGCCACTCGCGGCGCCTTCAGCATCGTTACCGGCGGGCCGGGGACCGGTAAAACCACCACGGTGGTGCGTTTGCTGGCGTTGCTTCAAGCCCCCGCAGTCGCGACCGGTCATCCGCTGCGGATTCGTCTGGCGGCGCCGACAGGCAAGGCTGCGGCGCGGTTGACCGAGTCCATCAGCCAACAAGTGCAGTCACTGGAAGTCAGCGAAGAGGTGCGGGCGAAAATTCCTTGCGACGTCACCACCGTGCATCGTCTGTTGGGCAGTCGTCCCGGCACCCGACACTTCCGACACCATTCCGGTAACCGCCTGCCACTGGATGTGCTGGTGGTCGACGAAGCCTCGATGATCGACCTGGAAATGATGGCCAATCTGCTCGATGCGTTGCCACCCCATGCGCGACTGGTGTTGCTCGGTGACAAGGATCAACTGGCTTCTGTTGAGGCCGGCGCAGTGCTAGGCGATTTGTGCCGGGATGCCGAGGGTGGCTGGTACAACCCGCAGACCCGACAGTGGCTGGAGTCGGTCAGCGGTGAGTCCCTGAAGGACAGTGGCTTGCATGAGGACGTCGAGGGTGCTCACCCGCTGGCCCAGCAAGTGGTGATGCTCCGCTACTCGCGGCGTTTCGGCGAGGGTAGCGGGATCGGCCAGCTCGCGCGGCGAGTCAATCAGCAGTTGCCGGCTGAAGCACGTCAGTTACTCTCAGCCGGGCACTACGACGATGTGTATTCGCTGCCGCTCAAGGGTGAGCACGATCAGAAACTGGAGCGACTGTTGCTGGAGGGGCATGGCGACGGCCCACAAGGCTATCGCCATTATCTGAGCGTGCTGCGTGATCAGCGTCCATCGTCGGGTAGGCCGCTCGAACATCCGGACTGGATCATTTGGGCCCGCGAAGTCTTGCAGGCGTTCGACACGTTCCAGTTGCTGTGTGCAGTGCGCAAAGGGCCATGGGGCGTTGAAGGTCTGAATCTACGCATCACCGCCGCGCTGCTGAAGGCACGTCTGATCGAAAGCGATCAGCAATGGTACGAAGGCCGGCCAGTGCTGATGACGCGCAATGACTACGGTCTGGGCCTGATGAACGGTGATATCGGTATAGCCCTCAAACTGCCCGAGCGCGAAGGACCCGACGCCGGCAAACCCGTGTTGCGCGTGGCCTTCCCGCGCAACGACGGTCAGGGCGGCGTGCGCTTTGTATTGCCGAGCCGCCTCAACGACGTCGAAACCGTCTACGCGATGACGGTGCACAAATCCCAAGGCTCGGAGTTTGCCCATACGGCGCTGATTCTGCCCGATGCCTTGAATCCGGTGCTGACCAAAGAATTGATCTACACCGGTATCACCCGGGCCAAGCATTGGTTCACCTTGATCGAATCCCGAGCGGGCGTGTTTGAAGAAGCGGTGCAGCGCAAGGTCAAGCGCCTGAGCGGGTTGATGCTGGAACTGGAGGAGGGGACCCTGCCTGTGAGGTGAAAATCCCGACGATTGACGGCGTTTACTGACCGACCGGTCAGAGGTCGCTGTCTCGCTGGCGTTTCAGCGCTGTGCTATCGTTGCGGCATCATTTCGCTACGATCCAAGAGAATCCCTGCATGAAGGTGTCTGTCTGGGCGACAGGGCGCGTAGTTGTCTGCAAGCACGCGTTGCTTGTCGGTCTGCTCTGGTTGTTGACGGGCGCGGCTGTCGCGCAGCCACAAGCGCCGACAGGTATGGCCGAACAACGGGCCAAATCTGTCACTCAGGTTGTTCTTGGCATTCTCAGCTACGCGCGCTGGCCGGTGGAGCCTGCGCAGTTGCGCCTGTGCATCGTCGGCCCGACCGAGTACACCGATGATCTGGTCAAAGGCACCACGCAAGCCACTGGCCGACCGGTTACCGTACGTCGCTTGTTGGCCGACAATCCGGCGATCGTCAGCGAATGTGATGCGGTGTACATCGGCAAACTCACCGCCGATGAACGCACTCGCTTGTTCGCTTCGCTGATCGGTCATCCGGTACTGAGCATCAGCGAAGGTGGCGATCAATGCACGGTCGGCAGCCTGTTCTGTCTGCGCGTTGGCGATGAGCAAGTGTCCTTCGAGGTCAATCTCGATTCCGTTGCCCGCAGCGGCGTGCGCATTCACCCCAGCGTGCTGCAATTGTCGCGTCGCAAACCGGCGGCGCCATGAACCTGTTCAGATCGAATAGCCGCCCAACGCTGGGCTCGGTCATTGGCCGAGGCCATTTGACGGTCGCGCTGGTGGGCGTGGCGATGGCCAGCGTTTCGCTGACGTTGCTCGGCGTACTGGCTTTACGGGTGTACGCCGATCACAACCTGCACTTGATCGCCCGTTCGATCAGCTACACCGTGGAAGCCGCGGTGGTGTTCAACGACAAGGCGGCCGCCAACGAATCGCTGGCGCTGATTGCTTCCACCGAAGAGGTCGCTGACGCCCAGGTGCTGGACAGTCAGGGACAACTGCTCGCGCATTGGCAACGCCCGGAAAACGGTTTGTTCTCTGAGATGGAAATGCAGATCACCCGCGCCATCCTGGAAAAACCCATCAGCCTGCCGATCGAGCATCAGGATCGTGAAATCGGTCGTGTGCTGCTCACCGGCCATGGTGGCAGCCTGATGCGCTTTCTGCTCAGCGGTCTGGCGGGGATCATCCTCTGTACCGCGATCAGCGCCTGGGTGGCGCTCTACCTGGCGCGTCGCCAGTTACGCGCGATCACCGGTCCTCTGCGCAGTCTGGCCAATGTGGCCCACGCCGCCCGCAGCGAACGAGCGCTGGATCGCCGCGTGCCGCCAGCGCAGATCGCCGAACTCGACAACCTCGGCAATGACTTCAACGCCTTGCTCGATGAACTGGAGTCGTGGCAAACCCATCTGCAAAACGAAAACGAAACCCTCGCTCACCAGGCGAGCCACGACAGCCTGACCGGTCTGCCGAACCGCGCCTTTTTTGAAGGGCGCTTGATCCGCGCGTTGCGCAATGCCGGCAAACACAATGAACGCGTTGCCGTGTTGTTTCTCGACAGCGACCGCTTCAAGGGGATCAACGACAACTTCGGTCACGCTGCGGGTGATGCTGTGCTGGTCGCCGTGGCCAATCGCATCCGCGCGCAACTGCGCGAAGAGGATCTGGTGGCGCGGCTGGGCGGTGACGAGTTCGCCGTGCTGCTCACGCCGCTGCACAAGGTCGAAGACGCCGAGCGCATTGCCGACAAGATCCTCGCCAGCATGGACATGCCCATCGCGCTGCCGGGCGACACCAGTGTCGTGACCTCGCTCAGTATCGGCATCGCGGTTTATCCCGATCATGGTGCCACGCCGGGCGCCTTGCTCGATGCTGCCGATGCGGCGATGTATCAAGCCAAGCGCCTGTCGCGCGGCGCCCAATTCACGGCCGGGGCGGAGCTCCCGGTCGATTCCGTTCAAACCAGGAGCTGACTCTCGTGTTCCCACTGTCCATTCGATCTTTTTACGCTGTGCTGTTGATCGCCGTACTGGCCCTGACCGGTTGCCAGACTGCGCCACAAAAAGGCCTGACGCCTGCGCAAGTCGCGGTGCTGAAACAACAGGGCTTTGAACTGACCGACGAGGGCTGGGAGTTTGGCCTGTCTGGCAAGGTGCTGTTTGGCAGCGACGTCGAAAGCCTGAACCCGCAAAGCACCGAGATCGTCGAGCGCATCGGTAAGGCCCTGCTGAGTGTCGGTATCGAGCGCGTGCGGGTCGATGGCCACACCGACGCGTCGGGCAAGGAAACCTACAACCAGCAACTGTCCCTGCGCCGTGCGAAAAGTGTCGCCAACGTGCTGGGCACGGTCGGCATGAAGCAAGAAAACATCCAGCTGCAGGGCCTGGGCAGCAAAGAGCCGGTAGCCTCCAACGATACGGCGGCCGGTCGCACGGAAAACCGCCGGGTGTCGATTGTGGTCAGCGCCGACTAGTCGGCGAACTGCATGTCGCCGGTCTGCCCCATCAGCAGCGCCTGATTGCGTTCGGTCACCTCACGGATGTAATCCCATAACAGGGTGATCCGCTTGAGCTTGCGCAGGTCTTCGCGGCAGTACATCCAGAACTGCCGGGTGATGTCGATGTCCTCCGGCAACACCGGCAGCAGGCGCGGATCCTGCGCGGCGAGGAAGCACGGCAGAATCGCCAGTGAGCGCCCTTGCTGCGCCGCGACGAACTGCGCGATCACGCTGGTGCTGCGCAAGTTGGCGCTGGCGCCCGGCAATACGTTCGCCAGGTACAGCAGCTCCGAGCTGAACGCCAGGTCATCCACATAACTGATGAATTGATGCTTGCTCAAGTCTGCCGGGCGGCGGATCGGTGGGTGTTTGTCGAGATATTCCTGAGTCGCATAGAGCTGCAAACGGTAGTCGCAGAGTTTGCAGCACACGTACGGCCCGTGCTCCGGGCGCTCCAGTGCAATGACGATGTCGGCCTCGCGCTTGGACAGGCTGATGAAGTGGGGCAGCGGCAGTATGTCCACCGAGATCGCCGGGTAAGCGTCGACGAAATGGCTCAGCTGCGGGGTGATGAAAAAACTGCCGAAACCTTCCGTGCAGCCCATGCGCACATGCCCGGACAGCGCCACGCCGGAGCCGGAGACTTGCTCGCAGGCCATGTGCAAGGTGCTTTCGATCGACTCGGCATAACCGAGCAAACGCTGGCCTTCGGTGGTCAGGACGAAGCCGCTGGTCCGCGACTTCTCGAACAGCAAAGTGCCCAATGCCGCTTCCAGCGAACTGATCCGCCGCGACACCGTGGTGTAGTCGACAGCCAGCCGTTTGGCGGCAGTACTGGCCTTGCGGGTGCGGGCGACTTCGAGGAAAAACTTGAGGTCGTCCCAGTTCAGCGAGCCTAGAGAGGTGATGTTTTTTTGCATGATGGACGGGCTTATATGTGCGTTCTTATTAGAAGTTTGCACATCTATACTCCAAAAACAGTCCGACAACCAATTCGTGACACACGCCTCATCTCAAGGCGAACCTTTCGCCTTGGCTCCTACGATAAAAACAAGTTTCGGAGACCAGCATGAACGCATCGCTTACGCCCAACGAAACCACGGTCCAGAAGGTCAAGCTGCTGATCAATGGCGAATGGGTCGAGTCGCAGACCACCGAATGGCACGACATCGTCAACCCGGCGACCCAGCAAGTGCTGGCCAAAGTGCCGTTTGCCACCGCCGCTGAAGTCGACGCCGCCGTCAGCGCCGCCCAGCGCGCCTTCCAGACCTGGAAACTGACCCCGATCGGCGCACGCATGCGCATCATGCTCAAGCTGCAAGCGCTGATCCGCGAGCATTCCAAACGCATTGCGGTAGTGCTGAGCGCCGAGCAAGGCAAAACCATTGCCGACGCCGAAGGCGATATTTTCCGTGGCCTGGAAGTGGTCGAGCACGCCTGCTCCATCGGCACGCTGCAAATGGGCGAGTTCGCCGAAAACGTCGCGGGTGGCGTTGATACTTACACCCTGCGTCAGCCGATCGGCGTGTGCGCTGGCATCACGCCGTTCAACTTCCCGGCGATGATTCCGCTGTGGATGTTCCCGATGGCCATCGCCTGCGGCAACACCTTCGTCTTGAAACCTTCGGAACAGGATCCGCTGTCGACCATGTTGCTGGTCGAGCTGGCAATTGAGGCTGGCGTTCCGGCCGGTGTGTTGAACGTTGTTCACGGCGGTAAAGACGTGGTCGATGGCCTGTGCACGCACAAGGACATCAAAGCGGTGTCCTTCGTCGGTTCGACCGCTGTCGGCACCCACGTTTACGACTTGGCCGGCAAACACGGCAAGCGCGTGCAATCGATGATGGGCGCGAAGAACCACGCTGTGGTGCTGGCCGATGCCAATCGCGAACAAGCGCTGAATGCGCTGGTCGGTGCCGGTTTCGGTGCGGCCGGGCAACGTTGCATGGCCACTTCGGTGGTAGTGCTGGTCGGCGCGGCGAAACAATGGCTGCCGGATCTGAAAGCGCTGGCGCAGAAACTCACCGTCAACGCCGGCAGCGAGCCGGGCACTGACGTCGGCCCGGTGATCTCGAAAAAAGCCAAAGCACGAATTCTCGATCTGATCGAAAGCGGCATCAAGGAAGGCGCCAAGCTGGAACTGGACGGTCGCGACATCAAGGTCCCGGGCTACGAGCAAGGCAACTTTGTCGGCCCGACCCTGTTCTCTGGCGTGACCACCGACATGCAGATCTACACCCAGGAAATCTTCGGCCCGGTGCTGGTGGTACTGGAAGTCGACACCCTCGATCAGGCGATTGCGCTGGTCAACGCCAACCCGTTCGGCAATGGCACCGGCCTGTTCACCCAGAGCGGTGCGGCGGCGCGTAAATTCCAGACTGAAATCGACGTCGGCCAGGTCGGCATCAATATCCCGATTCCAGTGCCGGTGCCATTCTTCAGCTTCACCGGTTCGCGCGGTTCGAAACTCGGCGACCTCGGCCCGTACGGCAAGCAAGTGGTGCAGTTCTACACGCAGACCAAAACGGTCACCGCGCGCTGGTTCGATGACGACAGCGTCAACGACGGCGTGAACACCACCATCAACCTGCGCTGAGGAACTGCCATGAAAATCGCATTTATCGGTCTGGGCAACATGGGCGCGCCGATGGCGCGCAACCTGATCAAGGCTGGCCACTCGCTGAATCTGGTCGATCTGAACAAAGCCGTGCTGGCGGAACTGGAACAACTGGGCGGCAGCATTCGCGCTTCGGCCCGTGAAGCAGCCGAAGACGCCGAACTGGTCATCACCATGCTGCCGGCGGCGGTGCATGTGCGCAGTGTCTGGCTCGGTGAGGACGGTGTGCTGGCTGGCATTCGCCAAGGTGTGCCAGCGGTGGATTGCAGCACCATCGATCCGCAGACAGCGCGCGATGTGGCAGCGGCGGCGGCCAAACAAGGCGTGGCCATGGCGGATGCTCCGGTGTCTGGCGGTACAGGCGGTGCAACTGCCGGTACGTTGACCTTCATGGTCGGCGCCACCCCGGAACTGTTCGCCACGCTGCAACCGGTGCTGGCGCAGATGGGCCGCAACATCGTGCATTGCGGTGAGGTCGGCACCGGGCAGATCGCCAAGATCTGCAACAACCTGCTGCTGGCGATCTCGATGGTCGGCGTCAGTGAGGCGATGGCGCTGGGTGATGCGCTGGGGATCGACACCTCGGTACTGGCCGGGATCATCAACAGTTCGACCGGGCGTTGCTGGAGTTCGGAGATGTACAACCCGTGGCCGGGAATTGTTGAAACCGCGCCGGCGTCCCGTGGTTATACCGGCGGGTTTGGCGCGGAACTGATGCTCAAGGATCTGGGGCTGGCGACGGAAGCGGCGCGTCAGGCGCATCAACCGGTGGTGCTCGGCGCGGTGGCGCAGCAGCTGTATCAGGCAATGAGTCAGCGTGGTGACGGCGGGAAGGATTTCTCGGCGATCATCAACAGCTATCGCAAGCCTGCAATTGAAGGGCAGCGCTGAACAAACTGTGGGAGCGAGCCTGCTCGCGATGACGGCGGTCGCTTCAACGAGGAAGTGACTGACCGTGCGCTTTCGCGAGCAGACTCGCTCCCACAGGGGATTTTTGGGTATCCGATATTGTTTGCCGGGAAATCACGTCGGGTGATTTTCCGGCTTTTTTGCATCAGGCAAACACGAAATATTTGCGCACGGTCTCGACCACTTCCCACGTGCCTTTCATGCCCGGTTCAACCACGAAGATATCGCCAGCACGCAGGTGAATCGGCGCCATGCCGTCCGGGGTGATCACGCAGTAGCCTTCCTGGAAATGGCAGTACTCCCACTTCACGTATTCAACGCGCCACTTACCCGGCGTGCAGATCCACGTGCCCATGATCTTGCTGCCGTCTTCGCTGGTGTAGGCGTTGAGGTTGACGGTGTGCGGGTCGCCTTCGAGTTTTTCCCATTTGCAGGCGTCGAGTACCGGCACCGGGTGGGTGTCGCGCAGAACGGTAATAGGGGCGGTCGCGGTCATGAGGACTCCGGGCTGTTGGCTATGAACTGAACTCGCACCCTATAGCGCTGCGCGCATGGACAGATGTCTGTGCTCGACATCCGGTTATCCATAAACGCTGCCGCTGTTCTACTGACAGGTGAGTAAACCCTCCGGCAAATTCATTTAACGGCAGTACTGATCTGGAACAACAGTTATGAAGTTATAACTATTTTACTTGTCCGGATTTTGTTTTTTGTACGTCTGTGCTGCTACGGCTTAGTTGCTCACGATATGCCGTCTTCTAGAGCGCGCGGACGCTCCACCATACCCCGTCTTTGTTAAGTAAATATGTCGTTCGACGGTGACGTTCCGCACCAATCAGGTGCGGCGATTGCGGGGTTTTTCAGACTTTTTCCAAGTTGTAAAAAAACCTTGAATAGTTCGTTGACTCTCCCCTTAAGGGCAGAGTTTAGATTTCCGCCGCGTGAGAAGTTGCTGTGGGAAAAGTTACTTTTCATAAGTCGAATTCATGAAGTAGTCACGACATATAGGGAGATAGAAATGAACAATCCATTGGACTTGGAACATGTCATTGCCAGCACTCGCGAGATCCTGGCACAGCTGTTGGTGATGGGCGCGGATGAGATCGATGAGGACAGCAGCATCGTCGAGGATCTGGGTGCCGATTCGCTGGACATCGTCGACTTGAGCTTCCAGTTGGGCCGACAGTATGGCTGCACACTGCCGAAAACCAGCGTGCTGGATCATGCGGTGGCTGTTTGCGGCGACGCCGGCGAGTTCCTCGTCAACGGTCGCATCACGGAAAGCGGCAAAGCTCTGCTTGAGCAAAGCCTGAGTGCCTACACCCCGGATCAGTTGAAGGCCGGTATGCAACCGGCTCAGGTTTTTGCCGCCACCACCGTACGCAACTGGGCCAATCAGTGCCGCAACCTGTTCAACTATCTGCCGGCCACCTGCCCGGATTGCAACGCCCATCAGGCGGTTCTGAACGAGCGCCAACAAGTGGTCTGCGGCGCCTGCAGTGCGCGCCTTGTGCCGGCCGATGGTGATGAAGTGTCCCGTCAATTGGTTGAGCAGTTTGTGACCACTCACGCCAAAGAAGCGGTGTAGGAGTTCTCATGCGGGCACGAGAAGTCTATGTGAGCGGGTTCGGCCTGGTGGCGCCCATGGCGCTGGACGCTGCCACGTTGTTCGAGCGGATTTGCCGGAAGC
Organism: Pseudomonas sp. S3_C06; assembly: GCF_054667675.1. Classification (NCBI taxonomy): domain Bacteria; kingdom Pseudomonadati; phylum Pseudomonadota; class Gammaproteobacteria; order Pseudomonadales; family Pseudomonadaceae; genus Pseudomonas; species Pseudomonas sp. S3_C06. The sequence goes on from NZ_CP162747.1 coordinate 4,750,945, forward strand.
AATCCTGTGTCCGCGAACATCCCCGGTTCAAGGCGCTGGGATTTCACAACAGCGCTGCCGGGTTTATCGATGACGCGCAGTGGCAGCAGATCGGTGCCGGTTTCGGCGGTAACGCGGCGCTGCACCCGCGACAAAGTGTGCTGGCGGAGTACGTCGCCCGGCAGGCGTTGGAGCATGCCAGCCTGACACCGGCAGATTTTGCCCACAGTCGCAGCGGTCTGTTTCTGGGCGCCAACAAGTACTGTGCCGACAGCCACGACCTGCATCGTGTCAGCCGTTGCATGAATGAGGCGGGGCGCGTCGACCTCGACCGTCTGTTGGATCATCCGCCATCGCCCGGCGCGATCTTCAACAAACGAGTCGATCAACAAACACAACACCTGGCCGATCGGCTTGGTATCCGCGATCACATCTCGACCCATTCCGATGCCTGTGCCGCGGGCACCATGGCCATCGGCAGTGCTTACCGGGCCATCGAGCGCGGTGAGATCGATCTGGCCATTTGTGGTGCCGTCGAGTTGATGGCCAACGAATTGCCCTACTACATGTTCAACAGTCTCGGCGCGCTCTGTCAGGCCGACTTGCCGGCGAGCGAACAAAGCCGCCCGTTCATGCCTGACCGCAGTGGTTTTGTGCTCAGCGAGGGGGCGGCCATGGTCGTTCTCGAATCCGCTGAACACGCCCAACGACGCAAGGCTGCGCCACTGGGCCGGGTGCTCGGTTACGCGAATGTCTGCGAGGCGCAGAAAATGACCTCCAGCAGCCGGGATGGCAGCAAATACGAGGAATGCATGGAAGCTGCAATCGAAGATGCGGGGCTGCTGCGCAGTGCCGTGCAACACGTCAACACCCACGGCACCTCCACCCAGGCCAATGACAGTTGTGAAGCGCTGGCCTTGCAGCGGTTGTTTGGCGGCTGCCAGGACTTCATGACCTTCACCGCCAACAAATCAGCCGTCGGCCATTCATTGGCCGGCAGCGGTGCAATCGAAGCCGTGCTGTCGCTGATGAGCCTGCGTGACGGTGTGCTGTTACCTACCTTGAATTACGACCCTGAACGTGCCGAATACCCATCGCTGAAGTTTCTGAGCGAGCCGCTTCGCCAGTCGATCAACGTGGTGATGTCCAACTCGTTCGGTTTCGGCGGTATCAACAGTTCGCTGGTTCTGGGAAGGGCATGACATGAACAGAGCCATCTATCTGCACGCCGCTGCTGTCCTGAATACGGCTGGCAGCGAATGTGCCGACTTGCTCGGCACACCGCGTTCTGCACAGCCACTGGCCTTTGATACGCGACGTCTGGCCTTTGCATTGCCGACGCCGCGTCTGGCGAGCGATTTGTTCGATCGCAAGATCCAGCGCAGCGTCGAGCCGCAGGGTTTGCGTCTACTGCATTGCGCAGCACGGCTGGCACCATCGCTGGCGGCGCTGCAATTGCCCGCCTCGCGCGTTGCGCTGACCGCGGCCATTCCCGAAGTCGACGCACCGAGCCCTTGTTGGGACGCGGTGCAGGCGATCATCGAACAGCCACACAAACAACTCGGCCAATTGTTGGCCAACACGCCGCCCTTGCATGCGCTGACCCTGCTCAACAGCAGCGTAATGGCGTATGTGGCCGAAGCGCTCGATTGCCACGGGCCCATGGGGGGCTTCTGTTCCCAGGACAACGCCGGGCTGGATGCGCTGATCGAAGCCAGCCAGCAGATTGGCGAGCGGCATGCCGACGCCGCGCTGGTGGTCAGCAGCAGTCCGAACCTGACACCGGCCCTGTACCTGCGCGAGCCGGATCAGGCGAACGAGCCGGTTTTCGGTGAGGGCGCCGCGGCGCTGTTGCTGGCGTCAACACCACCCGCGGATACGACACACGTCTTGCGCGTAGCCGGGTTCGCTCGGGGTTACAGCGCGGATCCGCAACGTTCTTTAGCCGTAGGCCAGCGCGTGATCGACCAAGCCTTGAGTCTGGAGAAACTGCGCGTGGGCGACGTCGAACAGGTGGTCGGCAATTGCGCTGACGGGCAGTTGATGAAGTTGCTCGAAGCCTTCCCGCGCGAGATTCGCAGTACCCGCGCCATGACCGGTGAACTGGGCGCCAGCGGCTTGCTGACTGAAGTAGCCCTGACCTTGCACCTCAGTCATGAGACGACAGCGACGCCAGGCTACACGCTGCTTGTCAGCCACACTCGCGCCGGTCACTGGGGCGCGTTGCTGTTGAGCAGTGAAACCATGGAGAAGCACGCATGAGTGCGACACGGATTGTGATCACCGGCATGGGCGCCGTCACCGGTTTCGGTTTCGAATGGCAGACCCTCTGGGAAAAAATGCTCGGCGCCGAACATTGTGTGCGGCCATGGCAGCCGGACGACCTGCAAGAGGCCTCGTTCGCGGTGCGTTATGCAGCGCCCGTCGACATGAGCCTGTTGCCGGAAAAACTGCACAGCCACGCGGCCTGGACCCTGCCACTGGAGAAACGCAGCCGCTTTGGCTGGGTGGCCGCCACGCAAGCCGTCAACGACAGTGGCCTGCAACCGGAGCAATTGCGCGGCGCAGCGGTTCTGTGTGCCTCTGGCGCGCCGCAACACATGCTCGCCGACATGCTCCTGACCGCCGCCCCGGATGGCGCTGCCCCGGGCTGGCAGCACTTGATGCCGCGTGCCGGGCAAGTAAATGCCGATGGCTCGCTGCGTCAGAGCAACGACCGTCTGGCGCGAGTAATCGCCGACGATCTGCGCTGCGAAGGCCCCGTGATCAATATCAGCAGTGCCTGTGCGGGTGCCTCCCAAGCGATCGGTAATGCCTTTCAGATGATCCGTCGTGGCGAAGTCAGCGTAGCGCTGGCCGGCGGGGCCGACTCGGTGCTCAATCTCGACACCATGGCTGCGCTGTACCTGCTCGGCGCCGCTTCGGGAGAGCAACGCTGGGGCGCCGACCTGTGTCGGCCGTTCGATCGTGACCGCAGCGGGCTGATCGCCGGCGAAGGCGGCGGTTTTGTCGTCCTCGAAAGCCTGGAACACGCCTTGGCGCGGGGCGCCACACCCTATGCCGAAGTGCTGGGTTTCGGCAGCAGCCTGGACGCTTATAAAGTCACCGCACCACAACCCGAAGGACGCGGCGCGGCGCTGGCGATGCAGGCCGCACTCGACGACGCCGGGCTGCGCCCGCAGCAGATCGATCTGATCAACGCCCACGGCACCTCGACGCCGCTCAACGACGTGGCCGAAACCCTCGCGATCAAAAGTGTGTTTGCCGAGCACAAGCACTATCAAGCCTTGGCTGTCAGCGCCAACAAATCGCAGTTCGGTCACCTGATCGCGGCGGCCGGCGCACCCGAATGCATCGTCACCGCATTGGCCTGCCTGAACGATCTGGTCACGCCCACGGTGAACCTGCACGACGCCGACGAACAGTGTGATCTGGATTATTGCGCCGGTCAGGCCGTCAGTCGTCGCGTGGATTACGCACTGAGCAATTCTTTCGGTTTTGGCGGCCTCAACACCTCGCTGGCCCTTGGCAAATATCGGGAGCACGGACAATGAGCAATGCCTCTGCACGTATCGCCATCACCGGCAGCGGCTGTGTGTTGCCCACCGGCTGGGGTGTCGAGCGTTTCTGGTCGGCAGCCCGCGAAGGTCGCAGCGCGATCTCGGCCTTGCAGTCGCCGCTTTTCCACAGTGAGCGTGTCGTCGCGTTCGGTCACGTCGCTGACGACGATCATCAACGCAGTCGCCAGGACGTTGCACAAAACCTCCAGCGTTATTGTCCGCCGGCAGTGATCTGGGGCGTCAGCGCCGTGCGTCAGGCACTGGCCGAGGCAGGGCTTGAGCCGGGCCGCGACGACGTACGTTTTGGTCTCTATTGCTGCCAGGGCGGTTACACCCATCCGTCGCTCGCTTCTTACGGCGAACTGTTGCATGAGTGTCAGACCGAGACCGGTGCCGACATGCAGCGTCTGGCCAAACGCGTATTGCAGGAGCGCGCGCTCGACCCGTTTCTGGTCCTCAAAAGCCTCAGCAACGGTTTGCTCGGGGTGGTCAGTCTGGCGTTGAAACTGGAGTGCGAAAGCAACGCTTACATGCAAGGCGTCGCCGGCAATCTGGCGGCGCTACGCGAGGCCTGCGCCGCGCTGCAAAGCGGTCGAGTGGATGCGGCCATTGTGGTCGGCGCCGGCAGTGAACTTGATCCGCTGGCGCTGGCTGCACTGGCCGAGGCTGGCGTGATCAGCACCGACGCTTCGCCAAGTCTGCGCGCCTTTGATTGCCGCGGCCGTGGTGGTATTGCCGGCGAAGGCGCGGCAGCGTTGGTACTGCGCCGCGCCGATGATCTGCCGGCCGGGCCGCAAACCTGTCTGACCGCTCTGTTCGCACACCCGCGTCTGGATTCGCTGAACCTGCCGGACAAGCAGGTGGATCTGCTGGTCAGCAGCGCCACTGGCGATCCGCACAAGGATGCCGATCTGGCTCGCACCCTGGCACGAACCGGCGCTACACACATCACCAGCAGCACAGCACTGACCGGCATGCTCAGCGGTGCGCCCAGCCTGGTTGATCTGATCCTCGCCAGGCAGGCGTTGCAGGCGCAAAGCATTCCGCCGGTCAGTGGTCTGGAACAACCTGTGGATGCGCACCTGCCGTTCGTGATCGGCGGGCCGCGCGATGCCGTGCTGCACGATTGCCTGGTCATCAACCGCGACGACAACGGCTTCAGTGCCGGCTACCAACTCGAATTTCACGCGGCTGACTGACCGTCCGCACGCAACGAAACGCAGCTGATTTTTTACTCAAGGGATAGAACTGTCATGGATTACCGCGATTACGTACGGCCGAAATTCGTTGAATTGATGCAGGCTCTGGGCCTCGAATGTCAGTTCCACAGAGCGCTGGGCAGCAAACTGTTTTACCGCGATCGCCAGGGCGATGAAGTAACCGTCACCGACTTCCTCGGTGGTTATGGCGCCGCGCTGTATGGCCACAACGATCCGCAGTTTGTCGATCAACTCGTCGACCTGTTGCGTGCCGATGTCCCGTTCAACGCGCAGATGTCGGTGCGCGGTGCGGCCGGGCAATTGGGGCGCGAACTCAGTGAAGCGTTCAACCGTGAACTGAACAACAGCGAGCGCTACATTTCGACCTTCTCCAACAGTGGCGCCGAGTCGGTGGAGATCGCCGTCAAGCACGCCGAATACCGTCGTCAGAAAAACCTGCAGACGCAATTCGACGAGCGCGACTTCGCCCTCGCCAATCTGGTTGCCAGCGACAAGGCTTATGTCGAGCTGGACATCGACGATCTCGATTTGCCAGCCGGTCTGCTGCCGCAGAATCTGTCCTGCGTCACCGTGCGCCAAGTGGCCGAAGCGGTGCGTCAGCACAACCTGGCGCAGCTGCATGTCGAGCCGGTGTTCCTGGCTGTGCGCGGCAGCTTCCACGGCAAACTGGTGAACACCGTTCAGTTGACCTATGGCAAGCAGTATCGCAAACCGTTCGCCCGTTTCGGCCTCAACGTCGAGTTCATCGACCCGCAACAGCCACAGCAATTGCAGGAGCTGCCGGCCCGCCACGTGCGTCACTGGCTGAGCCTGGAATGGAGCGGCGAAACCCTGCAAGTGCGCCGCGAAGCATTCAGCGCGATCACGGCGGTATTGCTCGAGCCGATTCAGGGCGAGGGTGGCATCAACGAATTCGCCAATGAGTTCTATCTGGGCCTGCGGCGCCTGTGCAACGAACAGCAATGCCCGCTGATCATCGACGAAGTGCAATCGGGTTTCGGCCGCACCGGCACTTTGCTCGGTGCCAGTCATTTCAACTTGCAAGGGGATTACTACTGCCTGTCGAAAGCGCTGGGCGGTGGTTTGATGAAAATCGCCGCGACAGTAATCCGCGCCAGCCACTACGAAAACGATTTCAGCTACATCCACAGCTCGACCTTTGCCGAAGACGATGCGTCTTGCCATATCGCTCTGTCGGCCTTGCGCCGGCTGTTCGAGAACGACAGCGCGATGCTCAAGGACGTGAACAAGAAGGGCGAATACCTCAAGTCTTCGCTGCTGGAACTCAAAGCAGCCTACCCGGACGTGATCGCCGACGTGCGTGGTCGCGGCTTGCTGCTGGGCTTCGAACTGCACGACCTGACCGGCACCAGCTCACTGGTTCAGGCATCGGCGCAGTACAACGATGCGCTGGGCTACATCATCGCCGGCTACCTGCTGCAATTCGAATCCCTGCGCGTGGCGCCGTCCGGCAGCAACGCCAATGTGATTCGTCTGGAACCGCCGGTGTGCATCACCTTTGCGGAAATTGACGGTTTGATCGGTTCTTTGCAGAAAGTCTGCGACATGCTGCGTCGGCGTGATGCGTTTCCGCTGGCGGCCGGTGTGTGCGCCGACAGCATCGCGCAGGTGCCGGCTCGTGAGGTCAGCTTCAAGGAGGACGAAAGCCTCCCAAAGTCTGACGAGAACGTGCGTGTGGTGGCGCGCGTGGCGTTCATCAACCATTTGATTGATTCGGACATGCTCAGCGACGTCGATCCTTCACTGTCGACCCTCAGCGCTGAACAGAAACGCGAGTTCATCAAGCGCATGGCGCCCGAGCGCCGAGCCGCGCCGATCGGCCCGGTGCAGATCCGCTCGAAACTCGGCACTGCCGTGGAATTCACCCTGTACCCGCTGTGCATGGATTCCGATGCCATGGCGGCGTACATCGCCAGCGGCGATCTGCAAACCATCCGCGAAGAAGTCGGCAACCGTATCAAGGATGCCCGCGCCGATGGTTACAGCGTCGCCGGGCTGGGCATGTACACCTCGATCGTCACCAACAACTGCCAGGCCCTGCAGATTCCGGACATGGCGCTGACTTCCGGTAACGCCCTGACCATCGGCATGGGCCTGGAAGCCATCGAACAAGGCTGCAAGCAGCAAGGCCTTGAGCTGGGCGAGCAGACTGCCGCAGTGGTCGGTGCCGCCGGCAATATCGCCTCGACCTACGCCTCGCTGCTGTCGACCAGCGTCGAGCATTTGATCCTCATCGGCAGCGGCCGCGACGGTTCCCTGCGTCGTCTGGAAAAAACCGCGCAACAGATTTACGCCGAAGCCGCCCGCGCGATCCTCAAGGGTGTCGCCGAACACGATCGCCTCGCCCGTCGTCTGCAGCAAATCGACGGTATTGATGCGCTGTTGCAGGCCCACGGCAGCAGTGCCGATCTGGGTCAGCGTGTGGCGAAACTGGTTGAAGAACGCTTGGGTGCGAACGCCTTCATCACCGTCAGCAACGATCTTGATGTGCTGAAACAGGCACGCATCGTGCTCTGCGCGGCGAACGCACCGCAGCCGTTTCTCTTTGCTGAACACTTCGCCGAAAACAGTGTGATCTGCGACATCGCCGTTCCGCTGAACGTTGACCAGAATCTCGCCAGTCAACGTAGCGACGTGCTCTACATGCACGGCGGCATCGTGCAGACGCCGCTGGGCGATGGCCTGGTGAAAAACGTTCGGGCCTATCTCAAGCAAGGTCAGTTGTACGCGTGCATGGCCGAATCGGTGCTGATGGGCCTGTCCGGTATGAAACAGCACTACTCCTACGGCGACATCAGCCGCGAGCAAGTGCAGCAGATTCGTGCACTGGCGGCGACTCACGGTTTCACCCTCGCGCAGTTCAAAACCGACAACTCGCTTTAAGGAACGGTCATGCCGAATAAAGTAGCAGTGGTGACCGGTGGCAGTCGTGGCATCGGTCGGGCGATTGTCCTGGCCCTGGCCGGGGCGGGTTATCAGATCGCGTTCAGTTACGTGCGCGATGAAGTCGCGGCAATGACCTTGCGCGATGAAGTTCAGGCGTCGGGCATCGATTGTCTGGCGTTGCAGTGCGATGTCAGCAGCGGCGACAGCATCAAGGCGTTTTTCGAGCGGGTCGATCAGCATTTTCAGCGTATCGATCTGTTGGTCAATAACGCCGGCATCACTCGCGATGGTTTGCTGGCGACGATGTCGGCGCGGGATCTGGTCGAGGTGATCCAGACCAACCTGATCGGCACGATGCTCTGCTGTCAGCAGGTGGTGCCGGGCATGTTGCGCCAGCGCAGCGGTTGCATCGTCAACATCAGTTCGGTGGCGGCGCAGAAGCCCGGCAAAGGCCAAAGCAACTATGCCGCTGCCAAGGGCGGGGTCGAATCGTTGACCCGTGCCTTGGCGGTGGAGCTGGCGCCGCGCAACATTCGCGTCAACGCGGTCGCCCCGGGCATCGTCAAGACCGAGATGAGTACGGCGCTGATCGGCAGTCAGGAAGAAGAAATCCAGTCGCGCCTGCTGATCAAACGCTACGCCGAACCTGAAGAAATTGCCGAAGCGGTGCTGTACCTTGCCGATCGCGGTTTGTACCTGACCGGGGAGGTCCTGTCGGTTAACGGCGGGTTGAAAATGCCATGAGCCGGACCATTCTGATCACCGGAGCGGCGAAAGGTATCGGTCGCGCGGTCGCCGAGAATTTTGCCGCCGAGGCTGGCAATCGCCTGATCCTGCTGGATCTCGATCTGGCCGAACTGCAGCGCTGGGTCGATGAGCAACAGGAGCAGATCCAGGCGCGGGTCGAAACCCATGCGGCGAACATTGCCGACCTGCCAGCCATGCAAGCGTTGTTCAAGACACTCGGCTCGCAAGTCGAGTACGTCGACGTGCTGGTCAACAGTGCAGGCATTTGCAACGAGAACGAGCCGGAGGATCTGCACAACTGGCACAAGGTGATTTCGGTCAACCTCAACGGCACGTTCTACGTGACCTCGCTGTGTCTGGCGCTGATGCCCGACCGTGGGCGGATCATCAACATGTCGTCGATCCTCGGCCGTGCCGGCAAGGTGCGCAACACTGCGTACTGCGCGTCCAAGCACGGCATTGTCGGCATAACCAAGGCGCTGGCACTGGATCTCGCTTCGCGGCAAATCACCGTCAATGCGATTCTGCCGGCGTGGATCGATACGCCGATGTTGCAGGGTGAACTGGCGACGCAAGCGGCGATTGCCGGGCTGACCCAGGAGCAGATCGTACGCAACGCGAAGAAGAAACTGCCGATGCGCCGTTTCATCCAGAGCGAAGAAGTGGCGGCGATGGTGCGTTACCTGGCCAGCCCCGAGGCTGGTGGGGTGACTGCCCAGAGTCTGGTGATCGATGGCGGTGTCGGGTTGGGAATGTAACGATGCCTCGATTTCACAACAGTCACATCGTGGGTGCGGTGTGGGCGTGCATGGCTGCGCCTATCGCGATGGCCGAATTGACCGTCGATGATCTCAAGCCCGATTACGCCGACGGTGAAGTCGGCGTGGCCACGGCTGTGCGCCTGCACGGTGACGATCAGGTCACGCAGAAAGCCGTGTATTTCAAGGCCAACCTAGAAGACAACTGGGAGGGCGGTTACTACAAGGCCAAGGGCCGCGTGCGTTACGACGCGCGCTATGACGGCAACAATCCGTACAGCGAGCGGGCGCGGGACAAGTACCGTTTCGACGCCGATTGGCGGCACCTCTACGTCGGCCATTCGCTGGGTGACGGCGAAGTGACGGTGGGCTGGCAGCAAGTGGTCTGGGGCCGCGCGGATGAATTGCGTGTGCTCGATCAGATCAACCCGCTGGACTATCGCGACGGTCTGACGCCGCTGCTCGAAGACAGCCGCATCGCCGTGCCCATGGTGCGCTTTGCACAACCGGTGGGCGAGTGGGAACTGGAGGCGCTGTGGATCACTGACTTCGTGAAAAACCAGGCGCCGGTTGAGGGCAGTGAATTTGCCGCGCCACTGTTTGCCGCGCCGGACCCGCAGTATTTTCTGCTCGATTCCAAACCCGGCTATGACGGCGACAAGGGCTATTCCTATGGCCTGAGCGCCAACGGCCGGATCGGTGCGGTGGACACCAGTTTTGTTGCCTTGAGCGCCCGTCAGCAAGACCCGGTGTACGCCGTCGAAGGCCTCGCCGATGACGGTCGCACGCGGCTGGAACGGCAGTTTCCCCGTTACACCATGGGCGGTGCCGGGCTGGCGATCGACGCCGGGCACAGCATCGTGGTACGCAGCGAGGTCGCGTATTTCGACAACTGGCGCGTGACCAATCCGACCCGCGCCTACGGTGCCGACAGCACGCCCATGGTCAAGTCGCTGCTGGGCGTCGACTACCTGTTGCGCGACTGGCTGATCTCCGCGCAGTGGCAGGAACAAGTGCTGCTCGACTGGCAGGACGGCATGTTGCAGGACAAACACGAACCGCTGTTCACCCTGTCGGCCGAAGGCACCCATTGGCAGGACCGCCTCAAGAGTCGTCTGGTGGTCGCTGGCTCACCGCCGTTTCAGGACGACGCCTTGCTGCAAGGCATCTTCACCTACAAGCCGGTCGACTACATCAAGCTCGGCTTGGAAGTCGACGTGTTCTTCGGCAGGCCCGAGAAGACTTTCGGCGAGTACAGCAAGCGCGATCAAGTGCGGCTGTCGGCCGGCTATCTGTTCTGACCCATCACGCCTGCCGCTCTCGCGCGCAGGTGCATTCATCCAACGAAAAGGAAGTTGTTATGTTGCCGTTTTTGAAAAGTCTGACCACCGCCGCTTTGATCCTTGGCAGCGCTTGCGCCAGTGCCGCCGAGGCCGGCAATGCCGATGAGATTATCCGTCAGGTGCGCGATCGCAATGACGGGAACAGCTTCATGTCCCAGGTTTCGCTGATCCTGCATGACAAGAAAGGCAATACCCGCGTTCGCGAGTTCACCTACCTGCAAAAGGATTACCCGGACAGCGACAAGTTCAGCATGTACTTTTCCGCGCCGACTGACGTGCGTGACGTGGCCTTCCACATCGAAAACCCGCACGAAACCCTCGGCCTGGAAGACAGCCAGTGGATGTACCTGCCGGTCAGTCGCCAGACCCGCCGCATCTCCACCACCGACAAGCGCGGCTCGTTCATGGGCAGTGAGTACTCGTATGCCGATCTGGACAAGATCCGCGTCAAAGACTACTCGCAGAAACTCGTCGGCGAAGAACAGATCAAGGGCCGCGACTGCTACGTGATCGAGCGCGAACCAGCCTCCCCCGAGGTGCTGGCCAAGACCGGTTACAACAAGCTGAAGGTGTGGATCGACAAGCAGAATTTCCTGGTCATGCGTCAGGATTTCTTCGACGTCAAAGGTGTGCTGATCAAGCAGATGCGCACGCAGAAAGTCGCGACCATCGATTCGATCGACAGCATTGTGCTCAGTGAAACCGAGCACTTCATCGACGGCACGCGTTCGGAAATGCGCTTCAACCAGTTGCAGTACAACGTCTCGCTGGAAGATCGCCTCTTCACCCAGACCGCCATCAAGCGCGGGCTGAAAACCGGTGACCTGCCGGAATTTGCCGTGTCTGCCCGCTAAGCGCCGACCCCGACGACCTGGAACCGCATGATCATGGAAAGATATCTGAATTTCGTCGAGCGCTATGCGCGGGCGATTGTTTTCCTGCTGGTGGCGATTACGGCGTATTTCACTTATACGCTGGGCGCGCTGGTGTCCGACACCAACCCTTATCTGCTCAAGGAAAGCCACCCGGCGCGCAAGACCATCATCGATTTGCAGGGTGAGTTCACCGGCACGTTCGACTCGGTGATGGTGGCGCTGAACAATCCACAGACGGTGTTCAACAAAACCACGCTCAACGCGCTGTTTTCGATGTCGCAGTCGGTGCGCAAGATGATTCTGGCCAACGATGCCGACAAGGAGCAGTTGGCGCAGATCGTGGCCCGGCATCCAGACGACAGCCGTGCGCAGTTGTTGACCCGGGACATTCTCGAGGGTGGCTTTTCGCAGAACGATTACGCCAACGCCAAGGCCTTGCGTGATCATGCCCAGAGCCAGAGCTGGGACGCCCATGATCAGTTGTTCCTGACCTTTCTCGCCGAGCGGATCAACCCGATCCGCGAAATGGCCTCGATGGGCGACCTGGAAAACATCGTCCTGACCGACGACGGTGAGCTGTTGATTCACAAAACCCTGAATGCCTATGACATGGACCCGGCGCTGGTCGAGTCGCAGATCATGGGCAACGAACTGATGGTCGACGGGGTGGTGTCCAAGGACAAGAAAGTCGCGATGCTGGTGGCCGAGCTCGGCACCAAGCAGGACGACGCTCAGGCGCAACTGCGGGCTTATCAGATCGTGCGCGGCATCGTTGCGCAATATCAGGCCGAGCACCCGGAGTACAAGGACGAAATCTTCATTGCCGGTATGCCGATCTTCATCGCCGCGCAGCAGGAAATCATCGACCATGACCTGGCCGTGCTTTTTCCGATCGTGTTTTTGCTGATCACACTGCTGCTGATCTTCTTCTTTCGCAAACCGCTGGGCGTGCTGTTGCCGCTGTTCAACATTCTGTTCTGCACCATCTGGACCTTGGGCCTGATGGCGCTATTGCGCGTGCCGTTCGACCTGCTGACCAGTGTGCTGCCGGTGTTCCTGTTCACCATCTGCTGCTCGGATGCGATCCACGTGATGGCTGAGTATTACGAGCAGAAAAACGCCGGCAAGAGCAATCGCGAGGCCAACCGCGAAACCCAGCGCTTGATGGTGGTGCCGGTGGTGTTGACGACCGTGACGACCATCGCCACGTTCATGATTTCCACCACCAACAACATTGTCAGCATCCGTAATTTCGGCGTGTTCATGTCCATCGGCCTGACCGCGGCGCTGATCATTTCGCTGTTGCTGATTCCGGCGTGGATCTCGATCTGGGGCAAGGATCAGCCGCAGCAAGTCAAGGCTGTCGCGCACCAGGAATCGATCATCTCGCGGTATCTGGTGGCGTTCTGTGCCTGGATGATCCGCTTCCGCAAACCGATCCTGATGGTCATGCTGCCGCTGCTGGCACTGGCCACGGTGTTCACGTTCCGCGTCGATATCGAAGACTCCGGCATCGCCTACTTCAAGCCGGAAAGCCACATTCGCGTGTCCGATCAGTTCATCAACCACGCCAAAGTGGCGGGGACGGCGCCGGGCTGGATCGCCATCGACAGCAAAGAACCACGCGGCGTGCTGACCACCGAAGTGGTGCAGTTCATCGACAAGCTCGACCACTTCATCAAACAGCAACCGAACGTCAGTTACGGCTATTCCCTGGCCACGTACGTCAAGCGCATGAACCTGGTGCTCAACGACATGAACCCGGATTATCTGCGGGTGCCGAATGCCGTGGAGAAGGTCACGTCAGTCAATGACGACGGGCAGGTCGAGCGTTTTGAAGTACCGGGCAATTCGCTGATCGAGCAGCACGTGATGCTGTTCGAAAACGGTGGCGGTTCGGACCTGAACAACGTGCTCAACGCCGATTTCTCCAAGGCCTTGACCCTGTACACCATGACCTCGTCGGTCGCCAGCGACTATCAGGGCATGCTCGACCGCCTCGATGCCTGGTTGCTGATCAATAAACCGGCCAACCTGGAGGTGACCCACGCCGGCACGCCGTTGGCCTGGACGGGCGTACTGCAGGAAATCACTCAGGGCCAGGTGCTGAGTTTTTCCCTGGCCTTGCTGGTCGTCACGCTGATGATGATGTACTGGCTCAAATCGGTGCGCCTCGGGGTGCTCGGCATGCTGACCTTGCTGACCACGTCGGTGACGGTCTACGGCTTTATGTTCCTGTTCGGCATCGAGCTGAACATCGGCACGACGCTGGTGACGTTCCTGGTGGTCGGTGTGGTCGACTACGCAGTGCACCTGCTGTCGCGCATCAAGTTGCTGGTGCAGCAGGGAATCGAGATCGACGCGGCTATTTTGCAGGCGATGCACAGCGTCGGCCGTTCGACGGTGATCAACGTGGTGATCTTCTCGGTAGGCTTCATGGCGCTGCTGTTTTCCGACTTCAAGCCGATTGTCGATCTGGGCGCACTGGTGGCGATGGCGCTGTTTTCCAGCGGGGTCATGACCATTGTCCTGGTGACGCTGGTATCGCCGTGGTTCTTTGCGGCGATTGCGCCGGTGCATGCGCCGGTTCAAGCGCTGCGCACAGAAGGGGAGGCGGTACCGGGCTGACTCGCCAACGACCGGGCGCGCCTGCCCTGAGACGACAGGCGAGCCCGGTCATGCGGCGCAGCAGGGATTTCAGTTCAGAGTATTGACCGGGTTTTTTTCGCCATAACGGGCAATGCGCTCGAACTGGCATTCCTGGCGCGCATCGTTGAGGTTGCTTTCGAACGCTTCGAGGCCGTCGTGCAATTGCTGCAAATCGCCGATCTGGGTCACCAGTTCGGCTTTTTTCGGCAATGGCTCGTTGCGCCATGTCCCACGGGAATTCGTCGCCGCGGTAGTTGTTGAGGATCACCTGCAGCTCTTTGAGCTTGAAGCCCAGTTGCTGGGCGCACTTGATGAACGTCAACACCTCGACACTTTGCTGGCTGTAGATGCGGTATTTACCTTCACGCTTGGGTTCGGGCAACAGGCCGATTTCTTCGTAGTGGCGAATGCTTTTGACAGTGGTGCCCGACAGCTGGGCGGCTTTGCCGATATACATAAAGGTCCGTCTCGATGGTCAAACATAGCTAGCGCAATCAGGCGTCATGCCTGATCGGCGGCGATTATATGTCCAATAGCATCACAAGATTGCAGCTGTGCGTAAAAGACGCGCACAGGCGACGGGCGGGCACCGACAGGAACCCGCAGACGGACTGACGACGGCCACGCGCCGTCAGTGTTTCAGCCGTGTTACGTCAGCAGGCGGCGCTCACGCGGGCTTGCTCCAGCCAGTTTTCGCGCTGTTTCGGTTTGGAGCCTAGAATTGGCCCGAAGGTCAGCGTCTTCAACGGCTTGATCCCGCAGAATTCCAGGGTGGTCTTGCGCATCTGATGCAGCCCCGGCATGCCGTAGACCCATTTGTAATACCAGTACGGCGTGTCCATGGTCACCAGCAGATGCGCAGTGCGGCCCTTGAGCAGCTTGTCCGGGAACGCTTTGCCTTCGCGATACTTGAAGGCGAAACCGGGCAGGAAAATCCGATCGACAAATCCCTTCAGCAACGCCGGAATCCCGCCCCACCAGATCGGATAGACAAACGTCAGGTGTTCAGCCCAGGTGATGTCGGCCTGGGCTTGCAGCAGATCCGGCTCCAGTGGCTGAATCTTGTTGTAACCCTCGTGCAGAACCGGGTCGAACGCCAGCGCGTCCAGGCGCAACAGGCGGACGTCATGCCCGGCGTCTTTGGCCGCCTGCACGTAGGTCTCGCTCAATGCCCCGCAAAAGCTGTCGGTGGAGGGGTGACCCAGAATCACGAGCATTCGTTTGCTCATTGTGTGTACTCCTGAAATGAAGCCTGCAGGATAGAGTCTGCCCCTAGCGGTAGAGTCAAGGCATCAGCGCATCGAGCAGGGCACGGGCGTAACCGGGCAGGTGGTCGAAATCCCGCGCGCACAGTTTCAAGGTGCGATTCGCCCAGAGGTCGTCGAGCGGACGGCAGATCAGCGCATGCAGGGGGGCCCAACGCTCGACGGCAACCTTGGGCACGATGGCCAGGCCCGCGCCGCGAGCGACCATGCGCATGACACCGTCAAAGCCATCGGTGCGGATGCGGATGGTCATGCGCTGGCCGATGTGCAGGGCCTGTTCCTCCAGATGAATCGCCAGTGCACTGTTGGCGCCCAGCGCCACGTAGTCATGCGCCAGGGTTTCGCCGAACGTCAGCGAGGCGCGGCTCGCCAGGGTATGGCCCGGCGGCAAAACCAGTACCAGTGGATCATCGCGAAACGCGCGGGTCTGCAAGCCGCTGGTGTCTACCGCGTCAGACACGATGCCCAAGTCTGCCGCGCCCTGACGCAGGGCGTGAGTGATGCGCGCGCTGGGCAGTTCTTGCAGATCGATATCCAGATTGGGATGGTCGCGCAAGAAATCCGCGAGCACTTCCGGCAGGTATTCGGTGATCGCCGTGGTGTTGCACAGCAAGCGCACCTGGCCTTTGACGTCTTGGGCATAATCGGCCAGATCCTGCTGCATGCGTTCGGCCTGTTGCAGAAGGATGCGCGCATGGTGGGCGAGGGCTTTGCCGGCGGGCGTCGGGGTGACGCCACGGCGGCCGCGCTCAAGGAAATCGCTGCCGAGCGAGGCTTCCATGGCGCGGATTCTGGCGCTGGCGGCGGCCAGGGATAAATGGCTGCGGGCGGCGCCGGCGGTGATATTGCCGGTGTCGAGGATGTGCAGATAGAGGCGCAGGTCGGTGAGGTCGAAGTGCATGGGCAGCCTCTGAAAGTTCTGGTGTCTGGGCTGGCCTCATCGCGAGCAGGCTCACTCCTACATGGGATGTGTGGCGAACGCAAAACCTGTAGGAGTGAGCCTGCTCGCGATGGGGCCAGAGGCTTCAAAGAAAATCTCAGCCTCTTGTATGGGAAGAGGCACCCTCAGTATATGGCAGATTTTCAGCCAACCCGGACTGGCGCAGAGTAGCGCCATGAACACACTCACAGATTTCTACCAACACCTCGGTCTAGCCCTGTCCTTGCTGGTCATCACGACCTTCGTCCTCGCCGGCCTGATCAAAGGCGTGATCGGCCTCGGCCTGCCCACCGTTGCCATGGGCTTGCTCGGTCTGGCTATGGCGCCGTCGCAGGCAGCCGCTTTGCTGATCATCCCGGCAACCCTGACCAATGTCTGGCAACTGGCATTCGGCGGGCATTTGAAAGGACTGATCAAACGCCTCTGGCCGATGCTGCTGATGATCTTTCTCGGCACCGGCGTCGGCACAATGTGGATCGGCATGGCAGCCGGGCAGTGGGTGGTACGCGGACTCGGCGCGGCACTGTTGCTCTACGCGTTGAGCGGATTGTTTTTGCCAACGCTGAGT
The DNA here is from genome assembly GCF_054667675.1 of Pseudomonas sp. S3_C06. Lineage (NCBI taxonomy): Bacteria > Pseudomonadati > Pseudomonadota > Gammaproteobacteria > Pseudomonadales > Pseudomonadaceae > Pseudomonas > Pseudomonas sp. S3_C06. The sequence goes on from NZ_CP162747.1 coordinate 4,767,756, forward strand.
GTCAATCCACGTCATGAAGGCTGGCTGGGTCCGGCGTGCGGTTTGATCACGGGTGTCATCACTTCGGCCACCGGCGTCTTCGTGATCCCGGCGGTGCCGTACCTGCAAGCGCTGGGGTTAAATCGCGATCAACTGGTGCAGGCGCTGGGCCTGTCCTTCACCGTTTCGACGTTGGCGCTGGCCGCCGGGTTGCTCTGGCGTGGCGCCCTCGGTGGCGGCGAACTAAGCGCTTCGCTGCTGGCGCTGATTCCGGCCATTCTCGGCATGTTGCTTGGCCAATGGCTGCGCGAACGCATCAGCGCCGTGCTGTTCAAGCGGGTGTTCTTTATTGGTATGGGCGCGCTTGGCGCCCATTTGTTGATCAGCGGTTAGCCGAGGCTGCGCTGAGCATTTCGATCTGGCGGATATCGAAATCGCGCTCCAGATAGTCCATGCGCTGTTCAAAGAATGCCTTCATATGCGGCAGATTCGAATGCACATCCAGGTGCGCTTGCGACGCCCAGATCTCGTAGAAGATAAACAGCGTCGGATCTTGCTTGTCGCGCAGCATGTGGTACTCGATACAGCCCGGCTCAGCGCGACTCGGTTCGACATAGGCGCGAAACAGCGTTTCGAAAGCCTCGGATTGTTCCGGGCGGGTCTTGGCGTGCAGGATAAAACCCAAGCGTTCACTCATCACAACGACTCCTCACATTCAGAATGCCGCGGATGTTATTGCAACAATCGGCGATGGATTCGTGCTTTTTGATCAAATGTATTTTGCGCAATCAGGCCTTATTCCGCGCGAGGCGGATCGTTAACCTGCCGCCATTCCAGTTTCCCTTCTCCATCCAGCCCAATGGCTGCGCCGAGGCTTTCTCATGAAAAAAGTGCTGTTGCTCAATGGCGGTAAAAAATTCGCTCACTCCGATGGTCGCTACAACACCACCCTGCACGAAGCCGCGTTGAGCGTGCTGGATCGCGGCGGTGTCGATGTGAAAACCACGTTCATCGACGAAGGCTACGACGTTGCTGAAGAAGTGGCCAAATTCCTTTGGGCCGACGTGATCATTTATCAGATGCCGGGCTGGTGGATGGGTGCGCCATGGACGGTGAAAAAGTACCTCGACGAAGTCTTCACCGAAGGCCACGGCAGCCTCTACGCCAGCGATGGCCGCACTCGTTCCGATGCTTCGCAGAAGTACGGCAGCGGTGGCCTGATTCAGGGCAAGCAATACATGCTGTCGCTGACCTGGAACGCACCGCAGCAGGCCTTCGATGACCCGACTGATTTCTTTGAAGCCAAAGGTGTGGATGCGGTGTACTTCCCATTCCACAAGGCCAACGAGTTTCTCGGTATGACCGGGTTGCCGACGTTCCTTTGTGTGGATGTGATGAAGCGGCCGAATATCGAGGCTGATGTGGCGCGTTATGAGCAGCATTTGACCGAGGTGTTTGGCCTCAAGGCTTGAGTGTTTCAAGCTACTATCGGTGGTAACAGCAAAAGATCGCAGCCTTCGGCAGCTCCTACAGGAACCCATTTCCATGTAGGAGCTGCCGAAGGCTGCGATCTTGGCGATCTCAAAGAGGACACCCGTGAAAGCCAGATCCGATGAGTTGCAGATTTTCGTCTGCGTGATCGAATGCGGTTCGATTTCCGCCGCCGCCGAACAGGTCGGGCAAACGCCGTCGGCGGTCAGCCGCACGTTGTCGAAGCTGGAAGCCAAGCTCGACACCACGCTGATCAACCGCACCACGCGGCGCATGGATCTGACCGAAGAGGGCAAGTACTTCTTCGAGCAGGCCAAGCTGATTCTCGATCAGATGGAGCAACTCGAAGAGCGTCTGTCTTCACGTCAGCAAACCCCGTCCGGGCGCTTGCGGATCAACGCCGCGTCACCGTTCATGCTCCACGCGGTGGTCCCGTACATCGACGAATTCCGCCGTCTCTACCCGGACATCCAGCTCGAACTCAACAGCAATGACTTGATCATTGACCTGCTGGAACAAAGCACCGACATCGCCATCCGTATCGGCACTCTCGCCGATTCGACGCTGCACGCGCGCTCGCTCGGCTGCAGCCCGCTGTTGATCGTCGCAAGCCCCGCCTATCTGGAAAAACACGGTGCGCCGCTGCAAGTCGCCGATCTGAGCGAACACACCTTGCTTGGCTTCACCCAGAACGAAGGCCTCAACCAATGGCCGCTGCGCTACGTGCACGGCGACCGCTGGCCGATCAACCCGGCGATCAGTGCTTCCAGCGGCGAGACCGTGCGCCATCTGGCGCTGGAAGGGCAGGGCATCGCTTGCCTGTCGCACTTCATGACCATCGACGACATCCGCGCCGGGCGCCTGAAAGTATTGCTTGGCGAATTCAACAGCGGTTATCGCCAGCCGATCAACGCCGTTTACTACCGTAACTCGCAACTGGCGCTGCGCATTCAATGCTTCCTCGACTTTATCCAGAGCAAACTCGCGGCTTACGCCAGCGCCGACTTCAAGGGCTGATTCGTGACCTCTGCGCAAGAGTGAATTGGGCGGGGACGGGTTTTTCCCCCCGGCTCACGGGCAGATACTCGTCCCATCACTTACTCACGCAGGGAGTTTCTCCATGAACGTATTCGTCACCGGCGCTGCCGGTTTTATCGGCGGCTCGATCGCTACCGGTCTGGTCAAGGCCGGGCATCAAGTCACCGGTCTGGTGCGCAGCGCCGAACAGGCTGAAGAGCTGAAAGCCATCGGGATCACCCCGGTCATCGGCACTCTCGACGACAAAACACTGCTCGCCGAACAGGCCCGCGCTGCCGACGCGGTGATCAACGCCGCCAGCAGCGACCATCGCGGTGCAGTTGAAGCGTTGCTCGATGCCTTGCGCGGTTCCAACAAAGTGTTCCTGCACACCAGCGGTTCGAGCATCGTCGGTGATGCCTCGGGCGGTAAATCCAGCGATGTCATCTACTACGAGGACAATCTGCCGGAGCCGACCGTCGACAAGGCCGCCCGCGTGGCCATCGACAACCTGATCCTCGCGGCGGCGAAGGACGGCGTGAATTCCGCCGTTATCTGCAACACGCTGATCTACGGCCACAGCCTGGGCGTCAATCGCGACAGCGTGCAATTGCCACGACTGCTCAAGCAAGCACGCAAAAGCGGCGTGGTGCGCCACGTCGGTACCGGCCAGAACATCTGGTCCAACGTGCACATCGAAGACGTCGTCGCCCTGTACCTGCTGGCGCTGACCAAGAACGTCCCGGGCACGTTCTACTTTGTCGAAAGCGGCGAAGCCTCGTTCATCGACATGACCACCGCCATGGCCGAAGCGCTGAACCTGGGCCAACCACAAGACTGGCCACTGAAAGACGCTGAAGCCGAATGGGGCTACGAAATGGCCAACTACGGCCTCGGCTCCAACAGCCGAGTGCGCGGCGAACACGCCCGCGAACTGCTGGGCTGGGTGCCGAAGCGTACGTCGGTGGTTGAATGGATTCGTAACGAAATGGAGTGAGTCGTCCACCAGCTCCCACAGGTTTTGCGCATTTCTGTCTGGAGGAATGCGATCAAAACTGTGGGAGCGAGCCCGCTCGCGAAAGCGGTTTTTCAGTCGATAGAGATGTTGAATGTGAAGCCGCCTTCGCGAGCAGGCTCGCTCCCACATTGGTTTCTCGTTCACCGAAAAGCCATGTAAATCCCTCCCCCTGATTTTCATTAATCACGACAAGACATACCTATTAGCGACACGCCTTGCCTCTCCACGAAAATTACTTTCATGCGGTTTGAAATCTCGATCTCGAAATGATTTATGAGTTTCACAACCCATTCGAACGTGACCCTTTCGAGGAGTACCGCATGACGCCTTCCTTCGGCTATTGGCTGCTGGTCTATGCCGCCGTCGCCATCATCGCGCTGATCGTGTTGATCGCCCGTTACCGGCTCAATCCGTTCATCGTCATCACCCTGATTTCCATCGGCCTGGCGCTGGTGGCCGGGATGCCACCATCGGGTGTGGTCGGGGCGTATGAGGCCGGGGTGGGCAAGACGCTGGGGCATATCGCGCTGGTGGTCGCGCTGGGGACGATGCTCGGCAAGATGATGGCCGAGTCCGGTGGCGCCGAGCAGATGGCGCGCACGCTGATCGACAAGTTTGGCGAGAAGAACGCGCACTGGGCGATGGTCTGCATCGCCTTCCTGGTGGGCCTGCCGTTGTTCTTCGAAGTCGGTTTCGTGTTGCTGGTGCCGATTGCATTCACTGTGGCGCGGCGCGTCGGCGTGTCGATTCTGATGGTCGGTTTGCCGATGGTTGCCGGCCTGTCGGTGGTGCATGCGCTGGTGCCGCCACACCCGGCGGCGATGCTCGCGGTGCAGGCTTATCAGGCGTCGGTCGGGCAGACTTTGCTGTATGCGATTGCCATCGGTATTCCGACCGCGATCATTGCCGGCCCGCTGTACGCCAAATTCATCGTGCCGCGCATTCAATTGCCGGCGGATAACCCGCTGGAAAAGCAATTTCTCGACCGCGAACCGCGCGACAAACTGCCGGGTTTCGGCATCACCATGGCGACCATTCTGTTGCCGGTGGTGTTGATGCTGATCGGTGGCTGGGCCAACCTGATTTCCACCCCGGGCAGCAACTTCAACCAGTTCCTGTTGTTCATCGGCAACTCGGTGATTGCGCTGTTGCTGGCGACCTTGTTGAGCTTCTGGACGTTGGGCATCGCCCAGGGTTTCAACCGTGAATCGATCCTCAAATTCACCAACGAATGCCTGGCACCCACCGCCAGTATCACCTTGCTGGTCGGTGCCGGTGGTGGCTTGAACCGCATTCTGGTCGACGCTGGCGTCACCGATCAGATCGTCGGCCTCGCCCACGAATTCCAGCTGTCGCCGCTGATCATGGGCTGGCTGTTCGCCGCGCTGATGCGTATCGCCACCGGTTCGGCAACCGTGGCGATGACCACCGCGTCCGGCGTGGTCGCGCCAGTGGCCATTGGTCTGGGTTATCCACACCCTGAGCTGTTGGTGCTGGCGACCGGCGCGGGCTCGGTTATCTTTTCTCACGTCAACGACGGCGGCTTCTGGTTGATCAAGGAATACTTCAACATGACGGTCGCGCAGACGTTCAAGACCTGGACCGTGCTCGAGACGCTGATCTCGATAGTCGCGTTCGGCCTGACCGTCGGCCTTTCTTACCTGCTGTAACCGGAGCCCGCCGCCCATGGACATCCTCTACCAGATCCGCGCCCGTCAGGATTCCTTCAGCGCCGGTGAAGGCCGCATCGCCCGTTTGATGCTCGATGACGTCGGTTTCGCCGCGAGCGCCAGCCTCGAAGACCTGGCGCAACGCGCCGAAGTCAGCACCGCCACGCTGTCGCGTTTCGCCCGCACCGTAGGCTGCCGCGACTTGCGTGATCTGCGCCTGCAACTGGCTCAGGCCAGCGGCGTTGGCAGCCGTTTTCTCGACCCGGCAGGCACGCCTGAGCAGTCGGCGTTCTACGGGCAGATCGTCGGTGATATCGAAACCACGCTGCGCCAGCATCTGGCCGGGTTCGACGAGTCACGCTTTGCCGATGCGGTGAAGATGCTCGGCCAGGCACGAATGATTCACGCCTTCGGCCTGGGCGGTTGCTCGACCCTGTGCAGCGACGAATTGCAGGTACGCCTGGTGCGCCTCGGCTACCCGATTGCGGTGTGTCATGACGCGGTGATGATGCGCGTCACCGCCGCCAGCCTGAACGCCGAGCAAGTGGTGATTGTCTGCTCGCTGACCGGCATCACCCCGGAATTGCTCGAGACTGTCGAGCTGGCGCGCAACTACGGCGCGCGCATTCTGGCGATCACCCGCACCGATTCGCCGCTGGCGCAACTGGCCGACATTGTCCTGCCGCTGCAAGGCGCGGAAACCTCGTTCATCTACAAACCGACGGCGGCGCGCTACGGCATGCTGCTCGCCATCGACGTACTCGCCACCGAGCTGGCGCTGGCCAATCCTGAAGACAATCAAGAACGTCTGCGGCGGATCAAACTCGCCCTCGACGAATACCGTGGCGGCGACGATCACCTGCCGCTGGGAGACTGACATGCTGTACGACACGCTGATTCGCAACGCCCTGATCATCGATGGCAGCAACGTGCCCGGCTACAAGGCCGACGTGGCGATTCGCGAGGGCCGCATCGAACGCATCGGCGACTTGCACGATGCCACTGCCAGCGAGGAAATCGACGCCGCCGGTCGCGTGCTGGCGCCCGGTTTTATCGACGTGCATACCCACGACGACACCGTGGTGATTCGTCAGCCAGAGATGCTGCCCAAGCTCAGCCAGGGCGTGACCACCGTGATTGTGGGCAACTGCGGGATCAGCGCCTCGCCCGTGACATTGAAGGGCAATCCGCCCGACCCGATGAACCTGCTCGGCACAGCGGCGGCGTTCGTTTATCCACGGTTCAGTGATTACCGCGCTGCGGTTGAAGCGGCCAATACCGCGTTGAACGTTGCCGCGTTGGTCGGCCATACGGCGCTGCGCAGCAATCATCTGGATGACCTGTTCCGCACCGCCACGCCGGATGAAGTCGCCGCGATGCGTGAGCAACTGCGCGAAAGTCTTGAGGCCGGTGCATTGGGTTTATCCACAGGCCTGGCGTACGCCAGCGCCTACAACGCTTCCACCGATGAAGTGATGCAACTGACCGAAGAACTCACGGCCTTTGGCGCGGTGTACACCACCCATTTGCGCAGCGAATTTGCCCCGGTTCTGGAAGCGATGGATGAGGCTTTTCAAATCGGTCGACATGCGAAATCGCCAGTGATCATTTCCCACCTCAAATGTGCCGGTGTCGGTAACTGGGGGCGCAGTCCCGAGCTGCTTGCATCATTGGAAGAGGCCGCGAAAACCCACCCGGTCGGCTGCGATTGCTACCCGTATGCGGCGAGTTCTTCGACGCTGGATCTGAAGCAAGTCACCGATGCGCATCGCATCACCATCACCTGGTCGACGCCGCACCCCGAGGTCAGCGGCCGCGACCTGATCGACATTGCCGCCGAAGGGAACGTGCCGCTACTCGACGCCGCCAAACGCCTGCAACCGGCCGGCGCGGTGTACTACGGCATGGACGAGGCGGATGTCAGACGAATCCTCGCGCATCCGTTATCGATGGTCGGGTCTGACGGACTGCCGGAGGACCCGTTCCCGCATCCGCGTCTTTGGGGCGCTTTCCCACGGGTGTTGGGACATTTCAGTCGTGATGTCGGGCTGTTTCCGCTGCACACCGCCGTGCACAAGATGACTGGGCTGTCGGCGGCGCGATTCGGGCTGAAAGAGCGCGGTGAGATTCGTGAAGGTTATTGGGCGGATCTGGTGTTATTCGACCCGGCTACCGTGCGTGATGTAGCCGACTTCCACGACCCGCAACGTGCGGCGCAGGGCATCGATGGCGTGTGGATCAACGGTGTTTTGAGTTATCGCGATGGGCAGGCGAATGGTCGCAGGGAAGGGCGCTTTCTCGCGCGACAGGGTGATCTGCGCGACAATTTTCACTGAGGTTTCGCGGACTGCGTCACAGTGATGGCACATTGCGACTAAAGAAAGTCATCAACAGGCCGAATTGCTGACATCCACCCCGTCTACACTGTGGGGCCAATCAGTCAGGGAGCACCCCATGAGCTTCGGCAAAACCACCCCGATCCTGCGGATCTTCGATGAAGCCAAAGCTGTCGAGTTCTACGTCGATTTTCTGGGTTTCAAGATCGACTGGCAGCATCGCTTCGAGGCGAATTTTCCGTTGTATCTGCAGGTGTCGCGCGGCGAGTGTGTGTTGCATTTGTCCGAGCATCATGGCGATGCGTGCCCGGGTTCGGCGCTGCGCATCGAGACCGATGAGCTGGAGGCGTTTCAGCAGCAGTTGGTGGCCAAGGATTACAAGTTCTCCCACCCGGGTATTCAGGCGATGCCGTGGGGGAGCCAGGACATGACGATCGTTGATCCGTTTGGTAATCGGTTGGTGTTTACCAACGCGATCAGCCTCTGAAGCGAAAAGCCCCTCACCCTAGCCCTCTCCCAGAGGGAGAGGGGACTGACCGAGTTGTCTGACGCTATGCACCGACCTGAAAGATCTGCAGCGATTATGGATTCACAGCAGCACTTTCAGGTCGGTGTATTTAGCGAACATCCCACTGTTGGCCCCTCACCCTAGCCCTCTCCCGGAGGGAGAGGGGACTGACCGAGTTGTCTGGCGCTATACATCGACCTGCAAGACCGGGTCGATTATGGATTCACCGCAGCACTTTCAGGTCGGCGTATCTAATCAATATACCCCGTTCGGCCCCCTCTCCCTCCGGGAGAGGGCTGGGGTGAGGGGAAAATGACACACCACAAAAAGAAGCCCGCCATCCAACCTTTCCAGTTGGGCAGCGGGCTTTTTCGTTACTCGGTCGGCACTAACCTGTCCAACACGCGATTGACGGCCATTTCCGCCACCATCACCACTTGCGCAATGCCCTGCAGGGTTTTGCGGTGAGTGCCTTCAACCTGCGCGGCATGGTTGTTGAGCATGACCGTCGCCGAACCCAGGGTTTCGCTGGCGTCGGCCAGCAGGGATTCGGTGTCGGCATTGGGGTTGGCCATGTACAGCGTGTTGGGAGTGTAGGGCGTAGCCATGAGGTCGGCGTTCGTCGGACCGAGATAGTGGTCTAGGGCGCGCTCGGCGGCTTCGTGGAATTTCTTTGAGTCGGGGGATTCGTAGGGGGAGGCCGGGTCAGTGGCCGGCGGGTTTGGCGTTATCTTGAACATAGCTGTGTTCCCTTTGTTGAGCGGCCACCCTTTGGCTACTAAACGAAAGGGTGGCAGCTGTACGCAGGTTAGTAGACCGGGGAACTCAGCTAAGCCGGCGCGCCGAAGCGCCCTGCGTACAGCCACCATCAAGCTCAGATACGCGAGTACCTGTGATGAATGTACGACCAGCAGAATTACCACCGGGCTACTAAACCCGATCACTGGGAATCAGTGACGCAATCAAGTTACGCAGCATGCTCAGGGCGCACAAGCCGGCGGATTCTGGCTTAGGCGTAGGTTACGGCGCAAGGATTTGTGGGCTGTTTCGCGTAACGCTGAGTGTCTTTAAACACCTGTGATGCTGGATGTTTATTGCGCTCAAGTATCGAAGATTTACCTGTAGGAATTGGGTGCGGCAACTGGCGCATTCGCGAGCAGGCTCGCTCCCACAGTTGATCTCGGTTGCTCACAAAGTTGATGTTCACCGACGACCCAATGTGGGAGCGAGCCTGCTCGCGAAGGGGCCGGAACATTCACTCCCGATGCATCTGCCGAAACTCCCCCGGCGGCATCCCCCGACGACTCTTGAACGTGCGGTGAAACGACCTCGGTTCGGTAAACCCCAGATACTGCGCAATGTCCTGAATCGGCAGCGTGCTGTTGAGCAAATAATGCTCAGCCAGTTCCTGGCGCAGATCATCGAGAATCTGCTGATACGACGTCCCCGCCTGATGCAATTGCCGCTGCAACGTGCGCACGGAAACGGCGAGCTGCTCGGCGACCTGCTCCTTGCGCGGCAGACCTTCCTTGAGCAACTGCCGCAGGATGTTCTTCACCTGCTGCTCAAGCGACGCATCCTCCAGCGTCGCCATCAAACCCAGCGCATGTTCTTCCAGCGTGCGCAGCAACTGCGCATCGGCCTGGCGCAACGGTAACTGCAAATAAGCCAGCGGTACGATCAACGCCGAATACGGTTGATCGAACAACACCGGGCAATCGAAAAACACCTCGTACTGCGCCGGCGCAGCCTCGGCCGGGCATGAATGTTCCAGCCAGACCCCGGCCGGCGACATCTGCGTATCAGCGATCCAGCGCGCGTATTGCAGCCACGAACCGAGGACGTTTTCCACCAGATGCCGGCGGATTCGCGGGCGCTGATAACGGCAAGTCCAGATGAGATGCACGTGACCGTCCAGCACCTCCGCGCGGCTGACGCCCATGTCGCCGACCAGTTTTTCGAACGGCATGATCCGGCTCATCGCATCGCCCAGCGTCGCGCAGTTCATGGTGATGTAACCGAGCACGCTCCACGAATTGGGCAGGACGAAATTCGCCGCGTTGAGCCCGAACAACGGATCGCCCGAGTGCTCGCAGAAATAATCCAGCAGCCGCTCATGCGCCTCTCCGGGCAAACGCAGGGTGTTGTCGCTCAACTGCTGCGCCTGCAAACCCGCCGCCGCCAACGCCGGTTCAATGGCCATGCCCAGTTGTTCGGCATGGCGCAGGTATTTGAGCAGCGGCGGAACCGAGGTGAAGCCAAGCGATTGCATGATCCCATTCCTTTGATCAATGGCGGCGAAGACGGACGAAATAGCCTGAAAGGTAATTTGAAACCCCGACTAAAGTAAATGGCTGACGCTTGCGCGACGTTTGACTCAATTGGCTACACGAACTGGCCGGATGCGACCGTGACACTTTGCGGCCGCTGGCTAGTATGGGGGCCTGAAATATCACTGATCTGACGGTTAGAAGGACACACGCATGCGACGCTGGAACGGCTGGGGAGATGCAACCACGGTGGTCGAACTGCCGGCCCAGGGCGCGGAGTTTCTTCATGAACGACTGGGCGAGGGGCGCGCGCTGCCCGATGCGACACTGGAATCCGCATTGGCCCGGGTGCCGGCTTCGCGATTGCCGGCGCACAGCTTGTACAGCGTCGATGTCCATGACCGTTTGTTGCATGCGCGGGGCCAGAGTCTGCCGGACTGGCTGGCGTTGCGCGAAGGTGCGCTGGGCAATTATCCGGATGCTGTGGCGTTCCCCGAGACCGCTGAACATATTCGCCAATTGCTGGCGCTCGCTCACGAACAGGACCTGTGCCTTATCCCCTATGGCGGCGGCACATCGGTGGCCGGCCACATCAATCCACCGGATTCGGCGCGGCCAGTGGTGACGGTGTCGCTGGCGCGGATGAATCGCCTGATCGACCTCGACGAACAGAGCCTGCTGGCGACGTTTGGTCCCGGTGCGAGTGGGCCGCAGGTGGAAAGTCAGCTGCGTGCGCGCGGCTACACGCTGGGGCATTTCCCGCAGTCGTGGGAGCTGTCGACGCTGGGCGGTTGGGTGGCCAGCCGTTCCAGCGGTCAGCAGTCGTTGCGCTATGGCCGGATCGAGCAGTTATTTGCTGGCGGGACATTGGAAACCTTTGCCGGGCCGATGAACATTCCTACCTTCCCGGCCTCTGCCGCCGGGCCTGATCTGCGCGAAGTGGTGCTCGGTTGCGAGGGACGTTTCGGGATCATTTCCGAGGTCAAGGTGCGGGTCAGCGCCTTGCCCGCCGATGAGCGTTTCTACGGTGTGTTTCTACCTGATTGGCCGCAGGCACTCAGCGCCATCCGCCAATTGGCTCAGGCGCGCGTGCCGCTGTCGATGCTGCGTTTATCTAACGCCGTGGAAACCGAAACGCAACTGGCGCTGGCCGGTCATCCCCAACAAATCGCCTGGCTGGAAAAGTACCTGAACCTGCGCGGGGCAGGCACGGGCAAATGTCTGCTGACCTTCGGCGTGACCGGCAATCGTCGACAAAACGCCCTGTCGCTGAAACAGGCACGACAGCACCTCAAAGCCTTCGGCGGCGTCTTCACCGGCACCTTGCTCGGCAAGAAGTGGGCGCAGAACCGTTTCCGTTTTCCTTACCTGCGCGAGAACCTGTGGAATGCCGGTTACGTGGTCGACACCCTCGAAACCGCCACCGACTGGAGCAACGTCGACAGCCTGCTCAACCTCGTCGAAAACAGTTTGCGTGATGCCTTGGCCGCTGAAGGCGAGCGGGTGCATGTGTTCACCCACCTGTCCCACGTCTACGGCGAAGGTTCGAGCATCTACACCACTTACGTGTTTCGCCCGGCGGCTGACTATCCGGCGACGCTGGCGCGCTGGAAAGCGCTCAAACAGGCGGCCAGCCAGACCATCGTCGACAACCACGGCACCATCAGTCACCAGCACGGCGTCGGCAAGGATCACGCGCCGTACCTGCTGCGCGAGAAGGGCGCATTGGCGATGGATGCCTTGCAGGCGCTGAGCAAACACTTCGATCCGGCCGGGCGCCTCAACCCCGGCACGCTGTTGCCGGAGTGACGGCCATGAGTCAGGACTGGAATGCCGCGTGGCGCCAACAGATTTTGCCGACGCTGGCCGAGGAAACCTGGGATCTGATCGTCATCGGCGGCGGCATCAGCGGCGCTGGCATTCTGCGTGAAGCCGCGCGCCGAGGTTGGCGCTGCCTGTTGCTGGAGCAGCGCGACTTTGCCTGGGGCACCTCCAGCCGATCATCGAAAATGGTCCATGGCGGTTTGCGTTATATCGCCAAGGGCCAGTGGCGCCTGACCCGCGACTCGGTGCGCGAGCGCCAGCGCTTGCTTGACGAAGTCCCGGGACTGGTCGAGCCGATGAGTTTCATGATGCCGCACTATCGCGGCGGCTTTCCCGGACCTCGGGTGTTGGGTGGTTTGCTGAGCGTTTATGACGCCTTGGCCGGGCGTCGCAGCCATCGTTTTCATGATGCGCAACAGCTTCGATATCTGGCGCCAGGGGTGAAGGAAATCGACTTGCTCGGCGGCACCAGTTTTGTCGATGCGCTGACTGATGATGCACGGTTGGTGATGCGTGTGTTGAGCGAAGCGCGGGCCGTTGGCGCTGTCGTGGTCAATGGCGTTCGCGTCGAACATTTGCTGCGAGAAAACGGCCGTGTTTGCGGCGTTCAGATCGAAGATTGCGAGGCGGGCACAACCCTGAAATTGCGCTGCGACGTGCTCGCCGTGGCGACTGGCGCGTGGGCTGAACGCCTGCGGCCGATGGAGGCACCACGGCAATTGCGGCCGTTGCGCGGCAGTCATTTGTTGCTGCCGGGGTGGCGTTTGCCGGTGGCGCAGGCGTTCACGTTTCTGCATGAGCGCGACCGGCGTCCGGTGTTCGTTTTCCCATGGGAGGGCGCGACAGTGGTCGGCACCACGGACCTCGATCACCGTGAGGATCTGGATCAGAGCGCGAGCATCAGCGGCGAAGAGCTCGACTACCTGCTGGCCGCCTGCACGCAACAATTTCCCGGCGCGCAAGTGAGTGCTTCGGATGTGCTGTCGACATGGTCCGGCGTGCGTCCGGTGGTCGGCAGTGCAGCGGGTAATCATCAAGACAAACCCTCGAACGAAACCCGTGAACATGTGCTGTGGCAGGAGCCCGGTTGCGTGACCCTGGCCGGCGGCAAGCTGACCACGTTTCGTCCACAAGCCATCGAAGTGCTAAAGGCCTGCGCGGCCATGCTCGAACGTCCGTTGGTCGATGACGCCGCGCCGGTGTTTGCCGCTGTCCCTGCGCTGGCGATTCCAGAGTTGAGCAGCCATCAATGGCGACGTCTCGCCGGGCGACATGGGCGCGACTTGCCAAGGCTGGCGCAACTGCTCAGGGAGATCGGTCATGACACGGTCGGCGCTACAGATACGCTGTGGGCCGAACTGGCCTTCGCCTGTGAGACGGAAATGATCCTACACCTCGACGATCTGCTCCTGCGCCGCACGCGTCTCGGTCTGCTGTTGCCGCGCGGTGGCGAAGACTATTTCGCCGCCATCCGCCAACTCTGTCAGCCACGACTGACCTGGAGCGACGAACACTGGCAGCAGGAAGAACAGCGTTATCAGGCGTTGTGGCAACGCCATCACGGTTTGCCGGATGCCACGCCTTGATGCCCCTTGAAGAGAGCTCCATGGATAACCACCCGAACAAGCGTTACCTGCTGGCGATCGACAACGGCACCCAGAGCGTGCGCGCGTTGCTCTTCGATTTGCAGGGCAATCTGCTCGGCAAAGGCAAGGTCGAACTGCAGGCGTACTACTCGACGCAACCGGGCTGGGCCGAGCAGGATCCGGAGTATTACTGGGCGAAACTCGGCGAGGCGTGTCAGCAGGTCTGGCAGCAGACCGGCATCGATCGCTCGCAGATTGCCGGCGTTTCGCTGACTACGCAGCGTGGCACGGTGATCAACGTCGATGCCGAAGGCAAGCCGTTACGTCCGGCGATTCTGTGGCTCGATCAACGGCAGAGCGAAGTCGAAGGCGGGATCAAAGGGCCGTGGGGCTGGTTGTTCAAACTGGTCGGCGCGCAAGGCACCGTAGATTATTTTCGCGCTCAGGCTGAGGCGAACTGGATCGCCAAGCATCAGCCTGAAGTGTGGGGGGCGACTGACAAATTTTTGCTGCTGTCGGGGTTTCTTACTCATCGACTCTGCGGGCGTTTTGTCGACTCCGTAGGCTGCTGCGTCGGCTATCTGCCGTTCGACTTCAAACGGCTGAAATGGGCCGCGCCGAGTGACTGGAAATGGCAGGCGCTGGCGGTGCGTCCCGAGCAATTGCCGAGCCTGCACAAACCCGGTGAAACCCTCGGCTACATCACCGCTGAAGCCGCTCGCCACACTGGCATTCCCGAAGGCTTGCCGCTGATTGCCGCGGGGGCTGACAAGGCTTGCGAAGTGGTCGGTGCCGGCGTGGTCGATGCGAGCACGGTGTGCCTGTCTTACGGCACCACGGCAACGATCACCAGCACCCGCTCGCGCTATCTGGAAATTGTCCCGTTGATCCCGCCGTACCCCTCGGCGGTGCCGGATCAGTACAACTGCGAGGTGATGATTTATCGCGGTTACTGGATGGTCAGCTGGTTCAAGAACGAGTTCGGTCTGCGCGAGATGCAGCAGGCCAAAGAGCAGGGCATCGAGCCTGAGCAGTTGTTCGATGCGCTGGTCGACGCTGTGCCGCCGGGATCGATGGGTTTGATGCTGCAACCGTACTGGTCGCCGGGGATTCGTGAGCCGGGTGTTGAGGCGAAAGGCGCGATGATCGGGTTCGGCGATGTGCACACCCGCGCGCATATTTACCGGGCGATTCTTGAGGGGCTGGCGTATGCATTGCGCCAGGGTATGGAAAGCATCGAGCGGCGTTCGAAGGTGTCGATCAAGCGGTTGCGCGTGGCCGGTGGCGGCTCGCAGAGTGATGCGGCGATGCAGCTGACGGCGAATATTTTCGGCCTGCCGGCGGAGCGTCCGCATGTGTATGAAGCGTCGGGTCTGGGCGCGGCGATTTGTTGTGCGGTGGGGTTGGGACTGCACGCGGATTTCCCCACGGCCATCGCGGCGATGACTCGGGTGGGCGCGGTGTTCACCCCGCAGCCCGAGGCTCAGAAAATCTATGAGCAACTGTACAAAGAGGTCTACCTGCGCATGTACCGCCAGCTTAAACCGCTGTATCAAAGCATCCGCAAAATCACCGGTTACCCCGCTTAGCTGACCACCACAAATCCCTTGTAGGAGTGAGCCTGCTCGCGATAGCGGAGGGTCAGCCAGCATCTATTTGACTGACACACCGCTATCGCGAGCAGGCTCACTCCTACAGGGGACGGTGGTGTTTTTGATATCGGGTAATTGGCGCCATCGGAGACTTTTTCTGGTGAGATCGGACAGTGTCAGCGGCGGGGTCGGTTGTTAGGCTCATCCCCCTCGGCACCGCCAATAAGAACCAGAAGCAATGAAGCTGATCTTCCTCCTGTTGCTGCTTTGTGCAACGGCCCCGAGCGCCTGGGGCTGGTCCAACCATACGGTGGGCAGCTATCTGGCGTTGCAGGATCTGCCGGCGTTGCGTGATGCACCGCAGGTTGAAGTCGAACCACTGGAGCGTTTTCTCACCGAGCAATATCCGGCCGTTCTGGCGCTGTTGGAGCAGCAGGAAAGCTTCGCCCGCGAGCACTTCGCTCAATACCCACCACGCCCCGATAACCTGAAATTGCCCGCAGTGCCGAGTGACAATCTGCGCCACGACTTCCTCGCGGCGTTGCGCATCAATCCCGAGATTCATCTGGCGATGGTCATCCAGCCATTGCCCGGCAAAGATCTGCCCGAACGTGAGCATCTGCAGGCCAATCAAGTCATGGTCGAGCAAACCCTTTCGCCGTGGAATCGCCAACGCTTCATCGTGGTCGCCGATCATGAAAAAGTCGCCCCGCTGGCCATACTCGCCAGCGCCGCCGACGAGCCGGATTACGGCCACGACATCAACCTGTTCAGCGACAATCCCGGTGACGTCGGCGCGGTCTACGGCTTCGGCGCGCAACCGTTCGGTGATGCGCGTTTCCAATACAGCTCGCAGGCGCCGTTCCACATGGGCTTCTTCCATGAAAGCGCGGTGGTGTACGCCGCTGCCGGTTTCCTCGAACGCAGTTGGCCGGACTGGCGCGCGTATCAATACATGGGCCTGGCGCGACTGGCGTTTGCCAGCGGTCATCCGTATTGGGGTTATCGCTTTCTCGGCTGGGGCCTGCACCACATTCAGGACCTGACTCAGCCGTATCACGCCAAGCCGTTGCCCGGCGTCGACCTCGCCAGTCTTTTGCTGCTGGAAGGCAAGGCAATCGCCGGTTTCGCTGAGGACAAACAAGCCTCCATCGAGCGCGTCGCTACTCGGCACATGGAAGTGGAGAAGTATCAGTCGACCTGGCTGCGCCGCGTGCTGCGCACGGGGCAGCCGCATCCGATGCTTGATGCTTACGCCGATGTAGCCCAAGACAAAAGCTACCCGCCGTACTCGGTCGACTACCTGCGCGAAGTGGTCAGCGCCGAAGCCGTCAACTACTCCGCCGCCTTCGACGAAGCCATCGGCCAGTGGCTGGAAACGGCGCCCGTCAGCAGTGATTTCAGCAGCGGCAATCAACTGCAACGAGAAGACTTCGACCACCCGGCACTTAACCAGCAGCTGTTGAAACTGCTCGGGCATTTCGGCGCGCACAGTCGGATTTACGTCAGCGCGGGATTGGCGCCGTAGCGTGGCAACGTACACCAAAACAATAAAAACACAGGGAAGGAGGAACACATGATCAACTCTCGATTGCGCCTGACGGGCGCCGGGCTCCCCGGTGTCGGCCTGGCCGGGTTGCTGCAACTGTGCGCAGTCGATGCGGCGCACGCGGTGGAGTTCAGCCTGATGGACAAGCAGGTCACTGGCTCCCTCGACACGACCTTGTCTTACGGCCGTTTGTGGCGGGTGCAGGGCCGCGACAAGACTAACGATGACGTCAACACCAACGACGGCAATCGCAACTTCGACACCGGGCTGGTTTCCGAGGTGTACAAGATCACCTCCGAGCTTGAAGCCAACTATCAGAACTACGGCGTGTTCGTGCGCGGCACCGCGTTCTACGACACGCAACTGATGGACAAGCGCAACGACTACTACGACAACAACAGCCCGTCGCAGCCGAGCCAGAGCTACCCGCAGGACAACCATTTCACCAGCCAGACCCGCGACATCGCCGGCAGCCGCATCGAGATGCTCGACGCCTACGTGCATGGCAGTTGGGACGTTGCGCAGATGCCGGTGACCGCACGTGTCGGCCGTCAGGTGTTCAACTGGGGCGAGGGGATTTTCTACCGCGGCGGGATCAATACCACCAACCCCGTGGACGCCGCCAAGTACCGCTTGCCCGGCGCCGAAGTGAAGGAAGTGCTGGTGCCGGTCGAGGCGCTGAGCTTTAACATCGGCCTCACCGACTCGCTGACCCTGGAGAGTTTCTACCAGACCAACTGGAAGGAAACCCGTATCGACCCGGTCGGCACTTTCTACTCGCAGACCGACTTGTTCGCCGACGGTGGCAACACCGGTTACAACAACTTCAGCGGCACCGCGCTTGATACACCGGTGCCCGGCTTTGGCAACGTCATCGGTTTGTACAGTGCACTGGGCAACAACCCGTTGCTGAACTCCGCCCTGCAAACCACTGGCCTGTACGCCAACGGCGTCACTCCGGCCTACGGCAACACGCTGAAAGTGGCGAGCATCGGCAAGGACTACAACGCACGCAACGATGGCCAGTTCGGCTTTGCCTTTCGCTACATCGCCGAACAACTCAACAGCACCGAGTTCGGTTTGTACCTGGTCAACTACCACGCCAAGGAACCGACCATCGCGGCGGACCTGGGCGGTTACAACGGCATCGACATGGATGCGCTGACCAGCCTGTTGTCCGGTGTCGCTGGCAGTCAGGCCGGGGCGCTGGCCAATGGTCTGGCCACCGCTGATGTGATGGGCAATATCCAGGCGCATCGGCGCTATGCCGAAGACATCCGCATGTACGGTTTCAGCTTCAACACCACACTGGGCGAGGCATCGGTGTTCGGCGAAATCGCTTATCGGCCGAACCTGCCGATCGGTGTCGCAGCCACCAACGATTTGATCGGTGACCTGGCCAACGGAGCTGCCGTGGCGGTGACGGGCAGGTCGATCAACGTCGGCGGGCAGATGGTCAATCTCAACAGCGAGATCAACAACGCCGAACGCGTCGAAGCGTTCAACACCTCGCTCGGCACCATCTACAACTTCGGCCCGACCGCTTCGTTCGACTCGCTGTTCGGCATCTTCGAACTGGCCTCGGAACACCTGCGCGGCAGCAGTCTGCAATACACCGCGTATGACGGCAGCCGTCGCTTCTACGCCGGCACCGGTAACTATTCCTATGTCTCCGGCGGTGATCGCGACGATCAGGTCAATCGCAATTCCTACAGCTACACGGCGATGCTCAACGGCACCTGGAACGATGTGTATGCCGGGGTCAACGTCTCGCCGTACATCGTCTACAAGGACGATTTCGAGGGCAACAGCTATCAGGCCGGCAACACCATCGAAGGTCGCAAGGCCTACACGCTGGGGATCAAGGCCAACTACCAGAACAAGCTCGAAGCTGAACTGCAATACACCGAGTTCTACGGCGGCGGGCAGAACAACGGCATCCGCGACCGCGACAACGTCGGGTTCAACCTCAAGTATTTCCTTTAAAGGCTACACACAGCCCCTGTGGGAGCGAGCCTGCTCGCGAAGAGGCCGGCACATTCAACATTGATGTCGACTGACCCACCGCTTTCGTCGGAACGCCGCCCGGAGCAGGCTCGCTCCCACAGGTTTTTGTATTTTGGAGAAGATCATGGTTCACACTTCGGGATTGACCAAAGCTTCGCTAGGGTTTGTTTTAGGCCTTGCCGCTAGCAGCGTCTTCGCGGCCATCACCCCACAACAAGCCGAACAACTGAAAACCACCCTGACCCCCATGGGCGCCGAGCGCGCGGGCAACGCCGCCGGCACGATTCCCGCGTGGACCGGCGGCATCACTCAAGCCCCGGCCGGCTACAAACCCGGCCAGCATCACCCCGATCCGTACACCGCAGACAAACCGCTGTTCACCATCACCAAAGCCAATCTCGACCAGTACAAAGCGAACCTCAGCCCCGGCCAGATCGCCCTGTTCAACAGCTATCCCGACACCTTTCAGATGCCGATCTACCCATCCCGGCGATCTGGCTCAGCGCCGCAATGGCTGTACGACAACACCCTGAAAAACGCCACCTCGGCCAAATTGCTCGAAGGCGGCAGCGGCTTCTCCGATGCCTACGGCGGCGTACCTTTTCCGGTGCCCAAGGACGGCGTTGAAGTGCTGTGGAACCACATCACCCGCTACCGCGGCATCTACGTCGTGCGCCGCGCTTCCGAAGCGCCGGTACAACGCAACGGCAGCTTCGCGCTGGTGACATCGCAGCAGGAAGCGCTGTTCAACTATTACCGCCCGAACGGCCAGTTCGCCGACCTGAAAAACATCCTGTTCTACTACCTCGCCTTCGTGAAAAGCCCGGCACGATTGGCCGGCGGTGCCGCACTGGTGCACGAAACCCTCGACCAACTCAAGGACGCACGTCAGGCCTGGATCTACGACGCCGGCCAACGCCGCGTGCGCCGCGCACCGAATCTCGCCTACGACACGCCGATCGCTTCATCCGATGGCCTGCGCACCGCCGACGACACCGACCTGTTCAACGGCTCACCGGATCGCTACGAGTGGAAGCTCAAGGGCAAACAGGAAATCTACATCCCCTACAACAACTACAAAGTCGCCAGCCCCGACGTGAAGTACGCGCAACTGCTTACCCCGGGCCACCTCAACCCGCAATACACCCGCTACGAGCTGCACCGCGTGTGGGTGGTGGAAGGCAACTTGAAACCGGGTTCGCGGCATATCTATTCCAAGCGTGTGCTGTTTCTCGATGAAGACAGCTGGGGCGCGGCACTGGTCGATCAATACGATGGGCGAGGGGAGTTGTGGCGGGTGTCGATGGCCTACCTGAAAAACTTCTACGACCTGCCGACGACGTGGAGTGCGCTGGATGTTTTCCACGATTTGCAGGCGCGCCGTTACTACGTGCAGAACCTTGATAACGAAGAAGCGGAGACTGTCGATTTCGCACAACCGGTGCCGGAGGATGCGTACTTCATGCCGTCGGCGTTGCGGCAGCGTGGGACGCGGTAAGTGATTGCGCTGGCTGTTCTTTGGTGGATGGATGTTAGTCTCGATCAATGATTTTTGCTTGATAGCAGGAGGCATCATGGCCAGCATCACAATTCGAAATGTTGATGGTCCGCTCATGGATCAGTTACGGATTAACGCGACCCAGAACGGAAATTCCATCGAGGAAGAAGCTCGCATGATTCTGGGGCGAGCATTGATTAGAAGGGATAGCGCTGGAGGCTTGGGTAGCCGGATTCGCCAGCGCTTTTCCTCGGTCGGAGGGATCGACCTTGGTTTGCCTTCACGGCAGGAAAAAGCCAGGGTTATGGATTTTCCAGATTGCTGATGCTCGAAATGCGCACGCGCTGAAGAATACCTTTATGTAGGAGCTGCCGAAGGCTGCGATCTTTTGATCTGGCTTCTGATTTGTTCAAAAGCGAAGATCAAAAGATCGCAGCCTGCGGCAGCTCCTACATTAGGCGGAGTTTTTTCCGGGACATCGGGGTGATGGGGCGGACGCAATCGCGAGCAGGCGAAGGCCTACAGGGAAATTGGCGTCGCCCACATAATCTGTGATCGACGCGTTACCTGTAGGCCTTCGCCTGCTCGCGATGCGGTTGTAGCGTCAGCGCTGAATCAAGATCAAACGCGGAAGTGGCTGACCATCTGCTGCAACTGACCACCCAGACGCGCCAGTTCAACACTCGATGCAGCTGTTTCATCACTCGCGGCAGCGGTCTGTTCCGACACATCGCGCACGTTGATGATGCTGCGGCTGATCTCTTCAGCCACTGCACTTTGCTGTTCAGCCGCTGCAGCGATCTGCTGGTTCATCGACTGAATGTTCGACACCGTGCGGGTGATGTTTTCCAGCGATGCGCCGGCCTTGCGCGTCAGAGCCACGCTGCTGTCAGTCAGGGCGCGGCTGTTGCTCATCACCGCCGAGACTTGCTGGGTGCCGTTCTGCAGACCGGCGACCAGGCCTTCGATTTCTTCGGTGGATTTCTGTGTGCGCTGAGCCAGGCCACGAACTTCATCGGCGACCACGGCAAAACCACGACCGGCTTCACCGGCACGCGCGGCTTCGATCGCAGCGTTGAGGGCCAGCAGGTTGGTCTGTTCAGCAACAGCCTTGATCACGTCCATGACGCTGCCGATCTTGTCGCTTTCCTGTTGCAGCACGCTCATGGCTTCGGTGGAGCGCACCACTTCGCTGGCCAGACGCTCGATCTGCGCGATGGCTTCGTTTACGACTTTGTCGCCTTCACGGGCTTCGCCGTCAGCGGCGGCAGCGGCTTGCGAAGCTTCTTCGGCGTTGCGCGCGACTTCCTGCACGGTGGCGGTCATCTCGTGCATCGCGGTGGCGACCTGATCGGTCTCGACCTTCTGGCTATTCACACCGGCGCTGGTCTGTTCGGTCACGGCCGACAGTTCTTCAGCAGCGCTGGCAATCTGGGTGACGCCGTCGCGGATGCCGCTGATCAAGTCACGCAGGGTCACGCCCATGCGTGCGATGCCTTGTTGCAGCACGCCGAGTTCGTCGCGACGGGTGACCGTGACGTTCTGGGTCAGGTCGCCGCTGGCGATGCGCTCGACCACAGCCAGGGTTTCTTGCAGCGGACGGGTGATCTGACGGGTGATGATCACCGCAGCAATCACGCCGACCAACAGCGCCAGCAGGGTGCTGATCAACTGGAAGGTACGCGCCTGGGCACTTTCGATGTCGCGACGGTCGAGCTGGATCTGATACAGCTGCTCGCTGGTGGTGACGATGGCGGCGCCTTGATCAGTCATTTCCTTACGCGCCTGCACCGCATCGGTGTTGGCATTTTTATACGCCATCAATGCGCTGCGATAGTTGACCAGTGCGGTTTCCAACTGACGCAGGGCATCTTGCTGAGAATCAGCGAAATGCACGTTCAGTTGCTTGAGGCTGGCGATCGCGACATCCACCTGGCCGACGGCTTTCTGCTCGGTGTCGGCGTTGGTGGTGGCGGTGTAACCGCGAACTTCGTAGCGCGCGAGGATGAACGCTTCCTTGGCGGCGGTGATCGCCTGGAACTGTTCGAAACGCTGCTCGCTCATGTCCATCTGCTGTACGCGCTTGCTGATCGATTCGATCTGGTTGTACGCGGTCTCGGCACTCACGCTCATGCTGTCGCGGGCGCTGTTGCCGGTGCGATAGGCGTTGCGCATTTTGTTCAGCGACGTCTGGTATTCAGCGATGGTCGCGGCCTGCTCCTTGAGCAGTTTGACGTTTTCCGGGCTCTTGAAGCTGTTGATCAGCTTCTGTTGCTGCGCGGCGAAGCTTTCCAGGGTGGTCTGCACATTCTGCGCGGCGGTTTCATCGCCATTGGTCAGCATGTATTGCAGGCGCACCACACGCAGTTTGGTCAGGCCGGCGTTGAGCTGGGTGATGTCGCTCATCCAGTTGCTGCGGTCGATCAGGCCACCGAGGCTGGTCCAGCCTGTCAGGGCCAGCACGCAGGTCAGGGCCAGCACCAGGCCGAAGCCCAGGCCCAATTTCATGTTCACGCTGATGTTGCCGAACCAGCTATTCATCAAAAATCCTCCAGAAACGTTGGGTTTCTTGTCGTCGGTTAGGCTGGAAGATTGTTGTTTTTTTGAGCCAGCAAGGGTGTTAGCAGGTTTGTATCGGCCGCATTTCCCAGAGCTGAAAGGATTTTGTCCTACGGAATTTGTAACGGCCCCGCTGAGGCTCTTTTTCATCGCGGGTTCAGGGGCGTGCCTGCACGAGATGATCGTGTAGCGGCTACCTCAATAACCGACGAAGTAATAAGCCTGCCGACCGACTCTCAGGGTCTTGAGCACTTTCAACGGTGCGACAGGTTCGCGGTCTGCCGCCATGACGGCGACGTGGGATGGCGAGGCTGCGAGGAAGTCTCGCAGTTGCGCGTCGGTATCCAGGCCTTTCAGCACCTGCCGGGTGTAAAAAACGCTGGCGCCGCCGACGCGTTCATTGGCTTGAAACAACGCAACTTGTCGACCTTCGGCTTGCAGCATTTGAATGTGTTCGCTCAACGGCAGGAACGATAGCTTTTTGTCGGCGTGGGGCAGCGCCCATTGCGCGGCCGCGAGATAACTGCCGATCACCAGCGTGAGTACGCCGACTGCCAGTGTCTGACGCTGCCGGGCGATTCGGCCTACGAATCCATTGCCTGATTCGTACTGTTTCAAGCGCTCGAACAGCACGCCCGCATACTCCGCTGCGATCACCGCAGCGGCCGGTGTCATCGACATCAGATACACCGTGCGCTTGCTCGACGCCAACGTCAGCATCACGAATTGTGCAACCATCCACAGGCTGAAAAACAGCAGGTAACGGTTGGCCTGCAATTGTTTGCGGAAATGCCAGAGCCCCAGGTACACCAGAATGTTCCAGGGCAGAAAGGCTTCCGGCAGTTTGGCGAGGTAGTAATAGAACGGTTCGTAGTGTCCGGCTTCGACGAACGATCCGCTGAAGCGCCCGACGCTGTTGGTCAACAGCACTTCTCTGACGGCTTGTGCGCCGCCGTGCTGAAAGAGGATGACGAGCCAGATCAGCAGCGGAATCAAACCGACCAGGGTCAGTAAGCCCGGTCGCAGCCAGTCAACGATTTTCAGGCGCTTGTCCATCAGGTTGTCGGCCAGAAGGTAAGCAAAAATCACCACCCCCGGCATGGCCAGCCCCAGCACACCTTTGCTCAACGTGGCGATGGCAATCCCGACAATAAACAACAGCGAGCTGCCGACACTCGGTGCCCGTTGCGCTTGATAAAAGGCGAGCAACGCCGTGGTCACGCCGAGAGCGAGCAACGCATCCTCGCCGACGCCGCGCACATTGCTCCAGTAACTGGCCATGGTCGCGAGCAGAATGCCTGCCGTCCAGGCGACCATTTTCGGTCGTCCAAACCGGCGCAACATGCCGTACAGCAGCATCACACTGATTAAACCGGCCACCGCCGACGCCAGCCGCACCGCCCACGGTGAAACGCCAAACACGCGCATGGCGCCGGCATCCAGCCACAGGCTCAGTGGTGGTTTTTCCAGAAACGGTTCGCCAAACAGCCGAGGCGTCACCCAGTCGTTATCAAGGTGCATCTCCATGGCGATGCCGGCGACGCGGGCCTCGGTGGAGCCTTGCAATTGATGGCCGCCCAAGGCGAAGAAAAACAGCAGGGCAGCAAGCAGAAACAGCGAAGTGACGGCACGCGACATGGTTTCAGGCAACCGGAAGGGGCGGGAGCCTGAGCATACGTCGGCAATCCTGAATAAATTGTGAAGCTCAGGCCAGTCGTCGCGACCAACGCTTTTCCGGCGTTTCGAACAGCGGATTGACCAGCGCCGTCAGCACGTGGTCCTGCCAGCGCCCGGCAATGTTCAGATACGCCTTGGCGTAACCCTCGCGTTCGAAGCCCAACCGCTCAAGCAAGCGCTCACTGCGCTCGTTGCCGGGAATGTAGTTGGCCATGATCCGGTGCAGGTTCTGGATATCGAACATGTAGTCGATGCCAGCCTTCAGCGCTTCGTGCATCAAGCCCTGTCCCTGTTGGGCTTCATCAATGTGATAACCCAGATAACACGCCTGAAAGGCCCCGCGAATAATGCCGCTGAAGTTGCAGGCGCCGATCATTTGCTGGCCATCCGGGGTCAACAGCGCGAAGTGCATGGCCAGCCCGGCCTCGAAGGCGCTGGCCTGTATTTCAAGGCGCCGGCGAATCTGCTCGGTGGAAAAATATTCGGTGGTGCGGATAGGCGACCATGGCGCGAGGTGGCGTTGGTTGCGTCGGTAGAACTCGCTTTCAAGGTCGGCCTGGTCCGGAGCGAGTATCGCGAGCGTCAGGCGTTGGCAGGGCAGGGTCAACAGCGGCATCGGATGCTCCGGAGTGGGGGATCTTCCGGCAGGTTGGCGCACTCGCCAGTGGGAGAGCAAGCCCTCGCAGGTTGGCGCGATAAATCCGAGGCAAAAAAAAGCCCGCAGGAGCGCGGGCGAACCGTAGTTTCTTGAATGAGCGAGCGGACTGTACAAGGCTTGGCCGCGTAGCTGCAGTGAAGAAAAATTCATCTCGATGGGCGGCTCGGCGTTGTCCGATGCTCACCCGAGCGACGGGGCGACTCGTACAGGTTTCACCCGTCAATGGCGGGTTTCAGGCCCACAGGTGTGCGGTCCCTGCGGGTCAAGATTGTCCCGCGCCCGGCAGACCAGGATCTCGGCCAGTGCGCTCAGTTGCTTCATTGCCACCGCCACATGGCGTTTGGAACCGTCGAACTCATCGGCAAGGTTTGCGCTGATGGCGACGAGGGAGTCGAGGATCTCGCTGGCGTGGGTGAGCAGGGTCAGTGTGTCGACATCGTCACGCACCCTGATGAGTTGATTGAGAGGGACGCTACGCCGCCGACGGGTCGCCTCGGCGCGTGCGGTGGTGTTCGACTGAGGTTGGGTGCTGGAAGCGGGCGCGTCGGAAGGTGCCGAGCCAACCAGCGAAAGCTGTGGGGTTTTTTTCATGACGTAGCTCCGTGGAGTGAACATTCACTGCAGTTGCGGCTGCCAAATCGTCCGTTGGATGGCAGTGGTCGTGGAGGGTAACGTCCTGAGGAACTGTCCACCAGTTCATCAAAGTCGACGCGTGTTGCGGGAATTTTCCTAGGACGTTCGGTGTGGGAAGGAGGGCATGGCGACAAAACCAGACGGCAGTCGCGGTGATCACGGAAAGCCATCTCAAGCATGTAGTCAGCGGGCGGAACGGTTCACACAATTCTCACCTGAGTTTTGCGATGATTGTTGCCGGTATTTCATCGGCCCGAGCGAGTGATTCCTTCATGAATGTGAGCGTTCTCTACGCGTTGGTTGCGGCAGCGTTGTTTGGTGCCAGTACGCCACTCGCCAAGCTCCTAGGCGTACAGACTTCACCGATTCTATTGGCCGGGTTGCTCTATCTGGGCAGCGGTCTGGGTTTGACCGTCCTGCGTTTCGCCCGCGATCGAGGCTGGCAACGTTCCGGACTCGGCACCGGCGAATGGCCGTGGCTGGTCGGAGCCATCGGCTTCGGCGGCGTGCTGGCACCGGTGGCGTTGATGTTCGGTTTGACCCGAACGTCCGGCGCGAGCGCGTCACTGATGCTCAATCTGGAATCAGTGCTCACGGCGCTGCTGGCGTGGATAGTGTTCAAGGAAAACGCCGATCGGCGAATCGTGATCGGCATGCTCGCCATCGTGGCTGGCGGTGTCGTGTTGTCCTGGCCGCAAGAAGCCGTGTCGGCGCAAGACTGGACAGGGCCGCTGGCCGTCGCGTTCGCCTGCTTTTGCTGGGCCATCGATAACAACCTGACGCGTAAGGTCTCTGCCTCGGATGCACTGTTTATCGCGGGCAGCAAAGGTCTTGTGGCGGGAGTGGTCAACTGCGGCCTGGCCTTGTTAATCGGCAAACAACTGCCCGCAACCGCCTCGCTGGTGCCCATCCTGCTGGTCGGGTTTCTCGGTTACGGGGTCAGCCTGGTGATGTTCGTCCTCGCCCTGCGTGGGCTGGGCAGTGCACGCACCGGCGCGTACTTTTCCACCGCGCCGTTTCTGGGCGCAGCTATCTCGATTCTGCTGCTGGGCGAGTCGGTGTCGCTGATGTTCCTGCTCGCTGCGGCGTTAATGGCCGTGGGGGTATGGATTCACTTGATGGAGAACCATATTCATGAGCATCAGCACGAACGGCTCGAGCATGATCATCGCCACACACACGACGAGCATCACCAGCATACGCACGGGTTTGACTGGGATGGAACGGAGCCGCACAGCCATCCGCATGTGCATACGCCGATGCGTCACCGGCATGCACATTTTCCGGATATTCATCACCGGCATGAGCACTGATTGAATGTCGAAAGTCTGTCAATTGATATCACTGTGATATCATTTTTTGCCAGTTTCTTCAGTCTTTCATTCGAGTCATTCCATGAAACCCTTTTTCCTGCTGCCCCTTGTGACCCTCTTTTCGACTGTCAGCGTTGCCGCTGCACCCTCACCAGTGGCGTCATTTGCCGCTTGTGACGATCACTCACTGGCCGTTGTGCAATCACCATTGATCAAGGATCTGGTGCCGAACTCTGTCGAAAATGGCCAGATAAAATTGTCCGGCGGCACCAAGAGCGACATGGGGCAGCGCTGGATGTTTGCCAAACCGGTCGAGATTGATGGCATGTCGTTGACCGGCTTCTACGCCGAAGACATGGATCTGATGGGCACGCGCATCATCAGTTGGGGCTTCTACGCCAAGCAGACGCCGAATGAACTCCACACTCAACTGGAAAAAGCGGGCGGGCCACGCCTGGAGATGTCGCAGGGACTCTACGCACGCGCGGAAATCTGGTCCCATGGCAAATCCAGCTGGCAGCCGGAAGATCCTGCCGCCACTGCCGGTAAGCTGGTGGTCGACAGTGCTGAGCGGGTGTTCTTGATCGAACCGGCTCCGGAAGAGCTGAGTGCTGGGAGTAATGGGATGTTTACTTGCTCGATTCAGGGCAAGGTTAATGAGGCGATGCTTAAGTCCAGTCGTCCGGATTTGGTTAGTGTTGCTCATTGATGGAGCATGAGTGCAGGTAGGAAAAAGGACGACATTGTGTCGTCCTTTTTTGTAGGTTGGCGGAGCATCGCCGGGGTTATCGAGCCTGAACGGTTGCAGGCTGCGGTCGTGGATCCCCGGTTTGGCTGATGTCCAGATGCAACAAAGCCCGCACTTGGCGGGCCTTGTTGTTGAGAGTTGGTGGAGCCGGGGGGATTTGAACCCCCGTCCGCCAGTACTCCGCTGTCGGTACTACATGCGTAGCCGTTTCTATTAAGTTAACCCTCAGCGACCCGAAGGGCAGGGTGCTTTGGGCGAGTTGTGTAAGTTTTAGCCGCTTCGTCCACAACGTACTGCACGGCGATTCTGTTCTATATGACAATCATTTTGGGTTTACAGACATCCCCTGATGATTGCTGGACCCGAAGGTACCAGGAGCATTGTCAGCTGCAATTAAGCAGCGAGAGCAACACCGTATTGGTCGTCATTGGCAACTATAAGTAGTTGCAACAGTGGATTTACGACTTCTGTTACCAAGTCGGCATGCACCTAAAGTTTCGCAACCGGCGTCGAATCCTAAACGGCCCCGAACTCATTGCTCAGTACATCTGTTTGAGCAACAAGCGTGTGCAGTGTACGCCAATCGGCCCCCAAGGCCAACCCGAAGGTTGGCCGGGACGCTGATCAGTTGTTGGTACCGGTGGATTTGCGCAGTTCCACGATGGTTTGCGAGGTTTCCGCAATGCAATCGTCGATTTTGCCTTGAGCCTTGAGCGCCTCGGCCTTGCTCACACTGGCGTTAGCACGCTGACTCAGTTCCGGGTTCGCTGACAGCTGGCCCTTGGCATTGTTGATGGTCTGAATATTGACTTCACACAGGTCGTCAGGCTTGTCAGCAGCAAACGAAGTGGACGCCATCATCGATGCAGTAACGAACAGACCTAACAGTACAGAACGTTTCATGTGTATCTCCTTGAACCGAGTGGGTCCAGACTTCGCTGGCCGTCAGGACGGGCAACCGTGTGGAAGAAAAACCCCGATCAGCCGGGGTTAATCTGTGGACTACAGTCGAACTCAAGGGTTCTATTTTTCTTCAGCAGGCCTTCGCCCGGGTCACGCGATCCACCAGATAGACCAGCCCGTGGTAGTCGATTCCGCCGTGTTGCGTCAGACCGATCTCACAGGTGCGGCTGGTGGAAATTCCCTCGCTGCAATGCTGCACCGCGTCCTTGAGCGTGCGCAGCGAGTGGCTGTTCAGTTCCGGCGTGGTGAAGCCTTTGTCGCCGGCGAATCCACAGCAATGAATGCCTTCCGGAATCACCACTGTGTTGCTGCACTTGCGCGCCAGATCGATCAACGCCTGGCTTTCGCCCAGATGTTGCGTACTGCAGGTCACGTGTACCGCAATCGGTGCGTCCTGTGGCGTGAAGTCCAGTCGATCAAGAAGGTGCGTACGGATGAAGCGCACCGGGTCGTACAGATCCAGACGGGTTTCTCCTACGTCCTGAACCAGACGCAACGTGCACGGACTGGTGTCGCAGTAGATCGGGTCGAGACCGCCGCGACTGGCATGCAGCAGTGCGCTGATCAGCTCCTGACGCTTGTGTTCGGCTTGCTCGGCGTAGCCCTTAGAGGCGAAAGGCTGACCGCAGCAGAGGTTGTCCTGATTGTTCGGGAAGACCACTTGGTAACCGGCCTTTTCCAGCAAACCACGGGTTTTGTCGTACAGAGACATCTGCTCTTTATCGCCCGCCGCCGGGCCCATGACTCTCGATACACACGCGGCTAGATAGACCACACGCGGACGTGCGTCCGAGACGCTGGGGCTGAAGCGGATGGCTTTCTCCGGTTGCGGCATCGCATTCGTCCACAACGGCACCTGGCCTTTGGACAGCCGCGTTATCGTTGCCGAAAGCTTCGCCAGACGCGGTGCGCCGAGCATCATTCGTGCGCCGTTGGCCACATGCAGGGTGAAACGCGCACCTTGCAGGGTCTTGGCGAAATTTCCTTCGATCCAGTCAGCGGTTTTCTGATGCGTAGCGTGTCGGCCTCGAAGCTTTTTCACCAGCTCGCCAGTGTTGATACCTACAGGGCAACGCTGTGCGCACAGACCAGTGGCGGCGCAGGTTTCGATGCCTTGGTACTCGTAGGCTTTTTCCAGTTCGGTGGTGTCGACGCCGGCTCGTTTTTTCGCCTGAATATCGCGCCAGATCACGATGCGCTGGCGCGGGCTCAGGGTCAGTCCTTTCGATGGGCAGACCGGCTCGCAGAAACCGCACTCGATGCACTTATCCACAATCTCATCCGCCGCCGGCAGCGGTTTCAGATGCTTGAGGTGGATCTGTGGATCCTCGCTGAGCACCACGTCCGGGTTAAGAATGCCGTTAGGGTCGAGTAGACGTTTGAGCTGCCACATCAACTGATAGGCGTCGCTGCCCCATTCCAGTTCCACGAACGGCGCCATGTTGCGGCCGGTGCCGTGTTCGGCTTTCAGCGAGCCACCGAATTCCACGGCGACCAGTTGCGCGACGTCGTCCATGAACGCTTGATAACGTGCGACTTCTTCCGGGTTGTTGAAGCCTTGGGTGAAGACGAAGTGCAGATTGCCTTCCAGCGCGTGTCCGAAAAGGATCGCTTCGTCGTAGGCATGTTTGTCGAACAACTCGATCAAGCGATTGACGCCGATGGCCAGTTGTTCGACCGGGAAAGTCACATCTTCGATGATCACCGTGGTGCCGGTTTTGCGCACCGCGCCGACGGCGGGGAAGGTGTCCTTGCGGATCGCCCATAGCTTGGCGTTTTCGGCAGGGTCTTCGGTGAAGTCGACCTGCTTTTCCACCGGGAAACCACTGAGCGACGCCATGATCTGCGCCAGTTGTTCCTGCAGCAACGTGGATGAGGCGGCGCGGGATTCGATCAGCAGTGCGCAGGCATTGTTCGACAGCTGTTGTACGAAAGCGGGCATGCCCGGTTTGTACTGAACCGAACGCAGACTGCGACGATCCAACAGTTCCACGGCGGACACCGGTTGGCTTTTCAGCACGGTGACCGCGTTGCAGCAGGTATCCACATCCGGGAAGACGATCAGCGCCGAGGCTTTGTTCGGGTGATCGATCACGGTGTCGTAGGTCACTGCGCTGATAAATCCGAGGGTGCCTTCGGAGCCGACCAGCAAGTGGCTCAAGATATCCACAGGCTCATCGAAATCCACCAAGGCGTTGAGTGACAGGCCAGTGGTATTTTTCAGACGGTATTTGTGGCGGATTCGTGCAGCGAGTTCGGCGTTGGCGCGAGTCTCGCGACCCAATGTCGCCAAGCGCTCAAGTAGATCGCCGTGGCTTACGCGGAATGCCGCGACACTTGCAGCGTCTTCGGTATCCAGACGTGTGCCATCGGCCAGCACCAGGCGAATCCCGGCCAGCGTGTGATAGGTATTTTGCGCAGTACCGCAGCACATGCCGCTGGCATTGTTGGCGACGATGCCGCCGATCTTGCAAGCGTTGATCGACGCCGGATCCGGGCCGATCTTGCGCCCGAACGGTGCCAGCCAAGCGTTGGCCTGCGCACCGATCACGCCCGGTTGTAGACGAATCTGTGTGCCTTGGCCGCGAATCTCGCGAGCGTTCCAGTTATCCCCAAGCACGATCAAAACGGAATCGCTGATCGCCTGGCCGGAGAGGCTGGTGCCGGCCGCGCGGAACGTCACCGGAACGTGGTCACGCTGAGCCAGTTTCAACAGCGCCACAACTTCATCTTCGGATTCGACGCGAATCACCAGTTGCGGAATCAGCCGATAAAAACTGGCATCGGTGCCGAAGGCCAGAGTCGATAAAGGATCATCAAAGCGGCGCTCGGCCGGAATCAGTTGTTGCGCATCACGCAGGAAATTCGCTGGAAGCGTCATTGGTCCTCCAGGATCAGAACCACCAGGTCTTTCGGGCCGTGGGCGCCGTAAGCCAGTACTTGCTCGATGTCAGCGGTTTTCGAAGGGCCGGACACCAGCAACGCGTTGGTCGGCATGCCTTGCGCCCATTCGAATTCCTGTTGCACTTGATAGAAGTTGTCGCGGATTTCGCTGGCCTTGAGCAGAGCAAAATGCACCGGCGGCACCAGGCTCATCAAGCGCGGCTCTTCGCGGGTTGGCCACAGGATCAGGCTGCCGGTGGCGGCAATCGCACCGAGGGTGCCGGTGAGGCTGGCCGGGGTGTCGTTGAACAGTTCGGCTTTCCACTCTTCCATCGGCCGGTCGTAGGACTTCAGCGCTGGCAGATCAGGATTGTTCGCCCAATGCTGTGTGATGCGTTGCCCGTGCGCTGTCGTCGGCGCGATCAACAGGCTCGGCAACTGGCGATCACGCAGCAATTGCGCAAGCAGCGCCGGCCATTCTGCGTCCGAGGTCAGGTGGATTTCGGTGTGCACCGCTTCCATCAATTTGCGCAGTTGCGGGATGCGTTGTTCGGCGCTGTAGGTGTAAGGCTGCGTCACCAGATCGACATCGAAGTCGTCGGTAATCGGCGTGGTGCCGGTCAGACTTTTCCGCAGCTTGCCGAGGATATTTTGCTTGGCGCTCATCAGCGGTCTCCCTGTTTGGCCAGATGCTCACGGGCCATGTCGTGCAGTGAGCGGGCGGCGGGTTTCGGCGCGCTGTGGTTTTGTGTCCATGGGCCGACATTGCTCGGAGTCAGCGCCCGCAGGCGCGTGGCGAAGAAGCCGAACAATCGATACAAGGTTGGCGAGCTGTTGAGCGTGGCCCAGGCGTTCCAGATGAAGCGTTCCTTGCGCGAATACTTGCTGCCCTGACCGCGCATCACTTGATTCGGGCTGTCCGGGGCTTTGACGTTCTCTTCGCGCAGGCGTCGCAGGATCGCCGGAATCGGAATTTTTACCGGGCAGACTTCACCGCAGGCACCGCACAGCGACGAAGCACTCGGGTGATCCGGAACCTTGGCCAGACCGACCATGTGCGGGGTGATGATTTTGCCGATCGGCCCCGGATACACCTCGCCGTAGGTGTGACCACCGACGCGGGTATAAACCGGGCAATGGTTCATGCAAGCGCCGCAGCGGATGCAATTCAGGGTCTGGCGCAATTCACTGTCGGCGAAAGCCTGGCTGCGACCGTTGTCGAGCAGGACCAGATGCACTTCCTGTGGGCCGTCGAGTTCGTGCTCCTTGCGCGGGCTGGAGATCATGTTGACGTAAGTGGTGATCGGAATGCCCAGCGCCGAGCGGGTCAGCAGTGACAGCAGCGGCACCACGTCACGCAGGTTTTCCACGACTTTTTCGATGCCGGTGACGGCGATGTGCACCGGCGGCACGGTGGTGGTCATGCGCCCGTTGCCTTCGTTTTCCACCAGCAGCAGGGTGCCGGTTTCGGCGACGGCGAAGTTGACACCGGAGACGCCGATGTCCGCTTCGAAGAATTTCTGCCGCAGGACTCTGCGACCGATCTGAATGAGTTGGTCAACGTCCTTGGTGTATTCCACGCCAAGTTTGTCGTGGAACAAGGACGCGACCTGACCGGCATTCTTGTGGATCGCCGGCATAATGATGTGTGAAGGCTTCTCGTGGTCGAGCTGGACGATGTATTCCCCCATGTCGGACTCCAGACATTCAATGTCCCGAGCCTCGAGGAAATGGTTCATCTCCATCTCTTCGCTGACCATCGATTTGCCCTTGATCACTTGCCGCGCCTCGTGAGCGCGGATGATCGATAAGACGATGCCATTGGCCTCGTCCACCGTTTCCGCCCAGTGCACTGTCACACCGTTGCGGGTCAGGTTCTGTTCCAGTTGCTCGAGCAGGTCGGGCAACTTGGAGAGCGCGCGGGCTTTGATCGAATTGCCCAGTGCGCGCAAATGTTCTCTTTCATGGGCATCACTGAAAGCGGCTGCCCGCTTGGCCATCAGTGAGTCCATCGCAGTGCGGAAGTTGTTCCGTAGCTGCTGATCACCCAAGGCATTGTGTGCCCGGGTGCGGAAATCTTCTTCTACGGCGACCGTAGGAATAATCGCGGAAGTGCTCATTGCGCACCCCCGGTTCGTTGCCACAAGAAGCTGGCGAGATGTTGCCCGCGCAGCGCTTCTTTTT
Organism: Pseudomonas sp. S3_C06; assembly: GCF_054667675.1. Lineage (NCBI taxonomy): Bacteria > Pseudomonadati > Pseudomonadota > Gammaproteobacteria > Pseudomonadales > Pseudomonadaceae > Pseudomonas > Pseudomonas sp. S3_C06. Next base: position 4,801,719 of record NZ_CP162747.1, read on the forward strand.
GTTTCTCCAATGCGCCGTTGATGTTCATCAAACAGCCACAGTCGGCGCTCAACACCTTGTGCGCGCCGGAATCCTTCAACGCTTTGGTCTTGTCAGCCACCATCGCGCCGGAAATGTCTGGCATACGGACGCTGAATGTTCCACCGAAGCCACAGCATTCGCTTTCGTGGTCATGGTTGACCCGTTCCACGTTGCTCAACTGCGCCAACAACTCGCGGCCGTGCAGGTGGGTGTTCATTTCGCGACGTGCCGAACACGAAGTGTGCAGCGCGACTTTGACCGGCTCGCCGCTGTCCTTGAGCTGCACCTTGCAGACGAACAGCAGAAACTCGGCCAGTTCATAGGTGCGGGCCGCGAGGGCCTGAACCTGTTTCAACGTCTCCGGCTCGTCCTTGAACAAGTCGGCGTAATGCTCGCGTAGCATGCCGGCGCAGGAACCCGACGGCACCACCACCGGATAATCCCCGGCAAACAGCGCCAGTTGCGAGCGCGCTACCGTCCGCGCCTGCTCGGTGTAACCCGAGGTGTAGGCCGGTTGGCCGCAGCAACTCTGCCCTTGCGGGTACTCGACCCGGATCCCTTCGCGCTCCAGCAAGTGGATCGCGTCCATCCCGGCTTCGGGGTAGAACAGATCGACCACGCACGTGCCGAACAGATAGACCCGCGCCGGTTTCTCGCTGGGGTATTGCCGAGGTTCGGGCAGTGGCGGGGCCACACGGGTCGCGTTCGGCACGGCGTTGTAAAAAAGCTCGCTCATCAGGCGTGTCTCCGGGTGGGCCCGGTTATCCGTCTGTGGCGGCTGCTGAATATAGAGAGCGTTGCTTTCAGCAGCCTTACAGACCGGGTTGTGAATTGCTGACGCCGGCATCACGGACCGGCGTCGGTTTTTTCCATGCTTCTTGTAAGCGTCTTGTAGGTTTAGTGCACGAGCATGCCGGTGAACCAGTAGGCCTGAGCCAGGGTGATCAGACCGACAATCGTTGCAAAGAATAGGCTGTGCTTGAGGGTGAAGCGGAACAGATCCGATTCCTTGCCCACCAGGCCGGTCGCGGCGCAGGCCACTGCGATCGATTGTGGCGAGATCATCTTGCCGGTCACGCCGCCGCTGGTATTGGCTGCCACTAGCAGGGTGTCATTGACGCCGATCTGGTGCGCAGTGGTCGCCTGCAGCGAACTGAACAGCGCGTTGGACGAAGTATCCGAACCAGTGAGGAACACGCCGAGCCAGCCGAGGAACGGCGAGAAGAACGGGAATGCCGCGCCGGTTCCGGCCAATACCAGCGCCATGGTCGAAGACATGCCGGAGTAGTTGGTGACGAAGGCGAAGGCCAGCACCATACCGATCGACAGGATTGGCCAGCGCAGTTCATAGAAGGTCTCTTTCAAAGTGGTCAGACCAGTTTTGAAATTGATCTTCAGCACCAGCATCGAGATCAGCGCGGAGAAGAAAATCGCCGTGCCGGTCGCGGAAATCGGGTCGAGTTTGAACACCGCAGGGATTGCTGTTGGAGCGGCCACAATCGGTGCGGTCTTGATCACCAGTTGATCAAGGTGCGGAATCGCGAAGTTGAACACCCAGCTGTACATCGAACCGCCAGCGGCGAACATCGCTTTGAAAGGCTTCAGCGTCCAGATCGTTACCAGCACGGTGAGGATCAGGAACGGCGACCACGCTTTGAAAATTTCCCCGAGGCTGTAAGGCGAAGCCACGGTGCTGCGCTTTTGACCGAAACCGCCGACGCTGGCGGTCACCACCGAGGCGGAAACGGCACCGGCGATGTGTTGGCCGGCGGCGCGTTTTGGCTGCCAGACTTTCAGGAACAGGGTCAGGGAAATCAGGCTGGCCAAGGCCGAGGTGATGTCTGGCAGCTCCGGGCCGATGAAGTTGGAAGTGAAGTATTGGGTGACGGCGAAGCTCAAGCCTGCAACCAGTGCAGCCGGCCAGGTTTCACGCACGCCGCGCAGGCCGTCCATCATGAACACCAGCCAGAACGGCACGAACAACGACAGCAGCGGCAGTTGGCGACCGGTCATGGCGCCGATCTTGAACGCGTCGATGCCGGTGACTTGGCCGGCAACAATGATCGGAATCCCCAATGCGCCAAACGCAACCGGTGCGGTGTTGGCGATCAGGCACAGGCCGGCGGCGTACAGCGGGTTGAAGCCCAGTCCGACCAGAAGTGCGGCAGTAATCGCCACCGGCGCACCGAAACCGGCGGCACCTTCCAGGAAAGCACCGAAGCAGAAACCGATCAGCAGCACTTGCAGGCGCTGGTCGTCAGTAATCGATAACACCGAACTGCGAATGACCTCGAACTGACCACTTTTCACCGTCAGTTTGTAGAGGAACACCGCCGCGACAATGATCCAGGCAATCGGCCACAGACCGTAGGCGAAGCCATACCCGGCGGCGGCGAAGGCCATATCGACCGGCATCTGGAACGCGAAGATCGCCACGGCAATCGACAGTGCGAGGGTGATGCTCCCGGCCACATGGCCTTTGAGGCGGAACACCGCAAGCGCGAGGAAAAAGAACACGATGGGGATGACGGCCGCGAGTGCGGACACGCCGAGACTGCCGAGCGGGCTGTAGAGCTGTTGCCAGGTTTGCATATGGGGTGGCCCCTAATTGTTGTTGGTCAGGCACTGTCAGCGTTCTTGGATAATTGGTAAGACCAATTTACAATCGCTGTTGGCTAGGGTAAAAGCCTTGATGTCGGTGTGTCAATTTGTCGCCCTGAAACTTTTGTCGAACAAGCGGTGCAGATCGCATCTGATCCGGTTTCGGCAAGTGGCGTCTGGTAGGTGTCGGCAAGGCGCCGATAGGCCAGAATAGAGAGCCCGGCGAGCGGTCGGGATCGTGGAGAAATGAGTTATGGGGTTTGATCAGATACGTCAGCGCCGTTTGTCTGACGATATTGTCGAGCGACTTGAGGGGATGATCCTTGAGGGCACGCTGAAGTCCGGTGAGCGGCTGCCAGCGGAGCGCACGCTAGCCGAACAATTTGGCGTATCACGGCCGTCGCTGCGCGAAGCGATTCAGAAACTCGCGGCGAAAGGCTTGCTGGTCAGTCGCCAGGGTGGCGGCAATTATGTGGTGGAAAGTCTGGGTTCGACGTTCAGCGATCCGCTGCTGCAGTTGCTCGAAAGCAATCCTGAGGCGCAGCGTGATTTATTGGAGTTTCGGCACACTCTGGAGGCATCGTGCGCCTATTACGCGGCATTACGCGCAACTGATGTCGATCGCGAACGGCTGACGGCAGCGTTCGAGGAGTTGCAGGACTGCTATTCGCGCCACGATGAAGTCAGTCGGGCGGAGGAGGGCGCGGCGGATGCGAAATTTCATCTGGCGATTGCTGAAGCCAGCCATAACGCAGTGTTGCTGCACACCATTCGCGGGCTGTTCGATCTGCTTAAGCGCAACGTCGTCACCAACATCGGCGGCATGTACAAGCAGCGCACGGAAACCCGCGACATGCTGATCACCCAGCATCGGGAATTGTATCTGGCGATTATCGAAGGTCGTGCGGAGCAGGCGCGGGAAGTCTCCAGCCGACATATTTTGTATGTGCAGGAGGTGCTGGAAGAGGTGCGGCAGGAAGTTCAGCGCATGGCTCGGGCGGAGCGGCGCAAGGGGATGTGATCAGTTATTTCTGTGTTGATGCTGCAATAGCTTTCGCGAGCAGGCTCGCTCCCACATTTGAAATGCATTCCAAGGTGGGAGGGAGCTTGCTCGCGAATACGCTCTAAAGGCAGAAGAAATTAATCTTCCTTGCCCTTGTTGCGCACCGCACGCTGCAGTTCACGACCGGCGTCGCGTTCGCGCTCGGTGTCACGCTTGTCGTATTCCTTCTTGCCCTTGCCCAGAGCGATCTCGCACTTGACCATGTGCTTGCTCCAGTACCAGGACAGGCAGACGCAGGCGTAACCCTTTTGCTGCACCATCGCTGCAAGCTTTTCCAGCTCGCGGCGGTTGAGCAGCAATTTGCGTGTGCGCACCGGGTCGGCGATGACGTGGGTGCTTGCGGTCATCAGAGGCGTGATGTGGCTGCCGAGCAACCACGCTTCGCCATCCTTGAGCAGGACATAGCTGTCGACCAGCTGTAGCTTGCTTGCCCGCAGACTTTTTACTTCCCAGCCGGCCAGGACCAGACCAGCCTCGAACTTGTGTTCGATGAAGTAATCGTGTCGCGCCTTTTTGTTCTGCGCGATGGTCCCTGTTGGGTGTTTCTTCTGTTTAGCCATAGGGGCGGCATTATATGGAGATAAACGGCTGTCGGCTACGGTGATGCTGCGTGCTTGAGCAGGTTGAGTGAATCCCGGACAATGCGGCCTCTTTTTCTAACGCTTGGGCGTGATAAACGATGTCGACAGACAAGGTTTCTGTCCACGGCAGTTGGGCTAGCCGCTGGGTATTCATACTCGCCGCGACCGGTTCGGCCGTGGGACTGGGTAGTATCTGGAAGTTCCCCTACATGGTCGGGGTCTACGGCGGCGGTGCGTTTGTACTGATGTTTCTGGCGTGCATCGCGCTGATCGGCATCCCGGTCATGCTCGCTGAAACCCTGATCGGCCGGCGCGCCCGGCAAAGTCCGGCGAACGCCTTGAAGGTGCTGGCGCTGGAAGCCGGGCACTCGGGCAAATGGTCGTGGGGAGCGTTTGCCGGGATGATTACGGCCTTGCTGATCCTGTCTTTCTATAGTGTGGTCGGCGGCTGGTCGCTGGACTACATCGTCGACATGGGCCGCGGTGATTTCCAGGGCGCCACGGCCGATCAGGTCGGCGCTTATTTCGGCAATGTCATCTCCAATCCATGGCGCCTGACACTTTGGCATACGATTTTCATGCTGCTGTCGGCCTTCGTCATCGCCAAAGGCGTGGTTGCTGGGCTTGAGCGCAGCTTGCGCATCATGATGCCGCTGCTGTTCGTGATGATCCTGGTATTGCTGGGTTACAGCATGACCACCGGGCATTTCATGGAAGGCGTGCATTTCATGTTCGACTTCCACCCGGAAAAAGTCCTCGACGGCTTGTTGCCAGCGATGGGCCACGCGTTCTTCTCGCTGAGCGTCGGTGTCGGCTCGATCATGATCTACGGCGCTTACATGCCGAAAAGTTCGTCGCTGTCCGGCACGGTTGTCGGCGTGGCGCTGCTTGATACCTTTGTGTCGCTGGTCGCCGGTCTGGCCTTGTTCCCGATTGTGTTTGCCGGGGGGCTGAACCCTAGCGAAGGACCAGGCTTGATGTTCGTCAGCCTGCCATTTGCCTTTGGTAATGTGGCTTTTGGTCAATTGATGGGCGTGGTGTTCTTTGTGCTGGTGGCGATTGCGGCCTGGAGTTCGGCGATTTCGCTTCTGGAACCGATGGTTGCCTATCTGGTTGAACGCACGAAAGTCAGTCGCGCCTGGGTAACCTTCTGGCTGGCATTCATCTGCTGGTTCGTCGGTCTGGGCACAGTGTTCTCCTTCAATATCTGGAAGGAAGCCAAATTTTTCGTGAACGAAGGCGGGATGTTCCACCTCTACCAATGGGGTGCGCAGAGCGGTCTGGACTTCTTTGGCGTGATCGATTTCTTCACCTCGCGGATCATGTTGCCGCTCGGTGGCCTGTGTTTCGTGCTGTTTGCTGGATGGGTGATGGGGCGTGAAGCGGTACGCGACGAGTTGTCGATCCGCAACCCGGTACTGTTCGCCCTGTCTTTGTTCTTGATGCGCTACGTGGCGCCCATCGGCATTCTTGTAGTGTTTGCCGCTCAGCTCTGGAAGTAACGCTCACATGACGACACATATTCAACGATCGGCATTGCTGCCGTACCCGGCGCAATTTCTCTACGACCTGGTGAATGACGTGGCACGCTACCCGGAATTTCTGCCGTGGTGCTCGTCGGCCGAGGTACTGGAAAGCTCGCCGGAGCATATGCGCGCCAGTGTTGGCGTAGCGAAGGGTGGTCTCAGCCAGCATTTCGTGACGCGTAATACGCTGGTGCCAGGGCAGTCGATCGAGATGAACCTTGAAGAGGGGCCGTTCAATCAGTTGCACGGTGTCTGGGTGTTCAAGGTGTTGAACGAGAAGGCCTGCAAGATCAGTCTGGATCTGTCTTTCGACTATGCCGGGCCGCTGGTGCGCGCGACGTTGGGGCCGCTGTTCAATCAGGCCGCCAATACGCTGGTGGACGCGTTTTGCCAGCGCGCCAAGCAGATGCATGGTTGAGCCGGTGATCGAGATAGAGGTGGTGTACGCGGCCGTGGATCGTCAGGTTTTGCGCTCGGTTAGCATAAATGACGGCGCAACGGTGCGGGCTGCGGTGCTTGCGTCGGGTATCGGTGGCGAGTTCCCTGAGCTGAATCTGGCGGAATGTCCATTGGGCATTTTTGGCAAAGTGGTTACTGACCCGGATTCGCGGCTGATTCAGGCAGGGGAGCGCATCGAGATTTACCGTCCATTGCTGGCCGATCCGAAAGAGGTACGGCGTCTGCGTGCGGCCAAGGCTGCCGAAGCCAAGGCCCGAAACGCGTAAAAACCAAATCGCAGACAATAAAAAACCCGGAGTTTCCGGGTTTTTTATTGTCTCGCCAATTATTGCGGCGAGGTGTCCAGCGGCTCTGGTGTCGGAACCGGAACGGTTTCTACACCATCGACGTCCTTCTGGATCTGATCCAGCAAGGAACCTGGCTTCACCGGTTTTTCCGGTGTTGGCTTCTCGGCGTTTTCAGCAGGAGCGGTCACCGTAGTGCCACTGTCCTTGCCGAGAATGGCTTCGTCACGGCTTACGCCCGGCATAAAGTCACCGGACAGGCTGACAAGCTGGTCGTTTGAGTTGAAAATAACGCTGATGCGTTCCTGTTGGCGTTCACCGCCACCCGGTTGCAGGCTGTACAGATAATCCCAGCGATCGGCATGGAACGTGTCGACAAGCAGAGGGTTGCCCATGATAAACCGTACTTGCGGCCGGGTCATTCCCGGGCGTAACTGGTCTATCATGTCCTGCGTGACGACATTGCCCTGCTGGATGTCGATTTTGTAAACCCCGGGGAATGAACAACCGGCGAGTGCGAGCAGTCCCACAAAGGTGAAACTGGTTAGCAAGAGCTTGGTGTTTTGCATCGGTGGGCGACTTCCACTATCTTGGCTGGGACAACGTAAACGCCGATCATACCCGCATTAAGAGAAGCTGCGAAGCAGCATCGCGAGAAAGCTGACCATGGTTGAAAATAGCGAACTACGCAAAGCCGGCCTTAAAGTGACCCTGCCACGGGTCAAGATCCTGCAAATGCTCGACTCCACCGAGCAGCGCCACATGAGTGCCGAGGACGTCTACAAGGCGTTGATGGAAGCTGGTGAGGACGTCGGTCTGGCCACGGTTTACCGTGTTCTGACCCAGTTCGAAGCGGCTGGCCTCGTGGTCCGTCACAACTTCGACGGTGGCCATGCGGTTTTCGAGTTGGCCGACAGTGGTCACCACGACCACATGGTTAACGTGGAAACCGGTGAGGTTGTCGAATTCGTCAGCCCGGAAATCGAAAAGCTTCAGAAGGCAATTGCCGAGGAGCACGGTGTCGAGTTGGTGGATCACAACCTGGTGCTGTACATCCGCAAGAAAAAGTAAGCATGTCGCGCGAATTTCATATTCGCGAAACGAACGAAGGCGACCCAAGGGTCGCCTTCGTGCTTTCTGTCGTTGTCAAACCTTGGCGGTCACAACCATTTTTTTCGCGTGGGCCAGGGATTCCTTGGTCAGATCGATGCCGCCGAGCATCCGCGCCACTTCTTCTATGCGCTCGTTCTTGCTCAGTTTGGAGACGGCGGTGTGCGTCGCCTGTTCGCCCCGCACCTTGTGCACGAACAGATGCTGATGACCCTGCGCTGCCACCTGAGGCAAGTGCGTCACGGTCAGTACCTGGCCGCGATCCCCGAGACGGCGCAGCAGCTGGCCGACAATTTCAGCGGTAGGGCCACCAATGCCGACGTCCACTTCGTCGAACACCAGCGTCGGAACACGGGATGTCTGTGCGGTGATGACCTGAATCGCCAGGCTGATCCGTGACAGTTCGCCACCAGAAGCGACTTTTGCCAGCGCCTTCAGTGGTTGGCCCGGGTTGGCGCTGACCAGCAATTCGACCTGTTCCAGCCCGTTGGGCAGCAATTCGTCGCTGCTATTGGCCTTTAATTCAATGGTGAATCGACCTCCGGGCATGCCCAGACGCTGAATTTCCTGTTCAACCGCGCTGGCGAGACTGCCGGCAGCCTGATGACGCAAGTCGCTCAGTTCCCGCGCCTTCTCTTGATAGTGGCGGGCGTAGGAAGCCAGTTCTTCTCCCAGGCGCTCGATGGACTCGTCATTGGCGTTGAGGGTTTCTATCTCATCCAGCAACTTCTGCTGCATTTCCCCGACCTCGGTCGGCTGAATCCGGTGTTTGCGTGCCAGCGTGTAGATCGCGTCGAGACGCTCTTCCAGATATTGCAGGCGCGCCGGATCGGCATCGAAGTTGTCGAGGAAGCGGTTGAGTTCGCCGACGGCCTCTTCGACCTGGATCTGCGCGCTGGTCAGTAAGCTGCTGGCTTCGCCCAATGCGCCGACGGAGTTATTCACGCTCGACAAGCGATTGAGGCTGGCGGTCAGTGCGTTCAGCACATTGCCGGAATCGCTTTCGCTGCATTGCTCGACCACTTGCCGACAAATGCCCAGCAGCGTCTCGGCGTTGGTCAGGTTTTTGTGTTCCTGCTCCAGTTGCTCAAGTTCGTTCTCGCCGAGACCGAGGTTTTCCAGTTCTTCGAGTTGATAGCTCAGCAATTGATGGCGCGCGCGTTGTTCGTCGCCGGAGTTGGAGAGGCGTTCCAGTTCCTGGCGAGTCTGGCGCCAGCGCTGGGCGGCGAGCTGAACCTGGCGCGCCAGATCGGTGGCGCCGGCGTACTCGTCCAGCAAACGGCGATGGGTATCGGTTTTCAGCAGGGACTGGTGTTCATGCTGGCTGTGGATATCGATCAACAACTCGCCCAGCGACTTGAGATCGCCCAGTGGGCAAGGGGTGCCGTTGATGTAGCCGCGCGAGCGACCTTCCGACGTGATTACCCGGCGCAGAATGCACGGGCCGTCAGTTTCCAGATCGCGCTCGGCCAGCCACGTGCTGGCTTCAGGGATGTCGGCCAGATCGAAGGTCGCAAGGATATCGGCCTTGTCGGCACCGGGGCGAACCACGCCGCTGTCGGCACGATCTCCAAGGGTCAGGCCCAGGGCGTCGAGCATGATCGACTTGCCGGCGCCGGTTTCCCCTGTGATCACGCTCATCCCGCGATCGAGTTCGAGATCGAGATGTTCAACGATGGCGTAGTTATGTACGGACAGGTGCACCAGCATAAAGGCCGCTCCCAGGCTTTAGGTCTGGTTATTTATACAGTGTTTTGTTTCGGGCTGACAATGCCCTCCCTTAGCTCGATTCGCTTGAACATAAAAACTGCTTAGCGCATTCAGGAATGAGAATGTGGCACTTTTTTGTAGGGTTAATGGTTGAAAGCCCTTGAAGCCTGATTTTGCGGCCCCATATATCGGGGCAGAAGCGCGAGTCAGGCTCGCGGACGAAATTGAAAGGAGAATTCTATGGCTGACGAACAGACAGTAGATACGCAAAACCCAGAAGCCAATCAGGCGCCCGAAGGTTCGGGTGATGACCTGGCGACCCGTGTACAAGTGCTCGAAGAGCAATTGGCCGCCGCGCAGGATCAGTCTCTGCGTGTTGCTGCCGATCTGCAGAACGTCCGTCGCCGTGCCGAGCAGGATGTCGAGAAGGCGCACAAGTTTGCCCTGGAAAAATTCGCCGGCGACCTGTTGCCGATCGTCGACAGTCTGGAGCGCGGCCTTGAGCTGTCGAACCCGGACGACGAAAGCATCCGTCCGATGCGCGAAGGCATCGAGCTGACGCTGAAAATGTTCCACGACACCCTCAAGCGTTATCAGCTGGAAGCGATCGACCCGCATGGCGAGCCGTTCAACGCCGTTCAGCATCAGGCGATGGCCATGCAGGAAAGCGCCGACGTAGAACCGAACAGCGTTCTGAAGGTGTTCCAGAAGGGCTACCAACTCAACGGTCGCCTGTTGCGCCCGGCCATGGTTGTGGTCAGCAAGGCGCCTGCGCCAATTTCGCCTTCGATCGACGAGAAGGCTTGAAATTAGCCGCAAGGCCCCCATTTAGAAGTCAAGCGTTTAAGTATTACCGCAGTTAGCCACCACTGCTGCGGCAAAAAAATCCAAAGTTTCGGGAGAGTTAACATGGGCAAAATTATCGGTATCGACCTGGGGACCACCAACTCCTGCGTCTCCGTGCTGGAAAACGGCAAAGCAAAAGTTATCGAAAACGCTGAAGGCGCGCGTACCACGCCGTCGATCATCGCTTACGCCAACGATGGCGAAATCCTTGTAGGTCAGTCGGCCAAGCGTCAGGCTGTGACCAACCCGCACAACACTCTGTACGCGGTAAAGCGTCTGATCGGTCGTCGTTTCGACGAAGAAGTTGTGCAGAAAGACATCCAGATGGTCCCTTACAAGATCGTCAAGGCTGACAACAACGACGCTTGGGTTGAAGTGAACGGCCAGAAAATGGCACCGCCACAAATCTCGGCTGAAATCCTGAAAAAGATGAAGAAGACCGCCGAAGACTACCTCGGCGAGACCGTGACCGAAGCGGTGATCACCGTTCCGGCCTACTTCAACGACAGCCAGCGTCAGGCGACCAAAGACGCCGGCCGCATCGCCGGTCTGGACGTAAAACGTATCATCAACGAACCAACCGCAGCCGCTCTGGCTTACGGTATGGACAAGGCCAAGGGCGATCACACCGTGATCGTTTATGACCTGGGTGGCGGTACTTTCGACGTTTCCGTGATCGAGATCGCTGAAGTTGATGGCGAGCACCAGTTCGAAGTACTGGCCACCAACGGTGACACGTTCCTCGGCGGTGAAGACTTCGACATTCGTCTGATCGACTACCTCGTTGACGAATTCAAGAAAGAAAGCGGCATGAACCTCAAGGGTGACCCGCTGGCCATGCAGCGCCTGAAAGAAGCCGCTGAGAAAGCCAAGATCGAGCTGTCGTCCGCTCAGTCGACCGACGTCAACCTGCCGTACATCACTGCAGATGCCACCGGTCCTAAGCACCTCAACGTGAAGATCTCGCGTGCCAAGCTCGAAGCACTGGTTGAAGACCTGGTTCAGCGCACCATCGAGCCTTGCCGCATCGCCATGAAAGACGCTGGTCTGGACGTTGGCGCGATCAACGACGTGATCCTGGTCGGTGGTCAGACCCGTATGCCGCTGGTGCAGAAGCTGGTTACTGATTTCTTCGGTAAAGAAGCTCGCAAAGACGTTAACCCGGACGAAGCTGTTGCCATGGGTGCTGCGATTCAGGGCGCTGTTCTGGCTGGTGACGTCAAAGACGTTCTGCTGCTCGACGTCAGCCCGCTGACTCTGGGTATCGAAACCATGGGTGGCGTGATGACCGCGCTGATCGAGAAAAACACCACGATTCCTACCAAGAAATCGCAAGTGTTCTCGACTGCCGACGACAACCAGGGCGCTGTGACCATTCACGTGCTGCAGGGCGAGCGTAAGCAAGCCACTCAGAACAAGTCCTTGGGCAAGTTCGACCTGGCCGACATTCCACCTGCTCCACGTGGCGTGCCGCAGATCGAAGTGACCTTCGACATCGACGCTAACGGCATTCTGCACGTTGGTGCGAAAGACAAGGCGACCGGCAAGACTCAGTCGATCGTGATCAAGGCCAACTCCGGTCTGTCCGATGAAGAAATCGAGCGCATGGTGCGTGACGCCGAAGCCAACGCTGAGGAAGACCGCAAGTTCGAAGAACTGGCCGCTGCCCGTAACCAGGGTGACGCACTGGTTCACTCGACTCGCAAGATGATTGCCGACGCGGGCGACAAAGTCACCGCTGAAGAGAAGACTGCGATCGAAGCTGCTGTGGTTGCTCTGGAAGCCGCTGTCAAAGGCGACGACAAAGCTGCTATCGAAGCCAAGGTTGAAGAGCTGTCGAAAGTCTCCGCTCCGGTTGCTCAGAAGATGTACGCCGAACAGGCTCAGCCAGCTGATGGCGCAGCCCCGCAAGGCGAATCGGCTGAGAAGGCTGACGACGTTGTCGATGCAGAGTTCGAAGAAGTCAAAGACCACAAGTAAGTTGTTGGTCGGCCGGTTGACTGCCTTTAGGCAGTGACTGGTAGGATGTCGCCGCGCGGGAGCTAGCTCCCGCGTTGGCGTATCTGGAATACGCGAATTTTTACAGCATGCGACAAGCCTCGTGTGTTGCTGGTATGGCCGGGAATGCTCCTGCTTTCCGTGCCGCAAGTACCACAAGAAACAAAGACCAGGATCGTTGAATTGACGTGAGTTGGGTCCGGGCCTGTATTGGGGCTCAACGAGTTTGACGATCCTCAGGAGGGGTTTGTCGGACGTCCTCAAGAGTGCAGAAGACTTATGGCAAAGCGTGACTATTACGAAGTGTTGGGTGTTGAGCGCGGCTCAAGCGATGCGGACCTGAAGAAGGCTTACCGTCGTCTGGCGATGAAGCATCACCCGGACCGTAATCCCGATGACAAAGCGTCGGAAGAAATGTTCAAAGAGGCCAACGAGGCCTATGAAGTGCTGTCCGACTCGAGCAAGCGTGCGGCGTACGACCAGTACGGTCATGCCGGTGTCGACCCGAGCATGGGTGGCGGTGGCGCCGGTTTCGGCGGTCAGAATTTCTCGGACATCTTTGGTGATGTCTTCAGTGATTTCTTCGGTGGCGGTCGCGGCGGTTCCCGTGGCGGCGCTCAGCGTGGCAGTGACTTGCGCTACACCCTGGAACTGAATCTGGAAGAAGCGGTGCGCGGCACGACCGTGAATATCCGTGTTCCGACATTGGTCAACTGCAAGCCGTGCGATGGTTCTGGCGCTAAGAAAGGCTCCTCGCCATCGACGTGCCCGACTTGCGGCGGCATCGGTCAGGTGCGCATGCAGCAGGGCTTCTTCTCGGTGCAGCAGACCTGCCCGCGTTGCCATGGCCAAGGCAAGATCATTTCTGATCCGTGCGACTCCTGCCACGGTGATGGTCGCGTCGAAGAGTACAAAACCTTGTCGGTCAAAGTGCCGGCCGGCGTTGATACCGGTGACCGCATTCGTCTGTCCGGCGAAGGCGAGGCGGGTACTCAGGGTGGTCCGACGGGCGACCTTTACGTGGTCATCAATGTCCGCGAGCACGACATCTTCCAGCGCGATGGCAAGCATCTGTTCTGCGAAGTGCCGATCAGCTTTGTTGATGCAGCCTTGGGCGGCGAGCTGGAAATTCCGACCCTCGACGGTCGCGTCAAACTGAAAATCCCTGAAGGCACCCAGACCGGCAAGCAGTTCCGCGTACGCGGCAAAGGCGTGGCGCCGGTGCGTGGCGGCGGTGCGGGCGACTTGATGTGCCGTGTGGCCGTTGAGACCCCGGTCAACCTGAACCGTCGTCAGCGCGAATTGCTGGAAGAGTTCCGCAGTTCGCTGGCGGACGACAACAGCCATTCACCGAAAACCACCGGTTGGTTTGACGGTGTGAAGCGCTTCTTCGGCGATCTGTAAGGAGTCGGCATGCGACGTATAGCTGTGATGGGCGCTGCTGGGCGCATGGGCAAGATTCTGGTCGAAGCCGTGCAGCAGCGCGCGCCGCTGACCGGGTTGACCGCCGCTGTGGTTCGTCCTGGCAGCACGCTGATCGGCGTCGATGCCGGTGAGCTGGCTTCGCTGGGTCGCATTGGCGTGCCGTTGTCCGGGCATATCGAGGCTGTGGCTGAAGAATTCGACGTATTGATCGATTTCACCCTGCCGGAGGTGATGCTGAAAAACCTCGCGTTCTGCCGCAAGGCAGGCAAGGCCATGGTTATCGGCACCACCGGGCTGGACGCGGCGCAGAAGCAGTTGCTGGTCGAGGCGGGCAAGGATATTCCGATCGTGTTCGCGGCAAACTTCAGTGTCGGCGTCAATCTGTCGCTGAAGCTGCTGGATATGGCAGCGCGCGTGCTGGGCGATGATGCTGATATCGAAATCATCGAAGCTCATCACCGTCACAAGATCGATGCGCCGTCGGGTACGGCGTTGCGCATGGGTGAAGTGATCGCCAGTGCGCTGGATCGTGATTTGCAGAAAGTCGCGGTGTACGGTCGTGAGGGTCATACCGGCGCTCGTGAGCGTGAAACCATCGGTTTTGCCACCGTGCGCGGCGGTGACGTGGTGGGTGACCACACCGTGCTGTTCGCCTGCGAAGGTGAGCGTCTGGAGATCACGCACAAGGCGTCGAGTCGCATGACTTTTGCCAAGGGCGCGGTGCGTGCGGCGTTGTGGCTGGACGGTCGCGAGCCGGGTCTGTACGACATGCAAGACGTGCTCGACCTGCGTTGATACACTGCTGAACCCAGCGCAAACGCCCTGTTTGCGCTGGTTTTTCTCCGCTTGGCGACGACCTGTCGCATTCTCCGGCCTTTTCGGCTCTTTAGCGGTGGACCAAAAAAGCCTTTTTCTGTAAGCTACAGCTTTAGTGTGTCCACTAAAAGCGCGCAGAATAATTCAGTGAAGAAGCGGGGTGACGTGTCCATACGTCACTCCGCTTTTTTACAACCTGCGATCGCCCTTTCATGCGTTATTTACGGGAGGTCTTCTTGACTAAGCCAGCCATACTTGCCCTTGCTGATGGCAGCATTTTTCGCGGCGAAGCCATTGGTGCCGACGGTCAAACCGTTGGTGAGGTGGTGTTCAACACCGCAATGACCGGCTATCAGGAAATCCTTACCGATCCTTCCTACGCCCAACAGATCGTTACCCTGACTTACCCGCACATCGGCAACACCGGCACCACGCCGGAAGATGCCGAGTCCGATCGCGTCTGGTCCGCTGGCCTGGTCATCCGTGACCTGCCGCTGGTAGCGAGCAACTGGCGTAACACGATGTCCCTGTCCGACTACCTGAAAGCCAACAACGTTGTGGCCATCGCCGGTATCGACACCCGTCGCCTGACCCGCATCCTGCGTGAAAAAGGCGCACAGAACGGCTGCATCATGGCTGGTGACAACATCTCCGAAGAAGCGGCCATCGCCGCGGCGCAAGGCTTCCCGGGCCTGAAGGGCATGGATCTGGCGAAAGTCGTCAGCACCAAGACTCAATACGAGTGGCGCTCGACTGTCTGGGATCTGAAAACCGACAGCCACGCGACCATCGAAGCCTCCGAGCTGCCCTACCACGTGGTTGCCTACGATTACGGCGTCAAGGTCAACATCCTGCGCATGCTGGTCGAGCGCGGCTGCCGCGTCACCGTGGTGCCGGCTCAGACCCCAGCCGCTGATGTGCTGGCACTGAAGCCGGACGGCGTGTTCCTGTCCAACGGCCCTGGTGATCCGGAGCCATGCGACTACGCGATCAAGGCGATCAAGGAAGTCCTGGAAACCGAAATTCCGGTATTCGGCATCTGCCTCGGTCACCAACTGCTGGCACTGGCCTCCGGCGCCAAGACCCTGAAAATGGGCCACGGCCACCACGGTGCCAACCACCCGGTGCAGGATCTGGATACTGGCGTTGTGATGATCACCAGCCAGAACCACGGTTTCGCGGTAGATGAAGAAACCCTGCCAGCCAACGTGCGCGCGATCCACAAATCGCTGTTCGATGGCACCCTGCAAGGCATCGAACGCACCGACAAGAGCGCGTTCAGCTTCCAGGGTCACCCTGAAGCGAGCCCGGGCCCGAACGATGTCGCGCCACTGTTCGACCGCTTCATCAACGAGATGGCCAAGCGACGCTAAGCGTTCGCCTTGAGACTGTAGAGAGAAGCCCTTCGAGGGTGGCCCCGATCCCGGCGGCCCCTTCGAGACTTCAGAAATCGATCAAGACGGCTTGCCGACTGACCTGCGGATTTGAGTGACAAACCCATGCCAAAACGTACAGACATTAAAAGCATCCTGATTCTCGGCGCTGGCCCGATCGTTATCGGCCAGGCCTGCGAATTCGACTACTCCGGCGCCCAGGCCTGCAAAGCCCTGCGCGAAGAGGGTTACCGCGTCATCCTGGTGAACTCCAACCCGGCCACCATCATGACCGACCCGGACATGGCCGACGCCACCTACATCGAGCCGATCAAGTGGCAGACCGTTGCCAAGATCATCGAGAAAGAACGTCCGGACGCGGTGCTGCCAACCATGGGCGGCCAGACCGCTTTGAACTGCGCCCTGGACCTGGAGCGCGAAGGCGTTCTGGAGAAGTTCGGCGTAGAAATGATCGGTGCCAACGCCGACACCATCGACAAGGCTGAAGACCGTTCGCGTTTCGACAAGGCGATGAAATCCATCGGCCTGGCGTGCCCGCGTTCCGGTATCGCCCACAGCATGGAAGAAGCCAACGCGGTTCTCGAAACCCTGGGCTTCCCGTGCATCATCCGTCCGTCCTTCACCATGGGCGGCACCGGTGGCGGTATCGCTTACAACCGTGAAGAGTTCGAAGAAATCTGCGCCCGCGGTCTGGACCTGTCGCCGACCAAAGAGCTGCTGATTGACGAATCGCTGATCGGCTGGAAAGAATATGAGATGGAAGTTGTCCGCGACAAAAAGGACAACTGCATCATCGTCTGCTCGATCGAAAACTTTGACCCGATGGGCGTGCACACCGGTGACTCGATCACCGTGGCTCCAGCACAAACCCTGACCGACAAGGAATACCAGATCCTGCGTAACGCCTCCCTGGCGGTACTGCGCGAGATCGGCGTCGAGACGGGCGGTTCCAACGTTCAATTCGGTATCTGCCCGAACACTGGCCGCATGGTCGTGATCGAAATGAACCCGCGTGTATCGCGTTCCTCGGCGCTGGCCTCGAAAGCCACCGGTTTCCCGATCGCCAAAGTCGCGGCCAAACTGGCTGTGGGCTACACCCTCGACGAGCTGTCGAACGACATTACCGGCGGCAAGACCCCGGCGTCCTTCGAACCGTCGATCGACTATGTCGTGACCAAGCTGCCGCGTTTCGCCTTCGAGAAATTCGCCAAGGCTGACGCGCGCCTGACCACTCAGATGAAGTCGGTTGGTGAAGTCATGGCCATCGGCCGTACTTTCCAGGAGTCCCTGCAGAAAGCTCTGCGCGGTCTGGAAGTGGGCGTTTGCGGTCTGGACGAGAAGCTCGACCTGAGCAACCCGGAAAGCATGAGCGTGCTCAAGCGCGAACTGACCGTGCCGGGCGCCGAGCGTATCTGGTACGTGGCGGACGCTTTCCGCGCTGGCCTGTCGGTCGAAGACATCTTTGGCATGAACATGATCGACCCTTGGTTCCTGGTGCAGATCGAAGATCTGATCAAGGAAGAGGAGAAGGTCAAGACCCTCGGTCTGTCCGCTATCGATCGCGACCTGATGTTCAAGCTCAAGCGCAAAGGCTTCTCCGACCAGCGTCTGGCCAAGCTGCTGGGTGTGACCGAGAAGAACCTGCGTACGCACCGTCAGAAGCTCGAAGTGTTCCCGGTCTACAAGCGCGTTGACACCTGCGCCGCCGAGTTCGCCACTGATACCGCTTACCTCTACTCGACGTACGAGGAAGAGTGCGAAGCCGCGCCGTCGGGCCGCGACAAGATCATGATTCTGGGTGGCGGTCCGAACCGTATTGGCCAGGGCATCGAGTTTGACTACTGCTGCGTTCACGCCGCCCTCGCTCTGCGCGAAGACGGCTACGAAACCATCATGGTCAACTGCAACCCGGAAACCGTTTCCACCGACTACGACACTTCCGACCGTCTGTACTTCGAGCCGGTGACCCTGGAAGACGTACTGGAAATCTGCCGTGTCGAGAAGCCGAAAGGCGTGATCGTCCAGTACGGCGGCCAGACCCCGCTGAAACTGGCTCGTGCCCTGGAAGCCGC
The DNA here is from genome assembly GCF_054667675.1 of Pseudomonas sp. S3_C06. Classification (NCBI taxonomy): domain Bacteria; kingdom Pseudomonadati; phylum Pseudomonadota; class Gammaproteobacteria; order Pseudomonadales; family Pseudomonadaceae; genus Pseudomonas; species Pseudomonas sp. S3_C06. The sequence continues at coordinate 4,819,625 of NZ_CP162747.1, forward strand.
CGGTGTGCCAATCATCGGCACCAGCCCAGACGCCATCGACCGCGCTGAAGACCGTGAGCGCTTCCAGCAAATGGTTGAGCGCCTGAATCTGCGTCAGCCGCCAAACGCCACCGTACGCAGCGAAGATGAAGCTGTTCGTGCTGCTGCGAAAATCGGTTATCCGCTGGTGGTGCGCCCGTCCTATGTACTGGGCGGCCGTGCGATGGAAATCGTTTATAAAGAAGACGAGCTCAAGCGTTACCTGCGTGACGCGGTGCAAGTGTCCAACGACAGCCCGGTGCTGCTCGACCACTTCCTCAACTGCGCCATCGAAATGGACGTGGATGCGGTCTGCGACGGCAAAGACGTGGTGATCGGCGCGATCATGCAGCACATCGAACAGGCTGGCGTTCACTCCGGTGACTCCGCGTGCTCGCTGCCGCCGTACTCGCTGCCGGCGCACATCCAGGACGAGATGCGCGAACAGGTCAAGAAAATGGCCTTGGAACTGGGCGTTGTCGGCCTGATGAACGTGCAGTTGGCTTTGCAGGGCGAAGACATCTACGTCATCGAAGTCAACCCGCGCGCTTCCCGTACCGTACCGTTCGTGTCGAAGTGCATCGGTGTCTCCCTGGCGATGATCGCTGCCCGCGTGATGGCCGGTAAGACCCTGAAAGAAATCGGCTTCACCAAAGAAATCATCCCGAACTTCTACAGCGTGAAAGAGGCGGTGTTCCCGTTCGCCAAATTCCCTGGCGTTGACCCGATCCTCGGCCCAGAGATGAAGTCGACCGGTGAAGTGATGGGCGTCGGTGACACCTTCGGTGAAGCATTCGCCAAAGCCCAGATGGGCGCCAGTGAAGTGCTGCCGACCGGCGGTACTGCGTTCATCAGCGTGCGCGACGACGACAAGCCATTGGTTGCAGGCGTGGCCCGTGATCTGATCAACTTGGGCTTCGAAGTGGTTGCCACTGCCGGTACTGCCAAGCTGATCGAAGCCGCAGGCCTGAAAGTGCGCCGTGTGAACAAGGTGACCGAGGGGCGTCCGCACGTGGTCGACATGATCAAGAATGACGAAGTCACGCTGATCATCAACACCACCGAAGGTCGTCAGTCGATCGCTGATTCCTACTCCATTCGTCGTAATGCCTTGCAGCACAAGATCTATTGCACCACCACCATTGCTGCTGGCGAAGCTATCTGTGAAGCGCTGAAGTTCGGTCCGGAAAAGACCGTGCGCCGCTTGCAGGATCTACACGCAGGATTGAAGGCATGATCAAATACCCAATGACCGTCCAGGGCGCTAAAGCCCTGGAAGAAGAACACGCTCACCTGACCAAGGTCGTTCGTCCGAAGCTCAGCCAGGACATCGGCACGGCCCGCGAGTTGGGTGACTTGAAGGAAAACGCTGAATACCATGCCGCCCGCGAACAGCAAGGCATGGTTGAGGCGCGGATTCGTGACATCGAAGGCCGGATTCAGAATCAGGTCATCATCGACGTCACGACCATTCCTCATACCGGCAAGGTGATTTTCGGCACTACCGTCGAAATCGCCAACGTCGAGACCGATGAAAGCGTCACTTACCACATCGTGGGTGAAGATGAGGCTGACTTCAAACTCGGCAAGATTTCCGTCGGCTCGCCTTTGGCCCGTGCCTTGATCGGCAAGGAAGAGGGCGATGTGGTCGCCGTGAAAACGCCGAGCGGCGTTATCGAGTACGAGATTGTCGAAGTCCGCCACATCTGAAAAAGGGCGCCCGCTGCATGCGGGCGCCATGCTTTGGCAGCTGACCCAGATGCTTTGGGTTGGCGGTCTATGGCTGATACATCTCGGTTTGCAGCCGGCGCTGGGCAAGATTGGCCTGGCACCGCTGCTGATCGATGAAGTCGCCAGTGCATTTGAAGTGCTGGTGGTGGGGTTTGCCGCCGCATGCGTTATTTTTCAGGCTTTGGTGCTGGTACAGGCCGAGGGCCTTACCAGTCTATGGCGGGATTTTCGTGGGCAGGTGCTGTTGATGGCGTTGTATGCGTGTGCGATGTATGTCGCAGTGCGTGTCGGCTGGCCGGATGCGCAGCGCTGGCAGGTGTTCAGTTATCTGGTTTTGGGCTTTTCCGGGCTGGTGCTGGTGATGCAGCCGGTGCCGGGATGGAGTGGCAGGGTGCGCGAAGCACACCCTTGACCCTTTTCATCACTTGAAGCGATGAACGTTCGACAGCTGCTTGTTGACGCTGAAGTTCTTGCGGTAAACCAGTGCCATCTTGCCGATGACCTGTACCAGGTCTGCCTTGCCAACCTTGCACAGCTCTGCGATGTGCGCCAGGCGCGACTCGCGATCGAGGATGTTGAGCTTGATCTTGATCAGCTCGTGATCCGCCAGGGCGCGTTCAAGTTCGGCTAAAACACCTTCAGTCAAACCGTTGTCAGCCACCGTCAAAACCGGCTTCAGGTGGTGGCCAATGGATTTGTACTGTTTCTTCTGCTCTGGAGTGAGCGGCATAATCTGACCCTTTCGTCTGGATTCTGTAAAATGGCGGCCATTTTACCCGAGGGTTCGTGGATCCGCCCAATTAATCACGACCCTTATCATCGAGGTGCCCAATGGCGCGTTCCAAGACAAGCCTTGGTTGGCTGAAACGACATGTCAACGATCCCTATGTGAAGCAAGCGCAGAAGGATGGCTACCGCTCGCGTGCGAGTTACAAGCTTCTGGAAGTCCAGGAGAAATACAAACTGATCCGCCCAGGCATGAGCGTTGTCGACCTGGGCGCGGCGCCCGGAGGCTGGTCGCAGGTCACCAGTCGTCTGATCGGTGGTCAGGGGCGTTTGATCGCTTCGGACATTCTGGAAATGGACAGCATCCCTGACGTGACCTTTATTCAGGGTGACTTCACCGAGGACGCAGTACTCGCTCAGATTCTTGAAGCTGTGGGTAATTCGCAGGTGGACCTTGTGATTTCCGATATGGCCCCCAATATGAGTGGTACGCCCGAAGTAGATATGCCCAAAGCCATGTTTCTCTGCGAGCTGGCGCTTGATCTGGCGGAGCGGATACTCAAGCCGGGTGGCAATTTTGTGATCAAGATTTTTCAGGGCGAAGGATTTGATGTTTACCTGAAGGACGCTCGCAAAAAGTTCGACAAGATCCAGATGATCAAGCCGGACTCCTCCCGTGGCAGCTCACGCGAGCAATACATGCTGGCTTGGGGTTACCGCGGACGTAGTGAGTAAAACGAGGTTTTTGTGCGGGGTGATAGGTTTTTAGTATTTCGCCCGGCTAGCATTAACGAATATTGTGTAGAAAGTGTTTCACAAAGGGTTACAGACGGCGCCTGCCAGAGCCGTAGGTAATGTAGTAAGTTAGGCCGGTGAATATCATGCGAAGCGCGCGCCAGTAGCGGAGCTTGCTTCAGAGGGTAGTTAATTGAACGATATGGCAAAGAATCTGATCCTGTGGTTGATCATCGCGGCTGTCCTGGTGACGGTGATGAACAACTTCTCCAGCCCTAACGAGCCGCAGACCCTCAACTATTCCGACTTCATCCAGCAGGTCAAGGATGGCAAGGTCGAGCGCGTAGCGGTTGATGGCTATGTAATCACCGGCAAGCGCAACGATGGCGACAGCTTCAAGACCATTCGTCCGGCAATTCAGGACAATGGCCTGATCGGCGATCTGGTCGACAACCACGTTGTGGTTGAAGGCAAGCAGCCTGAGCAGCAAAGCATCTGGACCCAGCTTCTGGTAGCCAGCTTCCCGATCCTGGTGATCATCGCGGTGTTCATGTTCTTCATGCGCCAGATGCAGGGCGGTGCCGGTGGCAAGGGCGGGCCGATGAGCTTTGGCAAGAGCAAGGCACGCCTGCTCTCCGAAGATCAGGTGAAAACCACATTGGCTGACGTTGCCGGTTGCGACGAAGCCAAGGAAGAAGTCGGCGAACTGGTTGAGTTCCTCCGTGATCCGGGCAAGTTCCAGCGCCTGGGCGGTCGTATTCCTCGCGGTGTGCTGATGGTGGGTCCTCCGGGTACCGGTAAAACCTTGCTGGCCAAGGCAATTGCCGGCGAAGCCAAGGTTCCGTTCTTCACCATATCCGGTTCCGACTTCGTTGAAATGTTTGTCGGTGTCGGTGCGAGCCGTGTTCGCGACATGTTCGAGCAGGCGAAGAAGCACGCGCCGTGCATTATCTTCATCGACGAAATCGACGCCGTCGGTCGCCATCGTGGCGCTGGCATGGGTGGCGGTCACGATGAGCGTGAGCAGACTCTCAACCAGTTGCTGGTCGAGATGGACGGCTTCGAAATGAACGACGGCATCATTGTTATCGCTGCAACCAACCGTCCTGACGTACTTGACCCTGCGCTGCTGCGTCCGGGCCGTTTCGACCGTCAGGTTGTCGTCGGTCTGCCGGATATCCGTGGTCGCGAACAGATTCTCAAGGTTCACATGCGCAAAGTGCCAATGGGTGACGACGTCGCTCCGGCCGTTATCGCGCGTGGTACTCCAGGCTTCTCCGGTGCTGATCTGGCAAACCTGGTCAACGAAGCGTCGCTGTTCGCTGCGCGCAGCGGCAAGCGCATCGTTGAAATGAAAGAGTTCGAACTGGCCAAAGACAAGATCATGATGGGCGCCGAGCGCAAATCGATGGTCATGTCCGAGAAAGAGAAGCAGAACACCGCTTATCACGAAGCTGGCCACGCCATTGTCGGTCGCGTCGTGCCTGAGCATGATCCGGTCTACAAAGTGTCGATCATTCCGCGCGGCCGTGCGCTGGGTGTGACCATGTTCCTGCCGGAAGAAGATCGCTACAGTCTGTCCAAGCGCGCGCTGATCAGCCAGATCTGCTCGCTGTATGGCGGCCGTATCGCTGAAGAAATGACCCTGGGCTTTGACGGTGTGACCACCGGTGCTTCCAACGACATCATGCGTGCTAGCCAGATTGCGCGGAACATGGTGACCAAGTGGGGTCTGTCGGAAAAACTCGGTCCGTTGATGTATGCCGAAGAAGAGGGTGAAGTATTCCTCGGCCGCGGCGGTGGCGGTCAGGCTGCCAGTTTCTCTGGCGAGACAGCCAAGCTGATCGACTCCGAAGTGCGCAGTATCATTGACCAGTGCTACGGCACCGCCAAGCAGATCCTCACGGACAACCGTGACAAGCTCGATGCCATGGCCGATGCCCTGATGAAGTACGAAACGATCGATGCTGAACAGATCGACGACATCATGGCCGGTCGTACGCCTCGCGAGCCTCGTGACTGGTCGGGTGGCACGGGTACACCACCACCTCCAGTGGTTCAGGACGAGCGTCCGGAAACACCGATTGGCGGTCCGGCTGCTGACGTTTAAGGTTTGAAATGACTTCTGTACAGTCCCTGACCCGGTTGCCTTGCGGCAACCGGGTTCTTGATTTGGCCCAGACGCATGTCATGGGCATTCTCAATGTCACCCCTGATTCTTTCTCTGATGGCGGCCAATACAGCCAGCTTGACGCTGCCTTGCGCCATGCAGAAGCGATGGTTGCGGCGGGTGCGACACTGATTGACGTCGGTGGCGAGTCCACCCGGCCTGGCGCGCGAGCGGTTTCTCCGCTCGAAGAGCTTGAGCGCGTGGCGCCGATTGTCGAGCTGATCAATCGCGAGCTTGATGTGATCATTTCGGTGGATACGTCTACGCCTGCGGTGATGCGCGAAACCGCACGGTTGGGTGCCGGGTTGATCAATGATGTGCGATCGCTACAGCGCGATGGTGCGTTGGATGCAGCGGCGGCGACAGGCTTGCCGGTATGTCTGATGCATATGCTCGGTGAGCCAGGCGATATGCAGGACAATCCGCAGTATCACGATGTCACTCGCGAGGTTGGCGAGTTTCTCGCGCAGCGGATGTCGGTGTGTGCATCAGCAGGTATTCCTGCCGAGCGGATCATTCTTGATCCGGGCTTCGGTTTCGCCAAAACCCTGCAGCACAATCTAAGCTTGTTCAAGCACATGGAAGCCCTGCATGCGTTGGGCAGGCCCTTGCTGGTTGGTGTTTCCCGAAAGAGCATGATTGGGCACGCCTTGAATCGTCCTGTTGGCGAGCGGCTGCATGGCGGATTGGCGCTGGCGGCGCTGGCGTCGGTGAAAGGTGCGCGTATATTGCGCGTCCATGATGTGGCGGAAACAGTAGACGTGGTGCGGATGATCGCGGCCGTGGAATCAGCCGAATAAGAATGATGGAGCGCTTATGAGCAAGAAATATTTTGGTACTGACGGCATTCGTGGTCGCGTTGGTGAATACCCGATTACTCCTGACTTCATGCTCAAGCTCGGCTGGGCTGCTGGCATGGCGTTCCGCAAGATGGGCGCCTGCAAGGTGCTGGTCGGCAAAGACACGCGAATTTCCGGTTATATGTTCGAGTCGGCGCTTGAGGCCGGTCTGACATCGGCGGGTGCCGATGTGATGCTGCTGGGTCCTATGCCGACGCCGGCCATCGCCTACTTGTCGCGCACGTTCCAGGCTGAGGCCGGTATCGTGATCAGTGCTTCGCACAATCCGCACGACGATAACGGCATCAAGTTTTTCTCCGGTAAAGGCACCAAGCTGCCCGATGAACTGGAGCTGATGATCGAAGAGTTGCTCGATACGCCGATGACCGTGGTCGAATCGAGCAAGATCGGCAAGGTCTCGCGGATCAACGATGCGTCAGGCCGTTATATCGAATTCTGCAAGAGCAGCGTGCCAACGGGCACCAGTTTCTCTGGACTCAAGATCGTTATCGACTGTGCGCATGGTGCGACCTACAAGGTGGCTCCGAGTGTCTTCCGGGAGCTGGGTGCGGAAGTTGTCGTGCTGTCAGCCCAGCCTAACGGTCTGAACATCAATGAGAATTGCGGCTCGACCCATATGGGGCAGCTGCAGGCTGCGGTACTGGCGGAGCATGCCGACCTGGGTATCGCTTTTGATGGCGATGGCGATCGGGTTCTGATGGTTGACCACACTGGCGCCATTGTTGATGGCGACGAGTTGTTGTTCATTATTGCTCGCGATCTGCATGAACGTGGCAAGTTGCAGGGCGGCGTGGTTGGCACCCTGATGAGTAATCTGGGTCTGGAGCTCGCGCTTGCAGAGCTTTCGATTCCGTTCATTCGTGCCAATGTCGGCGACCGCTACGTGATCGCTGAGTTGCTTGAGCGCAATTGGCTGGTCGGTGGCGAAAATTCAGGGCATATCGTTTGCTTCAATCACACCACGACCGGTGATGCGATCATCGCGGCTTTGCAAGTGCTGATGGCCTTGAAGACCCGTAATGAAGGGTTGGCGCAAACGCGTCAGGCATTGCGCAAGTGCCCTCAGGTGCTGATCAATGTGCGTTTTGGTGGTGGCGAAAGTCCGCTGGAACACTCGGCTGTCAAGGAAGCCAGTGCGCGTGTTACCCAGGCAATGGCGGGGCGCGGTCGCGTGCTTTTGCGCAAGTCCGGGACAGAGCCTCTGGTGCGCGTAATGGTCGAAGGCGAGGACGAAACCCAGGTTCGCAACTACGCCGAAGAGCTGGCAAAACTGGTAACTGAAGTTTCTGCCTGATACGGCTTGCAAGCCATGATTGTGTTGGGTAACATCTGCGCCCACTTTGACCGACGAGGTACAGCATGCGTCGCCCTATGGTAGCTGGTAACTGGAAGATGCACGGTACCCGCGCCAGCGTCGCTGAGCTGATCAACGGCCTTCGTCATCTGGCCTTGCCAAGCGGTGTTGATGTCGCGGTATTCCCGCCTTGCTTGTATATCAATCAAGTGATTGATGGCTTGAAAGGCAAGTCGATTTCGGTCGGCGCGCAGAATTCTGCGGTGGAATCCATGCAAGGTGCATTGACCGGTGAGATTGCGCCGAGTCAGTTGGTGGATGCAGGTTGTTCCCTGGTGCTTGTCGGGCACTCCGAGCGTCGCCAGATAATGGGCGAGCGGGATGGGATGCTGAATCGCAAGTTTGCAGCTGCGCAGGCATGTGGCTTGATTCCGGTGTTGTGTATAGGGGAAACCCTCGAGCAGCGCGAAGCCGGAAAAACTCTTGAGGTTGTCGGGCGTCAGCTGGGCAGCATCATCGAGGAGCTGGGTGTCGGTGCTTTTGCCAAGGCAGTCATTGCTTACGAGCCGGTCTGGGCTATTGGTACCGGACTGACTGCGACGCCGCAGCAAGCTCAGGATGTGCATAAAGCCATTCGCGAGCAGCTGGCGGCAGAGAATTCTGAAGTGGCACGAGGTGTGCGGCTTCTATACGGCGGCAGCGTGAAGGCGGCCAATGCGGTCGAACTGTTCGGCATGCCGGATATCGATGGGGGGCTCATTGGTGGAGCTTCCCTGAATGCAGATGAGTTCGGTGCGATTTGTCGCGCCGCGGGAAACTGAAAAAATGCTGGAAACAGTCGTAGTCGTTTTTCATCTGCTGGGTGCATTGGGCGTAGTTGCTCTGGTTTTGCTGCAGCAGGGTAAGGGTGCGGACGCTGGCGCGTCTTTCGGAGCAGGTGCTTCAAATACTGTGTTCGGAAGCCAAGGTTCCTCTACCTTTCTTAGTAAGTTTACTGCTATACTTGCCGCCGGTTTCTTCATAACCAGCTTGGGGTTAGGTTACTTTGCTAAAGAGAAGGCTCATCAGCTGACTCAGGCAGGTCTCCCAAACCCGGCAGTGTTGGAAGTACCTAAGCAACAACAACCGGCTTCTGATGATGTCCCGGTGCTTCAAGAGCAAAAGTCGGCTACTCCAGCGACTGACGTACCTCCAGCTCAAGAGCAGAAGTAAGAAGGGTTTCAAACGTAGTTTTGCCGAGGTGGTGGAATTGGTAGACACGCAACCTTGAGGTGGTTGTGCCCATAGGGTGTAGGGGTTCGAGTCCCCTTCTCGGTACCAATTAGTCAGGAGAGCCCGCTGTTGCGGGCTTTCTTGCAGGTGGAAGGTTACATTGACCCTATAAGGGATCGGTCGTATACTTCCGCCCCAGCTTTGTCGCGGGGTGGAGCAGTCTGGTAGCTCGTCGGGCTCATAACCCGAAGGTCGTCGGTTCAAATCCGGCCCCCGCAACCAGTTTAAGGAGCCCCTTTTAAGGGGCTTTTTGTTAGCTGGACACTTTCAACGCCGCTGTTCGACGGCGTTTCAAGGATGGGCGTTAAGCCCATTTTTTTATTTTGCAAAGCATGCACATATCATGCACTAGGGGGTTCAGGTGTCGAGCAAGCTAGAAGAGTTGCAGGCCTTGCTGGCCCCGGTGGTCGTGGCCCTGGGCTATGAATGCTGGGGTATCGAGTTTTCGGCTCAGGGTCGTCACTCGATGTTGCGCGTTTATATCGATAAAGAGGGTGGCGTGCTGGTGGACGATTGCGCCATTGTCAGCCGTCAGATCAGCGGTGTGCTGGATGTTGAAGATCCGATCTCCGTTGAATACACCCTCGAAGTTTCCTCGCCTGGCATGGAGCGCCCACTGTTCACTCTTGAGCAGTTTGCAAAGTTTGCCGGTGAACAAGTGAAGATCAAGCTGCGCTCGCCTTTTGAAGGGCGACGCAACTTTCAGGGCCTTCTGCGCGGTGTAGAAGAACAGGATGTCGTGGTGCAGGTAGACGACCATGAGTTCCTGTTGCCGATCGATATGATCGACAAGGCCAACATTATTCCCAGTTTTGACTGAGACGCGGATCCCGCGGATCCAATGGCTTGCGAAAGGCGAGGCGTACGATGAGCAAAGAAGTACTGCTGGTTGTTGAGTCGGTATCCAATGAAAAGGGCGTACCGGCAAGCGTAATTTTTGAAGCGCTGGAGCTGGCTCTGGCCACTGCTACCAAAAAGCGTTTTGAGGACGAAGTTGACCTGCGTGTGGAAATTAACCGCCACACCGGGGCATACGAAACTTTCCGTCGCTGGACGGTCGTCGAAGAGAATGATCTCGACGATCCGGCCATCGAAACCTGGCCAAGCAAGGTTGCCGAAACGCATCCTGGTGCCAAGGTTGGCGACGTCGTCGAAGAAAAGATCGAATCCATCGAGTTCGGCCGCATCGCTGCACAGACTGCCAAGCAGGTCATCGTGCAGAAAGTTCGCGAAGCCGAGCGCGCTCAAGTGGTCGACGCCTATCGCGAGCGCCTGGGAGAAATCATCTCCGGCACCGTGAAAAAAGTCACCCGCGACAACGTGATCGTCGATCTGGGCAACAACGCTGAAGCGTTGCTGGCCCGTGAAGACATCATTTCTCGCGAAACCTTCCGTGTCGGCGTGCGCTTGCGTGCGTTGCTCAAGGAAATCCGCACCGAGAACCGCGGCCCGCAGCTGATCCTGTCGCGTACCGCGCCGGAAATGCTGATCGAGCTGTTCCGTATCGAAGTGCCGGAAATTGCCGAAGGTCTGATCGAAGTAATGGCTGCATCCCGTGATCCGGGTTCGCGCGCCAAGATCGCCGTCCGCTCTAAAGACAAACGCATCGACCCACAGGGCGCTTGCATCGGTATGCGCGGTTCGCGCGTCCAGGCAGTGTCGGGTGAGTTGGGCGGTGAGCGTGTTGATATCGTCCTGTGGGACGACAACCCGGCTCAGTTCGTGATCAACGCCATGTCCCCGGCTGAGGTTGCGGCAATTATCGTTGACGAAGATGCCCACGCAATGGACATCGCCGTTGGCGCAGACAATCTGGCTCAGGCCATCGGTCGTGGTGGTCAGAACGTGCGTCTGGCGAGCCAGTTGACTGGCTGGACCCTGAACGTGATGACCGAATCGGACATCCAGGCTAAGCAGCAAGCAGAAACCGGCGACATCCTGCGCAACTTCATCGACGAGCTGGAAGTCGACGAAGAACTGGCTCAGGTGCTGGTTGATGAAGGCTTCACCAGCCTGGAAGAGATTGCCTACGTACCGTTGGAAGAAATGCTCAACATCGACGGCTTTGACGAAGATATCGTCAACGAGCTTCGCGCTCGTGCCAAGGATCGTTTGTTGACCAAAGCCATCGCTACTGAGGAAAAGCTGGCAGACGCCCATCCGGCCGAAGACCTGCTCTCGCTTGAGGGTATGGACAAGGATTTGGCGATGGAACTGGCGGTGCGCGGCGTAATTACCCGCGAAGACCTGGCCGAGCAGTCTATTGACGACCTGCTCGACATCGACGGCATTGACGATGATCGTGCCGGCAAGTTGATCATGGCCGCCCGAGCCCACTGGTTCGAGTAATTAGGCGCGGCCTGAGGAGAGAAGTGCATGACGCAAGTCACGGTGAAACAACTGGCCGATGAGGTCAAAACACCGGTAGAGCGCCTGTTGCAGCAGATGCGTGAGGCAGGTCTGCCGCACACCGCCGCCGAAGAAAATGTGACTGACAGTGAGAAGCAGTCTCTGCTGACTCACTTGAAAAGCAGCCACAAGGCGAAAGTGGAAGAACCACGCAAGATCACGCTGCAGCGTAAAACCACCAGCACCCTGCGTGTGGCTGGTAGCAAAAGCATCAGCGTAGAAGTTCGCAAAAAGAAAGTTTTCGTACAGCGCAGCCCGGAAGAAATCGAAGCCGAGCGCAAGCGTGAACTGGATGAGCGTCGCGCAGTAGAAAATGCTGCTCGTCAGAAGGCTGAAGAAGAAGCCAAGCAACGCGCCGAAGTAGAAGCGCGTAATCAGCCTGCTGCTGCGCAGACCGCTGCCAGCGACGCCGTTGCGGCGCCGGCTGCAGCTGCCGAACCTGTTCGCGAAAGCGCACCGGTAGTGGCCGCTGCTCCAGCTCCGTCTGCCGAAGTTCGCAACAAGCAGAACGAACAGCGCCGTCCGGACAAACCACGTGCCGACGACAACAATCGTCGCAGCGGTGGTGGTGATGGCGAGCGCAAAAACGCTCCGCATCGCGCCTCGGTCAAAGAAAAAGCGCCGGCTCCACGTGTGGCGCCACGCACTACCGACGAAGAAAGCGATGGCTTCCGTCGTGGTGGTCGCGGCAAGGCCAAGCTGAAGAAGCGCAACGCTCACGGTTTCCAGAGCCCAACCGGCCCTGTCGTGCGTGATGTACAGATCGGCGAGACCATCACTGTTGGCGATCTCGCCAATCAGATGTCGGTCAAGGCTGCTGAAATCATCAAGTTCATGTTCAAACTGGGTACTCCAGCGACCATCAACCAGGTGCTTGATCAGGAAACTGCTCAACTGGTAGCCGAAGAACTGGGCCACAAAGTGACCCTGGTCAGCGACACCGCCCTGGAAGATTCCCTGGCCGAGTCCCTGAAGTTTGAAGGTGAGTCGTTCTCCCGTGCGCCAGTCGTGACCGTAATGGGCCACGTTGACCACGGTAAAACTTCCCTGCTCGACTATATCCGTCGTGCCAAGGTAGCTGCTGGCGAAGCCGGCGGTATCACCCAGCACATCGGTGCGTACCACGTTGAAACCGAACGCGGCATGGTCACCTTCCTCGATACCCCGGGTCACGCCGCGTTTACCGCAATGCGTGCTCGTGGTGCCAAGGCGACCGACATCGTGATTCTGGTGGTTGCAGCGGACGACGGCGTGATGCCGCAGACCATTGAAGCTGTTCAGCACGCTGTAGCGGCTGGCGTTCCACTGGTTGTTGCAGTGAACAAAATCGACAAGCCGGGCGCCGATCTCGATCGCATCCGTAGCGAACTGTCGGTTCACGGCGTGACTTCCGAAGAGTGGGGCGGTGATACGCCGTTCGTTCCGGTTTCGGCGAAAGTCGGTACTGGCGTGGACGAGTTGCTTGAAGCCGTTCTGCTGCAAGCTGAAGTTCTCGAACTGAAAGCAACTCCATCGGCTCCTGGTCGTGGTGTTGTGGTTGAATCGCGTCTCGACAAAGGTCGCGGCCCGGTGGCAACCGTTCTGGTTCAAGACGGTACCCTGCGCCAAGGCGACATGGTCCTGGTCGGTTCGAACTATGGTCGCGTTCGCGCCATGCTCGACGAGAACGGCAAGCCAATCAAAGAAGCCGGTCCTTCCATCCCTGTCGAGATCCTCGGCCTGGACGGTACCCCGGACGCTGGCGACGAGATGAGCGTGGTTGCTGACGAGAAGAAAGCCCGTGAAGTGGCTCTGTTCCGTCAAGGCAAGTTCCGCGAAGTCAAACTGGCTCGCGCTCACGCCGGCAAGCTGGAAAACATCTTCGAAAACATGGGTCAGGCCGAGAAGAAGACGCTCAACATCGTCCTCAAATCCGATGTCCGTGGTTCGCTGGAAGCGTTGAACGGTGCCTTGAATGGCCTGGGCAACGACGAAGTTCAAGTGCGCGTAGTCGGCGGCGGTGTCGGTGGTATCACCGAATCCGATGCTAACTTGGCACTGGCTTCCAACGCTGTACTGTTCGGCTTCAACGTGCGTGCCGATGCTGGCGCACGGAAGATCGTCGAGCAGGAAGGTCTGGACATGCGTTACTACAACGTGATCTACGACATCATCGAAGACGTCAAGAAAGCCCTGACCGGCATGCTCGGCAGCGATGTTCGCGAGAACATCCTGGGTGTGGCCGAAGTGCGTGACGTGTTCCGTTCGCCGAAGTTTGGCGCGATCGCTGGCTGCATGGTGATCGAAGGTGTTGTGCACCGTAACCGTCCGATCCGTGTACTGCGTGAAGACATCGTTATCTTCGAAGGCGAGCTGGAATCCCTGCGCCGCTTCAAGGATGACGCTTCCGAAGTACGTGCCGGCATGGAATGCGGTATTGGCGTGAAGAGCTACAACGACGTCAAAGTCGGCGACAAGATCGAAGTCTTCGAGAAGGTTCAGGTTGCTCGCAGCCTCTAACTCGCGCACTTCAGGAGCCGTGATGGCCGGCCGCACTCAACAGTGTGGCGCATCACCCGGACTCTAAACGCAACGCCCGGTCTGGCTTTTGTCAGGCCGGGCGTTTGCCGCTTTCAGACCTGGCGGGTTTCACCGCCGGGCAGTAACAGGTAACAAAATCATGGCAAAAGAATACAGCCGTACCCAACGTATCGGCGATCAGATGCAGCGCGAGCTGGCCCAACTGATCCGTCGTGAAGTCAAAGATCCACGCGTGGGTCTGGTCACCATTACCGCAGTGGAAGTCAGCCGTGACGTCGGTCACGCGAAGATTTTCATCACCGTGATGGGGCAGGACAACGCTGAAGACATCGCACAAAGCATCAAGGTGCTCAATTCCGCCGCAGGTTTCCTGCGCATGCAATTGGCCCGTGAAATGAAGCTGCGCAGCGTGCCGCAACTGCACTTCCACTACGACGAGTCCGTCGTGCGTGGTGCGCACCTGTCGGCGCTGATCGAGCGTGCGGTGGCTGAAGACAATCAGCATCCGGTCGTTGCTGAACCTGAAGACACCAAGGAGTAACTCGGTGGCTCAGGTCAAACGTATCCGTCGTAACGTCAGCGGCATCATCCTGCTCGACAAGCCGTTGGGATTCACGTCCAACGCCGCGTTGCAGAAGGTTCGCTGGTTGCTCAACGCCGAGAAGGCCGGTCACACCGGCAGCCTCGACCCTCTGGCCACGGGCGTCTTGCCGTTGTGCTTTGGCGAAGCGACCAAGTTCTCGCAGTACCTGCTCGATTCCGACAAGGCTTATGAAACCCTCGCGCAACTGGGTAAGACCACCACCACGGCCGATGCCGAAGGTGAGGTTTTGCAGGAGCGCCCGGTGACCGTTGGTCGCGCCGATATCGAAGCGGCATTGCCGAAATTTCGTGGGCAAATCAGTCAGATACCGCCGATGTACTCGGCGCTCAAGCGTGATGGCCAGCCGCTCTACAAGTTGGCTCGTGCAGGCGAAGTAGTGGAGCGTGAACCGCGTTCTGTTACTATTGCGCGCTTGGAATTACTGGCCTTCGAAGGCGATACTGCACGACTTGCGGTGGATTGCAGCAAAGGCACCTATATTCGCACCCTCGTGGAGGATATCGGTGAGCAACTCGGTTGTGGTGCGTACGTCGCGGAATTGCGCCGTACCCAGGCCGGGCCTTTCACCCTGGCGCAGACGGTGACCCTCGAAGAGCTTGAAGCGGTACATGCCGAGGGCGGCAACGAAGCGGTGGATCGCTTCCTGATGCCATCGGACAGCGGCCTGCAGGATTGGCCGTTGCTGCACTTCTCCGAAGCGAGTGCGTTCTACTGGCTCAACGGCCAGCCGGTGCGTGCCCCGGATGCTCCGAAGTTCGGCATGGTGCGGGTACAGGATCACAATGGTCGCTTCATCGGTATCGGTGAAGTGAGCGAAGACGGGCGCATTGCGCCACGTCGACTGATTCGGTCGGAATGACCGAAACCGGTCTGTGTCAAAGCAGGCTGGCGAGGGTGGCTGTTAACAGGCACGGTCACTACTCATTTATAGATACAGGGATTTGTCCCTGGCCTGTTGAAGCTGTTTCTTTGAAACAGTTTCCTGATAAAAGGATTGCCTCATGGCTCTCGACGTTCAAGAAAAAGCTCAAATCGTTGCTGACTACCAGCAAGCTGTTGGTGACACCGGTTCGCCAGAAGTGCAAGTTGCACTGCTGACCCACAACATCAACAAGCTGCAAGGTCACTTCAAGGCCAACGGTAAAGATCACCACTCCCGTCGTGGTCTGATCCGCATGGTAAACCAGCGTCGCAAGCTGCTGGACTACCTGAAAGGCAAGGATCTGGGTCGTTATCAGACTCTGATCGGTCGCCTGGGTCTGCGTCGCTAATCAGCGATTGCGCTATGAGGTTGGTTGTCTGTCGGACGTCAGCGGTTTACCGCCGGCGTCTTGCAGGCTCCCAGCCTCAAGTTTTATCTGGATACACGTTTTACCCTGGACAGGCGTTGGGCCGATTCCCGACATTGCCCAAGAATTCGCAAGAAACCAGTTCCCCCAAGAGCCACAAAGAAGGTAGGACACCGTGAACCCGGTAATCAAAAAATTCCAGTTCGGTCAATCGACCGTTACCCTCGAGACTGGCCGTATCGCCCGTCAGGCCTCCGGCGCAGTATTGGTCACCGTTGACGACGACGTCAGCGTGTTGGTGACTGTAGTCGGTGCAAAACAAGCTGATCCAGGCAAGGGCTTCTTCCCTCTGTCGGTTCACTACCAGGAAAAGACTTACGCTGCCGGTAAGATCCCTGGCGGTTTCTTCAAGCGTGAAGGCCGTCCTTCCGAAAAAGAAACCCTGACTTCCCGACTGATCGACCGTCCGATCCGTCCGCTGTTCCCTGAAGGTTTCATGAACGAAGTGCAGGTTGTCTGCACCGTTGTTTCCACCAGCAAGAAGACCGATCCGGACATCGCTGCGATGATCGGTACCTCGGCTGCCCTGGCCATCTCGGGTATCCCGTTCGACGGCCCGATCGGCGCCGCTCGCGTTGCCTTCCACGAAAGCACCGGCTACCTGCTGAACCCGACTTACGAGCAGCAAGCGGCTTCGAGCCTGGACATGGTCGTTGCCGGTACTTCCGACGCCGTACTGATGGTTGAATCGGAAGCCAAAGAGCTGACCGAAGACCAGATGCTGGGCGCGGTACTGTTTGCTCACGACGAATTCCAGGTTGTGATCAACGCCGTTAAAGAACTGGCCGCTGAAGCTGCCAAGCCAACCTGGACCTGGGCTCCTGCGCCAGAAGCCACCGAACTGCTGGGCGCTATCCGTGCCGAGTTCGGCGAAGCGATCTCCCAGGCTTACACCATCACCGTCAAGGCCGACCGTTATGCGCGTCTGGGCGAGCTGAAGGATCAAGTCGTTGCCAAGCTGTCCGGTGAAGAAGGTCAGCCTTCGTCCAGCGAAGTCAAAGCCGCTTTCGGCGAAATCGAATACCGCACCGTTCGCGAAAACATCGTCAACGGCAAGCCACGTATCGACGGTCGCGACACCAAAACCGTACGTCCGCTGAACATCGAAGTCGGCGTTCTGCCGAAGACTCACGGTTCGGCGCTGTTCACCCGTGGTGAAACCCAGGCGCTGGTCGTTGCAACACTGGGCACCGCCCGTGACGCACAACTGCTGGACACCCTGGAAGGCGAGAAAAAAGACCCGTTCATGCTGCACTACAACTTCCCTCCGTTCTCGGTGGGCGAGTGTGGTCGCATGGGTGGTGCTGGTCGTCGTGAAATCGGTCACGGCCGTCTGGCCCGTCGTTCGGTTTCGGCCATGCTGCCAGCCGCTGACGTGTTCCCGTACACCATCCGTGTGGTTTCGGAAATCACCGAATCCAACGGTTCGAGCTCGATGGCTTCCGTTTGCGGCGCTTCCCTGGCCCTGATGGACGCTGGTGTGCCGATGAAGGCGCCGGTTGCCGGTATCGCCATGGGTCTGGTCAAGGAAGGCGAGAAGTTCGCAGTTCTGACCGACATCCTCGGTGACGAAGACCACCTGGGCGACATGGACTTCAAAGTAGCCGGTACCGCCAAAGGCGTTACTGCGCTGCAGATGGACATCAAGATCAAAGGCATCACCGAAGAAATCATGGAGATCGCTCTGGGCCAAGCCCTGGAAGCGCGCCTGAACATCCTCGGTCAGATGAACCAGATCATCGGCCAGTCGCGTACCGAACTGTCGGCCAACGCTCCGACCATGATCGCGATGAAAATCGACACCGACAAGATCCGTGATGTTATCGGTAAAGGTGGCGCGACCATCCGTGCGATCTGCGAAGAAACCAAGGCTTCGATCGACATCGAAGACGACGGTTCGATCAAGATCTTCGGCGAAACCAAGGAAGCTGCTGAAGCTGCACGTCAGCGCGTTCTGGGTATCACCGCTGAAGCCGAGATCGGCAAGATCTATGTGGGTAAAGTTGAGCGCATCGTCGACTTCGGCGCATTCGTCAACATCCTGCCGGGCAAGGACGGTCTGGTGCATATCTCGATGCTGAGCGACGCTCGCGTAGAGAAAGTGACCGACATCCTGAAAGAAGGCCAGGAAGTGGAAGTGCTGGTACTGGACGTGGACAACCGCGGCCGTATCAAGCTGTCCATCAAAGACGTGGCTGCTGCCAAGGCTTCGGGCGTTTAATCACCCCAAAGCGTTAGCGCAATAAAAATGCCCCGCCGTGAAAACGGCGGGGCATTTTTTTGTCTGCGAAATATCGGGACATTCTGTGAAGTTGCCGGACTTCAAGACCGGTGCTAGGTTTAGCCCACCGCCCGTGTAGCTCAGCCGGTAGAGCAGCGCACTCGTAACGCGAAGGTCGCAGGTTCGATTCCTGTCTCGGGCACCACCTTCTTAAACACTCTCACCCATCGCAAAAGCGGATTTATGTTCCGCAGGTCAGCTTTTTGTGAGAGAGATGTAAAGAGCCGTGTAATTCGTCATGCAAACGTCCTATATTCGGAGCCTGCATGAGCATCGCCCAGCAGTTTTCAGATGATCCCGAATGGTTCCGAAGGCCGGACAAATCCGCGTCAGAGAGATCCTTGATGATCCAGATCCATCCTCCATTCCTAAGATCAGCGAGAACGCCATGACCGAATTAACTCAAGAGCAACGTCACGAACAAGCGCTGGAAAAGTACATTCTGGACGTACCGGACCTGAAAGAAGAGATCAAGGACCTGAGTCCCGATGATCAGAAAGATCAGATCCAGTGGGCCTTCGAAGACGAAGCCGAAGCCCAGGGCTTGCAGCCGTGGGAGTTGACACTCAAGTACACGAGCACGCCGGAAGAGTTCGAGGCACAGCGCCTCGTGCTGCACAAAGAGGCGGCCGAAGTGCTGGGTGTCGAGTGGGAAGAGTACTGCGAGATGAATAATCTGGTGGTCTGATACAAAAACGCCAGCCTCAACCGGGCTGGCGTTTTTTATTGCGCGCAGTATTCAGAGACTGAGGCGCATCGACAGATCCACCGCTTTGACATCCTTGGTCATCGCGCCAATCGAGATGTAGTCCACTCCGGTTTCGGCGATCGGCAGCAGTGTGCTTTCGTTGATACCGCCGCTGGCCTCCAGTTTCGCCTTGCCGCCGTTCAGGCGCACGGCTTCGCGCATGTCATCCAGGCTCAGTTCGTCGAGCATGATGATGTCGGCGCCGGCGGCCAGTGCCTCCTTCAGCTCCTCCAGACTTTCCACTTCGACTTCCACCGGTTTGCCCGGGGCAATCTTGTGCGCGGCGGCAATCGCCTGCGGGATGCCACCGCTGGCGGCGATGTGGTTTTCCTTGATCAGGAACGCGTCGTACAGACCGATGCGATGGTTGTGGCAGCCACCGCAGGTCACCGCGTATTTCTGTGCCAGACGCAGACCCGGCAGAGTCTTGCGGGTGTCGAGCAGTTTGACCTGAGTGGTACCGACGAAATCGGCCAGGTACTGCGCGTGCGTAGCTACGCCGGACAGCAATTGCAGAAAATTCAGCGCACTGCGCTCACCGGTCAGCAGCGAACGGGCCGGGCCTTCCAGATGAAATAACGGTTGATTGGGCTTTACCCGCTCGCCATCGACCACTTGCCAATGCACCGCCACCCGCGGATCAAGCTGACGAAACACCGCATCGACCCAGGCAGTGCCGCAGATAACGGCCGCGTCGCGAGTGATGATGGTGGCTTTGGCCAGGCGTTCGGCCGGGATCAGTTGCGCGGTGATGTCGCCGCTGCCGATGTCTTCGAGCAACGCACGGCGCACGTTGGCTTCGATTTCGGCGGTCAAATCGGCGAGACGTAGATTCGGCATAACGGGCTCCACAAACAAAGTGGTTCGATTATAGGGGCATGGCGCGAGCCAACCCAAGGCGAGAACGCGCGTGCTTGCCTGCATCCGGTCGATTTTCTTTGAGCAAACCCGGCCAGGCGTGGTCACTGAAAGGGGCGGTATAGGGGAAACCCTGACGGCTATGGCGCCGGGTGCAAGTTATGAAAGATAATTCGCCTTGCATTTGACGTCATAGCTTTGACGTCCTGATTGAACTTGCGGGAGCGCGCCTGCTCGCGAATGCATTCTTTCAGTGACATTGCTGCGGCTGACACACCGCCATCGCGAGCAGGCTCGCTCCCACAGGATCCGGGTTGGCTTGACCGAACGAATCACCGTTTCAGGAGGCTTGGATGCACAACGACGGGAAAGTGGTGCCTTTGCACAAAGGCACTGCCGATCAGGCGAATCACTCGCCGCTCGCCCGCCTGCCTGTGATTCTGCTTCAGGTTCGCGACAAGGCTGCCCAGCAACTGCGCCACGGTTTGCAGGAGCTGTTCGATAACGCCGACGACACGCTGTTTGAAATGGCCGACCGGGCGCGCAACGACGTCGAACAGAACATCTTTTTCGAAGCCATGCGCGACCTGCGCCTGAAGCGCAAAAACATCGAACGCGGTTTTCTCGAGCAATTCTTCGAAGCCTTCGTCGGCCTGACCCAATACGATCCTGCGCACAACACTCTGCCGCACGCGCTGATATACGACGAGCTGGCCCCCCGCAACGACGATATGGAACGCAGCGTGGCGGTCGAGACCATGGTCGGTCGGGTGCTCAAGCGTGACGGCTTCGCCCTCGATCAACTGACCGCACGGCTTAACGCGCTGCTCGGCAAGACCCTCGATGATCAGCACAACCCGCTCGGCCCGGCGCTGCTCTGCGAGTTTTTCCTCCAGGCCGGGCGTAATCTGGGCGTGGAGATCAAGGTTAAACTGATCCTGCTCAAACTGTTCGAGCGCTATGTCCTGGCCGACACCGAACAGCTTTACGCCGAAGCCAATCAATTGCTGCTCGCCACCGGTGTGTTGCCGGACTTGAAGCCGGCCCCTGCACGCCGCGCCATTGATCGGGCGATCGCGAATGTGGAAAGTGGTGAAAGCGACGATCTGCCGCCTGTCGATGAAAGCGTGCAAGAGGTCTTCGCCGCGTTGCAAGAGTTGCTTTCGCATGTACGTGGCACTGTCGCACCGACGCTGGAATCCAGCTTTGCGGTTCAACCGATTTCCACCCGCGATCTGCTGCGCCTGCTCTCGCATTTGCAGCAATACGTGCCCGAGTTGGCGGCACAGGATGATTTCGATCTACGCAATCAGCTCGAACAACTGCTGACCCGGGTCAGCGTCAGAAGCGGCAAATCGCGGATTGTGGGCGATGCGGACGAAGACGTGATCAATCTGATCGCCATGGTCTTCGACTGCATTCTTGAAGACCGCAATGTCCCGGATTCGCTCAAGGCCCTGATCGCCCGGTTACAGATCCCGATGCTCAAGGTCGCGGTGCTCGACAAGAGTTTCTTCAGCCGCAGCACGCATCCGGCGCGGCGCCTGCTCAATGAAATCGCCGAGGCGGCCATGGGCTGGGGCGATTGTGACGGTGACGCGCGTGACAGCTTGTACCTGCGTATCGAACAAGTGGTGCAGCGCCTGCTGACTGACTTTGTCGATGATCCGGCGATTTTTTCCGAATTGCTCGCCGATTTCCTCGCGTTCACCAGTGATGAACGCCGTCGCAGCGAGCTGCTTGAACAGCGTCTGCGTGACGCCGAAGAGGGGCGAGCGAAAACCGAACTGGCCCGGCGCCGGGTCGAACGGGCTTTGAATCAGGCATTGCTGGGCAAGACGCTGCCGCCTTCCGTGGTCACCTTCGTACAAGATGCGTGGAGCAAAGTACTGCTGCTGACGTGCCTCAAGCATGGCGATCAGTCAGCCGAATGGCAGGCCGATGTGCAAACCATGGAGCAATTGATCTGGAGTGTGCAGCGTCACGAAGACGCTGAATCCAGTCTGCGCTTGCTGGCGCTGGTACCGGGGTTGCTCAAGTCGCTGCGTGATGGCCTGACCAGTTCGGCGTTCGACCCGTTCGCCACCAGCGAGTTTTTCAGCGAACTTGAAGCCCTGCATGTGCAGGTGCTGGAGCGCTCCGTCGAGGCAGAACCGGCCGCTTCGATGATTGAGGTCTCGCAACAGATCGTGCTGCAAAGCGCCGACGACAGCAGCATGGCGCTGTCATCGGCACGTTTGTCCCACGATGCCGTCGGTTTGCGCCAGGTCGAGCAACTGCGTCTGGGCAGTTGGGTGGCGTTTCAAGAGGACGATGAACACAGTCTGCGTTGCAAACTCGCGGCGATCATCGAAGCCACCGGCAAATATGTGTTTGTCGATCGCACCGGCATGAAGGTACTGGAGCGCAGTCGCCTTGCGCTGGCCGAGGAATTCCAGCGTGGTGCGGTACGCGCACTGGATGACACCTTGCTGTTTGATCGGGCGCTGGAGTCGGTACTGGGCAATCTGCGGCGACTCAATCGCGGCAAGTGATCGCGCGCCGGGGGCCGATCACGGCATACTGGGCGCCAACACAGTCGGCGTTGAAGGAATCGGTATGCAGTTGGATCCCGCTAGCGGGTGGTGTCACGGGGTGCAGGTCTGCCCATCGCCCAACTTCAATGAACGCCCTGCGGGCGAAATTTCCCTGTTGGTTATCCACAACATCAGCCTGCCGCCGGCGCAGTTTGCCACAGGCAAGGTACATGAATTTTTCCAGAATCGTCTGGATGTCACCGAACACCCCTACTTTGCAGGGATCGCCGACTTGCGCGTTTCGGCGCATTTTCTGATTGAACGTGACGGCAAGGTCACCCAGTTTGTCTCCTGTCTTGAGCGGGCGTGGCATGCGGGTGTATCGGTGTTCGAAGGGCGCGAAACCTGTAACGATTTTTCCGTGGGCATCGAGCTCGAAGGCACCGATGATCTGCCGTTCACCGACGCGCAGTATCAGGCGTTGACGGCGCTGACACGTCAGTTGCAAAGCGCATTTCCGGCCATCACCGGCGCGCGCATTTGCGGGCACAGCGACATAGCACCCGGGCGTAAGACCGATCCTGGCCCGGCATTCGACTGGGCGCGTTACCGCGCGGCCCTGGCACAAGAGGAAGGACAATGAGTTTTCTGGTGTTACTGCTGGCGCTGTGGATCGAGAAGTTTTCGGCCCTGCGTCATCGGGTTCAACGCGATGGCGGATGGATCCGCGAACTGAACAAACTCGAAAGCAGCGAGCGTCTGGCGAAACAGCCGTGGCTGGTGCTGAGCATTCTGGTGCTGTTTCCGGTGGCCTTGCTGGCGCTGTTGCTGGTGGTGCTGGAGCCGGTGGCTTACGGCTTGCTGGCGTTGCCGGTGCATTTGCTGGTGGTGATTTACAGTCTGGGGCGCGGCGACTTGCTCGGCGGTCTCGGGCCGTTCCGTGATGCCTGGCGCCGTGAGGATCTGCAAGCCGCGGCGCATGTGGCCAAGCGTGATCTGAATATTTGCGCCGACAGCGGCGAGCAGTTGCTCGAGCGTGTGCAGGGGCATCTTCTGTGGCAGGCTTACCAGAGCTTTTTTGCGGTGATCTTCTGGTATTTCGTGCTCGGCCCGGTGGCGGCACTGGCCTATCGCTTGTTGGCGCTGGCGCAAGAACACGGGCAGAACCCGGCGCTGGTCGAGCGCGCCGCGCAACTGCGGCACGCCTTCGACTGGCTGCCGGTACGCTTGCTGGCGGCGAGCATGGCACTGGTCGGCAACTTTGTTGCGGTCAGTCGGGTGATGCTGCATGAACTGCTCAACTGGAACATCAGCGCGGCGCAACTGATCAATCGGGTCGGTTTGGCGGCAGGCGAGATTCCACCTCCAGTGGTCGGGCCGGAAGGCATCAACACCCTCGATTGCCTGTGGGAACTGCTGCTGCGCGCGGCAGTGCTGTGGTATGCCGGGTTTGCCCTGTGGACAGTCCTGATCCACTGATTTCACTGATTTAAAGAAAGATCAAAAGATCGCAGCCTGCGGCAGCTCCTACACAGGGATTGTGTGTTTCCTGTGGGAGCTGCCGCAGGCTGCGATCTTTTTGTCGTTAACCTTAAGTTACAAAACCTCCCTCCGATTTGAGCTATACAGAGATAGCGCCCGATAGTGGCTATCTGCTGTCGTCCCGCGCCTGCCAATAAAAACAAGAAAAACCAAGGGAGACTTCCAGTGAAGAGCTTGCTCTATCCCGCCGTCTCGCTGATGAACCGTCTGAGCTTCGGCATGAAGTTCAGCCTGATCAGCGTGCTGTTCCTGGTGCCGATGCTGGTGACCAATTTCTATCTGGTGCGCGACTCCTATCGCGAATTCCAGGGCACCCGCGTCGAGCTGCAAAGCCTTGATCTGCTGGGCAGCAGCCTGGCCCTGCGCCGGGATCTGGAAACCCTCAACAATCTGGTGCAGATCAACGTCAGCCTCGGCCAGTCGGGCAAGGCCGGGAATGTCGAGGCGCAGATCACCACGCTCGAACAGGCGGTTCTGGCGCGCCTGCAGGGACTGGCGGCAATGACCGACGATCCCGAGCAGATCAAAGTATTCGACGACAAGCGTGATGAAATGATCGCCGCGTTCAAGGCCCAGCAAGTGGAAAACTCGCTGCAGAGTAAAAGCGCGTTGATTGGCAAACTGCTGGCCAGTGCGCAGATTTTCAGCCAGATCATCACCAGTCAGGCCGGGCTGAGCCGCGACAACCAGAGCGACATCCGTCAGCTCAGCGAACTGGTTACCCTGATTACGCCGACCGTCACGCAAACTCTCGGCGAAGGCCGGGCCATGGGTTCTTATTCATTGGGTCAGGGTTTTCTCAACAGCTCTTCAAGCACACGTTTCGACGAGTTGATGGTGCAGATCGAAAAACTCCAGGCCGAATACGGTTTGAAACTGCAGGACGCCCTCGGCTCCAGCAAAGCAGCGCGGGAAACCCTCAGCGCTGCGGCCGACAGCAGCAAGGCCTCGCTGAAACAGGCCAGCGAACTGTTCGAAGAGCAGGTCGTCATGGCCGACACCCTCGATGCGCCGTGGCAGGCTTTTTACGATCAGGTCACTGGGCTGATCGGCAAGACCTATGAGCTCAACGAAGCCACGTTGAAATTCCTCGACACTCAATTGCAGCAGCGTCTGGCGCAAAACCGCACACACATGGTCTTGCAGGCGGTGGCGCTGTCGGTGGTGTTTGTGCTGATTTTCTATCTCTATGGTGGTTTCTACGCCTCGACCCGCACCACGCTTAAACGCCTCGGGGCGATGATGGACAAGGTTGCGGCTGGTGACATGACGGTCAACTTCAAGGCCAGCAGTCGCGATGAGTTAGGTGAGTTGGGCGAGGTGTTCAATGGCACGGTGAGGAAGATTCACGACTTGATTGAGCGGGTGGGCCAGACCGTCGCCGAGGTCGAACGTCAGGCCGGGCAGGTTGAAAACGTCTCCGCGCAGAGCAATCAGGCGGTGGCGGGACAGCGCACGCAGATCGAACAAGTGGCGACGGCGATGAACCAGATGTCGGCGACCTCACTGGAGGTGGCGCGCAGTGCCGCCGCAGCGGTGAGCAGTGCTCACAGCGTGAATGACGAGACCATCAATGGCCGTGGCTTGGTCGAATCACAGCAGGGCAGCATTGCCGCGCTGGCCAGCGAGATCGACCAGTCGGTGCTGGTGATCAACCAGTTGGCCAGCGACAGTCAGTCGATCAGCCGTGTACTGGAAGTGATCAAGAGCATCGCCGAGCAGACCAACTTGCTGGCGCTCAACGCGGCGATCGAAGCGGCACGTGCCGGCGAGCAGGGACGTGGCTTTGCTGTGGTCGCAGACGAAGTGCGTACCTTGGCCAAACGCACTCAGCAATCGACCGAAGAAATCGAACAGATGATCGCCAAGCTGCACGGCGGCGTCGGAGCAGCGGTGAAAGCCATGGGCGTTAGCCATCAGATGGCCAACGGCACGGTGGGGCAGTCGGAAAAGGTTCAGCAGGCGCTGGAAAACATCCTCGGGGCGGTGGGCATGATCGTCGATCAGAACCAGCAGATTGCCGCGGCCGTTGAACAGCAGACAGCAGTGGCCCACGACATTGACCAGAACATTGTCGAGATCAACCGTGCCGGCGAACGCACGGCGCAAGGTGCGCACCAGACCGAAGATGCCAGCCGCGCGCTGTCAGCCCAAGTTGTCGAGCTTAAACAACTGATTAGCGCCTTCCGCGTCTGAGCTGTACACAAATCCCCTGTAGGAGCTGCGGCACGCTGCGATCTTTTGATCTTGATTTCAAAGATCAAAAGATCGCAGCCTCGTTTCACTCGACAGCTCCTACAGGGGGAGATGTGTTACCAGCCGAATACTTCGCAGCTGTTGGCGGTGCTGGCGGTGGCCAAATGTTCGGGGCTGATCTTCATCAACTCGGCCAGCGCCTCGCAGATCGCCGGCAAATGCGCCGGACTGTTGCGCTGACCGGGAAACATGACAGGCGCCATGTCCGGTGAATCGGTTTCCAGCACGATCGACTCCAGCGGCAGCTCCGCCAGTACCCGATGCATGCGCAACGCCTGCGGCCAGGTCGGTGCGCCGCCCAGGCCCAGTTTGAAACCGAGTTTGATGTACTCCCGCGCTTCTTCACGGCTGCCGGCGAAGGCGTGAATGATCCCCGCGCGTTTGAGCTTGACGCGTTTGAGCGTAGCGATGACCGCCGCATGACTACGGCGAACGTGGATTAATGCCGGTAATTGGAAATCCGCCGCCAATTGCAGCTGCGCTTCGAACAGCGCCTGTTGCCGCTCGCGATCCAGCGTTTCGACGAAGTAATCCAGACCGATTTCGCCCACCGCACACAATTGTCGATGACCGCGCAGCCGGGTCAGCCAATCACCGAGCGCTGACACATCCTCAGGACGATGCTGATCGAGATACACCGGATGCAGACCGAACGCCGCGTACAAGTCCTTGTCGCTCTGCACCAGATCCCACACCCGTTGCCAGTTACCCTCATAAACCCCCAACACCACCATCCGCCGCACTCCGAGGGCGCGGCATTCGGCGAGCAACGCCGCGCGATCGGCGTCGAAGTCGGGGAAATCGAGGTGGGTGTGGCTGTCGATCAGCTCCACGGCTCAGTCCTGGTGGATACGCTGCTTGAAGGTCCGCGCGATGGCCTGCACACCGGGCTTGTACTCCGACTGCTCGACGGCGGCCAGCGCCAGTTCCAGCGCCTTGTCGGCGATCAACTGGTGCTGCTGGGCCATGGCGTTGACCGGCAGCGGCAGGAAATCCAGCAACTGCGTATCACCGAAGGTGCCGAGGCGCAGTGGGCGCGATTTCAACGGGAAGTCATGCAACGCATCGAACACACCCTGTAGCAGCACGTAGGACGTAGTCACCAACGCATCGGGCAAATGCCCCAGGCGTTGCAGGAGTTCTTCCATCAACTGCTTGCCGCACTCACGGCTGAAGGATTCGGCGTGTTCGACCAGCACTTCGCCTTTGAAATCGACCAGCGCCTCTTTGAAACCGGCGGCACGTTCCTGGCTGATGCTCAGTTCCGGGCGCGCGCCGAGCAGTACGATCTGCTTCGGTTGCGGATCGAGCAGGCTCTGGGTCAGGTGCAGGCTGGCTTCGCGGTCGTCACTGATCACCGAGCAGAAATGCTCGGGTTCCATGACCCGGTCGATGGCGATGATCGGCAGACCTTTGGCCTGCAACTGCCGATAGCTGTCATCGCCGGCCGGCAGGCAACTGGCGACGATCAGCGCATCGCAACGACGAGCACGGAACAGTTGCAGCAATTGCCGTTCGCTGTCCGGCGCATCGTCGGAGCTGGCGATCAACAACTGATAGCCACGCGCTCGCGCACCTTGTTCGAGCAGTTTGGCGATCCGCGCGTAACTGGGGTTTTCCAGGTCCGGCAGAATAAAGCCCAGCGTGCGCGTATGCCGACTGCGCAGCCCGGCCGCTTGAGGGTTCGGCGTGAAGCCGTGCAGATCGACCACCGCCCGCACCCGCTCGACGGTGGCGGTGCTGATGCGTTGCTGTTCGGCCTTGCCGTTGATGACGTAGCTGGCGGTGGTCACGGACACTCCGGCCAACCGCGCGATATCACTGAGTTTCAACCCGGGATTTCCTTGTTTATTCGAGCTTGCCGCGACATTTTCGCCAATCCTACCCGATTAGGGCAGGCGACTATTGTCGCAGCGCATCCGACAAGTTGGACTTCAAGGATGGGACATTATCGAGTAACGTGCCGATCAATCTAGATTAAACGTTTCAGCAAGCGTATTTTCTACGTTTTAGACGCCTTTGGCCGGTGCTGCCGTGAAACCGCCAAAACTGCCGCTGAAAAGCAAAGCGGCAGAGCGCCTAAGCTGCAACCATCCAAAACAATACCTGGCACTCATAAAGCGCCAAAAAGGAGATCGCATGCTCGAGCTCACTATAGAGCAGATATCCATGGGCCAATCGGCTGTGGATAAACCCGCTGCCCTGCAACTGCTCGCCAATCATCTGGTGGCCGATGGTCTGGTCGCCGACGGCTACCTCGCCGGATTGCAGGCCCGGGAAGCCCAGGGCTCGACCTTTCTCGGTCAAGGTATTGCCATTCCCCACGGCACCCCGGAAACCCGCGATCAAGTGTTCGCCACTGGCGTGCGCCTGATGCAGTTCCCGGAAGGCGTGGATTGGGGCGATGGCCAGATCGTTTATCTGGCGATTGGTATCGCTGCCAAATCCGACGAACACCTGCGCCTGCTGCAACTGCTGACCCGTGCCCTCGGCGAGACCGATCTGGGCCAGGCCCTGCGGCGCGCCAGTTCCCCCGAAGCCCTGCTGAAACTGCTGCAAGGCGCGCCGCAGGAGCTGGCGCTGGATGCGCAGATGATCGGCCTCGGCGTGTCGGCCGATGATTTCGAAGAACTGGTCTGGCGTGGCGCACGTCTGTTGCGTCAGGCCGATTGTGTGAGCAACGGTTTCTCGGCGGTGCTGCAACAGGTCGAAGCACTGCCGTTGGGCGATGGTTTGTGGTGGTTGCACAGCGAGCAAACCGTGAAGCGCCCGGGCCTGGCGTTTGTCACCCCGGACAAACCGATGCGCTACCTCGGTCAGCCACTCAGTGGCTTGTTCTGTCTGGCCAGTTTGGGCGAGGCGCATCAGGCGCTGCTCGAACGTCTTTGCGCATTGCTCATCGAAGGTCGCGGCCATGAACTGGGCCGGGCCACCAGCAGCCGTAAAGTTCTCGAAGTGCTTGGCGGTGAATTGCCCGCCGATTGGCCAAGCGCACGCATTGCCTTGGCCAACGCCCATGGCTTGCACGCGCGTCCGGCGAAGATCCTTGCGCAACTGGCGAAGAGTTTTGATGGCGAAGTTCGCGTGCGCATTGTCGATGGTCAGGACAGCGCCGTGTCGGTGAAGAGCTTGAGCAAACTGCTCAGCCTCGGCGCACGTCGCGGTCAGGTGCTGGAGTTGATCGCCGAGCCGAGCATTGCCGCTGATGCTTTGCCGGCACTCTTGACCGCTATCGAAGAAGGCCTTGGCGAAGAAGTGGAGCCGCTACCAGCGGTAAGTCAGCAACGCGAAGTCATCGCCGACATCGCCGAAGTGCTGATCGCTCCGGCGTCTGGCACTCAGTTGCAGGCGATCCCGGCAGCACCGGGCATTGCTATCGGGCCTGCGCATATCCAGGTTCAGCAGACCATCGATTATCCGCTGCGTGGCGAGTCCGCCGCGGTCGAGCGCGAACGCCTCAAGCAAGCCCTCAGCGATGTGCGCAGCGACATTCAAGGTCTGATCGAACGCAGCAAAGCCAAAGCCATCCGCGAAATCTTCATCACCCACCAGGAAATGCTCGACGACCCGGATCTCACCGACGAAGTCGACACCCGCCTCAAGCAGGGCGAAAGCGCCGAAGCGGCGTGGATGGCAGTGATCGAGGCGGCGGCCAAGCAACAGGAATCGCTGCAGGACGCGTTGCTCGCCGAGCGTGCGGCGGATCTGCGCGATATCGGCCGCCGCGTGCTGGCGCAACTGTGTGGTGTGCAGACGCCGAGCGAGCCTGAGCAGCCATACATTCTGGTGATGGACGAAGTCGGCCCGTCCGACGTCGCGCGGCTGGACCCGGCGCGTGTGGCGGGGATTCTCACCGCACGCGGCGGCGCCACGGCGCACAGTGCAATCGTCGCGCGAGCGCTCGGGATTCCGGCGCTGGTTGGCGCTGGCGCGGCGGTGTTGCTGCTAAAACCGGGCACGCCGTTGCTGCTCGACGGCCAACGCGGTCGCCTGCATGTCGACGCCGATGCTGCGACCCTGCAACGCGCCGCCGAAGAACGCGACACTCGCGAGCAACGCCTGAAGATTGCCGCCGAACAACGCCACCAACCGGCACACACCACCGACGGTCATGCCGTCGAAGTGTTCGCCAACATCGGTGAAAGCGCCGGTGTGATCAGCGCGGTGGAGCAGGGCGCAGAAGGCATCGGTCTGCTGCGCACCGAACTGATTTTCATGGCCCACCCGCAAGCGCCGGACGAGGCCACGCAAGAAGCTGAATATCGTCGTGTCCTCGATGGTCTGGCGGGGCGTCCGCTGGTGGTGCGCACGCTGGATGTCGGCGGCGACAAACCGCTGCCGTATTGGCCGATCGCCAAAGAGGAAAACCCGTTCCTCGGCGTGCGCGGCATTCGCCTGACCTTGCAGCGGCCGCAGATCATGGAAGCGCAATTGCGCGCCTTGCTGCGTTCGGCGGACAACCGTCCATTGCGGATCATGTTCCCGATGGTCGGCAGCGTTGAAGAATGGCGTCAGGCCCGCGACATGACTGAACGTCTGCGCCTGGAAATCCCGGTCGCCGATCTGCAACTGGGGATCATGATCGAAGTGCCGTCCGCCGCTTTGCTCGCGCCGGTGCTGGCCAAGGAAGTCGACTTCTTCAGCGTCGGCACCAACGACCTGACGCAATACACCCTGGCCATCGACCGTGGCCATCCGACCCTGTCGGCGCAGGCTGACGGTTTGCACCCGGCGGTGCTGCAACTGATTGACATCACCGTGCGCGCGGCCCATGCCCATGGCAAATGGGTCGGCGTCTGTGGCGAACTGGCGGCGGACCCGCTGGCGGTGCCGGTGCTGGTCGGCCTCGGTGTCGATGAGCTCAGTGTCTCCGGGCGCAGCATTGCCGAAGTGAAAGCGCGCATCCGCGAACTCAGCCTGACCCAGGCGCAAACCCTTGCTCAACAGGCCCTGGCCGTGGGCAGCGCGAATGAAGTGCGCGCACTAGTGGAGGCCCTGTAATGGCCAAGATTCTTACCCTGACCCTCAACCCGGCGCTCGACCTCACCGTTGAGTTGCCACGGCTGGAGGCCGGTCAGGTCAATCGCAGCGACGAAATGCACACCCACGCCGCCGGCAAAGGCGTGAACGTCGCGCAGGTGCTGGCCGATCTTGGCCATCAACTGACGGTCAGCGGGTTTCTCGGCGAAGACAATCTGCAAGCGTTCGAAACCCTGTTCGCCAAGCGCGGTTTTGTCGACGCGTTTATCCGCGTGCCGGGTGAAACGCGCAGCAACATCAAGGTCGCCGAACAGGATGGTCGCATCACCGACATCAACGGCCCGGGGCCGGTGGTCGACGCCGCCGCGCAGCAGGCCTTGTTGGAGCGTCTGCTGCAGATCGCACCGGGTCACGACGCCGTGGTGGTGGCCGGCAGTTTGCCGCGCGGCGTCACGGCGCAGTGGTTGCGCGAGTTGATCGAACGGCTCAACCAGCTCGGTCTGAAAGTCGCCCTCGACACCAGCGGCGAAGCCTTGCGCGCAGCGTTGCTAGCCAGCCCGTGGCTGATCAAACCGAACACTGAAGAACTCGCCGATGCACTCGGTTGCGAGGTGGTTTCCCACGCGGCGGAAGCGCAAGCAGCGGCGCGTTTGCATGCCCAAGGGATCGAGCACGTGGTGATTTCTCACGGTGCTGACGGCGTGAACTGGTTCAGCGTCGGTTCGGCACTGCACGCCACGCCGCCGAAGGTCAGCGTCGCCAGCACGGTCGGTGCCGGCGATTCCTTGCTGGCCGGCATGCTCCACGGTTTGCTCAGTGCCGACACACCTGAACAAACCCTGCGCACGGCCACCGCAATTGCGGCGATGGCGGTGACCCAGATCGGTTTCGGCATCAACGACGCTGCGCAACTGGCGCAGCTCGAACAGGGCGTGCGCGTGCGTCCCCTGACAGAACAATAAGAGGGTTTGTCATGAAATTAGCCATTGTTACGGCTTGCCCGAACGGCATGGTCACCAGCGTGCTGTGCGCGCGTCTGCTCGATGCCGCAGCGCAGCGTCAGGGTTGGAGCACCAGCGTTGAAGTGGTCGATGCGGCGCACCCGGAACGCGAGTTGTCGGCGGCGACCATTGCAGCGGCCGAGTGGGTTTTGCTGGTCGCCACAGGCGCGATCGACATGACGCGTTTTGTCGGTAAACGTGTTTTCCAGATCGCCCCGGCGCAGGCGCTGCAGGATGTTGAAGCGGTGCTGCGTCGTGGTGCTGAAGAGGCTGCGGTTTACGTCGCCAGCGCGGCTGAACCGGTTGCTGATGCGCCGCGTGCGCCACGCATCGTCGCGATTACCGCGTGCCCGACCGGTGTCGCCCACACCTTCATGGCCGCCGAAGCTTTGCAGCAAACTGCCAAGCGTCTGGGCTATGAATTGCAGGTCGAAACCCAAGGCTCGGTGGGCGCGAAAACCCCGTTGAGCGCAGCGGCGATTGCCGAGGCTGACGTGGTGTTGCTGGCGGCGGATATCGAAGTCGCCACCGAGCGTTTCGCTGGCAAGAAAATCTATCGCTGCGGCACCGGGATCGCCTTGAAGCAGTCCGAAGCCACGCTGAAAAAAGCCTTGGCCGAAGGTGCAGTGGAAAGCGCGGCGGCTGACGGCAAAGTACCAGCCAAGCAAGAGAAAACCGGCGTTTACAAACACCTGCTGACCGGTGTGTCGTTCATGCTGCCGATGGTCGTGGCCGGCGGTTTGATTATTGCGCTGTCGTTCGTGTTCGGCATCACCGCGTTCAAGGAAGAAGGCACGCTGGCCGCTGCGCTGATGCAGATCGGCGGCGAGACCGCGTTCAAGTTGATGGTGCCGTTGCTGGCGGGTTACATCGCCTATTCGATTGCTGACCGTCCAGGTCTGGCGCCGGGGATGATCGGTGGTCTGTTGGCGAGCACCTTGGGCGCTGGTTTTATCGGTGGGATCGTCGCCGGTTTCATCGCCGGTTATGCGGCCAAGGCGATCAGCCGTTATGTCGCCTTGCCGCAGAGTCTTGAGGCGCTGAAACCGATTCTGATCATCCCGCTGTTAGCCAGTCTGTTTACTGGTCTGGTGATGATTTACGTGGTCGGCAAACCGGTTGCCGGCATGCTCGGGGCGCTCACGCATTTCCTCGACAGCATGGGCACCACCAACGCGATTCTGCTCGGTGTGCTGCTCGGCGGCATGATGTGCGTCGACCTCGGCGGGCCGATCAACAAAGCCGCGTACGCGTTCTCGGTGGGGCTGCTGGCGTCGCAGAGTTATGCACCGATGGCCGCGACCATGGCGGCGGGCATGGTGCCGCCGATTGGCCTCGGTATCGCCACGTTTATTGCGCGACGCAAGTTTGCCCAGACCGAGCGCGAGGCGGGTAAAGCAGCGCTGGTGCTGGGGCTGTGCTTTATCTCCGAAGGCGCGATTCCGTTTGCCGCGAAAGATCCGTTGCGGGTGATTCCGGCGAGCATTGCTGGTGGCGCGCTGACCGGTGCGTTGTCGATGTACTTCGGCTGCAAACTGATGGCGCCGCACGGTGGCTTGTTTGTGCTGGCGATCCCGAATGCGATCAATCATGCGTTGCTGTATCTGCTGGCGATTGTCGCCGGTAGTTTGTTGACCGCCGTCGTCTATGCAACGGTCAAACGCCCCGAAGCCGTCGAGCTGGCGCTGGAACCCGCCAAGGCCTGACCGACAACATAAATCCCCTGTAGGAGTGAGCCTGCTCGCGATAGCGGTCTGTCAGTGACATGAATGTTGGCAGATATACCGATATCGCGAGCAGGCTCACTCCTACACTGGATCTGCGGTGTGTCTGGTGTCATGTGTGTTTCATGTGAGCGTGCTTAAGTTTTCCTTTTTTCAGGGAGAACACCATGAGCGATTTCAACCCCGGTCGCCGGCGTGTCATGCAAGTCGTTGGTGCTGGTCTGCTGATGCCAAGCCTGGCGCCGGCGGTGATAGCGTCGGTCAAGGACCGTCCGCAATTGACTGATGGCGTGCAGTCCGGCGACCTGCAAGGCGACCGCGCGATGATCTGGAGCCGCAGCGATCGTCCCGCGCATATGGTGGTCGAGTGGGACACCCGCAGACAGTTTCGCCATCCACGCCGATTGGTCTCGGCGCTCGCCGATGCCCGCAGCGACTTCACCGCCCGCGTTGAACTGACCGGGCTGCCCGCCGATCAGGCGATTTTCTATCGCGTGTATTTCAAGGACGCCCGCACCGGCGTCGCCAGCGAACCGTGGCTCGGTCACCTGCGTAGCGCACCGACGGCGCGGCGCAATATTCGTTTCGTCTGGAGCGGCGATACCGTCGGCCAGGGTTTCGGCATCAACCCGGACATCGGCGGCATGCGCATCTACGAAGCGATGCGTCTGCGTTTGCCGGACTTCTTTATCCACAGCGGCGACACCATCTACGCCGACGGCCCGGTGCCCGCGCAGCTCACCACTGAAGGCGGGCGCATCTGGCGCAACCTCACCACCGAAGCCAAGAGCAAAGTCGCGCAGACCCTCGACGACTATCGCGGCAACTACCGCTACAACCTGATGGACGAAAACATCCGCCGCTTCAACGCCGAGGTGCCGCAGATCTGGCAGTGGGACGACCATGAAGTGGTCAACAACTGGTCACCGGGCAAGCAGCTCGACGAGCGTTATCAGGAGAAAGATATCCACACCCTGGTCGGGCGCGCCCGCAAGGCATGGCTGGAATATTCGCCAATGCGTTTACAGGCTGCTGACGGCGGCGGGCGGATTTATCGCAAGTTGAGTTATGGGCCGATGCTCGATGTGTTCGTGCTCGACATGCGCAGTTATCGCGGCGCCAATGACGACAACCTTGGCGCGGCGAAACCGTTTCTGGGGCGTGAGCAACTGGACTGGCTCAAGCGCGGTTTGAAGAAATCCAAAGCTCAGTGGAAGGTCATCGCCGCTGACATGCCGATTGGTCTTGGCGTGCCGGATGGCGAGGTCAGTCCGGGTGTGGCGCGTTGGGAAGCGGTGGCTAACGGTGATCCGGGACCGGCGCAGGGGCGCGAGGTGGAAATCGCCGAGTTGCTCGGTTATCTGCGCGCGCAGCAGGTGCGCAATTTTGTCTTCCTCACCGCCGACGTGCACTACTGCGCGGCGCATCACTATCACCCGGATCGTGCGGCGTTTCAGGATTTCGAACCGTTCTGGGAGTTTGTCGCGGGGCCGCTGAATGCCGGGAGCTTTGGGCCTAATCCGCTGGATAAAACCTTTGGCCCGGAGGTGGTGTTCGAGAAGGCACCGACGGCGCAGAACACTTCGCCGTTTGCCGGGTTTCAGTTTTTTGGCGAGGTGAATATTGAAGGGGGGAGTGGGGAGATGAGTGTGGTGTTGCGGGATTTGAATGGGGTGGCGGTTTTTGAGAAGAAGTTGCAGCCCGCTTGAAGATCAAAGGCTGACCCTCACCCCAGCCCTCTCCCGGAGGGAGAGGGGGCCGATCGAGGTGTCTTGCGTCATACATCGACCTGAGAGACCGAGTTGATTATGAGATCAGGTACAAAATCCTTTCTCGATTCTGGATTCGGTGAAGCACGTTCAGGTCGGCGTATTGCGTGAATCTCCCCCAATCAGTCCCCTCTCCCTTTGGGAGAGGGTTAGGGTGAGGGGCTCTTAATAGACATCACGCCGATAGCGGCCTTGCTCAATCAGGCGTTCGACTTCAGCGGCACCGAGAATGTCGTTAAGCACTTGATCAACCCCCGAAGCCATCCCCTGCAAGCTGCCGCAAATGTAAATCACCGCCCCCTCCGCCAGCCACTTCTTCAACTCGTCAGCCGACTCACGCAAGCGATCCTGCACATAAATCTTCTCCGCCTGATCCCGCGAAAACGCCAGATCCAGCCGCTCCAGATCGCCATTGATCAACCACTCTTCCAGCTCCGCGCGACAGAGGAAATCGTGTTGACGATTGCGCTCGCCAAACAGCAACCACTGGCGCTGTTGACCGTCGGCAATCCGCGCCTTGAGCAAGCTGCGCAGTCCTGCGATGCCGGTGCCGTTGCCCAAAAGAATCATCGGCACGGGTTCGTTCGGCAGATGGAAGCCACTGTTGCGTCGAACCCGCAAACTGATGCTGCCGCCCACCGGCGCGTGCTCGGTCAGCCAGCCAGAACCAATGCCAAGCGTGCCGTCGGCATGCTGTTCCTGACGCACGATCAACTCCAGCACACCGTCGGCGGCAATCGAGGCGATCGAGTATTCGCGCATGGCCAGCGGCACCATCGCATCGACCAGCGATTGCGCATGCAAACCGACCAGATGTGCACGGTGCTCAGGCAATTGACGCGAAGCCAGTGCCACTTCCAGCGGCTCGTCGAGGCCGTTGATTTTCACCGTGGTCTCGCCGCGAATGCCGAGACCGTCGAGGAAATGCTCGATGGCCCACGGGCAGTTGCGCGGCAGTACTTCGACCAGGTCGCCGGCCAGCCAACTGCTGGTGTTCGGTGCGCTCAAGCCCAACAGATAAACCGGTGAGCCGCTGCTGTCCGGGTTCATCAGTTCGCGGCGGATCAGCGTCCAGTTGTCGTAGCTCGGCGCCTGCCAAGTATCGATGGGGGCTTGCCCGGTGAGCAGGCCGAGTTGGGTTTGCCAGTGACGCAGGGCATACGGATCACCGCTGTCGACTTCCACCGGGGCGAACAATGTCTTGCCGCCGTGCTCAGCCAACCAATGGTGCAGGCGTTTGGCGAAACCGCAGAAGTGCTGATACTGACGATCGCCGAGGCCAAGCACCGAGTAATTCAGACTGTCGAGCGTTGCCGCCTTGCTCAACACCTTGCGCTCAAATCCGCGTGCGCTGTCCGGTGCTTCGCCGTCGCCGAAGGTGCTCACGACAAACAACGCATTGTTCGATTCACGCAGATCCTGCTCGCTGACATTCGCCAGTGGCTGCACCTTCACCGGCAGTCCGGCGGCCTGCAATTGCCCGGCGGTCTGCCACGCCAGTTGCTCGGCAAAACCGCTCTGGCTGGCGAAACCGATCAGCCACGCTGGAGTATCGCCGGCCGGTTGAGCGAGGCCTTTGCGTGCGTCCTTGATCTGCTTTTTCTTGCGGCGGCGGTCGAGGTAGAGCAGCCAGCCGGTGATGAAAAACAGCGGCATGCACACCGCCGCAACGGTGATGATGATCCGCCCGATCAGACCGAAGTAACTGCCGACGTGCAGCGCATAAATACTGGTCAGCAGTTGCGCCTTGAAGCTCTTGTCAGCGTAGCGGTCGACGCGTTTGACCACGCCGGTGGCCGGATCGAGAGTGATCTGGTTCAGGGCGCGATCGTGCGGCGAACTGTCGAGCAGGTAGAACACCGTCGCCGGTTGACCGGCCACAGGAGGCATACGAATGTTGTAGGCAGACAGACCCGGGCCGGCTGCGCTGTAGATGCTGCTCCACATCGCGGCGTAATCGGCGGTCGGCGCCGGACCTTCCGGCGCCGGGCCACGACCGCCGCGCACGCGTTCGTTTTGCGGGGCGTCGGAGAGCAATTTGGTCAGGCCTTTGTTGTACCACTCGTACGACCACGACAACCCGGTCAATGCCAGCAGCAGATAGACTAGCAGGCACCAGGTGCCGGCTACCGAGTGCAGATCCCAGTTGAAGGCGCGGCCCTTTTTCTTCCAGTCCAGCGTCAGCCATACGCGCCAGCTGTTCCACTGACGCGGCCAGCGCAGGTACAGGCCGGAGAGGCAGAAAAACAGCAGGATCAGCGTACAGGCGCCGGTGATGTTGCGCCCGGTATCGCCCATGGCGAGGAAGCGGTGCAGTTGCAGCATCAGGCCGAAGAAGTCCTGGCCGACGGCGTTGCCCATGAATTCGCCGGTGTAGGGATCGAAATAGCGCATCTCACCGCGACGCTCGCCTTTGGGCGGCGTGAAGAAGACGCGAGCCGCGTTGCCGCTGTCGGTTTCGACCCAGAGCATCGAAACCTTCTTGCCCGACGTGGCTTCGATGCGCTCGACCAGTTCGACCGGCGGCAAGACACCGGCGACCTGTTTTTCTACTTGCAGGACGGACGGGTTCAGCGCCCGCAGGATTTCGTCCTGAAACGAATAGGCCGCGCCGGTGATGCCCATCAACGCCAGCACCAGGCCTGCGGTGATGCCAAAAAACCAGTGCAACTGGAACAGGGTTTTCTTCAACACGTCACTCGCCGTCCGTTCGGAAATTGTCTTCACGGCGCGCATTATGCCGTGGGTTATCGAGAAGCGTTCTTTCTTACGCACAAAAGCCCCGTTCAATTGAATGAACGGGGCCAAGCCTTGCGGCGCATACCTTGTGGGAGCGAGCCTGCTCGCGAAGGCGTCGTGTCAGTCAGCCTCGACTTAACTGACCCAGCGCTTTCGCGAGCAAGCTCGCTCCCACAGGTTTCCACATCGGTCAGAAGTGGAAGTTGGTGCTCAACAGTGCCGTACGGCCCGCCGCCTGGTTGGCGAAGTGGGTCGAGAAGGCTTTGTCGTAATAGGTTTCGTTGGTCAGGTTCTGCACGTTGAGTTGCAGGTCGACGTTCTTGGTCAGCTTGTACGCGGCCATCGCGTCGTAGCGAACATACGAGTCAACCATGGTGGTGTTGGCCACGCTGCCGTACACGTCGTCGACGTAGAACGCACCGCCACCGATGGTCAGCTTCGGCGTGACCTGGTAAGTGGTCCACAGGCTGGCACTGTTTTTCGGCGTGTTAGGCAGTTCGTTACCATCGTTGGCCTTGCCCATCGGGCCGCCGTCGATTTGTTCGCTGTCCATGAAGGCGTAACCGGCGAACACTTGCCACTTGTCGGTGATCTTGCCGCTGGCCGACAGCTCGACACCTTGCACACGGGTCTTGCCGGCGTTTTCGTACGAGGTGGTGTCGACTTGCACACGAGCGTTTTCTTTCTCGGTGCGGAAGATGTCAGCGGTCAGCGACAGGCGATCATTGAGCAGATCCCACTTGGTGCCGATTTCATAGTTCTTGGTGGTTTCCGGCTCCATGTCGCTGCTCAGCAGATTACCGCTGCGATCCGGGGTGCCGCCCAACGGGTTGCCTTCCTGACCTTCGCCCAAGGTGTTGCCCGGTGGCGTGGCCGAGGTGGCGTAGGAGGCATAAATGCTGCCGTTTTCCGCAGGCTTGTAGACGACGCCGAACTGACCGGTGACGAACTCGCTGGTGTCATCACCCTTGGACGTGGTGGTGCCAGCGGCGTTGTAGGACTTGTAGTCGGTGTCGAAGTGGTCGTAACGCAGACCCATGTTCACCAGCCACTGCTCGTTCAGTTCCAGGGTGTCGAACACATACAGTGCGTAGGTGTTGGCCTGGGTGTCGGTGCCAGCGTAGTTGCGCGAAATGGCGCCGTTCCACGGATCGTTCGTGTTCGGGTTCGACAGCGAGGTGCAGTTGTAGCCACTCGAAGCGCCGACCATCGATGGGGTGCAGTTAGTGCTGGAGTTGCCCGGTGTGCGCGGCGTGGTGTCGGTGTTGACGTTATACGAGGACTTCTGGCTTTCCTCACGGGTGTACTCGACGCCGGTGGAGAAGCTGTTCTTGAAACCAGCAACGTAGAAGTTACCGAACAGGTCGGTCTGGTTGGTGGTGGTCTCGGTGTTGCTCACCCGCGTATTCGCCCGACGCCAGACCGTGCCGTTGTTGACGTTGCCCTTGCTGTCGTCCGGCTGGGTCAGGATGTAATCCTGCATGCTGGTGCCGTGACGCAGGGTGTTCTTGATCGTCAGCGAGTCGCTCAGGTCATGCTCGATGGCGAAGGTCGCGGTGTCGGTGCGGCCCTTGCGGAAGTCGCGATCCAGACCGTAGAAGTTGCTGTGATCACCGCCGGCGTAAGGCTTGTCCGGATTGGACTTGGTGCGTGCAGCGGAGCCGCCGGCAGGAATGGTGTACGGCACGCCCGAATCCGGGGTGTCGTTACTTTCGAGATGGTAATAATCGAGGTTGACGCGGGTGTCGGTGCCCAGGCCAAACGCCAGGGACGGGGCGATACCCCAACGGTCGTAGTCGACCTTGTCGCGACCGGCGACATTGCTCTCGTGGCTCATCAGGTTCAGACGGCCAGCAGCGGTGTCGCTGAACTGGTAGTTGCCGTCGAGGGTGTAACGCTGGGTCTGGTCGGAGCCCCAGGTGAAGCCGCCGTCGAACGAATTGCCCAGGTGCGCTTTCTTGCTCACCAGGTTGATGCTGCCGCCTGCCGCGCCACGACCGCCAATGGCGGAGTTCGGGCCCTTGCTGACTTCAATGTTTTCCACGGCGAAGATCTCGCGGCTCTGCGAACCGGTGTCACGCACGCCGTCGAGGTAGGTGTCGCCCTGGGCGTCGAAACCGCGAATGAACGGACGGTCGCCCTGCGGGTTGCCGCCTTCACCGGCGCCGAAGGTGATGCCGGGCACGGTGCGCAGTGCGTCCTGCATGTTCAGGGCGCCGGTATCTTTCAGAACCTGTTGCGGAATAACGGTGACCGAGCGCGGCGTGTCGACCAGCGGCGCGGTGTACTTGGGCGAGGAGGCTTTTTCGACCTGGTAGGACGTCGAGTCCTGCGCTTCGCCGGTGATGGCGGTGGCGTCCAGGGCGATGGCATTGCCGGCGGCTTTGCTGTCGGTTTTTTCAGCGGCGAACACCATCTGGCCAGCGGAGCCGGCGGTGATTGCCACACCAATTGCAGAGGCGAGCAGACGTGGTGAACTGACCGGTAATTGTGCGTGTTGACGTGCCATTTTTATTCCCCTCCCCAAGGATTTGAGGCGGCGGAATATAGGGTAAACAGGTATTCGTATCAATTGCGAAACATTGTTATTCGCACTGAATTTACATTCTTTACAATTTAACCTTACGGTTTTTGCCCGTTCATTCGTCTCCCGGGTTTTACACGGCCAATAAGAATCAATACCATTGCCGCCTCTTTGCCATCAGGTGACATCGCCATGCTGCTGCACATCCCCGGACTGTTCGCAAAAGACGAAGTGCAGCGCATTCGTGACGCGCTGGAGCAGGCCGATTGGGCCGATGGCAAGATCACCGCCGGCTTTCAGTCAGCGAAGGCCAAGCACAATCTGCAATTGCCTGAAGGTCATCCGTTGGCCAAGGAAATCGGCGCGGCGATGCTGGAACGGCTGTGGAAAAATCCGTTGTTCATGTCCGCCGCGTTGCCGCACAAAGTCTTCCCGCCGTTGGTGAACTGTTACACCGCCGGTGGCAGTTTCGATTTCCACATCGACAACGCCGTGCGCCAGCCCAAGGGCAGTATCGAGCGGATGCGCACCGATTTGTCGGCGACGCTGTTCTTTAGCGAACCGGAGGATTACGACGGCGGCGAGCTGGAAATCCAGGACACTTACGGTACGCAGCGGGTGAAGTTGCCGGCTGGTGACATGGTTTTGTATCCCGGCACCAGCCTGCACAAGGTCAACGCGGTCACCCGCGGTGCGCGTTATGCGTCGTTCTTCTGGACGCAAAGTCTGGTGCGCGAAGACAGCCAGCGCGCGTTGCTGTTCGAGATGGACGGGGCGATTCAGCAACTGACTCAAGACATGCCTGATCACCCTTCGCTGATCCGCCTCACCGGCACCTATCACAACCTGCTGCGGCGTTGGGTTGAGGTATGACTTTTCAAATACGTCGCGAGGAAATCCTCAGCGGCGAACAACTCAGCGCCATGCTCGCCGAAAGTCCTGCCCGTGCCGCGCAAGCGATTTTGCTCGCGGCGGGTCAGGGCGAGGTTGAAGCGCAAGCGCTGCTAGGCCAGATCCTGCTGGATGGCCAGGGAATCGCACAGGATCAAGCGCTGGCGCTGCGCTGGTTCGGCATCGCCGCCGGACGCGGGCATCTGATGGCGCGCAACATGCTCGGGCGTTGTCATGAGCATGGTTGGGGTTGTTCGGCAGATGCGGCGATTGCCGCGCAGCACTATCGGATTGCGGCGGAGGCCGGACTGGATTGGGCGATGTACAACCTCGCCAATCTGCTGGCGACCGGGCGGGGAGTGGAGGTGGATCATCTGCAGGCGCTGGCGCTGTATCGCCGCGCGGCTGAACTGGGCCATGCGAAATCGATGAATCTGCTGGGGCGGTATCTGGAAGAAGGGCTGGTGTGCCCGGCGGATCCGACGGCGGCGCGTGAGTGGTATCGGCGCTCGGCGGAGGGTGGGGATTTTCGTGGGCAGTTCAGTTTCGCTGCAGTTTTAGCGGATGAGGGGCGGATTGATGAGGCGGTCGATTGGCTTGAGAAAGCTTTGGCCGGCGGTAATCTGAATTTTCTGCGGGTGGCGAGTCAGACGCTGTCAGGTGCGACAGACCCCAGGGTTCAGGGGATGGCTGCTCGGTTCGCGCTTCGATGCACAGACTTGCAGCGTATCTGAGTTCGCAAAGCCCTCACCCTAGCCCTCTCCCAAGGGGAGAGGGGACTGACCGCGTCGTTCTGGCGCTATACATCGACCTGAGATATCCAGTCGAACTCAATTTTGAAAAGCTTACACATCGGCTCCCTCTCCCTCGGGAGAGGGCTGGGGTGAGGGGCCTCGGTCTCAAGTACCCCGCAAAACTTCAAGCCGAACGCACAGACACAAAAAAGCCCATGACACGTCATGGGCTTTTCACTTGCAGCTAGCAGCTTGAAACTCGCAGCTGCTCTTACACGTAGAACGATTTCAACGGCGGAAAACCATTGAACTCAACCGCGCTGTAACTGGTGGTGTACGCACCGGTCGACAGCCAGTACAGACGATCACCGATCGCCAGGTTCAGCGGCAGGCCGTACTTGTAGTTCTCGTACATGATGTCGGCGCTGTCGCAGGTCGGGCCGGCGATCACGACTTCTTCCATCTCGCCTTTTTTCTCGGTCCAGATCGGGAACTTGATCGCTTCGTCCATGGTTTCGATCAGGCCGGAGAACTTGCCGACATCGGTATACACCCAGCGCTCAACGGCAGTGCGCGACTTGCGTGCAACCAGCACCACTTCGCTGACCAGAATACCGGCGTTGGCGATCAGCGAACGGCCCGGCTCAAGAATGATTTCCGGCAGATCATCACCGAAGTCTTCCTTCAGGAAGCGGATGATTTCCTCGGCGTAGGTTTCCAGGCTGTTGGTGCGGGTGATGTAGTTGGCCGGGAAGCCACCGCCCATGTTGATCAGCTTGAGGTGGATGCCGTCTTCTTCTTTCAAACGCTCGAAGATCACTTTGACCTTGGCGATCGCTGCGTCCCAGACGCTGATGTCGCGCTGTTGCGAGCCGACGTGGAACGAGATGCCGTAAGGCACCAGGCCGAGGTCACGAGCAAGGATCAGCAGGTCCATGGCCATGTCGGTCTGGCAGCCGAATTTGCGCGACAGTGGCCAGTCAGCCGTGGTCGAGCCTTCGGTAAGAATCCGCACATAGACTTTCGAGCCCGGTGCAGCCTTGGCGATGTTGCGCAGGTCGGCTTCGGAGTCGGTGGAGAACAGACGCACGCCCTTCTCGTAGAAGTAGCGGATGTCCTTGGATTTCTTGATGGTGTTGCCGTAGCTGATACGGTCGGCGCTGACGCCACGATCCATTACCTTGTCCAGTTCGTAGATCGAGGCGATGTCGAAGCTCGAACCTTTTTCTTTGAGCAGGTCGATGATCTCGACGGCCGGGTTGGCCTTGACCGCGTAGTAGACCTTGGCGAATTCGAAACCGGCGCGCAGGTCATCGTAGGCCTGGGCGATCATCGCGGTGTCGATCACCACGAACGGGGTTTCCTGTTTGTCGGCGAACGCCTTCATTTTGTCGAATGTAGCGCGCGCGAAATAGTCTTCGACCTGGATCGACATGCTGGGAACTCCTACTGGCAAACTAAGTTAATCAATGGGTGCAAATGAACGCCCTCCGTATCCCCACTTTGGTTCGCCTACTTCCCAAGGCATGTCGCCGAAAGCAAAAAGGCCATGGGATGTGCAGCTTTCCCTTGGCCTTGCTGTCTCGTCGTCAGTACTTGAGCCGGATGGATCGTTTCCAGCATGGACGTTCGGCGCGAACTTTAGGGCGTGAGGGGCGTGAGATCAACTAAAAATGTCGCGTTTTTGCACGCTTCTGACGTGCGTCGCGTTCATCACTCTTTGTAGCCGACCGAGATGACGGGCAGATGTTCCCCGAGAATTTTCAAGTGTTAAAAATACCTGCACGTTCGCAGCTTTTGCCGGCGAAGTCGTGGGTAAGTGTGATGGGCGCAACATCGGCGACGTTGGCGGCGAGAGGGGCGTATGGAGGGGATTTTAGTTGTTTCAGAAGCGCTTGTTGGTGTGTTCTCTGAGTGACGTGTGTTGAGATTCTTTTCCAGCTGGCGAATGAAGAAAAAATCACGCAGATCCTGTGGGAGCGAGCCTGCTCGCGAAGGCATTTTCACAACCAACATCATAGTTGACTGATATTGCGCTTTCGCGAGCAGGCTCGCTCCCACAGGTTTCGTGTTTTATGCGACTACGGCCTCAGCTGGCGAGACGATGCTGGTCTTGCCGCCGCGAGATTTGCCGGAGCTCAGATACTCGGCAATCGACTCCTGCGTGACCTCACCGAGGAACACCCGCTCGGCGTCCATCACCGGCAACCACGAGCGGTTGAATTCATACATGCGCGACAGCAGGATGCGTAGATGCTCGTCGTACGCCGCCGTGGCGTTGAACTCACGCAGGAACTGCGCGCAAGTACCGGTCTGGCGATGCAGATCACGACGACGCACGTAGCCCAACGCCTTGTTCTCGGCACAGGTGACCACCACGTAGCGACGGTCATGCTCGTCCATCAATTCCAGCGCATCGGCCACTGGCGTCTCCGGGCTCACCGACGGCGCGTTGTCCGCCGCATCTTCGGCCTTCACCAGCAGCAGGCGCTTGAGCGTGCTGTCCTGGCCGACGAAGTTGCTGACAAAGTCGTCCGCCGGGTGCGCGAGCAGCGTGTCCGGATGATCGATCTGCAGCAGTTTACCGGCGCGGAAAATCGCGATCTTGTCGCCGAGTTTGATCGCTTCGTCGATGTCGTG
This sequence comes from Pseudomonas sp. S3_C06, assembly GCF_054667675.1. Classification (NCBI taxonomy): domain Bacteria; kingdom Pseudomonadati; phylum Pseudomonadota; class Gammaproteobacteria; order Pseudomonadales; family Pseudomonadaceae; genus Pseudomonas; species Pseudomonas sp. S3_C06. Next base: position 4,864,516 of record NZ_CP162747.1, read on the forward strand.
GCTGACCATGATCACGGTCTTGTTCAGCGCGCGCTGCATTTCGAAGAATTCGTTCTGAATCATCTCGCGGTTGATCGGGTCGACCGCGCCGAACGGTTCGTCCATCAGCAACAACGGTGCATCAGCGGCCAGTGCGCGGATTACGCCGATGCGCTGTTGCTGGCCACCGGACAGTTCGCGCGGGTAGCGATGCAGATACTGCTTGGGCTCCAGCTTGATCATGCTCATCAATTCGCGAGCGCGGTCGTGGCATCTCTGTTTGTCCCAGCCGAGCAGTTTCGGCACGACGACGATGTTCTCTTCGATGGTCATGTTCGGGAACAGGCCGATCTGCTGGATCACGTAACCGATGTTGCGACGCAGGGTCACTTCGTCGAGATCGGTGGTGTCTTCGCCGTTGATCAGGATCTTGCCCGAGGTCGGTTTGATCAGGCGGTTGATCATTTTCAGCGTGGTGCTTTTGCCGCAACCCGATGGCCCGAGGAACACACAGATTTCGCCTTCATTGACGGTCAGGCTTACCGAGTCCACGGCTTTGACATCTTTGCCGTTGCTTTGGAAAGTTTTGCTGAGGTTTTGAAGTTCGATCATTTGAGCAGTCCTTTTGGAGTCAACGAGCGTTGCAGCCATTGGAGAAACAGGTCAGCGAAAATGGCCAGAAGACTGACCAGCAGTGCGCCAACGATCAGCATCGACATGTCACTGCGGCTGATGGAAGCGAGGATCAATACACCGAGGCCGCCGGCGCCGATGGTCGCGGCGATGGTCATCACCCCGATGTTCATCACCACGGCGGTGCGTACGCCGGCGAGGATCACCGGCACGGCGATCGGCAATTCGACCATGCGCAGGCGCTGGCCGAAGGTCATGCCGATGCCGCGCGCGGCTTCACGGATGCCCGGTTCCACGCCAGTGAGGGCGAGGTAGGTGTTGCGCATGATCGGCAGCAGTGAATAAAGGAACACCGCGGTGATCGCCGGCATCGGGCCGAGGCCCTGGCCGAACTTGGAATAGAACGGCAGCAGCAGACCGAACAGGGCAATCGACGGCACCGTAAGTAGCACGGTGGCGCTGGCCTGCAACGGACCAGCGAGGGTCGGAAAGCGTGTCATCAGAATGCCCAGCGGCACGCCAACGACAATCGCCAGGGTCACGGCAATACCGACGAGGGTGATGTGCTGCCAGGTCAGGTGCATCACCTGCTGCCAGTCGAGATGGGAAAAGGCGTTCAGGAATTCCATGACTTCTCCTCTCTTAATTCAGCGGATGTTGGCGCAGGAAATCGGCGGCAACTTTCGATGGGCTTTCGTGATCGACGTCGACCCGCGCGTTGAGCTGGCGCATGGTTTCGTCATCGAACAGTTCGGCCAGTGGCTTGAGCTGTTCGGCCAGTTGCGGGTGCGCGTCGAGGTAGGCCTGACGCACAACCGGCGCGGCGGTGTAGTCGGGGAAGTAGTGCTTGTCGTCTTCCAGCAGTTTCAGGCCGAAGGCGTTCAAGCGACCGTCGGTGGTGTAGACCAGACCGGCAAACACCTGACCGTTGCGCAACGCGGTGTAAACCAGCCCGGCATCCATCTGGCGGATGTTTTTGCGGGTCAGGTTCATGCCGTAGAGATCGACCATGCCGATCAGGCCGTCGGAGCGATTGGCAAACTCGGTGTCCAGCGCCACCAGGTGATTGGTCTTGGCCTCGGCGCGCAGCACTTCGTTCAACTGGCTGATGTTGTTGATCTGCGGATATTCCTCGGCGACTTTTTTCGGGAGGGCGAGGGCGTAGGTGTTGCTGAATTTCGACGGGGTCAGCCAGACCAGGCCTTTTTTCGCGTCGAGTTCTTTCACCCGTGCGTAGGACTGGGCGCTGTCGAGTTTCTCGGTGACATGGTTGTAGGCCACCAGCGACACGCCGGTGTATTCCCAGAGCATGTCCAGCTGCCCGCTTTCGTGGGCGCTGCGGGCGAGGTTGCTGCCCAGACCGCCAGTGATCTGCGCGTCGTAGCCTTTGCTGCGCAGGTATTGCGCGGTGATTTCCGCGAGCAGGGTCTGCTCGGTGAAGACCCGGGCGCCGAGGCGAATAACCGGTTTGTCGGCGGCTTGGGCAATACCTGCGAACAGCAGGATACAGCCCAGAATCAAGCTCAATCGTTTCATAGGTATTCCTTCACAAAAGCCTTAAGACGTGCGCAAACCGCGTTCCAGCCAGAGACGGCTGGCGAGGGTGACGACGCCATCGAGCAGCAAGGCCAGCAGCGCGGTGCACGCGGCGCCGAGCAGCAGTTGCGGCTGATTGTTCAGGGCGATGCCAGGGAAGATCAGGCTGCCGAGGCTGTTGGCGCCGATCAGGAACGCCAGTGGCGCGGTGCCGACATTGATCGCCAAAGCCACGCGCACACCACCGACGATGATCGGCACAGCGTTGGGCAATTCGACTTTCCACAGCACTTGGCGCGGGGTCATGCCGATGCCGACGGCCGCTTCTTTCAGCGAGCCTTGGACATTTTTCAGGCCTTCGTAGGTGTTGCGCACAATCGGCAATAAGGAGGCGAGGAATAAAGCGAAGATCGCCGGGCCACTGCCGATGCCGAGGACGCCCAAGGCAATCGCGAGCACGGCCAGCGGAGGCACGGTGTTACCGATATTGAAAATTTGCATGAAACGTTCAGCGCGGCCGACCATGGTCGGGCGACTGAGGAAGATGCCGGCGGGGATGCCCACGACAAGGGCGGCCAGCATTGAAGCGAGGACGAGAATCAGATGAGCTTGCAGGTAAAACAACAAATCGTCGCGGTAGTGTTCGATCGTGTTGATGCCGATCCAGTGGACCAGCAGGGCCAGGAGCGCGATCACCACCGCACCTCCCATCAGCCCTTTGCCATAGCGGATAGCCACAGGCGGACTCCTTTTTTTGTAGTCGGCGAACGCCCTCCCGTGTGGCATGCCATACATGGCTGCCGGGAATAAACGTTCGCGAGAAGCAGCTCCCTCAGCACCGGCAAAAAGCGGTCTGAAAGCGAGCCATGAGCGCAGCCTCGTCAGGCTAACTTGCTGATTTTTCAGCCCCTGACGAAATTTCGTAACAGGGGATGGACGTCTCCGTGCTTTAAAAGGTTCCCATCTGCGGCAGCATTTGGCCACCCTTAATGTGCTCAACGGTTCGGTTATTGCATCGAGTTGGGCTATAATCGCGGCCCTTTTTTGAATCACCGCCAGGCGATTTCCCATGACCAACCAGGCCGCCGAAGTCGCGAAACGCCGCACTTTCGCCATTATTTCCCACCCCGATGCCGGTAAAACCACGATCACCGAAAAGCTCCTGTTGATGGGCAAGGCGATTGCAGTGGCCGGTACGGTGAAATCCCGTAAATCCGATCGCCATGCGACATCCGACTGGATGGAGATGGAGAAACAGCGGGGTATTTCCATTACCACGTCGGTCATGCAGTTCCCGTATCGCGAACACATGATCAACCTGCTCGACACCCCGGGCCACGAAGACTTCTCCGAAGATACCTACCGCACCCTGACCGCGGTCGACTCGGCATTGATGGTCCTCGACGGCGGTAAAGGTGTCGAGCCACGGACGATTGCGCTGATGGACGTCTGCCGTCTGCGTGACACGCCGATCGTCAGCTTCATCAACAAACTCGACCGTGACATTCGCGACCCGATCGAACTGCTCGACGAGATCGAAGCCGTGCTGAAGATCAAAGCGGCGCCGATCACCTGGCCGATCGGTTGCTACCGCGACTTCAAGGGCGTGTATCACCTGGCCGACGACTACATCATTGTCTACACCGCCGGTCACGGTCACGAACGCACCGAAACCAAGATCATCGAGAAGCTCGACTCCGACGAAGCCCGCGCGCATTTGGGCGACGAGTACGACCGCTTCATCGAACAGCTGGAACTGGTTCAGGGCGCCTGCCACGAATTCAATCAGCAGGAATTCCTCGACGGTCAGCTGACCCCGGTGTTCTTCGGTACTGCTTTGGGCAACTTTGGCGTTGATCACGTCCTCGACGCTGTCGTTGATTGGGCGCCGCGTCCGCTGGCCCGTGTGGCCAACGAGCGTACCGTCGAGCCGGTCGAAGAGAAGTTCTCCGGCTTCATCTTCAAGATCCAGGCGAACATGGACCCGAAACACCGCGACCGCATCGCCTTCATGCGTATCTGCTCCGGCAAGTACGAGAAAGGCATGAAGATGCGCCACGTGCGTACCGGCAAGGACGTGCGCATCGGCGACGCCCTGACGTTCTTCTCCTCCGAGCGTGAGCAGCTTGAAGAAGCCTTTGCCGGCGACATCATCGGTCTGCACAACCACGGCACGATCCAGATCGGCGACACCTTCAGTGAAGGTGAAACCCTGGGCTTTACCGGTATCCCGCACTTTGCGCCGGAGCTGTTCCGTCGTGTGCGTCTGCGTGATCCGCTGAAGTCCAAGCAGTTGCGTCAGGGTCTGCAGCAGTTGGCCGAAGAGGGTGCGACGCAGGTGTTCTTCCCGGAGCGCAGCAACGACATCATTCTTGGCGCCGTCGGTGTGCTGCAGTTCGATGTGGTCGCCAGCCGTTTGAAGGAGGAATACAAGGTTGAGTGCTCGTACGAGCCAATTACTGTGTACTCCGCGCGCTGGATTGAATGCGGCGACAAGAAGAAGCTTGAGGAGTTTTCCAACAAGGCTGTGGAGAACCTGGCGGTCGATGGCGGTGGTCACCTGACCTATCTTGCGCCGACGCGGGTTAATCTGGCGTTGATGGAAGAGCGTTGGCCGGATGTGAAATTCCGTGCGACGCGTGAGCATCACTAAGCTCTGAGCTGGTTTGTTCGAAAGCCCCTGAGGTGTAGGCCTTGGGGGCTTTTTTTTTGCCTGTTGGTTTTGGCGGCTTTGTTCCGCTACCTCAGAGAGCAGGTCTTCATCGGCGTTCCAAAGAGGAGCTTTCGACTTTGAAGTTGGCATGGAAACAAAAACTAAAGCAGCCAAACGGGCATTTAATTTAGTGCCTCCTGCATATTTAAAATGAGATGTCAACTGTCAGGTCTTACAGTGGCGCTGATACGGTGTAGCGCTTATAAGCATCGAGGGTATACCCCTGAAACTATCCGGAGAAGCACCATGAAAGTCACTACGTCTAACAGTAATGAACTACCTCCGCATCTTAAACCAATTGGTCATATGGAATTCAAGATCGATGGAGTTGCATACAATCCAGTAGTAGGCTCGGGCTGGTTTGTAATCAACCCAAATGGTCGAGGCCAGGTGGGCGGGGGAACTCGAAATAAGGATTCTGTTTATTTTGAGTTCGATGATATTGAAAAAAGTCAAGATGTCGAGGGTGCGTTTGGTACAGATCGGAAGTTCCATGCGTTTTTCAATCCTCACGATGATTGGGAGACATGGGAAGCGGTGTCGGGCAATTACAAAGGCTTGATTAATTTGGAAGAGCGTGTGGTTAAAATGGACTTTGAATTTACTGCAAAGTCCCCGACATCCGAACGGCAACGCAAAATAACAGCGTTAATGAAATTCAGGTTTGACGGGCCCGAGGACAAATCATCCGAGCGAAATTTTCGTCATAAGAAATAATCAATGAAAGAAACTCATCGGTTTTGTTCCTGCGGCTTAGTGTGTTCAGCCGCAGGCTTATATGAGGGCATCAGCGTTGGGTATTTACCGTTAACAATACATACGTCTGGACCCGTTCGCAGGTTCTTTAATCCGACGAAACTCCTGGCAGTTTCTTGCGGTTTGCTTGATTAAACTTCTTCCCGCTGTGTTTGGCTGCGCCAAACGGTCGCTGCGCTCCCACCCCCGGATCAATCCCTCCACTCAGCCTTCCGACGTCGCCCTACAGATCAAGAGCTGCAGCCGAGCTAACGCTCATCCTGTTGAGTGGTGAAGAGCACGGCGTGGTCGGCTTTGGATTTGTGGTGGATTTTCCCCTCACCCCAGCCCTCTCCCGAGGGAGAGGGAGCCGATTTGTGGGCATTCAAAATCTCAGTTCAACTCGGTATCCCAAGTCGGCGTATCTCTTCCAGTCCACGCGGTCAGTCCCCTCTCCCTCCGGGAGAGGGCTAGGGTGAGGGTGCTTTTGATCTGTTTCAGAATCTGAGTTCTGACTCGGTATTTCACGTCGGCATAGCTCGCGCAAACACCTCGGTCAGTCCCCTCTCCCTCCGGGAGAGGGTTAGGGTGAGGGGCTTTTGATCTTCGGCACGGGTTTATCGCACGCAATGGCTGTAGGACGACTCGGTTTTTCGTGATCTCGATGCACTTGAACGCGACAACCCGCCTGCTGGCCGTTAGTGTTCCAGCTCCACGCAAGTCGCTTTGAGAGGTCAATGGAATGACGAGTCGCCTGACTCACTTGCTACGACTGAACGGCTATTTCAGCGTGATGGCCTGGGTGCTCGCGGCGCTGTTGTTCATCAATCGCCTGAGCAGCATGGTCAAGCTGTTCATGGCGCTGTATCTGCGTCAGGAGCTGGGCCTGGCGATCGAGACGGTTGGCTGGTTGTTGTCGGCGTACGGCGCGGGGTTGCTGGTCGGGTCGATGCTCGGTGGCTGGCTCAGTGATCATGTGCGCACGGCGCGGCTGACGGCGGCGTTGTTCTTTGTTTCGGTGTGGGTGCTGATTCTGCTGGGGCTGGTGACGCAGGTGTCGTTGCTGGCGGCATTGCTGTTGCTCAGCGGGGGCATCGACGGGGCTATTCGCACGCTGCATCAGCGGCTGATCATGGAATATTGCGAGGTGGCGCAGCGCTCGCGTGCGCAGGCGTTGAGTCGGGTTGCGCGCAACCTTGGGATGGCCGCCGCCGGTGTGGCGGGCGGGGTTTTGGCGCAGGCTGATTTTCGCTGGGTATTTTTCGGCAGTGCGGCAATGACGTTGCTGGCCTTGATGTGGTTTGTCCGCACTACGTGGCGTCGACCGGTGCTGATCAATGACGAAAAGTCCACGGACGACGCAGGTTCCGGGGTGCCGCATCGCGACAAACCGTTCCTCTGGTTGCTGGCGGCGACGGCCGTGCTTGGCATCGCGTTCGACACGGTCTACAGCACGCTGGGCAATTATCTGCGTGATTACTACCACCTGAGCACCGAGGCCATCGGTTGGCAGTTCGGCCTCAATGCGTTGTTGGTGATCGCCCTGCAGATTCCGCTGTCGCATTGGGCCGAGCGCTGGGGCATGCGTCGACAAATGCTGCTCGGCAGTGTGTTGCTGGCCTGCGGGCTCGGCATGTTGCCGTTCGGTTCCGGGCTGTTTTACGTCTGCGTGTCGACGCTGATCTGGACCTTGGGCGAGGCCTTTTTCATGCCGCCGCTGAATGTGCTGGCCATGCACTTTGCCCAGGGCGGCAAAAGCGGTCAGTACTTCGGCCTGTTCTTTATGAGCTGGAGCGCGAGTGCGCTGTTGTCACCGGTACTCAGTGGCCAGTTGTACGGTCAATTCGGTGGCCACAGTGTGTGGCTGGCGAGTGCGCTGATGGTGTTGATTTCCATCCCGCTGACTTGGCAGGCCACGCGCCTGCGCCCGGTCGCTTAGCTGATCCGGCGATTGGCGTTATTCGAAAGCAATCTGTCTGTCGAGGGCATTTCTGCGTGCTCGTTAGCGTCCTATCTGGTGAACCCGATGGATCGGAACTAGATTTCACACAGCGCCAGTCAGGCACAAATGTCTCACCTGAAAATGGATGGAGTCGGCTATGAAAAGCAGGTTGCTACGGGTTTTATTGCTGTTGAAAGTGATGGTCATGCTGTCCCTCGGCACCGCGACGGCCTGGGCCGAGTGCGAGGATCACGATTCTCAGGCGTTCAACGGGCAGGTCGGGCATAGCGGTTTGATGCTTGCCAAGTCCGAGTCCGAGCCGGGCGATCAGGGGCAGGGTGGCAGCGCCGATGATGACGACTCGACTACCGATGAGCCGGATACCGACGATGAGGGCGACAGCCAGACGTAAATTGCAGGCAAAAGAAAACCCCTACTGCCTCGACTGATGCGCAATCGGGGTGGAAGGGGTTTGGTTAACTCAGGAATAACTCACATCCCCTGTGGGAGCGAGCCTGCTCGCGAAGGCGTCATCTCAGTCAACATTAATGGTGACTGATTCACCGCTTTCGCGAGCAGGCTCGCTCCCACATTGTTTCAGGGCGGTTTTTAGGCCGCGCCATCAAGGAACTGCTCGGCGTAGTGGCAGGCCACCTGCCGGCTGTCGAGCTGACGCAAGGCCGGCTCTTCGCTGCTGCAACGCTCGGTCGCGTACGGGCAGCGCTTGTGGAAAGCACAGCCCGGCGGCGGGTTCAGCGGGTTAGGCAGTTCGCCGACGATCTTGATTTTCGGCTTGTTCGGGTCCGGGTGAATGGTCGGGGTCGCCGACAGCAGCGCCTGGGTGTAGGGGTGCAACGGACGCTCGTAAATGTCGTTCTTCGGACCCAGTTCCACCGGGCGACCGAGGTACATCACCATCACGTCATCGGCCACGTGTTGCACCACCGCCAAGTTGTGCGAAATGAACACGTAGGCGGTGTTGAACTCCTGCTGCAGATCCATGAACAGGTTGAGCACCTGCGCCTGAATCGACACGTCCAGTGCCGAAGTCGGTTCATCCGCCACCAGCACTTTCGGTTGCAGCATCATCGCCCGGGCCAGGGCGATACGCTGACGCTGACCGCCGGAGAACATGTGCGGATAGCGCTGATAGTGCTCAGGGCGCAAGCCGACCTGCTTCATCATCGCCTGGACTTTCTCGCGACGCTCGGCGGCGGAGAGATTGGTGTTGATCAGCAGCGGCTCGCCGAGCTGGTCACCGACTTTCTGCCGTGGGTTCAACGAGGCGTATGGGCTTTGGAAGACCATCTGCACGTCTTTGCGCAGTTGCTTGCGCTGGGCCTTGTCGGCGCCGGCGACTTCCTGGCCGGCGATTTTCAGCGAGCCGGAGGACGGATCTTCAATCAGTGTCAGAGCACGGGCGAGGGTGGATTTGCCGCAGCCCGATTCGCCGACAACAGCGAGAGTCTTGCCGGCTTCCAGTTCGAACGACACACCGTTCAGTGCGCGTACGGTCGCATGGCCCTTGAACAGGCCACGGGAGACTTCGTAGTGACGGGTCAGGTCGCGGGCGGTAAGTACGACGGCCATTACGCCACCTCCTGGTTCAGCGGGAAGAAGCAGCGGGCGAGGCTGTGGCTTTTCGGATCAAGGCCTGGACGCTGCGCGCGGCAGCTGTCCTGCACGTATGGGCAGCGCGGCGACAGCAGGCAACCCTGCGGACGGTCGTAGCGGCCCGGAACGATACCCGGCAGGGTCGACAGGCGTGAGGCGCCGAGGCTGTGCTCGGGAATCGCCTTGAGCAGCGCTTCGCTGTACGGGTGCGCCGGGATGTCGAACAGTTGCGGCACCTGCCCGACTTCAACGGCTTGCCCGGCGTACATCACGCAGACGCGCTGGGCGGTTTCTGCCACGACGGCGAGGTCGTGAGTGATCAGCACCAGGCCCATGTTCTGTTCTTTCTGCAACGCCAGCAGCAGATCCATGATCTGCGCCTGAATCGTCACGTCCAGCGCAGTGGTCGGTTCGTCGGCGATCAGCAGTTTAGGTTCGCCGGCAATTGCCATGGCGATCGCAACGCGTTGGCTCATACCGCCGGACAGTTGGTGCGGGTAGGCGTCCATACGGCTGGCGGCGCCCGGAATTTCAACTTTTTCCAGCAGCTCGATCGCACGTTTGCGCGCTTGCTTGCCGGACATTTTCAGGTGCAGACGCAGCACTTCTTCGATCTGGAAACCGACGGTGTAGCTCGGGTTCAGCGCGGTCATCGGATCCTGAAACACCATCGACAGGTCTTTGCCGACGATCTGCCGACGCTGACGGTTGCTCAGTTTGAGCATGTCTTTGCCGTCAAAGCTGAGCGAGTCGGCGGTGACGATGCCGGGGTGCTCGATCAGGCCCATCAGCGCCATCATGGTCACGGATTTGCCCGAACCCGACTCGCCAACGATGGCCAGTACTTCGCCTTTGTCGACTTTCAGGTCGAGGCCATCGACTACCGGGGTCGCGGTCTTGTCGCCGAAGCGAACGTTGAGATTCTTGATTTCTAGCAGTGACATGGGAATCTCCTCAGGCGGCGTTCTTGAGTTTCGGGTCGAGCGCATCGCGCAGACCGTCGCCCATCAAGTTGATTGCCAGCACGCTGAGCAAAATGGTCAAACCAGGCAGACTGACTACCCACCAGGCGCGTTCGATGTAGTCGCGGGCCGAGGCCAGCATGGTGCCCCACTCAGGGGTTGGCGGTTGTACGCCAAGGCCGAGGAAGCCCAGTGCGGCGGCATCGAGAATCGCCGAGGAGAAGCTCAAGGTCGCTTGAACAATCAGCGGCGCCATGCAGTTCGGCAGCACGGTGATGAACATCAGACGTGGCAGACCGGCACCGGCCAGGCGCGCGGCGGTCACGTAGTCGCGGTTCAGTTCGCCCATCACGGCGGCTCGGGTCAGACGCACGTAGGACGGCAAGGACACCACAGCAATGGCGATCACGGTGTTGATCAGGCCAGGGCCGAGGATGGCGACGATCGCCACAGCCAGCAGCAGCGATGGCAGGGCCAGCATGATGTCCATCAGACGCATGATGGTCGGGCCGATCATCTTCGGGAAGAAACCGGCGAACAGACCGAGCAGAATCCCCGGAATCAGCGACATCACCACCGACGACAAACCGATCAGCAGCGACAGGCGCGAGCCCTGGATCAGACGCGACAGCAGGTCACGCCCCAGTTCATCGGTGCCGAGCAGGAACTGCATCTGCCCGCCTTCGAGCCACGCCGGCGGCGTCAGCAGGAAGTCGCGGTATTGCTCGCTAGGGTTATGCGGTGCGACCCACGGCGCGAAAATCGCGCAGAAGATGATCAGCAGCATGAACAGCAGGCCGGCAACCGCGCCTTTGTTTTTGGAGAAGGCTTGCCAGAATTCTTTGTACGGAGACGGGTACAGCAGGCTTTGATCCGCGCTTGGGGCGGACGTGGCTACTGAGGATGTTGGAGTGCTCATGGTATGGACCTCAGCGCTGATGACGGATGCGTGGGTTGGCAAAGCCGTAGAGGATGTCCACCACGAAGTTGACCAGAATCACCAGGCAGGCGATTAACAGGATGCCGTTTTGCACAACCGGGTAGTCCCGGGCGCCGATGGCTTCGATCAGCCATTTACCGATGCCGGGCCAGGAGAATATGGTTTCGGTCAGAACTGCACCGGCCAGCAGGGTGCCGACTTGCAGGCCGACCACGGTCAGTACCGGAATCAGCGCATTGCGCAGACCGTGGACGAACACCACGCGCGACGGCGACAGGCCTTTGGCCTTGGCGGTGCGGATGTAGTCTTCGCGCAGCACTTCGAGCATCGACGAACGGGTCATCCGCGCGATCACTGCCAGCGGAATGGTGCCGAGGACGATGGCCGGCAGAATCAGGTGATGCAGGGCATCGAAGAACGCCCCGACGTCATCGGCCAGCAGCGTGTCGATCAGCATGAAACCGGTGCGTGGCTCGATGTCGTAGAGCAGGTCGATCCGTCCGGAAACCGGGGTCCAGCCCAGGCTCACCGAGAAGAACATGATCAGGATCAGGCCCCACCAGAAGATCGGCATCGAATAGCCCGCGAGGGAGATGCCCATCACCCCGTGGTCGAACAGCGATCCTCGCTTGAGTGCCGCAATCACCCCGGCCAGAAGCCCGAGAATGCCGGCGAACAGCAGGGCGGCCATGGACAGTTCCAGGGTCGCCGGGAAGAGGGAGGTGAACTCGGTCCATACGCTCTCACGCGTACGCAGGGATTCGCCGAGATCGCCTTGAGCCAGTTTGCCGATGTAGTCCAGATACTGGGCATACAACGGTTTGTTCAGACCTAGGCGTTCCATTGCCTGAGCGTGCATTTCGGGGTCGACCCGACGTTCGCCCATCATCACTTCCACGGGGTCGCCCGGAATCATGCGAATCAACGCGAAAGTCAGCAAGGTGATGCCGAAAAACGTGGGGATCAACAACCCCAGTCGGCGGGCAATAAAACTAAACATCGTGTGTGGTACCTCATCAGCCGGTTAGGCGTGCCCGGTGTCCCTGGGGTCAGGGACACCGGGAGTTTCTTATCTACTTCACCTGGGTGGTGGCGAAGTTATTAGTGGTGAGAGGGCTGATGTGATAGCCCTCTACGTTGTTGCGCATTGCGGTAAACATCCTGGTGTGGGCCATGCTGATCCATGGCTGATCCTGATTAAACAATACTTGCGCCTGTTCGTAGAGCGCGGCGCGTTCGGCCGGATCTACTTTAGCCCGTGCTTCATCCAGCAGCGTCTGGAATTTCTCGTTGCACCAGCGCGCGTAGTTCTCGCCGTTTTTTGCCGCCTCGCAACTGAGCATAGGCGTCAGGAAGTTATCCGGGTCGCCGTTGTCGCCCGCCCATCCGGCCGACACCATATCGTGTTCGCCGGCCTTGGCGCGTTTGAGCATTTCGCCCCATTCCATCACGCGGATGTCGATCTTGATCCCGACTTTCGCCAGGTCAGCCTGCATCATTTGCGCGCCGAGCATCGGGTTGGGGTTGGTCGGGCCGCCACCGTTGCGGGTAAACAGGGTAAACACGGTGCCGTCCGGAACTCCGGCTTCCTTGAGCAGGGCGCGGGCCTTGTCGAGGTCACGTGGCGGGTTCTTCAGGTCGTGGTTGTAGCCCAGCAGCGTGTCCGGGTACGGGTTGACCGCGACGGTCGCATTGCCCGGGCCGAACAGCGCGTTGACGTAAGCCGCTTTGTCGAAGGCGATATCGATCGCTTTACGCACACGCACGTCGCTCATGTATTTGTGCTGGGTGTTCATGGCGATGTACGAAACGGTCATCGCATTCAGTTCATCGACCTTGAGCTTCTCGTCTTTCTTGATGCTCGGGATGTCATCCGGTTTCGGATACAGCGCGATCTGGCACTCGTTGGCCTTGAGCTTCTGCAGGCGCACGTTGTTGTCGGTGGCAATCGCCAGGATCAACGCATCGGCCGGTGGCTTGCCACGGAAGTACTCCGGGTTGGCCTTGAAGCGCACCTGCGCATCCTTGGCATAACGCTGGAAGATGAACGGGCCGGTACCGACCGGTTTGTTGTTGAGGTCGCCGGTCTTGTTGGCCTTGAGCAGCTGATCGGCGTACTCGGCGGAGTAGATGGCAGTGAACGGCATCGCGACGTCGGCCAGGAATGGCGCTTCGCGGCGGGTCAGAGTGAACTTGACCGTTTGGTCGTCGACTTTTTCGACGCTTTTGAGCAGTTCTTTGAAGCCCATGCTTTCAAAGTACGGGAAGCCCACGCTCGACAATTTGTGCCACGGGTGATTCGGGTCCAGCTGACGCTGGAAGCTCCAGACCACGTCGTCGGCATTCATGTCGCGGGTCGGCTTGAAGTATTCGGTGGTGTGAAACTTGACGCCTTTACGCAGGTGGAACGTGTAGGTCAGACCGTCTTCACTGATGTCCCAGGTGTCTGCCAGGGCCGGAACGATTTCCGTGGTGCCGGGCTTGAAGTCCACCAGACGGTTGAAGATGGTTTCGGCCACAGCGTCCGCCGTGACTGCAGTTGTGTACTGGACCATATCGAAGCCTTCCGGACTGGCTTCGGTGCAGACCACCAAGGGTTTGGCCGAGACGCCGACAGCGACACTCAGCAACGCAGCCGCGATGGCCGCACGTAGGGGAAGCATTTTCATCGATAACCCTCTGCAATCGGTTGAAGACAAAAAGCCGAACGGCCGACTCATCATGAGTCAGCCGTCGACTGGCGTTTTTACAGGATGTTGAATGGAATCGTGGTCACGAGACGGAACTCGTTGATGTTGCCGTCAGCCTGGTTTTCACTGGCGCGGTGCGTGGTGTACGTCGCGCGAATCGCAGTGGCCTTGAGCGGGCCGCTCTGCACGGCGTAGGAAGCACCGATGCCGTATTCGTAGTGAGTTTCGCCGTCCATCAGGCTCAGGTCGCCGCGCTTGGCGCCCGGGTCGGTGTAGGCGGTGCCACGGTAGTGAGTACCGTCAATGCCCCAGCCGCGTGCCTGGTAGATGTTGAACTTCAGGCCTGGCACGCCATATTCGGCCATGTTGATGCCGTAGGCGATCTGGAAGGACTTCTCGTTCGGGCCGTTGAAGTCCGACAGCAGGGAGTTGGCCAGGTAGATGCCGTTGGTTTCGTGCAGGTAGTCGAAGTAGGTGTCGCCATTCACTTCCTGGTACGAGAAGGTCAGGCTGTGAGCCTGGTGAGCCAGACCCAGCGACAGCGAGTAAGTATCGTTGTCGATCTCGCCCATGAGCTTTTTGCCTTCGTCGACGGTCTTGTAGTAGTTCAGACCGGTGGTCAGGCTCAGCACCTGGCTGTCACCCAGTTCGTGGGTGGCACCGAAGTAGTACTGGTTCCAGAAGTCTTCGACGTTGGAGCCGTACAGGCTGGTTTTCAGACTCTTGAACGGCTGATAGTTGACGCCAGCGATGTAGACCTTGTCGGTCTCAACGCCAGTGGCCGAGTACTCGGTGCGGAATTTCGACAGGCTCTGCTCGGTACGCGGCGAAACACGGTCGAAGCCACCGAGGTCGAACGACAGGTTGTTGAACTCTTCGCTGTGCAGGGTAATACCCTCAAAGCTCGAAGGCAGCGGACGGTTGCCGATGACGTCAACGATCGGGGTGCTGAAGTTCTGGCGACCGGCGGTCAGCGTGGTGTTGGAAACCCGCAGCTTGACGTTGGCCAGACCCAGTTTGCTCCACTGGTCGACAGCGTCGCCGTCGGAGTGCGCCAGGGTACGGTTGGAACCGCCGGCGATGTCCTTGCGGTCACGGTCCAGAACGATGGCGTTGTAAGCGGCGACTTCGGTGCTGACGCCAACGGTGCCTTGGGTGAAGCCCGAGGTGTAGTTGACGATGGTGCCTTGCACCCAGTTGATACGACGCGGGGTCGGTGTCTTGACCACTGGCGAAGTGTTCTTGTCGCTGTTTTTCACGTAGCTGAAACGGTCATCACGACGCTTCAGTTCATTGGCGTACCAGTTACGGGTTGTGCCGCCCAGGCTTTGTCCATCGATAAAGCCTTTGGCCTCGCTTTGGGCGCTACTGCCGGCCAATGTGGTAGGGACGAACTCCTGACTTGCAGGTTCTGCGTACGCCGTGGCGGTGATGCTGCTGATGGCCAGGGCCAGTATCGCGGTGCTGCTCAGTTTCATGGGTGAAGCTCCTTTACTTTCTTTTTATGCCGGCTTTTTTTGGTGTGCCGGTTATTGGTTTAGAACTCATTCACACATCGCAAACGTTTGCAAAAAGCCGGATTGGCGAATTTCGGCAAAGCGCTTGCGTGAGGGGCTAGACAGCGCCCCTCAGCGTTGCGGCTAATCGTCTGGTTTAATCGATACCGACACCCGAGAACACGTTGCGACCGAACGGGCTCACTTTGAACCCTTCAATCCTCGCGCTTAACGGCTGGTTGACCGTCGAGTGGGCGACAGGCGTGATCGGCACTTGCTGTTTAAGCAATTGCTGGGCCTGTTTGTAGAGCACGGTGCGCTGGTCGCGGTCGGTGACGACCTTGGCCTCTTTGATCAGCTTGTCGTAAGCCGGATCGCACCACATGGAATAGTTGTTGCCGCCAATGGCATCGCAGCTGTACAGCGTGCCGAGCCAGTTGTCCGGGTCACCGTTGTCACCGGTCCAGCCGATCAGGCTGATGTCGTGTTCGCCGTTCTTGGTGCGCTTGATGTACTCGCCCCATTCGTAACTGACGATCTTCACTTTAAGACCGATCTTGGCCCAGTCGGCCTGGAGCATTTCGGCCATCAGCTTGGCGTTGGGGTTGTACGGACGCTGCACCGGCATCGCCCACAGGGTGATTTCGGTGCCTTCCTTGACGCCGGCAGCCTTGAGCAGCTCTTTGGCTTTTTCCGGGTTGTAGGCGGCGTCTTTGATAGTGTCGTCGTAAGACCACTGGGTTGGCGGCATGGCGTTCACGGCCAGTTGGCCAGCGCCTTGATAAACAGCGTTGAGAATCCCTTGTTTATTCACCGCCATGTCCAGCGCCTGCCGCACTTCGAGCTGGTCGAAAGGCTTGTGACGGACGTTATAGGCGATGTAGCCGAGGTTGAACCCCGGCTTGGAAATCAGTTGCAGTTTCGGGTCGGCCTTCAACGCTTCAACATCGGCAGGGCGCGGATGCAGGGTGATCTGGCATTCGCCGGCCTTGAGCTTCTGCACGCGCACCGAGGCGTCGGTGTTGATCGCGAAGATCAGGTTGTCGAGTTTGACCCGGCTCGGATCCCAGTAATGTTTATTACCGGTGTAACGGATGTTCGAGTCTTTCTGATAACTCTTGAACACGAACGGCCCGGTGCCGATCGGTTTCTGGTTGATATCGCTCGGCTTGCCGTCGGCCAGCAGTTTGTCGGCGTATTCGGCGGACAGGATGGAGGCGAAGCTCATGGCGATGTTCTGGATGAACGCGGCGTCGACGCTGTTGAGCGTGAACTCCACGGTCAGCGGCCCGGTCTTCTCGACCTTGGCGATGTTCTTGTTCAGGCTCATCCCGTTGAAGTACGGGAATTCGGTTGGATAAGCCTTACGGAAAGGTTGCTGTGCATCCAGCATGCGATTAAACGTGAACAACACGTCATCGGCGTTGAAATCGCGGCTCGGCTTGAAGTACGGCGTTGTATGAAATTTCACACCTTCACGCAGGTGAAAGGTGTACTTGAGACCATCCTCGGAAATATCCCACTGGGTTGCCAGACCGGGGACGACATTGGTCGCGCCTTTTTCGAACTCGACGAGACGGTTGTAGATCGGTTCGGCGGCGTCGTTATCCGTCGCTGTTGTGTACTGTGCGGTATCGAAACCGGCCGGACTGCCTTCCGAGCAGAACACCAGGCTTTTGCTGGCGGCGAAACTGGCGGACGAGGCGGCCAACAGGCCGGCGCCCAGCAATGCGGAAAAAACCAAGGTATGGCGCATGACGCTCCCTCTTTTTTTAGTGTTGTTCAATGCGCCGTCGTCTCATCCGGAGACGTTTGGCTACATTGAGCTCAATCCAGTACGTACGGCAAACCGGTGGCCCACGCAGAAACTGGTCAGTACCCGACGGTAGGGGCCGCGGTCCTGGCAGTAAATGCGTAAATGCCTTAAAGCTCGTAGGAAAAGGCGACACGTCCTATACCGCTGCGGTAATCCACAGTGGAATTGGCTGTAGGCAATTTCCTAAATTCCCGGCAGATAAAACAGCGGCGACGTTAAAAACGTCGCCGCTGCAGTGCCTTATTTGCTGACGCTGACGCCGTAGAAGGAGTTCAAGCCAAATGGGCTGATCTTGAAATCCTGCACGTTGGCGCGCATGGGTTGATACACCGTCGAGTGAGCGATAGGTGTCATCGGGACTGCATCTTTGAGGACGTGTTGTGCCTCTTTGTACAGTTCGGTGCGTTTACCTTGGTCGGTTGTACGCTTGGCTTCTTTGACGAGGCCGTCGAACTTCTTGTCGCACCACTTGGAGAAGTTGTTGCCGCTGAGCGAGTCGCAACCGAACAGCACGTTCAGCCAGTTGTCCGGATCACCATTGTCACCGCTCCAGCCAATGATCATGGCCTGGTTCTCGCCACCTTTGGAACGCTTGATGTACTCGCCCCACTCGTAGCTGGTGATCTTCACTTTCAAGCCGATCTTGGCCCAGTCGGACTGGAGCATTTCAGCCATCAGTTTGGCGTTCGGGTTGTACGGACGCTGCACCGGCATCGCCCACAGAACGATTTCGGTACCTTCCTTGACGCCCGCTTCCTTGAGCAGCTGTTTGGCTTTCTCAGGATCGTACTTGGCATCTTTGATGGTGGTGTCGTAAGACCACTGGGTCGGCGGCATGGCGTTGACGGCCAGTTGGCCTGCGCCCTGATAAACCGAGTCGATGATCTGCGGCTTGTTCACCGCCATGTCCAGCGCCTGACGGACGCGCAGGTCAGCCAGCGGGTTGGCTTCGTTGCTGCCCTTGACCTTGTCCATCACGTTGTAGGCGATGTAGCCGAGGTTGAAGCCCGCCTGATCAGGCATCTTCAGCGACTTGTCTTCTTTCAGCGCTTTCAGGTCGGCCGGACGCGGGAACAGGGTGACCTGGCACTCGTTCTTTTTCAGCTTCTGAATACGTACCGACGGGTCGGTGGTGATGGCGAAGATCAGGTTGTCGATCTTCACGTCATCAGGCTTCCAGTAATCCTTGTTGCCGGTGTAACGGATGTTGGAATCTTTCTGGTAGCTCTTGAACACGAAAGGACCAGTGCCGATCGGCTTCTGGTTGATGTCGGCGGCTTTGCCTTCTTTCAGCAGCTGCGCTGCGTACTCGGCGGACTGCACCGAGGCGAAGCTCATGGCCATGTTCTGGATGAACGCAGCGTCGACTTCTTTCAGAGTGAACTTGACGGTGTGGTCGTCGACTTTATCGATCTTGGTGATGTTGGTGTCCATCCCCATGTCGGTGAAGTACGGGAATTCGGTCGGGTACGCCTTACGGAACGGGTCATCCTTGTTAATCATGCGATTGAAGGTGAACAGCACGTCGTCGGCGTTGAACTCACGAGTCGGCTTGAAATACGGGGTGGTGTGGAACTTGACGCCTTCACGCAGGTGGAAGGTGTAAGTCAGGCCATCATCGGAAATGTCCCACTTGGTCGCCAGACCAGGAATCACGGCGGTGCCGCCGCGCTCGAACTGGGTCAGACGGTTGAACATGGTTTCGGCTGAGGCGTCGAAGTCGGTTCCGGTGGTGTACTGGCCTGGGTCGAAACCGGCCGGGCTGCCTTCGGAGCAGAACACCAGGTTAGTCGCAGCGGATGCGAAAGGTGCGGAGGCTAACAAGCCTGCGCCGACTAAAAACGGAATGACCGCGTGTTTAAGCATGTTGGCCTCATGATTTGTTGTCATTTTTTAGTTGTGAGGTACGACCTCGTGAGTCGTGCCTGCGGATACTTATGCAGGGGCCATACCCAATGCAAGATCCAGAGTGTGAGTGAGCGTTAAACCGTGGCACGAACGTACCTTAATGTCGCATCTGTATAACTTCTGACGCATTTGACCGTTTGCGGGTGGTTTTTACGGTGCAAATGAAGCCCCAAAACGGTGCGCTGGTCACGTTGTGCGCGCCGCCTTGGGGCTCGGTGTTACTTATTTATACCCACGCCATAGAAGGGGGTTAGACCGAACGGGCTGATACGGAAGTCGGTAACTTCCTTGCGCAACGGCTGGAACACCGTGGAGTTGGCAATCGGCGTGATGGGCACTTGCTGTTTAAGGATCAGTTGCGCCTGTTGATACAGTTTTACCCGCTGCTCCTTGTCCGTGGACAACTTGGCCTGTTGCACCAGTTTGTCGTAAGCCGGATCGCACCATTTGGCGTAGTTGCTGCCTTTCACCGCCGCGCAGCTGTAGAGCACGCCAAGCCAGTTGTCCGGGTCACCGTTGTCACCTGTCCAGCCATAGATCATGGCGTCGTGTTCGCCATTTTTCGCGCGTTTGATGTACTCGCCCCATTCGTAGCTGACGATGTTGGCCTTGATGCCGATTTTCTCCCAATCCTGCTGGATCATCTGTGCCGACATCCGCGCATTCGGGTTCGAGGCGCGTTGCACTGTCATCGCCCAGAGGTTGATGGTTGTACCTGGCGCAACCCCTGCTTCTTTCAGTAGCACCCGTGCTTTTGCCGGGTCGTAGGGAGCGTCCTTGATGGTCGGGTCATACGACCATTGCGCCGGCGGCAAGGCGTTTTGCGCCAACTGACCGGCGCTTTGGTAAACGGCTTTGATGATTGCCGGTTTGTCGATGGCCATGTCCAGCGCCTGGCGGACTTTGAGCTGATCGAGTGGCGCGTGGGTGGTGTTGTAGGCGAGGAAACCGAGGTTGAAACCGGCCTGTTTGAGCACGCGCAGGTTCGGGTCTTTTTCCATCACTTCGATGTCGGCCGGGCGCGGGTAGCCGCTGACCTGGCATTCGCCGGCCTTGAGTTTTTGCAGGCGCACGGCGGCGTCCGGGGTGATCGAAAAAATCAGGTTATCGATTTTGACGTCTTCGGGTTTCCAGTAGGTCTTGTTGGCGGCATAGCGGATTTGTGAATCCTTCTGGTAGCGCTTGAAGACGAATGGGCCGGTGCCGATGGGTTTCTGGTTGAGGTCAGCGGCTTTGCCTTCCTTCAACAGTTGGTTGGCGTATTCGGCGGATTGCACCGAGGCGAAGCTCATGGCGAGGTTTTGCACGAAGGCGGCGTCGACGTTGTTGAGGTTGAAGCGCACGGTTTGCTCGTCGAGTTTTTCTACCGATTTGATCGTGGTGTTGAGGCCCATGTCGGTGAAGTAGGGGGACTCGGCGGGGTAGGCCTTGCGGAAGGCGTTGTCTGGGTCGAGCAGGCGCTGGAAGGTGAAAACCACGTCGTCGGCGTTGAAGTCGCGGGTGGGTTTGAAGTAGTCGGTGGTGTGGAATTTTACGTTTTGGCGCAGGTGGAAGGTGTATTGCAGGCCATCGTTGGATATGTCCCATTTTGTTGCCAGGCCGGGTTCGATGTCGGTGCCGCCGCGCTGGAATTGGGTGAGGCGGTTGAAGACGGTTTCGGCGGAGGCGTCGAAGTCGGTGCCGCTGGTGTATTGGCTGGGGTCGAAGCCTGCCGGGCTGGCTTCGGAGCAATAAACGAGTGTTGTGGCGGCGTTGGCGATCGGGGTTATGGCTGTTAGTGCGAGGGAGATCAAGAGCGGTTTTAGGGTGGATCTTGGCATGGGGTCCCCGGGGAATCGGCGGTGGTAATCGTGGAAGAGTAGCTGGGGCGGGGGTGTTGGCGGAAATATCGTTTTTCCTGTTGAAGCGTCTATCTCGGCATATCTAGCACTTGTGTGTATATCCGTTGCTGCGGTAACGGCGGCTTAGGGTTTCGCCCTTACGGCGACTCACTTTTTTTCAAACGCCAAAAAAAGTAAGCAAAAAACGCTTGCTCCTACGTGCGGCCCGCTCGCTGGGGCTCGGGGTTCCTTCGCTCCGGGATCGATCCGGGCGCAGCGTCTCCGGTTTGCTTCGCTGCACCTACTCCCGCTGTGTTTGGCTTCGCCAAACGGTCGCTGCGCTCCCACGCCCGGATCAATCCCTCCACTCAGCCTTCCGACGTCGCCCGTGGGTCAAGATCAAGAGCAGGCGAGCTGACACTCGGCCTATTGAGTGGTGAAGAGCGGGTGTTCGGCTTTGGTTTTGTGGTGGATTCGCCCCTCACCCCAGCCCTCTCCCCAAGGAGAGGGAGCCGATTTTTGGGCTTTTCAGAATCTGAGTTCAACGCGGTATTGCACGTCGGCGTAGCTCTCCCAAACACCTCGGTCAGTCCCCTCTCCCTCCGGGAGAGGGTTAGGGTGAGGGGCTTTTGATCTACTTCAGAATCTGAGTTCGACTCGGTATTTCAAGTCGGCGTATCTCTCGCAATCACCTCGGTCAGTCCCCTCTCCCTTTGGGAGAGGGCTAGGGTGGGCTTTTGATCTACTTCAGAATCTGAGTTCGACTCGGTATTTCACGTCGACGTATCTCTCGCAATCACCTCGGTCAGTCCCCTCTCCCTCCGGGAGAGGGCTAGGGTGAGGGTCTGCTTTTGGCTGTTTAAATCTGTGTCAAATAACCAGAACCTTCCCACAAGGTTTTCAGGTTGTCCGTCGGACGTGCGCTCTCTAGGCTCTGGTTGTCGCTGAAGACTCAGCGATCGGGAGGTGAGATTCCCGGTTATTGAATTTGGAAACCTGCACAAGCCACCCCATAATCGCCGCCAGCTCATGCTGTCAGCAGTTTTTATGGCGGCTATGTACGGGCGGACTTTTGTCCGGCCGGGTTGGTTTCCTTACCGGTAATCTCACTCCGTACATAGTTGCCACCTCATTTCTCGAGTGAGATCGGAAATGAATGGCGTCAGTTCATAAGGAAATTTTCCATGGATAAATTGATACCTGACCCACCCCTCGATACCCCACTCGAAGACGCCATCCGCGCCGACGACCAAATCAAAACCCGCGAAGCCATCAAACGCGCCCTGGATTTCTACCTCAGCCCCGAACCCCTAAAACCCCGGCAGCCCAGCACGATGTTCCTGATCCAGCCGAACATCGACACCGAAAGCCTGCTGGCGCATGCCTGTGAGTCACTGGCGTCGGCGAACACGTTAACCGGTAACTTTGCCGATCAGTTGGGCCGGCCCGAGCGGAATACGGCGCTGGCGATTCAGCAGATCATCATGCTGGCCGAGCTGGCGGTGAACCGGGCGCTGGATCGGGTTGATCCGCAGGGCTGACGATCGCGTTATCGTTCTTCGCGAGCAGGCTCGCTCCCACAGGTGGAATGCATTTCAAATTGTGGGAGCGAGCCTGCTCGCGAAGACGGTGGTTCATCCACAGCAAATCCCAGGCACAAAAAAACCGCCGATCGTTCACCGATCGGCGGTTTTTCATTCAGCCCAGATCAAATCACGGCATCAACACTTCAATCGAGCCATCGGCCGTCATGCTGACCTGGCTGGTGCCTGCTTCAACTTCAGGTGTCACCGGCGCGGAATCCATCGCCGCCGCTTTCATCATCATCGGTGCGCGCAGGTACGGTTGTGGATAACCGTTACTGTTGAGATTCAGGTTGACGATTTTGTAACCCTTGCCGCCCAGTGCATCGGTGGCCAGTTGGGCGCGGGCCTTGAAGGCGGTCACGGCTTCTTTGAGCAACTGGTCTTCACTGGATTTGCGGGTCGGGTCGGCAATGGCGAAGTCCATGCCGCCCATTTTCAGGTCGCCGAGCAGTTCGCCGGTGAGTTTGGACAGGGCGGCGAAGTCAGAGCTTTCCAGGCGCAGTTCGGCGCGTTCACGCCAGCCGGTGATCTTCTGGCCCTTGGTGTCGTAGATCGGGTAACTGTTGCGGCTGCCTTGGCGCAGGGTGATGTCTTTGACTTGCTTGGCCTGGGCCAATGCCTTGTTCATGGTGGTGCTGACGTCGGCGGCGAGTTTCGCCGGGTCGGTGTTTTGCTCTTCGGTGTAGAGGGTGACGATCATCAGGTCGCGGGCGACTTCCGTGCTGACTTCGGCGCGCAGGGAAATCTGGTTGTAGTGCAGCTCATCGGCGGCCAGGGCCGGAAGGCTGGCGACGCTGCCGACGGTCAGGGCGAGAAGGGCGGCGCTGCGGCGAAATGTGTGCATGAAAGCTCCTTGATGAGGGCGCAGGTGATGGTTCGGGGGCCTGCGTGAAACCATCAGACTCTAGCTTTTATGATCCGGTTCGCCCAGTTACAACTTCTATACAGATGACTGGTGGCCGCTGTGCAGCCCTTCGCGAGCAGGGGAATGCATTTCAAAGGTGGGAGCGAGCCTGCTCGCGAAGGCGTCCTTATAGCCGCCGAAGATGTTTTCGCCATGTGGTCGTTTGCCGCACTTTCGCCTCTCAAGCCCGCGGCTTGGTTATACTCCGTGCGATCCGCCTGGAGCGCTCATCAGGAGAGCTCATGCTCGCCCCCGTACAACTGACTTCCGCCACTCGCCAGAACCTCTGGCGGCTGACTTTCATTCGCACCCTGGTGCTCGCCGCGCAGGCTGGCTCCGTTGGCTTGGCCTACTGGCTGCAATTGTTGCCGTTGCCGTGGGTGCAACTGGCGATGACCCTCGGCTGCTCGACGCTGCTCTGCGTGTTCACCGCGGTGCGTTTGCGTACCTCGTGGCCAGTGACCGAACTCGAATACGCGCTGCAACTGGCCTGCGATCTGGTGATCCACAGTGCGCTGCTGTATTTCTCCGGCGGTTCGACCAACCCCTTTGTTTCCTATTATCTGGTGCCGTTGACCATCGCTGCGGTGACGTTGCCGTGGCGCTATTCGGTGATTCTCTCCGGCATCGCGCTGGCGCTGTACACCGTGATGCTCACGCGTTTCTATCCGCTGGAAACCCTGCCGGTCGCTCGCGAGAATCTGCAGATCTACGGCATGTGGCTGAGCTTTGCACTGGCAGCGGCGGTGATCACCTTCTTCGCGGCGCGCATGGCTGAAGAGTTGCGCCGCCAGGAAGAATTGCGCGCGATCCGCCGTGAAGAAGGCCTGCGCGATCAGCAGTTGCTCGCTGTCGCCACCCAGGCCGCTGGCGCCGCCCATGAACTCGGTACACCGCTGGCGACCATGAGCGTGTTGCTCAAGGAAATGCAGCAGGATCATCCCGACCCGATGCTGCAGGATGATCTGAAGGTGCTGCAGGATCAGGTCAAACTCTGCAAAGAAACCCTGCAGCAACTGGTGCGCGCCGCCGAAGCCAATCGGCGTCTGGCAGTAGAAATGCAGGACGTCACCGACTGGCTCGACGAAGCGCTGAACCGCTGGCACCTGATGCGTCCGGAAGCCAGTTATCGCTTCCACCGCCTCGGCCAGGGCACCGTGCCGCGCATGGCGCCGCCGCCGGATCTGACTCAGGCGCTGTTGAATCTGCTCAACAACGCCGCCGATGCCTGCCCGGAAAATCTCAAGGTGACCCTGGACTGGGACGTCGAGAACCTGACCATCAGCATTCGTGACCACGGCGCCGGTGTGCCGCTGGCCATCGCCGAGCAGATCGGCAAACCGTTTTTTACCACCAAGGGCAAAGGTTTCGGCCTGGGCCTGTTTTTGAGCAAGGCCAGCGTGACACGCGCCGGCGGCTCAGTGAAACTCTATAGTCATGAGGAAGGCGGCACGCTCACCGAGCTGCGCCTGCCTCACGGCGCCCGAGGAGACCAACATGAGTGACGAAATCCAAGTCGAAGGCGAAGAACTGCCGCATTTGCTGCTGGTCGATGACGACGCAACGTTTACCCGAGTGATGGCCCGTGCCATGGCTCGTCGTGGCTTTCGCGTCAGCACCGCAGGTTCCGCCGAAGAAGGCCTGACCATCGCCCAGGCCGATCTGCCTGATTACGCCGCGCTCGACCTGAAAATGGACGGCGATTCGGGTCTGGTGCTGCTGCCCAAACTGCTGGAGCTGGACCCGGAAATGCGCGTGGTGATTCTCACCGGTTATTCGAGCATTGCCACCGCGGTCGAAGCGATCAAGCGTGGTGCTTGCAACTACCTGTGCAAACCGGCTGACGCCGACGATGTGCTGGCTGCGCTGCTGTCCGAGCACGCCGACCTCGACAGTCTGGTGCCGGAAAACCCGATGTCGGTTGATCGCCTGCAGTGGGAACACATCCAGCGTGTGCTCACCGAGCACGAAGGCAACATCTCCGCCACTGCCCGCGCCTTGGGCATGCACCGCCGTACCCTGCAGCGCAAACTGCAGAAGCGCCCGGTTCGTCGCTGAACCTGCGCTGAACGACTATCGCTAGCGCTCGCGATAAAACGCACCGATCTACTATGATCGGTGCGTGTCTGTTCTTTTCTATATCGAGCCTTATCCATGAATCAGAACGCTGAATATTCCGCGGTCAACGATGCTGTGCGCGGGCAGTTTTTTCGCAAGGTGTGGGCAATCATCACGCCGTACTGGCGCAGTGAAGAGAAGGGCAAGGCCTGGACGCTGCTGATCGCAGTGATAGCACTCTCGCTGCTCAGCGTGGGCATCTCGGTGTGGTTCAACACCTGGTACAAGGACTTTTACAACGCCCTGCAAAAGAAAGACGAAGTGGCGTTCTGGCGCTTGATTCTGTATTTCTGCGGCATTGCGGCGGTGGCCATTGTCGGTGCGGTGTACAGGCTCTATCTGACTCAGATGCTGACGATTCGCTGGCGGGCCTGGCTCACTGAAAAGCATTTCTCGCGTTGGCTTGCCGACAAGAATTACTACCAGCTGGAGCAGGGCGGTTACACCGATAACCCGGACCAGCGGATTTCCGAAGACCTCAACAACTTCACTTCCAACACCCTCGAACTGGGTATCGGCCTGCTGCGCAATATCGTCAGTCTGGTGTCATTCTCGATCATTCTCTGGGGCGTGTCGGGCAGCATCGAACTTTATGGCATCACCATTCCCGGCTACATGTTCTGGTGTGTGCTGGTTTATGCGGTGGTGGGCAGTTGGCTGACGCATTTGATTGGTCGTCGCTTGATCGGTCTGAACAACCAACAACAACGCTTCGAAGCTGACCTGCGTTTTTCCATGGTGCGGATTCGCGAGAATGCCGAAAGCATCGCGTTGTACAACGGTGAGCCGAACGAAAATCGTCGTCTGAGCGCCCGCTTCGGCAATGTCTGGCACAATTTCTGGGACATCATGAAAGTGTCCAAGCGCCTGACGTTTTTCACCGCCGGTTACAGCCAGGCAGCGATCATCTTCCCGTTCATCGTGGCTTCACCGCGTTACCTTGCCGGCAAGATCGAGCTGGGTGAGCTGATGCAGATCAGCTCGGCATTCGGCAACGTCCAGGAAAGCTTCAGCTGGTTCATCAGTGCGTACCAGAGCCTCGCTTCCTGGCGCGCCACCTGTGATCGTCTGCTGAGTTTCCGTCAGGCTATGACCGACAACGAAGAGCGCATTCCGGCGATCGATGTGCAGAATCAGGGCCGCGAATTGAAGGTGCACAACCTCGGTCTGGATCTGGCCGACGGTCGTCATCTGCTGACCAGCGCCGACATGACCGTCGAACCGGGTGAGCGCGTGATGCTCAGCGGCCGTTCCGGCAGCGGCAAGTCGACGCTGTTGCGGGCGATGGGGCATTTGTGGCCGGCGGGCCACGGCAACATCCGTTTGCCGGCGGCGCGTTATCTGTTCTTGCCGCAAAAACCCTATCTGCCGATCGGCACCCTGCGTGAGGCGTTGAGTTATCCACAACCGGGCGACACTTACGCGCCGGAACGTTATGCACAAGTGCTGGAAACCTGCCGCTTGTCGCATTTGGTCGCGCGCCTTGACGAGGCCAATCACTGGCAGCGCATGCTCTCGCCGGGCGAACAGCAACGCTTGGCTTTCGCCCGCGCAATGCTTTACGAACCGCAATGGCTGTACATGGACGAAGCCACTTCGGCGATGGACGAGGAAGACGAAGCGACGCTGTATCAGGCACTGATCGATCAGTTGCCGGGTCTGAGCATTGTCAGTGTCGGCCATCGCAGCAGCTTGAAACGCTTCCACCCACGGCATGTGCGGATCGACAGCGGCCACTTGGTTGAACAGACCGTAACTGCCTGATCACCGCTAACCCCCTGTAGGAGTGAGCTTGCTCGCGATAGCGTTGGGTCAGTCACATTGATGCTGAATGTGCGGACGTCATCGCGAGCAGGCTCACTCCTACATAAAGCGATGTAAACCGGAAAGTGATCGTACAACCCGCTTGAGCTATCATGCCCACAAGCCGAATTTTCGAGACTAGATGCACACCATGGAAAACCTGATCGACACCCCGCGTCTCCCGCGCAAGCGCCGCAGCCTGGCCCAGGAACTGGTGACGGTGCTGAGCGAGCAGATCCGCGATGGCCTGCTTAAACGCGGTGACAAACTGCCCACCGAGTCGGCGATCATGGAAGCCCATGGCGTCAGCCGCACCGTGGTGCGCGAGGCGATTTCCCGTTTGCAGGCTGCAGGGCAAGTGGAAACCCGCCACGGCATCGGCACTTTCGTACTCGACACGCCAAGCCCGAGTGGTTTCCGCATCGACCCGGCCACCGTCGTCACCCTGCGTGATGTGCTGGCCATTCTCGAACTACGCATTAGCCTGGAAGTGGAATCTGCCGGCCTTGCCGCGCAACGTCGCAGCGCCGAGCAACTGGCGACCATGCGTGCCGCCCTCGATGCTCTTAACGAAAGCGCTGCCCACGCCAGTGATGCGGTCGCTTCGGACTTTGCCTTCCACCTGGAAATAGCGCTGTCCACCGGCAATCGCTACTTCACCGACATCATGACCCACCTGGGCACCAGCATCATTCCGCGTACGCGGCTGAATTCGGCGCGACTGGCCCATGATGATCAGCAGCACTACATGAGCCGTCTGAGTCGCGAACACGAAGAAATCTACGATGCGATTGCCCGGCAGGATTCCGATGCTGCGCGTGCGGCGATGCGTCTGCATTTGACCAACAGCCGTGAAAGACTGCGCCAGGCCCATGAAGAGGCGCAGGCGCAGGGTTGAGGTTGGGTCATTCTTTAAGCGTGATTTCCAATGGTAATGATTGCCGGACGTTGCCTGCTCTGTCGTTGGAGTACTGCAAGCGCGCATTCATGCCAGCTTTGAGCATTTTTTCAAATAGCGCTTTCGGGATTGCAAACTTAACGGGCTTTCCAGCGGAGATTGCAGTCACTACTACGGAGTGTGACCACTCCTCAGCACCGTCTGAGTCGTACACTTTCAGTGTGATTTTGTCCCCTGCGGCCGCTTCTTGGAGGGCAGGCACTACCCCATGAGCAGGGTCAATCAAGTTATGTACGTAGAGGACGTCATCGATTGCTTCCTTGAGCACAGGTGCTGGCAGCATTTGGATAGCGAAACGTTTATCTGTCATGTTCAAAATCCTTTTAGTTGTCGAAACGAGCCGTTGGCAGCTCAAGTTGATTAACGTATGGATCGCGAAAGCCTGGCACCTGTAAGAAATACCAGTTCCGATGAACGGTCACCGCTCCCGCACGACAAGATTCAGCCCTCGATCCGCAACCTCAACGCGTGCGAAAACGGCTCCATGCTCGACTCGTCGGAAAACTTGTAGCGCAATTCAACCTCTCTGTTCAGGTACGGACGCAGCGCCTCTTTGGGGATCTGCAACTCGATCCCCGTGAGTTTCTCCATCTCGTCTTCAGCATCGTCCCAAGTGCCGGTGTTCACTTCCTCGCCTTCCCATTCCGGCTCTTCCGGGTCGTCGCCGAGAATCGGGTAAACGCTCCAGTTCGCTGGAAAATCACTCGAATCCGGGACCTGGACGATCAATACATCGGGTAGCACGGCTAGCTGAAGGGTGAGGGTGTCAGAGTCAGAAGAGGCGATTTGCGCGAGGGTCGGTGCAGCATAATTCACGAACATTTCAGTTTCCTTCGAAGGTCCGCCACGATCCTTCGTGGCAGTCGTCGCACCTTACCCGGCGTCTCTGCATCGCTCAGTAAACGAATCTTGACCAGACATTTCCGCGCTAGAACCCTTTAAACACGGGCTTTCTCGACGAGTTTTGCCAAGCCTTGAGCAGCTTTGTCCGACAAAAAAACACCCACAACGATGAAATGCAGTTGACGGTTATTATTTAAGTTGTACGATGACCTACAACTTCAGCGAAGGCTGAACGGACCAATCACAAAAAACGTTGCTACCAGGGTGTTCGAATAATGAATCCACAAGAACTGAAGTCCATCCTCTCTGCCGGCCTGCTGTCTTTCCCGGTGACCGATTTCAACGCGCAGGGCGATTTCAACCGCGCGGGCTACATCAAACGCCTGGAATGGCTGGCTCCATATGGTGCTTCAGCCTTGTTCGCCGCCGGCGGCACCGGTGAGTTCTTCTCCCTGGCCGCCAGCGAATACTCGGAAATCATCAAGACTGCCGTCGACACCTGTGAAACCAGCGTGCCGATCCTCGCCGGTGTCGGTGGTTCGACCCGTCAGGCCATCGAATACGCTCAGGAAGCCGAGCGTCTGGGCGCCAAAGGTCTGTTGCTGCTGCCGCACTACCTGACCGAAGCGAGCCAGGACGGTGTTGCCGCTCACGTTGAAGCCGTGTGTAAATCGGTCAACATCGGCGTGGTCGTTTACAACCGCAACGTTTGCCGCTTGACCGCGCCGCTGCTGGAACGTCTGGCCGAGCGCTGCCCGAACCTGATCGGTTACAAGGATGGTCTGGGCGATATCGAGTTGATGGTGTCGATCCGTCGCCGCCTCGGTGATCGCTTCAGCTACCTCGGTGGTCTGCCGACCGCCGAAGTCTACGCCGCTGCCTACAAGGCGCTGGGCGTACCGGTTTACTCCTCGGCGGTGTTCAACTTCATCCCGAAAACCGCGATGGACTTCTACCACGCGATCGCCCGTGAAGATCACACCACCGTCGGCAAGATCATCGACGACTTCTTCCTGCCGTACCTCGACATCCGCAACCGCAAGGCTGGTTACGCCGTGAGCATCGTCAAGGCAGGCGCAAAAATCGCCGGCTATGACGCAGGCCCGGTGCGGGCACCGCTGACCGATCTGACTGGCGAAGAGTACGAAATGCTCGCTGCGCTGATCGACAAGCAAGGTGCGCAGTAACACCCGACAAAAACGCGGCCGCTGAGTAATCAGCGGCTTTTTGCGTAAAGGCTTTTAGTTTTGAGGGCTGCCCCTGTGACAAATGCAAAACGCTACGACAACTACATCAACGGCGAATGGGTTGCCGGTGCCGACTACTCGGCCAACATCAACCCGTCGGAGCTGAGCGACACCATCGGCGATTACGCCAAGGCTGACCTGACTCAGGTTCACGCTGCCATCGACGCCGCCCGCGCGGCATTTCCGGCGTATTCGACTTCGGGCATTCAGGCCCGTCACGATTCGCTGGATAAAGTCGGTACGGAAATCCTTGCCCGTCGCGAAGAACTCGGCACCCTGCTGGCCCGGGAAGAGGGCAAGACCCTGCCCGAAGCCATCGGCGAAGTGACCCGCGCCGGTAACATTTTCAAGTTCTTCGCCGGTGAATGCCTGCGCCTGTCTGGCGACTACGTGCCGTCGGTGCGTCCGGGCGTCAACGTTGAAGTGACCCGCGAAGCGCTGGGCGTGGTCGGTCTGATCACCCCGTGGAACTTCCCGATCGCGATTCCTGCGTGGAAAATCGCCCCGGCGCTGGCCTACGGCAACTGCGTGGTGTTGAAACCGGCCGATCTGGTGCCGGGTTGCGCCTGGGCACTGGCGGAAATCATCTCCCGCGCAGGCTTCCCGGCCGGCGTGTTCAACCTGGTGATGGGCAGCGGTC
Source organism: Pseudomonas sp. S3_C06 (assembly GCF_054667675.1). NCBI lineage: Bacteria > Pseudomonadati > Pseudomonadota > Gammaproteobacteria > Pseudomonadales > Pseudomonadaceae > Pseudomonas > Pseudomonas sp. S3_C06. The sequence continues at coordinate 4,895,399 of NZ_CP162747.1, forward strand.
GCGTGGTTGGTGATGCGCTGGTGCAGAGCCCGAAAGTCGATGGCATCAGCTTCACCGGTTCGGTGGGCGTGGGTCGTCAGATCGCAGTCAACTGCGTCTCGCGCCAGGCCAAGGTTCAGCTGGAAATGGGCGGCAAGAACCCGCAGATCATTCTCGACGACGCCGACCTTAAGCAAGCGGTCGAGCTGTCGGTGCAGAGCGCGTTCTACTCCACCGGTCAGCGTTGCACCGCGTCGAGCCGTTTGATCGTCACTGCCGGGATTCACGACAAATTCGTTGAAGCCATGGCCGAGCGCATGAAGTCGATCAAGGTCGGGCACGCGCTGAAATCCGGCACCGATATTGGTCCGGTGGTTTCGCAAGCGCAGCTGGAACAGGACATGAAGTACATCGACATCGGCCAGTCCGAAGGTGCGCGTCTGGTCAGCGGCGGTGGCTTGGTGACCTGCGACACCGAAGGCTACTTCCTCGCGCCAACGCTGTTTGCCGACAGCGAAGCGTCGATGCGCATCAGTCGCGAAGAGATTTTCGGGCCGGTGGCCAACATCGTTCGCGTTGCCGATTACGACGCGGCGCTGGCGATGGCCAACGACACCGAGTTCGGCCTGTCGGCGGGCATTGCGACCACCTCGCTGAAGTACGCCAACCACTTCAAACGTCATTCGCAAGCCGGGATGGTCATGGTCAATCTGCCGACCGCTGGCGTCGATTACCACGTTCCGTTTGGTGGCCGTAAGGGTTCATCCTATGGCTCACGTGAGCAAGGCCGCTATGCGCAAGAGTTCTACACGGTCGTGAAGACCAGTTACATCGGTTCCTGATAAACGCAATAACCCTGTAGGAGCTGCCGAAGGCTGCGATCTTTTAAGATCAAAAGATCGCAGCCTTCGGCAGCTCCTACAGGGAATACCAAAGAAGATTCACCCGCGCATAAAAATAATCAGTGGGAGTACATCTACATGCAATCGTCCAAGCCGACTCACGTCCGCTATTTGATCCTGCTCATGCTGTTTCTGGTGACCACGATCAACTACGCCGACCGTGCCACGATCGCCATTGCCGGCTCCAGCCTGCAAAAAGATCTGGGCATCGACGCAGTCACCCTCGGCTACATCTTCTCCGCATTCGGTTGGGCCTACGTGGCCGGGCAAATTCCCGGTGGCTGGCTGCTCGATCGCTTCGGCTCGAAAAAAGTCTATGCCCTGAGCATTTTCACCTGGTCGCTGTTCACCGTGCTGCAAGGCTTTGTCGGTGAGTTCGGCATGTCCACGGCCATCGTTGCGCTGTTCATGCTGCGCTTCCTCGTTGGCCTGGCTGAAGCGCCATCGTTCCCCGGCAACGCGCGCATCGTGGCGGCCTGGTTCCCGACCGCTGAACGCGGCACCGCTTCGGCGATCTTCAACTCGGCGCAATACTTTGCCACCGTGTTGTTCGCACCGCTGATGGGCTGGATCGTTTACTCCTTTGGCTGGGAGCACGTGTTTATCGTCATGGGGATTCTCGGGATCATCTTCTCGCTGGTCTGGCTGAAAGTGATCTACAGCCCGCGTGAACACCCGCGCATCAACGAAGCCGAGTTCAAACACATCGCTGAAAACGGCGGCATGGTCGACATGGATCAGAAGGGCAAAAAGTCCGACGGTCCGAAGTGGGATTACATCCGTCAGTTGCTGACCAACCGCATGATGCTCGGCGTGTATCTGGGCCAGTATTGCATCAACGGCATCACTTACTTCTTCCTGACCTGGTTCCCGGTGTATCTGGTGCAAGAGCGTGGCATGACCATTCTCAAGGCGGGTTTCATCGCCTCGTTGCCGGCAATCTGCGGCTTTATTGGTGGTGTGCTTGGCGGGGTGATTTCCGATTACCTGCTGCGCAAGGGCCACTCGCTGACCTTCGCCCGCAAAGCGCCGATCATTGCCGGCCTGCTGGTTTCCAGCAGCATCGTTGCCTGCAACTATGTTGAAGTGGAATGGATGGTCGTTGGCTTTATGGCCTTGGCGTTCTTCGGCAAAGGCGTTGGCGCACTGGGCTGGGCGGTGGTTTCCGACACCTCGCCAAAACAGATCGCCGGTCTGAGCGGTGGCCTGTTCAACACTTTCGGCAACATCGCTTCGATCACCACGCCAATCGTGATTGGCTACATCATCAGCTCCACCGGTTCGTTCAAATGGGCGCTGGTGTTCGTCGGTGCCAACGCACTGGTCGCGGTGTTCAGCTATCTGGTCATCGTTGGCCCGATCAAACGTGTGGTACTCAAAGAGCCGCCAACCAATGGCGGTGTTGAAGCCAGCGGTAAATTGTCCCAAGCGCATTCCTGAGGAGCGGCGTCATGCAGTTGATTGAACATTCCGACTCGCCGCGCCACATTCGCCTGCACGAGCGGGACAATGTGGTGGTCGTGGTCAACGACCAGGGCGCACCGGCCGGCACTGAATTTGCCGATGGCCTGGTGACGCTGGAATTTGTGCCGCAGAGCCACAAGGTCACCCTTGAAGACATTCCCGAGGGCGGCCAGGTGATTCGCTACGGTCAGGTGATCGGCTACGCGTTGCAGCCGATCCGCCGCGGCAGTTGGGTCAAGGAAGATCAACTGCGGATGCCGACCGCGCCGCCGCTGGACAGCTTGCCGCTGTCCACCGACGTGCCGGACGCGCAGGCACCGCTGGAAGGCTTCACCTTTGAGGGTTATCGCAACGCTGACGGTACCGTCGGCACGCGTAATATTCTCGGTATCACCACCACGGTGCAGTGCGTCACCGGCGTGCTTGATCACGCGGTAAAACGCATCAAGGAAGAGCTGCTGCCGAAGTACCCGCACGTCGATGATGTGGTGGCGCTGACTCACAGTTACGGCTGCGGCGTGGCGATTACCGCCACCGACGCCTACATCCCGATTCGCACCGTGCGCAATCTGGCGCGCAATCCGAATCTCGGTGGTGAAGCGCTGGTAATCAGTCTGGGCTGCGAGAAATTGCAGGCCGGGCAGGTGATGCACGAGGACGATGCGTCGGTCGATCTCAGCGATCCATGGCTGTATCGCTTGCAGGATTCCAGTCACGGCTTCACCGAGATGATCGAGCAGATCATGGAACTGGCCGAGGTTCGCCTGAAGAAACTCGACCAGCGCCGCCGCGAAACCGTGCCGGCGTCCGAGTTGATCCTCGGCATGCAGTGCGGCGGCAGTGATGCCTTCTCCGGGATTACCGCCAACCCGGCGCTGGGTTATGCCTCGGACTTGTTGTTGCGCGCGGGGGCGACGGTGATGTTTTCCGAAGTCACCGAAGTGCGCGATGCGATTTATTTGCTGACTTCACGCGCCGAAAGCAAAACCGTCGCCGAGGAACTGGTGCGTGAGATGGACTGGTACGACCGTTACCTGGCCAAGGGTGAAGCGGATCGCAGCGCCAACACCACGCCGGGCAACAAGAAGGGCGGGTTGTCGAACATTGTCGAGAAGTCGCTGGGTTCGATCGTCAAATCCGGCAGCAGCGCGATCAATGGCGTGCTCGGCCCGGGCGAGCGGTTCAAACAGAAGGGTTTGATTTTCTGTGCGACCCCGGCGAGCGATTTTGTCTGCGGGACGTTGCAGTTGGCGGCGGGGATGAACCTGCATGTGTTCACCACCGGGCGTGGCACGCCGTATGGTTTGGCGATGGCGCCGGTGGTGAAGGTTTCGACGCGTACGGAGCTGGCGCAGCGCTGGCCGGATCTGATCGACATCGATGCCGGGCGGATCGCAACCGGGCGGGCGACCATTGAGGAGTTGGGTTGGGAGTTGTTTCACTATTACCTGGATGTTGCCAGCGGCAAGCAGCAGACGTGGGCGGAGAAGCACAAACTGCATAACGACATTACGTTGTTCAATCCGGCGCCGATTACCTGATGGTTTTTTTGGGGGGGGAGCAAAAGCTACCCTCACCCCAGCCCTCTCCCGGAGGGAGAGGGGGCCGATCCGGGGATATTTGAGAAGTACATCGACCTGGAAATGCTGAGCCGAATCCATAATCGACTCGGTCTTGCAGGTCGATGTATGACACAAGACACCTCGGTCAGTCCCCTCTCCCTCTGGGAGAGGGCTAGGGTGAGGGGCTTTTGCTTTATCATTGGCCCCTAACGACGCTCACCCAAGGCTCCCCGGCATGCTGGCAATTTTCCTCGAAACCCTGAACATCACCGCGCCGGTGTTTGCCATGCTGTTTCTCGGTGTGCTGCTCAAGCGCATCGACTGGATCAACGACAACTTCATCCACACTGCTTCGTCGCTGGTGTTCAACGTCACCATGCCGGCGCTGCTGTTCCTCGGCATTCTGCATGCCGACTTGCACGCTGCGTTGCAACCGTCCCTGCTGATCTACTTTTCCCTCGCCACGCTGGTGAGTTTTGCCGTGGCCTGGGGCTGGGCGATTTTCCGTTGTCCGCGTGAAGATCGTGGCATCTATACCCAGGGCGCGTTTCGCGGCAATAACGGTGTGATCGGTCTGGCGCTGGCAGCGAGCATGTACGGCGATTACGGGATTTCCCTCGGGGCGATTCTCGCGGCGCTGGTGATCCTGTTCTACAACACGCTGTCGACCATCGTGCTGGCGGTGTACAGCCCGGTGATCAAGTCTGATCCGTGGAGCATCTGCAAAAGCGTGTTCAGTAATCCGCTGATCATCAGCGTGATTGCGGCGGCGCCGTTTGCCTATTTCAAGATCGGTTTGCCGGGATGGCTGGAAACCTCCGGGCAGTATCTGGCGCAGACCACCTTGCCATTGGCGCTGATCTGCATTGGCGGAACGTTGTCGCTGGCGGCGTTGCGCAAGAGCGGTAGCATGGCGCTGAGTTCCAGCCTGGTGAAGATGATCGGTCTGCCGGTGCTGGCGACGTTGGGGGCTTGGTTGTGGGGCTTTCGTGGCGCGGAGTTGGGGATACTGTTTCTGTACTTCGGCAGCCCGACGGCGGCGGCGAGTTTTGTCATGGCGCGAGCAGCGCAGGGCAATCATGAACTGGCGGCGGCGATTATTGTGATGACCACGTTGATGGCGGCGATCACAACTAATGTCGGGATCTTTGTTTTGCAGTGGGGTGGGTGGATCTGATTTTGAGTGTTGTGGTGTTGTTCAGGGCCTCTTCGCGAGCAGGCTCGCTCCCACATGTGAAATGCATTCCAAAATGTGGGAGCGAGCCTGCTCGCGAAAGCTATTTCAGCAGCACTGAATCACTCAGGTTTCTGATAGGTATCGATCACTTCCTGCGCCGCGCGAAACGCATCAATCGCCGCCGGCACGCCGGCATACACCGCGCAATGCAGCAGCGCCTCACGAATCTCGTCCACGGTGCAGCCATTGTTCAGCGCACCGCGCACGTGGCCTTTCAATTCCTGCGGGCACTTCAGTGCCGTCAGCGCGGCGAGGGTGATCAGGCTGCGGGTTTTCAGCGGCAGACCTTCGCGGTTCCACACGCCACCCCAGGCATGTTCATTGACGAAATCCTGCAAGGGTTGAGTGAACTCGGTGGCGTTGCCCAAGGCGCGATCAACAAACGCATCGCCCATTACCTGGCGGCGGACTTCAACCCCGGACTTCTTCGATTCGGTCATGGTTTTTCACTCTTGTGGTGTTGGCGGCGCCAGGCGCGGATCGACGTGAACAGCAGAAACGTCAACAGCGTCGGCAGGACATAAAACAGCATCAGCCGTTCGAGCTTGCCCGCCAGCGGCATGCCGGTGGTGAACGACACCACGTGCAGCCCATAGGCCAGATACAAACCGAGCAGCAACAAACCTTCTGCACGCGTCACGCGGTAGCCGGAATAGAACACCGGCAGGCACAGCGCGGCGACACCGAGCATCACCGGCAAGTCGAAATCCAGCGCATTCGGCGATACCGACAGCGGTGTCGGTGCAATCAGTGCGGTGAGGCCGAGCACCCCGAGCAGATTGAACAGGTTGGCGCCGATCACGTTGCCCACGGCGATGTCGCGTTGCCCGCGCAATGCGGCGATCAGCGAGGTTGCCAGTTCTGGCAGCGAGGTGCCGACGGCGACCACGGTCAGGCCGATCACCCGCTCGGAGAAGCCCAGATCCGTCGCCACCACCACGGCGGCTCCGAGCAGCAAGTGCCCGGCGAACACCAGCAGGACGAGGCCGACGATGATCATGAAGACGCTGGCAACCCATGAGGTCTGTACCACTTCGGCTTGTGCAGAATGCGGTCGCGTCGAGTGCCGTGACTGGCGCAACAGTAAACCGAGGTACAACGCCAGTGCGCCCAGCAGCAAGATGCCGTCCAAGCGGCCGAGCTCTTCATTCCATGCCAGGACGAACACCAGCAGGCTGGCGCCGATCATCAGCGGAATATCGAGCCGCACCAGTTGTCGCGAAACGCGCAGAGGAATGATCAGCGCGGAAAGGCCGAGGGTGACGAGGATATTGAAGATGCTGCTGCCGACCACGCTGCCAACGGCGATGTCCGGGTTGTGCGCCAATGCCGCTTGCAGACTGACGGCCATTTGCGGTGCGCTGCTGCCGAGGGCGACGATGGTCAGGCCGATGATCAGCGGCCGTACATGCAGACGCGCTGCCAGACGCACTGCCGCGCGCACCATCAATTCGGCGCCGAAGATCAGCAGGCACAGACCGGCGAGCAGTTCGATCACGCTGATCAGGGGTAAATCGGCTAATCCGAAAATGGTCAGCGCTCCATCAGTCGTCGAGGGCCTGCACGCGAACCCGCGCGGTGCCGCTGCGCAGCATGCCGAGTTGTTCGGCGGCCTCGCGGGACACGTCGATCAGGCGTCCACGGGTATGCGGGCCGCGGTCGTTGATGCGGACCACGACGGATTCATCGTTTTTCAGGTTGGTGACCTTCACCCGTGTGCCGAAGGGTAGCTGGCGGTGGGCGGCGGTCAGGGAATTCTGGTTGAACGGCTCGCCACTGGCGGTGCGTTTACCGTGGTGTTTGGCACCGTAATAAGAGGCGACGCCGGTCTGGTCGTAACCGTGCGGGTCGATGGTATCGGTGCTGGCGCAACCGGCCAACAAGGAGAGCAGGGCGCAGGCGCCGAGCAGACGTTTCATTCGAATACTCCAAAGTGATCGTTCCCACGCTCCAGCGTGGGAATGCATCCCGTGACGCTCTGCGTCACACCGCAATGGACGCGGAGCGTCCGGGGCGGCATTCCCACGCAGAGCGTGGGAACGATCCCCGGGCGCGGGGCTAGAATCAGCCTTCGAGCTTGCTTTTCAGCAGTTCGTTCACTTGCTGCGGGTTGGCTTTGCCTTTCGACGCTTTCATCGCCTGGCCGACGAAGAAGCCGAACATCTTGCCGCGTTTGGCTTCATCCGCCGCACGATACTGTTCAACCTGCTCGGCGTTGGCCGCGAGCATTTCGTCCAGCACCGCCGAAATCGCGCCGCTGTCGGTCACTTGCTTGAGGCCGCGTTTTTCGATGATCTCGTCTGCGCTGCCTTCACCGTTGGCCATCGCTTCGAACACAACCTTGGCAATCTTGCCGGAGATGGTGTTGTCCTTGATGCGCAGCAGCATGCCGCCCAGCAGTTCAGCGGAAACCGGCGACTCGTCGATGTCCAGGCCTTGCTTGTTGAGCAGGCTGCCCAACTCGACCATTACCCAGTTCGCCGCCAGTTTGGCGTCGCCGCCGATGCTCGCGACTTTCTCGAAGTAGTCGGCTTGCTCGCGGCTGGTGGCCAGCACGCTAGCGTCATAGACCGACAGACCGAATTGCTCCTGGAAACGTTCGCGTTTCTGCGGTGGCAGTTCCGGCAGGGTGGCACGCACCTCGCCGAGGAACGACTCTTCGATGACCACCGGCAGCAGGTCCGGATCGGGGAAGTAACGGTAGTCGTTGGCTTCCTCTTTCGAACGCATCGGACGGGTTTCGTCCTTGTTCGGATCGTACAGACGGGTCTGCTGGATCACTTTGCCGCCGTCTTCGATCAGCTCGATCTGACGCTGGATTTCGGAGTTGATCGCCTTCTCGATAAAGCGGAACGAGTTGACGTTCTTGATCTCGCAACGCGTGCCGAACTCAACCTGGCCTTTCGGACGGATCGACACGTTGCAGTCGCAACGCAACGAACCTTCGGCCATGTTGCCGTCGCAGATGCCCAGATAACGCACCAGCGCGTGGATCGCCTTGACGTAAGCCACGGCTTCCTTGGCGCTGCGCATGTCCGGCTCGGAAACGATTTCCAGCAGCGGCGTACCGGCACGGTTCAGGTCGATGCCGGTGGCACCGTTGAATTCTTCGTGCAGGCTCTTGCCGGCGTCTTCTTCCAGGTGCGCGCGGGTGATGCCGACACGTTTGACGGTGCCGTCTTCCAGGGCGATGTCCAGGTGGCCCTTGCCAACGATCGGCAATTCCATCTGGCTGATCTGGTAGCCCTTCGGCAGATCCGGGTAGAAGTAGTTTTTACGGGCGAACACGTTGTGCTGACCGATCTCGGCGTCAATCGCCAGACCGAACATCACCGCCATACGCACCGCTTCCTGGTTCAGCACTGGAAGAACGCCGGGCATGCCCAGGTCGATCAGGCTGGCCTGAGTGTTCGGCTCGGAACCGAACGTGGTGGAACTACCGGAAAAGATTTTCGACCGGGTAGTGAGCTGAGTGTGAATCTCCAGCCCGATCACGACTTCCCATTGCATGTGTGTCTCCTCAGAAGCCGGTTGGGGTGCGGGTGTGCCAGTCAGTGTTCAACTGATACTGGTGCGCAACATTGAGCAAACGGCCTTCCTGGAAATACGGCGCGAGCAGTTGCACGCCAACCGGCAGACCGTCGACAAAACCGGCCGGCATCGACAGGCCCGGCAGGCCTGCGAGGTTGGCGGTGATGGTGTAGACGTCTTCCAGATAGGCAGCGACCGGGTCGCTGTTCTTCGCGCCGAGCTTCCAGGCCGGGTTCGGCGTGGTTGGGCCGAGGATGATGTCGACTTCATTAAAGGCAGCCATGAAGTCGTTCTTCACCAGACGACGGATCTTCTGCGCTTTCAGGTAGTAGGCGTCGTAGTAACCGGCGGACAGCGCGTAGGCGCCGACCATGATCCGGCGCTGGACTTCCGGGCCGAAGCCTTCGCCACGGGAGCGCTTGTACAGGTCGATCAGGTCTTTCGGTTGCTCGCAACGGTGGCCGAAACGCACGCCGTCGAAACGCGACAGGTTGGAAGAAGCCTCTGCTGGCGCGATCACGTAGTACGCAGGGATCGCGTGCTGCATGTTCGGCAGACTGATTTCCTTGATCACGGCACCAAGCTTCTGCAGCTCTTTGATGCTGTTCTGGATCAGCTCGGCGATGCGCGGGTCGAGACCGGCGCTGAAGTATTCCTTCGGCACGCCGATGCGCAGGCCTTGCAGCGAATCGCCCAGGCTTGCGGAGTAATCCGGAACCGGCTCATCGATGCTGGTCGAGTCGTTCTGATCGAAGCCAGCCATACCTTGCAACAAAATTGCGCAGTCTTCGGCAGTACGCGCCAGAGGGCCGCCCTGATCGAGACTGGAGGCGTAAGCGATCATGCCCCAGCGCGAAACGCGACCGTAGGTCGGTTTCAGGCCGGTGAGGTTGGTGAACGCTGCCGGCTGACGGATCGAACCGCCGGTGTCAGTGGCCGTGGCTGCTGGCAACAGACGCGCGGCAACTGCCGCCGCCGAACCACCGGACGAACCGCCGGGTACGTGTTCCAGGTTCCACGGGTTTTTCACCGCGCCGTACCAGCTCGACTCGTTGGCCGAACCCATGGCGAATTCGTCCATGTTGGTCTTGCCCAGGGTTACGGCACCGGCAGCGGCCAGTTTCGCGACCACAGTGGCGTCGTACGGGGCTTTGAAGTTGTCGAGCATCTTCGAGCCGCAGCTGGTGCGAATGCCCTGGGTGCAGAACAGGTCTTTGTGGGCGATCGGCGCGCCGAGCAGGGCGCCGCTCTCACCGTTGGCGCGGCGGGCATCGGCGGCTTTCGCCTGCTCGAGGGCCAGCTCTTCGGTGAGGCTGATGAAACTGTTGAGCTGCGGATCGAGCTGGGTGATGCGCGCCAGCAGGACTTTGGTCAGCTCTTCGGAGGAAAACTTTTTATCGGCGAGACCGCGGGCGATCTCGGCCAGAGTCATTTGATGCATTGCAGGCTCATTCCCTTTAGTCGATGACTTTCGGAACCAGATACAGGCCGTTTTCGACCGCTGGTGCGATGGACTGGTAGGCCTCGCGGTGATTGGTCTCGGTCACAACGTCGGCGCGCAGGCGCTGACTGGCTTCCAGCGGGTGGGCCAGAGGCTCGATTCCGTCGGTATTAACAGCCTGCATTTCGTCGACCAGACCGAGAATGCTGTTGAGGGCGGAAGTAATGTGTGGAAGATCGGCATCATTGAGGCCAAGGCAGGCCAGATGAGCGATTTTTTCCACGTCGGAGCGTTCTAGCGCCATCGGGATTCTCCAGTGGAAAACAGAACGGACGGCGTCCGTGTGTTAGATTGTCGGAACACTACCGCACTTCTACGGTCATAAGGCCGCGATTGTGGGGCTTGGTGCACAGAAAAGCGGCCAATTTAACATATTGGCGCCTTGCCCAAAATCCCTGTCGTTGTTAGAGTTTGCCGCACTTTTTTACCCACGCGTTGCCTAGGGTCCCTTTCCCATGTTCAAGAAACTGCGTGGCATGTTTTCCAGCGATCTTTCCATTGACCTGGGCACTGCCAACACCCTTATTTACGTGCGCGAGCGCGGTATCGTCCTGAATGAGCCATCGGTTGTGGCCATTCGGACACACGGTAACCAGAAAAGTGTCGTTGCTGTCGGCACCGAGGCCAAGCGCATGCTCGGCCGTACGCCGGGCAACATTGCTGCCATTCGTCCGATGAAGGACGGCGTGATCGCCGACTTCAGCGTCTGCGAAAAGATGCTGCAATACTTTATTAACAAGGTTCACGAAAACAGCTTTCTGCAGCCTAGCCCTCGTGTGCTGATCTGCGTTCCATGCAAATCCACCCAGGTTGAGCGTCGTGCCATCCGTGAATCGGCCCTTGGCGCCGGTGCTCGTGAAGTGTTCCTGATCGAAGAGCCAATGGCTGCTGCGATCGGTGCCGGCCTGCCGGTCGAAGAAGCGCGCGGTTCGATGGTCGTGGATATCGGTGGTGGTACTACCGAAATCGCGCTGATCTCCCTGAACGGTGTGGTCTATGCCGAATCCGTCCGTGTTGGCGGCGACCGCTTCGACGAAGCGATCATCACCTACGTGCGCCGTAACTACGGCAGCCTGATCGGTGAATCCACCGCTGAGCGCATCAAGCAGGAAATCGGCACGGCCTACCCGGGCGGCGAAGTTCGCGAAGTCGACGTTCGCGGTCGCAACCTGGCCGAAGGCGTTCCACGCGCATTCACCCTGAACTCCAACGAAGTGCTGGAAGCTCTGCAAGAGTCTCTGGCGACCATCGTTCAGGCCGTGAAAAGCGCCCTGGAGCAATCGCCGCCGGAACTGGCTTCCGACATCGCCGAGCGTGGCCTGGTGCTGACCGGTGGTGGCGCGCTGCTGCGTGACCTCGACAAGTTGCTGGCCCAGGAAACCGGTCTGCCAGTGATCGTTGCCGAAGATCCGCTGACCTGTGTTGCTCGCGGCGGTGGCCGTGCATTGGAAATGATGGATAAGCACACCATGGACCTGCTTTCGAGCGAATAAGTCGCCGAGTGCAATACGTGGGTGAACGCGCGGGCAGCACTTTGCAGTGCTGCCTGTTGGCGTTTATCTTCTGTCAGTCTTCATCCAGGCCGGTTTGATGCCGTATGAATAAACAGAACATTTGCCTGGGAGGAGCGGCTTATTAAACCGCTTTTCGCCAAAGGCCCTTCGTTGGGTGTGCGCCTGTTGGTGCTGGCCGTGCTGTCGGTCGCGCTGATGGTGGTCGATGCCCGCTTCGACCTGCTCAAGCCCGCGCGCAAACAAGCGTCGCTGGTGTTGATGGACGCCTACTGGATCACTGACCTGCCGGGACGCCTGTGGGAAGGGATTGCCAGCCAGTTCGGCAGTCGCACCGAACTGGTCGCCGAAAACGAAAAACTCAAGACCGAAAATCTGCTGTATCAGGGTCGCATGCAAAAGCTTGCTGCACTGACCGAGCAGAACGTTCGGCTGCGCGAGTTGCTCAATTCCTCTGCGCTGGTCAACGAAAAGGTCGAAGTGGCCGAGCTGATCGGCATGGACCCCAATCCCTTCACCCATCGCATCATCATCAATAAAGGTGAGCGCGATGGCGTGGTGCTGGGTCAGCCGGTGCTCGATGCACGCGGCTTGATGGGCCAGGTGGTCGAGTTGATGCCTTACACTTCCCGTGTATTGCTGTTGACCGATACCACCCACAGCATTCCAGTACAGGTTAACCGTAACGGTCTGCGCGCGATTGCCAGCGGCACCGGCAACCCCGAGCGCCTGGAATTGCGTCACGTCGCCGACACGGCCGATATCAAGGAAGGCGATCTGCTGGTCAGTTCCGGTCTCGGCCAGCGCTTCCCGGCCGGTTATCCGGTCGCCACGGTGAAGGAAGTCATCCACGATTCCGGCCAGCCGTTCGCGATCGTCCGCGCCGTGCCGACTGCCGCACTCAATCGCAGTCGCTACCTGCTGCTGGTGTTCAGCGACAATCGTACCGCCGAAGAGCGCGCCAACGATGCCGCGCAAGCCCAGGAGAATCTTGACGCCTTTGGCGGTGGCCCGATTATTCCGGCCACTGTGCCGAAGACCGTGACCTCACCTGCTGTGGCGCCGGCCAATGCCACGCCTGCAGCACCTGCGGCCAATGCGGCTCCCACCCAACCCGCTGCAAGCAAACCGCCAGCGGCTGCCAAACCACCGGCAGCGACTCCGGCGGCAAGCAAACCTCCAGCTGCCCAGCCCGCTGCACGACCTGCGGCCAAACCGCCTGTCAGCGCACCGGCGACAACCGGGAGACAAGAATAATGGTCGGGGCTACCGCATCGCGAAACGGCTGGATTGTCTGGCTGACGTTTCTCGTTGGCCTGCTGCTCAGCGTGTCACCGTTGCCGATTTTCATGGAGATCCTGCGCCCGTTATGGCTGGCCTTGCTCCTGACATTCTGGGCGTTGTATATGCCGCACACGGTCGGCATGGTCACGGCGTTCTGTCTGGGGCTGGCCGAAGACGTCCTGCAAGGCGACTTGTTCGGGCAGAACGCGCTGATCCTGACCTTGATCACCTTCCTGGTGCTGTCGTTGCAACAACGCCTGCGAATGTTCCCGATGTGGCAGCAATGCCTGGTCATCCTGGTGATCTTCGGTCTCGCGCAACTGGTGCAATTGTGGCTCAGCGCCTTGACCGGCAACCGTCAGCCAACGCTGGCACTGGTGTTACCGGCGCTGGTCAGTGCCTTGCTCTGGCCTTGGGTCAGCTTTGCCCTTCGCGGACTACGCCGACGCTACAAAATCAATTGAGCCGGTGAAGCAGGGCACTGAACAGGGAGATGTTTTGATGAAGCCGCTTTACCTCGCCTCCGGATCGCCGCGTCGCCGTGAATTGCTCGCGCAGATCGGCGTTCCGTTTTCCGCCATCAGTGCGGATATCGACGAAACCCCAATACCCGAAGAATCGCCGTCGGCCTATGTCGAGCGTCTGGCACGCGGCAAGGCCGAGGCCGGGCGCCGTACCGTCGTGTCTGCTCAGTCATTCTGCGTGCTGGGTGCCGATACCGCCGTGGTGCTGGACGGCAAAATTCTTGGCAAACCGGTGGACGAAGCCGATGCATGCGCCATGCTGATGATGTTGTCCGGCAAGGAGCATGAAGTGCTGACCGCCATCGCTGTGCTGGAAGGCGAGCGCTGTGAGTCGCGGGTGGTGCGCAGTCTGGTGCGGTTCCGGCCGATCAGCGAGGATGAAGCCGCCGCCTATTGGGCCAGCGGCGAACCGCAGGACAAGGCCGGCGGTTATGGCATTCAGGGCCTCGGCGCGGTGTTTGTCGCGGGGCTCAACGGCAGTTACTCGGCAGTGGTTGGGTTGCCGATTTGCGAAACCGCAGAACTGTTAGGCCATTTCGGCATACCCTGTTGGCAAAACCTGAACGCGCAATAAGCGTCGTACGAATCCAGATGCGGCCATTATCGTGAACACGCCTGAACGAGATCCTGCCATGAGTGAAGAGATTCTGATCAACATCACGCCGATGGAGTCGCGCGTGGCGGTGGTCGAAAACGGTGTGCTGCAAGAAGTCCATGTTGAGCGCACGCAAAAGCGGGGGATCGTCGGCAACATCTATAAAGGCAAGATCGTCCGCGTGCTGCCGGGTATGCAGGCGGCCTTCGTCGACATCGGCCTGGATCGCGCGGCATTCATTCACGCCGCCGAAATCTCCCTGCGCGAAGGCCCGGCGGTGGAAAGCATCAGTGCGCTGGTGCACGAAGGCCAAAGCCTTGTCGTGCAAGTCACCAAGGATCCGATCGGTTCCAAAGGCGCGCGCCTGACCACGCAACTGTCGATCCCGTCGCGCTATCTGGTGTACATGCCGCGTACTGCCCACGTCGGCATTTCCCTGAAAATCGAAGACGAAGCCGAGCGCGAACGCCTCAAGCAAGTGGTCAGCGATTGCGTGGCCAAAGAAGGGATCAAGGAGGCGGGCGGTTTCATTCTGCGCACTGCCGCCGAAGGCGCTGGCGCCGATGAAATTCTCATGGACATCCGTTATCTGCGTCGCTTGTGGGACCAGATCAACGAACAGATCAAGACCATTTCCGCGCCGAGCGTGATCTACGAAGACCTTGGTCTGGCGCTGCGTACCCTGCGTGATCTGGTCAACCCGAAGATCGAGAAGATTCGCATCGATTCCCGGGAAACGTTCCAGAAAACCACGCAGTTCGTCGCCGAACTGATGCCGGAGATCGCTGATCGTCTGGAACACTACCCGGGTGAGCGGCCGATTTTCGACCTGTACGGTGTCGAAGACGAAATCCAGAAAGCCCTTGAACGCAAAGTGCCGCTGAAATCCGGTGGTTATCTGGTGGTCGATCCGGCGGAAGCCATGACCACCATCGATGTGAACACCGGAGCTTTCGTCGGCCATCGCAACCTCGAAGAAACCATCTTCAAGACCAATCTCGAAGCGGCTACCGCGATTGCCAGGCAGATGCGCCTGCGAAATCTGGGCGGGATCATCATCATCGACTTCATCGACATGGAAGATGAAGAGCACCAGCGCCAGGTGCTGCGCACTCTGGAAAAACAGCTGGAGCGCGATCACGCCAAGACCAACATCATCGGCATCACCGAGTTGGGCCTGGTGCAGATGACCCGCAAGCGCACCCGCGAAAGTCTCGAACAAGTGCTGTGCGAACCGTGCAGCAGTTGCCAGGGGCGCGGCAAACTGAAAACCGCGGAAACCATCTGTTACGAGATCTTCCGCGAGATTCTCCGTGAAGCCCGCGCCTATCAGGCCGAGGGCTACCGAGTGTTGGCGAACCAGAAAGTGGTCGACCGGTTGCTCGACGAAGAATCCGGTAACGTTGCCGAACTTGAAGGCTTCATCGGCCGCACCATACGCTTCCAGGTGGAAACCATGTATTCCCAGGAACAATATGACGTGGTGCTGCTCTGAACCCCTGCGTCACACCTTTTTCACCGCGGCTGGCCTCAGCTTTTCGCAGTATTTTTGCCATGGGAGCCACCTGACATGGAGCGTCTGACACGCATTTTGGCCGCAATCACCCGCTGGGGGCTGGGCCTGTGCGCGTTGGTTTTGGTATTGATGGCGTTGTACGTCAGTCTCGGCCGCGAACTGACGCCGTTGGTGGCCGAATATCGCGCCGACATCGAAGACAAGGCCAGTGCCGCCCTCGGCATGCCGTTGCAGATCGGCGAGCTGGAGGGCAACTGGAGCGGTTTCGCACCGATCCTGCTGGCCCATGATGTGATGGTCGGCGACGGCGCCAATGCCTTGCGTCTGGATCGGGTGCGCGCCGTACCGGATTTGTGGGCCAGTCTGTTGGCTCGCGAAGTGCGTATTGCCCACCTCGAACTCAACGGTCTGAAAATCAGCCTTAAAGAGGCAGAAGACGGCAGTTGGGCGCTGGAAGGTCTGCCGATACAGAACGATCAGCCGCTCGATCCGCAACAGTTGTTCAATCGCTCGCAGATGATTCAGCAACTGTCGGTGCTCGACAGTCAGGTGACCTTGCAGCCGCAGGATCACGCGCCGCTGACGCTCACCTATGTCGGTCTCAATCTGAAAACCGGCGCCAGCCGTCAACGGCTCGATGCGCGTTTGACCTTGCCGGATGGTCAGCCCGTCGCGCTGAGCCTGCGCACGCGAATTCGCCCCGACCAATGGCAGAACAGTGTGGTGGAAGGTTATGCCAGCCTGCCGCAAAGCGACTGGTCGAAGTGGCTGCCAGAACGCCTTACCCAACAATGGAATTTTTCCGAGATCAAGGCCGGTGGTGAACTCTGGGTCAACTGGGCCAAGGGCACGCTGCAGAGTGCCGCGTTACGCTTGAATGCTCCGCAACTGACCGGCGCCTATGCCGATCGCAAGCCGATCCAGATCAATAATCTGGCGCTTAACGCCTACTACGAAAACAGTGATGAGGGTGCGACCGTTACCCTCGATTCACTGGCGATGAGTTTCGGTGAAAACCGTTGGGAGTCGCATGTACAGCTGAAGCAAACGCGCGCGACCGACAAAGTGGACGAGCTCTGGCACTTGCAGGCGGATCGTCTCGATCTGACCCCGATCACTCCACTGCTGAATGCGTTGGGGCCGTTGCCGCAAGGTTTCGCCACGGCCGTTGATCATTTGAATGTCACCGGTGGCCTGCGTAACGTGCTGCTGGATTTTCGCCCCAATGCCACCGATGGCAACAAATTCAGTTTCGCCACCAATCTGGACAATGTTGGTTTCGACGCCTATCACGGCGCTCCGGCAGCACGAAACGTCAGTGGCAGCCTCAGTGGCAACCTTGACGGTGGCGAGTTGCGCCTGGACAGCAAGGATTTTGTCCTGCACCTCGATCCGATTTTCGCCAAGCCATGGCAGTACATTCAGGCTAACGCCCGGCTGACCTGGAAGCTCGATAAAGACGGCTTCACCCTGATCGCGCCGTACCTGAAGGTGCTCGGCGAGGAGGGCAAGATTGCCGGTGATTTCCTGATTCGTCTGCATTTCGACCATAGCCAGGAAGACTACATGGACCTGCGGGTCGGTCTGGTCGAGGGCGACGGTCGCTACACCGCCAAATACCTGCCCGAAGTCCTGAGCCCGGCGCTTGACGAGTGGCTGCGCACGGCCATCCTCAAAGGTGCTGTCGATCAGGGCTTCTTCCAGTATCAGGGCTCGCTTAACAAGAACGCCGGGGAGGCCGACCGCAGCATCAGCCTGTTCTTCAAGGTGCACGATGCCGAACTGGCGTTCCAGCCGGGCTGGCCGCACGTGAGCAAGGTCAGTGGTGACGTGTTCATCGAAGACAGTGGCGTACGGATCTGGGCCAATAAGGGGCAGTTGCTCGACACCCAGGTCAGCGATGTATTCGTCAACATTCCCCACGTACCGGCCGGGCAACACACGCACATGTATCTCGATGGCGCGTTTGCCGGTGGCCTCGGTGATGGCCTGAAAATCCTTCAGGACGCACCGATCGGTACCGGTGAGACCTTTGCCGGTTGGGAAGGCGCGGGCGATCTGCAAGGCAAGCTCAAGCTCGATATCCCGTTGGACAAGGGCGGTGACCAGCCGAAAATCCTCGTCGACTTCAAAACCGCCAATGCGCGGCTGAAACTGGCTGAGCCGAAACTGGAGCTGACTCAGCTCAAAGGCGATTTCCGCTTTGACAGCGGCAAAGGCCTCAGCGGGCAGAACATCGCCGCGCGCGCATTCGACAAACCGGTGACTGCGCAGATCTTCGCCGATGGCAGCCCTGGCAAACTCAGGACTCGGGTGGCGGCATCCGGGCAGGTCGAAGTGAAGAAACTCACCGACTGGCTGGGTGTGAGCCAACCGTTGCCGGTATCCGGGACCATTCCCTATCAGTTGCAGCTCAATCTCGACGGTGCCGACAGCCAGTTGATGGTCAGTTCCAGCATGAGAGGTGTGGCGGTGGACTTGCCCGCGCCGTTCGGTATGGCGGCGGATGTCGGTCGCGACACGGTGTTCCGCATGACCTTGCAGGGGCAGGAGCGGCGTTACTGGGTCAATTACGACCAACTGGCCAATTTCACCTTTGCGGCACCGCCGAGCAATTTTGCCGAGGGCCGTGGCGAGTTGTTCCTCGGGGCCGGCGAAGCGGTGCTGCCGGGCGCCAAAGGCTTGCGGATTCGCGGGGTGCTTTCGGAGCTGGATGTCGCGCCGTGGCAGGACCTGGTCAACAAATACGCCGGGCAGGATCCGGGCGGTAGCGCCAAGCAATTGCTCAACAGCGCTGATTTCAAGATCGGTAAGCTCACGGCATTCGGGACCACGCTGGATCAGGCGTCGGTGCAGGTCAATCGCAAGCCGGGCACCTGGAATCTGTCCCTCGACAGCCAGCAGGCCAAAGGCTCGGCGAGCCTGCCGGACGCCAAGGGCGTGCCGATTGCGGTCAATTTGCAGTACGTGAAACTGCCAGCACCGGACCCGACGGTTCAAGCTGACGAGAACTCGCCGGATCCATTGGTATCGGTCGATCCGACGAAAATTCCGGCGCTGGATATCACCATCAATCAACTGTTCCTCGGCCCGGATCTGGTCGGCGGCTGGTCGCTGAAGGTGCGCCCGACCGCCAAAGGCATCGCTCTGAACAACCTCGACATGGGCCTAAAAGGCATCCTGTTGCAGGGTAATGGCGGCTGGGAAGGCACGCCGGGTGCAACCAACAGTTGGTTCAAAGGCCGGATTGGCGGCAAGAACCTTGCTGATGTCCTCAAGGGCTGGGGCTTTGCTCCAAGCGTGACCAGTGAAGAATTCCACATGGACGTCGATGGCCGCTGGCCGGGCTCGCCGGCATGGCTGGCGACCAAGCGCTTCTCTGGCACCCTCGATGCATCGTTGAACAAAGGCCAATTTGTTGAAGTGGAAGGCGGCGCGCAGGCATTGCGGGTGTTCGGTCTGCTTAACTTCAACTCCATCGGCCGCCGTTTGCGTCTGGATTTCTCTGATCTGTTCGGCAAAGGCTTGAGCTACGACCGGGTCAAAGGCCTGCTGGTGGCAAACAATGGCGTGTACGTCACCCGTGAGCCGATTCGCCTGACCGGTCCTTCAAGCAATCTGGAACTGGACGGCACTCTGGATCTGGTCGGCGACAAGGTCGACGCCAAATTGTTAGTGACCTTGCCGGTGACCAACAACCTGCCGATCGCTGCGCTGATCGTTGGCGCACCGGCAGTTGGCGGCGCACTGTTCCTGATCGACAAGCTCATCGGTGACCGTGTGGCGCGCTTTGCCAGTGTGAAGTACACCGTCAAAGGCCCATGGAAAGAGCCGAAAATCACCTTCGACAAGCCTTTTTGAGTAGCATGACCCTATTCCCGATGTAGGAGCTGCCGCAGGCTGCGATCTTTTGATTTTGTTTTTGACGAGCCAGATCAAAAGATCGCAGCCTGCGGCAGCTCCTACACGGTTATGTGCAGATTCCGAGGAGCGGCCATGTCTTTAGCGGTGATTCAAATGGTCAGCCAGAGCGACGTGCTGGCCAATCTGGCTCAGGCCCGGCGCCTGCTCGAACAGGCTGCGGCCGGTGGCGCGAAGCTGGCGGTGCTGCCGGAAAACTTCGCTGCCATGGGCCGTCGTGACGTTGCTGACATCGGCCGCGCCGAGGCGCTCGGCGAAGGACCGATCCTGCCGTGGTTGAAACAGACCGCCCGCGACCTCAAGTTATGGATAGTGGCTGGCACCTTGCCGTTGCCGCCGGTGGATCAGCCGACGGGCAAGGCTAATGCCTGCTCGCTGCTGGTCAATGAGTATGGCGAAATCGTTGCCCGCTATGACAAGTTGCATCTGTTCGATGTCGATGTGGCGGACAATCGCGGCCGTTACCGCGAATCCGATGACTATGCTTATGGCAGTGGCGTCGTGGTTGCCGACACGCCGGTGGGCAAGCTCGGTCTGACTGTGTGTTATGACTTGCGCTTTCCCGAGTTGTACAGCGAATTGCGAGCCGCCGGTGCCGAGCTGATTACCGCTCCGTCGGCCTTTACTGCGGTGACCGGCGCAGCGCATTGGGATGTGCTGATTCGCGCGCGGGCCATCGAGACCCAGTGTTATGTGCTGGCCGCAGCGCAGGGCGGAACCCACCCGGGACCGCGAGAAACCTTCGGCCATGCAGCGATCATCGACCCGTGGGGCCGCGTGCTGGCGAGTCAGGATCAAGGCGAAGCGGTGTTGTTGGCCGAACGCGATAGCGATGAACAAGCGTCCATCAGGGCGCGAATGCCGGTGACGAGTCATCGACGGTTTTTCTCGCAGGGCGCCCAGCGGCCTGCTTCAGAACACGAATTTAAGGCGTAAACCTATGAGCGAGTTGTTGTCCTCAGTCAGTGATCACCTGTTGGCGCCCGGCGGCGTGACGATCGAGAGCCTGCAAGGCGTGCTCGGCGATCTGGCCGGCCCCGGCATCGATGCTGCCGACCTGTATTTCCAGGGCCAGATCTCAGAGTCCTGGGCGCTGGAAGACGGCATCGTCAAGGAAGGCAGCTTCAACCTCGATCAAGGTGTCGGCGTGCGCGCGCAGTCCGGTGAAAAAACCGGTTTTGCCTACAGCAACGCGATCACCCTCGAAGCCCTTGGCGCAGCGGCCCGTGCCGCGCGCTCGATCTCCCGCGCCGGGCAGAACGGTACGGTGCAGGCGTTCACCACGCAGGATGTCGCGCAACTGTACGCGCCGGACAACCCGCTGGAAGTGCTGAGCCGCGCCGAGAAGGTTGAACTGCTCAAGCGTATCGATGTGGCTACCCGCGCGCTCGACCCGCGTATCCAGCAGGTCAGCGTGAGCATGGCTGGCGTCTGGGAGCGGATTCTGGTGGCGTCCACCGACGGCGGGCTGGCGGCGGATGTGCGCCCGCTGGTGCGTTTCAACGTCAGCGTCATCGTTGAGCAGAATGGTCGTCGCGAGCGCGGCGGGCACGGCGGCGGCGGGCGTACCGACTACCGTTATTTCCTCGCCGAAGACCGCGCCATGGGTTATGCCCGCGAAGCACTACGTCAGGCGTTGGTAAATCTGGAAGCGATTCCGGCGCCGGCCGGTACGTTGCCGGTGGTGTTGGGTTCGGGCTGGTCTGGCGTGCTGTTGCACGAAGCCGTCGGCCACGGTCTGGAAGGCGACTTCAACCGCAAGGGCAGCTCGGCGTACAGCGGGCGCATGGGCGAAATGGTTGCTTCCAAGCTGTGCACCATCGTCGATGACGGCACCTTGAGCGGCCGTCGCGGTTCGTTGAGTGTCGATGACGAAGGCACGCCGACCGAGTGCACCACGCTGATCGAAAACGGCGTACTCAAGGGCTATATGCAGGACAAGCTCAACGCGCGCCTGATGGGTGTGGCTCGTACCGGTAACGGTCGTCGTGAGTCCTATGCGCACCTGCCGATGCCACGGATGACCAACACCTACATGCTGGGTGGCGAAAGCGATCCGGCGGAAATCATTGCTTCGGTGAAGAAAGGCATCTACTGCGCCAACCTCGGCGGCGGTCAGGTCGATATCACCAGCGGCAAGTTCGTGTTCTCCACCAGCGAGGCGTACCTGATCGAAGACGGCAAGATCACTGCGCCGGTCAAAGGCGCGACGTTGATCGGCAACGGCCCCGAGGCGATGAGCCGGGTGTCGATGGTCGGTAATGATCTGGCGCTGGACAGCGGTGTGGGCACGTGCGGCAAGGATGGGCAATCGGTGCCGGTAGGCGTCGGTCAGCCGACGTTGAAAATCGATGCGATCACCGTGGGTGGCACGGGCGCATAAATAAACGTGTGTAGGAGCTGCCGCAGGCTGCGATCTTTGCTCTTAAGATCAAAAGATCGCAGCCTTCGGCAGCTCCTACAGGGGCGAGATATCAACGCAGGCCGCGTTGAGTCTCGTCCAGCTCACGGATGTACTTGAAGATCTTGCGGCTGGAAGCAGGAGGTTTGTTTTGCGCAACCTCGTGCTGAGCCTGACGGATCAGGGAACGCAGTTGCTGGCGATCGGCGTCCGGGTACTCGACGACGAATTTCTCCAGCACGGCATCGTCGCCCGCGATCAGGCGATCACGCCAGCGTTCGAGATTGTGGAAACGCTCGTTGTACTGACGAGTCGAGGCATCGAGTTGATCGAGCAGCGTGAGAATCGCGTCAGTGTCCTGATCGCGCATCAGTTTGCCGATGAACTGCAAGTGCCGTTTACGCGCGATGTTCGCGGTGTGCTTGGGCGCATCGGCCAGAGCCCGGCGCATGGCGTCGGTCAGCGGCAGTTTTGCGATCAAGTCTGGCTTGAGTGTTGTCAGGCGCTCGCCGAGGTCAACCAGAGCATGCAGCTCGCGTTTGACCTGAGATTTGCTTTTTTCTCCCGTATCGAGGGAGTCGTCGTAAGAATCAACCATGGTGGCAGTCCGCAAAGAAACGCCGCCATGATAACCAGTCGGGGGCCGCTTGTCCGGCCCGGTCGCTCGATGACCCCAGCCGAAAGCAGAATTTGAGTGGAGATGAGCATGAGTGCAGTTCAAAGCGTCGGCCCGCAGGCATTGCCGGCACTGCAGGAACAGGTCGAGCAGATCATCGCCGAAGCCAAGCGTCAGGGCGCCAGCGCCTGCGAAGTCGCGGTGTCGCTCGAGCAGGGGCTGTCGACTTCGGTGCGCCAGCGCGAGGTCGAAACGGTCGAGTTCAATCGTGATCAGGGCTTTGGCATCACGCTGTATGTAGGTCAGCGCAAAGGCTCGGCCAGTACCTCGGCGACCGGTCCGGATGCGATTCGCGAAACCGTCGCTGCGGCGCTGGCCATCGCCAAGCATACGTCGGAAGACGAGGCTTCTGGTCTGGCTGATGCAGCGTTGATGGCCAAGGAACAGCACGATTTTGACCTTTTCCACGAGTGGGACATCACCCCGGAGCAGGCTATCGAGAAGGCTTTGCTCTGTGAAGCCGCGGCGTTCGACGCCGATGCGCGGATCAAGAACGCAGACGGCACTACCCTGAGCACCCATCAGGGCTGCCGGGTTTACGGCAACAGCCACGGTTTCATTGGCGGCTACGCATCGACCCGACACAGCCTGAGTTGCGTGATGATTGCCGAGGCCGACGGCCAGATGCAGCGCGATTACTGGTACGACGTGAGCCGCCAGGGCAATCTGCTGGCGGATCCGGTGAGCATTGGTCAGCGTGCGGCGCAACGCGCAGCGAGCCGTCTGGGCGCGCGTCCGGTGCCGACTTGCGAGGTGCCGGTGCTGTTTTCCGCAGAGCTGGCGGGCGGTTTGTTCGGCAGCTTCCTCTCAGCGGTGTCCGGCGGCAGCCTGTATCGCAAATCGTCGTTCCTTGAAGGCACTTTGGGGCAGAAGCTGTTCCCGGAATGGCTGACCATTGATGAGCGTCCGCACTTGATGCGGGCAATGGGCAGTGCTTCGTATGACGGTGATGGTCTGGCAACGTATGCCAAACCGTTCGTCGAAAAAGGCGAGTTGGTGTCGTACATCCTCGGTACTTACTCCGGGCGCAAACTGGGTATGCCGAGCACCGCCAACGCTGGCGGCGTGCATAACCTGTTCGTGACCCACGGCGATGAAGACCAGGCTGCGCTGTTGAAGCGTATGGGGCGTGGCTTGCTGGTCACTGAGTTGATGGGCCATGGCTTGAACATGGTCACCGGCGATTATTCGCGCGGGGCGGCAGGCTTCTGGGTCGAAAACGGCGAAATCCAGTTTGCGGTGCAGGAAGTCACCATCGCCGGCAACATGCGTGACATGTTCAAGCAGATCGTTGCGGTGGGTAATGATCTGGAGTTGCGCAGCAATATTCGCACCGGTTCGGTATTGATCGAGCGGATGACGGTGGCGGGCAGCTAACCCCCAGTCGTCACACCAAAAAGGCGCGCCACCTCATTGGGTGGCGCGCCTTTTTTATTGGCGCCACACAAAACCAATGTGGGGGCGAGCCTGCTCGCGAAAGCGATTTTACTGTCGACCGCCAGGGTGACTGACTGGACGCCTTCGCGAGCAGGCTCGCTCCCACCCTGAAATCTGCATCGCTCGGCACTCTTGTTTTGGTTCTCATTATCATCTAATAATAAATCTCATTATCGGATGAGCCCCGGATCATGAGTTCTGCCTTGCACGAGCAGCCGTACCTCGAAAGCTGGCGCTGGATGAGTCGCCAGATCCGTTGCGCGATGGATCCTGACGAGCCGCGCCTGATCGAACATTACCTGGCCGAAGGCCGGTATCTGTCTTGTTGCACCGCGACCTCGCCCTGGATGGTCGCCGAAACCTCTTTCCGTTTGCTGCTCGACACCGCCACCGACATCGCTTTGCCGTGGCACTGGCGCAGCCTCTGTCTCGATCAAGCCTGGCGTCCGTTGCGTGAAATGGAGCGCCTTTCTCTGTGCAAATGCCGGCTTAAACGCTGGCAGCGCTACACCTGGCAGCTCGCCACTTGCGAGTTGCTTCCCTCGATTCCTCTCATTGAATTAGTCCAAGGATTTACCGATGACCAAGACACGTATTGAGCGCGACAGCATGGGCGAACTGCAGGTGCCGGTGGACGCTCTCTACGGCGCGCAAACCCAGCGCGCAGTGGATAACTTCCCGATCAGCGGCAAGCCGATGCCGACGCAATTCATCCGCGCACTGATCCTCGCCAAAGCGGCCGCCGCTCGCGCCAACGTTGAACTCAACCAAATCAGCGCCGCACAGGGCAAAGCCATCAGCGACGCCGCGCAAGGCTTGCTCGAAGGCGATTTCATGCAGCATTTTCCGGTGGATATTTTCCAGACCGGTTCCGGTACCAGTTCCAACATGAACGCCAATGAAGTGATTGCCACCCTCGCCAGTCGTCTGCTCGGCGAGCCGGTGAACGCCAACGATCACGTCAATTGCGGGCAGAGCAGCAACGACATCATTCCGACCACCATCCACGTCAGCGCCGCGCTGGCCCTCCATGAACAACTGCTGCCGGCGCTGCTGCACCTGGTGCAAGTGATCGAACAAAAGGCCGGGCAAGTGCATCACCACGTCAAAACCGGCCGCACGCATTTGATGGACGCGATGCCGGTGCGCATGAGCCAGGTACTCAATGGCTGGGCGCAGCAGCTCAAGGCCAACATCGCTCATCTGCAGGATCTGCTGCCAAGCCTGCAATCGCTGGCGCAGGGCGGCACAGCGGTCGGCACCGGGATCAACGCGCACCCTGAGTTCGCCGCGCGTTTCAGCCGCCAGTTGAGCCAATTGACCGACGTGCAATTCACCCCGGGCAAAGACTTGTTTGCGCTGATCGGTTCGCAAGACACCGCCGTCGCCGTCTCCGGCCAGCTCAAAGCCATCGCCGTCACTTTGATGAAAATCGCCAACGACCTGCGCTGGATGAACTCCGGCCCGCTCGCCGGCCTTGGTGAGATCGAGCTGGAAGCCCTGCAACCGGGCTCGTCGATCATGCCAGGCAAGGTCAATCCGGTGATTCCGGAAGCCACCGCCATGGTCGCCGCACAAGTCATCGGCAACGATTCGGTGATCACCATCGCCGGCCAGTCGGGCAACTTCGAACTCAACGTGATGCTGCCGATCATCGCGCAGAACCTGCTGAGCAGCATCGAACTGCTGGCCAACTCCAGCCGCCTGCTCGGCGACAAAGCCATTGCCACTTTCAAGGTCAACGAATCGCGCCTGAAGGAAGCGTTGTCGCGCAATCCGATTCTGGTCACTGCGCTCAACCCGATCATCGGTTACCAGAAAGCCGCCGAAATCGCCAAGCAGGCCTACAAGGAAGGCCGCGCGGTGATCGACGTCGCGCTGGAGCACACCGACCTGTCGCGCAGCCAACTGGAAGAGTTGCTCAATCCCGAGAAACTCACCGCCGGCGGCGTATAAACCCCGCAACCGCTTTGGAGGCTCACCATGGAGCACTGGAAACGCACGATCGAACGGGCCAATCGCTGCTTCATGCTGGGCGAACTGATCGACGCCCGTGAGGCGTACCTGCAAGCCCTGGCCCTGGCGCAAGTGTTGTTCGAACGTTGGGCAGATGCCGACGAAGCGGTGGCGGCCTGCGTCATCTCGCACCACAACCTCGCGGATTTGCACTTGCGTCTGAATCAGCCGGAGGAGAGCGCCGAATACCTCTGCGCTATTCACCAACGGCTGCTGCAAACCATGCAGGACGAACGTCAGCGCCTGGCCTTGCGTGAAGCGGCGCTGCGCCAGAGCAGCAAGACCTACGTCGAGCTGCTGAATTTCATCAGCGAACACGGCGAATACCCGCGTACCCAGCGTCTGCTGCACCCGGATACCGGCAATGCGCGCCGCGCGCCTGCCGCACATCACCATGGAGTCCATTGAAATGGCTTTTACCTTGCCTGCCTTGCCTTACGCCTACGACGCTCTTGAGCCGCATATCGATGCACAGACCATGGAGATTCACTACACCAAGCATCACCAGACTTACATCAACAACCTCAACGCCGCTGTAGAAGGCACTGAGTACGCTGAATGGCCGGTAGAAAAACTCGTCGCCAGTGTTCAGCAACTGCCGGAAAAACTCCGTGCGGCGGTGATCAATCAGGGCGGCGGTCACGCCAATCACTCGCTGTTCTGGGAAGTGATGGTGCCGAGCGGTGGCGGCAAGCCGGATGGTGCGTTGGCCAAGGCCATCGATGAGCAACTGGGTGGCCTCGACAGCTTCAAGGAAGCCTTCACCAAAGCCGCACTGACCCGATTCGGCAGCGGCTGGGCCTGGCTCAGCGTGACCCCGGAGAAAAAACTGATCGTGGAGAGCAGCGGCAACCAGGACAGCCCGTTGATGAATGGCAACACGCCGATCCTCGGTCTCGACGTCTGGGAGCACGCCTACTACTTGCGCTATCAGAACCGCCGCCCCGAATACATCAATGCGTTCTACAACGTAATCAATTGGCCTGAAGTGGCTGCGCGCTATCAGGCCGCACTGGTTTAAGTCTTCTATAAAAAAAATCCAAGGCTGACTATGGGCACTGAAACACTGGCGATCGGAAGTGGGCGTATGTTTCGTTACGCAGTGGGATCGCTGTTGCTGTTGGCGGGCATGACCTTGCTGGTCGCCCACGGGCTGGAATGGCTGAACCTCGAACCGAGGCTGTTGCGGGCGTTGCAGGGTGGTGCGATCTGCGCCCTGGGCACGGCACTTGGCGCTGTGCCGGTGCTGGTGATTCGGCGTATGCCGCAGGCGCTCAGCGATACGTTGCTGGGGTTTGGCGCCGGCGTGATGCTAGCGGCGACGGCGTTTTCGCTGATCGTACCGGGAATTGCCGCCGCCGAAAGCCTGGGTCTGACTCCGTGGGGTGCCAGCGGCCTGATCTGCTTCGGCATCATGCTCGGCGCTTTCGGGCTGTATCTGGTCGATCGCAAAGTTTCCGGCGCCTCACCGGAAATGCTCGTCGGCACGGTCGAACATCCGGTCATTCCGCCGCGGATCTGGTTGTTCGTGTTTGCCATCATTGCCCATAACATCCCTGAAGGTATGGCCGTCGGCGTGTCTGCCGGTGGCGGCATGCCGGATGCGGACAGTCTGGCCATGGGCATCGCTTTACAGGATGTGCCGGAAGGTCTGGTGATTGCATTGGTCTTGGCCGGGGCAGGGATGTCGCGGGTCAAAGCATTTTTAATCGGAGCGGCGTCAGGTCTGGTCGAGCCGGTGTTTGCGCTGCTGTGTGCCTGGCTGGTCGGTCTGGCGCAGGTATTGTTGCCGATAGGTCTGGCACTGGCGGCGGGGGCGATGTTGCTGGTGGTGACCCACGAGGTCATCCCGGAATCACGACGCCATGGTCATGAAAAACTGGCCAGTCTTGGCTTGTTGATCGGGTTTTGTCTGATGATGGTGATGGATACGGCGTTGGGTTGAAGTAGATCAACAGATCGCAGCCTTCGGCAGCTCTTACGGGGAAGATTTGTGCGTCGCGGGCTGCGATTTTTTGCCTCAGGTTTTCAACCACCTTCGCCGAAGTAGTCGTTGATCAGATCAACCAATGCCTGCAAGGCTTCATCAGCCTGTTCACCCTCGGTACTCAGTTGGATGACCGTACCCTTGCCGGCAGCTAGCATCATCATGGCCATGATGCTTTTTCCGTCGACCATGGATTCGGGAGTGCGCCCGACTCTGATAGTACAATTCTTGAACTCGCCAGCAACCCCGACAAACTTGGCCGATGCGCGGGCATGCAGGCCCAGCTTGTTGATGATTTCGATTTCCAGAGCAGGCATCGCGGTGTGAATCCTTTAAGTGAGGTCGCGGTGGCGAACCTGGACGTTCTTCAGGGTTTTCTGCAGGGCCTGACCCAGACGTTCGGTCAGGTAGACGGAGCGGTGATGCCCGCCGGTGCAGCCAATGGCAATGGTGACGTAGGCACGGTTGCTGGCGGCGAAGCGCGGCAGCCACTTGTGCAGGTAGGTGAAGATGTCCTGAAACATTTCTTCGACCTCCGGCTGTGCCGCCAGGTATTCAGCCACCGGCGCATCGAGACCCGATTGCGCACGCAGTTCCGGCTTCCAGTACGGATTGGGCAGGCAGCGCACATCGAACACCAGATCCGCATCCACCGGCATGCCGCGCTTGAAGCCGAAGGACTCGACCAGAAATGCGGTGCCCGGCTCTGGCTGATTCAGCAGACGCAGCTTGATGGAGTCGCGCAACTGGTACAGGTTGAGGTTGGTGGTGTTGATTTTCAGGTCGGCGAGGTCGGCGATCGGGCCGAGCAGGGCGGTTTCATCCTGGATCGCTTCGGCCAGCGAGCGATTGGCGTTGCTCAGTGGATGGCGTCGGCGGGTCTCGGAGAAACGCTTGAGCAGGGTTTCTTCGTCGGCGTCCAGATACAGGACATCGCACTGGATGTGCTTGGCCCGGACATCTTCAAGCAACTCGGGAAAGCGCGTCAGATGGCTCGGCAAGTTACGCGCATCGATCGACACGGCCACCAGCGGTTGCGCCAGCTCAGTGTGAATCAGCGCGCGTTCGGCCAGTTCCGGCAACAAGCCTGCGGGCAGGTTGTCGATGCAGTAATAGCCGTTGTCCTCAAGGACATCCAGAGCCGTACTTTTACCCGAGCCGGAACGGCCGCTGACGATGATCAAACGCATGATTAATGCCCGTTCTGCTCGCTCAGGACGACCTGATACAAGGCTTCGCTACTCGGTGCGCTACGCAGCTGTTCGCGCACTTCCTTACGATCCAGCATGCTGGCGATCTGACGTAGCAACTCCAGATGCGCATCGGTGGCGGCTTCCGGGACCAGCAAAACAAACAGCAGGTCAACCGGAGCGCCGTCAATGGCGTCGAAATCGATCGGAGCGTCAAGGTGCATCAGCGCGCTGATCGGCGCTTGGCAACCCTTGAGGCGGCAATGGGGGATGGCGATGCCGTTACCAAAACCGGTGGAACCGAGTTTTTCACGGGCAATCAACGCCTCGAAGACATCCTGCATGGCCAGATCCGGCACTTCGCGGGCGATCAGGTTGGCAATTTGTTCGAGGGCTTTCTTTTTACTGCCGCCCGGCACGTTCACGAGGGAACGGCCGGGGGTCAGGATACTTTCAAGTCGGATCATGGAATGGGGGGTTATCGACCTGTCGCGCCCTGGAGGAGGCTTTGGGTCTTTTCCTTATGCTTTTTGAGTTGGCGATCCAGCTTGTCGGTCAGTAGGTCAATGGCGGCATACATGTCGTCATGCTCGGCATTGGCAACCACTTCTCCGCCGGGAATATGCAAGGTGGCTTCGATTTTCTGCTTCAGCTTTTCGACGCACATCGTGACTTGCACGTTGGTGATCTTGTCGAAATGGCGCTCTAATCGGTCGAGTTTTTCGTTGATGTAGGTGCGCAGAGGTTCGGTCACTTCCAGTTGGTGTCCACTGATGTTGACTTGCATACAGCTTCTCCTTCGTTGCCAGTGCATAAAGCGGCAGGCTGGATAGCCTGCCACTGGAACGCTGTAACGTGGCTTACATCAACCGCTTGCGTTCGCTCGAAGGCGCGATCCCGAGGGATTCGCGGTACTTGGCGACGGTGCGGCGAGCCACCTGAATGCCTTGTGCCTCCAGTAAACCAGCGATCTTGCTGTCACTCAACGGCTTTTTCTGATTTTCCGCAGCAACCAGTTTTTTGATGATCGCGCGGATCGCCGTGGACGAGCATTCGCCGCCTTCGGAGGTGCTGACGTGGCTGGAGAAAAAGTATTTCAGCTCATAAATACCGCGCGGGGTATGCATGAATTTCTGCGTGGTCACCCGTGAAATCGTCGATTCGTGCATGCCGACCGCTTCGGCGATGTCATGCAGGACCAATGGCTTCATCGCTTCGTCGCCGTACTCCAGAAAACCGCGCTGATGCTCGACGATCTGGGTGGCAACTTTCATCAGGGTTTCGTTGCGGCTCTGCAGGCTCTTGATGAACCAGCGGGCTTCCTGCAACTGATTGCGCATGAAGGTGTTGTCGGCGCTGGTGTCGGCGCGGCGGACGAAACCAGCGTACTGGGCGTTGACGCGCAGCCGTGGCACCGATTCCTGATTGAGTTCGACCAGCCAGCGTTCGTTGTCCTTGCGCACGATCACGTCGGGCACGACGTATTCGGCTTCGGTTGATTCGATCTGTGAACCCGGGCGCGGATTAAGGCTTTGCACCAGCTCGATGACCTGACGCAGTTCGTCTTCCTTGAGCTTCATGCGCCGCATCAACTGGCTGTAGTCGCGGCTGCCAAGCAGGTCGATGTAATCGCTGACCAGACGTTTCGCTTCAGCCAGCCAAGGTGTCTTGGCCGACAACTGGCGCAATTGCAGCAGCAGGCATTCGCCGAGATTGCGCGCGCCGATGCCGGCCGGTTCGAACTGCTGGATGCGGTGCAGGACGGCTTCGATTTCGTCCAGTTCGATGTCCAGTTCCGGGTCGAACGCCTCAAGGATCTCTTCGAGGGTTTCGTCCAGGTAGCCCTGATTGTTGATGCAATCGATCAGGGTCACGGCGATCAGGCGATCGGTGTCGGACATCGGCGCAAGGTTCAGTTGCCACAGCAGGTGGCTTTGCAGGCTCTCGCCGGCGGACGTGCGTGTGGTGAAATCCCACTCGTCATCGTCGCTGCTGGGCAGGCTGCTGGCGCTGGTCTGGTAGACGTCTTCCCAGGCCGTGTCGACCGGAAGCTCGTTGGGGATGCGCTCGTTCCATTCGCCGTCCTCGAGGTTGTCGACCGTCGGGGCGGTTTCCTGATAGGACGGTTCCTGGATCTCGGTGTTGGGCTTCTGTTCGGCGTTGTCAGCCATGGGGTCGGAATTATCGAAGTCTTCGCCTTCTTCCTGGCGTTCGAGCATCGGATTGGATTCCAGCGCCTCCTGGATTTCCTGTTGCAGATCCAGGGTCGACAATTGGAGCAGGCGGATGGCCTGTTGCAGCTGCGGTGTCATCGTCAGCTGCTGGCCCATTCTCAAGACTAGCGATGGTTTCATGGCAGGGGCTTAACACCTTATTCGCCGGCGCTATGCGCCATCCACTACAGGGCGCCGAGGCGCCAAACTTAAGCAAATTATATGCCTGAAACTGAAGTGTTTGCCTAGAGCGCTGTAACAATTAAAGCGGATTAAATCCTGCTTGAATCGATACAGCGCCCCGGCGGCGCACCGGGCACTGTTGCGCTTACAGGCGGAACTCGTGGCCCAGATACACTTCCTTGACCAGATCGTTGGCCAGGATGGTTTCTGCATCGCCTTCAGCGATCAGTTGACCATCGTTGACGATGTAAGCGGTTTCGCAGATATCCAGCGTTTCACGGACGTTGTGGTCGGTGATCAGCACACCGATACCCTTGGCCTTGAGGTGGTGGATGATCTGCTTGATGTCGCCGACCGAAATCGGGTCGACACCGGCGAACGGTTCGTCGAGCAGGATGAATTTCGGTGCGGTCGCCAGTGCGCGAGCGATTTCCACCCGGCGGCGTTCACCACCGGAAAGGCTCATGCCGAGGTTGTCGCGGATGTGGCTGATGTGGAATTCCTGCAGCAGGCTTTCCAGCTCCTTGCGACGGCCGGCCTTGTCGAGTTCCTGGCGGGTCTCGAGGATGGCCATGATGTTATCGGCCACCGACAGTTTGCGGAAGATCGACGCTTCTTGCGGCAGATAGCCGATACCGGCCTTGGCGCGACCGTGCATTGGCTGATGGCTGACGTCCAGATCGTCGATCAGTACGCGGCCCTGATCGGCCTGTACCAGGCCGACGATCATGTAGAAGCACGTGGTCTTGCCGGCACCGTTCGGGCCGAGCAGGCCGACGATCTGGCCGCTGTCGATCGACAGGCTGACGTCACGCACGACCTGGCGGCTTTTATAGGCCTTGGCCAGGTGCTGAGCTTTCAGAGTTGCCATTACTGGGTTTTCTCGTCGGTTTTCTTCTTCGGCTGGATCACCATGTCGATGCGCGGACGCGCCTCGGTGACCTTGCTGCCGGTAGCGCGACCGGCGCTGGCCAGTTTCTTCACGGTGTCGTAGACGATTTTCTCGCCCTGAGTGACGTTGCCGTCTTTGTCGACGACCTTGGCCTTGTCGATCAGCACGACGCGGTTTTGCTGGGCGTGGTATTGAATCGTCACGCCGTAGCCTTGAACCGGTTTGGTGTCGCCCTGGGTTTGCAGCTGCTCGAAGTAAGCCAGGTTGCCCACGGAGGTCACTACGTCGATATCGCCATTCGGCGCGCGAGTCATGGTGACCGTGTTGCCTTTAACGATCATCGAGCCCTGGGTGATGATCACATCACCTTTATAGGTAGCGATGCCGTTCTTGTCATCCAGTTGGGCGTCGTCGGCCTGAATGCGGATAGGTTGCTGCTGATCGTTCGGCAGAGCCCAGGCGCTCACGCTTCCCAGTGCTGCGCCCAGACTGAGCAAAATAGGGAGGGTTTTAACGAGCCTCATACTGTCCTCTTACGTTCGATAGCAGGTGTATCCTGCTTTCCTTCAGGTACGCTTTCATTCCAACGCCAGTCGATACACCGCCAGCGCCGTCGATTCTAACGGGTTGCTCGGTCTGCGCATATTCCTGCTGCGGGAACACGGTCATGCGCGTGGAAGTGATCAGGATGTCACGCTTCTTTTCGTCGGTGCGCGCAACGCGTACCGAATCGATCAGCTCGACTTCGGTGCCGCCTGAGTTCACTTCACCGCGCTCACTGGTCACGTGCCACGGGAAGTCCGTTCCGCGGTACATGTTCAGATCGGGTTTGGTCACCAGCGTGACGTCGGTTGCCTTTACGTGCTCGGCCTTTTCCGACGTCATTTCATACTGCACCTTGCCATCCGGCAGGTATTGCAGGGTGTGCGTGTTGGTCGCATACCAGTCGATAGGCGTTTCCACCGAGGTGACCGGTGGTTTGTCGAGAAAGCGTTCCGGGCTGATATTCCAGTAGCCGACCGCGGCGAAAATCGCAGCGATGCAGCCGAACAGCAGGAAGTTACGAAATTTTTTGCTGAACATGGTTTGGCTCACAGGTACGCGGCGTTGGCCGCATCGAGGCGGCCCTGGGCGCGCAGGATCAATTCGCAGAATTCGCGGGCGGCGCCTTCACCACCGCGAGCGCGGGTCACGCCATGGGCGTGTTCGCGGACGAAGTCGGCGGCGTTGGCCACGGCCATGCCTAAACCTACGCGACGAATCACCGGCAGATCGGGCAGGTCGTCACCGAGATAGGCAACCTCTTCATAGCTTAGGCCCAGTTGCTCGAGAAGACCGTCGAGAACGACCAATTTGTCTTCGCGCCCCTGAAACAGGTGGGGGATGCCGAGGTTTTTCGCGCGACGCTCGACCACCGGGGTCTTGCGACCGCTGATGATAGCGGTCTGCACGCCGGCGTTCATCAGCATCTTGATGCCCTGGCCATCGAGGGTATTGAAGGTCTTGAACTCACTGCCGTCTTCGAGGAAGTACAGGCGCCCGTCGGTGAGAACGCCGTCGACGTCGAAAACCGCCAGTTTGATCGCTTTGCCGCGTTGCAGCAGATCGTTACTCATTACATGACTCCTGCGCGCAGCAGATCGGAGAGGTTGAAGGCGCCGACCGGGCGATCTTCCTCGTCTACGACTACCAATGCGTTGATTCGGTGGTCTTCCATGATTTTCAGGGCCTCGGCGGCCAGCATTTCCGGCCGGGCAGTCTTGCCGTGAGCGGTCATTACCTGATCGATGGTGGCGCTGCGAATGTCGATGCTGCGATCCAGCGTGCGGCGCAGATCGCCGTCCGTGAAGATCCCGGCGAGTTTGCCGTCAGTTTCAAGAATGACGGTCATGCCCAGACCTTTACGGGTCATTTCCATCAGTGCGTCCTTGAGCAGCGTGCCGCGCTGTACTTGCGGCAACTCCTGACCGGCATGCATGACGTTTTCCACTTTCAGCAACAGGCGACGGCCAAGGGCGCCACCCGGATGAGAAAAGGCGAAGTCTTCGGCAGTGAAACCGCGCGCCTCCAGCAACGCTACGGCCAGCGCATCACCCATGACCAGCGCTGCGGTGGTCGAGGAGGTCGGCGCCAGATTCAGCGGGCAGGCCTCATGTTCGACGTGAACGTTGAGATTGACCTCGGCCGCCTTGGCCAGCGGCGATAGCGGGTTGCCGGTGACGCTGATCAGCTGGATACCCAGACGTTTGATCAGCGGCAGCAGGGTGACGATTTCGTTGGTCGAGCCGGAGTTCGACAGGGCCAGAATCACGTCATCACGAGTGATCATGCCCATGTCGCCATGGCTGGCCTCGGCCGGGTGCACGAAAAAAGCCGGGGTGCCGGTGCTGGCCAGGGTCGCGGCAATCTTGTTGCCGATGTGCCCGGATTTGCCCATGCCGACCACAACTACACGGCCCTTGCTGGCCAGAATCATCTCGCAAGCGCGTACGAAATCGGCGTCGATATGGGGCAACAAGCCTTGTACGGCTTCCACTTCGAGTTGGATGGTGCGTTGTGCCGATTGAATCAGGTCGCTGGATTGGCTCATGTCAGAAATCGTATAGCCCGATGAAAAGGCGGCGATTATAGCGGTTATGTGGCAAAGCCTCACGCAAGTTCGTCGCGCTTTGTCATTACTCGTTACCAAAACCCGGTAAAAGAGCCTGCGGACCTGTCATATCGCCGAACTCAGGCTGGTACAAGCCTTGGGCGCGTAGCCTTTGCAGTGATATAGTTCGCCGCCAGTTCGGCCTGCCCGGGATGTACGTACTTTTTAAGTAAAGACAGGCGTCCGAGTGAGAGGCTGCATCGCAAGGAGTTTAGATGAGTGCCGATAACGCCTACGCGGTCGAGCTGAAGGGAGTCTCCTTCAAGCGCGGTGCGCGCAGCATTTTCAATAACGTCGATATTCGCATACCGCGCGGCAAGGTCACCGGCATCATGGGGCCTTCCGGGTGTGGCAAGACCACGCTGCTGCGATTGATGGGCGCACAATTGCGTCCTGCCAGCGGCGAAGTCTGGGTCAACGGCCAGAATCTGCCTGCGCTTTCGCGCAGCGATCTGTTCGATGCGCGAAAGCACATGGGTGTGCTGTTTCAAAGCGGCGCGCTGTTCACCGATCTCGATGTGTTCGAGAACGTGGCTTTCCCCCTGCGTGTTCATACCGATTTGCCGGAAGAAATGATCCGCGACATCGTCCTGCTCAAGTTGCAGGCGGTCGGTCTGCGCGGAGCCATCGAGTTGATGCCGGATGAGCTGTCCGGTGGCATGAAGCGCCGCGTCGCACTGGCGCGGGCGATTGCGCTCGATCCGCAGATCCTCATGTACGACGAACCGTTCGTCGGGCAGGACCCGATCGCCATGGGTGTGCTGGTCCGTCTGATTCGCCTGCTCAACGACGCGCTGGGGATCACCAGTATCGTGGTGTCCCACGATCTGGCGGAAACCGCGAGCATCGCCGATTACATCTATGTTGTCGGTGATGGTCAGGTACTGGGGCAGGGTACGCCGGACGAGTTGATGAGCTCGGACGAGCCGCGTATCCGTCAGTTCATGACCGGCGATCCCGATGGCCCGGTGCCGTACCATTTTCCAGCGACGGATTACCGCGCAGATCTTCTGGGGAAGCGCTGATGCGCAGAATTTCATTAATAGAACGCGTGCGCCGGTTCGGCGAGGCGGCGATCGACGCCGTCGCGGTGTTCGGTCGTGCGACGCTGTTCCTGTTTCATGCTCTGCTGGGGCGCGGCGGGATCAGCGGTGGCTTCAGCCTGCTGGTCAAGCAACTGCATTCAGTCGGCGTGATGTCGCTGGTGATCATCGTCGTTTCGGGGATTTTCATCGGCATGGTGCTGGCGCTGCAGGGCTTCAGCATTCTGTCGAGCTACGGTTCGGAGCAGGCGGTGGGGCAGATGGTTGCGCTGACCTTGCTGCGTGAACTGGGTCCGGTGGTGACTGCGCTGTTGTTCGCCGGTCGTGCCGGTTCGGCACTGACTGCCGAGATCGGCAACATGAAATCCACCGAACAGCTTTCCAGTCTGGAAATGATCGGCGTCGATCCGCTCAAGTACATCATTGCCCCGCGCCTGTGGGCCGGCTTCATTTCCCTGCCGGTGCTGGCGATGATTTTCAGCGTGGTCGGGATTTGGGGCGGTTCGTGGGTGGCCGTCGACTGGCTGGGTGTGTATGAAGGCTCTTATTGGGCGAACATGCAGAACAGCGTGAACTTCACCAGTGACGTGCTTAACGGCGTCATCAAAAGTATCGTTTTCGCCTTTGTCGTGACCTGGATCGCCGTATTCCAAGGCTATGACTGTGAGCCCACTTCCGAGGGCATCAGTCGCGCCACCACCAAGACTGTAGTGTTTGCCTCGCTGGCAGTGCTCGGCCTGGACTTTATTCTGACTGCTTTGATGTTTGGAGATTTCTGATGCAAAACCGCACCCTGGAAATCGGTGTCGGCCTGTTCCTGCTGGCAGGGATCCTGGCTTTGTTGCTGCTTGCTTTGCGGGTCAGTGGTCTGTCTCCGACGTCGACCACCGATACCTATAAACTTTATGCGTATTTCGACAATATCGCCGGTTTGACGGTCAGAGCCAAAGTGACCATGGCCGGTGTGACCATCGGCAAGGTCACGGCAATCGATCTGGATCGCGACAGCTTCACCGGTCGGGTAACCCTGCAAGTGGATAAAAAGGTCGACAACCTGCCGACCGACTCCACAGCGTCTATCCTGACCGCTGGTCTGCTGGGCGAGAAGTACATCGGTATCAGCGTCGGCGGGGAAGACAAACCGCTGAAGGATGGCGGAACCATCCACGACACCCAGTCGTCACTGGTACTGGAAGACCTTATCGGTAAATTCCTGCTCAATACCGTTAGCAAAGACGCCAAATGAGGAGCTTTTGAATGATCTCTATCTTGCGACGCAGCTTGTTGGTGCTGTTGGCGGCCTTGCCGTTGATGGGTAACGCCGTGGCTGCTGCGACTTCGGCACATGATCTGGTGCAGGACACAACCACCCGGTTGCTGGCCGACCTGGCTGCCAACAAAGAGAAATACAAGCAGGATCCGACTGATTTCTACGCGGCGCTCAACACCATCGTCGGGCCAGTAGTGGACGCCGAGGGCATTTCCAAGAGCATCATGACGGTCAAGTATTCGCGCAAGGCCACGCCGGCGCAGATGCAGACCTTCCAGGAAAACTTCAAGAAAGGCCTGTTCCAGTTCTACGGCAATGCCTTGCTCGAGTACAACAACCAGGGCATTACCGTTGACCCTGCCAAAGACGAATCGGGCGACCGCACCAGCGTCAACATGACCGTCAAGGGCAGCAGCGGCGCAATCTATCCTGTGCAGTACACGCTGGAGAAGATCAACGGCGAGTGGAAACTGCGCAACGTGATCATCAATGGCATCAACATCGGCAAACTGTTCCGTGATCAGTTCGCCGACGCGATGCAGCGCAATGGCAACGATCTGGACAAAACCATCAATGGTTGGGCCGGTGAAGTGGCCAAGGCCAAAGAAGCCACCGAAAAGAACCCCGCGCAATGAACGAGGCCGCAGTTCGTATGAGTGATGTCGACGAGCTTCTGCTCAGCGGAGTGCTGGACTATCGCACCGGTGCCGACCTGCGCAAGCAAGGCCAGACGCTGATCAAGTCCAGCAAGGCTGCTTCGCTGGTGATCGATTGCTCGGCGGTGAAGAAGTCCAGCAGCGTCGGTTTGTCGTTGCTGCTGTGCTTCATGCGCGATGCGAATGCGGCCGGAAAGGCTGTCAGCATCCGCGCGATGCCCGAAGACATGCGCGAAATCGCTCAGGTCAGTGAACTGACCGAACTGTTGGCGCACCCCTGAAACAGCATCTATAAAGAAGCCCCCCGTCAGAGTCCTGCCATGCGGGGTTCGCAGGCGCGGGGCTTTTTTGTATGATGTCCGACCCGTGCGCACAGGGCGCCGATTGAGGTTGAGCATGCAGGCCGTAGAAGTGAAGAGCTTCCTTGAAGGAAAGCTGCCCGGAACGTTGGTAGAAGTTGAGGGCGAAGGCTGCAATTTCCAGCTGAACGTGATTAGCGATGAACTGGCGGCGTTGAGCCCGGTGAAGCGTCAGCAGCAGGTCTATGCCCATTTGAACCCATGGATCACCGATGGCAGCATCCATGCGGTCACTATGAAATTTTTCAGCAGCGCGGCCTGGGCCGAGCGCACCTGAGCCTTAGGGCGTCGAGATTCTTATGGATAAATTGATTATTACCGGTGGCGCTCGTCTTGATGGCGAGATCCGCATTTCCGGCGCAAAAAACTCCGCCCTGCCGATCCTGGCCGCCACCCTGCTGTGCGATGGCCCGGTGACCGTTGGCAACCTGCCGCACCTGCACGACATCACCACCATGATCGAGCTGTTCGGTCGCATGGGCATTGAGCCGGTGATCGACGAGAAACTCAGCGTCGAAATCGACCCGCGCACCATCAAGACCCTGATCGCCCCGTACGAACTGGTGAAAACCATGCGTGCGTCGATCCTGGTACTGGGCCCGATGGTTGCCCGTTTCGGTGAAGCCGAAGTCGCACTGCCTGGCGGTTGCGCCATCGGTTCGCGTCCGGTCGACCTGCACATCCGTGGCCTCGAAGCCATGGGCGCGGTCATCGACGTCGAAGGCGGCTACATCAAGGCCAAGGCGCCTGAAGGCGGCCTGCGCGGTGCGCACTTCTTCTTCGATACCGTCAGTGTGACCGGTACCGAGAACATCATGATGGCCGCGGCTCTGGCCAAGGGCCGCAGCGTGTTGCAGAACGCTGCTCGCGAGCCTGAAGTGGTCGACCTGGCGAACTTCCTCAACGCCATGGGCGCCAAGGTTTCCGGTGCTGGCACCGACACCATCACCATCGATGGCGTCGAGCGTCTGGGTTCGGCTTTCTATAAGGTCATGCCTGACCGTATCGAAACCGGCACCTACCTGGTTGCCGCTGCCGTGACCGGTGGTCGCGTCAAGGTCAAGGACACTGATCCGACCATCCTCGAAGCCGTTCTGGAAAAACTCCGTGAAGCCGGTGCAGAAATCACCTGCGGTGAAGACTGGATCGAGCTGAACATGCACGGCAAGCGTCCGAAAGCAGTCAACGTGCGCACTGCGCCGTACCCTGCATTCCCGACCGACATGCAAGCGCAGTTCATCTCGCTCAACGCCATTGCCGAAGGCACCGGTGCGGTGATCGAGACGATCTTCGAAAACCGTTTCATGCACGTGTACGAACTGCACCGCATGGGCGCCAAGATCCAGGTCGAAGGCAACACTGCCATCGTCACCGGTACCGAAGTCCTCAAAGGCGCGCCAGTCATGGCCACCGACCTGCGGGCTTCGGCCAGCCTGGTGATCTCGGCACTGGTTGCCGAGGGCGATACGCTGATCGACCGCATCTACCACATCGACCGTGGTTACGAGTGCATCGAAGAAAAACTGCAGATGCTGGGCGCCAAGATCCGTCGCGTTCCGGGCTGATTGCTGCATTGGGACACAGGGACGTGTCCACTGATTTTAAGAGTCGAGCCGGTTTCCGGCTCGATGTGTGTCCGGCGCCGATTGCGACCGGACATGAGTACCTTGATAAGGACTGACGTTTCCCATGTTGACCATCGCACTGTCCAAGGGCCGCATCCTTGACGACACCCTGCCGCTTCTCGCCGAAGCGGGCATTGTGCCGACCGAGAATCCGGACAAGAGCCGCAAGCTGATCATCCCCACGACGCAGGACGACGTTCGTCTGCTGATCGTGCGAGCCACCGATGTGCCGACCTATGTCGAGCATGGCGCGGCCGACCTTGGCGTTGCCGGTAAAGACGTGTTGATGGAATACACCGGCCAGGGTCTTTACGAACCACTGGATCTGCAGATTGCTCAGTGCAAGCTGATGACCGCCGGCAAGATCGGCGCGCCGGAGCCCAAGGGCCGTCTGCGCGTAGCGACCAAGTTCGTCAACGTTGCCAAGCGTTACTACGCCGAGCAAGGCCGTCAGGTCGACATCATCAAGCTGTATGGCTCGATGGAGCTGGCGCCACTGATCGGTCTGGCCGACAAGATCATCGACGTGGTCGACACCGGTAACACCCTGCGCGCCAATGGCCTGGAACCTCAGGAACTGATCGCCACGATCAGCTCGCGCCTGGTGGTCAACAAGGCTTCGATGAAAATGCAACACGCCCGAATCCAGGCGTTGATCGATACCCTGCGCAACGCAGTGGAATCGCGACACCGCGGCTGATTTACCTGCGCGGCCCCAGGTCGCGCCGTCTATCCGCCTCATAGCCAGAATTCTCAGGTGCCTAAGCGGATCGGATGATAGTTTCGGGCGCCTGAGTTTTTTGCCATTCCTATGAGGCTCTCGCTATGACCGCAACGACTGCAATTCGCCGACTCAACGCTGCTGACCCGGATTTCGCGCATCATCTGGATCATCTGCTGAGCTGGGAAAGTGTGTCTGACGACTCGGTCAATCAGCGCGTGCTGGACATCATCAAGGCTGTGCGCGAGCGCGGTGACGCGGCGCTGGTCGAGTTCACCCAGAAATTCGACGGCCTCGAAGTCGCTTCGATGGCCGACCTGATCCTGCCGCGCGAGCGTCTGGAACTGGCTCTGACCCGCATCACCGTGCCACAGCGCGAGGCATTGGAAACAGCCGCCGCCCGCGTGCGCAGCTACCACGAAAAACAGAAGCAGGATTCCTGGAGCTACACCGAAGCTGACGGCACGGTATTGGGCCAAAAGGTCACACCGCTGGATCGTGCCGGCCTGTACGTGCCGGGTGGCAAGGCGTCGTACCCGTCGTCGGTGTTGATGAACGCGATTCCGGCCAAGGTCGCCGGCGTGACCGAAGTGGTCATGGTCGTGCCAACGCCGCGCGGTGAGATCAACGAACTGGTGCTGGC
Organism: Pseudomonas sp. S3_C06; assembly: GCF_054667675.1. NCBI lineage: Bacteria > Pseudomonadati > Pseudomonadota > Gammaproteobacteria > Pseudomonadales > Pseudomonadaceae > Pseudomonas > Pseudomonas sp. S3_C06. The sequence continues at coordinate 4,936,888 of NZ_CP162747.1, forward strand.
GGCTGCGTGCATCGCCGGCGTCGACCGAGTGTTCACCATTGGTGGCGCGCAAGCTGTCGCTGCCTTGGCCTACGGTACCGAAAGTGTGCCGAAAGTCGATAAGGTGGTTGGCCCGGGCAACATCTATGTCGCCACGGCCAAGCGTCACGTGTTCGGTCAGGTCGGCATCGACATGATCGCCGGTCCTTCGGAAATCCTCGTGGTCTGCGACGGCCAGACCGATCCGGACTGGATCGCCATGGACCTGTTCTCGCAAGCCGAGCACGACGAAGACGCGCAGGCGATTCTGGTCAGCCCGGACGCCGAGTTCCTCGACAAGGTTGCGGCGAGCATCGACAAACTGCTGCCGACCATGGACCGCGCGACGATCATCGAAACCTCGATCAATGGCCGTGGTGCGCTGATTCACGTGAAGGACATGGCGCAAGCCATCGAAGTCGCCAACCGCATCGCCCCGGAACACCTGGAGCTGTCGGTCGCTGATCCACAGGCCTGGCTGCCGCAGATCCGCCACGCCGGCGCGATCTTCATGGGCCGTCATACTTCCGAAGCGCTGGGCGATTACTGCGCAGGTCCGAACCACGTATTGCCAACTTCGGGCACCGCGCGCTTCTCTTCGCCGCTGGGCGTGTATGACTTCCAGAAGCGCTCGTCGATCATCTTCTGCTCCGAGGCCGGTGCTTCGGAACTGGGCAAGACTGCATCGGTACTGGCCCGTGGCGAATCCCTGAGCGCGCACGCGCGCAGCGCCGAATACCGCATCAAAGACGAATCGAAGGGGAACTGAACATGAGTAAATTCTGGAGCCCGTTCGTTAAAGATCTGGTGCCGTACGTGCCGGGCGAACAGCCGAAGCTGACCAAACTGGTCAAGCTCAACACCAACGAAAACCCGTACGGCCCATCGCCAAAAGCCTTGGCCGCGATGCAGATCGAACTGAATGACAACCTGCGTCTGTACCCGGACCCGAACAGTGATCTGCTGAAAACTGCGGTCGCCAAATACTACGGCGTGCAGAGCAATCAGGTGTTCCTCGGCAACGGCTCGGACGAAGTGCTCGCGCACATTTTCCACGGCTTGCTGCAACACGATCAGCCGCTGCTGTTTCCGGACATCAGCTACAGCTTCTATCCGGTTTACTGCGGGTTGTACGGCATCCAGTTCGATGCGGTGCCGCTGGATACGCAGTTTCAGATCGATCCAGCCGACTACGCCAAGCCGAACGGCGGGATCATTTTCCCGAATCCGAACGCGCCAACCGGTTGCCTGCTGGCGCTGGAAGCGGTCGAGCAGATCCTCAAGGCCAGCCCGGATTCGGTGGTGGTCGTAGACGAGGCGTACATCGACTTCGGCGGCGAAACGGCAATCAGTCTGGTGGATCGTTATCCCAACCTGTTGGTGACGCAAACCCTGTCCAAGTCGCGTTCGCTGGCTGGTTTGCGCGTTGGTCTCGCGGTTGGGCATCCGGACCTGATCGAGGCGCTGGAGCGGATCAAGAACAGCTTCAACTCCTATCCGCTTGATCGTCTGGCGATTGTCGGCGCAGCGGCGGCGTTCGAGGATCGCGAGCATTTCGACAAGACCTGCCGTCTGGTGATCGAGAGCCGCGAGTGGGTGATCGCGCAGTTGCAGGCCAAGGGGTTTGAAGTGTTGCCATCGGCGGCGAACTTCATTTTCACTCGCCACCCGCAGCATGATGCGGCGGGACTGGCGGCCAAGCTGAGGGAGCAGGGCGTGATCGTGCGGCACTTCAAGCAGGAGCGGATTGCGCAGTTTTTGCGGATTTCGATTGGTACGCCGGAGCAGAATCGGGCGTTGATCGATGGGTTGGGTGAGATATGATTTTATAGTCCCTTATTATCGATAGCGAAGCGCCTGTCTTGTTTTGGTTTATCCAAGAACAGGCGCTGATCTTTCATTTGAATTAAGGGTCTGTAGTGAGTTCAAAGTCTCCGGATACTTTTATTGTTTTTGTGCCGTTTTCCTCTTTCCCATCAAATGAAACGTGGCCCGTTATGTGTTTATGGAGTTTTTTGAATGTTGCTGTCTGTTTTCCCGTAATCGCAATGTAACGCACACCCTGGTAATGGAGTGCCCACTTCTCAGGCAGCCCTATAACGTCATCGGGATATGTCCAGTTGTATTCTTTGTCAACTACTACAGCGTTGGGGTATGAGATGTAAATGGCGTCTATATCAGAATCCCCAGGCCCTATATGTTTTCCTGCTGACATGAGTCCGCCTGCCGGAACTTTATGTATGTATTGGTATTGTTCGTAAACTTGTTCAACCTCATTTATTTTCAGGGTGAATTTGCCATTTGCGTTTTTTTTGTGTTTTTTTGATCGCGACGAAGTTGTTGGTTTCATGATGCTTAGTTCCTTTGGCTGGTTTGTTGCAAACTGCTTTTAATGTACGCGCCAATGGCAACGAAACAACTGTCAGATCTGACAGGTTTTCATAACTTTTTGTGTTGCTATCGAGTGCGAGTTGATCTAAAGCTTTTAGGTCAACGAACATTCGACTTTCGGGATTTCGATCAGAATGGCGGAGCAGAATCCTTCGTTCATCGACGGGCTAAAAGATTGAGCCTGCTGGCGATGGCGGATTCACTTACCCGGCGCCGTCGCGAGCAGGCTCGCTCAGGGGAATTGTGGTGATTATTCGTGATGCTGCTCGCCGAGGAAAGTCAGTGAGGTAAACAGCCCACGACTATCCACATCCGCGCTGCCCTTCACTGGCACCTCAACCTGCGCCGCAATCACATTCAACCCTTCATTCCGCACCAACACCTGCGCCCGACCATCCTTGTCAGTCTCGGTGCTCAACGTGTTCGGCGCGCTGCGATAGTCGCCAATCAACTTCACCCCGGCCGCCGGTTTGCCATCGAGCAACACCCGCACCGGCAATGACTTGCCCGGCCCAACCGTCAGCGGATCAACCTCCGGCAGAATCAGCAACTTGATCTGATCAAGCTTGGGCAACTTCGCCCCCGGCTGATAAATTGCCAGACTGTATTTAAACGTCTCGGTTGCCTCGACAGCGCCCGGCACTTTGCTGCGGCCTTCGTTGATCCACGTCTTGTCGGTGGTTTGCGACCACATGCCGTTATTCAATGCGACGGCCATGACCGCCGGCGACTTCAAGGGCTTCAATCGTGCGTGATCCGCCAGACGCTCGACGCTGACCGGAATCATCTTGCCGCTCGCGTCATAAGCCCACGCGCCGCTGATTTTCTGTGCCTTGAACGCGTTGTCTTCAGCGCCATGGCCGTAGACCACTTCGATATTGCCGCGCCGTTGTTCGGTCCACAGGCCATGAGCCGAGACTTCGCCTGCGAACAGCGCTGCGATGAGTACAAAGGTTTTGCCGTATTGCATGGTGACGTCCTTTTACAGGTTGAGAGTCAGGCTGACAGTGAAATTGCGCGGCTCGCCGGGATTGACCCAGTAGTTGCTGTAGGAGCGCTCGTAATACTTCTCGTCGAAGAGGTTGTTCAGGTTCAGGCCGACGGTGACGTTGTCGCTGGCCTTGTAATGCGCGAGCAGGTCGACGGTCTGGTAGGCCGGTAATTCGAAGTCGCTGCCGGATTCTCCGGAGCGGTCGCCGACATAAGTGAACGCTGCGCCGACGTCCGAGCCGCGCCAATGACCATCCTGAAACTCATAAACCCCGAGCAGGCTGCCGCTGCGTTTGGCCACGCCGAGGATGCGACTGCCGGTGGGAATGACTGCGTCGCCCTTGGTCACTTCTGCGTCAATGTAGGCAAAGGCACCAATGACTCGCACAGCGTCGGTGACCTGTCCGGTGACTTGCAGGTCGAAACCACGACTGCGCGCCTTGCCCATCGCGCGGCTGGTGTCGGTGGCCGGATCGAGGGCGAGGACGTTTTCCTTGTCGATGTGGAAGAAGGCGAGGGTGCTGCTCAGGCGTTCGTCGAACAACTCGTTCTTGATGCCGACTTCGTAACCGACGCCTTCTTCCGGGTCGAAGGATTTGCCGGAGGCGTCGAGGCCGTTATTCGGTTTGAACGAGGTTGACGCATTGGCGAACAAGCCGGTATCCGGTGTCAGTTGATAGAGCAGGCCGGCGCGTTGGGTGAGGGCGTCGTGGCGTTGGTTGCTGGTGGCATTGCGACTGTGGTCGTCGACGTGCTGATCGAAATGCTCGAAACGCGCACCGAGCATCCCGCGCAGTTTGTCGGTGAAGACGATTTGATCCTGCAGGTTCAGTGCATGACTTTCGACCTGTTCGAAGAAGTCAGTGCCCGAGCGTGCGCCGTTGGGTTTCGGCTGGCCGTAGATCGGCTTGTAGATGTCGATGGCGTAGGGGCCGCCGGCAATCGTGGTGACGCGCTCGTTCTTGCGGAAGTTTTCGTATTCGGTTCCGATCAGCAGTTCGTGCTGCCACGGGCCGAGGTCGAACAGGCCGCGCAGCTCAAGCTGGGTAATGCTGTCGTGCCAGGTTGTGTCGCGCTCGCGATAGCGGCGGTTGACGGTGTGGCCATCGGCGTTCAACGGGCGGGATTCGGAGGCGTCACCCCAGAGTTTGCCTTCCTTGTAGTGGCTGGCCAGACGCAGCTTCCAGTTATCGTTGAGGTGATGTTCGAGCGTCGCCTGAAGCAGATTGTTGTGGTTATCGATGTTGCCGTCGTTGGGTTCACCGAGAAACGTCGAGCGCGAAACGCCGCTCCACTTGTTGTTCGGCGCGACGATACCGCGATCAAACGTGGAGCTCTGACGGACGATCTCGCTTTCCACCAACAGCGACGTGTCCGGGTTCAATTGCCAACTGATCGACGGCGCGACGAACACACGCTTGCTGTCGACGTGATCGCGAAAACTGTTGTTGTCTTCGACAGCGAGGTTGATCCGCGAGAGCACATCACCTTGTTCATCGAGTGGCGTGTTGACGTCCAGCACGGTGCGATAACGGTCCCAACTGCCGGCGCTGGTTTGCAACGTCGTGAACGCTTCGGGCTGCGGTTTCTTGGTGACGATGTTCACCGTGCCGCCGGGGTCGCCTCGACCATAGAGGCTGGCGGCCGGGCCTTTGAGCACTTCGATGCGCTCGATATTGGCTGCATCCGGTGTGCTCGGATAACCACGATTGGCGCTGAAGCCGTCCTTGTAGAACTCCGATGTGGTGAAACCGCGCACGCTGTATTCGTACAGCGTCAGGCCGCCGAAGTTGTTTTGCTTGGATACGCCGCCGGCGAAATCCAGTGCGCGCTCGACGCTGGTGCTGCCCAGATCCTTGAGCACGCTGGCCGGTACGACGCTGATGGCTTGAGGAATATCGCGGATCGCGGTGTCGGTTTTTGTTGCGCTGGACGAGCGGGTGGCGCGATAGCCCTTGACCGGACCGGTCGGCGATTCGTAGTCGGAGATGACGCTGATGGCGTCGAGTTCAAGCGGCTTGGGCTCTTCGGCGAAGGCTGGATCGACCAGCAGACCAAGACTCAGGCCGAGCAGGGAAGCCTTTGTTCGAGACGACATGTTATGTTGTTCCAATTATTAGAATTGAAACAATATAACATGCCTGTTGAGAATATCTTTTATTCGCGCGATAAGCGCGAAGAAAGTTTTATTCTTCTTTTTCTTTCACCGGCGCCGGTGGTGGGCGCAGGCCGATTTCAGCGGTGAGCTTGATCTCTTTGCCGTTGCGCATCACCTGAATCGTCACCTTGTCCGTCGGTTTGATCCGTGCAACCTGGTTCATCGAACGACGGCCATCGCCCGCAGGCTCGCCATCGATGCTCAGAATCACGTCGCCCAATTGCAGGCCGGCCTTCTGCGCCGGGCCATCGCGGAAGATCCCCGCCACGACAATCCCCGGACGCCCGGACAGACCAAACGACTCAGCCAATTCCTGGGTCAGCGGTTGCACTTCAATGCCCAGCCAGCCACGAATCACCTGACCGTGTTCGATGATCGACTTCATCACTTCCATCGCCAGTTTCACCGGAATGGCAAAACCGATGCCCTGCGAGCCGCCGGACTTGGAGAAGATCGCCGTGTTGATGCCGGTGAGGTTGCCGTTGGCATCGACCAGCGCGCCGCCGGAGTTACCCGGGTTGATCGCCGCGTCGGTCTGGATGAAGTCTTCGTAGTTGTTCAGCCCCAACTGATTACGCCCGGTGGCGCTGATGATGCCCATGGTCACGGTCTGGCCGACGCCGAATGGGTTGCCGATGGCCAGTGCGACGTCGCCGATGCGGATATTGTCGGAGCGGCCGACGGTGATCGCCGGCAGGGTTTTCAGATCGATCTTCAACACCGCGAGGTCGGTTTCCGGGTCGCTGCCGATGACGCGGGCGAGGGTTTCGCGACCGTCCTTCAGGGCCACGACGATTTGGTCGGCACCGCTGGTCACGTGGTTGTTGGTCAGGATGTAGCCTTCCGGGCTCATGATCACGCCGGAACCGAGGCTCGACTCCATGCGTTTCTGCTTCGGCGAGTTATCACCAAAGAAGCGGCGGAACTGCGGATCTTCAAACAGCGGATGCGCGGGTTTGTTGATGACTTTGGTGGTGTACAGGTTGACCACCGAAGGTGCGGCGATGGTCACCGCATCGGCATAGGACACCGGTCCCTGCTGCACGCTGGTGGTTTGCGGGGCCTGTTGCAGGTTGACGTCGAGGCTCGGCAGCCCGACCCACTGCGGGTAACGCTGAATAATCAACAGAGCGATAAGCACGCCGGCCAACAACGGCCAGCCCATAAAACGCAGCGCCTTGAACATTAAGCACGTCCTGGAAGAGTTGCAGGCGGGGTCAGACCGCCCATAATGTCGCGCATTATACGAGGCCGCGCGTGCCTCTGAACGGGATATTTAGGAGTCTTTCATGGCCGTTGCCCTCAGCACCCTCGTCGAAGAAGCCGACCGTTACCTCGGCAGTGCGAAAATTGCCGATTATTGCCCGAATGGATTGCAGGTCGAGGGCCGTCCGCAAGTGATGCGCATCGTCAGCGGCGTCACGGCCAGTCAGGCGTTGCTGGACGCTGCCGTTGAGGCCGGGGCCGATCTGGTGCTGGTGCATCACGGTTACTTCTGGAAGGGCGAGAACCCGTGCGTTACCGGCATGAAGCAGCGCCGATTGAAGACCTTGCTCAAGCACGACATCAGTCTGCTCGCTTACCACTTGCCGCTGGATTTGCATCCTGATGTCGGCAATAACGTGCAACTGGCGCGTCAACTGGATATCACTGTTGAGGGCCCGCTGGATCCGGACAATCTTAAAATCGTTGGTCTGGTCGGGTCTTTGAAAGAGCCGATGACCGCGCGCGATTTCGCCCGCAAGGTGCAAGAAGTCATGGGCCGCGAACCGTTGCTGATTGAAGGTAATCCGATGATCCGCCGGGTCGGCTGGTGCACCGGCGGCGGTCAGGGCTATATCGATCAAGCCGTCGCCGCAGGCGTCGATCTCTATCTGAGCGGTGAGGCTTCCGAACAGACCTTCCACAGCGCCCGCGAGAACGACATCAGCTTCATTGCCGCCGGCCACCACGCGACCGAGCGCTACGGCGTACAGGCGCTGGGCGACTACCTGGCGAAACGTTTCGCCGTCGAGCACATCTTCATCGATTGCCCGAATCCGATCTGAATCCACCGCAAATCCCCTGTAGGAGTGAGCCTGCTCGCGATAGCGGAGTGTCAGTCACCGTTATGTCGAATGTGACAAAGCTATCGCGAGCAGGCTCACTCCTACAGGGGGGCATCGGCCGAACTGGTAGGCATATTCATATACCCTTTCGATCTAGTTGGCGTCCTGATTAGAAGAGGCCGCTGTGCTAGGATTTCTCGCTCGAACACGGCCCGCTGGCCGTTCATAAGAAAGTTTTCGTGAGTAGCCATGGTCGACAAACTGACGCATCTGAAACAGCTGGAGGCGGAAAGCATCCACATCATCCGCGAGGTGGCCGCCGAGTTCGATAACCCGGTGATGCTGTACTCCATCGGTAAAGACTCCGCCGTGATGCTGCACCTGGCACGCAAGGCGTTCTTCCCGGGCAAACTGCCGTTTCCGGTGATGCACGTCGACACCCGCTGGAAATTCCAGGAGATGTACAAGTTCCGCGACAAGATGGTCGAAGAACTGGGCCTGGACCTGATCACCCACATCAACCCCGATGGCGTGGCGCAGAACATCAACCCGTTCACCCACGGCAGCGCCAAGCACACCGACATCATGAAAACCGAAGGCCTGAAACAGGCGCTCGACAAGCATGGTTTCGACGCAGCGTTCGGCGGCGCACGTCGCGATGAAGAGAAATCCCGCGCCAAAGAGCGCGTGTACTCGTTCCGCGACAGCAAGCACCGCTGGGACCCGAAAAACCAGCGTCCAGAGCTGTGGAACGTCTACAACGGCAAGGTCAACAAGGGCGAATCCATCCGCGTATTCCCTCTGTCGAACTGGACCGAGCTGGACATCTGGCAGTACATCTACCTCGAAGGCATCCCGATTGTGCCGTTGTACTTCGCCGCCGAACGCGAAGTGATCGAGAAGAACGGCACGCTGATCATGATCGACGACGAGCGCATCCTCGAGCACCTGTCCGATGAAGACAAAGCGCGCATCGTCAAAAAGAAAGTGCGTTTCCGCACCCTTGGCTGCTACCCGTTGACGGGTGCCGTGGAGTCCGAGGCCGAAAGCCTGACGGACATCATCCAGGAAATGCTCCTGACGCGAACTTCCGAGCGCCAGGGCCGAGTCATCGACCACGATGGCGCAGGCTCGATGGAAGATAAAAAACGTCAAGGCTATTTCTAAGGGGCTGTCATGTCGCATGTTTCTGATTTGATCAGCGAGGACATCCTCGCCTACCTGGGCCAGCACGAACGTAAAGAGCTGCTGCGCTTTTTGACTTGCGGTAACGTCGATGACGGCAAGAGCACCCTGATCGGGCGCCTGCTGCACGACTCGAAAATGATCTACGAAGATCACCTCGAAGCGATCACTCGTGATTCGAAGAAAGTCGGCACCACCGGTGACGATATCGACCTGGCATTGCTGGTCGACGGTCTGCAGGCCGAGCGGGAGCAGGGCATCACCATCGATGTCGCCTACCGCTATTTCTCCACCGCGAAACGCAAATTCATCATCGCCGACACCCCCGGCCATGAGCAGTACACCCGCAACATGGCCACCGGTGCGTCCACCTGTGACCTGGCGATCATTCTGGTCGACGCGCGTTACGGCGTGCAGACCCAGACCCGTCGCCACAGCTTTATCGCCTCCCTGCTGGGGATCAAGCACATCGTTGTCGCCATCAACAAGATGGACTTGAAGGGCTTCGATGAAGGCGTGTTCGAGTCGATCAAGGCCGACTACCTGAAGTTCGCCGAAGGCTTGAAGATGAAGCCGACCAGCATGCACTTCGTGCCGATGTCTGCCCTGAAGGGCGACAACGTGGTGAACAAGTCCGAGCGCTCGCCTTGGTACAAAGGCCAGTCGCTGATGGAAATTCTCGAGACCGTGGAAGTCGCGGGCGATCGCAACTTCACCGATCTGCGTTTCCCGGTGCAGTACGTCAACCGTCCGAACCTGAACTTCCGTGGTTTCGCCGGCACGCTGGCCAGCGGCATCGTGCACAAAGGCGACGAAGTCGTGGTGCTGCCGTCGGGCAAAAGCAGCCGGGTGAAATCCATCGTCACCTTCGAAGGTGAACTGGAACACGCCGGTCCAGGTCAGGCCGTAACGCTGACCATGGAAGACGAAATCGACATCTCCCGTGGCGACCTGTTGGTGCATGCCGACAACGTGCCGCCGGTCACCGACAGCTTCGAAGCGATGCTGGTGTGGATGGCTGAAGAGCCGATGCTGCCGGGCAAGAAATACGACATCAAACGCGCCACCAGTTACGTGCCGGGGTCGATCGCCAGCATCGTCAACAAGGTCGACGTGAACACCCTTGAAGAAGGCCCGGCGAGCGCGTTGCAGCTCAACGAAATCGGCAAGGTGAAGATCGCGCTCGACGCGCCGATCGCCCTCGACGGTTACGAAAGCAACCGCACCACCGGCGCGTTTATCATCATCGACCGTTTGACCAACGGCACTGTTGGCGCCGGCATGATCGTCGCGCAACCGGTGACGCATGGTACTGCCACGCACCACGGCAAACTGGCGCACGTGGCCACGGAAGAACGTGCCCAGCGTTTCGGCCAGCAACCGGCGACCGTGCTGTTCAGCGGTCTGTCGGGCGCGGGCAAGAGCACGCTGGCTTATGCGGTTGAACGCAAGCTGTTCGACATGGGCCGTGCGGTGTTTGTGCTGGATGGTCAGAACCTGCGTCACGACCTCAACAAAGGTCTGCCACAGGATCGCGCTGGTCGTACCGAGAACTGGCGTCGTGCTGCGCACGTTGCGCGTCAGTTCAACGAAGCCGGTCTGGTGACGTTGGCTGCGTTCGTTGCACCGAGTGCCGAAGGGCGTGAGCAAGCCAAGGATCTGATCGGCAAGGATCGTCTGCTGACGGTCTACGTGCAGGCCTCGCCGGCTGTCTGCGCCGAGCGTGATCCGCAGGGTCTGTATGCCGCCGCTGGCGACAACATCCCGGGCGAATCCTTCCCGTACGACGTGCCGCTGGATGCCGATCTGGTGATCGACACGCAGACGCTGAGTCTGGAAGACAGCGTCAAGCAAGTGCTGGATCTACTGCGCAAGCGTGGCGCGATCTAAGCACTGAAGCAGCGGCAAGCTTCGAGTTTCAAGCTGCAAGAAAAAGCCCGCCGATGAGTAATCATCGGCGGGCTTTTTTATTCGGGCATACGGCGATTCGTGATCGTTCCCACGCTCTGCGTGGGAACGCAGCCCGGGACGCTCCGCGTCCCATCTAAAGCGGACGCAGAGCATCCAGTGAGGCATGCCCACGCGGAGCATGGGAACGATCATACGGAAGGGTATTCGCGGTGCATCTGTTCGAGCAGCGCATCCTTGTCCAGCCACAGCTGATTGATCCAGCCCTGAAACTGCAGGCGATACTCGCCGTCCTGATCGTAATTCTTGCCAATGAACTGCTGCGGAATCTTCAGCTCTTCAAAGTGCACCACCACATCGCGCACATTGCCGCAGAGCAAATCCCAGAACCCCGGACGTCCTGCCGGATAGTGGATGGTCACGTTGACGATCGACTCCAGCTGTTCACCCATCGCATCCAGCACAAAGGCAATGCCGCCCGCCTTGGGCTTGAGCAGATATTTGAACGGTGACTGCTGCTGCGCATGCTTGCCTTCGGTGAAGCGCGTGCCCTCGACGAAGTTGAAAATCCCCACCGGATTATTGCGAAACTTCGCGCAGGTTTTGCGCGTGGTTTCCAGGTCTTTGCCTTTCTTCTCCGGGTGCTTGGCCAGGTAGGCCTTGGAGTAGCGCTTCATGAATGGAAAGCCCAGTGCCCACCAGGCCAGACCGATCACCGGCACCCAGATCAGCTCCTGTTTGAGGAAGAATTTCAGCGGCTGAATCCGACGGTTGAGCACGTATTGCAGCACCAGAATATCGACCCAGCTCTGGTGGTTGCTGGTGATCAGGTACGAGTGCTGATAGTCGAGCCCTTGCAGGCCGCTGATGTGCCAGCGGGTGCGGCGAACCAGATTCATCCAGCCCTTGTTGTTGCTGATCCACGCTTCGTGGGTGTGGCTCATCAGCCAGCCAGCGATGCGCTGGGTGAGCGCGAACGGCAAGGCCTTGACCAGCGCCACGCAGAACAGAAACGAGCAGAGCAGAATCGTGTTGAGCGCCAACAGCAGCGAAGCGATCACGCCGCGCACGGGTGCAGGTAGAAAATCCAGCATTTACACATCCATAGGTCGGTTGGCGGCTTGAATCGCGGTGAGGGCGATGGTGTAGACGATGTCATCGACCTGCGCGCCGCGCGGCAAGTCATTCACCGGTTTGCGCAGGCCTTGCAGCATCGGCCCGAGGCTGACGCAGTCGGCGCTGCGTTGCACGGCTTTGTGCGTGGTGTTGCCGGTGTTCAGATCGGGGAACACAAACACCGTGGCGCGACCGGCGACCTGGCTGTTCGGCGCCAGTTGCCGGGCCACGTCGGCGTTGGCAGCAGCGTCGTATTGCAGCGGACCGTCGATCAGCAGCGAGTGCTGTTGCTCGTGGGCGAGGAGGGTGGCCTCGCGGACTTTTTCGACTTCTTCGCCGGTGGCCGATTCGCCGCTGGAATAACTGATCATCGCCACGCGCGGGGTGATGCCGAATGCAGCGGCCGAGTCGGCGCTTTGCAACGCGATCTCGGCCAGTTCCGTAGCGCTCGGGTGCGGATTCATCACGCAATCGCCATACACCAGCACTTCTTCCGGGAACAACATGAAGAACACCGACGACACCAGCGTGCAGCCCGGTGCAGTCTTGATCAGCTGCAGGGCCGGGCGGATGGTGTTGGCCGTGGTGTTGATCACGCCGGAAACGAGGCCGTCGACTTCATCCAGTGCGAGCATCATGGTGCCGATCACCACGGTATCTTCCAGTTGCTGCTCGGCCATCGGTGCATTGAGGCTTTTGGTTTTGCGCAGGGCGACCATCGGCTCGACGTAGCGCTCGCGGATCAGGTCGGGATCAAGAATCTCCAGCCCCGGCGGCAGGACGATGCCTTGAGCGCGGGCGACGGCTTCGACGTCTTCCGGTTTCGCCAGCAACACGCAACGGGCGATCCCGCGCTCCTGACAGATCGCCGCCGCTTGCACAGTGAACGGCTCGCTGCCTTCGGGCAGAACGATGCGCTTGTTCGCCGCTTGCGCGCGTTGAATCAATTGATAGCGGAACACCGCTGGCGACAGGCGCATTTCCCGTGGCGTGCCGCAACGCTGGTGCAGCCATTTGGCGTCGAGATGGCTGGCGACGAAATCGGTGATGATCTCCGCGCGCTCGCGGTCGTCGATCGGGATTTCCTTGTTCAGGCCGTTGAGCAGGTTGGCGGTGTCGTAGGAACCGGTGCTCACCGACAACACCGGCAAACCAGCCTGCAAGGCGCCACGGCACAAATCCATGATGCGCGGATCGGGCAGGGTGTCGCTGGTCAGCAGCAGGCCGGCCAGTGGCACGCCGTTAATCGCCGCCAGACTGACGGCGAGGATGATGTCGTCGCGATCGCCCGGGGTCACCACCAGTACACCGGGCTTGAGCAGCTCGACGGTGTTACGCATGGTCCGCGCACAGATGATGATTTTGGTCATCCGCCGGGTTTCGTAATCACCGGCGTTGAGCACTTGCGCGCCCATCAGATCGGCGACGTCGCGGGTGCGTGGCGCGTTAAGTTCAGGCTGATACGGAATGCAGCCGAGCAAGCGGAAATCACCGCTGCGCAGCAACGGCGAATGTTCCTTCAGACGCGTGGCGAAGGCGTCCATGCTCTCGTCGGTCTTGACCTTGTTGAGGATCACCCCGAGGACTTTCGGGTCTTTCGGCCCGCCAAACAATTGCGCCTGCAACTCGACGCGGCCGGAGAGTTCGGCGAGTACTTCGTTTTCCGGCGCCGAGACCAGAATCACCTCGGCATCGAGGCTCTTGGCCAAGTGCAGGTTGACCCGTGCGGCATAACTGGCGCTGCGGGTCGGCACCATGCCTTCGACGACCAGCACGTCTTTGCCAATGGCCGCTTGCTGATACAGCGTGATGATTTCTTCGAGCAGCTCATCGAGCTGACCATCGCCGAGCATCCGCTCGACGTGGGCCAGGCCGAGCGGTTGCGGCGGTTTCAGACCGTGGGTGCGCGCCACCAGTTCGGTAGAACGCTCAGGGCCGGTGTCACCCGGATGCGGCTGCGCAATCGGTTTGAAGAAACCGACTTTCAGCCCGGCGCGTTCAAGCGTGCGCACCAGCCCGAGGCTGATGGAGGTCAGACCCACGCCAAAATCGGTGGGTGCGATAAAAAAAGTTTGCATGCGAATTCTCTAAAGTTGCATGGCAATGGCGTCAGTCTATGTCTGGCTGACTACCGAAATTCAGTCGCCAAGGTTATCGCTAACCGAGCCTTGTGCGCACCAACCGCAGGCAAAGGGTTGGCCTATTTTTTCAATACGTTGCGCCGGGTCCAGCACCCAGGCGCGTGATTGCCATGGCGGTTGATGGCGCAGGTGCTGGGTGTGGCCACAGGAAAGCTCGACGACCCAGTGGCCGTCCTCGTCCTGATGGAAGCCTGCGATCGTCGAAACCCGTTTGTCCGGGTTGTGTTCGCTTTCGCGCGATTGCTTCGCTAAACTTGGCCTTTCTATATTCTTATGCAAAAGGTCTCGCCCCATGCTGATCGCCGCCAATAAGGCTGTCTCCATCGACTATACCCTGACCAACGACGCTGGTGAGGTCATCGACAGCTCCGCCGGCGGCGCTCCGCTGGTCTACCTGCAAGGCGCAGGCAACATCATCCCGGGCCTGGAAAAAGCTCTGGAAGGCAAAGCTGTTGGTGACGAGCTGGAAGTTTCCGTTGAACCGGAAGACGCTTACGGCGAATACGCCGCTGAGCTGGTCAGCACCCTGAGCCGCAGCATGTTCGAAGGCGTTGACGAGCTGGAAGTCGGCATGCAGTTCCACGCTTCGGCGCCGGACGGCCAGATGCAAATCGTCACCATCCGTGACCTCGACGGCGACGACGTGACGGTTGACGGCAACCACCCACTGGCCGGTCAGCGCCTGAACTTCAAAGTGAAGATCGTTGACATCCGTGACGCCAGCCAGGAAGAAATCGCTCATGGCCACGTCCATGGCGAAGGTGGCCATCACCACTGATTTTCTGCGCTAAGCTTCGAGTACTGGAGAGGCGCCTGCGGGCGCCTTTTTAGTCCGCGGCTGTCCTTGGTGACCTCGCCAAGTGGCTGTTTCGAGTAGAACACGGGAATCTTGGAGTTCGTCATGAGTGCTTTTCACGACCTTAAGTTGACAGCCCTGGATGGTCAGGAGCTACCGCTGGCGCCGTTCAAGGGCCAAGTCGTGCTGGTGGTCAACGTCGCCTCCAAATGCGGCTTGACCCCACAGTACGCGGCGCTGGAGAACCTCTATCAGCAGTTCAAAGGCAAAGGCTTCAGTGTGCTGGGCCTGCCGTGCAACCAGTTTGCCGGCCAGGAACCAGGTACCGAACAGGAAATTAAGGATTTCTGCAGCCTCAACTATGGCGTGACGTTTCCGTTGTCGAGCAAGCTTGAAGTCAACGGTCATGATCGTCACCAGCTCTACCGTCTGCTGGCGGGCGAGGGCGCGGAGTTTCCCGGTGATATCACCTGGAATTTCGAGAAGTTTCTGCTTGGCAAGGACGGTCGGGTGCTGGCCCGGTTTTCGCCGCGCACGGCGCCGGATGATCCGACCATTGTTCATGCGATTGAAAAAGCGCTGAGCTGAAACAGCAAGATCAAAAGATCGCAGCCTTCGGCAGTTCCTGCTGGTGACCTCAAACCCCATGTAGGAGCTGCCGAAGGCTGCGATCTTTTGCTTTGCGTCTTTTAATCCTTAATCACCCAAATCAATAGTGCTGTTCAAAGGGTGCGCGCCTCCATATTATCGCTGTCATAAAGCCTTCTCTGTGGAGCCCTTCGATGCCCGTTCAAGCCTTGTTCAAACCGTTCCACCTCGGTGCCCTCGAACTGCCGACCCGCGTGGTCATGGCGCCGATGACTCGCTCGTTCTCCCCGGGCGGCGTGCCTAATTCGAAAGTCATCGAGTACTACCGTCGTCGCGCGGCGGCCGGTGTCGGCCTGATCATCACCGAAGGCACCACCGTCGGCCACATCGCCTCCAACGGTTATCCGAACGTGCCGCAGTTCTTTGGTGACGCGCCATTGGCCGGCTGGAAAAAAGTTGTCGACGCTGTTCACGCTGAAGGCGGCAAGATCGTTCCGCAACTCTGGCATGTCGGCAGCGTACGCCGTATCGGCACCGAGCCGGACGCCAGCGTGCCTGCTTACGGCCCGTCGGAAAAACTCAAGGACGGTCAGGTCGTGGTGCACGGCATGACCAAACAAGACATTCAGGACGTGATCGCCGCGTTCGCTCAAGCGGCCAAAGATGCACAAGGCATCGGCATGGACGGCGTGGAAATCCACGGCGCCCACGGTTACCTGATCGACCAGTTCTTCTGGGAGGGCAGCAACCAGCGTACCGACGAATACGGCGGCAGCCTGGCCAACCGTTCGCGTTTCGCCATCGAACTGATTCAAGCCGTACGTGCGGCGGTCGGCGAAGGTTTCCCGATCATCTTCCGTTTCTCGCAATGGAAGCAGCAGGATTACACCGCGCGTCTGGTGCAGACTCCGGAAGCGTTGGGTGAGTTTCTCAAGCCGCTGTCCGACGCTGGCGTGGATATTTTCCACTGCTCGACGCGGCGTTTCTGGGAGCCGGAGTTCGATGGTTCCGAGCTGAACCTGGCAGGCTGGACCCGCAAACTCACCGGCAAGCCGACCATCACCGTCGGTAGCGTCGGTCTTGATGGCGAGTTCCTGCAGTTCATGGTCAACACTGACAAGGTCGCGCAACCGGCCAGTCTGGAGAACCTGCTGGAGCGCTTGAACAAGGAGGAATTCGATCTGGTGGCGGTGGGCCGTGCGCTGCTGGTCGATCCGGACTGGGCGCAGAAAGTCCGCGAAGGGCGTGAGCAGGATATTCTGCCGTTCAGCCGCGAGGCGTTGATGACGCTGGTTTAACCAGCGGCTGTACTGACGCCATCGCGAGCAGGCTCACTCCTACAATTGGAATGCATTTCCCCTGTAGGAGTGAGCCTGCTCGCGATGGCGGTCTCCAAGTCGCCTGGATTCAAGGCAATGTCTGCGCATTCGGCACCACTTGCTCCCCCACACAAGCCCCGCGCAAATGCTTTTCAAACTGCTCGATAACCGCCGGCCAGCCTTGGCGACTCGCATGCTGCCGCGCATTCAAACGCACGCAACGCAACGTCTCATCCTCCTCCAGCAACCACGCCGCCGCCTCGCAAAACGCCTGCTCATCACCCGGCATCGCCAACACGCCGTTGTAACCGTGGCGAATGTGCTGCGCCGCCGCAGCCTGATCGTAAGCCACCACACCCAGTCCCGAGGCCAGTGCTTCCAGTACCACATTGCCGAAGGTTTCGGTCAGACTCGGAAATAGAAACAAATCTCCAGACGCATAGTGCGCCGCCAACGCCTCACCGCGTTGTGCACCGCAGAAGATCGCTTCGGGCAATTGCTTTTCCAGTGCCAGCCGTTGCGGCCCGTCGCCGACGACGACCAGTTTCAGATTGCGCTGTGGATAAGTGTCCCGCAGTTTTTCGAAGCAGCGTTTGAGCAGACCAAGGTTCTTCTCCGGAGCGAGTCGTCCTACGTGAATCACCGCAATGTCCTGCTCGGACAGGCCCCATTGCTCACGCAAGGCATTCAGCCGTTTGCTTGGATGAAACAACTGGCTGTCGACACCGCGCGACAACAGCGCCAAACGCTCGAAGTGGCGCCGCTCCAGTTCCAGGCGTTGGCTGACACTCGGCACCAGGGTCATGGCCGAGCGATTGTGAAACCAGCGCAAATAATGCGTGAGCATCCGCGTCAGCAGACCGAGCCCGTACTGGCTGGTGTATTGCTGAAAGTTGGTGTGAAACCCGCTGACCACCGAAATCCCCAGACGCCGCGCCGCACGCAGCGCCGACAACCCGAGCGGGCCTTCCGTGGCGATGTACAGCACATCCGGGCGCTGACGTTTCCAGCGCCGCAGCAGTTTGTGCATCGACGACTGACCCCATTGCAACCCTGGATAGCCCGGCAGCGGCCAGCCCCGGCACAGCAGCAACGCATCGTCTTCACTGTGTTGCGGATCGCCAGCCTGACGCGGGCGCACCAGTTCCACTTGGTGGCCACGCGCGCGCAGCCCATCGCACAAGCGGCCAAGAGTATTGGCCACCCCGTTGATTTCCGGTGGGAAGGTTTCGCTGATCAGGGTGATGTGTAGAGCTGTCGTCATGACCTCAGTGTCGACTGAGGCCATGTCGTGCTTGTGACGTTCGGATGATGGATTTGTGACGTGCTCAGCGTTGAGTGACGAGATTCTCAGCACCGCGCTCACGCACCCAGAACAACGTTGCCCCGGCCACTGCGGCCGGCATCATCAGGATGTTGACCACCGGAATCAGCAGCACCAGATAGACGATCCCGCCAAAACTCATGCTCTGCCAGCGCTTCTGGCGCAGCCAGGCGAGCATCTCGTTCCAGCCCAGTTTGTGGTTGTCCGCCGGGTAGTCGATGTACTGGATTGCCATCATCCACACGCCGAACAACAGCCACAGCGGTGCGGCGATAATGTTCACCACCGGGATGAACGAGAGAATGAACAGGCCGATGGCGCGCGGCAGGAAGTAGCCCAGTTTGCGCATTTCCCGTGCAAGGGTGCGCGGGACCATGGCGATCAACTCGCCCCAGCTGAACGCCGGGAAATCATCAGTGCCGCGCACCACCACTTCGACTTTCTCCGCGAGAAAACCGTTGAACGGTGCGGCGATCA
This sequence comes from Pseudomonas sp. S3_C06, assembly GCF_054667675.1. Classification (NCBI taxonomy): domain Bacteria; kingdom Pseudomonadati; phylum Pseudomonadota; class Gammaproteobacteria; order Pseudomonadales; family Pseudomonadaceae; genus Pseudomonas; species Pseudomonas sp. S3_C06. The sequence continues at coordinate 4,955,347 of NZ_CP162747.1, forward strand.
CGTTGGCGAGCATGGTGAAGGTGAAAAACACCATCAATGCCACCAGCACCACAAACAGCGGCCAGAGTACGTAGCTGAGGAAACTCAGCCATTCGGGCAACGACGGCATCAGCGTATCGACCCACAGGCTGAACTGGTGGCCGGCCAGATAGATCAATCCGACGAACAGCACCAGGTTGATCGCCAGCGGCAATAACACGAACAGGCGCAAGCCTGGGCTCAAGACCAGTTTGAGGCCTTCGCGCAGGTATTGCGGGCCGGACAGAACAGGGGCGGGCATAAGGTGCTCCGAGCAAGGGAAAACGCGCCGACCTTACCGACTTTGCACCGGGGGCGAAAGCGCGGCAGAGCGATCGACATTCACTGTAACAAAGACGTCCATCTCGTCATTGTGTCGGCATAGAGACCACCTATGAGCTGGATTGTTAAACCGTATTTCCTTAATCTTGCCCCCCTCGATACGCTGCACCCAACTTTTTACAGGACTGTCGAGCTCAAGCCTTCCCCAAGGTTTTCCACAGTCCTTTTTTATTCCCGCCGGCATTGCGGCGATCCGGGCCTGTTTTTCCGCCCGGTCAACAGGAGCAGGTCATGTCTGAAGTCCGTCATTCGCGAGTGATTATTCTCGGTTCCGGCCCTGCCGGTTACAGCGCTGCGGTATACGCGGCCCGCGCCAACCTCAAGCCACTGCTGATCACCGGCATGCAGGCTGGCGGTCAACTGACCACCACCACTGAAGTCGACAACTGGCCGGGCGATGTCCACGGTCTGACCGGTCCGGCACTGATGGAACGCATGCGCGAGCACGCCGAGCGTTTTGAAACCGAGATCGTTTTCGATCACATCAACGCCGTCGACTTCGCTGCCAAGCCTTACACCCTGACCGGCGACAGCGCGACTTACACCTGCGACGCCCTGATCATCGCCACCGGCGCCAGCGCGCGTTACCTGGGTCTGCCGTCGGAAGAGGCGTTCATGGGCAAAGGCGTTTCGGCCTGCGCGACCTGCGACGGTTTCTTCTACCGCAACAAACCTGTTGCCGTGGTCGGCGGCGGCAACACGGCTGTTGAAGAAGCACTGTATCTGGCCAACATCGCCAGCACCGTGACCCTGATCCACCGTCGCGAAACCTTCCGCGCCGAGAAGATCCTGATCGACAAGCTCAACGCTCGCGTGGCCGAAGGCAAGATCATCCTCAAGTTGAACGCCAACCTGGACGAAGTCCTGGGCGACAACATGGGCGTGACCGGTGCGCGTCTGAAGAACAACGACGGCAGCTTCGACGAAATCACTGTCGACGGCGTGTTCATCGCCATCGGCCACACCCCGAACACTTCGCTGTTCGAAGGCCAGTTGACCCTGAAAGACGGTTATCTGGTGGTGCAGGGCGGCCGTGACGGCAACGCGACTGCAACCAGCGTCGAAGGCATCTTCGCCGCCGGTGACGTGGCTGACCACGTTTACCGCCAGGCCATCACCTCGGCCGGCGCCGGCTGCATGGCGGCACTGGACACCGAGCGTTACCTGGACGGTCTGCAGAACGCTTCGTTCTAAGATCGCAGGCATAAAAAAACCGGCCAGATTGGCCGGTTTTTTTGTGCCCGAGAATCACAGTCACCACGGATCAAATGTGGGAGCGAGCCAGCTCGTGAATGCGGTGTATCCGTCGACATCAATGTTGAATGTCAGTCCGTATTCGCGAGCAGGCTCGCTCCCACAGGGATTTTGTGTGGATAGAGGGATCAGCGGCGGGTCAGGGGTTGCGCGGTGAATTTGACGCCGGCCAGGCCGTGTTGGATCAACGCACGAATATTGCCGTGATCACTGCCCTCAGGGGTCGCGACCACCGAACGATAATGCTCGCCGAACGCCAACAGCGCTTCCTCATCGCTCAGACCTTCCAGCAGCGCCAGACCCAAGGTCTTGCACGAACCTTCGTTCTGCCCGGCGGCACTTTCCACGCCACCGTTGTTGAACGCCTGCGGCTGATAATCGTAGCCGGCGGCGATGAAGGCCAGGGTGCCGGCGAAAGCGTGTTCGCCGCTGTTGAGGCTGGCGCGCAGGGTGTTGAGGTCACTCATGGGTTTTTCCTTTGGCGAACGCTGCTTGCTGTTCAGCGTTGGCTTCTTGCTGAAATTGGGCTTTCCACTCGGCGTACGGCATGCCGTAAACCACTTCGCGGGCGTCATCGAGGCTGACCTCGATCTGGCGCTCGTCAGCTTCGGCCTTGTACCACTTCGACAGACAGTTGCGGCAGAACCCGGCAAGGTTCATCAGGTCGATGTTCTGTACATCCTTGCGGCTGTCCAGGTGTGCGACCAGCCGGCGGAAGGCGGCGGCTTCGAGTTCGAGGCGTTGTTGCTCGTTCATGGGAGTCTCTGCGAGACAGCTTCAAGCGACGAGCTTCAAGCTGCAAGATGGTTGGCGGTGATACCAAGTTTACAGCTTGGTGCTTGAAGCTTGAAGCTCGCGGCTCGCTGCAAGCGTGATTGACACCGATTCGGCAAAACGCAGCGCATGCGGCTTGTCGACTTCGACTTCGGCGTACAGCACCGAGCCGTTGCTCATTACCAGATCGAGCAGCTCCTGAGTCAGGCGTTCGAGCAGTGCAAAGCGGTTGCCTTCGACGTGGGCGATGATCGCTTTGGTGATCGTGCGGTAGTTCAGCGCGTGGTCGATGTCGTTGTCACGCACCGCTTCCTGCGCGGCATACAGGATGGTCAGGTTGATCAGCACATCCTGCTTGTTGAGGATTTCGTCCTCGTTGATCCCGATAAAGGTGCGCAAGCGCAGATCCTTGACCCGGATGCGCGCCATTCCCGGTTGAAGTTGTGGCATTTACTTGCTCCGTCCAATCAATTGCAGGAACTCCTGACGGGTGTTGCTCGACTCGCGGAACGCGCCGAGCATGACCGAGGTGTTCATGGTCGAATTCTGTTTCTCGACACCGCGCATCATCATGCACATGTGCCTGGCCTCGATCACCACGGCGACGCCGGCGGCTTCGGTGACCTGTTGCACCGCATCGGCGATTTGCCGGGTGAGGTTTTCCTGAATCTGCAGGCGCCGGGCGAACATGTCCACCAGTCGCGCGATCTTCGACAGACCCAGTACTTTGCCCGTCGGAATATAAGCCACATGGGCCTTGCCGATGAAGGGCAACAGGTGATGTTCGCACAACGAGTACAACTCGATGTCGGCGACGATGATCATTTCGTCGCTGTCGGAGGCAAACAGCGCGCCATTGACGATCTCGTCGACGCTCTGTTCGTAACCGTGACACAGGTATTGCATGGCCTTGGCCGCGCGCAGCGGGGTGTCGAGCAATCCTTCACGATCGGGATCTTCACCGAGGCCGATAAGGATTTCGCGGTAATTCTCGGGCAGTGAGCGGGCCATGGAAATCCTCGCAGGCAGGCGTTATTTGAGGTGCCGTCCGCCGTTGACGGTCAGGGTCGTACCGGTGACATAGGGGTTGTCGAGCAGATAGCGCAGGCTCTGGTAGACCACTTCGCTGCCGGGTTCGATGCCCAGCGCGGATTTGGCCAGGGCCTTGGCGCGGTACGCCGCGTCGTCGTCGGGATTGAACAATAGCAGGGCTGGTGCGATGCCGTTGACCTTGATCGCCGGCGCATAGCGAGCGGCGAAGGACAGCGTCAGGCTGTCGAGCCCGGCTTTGCTGGCGCAATAGCCGATGTGCTTGCTGCTGCCTTTGCGAGTGACATCGTCGCTGATATGGATGATGTCGGCGGGCGTCGAGCGCTGCAGCAATTCGCCACAGTGCAGATTGATCAGATACGGCGCGAGCATGTGCAGGTTGAACATGCGCGTGAACGCTTCGGCTTCGCTGTCCGGAATTTCGGCCAGCCACTCGGAGGCGTTGTGCACGATGGCGCGCAGGCGGTCGGTGTGGGTTTTCAGTTCGTTGATGAAGGCGAGAATCCCGGCTTCGCTGGAGAAGTCCGCGAACAGGCCGACGGCCCCCAGATCTCGTAGCGTCTGTACGCCGGGGCGTTCGCTGCGGTAGGTGAAGATGACGCGATAGCCGTCCTCGAGTAACCGCTGCGCGCAATGCAGGCCGACACGCTGGCCAGCACCGGTGATGAGGATCGGGGCGGAGGAGTCAGGCATGAACGGCTCGCATCGAGGTGGGAGCAAAAACTATAACAGCGACATGGCTTGCCCACCTATCCTCGGCTGTCCCCATTGCTGTGGGAGCGAGCCTGCTCGCGAAAGCGGTGTCTCAGTCGACATCAATGTTGAAGGTCAGTCCGTATTCGCGAGCAGGCTCGCTCCCACACAGAGATCATCGATTCTGTGCGGAAGACGTCACTGGCAACGGGCGCACCGGCGTGCTGTTCAGCCAGTTCGCGAGCAACCGCGTCGACAGCGGAATAAAGAGGTAAACCATCAGCGGCGTCAGGCACGCCGTGCTGATCAACACACGCGGCAACAAACTCATGTCAGCGAGCAACGGCCCGAGGACAAAGTTGAACAGCAATGACACCGGAAAGAACGCCAGCCAGATCGCGACAGCCTGCTTCCAGCGCGGTGGCCGCTGACCGGCTGCGCCAAACCAGCCTTCGATGCCGCTGACCCGATGTTCCTTGGGGTGGGCGAACAGGTCGCTGCCACGATCCAGCCACGCCGTGCGTGAAGCCGAATGCTCCCACGCATGCAGCGTCTGTTCATCGACGAAACGGAAAATGATTTGAAACTCGTTATCACCGGGCGGCGGAGCGAGCACGCCAGAGCCGAGATAACCGGGAAAGTCAGTGGCCAGTTGTTCGCCTTCGCGCAGCCAGGCGATCAAATCCTGATAACGGCCGTCGGCGACGCGACGGGCAACCATCAGCGTGACGGGGGAAGTAGACATTTTGTATCTCCGTATTTCGAGTGCGTCACTCCGGGTAGGAGTTTTGCCTGACGCAGAGCCGGGGTAGAGGCCTGCGTTTTTCAACAAGCAAGGATTATTCCGGTTTTTCACGATTAAACCAGCGACTTTCGTCGCATTTCATCACTTGAACCCCATTGGGGCATAAGCGTTAGAATGGGATCCAATTGAACCGACATGGAAGTTGAACGCCATATGCCTGTCATCACGGATGCAAGCCCCGCTTCGCAGGCATCTGTCGCGCTCGAGCGTGCCGATCTGTTCCCGATCCGTGAGGTCGCACGCCTGACCGGTGTCAACCCGGTGACCTTGCGTGCCTGGGAGCGGCGCTATGGTTTGATTCAGCCAACGCGCACCGAAAGTGGGCATCGGCTCTATTCGATGACCGATATCGAGCGCGTGCGCAGCATCGTCGACTGGATTGATCGCGGTGTCGCCGTGAGCAAGGTCGGCAAGATCCTCGCCAAGACCGAGCCGATGAAAGTGCTGGCGCACATCATCCCCGATGATCTGGTGCAGGCCGATTACCTGCAGTGGCAGGAGCAGATTCAACAGGCGGTCAGTGCATTTGATGATCAGCAACTGGACCGCGTCTATGGGCAGATTTTCTCTTCCTACGCACTGCCCGTGGTATTTCAGGACATCCTCATGCCGTTGTGGCTGCAATTGTTGCAGCGCCAGGAGGCTTTCGGGCAAACCAGCGAGTGGCTGTTCTTCGATGGATTCCTGCGGGCGCGGGTGTTGCAGCGGATTGTCATGCTGCGCGGCACGCAACCGCGTCGAGTGATCGTCAGCGCGCTGGCCGGGCAATGTCGGGAACTGGAATTGCTGGTGGCGGCGCTGTTTCTCAGCGATAGCAATGCCGGTGTCAGGGTGTTGACCACGGGGCAGCCGTTCGATGAATTGACGCTGGTGTGCGAAAAGATCAAACCTGATGCACTCGTGCTGTTTTCCAATCACGCGCCCAGCGCCGAATTGCCTCGACGTCTGAACCGGTTGGCGTTAAGCCTTGATTGTCAGTTGATGCTGGCGGGCGATGCTTCGAATCTGGCGCAGGACAGTCTGGCCGGCTCCTCTGTTGCATGTCTTGGAAACGAAGGGGCGAGCATGCGTCAGCGCATGCTGCAGTTTCTTGCAGGGAATCTTGATACCTGAAACTCAGGTGTGAAGGGCAGGATGCGTCAGGCGATGTTGCTGCAGGATGAACTGACGCAGCCGCTCGGTTTCGTCGGTATCGGTCTGGCTCAACTCGTAGGCGTAGAACCCGCTTTCGGTTTCACGTTCGAAATTGCCACGCAATGAAATCCGCTCATAACCCGAAGGGCTGAACCACAGCGCGAAATGCTTGGGTGGTTTGGTCTTGTTGCGCACTTCCAGCAGCACACCTTTGTGCGAAACCTCGTGCACAAACAACATGCCCGGCTGGCCTTTGGCGTTTTCCAGAGCTACTGGCTCTTCGAGAGTCAACCGCCATGGCCGCACCATCGGGCCGTCTTCATAAATGCTCGGCACGCCAAGACGCAGATGCAACGCGTGAAACTCGTCTTCCACCAGATGCAGCGGGAAGGTCATCTGCTGGTTTTCGAAGTTGGCCTGAATGGTCACTTGCTCGTGAGCGGCCAGGCGGGTGAGCAAATCGCGGATCTGCGAACCGCCGTTAACCAGCAGACTCGACGTCGCATCCCGCACGTTCAGTTGCGGGTTGTGCTGCATGGTCTGGATGAAATCCAGCTCGTCCTGAGTGAGGAGGGCGTCGCGCTGCATGGCTAACTCAAAAGATATAGTTACAAAGTTATTGGTGATTGTAGTTAATGACAATTAGTTCGCGATTTTGTTTTGACCGTTTGTCGTTTTCACCGCAGCCAGTTCAGCTTCGAGGGCCGCGACCTGAGCTTCCAACTGCGCCACACGCTGCTGAGCCTTGACCTGAACAGTCACGTCTTTCTGTACGCCGACGAAATAAGTCTGACCGTCGTCGGCGTTTTTCACCGTTGAAAGCGACAGTTCATTCCAGAACGGCGTGCCGTCCTTGCGATAGTTGCGCAGGATTTCCCGGCACGATCCGCCGCCGCGCAACGTGTCGCGAATCAGCTCCAGACTCTCCTGGTCGCGGTCCCCGGACTGCAGGAAACGGCAGTCCTGATAGAGGATTTCTTCGCTGGTGTAGCCGGTCAGACGTTCAAAGGCCGGATTTACGTAAATCAGGATGTTGTCCTGCTCACCTTCTTTTTCAGCGACCACGATGCCGTCGTTCGACGCGTTGATCACCATTTGCAACAAGCTTGCGTTGATCATCTTTGAATCCTTTCAGAGTTGTCAGTGGCTCGCATTCTAGAAGAACCGTAGGCGCTGTCTACTGGCCATTATCGCCAGTTGAGATTCAATCGCAGCTTTGCGTTGGAGGCTGTTACTATCGCCGCTCTTTTTTTCAGTTTCAGGATCAGATTGATGAAAGTCGCCATCCTCTCCGGTTCGGTCTACGGCACCGCCGAAGAAGTCGCCCGTCACGCCCAGAACCTGTTGAAAGCCGCGGGCTTTGAAACCTTCTACAACTCGCGCGCCAGCCTGGCGGACATTCAGTCGTTCGCTCCTGAAGCGTTGCTCGCGGTGACTTCCACCACCGGCATGGGCGAGTTGCCGGATAACCTGCAACCGCTGTACTCGACCATTCGCGATCAGTTGCCAGCCGCGTGGCGCGGTTTGCCGGGCGCAGTGATTGCCTTGGGCGACGCCAGTTACGGCGACACCTTCTGCGGTGGCGGCGAGCAAATGCGTGAGCTTTTCGGCGAACTGGGTGTGCGCGAAGTACTAGACATGCTGCGCATCGACGCCAGCGAAAGCGTCACTCCGGAAACCGACGCCGAGCCTTGGCTGGCGCAGTTGATCGACGCGCTCAAGGGCTGATCGGCCGTTCGCGCAGCAAGTCCAGCCACGCCTGCGCCGCTTTCGACAAGTACGCGCCCCGGCGCCAGATGAACGCGATGTCCCAGCGCAGATAATCCGGCGCGCGCAAGGCCAGGCGTACAACGCCCGGCCGCACCAGACCGCGCGCGACCACGCTGGGCAACAGCACCACGCCTTGCCCGGCGGCCACCAGCGCCGCAAGAAAGTCTGCCTGACCGCTGCGTCCGCCTTCCTTCGGCGTGAAACCCAGTTGCTGACACGCCTGCAGCAAGCGGTCGTTGAGCACGAAACTGCGTTGATAGAGCAGAAAGGGCGTCTCGGCCAATTCCTCCAGACCAATCTCGCCCCGATCGGCCAGCGGATGATCCACCGGCAGCAGGGCGTCGAGTTGCTCATCGCAAAACGGCTGCCAGTCGAATTGTGGATCCTTGGGCAACAGACTGCCGCCCAATTCCAGCTCCCCGCTCAACACTGCCTGCTCGATATTGCGACTGCCACCCTCAAGCAATTGCACGCTGATATTCGGATAGCGCCGACGGTACTCGGCAAACAGTCCGGCGAACAGCGCGTCACTGCACAGCAGTGGCAGGCCGAGACGTAACTCTCCACGCGCCAGATGACTGAGGTCGTCCAGTTCAACCAACAACTCGTTGCGCAAACGCAGCATCGCTTCAGCGCGTTGCAGTACCACGCTGCCAGCGGCGGTCAGTCGCAACTGCGAACCGAGCCGTTCGAGCAACGGCGTGCCGAGGCTCTGCTCCAGTTGTGCGATTTGTTTACTGACCGCGGACTGGCTGATGTGCAGGGTTTTTGCGGCTTGAGTGAAACCGCCCTGGTGCATGACTTCGACAAAACTGCGCAGCTGTTTGAATTCCATTGCCTGATTCCATTTTGGAATGGTGTTGAGTCTAACAATTCGCTTCGGGGATGGCAGGCCGCTTCGTAAAATAGGCCTCTGTCAGGAGCACAATCATGAACGCCGCCCGTCTCAAGCACTTTTTCCGTCTCTTTGTCGAACTCGCCGTGTTACTCGGTCTCTACCTGCTCGGCTGCCAACTCGCCGCATGGCTAACCTGGCCGATTCCCGGCGGCGTGATCGGCATGGCGCTGTTGCTGTTGGCATTCGCTTTCGGCTGGGTCAAACCGGCGGCGCTGCAATTGGGCGCGGGTTTGCTGATGGCCGAGATGCTGCTGTTTTTCATTCCGGCACTGATGAGCTTGCTCGACTACGGCGCGTTGCTGCGCAATGACGGCTGGCGGATTTTGCTGGTGATCGCGGCCAGCACTTTGATGGTGATGCTGGTGACTGCGTTCACCGTGGAGCTGGCCGTGCGCGCGAGGCGTTCCCATGAAGCTTGAATGGATGCCGATGTTCTGGCTCGCCTTCACCTTGTTGGCGTATTTGTTCAGCCGCTGGATTTATCGGCGCACCGGCCGCTACGTGTTGTCACCGCTGATTCTGGTCCCGGCGCTGTTGCTGGCGCTCGCCGTGCCGCTGCACACCGCGTATGCCGAGTATTCGAGCAACACCCACTGGCTGATGCTGGTGCTGGGCCCGGTGACCGTCGCCTTCGCCGTACCGATCTGGCAGCAACGCCGATTGTTGATGCGGCACTGGTCGGCGCTGATGCTGGGCATGGTTGCCGGCAGTGCGGCATCGATTGGTACGTCGTTCGGTCTGGCCAAAGCATTGGCGTTGGACAGTTCGGTGACAATGTCACTGGTGCCGCGCTCGATCACCACACCGTTCGCCATGCCGCTGGCGCAAAATCTGGGGGGCGTGCCGGAGTTGACGGCGGTGTTCGTGATGTTCACCGGCGTGTTCGGTGCGATGCTCGGCGGCGTGCTGTTGAAGTGGTTGCCGTTGCGCAGTGCCTTGGCGCGCGGGGCGCTGTTCGGGGTTGGCGCGCACGGTGCCGGCGTCAGTCGCGCCCATGAAGTGGGCGGCGAAGAGGGCTCAGTCGCCGGGCTGGTGATGGTATTGACCGGCTTGCTCAATCTGTTTGCCGCACCTTTGTTGGCGTCGTTGCTTTGACATGGATCCAAGCTGTTTGCATGACTGACCCGCTCAGTCATCAAGCTGGCTGCCAATGCAACTACGCGATCCTCTGCGCCTGACTAGACTGCTCACACGTGCAGAACAATAAGAACGCAGAGGTGCATACAGTGAGCGTAGCCCCCGTCCAATCGTCCCTTAATGTCAAAGACCAGGTCAGCGCCGCAGAGTGGCAGACCCGGGTCGATCTCGCCGCTTGTTATCGTCTGGTCGCCGCCCATGGCTGGGACGATCTGATCTTCACGCATATTTCTGCCAAGGTGCCGGGCACCGAAGATTTCCTGATCAACCCGTTCGGTCTGATGTTCCATGAGATCACCGCGTCGAGCCTGGTGAAAGTCGATCAGGCCGGCAACAAACTCATGGACAGCCCCTACGAGATCAACCCCGCCGGTTACACCATCCACAGCGCCGTGCACGAAGTGCGGCACGATGTAGTTTGCGTACTGCATACGCATACCGCGTCCGGTGTCGCGGTGTCGGCGCAAAAGCAGGGCGTGTTACCGATCAGCCAGCAGTCGCTGTTCGTGCTGTCGAGCCTGGCTTATCACGCCTATGAAGGGGTGGCGCTGAACCACGAAGAGAAAGCGCGCCTGCAGGCCGACCTGGGCGAAAACAATTTCCTGATGCTGCACAACCACGGTCTGCTGACCTGTGGCGGCACCATCGCCGACACGTTTCTGATGATGTTCACCTTCCAGCGCGCCTGCGACATTCAGGTCATGGCGCAAACCGGCGGGGCTGAACTCATCGCCATCGAACCGCAAATTCTGGCAGGCGCCAAAGCGATGATCGCTGGCGTCACCAAAAGTGCTCAAGGCATGGGTGGCGCGCTGGCCTGGCCAGCGTTGCTGCGCAAACTCGATAAACAAGACCCCGGATATAAACTCTAATGCCTCTTGCCGAGATTCCTCTGTGTGTCTGGCGTAAACGCAGCCAGGCGTTTGTCTTTCGTGGTCAGCCAATCCGTTACTGGACGGCGGGGCAGGGTGAGCCGCTGCTGCTGATTCACGGCTTCCCGACCGCCAGTTGGGACTGGCATTACCTGTGGCAGCCACTGGCCCAGCGTTATCGGGTGATCGCCTGCGACATGCTCGGCTTTGGTGATTCGGCCAAACCGCTCAATCACACCTACAGCCTGCTGGAGCAGGCTGACCTGCAACAGGCATTGCTCGCGCATTTGCAGGTTGAACAACCGGTGCATGTGCTGGCGCATGATTACGGTGACAGCGTTGCCCAGGAACTGCTCGCCCGGCACTACGAAGACAAGATCGAGGTCGCCAGTTGCGTATTTCTCAACGGCGGATTGTTTCCGGAAACCCATCGTCCGGTGTTGATGCAGAAATTGCTGCTCAGTCCGCTGGGCTGGATGATCGGCCGCGCGTTCACGCGCGATGCGCTGGTGAAAAGCTTCCGGCAGATCTTCGGCCCGCAGACCCGGCCGACTGAAAGTGAGCTGGACGATTTCTGGAGCCTGGTCGACAGCAATCGCGGGCCACGGATCATGCACAAGTTGATCAGCTACATTCCCGAACGCCGGGTGCAACGTGATCGCTGGGTGATGGCGATGCAGCGGGGCGAGATTCCGTTGCGGGTGATCGATGGTGAAGTCGATCCGATTTCCGGGGCGCACATGGTCGAGCGTTACCGCGAGTTGATCCCGGACGCGGACACGGTGCTGTTGCCGGGCATTGGTCACTATCCACAGACCGAAGCGCCGGTGCAGGTGCTCAAGCACTATCTGGCGTTTCGCGATCGTTTTGTGCTGCCACCGCGCAAAGTCGCCTGCTCCTGAAAGATCAAAGGATCGCAGCCTGCGGCAGCTCCTACACAAATCCAATGTAGGAGCTGCCGAAGGCTGCGATCTTTTGATCTTTTGTTTCTTTGACGGCCTCATCATCCCCCAACCTTATCGCACACCATTCAGCCTCCGCCGTATTCATTGTGACCAAAAGCTGTGTGCCTGACACTCAGGCTCAATACTGGCCTGCTGGAGTTGCTGCGATGAATGAGTCTGTGCGTTTCGAAGATAAAGTCGTCATCGTCACCGGAGCCGGTGGCGGCCTCGGACGCGCCCATGCATTGTTGTTTGCCAAGCAAGGCGCCAAAGTGCTGGTCAACGACCTCGGCGGCTCGACCCAGGGTGAAGGCGCCAATGCCTCAGCCGCCGACCGTGTGGTGGCGGAAATTCGTGAGGCCGGCGGTATCGCCGAAGCCAACCACGACTCGGTCACCGACGGCGACAAACTCGTACAAAACGCCCTCGACGTCTTCGGTCGCGTCGACGTCGTGGTCAACAACGCCGGCATCCTGCGCGACAAGACCTTCCACAAAATGGACGACGCCGACTGGGATCTGGTCTACCGCGTCCACGTCGAAGGCGCCTACAAAGTCACCCGCGCCGCGTGGCCACATATGCGCGAGCAAAACTATGGCCGGGTGATCTTCACCGCCTCCACCTCGGGCATCTACGGCAACTTCGGCCAGTCCAACTACGGCATGGCCAAACTGGGCCTCTACGGCCTGACCCGCACCCTGGCCATCGAAGGCCGCAAGAACAACATCCTCGTCAACGCCATCGCGCCAACCGGCGGCACGCGCATGACCGAGGGCCTGATTCCGCCGCAGGTGTTCGAGCAATTGAAACCGGAACTGGTCAGCCCGTTGGTTGTGTATCTGGCGAGCGAACAATGCCAGGAAACCTCCGGGCTGTTCGAGGTCGGTGGCGGCTGGATGGGCAAGGTGCGCTGGGAGCGCAGCCTCGGTGCCGGCTTCGATCCGCGCGTTGGCTTCTCACCGGAAGATGTCGCGGCGCACTGGCAGCAGATTTGTGATTTCGAAGGGGCGGCGCATCCGAAGGACAATATCGAGGCGCTGAAGGAAATGATGGCGAATTTGCAGAAGTATTCGTTGTAAATGGAGAACCAAGCGAGCAGGCCAAGATGCCTGCTCGCTTGGTTGTTATTCTTCAGGTTTGAAGCCAGGTTTTCCGTTGGCAGCGCGCCATTGTTTTATCGCTGTCAGCACACCAGTAGGGCTGTCTTCGACACCGTCTTCAGGATAATACAAAATATTTGTCCCATTGGGATGCTGCGATGTATCCACAATGTTATCGACTATCGCGTCGTGTTCTTTTTCTGAGGAGTAATTTCCCTCAAATAATCTGTTGATAAGGCTCGCATATTCCGACTCTGTGTACTCTTCAAGTTTGCTTTTTAGTTTGATCATGGAGTCTCGCCTTTTTTGGAATGTGCATCGATATGCTGCTTCGGTGTTAATAGGGTCAGGTTGGATATATCGTAGACTGAGCCACCCTCATTTATCGGATTGATATGGTGGATTTCAAATTTTCTTCTCTTGCCAATGTGTTCTGCAATGTCTGCACTTGGTGACAGGCCTTTGCTCATATCAATTTTGTTAATTTTAGTGAACTGATTGGCTAAGGATTTTTCGTTTGCTACGGCCTTCCAAAACGCCTTTCGAAAAGCCCTGAAACTCGAAAACTCCCGTCCTCTCAGCTTATCCGCGATCTGCATCGGAATAGGTGCACCTTGCGGTGTCGCAGCGGCCCCCAACCAATTGCCCGAAACCGGTTGTCCGATACCGCTGGCAAAGCCGGGATCCTGCCGCCGATCCCTGAACATCGTGAAAATCGGCTGGATTCCGGAGTCGACCGGAAAGACCGTGATCCATCCACCAAAACCATACAGATCCATCTCGGGAAATGGATCGATCCGTCCGCTGTCGGGTGTGACATTCGCGCCTTCATAGATTGGCAAGTCTGGATCGGCGACAGGTAATTGCGTCGAAGGATTTGGCGGTTCCAGCAACGGCGTCCAAGTGATTACAGGGCCTTTGGCGTCGGTTGCAGAGGCGGAGGAAACGTAAACGTTTTTAAGTGCGTCAAACCGCGCTGATACAACCGGCACTTTGCTGGGCACAGTCACTCCATCGGTGCTGACGACAACCACTTCGACTTTGTTGCCTATCGTCCTTGAGCCAAGCCTGACCGGCAGATCGACGTCTGCGCCTATCCTTGCCAGTTCGTAGAGATCGTCCTCCAGATCAGGAGCAAGGTCGGACAGTGGCACGCTTGCAGCAAACAGATCGCCGTTGCCCAGCTCGGAGGGAACGAGCAAAGCGGCAAATCCCACTAGCACCGGGACTGCGCTGGTCGAAATCGCTGCAATCGCGATGGTGACGGCCGAGCGCAGTGACGTTCTGAGTGCTTGTGTGGTTACCGAGTTGTGGCTTATCGCGCCGAGTGTTCCCGAGAACGCGGGGCCGAACGCCGCGTGGGAACCGAAATAGGCGAATTCAGGACTATTCCAGCGTGCTTGTGTCTGCGTGTGCCAATGGGCGTGCATGCGTGCTTGCTCAGCACGCTGCTGGGCCTCTGCCTTGGCTTGCTTGCTTGCGCGCTTGCCGCTGGCGTTTACTTTTTGCCGCTCTTGCGGCTTTTTGCTGTTGTTCAAGGCGAGCCTTTTCAATCTCCAGTTGCTTTTCCTGTTCTATGCGCAACCTTTGCACTTCAGCCTGACGTTCCGCCAATGCCGTCAATTTTGCCTGTTCAGAGGCTAATTGCCGTGCAGCAGCTTCGGCAGCGATTCGTGCTTGCTCGGCTGCCTGCCGCTGAGCCTGTGCGAGCGCAGCGAGCCGTGCTTGTTCGCGAGCCCGAACTTGCTCCTGTTCTAGGCGTGCCGCTTCGGCCAATTCTCTCTGGCGGTTTTGTTCGGCGGCGATGCGAGCATTTTCGCCAGCCACGCGCTGGGCCTCTGCCGCTGCCGCTTGTGCCTGATCATTGCCCTGCACAGCAGCCAGCCACCTGTGCACATCGATTTGCTGTTGATTAAGCAGATGAATGGTTTGCAACAGTAAATTTGCTTCGTGTGCCGCCCTCTACGATACGACCCAGGCATCAGCAATACCCAGAACATAAGTTCGTCTGCTGTGGCTGACTTTTACGTAATAGTCATGAAAGTTTTTATTAAGCGGGGAGTCCCCAAAAAACTGATTGGCTACTGCTGTTTTCTGATGATACTCGGCTGTTTTTCTGGCGATTAACGTGTGGCGAACTTGCAGCTCCCGCATGATCGCCTGCGCGGGAGGAAGCGGGTGAGTGGTGCCTTCCAGGCGTGTCGCGGCCAGCTCCTGTTCAATTGAATGGGGCATTTGCTCTGTGCGAGTTTTAAACTCGTGAGTGATTTGCGCCGTGTGGTCGTTAAATTCAGCAATATTGGCTCGAGTGGCGCTGACCGAATCGAACGCTCCGCTGTTCGGAATGTTCGTAATAGTCGCAGGTGTTATGGGTATTCCGGCGGGTGCTATTGCCGTTGTATGGACAGCTTCGGTCAATTCCCATGGTGGAGGCTTTTGCATATTCATATCCTTTTGAATGTGCGCGATAAGTCGCCGGCAAGTCAGTGCGGCCAATAGTGACGTCCATGTCACCGGCGAGTGTTTGAGGCGTTTCAAGTTACAACAGATTTCAGGTTGCAAAATCTGAGAACTTCGTAAGTAAACAGGTTTTGTTTTGGAAGAACTTTCCAGGACTTTCAATTTGTCGGTCATCGTTCTCCTGCGAACAGAGAAACGTCCGACATTGTTCTCGGAAGTTTTTCGCTGAGTGAGGCGTTTAACTTTTCATCAGGCATAAAAAAGGCCGCTGCAAACGCAGCGGCCAAGGTAAGACGTTGGATCAAGGAGCTACAAATCAACGTCAGTGAACACCGGGGCGATAAACCGAACTTTCGATTTATCTGAAATCTGTTGCCAATCGCTTCAGTCATTCAGCGGAGTTGGCTTCGTGCGTTACGGCGTGTCCCGTGAAAGCGCGTTCAGAATAAGGTCTTCAGCGCGTAGGAAAAATACCGATTCCGGACATGCACTGTTGCGGGGCATGCAACAGTCCCACGAACCCATGCGCACCATGCGTGGCACTGATGATCGTTCATCCAGCCGATCCATGAGCGGCGCAAAGCCCCGTCCCGCAAGGCCATTCATCCTTTCGAGCGACAATACGAATACCTCCTTGGTGCGCTTATCGACGCGGTTGCCCGGCAGTAGGGTGGGGCCTTCTGTCACTCACCGGGGAAGACGCATGACAAAAACAACAATGCGCGCCATCTTCACACCGCAGGCGCTGGCAGCCGCGGTGGCTTTGGGTTGCTGCGCCCAGGCGCAAGCGGTTGCGTTCAACATTGGTGAAATCGAGGGCACCTTCGACTCGTCGCTGTCGATCGGTGCGAGTTGGGGCATGCGCGATGCCGACAAGTCGCTGGTCGGCACGGTCAATGGTGGTACCGGGCAATCTTCGACCGGTGATGACGGGCGTTTGAATTTCAAGAAGGGCGAGACCTTCTCGAAAATCTTCAAAGGTATTCACGATCTCGAACTCAAATACGGCGACACCGGCGTCTTCGTACGTGGCAAGTACTGGTATGACTTCGAGCTGAAGGACGAAGATCGCGAGTTCAAGCCGATCAGCGACAGCGGCCGCAAGGAAGGCGCGAAATCTTCCGGCGCGCAGATCCTTGATGCATTCGTCTATCACAACTATTCCATCGCCGATCTGCCGGGCACCGTGCGCGCGGGCAAGCAGGTCGTGAGCTGGGGCGAAAGTACCTTCATCGGTAACTCGATCAACAGCATCAACCCGATCGACGTTTCGGCGTTTCGTCGTCCCGGTGCGGAGATCAAGGAAGGCCTGATTCCGGTCAACATGCTGTTTGGCTCGCAAGGCCTGACCGATCAACTGACCGTTGAAGGTTTCTACCAGTTGGAGTGGGACCAGACCGTTCTCGACAACTGCGGCACCTTTTTCGGAGTCGACGTCGCGGCGGACGGTTGCAACAACGGCTACACCGTCGGTAACCCGGCGATCGCGCCGCTGGTGCCGTTGACCACCGCGTTCGGGCAAGGCATTCAAGTGACTCGCGAAGGTGTGGTGATCCCCCGTGGCGGCGACCGCGATGCGCGGGATTCCGGGCAGTGGGGCACGGCATTGCGCTGGCTCGGGGACGACACCGAATACGGTCTCTACTTCATGAATTACCACAGCCGCACGCCGACGGTTGGCACTACGACGGCCGGTCTTTCGACATTGGCAGCATTGCCGGGCATGGTCGGCATCGCCAATGGCCTGGCCCCCGGCAGCGGTTCCGGTCTGGCCCAGAGTGTGATGCTCGGACGCGGCCAGTACTACCTCGAATACCCGGAAGACATTCGTCTGTACGGCGCGAGTTTCTCCACCACGCTACCCACCGGCACCGCGTGGACCGGTGAGATCAGCTATCGGCCCAACGCTCCGGTTCAGGTCAACACCAATGACCTGACGCTGGCGCTGCTCAACCCGATTGCCGGTGGTACGGCTTCGCCACTTTCGACGTCGCCGGGTGCGGACAACAAAGGCTATCGGCGCAAAGAAGTCACGCAGATCCAGAGCACGCTCACGCACTTCTTCGATCAGGTCTGGGGCGCTCAACGGTTGACCCTGGTCGGAGAAGCCGCGGTGGTGAGGGTCGGCGGCCTGGAGTCGCGCAACAAGCTGCGTTATGGCCGCGACTCGGTTTACGGGCAGTACGGTTTTGGCGGCGACACCGACGGTTTCGTGACCTCGACCTCGTGGGGCTATCGCGCCCGGGCGATCCTCGATTACGCCAACGTGATCGGCGGGATCAACCTCAAACCCAACCTGTCGTGGTCGCATGACGTCGCCGGTTATGGCCCCAACGGCCTGTTCAACGAAGGCGCGAAAGCGATCAGCGTCGGCGTCGATGCCGACTACCGCAACACCTACACCGCGAGCCTCAGTTACACCGACTTTTTCGGTGGCGACTACAACGTCCTCGAAGACCGTGACTTCGTGGCCCTGAGCTTCGGCGTGAACTTCTGATCTGCCCGAGAAGGATGACTGCAATGCGCAAAATGATTCTGCAATGTGGCGTGCTGGCCGTGAGTCTGCTGGCGGCCAACGTGATGGCGGCGGTGTCGCCGGATGAGGCCAACAAGCTCGGCACCAGCCTGACGCCGCTCGGTGCCGAGAAGGCCGGTAACGCCGATGGCTCTATCCCGGCATGGACCGGCGGCATCCCGAAAAATGCTGCAGCGGTGGACAGCAAAGGCTTTCTCGCTGACCCGTTCGCCAATGAAAAACCGTTGTTCACCATCACCGCGGCCAACGTCGACAAGTACAAGGACAAGCTTTCCGATGGCCAGGTAGCGATGTTCAAGCGCTATCCGGAAACCTACAGGATCCCGGTCTATCCGACTCACCGCACCGTCGCCGCACCGTCGGAAATCTACGAATCGGCCAAGCGCAGTGCGCTCAACGTGACCACCATCAACGACGGTAACGGCCTGGCCAATTTCACCGGCAATCGCTATTACGCCTTTCCGATACCGAAGAACGGCGTCGAGGTGTTGTGGAACCACATCACCCGTTACCACGGCGGCAACGTCAAACGCATCATCACTCAGGTGACCCCGCAGACCAACGGCAGCTATACGCCGATCCGCTTCGAAGAAGAGATCGCCGTGCCGCAACTTATCAAGGATATCGATCCGGAAAAAGCCGCCAACGTGCTGACCTTTTTCAAGCAGTCGGTGACCGCGCCAGCGCGTCTGGCCGGTAACGTGTTGCTGGTACACGAGACCCTCGATCAGGTGAAGGAACCGCGCCTGGCGTGGATCTACAACGCCGGTCAGCGCCGCGTGCGTCGTGCGCCGCAAGTAGCCTATGACGGTCCGGGCACTGCTGCCGATGGCCTGCGCACTTCGGACAACTTCGACATGTTCTCCGGTGCACCGGATCGCTACGACTGGAAACTGGTCGGCAAGAAGGAAATGTACATCCCGTACAACAGCTACAAACTCGATTCGCCGAAGCTCAAGTACGACGACATCGTCAAGGCCGGGCACATCAATCAGGATCTGACGCGCTATGAGTTGCACCGGGTCTGGGAAGTGATCGGCACCGTCAAACCGAATGAGCGGCATATCTACGCCAAACGCCACATGTATATCGACGAGGACAGTTGGCAGGTTGCACTGGCCGACCACTACGACGGTCGCGGTCAACTCTGGCGCGTAGCCGAAGGCCACTCTGAATATCACTACGAGCATCAGGCACAGGCATACACACTGGAAGCGCTCTACGACATCATTGCCGGTCGCTACATTGCCTTGGGGATGAAGAACGAAGAGAAGCACAGTTACGAATTCGGCTTCGAAGCCAAGGCTGCCGACTACACGCCAGCGGCCTTGCGTGCAGAGGGTGTGCGGTAACGGTTCTGATACATCAGTTGCACAAAAGGCGACCGCTCGGTCGCCTTTTTTATGGACGCCAATCAGCGCGCTGAATACTCGTCAACAAGCGCGCGGGAGAGGGCTAGGGTGAGCGCACAACGATAAGAAGGCTCACTCGATGACTGCCATGACCCCGTGCCTGGATCGACCCGGATTTTTGCCCAGACTTTCTTCACATCATCAGCTTCGCAGTCGCTTGAGTGCGCCTCTTCTGGCTTCGAACGCGCGGGTCAGGCTGTTGTGCGCACCCGCTGGCAGTGGCAAAACCGCACTGCTCAGCGAATGTTTTCTGCAGGTGCGTGCAGACTGCGAGACGATTTGGCTGCCGCTGGCGGGAGCAGCGCTCAGCCGCGAGGAGTTTTGCCTGCGTCTGACTCGGGCGCTCGGACTGATCGAAGACCTTGACGCTACGCAACTGATGGCGCAGCTGGCACGTTGGTCCAGAACGACTTCGCTGTTTATCGACGATTACAGTCGTCTGCCGGATCCGGCTCTGGATGCTTTACTGGATCGTTTGTTGGCGGTCAGCAGCCCGGCGCTCACCTGGTGGATCAGCACTCGCCGCCGGCCGCAGTGCAACTG
Organism: Pseudomonas sp. S3_C06; assembly: GCF_054667675.1. Lineage (NCBI taxonomy): Bacteria > Pseudomonadati > Pseudomonadota > Gammaproteobacteria > Pseudomonadales > Pseudomonadaceae > Pseudomonas > Pseudomonas sp. S3_C06. The sequence goes on from NZ_CP162747.1 coordinate 4,975,089, forward strand.
GCCGCGCCTGTTGCTCGATGACGAACTCTACGAATCCGAGCGCGCCAGCCTGGCACTGACCCACGATGAGGTTGTACCGGTGTTGCGCCATTTACCGCCAGACCAGGCGGACCGTGTCGCCGCCCGTATCATCCAGCGTACCGGCGGCTGGTGCGCGGGTGCGCGCATGGCGCTCCTGCAAAAATGCGTCTGGTCGCAAAACCTGCAGCCACAACAGCGTGTCGACACCCTGCTCGACTATCTGCAGCACGAACTCTTCAGCAACCTGACGCCAGAGCAGGATGAGGCATGGCGTGTTCTGGCTCACCTGCCACGGTTCAACGCGCCATTATGCGAGCATTTGTTCGGCCCCGGCGAAGGCGCACAGCTATTGCATGATCTGCAAGTGCTGGGCTGCTTTATCGAGCCTTGGCAGGAGTCCGCCGATTGGCTGCAGGTCTTTCGCCCGCTGTCGCGAATCATGCAGGAGTCGCATTGGCCGTGTGCGCGTTCGTGGCACCGGCGCGCCTGTCAGTGGTTCACTGCGGTGCAGGATTGGCGAGCAGCGTTCGAACAAGCGTTGTTGGCCGAAGAGTACGAAACGGCCGTAAGCCTGTTGCAGCATTTGAGCTTCGAGGATTTGCTGGAAGACCAGACGGTCGTCCTGCTGTTGCGCTTGCATGAGCAGCAAAGCCGCGAGCTGACCTTGATGACACCGCAATTGATCGGGCTGGTCACCGGGGCATTACTGTTCGCCGGCCGATTCGAACAGGCCGCGCAATGCATGGCCCATCTCGTCCGCTTCATGCCACAGCCGACGGGACATCTGGAGCAGCAACTGCTGGCACGTTGGCAGGCGCAACAAGGTTGGCTCTGCCACTTGCAGGGGCAAATGGAGCCGGCGCGCGCCTGTTTTCAGGAGGCATTGTCAGCCCTGACCGACGATGCCTGGCAGGCCCGTCTGATGTGTCTGTCGGGACTGACGCAGCAGGCGTTATTGTGCGGTGAACTCGATCAGGCCCATGCCCTCAACCGCGAGGCGCTGTGCCTGGCGCGCGCGCATGGCTCCTTGTTGTTCGAAGGGTTGCTCGAGCTTGATCATGCGCAATGGCTCGAGCAGCGAGGAGCGCCCGTGCGTGCCGAAAGTCTGCTGGTGGACATTGAGCATTTGCTGCGCCAGCGCACCCTGGTGCCCACGCCGCTGCTGGGCCGAATTGCCCTGCGACGAGGACGGCTGGCGCTGTGCATGGGGCTTGAAGAGCAGGCTGCGGATCTGTTCAGCCGAGGCCTTGAAGATTGCTTGCGCAGTGCAGACAAGCGGGTCTTGTATGGCTACCTCGGGCAGGCTCAATTGGCCGGCAATCGAGGCGATTATGCCTGCGCTTTCGAGCGCCTGCGCGAGGCCGAAAGGGTCATGCAGCAGCGGCAGATTCCCGATACGGTCTATCGCGGTGTCGTGCTTCAGGTCAGCAGCCAGTTCTGGTTGCAGCAGGGGCGACCGCAATTGGTGCAAGAGGCGTTGGGCCGGCTGTTACGGCATTACCGTGGACCCTCTGCACTCCAGGCGCCGCCCGCGACATTCGAGCTGATTATCCGCATTGAATACCTGCTGGCCTGCGCGCATACGCAGTTGAATCCGGATGAAAACTGTCTGCCAACCATTGAACGATTGCTGAATCAGGCCCAGGCCAGAGGCATGTTGACGGCGGAAACGGAGTTGCTGCTCGCCTTCGCCCAGTTGGCCGAATCGAACGGTGACACGGAGGCGGCGCAGCAAGCTTTCCAGCGTGCCGGAATGCTGGTGGAACGCTGCCAATTGCAGCACGCCATGCGGGAGTGGGAATTACGCCGAGGCAGTCTCGGAGCGGTGCCTGCCAAGCAGTTTCCTGCCAGGCAATGCGATAACCGTGATCTGACGTCGGGCCTCAGCCGGCGTGAGCGTGAAGTGCTGATGTTGATTGCTCAAGGTGCTTCGAATCAGCAAGTTGCAGAACAACTTTTTATTTCGTTGCATACAGTAAAAACACATGCGAGACGGATTAACGGAAAGTTGGGTGTGGAGCGCAGAACTCAGGCTGTGGCAAAAGCAAAGTTTATGGGGATATTGGTTTAGTGTTGTGATTTTCTTATGGTGTCAATGGTTGTGGTTGTTTGTTGGCATGTTTTGTAAATTGTTCGAGCTTCATGTTGATTAAAAAAGAAACTACCTTGCGACCCTCTGTGTGGCTGCACTCGCAGCTCTGGATAGTCAAGTAAGGAGATGTTGTGGCTAAGTTATTTAAAAGTTTGATGCGTGGTTCGTTGGGTGAACAAGTTACGTGGGCTGAAGAGTGGGAAAAGGCAAGCCAGGCAAAAGCAGGTCTATTCAGGATCATCGACGCCATGCCAAGCGTGCTGGATATTCTTCGCAACATGCTTGAAAGTGAATTAAAGCGTTTGGGTAAAACAGTCGATATCGACAAAGTCTATGTCAATACGGATCCTGCTTTCCCCGCCAATGAAAATCGACCTTCGGGCACTCTTTGGGACGTCACTGTTCATTGTCTGAATAATAACGTCAGCCCCGCTTACATAATGGGCGGCGATGGCGTTTTTTTTCTGCCGGACACGTTCAGTGAGCAATTCAAAGTCAATGTTCTGAATACGCTTATTGTCGAAGACCTGATCGCTGCTGTAGCTGCCGGACTGGAAAAAACGTTGCGAACCGAGATCGCAAAGTTCTGGGCGGCGCCAGCGAAAACCATTCGCCGGGACACTGCACCGCTGTCGAATAAGCAAACTTTCATCGAAGCGTACGCCGTAGTCACGAGTGCAGAGCTGTCCCTGTCAGTCATGGCCCGGATTTTTGATGCCCGGTTGGGTGAGCGATTCGCCCATCTGCTCGACGCAAACGCCGGTCGCGCAGTGTTCGAAGTGAAGTTGCAACCGGCGCAGGATTACCTTCTGTCGCTCCTGCCCTGTTTCGTTCTGGACAACGCCGAGCGTCCGGACGCAGAAATGCGGCTAGTCAACGAGTCGACCTCTTACCTCATGCACACGCCGGAAAACGGCTTCGAGTTCTTTGAAAAAAATACCGAGCTGCACAGCAAACTACAGCAGCGGCTGTCTTTGGGTAGCGACCAGATCCGATACCTGAAAGCCACACAAAGTCCTCACGCCTTCTGCGTAGAGACGCACCTCAAGGGCCAGCTGGAAAGCGTGTCATCCTTGCTCGGTGGCCGGGAACAACTGGAAAGTCCGCTCACCTCCGTGCTGCAGGAGAATCAAGGCTTGCACGTGCTGCGCTACGGTATCAACACTCGCTTCTATCTGCTTTGGGCTGCATTGAAACGCACCGACTGGCCGCTTTGGCTCCATGCCGCCGGTAGCGATATTCAACAGCGATACAAGGAGCTTGAGGAATCCAGGGATGAATACCAGACTGCTTATTCAACCGTCTTCGATGCGTACTTTTCGTTTAAGGATTATGTGGTGCGTACGTTCGCCGAATGGGCGGACAGGACGCTCGGGGAACAGCTTGATCCAGAAACAATTAGTGTCCATAGCTCGTACACCCTGCAAATTGCCGGACGTACTGTCGAACAGGAAGACACCCGAACGCTGACGGAATTTCTCGTTTTTGGACTGCATGACAATGGTTATAAAGCCACTCTGACTATCATTGGCGCTCCCGAGGGAAGTCGGCTGACGAGTATGGCGCTTGAGCAGTGGCTGGAAAATCGTAACCTGCGACTGGCATTTACCGGCGGCCTTGCATCCTCGCCCTCGGTTGATTACCAAGAGGCTTACCGCAACTACCTGTTCAGCCAGATAGCGTTTGCAGTTTTTGTTGCTCGCCACTCCGGAAAGCTGGACTCCACCGATGCGAATATCATCGCGCGAGCCATGGCCAATGACTCAACGGTGACTATTCAGGGATTGAGAATCAGATCACAAGTACCCGCGTTGAAAGATGTTCTGATCATTTCGGCCAGAGAATATGTACCGTCGCTGATGTTGGTGAAAACGCCTGGCGGTGAATTTGAACTGCAAAAATTTTCCGATGTTAATGCGGCGAACCGCTGGCTGGAGACAGCATTGTCCGCAGATCGTGAATACGCTGCATTGCTGATCCATCCAGACTACCTGCAAGAAGCAGGTAAGTTGCTCGGCAGCGATTCCAGACAGCTGAACTACCGCTACACGCTCGATGGCCGGCCGGTCGATCTTGGCCTGAATCTCAAGGCACCGTTGGCAGACTACGTAAATATCGCTTACCGAGCCGAAGTTGCCCTGCGCAAGGCCATTGCTCCGGCAAGTTATCGGGCGCTTGGTATCGAAGGCCGCAAGCGCTATTCGCGTCTGACAACCGAACTCAAGGCACTGTCTACGATTGATGCACGAGATAATGGTTTTCCGACATTCGAGCAGTTTACTTATGACTCGGTGAAAGCTCAGATAGAAGACATTTTACGTATTCGTGGGAGCAATGTTTCGGTCAACCCCGACCAGATCATTGTTCAAACCGAAGCGTTTCGTAAGAGCGTTACCGATGTTTTGCTCGAGGGACTCGCCTTTGAAGCGGTGCATCCGGCTTACGAAACTAAATTCAGCCCGAAATACTATTTGGTGAATGGTCATCCCAGCGTTGAAAAACTGGATATCCGAGACCTGTCCTCGCTGTCGAAAACTTTCCGTCCCGGCGACAGATATGCCGCGATGCTGAAAGCGCAATATCAGAACAAGGCTCATCCTGATTACGCGTTCAGGCGCGCAGTACACGCGCGAAGAATTCGCTGTGAAATGTACTGCGGTGCTTTGGCCGACTTTACCAATGGCAGACTGTCAATAGAGTCTTTCTCTGCTATCCAGCGGACTATCGATAATCTGAAAGAAAGTGGCGGCTATCAGTCAATTGTGGACAGCCTTACCGAAGGTGATGTCGGGCTGTATAAATTCAATATCGGTACGCTGGGTTTGACGACTGCCTGGGACCGCACGGTGGGCGGCGTTTATATTTTCCGGCTGAAGTTGTCTTCAGGGTTTCTCGATTTGCTCTATACGCCTGACGCGCCGGATCTGGTCAGCTTCCGGCCAATCGCTGAGTTCATTCCTTCGATTCGTTTTCGATACGGCCCGTTCCGGGACTACTACAGCCAGCGGGTACTGCTGGTCGACCAAAAGGTGATCAACGACTATTTCGACAATCTGGTCGCAACCGTCGATACCAAACCGGTTATTCGCACGCAGCAGCGTTCGTTATTGCCTGATCTGTTCACTTTCCATGACGAGCGAGTGCGCCGTGTATTGAGTGATATCGACGAACGCACCACCAGTCTCAATGAAATAATCGCCGGTCTTGTTTACGACAACCTGTTGAAGGCCGCGAACATCATAAGCCTGCTGGTGCCTCCCGTGGGCACTGTCGTGGTGGCTGTGCAGATGATGAAAAGCATCTACGACGCTTCGCAGTCGCACCGACGGGGTGATTACTCCGCTGCGCTTGGACATGTACGGGATGTATTGAGCGAACTGCTGACATTGGGTCAGGCTGCGGCGGCGGGCGCACCGGTTAAAGAACTTACTCGTGCGCAACGCTCGTTCCTCAGTTTGTTTGAAGACGCTCGGACAGTCGCGGAACTCGTTACGTATTACACCGGCCACCAGGACCCTCAGGATGAGCTGCTCGGTTTCTTCAAGTCACTGATGGAAGATGCTGGTTCCGCATTGAGCAAGACCACGGTTCGTTGAGCCGTTTCGAGCGCTCTTAGCCTGCGGATTTATCGTTCATATCCCATCCGCCAACTCACGGCCCGCGTCGCCGCCAGCAATCGCTGCGCCGCCGGGCCGTTTTCGTCGGCGTGGAACAGCGAGGTCGGGCCCACAATGGTCAGCACGGCGGCGACCTGGCCAACGGCGTTGAACACCGGGGCCGATAACGCATCCACACCCGGCATCAGCAAACCATGCACATGATGCAGACCGCGTTCGCGGATTTGTTCACACAGCGTCGTGTAGGCTTTTTCGTCTTTCAAAGGATGATCGACAGCGGCGATTTCCAGTTCGCGCAAATCGTCGGTTTCCCGAGGCGGCAGGTAGGCGCTGAAGACCAGTCCGGTCGATGAACTGAGCAGCGGCAGCACTGAACCCAATTGCGTCACCACCGTCACCGCGCGCACTGCAGGTTCGATGTGCACCACCGTTGCGCCCTGATTGCCCCACACCGCCAAAAAGCAGGTTTCGTTGAGTTCGTCGCGCAGTTCGGCCAGCGGCAGGGCGGCGACTTTCAGCACGTCCATACTGTTGAGTGCAGCCAGGCCGACACGCAGCGCTTCGCGGCCGAGACCGTAGTGGTTGGTCGCGGTGTTCTGCTCGGCAAAACCCGAGGCGATCAACGCTTGCAGATAGCGATGAACCTTGCTCGCCGGCATCTGCACATGTTCGGCCAGACGCGACAACGAAGTCGATGGCGACAACTCGGCCAAGGCCTTGAGGATGTCGGTGCCGACTTCGGCGGAGCGGACTTTCTGTTTGCCGTTGCTGTCGCTGGTTTTTTCCATGGTGCGGCCGGGTTCCGAAACGAATGGGCGTCTTTATAGCTTGACGCTGGATAGCGAGCAAATTACGTTATGCGTAATCGAATTACGATAATAACAACCCCGGCGTGCCGAAACCTCTGAGCCAGAGCGATGGGCCACTGCCGACTCCCTGTTCAGGAGGCTCCATGAACCTCGATTCAACCGCGCAGGCGCTGGCGTATCAGTCCGGTTTCGGCAACGAATTCAGCACTGAAGCGTTGCCCGGCGCGCTGCCCGTCGGCCAGAACTCCCCGCAAAAAGCCCCGTACGGCCTCTACACCGAATTATTTTCCGGCACCGCGTTCACCATGACCCGCAGTGAAGCGCGGCGCACCTGGATGTACCGCATTCAGCCGTCGGCCAATCATCCCGCATTCGTCAAACTGGAACGGCAACTGGCCGGTGGTCCGTTGGGTGAAGTGACGCCCAATCGCCTGCGCTGGAACCCGCTGGAGATTCCGGCCGAACCGACCGATTTCATCGACGGACTGGTGAGCATGGCCGCCAACGCCGGCGCGGAAAAACCGGCCGGCATCAGCATCTACAACTACGCCGCCAACCGTTCGATGGAGCGCGTGTTCTTCAATGCCGACGGCGAACTGCTGCTGGTGCCGCAACTCGGGCGTCTGCGCATCGCCACCGAACTGGGTGTGCTGGACGTGGCGCCGCTGGAAATCGTCGTACTGCCACGCGGGCTGAAATTTCGCGTAGAACTGCTCGACCCGCAAGCACGTGGCTATGTCGCCGAGAACCATGGCGCGCCGCTGCGCCTGCCGGATCTGGGGCCGATCGGCAGTAACGGTCTGGCCAATCCGCGCGACTTCCTGACCCCGGTCGCCGCTTACGAAAACCTGCAACAGCCGACCACGCTGGTGCAGAAATTCCTCGGCCAGTTGTGGGCTACCGAACTCAATCACTCGCCGCTCAACGTGGTCGCCTGGCACGGTAATAACGTGCCGTATAAATACGATCTGCGCCGCTTCAACACCATCGGCACGGTGAGCTTCGATCACCCGGACCCGTCGATCTTCACCGTGCTGACCTCGCCGACCAGCGTGCACGGTCTGGCCAACCTCGATTTCGTGATCTTCCCGCCGCGCTGGATGGTCGCCGAAAACACCTTCCGTCCGCCGTGGTTTCATCGCAACCTGATGAACGAGTTCATGGGCCTGATCCAGGGCGAATACGACGCCAAGGCTGAAGGTTTTGTGCCCGGCGGCGCGTCGCTGCACAGTTGCATGAGCGCTCACGGCCCGGATGGCGAGACCTGCACCAAAGCGATCAACGCTGAACTGAAACCGACCAAGATCGACAACACCATGGCCTTCATGTTCGAGACCAGCCAAGTGCTGCGCCCAAGCCGCTTCGCCCTCGACTGCCCGCAACTGCAATCCACTTACGACGCTTGCTGGGCCACGTTGCCCGCCACGTTCGACCCGACCCGGAGATAACCCATGACGCAGAATTCCATCACCCGCAGTTGGGTCGCTTCGGCCAACGACCACACCGATTTCCCGCTGCAGAACTTGCCGCTCGGCGTATTCAGCATCGCCGGTGCGCTGCCGCGCGCTGGCGTGGCGATTGGCGACCACATCTTCGATCTGCAAGTGGCGCTGGAGGCCGGGTTGTTTGACGGTGCCGCGCGCAGTGCCGTGGAAGCCATGCATGGCGGCCAGTTGAACGCGTTCTTCGAACTGGGCCGCGAGGCACGCGTTGCTTTGCGAGAGCGTCTGCTGGAACTGTTCAGCGAAGGCAGCACGCATCGCGGCAACATCGAAGCCCAAGGCGCGAAACTGCTGCCACTGGCCGCCGATTGCCAGTTGCATCTGCCGGCGCACATCAGCGATTACACCGATTTCTATGTCGGCATTGAACACGCACAAAACGTCGGCAAACTGTTCCGTCCGGATAACCCGCTGCTGCCGAACTACAAGCACGTGCCGATCGGTTATCACGGTCGCGCCTCCACTGTGCGTGCCTCGGGTACCGATGTGCGTCGCCCGAAAGGTCAGACCTTGCCGGCGGGTGCGAGCGAGCCGACGTTCGGCCCGTGCGCGCGCCTCGACTATGAGCTGGAACTGGGCATCTGGATCGGCCAGGGCAACGAGATGGGCGATTCGATCGCCATTGGTGATGCCGCTGATCACATCGCCGGTTTCTGCCTGCTCAACGATTGGTCGGCACGCGATATCCAGGCCTGGGAATACCAGCCGCTGGGGCCGTTCCTGTCGAAGAGTTTCATCACCAGTGTGTCGCCGTGGGTCGTCACTGCCGAAGCGCTGGAGCCATTCCGCACCGCGCAACCGAAGCGTCCTGAAGGCGATCCGCAGCCGCTGCCGTACCTGTTCGACAAGCGTGATCAGGACGGCGGTGCCTTCGACATCGAACTGGAAGTGCTGCTGCTCACTGAAGCCATGCGCGAGCAGAATCTGCCGGCCCATCGCCTGACCCTGAGCAACACCCGTTACATGTACTGGACCGTCGCGCAAATGGTCGCGCATCACAGCGTCAACGGATGCCAGTTGCAGGCCGGTGACCTGTTCGGTTCGGGCACTTTGTCCGGCCCGGAAAACGGCCAGTTCGGCAGCCTGCTGGAAATCACCGAGGGCGGTAAAAAACCGATCGAACTGGCCTCTGGCGAGGTGCGTAAATTCCTCGAGGACGGTGACGAAATCATTCTGCGCGCACGTTGTGCCCGTGATGGTTTTGCTTCGATCGGCTTCGGCGAGTGCCGCGGCAAAGTGCTGGCGGCGCGCTGACAGGAGCTGCTTATGGATCTTTATACCTATTACCGTTCGACCTCGTCGTATCGAGTACGAATCGCGCTGGCGCTGAAGGGGCTCGACTATCAGGCGTTGCCGATCAATCTGATCGCACCGCCGGGTGGCGAGCATCGGCAAGCGGCGTATCTGGCGATCAATCCGCAAGGCCGGGTGCCGGCCTTGCGCACTGACGAAGGTGAGTTGTTGATTCAGTCGCCGGCGATCATCGAATACCTGGAGGAACGTTATCCACAGCGGCCACTGTTGCCGGAGGACCTTGTCGCCCGTGCCCATGTGCGCGGCGTGGCGGCGGTGATCGGGTGCGATGTGCATCCGCTGCACAACGTCAGCGTGCTCAATCGCCTGCGCCAGTCGGGGCAGGACGAGCCGCAGGTGGTCGAGTGGATCAGTCACTGGATCAGCCAGGGGCTGGCGACGGTGGAACAGTTGATCGGTGACGAAGGCTTCTGTTTTGGCGAGTGGCCGTGCGTGGCTGATGTGTACCTGATTCCGCAGTTGTATGCGGCAGAGCGCTTCAATGTTTCGCTGGAGGCTTACCCGAAAATCCGCCGGGTCGCCGCACTGGCGGCTGAACATCCAGCGTTCATCAAGGCCCATCCTGCCAATCAACCAGACACCCCATAACCCTGTAGGAGTGAGCCTGCTCGCGATGAGGGAGTGTCAGTCACTCATGTTCTGACTGACCCACCGCTATCGCGAGCAGGCTCACTCCTACAAGGGAGTATCGCCATTCGCATAATCATAAAAACAAAACAGGTACCTTGCGATGCACAACCAGATTGCCAGCTTCCGCGCGGCACTCGACGCCCGTCCTGTGTCCCGCTATCAGTGGTTACTCTTGATCCTGCTCGCCTTGCTGTTGGTCACCGATGGCTATGACGCCCAAGTGCTCGGTTACGTGGTGCCCGCGCTGGCGCAGGACTGGGGCCTGGAAAAGTCGGCGTTCGGACCCGTTTTCAGCGCCAATCTGCTCGGTCTCACCCTTGGTTCACTGGCGGTCACGCCGCTGGCTGACCGCTTTGGCGTGCGACGGATCCTGCTCGCTTGCGTACTGATCTACGCCACGCTGACCGTGCTGATGGTCTTCGCCGACTCGCTCAATACGCTGATGATCGCGCGCTTCATCTGCGGCATCGGCATGGGCGGCGCGATGCCCAGTGCCATGGCGTTGATGTCGGAATACTCGCCACCGCGTTTACGCACCTTGATGGTGACGCTGGCGGCCTGTGGCTTTTCATTCGGTGGGGCAGCCGGTGGTTTCGTCGCCGCAGGGTTCATCGACCAATTCGGTTGGCAAGCGGTGTTTCTCGCCGGTGGCGTCACGCCGTTGCTGCTGTTTCCGTTTCTCTGGTGGATGCTGCCGGAGTCGTTGCCACGCCTGCTGCGTGATGCGCCGCCCTATGCGCGACTGCGCAAAGTCACCGCGCGCATGTTGCCGGATTGGCAACCGCCGGTGGCGACTGTCGAGCAGAACGAACGTGAGCAGGGCAGCAAACTGACCGTGGTCGAGTTGTTCCGCAACGGTTACGCACGGCCGACCTTGCTGATCTGGGCGACGTTCTTCGTCAGCCTGATTCTGCTGTATTTCATGATCAGCTGGCTGCCGACGCTGTTGCTGGAAAGCGGGTTGAAACTCAACGAAGCCAATCTGGTGACGTCGATGTTCCTCTTCGCCGGTACTTTGGGCGCGATTTGCATGGCCTGGTTCGCTGACCGCTTGAAGCGCAAAGTGCGTCTGTTGTCAGCGGTGCTGGCGGGCGCAGCGCTGTGCACGATTTTGCTCGGGCTCAATCACGACAACCCACGCTATCTGGTGGCCTGCGTTTTCGCCGCCGGCTTCTGCATCATCGGCGGGCAACTGACGTTAAATGCGTTCGCCAGTAATTTCTACCCGGCGCATGTACGTGCCACGGGCACCGGATGGGCATTGGGTGTGGGGCGGTTCGGTTCGATTCTCGGGCCGCTGTTCGGCAGCCTGCTGCTGGCGATGCACTTTCCGGTGGCGCAGATTTTTTTCTTCTGCGCGATCCCGGCGGTCATCGCCGCGTTGCTGATCATCCAGGTGCGCTCGCCCTCCGAAGGCAGTTCGGCAGTTGGAGTGGGGATGTCTGTCAAATCCTGAAGAGCAAAAGATCGCAGCCTTCGGCAGCTCCTACAGGGAAATACATAATTCAATGCAGGAGCTGCCGAAGGCTGCGATCTTTTGCTTTTAATGGACGACCGAGTTGGGCGGCAGGTGACCGAGGCGCTCGGTGAGGCGCAGGCGTTGAATCGGGTCATCGCTGAGCATCAGCGCATGCTCCAGATCGAAGCGCTCGGCATTCGGGCAGTCGAGCCGCTGATACAGACTGGCACGGGCCAGATAATCGGCGGCGCCAGCGTCACCCAGTTCGAGGACGCGCTCGGCGTCGATCAGCGCAGCAATAAAGTCATCATGGGTCAGGTGCAATTGGCGCAGGTTGCGCGACAGGCGCTGGAGCATCTGCTGCGGTGTGGCGGTCAGCAGATGCTCGGCGTTGAGCTTCATGTTCGGCCCGTACTGGCGCTGTAACAGCTCGCGACAATCATTGGGATACAAACGCCGGCCGCCACACGGATCAAGCAAGTGATCGGCACCGGGTACCCGCAACAGGAAGTGTCCGGGGAAGTTGACCCCGACCAGCGGAATTTCCAGACTGCGCGCCAGTTCCAGAGCAATCAGCGCCAATGCCAGCGGTTGTCCACGACGGGTCTGCAACACTTTGTGCAGCAACGCAGCCTGTGGGCGCAGCGGCAGAAAGTCGTCCTGTGCAAAGCCCAGATCGGTCATGCGGCGTAACAGGGGTTGTGCCAGTTCACTCACTGGCAGCATCGGCAAACCGTAACTGACCCGTTGCTGCAGATCCTTGAACTCCAGCAGCAGGGCTTCGGGATCGACCGCTTTTTCGTGCTCGGCCGCCATCCACAGCGCGGCTTCGAACAGCGCGGGCGGTGAACGGTGCAGGCATTCGAAAAAACGTTGACGCGCACTCATCGAAATCTCCGGGGAATGCCTCGTTTTAGCCCGGTCCGTGCCATTCGTCCAGTACCCCCGCTGCGCAGGTTTACGGTTATGCCGCAAAGCCGTGGTCTGCGCAGGCGCTTATTCCGGTGCGCTCCAGCAATTTTCAGGCGCAGGCCTATACTGGCGTTCTACAAGAAGTGATTCGGGAGCCCAACGATGTTTGCGCTCATGCAAAGCACTCGCCTGGAATCGCTGCACCTTAGCGTTGACCCGGTCTCCGGGTTGAAGGCGGTCATTGCCATCCATAACAGTCGCCTCGGGCCAGCCTTGGGCGGATGTCGTTATCTTGCCTATCCCAATGACGAATCTGCCGTTGAAGATGCCATTCGCCTCGCTCAGGGCATGAGCTACAAAGCCGCGCTGGCGGGTCTGCAGCAGGGCGGCGGGGTTGCGGTGATCGTGCGTCCGGTGCATGTGGAAAACCGTGGGGCACTGTTTGAGGCGTTTGGCCGCTGCATCAATCAGCTCGACGGCCGCTACATCACCGCGATCGACAGCGGTACCTCGGTGGCGGATATGGATTGCATCGCTCAACAGACCCAGCATGTCACTAGCACCACCTCGGCCGGCGACCCGGCGCCACACGCAGCGATGGGTGTGTTCACCGGCATTCGAGCAACGGCGATGGCCCGGCTGGGCAGCGATAATCTCGAAGGCTTGCGCATTGCGATTCAGGGCCTGGGCAATGTCGGTTTTGCCTTGGCCGAGCAACTGCACGCTGCGGGGGCTGAGTTGCTGGTCAGCGATATCGACCACGGCAAGGTGCAACTGGCGATGGAGCAGCTCAACGCGCATCCGATCGCCAACGATGCATTGCTCAGCACGCCATGCGACATCCTGGCGCCGTGCGGTCTGGGCGGTGTGCTGAACAGCCACACGGTTACCCAACTGCGGTGTTCGGCCGTGGCCGGTTCGGCAAACAATCAACTGACGCACCTGGATGTCGCCGATCAACTGGAGCGCCGCGGAATTCTGTATGCGCCGGACTATGTGATCAATGCCGGAGGCTTGATCTACGTCTCGCTAAAGCATCGTGGTGAAGAATTGCCGACGATTACTGCGCACCTGTCGAAGATCAGTTCACGGCTGACTGAGGTTTTTGCCCATGCGCAGGCGGAAAAACGCTCGCCGGCGCGGGTGGCGGATGAGTTGGCGGAGAAAGTTTTGTATCGCTGAGTTTCACAGGCATGAAAAAGGCCCTGAGCCATTCGACTCAGGGCCTATTCAATTCGGTCATCGCTTACTTTGCAGCTTTCGCCGCTTTGACCGGCTTCACCGGCGTTTCAGCAGGTTCTGCAGCTTCGGCATTATCGACCGGTTCGGCCGGTGCATTGAGCAGCTCGGACAATGCATCAGGCTGGCTCTTGAACGCCCGGGCGAACACATCGCGATTCTTCGCCATGTAGATCCCGGCTTCTTCCACTTGCTGTTCAGTCAGGGACGGAACAGCTTTTTGCAGGACATCGGCCAGATATTCGGCCAGTTCGAGCATTTTGTCATGACGGTCAGCTTCGGCTTTATCCATGAACAAGCGCTCCAGATCTCGGCTGCTGCGGTATACCACTTCGACGGCCATTCACCACCTCACATGCCTTCACATTAAGTTGTCTTGACGACTACTGTATCCATATACAGCGAAAAGGATAAGCGAATCCCTGCGCCATGGGTAGTGGCTTTTCAATGTAGACCGGATTTCGGGTTTGTCAGATGGACCTTAGCGTCTGCATTCGCGAGCAGGCTCGCTCCAACCATGGCGGAGGTGGTGCGACCAAACGCCACGGCGCGGGTCTGGCGGCGGTTCGCCATGATGGCGTGGCCTCTTTTCTGCATGAAAACCGTTACGTGCAGAAAACCGTCACGTCCAACACGCATCATCCGCTCGCATTCGAGCTAAGGAACATCATCGTGAAAATAAACTGGGCCGAGAAATTGCGGCAAAACGTGCATCAACTGGCCGAGTCCCTGGGCAACCTGTTTGTCGAGACCTTCCACTATCTGGCGCTGTTTGCCATCGGTGCGGTGACGGCATACGCGGCGGTGATGGAGTTTCTCGGGATGCTCGAGGAAGGCCACATCAAGATCGATGACATTCTGCTGCTGTTCATCTATCTCGAACTGGGAGCGATGGTCGGGATTTATTTCAAGACCAACCACATGCCGGTGCGCTTTCTGATCTATGTAGCGATCACCGCGCTGACCCGTCTGCTGATCTCCAATGTCTCGCACCACAACCCGCCGGACATGGGCATCATCTATCTGTGCGGCGGGATTCTGCTGCTGGCGCTGGCGATTCTGGTGGTGCGTTACGCCTCGTCACAATTTCCCTCGGTGAAGATCGAGAAACCGCAGCGCACACTGGGCACCGGTTCCAGCGAACATCCTGAAGTCGAGAAGGGTGAGCTTTAAAGCCCGGCCGCTGGTCGGGGCTGGCTGCTGACGAGGGGCGGTGGCGGGGTCAGCCCGCTGCCGCTGGTCATGGCTTCGAGGATCGCCATGGCGCTGTGGCCCTGTTCGATGGCGATGCCGAACTGGATGCTTTGCACCAGTCGCTTGAGACGCGCGGGGTCGTTGCGCTGCTCGGCGCTGATCATGCGTTTGGCCACGATCCGGCCGCTATTGGACAGGGTCAGCATGATGCTGCCGTCCAGGCCCTGAATGCTCAGGTTGATCTGATAGTCCGGCGCGAAGGCATCGGTAATGATCTGAAAAGGATTGTCCATGATGCGTCACCGCCTGATTGAACGTGCAGTTGTTGACCGGCCGTGATCGGGTTGGTTCGCCAAACCGGATCACTGGCCATTCCGTGGTCTGTGTTGTTGCTTCGTATAGGAGTTGCCGCAGGCTGCGATCTTTTGCTCTTCAATGTTTTGATGTCGGTCACGAAGATCAAAAGATCGCAGCCTGCGGCCGCTCCTGCAGGTATGTAGCAAGGGCTGTGCCGGGAAAATTGTCGAACAATGAACACGGGCATAAAAAAGGCGAGCCGCTTGGCTCGCCTTTTTTAATGGCGCGTTTTCAGGGCAGAACCGAGTAGATGATCGCTGACAGTGCAATCAGGCCGATCAGCACCACAAACACGTTGGACACCTGGCCCGAATACTGGCGCAAGGCTGGCACGCGGCGTATGGCGTACATCGGCATCAGGAACAACAGACAGGCAATCACTGGCCCACCGAAAGCCTCGATCATCCCGAGGATGCTCGGGTTGAAAGTCGCCACGGCCCAGCAACTGAGAATCATGAACACGGCGGTCGCGCGGTTCAGCCAGCTCGCTGACATGACACGGCCACGGCTGCGCAGGCTTTTCACGATCATGCCCTGGAAGCCTTCGCTGGCGCCGATGTAGTGGCCGAGGAAGGACTTGGTGATCGCTACCAGCGCAATCAGCGGCGCGGCATAAGCGATGACCGGGGTCTGGAAGTGGTTGGCCAGGTACGACAGGATCGAAATGTTCTGCGCCTTGGCCGCTGCCAGATCCGCCGGCGACAATGCCAGCACGCAGCTGAAGCAGAAGAACATTACCGTCACGACCATCATGCCGTGGGCCATGGCGAGGATGCCGCTGCTCTTGCGTTCGGCCTGCTCGCCGTAGCGTTGTTTCTGCTCAACCGCGAACGCGGAGATGATCGGCGAATGGTTGAACGAGAACACCATCACCGGGATCGCCAGCCATAGCGTCTTGAGAAAAACCGACATCGGCATGGCTTCTTGAGCACTGGCGAAAAAAGCGCCGTTCCAGTTCGGAATCAGGCTGACCGCGAGCAGCAGCAACGCGGCGACGAATGGATACACCAACACGCTCATGGCTTTGACGATGACGCTCTGACCACAACGGACGATGGCCATCAAACCCAGAATCAACGCCAGCGAAAGGATCGCCCGAGGCGGCGGAGCGATGTGCAATTGGTGTTCGAGGAAGCTGCTCAGGGTGTTAGTCAGCGCCACGCTGTACACCAGCAGGATCGGGAAGATCGCGAAAAAATACAGCAGTGTGATCAGCTTGCCGGCACCGATGCCGAAGTGTTCCTCGACCACTTCGGTGATGTTCCCGGAGCGACCAGACAGTACGAAGCGGGTCAGGCCTCGGTGGGCGAAGAAGGTCATCGGAAACGCCAGCACGGCGAGAATCAGCAACGGCCAGAAACCACCGACACCGGCATTGATCGGCAGGAACAACGTACCGGCACCGATGGCAGTGCCGTACAGCCCAAGCATCCAGGTGGTGTCGAATTTGCTCCAGCCCTTGTGGGCTGTTTCTGTATTGCGTGTGCGGTCTACAGCGGGATTTTCGGCAGCAGGTGTACGTACATCGGTCATCGGTATCGCCTCGTTATTATTTTTGCTCGGGCTCACGGTTGGCAGACCGTCGGGTGCGGTCTGCCGGGGCGGTCAGGGAATGCGCCTCAGCACTCCACCCAGCTCACAGCCAGGCCGCCCCGTGAAGTCTCTTTGTATTTGTCGTGCATGTCGGCACCGGTATCGCGCATGGTGCGGATCACCCGGTCGAGGGAAATGAAGTGCTTGCCGTCGCCGCGCAGGGCCATTTGCGTGGCGTTGATCGCTTTCACGGCGGCGATGGCGTTGCGCTCGATGCACGGCACTTGCACCAGGCCGCCGACCGGGTCGCAGGTCAGGCCGAGGTTGTGTTCCAGGCCGATTTCGGCAGCGTTCTCCAGTTGCTCCGGGGTGGCGCCGAGTACATCAGCCAGGCCGGCAGCGGCCATCGCGCAGGCCGAACCGACTTCACCTTGGCAGCCAACTTCAGCGCCGGAGATCGAGGCATTCTTCTTACAGAGAATGCCGACGGCGGCCGCGCCCAGGAAGAAAGCGACGACATCATCGTCAGACGCGTCCGGATTGAATTTCATGTAGTAGTGCAGAACCGCCGGAATGATCCCCGCTGCACCGTTGGTCGGCGCGGTGACCATGCGTCCGCCGGCGGCGTTTTCTTCGTTGACGGCGAGGGCGAACAGATTGACCCACTCCATCGCCGACAGCGTCGAACTGATCACGTTCGGCTTGCCGATTTCCAACAGGCTGCGATGCAGTTTCGCTGCACGACGTGGCACATTCAGACCACCGGGCAGAATGCCTTCGTGGCGCAGGCCTTGTTCGACGCATTCACGCATCACCGACCAGATGTGCAGCAGGCCCTGACGGATTTCTGCGTCAGTGCGCCAGGCGCGCTCGTTGGCCATCATCAGTTCGGACACGCGCAGATTGTGCTGTCGGCACAACGCCAGCAGTTCGGCAGCGCTGGAGAAGTCATACGGCAACACCACATCACCGGTCGGCGCCACACCGGACTCGGCTTCCGCCGCTTCGATGATGAAACCGCCGCCGACCGAGTAGTACGTCTGCTCGAACAGCTCGGCCGTTTCGCCAAAGGCTGTCAGCGACATGGCGTTGGGGTGGTAGGGCAGGCTCTCATCCAGCAGCAGGAGATCATGCTGCCAGTCGAAGGCAATTTCTCTTTGCCCGGCGAGAGACAGTTGGCCTGTCTCGCGCAGTTGCTGGATGCGTGGATCGATGGTCGACGGATCAATGCTGTCCGGCCATTCGCCCATCAGGCCCATGACCGTGGCGCGGTCGGTGGCGTGACCTACACCCGTGGCCGACAGCGAACCGTATAAACGGATTTCCACACGGCGCACATCGTTCAACAGATGCTGATCGATCAGCGCCTGAGCGAAGGTTGCCGCCGCACGCATCGGACCGACGGTGTGGGAACTGGACGGGCCGATGCCGACTTTGAATAGATCGAAAACACTGATAGCCATGCTAAACCCTTACAAGCAATGGAGTAGGAATCGCTGCCATTTGTTGTAGGACAAGCGCAATGTCGGCGATACTGCCTACCTCGGTCCTACGTGACTAACGAAACTTCCTAAGTAAGCCTTTAGCAGGACTAAACGATGAGTCGTCAATTGCATGCCCAGACCTATGTCTGGCTGCAGGTGTTTTCCTGTGCCGCGCGGCATCTGTCGTTCACCCGTTGTGCCGAGGAACTGCACATCACCCCGGGGGCGGTTAGCCAGCAGATCCGCCAGTTGGAGGATCGCCTCGGGTTTCGCCTGTTTCATCGGCGCGCGCGCGGTGTGGAATTGAGTGCAGAAGGGCAGCGGCTGGCCATTACCGTTAATGAAGCGTATGGCAGCATCGATGCGGAATTGCGTCGACTTGATGCCGGAATGATCAGCGGGATTTTGCGTGTGCGCTCGATTCCTTCGTTTCTCAGCAAATGGCTGACGCCGCGTCTGCCGCGCCTGCAACAGCGCTATCCGGATATTCAGCTTCGGCTGGTCGCCGAGGACAGTAGCGTGCCGTTGCACGAAGGCGACTTTGATCTGGCGATCGATTTGAACGACGGCAGTTACCCGGGATTGTTATCCACAGCCTTGCTCGACGAGCAGATTTTCCCGGTGTGTGCGCCGAGCCTGTTGCGCGGGCGACCGCCACTGCATGGCCCGGCGGATCTGGTGCATTTTCCGTTGCTGCACGACATCACTGCCTGGCGTGGCAGTTATGAATACGCGGAGTGGGAATTCTATTTGAACGCGATCGGCTTTGAAGGCGCCGACGTACGGCGTGGACATACCTTCAACCGCAATCACCTGACCATCGAAGCGGCGATTGCCGGCATGGGTGTGGCGATTGCCCGCCGCACCTTGCTTAACGATGAGCTGGAGCGGGGGACGTTGATTGTGCCGTTTGGCCTGTCGGTGCCCAATCACAAGCGCTACGTGTTGCTGTATGCGCCGGGGGCCTTGAGCCATCCGGGCGTGCGTGCGGTGCATGATTGGCTGGTCGAGGAGGCGGGGATATTTCGCAGTTTGCACCCGTTGAACGACGGGCAATTGTGAGCAAATTTTGCCGGGTTGCGAGGCGACCCAACTCCCGACCTTACCAGTGCCTTGCTCGGTTGTCCGGCTTTTTTTGCGAATGAATATTTATCTTTTTTCAGGGGTTGAAATGTTCGCCGGTCGGGCCGATTGTTGTAACCAGGAGGTCAGGAAATTCAACTCAAGGCCTCTCACGAGCTAGCTGAAATAAGGGATGAACTATGCAAATCCAAGTCAACAGCGATAACCATATTCAAAGTAGTCAACGACTGGAGGAGTGGGTACGTACAACCATTGAGAGCACGCTCGAACGTTATGAAGAAGACCTGACCCGTGTCGAAGTCCACTTGAGCGACGAGAACGGTGACAAACCAGGTCCCCATGACTTGCGCTGCCAACTGGAAGCGCGGCCGAAAGGCCATCAACCGATTTCCGTGACCCATAAGGCCGATTCGCTGGAACTGGCGATCGACGGCGCTGCCGAAAAACTTGAGCATGCACTGGAGCACCTGTTTGGCAAACTGCGAGGCAAGCCACGTGCCGCCATCGTGCCATTTAGCAAGGCGAATGACGCTCTGCTGGAGGAAGAATTTCTTGAGAACGAACAGGCAGCGATCAACAGTTGATGCGCTGACTTTATAAGCCACCCAATGAGAACGGGCCTGCGGAAGCAGGCCCGTTTTTGTTTGTGGAGTTATTTGCGCAGGGCATAAGAGAGCGCCCCCTCACCCCAGCCCTCTCCCTCCGGGAGAGGGGGCCGACCGAGTCGTATTGCGGGGTACATCGACCTGAAAGACCGAGTCGATTATGGATTCGGCAAAGCAGAATCAGGTCGGCGTAGCTCGCAAGCATCCCCCGGTCAGTCCCCTCTCCCTCTGGGCGGTCCGACGTTTCGGGAGGGTTAGGGTGAGGGTATTTTTCGATTCGCTGCAATTCTTATGATCTGCTCCAGCACATCGTCCATCTGCTGGATCACCTCGAGATTACTGAAACGCACAATTTCAATCCCCTTTTGATTCAGATAGCGTGTCCGGCGCTGATCATGAATCAGTCCCTGCGTTTCAAAGTGCTGACCACCGTCCAGCTCAATCGCCAATTTCAACTCCGCACAGTAAAAATCCAGCACGTAAGGCGGACACGGAAATTGCCGGCGAAATTTCAGATTGGCGATCTGGCGGGAGCGGAGTTTTTGCCAGAGCAGGTGTTCGCAGTCGGTTTGGTTGACGCGGAGCTGGCGGGCGAATTGGGCGAGGGTGAGGCGGGTTTGCATGCTTCACGATCCTTGTGAAGTTGGTTTGATATTTCACTGTAGCCGAGAACCCTCACCCCAGCCCTCTCCCAGAGGGAGAGGGGGCCGACCGAGGTGTCTGGCGTTGTACATCGACCTGACAGACCGAGTCGATTATGGATTCGGCAAAGCGGTTTCAGGTCGAGTCGATTATGGATTCGGCACAGCACGTACAGGTCGGCGTACCTCGCAAGCATCCCACGATCAGTCCCCTCTCCCTTTGGGAGAGGGCTAGGGTGAGGGGCTTCTCAATCCTCAGAACGCTACAGAAGTCTGCACATAAACCGTGCGCGGTTCCCCGACATACTTGCCCTTGTTGTTGTCATCAAACGAACGCGTGAAGTACTGCGTATTGAAAATGTTCTTCACCCCCACCGCCACATTCAGATCCGCCAACTGCGGCCCGAAGTCATACCCGGCGCGGCTGCTGAACAGCATGTAGCCGGGGATTTTTCCGGTGCTGCCATCGGCGCTTTCCTTCGAGGTGTTGGCGTTGTCGGCGAACTGGTCGCTCTGGAAGCTGCTGTCCAGATTGAGCTTCCACGGCCCTTCGGTGTAACCGACGCCAATCGTGCCTTTGTGTTTCGAGGAGAACGGCACGCGATTGCCCTTGTTCGGCCCGTCTTCGCGGATGGTCGCATCAACATAGGCGTAGGTGGCGTAGACATCGAAGCCGGCGAGTGCCGGGCTCAAGTCATCCAGCGCGTAATTGACGCTGGTCTCGATCCCTTGATGGCGGGTTTCGCCTCGGGCAATCACGGAGTCGTTGGTCTGATTACTTTCATACTGGTTGTCGAAGTTGATCAGGAACGCGCCGATCTCGGCCCGCAACGCGCCGTTGTCATAGCGCGTGCCGAGTTCCCAGGTGCGGGCCTTCTCCGGTTTCACTTCGCCGCTGGTCACACGGTTGGGCATCTGGCTGTATTGCACGCTGCCGAACGAGCCTTCGGTGTTGGCGTACAGGTTCCAGCTGTCGGTCAGGTGATAAAGCACGTTTAAAGCCGGCAGTGCGGTGTTGTAGTCGCCCTTGTATTTGACGTTGGTCAGGTTGTTGGTCTGCTGCGATTCGATCATCTCGTAGCGCACGCCCGGGGTGATCGTCCATTTGCCGATGTCGATGCGGTCGTCGACGAAGAACGCATTGGCTTCGGTGCCGCCACGGGTGTCGCGGTCATTGCGACTGTTGGTGGTCGGGTATTCGTTGCTGGCGATCGGCGTGCGATAGCGCAGTTCGTGGCCAGCCTCGTTGATGTAGCGGTAGCCGACGCCGACTTCGTGGCTGGTCGGGCCGAGGTCGAAGCCTTGGGCGAAACGGGTTTCCAGGCCGCGCACCCAATACTCGCGCGGCGACAGCGACAAGAAGCTGCCCTGATCCAGATAACCGCTGCGCAAGGTCTTGGTGAAGAAGGTGTTGGCGGTGAATTCGCGGCGATCTTCCTGATAGCGATAGCCGAAATTGAACATCGTGCGCCGGCCCCAGAACTGGTCTTTCGGGCGAGTCGATTGATAAGGATCGGCGTCGTAATCCGCGACGTTCAAACCGCCGGGCATGTCGGCTTTGCCTCCGTAATACTGGGCCATGGCGTTGAAACTGTTGGCTTCGTCGAGCTGGTATTTGCCCTTGAGGATCAGGTCGTCGATCTCGGTGTCGCTGTGCTCACGCCAGTCGCCGCCGCGCGTCCCGGAGTAGAGCAACGCGCCGCCGAGACCATTGGCATTGGTGCCGCCAGCCAGCAGGTTGGCGCTGGTCTTGAAACCGTCATGGCTCGACGAGGGGCTGGTTTCCGTCTGGAAGCCGCCCTTGACTGTCGGTTCATCAGGAATCGCCCGGGTCACGAAGTTGACTACGCCGCCGACGTTCTGCGGGCCATACCGCACTGCGCCACCGCCACGCACCACGTCCACGGCATCCATGTTGCCCATGCTGATCGGCGCGAACGATAACTGCGGCTGGCCGTAGGGCGCGAACGGCACCGGAATGCCGTCCATCAACACGGTCGAGCGCGCGGCCAGTCGCGGGTTCAAGCCACGGATACCGAAATTCAGCGCCATGTCGTGGCTGCCGGTGCCGTTGTTGTCTGGAGCGTTGACGCCGGGGATGCGATTGAGCACATCCCGCGCCTGAGTGGCGCCCTGGCGTTCGAACTCTTCGCGGCGGATTACATCGCGCGCGCCCGGGTGCTCGAACACATTGATTTGCGCAGCGTCGCCGAGCCAGTCGCCGACGACTTTCGAGGTGTCCAGCTCCAGCGCGGCATCCGCCACCGGTTGCAGGCTGAACGCATTGTTGCCTTCGGCGCGCGCTTGCAGACCGGTGCCTTCAAGCAATGCATTCAAACCCTGCTCAGGTGTGTAACTGCCTTCCAGGCCACGGCTTTGCACGCCGCTGGTGACTTGCGAACCAAACGAAGTCAGCACACCCGCTTCACGGCCAAACTGGTTGAGGGCGTTCTCCAGCGACGACGGCGCGATGTGATAAGCCTTGGCATCAGCGGCCAGCGCGGCGGGCAGGGCACTGAAACTCAGGCTGGCGCCGAGGACAAGATTGCGCAGGGTACGAGCCAGTGGCGTGAGGCGGGTGGAGTGCATGTCGGATGATCCTGAGAAGGTTGAATCAAGGGGGCTTTCCTTCTCTGTCACGCCAGATCTGAAAAACGGCTCATTTATTTTTGATGTTTTTTAGACCCGCGCTTCGACGCTCACCCAGTAACGGGTAAAGCGCTTCACCTTCACCGGCAAACTGATTTCCAGCAGGTCGAGAATCCGCTCGCTGTCGTCCAGTGGATAAGTCCCGGAAATCAGCAGGTCGGCGACGTTCCTGTCGCAATTGAGCTGGCCTCGACGGTAGCGGCCGAGTTCATCGAGGAAGTCGCCCAGACGCATATGCGCGGCCACCAGCATGCCGTCGGCCCAGGCGCCGCTGTTGGCATCCAGCCGTTTGGCTTCGCTGATGGATTTCGAGGTGAAACTCAGTTGCCGTGCAAGCGGCAGCAGCATCGGCGCGCGTCCATTGCTGCTCAGTTCGACGCGGCCGTCAAACAGCGCAACCTGCGTGCGATCGGCAAACTGACGCACATTGAGACGTGCACCGTGAGTTTCAAGAATGCCCTGAGCGGTGCGCACTTCGAAAGATTGCGCGGCAGTCAGGAGGATTTCGCCTTCGAGCAAGCGGATCAGTCGCGCCGAGACATCCACATCGGCGGCACTGGCTGTGTTGAGTTGCATCTGATCGCCGGCACCAAGCGCCACCTTGCGCCGTTGCCCGATCGGGCTGCGGTAGTCGGCAAGCAGCGACGGCAGCGGATTGTGCTCGCGCATGCCCCAAGTGACCGCCGAACCAGCGCCGAGAATCAGCAACAGCTTGAGCGCCTGCCGACGACTGCCGGACCTCGTCCCGTTCAACGCCGCGTGTGCCAGCGGCGAAGACACACCGCGCAAGCGCTGGTTGACCCGTTGAATGTGTTCCCACGCCCGCCGGTGCTCGCTGTGCGCGTCCAGCCACTGTTGCATTGCCAATTGCTGGCGTGGCGACAGTGCGCCTTGCTGCATTTCCATCAGCCAGTGCACCGCCTGCTCGGCAACCTGAGAGGAGAAATCCGGCACGCGGTTCATAGGGCGAAATAGCAGCGCATTGCTGCTTTGTTCAAATGCCGTTTAACCGTGGCCACGGAAATGCCCAGTTCGGCGGCAATCTGTGGATAAGTCAGGCCATCGACCTGCGCCAGCAAAAAGGCGCGTTTGACCTGACGCGGCAAACCGTCGAGCAACTCGTCCAGCTCCATCAGGGTTTGCAGGATGATCGCTTTGTCTTCTTCTGACGGCGCGACCATTTCCGGTATCTGCGCGAGGGTGTCGAGATAGGCGCGCTCCAGATCCTGACGGCGGTAGTGATTGAACAGAACGCGCTTGGCGAGGGTGGTGAGGAAGGCACGCGGCTCGATGATTACCGGTGGCTCGCGGGCGGTGAGCACTTTGATGAACGTGTCCTGCGCCAGATCCGCCGCGTTGTCCGGGCAGCCGAGCTTGCGCCGCAGCCAGCCGGTCAGCCAGCTGTGGTGGGCCTGATAGAGCGATTCGACGGGATGGGCGGACGACAACGGTGGACTCCGGGCGCTTTCTTGACGCGGTAGAGAGTACGTTAGAGAACAAGAACTGTTCGCATTGTAGAGGTCGAGATACGCCACCGGCAATCAGATGCTTTTGCGTATGAGAATATTTATCATTAATATTGCTCGCCTGTAGGTTCGGCTGATCGGCCGGACGTTTTTCGTTTCAGGGTCGAAACATGAAAGGCAAACTCGCCACACTTCCCATGTCCTATCGTCTGGCCGTCACTTCTCGGGTGCTGGCGGCGGTGTTTGGCGGCTATCTCGTCGCGGCGCTGGCCAGTGTCACCCTGACGCTGTGGCTGCCGTTGAGCCGCGCCGAAGCGGTGGTGACCGGCATGACCATTTCCTTTCTGGTCTATCTGGTGGCGGTGCTCTGGTGTTTTGCCTGCCGCACGGCGTGGTCGGCCTGGGTCGGCTTGCTGGTGCCGAGCGTGATTCTGGCAACCATTTCCGGCGCGGCACGTGGATTGGGCCTGGCATGAAAGAGGGCTTTCGTCAGGCGATGGCCTGGCTGCACACCTGGACCGGACTGCTGTTCGGCTGGTTGCTGTTCGCGATTTTCCTGACCGGGACGCTGGCCTATTTCAAAGATGAGATCAGCCACTGGATGCAGCCGGAAATCCCTGCTCGATCGGTGAGTGCCGAGACCAGCCTGACGCTGGCCCAGGATTATCTGCAACAACACGCGGCGGGTGCTTCGCGCTGGCTGATCGATCTGCCCGATGCCCGTGATCCCGGCATGACCGTGCGCTGGCAGCCAGCGCCGGCGAAGCATGGCGAGCGCGGCCGTTTCGAAGCGAAAACCCTCGATGCGCAAACCGGTGCCGAAGTGCAGGGCCGCGACAGCATGGGCGGCGAGTTCTTTTACCGCTTCCACTTTCAACTGCAAATGCCTTACCCCTGGGGCCGTTGGCTATCGACCATTGGCGCGATGGTGATGTTCGTCGCGTTGATCACCGGGATCATCACCCACAAGAAAATCTTCAAGGACTTCTTCACTTTCCGCCCGCGCAAGGGCCAGCGTTCCTGGCTCGACGGGCATAACGCAGTGGGCGTACTGGTGCTGCCGTTTCACTTGATGATCACCTACAGCAGCCTGGTGATTTTCATGTCGATGGTCATGCCGGCGAGCATCGTCGCCTCATACGGCAGTGACGTGCGCAAGTTCTATGACGAAGTTTTCCCGGCGTCGAAGACTCCGGAACGCGCCGACATCGCGGCACCGTTGGCGGCGATGGCGCCGCTGTTGAGCAAGGCCAGCGAGCAATGGTCGGGCGGCCACACGGCGCGCCTGTCGGTGAGCAATCCGGGCGATGCCAATGCGACGGTGGTGCTGGCCCGTGCCGGCGACAGTGTCGTGCATGATTTCGGTAGGGCCGTGACCTTCAACGGTGTGACCGGGCAGATGCTCGGCAGCACACCGGAGCAGCCGGTAGCAATGGCGGTAGGTGGCGCGTTCTACGGTTTGCACATGGGCCACTTCGCTGGGCCGGTGTTGCGCTGGCTGTACTTCATCTGCGGGCTGGCGGGTACGGCGATGATCGGCACCGGGCTGGTGATCTGGCTCGGCAAGCGTCAGCTCAAACACGCCAGGAGCGGCGTGATGCCGTTTGAATTGCGGCTGGTTGAAGTGCTGAACATCGCCAGCATGGCCGGGCTGGTGTCGGCGGTGGCGGTGTTCTTCCTGGCCAATCGTCTGTTGCCGGTGAGCCTTGCCGAGCGTGCCGATTGGGAGGTGAACGCATTCTTTATTGCCTGGGGCTTGAGCGTGGCACACGCGATGTTGCGGCCGGGGCGCAAAGCCTGGATTGAGCAGCTTGCCCTGGGTGCTGGCCTGTTTGTCGCAGTGCCGCTGATCAATGCGCTGACCACTTCCTGGAATCTGGGCGTCACGCTCAAGCACGGTGATTGGGCATTGGCCGGGTTTGATCTGACGTGCCTGGCAACCGGTCTGTTTCTGGCTTGGGCCGCGTGGAAAATGCAGCGCGCCGGCAGCACGGTCAGCGTGAAAAAAGCACCACGCGAAAAGGCTCCGCCGATCACCCTTGAACAAGGGACGAACTGATGCTGTTGCCCTTGTTGCTTACCTACACCGGATTCACCGCGTTGTGCTTGTCGATGCCTCGGCACCACGATGAATTGCTCCGCGAAAAACTTTCAACCTCGCGTCGACAGGGACTGAAAATCGGTGGCTGGCTCCTGTTGTGCCTGTCGCTGTGGGCTGCCGTTTCGGCGAACGGCTGGAGTTTCGGCCTGGTCGACTGGTTCGCCGTGCTGATGCTCAGTGCTCTGGCTTTGGTATTGCTGCTGCCGTATCGCCCGCGTTTCGCATTGGCGCTGGCCGGGGTCAGCCTGCTGGCCAGCCCGGTCGCCGCATGGGCGCAGTGCTGAAGTGCTGATCGGTCTACCGCCGGAATCCCGCGACGACGAGCCGCGCGGGGCGCGTGCGCATTTTCTCCAGGTTTTTCTGTCTCAGCGTTCGCAAATGGAAGCGCTGGTGAGCCGGCGCGTGGGTTGCCGGGCAACGGCGGCGGATCTGGTTCAGGACCTGTTTTTGCGTTTCTGGCGGCGGCCGCTGGTGCAGGTCGAAGAGCTCAGCACCTATCTTCTGCGCTGCGCCGGCAACATCGCCATCGATCATCTGCGCAGCGAAGGCACACGCACGCGCGTCAACGAAGGCTGGCAACCGGACGCGCCGGACAGCCACGGCAGCGAACCGCAAGCGGCGCTGGAAGCGGGCAATGATCTGCGCCATGTCGAAGCGGCGTTGCGTGCGTTGCCCGAACGCACCCGGCAGATCTTTTTGCTCAATCGCATCCACGGCCGCAAGTACGCGGACATCGCCAAAGCCATGGGCCTGTCCCAAAGTGCCGTGGAAAAACATATGATGCGCGCCCTCGAGGCCTGCAAGGCCAGCCTGCGCGAACCCGCGCCACGCCTGCCAGGGAAAGCACCGTGAAGCCATCCGATTGCACCACCCCGACGCCCGCGCAAGAGCAGGCTGCGTTTGCCTGGCTGAGCCTGTTGCATGACCGGCCGAGCGCCGGCGATCAACTGACCTTCAGTCAATGGCTGCGCGCCGATCCGGCGCATGCCGAAGCGTATGCGCAGGCGCAGGTGATTTGGGAATTGAGCGAAAGCCCGGCGCGCACGCTGGCCGATGAAGAGGCTTTGGCGTTGCAGGGTTATCTCGATGCGATGGATCGCCCGCGCCGTCCGCAGCTTTTGCGTTGGTCGGGGGCGCTGGCGATGGCGGCGTGTCTGTTGCTGATGGTCAGCCTCGGCAGCGGTTGGCAACCGCAACGCTGGATCGATGATCTGGGCGCCGATTATGTTTCGGCGCCCGGAGAGATCCGCACGGTAACGCTGGCCGATCAATCGCAGGTGACGCTGGATGCCGACAGTGCGATTGCCGTGGATTTCAGCCATGGCGAGCGGCATGTTCAGCTGCGTCGTGGTGCCGGATTTTTCACGGTTACGCACACCGGCGAGCCGTTTGTGGTCGAGGCCGAGAAAGGTCAGGCGCGAGTGCTCGGCACGCAGTTCGAAGTGCGACTGCAGCCTCACGGTGCGCAGGTCACGGTGTTGTCCGGGCGCGTTGGCGTGACGGCGGATCGCGACGGCGAACAGCAGATTCTCACCGCTGGTCAGCAGGTTGCTTACGGCGAAGGCACGGCGCAAAAGCTTCACGCGGTGGACAGCGAAGCGCAACTGGCCTGGCGTCAGGGTTGGCTGACTTATTACAAGTCGACGCTGGCCGATGTGGTCGAGGATCTGCGCCGTTATTACCCCGGGCGAATAGTGTTGCTCAACGATGAGCTGGCGGCGCGTAAGGTCAGTGGCAGTTTTCCGAGCAAGGATCCGCAGGCGGTGCTCAGTTCACTGCAAGGGGTGATGGGGTTTGAGCAGCATCAGGTGTTGGGGCATCTGATTATTTTGCGTTGAGGCGGCTAAAGCCATCGCGAGCAGGCTCACTCCTACAGGGGAACGCATTCCAAATGTAGGAGTGAGCCTGCTCGCGATGGCGCCCGATCGAACACCACAAAAAATAATTTTCAAATGTTGGTGAGGTAAACATCTGCCCCATCCGTGTAGTGACTGAAACTGCGAGTCATTCGCATCCGTTGCGGTTCTACACAGGTCATTGAGCAATGAAGTCCAGGGCAAAATCGGGTTCGGTCAAACAGTGGTTAGGCGTGTCGGCACTGAGCTTTTCGGCATTGGCGTTGTTGCCGATGAGCGTGGCGCTCGCCGCTGAAACCGTCAGCAGCCAGGCGCAAAAGCAGTTCAACTTTTCCCTGGCCGCCAAACCACTGCCGCAAGCCTTGAGCGATTTCAGCCGCGTCACCGGGCAGAGCGTGGTCTACACCGACGAAGCGCCTTACGGCCTCACCGCGCCGGCAGTCAATGGCCAGATGAGTGCCGAACAAGCGCTGCAACGTCTGCTCAGTGGCTCCGGCCTGAGTTTCCGCCGCACCGATAGCCACACGCTGGCGCTGGAGCCCAAACCCACCGAAGGCGCGTTGAACCTTGGTGCCACGACCATCACCTCGATGCGCGACGAGTCGATGAGTTATCAGCCGCCGGAAACCAGTTCGGTGATGCGTTCTTCGGCGTCGTTGCAGGAAATCCCGCAGACCGTCAACGTCATCCCGGCGCAAGTGATCCGCGATCAGGCACCACGCAATCTCGATGATGCACTGGCCAATGTCAGCGGCATCACCCAGGGCAATACCTTGGGCAGCACTCAGGATTCGGTGATGACGCGCGGTTTCGGTGACAACCGCAACGGCTCGATCATGCGCGACGGCATGCCGATCGTGCAGGGCCGTGGCATGAACGCCACCGTCGATCGTGTTGAAGTACTCAAAGGCCCGGCCTCGTTGCTCTACGGCATCCAAGACCCGGGTGGCGTGGTCAACATGGTCAGCAAGAAGCCGGAATTGACGCAATACAATGCGCTGACCTTGCGTGGCTCGACTTACGGCGAGGGCAAGAATGGCAGCGGCGGCAGCCTCGACAGCACCGGCCCGTTGGGCGATTCCGGGCTGGCCTATCGCATGGTGCTCGACCACGAAGACGAAGATTACTGGCGCAACTTCGGCACCCATCGTGAAACCCTGATCGCCCCGTCGCTGGCCTGGTTCGGCGAGAGCACCAAGCTGTTGTTCGCCTACGAGCACCGCGAATTTCTCACGCCGTTCGACCGTGGCACGCTGATCGATCCGCGCACCAATCACCCGCTGGATATCTCGCGCAAGGAGCGTCTGGACGAGCCGTTCAACAACATGGAAGGCCGCTCGGACCTGTATCACTTTGAAGCCGACCACGACCTCAATGATGACTGGAAAGCCCACTTCGGTTACAGCTGGAACCGCGAAACCTACGACGCCAGCCAGGTCCGCGTGACCGCCATCGACACCAAAAAGGGCACGCTGACCCGCAGCATGGACGGCACCCAGAACGCGATCAGCACCGACCGGTTCACCACCGCCAGCCTCGAAGGCAAGGTCAACGTGCTGGGCATGCAACATGATCTGGTGTTCGGCGTCGACGACGAGTACCGCAAGATCTACCGCGCTGACCTGATCCGCCAGAAAAGCCTGACCACGTTCAGCTACCTCAATCCGGTGTATGGCCGCGAAGTCGCCGGCACGACCGTCAGCGCCCCCGACAGTGCGCAGACCGATGAACTGCGCAGCGATTCGGTGTTCATGCAGGACTCGATTCACCTCAATGACCAGTGGATTCTGGTCGCCGGCGGGCGCTTCCAGGAGTACGACCAGTACGCCGGCAAAGGCGTGCCGTTCAAGGCCAACACCGACAGCAACGGCCAGAAGTTCGTCCCGCGCGCAGGTCTGGTGTATCGCTACACCGACGCCTTGTCGTTTTACGGCAGCTACACCGAATCGTTCAAACCCAACTCGACCATCGCCCCGCTGAGCGGCAGCAGCACCGTGCTCGACGGCAGCATCGCGCCGGAAGAAGCCAAGTCATGGGAGCTCGGCGCGCGGCTGGATATGCCGGGGCGCGTCACTGGCAACATTGCGTTGTTCGACATCAAGAAACGCAACGTGCTGGTGGCCAATTCCGAAGGCCCGACGACGATTTACAGCGCGGCTGGCGAGGTGCGTTCGCGCGGTCTGGAAATGGACTTGACCGGCCAACTGACTGACCGTTGGAGCATGATCGGCAGCTACGCTTACACCGATGCCGAAGTGACCGAAGACCCGGATTACAAAGGCAAGCGCCTGCAAAACGTGGCGAAGAATTCCGGCTCACTGTCGGCGGTGTATGACTTCGGCAGCGTGATCGGCGGCGACCAGTTGCGCGTCGGCGCTGGAGCGCGTTATGTCGGTGAACGTGCGGGTAACGCGGTGAACGATTTTGATCTGCCGAGCTATACCGTGGCCGATGCGTTTGCCACTTACGACACCAAAGTCGAAGGGCAGAAGGTCAAGTTTCAGCTCAATGTGAAGAACCTGTTTGACCGCACGTATTACACCTCGGCGGCGAGCCGGTTCTTTGTGTCGATGGGCGATTCGCGGCAGGTTTCGCTGTCCAGCACTTTGGAGTTTTAAGGCAAGATCAGAAGCCCCTCACCCTAACCCTCTCCCCGAGGGAGAGGGGACTGACCGTGGGATATTGGAGAGCTCCGCCGACGTGATCGATCTTTACCGAATCCATAATCGATTCGGTGTTTCAGGTCGACGTATAGCGCCAGACAGCTCGGTCGGCTCCCTCTCCCTCCGGGAGAGGGCTGGGGTGAGGGGAAAAGGGCTCAACGCAAAAACGCCTGCCGATACTCGCCCGGCGTCCCCCCCAAAACCTGCTTGAACCGATTGGTGAAATGACTCGCGCTGGCAAACCCGCACGCCAGCGCAATCTCACCCAACGGCAACGCCGTCCCGCGCAACAACTCCCGTGCCCGGCTCAAGCGCCGCGCCAGCACGTATTGATGCGGCGGTAAGCCGAAACTCGTCCGGAACATCCGCGCAAAGTGGTATTCCGATAACGCACACAACCCGGCCAGTTGACCGAGGCTGATCGGCTCGGCCAACTGAGTGTCGATGAACTCCACCAATTGCCGCCGCTGGTGTGGCGCCAATCCACCCTTCAAACGCAAACCCTGACGCGCACCCACCTGGCTGAGCAAGGTGTGGCTGATCAGTTCATGGGCGAGGCTGCTGGTCAGCAAGCGTTCGGCGGGTTCGTCCCAGTTCAGGCTCAGCAACTGCCGAAAGCGCTGCGCCTGTTGCGGGTCTTCGAGAAAGGTTTGCTCGCGCAGCTGCATTTCCCGTGGTTCGCGATCCAGCAGCGTGACGCAACCGAGGGCGAACTGTTCGGCGCTGAAATACAAGTGTGCGAGACGGATATCGCCGTTGATCACCCAGCCCGACTCATGATCGGCGGGCAGGATGCATAGCTTGTCTGGCCCGCCTTTTTGTCCGGGTTGCCCGCGCCGAAAGGTGCCGGTGCCACCGGCGATGTAACAGGACAACGTGTGGTGGCTCGGCGCTGCGTATTCCTGCGCATCGTGGTGGTTGGTCCACAAAGCCGCAGACAAGCCGTCACCGAGCTCGGCGCTGTGCACAAGGCGTGCGTTCGGCGAGCTGTTCAACGCTTGAAAGACTTGCAAGGTATCGATGGCGGCCATGAGCGGTTCTCTTCAACGCCTTGCATCCTACTCCGTAGACGCCGAGCTGCCAGCCTGCCACCCGACAAAAGCGCAAGAATCTGCAAGCGCGCAACGCCCGCCCGGGCAGACACTCAAGGCCTATCGAGGAGTGTGTGCCATGAACCTGTCGTTGTATTTGCTGACCGTGCTGATCTGGGGCACGACGTGGATTGCCCTGAAATGGCAACTGGGCGTGGTAGCGATTCCCGTATCGATCGTCTATCGCTTCGGCCTCGCCGCGCTGGTGCTGTTTGCGCTGTTGCTGCTCAGCCGTCGCCTGCAACCGATGAACCGCCGTGGGCATCTGATCTGCGTGGCGCAGGGGTTGTGTCTGTTCTGCGTCAACTTCATGTGCTTCCTGGCCGCCAGTCAGTGGATTCCCAGCGGTCTGGTCGCGGTGGTGTTTTCTACCGCAACACTGTGGAACGCGCTGAATGCACGAGTGTTCTTCGGTCAACGTATCGCGCGCAATGTGCTGATGGGCGGTGCGCTGGGGCTGTTCGGGTTGGGCATGTTGTTCTGGCCGGAACTGGCCGGGCATCAGGCCAGCCCGCAAACCTTGCTCGGTCTCGGCCTGGCGTTGTGCGGCACGTTGTGTTTCTCGGCGGGCAACATGCTCTCGAGTCTGCAGCAGAAAGCGGGTCTCAAGCCGCTGACCACCAACGCCTGGGGCATGGCCTACGGCGCGGCGATGCTGTCGGTGTGGTGTCTGGTCAAGGGTATTCCGTTCGACATGGATTGGAGCCCGCGTTACGTCGGTGCGCTGCTGTATCTGGTCATCCCGGGCTCAGTGATCGGTTTCACTGCGTATCTGACGCTGGTCGGACGCATGGGCCCGGAGCGCGCGGCTTACTGCACCGTGCTGTTCCCGGTTGTGGCGCTGAACGTCTCGGCATTTGCTGAGGGTTATCAGTGGACAGCGCCGGCGCTGGTCGGACTGGTGTTAGTGATGCTGGGCAACGTATTGGTGTTTCGTAAACCGAAAGCGGTGGTGGCGCCGGTACAGGGAAAGCTGGCTTGAAATAAACGAGCGCTGAACTTCAGCGCTCGACTTTCAATGTGATGTAAATCATTACCGGGAAGATGAAGTCAACGATATGTCGCGCCCAGTCCTTGGCATTCCATGATTGCGAAGTGTCCATGTCAAACCATTCCACACCCACGGTTTGCAGGCACACGTAATAAATGAAAATGGCTGCCAATATGCCCATGATCGAGAACTTTTTTGCCTCGTGGAATATCTCTGCGGAAGCATCGATGTGGCGATATAACTGATAGGTGCCTATCAGGCACAGCACGGTATACGTGACTTCCAGCGTGATGATGAACCAGTAGATCCGGTGATGGATCATCGGTGATTCAATGGCCCGGTACTTGATGGTTTCACTGGCGGTGGTGGTGTCCATACTCAGGATATGAGCGACGTAGGTGTAGTTTGAGTTGTAGTCGGTAAAGTTGTGGATCATCACCAGCACGCCAAAGAAGCTGATGTAAGCCATCAATATGACTTTGCTGTAACGAATGAGCTTGTCGGTTGTCAGGGTGTTCAAGGTATTGGCTCTCCATAGCGTTTGTCGATTATTCGACAGGCAGGCAGAGCTTATAATGCTGTTGTTTAACTGGCTTTGTTGTTCAATTTCAAGTTGTGTAAGGCATAACTAACGGGCAAGTGCGATAGCGCACTTGCCCGTGTTTTTTTATCCGCGCCAGACTTGCGGGTTGACCAGATCCTGCGGGCGTTCGCCGAGCAGGGCGCTGCGCAGGTTGGCCAGTGCACGATTGGCCATGGCTTCACGGGTTTCATTCGTCGCGGAGCCGATGTGCGGCAGAGTCACGGCATTGCTGAGCTGGAACAGCGGCGACTCGGCCAGCGGTTCTTTTTCGTACACATCAAGGCCGGCGCCACGAATGCGCTTGGTTTGCAGGGCTTCGATCAGGGCCGGTTCATCGACCACCGGGCCACGCGATATGTTCACCAAAATGGCGTCGGGTTTCATCAGCGCCAGTTCGCGATGGCTGATCAGATGGCGGGTCTTGTCGCTGAGCGGCACCACTAGGCAGACGAAATCGGCTTCGGCGAGCAGTTGATCGAGGCTGCGAAATTGCGCGCCGAGTTCCTGCTCCAGTTCGGTTTTGCGGCTGTTGCCACTGTAGATGATCGGCATGTTGAAGCCGAAGCGGCCACGGCGGGCGACGGCGGCGCCGATGTTGCCCATGCCGACAATGCCGAGGGTTTTACCGTGGACGTCACAGCCGAACAAGGGCGCGCCGACGCTGGCTTGCCATTGGCCGGCCTTGGTCCAGGCATCGAGTTCGGCGACGCGGCGGGCGCTGCTCATGATCAGGGCGAAGGCGAGGTCGGCGGTGCTTTCGGTGAGCACATCCGGGGTGTTGGTGAGCATGATCCCGCGTTCGTTGAAGTAGTCGAGGTCGTAGTTGTCGTAGCCGACGGAGACACTTGAGACCACTTCGAGTTTTGTTGCGGTTTCGAGTTGGGCCTGGCCGAGTTTGCGGCCGACGCCGATGAGGCCGTGGGCGTGGGGCAGGGCTTCGTTGAATTGGGCGTTGATGTCACCGTTCTTTGGGTTGGGGACGATGACGTCGAACTCTTGCTGCAGGCGTTCGATCATGGGCGGGGTGATGCGGCTGAAGGCCAGGACAGTTTTTTTCATCGTTTTTGGCTCTTGTTCGGGCTTGATACCAAGCACGCTAACATTTCTGGCTTGGGGTTGTCTTGGCGGCCTCTGGGCCGACCAGGTTTTGGGTGGTGTTGGGTGTATATCCGTTTTTTGGGTGATGGCGGCTTAGGGTTTCGCCCTTACGGCGACTCACTTTTTTGACAAACGCCTCAAAAAAGTAAGCAAAAAAACGCTTGCTCCTACGTGCGGCCCGCTCGCTGGGGCTCGGGGTTCCTTCGCTGCGGGATCGATCCGGGCGCAGCGTCTCCGGTTTGCTTCGCTGCACCTCCTCTCGCTGTGTTTGGCTGCGCCAAACGGTCGCTGCGCTCCCACGCCCGGATCAATCCCTCCACTCAGCCTTCCGACGTCGCCCGTGGATCAAGATCAAGAGCAGGCGAGCTGGCACTCGGCCTATTGAGTGGTGAAGAGCACGGGAGGCGGCTTGGGATTTGTGTTGGAGCGGCCCCTCACCCCAGCCCTCTCCCGAGGGAGAGGGGTGATTTTGCTTTGCTTTTCAAAGCCAGAGTTCGACTCGATATTGCACGTCGGCGTACCTCCTCCAAACACCACGGTCAGTCCCCTCTCCCTTTGGGAGAGGGTTAGGGTGAGGGGCTTTTAGCTGTGGGCCGGGGATTGCGGGATTTCGTGGTTATCCAGCACGCGGTTCACGGCCAGTTCGGCGAGCATGATGATCTGCTGAATCGCCAGAATCGTGCGCCGTTGCGGCAGGTCGATGTAGGCGGCGATGTCGCTGGTCATGAGGCTGGCCTGTGCCAGTGATTCGCAGGCGTGGACCAGCAGGCTTTCGCTGTCCTGATCAGGGGCGACCTGGAACATGGTGCTGGGTTTGTGGAAGCGCAGGGTGAGGGCGTTGGGTTTGAGGTAGTGGTCGAGGGCGCGCTCGGCGGCTTCGTGGAATTTCTTTGAGCCGGGAAATTCGTAAGGAGTGGTGTTCTCCGCTTCGGGCGGATTGGGCGTTGGTTTGAACATAGGAAACATACTCGTGGCAAGTTGAGTTGAAGCTGCCACTTTTCGTTTTCCAGGCGAAAGGGTGGCAGCTGTACGCAGACTGGAAAAACCGGTCAACTTGCCAAAACCGGCAGGCCCAAGGGCCTCCCGCGTACAGCCGCCATAACATTGCGAGCAGAAAAAGCGCCGCAGTATGCCATGAGCTTTGGTAGTTGAAATCGGGTTTTCCAGACCCGGTCGCTGATTCGTCAGCGACACCCAAATCCTAGCCACCGCACTTCCGACGGACAACCGTCACAACCTGTCGGAAACATCCGCGAAATCCCCATTCTGTAGGAGCTGCCGTAGGCTGCGATCTTTTGATTTTTAAACAGCAAGATCAAAAGATCGCAGCCTGCGGCAGCTCCTACAGGTTTCGTGGTGTGTTGAAAATCAGTTGGCGACGCGCGCGCCGGCGAGGCTGCCACTTAACTCATAGGCGGCCAATTCGGCTTGATGCGCCGCAAGAATCTCTGGCAACGATCCACGCAAATACTCGACCCACGTCTTGATCTTGGCATCCAGATATTGCCGCGACGGGTAGATCGCATACAGGTTCAGCTCTTGCGAGCGGTAGTTCGGCATGACCCGCACCAGTGTGCCGTTACGCAAACCTTCGATCGCCGCATACACCGGCAACACGCCCACGCCCATGCCGCTGGTGATCGCGGTTTTCATCGCGTCGGCGGAGTTCACCAGAAACGGTGAGCTGTTGATGGTGACCATTTCCTGGCCTTCCGGGCCGTCGAAGGCCCACTTCTCCAACGGAATCACCGGGCTGACCAGACGCAGGCAGGCGTGGTTGAGCAGGTCGCTGGGTTTTTGCGCGGCGCCGTTGGCTTTCACGTAGGCGGGGGATGCGCAGACGATGCTGTAGGTGATGCCCAGCCGTTGCGAGACGAAACCCGAGTCCGGCAATTCGCTGGCGAGCACGATGGACACGTCGTAGCCCTCGTCGAGCAGGTCCGGCACGCGGTTGGCCAGGGTCAGGTCGAAGGTGACGTCGGGGTGAGTCTTGCGGTAGCGGGCGATGGCGTCGATAACGAAGTGCTGGCCGATGCCGGTCATGGTGTGCACTTTCAATTGCCCGGCCGGGCGCGCGTGGGCGTCGCTGGCTTCGGCTTCGGCCTCTTCGACGTAGGCCAGAATCTGTTCGCAGCGCAGCAGGTAGCGTTTGCCCGCTTCGGTCAGGGCGATGCGCCGCGTGGTGCGGTTGAGCAAGCGGGTTTGCAGGTGGGCTTCCAGGTTGGAGACCGCGCGCGAGACGTTGGCGGTGGTGGTGTCGAGTTGCACGGCGGCGGCGGTGAAGCTGCCGGCTTCGGCGACACAACTGAAGGCGCGCATGTTTTGCAAAGTGTCCATGGGGTGCTCTCAAGGGAGATGGCAAATTGTGACACGAAGTTTCCGGGGCGAGACCCCCGACTTAGGGATTATCTCGTTAACCGTAACAAAGATTCACAGAAATCCCAGCTTATCGCCGTACAGGGCCTTCCATAGAATTGCGCCGAACCCTGTAGGAGCTGCCGAAGGCTGCGATCTTTTGATTTTGTTTTAAGGGAATCAAGATCAAAAGATCGCAGCCTTCGGCAGCTCCTGCACGGGTCTTCGATCTACCCCTCTCTCAGGAATTCGCAGCTGTGCCGCGTCGCATCAACAGAGCGCTTTTGCCGCTCAGTGTTCTGGCTTTTACCCTGGGTCTTGGCGGCTGCATCTCAACCGAAGGAATTGCCCCGCAGGGCAAGGCATTGGAAGCCAATTCACTGGCCACCGACGACGCCATCGCCCATGCCGCCCGTGACGCCAATTGGCCCACCGCGCAATGGTGGCAAGCCTACGGCGACCCGCAACTCAATCGCTGGATCGACCTCGCCGTGCAAGGCAGTCCGACCATGGCCATTGCTGCTGCGCGAGTGCGTCAAGCCAAAGCCATGGCCGGTGTCGCCGAAGCCGCCGAGTCGTTGCAGATCAACGGCGAGTCGACCCTCAAACGCCACAACTGGCCGACCGATCAGTTCTATGGCCCGGGCGAGCTGGCCAACACCACCACTTGGGACAACAACGCCGCACTGGGCTTCAGCTACGCCCTCGACCTCTGGGGCCGTGAAAGCAACGCCAGCGAACGTGCGGTGGATCTTGCGCACATGAGCGCGGCCGAGGCGCGATTGGCGCAGCTCGAATTGCAGAACAACATTGTTCGCGCCTACATCGAACTGTCGCTGCATTACGCCCAGCGCGACATCGTCGCGGCGACGCTCAAACAGCAACAGCAGATTCTCGATCTGGCGCAGAAGCGTTTGAACGGCGGTATCGGCACGCATTTCGAAGTCAGTCAGGCTGAAACGCCGTTGCCGGAAACCCATCGGCAAATCGATGCGCTGGATGAAGAAATTGCCCTGAGCCGCAACCAGATCGCCGCACTCGCCGGTAAAGGGCCGGGGGCGGGCGCGCAGTTGCAGCGCCCAACATTGTCCCTCGGTGCTGCGCTGAAGCTGCCGTCGGCATTGCCCGCCGAACTGCTCGGCCAGCGTCCGGATGTGGTTGCCAGTCGCTGGCAGGTCGCGGCGCAGGCGCGTGGTATCGATGTGGCGCACGCCGGTTTTTACCCCAACGTCGATCTGGTTGGCAGTCTCGGTTACATGGCCACCGGCGGTGGCGCGCTGGAGTTTTTGACCGGCAAGAAACTCAATTACAACGTCGGGCCGGCGATCTCGCTGCCGATCTTTGACGGCGGGCGTTTGCGCTCCGAATTGGGCGAGGCTTCCGCCGGTTATGACATCGCTGTGGCGCACTACAACCAGACGCTGGTGAATGCGCTGAAGAATATCTCCGACCAGTTGATCCGCCGCGAGTCGATGGACAAGCAGCAAGGTTTTGCCGCCGAGTCGGTGGCCACGGCGCAGAAGACCTACGACATCGCGATGATCGCTTACCAGCGCGGCCTCACCGATTACCTCAACGTGCTCAATGCACAGACCTTGCTGTTCAAGCAGCAGCAAGTGCAGCAGCAGGTGCAGGCGGCGCGGTTGAGTGCGCATGCGGAACTGGTGACTGCGCTGGGCGGTGGCCTCGGTGCCGGCAACGACGTGCCGACGGCCGAGAAAACCCAAGCGCCGAAAACCCCGGCACTCCTGCGTTGAACACACAACCCAATGTGGGAGCGAGCCTGCTCGCGAAAGCGGTTGATCAGTCGACATCAACGTTGAATATGAAAACGCATTCGCGAGCAGGCTCGCTCCCACAGGTTCTGCGACCAGACCGAATCTCATTGAGCACATTTGAATGACTCCCTTGCCCGCACCTCTGCGCTGGCTCTACGCCCTGGAATGGCGCCGTGGTTTCTTCGACTGGGCGCGCAGCGATGGCGTGACCTGGGTCTACATCTTCAAGGTGTTGATCGCCGCATTCCTGACCCTGTGGCTGGCCATGCGTTTGGAATTGCCGCAACCGCGCACGGCGATGATCACCGTGTTCATCGTCATGCAGCCGCAGAGCGGCCAGGTGTTCGCCAAGAGTTTCTATCGCTTCCTTGGCACATTGGCCGGGTCGGCGATGATGGTCACGCTGATTGCGTTATTCGCGCAAAACACTGAGCTTTTTCTCGGCTCGCTGGCGATCTGGGTCGGCATCTGCTCGGCCGGTGCCGCACGTTGTCGCAACTTCCGCGCCTACGGTTTCGTCCTCGCCGGTTACACCGCCGCGATGGTCGGGCTGCCGGCGCTGGCGCACCCGGACGGCGCATTTATGGCAGCGGTGTGGCGGGTGCTGGAAATCTCGCTGGGGATTCTCTGCTCGACCCTGATCAGCGCCGCGATCCTGCCGCAAACCG
The DNA here is from genome assembly GCF_054667675.1 of Pseudomonas sp. S3_C06. NCBI lineage: Bacteria > Pseudomonadati > Pseudomonadota > Gammaproteobacteria > Pseudomonadales > Pseudomonadaceae > Pseudomonas > Pseudomonas sp. S3_C06. Next base: position 5,014,880 of record NZ_CP162747.1, read on the forward strand.
CCAGCGCCGCCATGCGTAATGCCTTGTATCAGCGCTTCGGTGTGTTCGCTTTATTCGTCACCGATGGCCTGCGCGGGCGCAGCAAAGCCGAGTCTTTCGAGGCGAGCAACGTGCGTTTTATCGCCGAAGCCGTGGGCCTCGAAGGCTTGCGCAGTGTCACCGTGTTTGAAGACCCGCACATGCGTCGGCGCAACGGTCGCCTGAGCCGTTTGAACAGCGAATTCATGGGCATCACCACGCGGTTCAACGCTTTGCATCAGTTGCTTGAACGCTTGCGTGGCAATGGCGAAGAACATGTGGTCGCGGCGATCAGACCGGGCCTGCAGGATCTCGCCGAAGTGCTCGACGGCTTCAGTGGTCGCGCCCTGACCAGCCCCGATGCCGCGCGCTTGGCGACAGCGCTGGCGAGCTACAAGGAAGGCCTGCCGGCACGCGTGCGCAGCCTGCGCGCTATCTTCCAGGAAACCGAGCCGAGCGACGCCGAGCAACTGGATTTCCACACCGCGTACGAATTGCTCTACCGCTTCGTCGACGATCTGCACAGTTATGCACAGACCCATGCATCCTTGGCCGATCACCGCCACGAACGCGAGCGCTGGGACGAACCGTTCACCCCGCAGACCAATTGGTGGGCAGCCGCTGCGTCGGGCATTCGCGCTTCGTTCATTCTCATCGTGCTGGGCAGTTACTGGGTCGCCACTGCATGGCCAAGCGGCGCGACGATGACCCTGATTGCGGCCGCCACCGTGGGCCTTTCGGCCGCTACGCCGAACCCGAAGCGCATGGCTTTCCAGATGGCGTGCGGCACGTTTCTCGGTGCCCTGATCGGCTTCGTCGAGATGTTTTTCATCTTCCCGTGGATCGACGGTTTCCCGCTGCTGTGCGTGATGCTCGCACCGGTGATCGTCCTCGGCTCGTTCCTCACCTCGCGGCCGCAGTACGCCGGGGTCGGCCTCGGTCTGCTGATCTTCTTCAGCACCGGTTCGGTGCCGGACAACCTGACCATTTACAACCCTTACACCTTCATCAACGACTACATCGCCATGGTCATGGGCATGCTGGTCTGTGCCGCTGCCGGGGCGATTATTCTGCCGCCGAACAGTCGCTGGTTGTGGAAGCGCCTGGAGCAGGATCTGCGTGGTCAAGTGGTCTATGCGATCAGCGGCAAACTCAAAGGTCTGGCCTCGAGTTTCGAGAGCCGTACCCGCGATTTGCTGCACCAGGCCTACGGTCTCGCGGCCGGTCAACCGAAGGTGCAGAAGAACCTGCTGCGCTGGATGTTCGTGGTACTGGAAGTCGGCCACGCGATCATCGAGTTGCGCAAGGAGCAGGCGATCCTGCCGGTGCACCCGGCCTATGCCGAATCGCAGCCATGGCGGCAGGCAATCCGCGTGATGGGCCGCGCGCTGGTGCGACTGTTTCTGCAACCGAACTCCAGCAATCTCGAACGCGCACTGGTCGCGGTCGACCATGCGATCAGTCGCGTAGCGGCCACTGACGAACCGTTCGCCCCACACTTCGACACCTCGGCGTTGCGCCGGGTGAAGAGCTATCTGCACTTCATCCGTACCTCGCTGCTCGACCCGCAATCACCGCTTGCTGCCTACGCCATCGCCAAGCCCGAAGGACTTGCCCATGCCTCGTGAAATCGCCTTCCACGGCGTGTACATGCCGACCATGACTTTGATGTTTTTCATCGCTGCGGCGCTGGCCTGGGCGGTGGATCGATTTCTGTCCGGGTTCGACCTGTACCGCTTTTTCTGGCACCCGGCGCTGCTGCGTCTGAGTCTGTTTACCTGTCTGTTCGGCGCCATGGCGCTGACTGTCTACCGTTGAGAACGATCTGATGAAAAAGTTTTTCAGCCTGCTCGCGACCCTGCTGGTGCTGGCCTTGGCGTTGTGGATCGGCCGCACGTTGTGGGAGCACTACATGAACACGCCGTGGACCCGCGATGGCCGCGTGCGTGCCGACATCATCAACGTCGCCGCCGACGTCACCGGTGAAGTGGTAGATGTGCCGGTGCGCGACAACCAACTGGTGAAGAAGGGTGATTTGCTTATGCAGATCGACCCAGAGCACTACCGCATCGCGGTCAAGCAGGCGCAGTCGCTGGTGGCTTCGCGCAAGTCGACGTGGGAGATGCGCAAGGTCAACGCCCACCGCCGCGCCGACCTCGACAACCTGGTGATCTCCAAGGAAAACCGCGACGACGCCAGCAACATCGCCGACGCCGCGCTGGCCGATTACCAACACGCCCAAGCGCAACTGGAAGCCGCTGAACTCAACCTCAAACGCACCGAAGTGCGCGCGGCGGTCGACGGTTATGTGACCAACCTCAACGTGCATCGCGGTGACTACGCACGCATCGGCGAGGCGAAAATGGCCGTGGTCGACATGAACTCGTTCTGGGTTTACGGCTTCTTCGAAGAGACCAAATTGCCCCACGTTAAAGTCGGTGACCAAGCCGACATGCAGTTGATGAGCGGCGAAGTGCTCAAGGGCCATGTGGAAAGCATCTCGCGCGGCATTTATGACCGCGATAATCCGGAAAGCCGCGAGCTGATTGCAGATGTGAACCCGACCTTCAACTGGGTGCGCCTGGCGCAACGGGTGCCGGTGCGCATTCATATTGATGAAGTGCCGGAAGGTGTGCTGCTGGCGGCGGGGATTACCTGCACGGTGGTGGTGAATCAGAGCGCAGTGGACAACTGACAGACCGTGTCGCTCCTTTCGCGAGCAGGCTCGCTCCCACAGAGGTCATGCATTTCAAATGTGGGAGCGAGCCTGCTCGCGAATGGGGCGACTCGGTATTTCCAGACTGATAACGAGCAATCACTCAGCGCAAAACGTCTCCTGCAAATGCAGCCAGAACACTCGCCCGGATTCGAGTTTTTCAAACACCACCGTCGAGCGCCGATCCGTGTGTGCACCGCTCGCATCGCTCTGCTGTTCGCGGTAACTCACGGTCGCGCCGCGCTGATGCAGGGCAATCACGCGTAACTCACTGAGCTGGATTCTGAAACCTTTCTTCTGCCCGCCTGCGGCTCGGAACAGCAGGCGCAAGGCATCGATATCCAGCGCCTCGGCCCAACGGCGTCACCATGGAGAAACGCGGTGAAAAACGCGCCAGCAATCGCTGCAGCGCGGCGTCATCTTCTTCGACGGCAAACCATCGTTCGATGGCTTCGTGCGCCTGGATCACTTCGTCCAGGTAGGGCGTGGCGTCATTCATGCGGTTTTTTCCTCAAGGGCAGGTGGGTTTAATAGTGCGAGCACGTGGGTCGAGTCGAAACGCAGGACGGCGACCATTGGCAACAGGGTCAGCAGCGCGGCGGCGATAAAGCAGGCACTGAAACCGTCACCACCCAACGCGCCCAGCAGTGAGCTGAGCAGCGCCGCCGCGAGGCAGAAACCGAGTTGGCGATTGATGTTCCACAGGGCACTGGAGTGGCCCATTTTTTCTGGCGTAATGCCGACGAACGCCAAGCTCTGCGCGGTGACGCTGCACAGGCTGCCGCCCAACCCCATCAGGGCGTAGGCGATGATCAGCGGTGTGCTCGCCGGTTGTTCGATGCGCATCAGCAGAACAATACCCAGGCATTGCAGGAGCATGCCGACGCTGAGCAATGGCTTGGGGCCGATGCGGTTGAAACTGCGTTTGCCAAGCATGATCGCCACGCCCGAACCGACGGCCCACGGCAGCATCAGCGCTCCGGTTTGTGCTGCGCCGACGCCGAGGTTGTGCAGGTACAGCACGGCAATCATGTGAGTGCCGGTAAAAACTCCCGGCACGCACAGGTAGATCAACATCGCCAGACGCAACGACGGGTGCTTGATCAGTTGCAGGTCGAGGATCGCGCCGGGTTTGCGCCAGCCATCGCGCAGGTAAAGGCCCAGGATCAGGAGGCTGAGTATCAGCACAATGATGCCGAGTGCTCGGGTGCTGGCGTCGCTTACCAGGCTGACGGCGATCAACAACAAACTCAGTGCCGACGCCGCCAGCAACAGGCCACGGGCGTCCAGCGTCGGGCGCTCATGCAAGGGCTGATCGGCTTTCAACCAGAACAGGCCGAGCCCGAATGCGAGCAGTGTCAGCGGCAGATTCAGGTAGAAAATCCAGCGCCACGACAGCGTCTGAACGATCAGTCCACCGGTCGCCGGCGACAGTGCCGGCACCAGCAGCGCCACCAGCAACACCACACCGGTGAAGTGCGCGCGTTGCGTCGCCGGAAACTGTCGATACGCCAGGGCTTGGCCCACCGGCAGCAGCAGTCCGCCACCGAGCCCCTGCAGGAGTCGCCAGGCAATCAGGCTTTCAATCGATCCCGCTTGCGCCACCAGTGCCGAACCGACGCCGAACAACAGCAGCGACGCGAGGATCAGCCGGCGCTCGCCAACCCGTGTCGCCAGCCATACGCTCAGCGGAATGATCAGTGTCAGGCCAAGCATGTAGGCGTTGCTGATCCACGCCAGTTGCGTCACCGAGGCGTGCAGTTGTTGAGCGATGTCGGGGTAAGCGATGCTGGCGACGAACATGTTCAGCAGGTCGAGCGCGAAGCCCAACAAATACACCAGCGCGACTTTCGAGCGATAAGCCATGGCAGCTTCCCTGTAGTAAGACGTGCAGGGTAGGGCGCTTCTGGTCATAGGAAAACGCTGGTTTGGCTGCTAGTTTGTCAAAATTATTTTGACAAGGAGTGCCGTGGATATGGTCAGCCTGGATCGTTTTGACACCTTCAAAGCCGTGGTCGAGGCCGGTTCGCTGACCGCTGCCGCCGATACGCTGGGGCAAACGCGCGCGGTGGTCAGCTTCAACCTCAAACGCCTGGAGGAAGAACTGGGCGTGACCTTGCTCACGCGCAACACCCGGCAACTGGCGCTGACCGATGCCGGTGAACGCTTTTATCGACGCTGCCTGCGCACGCTGGATGAGGCACGGCTGGCGATCGAAGAGGCGCGTTCCGAACACGCACAACTCAAAGGCACACTGCGCATCACCACGACTGTCGAGTTTGCCTTGGCTCAGGTGGTGCCGGCGCTGGAGGTGTTTCGCCAGCAGCAACCGCAACTGAACATTCATTTGTCGACGTCTTCGACCCATGCCGATCTGATTTCCGAGCGCTTTGACATGGCGATTCGGCTGGGGCGCATGCACGACTCCAATCTGCGTGCGGTGCAGTTGTCGACGTTCGAAATATTTGCCGTGGCGGCACCAGGGTTGGTCGAGCGCTTTGCACCGGTGGTCACGCTGGCCACGCTGGAGTCGATGCCGACGTTAGGGCATGGACGAGTGCCGGAAATGACCATAACCGACCCGCACGGCGTGGAGCATTTCTACCAGCCAAAACCGGGAACCACTGCCATCGTCGCGGATAACTCGGCGACGCTTCGGGCGTTTGCGTTGACCGGGCAAGGCGTGGCAATTTTGCCGCAATGGCTGATTCAGGACGATCTTGATGCGGGGCGGTTACAGCGTTTGCTGGTGGATTACCGGTTTGCGCCGCAAGGGGTGTATGCGCTGTACCCGGACACCCGGCATTTGCCGCTGAAAGTGCGGGCGTTCATTGATTTCATGAAGGGCTGGGGATGAGTGTTGGCTGATCTGGCCTCTTCGCGAGCAGGCTCGCTCCCACACTGAGAGCCAATGTGGGAGCGAGCCTGCTCGCGAAAGCGTCAACCCGGTCTCAGAGCTTTGCGCGCAATCCGAACCGCTTCATCAACGTCGATTCGAGCAAGCCCTTGGGCAACAACGCCGCCAACAACGGCAACGCCCGGCTGCCGTTACCAATGCGGATCAACCGCGGCGGTTTGCTCTGCTCTACAGCCTTCAACAATACAGCCGCAAACTCACTGGCCGGCGTCGGTTTGTCCTGCGACGCCTTGGCCCGTGCCCGGATGCCTTCACGCAGTGGAAACCACGGTGATTGTTCATTGATCAACTGCTCGGCTTCATGCCCGGCGTTCTTGGCAAAACTCGATTGAATCGCCCCCGGTTGAACCTCCATGACGCGTACACCAAACGGCGCGAGTTCCATGCGCAAGGCATCACTCAACGCGTGCACGGCTGCTTTCGAGGCGCAGTAAGCACCGGCAAACGGCGTGACCAGCACACCGGACACACTGCCGATATTCACCACCAGACCCTTGGCCCGGCGCAGCACCGGAAACAACGCACGAGTGACGCCGACAATCGAAAACACATTGGTCTCGAACTGGCGCTGCATCGCCGGTACACCGCCGTCGAGCAGCGGCCCCATGGCGCCGTAACCGGCGTTGTTGATCAGCACATCGAGACCGCCGTGTTGCTGGTTGATCCGCTCGCCGAGTTGCTCCAGCGCCGCATTGTCGTTGACGTCGAGTTGCACGGCGGTGAACCCGGCTGACGCCAGCAAAGCGACATCTTCAGCCTTGCGCGCACTGGCCCAGACTTCGAAACCAGCGGCTTTGAACGCATCGGCGAGGGCACGACCGATGCCGCTGGAACAACCGGTAATCAACGCAACAGGCATGGCGCATTCCTTGTGCAAAAAATGGGGGGAGGGGGGATCAGTCGGAGAAACTACCCTGCAAGCGCTCGGCGCGAAACTCCAGGGTTTGCGGGCGATAACCGGGGCGCAGCGGTGGCAGGGGCAGGCAGTCTTCCCATTCACCGCCGGCCTGCAATTCGCCGGGGCCGCGATAGCGCGGGGCGGTGTATTGGTTGTCGGCCAGATTGACCGTGTCGCCCGGCGCATAGGCGGCGATGCGCCAGCGCAGTTCGGTCAGGGGAACGTCGTTGCCGTTTTTCATTTTCAGTTGCAACGGACGATCGGCCGGGCATTGCTCCGGTGCATAGCTGATACGCATCTCAAGGCGCGCCAGTTGTTTGATCTCGCGGTTGTCCAGCCACACCACCCACATGGCGACAAAACCCAGGCCAATCGCCGCCGCCACCGAGACCGGCAAGGCCTTGGCCGGGTAGCGCAACAGCAGGATCAACCAGGTGATGACCAGCAGAATGCCGATGAACATGCGCACAACCTCGAGGAGGGAGAGGGTCATCCTACCTAAGCGTAGGTGAGGTTGGCGATGGGCATCGGGACTTGCGGTGTCTGACCGGGCCTCTTCGCGAGCAGGCTCGCTCCCACTTTTGGAATGCGGACAACTGTGGGAGCGAGCCTGCTCGCGAAGAGGCCGGTTCAGACGACACAGACTTCGAACAAAAAAAGCCCCCGCCCAACCCGCTGCGGATAGGGGACGCAGCGGGCTGGACGAGGGCTTCTTGTTTTATCGATCAGTTATTGCGCGATGGTTTTCACCGACACGCCACGTTCGATCGGGGTGGAGCGACCGTAGATATCTTCGAAGCGTTCGATATCGTCTTCACCCAAGTACGAACCCGACTGAACTTCGATGATTTCCAGCGGGATCTTGCCCGGGTTGCGCAGGCGGTGCACCGAGGCGATCGGGATGTAGGTCGACTGGTTTTCGCAGAGCAGGAACACGTTTTCATCGCAGGTCACTTCGGCCGTGCCGCTGACCACGATCCAGTGTTCGGCGCGGTGGTGGTGCATCTGCAGCGACAGGCATGCGCCCGGTTTCACCGAGATGTGCTTGACCTGGAAGCGCCCGCCCATGTCCACCGAGTCATACGAACCCCACGGACGGTAAACCTCGCAGTGGTTCTGGGTTTCGCTGCGGCCCTGCTCGTTGAGGGTGTTGACCATCTGCTTGACGCCCTGAACCTTGTCTTTGTGGGCGATCATCATGGCGTCTTTGGTTTCGACCACGACGATGTTTTCCAGACCGATCACCGACACCAGTTTGCCGTTGCCGTGGATCATGCAGTTCTTGCTGTCCTGAATCACCACATCGCCCTTGGTGACGTTGCCGTTGGCGTCTTTCTCGTTGACTTCCCACAGCGACGACCAGCAACCGACATCGCTCCAGCCGGCGGTCAGCGGCACGACGCAGGCGCGCTGGGTTTTTTCCATGACGGAGTAGTCGATGGAATTGTCCGGGCAGCAGGCGAAGGTGGCTTCGTCGAAGGTGATGGTGTCAGCGTCCTGCTGGCTGCGCTCGAGGGTCAGCAGGCAGGTGTCGTAGATGTCCGGATCGTGTTTTTTCAGTTCTTCGAGGAAGCGGCTGGCGCGGAACAGGAACATGCCGCTGTTCCAGTAGTAGCCGCCGGATTCGACGTACTCGGTGGCACGTTTGACGTCAGGTTTTTCGACGAAGTGCGAAACGCGGCTGACGCCTTCGGGCAACAGCGAATCGCCGGTGGATTTGATGTAGCCGTAACCGGTTTCCGGTTTGGTCGCCGGTACGCCGAACAGGACCATTTCGCCGTTTTCGGCAGCGACGGTGGCCAGGGCCAGAGCGCGTTGCAGGGCTTTCTGGTCTTCCAGCACGTGGTCGGCCGGCAGCACCAGCATCAGCTCATCGCGACCTTCATTGACCAGCATCATCGCGGTCAGCGCTACGGCTGGCGCAGTGTTGCGGCCGAACGGTTCCATCAGGATGCGCTGACATTCCAGTTTGCGATTGGCCAACTGCTCGTTGACGATGAAGCGGTGATCCTTGTTGCAGACCACGATCGGGGTGTCCATGCCTTCGAACACCAGGCGCTCGAGGGTCTGCTGGAACAGGGTGTGTTCGCCGGTCAGGGCGAGGAATTGCTTAGGGAACTGCTTACGCGAAAGCGGCCAGAGACGCGAACCGCTACCACCTGACAAGATCACCGGAATCATATTGTTTACTCCATAAAATCGATTGGTTAGAGGCACGAACGCTGTGTCGTTTCACTCTTGTTTTTGTCTCGTATCCGAACTGACAACCCGGTCAAGGGTGGGAGCGAGCCTGCTCGCGAAAGCGGCGTATCAGTCGACATTGATGTTGGATGTCAGACCGTATTCGCGAGCAGGCTCGCTCCCACATGGGGCAATGCGTCAGTTCGGGAAATTGTTAGCGAGTCGATACCGGGCGTTTCACCCAGACTGGCGACAGGCTGCTGCCGCTGCCGGTGACGTACAGCACTGCTGCTTCACCACGCTCCAGGGCGACCGGCTTCACGTCGCCGACTTTCTTGTCACCTTGGTACAGCGCGAGGCTGACTTTCACCGGGTTGATTTCACGTTCGCCACGGCCCTTGGCGGCCACGTTAGGCACCACGTCGGTCTTGCCGTCAGCAGTCTTCAGGGTCAGCGGTTTGTCGCTGAGGTTCTGCACGCGCACCAGGGATTTCTGCTTGTTCTTGAACGGCGGCTCTTCGATCAGTTGCGGCGCGCCGGAAGCGTTGTTGACCAGGGTGTAGTAGTGGTCACCGGCGAGTTTCACCGGCAGCGTCTGGCTGCCGACCTTGGCGCTGTAATCACCGCCCGGCATGAAGCTGAAGTCGCTGCTGGCCAGTGGCGCAACGTCGCTCAGGTTAGTGCTGCCGACAGTGGCGCTGACTTCAGCGTTGCTGGCGTTGTAGACACGCACGAAGGTCGAGCCTTTCGGTGCAGTCGGGCCATAAAGTGCGGCGTCGCCACCGGCAAAGGCTGGGACGGAAAGCACGCTGAGGCCAGCAACCAGAGCGAAGCTTTTAGCGAGACGACGAGGAGTAGTAGTGAAAGTCATGGTGTACCTCTCTTTCAGTTTTGCGCCCGATCGGGCGTCTCGGATTTAGTGTTGATTGCTACGTTTTGTTGGCGTGCGCCGGCTTGTTTAAGCTCTGCGACCCACTGCGGGTCGGCGTCGCCGATTTCGTTGTTCACAGGCAGATAACGTTCAGGAAACTCCCAGATCAGCACCTGTGGCGGGCTGTTCTTGAAGTCATCGCTTTTCAGGTAGCTGAGCATCGGCAGGATCGGCCCGTGGCCGTCTTCGGCGTAGCTCACCACGTCGCTGTGCAGCGCTTGTTTCAGCGCACCGACGAAGTTCCAGTTGGGGTTGGCGCTGTAGCTGGTGCCGACCAGTGCCACCGGCACTTCATTGCTGGCGAACAGCGCGTCATCACCAGCAGGCTGATCGCCGGCTGCGACGGTGTTGCGCTTTTGCAGTGGCTCTTGCGCCGGCATCAGGTTTTCAAACAGCGGATCGAGCGGCAGGAACAAGCGCAGGTCGCCCTTGTGCGTGACCTTCTCCGCCGGCGTGGTAACGAAGCGTTGTGGCTCGCCGCTGAGCGGGAACTTGTCGGCGATGGTTTTCGCCAGGGTGTTGGCTGCAATCTCGGCGCCTTCCGGCGTCCAGTGGGTGTCGGTGCGCAGGAACACTTGCTGACCGTTCTGCTTGGCCTGTTGCAATGGCTTGAGCAGGTCCGGGGCGAGGATCTTGTCGGCCGCAACACGGGCGTGGAAATCCTCATAAAGGTTTTCGTGAATGCTCGCCGGTTTCACTTCACCCAGATGTTCCGGGTACAAACGAACCTTGGCCGGCACGATCGCCATCACCAGTTTCACGCCTTTGTCTTTGAGGGTCTGGCGCACGCCTTCGACCAGCGCGTAGTTGCCTTGCAGGTTCAGCTCTTCGTTGACGATCGGGTTGAATTCCTCATCGCTGTACAACCACTGATCGCGACCGAGCACCACGCCCGGACGACCTTCGTTGAACAGTTTGAAATCCAGCGCGGCCCAGAGGTTGGTGCCCAGACGCTTGATCGGGAATTCTTCGTCGTAATGAGTTTCCACAGCCTTGGTCCAGCGGCCGTTGAGCACCGTCGCATCGGCGTTGGTGCTGAAGCCGAAGAAGCTGCGAACCGACCACAGACCGAGGACCAACAGGGTCACCAGGAACAGGGCGATGTAGAAGATGCGTAATGAGCGGGTCATGTCAGATCCCTCAGAACTGGAAGTAAAGGAACGGCGAGAAGCTTTGCGCCGAGAGTTTGAGAATCGAGGCGATGAACAGCAGCAGGATCAAGCCGCGCATCACGTAGCGCGACCAGTCCGCGCTCCAGTAGACCGGTTGCACCTGGGCTTCGACGCCGACGGTGTAGCCAGGCTCGTGGATGCTCGCCGGGTTTTCGCCAGGCGCGGCTTTGATCATCCCCGGAGTCGCGGTGGCAGGGCCGTTGGCCTCGACGTTGACTTCAGGTTTGCTCTTGGCCGGCGGCTGATTGGTGTACAGATCGCGCAGACCGAAAAAGGCCAGCGTCACGTACGCCACCACGAGGGTCGCCACTTGCAGACCGGTAAGGCTGGCCTGATTGAGTTCCGACAGCGACCAGTCGCCAAAGCTGAACATCGCACCGTACATACGCCCGGCAACGTGCAGATTCTCGGCGCGGAAGATCACCCAGCCCATGACCACGAGCAGGAAGGTCAGCGCCCAGCGGATCGGGTTGAGGCTGCGTGGCGAGGTGTTCAGGCCCAGCGCTTTTTCAATCGCCAGCCACATGCCGTGCCAAGCGCCCCAGACGATGTAAGTGATGTTCGCGCCGTGCCACAGACCACCGAGGAGCATGGTCAGGAACAGGTTGCGATAGGTCATCAGCGTGCCTTTACGGTTACCGCCGAGGGTGATGTACAGATAGTCACGCAGCCAGGTCGACAGGCTGATGTGCCAGCGGCGCCAGAACTCGGTGATCGACTGGCTGATGTACGGCTGTTTGAAGTTTTCCATGAAACGGAAACCCATCATCAAGCCCAGACCGATGGCCATGTCGCTGTAACCGGAGAAGTCGAAATACAGCTGCGCGGTGTAGGCCAGCGCGCCGAGCCAGGCATCACCGGTAGTCGGGTTTTGCAGGGCGAAGCAATGGTCGGCGACCACCGCGAGGGTGTCGGCGATAAAGACCTTCTTGATGAAACCCTGCATGAACCGCGTGCAGCCCTCGGAGAACTTGTCGAGGGTGTGCGTGCGATTGTTGAACTGATCGGCGAGGTCGCGGAAACGCAACACCGGGCCGGCAATCAGGTGCGGGAAGATCGCCACGAATGCCGCGAAGTCGATCAGGTTGCGCGTCGCCGGGGTATCGCCGCGATACACGTCGATGATGTAGCTGATCGACTCGAAGATGTAGAACGAGATACCGATCGGCAACAGCACGTGGGTGAGGATGAACGGCTCAAGACCGACCGACGTCATCATCGCGTTGATGCTGTCGACGCCGAAGTTGGCGTACTTGAAGTAGCCGAGGATGCACAGGTCGACTGCGACACCGAGCAGCAGCCAGCGCTGAGCCGGTTTGGTTCGTACGCCGGCGGCACCGACTTTGAGGCCGATCCAGTAGTTCCACAGCGTGACGGCGGCGAACAGCGCGAGGAAGTCCACACGCCACCAGGCGTAGAACACGTAGCTGGCGATCAGCAGCAGCAAATTGCGATAGCGTTGCCCGCTCAAGTAGTACAAGCCGAGAAAGATCGGCAAGAACAGAAACAGGAACACGTTGGATGAAAATACCATCCCGATCTCTCCATGTTTGAACCAACAGTCAAGGGCCAAAGCCCCCCCAAACCCCCCGTGGTAGTGGAGGGGTGATGCGTGTCTGCTTGAGGTTTCGGGGAGGCCTTCAGACCGCGCCCCTCACCCCCCGCCCTCTCCCGGAGGGAGAGGGAGCCTGATCTCCATGGTTTTCAGAAAAGGAGATCGACCCGATATTTCTGTGCAGCCTGATCTCGGTTGTTTTTCAACGCCTGAGATCAACTCGGTATTTCATTTCGGCGTAACTCGCACAGCCACCTCGGTCAGTCCCCTCTCCCTTTGGGAGAGGGTTAGGGTGAGGGGCTTTTGCTTTATGAGCCTTTGTTGCCCTTCTCATGCGACGGGTCGTAGACCTTGGTCAGGTCGCCGCCAAGCCGGAAAGTCTTGAACGGCTGCATGCCGTGCTTCTTCTCGATCACATCAGGCGCACAGGTGTAGAGCGTGCAGAACGGTTCGAGCCAGGCGAATTTCATGTCCTCTTTCAGATCGGTCATGTCCTGCTCTTTGCCGTTCTTCTTCTCGAATTCATCCGGGTCTTTCACCCCCGCCAACACCCGATCACCGAGACGCTTCAGCGCGCCATTGTTTTCCTGACGCAAATCAACGCCGTTGACCTGGGCGAAACTGGCGATCATCGCCAGCGGCGGCAGGGCGTAGTTGTGATAGGCGAGGGCGCGTTGCTGACGCTTGAGTTCGTTCGGCAGGAAGCCGTCGGCATCGACTTGATTGACGCCGACCTTGTATTCCTTCACTGCCCAATCGAACAGGTCGCGGCGGTTGGTCGCGACCGATGTCGCCATCACCGACCATGCAGCCCAGTACGAGTGATTGTTGGTTTTTTCCAGCGGCAGGTTGTCCCAGTCGCTGACGACCTGATCGGCCATTTTGCTGAACCACGCCTCGATCAACTGCGCTTCCTGCTGATGCTGGGCCAGCGGATGCGAGTCGGAGAACTTCAGGCGAATGTACGAAGAGGCCATGCTGCCCAGTGCCCATTTGCGCATCGACTTGCCGGTGTGGTTGAAGTCTTTGGACATCAACGCATCGGCCTTGGCCCACGCGGTCAGCCAGTTCAGCGTGCAATCGAGCTGCTCCGGACGACCATCGCGCATGAACTGCATCACCCGTTTGGCGGTGCCGCGTTCCAGCGTGGTGATGTCTTTGGTGGTGTCGCGAAAGGCTTTTTCCGACTGCACGTTCAGCGTTGCGCGGGCTTTGTCCGAACCTTCGTATTTGCTGCGAAATTGCAGCGGCCCGGTGTACGGCGTCGGCATCGCGTCGCAGCCTTCGCTTTTGTCACCGGTCTTGAATTTATCCACAGGCGCGAAATAGCCCTGAGGTGGACGCAGTGGCGCGGCGGCCTGCGCGGTGCCGGCGAAGATCGCCAGCCCGAGCAGCGTCGGCGCTAAAAGAGTTTTCAGTTTCGAGTTTCGCATAGCAGACCTCATTGCCCGACCTGAGCGGTTTGTTGCCCAGCGCCCGGGAATACGTTGCGTTTGCAGATTTTCGCTTCGACTTTCTGTGGCGCGGTGCCCGCTTCCGGGCCCTGGACTTCGACCGCCAGCAGGTTTTGCGAGGCCCAGTCTTCGTCCGTGCGCAACTCAAAGGCGAAACGACCGTCGGTGTCGGAGGTTTCCGGTTTCTCGATCTTGATGTCCTCGTGGCGACCGTTCATGTACCAGAGGGTGGCTTGCAGGGTTTTCACCGAAGGGTCGGCGAAGCGGATGTCGACCTGATGGCTGCTGTTCTGCAGGTTCAGGTTCTTGCTGTTGACCAGCAGTTCTTGTTTGCTGCCCGGCTTGAGCGTGGTGCTCGCGGACATTTGCGCGTCTTTGCCTTCGCAGCCGTTGTCGAGAAGAGACATCATCTGGCGATAGATGGTTTCCTGGTCGAGGCGGTACAGCGGCGAGAATTCCCAGATAAGAATCTTCGGCGGCGTCTTCTGGAATTCGTCGCTGCCCAGGTACTGCAACATCGAACCTTCCAGACCACCGCCGGGGAAGGCGACGTTGAGAATGTCGGCGCCGATGGCTTCTTCGAGGAAGCCGGCGAAGTTGTAGTTCTTGCCGCTGTGCGAAGTGCCGACGAGGGTGATTTGCGGGTTGCCGGAATCACCGAACAGATCGCCGTCACCTGCTTCGCCTTTCGGCTCGGTGGTGAATTGATCCATGTACTGGATCGCGTAACTGGTGCCGCACAATTGCCCGGCCATGTTGTGCAGGGTGCCGGTCTTGCCCATGCGCCCGGAGCGCTTGGTTTCGAATTCGCGCTTGGGCACGTCGGCGAAGGCCGGGATCTGCTTGACCTTTTCGGCGACGATTTTCGCCGTGCGCTGCGCGCCGTATGGCGTCCAGTGCTGGTCGCCGCGGAAGTAGAAATCGTGGGCGGGCAGGGTGTCCGGCAGCGATTCGTTGGTCAGCGGCGACAGGTCCGGCACCACGTAACCCATCTTGGCGAAACGGCCGAGCATGGTCTTGTAGTTGCCCAGCGCTTTCTCGTAATCGAACGCGGCTTTTTCCTGCGGGTTGAGCTTGTTGCGGTTCACCAGACCACGGGTCGGCTGGTAAACGATCACCAGCTCAACGCCTTTGGCCTTGAACGCATCGTGCAGCTGTTGCAGGCGTTTGTAGCCGGCCGGGGTGGTGTTGAACTCGGTGCGCAAATCTTCCTGAGTCCGGAACAACCAGTCGCCTTGTGCCTGCACCAGGGTGGTGAAGTTTTGCTGATAACGCGTGGTGTAGTTCTTCGCGTCATGCGCGGCCGGGCACAGGTTGCAGCACGGTTCGGCGCTGAATTTTGGCGGCGTGGCAGCGGCGCCTTCATCGGCGCGGGCACCGTTGCTGGCCGCGAGAATGCCCACGGTCAGGGCCGACAGGCTGAGTAATCTGATCAAGTGTGGGTGCATAAAATTATCCTCAGTCCCGCATTTCGGTCTGGCGTTCGACAGGGTCGATCAGCACGGCTTTCTGCTGGCGCACCAGCAGGTCGAGAATTTCATCCTGGCGCTCGCCGAGGATGCCGTTGAAGCTGATGCCGCTGGATTTGGTCGGCGCCAGCATCGACACGCGATACAGCTCGACGCTCAACGGCGAATCGATCGACAGCGGGCCGCTGCCGTTGGCCGCCAGTTCACCGCCAACGACGATCAGCGACACCTGCGCATCGAACGGGTCGAGCTTGATGTCACGGTCGGTGTCGGTGAGGTCTTTGATGTGGCCGTAGACGCCGGTCAAACCGTTGGCCATGGCGACGTTTTCGTAGAGGCGGATATTCACGCTGTTACGAATGCGGATGCCGTGGCGCTTGTTGCTGATGACCTTGTTGCCCCACAGCAGGTTGTCGGCGGACTCGTAGAGGGTGATGCCGTCGGTGTGGTTCTTGTAGATCTCGTTGTAGGCAATGATGTTGTTGACGCTGTTACGGTCGATCACCAGGCCCGAGAGATGGTTGTCGAAGCTTTTGTTGTTGAAGATGAAGCTGTCGTTGACCTCACGGGAAATAATGATCCCGTGCTTCTTCTTCGTGCCGTACACGGTGTTCTCGGCAATGATCAGGCCGTGGGAACGGTCGTGCGGGTCGATGCCGTAGACGATGTTGTCTTTGTAGGTGTTGCCCTTGACCACGAAGTCGCGGGTCTCGTAGCAGTAGAAGCCGTACCACATGTCGGAGAACTCGGAGCCGACGATCCAGCCGGTCGGTTCAGGGCGCTTGAGGACCTTGGCCATGTTCGGCGTGTACTGGGAAATACTCACGCCGTACGACTTACTGTTGGCGTAGCCGAAGCTGGCCATCTTGCTGTTGACGATGTAGGTCTCGGTGCCACCCCAAGCGAGCAGGAACGGACGGAATTCCTTCGGCGAACGGAAGGTCGCCGGGCCGTTTTCCTTTTCGCGCCAGCCGGTGACTTTGGTGTCACGCACAAACAGCTGGCCGTCGTTGACCATGAACGCACCGGCCTCTTGCGACAGGCGCAGTTCCTGGGTCTGGCCGTCGATTTCGAGGATGCCTTTACGGCCAACCACGATCGGCAGCTTCGACAGGTACACGCCCGGCGAGGTCTCGCTGAAGTACTGCTTGGGCAGTTTCTGCGCCAGATCCTTGAGGTTCATGTAACCGTCGTCGACGAAGATCGCCTGTGGGATACCGTGCTGACGCACCACCCATTCGGCCATCTTGTTGTCGCCGCCGATGAAGTCCTTCAGCGCGTCTTCCTGCATCATCCGGCGCACGCTGATCTTGCCCGGTTTGCTACGGACGATTTTCGCCGCAGCGGCCTCGGCGGTGAAGCCGGAAAGGTCGGGCAGTTTCGGCGCGGCCAGATTCAGCGCCTCGGTGGGTGCGCTGCTGACGGTGTAGGTCTTGGCTTGTTGCAGCTCCTTGGCCGTGGTCGCAGGCTTGGCCGGCTCCACGTTGGCGAAGGCGCCAGCGCTGGCCAGCAGCATCGCGCCGGCCAGCAGGCTGAGTGAGCCTATCCTGGTGCTGATCATGTCGGGCACTCCCTTGGCGGTTTGCATCAGAAGCGCCAGATCACGTCGATGAACGCGCGGTGCATGTACGAATCAACCTGCTTGCCGTAGGCATCGCCCGGTTTGAACACACCGCCACGGAAGCGCACGAGGGCCGAAGGCTCGTCGATCGACTGGCTCAGCGCCGCCGGCAACAGGCCTTGCTTGAAGTACTTGGTGACGACCAGATCCATCTCCTGACCCAGGTCCTTGTTGCCGTCTTCAAGCGGCAGCGAGGTGCTGGAAAGGATGGCGCCGGTGACGTCGTCGGTGTTGTTTTCCACGGCGTTGATGCCGTTGCTGCCCACCGGCTTGTTGCCGTCGACACGCCAGAACTTGTGGTAGATCAGGCTGGCGTCGTACTCGTCGTTGACCATCCACGAACCGAACAGGGTCGCGGTCTGCATGTTGTTCATTTCGCCACGGAACGCTTCGCCGAAACGGTGAACACGCGAGCGGGTACCGGTGTAGTTGGAGCGGTTGCTCTCCAGGCCGGTCTGCTCGTAATCGGCGCTGGCACGGGCATAGGCACCGCCGACTTGCCATTGCGGATCGAGGCGCAGGCGCACACCGATGTCAGTGGCCCAGCCGTTGACGTCGTCGCTACGCTTGGCTTGCGCCGGGCGCGAACCATCAGCGTTCAAGGCGTTGACCGTGTCGCGGTCGCCGCTCATGCCGGTGATGCTGCCCCAGTAGTTGACGGTGTTGGTGTTGCGCCAGTTGTAGGCGTCGCTGTCGGCGGTCAGGCCGATCCAGCTGATGTCGCCGTTTTCGGTTTTGTCCAGCGAGTCGCGCGGAACACCCGGTTCGGCATAATCGAGTTTGCCGTCATCATGGGTGTGATGACCGCGAATGCCGACCCAGTTGCCCGGCGTCCACTGATAAGCCGCATCGGCGTAGGCGTGCAGGCGATCCTTGTCTTTCGGCGCCAGCTCTTTCAGGTCGGTGCGGTATTCGCTGAAGCGTTCGGCAACACCGGCGTTGGCGCGCAACAGGGTGGTGTCGAAGGTCCAGTTCAGCGCTTCGATGTTGGTGTCGCGCCATTGGCCGTCGTCATTACGCAGACGCTGGCGACCGAACTTGAGCATCTCGCCCGGGTAAGGCGTGAGGCCGCTGTAGCCGACCCAGAACTCGCGCATCGCCAGGTAGTTTTTCTTGGTTTTGCGATCACTGTTGTCGGTGGCTTGTTCACCGTCGGATTGTTGCAGGGTGTCGGTTTCGATGATGTCGGTCGAGGTCACGGCCTGGCCCATGGCGTAGGCGCTCCACGCGCCGCTTTCGCCGTAGATCCACGGACGCAGGTCGAGGCCGACGCCGTTGACGTCGCCGCCGCTGGCGGTGCCGAGGTCACGGTCGTCTTCGGACTGGCCGGTGACTTTCACTTCCAGGCCGAAGTTCTTGGTTTCAGTCATCGCGGCCAGTGTCGGGCAAGACCAGATCAGCGCGAACGAAAGGCCAATGCCGGCCTTCACGAATGGATTCAACTTCATAATTTTTCCTCGCCGTCTTCTTCTTGCAGGGCGTGCAGTTGCAGCGTGTTCGGGTTCAGAGCGCCACGGCTGGCTTGCTCTTGTTGCAGCAGACGTTGGGCTTCGGCCAGACGCTCGGGCGGCAGTTGCGCGGCGAGGGTGGTCGCCAGCTCATCGGCTTGCGGAGTGTTTTGTGCCTTGGCCAATTGGCTGAACACGTAGGCGTTGAGCGGGTCGGGCTTGGTGCCCTTGCCTTGGGAGAACAGTTGGGCGATGGCGAAGTCGGCGCTGTTCTGGCCGTTGCGCGCAGCGGTCAGCAGGTGGTCGAGAGCCTTCTGCGGATAGACCTTGCCGAGGTAGCCACGGCGATAGATCTGGCCGAGGTAGTAGTCGGCGGCGACTTCGCGGCCAACGGCTTTCTGGAAATGTTCTTCGGCGACTTTGGCGTCGGCCGGGACCATTTTGCCTTCGTAGTAGAGCTTGCCCAGCAACAACTCGGCGCGCGGTTGGTCGGCGGCGCGGCCGTTGTCGAGGTACTTCATCATCTGATCGACGTCACCCAGTTCCGGGTAGTCGTAGAGCAGTTGCGCGAGGGTCACCCACGACGCCGGGTAGCCCGGAGCGATCGGCTCGAGCAGCGACTGCGCGGTTTTTTCGTCGGGCTTGCCGAGGGTTGAATCAGCCAGTACACGGGCCACGGAATCGACGCGCTGCGCGGTGACGGTGCCACGGCTGTAACCGGCCTGCATCTGCTTGATCAGCTCGGCTTGTTGCTCAGGCTGCGCGCGTTTCTGGTACACGGTGGCCAGTTCGACGTAGCAGATGTCGGTGGTGTTGAGCGCGGCTTTGCAGATCTTTTCTACGTCATCCAGGTGCTGGTCGTAAGTGCCCTGAGTGCGATACAGCAGCACCTGCGCCAGACCGGCTTCCGGGTAGCCGGATTTGCGCCACTGATCGATCTGCTGCTGCGCGTTGATATTCGGGAAGCTGTGCGGGTATTGCAGGTAGAGCATCGCCAGCGGGATCAACGTATTGCCTTCGCCATTGGCGGCGGCTTTTTTCAGCAGGGTTTCGGCTTCGTGGTGTTCGGCTTCGGTAGAACCCGGTTTGGCCACCAGCAGGCGGCCCAGACGCGCCTGAGCACGCGGCGAAACACTGGCGGCGGCGCGGTAAGTCGCCTCGGCCTGTTTCATTTGCGCAGGGTCGCGGCTGTCGACCTGGATATCGGCGAGGCCGACTTGTGCTTCGCTGTAACCCAGATCGGCCAGTTGCTGATAGTTCTGCGCGGCGGTGGCGGTGTCGCCACGCTTGAGCGCTTCGTTGGCCAGACGTTGATCGGGCAGGCCGGCGCAACCGGCGAGACTCACCGCCAATGCCAGCGAGCACACCACTAGTCCCATGTGGGAGCGAGCCTGCTCGCGAAGCAGTCGACTCGGTACATCAGACAAACCGTGCTGACCCTTTCGCGAGCAGGCTCGCTCCCACAGGGTCGGCGGTGTGTTCAAGATAGGAGTAGTCACAGGCATGTCCTCGACTTAAAGACCGGCAGCCATGGCTTTGTCGATCAGCCAGTTCAGGTTCGGGCCACGGTCGCTGTTCACTTCCACCGGGCGGCCGGCGAGGCTGCTGTCGAGCGGCTCGTCAGGCTGGATCTGTACACGGATGTCGGAGGACAGGTCGGCGCTTTTCAGGCTGGTGCTGCTGACGATCTTGCCGGTGCGGGTCTTGTCTTCGCCGGCGATCTGGAAGCTCACCGGAGTACCCGGACGCACGTCGCCGAACTGGCGATAGGAGAAGCGCGCATCGACGGTGGCCTGGGTGTTGCGCGGTACCAATTGGAAGATCACATCACCTTTGCTTGCGTACTGACCGTCCGCCACCAGTTGCTGGGCCACGGTGCAATCGCATGGCGAGGTCAGCGTGCCGGTCATTTGCTTGCCGAACAGTTCTTCAACCTTGGCCGGCGACAGTTGATCCTCTTCCAGATGGCCCTTGAGCACATCGAGCATGCTGGTGCTGAAGGTCGCCAGCGGCGCGCCTTTCGCTGCAACGCCGTCGGACTTGACCAGACTCTGCACGGTGCCGTCGCGCGGCATGGTGATGTTCATCCCCGGCACGCTGACCAGACCGGCCTGCGCGTGGCTGACGAAGTACATGCCGTATACCGATTTGAAAATGAACCCCGCCGCGACCAGACCGACCGCGAAAATACCGGCGCTGAAGGTCACTGCTTTCAGGCGCCCGAACGGTGTCATGCCGGAGCCGCCGTCCTTGACCTTGCGTGCCTTGGTGAAGTTGTCGCGCTGCAGGGTCGCCAGCACTTCGCCGATGCTGACGATGTCGCCGGCCAGGTGCGAGGTGATCAAGTGGCGCAGGGTGGAAATATCCTGCGGCTCCAGATTCTGGAACTGGCAACCGGCGCGGCCGGTCTGGCGGTCGAAGGAACGTACTTGCAGTTCAACGTCCATGGCGATGCCGAGGTTGTCGATGACGAATTGCAGACGCGCCTTGTACACCTGGCCAATGGTCAGCTGCAGTTGCCCGGCGTTGAACGCCAGACCACCGGCAGACAGGTCGATGACCCGCGCTTCAACCGGCGTCCGGTCTGGACCGAAGAAGCGCAGCTTGGCCGGGATTTTCACGCGGGCGTGTTGGCGCTGGGCTTCGGATTCATGCACTACGTTGGCGTTGACGGCGGTATTCATAGGGGCGATTTCCTTGTTAATTCAATAGGGGCGGGTCAGACCATCATCAGCAGCACGGCGACAAAAATGCTGCCGGCGGAGAAGGTCATGGTCCGAGACGACCAGGTGTTGAACCAACGTTGAAAGCTGGCGAGATCACGGGTCAGGGATGTGGGTTGGCGAGTCCAGGATTGTTGGTCGAGGCGGAAGAACACATAGATCTTCACCAGTGCACCGACGATCTGGTTGTAATACAGAATCGCTGGGTAAGCCGGGCCGATGCGGTGACCGGAACACGACAACAGCAACGTCAGGATCAGGCGGGTGATGCCGATCCACAGCAGGTAAACGAGGATGAACGCGGTGCCGTATTTGAAGCTGGCGATGATCGCCACGGTCAGGCCGAGCAAGGACGTCCACATCGATACACGCTGATCGAACAGCACCACCGAGGTGAAGGCGCCAAGGCGTTTCACACCCAGGCCCAGCGCTCGCGAGTTCTGCCGCAGGTTGTTGCCGTACCAGCGGAACATCAGTTTGCGGCTGGCCTTGATAAAGCTCTTTTCCGGCGGGTGTTCAACGGTGTTGATTGCCGCGTCAGGCACGTAGAAGGTGTCGTAACCGAGGCGCATCAGGCTGAACCAGCTCGACTTGTCGTCGCCGGTCAAAAACTTGAAGCGGCCCAGACGCCAGTGTTGCAGCGAGTCGCTTTCGACGTCGGCAATGAATTCCGGGTTGGTTACCACGGTGGCGCGGAACACCGACATACGACCGGTCATGGTCAGTACGCGCTTGGACAGGGCCATCGAGCACATGTTGATGTGGCGCTGGGCGAAACGCAGCTTGTGCCATTCGCTCATGATGTAGCCGCCGCGCACTTCGCAGAACTCGTTGGTGGTCAGGCCGCCGACGTTGCCGAACAGCTGGAACCACGGCACGGTCTTGCGCACGGTGCCTTCGCCGAGCACGGTGTCACCGTCGATCACGGCCACCACGGCGCGGTCGTCCGGCAGGTGACGGGAGATCGCGCGGAAACCGTAGGCCAGGCCATCACGTTTACCGGTGCCGGGAATGCGCACGAAGTCGAGCTTGACACGCTCTGGCGGATTCATTCGCGCCCACAGCGCCTTGACCAGCAACTCATCGGACATTTCGACGATCGAGCAGACCACGGTGGTCGGCAGTTCGCAGTCGATGGCTTCACGGATCACCGAGCTGTAGACCTGCGCAGTCGTCAGTGCATCGATACGGAAACTGGTGACCATCAGAAACACATGCGACGGGTCCGCCGCCTTACCCAGCTTGCGCACTTTGCGGCGCAAGTGCGGGTAAACGATGTAGAGGAAAATCATGCCGCGCACAAAGTGCGTTGCACCCATCGAGTAGCGCCAGATACCCACGGCGCCAATCAGGAAAATGAAGTCCTTCGACTCGGAGTCGAATGTGGACGTGGGCAGCATCAAGGCCAGGCCCATCAGCAGACTGAGATAAAAAAGCCAGCCGGCTGATTGCAGAAAAAAATGTTTGAGCTTGCTCATCAGCGTCTTCCGAAGGTAAGGGAGGCTTCAAGCTGCAAGCTTCGAGCTGCAAGTACTGCAGCTCGAAGCCTGTCGCTTAGGTCTGCATTACCAGCAGATACCCTCGGTGCGCGTACCGGCGTCGGTGGCTTTGGCCATGAAGCCGACCAGGTCGATGACCTGCTTGCCGTGCGGCGCTTGCTGGGCCAACGGGCGGAACTTCTCGTCGCGGTTGCCGAGGATGATCACGTCGGAGTTGTCGATCACCGAATCGAAGTCCGCGTTGAGCAGGGACGATACGTGCGGGATTTTCGACTCGATGTAGTCTTTGTTCGCGCCGTGAACACGGGCGTACTCGACGTTGCTGTCGTAGATGCTCAGGTCGTAACCCTTGCCGATCAGCATCTCGGCCAGTTCTACCAGCGGGCTTTCACGCAGGTCGTCGGTGCCGGCCTTGAAGCTCAGGCCGAGCAGGGCGACTTTGCGTTTGTCGTGGCTTTCCACGATGTCGAAGGCGTTCTGCACTTGCGATTCGTTGCTGCGCATCAGCGAGTTGAGCAGCGGCGCTTCGACGTCCAGGGAGCCGGCGCGGTAGGTCAGCGCACGCACGTCTTTCGGCAGGCACGAACCGCCGAAGGCGAAGCCCGGGCGCATGTAGTACTGGGACAGGTTGAGGGTCTTGTCCTGGCAGACCACTTCCATCACTTCACGGCCATCGACGCCGACCGCTTTGGCGATGTTGCCGATCTCGTTGGCGAAGGTCACTTTGGTCGCGTGCCAGACGTTGCAGGTGTACTTGATCATCTCGGCAACGGCGATGTCCTTGCGGATGATCGGTGCGTCGAGTTCTTCGTACAGCGATTGCAGAACGTCGCCCGAGGCCTTGTCGAACTCGCCGATAACGGTCATCGGTGGCAGGTCGTAGTCGGCGATCGCGGTGGATTCACGCAGGAACTCAGGGTTGACCGCAACGCCGAAGTCGACACCGGCCTTCTTGCCCGAGCAGTCTTCGAGAATCGGGATCACCACGTTGGCAACAGTGCCCGGCAGTACGGTGCTGCGTACGACGATGGTGTGGCGAGTGGTTTTTTCACGCAGGACAAAACCGATCTCGCGGCATACCGCTTCGATGTAGTTCAGTTCGAGGTCGCCGTTCTTCTTGCTCGGCGTGCCGACGCAAATCATCGACAGGTCGGTGTCGCGAATCGCCTCGGCGAAGTTGGTCGTGCCACGCAGGCGACCGGTCTGAATACCCTGTTGCAGAAGTTCGCCCAGGCCTGGTTCTACAATCGGCGATTTGCCGGCGTTGATCATGTCGATCTTGTCTTTGGCAACATCGACGCCAACTACGTCATGGCCCCGTGCAGACAGGCAACCGGCACATACTGCGCCAACGTAACCCAAACCAAATATGCTGATGCGCATCGCAATTACCTCTGTATATATCAGGCCTTAGAAGGCCGGAGTTAATGGTGTTCAGCGTTCATTAGTGCACTCGAAAGTGCGGCATACAGGCGCCACAATGCCGTGTGCAGGCATACTAAGTTTCGAGTGTCTAAATAAGTGCACTCAAGATGTGCGCAACCAGGCTTTGTTGTTATGACTTGCCCTGTTATGCAGCCGATCTTCTTTGGAGAAGACTCTTGTGCAATCGTCCTGCGCGCTCGATGTCAGGATGAAAGTCCCGTGAATCAAGCGGTTGGGTGCTCAGGCGAGCACGTTTATAAGGGCGCGGTCATGGCCTTTGTAGGGGATATTAATGGTGCGTATCTCCTGTCCATCGTCTGTTTTGAGACTAGTTAGTCATCTAGGCAAGTTGCTGTGACAACTTGGTTACATGGCTATCTGCTCCGCGTAAGTTATCTCGTACAAACTCGGCGAGAATCGTTACCGGTGGTATGAGCTATGCATTCGGACGAAGTTCCTGTCCGCTCATCGCGAAATCTGAAATTTCTTGAAATATTGTCAGAGATGGCACTAGTCTCAATTTGATAGCACTTTCGTTTTCGACCTTTAATAACAGGCGAAAAATCACGTTAGATAGTTTTGTGCCACTACGGTGAAAAAATTTAGGTGCCACTACTGAAAAAAATGATCAGTGTCGAGTGAAACTAATCTTAGAAAAGACAGGGAGGTTTTTTTGGCGCCAGTAAAATGGCGAAATAGGGCGGGGGATTTTTGACAGCGTGCAGGCTGCACGACTCTTTATAGAAAGAGTCGTGCAATAGGCATGCTTTATTCGGGGGCGTGGTCGCGCAGAAATACCAGATTGTCGGGTTTCGACTGCTCGGCGTTGTAGCGATACCCCTGCACATCGAATTGTTTGAGCAGGGCCGGATCGTTGATTTTTTCCTGGATCACGAAACGGCTCATCAGGCCCCGGGCCTTCTTGGCGTAGAAGCTGATGATCTTGTACTGGCCGTTCTTCTGATCCTTGAACTCGGTATTGATGATCCGCGCGTTCAGGGCCGTGCGTTTGACCGCCGAGAAGTATTCGTTGGACGCGAGGTTGAGCAACACGTCGTCGCCTTGATCGGCCAACGCTTCGTTCAGCCATTCGCTGATGCGCGTGCCCCAGAAGGCATAAAGGTCTTTGCCGCGAGCGTTGGCCAATTTGGTGCCCATTTCCAGGCGATACGGTTGCATCAGGTCGAGCGGGCGCAGCAAGCCATACAGGCCGGAGAGCATGCGCAGGTGTTTTTGCGCGTAGTCGAAATCGGTTTCGCTGAAGGACTGTGCGTCGAGACCGGTGTAGACGTCACCCTTGAACGCGAGCAGCGCCTGCTTGGCGTTGTCCGGGGTGAAGGCGGGTGTCCAACTGCCGAAACGTGCGGCGTTGAGCCCGCCGATCTTGTCGGACACGTGCATCAGTTCGCTGATCTGCGCCGGCGTCAGGTCGCGCAGTTGCTGGATCAGCGCCTGGGAATGGTCGAGGTATTGCGGCTGGGTGAAGCGCTGGGTCGCCGGCGGTGTTTCGTAATCGAGGGTCTTGGCGGGGGAAATCACCATCAGCATGAAGTCGTCTCCTTTAATCGTGGGGGCGATTCTAGGGGGTTGTCGGTGTTGACTCCAGCTATGGGGGTAATAGGTGTGGGGAAGCTTGGGCATTTGCGACGGCTGGTGGAATTTTTCCCTCACCCCAGCCCTCTCCCAGAGGGAGAGGGAGCCGATCTTCGTTGGTTTCAAAATTTGAGTTCGACTCGGTAGTTCAGATTGGCGGATATCGAAAGGGATACTCGGTCAGCTCCCTCTCCCTCTGGGAGAGGGCTGGGGTGAGGGCAGCGTCCGTGAATCTTGCACATCAGCTATAGTGCCGCGCGGGTTTTGTTATGGAGACATCCCTTTTGCGCATTGTTCTTTTATTCACCGCGTGGCTGTTGAGCTTCGGTGCCGTGGCGGCGCCGGGCGATGTGGCGACGCTGGATCGCAGCACCTGGCCAGAGCAGCTCAGCAACCCGACGCTGTTTGATGTGGCGTCCCGGGCGGAAATCCTCATGTTCGCCCGTGGCCTGCTGGGCACCGAATCGATGGACGAAGCCGCGTTGGCTCAGCGGCTGGGCTTGCGCACGATCAACATCGACGCGGTCAACAGCCTGCGCCAGCGCCTCTGGCAGCGCCTGTTGGCCAACTACAACTACGCCCAGCAAAGCTGCGATCAGGACGCCTCGTTCTGTTTCCTCGTCGAAGACCTGCCGACCTTGCGTGAGCAAGCGGCCAAGTTCGTGGTCAGCGACGACAGCTATTACACCAAGTGGGCCGAGCCGAGCCGGATCTTCCATTTGCAGTATCTGGACGAACTGATGCGCAAGGCGGCGCTGTCACCGCAGACCAGCAGCGAAATCGATCGTTTCGGCGACTACGAGCGTAACGGCGACGAGATGCATGACCGGCTGTTTTTGCTGACCTTCGACAGCGCCGCCAACCTGCAACCGGACAACACTGACTGGCTCACCGAATACCTGCGCAAGTCCAACCTGAGCGGTACCTTCTTCGTGTTGGGCAAGGATATTCAGGCACGGTTGGCTGATCGTTCGGTGAGCAGCCTGCAAGCCGGTTTCTCGAGACAGTGCGTCGGCGTGCAGGGTTGGGAGTTCCGTTCCCACAGCCACTGGCAGGACTGGCAGGATTCGGTGCGACGCAGTGCTGATCTGGTGAAAAACAAATTGCCGGAAAACTACGTGCCGCTGTTCCGTCCGCCGGAAGGGCAGCGTCGCAGCGATGCGCAGGGTTTCTTCAACACCCAGGGCCTGCAAGTGGCGTTGTGGGACATCGATGCCCAGGACAGCGCCGGCAAACTCAAGGGCTCAGCGAGCGCGCAGCGGGTACTGACCCTGATGCTGTTGTGGCGGCACGGGGTGATCAATTTCAACATGAAACAAGAGGCGGTGAAGACCTCGTTGCCGTGGTTGATCACGCAAACCGCGCAGAGCGGCATCGGTTGGGAAGACTGTCAGGACGCGTTTCGCTGAGAAACGAAAAAAGCCCGGAAACATTGGGCTTGGGGCGATTTTTTTGCAGGATTCGATGCAGGCGGACTTCCGACTTTAGCGGGCTATGGACAGTCCGCCAAGGGCTTTTCGTCACTCTGCAAAATAAACTTAAAAAAACCGTCAAAGTACTTTTTTATGTCATCGGTTTTGGAGTATTACGAAGACAGACCGCCGAAACCTGCAACACAGGTGGCGTCTTCCAAGACCCGTTTGTTTGCAGTCACTTGAATCTCCGCAGGTGAGATTTCGGCAGTCACTTCGAGGCGCAGCACCGTCAAGGTATTGCGTCTACTGGCTCTGACAAAGGTGACCGAGTATGGATGATCACGGACGTAGCCCTTCCTCCAACCAGCCAATCCTGTATGTACTCGATACCAACGTATTGATTCACGATCCAAACGCCCTGCTGAATTTCGAAGAACACCACGTCGCGATCCCGATGACCGTGCTTGAAGAGCTGGACAAGCTCAAGAGCGGGCATCACAGCGTGGCCGCTGAGTGCCGTCAGGCCATCCGGCTGATCGACAAGACCCTGGGCGATGCGTCCCCGGAAGATGTCGAACTGGGTGTGCCGATCCAGCGCGGCAAGGGCGGGCCGAAGGGCTTGCTGTCAATTCTGATGAGCAAGCAGGCCGAATCTAACCTGATTCTGCCCGAGCATCTGAACGACAACAAAATCATCAACCAACTGATCGACCTGCACACCCGCGACCCGAAAAAACCGGTGGTGCTGGTCACCAAAGACATCAACATGCGCCTCAAGGCGCGCGCCTGCGGCATTGATGCCGAGGATTACAGCACCGACCAACTGGTCGATGACGTGTCCCTGCTGCCCAACGGCTACCACAACATGACCGGCTCTTTCTGGGACCGCGTGAGCAAGGTCGACACCCGTCAGGACCACGGCCGCACCTGGCATCAAGTGCAACTGATCGACAACCTGCCGGCGGTGCACATCAACGAGTTCATCATTGACGAACAGGGCTTTGTCGGCTGGATCAAGGAGATTGACGAGGCCAAGCTGCTGATCCTCGACCTGCACCAGGAACCGCTGCTGCATCAAGAGGCTTGGGGGCTCAAGCCGCGCGACATCTACCAGAGCCTGGCGCTGTACGCGCTGCTCGATCCGGACATTCATCTGGTCAATCTGTCGGGGGCTGCCGGTTCCGGTAAAACCATTCTGGCACTGGCCGCTGCGATCGAGCAGACCATGGTCAGCAAGCGTTATCGCCGCATCATCGCCACCCGTAGCGTGCAGGGTCTGGATCAGGAGATCGGTTTCCTGCCCGGCACCGAAGCGGAAAAAATGGAGCCTTGGCTGGGCGCCATCACCGACAACCTCGAAGCCTTGCACATGGATGACGAAAACACCCATGGCAGCGTCGATTACATCCTCAGCAAAGTGCCGTTGCAGTTCAAATCGCTCAACTACATTCGCGGGCGCAGCTTCCAGCAGAGCCTGATCCTGATCGACGAATGCCAGAACCTCACGCCGCACCAGATGAAAACCATCATCACCCGTGCCGGCGCCGGTTCCAAAGTGGTGTGCCTGGGCAACCTCGCACAGATCGACACCCCTTACCTGTCCGCGACCAGCTCCGGGCTGACCTACCTGACCGAACGCTTCAAGGATTTCCCCAACGGTGTGCACATCACCCTGCAAGGGGTGCCTCGCTCGATTCTGGCTGAATACGCCGAAACCCATTTGTAACTGCATCACAACCAAAACCGGGCGGCCCAAAAGCCGCCCGGTTTTTTTATGGATAAATGCATATCCCCTGTGGGAGCGAGCCTGCTCGCGAATACGGTGTATCAGTCGACATTTATAGTGAATCTGAATCCGCTATCGCGAGCAGGCTCGCTCCCACAGGGGGCAACGGTGATTTCATAATCAGTGATGCGGAAATTTGACCCGCAGGTTTACAATCCACGCTCCTGATCAGGAGTAATCCCGTGCTGACTCATCTCGATTCCCAAGGTCGCGCCAACATGGTCGACGTCACCGAAAAAGCCGTGACGTTCCGTGAAGCGACGGCCCAAGCGCTGGTGCGCATGCTCCCCGAAACGCTGCAGATGATCGTCAGCGGCGGCCATCCCAAGGGAGATGTGTTCGCCGTGGCGCGCATTGCCGGCATTCAGGCGGCGAAGAAAACCAGTGATCTGATTCCCCTGTGCCATCCGCTGATGCTCACCGGCGTCAAAGTCGAACTCAGTGCCGATGGTGAAGACACCGTGCGCATCGTCGCCCGCTGCAAACTGTCCGGGCAGACCGGCGTCGAGATGGAAGCGCTGACCGCCGCCAGCGTCGCCGCGCTGACCATTTACGACATGTGCAAAGCTGTCGATCGCGGCATGACCATCGAAAGCGTGCGCCTGCTGGAGAAGGTCGGCGGCAAGAGCGGGCACTTTCAGGCGGAGCAGCCATGAACCTGACCGTGAAGTTTTTTGCCCGCTACCGTGAAGCGCTGGGCGTTGACTCGGTGAAGGTTGAAGGCGACTTTGCCACCGTCGATGACGTGCGTGCGTTGTTGGCAGAACGTGATGGCGCTGATGTGCTGAGCGAGCAGAATCTGATGTGCGCACGCAACGAAGACCTCTGCCAGCTCGACGAGCCAGTGGTCGATGGCGACGAAGTGGCGTTTTTTCCCCCCGTGACCGGAGGCTGAGCCATGGCGATTCGCGTGCAGGCCACGCCGTTCGACCCGGGCGCTGAAGTCAACGCGATGCACGCGGCCAATGTCGGCGTCGGCGCGGTGGTGAGTTTTGTCGGCTACGTGCGCGACTTCAATGATGGCCTGGATGTGGCCGGGATGTTCCTTGAACACTATCCGGGCATGACCGAAAAAGCCCTCGGCAAGATCGCCATCGAAGCCGAACAGCGCTGGCCGCTGCTGAAACTGGAAGTGCTGCACCGCATCGGCGCACTGGAACCGGGCGAACCGATCGTCTTCGTCGGTGCCGCCAGCGCCCATCGCCAGGCCGCGTTCGATGCCTGCGCCTTCGTCATGGACTACCTGAAAACCCGTGCACCGTTCTGGAAGAAGGAAAACACCAGCGACGGGCCGCGTTGGGTTGAGGGGCGGGACAGTGATCACGCGGCTGCGGATCGCTGGAAGAAATAAACCCTGTGTCGCCCTCTAGTCCGCCATCGCGAGCAGGCTCACTCCTACAATTGGAATGCGTTCCCCCTGTAGGAGTGAGCCTGCTCGCGATGACGTCATCTGCAACACCAAAAACCTCTGTCTTTGCCTGATTGACTGCCTATACATATAAGTCCAATATGGATTTATAAGTACAAAAAAAGTATCTCCCTCCGTTTCAGCTCTTTCTTGCCAAACCAACAACAACCCGCGAGAGAACGAACATGAAGAAACTCCCTCTCATCACCGGTCTTGCCCTAAGCCTGTTGGCCTCCGCCAGTGTGTTCGCCGCCGAACAAACCCTGCGCATCGGCATTGAAGCCGCTTATCCGCCGTTCGCCTCGAAAACCGACAAGGGCGAAATCGTCGGTTTCGACTACGACATCGGTAATGCCCTGTGCGCGCAAATGAAGGTCAAGTGCGTGTGGGTCGAAGGTGAGTTCGACGGTCTGATTCCTTCGCTGAAAGTGAAGAAAATCGATATGGCGCTGTCCTCGATGACCATCAACGAAGACCGCAAGAAGTCGGTGGATTTCAGCCACAAGTACTACTTCACTTCGTCGCGGCTGGTGATGAAAGAAGGCGCCAGCGTTGACGATCAATACGCCAGCCTGAAGGGCAAGAACGTCGGCGTGCAGCGCGCGACCACCACTGATCGTTACGCCACCGAGGTGTTCGAGCCGAAGGGCATCAACGTCAAGCGCTACAGCAACAACGAAGAGATCTACATGGATTTGGCGGCAGGGCGGCTGGATGCGATTTTTGCCGACACCATTCCGTTGAATGACTTTTTATCGATGCCGCGCGGCAAGGGTTATGCGTTCGTCGGGCCTGAGTTGAAGGATCCGAAGTACGTGGGCGAGGGGGCGGGGATTGCAGTGCGCAAGGGTAATGCCGAATTGGTCAGCCAGTTGAATGGGGCCATTGATGGCATTCGCGCGAGTGGCGAATATCAGAAGATTTCCGAGAAGTATTTCAAGTCCGACATTTACGGCGACTGATAGTCCGCTATCGCGAGCAGGCTCACTCCTACATTTGGAATGCGCTCCCCTGTAGGAGTGAGCCTGCTCGCGATGGCGTCAGAGAAATCACCGCAAACCTTTAGCCCTTCATTTCCTTCAAATGCTTGTACACCGTCGCCCGCCCCATGTTCAGCACATTGGCCACATAGTTCGAGGCGCTCTTGCCCTTGAACGCGCCTTCGGCGTGCAGTGCCAGCACCAGTTCACGCTTGTGATCGCGGGTCAGCAGATTCAGGCTCAGCTGCCGTTCGCGCAGCCAGGCGTGGAGGAAGGTGTTGATGCGCTCCTGCCAGTCATCGCGAAACAGTGAGTCCGGTTGCGGGATCAGTTTGCTCGGTGAGAGGAACAGGTCCAGCGCCGCCTTGGCATTTTCGAACAGCGAAATATTCAAGTTGATGCACAGCACCGCCAGCGGCAGGCCTTCGTTGTCGCGCAGGACGCTGCTCAGGCTACGGATCTTCTGGCCGTCCCAATTGAGCTTTTCGTACGGACCGATATTACGGTCGCTGACATCCTCGCTGAGCATGTCTTCCAGCGATGAGTCGTCACCGATCTCGCGTTTGGACAGGTTGTTGGCGATGTAATCGACCTTCTGCGTGCGCAGGTCGTGCAGCACCACTTCGGCGTGCGGAAAGAACAGTGTGGCGATGGCATCGGCGATGGCGCGGAAGTTATCCAGCGCCGGGTCGAACTCAGGGGCGGTCATGACAGTGGAGCTCCAGGCAGCGTCAACGCCCCCGTGATCAGGAGGCGCTGCGAGTGTGCCGCAATCCGTTGGGCGCGTCATCCGGATGGACGATCAGGCGAGGCGGGCAGGGGAGAGCATGGCGCTGCTCAGGCCGAAGTCACGCAAGTGCTCGGGCAAAGGCTCGCCGCGCACCAATGCCGCACTGGCCTGGCCCATGGCTGGCGAAGTCTGGATGCCATAACCACCTTGCGCCGCGACCCAGAACAGCCCCGCCACCTGCGGATCGAAACCGCTGAGCAGATCACCGTCGCCGACGAAACTGCGCAGCCCGGCCCACGTGCGGGTCGGGCGGCGGATGGTCAGCGTGGTCGCTTCTTCGATCTGGTAGATGCCCATCGCGATGTCCAGCTCTTCCGGCTGCACGTCGTGGGGTTCGACCGGGTCGGCGTTGGCCGGCGAGCCGAGAAACATGCCGGCGTCAGGCTTCATATAGAAGGATTCGTCGAGGCTGACCAGCATCGGCCAGTGATGAATGTCGACGCCTTCGGGGCCGGCGAAAATAAATGCGGCGCGGCGTTTCGGTTGCAGGCCCAGCGGCTTGGCACCGGCCAAAACGCCGATTTTGTCGGCCCAGGCGCCAGCGGCGTTGATGATCAACGGTGCGCTGAAAGTCTGGCCGTTTGTTTGTACGTGCCAGAGGCCGTCGACGTCGCGGTTCAGGCCGAGTACTTCGCAGTCGGTGTGCACGTCGCCGTGGTTGCGGCGGATGCCGCGCAGGTAGCCCTGATGCAAGGCGTCGGTGTCGATGTCGCTGGCACTTGGATCGTAGATCGCGCCGTGGACTTTTTCCCGACGCAGGATTGGCAGCCGCGCACAGGCTTCGTCGGCGCTGAGCAATTGCATTTCCGGCACGGTGGCTTTGGCGCTGAGGTATTGGTTGTTCAGTTCGGCGGCGTCACCGGTGAAATCGACGGTCATTTCTCCGCGCGGGGTCAGCAGTGGGTGTTCGCAGAAACCGCTGGGCGGGTTGTCGAAAAACGCCCGGCTGGCCTGGGTCAGCGCGCGTACTTGTGGTGTGCCATAGGCTGCGGTGAACAGCGCGGCGGAGCGTCCGGTGGAGTGATAGGCCGGATGGGATTCACGTTCGAGCACGACCACTTTGCCGTGCGGCGACAGCCAGAACCCGGTGGAAGCGCCGGCAATTCCGCCGCCGATGATGATGAAATCTGCCTGGCTCATGAGGTTCTCCAGTGGGTACGCAATATCCAATAGTTCGCTATCCCCTGTAGGAGTGAGCCTGCTCGCGATAGCGGTGTATCAGGCAACAATAATGCTGAATGTAAGACCGCTATCGCGAGCAGGCTCACTCCTACAGGGATATGTGGTGTTAGTGGGTTAAGAGATAAAGCGCATTGGCGAGGGCGATGTCTTCCAGGCCCAAGCCGATTGAACGGAAGAACACGTGACGATCGTAATCGGGGCGCTGGACTTTCTCGCTGAGCAAGTCGGCGAGGTCGCCGACAATCGAATCCTTGCTCCAGCCATGCTGCTCAGCCGCAATCAACATCTCCCCGGCCGACCCCGGCGTGGTCAGACGATAGTCACAGAACACCTGCATGCCGTTGAGGCTCTGCGGCGGCACTTCGTGGGCGCGTGGGGCATTGGTGCTGATCGAGGTGATCAGCGCCGGTTTGCTCAATGCGGCAGGATCGATCACCGGTCCGGCGGACGAAGTGCAGAGCATGATCACATCGGCCTCGGCGATGGCCGCATCACGGCTGTCAGCGATCTTCAGATTGGGCGTAATGGCTTTCAACAGTGCCTGGGTTTGAGCGTCGGCGGACAGGCTTGGCGAATACAGGCTGATGCTCTGCCAGTCGCGCAGCGACTTCACGTAGTGCAGATGCGCCTGGGCAACCTTGCCGCTGCCAATGATCGCCAGTCGCGAGGCATTTAACGGCGCTAGTGCGTCGACAGCCACGGCGGTGGTCGCGGCGGTGCGCGCGGTGGTCAGTTCACCGGCATCGCAGAGCAGCAGCGGTTGGCCGGTTTTCATCGACATCAGCAGTGTCCACGCCGTCACCAACGGGCCTTGCTCGCGAACGATATACGGAGAAGTCTTCACACCGTACACGCCGTCCTCTGCCAGCACCCCCAGATAGTTGATGAAGTCGCCGGCACCCTGCGGGAATTCCACCAGTTGCTGCGCCGGCTGCACGGCGTTTCCGGCAGCCAGGTCTCGGAACAGCTTGCGCAGGATCTGCGGCACATCAATGCGCGCCAGTAACTCGCGGGCCTGGGCTTGGTCGATCACGTGGGGCGTACTGGACATGTCAGGCTCCGAAAATGGAAATCTAAACTCATTTGTCCATTATGGACTTTTAGTTTTGTCGGGCAAGCACCTGATGAAAATCCGCACGAAAAAAAAGCGCAGTCCGTTGCCGGCTGCGCTTTTCTTTTAAACGTCGTTTACTGCGGACGCTTGCGCTCAACCGCACGCAACAGATGCGTCGGCGGCGTTTCACAGCTGATCTTGCGACCGAGCTTTTCTTCGATGGACGGCAACTGGTAGGAGTCGTCCTCACCGGCGAAGCTGATCGATACGCCATCGGCGCCAGCACGACCGGTCCGGCCGATGCGGTGCACGTAGTCGTCCGGGACTTCCGGCAGGGTGAAGTTGATCACGTGGCTGATGCCGTCGATGTGGATGCCGCGACCGGCCACATCAGTGGCGACCAGTACGCGAATCTTGCCTTCGCGGAAACCTTCCAGAGTCTTGATGCGCTTGTGCTGCGGCACGTCGCCGGACAACTGCGCCGCATTCACACCGTCGCGCACCAGACGTTCTTCAATGCGGCGGACTTCGTCCTTGCGGTTGGCGAAGACCATCACCCGCTCCCAGCCATTATCGTTGACCAGGTTGTAGAGCAATTTGTACTTGTCGGCACCGGCCACGGCGTAGATGTGTTGCTCGACGTTTTCGCTGGCGACGTTGGTGACTTCGATTTCGACGATGGACGGATCGGTCGTCCACTGCTTTGCGAGGTTCATCACGTCTTCGGTGAAGGTCGCGGAGAACAGCAGGGTCTGACGCTCGGACTTCGGTGGGGTCTGACGAATGATCTGGCGTACTTGCGGGATGAAGCCCATGTCGAGCATGCGGTCGGCTTCGTCCAGCACCATGACTTCGACCATGTCCAGATGCACGTCGCCGCGCTGGTTGAAGTCGAGCAGGCGGCCCGGGGTCGCGACGAGAATGTCGCAGTGTCGCGCTTCGAGGTGCTTGAGCTGCTTGTCGAAGTCCATGCCGCCAACAAACGTCATGACGTTGAGGCCGGTGTACTTGGTCAGGTCGGCGGCGTCCTTCGCGATCTGCACCACCAGCTCACGGGTCGGCGCGATGATCAGCGCACGGGGTTCGCCCATGTAGCGTTCTTTCGGCGGCGGCGTTTGCAGCAACTGGGTGATGATCGAGATCAGGAACGCGGCGGTTTTACCGGTGCCGGTCTGCGCGCGGCCAATGGCATCTTTGCCGGCGAGGGTGAAGCCCAGCACCTGCGCCTGGATCGGCGTGCAATACGGGAAGCCCAGATCCTGAATGGCGTGCATCAGTTCTGGCGACAGTTTGAAATCATGGAAGCGGGTTTTGCCTTCCTGTGGCTCGACGACGAAATCTTCGAGTTTCCACGGAATAACCGGTGCCTTGGGCTTCGGTTCGCGGCGCGGTCTGGCCGGTTTCGGCGCTTCGCTGCGGGCAGGTTCGGCGGCGATTGACGCGGCCGGTGCAGGTTGCGGTTCTGCCTTCGGTGCCGCTACGTGAGCGGGGCGGTCGGCCTGTGGGGCATCGCTGCGATGACCGGGGGCGTGCGACGGCGCACTGGGAACTGGCGCGAGCTGCTCAGCCTCGCTTTTACCGAACATCTTCTTGAGTGCTTTGAGCACGGTCATCTCATCAATTGGTTAAGGAATGTACGCCGGCCAGTGTAATGCAAGAAACGGGCGCGGCGTAGGGGGAGGGATCAAAGGGCGATTTTAATCTCGACGCTTAGCGCAGACGTTCGCTCAACCAGACGCCGATGTCGCGAATTTCCTCGGGTAACACTTCGTGCTCCATTGGGTATTCCT
The DNA here is from genome assembly GCF_054667675.1 of Pseudomonas sp. S3_C06. NCBI lineage: Bacteria > Pseudomonadati > Pseudomonadota > Gammaproteobacteria > Pseudomonadales > Pseudomonadaceae > Pseudomonas > Pseudomonas sp. S3_C06. Next base: position 5,050,905 of record NZ_CP162747.1, read on the forward strand.
GCCATGTCACGGTGACACCATGCTTCACCAAATGCTCGTAGGCACTGCGGCCCATCGAGTTCTGCACCACGCCATCGAACTGGCCGTGCAGGCACAGCGCAGGAATCCGCTGTTGACTGGCTGAAAGCTGCATGTCATCGCTGAACGTCGGCGCATAAGTCGACAGAGCAAGTACACCACCCAGTGCGCCTTGCCATTTCACAAAAGCGGTGTGCAAAACGACAGCGCCACCTTGGGAAAAACCGGCAAGGAAAATCCGCGAGGCGTCTATTCCGCTGGCGCGCTCGTTTTCGATCAATTCGATGATGCGATCCGCCGATGCTTCCAACTGGTCACGGTCAATCGCCCGCGCCGGGCTCATGGCTTTAATGTCGTACCAGCTCGGCATGGCATATCCGCCATTTATCGTCACTGGAAGTGTGGGCGCCTGCGGCAGCACGAAGCGCGTGCTCAGCAGGCTTTCCTGCAACGCTTCGGCCACCGGCAAGAAGTCGTAGCGGTCGGCGCCGAGGCCGTGCAGCCAGATCACGCAGGCGTCTGCGGGCTTAACAGGCTGAAGAATCAAGGGCTCGGTCATGTCTGCTCCAAAAATGTGCGGGCGCTCTCATTAAGTGCGTGGTTCGAGTGCGCGTCCGGTTGATCCGTTAAGAAGATGTCGCAAGGTTACAAGTTTTGCTATTGACCTGTCGCCGAATCGATTCCGCGACAGGTGTGGTACGGGCTTTGCTATGGAAGGTTCTGTACGAAGCATCCTACGCGTGGCGGTAACACTATCAGTGTACGACCCGCGACGGGATGGCAAAGAATCCGGTGATGGATGTTCGCCAATGGCCGCTACGGGCGCAGCGAACGTGAAAGGGCTACAGCCCGTTCGGCCGATTGGTGAGAAGTGAGTTGTCCATGATGTGGATTTTCTCCTACTAGACTCATAGCGAAGGTCTTACGTCGGTTGACCCCAAAAAAAGCCAACACGGGTCAACAACGCCTCAAAAGGGTGCGACTGGACTCAAGCTCCGACACAACAAGAGCAAAACTGGAGGTTTGAATGAAGATGTTGAAATCCACTCTGGCGATCGTGACTGCAGCAACAGTTCTCGGCGTCAGCGGGTTCGCTCAGGCGGGTGCAACCCTGGATGGCGTGAAGAAGAAAGGTTTCGTGCAGTGTGGCGTGAGCGACGGTCTGCCGGGCTTCTCGGTACCGGACGCGACCGGCAAGATCCTCGGGATCGACGCTGACGTCTGCCGCGCTGTGGCCGCTGCCGTCTTCGGCGATGCGACCAAAGTCAAATTCAGTCAGTTGAACGCCAAAGAGCGCTTCACCGCGCTGCAATCGGGCGAGATCGACATCCTGTCGCGCAACACCACCATGACCAGTTCCCGTGACGCGGGCATGGGCCTGAAATTCCCGGGCTTCATTACCTACTACGACGGCATCGGCTTCCTGGTAAACAACAAACTGGGCGTGAAAAGTGCCAAAGAGCTGGACGGTGCAACCATCTGCATCCAGGCCGGTACCACCACCGAGCTGAACGTTTCCGACTACTTCCGTGGCAACGGTCTGAAATACACCCCGATCACTTTCGACACCTCCGATGAAAGCGCCAAGTCGCTGGAATCCGGTCGTTGCGACGTGCTGACCTCCGACAAGTCCCAGCTGTTCGCCCAGCGCAGCAAGCTGGCTTCGCCGAAGGACTACGTGGTTCTGCCGGAAACCATTTCCAAAGAACCGCTGGGCCCGGTCGTACGTAATGGCGACGACGAGTGGCTGGCCATCGTCCGTTGGGTAGGCTACGCGCTGCTCAACACCGAAGAAGCCGGTATCACTTCGAAGAACGTCGAAGCGGAAGCCAAGTCGACCAAGAACCCGGACGTCGCCCGTATGCTCGGCGCTGACGGCGAGTACGGCAAAGACCTGAAGCTGCCGAAAGACTGGGTGGTGCAGATCGTCAAACAAGTCGGCAACTACGGCGAAATCTTCGAGAAAAACCTCGGCAAGAGCACTCCGCTGGAAATCGACCGCGGCTTGAACGCCCTGTGGAACAACGGCGGCATTCAGTACGCACCACCAGTGCGCTAATGGTTCTATCGCCCGGCGGGCCAACCGCCGGGTGATGTTCTTGTTCCATTTTTTCCGGGGCACTTCATGCAAAATTCAATCGGCGCACCAAAGCAGAGGCTCAGCCTCAGCGATCCACGAGTGCGTGCGTGGCTATTCCAGATCATCACCGTTGTGGCGGTGGTCTCGCTGGGCTGGTACCTGTTCGACAACACGCAAACCAACCTTCAGCACCGGGGCATTACCTCCGGTTTCGGCTTTCTGGAGCGCAGTGCCGGGTTCGGCATCGCTCAACACCTGATCGACTACACGGAAGCGGACAGCTATGCCCGTGTGTTTGTCATCGGTCTGCTCAACACCCTGTTGGTGACTGTGATTGGCGTGGTTCTGGCGACGATCCTCGGTTTCATCATCGGTGTAGCGCGGCTGTCGCAGAACTGGATCATCAGTAAACTGGCGACGGTGTATGTGGAAGTGTTCCGCAACATTCCGCCGCTGCTGCAAATCCTGTTCTGGTACTTCGCGGTGTTCCTGACCATGCCGGGACCGCGCAACAGCCACAACTTCGGCGACACCTTTTTCGTCAGCAGCCGTGGCCTGAACATGCCGGCCGCATTGGCTGCGGACGGGTTCTGGGCGTTCGTGATCAGCATCGTGGTGGCCATTGTCGGTATCGTGCTGATGACGCGCTGGGCCAACAAGCGCTTTGAAGAAACCGGCGTGCCGTTCCACAAGTTTTGGGTGGGCCTGGCGATTCTGCTGGTGATTCCGACCTTGTGCGCACTGATCTTTGGCGCACCGCTGCACTGGGAAATGCCCGAGCTCAAAGGCTTCAACTTTGTTGGCGGCTGGGTGCTGATCCCGGAACTGCTTGCCTTGACCCTGGCCCTGACCGTGTACACCGCGGCGTTCATCGCCGAGATCGTGCGTTCCGGGATCAAGTCGGTCAGCCATGGCCAGACTGAGGCGGCGCGTTCCCTCGGCCTGCGCAACGGCCCGACCCTGCGCAAGGTGATCATTCCGCAAGCCCTGCGCGTGATCATTCCGCCACTGACCAGCCAATACCTCAACCTGGCGAAAAACTCTTCGCTGGCGGCCGGTATCGGTTACCCGGAAATGGTGTCGCTGTTCGCCGGCACGGTGCTTAACCAGACCGGTCAGGCGATCGAAGTGATTGCCATCACCATGAGCGTGTACCTGGCGATCAGTATCAGCATTTCCCTGCTGATGAACTGGTACAACAAGCGCATTGCGCTGATCGAGCGGTAAGGAAAAGCGCATGAGTACTCATACTTTCAAACCCGACATGCCCCCACCGAACAGCAGCATCGGCGTGGTGGCGTGGATGCGCGCGAACATGTTCTCCAGCTGGCTCAATACCTTGCTGACGCTGTTTGCGTTCTACCTGATTTATCTCGTGGTGCCACCGATCCTCAGTTGGGCGATTGTCGATGCCAACTGGGTCGGCACCACCCGCGCCGACTGCACCAAGGAGGGCGCCTGCTGGGTGTTCATTCAGCAGCGTTTCGGCCAGTTCATGTACGGCTATTACCCGACGGAACTGCGCTGGCGCGTCGACCTGACCGTGTGGCTGGCGGTGATCGGCGCGGCGCCATTGTTCATCTCGCGTGTGCCGCGTAAAGCGATCTACGGGCTGAGCTTCCTGGTGTTGTACCCGATCATTGCTTTCACCCTGCTGCACGGCGGTTTCGGTCTGACCCCGGTGGCGACCAGCCAGTGGGGCGGCCTGATGCTGACTCTGGTGATCGCCACAGTCGGTATTGCCGGTGCGTTGCCGCTGGGGATTGTGCTGGCGCTGGGTCGACGTTCGAACATGCCGGCGATTCGTGTGGTCTGCGTGACCTTTATCGAATTCTGGCGCGGCGTGCCGTTGATCACGGTGCTGTTCATGTCTTCGGTGATGCTGCCGCTGTTCCTGCCGGAAGGCATGAACTTCGACAAACTGCTGCGGGCACTGATCGGCGTGATCCTGTTCCAGTCGGCCTATGTCGCCGAAGTGGTGCGCGGCGGTCTGCAAGCGATTCCCAAAGGTCAGTACGAAGCGGCTGCGGCGATGGGCCTCGGTTACTGGCGCTCGATGGGCCTGGTGATTCTGCCGCAAGCCCTGAAGCTGGTGATTCCCGGCATCGTCAACACCTTCATTGCGCTGTTCAAGGACACCAGTCTGGTGATCATCATCGGCCTCTTTGACCTGCTCAACAGCGTCAAGCAAGCCGCTGCCGATCCGAAATGGCTGGGCATGGCCACCGAAGGCTACGTGTTCGCCGCCCTGGTGTTCTGGATTTTCTGTTTTGGTATGTCGCGCTATTCCATGCATCTGGAACGCAAGCTCGACACTGGCCACAAGCGTTAGGAGTTGTGTAAATGAGTGAAGCAATCAAAAAGCCTGCAGGTCCTGAAGGCATTATTCAGATGCAGGGCGTCAACAAGTGGTACGGCCAGTTCCACGTGCTCAAAGACATCAACCTCAACGTCAAACAGGGCGAGCGTATCGTCCTGTGCGGGCCGTCGGGTTCCGGCAAGTCGACCACGATTCGTTGCCTCAATCGTCTGGAAGAACACCAGCAGGGCCGCATCGTCGTCGACGGCGTGGAACTGACCAACGACCTCAAGCAGATCGAAGCGATCCGCCGCGAAGTCGGCATGGTGTTCCAGCACTTCAACCTGTTCCCGCACCTGACCATTTTGCAGAACTGCACCCTGGCACCGATGTGGGTACGCAAGATGCCCAAGCGCAAGGCCGAGGAAATCGCCATGCATTACCTGGAACGCGTACGCATTCCAGAGCAGGCGCATAAATTCCCGGGGCAATTGTCCGGCGGTCAGCAACAGCGTGTGGCAATCGCCCGTGCCCTGTGCATGAAGCCGAAAATCATGCTGTTCGACGAACCGACTTCAGCGCTCGATCCGGAGATGGTGAAGGAAGTACTCGACACCATGATCGGTCTGGCTGAAGACGGCATGACCATGCTTTGCGTGACTCACGAAATGGGCTTTGCCCGTACCGTGGCCAACCGCGTGATCTTCATGGACAAGGGGGAGATCGTTGAACAGGCGGCGCCAAATGACTTCTTCGATAATCCGCAGAATGAGCGGACGAAGTTGTTCTTGAGTCAGATTTTGCATTGATGGTTTGCGTGTGAATCAAACCCGGCCTTGTGCCGGGTTTGTTTTTTTGTGGGTCAGGAAACGGTGAGGGTTTCGTGTTCCTTGTGTACGGTGTGCGTGAAACCTCGCAGGTCTGCGCCTTCAGCCAAGGTCTGGATATCGACGAGCATGTAGGGATGACGATCCAATAGACGCATCAGCAGCACCAATGCTTTGGGTGGAAGTAACTCGCCGCGTTCGTAGCGAGAGAATGCGTTATGCCCGCCACCAGAGAGCAGTTGCACCGTCTCTTTCTGCGTCAGGTGCAATTTGCGTCGAATACGTTTCATCTCGGCGCCGATCATTTGTCTGCCAGCGAGAACCAGCTCGTCACCGGCATCACAATAACGCTCAGCACTATCGGTGTCGAAATCCCATTCCACTTCACCGCACTTCTGGCACTCCCAACCAGATAAATCGTCTACTCGGCGCTCCATGCCTTTGACACTCAGGGTTTCTCCGCGACCCTGGAAATGCCTCATTCCCTCACGTGCACCGCAGCTGACACATTGCTGGGTTTTCATGGGTTTTTCTCCTTGAAGGAGATTACCGGTGGGCTGCCGCCGGGGCGGTAGGTCACCTTGATGTAAATCTCCTGATCTCGTGAATTGATGTGATACACGTCTTGCCAGATTCGATGATCGTCATAAGTAGTCATCGATTTGTACAACATCCTGGTTTGTAGCTCGAAAACGATCTCTAGCATTTCGCTGAGGTTGAAGCCGAGCTTCTCCGCTGATTTGACCGAAGCTTTGGTGAAAGCTTTTTGACCTAACGGCCTCACCTCAGCCTTGATCACCGCCAGCTCATAATGGGGTGTGTTCTTTTCCATAAGAAACCAAAACCCTGTCCCTGAAATTACCCTTAAAGGGTAATTTTCACCAATCGAAAATACCGCTTCATGTGTCTCCGATTGACCCTAGGTGGTTGCCGTCCTACACGGGTCTGACTAACATGTCAGAAAATTCATCCTATGATTGGATGAAAGGGCGAATCCTATGTCAGACATTTCTCCACTCATCAAACGATCCCTGGTCGATCAGGCCCTGGATCAACTTCGTCAGCGCATCAACAGCGGTGCCTGGCAGGTCGGCGAGCGATTGCCGACAGAACCCGAGCTCTGCGCCGAGTTGGGCATCAGCCGCAACACCGTGCGCGAAGCCATGCGCGTGCTGGCGTTTTCCGGACTGATCGAGATTCGTCAGGGCGATGGCAGTTACCTGCGCGCAGTGGTCGATCCGATGGATACCCTGAAAGCGCTGTCGCAATGCTCGCTGGAACAGGCACGGGAAACCCGCCACATCCTCGAAGTCGAGGCCATCGGCCTGGCGGCGTTACGTCGTACTGAAGAAGACCTCGTCGCATTGCGCGAGGCGCTCGGCACCAGCGGCAGTCACTACCACGGCGATCTCGACACCTACATTGCTTGCGATCTGGTGTTTCACCGCCGTTTGGTCGACGCCGCGCACAACCCGACCCTCAGCGAGCTGTATCGCTATTTCTCCAGCATCGTCGGTGCGCAATTGCGCCAGACCCTGAACATCGTCCCGCGCCGTCAGGAAGTGTTCGACCTGCACATCGCGTTGCTCGATGCGGTCGAGCAAAGCGACCCGGAACGGGCCAAAGCCCTGTCGAGGCAGTTGATCAATGAACCTTGAAACCGAGAAATCCATGTCCCGCAACGAGATATCCACAACCCCCAAGCGCACGGCAGAACTTGAAGAACTGCTGATCGACGCCGAGGCCGATGACGAACAAGTGCAACAAAGCCATCCGCTGGTGCGCCGGCCGTGGTTGTTGCTGCTGGGTCTGATTCTGGTCGCGTTGAACTTGCGTCCGGCGCTGTCGAGCATGGCGCCGCTGCTCAGCGACGTATCCAAAAGCCTCGGCTTGTCGGCGGCTCAGGCCGGTCTGCTGACCACGTTGCCGGTGCTTTGCCTCGGTTTGTTTGCACCCTTGGCGCCTATTCTGGCGCGACGTTTTGGCGCTGAGCGGGTGGTGCTGGGGATTTTGTTGGCGTTGGCCGGCGGTATCATTTTGCGCAGCAACTTCGGTGAGATCGGCCTGTTCGCCGGCAGCGTATTGGGTGGCGCGAGCATCGGCATCATCGGTGTTCTGTTGCCGGGAATCGTCAAGCGCGACTTCGCCAAACACGCCGGCACTATGACGGGCGTCTACACCATGGCGTTGTGTCTGGGCGCGGCGATGGCGGCCGGTTCCAGCGTGCCGTTGAGTGAGCATTTTGGTGGCAGTTGGGCGATGGGCCTGGGCTTCTGGGTGATTCCGGCGTTGGTTGCAGCGGTGTTCTGGCTGCCGCAAGTCGGGCAGAAACATGGCGCGCACAATGTCGCCTATCGCGTGCGCGGTCTGCTGCGTGATCCGCTGGCCTGGCAGGTGACCTTGTACATGGGCCTGCAATCGTCGCTGGCCTACATCGTCTTCGGCTGGTTGCCGTCGATTCTGATTGGGCGTGGACTGACACCGACTCAGGCCGGTCTGGTGTTGTCCGGTTCGGTGATCATTCAACTGGCCAGCTCGTTGGCCGCGCCATGGCTGGCCACGCGTGGCAAGGATCAGCGTCTGGCAATCGTGGTGGTTATGGCACTGACCCTCGGCGGTCTGTTCGGTTGCCTGTATGCGCCGATCGAAGGCCTGTGGGGCTGGGCGATTCTGCTGGGTCTGGGGCAGGGCGGTACGTTCAGTCTGGCGTTGACGTTGATCGTGCTGCGTTCGCGGGATTCCCATGTCGCGGCGAACCTGTCGAGCATGTCTCAGGGCTTCGGTTACACCCTCGCGTCCATGGGGCCGTTTGCGGTCGGCGTGGTGCATGACTGGACCGGCGGTTGGAATGCGGTGGGCTGGATCTTTGGCATCATCGGTACTGGTGCGATCATCGCCGGGCTTGGCGCCGGGCGTGCGCTGTACGTGCAAGTGCAAAGCGAAAAAATCTGAATGCACTGATTTTAAATGTGGGAGCGAGCCTGCTCGCGAAGGCGATTTTACATTCAATATCTGTGTCGACTGACACGCCGCTTTCGCGAGCAGGCTCGCTCCCACATGGGTTTTGCGTGCTGCAGGTATTCGGTGTGCGAATGCCGATAGTGTTTCTGCGCATTGCAGATTATCGTGCTGGCAATCTGTACCTATTTTGGAGATTGCCCATGAGCGAAGCCCACGCCGCGTTGATCACCCGCTTCTACCAGGCCTTCCAGCGCCTCGATGCCGAAGCCATGGCCGCCTGCTACACCGATGACGTAGTGTTCAGCGATCCGGCCTTCGGTGAACTGCGCGGGCGCGATGCCGGCGACATGTGGCGCATGCTCACCACTCGCGCCAAGGACTTCTCGCTGACCTTCGACAACGTCCGCGCCGATGAGCGCAGCGGCGGCGCGCATTGGGTCGCGACCTACCTGTTCAGCCAGACCGGCAACGTCGTGGTCAACGATATCCAGGCCCGCTTCGTGTTCCGTGACGGCAAGATCTGCGAGCACCACGATCACTTCGACCTGTGGCGCTGGTCGCGTCAGGCGCTGGGTTTCAAGGGCCTGCTGCTGGGCTGGACGCCGTTGGTGCGCAACGCCGTGCGTGCACAGGCATTGAAGGGACTGAAGGCATTTCAGGCCGGTCGCTGATAAGATCGCCGCCTGTTTCCTACACGTCTTGATCCCGAAGTGACCAGTCTTAGCGAAAAATCTGTCGATGTCGCCGAACCGGTGAGCAAGTCCTGGTTCGTCTACCTCGTTCGCGCCGCCAATGGTTCGTTGTACTGCGGGATCAGCGATGATCCGGTGCGCCGTTTCGCCAAGCATCAAAGCGGCAAAGGCGCGCGGTTCTTCCTCTCCAGCCCGGCAATGGCGCTGGTCTATACCGAGTTGTGTCGCGATAAAAGCGATGCGCTGCGCCAGGAGCGGCTGATCAAAAAGCTGCGCAAGAGCGCCAAGGAATGTCTGGTCGCGTCTTATCAGTCTGACTGATTGCAACAAAAGACGAGTTCGAGCGCATCAAGAACATCACGCGCAATGACGTGATCGCGGCGTGGCGAATGAACCCAGCGCTGGGGGGGATGCCAGAGAATGCGGCGGGGTTTGGTGATATCGAGAAAATAGATCGGGTTTATATAAATAATTAGATACGACCGATTAGCCAGTTGTTCAAGCAGATGAACAGATCTCTGCGACATGACAGGCAAATTTATTGGTCGGATTTATAGTAAATCAATTATATTAATAGAATTTTAAATCGCAAAATCAACTAAAGACCTGTCAGGTTTGACAGTGGTTTTGATCTTCTTTTAATGACAGGCTAAAGGCTCCAGTCTTACCAATACTAAGACTTTAATTTAACTGGCTAGTGCTTAGGAGCTTCAAAATGTCGAAGACAGCAGAGTTTCCGATCGTGAAAACAGTTGATACGGAGGTGTCCGTTAGGGATAAGTTTGCGAAAGACTATGGGGTGTCTACTCCAATAGTTGAGGTTCGTCTCGACTGGGCGCGAAACATGGCCACGGTTGTTTATGATGATATTCAGCTTAGCGCGCGTGGAGTTGGAACTTACAGCGCGTCCTCAATAGAAAAAACGACAACTATCAAAAGGTGATTGTATTCTTGTCTTTTAGTGTTGGTTTGTCGGTGGGTGCAGAGTTTGCATTTATCAATTAGCGTGTGCTGCTGTTTTTAAAGGCTTTAGGGGTAAGTTGGCGAGAAGTGGATTTAATGGTGTTAGAATTTAGGTTTGGTCACGTCTGAGTCGGTCTAAATGATGGTGAACTGCAAAGCCTGTGATGAGAAAGGTCGGATTGTTTCTCGAGAAGAGCTTTCATTGGAGTTCGCTCGACTTTACTGACAGTGCGGTTCGACTGCATGTGGGCATACTTGGGTCACTAATCTTACATTTTTACGCACACACTCAATCCGCCTGCTCAAGCAGTTGATCGCCTACTGTTCGACCGACTACGAGCTTTACCACGCGAAAAAACAACATGATTTATTTGAGCAACTTAGGTCTTTACCATAGTGGCGAGAGTACACCTCTCGCCACTAATTTCATTTACTCAGTGGGTACTAATTTATCCACAACCTGATTGACTGCCATCTCGGCCACCATGACGATTTGCGCTATGCCTTGCAGTGTTTTACGGCGGGGCCCTTCTAACTGGCCGGCAAAATCATTGAGCATCACACTCGCCGATCCCAAGGTTTCGCACGCGTCGACCAACAGGGATTCGGCGTCCGATTGCGGGTTGGCCATGTAGAGACGGTTGGGTTGATAGGGGGTGTCCATGATCCGGGCCGTGGGTGGACCTAAATAATGGTCGAGTGCGCGTTCGGCGGCTTCGTTGAGTTTTCTCGAATCGGGGGATTCGTATGGCGACGTCGGATGGGTGATGGTTGCCGGGTCTATGACCGGTGGGTTTGGCGTTACTTTAAACATGGTGACTAACCTCTTTGAGGCCGCAAGCCCTAAGCCGCTAAGCGAAAGGGTGGCGGCTATGCGCAAGTTAGCGGACCGGTAGTCACCAAAACCCGGCGCACCCGAAGGTGCCATGCGCACAGCCACCATCAAGTGCAGGCGAATGCCCGACTGGATAGACATGTGCAACCGTAGTGACTAGCTGAGCCGCTAAGCTCGATCACTGGAAATCAGTGACGGTTCCAAGTTACGCAGCCAGTCCAAGGCGCACAAGCCGGCGGATTCTGGCGTACGCGTAGGCAGTGGCGCAAGAATTTGTGGGCCTTTGCGCGTAACACTGAGTGTCTTTAAACGAATCCGAAAAATGGCGTGTAATTACCGACGAGTTCCATGGCTTTATCTGTCAGGCAATTCCCTGGCGCCATGTCTCGATGACACGATCACGGCAGAGCTCTTATCAATCTGACTGATCAGTTCCCATCAGGCAGATCTGTAGGCTGCTAAGCAAATGCACGCTAAGCTGCTGGCTCACTATCTGAGCGGCGGAGCCGAGCATGTCCGAGTTGATTCTGCATCACTACCCGACTTCTCCATTTGCCGAGAAGGCCCGCCTGCTGCTTGGCTTCAAAGGCTTGTCGTGGCGCTCGGTGCATATTTCGCCGGTGATGCCGAAACCGGATCTGACCGCCCTGACCGGTGGCTACCGCAAGACACCGGTGTTGCAGATTGGCGCTGATATCTATTGCGACACTTCGCTGATCGCCCGTCGTCTGGAGCAGGAAAAGGCGTTGCCGGCGTTCTTCCCCGAAGGTCAGGAGTTTACCGCCGCCAGTTTTGCCACATGGGCTGACTCGGTGGTGTTTCAACATGCGGTGAGCCTGGTGTTTCAACCGGAATCGGTGGCGGTGCGCTTCGCCAAGTTGCCGCCGGAAGCGATCAAAGCTTTTATTGCCGACCGCGCTGGTCTGTTCAGTGGTGGCAGCGCCACGCGTTTGTCTGCTGAACAAGCCAAGCACCAGTGGCCGACGATCATGGCGCGGCTGGAGCAGCAGTTGCAGCGCGAGCAGGGCGACTTCCTGTTCGGCGAACCGTCGATTGCCGACTTTGCACTGGCGCATCCCATGTGGTTCCTGAAAGCGACTCACGTCACTGCACCGCTGGTGGATGAGTATCCGGCGGTTGCAGCCTGGTTGGGCCGAGTGCTGGGCTTTGGCCATGGCGCGGCGAGCGCGATGACCTCGGAAGAGGCGCTGGAGGTGGCACGCAACGCGACACCGGCGGCATTGCCGGATGAGCAGTTCGTAGATCCGAACGGCTTCAAGGCTGGGCAGCAGGTGGCGATCGCCGCGACCGATTACGGAGTTGATCCGGTGGTGGGTGAGTTGCTGTTTGCCGGTAGCGAAGAGTTGATCATTCGTCGCGAAGACGAGCGTGGCGGCGTGGTGCATGTGCACTTTCCGCGTTTTGGTTTCCGTATCGAAGCCCGCTAAAGCTCCATTGTGGGAGCGAGCCTGCTCGCGAAAGCGGTATGTCGGACAACAACAGTGTTGAATGATCAGCCGTCTTCGCGAGCAGGCTCGCTCCCACATTGGTTACTTCAGGGCGGCGAGGATTTCGTCCGGGTCAAATCCGCGAATCAACGTACCGTTCACATCAATCAACGGAATCCCGCGCCCACCCAATGCCTCGTACGCCTTGCGCGCCTCGGCATCCTTCTCGATGTCGAACTCCTGGAAGGGAATCCCCTTGCTGTCGAGAAAGCGTTTGGTCTGCTTGCAGTAGCCGCACCAGTCGGTGGCGTAGAGCACGACGTTGGCTTGGGCCCGCGTCTGCTCTGCAACCATCTGCGACGGATTGAACACCCGCTCGATCTTGCCCCAGTTCTGATAGACGACGACCACCAGCAGAACCAGCGCAACCTTCTTCAGCACTTTGCCGAGCATCAGTTACGGCGCTTCAGTTGATCGGTGAGCGACGTTGGCAGGCCTTTGATCACCAGCGTGCCCGCCTCTTCGTCGTACTCGATCTTCGAACCCAGCAGATGCGCTTCAAAGCTGATCGACAGGCCTTCGGCGCGCCCGGTGAAGCGGCGGAATTGATTCAGGGTGCGTTTGTCCGCCGGAATCTCGGGCGACAGGCCGTAATCCTTGTTGCGGATGTGATCGTAGAAGGCTTTCGGGCGTTCTTCGTCGATCAGCTCGGACAACTCTTCCAGACCCATCGGTTCGCCGAGTTTGGCCTGGCTGCTGGCGTAATCGACCAGGGTTTTGGTCTTCTCGCGAGCGGATTCTTCCGGCAGGTCTTCGCTCTCGACGAAGTCGCTGAACGCTTTGAGCAGCGTGCGCGTCTCGCCCGGGCCGTCGACACCTTCCTGGCAGCCAATGAAGTCGCGGAAGTATTCCGACACCTTCTTACCGTTCTTGCCCTTGATGAACGAGATGTACTGCTTGGACTGCTTGTTGTTCTGCCACTCGGAGACGTTGATCCGCGCCGCCAGGTGCAGTTGGCCGAGGTCGAGGTGGCGCGACGGGGTCACGTCCAGCTCATCGGTCACCGCCACGCCTTCGCTATGGTGCAGCAGGGCGATGGCCAGGTAGTCGGTCATGCCTTGCTGATAGTGGGCGAACAGCACATGGCCGCCCACCGACAGGTTCGATTCTTCCATCAGCTTCTGCAGGTGCTCGACCGCGACCTTGCTGAACGCGGTGAAGTCCTTGCCGCCTTCCATGTATTCCTTCAGCCAGCCGCTGAAGGGGAATGCACCGGATTCCGGGTGGAACAGACCCCAGGCTTTGCCCTGTTTGGCGTTATAGCTCTCGTTGAGGTCGGCGAGCATGTTCTCGATGGCTGCAGACTCGGCCAGTTCCGTGTCACGGGCGTGCAGAACTGCGGGTGTGCCGTCGGGTTTTTTGTCGATCAGGTGGACGATGCAATGACGGATCGGCATGGGCTTCTCGGCTGTTGGAAGGGAGGAGGGCAGGCTCCCCCGAAAAAGCGCCCAGTGTACCGCAACCACTGGTTTTGGCGCGGGTTGTAGGGCAAAACCGGGGCGCGCACTGACGCATATGCAGTTTTTTACCGATTTAGCGCAATAAAGCTGACCAAATGGGTAGCTAGAGGCGGATATTTCCCCGTCTCTGTGCTAGTTTTGCCCGGTCTTACGCGAAGTCACTGCGTTAAGCGTGCAATCAGCATTTGTCAGGTCGAACCAAACCCTGATTTCGGTATCTATAACCCGACTCGTCGTGGTTATCGCCGAGGGTGCCAGATCCAGAAGATCGGGCTCGATGGCTGACACTGCACTCTGCAATCCATATGAATTTGATAGGGAAGGAACACTACATGGCTCTTACTAAAGACCAACTGATCGCCGACATCGCTGAAGCTATCGACGCGCCGAAAACCACCGCGCGTAACGCTCTGGACCAACTGGGCCAAATCGTTGCCGATCAGCTGGAAAACGGCGGCGAAATCACCTTGCCAGGTATCGGCAAGCTGAAAGTGACCGAGCGTCCTGCCCGCACTGGCCGTAACCCTTCGACTGGCGCTGCCATCGAAATCCCTGCGAAGAAAGTGATCAAGCTGGTTGTGGCCAAAGGCCTGACCGACGCTGTGAACAAGTAAGACGCAGCGATAAAAAAACCGTGCTCCGGAGTGATCCGGGCACGGTTTTTTTGTGTCTGCGATTTGGCGAGGAATGACACCGCCTTGTAGGAGCTGTCGAGTGAAACGAGGCTGCGATCTTTTGATCTTGTTCTTCAGGATCAAGATCAAAAGATCGCAGCGTGCCGCAGCTCCTATGTATGGACTCGCCCCACCATTCAACCCGCTTTTGAACACTGCTACCCGGTTGCATCTATGTATAAGGCCTATTCGAGGAAGCGTTAACCGGCTTCTGGCCAACATTGGGTAAGCTCGCGATATGCCGATTACAGTAAGGCCTCAAGGGCCAGTAGGAGCTCAGGCATCAATTCGCGACGGTCTGACCTGGGGTCAATGTTCTTAGCAGGGGTTGAAGCGGCTTAGCGCCTCGGTGGCAGAACTCTTCTATCAGTGACTCATCGTCGCCTCCTGGCCGTTGCCCGGCTGGCGACGATATGTTTGATCGTTTTGCAGCAGCACCCACAAAATCCGAAGGTTGCGATTAGCCAATCGCACCGCAGCTTCCTTGCGACCCAAGCGGTTGATCCAGCGTTGCAGCCGCTGATCGTCCGGCTGGCGTGAATCAGGCCGCAGTTGCCTTAAAACAGCATGAGCGCCCTGGATCGTCAGACTGCGCAAATACGCATCACCATGCTTGCTCATCTTGCCCAGTCGGGTCTTCTCGCCAGAGCTGTGCTGGCTGGGCACCAACCCGAAATAGGCGGCGAACAAGCGGGCGTTGGCGAACCGTTCAGGCTCGGTCTGCTTGGCTATCAGCGCCGTGGCGATGATCGGGCCAACACCGCGCACCGTCATCAGCCGCTTCGCCGTCTCGTCTTCTTTCGCTGCCATTTCCAGTCGGCCGGTCAGCACGTTGACGCGATCGCCCAATTGACTCCATTCGCCCAGCAATTCAGCAATCAGTTCACGCAACAAATCAGGCAGCGGTTGGGTGGCATCTTCCAATATTCGAGGCACGAGCTGGCTGATCGCAATTTCGCCCTGTGCCATGGCCACTCCATGTTCGAGCAGTAAACCGCGCATCTGATTGCCGACCGCAGTGCGCCGCCGCACATATCCCTGACGCGCCCGGTGTAGCGCCTGCATCGCCATCGCGGCTGCGCTCTTGATCGGCACCGCCGAGATTTTGCAGTCGCGGCCGGCACGCAAGATCGCCAAAGCATCGTTGCGATCATTTTTCGGGCCGCTGCGGTGGCTGGCGACCAGTTGAGCGGGCAGGATGCGTACGGGATTACCCTGCATTTGCAGCAACCGCGCCCATGCTTGAGCACCGGGCCCGGTTTCCACCAACACCGTCACGCTCGGAGGAAGCTCACGGAGAAATACCTGAAAGGCTTCGCGTGACTTGATTCTCTCCTCGAATATCAGCAGGCCGAGGGCATCTTCCCCTGCCACCTGGAAAACCCTTTTGGCAAGATCCACTGCGACTGTGGAGCATGCCGACACGTCGGCTGACAAAGACTGATTATTCGTCGTATGCTTTTTCATGGCCTCGCCCTCGCTGTCGTTGGCTTCTATAAGAATGCCACCGT
The DNA here is from genome assembly GCF_054667675.1 of Pseudomonas sp. S3_C06. NCBI lineage: Bacteria > Pseudomonadati > Pseudomonadota > Gammaproteobacteria > Pseudomonadales > Pseudomonadaceae > Pseudomonas > Pseudomonas sp. S3_C06. The sequence continues at coordinate 5,066,733 of NZ_CP162747.1, forward strand.
GGCGCACAGACGCCTCGGCTTGGGCGAGTCCATACAATTACAGGGGCATCTGCGCAGCTATCAGCGAACCCAGCGTTCGCGGCGCCAGATCTGCTGCTCGGACTTGGTCTGGAAGGTCCAGGCGACGAAACGGCTTTGCTTCTGACCTTGGGACATCTCCACCACTTGGCTTTCCAGCACGCCGGCCTTTTTCAGCGCGGTTTCGATGGCTGGCAAATTCGAAGCCTTCGACACCAGCGTACTGAACCACAGCACCTTGTGCTGGAAGTTCGCGCTCTCGGCGATCAGTTGCGTCACGAAACGCGCTTCACCGCCTTCACACCACAGCTCAGCCGATTGGCCACCGAAGTTCAGCACCGGCAGTTTGCGTTTCGGGTCGGCCTTGCCCAGTGCACGCCATTTGCGCTCGCTGCCCTTGGTCGCTTCGTCCATCGAAGCGTGGAACGGCGGGTTGCACATGGTCAGGTCAAAGCGCTCACCCGGCTCCAGCAAGCCGATCAGGATGTGCTTGCGGTTTTCCTGCTGACGCAGCTGGATGACTTTATTCAGGTCGTTGGACTGAACGATGGCGCGGGCAGCGGCCACGGCGGTCGGGTCGATCTCCGAACCGAGGAAGTGCCAGCGGTATTCACTGTTACCGATCAGCGGATACACGCAGTTGGCGCCCATGCCGATGTCCAGCACGTTGACGATCGCGCCGCGTGGCACCTTGCCGTCGTTCATGCTGGCCAGCAAATCCGCAAGGAAGTGCACGTAATCGGCACGGCCCGGCACCGGCGGGCAGAGGTAGTCTGCCGGGATGTCCCAGTGTTGAATGCCATAAAACGACTTGAGCAGCGCCCGGTTGAACACTCGCACCGCATCGGGACTAGCGAAGTCGATGCTTTCCTTGCCGTAAGGGTTGGTGATCACAAACTTCGCCAGTTCCGGCGTGGTCTTGATCAGCGCCGGGAAGTCGTAACGACCCTGATGGCGATTGCGCGGGTGCAGGCTGGCCTTTTCACGCGGCTCGGCGGTCTTGGCCGGGGTCGCGGTGTCAGGCTTCTTGCGCGCAGGTTTGGGTGTGCGGGGGGCGTTCATGGGCGTGGTCGATTCGGGTATGGCTGAAAGTGGCGGGTATTGTCCCACATCTAATAACAAGCCAGTCCGTAATGTTGGTGGATGTTCTTTTATATAGCTAAATCATATGAATAACTGTCATTTCTGACAGTTGTAAGGCGCTTTCGCTCCTTGTTTACTGAATTTGCACAAACCAGTGCAAATAAAATCCAATGACACAAGGAAGCTATCATGACTGGCGCAATCACATTTCCGGATGCAGATCTCGACGTTGACCCTAATCAGCCATATCTCAATTGCAACTCGAATCCCATGCAGGGATTAAAAGTTGCAATCGGCCCCCTCAGAGATGTACAGGTCGGCGCGGTATTGAATATTTCCTGGGAGGGGTTCGAAGACAAAGAGTCAACGAAACCTGTTAAGGGAACATTGAATTCCGTGACTCATTTCGTAACCGAAGATGATCGCGAGAAAGGATTTGTCGTGAAGATAGGCGATTATTTTCAGCACCTGAAACCTATCCGGAGTGGCTGGGGGAAGGCCTCCTATACGATTAATGGTGCTGGAATTATTGACGCAAGTCTTAGGGTTTACTTGATATACCCGTCAGGTGATTTCTGTGATGAGGTAACAGATTGAGAAAGAAGCAGGCCATCAGGCCTGATGCCGATCAGTTAAGCCTCTTTGCTTGACCTTTGGCCGCAAGAAATCAAAATCCGATGCCTGTAACCGGCATTGGATTTTTTTATGCGTCTCGCTCGGGCATTGGAACTGACCCACAACATCGCCTCTACCCCTAGCGCCATTGAGGGGTGGATTCTTTGCTCGATCCTGCACTGGTCGAGCAGGCACTGGAACAGGCCGGCTTAGCAACCCTGCGCAAGCGGCGGTTGCCCTTGGAAAGGCACTGAGCGGCATTGGCTGATGCCGTTACGCAAAGGGACGCAGTACGAAGTTATTCAGCGTTTGGGACGTCAGGATGCGGTGGTCTCGTTAAGCACTTCGCCGCAGGCCCGCAAGCAATGGCCGGGATTACCAGAACGCCTGACCGCAAGACTCCTGAGCAAAACCGTCAAGGGCAAGGTCTGTCAGATTTTGACGTCGATGGCCGATCCACTGCATTTCCCATCCGATGGGCGTCTCCGTCGACCGCTCCGGGAACATTGCCAATAATTTTGGCCGAACGGCATGCTTCAGCGCCGCACTACGTGCTGCCGCATCGACGTGAGGAGCGCGCATATCCTCGGGCGATTCGGCTGAAATCACCGAAGTATCCGATCAAAAAAAATGCCAGTCAGCTTAACTGACTGGCATTAGGCCGTTGTAGCCGCCCTTTTTAAAGCGATTTGCCGTTACAGGCTGGCAATCCGCGCGTGCTGCTCGGCCAGTTTGCCCAGGGCTTGTTCAGCCTCGGCCAGTTTGGCGCGTTCCTTCTCGATGACTTCGGCCGGGGCCTTGTCGACGAAACCGGCATTGGACAGTTTGCCGCCAACCCGCTGGACCTCGCCCTGCAGACGCAGGATTTCCTTGTCCAGGCGTGCCAGCTCGGCGCCCTTGTCGATCAGACCGGCCATCGGCACCAGCACTTCCATCTCGCCAACCAGCGCGGTGGCGGACAGCGGTGCTTCTTCACCAGCCTGTAGAACGGTGATCGATTCCAGACGCGCCAGTTTCTTCAGCAGCGCTTCGTTCTCGGTCAGGCGGCGCTGGTCTTCAGCGCTGACGTTCTTCAGGTAGATCGGCAGTGGCTTGCCCGGGCCGATGTTCATTTCGCCACGGATGTTACGCGTGCCGAGCATCAGTTCCTTGAGCCATTCGATGTCGTCTTCGGCCGCCGGATCAATGCGCTCTTCGTTGGCCACTGGCCACGCTTGCAGCATGATCGTCTTGCCCTGAATGCCGGCCAGCGGCGCGATGCGCTGCCAGATTTCTTCAGTGATGAACGGCATGAACGGGTGCGCCAGACGCAGCGCCACTTCCAGTACGCGTACCAGCGTACGGCGAGTACCGCGCTGACGTTCAACCGGCGCGTTCTCGTCCCACAGCACTGGCTTGGACAATTCCAGGTACCAGTCGCAGTACTGGTTCCAGATGAACTCGTACAGCGCTTGCGCCGCCAGGTCGAAACGGAACTGATCGAGTTGACGGGTCACTTCGGCTTCGGTGCGTTGCAACTGCGAGATGATCCAGCGATCTGCCAGCGACAGCTCGTAGGCTTCGCCGTTCTGGCCGCAGTCTTCGCCCTTGTCCAGAACATAACGCGCGGCGTTCCAGATCTTGTTGCAGAAGTTGCGATAGCCTTCAACACGGCCCATGTCGAATTTGATGTCGCGACCGGTCGAGGCCAGCGAGCAGAAGGTGAAGCGCAGGGCGTCGGTGCCGTAGCTGGCGATGCCATCGGCGAACTCGTCGCGGGTCTGCTTCTCGATCTTCTTCGCCAGTTTCGGCTGCATCAGGCCGGAGGTGCGCTTCTGCACCAGGTCTTCCAGCTCGATACCGTCGATGATGTCCAGCGGGTCCAGGACGTTGCCCTTGGACTTGGACATCTTCTGGCCCTGGCCATCGCGCACCAGACCGTGCACATAAACGGTCTTGAACGGAACTTGTGGCGTGCCGTCTTCGTTCTTGATCAGGTGCATGGTCAGCATGATCATCCGGGCAACCCAGAAGAAAATGATGTCGAAGCCCGTCACCAGTACGTCGGTGGAGTGGAATTTCTTCAGGAACTCGGTCTGCTCAGGCCAGCCGAGGGTGGAGAAGGTCCACAGGCCGGAGCTGAACCAGGTGTCGAGTACGTCGTTGTCCTGCTGCAGGGCAACGTCCGGACCGAGGTTGTGCTTGGCACGCACTTCGGCTTCGTCGCGACCTACATAGACCTTGCCCGACTCGTCGTACCAGGCTGGAATCCGGTGGCCCCACCACAGCTGGCGGCTGATGCACCAGTCCTGGATGTCGCGCATCCACGAGAAGTACATGTTTTCATACTGCTTCGGCACGAACTGGATGCGACCGTCTTCAACGGCGGCAATTGCAGGCTCGGCCAAAGGCTTGGTCGACACGTACCACTGGTCGGTCAACCACGGCTCGATGATGGTGCCGGAGCGGTCGCCTTTCGGTACTTTCAGGCCGTGGTCGTTGACGCTGACCAGCAGGCCGGCGGCGTCGAACGCAGCAACGATTTGCTTACGCGCTTCAAAACGCTCAAGACCGGCGTATTCAGCCGGAATCGCGCCGTCGATACTGTCGTTCAGCGTGCCATCAAGGTTGAACACCTGCGCTGCCGGCAGCACGTTGGCGTTCTTGTCGAAGATATTCAGCAGCGGCAGGTTGTGGCGCTTGCCGACTTCGTAGTCGTTGAAATCGTGGGCCGGGGTGATTTTCACGCAACCGGTGCCGAATTCAGGATCGCAGTAATCGTCGGCGATGATCGGGATGCGGCGGCCAACCAGTGGCAGCTCGACAAACTTGCCGATCAGGGCCTGGTAGCGCTCGTCGTTCGGGTTCACCGCAACGGCGGAGTCGCCGAGCATGGTTTCCGGACGGGTGGTCGCGACAATCAGGAAATCGTTGCCATCAGCGGTTTTCGCGCCGTCGGCCAACGGGTACTTCAGGTTCCACAGGAAACCTTTCTCGTCGTGGTTTTCCACTTCGAGGTCGGAAATCGCCGTGTGCAGTTTGGTGTCCCAGTTGACCAGGCGCTTGCCGCGATAGATCAGGCCGTCTTCGTGCAGGCGTACGAAGGCTTCTTTAACCGCTTCCGAGAGGCCGTCGTCCATGGTGAAGCGCTCGCGGCTCCAGTCAACGGACGAGCCGAGGCGGCGGATCTGACGGCTGATGTTGCCGCCGGACTGATCCTTCCACTCCCAGACTTTCTCGAGGAATTTTTCACGGCCCAGATCATGGCGATTCTGGCCCTGGGCTTCGAGTTGACGCTCCACCAGCATCTGCGTGGCGATACCGGCGTGGTCGGTGCCCGGCTGCCACAGGGTGTTGCGCCCCTGCATGCGGCGGAAACGGATCAAGGCGTCCATGATCGCGTTGTTGAAACCGTGACCCATGTGCAGGCTGCCGGTGACGTTCGGCGGCGGGATCATGATGGTGTAGGAGTCGCCCGCGCCTTGCGGGGCGAAGTAGTTCTCGGACTCCCAGGTGTTGTACCAGGAAGTTTCAATGGCGTGCGGCTGGTAGGTCTTATCCATGCGCGGCGGGACCCTATTGGCATTAATTCAGGAAAAGCCGACGAGTATAGCGGGGCATGGGGCCGAGGGCGAGCGGGGCGGGCCCGGAGGGGAGCTAAATGTAGGAGCTGCCGAAGGCTGCAATCCCTTGACTTCGGTTTTTAAAAACAAGATCAAAAGATCGCAGCCTGCGGCAGCTCCTACACGGGGCGCGTTATTCGTACTGGCTGAGGAGCCGTTCCATGCGCGCATCGAGACGGCGTTTGATTTCGGTTTCGATGTGCGGCGCGAAGTCGTCGATCACGTCTTGCATGATCAATTGCGCAGCGGCGCGCAGTTCGCTGTCGAGGTGGAGCAGGGCGTCCGGGCCTTTATCCACAGGTGCCGCCGGTTGTACGGCGGGTGCCGGAGCTGGCGCGGGTGGTGGTTCGACAGTGGCCGGCTCGTTGCCAACCGAATCGAACAACATCGGAATCTGTTCCTGTTCGCCGTCATCGACCGTATCGGTCAGCAGTGGCGGTTGCAGGTTGTCGTCGCCGAGCAACTGGCGGATCGATTCGAGATCGTCCAGCAGATGTGCGGACTTTTGCTGCGGTTTCGGAGTGTCCATTGGAATGCTCAGAGTCGCTGTAAACGGTGATCTTGCAGAGGATAGCCCTGTTCGCGGTAGAAACGGAAACTCTCCCGCGCGGCCGCTCGAATCGTCGGATCTTCCACTACCACTTCCGCCACTCGGGCGAATTTGCTGGCGAAGCCCGGGACTTTCAGGTCGAGATTGACCAGCAAATCCTGATGCTGACCGCAGTCCTCACCCAATCCCAACACAATCAAACCGTCCGGTTCGCTGTCGGCCGGGCCATGCGGCACGAAGGTTTCGCCCTTGAATGCCCACAGGCGCGCATCAAGATCGTCACGCTGAGCCGCGTCGCTGCAATGCAGGTAGATGCGGTGGCCCATGCGCCAGGCTTTCTCGGTGAGCTTGCAGGCAAAGTCCAGACGAGCCGAAGGGTCGGCGCTGGGCAGGATATAGAAGTCGACTTTGGTCATTGCGGTTCCAGAGCAGCAAGCGGCGTCACCCGAAAGTGACGCCGCCCGTCAGCGGGTTCAGGCTTTGGCGCGATCCAGCAGGTACTGGGTCAGCAGAGGCACCGGACGGCCGGTTGCACCTTTGTCCTTGCCGCCGCTGGTCCATGCGGTGCCCGCGATGTCCAGGTGCGCCCAGTTGAGGTTCTTGGTGAAGCGCGACAGGAAGCATGCAGCCGTAATGGTGCCGGCTTTCGGCCCGCCAATGTTGGCGATGTCGGCGAACGGGCTGTCCAGTTGCTCTTGGTACTCGTCGAACAGCGGCAGTTGCCAGGCGCGGTCGTCAGCGGCTTTGCCGGCGCTGAGCAGTTGGCCGATCAGTTCGTCGTTGTTGCCCAGCAGGCCCGAAGTGTGGGCGCCCAAGGCAACGACGCAAGCGCCGGTCAGGGTGGCAATGTCGATCACTGCCTGCGGCTTGAATCGCTCGGAATAGGTCAGCGCGTCGCACAGCACCAGACGGCCTTCGGCGTCGGTGTTGAGGATTTCCACGGTCTGGCCGCTCATGGTGGTGACGATGTCGCCCGGACGGGTTGCATTGCCGCTCGGCATGTTCTCGGCGCAGGCGAGGATGCACACAAGGTTGATCGGCAGTTTCAGTTCAAGTACGGCACGCAGGGTACCGAACACGGACGCCGCGCCGCCCATGTCGTACTTCATTTCGTCCATGCCGGCGCCTGGTTTCAGGCTGATACCGCCGGTGTCGAAGGTGATGCCTTTGCCGACGAGGGCGTACGGCTTCTCGGATTTCTTGCCACCGTTGTATTGCATCACGATCAGGCGCGGCGGTTGCTCGCTGCCTTGGCCGACGGCGTAGAACGAGCCCATACCGAGGGATTTGATCTTCTTCTCGTCGAGGACTTCGACTTTCAGATCCTTGAATTCTTTGCCCAGATTCTTGGCTTGTTCACCGAGGAACGTCGGGTGGCAGATGTTCGGCGGCAGGTTGCCCAGGTCGCGGGTGAAGGCCATGCCATTGGCGATCGCGGTGGCGTGGTTCACGGCGCGCTGCACTTCGGCTTGCGCGGCCTTGATGGTCAGCAGGGTGATTTTCTTCAGCGCGCGCGGTTCGGCTTTCTGGCTCTTGAACTGGTCGAAGGTGTATTCGCCGTCCACCAGAGTTTCCGCCAGCAGGCGGGTTTTGCCGTAGCTGTCACGATTTTTGACAATGACTTCATCCAGCGCCAGCACGGCGTCGCTGCCACCCAGACCCTTGAGGGTGTTGAGGATGCCGGCAACGATTTTGCGGAACGGACGGTCGCCCAGTTCTTCATCCTTGCCCACGCCGACCAGCAGCACGCGCTCGGCTTTGAGGTTCGGCAGGCTGTGCAGCAACAGGCTCTGGCCAACCTTGCCGGCCAGATCGCCACGCTTGAGCACGGCGCTGATCGCGCCACCGCTGAGTTCGTCGACCTGTTTGGCGGCGACGCCGAGTTTGCGGCCTTCGCCGACGGCAACCACCAGGGTGGCGGTTTTCAACGTTTCTGGGCTAACGCTTTTTACAACCAGTTCCATGTCCGGATCCCTGAATGAATGGTCAACACGCAGGCGTTCGACGGTGTCCGCAGTCGCCTGCTTATAGATAGAAGAGGCGCAGGCCAAAGCCTGCGACAAGGGCCGCAGTTTGAACCCCGCTCCCCGCACCTGACAACCCTAGGGGGCGTTCTCAATTAGTTTCCACGCCGCGTTGTCGCCTTAAAGTCAGCCAGGCAAGGCGCAGGCCGCTGGGAATGGTTGTTCCCTTTCCAAGGCCTGCAACGCAGACTGGCCGGCTTTAAGGCACAACCCGAAGGGCCGGGCCTGCTGTTGTGCAGGGCTGCGTTGCTCGAAGCTTATTTGGAATGACCAAACCACGCTTCTCGCGCCTTGCCCTGCACAACAGCAGACCCGGCGCGGTGTGAAAACTAATTGAGAACGCCCCCTAGGTTGTACGATCTGCAAAGGATTACAACGATGGATGAGTGTGCGCAGTGACAGGCGCCCCCAATCACAGGATAATGCCGCATCTTTTTTCGACGGCTCTGCGTTGCGGGCCGGTCGATGTGTTTGCTTGTTTGGCCGCCTTAGCCTGACAACCCTGGAGTGTCTGGTTTGATCGTCTTCCGTTATCTGTCCCGCGAAGTCCTGTTGACCCTCAGCGCCGTGAGTGCCGTGCTGCTGGTCATCATCATGAGCGGTCGCTTCATCAAATACCTGGCGCAGGCCGCTGCCGGCCAGCTCGATCCGGGCTCGTTGTTCCTGATCATGGGCTTTCGTCTGCCGGGTTTCCTGCAACTGATTCTGCCGCTGGGCCTGTTTCTCGGCATCCTGCTGGCGTACGGTCGCCTGTATCTTGAAAGCGAAATGACCGTGCTGTCGGCCACCGGCATGAGCCAGCAGAAGCTGTTTCGCATGACCCTGTTTCCGGCGACGCTGGTTGCATTGGTCGTGGCATGGCTGAGCCTGGGCCTGGCCCCGCAAGGCGCCAATCAGTTTCAGTTACTCCTGAACAAGCAGGATGCACTGACTGAATTCGATACCCTTGAACCGGGGCGTTTCCAGGCGCTGCGTGACGGCACTCGGGTGACTTACACCGAAACCCTGAGCGACGATCGCGTCAATCTGGGCAGTGTATTCATTTCGCAGAAGAATCTCGGAGCCGATCAAAAGGATCGCGGGATTTCCGTGCTGGTGGCCGAAAGTGGTCGCCAGGAAGTGCGCCCCGACGGCAACCGCTATCTGATCCTCGATAACGGCTACCGCTACGACGGCAGCCCGGGTCAGGCCGATTACCGTGCCATTCATTACGAAACCTACGGCGTGCTGCTGCCCAAGCCGGACGTCAGCGAAGAAGTCACCGACCGTGACGCCATGCCGACCTCGTCTCTGCTGGGCAGCGATGACATCCGCTCCAAAACCGAACTGCAATGGCGTTTGTCCCTGCCGCTGCTGGTGTTTATCGTGACCCTGATGGCGGTGCCGCTGTCGCGAGTCAATCCGCGCCAAGGGCGTTTCCTCAAGCTGCTGCCGGCGATTCTTCTTTATATGGCTTATCTGACCATCCTGATTGCCGCGCGCGGCGCCCTTGAAAAAGGCAAGATTCCACCGGCCCTTGGCCTGTGGTGGGTGCACGCGATCTTCCTGTTCATCGGTCTCGGCCTGCTCTATTGGGAGCCGCTGCGTCTGAAAATGGCCAGCCGTCGCGCCGCTGCGCTGGAGGTGGCCCGTGGTTAAACTCGACCGCTACATCGGCAGCAGCGTGTTCATGGCGATCATCGCCGTGCTGGCAATCATCCTCGGTCTGGCAACGCTTTTCGCGTTCATCGATGAGATGGGTGATGTCAGCGACACCTACACCCTCGTTGATGTTCTCAGCTTCGTGTTGCTGACCGCGCCACGCCGTCTCTACGAAATGTTGCCAATGGCCGCGTTGATCGGTTGCCTGATCGGCCTCGGCAGTCTGGCCAGCAGCAGTGAGCTGACCGTCATGCGCGCCGCTGGCGTGTCCATCGGCCGGATCGTCTGGGCGGTGATGAAGCCAATGCTGGTGCTGATGCTGGCTGGCGTGCTGATCGGCGAATACGTTGCTCCGGCGACCGAAAGCATGGCGCAGGCCAACCGTTCGCTGGCGCAAGGCAGCGGCGACGCGCAAAGCGCCAAGCACGGTATGTGGCACCGTCAGGGTGAAGAGTTCATCCACATCAACGCCGTGCAACCGAACGGCTTGCTGTATGGCGTGACCCGTTATCACTTCGACAAGGAGCGCCATCTGCTCAGTTCGAGCTTCGCCAAAAAGGCTGAGTTCGATGGCAATCACTGGCAGCTCACCGATGTGGCGACGACCAAATTCAATGAGCGCAGCACTGAAGTGGTGAATATGCCGACCGAGCGCTGGGACGTGTCCCTGAGCCCGCAATTGCTGAGCACCGTGGTCATGGCCCCGGAATCGCTGTCGATCAGCGGCCTGTGGGGTTACATCCACTATCTGTCCGAGCAAGGTTTGAGTAACGGCCGTTACTGGCTGGCATTTTGGGTCAAGGTGTTGCAGCCGCTGGTGACCGCCGCGCTGGTACTGATGGCGATCTCCTTCATCTTCGGTCCGCTGCGTTCGGTGACCCTCGGTCAGCGGGTGTTCACCGGCGTGCTGGTCGGTTTCACGTTCCGCATCGTCCAGGATTTGCTGGGCCCGTCGAGCCTGGTGTTCGGTTTCTCGCCGCTGTTCGCGGTACTGGTGCCGGCCGGGGTTTGTGCGCTGGCGGGTGTCTGGCTGCTGCGAAGAGCCGGTTGATCGGCTCTTTTCTGCCAATGTTTCCGCTTTGAGAACGCCTCGGTCGACAGAACGAGGCGTTTTTGCATGCAGTCCGGGTGACAGGTGAACGTGACGCTTGCGCCGTGTATCAGGTACAATTCCCGGCTATTTTTCGGCGGGCCATGCCTGCAGCCTTTTTGAGTGTTGATCCGTGAGTGATTTGAGTCATATCCGCAATTTCTCCATCATCGCCCACATTGACCATGGCAAGTCGACGCTGGCTGACCGTTTCATCCAGATGTGTGGCGGCCTGGCCGAGCGTGAAATGGAAGCCCAGGTACTGGATTCCATGGATCTGGAGCGTGAACGCGGGATCACCATCAAGGCCCACAGCGTCACCCTTTATTACACGGCCAAAGACGGCATCAAGTACCAGCTGAACTTCATTGACACCCCGGGCCACGTCGACTTCACCTACGAAGTCAGCCGTTCCCTGGCCGCGTGTGAAGGTGCGTTGCTGGTGGTCGATGCCGGTCAAGGTGTTGAAGCCCAGTCCGTGGCCAACTGCTACACCGCGATCGAGCAGGGCCTTGAGGTCATGCCGGTACTGAACAAGATCGACCTGCCGCAGGCCGATCCTGATCGCGTCAAGGACGAGATCGAGAAGATCATCGGCATCGACGCCACCGACGCCGTCACCTGCAGCGCCAAGACTGGCCTGGGTGTCGACGAAGTGCTTGAGCGTCTGGTGCACACCATTCCTGCGCCGACCGGCAACATCGAAGATCCGCTGCAAGCGTTGATCATCGACTCCTGGTTCGACAACTATCTGGGCGTTGTCTCCCTGGTGCGCGTGCGTCATGGCCGCGTGAAGAAGGGCGACAAGATCCTCGTCAAGTCCACCGGCAAGATCCATCTGGTCGACAGCGTTGGCGTGTTCAACCCGAAGCACACCGCCACGTCTGACCTGAAGGCCGGCGAAGTGGGCTTCATCATCGCCAGCATCAAGGACATTCACGGTGCACCGGTCGGTGACACCCTGACCCTGAGCTCGACCCCGGACGTTGAAGTGCTGCCCGGCTTCAAACGCATCCAGCCACAGGTTTACGCCGGTCTGTTCCCGGTCAGCTCCGACGACTTCGAAGATTTCCGCGAAGCGCTGCAGAAGCTGACCCTCAACGACTCGTCGCTGCAGTACACCCCGGAAAGCTCCGACGCACTGGGCTTCGGCTTCCGTTGCGGCTTCCTTGGCATGCTGCACATGGAGATCATTCAGGAGCGCCTGGAGCGCGAGTACGACCTGGACCTGATCACCACCGCGCCAACCGTAATCTTCGAGCTGGTACTGAAAACCGGTGAAACGATTTACGTCGACAACCCATCCAAGCTTCCGGATGTCTCGTCGATCGAAGACATGCGCGAGCCGATCGTGCGCGCCAATATTCTGGTGCCGCAGGAACACCTGGGCAACGTCATCACCCTGTGCATCGAGAAGCGCGGCGTTCAAGTCGACATGCTGTTCCTCGGCAATCAGGTGCAAGTCACTTACGACCTGCCGATGAACGAAGTGGTCCTGGACTTCTTCGACCGTCTCAAATCCACCAGTCGCGGCTATGCTTCGCTGGATTACCATTTCGACCGTTACCAATCGGCTAATCTGGTGAAACTGGACGTGTTGATCAACGGCGACAAGGTCGATGCCCTCGCATTGATCGTGCACCGTGACAACTCGCACTACAAAGGTCGCCAGTTGACCGAGAAGATGAAAGAACTGATTCCTCGTCAGATGTTCGACGTGGCGATTCAAGCTGCCATTGGTGGTCAGATCGTTGCCCGGACAACCGTCAAGGCACTCAGAAAGAACGTATTGGCCAAATGCTACGGTGGTGACGTCAGCCGTAAGAAGAAACTGCTCGAGAAGCAAAAGGCCGGTAAGAAACGCATGAAGCAGGTCGGCAACGTGGAAATTCCACAAGAAGCCTTCCTTGCCGTGCTCAGGTTGGATAGTTAGGTCCTATGTCACTAAATTTCCCGCTGTTGCTGGTCATCGCCGTGTTCGTCTGCGGCCTGTTGGCGTTGCTTGATCTGTTGATCCTGGCACCGCGTCGGCGTGCTGCCATTGCCTCTTATCAAGGCAGCGTCAGCCAGCCTGACGGGGTGGTCGTTGAAAAACTGAATAAAGAACCGCTGCTGGTTGAATACGGCAAGTCGTTCTTCCCGGTGTTGTTCATCGTTCTGGTGCTGCGTTCGTTCCTCGTGGAGCCGTTCCAGATTCCTTCGGGCTCGATGAAGCCAACCCTGGACGTCGGCGACTTCATTCTGGTGAACAAGTTTTCTTACGGGATCCGCCTGCCGGTGGTCGACAAGAAAATCATCGAAGTCGGTGATCCGCAGCGCGGCGATGTGATGGTGTTCCGCTACCCGAGCGATCCGAACGTCAACTACATCAAACGTGTGGTCGGTCTGCCGGGTGACACGGTGCGCTACACCGCCGACAAGCGTCTGTTCGTCAACGGCGAGTCGATTGCCGAGCAGATGGTCGGCGCCGAGCCGGGCACGCTGGGCAGTGCCGAACTGTACAAAGAGAAACTGGGCGCCGCCGAGCATCTGATCCGCAAGGAAATGAGCCGCTACCGCGCCACGCCGGACCGCTCGTGGACAGTGCCTGCCGGGCACTACTTCATGATGGGCGACAACCGCGACAACTCGAACGACAGTCGCTATTGGGATGATCCGAACATTCCCAAGGATCTGCTGGGCATGGTTCCCGACCAGAATATCGTCGGCAAGGCCTTCGCGGTCTGGATGAGCTGGCCGGAACCGAAACTCAGTCACCTGCCGAATTTCTCGCGGGTTGGCCTGATCAAGTAATCACACACGGCGCTGTTGACCACAGCGCCGAATGCATTTCTGGAGCCGGCACAATCGGCTTCGCAATCGCCAGGATTTAATTTTTGAACACAGCGTTAATTGTCCCAGGCCTGCGCCGCATCCCGGCGATGGCAGTGGAATCCAGCCACGAACTCAGCGTGGGTAAACCGTGAGCGTTTCTCTAAGCCGTCTCGAGCGTCAGCTCGGTTACACCTTCAAGGATCAGGAGCTGATGCTGCTGGCCCTCACGCACCGCAGTTTTGCCGGGCGTAACAACGAACGCCTGGAATTCCTCGGCGATGCCATCCTCAACTTCGTTGCCGGCGAGGCACTCTTCGATCGCTTCCCGCTGGCCCGCGAAGGCCAGTTGTCGCGTTTGCGCGCACGCTTGGTAAAAGGTGAGACGCTGGCCGTACTGGCGCGCGGTTTCGACCTTGGCGATTACCTGCGACTGGGTTCCGGTGAGTTGAAAAGCGGCGGCTTCCGTCGCGAATCGATTCTGGCCGACGCCCTCGAAGCCTTGATCGGTGCGATCTATCTTGATGCCGGCATGGACATGGCGCGTGAGCGCGTGCTGGCCTGGCTGGCCGGCGAGTTCGAAGGCCTGACGCTGGTCGACACCAACAAGGATCCGAAGACCCGCCTGCAGGAACACCTGCAATCGCGCGGTTGCGATCTGCCACGCTATGAAGTGGTGGATATCCAGGGCGAGCCGCACTGCCGAACCTTCTTCGTCGAGTGCGAAGTTGTCTTACTGAATGAAAAAAGCCGAGGTCAGGGTGTGAGCCGTCGTATTGCCGAACAGGTAGCGGCCGCTGCAGCACTGATTGCCCTGGGCGTGGAGAATGGCAATGACTGATACAAATGCAACTCGCTGTGGCTATGTTGCCATCGTCGGCCGTCCCAACGTCGGTAAGTCGACGCTGCTGAACCACATCCTTGGCCAGAAACTCGCGATTACCTCTCGCAAGCCGCAGACCACCCGCCACAACATGCTCGGGATCAAAACCGAAGGTGACGTGCAAGCGATCTACGTCGACACCCCCGGCATGCACAAGGGTGGCGAAAAGGCTCTGAACCGTTACATGAACAAAACCGCTTCGGCGGCGTTGAAAGACGTCGATGTGGTGATTTTCGTCGTTGACCGCACCAAGTGGACCGACGAAGACCAGATGGTTCTCGAGCGCGTGCAGTACGTGACCGGCCCGCTGATCGTCGCGCTGAACAAGACCGACCGCATCGAAGACAAAGCCGAGCTGATGCCGCACCTCAGCTGGTTGCAGGAACAGCTGCCGAACGCGCAGATCATTCCGATTTCCGCGCAGCACGGGCACAACCTCGAAGCGCTGGAAAAAGTGATTGCCGATCATCTGCCGGAGAACGATCACTTCTTCCCGGAAGACCAGATCACTGACCGCAGCAGCCGTTTCCTCGCTGCTGAACTGGTGCGCGAGAAAATCATGCGCCAGATGGGCGCCGAGCTGCCGTACCAGATCACCGTCGAAATCGAAGAGTTCAAGCAGCAGGGCAAAACACTGCACATCCACGCTTTGATCCTCGTTGAACGTGACGGCCAGAAGAAGATCATCATTGGCGACAAGGGCGAGCGCATCAAGCGCATCGGCACCGAAGCGCGCAAGGACATGGAGCTGCTGTTCGACTCCAAGATCATGCTCAACCTGTGGGTCAAGGTGAAGGGCGGCTGGTCTGACGACGAGCGTGCGCTGCGTTCGCTGGGTTACGGCGACCTGTAATCACCGTTCCAGAGAACACCGATACCCACTGTGGGAGCGAGCCTGCTCGCGAAGGGATGTAACATTCAGCATTGATGTTGACTGTCACTCCGCTTTCGCGAGCAGGCTCGCTCCCACAGTGGTTTTTGGGTTGTGTGTAAATCTGCGTTTCTTCATCGAGAACTCAATGTCGCAAAACCCGCCTCCCGCCCAACCTGCCTACGTCCTGCACAGTCGCGCCTATCGCGAAACCAGTGCGTTGGTGGATTTCCTCACGCCGCAAGGGCGGCTGCGGGCGGTGTTGCGCAGTGCGCGGGGCAAGGCCGGGACATTGGCGCGGCCGTTCGTGTCGCTGGAAGTCGAATTCCGTGGCAAGGGGGAGCTGAAGAATGTCGGACGTATGGAGAGTTCTGGCACTTCGGCGTGGCTCAATGGCGAGGCGCTGTTCAGTGGTCTCTATCTCAATGAGCTGCTGATCCGTCTGCTGCCCGCTGAAGATCCGCACCCGGGTGTATTCGATCACTACGCCGCGACCTTGCTGGCACTGGCTGAAGGCCGTCCGCTGGAGCCGTTGCTACGTTCGTTCGAATGGCGACTGTTGGACGATCTCGGTTATGGCTTCTCGCTGAACACCGATATCCACGGCGAGCCCGTCGCGCCAGACGGTCTCTATCGTCTGCAAGTGGATGCGGGGCTTGAGCGGGTTTTCCTATTGCAACCCGGCCTGTTCAACGGCGTCGAATTACTGGCCATGGCCGAAGCCGACTGGAGCGCTCCCGGCGCGTTGTCCGCCGCCAAGCGCTTGATGAGGCAGGCCTTGGCCGTTCATTTGGGCGGTCGCCCTCTCGTCAGTCGCGAGCTGTTTCGCAAGCCCTAGCCCCGTGTATGCTGTGCGCCGAATCTTTTCCTTCAGGAGCGCGCATCCGTGACCACCAGCAATCGCATTCTTCTTGGCGTGAACATCGACCACGTCGCCACCCTGCGTCAGGCCCGTGGCACGCGCTACCCGGATCCGGTCAAGGCTGCGCTGGACGCGGAAGAGGCGGGTGCCGACGGCATCACCGTGCACCTGCGTGAAGACCGCCGGCACATTCAGGAGCGCGACGTTCTGCTGCTCAAAGACGTGCTGCAAACCCGCATGAACTTCGAAATGGGCGTCACCGAAGAAATGATGGCGTTCGCCGAGCGTATTCGCCCGGCACACATCTGTCTGGTTCCGGAAACCCGTCAGGAACTGACCACTGAAGGTGGTCTGGATGTCGCGGGGCAGGAAGAGCGGATCAAGGCCGCGGTCGAGCGTCTGTCGAAGATCGGCAGCGAAGTGTCGTTGTTCATCGATGCGGACGAGCGTCAGATCGCTGCGTCGAAGCGCGTCGGTGCGCCTGCAATTGAACTGCACACCGGGCGCTACGCCGATGCCGAAACCCCGACCGAAGTGGCTGAAGAACTAAAGCGCGTTGCCGAAGGCGTGGCGTTTGGTTTGGCCCAAGGCTTGATCGTTAACGCGGGTCACGGCTTGCATTACCACAACGTTGAAGCCGTCGCGGCGATCAAGGGCATCAACGAACTGAACATCGGCCATGCGCTGGTGGCACATGCGTTGTTCGTTGGCTTCAAGTCTGCCGTATCGGAAATGAAGGCGCTGATTCTGGCTGCTGCCAAGCACTAAAGGTCACCGCATAACAACTTGTGGGAGCGAGCCTGCTCGCGAAAGCGTTGTATCAGTCGAAGATGATGTCGACTGACACGACGCTTTCGCGAGCAGGCTCGCTCCCACAATTTGTTTTGGGGTGTTGGTTAGAGCGGGGCAGGTTCTTGAGTGGGCTTTGATTTGTCGATGCCGGGCACATGCAGATTGCCCTCAGCGACTTGATCGCCCTCAAGCTGCGGCTGCGTCACCCAGGTCAAAATGTCGTAATAGCGACGAATGTTCGCCACAAAATGCACCGGCTCGCCGCCCCGGGCGTAGCCATAACGCGTCTTGCTGTACCACTGCTTCTGCGACAGGCGCGGCAGGATCTTCTTAACGTCCAGCCATTTGTCCGGGTTCAACCCTTCCTTGGCCGTCAGCTTGCGCGCGTCATCCAGATGGCCGCTGCCGACGTTGTACGCCGCCAGGGCAAACCAGGTGCGATCCGGTTCCTTGATCGAATCGTCGAGCTGATCCTTCATATAAGCCAGGTACTTGGCGCCACCCATGATGCTCTGCTTGGGGTCGAGGCGGTTGGACACGCCCATCGCCTGCGCGGTGTTCTGGGTCAGCATCATCAGCCCGCGCACGCCGGTCTTCGAGGTAACCGTCGGCTGCCACAGCGACTCCTGATAACCGATCGCTGCCAGAAGGCGCCAGTCGACCTTCTCTTTCTTCGCGTAATTCTTGAAGTGCTGTTCGTATTTCGGCAGGCGCTGCTGCAAGTGCTGGGCGAAGGTCGTGGCGCCCATGTAACCGAGGACATCGACGTGGCCGTAATAGCGGTCTTTCAGGCGTTGCAGGGTGCCGTTCTTCTGCACCTTGTCCAGATACGCGTTGATTTCGTTGAGCAGGCTGTTGTCTTCGCCAGGGCCAACCGCCCAACTCTGGCTGCGCGCATCGCCGAGGTCGAAGGCCACACGAATGTTGGTGAAGTACACCTGATTCATCGCCACTTCGTTGGAGTCGACCAGGGTCAGGTCAATCTGCCCTTCATCGACCATGCGCAGCAGATCGACCACTTCAACCGCGTCGGACTCTTCATATTCAATGCCGGGGAATTTCTTTTTCAGTTCGGCCAGTTGTTCGGCGTGAGTGCTGCCCTTGAGCACCATGATCTTCTTGCCGACCAGATCGCCGGGATCGGTTGGCCGCGACTGGCCGTTGCGGTAGATGATCTGCGGGGTGACTTCGAGATAGGAGTGCGAGAAGCGCACCTGCTTCTTGCGCTGTTCGCTGCTGACCAGACCGGCGGCGGCCAGCACCGGGCCGTTCGGCTTGCCGATCTGATCGAACAGGTCGTCGAGGTTGTCGGCGGTCTCGATCTTCAGCTCGACACCCAAATCGTCGGCGAAGCGCTTCACCAGCTCGTATTCGAAGCCGGTTTCACCGCTGCGATCCTGAAAGTAGGTGGCGGGGCTGTTACGGGTAATCACCCGCAGCACACCATCCTCCTTTACGCGCTCGAGTGTGTTGGGTTTATCAACACAGCCACCGAGCATCAGGAAGAGTCCGGTTGCGATCAGCCATTTGGCGTACCGCGGACGCAAAGCCGTTGGGAAAAACATCTGCGCAGTATACGCAAACGGCCGCGGGCGCCATATCTCGACAGTGCAAGGCGAGTCTGCTAGCGATCACAAAACCGAGCGAAACCCCGCAGAAACGGGCCTTTACGGCTTTTTGTTACAGTAAAAATAAGCGGCCTCCGAATAGCTGATTTACCTGACTCTGAAGTCGGAAACACAGATTGATACTCGAGTGCAACCGTGCGTAGCGTTTCGGGTGATGTTGAGGGCGGTTTAGGCTAGAATGCACGGCCTCAAAGCACACCCCTTCCCGAGGCTGTCCCGAAGATGTTGATCCTGCGCGGCGCTCCTGCCCTTTCTGCCTTTCGCCACAGCAAACTCCTTGAGCAACTGAGCCAGAAGGTTCCAGCTGTCAGTGGCCTGTATGCTGAATTCGCTCACTTCGCCGAAGTCACCGGCGTCCTGACCGGCGACGAACAGCAGGTGCTAGCGCGCCTTCTGAAGTACGGTCCAAGTGTTCCGGTTCAAGAGCCGACCGGCCGTCTGTTTCTGGTGTTGCCGCGTTTCGGCACCATCTCGCCATGGTCGAGCAAGGCCAGCGATATCGCTCGCAACTGCGGCCTGAGCAAGATCCAGCGTCTGGAGCGCGGTATCGCCTTCTACGTGGCCGGTCAGTTCAGCGAAGCCGAAGCCCAGCAGATTGCCGATGTGCTGCATGACCGCATGACCCAGATCGTGCTGGCCAACCTCGAGCAGGCCGCCGGCCTGTTCAGCCACGCCGAGCCGAAGCCGCTGACTGCAATCGACATCCTCGGTGGTGGTCGCGCCGCGCTGGAAAAAGCCAACACCGAGCTGGGCCTGGCCCTCGCCGAAGACGAAATCGACTATCTGGTCGACGCCTTCAACGGTTTGAAGCGCAACCCGCACGACATCGAACTGATGATGTTCGCCCAGGCCAACTCCGAGCACTGCCGTCACAAGATCTTCAACGCCAGTTGGGACATTGATGGCGAGAACCAGGAAAAAAGCCTGTTCGGCATGATCAAGAACACCTACGTGATGCACAGCGAAGGCGTTCTGTCGGCTTATAAGGACAACGCCTCGGTGATCGTCGGCAACGTTGCCGGCCGTTTCTTCCCGAATCCTGAGACCCGCCAGTACGGCGCGGTGCAGGAGCCGGTGCACATCCTGATGAAGGTTGAAACCCACAACCACCCGACCGCGATCGCTCCGTTCCCGGGCGCGTCGACCGGTTCCGGCGGCGAGATCCGTGACGAAGGTGCAACCGGCCGTGGCGCCAAGCCTAAGGCTGGCCTGACCGGTTTCACTGTATCCAACCTGCAGATCCCGGGCTTCGAACAGCCGTGGGAAGTGCCGTACGGCAAGCCTGAGCGCATCGTCACCGCGCTGGACATCATGATCGAAGGCCCGCTCGGCGGCGCCGCGTTCAACAACGAATTCGGTCGTCCGGCCCTGACTGGCTACTTCCGTACCTTCGAACAATCGATCACCACCCCGCACGGTGACGAAGTTCGCGGTTACCACAAGCCGATCATGCTCGCTGGCGGCATGGGCAACATCCGCGAAGAACACGTCAAGAAAGGCGAGATCGTGGTCGGCTCCAAGCTGATCGTCCTCGGCGGCCCGGCGATGTTGATCGGTCTGGGCGGCGGCGCCGCTTCCTCGATGGCCACCGGCACCAGCTCGGCGGATCTCGACTTTGCTTCCGTACAGCGTGAAAACCCTGAGATGGAGCGTCGTTGCCAGGAAGTCATCGACCGTTGCTGGCAACTGGGTGACAAGAACCCGATCAGCTTCATCCACGACGTGGGTGCGGGCGGTCTGTCCAACGCCTTCCCGGAACTGGTCAACGACGGCGACCGCGGTGGCCGTTTCGAACTGCGCAACATTCCTAACGACGAGCCGGGCATGGCCCCGCACGAAATCTGGTCCAACGAATCCCAGGAACGTTACGTTCTGGCGGTCGGCCCGGAAGATTTCGAGCGCTTCCAGGCGATCTGCGAACGTGAGCGTTGCCCGTTTGCCGTAGTCGGTGAAGCCACCGCCGAGCCGCAACTGACCGTGACCGACAGCCACTTCGGCAACAATCCGGTGGACATGCCGCTGGAAGTGTTGCTGGGCAAGGCTCCACGCATGCACCGTTCGGTGGTTCGTGAAGCTGAACTGGGCGATGACTTCGATCCGTCGAACCTCGACATCAGCGAATCCATCGAGCGCGTTCTGCATCACCCGGCCGTGGCGAGCAAGAGCTTCCTGATCACCATCGGCGACCGCACCATCACCGGCCTCGTGGCCCGTGACCAAATGGTCGGCCCATGGCAGGTTCCAGTGGCTGACGTTGCCGTCACCGCGACCAGTTTCGACGTCTACACCGGTGAAGCGATGGCGATGGGCGAGCGCACTCCGCTGGCATTGCTGGACGCTCCGGCGTCGGGCCGCATGGCCATCGGCGAAACCCTGACCAACATCGCGGCTTCGCGCATCAACAAGATCTCCGACATCAAACTGTCGGCGAACTGGATGTCGGCGGCCGGCCACCCGGGCGAAGACGCGCGTCTGTACGACACCGTGAAAGCGGTCGGTATGGAACTGTGCCCTGAGCTGGGCATCACCATTCCGGTGGGCAAGGACTCGATGTCCATGGCCACCCGTTGGAACGACAACGGCGAAGAAAAAACCGTGACCTCGCCGATGTCGCTGATCGTGACCGGTTTCGCGCCAGTGGCTGACATCCGTCAGACCCTGACCCCGGAACTGCGCATGGACAAGGGCACCACCGACCTGATCCTGATCGACCTCGGTCGCGGGCAGAACCGTATGGGCGCTTCGATCCTTGCTCAGACACACGGCAAGCTCGGCAAACACGCGCCGGACGTCGATGACGCCGAAGACCTGAAAGCCTTCTTCGCGGTGATCCAGGGCTTGAACGCCGACGGTCACTTGCTGGCTTACCACGACCGTTCCGACGGTGGTCTGCTGACATCCGTGGTGGAAATGGCCTTCGCCGGTCATTGCGGTCTGAGCCTGAACCTCGACAGCGTTGCCGAGTCCTCGGCGGAAATCGCTGCGATCCTGTTCAACGAAGAACTGGGTGCGGTGATCCAGGTCCGTCAGGACGCCACGCCAGACATCCTCGCGCAATTCAGCGCGGCCGGTCTGGGCGACTGCGTGTCGGTGATCGGTCAGCCGATCAACAATGGTCAGATCAACATCACCTTCAACGGTGACACCGTGTTCGAAGGCCAGCGTCGTCTGCTGCAACGTCAGTGGGCCGAGACCAGCTACCAGATCCAGCGTCTGCGCGACAACGCCGACTGCGCCGAGCAAGAGTTCGACGTGCTGCTGGAAGAAGACAATCCGGGTTTGAGCGTCAAGCTGAGCTACGACGTCAACCAGGACATCGCCGCGCCTTACATCAAGAAAGGCATCCGCCCACAGGTTGCCGTGCTGCGTGAGCAGGGCGTCAACGGTCAGGTGGAAATGGCGGCGGCGTTCGACCGCGCCGGTTTCAACGCGATCGACGTGCACATGAGCGACATTCTCGCCGGCCGTGTTGACCTGAACGAGTTCAAAGGTCTGGTGGCGTGTGGTGGTTTCTCCTACGGCGACGTGCTCGGCGCCGGTGAGGGCTGGGCCAAGTCGGCACTGTTCAACAGCCGTGCCCGCGATGCGTTCCAGGGCTTCTTCGAGCGTAACGACAGCTTCACCCTCGGCGTGTGCAACGGTTGCCAGATGATGTCCAACCTGCACGAGCTGATCCCGGGCAGCGAATTCTGGCCGCACTTCGTGCGCAACCGCTCCGAGCAGTTCGAAGCGCGCGTGGCGATGGTGCAGATTCAGGAGTCGAACTCGATCTTCCTGCAGGGCATGGCCGGTTCGCGTATGCCGA
Organism: Pseudomonas sp. S3_C06; assembly: GCF_054667675.1. Classification (NCBI taxonomy): domain Bacteria; kingdom Pseudomonadati; phylum Pseudomonadota; class Gammaproteobacteria; order Pseudomonadales; family Pseudomonadaceae; genus Pseudomonas; species Pseudomonas sp. S3_C06. The sequence goes on from NZ_CP162747.1 coordinate 5,089,008, forward strand.
TCGCCATTGCTCACGGCGAAGGTCATGCCGAGTTCTCCAGCGAAGAGGCACTGCTGGAAGCCGATCTGTCGGGTTGCGTGGCGATGCGTTTCGTCGACAACCACGGCAAGGTCACCGAGCGTTACCCGGCCAACCCGAACGGTTCGCCACGCGGGATTACCGGTCTCACCAGCCGTGATGGCCGCGTGACGATCATGATGCCGCACCCGGAGCGGGTGTTCCGCGCGGTGCAGAACTCGTGGCGTTCGGAAGACTGGAACGAAGATGCACCGTGGATGCGTATGTTCCGTAACGCGCGCGTCTGGGTGAACTGAGCCCTGTGTACAAGCTCGCCTTTTTTGTTCCCGACAGTCATGTCGAAGTGGTCAAAGGCGCTGTGTTCGCTGCCGGTGGTGGGCGGATCGGTGATTATGATCACTGTGCGTGGCAGGTGCTCGGTCTGGGCCAGTTTCGACCGTTGGACGGCAGTCAGCCGTTTATTGGCGAGGCTGGGCAGGTCGAGCGGGTTGAGGAATGGAAGGTTGAGCTTGTAGTGGCGGATGAGCTGATCGTTGCTGTTGTGGCGGCGTTGAAGCTCAGTCATCCGTACGAGACACCGGCTTATGAAGTGTGGCGGCTGGAAGATTTCTGATAGCCGCTTAAACAGGAAACCCGCAGATGAGTGATTGTCTGCGGGTTTTTTGTTGCCCCCCCGATTTTCCGGGCGATGGGAATCCAATGTGGGAGCGAACCTGCTCGCGAAGGCGCCGGCTCAGGCAATAATGTTCTGACTGACCGAGTACATATCCATTGCTGCGGTAACGGCTTCTCAGGGTTCCGCCCTTACGGCGGGTCACCTTTTCCAAACGCCGAAAAAGTAACCCAAAAGGCTTGCCCCAACGTTCGGCCCACTCGCTAAAGCTCGGGGTTCCTTCGCTCCGGGATCCATCCGCTCAGCCTGCCGACGAGGCTGGTGGATCAAGATCAAAAGCTGCAGCCGAGCTAACGCTCATTCTGTTGAGTGGGGCGGCTTCGCTGCGGGTATGTTCGCAAATCGAAGTTGTGGGGGCTGGCCCCAAAAACGGCGAGAAGAAAACCACTGGGCCGTCCAGTCCAGTGGTTTTCAGCGTGATTACGCCCTCTCGAAGGCGTTCAACTGACAGCCGAAAGTTTGGCTTGCTCGACAAGCATTTCGATCAATTCGGGCAAGTATTGGAACCGCTGCTCCTTCTTGTTCCAGCGGTCAATGAAGAACAACCCTTTGTCATCCACCTGGATTGGCGTGCTGACAATGTCCCCCGTTGCGGACTTATGCACCAGATTGATTTCGCTCGGGCCAGGACGTTCGATCAGAAAATGTCCGGCGTGAGTGAGTCTGGTCCGACTGACAGACGGAATGGGTGGCGGTTTTTTTGCTCGGGAAACCGCGATGTCCAGATTGAAATCGCTGCGCAGTGCGAACACGCCGGAATTGACTTCCGAGTTCACCACTTCCCAGGTGCCTTGATAGACACCTTTGGTCAGTTCTTGCGGGGTGTCGCGCACATGAAGGCTGGCAGCGCCAAGCGTATCGGTCAGCCCCGGTACGCCCAGATTATAGTGGGTGTTCGTTCTGTCGATCAGCGCCACCCACTTATGCGGTCCGTGTGCCAGTTGGTCAGCCTCGATCAGCTGGGTAGCGAAGTAACTGAACATCTGGTTTCGCGAAATATTCTTGTCAGCCAAGCCGTCCAGGTAATAGCTCACCGTGCAATCGAGCGCCCTGATGCGGATGTTGTTTTTCGCCGCCGCGTGGACCAGTTCGGTGTAGAGAGCGACACCACCCGAACGCCCCATGAGTGAGGAGTCGAGTATCCGCAAGTAGCTTCTGAGGCGGTCGGGCATGCGTTGGGTTTGAAAAAAAATGTCCAGCTCGGCCTGATGCAGGTCGGTCAGCAGATGTTGCATATACAACGTGTCGTAGCCTGACGACTTGAGTGTTTCCATGTGTTTTTTCAGCAGTGTTTTGCTCGACACTGTGAGTCTTGATTCGCCGATCAGCAGGCTCAGACGACTGTCGACCAGTTGGCTCAAAAATGTTTCGAATGAGCTATCGGCAGCAATGTCTGGAAGGGTCGCAGCGGGGGCCGGCGTGTAGTCGGTAAAGGCGTCTCGGGCCTTTTTCTCGAGGCGGTTGCGTTGAGCAATAAACGCGTCATAGGCAGCCTGCGCGTCGCGGCCGGCCTGACCACGCAAGGAGGTAAAGGGGAAGCGAGAGTCCAGTGCTCGGGGGCGGAATTGCATGCGAGCAATTTCGTCACGGAACGCCGTCGGAACATCGAACTCGTCGAAATGTTGAACGCCCGGACTCGCCGTCGCCGGAGGCTGAGCCGGTACTTGGGGCGCTTTGTAGGATGTCGGCAATGCCACGAGGTAATCGCCCTTGGCCGCTGCGTCACCGGGTATCGCGCCGGGTGAGTCCACGCCGATGCGCGTCGGTTGACCCACAGCCACGTCGTCGATGCGCAGCGCAACGGCTTCGTGCAGGTCGGCCAGACCAGGCGTCTTGTCGAACGTGCTTATGCGTGAAGCGTCCGTCAGGGCTATCCAGCGTTCGGCGGGCGCCTCAATCGCATCGGCGGCAATGGCCTTGAGCGAGTAGAAGTTTCTGATGCTGTTGCTGCGGGGCGTCAGCGGCGAAACATCGGCCATCACCAGGGCTCCGTCCAGCTTATAGCTGGTGGAGGCGTCCAGCGCGTGGATTTTCAGACCCTTTTCCCGAGCCGTGCGGACCAGCGCAAGGTACGAGAACGGCGCGTCGGGTCCGTGGCCAAAGGCTTTGTCGACGGCTTTCAAATGTCGTTTGATACCGCGCCATGATTCGCCCCGGTTGAATTTTGCCAGCTTGATATGGAAGACGTCAGCCGGCAGATATTCCATATAAAGGTGTTTGAAACCACTCTTGAGCAACGCGTCCATATAAGTGATCAGCGCCTGTTTACTGGCGATGGAGCCAGGCTGGGCGCCGATGACCAGATTCTTGCCGGCCAACGCGTCGCTGGCGATCAGTTGCGTAAATGACGTGTCGGCGGCGATGGCCGGCACTTCGATGCGCGCAGGCAAAGGGGCCAGTTCGGCAAAATGACGGGTCGCGTCCGTGGTCAGCTTTTCGACCTGTTGCAGGTAGGCAGTGCGTGTGGAAGCCAGTTGGTCGGCAGCGGCGAAGAGGCTGGAGTGAGCGTAGGACGTTCCCATGTAGTCCTGGCTGCGCAAAATGAGTTCCTCTCGGGACTCTGGATTGATCACCATTGCAATCCTGTCCCGATATTTGGACGGCACGCCGTAGTCTTTGTGCGGGCCGGGTGTATCCGGCAAGGCGTCGTATTTCGGCGCGCCGCCGGCCACGCCGCTGCGCACCATCACACCTTCGCCATTGGGCACGGCCAGAATCCCGGTCGACAGAAGCCTGTCGGTGTCAGGGTCAAGGCGATGCAGCAGGTATCGGCCAATAACGTCGGGCGTATTCGCTGCCCACAGGGTCTGACCCTTGTAGTTCACCGGCCGCATGTCCGCCGGGGGTACGCTGGGTTCCAGTTGCTCAATCAGAGCCATGACGCGTTGCTGCTCGCTGGCGCTGCTGACGGCGGCCTGGCGCAGGGGACGGCTGACTGGCTGAAGTGAGCGCAGGGCTGGACGCAGGTCGGTCAATAGCGCACCGGTACTGTTGAGCATGTAGCCGAGCAAATGGTTGAGCGCTTCGGCGTTGTTACCCTGCCGATAGGCGTGCAGGGCGAGCATGCCATCCTTGAATGCCAACAGCAGCCCGGTGCTCAGACTCAACAGTGGAAACGGTGCGGTGGCAATGGCGGTGATCCATTCGACGCACGTCCAGATCAGGCCGGCAATCATCTGGGCGCGGCTGCTGGTAGTCGCGTGGACATCGTCGATCTTGCGCTGCAGCTTCATGTCATACAGCGCGTCGCGCATGTCGCTGATCGGGGCTTTCTGCTGTGTCGAGTCGTAGCGTGCCGGGCTGGACGTGGTTTTGTCGATGTCTTTGGGCAGCTGCTTTTTGGCAGTTTCAAGGAATTTGCGCACCCGGGTCTGCGATTGAATGCCTACCCGCCGGGTGAAGTATTCGATCATGCCGGGCTGCTGTTTCAGCAGGTAATTGAACAGCCGTGCTTCGCGAAAACTCACGCCGTCAGGCGCGTCGGGGGTGTAGAGCAGCACCGGGTTTTTGTCGTGGCCGAACAGCCAGTTGTCGAGCACCCACTCACCCTCAATCATCAGTCGATGGACCGGGTATTTTTTTTGCCGTGGCGCCGATATGTCCTCCATGCTGTCGATGCTCTGCTCAAGCCATTGCCGGTCACTGCTGGCGATATGGCCCTGCAACTGGCATTCCAGCGCTGCGCATTTCATCTGGCGTTGAGTAATGGCCAGGATTGTATTGCGCCTGAAGGCGTAACCCTCACTCGCGTCACTTTGCAGTTCTTGTCTGACCTTGTCGGTGTAGCGTTTGCCTATCCACACACCGGTAATCGAGCGCGCGACAGTCTTTGCGCTCAGGTTGCTGATATCGATGTCTGGCGGCCCTTTGAAGTGTGCCGAACGAGAGAATTTTTCGTCGAGGAAGCCGACGCCGTCGGCATACCCGTCGCGATACAGCCGTGTGTACGTTAACGGTTTTGGTGTCAGGGCCGGAATGACCGACATGGGCGAGTAAGCGATGACAGTATCCGGGTCGACGTCATTTGCCGGGCGTTTGAGCAACTGGTTCAGTTGTTTTTTCGCCTGCTCGTGCACGTAATCGTCGAACGCCGGAAAGCGGCTGCCCGAAAGTTGATGTCGGTCGAAGCCTTGCAATGCACCTTCGGCGTCTTCGCTCAGCGTCGACAGTTTTCTGCGGTTTTCGTCGGTGGTTGTGCGATACCACAGCGGGGTGCCGAAATCGTAGTCGTCGACTCGCGTGGCCAACACGTGCTCGGCCATGACTTGCAGGCAATCGAGGTGCTTGCCGATGTTCTCGAAGGTGACTTTTCTGTGCTCCTGATCCTCAAGCTTGAAACTGAGGCTGGAGAGCACTTTGCGCAGGCTTGAACGAAAACGCAGAGGTGCACGGCTGATCAGGTAGCCGGTCATGGTATTGGCGTCTTCGCTGTGCGTGGCCCAGCCAAGCAGGTGGGTCTGACATTCAAGCTCACTGGCGAAGACCTGGAACTGCTGCTCTCGCGGCGCTTGTGGCGTGCACAGCAACATGCGTTTGAGGACGCCCTCGGCGTCGCTTTGGCGCAACACCCAGAGATCCTGCAGTTGCGCACCGTGCACGGACAGGGTCGCGGCGCGCAGGTGTGGATCGCTGTCGCTGCGCAAGCGCTGGATCAGTTGCAGGTCACTCTCGAGCAGATGGCCTTGCAGCACTGCCGTATGAGCCAGCGCGACGATACGTTGATCGAGCATGTCCTCGATCGCGGGTTTGATGGCTGGGCCGGCATGCATGTCTTTCTGCAAACGGTCGAATTCGATACGCGGCTTGAGGCTCAACCCTTGCTTGACCAGCCACTGCGGTGTCAGGTCTGCGTAGGCATCGGCCAAAGGCGCATCGTCATAGGTGAGGGTGGTATATCGAAGAAACTCCGAGTCCGGCAATTCGTCTCCCGTGTGCGGGCCACGCAAGGACAGATCGAGCAAATTGCGCTGATGCTCATACACACCGTATCCGGGCACCCGACGTTGCGTGGTGATTTGCAGCTTCTGCGGCTCCAGATCATCAATCTCCAGATCTTCGCTCAGACGCTCCAGCCATTGATGCCGGGCGAGGGTCAGAAGACTGGCCGACGGCCCCATCAGGTCGAGCAGTTTTTGCCGCGCCTTGTGGTAGATACCGACCTGTTGCGCCAGCTCGGTCTGCCTGGCGGCGCTGGCGCTGCGGTACCACTGCGGTGCACTGTCGCGCAGGTGGCGTTCGAACAAGGTTTGCGCCTGCAGTTCCAGGCGCGGGGCGAGATCCGGCAGGGCTCCTGCAATGGCCCGGTCGAGGGCCGCGAGCAACTGCGCCGAGTCTTGTTGCGGGTTGTCGTCGTAGCTCCAGGCGCGATCGATGTCTTGTGTGCGCTTGTCGATCAGGGCATCGCAGATATGTTCAAACAGCGGTTGGCTATCGATCAGCGAACACTGCAACGGCCAGATCCCCGCTGCACTCAAGTCGTGATAGCGCGCCGGCAACATCTGCATGAATTCAGTGTGGCTGGCGGGATGTTGCAGGTATTGCAGCAAATGGACGTCGAGAGCCGCTGCTGAATCGAAGTACTCGATGCCCCGGCTCGGGGTGAACAACAGGACGTAACCACCGTCCCTGGCCGTCGACAGATCGGTGAGCGCGGACTTGTTCTTTTCCGTGACGACAAAGGCGCCAGCCAGCTCGACGGTGTGTTCCTGAAAGCTGAACTGCAGCGCGTAGGCGGCCGGACGTAGCGTCGGCCCCAGCGTCAGCTGTTCCAGGAGCGCAGCGGCTTGGGGATGCAGCAGGCGATCCTTGACGGCCTGTCGCGCCTCGTGGCCGATCGCGGTGAAACCGGCTTCGTAGGTCAGAAAGGTTCTGGCCGATTTGTTATCGATCAGATCGCGCAGATCCATGTCGAGCAACGCCGTGTCGAGCTTGGCTTTGGTGGTCGCGAGCAGTTTTTTGCCCTGGTCACTGTGCAGGTCGCTGTTTTCCAGGATCTGGTAGATCGCCCGACTTTTTTGCAAGAACTGCTCGCGGTGAGCTTTGAGCAGGCTGTTCAGCCGTTTGAGGTAAACCTGCTCCGCTGTCGGTGCCTGTTCGGCAAGCAACGGGGTATCGATGTTGAAAAGATGCTGGGCGATCTGGTTGAGATCGCTCCTGATCTCTTCAACCGTGGGGGCGGTGGGAGTGCTCATCGGCACAGTCTCCATGCTGGTGGGAAGAGCCTTCAGCATGGCGAGGGTGATTCGATCGAAGGTGGTACATATGTAGTGGGTGTGCAGTGCAGGTCAGGCGGAGGCGTGAAAGGCTCGACTCGATCCACATACCGGAGAATTGCAGCATCGTTGATCGCCAGCAGGGCATGTGAAATGCATTCCTCTACGGGAACGAGCCTGCCAGCGATACAGTCGACTCAAACACTATTGCTTCAAACCTTCGCGCTGACCTCGCTGCGATTCACCAGGCTCTCCAGCGCTCCACTCAAACTCGCGGCCTTATCCCCCACCAGCAAATGCCAGACCCCGCCATCCAACTGGCTGACGCCATGACACCCCAACGCCTTCAACTGCGCTTCCGACAGCGCCTTGCCATCCGCCAATTGCAGGCGAATCCGCGTCATCGCGATGCAGTCCAGTTGCAGTACGTTGCCGCCACCGCCCAAGGCATTCAGCCATTGCTGCGCCTCGGAGCCGGCGACCACCGGCGCTTTCGGTTCCTCGACAGCCACAGCATTTTCAAGCAGAACCGCACGCCCGAGAGAAGGCATTGCCAGGCGAATCTCGTCAGCAATGCTGTCCGCCATCGGCCCGACCACAACCTGCAAACTGCCACCTTTACCCGGACGCACAACCGCCATTGCGCCCAGCGCTTTCAGATCAGCATCCGAAGCCTTGTTGCGATCGACCATCTCCAGTCGCAGGCGCGTGGTGCAAGCGCCAACAGTCAGCAGATTTTCGGCGCCGCCCAAGGCCTTGATGTAAGCGCTGGCACGTTCGTTTTCCGTGAGCACTGCTTTCTCAGCAGAAGCCACATCCTCGCGCCCCGGCGTCTTCAGATTGAAGCGACGAATGCAGAAATCAAATACGGCGTAATAGATAACCGCGTAGGCGAGGCCCACCGGAATCACCAGCCAACCATTGGTCGAGCGCCCCCAACCCAGCACCATGTCGATAAAGCCGCCGGAGAAGGTAAAACCCAAATGAATATTCAAGCCATTGGTAATCGCCATCGATAACCCGGTCAGCAACGCATGCAGCAGATACAACAGCGGTGCGAGGAACATAAAGGCAAATTCGATCGGCTCGGTTACCCCGGTCAGAAACGAGGTCAACGCCATCGACAGAAAAATCCCGCCCATGACTTTGCGGCGCTCCGGCAGGGCGTTGCGGTACATCGCCAGACAGGCCGCCGGCAGGCCGAAGATCATCATCGGGAACATGCCGGTCATGAACTGCCCACCCTTCGGATCGCCAGCGAAGTAGCGCGACAGGTCACCGGTCACCAGCGCACCAGTCGTCGGATCGGTGAAGTTACCGAACACGAACCACGCCATGTTGTTGAGGATATGGTGCAGGCCGGTGACGATCAGCAGACGGTTGAATACGCCGAACACGAACGCACCGATGCTGCCGCTCTCCATCATCAACGCACCGAAGGCGTTGATGCCGTGCTGGATCGGCGGCCAGATATAGCCGAACACTACGCCCAGACCGACCGCTGCAAACCCGGTGACAATCGGCACAAAGCGCCGCCCGCCGAAGAACGCCAGATATTCCGGCAGCTTGATGTCCTTGAAGCGGTTGTACAGAGCGCCGGCCATCAGACCGCTGACGATCCCGGCGAGCATGCCCATGTTGATGCTCGCATCGAGCACCTTGAGCGTGGAGATCATCACCAGATAACCGATCACCCCGGCGAGGCCAGCGGTGCCGTTGTTGTCCTTGGCGAAACCGACGGCGATGCCGATGGCGAAGATCATTGCCAGGTTGGCGAAGATCACTTGGCCGGCATCGTGAATGATTGCGATGTTCAGCAGGTCGGTGTCACCCAGGCGCAGCAGCAGACCGGCAATCGGCAGGATTGCGATCGGCAGCATCAGCGCACGGCCGAGGCGTTGCAGGCCTTCGATGAAGAGTTGGTACATGGCGTTTGTCCTTGTTGTTTTTGTTAGCGCAGAGGCCAATGTTGATGACAGGCGTGACGCACGGCGGCGGCGCTGCTCAGTTTGAGCAGGTCGCGGCTGAGACGCTGGCACTCGGCCTCGTGCACCTGGCGCACGCGATCCTTGATTTCGCCGATCTGCACCGGGCTGACCGACAGTTCGGTGACGCCCAGACCGATCAACACCGGTGTGGCCAGCGGATCAGAGGCGAGGGCGCCGCAGACACCGACCCAACGTTTGTGCACCGCCGCGCCTTCGCAGGTCATGGCGATCAATCGCAGCAGCGCCGGATGCAGAGCGTCGACGCGAGCGGCCAAACCAGCGTGGTCGCGATCCATGGCCAAGGTGTATTGCGAGAGATCGTTAGTACCGATCGAGAGGAAATCGGCGTGTTCGGCCAGTTGTTCGGCTTGCAGCGCGGCGGCAGGGACTTCGATCATCACGCCGATTTCCGGGCGCTGGCTCACGCCCAGTTCGACGCACAACGCATCGACGCGTTGGCGAATCTGCAGCAGCTCATCGACTTCGGTAACCATCGGCAACAGGATCCGGCAACGACGCAACGGGCTGACTTGCAGCAGCGCACGCAGTTGCTGATCGAGGATTTCCGGACGCGCCTGAGCCAGGCGAATGCCGCGCAGACCGAGTACCGGGTTGGCCTCGATGGGCAGTGGCAGGTAGTCGAGTTGCTTGTCGCCGCCGACGTCGATGGTGCGGATGATCACGCATTTATCGCCCATGGCATCGATCACCGCCTGGTAAGCACTGCGCTGCACTTCGACGTCCGGAGCGGTCTGGCGATCGACGAACAAAAACTCGGTTCGTAACAGGCCTACACCGTCGGCACCGTTGGCGAAGGCGTCCGCCGCTTCAGCGCTGGAGGCGACATTGGCGACGACTTCGATGTGCACGCCATTACGTGTTTCGGCGGGCAGATGAGCTTTGGTTTGTTGCGCGTCGCGGCGATGCTGCCGGTCGATTTGCGCTTGCCGAACTTCGGCCAGACGTTCAGCGTTGGGCGTCAGTTCGAGACGACCGCCATCGGCATCGAGGACCACCGATTGACCTTGCGGCTGATCAAGCAGCGCCGAACCCAACGCCACCATGCACGGCAGACCTTTACCGCGAGCGAGAATCGCCACGTGCGAAGTCGCGCCACCCTCGGCCATGCACAACCCGGCGACACCTTGCGCGCTGAGTTGCAGCAGATCCGACGGCGTCAGTTCATGTGCCGCGACGATGGCGCCGGCCGGCACGTCGTAGTGCCAGGCCTCGCCGAGCACTGCACGCAACACGCGTTGCTTGAGGTCGCGCAGATCATTGGCGCGTTCGGCCAGCAGCGCGCTGCCGGTGTGTTGCAGGACTTCGCACTGCACATCGATCGACTGGCTCCAGGCGTGAGTCGCTGCAGTGCCTTGTTCGATGGCTTGCTGTGCGGCATCGAGCAGTGCCGGGTCTTCGAGCAGTGCCAGATGCGCGGCAAAGATCGCTTCTTCATCGGCATTTTTGTGTTTTTTCGCTTGGGCGAGGGTGCCGTCGATTTCACTGCGCACCTGATTCAGTGCAGTGTCGAGCGCCTGCAGTTGTTGCAGCGGATCATGATTGCCCGTATCCACCGGCAAACTGATCGCGTTCAAGCGAAACAGTGGCCCGCCGACCAATCCCGGTGCAGCGCACACACCGTGCAACACGCCAGCCTCGGCCGGGCGTTTAACCGATGCGACACTCACCGGCGCCGCAGCGTGACAATCATCCGGCAGCGCTGTGGCCAACGCGGTGAGCAACGCTTGCAGCGCCGCTTCGGCATCCGGCCCCTGACAGCTGACCTGCACCTGATCCTGTTCGCCAACCGCCAAACCCATCAAACCGATCAGGCTGTTGCACGGCGCCGATTTGCCGGCGAAGTGCAGTTGCGACCGGCTTTTGAAACCTTGCGCGGTCTGCCGAATCAGTGCCGCAGGGCGCGCATGCAATCCGCCGCGATGCGCCACCAGAACATGGCCATGAACCTCTGGCCCGCCCACGTCTGCAACATTCGCCGCCGAACTGTTGCGCGCAACAATGTGCAGTAACGGCTCGCCGACTTTCACCGCTTTGAGCGTGATCGGCCGCACCTGAAAATCCTGGCTGTTGGTCAGGATCAACAAGCTGACGAGGCTTTTGCACTGCTGACCGACCTTGTCCAGGTCATAGCGCAACAACGGCTGGCCCTTGCTGACACGCGTGCCATCCTTGACCAGCATCGAGAAGCCTTCGCCGTTCAGTTCAACGGTATCCAGGCCCAGATGCAGAAGAATCTCCGCGCCGTTATCGGCACGCACAGTGAGTGCGTGGCCGGTGCGCGCGACGTGAATGATCACCCCGGCGCATGGCGAGTACAGGGTGTCGTTGATCGGGTCGATGGCAATGCCGTCGCCCATCGCGCCGCTGGCGAACACTGCGTCCGGGACTTTGGCGAGCGTGAGCACCGGGCCGCTGAGCGGGGCGCTGAGGGTCAGCTCTTTATTGTTGTTGTGCATGGCTCGGTCTCATCGGTTAAATCTCGGTTCGATGTCCCCTGTAGGAGCTGCCGCAGGCTGCGATCTTTTGATCTTGTTTTTTGGATCAAAATCAAAAGATCGCAGCCTTCGGCAGCTCCTACAGGTTTGCTTCAATTAGTGCGTGCGGGTCACTTTGCTCAGGTGGCGCGGCTGATCCGGGTCCATGCCGCGGGCCACGGCCAAACCTGCGGCCATCACGTAGAAGCTCTGGATCGCCAGGATTGGATCGAGGGCCGGATGTTCGGCGCGGGTCAGGGTGAGATCACGTTCGCTGACGTCATCCGGTGCGGCCAGCAACACGCAAGCGCCGCGTTGGCGCATTTCTGCTGCCAAGCTCAACAAACCAGCCTGCTCTGCGCCGCCCGGTGCGAAAACCAGCAACGGATAATGTTCATCGATCAGCGCCATCGGGCCGTGACGGACTTCCGCGCTGCTGAACGCTTCGGCCTGAATCGCCGAGGTTTCCTTGAATTTCAGTGCTGCCTCCTGAGCGATGGCGAAACCAGCACCACGACCGATCACCATCAAACGCTCGCAATCGCGCAGCGCTTCGATGGCCACGCTCCAGTCCTGCTTCGCCGCTTCGCGCAGGCCTTCGGGCAAGGCATTGCCAGCCTCGAGCAATTCGCTGTCCTCTTTCCAATGCGCGATCAAACGAGCGCTGGCGCTGAGGGTGGCGATAAAACTCTTGGTTGCAGCGACGCTGCTTTCAGTCCCGGCGAGCAGCGGCAAGCTGAATTCACAGGCAGCTTCCAGCGGCGAGTCGGCGGCGTTAACCATCGACACGCTCAACGCGCCACGCTTGCGCAACAGACGCAGGCTGTTGACCAGATCCGGGCTCTGCCCCGACTGTGAAAAGGCGAACGCGACCTGACCGCTGACCTTCAACGGCGCCTGCTGCATGGTCACCACCGACATCGGCAACGACGCCACCGGCACACCGAGTTGCTGCATGGTCAGGTAGGCGAAGTAGCTCGCCGCGTGGTCGGAGCTGCCGCGCGCCACCGTCATCGCCACTTGCGGTGGCTGACGGCGCAGGCGCCCGGCGATCTCGATCATTGGCGCGTCGAGCTGTTGCAGTTGGGCTTGCACGGCCTCGAACGAGGACAGCGCCTCTTCAAGCATTTTTGAAGTCAATGTCTTCTCCTTCGACCATGACGGCGGTCAGTGTGAGTGAGCGATCCAGCCGCACGCAGTCGGCCCAGGCACCTGGTTGCAGGCGCCCGCGTTCGTTGATGCCGAGGTAATCGGCGGGGAATTGCGACAGGCGCTGCGAGGCTTCGGCGATCGGCAAACCGATCTTCACCAGGTTGCGCAGGGCTTGGTCCATGGTCAGGGTGCTGCCGGCCAAGGTGCCGTCGGGCAGGCGCACGCCGCCCAGGCATTTGGTCACGGTGTGGCTGCCGAGCTTGTATTCACCGTCGGGCATGCCGGCGGCAGCGGTCGAATCGGTCACGCAATACAGGCACGGGATCGAGCGCAGGGCCACGCGAATGGCGCCGGGATGCACATGCAGCAAGTCGGGAATCAGCTCGGCGAATTTGGCGTGGGCCAGTGCGGCGCCGACGATGCCCGGCTCGCGGTGATGCAGCGGGCTCATGGCGTTGTAGAGGTGGGTGAAACTGGTCGCGCCGGCATCGAGTGCGGCGACGCCTTCTTCGTAACTGCCGAGGGTGTGGCCGATCTGCATGCGCACTCCACGGCTGCTCAGTTCGCGAATCAAACCGTCGTGGCCGGCGATTTCCGGGGCGATGGTGATCACCCGGATCGGCGCCAGTGCCAGATATTCTTCGACTTCGGCCATCAACGCGGTGTGGGCGAAGTTCGGTTGCGCGCCGAGTTTGCCGGGGTTGATGTACGGGCCTTCGAGGTGGACGCCGAGGACGCGCGCGGCGCCTTTCGGACGCTGCTCGCAGAACTCTCCGACTTCCTTCAAAACCCTAGAGATCTCGGCACTCGGCGCGGTCATGGTGGTGGCCAGCAGCGAGGTGGTGCCGAACCGCACGTGGGTTCTGGTGATGGTCTCGAAGGCGCTGGCGCCTTCCATGATGTCTTTGCCGCCACCGCCATGCACGTGCAGGTCGATGAAGCCCGGCAGCAGATACGGCAGGTCATTGCTCGCCGGATCGCAGGGTACGCCTTCGATCGACACGACTTTGCCGTGTTCGTGGATCAGCCGGCCGCGAACCCAGCCGCTGGCGGTGAGGATGTTGTCTTCGGACATTTTGGTTCTCGCTTTGGGCCGCCTAGCGGCGCAGCTCTGCAACAAAGTCGTAGTAGTCGTTGCGGCAATAGGTGTCGGTGACTTCGATCGGTGTGTTGTCTTCCAGGTAGCCGACCCGGGTCATCAGCAGCATGGCGGTGCCGGGGGCGATGCCGACCAGCGCGGCGAACTCGTCCGAGGCGTTGATCGCCTGAATGTGCTGCAAGGCACGGACGATCGGTTTGCCGATGCCGTCGAGGTATTCGTAGAGCGAATCGCCGACCAGTTGCGGCATGGGCATGATCGAGGCGGGCAGGGTGCTCATCTCGATGGCCATGACCGTGTCATCGGCTTTGCGCAGACGCTTCATGCGCGCGACCTTGTCGTTCGGCGACAGGCTGAGGCGGATCAGTTCTTCATGAGTCGGCAGGGTGATTTCACGTTCCAGCCATTGCGAGCTGGGTACGAAGCCTTTGAGGCGGAGCATTTCGCTGAAGCCCGAAAGGCGCGACAGCGGCTGTTCGAGGCGTGGGGTGATGAAGGTACCGGAGCCTTGCAGGCGGCGGATCAGGCCTTGATCGAGGAGCACTTCCAGCGCTTTACGCGCGGTAACCCGGGAGATACCGAGCATTTCACTGAGATTGCGCTCGGACGGCATCGCCTGCTCGGACTTCCACTGCCCGGCATGAATCGCTGCTTCCAGATTGCGCGCCAGTTGCAGGTACAGCGGCGTCGGCTGGGAGTCGTCTGGGCGTAGGGCCTGGAAGTCGTTCATGTAGGTCATTTCCGACGCGAGTATAGGATTGTTGTGGCTCGCTTGTGGGGCGGAAATTAATACCACTTGAATACCATGTCAACGCGCTGAAATGGGCTTTTGCCCAGTAGGATGGCGGGTTTAAGGGGGTGTGGTTTCAAGTGGTATTAGTGTCGGCCTATAAAAAGCAAAAGATCGCAGCCTGCGGCAGCTCCTTCAGTTGAGAGTGGTATCACCTCTGTAGGCGCTGCCGCAGGCTGCGATCTTTTGATTTATTTTTTTGCGGGTGACCAGCGGTCGCTGGTTAAGGGCGGATTTCGACCATCGTGCCGTCCGGCACCAGATTCCACACTTCACGCATATCAACGTTGCGCATGGCGACGCAGCCGTCAGTCCAGTCCAGGGTGTGGAACAGGTCTTCCGGGGTTTCTTCCGAATCTGGCGTGCCGTGGATCATGATCATCCCGCCGGGCTCGACACCTTCACGCCGGGCGCGGGCCGAGTCGCTGATGTTCGGGTAGGAAATGTGCATCGACAGATTGAATTTGTCGCTGGTCTTGCGCCAGTCGATCCAATAGAAACCTTCCGGCGTGCGTTTGTCGCCTTCGATCAGTTTCGGGCCCTTTTTCGCGCCCTTGCCCAAGGAAATGCGATAGGTCTTCAGCGGCTTGCCATCGGCGATCAGTTGCAGTTGATGCGCTGACTTGAGCACCAGGACTTTTTCGATGAGCGGGGTATTCGCAGGCGCCACGGTGGTCACGAATGACGCTTGGGAGACGGTAACGAACGACAGGCAGAACAGGGCAAGCAACCAGCGCATTGAAACGATTCCCCAGGAATGACGCAGATACATGATTTATAGGTGTTGTGCAGACGTGCTCGGGTTATCGGCTGGCCGGCGACGAAATCAAGTAATGGCAGGTTGAGCAAGCGGCGGAATCGATTCCGAACGCACTGGATACGTCTCGACGCGCCGATCAGCGAAGAAGCATTCTAAGGTACGCCCCACTGTGCGGAAAGCCAGCTCGTCCCAGGGAATGTCGGCTTCGTCGAATAGTTGCACTTCGAGGCTCTCGGGGCCGGCGGCAAAGTCCAGATCCACCAGTTCGGCGCGGAAGAACACATGCACCTGACTGATGTGCGGCACGTCGATCAGCGTATAGATGCTCAGGTTACGCACCCGGGCGCAGGCTTCTTCGGCAGTTTCGCGCACGGCGGCCTGTTCGATGGTCTCGCCGTTCTCCATGAATCCGGCGGGCAGCGTCCAGTAACCGAGGCGCGGCTCGATGGCACGACGGCAGAGCAACACTTTCGTGCCCCAGGTCGGCACGCAGCCGGCGACAATATTGGGGTTTTGATAGTGAATGGTCTGACAGCTGTCACAGACAAATCGCAGCCGCGAATCGCCTTCGGGAATGCGCTGGGTGACCGGGTTACCGCAGTGGCTGCAAAATTTCATGCTGGGCTTCCTGAATGCTGCGCCTATCTTGGCGTGCAGCGGTGCCGGTCGGCAAGTTGTCGTTTCGCGACATGGCGAGATTCGGGGGCTTGGGCGGCTGCATTGATTGGTGCATGATGCAGGGTAAGGCACAGATCGAGAACACTCATGCTGGACGAGCTACTGCATAGGGTAAGCAACCACACACCGCGCACGCTGGAGACCGACACACGTTTCCCCGAGGCTGCCGTTCTGGTGCCGATCACCCGCAGTGATGAGCCGGAACTGGTGCTGACCCTGCGCGCCAGCGGGCTCTCGACCCACGGCGGCGAAGTGGCTTTTCCTGGTGGTCGCCGCGATCCGGAAGACCCGGATCTGATCTTCACGGCGCTGCGCGAAGCCGAAGAAGAAATCGGTTTGCCACCCGGACTGGTCGAAGTCATCGGTCCGCTCAGCCCACTGATTTCCCTGCACGGCATCAAGGTCACGCCTTATGTCGGCGTCATCCCCGATTTTGTCGAATACCGCGCCAACGATGCCGAAATCGCAGCCGTCTTCAGCGTTCCGCTGGAATTCTTCCGCAAGGACCCTCGCGAGCATACCCATCGCATCGACTATCAGGGGCGCAGTTGGTACGTGCCGAGTTATCGATTTGGTGAGTACAAGATCTGGGGCCTCACGGCGATCATGATTGTCGAGTTGATCAACCTGCTCTATGACGCGAAAATCAGTCTGCATGAGCCGCCGAAAAGCTTTATCAACACCTGAAGCCGTCGTTCGAGCGGCCATTCACCGTGAGCCCTGAGGAAAACAAGATGAAATACCGCTTGGGCGACGCCCGTGTCGAGACCCATCCACAGAGCTGGGTCGCCCCCAATGCCGTGCTGGTGGGCAAGGTCAAACTGGAAGAGGGCGCCAACGTCTGGTTCAACGCCGTGCTGCGTGGCGATAACGAACTGATCCTGATCGGCAAGAACAGCAACGTCCAGGACGGCACCGTGATGCACACCGACATGGGCTATCCGCTGACCATCGGCACCGGCGTGACCATTGGCCATAACGCCATGCTGCATGGCTGCACGGTCGGCGATTACAGTCTGATCGGCATCAACGCGGTGATTCTCAACGGCGCGAAGATCGGCAAGAACTGCATCATCGGCGCCAATTCGCTGATCGGCGAGGGAAAGGAAATTCCCGATGGTTCGCTGGTGATGGGCTCGCCGGGCAAGGTCGTGCGTGAGCTGACCGAGCCGCAGAAGAAGATGCTTGAAGCCAGCGCCGCGCACTATGTGCATAACTCTCAGCGTTATGCGCGCGATCTGGTTGAGCAGGAAGAATGAACACGCCCGAAAGACCTGTAGCCTCGCCGTGCGTGAATATTTGTGCGCTGGATGAGGCTGACATCTGCACGGGCTGTCAACGTACGGTCGAGGAGATCACGCGGTGGGGCCGCATGAGCAATGACGAGCGCCGGGTGGTGTTGGGGTTGTGTCATGAACGGGCGAAGGCGAGTGGGTTGGTTTGGATGATGCCGTCGTCGAAGACGTGATCGGCTTGGGACGGCCCTCACCCTAACCCACTTCCGGAGGGAGAGGGGACTGACCGAGTTGATGGTTCGAGTTACATCGACCTGAGCTACCGAGTCGAACTCAGGTTTTGAAAAGCCTCCGATCGGCTCGCTCTCCCTTCGTTTGAAGGGGGAGGGAGCGACCGGGTTGATTGTTCGGGTCGCACCGACCTGGGTTATCGAGTCGAACTCGGGATTCGATTAAACGAAGATCTGCTCCCTTTCCCCCTCGCCCCCCTTGGGGGAGAGGGCTGGGGTGAGGGGGTGGCTCTTGATCTGCGGGTCCAGTAATCTGTGCGCCAATCTGCCAGGTCGCCTCCATGATTTTCCTCATCGCCTACATCAGCAGCGTCGTGCTGATCAACTTCGCCTTCTCCACCGCGCCGCATCTGGACATCATCTGGTCGGCCTGGGGTGGTCTGGTGTTCGTGCTGCGCGACATGGTGCAAACCCGCTTTGGTCACGGCGCGATCGTCGCGATGCTGGCGGCGCTGGTGCTGTCTTACGTAACCTCCGATCCTTCTATTGCACTGGCCAGCGCTACGGCGTTCGCGGTCTCCGAGTGCATTGACTGGCTGGTGTTCAGCATCACCAAGCGACCGTTGCGCGACCGCTTGTGGATCAGTTCGGCGCTGAGCATTCCTCTCGATACCTTCATCTTCTTCGGCATGATCGACTTGCTGACGCCGCCGGTGATCATCACCGCGCTGGCCTCGAAATTTGCCGGCGTCACTGCCGTCTGGCTGATCATGGCCTGGCGTGAGCGCAAACAGGCCGTCGCCGGCTGAAGCCAAAGCCTCAGGTTCATGTAAAATGCCGCGCTTTCTCCCCATGGAAAGCGCGTCAGGCGCTGCTTTCCTCGATGATCCGCTTCTTTGAGGACCTGAGATGACCCGTATCGGAACTCCATTGTCGCCAACCGCGACCCGCGTATTGCTGTGTGGCTGTGGTGAGTTGGGCAAGGAAGTGGTGATCGAGCTGCAACGCCTGGGCGTTGAAGTGATTGCCGTCGACCGCTACGCCAACGCGCCGGCCATGCAAGTCGCCCATCGCAGCCACGTGATCAACATGCTCGACGGCGCCGCCCTGCGTGCGGTGATCGAAGCTGAAAAGCCGCACTTCATCGTGCCGGAAATCGAAGCCATCGCCACCGCCACGCTGGTCGAACTGGAAGCTGAAGGCTTCACCGTGATCCCGACCGCGCGCGCGGCGCAACTGACCATGAACCGTGAAGGCATCCGTCGTCTGGCCGCTGAAGAGCTGGACCTGCCGACCTCGCCGTACCATTTTGCCGACACCTTCGAGGACTACAGCAAAGCCGTTGAGGACCTGGGTTTCCCCTGCGTCGTCAAACCGGTCATGAGCTCGTCGGGCAAAGGCCAGAGCCTGCTGCGCAGCGTCGATGACGTGCAAAAAGCTTGGGATTACGCGCAAGAGGGCGGTCGCGCTGGCAAAGGTCGGGTGATCATCGAAGGTTTCATCGATTTCGACTACGAAATCACTCTGCTGACCGTGCGTCACATCGGTGGCACCACGTTCTGCGCGCCGGTCGGTCACCGTCAGGAGAAGGGCGACTATCAGGAATCGTGGCAGCCACAAGCCATGAGCCCGATTGCTTTGGCTGAATCCGAGCGCGTTGCCAAAGCGGTGACTGAAGCGTTGGGTGGTCGCGGTCTGTTCGGCGTTGAGCTGTTCATCAAGGGTGATCAGGTGTGGTTCAGCGAAGTTTCGCCGCGCCCGCATGACACTGGTCTGGTAACGCTGATTTCGCAGGATCTGTCGCAGTTCGCCCTGCACGCTCGCGCAATTCTGGGCCTGCCGGTACCGCTGATCCGTCAGTTCGGGTCATCGGCTTCGGCGGTGATTCTGGTGGAAGGGCAGTCGACTCAGACCGCTTTCGCCAACCTCGGCGCGGCGTTGAGCGAGCCGGACACGGCGCTTCGTCTGTTCGGCAAGCCGGAAGTGAATGGTCAGCGCCGCATGGGCGTGGCGCTGGCGCGGGATGAGTCGATCGAGGCTGCGCGTGCCAAGGCGACCCGTGCTGCTCAGGCTGTTGTTGTAGAGCTGTAAACCGAGTCGCGACATTCGCGAGCAGGCTCACTCCTACAGTTGGAATGCGTTCCCCTGTAGGAGTGAGCCTGCTCGCGATAGCGATCTGTCAGGCAATCTGATTCAGGTCGTTATTGCAGGTTTCCTTCAAACACAGCACCGCAATCAAACTCAGCACCGCCGCCGCCGACACATACCCGCCGACATAACTCAGCCCCCCCATCGCCACCAGTTTCTGCGCAAAGAACGGCGCCGCCGAGGCCCCGACAATGCCGCCCAGGTTATACGCCGCCGAAGCACCGGTATAACGCACGTGGGTCGGAAACAGCTCAGGCAACAATGCGCCCATCGGTGCAAACGTCACGCCCATCAAAAACAGCTCGATGCACAGAAACAGCGCCACACCCCAGGTCGAGCCCTGAGTCAGCAACGGCTCCATCAGAAAACCGGAAAGAACCGCCAGCACACCACCGATGATCAGCACCGGTTTGCGCCCATAACGGTCGCTCGCCCAAGCCGACAGCGGCGTGGCGGCGGCCATGAACAGCACGGCAAAACACAGCAGGCCAAGGAACGTTTCGCGGCTATAGCCGAGCGTGGAAACCCCGTAGCTCAGGGAAAACACCGTCGAGATATAGAACAGCGCATAACACACCACCATAGCCGCCGCGCCCAGCAGGGTTGGCGCCCAATACTGGCTGAACAGCTCGACCAGCGGTACTTTTACGCGCTCCTGACGAGCGATGGCGTTGGCGAACACCGGGGTTTCATGCAGTTTCAACCGTACATACAGGCCGACCATCACCAGAGCCGCGCTGAGCAGAAACGGAATCCGCCAGCCCCAGCTGCGGAACTGCTCGTCATTGAGGGTCATGGCCAGTGTCAGGAACAAGCCGTTGGCTGCGAGAAAACCAATCGAAGGCCCAAGCTGCGGGAACATGCCGAACCACGCACGTTTGCCTTTCGGCGCGTTTTCCGTGGCGAGCAGGGCGGCACCGCCCCATTCACCACCCAATCCCAAACCTTGGCCGAAACGCAGCACACACAGCAGAATCGGTGCCCAGGCGCCAATGCTGTCATAACCCGGCAGCACGCCAATCAGTGTCGTGCACACGCCCATCAAGAGTAAGGAGGCGACCAGCGTCGATTTGCGCCCGATGCGGTCACCAAAGTGGCCGAACAACGCCGAGCCCAGTGGCCTCGCCAGAAATGCGATACCAAAGGTAAGGAACGCCGAAAGCATCTGCGCGGTGCCGGAGGTCTGTGGAAAGAACACTGGCCCGATCACCAGCGCAGCCGCGGTGGCGTAAACATAGAAGTCATAGAACTCGATCGCGGTGCCGATAAAACTCGCCGTCGCCACGCGGGTGGCGGAATTGGTCGGTTGGGCAGGCGCGGTGTCGCTGATAGCGGTACTGGTTGTCATGCGGTGATCCCTGACAGTCATGAGCTCCGTTGGAGCGAATTATTATGGTCGAACACCCAGGGATGTGGGATGAGGCGCGGTCGCTGCTTCAGGTAGGAACAGTCGCCGGAGTACAGCGCAAATGGCCGAAACCTGGTGTGTGCGGGGTAAGCACAAGGTTCGGCGGGGCTTGGGTAAGCGTTCCGATTATAGGAAGGGGGCTAACAATCAAACAAGAGCAAAAAATCGCAGCCTTCGGCAGGTCCTGCATTTGGAATGCGTTCCCCTGTAGGAGCTGCCGAAGGCTGCGATCTTTTGATCTTTTACCTGGCAGGCACCAAAGCAGGCACAGAAGAGGTATGCCAAATCAGCACTTTGCTAACCCGGTTCTCTTCAGTCTCGAGAATCTCCAGACGATAACGCCCGATCTTCAAGCAAACCGCACTTTCCGGAATAGTCTCCAACGCCTCAGTCACCAGACCATTCAGCGTTTTCGGACCATCGCTCGGCAAATGCCAGCCCAGGCACTTGTTCAATTCGCGGATCGACGCGGCACCGTCAATGACCATGCGGCCATCGTCCTGCGGATGAATATGCGGATTATCCAGGCTGTGCTCGCTTTCAAACTCGCCGACAATTTCTTCGAGAATGTCTTCCAGCGTGACGATGCCGAGCACTTCGCCGTACTCGTCGACCACCATGCCCAGTCGGCGCTGCTGCTTGTGAAAATTCAGCAACTGCAGTTGCAGCGGTGTGCTTTCTGGCACGAAGTAAGGCTCGTAACTCGCCGCCAGCAGCGCCTCGCGGGTCAAATCACCATTGTTCAGCAAATGTCGGATCTGCCGGGTGTTGAGCACTGCTTCAACCTGATTGATGTCGCTGTGGAACACCGGCAGGCGCGTGCGCTTGTTGTGGCGTAGCTGTTCGATGATCTCGTCGATCGAATCGTCGAGGTTGATGCCGTCGACGTCACTGCGCGGCACCAGAATGTCATTGACCGTAATGTTGTCCAGCGCATGAATGCCTGAGACCGGGTGCGCGCGCACTGGATGCTCTGGATCGTCGTAGCGATCGGCGGGCGAGTCATCTTCGCTTTGCTGCACGACCTGAACTTTGCGAGCAAATGGACTCATCAGCAAGCCGCTGATACGGCTGAACAACCAGGCAAACGGATAAACAATCTTCAGCGGCACGGCCAGCAATGTATTGCCGAACGCCAGCACGGCATCGGGATACCGTTGGGCGACGGTACGTGGAAAATAATCGGCAAACACCAGCAGGATTGCGCCAGCACCGAGGCATGCCGCCCACGGGCCGTTTTCTTCGCAGAGAAAAATCGCCAGCAGCGTCGCAATCACCACGGCGAGCGCACGGCACAAGGTGTTGCAGAGGATCAGGCTATCGAGCGGAAAGCTCAGCTTCGCCAGCGGTTTGTCGCTGGCGCGCGAGGCGGTGCGTTGCGCAAGCAGGTGCTGTTGCGCGATTTCGACGGCGGTAAACAGCCCTGACCACAAAATCAGCAGGACAAACACCGCGAGCATCGGCCCTAAGGGCAAACCGTCCATTTATGCCGCCCGTCAGATGTGCAGGATGTATTCACGAACCAGTTTGCTGCCGAAATACGCCAACATCAGCAGGCAGAAACCGGCGAGGGTCCAGCGAATCGCCTTGTGACCGCGCCAGCCGAGACGGTTGCGGCCCCACAGCAGCACGCTGAACACGATCCACGCCAGGCAGGCCAGCAGGGTCTTGTGTACCAGATGCTGGGCGAACAGGTTCTCGACGAACAGCCAGCCGGAAATCAGCGACAGCGACAGCAGCGTCCAGCCAGCCCAAAGGAAGCCGAACAGCAGGCTTTCCATGGTTTGCAGCGGCGGGAAATTCTTGATCAGTCCGGACGGATGCTTGTGCTTGAGCTGGTGGTCCTGCACCAGCAGCAGCAAGGCCTGGAACACCGCGATGGTGAACATGCCGTAGGCGAGGATCGACAACAGAATGTGCGCGAGGATACCCGGCTCTTCATCGATGATCTGCACAGTGCCGGTCGGCGCGAACTGCGCCAGCAGCACGGTCACCGCACCGAGCGGGAACAGCAGCACCAGCAGGTTTTCCACCGGAATGCGCGAGCAGGCGATCAGCGTCAGGGCGATCACCGCCGCCGCAATCAGGCTGGAGGCGCTGAAGAAGTCCAGGCCCAGACCGATGGGTGTCAGCAAGTGGGTGAGCAGGCTGGCGGCGTGGGCTACCACGGCGAGAGCGCCGAGGCTAACCAGCAGGCGCTTGTTCGCCTTGGCGCCGGTGGCCAAGCGGGTGCTCTGATAAAGGGTCGCAGCGGCATATAGAAGGGCGGCGGCGAGGGTGGTCAGCAAACTCGGTGACAAGGGGAGCATAAATCCTGTTAGGCAAGCCCGAAAGGGGCTGAGTTTGGCATAGAACCGCCATGGCACGAAAGACTCAGGAAGCTGACAGCGAGGTGTCCGCCAGCCGCAGTCTTCGCTATAATCCGCGACCTGCCCACGCCGCAGGCTCGCCGAGCACATGTTGATTCCGGTCTGGGCCGCCATTATCCCGGTCTACACAGGGCCTGAAAGGATCGCGCAATGTTTGAAAACTTAACCGACCGTCTCTCGCAGACGCTGCGCCATGTCACCGGCAAGGCGAAGCTGACCGAGGACAACATCAAAGACACCCTGCGTGAAGTGCGCATGGCGTTGCTCGAAGCCGACGTCGCCCTGCCGGTGGTCAAGGACTTCGTCAATTCGGTCAAGGAGCGCGCTGTCGGCACCGAGGTGTCGCGCAGCCTGACGCCGGGCCAGGCATTCGTGAAGATCGTCCAGGCTGAACTCGAAAGCCTGATGGGCGCGGCCAACGAAGATCTGAACCTGAGCGCCGTACCGCCAGCCGTCATTCTGATGGCCGGTCTGCAGGGCGCCGGTAAAACCACCACCGCCGGCAAACTGGCGCGCTTCCTTAAAGAGCGCAAGAAGAAGTCGGTCATGGTCGTGTCGGCGGACGTTTATCGTCCGGCTGCTATTAAACAGCTGGAAACCCTGGCCAACGACATCGGCGTGACGTTCTTCCCGTCCGACCTGAGCCAGAAGCCGGTCGACATCGCCACCGCAGCTATTAAAGAAGCAAAACTGAAGTTCATCGACGTGGTCATCGTCGACACCGCCGGTCGTCTGCACATCGACGAAGAGATGATGGGCGAGATCAAGGCGCTGCACGCCGCGATCAACCCGGTCGAGACCCTGTTCGTGGTCGACGCCATGACCGGCCAGGACGCCGCCAACACGGCCAAGGCCTTCGGGGATGCGCTGCCGCTGACCGGTGTGATCCTGACCAAGGTCGACGGCGACGCCCGTGGCGGTGCTGCATTGTCGGTACGTGCTATCACCGGCAAGCCGATCAAGTTCATCGGTATGGGCGAGAAGAGCGAAGCGCTCGATCCGTTCCACCCTGAGCGTATTGCCTCGCGTATTCTCGGCATGGGCGACGTGCTCAGCCTGATCGAACAGGCTGAAGCGACCCTCGACAAGGACAAGGCCGACAAACTGGCCAAGAAGCTGAAGAAGGGCAAGGGCTTCGACCTCGAAGACTTCCGCGATCAGCTGCAACAGATGAAGAACATGGGTGGCCTCGGCGGGCTCATGGACAAACTGCCGAGCATCGGCGGCGTCAACCTGTCGCAAATGGGCAACGCCCAGAACGCCGCAGAGAAACAATTCAAACAGATGGAAGCCATCATCAATTCCATGACCCCGGCCGAGCGCCGCGACCCTGAGCTGATCAGCGGTTCGCGCAAACGTCGTATCGCCATGGGTTCCGGCACTCAGGTGCAGGACATCGGCCGCTTGATCAAGCAGCACAAGCAGATGCAGAAGATGATGAAGAAATTCACCGCCAAGGGCGGAATGGCGAAAATGATGCGCGGCATGGGCGGAATGTTGCCCGGCGGCGGCATGC
Source organism: Pseudomonas sp. S3_C06 (assembly GCF_054667675.1). NCBI lineage: Bacteria > Pseudomonadati > Pseudomonadota > Gammaproteobacteria > Pseudomonadales > Pseudomonadaceae > Pseudomonas > Pseudomonas sp. S3_C06. The sequence goes on from NZ_CP162747.1 coordinate 5,113,779, forward strand.
CAAAGATGTGAGGTGTCCCGTCTCACCCATTCTGCTCACTTATGGCGGCGTCTGATGCCCTCATGCTGCGTTGCCGCTCCTCGCCATAGCGGGCTATGACTCGTCGCGGCGCCTTGCTTGAGGGCATCAGTCACTCGCCAAAAGTGAGCAAAATGGGTGAGACGGGACACAAGAATCCGCGCCGGTCGTCGCACCGGCGCAGACCCTGCAAGGACGCAGGATCAACAGCAAACCCGCACTCGGCGGGAGCTGACTGGCCGTTTTCATCGACGGCTCTATATGCAGATCTGCACGGCATGCCATAGGCGCCGGAAAAAGTCATTTGCAAAAGTCCGGATATTCCTTAGAATATGCGGCCTTTCGGGCACCCATGCCCGCTGTGCATTTAGATTTGCAGCACCGACTACAGGAACGATGTTCACATGCTAACAATCCGTCTTGCCCTTGGCGGCTCCAAAAAGCGCCCGTTTTACCACCTGACCGTAACCGACTCGCGTAACCCGCGTGACGGCTCCCACAAAGAACAGGTTGGTTTCTTCAACCCTGTTGCCCGTGGTCAGGAAGTTCGTCTGTCCGTGAACCAAGAGCGCGTAGCCTACTGGCTGAGCGTTGGTGCACAGCCTTCTGAGCGTGTTGCTCAGTTGCTGAAGGAATCTGCAAAGGCTGCGGCCTGAGCAATATGAACGCGACGCCTGCTGTTGCCGATGATTTGATCGTTATTGGCAAAATTTATTCTGTTCATGGCGTTCGCGGCGAAGTGAAGGTTTATTCCTTTACTGATCCGACTGAAAACCTGTTGCAGTACAAAACCTGGACGCTCAAGCGCGAAGGCAATGTCAAACAGGTCGAGCTGGTCAGTGGACGCGGGAGCGACAAGTTCCTGGTCGCAAAGCTCAAGGGTCTTGATGATCGTGAAGAAGCTCGTCTTCTGGCCGGTTACGAGATCTGCGTGCCGCGCAATCTGTTCGCTGAATTGACCGACGGTGAGTACTACTGGTACCAGCTGGAAGGTCTGAAGGTCATCGACACGCTCGGGCAACTGCTCGGGAAAATCGATCATCTTCTGGAAACCGGCGCCAATGATGTAATGGTCGTCAAGCCTTGCGCTGGCAGCCTGGATGATCGCGAACGTCTGTTGCCCTATACGGAGCAATGCGTGTTGGCCATCGACCTGGCAGCGGGCGAGATGAAGGTGGATTGGGACGCGGACTTCTAAACGTGGCTAATTTGCGCGTAGAAGTGATCAGTTTGTTTCCCGAAATGTTTTCCGCCATCGGCGACTACGGCATCACCAGTCGTGCGGTCAAACAGGGGCTCTTGCAGCTGACCTGTTGGAATCCGCGAGATTACACGACGGATCGGCATCACACTGTGGACGATCGCCCGTTTGGCGGTGGTCCGGGCATGGTGATGAAGATCAAGCCCCTGGAAGATGCTCTGGTTCAGGCCAAGGCAGCAGCCGGGGAGGCGGCGAAGGTGATTTACCTGTCCCCCCAAGGCCGTCAACTGACTCAGTCGGCGGTACGCGAGCTGGCACAATCGGATGCATTGATCCTGATTGCCGGCCGCTATGAAGGCATTGACGAGCGCTTTATTGAGGCTCATGTCGATGAAGAGTGGTCGATTGGTGACTATGTACTGTCTGGCGGCGAGCTGCCGGCGATGGTCCTGATCGATGCGGTTACACGACTGCTGCCTGGAGCTTTAGGGCATGCGGATTCCGCTGAGGAAGATTCCTTTACGGATGGTCTGCTGGATTGCCCGCACTACACCCGACCTGAGGTGTATGCGGATCAGCGTGTTCCCGACGTGTTGCTGAGTGGCAATCACGCGCATATCCGGCGTTGGCGTTTACAGCAGTCCCTTGGTAGGACCTTTGAACGACGCGCCGATCTTCTGGAAAGCCGCTCGCTTTCTGGAGAAGAGAAGAAGCTGCTCGAGGAATACATCCGCGAGCGGGACGATAGTTAACAACGTATCGATGGTAGATCGAACGATTTACCTTAGGAGCACAGCATGACCAACAAAATCATCCTTGCACTCGAAGCAGAGCAGATGACCAAAGAAATCCCTACCTTCGCCCCAGGCGACACTATTGTCGTTCAGGTGAAAGTGAAGGAAGGCGATCGTTCCCGTCTGCAAGCGTTCGAAGGCGTTGTAATCGCCAAGCGTAACCGCGGCGTGAACAGTGCGTTCACCGTTCGTAAAATCTCCAACGGTGTTGGCGTAGAACGTACTTTCCAGACCTACTCCCCGCAGATCGACAGCATGGCTGTTAAACGTCGCGGTGACGTACGTAAAGCCAAGCTGTACTACCTGCGCGACCTGTCGGGTAAAGCAGCTCGCATCAAGGAAAAACTGGCTTAAGTCCAGCTTCCGATGCAGAAAAAAGCAGCCTACGGGCTGCTTTTTTGTTGCCTGCAATTTATTCACCGTACTTTCGTTTCAGGCCAGAACCATGACCACCCGCGACCAGGAAATCCAGCGCCGCACCGAACTCTCGGTGACCCGCGTAACCAAAGCCGTCTTCCCGCCGACCACCAACCACCACAACACCCTGTTCGGCGGCACCGCGCTGGCATGGATGGACGAAGTGTCGTTCATCACCGCCACGCGCTTCTGCCGGTTGCCGCTGGTGACCGTGTCCACCGACCGCATCGACTTCAATCATGCGATCCCGGCCGGCTCCATCGTCGAGTTGGTCGGGAAGGTGATCAAGGTCGGCAATACCAGCCTCAAGGTCGAGGTGGAAGTGTTTGTCGAGAGCATGAGCTGCGATGGCCGCGAGAAGGCGATTCATGGGCAGTTCAGCTTTGTTGCCATTGATGATGACAAGCGGCCGGTGCCGGTGCTGCCGGGTTTTGCGGCCTGATCAAAAACCGCGTCGCGCCCTTCGCGAGCAGGCTCGCTCCCACAGTGATCGGGGTGAACACAAAATTTGTGTCCGGCATAGAACCTGTGGGAGCGAGCCTGCTCGCGAAGGCGTCAGCTCAGGTGCCGCTGGCCTCGGGTTGAATCAACGCCAATAACGTCCACCCCGCCCCAGGCTTCAACGCCGTCTCCGGCGTCACCACATGCACCCAGCCACTGTCATCGCGCATGAACAACAACGTGGCGCGATTGCCATGCAGAGCCCGGTAATCCTCCCAGCCAAATCCATCTGTCAGCGTCGTGCTGTACAACTCTGCACCCTGGCCCATCTGGCTGGCCAGCTTCGCGTAAGTGAATGCCTCGCTACCCAACTGATTGCCGCGATGCTCAAGGCTGGCGCGGTGTTTGTCGCTGCGCCGGCTCTCATGACCGCTGGCCAGACCAAACAAGCGTTGATGGCCGAAATCATGCCGAAAGCGCATCGCCGCCAGAGTATTGAGTTCGCCCGACGGCGACAGCGCCAGCAAATGCCCCAGCCCGACCAGATCCAGATGCGCATCGGCATGTTGCGAGGCCGGGTTGCCGAAATATGTCGGCAAGCCTTCCATCCGCGCCGCGCGAATATTTTCCCAACTCGAATCGGTCAACAGCACGCGGCTGCCCAGTTGCTGCAGCGATTTGCCCAGCTCCCGCGCGGGGCCGTTGGCTCCGACGATCAGGAATCCACTCGGCGCTGGCTCCGCGACCTTGAGCAGTCGTGCAAGTGGTCGCGCAGTCGCACTCTGCAGCACAACCGTGCCGATGATCACCGCAAACGTCAGCGGCACCAGCAGCAATGCACCTTCATGCCCGGCTTCATGCAGGCGAATCGCGAAAATCGCCGACACCGCCGCCGCGACGATCCCGCGTGGCGCGATCCAGCACAGCAATGCACGCTCACGCCAGCTCAGGCTCGAACCAGCTGTGCTGAGCAACACGTTCAGCGGCCGGGCAATCAACTGGATTACCAGTAGCAGAATCAGCACCAGCGGCCCCAGTCCGATCAGCGCGTACAAATCCAGGCGCGCCGCCAACAAGATGAACAGTCCGGAAATCAGCAGCACGCTGAGGTTTTCCTTGAAGTGCAGGATGTGCCGCACATCCACGCCCTTCATGTTCGCCAGCCACATGCCCATCAACGTTACCGCCAGCAGACCGGACTCGTGCATCACTGCGTTGGAGGTAATGAAAATCCCCAGCACCGCCGCCAGCGAGGCGAGGTTATGCAGATATTCCGGCAGCCATTGCCGGCGGATCACCGTGCCGAGCAGCCAGCCACCGAGAATGCCGAACGCAGCGCCGCAGAGAATCACGCCGCCAAAGGTGAACAGGCTTTGCTTGAGACCATGGCCTTCGGCGCTGGCAATGATGAAGCTGTAAACCACCACGGCGAGGAGGGCGCCGATCGGGTCGATGACGATGCCTTCCCAGCGCAGAATGTTGGCGATCGAGGCTTTCGGCCGCACCACACGCAGCATCGGCACGATCACTGTCGGGCCGGTCACCAGCGTCAGGCTGCCGAACAGAATGGCCAGCATCCAGTCGAAGCCGAGCAGGAAATGCGTGGCGACCGCGATAACGATCCAGGTAGAGATCGCACCGATGGTTACCAGGCGATGGACGACGCTGCCGATCTCCTTCCACTCCGAGAGGTGCAGCGTCAGGCTGCCTTCGAACAGAATCAGCGCCACCGCCAGTGACACCAGCGGCATCAGCAGTGGGCCAAACATTTCCTGCGGATCAAGCCAGCCCAGCACCGGGCCGACCAGAATGCCGGTCAGCAACAGAAACAGGATCGCTGGCAACTTCAGGCGCCAGGCCAGCCATTGGCAACCCAGTGCCGCCGCGCCAATCCCGCCAAACGCCAAGAGAATTTGCTGCTCGTTCATTGAAGCTCCCTGTTCCTTGAAATAGCGGGCTATGAAAGACTAGCGCCCATTCCTACAGTTCACTCTACATTTGCGCACAGTCTTTGAGGCTGTGTGACTTGAGCGCCCATGCCTGCCATCGACCATCCGCTGATTGATCAATTCCTCGACGCTTTATGGCTGGAGAAAGGCCTGTCCGATAATACCCGTGGCGCTTATCGCAGTGATCTGGCGCTGTTCAATGGCTGGTTGCAGGAGAAGAACCTGGAACTGATCAATGCCGGACGCGAGTTGATCCTTGATCACTTGGCCTGGCGGCTGGAGCAGAACTACAAACCGCGTTCGACCGCGAGATTTCTCTCCGGTGTGCGTGGCTTTTATCGCTATCTGCTGCGGGAAAAGCTGATCAGCGTTGACCCGACATTGCGCGTCGACATGCCGCAACTCGGTAGGCCATTGCCCAAATCCCTGTCGGAAGCCGATGTCGAGGCGCTGCTCAAAGCACCGGATCTGAGCGAAGCGATCGGCCAGCGTGACCGCGCCATGCTGGAAGTGTTGTACGCCTGTGGTTTGCGCGTGACCGAGTTGGTGAGCCTGACGCTGGAACAGGTCAACCTGCGTCAAGGTGTGTTGCGGGTGATGGGCAAGGGCAGCAAGGAGCGGTTGGTGCCGATGGGCGAGGAGGCAATTGTCTGGGTCGAGCGCTATATGCGTGACGGTCGCGGCGAACTGCTCGGTGGCCGGCCCAGTGATGTGCTGTTCCCCAGTCAGCGCGGCGAGCAGATGACCCGCCAGACCTTCTGGCACCGGATCAAGCATCAGGCCAAGGTTGCCGGGATCGGCAAATCGCTGTCGCCGCACACCTTGCGTCACGCGTTTGCCACGCACCTGCTCAACCACGGCGCGGATTTGCGTGTGGTGCAGATGCTGCTCGGCCACAGCGACCTTTCCACCACGCAGATCTACACCCACGTCGCCCGCGCTCGATTGCAGGATCTGCACGCCAAACACCACCCGCGCGGCTGAAAAAAGTCCCTGTAGGAGTGAGCCTGCTCGCGATAGCGGTATTCCTCACAACACAGTGCTGAATGAAGGACCGCTATCGCGAGCAGCCTCACTCCTACGGGTTCTTCAGTGCTCTCAAAATCTATGGCGACAGGCGCATTCGGCCACCGTGGCCTTATGTGTTAGGCTTTGCCGGTTTGCACGATGGACGGTTATGACCCGGTGTTCCGGCACGGGCGTTCTGATCGTTCCATTTGTCCGCCTTCAGGAGTTCTCATGCGTCTGACCCAGATTTTCGCCGCCGCAGCCATTGCGTTGGTCAGCACCTTTGCCGTCGCCGATGACGCGGCCGACAAAGCCATTCGTCAAAGCCTGGAAAAACTCGAACTCGAGGTTCCGGTAGAAAGTATCAGTGCCAGCCCGTTGCCAGGCATGTACGAAGTCAAGCTCAAGGGCAGCCGCGTGCTCTACGCAAGTGCCGATGGCCAGTACATCGTGCAGGGCTACCTGTTTCAGCTCAAGGACGGCAAACCGGTCAACCTGACCGAGAAGACCGAACGCCTGGGCATCTCCAAGCTGATCAATGCCATTCCGGTTGCCGAAACCGTGGTCTACCCGGCCGTGGGCGAAACCAAATCGCACATCACCGTGTTCACCGACACTACCTGCCCGTACTGCCACAAGCTGCACGCCGAAGTGCCTGAGCTGAACAAGCGCGGCATCGAAGTGCGCTATGTCGCCTTCCCGCGCCAGGGTTTGAACTCGCCGGGTGACGAGCAACTGCAAGCCGTGTGGTGCTCGAAAGACAAGAAAGCCGCCATGGACAAAATGGTCGATGGCAAGGAAATCAAGGCCGCCAAATGCGATAACCCGGTTTCCAAGCAGTTCGCCCTCGGTCAGTCGATCGGCGTGAACGGCACACCGGCCATCGTTTTGGCTGACGGACAAGTGATTCCGGGCTACCAGCCTGCGCCACAAGTCGCCAAACTGGCGCTGGGCGCGAAGTAAATTCGCATCGTCACGGTCAGCCGTGACGATCATGGTCAGGCAGCGACATCGCCGGGCCATTAATAGAGAGCCGCGAGCACGCGGTTGTTTTCCGGCCGACCCCGCGTCGGCCGTTTTATGGGGAGTTCACAGTGAATCCGGTCAAAGTAGGCATCTGTGGGTTAGGGACCGTCGGTGGCGGTACCTTCAACGTACTTCAGCGCAACGCCGAGGAAATTGCTCGTCGTGCCGGGCGTGGAATCGAAGTGGCACAAATTGCCATGCGCACGCCAAAGCCTCAGTTCCAGACGACCGGTATTGCGATTACCAACGATGTCTTCGAAGTGGCCACGAACCCTGAGATCGACATCGTCATAGAGCTGATGGGCGGCTACACCGTTGCCCGCGAGCTGGTACTCAAGGCCATCGAGAATGGCAAGCATGTGGTCACCGCGAACAAGGCTCTGATTGCCGTTCACGGTAATGAAATTTTCGCCAAGGCTCGCGAGAAAGGCGTGATCGTGGCGTTCGAAGCGGCCGTGGCCGGTGGCATTCCGGTGATCAAGGCGATCCGTGAAGGCCTGTCCGCCAACCGCATCAACTGGGTCGCCGGGATCATCAACGGCACCGGTAACTTTATCCTCACCGAAATGCGCGAGAAAGGCCGCACCTTCGAAGACGTGCTGGCCGAAGCGCAGGCACTGGGTTACGCCGAAGCCGATCCGACCTTCGACGTTGAAGGCATCGACGCGGCGCACAAGCTGACGATTCTGGCCTCCATCGCGTTCGGCATTCCGCTGCAATTCGACAAGGCTTACACCGAAGGCATCACCAAACTGACCACCGCTGACGTCAACTACGCCGAAGCGTTGGGCTACCGCATCAAGCACCTCGGTGTGGCGCGCAGCACTGCCGCCGGTATCGAGTTGCGCGTACACCCGACACTGATCCCGGCCGATCGCCTGATCGCCAACGTCAACGGCGTGATGAACGCGGTGATGGTCAACGGTGACGCTGCCGGTTCGACGCTGTTCTACGGCGCTGGCGCCGGCATGGAGCCAACCGCTTCGTCGGTGATCGCCGATCTGGTCGACGTGGTTCGCGCGATGACTTCCGATCCGGAAAACCGCGTGCCGCATCTGGCCTTCCAGCCGGATTCGCTGTCGGCCCATCCGATCCTGCCGATCGAAGCCTGCGAAAGCGCTTACTACCTGCGCATTCAGGCCAAGGACCATCCGGGCGTGTTGGCTCAGGTGGCGAGCATCCTCTCGGAGCGCGGCATCAACATCGAGTCGATCATGCAGAAGGAAGTCGAGGAACACGACGGTCTGGTGCCGATGATCCTGCTGACCCACCGCGTGGTCGAGCAGCGCATCAACGATGCCATTGCCGCCCTCGAAGCGCTGGCCGGCGTCAATGGTCCGGTTGTACGGATCCGCGTCGAGCACCTGAACTAAACAGAAGCAGCTGCAAGCTTCGAGCTGCAAGCGGCAAGAGAAAAGCGGTCTGGCTTTTACTTGCAGCTTGTAGCTCGTAGCTTGAAGCTCAAACCGAAGGTTTGAAATCATGCGTTATATCAGTACCCGCGGCCAGGCACCGGCCCTGAATTTCGAAGACGTCCTGCTGGCTGGTCTGGCGACCGACGGCGGTCTGTACGTTCCGGAAAACCTGCCACGTTTCACCCAGGAAGAAATCGCTTCCTGGGCCGGCCTGCCGTATCACGAGCTGGCTTTCCGCGTCATGCGCCCGTTCGTCACCGGCAGCATTCCGGATGCCGATTTCAAAAAGATTCTCGAAGAAACCTACGGTGTGTTCGCCCACAGCGCCGTGGCGCCGCTGCGTCAGCTGAACGGCAACGAATGGGTGCTGGAGCTGTTCCACGGCCCGACCCTGGCGTTCAAGGACTTCGCCCTGCAACTGCTCGGTCGTCTGCTCGACTACGTGCTGGAAAAACGCGGTGAGCGCGTAGTGATCGTCGGCGCCACCTCCGGTGACACCGGTTCGGCCGCCATCGAAGGCTGCAAGCACTGCGAAAACGTCGACATCTTCATCCTGCACCCGCACAACCGTGTGTCTGAAGTGCAGCGTCGCCAGATGACCACGATTTTCGGCGAGAACATCCACAACATCGCCATCGAAGGCAACTTCGATGACTGCCAGGAAATGGTCAAGAACAGCTTCGCCGACCAGAGCTTCCTCAAAGGCACGCGTCTGGTCGCGGTGAACTCGATCAACTGGGCGCGGATCATGGCCCAGATCGTTTACTACTTCCACGCAGCCCTGCAGTTGGGCGGCCCAGCGCGTTCGGTGTCGTTCTCGGTGCCGACCGGCAACTTCGGCGATATCTTCGCCGGTTACCTGGCGCGCAACATGGGCCTGCCGATCAACCAGTTGATCGTCGCCACCAACCGCAACGACATCCTGCACCGCTTCATGAGCGGCAATCAGTACGTCAAGGAAACCCTGCACGCCACGCTGTCGCCGTCGATGGACATCATGGTCTCGTCGAACTTCGAACGCCTGCTGTTCGACCTGCACGGTCGCAACGGTGCAGCGATTGCCGGCCTGATGGACTCGTTCAAGCAGGGCGGCGGTTTCAGCGTCGAGCAAGAGCGCTGGACCGAAGCGCGCAAACTGTTCGACTCGCTGGCCGTGGATGACGTGCAGACCTGCGAAACCATCGCCGAAGTCTACGAACAGACCGGCGAAGTGCTGGATCCGCACACCGCCATTGGCGTCAAAGCTGCGCGCGAATGCCGACGCAGCCTGGACATCCCGATGGTCATCCTCGGCACCGCCCACCCGGTGAAATTCCCGGATGCAGTGGAGAAAGCCGGTGTAGGAAAAGCGCTCGAGCTACCTGCACATCTTTCTGATTTGTTTGAGCGAAACGAGCGCTGTACCGTTCTGCCAAACGAGCTGAAAGCCGTGCAAGCCTTTGTCAGCCAGCATGGCAACCGCGGCAAGCCGCTTTAAGCCCGTAAAAGCTGTCACATTTTGAAGCCCGTCTCCTGACGGGCTTTTTTGTTTCTGCTGCCACACTGCTCGGGTTTTCACCCACGAAGGACGGGTGAGTCGATCACGAAGGAAGTGGCAATGCTGTTTTATAGAGGTTTGAAACCGGCACTGAGTGGACTGTTCTTGTTCGGATTGCTGGCTTTGACGCGCAGCAGTGTGGCGGCGCAATTGGCGTTGCACGACGATGCCGTGGCGTTCAAGGTCCAGCCGATCGAGTTGGCCGCGCACGAGCGTCAATGGATTCGCGACAATCCCAAGGTGACGGTGACGTCGGTGCAGTACCCGTTGTATCTGTTTCAGGATGAGCATGGGCAGTGGAGCGGTTTGAACAACGATGTGCTCAAGCGTGTGACGGCAATGACCGGGCTGCAGTTCGTGCATCAGGAGTCGTTTTCCACCGATCACATGCTCGAACGCCTCGAGAGTGGGGCGGCGGATATCAGTACGACCCTGGCCATGAGCGAAGAGCGCAAGACGTTTCTGGATTACAGTCACGCATTCGGTGGCGCGGGCTGGGTGTTCGTCGGTCGTGCTGACGCGCCCCGGCTGGAATCGTTCGAGCAGTTGAGCAAACGAGTGCTGGTGTTGCCGGCCCGGCATGCGCTGGAAGACATGATCAGGCGTGACTTTCCCTCGATCGAGATCCGCTCGGTCAAGACTTATGCCGAGGCGCGGGCGCTGGTCGAAAGCGGTGAGGCCTACGCCACCATCGAAAACGAAATCGGTGCGCAGCTTTATCCCTTGGGCTTGCTCAAGGTAGGCGGGCTGGTCGAAGGCAAATGGGAGGCCGATAACCTCGCTGTACGCAAAGGCATGCCAGTGCTGCTGAGTATTCTCAACAAGGCCCTTGAGGCATTTCCTGCGGCGGAACTGCGGGCGATCCGCCTGAAGTGGCTGGAAGGTATTGCGCCGGCGCCGGTGCCGTCGTTCTGGCAGCAGCTGCTCGAATGGGGTTGCTGGGGCATGGGCGGACTTGGCGTGTTCGGTCTGCTGTCGCTGGTGTGGAATCGGCGACTGACAGCGGTGATCAAACTGCGGCGCGTGGCGGAAAAGGATCTGGGCGATCAACTCGCATTCCAGCATGCATTGATCGACTCCATGCCGGACCCAGTATTCGTCCGTGATCTGCAAGGGCGGCTGATCATGTGCAATCGCAGCTATGAGGAGGCGTTATCGGTGCGACTGGATCAGGTGCTGGGCCGATTGCTGATCGAAGTCGATGCGTTGCCCGAGGCGACGGCGCTGATGCTGCACGACGAGTTCATGGTGCAATTGCGCACGCGCAAATCACGTTTCAGCAAACGGCGATTGCAATTCAATAGCGGTCCCCGTGAGGTGTATCAGTGGACGGTGCCGTTCTACAGTGCCGACGGTCAACTGCGCGGGCTTTTGGGTGGCTGGACGGACATCACTCAGCGTCGCACAGAGAGCGGGTGTCGATGTCCGCATTGAAGATGGGAAATGTCCTATACGACGCGGCTACTTTTCCGATGGGAGGCTTAGGACGGCTGCCCTAGAGTGACAACCACTGCGGTGAGAGTCCGCGATTGTCGCTTCAGAGGTCGCTTATGCGCTCGCTTAAAGTCCTGATACTTGAACCCAATCCGTTCCAGCTGATGGCATTGCATCAAATGCTCAATGCCATTGGCATCTATGACGTACTGACGGCGCCGTCGCTGGCATCGGCCCTGTCTTCGCTGAGCCATCGTGGCGTGGTCGACATTGCGATTTGCGATCCGCAGCTCAAGGGTGGCGATGGTCTGGCGCTGATCCATCGCCTGGCGGTTCAGCATGAGGCGCGTGCACTGATCCTGCTGGGAACGGTCGCGCCGAGCCTGCTGAACGATCTCGAACCCTTGCTGTGCGAGCACCACCTGCGGCTGCTGGGGCGTCTGCAAACCCCGGTGTCGGCGGTGCTCATGCGCGGTTTGCTCGACAGTTACCTGATCGCTGCTTCGCCACCGCTCGGGATTTGACGAGGGCCGTTATTTTACTGTCATCTTCGCCGTGCATGCTCTGACAGACCGGTGACACTCCAGGGTGGGGGCGATCGGTATGCAGAACTTTCTTCTCGGGCCGGTGGTCATTTATTGTGAACACGCCCAAGGCACACAGTTTTCGGACTATTGAGTGGAGATCGAGATGGAAAGTATCAGTCTATTGCTCGGTGAGGCTCTGAGCCCGTATCAGGTTTCGTTGTCTCCAAGCGGTTGCCATGGCGAATGCCTGTTGACCTTGAAGAACAGCAGCGGCGCCATTGTGGTGGAACGCGAATTCAATCACGCGCAACTCAACGACAAGCGGCAGCTGACCGACGTCGTCGACGGCTTGCACCGTGACGTGCTGATCGCTGAAGGACGGCTGGAGCCTTGTGTGATCGCGGCATTGCGCAACGCGGCACTGGATAAACGTGCGGCGCTGTAAAGATGAAATATTTTTTGTGGGAACCTTCCTGCATCCCTGTCAGTCAGACCCCGTAACAGCAGGATCAAGCATTGTGCTCCGGTGCTTGTCGCTTGCTGCTACTGGTCTTTATGTAGGCCACGTTTAACCCCGAGTCGTCTCCCCACTTCTCGGGGTTTCTTTTGTCTGCGATTTGCCTACTGCGCGGCCTGGCGTTCGAAGAACGCGCGGGCCTGTTCCAGATAATCCGCTTGTCGCTCGGGGTCCAGCCATGCGGCGTAGAGCTGATTGAGATGCTCGTGGGGCAGGGTGCGCAGCAGTTGGTTGATCTCGCTGATGGCCTGGCGTCCCTGGGTGGTGTCGGAACACGCCACGTAGCCTGAGAGATATTTTCCCGTGCCGCGAATCGGATAAAACTCCAGTTCATCCTCGGCGATCTGCGCCTGCCTGGCCTGATAGCGGATTTCCGGCCAGTAACCCAGCACCACCTGCAGCCGGCCCAGACGCTGCATCGACAGCAGATTGGTCAGTGCCTCGTTACCGTAATGGGGCGTCAGTGCGCCGCTGGGTGCCTGATGCAGAATGTTGTCGATAAATTCGCCATAACTGCGCTCAGCGACCACGCCGACTTTTCTGTCGGTGGCGGTCAGCAACGCCGACAGGTCGACTTCGCCGTCCACCAGATAAGGTTCAAGGACCGAGCGATCTTGCAGGCGCACCACCAGACCATTGCTCACGGCGCGGATCGCCGGAATCGAATACGCAACCCACTGCGCGCGCTCCTTGTTCCACAGCAGTGCGGGATCACAGGCAAACGGGTTTTCATGAAGCATCTGCAGACCACGGGCGCGATTGACCCGCATCAGCGTGTGTTCGTATTGCGGCATGCCGGCGATCAGCAACGGCATCAGTTGGTCAATCACCCCCTGACCCTTTTTCGGACCTTCGAAAATGGTCAGTGGAGGCAAGTCGCGCAGCAGCCATATGAGCGTCGGCTTCGCCTGCGCTCCCGTCGACAGGACGAGCAAAAACAACAGGCCGAACAGCCGCCATGTCCACCAATGATGGGCGCGGTTGGCGTGCGATGGCGGCCGACGTTTCAGCTTAAATGGCTCCGTCTTCGCGCAGCTTGGCGATCTGTTGCTCGTCGTAGCCAAGGTCGTGAAGTACCTGCGCATTGTGTTCACCCAATTGCGGCCCGACCCATTCTGAACTGCCCGGTGTCTCAGAGAGTTTCGGCACAATGCCCGGCATCTTGAAATCTTTGCCGTCGGGCAGTTTGGCCTGCAGGAACATCTCCCGGGCCAGGTACTGCGGATCGTTGAACATGTCCTCGGCGCTGAAGATCCGGCTGACCGGTACTTCGGCTTGATTGAGCAGGTCGAGCACGGTTTGCAATGGCAGCGAATTGACCCAGCGATCAATCACGCCATACAGCTCGTCGCGGCGATTATCGCGTCCGTCGTTGCTGGCCAGCGTCGGATCGTTGGCGAGATCGTCGCGGCCGATGATCAGCATGAAGCGTTTGAAGATCGCGTCACCGTTGGCGCCGATTTGCACATGTTTGCCGTCAGCGCTGGTATGAATCGAAGAGGGTGTAATGCCCGGCATGATGTTGCCGGTGCGTTCGCGGATAAAACCGAACACATCGAACTCCGGCACCATGCTTTCCATCATCGCGAAAATCGCTTCGTACAACGCCACGTCAACTACTTGGCCAAGGCCGCCGTTGACTTCGCGATGACGCAGCGCCATTAACGCGCCGATCACGCCCCACAGCGCGGCAATCGAATCGCCGATGGAAATGCCGGTGCGCACCGGCGGCCGGTCTTCGAAACCGGTGATGTAGCGCAGACCGCCCATGGACTCGCCAACTGCGCCGAAGCCTGGCTGATCTTTCATTGGTCCGGTCTGACCGAAACCGGACAGGCGCACCATCACCAGTTTCGGGTTCAGCGCGTGCAGGGTTTCCCAGCTCAGGCCAAGCTTTTCCAGCACGCCGGGGCGGAAGTTCTCGATGAGGATGTCGGCTTCGCTGAGAAGTTTTTTCAGGATCGCCAAGCCGTCAGCGTGTTTGAGGTTCAGCGTCAGCGACTTTTTATTGCGCGCCTGAACGAACCACCACAGCGACGTGCCTTCGTACAGTTTTCGCCATTTGCGCAAGGGATCACCGCCGTCTGGCGACTCGATCTTGATCACTTCAGCGCCGAACTCGCCGCAAATACGCGAGGCAAACGGCCCGGCAATCAATGTACCCAATTCAATGACTTTCACACCGCTGAGCGGTTTGTTGGCGAACGGCATACTGAATCCTGTAGGACAAGGCTAAGCAGATACAGCGTTTTAACATAGCCGGCTGTCAGACGCCGCAGGTTGATCGCCATCAATTCGATGATTGCCTACCGCATCGGTTAGACTTGCCGACTTTCCTCGTATCAAGAAGCCCGTTCATGGCCCAGCCGTCCACTACCTACAAGTTTGAACTGAACCTCACCGACCTCGACCGCAGTGTCTACGAGAGCGTCAAGCAGACCATCGCCCGTCACCCTTCGGAAACCGAAGAGCGCATGACCGTGCGCCTGCTGGCCTACGCCCTCTGGTACAACGAGCAGTTGTCGTTTGGTCGCGGTCTGTCAGACGTGGACGAACCCGCGCTATGGGAAAAGAGCCTGGACGACCGTGTTCTGCACTGGATCGAAGTCGGCCAGCCAGACGCCGACCGTCTGACCTGGTGCTCGCGTCGCACCGAGCGCACCAGCCTGCTGGCCTATGGCAGCCTGCGCGTCTGGGAAACCAAAGTGATCCCGGCGATCAAGAACCTGAAGAACGTCAACATCGCCGCCGTCCCGCAGGAAGTGCTGGAGACGCTGGCCAAGGACATGCCCCGCGTCATCAAGTGGGACGTGATGATCAGCGAAGGGACGATCTTCGTCACCGACGACCGTGGTCAGCACGAAGTCCAGTTGCAATGGCTGCAAGGTGAGCGCGGCTGATCCTGCGCCCTCAACTGATTAACCCCACGTATTAAAGAGAAGTCTCCGTCACCCCATGCGTATCGAACCTCGTCAACTGCCTGCCACTCTGCCCTTTCTCGGTGATATACCGCCACTGCTGACCCGCCTGTATGCGGCGCGGGGCGTGCAATCCGAGGCAGAACTGGACAAGAGCCTGGCGCGGTTGATCCCGTTTCAGCAGCTCAAGGGCATTGATGCGGCGGTGGACTTGCTGGTGACGGCGCTGGAGCAACGCCAGCGCATCCTCATCGTCGGCGACTTCGATGCGGACGGTGCGACGGCCAGCACGGTTGGCATGCTTGGCTTGCGTTTGCTCGGTGCCGCACATGTCGATTATCTGGTGCCGAACCGCTTTGAATATGGCTATGGCCTGACCCCGGAAATCGTCGAAGTTGCGATGACCCGCGAGCCGCATTTGCTGGTCACCGTGGACAACGGCATCTCCAGCGTCGAAGGCGTGGCCGCCGCCAAACGCCATGGCCTCAAAGTGCTGATCACCGACCACCACTTGCCCGGCGATGAACTGCCACTGGCCGATGCGCTGGTCAATCCGAATCAGCCCGGTTGCGAGTTTCCGAGCAAGGCACTGGCCGGTGTCGGGGTGATTTTTTATGTGTTGATGGCGTTGCGCGCGCGTTTGCGCAGCCTCGGCTGGTACGAGAACAAGCCGCAGCCGAACATCGGTGAACTGCTGGATCTGGTGGCGCTGGGCAGCGTTGCCGACGTGGTGCCGCTGGACGCCAACAACCGGATTCTGGTGCATCAGGGTCTTGAGCGAATTCGCGCCGGTCGCGCACGGCCGGGGATCAAAGCGATCCTTGAAGTGGCCAAGCGTGACGCTGCACGCATTACCTCCACGGATCTGGGTTTTATCGTCGGCCCGCGCCTGAATGCCGCCGGGCGTCTGGATGACATGAGTCTGGGCATCGAATGCCTGCTCACCGCCGACGCCAATCTGGCCCGGGAAATGGCCGCGCAACTCGACGGCATGAACCAGGACCGCAAATCCATCGAGCAGGGCATGCAGCGTGAAGCGCTGGCGCAGCTCAAGGAATTGCCGGTCGAGTCGATGCCGTTTGGTCTGTGCCTGTTCGATCCGGAGTGGCACCAGGGCGTGATCGGCATCCTCGCGTCACGCATGAAAGAGCGTTATTTCCGCCCGACCATTGCCTTCGCCGATGCGGGCGATGGTTTGCTCAAGGGCTCCGGCCGCTCTGTTCAGGGCTTCCATATTCGTGATGCCCTGAGTGTGGTCGCGGCGCAGCATCCGAACCTGATCGCCAAATACGGTGGCCACGCAATGGCGGCCGGACTGACCTTGCCGCAAGAGAATTTTCCGCTTTTCGCTGAAGCATTCGACGCCGAAGTGCGTAGGCAACTTCGCGAAGACGACCTGACCGGGCGCATGCTGACCGATGGCACGCTGGCGGTTGAAGAGTTCCACCTCGAACTGGCCCGCGCACTGCGCCACGCCGGGCCTTGGGGGCAGCACTTCCCGGAGCCGCTGTTTCATGGTGTGTTTCAGTTGGTCGAACAGCGGGTGGTCGGCGAGCGGCACCTCAAAGTGGTGCTGAAGAGCGAATGTGGCTCGGTGAAGCTGGACGGTATTGCGTTTGGTATTGACCGGGATATCTGGCCGAATCCGACAATCAAGTGGGTTGAACTGGCTTATAAGCTCGACGTTAATGAGTTTCGTGGGAATGAGACGGTTCAGTTGATGATTGCCCACATCGAACCGCGCTAAGCCCTTCGCGAGCAGGCTCGCTCCCACAGGTACGGTGTTGTCCTTGTGGGAGCGAGCCTGCTCGCGAAGGCGGACTTTCACACACAGAATCACTCTGAACCCTCCCTCATCCCCCGTTGTCGACTAGGCTCTAAGCACTGCTTGATTGGCCTTGTGACGTCTTGTCGAATTTTTTGCCCGCGGGGGCGGGTGCTGCACATTTTTCCTGTCACTCGTCGACTATTCAAACAGAACCCTGGAGCCTGCCCACTGATTTGAGAGGTGCCCCATGAGTCTGCTGCTTGAACCCTTCACCCTGCGCCAACTGACCCTGCCCAACCGCATCGCCGTGTCACCGATGTGCCAGTACTCCAGCGTCGATGGCCTGGCCAACGACTGGCACTTGGTGCACTTAGGCAGTCGTGCGGTGGGCGGCGCCGGTCTGGTCTTCACCGAAGCCACGGCGGTCACGGCCGACGGACGGATCACCGCCGAAGACCTTGGCCTGTGGAACGACGAACAGATCGAACCTCTACAGCGCATCACCCGATTCATTACGTCCCAAGGCGCGGTCGCCGGTATTCAACTGGCCCACGCCGGGCGCAAGGCCAGCACCCATCGGCCATGGATCGGCAAGCATGGCAGCGTTAAACCCGATGATGGCGGCTGGACCCCGGTCGGGCCGTCGCCGATTGCCTTCGACCCGCAACACACTCAACCGAAACAGCTCGACGAAGGGCAGATTGCTGACGTCATTCAGGCCTTTGTCGATGCCGCGAAACGCGCGTTGAAGGCCGGTTTCAGTGTGGTTGAGGTGCATGCGGCGCATGGTTATCTGTTGCATCAGTTTCTCTCGCCGTTGAGTAATCAACGCCGCGATCAGTACGGTGGTTCGTTTGAAAACCGCATTCGTCTGGTGCTGCAAGTCACTGAAGCGGTGAGGGCGGTCTGGCCTGAGGAGTTGCCGGTGTTTGTTCGCGTGTCGGCGACTGACTGGGTGGAAGACGGCTGGAATCCGGACGAAACCGTGGAGCTGGCGCGACGTCTGCACACTCTGGGCGCCGATCTTATCGACGTATCGTCGGGCGGGACGGCGGCCAACGCTGAAATCCCCGTCGGGCCGGGTTATCAGACGCGTTTCGCCGAACGCGTACGCAAAGAGTCAGGCATCGCCACCGGCACTGTGGGAATGATTACCGAGCCGGCGCAGGCCGAGCACATTCTGCGCACCTGTCAGGCCGACATTATCTTCCTTGCCCGCGAGCTGTTGCGTGATCCGTACTGGCCGCTGCATGCCGACGATGATCTGGGTGGACGCAAAGCGGTGTGGCCGGCGCAGTATCAGCGTGCGACTCATCGTGATCAGCCGATTCATGAGTCTGATTTGCGCGATTGAGTCGGTAGCGGTAAAGCAAAAAAGCCCCGGTCAGTGATGGCCGGGGCTTTGTTTTTTGTCTGCTGAATGTTGTATTGCCTGGGCCGACTTCGCGAGCAGGCTCGCTCCCACATTGAATCAATGCCGGTCATGACTTTTGTGATCGGCCGAGATCAACTGTGGGAGCGAGCCTGCTCGCGAAGAGGCCTGCCCAAACGCTAGAGAATCCTCAAGGGTACTTACGCTTGTCCGGCGCCGGCGGGAAGTACTGGTACAACCAGGTCTCGCTCAACGTGCGGTCATTGGTGCGAATAAACAACCGCAGCTCCACCGGCTCCACGCTGTCATTGGTCGGGTACCAATCGAACAGAATCCGGTAACCCTTGATGTCATCCAGCACCAGCACGCTGAAGTCCTGCACCTTACCGTTCGAGCACGTCACCACTGGCTCAATCCCGGTGCCCTGTGGCAATCGATCCAGCCCGCCGCCGGTGAAGTCCACGGCAAAACGGCGCGCCCACACCGGCGGATAGTGCTCGCCCGGTGCCCAGCCTTCGGTGAATCCGCCCATGCCGGAACGGGTCGCGTGCACCCGTGCCAACGGCGTACCCACTGGCGGCAATGCGCTCCAGTAGAGCTTGTAGCCATAGTTCAGCGAATCCCCGGCAGCGACCGGTTTTTTCGGGGTCCAGAACGCCACAATGTTATCGAGGGTCTCGCCGGTGGTAGGGATTTCCAGCAGATCGATCGAGCCTTCGCCCCACGCGGTGGTCGGTTCTACCCACAGGCTCGGGCGCTTGCTGTACCAGTCGACGGTGTCCTGGTAGTTGGCGAACTCGTGGTCGGTCTGCACCAGACCGAAACCTTTCGGATCGGTATCGGCAAACGCGTTGAACTGCAAGGTCGCCGGGTTGTTCAGTGGACGGCAGATCCACTCGCCGTTGCCGCGCCACATGGCCAGGCGATCCGAGTCGTGGATTTGCGGATGGATGGTGTCGCACATGCGGCGTTCGTGGTTGCCGCAGCTGAACATGCTGGTCATCGGCGAGATGCCCAGTTGCTCGATCGCGGTGCGCGCGTTGATGTGCGCATCGATCTCCATCACCACGCGCTCGGCCTGGCAATCGATGTCGAAGCGGTAAGCACCGGTCGCGCTCGGCGAGTCGAGCAGGGCATAGACCACAAAACGCGTGGCGTTCTTGTCCGGGGTCTCGAACCAGAACTTGGTGAAGTCAGGGAATTCTTCGCGTTTCTTCGCATAAGTGTCGATCGCCAGACCGCGAGCGGAGAGGCCATATTGGCCAGTCGCATCCACCGCACGGAAATAGCTGGCGCCGAGGAACGACACCACGTCATGGCGATCCAGTTCCGGTGCCTTGAACAGCTTGAAGCCGGCAAAACCCAGATCGCCCTTGAGTTGCTGGGTGTCGACCGAAGTGTTCTCGTAGTTGAACAGCGTCGGGCGGAAATGCACTTCGCGTGCAGTGCGGGTCTTCGGGTCGACGCTGTACATGCGCACCGGCTGGCGGAAACCCATGCCGACGTGGAAGAACTGCACGTCGAGCTGGCCTTTGTTTTCCTTCCACAACGAATGGTCGCCGTCGTAACGGATCGCATTGAAATTCTGCGGAGTCATGGTCGCCAGCGTCGGCGGCAGCACCTGTTTAGTGTCCTGATAGGCGCTGCCAGCGAGCTGCTTGGCCTGGCGCTTGAGCGCCTCGAAATCGAACGCCTGCGCCTCGCCATCAGCGGCGCCGCCACTGGCCGCCCACGCGCGGGTAGCCAGCAGGCCAGTGGCCGAAAGACCGGTGTAAGCCGCAATGGCCATGGACGCTTTGAGCAAATTCCTGCGGTGCATAAATACAACCTGTCGTGTGCAATCCCGCGCCGTTCCTGGCACGTGCTGGATCAGAAATAACGGTTCGGACATGCCTTCGGCCAAACGCAACGGACTATAAACAGATACCCGCTAGCTTAAACCGTTCGCTCGCAATGCAAAATTCGTTGATTCACTGCGCGAGTGTGTCAATGAAACAAGACATGTCGGTTAAAAGTCTTACGGTACTTTCTGATTTACACGGCATATCTGCTTTTCTCGACTAATTACTCTAAAAACCGCTTTTCAGCGCCGAATTAATTTCTATTCTATGGGCATGACCGGTGCGACCCATCTGACCGGTAGGGCACACGGCGCTGCTGTAAGGGGCAGGGCGATGTGGTGTTTAAGCAATTCTTTGCAGTATTAGAGAAGGACATCGTCCATGGCAAAAATCCAAGGCATCACCGACATGTTGGGCATCTTTCCTTGCCTGGGCAGCGGCCGCAGAAGACGTCGGCTCAGCTCTGACGAACTGAAACTGGTGGAGCGCTATCGAGAGCTTTCGGAAAGTGACAGGATCGCGATGCGGTATCTGGTGGATGCGATGCGGAGTGTTTCGCGGTTTTAACGCTGGGGTAGGCACCGTGAAAACCATTTGGCTTTTACGGTGGCCAGATCAATCAATTTGCCTGCGTCGGCATCGGCGATGCCGACGGCAATGGCTTTCTGAAGCTCGGTATCGTCGTTTAGTTTCAGGTAAGAGATCGCAAAGCTTTCATCACAAGAAATGATTTCCTCAATCTGAGGAGATTTGAGAACAGTTCTACTCATCTGAATTCAATTCGCTAGAGGTGGACATGCTAAACCTGTGGCGAGGGAGCTAGCTTCCTCGCCACAGGTTTTTTGTTTATGAGCCTTGGCTGCAAATGCCCAGAACCGGATACGGCCGTTGGCCGTGCATCAACTCCGGCACATCCCGCCATTTGACCCACGCCTGCTGTTGCCAGTGCAGCAGCGGCACGGTGACGCCCGCCCAATGCATCGAGCTCAGGCTCGGGTGGTTTTCCACAGGGCTTGATTGGGTTTCGCGCAGCATCGGGATGACTTCATGGCTCAACCATTGGCGCAGGTGACGGTTTTCCGGAACGAAGTGATGGACGAGCAGGGCGAACAGGCCGGACTCGCTGACCATCGCGCAATCGATGATTTCGCCGTCCCGACGCAGAAGGACATGGCGACGCTGGTCGGGATCGAGTTTCAGGGTGAGACGTTCGTTTAGCGGATAGCCCATCAAGCGACCGAGATCCTGAACACAGAACCAGGCTTCGTGGTCTTGCATGAAGGCGTGGAGGAAACGGTTGTGGCGGGTGAAGATGGTGGGGGTGAAGAAAGCAGAGGTTTCAGAAGGAATTTGTACGTGGTTAGGCATTTGTCGACTCCAATATCGAGAATAGAGCCGCCACTCAAATGAGCGCGGTTGCGCCATGTTGATTTTCTTCCGGCTTCGACACCGGGCCGCTGATTTCGCTGCCGAGAGAAAGCCTATCGGCTAGCAACCTACGACGCCAAGTCGGCTATATCGATACCTTCTGTAGGAAAGAGGATTTATCTCTGAGGGTCGTATCTGTAGGAAATGCCTGTTTTTGCACAGGTGCCAGCGAGCCCGCCCCTCACCAGTGTTTTTTCCGTTATTTGTTTGAATCTTGCGCATCGTTGCAGATGCCGGCCCGTCGTTTTAGGGCTCAAAGGATTGTGACGAATAAAGGAGAATTCAATGAAGGTGTCTCTCAAGCAGATCAACGGCCCTTGGGATCAGGGCTGGGTGCTGGACAAACACATGGTAAGTAGTACCTTTCTTGGCAACGATGATCGCGGACACCCATGCTTCGATAATCAGCGCACAGAGATTGGCGAGGCGACCTACCAGCTCAAATACCAGAAGGATTGGACTCAGGTCAGTCCACTTGCCCAGGCAGTAGCGACAAATGTGTTCCCAAAATTGAATCAGGTCGGGTTTGTAGTGCCTATGCCCGCTTCAAATATTCGTCAGCGACAACCGGTAACTGAAGTTGCCCTGGCGTTGGGACGAATTATCGGTCGGCCGGTTTTCACGGATTTGCTTCGAAAAGCGACCACGGGAAAGTCGCTCAAGGATTTACATTCCAAAGCCGACAAGGTTGCCGCGATTGGAGACAGTTTCACTGTCAATGATGAAATCACCACCGATGGATGCTGGAATGTTTTGGTTGTAGATGATTTGTTTGATAGCGGAGCGTCGATGGACGCGGCCTGCGCTGTTCTGCGTAAATATCCGAAAGTAGGGAAAATTTACGTCGCAGCGCTAACTTGGAAGTGAATTCAATGACCACTGTATTTATTGCTGGCTCTATCAACATCAAGAACCTTGATCCGAAGGTTAAAGAGCGCATCAATAACATCGTAGCGTCAGATTTTGAGGTGGTCGTTGGGGATGCTGGGGGCGCCGATACCTCCATTCAGGAGTACTTGCTGACGCTTGAACGATCCAGAACCACGGTGTTCTGCAGTGGCTCGGCACCGAGGAACAACCTAGGGCACTGGCCCGCCAGAACAGTCGAGTCCAAACATTCGAAAGGGTCGAGAGCTTTCTTCACCGAGAAAGACGTCGTCATGGCCGAAGCAGCCGACTACGGTTTGATGATCTGGGACGCAAAGAGCACCGGCACGCTCAGCAACGTCATTGAGTTGTTGTCGAGAAAGAAGAAGACGCTTGTTTTCGTCAACAAGGAAAAGGAATTCAAAGTGGTCGGAGACGTCAGTCAGCTCGAAGAGTTGATTGCATTCATGTCCGATCACGCCAAGCAAAAAGCCAATGAAAAAATCAAATTGTTCGACCGTATTTCCTTGCTGAAGCACGATCAGGCAGAGCTTTCTTTTTGATGGTTTTTCTCGGCTTTCCTGAACCCCGGCACCTTGTCGGTGCCGAGGTCAAAAACTCTTAGCGACTCACCTTCCAGGCATCCCCAGCCGGCGCCTTGCCATGGTCATACGGCTTGCCAATCCACATATAAACCAGGCCTGCTGGCGATGCTTTTAGTGCTTGAACATCACATGCCGAACCGTGGTGTAGTCCTCCAGCCCATACATGGACATGTCTTTCCCGTAGCCGGACAATTTCTGACCGCCATGGGGCATTTCGCTGACGAGCATGAAGTGCGTGTTCACCCACGTGCAGCCGTACTGCAAACGCGCCGACATGCGATGCGCGCGTCCTACATCCGCTGTCCACACCGAGGACGCGAGTCCGTAGTCCGAATCGTTGGCCCATTCCAGTGCCTGCGCTTCATCGGTGAACTTGGTCACGGAAACCACCGGCCCAAACACTTCGCGGCGGACGATCTCGTCGTCCTGCTGGGCATCGGCCAGCACGGTCGGCTCGAAGAAGAAACCATTGCCATCAACAGCCTTACCACCAGTGATCAAACGAATGTGCGACTGCGCCACAGCACGCTCGACAAACCCGGCAACGCGGTCGCGATGTTGCGCGGTGATCAACGGCCCCAGTTCAGTCGACGGATCATCCTGCAAGCCATACTTGATACTGCTGACCGCCGCGCCAAGCTTCTCGACAAACTTGTCGTAGATGCCTTGCTGCGCATAGATCCGGCACGCGGCAGTGCAATCCTGCCCGGCGTTGTAGAAACCGAAGGTACGAATGCCCTCAACCGCCGCATCGATATCCGCGTCGTCGAAGATGATTACCGGCGCCTTGCCGCCCAGTTCCATGTGCATGCGTTTGACGCTGTCGGCGGTGCTGGAAATGATGTTGGCGCCCGTGGCGATGGAGCCGGTCAGCGAAACCATGCGCACTTTCGGATGCGTGACCAACGGACTGCCGACGGTAGGACCGCGACCAAATACCAGATTGAGAACACCAGCCGGGAAGATTTCCGACGCCAGTTCGGCCAGACGCAACGCAGTCAGCGGCGTTTGTTCCGACGGCTTGAGCACCACGGTATTACCGGCAGCCAGCGCCGGGGCGATTTTCCAGGCGACCATCATCAGCGGGTAGTTCCATGGCGCGATGGAAGCGATCACGCCGACCGGGTCGCGACGGATCATTGAGGTGTGGCCGGGCAGGTATTCGCCAGCGGCCGAGCCGCTCATGCAACGGCTGGCGCCGGCGAAGAAGCGGAACACGTCGGCAATCGCCGGGATCTCGTCGTTGAGCGCGGCGCTGTAGGGTTTGCCGCAGTTGTCGGATTCCAGTTTGGCCAGTTCTTCGCCGTGGACCTCGATGGCATCGGCGAGTTTGAGCAGCAGCAACGAACGGTCTTTCGGCGCGGTTTGCGACCACTCGGCGAAGGCGTTGTCGGCGGCGCGCACGGCGGCATCGACTTGGGCTTCAGTGGCTTCGTTGATTTCTACCAGGACTTCGCCAAGTGAAGGGTTGAGCACCGGTTGCGCGGGGCCTTCGCCGTTGACCAGTTGGCCGTTGATCAAGAGTTTGGTTTGCATGGGTTTGTCCTCACTAACACTTTTATTGTTCTGCCGAAACCGGATTAAAACTGTGGGAGCGAGCCTGCTCGCGAAAGCGGTGTATCAGTCGACATCGATGTTGGATGTGACGGCCTCTTCGCGAGCAGGCTCGCTCCCACAGGGGATTTTTGGTGTTTGTTAGATATTTATTTACCGCCGCTGCCGGCGACGCTCTCGCCGCCACGCGTCAGGTAATACGCGCCAAGGATCGGCAGCATCGTCACCATCATCACCAGCATCGCGACGACGTTGGTCACCGGCACATCCCGTGGCCGGCTCAGTTGGTTGAGCAGCCACAACGGCAACGTGCGTTCATGCCCGGCGGTAAACGTGGTGACGATGATCTCGTCGAACGACAGCGCAAACGCCAACATGCCGCCGGCGAGCAACGCCGAGCTGAGATTCGGCAGGATGATGTAGCGAAAGGTCTGCCAGCCATCGGCGCCGAGATCCATCGAGGCCTCGATCAAACTGTGCGAAGTGCGGCGCAGGCGAGCGATGACGTTGTTGTAGACGATCACCACGCAAAAGGTCGCGTGACCGACGATGATGGTGAACATCCCCGGCTCGATTCCCAGTGTCTTGAACGTCGCCAGCAGCGCGATCCCGGTGATGATCCCCGGCAACGCAATCGGCAAAATCAGCATCAGCGAAATGCCCTGTTTGCCGAAGAAGTCGCGGCGATACAGCGCTGCCGAAGCCAGCGTGCCGAGCACCATCGCAATCAACGTGGCGATGGCTGCGATCTGCAGTGAAAGCTTGATCGAATCCAAAACATCCGGCCGCGAAAACGCCACGCTGAACCAATGAAGCGTGAAGCCCTTCGGCGGAAAGCTGAACGCGGCTTCCTCGGTGTTGAAGGCGTAAAGGAAGATGATCAGGATCGGGAAGTGCAGAAACACCAGCCCGCCCCAGGCCGCGATTTTCAAACCTAGAGAGGCTTTCTCCCCCTGCTTTTCTGAATTAGAGCGCATCGAAGGCCCCCAGTCGTTTGACGATGGACAGGTAAACCGCGATCAACACAATCGGCACCAACGTAAACGCCGCCGCCATCGGCATATTGCCGATCGCACCTTGCTGCGCGTACACCATGCTGCCGACAAAGTAGCCCGGCGGCCCGACCAGTTGCGGCACGATGAAGTCGCCCAAGGTCAGCGAAAAAGTGAAGATCGAACCGGCGGCAATGCCCGGAATCGACAGCGGCAAAATCACCTGCATAAAGGTCTGACGCGGCTTGGCACCAAGGTCGGCGGAGGCCTGCAACAGCGACGGCGGCAGACGTTCCAGCGAAGCCTGAATCGGCAAAATCATGAACGGCAGCCAGATGTACACAAACACCATGAACCGCCCCAGGTGCGAGGTCGACAAGGTGCTGCCGCCCACCCCGGGAATCCCCAGAATGAACTGCAACACCGGTTCCAATCCCAGGTGCTGCACGAACCACTGCGCCACGCCGCCCTTGGCCAGCAGCAACGTCCACGCATAGGCCTTGACGATGTAACTGGCCCACATCGGCATCATCACCGCGATGTAGAAAAACGCCTTGGTCTTGCCCGTGGTGTAGCGCGCCATGTAGTAGGCAATCGGAAACGCGACGATGGCGCTGGCAATCGACACAACGATGGCCATGCTCAGTGTGCGCAGGATGATGTCGAAGTTCGACGGCTGAAACAGCGCGGCAAAATTCGCCAGGGTCAGGTCAGGCGTGACCGCCATGGTGAAGTCGT
Source organism: Pseudomonas sp. S3_C06 (assembly GCF_054667675.1). Classification (NCBI taxonomy): domain Bacteria; kingdom Pseudomonadati; phylum Pseudomonadota; class Gammaproteobacteria; order Pseudomonadales; family Pseudomonadaceae; genus Pseudomonas; species Pseudomonas sp. S3_C06. Next base: position 5,140,146 of record NZ_CP162747.1, read on the forward strand.
CAAAGGTGTAGAAACCCTGCCACAACAGCACCAGCAGCGAGCCGAGATAAATCGCGCCAAACCACAGCAGTGGTGGAACCAGCAGCATCGACAGATACAGGTTCGGCTTGCGATAGAGCAGGTTGGAAAACCGGCGCAATGGCGGCGATGCAGTCATCGCGAGTGTGCTCATGTCACACCCCGCTCGCCACGGTGTCGTGCAACGGAATCATCGCTTCCCGCGCCCAACGCGCGCTCAGGCGCTGGCCGGTCTGATGCTGCGCGCTGCTGTCGATCCATTGATTGTTGGCGTGGCTGATGTTGAGGGTCTGGCCGTTTTCCAGCTTCAATTCATAGCGCGTGGCGCTGCCCTGGTACTGAATGTCGTGGAGCAATCCGCTGACTTCGATCTCGTGGCTGGCCAGCGGGCCTTCGGCAAACCGCACGTGTTCCGGGCGGATTGAAAACGGCTGCGGATGGCCGCTGATTTCACGGGCCAGATCGCCGCGAATCACGTTCGAGGTGCCGACGAATTCAGCGACAAACGTGGTGGTCGGTTTCATGTACAGATTGCGTGGTGTGTCGACTTGTTCGATGCGGCCCTTGTTGAATACGGCGACGCGATCGGACATCGACAGCGCTTCGGTTTGATCGTGGGTGACGAAGATGAAAGTGATGCCGAGCTGGCGTTGCAGCTTTTTCAGTTCGCTTTGCATTTGCTCGCGCAATTTCAGGTCGAGTGCGCCTAAAGGTTCATCGAGCAACAGCACGCGCGGGCGATTGACCAAGGCGCGGGCAAGGGCGACACGCTGGCGCTGACCTCCGGACAATTGCACCGGTTTGCGTGCGCCGTAACCGCCGAGGGCGACCATGTCCAAGGCTTCTTCGGCACGTTTGTGACGTTCGGTTTTGCCGACGCCTTTGACCTTCAAACCGTAGGCGACGTTGTCGAGGACGTTCATGTGCGGGAACAGTGCGTAATCCTGAAACACCGTGTTGACGTCACGTTGATACGGCGGCAAACCGGCCGCTTCAGCACCGTGAATGCGGATCGAGCCGGCGCTCGGTTGTTCGAACCCGGCGATCAGGCGCAGGCAGGTGGTTTTGCCCGAGCCGGATGGGCCGAGCATGGAAAAGAACTCGCCGTCCTCGATATCGATGGAAACCCGGTCAACGGCCTTCACTTCGCCGAACTGCCGGGAAACGTTGGTGAACTGGACTGCAAGCGTCATGGTGCGGTGCTCCAAAAAGGCGAAGGCCGTCGCAGCGGCCCTGCCTGGACTTCTGAAAAATCTGAAACGTTTTACGGTTTGCTTAGCTCACACATTCGGCGGACGAGATGCGATCCGCTTTTAGCTCCCTCTCCCCCAGGGGGGCGAGGGGGAAAGGGAGCTAGACCGAGGTGCTCCCGGGCTTAGCGGCCACCCATGATCGCGATGTAGTCCTGAGTCCAGCGGCTATACGGCACGAACTTGCCGCCTTCAGCCTGCGGGGTTTTCCAGAAGGCGATCTTGTCGAACTGGTCGAAACCGTTGGTCTTGCAACCTTCAGCGCCAAGCAATTCGCTCTCTTTACACGCCGCGGGAACGGCTGGCAACGAACCAAACCAAGCCGCCACATCACCCTGGACTTTCGGCTTCAGCGACCAGTCCATCCACTTGTACGCGCAGTTCGGGTGCTTGGCCTCGGCGTGCAACATGGTGGTATCAGCCCAACCCGTGGCGCCTTCTTTCGGAATGGTCGACGCGATCGGCTGCTTCTCGTTCATCAAACCGTTGACCTGATACGGCCATGCGCTCGACGCCACTACGCCTTCGTTTTTGAAGTCGCTCATCTGCACCGTGGTGTCGTGCCAGTAGCGATGGATCAGCGGCTGCTGCGCGCGCAACAGATCGAGCACGGCTTTGTACTGATCTTCAGTGAGTTGGTACGGGTCTTTGATGCCCAGTTCAGGCTTGGTCGATTTCAGATAGAGCGCCGCGTCGGCGATGTAGATCGGGCCGTCATAGGCCTGCACACGACCCTTGTTCGGCTTGCCGTCGGGCAGATCCTGCGCGGCGAACACCACGCTCCAACTGGTCGGTGCGGTCTTGAATACGTTGGTGTTGTACATCAGCACGTTCGGGCCCCACTGGTACGGGGTGCCGTAAGTCTGCTGGTTGACCACGTACCACGGCGCATCTTTGAGGCGCGGGTCGAGGGTGTTCCAGTTCGGGATCAGCGCGGTGTTGATCGGTTGCACACGCTTGCCGACGATCAACCGCAGCGACGCATCGCCCGACGCGGTGACCAGGTCATAACCGCCCTTGGCCATCAGGCTGACCATTTCGTCGGAGGTTGCAGCGGTCTTCACATTGACCTTGCAGCCGGTTTCTTTTTCGAAACCGGTGACCCAGTCGTAAGCCTTGTCGCTCTCGCCACGTTCGATGTAACCCGGCCACGCAACGATATCCAGCTGACCTTCGCCAGCGCCGACAGCCTTAAGCGGCTCGGCAGCTTGCAGGCTGGCGCTGGCCAGCAGGGCCGTGGTGATTGCACTGAGCAATGCGGTCTTGTGCACGAACATGGTTGAACCCTCTTCTTTAAATTATGGTCGGGGCAGTTGTGAACGCGGTGAAGCATGCCGTTGACGGCTTGTTATTAGCGTAGTCAGAGATGCTGGCCGTGGCGGGCCATGATGTGCCGCACCACGCTGTAGTCCTGCAGCGAATCACTGGATAAGTCTTTGCCGTAACCCGAACGTTTCAGACCGCCGTGGGGCATTTCGCTGACCAGCATGAAATGACTGTTGATCCACGTGCAGCCGTACTGCAAGCGCGCGGCGACTTGCATCGCCTTGTCCAGGTTCTGTGTCCAAACAGATGAGGCGAGGCCGTATTCGGAGTCGTTGGCCCAGTCGACGGCTTGCGCGAGTTCGTCAAAACGGGTCACGGTGACCACCGGGCCGAACACTTCGCGCTGAACGATTTCGTCGCTCTGTTTGCAACCGGCGAGCAACGTCGGTTGATAGTAGAAACCGGCGCCGGAATGCACCGCCGCACCGGTCACGCGTTCAATGTGCGGCTGACCGAGGGCGCGCTCGACGAAACTGGCGACGCGGTCGCGCTGGCGGGTGCTGATCAGCGGGCCGATCTCGTTGTCAGCGTCGCGTTTGCCGGCGAAGCGCAGGCTGCTGACGGCGGCGCCGAGTTCGGCGACCAGCTTGTCGTGAATCCCGGCCTGCGCGTAGATCCGGCACGCGGCGGTGCAGTCCTGCCCAGCGTTGTAGTAACCGTAAGTGCGCACGCCCTCGACCACAGCCTGGATGTCGGCGTCATTGCAGACGATCACCGGGGCTTTGCCACCGAGTTCGAGGTGCGTGCGTTTCAGGGTTTTCGCCGCGGCTTGCAGGATTTTCTGGCCGGTGACGATATCGCCGGTCAGCGAGACCATGCGCACTTTCCCGTGGCCGACCAAATGACTGCCAACGCCTTCGCCGCCACCGCAGATGATGTTGATCACCCCGCGCGGGAGGATTTCGGCCAGCGCTGGCGCCAGGGCGAGGATCGACAGAGGTGTGTGTTCGGACGGTTTGAACACCAGCGTGTTGCCGGCGGCGAGGGCCGGGGCGATTTTCCACGCGGCCATCATGATTGGGTAATTCCACGGTGCGATCGAGGCGACCACGCCAATCGGATCGCGACGGACCATGCTGGTGTAGCCCGGCAGGTACTCGCCGCTGAGCTGACCGGTCTGGCAACGCACGGCGCCGGCGAAGAAACGGAACACATCGACAGTCGCCGTCAGATCGTCCTGACGCGCCAGGTGCAAAGGCTTGCCGCAGTTCAGCGATTCGAGGCGGGCGAGGTGGTCGGCGTGTTTTTCGACGGCGTTGGCGATGTCGAGCAGCAGGTTCGAACGTTGCTGCGGCGTGGTGCGGGACCACTCGGCAAAGGCTCGGTGGGCAGCGAGGATGGCGGCTTCGACTTGCTCGGTGCTCGCCTCGGCGATGTGCGTAAGAATTTCACCGGTCGCCGGGTTGAGAATCGGCTCGACAAAACCTTCCCCAGCGACCAGTTCGCCATCGATCAACAACGCGGTACACATCGGGGTCTGCGCGCCAGCCATTTTCCGCGATCTCTTTTCTTGTGTGGCCATTGTTGCTCCCTGATATCGGGAGCCGACCGTCTTATAGATGCAGCAAGACTAGTGCGCGGCTCCGAGGTCGACAAATTCTAAATACTGAAGGCAGCATTCGATTAAATAGATGGCTTGCGTCCGCCGTGGGGTTGTTCGCGGGCCACGGTCAGGAAGGGGTCGACAAGAGCGGGGCGCGCAGTGCCACGGCGCCAGGCCAGGCCAACGTCCAGCGTCTGGTTGAGGTCGGCGATGGGCCGCGCTTCGATGATGTCGCCTTCCAGTGACCAGGGGCGATAAGTCATGTCCGGCTGAATCGACACGCCCAAACCGGCGGCGACCAGACTTCGCACGGCCTCGGTGGACGCGGTTCTCAGGGTTATTTTTGGTTGCAGCCCGACGCCGCGCCACAAGCGTTGGGCATTGCGATCCATTTCATCGACGTTGAGTTGAATCAACGGTTCGCGGGAGACGTCGGCGAGGTTGATGCTGTCGTGCTCCAGCAGTGGATGCTGGGCCGGGAGCCACAAACGGTGCGGTGAGTGGGTCAGTACTTCAGTCTGCAAAGCGTGGCGATCTTCGAGGTTGGAGAGGATCAACACGCCGACATCGATCTCGCCACTGACCAGCAAATGCTCGATGTAAGGGCGCTCGTCTTCCATCACGCGGATTTCGACGTTGGGGTAGGCACGTTGAAACCGGGTAAGCAAATCTGCCAGGTAATAACCGGCGACCAGACTGGTCACGCCGACGATCAACTGCCCGGCGACCTGATCGGTGCTCTGTTGCAGGCTGCGCTTGGCGTTGTCCACGGTCGCCAGAATCAGGTGCGCTTGGCGTAGGAATTGATGACCTTGGTGTGTCAGCGTCATGCCCTTGGCGTGGCGGCTGAACAGGCTGACGCCGATTTCCTCCTCCAGTTGCTGGATCGCCAGGGTCAGGGTCGATTGGGAAATGAATGCAGTTTGCGCGGCGGCGGAGATTGAACCGGTCTCGGCCACGGCGATGAAGTGACGGATCTGACGCAGGGTCATCATGAGAAGGGTACCCAGTGGGCGGTTTTTATAGATTGGCCTGAGTGTATATCTATTTTCACGAAGGGCCGCTGCGGGGCAAGCAACATCTGGAAGCACACTCGCAGGTCGGACAGGGGCACTTTCGAACTAGGCTGAGGGCCTTATAGATCCGGATAACCCCTGTTTGGAGGCGGAACATGAACACCCGTGGATTGCTCGATCAACTGCTCAAGTCCGGCCAGGATCTGTTGCAGAACAAGGCTGGCGGAACGCAGAACAAACCGGCTGCCGGAGGCCTGGGCGGTTTGCTCGGCGGCGCTTCAGGCTCCAGTGGCCTCGGCAGTCTGCTGTCAGGTGCAGGTGGCGGTGCATTGGCGGCTGGCGCGATGGGTCTGCTGCTCGGTAACAAGAAAGTGCGCAAGGTCGGCGGTAAAGTCGCGATTTATGGCGGCCTCGCGGCGTTGGGAGTGCTGGCTTACAAGGCTTATGGCAACTACAACGCGCAAAAAGGCACCGCCCCACAAATTGAACCGCAGACCCTCGACCGCTTGCCACCGGCGCAGGCCGAACAACACAGTCAGGCCATTCTCAAAGCGCTAGTCGCCGCTGCCAAAGCTGACGGCCACATTGACGACCGTGAACGTCAACTGATCGAAGGCGAATTCACCAAGCTCGATAACGATCAGGAGCTACAGCACTGGCTGCACGCGGAACTCAACAAACCTCTCGACCCGACTGACGTGGCCCGGGCTGCGAGCACGCCGGAGATGGCAGCGGAGATGTACATCGCCAGTGTGATGTTGGTGGACGAGGAAAACTTTATGGAGAAGTCATATCTGGATGAACTGGCGCGCCAGTTGAAGCTGGAGCCGGGTTTGAAGGTGGAGTTGGAGAAGCAGGTGCGCATTGCATCGGCGTAAACCCGGCTGACCCCCTTCGCGAGCAAGCTCGCTCCCACAGGGCATTGCGTTCCAATGTGGGAGCGAGCTTGCTCGCGAAGGCATTTTCCGCCGCACAGCGACAGCAATGACCACTCCATCGCCCCTTTTTGCCATTACCCCACTGGCACGCCCACCCGCAATTGTCGGACATTCCCACCCCAGAGCCCTCCCGCAAATCACTGCGGACAGGCCCGAGGGTCAAAAGCGTCTTATAAATGAAACACCGCCCTCGGCTATACTCCCCGCATTTCGATCAGGCACGAGGAATCACTGTGAAGAACTGGACGTTGCGCCAACGCATTTTGGCGAGCTTTGCGGTGATTATCGCCATTATGTTGCTGATGGTCGTCGTCTCTTATTCGCGACTGTTGAAGATTGAAACCAGTGAAAACAGCGTGCGCGATGACGCGATTCCCGGCGTCTATTACAGCTCGATGATCCGTGGCGCCTGGGTCGACAGCTATCTGCAGACCCAAGAATTGCTCGGGCTCAAGGAAGGCGAGGGGATTTCCAGCGAGGACGCAGCGGACTTTAAGGCGTTCGAGGCGCGTTTGCAGGAGCAGATGGCCAACTATCGCAAGACCATGGCGACCGACGAGGATCGTGTCGAGTTCGCCGCGTTCGAGAAGTATCACGACGCCTACATCCAGATTCAGGATGCCGTGCTGGATCTGCACAAACGCAACCTGGAAGCGGACGCGGTCAGGATGTTCCACGACAAGCTCACGCCTGCCTGGTATTCCGGGCGCATGAAGCTCAACGACATCATCGGCGAAAACAAGACAGTCGCCGATCAGGCCATGAACAATATCGACGATGCCGTGGCCGCAGCCAAAGTCAGCATGTTCATTTCCCTGTTGGTCGCTGTCCTCGCCGCTGGCCTGTGCGGTCTGTTGCTGATGCGCGCAATCATGGCGCCGATGAACCGCATTGTGCAGATCCTCGAAACCATGCGCACCGGTGACCTCAGTTCGCGTCTGAACCTCGATCGCAAGGACGAATTCGGCGCCGTCGAAACCGGCTTCAACGACATGATGACCGAGCTGACCGCGCTGGTGTCGCAAGCCCAGCGCTCCTCGGTGCAGGTGACCACTTCGGTGACCGAGATCGCCGCGACCTCCAAGCAACAGCAAGCCACCGCCACCGAAACCGCAGCGACCACCACCGAAATCGGCGCGACCTCCCGTGAGATTGCGGCCACGTCGCGCGATCTGGTGCGAACAATGACTGAAGTCTCCACCGCCGCCGATCAGGCTTCGGTGCTCGCCGGCTCGGGCCAGCAAGGCTTGGCGCGCATGGAAGACACCATGCATTCGGTGATGGGCGCGGCCGATCTGGTCAACGCCAAACTGGCGATCCTCAATGAGAAGGCCGGCAACATCAACCAGGTGGTGGTGACCATCGTCAAGGTTGCCGACCAGACCAACCTGTTGTCGCTCAACGCGGCGATTGAAGCCGAGAAGGCCGGTGAATACGGTCGCGGTTTTGCTGTGGTCGCCACCGAAGTGCGACGTCTGGCGGATCAGACCGCTGTCGCCACTTACGACATCGAGCAGATGGTGCGCGAAATCCAGTCGGCGGTGTCTGCCGGGGTGATGGGCATGGACAAGTTCTCTGAAGAAGTGCGCCGTGGCATGTCCGAAGTGCAGCAAGTCGGCGAACAGCTGTCGCAGATCATCCATCAAGTGCAGGCACTGGCGCCGCGGGTGTTGATGGTCAACGAGGGCATGCAGGCTCAGGCCACCGGCGCCGAGCAGATCAACCATGCGTTGGTGCAGTTGGGTGACGCCAGCAGCCAGACCGTCGAGTCGCTGCGTCAGGCCAGTTTCGCCATAGACGAACTGAGCCAGGTGGCCGTCGGGCTGCGCAGCGGCGTTTCGCGATTCAAAGTCTGATGAGCGACATCATCGCCAAACGCAGCGCCGCGCAGGTGGCGAAGCCGGCGTTGTTCCTGCTGTTTCGCATCGGCAGCGAGCGTTACGCCCTGCGCGCCACCGAAGTGGCGGAGGTGCTGCCGCGTCTGCCGTTGAAGCCGATCGCGCGGGCGCCACAGTGGGTGGCCGGCGTGTTCGCCTATCGCGGCGCGGTAGTTCCGGTAATTGACCTCAGCGCATTGACCTTCGGCCATCCCGCCGAAGCGCGCACCAGTACGCGGCTGGTGCTGGTGAATTACCAGCCTGATGAGTCGCAACCGGCGCAATGGCTCGGACTGATTCTCGAACAGGCTACCGACACGCTGCGCTGCCATCCTCATGAGTTTGCGCCCTACGGCCTCGACAACCGCGAGGCGCCCTACCTCGGCCCGGTTCGCGAAGATGCTCAGGGGTTGGTGCAGTGGGTACGGGTCAATGACCTGCTTGATGATGCCGTGCGCCGTTTGCTGTTCCCCGATCCGCCGCTGAGTCCGGCGCAGCTTGAGGCGCAGGCATGAATAGCGATCAGCGCTTTTTCGACTTTCTCAAGGAACGCATCGGTCTCGATGTCACCTCGGTCGGCCCGGCGATCATCGAGCGCGCCGTGCGTCAGCGCACGACGCTCTCGCAAGCGGCGCATGCCGATGAGTATTGGCTGTTGCTGCAAGGCTCGCGGGAAGAACAGCAAGCGCTGATCGAGGCGGTGATCGTCCCGGAAACCTGGTTTTTCCGCTATCCGGAATCCTTCGCGACGCTGGGCAAGCTGGCGCGTAAACGCCTTGGCGAACTGAACAATATGCGTGCGCTGCGCATCCTCAGTTTGCCGTGTTCCACGGGCGAAGAACCCTATTCGATTGCCATGGCCTTGCTCGATGCCGGGCTCAAGCCGCATCAGTTCAAGGTCGACGGCATGGATGTCAGCCCGCTGTCGGTGGACAAGGCTCGACGTGCGTTGTACGGCAAGAATTCGTTTCGCGGCCAGGATCTGGACTATCGCGAACGGCATTTCACGCCTGAGCAGGACGGTCATCGGGTCAACGAGAATGTGCGTGAGCAAGTGCGTCTGCAGGTCGGCAATGTGCTCGATCCAACGCTGTTGGCCAGTGAGCCGGCGTTCGATTTCGTGTTCTGCCGCAATCTCTTGATCTACTTCGATCAGCCGACCCAGAAGCAGGTGTTCGAAGTGCTCAAACGCCTGACTCATGTCGATGGCGTGCTGTTTATCGGTCCGGCCGAGGGCAGTCTGCTCGGGCGTTTGGGCATGCGTTCGATCGGCATCCCGCAATCCTTTGCCTTCAGCCGCCACAGCGACCCGCACCCCGAGCCGTTGCCGACGCCTAAACCCGTCACATTGCCTGTCAGCCTACCGCCGCGCAGCACACCGCCAGCGGTGGTGCGCCAGCGACCGTTTGCCTCCGTGACGCCTTTGCCTGTTTCCGGCAAAGCGAGCAACCCGGACGCAGCGACCTTGCTGGCCAATATCGCCGCGCTGGCCAACGAAGGCAAAAGCGCCGAAGCCCGGGCTGCCTGCGAACAGTATCTGCGCAGTCATGAACCGGTGGCTCAGGTGTTTTACTGGCTCGGCTTGCTCAGCGATGTCGCTGGCCTGACGCTGGAAGCCCAAGGTTTCTACCGCAAGGCGCTGTATCTCGAACCGCAACATCCCGAAGCGTTGATGCACCTGGCCGCGTTGCTGCAGGCTCAGGGCGACAGTGTCGGAGCCAGACGATTGCAGGAGCGCGCCGCCCGCAGTGGCCGCACCGCTGACAGTGAGCGTAACCGATGATCCCGTCCGACACCTTGAACGTCACCCACGAAGACGCCCGGGCCATCGATGATTGCTGGAATCGCATCGGCATCCATGGCGACAAGTCCTGTCCGCTGCTGGACGAGCACATTCATTGCCGCAATTGCTCGGTGTATTCCGCCGCTGCCACGCGTCTGCTCGATCGATATGCGTTGCAGCAGGACGAGCGCGATCCGGTGGCCACGGCCGTTGAAACGGACGTGAAAACCCGTTCGCTGTTGATGTTCCGTCTCGGCGAAGAATGGCTGGGGCTGGCGACACGCAGCCTCGTTGAAGTCGCGCCGCTGCAGGCGATTCACTCGTTGCCGCACCAGCGCTCGCGAGCCTTGCTTGGCGTGGCGAATGTGCGCGGCGCGCTGGTGGCGTGTCTGTCACTGGTCGAACTGCTCGATCTGGATGGCAGCGTTACGCCGACCACCAGCGGGCGAATCATGCCGCGTATGTTGATCATCGCCGCCCATGGCGGGCCAGTCGTGGTGCCGGTGGACGAGGTCGACGGTATTCATGCCATCGACGAGCGAATCCTCGACGCTGCATCGCAGTCCGGCGCGCAAACCAGTGCCAGATACACCCGTGGCGTTCTGCAATATCGCGGTCGCAGCCTGCGTTGGCTGGATGAAGAACAGCTGTTGTCCGCCGTGACCCGGAGCCTCACATGACCCCCGAGCAAATGCGCGACGCCTCCTTGCTGGAGCTGTTCAGCCTCGAAGCCGAAGCCCAGACCCAGGTGCTCAGCGCCGGGCTGCTGGCGCTGGAGCGTAATCCGACCCAGGCCGATCAACTGGAATCGTGCATGCGTGCGGCGCACTCGCTCAAAGGTGCGGCGCGAATCGTCGGCATCGACAGCGGCGTCAGCGTTGCTCATGTGATGGAAGATTGCCTGGTCAGCGCGCAGGAAGGGCGCTTGCTGCTGCGTCCCGAACATATCGATGCGTTGCTGCAGGGCACCGATTTGCTGATGCGCGTTGCTACCCCGACGAATGCACCGCAGCCGAGTGACATCGACGTTTACGTGGCGTTGATGGCCGGTTTGCTCGATCCAGCGACGCCGCCAGCAACGCTGATTGCACCGCCGATGGCCGAGTTGCAACTTCAAGCGCCGGCGGTCTTTGAACCCGCGCCAGCTCCGATCATGGACGCGCCGGTCGAATCCTCCGAATCGGCGCCACGCAAAAACAAACGCACCACCGAAGGTGGCGAGCGGGTGCTGCGGGTCACCGCCGAACGTCTGAACAGCCTGCTCGATCTGTCGAGCAAATCGCTGGTGGAAACCCAGCGCCTCAAGCCGCATCTGGCGACCATGCAACGCCTCAAGCGCATGCAGAACAACGGCCTTCGCGCGTTGGAAAACCTCAACGTGCACCTCAAGGAACACGCGCTGAGTCTGGAGGCGCTGGAAGCCTTGGAAGACGCGCGGCGTTTGCTCGCCGAATCCCAGCAACTGCTGAGCGAGAAAAACGCCGAACTCGACGAATTCGCCTGGCAGGCCAGTCAACGTGCGCAGGTGCTCTACGACACCGCGTTGGCCTGCCGCATGCGGCCCTTCGCCGATGTCCTGACCGGTCAAGTGCGCATGGTGCGGGATCTGGGTCGCAGCCTTGGCAAACAGGTACGCCTGGAGATCGAAGGCGAGAAAACCCAGGTCGACCGCGACGTGCTGGAGAAACTCGAAGCACCGCTGACGCATTTGCTGCGCAACGCTGTCGATCACGGCATCGAAACCCCTGAGCAGCGTCTGCTTAAAGGCAAATCAGAAGAGGGCCTGATCCGCCTGCGCGCCTCGCATCAGGCTGGTCTGCTGGTGCTGGAACTGAGCGATGACGGCAACGGTGTCGATCTGGAAAAAGTCCGCCGCAGCATCGTCGAACGGCAGTTATCCCCAGCTGAAACCGCCGCGCAGTTGAGCGAAGAAGAACTGCTGACCTTCCTGTTCCTGCCCGGCTTCAGCCTGCGCGACACGGTCACTGAAGTGTCCGGGCGCGGCGTCGGCCTCGATGCCGTTCAGCATATGGTTCGTCAGTTGCGCGGTGCGGTGGTGTTGGAGCAGGCGGCGGGCGAGGGCAGTCGCTTTCATCTGGAAGTGCCGCTCACCTTGTCGGTGGTGCGCAGCCTGGTCGTCGAAGTCGGCGAAGAGGCGTATGCCTTCCCACTGGCGCACATCGAGCGCATGTGTGATCTGGCCCCGGAAGACATCGTGCAGGTCGAAGGCCGTCAGCATTTCTGGCACGAAGGCCAGCACGTCGGGCTGGTCGCGGCCAGCCAGTTGCTCAATCGTCCGGCCAGTCAGAACAGCGGCGAAACCCTTAAAGTCGTGGTGATTCGCGAGCGCGATGCAGTTTACGGCGTTGCCGTCGAACGCTTCATCGGCGAGCGCACCCTGGTGGTCTTGCCACTCGATGAGCGTCTGGGCAAAGTGCAGGACATCTCCGCGGGGGCGTTGCTCGACGACGGCTCGGTGGTGCTGATCGTCGATGTCGAAGACATGCTGCGTTCGGTGGACAAACTGCTCAATACCGGGCGCCTTGAGCGCATCGCCCGCCACGGCAATCAGGCTGCTGAGGCCGCGCGTAAACGGGTGCTGGTGGTCGACGATTCGCTGACCGTGCGCGAGTTGCAACGCAAACTGCTGCTCAATCGCGGCTACGACGTCGCGGTGGCGGTGGACGGTATGGACGGGTGGAACGCGCTGCGTTCAGAGGACTTCGATTTGCTGATCACCGACATCGATATGCCGCGCATGGACGGCATCGAGCTGGTCACATTGCTGCGTCGCGACAACCGTCTGCAATCGCTGCCGGTGATGGTCGTGTCGTACAAGGATCGCGAAGAGGATCGCCGCCGTGGACTCGATGCCGGGGCGGACTATTATTTAGCCAAAGCCAGTTTTCATGACGACGCCCTGCTCGACGCAGTGGTCGAGCTCATCGGAGGAGCGCGCGCATGAAGATCGCAATCGTCAACGATATGCCCATGGCGGTCGAGGCGTTGCGCCGAGCGCTGGCCTTCGAGCCGGCGCATCAAGTGCTCTGGGTCGCCAGAAATGGCGCCGAGGCAGTGCAACTGTGCGCTGAAAACACCCCGGATCTGATTCTGATGGACCTGATCATGCCGGTGATGGACGGCGTCGAAGCCACTCGCCGGATCATGGCCGAAAGCCCGTGCGCCATCGTTATCGTGACCGTTGACCGTCAACAGAACGTGCACCGTGTCTTCGAAGCCATGGGTCACGGCGCGCTGGACGTGGTCGATACTCCGGCCCTCGGCGTCGGTGATGCTCGGGAAGCAGCAGCGCCTTTGTTGCGCAAAATTCTCAATATTGGCTGGCTGATCGGCGATAAGCCGCAACGTTCGCGGCCGGCGCCGACGGCTCAGCGCAGCTCTGCCTCATGTAAGCGGCTGGTGGCGATCGGCTCATCGGCAGGTGGGCCAGCGGCGCTGGAGGTGTTGCTCAAGGGCTTGCCGAAGGATTTCTCGGCGGCGATCGTACTGGTGCAGCATGTCGACCAGGTGTTTGCTGCCGGCATGGCCGAATGGCTGGCCAGCGCCAGCGGCCTCGATGTCAGGCTCGCCCGCGAAGGCGAACCGCCACAGGCCGGCGCGGTGTTGCTGGCGGGCACCAATCACCATATTCGCTTATTGAAGAACGGCACGCTGGCCTACACCGCCGAGCCGGTCAACGAGATCTACCGACCCTCGATCGACGTGTTTTTCGAGAGTGTTGCCAGCTATTGGAATGGCGACGCGATCGGGGTTTTATTGACCGGGATGGGACGTGACGGCGCGCAAGGGCTTAAGCTCATGCGCCAACAGGGTTATCTGACCATCGCGCAGGATCAGCAAAGCAGTGCGGTGTATGGCATGCCCAAGGCCGCTGCGGCCATTGATGCCGCCGTAGAAATACGTCCACTGGAAAGAATAGCGCCACGATTGCAGGAGATTTTCCCCAAATGATCAGGTCAATCCGCAATCCTGGCCCCCGCAGTACTCAGGTGACCGCCCATGAATGACTTACAGATCGACGACATTAAAACCGACGAAAACGCCGCCATGGTGTTGTTGGTGGACGATCAGGCGATGATCGGCGAAGCCGTGCGCCGTGGGCTGTCGAATCAGGAAAATATCGACTTCCACTTCTGCTCCGACCCGCAGCAGGCCATTGCCCAGGCGGTGCGGATCAAACCGACGGTGATCCTGCAGGACCTGGTGATGCCCGGCCTTGATGGCCTGAGCCTGGTGCGCGAATACCGCAATCACCCGGCGACCAAGGACATCCCGATCATCGTCCTGTCGACCAAGGAAGACCCGCTGATCAAAAGCGCGGCGTTTTCCGCCGGGGCCAACGATTATCTGGTGAAACTGCCAGACACCATCGAACTGGTGGCGCGCATCCGCTATCACTCGCGGTCTTACATGACGTTGTTGCAGCGCGATGCCGCGTACCGCGCGCTGCGGGTCAGTCAGCAGCAGTTGCTCGACACCAATCTGGTGCTGCAACGCTTGATGAACTCCGATGGCTTGACCGGGCTGTCCAATCGCCGCCATTTCGACGAGTACCTGGAACTGGAGTGGCGCCGCTCGTTGCGCGATCAGAGTCAGTTGTCGCTGCTGATGATCGACGTCGATTACTTCAAGTCCTACAACGACAGCTTTGGTCACGTTGAAGGCGATGAAGCGCTGCGCAAGGTCGCCACGGCGATCCGCGAGGCCAGCGCACGACCGTCGGATCTGCCGGCGCGTTATGGCGGTGAGGAATTTGTGCTGGTGCTGCCGAACACCTCGCCGGGCGGCGCGCGGCTGGTGGCCGAGAAGCTACGGCAGACCGTGGCGTCGCTGAAGATTCCGCACAATACCCCCGGGGAGGGCGCGAGCCTGACCATCAGCATCGGTCTGGCGACCATGGTGCCGCAGGCGGGCAGTGATTGCCGGTTGCTGATTTCGGCGGCGGATCGTGGCCTGTATCTGGCCAAGAACAGTGGGCGTAATCAGGTCGGCATCGAGTAACGGGCGGCCCTCACCCCAGCCCTCTCCCGGAGGGAGAGGGGGCCGACCGAGGTGTCTGGCGCTGTACATCGACCTGATCGACCGAGTCGATCATGGATCTTCAAGCTTGGCGATTCCGGATTCGGCATAACCATTTCAAGTCGGCGTACCTCTCGAATATCCCCCAATCAGTCCCCTCTACCTCTGGGAGAGGGTTAGGGTGAGGGCAGGCCCACACGCCAATTTCCGCCTGAAAGCCTTGGCGATCATGGATTCGGCAAAGTCCTTTCACGTCGGCGTATCTCCCGAACATCCACCGATCGGTCCCCTCTACCTCTGGGAGAGGGTGAGGGCAGGCCCATACGCCAATTTCCGCCTGAAAGCCTTGGCGATCTTGGATTCGGCAAAGCCCTTTCACGTCGGCGTACCTCCCGAACATCCCCCAATCAATCCCCTCTACCTCTGGGAGAGGGTTAGGGTGAGGGCAAAGGCTTTAATGATCCCCACACCCGCCAGACGGGCTGCCGTCACAGCCTGATTACGTTATACTCGCCGGCTTTCAAAAGTTCGCCAACGAGTGCTGCCCGTCATGGAAATCAACCCGATCCTGAACACCATCAAGGACCTGTCCGAGCGCTCCGAAACTATTCGGGGGTATCTTTGACTACGATCAAAAGCATGAGCGTCTGACCGAAGTCAATCGCGAGCTTGAAGATCCGAGCGTCTGGAACAAACCTGAATACGCCCAGGAACTGGGTCGCGAGCGCGCTGCGCTGGCACAGATCGTCGACACCCTCGATGAACTGAACGCCGGTCTGGCCGATTGCCGCGACCTGCTGGACATGGCCGTCGAAGAAAACGACGAAGGCGCAGTGGGCGATGTCGTCGCCGAGCTGGCCCGTCTCGAGGAAAATCTGGCCAAGCTGGAATTCCGCCGCATGTTCAGCCATGAAATGGACCCGAACAACGCGTACCTGGACATCCAGGCCGGTTCCGGCGGCACTGAAGCCCAGGACTGGGCCAACATCCTGCTGCGCATGTACCTGCGCTGGGCGGACAAACGCGGTTTCGATGCCACCATCATGGAACTGTCCGCCGGTGAAGTCGCCGGTATCAAAGGTGCGACTGTGCATATCAAGGGCGAATACGCCTTTGGCTGGCTGCGTACCGAGATCGGCGTACACCGTCTGGTGCGCAAGAGCCCGTTCGACTCCGGCAACCGTCGTCACACTTCGTTCTCCGCGGTTTTCGTTTCGCCAGAGATTGACGACAAGGTGGAAATCGAAATCAACCCGGCAGACCTGCGGATCGACACCTATCGTTCCTCCGGTGCCGGTGGTCAGCACGTAAACACCACAGACTCGGCTGTACGTATCACCCACGTACCGACCAACACCGTGGTCAGCTGCCAGAACGAACGTTCCCAGCACGCCAACAAGGACACCGCCATGAAAATGCTGCGGGCCAAGTTGTACGAGCAGGAAATGCAGAAACGCAACGCCGCGTCGCAAGCGCTGGAAGACACCAAGTCGGACATCGGCTGGGGTCACCAGATTCGCTCGTACGTGCTCGATGCGTCGCGGATCAAGGATCTGCGCACCAACATCGAACGCAGCGACTGCGACAAGGTACTCGACGGCGACATCGACGAATACCTGTATGCCAGCCTGAAATCCGGGCTGTAAAAGACGCAATACAGCATCGGCTGATTCAACCCGATCCCTGTAGGAGCCAGCCTGCTGGCGATCCCCGGGCCGCAACGCCCGGGGGCAACGAACCTGATGGAATATCTAAAGACATGAGCGACCAACAACTCGACCCGCAAGCCCTGCAACAGGAAGAAAACTCCCTGATCGCCCTGCGCAAGGAAAAGCTGGCTGCCGAGCGCGCCAAGGGCAACGCCTTCCCGAACGACTTCCGCCGCGACAACTACTGCGATGCCTTGCAGAAACAGTACGCGGACAAGACCAAGGAAGAGCTGGCCGAGGCTGCAATTCCGGTCAAGGTTGCCGGTCGCATCATGCTCAACCGTGGCTCGTTCATGGTGATCCAGGACATGACCGGTCGCATCCAGGTCTACGTCAACCGTAAAACCCTGTCGGAAGACACCCTGGCCGCGGTGAAAACCTGGGACATGGGCGACATCATCGCCGCTGAAGGCACCCTGGCGCGTTCCGGCAAGGGCGACCTGTACGTTGAGATGACCAGCGTGCGTCTGCTGACCAAATCGCTGCGTCCGCTGCCGGACAAGCACCACGGCCTGACCGACACCGAACAGCGCTACCGCCAGCGCTACGTTGACCTGATCGTCAACGAAGAAGTGCGTCAGACCTTCCGCGTCCGTTCGCAAGTGATCGCGCACATCCGCAGCTTCCTGATGAAGCGCGACTTCCTCGAAGTCGAAACGCCGATGCTGCAGACCATTCCGGGCGGCGCCGCGGCCAAACCGTTCGAAACCCACCACAACGCGCTGGACATGGAAATGTTCCTGCGTATCGCGCCAGAGTTGTACCTGAAGCGCCTGGTGGTCGGTGGTTTTGAAAAGGTCTTCGAGATCAACCGCAACTTCCGTAACGAAGGCGTTTCGACTCGTCACAACCCAGAATTCACCATGTTGGAGTTCTACCAAGCGTACGCCGACTACGAAGACAACATGGACCTGACCGAAGAACTGTTCCGTGAGCTGGCGCAGTTGGTACTGGGCAGCACCGACGTGCCGTACGGCGACAAGGTGTTCCACTTCGGCGAGCCGTTCGTACGCCTGTCGGTGTTCGACTCGATCCTCAAGTACAACCCTGAGCTGACCGCCGATGATCTGAACGACATCGACAAGGCGCGCGCCATCGCCAAGAAGGCCGGCGCCAAGGTGCTGGGCTTCGAAGGTCTGGGCAAACTGCAGGTGATGATTTTCGAAGAACTGGTCGAGCACAAGCTGGAACAGCCGCACTTCATTACCCAGTACCCGTTCGAAGTGTCGCCACTGGCACGTCGCAACGACGACAACCCGAACGTCACCGACCGCTTCGAGCTGTTCATCGGTGGCCGTGAAATCGCCAACGCCTACTCCGAGTTGAACGACGCGGAAGACCAGGCCGAGCGCTTCATGGCGCAGGTGGCCGACAAGGACGCCGGCGACGATGAAGCCATGCACTACGACGCCGACTTCGTGCGCGCGCTGGAGTACGGCATGCCGCCAACGGCCGGTGAAGGCATCGGCATCGATCGTCTGGTGATGTTGTTGACCAACTCGCCGTCGATCCGCGATGTGATCCTGTTCCCGCACATGCGACCGCAAGCGTAAACGTTTCAGTTAAAAAGCCGCCTAAAACAGGCGGCTTTTTATTGCCTGTCTGGTACAAATGTATCAATTGGTTAATTTTGCAATAGCAGAGGAAGTTCTGTCGTGATGGGTGCAATAGCTCAAGAGGGTGCAGCGGGTATCGCCACTGCGGTCGCTGAAAGTGTTCAGTACCAGGGTCGCAAGGCCAGCCGACAGGGCAGTGAGCAGCGTCGACAGGACATTCTCGACGCGGCGATGCGCATTGTCGTGCGTGACGGCGTGCGTGCCGTGCGCCACCGCGCAGTGGCCGCCGAGGCCGGCGTGCCGTTGTCGGCGACCACCTACTACTTCAAGGACATCGACGACCTGCTCACCGATACCTTCGCCCAATATGTCGAGCGCAGTGCGGCGTACATGGCCAAGTTGTGGGTCAACAACGAAGGTTTGCTGCGCGAGATGGTGGTCAGCGGTGACGGCAGCCCGGAGTCGCGTTCGCAACTGGCCGACGACATTGCGCGGTTGATGGCGGATTATGTACACCGTCAATTGCTTAACCGTCGCGAGCATTTGATGGCCGAGCAGGCGTTTCGCCAGGAAGCGCTGCTCAATCCGCGTCTGGCAATTCTGGTGCGCTCGCATCAGCAGATTCTGTTGCAGGGCACCTGCCAGTTGTTTCAGGTATTGGGCTCGCGTGAACCGCAGCAAGATGCCAAGGTGTTGACGGCGATTATCGGACGGATGGAATATCAGGGCCTGCTCAACGACGCCGAGCCTTTGGCCGAAGAGGACATGCTCGGCATTCTGACGCGCTACATGCACCTGGTGCTCGCGTCGGTGTAATCCGCTGTTGCTTCACTCTGTGGGAGCGAGCCTGCTCGCGAATGCGGTCTGACATTCAACATCTCTGTTGCCTGACACACCGCTTTCGCGAGCAGGCTCGCTCCCACAGGTTCAGTGGTGTATTCAAGGGCGGCGAATGTTCATAGGGAGTTCTGAATGAAAGCCTGGCGTGGTGTGCTGATCGCCTTGTCGTTCCTGCTGCTCAGTGGCTGTCTGGTGACGTTCAAGGAACCGCTGGCCGCCAGTGACCCGGCGCCCAAGGGCTTGCTCGGCAAATGGTCGAGCACCAATGCCTGGGGCGAGCCGATGAACCTTGAGCTGACGCGCCTGGGCAATGACCGCTATCAGGCCGTCACCTACTTCAAGGCCAAGCCCCGTGAACGCGAAGCCTATCCGTTCACCGTGTCGCGCCATGGCAACCGCTGGTATCTGTCGGCGAAAGTCCCGGCGCGGTTTGGCGGCCACTACACCATCGCCGGTTTCGAACTCACCGATAAACACGAACTGGTGGTTTATAACCTCGACCTCGAGCAGATCAACCAGGCGATCAAACAAAAAGCCCTCGACGGTCAGGCCTTCCAGACCGACGATGGCGACGGCGTGCATGTCGACAGTAACCTCGACAAGGTCTTTGCTTACCTCGACGATCCGGCCAATTCCGATGTCTTTGTCGAAGCCGTGCGCTACCAGCGCCAGGCCCGCGCCCAATAATTCACTACGTCAGGTTTTCTACAGGAGTTTCGGGTGGACGATTACCAGCAGTCGATACGCATATTGTCCGACCGCATTGTGCTGGCGCAGACACCGATCCGTGTGCTCGACGCGGTCAAGTGGGACGAGAACATCCGCAAGGGCTTCCTCAAGGCCAAAGGCAAGGAAATGCCGGCGGTGGATCGTGACTATTACCTCAATCGGCCGCTGAGTTTCGATTCGAGCAAGGTCAAACTGGAATTCCAGAACATCGAGCGTGACATCACCCGTCAGCTCGGCCAGTTCAACCCGGTCGGGCAGATCATGCGGCGCATGTGCAAGGAATACCGCATGGTGGTGCGCATGCTCGAAGCGCGCGGCACCGAGGATTTCGGGTTGATCTCGCAAGAGCTGTACGGCGCTGCGTCCGATGCCTTCCACGCCGGTGACCCGACGCTGGCCGACCTCGGCCTGATGATGTCTGACTATCTGAACAATATCGACGGCCGTGGCGACCTCAAGGACGAACCGAAAACCCTCACCGCCAAAGACGCCGTGCACTTGCTGCAAACCCGTCTGAACAAGGTGTTCGGCGAGGCCGAGGAAACCATTCGCGTATTCGAGTCCGACGGCATCGTCGCCGACGCAGCGGCCGGTGCGGATTACATCAAGATCCGTACCGACGCGATGTTCAACGATCGCGACGTGCGTGCGCTGGAAGTCCACGAGGGTCTGGTCCACGTCGGCACCACGCTCAATGGTCTCAATCAGCCGATCTGCACCTTCCTCTCCAAAGGCCCGCCCTCGTCGACGGTGACTCAGGAAGGCCTGGCGATCCTGATGGAAATCATCACTTTTGCCTCCTACCCGAGTCGTCTGCGCAAACTGACCAACCGCACCCGCGCGATTCACATGGTCGAGGAGGGAGCGGACTTCCTGCAGGTGTTCGAGTTCTTCCGCGAACAGGGTTTCGAGATGGCCGAAAGCTACGGCAACGCCAGCCGGGTTTTCCGTGGATCGACGCCGACCGGTCTGCCATTTACCAAAGACTTGTCCTATCTCAAGGGCTTTATCATGGTTTACAACTACATTCAGTTGGCTGTGCGTAAAGGCAAGCTTGAGCAGATTCCGTTGTTGTTCTGCGGCAAGACCACGCTGGAAGACATGCGGACCTTGCGCCAGTTGGTGGATGAAGGATTGGTAGTGCCACCGAAGTATCTGCCGGACCAGTTCCGCGATTTGAATGCGTTGTCGGCGTGGATGTGCTTCTCCAACTTCCTCAACCATTTGAGCCTGGACCGGATCGAAGCGGATTACTCCAATATCCTTTGAGCAACTGATATTCCCTGTGGGAGCGAGCCTGCTCGCGAATGCGATTTCACATTCAACATTAATGTTGGCTGACACACCGCTTTCGCGAGCAGGCTCGCTCCCACAGGGTTCTTTATTGCCACAATTATTGTGTTCCAACCCGAATTTTTTGCGAGGTTTCACCGGATGAGAATCCTCGGCATCATCTGCCTGCTATTGACCCTCGGCGGTTGCAGCTCTTTGTTGTTCTACCCCGAGCCGGGCCAGATTTTCACCCCGGAAAAAGCCAAACTCGAATACCGCACCGTCACGCTGGTCACGGCTGACGGGTTGAAGCTCAACGCCTGGTGGCTGCCGGCCAAACCCGGTGTCGAGGTCAAGGGCACCGTCCTGCACCTGCACGGCAACGGCGGTAATCTGCCGATGCACCTCGGTGGCAGTTGGTGGCTGCCGAAAAATGGCTATCAAGTGCTGTTGGTGGACTATCGCGGCTATGGCTTGTCCGAGGGCGAGCCGAGTTTGCCGGCGATCTATCAGGACATCGATGCCGCGTTCGCCTGGTTGGACAAAGCGCCCGAGGTCAAAGGCAAGCCGCTGATTCTTCTCGGTCAGAGCCTCGGTGGTTCGATGGCCGTGCATTGGCTGGTGCAGCATCCCGAGCGACAGAAACAGCTCAAGGCTTTGGTGCTCGACGGCGTGCCCGCCAGCTATCGCAGCGTCGGCCAATACGCCCTCAGTACCTCGTGGCTGACCTGGCCATTTCAGGTGCCGCTGTCGTGGCTGGTGCCGGACGGCGACAGCGCGATCAACTCGATGCCGCAGCTCAACGGCGTGCCGAAACTGATTTTCCACAGCATCGACGATCCGCTGGTACCACTTTCCAACGGCATCCGCCTGTATCAGGCTGCGCCGCCACCGCGCGTGCTGCAACTGACTCGCGGCGGTCATGTGCAGACCTTCGGCGATCCGGTGTGGCGTCAGGTCATGCTGCGCTACCTCGACGATCCCGAGCACTTCAACGGCCTGCGCCGTCTCGGCGAAATCCCCAATTACCCGACCCCCCGAATTCTGAAAACGAGAGTCCGCAATGACTGAAGAACGTAACGCCATCCCGCTGATCATCACCGGTATTTGCAGCATCCTCGGCACCGTCGGGGTGCTGTGGTACTACGGCTACCTGCACTTTGCCAAACCCGAGGATGCGTTGTTGCTCAATGAATTCACCATGCTCAAGACCGTGCCGGGCGAAGACTACAAAGTCTCGCTCACCCCGGCGCCGCAAGTGGCGCAGTGCATTGATGGCGTGCTGGTGTTGTTCGATACCGAGCAGAAAGGTTTGACCGGTGTGCTGATTAACGCTCAGAAAAAAGCCGTGCGCTGCATGGGCGAAGAGACCCCGCAGAAGCTGCAAGAGTGATTCTGCAGGTTCAGCCCTCACCCTAACCCTCTCCCAGAGGGAGAGGGGACTGACCGAGGTGTTCTTTCGCTATACGCCGACCTGATCCATCGTGTCGAACACAAATTCTGAAAGCACTACGAATCGGCTCCCTCTCCCTCGGGAGAGGGCTGGGGTGAGGGGCTGCTATTTCAGCCCGCACAAAAAAGCCCAGCCTGATCCATCGTGTCGAACACAAATTCTGAAAGCACTACAAATCGGCTCCCTCTCCCTCGGGAGAGGGCTGGGGTGAGGGGCCGCGATTTCAGCGCCACAAAAAAGCCCCGCCTGATCACTCAGACGGGGCTTTTGCGTTACAGCCTGAAGCTTAGTTCGAGCTGACTGCCGAACGTGGCATCACTGGCTGGTTGTCGTTGGAAATGGTCACTTCCACACGACGGTTCATCGCACGGCCGGAAACACTGCCGTTCTCGGCAACCGGGTATTCCTTGCCATAGCCTTGGGTGACGATACGCGCTGGATCAACGCCCATTTTCACCAGCGCGGTGCGCACGGAGTTGGCGCGACGCTCGGACAGCGACTGATTGTGGCTGGCAGTACCGGTGCTGTCGGTGTAGCCCTCGACGATCACTTTGCGATCCGGGTTTTCCTGAAGGAATTGCGCCAGTTTGTTGATGTTCACCAGACCGCTGGATTTCAGGTCGGCACGGTCAGTGGCGAACAGCACGTCACCGAAAGTCACCAGCGTACCGCGATCGGTCTGCTTGGCGTTCAGGCTGTCCTGCAGCTGTTTGATCTGCTGATCACGCGCATCCAGACGCGCCTGGGCACGTTGGGCTGCAGCATTCTTCAGATTGTTTTCAGCGGTGCGCAGGGCGATGGTCTGCTTGGCCACTTCCACGCGCTGGTTGGTCAGGTAGGCCAGTTGGTCAACCTTGGCCGCGTCTTGCTTGTCCAGATAAGCCTTGTCGGCCTTGTCCAGGTAGTCGCTGGCGTCTTTGGTTTCCAGTGCTGCGACTTTGCTCGCCTGTGGGTTGGCTTGCAGGCCGGCGTAGTTGGTGCGCGCCTGTTCCAGGTTCGGGTTCGGCGGGGTAGAGCAGGCAGCCAGAGCGACGCTTGCGGCCAGAAGAGCGGGGATCATCAGTTGCTTACGCATAATTTGTCGTCCTTTCTATCGATAAAAGTTTCAGCGTTGCTATCGGGATGCGCGCTTACTGCACGGTGCGCTGACTTTCCTGACGCAGTTCCTGAACACCTTTCTGGGAATCCTTCACAGCCTGTTCGGCTTTTGCCGCCTGAGCCTTGCGTTCGGCGACGCGAGCGTCCCACTCGGCTTGCTCGGACAGGGTGCGCGCTTCGTCATACTTCTTGTCGTGCATGGCGATTTCGGCTTGTTTCAGTTTGTCCTGCGCCTGCTTCATCTCAACCGCAGCGAACTCGGTACCGCCGGCGCTGACAGCGCTGTTCACGGCCGATTGGGTCACGGCGTATTGCTCGGTCGGTGGGTTACCGGCGCAACCGGCCAGCACGAAGCTGGTGCCGATGGCCAGAGCCGCCAGTTTCAGACCGCGCAGGTGGGTAAACGAGGTTTGGTTTTTCATGGTCTTCAACTCCATTAGGCATCTCCTGAAAACATCTGAATCCATCCTGGTCGAGGAGCCGCAAGCGACGTGTGAAAGCGCGTTTTTGAAACGCTCGTTCCAGGCGTGGTTACAGGTTCCGACCGGCGGGATTTTTCAAAAGTTCAGAAAAGATGGCCTATCGCCAAAAAATATTTTGACCGAATGGACAAGGCTCTAAAGCGGGAACTTTGGCGGCAGAGAGTGGTACGCGCGGGGTTTCAAGACGCCGAAAGCACATCGATTTTCAGCTTGAAATACCATCCCTGTAGGAGTGAGCCAGCTCGCGATGGCGTTGTATCAGACAACAAAAATGTTGAATGAAAAACTGCTATCGCGAGCAGGCTCACTCCTACAGTTTGATCTAGGTTGTGTCAGTGTTTTTGCTTGCCGGCAGCCGCCGAGAGGTCATGCAAATGCCGGCGCGACAACGCCAGAAACCGCGGCGTCGGCCCAACATCCTCATACAACGGATCACCTTCCTCATCGGTCGCCACCACCGTCGAACCCTTCACATACGGCAGGCTCGCTTCAAACTCTTCAAGGGCTGCGCCAATCAGTTCGCCGAGCAGCTCTTCGGCATGCCGTTTGGGGTACATCTCGGCAATCGCTGCCAGTCGCGCAGCCGCTTCAACGTCCAGGTGAATCGTGTAGCCAGTGTCGGTCAGGCGACCTTTGGCGTTTTCTTCCCAATGCTGGGCGAGTTCACGAATTTTCATGATGACCTCATTTCGCGCCTGCTCATGGCAGGCCTGGGTGTGTGTCCGGCAGCGTCGGCGGCAAGCCGTTGTACGGCTTACTGTTGAGACTAGCTTTCGCCCGCAAGGTTTAACGTCCCTTCGTCGGCTGCTTGTAAGAAGCGGCGTAGAGCGGCACTCTCTAGGTCATGCACTCGTTTCTAAGCCGTCCGGATTACTGCTGGGGAATTGCTGATGACCGATATTGATGCACGCTTGCGCGAAGACGTTCACCTGCTCGGAGAGCTGTTGGGCAACACCATTCGAGACCAGTACGGCGAGGCCTTCCTCGACAAGATCGAGCAGATTCGCAAGGGCGCCAAGGCCGATCGCCGGGGCTCGATGGATGCTGAACTGAGCGCCAGCCTCAATCAATTGAGCGAAGACGAATTGCTCCCGGTGGCGAGGGCGTTCAACCAGTTTCTCAATCTGGCGAACATCGCCGAGCAATATCAGTTGATCCATCGCCGCGAAGAATCGCAGCCGGCGCCGTTCGAATCCCGTGTGCTGCCGGAATTGCTCGCGCGTTTGCGCAATGAAGGCCACAGCGCCGAATCCCTGGCGAGGCAATTGTCGCGACTGGAAATTGAATTGGTGCTGACCGCGCACCCGACCGAAGTGGCGCGGCGCACGCTGATCCAGAAGTACGACGCGATCGCCGGGCAACTCGCTGCGCAGGATCATCGCGACCTGACCAGCGCCGAACGCGAACAGATTCAAAACACCCTGCAACGGCTGATTGCCGAAGCCTGGCACACCGAAGAAATCCGCCGCACGCGCCCGACGCCGGTCGACGAAGCCAAGTGGGGCTTCGCGGTGATCGAGCATTCGCTGTGGCAGGCGATCCCCAACCATATGCGCAAGGCCGACAAGGCCTTGCATGAAGCGACCGGCCTGCGTCTGCCACTGGAAGCGGCGCCGATTCGCTTCGCTTCGTGGATGGGCGGCGACCGTGATGGCAACCCCAACGTCACCGCCGCGGTGACTCGCGAAGTGCTACTGCTGGCGCGCTGGATGGCCGCCGATTTGTACCTGCGCGATGTCGATCATCTTGCGGCTGAACTGTCGATGCAGCAGGCCAGCGATGCCCTCAAAGCCAAGGCTGGCGACAGCGCCGAACCGTATCGTGCGGTGCTCAAACAACTGCGCGAACGCCTGCGCGCGACGCGCAACTGGGCACACGCCGCGCTGACCGCACCGACGCCAGCGCCGTCTGATGTGCTGAGCAACAACCGTGATCTGCTCGATCCGCTGGAGCTGTGCTTCAACTCGCTGCACGAGTGTGGCATGGGTGTGATCGCCGATGGCCCGCTGCTTGATTGTCTGCGTCGGGCGGTGACATTCGGCTTGTTCCTCGTGCGTCTGGATGTGCGTCAGGACTCGTCGCGCCACAGCTCGGCGATGACCGAAATCACTGATTACCTCGGCCTCGGCCGCTACGAAGACTGGGACGAAGAGCAGCGCATCGCTTTCCTCACCCGCGAACTGAGCAACCGTCGGCCATTGCTGCCGGCGCACTTCAAGCCTTCTGCTGATACCGCTGAAGTACTCAACACCTGCAAGGAAATCGCCGCCGCGCCGGGTGCGTCGCTCGGCTCCTACGTGATCTCCATGGCCGGCGCTGCTTCCGATGTGCTTGCCGTGCAACTGCTGCTCAAAGAGTCCGGCGTGTTGCGGCCGATGCGCGTGGTGCCGCTGTTCGAAACCCTCGCCGACCTCGACAACGCCGGGCCGGTGATGGAGCGCTTGTTGCTGCTGCCGGGCTACCGTGCACGGCTGCAAGGTCCGCAGGAAGTGATGATCGGCTATTCCGACTCGGCCAAGGACGCCGGCACCACCGCAGCGGCTTGGGCGCAATATCGCGCGCAGGAACGTTTGGTGGAAATCTGCCGCGAGCAGCAAGTCGAATTGTTGTTGTTCCATGGTCGCGGCGGCACTGTTGGTCGTGGCGGTGGCCCGGCGCACGCGGCGATTCTGTCGCAGCCGCCGGGATCGGTGGCGGGGCGTTTCCGCACCACCGAGCAGGGCGAAATGATTCGATTCAAATTCGGCCTGCCAGATATCGCCGAACAAAACCTCAATCTGTATCTGGCGGCGGTGCTTGAAGCGACTTTGCTGCCGCCACCGCCGCCAACGCCTGAGTGGCGCCATCTGATGGATGAGTTGGCGGCTGACGGTGTCAGTGCTTATCGCCAGGTCGTGCGGGAAAATCCGCAATTCGTCGAGTACTTCCGCCAGTCCACGCCGGAGCAGGAACTGGGGCGTTTACCGCTCGGTAGTCGCCCGGCCAAGCGTCGCGCGGGCGGCATAGAAAGTCTGCGAGCGATCCCGTGGATTTTTGGCTGGACGCAAACGCGGTTGATGCTGCCAGCGTGGCTGGGTTGGGAGTCGGCGCTGAGCAAAGCACTGGAGCGCGGCGAAGGCGAATTGCTCGGGCAGATGCGTGAACAATGGCCGTTCTTCCGCACTCGTATCGACATGCTCGAAATGGTCTTGGCCAAGGCTGATGCGGATATCGCATTGTCCTACGATCAGCGTCTGGTCGAGCCGGACTTGCTGCCGTTGGGCGCGCAATTACGCGACCTATTGTCGCAGGCGTGTGCGGTGGTGCTCGGCCTGACTGGCCAGTCGCAGCTGCTGGCACATAGCCCTGACACCCTCGAATTCATCCGTTTGCGCAACACCTACCTCGACCCGCTGCATCTTTTGCAGGCCGAATTGCTGGCCCGCTCGCGGCAACAGGAGGTCGAGCAGGGCAGCCCGGTGGAACAGGCATTGCTGGTGTCTGTGGCGGGGATTGCCGCCGGTTTGCGAAATACCGGCTAACGTTTTTGTCGTGGCGTGCGGCATCGGCAACAAACGCCGGATGCCGCTTTGCCTCTCGGCGCAAAGTGCCGCCAGGCGACAGTTAATGATGGGGTTGCGACTTGGGTTACCGCGTCGCAAGGTCGCGGGGGGCTTCGGTTTCTCCGACTTTTGGCGTCTTGTGTGGGCGCAGCCTGCTGTGTATCTTGATCAGCCTTTGGCCGTTTGTGCGGCCACGACCCGTATTTTCAGGATTCGTCCCAAGCGGCGAATCCTTTGTTTTGTAAAAGCTTTTTATAAAAAAATTGAGGAGCACATCTAATGCGCGTCATTCTGCTGGGAGCTCCCGGGGCCGGTAAAGGTACTCAGGCTAAGTTCATCACCGAAAAATTCGGCATTCCACAAATTTCCACCGGCGACATGCTGCGTGCAGCGGTCAAGGCCGGTACTCCACTGGGCGTTCAAGCCAAGAGCATCATGGATGCCGGCGGTCTGGTGTCGGATGACCTGATCATCGCACTGGTTCAGGACCGTATCGCTCAGCCAGACTGCGCCAACGGCTTCCTGTTCGACGGCTTCCCGCGCACCATTCCGCAGGCTGAAGCCCTGGTGACTGCCGGTGTTGAGCTGGATGCCGTGGTTGAAATCGCTGTTGAAGACGAAGAAATCGTTCAACGCATCGCCGGTCGTCGTGTTCACGAAGCCAGCGGCCGCGTTTACCACATCGTCTACAACCCGCCGAAAATCGCTGGCAAAGACGACATCACCGGCGAAGAACTGGTACAGCGCAAGGACGACACTGAAGAAACCGTGCGTCATCGCCTGTCGGTCTACCATTCGCAGACCAAGCCGCTGGTGGAGTTCTATCAGAACCTGTCCGCGAAAAACGCTGGCAAGCCGAAGTACAGCCACATCCCGGGCGTTGGTTCGGTCGATGCGATCACCGCCAAGGTGCTGGCCGCGCTGAGCTGAAAAGTCTGAACCGCAGCATCATCCACGGCCCGCTTGCGGGCCGTAGTTGTTTATACTGACGCACTTTTTCCCACCCCTGTTTTGGAAACATCGATGAGCACCTTGCTGGCCCTGGACACCGCGACTGAAGCTTGCTCCGTTGCTTTGCTGCATGACGGCAAGGTCACGAGCCATTACGAGGTGATCCCGCGCCTGCACGCGCAGAAGCTGCTGCCGATGATCCAGCAACTGCTGGCTGACGCAGGCACCACGTTGCAGGCGGTCGATGCGATTGCCTTCGGTCGCGGGCCGGGTGCATTCACCGGGGTGCGTATTGCCATTGGTGTGGTGCAAGGTTTGGCGTTTGCGCTGGATCGTCCGGTGTTGCCGGTGTCCAACCTCGCAGTGCTGGCGCAGCGAGCGTTGCGTGAACATGGCGTGAGCCAGGTCGCGGCGGCCATCGATGCGCGGATGGATGAAGTGTATTGGGGCTGCTACCGCGAGACGGCAGGGGAGATGCGTCTGGTGGGCGCCGAAGCGGTGCTGCCGCCGGAAGTCGCGGCGCTGCCGGCCGATGCCAGTGGCGAGTGGTTCGGTGCCGGCACCGGTTGGGGTTATGCCGAGCGGATCGCGATCAATCTGAGCGGCTCGGATGCAGGCATGTTGCCCCACGCCGAGGATCTGCTGACTCTGGCGCGCTTCGCTTGGGAGCGTGGCGAATCGATTCCGGCGGACGACGCGCAACCGGTTTACCTGCGCGACAAAGTAGCCACCCCGAAAGCCCGCTGATTCACCACTTTACCTGTGGGAGCGAGCTTGCTCGCGAAGGCGTCGGGTCAGCCTATATCAATGTTGAATGTGCTGAACTCTTCGCGAGCAAGCTCGCTCCCACAGGGAATTAAGTCGCCCGCGAATCCGCCAATCGTCAGTTTCTAACCCCTCGTTTTAAACCTTTTGCGCTTTATGTGTTCTAGTTATCACTCGGCGATTTGCTAAGTCGGTCAGGTGCCGCTAAATTGCCATCATCGATACCGAGCATGAAATTATGCGTATAGACGGCCTTTCCTCTCAGTCCTACCCCATCAAGCGCAAGCCTCGTAAAGGCAATGCGGCGCTGGATGAGTCCGTCGACGATATCGACGGCGAGCTGGAATTTCCGACTGAAGAGCAAATGGCTGCCCGCGCTGCTGCCAAAGGCGCCGCGCAACGCCTGAGCAATCTGCCCGCCCGTCAACAAGACATGATTTACCACCGTGCGATGAAAAAGAGCGTAGCCATGGCCCTGGCCAGCTACCTGAGCACCGCCGGTTTTGTCGATTGGGATGCAGACGTGCTGGGCCTCGATCTGTACATCTGATGGATCTGCCTTACTACCTCGGTTGCCCGTCCTGGAGCGAAAATGCCTGGCGCGAGTATCTGTACCCGGTAGACGCCAAAACCGCCGATTTCCTCGGTCTCTATTCGCAAGTGTTCAACGCCGTTGAAGGCAACACGACCTTCTACGCCAGCCCGTCGCCGGCCACCGTGCAGCGTTGGGCCGAGGTGATGCCCGAACACTTTCGCTTCACCGCCAAATTTCCCGGCGACATCAGCCACAGCGGTGATCTGCGCGAGCAACTGACCGCCGCCGATACCTTCCTGCAATTACTCAAACCCCTCGGCCAGCGTGTCTCGCCGCTGTGGTTGCAACTGTCGAAAAGCTTTACGCCGCATCGCGTGCCGGAACTGGCAGCGTTCATTGATGCGCTGGATTGCCCGTTGGCGGTGGAAGTGCGGCATGAACAGTTCTTCGCCAAGGGCGAGAGCGAACGCCTGCTGAATCGCCTGCTGCTGGATCGTGGTGTCGAGCGCATTTGCCTTGATCCGCGTGCGCTGTTCAGCTGCCTGTCGACCGAGTCTTCGGTGATTCACGCGCAATCGAAAAAGCCGCGAGTGCCGACACGCCCGGCGGCATTTACGCAATTTCCGCAGGTGCGCTTCATTGGCCATCCAGAGCTTGAGGCCAACGACCCGTTTCTGCTGCCGTGGGTGGCTAAAATCGCCGAGTGGATCGAAGAGGGGCGCACGCCGTATATCTTCCTGCACACCGCCGACAACCTGTTGGCGGCAAAACTGGCGCAACGTTTTCACGCACAACTGATGCAACGTTTGCCTGGCCTGCCGGCCCTGCCTGAGCTATACAGAGAACCCGCTGCGGAGCAACTTGGCCTGCTCTGAGGCGGATTTTTTTCCTGCCCTGGAGCCTGCCGATGGATGCCCAAGCCCTTAAAGCACACGCCTTCAAAGCCCTGCATGAACGTCCGGGGATTTTCGTCATTCCCAATCCGTGGGATGCGGGGTCGGCGAAAATGCTCGCCAGTCTCGGCTATCAGGCCTTGGCAACGACCAGCGCCGGTTATGCGTTTTCCCAGGGCAAGGCCGATGGTGCGTTGAGTCTCGACGAGACCCTGGCCAATGTCCGCGCGATTGTCGCGGCCACCGATTTGCCGGTGGCGGTGGATCTGGAAAACGGTTTTGCCGATGACCCGGCCGAGGCTGCAAAAAGCCTGATTCGCGCAGCAGAGTCGGGTGCGGTCGGTGGTTCGATCGAAGACGCCACGGGCCGCGCGGAGGCGCCGATCTATTGTTTCGAACACGCCGTGGCGCGCATCGAAGCCGCTGTTGCTGCGGTGCGCACGCTACCATTTCCCTTCATCCTCACCGCGCGTGCGGAAAACTATCTGCACGGCAATCCCGACATCAACGACACCATCCGCCGCTTGCAGGCCTTCGCCGAAGCAGGCGCCGACGTGCTGTACGCGCCAGGGTTGCGCAACGCCGAAGAAGTGCTGGCGGTGGTGCGCGCGGTGGCGCCGAAACCGGTCAATGTGCTGATGTCCGGCGGTTTGAAACTGACCGTGCAGGAGCTGGAGGAAATGGGCGTGCGCCGCATCAGTACTGGTTCGGCGCTGGCGTTGGCGGCGTTCGGCGAATTTTTTCGCGCCGCTGAAGAGATCCAGCAATCGGGCACGTTCGGCTTTACCTCGCAGTCGATGCCGTACGCCAAGGCCAATCAGTTCTTCAAGGGTTGAGCATGGGGCGATGGATTGCGCTAAGCGTCCTGTTGATCATCGGCGGCGCGTTGATCAGTGTCTGGCGCGGTTGGCTGGATGTGCCGCCAGAATGGAATCCATGGGCGCCGCTGGATGTGCAAGCCGCGCCCAACTGGCTGACCGGTTACAAGCTGATGCGCTTGCGCAGTGATCCTGAGCTCTGCGCCCAGGCGTTAAGCAGTTCCGATCTGCGCGTCACACCTCAATCCGACAGCCCCGACGCCAAGTGCCCACTGATCGGCGCATTACGCGTGCAGGGCGGTGAGGTGGCGCTGAGCAGCAGTTTCCTCGCCAGTTGCCCATTGGCGGTCGCCTACGCGATGTTCGAGCACCATTCGCTGCAACCCGCCGCACAGTCGGTTTACGGTCAGAAAGTCGCGCGAGTCGATCACCTCGGCAGCTTCGCCTGTCGCAATGTCTACAACCGCGAAAGCGGGGCGCTCAGCCGTCACGCCAGCGCCGATGCATTGGACATCGCCGGTTTTCGTCTGGCCGACGGTCGCAGTATCAGCGTGCTCAAGGATTGGCCGAAGCAAAATCAGGACGCGCAGTTTCTCCGTCAGGTGCGCGACGGTGCCTGCGAGGCGTTCAGCGTGGTGTTGAGTCCGGATTACAACGCCGCCCATCGCAATCACTTTCATGTCGATGTCGGGCGCTGGAGCGTGTGTCGCTGAGCGTTAAGCGGCGAGGCGCAGGTTCTGCAGAACGATCGGACGTGCCCAGCCGTTATCGAAGTCCAGCGCTTTCTGTTGCTCGACGATTTCTTCCGGCGGGAACGGCGGGTAAGGCTTTTGCAGCAGATCCAGATCGAACTCGGCAATCGGCAGGTACAGCGGTTTCTTCTGCGGTGCCGGGCCTGGCTCTGGTGTCGGCTGGCCATTGTTGATCACCACCGGACGCACCCAGCTGCTGTCGAAATCCTGTTGCTCTTGCTGAGCCTTGAGTTCTTCAGGTGGGAAAGGAGGGCATGGCTTGTCCAGCAGGTCCATTTCGAATTCGGCGATCGGCAGGAACAATGGCTCCGGCGGACGCACTTCAGTTTCGACCACATCGCACTCACGCTGACTGACGATGTGCGCGTGCAACTCGCTGCCGATAGTCGGCTCTTCCGGGCTGCTCAGGTCAACTGGCGGAAACGTACCGCAGGCAGGCACCACTTCACTCGTCTGTTCGGCCATCGCCTGGGCAAAGAAATCCTGCCACAGGTGACTGACGCCGCTCAGTGCTTGAGTGTTGTGACGGCTAAAGTCGCCATGGGGCGAGATGTAGCCAATCGATGTGGGAAGAATGCCTGACATTTTTTTCGGTTGACGCTCAGCTCTGGCAAAATGCGCGTTGAATGAGTTATCGGCGGTTTTTGCCGGTCCTTGAATTTTTGAGCGTGTTTTCCATGATTGAGCAACCCGCGGCCTGCCGCATCCATGTTCAGGCCCTCGGCCCGACGTTTGAAGCGCAAGCCGAGCAGTGGGCCGAGCGTCTGGGCCTGCCGCTTGAAGTGGCGGACGGCGAATTTGCC
Organism: Pseudomonas sp. S3_C06; assembly: GCF_054667675.1. Taxonomy (NCBI): domain Bacteria; kingdom Pseudomonadati; phylum Pseudomonadota; class Gammaproteobacteria; order Pseudomonadales; family Pseudomonadaceae; genus Pseudomonas; species Pseudomonas sp. S3_C06. The sequence goes on from NZ_CP162747.1 coordinate 5,173,135, forward strand.
TTGCAGGTCGGCGAGCTGGGTTTGCAGCTGCAACAGCTCGGCCCGGACGCACCGGGGCCGGTGCGCGTCGACTTCGTTGAGGGCGGCGCGGCGCATCGGCGTTTATACGGGGGCGGCAGCGGGCAGATGATCGCCAAGGCTGTCGGCATTGCTCAAGGCGTGCGCCCGCGTGTGCTGGATGCCACGGCGGGGTTGGGCAAGGATGCGTTTGTGCTGGCCAGCCTCGGATGCGAAATGAGCCTGATCGAGCGCCAGCCATTGATTGGTGCGCTGCTGGAGGACGGTCTGGCGCGCGCGGCGGAAGATTTCGACGTGGCCCCGATCGTGGCGCGAATGAAATTGCTCAAGGGCAATTCCATCGAAGTCATGCAGAACTGGGAAGGTGAGCCGCCGCAGGTGATTTATCTCGACCCGATGTTTCCGCATCGCGAGAAGACCGCGCTGGTGAAGAAGGAAATGCGTCTGTTCCGGCCGCTGGTGGGCGATGATCCGGATGCGCCGGCGTTGTTGCAGGCGGCGCTGACCTTGGCGACGCACCGGGTAGTGGTCAAGCGACCGCGCAAGGCGCCGTGCATTGAGGGGCCGAAGCCGAGTCATGCGCTGGATGGCAAATCGAGCCGCTATGACATCTATCCGAAGAAAGCGCTAAAACCCTAAGACCGAGTCGCTGCTATTCGCGAGCAGGCTCGCTCCCACCTTGGAATGCATTTCAACTGTGGGAGCGAGCCTGCTCGCGAAGGCGTCCCCCCAGACACCACAGAATCAGGGGCGATAGGCGCGCATAAACAAAGCCACCACTTCCTCGATATGGCTCTCTGCAGCCTCTTCGCTCAACGGCTCCCCACAGCCATACAACAGCCGGAAATTTCCCGCACCCTTGATCAGGCAAAAGAAATGCTCGGCGGCATTGCGCGGCAGATCGATGCTCAGCACGCCCGTCTCGTGGATGCGCGTCAAAAGCCGCTCCATGCCCTGCACCATGCGCTGCGGGCCGGCCTCGAAGAAGATCAGTGACAGCTTCGGGTCCTGACTGCCCAGCGCCATGATCAAGCGGTGCAAGTTCACCGATTCATCGCTGTTGATCAGGTGATGAAAGCCTCGCGCAATGTTCAGCAACACATTTTCCACGGCGATGCCTTCAGGCAATTCGAAGAACAGTGGCGGTAATTGCTCTTCGCATTTGGCCACCACGGCGGCGGAGAACAGCGTCTCCTTGTCGTTGAAATGGCTGTAGACCGTCAGCTTCGACACGCCGGCCTCGCTGGCGACCGCGTCCATGCTGGTGTTGGCGTAGCCATGACTCAGAAACAGAATTTTCGCCGCGTCGAGGATGGCCTGGCGCTTGGCCAGATCCTTGGGGCGGCCCGGACCGTTTGGAGTTGAAAGATTGTTCGACATTCTTCGCTTTTAATACTGGACTGGTGAGTTTGCTATTAATACCATACCCGCCAGTATAATTATTCCAAGCACCATTAGCGAAAGGTCCGTCACCATGTTCCGCCATGCGTTGTCCCTCGCGTTGCCAGTGAGTCTGGCGTTCCTTTTGTCAGCGTGTGGTCAGGAAGAGGCGACGCAAGTCACCGTGCGACCGGCCATGGTGGTGCAGCCAGAGCCTTCGGCGCAGGCGATGGAAAGTTATCCGGGCGAGGTTCGCGCTCGCTACGAACCCGATCTGGCCTTCCGCATTGGCGGCAAAGTCAGCCGACGACTGGTCGATGAGGGCCAGCGGGTGAAGGCTGATCAGCCACTCGCCGAGCTCGATCCGCAGGACGTGCGCCTGCAACTGGAAGCCACCCGCGCCCAGGTCGCCGCCGCCGAAGCCAATCTCAATCTGGTGCGTGCCGAGCGCGATCGCTACAAGACCCTGATGGATCGGCAGATGGTCAGCCGCTCGGCTTACGACAATGCCGAAAATCTTTACCGCTCCGGTGAAGCCCGCCTCAAACAAATCAAAGCCGAATTCAACGTATCGACCAATCAGGCCAGTTACGCCGTGCTGCGTGCGCCGCAGGATGGCGTGGTGGCCAAGCGTTCGGTCGAGGTGGGGCAGGTGGTTGCCGCCGGGCAAACCGTATTCACCTTGGCCACTGATGGCGAGCGCGAAGTGTTGATCAGCCTGCCGGAGCAGAGCTTCGGGCGCTTCAAGGTCGGTCAGCCAGTGACGGTTGAATTGTGGACGCAGCAAAACCAGCGATTTGCCGGGCAGATCCGCGAACTGTCGCCCGCCGCCGATCCACGCTCACGCACCTTTGCTGCACGTATTTCCTTCACCGGCGGCAAAGTCCCGGCCGAACTGGGCCAGAGTGCCCGGGTGTTCGTGCAATCGGCTGACAGCGTTTCCCTGTCGGTGCCGCTTTCGGCACTCACCGCGGAAAACGGCGCGACCTACGTGTGGGTCGTCAACGGCAACAACACCTTGAAGAAAACCCCGGTGCGCATCGGTCCGTTCGGCGAGAAAAGCGTACCGGTGCTCGAAGGCTTGAACGCCAGCGACTGGGTGGTGGCCGCCGGTGTGCATGTGTTGCTTGAAGGGCAGCAGGTGCGTCCGGTGGATCGCTCCAACCGTGTGGTCAATCTGGCGGACAAGGAGTAAGCCCCGATGCGCTTCAACCTTTCCGAATGGGCGCTGCGTAATCGCCAGATCGTACTGTTCCTGATGCTTTTGCTGGCCATCGTTGGTGCGTTGTCCTACACCAAGCTCGGCCAGAGTGAAGACCCGCCGTTCACCTTCAAGGCCATGGTGATTCAAACCCGCTGGCCGGGGGCGACCGCGCAGGAAGTCTCGCGGCAGGTCACCGAACGCATCGAAAAGAAACTGATGGAAACCGGTGAGTACGAACGCATTGTGTCGTTCTCGCGCCCCGGTGAATCCCAGGTGACATTCATTGCCCGCGACTCGATGCACTCCAAGGAAATTCCCGACCTCTGGTATCAGGTGCGCAAGAAGGTCAGTGATATTCGCCAGACCTTGCCGCCGGACATACAGGGGCCGTTCTTCAACGATGAATTCGGTACCACGTTCGGCAATATCTATGCGCTGACCGGCGACGGTTTCGATTACGCGGTGCTCAAGGATTACGCCGACCGTATCCAGATCCAGCTGCAACGGGTCAAGGATGTTGGCAAGGTTGACCTGCTTGGTTTGCAGGATGAGAAAATCTGGGTCGAGCTGTCCAACGTCAAACTGGCAACGCTCGGCTTGCCGCTGGCGGCGGTGCAACAAGCGCTGCAAGAGCAGAACGCGGTGTCGACCGCGGGGTTCTTTGAAACCGGTAGCGAGCGTTTGCAACTACGAGTCTCAGGGAATTTTCAGACGGTCGAGGAGATAAAAAACTTCCCGATCCGCGTCGGTGATCGTACGTTCCGCATCTCCGATGTCGCCGATGTGCGTCGCGGGTTCAACGATCCACCGGCGCCGCGCATGCGCTTCATGGGCGAAGACGCGATTGGTCTGGCGGTAGCGATGAAGGATGGCGGCGACATTCTGGTGCTGGGTAAAGCGCTGGAAGGCGAGTTCTCGCGCATCCAGAAAAACCTCCCGGCCGGTATGCAATTGCGCAAGGTTTCCGATCAACCGGCGGCGGTGAAAACCGGGGTCGGCGAGTTTGTTCAGGTACTGGTCGAAGCGCTGGCGATTGTCTTGCTGGTGAGCTTCTTCTCCCTCGGCGTGCGCACCGGCATGGTGGTGGCGCTGACCATTCCGCTGGTGCTGGCGATGACTTTCGCCTGCATGTATTACCTCGGCATCGGCCTGCACAAGATCTCCCTTGGCGCGTTGGTGTTGGCGCTTGGCTTGTTGGTGGACGACGCGATCATCGCCGTGGAAATGATGGCGATCAAAATGGAGCAGGGCTTTGATCGCATCCGCGCGGCGAGTTATGCCTGGACCAGCACCGCGTTCCCGATGCTCACCGGCACATTGATCACTGCCGCCGGGTTTCTGCCGATTGCCACGGCGCAGTCCGGCACTGGCGAATACACCCGCTCGATCTTCCAGGTTGTCACAATTGCGCTGCTCGCTTCGTGGGTGGCGGCGGTGATGTTTGTGCCGTATCTGGGGGAAAAACTCCTGCCGGATCTGGCGAAAATTCATGCGGCCAAACATGGCACTGGCGACGGTCAGCCGGATCCGTATGGCACGCCGTTCTATCAGCGGGTCCGGCGTTTGGTGGAGTGGTGCGTGGCGCATCGCAAGACCGTAATCGTGCTGACGGTGGGGCTGTTTATCGCCTCGGTGATGTTGTTCCGTTTCGTCCCGCAGCAGTTCTTCCCGGCCTCCAATCGACTGGAGTTGATGGTCGATCTGAAATTGGCTGAAGGCGCGTCGCTGGCCAATACCACCGGTGAGGTGAAACGGCTGGAGGCGATGCTCAAGGATCATGCGGGCATCGACAATTATGTGGCCTATGTTGGCACCGGTTCGCCGCGTTTCTACCTGCCGCTGGATCAGCAGTTGCCGGCGGCGAGCTTCGCGCAGTTTGTGGTGTTGGCGAAAACCATCGAAGAGCGTGAGGCGCTGCGCAGATGGTTGATCGAAACGCTTAACGAGCAATTTCCTGCATTGCGTTCGCGGGTTACACGCTTGGAAAACGGTCCGCCGGTTGGCTATCCGGTGCAGTTCCGCGTCACCGGCGAACACATCGAAGAGGTCCGCGCGTTGGCGCGCAAAGTGGCGGCCAAGGTTCGCGAGAATCCGCATGTGGTCAATGTGCATCTGGATTGGGAAGAGCCGAGCAAGGTTGTTTACCTGAATATCGATCAGGATCGCGCCCGGGCGTTGGGTGTGAGCACGGCCAATCTGGCGAAATTCCTGCAGAGTTCGTTGACCGGGTCGAGTGTCAGTCAGTATCGCGAAGACAACGAATTGATCGAGATTCTGCTGCGCGGCACGGTGCATGAGCGCACTGAATTGTCGTTGTTGCCGAGTCTGGCGGTGCCGACGGATAACGGCCGCAGCGTGGCGTTGTCGCAGATTGCTACCCTTGAATATGGCTTTGAGGAGGGGATTATCTGGCACCGCAATCGTCTGCCGAACGTGACCGTGCGGGCGGATATTTATGGCAAGGAACAGCCGGCGACGCTGGTGAAGCAGATCATGCCGACGCTGGATTCGATTCGCGCCGAGTTGCCCGATGGTTATCTGTTGGATGTCGGCGGCACGGTGGAGGATTCCGAGCGTGGGCAGAAGTCGGTGAATGCCGGGGTGCCGATGTTTATTGTCGTGGTGCTGACGTTACTGATGGTGCAGTTGCGCAGTTTTTCGCGCACGGCGATGGTGTTTTTGACGGCGCCGTTGGGGTTGATCGGGGTGGTGCTGTTTTTGATGGTGTTCCGCCAGCCGTTCGGGTTTGTGGCGATGTTGGGGACGATTGCGTTGTCGGGGATGATCATGCGCAATTCGGTAATTCTGGTGGATCAGATTGAGCAGGATATCAAGTCCGGGCTTAAGCCTTGGCAGGCGATTATCGAGGCTACGGTTCGACGCTTCAGGCCGATTGTGTTGACGGCGTTGGCGGCGGTGCTGGCGATGATTCCGTTGTCGCGGAGTGTGTTTTTCGGGCCGATGGCGGTGGCGATCATGGGGGGGTTGATTGTTGCGACCGCGTTGACGCTGTTGTTTTTGCCGGCGTTGTATGCGGCTTGGTTCAGGGTTCGGCGCGAGGCTTGATCCTTTGTTTGACGTGGCGGCCTTCGGGCCGACCATGTTCTTGGGGTTTTGGGTGAATATCCGTTTTTGTGGGTGCTGCCGCTGGCGGTTTCGCTTTTACAGCGAGTCCCTTTGGCAAACGCCCCAAAGGAACCAAAGGTCTGTGCCCTGACGTTCGGCCCGCTCGCTGGGGCTCGGGGTTCCTTCGCTCCGGGATCGATCCGGGGGCATCGCCTACGGTTTGCTTCGCTGCACCTCCTTTCGATGTGTTCGACTTCGTCGAACGGTCGCTGCGCTCCCCCCCCGGATCAATCCCTCCACTCAGCCTGCCGACGGGCTTCCAGATCAAGATCAAAAGCTGCAGCCGAGCTAACGCTCATCCTGTTGAGTGGTGAGGAGCAGAAGCGATCTGCTCTTGCTCTTTTGTGGGAGCGAGCCAGCTCGCGAAGGCGGCCTGATAGCCGACCTGTTTTTTGCAGATGTACGCAATCCAACTGTAGGAGTGAGCCTGCTCGCGATGAGGTCCTGACAGCCGCCCAATCTCTACCGGCATACACCCAATCCAATTGTGGGAGCTGGCTTGCCAGCGATGGCGGCCTGACAGCCGACCTGTTTTCTGCAGGTGTACTCAATCCAACTGTAGGAGTGAGCCTGCTCGCGAAGGCGGCCTGACAGCCGACCTGTTTTCTGCAGGTGTACTCAATTCAACTGTGGGAGCGAGCCTGCTCGCGAAGGCGGCCTGACAGCCGACCCGTTTTTTGCAGGTGTACTCCATTTAACTGTAGGAGTGACCCTGCTGGCGATGACGATCGGACAGGCAAAATTGTTTAACCGTGTTGCGAAAATACAGAACCTTCCCACAAGGTTTTCAGGTTGTCCGTCGGAAGCGCGATCTCTAGGCTAGGTCTGTCGCTGCAAAAATCAGCGACCGGGTTTCGCAGCCCGGTTAAACTTCAGACGCACAGCGTCCACCATCCGAAAGCGGGCGCTTTTTTATGCCTGTGTCATGGCGGTTGTGCGCGGGATACCTTCGGGTATGCCGGGTGCCTGAAGTCCCGGTCTGCGAACCTGCGTACAGCTGCCACCTAACTTTCGTTTCGCAGCGAACGGTGGCGGCTCCACTACTTCAGGAGATTTCGCCATGTTCAAAACCACACCCAATCCCCCCAAACCCGTCAGCCATCCCAGCACAATTTTTACCGTCCTTCCCGAAGTCGATTCCGAAACATTACTCGCTCACGCCTGTGAAACCCTGGCCTCAGCCAACATCATGGCCAGCGAACTGGCGTTCACCCTGAATGGCCCGACGTGTAGTCAGCTTCTGGGTATTCAGCAGATGATTTCCCTCGCTGAGCTGTCGGTGAATCGCGTCCTCGATCAAGTCGATCCGCAAAACTGACGCCCACAAAAAAGCCCGCTGAACCGGTAAAGGTCAGCGGGCTTTTTGTCGTTCAGCACATTACAACGTGCCGAACACCTTCTTCGCCAGACTGGTCGCCGCTGCGGCCGGGTTCTGGCGGATGGTTTCTTCCTGTTTGCCGATCATCTCGAACAGGCCGTTGAGCGCTTGCTCGGTGACGTAGTTTTCAACGTTGGCGCTCTTCGCGTCTACCACACCAAACGTCGCGGCCTGGCCGGCGAAGGCGTTGTACTTCTGCGCCACGCCAACCTTGTCGGTCGCTTGTTTGACGATCGGCAGGAACTTGGCGCGGATCTGTTCGCGGCTGGATTTGTCGAGGTATTGCGTGGCCGAGTCCTTGCCGCCACTGAGGATGCCTTTGGCGTCTTCCACGCTCATTTTCTTCACGGCATCGACGAGGATTGGCTGGGCCTGAGTCACCGCACTTTCGGCAGCCTTGTTCATGGCAGTTTCCAGTTCTTCAACCTGGGCGCCCATGCCGAAGGCTTTCATTTTGCTCGCGGCTTTGCCGAGTTTGCCCGGCAGTTCGATCTTCACGTCGGGGTTGTTGCTGAAACCGCCGGGTGTGCCGAGTTGTTTGACGGCGATTTGCGCACCCTGGGTCAGGGCATCCTTGAGGCCGCCGGTCGCGTCTTTTTGCGACAGGTCACTCAGCGACAAAGCCATGGCGCTGGCGGAGATCATCAGGCCTGCACACAGGCCGGCGAAGCGAAGGGTAGGGCGGAACATGGCGGCTTCCTTGTTGCGGAAAAGGGCTGCGGAAAATGAATTAACGAACGGCGTCGACGCGAATTTTCAGCGGCTGCGGGTCGTTGCCGTCGAGTTGCACGGCGTGGTTTTCGGTGGTGATGAATATCAGTTCGCCGTTGACTTCAATGCGCGCGCTGACCGAGTAACGATGGCCGGGTTTGACCTGCGCCGGATCGTAGCTCAAGTGGAAGGGCAGCGGCACCTGGCCTATGACCGGGCCTTTCTGCTCGTCCAGCACCACGGCTGGCGCATCGGCCAGCGAAACGTCCTGCAGGCTGACGCTGAGGGTCGCGCTCGGTGGCAGGGCGATGCGCTGCAGGTAGAACACTTCACCGTCGAGGCTGACCTTGCCGGCAGGTGTGGTCGATTGGCAGGCGCTGAGCAGTGTGGCGGCGGCGAGCAGGGTGAGTTTTTTCATCGGACGTTCTCCTTTTCAATGTGGGAGCGAGCCTGCTCGCGAAAGCGGTTTAGCATTCAACATTTCAGTTGTCTGACACTCCGCCTTCGCGAGCAGGCTCGCTCCCACAGGGTTTGCATCAGGTCTCGGGTTGGGCGACGACCTGATCGGCAGCATCTTCACTGCGATGCAGTGCAACCTGGCGGATCGACAAACGAATCTCCGCCGGCAACACGCGCTTGGCCGCACCTTCGGCGAGTTCGCCAAGCAGTTCGTGGTAACTCAGTTTGCCGGCCTCGTCGCGACGCAGCACGTCGAGGTCGAGCATCGTCTGGATGAAGTGACGGAACAGGCTCTTGTCGAAGAACTCCGGCGCATTCAGACCGTGGAGGATCGACAGGCGCTGGGCCATGACCGTGCAGAGATCTTCCAGCTCTTCGGCGCTGACGGTGTTCTGGCCGCTGTTGAGCAGCAAGGACACGGTCATGTAGAAGCGCTGCAAGGTCTGGGCGATGCTCTTCGACAGCAGCGTCAGCAATACGAAATGCCGCGAACTTGGCGCCGGACGCAGGTAGACGTCCTTCTCGAAGCGCAGCAGGCCTTGCTCGACGAATGCTTCCAGCCACTGATCAACCACACCGTCCAACTCATCCAGCGTCCAGCGAATGAACAGTTCCGATTGCAGGTACGGATACAACGCGCGGGTGTAGCGCAGGATCTGTTCGCGACTCATACGCGAAGCGCTCTGGAAGAAGCTCGCCAGCAGCGCAGGCAACGCGAAGATGTGCAGCACGTTGTTGCGGTAGTAGGTCATCAGGACGGCGTTCTGCTCGTCCAGATAGAGAATCTTGCCCAGCGCATCGTTCTGCTCGGCGAGCAGGTCCATGTCCTTCACATGCTCGATCAGCGCACGACCATCGCCTTCCGGAAGCGTGGTGTGCGGCGAATACGGGACTTTGCGCAGCAGCGCCAGGTACAGATCCAGTACCCGTGCCATGGCGCGATCGTCCAGCGCCAGACGTGTGGTCGACAGCAGCGCCAGCGCGACAAGATTGACCGGGTTGATCGCCGCCGCTTCGTTCAAATGCTGCGCGACTTTCTCGCCAAGGCGATTGGTGGTTTCGTTGAGCCACGCCGGCTTGTACTGTGGGCCGAGTTCCTGCTGGCGCCAGTCCGGTTGCTCGGCATCAAGGAATTCCGCCAGTTTGATCGGCTCGCCGAAGTTCACCGCGACCTGACCGAAGCGCTGCTTGAGCGCACCGATGACTTTGAAAATGTCGAAGATCGATTCTTTCTTCTTGCTCGCGCCGCGCAGTTCGCCGAGGTAGGTGCGACCTTCCAGCACGCGCTCATAACCGATGTACACCGGCACAAACACGATCGGCATCCGCGACGAACGCAGGAAGCTGCGCAGGGTGATGGCGAGCATGCCGGTTTTCGGTTGCAGCATGCGCCCGGTGCGCGAGCGCCCACCCTCAACGAAGTACTCGACCGGGAAACCTTTGGTGAACAGGGTGTGCAGGTATTCGTTGAACACCGAGGTGTACAGCGGATTGCCCTTGAATGTGCGACGCATGAAGAACGCGCCGCCGCGACGGAGCAGGCTGCCGATCACCGGCATGTTCAGGTTGATCCCGGCGGCGATGTGCGGCGGGGTCAGGCCGTTGCGGAACAGCAGATACGACAGCAGCAAATAGTCGATGTGGCTGCGGTGGCACGGCACGTAGATCACTTCGTGACCCTGCGCGACTTTCTGCACGCCTTCAATGTGGTTGACCTTGATGCCGTCGTAGATCTTGTTCCAGAACCAGCTCAGCACCACTTCCAGAAAGCGGATCGCGGTGTAGGTGTAGTCCGAGGCGATCTCGTTGCCGTAACGCAGGGCCTGGGCCTTGGCTTTCTCCGCGGAGATGTTTTCGCGCTCGGCTTCGTCGAGGATCGCTTGCTTGACCAGTGGCTGGTTGAGCAGACCTTTGACCAGGTTGCGACGGTGGGAAATGTCCGGGCCGATGACCGCTGCTTTCAGATTGCGGAAATGCACGCGCAGGATACGCTGGGCCATGCGCACGGTGCGTTCATGGCCCTTGTTGTGCTCGATCAGCTCGCGCAGGTGAATCGGCGCCGAGAATTGCACGCGGGTTTTACGTCCGAGAACAATGATGCTCAACAGACGACGCAGGCGCCCGGTGACGGCCCAGCTGTCGGCGAACAACAGCTTCCACGGACTGTTTTCGCTGTCCGGCGATTGGCCCCAGAACACGCTGACCGGAATGATCTGCGCATCTTCAGCAGCGTTCTGCGTCAGTGCGCTGACCAGGCGAGTCAGGGTTGGCGGCGCGCCGCGTTTGTCCTGGCGACCGAGCCAGTCTGGGTCCGGCGTCAGGTAGAAAAACGCCGCCGGTTCGATCAGCGAACCCACCGACACCGGCAGCACCGGACGCGGCAGGCCGGCCTTGGTGCACTCGGTGTCGAGCACGGCCAGATCGGTCAGCGAAGGGTTTTGCAGGACGTAGAACACCGGACGACTGCGGTCGAGGTTGAGGGTGAACGACGACTGGTTGATCGTCTCCGAGCGAACCCAGAGGTACAACAGTCGGCGCAGGGTGCCAAACACAAGACGGCGGAACGGGGAACGGGTCATACGGCTTCTGCGTGAGTGGATAAAACCGAGCATTTGCTCGGGAGGTCGACAGTTTGCCGTATTCATCGAAAATCGGCAAAAAAGCGGCGAAGTAATCTCCTGTTGAGAGTTTTCGCGCCTGTCATATACTCGGCGGTCTGTCGCCGGGGCCCTTTTATGGACGTCGGACGCAGGCTGACGTTCCGCAAAGGCTTTCCTGCGAAAAGCCTGTTCAATAATAAAAAAGGAGTACGAACAGATGGCAACACGTGAAACCGGCAACGTGAAGTGGTTCAACGACGCCAAAGGCTACGGCTTTATCCAGCGCGAAGACGGGGTGGACGTGTTCGTGCACTACCGCGCGATTCGCGGCGAAGGGCATCGGTCGCTGACTGAAGGCCAGCAGGTCGAGTACGCGGTGATTACCGGCGAGAAGGGTTTGCAGGCTGAAGACGTTGTAGGCCTGTAATACAACTCTTCAGAACGCCAAAAACCACTGTGGGAGCGAGCCTGCTCGCGAATGCGTAGTGTCAGTCGATATGAATGGTGACTGATACACCGCATTCGCGAGCAGGCTCGCTCCCACATGGGATCTATGTTGCCTGTTGTTACGCGGTTTTCCAGGTGATTTCTTCTTCACCGTCTTCGCTGATGCGCATCCAGCGATCCGCCGTTTCCTCACCTTCTTCTTCAACCCACGTGCCCGGCGCGCAACGCACTTCCACGTTCAGCGCAGCGAATGCGGCGCGGGCGCAGGCGATGTCGTCGTCCCATGGCGTCTGGTCGCTTTCCAGGTACAGGCTGTTCCATTTGCCCACGGCTTTCGGCAGCCAGGTCACCGGCACGTTGCCGGCCTTGCACTTCCAGGTCTGGCCTTTCTGAACCCAGTCGGTGCACGGGCCCAGCGCGGCGCCCAGCCAGGCCGAAATGGCCTTGTGGTCGACGTCGGCGTCTTTCAGGTAAATCTCGATATCCGGTTGGCGCATGGATGTCCTCACTGCGGGTCTGAAAAATCCATTCGCGGATTTAGCCGGCCCCGGGCACTCGCCCGAGACCAAAAGTTATTGAAGAACGAAATAATCGTAGCGCATCGACACAGTGGTCTCGAACGGCTCGGCCTGTTCGATCACCGCCGCACGACGCTCGGCACTGGCGCGCCAGCCGTGGGGCGTCATCGCCAACAGGTTGGCGCGATCCTCGGGCTTGTCCAGCGTCAGCTTGAATTCCAGGGTTTCACTGTGCGCCAGCGCCATGCCTTCCGGCACCAGGGCCAGATGCTTGTCGTCGGTGTACTCGCGCACTTCGTCGTACAGGCGTTCGCGCAACTCCATCAGGTGGCCGCTGGTCGGGCCGACTTTCATCAGACCGCCGCCGACACTGAGCAAGCGCTTGGCCTCTTCCCAATCCAAAGGACTGAAAACACTGGCGAGAAACTGGCAACTGCCCGACGCCAACGGCACGCGGGCCATGCTGGCGATCAACCAAGTAATCGCCGGATTACGCTTGCAGGCGCGTTTGACCGCTTCGCGGGAGATGTCCAGTGCGTAGCCATCCGCGTGCGGCAAGGCCTCGGCGATCTGCGCGGTGTAATAACCCTCGCCACAGCCGATGTCGACCCAGCGATCCGGCGCATAACTCGCTGCCAGTTCGGCCAGACGCTTGGCCACCGGCGCGTAATGTCCGGCGTTCAGGAAGTCACGGCGCGCTTCGACCATGGCCTGGTTGTCGCCAGGATCACGGCTGTTTTTGTGCTGCACCGGCAGCAGGTTGAGGTAACCCTGTCGCGCACGGTCGAAACGATGGCCGGCGGGGCAGACCACGCCGTTATCCACCGCATTCAGCGGTTCACTGCAGATGGGGCAAGCGAGCATCAGGCGAGCAACTTGATCAGGGTCTGGTAGTAGATTTCGGTCAGCACATCGAGATCTGCTGCCAGCACGCGTTCGTTGACCTGGTGAATGGTCGCGTTGACCGGGCCCAGTTCAACCACCTGCGTACCCATGGTCGCGATGAAACGGCCATCGGAGGTGCCGCCGCTGGTCGACGCCTTGGTCTCGCGGCCGGTGATGTCCTTGATGCTCGCCGACACCGCGTCGAGCAGCGCGCCAGGTTCGGTGAGGAACGGCAGACCGGACAGCGCCCAGTCGATGTGCCAGTCCAGATCATGCTTGTCGAGAATGTCAGCCACGCGCTTCTGCAGGCCTTCAACGGTCGATTCGGTGGAGAAACGGAAGTTGAACACCGCCACCAGATCGCCCGGAATCACGTTGGTCGCGCCGGTGCCGGAGTTGACGTTGGAAATCTGGAAACTGGTTGGCGGGAAGAAATCGTTACCGTGATCCCAGTGCTCGGCGGCCAGTTCGGCCAGCGCCGGAGCGGCGAGGTGGATCGGATTCTTTGCCAAGTGTGGATAGGCGACGTGACCCTGAATGCCTTTGACCGTGAGCTTGGCACCCAGCGAGCCGCGACGACCGTTTTTCACCACGTCGCCAACCAGTGTGGTGCTCGACGGTTCGCCGACGATGCACCAGTCCAGACGCTCGTTGCGCGCGGCCAAGCGCTCGACCACTGCTTTGGTGCCGTGGTGCGCCGGGCCTTCTTCGTCGCTGGTGATCAGGAACGCGACCTTGCCCTTGTGGTTCGGGTAATCGGCGACGAAACGCTCAGCGGCGACGGTCATCGACGCCAGGCTCCCTTTCATGTCCGCCGCGCCACGGCCGCAGAGCATGCCGTGTTCGTCGATCAGTGCGTTGAACGGGTCGATCTGCCACGCGGTGACCGGGCCGGTCGGCACCACGTCGGTGTGGCCGGCGAAGCACAGTACCGGGCCGTCGTTGTTGCCGTGGGTCGCCCAGAAGTTATCCACATCTTCGATGCGCATCGGCTCGAGGCTGAAACCGGCATCGCCCAGGCGCTGCATCATCTGCTTCTGGCAATCGGCGTCGACCGGCGTCACGGACGGACGGCGGATCAGGTCGATGGCGAGTTGGAGGGTCGGCGAAAGGTCGGCGTGGGCCGTCATGGAAAACTCCGGGATCATGAATTTGAGCGAGGGCCACTGTGGGAGAGAGCCTGCTCGCGAATGCGTTGTGTCAGTCAACATAGTTGGTGATTGTTACAACGCCTTCGCGAGCAGGCTCGCTCCCACAGGGGATAGGGTTCGGTCAATCAGACCGGTTATCACGCCAAGCCCCGCAAAATGGCGGTTATCTTAAAGCAAAACGGCGACCATTGGCCGCCGTTTAGTGCATCGATGAGGATTTAGACGACCGGCGCCGGCTCAGGCTTGGCTGCAGGTTTTGGCAGCGACGACAGGAACGCCATGATCAGCGCCGCCAGATACGGCAGCGACTGCACCAGCAACATCACCACCCAGAAACGCATGTCGTTGCTCGGCATGCCGTTGACCAGGTAGATCCCCAGCGCCGCGCCCCACAACAACAGCATGATGAACAGCTCTTCCCGCGCTTCGGAAATCGCCACCCAGAAGCCATGGTTGTCGGCGTTTTTCGGCGTGCGGAAGAACGGAATGCTGCTGGTGAAGAAGCCATACAGCACCGCTTTGGCGATGGTGTGCGACAACGCCAGCCCGGCCAGTGCCGCGCAGAAGGCATCTTTCAGGTTCACGCCGACGGCGCGACGGTAGAGGAAGATGATCTTGCCGACCTTGAACACGAACAACGCCAGAGGCGGGATTGCGAAGATCAGCAGTGGCGGATCGACCCGCTGCGGCACGATGATCATCGCCGCCGACCACAACAGCGCGCCGACGGTGAAGAAGATGTTCATGCCGTCCGCGACCCACGGCAACCAGCCCGCGAGGAAGTGATAGCGCTGGCCACGGGTCAGCTCGGTGTCCTTGCCGCGCAACAGGCTGCCGGTGTGACGCTTGATGATCTGAATCGCACCGTAAGCCCAGCGGAAACGCTGTTTCTTGAAGTCGATAAACGTATCCGGCATCAGACCCTTGCCGTAGCTGTCGTGGTAATACGCCGCCGACAGGCCTTTTTCGAACACGCGCAGGCCGAGTTCGGCGTCTTCACAGATGCACCAGTCGGCCCAACCCAATTCTTCCAGCACCGAACGGCGGGTCATGGTCATGGTGCCGTGCTGAATGATCGCGTCACGGTCGTTACGGGTGACCATGCCGATGTGGAAGAAACCTTTGTATTCGGCGTAGCAGAGCTTCTTGAAGGTGCTTTCGTTCTGGTCGCGATAATCCTGCGGCGACTGCACCACGGCGATTTTCGGGTCGGCGAAGTGCGGCACCATGTGCTTGAGCCAGTTCGGGTGCACGCAGTAATCGGAGTCGATCACGGCGATCACTTCGGCGTCCTTGGCGGTGTGCGGAATCAGGTAGTTCAGCGCGCCGCCCTTGAAACCGGCCAGCGGCGAGACGTGGAAGAACTTGAAGCGCGGGCCGAGGGTTGCGCAGTAGTCACGCACCGGTTCCCACACCGCCGGATCCTTGGTGTTGTTGTCGATGATCAGGACTTCGTAGTCTGGATAATCGAGGGCGGCGAGGGCGTCGAGGGTCTGTTTGACCATCTCCGGCGGCTCGTTGTAGCACGGCACGTGGATCGACACTTTCGGGCGATAGCTGGAGTCGCCCTCGACCGGCAGGAATTCGCGCCGACGCTTGTGAATCCACACCGCCTCGGCCAATTCATGCGCTTCGGTGAGCAGGACGATAAATACGCCGAGCGCACCCAGCGCCAAGAGGAATCCGACCGTCAAACTGAACCACGTGCTGTATTG
Source organism: Pseudomonas sp. S3_C06 (assembly GCF_054667675.1). Classification (NCBI taxonomy): domain Bacteria; kingdom Pseudomonadati; phylum Pseudomonadota; class Gammaproteobacteria; order Pseudomonadales; family Pseudomonadaceae; genus Pseudomonas; species Pseudomonas sp. S3_C06. The sequence goes on from NZ_CP162747.1 coordinate 5,188,727, forward strand.
CAGGCTGTAGTCGTAGCCGATCCACACCAGTACCGAACCGCAAAGGAAGGCGATGAAGGTCAGGAAGATCCGCCCACGCTGACGCAGGGCCGAGCCGTCGATCATCAGCAAGGTCAGCGACAACAGCGCCAGCACCACCGAACCGATCGCCAGCACGCGCCATTGCGGGATCGCGACCACCGGGCCTTCGAAGTTGAATTTCTGCTGACGCGCGGCGTTGAACACGCCCCAGTAGGCGCCGACCGAACCTTCGTCACTGGCCTTCCACGGCTGGTCGAAGGCTTCGATCACGAAGTAGTTGAAGCCTTGGCGGTTGAGCTTGTTGACCAAGGTCCGCAGGTAGATCGCCTGATCCGCCGGCGACGCATCGGCGCCGCCACGCATGCGGCCGTTGCTCGGCCAGCCGACCTCGGAGAGTAGCAGCGGTTTTTTCGGGAACAGCTTTTTCAGATCGCGGGCACGGTCGAACACGAACTGGCCGGCCTTGTCGACCGGGATGAATTCCCAGTAAGGCAGAACGTGCGCAGCGATCAGGTCAACGTGCTTGGCCAGTTCCGGGTGTTCTTCCCAGACGTGCCATTGCTCGGACGTGGTCACCGGCACTTTCACCGCAGCGCGCACGCGATCGAGCAATACGCTCAGCTCTTGGGCGGTGATTTCCTTACGGAAAATCGCTTCGTTACCGACCACCACACGAACCACGCTGCGCGAAGTGTTGGCCAGTTCGATGGCGCGGGTGATTTCCCGTTCGTTGCGTTCCTGGTCGGGGCTGATCCAGATCCCCAGGGTCACGCGCAGGCCGAATTCCTCAGCCAGTTTCGGGATGTCTTGCAGCGAGCCGTCGACCGAGTAGATACGGATGTTGTCCGTCAGCTTGCTCATGATCTCCAGATCACGGCGCATTTCGTCGTCAGACGGATACTGATCCTTCTGCGGGAATTGTCCTTGCTGGAACGGCGAATAGGAGAAACCGGAGATCTGCTCCGGCCAGTTCGGCGCGGAAACCGGGCGATTGATCAGCGCCCAGAAACCGGTGAACAGGGCAGCGATTGCCAGAACCACCACCAGGTTGAGTCCAAATTTACGCGATGACATAGCTATTTCGGGTTCCAAAGGCTGTGGAACGAAGGATCGGTCGGCTAGACGCCCGAGGGGCGCGCATCCTACACCGGCAGTTCACAAGTCGTACATCAGACAGGGAAATGCCCGACATTGGGCAGCCGACTTTGACTTAAGTTCTTACACTTGTAGCTGATGTTTAGAACTTGTCGCCGCGTAGCCCTATAATGCGCGCCGGTTTTTGGGGTAATGGTCATGAGTACAGAAGATCCGCGGTTTGCAGGCATCGCCCGTTTGTATGGCATTGAAGGCCTGGAGCGCCTGCGCGCGGCCCATGTGGCGATTGTCGGCGTCGGTGGCGTCGGTTCCTGGGCGGCGGAAGCCATGGCCCGCTGTGGCGTCGGCGAGATTTCGCTGTTCGACCTCGATGACGTCTGCGTCAGCAACGCCAACCGCCAGTTGCACGCGCTGGACAGCACCGTCGGCAAACCCAAGGTCGAGGTGATGGCCGAGCGTCTGCGCGGGATCAACCCGGATTGCACCGTGCACGCCGTGGCGGATTTCGTTACTCGCGAGACCATGGCTGAATACATCACGCCGAACATTGATTGCGTGATCGACTGCATCGACGCGGTCAACGCCAAGGCTGCGCTGATCGCCTGGTGCAAACGCCGCAAGATCCAGATCATCACCACGGGTGGCGCGGGCGGGCAGATTGATCCGACGCTGATTCAGGTGTGCGATCTCAACCGCACGTTCAACGACCCGTTGGCGTCGAAAGTGCGCTCGACGTTGCGGCGTGATTATGGCTTTTCGCGCACCGTGACCCGGCATTACAGCGTGCCGTGCGTGTTTTCCACGGAGCAACTGCGTTATCCGAAACCGGATGGCAGCATTTGTTTGCAGAAGAGCTTTGTCGGCGATGGCGTGAAGCTCGACTGCGCCGGTGGGTTTGGCGCGGTGATGATGGTCACGGCAACGTTCGGCATGGTCGCGGCGACCAAGGCAGTGGACAAGATTGTCGCGGGGGTTCGGCGTCCGGCTGACCGGGTCAAATCTGACGCCTGACCGGTTGATCGTTCCCACGCTCCGCGTGGTAATGCAGCCCGGGACGCTCCGCGTCCCATCCAGAGCCGAACGCGGAGCGTCCGTTGAGGCATTCCCACGCAGAGCGTGGGAACGATCAGTCAGCGAGCCAGCTCATTCATCCGCTGGAGCACGGCATTGAGGCCATTGCTGCGCGATGGCGATAGCTGACGCGAAAGGCCTAGCTGATTGAACCAGTCCGGCAAATCAACCTGCTGCAATTCAGCCGCCGACAACCCGTTAACCCGTAACAGCAACAACGCCACCAACCCGCGAATCATCCGCGCATCGCTGCTGGCGCTGAACTGCCAGTGACCGTCGTGCAACGCCCCAACCAGCCACACCTGACTCTCACAGCCATGCACTCGGTTGGCATCGCACTTGTCGGCGTCACTCAACGGCGGCAGACGATCACCAAACTGCATCAGCAACCGCGCCCGCTGTTCCCAGCCGGCTGCGTTCTGAAAAATGTGCAGCGCTTCAGCCGCCGCGACCGGCAAACTCATCGCAACAACTCCAGCGCCTGATCCAGCGCCTCAAAGAAGCGCTCCAGATCCTCGGAGTCGTTGTACAGCGCCAGCGACACCCGAATCGCTCCGGCCAACTCGAAGCTTTTCAGCAGCGGCATCGCGCAGTGATGCCCGGCGCGCACGGCGATTCCTTGCTCGGTCAGCAAGTGCGCCAGATCAGCGTTATGCACACCCTCGACAACAAAACTCGCCAGTGCCAGTTGCGGCTTGCCGAGCAGACGGATGCCGTTACGAGCGGCGAGTCCACGCAGCAGATAGTCATGCAGCGCCGCTTCATGGGCCGACACCGCGTCCTGATCCAGATCGGCCAGATAATCGAGCGTTGCGCCGAGGCCGATCACACTGGCAATCGGCGGCGTGCCCGCTTCAAAACCCAGCGGCGCAGGGCGGAAACGCGCGTCGTGATAGTTGGCTTCCAGGACCATCTCGCCACCGAACTGCCACGGTTTCAGTTGCTCAAGTGCTGCGTTGCGCCCGAACAATACGCCGAGGCCATCGGGGCCATACAGTTTGTGGCTGGAAAACACATAGAAGTCGCAACCCAGCGCCTGCACGTCATGCCGACCATGCACCACGCCTTGCGCGCCATCGACTACAGTCAGCGCGTTCTGCGCCTTGGCCATGCCCAGCAAGGCCGGCAATGGCTGCCATGCACCGAGCACGTTGGATAACTGACTGACTGCCAGCAAACGCGTGCGCGGGCCGATCAAATGTACCGCGGCAGCAAGGTCGATCAGACCGTCGGCATCCAGCGGCAGGATCACCAGTTTCAGGTTGCGACGTTGCGCCAGTTGCTGCCACGGCAGCAGGTTGGCGTGATGCTCCAGGGCGCTGATGACAATTTCATCGCCCGGGTGGAAAAGATGTTCCAGGCCATAAGCCAGGAGATTCAGCGCACTGGTGGCGCCGTGGGTAAAGATGATCTGCCCGCTGTCACCGACATTGAGCCACTGGGCGACCTTGAGCCGACTGTCTTCGAACGCCTGCGTCGCGTGAGCGCCGGGCAGGTGTTGCGCACGATGCACATTGGCTGCGCCATTGGCGTAGTAATGCGTCAACGCGTCGAGCAGGGCTTGGGGTTTTTGCGTGGTGGCGGCGTTGTCCAGATAAGTCTGGTCTTGCCGTTGCAGCGCGGCGATGGCCGGAAAATCGGCACGCCACGGGGAGGGAATCATCATCTGTTCAGCCCTGTGAACTTGGGCGGGTGTACACAAAACACTGTGGGAGCGAGCTTGCTCGCGAAGCTTCTAGCGTTTTCAAGGACGCCTTCGCGAGCAAGCTCGCTCCCACACAGTGCCTGCGACACTTAGTTGTGAGCGTGCAGCGCTTCGTTCAGTTCGATCGCCGATTTGTGGGTTTTGCACTCCACAGCACCGGTTTCCGAATTGCGACGGAACAGCAGATCAGTCTGACCGGCCAGCTCGCGCGCCTTCACAACCTTGACCAGGTTGTTGTTTTCGTCGAGCAGGGCAACCTTGGTGCCAGCGGTCACGTACAGGCCCGATTCAACGGTGTTGCGGTCACCCAACGGGAAACCGATACCGGCGTTGGCGCCGATCAGGCAGCCTTCGCCAACCTTGATCACGATGTTGCCGCCGCCCGACAGGGTGCCCATGGTCGAGCAACCGCCGCCCAGGTCCGAACCCTTGCCGACGAACACTCCAGCGGAAACGCGGCCTTCGATCATGCCCGGGCCTTCGGTGCCAGCGTTGAAGTTGATGAAACCTTCGTGCATCACGGTGGTGCCTTCACCGACGTAAGCGCCCAGACGAAGACGCGCGGCGTCAGCGATACGCACGCCAGCCGGAACCACGTAGTCGGTCATTTTCGGGAACTTGTCCACCGAGAACACTTCCAGCAGCTCGCCACGCAGGCGGGCTTCCAGTTGCATTTCCGCCAGTTCGCTCAGGTCGATTGCACCCTGGCTGGTCCACGCTACGTTTGGCAGCAGCGGGAAAATACCGGCCAGGCTCACGCCGTGTGGCTTGACCAGACGGTGCGACAGCAGGTGCAGCTTCAGATACGCCTCAGGCGTCGAGGTCAGCTGTGCGTCTTCGGCCAGCAGGGTGGCGACCAGCGGCTTGTGGCTTTCAGCCAGACGGGTCAGCAGCTTGCCTTGCACGGCGTCGATGCCTTTCACGGCTTCAGCCAGTTGTGCAGCCTGGGCGGTGGTGAAAGTGATGGCCTGGTTGCCTTCGGTGTAACCGAGGATTGGCGCAACTGCCGCGACCAGTTCGGCCGAAGGGTTGAGCAGTGGCTGTGCGTAGAACACTTCCAGCCACGCGCCTTGACGGTTCTGAGTGCCGACACCAAAGGCGATGCTGAACAGGGAATTGGACATGTAAATACACCTCTACAAAGAGTGACGGGCTGCTTACTTCAGAGCGGCCGCGTAGATATCTGGCTTGAAGCCAATCAGGGTTCGGTCACCGAGATCGAGCACCGGGCGCTTGATCATCGAGGGTTGAGCGAGCATCAGTTCGATGGCTTTCGACTGGTCGAGATCGGCTTTGCGTTCGTCGTCGAGTTTGCGAAAGGTCGTGCCTGCGCGGTTCAACACCGTTTGCCAGCCGTGTTCGTCACACCATTGGGTCAGGTGTTCACGGTCGATGCCGGCGGTTTTGTAATCGTGAAAGTCGTAGCTGACAGCGTGTTCATCGAGCCAGGTGCGCGCCTTCTTCATGGTGTCGCAGGCTTTGATGCCGAAAAGGCGCAACGTTTTACTTGAAACGGTCAAGGAATCGCCCCCTTTACAGGTGCTGGAGAAAAAATGGTGTCGGATTATGCCATGACCAAACGGTTTCGCGGCGCCCGGCTTCATTTGGCAATGCAAACCCCTGTGGGAGCGAGCCTGCTCGCGAAGGGGCCATATCAGGCGACATCGATATTGAATGATCCACCTTATTCGCGAGCAGGCTCGCTCCCACATTGGTACGGCGTGTCCGCGTGCGACATAGGTGCAACGGTCAGACACAGCCTAAGCGGCTAATATGGCAGTTCAACGCTGTCGATTGTCTGAGATTTCCGCTTTATGCAAACTGCTTATACCGTCCTGATCCTGCTGATGCTGGTCAGCGTTTCGCGTCTGGTCGGACGGGTCATCCCGCTGCCGCTGCCTCTGGTGCAAATCGCCGCTGGCGCCTTGCTCGCCTGGCCGACCCTCGGTCTGCACGTGGCCCTTGATCCCGAATTGTTCCTGTTTCTGTTCCTGCCGCCATTGTTGTTCTCCGACGGCTGGCGCATGCCCAAGCGCGAGTTCTGGCACTTGCGCGGACCGATCCTGACCCTGGCAGTCGGGCTGGTGCTGTTCACCGTGGTCGGCGCCGGCTACTTCATTCATTGGTTATTGCCGTCAATTCCGTTACCGGTAGCCTTTGCCCTCGCGGCGGTTTTGTCGCCCACCGACGCCGTGGCGGTGTCGGCCATTTCACAAAACCGCTTGCCGACCCCGCTGATGCATATATTGCAGGGCGAGGCGCTGATGAACGATGCCTCGGGTCTGGTGACCTTCAAGTTCGCCCTGGTGGCGGCCATCACGGGCGTGTTCTCGCTGACCAACGCCAGCCTGACCTTTGTCGTGGTGGCGCTCGGCGGGTTGGCGGTCGGTGTGGCCTTGAGCTGGCTGGTCGGGCGCTTGCGGGCGTGGATGATCGCCCGTGGCTGGGATGACCCGGCTACCCATGTGGTGTTCATGTTGCTGTTGCCGTTCGCGGCCTATGTGCTGGCGGAACGGCTTGGTGTGTCGGGCATTCTCTCGGCCGTGGCGGCGGGGATGATGCAGAGCTGGCTAGATCTGCTGCCTCGGCAGACCAGCACTCGACTGCTTAATCGCAGCGTCTGGTCGCTGCTGGAGTTCGCATTCAACGGCTTGATCTTCCTCCTGCTTGGCCTGCAATTGCCGGACATCATCAAAGCTGTGGTCAGCCATGAACCGACGCTCTGGCCAACGTTGTTCTATCGCTGCCTCGATGTCGTGGCGATTTTCTTCGCGCTGGTATTACTGCGGTTTATCTGGGTGCAAAGCATCTGGCGATTATCGGTGCTGCTGCGCCGTTTGCGTGGCAAGGGCGAGCTGACGCAAGTCCCGACCGCGCGCTCCTGCTGGCTGCTGACCGTCGGCGGTGTGCGCGGTGCGGTGACGCTGGCCGGTGTGATGTCAGTACCGATGTTGATGGGGGCTGATGCGTTTCCCGAGCGTGATCTGCTGATTTTCATCGCTGCCGGAGTGATTCTGCTGTCGCTGGTTTCGGCCTGTATCGCGCTGCCTCTGCTGTTGCGCGGCATCGAAAAAAGCCCGGACGACAAACGCCGCCAGGAAGTGCGTGATGCCTGGCGCAAAACCGCAGAAGCGGCGATTCATGCGCTGGAGACCGAGGAAACCACCCCGCAGGACGCCGCTCAGGCTGCGCTGTCGGCCGAGTTGAAGGCGCGGATCATGTCCGAGTATCGCCATCAGCTCGATGTCTTCAACGACTCCGCCGAAGCGCAGGCCTTGGCGTTCCAGATGGATCTGCTCGAGCGTCGCATGCGCCTGAAAGCGCTCAGGGCACAGCGCCTGGAACTGTATAGCCTCAGTCGACATCACCAGATCGGTGATGACGTCCTCAGAGAAGTGTTGGCCGATCTGGATTTGAGCGAAGCCAATCTGGGGAAGGTCAAGTAACTCATCGGGATGCCCGCACAAAATTCCATGTGCGGGCTCTTGATGATTACTTCTGGCGAGTGATGAAGGCGCGAATCCGTTCAGCGGCTTCGACACATTCTGCCAGCGGCGCAACCAGCGCCATGCGCACGCGGCCAGCCCCCGGGTTGACGCCATCGACGTCACGGGACAGGTAAGAACCCGGCACCACGGTCACGTGCTCCTGCTCGAACAGATCGCGGCAGAACGCGGCGTCGTCGCCTTGCACGTTCGGCCACAGATAGAAACTGCCATCCGGGCGCTGCACGTCCATCACCGGGCTGAGGATTTCCAGCACCGCATCGAATTTTTCGCGATACAGCGCACGGTTGGCGCGCACATGCACTTCGTCATTCCACGCCGCCACGCTGGCCAGCTGCGTTTGGACCGGCATCGCGCAGCCGTGGTAGGTGCGATACAGCAGGAAGCCTTTGAGAATGTCGGCATCGCCGGCAACAAAACCCGAGCGCAGGCCCGGCAGGTTGGAGCGCTTGGACAGGCTGTGGAACACCACGCAACGCTTGAAGTCCTTGCGGCCGAGTTCGACACACGCAGTGAGCAGGCCCGGCGGCGGGGTTTGCTCATCGAAGTACAACTCGCTGTAGCACTCGTCGGCGGCGATCACGAAATCGTACTCGTCGGCCAGGGCGATCAGCTTTTTCAGGGTATCAACCGGGATCAGTGCGCCGGTCGGGTTGCCTGGCGAGCAGAGGAAGAGGATCTGGCAGCGTTTCCAGATATCTGGCGAAACCGCATCGAAATCCGGGTTGAAGCCGTTCTCGTCGAGGCACGGCAGGTAATGCGGCTTGGCCCCGGCAAGGAATGCGGCGCCTTCGTAGATCTGGTAGAACGGATTCGGACTGACCACCAGTGCGTCGTCGCCACGGTTGACCACGGTCTGGGTGAACGCGAACAGGGCTTCACGGGTGCCATTGACCGGCAGCACGTTGCGCGCCGGGTCGATCCAGCCGCTCGGCACGCCGAAACGACGCTCGCACCAGCCGGCGATGGCTTCGCGCAGGGCCGGGATGCCGAGGGTGGTCGGGTACACGGCCATCTGATCCAGACTGTTGGCCAGAGCCTCGGCGACAAAGCTTGGCGAACGGTGTTTCGGCTCGCCGATCGACAGAGCGATCGGGCGTTTGTCCGGGTTCGGGGTCACGGTGCCGAGCAGGGCGCGGAGCTTTTCGAACGGGTACGGCTGGAGCTGGTTCAGAGCATTGTTCATTGGGGCAGGGTCTCTCGCAAAGCCATTTGAATCCGGGGCGCCATCAGATACTGATGCGCGACAGTTTGATATCGGGTTCCTGATTGACGCTCAGTTGCTCAACGATCGCATCCTGCAAACGGCTGCACAGCAGCGGGTCGGACAACGGTTGGTTGTGGGCGTCGGTGATGAAGAACACGTCTTCCACCCGCTCGCCGAGTGTCGCGATCTTGGCGTTCTGCAGCGACAGGTCGAACTCGAGGAAAATCCCGCCGATCCGCGCCAGCAGGCCCGGGCGATCGGGCGCGGTCAATTCCAGCACGGTCACCGGACGCTGCGCATCATTATGAATCGTCACCTGCGGCGCAAAGGCGAAATGCTTGAGCTGGCGCGGCACGCGGCGCTGAATGATCGTCGGATAGTCGTCCGGATTGCGCAGGGCTTCGGTCAGGCCTTCGCGGATCTGTTTGACCCGCGTCGGGTTGTCGCCGATGGATTCGCCTTCGTTATCGAGCACGATGTAGGTGTCGAGGGTGAACTGGCTGCTCGAGGTGATGACCCGGGCGTCGTGAATGTTCAGGTTGAGCTGATCCATGGCGGCCACGGTCACCGCGAAGAAATCATGCTGGTCCGGTGCATAAATGAAGATCTGCGTGCCACCCTCGAACTCGCGTTGGGTGGTTTCCTTGATCAGCACCAGCGGCCCGCCATCGACGGGTTGCTGGAGGATCGCGTCGCTGTGCCAGGCCACGTCACCGGCGGTATGGCGCAGGAAATAGTCATCGCCCAACTGCGCCCACAACTGCTCGACATCGTCCGGATCGGTGCCGCCGCGCACCAGAATATCCAGTGCGGCGCTTTGGGTCTGGCGGATCTGCTCTTCGCGATCCACCGGGTTTTCCAAGCCGCGACGCAGCGCGCGTTTGGTCTCGGTGTAGAGCTGACGCAACAGGCTGGCGCGCCACGAGTTCCACAGCGTCGGGTTGGTCGCGTTGATGTCGGCCACGGTCAGCACGTAGAGATAGTCGAGACGGGTTTCATCGCCGACAGCCAGGGCAAAGTCGTGGATCACTTGCGGGTCGGACAAATCCTTGCGCTGAGCGGTGGTCGACATCACCAGATGGTTCTGCACCAGCCAGACGATCAGGCGGCTGTCCCACACCGGCAACTGATGGCGCTGGCAGAACGCCTCGGCATCGACCGCGCCGATCTCCGAGTGATCGCCATGCCGGCCTTTACCGATGTCGTGGTACAGGCCCGCCATGTAGATCAGTTCGGGCTTGGGCAGCTTGGCCATCAGCTTGGCGGCCAGCGGGAATTTCTCCGAGACCTGGGTGTACTGCAATTTGCGCAGGTGCTTGATCAGGTTCAGCGTGTGCGCATCGACCGTGTAGATGTGAAACAGATCGTGCTGCATCTGCCCGACGATAAAACCGAACTCCGGCAGATAACGCCCGAGAATGCCGTAACGGTTCATCCGGCGCAGGTTGCGGTGGATGCCGATCTTGCACTTGAACAGTTCAATGAACAGGCTGGTGTTGCGAATATCGTTGCGGAAGTTGTCGTCGATCAGGTGACGGTGCTCGCGCAGCAGACGAATGGTGTCGGCGCGCACGCCTTTGATTTCTGGCTGCTGAGCCATCAGCACGAAAATCTCCAGCATGGCGAACGGCGTGCGGCGGAACACGTTGTCGTTGCGTGCCTCGATATAGCCGTCGTGGAGCTGGAAGCGCGAGTTGATCGGCTGCGGCGGCGCTTCGTCTTCCGGCGCGAGGATCACTTCCTCGAAATGCTGGATGATCAGGTCGCTGAGCTGGGCGATGCTCATCACTACGCGGAAATACTGTTGCATGAAGTTTTCGACGGCCTGTTTGGCGTCGTCGCCTTCAAAACCCAGTAGTCCGGCGATGGTGCGCTGGTGGTCGAACAGCAAGCGGTCTTCGGAGCGGCCGGCGAGCATGTGCAGGGCGTAGCGAACCTTCCAGAGAAATTCCTGAGAGGAGGCGAGCAGGGCGTTTTCACTCTCGACCAGGAAACCTTCGCCGGCGAGGGCGCGCAGGTTCAGGGTGCCGTATTGGCGACGCGCAACCCAGAGAATCGTCTGAATATCCCGCAGTCCGCCGGGCGAGCCTTTGACGTTGGGTTCCAGGTTGTATTCGGTGTCGTTGTATTTGTGGTGGCGGGCTTTTTGTTCGGCACGCTTGGCCAGGAAGAACTCCTTGGCCGGCCACATGTGTGCGGTGCTGGTGACGTCGAGCATGCGTTGGCGCAGACGCTCGGGGCCGCAGATGGTGCGGCTTTCCATCAGGTTGGTGACCACGGTCAGGTCGGCGCGGGCCTCTTCGGCGCATTCATCGACCGAGCGCACGCTCTGACCGACTTCCAGGCCAATGTCCCACAACAGCGTCAGAAAACGCTCGATGGAGTCGCGGAAGACCTCGTGATCGGCGCTGTCCAGCAGGATCAGCAGATCGATATCGGAATAAGGGTGCAGCTCACCGCGACCATAACCGCCGACCGCGACCAGTGCGATGTCGGCGTCTTCACTCCAGTTGAACTGCTCCCAGGCCTTTTGCAGGATGTTGTCGACGAACCAGGCACGGTCTTCGATCAGCCGGCGAATGTCGCGACCCTGGCGAAAACGCGTGTCGAGCACCTCGCGAGCCTGGCGGATCGCCTTCTTGAACGCCGCGATAGGACTCGCTTTGAGAGCCAGTTCGGCCTGGAACTGACCGCGGTCGAAGAGTTCGGGATCCACCTGCGGCATCGATTGGCATTCCTTCTATAAGGCTGGGAGCGTTGTGTGGATCAGGCCGAGATGCGCGGGATGGTGTCGTCGGCGCGCAGGGTGAAGATCTCGTAGCCAGTGTCGGTCACCAGCAGGGTGTGCTCCCACTGTGCTGACAGCTTGCGATCCTTGGTGATCGCGGTCCAGCCGTCGCCCAGTACTTTGGTGTCGGCCTTGCCCTGGTTGATCATTGGCTCGATGGTGAAGGTCATGCCGGCCTTCAGTTCCATGCCGGTGCCGGCGCGGCCGTAGTGGAGGATCTGCGGCTCTTCGTGGAAAACCTTGCCGATGCCGTGACCACAGAACTCGCGAACCACCGAGAAGCCGTTCTTCTCGGCGTGCTTCTGGATCACTTCGCCGATGTCGCCGAGGCGGCAGCCGGGTTTGACGATCTCGATCGCCTTGTACATGCATTCCTGGGTAATCTGCGACAGGCGTTCGGCCCAGACGGGTACTTCGCCGACATGGAACATGCGGCTGGTATCGCCGTGGTAACCGTCCTTGATCACGGTCACGTCAATGTTCAGGGTGTCGCCGTTTTTCAGCGGCTTGTCATTCGGAATGCCGTGGCAGACCACGTGGTTGATCGAAGTGCAGATCGACTTCGGATAACCCTTGTAATTGAGCGGGGCAGGGATGGCGTGCTGCACATTGACGATGTAGTCGTGGCAGATCTGGTTCAGCTCATCGGTGGTGACGCCCGGTTTGACATGTTCGGCAATCATTTCCAGCACATCGGCGGCCAGTTTGCCGGCGACACGCATGCCAGCGATGTCCTCGGGGGTTTTGAGGTTGACGGTCATACAGGCTCTCTCTGCGCTCGGCGGCGCTTGCTGATACGAATAGGGCGGCAGGTGATCGTTTTGCGACCCTGAAAAACGCGATTCTAACAGACGCACGGCGCAATTCAGCGCCCGCGTGCATCGCTTCTCTCTATACAATGGTGCGTTCGGGGCCGATTCCAACGGGGCTGCGCCCATGTCCTTGGTGCGAATACAGATTCCGGGTTCCGTTTCGGCGCACCCTGTGGTATAAAATGCGCCGCTTTCCGGGGATACCCCGAAAAGCTTAAATCCACACACGTGTCGACACGATGACCTGGGTGCTTTTGGCTTTATGCCACTGGTTGGTCATTGGGATACGTGGAGGCCAAACCCGACTTATTAAGGAACTATCATGTCCCAAGTCAATATGCGCGATATGCTGAAGGCCGGTGTGCACTTCGGTCACCAAACCCGTTACTGGAATCCGAAAATGGGTAAGTACATTTTCGGCGCGCGTAACAAGATTCACATCATCAACCTTGAAAAAACCCTGCCAATGTTCAACGAAGCTCTGACTTTCGTAGAGCGTCTGGCCCAGGGCAAAAACAAGATTCTGTTCGTCGGCACCAAGCGTTCCGCTGGCAAGATCGTTGCTGAAGAAGCAGCACGTTGCGGTTCGCCGTACGTCGATCACCGCTGGTTGGGCGGCATGCTGACCAACTTCAAAACCATTCGTGCTTCGATCAAGCGTCTGCGTGACCTTGAAGTTCAAGCCGAAGACGGTACTTTCGCCAAGCTGACCAAGAAAGAAGCGCTGATGCGCTCCCGTGACCTGGAAAAGCTGGATCGTTCGCTGGGCGGCATCAAGGACATGGGCGGTCTGCCTGACGCACTGTTCGTGATCGACGTTGACCACGAGCGCATCGCGATCACCGAAGCCAACAAGCTGGGCATCCCGGTAATCGGCGTTGTCGACACCAACAGCAGCCCGGAAGGCGTTGACTACATCATCCCAGGCAACGATGACGCAATCCGCGCTATCCAGCTGTACATGGGTTCGATGGCTGACGCAGTTATCCGTGGTCGCAACAATGTTGCTGGCGGTACTGTTGAATTCGCAGCTGAAGAAACTCAGGCTGCAGCTGAGTAATTGACGCCCTGGCGTTGACTCAGTAAGCAAAAAGGGGGCTTGGCCCCCTTTTTGCCACCTCGAAAACCATTTGTCGGCGCCCACGGCACTGTTTGTAATGTGCGGCAGCTAACAAGGGTGGTTCGGGAAGAATTGAACGCCCGTTCGATCGGGTGGAATGGTTGAAAACCTATCCAAGAGGAATTTGAAAATGGCAGCAATTACTGCAGCGTTGGTTAAAGAACTGCGCGAGCGTACCGGCGAAGGCATGATGGACTGCAAGAAAGCCCTGGAAAAGGCTGACGGCGACATCGAAAAAGCCATTGATGACATGCGTGCTTCGGGCGCGATCAAGGCTGCGAAGAAGGCTGGCAACGTTGCCGCTGAAGGCGCAATCGCAATCAAGGACGACGGTAAAGCTGCCGTTATCCTGGAAGTGAACTCGCAGACCGACTTCCTGGCTCTGCAAGACGACTTCAAGAACTTCGTTGCTGCCAGCGTTGAAAAAGCTTTCGCTGACAAGCTGACCGACGCTGCTCCACTGATCGCTTCGCAAGAAGCCGCTCGTGAAGCACTGGTTGCCAAAGTAGGCGAGAACGTCAACATCCGTCGTCTGGCCCGTATCGAAGGTGACGTTGTAGGTTCGTACCTGCACGGCAACAAGATCGGTGTTGTTGTGGCTCTGAAAGGCGGTGACGTCGAGCTGGCCAAAGACATCGCGATGCACGTAGCGGCAAGCAACCCTGAGTTCCTGCTGCCATCGGAAGTTTCGGCTGAAGCGATCGAGCGCGAAAAAGCTGTGTTCCTGCAGCTGAACGAAGAAAAAATCAAAGGCAAGCCAGAAAACATTGTTGAAAATATGGTCAAAGGCCGTATCAGCAAGTTCCTGGCTGAAGCGAGCCTGGTTGAGCAGGCGTTCGTCAAGAACCCTGAAATCAAGGTTGGCGAACTGGCCAAGAAAGCCGGTGCTGAAATCGTTTCCTTCACTTACTACAAAGTAGGCGAAGGCATCGAGAAGCCGGTCGACAACTTCGCTGAAGAAGTTGCTGCCCAGCTGGCTGCCGCCAAGCAATAAGACGGTTTTTCAACTGTCGCCCGAAAGAGGCTGCCCGCTTACGCGCGCAGCCTCTTTTCAGATGGGGTTGCCAATTTTTATTGGTTTCCACTTGGAACTGACTTACAAAGCCATGTTCCGATGGCGCTGAAGCAGCGCCAAGCTAGAGTGAACGCCAGCTGTAAACAGCTCGCAAAGAATTTTAAATACGCCGCAGGAGAGATTCGCAATGGCTCAGCAGGGCAGTGGTTATCAGGCTCGCTATAAACGCATTCTACTCAAGCTTAGCGGCGAGGCCCTGATGGGCTCGGAAGAGTTCGGGATCGATCCAAAAGTGCTGGATCGCATGGCGCTGGAAGTCGGCCAACTGGTCGGTATCGGCGTACAGGTCGGTCTGGTGATCGGCGGTGGCAACCTGTTCCGCGGCGAAGCCTTGAGCAAAGCCGGTATGGATCGGGTTACAGGCGACCACATGGGCATGCTGGCCACTGTGATGAACGCTCTGGCCATGCGCGATGCGCTGGAACGTGCCAACATCTCGGCCATCGTGATGTCGGCGATTTCCATGGTGGGTGTGACCGATCACTACGATCGCCGCAAAGCCATGCGTCACCTGAACTCCAAAGACGTCGTGATCTTCGCTGCCGGTACCGGCAACCCGTTCTTCACCACGGATTCGGCAGCCTGCCTGCGCGCAATCGAAATCGATGCCGACGTCGTGCTGAAAGCGACCAAGGTCGATGGCGTCTACACCGCTGACCCGTTCAAAGACCCGCATGCCGAGAAGTTCGATCATCTGACTTATGATGAAGTACTGGATCGCAAGCTGGGCGTGATGGATCTGACCGCTATCTGCCTGTGCCGCGACCACAAGATGCCGTTGCGCGTATTCAACATGAACAAGCCCGGTGCCCTGCTGAACATCGTCCATGGCGGCGCTGAAGGCACCCTGATCGAGGAAGGTCAACAATGATCAACGAAATCAAGAAAGACGCTCAAGAGCGCATGCAGAAATCCCTGGACTCTCTGGCTCACGCTTTTGGTCAGATTCGTACCGGCAAGGCTCACCCAAGCATTCTGGGTAGCGTGATGGTGCCGTACTACGGCGCAGACACCTCCATCACTCAAGTGGCCAACATCACTGTAAAAGACTCGCGCACCCTGCAAGTCGTCGCCTTCGAGCGCAATATGCTCGCAGCGGTCGACAAGGCAATCCAGAGCGCTGGCCTGAACCTCAATCCGACCAACCTGGGCGAATTGTTGCTGATCTCCATGCCTGCCCTGACTGAAGAAACCCGCAAGGGCTTCACCAAGCAGGCGCGCAGTGCCGCCGAAGACGCGCGTGTTGCTGTGCGCAACATTCGTCGTGACGCCTTGGGCGAGCTGAAGAAACTGGTCAAGGACAAAGAAATCAGCGAAGACGAAGAGCGTCGTGCCGCTGCCGATATTCAGAAACTCACCGACAAGGCTGAAGCTGATATCGACACGGCTACCAAGCAAAAAGAAGCGGATCTGATGGCCGTATAAGGTTCGAGCTTTTAATGGACAAGACCAAGCAGACTGCGCCGTCCGCGGTGCCGCGCCATGTCGCGATCATCATGGATGGCAACAATCGCTGGGCGAAAAAACGCTTTATGCCGGGTGTCGCCGGGCATAAAGCGGGCGTGGATGCTGTGCGTGCCGTGATCGAGGTGTGTGCTGAGGCCAAGGTCGAAGTGCTCACCCTGTTCGCGTTTTCCAGTGAGAACTGGCAGCGCCCGGCCGATGAAGTCAGTGCCTTGATGGATCTGTTCTTCAAGGCATTGCGTCGAGAGGCCAAGCGCCTCAACGACAACAACATCAGCCTGCGCATCATTGGCGATCGTTCGCGCTTCCACCCTGAGCTTCAGGCGGCGATGCGCGAAGCCGAGGCCATGACCGCCGGCTCCAACCGCTTCATTCTGCAGATCGCCGCCAATTACGGCGGTCAGTGGGATATCGCCCAAGCGGCTCAGCGTCTGGCGCGTGAAGTTCAGGCCGGACACCTGCGTCCGGAAGACATCACCCCGGATCTGCTGCAAACCTGTCTGGCGACCGGCGATCTGCCATTGCCCGACTTGTGCATCCGCACCGGTGGCGAGCACCGCATCAGCAACTTCCTGCTGTGGCAACTGGCCTACGCCGAGTTGTACTTCTCCGACCTGTTCTGGCCGGACTTCAAACACGATGCCATGCGTACTGCGCTGGCCGATTTCGCTTCGCGTCAGCGTCGCTTCGGCAAAACGAGCGAACAGATCGAAGCTGGAGCCCGGGTTTAATGCTTAAACAACGAATCATCACTGCGCTGATCCTGCTGCCGGTTGCCTTGTGCGGGTTTTTCCTGCTCGAAGGCTCCGGTTTTGCGCTGTTCATCGGTCTGGTCGTGAGCCTGGGGGCTTGGGAGTGGGCGCGTCTGGCTGGCTTCGCCGCACAGTCGTTCCGTGTCGGCTATGCCGCTGTCGTTGCGCTGATGTTGTTCGTCATGTACGTGCTGCCGGGCCTCGCCCCTTGGGTGTTGGGCGCTTCGGTGTTGTGGTGGGCAGTGGCAACGTACCTGGTGCTGACGTATCCGCGTTCGAGCGAGCGCTGGTCCACGGCGGCCACCAAACTGGTGATCGGCCTGCTGATTCTGCTGCCGGCCTGGCAAGGTCTGGTACAGATCAAGCAGTACCCGCTGGGTAACTGGCTGATCATGGCGGTGATGGTGCTGGTTTGGGGCGCCGATATCGGTGCCTATTTCTCTGGTCGAAAATTCGGCAAGCGCAAGCTGGCCCCGCAAGTCAGTCCGGGTAAAAGCTGGGAAGGCGTCTACGGTGGTCTGGCGCTGAGTTTGCTGATTACAGCGATTGTCGGTCTCGTGCGTGACTGGACCGTCGCCGAGCTGCTTAAAGGCTTGATTGGCGCTGCGCTGATCGTCTTCATCTCCGTTGTCGGCGACCTGACCGAAAGCATGTTCAAGCGTCAGTCCGGCATCAAGGACAGCAGTAATCTGCTGCCCGGTCATGGTGGGGTGCTTGATCGTATCGACAGTCTGACAGCGGCAATCCCGGTGTTTGCAGTGCTACTGTGGATGGCGGCACCGTGAGTCGTCCTCAACAGATTACCGTTCTCGGTGCGACGGGCTCGATCGGTCTGAGCACGCTGGATGTCATTGCCCGACATCCTGAGCGTTATCAGGTGTTCGCGTTGAGTGGTTTCACACGTCTCAGTGAGCTTTTCGCCTTGTGCGTGCGCCACGTGCCGCAATTTGCCGTGGTTCCCGAGGCTGCTGCCGCGCGTGGCTTGCAGGACGATTTGCGTGCCGCCGGTTTGCCGACCCGTGTGCTGGTGGGGGAGGAGGGCCTGTGCCAGGTCGCTGCTGCTCCGGAAGTCGATGCGGTGATGGCTGCGATCGTCGGTGCAGCAGGTTTGCGTCCGACCCTGGCGGCTGTCGAAGCTGGCAAGAAGATTCTCCTGGCCAATAAAGAGGCGCTGGTGATGTCCGGCGCCTTGTTCATGCAGGCGGTGCGCAAGAGCGGTTCGGTGTTGTTGCCGATCGACAGTGAGCACAACGCGATTTTCCAGTGCATGCCACAGGATTTTGCCCGTGGATTGAGCTCGGTAGGTGTTCGTCGGATTTTGCTCACAGCCTCTGGCGGCCCGTTCCGACAGACGCCGATGAGTGAGTTGGCGCATGTTTCACCTGACCAGGCGTGTGCGCACCCGAACTGGTCCATGGGGCGCAAGATTTCGGTCGATTCGGCCAGCATGATGAATAAGGGGCTCGAGCTGATCGAGGCCTGTTGGTTGTTTGATGCCAAGCCGTCGCAGGTCGAGGTAGTGATTCACCCGCAGAGCGTCATTCACTCGCTGGTCGATTATGTCGATGGCTCGGTGCTGGCGCAGTTGGGTAATCCCGACATGCGTACGCCGATCGCCAACGCCCTGGCCTGGCCGGAGCGCATTGATTCGGGCGTGGCACCGCTGGATCTGTTTGCTGTCGCGCGTCTGGACTTCGAAGCGCCGGATGAAGAGCGCTTCCCTTGTCTGCGTCTGGCACGGCAAGCTGCCGAGGCTGGCAACAGTGCGCCGGCGATGCTCAATGCGGCCAACGAAGTGGCGGTGGCAGCGTTTCTCGACGGACGGGTCCGTTACCTGGAAATCGCGAGTATCATCGAGGAGGTCTTGAGCCTCGAGCCGGTCGTTGCACTGACAGATCTCGATGCCGTGTTTACGGCTGATGCCAAGGCGCGAGCTCTGGCTGAGCAATGGTTGAAGCGTCACGATCGATAGAATTTGCAACACAATGGCTACACGCGACACTGAACAGGATTGCGGAGAAAGTAGATGAGCGCGCTCTATATGATTGCCGGCACCCTGATCGCCTTGGGTGTGCTGGTCACCTTTCACGAATTCGGCCACTTCTGGGTCGCGCGTCGCTGTGGCGTCAAGGTTCTGCGTTTCTCCGTAGGCTTCGGCATGCCGCTGCTGCGCTGGCACGACAAGCAGGGCACTGAGTTTGTGGTCGCGGCGATACCGCTGGGCGGCTACGTCAAGATGCTCGATGAGCGCGAAGGCGAAGTGCCGGTCGATCAGCTTGATCAGTCGTTCAACCGCAAATCCGTGCGTCAGCGTATCGCTATTGTTGCGGCCGGCCCGATTGCCAACTTCCTGTTGGCGTTGGTGTTCTTCTGGGTCTTGGCCATGCTCGGCAGCGAGCAGGTGCGCCCGGTCATCGGTGCGGTTGAATCCGGCAGTATCGCTGCCAGTGCCGGTTTGAGTGCAGGTGAGGAAATTGTCGCGGTCGATGGTGAACCGACTTCCGGTTGGGCGGCGGTCAATCTGCAATTGGTCCGACGCCTTGGCGAAAGCGGTTCTCTGCAATTGCTGGTGCGTGAACAGGGTTCTACTGCGGATTCGCCGCGTGAGCTGAAGCTGGATAACTGGCTCAAAGGCGCTGATGAGCCGGATCCGATCCGCTCGCTGGGTATCCGTCCATGGCGCCCGGCTTTGCCGCCGGTGCTCGCCGAGCTCGATCCGAAAGGCCCGGCCCAGGCGGCTGGCCTGAAGACCGGTGACCGCCTGTTGGCTCTCGATGGTCAGGCGCTGAATGACTGGCAGCAAGTGGTCGACACCGTTCGTACGCGTCCTGATACCAAAATCATGCTGCGCATCGAGCGCGACAGTGCTCAAATCGACGTCCCGGTGACGCTGGCGGCGCGCGGTGAAAGCAAATCGCCAAGCGGTTATCTGGGGGCGGGCGTAAAAGCTGTCGACTGGCCGCCGGAGATGATTCGCGAGGTCAGTTACGGGCCTCTGGCTGCGATTGGCGAGGGTGCCCGTCGTACTTGGACCATGAGCATTCTGACGCTCGATTCGCTAAAGAAAATGCTGTTCGGCGAGCTCTCGGTAAAAAACTTGAGTGGACCGATAACCATTGCTAAAGTGGCGGGCGCTTCTGCCCAGTCGGGCGTCGCTGATTTCCTGAATTTCCTTGCTTATCTGAGTATTAGCCTGGGCGTTCTGAATTTGCTGCCCATTCCTGTACTGGATGGGGGGCATTTGTTGTTTTATCTGATCGAGTGGGCGCGTGGTCGTCCCTTGTCGGATCGGGTGCAAGGTTGGGGGATACAGATCGGTATCAGTTTGGTGGTCGGGGTGATGTTGCTTGCTCTGGTCAACGATCTGGGTCGACTGTAACGCTTCGCTGAATTGCGAATCTGCCGCATTTTGCGGCAGTTTGTTTATTGCCAGTTGGAATAAGAAAGGACTTCATGAAACGTCTGCTGCTAACTGCGGTTCTCACCGTATTGATGATCGCCGAAGTTCACGCCGAGTCCTTCACTATCTCTGATATTCGCGTCAATGGCCTCCAGCGGGTCTCCGCGGGTAGCGTTTTTGGTGCCTTGCCGTTGAACGTCGGTGAGCAGGCGGATGATCGTCGCCTGGTGGAATCCACTCGTGCGTTGTTCAAAACCGGTTTCTTTCAAGATATCCAGCTGGGTCGCGAAGGCAACGTTCTGGTCATCACGGTCGTCGAACGTCCGTCGGTCGCCAGTATCGAGATCGAAGGCAACAAGGCGATCTCCACTGAAGACTTGATGAAAGGTCTCAAACAATCCGGTCTGGCCGAAGGCGAGATCTTCCAGCGCGCCACCCTTGAAGGTGTGCGTAACGAACTGCAGCGTCAGTACGTCGCGCAAGGTCGCTACTCGGCTACGGTCGATACCGAAGTGGTCTCGCAACCGCGTAACCGCGTTGGTCTGAAAGTGAAGATCAACGAAGGTACCGTTGCCGCCATTCAGCACATCAACGTGGTGGGCAACACGGTTTTCCCCGAGGAAGACCTGACCGACCTGTTCGAACTGAAAACCACCAACTGGCTGTCGTTCTTCAAGAACGACGACAAGTACGCCCGTGAAAAGCTTTCCGGTGACCTGGAACGTCTGCGTTCCTACTATCTGGACCGTGGCTATATCAACATGGATATCGCTTCGACCCAGGTGTCCATCACCCCGGACAAGAAGCACGTCTACATCACTGTCAACGTCACCGAAGGCGAGAAATACACCGTTCGTGACGTCAAGCTCAGCGGTGACCTGAAAGTTCCTGAAGATCAGGTCAAGTCCCTGCTGCTGGTGCAGAAAGGCCAGGTGTTCTCGCGCAAGCTGATGACCACCACATCCGAGCTGATCACCCGCCGTCTGGGTAACGAGGGGTACACCTTCGCCAACGTCAACGGCGTACCGCAGCCGCATGATGATGACCACACCGTCGACATCCTGTTTGCTGTTGATCCGGGCAAGCGTGCCTATGTCAACCGCATCAACTTCCGTGGCAACACCAAGTCCGAGGACGAAGTGCTGCGTCGTGAAATGCGTCAGATGGAAGGTGGCTGGGCTTCGACCTACCTGATCGACCAATCCAAGACTCGTCTTGAGCGTCTGGGCTTCTTCAAGGAAGTCAACGTTGAAACCCCGGCTGTGCCAGGTGTCGACGACCAGGTTGACGTGAACTATGCCGTTGAAGAACAGGCTTCCGGTTCGATTACCGCCAGTGTCGGTTTCGCCCAGAGTGCCGGTCTGATCCTCGGTGGTTCGATCACCCAGAACAACTTCCTCGGTACTGGTAACCGCGTCAGCATCGGCCTGACCCGCAGCGAATATCAGAGCCGCTACAACTTCGGCTACGTTGACCCGTACTGGACCGCCGATGGCGTGAGCCTGGGTTACAACGCGTTCTATCGCACCACTGACTACAAAGACCTCGACGTCGATGTAGCAAGCTATGCGGTAGACAGCCTGGGTGCCGGCGTCAACGTTGGCTACCCGATCAGCGAAACTTCGCGTCTGACCTTTGGCCTGTCGGTTCAACAGGACGAGATCAAGACCGGTACCTACACCGTTGACGAGATTTTCGACTTCGTTAACAAGGAGGGCGACAAGTACCTGAACTTCAAGGCGTCGGCCGGCTGGTCCGAGTCCACCCTGAACAAAGGCGTACTGCCGACCCGTGGCCGTTCCCAGAGCCTGACCCTGGAAACCACCGTGCCGGGCAGCGACCTGTCGTTCTACAAGCTTGATTATCGCGGTCAGCTATTCCAGCCGATCAGCGAGAACTACACCCTGCGCCTGCATACCGAGCTGGGTTATGGCGACGGCTACGGTGGAACCGACGGCTTGCCGTTCTATGAAAACTACTATGCTGGTGGTTTCAACTCGGTTCGTGGCTTCAAGGACAGCACCCTCGGTCCACGCAGTACGCCGAGCCGTGGTACCAACCCGGGCACGCTTGCTGACCCCGACCAGGATCCGCTGCCGTTCGGTGGTAACGTCCTGATCCAGGGTGGTGTCGAGGTTCTGTTCCCGCTGCCATTCGTGAAAGATCAGCGCTCCTTGCGTACTTCGGTATTCTGGGACGTGGGTAACGTATTTGACTCGCAGTGCAAGGACACTACCAATGCGAACGGCTCGACGTCGAACACCAAGTGCAACGACATCAGCCTGAGCAACATGGCCAGTTCCGTCGGTGTGGGTGTGACCTGGGTCACCGCACTGGGTCCTCTGAGCTTCGCGTTGGCCATGCCGATCAAGAAGCCGGATGAGGCTGAAACTCAAGTGTTCCAATTCTCCCTCGGCCAGACGTTCTAAGCGTCTGACCCAAGATAACGACAATGGATTTTGTAGGAGTGCATCGTGCGTAAGTTGACTCAATTGGTTCTCCTGGCCTCCTTGATGGTGGCAGGCCCGGCATTTGCCGACATGAAAATCGCTGTTCTGAACTATCAGATGGCCTTGCTCGAATCCGACGCAGCGAAGAAGTACGCCGTGGATGCCGAGAAGAAGTTCGGTCCGCAACTGACCAAGCTGAAAACCCTGGAAAGCAGCGCCAAGGGTATTCAGGACCGTCTGATGGCCGGTGGCGACAAAATGCAGCAAGGTGAACGTGAGCGTCTGGAGCTGGAATTCAAGCAAAAGGCCCGTGACTTCCAGTTCCAGTCCAAGGAACTGAACGAAGCCAAAGCTGTTGCCGACCGCGAAATGCTCAAGCAACTGAAGCCGAAACTGGATAGCGCAGTGGAAGAAGTCATCAAGAAAGGTGGTTTTGACCTGGTGTTCGAGCGTGGCGCAGTGATTGATGTCAAACCACAGTACGACATCACGCGCCAGGTTATCGAGCGCATGAATCAGCTGAAGTAACCCATGACCGTGACTATCAAGCTCGGCCAGTTGGCCGAGTTCCTCGGCGCCACCCTGCGTGGCGACCCTGAGAAGCAAATTACTGGGCTAGCCACTTTGCAAGAGGCTGGCCCAGCTCAGTTGAGCTTTCTGGCAAACCCTCAATATCGCAAATACCTGGCAGGCTCGCAGGCAGCAGCACTGCTGCTCAAAGAGGCCGATGCCGAGGGTTTTGCCGGTAATGCGTTGGTGGTGCCTGATCCTTATCTGGCTTACGCACGCATCTCACACTTGTTCGATCCCAAGCCAAAAGCCACTGCGGGTATCCATCCTTCGGCGGTCATTGCGGCGGACGCAGTGGTTGATCCAACCGCCAGCGTCGGTCCTTTCGTGGTGATCGAGGCCGGCGCGCGGATCGGTGCGCAAGTGACACTGGGCGCGCATTGCGTCATCGGTGCACGTAGCGAAATCGGTGAGGGCGGCTGGCTCGCTCCACGCGTGACGCTGTATCACGATGTACGCATCGGCAAGCGCGTAGTGATTCAGTCCGGTGCCGTGCTTGGTGGTGAAGGCTTCGGCTTCGCCAACGAAAAAGGTATCTGGCAGAAGATCGCTCAGATCGGTGGCGTGGCCATCGGCGACGATGTCGAGATTGGCGTGAATACCGCCATCGACCGTGGCGCTCTGGCCGATACCGTAATCGGTAATGGCGTGAAGCTCGACAACCAGATCCAGATTGCCCACAACGTTCAGGTCGGTGATCACACCGCGATGGCAGCGTGCGTCGGGATCTCCGGCAGCACCAAAATCGGCAAGCATTGCATGCTCGCCGGCGGTGTCGGGCTGGTCGGCCACATTGATATTTGCGACAACGTTTTCCTGACCGGGATGACCATGGTGACCCACTCGATTACCGAGCCGGGTGCCTATTCTTCCGGCACAGCCATGCAACCGGCGGCCGAATGGCGCAAAAGCGCGGCCCGCATTCGTCAGCTCGATGATATCGCGCGGCGTTTGAAACAGCTGGAAAAGCGCGTAGGGGAAGTGACCCCTGACGGCAATGCTTCATCAGATGGCTGATACCATTTCCATATCAAGTGTGCACAGCCGCTAGACTGCCTCCTTGATTTGCTAGAGGAGTGCGCGTCAGTCGCGCTCCCAATCTTTACATAGGCTTCCCCCCGAAATGATGGACATCAACGAGATTCGCGAATACCTGCCTCACCGTTACCCGTTCCTGCTGGTGGACCGGGTGGTGGAACTGGACACTGAAGGCAAGCGCATTCGCGCCTACAAGAATGTCAGCATCAATGAGCCGTTCTTCAATGGTCACTTCCCTGCGCATCCAATCATGCCGGGCGTGCTGATCATCGAAGCGATGGCTCAGGCTGCCGGGATCCTCGGTTTCAAAATGCTTGATGTGAAGCCTGCCGACGGCACGCTTTACTACTTCGTCGGTTCCGACAAGCTGCGCTTCCGTCAGCCTGTGTTGCCGGGCGATCAGCTGATCCTCGAAGCCAAGTTCATCAGTTGCAAGCGCCAGATCTGGAAGTTCGAATGCCAGGCTTCGGTCGATGGCAAGCCGGTCTGCTCGGCTGAAATCATCTGTGCGGAACGCAAGCTATGAGTTTGATTGACCCTCGCGCAATCATCGATCCGTCGGCCGTTCTGGCTGACGGCGTCGAGGTCGGCCCGTGGTCGATCATCGGCGCAGGTGTGGAAATCGGCGAGGGTACCGTGATTGGGCCGCATGTAATCCTCAAAGGCCCGACCCGCATCGGCAAGCACAATCGCATCTACCAGTTTTCCTCGGTAGGCGAAGACACGCCCGATCTGAAGTACAAAGGCGAAGAAACCCGCCTGGTGATCGGTGACCACAATGTCATCCGTGAAGGCGTGACCATTCACCGTGGCACCGTGCAAGACCGTTCGGAGACCACGCTGGGCGATCACAACCTGATCATGGCCTATGCCCACATCGGGCATGACAGCGTCATCGGCAATCACTGCATTCTGGTCAACAACACAGCGTTGGCCGGGCATGTACATGTGGATGACTGGGCGATCCTTTCCGGATTCACCCTGGTTCACCAGTATTGCCACATCGGCGCTCACAGCTTTTCCGGTATGGGCACGGCGATCGGCAAGGACGTTCCGGCGTTCGTCACCGTGTTCGGCAATCCCGCAGAAGCGCGCAGCATGAACTTCGAAGGCATGCGCCGTCGCGGTTTCAGCGAAGACGCGATTCATACCCTGCGTCGCGCTTACAAAACCGTCTATCGCCAAGGCCTGACGGTTGAGCAGGCGCTGGCCGAACTGGCTGAACCTGCTGCGCAGTACCCGGAAGTGGCAATATTCCGCGACTCCATCCAGTCGTCGACTCGCGGCATCACGCGCTGATCATGGCCAATCTGCGTATTGCGCTGGTGGCGGGTGAAGCTTCCGGTGACATTCTCGGCGCCGGTCTGATGCGCGCCCTCAAGGCACAGCATCCGGCGGTCGAGTTCATCGGCGTCGGCGGGCCGTTGATGCAGGCTGAAGGCCTGACTTCGTACTTTCCCATGGAGCGTCTGTCGGTGATGGGGCTGGTGGAAGTCCTTGGTCGCCTGCGCGAGTTGCTCAAGCGCCGCAAGGATCTGATCGTCACGCTGATCGCCGAGAAGCCGGACGTATTCATCGGTATCGATGCACCGGACTTCAATCTCAACATTGAATTGAAGCTGCGTCAGGCCGGGATCAAAACTGTGCATTACGTCAGCCCTTCGGTGTGGGCATGGCGGCAGAAGCGTGTACTGAAGATTCGCGAAGGTTGCGATCTGATGCTGACGCTGTTGCCATTCGAAGCCAAATTTTACGAAGAGAAAGGCGTACCGGTACGGTTCGTCGGCCACACGCTGGCCGATACCATCCCACTGGAAGCTGATCGCGCTGCGGCCCGTGCCGAACTGGGCTTGCCCGACGGCCCGCTGGTGGCGCTGATGCCCGGCAGCCGTGGCGGTGAAGTGTCCCGCCTCGGCGCGCTGTTCCTCGATACTGCCGAACGTCTACGTGCGATGCGCCCGGGTTTGCGCTTTGTCATTCCGTGCGCCAATGCGGAACGCCGCGCGCAGCTTGAAGAGCTGCTCGCTGGCCGGGATCTGCCGGTGACCCTGCTCGATGGCAAGTCTCACCTGGCCTTGGCGGCGTGCAACGCCGTGCTTATCGCCTCCGGCACCGCCACCCTCGAAGCGCTGTTGTATAAGCGGCCGATGGTGGTGGCTTATCGCTTGGCGCCGCTGACGTTCTGGATCCTCAAACGCATGGTCAAGAGCCCGTACGTGTCCTTGCCGAATCTGCTGGCCCAGCGTCTGCTGGTCCCGGAATTGTTGCAGGATGATGCGACGGTCGAAGCGCTGGCCCAGACGCTGTCGCCGTTGATCGACGGTGGCGAAGAACAAACACGCGGTTTCGACGAGATCCATCGCACGCTGCGGCTGGATGCCTCCAATCAGGCGGCGGACGCCGTCCTTAACCTGATCGGTCAGACACGATGAGCAAGACAAGCATGCAGATGGGCCTGGATTTCACCCTGGTCGCCGAAGTCGACGAACTGGTCGCCGGCGTCGATGAAGTCGGTCGCGGCCCGTTGTGCGGTGCCGTGGTCACGGCAGCGGTGATCCTCGATCCGAACCGCCCGATTCTCGGGCTTAACGATTCGAAGAAGCTCACCGAAGCCAAGCGCGAAAAGCTCTACGACGAAATCATCGAGAAATCCCTGAGCTGGTGCATCGCCCGCGCCGAAGTCGAAGAAATCGACGAGCTGAACATTCTCCACGCGACCATGCTGGCCATGCAGCGCGCGGTCGCCGGCCTGCACATTCAGCCGAAACTGGCGATGATCGACGGCAACCGCTGCCCGCAGTTGCCGATGCGCGCCGAAGCGGTGGTGCAGGGCGACGGCAAGGTGCCGGCGATTGCTGCTGCGTCGATTCTCGCTAAAGTCAGTCGCGACCGCGAAATGGCTGCTTTCGAATTGATCTACCCGGGTTACGGCATCGGCGGCCATAAAGGCTACCCGACGCCCGTTCATCTGGAAGCCTTGGTACGTCTCGGCCCGACGCCGATTCACCGACGCTCGTTCGCCCCGGTGCGTCAGGCTTATGAAGCGCTCGAAGGCCTGACACAGGTTTAGTCGCAAGGCTGATGTTTTGTTCGAGGCCCGGTACAATCCGGGCCTTGTTGTCTCTATGTAACTGGACAGGATCACTATGCCGGCTTCATTCGTTCATCTACGCCTGCACACTGAATACTCGCTGGTCGACGGGCTGGTGCGGATCAAGCCACTGGTCAAGGCGCTGACCGGCATGAACATGCCTGCCGTCGCGGTCACCGACCAGAACAACATGTGTTCCCTGGTCAAATTCTATAAAAACACCATGGGCGCAGGCATCAAGCCGATCTGCGGCGCCGACCTGTGGTTGTCGAACAAAGACCCGGATGCACCGCTGAGCCGGCTCAGCCTGTTGGTGATGAACGCCAAGGGTTATCGCAACCTCACCGAGTTGATCTCGCGCGGCTTCATCGAAGGCCAGCGCAACGGCATGATCATCGTCGAACGCGAGTGGGTCGCCGAAGCCAACGAAGGCCTGATCATGCTGTCCGCCGCCAAAGAAGGCGAGATCGGCATGGCCATGATCGGCGGCAACCCCGCTGAGGCCGAAGCCTTGGCGCGCGAGTGGATGGCGGTGTTCCCGGATCGTTTCTATCTGGAAATCCAGCGCACCAACCGTCCCAACGATGAAGAGCAATTGCACGGCGCCGTTGCCCTCGCCGACAAGCTCGGCGCGCCGCTGGTGGCGACCAACGATGTGCGCTTCATCAAGCAGGAAGACTTCGCCGCCCATGAAACCCGCGTGTGCATCGGTGAGGGCCGCGCCCTCGACGATCCGCGGCGTTCGAAGAATTACAGCGATCAGCAATACCTGAAAAGCGCCGAGGAAATGATCGAGCTGTTCAGCGATATTCCCGACGCGATTGAAAATACCGTCGAGATCGCCAAGCGCTGCAATATCGAAGTGAAGCTGGGCACTCACTTCCTGCCCAACTTCCCGATCCCCGATGGCATGACCATCGATGAATATTTCCGCAAGGTGTCCTTCGACGGTCTCGAAGAGCGCCTGTCGGTGCTGCTGCCCAAGGACACCACCGAAGACTACGAAGCCAAGCGTCAGGTCTATGTCGATCGGCTGAATTTCGAGCTGGATATCATCATCCAGATGGGCTTCCCCGGTTACTTCCTGATCGTGATGGACTTTATCCAGTGGGCCAAGAACAACGGCGTGCCGGTAGGTCCTGGCCGTGGATCGGGTGCCGGGTCGCTGGTGGCTTACGTGCAGAAGATCACCGACCTCGACCCGTTGGAATACGACCTGCTGTTCGAACGTTTCCTTAATCCGGAACGGGTATCCATGCCCGACTTCGACGTCGACTTCTGCATGGACGGTCGTGACCG
This sequence comes from Pseudomonas sp. S3_C06, assembly GCF_054667675.1. Lineage (NCBI taxonomy): Bacteria > Pseudomonadati > Pseudomonadota > Gammaproteobacteria > Pseudomonadales > Pseudomonadaceae > Pseudomonas > Pseudomonas sp. S3_C06. Next base: position 5,217,191 of record NZ_CP162747.1, read on the forward strand.
GGTGATCGACTATGTGGCCGAGAAATACGGCCGCAACGCGGTAAGCCAGATCATCACCTTCGGTTCCATGGCCGCAAAAGCGGTGGTGCGTGACGTGGCGCGGGTGCAGGGCAAGTCCTACGGCCTGGCGGATCGTCTGTCGAAGATGATTCCGTTCGAAGTCGGCATGACCCTGGAAAAAGCCTACGAGCAGGAAGAAATCCTCCGTGACTTCATCAAGGTCGATGAAGAAGCGGCAGAAATCTGGGAGATGGCGCGCAAGCTTGAGGGCGTCGTGCGTAACGTCGGTAAACACGCCGGTGGTGTGGTTATTGCCCCGACCAAGCTGACTGACTTCTCGCCGATCTATTGCGACGAGGCCGGCGACGGCCTGGTTACCCAGTTCGACAAGGATGACGTCGAAGCCGCCGGCCTGGTGAAGTTCGACTTCCTTGGTCTGCGGACCCTGACGATCATCGACTGGGCGCTGAAAACCATCAACCGCGACCGCGCCAAGGTCAACGAGCCGCCGCTGGATATCGCGTTTATCCCGCTGGACGACAAACCGACGTACTCGTTGTTGCAGAAAGCTGAAACCACTGCGGTGTTCCAGCTTGAATCGCGCGGCATGAAAGAGCTGATCAAAAAGCTCAAGCCCGACTGCCTGGAAGACTTGATCGCACTGGTGGCCCTGTTCCGTCCGGGCCCGCTGCAGTCCGGCATGGTGGACGACTTCATCAACCGTAAGCACGGTCGCGCTGAATTGGCGTATCCGCACTCGGATTATCAGTACGAAGGCCTCAAGCCAGTATTGGCACCGACTTACGGCATCATCCTGTATCAGGAACAGGTGATGCAGATTGCTCAGGTCATGGCCGGTTACACCCTCGGCGGTGCGGACATGCTCCGTCGTGCCATGGGTAAGAAAAAGCCGGAAGAGATGGCCAAGCAGCGCGGCGGTTTCATTGAGGGTTGCGCGACCAACAATATCGACGCCGACCTTGCCGGTAACATCTTTGACCTGGTAGAAAAATTCGCCGGTTACGGCTTCAACAAATCCCACTCCGCCGCTTACGGTCTGGTGTCGTACCAAACGGCATGGCTGAAAGCCCACTACCCGGCGCCATTCATGGCCGCGGTACTCTCGGCGGATATGCACAACACCGACAAGGTCGTGACCTTGATCGAAGAAATTCGCACCATGAAGCTGCGTCTCGACGCGCCGGATGTGAATACTTCGGAGTTCAAGTTCACGGTGAACGACGATGGCCGCATCGTGTATGGCCTCGGCGCGATCAAAGGCGTTGGTGAGGGTCCTGTTGAGGCGATTACCGAAGCGCGTCAGGAAGGTCCGTTCAAGGATCTGTTCGACTTCTGCGCGCGGGTCGACCTCAAGCGCATCAACAAACGCACGCTGGACGGTCTGATCCGCAGCGGTGCGCTGGATCGTCTGGGCCCGTACTTCCACGACGAGCAAAAGGCTTATCAAGCCAACATCGACCGTAACCGCGCCGTGCTGCTGGCGGCGATGGAAGAGGCGATCAAGGCTGCCGAACAGACCGCCCGCACCCACGACAGCGGCCACGCCGACCTGTTTGGCGGGTTGTTCGTCGAGGCGGATGCCGACGTTTACGCGTCCCATCGCAAGGCCAAGGAGCTGACCCTCAAGGAGCGTCTCAAGGGTGAGAAAGACACCTTGGGCCTGTACCTGACCGGTCACCCGATCGACGAATACGAAGGCGAGATCCGCCGTTTCGCCCGTCAGCGCATCATCGACCTGAAACCGGCCCGGGATACACAAACCGTGGCGGGGATGATCATTGCCCTGCGGGTGATGAAGAACAAGAAGGGCGACAAGATGGGTTTCATCACCCTCGACGACCGCTCGGGGCGGATCGAGGCGTCGCTGTTCGCCGATGCGTTCCATTCTGCGCAGTCGTTGTTGCAGACCGACGCGATGGTCGTGGTCGAGGGCGAAGTCAGCAACGATGACTTCTCCGGCGGCCTGCGCCTGCGGGTCAAACGCGTGATGAGCATGGAAGATGCGCGCACCAACCTCGCCGAGAGCCTGCGCCTGAAGCTGCAAACCCAGGATCTGAAAGGCGATCAGCTACGCTGGTTGGGTGATTTGCTCAAGCGTCATCGCGGCGCGTGCCCGATTACCATGGAGTACACCAGCCCGGATGCGAAGACCTTGCTGCAGTTTGGCGAGACGTGGCGGATCGACCCGGCAGATGCCTTGATTCAGGCTCTGCGTGACCAGTTCGGGCGAGACAACGTCTTCCTCCAATACCGTTGACCGGCGAGTGCCATTACTGCGCTTGCCCGCAACCTGAATTTTTAATCTCGACCTCAGCGCGCCTCTCCCTTAAGGTAGGGCGCGAATAGACAACCGGCCGGCCCAAGCTCATTTGGGACACGACCCAAGACGGACGCCTATGAACCCGAATTTTCTAGATTTCGAACAGCCGATCGCCGACCTGCAAGCCAAGATCGAAGAGTTGCGCTTGGTCGGTAATGACAATTCGCTGAATATCGGCGATGAGATCTCCCGCCTGCAGGACAAGAGCAAGACGCTGACCGAAGACATCTTCGGCAAGCTGACCAGCTGGCAGATCGCACGCCTGGCGCGTCACCCGAAACGCCCCTATACCCTCGACTACATCCAGCACATCTTCACCGAGTTCGACGAACTGCACGGCGACCGTCACTTCTCTGACGACGCCGCCATCGTTGGCGGCATCGCCCGTCTGGACGATCAGCCGGTGATGATCATCGGTCACCAGAAAGGCCGTGAAGTGCGCGAGAAGGTTCGCCGCAACTTCGGCATGCCGCGTCCGGAAGGCTACCGCAAGGCTTGCCGTCTGATGGAGATGGCCGAGCGTTTCAAGATGCCGATCCTGACCTTCATCGACACCCCGGGTGCCTACCCAGGTATCGACGCTGAAGAGCGTAACCAGAGCGAGGCAATTGCCTGGAACCTGCGCGTGATGTCGCGTCTTAAGACCCCGATCATTGCCACCGTTATCGGTGAAGGCGGTTCTGGCGGTGCATTGGCGATCGGCGTCTGCGACCAACTGAACATGCTGCAGTATTCGACCTACGCGGTGATCTCGCCGGAAGGTTGCGCTTCGATTCTGTGGAAAACCGCAGAAAAAGCGCCGGATGCTGCTGAAGCGATGGGTATCACCGCCGAGCGTCTGAAAGGTCTGGGCATCGTCGATAAAGTTATCGGCGAGCCTCTGGGCGGCGCACACCGTGATCCGGCTGCCGCCGCTGCATCGATCCGTGCCGAGCTGAGCTCGCAACTGGCGATGCTGAAGAAGTTCGATAACGAAGCGCTGTTGAAGCGCCGTTATGATCGACTGATGAGCTACGGTCTCTAAGTCGAACGCAATACCTCTGTAGGAGTGAGCCTGCTCGCGATGAGGGCGTAACATTCAACCAATGTGTTGGCTGTCACACCGCTATCGCGAGCAGGCTCACTCCTACATTTGTTTTGGGGCAAAGAGTTAAATATGGGTCAGTCCATGATTGATTTGCCTTCCCGGCTGTTGCTCAACCTTGAGCCTTGGCGCAATGCCGCTCATTGGCGCATCGCGTTATCCGGTGGTCTCGATTCCACCGTCCTGCTGCATCTGCTTGCCTCTCTGGCAAAATCTGAATCCCTCCCTGCGCTAGGCGCCATCCATATCCATCACGGCCTTCAGGCTGCGGCTGATGCGTGGCCACAACACTGCCAGTCTGTCTGCGATGCGCTGGGGGTGCCGTTGCTGATTGAGCGGGTGAGGGTGCAACCGGGCGCGAGTCTGGAGCGGGCGGCGCGGAATGCGCGATACGCCGTGTTCAGTGCGCTGACGCAAGCCAATGACGTGTTGCTCACTGGCCAGCATCGTGATGATCAAGCGGAAACGCTGTTGTTTCGATTCATGCGTGGTGCGGGTGTGCGCGGATTGGCGGGGATGCCCAAGCAGCGACCAGTCGGGCAGGGCACACTGATTCGTCCGTTACTGGATGTCTCTCGTTCCGAGCTGGAAGCGTATGCGCAGGCTCATCACTTGAACTGGATCGAAGACCCATCGAATCAGGATCGGCAGTTCTCGCGCAACTACTTGCGCCATCAAGTCATGCCGCTGCTGACCGGGCGCTGGCCGCAAGCGCAGGTGAGCATGGCCCGCAGCGCCGCGCATCTGCGTGAAGCGCAGGGCTTGCTCGATGAGCTGGCGCAGATTGATCTGGCGCAGGCGGCAACCGCCCATGATTTCCAATGGCTGGGATTGCCGTCGCTGGCGTTCGCGCCGCTGGCGGCGTTGTCTGCCGCCCGCCAGCGAAACGCCCTCAGTCACTGGCTCGAACCGCTGACGCGCCTGCCGGACACCGACCATTGGTCGGGTTGGACGGATCTCTGCGATGCCGCCCCTGATGCCTCACCGATCTGGCGTCTGGCCGATGGCGAGTTGCACCGCAGTGCCGGTCGTCTGTGGTGGCTCAGCGGTGACTGGCTACGCACGCCGGTGATCGGCTGCGAGTGGCAGAGCCCCGCGTCAGCGCTACGCTTGGGCGATAACGGACGTGTCATGTTCAGCGGGCAAACTCCCGTCGGGCCTTTGCAGATTCGCTATCGGCAGGGCGGCGAAGTCATGCATCTGGCAGATCGCGGCCACCGCGATCTCAAGCGCCTGCTCAATGAGCGCGCGGTGCCGGGCTTCGTCCGTGGCAGATTGCCGCTGCTGTTTCGCGGCGATGAATTGCTCGCGGTGGCGAACCTGCCGGGACTTGATGGTCATGTGCAGGACGGCTGGAAATTGCATTGGCTGCCAACAGACGAAGATCAAGGTTTGAGCTGAAAGGAGCATTCCGGTAGACTACGCTCCCTTCTTGATACAACTTCTGTGGATTCGCCTGAATTGCAGGAGTTGCCGATTACCAAGCAGTCTTTGCTGGGCGATTCCAAAAAATGTGTAGCGAGCAACGTACCGGTGTTTCACCTGCCGGTCTGTCCCAACGCGGCGGTTTTTTTGAAAGGTGCACTGTGATTAATGCAGGTGATCGGGGGCTTCGGCCTTCCTTCGCTTTCCCCGGCGGCTCGTACCGCTTTAACGCAGACTTCTAGGGTTTTTCATGACGCGCTACATATTCGTCACGGGCGGTGTTGTTTCTTCATTGGGGAAAGGCATTGCATCGGCTTCATTGGCGGCCATCCTGGAGGCGCGGGGACTTAAGGTCACCATGCTGAAGCTGGACCCGTACATCAACGTCGACCCGGGCACCATGAGCCCGTTCCAGCACGGTGAAGTGTTCGTCACCCACGACGGCGCCGAGACCGACCTGGACCTGGGCCACTACGAGCGGTTCATCCGCACGACCATGACCCAGAACAACAACTTCACCACTGGCCGTGTCTACGAGCACGTGCTGCGCAAAGAGCGCCGTGGTGACTACCTGGGTGCAACCATCCAGGTGATCCCGCACATCACCGACGAAATCAAGCGCCGCATCATCAAGGGTGCCGGTGACGCTGACGTGGCAATGGTCGAGATCGGTGGCACCGTCGGTGACATCGAGTCGCAACCGTTCCTCGAGGCCATCCGTCAACTGCGTTTCGAAATCGGCGCCAAGCGCGCGATGCTGATGCACTTGACACTGGTGCCGTACATCGCCACTGCCGGCGAAACCAAAACCAAACCAACTCAGCACTCGGTAAAAGAGTTGCGTTCGATCGGCCTGCAGCCGGACGTGCTGGTGTGCCGTTCCGATCACCCGATCGACATTTCGTCGCGTCGCAAGATCGCCCAGTTCACCAACGTTGAAGAGCGCGCGGTGATCGCTCTGGAAGACGCCGACACCATCTACAAGATCCCGGGCATCCTGCACTCGCAGGGTCTGGACGATTTTGTTGTCGAGCGTTTCGGCCTGCAATGCGGCAGCGCTGATCTGTCCGAGTGGGAAGCAGTGGTTGACGCCAAGCTGAACCCGGAACACGAAGTGACCATCGCCATGGTCGGCAAATACATGGAGCTGCTGGACGCCTACAAGTCGCTGATCGAAGCGATGAGTCATGCCGGCATCAGCAACCGCACCAAGGTCAACCTGCGTTACATCGATTCCGAAGACATCGAAAACCAGGGCACTGCGCTGCTCGAAGGTGTCGACGCGATCCTCGTACCGGGCGGCTTCGGTCTGCGCGGCGTGGAAGGCAAGATCACTGCCGTTCAGTACGCACGTGAAAACAAGGTTCCTTACCTGGGTATCTGCCTAGGTATGCAAGTGGCGGTGATCGAGTTCGCTCGTAACGTCATGGGCTGGAAAGACGCCAACTCCACCGAGTTCGACCGCGCCAGCGGCCATCCGGTTGTCGGTCTGATCACCGAGTGGGAAGACGCAACCGGTGCCGTTGAAGTGCGTACCGAATCGTCCGACCTGGGCGGCACCATGCGTCTCGGCGCACAGGAATGCCTGCTTGAAGCCGGCTCCAAGGTGCACGACTGCTACGGCAAGGACGTGATTGTTGAACGTCACCGTCACCGTTATGAAGTGAACAACAACCTGTTGCCACAAATCATCGAAGCCGGCCTGAAGATTTCCGGTCGCTCCGCTGACGCGGCATTGGTTGAAGTGGTTGAAGCTCCGGATCATCCATGGTTCGTCGCTTGCCAGTTCCACCCTGAGTTCACCTCCACACCACGTGATGGCCACCCGCTGTTCAGCGGCTTCGTCAAAGCAGCGTTGGCTCAACACCAGAAGAAGGCGTAACCCCGATGGCACAGAAGATCATCCGCGTCGGCGACATCGAGATTGCCAACGACAAACCCATGGTGCTGTTCGGCGGCATGAACGTGCTGGAAAGCCGTGACATGGCCATGCAGGTTTGCGAGGAGTACGTGAAGGTCACCGAAAAACTCGGTATCCCTTACGTGTTCAAGGCCAGCTTCGACAAGGCCAACCGTTCTTCTGTGACCTCCTATCGTGGTCCTGGCCTGGAAGAGGGCATGCGCATCTTCCAGGACATCAAACAAGCCTTCGGCGTACCGATCATCACCGACGTCCACGAGCCTGATCAGGCCGCGGTCGTCGCTGAGGTCTGCGACATCATTCAACTGCCGGCCTTCCTGTCGCGCCAGACCGATCTGGTCGTCGCGATGGCCAAGACCAATGCAGTGATCAACATCAAGAAAGCCCAGTTCCTCGCGCCTCAGGAGATGAAACACATTCTGAACAAGTGCGTGGAAGCGGGTAACGATCAATTGATCCTCTGCGAGCGTGGTTCGAGCTTCGGCTACAACAACCTCGTGGTCGACATGCTCGGCTTCGGCATCATGAAGCAGTTCGAGTACCCGGTATTCTTCGACGTGACCCACGCGCTGCAGATGCCGGGTGGTCGTGCCGACTCCGCGGGCGGTCGCCGTGCACAGGTTCTGGATCTGGCCAAGGCGGGCATGAGCCAGTCGCTGGCGGGTCTGTTCCTCGAAGCGCATCCGGATCCGGACAACGCCAAATGCGACGGCCCTTGCGCCTTGCGTCTGGACAAACTGGAGCCATTTCTGGCCCAGCTCAAAGCTTTGGACGAACTGGTGAAGAGTTTTCCGACGGTAGAAACCGCGTAAGACTCAATTCTCCGGTAAAGTACCGCACGATTTGTCGCTCATGCCCTCGGGCATGAGCGTTATCGTCTGCAAGTCTGCCCGCTGCACACCCCTTGCCGACGGTAAAAAGATTTCCTCTAGCTGCGTCGTTTTCGTCAACTTTGGAGTGTTTACAACAATGGCAAAAATCGTCGACATCAAAGGTCGTGAAGTTCTCGACTCCCGTGGCAATCCCACCGTGGAAGCGGACGTGCTTCTCGACAACGGCATCATCGGCAGCGCGTGCGCGCCGTCCGGTGCATCCACTGGCTCGCGTGAAGCGCTCGAGCTGCGTGATGGCGACAAGAGCCGTTACCTGGGCAAGGGCGTGCTCAAAGCGGTAGCCAACATCAACGGTCCGATTCGCGATCTGCTGCTGGGCACCGACCCAAGCGACCAGAAAGCCCTGGATCACGCGATGATCAAGCTCGACGGTACCGAAAACAAGGCAACCCTGGGCGCCAACGCCATCCTCGCCGTGTCCTTGGCTGCGGCCAAGGCGGCTGCACAGGATCAGGACCTGCCGCTGTACGCACACATCGCCAACCTCAACGGCACGCCGGGTGTTTACTCGATGCCGGTGCCGATGATGAACATCATCAACGGTGGCGAGCACGCCGATAACAACGTCGACATCCAGGAATTCATGGTGCAGCCGGTTGGCGCCAAGTCGTTCTCGGAAGGTCTGCGCATGGGCACCGAGATTTTCCATCACTTGAAAGCTGTGCTGAAGGCCCGTGGCCTGAGCACTGCCGTTGGCGACGAAGGCGGTTTCGCACCGAACCTGGCGTCCAACGAAGACGCGCTGAAAGTGATCTCCGAAGCGGTGGCCAACGCCGGTTACAAGCTGGGCACCGACGTGACCCTGGCCCTGGACTGCGCGGCCAGCGAATTCTACGAAGACGGCAAGTACAACCTGTCCGGCGAAGGCCAGGTGTTCACCGCTGAAGGTTTCGCTGATTACCTGAAAGGTCTGACCGAACGTTATCCGATCATCTCGATCGAAGACGGTCTGGACGAGTCCGACTGGGCTGGCTGGAAAATCCTCACTGACAAGATCGGCGAGAAGGTTCAACTGGTAGGCGACGACCTGTTCGTCACCAACACCAAGATCCTGAAAGAGGGCATCGACAAAAAGATCGCCAACTCGATCCTGATCAAGTTCAACCAGATCGGCACCCTGACCGAAACCCTGGAAGCCATCCAGATGGCCAAGGCTGCCGGTTACACCGCAGTGATCTCGCACCGTTCGGGCGAAACCGAAGATTCGACCATTGCCGACCTGGCTGTGGGCACTTCGGCTGGCCAGATCAAGACCGGTTCGCTGTGCCGTTCCGACCGCGTTTCCAAGTACAACCAACTGCTGCGTATCGAAGAGCAGTTGAATGGCAAGGCCAAGTACAACGGTCGCAGCGAGTTCCGCGGCTAAGTACGAATCGATGGAAGGACACCGGATTGTGTCGAAAAAGTCGTGACAGCGATGGATTTGCCACTAATCTGATGCCTTAACAGCACAAGCCTGGGTCTTCCAGGCTTCGTGCTATCAGATGCTTCAAAGTTTTGGCGTGGCTGTCTTTTTTCACTGGATACCTGATATTCGATGCGCAGTCCTTACTGGTTGTTTCTCGTTTTGCTCTTGCTACTGGCCGGTCTGCAGTACCGCCTGTGGGTGGGCAATGGCAGTCTGGCGCAGGTCGCCGAGCTGAATCAGCAGATTGCTGATCAACACGCCGAGAACGAAGGTTTGCTGGAGCGCAACCGAGTGATGGACGCTGAAGTCAGCGAGTTGAAAAAGGGCATGGAGACCGTTGAAGAACGGGCTCGTCACGAACTGGGCATGGTCAAGGACGGCGAAACCCTTTACCAGTTGGCCCAATGATCAATTCCCTGCCGGCCTTCTGGGCCGTGATTCCTGCCGCGGGTGTCGGTGCCCGAATGGCCGCGGACCGTCCCAAGCAATACCTGCAACTGGGCGGACGCACAATTCTCGAACACAGCCTCGGCTGTTTCCTCGATCACCCAAGCCTTAAAGGGCTGGTGGTCAGTCTTGCGGTTGATGATCCTTACTGGCCGAACCTGGCGTGCGTCAGCGATCCGCGTATTCAGCGGGTTGAGGGCGGGGCCGAGCGTTCCGGCTCGGTGCTCAATGCCTTGCTGCACCTGCATGCGCAGGGTGCTGATGATGAGGATTGGGTGCTGGTGCACGATGCGGCACGGCCCAATCTGAGTCGCGATGATCTCGACAAGTTACTGGATGAACTGGCGGATGATCCGGTGGGCGGTTTGCTCGCCGTCCCTGCGCGCGACACGTTGAAGCGCGTCGACAAGCACGGTCGTGTGGTGGAAACCGTCGATCGCAGCGTGATCTGGCAGGCGTATACGCCGCAGATGTTCCGCCTCGGTGCGTTGCATCGGGCGTTGGCGGACAGTCTGGTGGCGGATGCGGTGATTACCGATGAAGCTTCGGCAATGGAGTGGGCGGGGCTGAAGCCGCGTCTGATTGAGGGGCGGGCGGATAACCTCAAGGTGACCCGGCCGGAAGATCTCGAATGGTTGCGTCAGCGTTGGGCGAATCGCCGCTGATTGCTGTGTTGCCTGTTGAATCGCCATCGCGAGCAGGCTCACTCCCACCTTTGAATAACGCCGAACACGAATTTTGTATCCACTGGAGATCCCCTGTGGGAGCGAGCCTGCTCGCGAAAGCGATAGTTCAGGCAACCCATCACTCAGCTTCGATACTCCGGCCGCTCAGCCAATCCTTCCTTTAGAAAATCCACCAACTTGCGCACCTTCGGCGACAGATGCCGCTGTTGCGGGTACAGCGCCCACACCGCCGTATTCGGCGGCTGGTGCGCCTCCAGCAACGAAATCAACGCACCGCTGTGCAGATGCTCCAGCACGTAATAGTCCGGTAGCTGACACAACCCCACGCCTTGAAGCGCCGCATCCAGCACCGCTTGCCCACTGTTGCAACGCCAGTTTCCCTGCACCCGCTGGGAAAATTCCCGCCCGTTTTGCTCAAGCTGCCAGATGTCTGAGCTGCCGATGAGGCAGTTATGGCGAGACAGTTCCGACAGGCTGTGTGGGCGGCCATACCGTTCAACGTAGGACGGAGAGGCGCAGAGATACATGCGTCGTGGCGCCAGCCGGGCGGCGACCAGGCGCGAGTCCTGCAACCGACCCAGGCGAATCGCCAGATCCAGCCCTTCATGCACCAGATCAAGTTGGCGATTGCTCAATTCGATATCGATGCGCAGCTGCGGATACAGCCCCATGAACCGCGTCACCAACGGCACGATAAACCGCTCGCCGTAGGCGACGGCGCAGGTCATGCGCAGCATCCCTTTTGGTTCGCTGGTCAGATCGCCGACAGCGCGCAATGCTTCCTCGCGACCATCCTGCAAGCGTTGGCAATGTTGCAGAAAGGTCTGCCCGGCCTCGGTCAGTGTCACGCGACGGGTACTGCGATAAAGCAGCCGCGTCTGCAAGCGCTCTTCCAGTCGTACGATTTGTCGACTGACGTGAGAGGAAGAAACCCCAAGACGTTCGGCAGCGGCGGTGAACTGGCTGCATTCGGCAACGGCAACAAATTCGTCGATGCCTTCCCAGCGGTTTTCGGACATTCGATTATCCCTGTACGGCAATAATATTTTGCATTTGTCCGGATTATTAATCAGTTGGCGCTGAACTACACTGGCTGTCTGGTTTTTTTATTCAATGGATTCACTGGAGAGTCAGCATGATCAAGTCGCGCGCCGCCGTTGCCTTCGAGGCCAAGAAGCCGCTGGAAATCGTAGAAGTCGATGTCGCCATGCCCAAGGCCGGTGAAGTATTGCTGCGCGTAGTCGCTTCCGGTGTTTGCCACACTGACGCTTACACCCTGTCCGGTGCAGATCCGGAAGGTATCTTCCCGTCGATCCTCGGCCACGAAGGTGGCGCCATCGTTGAAGCTATCGGCGAGGGCGTGACTTCGGTTGCCGTTGGCGATCACGTCATTCCGCTGTACACCCCCGAATGCGGCCAGTGCAAATTCTGCAAGTCGGGCAAGACCAACCTGTGTCAGGCAATTCGCGCCACTCAGGGCAAAGGTTTGATGCCGGATGGCACTTCGCGTTTCTCCTACAAGGGCGAAACGATTTTCCACTACATGGGCACTTCGACGTTCTCGGAATACACCGTGTTGCCGGAAATCTCCGTGGCCAAGATCTCCAAGGATGCGCCACTGGAAAAGGTTTGCCTGCTGGGTTGCGGCGTCACCACCGGCATCGGTGCAGTGCTCAATACCGCCAAGGTCAAACCGGGTGACACCGTGGCCATCTTCGGTCTGGGTGGCATTGGTCTGTCTGCGGTGATCGGTGCCGTGAAAGCCAAGGCTGCACGCATCATCGCCATCGACATCAACCCGGCCAAGTTCGAGATCGCCAAGCAACTCGGTGCAACCGACTGTGTGAATCCGAAAGATTTCGATCGTCCGATCCAGGAAGTGATCGTCGACATGACCGATGGCGGTGTCGACTTCTCCTTCGAGTGCATCGGCAACGTGCAACTGATGCGCGCCGCCCTTGAGTGCTGCCACAAAGGCTGGGGCGAGTCGGTAATCATCGGTGTTGCCGGTGCTGGCCAGGAAATCGCGACCCGTCCATTCCAGTTGGTGACCGGTCGCGTCTGGCGCGGTTCGGCATTCGGCGGCGTGCGCGGTCGTACCGAGTTGCCAAGCTACGTCGATATGGCTCAGAGCGGTGAAATCCCGCTGGATACTTTCATCACCCACACCATGGGTCTGGAAGACATCAACAAGGCCTTCGACCTGATGCACGAAGGCAAGAGCATCCGTACCGTCATTCATTTCTAAAAGCAGCCCCAAGTTACAAGCTTCAAGCTGCAAGCAAAGGCGCTTTTGCCTTTTCTTGAAGCTCGAAGCTTGCCACTTGCAGCTGGGAGAATCCCCATGAGTCTGGAAAACATCTCCTGTCAGAAGAGTTTCGGCGGTTGGCACAAACGCTATCGCCATCGCTCCGACGTGCTCGGCTGCGACATGGTGTTCGCCGTCTACTTGCCACCGCAAGCAGAGCAGGGCGGCAAGTTGCCGGTGCTGTATTGGCTGTCGGGCCTGACCTGCACCGATGAAAACTTCATGCAGAAGGCCGGCGCGATGCGCATGGCTGCTGAACTGGGTTTGATCATTGTTGCGCCGGACACCAGTCCGCGTGGCGCCGATGTCCCGGGTGATCCGGACGGCGCATGGGATTTCGGCCTCGGCGCCGGGTTCTATCTGAATGCCACGCAAGAGCCCTGGTCGCGGCACTATCGGATGCATGACTATGTCGTGCAGGAGTTGCCTTCACTGGTTGAAGCGCATTTCCCGGCATCGGACAAGCGCAGCATCAGTGGCCACTCCATGGGCGGCCACGGTGCGTTGGTCTGCGCGTTGCGCAATCCGGGGCGGTACCAATCGGTGTCGGCGTTCTCGCCGATCAATAACCCGATGGATTGCCCATGGGGCCAAAAAGCATTTTCCCGCTACCTGGGCGAAGACCGTTCGAAATGGAAAGAGTGGGATGCTTGTGCGCTGATCGCCGAGGCGGATGAAAAACTGCCGCTGCTGGTCGATCAAGGCGATCGCGATGACTTCCTCGCTACCCAGCTCAAACCTGAAGCCTTGCAACAAGCGGCAAAACAAGCGGGCCATCCGCTGACATTGCGCCTGCAACCGGGCTACGACCACAGCTATTTCTTCATCTCAAGCTTTATAGACGACCACTTGCAGCATCACGCACGCGCTCTGCGCGGTTAATGCGGGTAGAATCACGCCCTGACAAAAATCGGGGCGTTTTTTTTATGCGTATTGGCCACGGCTATGATGTGCACCGTTTCGCTGAAGGCGATTTCATTACTCTGGGCGGCGTGCGCATTGCACACAGCTTCGGGCTGCTCGCTCATTCCGACGGTGACGTCCTGCTGCACGCCTTGAGCGATGCCTTGCTCGGCGCCGCTGCGCTGGGTGATATCGGCAAGCATTTCCCGGACACCGACCCGCAATTCAAGGGCGCCGACAGCCGTGCGCTGCTGCGTCATGTGGTCGCGCTGATCCATGCCAAAGGCTGGAAAGTCGGCAACGTCGATAACACCATCGTTGCCCAGGCGCCGAAAATGGCCCCGCATATCGAATCGATGCGCGCGTTGATCGCGGCGGATCTACAAGTTGAGTTGGATCAAGTGAACGTGAAAGCTACCACCACCGAAAAGCTTGGCTTTGTCGGTCGCGAAGAAGGCATCGCCGTGCACTCCGTTGCCTTGTTGCTGCGCGCATGAATGAACTGCAATTGCTCGGCCCGCGGGCCTATGGCGAACCCCTCGGCACCGCTGTACTGAAAGCCATCGCTGAAGATTTTCAGGTCGATGAAGTGCTCGACATCCCGTTCAGCGGCGATGGCGAACACCTGTGGATCTGGGTTGAAAAGCGTGGCCTCAACACTGAGGAAGCCGCACGGCGTATTGCCAAGGCTGCCGGCGTGCCGTTGCGTACCGTCAGCTATGCCGGTCTCAAGGATCGTCAGGCGCTGACCCGCCAGTGGTTCAGCGTGCAATTGCCGGGCAAGGCCGATCCGGATCTGACAGCGGCGGAAAACGATACGCTGAAGATCCTCAAGACCACCCGCCACAAGCGCAAGCTGCAACGTGGCGCGCATTCGGCCAACGGTTTCACTTTGCGCCTGACTCAGTTCGCTGGCGACAAAGACGCGATCGAGCAGCGCCTGCAACTGATCGCTAAACAAGGTATTCCCAATTATTTCGGTGCCCAGCGTTTCGGCCATGACGGCGGTAACGTCGTCGATGCGCGTTCGTGGGCGGCACGCAAGGCCTTGCCGGAGCAACGCAATGTGCGTTCGCGGCTGCTCTCGACCGCGCGCAGTTTTCTGTTCAACAAGGTGCTGGCGGCGCGTGTTGCCGATGGCACCTGGCAAAAAGCCCAAGTCGGCGATCTGCTGGCCTTCACTGACAGTCGCAGTTTTTTCCCTGCCGGTGAAGCTGAGTGCAGCGATCCGCGTCTGGCTATTCTTGATCTGCATCCGACCGGCCCGCAGTGGGGCGAAGGTGACTCGCCGACCGCAGGGGCTGTCCATGATCTGGAGCAGGGGATTGCCGCTGGTGAAGCGGATCTGCGCGATTGGTTGATCAACGCCGGCATGAGCCACGAACGTCGCATCCTGCGGCTGCCCATTGGCGGGTTGACGTGGCATTATCCCCAGCCTGACATTCTGCAACTGGAATTCGTCCTCCCGGCCGGATGCTTCGCCACCGTATTGGTGCGCGAGCTCGTTGATCTGGTGCCGGTGGGGCAGACGGACAGCCCATGCGTATTCTGATTTCTAACGACGATGGGGTAACCGCACCCGGTCTCGCCGCGCTTTATGCTGCGCTGGCGGATTACACCGAGTGCGTGGTTATCGCCCCGGAGCAGGACAAAAGCGGCGCCAGCAGTTCGCTGACGCTCGACCGTCCGCTGCACCCGCAATACCTGGCCAACGGCTTTATCAGCCTCAACGGCACACCGACCGACTGCGTGCACCTGGGCCTCAATGGCTTGCTGGAGCGCGAGGCGGACATGGTGGTCTCCGGGATCAACCTCGGTGCCAACCTGGGTGATGACGTGTTGTATTCCGGCACCGTCGCGGCAGCGCTCGAAGGGCGCTTCCTCGAGCGTCCCTCGTTTGCCTTTTCGCTGGTCTCGCGGCAGGTGGATAATCTGCCGACGGCGGCGTACTTTGCGCGCAAACTGGTCGAGGCCCATGCCGGGCTCGATCTGCCGCCGCGCACGGTACTCAACGTGAACATTCCCAATCTGCCCATCGATCACATTCGTGGCATCCAGCTGACCCGTCTCGGCCATCGCGCCCGGGCGGCGGCGCCGATGAAAGTGGTCGACCCGCGTGGCAAGGCCGGTTACTGGATTGCCGCTGCCGGCGATGCCGAAGATGGCGGCCCGGGGACTGATTTTCATGCGGTGATGCAGGGCTATGTTTCCATCACTCCGTTGCAGCTCGATCGCACCTTCAACGATGCGTTCAGAAGCCTCGACGGCTGGCTGGAGGGACTGCGCTGATGGCCCGTGAACACGAAGACCGACTGCGCAGCGGTATCGGCATGACCTCCCAGCGTACCCGCGAGCGGCTGATCCAGCGCTTGTATGAGGAGGGCGTGTCCAACGCCAAGGTGCTGGAAGTGATTCGGCGTACGCCGCGCCACCTGTTCGTCGACGAGGCGCTGGCACATCGCGCTTACGAGGATACGGCGCTGCCGATCGGCAATAACCAGACGATTTCCCAGCCTTATATGGTGGCGCGCATGAGCGAGCTGCTGCTGGAGGCGGGGCCGCTGGATAAGGTGCTGGAGATTGGCACTGGTTCCGGTTACCAGACCGCTGTGTTGTCGCAACTGGTCGAGCGAGTGTTCTCGGTCGAGCGCATCAAGGTCCTGCAGGACCGGGCCAAGGAACGTCTGGTTGAACTGAACCTGCGCAACGTGGTGTTCCGCTGGGGCGATGGCTGGGAAGGCTGGCCGGCGCTGGCACCGTATAACGGCATTATCGTCACGGCCGTGGCCACCGATGTACCGCAAGCCTTGCTCGATCAACTGGCTCCGGGCGGGCGCATGGTGATCCCGGTGGGCTCGGGAGAAGTGCAGCAATTGATGCTGATCGTGCGTGAGGAAAACGGCTTTTCCCGGCATGTTCTGGGCGCCGTTCGTTTCGTGCCGTTGCTTAATGGGCCACTGGCCTGAGCATTTGTTTGCGTGCGCTGAATTCCTTTCGTTCGCCTGTGTCTTACTCCGGCAGCGATGGTTTAAACGCAGCAGATTGTCAACTTGCAAACGTGTGCGCGAAGCGATTTCGCTTCATTAAAGGTAAAGCCGATCCGGCCCGTTATACTGGCGACACCTCATGCCGGAATCCGGCATTTCACATTTTTCAGCCACCACAAAGGGAGCGGCGGGTGAGTCTCACAGTCATTGCGCAGCGTATGGGTAACACGAGCTTTCAGCGCCTGGTGACTGGCCTTGTCTTGAGCACCTTGCTGGTCGGTTGCTCCAGCACCAAATCGAGCAATGTCCGGGTGGTCGATCGCAACAATGCGGTGGCCCAGCGTCCTACCGTGACGACCGGACAGTATGTAGTCCGTCCGGGCGATACGATGTTTTCGATCGCGTTTCGCTACGGTTGGGACTACAAAGCCCTCGCGGCCCGGAACAATATTCCTACGCCGTATACGATCCATCCGGGTCAGACAATTCGCTTTGATGGCCGCACCGGTTCAACGCCGACGGCGGTGGTGAGCAACAGCAGTTCTTCGCCTTCTTCGTCGAGTAAAACCACGGTAATCCGGCGCCAGGCAAATGGCACGACAACCACCACAACCACCGGTTCTACGGGGGCTGTACCGTCCGTCGCCAGCAAACCGGCCCCCGCGCCACTGCCTCCAGCGGGCCCGGCCCCGACCGGCTGGGGATGGCCATCTAATGGCATTCTGATTGGAAAATTCTCTTCAAACGGTAGTTTGAATAAAGGAATTGATATCGCCGGAGATTTGGGACAGCCTGTTTTAGCTGCGTCTGATGGGACGGTGGTATACGCCGGGAGTGGCTTAAGGGGCTACGGCGAATTAGTCATCATCAAACACAGCGAAACCTACGTCAGTGCCTACGGACATAACCGCAGGCTGTTGGTTCGGGAGGGACAGCAGGTCAAGGTCGGACAGACAATTGCCGAAATGGGGTCAACGGGTACAGACCGGGTGAAACTGCATTTTGAGATTCGCCGCCAAGGTAAACCTGTAGATCCACTGCAGTTCCTGCCAAGACGTTGATTTGTAAGCCAGCCTGTTCCGTCGCGTAGAGGGGACAGGCTCCAGCGCTGCCAAGGATAAAGGCGTCGCTTGAGCTTGGGGTCGAACTCACCAAAGGACTATAACAATGGCTCTCAGTAAAGAAGTGCCGGAGTTTGACATCGACGATGAGGTTCTCCTTATGGAGACCGGCATCGATTCGGATTCGATGTCGAATGATGAAGGGGCTGCTCCACCTTCCGTTCGTTCCAAATCCAAACACTCCGCTTCACTTAAACAACATAAGTACATCGATTACACGCGGGCACTTGATGCCACGCAGTTGTATCTCAACGAAATCGGCTTTTCCCCATTGCTCTCCCCGGAGGAAGAAGTTCATTTTGCGCGCTTGTCGCAAAGTGGCGATCCGGCCGGGCGCAAGCGCATGATTGAAAGTAACCTGCGGCTGGTGGTCAAAATCGCCCGGCGTTACGTCAATCGGGGGTTGTCGCTGCTGGATCTGATCGAAGAGGGCAACCTCGGACTGATCCGGGCGGTGGAAAAGTTCGATCCCGAGCGCGGCTTCCGCTTCTCGACCTACGCGACCTGGTGGATTCGTCAAACCATCGAGCGCGCGATCATGAATCAGACCCGGACCATCCGGTTGCCGATTCATGTGGTCAAGGAACTCAACGTGTACCTGCGGGCTGCACGGGAGCTGACGCAAAAGCTCGACCACGAACCTTCACCCGAAGAGATCGCCAACCTGCTGGAAAAACCGGTGGGCGAGGTCAAGCGCATGCTTGGTCTGAACGAGCGGGTTTCTTCGGTCGACGTCTCGCTGGGTCCGGATTCGGATAAAACCCTGCTGGACACCCTCACCGATGATCGTCCGACTGATCCTTGTGAACTGCTGCAGGATGACGACCTGTCGCAGAGCATCGATCAATGGCTGTCTGAGCTGACCGACAAGCAGCGCGAAGTGGTTGTACGCCGCTTCGGCCTGCGCGGTCACGAGAGCAGTACGCTGGAAGATGTAGGCCTGGAGATCGGCCTGACCCGGGAACGGGTGCGGCAGATTCAGGTGGAAGGCCTCAAGCGCCTTCGGGAAATCCTGGAGAAGAATGGCCTGTCGAGCGAGTCGCTGTTCCAGTAAGCGCCTCAAACGCCCGCCCGCAAAAGCCCCGACTGGTTCGGGGTTTTTTGTTGGCCTGGATTTGTTGGCAATCCATGTCCACCCTGCTCATTGCCAGACGTACGGTTGGCTATTCCATCGTTTGTAGTCTCGCGGTGTAAGCCTTGGCTTACTCTTTCGTAAGTGTTCACTATCTTTACACCGCGGCAGACGTCGATTGCTCTAAATAATTCTGTTTAACTTGTTGATTTGTATATATATTTTTTAATGTGAAGTGCTTATTACAGCGCTTTTCCGCTCCGAGGGCCGATTGCTCTTGTCAGGGAACTCTCTAGTATCTGGGGTGTGTCGACGGACAGACACGCCCTTCAAGGATGAGGGGAACGGACATCGCAGGACGCGATTCATCAGGACGATGAAAAGGAATACAGGGAATAGGGAAAAAATGTGGGCGGGTCATACCGCCCCTTTTTTTGCCTGCAGAAAAGCAAAAAGGCCCGCAAGGGGCCTTTTATTCGAGCGCGTGACAGATCAGCGTTCGAGGTCTTTGATCTTGCCTTTGACGCCATCCCACTCTTCGGCATCCGGCAGCGATTCTTTCTTCTCGGTGATGTTCGGCCAGATTTCAGCCAGCTCAACGTTGAGTTGAATGAATTCCTGCATCTCTTCCGGAACTTCGTCCTCGGAGAAAATGGCTACGGCCGGGCATTCCGGTTCGCACAGGGCGCAATCGATGCACTCATCCGGGTGAATCACCAGGAAGTTCGGGCCTTCGTAAAAGCAGTCCACCGGACAGACTTCTACGCAGTCGGTGTACTTGCACTTGATGCAGTTGTCGGTGACGACGAAGGTCATTTCTAATTTTCTCCTCAGGCGGCGGCAGCGTTGCCCCTTCACGGTTGGGGTCGCCAGGTTCGGGAGCGATACCTGCTGGCCAGGCTATTAGCCAGCAGCATCCCAAACCGCGCGAGATTCTAACAGCTTGAAGCCGTTTGCGTTATATCCGCTTCTTCAGTACTTATATCCGGTTCTTCAGTGCATAGAGCATTTCGAGTGCACGACGCGGGGTCATGTCATCGATATCCAGCTTGGCCAGCTCATCCAGTACCGGATGCGGCAGGCTGGCGAACATGTCGCTCTGCTGCGGTGTTGCTGGTTTGCCCTTGGCAGACGGCTTCGGCGTCTCGTGGGGCAACGCAGTGTCTTCCAGTCGGCTCAGGTGTTCGCGTGCACGCACGATTACTTCGCTGGGAACACCGGCCAGTTGCGCCACCGCCAGACCGTAACTCTGGCTGGCCGGCCCCGGTAGTACGTGGTGCAGGAACACGATGCGTTCATTGTGCTCTGTAGCATTGAGATGCACGTTGGCCACTAGTGGCTCGGCTTCTGGCAATACGGTCAATTCAAAGTAGTGCGTGGCGAACAGAGTATAGGCACGCAGATGGGCCAGACGCTCGGCCGCGGCCCATGCCAGCGACAGACCGTCGAAGGTGCTGGTGCCGCGACCGACTTCGTCCATCAGCACCAGACTGCGCTCGGTGGCGTTGTGCAGGATGTTGGCGGTTTCGCTCATCTCGACCATGAAGGTCGAACGGCCACCGGCCAGGTCATCGCTGGAGCCGATTCGGGTGAAGATACGGTCGACCAGCGACAGTTCGCAACTGGCCGCCGGTACGAAGCTGCCGATATGCGCCAGCAGCACGATCAACGCGGTTTGACGCATGTAGGTGGATTTACCGCCCATGTTCGGGCCGGTGATCACCAGCATGCGCGTGTTGTCGTCCAGGCTCAGGTCGTTGGCCACGAACGGCGTGGTCAGCACTTGCTCAACCACCGGGTGACGACCCTGGGTTATACGCATGCACGGCTCACTGACAAAGCGCGGGCAGTTCAGGTCGAGGTTCAGCGCACGCTCGGCGAGGTTGCTCAACACGTCGAGTTCGGCCAGCGCGCCGGCGGTGTCCTGCAGCGGTGGCAACTGGCTGATGAGGTCTTCCAGCAGTGCCTCGTAGAGCATTTTCTCGCGGGCGAGGGCACGGCTCTTGGCCGACAGCGCCTTGTCTTCGAATTCTTTCAGCTCAGGCGTGATGAAACGCTCGGCGCCTTTGAGGGTTTGCCGACGGATGTAGTCCGCCGGCGCCGACTCGGCCTGTTTGCTCGGCAACTCGATGAAGTAGCCATGAATGCGGTTGTAGCCGACTTTCAAGTGGCTCAGGCCAGTGCGGGCTTTCTCGCGGGCTTCGAGATCGATGAGGAACTGGCCGGCGTTTTCGCTCAGCGATTGCAGCTCGTCGAGTTCGCTGTCATAGCCGGTTTTCAACACGCCACCGTCGCGGATCACCGCTGGCGGGTTATCGATAATGGCTTTTTCCAGCAGTGCCGCCAGTTCCGGGTAAGTGCTGGTGGTGGTCGCCAGACCTTGCAGGTGCGGCGCTTCCAGATCGGTCATCGCCACTTGCAGTTCAGGCAGGGCGCCAAGGGCGTCACGCAGCCGTGCGAGGTCACGAGGACGGGCATTGCGCAGGCCGATCCGCGCGAGAATGCGCTCGATGTCGCCGATTTCCTTGAGCTGCGGTTGCAGCTTTTCGAAACGGTAGCGATCGAGCAGGCAAGTGATCGAGGTCTGTCGCGCCAGCAGCACGGTCAGATCGCGCAACGGGCGATTCAGCCAGCGAGTCAGCAAACGGCTGCCCATTGCGGTCTGGCAGCGATCGACCACCGATTGCAGGGTGTTGTCGCGGCCACCGGCCAGGTTGGTGTCAAGTTCAAGATTGCGGCGGCTCGCGCCGTCGAGTACCACCGTGTCGTCGAGTCGTTCGTGACGCAAACTGCGCAAGTGGGGCAGGGCGGTGCGCTGGGTTTCCTTGGCGTAGGCCAACAGGCAACCGGCGGCGCCGATGGCCAGGGTCAGGTTCTCGCAGCCAAAGCCCTTCAGGTCTTGGGTGGAGAATTGCTGGCAAAGGCTTTTCAGTGCTGAGTCGCGCTCGAAATCCCACGGCGCACGGCGACTGACGCCACGGCGTTTTTCCGCAGGAAGATCCCTCGGCCAATCGTCCGGGATCAGCAATTCCACCGGGTTGATCCGCTCCAGTTCCGCCAGCAGATTTTCCCAGCCTTTGATTTCCGACACGCTGAAACTGCCGCTGGTGATGTCCAGCACGGCCAGACCGAACAGACGCTCGTCACCCAGCAGCGCAGCGATCAGGTTGTCGCGGCGCTCATCGAGCAGCGCCTCATCACTGACCGTGCCCGGCGTGAGGATCCGTACGACCTGACGCTCCACCGGGCCTTTGCTGGTCGCCGGGTCGCCGACCTGTTCGCAGATCACCACCGACTCGCCAAGCTTGACCAGTTTTGCCAGATAGCCTTCCGCCGCATGGTAAGGAATGCCACACATCGGAATCGCCTGCCCCGCCGACTGCCCACGCGCGGTCAGGGTGATGTCGAGCAACTTGGCCGCCTTCTTCGCGTCTTCGTAGAAGATCTCGTAGAAGTCGCCCATGCGGTAGAACATCAGCTGATCCGGGTGCTGATTCTTCAGGCGCCAGTACTGCTGCATCATCGGGGTGTGGGAGGACAGGTCTGAAATGGCTTTATTCATCAGGGGTTTAGCTATACCGGAAAAAGTGACAAGACAAAAAACGGGGTCGTTCGCATCTACGAAATGGCGAGTGTTTGCCAGCGATGCGGCCCGAGGGTTGATTCAGTGGGGCTGAGTATGAAGTTTTTTTGAGGTGGATGCAGCAACCCGCCGCCGCTCGGGTTGGCATTGTGTCCTATAGTGCCGAAAAGCTATCGAATGATCGGAGTTCGTGGGTTGAAGGTCAGTTGAGGAAGCAGCGTGGAACAGTCTGAAGGCATTGGCTCAGGATTGACACCGAGCGATGGCTACTACGATGCAGAAAAAATGTCCCTCACTCGGGCGCAGCGATCAGTCTGTCTGGGCAGCAATGAAAGTGATCTGTTGTTGGCATTGATCGCCGGAGTTACCGATAAGGAACAGCTCATCTCGCGGGTCTGGGGTGAGCGCGGGCTGGTGATTTCCGACAGCAGTTACTACAAGACCCTGCACTTGCTTCGCGCGCACCTCGCTGACGTCGGTTTGCCACGGGACAGTCTCAAGACCTTGCCGCGCCGAGGCGTGGTGCTGTTGTGTGAAATCAGGCTGGTCAGCGCTACTGTCGCCGAGACTGAATCCCCGCCTGCGCCAGTAGCCCGTGATGAGCAGGCTTGCATTACCGTTACGAAGTCGTCGCGCCGCTACTGGCGCTTTCTTCTGCCCGTAGTCGTCGCATCGGCAATTGCACTTCCACTGTTTTACGCTTACTTGATCTTTAAGAAGCCCGCCGATCTGGAAGAGTGGAAACTCGTCTGGCAGGAAGGCGATGCGAGGTTATATGTGGAAGAAAGTGAAAGGATGTCCAAGGACGAAATTGTAAAAGCGCTCAGCGAATTCGAACCGCCCATTGTGTTGTCCGATACGAACTTCTATGTGCGAAAGCCGCTCTCCCAGTTGTTGATCAAGTGCGTAAAACCTGAAAGTAAGGGGGAGGCCATATGCGTGAATTATCAGCTCGTTGGAAAAAAATAATCGCACTCTCGGCTATCTCTTCGGTGTTGATTTTCGGTGTATTGGTTGTTCGGTATTTCTATTTGATCAATCGCGACATTCCGCGTGCACCGTGTTTTGCTTCCATCGATTTTGTGCATACCCATGATCACAAAGTTCGCTGGCATGGCGTCGGTGATATGACGATCGACCCGAAAGAAGGCGCCCTTTATGTTTATTACCTGGTGAAAACACCAGAGGGCAAAGTCTATACCTATGATCGAAAGTTCAACATTGCCCTCACTCATCTTGACACTTCCAGGTTCTTGTTCAAGACGCGATCGGTTGTAAAGTTTGACGCCGATACTGCAGAAGATGAACTGCCGTTCATGGAAAGAGGCTTTCAAGGCGGAATGGTGACGTTTAATTACTTCTCTGATGCCGAGTACTACTACAACATCAATAACCTGATCAACGGCGTCTGCCACGTCCCGCGTTAGCGAAAAATCCGCTGGCGCAAGGCCCCGGAGCGACTAAGTAAGACTGAGTAAGATGCCAGTAAGGCCGTGATGGTCCTGCGTTGTTAATGTGATTCGAGTCAGGCCAATAGCCTCTGCGACTGTAACGGAGAGTCAGCGCAGTGCGGCTGTTGTTATTGCCTGCAAGCATTCGACGACGTTTAGGATATTGAGGGGGCTTTATAAATGCTCTGGTTTTGCGTGCGTAATCATCATGGGGTTCAGGCTCCGGCATGGAAACGATCCATTGCTATTAATAAAGAGGGCACTGTATTCGTTGCAGCAGCGATTGCTGGAAAAGAAAAAGACGTGAGTATTTCCACATTATCTGATCGCACGCCGGTGTTGCTGTGTTTTGATCATGTTTACGTACCCGTGGCGTGGCTGGTCAAACACTTTCCAATATGTAAGGCGCTCTGTCGCGATATGGTGTCGGCAGCCTTGTTCGGCCTACAGAGAATATTGAGATGCCGTGATGCCTGGAGTCGCGTCAGCTATTTCTGCAACCGTTCGGGTGAGAATAGTTACTTGGGGTATGTCTCATGAGGCCAAGTCTGTTTTGCAGTCTGTCTCTGGCCGTCAGTTGCGTTTTAATCATTGATCGTTCATTCGCCGACGCGCGTCAAAGTTGCGCGCCGCGCCGTGCTGAACTTGTCCGACAAATAGAGCGCGCCAACGCAGCGGATAATGTTTATCGCAAGGCCGGCCTGGAGCAGGCGCTGGCCAATGTCGAGCGTTACTGTCGCGAACCTTCGGTAGAGGATGACCACGAAAAAGCCATCCAGAAAGCCGAAGCTGAAATTCGGCGCAGACAAAACCATCTGAAAGCGGCGCGTCAGTACGGTGATGTGAAAGTCATCAAGAAGCAAGAAGCCAGGCTCGAACGGGCCCAGGTAAAACTGCAACGGCTTGTGAATGAGTAAGCGCCAGTTCGGCTGTGAACCAACCTCTGTATCAGTGACCACCGGAAATTCGATGATGAAAAACGCACTTGTCTTTGCTTCACTTTTTACCTCTGCCATTTTGCTCTCCGGTTGCACCGCCACCGATTGGGTACACGCTGCTGGTGGAATCCTCGGCGCCAAAGACGACTACGACAAAAAAGCCCGAAACGATCGGCTCAAGCGAGCGAATGCGGCGGCACGTCGAACCAAATACTGATTTATGCATAAGTTATGCAAATCAGCATTTGTCTTCGCGTGTAACTTCAAGCACTATGCGCGTTATGCAAAAACGCAACGTAGCCTCCGTCTTAAGAGCACTGCTCGACCAGCACGGGATCTCCCCCACGGAGCTCCACCGTCGCACCGGCGTGCCTCAATCCACTCTCTCGCGGATTCTCAGCGGGAAGATCGTCGATCCCTCGGATAAACACATTTCGAAGATCGCCGAGTACTTCGCCGTGAGCACCGATCAATTGCGCGGGCGCGCAGATGTCGCCCCGTCGGCCGGTGCCGCGCGCGATGACGTACACGCGGAACTCAAGGACATAATGCTGTGGGACGACGATACGCCTGTCGATGATGACGAAGTATCGGTGCCGTTCCTTCGCGAGGTTGAATTGGCTGCTGGATCAGGAAGATTCGTCATCGAAGAGAGCGAGCGCTCTAGCCTGCGCTTCGGCAAGCGCAGCCTGCGTCATAACGGTGTGCAGTTCGACCAGGCCAAATGCGTGACCGTACGTGGCAACAGCATGTTGCCGGTGTTGCGTGATGGCGCCACCGTCGGTGTGAATGCGGGCAAGTGCGGCATCGGTGACATCATTGATGGCGACCTGTACGCGATCAATCACAACGGCCAATTGCGCGTGAAGCAGCTTTACCGCTTGCCTACCGGCATTCGTCTGCGCAGCTTCAATCGCGATGAACATCCGGACGAGGACTACAGCTTCCAGGAAATCCAGGAAGAGCAGATTGTCATCCTCGGTCATGTCTTCTGGTGGGGCATGTACGCCCGCTAACCCGACCCTCTCCAGAAAAACCCGTCCATTGGCGGGTTTTTTTTCGCCTGAATGAAACCGTCAAGCCCTTGAGTTGCGGGGCTTTCATGCATTTCAGCATTTCTTGCGCATAAATAAATGCATTTACGCATTGACTGTATATGCATGCATGCATATTCTTGCCACCAAGCCGCTCGACAAAGCGGCTGGCAAGAAAGCTCTTTAGTTCCACAAGAACAGGCAGCGATGAACCGGCCTCAACGGTTCAGAGGGTTGGCAACTGACCCGGGTGTGCAGCGTAAAGCACCAGAAGCAGTTATCCGGCGGGCAGGGACCGCGGTCGGAAAAACAATTTGAATGGACTCGTACCGCGCCAGTAGCGCCGAAAAGTCAGCTTCCTTCTTGAACACAGGATTTGAAGGAAGGCGAAGGAGCGCATTACTGAAAAGCCCGGTGCATCACCGGGCTTTTTGGAATGCCTGCCTGGGCAGAAACTGAAAGGCCGGAACGTCGGCAATCAATAAGGATGATGGATATGAAGAAGTACGTACGCGTCGTTGCCGGCAAAGTCGACAACATTTTTGAAACCGCTAACCCGATCACCGATGAGTTTCCGGCGGATCAAGTCTGGGTGGATGTCAGTGCACTGCCAAAGATCGATTATTCCTGGAATGCGGTAAACACCGACGGCGTCTGGACATTTACCGACAGCGATATGTGGGGCCAGCCGTCCTTGCTGGCTATGCAATTGCGTAACGCAAGAACAAATCGTCTCGATAAAGCCAATACCACGCTGGCGACGTCGGCCCTGGTGCAAAAGGTTGAGCTGGGGCTGGCCACGCCGGCAGAGGAAGCCGCGCTACTGGAATACAAGCAGTTCTTCATCGCGCTGAGCAACGTCAACAAACAGCCGGGCTACCCGCTGACTGTTACCTGGCCTGAAGTTCCATAAACGGCATTTGCTGCGCCGATACCGAACTTCGCAGTGCATTGCTGAAAAGCCCGATATTTACTCAGCGCGTAAAGCCAACATTCGCGATGAGTACCCGCAGGAGAAACTATGAACCGCTATGCCTTTGTTCGATTCAATTATTCGAAACCCTTCAACAAAGTTCTGTGATCGTGGACGCCGTGGAGAAACCCACGGCCATGCCAGTGGAAGCAAAGTTGTCCAATGGTTATTGGGTGGATATCACCACAAACTCGACCGTCCAGGTGGGATGGAAGGGTACCACCACCAATTACGTCGATTGGGAATTCAGTGAACCCTCCTATCAAGAACTCGAAAAGGATGTGGCGCAGGAAGCGCTGGAGCTTCTGTCTGCAGCAGGGCAATGGTTGATGCTCAATTCGCTGCATTACAAGGTGGACATTGGTGTCGCCACGCCTGAAGAACAAGCGCTGTTGCTCGCTTACAAACAGTACTGCGTGGGTCTCAGCGACATGAAGAAACAATCCGGCTATCCGTCCAACGTCAACTGGCCGGTAGCTCCTTTCTGATTCGGTCATTACCGTTACACCCTCTATAGAGAGTGCATTACTGAAAAGCCCGGCCCGACGCCGGGCTTTTTGGAATGCCTACCTCAAGAGAACTCGATTGATTCCAACACACATCACTCACCCAATACTTCCGGAGGCGTGAAATGACAAACGAGCAACAAGCGTTGGCAGACATGCCTATCTGGCTGGTCATCCTCCTTGCCGTCGTCGGCGGGGTGTCCGGCGAAATGTGGCGCGCCGACAAGGAGGGCGCTCGTGGCTGGCCGCTGTTACGGCGTCTGGCCCTGCGCTCCGGCGCCTGCATGATCTGCGGCGTGTCGGCGATCATGCTGCTGTATGCCGCCGGCATGTCGATCTGGGCTGCCGGCGCGTTCGGTTGCCTCACCGCAATGGCCGGGGCCGACGTGGCCATCGGTCTGTACGAGCGCTGGGCGGCCAAGCGCATCGGCGTCTGCGAAGTCCCGCCGCGCGATTCGCCGACCGATCCATGATTCCCGCAAAGAGAAACGCTGAATATGAATGACGAAGATCTGGCCGCAATCAATCGATTGGTTGCGGCGCTGCAAATCCAGTCCGACAGTCAGACGGCATTGAGTGCCTCCATTCGATTGTTGGCGCAAAGCAATCAGGCACTGGTCGATTTGATAAAGAGCCGAGAACCGGATCCCAACGCACCGCCCTATCTGGACGGTACACCTGCACCCTGACTGAACGCCGCTCGCAACGCCGAGACAGGTCCATCCGAGTAATACCCTCAACCCCGCTATTGCGGGTTTTTTGTTCAATGGAGAACGCCAGATGTCGATTCTTACCCAAGGTACTCAAATTTTCGCCCTTGTTCCGCCAGCCGCAGGCACCGGCCCTTACACCGTACTGGAAATCGAGCACGCTACTTCGTTCGATCCGGGCGGTGCCCCTGCAGAACAGATTGAAGACACCAGTCTCAACGCTGAAGAGCGCACCTATAAAAAAGGTCTGCGCACACCTGGTACCGCCAGCCTCGGCCTCAACGCCGACCCGACCAACGCCAGCCATATCCGTCTGCATCAATTGTCGGAAGCCGACGGTGATACCGGCATCAAATGGGTTGTGGGCTGGTCTGACGGCAAAGGTGTTGCGCCAACGGTGAATGCTCAGGGCAATGACTTCGAATTGCCAGCCACCCGTACCTGGTTCGCCTTCGACGGTTATGTGTCGGACTTCCCGTTCAACTTTGCACTCAATGCCGTCGTCACCACTACCGTCACTATTCAGCGTACCGGTGGGTCCGCCTGGATCAAGAAAGCCTGAGATCAGCCATGAACCTCAAACAACTGAAAGCCAAGGGCGGCATCGTCGACGGTCAGCCGATCAAAAAAGAAGTGAGTTGGACTCATCTCGATAGTCAATCGGGCAAGGAAGTCACTGACACTTTCACGTTGCACATTCGCCGACAGTCGTTCGGCGTGATTGAGCGACTGTTCGCCCAAGGTGAAAACGAACAGAGCCGGAACGCGAGTTACATTGCGGCGTCGGTCTCGTTGGGAGCCGAAGGCGCGGAAGCACTTTCCTACGACGACGCCTACAACCTCGAACCTTCGTTAGGGTTTCTGTTGCTCAACGCAGTCAATGAGGTGAATGGCACAGGCGGTAGCGCAGTAAAAAACTGACTGCCGCCGATGAGTTCTGGCACGAGTTGGTGCTGAACGGAGTCGGCGGCCGCACGATTGCCGAAGCCAAGGAACGTATGACCTACCAGGAAGCCCTGGCATGGGGTCGATACATTGATCGATATGGATCGCTTCATACCGGTAGGCGGCTGGAAGCGGGTAGCGCAATGGTTGCGCTACAGACTCACCGGCTGGGCGGCGGTCTGGCGGAACTGCTGGACTTCATGCCTCATGAGCAGCGTCAGGGGCTTTCCCTCGAGCGTGCGATTGAGCAATGGCAATAGCCAGAAATTTATATGACCCGTTTCGGCGGGTTTTTTCATAGCCCGGAGAAACGCACATGGCAGTTACTTCCTCTGCAGGTTTGACGCCGAACCTCGACGGCCTTGAACAAGCCTGGACTCAGGCGTCACGTATCACCGAACAAAAGCTGCGTCAGATGCAAAAGCAGATCGAGGATGCCGCAAAGAAAATCGGCGTAACGCTGCATGCGTCGGCCAACTCGATTGCGCAAGCGAACATCGCTACTTACGTCGACGTTCAGGAGCAAGCCAGTCAGCAAGTCAACTATTCAAACGACTTCGACAAGTTGCGGCGCGATGGCTCGCTGGCTGCCGCACTCGTTGGAATGGGCTCACGAGAAAGTGATCGTGCGAAAGCGTTGAGTGAAATCGACCAGAAATATGCAGTCTCGCGAAAAGCGCTGGATACTCCTGTGTCTGGAGGTGTTGCGCCTCAAGACAGCGCCGACTACGGCACTCGACTGGCGGCGTTGAAGTCCGAGCACGACTCAATGACTCTTCAGGTTCAAAGCAACTATGAGTCGATGACCGAGGCTCAGGGCAATTGGATCAACGGGGCCACTTCGGCCTGGGATGATTACCTGACCAGCTCCAACAATGTTGCAGCTAAATCCAAGGCAGTGTTTACCAATGCGTTCAACACCATGGGCGATGCGGTTTCGACATTTGCGCTGACAGGCAAGTTTTCGTTTTCCGATTTTGCCAAATCGGTGCTTGGAGACATGGCCAAGCTGGCCGCTCAAACAGCGATGTCCAAAGGTCTGAGTTCGTTGTTCGGTCTGGTCGGAACGGCGGCGACGTCGCTGTTTGGTGGTGGCAGCGCACCTGGGGTGACGACCGCCAGAGTAGGGGCGGACACCACCATCTTCAACCCGGCTTTATCGCTTGGGTCGGATTTCAGATACACCGGATTCGCCAAGGGTGGTGCCTTTACAAGCGGCGTTGCTACGGGGCCGATCCTGGCGCCGATGGCCATGTTTGGCGAAGCAGGACCGGAAGCCATCATGCCGCTCAGCCGCGGTTCCGATGGTTCCCTCGGCGTGCAAGTGCAGGGTGGTGCGCTGGGCAGTACCAGCAGCCATCAAGTGGTGATTCAGCAAACAATCAATGTGGGTGACAGTTCAGGTGGTGGCGCAGCGGGCGACATTAATTCGCAAACCGTCGCCAAGGCCTACGCCGGTGCAGCCAAACAGGGCGCCGCCGAACAGATTGCTCGTGACCTTAAACCGGGTGGGCAGATCTGGTCCGCCATCAACGGCCGCTGACGATCAGCGGCTGCAATCACTCACGCCCGGAGAAAACATGAGCACGGAAACATTCAGCTGGCTTCCAAAAGTAGAGCCTGTCGGCAATGTCGAGTTTCGCCTCAAGTCGGCGAAGTTTGGTGACGGCTATCAACAAGTGGCCGCAGACGGTATCAACAACAAATCACAATCCTGGCCGTTGACCTTCGTCGGTGACGAGGCGCGGATCAAATCCATTGTGCAGTTTCTTGATCGTCATGCTGGAGCCGCGCCTTTTTACTGGGCGGCACCGCTGAGCGAGCCGGCCCTCTATCGCTGCAAAGGTTATCAACCGACTCCGATGGGAGCAGGTCTCTTCACTTTGGTAGCCACCTTTGAGCAGGCATTTCACCCGTAAATCGGGATACGCCTGACGCGAAAACCACCCTGCCTTGTGCGGGGTTTTCTTTGCCCGGAGATTCAAATGTCCATTACTGCAGATATCCAGGCGCTGGAACCGGGCGCCTGGGTCGAGCTGTTTGAACTCGATGCCACCAGCCTCGGCGCCGAGCTATACCGCTTCCACGGCTATCCACAGCAAGCCTCGATCTTCTGGCAAGGCCTCGAGTATTCACCATGGCCCATTCAGGCCGAAGGCTTTGAAATGACCGGGCAGGCCACACAGCCGACTCCATCGCTTTCGGTCGGTAACGTCGGTGGTTTTATCACTGCTCTGGTGTTGTATTTCGATGATCTGGTCGGGGCGCGGCTGATCCGTCATCGAACGTTGGGCAAGTACCTCGATGGTCAGCCTGAAGCCGATCCCGAAGAAGAACTGCCTCCAGATGTCTGGTACATCGAGCGCAAGGTCAGTGAAGACAGTGAAGTGGTGAAGTTCGAACTCGCGAGTGCACTGGACTTCAATGGCGTACAACTGCCGCGTCGACAAATCGTTGCCAATGTCTGCTGGTGGCTCAGTTGTGGCGGTTATCGCGGTCCGTACTGCGGCTACAACGGCGGTCCTGTGGCGGATGCCAATGACGTGATCGTCAGCGATGCGGCCAAGGACAAGTGCGGTGGACGCCTGAGCAGCTGCAAGCTGCGTTTTGGCGAAAACAATCCACTGCCCTACGGCTCGTTTCCGGCCGCAGGTCTGATTCGGAGCTGATCATGAACAAGACCACGCTGGCCGCCATCGAGCGTCATGCCATTGCGCAGTATCCCGACGAATGCTGCGGTTTGCTGATTCGCGACGGACGCAGACAACGTTATGTGCCGTGCCGCAATACTGCGACGACGCCCAGTGAACACTTTCGTCTGGCACCACAAGACTACGCAGCGGCCGAGGAGTGCGGCGAGATCATCGCCGTCGTTCACAGCCATCCTGATTATCCCGCGACGGCCAGTGAGGCAGACCGGGTCTCTTGTGAAGCCTCTGGGTTACCGTGGCACATTCTCGAAGTGCGCAAGGATGATGAAGGGCAAGTTCACAAGGGTGAACTGGTCACCATCACACCCAGTGGATATCTGGCGCCCTTGATTGGGCGCGCATTCGTCCACGGTGTACATGATTGCCTGAGCATCATTCTTGACTATTACCGAAGGGAAATGGGTATCGAACTCGGTGACTATGACCGCGAGGACGGCTGGTGGGACAAGGGCGCAAATCTCTATCTGGAGAACCTGCCCGCCGCTGGTTTTGAACAGGTCAGCCAATTGCAGCAGGGCGATATCGTGCTGATGCAAATTCGTTCGCCGGTGCCCAACCATGCCGCCATTTATCTTGAAGATGGCGTACTCAAGACTGATCCCGATCGCTTCCCCGCGCCGGGTTCAATCCTGCATCACCTTTATGGGCGAGACAGCCGGCGCGATACCTATGGCGGATACTGGACAGAAGTGACAGTGAGCTGTTGGCGGCATCAATCGAAAATTTCGCATCACCAGCCCCCTGACTCAATGACTGAAACCTGACTGGAGGTCTTCTCCTGGAGCTGTGAAATGCATCAGCAAAAACTTAGGACTATTCGCCTTTATGGCACCTTGGGTGCCAGCTTTGGTCGCGTGCACCGGCTGGCTGTGAACAACGCCGCGGAAGCCATTCATGCCTTGTGCATTCTCGTTCCGGGATTTGAGCGCTTTCTGATGGAGTCCAGGGACCGGGGGCTTACGTACTCTGTTTTCCTGGGGCGCGACAACATTGGCCATGACCGGCTCAAAGCGCCAAGTGGCACGATGGATATTCGTATTGCGCCAGTGGTTATTGGCAGCAAGCGAGCGGGCTCATTGCAGACGGTTGTCGGGGTCGTATTGATCGCCGCAGCAACATTTTTCACCGGTGGTTTTGCAGGCATTGCCGCTGGCGGTACCTGGGGCGCAGTGGGGTCTGTAGGGATATCCATGGTGATTGGTGGCGTCATGCAGATGCTTTCTCCACAAGCCAAAGGCCTGGGCACCCAGGACGGTCCTGCCAACCGAGCCAGCTACAGTTTCAACGGCCCCACCAATACCAGTGCTCAAGGCAACCCTGTGGGTCTGCTTTACGGCCAGGCCATTGTCGGCAGCGCAGTGATCAGTGCCGGGATCTACGCGCAGGATCAACTGTAGCGAGCGGCTTTTTCACTGCCGGAGAAAACTATGGCAATGCAAACAGATC
Organism: Pseudomonas sp. S3_C06; assembly: GCF_054667675.1. Taxonomy (NCBI): domain Bacteria; kingdom Pseudomonadati; phylum Pseudomonadota; class Gammaproteobacteria; order Pseudomonadales; family Pseudomonadaceae; genus Pseudomonas; species Pseudomonas sp. S3_C06. The sequence continues at coordinate 5,250,084 of NZ_CP162747.1, forward strand.
AACAAAAAATTCAGACGGTCCTGTTATCCGGATCCCTTGCACGATTGTTTGGGCGCAAGCATCGCGTGACAACTTCCGGCGGGTTTCGGGATGTCATGGGCTACTTCAAGCAATTCCCCGGTTTCGAAAGGTATATGAACGAAAGCGCTGGCAAAGGGCTCCGGTTTGCGCTGTTCAATGGTCGAGAAAATCTTTCGCAAGATGAACTGGGTAAGCCAACCGGCAAAGAGGTGCTGCGAATTGTGCCAGTCATCGCAGGGTCAAAGCGCGCAGGCTCACTGCAGACCATTGTCGGCAGCGTGATGATTGCCGCCGCTTTCGTTCTGTCATTTACGCCATTCGCCGGTGCTTCACCTTTTCTGTACCAAATGGGAACCGCCATGGTGATCGGTGGCGTTTTGCAAATGCTGTCCCCCCAAGCCAAAGGACTGGGGGCTCAGGACAGCCCCGCCAATCGCGCCAGTTACAGCTTCAACGGCCCGGTCAACACCAGCGCCCAAGGTAACCCGGTCGGTCTGCTGTATGGCCAGTTGGTCGTCGGCAGTTCCGTGATCAGCGCTGGTATCTACGCGCAGGATCAACTCTAGCGTTCGATCTTTTATTGACGTCCACCCAACCCGCCCTGTGCGGGTTTTATTTCGCCTGAAGGAAAGCCATGACTGACCTCATTCTCGCTGGCAGCAAAGGTGGCGGCGCCAAGCCGCGCCCCTCCGTGGAGGCGCCAGACAGCCTGCAAAGCACGGCTTACGCTCGTATCCTCGATCTCGTCAGCGAAGGCGAGATTGTCGGTCTGAAAAATGATTCCCGCTCGGTGTTTCTGGATGAAACACCGCTGGCCAACGACGACGGCAGCCTGAACTTCAATGGTGTCACGCTGGATGTTCGTACCGGTAGCCAGGATCAGGCACATATCCCCGGTTTTCCCGCGGTGGAAAACGAGACGGTCGCAGCGGTCGAGCTGCGTAGTGATCAACCGTGGACCAAGGCCTTTACCAACCTGCAACTGTCGGCTGTGCGGATTCGTCTGGCGGTGGCGCGACTGGCGCAGACCAATACCAGCAACGGCGACACTAACGGTTATACAGTCAAATACGCGATCGATCTGGCCACCGATGGCGGTGCCTTCGTCGAGGTACTGGCGTCCGCGTTCAGTGGCAAAACCACCACCAAGTACGAGCGATCGCACCGCATCGATCTGCCCGCGGCCAAAAGCGGTTGGACCGTGCGAGTGCGCCGTTTGACCCCTAACTCCACCAGCGGCGCCATTGCCGACACCACCAGTGTCGAATCGAGTACGGAGGTAATTGACGCCAAGCTGCGCTATCCCGGCTCGGCGATCATCGGTTTGCAATTCGACGCCTCCCAGTTCCAGTCGATACCGTCGCGTTCCTTTGAATTGCTGGGACGGATCATTCGGGTGCCGAGCAACTACGACCCGCAGAGCCGCACGTACAACGGCATTTGGGACGGTACGTTCAAATCGGCCTGGACCGACAACCCGGCGTGGATTTACTACGACCTGCTGCTGCATCCGCGTTATGGCCTGGGCCATTTGCTCAATGCCGGTCAGGTCGATAAATGGGAGCTGTACCGCATCGGTCAGTATTGCGATCAGCCTGTCTCCGACGGAAAGGGCGGGACTGAACCGCGCTTCACCTGCAACCTGTATCTGTCGGTGCGTGCCGATGCCCTGAAGGTTTTGCAGGATCTGGCTACCACGTTTCGTGGCATGTCGTATTGGGGGGCGGGTTCGGTCATGGCGGTGGCCGACATGCCGGAAGACCCGGTGTACACCTACTCCAACGGCAACGTCATTGGCGGCAAGTTCGTCTATGGCGGGTCGGCGAAAAAGACCCGTTTCAGCGTGGCGCTGGTCAGTTGGAATGATCCGACGGACTTCTACCGGCAGAAGGTTCAATACGTCGATGATGCTGAGGGTGTCGCTCGCTATGGTGTACAGCAGACTGAGATCACCGCTACCGGTTGCACGTCTCAGGCCCAGGCCCAGCGCATCGGTAAATGGGCACTGCTGACCAATCGCCTGGAAACTGAAAGTGTCACTTTCTCCGTCGGTCTGGACGGGACGCTCGCGCGTCCGGGACAAATTATCCGCGTGGCTGACAACGATCGTGCCGGCAGACGGATTGGTGGCCGCCTGCGTGGTGCAACACTCGATACGCTGACCCTGGATGCCCACGTGACCGCCGAAGCTGGCGATACGCTCACCCTGGTCATGCCGACCGGTAAAGCCGTTTCCCGCGTGATCAAGTCAGTGAGCATCAGCGACCAGGCTCAACGTGTGATCCTGGCTCAGCCCTTGAGCGAGTTGCCACCGGCACAGTCGATGTGGGCCATTGATTCCGCTTCCCTGGCCGCACAGCAATTTCGCGTGTTGTCGATTGCTGAAGACTTCACCGACACTGAAATCAAGTACAGCATCAGTGCAGTCAAACATGTGCCGAGCAAGTACGGCGCGATCGACAACGGCTCCCGTATCGAACGCCCCCCTGTCACGGTCATACCGCCAGGCGTTCAGGCGCCACCGACTTCAGTCACGATCAGTAATAACCACTTCGTCGATCAGGGCAGTGCAGTCGGTGTGATGACCATCGAGTGGGCGCGCCCGGCCAACGCCATTGCATATGAAGTTTACTGGCGCAAGAACGACAGCGAATGGGTGTTTGCCGGTCGAACCGGTGGTTCGTCGATGGAGGTACGCGGCATTTATGCCGGGCGTTACGTGGCCAAAGTGCGAGCCATCAACGCGCTGGACATCGGTTCGATCTATGCGACTTCGGTGGAAACGCAACTGTCCGGGAAAACCACGCCACCGCCTTCAGTGACTTTCCTCAAGGCTGACAGCCTGCTGTTCGGTATCGGCCTGAAATGGGAGTTTCCCGAGGGCGCCGAGGACACACAGCGAACAGAGGTCTGGTATGGGCCGACGCCAAACATTGAGACGGCTACCAAGCTGACGGATCTGGCGTATCCGCAAAGTGATTACACGATGCAGAGCCTGCTGGCAGGCACGTCGTTCTTCTTCTGGGCGAGACTGGTTGACCGCACGGGCAATATCGGGCCGTGGTATCCGACCGGTAATGGCGTGCTGGGGCAGGCCAGTTCGGAGGCTGGACCGATTCTTGACCTGCTCGCTGGCAAAGTTTCGCAGACGGAATTGGGCAAAGACCTGCTCACCGAGATCGAGAAAATTCCGGGATTGCAGAATCAGATTGATTCGCTGGATGAAGCTTACGACTCGGCCAAGACCTATGCGAAATACGCAATTGTTCGTCTTGGCGATCGTCTGTATCAGGCCAAAGGGCCAGTGCCGATCAACCTGCCGCCACCGAATGCCGAGTATTGGGTCGATGTAGGGCAAACGGTCGAGACTGCCACTGGACTGGTTCAACAAGTCGAGACCAACACCGCCGATATCAGCAAGATCGATGGCACGGTAACGGCTCAAGCCGCGGCATTCCAGGCGTTACGAGCATCCTCCCGGGACGACAACGGGGAAGGTGAACTGGCAGATGCCCTCAAAGGGTGGACCAGTACGGCAGCCATCGCTACGGAAAGCAGTGTCCGGGCTTCGCAGAACGAAGCCACTGTCCAACGCGTTTCTACACTGGAAACAAGCATTGGAGATAACGCGGCAAGTATCCAGTCGCTCGAGAAGGTTGTAACAACCAATAGCTCGGCCACGGCGACGAAGCTTGAACAGTTGAACGTGTCCGTTGGGCAAAACACTGCAGCCGTTCAGCAAGCCTCAAGTGCCATTGCCGATACCAATGGCAAGTTATCGACGATGTGGTCGGTGAAGATGGATACGACGGCGGGTGGCCAAAAATATGCTGCGTCGTTTGGTTTGGGGCTGCAGGTCGATCCTTCTGGCGTTTCGTCACAATTTGTCGTGCGCGCCGATACGTTTATGTTATTGAATCTGGCCAACGGAAAACCGGTATCGCCTTTTACCGTGACCGGCGGTCAAACCTTTATTAATGATGCCTTTATCCAAAATGGCTCGATTAATATGTTGAAAATTGGCGATAGCTTGCAGTCGGATAATTATTATCCGGGGACATCTGGGTGGAGGCTGACCAAATCCGGTGGCTTTGAAATAAACAGCAGCGTAGTCGGGCAGGGACGAGTCATCATGACTAACAGGTCGCTACGGGTGTTTGATGCCAATAATGTCAAGCGCGTACAACTTGGAGATCTGAGTGAATGAGCTTCGGGATGACGGTATTTGATGCCAATGGTGTACAAACGTTGGGTATGGAAGATTTTACGATTGAAAAGCTGGCGCAGATGAACTTGCCCGCCGCGCGCAAGATGGGAAATGGCATCAGGTCTGATTATATTGTGATGGACGTTCCAGGGTATAACCCGACTACTTGTTTTGTTGTGATTACACCGCGGGTTTATGCTGGGTATAGTCAACCAGGTTATCCGGATATGTGGGGGTATGTACCTACCTATAAGGACCTGGGTGGGACACAGATCGGTATTTTTACATACGTGAACAGGCGGCGACCTACCGGCTATCACAATAACTACGTTGACGAGTGGACCGAGCATACAGTCGAGTGCGTGGTCGAAGTCGTGAGGGTTTTGTAATGGCGGATTACGGACTTTCAGTGACGAATACGTATGGCGCTGTTGTTATCTCCAGCACCTATAAAGTGATGGTGTTTTCCGAGCGTGGCAGTTTCAGAATACAGTCCAGGTATACCGATCGCGAAGGCAGCGGCGCTGTTGCGTTCGTGAAACCGATCCTGACACAGGAGGCTCCACAAGTTTTTTTCAGACATGTAAATGGGTTTCATACATCTCTCGGTGTTTATATAACCATGTTGGGAGGACCCGGGAACTGGACGGGTTTTCTGGTGACATCAGCAGTGCGTAATGGGAGTAATTTACAGAACTATTTGATGGAGTATGTCATCTGTAAGTTTTCCGATCAGCCCAGTCCGCAACGGTATGGCATGAATATCTTTGATGCCCAAGGCCAAATCGTATTTTCTTCCGAAGACAGAGTTGTTCGCTATCACAAGTTTGCCAAGTCATGGTCTCTGGTAGTAGGTGACTATGTAGATACATACAAAAGCAACCTTGTCATCGAAGCGGATGATTTCGTGTGTGTTTCGAGTATTGATCGTGGTGTCACGTGGTTTGCTGATGGTTTTGGTTTTGTAGGTATGAGCTTGCTGGATAACAATGTTCCTGTACTGAATGTTACCGCACAAAGGGCGGGCGGCGGATACTGGTATTACCAAGGCACAAATGGAACTTGCTTCGGAATCCCGGTGTGCAAGTTTCCATCGTCTAGATATTACAACTAGCCAACTGAGGAGATCGGTATGCCATGGAGCAAGACCGGAAGAGTAAGCGTCACAAATAATTCCAATTCAGTTATCGGGGTCGGGACATCCTTTATCGTTAATGGACGTGTAGGGGATGCGTTCAGAGGCCCTGATGGCAGTTGGTATGAAGTCACCAACATTGCCAGCGATACGGCCATGTCGATTTCGCCGAACTATCAGGGCGTGACTGACGGAGCAGGCGGGTATGCATTGGCGCCGCTGCAAGGCTACGTAAAAGAGTCAGCTGATACGTTGCGGGCTTTGGTCAACACCTACGGTACCAAGCTTGCGGCATTGGGGGCCACCGCTAACTTCGACGTGCTGCCTGTCTCGAAAGGCGGGACTGGCGGCGTGTCTCCGGCCGCAGCTCGCGCTGCTCTGGAGCTGGGCAGTGCCGCTTCAGCCACCCTTCAAACCACTTACAGCGACGCCACGGCAGGCCGCGTGATGCAGGTCGGAGCATTTGGGATCGGCGGTGACGCCCCGGTCTACAACGGCAACATCGACGACACCGCGGCTGTTCCGGCGGGGCGCTGTTTTGTCATTAACACCGCCACGGGCGTGAAACCGACGGGATCGTCCTACGGTTTGATGGACACCATCAAATACGTCGGTCAGCCGGTTCATCAGGCCTGGCACGAAGTCAACGGCACCGCAGGCGGTGGCACTTTACGCACTTGGGAGCGAGATCAATACGGCACGGGGGTTTTCGGCCCCTGGCGCATGGTTTATCGGCAGAACAACATCCTCGGCGTCGTTTCAGGGGCAGGAGCCCCCACGGGAGCGATCATCGAGAGGGGTGCCAACGGCAACGGTGAATACACCAAGTTTGCAGATGGCACCCTTGTTTGCTGGAGAGTTATCCCCACCAACTCAACCGGCACGTACGCCGTGGGCGCTCTGTTCGGTAGTGATGCCTATGCTCCCGGCCCGTTTCCCTCGGCTTATGCATCGGTGCCTACAGTCACGTCGGGGGCCACAGGGGCTGTACACGCGGACTGCATTTTCGCCAGTGCCTGGATTCCCCCAGCGCTTAACAATTGGGGAGGGTGGCGTGCTATGGCAACCACGAACGTAGCCGCGGCTGCCCAAATTAACCTGATCGCCATCGGGAGGTGGTACTGATGAATATTGTTTTGTCTCCACAGCGTAGAGAGGATTCTCTGGCGCTTTACAAATCGGGTGACGTGCTCACCATCAACGGTGAAGCGTTCGATTTCTCGCTGCTCTGCGACGGCGATACGTTGCCACAAGGCGCGATCAAATCTGAATGGTTCGTGGGTGACGTTACTCGCGAGCAGGGGCAACTGACGCTTCATCTGTTGTTGCCGATTCCCGCCCATTACAGCCAGGCGCAAGCATTTCCCGAGGACCTGATCGATATTCCCGAAGGTGACGTGGCATTGCCACAGCCTTTGCCGCAAGCGGAGGTTGAAGTATGAACATCGACTGGTCGCAATTGATCACCAAAGCCATGAAAGAGGCAGCGGCTGCCGCAGCACGATTGACCGAAGCTCAAGCACTGCTCAAGAGCAAAAACGAGGTGGCTGCAGCGCAGGTCGCTCGCATTCAGGATCGGATCGACACCCTCGGTTACGGCATCGATCTGGGGGAGGCGACGTCTGAGGATGAGGCGGAACAGCAAGCACTGCTTGCCAACCTGAAACAGTGGAAAGCCTACAAGTTCAGCTTGGGCAAAGTGAGCACACAAGCTGCCTGGCCCGTGGCGCCAGAGTGGCCTGTCCAGCCCGATGTTCCGGTAATTGTGGTTGATCCGGTGCTGCCGCCGGGCTGACTGGCTTTCTGACAGCTACCTGATCGAGATCGTCTTGAACACCCATACCGCCGAGTGCGGTTTTTTTTCGCTTAAAAAAAGGACTGCACCATGCCATGGCTTAGAACAGGTTCGGTCAACGTCAGCAACAACTCGCCTGCAGTCATCGGTGTCGACGTTGATTTCGTCACCAACGTCCGGGTGGGCGATGCCTTCGTCGGACCTGATGGACGACAATATGAAGTCAGCAATATCGCCAGTCCGGTCTTGTTGTCGATCACCCCGGCTTACCAAGGCGCAACGGCAAACGACGCGTCCTATTCGATCATGCCGGTGCAGGGGTATCCCAAAGCACTGGCTGATGCATTCAACAACCTTAACGTTCAGTACGGCCCGAAGCTGGCAGCACTAGGTGATGCGAGTGGTTTCGATGTCCTGCCGCTGCGAAATGGCGGCACCGGAGGAACGGATCTTGTTTCTGCTCGCCAGGGCCTTGGCCTGGGTGCAGTCGCAACCGACACCATTGTGCCCATCGTACGTGGTGGCACCGGTGCGACGGATGCCGCGTCGGCGCGCCAGGCGCTTGGACTCGGTGCTGTGGCAACGGACGCTGTTGTACCGGTGGCACGAGGTGGCACGGGTGGCAACTCCCCGGCAACCGCTCGGTCGGGTCTCGGACTGGGCAGTGCCGCCGTTGCCGCGTTGGTCGGAGCGGTCAGCCAGGACAAAGGCGTTCCAACCGGAGCCGTCATTGAGCGCGGCGCCAATGCCAACGGTGAATACGTCAAGTTTGCCGACGGCACGTTGATTTGCACCCTCTGCAACACGGGCGGCGTAGTGTTTAACAACCCGTCCAACATGGGCTTCAACTGGTCTTATCCGATGCCCTTCGTGACGCTGGGATTTGTCATTGGGAATCTGGTTGGAGTATTGGGTGTGACAAGGGCGGTGACCAGCGTCAGCGCCTACAGCAGAGGGCTCGGTTTTGCCAGCATCTGCGCTTTCAGCCTTGGTCAGTTCGTACAAGGTGACGAGCTAATAGTCTCGTTTGACTGCTTCGCCATCGGCCGGTGGTTCTAAGCAAAACCCAGACTGAAAACTGCGGGCTGGGGTTCCTCGTTAAATCGGGTTGAGTACAGGCGCTGACCTGCGACCGCCCCCACTCGGTACTTCCTCATGAAAATGACCCCTCTGGTCACGCAATTGCGTGCTCAGTGCCCGACGCTGGGCAATCGGATCGCAGTAGGCATTGATGTTACGGCATTGCAAGCCGATGCCTCGCTGCAAACCCCGTGCGCCAGCATCACACCCCTGGCCGATCTGGCCAGCAACAGCACCACCCAAAACCTCACCACCCAACCGATCCGCGACCGCTTCGAAATCGTCCTGGCGCTTGACGCCACCGACGCTACAAAAGCGCTGGATCTGTTGCACGACCTGCGCGCCGAACTGTGGCGTGCGCTGGTGGGGTTCAAGCCCGATTCCGACTACAGCGCCATCGTCTACGACGGCGGCGAACTGGTCTCGATCAACAGCAGCCGCGCCTTTTACCGGCTGCGCTTTTTTGCCGAGTTCCAGCTCGGTCGCAATCTGCCGAGTCAGCCTGCGGAGAGTTGGCACGAACGCGAACTGGACGGTTTGTCGTCCTTTACCGGGGCCACCGTGCGGGTCGATGCGATCGATCCGGCCGACCCCAACCTGAAACGCCCGGGCCCTGATGGGCGCGTGGAAATGACTTTCTCTGCAGAGGTAACCCCATGAGCAATCGCATCACCGTACTGCCGGCCGCTGGCCGCGTCGTACCTGACCCGGAGGCCGGCGATCTGCTGCCGCTGGAAGGCCGTGAAGTGCTGGACAGCGCCTGGTGGCGCCGACGTCTGGCCGACGGCGATATCACCCTCAAAACCGCACCAGCCAAACAAAAGGGAGCCAAATAATGGCGATCGGATTCAGCAACATCCCCGCGGACATTCGTGTACCGCTGTTCTATGCCGAAATGGACAACTCGGCCGCCAATAGCGCGAGCTCGACCCTGCGTCGTTTGATCGTCGCTCAGGTCAACGACAACATTGCCCCGACCGAAGTCGGCAAACTGGTGCTGGTCTCCAGCGTTGCGCTGGCCAAGAGCATCGGCGGCCAAGGCTCGATGCTCGCCTCGATGTACGAGACCTTCCGCAAGGCTGACCCGATCGGTGAGATCTGGTGCCTGCCGCTGCACAATACCGAAGGCGCGATCGCCAAAGGCGTGCTGACCCTGACCGGCACCGCGACCCAGGCTGGCGTGTTGAATCTGTATGTCGGCGGCGTGCGTGTGCAAGCCACCGTGGTCAACGGTGCCACCGCTGCCCAAGCGGCCACCGCACTGGCGCAGAAAATCAACGCCACCGCCGACCTGCCGGTCAGCGCTGCCGCTGCCGAAGGTGTGGTCACCCTGAACGCCAAATGGACTGGCGACAGCGGCAACGACATCAGCCTGCAATTCAACCGCCTGGGCAAGAGCAACGGCGAAGAAACCCCGGCCGGCCTGACCTCGGCGATCACCGCCATGACCGGTGGCGCCGGTGTGCCGGATCAGGTCGCGGCGATTGCCGCACTGGGCGACGAGCCGTTCGAGTTCATCGCACTGCCATGGTCGGATCTGTCGACGCTCAATACCTGGCAAGCGGTCATGGATGACAGCACCGGTCGCTGGTCGTGGGCCAAGCAACTGTTTGGTCACGTCTACAGTGCCAAGCGCGGCACTGTCGGCACTCTGGTTGCTGCCGGCCAGGCACGCAACGACCAGCACATGACCATTCAGGCGCTGGAGCCGGGCGTTCCGCAACCGTTCTGGGTGCAAGCCGCCGCACTGGCTGCACGCACGGCGGTGTTCATCTCTGCCGACGCCAGCCGTCCGACTCAGAGCGGCAGCCTGCCGGGTGTCGATCCGGCACCGGCCAGCGAACGCTTCACGCTGACCGAGCGTCAGTCGCTGCTCAACTACGGCATCGCCACCGCGTACTACGAAGGCGGCTACGTGCGTATCCAGCGCTCGATCACCACCTACCAGAAAAACGCTTACGGTCAGGCCGACAACTCCTACCTGGACAGCGAAACCATGCACCAGTCGGCGTTCATCGTGCGCCGTCTGCAAAGCGTGATCACCAGCAAGTACGGCCGCCACAAACTGGCCTCCGACGGCACCCGTTTCGGCGCCGGCCAGCCAATCGTGACGCCTGCGACCATTCGCGGTGAGCTGATCGCCCAGTACGCCAAGCTCGAACTGGAAGGCCACGTCGAGAACGCCGAGCTGTTCGCCGAGCACCTGATCGTCGAGCGCGACGTGCAGGACCCGAGCCGTGTGAACGTGCTGTTCCCACCGGATTACATCAACGGTCTGCGCGTGTTCGCACTGCTCAACCAGTTCCGTCTGCAGTACGACGACGCGGCTTGATAGCCGCGTTTGACGGCAAGTTTTCAGCCCACCTCGCGTGGGCTTTTTTATTCAAGGGAGTAACACCATGGGTCAACTGATTGCAGGCACCTGCTACGTCAAAGTCGACGGCGCACAACTGACCATCAATGGCGGCTGCGAAGCCCCGCTGATGGCGGTCAAACGCGAAACCGTCGTACCCGGTTTCTACAAGGAAACCGATATTGCGCCGTCGTTCAAAGTGACCGCGCTGCACACCGCCGACTTCCCGCTGAAGAAGCTGATTGAAGGCACCGACATCACCGTCACCTGCGAATTCAGCAACGGCAAAGTCTACGTACTGGCCGGCGCTTATCTGGTTGAAGAGCCAGTTTCCAAGGGCGATGACGCCACCATCGAACTGAAATTCGAAGGCATCAAGGGGACCTGGCAATGAGCGGCGCCGTGAAGCTTCAGGTTGCGATCGAAGCTCACGGCGAGCCCCTGACCGAACTCGTCCTGCGCCGTCCGACGGTGCAGGAGGTGCGAGCGATCAAGGCGCTGCCGTACAAGATCGACAAGAGCGAAGAAGTCAGCCTCGACATGGACGTGGCGGCCAAATACATCGCCGTATGCGCCGGCATTCCGCCGTCGTCGGTCAACCAGCTGGATCTGGCTGACCTCAATGCGCTGAGCTGGGCCGTTGCGAGTTTTTTCATGAGTGCGGCGTCGGCGCCATCACCGACCTGATCGCCGTCGCCTATGACCTGGCCTGGTTCTGGAAGGTTGACCCCGAACAGATGATGGCCAGGCCACTGGATGTGCTCCGCGAATCGCTGGAGCACGCGCAACGGATCAATGCGATGCAGCAGGTGCAGTGATGGCGAATACGAATTTGAGCCTGATTCCGCAGACCTTTCCTGTCACGGTCAACATGCTCGTGGTGCTCAAGGGCGCCGAGAAGATGGAAGCCGAAATGAAAGGGCTGCGCGGCAAGGTCGCAGCATTCAAGAAAAGCATGGAAGACAGCGGCCTCGAGCCGCTGGACGTCGCCGGGTTCATCTCCGAAGGTGGCTTGCTCAAGCCGTTTCAGGACGGCATCAAGAAAGCCATCGAGGCGCAGGATGCGCTGGCGAAAAAGGTCGCGGCGAACAAAGGCCTGAAACTGCCGAAAGTGGTGCAGGGGGAAACCTCGGCCAACCTGGCAAAGTTCAACGAAGCGCTGGACAAGATCTCGTTGAACATTGGCAATGCGTTGTTGCCAGCGGTGAACGGTATCGTTACCGCAATCACGCCGGTGATCACCTCGATTGGCCAGTTTGTGGCGAACAATCCTTCTCTTGTCGAAGGGCTGGCGGCGGCAGCCGTCGCGTTCACGGTAGTCACCGTGGGTGCGATGGGGCTGGTCGGTGTATTGGGCATTCTGACGTCACCGATCGGTTTGATTGCCGCCGCGATTGCGGCCGCGGTGGCGATTATCGTGATCGGCGCGCGCTTGATCAGCAACAACTGGGGGGCGATCTCGGGCTTCTTCAGCCGGACCTGGCAATCGATCAGCGATGCGACCCGTCGCGGCATCGACGACGTGCGCAAAGGCTGGGATGAGATGGTCGCGGATGGCAGGCAACAGTTCGAGTCGATGCGTGCCACAGCTTCGCAGAAGTGGCAGGAGATGCGCGCTGACGCTATCGCTGGTGCCAGCCGTCTGGCGGCAGGAGCGTCCGAACGTCTGCACGCATTCGGCGCGTCCATCGAGCAGACCTGGGATTCTGCTCGCAGCTCCGTCGGCGCTTACTGGGACAGTGCAGCTGCCAGCACTGCGGCTGGATTGCAAAGCCTCAAGGCCCGGTTGTACACCTCGCCACTGGAGAAGATGAGCGCACTCTGGGACTCGGCCGATGAGTCCGTCACCGGTTACTGGAATCGTAGCTATGCAGCGACGCAGTCCGGTTGGGAATCGGTCAAGTCGACGTTTGACGGCACGCTGACAGCAAAAATGTCAGGCGCATGGGATGCCGCACAAAGCGCGGTCTTCACGGCCATCGACGATATGAGCAACAGGGTTGCAACCGGTTGGTCGAACATCACATCGCTGTTCGACGGCACGCTGGCAACCAACATGTCGACGGTCTGGGGTTCTGCGCAAAGCACGGTTTTCGATGCGGTTGGCAGCATGCACAGCATTGCGGCGAGTGGTTGGGAGCAACTCAAATCGACGTTCGCCTGGTCTCCGACCGCGATGGTCGAAAGCGCCTGGCAACCCTTGGCACCGGTTTTTTCAGCGCTGTGGGACGTTCTTCGCGCGGGTGCCCAGCCATTGAAGAGCGAGTTTCAGAACTTGTTCGGCAACGCTCCCGTGGAAGCGGTCATGGCGAAATGGAATGGCGTCACGGAATATTTTTCCGGTTTGTGGGCAACGCTGAACACCGACGCACAATCGGTGAAAGCAACCTTGGGTGATCTGTTCAGTCAGTCGCCGCTGGAATCCATCCAGGAGAAGTGGCAGCCCGTTCTCGTCTGGTTCGGTGATATGTCGACAAGACTCCAAGGTATTTTCGCACAGGTCAAAGAACTGCTCGGCGGCAATGTCTCCGGGTTCTTCGCCACGATCACCGGCACCAGCGCTGCGGTGCCTGCCGGGGCGCCAGGAATGAGCAGCACACTGCCGCAAACCTCTGGCGCGCTGATTCAACAAAGTGCAATCAACAACCGCACGCAGCTCGAAGGCGGCCTGACCGTACGCTTCGAAAATGCGCCGGCCGGGTTGCGCACCGATCAACCACAAAGCAATCAACCGGGCCTGGCGCTGTCTTCGCGCATCGGCTATCGCTCGTTGTCGATGGGAGGTTCCAATGAACTGGCGTGACCGTTTGTTGCCGGCATCCTTTCGCGGTGTCGGGTTTTGGATCGATCAGGCGAAAACCCCGGTCGGTCGCAAAGGCCAGTTGCACGAGTATCCGCAACGTGACCTGCCGTATTTCGAGGATCTCGGCCAGCAGGCGAGGATTCACGATGTCACCGCATTCATCATCGGCGCGGATTGCCTGGAACAGCGCGACAAGCTGCTCAAGGCATTGGAGGCGGGCAGTGGTGAACTGGTGCATCCGTGGCTCGGGCGCCTGCAAGTCAAGGTCGGCGAATGCGACATGACCCACACCCGCCAGGACGGCGGGTTGGTGACCTTTACGCTGAAGTTCTATCCAGACCAACCGTTGCCGTTCCCGACTGCCACCGTCAGCACACAGAAAGTGTTGCTGGCCAAGGCCGACACGCTGTTGGGGTCTGCGGTGGCGCGTTTCGAACAGGCGATGACCTTGATCAAGGCTGCGCGGATCGGCATCGCCAATCTGCGCAACAGTCTGACCGGAGTCTATGAGGTGATCAAAGAGCAGCTCAAACCGCTGATCGAGCAGTACCGGCAGATCACCGAACTGGTCAAGGCAGTGAAGGAGTTGCCCAAGGAGGTGGCGGCTGAGTTCAAAGGTTTGCTCGGCGATATCAAGGAGCTCAAGGAATTCGCGAAGGAGGGCTACCGTGGCGTGATTGCCGACGTGTCCCAACAACTCGAAGCGATTCGCAAGGCGGATGCGCCGAAGATCACCACCGGCAAGGACACCAACGCCGCGGCGCAAGCCATGGCCGATCTGGTCCAGGACACGCTGATCGTAAAAGCGGCGCAGTGGATCGCATCCATGCCGGTGGCCACCAAACCGGTGAAATTGCCGTCGACACCTTCCGTCGATCAGCAGGCGAACCAGCCGATCAATCGTCCGGACGTGCCCGCCATCGATGATGTGCAGGCGATTCAGAAGACGCTGATCGAGACCCTGAATCTGGTGAAGACCAAGGCCGGCCCTGCGCACCACCAACTGATCAGTGATCTGCAGGATGCGGCGGTCGCGCACCTCAAGTCGGTCGCATCGTCCGGTGTGCGCCTGGTGACTAAAACCATCCAGGAAAGCGCTCCGGCGGTGGTAGTGGCCTACAAGTATCTGGGCGATGCCACACGGGTCACTGAAATCACCCAGCGCAACGGGATGAACCATCCAGGTTTCTCGCCCAACGATGTGAAAGTCTCCGGGGAGTGAACCATGAGCGAAATGGACAATCGCGTCACGCTGACGGTCAACAACATGGAATACGGCGGCTGGAAAAGCGTGGAAATCACCGCTGATCTGGAGCGCCAGTTTCGCACCTTCAAACTCGACATCACCTGGCAATGGCCGGGGCAGACTGTCGCCAAACCGATCAAGCCCGGTGACCCGTGCGAAGTGCGAATCGGCAAGGATCTGCTGCTCACCGGTTACGTGTTCAAAGCCCCGATCAGGTATGACGGGCGGCAGATCAGCCTGACTATCGAGGGCAGTTCCAAGACTCAGGACCTGGTCGATTGCGCCGCCAGAAACCAGCCGAACCAGTGGCAGGAGCAACCCCTGTTGAGCATCGTTCAGGCGCTGGCGATGGAGTACGGGCTGATGGTGGTCAATGAAATCCCCGAGACTGCAAGGCTGACCAAGCACACGATCGTGCCGGGTGAAACGGTGTTCCAGTCGATCGACCGGTTGCTCTCGTTGCTGCGGGTGTTTTCCACCGATGACGAACAGGGCCGGCTGGTGCTGGCCAAACCCGGCAGCGGTGGTCGGGCCAGCGATGCGCTGGAACTGGGCAAGAATATTTTGTCCGCCAGCGCGTCGATGGATTACAGCCAGGTGTTCTCCGAATACCGGGTGATCGGCCAGCAAAAAGGTTCGGATACCAAAAGCGGCGCGGCAGCCAGCGAAGTCGAATCCACAGCGGCGGACCTGACCTTCAAGCGTCGGCGCACCACGGTGATCAACGAGGGCACGCAACTGACCTTTGAGTTGGCGCAGCAGCGTGCCCAATGGGAAAGCGCGACCCGCATGGGCCGAGCGCAGACCACCACTTATCAGGTGCAGGGCTGGCGTCAGTCCAACGGCGATTTGTGGCGCCACAACACGCTGGTGCGGGTCAAGGATCCGGTGCTGGAGTTTGACGGCGACATGCTGATTTCCAAAGTCACTTATTCGCTGTCGGCACAAGGCTCGGTGACCACACTGCAAGTGGCGCCGCCGCATACCTTCGATCCTGATCCAACACCCCCGAAAAAAACCTGAGCCTGACTCCGGACCCTGTGGGAGCGAGCCTGCTCGCGAAAGCGCTGGCAGCTTCAACATCACATTGCCTGACCCAGCGCATTCGCGAGCAGGCTCGCTCCCACAGTGGATCGCGTGATGCCTACCTCTTGAGGACAATTCATGAGCCTACTGACACGCCTGCTGGCGCGCGGCACTGTCGTGCTCGCCAATTCGGCATCCAAGCTGCAATCGCTGCAAATGCGCCTCACCGCCGGTGAAGTGAACGACGATCTCGAACACTTCGAACCCTACGGTTTTACCAGCCATCCGTTGGCCGGCGCCGAAGGTGTCGTCACCTTCATCGGCGGCGACCGTTCCCACGCCATCGCTCTGGTCATCGCCGACCGCCGCTATCGCCTGCAATCGCTGGCGTCGGGCGAAGTGGCGATCTACACCGACGAGGGCGACAGGATTCACTTCAAGCGC
This sequence comes from Pseudomonas sp. S3_C06, assembly GCF_054667675.1. Lineage (NCBI taxonomy): Bacteria > Pseudomonadati > Pseudomonadota > Gammaproteobacteria > Pseudomonadales > Pseudomonadaceae > Pseudomonas > Pseudomonas sp. S3_C06. The sequence goes on from NZ_CP162747.1 coordinate 5,266,194, forward strand.
GGGCGGATCATCGATATCGAAACCGCCACGCTGAACATCCGCGCCAGCAGCGCGGTGAACTTCGATACGCCAGTGATCAACCAGACCGGCAAGATCGTGTCCACCGGTGATCAGTTGGCCGGCGGCATCAGCCAGATCAAACACGTGCACGTCGGTGTGCAGGCCGGCAGCGGCCAGACCGGCGCGCCGGCAGGAGGCAAGTGATGCTGATCAGCCCGAACCTCCACGCTGCACTGACCCGCTCTGTACTGATCAGCCTGTTCACCTGGCGCCGCGCCGCCGATGACGACGCCCTCGACGACGACGAACGTTTCGGCTGGTGGGGCGACACCTTTCCCACCGTCGCCGACGATCGCATCGGTTCGCGGCTGTGGCTGTTGCGCCGGGTCAAGCTGACTCGACAAACGCAGATGGACGCCGAGTTCTACGCCCGCGAAGCCTTGCAGTGGCTGATCGACGACGGCCACTGCAGCGCCATCGACATCATCAGCGAACGCCTCGACGCCCAGCGCCTGAACCTGCGCACGGTCCTGACTCTGGCCGACGGCGAACGTCTGGACATCAACCCCGATAACAGTTGGCAGGTGATCTATGCCGTTTGAAACCCCTTCGCTGCCGGTGCTGATCAAGCGCACCCAAAGCGACCTGGCCGGCGATTCGCTGCGCCAGTCCGATGCGCAAGTGCTGGCCCGTACCCTCGGTGGTGCGGCTTATGGTCTGTACGGTTATCTCGACTGGATTGCCGAGCAGATTCTGCCGGACAAGGCCGATGAGTCGACCTTGGAACGCATTGCCGCTCTGCGTCTGAACCAACCGCGCAAACCCGCGCAAGTGGCCACCGGCAGCGTCAGTTTCACCGCCACTGCCGGCGCGGTGCTCGATGCCGATACGCTGCTGCAAACCAATGACGGCCGCACCTACAAAGTCACCGCCGCGCGCACCACCGTCAATGGCAGCAACACCACCACGATCGCCGCGCTGGATGCCGGCAGTCTGGGCAATGCCGACGCCGGGCTGGCGCTGACACCGGTGCAGCCGATTGCCGGTGTGATCGGCAACAGTTTTGTGGTGCTGGCGCCGGGACTCAGCGGCGGTGTGGCGCGGGAAAGTCTGGAGTCGCTGCGTTCGCGGGTGATCCGTTCCTACCGCGTGATTCCCCATGGTGGCTCGGCCAGTGACTACGAAACCTGGGCGCTGGAAGTGCCCGGCGTAACGCGCGCCTGGTGCCGTGGTGGCTTCCTCGGCCCAGGCACCGTCGGCGTGTACATCATGCGTGACGACGATCCGCAACCGGTGCCGAACGACGAGCAACTCGCCGAGGTGCAAGCCTATATCGAACCGTTGCGTCCGGTGACGGCTGAAGTGCATGTGCGTCCGCCGATTCAGGTGCCCGTGACCTATCGCCTGAAGTTGACCCCCGACACCAGCGCCGTACGCGCGGCGGTCGAAACCCAATTGCGCGACTTGCACAACCGTGAGGCTGACCTCGGCGAGGATCTGCTGATCAGCCATATTCGCGAAGCGATCAGCAGCGCAGCGGGTGAAACCGACCACGTACTGACGGCCCCCGTCGCCAACGTTTCGGCCAACGACAGCGAACTGCTGACCTTCGGAGGTTGCGTATGGGGGGCATAAGAACCGCCGCGCAATATCAGGCGCAACTGCGCGCCTTGCTACCCAGTGGCCCGGCATGGGATCCGGAGCGCGTGCCGGAGCTGGAAGAAGTGCTGCAAGGCGTCGCCGTCGAACTGGCACGCCTCGATGCGCGTGCTGCCGACCTGCTCAACGAAATGGACCCGGCCGGCGTCAGCGAACTGGTGCCGGATTGGGAGCGGGTGATGAACCTGCCCGACCCGTGCCTGGGCGCGACGCCGCTGTTCGACGACCGCCGCCTCGCCGTACGCCGGCGCTTGCTCGCGGTCGGCAGCCAGGCCGTCGGCTACTACCTCGACATCGCCAAAAGCCAGGGCTACCCCAACGCCACCATCACCGAACTCGAAGCCCCGCGCATGGGCCGTTCGCGTTTCGGCTCGGCGCACTGGGGCACGTGGGAGGCGCAGTTCATGTGGACGCTTAACACCGGCGGGCGCGTGTTGCTCGGTCGGCGTTTCGGCGCGAGCTATTGGGGTGAACGTTTCGGCGTCAACCCGGGTTCGGCGCTGGAATGCCTGATCCACCGCAGTGCCCCGGCGCACACCAAGGTGCACATCAATTATGACTAGGGAGGAATGACGGGATGGATTATCCGAAAAGTGTGCCCAGTTCGGGGCTGGTGAATGGCAAGTTTGTTGATGAAAACCCATTGATGGGCACGCCGGGATCGCTGATTCCGGCGCGGTGGGGCAACAGCGTCACCGATGAAATCATCAACGCGATCACTGCTGCCGGGCTCGTCCCCGACGAGGGCGACAGTACGCAACTCAGAGCGGCGATTTCGGCAATTGTCGAAAAGAACAAACGTGATTCTCTGGCAACCAAGGATGAAGCAGAGGCGGGCACAAGCAGCAGTCGCCTGATGACCCCGCAGCGGGTGTTTCAAGCGATCGAAAAGAAAGTGGTGCAAGCCACGGAAGCTGTTTTTGGCTGGGCGCGGATCGCGACTCAAGCCCAGGTCAACGCAGGGACTGATGACACCACCATCGTCACACCGAAAAAGCTCTGGTTTGGTGTTTCCTACAGCATTGGCGCGAACGGCTATATCGCTTTTCCGAGCTGGCTGGGCGGCTTCATGATCCAGTGGGTCGTGATCACCATCGCTACAGATAAAACCTATGTTGCAAAACCCTGGCCGGTGGCTTTCAAGACCCAGTGCGCCGCTACCTGGGCAAGTTACTCGCACAGCGGCAACGCACCCTTTTTCGATATCGTCACTCCACCTTTGGTGACCTACTTTGATCCCAGCCAGGTTCAAGTCTTGAGCAATTCCGGTGGCTCCGGTTTTGTCACTGTCCTGGGGGTGGGGAACTGACATGAAACGTTTCTATAGCCGCACCACCGGCAACACCTATTTGTCGGGTTATCACACCAGCCTTCCGGACGATGCCGTTGAAATCGACGAGGCGCGTTATGAGTCGGTCATCGCAAACCCAGTAGCGGGTACCGAGCGATCTCATGACGATCACGGTCTGCCGATCCTGGTCGAGTTGACAGCTCTTTCTGATGAGCAAACTTCGGCCGAAGCCAAGGCGTGGCGCGATCAGGAATTCAACCGGGTTGCCTGGTTGCGCGATCGCCACCGTGACGAAGTGGAGCTGATGAAGGCCACCACGCTGTCCGACGCTGAATACCTGACGCTGCTGACTTACCTGCAGGCGCTGCGCAAGTGGCCCCAGGCGAAGAAATTTCCCGCCAAACGCTCTCGACCGAAAAAGCCTGCCTGGATGACTGCCGAGTGACTGGATGCTGCGTTGTCGGCATCGCCCATCAATGTTCCAGGTATAGGAAAACCAATTATGGATTATCCAAAAAGCGTCCCCAGCGTCGGTCTGGTCGATGGCCGCTTCGTCGATGAAAACCCGGTGGCGGGTACGCCGGGGTCGTTGATTCCGGCGGTGTGGGGCAACAGTGTGACTCAGGAAATTCTGAGTGTGATTACAGGGGGTGGGTTGGTGGCCTCAGAGGCGGACACCACTCAGTTGTTCAAGGCGATTCAGTCGATTGTCGGCAACGCCAGCCCGATGCGTTCGGTGATTACTCGGGTTGGAGCGTCCAGGTCATTGACCACCGATGAGTTGGGCTTGGTTCTGATCGATGCCGGGGCCAGCGCCTTGACCGTCAGTTTGCCTCCAGCCAATACCAGCCTTGGGGTGCGTGACGTCATTATGCGGCGTGTCGATAACAGCGGTAACCGCTTGGTCGTGAGAAGTGCAAGCGGCGATGCGATCAAGTTTCACACCCACCTGAATGCTTCGGGTTATCCGTTTCTCGTATTGATGGGAGCCGGTGACTGGTGGCACTTGCGCAGTGACACAGCGGGTAATTGGTGGCCGATCGGTCGTCTGGACGGTTCGTCACTCGGGTGCGTAGCCTTCGAGACCACTCTGGCTGTGCTGCCCGGTGGCTATGCCGCATTGAATGGTTCCGTACTGAATCGCTCGGAATGGCCGTGGCTCTGGGACCACGCGCAGCAGTCGGGCATGTTGCGTTCCGAGGCGGATCGTGGCGGTGCGTGGACGCCTGGAGACGGCGCCACGACTTTTCGCCTGCCAGAAGCCCGTGGTGAATTCTTGCGCGTCCTGGCCGAAGGCGGTTTGGTCGATACCGGTCGTGCGGCGGGATCCTGGCAAAAAGGCTCGTTGGTTCAGGGGGACAACGGCGTCGCCGACAATATTTTGTTTGCGACAAACATCATTTCCCAGAAAGCCCAGCTGGGTTTCGATATGGGCAACTACGCCGATTACGCCGGCGCCACCGTCAAATACATCACACCTGCTGCGCCGATTACGCCAATCGCCGATTCAGAACTGCTGAACCACGGCGGTATCACGCGTCCTCGAAATATTGCTTATCCGGGTCGAATCAAACTTGTCTGAGGTGCTCATGTTTAATTATCTGATTGATCATCTGGGCTGTTTGACCGGCCCTGTCGAGTTTGATGTCACCCCCGGTCTTGGTGTTCAGCTGCCGAGTAATGCCGTTCAACTTTCATTCGAGCTGCCATCGCCCGAAAGCGGGCGAGTATGGGCACTGGTTAACAATGTTCCTCGAGAGCTGACAGACCGGCGCGGTGTGGTTTACCGCAAAAACGATGGAGTCAGGCAAATATGGACCGAGCTGGGAGAGTTGCCAGACACCCTGACCGCACAGCCGTGGCCAGGGGAGTTCCATGTCTGGCGCGACAACGCCTGGGTACAGGATGAGCAGGCTCGCTTGGTGAGCGTAAGACAGCAATGCCTCGATCAGCGCGACGTACTGCTACGCGATGCCGTACTGCGCATCGCACCCCTGCAATACGCCGAAGACATTGGCGATGCCAGCCATGACGAACAACTGCTGCTGATCGAGTGGAAGCTCTACAGCGTCGAGCTGAACCGCATCGAAAAACAGGCCGGTTTCCCCGATGAAATTACCTGGCCGGTCGCACCCGGCGCAACCGTAGCCAACTGATTTCAGCACAGGAAGCAGTGCAATGGATTATCCAAAAACTATCCCCGGCGTGGGACTGGTCAACGGCGGCTTCGTCGATGAAAACCCGCTCGCCGGAACACCGGGATCGTTGATTCCGGCGGCGTGGGGCAACAGTGTCACGCAGGAAATTCTCAACGCGATCAAGGCCGCCGGATTGACACCGGATGAAGCCAGAACCGATCAGCTGGCCAGCGCAATCGGTGCACTGGTCGACTTCAGCAAACTGAAAAATACCCCAACCACGTTGGCCGGTTATGGCATCACCGATGCGGTGGGGCGGTTGCTGGCAGTCAGGCAGTTCGAATCCGTCGGTATCACGCTTTACAAACCCCATCCCCGAGCGAAACGCATACGTGTGCGCTTGGTCGGCGCGGGTGGTTCCGGTGGTGGCTGTGAACCTGTCCCCGCCAATAATCACCGTATTGGTGGTGGCGGTGGTTCCGGCGCCTATGCGGAGAGTCTCTACGACGTGACCGCGCAAATGCTGGCTGGCGTGCCTGTGTCTTTGGGGGCGGGCGGCGCTGCAGTCAATACGACCGGGATGACCGGGGGCGGTGCTTCCTTCGGCACCTATATGAGCGCCGCTGGCGGTGCAGGCGGGCAAATCCTTTCATTCCCGGTGACAGCAACGACGGTCGGTTTCGTCATGGGCGGTGCTGGCGGTCAAATCGTCACGGGTGGTGGTCTTGCCAACGCTCGTGGCAGCCCTGGTGAGTTCGCGATGTACAACTTCAATTGGGGTGTCGTTTCCGGCGCTGGGGCTGCCAGCCCGTTTGACGGTGGTGGCACACGTGTAGGCGTCAATGGAAATGGCATCTCCGGCGGGCGAGGCTCCGGTGGCAGCGGATCCTGTTCGGTCAATGCGTCCGCTTCAGTCGTCAGCGGCGCCGGCGGCCACGCCTTCTGTGAAATCTGGGAGTACGAGTAATGGCCGTTTATGCACGGATCGAGAATGGCGTGGTCGTCGAGCGGATCGACACCGGTGACTACGCAATCAGCCAACTGTTTGCGCCGTCTTTTGTGGCGTCGATGGTGCGAGTTCCGGATGGTCAGGCGGTCGAAATCGGCGCGCCGATCAGTGAGTTGCCGACAGCTGCCGACCCACTGCCCGCGCAGCAAAGTCCGGTGATCCTCCTGGCGCCGGTTGCTGCAGATCAAACGCCTGCGGCAGCGGAACGTAGCTGGCGTCAGGCATCCCTTTCAGCGACCGAATGGCTGGTCACTCGCCATCGCGATGAGCAGGAACTGGGGCGTGGAACCTTGCTCAAGGCTGCGCAATACCTGGAACTGCTCGAGTACCGACAAGCGCTGCGCGACTGGCCTGATTCCAGCCATTTTCCGGGAGTGGTTTCCCGGCCGTCAGTGCCGCTTTGGCTGGCCAGCGCGATTGGCTAAGGCCTGCGCGCCCACTGTATTTCAATCAAGGAGATGAACATTGGACTATCCCAAGAGTGTGCCCAGTGTCGGACTGGTCAACGGCCAGTTTGTCGATGAGGACCCCATTGCCGGAAAACCCGGTTCGCTGATCCCGGCGACATGGGGCAACAGCGTCACGCAAGAAATTCTCAACGTTGTTCAGGCGGCGGGCATGGCGCCGAACGAATCGTCGAACAATCAGTTGCTGGCGGCGTTGCGCAGTCCGGCATTGTTCATGACGGCCCCGCAGTTTGATGGTGGACGCTCGGCAGCAACGTCCGAGTTTGTGCAACGGGCGCTAGGCAGTTATGCCAGTGCTCGCGGTATATATGCGGCCACGCAACTGACCCCGGCCGATGTCGGCTGCTCTATTGGCCTGGGCGGCAACGCGACGTATACCGTGACGCTTCCGGATGCTGCTGCGGTGCCGAGCGGCGCCACGATCAGCCTGCATTGCCGTAACAGTGCGCCCGTCACGGTGGCCAGTAAAACCGGTGCGCAGATCAGCCCGCAAGGGGCTTATCTGGCGTCGATTGTTTTGAACAATGGTGAGAGTGCGAACTTTGTCAGAGAGTCTGGAGTGTGGGTGGTGTATGGCACCGCTGCGCTCAAGTACTCCGTCAATTACGCCGCACAGTTCGCCACAGCGGGATATCAAAAGTTTCCCAGCGGTTTGATCCTGCAGTGGGTAACGGGGGGCTCCGATGCGAATGGCAACATGACGGTGTCGTTGCCGATCAGGTTTCCCAATGCTGTCCTCGGAGGTGTTGCCAATGAAGGCTATCCGGCAGGTTGGGGGAGCTCCAACGTCACCGTTTGGGCATTTGACGGCGCGAACTCCACGACAACGACAGTGGTGGCTCGGGTCCGAAGTGTCCAGGCTTCAAGTGTCAAGGTTGATTCGGGCATTTCGGGTCGCATTCTGGTTTGGGGGTACTGACCATGACTATTTATTTCTATGCGCAAAGCCTCGGTTTTGACCGGGTCGAAAGCGCACTTCCCGAACTGCCTGAAGGGGCGGTGGAAATCACCCAGGCGCAATACTCCGAACTGTTTGCCGGCCAGGCGAGCGGCAAAATCATCAGCGCCAGTGCCAGTGGTCAGCCCGTTTTGACCGACCCCGTCGTTTCTCCTGAAACGCTTGCCAGCCACGAGCGCGCATGGCGCAACCGCGTTCTGCAAAACACCCAGTGGCTGGTGTTTCGTGATGCCGAAGAACTGGAAGTGGGCGAGGGTACGACTTTGCGCTCCGAGGAATTCAAACAACTATTGGCGTATCGGCAGGCACTGCGTGATTGGCCGATTGATCCGGACTTCCCGAATTTACTTTCCCGACCAGTTGAGCCTGACTGGCTGGAAGGCTTGCTTCGGACAGCCAGTTGAGGAACTAACGTGGACTATCCAAAAAGCGTTCCCAGCGTCGGGCTGGTGAATGGCAAATTCGTCAATGAAGACGCCGTCGCGGGATTGCCCGGATCGTTGATCCCGGCGACCTGGGGTAACGTTGTCACCGATGAATTGTTGAACGTCGTCAGATCTGCGGGTCTTGAACCCAATGAAACCGATGCGACGCAGCTGTTGCAGGCGCTGAAAAAAATCAGTCAGGCCGGTGAAGACAAGCATGCAATCGATATCGGCGCCGCCAATCTGTACATGGCCAACTACGTGCCGGCCATCAGTACGTTGAAGGACGGTCTGGCGCTGCGCTTTACTGCTGGTAATGCCAACACTGGAGCGAGCACATTCGCGCCGAATGGCTTGCTGCCCAAGCCGTTATTGAGCCTTGGGCTGAGTGCGTTGCGGCCAGAGGAGATTGTCGCCAGCAGCCTGTGTTCGGTGATGTACAGCGCTGCACTGGACAGTTGGGTGCTGGTGTATGCCAGCGGCGGTAATGCTGTAAGCGGCCGGTTGTTGGGAGTGAAGACGTTTACCGCATCCGGTACCTATGAGCCGACAACCGGGATGAAGCATGTTCTGGTCAAGGTGGTGGCCGGCGGTGGCGGAAGTGCGGGAGTCGGTGCGACCACAACCTCCCAGTATGCAACCGTGGGTGGCGGCGCATCCGGAAGTTATGCTGAAGCATGGCTGTCTTCCGACACGATTGGTTCTCGTCAGATCGTCACGGTGGGGGCTGGCGGAAGTGCGGGACTGGCAGCGGCGAATGCCGGAGGTGGTGGTACCAGTTCTTTCGGTTCGCTGGTTTCTGCTGCCGGTGGTGGAGGGTCGCCGTGGATTGGATTTGTCGCGAATCAGGGCATGGGGCTTTATACCGGAGGCTATCCCGGTCAGACGGCCAGTGGAGGCAACATCGTCAATAGCGCGGGAAATGCAGGCGCCCCCGGGATATCTGTCAACGGCTCGACCCTTGCTGGGCACGGTGGCAGCTCGCCGTTGGGTGGAGGCGGTTTTGGCAACAGCGCAGCAGGCTCTCTGGCCGCACCAGGTTCCGGTTTCGGTTCCGGTGCGGGAGGAGTCGCCAACGCCCCCAATCAACCTGGCAGACCAGGTGGCACAGGTGCTTCAGGCGCCGTGATCATCTACGAGTACGCCTGATGAAAACCTACGCACGCATCACCCACAACACCGTGGTCGAACTGTTCTCGACCAACGGAAACATGGCCGAAATGTTTCATCCGGATCTGCTCTGGGTCGACATCACAGAAATCACTCCGGCACCGCAAATCGACTGGACTGCCAATTTCGGCACACTCGGTTGGATGTTCACATCCCCCGAAGAACTTGCGCCGGACAACTCACTGAAAACTCTGGCAAGAAAATGGTTCACAGGTGTTGGTCGTCAATCGTGATTCAATCGGAGGCAATATCCAGGGAGGATCAAGCATTATGCAAATAACTGAAGACAACCTTATCGACATCATGCCCAACGCCCGCTCCCAAGCGGGCGTTTTTGTTTCTGCGCTCAACAGTGCCATGGCTCGCCGCCATATCGACTCGCCCAAACGTATTGCTGCGTTCCTTGCACAAGTCGGCCATGAGTCGGGGCAGTTGCGCTATGTGCGCGAACTGGGCAACAACCAATACCTGAGCAAATACGACACCGGTACGTTGGCCTTGCGTTTGGGCAATACACCGGAGGCCGATGGCGACGGGCAAAAATACCGAGGGCGCGGGTTGATCCAGATTACTGGCCGTTCAAATTATCGCCAGTGCAGCCTCGGTCTGTTCGGCGATGAGCGTCTGCTGTCGTTGCCCGAGCTGCTCGAGCAACCGCAATGGGCGGCCGAGTCCGCGGCATGGTTCTGGGAGCAGAACGGCTTGAATGAACTGGCCGATCGCGATCAGTTCAACAGCATCACCCGGCGCATCAACGGCGGGTTGAACGGGTTGCAGGACCGCCTGGAAATCTGGGCGCGGGCGAGGGCGGTGCTATGCCAATCCCTTGGCGAATGATCGGCATCCTGATGCTGGCCGCTGGTGCTTTTGCCGCGGCCTGGCAGTTTCAGGACTGGCGCTACGGCCGGCAATTGGCGGAGCAGGCACGGTTAAACGCCGAAGTCCTCAATCAACAGAATGTTGCTGCTGCCTCAGCGCAACAGGCTGAGCAGGATAAACGCCTGGCGCTGGAGCAACGACTCGCCGCCAGTGAACAAACCCACTACCGAGCGCTGAGCGATGCCCAACGTGATCAGGATCGCCTGCGCGATCGTCTTGCCACTGCTGATGTGCGCCTGTCAGTCCTTCTCGACGCCAGCGACGTTGCCCCAGGCTGCAACATGCCAGCCACCGCCGGCCCCGGCGGCGTGGATCATGCAGCCGTACGCGCCCGACTTGACCCGGCGCATGCTCAACGAATTATCGCCATCACCGACACCGGCGACCGTGGACTGATTGCCTTGCAGGCATGCCAGGCCTATGTCAGAGCGCTGGCGCCTGAACATTTTGAATGAGTCTGTGTATTGAAAGCGCAACCGGCTCGTGTACGGTGGAGGCATTCCACACGATCCGGAGCATTCCGTGAAAGAGATCACTCAACTGGCCGCCGAACTGGGCCGACGTCTGCAACTGCTCAATGCCCACGTCACCACCGCTGAGTCGTGTACCGGTGGCGGGATTGCCGAAGCCATCACACGGATTCCCGGCAGTTCGGCGTGGTTCGAGGCGGGCTATGTGACGTATTCCAACCGGCAGAAAACCCAGCAACTGAATGTGCCGGCCGAGTTGTTCGAAACGGTGGGCGCGGTCAGTCGCGAGGTGGTCGAGGCGATGGTGCGTGGTGCCCAGGACAAAAGCCTGGCGCGATTTGCCGTGGCTGTCAGCGGTGTGGCCGGGCCGGACGGTGGTTCACCGAACAAACCGGTCGGCACTGTATGGCTGGCGTGGGGTGTTGGCGAAACGGTCACCAGTGAAGTTCAGCACTTTCCCGGTAACCGCGATGATGTCCGCCGACAAACGGTGAAGGCCGCGCTAGAGGGGCTCCTGCGACTAGCGGCACGAGAAATCGAAAATCAGGGGTAGGCGATCCGCGAACGCTGTGGAATAATACTGGCTACTTATACAGGTGTTGGCCGTCAGGCCTTATTGATTACGTGAGGACTTTAATGGACGACAACAAGAAGAAAGCCTTGGCTGCGGCCCTGGGTCAGATCGAACGTCAATTCGGCAAGGGTGCCGTAATGCGTATGGGCGATCAGGACCGTCAGGCGATCCCGGCTATCTCGACTGGCTCTCTGGGTCTGGACATCGCGCTCGGCATTGGCGGCCTGCCAAAAGGCCGTATCGTTGAAATCTACGGTCCGGAATCTTCCGGTAAAACCACACTGACGCTGTCCGTGATCGCCCAGGCCCAGAAAGCCGGCGCGACCTGCGCATTCGTCGACGCCGAACACGCCCTCGACCCTGAGTACGCCGGCAAGCTGGGCGTCAACGTCGACGACCTGCTGGTTTCCCAGCCGGACACCGGCGAACAGGCGCTGGAAATCACCGACATGCTGGTGCGCTCCAACGCCGTTGACGTGATCATCGTCGACTCCGTGGCGGCACTGGTACCGAAGGCTGAAATCGAAGGCGAAATGGGTGACATGCACGTGGGCCTGCAAGCCCGTCTGATGTCCCAGGCGCTGCGTAAAATCACCGGTAACATCAAGAACGCCAACTGCCTGGTAATCTTCATCAACCAGATCCGCATGAAGATCGGCGTGATGTTCGGCAGCCCGGAAACCACCACCGGTGGTAACGCGCTGAAGTTCTACGCCTCGGTTCGTCTCGACATCCGCCGTACCGGCGCGGTGAAGGAAGGCGACGAAGTGGTCGGCAGCGAAACCCGCGTCAAGGTTGTGAAGAACAAGGTCGCTTCGCCGTTCCGTCAGGCCGAGTTCCAGATTCTTTACGGCAAAGGCATCTACCTCAACGGCGAGATGATCGACCTGGGGGTGCTGCACGGTTTCGTCGAGAAGTCCGGCGCCTGGTACGCTTACGAAGGCACCAAGATCGGTCAGGGCAAGGCCAACTCGGCCAAGTTCCTGGCAGACAACCCGGAAGTCGCCGCGAAGCTCGAGAAACAACTGCGTGACAAGCTACTGACTCCTGCGGTGATCGACTCCAAGGCTTCTGCAGTCAAAGAGACTGAAGACGACCTGGCCGACGCTGATATCTGATTGCAGCGATGACCACCGCCGTACTCGATACCCTCGTCGCTGTGCGGCGAACCGCCATGGACCTGCTCGCACGCCGCGAGCACGGTCGAGTCGAGCTGACGCGCAAACTGCGTCAGCGCGGCGCTGAGGCGGAGATGATCGATACAGCCCTCGACCGTTTAACGGAAGAGGGGCTGCTTTCCGAAGCCCGTTACCTTGAAAGCTTTGTTTCCTACCGTGCCCGTTCCGGCTACGGCCCTCTGCGGATTCGCGAAGAGCTGAGCCAGCGCGGTTTGCAACGTGCCGATATCGAACTCGCCCTGCGCGAAAGCGGTATCAGTTGGCAGGAACAACTTCAGGACACCTGGCGGCGTAAGTTCTCCGGACATTTACCGATTGATGCGAAGGAACGGGCCAAGCAAGGTCGGTTCCTGGCCTATCGGGGGTTCTCGATGGAGATGATCAACCGCTTGTTCAGCGGTCGAGGGATGGACGATTAAACTGCTTCAATAAAAACGGCCCGCTATGAAAATAGCGGGCCGTTTTTTTTGCCCTCATATTACCTTGGAGGGTTCGCGCGAACGTTGCGCTGTTTGCGGTTTTGAATGAGCCCAGTTTTCCGGCAGATTGATGTAGTCGATCAACTCCCTCAGACGCCCATGAGTGCGGGCATTGAAGGCAAAGGCCAGTCGCACCAGATGGCTGTACTGCGCTTCATCCTGCTCCTCACCGCTGTAGGCGTGTTGATGAAACTGGTCGCTCAGGCACAAATCCGCGAAGGCATCTTGCATATGTTCCAGCGCTTGATCGCTGAGCTTGTGATGCATGCGGATCACGAATTGCCGCTTGAGCCAACGGCTGGAGTGGAAGTTGCTGTAGAACTGGTTGATCTGATCCACCGCCTCTTCGACGGTGTAAACCAGTCGCATCAGTTTCATGTCGGTAGGCAGGATGTAGTGGTTGGCCTCCAATTGCTGGCGGATGAAGTCCATCGCGCCTTGCCAGAATGTGCCGCCCGGCGCATCCAGCAGCACCACCGGCACCAATGGACTTTTGCCGGTCTGGATCAAAGTCAGCACTTCCAATGCTTCATCTAACGTGCCGAAACCGCCGGGGCACAACACCAGTGCGTCAGCCTCTTTGACGAAGAACAGCTTGCGCGTGAAGAAAAAATGGAAAGGCAGCAGATTACCGGTGCCATCGACAGTGGGGTTGGCATGTTGTTCGAAGGGCAGGGTGATGTTGAAGCCGAGGCTATGATCGCGGCCGGCACCTTCATGGGCGGCGGCCATGATGCCGCCCCCGGCGCCAGTGATGACCATCATCCCCGAGCGGGTCAACGCCGCGCCGAGTTCACGGGCCATGGCATATAGAGGATGTTCGACTGGTGTCCGCGCCGAGCCGAACACCGTGACTTTACGTCGGCCCTTGAATTGTTCCAGCACCCGGAATGCCTGCTCCAGTTCGCGCAGGGCTTGCAGGGTGATCTTGGCGTTCCAGCGGTTGTGGTCTTCCTGAGCCATGCGCAGCACGGTCAGAATCATGTCGCGGTAGATCGGAATGTTCGGGCTGTTGGGGGAAACACGGTTGAGTTGTTCTTCGACCTTACTGATGAGGTCGGGGCCGCTTTCCTGAAAATGACGACTCAAGAGGTCATTCGGTTGATAAGGCATTCAACGTCTCCTTCTGCACAGAGCGGTTGGCCCTGACGAGCGGCGTCAGTGCCGCGCTGCAAAAAACACACGATCGACAGTTCCTTTCCTGCCGTTGAAAAGTGATCGGGAATACTCTGAATCTAGACCCTTGCGCGCAATCGCGCTGACTTGATCATTGCGCTGCAAGGTTTTGGCTGGCAACCGTTTATTGATTTTCCGCCCGTTCCGTCACCGCTCGTCCGAACGTGCGCCGAGCGGCAATCCCTCTGATTAACTAACTCACAGGCGCCGTACGACAGCTTTGCGTCAACAAACGTACGCAAGGTGCACGCGATTCAAGGATTTGCGGGTGGCAAGGAGGCGGGGCACATGGCCAGAGTGATTCTGGAGATCGATACGCAGCTGTATCGAATGTTGAAGGCATCAGCCGAGACCAATCATCTCAGTCTCGAAGAAGAGTGCTGCCGGCGGTTGGCGGGCGGCGAGCGCCGTTCGCACTATTTACAGGCCTTGCTGGCCGAACTGCGCGCCGAGGATGAACAGCGGCGCGCCAATTCTCGATGATTACTTCTTCTTCGCCGGCCCGGCTTTCGGGCAATCCGATTCCTGGTAGCTGGCGGAGCCGATCGCTTTGTTGGTTTTCACTTCCGTGAAGTCGTAACGCATGATCGCGCCCTTGGCCATCAGCTTGCGAAACGACGGGTTGTTGCACACCGAAGCGCCCAACTGGAAATACACGGCTTTAGGATCAGCGCGCATCTTGTCGGCGTGGCTCTTCTGCACGCTCAGGTGGTTGATCAACTGCGTGCCTTCAACGGTGAAGCCCTGATCAAGAATGTCTTCACTGATGGCGCGTGGCGTGCCGACGCTGCTCTGGGCGGCGACGTTGCGCAGCTCGCGGTTCAGATTCTGCTCACTCAGGGAGGCAGCCTGAGCGGTGAAGGACGACGCCAGCAGAATGGCAGCGGTGGGAACGATAAGGCGCAGCATGAAACTCTCCTGGTTCAGTGACTGGTGGTTCGACCAGCCACGTGACTGTGCGTTCAGTGGCGGCGAATTATAGGGGAGCCGGTCGGGAGGGTACAGGCTTGTGCCCGTCGCTCTGGTAAACTGCCGGCCTTTATTGCCCTGCCGAGTGTTGTTCGTGTCGAGTTTTCCTGCTTTTCGGCGTTATCCGCGATGAATCATGCCCCCAACGCCGTCGCTCGTCTGCGTGACCAGCGTGAAGATGAAGGCATCAAGCCGATTCAGGCCCGTGGCTTTCGCTCTGAGCGTTGCCGCGACTGCCGGGTGATCATCAGCCATTGCCTGTGCGCCTGGCGGCCGAGTGTCGAAACGCGTTCGGGCGTGTGTCTGATCATGACCGGCAAGGAAGTGTTCAAACCGAGCAACACCGGTTGGCTGATTGCCGATGTCGTGCGCGATAACCATGCGTTTATCTGGTCGCGCACCGAGCCCGATCTGCAGATGCTGGCGCTGCTCAACGATCCGCAGTGGCAGCCATACCTGGTGTTTCCTGGCGAATACGTCGAGCCATCGCGCGTGACCAACACCGTCGCGATCGATAGCAGCAAACGTCCGCTGTTCATTTTGCTCGATGCGACCTGGACCGAAGCGCGGAAGATTTTCCGCAAGAGCCCGTATTTCGATCGCTTGCCGATCTTGAGTCTGTTACCCGACAAACTTTCGCGCTACCGCTTGCGTCGTTCGACCCGCAGCGAGCACTTGTGCACTGCCGAAGTCGCCGCGTTGTGTCTGGAACTGGCCGGTGACAGCGACGCCGCCTCTGCGCTGGACGCCTATTTCGACGTGTTCAGCCAGCATTACCTCGGCGCCAAACAGCAGGTCGACATGAATGAGTCCACTCCTGCTCACGCCGAGTTGCTGCCCTATATACGAAAGCCGCAGCCGGAGTTGGCCCAATAGTGGCCCATACTGTGCACAACGGCGGCCGTGCGGCTTGACCACCCAGTCTGCGCTGGGCATGCTTGGCGCCGATTGGGGTGCGGCCAAGGTTTGAAACGCCGTGTTTGCTGTTGATTGGCGTTGAACGTGCCCCTGTGGATATCGCCGCCAAGCGGTATCTTGAGTTGCTTTGGCCAGACCGGAATGCACCGCGTCTGCCATCAAAAACAGGATCATTTGAAAAATGGCCACATACGACATCCTGATTGCCGATGATCACCCTCTGTTTCGTAGCGCCCTGCATCAAGCGGTGACGCTGGGCCTCGGCCCTGATGTACGCTTGGTCGAAGTAGCAAGCATCGCCGAACTGGAAACCCGCCTGACCGAAAAAGCCGACTGGGATCTGGTCCTGCTGGACCTGAATATGCCCGGCGCTTTCGGATTTTCCGGATTGGTCATGCTACGCGGACAGTATCCGCAGATTCCGGTGGTGATGGTCTCGGCGCAGGAAGAAGCGTCGGTAATGGTCAAGTCCCGTGAGTTTGGCGCCAGTGGCTTCATTCCCAAGTCCAGCGACCTCAGCGTGATTCAGCAAGCGGTGCGCAAAGTACTCGATGGCGATGTCTTCTGGCCGCCGCAAGCGTTTGAAGCGGTCGCCGTTTCCGACGAAGCCAAAGCTGCCAGCGATGGCCTTGCCAGCCTGACGCCGCAGCAGTTCCGCGTGTTGACCATGGTCTGCGAAGGCCTGCTGAACAAGCAGATTGCTTATGAGCTGAGCGTGTCGGAAGCGACCATCAAGGCCCACGTCACGGCGATCTTTCGCAAGCTGAATGTGCGCACCCGCACGCAAGCGGCTTTACTGCTGCAACAACTTGAGTCAATTCCGAGCCAATAATGGCTGGCGTCTTCACGCTTTTTTGACTTTTGTTGATCTAGTTTTCCCACTCCTTTTTGGTTGGTTTCTACTTTATGTCACCTTTCAAGGGCCAGACCGGCCTGAAACGCATCCTCAACGCTTCCGGCTACTCGCTGGACGGTCTGCGCGCAGCCTTCACCGGTGAGGCGGCATTCCGTCAACTGGTGCTGCTTAATGTCGTGCTGGTTCCGCTGACGTTCTTCCTCAATGTCAGCCGCGTGGAGCAGGCTTTGCTGATTGCCGTGTGCTTGTTGGCGCTGATCGTCGAGCTGTTGAACTCGGCGGTAGAAGCGGCCATCGACCGCATCTCGCTGGAACTGCATCCGCTGTCGAAGAACGCCAAGGACATGGGCAGCGCCGCGCAATTCGTGGCACTGAGCATGATCGCGCTGGTGTGGGCAGTGATTCTGCTTTAAGCGATTGTCGGCAAGACAATCTCGTCGCTGCGCTGCACCCCGGCGGTGAAAGCGCGGCACAGCTCCAGAAACTCGCGCATCGCCGAAGTCTGGTATTTCTGCTTGTGCCAGATGAAGTAGAACTGTCGCGCCAGATCCAGATCCGGCGTTTCCACCGGCACCAGACTGCCGCGACGGAACGCATCACGCAGCGCCAGCCGTGAGATGCAGCCAATCCCCAAGCCCGATTCCACCGCGCGTTTGATCGCTTCGGTGTGTTCTAGCTCCAGTCGGATATTCAGCGCACTGCGATGGTGGCGCATGGCTTGATCGAAGGTCAGTCGCGTGCCGGAGCCCTGTTCACGCAGAATCCATGCTTCGTGAGTCAACTCTTCCATGGTCGCGCTGCCGCGTTGGGCCAATGGATGCTGCGGCGCGCAGAACACCACCAGCTCATCCTCGACCCAGCTCTGCACTTCGATGTCGGGGTGGCTGCAATCGCCTTCGATCAGACCCAGATCAATTTCGTAGTGGGCGACTTGTTGCACGATATTGGCAGTGTTCTGTACATGCAGCTTCACCTGACTTTCCGGATGGCGCTGCATGAAGCTGCCGATCAACAGGGTTGCCAGGTAATTGCCGATGGTCAGCGTCGCGCCGACCGACAGCGAGCCGAAACCGGATTTGCCGTTGAGCAGGTCCTCGATTTCCTTGGCCTGATCGAGCAGCGCCACCGCCTGTGGCAACAGCTGTTTGCCAAGGGCGTTGAGGCTCAGCCGTTTGCCGGCGCGGTCGAACAGCTGGCAGCTGGATTGGCGCTCGAGCTCGGTGATCGAGGTGCTGGCGGCCGACTGCGAGAGGTTGAGCAGACCCGCAGCACGGGATACGCTTTCCTGCTGGGCGACGGCGACGAAGACTTGAAGTTGACGGAGAGTAAATCGCATATCGATATAACCGATAACCCTTATCTTAATAATCCAGTTAACAGATATTGTCGTCGCTATTAGAATGCGATGCAATTGCGCACCGTCGCCTTCAAAAGCCAGCGCAGACCCAATCTCCAGGAGTCAAACGTACATGAGCAACATGAACCACGAGCGTGTCCTCAGTGTTCATCACTGGAACGACACTCTGTTCAGCTTCAAGTGCACCCGCGATCCGGGCCTGCGCTTCGAGAACGGTCAGTTCGTGATGATCGGCCTGCAACAGCCTAACGGCCGCCCGCTTATGCGCGCTTACTCGATCGCCAGCCCGAACTGGGAAGAGCATCTGGAGTTCTTCAGCATCAAGGTGCAGGACGGCCCGCTGACTTCGCAACTGCAGCACTTGAAGGAAGGCGACGAGATCATCATCTCGAAGAAGCCTACCGGCACCCTGGTTCTGGATGACCTGAACCCAGGCAAGCACTTGTACCTGCTGAGCACCGGCACTGGCCTGGCGCCGTTCATGAGCGTGATTCAGGACCCGGAAACCTACGAGCGCTTTGAAAAAGTGATCCTGGTTCACGGCGTACGCTACGTCAACGAAGTCGCCTACCGCGAATTCATCACCGAGCATCTGCCGCAGAACGAGTTCTTCGGCGAAGCGCTGCGTGACAAGCTGATCTACTACCCGACCGTGACCCGCGAGCCTTTCGAGAATCAGGGCCGCCTGACCGACCTGATGCGCAGCGGCAAGCTGTTCAGCGACATCGGCCTGCCACCGATCAACCCGCAGGACGACCGCGCGATGATCTGCGGCAGCCCGAGCATGCTCGACGAGACCAGCGAAGTGCTCGACAGCTTCGGCCTGAAGATCTCGGCGCGGATGCGCGAGCCGGGTGATTACCTGATCGAGCGTGCGTTCGTCGAGAAGTAAGCGTTTGGCCGGTGACGCGGAGCGTCACTGGATGCATTCCCACGCGGAGCGTGGGAACGATCAGCCCGCGTTGCCTGTTAAGGCAGCGCGGGCTTTTTCGTTTCCGGGGGTTACGCTTCGGCAGGGATGACTTCGAGCACGCGGATCTGCTCAGGCGTCGGGTAATGCCAGCGCACGTCCAGATCCCAGAACTGCGCGCCGTACTCGCGTTCCGGCACCGGGGTTTGATACGCCGGACGCGGATCCTGGGCCAGACACTGTTCAATCAACGCCACCAACGGTTCATCAAGACGCTGAGCGTGTGCGTGCGCCTGTTGCAGCGCGGAATCCGTCCACTGCACGTCAATCAGCTGTGGCGCAGCGCTGGCGATGCTGTTGGCAGCCTCGGGAATGATGTCGGCGTAAGGCACGTAGGGTTTGATGTCGAGAATCGGCGTGCCGTCGAGCAAGTCGATGCCGGAGATGAACAGGCGATTGGCTTCGACTTTGTCCAGTTTCACCACGGACTGGCCGATGCCATTAGGACGGTGTGTGGCGCGGGTGGCGAACACGCCCATGGACTTGTTGCCGCCCAAGCGGGGCGGACGGACTTTCAGTCGCGGTTTATCTTCCAGCGCTTGATGAAACAGGAACAGCAGCCAGACATGGCTGACCTGCTCCAGGCCTTGCACCGCGTCACCCTGATCGAACGGCGCCACCAGTTCCAGCACACCTCGGGCGGCTGGGGCCAGTTGCGGTTGGCGGGGGATGGCGAATTTCTCCTTGAAGCAGGAGCGCACGAAGCCGATGGGGGAGACGCTGTAAGTCATGGTTTGCATTCGAAGCGGGGCAGGGGTGGGCATGATAACCCGACAGGCCTAAAGTCTGGTGTTAGCAGGGCAGGCCTCTTCGCGAGCAGGCTCGCTCCCACAGTGGATCTATGTCGTGCACAAAACCCTGTGGGAGCGAGCCTGCTCGCGAAGGCCGCACCGCCAATCTCAGAGGCTGAACCCACCATCCAGCGGAATAATATTCCCCGTCATATAAGCCCCAGCCGTACTCGCCAGACTGATCGCCAGCGCCGCCATCTCCTCTTCACGCCCCCAACGCTTCATCGGAATCAGCGCCGTGTCCTCAGCCAATGCCTGCTGATCGCTGCCAATATGCTGCGTCATCTTGCTCGGAAAGCGCCCCGGCGCGATCACGTTGACATTGATGTGCTGGCTCACCAGCTCCCGCGCGAGAATCCGCGACAACTGATGCAGGGCCGCCTTGCTTGGCCCATAGGCATACGCCTGCTCGCCAAACGAAGAAATCCCCGCCACCGAACCGATATTGATAATCCGCGCCGGATTCGCCGCCGAGCCGGCCTTGCGCAACAACGGCAGAAACTGCTGGATGCAGGTGAACACCGACGTTACGTTGAGCTGCATGACCTTTTCCCAGCCCTTGACCGGGTAGCTCTCCAGCGGCGCGCCCCAGGTGGTGCCGGCATTGTTCACCAGAATATCCAGATGCGTGATCTGCTCGCCCAGGCGCGCGGCCAGTTCCTGCACGCCTTCTTCAGTCGCCAGATTCGCCGCCACGCCGTGGCACTTGCCCAAGGCGCTGAGTTCTTCAGCCGTTTGATGGCAGGCTTCGGCATCGCGCGAGCAGACATAGACGCGCGCGCCAGCCTCGACAAAGGCCTTGGCGATCATTTTGCCGATACCACGGGTGCCGCCAGTCACCAGAGCGGTGCGGCCTTGCAGGGAGAAATACGGGTGCATGGCGAGTCCTGAGGATTAGGGATCAGTACACCCTAGTCGTCAGCAGCACAAAGCGGAGCCATTATTTCTGGAGGGAATGAGCAGTCATGCGTTGCGGCGGCGACCATCAGTCGCCACCGCAGAAGGGGATCAGGCCGGGCGAACGCGCAGCGTGAGCCCCTTGAGGAAGTTGCGCAGCAACTGGTCGCCGCACGGGCGGTAGTTGGTGTGGCCGACCTTGCGGAACAGCGCGCTCAGCTCAGGCTTGGACACCGGAAACTCGGCGGCCTTGAGGATTGCGTGCATGTCGTCTTCTTTCAGTTCGAAGGCTACGCGCAGCTTTTTCAGGATGATGTTGTTGGTCACCGGCACTTCGATTGGCTGCGGCGGACGGCTTTCGTCCTTGCCACGCTTGAAGATCACCAGACCGTCGAGGAAGTGTGCGATGACTTCGTCCGGGCAGCGCACGAAACCTTCTTCGTCTTCTTCTTTCTTGTCGAGCCAGGTCACTACATCGGCGAGCGCTACGTCCATGCCGCCGAGCTTGATGATCTCGACAACCTTCTTGTCGCTGATGTCGAGCATGTAGCGCACGCTGCGCAATACGTCGTTATGAATCATGTGAGTAATCCTGATAAGCGTTGTGGGCAGCACGCGGGCGCGCTGCCGGAATGTGTGGCGGCAGTGGAAGTCTTAGAACTTCTCTTTGCCGGACAGGTAGCGCCATTGGCCGACCGGGACTTTGCCGATCGAGACGCCGCCGATGCGGATGCGGCGGATGCCGATGACCTTCAGGCCGACCGCTTCGCAGAACTGGGCAATGATGCCGGGCTGCGGGTTCTTCATGGCGAAGCGCAGACGGTTTTCGTTCTGCCAGCTGGCCTTGACCGGCGGCAGCTCCTTGCCCTTGTGGGTGAGGCCATGCTGCAAACGGTTGAGGCCGTGGGCGACCATGTCTCCTTCGACTTCAACCACGTATTCCTGCTCGATCTTCGCGGCGTCAGCGGTGAGCTTGCGCAGGATTTTCCAGTCCTGAGTGAACACCAGCAGACCGCTGGCCTTGGGCTGCAGATCGGCACTGGCGGTCAGGCGCAGGAAGTGCCCGCGCAGAGGGCGTTTGCTGAAGCGGTGTTCTTCGCTGAGGGTTTCGGCGCTCAGCGATTGCATGGCGGTTTCAACGTCCATGCCGGCAGGGGCGTTGAGCAGGATGGTCACCGGCTCCGGCGCGGTGGCCTTGGCGTCCTTGTCGAGCTCGACCTTCTGCTCGCCGACCTTGAATTGCGGCTCGTCAATCACTGCGCCGTCCACGGTGACCCAGCCGCCCTCAATGAACAGCTCGGCCTCCCGGCGGGAGCAACCGACCAGTTCGATGAGGCGTTTGGAGAGGCGAATCGGGTCAGTCATGACAGGGCCGTAACAAAAAAGGGGTGGGCATTGTACCTGTGTGGCGCCGGTTAAGCCCGGTTCCATTTACAGGCTGTTCGCAATTCCCTGTGGGAGCCAGCCTGCTGGCGATTGCATCACCGCGGTGTATCTGACTGACCGCGTCGCCTGCATCGCTAGCAGGCTAGCTCCCACAGTTGTTTTGGATTGTGTCAACCGTTACTGGAGCGCTGCTGGTTCTGGCGCAAACGCATATGCAACAACGGATACGGCTGGCCCATGCCATCGACCTCCGAGCGGCCGATTACCTCGAAACCCTGCTTGAAGTAGAAGCCCAAGGCCTGCGGGTTCTGCTCGTTGACGTCCAGCTCATCGGCATTCAGATGCTGCATGGCATAGTTGAGCAGTTTCTTGCCCAAGCCCTGACCGCGATGCTCAGGATCGATAAACAGCATCTCGATCTTGCCCGCCGCGACTCCGGCAAACCCGGTGATGCGCTGGTCGGCGTCCTTGGTGCAAACCAGCATCACCGCATCGAGATAACGCGTGAGCACCAGATTGCGCAGCAGCTCGATATAGCTGTCCGGCAGAAAATCATGGGTGGCGCGGACCGAGGCCTCCCAGACCCGGGTCAGTTCCTGATAATCGCTGAGTTTCGGCGTGTGGATGACCGAATGGTGACGCATGCCTGTCTGCCTCTTGTCCGTTTCAAGGGAGTCCGTCCCCCGCTAAACGATAGCCGTAAAAAAGCCCCGCATCTCGTAAAAAGAGCGGGGCTTTCTGTATTTGTTGCGGTATCTGGCTGGCTATTTCTGTCGCCAGCAAGATCTCTCCCCCTCACCCCAACCCTCTCCCCCAAGGGGGCGAGGGGGAAGGGAGCTGATCTTCATGCTGTTCAAAACCTGAGCCCGACTCGAACGTTCAGGTCGCCGCAATTCTGAAGAACACCTCGATCAGTTCCTTCTCCCCCAAGGGGGAAGGGCGCAGATCTTCGTGCTGTTCAAAACCTGAGTTCGACCGGATGGCTCAGGTCGGTGCAGCACGCGAGAACACATAGATCAGTCCCCGCGCCCTCCGGGAGAGGGAGAGGGCGAGGGGGAAGGGAGCTTATCTTCGTGCTGTTCAAAACCTGAGTTCGACTCGAACGTTCAGGTCGGTGCAGCTCGCAAGAACACCTCAATCAGTCCCCTCTCCCTCTGGGAGAGGGCTAGGGTGAGGGGCTTTTGATCTTCAGGTCAGATCTGCTCAGCCCACAGGTCATATTCGTCAGCGTCAGTAACCTTGCACCAGACCTTGTCACCCGGCTTCAGATTGCTGCCGTTATCAATAAACACGTTGCCATCGATTTCCGGGGCATCGAAGAAGCAGCGGCCGACCGCGCCTTGCTCGTCGACTTCGTCCACCAGCACTTCGATTTCACGGCCGATACGCATTTGCAGGCGTGCCGAGCTGATCGCTTGCTGGTGCGCCATGAAGCGATCCCATCGATCCTGCTTGACGTCGTCCGGTACGATCTCCAGATCCAGATCATTCGCCGGAGCGCCATCCACCGGTGAGTACTGGAAGCAACCGACGCGGTCGAGCTGGGCTTCGGTCAGCCAGTTCAGCAGGTACTGGAAGTCTTCTTCGGTTTCGCCCGGGAAGCCGACGATGAAGGTCGAACGGATGATCAGGTCCGGGCAGATTTCGCGCCAGTTCTTGATGCGCGCCAGGGTCTTGTCTTCGAAGGCCGGGCGTTTCATCGACTTCAATACTTTCGGGCTGGCGTGCTGGAACGGGATGTCCAGGTACGGCAGGATCTTGCCGGCGGCCATCAGCGGGATCAGCTCGTCAACGTGCGGGTACGGGTAAACGTAGTGCAGACGCACCCAGACGCCGAGGGTGCTCAGGGCTTCGCAGAGTTCGGTCATGCGGGTTTTCACCGGCGCGCCGTTCCAGAAACCGGTGCGGTATTTCACGTCAACGCCGTAGGCGCTGGTGTCTTGCGAGATCACCAACAGCTCTTTGACGCCGGATTTGACCAGACGCTGAGCTTCGTCGAGCACATCACCCACCGGACGGCTGACCAGTTTGCCGCGCATCGACGGGATGATGCAGAAGGAGCAGCTATGGTTGCAGCCTTCGGAAATCTTCAGGTATGCGTAGTGGCGCGGGGTCAGCTTGATGCCTTGCGGCGGCACCAGGTCGATCAACGGGTTGTGATCCTGACGCGGCGGTACGACTTCGTGCACGGCGTTGACCACTTGCTCGTACTGCTGCGGACCGGTCACGGCCAGTACGCTCGGGTGGACGCTGCGGATGTTGCCTTCTTCCACGCCCATGCAACCAGTGACGATCACCTTGCCGTTTTCCTTGATCGCTTCGCCGATCACTTCCAGCGACTCAGCCTTGGCCGAATCGATGAAACCGCAGGTGTTGACGACTACAACGTCGGCGTCCTGATAGGTAGACACCACGTCATAGCCTTCCATGCGCAGCTGGGTCAGGATGCGCTCGGAGTCGACCAGTGCTTTCGGGCAACCCAGAGATACAAAGCCAACCTTTGGATTGGCCGGCGCAGGAGTGGTGGACATGTCTAACCTCGGTATTTTGTGACATCGCTTTCTTGGTGCGAAAGCCGACGGACGGGCGCTTAGGGCGCGCCTCTGATCAAAAAGTGCGCAATTCTAGCGGCGGGCAACGCACTTGACCAGCTTTATGCAGGGAAATACGACGAGTGCTGCGCTATGCTTCGCGCCGTTGAGCTTTACCAATTTTTTACAGTCAACAAAACGTCTGTAACAACAGGTAAAACAGCGCATGCTGCACCACAAAGCATAGTGCTTCATTCAAGAAGCCGGTTCTGAGAAGTAGGAGTGTTGGATGGGTCAGGCAAGTAGTCATGCGGCAGGCGCCGAGGGTTCGGCCTCCAAGCCGCTGAGCATGCTGGTCGCGGCGGTCGGGGTGGTTTACGGCGACATCGGCACGAGCCCGTTGTACACCCTCAAAGAAGTGTTTTCCGGCGCTTACGGCGTATCGGTCAATCACGATGGCGTGCTGGGCATTCTATCGTTGATCTTCTGGTCGCTGATCTGGGTCGTGTCGATCAAATACATGATGTTCGTGCTGCGCGCCGACAACCAGGGCGAGGGCGGCATCATGGCGCTTACCGCGCTGGCGCGTCGTGCGGCAGGGCATCGCAAGAAGCTGCGTTCGTTGCTGGTAGTTTGCGGACTGATCGGCGCGGCGCTGTTTTATGGCGACAGCATGATCACCCCGGCGATTTCCGTGCTGTCGGCGATTGAAGGTCTGGGACTGGCATTCGATGGCATCGACCATTGGGTGGTCCCGCTGTCGCTGGTGGTGCTGGTGGCGCTGTTTCTGATTCAGAAACACGGTACGGCGCGGATCGGCATTCTGTTCGGGCCGATCATGGTCACCTGGTTCCTCGTCCTCGGCGCCCTCGGTGTGTATGGCATCAGCCACGCGCCAGAAGTGCTGCATGCGATGAACCCGATCTGGGCGGTGAATTTCTTCGTCGTTCATCCGGGCATGGGCGTGGCGATCCTCGGCGCCGTGGTGCTGGCGCTGACCGGTGCAGAAGCGCTGTACGCCGACATGGGCCACTTTGGTCGCAAGCCGATTGCCCGGGCGTGGTTCATCCTGGTGTTGCCGGCGCTGGTGCTCAACTACTTCGGTCAGGGCGCCTTGCTGCTGGAAAACCCGGAAGCAGCGCGTAACCCGTTCTATCTGCTGGCACCGAGCTGGGCGCTGATTCCACTGGTCGGTCTGTCGACGCTGGCCACGGTGATTGCCTCACAAGCGGTGATTTCCGGCGCGTTCTCCCTGACCCGTCAGGCGATCCAGCTCGGTTACATCCCGCGCATGTACATCCAGCACACTTCCAGCGACGAGCAAGGCCAGATCTATATCGGCGCGGTGAACTGGGCGCTGATGGTCGGCGTGGTCCTGTTGGTGCTGGGCTTCGAATCCTCCGGCGCACTGGCCTCGGCTTACGGCGTGGCAGTGACTGGCACCATGCTGATGACCACCATTCTGGTGTCGGCAGTGATGCTGCTGCTGTGGAAATGGCCGCCGATCCTCGCGGTGCCGGTGCTGATCGGCTTCCTGCTGGTGGACGGTCTGTACTTCGCCGCCAACGTGCCGAAGATTGTGCAGGGCGGTGCTTTCCCGGTCATTGCCGGTATCGCGCTGTTCGTGCTGATGACCACTTGGAAACGAGGTAAGCAGTTGCTCGTCGATCGCCTCGACGAAGGAGCGCTGCCGCTGCCGATCTTCATCAGCAGCATTCGCGTGCAACCGCCGCATCGTGTGCAGGGCACTGCTGTGTTCCTCACCGCGCGCTCCGACGCCGTGCCGCATGCGCTGTTGCACAACCTGCTGCATAACCAGGTACTGCACGAGCAAGTGGTGTTGCTGACGGTGGTCTACGAAGACATCCCGCGCGTACCGCCATCGCGGCGCTTCGAGGTCGAAGCGCACGGGGAGGGTTTCTTCCGGGTGATCCTGCACTTCGGCTTCACCGACGAGCCGGACGTGCCGCAAGCGCTGAAGCTGTGTCATCTGGATGATCTGGACTTCAGCCCGATGCGCACAACCTACTTCCTCAGCCGCGAAACGGTGATTGCTTCGAAACTTGAGGGCATGGCGCGTTGGCGTGAGGCGCTGTTTGCGTTCATGTTGAAGAATGCCAATGGGAATTTGCGGTTCTTTAATTTGCCGTTGAACCGGGTGATTGAACTCGGCACGCAGGTAGAAATGTAAGCCTGGCCTCAAGCGAAAAGCCCCCGTCAGCCTTGTGGCTGGCGGGGGCTTTTTTGTGCATGCACATAAACCTCAAACCCACGCAAATCCCCTGTGGGAGCTAGCCTGCTAGCGATGGCTGAGTGTCAGACAGCACATCTTTACCAGATCCACCGCAATCGCTAGCAGGCTAGCTCCCACAGGGTTAAGTGGTGCGTTCAGGCAGATCGATTTCAGATTCAGTCTTCGTCCGCGCAGGTCGTGGCATCAACGCCTGAATCACATCATCAATCAAGGCTTTGCCCATCACCGTCAGGTAATGCGCGGCCCAGGCATGGCGATCGGTGTCTCTGATGAAGGCAGCGTCTTCTGCGAAGGATTTGGCGAGGGATAGCAGGTCGGAGGATTGGGACAAGGCATCGATGATCGGGATGCCGGAGCGGACGTTGAAATACGCTTGATCCGAGTTGTAGAGGAAGGGGGTGAAGCCGATGGTTGTAGTGTCTGAAGGCGTACCTGTTTTACTCATTGTTTTGCTCCTTAACGCGGGGAGCTGCTCCATTTCGTTACCACGCGAAAGGGTGGCAGCTGTACGCAGGGTGGTAAACCGGGAGCAAAGAAACCGGCAGACCCGAAGGTCTCCCACGCACAGCCGCCATTACACTGAATTACAGGCATCAAAATGCCTATTGTCGTGATGGGGCGCTGTTGCGCTTTGCATAGCCGGGTTACCACACCCGATCGCTGAATGGGTCAGCGACGTCCGGAGAGTATCCCGTCGAAAAACAGCGCAATAGAGCGGCACAGCGCCCGAACACGAGTTTCGGAGTTTGCCTACAAGGTCTGTGGGCGTCATCTGATATTGCGAGACTGGAAGTAAACGATACTAAACGTCTGACACGAACTGGCGTGTGCAAATGAGTGAGGCATGTATGACGGCATCATCGGAACAAGAAAAGCATGATGATCTCGAGAACCTTCGAATTGAAGCCGAAGCGATGGAACGATTGATCAACCTCGATCCGGCTCAAGTGATCAGCCATGACGATATGCGGGCAAAGTACGCCTGTGAGGATTGACGATTATTTGAATCCAGCGCAATTCCTCTGTGGGAGCGAGCCTGCTCGCGAAGGCGTAGTGTCAGTCGACGAATCTGTAAACTGACCCACCGCGTTCGCGAGTAGGCTCGCTCCCACAGGGGATTTTCGTGGCCGCTGGATTGTAAAAAGCCCCCGCAACCGTGAAGTTGCGGGGGCTTTTTATGGGCGTGGCTCAGATCACTCTTCGGCGACCGAGTCCTTGCTCTGACGCTTCTCGATCAAGTCCACCAGACGCTTGGCCAGCGCCGGGTAGTTCTCATCGAAGTGGTGGCCGCCAGGCAGTTTCACTGCCTCGCCAACGGCAGTCTTGTCCGTGCAGCCACTTTCATCGGTCTCTTCTTCACCGTAGATGCACACGACCTTGGCCGGTGGCAGCTTGGCCATTTCCGGGCCGGTGGCGGCTTCTTTGCCGGCGTTACCCAGCCAGCCTTCGACTTCGATTTCGAAGCTGCCGGTGCGGGCGAAGGCCAGCAGGATGATTGCGTCTACGCGTTGCTGCTCGGTTTCCGGCAAGCGGTTGTAGATCGCCGGCAGGACGTCAGCACCGAACGAGTAACCGGTGAGGATGAAGCGCTTGGTGCCCCATTTCTGCCGGTAGTGCTGCATCAGTTCGGTCAGATCCAGTGCGCTTTGCTCCGGGCTCTTGTGCTGCCAGTAGTAGCGCAGGGTGTCGATGCCGACCACCGGGTAGCCTATCTTGGCCATTTCACCGGCCACGTCGCGGTCGAGGTCGCGCCAGCCACCGTCACCGGAGAGGAACAGGGTCACGGTGTCTTTGGCTTGGCCGGCCGGCACTTCAACCACCGGGATCGCCAGACCGCCGTTGGCCTTGTCGCCGCCAACGAGGATTTTACGCAGTTCGTTGTTCAGCACTTGCGGCAGGTTGATGTCGTAGTCGCTGATGCTGGTTTCGGCGTTCGGTTGGTCGCGTACGAAACCTGCGCTGGCGTCGTCCGGGTTATCGTTCCACGCCACCAGCCAGTGGCCGTGGGCGGCGGATTTCGGCAGCAGGTGGGTGCAGCCACCTTTTTCCAGCGCGAGGTCGACGGACACGGCTTGAGCCTTGTCATCTTTCTGTTCCGACAACCAGCGCCAGGCCAGCACGGCCCCTGGGCCAATGCCACTGACCAAAGTAGCCGGACCGTTCAGTTCACGCAGGCCCGATTGCAGGGCGCGGCTTTGCAGCAGGCAGTCCTTGGGCAGAATCACTTGAACGATCTGCGCCGAGGCGCTGCGGCTCAGGGTGGTCAGTTGTTTTTCACTGAGTTTCTGGTCGTCGTTGACGGCTACCAGCACCTGCGCCTTTGGCTTGGTGCCAGGGATGACGCGGGTCATGGCGGCGCCATCGGCCGGGTTGAGCTGTTCGACGGTCGGTTCCGGTGCCGGGCGTTTGAGGTACCAGAAACCGCCGCCGGCAATCACGGCCAGCACGATCAGTGCGGCCAGGATGTACTTCAGGGAGCGTTGAATCATCAGCGTTTCACCAATCCAGTCAAGCCGCCCGCGATCAGGGCAGCAGTGTCGGCCAGCGCCACCAACGGATCGAGTCCGGCGGGCACGGCCATATAACGGGGTTCCCAGTCAGGCTGGAACTTGTCTTTGAAGCGGCGCAAGCCTTGGAAGTTGTACAACTGCTCACCACGGCGGAAAACCATCGAGCCCAGACGCTGGGTCAGCGGTGCACCACGGCGGGGTTGCAAGCCCGACAACGGCACCATGCCCAGGCTGAAGCGCGCGTATCCGTGACTCTTATAGTGTTGAATCAGGCCGACCATCATGAATTCCATGGTCAGCTTCGGCGCATCCGGGTGCGCGCGCATCAGGTCGAGACTGGCCAGGTCATGGCTATAAGTTTCGAGCAGGTTGGCGAACGCCACCGGGCGACCTTCGAAGCGAATCACCGCGATGCGGAAATGCTTCAGGTAATCGTCGCTGAAACGGCCGAGGGAGAAACCTTTCTCGCGCACGTTCTTGCCGGTCAGCCACGCATCGGAAATCACTTTCAGCTCATCCATCGGCGCCTGACCCGGCTCGTGGATCTCCAACGACAAACCATCGCGGGTGCCACGGTTCCAGGTGTAGCGCAGGTCCTTCATCTCTTTGCCCTTGGCTTCCAGGTCAAAGCGCAGCAGATCGACCCGGGCTTCTTCGCCGAGTTTGATCGCGGTCAGGCCGATGTCCATGTAGTACGGCAGGTTCTCCGCGCGCACCTGGTAGAACACCGGGCGGGCGTGATGGATGTCACAGAGGTCGCGGAACTGCCAGATCATCTCGGCGCGTTGCTGGCCGGGGCCGATCGGGTCGTACAGCGCCACCAGACTGCGGCCACGGCGCGCGTACATCAGGAACGCTTCGTCGTTCTGGTGAAACAGCAGCGCCTTGTCACCAGTCAGCGCGAGGCCACCGTCGGGTTGCGACGACGCCATCAGGATCTTCGCTGCACGATCGAGTTCGTCAGGCGTTGGCAGGTGAATGACCGGGCGCGCGGTGCGCAGTAGCCAGGTCAGCGCGATCACCAGCAGCAGGACGGCGGCGCCGAGCAGCGAACGCAGGCCACGTGGCGCGTCAGCGTCGAGGGTGAACTGCCACCACAGTTGATGGCTGTACGGCACGTCCTGATAGGCGAACAGCAGCAGCCATGTCGAAGCGCCGAGCACACAGAGACTGGCCACTAGGTACAGCGGCGAGAAGGGCAGTTCGGTCAGGCGACTCGGGCGATAGAACGAGCGACGGAACACACCGAGCAGCGCAGCCGTCAGGGTCATCAGTGTCGCCTCTTCCCAGTCAAAACCTTTGAGCAGCGAGAGCAGGGCGCCAACCAGCAGCAGAATGGTGGTCAGCATCCACGCGGCCGACAGGCGACGACGCAGGCCCTGAGCGAGCATCAGGCAGAGCACGCCGATCAGGCTGGCGCCGAAGTGCGAGGCGTCGACCAGGCGATGCGGGATCAGAAAGCCGATGTGCTCCAGACGTGTGTCGATCTCGGGAGTAGCGCCGGAAAACAGCAGCACCACACCGGACAGGAACACCAGCACCGCCAGAATCGGTGCGGCCAGACCGGACGCGGCGCGCATGGTCTGGGTCTGGAACAGGCGCTGACCTTCGTTGATCAGCAGGAATACGCAGGCCACCAGCAGCGGCAGCACCACATAGATCAGGCGATACAGCAGCAGGGCGGCGGCGAGAGGCGCGGCACCGAGCTTGTCAGCGAAAGCGGCCAGCAGAATCGCTTCGAAGACGCCAACTCCGCCGGGAACATGGCTAAGTACGCCGGCAGCCAGTGCCAACAGATACACCAGCAGGAACGCGCCGAACGGTGGCGCTTCTGGCAGCAACAGATATAGAACAGTGGCAGCCGCCGCAACGTCGAGGGCGGTAATGATCAGTTGCAGGAACGTCAGGCGACGCCCCGGCAAGCGCAGCGTGCGGCGGCCAACCCTGACCAGCAGGTTGTCGCGTAACGGTTGTTCCGGCAGGCGTCGACGGTAGATGCCGATGGCCAGTACTGCGCCAAGCAACAGCACGACAGCGGCGATAGTGCCGAGCAGGCCTTCGGACAAACCCAGCGCCTGCGAGGCAGCAGGCAGATCGCTCAGCGTTGCCAGTGCGGCCAGCGGCGGCAAGGCGCAGCCCAGCGACAAACTGGCGAACAAGGTCATGTGCGCGACTTCCGACGCGCCCAGGCCCAGTCGTGCATATAAACGGTAGCGCACCGAACCGCCGGACAGCAGCGACAGACCTATCGCATTGCCAATCGCAAACGCGGTGAAGCCGCCCAGCGCCAATGTGCGCGGCGGCAAGGTCACGCCGGCATAGCGGCTGGCCGACCATTCGTAGCCGAGCAGAATAATGAAGCCGACCACGGTCGCACCGAAGGCGCCGATCAGCGCGGGTTTCGGCACGTCGAGAATCGAGTCGTGCAGCGCATCGAGATCGAGTTCGGCAAGCAGATGGCGACAGGCAATCAGCGCAATGGCAAACAGCAGCAAAGTCACCGCCAGACCAATCGGTTGTCGGTATTTGCTTAACCGATCCAGCAAGCGCAAACGCTCGGGTTTGATCGGATGTTCCGCTGTGACGGTGTCTTGTGGATCAGACGAGTTGGCGCGCATCAATCACCTCTTGGATTGTGCGCGACAGGATGGAGGTATCCAGCCAAGTTACCAATCCCTGTAGAAAAAAATAATCACAAAATACTACGCCTCTCGCCGGGTATCGGCGAGGGCAGTTCCTGGATTGCAGAGGCCTGGCCTGCGACTCAAGCATAGTCGCAAGTGAGTACTTCTGAAGATCCCAAGCGGTTCACTGCACAGTGACAGATCATTGTTGCGAAAGGACTTTTTCAACAGATACAAAAAAGGCCACTCTTTCGAGTAGCCTTTTTTGATGTTTGGTTGCGGGAGCCGGATTTGAACCGACGACCTTCGGGTTATGAGCCCGACGAGCTACCAGACTGCTCCATCCCGCGTCTGTGTGGCGGCATTCTACAGGCGAACGGCGAGGTGTCAACCGCTAATCCCATAAAGGGTCAAATAAGTGTGCAATCGCGTCAAACGGTCGCAGGTGGTGCGTTAAGTTTCGGAAATGCAAAGAATTCCTGTTTGGCGATCCTTCTCTATAAGAAGAGGAAATCCACAAAACAGACGCGCACAAAAAAGGCCACTCTTTCGAGTAGCCTTTTTTGATGTTTGGTTGCGGGAGCCGGATTTGAACCGACGACCTTCGGGTTATGAGCCCGACGAGCTACCAGACTGCTCCATCCCGCGTCTGTGTGTCGGCATTCTACAGAGGAACGCTGGGGTGTCAACCTTCAATCTGGATAAAATCTGTTGAGGTTCAATCGGTTAGCGCTTTTTCTCGGGCGTTTTTCCGTGCGCAGGGCAGGCGGGGCAAGGCTTTCAGCTCTATTGGAGGCCGTTTGTCGATTGAGAAAATAAATTCAAAGGCCTTTTCCCACGCGCGGAAAAGAACATTCATACCACTGGTGCTATATACAGGTGTCAGTGAGATACTGCCCATCCGGCTCGCCACGTTTCCTTTTCTGACATGACTCAGCGAAAAATCATCCACATCGACTGCGATTGTTTTTACGCCGCCATCGAAATGCGCGATGACCCGCGTCTGGCCGGCAAGCCGTTGGCAGTGGGCGGTTCGGCGGATCGGCGCGGGGTGATCGCCACCTGCAACTATGAAGCGCGCGCGTATGGTGTGCGTTCGGCGATGGCCTCGGGGCATGCACTGAAGTTGTGTCCGGACCTGACCATCGTCAAGCCGCGAATGGATGCCTATCGCGAAGCCTCGAAAGAAATTCACACGATCTTTGCCGATTACACCGACCTGATCGAGCCGCTGTCGCTGGATGAGGCCTATCTGGATGTCTCCGACAGCGCGCATTTTGGCGGCAGCGCTACACGCATTGCCCAGGACATCCGTCGCCGGGTTTCCAATCAGTTGCACATCACCGTTTCCGCTGGCGTGGCACCGAACAAGTTTCTAGCGAAGATCGCCAGTGACTGGAAAAAACCCAACGGGCTATTCGTGATTACGCCGGATCAGGTCGAAGACTTTGTCAGCGATTTGCCGGTCAGCAAACTGCATGGCGTCGGCAAGGTCACCGCCGACAAACTGGGCAGGCTCGGCATCGTCGACTGCCTGCAATTGCGCGAGTGGGACAAGCTGGCGCTGGTACGCGAATTCGGCAGTTTTGGCGAGCGACTGTGGAGTCTGGCCCGTGGGATCGATGACCGGTTGGTGCACAACGACAGCCGGCGTCAGTCGATCAGCGTGGAAAATACCTACGACGTCGATCTGCCGGACCTGCGCAGCTGTCTCGACAAACTGCCGGAGCTGCTGGAAACCCTGAAAACCCGTATGGCGCGGATCGACAGCAGTTATCGGCCGGGCAAGCCGTTCGTCAAAGTGAAGTTTCATGACTTTACCCAGACGACACTGGAGCAGGCCGGGGCAGGGCGGGATCTGGGCAGTTATCAGTTGATGCTGACGCAGGCGTTCAATCGCGGCGGGAAACCGGTGCGGTTGTTGGGGGTTGGGGTGAGGCTGGAGGATTTGCGCGGCGGGTTTGAGCAGATGGAGTTATTTGAGCGGTAGATTTGCGGTGTCTGTCGGGGCCTCTTCGCGAGCAGGCTCGCTCCCACATTTGGAATGTATTCCACCCTGTGGGAGCTAGCCTGCTCGCGAAGCTTTTAGCTGTCAGTTCGGCCCTGGATCCGCCACCAGACGCCCGGCATCCTTGGTCAGCGACTTGAGAAACTCAGTCTGCAACTCAGGATCGTTGCGCGTCAGTTCGATCAGGCTTTGTTCCAGTTCGCTGGCTTCTTCTTCCAGACCCAGTTCCGACAGACGTTTGACCCGGTGCACCCACTGGCTCACTTCGTCGTCTTCAAGGTCGTCGTAAATCAGCCCGTGCGCTTCCAGCAACTTGCCACGCAGATGACTGCTGATCATCAGCGTTGAATCAGAATGCACGTCATCCTTGGCATCTTCGACGCTGATCTGCAGTTTGCCGACGTGATTGAGATCATTTTCGGCAAACGGACTGTCGAGCAGGTTCAGACGCAGCACACCGTTGCGATCGGTGGTCATGTCGAAGGTCTGCTTGCCAGCCTTGACCTGCACCGGACGCTCGCTCCACGGCAGGCTCGAATACTCCGTGCGCTTGTCGCGCTGGACTTCATCGATGCCGGCCAGATTCTGCTGCGCACGACCGTTGGACTGCACGTTCATGAACGGGTTGAGCCCGGCGAAACCGTAACTCAGCCAGTCCTTGGTGATGCTGTCCGGCAGGTTGCCGAGGGCGAACACGTTGACCACGTTGGCGCCAACGCCACCGACCACGGCGACCGCACCCAGCGGAATCTCGTAGACCTCCCGCCAAGGCTGGTAAGGCGTGTAGCGATCGTAGCGACGCGTCACTTCGAACTCGGTGACTTCAAAAGTCTTCTGTTCGTTGATTTTCACGCGTCGCTGCGGCAGCTCAAGCTCCTTGGGCTCACCGACATCAATCTGCAGGCTATGGTCGAGCAACTTTCGCTCGACCCGCTCTTCGTGCTCGCTGCGTTGTGACATGTGATTGGCACAGCCGCTGACCAGCAGGGCACCGCACAGGGCGGTGCCTCCGAGGCCTAAGGTGTTTCGCTTGAACATGACGTCTCTATCTGGTTTCAGCGGCGGATACGGGCCTGAAGGAAGGACAATACGTCAGCCACCGGCAATGCTTGCGCCTCGCCTTCGGTACGACTCTTGTATTCCAGGTTGCCTTCGGCGAGGCCGCGGTCGCTGACCACGATCCGGTGTGGAATGCCGATCAGTTCCATGTCCGCGAATTTGATGCCCGGGCTGGTTTTCTTGTCGCGATCGTCCAGCAGCACTTCGAAGCCGGCGGCCGTCAGTTCGGCGTACAGCTTGTCGGTGGCTTCACGGACCTGCTCGGTTTCATAGCGCAGCGGTACCAGAGCAATCTGGAATGGCGCCAGGGTGTCGCTCCAGATGATGCCGTTTTCGTCGTTGTTCTGCTCGATGGCAGCAGCCACCACGCGGGATACGCCGATGCCGTAGCAACCCATTTCCAGGGTAACCGGCTTGCCGTTCTCGCCCAGCACTTCGCACTTCATCGCCTTGCTATACTTGTTGCCCAGCTGGAAGATGTGCCCGACTTCGATGCCGCGTTTGATTTCCAGGGTGCCTTTGCCGTCCGGGCTTGGGTCACCGGCGACTACGTTACGCAGGTCAGCCACGGTTGGAACCGGCAGATCGCGCTCCCAGTTCACGCCGAAGTAGTGCTTGTCGTCGATGTTCGCGCCGATGCCGAAGTCGCTCATCAGCTCGACCGAGCGGTCGATGATGATCGGCAGCGGCAGATTCAGCGGGCCGAGCGAACCGGCGCCGGCGCCAATGGCGTCACGCAGTTCGGCGTCGGTGGCCATGACCAGCGGGCTGGCCACGCCAGGTTGCTGGGCAGCCTTGATTTCGTTGAGTTCGTGGTCGCCACGGATGACCAGCGCGATCAGCTTGCCTTCTTCTTCGGCGCGCACGATCAGGGTCTTGATGGTCTTTTCAATCGGTAGATTGAATTTTTCCACCAGCGCCGCGATGGTTTTGGTGTCTGGTGTATCGACCAGGCGCAGCTCTTCGGTCGCGGCAGCACGCG
Source organism: Pseudomonas sp. S3_C06 (assembly GCF_054667675.1). Classification (NCBI taxonomy): domain Bacteria; kingdom Pseudomonadati; phylum Pseudomonadota; class Gammaproteobacteria; order Pseudomonadales; family Pseudomonadaceae; genus Pseudomonas; species Pseudomonas sp. S3_C06. The sequence continues at coordinate 5,302,179 of NZ_CP162747.1, forward strand.
AGGTTTCGCGTGGCACGGCTTCGGCCTTTTCGATGTTCGCTGCGTAGTCGGAACCGTTGCTGAAGACGATGTCGTCTTCGCCAGACTCGGCCAGTACGTGGAATTCGTGCGAACCAGCGCCACCGATCGAACCGTTGTCGGCTTCAACCGGACGGAATTTCAGGCCAAGACGGCTGAACACGTTGCAGTAGGCCTGGTGCATGCGGTCGTAGGTGACCTGCAGCGAGGCTTGATCAGCGTGGAACGAGTACGCGTCCTTCATGATGAATTCGCGACCGCGCATCAAACCGAAGCGTGGGCGGATTTCGTCACGGAATTTGGTCTGGATCTGGTACAGGTTGATTGGCAGCTGTTTGTAGCTGCTCAACTCGTTGCGCATCAGATCGGTGATCACTTCTTCGTGGGTCGGGCCCGCGCAGAAGTCGCGACCGTGGCGGTCTTTGATGCGCAGCAGCTCAGGGCCGTATTCTTCCCAGCGCCCCGATTCCTGCCACAGCTCGGCCGGTTGGGTGCTCGGCATCAACACTTCCAGAGAGCCGGCGGCGTTCATCTCTTCGCGAACGATGGCTTCAACCTTGCGCATGACTCGCAGGCCCATGGGCAGCCAGGTGTACAGGCCCGAGGCGAGTTTGCGGATCATGCCGGCGCGCAGCATCAGCTGGTGGCTGATCACGACCGCGTCGGAAGGCGTTTCTTTCTGTGTGGCGAGCAAAAATTGACTGGTGCGCATGGTTGGCCGTTGTCGGTTGCTATGACTGGAAATGACTCCGCAGTGTACCGGCGAGTTTTGCCGACGTACAGGCGTGAGGTCAGTGGGGAGGCACGACGGCGGGATTCCTCCCGCCGTTGCCGAAACGTCTTACGATTCTTCTGTGACCGGCGTCGGCACAGGCTCGGGCGTTGGCGTCGGGCCTTCGCGGCGGCTTTCCTGGAACCAGTGCAGGGCGATCAGTACCAGTGTCGGCACGCCGAGCAGGGCAGTGATCAGGAAGAAACTGTGGTAACCGAACTTCTCGACCAGAACCCCGGAATAGCCGCCCATCAGGCGCGGCAACAGCAGCATGATCGAGCTGAGCAGGGCGTATTGGGTGGCGGAGAACTTCAGGTTGGTCAGGCTCGACAGATAGGCAACGAACGCCGACGTCGCCAGGCCCGAGCTGAAGTTGTCGAGGGAAATGGTCACCACCAGCATCTGCAGGTTCGGGCCCATGTCGGCGAGCATGACGAACAGCAGGTTGGTGGCTGCCGAGGCCGCGCCGCCGATGAACAGAATCGGCAGGATGCCGAAACGCACGATCAGCAGGCCGCCCATGCCGGCGCCAACCAGCGTCATGATCAGGCCGAAGATCTTGCTGACACTGGCGATCTGATCCTTGGTGAAACCCTGGTCGATATAGAACACGTTGGCCATGACGCCCATCACCGTGTCCGACATGCGATAGGTAGCAATCAGACCGAGTAACAGCAGTGCCTGCCAGCGGTAACGCAGAATGAAATCGTTGACCGGCGTCAGCACCGGCGCCAGGCCGCGACGGCCCATGGTCGACAGGCACAGGCCAGTCAGCAGCGTATAGAGAATGGCGCGCAGGAAGGCGCGGTCTTCGAGCAGCAGGTCGAGCGGGCTCATGTCGCCGAACAGCACACCGGCGAAATCGGTGTTGTACAGCTGAGTGAACATCGCCGGCACCGAGACCAGCAAAACAATCAGCACAAACACCGACATCAACTGATGCATGAAGGTGTAACGCCCGGCCTGCAACTGCGTGCGTAGTGGCACTGGCGGTTCGCGCATGAATAGCGTGGTCAGCAGCGCGGGCACCATCAATGCACCGAACAGTGCGTAAGTGCCGGCCCAGGCGGAATGTTGATAGTTGAAGCCAGTGGAGCCGAAGCCCTCTGCGAAGAACAGCGCACCGGCAGTCGCCAGCAGTGCTGCCACGCGATAACCGGACATATAACTGGCGGCAAGGGCGGCCTGGCGGTTGTCCTCGGCGATTTCCAGGCGATAGGCATCCACCGCAATATCTTGAGTGGCGGAGGCAAAGGCGACGACAACGGCGATCGCGATCAGCCAGGACAGATGTTTCTGTGGATCACAGAAACCCATGCCGATCAGCCCGAGGATGACCAGCACCTGTGAGAGCACCAGCCACGAGCGGCGACGGCCAAGCTTGCCCAGCAACGGCAGGCGCCATTGGTCGAGCAGGGGTGACCAGACCCATTTGAACGCATAGGCCAGACCGATCAGGCTGGCATAGCCGATGGTTTCACGGGCCACACCGGCCTCACGAAGCCAGACGGAAAGCGTTGAAAACACCAGCATGTACGGCAGGCCGGCGGCGAAACCGAGCAACAACAGCACGAGCGTCGAAGGACTGGCATAAGCGGCTAGCGCGGCGCGCCAGGTTTTACGGGGCATGGGCTGGAGTCTGCCTCAAGATTGCGAAAACAAAGCGCGCACTCTAACCGCTGTACTCTACCGGACGCCAGCCATGGCGCTGAATATCCACACGATTGTTCAGGACGGTGATGCCTTCCATGCGCAATCGGGCCCGTTGTTCATCGCCCGAAGGGCTGCCCACCGGCAGGCTGATCCGACCGCCGGCGCCCAGCACGCGGTGCCAGGGCAGCCTTGTATCGCCGGGCAACTGGCTCAAGGTGCGGCCGACCCAGCGGGCGGCGCGCCCCAACCCGGCAAGTTCAGCTAACTGACCATAGCTGACGACTTTGCCCTCGGGCACTTGGGCGAGCGTGGAATAGAGCGCCGTGCGTCGGAATTGCGCTTCACTGTCACGATCGTGGGGCTGCTCTGTCACGTGCGCGGCTCCTGAACATGGGCGGATTGATGCTTCAAGGGTAATCCGTCGCGGCGCAGTTGAGAAATGAACTCAATGGAAATCGTCCGGTCAGTCCTTGTCAGGGTCTTATTCCTACGGATAATGCCGACCTTTTCGCAAACTGAGCCCTAGATTCGCTTATGTTTTCCAGATCCTTGCTGTGCCTTGCTGTATTCAGCGCGTCCACGCCCCTGCTTGCCGACACCGTCTGGTTGAAGAACGGTGACAAGTTGAGCGGCACTATCACCGTGTTCGATGGCGGCAAGCTGTTGATCCAGACCAAATATGCCGGTGCGGTCACGATTGACTGGAAAGAGGTCAAGACCCTGGACAGCGATCAGCACCTGCTGGTCAAGCAGGATGCCTACACCGGAGAAGTGTCCAAGTCGCTGACGGCTGCCGAAGATGGCAAGGTCACCCTGGCCAACGGAGAGGCGCCGAAAACAGTCGAACTGGCGAGCATTCAGCAGATTCTCAAACCCAAACCGGTGGTCGAGGATCTGGTGTGGAAGGGCAATGTCGACCTGGCGCTGGACTATCAGCGCGCCGAGAAGGACACCGATGACTACGATGTCGGCTTCAAGACCTCAGCGCGTCATGGTCGCTGGCGTCATACCGCCGAAGGTGAATACAACCGCGAAGTGCAGGACGACGAAACCACCACCAACAACTGGCGCGCCGAATATGCACTCGACCGCTTCCTGACGGATCAATGGTTCTGGCAGGGCCGCCTGAACTACAAGCGTGATCACATCGAAGAGCTGGCGCGTCAGCGCGTGGTCGGTACCGGTCCTGGCTACCAGTTCTGGGATGACGAGCTGGGCGCGTTCTCGCTGGGCTCGCTGCTCAACCGTACCGATTACGAGTATCGCGATGGCAGCAAGGACAACTTCTATTCCGTCGCGATGAAGTGGGATTACAACCGTTACCTGATTGGCAAGAAGGTCGAATTCTTCACCAACGGTGAAGTGGGCAAGCCGCTGTCGGGTGTTGCCGATTACGCGCTGGATGCCGAGATGGGCTTGCGCTACAAGGTCACCGATTGGGCCTCGCTCAATCTCAAGGCTGAGCGTGACATCATCAGCGGCACCAACGATGCGGATCTGAACAAGACCCGTTATACCGCTGGGTTTGGCGTGGCCTGGTAAACCCTTCATAAAAAACGCAGCCTTCGGGCTGCGTTTTTTTGTGCCTGTACAAAACAGACGCCCACAAAAAAGCCCCGCTTTTAAGGGCGGGGCTCTTTTCTAAAGAAGCTACAAGTTAGATAACTTGTACTTCTTCAGCTTGCATGCCTTTCTGACCGCGGGTAGCGATGAAAGAAACCTGTTGGCCTTCTTTCAGGCTTTTGAAGCCGTCGGATTGGATAGCTTTGAAGTGAACGAACAGGTCGTCACCGGATTGTGGAGTGATGAAGCCGAAGCCTTTTTCATCGTTGAACCACTTAACGGTACCGGTTTGGCGATTAGACATGGTGTAACTCCTTGAACAAAGATAACTGCGACTCAGGAAGAACCCTGGCCGAGACTGAGTGCAAAGAGCAGGAAAAATTCTTGTAGATGGTTGGATCGAAATTCAACATATCGTGTAGAGATTCTCAGTGACACAAGCAACACAGTGACGCCACCTTAACCCAGTTTCCGAGAAGTGCCAATGCTTCTTGCGAAGGTTTCTCTGTTTTCGGGATCGGCGGTGTGACGGTTCGTCGCCAAAGCCCGTATTTCATGGGTGTTCGGCGAGAATTGCACCGCGCACTTTGAACCGGGCGGCGCGCCCGGTAAGATGCCGGACAGAATTTTTCCACCTCGCTATTCAGGACACCCCGCCATGAGCATCAAATCGGACAAGTGGATTCGCCGCATGGCGCAGGAACACGGCATGATCGAACCGTTCGTCGAGCGCCAGATGCGCGGCAGCGATGACAGCCGAGTGATTTCCTACGGTGTGTCGAGCTATGGCTACGACGTACGCTGCACCAATCACTTCAAGGTGTTCACCAACATCAACTCGTCTATCGTCGACCCGAAAAACTTCGATCCGGGCAGCTTCGTCGACGTCCACAGCGACGTCTGCATCATCCCGCCGAACTCTTTCGCCCTGGCCAGCACCGTCGAATATTTCCGCATTCCGCGCAATGTGTTGACCATCTGCCTGGGTAAAAGCACCTACGCGCGTTGCGGCATCATCGTAAACGTCACGCCGCTCGAGCCAGAGTGGGAAGGCCACGTGACGCTGGAATTCTCCAACACCACCAACCTGCCGGCGAAGATCTACGCCAACGAAGGCGTGGCGCAGATGCTCTTCCTCGAATCCGACGAGGAATGTGAAGTGTCTTACAAGGATCGCGGCGGCAAGTACCAGGGCCAGCGTGGCGTGACCTTGCCGCGCACCTGATCGGCCCATCCGACAGATCGCGGGAATTCTTTGGCGGGCAGACACTCTATGGGGTGTACTGCCCGTTTTTGCTTTCGGCAAAACGGGCCTTCGCCGAGGAGTGCCCTATGAAGATCGATCCGCAAATCACTGCCGAACTGGCAAGGCTCGAGCCCAATCAGATTGGCGTATTGGCCTGGTCCTTGTTGGCGCATCCGCCACTGAGCATGGCCGGCGGAATTCCCGGTCAACCCGATCCCGATACCCCTAACGAACAACCGACCGAGCCGGGTGAACCGACGCTTCCGGACGAGCCGCCACCGGCACCGGTTGCCTGATCTGCATTGAAAACGAATGGCCAGTCAGATGAGGTCTGCAAAGACTTCAACTGACTGGCCATATTTCGTTGTCGCCGATGACGAAAATCCTCGAACTCTCTTCCCGCTCGACCGCGTATCCGCCGGTAAACGCTCCGAATGCCGGTAGCAGGCTGATGCGTTCGCCGAGCCGGAAACACGCCAGACGCAAGCTCTGCCGACCTTTGCCGTGCAGCCGGTAGACCGGGTGGACGTGACCGGCCAGCACGTGTCTTTCAGGATGCGGGTCGGGTTCATGTTGCAAGGCGAATGGCCCGAGCAGCAGCGGTTCCGGCACTACCCGGATATTCAGCGACTCGGGCGGATCGCCGGCGCGTTTGTCGTGATTGCCGCGGATCAGCGTCATCGGCAACTCCGCGTGACGCGCACGCCAATGCGCCAGCGCGCCCAGCGTGCCCGGGGCATGAGAGCCGGGCCCGTGCAGGAAATCCCCGAGAAAGATCAATAAGCGGCAGGGCAGCTTTGCCAGCAGCCGGTCAATCACGGCGATATTGCTCGCCGTGGTGCCATGTGGAACCGGTTGACCAAGACTGCGATAAGCCGCCGCTTTGCCGAAATGCACATCGGCAATCAACAAGACCTGCTGCGCGGGCCAGTACAAGGCTTTCTCCGGCAAGAGCCAAAGTTCTTCACCGGCCAGACGTACCGGGTAGCCTGAACTCATGGGGATTTATCCTTGTCGGCGCTATTCTCCAGATCACCGACCATTCGCCTGATCCGGTCAGCGAGTTTTTCCGAACTCATGCTTTCGCGCATGCGTTCCACCAGCAGCGGAAACCCTAGCGGTGTAGGACGTTTAACCTGATGCACGTCCAGTTTCATCCCGTTGATCCGCTCCAATGTCTGTTCCAGGCGACGAATATCCAGTTCTTCCCGTAGGACTTCTTCCCCGGCCTGCGCCAGCAACAGATTGTCGCCGTCATATTGTTTAAACACTTCGAAGAACAAACCACTGGAAGCCTGGACCTGCCGGGTGCTTTTCGGTGCACCGGGGTAGCCGGCGAAGACCAGCCCGGCAATCCGCGCGATCTCGCGAAAGCGCCGCAGGGCCAGTTCACCGGCGTTCAGGCTGGCCAGAACGTCCGCTAACAAATCATCAGCATTGAAGAGACCGGTATTCAAATACTCGGCCCAGTCGATTGGCGTAGCGCTGAGCAATTCCAGGCCGTAATCGTTCACCGCGATGGAAAACGTCACGGGCTGCCGTTGACTGACGCGCCATGCCAGCAGGCTCGCCAGGCCCAGATGCACTTGGCGCCCGGCAAACGGGTAGAGAAAAAGGTGCCAGCCTTCGCGGGACTTCAATACTTCGGCCAACAGGTTTTCTGTGGTGGGCAAACCAGACCAGCGCATCTGGGTTTCCAGCAACGGTCGCAACGCCTGCATTTCCGGGCCGACAAACTCGCCTTGCGCCGCCGCACTGAAGCGCCTGACCACGGCTTCGGCCAATTCGTTGGAAAGTGGCATCCGCCCACCATTCCAGCGCGGCACTGCGGCTTTTTTTGCGGTGCTACGTTTGACGTAAGCGGTCATGTTTTCCACTCGCACCAACTCCAGCAAACGCCCGGCGAACAGAAAACCATCACCCGGTTTAAGCCGCGCAATAAAGCCTTCCTCGACACTGCCCAGCTGTTTACCTCCGCCGCCCTTGCTCCAGAATTTCAGCTGGATGCTGGCATCGCTGACGATCGTGCCGATGCTCATGCGATGACGCCGCGCCAACCGTGCATCGGGCACACGCCAGACGCCGTGCTCGTCCGGCTCGACCCGGCGGTAATCCGGATAGGCTGTCAGAGACATCCCGCCGTGGCGTACGAAAGCCAGCGCCCACGCCCAATCGGCGACTGTCAGGTCGCGATAGGCCCAGGCATTACGGACTTCTTCGTACAACTCTTCAGGAATAAACCCACCACCGAGGGCCATGCTGACCAAATGTTGCACCAGCACATCAAGCGGTTTGTGCGGCGACAGGCGCGGTTCTATGCGCCGTTGCTCGACGGCATCGCGGGCAGCGGCTGCTTCGATCAACTCAAGGCTGTGCGTCGGCACCAATGTCACTCGCGATGTGCGCCCCGGCGCATGGCCGGAGCGTCCGGCACGTTGCATCAAGCGCGCGACGCCTTTGGCCGAGCCGATCTGCAGCACGCGCTCGACGGGCAGGAAATCCACGCCCAAGTCCAGGCTTGAGGTGCAGACCACGGCTTTCAAATGGCCGTCCTTCAGGGCTTGCTCGACCCAGTCGCGAGTCTCGCGAGACAGTGAACTGTGATGCAGCGCAATCAACCCAGCCCAGTCCGGCCGCGCCTCCAGCAGCGCCTGATACCAGATTTCCGATTGCGCCCGAGTATTGGTGAACACCAGCGTGCTGGCGCAGGCATCCAGTTCAGCAACGACCTGCGGCAACATCTTCAGACCGATGTGTCCGGCCCACGGAAAACGCTCAATCGCCGGTGGGAGGAGGGTATCGACCTTCAGCGATTTTTCGCTTTGTCCCTGAATGCTGATGCCGCCACCCTGTGGGATCAGCACTTGTTCGGCGTGAGATTGATTACCGAGGGTGGCGGACACGCCCCAGACGATCAGCTCAGGTTGCCAATGCCGCAGGCGGGCGAGGGCCAGTTGCAGTTGCACGCCGCGCTTGTTGCCCAGCAGTTCGTGCCATTCATCGACGACGATCATGCGCAGACTCGACAGCGCGACTTGTGCATCGGCGCGGGCCAGTAACAGCGTCAGGCTTTCCGGGGTGGTGATCAACGTAGTCGGCAGGCGCCGGCTCTGCCGGGCGCGCTCGCTGCTGCTGGTGTCGCCGGTGCGCAGGCCGATGCTCCATGGGATCTGCAAATCATCGACCGGCGCCTGCAAGGCGCGTGCGGTGTCGGCAGCGAGGGCACGCATGGGGGTGATCCACAGGACGGTCAGCGGTTCGGCGGGGGCTTTGCGTTTGCGCGGGGCTTCGACAGGAGGCTGCGAGCGCGCGAAGCGATTGAGTGCCGCGAACCACACGGCATAGGTTTTACCGGCACCGGTGCTGGCATGGAGCAGACCGGATTCGCCGTTTTTGACCGCCGCCCACACCTGTTTCTGAAAGGCGAACGGCTTCCAGTCGCGGGCGCTGAACCAGATTTTTGCCAGGTCGGGGGATTTCGCCATGCGGGCTGCGCGCGCTCTGGAGGTGTTCTTCCAGTGACCGCGCGGCAGGTCGACAAGTTTGATTTTTGTAGACGATGGAAAACGAATGTGGGAGCGAGCCTGCTCGCGAATACGGTGTGTCAGCCTACAATTTCTTAACTGACACACCGCTTTCGCGAGCAGGCTCGCTCCCACAGGGGGATTGTGTACGGCGTTATTTCAGGTTGCCGCTGAGGAATTGCTTCAGGCGTTCGCTTTTCGGGTTGCCCAGCACATCCTCGGGCGCACCTTCTTCTTCCACCAAGCCTTGGTGCAGGAACAACACCTGGCTGGAGACTTTCCGGGCGAAACTCATCTCATGGGTCACCATGATCATGGTCCGGCCTTCCTCGGCCAAACCTTGAATCACCTTCAACACTTCCCCCACCAACTCGGGGTCCAGCGCTGAGGTCGGTTCATCAAACAACATCACCTCCGGCTCCATCGCCAACGCCCGGGCAATCGCCACGCGCTGTTGCTGCCCGCCGGAGAGAAACGCCGGATATTGATCCGCCACTCGCGCCGGCAAGCCGACCTTGTCCAGATAACGCCGCGCACGATCATCGGCTTCCTGTTTGCTGCAACCCAACACACGGCGCGGGGCCATGGTGATGTTTTCCAGCACGGTCATGTGGCTCCACAGGTTGAAATGCTGGAACACCATTGCCAACCGCGTGCGCAAACGTTGCAGTTCATCAGCGTCAGCGACGTGCATGCCGTGGCGGTCGGTGACCATGCGGATCGCCTGGCCATCGAGGCTCATGGCGCCGTCGTTGGGTTGTTCGAGAAAGTTGATGCAGCGCAAAAAGGTACTTTTGCCCGAGCCGCTGGCGCCGATCAGGCTGATCACGTCGCCGGTCTTGGCCTTGAGCGAAACGCCTTTGAGCACCTGATGGTCGCCATAGCTTTTGTGCAGGCCTTCAACGGTCAGTTTGTACATGGGACAGACATCCTCAAGGCGAAAGTAGGTAGCCGCTGCGATAGGCTTCGGCACCCGCGACGTGGGCGATGACCATGCCGGCAGTGGCCATGCGGCGCAGCGAGCGGGCGTACATCACGCCGGCGCTGGTGCAATGAATGGGGGTGATCCGATCGTTGATCGGGTCGATGATTTCAGCGATCTGTTGCCCGGCTTCGAGGTATTGACCGGCCACCGCTGTGTACACCAGCAGGCCACCGACCGGCGTGATCACCGGTTCCACACCCGCCAGTGGCGTGGCGGGATAGGGCAATGGCGGCTGCGGTTTGGTTTCGCCGACGATCGCATCGGACTGGATCAGATAATCGATCAGCGCCTGGCAGTCGCGGCTGGCCAGTGGATGGGTAACGTCACCCTGGCCGCGCAACTCGACGGTCACCGAGAAACTGCCAAGCGGAATTTCGAAGTGCTCGCCGAAACGTTCCTTCAGTTGCCACCACAGCAGGGTGAAGCATTCATCGAACGACTGGCCGCCGGAATCGGTGGCCAGCAGGCTCGCCTGAGCTTCGATGTAGCGCGCCAGCGGTTCGACCTGCGGCCACGCTTCGGGCGTGGTGTAGAGGTGCACCACCGATTCGAAATCACAGTGCAAGTCCAGCACCATATCCGCGTCGCAGGCCAGCCGTTGCAGGGTCAGACGCTGGGATTGCAGTTGCGTGCTGGCGGTCTGGCGGGCGAGGGCGTTGCGCAGATGCGTGCGGATCAGTTCGAGGTTGTGCTGCGGATCGTCATTCAGCCTGCCTTCGATGGCGTTGCCGATTTCTTCACTGAGGTCGACGAACCAGCGGTTGAAGTTTTGCCCGCTCTCCAGTTCGTAGCGGCCCAGCGGTACGTCCATCAACACTTGTTCGAGGCCGACCGGGTTGGCCACCGGTACCAGCACGATTTCGCTGCGCAGGCGGCCGGCCGCTTCCAGCTCGGCCAGACGTTGCTTGAGGTGCCAGGCGACGAGCATGCCCGGCAGTTCGTCGGCATGCAGCGAAGACTGAATGTAAACCTTGCCCTTGGCCTGTTCCGGGCCGAAGTGGAAGCTGTGGATCTGTCGTGCGGTCCCCGGCAGCGGGGCCAGCAGGTCATGGATCAGGTGGCGCATTTTTTATCTCTTTATTCCTGAGCTGGGCCTAGTGAGTCGGGCCGAGGAAGGCCAGCCATCGGCGTTCGGCAAGGCGGAACAGGCCGACCAGCGCAAAGGTAATGGTCAGGTAGATCAGCGCGGCAATGCCGAACGACTGAAAGGTCAGGAAGGTCGCCGAGTTGGCGTCCCGCGCGACTTTCAGAATGTCGGGGATGGTCGCGGTGAAGGCCACGGTGGTCGAGTGCAGCATCAGGATCACTTCGTTGCTGTAATACGGCAACGATCGGCGCAGGGCCGAGGGCATGATCACGTAGGCATACAGCTTCCAGCCGGTTAGCCCGTAAGCCTTGGCGGCTTCGACTTCGCCGTGGTTCATGCTGCGAATCGCCCCGGCGAAAATCTCCGTGGTGTAGGCGCAGGTGTTCAGGGCGAAGGCGAGGATCGTGCAGTTCATCGCATCGCGAAAGAAACTGTCGAGCAATGGCTGCGCACGCACGGCGGCGAGGCTGTAGATCCCGGTGTAGCAAATCAGCAACTGGATATACAGCGGCGTGCCACGGAACAGGTAGGTGTAAAACTGCACCGGCCAGCGAATGTAGAAGTGCGGCGAAACTCGCGCAATCGACAACGGAATCGACACCAGAAAACCGATGAAGATCGAGGCGCTGAGCAGCCACAGCGTCATCGCCAGCCCGGTGATGTTCTGGCCGTCGGTATAAAGGAAGGCGCGCCAGTATTCCTGCAGGAGTTCGATCATCGTACGGCCTCCCGGGCACCGGCGGCGTAGCGGCGTTCGAGCCAACGCAGGATGAAGTTGGAAGCACTGGTGATCAGCAGATAGATCAACGCGGCGAGAACCAGGAAGTAGAACAGTTGATAAGTGCTTTTACCGGCGTCCTGTGCAGCTTTGACCAGGTCGGCAAGGCCGATGATCGACACCAGTGCGGTGGCCTTGAGCATCACCATCCAGTTGTTACCAATGCCCGGCAGGGCGAAGCGCATCATTTGCGGGAACACCACGTAGCGAAAGCGCTGGCCGCGTTTGAGGCCATACGCGGTGGCGGCTTCAACCTGACCGCGCGGCACTGCGAGAATCGCGCCACGGAAAGTTTCGGTGAAATACGCGCCATAGATGAAGCCCAGGGTCAGCACCCCGGCGCTGAATGGGTTGATCTCGATGTATTCCCATTCCATGTAGTCAGTCAGGGACGTTAGCCAGGTTTGCAGGCTGTAGAAAATCAGCAGCATCAGCACCAGATCCGGCACGCCGCGAATCAGCGTGGTGTAGAGCTGGGCAGGCAGGCGTACCAGTTTGACTTTTGACAGCTTGGCACTGGCGCCGAGCAGGCCGAGCAAAACGGCCACCAGCAGCGACAACGCCGATAATTTGATGGTCATCCAGGTGCCTTCCAACAGCAACGGGCCAAAGCCCTTGAGGCTGAAGGCTGCGAGCCCCAGATTTTGTAAGAGGTTTTCAAACATAAATCAGCAACCTGAGCGGATGGAAAAGGCGCCCATCGAGGATGGGCGCCGGGGCATTATTTGCCGCTGTACAGATTCAGATCGCCAAAGTGTTTCTTTTGAATCTCGGCGTATTTGCCGTCATCGTGTAACGCTTTGATACCTTTATCTAAAAGCGCTTTCAGCTCAGTGTTACCTTTCTTAATACCGACAGCGGTTTTGGCTGGCAGCAATTCGCTGTCGACTGGCTTGCTGACGTCATAGTCGGCGCCCTGTGGCGACTTCAAAAAGCCCAGTTCGGCTTGCAGCATGTCCTGGATACCGGCGTCGAGACGGCCGGAGGTCAGGTCGGAATACACCTGATCCTGGTTCTGATAGGCCTGAGTTTTCACGCCAGCCTTGTCCAGCACGGCTTTGGCGTAGGCTTCCTGAATGGTGCCCTGCTCGTAGCCGACGGTTTTGCCCTTGAGGGACGCGACGTCTGCGGTGATACCGGAACCTTTCTTGAACACATAAGCGGTCGGGCCGGAGAACAGTTCGCTGGAGAAGTCGATGACTTTTTCGCGGGCCGGGGTCACGGTCATCGACGAGATCACACCATCGAATTTGTTGGCCTTGAGGCCCGGGATCATGCCGTCGAAGTCACTTTCGACCCACTTGCACTTGACCTTCAGTTCGGCGCAGATCGCGTTGCCCAGATCGATGTCGAAGCCCACCAGGCTGCCGTCGGCCGCTTTCGACTCAAACGGTGCGTACGAAGGGTCAACGCCAAAGCGCAGCTCTTTGTATTCCTTGGCCAGCGCGGAGCCAGCGGCCATGCACAACGCCAGTGCAGAAAGGGTCAGCAATGCTTTTTTCATTATTCAATCCCTAAGAACCAATATGAGCGCTTGTGGCGCAGAATTATTGTTACTGGAACGCGTACGACCTATAGAAAGTAGCAATTTCCGAACCAGAGTCCCGAACAAGTGTTTTAAAAGGTTGGCGCAGCGATTGGATGAGCGAGTCAGTGCCCGCAAACGGGCACTGAAAATAGCTTGCACTGATTTAGGGCTGATCGTTCCCACGCTCTGCGTGGGAACGATCAGCCCGGGACGCTCCGCGTCCCATCCAGAGCTGAACGCGGAGCGTCCGTTGAGGCATTCCCACGCGGAGCGTAGGAACGATCTTCGCGTCATGTTGAACTCAGGCGAGAAGATCCTGCAATGTGGCTAGGCTATCCGCCTCATCCACGGTTTTATCCTGGCGCCAGCGCAGCATCCGTGGAAACCGCACGGCAATTCCGCTCTTGTGCCGCCGCGACAGGGCAATGCCTTCGAAACCCAGCTCAAACACCAGACTCGGTTTCACGCTGCTCACCGGGCCAAACTTCTCCACCGTGGTCTTGCGCACAATGCTGTCGACCTGACGCATTTCCTCATCGGTCAGCCCCGAATACGCCTTGGCAAACGGCACCAGCGCGCGCTGACTCGAGTCGGGCGGGCCGTCCCACACTGCGAAGGTGTAGTCGCTGTACAGACTGGCCCGCCGACCATGCCCGCGCTGCGCGTAAATCAACACCGCATCGACACTGAACGGATCAACCTTCCATTTCCACCAGACGCCCATGTCCTTGGTGCGGCCAACCCCGTACAGCGAATCCCGCGCCTTGAGCATCATCCCTTCAACGCCCAGCCGCCGCGAGGACTCGCGCTGGCGGGCGAGGTCGAACCAGTCGCTGCCGGTCAGCACCGGTGAGGCCAGCAGCACCGGGCTGTTGCAACGGGCGATGACCTCTTCCAGTTGCGCGCGGCGTTTGGCCTGCGGCTGGTTGCGCCAGTCTTCGCCTTGCCATTCCAGCAAGTCGTAGGCGAGTACCACCACCGGCACCTCTTCGAGGATTTTCTTGTCGAGGGTTTTGCGACCGATACGTTGTTGCAGCAGGGCGAAGGGCTGCACGGCCGGCGGTTGGGTCGATTGCGGATCAAAGGCGTCTTCGGTGCCCGGATGGGTGCTTTTCCACACGACGATTTCGCCGTCGATCACCGTGCCGTCAGGCAGGCCGTGCACCAGCACTTCCAGTTCGGGAAAACGCTCGGTCACCAGTTCTTCGCCCCGCGACCAAATCCACAGCCGCCCCTCACGCTTGACCACTTGCGCGCGGATGCCATCCCACTTCCATTCGATCTGCCAGTCGCTGGCAGGCCCGATCAGTGCTTCGAACTCTTCCACCGGTTGTGACAGGGCATGAGCGAGGAAAAACGGGTACGGCTGACCACCGCGCTGGGCATGTTCATCGCTGGATTCAGGGGCGATCAGCTTCAGGTAGCTGGCGGCGCTTGGCCGATTGGACAGGTCGGTGTAGCCAACCAGACGCTGCGCCACGCGTTTGCTGTCCAGCCCGGCCATCGATGCCAGAGCCCGGGTGACCAGCAGTTTCGATACGCCGACGCGGAAACTGCCGGTGATCAATTTGATGCACAGCATCAGGCTCGATCGATCCAGTTGCGCCCACAGGGCGGGCAGTTGTCGGCTGAGGTATTCCGGAGTTTCACCGCGTAGCGGCAGAAGTTTGTCTTCGATCCACTCGGCGAGGCCGGCGTCGGAACTGTGCGGGTTTTCCGCGAGCACCAGCGAAATGGTTTCCGCCAGGTCACCGACCGCTTGATAGCTTTCTTCGAACAGCCACGGTTCCAGGCCGGAAATCTCGACAGCCAGTTCGCGCAAGATTCTCACCGGCACCAGTTGCCGGGGCCGGCCACCGGACAGAAAGTACACCGCCCACGCAGCGTCATGCGGTTCGGCCTGGGCGAAGTACGTCTGCATCGCCGCCAGTTTGGCGTTGCTCGACGTAGTTGCGTCGAGTTCGGCATATAACTCGGCAAATGCTTTCATGCGGGCATCTCGACGATGGTCGGTTCGGTGGCGATGTTTTCTTCTTCGTCATCGCCGTATTCGGTGTTGAAACCCTGGGCATCCAGGCCTTTTTCACGCAGATGCCGCACCAGCACGCCAATCGAGCCGTGGGTGACCATCACCCGTTCCGCGCCGGTCTGTTCGATGGCCCACAACAGACCGGTCCAGTCGGCGTGATCGGAGAGCACGAAACCGCGATCGACACCGCGCCGCCGCCGCGTGCCACGTAAACGCATCCAGCCGCTGGCAAACGCGTCGCTGAATTCACCGAAGCGGCGCATCCAGGTGCTGCCTCCCGCCGAGGGCGGGGCGATGACCAGGGCCTGGCGCATGATCGGGTCGCTTTTCTTCACGTCGCCGCCGTAGATCGTCGGCGGCAGGTACACGCCAGCCTCGCGGTAGACCCGGTTCAGCGGCTCGACCGCGCCGTGACTGAGGATCGGGCCGAGGCTTGCGTCGATACCGTGGAGAATCCGCTGGGCCTTGCCGAACGAATAGCAGAACAACACGCTGGCTTTGCCGGCGGCAATGTTCGCTGCCCACCACTGATTGATCTCGCTGAACACCTGCGCCTGTGGCTGCCAGCGGTAGATCGGCAGGCCGAAGGTCGATTCGGTGATGAAGGTGTGGCAGCGCACCGGTTCGAACGGGGCGCAGGTGCCGTCGGGTTCGATTTTGTAGTCACCCGATGCGACCCAGACTTCGCCGCCGTATTCCAGACGCACCTGCGCCGAGCCGAGCACGTGGCCGGCGGGATGAAAGCTCAAGGTGACACCGTGGTGCGTCAGGCGCTGGCCGTAGGCGAGGGTTTGCAGGTTGATGTCCTGCCCCAGCCGCGCGCGCAGAATCCCTTCGCTGGCGCTGCTGGCGAGGTAATGCTGGTTGCCGGTGCGCGCGTGATCGCCGTGGGCATGGGTAATGACCGAGCGCTCGACGGGGCGCCACGGATCAATGTAGAAATCCCCGGCAGGGCAATAAAGACCTTCGGGACGGGCGATAACAAGGTCCATGTCGTTACCAGGAATGGGGGGCTTGTTAGCTATGAGGTTGGCGCGTGTTCAGAAGTTCTATCGACTTTGAAGAGCGACCCTCACCCCAGCCCTCTCCCGGAGGGAGAGGGGGCCGACCGAGGTGTCTGGCGAATGACATCGACCTGAAAAAACGAGTCGATTATGGATTCGGCAACGCACGAACCGGCTTAACTCAGGATTCGGCAGAGCACGAACCAAGTTAACTCCGGATTCGGTACAACAGTTTCAGGTCGGCGTAGACCTGCAGCATCCCCCAATCAGTCCCCTCTCCCTTTGGGAGAGGGCTAGGGTGAGGGGCTTTTGATTTACAGGGCCGACCGAGATGCCCGACGAGTTGAACCGAGCAAATTCCGGATTCGGCAGTGCCCGTTCAGGTCGGCGTATGACTCAATCAACCCCCAATCAGTCCCCTCTCCCTTTGGGAGAGGGCTAGGGTGAGGGGCTTTTGATTTACAAGGCCGACCGAGATGCCCGACGAGTTAAACCGAGCAAATTCCGGATTCGGCAGTGCCCGTTCAAGTCGGCGTATGACTCAATCAACCCCCAGTCAGTCCCCTCTCCCTTTGGGAGAGGGCTAGGGTGAGGGACTTTTGATTTACAAGGCCGACTGAGATGCCCGACGAGTTGAATCGAGCAAATTCCGGATTCGGCAGTGCCCGTTCAGGTCGGCGTATGACTCAATCAACCCCCAATCAGTCCCCTCTCCCTCCGGGAGAGGGTTAGGGTGAGGGGCTTTTGACCTTTGCCTTATTTGCCGGGAGTAAGAGTCAAACGGGCCTTGCCATACACCCGGTCAAAGTTCTGCGGCTGCATCGGCAAACCGATGTACTGCCCCTTCAACCACGCATCGATGCCATTGAGGTAGTTGGGACTGACCGGATTCCCCGATTGCCCCGTACCGTTCTGCGCCAGCAACGGTTCAGTCTGGCCGAAGTCGACAATGAAACGCATCGACGGCGCACGTGTGGTGGTGAAATCCTGCCCCCAAGCGAACGCCGAAGTGTTCAACGTCGTGTGATCACCACCGGCCGCCAGCGGCCCGCGCACGGTCTGACCATTGCTGTTCTTCCAGGCATAGCTGTGCAACTTGCCCCACTGCCAGGCGCGATGGTCGCCACCCAACTGACTCTCGCCAGCGCTGATCGCTGCGGCAAAGCTGCGGGCGAGAATCACCGCTTTGTCCTCTTTCTGCGGCGTGCGCAGGTCATCCCAGAACGGACTGTCCTCGCGTCCCAACAGATGGTCAGCCTGCGCCGCGTAGGACAAATCGCCGTTGGCGATAAACGCCTTCCACGCAGGGCTCGATTCCGGACCGAGTTCATCGAGGAAGATCTGCTTCATGCTTTCCTGCAGGAACAGTTCGTAAATCGCCGCGTCTGCCGAGGTCGGGCTGAGCTTGCCGTCGAACGCCATCAACCGGGTAAACGCCTCGCGGGCCTTGCTGCGATCCGCTTCCGGCAGGCCATCGATCGCCTGTTTCAGCGGTTGTTTCATGCCCGGTGCTTCGAAGACTTTTTTCAGCTTGGCGGCGAAGGTGGTGGTCTGGTCGTACTGCATAGCGATCACGCTGCGGCTGTCGTGCTTGCCGCTGCCGGCCAGTTCCGCCAGACGTTCGCCACGCTCCGGTGCGGCCCACGAGTTCGACAATTGCATGCCGTAACCGTGCGGGATCACGCGCTGGTTGGCGGTGCCGAGCCAGCCTTGTGCCGGATCCTGATCGTATGGATGCAGCATCGGGTCGGCGTAACCGTCCCAGTCGTAACGACCTTCCCAGCCGGGCGATGGCAGCAAGCCTTCACCTTCGCGGCGATTCGGGAAGCGCCCGGTGACTTGCCAGCCAATGTTGTTTGCATCGGCGAAGACCAGATTCAGGGCGATGGCGCGGATTTCCCGGCTGGCATCCGAAGCTCGTTCTACGGTTTGCGCGCGGGTCAGATCAAAAAACGCATCCAGCGACTTGTCGTCGGTGAAGCTCGGCGTTTGCAAGGCCAGGCCGAAACCGCTGCCTTGGGCCGCTGCCTGAGCACTGTTGAGTAACGCGCCGTGGCGGGTTTCGTATACCGCTTCGCGAATCGGTCGCTGGCCTTTGACGAAGTAGGTTTCGTTGCGCACGCCCAGCGGCTGCCATTTGCCGTTGACCTCGTAGGTCAAACTGCTGCCCTGGCGACGGATTTTTTCCAGGAACAGGTCCTGGTTGTCGCCGAGCACGCTGGTCATGCTCCACGCCACTTTGCCGTTGAAACCGCCAAGGACCAGTGGCAAACCGGCAACCGTGACGCCTGCGGCCTGATATTTCGGTGCGCGGATCTGCACGAAGCTCCACAGCGACGGTGCAGCCAGCGGCCCATGGACGTCGCTGGCCAGCAGGCTCTTGCCGCTGCGGCTGCGTTGTGGGGCGATCGCCCAGTTGTTCGAAGACGTGGTGCCCAGCAGGTTCAGTGCCGACAGTTGCTGGCTGGCGCTGCTCAGCTCGGTCAGCCCCGGGATTTGCCCGTTGAGCTTGAGACCTTGTAGCTTGTCGGCCTCGGCCAGCGGCAGGTTTTCGTCGGGCGCCGACGGCGTCAGCCAGGCGAGTTTGTCGCTGGTCACGGTTTGCGCGAGCACCAGCGAGGAAATCTCTTCCGGCAGGTTGGCCGACTGGCTGAAATTCAGCAGGGCGAAAATCAGCGCCGAATCTTCCGGCTTCCAGTATTCGGGCTTGTAACCGCTGGAGGCGAGGTCGCCCGGCAACTTGTCGGCGTAGCGGAACAGGTAGGCGTTGACGCCCCGCGCATAGACTTCGAAGAAACGCTTGAGGCGTGGCGACGAAGCCTTGTACAGCTCGCCGGCGCTTTTCTTCAGATTGACCGCGCGCATGTAGCGGTCGGCGTCGAGCATCGATGCGCCTGACATTTCCGCCAACCGGCCCTGCGCCAGCAGGCGCAAGGTGACCATTTGATTGATGCGGTCGCTGGCGTGCACATAGCCGAGGCTGAACAGCGCGTCGTGAAAGGTGTTGCTCTCGATCAACGGCATGCCCATGGCATTGCGTCGCACCGACACGTTCTGCGCCAGGCCCTTGAGCGGTTGCACGCCGGAGGTCGGCGGGAGGGTGTCCTGAGCGTTCCAGGTCTGGCAACCGGACAGGCCCAAAACACCGGCCACTGCTGCGGCAACGCCGAACCGGGGAAGAAAATGAGTAAGGGCTGGCGAGGCCATGGCAAAGCTCCTGCGGGGGTGTAGAGGCTGGGGGCGCAATAAAGCCGCTACGTTAGTGAGCAGGAGGTGGCCGCGCAAGCGGGGGCAGGGGTTATTTGTGTATTTCTGTCGAATGGAAAAGATCGCAGCCTGCGGCAACTCCTGCATAGGCATGCATTCCCATGCAGGAGCTGCCGCAGGCTGCGATCTTTTGCCGTTAAATCAGGATTTGGGTGGATTGATTTTCTGCACCAAGGCGTAGGCCTTCACGGTCGCCGGGCGATCCTTGATGTGGTTGAACCAGCGCAGTACATGCGGGAAGTCTTCCAGGTTCTGGCTCTGCCATTTGTGTGAAACGATCCACGGATAAATCGCCATGTCGGCAATGCTGTATTCGCTGCCGGCGACGAATTCGTTATCAGCCAGTTGCTTGTTCAACACGCCATACAAACGTGCGGTCTCGTCGATGTAGCGCTTGATCGCGTAAGGAATTTTCTCCGGAGCGAACTGGCTGAAGTGATGATTCTGCCCGGCCATCGGCCCCAGGCCACCCATTTGCCAGAACAGCCATTGCAACGCCGTTTGCCGACCGCGCAGGTCTGTGGGCAAAAACTTCCCGGTCTTCTCCGCCAGATACAACAGGATTGCCCCGGACTCGAACAGCGACAGCGGTTCACCGCCATCGGCCGGTTCATGGTCAACAATGGCCGGAATGCGGTTGTTCGGGGCGATCTTCAGAAAGTGTGGCTGGAACTGCTCACCCTGACTGATGTTGATCGGGTGCACGTTGTACGGCAGGCCGGCTTCTTCGAGGAACAGGGAAATCTTGTGGCCGTTGGGGGTGGTCCAGTAATACAGGTCGATCATGGAGAACTCCAAAGCAGAAATGGACTTGCGTGCGGACAGCAAACGCCGGCGTCAGGTCGTCCCGTGTGCATTCGATAGCTTGCTTAACAGGAAGAGGTGATGCTGAACTGCGCAGAATTCAATGACCCCGCGTGAGAAAAATCGCCATGGAGCTTCAGGCCAACGCTGCACTGATCATCATCGATCAGCAAAAGGGCATCCTGCAGCCGCGTTTGGGGCGAAGGAATAATCCTCAGGCGGAAGCGCGAATCCTTGATCTGCTGGGGCATTGGCGGCATAGCACGAGGCCGGTGATTCATGTGCAGCACCTGTCGCGTGAGCCTGATTCAGTGTTCTGGCCCGAACAGGAAGGGGTGGAATTTCAGCAGCGGTTTACGCCGCAGAACGGGGAATGGCTGATTCAGAAACAGGTGCCGGATGCGTTTTGTGCCACCGGACTAGAGGCGCGGTTGCGTGAGGCGGGGATCGGGCAACTGATCATTGTCGGCGTGGCGACCAACAACTCGGTGGAGTCAACGGCGCGCACGGCGGGCAATCTGGGGTTTGCAGCTTGGGTGGCGGAGGATGCCTGTTTCACCTTCGACAAGGCCGATTATTTTGGCACGTTGCGAACGGCTGAAGAGGTGCACGGGATGTCGCTGGGGAATTTGCACGGGGAGTATGCGACGGTGGTCAGTGCGAAGCAGATTCTTGCGGCGGGCTGAATAACTTCGCCGTATGCGCCGGCCCCTTCGCGAGCAGGCTCGCTCCCACAGGGATCGCGGTGGGCACAAAAGCCCTGACCGGCGCAGATCAAATGTGGGAGCGAGCCTGCTCGCGAAAGCGGTCTGTCAGGCGAAACGACTGTCCGCCCAGTGCATCACGCGCCGTGGCACTTCTTGAATTTCTTGCCGTTGCCGCATGGGCAAGGGTCATTGCGGCCGACGTCTTTCAGGGCATTGCGCACCGGTTCCTGGTGGGCGTGGCCGCAGTTCGGGCCGTGAACATGGCCGTGGTCATGCTCGTGATGATGGTCATGATCGTGGTTGCAGTCAGGGCCATGGACATGAGGTTGCTGGGTCATCGGTGTTGCTCCGGAATTAAATCGGCGGGGATTATCACGCCATTGCGCTCAAGGTGCACGTAGTGAGCGATGAATAAACCGGTTTCCATTTCGCCCTGCAAACGATAGGGAATCTGCTGGTTCGGATTTTTCAGCATTTTCACCACGTCTTTTACCTTCGGCCAGAGGTTGGTGCGGATCGGCACTTTGAAATAGGCGCTGCGCTTGGGCCCGACGGTGAACCAGTGTTCATGCTCGCCTTCGGCCAGCAGCATATCGGCCAGATGAATGCGGTATTCGAGGCCCCGCACGGTCAGGTCGCTGTCGTTGGGGTTGTCGATGCGAAAGTGCAGGATGAATTTCTGTTCGAGCAGCTTGGCGCGCACCACTTCGACTTTTACCAGGTGCACGGCGGGGTCGACGCTGTCATCGCTGAACCACGACGCGCAGCCGCCGAGATTGAGGATCAGCATCAAAAACAGAAAATGTAATGTGCGCTGGCAACCGAGCATGATTTAACTCCCTTTGGTGCCAGTCTAGACGCTAAAAGAACGCAGCCTTCGGCAGCTCCTATGTATGGACTCGCCCCACCATTCAACCCGCTTTTGAACACTGCTACCCGGTTGCATCTATGTATAAGGCCTATTCGAGGAAGCGTTAACCGGCTTCTGGCCAACATTGGGTAAGCTCGCGATATGCCGATTACAGTAAGGCCTCAAGGGCCAGTAGGAGCTCAGGCATCAATTCGCGACGGTCTGACCTGGGGTCAATGTTCTTAGCAGGGGTTGAAGCGGCTTAGCGCCTCGGTGGCAGAACTCTTTTATCAGTGACTCATCGTCGCCTCCTGGCCGTTGCCCGGCTGGCGACGATATGTTTGATCGTTTTGCAGCAGCACCCACAAAATCCGAAGGTTGCGATTAGCCAATCGCACCGCAGCTTCCTTGCGACCCAAGCGGTTGATCCAGCGTTGCAGCCGCTGATCGTCCGGCTGCTGTGAATCAGGCCGCAGTTGCCTTAAAACAGCATGAGCGCCCTGGATCGTCAGACTGCGCAAATACGCATCACCATGCTTGCTCATCTTGCCCAGTCGGGTCTTCTCGCCAGAACTGTGCTGGCTGGGCACCAACCCGAAATAGGCGGCGAACAAGCGAGCGTTGGCGAACCGTTCAGGCTCGGTCTGCTTGGCGATCAGCGCCGTGGCGATGATCGGGCCAACACCGCGCACCGTCATCAGCCGCTTCGCCGTCTCGTCTTCTTTCGCTGCCATTTCCAGCCGGCCGGTCAGCACGTTGACGCGATCGCCCAATTGACTCCATTCGCCCAGCAATTCAGCAATCAGTTCACGCAACAAATCAGGCAGCGGTTGGGTGGCATCTTCCAGTATTCGAGGCACCAGCTGGCTGATCGCAATTTCGCCCTGTGCCATGGCCACTCCATGTTCGAGCAGTAAACCGCGCATTTGATTGCCGACCGCAGTGCGCCGCCGCACATATCCCTGACGCGCCCGGTGTAGAGCCTGCATCGCCATCGCGGCCGCGCTCTTGATCGGCACCGCCGAGATTTTGCAGTCGCGGCCGGCACGCAAGATAGCCAAAGCATCGTTGCGATCATTTTTCGGGCCGCTGCGGTGGCTGGCGACCAGTTGAGCGGGCAGGATGCGAACGGGATTACCCTGCATTTGCAGCAACCGCGCCCATGCTTGAGCACCGGGCCCGGTTTCCACCAACACCGTCACGCTCGGAGGAAGCTCACGGAGAAATACCTGAAAGGCTTCGCGTGACTTGATTCTCTCCTCGAATATCAGCAGGCCGAGGGCATCTTCCCCTGCCACCTGGAAAACCCTTTTGGCAAGATCCACTGCGACTGTGGAGCATGCCGACACGTCGGCTGACAAAGACTGATTATTCGTCGTATGCTTTTTCATGGCCTCGCCCTCGCTGTCGTTGGCTTCTATAAGAATGCCACCGTGGCGCACAGACGCCTCGGCTTGGGCGAGTCCATACAATTACAGAGAAACGCATTCCATGTAGGAGCTGCCGAAGGCTGCGATATTTTGATCTTAAGCGCCAAAATACCCCGCACAGCACTTCTTGAACTTCTGCCCACTGGCGCACGGGCAGCTGTCATTGCGCCCCAGCTTCAACTGCACCGTCGGATCAATGAAGTACCAACGCCCGGCATTCTGCACAAACGACGAGCGTTCGCGGTGGCTGTGTTCGCCCTGGCTGTCGTGCCAGCGTGCAGTGAAGGTGACGAAGGCGTGTTCCGGCTGGCCACCGAAGACTTCCGAACTTTCGACATCGAGGCCGAGCCAGGTGCTCTGCGCGCTCCAGTCGCTGATCGACTGACGATTCAGTCCCGCTTGCTGAGCAGGCAGGGTGGTCGCCACAAGGTAATCGATCAAACCCAGCACATAGGCGCTGTAGCGCGAACGCATCAAGGCTTCGGCGCACGGCGCAGGATGGCCATCGTGATAATGACCGCAGCAGGCATCCAGCAGATTGCCGCTGCCGCAGGGGCAAATGGCTGTACTCATTGCATTACCACCAGTATTTCCCGAAGTTTTCCGGATTGGCCCAGAACCGCGAGTTGAGCCAGTCGGGGACTTGTTTGTAGTCAAGCAGATCGTAGGTGAACAGGGTCAGCACTTGATCGTCGCGTTGAAAGCGCTCGCTGGCTTGCAGCGCCAGCGAATAGAAGTCGGTTTCCTGCCAGCCGCTGGCCGACAGATCCGCCAGCACGGCAATGCGGCTGGCGTTGAGATTACGAATTCCGCCCAACAGATTCAGGCCATCGCGCTTGGGCAAGTGTTCCAGGCAATCGACCACCAGCGCCAGATCGAAACGTTGCGCGGCCAGTTCGGCGGGCAATGCGCCCGGCGCCGTATGGGCGACGACGGTGTCTGGGTGCGCCACTTTAAAGGCGCTCAGGGCTGGAAATTCGCTGGCGCCGATCAGCAGCAGACGGGCCGGGGCGTAGCGATCCAGCAAAGCGGCCAACGCCTGTTGCGGCGTACGGGAAGAAATGGCGACGTTCATCGAAGCTCCTCAATAAGACCGCCAAGACTAGCCTGCCTGACGATGTCGGCAAAGAGCGCAGTTCCGTCAGTTACCGGCGATTGCGCCAAAGTCCTGTGAACACGGTCGCAAACAGGCATGGCCTATTGCTGGCGGAGATTAAAACTCCGGTCTTTACTCCCTGAATCGGTTTTAAGCCGATCCCTCAGGAGAAAACCAGATGAGCATAGTTCGGACAGCATTACCTTTGATTCTGCTAACCAGTGTGTTGACTGGTTGCGCAGGTTTGCAGAAAACCGACTGGCCGACCTGTGCGGCGGTCGGTGGTGTCGTCGGTGCCGGTCTCGGCGCAACCGAGAGTTCGGCGTGGGCCGGCTACGGCGCGTTGTTGATCGGTGGCACGGCAGCGGCCTATTGCTGGGTACACGGTGATGGCGACGAAGACGGCGATGGCGTGCCGGACAGTCGCGACAAGTGCCCGGGCACGCCTAAAGGCGTACAGGTCGACGCTGACGGTTGCCCTCCACCAGCGCCTGCACCCGTGGTCGAAGAAGCTGTAGTGGTCAAGGAAGAAACCATTGTTATCCGTGATGTGCACTTCCAGTTCGACAAAGCCACGCTGACCGGCCCTGACAAGCAAGTACTCGACAAGGTCGCCACCCGCCTGAAACAGGAATCCTCGACGGCGCAACTGACCGTGACCGGTCACACCGACAGCGTGGGCAGCGATGCCTACAACAAAAAACTGTCGGATCGTCGCGCGCACTCGGTGGTGGATTACCTGATCCAGCAAGGTGTGCCGCGCGCCAGCTTCGTTTCGGTGTCCGGTCTGGGTGAAAGCCAGCCAGTGGCCGACAACAAAACGGCGGATGGTCGTGCACAAAACCGTCGTACCGAAATCAAAATCCAGCGTTAAGCCCCTCTCGCATCCGCGGCTTGTGCAGTCGCGGATGCGGGTCTTTACTCCTGTGTAACCGGTATGGGCCGGTGACACAGGAGCTTTCACAATGACTGTTTTCTCAAGGTCCGTCTTGCCGGTGCTGCTGCTAGGCAGTTTGCTCACCGGTTGCGCCACCCACAGCGATGGCACTGCACCCCTCAATCAACGTACGTGGCCGATCTGCAGCCTTATTGGCGGGCTGGTCGGTGGCGGTCTCGGCGCCATTGAAAGTGGCGGCTGGGCCGGTGGCGGCGCAGCGCTGGGGATTCTTGCCGGCGGACTGATCTGTTATGCCCAGGACGGCGATGAAGACGGCGACGGCGTGTTCGACCGCCGCGACCGTTGCCCGGACACCCCGGAAAACACCCCTATCGATCACCGTGGTTGCCCGCTGCCGCAGTACCCGGTCACGGAAAAAGTGCCGGAGCCCGCGCCGCAAACTGAAGTCATCACCCTCAGCGATGCCGGCAACGTGCTGTTCGATTTCGACAAATCCGACCTGACCCCGGCGGCGAAAGCCCAACTCGATACGCTGATGGACAAGCTGCGCAATGCCGATGTGGTGAGCATCAAGGTCATAGGTCACACCGACAGCAAAGGTTCGGATGCGTATAACCAGGCTTTGTCGGAACGGCGGGCGAGCAGTGTCGCGGCGTATCTGCTGAGTCAGGGGCTGGCGCCGAACAAGCTTACCAGCGAAGGGCGCGGAGAAAGTGAACCGGTGGCCGATAACGCAACCGATGAAGGGCGCGCGCAGAACCGTCGCGTGGAGTTGCATATCAATCGCTAGGACGCCTCTGTAGGGCGCAGGCTAGAGCTGCCGGACGATTATCAAAGTCGTTCCGGCAGCCATTTGGCGGCGCGGCGAAGTTTTTTCATTTGTGCCTCTGGCTTATCCCCCGCAGAAGCCGTTACTGTGCGCCCAAAGAATAATTCGCAACACGGGGGAGCGTATGAAAGTGTTCTGGGGGCTGGGGCGGTTGTTGACCCTGCTGTTCTGCTGCGTGGTGCTGGCCAATCAGCTGGTGCCGTTCGTACATCCGCTGCATCTGCTGGTCAATCTGGCTGGCGGCCTGCTGTTGCTGATTCATCTACTCGAAGTGCTGCTGTGCAATCGCAGCCTCAAAGGCCGTCCGCACCCTTGGCGTGACCGTGGCCGCATCCTGCTGTTCGGCGTATTCCACTTGCAATCCATCCCGGCCCCGGCCGCTCCGGAGGCTTCTTCCCATGCGTAAACTTTGCCTGCTCGCTGCATTCATCAGCCCTTTGGCCTGTGCCCAGGTGGTCAGCGTTGAAACCAATTCGCTGATGCGTTTGCCCAACACGGCCAGCACGTTGCAGCTGGAAAAACTGGAAGTGGCCGATTACGGCACGTTGCTGATTCCTGCCAACGTGACCGAACTGACCGTGGGCGAGTTGCGTCTTGGCCATGAAGCCCGTATCGCGATCGTTCCGAGCGAGAACGCTTTGGAGATGAAGGTCGTTCGTGCAGAGCTAAGCGATGGCAGCCGGATTACTGCACGGGGTGCACCGGGTACTTATGAAAAAGCCGCCCGTGCCGGGCGCAATCTGAATCTGCAATTCAAGGCATTGAACGCGCCGCAACTGTTGGTCGATGCCCGTGGCGGCACCGGTGCGCCGGGTTTTGTCGGCCTTGATGGCGGTAATGGTGAAGACCCGGGCTGCACTTATGGTTCGGCCGGGCACGGTTTTGACGGCAGCAACGGGAGCGACGGCCAACCGGGTGCACCGGGAGCGCTGGTACGCCTTGAAGTGCCGCGCGAGTTTCCGGCCGAGCTGATCAAGGTCAATGTCGCGGGCGGTGCTGGCGGCCCGGCGGGTGTGGGTGGCAAGGCAGGGAAGGGCGGCAAGTCCAAGGGCTGCCTGGTGTACCGCGCCGATGGCGGCAAGAATGGCAAGGCCGGGGCGGATGGACAGCCTGGGCCAGTGGGGGCGGCGGGGGCGGTGACTGTGCAGCGCTTGTAAGATCACTGATTGTTCCCACGCTCCGCGTGGGAACACAGCCCGTGACGCTCCGCGTCACTGGACGCAGAGCGTCCCTTGCGGCATTCCCACGCAGAGCGTGGGAACGATCACGGCCTTGCCGCCGCAATCGCCACCAATACTAACCCCACAATCAGATTAAGCCCCACCACCCGCCGAATCCGCCCCAGCACCGCCGCACCCGCCGGCCAGTCCTTTGCATCAACCGCCGTGCGCAACTCCGGCAACATCAAGCCCTGAATGCGGATAAACAGCGCCGTCATCACCACATACAAGCCCATCATCACCTGCACATATTTCGGCGCGGTCTCAAAGCCGACCTGCTGCAAATGCAACATGCCCACGCCGCTGATCGGCAACAGGAGCACCGCAACCCAGACCCAACGGAAAAAACCTTGAAACACTTCCACCCACAAGGTCAGTCGGGCAGGGCCGTCGAGGGCCTTCACAGCCGCCGGGCGCAAGACCATCCAGGCGAAAAACATGCCGCCGACCCATACCAGTGCGGCTAATACATGCAGGGGGTAGACGAGGCTAAAAAGTGTCATTGGGTTACTCCGTTCTGCGCAGGATCGATTCGCGGGGTATGATAGCCGCCGATTCAAACCACTGAAAATTTATCCAGCGTTTTTTGCGCCCGACACTCAATGATCAGCACTGAACTCAAAACCACGATCCAGGGCGCCTATTCGCGTTTTCTAGAGGCCAAGAGCCTCAAGCCGCGTTACGGCCAGCGCCTGATGATCGCTGAAATCGCGAAAGTCCTCGGGGATATCGACACCGACGACGAAGGCCGGCGCAGTGGCGACCCCGCGATTGTCGCGGTGGAAGCCGGCACCGGTACTGGCAAGACAGTGGCCTACAGCCTGGCCGCGATCCCGACCGCGAAACTGGCCGGCAAACGCCTGGTCATCGCCACCGCGACCGTGGCCCTGCAAGAGCAAATCGTCTACAAGGATTTGCCCGACCTGATGCGCAACAGCGGGCTTAATTTCAGCTTCGCGCTGGCCAAGGGCCGTGGTCGCTACATGTGCCTGTCCAAACTCGACATGCTCTTGCAGGAAGGCCACGCGCAAACCGCCACCGCCCAGCTGTTCGAAGAAGAAGGCTTCAAGATCGAGGTCGATGAGGCCAGTCAGAAGCTGTTCACCAGCATGATCGAGAAACTCGCGGGCAATAAGTGGGACGGCGACCGTGACAGCTGGCCGAATGCGCTGGAAGACGCCGATTGGGCGCGCCTGACCACCGATCACAGCCAGTGCACCAATCGTCATTGCCCGAACTTCGGCCAGTGCGCCTTCTACAAGGCCCGCGAAGGCATGGGCAAGGTCGACGTGATCGTCACCAACCACGACATGGTTTTGGCTGACCTGGCATTGGGCGGCGGCGCTGTGCTGCCGGACCCGCGTGACACCATTTACGTGTTCGACGAAGGTCACCACCTGCCGGACAAAGCCATCGGCCACTTCGCTCACTACACGCGCCTGCGTTCCACTGCCGACTGGCTGGAAACCACGGCGAAAAACCTGACCAAGCTGCTGGCCCAGCATCCGCTGCCGGGCGATCTTGGCAAGTTGATCGAGCAGGTGCCGGAGCTGGCGCGCGAGATCAAGGCCCAGCAGCAGTTCATGTTCAGCGCCTGCGAGCAGGTCGCCGATTTCAAACCCGGCGAAGACGTCGAGGGCCGTGAGCGGCCGCGTCATCGCTTCGTCGCCGGGGTGATTCCCGAGCACATGCGCGAAATGGGCATCGAGCTGAAGAAGGGCTTTTCGCGCCTCAACGATCTGTTCACGCGCCTGACCGACCTGCTCAAGGAAGGCATGGACGGCGAGGTCAACATCGGCATTGCCAGCAATCAGGCCGAAGAGTGGTATCCGCTGTTCGGCAGCCTGTTGTCCCGCGCTTCGGGCAACTGGGAACTGTGGACGGCGTTCACCGCCGAAGACCCGGAAGACAGTCCGCCGATGGCACGCTGGCTGACGTTGGCCGAAAGCGGTTCGCTGTTCGACATTGAGGTCAATGCCAGCCCGATCCTCGCCGCCGAAACCCTGCGCCGCAGCCTGTGGAACGTGGCTTATGGCTGTCTGGTGACCTCGGCGACTCTGACCGCGCTGGGCACTTTCGACCGTTTCCGCATGCGCGCCGGTCTGCCGAAAAAAGCCGTCACCGCTGTGGTGCCGAGCCCGTTCCATCACGCCGATGCCGGTGTGTTGCGCGTGCCGGATCTGAAGGCCGATCCACGCGATGCCGCCGCACACACGGCAGCGATCATCCGTGAGTTGCCTGATCTGGTTGAAGGCTCGCGCGGCACCCTGGTGCTGTTCTCCTCGCGCAAACAGATGCAAGACGTGTTCGACGGTCTCGACCGCGACTGGCGCAAGCAAGTGTTCATTCAAGGCAACCTGTCGAAACAGGAAACCCTGAACAAGCACAAGGCGCGGGTCGATGGCGGTGATTCCAGTGTGCTGTTCGGTCTCGCCAGTTTCGCCGAGGGCGTCGACTTGCCGGGTGCCTACTGCGAACACGTGGTGATCGCCAAGATCCCGTTTTCGGTACCGGACGATCCGGTCGAAGCGGCGTTGTCGGAATGGATCGAGGCCCGTGGCGGTAATCCGTTCATGGAAATCTCCGTGCCCGATGCCTCGCTGAAACTGGTGCAGGCCTGCGGGCGTCTACTGCGTACCGAAGAAGACCGCGGCACCATCACTTTGCTGGATCGGCGGCTGGTCACCCAGCGCTACGGCAAGGCGATCCTCAATGCGTTGCCTCCTTTCCGTCGTGAAATATCCTGAGACAACGGTGGGCAGTTTTGCCCACCGTGTTGTCTATCTCTCTGCCATCGCTTTTCCATTGGCCATTGTTGGTCGTTAGGGAGAACTCCGTTCTTATGATCCGCCGTTCGTTGCCTGCCGTATTCGCTTTGATCTTCGCCACGCCGCTGTTCGCAGCGCCTGCGGGTCAGCAGACCCTGTTCAACTTTGTCCGTCCTGCCGACGTGGTCAAAGTCGCGACCGAAAATGCCGATCTGCCGCAAGCCAACGCCGAACAGACACCGGAAGGTGAAGTGCTGCGCCGGGTGACGTTCAACCCGGTGGCGCGCCCGACCTTGCGCCTGACGCCGCAGACCGGCGCGTGGGACTGGTCGCAGTCGGGCATGATGACCTTGCGTTTGCAGAGCGCAATGGACTGGGCGGTGACGGTCTACGTGCAAATCCAGAGCAACGACGGTCGCACGTTGCTCAGCCGCGTCGACCTGCCGGCCGGTCCTGCGCAGACGTTGCTGGTGCCGCTGGTGGCGTCCGCACCGCTTGGCCAAGGCATGAAGGCCGGGCCGCCAATGCCAATGACGGTCGATGGTCAACGGATCCTGCTGGCCAGCAGCAGCGGCGAAATCGACCGCAGCCAAGTGGTCTCGGTGAGCCTGTCGATGGATCAGCCGAAGGTCGCTCAGAGCTTGCTGCTCGAGCGTTTCGGCGTGCAGGACGGTGAATCGGTCACCCAAGCGGTGTACGGCAATCTGGTCGACGCTTACGGGCAATCGACCCGCAGCAAGTGGCCGGAAAAAGTCGCCAATGACGAACAGCTGAAATCCGCCGCCGCCAAGGAACAGCAACAGCTGAAAACCTGGCTGGCCGAGCGCGAAAAGTCCTCGCTGGACAAGTTCGGTGGCTGGAACAAAGGCCCGGCCTTCAAGGCCAGCGGTTTCTTCCGCACCGAAAAGCGTGATGGTCGCTGGTATCTGGTCACGCCTGAAGGGCATCCGTTTTACTCGTTGGGCGTGAATACCGTCAGCCCGCAGGTCAACCAGACCTACGTGGCCGGTCGTGAGTACATGTTCGAATCCCTGCCTAAACCCGAAGAACCGTTGGCCAAGCATTTTGGCGAGGGTGACAACCGTGGCGGCAATGGTGTTGATCAGGGCCGGGGTTATGCAAACGGGCGCTGGTACGACTTCTATGGCGCCAACTTGCAGCGTGTTTACGGAGATCCGTGCAAAACAGACAGCGAAGGTAAATCCGGCGTCGCTGAAGCGGCCAAGTCCGAAGCCGCCGAATCTGCGGCGGTGAAAGCGGCTGAGCCTGTTTCGGCGCCTGCGGAGCCGAAGTCCGGTGTCGCTGAGGCAGCCAAAACTGAAACCGTACAAGTGACGACAGAAAAAGCTGCCGAGCCGTGCAAGGCCTCTATCGATGAGCAGCAGTGGACCAGCCACACGCTCGATCGCCTGCAAGCCTGGGGCTTCAACACCGTCGGCAACTGGAGTGCCGATTCGCTGACTGAAGCCGAGCGCGTGCCGTACACCTTACCGCTGTCGATCGTCGGTGATTACACCAGCATCAGCACCGGCAGCGACTGGTGGGGCGGCATGCCCGATCCGTTCGATCCGCGTTTCGCCATGGCCACCGAGCGCGCCGTCGCCATCGCCGCCCGCGATCACCGCGACGATCCGTGGCTGATCGGCTATTACGCCGACAACGAACTGGCCTGGGCTGGTCCCGATGATGATCCGAAATCCCGTTACGCGCTGGCCTATGGCACGTTGAAAATGACCACCGACGTGCCGGCCAAGCGTGCGTTCCTCAAGCAATTGCGCGACAAGTACCGCAATCAGGCCGGGCTGTCGAAAGCGTGGGGCATTGATCTGCCCGCGTGGGAATTGATGGAAGATCCGGGTTTTGTACCGCCGCTGCCGAACCCGGAGCACCCGGAAATCGAGGCTGACTTCAAATACTTCCAGAAGGTTTTCGCCGATACCTACTTCAAAACCATTTCCGACTCGCTGAAATGGCACGCGCCGAACCAGTTGCTGCTTGGCGGCCGTTTCGCCACCAGTACGCCGGAAGCCGTGGCGTCCTGCGCGCAGTATTGCGATGTGCTGAGCTTCAATATGTACACGCTCAAACCGCAGGATGGTTATGACTTTGCTGCGTTGGGGGCTTTGGATAAACCGGTACTGATCACCGAATTCAACTTCGGCTCAGCGGATCGTGGCCCGTTCTGGGGCGGCGTCACGCCAGTGGTCAGGGAAGAAGATCGCGGCCCTGCATACGCCAATTTCCTCAAGCAGGCCTTGAGCGAGCCGTCGATTGTCGGCGTGCATTGGTTCCAGTATCTCGATCAACCGGTGACCGGGCGTCTGCTCGATGGCGAGAACGGTCACTTTGGTCTGGTGGGCGTGACGGATCTGCCGTATCAGGGCTTTGTCGAAACCGTGCGCAAGAGCAATTTGCAGGCGATTGATCAGCTTGGCAAAGAGGCAGAGAAAGCGGCCGCAGCAGCGGAGCATGAGGCTGAGGGCGGGCGCAAAGGCGAGGCTGGTAAAGGGCCGGGGGCAGGGCATGCCGGTGGACATTCCGGCAATGGTCACTGACCTTTGATGCTCTAAAAAGATCGCAGCCTGCAGCAGCTCCTGCATGGGAACGCAATCCATGTAGGAGCTGCCGCAGGCTGCGATCTTTTGACTTGGCTTTTAACCGTCTGGCCCGCAGCTGTTCCCAAATCCCTCAAGGGCTGGAACAATGCGGGCCACTTTGTAGAGCGTTTTCGCGGGGGAGTTGCGGGTGCAGATTCAGGGACATTACGAGCTTCAATTCGAAGCGGTGCGCGAAGCTTTCGCCGCACTGTTCGACGATCCCCAGGAACGCGGCGCAGCCCTGTGCATCAAGGTCGGTGGAGAAACCGTCCTCGACCTCTGGTCCGGTACTGCCGACAAGGATGGCGCCGAAGCCTGGCACAGCGACACCATCGCCAACCTGTTCTCCTGCACCAAAACCTTTACCGCCGTCACCGCCCTGCAACTGGTCGGTGAAGGCAAGCTGCAACTGGATGTTCCGGTCGCCCGCTACTGGCCGGAATTCGCCGCCGCCGGCAAAGAATCCGTGACCCTGCGCCAATTGCTTTGCCACCAGGCCGGTCTGCCAGCTCTGCGTCAATTGCTCGCGCCGGAAGCGCTGTATGACTGGCAAACCATGGTCGATGCCCTTGCAGCCGAAGCGCCATGGTGGACGCCGGGTACCGGTCACGGTTATGCCGCGATCACTTACGGCTGGTTGATCGGTGAATTGTTGCGCCGCGCCGACGGTCGTGGGCCGGGCGAATCCATCGTCGCCCGTGTCGCCAAACCTTTGGGTCTGGATTTTCACGTCGGTCTGGCTGACGAGGAATTCCATCGCGTGGCGCATATCGCGCGCGGCAAGGGCAACGCTGGCGATGCCGCCGCGCAACGTCTGCTGCAGGTGACCATGCGCGAGCCCACCGCGATGACTACCCGCGCTTTTACCAACCCCCCTTCAGTGCTCACCAGCACCAACAAACCGGAATGGCGGCGCATGCAGCAACCGGCGGCCAATGGCCACGGCAATGCGCGCAGTCTGGCCGGTTTCTACGCGGGCCTGCTCGACGGCAGTCTGCTCGAAAGCGACATGCTTGAAGAGCTGACCCGCGAACACAGCCTCGGTGAAGACAAGACACTGTTGACCCAGACCCGTTTCGGTCTGGGCTGCATGCTCGATCAACCGGACGTGCCCAACGCCACTTATGGCCTCGGCCCCAAGGCGTTTGGTCATCCGGGCGCGGGCGGCTCCATCGGTTTCGCTGATCCTGAGCATGATGTCGCCTTTGGTTTTGTGACAAATACCCTTGGGCCGTACGTCTTGATGGATCCGCGCGCGCAGAAGCTCGCGCGGGTGCTTGCCACTTGTCTGTAAAGTTGCATCCGAGGTCCCAGGGTCGGAACCTCAAGCGGTTTTTCGTTTCAAAACGGCTGTTTATCCGGGCGAAAGTGCTCTGATTTTTCATTACTTCATTTTGTGGATTTTCAATGTCATCTAAAAAGACCCTCGCCCTGGCCCTGTGTGTAGCGATCACCGGTTGTGCACAGACCCCGAAAAACGATGCGGACGGCGGCAGTTGGTGGCCGTTCGGTTCGTCCGACAAAGTTGCGGCCAAGGAGCCAGCACCGGCTCCAGCCCCTCTGAAACCTGCGGCCACTGCACCCGTGGCCAAGACTGAAAGCAGCAGCCCGTGGTACTGGCCGTTCGGTTCCGATGATGAAGCCGTCAAAGCGGACATGAAGGCTGAGGTTGCCCCGGAAGCGAAAAAGCCAGTAGCCGTTGCCAAAGCTGAAGCCGACGCGGGTGGCAAATGGTGGTGGCCGTTCGGCGGCAAGGATCAACCCACGACCAAAGCCGTGCCGATGCCGGATCCGAAAGTGACCCAGGCCTGGCTCGACGATTACGAGCCGCGTCTGCGTGAAGCGGTCAAGGACAGCAACCTGCAACTCGAACGCCGTGAAAACGTGCTGGTCGTGACGGCACCGGTCGAAGGTTCGTTCAACCCGGATCGTCCAGCCATGCTGCTGCCGGTCACCCTCGGCCCGTTCACCCGAGTGGCGAAAATCCTTGAAGCCGACCCGAAAACTGCCGTGCTGGTCCTTGGCCACAGCGATTCCAGCGGTGCCGCGCCTGCCAACATCAAACTGAGCCAGGAACGTGCCCAGTCCATTGCGGCGATCTTCCGTCTCAGCGGCTTGCAGCGTGATCGCCTGATGCTGCGCGGCATGGGTTCCGAAGCGCCGCGTGCGGCCAACGACAGCGTTGAGGGTCGTGCCCTGAACCGTCGCGTTGAGCTGCTGGTGACCCCGCAGAACACCATGGTTGCCCTGCTGAGCAAGTACAACATGCCGGCACCGAAGCCAGTGACCATGGTTGCTGCGCAGGACGCCAAGCCCGCCGCCAAACCGGTAACCCCGGCTCCTGCGGCGAAAAAAGCCGCTGTTCCGGTAACCAAAAAGGCTCCGGCCAAGAAAGCCGCTGCCAAGGCTCCAGCGAAAAAAGCTCCAGCCAAGGCCCCAGCGAAGAAAACTGCACCAGCCAAAGCCGCCGCGACCGACAAGAAAGTCGCCGCGACCGATGCCACCAAGAAGTGATCCGCTAACGAAAAGGAATGCGCCATGACCCAGGCTCTGGCAGATATGCGTCGTGATTACACCCGGGATGGTCTGACCGAGGCGCAAGCGCCGGCCGAGCCGTTTGGGTTGTTCCACCAGTGGTTCGCCGACGCGGTGAAAACCGAACAGGCACCGGTGGAAGCCAACGCCATGACCCTGGCCACGGTCGACAAGGATGGGCGACCGCACTGTCGCATTCTGCTGCTCAAGGGCCTGGACGAGCAGGGTTTCACCTTCTTCACCAACTACGACAGCGCCAAGGGCCAGCACCTGGCGGCCAACCCGTTCGCCGCCATGACCTTCTTCTGGCCGACCCTGGAGCGTCAGGTGCGCATCGAAGGGCGGGTGGTGAAAGTCACGCCCGCGGAGTCGGATGCGTATTATCAGGTGCGGCCACTGGGCAGCCGTCTCGGTGCCTGGGCATCACCGCAGAGCCGGGTGATCAACGGGCGCGGTGAACTGGAAGATTTGCTCAAGGCTACCGAGCAGCGCTTCTCCGATACTCAGCCCGACTGCCCGGAACACTGGGGCGGTTACCGTTTGCTGCCCGAGCGCATCGAATTCTGGCAGGGCCGTCCGAGCCGTCTGCACGATCGCCTCAACTACCGTGTGCAGGGCGCCGACTGGATTCTTGAACGTCTGGCACCCTGAGCAGTCTACCGAGCGGGATAGCCTGCCGCGGCGGCCTCCAGCCACTTCGGCAGATCCCGGCGCTTGATCTTCTGCGCCTGAGCGTTCGCCAACTGCTCGAGCATGAAGGCGCGTTTGCCTTCATCCTTGCCGGCCAATGACAGCGCCAGGTCGCGATCCATCCAGCGTTTGATCCGCACATACAACCACCCATGGAAGTACAAACCGGCGGCCGTGGTGACGACGATGATGAAGTAATCCATGAAAATCCTTGGTGTCGGTGGCGCAGATTTGGCAATTTGGCGCTACTGTAGGGGCTATGTCAGGGAAAGCGTGCAGGCGTCTGTACCGCGCCTGAATGAAAGCCAATTTATCCGGGCTGCGTCGTGACAGGCGTCAAGCCACGGAGTTTAATGACTATATGTTTCTTTGGAGTTGATGCTATGCGTAAGTCTGTTCTGCTGGTTGCTTCCTTTTCCACGATGGCGATGTTGCTTACCGGCTGCCAATCGAGCCTGACCGGTGACTCCTACTCCCGTGACGAAGCGCGTCGTGTGCAGACGATTCGCATGGGCACCATCGAATCCCTGCGCCCGGTGAAAATCGAAGGCACCAAAACCCCGATCGGCGGCCTCGCTGGTGCAGCGGTCGGCGGCGTCGGCGGCAGCGCCATCGGCGGCGGCAAGGGCAGCATCGTTGCTGCGGTTATCGGTGCGGTGGCGGGCGGTCTGATCGGTTCGGCGACTGAAGAAGGTTTGACCCGCACCCAGGGTGTGGAAATCACCGTACGTGAAGACGACGGCAGCATGCGTGCCTATGTGCAGCAGGTGCAGGAGAATGAAGTGTTCCGCGTTGGCGAGCGCGTGCGCATCTCCACCGTTGGCGGGACCAGCCGCGTTTCGCACTAAGCGGGATGCAGGGTAAAGAAAACCCCGATCAGGTGACTGGTCGGGGTTTTTTGTTGGTTGCTTACCAATGGTCGCGGTAGACGAAAGCGACCTGAAAGTCGAAAGAAGATAAATCAATGGTTTGTCTAAAATGGGGTTGCAGGATATTGACCCATTGCGAGGGCACATCGAATCCTCCGTTGTTCACATTATTTTCGATTGGTATTCCAAGTGATTCGATAATTGAACCGTCATCACCGAAGTCTTTCGATAATTCTTCTCCTTCGCCCAGTTCAGTTTTCTTGTCATACCATTCAAGCCTGGCTCTTAATCCCATAGATCCCTCATAGATATTTCTTAATGCTGCGTTTCTTCTTTTTTGGCGGATCTAACTGCTTACCGGTTTTGTGGTCGAACGATCCCAAGTGAGTGCCATCACTTGCCCGGTACGTCTCAAGTTCTCCATGTAGAAAATCCCATTCATATATTGTTCTGCCTTTCGCATCCGTCCAGCGATCTCGGAGACCACCCGCGTATGGGGTTTTCTTTTTTGCTCTTCTCAAACCGGGAAATGCAGTGATATCGCTTGTTTCGGGAGCAGGATGGTAGGTATGTCCAGCTTCGGCGGTACCGTGGCGTCGAACATTTAGAACAATATAAACCGGCCGAACCCCGGAGTTCGGGGGAAACACCAGAATAAAATCCCGGTACTCCGGCGGATAAACCGGATTCACCAGAATTCCATCCGCCGCTTTCGTCGGCGGATAAACCCAGATGTGCGGTGCCTGCGGTGCAGCCTCCAGCGCGGGAATACCGAGGATGTCCGAGCCATCCACAGCAGGCGTCCAGATCAGTTCTACACCTTCGCCCAAGTCAGCAATGAACTGGCTGTCACGCAACTTGAACTGCACGACATCAACCATTTCCCAATCGCGATTCTTGCCGGTGTAGAAACCGTAGCCCTTCAGGCTGCCGTCGGCCTGCTGTTCGACCCTCAACCGAACACGCGTTCGCGCCTGTTCAAGTCCACGCAGTTGTTCGTCGGTATAGAGCGCACTGTCGCCAAGATTCGATGGCATGAACAACGCAACCAAACCAACCAAAGGCGCAACAGCCGCGCTTGATACAGCAGCGGGCAGTGCTTCAAACACCGATCCCGCCAGAGCCAGACTGCCAAATCCAACTGGAATAGCAGTTGCACCGATTTTCTTGAGAAGAACTGCGCCGCTTTCATCGGCTTCACGCGCGCCCAGCAGGATCAGGTCGCCGTAATCCTTCAGGCTGTCGGTCGGCACCATCCCCGCAGGACTGGAGTAATCGATGATCGCATCCGGCAATTTGCAGGACTTGGCGAAGACGCAGCCAGCCCGAACGGGCTCTGTCTTCTTAACCGCCACCTCACGGCTGCGCTCGAAAGCCTCCTGCCGCGCCAGCATGGCGTCGTAAGCGTTTTGTCTGGCGTCGCGCTCGGCCAGTTCAGTGGCCGTCATGTAGCGGTAGGTGACGTGATGCCCGTCGCCTTGCGGTGGGTTTTGAACCCGGGGAATGTCCTTGTTGCCAGCCACTGATCGTCCTTTCGCTCATCCATCGACAGCCCTTCGCAAAGGGCTGCGCAACGTTAACGAAGCAGGAAAATGGTGGCTGTAGGACGCGTCGCTAAAGACGTGGGGATTTGTCGCTGTGGTATCAGAAGGGCGAGGGGACAATCCCCTCGCCGCAGGTTTTCTATGCGTTGGGCAATGCTGTATTCCGGCGACTCGCCGCCGCCGTCACCGCATAACCAATCAACGCCGCCAGAATCGACCCGGTCAAAATCCCCATCCGGTCCATGCCAGCGTAATCACTCACGCCCGGTTCAAACGCCAGCGAGCCGACAAACAGGCTCATGGTGAAGCCGATCCCGCACAGGATCGCCACGCCCAGCACCTGACCCCAGTTGGCGCCTTGCGGCAGCGCGGCGATGCCGGTTTTGACCGCGAGCCAGGTCAGGCCGAACACGCCGACGGTCTTGCCCAGCAGCAGGCCGACCGCGATGCCCATCGGCACGTGATGAGTGAAGCTTTCCATGGTGACGCCGGTCAGCGACAGGCCGGCGTTGGCGAAGGCGAACAGCGGCAGAATGCCGTAGGCCACCCACGGGTGCAGCGCATGTTCGAGGGTCAGCAGTGGCGACGGCTCGGCGTTTTTCGTGCGCAATGGAATGCAGAAGGCCAGGGTTACGCCCGCCAGCGTGGCGTGGACACCGCTCTTGAGGACGCAGACCCAGAGGATCAAACCGATGATCATGTACGGCCCGAGTTTGACCACCCCGAGCCGGTTCATCGCCACCAGCGCTGCAATGCACGCTGCCGCCAGACCCAGCGACAGAGTCGACAGTTCGCCGGAGTAGAAGATCGCAATGATCACGATGGCGCCGAGGTCATCGATGATTGCCAGGGTCATCAGGAACAGCTTCAGCGATACCGGCACGCGCTTGCCGAGCAGGGCCAGCACGCCGAGGGCGAAAGCGATGTCGGTCGCGGTCGGGATCGCCCAGCCGTCGAGGGCTGCCGGATTGTCGCGGTTGAGGAACCAGTAGATCAGCGCCGGCACCAGCATGCCGCCGATCGCTGCGGCGCCGGGCAGGACAATCTGCGACGGTTTCGACAGCTGACCGTCGAGGACTTCGCGCTTCACTTCCAGGCCGATGAGCAGGAAGAACATCGCCATCAGACCGTCGTTGATCCACAGCAGCAGGGGTTTAGCGATTTTCAACGCACCGATCTGCGCCACCACCGGGGTGTCGAGCAGGCCGGTGTAGAGCCACGACAATGGCGAGTTGTTGATAATCAGGGCCAGGATGGCTGCAGCGATCAATAACAGACCGCTGGCAGCTTCCAACTGAAAGAAACGCGTGAAAGTGCTACGCAGAGGCAAGGTCGCTCTCCATCGAATCGTCAAAAAGGTGGGACACCCTAACCCGTACTGTTAGTTGTTAAAACAAAAGTTGTATTCTTTTTTGTTATATGGCGTTACAAGGTGTCTGGCTCAAGCCACGCTGAGCCTAGCAGTTGTCTGACATATTGAGACTCAGCTGTATCTGTGCGCGCTATCGGATTTTTCCTAAGCTGATGAGTGAGCCTTTTGTACACATTCATCTCCTGCCCGATTCAACGAGAACCCTCACCATGAGCGACAACCGACAGTGGGCCCGCGAAGCCATCCGCATCATCGAAGCGGATTTTCAGCGCAGCGCCGACACCCACCTGATTCCTTTGCCGCTGCCGGGTTTTGCGGGCATCGAGTTGTATTTCAAGGATGAATCCAGCCATCCGACCGGCAGCCTCAAACATCGCCTGGCCCGTTCGTTGTTCCTCTATGCGTTGTGTAACGGCTGGCTCAAGCCCGGCGCGCCGGTCATTGAGGCATCCAGCGGTTCGACGGCGATTTCCGAGGCGTATTTTGCGCGGATGCTCGGTTTGCCGTTCATTGCGGTGATGCCGGCGACCACGTCCAAAGAGAAGATCGCCCAGATCGCGTTCTACGGTGGCCAAAGCCATCTGGTGAAAGATCCTACGCAGATCTACGCCGAATCCGAGCGTTTGGCCCGCGAGCATGGCGGCCATTTCATCGACCAGTTCACCTACGCCGAGCGCGCGACCGACTGGCGGGCTAACAACAACATCGCCGAATCGATCTTCCAGCAGATGCGCTATGAGAAACATCCGGAACCGAGCTGGCTGATTTCCAGCCCCGGCACCGGCGGCACCACCGCGACGCTGGGTCGTTACGTGCGCTATCGCCAGCATTGCACCCGCGTGCTGTGCGCGGATGCCGAGCGTTCGGTGTTCTTTGATTACTACCAGACCGGCGACGCCGATTTGCGCCTCGATTGCGGTTCGCGCATTGAAGGCATTGGCCGGCCACGCGTTGAGGCCTCGTTTCTGCCCAAGGTGATCGATGCGATGGTCAAGGTGCCTGACGCCTTGTCGCTGGCGGCCATGCATTATCTGGCGCAGCGTCTGGGACGGCATGTTGGCGGGTCGAGCGGGACCAATCTGATCGGCGCCTTGATGGCGGCGCAGCAGATGAAAGCGGCGGGGGAGTCGGGATCGATCGTGGCGATTTTGTGCGATGGTGGCGAGCGGTATGCCGACACCTATTACGATCAGGATTGGCTGAAGGCGCAGGGGTATGAATTGAATGGGTTGATCGAAGCGGTGGCGGCGAGTGCCGAGCGCGGTGAGGCGCTGCCGACTTCAGTGCTACGCGCCAATATCTGACACACCGAAATCAACTGTAGGAGTGAGCCTGCTCGCGATGGCGTAATAACATTCAACATTGATGTTGAATGGACTACCGCTATCGCGAGCAGGCTCACTCCTACAGGGTTTTGTGTCAGTCAGTCAGGCCGAGGATGTCGCGCGCCACGGCTTCTGCAATGCGAATCCCATCCACACCCGCCGACAGAATCCCGCCCGCATAACCCGCGCCTTCACCGGCCGGGAACAAGCCCTTCACGTTCATGCTCTGCAGCGTTTCGTTACGAGTGATGCGCAGCGGTGACGAAGTACGCGTCTCGATCCCGGTCAATATCGCATCGTGCAGCGAGTAGCCGCGAATCTGCTTCTCGAACGCCGGCAACGCTTCGCGGATTGCCTCAATGGCAAAATCCGGCAAGGCCAAGGCCAGATCACCCAGCGCCACACCCGGTTTGTACGACGGTTCGACTTCGCCCAGTTCGGTCGATGGGATGTCGTTGATGAAGTCGCCAACCAGTTGCGCCGGCGCCTTGTAATCGCTGCCGCCGAGGATAAAGGCGTGGGATTCCAGGCGTTCCTGCAACTCGATCCCGGCCAGCGGGCCGCCCGGGTAATCGACTTCCGGCGTAATCCCGACAACGATGCCTGAGTTGGCATTGCGCTCGTTACGCGAGTACTGGCTCATGCCGTTGGTGACCACGCGGTTGGGTTCGGAGGTCGCCGCGACCACGGTGCCGCCCGGGCACATGCAGAAGCTGTAGACCGAGCGGCCGTTCTTGGCGTGGTGCACCAGTTTGTAGTCGGCAGCCCCGAGTTTCGGGTGGCCGGCGTACTTGCCCAGACGCGCGCGGTCGATCAGTGATTGCGGGTGTTCGATGCGGAAACCCACCGAAAACGGCTTGGCTTCCATGAACACGCCACGGCTGTGGAGCATGCGGAAGGTGTCGCGGGCGCTGTGGCCGAGGGCCAGAACCACGTGTTTCGAATGCAGGGTTTCGCCGCTCGCCAGTTGCACACCGACCAATTGGCCGTCTTCGATCAGCACATCGGTGACGCGTTCCTGGAAGCGCACTTCGCCGCCCAGTTCGCGGATCTGCTCGCGCATGTTTTCAACCATGCCGGTCAGACGGAACGTACCGATGTGCGGCTTGCTGACGTAGAGGATTTCTTCCGGCGCGCCAGCCTTGACGAACTCGTGCAGGACTTTGCGGCCGAGGAACTTCGGGTCCTTGATCTGGCTGTAGAGCTTGCCGTCGGAGAACGTGCCCGCACCGCCTTCGCCAAACTGCACGTTGGATTCCGGGTTGAGCACGCTTTTACGCCACAGGCCCCAGGTGTCTTTGGTGCGCTGGCGGACTTCGGTGCCGCGTTCGAGGACGATCGGCTTGAAGCCCATTTGCGCCAGCAGCAGGCCGGCGAAGATCCCGCACGGGCCGAAACCGACAACGATCGGACGCTGGCTCAGGTCGCTTGGCGCTTCACCTACGAATTTGTAGCTGACATCCGGCGCCACGTTGACGTTACGGTCATCGGCGAACTTGCCCAACACGTTGGCCTCGTCGCGTACGTTGAGGTCGATGGTGTAGATGAAGCACAGTTCGGAGGACTTTTTGCGCGCATCGTAGCTGCGCTTGAACAAGGTGAAATCGAGCAAATCATCGCTGGCGATGCCCAGACGTTGCACGATCGCAACGCGCAGGTCTTCTTCGGGATGGTCGATTGGCAGCTTGAGTTCAGTGATTCGTAACATGGCGAGGATCCGGGTTCGCGGGGCGCACAACTGCGCCAGGGCGTTTGAAGGCCGCGATTATAAGCCGCAAAGGCCGGATCCGGTGAGGCTAAAACGCTCAGTCGTTGCGCGATCCGCCGAAATACCCGCAACCGCGCTGCACCTGGCCGTCGATGCGCAACTCGGCGCTCATGTGCTGCACGCTGCCGGTGCTGCTGTCGACGCAGCGTTGCGGCGCGACCCACAATTCGATGCGCTGATTGTTGGCTTCGCTGCTCAGGTTGAAGCGGCCGTCGCCCAATTGATCTTCAATATACGGCACGGCAAGTGGCGGCTGACCTTCGCGGTCGATGACCATGCCTTTGCCGCTGACTTTGACGTTCCATTCCGGGCCGTGGCCGGTGGCGCGCAGGATCAGCAGTTTGAAGTTGGGGTCATCGCAGGCAGTGCCCGAGCGTTCGACGCGATACAGCTGCGTCAGATCGAGTCGATCACCGGCGACTTTGCCACGAACGTCGGCAAACAGTTTGCCTTGCTCGTCGGCGAGGGTCGCGGCTTCCTGCAGAATGCTGGTGCCACCCATGTCATTGACGACGAGTTGGCGCTGATCCTGGCATGGCTGGAACACCAGTTTGCCGTCAGCGGCGGTCAGTTGCCCCTGCATCCGCGTCTGCCCGACGTGCGAGGCACTTTCTCGCTGGCCATCGAACAACTGGCATGCGGCAAACAACGGCAGCAGGGCAACAACGACTAACGAACGGGCAACACGCATCTTCGGCTCTCCAGACAAGTGTCGCCACGTTACGCAGCCTGACCGTTCATCACAAGGGTTTAACCCACGTGAAATGTCTGACCTGTCTGCAGGCCTTCGACACTCTTCGCGTAGGCCAGCGCCACATCCGCCGCAGGAACCGGCTTGTAACCACGGAAATACGGGGCGTAGCTACCCATGGCTTCCAGCAGTACGGTCGGACTGATCGAGTTCACTCGCAAGCCGCGTGGCAGTTCGATGGCCGCTGCGCGGACGAAGCTGTCCAGCGCACCGTTGACCAGTGCTGCCGAGGCACCGCTGCGGATCGGATCGTGGCTGAGTACGCCGGTGGTGAAGGTGAACGAGGCGCCATCGTTGGCGAATTCGCGGCCGATCAGCAGTAGATTGACCTGGCCCATCAGTTT
The DNA here is from genome assembly GCF_054667675.1 of Pseudomonas sp. S3_C06. Classification (NCBI taxonomy): domain Bacteria; kingdom Pseudomonadati; phylum Pseudomonadota; class Gammaproteobacteria; order Pseudomonadales; family Pseudomonadaceae; genus Pseudomonas; species Pseudomonas sp. S3_C06. The sequence continues at coordinate 5,346,030 of NZ_CP162747.1, forward strand.
GTCTTTGAGACCGAGGGCGAAGCTGTCTTCATTCATCTCACCAAGCGGGGCGAAGGTCACGTTGCCCGCCGCGCACACCAGTGCATCGAACTTGCCGGTCTGTTCGAACAGTTTGCGGATCGATGCGCTGTCACTGATATCGACATTGAAATCGCCGCTTTTGCGACCGATACGAATGACTTCGTGGCGTTGCGACAGTTCTTTGTCCACGGCCGAACCGATGGTGCCACCAGCGCCTATCAACAGAATTTTCATCAAGCCGTACCTCAAGTGATTGAACGAGGCTTCAGTCTAGAGTGGTTTTTTCTGCGGATAAGCGCGCTAATAGGCAACCTTTGGTTTTCAACTGGAAACAATCCATGAGCGAGATGGATGATCTGGCGGCGTTCGCGGTGTTGATCGAAGCGGGTAGTTTTACCCTGGCGGCGCAGCAATTGGGCTGCAGCAAGGGCCAGCTGTCCAAACGCATCAGCCAGCTCGAAGCGCAGTTTTCCGTGGTGTTGCTGCAACGCACCACTCGACGCTTGAGCCTGACCGCTGCCGGCGCAGCATTGTTACCACAAGCGCAGGCGCTGGTCGTTCAGGTGGAAAGGGCGCGTCAGGCCTTGGCGCGGTTAAAGGACGATATGGCCGGACCGGTCCGCATGACGGTGCCGGTGTCGTTGGGCGAAACCTTCTTCGATGGTTTATTGCTGGAGTTCTCGCATCAATACCCCGATGTGCAGATCGAACTGGAGCTGAACAACAGTTATCGCGATTTGTCCCGGGACGGCTTTGATCTGGCGATCCGCAGCGAGGTGGCCAATGACCAACGACTGGTGGCCAAACCGTTGCTGGCCTGGCAGGAAATGACCTGCGCCAGCCCGGCTTATCTCGAGCGTTTCGGTGAACCGCTGACACCACAGGCTCTGGCCGAACATCGCTGCTTGCTCAACAGCCACTACAGCGGGCGCGAGGAATGGCTGTATCACCAGCAGCATGAATTGCTGCGGGTTCGCGTGTCAGGACCGTTTGCCAGCAACCATTACAACCTGCTCAAGAAAGCCGCGCTCAGCGGCGCTGGTATCGCGCGATTGCCTTCCTACTTGCTGCAGGCGGAATTGGCTGACGGCCGATTGCGCTGGCTCCTGCGTGATTATCAGACACGACGCATGCCGATGTACCTGGTGCATCCGTATCAGGGCGGCTTGCCGAAACGCACGCAGGTGCTGGCGGACTATCTGATGGGCTGGTTCAAGCGCAGTGGCGAAGCGCTGGATCGCCTGCAGCGCGGAACCGTTCCCTTGTAGGAGTGAGCCTGCTCGCGATAGCGGAGTGTCAGTCGCGGATGAGTTACCTGACACACCGCTATCGCGAGCAGGCTCACTCCTACAGGGATTTTGCTTAGCGGGAAAGACGGCGGGCGATCAGATGATCAATCGACAACTTGCCCGGCCCGGTCGCCATCAGGTACAGCAGCACCGCCGCCCAGGTGCCGTGAGTCGGATACGCATCGGGATACACAAACAGTTGAATGGTCATGGTCATCCCCAACAGCGCCAGTGCCGAAAACCGCGTGGCGAAGCCGATCAGGATCAGCAGCGGAAAAAAATGCTCGGCAAAAGCGGCCATGTGCGCGGCAATCCCTGGCGACAGCAGCGGCACGTGGTATTCGCTCTTGAACAACGGAATGGTCGAGTCGGCCAGACGTGGCCAGCCGAGTTGAAAGCTGCCCTCGATCAGATCGATCGCCAAGCCTTCAACCTTGGTCTGCCCTGACTTCCAGAACACAGCGGCAATCGAGAAACGTGCAATGAAAGCGATCAGGCTGTGAGGGATTTTTTCCAACAGTGTGATGGCACAGGTGATGAGCGTGTTCATGGCAGTTCCTTGTTATGCAAGTGGGTGATGGCGTTACGCGCGATCAGCAGGCCGAGGGTTTGCCCGAGATCGAATTCAGGACTGTTTTCGGCCGCTGTCAGTAGCGCTTGGCCGTCGATCAGGTGGCGGATAAACATGCTGGCGCCGGGCTCAAGGGCGAACACTTCGACGTCCAGACCATTGCGCAGAACCAGTGCGTGTTGCCGCCGATTGATCTCGATGCCTTCCAGCGTCGCGTTCTGTTGATGCACTGCCCAGATCGCAACCACGGCATAAGCCGAATCGAGCAAGTGCAGCGATGGATGAAGTGCCAGGCAGAGTTCGCTCAAGGTGTGTGGGGAGGCTAGCGCTGCGGTGATTTGCTCTTGTCGCACCGGCTCGGCATCGGCGGCGTGATAGGCCTGTGTGCGCAGGTGCTCAAGGCGCGCGACATCGGCCAGGTAAGGCACGCTGGAGGCCGGCTCGAAGGCGTCGATGAAATCCGCGAACGCTTCGCCATAGCGACTCATCAACGGACTTTGTGGCGGCTGCTGCTGGACGAAAATAGCCGCCATGGCGCGAAAGAATTCAGCGCCGACCAATTGCGCAACCACCGGATAGCTGTCGCTCAACGCATTGATCAGCGAGCCCTGCACGTTGTTGCGATACACCGCGAAACGGCTCGCCGGATCAGCGCCGTTGGCGCTACACAAACCTTCTGGGCAGGGCAGTCGCGTGTCGATGAGTGCCGCCGCGAAAGCGCGTTGAGTGCTCATGTGCGTGCTCCGGCATCCAGCAAAAGCGCATCAGCTTTCCGAGCTTCCGCCAGTAGCACCGCAAACGCCGGCACTTGATTGTCGCGCTCGATCAACGTCGCCACCGGGCCGATGCGTTGCAGCACTTGCCGGTACAACCCCCAGACGGCTTGATCGATCGGCGCGCCGTGATCGTCGATCAGCAAGCGATCGCCAAGGCTGTCGCTATCTTCGGCAAACCCGGCCAGATGAATTTCACCCACCGTGTGTAATGGCAGCGCATCGAGATACACCAGCGGATCGCGCTGATGGTTCACGCAAGAAACGTAGACATTGTTGACGTCCAGCAGCAGGCCACAGCCGCTGCGGCGGATGACCTCGGCGATGAAATCTGCCTCATCGAGGGTTGAGCGTTGAAACGCCAGACAGGTTGCCGGATTCTCCAACAGCATTGGCCGTTTGAGCGTGTTCTGCACTTGATCGATATGCTCGCAGACGCGATTCAACGTCGGCGTGTCATAGGCCAGCGGCAACAGATCATTGAGAAACACCGGGCCATGGCTCGACCAGGCCAGATGTTCGGAAAAGGCTTGCGGTTGATAGCGCTGAATCAGCTCGGCAAGGCGTTGAAGATGTTGTTTATCCAGCGGCCCTTCAGCGCCGATGGACAAGCCGACACCGTGTAGCGACAGCGGATACTGCTCGCGGATCAAACCGAGAAAATGATGAAACGGACCGCCGGCCACCATGTAGTTTTCGGCGTGGACTTCGAAGAAACCGATGTCCGGTTGTGAGCCGAGCACTTCACGAAAGTGCCCGGTCTTGAGTCCCAGCCCGGCACGGGACGGGAGCCCGGTGCGGGCTGCCTGAGTGCGGGATTGGGCATGGTCATTAATAGTGAACATGATCGTCACTCAGGCAGGCCAACGATCAGGACTTGGCTTTGAAGGCTTCCAGCTGGCCGAAACCGGTCGGCGAAGTCTTGCTCTCAGTGGTGGCGCAGGTGCCTTTCGGAACGAGTTTCCAGGCGTTGGCCTGATAGTCCATTTTCGACGTGCCGGCACAGGTGGTGCCTGCGCCTGCGGCGCAATCGTTGTGACCTTTCATGGCCACGCCGAAGCATTTTTCCATGTCGGCGTCTGCGGCATGGACGGTCGATACAGCAGCCATGCTCAGGGCAGAACCGAGGGCCAGAACCAGGGCGGTGGCGGACAGGGTGCGAGTGGTAGCAGTCATGATGTTTCTCCAGTCTTGGTCAGGGTTTATACAAGCGCGTTTGCGCTTGCTTGTCCCTCTAGAGAAGCGAGGTGGCGCTGCGTTACAGCCCGCTCAAAATCTTTTTGGAATAACGCAAAAACCTGTAGGAGTGAGCCTGCTCGCGATGGCGTCATGTCAGATACTGGCGATGTTGAATGACACGACGCCATCGCGAGCAGGCTCACTCCTGCAAGGGATTTTTGGAGAATCTGAAAATCGTGCAGGCACAAAAAAACGGCCCGAAGGCCGTTTTTTTGTTGGGCGAAACACATCAACCGCCGAGGTACGCCTCGCGTACTTTCGGGTCGGTCAGCAGTGCTTCACCGGTGCCTTGCATGACCACGCGGCCGTTCTCCAGAACGTAGGCGCGGTCGGCGATTTTCAGCGCCTGGTTGGCGTTCTGCTCGACCAGGAACACCGTCACACCGTCCTTGCGCAGCTGTTCGATGATGTCGAAGATCTGCTGGATGATGATCGGTGCCAGGCCCAGCGACGGCTCGTCGAGCAGCAGCAGCTTGGGCTTGCTCATCAGCGCACGGCCGATGGCGAGCATTTGCTGTTCACCGCCGGACATGGTGCCGCCGCGCTGGTTGAAGCGTTCTTTCAGGCGCGGGAACAGGCCGAGGACCTTGTCCATCTGCTCCTGATAGTCGCCCTTGTCGGTGAAGAAACCGCCCATGGAGAGGTTTTCTTCAACGGTCAGACGGGCAAACACCCGACGACCTTCCGGCACCACCGCGATGCTTTTGCGCATGATCTGCGACGAGTCCTGGCCGACCAGTTCCTCACCCATGTAACGGATGCTGCCGCTGTGCGCTTGCGGCGAACCGCACAGCGTCATCAGCAGCGTGGACTTGCCGGCACCGTTGGCACCGATCAGGGTCACGATCTCGCCCTGACGGACTTCGACGTTGACGCTGTGCAGGGCCTGGATCTTGCCGTAGAAGGTGGAAACGTTTTCGAACTGCAGCATTTACGCTTCCCCCAGGTAGGCTTTGATCACTTCAGGATTGTCGCGGATCTGTTCCGGCGTACCGTCGGCCAGAGGCGTGCCCTGGTTGATCACGACGATGTGGTCGGAAATGCTCATGACCAGTTTCATGTCGTGCTCGATCAGCAGCACGGTGACGTTGTGCTCTTCACGCAGCACGCCAATCAGCGCCTTGAGGTCTTCGGTTTCTTTCGGGTTCAGACCGGCGGCCGGTTCGTCGAGCATGAGGATCCGCGGACGGGTCATCATGCAGCGGGCGATTTCCAGACGTCGTTGCTGACCGTAGGCCAGGGTGCCGGCGGTACGGTTGGCGAACTCCTTGAGGTTGACCTTTTCCAGCCAGTACTCGGCAAATTCCATGGCCTCGCGCTCGCTTTTGCGGAACGCCGGGGTCTTGAACAGGCCGGCCAGGAAGTTCGTGTTCAAGTGACGGTGCTGGGCGATCAACAGGTTCTCGACCGCCGTCATGTCCTTGAACAACCGTACGTTCTGGAAGGTACGCACCACGCCTTTGAGGGCGATCTTGTGGCCCGGCAGACCTTGAATCGGCTCGCCGTCCAGCAGGATGCTGCCGCCGGTAGGCTGATAGAAACCGGTCAGGCAGTTGAACACGGTGGTCTTGCCGGCGCCGTTCGGCCCGATCAGTGCAACCACCTGTTTTTCCTTGACGGTCAGGGCCACACCGTTGACCGCGAGCAAACCGCCGAAGCGCATGCTCAGGTTTTCGACTTTAAGGATCTCGCGGCTCATTTTCGCAACTCCATGTGTGGGCGTTGCATCGGCAGCAGACCTTGTGGACGCCAGATCATCATCAACACCATCAGGGCACCGAACATCAACATGCGGTACTCGCTGAACTCACGCATCATTTCCGGCAACAGGATCATCACCACAGCGGCCAGGATCACACCCAGCTGCGAGCCCATGCCACCCAGCACCACAATGGCGAGGATGATTGCCGACTCGATGAAGGTGAACGATTCCGGCGTCACCAGACCCTGACGCGCAGCGAAGAAGCTACCGGCGAAACCGGCAAACGCAGCACCGAGGGTGAAGGCGGACAGCTTGATGATCGTTGGATTCAGACCCAGTGCGCGGCAAGCGATTTCGTCCTCACGCAGCGCTTCCCACGCACGACCGATCGGCATGCGCAGCAGGCGGTTGATGACGAACAGTGCCGCCAGCGCCAGCAACAGCGCAACCAGGTAGAGGAAAATCACCTTGTTGATCGAGTTGTATTGCAGGCCGAAATACTCGTGGAAGGTTTGCATGCCTTCCGCGGCTTTACGTTCGAAGGTCAGACCGAAGAACGTCGGTTTCTCGATGTTGCTGATGCCGTTCGGACCGCCAGTGATGTCGGTCAGGTTACGGAGGAACAGACGGATGATCTCACCGAAACCAAGGGTCACGATCGCCAGATAGTCACCGCGCAGACGCAACACCGGGAAGCCCAGCAGGAAGCCGAACGTCGCCGCCATCAGGCCGGCAATCGGCAGGCAGATCCAGAAGCTCAGGCCGTAGTAGTGCGACAGCAGCGCGTAGCTGTAGGCGCCGACGGCGTAGAAACCGACGTAACCGAGGTCGAGCAGACCGGCCAGACCGACGACGATGTTCAGACCGAGGCCGAGCATCACGTAGATCAGGATCAGCGTCGCGATGTCCACCGCGCCACGGGAGCCGAAGAACGGCCACACCAGCGCCACCAAGATCAGCGCAATGATGAAATAGCGCTGAGTGGTCGGCAGGGTGAGGAAGTTGCTCGCCTTGGCCGGAATCAGCGGCAGGCCCGGCGACGCACGCCAGGCTTTGCTGATCTGCTGGTTGAACAGCACGCGCAGGAACATCAGCACCGAACAGATGGCGATGGTCGCCAGCACGGTCGGGCTGGTGTTGTGCACTTCCAGGTTGATGCCGACGATGGTCAGTTTCAAACCGAGTACCGGGTAGGCCACGGCCCACACCAGCAAGGCACTGAACAGTGCCTGTTTAAGATTCCTAGTCATACTTTCTCAACCTCCGGACGGCCCAGAATGCCGGTCGGACGGAACAACAGCACCAGAACCAACAAGCCGAAAGCCACGACGTCCTTGTACTGGTCGCCGAAGATATCGGCACCAAAGGCTTCCGCCACCCCAAGCACCAACCCGCCGAGCATGGCGCCGGGGATGCTGCCGATGCCGCCAAGTACCGCAGCGGTGAAGGCTTTGAGGCCGACGAGGAAACCGGCGTTCGGGTTGATTACCCCGTATTGCATGCTCAACAGTACAGCCGCAACGGCTGCCAGCGCGGCACCAATGACGAAGGTCAGGGCGATGATGTTGTTGGTGTTGATGCCGAGCAGGTTGGCCATCTTGATGTCTTCGGCGCAGGCGCGGCAGGCGCGACCCAGGCGAGAGCGGGAGATGAACAGCGTCAGGCCGAGCATGGCGATCAGGGTCACCACGAACACCACGATTTGCATGTAGGAAATCAGCACTTCTTGTGCGCCACCTGGGCCGAAGGCAATGTTGCCCGGAATCAGGTTGGGGATAGCTTTGTCCTTGGAGTCTTGCGCCAGCAGAACCGTGTTCTGCAGGAAGATCGACATACCGATCGCGGAAATCAGCGGGATCAGACGGTTGCTGCCGCGCAGGGGGCGGTAGGCGATCCGTTCGATGCTGTAACCGTAGGAACTGGTGACGACGATGCTGGCGATGAACGCCGCAGTCATCAACAGCGGGACACTGTCGAGTCCCATCATGGTCAACCCGGCGATGGCGATGAACGCCACGTAGGAGCCAATCATGTACACCTCGCCGTGGGCGAAGTTGATCATTCCAATGATGCCGTAAACCATCGTGTAGCCGATGGCGATCAAGGCATACATGCTGCCAACGTTCAGGCCGTTAACCAGCTGTTGGAAGAAGTGATAGATGTCAGGCATTACAGCGCTCCTAAAAACCTGATACGCATTTCACTGGTGGAGTCATTTTCCCGCCCGGCCCCGTGGATCTTTATCCACTTCGAATCCGGGTTTTGCCAGCGAACCGCTGATGACGGTTTTGAGATTTTCAGGTGGGGAGACTGGCGGATCACGCCAGCGCGGCCCAATACATTCGTAAAACAAAGCCCACGGCACGCCGTGGGCTTTATTGGCAGTCAGTCAGGCAGCGCCTTACTGAGGCGATACTTCAGTTTTAGGTTTGCCGTTGTGCCACTCGTAAACCACGAATTTGAAGTCTTTCAGGTCGCCCTTGGCGTCGAAGCTCAGGTCGCCAGTCGGGGTCTTGAAGGTACCGGCGTGAATGGCTTCAGCCACTTTGGTCGCGTCTTCGGACTTGGCTGCCTTGATGCCTTCGGCAATCACTTCAACCGCCGAGTAGGACGGGAACACGAACGGACCGCTCGGATCTTCTTTCTTCGCTTTGAAGGCATCGGCCAGGGCGATGTTGGCTGGATCCTGGTCGAAGGATTTCGGCAGGGTTACCAACAGGCCTTCGGACGCGTCCTTGGCGATCTGGGTGATCGAGTCGTTGCCCACGCCTTCCGGACCCATGAACTTGGCTTTCAGGCCTTTTTCCTGGGCTTGACGCAGGATCAGACCCAGCTCCGGGTGGTAGCCGCCGTAGTAAACGAAATCGACGTTGGCTTGCTTGAGCTTGGCGATGATCGCCGAGAAGTCTTTGTCGCCGGCGTTGACGCCTTCGAACACGGCAACCTTGGTGCCTTTCTTCTCGAGAGTCGATTTCACGGCGGTGGCGATGCCTTCACCGTACTGCTGTTTGTCGTGCAGTACGCCGACGATTTTCGGTTTGACGTGATCGGCAATGTAGTTACCGGCGGCAGGGCCCTGGGCGCTGTCGAGACCGATGGTGCGGAAGATCATTTTGTAACCACGGGCGGTGATGTCCGGGCTGGTGGCAGCCGGGGTGATCATGATCACGCCTTCGTCTTCGTAAATGTCCGAAGCCGGTTGAGTGGAGCTGGAGCACAGGTGACCGACCACGAACTTGACGCCGTCGTTGACGACCTTGTTCGCAACCGCTACCGCTTGTTTTGGATCGCAGGCATCGTCGTATTCAACGGCTTCGAGTTTCTTGCCGTCGACGCCGCCCTTGGCGTTGATTTGCTCAATGGCCATTTTTGCGCCACTGAACTGCATGTCGCCGTACTGGGCTACTGGACCGGTTTTAGGACCGGCGATACCGATTTTGATGGTGTCAGCTGCGAACGAATGGCTGGCAACCCCGGCCAGAACCATAGCGGCAAACAGTTTGGAAATCTGCTTAGTAGCCTTAGTCATAGTGCTCCACTCTTACTGTTGTAATTTTTTTGAGTTCTGGCGCCGTAGCAGCAGAACCGGGTCAGATATCTTTGCGATACCCTCCGGAAATGCCCCCGGCAACTGTACCGGTACAGTGTAGAGCGCCGGTTGTCAGCCTGGGAAGCGGGCGCCGAGGGGCAAAACTTGGGGGTGTCGCATTTTTGAATGAAAAAGACAGAATTGCGGCGGGGCGTTCGTGGGCATATAGCCCAATCAGCAGCATTCCTTGGCGTTCCTGCTCTTTTCGTTCGGTGCAGCCTTTTGCAACCGGGTTTTGCTGGCGGACCACCGACGTTATTATTCGCGTCGATTTCTTTTCCGGACAGCACCCATGAATCAAGAACCTAGCACCCTCTATGCCAAGCTGCTTGGTGAAACCGCATCTATTACCTGGAAAGAGTTGGAGCCGTTCTTCGCCAAGGGTGCCCTATTGTGGGTCGACCCTGCGCTCGATTTGATCGCCGCTGCCGAGGCCGTGGCGTCCGATGATGGCGAGAAAGTGGCTGCCTGGCTGGCCGAAGACAAGGTCGCCAAGCTGTCTGAAACGCGGGCGCTGGATCTTTTCGAGCGCGATCCCGAGATGTGGGCAGTGGTCGTTCGTCCGTGGATTCTGGTCCAGGAAAGGGCAGTTGCTGCTGACGTCGCACCCTGATGGTGCGACCTGTCGTCGGCGAAAAGTGTGTAGCGGAGTAGCGTGATGGCACGTTGCCGTAGAGAAACACCACAAGCGACGGTGGCTCACGGTGACGTAAACGTAACGGGAACAGTTTAGTAAGCAGCCTAACGGCTGCTTAATTGTTTCTGGATGTTGGAAAGGCCGAAATCTTCAGTGAATTTGAAGGCCTCTTCGCGAGCAGGCTCGCTCCCACATTTGGAATGTATTCCCCTGTGGGAGCGAGCCCGCTCGCGAATGGGGCGACTCGTTCTCAGATCAGACCGAGAACGACTTGCCGGTATGGTTATTGAGGGAAATAACCTTGGTCTTGCCAATCCGGTGACGGTAGATCTCGCGCAGGTACTTGATCGACTTCTTCACGCAATCACGCGACAGGCGAATGTCATTGATCGAGACAAACTTCTCTTTGTCGTTGATCAGCTCGCGGTACTTCTTCTCGTACATCGGTTTGATCGCGTACCAGTTGGTATCGAGGATCTTCGCCGGGTTCTCGAACTCGTTGAGCAGGTCGTCGATGCGGTCTTCGTCGAACTCTTCGTTAATGATGAAATCGAGGATCGAGTTGTCCAGCGTCTCATCGAAACGGTACGGGTTCTTCGCGAAGCAGCGCTTGATGAATGCGACGATCAGGGTCAGGAAGTCGTCCGACAGGCACGGGCTCTTGGCGATCAATGTAGTCAGCGACAGGTTGGCCGAGGCGCCGATTACCAGTGCGTAACGCTTGAGCGTGGTGTTGGGGAACAGGCTGTTGAGGTGGGTCTTCAACCGGTTCAGGTCCATGTACGACAGCTTGTAGTCTTTCGGCAGCGAAACGATCGAGACCACCGACGAGCAGTTCTTGAAGAAGTGCAGGTCGTGCAGCGCGGCGGCGTCGTAACCGGAATTCTTGTACTGCTCCAGCGATGCGCGATAACGCTTGGACTCGATCGGCAGCAGGCTGATGCCTTCAATCGCCTGCGTCACTTTGTTGAAGTGCGGCAGGTCGATCGAGCGGAAGAACAGGTCGTCGATGTTCAGGCGCTGCGGCTCTTTGTCGAACACCTTGAATTTGTCGCTGCTCGGCGGCGGGGTTTCCGGCACCACCGATTCGGCGTAGGCGATCGCCACCGGGCCGGCCAGACTCATGAACAAGTCGTTGGCGTCGAGGCGAATGGTCTCGCCGATGTCGATGCCGGCGCGGCGGAAGTAGTTCTGGTCGTAGTCAGTGGTGACTGCCTGCGCCGTCAGAATGTTGAAGATCTGCTGCGAGATGTACTGGTTGGCGTGTTTCTCCATCGCATTGACATCAATGTTCTGGATGTTGCCGTCATCGCTTTCTTCCGCGTAACGCATGATGTCGTTGGAGATCAGCATCATCGCGTTCCATGGGCGGATACGGCCCATGACGCTGGCTTCGCTGCTGTCTTCATTGGCGAAGTTGTAGGAGAAATCCCATTCTTCCGAGAGGTATTTGCACAGCAGGCGACCGGCGTTGATGTGCAACGCCTCGGACATTTCGCTGCGGTGATCGGAAATGTTCGGCAGCACGCAGATGCCGCTGGTGAAGATCGGTTCGAACACGAACGAATGACCGCTCTTGCCGTCATGCTCGTCCATCGGCTTGGTGTCGAACGTCTTGTTCATGTACGAGTGCTGCTGGGCCAGACCGAATTCCGACGCCATGCCGGAACCGGTACCGCCGCCGGCACTGAAGATCGAGAAATACAGGCGCGACTGGTTGGCCTTGATGCCGCAGCTGTCGATCAGGTACGAGTGGATCATTTTCCAGTCAGGGCTGGAGAAGCGCTGGGTGTCCTTGTTGAGGATGATCTTCGCCAGGTACTGGCCGAGGATCGGCGCGTTACCGGCGCCACCGGCGTGGACTTCGGACAAGTCCATGATCTTCATTTTGCTGTAGTCGCGCAGGAAGCCGCTTTTCTCGCCCTTGCGCGAGAAACGGATACGCCCGGCGATGTCCTTGTCGAGGTCGCCGAGCATCACCAGCGGTTCGACCAGGAACACCGGTTTGGTCGATTTGTTCGGGCCGATGCGCAGGTTGTTCTTGATCCACTGCGCCGGGCTGTAGCCCTTGTCGGCCAGTCGGCGATCCGCCGCGCGGTCTTCGTTGTTGAATTCGTTGAGGTAGAACTTGCGCGCGTTGTACACCAGTTCCGCAACATCGAGGGCGATGTTCGAGCCGCAGCGACCGAGGCCGATCAGGCACACCGAGGGGAATTCCTGGTCGTTGTGCTGTTCGTTGTCGCCTTCCAGGTGCGGTGGGCGCGGGAACACCAGATCACGCAGGCCGTCGAGGTTGTCGAGGATGCGGTCGGTATTGGTTTCGGTGAAGTACAGGTATTGCTGAGTCGACAGCGGGCGCGACGGGACCAATGGCTTCGACGATGACGGGCTGTTGGCGGCGGGGCTCAAAGTCAGATCGGATACCGCAGTGGCGGGATTGTTTTTAGAAGTCATTGTGCGCCATATACCTGGACTGGGTTGGCTCGCCGGCCAGTTGCCTGCGAACCTCACGGAATAAGATCTCGCGTCTTTTGTGCGCGAATTGAGCCCGAGCATCAGGGTTTTGGCCTGACTGTCGCTGGGGGGAATCCTTTCCTGATCGTTGATGAATCGGCCATTATTCGGCGATCTTTAATCGAAAAGAGGCAAAATGATGTCAACGCTACCTTCGTTGGGGTTCGCCGGAATCGGTCTGATGGGCCTGCCCATGTGCCAGCGTCTGTTGGCAGCGGGTTACCCGCTGACCGTGTGGAACCGCAACCCGGCCAAGTGCGCGCCACTGGTCGAGGCCGGTGCCCGGCAGGTGGCGACCGCCGCTGAATTGTGCGAGCACGCCGACGTGGTGATGTTGTGTCTGGCCGATACGGCGGTGGTTCGCGAGGTGGTGTTTGGCGCTGGCGGTATCGCCGAAGGCGCGAAAAACGGCCAGTTGCTGGTGGATTTTTCCAGCCTTGAACCGACGGCTACTCGCGAAATGGCGGCGCAACTGCTGGAGAAAACCGGCATGGCCTGGCTGGACTCACCGGTGTCCGGCGGCGTGGTCGGCGCCGAGGCGGGCAGTCTGGCGATCATGGTCGGTGGTGAGGCGGCGGATCTTGAACGCGTGCGCCCAGTGCTGCTCAACCTAGGTCAGCGCGTCACGCACATGGGCGGCATCGGCGCGGGGCAAGTGACCAAGGCCTGCAACCAGATGATCGTCGCCTGCAATGCGCTGGTGATCGCCGAGGTGGTGGCGCTGGCCGAGCAGTCCGGCGTCGATGCGAGCCTGATCGCCGAAGCGTTGGCCGGTGGATTTGCTGATTCGAAACCGTTGCAGATACTCGCACCGCAAATGGCCGAAAGCCGCTTCGAGCCAATAAAGTGGCACGTACGCACCTTGCTCAAGGATCTCGATACGGCAGTGAAGTTTTCCCGCGAACAAGGCTCGGCGACACCGATCAGCGGATTGGCCGCACAATTGATGCGCCTGCATGGGGCGCAGGGCTTTTTGGCGCAGGATCCAGCGACACTGGTGCAAATGTACCGCGCGCCAGAATCAACGGATTGAGCGCGTGTGAATGTTTGCGCTGATTGATTTCTTCCAGCACCGGGCGCAGCTCGTCCAGCGGTACCGGGCGGCTGAGCAGGTAACCCTGAATGAAGTCGCAGCCCGAGCGTTCAAGAAATTCGTATTGCTCCAGGCTTTCCACGCCTTCGGTGACCACCTGCAAATGCAGGGTGTGCGCCATGACGATGATCGCCTGGACAATCTCCATGTCGGCGGTTGCCGTGGGAATGTCGAGGATGAACGAGCGGTCGATCTTCAAGGTGTTGAGCGGCAGGCGCTTGAGGTAAGCCAGCGACGAGTAGCCAGTGCCGAAGTCGTCGATCGACAGCGACACACCGAGCGCGCGGATCTGCCGCAGCAGCACCAGGGTGTTGGCGATGTTACCCATCAACGCGTTCTCGGTGACTTCCAGTTCCAGCCGTTCCGGCGCGACACCGGCAGTGCGCAAGGCACTTTCGATTTCAGTGGCCAGTTCTTCCCGGGCGAGATTGAGCGGCGAGCAGTTCCAGGCGATTTTCAGCTCTTCGCAGCCATGCCGTGACAGTTCACCCAGATCCTTGCAGGCGCGGCGCAGCACCCAGTTGTCCAGTTCGGCAATCAAACCGTTGTTTTCGGCAATCGAGATGAAACGATCCGGGGTCAGCAAGCCATGCAGCGGATGCTGCCAGCGAATCAATGCTTCAAGCTTGGTGACGCGGCCGGTTTTCAGTTCGAAGATAGGTTGGTAATAGAGCGTCAGACCGTTTTCTTCGCGCAGGGCATGGCGCAGTTCTTCTTCCAGTTGCAGCTCGAAGCTGGCGCGGGTCTTGAGGTTGGAACTGAAAAAATGCAGGCCATTACGTCCCGCGCCTTTGGATTGATACAACGCCAGATCGGCGTGCTTGAGCAGTTCTTCGCAGGTGCTGCCATCTTCCGGAAACAGACTGATGCCGATGCTGGTGGTCATCACCATGCGGCGCCCGGCCAGTTCGATCGGCTCCTTCATTTTGAGCATGATGCGCTGGGCCATACTGCGGGCTTCTTCGCGCTCACGCAGGTTAATGAGGATGCAGAACTCGTCGCCACCGAACCGCGCGACCACGTCTTCATGGCTGCGCACCGAGCCTTTGATGTGCTGGGCGATCACCTTGAGCAGTTCGTCACCGGCGTCGTGACCGAGGCTGTCGTTGATCCGCTTGAAGTGGTCGATGTCGAGAAACATCACCGCGAGCATGCCGCCCTCGGTGGCTTTCTGGCAGAGTTTCTCGGCGAAGATCTGGTTGAAACCGCGACGGTTGATCAGGTTGGTCAGGGCGTCGTAGTTGGCCGCTTGTTGCAGCGACATGCGCGCCTGATCGAGCTGGCTGAGCAGGGCGTTGACCCGGCGCAGATCCTCTTCTTTGTTCTGCAGTTTCTTGTCGGCCAGCGCTGCACTGATCGCACTGCCAAGGATCAGCAGGATGATCAGCGCCACGGTCAGGCCCAGTTGCAGATGCCCGTTATCGCCGCCGCTCGCTGTCAGGCCTCCCTCGGGAAGAACCAGATCCAGCGCAGCCATGCCGGTGAAATGCATGCTGATGATGCCGGCGCCGAGAATCAGCGCAGCGCTGTACTTGAGCAACTGATGCGCCACGCCGCCGCCTTCGCTCAGATAGCGGGCCACCCACAGCGCGGCGAAACTGGCGCCGATGGCGATCGCCACAGACAGCGCGAACAGTCCTGGCTGATAGTAGGCGGTGGCGCTCGACTTCATCGCCGCCATGCCAACGTAATGCATGCCGGCGATGCCCAGGCCGATGACAAACGCGGTTTTCAAGCAATGCAATGCACTCGGCTGCGCTTCGCTCAGGGTTTGCATGGCCAGCCAAGAGGCGAGCAGGGCAATCAGCAACGAGAAAAGGGTGATGCCAAGGTCGTACTGAATGTCGATCGGTGTCTGGAAAGCCAGCATGCCGATGAAATGCATGGCCCAGATGCCGCCGGCCAGGCAGGTCGCGCCGATCCAGAGCCAGATCCGCCGCGACCCCGGATCTTCGGCATTTACAACGCGCTCAGCCATATCCAGAGTGGCGAAACTGGCTGCGCAGGCGACCAGATACGCAACCATCACCAGGAGAGGGTTGTGACTGCAATCGAGGATGACCTGCCCGCTCTCCGGCAGCTCGGTAACAAACTGCAAACCAAGCCACTCCATAGCATGCCCCATCTCTGAAGTCGTCCTGACTGCGCGGTGAACGCAGGCGAATGACTGGAGTATAGAGGCGGTTTTAGCCGTGCAAGGGGTAGTGGCACATTGGCGCTAATGATTTCGGCATTAGCGTCATAGCGATTGGCGCTAAAGGCTCAAGCGATCTGTTCGAAAGGAATTTGCGCCCAGTCCGGTTGCAGCGGCGGCAAGCCAAAACGCGCGCGGGCCTTATCGCAGTCGACATTCTGTTCGCCGTTTTCCCAGGACGATTCGAATTCACGGCAGGGGCTGGAGCGCAATTCGTAAATCGAGCACTTCACCTCGCTGCCGACTTCGCCGACCAACGCCGTGCAGCGCGGCGATTTGCAGTCGGTGCCGTTCATCGCCACCCGACTGGGGCTGATTTGCGTGACCAGTTCATCGGGCACCGTGCCGCCGGAGGAAGCGCACTCACCCCAGAAAAAAGACACGCGAAAATGGGAACAGCAGGCACCGCAATTCAGACACGGACTGACTTCGGACATGGGCGGGGGTATCAAAGGGATTGATCGGGAGATCCGGACGGATCCGGCGGCCATTCTAGGCTTTGCCGCAGACTTGGGAAGGGGGGTGCGAAACTATTTTTTTGTGGCAAGGTTTTGCCGCAAAAGCCCCGGTTTCAGGGGGATTGCTGACTTATCAAGGGCTTACGTTTCGTTACAGTGCCATGGCCCGATATCAGGCAGACGAATGATCACAGACAGCCCCGTCATGCCTGACTAGATTGCAGGTTCCGGGCTCGGATGCGTTGGCAGTGAAGCCCTATAACAATAAAGAGACGGACCCATGCAGAACTCGACCCAAGCGGCGAATGCCTGGCGCATTCTGTTCCTGCTGTTCCTCGCCAACCTGTTCAACTTCTTCGACCGCACCATTCCCGCGATCATCATCGAGCCGATCCGCATGGAGTGGCACCTCAGTGACTTTCAACTGGGCATCGTCGGTACCGCATTCACGATTGTTTACGCGATTGCCGGGCTGCCGCTGGGGCGCATGGCCGACACCGGTTCGCGCAGCAAGCTGATGGGCTGGGGCCTGGCGACGTGGAGTGCGCTGACGGCGGTCAACGGCCTGGTCGGCAGTTTCTGGAGCTTTCTGATCGTGCGCATGGGCATCGGCATCGGTGAGGCCAGTTATGCACCGGCGGCCAACTCGCTGATTGGCGATCTGTTTCCGGCGCATCGTCGGGCGCGAGCCATGGGCATTTTCATGTTGGGCTTGCCGCTGGGCCTGTTGCTGGCTTTCTTCACCATCGGCTGGATGGTCAAGGCGTTCGACAGTTGGCGCGCGCCGTTCTTTATTGCGGCGGTGCCGGGGCTGCTTCTGGCGATTTTCATGTTCTTTATCAAAGAGCCAAAGCGCGGCGCAGCGGAAACCGTGCAGGTTTCGCAAGAGAAAGTCGACAAGCCAATCCGCCGGATTCTGGCGGTGCCGACCTTTCTCTGGCTGGTGATGGCCGGGTTGTGCTTCAACTTCGCGACGTATGCCTGCAACTCGTTTCTGGTGCCGATGCTGCAGCGTTATTTCCTCATGCCGTTGCAGGAAGCAGCGGTGGCGACCGGGGTGATTGTTGGTGTGACCGGGCTGGTCGGGCTGACGCTGGGTGGCTGGATTGCTGACAAGATTCACCAGCGTGTGGCCAATGGTCGGTTGTTGTTCGCCGCGTTCAGTCTGATTATTTCGACGTTGTGCACGGCGTGGGCGCTGCATGCCGGGCGTATCGAGATTGGTGTGTTTGTCGCGGTGTTCAGTGTTGGTTGGCTGTTTGCCTACAACTTCTACACCTGTGTTTACACGGCGATTCAGGATGTGGTCGAACCACGTTTGCGGGCGACGGCGATGGCGTTGTTCTTTGCCGGGTTGTATCTGTTGGGCGGTGGTTTGGGGCCGGTGGTGGTCGGTGGCTTGTCCGATCACTTTGCGCATACCGCGATGGCGGCGGCGGGGGCTGAGCAGATGACCGAGGCGTTCAAGGCAGTCGGGCTGCATGATGCGATGTACCTGATTCCGGTGGCGCTGTTTCTGACGATGGTCTTTCTGTTTCTGGCGGCGCGGTGTTTTGTGCGCGATGCGCAGCGGATGAAGGAAGGGCTGGTTGCTGTGGTTGAGCCAGAGGTCGCAGCGGCGACGGCATGATGATCGTTCCCACGCTCTGCGTGGGAACGCAGCCCGGGACGCTCTGCGTCCCTTTCCGGAGCTGGAGCGCGGAGCGTCCCCTGAGGCATTCCCACGCAGAGCGTGGGAACGATCTAAATCACAGGCAAACAAAAAGGCCCGCATCACTGCGGGCCTTTCTGTTTTCAGCGCTGGAGCAGGGCGGTTTAACCCGCCACCAACACCCGAATCGCTTCCAGACGCAATGCCGCTTTATCCAGCATCGCCAGACCCTGCTCACGCTGCTGGCGCAACGCGTCCAGTTCGCTGTCACGCACAGTCGGGTTGACCGCTTGCAACGCGGTCAGGCGCGCCAGTTCTTCGTCGGTGTCGGCCGCCAGACGGCGACGGGCCTCGGCCACGCGCTCGGCGTGACGCGGGGCGATCTTGTCTTCACCGGCGTTGATCCGTGGCGTCAACTGATCGCGCTGGGCCTGGATGAACTTGTTGGCGCTGGCGCGTGGCACGCTTTCCAGCTGATCGTTCAGCGTTTCGAACGAGACCCGTGGCGACAGATCGTTGCCATTGGCATCGAGCAGGCAGCGCAGAGCAGCTGGCGGCAGGTAACGGCCCAGTTGCAGCGAACGCGGCGCCACCACTTCGCTGACATACAGCAGCTCGAGCAGCACGGTGCCCGGTTTCAACGCCTTGTTCTTGATCAGCGCGACGGCGGTGTTGCCCATCGAACCGGACAGCACCAGGTCCATGCCGCCCTGCACCATCGGGTGTTCCCAGGTGATGAACTGCATGTCTTCGCGCGACAGCGCCTGGTTGCGGTCGTAGGTAATGGTCACGCCTTCGTCGTCGCCCAGCGGGAAACTGGCGTCGAGCATCTTCTCGCTCGGCTTGAGGATCAGGGCGTTTTCCGAATGGTCTTCGCTGTCGATGCCGAACGCGTCGAACAGGGTTTCCATGTAGATCGGCAGGGCGAACTGATCGTCTTGTTCGAGGATGTCCTCGACCAGCGCTTCACCTTCGCCAGCGCCGCCGGAGTTGAGTTCCAGCAGACGGTCACGACCGGTGTGCAGTTCGGCTTCCAGACGCTCGCGCTCGGTGCGCGCTTCGTCGATCAGCGCTTGCCACTCGCTGTCGTCGGCTTCTTCGAGCAGCGGCAGCAGGCGCGGGCCGAACTGGTGCTGCAAGGCGTTGCCGGTCGGGCAGGTGTTGAGGAACGCGTTCAGCGCTTCGTGGTACCACTGGAACAGGCGCTCTTGCGGGCTGGTTTCCAGGTAGGGCACGTGCAGTTCGATGATGTGCTTCTGGCCGATCCGGTCGAGACGGCCGATCCGCTGCTCGAGCAAGTCCGGGTGCGACGGCAGATCGAACAGTACCAAGTGGTGAGCGAACTGGAAGTTGCGACCTTCACTGCCGATTTCCGAGCAGATCAGCACTTGCGCACCGAACTCCTCATCGGCGAAGTAAGCAGCGGCGCGGTCACGCTCAAGGATGTTCATCCCTTCATGGAACACCGTGGCCGGGATGCCGGAACGCACGCGCAGGGCGTCTTCCAGGTCCATCGCGGTTTCGGCGTGGGCGCAGATCACCAGCACCTTGGTGCGCTTGAGCATTTTCAGCTGATCGATCAGCCACTCGACGCGCGGGTCGAATTTCCACCAGCGTTCTTCTTCGCTGGCGTCCGGTTGCGCCTGGAAGCTGACTTCCGGGTACAGCTCGGCGTGTTCGCCCAGCGGCAGTTCGAGGTATTCGTCCGGGCACGGCAGCGGGTACGGGTGCAGTTTGCGCTCCGGGAAACCCTGCACGGCGGCACGGGTGTTACGGAACAGCACGCGGCCGGTGCCGTGGCGATCGAGCAGCTCACGCACGAGGCGGGCGCTGGCTTCGGTGTCGCCATCGTTGACCGCCGTCAGCAGCGCTTCGCCTTCGTTGCCGAGGAAACCCTGGATGGTTTTGTGCGCTTTGGCCGAGAGACGGCCCTTGTCGAGCAGTTCCTGCACGGCTTCGGCCACCGGGCGATAGTTGTCGCTCTCGGCGCGGAAGGCGGCCAGGTCATGGAAACGGTTCGGATCGAGCAGACGCAGGCGAGCGAAGTGGCTGTCCTGACCGAGTTGTTCCGGGGTCGCGGTGAGCAGCAACACACCGGGGATGGTTTCAGCCAGTTGCTCGACCAGGGTGTATTCCGGGCTGGCTTTTTCTTCGTGCCAGACCAGGTGATGTGCTTCGTCGACCACCAGCAGATCCCAGCCGGCAGCGAACAGCGCGTCCTGCGCTTTCTCGTCGTCGACCAGCCATTCCAGCGCAACCAGCGCCAGTTGGGTGTCTTCGAACGGGTTGCTGGCATCGCTTTCGATAAAGCGTTCTTCGTCGAACAGCGCGACCTGCAGGTTGAAGCGGCGGCGCATCTCCACCAGCCATTGGTGCTGGAGGTTTTCCGGAACGAGGATCAGCACGCGGTTGGCGCGGCCCGAGAGCAGTTGGCGATGGATCACCAGACCGGCTTCGATGGTTTTACCCAGACCCACTTCGTCCGCCAGCAGTACGCGCGGCGCAATGCGGTCGGCAACTTCACGGGCTATGTGCAATTGGTGCGCGATCGGTTGCGCACGCACGCCACCCAGGCCCCAGAGCGAAGATTGCAGCTGGCGGCTGGTGTGTTCGAGAGTGTTGTAACGCAGCGAGAACCACGCCAGCGGGTCGATCTGCCCGGCGAACAGACGGTCGCTGGCCAGACGGAATTGAATGAAGTTCGACAGCTGGGTTTCCGGCAGGGTGACGGCTTCGTTCTGCCCATTGAGACCGTGATAGACCATCAGGCCGTCGACATCGTCGACTTGCTGCACGGTCATCTTCCAGCCTTCGAAGTGGGTGATGCTGTCACCCGGCGAGAACCGCACGCGGGTCAGGGGCGCATTCCGTAGCGCGTACTGGCGGGTTTCGCCAGTGGCCGGGTAAAGCACGGTCAACAAGCGGCCGTCCTGTGCCAGAACGGTGCCTAAACCAAGCTCTGCTTCGCTGTCACTGATCCAGCGTTGCCCCGGTTGATACTGCTGCGCCATGCTGCCTGACTCCCACCTTGAAAAAGCGGGCTATCTTAACGGAATGAGGGCTTCAGGGCCAAAGGATTAGGAGCAGTTGCGAGCTTTTAGCTGCAAGCTGCAAGTCGAAGCAGGCGGCGGTCATGCGTCGGTTTTACGAGAGAACAGGGCACCGGTGAGTGTTAACCCGGTCACAAGTTTGCGACCGACGGCTCAAGGCGCCTTTGCCGCAGCCGATAGCCTGCTGACAGGAGACCCTTTATATGTTGCCACCGATGCTCCCCCTGAGCGCTGTGCCGATCACTTCCCAGCAGGATCCGATCCGCCAGCGGCCGGACATTCCTCCGGTGGTGCCGGTGCAGGAAAGCTCCAACGAAAGCACGATCGATCTGCAAAAACGCGATCCGGAAGAGGATCGATTGCTGGCGCGCGAAGAACAGCGTCGCCAGCAAGAACGTGATCGCCGTCGTCGCGAAGCCGATGAAGATCCGGAAGAACACCTGGCCATACCCGGTACCGAGTTGAACGCCGACAACACCGTGCCGGTGGTGCCGCTGATGGAAGATCAGCCGCGTCAGGGTTTGTGGGTCGATATCGAGATCTGATCTTCGGCTGGTCAGCGCTGGTGTGACGTTGCATTATTGACATGGTCCTGCCGGTGATGTGGCAGTTGTGATCCTTTACTGCGATGTACTGAACGCCATGAGCCAAGACGACAAACTGATCGACCTCAGCACTGAGCGCGCCAAGCGGGTGCATGACATAAAAGAGAAGCGCCTGAACGAAGTGCGCCAGGCTTTCGAGCAGGCGATGCCGTTGGGAAAAGCCAGGAAAAAGTCGAAAAACAAGCCGAAAAAGCGTTGATCTGCCCCTGCATCCTTTGATGCAGGTCATTTAATTCCCCTCCTTTATCTCCCTTCCTTGCTGGTATTGATCCCGGTCAATTTGTGCGCCTGTGTGTTTGGTAACTTAGGTCCATCGCAGCAGAGCAGGGGCCAGGAGGCCAGTCATGTTTTTCGATAACGTGGTGTTTGCCGGGGTCCTGACTGTAGGGCTGATGGTTCTGTTTTTTGCAGGGTTTGGATTTTTTATCTGGAAGGATGCGAATAAGCGCAAGAAGTGATTCTTCTGGATTGATGAGCACGCAAGGCATTTTGGGGCGACTTCGGTTGCCCCTTTTTTTTTGACTTGGCGGCCTTTGGGCCGACCATGTTCTTGGGGGGTTGGGTGTATATCCGTTTTTTCGGGTGTTGCCACTGGCGGTTTCGCCCTTACGGCGACTCACTTTTTTTCAAACGCCAAAAAAAGTAAGCAAAAAACGCTTGCTCCTACGTGCGGCCCGCTCGCTGGGGCTCGGGGTTCCTTCGCTGCGGGATCGATCCGGGCGCAGCGCCTACGGTTTGCTTCGCTGCACCTCCTCTCGCTGTGTTTGGCTTCGCCAAACGGTCGCTGCGCTCCCACGCCCGGATCAATCCCTCCACTCAGCCTTCCGACGTCGCCTTACAGATCAAGATCAAGAGCAGGCGAGCTGACACTCGGCCTATTGAGTGGTGAAAAGCGGATGTTCGGCTTTGGAATTGTGGTGGATTTGCCCCTCACCCCAGCCCTCTCCCGAGGGAGAGGGGGCCGATTTGTGAGCCTTTCAGAATCTGAGTTCAACGCGATATCGCATGTCGGCGTACCTCCCCCAAACACCTCGATCAGTCCCCTCTCCCTCCGGGAGAGGGCTAGGGTGAGGGGCTCTTGATCTGTTTCGGAATCTGAGTTCAACGCGGTATTTCACGTCGGCGTACCTCCCCCAAACACCGCGGTCAGTCCCCTCTCCCTCTGGGAGAGGGCTAGGGTGAGGGGCTCTTGATCTGGCTTTTGATCTTGCTTCGGCTTTTGATCTTTTACCCCACCGTAGCGAGGGAACACTGAGCCTCAGCGAAGTGCCGTACGCCGGGGCAAAGCCTTAATTTGGGTTACCTTTTCGGCGTTTGAAAAAGGGACTCGCTGTAAGAGCGAAACCGCCAGCGGCAACACCCGCAGCAACGGATATACCCCCAATTCCAATTCCAATTCCAATCCCAAAACCCCAACCACAAAAAAAGGCGCGATCCTCTCGAATCGCGCCTTTCTCATGTACCGCTATCTATCAACTACCCAGCGCCTTCGACGCCAGCCAGAACAACCCGGCCGACAGCGCAACAGTCGCCGGCAAGGTCAACACCCACGCCAACAGAATGGTGCGAACCGTGCCACCCTGCAGGCCGCTCTTGTTGGCGACCATGGTGCCCGCCACGCCCGAGGACAGAACGTGCGTGGTCGACACAGGCAGGCTGAAGATGTTGGCCATACCGATCAAACTGGCAGTAGTGATCTGCGCGGACATGCCCTGGGAGTAGGTCATGCCTTGCTTGCCGATCTTCTCGCCAATGGTCAGTACCACGCGCTTCCAGCCAACCATAGTGCCCAGGCCCAAAGCCAGTGCGACCGCCAGAATCACCCAGAACGGCGCGTATTCGGTGGTGGTGGTCAGGTCTTTGCGCAGCTTGTCGAGGTCAGCCTTTTCACGCGGTTCCAGCCCCGGCAGCTTGCCAACCTTCTTCGCGGTGTCGTCCAGGCAGAGCAGGTAACGACGCACTTCAATGCGGCTTTCCGACGACAGCGAGTGGTAGTCCGCAACACCTTTGAGGGTGTGCAGCAGGGCGCTGATGGTCGGTTCGGTCTGCTGCGGGTTGCAGCGGAATTTCTCCGGCAGGTCGCCTTCTACGCTCTTGCCCAGGGCCAGGAACTCACCCAGCGAATCGGCGTTGCGCTGGTAGAACTGGCTCAGGTGCAGGGTCGCATCGCGAGTACGTTCGATCTGATAGGTGGTGCTGTTCAGGTCGAGAACGAACTGCGCAGGCACGATACCGATCAGCACCAGCATGATCAGGCCGATGCCTTTCTGGCCATCGTTTGAACCGTGCACGAAGCTCACGGCCATGGCCGAGATCACCAGGACCAGACGGTTCCAGAACGGTGGGTGCTTCTTGTCGTCGATCTTGCGGCGCTGTTCCGGTGTCTTGTGCATCTTCGACAGCGGACGCCACCACTTCAGGCCGATCAGGATCAGCGCGGCGATCAGGAAACCGGCCATCGGCGAAAACACCAGCGAGGCGCCGATGTCGATCGCTTTCTGCCAGTTCACGCCGTCGGCCAATGGAATGTCGTTGATCAGGGCGTTGGCCAGGCCGACACCGAGGATCGAGCCGATCAAGGTGTGCGAGCTGGAAGCCGGGATACCGAAGTACCAGGTGCCCAGGTTCCAGGCGATTGCCGCGGCGAGCAACGAGAACACCATCGCCAGACCATGGCCGGTGTTCACATTGATCAGCAGTTCAACCGGCAGCAAATGGACGATGGCATACGCCACGCCAACGCCACCCAGCAGCACGCCGAGGAAATTGAACACACCGGAAAAGAACACCGCCAGGTGAGGCGGCATGGCTTTGGTGTAGATAACAGTGGCTACCGCGTTAGCGGTGTCATGAAATCCATTGATGAACTCGAAGGCGAGGACAAACGTCAGGGCGAGCAAGAGGCTCACAAGCACCCAAGCATCCAGTCCGCTGAATAAATCGATCATGAAGGTTTTCTGACCCGGTCGTAAGGGGGCGCGATTATGCCAGAAAAGACTGGAAATCGATCCCCTACCTGCTCATCGGTTACACACTTCTTCGATTTAATTTGTTGCAGCGCATGAAAACCTAGCGTTCCGCAGGGTTTTTCAAGTCGTTGATTTAATTGATAAAAGCCTTTTTTAGTAGGCGATTTTACCGACGCGAAGAGGTCTCAAACGCTTGTCTGAAATATCTGTGAAACCTGTAGGACGCCCGTCCTCAGTCTGCCTGGCCGGGTGATGGCCGCTGCCCGCGGGTAGCGGGCGCGCAAGGCATCGTCGTTTCACCGCGCTTGTAACCGGTGCGGACGCAAACCTTCAAAAGATGCAAAAACCGTGGCTCAAGGCTCTTCGGCTTTGCGTTCCTTTTCGATCTTTTCGATTTCTTGCTTGAAGACCTGATCCTGAACGGTCGGGCGTTTACGCCACGCTTTGCGTTCCGGTTCTGGCTGAGCGGCGTAGGTGGTGACTTCCCCGCCGTAAACTTCCTTGTAACGTTGTTCCTGGCGCTCAAGTTCCGCGCGCAGTTCGTCTTTCGTCACAGTGCTACCTGTATGAGTTGAGTGAAGTGTCTGGTGAAACGCACTGCAACGAATCGATTGAACGAAGCCACCGAGAGTTCAATGCCAGACAGGCATTGGTTTTATCGGTGGGACGATCAAGACTTCCGTGTTACAGGCGGCTACGGCACCAGATAAAAACTGACGCAGCATCAGTTTCCTGTTTCAGCGAGCGCAGGCGTTGCATGAGTGATGCGTGTCGGGCGCTGGCCGGGCTGTTGGCGATGGACATCGCCTCAGCGGGTGACGGCCTCGGCGATTAAAAACGAGGTGCCACTGAGGTGCATTATAGCGGTCGATTCGGGAATGACTATCTTTGCCAAGTTAAAAACGGTTCCGGATGTGTGATTGTTTTGTGACTCGCAACTTTTGTCGCTAGTTGAAGTGTGCGTTGGCCGTTATTTGCCACGCGATCGGTTTTTGGCGCCATTTAGTCGAACAACTAAAGCAGTGATTCAGATAAAGGCTGAAGTTGAGCGAACCCCGGAAAGGGTTTGAAGCAAGCCGAACGGCCGATTGCGATTATCGGCCGACGGTTCGATAATCGCCCAATCTTGCAGGCCAGACGCTTGTGCATTTGCCGGCGAGCCGCTTGTATAGCCCATTGATCCGTGCCGGATAAAAGGACAAGAAATGAACGATCAAATGCGCAACTCTTTCACCTCCGTGGCGCCGCCGATCGTCGCCTCGCCGGCCAAACGCATCCAGGCGCTGACCGGTGATCCGGACTTCATGACCTCGCTGGCCCGTGGCTTGGCGGTGGTGCAGGCGTTTCAGGAGCGCAAGCGTCATCTGACCATCGCCCAAATCAGTCACCGCACGGAAATTCCCCGCGCCGCCGTGCGCCGTTGCCTGCATACCTTGATCAAACTCGGCTACGCCACCACGGACGGTCGCACCTACTCATTGCTGCCCAAAGTGCTGACCCTCGGCCACGCCTATCTGTCGTCGACGCCGTTGGCAGTGTCCGCCCAGCCGTACCTCGACCGCATGAGCGAGCAACTGCACGAAGCCTGCAACATGGCCACGCTGGAGGGCGATGACATTCTCTACATCGCCCGTTCGGCGACCACGCAGCGGCTGATTTCGGTGGACCTGTCGGTGGGCGGTCGCTTGCCGGCGTATTGCACGTCGATGGGGCGGATTCTGCTGGCAGCCCTCGATGACACATCGCTGCGTGAATACCTCGATCACGCCGAACTGGTCGCCAAGACCAGCCGCACGATCCATACACCCGATGCGCTGCTCGAATGCCTGCAGGAAGTGCGACAGCAAGGCTGGTGCATCGTCGATCAGGAACTGGAACAGGGTCTGCGCTCGATTGCTGTGCCGGTCTATGACGCTTCCGGCCAAGTGGTCGCAGCGCTCAACGTCAGCACCCACGCCGGTCGCGTCAGCCGTACCGAGCTTGAGCAGCGCTTCCTGCCGGGCTTGCTCAGTGCCAGCCGCGACCTCAGTGCGCAGTTGTTTGCCTGATGAAGCTGTTCGATAAACGCACAGTGTTGCGTTTATCGAATTGACGCTAAAACCCTCGGATCATTAATGTCGCGGCAGCGTCATCCGGCGCTGATGTGAATGAGCCCGCCGGACTGTCGACTCCCATAATAATGACAAGAGGCAACTCACCATGCGCACGCTCTCCGACTGTCTCCGCTTCACCCGCTGTTGCCGGGTTTCCCGCAACGCCTGATCCAGACCTTCTATTCTTGTGACCGTGCCGCTCTCTGGCCGGCCGCCGTTCGACTGCGTTTTTTGCGTGGAATAAAAATAATGAACCAGCCTCAGTCCGCTGTAGGTAACTGCCTCGACGTGCAGACCTTCATCAATGCCCAACCGATCTCGCGCTATCAGTGGCGGGTGGTGATCCTGTGTTTCCTGATTGTTTTCCTCGATGGCCTCGACACCGCGGCGATGGGCTTCATCGCCCCGGCGTTGTCGCAGGACTGGGGCATCGACCGCGCCAGCCTCGGCCCGGTGATGAGCGCTGCGTTGATCGGCATGGTCTTCGGCGCATTGGGTTCCGGCCCTCTGGCTGACCGCTTCGGGCGAAAAGTCGTCCTCGTCGGCGCGGTGGTGCTGTTCGGTGCCTTCAGCCTGGCGTCGGCGTACAGCACCAACGTTGAACAACTGCTGGTGCTGCGCTTCCTCACCGGCCTGGGTCTGGGCGCGGGGATGCCCAATGCCACCACGCTGCTCTCGGAGTACACCCCGGAGCGTAAGAAATCGCTGCTGGTGACCAGCATGTTCTGCGGTTTCAACCTCGGCATGGCCGGTGGCGGGTTTATTTCCGCCAAGCTGATTCCGGCGTTCGGCTGGCACAGCCT
Source organism: Pseudomonas sp. S3_C06 (assembly GCF_054667675.1). NCBI lineage: Bacteria > Pseudomonadati > Pseudomonadota > Gammaproteobacteria > Pseudomonadales > Pseudomonadaceae > Pseudomonas > Pseudomonas sp. S3_C06. The sequence continues at coordinate 5,373,281 of NZ_CP162747.1, forward strand.
GCTGCTGATCGGCGGGATCTTGCCGTTGATTCTCGCGGTGGTGCTGCTGTTCTGGCTGCCGGAATCGGCGCGCTACCTTGTAGTCCGTAACCGTGGCACCGACAAAATCCGCAAGACCCTGGCACCGATCGATCCGGTCACTGTTGCCCAGGCCTCGAGTTTCAGCGTGCCGGAACAGAAAACAGTGAAGGCGCGCAACGTTTTCGCCGTGATCTTCTCTGGCACTTACAGCACCGGCACCTTGTTGCTGTGGCTGACCTATTTCATGGGCCTGGTGATTGTTTATCTGCTGACCAGTTGGCTGCCGACGCTGATGCGTGACAGTGGCGCGAGCATGGAACAAGCCGCGTTTATCGGTGCGTTGTTCCAGTTCGGCGGGGTATTGAGCGCGGTGGCGGTGGGATGGGCGATGGACCGCTTCAATCCGCACAAGGTCATTGGCACTTTCTACCTGCTGGCCGGGGTGTTTGCCTACGCGGTGGGGCAGAGTCTGGGGAATATCACGTTGCTGGCGACGCTGGTGCTGGTGGCAGGGATGTGCGTGAACGGTGCGCAATCGGCGATGCCGTCATTGGCGGCGCGGTTTTATCCGACCCAAGGGCGGGCGACCGGGGTCTCGTGGATGCTGGGGATTGGCCGCTTTGGCGCGATTCTCGGGGCGTGGATGGGCGCGACCTTGTTGGGCCTGGGCTGGAATTTCGAGCAGGTGCTGACGGCGTTGGTGATTCCGGCGGCATTGGCCACCACGGCGGTGGTGATTAAAGGCATGGTCAGTCATGCGGATGCGACTTGAGTTTCATGCGTAGAAATATTCGTTGAATGTTCTGGCCTATTCGCGAGCAGGCTCGCTCCCACATTTGGAATGCGTTCCCCTGTAGGAGTGAGCCTGCTCGCGATGCTTTTGATTCGATTGTTAGGAGAACAACAATCCGTTCGATAAACGAACACTCAGTCGATTATCGGATTGTTTGGCCATTTCCCCAGGCTTAATCTTCAGTGACTCCGGCGCTGAACCTCGCGCCTTTTTATCACTGGCGATTCATTACAAAAACAGGAGCCCGCTCCATGGCTGAGATCCTTTCGCTGCACGACGCGGTGAAGCAATTCGTCAACGACGGCGACACCGTCGCGCTCGAAGGCTTCACTCACCTGATCCCTACGGCCGCAGGTCATGAAATCATTCGTCAGGGCAAGAAAGATCTGACGCTGGTGCGGATGACGCCTGACCTGATCTACGACCAACTGATTGGCGCCGGTTGCGCACGCAAACTGATTTTCTCCTGGGGCGGCAACCCGGGTGTGGGCTCCCTGCACCGTCTGCGTGACGCGGTCGAGAAGCAATGGCCGCACGCGCTGGAAATCGAAGAGCACAGTCACGCCGACCTGGCCAATGCCTACGTCGCCGGTGCGTCCGGCCTGCCATTCGCGGTGCTGCGTGCTTACGCCGGCTCCGACCTGCCGAAGGTCAATCCACTGATCAAAACCGTGACCTGCCCGTTCACCGGTGAAGTGTTGGCGGCCGTGCCGTCGGTGCGCCCGGACGTGACCGTGATCCACGCACAGAAAGCCGACCGCCAAGGCAATGTGCTGCTGTGGGGCATTCTCGGTGTGCAGAAAGAAGCCGCACTGGCCGCCAAACGCTGCATCGTCACTGTTGAAGAAATCGTCGACGACCTCAACGCGCCGATGAACGCCTGTGTACTGCCGACCTGGGCCTTGAGCGCGGTCTGCCACGTGCCCGGCGGCGCGCACCCGTCCTACGCCCACGGTTACACCGAGCGCGACAATCGTTTCTATCAAGCGTGGGATCCGATCGCCCGCGACCGTGAGACGTTTACCGCGTGGATCAATGAATACATCCATGGCTGCGCTGACTTCAGCGCGTTCCAGGCCAAGTTGGCCGCTGCTTCGGAGGCCAAGTAATGACTTACACCACCAATGAAATGATGACCGTCGCGGCGGCGCGTCGCCTGAAGAACGGCTCGGTGTGTTTCGTCGGCATCGGCCTGCCGTCGAAAGCCGCCAACCTTGCGCGTCTGACCTCGTCGCCGGATGTGGTGCTGATCTATGAGTCGGGCCCGATTGGCGCCAAGCCAAGCGTGCTGCCGCTGTCGATCGGTGACGGTGAGCTGGCGGAAACCGCTGACACTGTCGTACCGACCGGTGAGATTTTTCGCTACTGGCTGCAGGGCGGGCGCATCGACGTCGGTTTTCTCGGCGCCGCGCAGGTCGACCGTTTCGGCAACATCAACACCACCGTGGTCGGCGATTATTTCTCGCCGAAAGTGCGCCTGCCGGGTGCCGGTGGCGCGCCGGAGATTGCCGGTTCGGCGAAAAGCGTGTTGATCATCCTTAAACAGTCGGCGCGTTCGTTTGTCGACAAGCTCGATTTCATCACCTCGGTCGGTCACGGCGAGGGCGGCGATTCGCGCAAACGTCTGGGCCTGCCGGGCGCCGGGCCGGTTGGCATCATCACCGACCTGTGCATCATGGAGCCGGAAGAGGGCACCCATGAGTTCGTGGTCACCGCGTTGCATCCTGGCGTGACCCGCGAGCAAGTGGTCGCGGCCACCGGTTGGGCGATCCGTTTTGCCGAGCATGTTGAAAACACCGCTGAACCGACTGAAGTCGAACTGACTGCGCTGCGCGATCTCGAAGCGCGTACTGCCGCCGCCCACGGCCAGGCACCGGGAGAAGCATGATGCGTGACGTTTATATCTGCGACGCGATTCGCACGCCGATTGGCCGTTTTGGTGGCGGACTGTCCGCTGTTCGCGCTGATGATTTGGCCGCCGTGCCGATCAAGGCCCTGATGGAGCGTAATCCATCGGTGGACTGGAACGCCATCGACGAAGTATTCCTCGGCTGCGCCAACCAGGCCGGCGAGGACAACCGTAACGTCGCGCGTATGGCGCTGCTGCTGGCCGGCCTGCCGGACAGCGTGCCGGGCGTGACCCTCAATCGCCTCTGTGCTTCGGGCATGGACGCCATCGGTACGGCATTCCGGGCGATTGCCAGCGGCGAGATGGAGCTGGCGATTGCCGGCGGCGTCGAGTCGATGTCCCGCGCGCCGTTCGTGATGGGCAAGGCTGACGCGGCGTTTTCGCGCAACATGAAGCTGGAAGACACCACCATCGGCTGGCGTTTCATCAACCCGTTGATGAAGGCGCAGTACGGCGTCGACGCGATGCCGCAGACCGCCGACAACGTCGCCGACGACTATAAAGTCTCGCGCGCCGATCAGGACGCTTTCGCCCTGCGCAGCCAGCAACGTACCGCCGCCGCGCAGGCCGCCGGTTACTACGCCGAAGAAATTGTTGAAGTACGGATTGCCCACAAGAAGGGCGAAACCGTGGTCAGCCAGGACGAACATCCGCGCGCCGACACTACGATTGAAGCGCTGACCAAGTTGAAACCGGTCAATGGCCCGGACAAAACCGTCACCGCCGGCAATGCCTCCGGCGTCAACGACGGTGCTGCCGCACTGATTCTGGCTTCCGCCGAAGCGGTGAAAAAACACGGCCTGACCGCCCGCGCCAAAGTGCTCGGCATGGCCAGCGCCGGTGTCGCACCTCGGGTGATGGGCATCGGCCCGGTGCCGGCGGTGCGCAAATTGATCGAGCGCCTGGGCGTCGCGGTCAGCGATTTCGACGTGATCGAACTCAACGAAGCGTTTGCCAGCCAAGGTTTGGCGGTGCTGCGTGAACTGGGTCTGGCGGATGACGCCGCGCAGGTCAACCCGAACGGTGGCGCGATTGCCCTCGGTCACCCGTTGGGCATGAGCGGTGCGCGTCTGGTGCTGACCGCGCTGCATCAGTTGGAAAAGACCGGTGGCAAGAAAGGTCTGGCGACCATGTGCGTCGGTGTCGGCCAAGGTCTGGCCCTGGCCATCGAACGCGTCTGACGCAAGCCGTGACGAAAAAGAACAGAGGAAAGCGACATGTCTGACAAGCCTGGTTACCGTCGTCCGCAGGAAGGCACTCAGCCTGAGTACCTGCACCCGACGTATCAATCCACCAACCTGCGCTCGCCGTCGAAGCCATTGGTGTTTCTGCCGCACTCGCTGTCGGAAATCACCGGCCCGACTATCGGCGCCGAGCGTGTGGGCGACACCGACAACGACTTGACCGCCCAGCATGAAGGCGAGCCACAGGGCGAACGCATCATCATTCACGGCCGTGTGCTCGACGAAAACGGTCTGCCGGTGCCGGGGATTCTGGTGGAGATCTGGCAGGCCAACGCCGCCGGTCGCTACAACCACAAACGCGACCTGCATGACGCGCCGCTGGACCCGAATTTCACCGGCACTGGCCGCACCGTCACTGACGCCGATGGCTGGTATCAGTTCCAGACCATCAAGCCCGGCGCCTATCCGTGGGGCAATCACCACAATGCCTGGCGTCCGGCGCACATCCACTTTTCGCTGTTCGGGCCAAGCATTCTCACCCGCCTGGTCACGCAAATGTATTTCCCGGGCGATCCGCTGCTGGCCTACGACCCGATCTACAACTGCGTGCCGGACACTTCGGCCAAGGAACGCCTGATCGCCAGTTTCGATCTGGAAAAAACCATTCCGTCCTACGCCCTCGGTTATCGCTGGGACATCGTGCTGCGCGGGCGTGAAGCCACGCCGATGGAGAAATAAGATGACGCTGACTGCGACCACGTCCCACACCGTCGGGCCGTATTACCACATCGGCCTGACCTGGCTGAACCGCGAAAACCTCACCGTCGAGCAGACTCTTGGCGAGCGTGTGGCGATCACCGGGCAGGTGGTGGATGGCAATGGCGATGTCGTCAACGACGCCATGCTTGAAGTCTGGCAGGCGAATGCCGCCGGCAAGTACGACCACCCGGAAGACGAGCAGGACAAACCGCTCGATCCGAACTTTGAAGGTTTTGGCCGGGTGCCGGTGGACGCTGAAGGGCGTTTCCGTTTCACCACGATCAAACCGGGCACGGTTGAAGGCTTGAAAGGTTCGACCCAGGCGCCGCATCTGGTGGTGCTGGTGTTTGCCCGTGGCTTGGTCAAGCACTTGCTGACGCGGATCTACTTTGAAGGCGAGCCGGCCAACGTCGATGATCCGTTGCTCGAATGTGTGCCGGCCGAGCGTCGTAGTACGTTGCTGGCCAAGCAGGACGCCTCGGGTGTTTACCAGTGGAATGTGATTCTGCAGGGCACTGATGCCGAGACGGTGTTCTTCGATTACTGATCGCTGCCTACTGATCGTTCCCACGCTCTGCGTGGGAATGCCGCCATGGACGCTCTGCGTCCACTGTGACGCGGAGCGTCACCGGATGCGTTACCACGCGGAGCGTGGGAACGATCGATATAGGATGTGGAACGGGACTGTTGCAAAGTATGTCTAGACTCTCACTGTCCCTATCGAGTGAAAAACAATGACAACCACCACTGCCTCCCATTACACCGGTGAAGAGCGCAGCAAGCGTATCTTTGCCATTGTCGGCGCCTCGTCCGGCAACCTCGTCGAATGGTTCGATTTCTACGTCTACGCCTTCTGCGCGATCTATTTCGCCCCGGCGTTTTTCCCCTCCGACAACCCGACCGTGCAACTGGTCAACACCGCAGGCGTGTTCGCTGCCGGTTTCCTGATGCGGCCGATCGGTGGCTGGATTTTCGGCCGGGTCGCCGACAAGCACGGGCGCAAGAATTCAATGCTCATCTCGATTCTGATGATGTGCTTCGGCTCGTTGCTGATCGCCTGTTTGCCGACCTATAAAGACATCGGCGTCTGGGCACCGGTGCTGTTGTTGTTCGCCCGTCTGCTGCAAGGGCTGTCGGTCGGCGGCGAGTACGGCACCACTGCGACCTACATGAGCGAAGTCGCCCTCAAGGGCCAGCGCGGATTTTTCGCCTCGTTTCAGTATGTGACCCTGATCGGCGGGCAACTGCTGGCGGTATCGCTGGTGGTGGTTCTGCAGCAATTCCTCACCGAAGAAGACCTGCGTGCCTACGGCTGGCGGATTCCGTTTGTGGTCGGTGCGGTGGCGGCATTGATTTCGCTGTTCCTGCGTCGCAGTCTGAAAGAAACCACCAACAAGGAAACCCGCGAACACAAAGACGCTGGCAGCATCGCTGCGCTGTTCCGCGATCACAAAGCCGCGTTCATCACCGTGCTCGGTTACACCGCCGGTGGCTCGCTGATTTTCTACACCTTCACCACGTACATGCAGAAGTACCTGGTGAACACCGCCGGCATGCACGCCAAGACCGCCAGCTACATCATGACCGGCGCACTGTTCCTTTATATGTGCATGCAGCCGCTGTTCGGCATGCTCGCCGACAAGATCGGCCGACGTAACTCGATGCTTTGGTTCGGCGCGCTCGGTACGCTGTTCACCGTGCCGATTCTGTTGAGCCTGAAAAGTGTCAGCAGTCCGTTCCTCGCGTTTGTGTTGATCACCGTGGCGCTGGCAATCGTCAGTTTCTACACCTCGATCAGCGGCCTGGTGAAAGCCGAGATGTTCCCGCCGGAAGTCCGCGCCCTCGGCGTCGGTCTGGCTTATGCGGTGGCGAACGCGATCTTCGGCGGTTCGGCGGAATTCGTCGCGCTGAGCTTGAAGAACATCGGCATGGAAAACTCCTTCTACTGGTACGTGACGGCGATGATGGCGATCGCCTTCCTGTTCAGTTTGCGTTTGCCGAAGCAGGCGGCGTACTTGCACCACGATCTCTAACCCGATGCGCGCGGGTCGCCTCGGCCCGCGCCGGCAAGGACTGTTTATGACTCAGCGACCGGGCAATCAATTGTTCGATGCCTACTTCACTGCCCGCGATATGCGTGAGGTGTTCTGCGATCAGGGCCGCGTGCAGGCCATGCTCGACTTCGAAGCGGCGCTGGCCCGGGCCGAGGCGCGGGTCGGTCTGATTCCTTCTGCGGCTGTCGCACCGATTGCTGCGGCGTGTAACGCGCGGTTGTATGACTTTGCGGCGCTGGGCGAGGCGATTGCCACGGCCGGCAATTCGGCGATTCCGCTGGTCAAGGCGTTGGGCAAGCAGATTGCTGCCAGCGACGCTGAAGCCGAACGTTACGTGCATTTGGGTGCGACCAGTCAGGACGTAATGGATTCCGGTCTGGTGCTGCAATTGCGTCAGGCACTGGAATTGATTGAAAGTGATCTGGCGCAACTGGCCGATTCTCTCGCCACCCAAGCGCAACGTCATGCCGCTACGCCGCTGGCCGGACGCACTTGGCTGCAACACGCGACGCCGGTGACCCTGGGCATGAAAATCGCCGGATGGTTGGGCGCTGTTACTCGCAGCCGCCAGCGTCTGCGCGAACTCAAGCCGCGTCTGCTGGTGCTGCAATTTGGCGGTGCTTCCGGGACGCTCGCAGCCTTGGGCGAACAAGCCTTGCCGATTGCCGAAGCGCTGGCTGAAGAACTGCAACTGACCTTGCCCGAACAACCGTGGCACACCCAGCGTGATCGCGTGGTCGAGTTCGGCGCGGTGCTCGGTTTGATCGCCGGCAGCCTCGGCAAATTCGGCCGCGACATCAGCCTGTTGATGCAGACCGAAGCGGCTGAGGTTTTCGAACCCTCGGCGCCTGGCAAGGGCGGTTCGTCGACCATGCCGCACAAACGTAATCCGGTCGGCGCGGCGGTGTTGATCGGCGCGGCGACGCGGGTGCCGGGTCTGGTCTCGACGCTGTTCAGCGCGATGCCCCAGGAACATGAACGCAGTCTCGGCCTGTGGCATGCCGAATGGGAAACCTTGCCGGAGATTTGCTGCCTCGTTTCCGGTTCGCTACAACAGGCACGCTTGTTGGCCGATGGCCTGGAAGTCGATGCCGAGCGCATGGGCCGCAACCTCGAATTGACTCAGGGGCTGGTGCTGGCCGAAGCCGTCAGCATCGTCCTCGCCCAGCGTGTCGGCCGCGACACCGCGCATCATCTGCTTGAGCAATGCTGCAAACGCGCGGTGGCCGAGCAGCGCCATTTACGCGCAGTGCTAGGTGATGAACCGCAAGTCACTGCTGAGCTGAGCAACGCTGAACTCGATCATCTTTTGAACCCCGCCCATTATCTCGGTCAGGCGAAAACCTGGGTCGAGCGCGCGGTGGCCGAACACAACGCATTGTCTGACTGAAAGGAGAGGGCTGTGGCTTTCGTTCAACTCGCCGATGGCGAACTGCATTATCAAATCGAGGGCCCGGTCGATGCGCCGGTACTGGTGTTGTCCAACTCGTTGGGCACCGATCTGCACATGTGGGACGCGCAGATGCCAGCGTTCACCGAGCACTTTCGCGTGCTGCGTTTCGACACCCGTGGTCACGGCAAATCGCTGGTGACGCCGGGCCCGTACAGCATCGAGCAACTCGGTCACGACGTGCTCGGTCTGCTGGATGCACTGCATATCGAGCGTGCGCATTTTTGCGGACTGTCGATGGGCGGCTTGATCGGCCAGTGGCTGGGCATCAATGCCGGGCATCGTCTGAACAAGCTGATCGTCTGCAACACCGCAGCTAAAATCGGCGATCCGTCGGTGTGGAACCCACGCATCGAAACCGTGCTGCGCGATGGCGCGGCGGCGATGGTTGCCCTGCGTGATGCGTCGATTGCCCGCTGGTTTACTCCGGATTTTTCGGCGGCGCATCCGGCGGCGGCCAAGCAGATTACCGACATGCTCGCAGCGACTTCGCCTGAAGGTTACGCGGCCAATTGTGCGGCGGTGCGTGATGCCGATTTCCGCGAGCAACTGGCGTCGATCAATGTGCCGTTGCTGGTGATCGCCGGGACTGAAGATGCGGTGACGCCGCCGTCTGGTGGGCACTTCATTCAGGAACATGTGCGCGGTGCCGAATACGCCGAGTTCTATGCGGCGCATCTGTCCAACGTGCAGGCCGGCGCAGATTTCAGTGATCGTGTCTTGGCGTTTTTGCAGGCTAAGTGAGGAAGTTTTTGTGGACGAGAAACAACGTTACGACGACGGCATGCAAGTGCGCCGCGCAGTGCTGGGTGATGCGCATGTCGATCGCAGCCTGACCACGCTGACCGAGTTCAACTCGGAGTTCCAGGAGATGATCACCCGGCATGCCTGGGGCGATATCTGGACGCGTCCGGGTTTGCCTCGGCACACGCGTAGCCTGATCACCATCGCGATGCTGATCGGCATGAACCGCGAAGGTGAGCTGAAACTTCACCTGCGTGCGGCGGCCAATAATGGCGTGAGCCGGGGCGAGATCAAGGAAGTGATCATGCAGAGTGCGATTTACTGCGGGATTCCGGCGGCGAATGCGACGTTTCATCTGGCTGAATCTGTGTGGGATGAGCTAGGAGTTGAATCCCGGGAGTGAGGTTGTTGCCACTGACGCCTTCGCGAGCAGGCTCGCTCCCACAGGGAAATGCATTCCAATGTGGGAGCGAGCCTGCTCGCGAAAGCGGCAGACGCCGTTGCGCATCAATCAGCACAACTCATTCAAACCGTGGCAACAATAAATATCCGCTTGAACGCAAACAACGTACGCCCATCCCCCTCCTGCGGATAATGCTCATGCACCCGCATCAGGTAGTGATAGATAAACCGCGTCTGTTCCTCTGGACTCAGCGCCTGCATCACCGGCCGCAGCGCCGAGACTTTCACCCAGTCGTACACCGGTGATTTGCCGTCGACTACCTGCAACTGCTCGGTCTCCCAGATATCCAGCGACGAGGTCAGCGGCGCGAGCAAACGGTAGTAATCCTCCAGTGCCAACAACGGCCGTGCGGCCATGCGCTGACGCAGTTCTGGTGTGCCTATTGGCGTGCCGCCGGGGCCGCCGTCTTCGAGGGTGTCGAGCATCAGCCGATACCACAGCGCATCACGCCAGTCCGGCATGTGCGCTGCCAGACAACCGCCGGAATTCAGATAACCGAGCAGGTGCGGCAGCAGCGTTTCATGGCCCCCGATAAAGTGCAGTACGGCGGCAGCGAGCAGCAGATCCGCTGGCTGCTCCGGCCGCCAGTCGAGCAGATCGCAACACTTCCACTGCGCCCGGATCGGCAGACAGCGCGCTTCATCGAGCATCTGCGTGGAGCTGTCGACGCCCTGCAACTGCGCGCGCGGCCAGCGTTCGGCCAACAACTGCGTGGCAATGCCGGTGCCGCAGCCAAGGTCGTAAATGCGTTGCGGGTTGGGCAGGTCGACACGGTCGAGCAATTCATGGACTGGGCGTTGCCTGAGACGGGAAAACTGCTGGTACGCCTTGGCGTCCCAGTCGGGTGTTGCGAGACGAGAGATCATTGAGGTGGTCCTCCGGTGATCGTTGGTGTCTTCCGATGACAACCTGGCTCCCAGCTTGAGGACCGACTACGACGACGGAAGCGGAAAGGTGAAGCACCTGAATCCTTCAGGTTTTGTCACTTTACCTGCCGGCCGGCGAAGTGCCACTTCTCCTGACCAATGGCTCAGAACCAATGTGGGAGCGAGCCTGCTCGCGAAGGCGGTGTATCAGTCAACATCTCTGTTGAATGTTAAGCCCTCTTCGCGAGCAGGCTCGCTCCCACAGGGGAATATCAGTGTTTAGAGGAGGCTGATCGGGTAGCTGACGATGAGTCGATTCTCGTCAAACTCGTTATTGCTGAAGTCCCGACGCATGGTCGAGTTGCGCCATCTGACGTTCAGATCCTTCAGCGCGCCGCTCTGCACGGTGTAGCCCAGTTCCGATTCGCGGCCCCATTCCTTGCCGTCGGTGATCGTCCCGGTGTGCACGTTGTCGCCGCTGATGTAGCGGTTCATCAGGGTCAGGCCGGGGATGCCCAATGCCACGAAGTTGTAGTCGTGACGCAGTTGCCAGGAGCGTTCCTGCGCATTGTCGTAGCTGGCGTTGTAGCTGTCGTTGGCCAGCGTGCCGCCGCTGGTGCCGTTGACGCGCATCCAGGCGCTGTCGCCGGTGAGTTTCTGCAGGCCGACGTAGAAGGTGTTGCCGCCGTACTTCGCCGAGAACATCCCCGACCAGGTTTTGTTGTCGAGGTCGCCGGCGCGGGCGCTGCCATCGTCCTTGCCGTAGAAGAAGCCAAGGTTGGCGCCGAGGGTCCAGTCGCCGAGTGGCTGGCTGTGGATCAGGTTGACGTATTGCTGGCTGTAGATGTCTTTGAGTTCGGCATTCCACAGGCCGATCTGTGTGCGTTTTTCGTTGAAAACGTACTCACCGCCCTGAAAGTTGAAGCGATCAGAGGTGAATGCCGCTTTGCCGGTCATCGACATGTCGCTCATGCTGCTGTCGTCGCGCGGGCTGTTGGCGCGGAACTGGCCGCCGTAGAGGGTCAGGCCGTCGATTTCCTTCGAAGTGATCTGCCCACCGCGGAAGGTCTGCGGCAGCGAGCGGCCGTCGTCCGAACGCAGGATCGGCAGCACCGGCATCCACTCACCGACCTTCACTTCGGTCTGCGAAAGCTTGGCTTTGAAGGCGACGTTGGTTCGGCCGAAGTTGTCGGCCGGACGACCGTCGCGATCCAGCGGCAATAACTGGGTGCCGCCCGTGCCTTTGCCGCCATCGAGCTTTACCGAATACAGGCCGAGCACATCCATGCCGAAGCCGACGGTACCTTGGGTGAAGCCGGATCTGGCGTCGAGAATGAAGCTCTGCGTCCATTCTTCAGCCTTGCCCTGGGCCTTGGTCGGGTTGGTGAAGTTGCGATTGATGTAGAAGTTGCGCAGGTTCAGGTTGACCTTCGCGCCCTCGATGAAGCCGGCTTCTTCAGCCGCAGCGGGCAGCGCCGCGCTGGCTAGAGCCAGGGCGATCAGACCGGGAAATGCGTAAGGCGCAGGGGAAGCTGTCATGGGCTCGGGTCTCTCTTGTTTTTTTAAGGCGAACGGGTGCGCTGCCACCGGTTTTCGGGGTGCAGACCTGGAAAGTATTCAGGGGTGAAACGATGGCAATCAGCCGGACGGGGCAGGGCGCGGGAGCATGGTGTCGAACCTGTTGTTATTGGTTTTGTTGATCGAATGGTGCGGGGGGCGGATGTTCTGATTCAATTGGGAAAAGCGGGTTTTGGGCGATTATCGAACGCAAGATTAAGTTGGATTTTATGGTGTCTGTGAGGGCCTCTTCGCGAGCAGGCTCGCTCCCACATTTGGAATGCGATCCCCTGTGGGAGCGAGCCTGCTCGCGAAGGGGTCAGCCCAGACAACACAACTTTCAGGCCGGCAACAAAAAGCCCACCAATCGGTGGGCTTCCTGTGTTCACCTGATGATCAGAACAACTTCATCTTCGGTGCTTCTTCTTTCAGCGGTTCGTTCTGCGCGGTTTGCGCATTCCAGCCGCCACCCAAGGCCTTGTACAGGTTGACCGCACTGGTCAGCTGCGCGAGGCGGTCGGTGATCAGCGCTTGTTGCGCGCTGAACAGCTGACGCTGGGCATCGAGGAAGGTCAGGTTGCTGTCGACGCCGATGCGGTAGCGACGTTCGGCCAGACGGTAGTAATCCTGGTTGGCCTGAACGAAGTCACGCTGCGCTTGCAGCTGTTCGGTGTAGGTCTGGCGGGCGGCCAGGCCGTCGGCGACTTCCTGGAAGGCCGTTTGAATGGACTTCTCGTAGTTCGCCACGCCGATGTCCTTCTGGATCTTGGCGTAGTCGAGGCTGGCGCGCAGGCTGCCGGCGTTGAAGATCGGCAGGTTGATCTGCGGCTGGAATAACCACGTCCCCGAACCACCCTTGAACAGGCCGGACAGATCCGGGCTCAGGCTGCCCGCGTTGGCGGTCAGGCTGATGCTCGGGAAGAACGCTGCACGGGCTGCGCCGATGTTGGCGTTGGCCGCTTTCAGGTTGTACTCGGCTTGCAGAATGTCCGGACGACGTTGCAGCAAATCCGAAGGCAGCCCCGGCGGTACGTCGCTGAGCAGGTCATCCGCCAGCGGCTTGGCCGCTTGCAGATTGGCCGGGATACCGGTGCCGAGCAGCAGCGTCAGGCTGTTTTCGTCCTGTGCCACCTGGCGGGTGTAACGCGCCAGTTGTGCCCGGGCGTTCTCGACCGAGGTGCGCGACTGCGCCAGATCCAGCGCCGAAGCCACACCGACTTCGTTGCTGCGGCTGGTCAGCTTGTAGCTTTCTTCGAAGGCACCGAGGGTGTCCTGGGTCAGCTTGAGCAGTTCCTTGTCTGCTTGCCAGGTCAGGTAAGCATTGGCGACGCTGGCGACCAGACTGATCTGGGTGCTGCGCCGTGCTTCTTCGGTGGCGAAGTACTGTTGCAACGCTTGTTCGCTAAGGCTGCGAACCCGACCGAACAGGTCGAGTTCGTAGGCGCTGATGCCGACGGTGGCCGAGTAGGAACTGGTGATGCCCGCTTCACCGGTCTGCGATGCACGAGCCGGAACTCGCTGACGGCTGCCGCTTGCATTGGCCGAAACCGCCGGGAACAGGTCGGCACGCTGGATGCGGTATTGAGCCGCATAAGCGTCGATGTTCAGTGCCGCGACACGCAGGTCACGGTTGTTTTCCAGCGAAACCTGAATCAGCTGTTGCAGCGCCGGGTCATGAAAAAACTGTTTCCAGCCCTGCTCGGCAGCGGCCTGCGCCGGAGCCTGGGCCGGCGAATACGCCGGCCCCTGCGGGAACTGACCTGCGACCGGAGCCTCAGGCTGCTGATAGTCAGGTATCAGCGAGCAACCGCTCAGCACGAAGGCGGCGACTGCGATGGAGAGTAGCGACTTGCTCATTGGCCAGCCTCTTTAGGAGTTTCAGTAGCTTCATCCTCGTCAGCGATTTTACGCTGGCCCAGGGACGAAACCGTAACGAAGAACAGTGGGACCCAGAAGATCGCTAGGATCGTGGCCGTGAGCATACCGCCAATCACGCCCGTACCGATCGCATGTTGACTGCCTGAACCGGCGCCCGTGGAAATCGCCAACGGTACAACACCGAGGACGAAGGCCAGCGAGGTCATGATGATCGGTCGCAGACGCATGCGGCACGCTTCAATCGCCGCATCCCGCAGGCTGCGTCCCTGTTCATGCAGTTCCTTGGCGAACTCGACGATCAGAATGGCGTTTTTAGCCGCCAGACCGATGGTCGTCAACAGGCCGACCTGGAAGTAGACGTCGTTGGACAAACCGCGCAGGCTGGTGGCCAGCAGCGCACCGATGATCCCCAGCGGCACCACGAGCATAACCGCGATCGGAATCGACCAGCTCTCGTACAACGCCGCCAGACACAGGAACACCATCAGCAGCGACAGGGCGTACAGCGCTGGCGCTTGCGAACCCGACAGACGTTCCTCATAAGACAGACCCGTCCAGGAGATACCGACACCCGCCGGCAGCTTCTTGGCAATCGCTTCGACTTCGGCCATCGCATCACCGGTGGAGTAACCCGGCGCTGGAGAACCGAGGATCTCCATCGCTTCTACACCGTTGTAACGCGCCAGTTTCGGCGATCCGTAGATCCACTCGCCCTTGGCGAACGCGGAGAACGGCACCATGGTCCCGGCGCTGTTGCGCACGTACCACTTCTTCAAGTCTTCAGGGCTCATGCGAGCACCGGCCTGACCTTGCACGTACACCTTCTTCACCCGACCACGGTCGATGAAGTCGTTGACGTAGCTACTACCGAAGGAGATCGACAGCGTGCTGTTGATGTCGGCAATGCTCACGCCGAGGGCCTGGGCCTTCTGATCGTCGATTTCCAGGTGGTATTGCGGCTCGTCGTTCAGGCCGTTCGGACGCACCTGATAGAGCACCTTGCTCTGCGCGGCCAGACCGAGGAACTGGTTGCGCGCCTCCATCAGTTTTTCGTGACCGATACCGGCACGGTCCTGCAGGAACACGTCGAAACCGGTGGCGTTACCCAATTCCAGTACCGCTGGCGGGGCGAAAGCAAACACCATCGCGTCGCGGAAGCTGAAGAAGTGTTGCTGCGCACGCTGGGCGAGGGCGAACACGCTGTTGCTCGCGTCACGCTCGTCCCACGGTTTGAGCATGATGAACGCCAGACCCGAGCTCTGACCGCGACCGGCGAAGTTGAAGCCGTTAACGGTGAACACCGAGGACACCGCACCGGATTCTTTCTCCAGCAGGTAGGAACGCATTTCGTCGATCACGACTTGGGTACGTTCGGCACTGGAGCCGGCCGGGGTTTGCACCTGGGCGAACAGTACGCCTTGGTCTTCTTCCGGCAGGAACGCGGTTGGAATACGGGTGAACAGCCAGATCATGCCGACCACGATCAGCAGATAGGCGAGCAGGTACGGCGCTTTGCGCGACAGCATGTTGCCGACACCGCGCTCGTAGCTCTGCACACCACGGTCGAAATTGCGGTTGAACCAGCCAAAGAAACCCTTCTTCGGCGTGCCATGCTCGCCTTTCGGAATCGCCTTGAGCATGGTTGCGCACAGCGCCGGGGTGAAGATCAGCGCGACCAGTACCGACAGGGCCATGGCCGAGACGATGGTGATCGAGAACTGCTTGTAGATCACACCGGTGGAACCGCTGAAGAACGCCATCGGCAGCAAGACCGCCGACAGCACCAGCGCGATACCGACCAGGGCGCCCTGGATCTGGCCCATGGACTTCTTGGTCGCTTCCTTCGGTGACAAGCCTTCCTCGCTCATCACCCGCTCGACGTTTTCCACCACCACGATGGCGTCGTCCACCAGCAAGCCGATGGCCAACACCATGCCGAACATGGTCAGGGTGTTGATGCTGAAACCGAAGGCCGCGAGGATGCCGAACGTACCGAGCAATACCACCGGCACAGTCATCGTGGTGATGACGGTAGCGCGGAAGTTCTGCAGGAACAGGAACATCACCAGGAACACCAGCACGATCGCTTCGACCAGGGTTTCAACCACACCCTTGATCGACTCGGTCACCACCGGGGTGGTGTCGTACGGGAACACCACTTCCATGCCTTGCGGGAAGAACGGCTTGAGTTCGTCAATCGTCTTGCGCAGGGCTTTGGCGGTGTCGAGGGCGTTGGCGCCGTTGGCCAGTTTTACCGCCAGACCGGAGGACGGTTTGCCGTTGAACTGTGCGGAAATGGTCGAGTTCTCACCACCCAGACCGACATCGGCGACATCACCGACGCGCACTTGCGAGCCGTCCTGATTGACCTTCAGCAGAATCGCCTTGAACTGCTCAGCGGTCTGCAGACGGGTCTTGCCGATGATCGTCGCGTTCAGTTGCTGACCTGGCAGCGCCGGCAAACCGCCGAGCTGACCGGACGACACCTGGACGTTCTGCGCCGAGATGGCGGAGCTGACATCAGACGGGGTCAGGTTGTACTTGTTCAGCTTGGCCGGATCGAGCCAGATGCGCATCGCGTACTGGGCACCGAAGACCTGGAAGTCACCGACACCGGCGGTCCGCGAGATCGGGTCCTGCATGTTCGACACGATGTAGTTGGACAAGTCGTCCTTGGTCATGCTGCCGTCACGCGAGACCACACCGATCACCAAGAGGAAGTTTTTCACTGCCTTGGTGACGCGGATACCTTGTTGCTGCACTTCCTGCGGCAACAGCGGGGTAGCGAGGTTCAGCTTGTTCTGAACCTGCACCTGCGCGGTGTCGGAGTTGGTGCCTTGCTCGAAGGTCGCGGTGATGGTCATGCTGCCGTCGGAGTTACTTTCCGAGGACACATAACGCAGGTTGTCGATACCGTTGAGCTGCTGCTCGATCACCTGGACCACGGTGTCCTGCACGGTTTGCGCCGAAGCGCCCGGGTAGGTCACGGAGATCGCAATGGCCGGCGGCGCAATGCTCGGGTACTGGTTGATCGGCAATTTCAGGATCGAAAGTGCCCCGACCAGCATGATCACCAGGGCAATTACCCAAGCGAAAATCGGACGGTCGATGAAGAATTTTGACATGGATTACTCCCCTTTGCCGCCGGCGGCTTTGTCAGCTGCCTGAGCGGGGGCCGGGTTCTTGTTGCCTACGTTAGTGGCTTCGGTCGGGTTGACCTGAACACCTGGACGCACGTACTGCAGGCCTTCGGTGATCAAGCGATCGCCGGCCTTCAGGCCGTCTTCGATCAGCCACTGGCTGCCGACGGTGCGGCTGGCCTTGAGCTGACGCAGTTCGACCTTGTTATCGGCGCCGACGACCAGTGCGGTCGGAGTGCCTTTGAGGTCACGGGTCACGCCTTGTTGCGGCGCCAGAATGGCCGCAGCGTTGACGCCGGCCTGCAACTGGGCGCGGACGAACATGCCTGGCAGCAGGGTGTGATCCGGGTTCGGGAACACGGCGCGCAAGGTCACGGAACCGGTAGTCGGGTCAACCGTGACTTCGGAGAATTCCAGCTTACCGTCAAGCTTGTACTGGCTGCCGTCTTCCAGGGTCAGTTTGACCGCTGCGGCGGTATCGCCGGACTTCTGCAGGCGACCGCTTTCCAGCTCGCGGCGCAGCTCCAGCAGTTCAACCGAGGACTGGGTGACGTCGACGTAGATCGGGTCCAGTTGCTGGATCGTTGCCATCGCGTCGGTCTGGCCATTGCTGACCAGTGCACCTTCGGTGACCGAAGAACGACCGATGCGGCCGGAGATCGGCGCGTACACCTTGGTGTAACGCACGTTGATCTGCGCGGTCTGCAACGACGCTTCCGATTCCATGCGGTTGGACACGGCGGTGTCGTATTCCTGACGGCTCACGGCCTGCTCGTCGACCAGTTGCTTGTAGCGGTCGGAGATCGACTTGGTCGAACGCAGGTTGGCTTCAGCGCTTTTCAGGGTCGCTTCATAGACCGACGGATCGATCTGATACAGCTGCTGGCCGGCTTTGACATCGCCGCCTTCCTTGAACAGACGCTTGAGAATGATGCCGTTGACCTGCGGGCGAACTTCAGCGATGCGGAACGCACTGGTGCGGCCCGGCAGTTCCGACGTGAGGGTAAAGGCTTGTGGTTGCAGGGTGACGACGCCGACCTGAGGCGGTGGAGCGGCCGGGGCCGCTTCTTCCTTTTTACATCCGCTGAGCAGCGATGCCAGGGCGACGGCAGTGACCAGAGCGGTAACAGCTGGCTTGAATTGCATGAAAATCCTCGGGTCAGGCGCGCGAAAAGCGCACAAGAAGTGTGGAAGGGTAAAAAAAGGTTACCGGGTGGATAAGTAGCTTGCTAAGGAATATACTTACGTTCATGGTTGTTTGTAAACACCCTGGCGTCGTATCCACCCTGTTACAAAAAACGGCGCAAGGTTTGAAATTGTAGGCTGGGGAGCCGATTCATGAGAGATCGCCCCCTCTTTATTCAGCGGATATTCAGCCATCCCTGAAACATCCTGTTTGAGGTTTTACTGCCATGGTCCGTCGTACCAAAGAGGAAGCTCAGGAGACCCGTAGCCAGATTCTGGAAGCGGCAGAGAAAGCCTTTTATGAAAGGGGCGTTGCGCGCACGACCCTGGCGGATATCGCGGCCCTGGCCGGCGTCACGCGCGGTGCCATTTACTGGCATTTCAGCAACAAGGCCGATCTGGTGCAGGCGATGCTCGATTCGTTGCGTGAGCCGCTGGATGAACTGGCCAGAGCCAGCGAAAGTGAAGACGAGCTCGATCCGCTGGGCTGCATGCGCCAACTGCTGATTCATTTGTTTCATCAAGTTGCGCTGGACCCGAAAACCCGGCGTATCAACGAAATTCTGTTTCATAAGTGCGAGTTCACCGATGAAATGTGCGATTTGCGCCAGCAGCGCCGGGACGTCAGTCTCGATTGCAATGAGCGCATCGCTCTGACGTTGCGTAATGCGGTGAATCGCGGCCAGTTGCCGGAAGATCTCGACACTGCCCGCGCGGCCATCAGCATTCACAGCTATATCGATGGCCTTCTGTATGGATGGCTTCTGGCACCGGACAGCTTTGAGCTACATGCCGAGGCCGAGCGTTGGGTCGATACAGGGTTGGATATGCTGCGCCTGAGCCCCAGCCTGCGCAAATGAAACAAAATGCGTAATTGGCACAGCTTATGTCAATTGGCCTGCCTTTATATACGTTTGCGGCGGGGAGTTTATACGTAGCGAGCTACGCATTTTGTAGGGAATTTGTGTCGTCTGTGTGAATGAGTGTGAGCGGTTTGCCCTCACCCTAGCCCTCTCCCAGCGGGAGAGGGGACCGACCGAGGAGTTCTTTCGAGATACGCCGACCTGAAATATCAGGTCGAACTCCAGATTTGAAACGCACACAGATCGGCTCCCTCTCCCTCGGGAGAGGGCTGGGCGGGCGGCGTTCCGATGAGGGGCTACGTACTAAACCGCGCAATCAATCTCCCGGCGAACACAAAAAAGCCCCCGACTCTCACAAGTCGGGGGCTTTGTGTTTCTGCTTCTTACAGCGCTGGATAGTCGATATAACCGACCGGGCCTTTGCCGTAGAAGGTTTCCGGGTGCGCATCATTAAGCGGCGCATCAGCCTTCAAACGCGCCGGCAGATCCGGGTTGGCAATGAACGGCACACCGAACGCCACAGCGTCAGCCTTGCCGCTGGCCAGCCATTCATTGGCGCTGTCCTTGGTGAATTTTTCGTTGGCGATGTACGGGCCACCGAAAGCTTCTTTCAGTTGTGGACCGAGGCTGTCGGCACCTTCTTTCTCACGGGAGCAGATGAACGCGATGCCGCGTTTGCCCAGCTCACGAGCCACGTAAGTGAAGGTTTTCGCCAGGTTTTCGTCGCCCATGTCATGGGAGTCAGCGCGCGGTGCCAGGTGCACGCCGACACGGCCGGCGCCCCAGACTTCGATCGCCGCGTCGGTCACTTCCAGCAGCAGGCGCGCACGGTTTTCCAGCGAGCCACCGTAATTGTCGGTGCGCTGGTTGGTGCTGCTTTGCAGGAACTGGTCGAGCAGGTAACCGTTGGCGCCGTGGATTTCCACGCCATCGAAACCGGCCGCTTTGGCGTTTTCGGCGCCGGTGCGGTAGGCGTCGACGATGTCGGCGATTTCAGCGGTTTCCAGTGCACGCGGAGTCGGGTAGTCGGCCAGTGGGCGAACCAGGCTGACGTGACCTTTCGGCTGGATCGCGCTCGGAGCGACGGGTGCTTCACCGTTGAGGTACGACGGGTGGGAAACCCGGCCGACGTGCCACAGTTGCAGGAAGATCTTGCCGCCGGCAGCGTGAATGGCTTTGGTCACGTTGGCCCAGCCGCGCACTTGATCGTTGGACCAGATGCCCGGGGTGTCCGGGTAGCCAACGCCCATTGGCGTCACCGAGGTGGCTTCGCTGAGGATCAGGCCAGCGGAAGCACGCTGTACGTAGTACTCGGCCATCAACGCGTTTGGCACGCGACCTTCGTCGGCGCGGCAGCGGGTCAATGGGGCCATGATGATGCGGTTGGCCAGCTCGATGTCGCCGAGTTTGATCGGATCGAAAATAGTTGCCATGTCTACAACCCTCGTAAGTGGAAAGTAATCAGTTAGTTGCCGGGGCCAGATCGGCATTGCCGTTCTGACGGAAAGTAATCAGCGTCACCAGCAGGGCGAGCACGGCCAGGGCGGCGGCTGCGAGCGGTACCCTGGTCAGGCCGAAGCCGTGGGCGATGACGCTGCCGCCAACCCAGGCGCCGAGCGCGTTACCGACGTTGAAGGCGCCGATGTTCAGGGTCGACACCAGGTTCGGTGCGGCTTTGCCGAAGGTCACCACGTTGACTTGCAGCGCCGGTACGGCGGCGAAACACGCGGTGGCCCAGAGGAACAGGGTGATTTCGGTCGGGATCAGCGCGACGCTGGTCCAGGTCAGCACGGTGGAGACCACGGCCATGGCGATGAATACGCCGATCAGCGTGGCGGCCATGCCTTTGTCGGCGAGTTTGCCGCCGATGATGTTGCCGACGGTCAGGCCCAGGCCGATCAGCATCAGTGTCCAGGTCACGCCACGGGGCGAAACGCCGGTGACTTCGCCGAGCAGCGGGGCAACGTAGGTGAACAGGGTGAAGACGGACGCGGCGAACAGCGCGGTCATGCTCAGCGACAGCCAGATCCCCGCACCTTTGAGGGCGGAGAGTTCGGCACGCATGTCGAGTTTTTCTTCGTCACGCTTGGCCGGCAGGAAACGGATCAGGCCGATCAGCGCAATCACACCGATAACGGTCACCGCCCAGAAGGTCGAGCGCCAGCCATATTGCTGACCCAGCGCAGTGCCCAGCGGTACACCGAGGACGTTGGCCAAGGTCAGGCCGGTAAACATCAACGCCACCGCCGACGCTCGCTTGTTGGCCGGCACCAGATTGGCCGCTACCACCGAACCGATGCCGAAGAACGCACCGTGGCACAGCGCGGTGATCACGCGGGCAAACATCAGCACGTTGTAGTCACTGGCAATGGCGCAGAGCAGGTTGCCGACAATAAAGATGCCCATCAACGCCACCAGTGCTGCTTTACGTGGCAGTCTGGCGGTGGCCATTGCCATGAACGGCGCACCGATCGCCACGCCGAGGGCGTAACCGGTCACCAGCCAGCCAGCGCCGGGGATCGACACACCGAGGTCGGCCGCCACATCGGGCAGCAGGCCCATGATGACGAATTCGGTGGTGCCGATGGCGAAGGCGCTCAAGGCGAGTATGAGTAGCGAGAGGGGCATGCAGGTTTCCTTGTCGGCTGGCTGACGTTAAGGGTCAGAGCTCTTTACTGAGGGTGCTGAGGAACGCCTGGATCACGTCCTCGTTACGTTTGAAAAAGTGCCATTGCCCGGCTTTCTGGCTGCTGATCAGACCGGCGCGTTGCAACGTCGCGAGGTGTGCCGAAACGGTCGACTGCGACAGGCCGCAGCGTTGATCGATCTGCCCGGCGCAGATGCCGTACTCGTGGTTGTGCAACTGTTCCGGAAATTCGTTCTTCGGGTCTTTCAGCCAGTTGAGGATGTCTCGCCGTACTGGGTGCGCCAGGGCTTTTATTATTTCGTCGAGGTCGAGGTTCATGGCAGGGTGCTCACAATGTGTACAACGCTATATCGCGATGTGGCGAAATATAAATCGTTAGATCGCGATACACCAATATGATTTTGATCTGACGTCAGCATAAATTGGTATATCGCGTTATAACGATACGTGGATGTATGGCTTATGGGCCGCAGTGCTAAGCTGCGCCCATGAACTATCTCGCACATTTACACCTCGGTGGCCAGCGCCCCGGGCAACTGCTCGGCAGCCTTTATGGCGATTTCGTCAAAGGCCGGCTGCAAGGGCAGTTTGCGCCGGAGGTGGAAGCGGCCATTCAACTGCATCGACGGATTGACGTGTTCACTGACCGTCATCCGCTGGTGGACATCGCGCTAGGGCGTTTTTCCGATACGCGCCGGCGTTATGCCGGGATCGTGCTCGATGTGTTTTTCGATCATTGCCTGGCGCGGGACTGGAAGCTATATGCCGACCAGCCGCTAGAGGTTTTCACCGCTGATGTGTATCGGGTGCTGACCCGCGAGCCGCAATTGCCCGAACGATTGGCGAGGATCGCCCCGCACATGGTGGCCAATGACTGGTTGGGTTCGTATCAGCAGTTTGAAGTGCTGGAGCAGGTGTTGCGCGGGATCTCGCGGCGGTTGAGCCGGCCGGAGGAACTGGCGGGGGCGATGGAGGAATTGCGGCGGTTGTATGAGCCGTTGAGTGACGACTTCCGCTTGTTCTACCCCCAACTCCAAGACTTCGCCCAAAACCCCGAATCACTGAAGATCTAAATGTGGGAGCGAGCCTGCTCGCGAAGGCGGCGTGTCATTCAGCATCTATATTGGCTGAGATACCGCTTTCGCGAGCAAGCTCGCTCCCACAGGGGAGAGGTGTGTTTTCAGGCGGCAATCAATTCGCCGGCACGACGCGGTTCAGCCGGTTTCGCTACCTCACCAAACAAGGCCTTCTGCACCGCCTGCTGCGCTTCAAACGCCAGCGCCGCGCGCTCACGCCCCTGGCAGGCAAGCGGTTTGAGCAGGTGCACTTCAACATCACCGCAATCGTTGCTGAACAGGCGCATCAGGTGCGACAGCAAATCATCGTCACCAATGAACGGTGCCAGCCCATCGATTTCGCCATCGCGCAGGTAACGGATCGCCACCGGTTGCAACATCACCTCGGAATCAATCGCCGCCGCCAGCAAGCGACCATGAAAGGTTCGCAGCGAACGGCCATCGGTGGTGGTGCCTTCCGGGAACATCAGCAAGGCGTGATCGGTTTGCAGGTGACGGGTCATCTGCTTGCGGATCAACTGGCTGTCGCCCGAACCGCGACGGATGAACAGGCTGCCGGCCTTCGCCGCGAGCCAACCGGCCACCGGCCAGGTACGCACCTCGGCCTTGGACAAAAACGACAGCGGCGTGAGCATGCCGAGCAGTGGAATGTCCGTCCATGAAACGTGGTTGCTGACCCACAGCATCGGCTGTTTCGGCAGTTCACCGTGAACCGTCACGCGAAAGGGCAGGGCATTGCTCAGGCGCGCCATGAAGAAGCGCGACCAGCGCTGACGCCGCTCCATCGAATGCGCCAGGCCAATCCGTTCAAACACGCCGAAGACGCTGGCCATGGTCAAACCCAGCGACACCACCAACAGCACCCGCGCGATCCGCGCGTACACGCGCAACCGGCTCATTACACAGCCGCCTTGAAGTGCTTGGCGTAGCGCGGGCAGAGTTCGTCGCGTTTGAGCAGGATGAACACGTCGGCGACCTGGAAGTCTTCGTCCCAGCACGGCTCACCGCAGATCTTCGCGCCCAGACGCATGTAAGCCTTGAGCAGCGGCGGCATTTCGGCGATCACGTTGGACGGAATATCCAGGGTTGGCAGCGGATTTTTCGGCTCGGCGCGCAGGTTTTCGGTGCACAGATAACGTTCGCGCAGGCGCTGCATGATCGCGTGGGCCTGAATGCCGCCGTCCTGCATCGGGATGCTCGCGCAACCCATCAGATAGCTGTAGCCGCCCTGATTCAATACTTCGGCCAACTCGCCCCACAACACCGCGATGGTGCCGCCGTTGCGGTACGCCGGGTCGACGCAGGTGCGGCCGATTTCCAGAATCGGCCCTTGCAGATGAGCGAGGCCGTGCAGGCTGAATTCTTCTTCGCTGTAGAACTTGCCGAGGCTGCTGGCGGCGGTGTGATCGAGCAAACGCGTGGTCGCCACCAGACGGCCGGTGTTCAAATCACGCACGCCGATGTGGCTGCAGTGAACATCATAATCATCCATGTCCAGACCCAGTTCCGCGCCTTTCAGTTTGGCGTTGAACTCGCCGCTGAAGACGTTGAAGCGCAAGGCCTGGGCTTGCTGCAAGGCCTCGGCGCCGATCAGGCGTTCGGCTTGCAGGCGGCGTTCATTGCCGGTGTCGCTGATGCGGGCGATCTGAGTCATGTGAATCTCCGTACGGGCCTTTAACCCGTCGTGGGTTGCAGCCGATCGACTTTCTTTATGCAGCCGTGTTGTGCAAAGTCAGGCTATGTAGCCCCGGTGTCATCGCCATGAAAGTTTGGTGATGCTTATATGACAGCCCACAAGGAGCCTCTTATGCCCTGGCCAGATCTGCTGCACAGCCGTGACCGATTGCCCGCCGTTGCTGACCTGGCCGAGGGTTTTGCGACGTTGTTGCAGCAACTGGGCAACGTCACGCCGTTCGAATTGGCGGTCGCGGGCGGGCGGCGAATGGCAACGCCGGGGCTGGCGTTTCTGCTCGGTTATCAAGCGGCTTTGCGCATGTTGTGGCCGAGTGCGCCGCTGAGCCTGGGCGCTTTGTGTGCGACCGAACAGCGCAGTTTGCGTCCGGCGGATATGCAGACGCGGCTGAGCGATTTGCGCCTGAGCGGGCGCAAGGATTTCGTCACCGCTGGCGATGCGGCGGACTGGCTGTTGATCGCTGCGCGCAGCGAAGAACCCGGCGAAACCCCACGACTGAGTCTGGCGGTTGTGTACCCCGGCGAGCCCGGCGTGACCGTGGAGAAACTGCCGGCGCTGCCGTTGATGCCAGACATCAGTCATGGCCGGTTGCTGCTGGATGGCGCGTTGTGTGAGTTGCTGGCGGGGGATGGTTGGGATGCTTACGTCAAACCGTTCCGCACGCTGGAAGATATCTATGTGTTGAGCGCGATGACCGCGTGGTTGTATGGCGTCGGCCAGGACAGTGACTGGCCGCAGGCGCTGCAACTTCGGTTGCTGGCGTTGTTGGCCGGGTGCGCCGAGGCGAGTCGGCAACCGCCGAACAATCCGGCCGGGCATGTGTTGCTGGGTGGGTTGTTTGCGCAGTTTGAGGCGCTGGAGGGGGAGGTGAGTCAGGCGTTGGCTGACGGGCCGGCAGAGTGGGCGCAGATGTGGCAGCGCGATCAAGGCGTGATGCAGTTGGCGGCGGGGGCTCGGGCCAAGCGGTTGACCAAGGCTTTGATGGTGAATTGACTGGCCCCTTCGCGAGCAGGCTCGCTCCCACAGGGGACCGCGTTTCTTCAATTGAAATGCGTTCAAAATGTGGGAGCGAGCCTGCTCGCGAAGGCGCCCTCAAAATCACCACACATCTGTCATCAACCCCGACTAGTCTCAGCAGGTTCTCCCCAAGAGCCCTCACCATGTGCAAAGGCCTGCCCCTGTTTCTGCTGCTGATCTGCTTCACCGTTCAAGCCGAACAGTGGCCCGGCGAACAATGGCCAACTGGCACGACGATCACCGATACAGGAGCGCTGGATAATTACGCCTTCCCACCCCGCGACGACGCCACCCGCCAAGGCATCCGCACCGACGCCCTGCTGATCATCCGCGACGGCCAGATCCTCTACGAACGCTACGCCGGCCCGACCACCGAGCAAACCCCGCACCTGACCTGGTCGATCAGTAAAAGCCTGATGGCCACCGTCCTCGGCGTGGCGTACGGCGAAGGCCTGTTCAAACTCGAAGATCCCGCCGCAAAGTTCTACCCGCCACTGGCAAAACACCCGGAGATAAAAATCGCCGATCTGCTGCACTGGGCCTCCGGTATCGATTGGCAGGAAGACTACGAATATGCCCCGCTGAAATCCTCGGTAGTGGCGATGCTCTATACCCGTGGTCACCGCGACATGGCCGCGTTTACCGCCGATCACGATGCCTACGCCGAACCGGGGCAGGCCTTCCGCTATTCCAGTGGCGACAGCAATCTCTTGGCGGCAGCGTTGAAAAATATTGTCGGGTCGCAGCGTTATGCGGGTTATCCGTGGACGGCTTTGTTCGAGCCGTTGGGCATCCGTCACGCCGTGTGGGAAACCGATGCCAGCGGCACGTTTGTCGCGTCGTCTTACGCTTATCTGACAGCCCGGGATCTGGCGCGCGTCGGTCTGTTGATGGCCCGCGACGGGCGCTGGAATGATCGCCAATTGCTGCCCAAGGATTGGGTCGCGTTCAACCTTGAACCCTTCGCCGGTTACAAGGCTCATCAGGACGAAGCGGTGCCCGGCGGCCACTGGTGGCTCAATCGTCCGGCCGATGGCGCCGCGTCACCGTGGCCCGACGCACCGCCGGACACCTTCGCCGCGCTTGGTCATTGGGGCCAGGCGCTGTACGTGATCCCCAGCGAGAAACTGGTGATCGTGCGATATGGCGATGACCGCGACGGCAGCTACCGCCACAACGAATTGCTCAAACACGTGCTGAAGGCGGTGCGGCCATGAAGCGCTTTTTGCTGTTACTGCTTGTTCTGCTGCTCGGCTGGTTCGTCTACGAGCGCGAAAATCTGTGGGCTTTCCCAGACATCATCAGCGCCTACACCGCCAAGGAATATTGTTCGTGCCGGTATCTGATGAACAACGATGCCGAGTATTGCCGTGGCTATGTCAAACAATGGCTGCCGACCAGCCAGTTCACCGATGACCCTGCCAGCAAAACCATCACCGTCAGCGGCATGGGCCGCAGCAATCGCGCCCAATGGTTGAGCGAACGCCAAGGTTGTCGTTTACAGCCTTAAAAGATCGCAGCCTTCGGCAGCTCCTACATGACCGGGTCCACCCTGTAGAGCTGCCGAAGGCTGCGATCTTTTGATCTTGATGTTGCAATAACTTTGGGGGCGGTTAAGGTTCGTGCAGGTTTATCGGCCCCACGAGTGTTCAATGTTCAACCGCTCCCTGTGTGCAACCCTGTCCAGCCTGCTGCTCGCTGCCGTCACGCTGCCGGCGCAGGCCAATTGGTATCTGGACGGCGAGTCGTCGCGGCTGTCGTTCGTCAGCACGAAAAACGCCAATGTTTCCGAAGTGCAGCGCTTTCTGGTGCTGCACGGTAAGGTCGACCCTAACGGTCGCGCCGAAGTCGAAGTCGAGCTGGACTCGATCAACAGCGGCATCCCGCTGCGCGACGAGCGCATGCGCAAGGAGCTGTTCCAGATCGGGCAATTCCCCGAAGCGACCATCACCACCCAGATCGACCTGCGCCCGATCAACGATCTGGCCCCCGGTGCGCAACTGGAATTGCGTCTGCCGCTGACCGTCAACCTGCACGGCAAGCAACATGAATACCCGGCCGAACTCTTGGCAACGCGCCTTGATGATCGCCGCTTTCAGGTGGTGACGCTGGAGCCGCTGGTGATCAACGCCGAGGATTTCGATCTGCTGCCAGGGCTGGAAAGCCTGCGCAAGCTCGCCGGTCTGTCGGCCATCAGTCTGTCGGTGCCGGTGGGTGCGGTGCTGATCTTCACGGCGCGCTGACATGCGCGGCGCGGTGTTCCCGTGGCGGGACGGCAACCGGTTCGAACTGCTGATCGACGGTCCGCAATTCTTTCCGCGCATGCTCGAGCAGATTGCTGGTGCGCAGGAGCAGATCGAACTCGAACTGTATCTGGTCGAGGCCGGCGCCTGCGCCGAAACCATCGTGCAAGCGCTGGTGCTGGCCGCCGAGCGCGGTGTGCGTGTGCGTTGTCTGTTCGATGATTACGGCAGCCTCGCCTTCACCCTCAATCTGCGTCAGCGCCTGATCCAGTCCGGGGTTGAACTGCGTTTCTACAATCGGCTGAACTGGCGGCGCTGGGTCGGCAACTTCTATCGGGATCACCGCAAATTGCTGCTGGTCGATCAATGTCTGGCGGTGGTCGGTGGCACCGGTGTCACCGATGAGTTCTGGACGCCGGGCCATGACAGCAGCGAATGGCACGAAGTGATGGTCGAGATCCGCGGCCCGTTGGTGATCGACTGGCAATTGTTGTTTGATCGCCAGTGGATCGCCAACCGCTATCGCCGCGCCTGGCGCCCGGCCGCGCATTTCGGTCTGCCGCGTTTGCCTCGGGTGCCGGACAAGGGCGAGGGCATGGGCCGCGTGGCGTATGCCGATGCCCGCCAGCACCGCGACATTCTGCAGTCGCTGTTCCGCGCCTTGAACAGCGGGCAAAAACGCATCTGGATGGCCACGCCGTACTTCCTGCCGACCTGGAAAATCCGCCGCTCCCTGCGCAAGGCTGCGGCGCGCGGTGTTGATGTGCGGTTGCTGCTGACCGGGCCGCGCACCGATCACCCGTCAGTGCGCTACGCCGGGCATCGTTATTACCCGCGACTGCTCAAGGCCGGGGTGCAAATCTTCGAATACCAGCCGTGCTTCCTGCATTTGAAAATGGTGCTGGTGGACGATTGGGTGAGCATCGGTTCGTGCAACTTCGATCACTGGAACCTGCGCTTCAATCTGGAGGCGAATCTGGAGGCGCTGGACCCGTCGTTGACGGCAGCGGTAGAGGCGAGTTTTGTGAAGGACTTCGGGCTGAGCCAGCAGGTGAGTCTGGAGGAGTGGCAGCGCCGGCCGTTGTGGCGACGGGTCAAGCAGCGGGTGTGGGGCTGGGTGGATCGGGTGGTGGTCAATATTCTCGACCGCCGCGGGTAAAACCGATTTTGAATACACCCTAAATCCAATGTGGGAGCGAGCCTGCTCGCGAAAGCGGTGTGTCAGTCAGCAATTGTTTATCTGAATGACCGCTTTCGCGAGCAGGCTCGCTCCCACAGGGTTTTGCGGTGTTCTTGCGGTTACAGCAATTCAAAGCTCTGCTGCGTCACGTCTTGGGAATCCAGGCCGATCTGCACGTTGAACTTGCCAGGCTCTGCCGCGTACTTGAGCTGGGCGTTGTAGAACTTCAGGTCATCCTCGGTGATGGTGAAGTGCACGACTTTCTGTTCGCCGGCCTTGAGCATGATTTTCTGGAAGTTCTTCAGTTCTTTCACCGGGCGGATCATCGAACCGGTGACGTCCTGGATGTACAACTGCACCACGGTTTCGCCGTCACGCTTGCCGGTGTTTTTCACCATGACGCTGGCGTCGAGCTTGCCAGTGGCGTTGAGGGTGGTTGACGACAGCGCCATGTCGCTCAGGGCGAAGTTGGTGTAGCTCAGGCCGTAACCGAACGGGAACAGCGGCCCGGTGGTGTCATCGAAATACTGCGAGGTGTAGTTGCCCGGTTTGCCCGGCGTGAACGGCCGGCCAATGCTCAGGTGGTTGTAGTAGGTCGGGATCTGGCCCACGGAGCGCGGGAAGGTCACCGGCAGTTTGCCCGACGGGTTGTAGTCGCCGAACAGTACGTCGGCGATGGCGTTGCCGCCCTCGGTGCCGCTGAACCAGGTTTCCAGAATCGCGTCAGCCGACTGGTTCTCTTCGAGAATGGTCAGCGGACGGCCGTTCATCAGTACCAGCACCAGCGGTTTGCCGGTGGCTTTGAGCGCACGGATCAGCTCGCGCTGGCTTTCCGGGATGTTCAGGTCGGTGCGGCTGGAGGATTCGTGGGACATGCCACGGGATTCACCTACCGCTGCAACGATCACGTCAGCGTCTTTTGCAGCTTTCACTGCTTCGTCGATCAGCACGTTGGCCGGACGCGGGTCATCGACCACTTCTGGCGCATCGAAGTTGAGGAAGTTCAGGTAGTCGAGGACCTTCTTGTCGCTGGTGATGTTGGCGCCACGGGCGTAGATCAGGTTCGACTTATTGCCGATCACCGAACTCATGCCGTCGAACAGCGTCACCGATTGCGCAGGGCGCCCGGCGGCGGCCCAGCTGCCCATCATGTCGATCGGCGCTTTGGCCAGCGGGCCGACCAGCGCGACTTTTGCGTCTTTCTTCAGCGGCAGGGTTTCGTTCTGGTTCTTCAGCAACACCAGGCTGCGACGCGCGACTTCGCGGGCCTCGGCACGGTGCAGACGGCTTTCGGCGTAGGTGTCGGCCGGATCATCTTCAGCCTTGCCGATGCGCAGGTACGGGTCCTTGAACAGGCCCATGTCGTACTTGGCCGCGAGCACTTCACGCACGGCGTTGTCGATGTCTTTCTGCTCGATCTCACCGGACTTGAGCAGGCCCGGCAGCTCTTTGCCGTACAGAGTGTCGTTCATGCTCATGTCGATGCCGGCCTTGATCGCCAGCTTCGCCGCTTCACGACCGTCGCGGGCGACACCGTGCTTGATCAGTTCGAAGATCGCGCCGTGGTCGCTGACCGCCAGGCCTTTGAAGCCCCAGTCGCGGCGCAGCAGATCGTTCATCAGCCAGGTGTTGGCGGTGGCCGGAATGCCGTTGATCGAGTTCAACGCGACCATCACACCACCGGCGCCGGCATCGATCGCGGCGCGGTACGGCGGCAGGTAATCCTGGTACATCTTCACCGGACTCATGTCGACGGTGTTGTAGTCGCGGCCGCCCTCGACCGCGCCGTACAGGGCGAAGTGCTTGACGCTGGCCATGATGCTGTCGGCGGCGCTCGGGGTGGCACCCTGATAGGCGCGGACCATGACGCCAGCGATGCGCGAAGTCAGGTAAGTGTCTTCACCGAAACCTTCGGAGCTGCGGCCCCAGCGCGGGTCGCGAGAGATGTCGACCATCGGCGCAAAGGTGATGTCGAGGCTGTCGGCGGCGGCTTCTTTCGCGGCCACGCGTCCGGACTGGCCGATGGCGTCCATGTCCCAGCTCGAGGCGAGGGCCAGCGGAATCGGGAAAATCGTACGGTGACCGTGGATCACGTCGTACGCGAAAAACATCGGAATCTTCAGGCGACTGCGCATGGCAGCGTCCTGCATCGGACGGTTTTCCGCACGGGTGATCGAGTTGAACGTGCCGCCGATGTTGCCGGTGGCGATCTCTTTGCGGATCAGTTCGCGGGGCATTTCCGGGCCGATGCTGATCAGGCGCAGCTGGCCGATTTTTTCATCGAGGGTCATTTGATTCATCAGATTGCTGATGAATGCGTCCTTGTTTTCCAGAGGTACCGGGGTCGTGGCGGCCAATACTTGATGACTGGCCAGGCTGACGAACAGACCCAGCAAACACAGCTTCTTCATGAATATTTTTCTCAAGGGCCCAAACGGCGAGGTAACGCCGGCCAGCCAAAATTTAGGGAGCGACTATTGTTGTTCGGGTGCAGGCTCGAAAACACCGAGCCAAAAACGACAGCCGACACTCGGCAGCGTGAACGCGCAGGGCACTTTTTAGCCCATTGGCCCGTCGTAATCCAGCGACGCGGCCGATTATGCCCCAAGAGCCCGCCAAGAATGTTTCGCGCTCGGTTTTTATAATGAAATGTGCCAAGGAGCATCACTGCGATGAATGTAAGCCCAACCAATCGCTCGCGTTTGCAGGTCGCCACGCTGCTGGTGCTGGCCACGTTGTTGACCGCGTGCGGCATCAACAATATCCCGACCCTCGACGAACAGGCCAAAGCCGCGTGGGGCCAGGTGCAGAACCAGTACCAGCGCCGCGCCGACCTGATCCCCAATCTGGTGGAAACGGTGAAAGGTTATGCAGCTCACGAGCAGGAAACGCTGACCGCAGTGATCGAGGCGCGGGCGAAAGCCACGTCGATCCAGGTCGACGCCAGCACCCTCGACAACCCGGAAAAACTCAAGCAGTTCCAGCAGGCGCAGGATCAACTGACCGGTGCGTTGAGCCGCTTGATGGTGGTCTCCGAGCGCTATCCGGATCTGAAAGCCAACCAGAATTTCCTCGCCCTGCAATCGCAACTCGAAGGCACGGAAAACCGCATCGCCGTGGCGCGCCGCGATTTCATTCTGGCGGTGCAGAAATACAACACCGAAATCCGCACCTTTCCCGGTCGTCTCTGGCACAGCGTGATGTACAGCGATCTGCCGATCCGCGAAACCTTCGAAGCCACCACGCCCGGCGCGGAAAAAGCCCCGGAAGTGAAATTCTGATTCGAGGTTGTCCATGCGTGTGCTGAAAATGGGCCTGGTGCTGATGCTGTGGCTGTTCGCCCTCAGCGCCCAGGCCGAGTTGACGTTCCCGGCGCTGAGCGGCCGGGTGGTGGACGAAGCGCAGATGATCGACCCGTCGGTGCGCGCGCAACTGGGCCAGCAGTTGCAGGCCCACGAGCAGGCGACCGGCGAGCAATTGGTCGTGGTCACGCTGCCGGATCTGCAAGGCACCACCATCGAAGATTTCGGCGTTCAGCTCGGCCGGCACTGGGGCATCGGCCAGAAGGACAAGAACAACGGCGCGCTGCTGATCGTTGCCCGTGACGAGCGCAAACTGCGCATCGAAGTCGGTTATGGCCTGGAAGACCGACTGACTGACGCGCAGACTTCGGTGATCATCCATCAAGTCATAACCCCAGCCTTCAAGACCGGCAATTTCAGCAAAGGCATCAGCGATGGCGTCGCGGCGATGCTGGTGGTGCTCGGTGGCAATCCGCTGGATGAACCGTCGACGGTGTATGAGTCCAGCGGTGATCCGGCCGACGATTTCATCTCGCGGCACCCGGCACTGTTCGTGTTTTTAGTGATGTTGTTCATCTTGACGGTGTTTGTCTGCCAGATGCTCGGTATCCTGCCCGCTGGCCGTGGCGGCTCCGGAGGAGGGGGCGGCTTTGGCGGTGGCGGCGGCTTTGGCGGCGGTGGTGGAGGCGGTGGCTTCAGCGGCGGCGGGGGCAGTTTCGGCGGCGGCGGTTCGTCCGGCGGCTGGTGAGATCAGAAGAATAATGAGCAGGCACTTTTCAACATGGCATTACTGACTGAACACGAACAACGCAAAGTCGCCGAGGCGATCGCCCGGGTCGAGCGCGACACCGACGCCGAACTGGTGACGGTGCTGGCCGCCCGCGCCGATGACTACGCGTACATCCCGCTGTTGTGGGCGAGCCTTTTGGCACTGGTGGTGCCGGGCGTTGTGCACTACCTGACCGGGTGGCTGACCCTGCACAGTCTGCTGCTGGTGCAGTGGGGCGCGTTCATCGTGCTGTGCCTGCTGTTTCGTTTGCCGAAAATCACTACCCACCTGATTCCGCGCCGCGTGCGGCATTGGCGCGCATCCAACCTGGCGCGCCGGCAGTTTCTCGAGCAGAACCTGCACCACACGGTGGGCAGCACCGGCATGCTGATTTTTGTTTGCGAGGCGGAGCGGTATGTGGAGATTCTAGTGGATGAGGGGATTTCCAAACGGCTCGATAATAAGAGTTGGGATGCGATTGTTGCGGCGTTTACCGAGCAGGTGCGGCAGGGGCGCACGCTTGAGGGGTTTGTCACGTGTATCGAGGCGTGTGGGGAATTGCTCAAGGTGCATGTGCCGGTGACGCAGGTGAGGAATGAGTTGCCGAATCGTCTTGTGGTTTTGGGGTAGTTTGCAGATTTTCTCACTCGGCTTGAGGGCCATCCCCTCACCCCAGCCCTCTCCCGGAGGGAGAGGGAGCAGCACCGAAGTGTCTGGCGCTCGACATCGACCTGGAAATCGGCATCGATTATTGGATTCAACGCAGATCGTTCAAGTCGGTGTATCTCGTCAATATCCCACGGTCAGTCCCCTCTACCTCTGGGAGAGGGCTAGGGTGAGGGCCGCTTTTAAAGAACCGTTCGGTAAATAAGAGCGTGTCCCCAACCCCCATCCCCCCTAAAATACCCGCCATTCCCGATTTCGCCCGTCCGAGGCCGCTTTTCCATGTCCGTTACTGCCCCGTCCATCAAGCCTGCGCCCGATCACCACGCCCAGTTCATCGAGCTGCTGCAAACCAGCCTCGAACAGAACGGTTTCATCAAACTGGTGCTGGCCAAGTACGTCGGTGACGAAGCGGATCTGCAGCGGGTCATCATCAAAGCGGTGACGGTCAAGGCGCAGCCGAATCTGTCGTTCGTCTATCGCTACAAAACCCGTGACATCACCAAAAACCTGCCCTTGGTTGACGGTGTGGCGACGATTGCCGCGCTGTTGCCGGCC
Organism: Pseudomonas sp. S3_C06; assembly: GCF_054667675.1. Classification (NCBI taxonomy): domain Bacteria; kingdom Pseudomonadati; phylum Pseudomonadota; class Gammaproteobacteria; order Pseudomonadales; family Pseudomonadaceae; genus Pseudomonas; species Pseudomonas sp. S3_C06. The sequence goes on from NZ_CP162747.1 coordinate 5,407,295, forward strand.
TCGTTCAAAAATGCGCATTTACTCGCGGTGGCTGACGAAGCCCAGCTCGAATACAGCAAAAAGGGCAAGTCTTCGCTGTTCAAGAGCAAACCTCAGCAATTGCGCGAAGCGCCGTCCGCGGAACACAACCGTGAGAAAAATCGTTATCTCGAACTGAGCCGGCCGTTCCTCAAGGACTTGGGCGTGACCAACACCCAGCACGAACTGATCCCGGCGATGTCGCGCAAGTGGAAGCAGATCAACAAGTTCATCGAAGTGTTCAGCCACGCCCTGACCTCGTCGCCGCTGGCGCTGGACAAACCGGTGCGGGTGGCGGATTTCGGTTCGGGCAAGGGTTACCTGACGTTCGCGATTCACGATTACCTGCGCAACACCTTGAACGCCGAGGGCGAAGTCACGGGTGTCGAGTTGCGTGAGGAAATGGTCAACCTGTGCAACGCTGCGGCGGCGAAGCTCGATCATCTGGGCCTGGTGTTCAAGTGCGGTGACGTGCGCAGCGTGGCGCCGAGCGAGCTGGACGTGATGATCGCCCTGCATGCCTGCGACATCGCCACCGACTACGCGATCCACACCGGCATCCGTTCGGGCGCGTCGATCATCATGTGCTCGCCGTGCTGCCATAAACAGATTCGCTTGCAGATCCAGAGCCCGGCGTTGCTCAAACCGATGCTGCAATATGGTTTGCATCTGGGGCAGCAGGCAGAAATGGTCACCGACAGTTTGCGTGCGCTGTTCCTTGAGGCCTGCGGTTACGAGACCAAGGTCTTCGAGTTCATCTCGCTGGATCACACCAACAAAAACAAGATGATTCTGGCGGTGAAACGCGCCGAGCCGGTGGACCCGGCGCAGTTGTTGGTGAAGATTCAGGAGTTGAAAGACTTCTACAACATCAGCGAGCACTGCCTGGAAACCCTCCTGCGCGCTGACGGCTACCTGGCCTGACACAAAACCTTGTGGGAGCGAGCCTGCTCGCGAAAGCGGACTGACAGTCAACGATGATGTTGGCTGTTACGGACCCTTCGCGAGCAGGCTCGCTCCCACATGGGGTTTGATGGCGGTTTCGCGGCCGAGCATGACAGTGGCGATGACTCCGCAGGCAAACACCCAGGTAATCGGCTCGACATGTTCACCAAAGAACAGCGCCGAAAACGCGATGGTGAAGAAGATCTGCAGCAACTGGATCTGACTGACCCGGGCAATGCCGCCCATGGCCAACCCGGCGTACCAGGCAAAGAAGCCGAGAAACTGCGAAAACAGCGCCACATAACCAAACGCCCACCAGGTTTTGGCCGACACCGCACCTTGATGTTGCAGCGCCAGATACAACACTGGCCCGATCAACAGCGGCGTCGACAGCACCAGCGCCCAGCAGATCACCTGCCAGCCGCCCATCTCCTTGGCCAACCGGCCGCCTTCGGCATAACCCAAGCCACCGACGGCAATCGCCCCGAGCATCAACAGATCACCCGCCTGAATACTGCCGGCCCCGGTGTACAACGCATAACCGAGCACCAACGCACTGCCCAGCGCCGCGCAAGCCCAGAAGGCTTTCGACGGACGTTCGTGGGACAACCACGCGGCGTATAGCGCCACGCACAGCGGTTGCAGGCCGTTGACCAGCGCACCGTGAGACGCCGGCAAGGTTTGCATGGCCCACGCCGACAACACCGGAAACCCCAGAATCACCCCGGCGATCACCAGGCTCAGGCCTTTGACCTGCGGCCACGTTGGCCACTTCTCGCGGCGCCATAACAGAAGCAGCGCCGCCGGAATTGCCGCGAACAACGCGCGACCCAAACCGTTAAGCAGTGGATGCAGTTCCTGCACCACGATGCGGGTGAAGGGCAGGGTGAGGCTGAAGATCACCACGCCGAGCAGGCCGAGGGCCATGCCGGTGTTTTCGCGCGAGGACATGATGGGAGACCAGAATCGTAGGGAATTGGAAGGTGTCCTCATCTAGCCATAATCCGCGAATTTCGGGGTGTTACAGCTAGGCACGGACTTAGGCGTACAGTTTCAGGGCCTCTTCGCGAGCAGGCTCGCTCCCACATTTGGAATGCATTCTTCCTGTGGGAGCGAGCCTGCTCGCGAAGAACGATGACACGGTCTGAGGTAGTAGCCGGTTGTTACCCGAGCCTCCGGATAAGGTCTACCTTGAATACTCCCAAGCATTCCCCCAGAGGAGTCCTCCCCATGGCCGCGAAAAAGATTCTGATGCTGGTCGGCGATTACGTCGAAGATTACGAAGTGATGGTGCCGTTCCAGGCCCTGCAAATGGTTGGTCACACCGTCCACGCCGTGTGCCCGGACAAGGCCGCCGGCAAAACCGTGCGCACCGCGATCCATGATTTCGAAGGCGATCAGACCTACAGCGAAAAACCCGGTCACCTGTTTGCCCTCAACTTCGATTTCGCCAAGGTCAGCGAGGCCGATTACGACGCACTGCTGATCCCCGGCGGCCGTGCCCCGGAATACCTGCGCCTCAACGAAAAAGTCCTCGACCTGGTGCGTGCCTTCGACAAGGCCGGCAAACCGATTGCCGCCGTTTGCCACGGCGCACAATTGCTGGCAGCGGCGGGCGTGCTTGAAGGTCGCGAATGCAGCGCCTATCCGGCCTGTGCGCCGGAAGTGCGACTGGCGGGTGGCACGTACATCGACATTCCGGTGACGGACGGCCACGTTCAAGGCAATCTGGCCACTGCACCGGCGTGGCCGGCGCATCCGAACTGGCTGGCCGGTTTCCTTGGCTTGCTCGGTACTAAAATCACTCTGTAACGAGGAATCGCCGATGTGCGAGCTCTACGTCAAGGCCGACCCGATTCTCTACGAGTCACGCTCGCGCTCGCTGCGCATCTGCGGGGTGGTGACGACGTTGCGTCTGGAGAATCAGTTCTGGGACATCCTCAGCGAAATCGCCGAAGTCGATGGCATGACCACCAACCAGTTGATCGCCAAGCTGTATGAAGAGGTGATGGATTATCGCGGGGAGGTAGTGAACTTTGCCTCGTTCCTGCGGGTGAGTTGTACGCGCTATTTGAGTCAGCGGCGGGTGAGTGCGCCGCAGTTGTCGGTGGTGCGGGCGGTGGTGAAATAGCCGGCATCGAGTTGCCTCATTCGCGAGCAGGCTCGCTCCCACTTTCGACCGCGTTCTCCAACGGGTATGCGCTCAAATGTGGGAGCGAGCCTGCTCGCGAAGGGGCCGGTACAGGCGACAGATAATCAGGACTGGTCTTTACTCTGAAGCGCGAAGTCTCTCAATCGCCAAGGAGCAACGAGCATGTCCGGATGGTACGAAATCAGTAAAAGCAGCAACGGCCAGTTCAGGTTCGTGCTGAAAGCGGCGAATGCCGAAACGATTCTGACCAGCGAGCTGTACACCACTCGCGCAGCGGCCGACGGCGGCATCGCGGCGGTGCAAACCAACAGCCCGCTCGATGAGCGCTACGAGAAGAAGTCGACGAAGGACGGTCATCCGTACTTCAATCTGAAAGCGGCCAATCATCAGGTCATCGGCAGCAGCGAGGCGTATTCATCGGATGCGGCGTGCGATAAAGGCATTGCCAGCGTCAAGGCGAACGGGCCGAGCAAGGTGATCAAGGACAAGACCTTGCCGGTGCTCTGACCTCACTTTCAAATCCATTGCAAATCCACTGTGGGAGCGAGCCTGCTCGCGAAAGCGGTGTATCAGTCAACATCATCATCGACTGATACACCGTCTTCGCGAGCAGGCTCGCTCCCACATTGGGTTTTGCGTTTTACCGGGAGATCAGCGCACGGTCTTGAGGATCATTTGCAGCTGAGTCTGGCCCGCCTCACTCAACGGGAAGACCGGCAAGCGTGGATCGCCCACCTCCAGCCCGGTCTGTCGCAACCCGGCCTTGATCGTCGCCGGCAACCCACCCTTGAGTATGAAATCCAGCAGCGGCAACTGGCGATAGAACAGATCCCGCGCCCGATCCAGATCGCCGGCCATGGCTGCGTCATAAAGATCCAGATTCAACTGCGGGATCAAATTGGGCGCCGCCGTGCACCAGCCTTTCGCCCCGGCAGCGAACGCTTCCAGCGCCAGCGGATTGCAGCCGTTGTAGAACGGCACCTGACCTTCACCGAGCAATAGCAGCTTGTGCATGCGCTGAATATCGCCGGTGCTCTCCTTGACCATGGTCACGTTTTCCACGCCATTGACGATGCGTAGAATCAAATCCACCGACATGTCGGTGCCGCTGGTGGCCGGGTTGTTGTAGAGCATGATTGGCACGCCGATGCTCTCGCCGATGGCGCGGTAGTGCGCGAGGATTTCCGCCTCGGTGAGTTTCCAGTACGAAGCCGGCAGCACCATCACCACGTCGGCACCATGGGCTTCGGCGAAACGCGCGCGGCGTACGGCTTTGGCGGTGGTCAGGTCGGACACGCTGACGATCGTCGGCACACGTTTGGCGACGTGCTTGATGCTGAACTCGGCGACCTGATCCCACTCCGCATCGCTCAGGTAAGCGCCTTCGCCGGTGCTGCCCAGCGGCGCGATGGCGTGGACGCCGCTGTCGATCAGGCGATCGATCGATTGCCCGAGCGCTGGCAGGTCCAACCCTTCGCCGTTGGCGCCGAACGGGGTGATGGTGTAGCCGATGATGCCGTGAATAGTGGACATGGGAATCTCTCCGTAACAGGTTTCAGTTCAGGCAATCGGCGTGTTGGCGCAGGTTCTGCCGGGCGTAGTAGTTGAAGGCGGCGGCGTGGCGTTTCGGCTTGGCGATCCAGTCATGCGCCTCGCGGCCCAGTTCAGGGATGATCGGTTTGATCGTGCCGGCGGCCATCGCCAGCAGTTGCAGCTTGGCCGCTCGTTCGATCAATTGGGCGATGACACAGGCCTCTTCAATCGTCGTACCGGTCGACAACTGACCGTGGTGCGAAAGCAGGATCGCGCGTTTGTCGCCCAGCGCACCGGCAATCAGCTCACCTTCTTCATTGCCCACCGGCACGCCCGGCCAACCTTCGAGAAACGCGCAGTCGTCGTACAGCGGGCACAGATCCATGTGGGAAATCTGCAGCGGTACTTCCAGCATCGACAGCGCCGCGACGTGGGTCGGATGGGTGTGAATGATGCAATTTACATCCGGGCGAGCGCGGTAAACCCAGCTGTGGAAACGGTTGGCCGGGTTGGCCATGCCGTGGCCTTCGAGGACTTCCAGATCCTCGTTGACCAGCAGCAGATTGCTCGCGGTGATTTCGTCGAAACCCAGCCCCAGTTGCTGAGTGTAATAGGTGCCGGGCTGCGGGCCACGGGCGGTGATTTGGCCGGCGAGGCCTGAGTCGTGACCGTTCTCGAAGAGAATCCGGCAGGTCAGGGCCAGCTTTTGCCGATCGGTCCACGTATTATCCGCCAGGCTTTTTTGCATCTGGGTCAGCGCTTGCTTGACCAGTTGGTCTTTGGGTAGTGCTAATGTCTTGGCCATGTCTGTGTCCTTTGGGTGATTGCAAATGACACGAAAGAGGCTATATGACACAAAGTGTCATTGGCAAGCACAAATCGTCGCTTCCTTGCTGGAATACCGCTGCGCATGTCTATCCGTTTGAAATTATTGAGAAAAAAACTTGGCGTAACCCTTGAGGCACTGGCCGAAAAATCCGGCATGACCAAGAGTTATCTGTCCAAAGTCGAGCGCGGGCTGAACACCCCGTCGATTGCGGCCGCGTTGAAACTGGCGAAAGCGCTGAATGTGAAAGTCGAGGAATTGTTCTCTGAAGACAACGTCAGCCTCGACAGCTACAGCCTGGTGCGCAGCCACGAGCGTCAGTCACTCGCCGCCAATGATCAGAGCCCCGGTTATGCCGTGCTGGCCCATCAGGTCAGCGAGCGCAACCTGCTACCGTTCATCATCTACCCGCCAAAAGAGTTCAGCGACAAGACCTTCAAGGAGCACTTGGGCGAGGAGTTTCTGTTCGTTCACGAAGGGCAGGTGGAAGTGGATTTCATGAACGAGAAGGTGCTGCTGGAGCGTGGCGACGCGCTGCACTTCAATGCGCAGAAGCCGCACCGGATCAGATCGGTCGGGGATGTGCAGGCGCAGTTGCTGGTGGTGGTGCACAGCGCCGAGGAATGAGTTGCCCCCAAAAGCTTCGCGAGCAGGCTCGCTCCCACAGGTTGAATGCATTCCAAATGTGGGAGCGAGCCTGCTCGCGAAGGCGTCAGTCAGGCCTGCATCAAACCTCGACCGGCACCGACAACTTCGGGCTGCCAAGCGCGTGCGTCTTCGCATCAAAAAACCGCAACTCAACGCCCGTCCCCTCAAACACCTTCGCGTAATGCCGCTTCTGATGCTGAACAAACGCCGCACTGCGCGGGTAAATCGAGATCGCCACCGTCGCAGGTTTCGCCAAACGCAGAGCCCGTACGATGTGCGCATCCTGCTCGCCCAACGCATGACCAAAGATGCACAAACTGCCGCCATGCCCGAGCAATTGCTCATAACAGAACGACAGGTAATCCGAACTGCGAATGGTCTTGAGCTTGTCCGCACTCGGCCCTTCGGTAACGAACAGCGGCACGTCATCCAGCGTCTTGATCGTATTGTTGATCGCGAAACTGCCGAGCAGCGTGCCTTCGGTCGAGGTCAGCTTGCGCGCGGTGCCGTCCTGATTTCGCACCAGATGCAGACCACCGTGCAGGTACAGCAGGCGCGGTTTGTCGGTGGCCGTTTCGCTCAGATCAAAACTCGCATTGGCGCCGTTGAACAGGTCGTCGATGGCCTCGCTTTGGTGTTGCAGCGCCCAGTAGTTGAGCAGGTCGTAATTGGTGGTGAACACCGTGCGATAGCGCGCCAGTTCTTCATTCAGCGTCGCCAAAGTTGAAGCTTTCACCAGTCGCCAAGGAATGTGCACCGCGTGCACGGTGTTGATCAGCGCTTCCTTGATCGCGTAGTAGCGATTGCGCGGTGCCGCCGAGCTGACGGCCAGGGCCTTGTTGACTCGGCTGGTGGTTTTCAGCGCGCCAAGTACCTGCTCGAAACTGCGCGTCTGCATCGCGTCGAACACTGCCAGTTCCGAGGGGCTCAGCGGTTTTTCTTCGACGGTGCGGGCGTTTTCGAACAGCGAGTCGTAGCCGAAGTCTTCCCACACCGCACGGCTGGCGCCATTGCCCACCAGCAAACCGCTGAAATCGGTCGCGGCGCGCAGGGTGTTCCAGTCTTCGAGGCTGGCGTCGACATCGAGAAAATCGGTCATTGCGTAGGCGGTCTCAAAACATAGGGGCTGATGGACGGCGACTTTATCACGAGCGGGCATTGAGCCAGATCAACATCGCTCGTGACCGATCGGTCGATGCTGTGTCTATCCGCCGAACCGGAGCAGTCGATTCGGCCCCTGTCAGGAGATGCGCGCATGACCAGCACCTTTTTCATTCCGGCGGTAAACATCATGGGCAACGGCTGCCTCGACGAAGCCATGGTCGCGATCCGCAACTATGGTTTTCGCAAGGCGCTGATCGTCACCGACACCGGGCTGGCCAAGGCTGGCGTGGCCACCATGGTCGCCGAGAAGCTGGCGATGCAGGACATCGATTCGGTGATTTTCGACGGCGCCAAACCCAACCCGAGCATTGCCAATGTCGAGTCGGGGCTGGGGCTGCTCAAGGAAAGTCGCTGCGATTTCGTCGTGTCGCTGGGCGGCGGTTCGCCTCACGATTGCGCCAAAGGCATCGCCCTGTGTGCGACCAACGGCGGACAGATCCGTGATTACGAAGGCATCGATCAATCGAGCAAGCCGCAACTGCCACTGATCGCGATCAACACCACTGCCGGCACCGCCAGCGAGATGACGCGCTTCTGCATCATCACCGACGAATCGCGCCACGTGAAAATGGCCATCGTCGACCGCAATGTCACGCCGCTGTTGTCGGTCAATGACCCGGAATTGATGGTTGCCATGCCCAAAGGCCTGACGGCTGCCACCGGCATGGACGCACTGACCCACGCCATCGAAGCCTACGTCTCGACCGCTGCCAACCCGATCACCGATGCCTGCGCGTTGAAGGCGATGACCCTGATCAGCAACAACCTGCGCCTGGCCGTGCGCGATGGCAGCGACCTCGCCGCGCGGGAAAACATGGCTTACGCGCAGTTCCTCGCCGGCATGGCCTTCAACAACGCGTCCCTCGGTTACGTGCATGCGATGGCGCATCAATTGGGCGGTTTCTACGACCTGCCCCATGGCGTGTGCAATGCCGTGCTGCTGCCCCACGTGCAGACGTTCAATGCGCTGGTCTGTGCCGAGCGGCTGACCGATGTTGCCCACGCCATGGGCGCAGACATTCGTGGCTTCAGCCCCGAAGAGGGCGCCCAGGCGGCGATCAATGCGATCCGCTGCCTGGCCAAAGATGTCGAGATTCCCGGTGGTTTGCGTGAACTCGGCGCCAAGCTCAGTGACATTCCGCTGCTCGCGACCAATGCGTTGAAAGACGCCTGCGGTTTGACCAACCCACGGGCGGCCGATCAGCGCCAGATCGAGGAGATTTTTCGCAATGCGTTTTGAGAGGCCGGTCAGGTTGATTTCTTGACGGTCAGGTTTTGCCCTTGCCCTTGCCCTTGCCCTTGCCCTTGCCTTCAGCTGTCACCGTAAACGTTCGAACACGGACCCAGTCAGACAACTTCCCTTTGATGTTGTGAATGGCGGATATCCGGTTCAGTCCGGGAGGTAAGGGTTTTGTAACCTGAGTACGCCATTGCTTGAGGGGGTCGACGTCGGCTTTGGCAATCATCACGCCGGTGTCCAGATCGATAATGCTAACGAAGCCTTCAGCTTTTGTGACATCTCCCGAAAAGACCGGAACCGTATTCACCTGTGCGTCCTCTTTTGGTTCGGAAACTACCGGGACGTCGATTGCCGGCCGCAGCAGCACGGTATATCTGCGCTCCTCACTCCAGTCTGACTTGATGCCTTCCCATGTCTGGTGGGCGCGAATCTCCTGCTGACCCGGAGACTGGACACCGCTGATGCTAAACGCCCATCGTCCATTTGCGCTGACCTGTCCGTCACCGAGCGAATGCTTGTCTGCAATGCTCCAAACCTGCACTAGAGCACCCGGTATACCGCTGCCGAGAAACAGTGTTGCAACCCCCGTTTCGCTGTCCCTTTTGGGGTACGTGATGGTCGGGGGCGGGACAGGTTGCGTGTCGGGCTTGTCGGGAGTGCTCATTGTGTTTCTCGTTTCAGGCTGATTTGAAACGAAACACTGGCACGGCGTGTCCCGTTTAGAACCTGTAAGAACTACCAGTTTTTTAGCTTTTTTTGCTTGGGCGGTAATTTCTTTTTGTTCTAAAAAACTGTCATTTCTGTCAGTTGTCTGGCGTGGCTGCTTCGGATCGAATGCTCTGATAACGGGGTCGACTCCGATCTCTTCAGGAGCACGCGAACATGCCAGAAGCCACTACACGTAACGCACAACTCGCAGGTGAGCCGGATCAGACGTTTGCCCATTCAGGCCTGCAAACGCTGCAGTTTCCTGGCGCGCGCAAAACCATCGGTAACAGTGTCGCAGTGATGCCCTCGGGTCGGATCATGGTCAGTACAACGGTTATCGACGCATCGGGAGCCTCGAATTACGGACTTGCACGACTGCTCCCTGACGGACATCTCGACACCGGCTTCGGCCAGGGCGGGTACCTTGGCGGCCAGTTTGCGAATGGTCGGTTATCACAGGGCGGGAGTCTGGTCGTCGATGCGAGCGGTGCATTCTGGTTGAGTGCGGTGCTCGCAAATGCAGCAGGCAAGCTCGAGCAAATCATCCCTCGATTCAAACCCGACGGTACGCTCGATCGTGATTTTGGTGATGAACAGTCGGGCTATCGAGTCGTGCCGATGCGTATTCCCACGCTGAACAATGCCACGGGCGGCCGCTTGATATTGGCCCAATCCACTCCAGCGAAATCGATGCCGGACAGATTGCTTTTCGTCACCTCCCAAGGGGGCAGCGGGTTGTTGGCGCGTTTCTTTCTGGATGGCAGGAATGATGACGATTTCGCTGAAAATGGCTGGATACCTCTGACGCTTCCAAGTGTGGCGATCACGTTGCACGGGGTCACGCAGTTGGACGGTGGGCAGATTCTTGTCCATGGCAAGACCGAAGTGACGAATCAGGGGCTGGTCATGGCTTACGACAGTTCCGGGCAGGTTGCCAAGCCGTTCGGCAAGGACGGTACCCTACTGCTGAAACTGGACAATGCCGGTGTACCGCTTGAAAGCTCGGTGAATCGTATCGTGGTGCAATCGGCGCAGCGCTTGTTATTGATCGGATCTGCCGTCGAGTCTTCCGCCGGGGAGAAACGTCAGCATGGCTTGATCAGCGGGATCAATCTCACTGGCCAGGCTGATCCAGAGTTTAATCTCGGTCTGCCAGTCATTACCCTTGCAAAGCAGCCGCTGGATCTTAAAAGCTGGAGCGCAGGGTTCGCGCTGAATGACTCCCCCGGCCCGAGAATCGTCACGGTCGGACAGACCTCGGAGGGCACACGAGGGTTGCTGACGGCTGGCTTTCTGGCCGATGGCGCAGTGGATCCGTTATTTGATGTCGAGGGTGCAGCCGAGATCCCGTGGATTGCGCAGGATGCCTGTCTGCAGGGGGCGTCAGTGCTGGTGCTGGGGCATAGAAATGAAGCGGCTCACCTGGTGCGATTGCTGACAGCGGCGAGTTGACGGGCGGGTTCATCACATTTTCGGTGTGATTGAAATCCGGGCTATCCTGCCGACTCGGAATAACCCCAGTCAGCGAGCCCTCCATGCTGCAAAAGAGCCTGATCCGCCGCCTCGACCTGATCACCCTGCAACTGTTCGTCGCCGTCCATGAAGAGGGCACGTTGACCCGCGCGGCCTCGCGCGAAGCCATCGCAGTGTCGGCGGCGAGCAAGCGGCTGATGGAGCTGGAAGAGGCGCTCGGGATCAGCCTGTTCGTGCGTCAGGCCAAGGGCATGACGCTGACGCCCGCCGGCGAAACGCTGCTGCACCATGCGCGGCAGATGTTGTTCAACGTCGAGAAAATGGGCCTGGAACTGGGTGAACACAGCCACGGCGTGCGCGGTTATGTGCGCATGCTGGCGAACCTGTCGGCGATCATTCAGTTTCTTCCCGAAGACCTGCGCGACTTCTCCGCGCAGCACCCGCAGGTCAAGACCGATCTTGAAGAGCGACCCAGTGCCGGGGTGATTCAGGGGGTGCTCGATGGCGTGGCGGATCTCGGCATCTGCTCCAACGACAGCGACACCAAAGGTCTGCGCAGCGTGTTGTACCGCGAGGACAAACTGGTGGTGGTCATGCTGCCAGAGCATCCCTTGGCCGCGCGTGAATCGGTGGCGTTCGATGAGACGCTGGACAGCGATTATGTCGGTTTGCACGCCGCCAGCTCGATCAATATGCGCACCCATGCGGCGGCGCGTCAGGCTGGCAAAGTGCTGCGCATTCGCATTCATGTGCCGGGGTTCGACGCGGTGTGCCGGATGGTCCAGGCCAACATGGGCATTGGCATTTTGCCGCAGCGCGCTTATGAATTGTTTGGTCAGGCGCTGGGTTTGCATGCGGTGCCGTTGATGGATGACTGGTCGGATCGTGCGTTGATCGTGGTGGTGCGGGATGAGGCGGGGTTATCGCCGGTGAGTCGGATGCTGTTTGAGCACTTGCGAGGGCAGGGCTCGTGAGATTCCCGGCGGTCTGATTGAGGAGATTGTCCGCAATGCCTTCTAACGCTTGTCGCCCATCGGCGCGAATCGCACGCAGAGCATCGTGCCGACAGCGAGCAAGGTGCACAGCAGCGACAGGCGCCAGGCCTGTGGGCTGGCGATCAGACTGGCCATCGCACCAATGATTGCCGCCATCGATTGATGAATGAACCCGCTCAGTGCCATCGCATAAGCACCGGCAATCGGCGCACCATCGTTGGCACGGGACAGGCTGATCGGGTAGTTCAACGATTGGCCGAACACGGCAACGCAATACGGCAGCCAAAACAGTAATGCGATGGAACTGGCCGTCAGACTGCCCAGCAACATCACGCTGCTACCGGCCAATACCAAACCTGCACCGACCGCCATCAACCACGCCTGACCGGTGCGCAGCACGAAGTGATTGACCGCCAGCGCGCCGAGAAAATAGGCAGCGCTGATGGGCCAGCCGAGCAGTCCGTAATCCACCGACGACCACGCGAATGGCCCCTGCAGAATCAGTGGCGCCGCAGTGTTGAATGCGATGATCACGCCGTAGCCCAAGCCACCGGCCAGAGCCGGCAGCAGAAACGCCCGGTGCAACAGGATTTGCCGATAAGCCGACCACGATGAGGCGCTGGCCGGTTCGTCAGCCATCGCTGGGAAAGTGACTCGCGCCACAATCAGCGCCATCAACAGGCACGTCACGCCGAGCAGATAGAAGATCGCCTGCCAGCCCAGTGTCACCTCGATCAGCGAGCCCATATATTGGCCGATGCCCAGCGCCACCACGAACGAAATCGAAATCCACGACAACGCCCTGGCCAGCAGATCGCCGCGAAAGCTGTCACGGATCAGCACCCGTGCCATCACTGAAATACCGCTGGCACCGACGCCTTGCATCAGTCGCAGCAGCAAAAACGCTTCAAGCGTCGAACCCGACGGCAACGCCAGATTGGCCACCCCGTAAATAACCAGCGCCGCCAATAACACCGGTTTGCGTCCGATGCGTTGGGCCAGACTGCCCCAGAACAACATCGGCAGCGCCATGCCGATCAGGTACAGCGACAACCCCCACGACACCTTTGCAGCTTCCGCACCCAGGTGTAGGGCGATCTCCGGTACTGCCGGCAAATAAATACTCATGCCCAACTGGGCGAGAAAAACCGTGCTGCAGGTGATCAGAAGGGTGACGCTGGCGTTCATGACTTGTCCCTGTTTTCAGTCGTCGAAATCGCAACGGTGGGTACGCAACAGTCCGGTGATCAGTTCACAGAAGCGCCGAATCAGCGCCGGCTGCATGTCCGCGCGCAGCGTAATACGGATGGCTGCCTTGCCTTGAGCGACCACCGGGAAAAATACCGCGCTGGTGAAAAATCCCTGTTCGGCCAATTCACTGGCAATACGATTGGCCACGGCAGCCTGTGCGCACTTGATCAACCGAATGGCTATGTTGCTGTGGCACTGATCGGTGCTGATCAGGCTGTCGAAGAGGCGGATGTTAGCCGCAAGATTGCTTTGCAGCGTGACAAGCTCGGCGCTGCGATGCAGGCGGATAGACGCTCTGCCGGCACCGATCGCCGCGCAGTTGAGACTCTGCGACCAGTTGCTTGGCCCGCCGTAGCGCTGAACAAGTGTTTTCTGTCGCTCGTTGCCCAGCATCACCAACCCGCCGCTGGCGCCAAACGACTTGGCCAGTGACGCGACGATCAGGCAGTCCTCCTCCAGCGCCGCCATCCGCGGCCGAACAAGTCCGGCGCCATGCTCACCGACAGCGGACAACGCGTGAGAATCATCCAGATAAAGAAACAACCCGTAGCGATCCTTCAAGTACAGCAGACCGTCCATGTTGGCAACGCCGCCCATGCTGTACGCGCCATCAGCGACATACGCCACGCGGCCGTGTTGCTGGCAGACGCGTTCGAGGAACTCCATGTCGTTGTGCGGCGCAGTCACGACGCGGGTTTCATCGGCGCACGCGGCCTTCAAATGATTCATCGAATAATGCGCGTAACGGTCAAATACCATCACCGGTGGCCGGCCTTCGGTGAAGATGCCGCTGGCCAGTAATGGCAGGATTCCGGCGCTGGCGGCGCTGCAAGACAAGGTGCTCAGGCAGACGGCATCGAACAGTTGCGACAATTCGTTCTCGTATTGCTCGAGAATTGCCAGTTTGCAGCGGTTCTTCGAGTTGGCGACGCGCAGGCTGCCGGTTTCGCGCAACGCGGTGATGGCACCCTCGAGCAGGGCAGGGTGATGATCGAGGCCAAGGTATGAGGTCGTGCAGAAATGATGGAGTTCACGTCCGTACTGATCAAGCAGGTGGTTGGGGCTCTTCACTTCGACATTGAGGCCGGCGACTTTGCCCAGTTCGGCGATGTCCCAATCGTGGTCGGCCAGGGCGATGATTTTGCGGAAATTGGAATACAGATTGGGCGTGTGCAACGGAAGATTCACAGGTGACATTCCTTGAGCGTAGCGATCCGTGGGGTGTTGCAATTTGTGTGTGTTGCCAGACTTTACAGAGCGAAAAGTCCGGCAAAAATCGGCTGTTTCCGCGAATCCTGAGAGGCGACGGAGTTTTGTTTGTAGGGCGAAGCGACGAAAATCTGTCGAGTAATCACCTTTCTGACGTGGGCGAAAAATCGCAATCCTGCCGACACTGACCAACCCCGGTCAGTGAGCCCGACCGGCTGATGACGGACCTGAGTTCAACGAAATCTCGCCCGAGCGTTCGCATTTCGCGAACGCTCATTGCCGAGAGAAGATTGGATTCTTCGTTTGGCGTTCCTCTAGCCTTGGCCACCTATTCCAAGAACAAGAGGTACACCGCGATGACTGCCCCCTTGAGTGCGATCAAAGTGATCGAGATCGGCACCCTGATCGCCGCGCCGTTTGCCGCGCGCATGCTCGCCGAGTTCGGCGCCGAGGTGATCAAGATCGAAGCCATGGGTCAGGGCGACCCGCTGCGCAAATGGCGCAAGCTGCACGAAGGCACGTCGCTGTGGTGGTACCTGCAATCACGCAACAAGAAATCGCTGGCGCTCAACCTGAAATCCGCCGAAGGCATCGAACTGGTCAAGCAACTGGCCAGAGATGCCGACGTCATCATCGAAAACCTGCGCCCCGGTGCGCTGGAGAAACTTGGCCTGGGCTGGGACGTACTCCACGCGCTGAACCCCAATCTCACCCTCGTGCGCATTTCCGGCTACGGCCAGACCGGTCCGTACCGCGATCGTCCCGGCTTCGGCGCGATCGGCGAAGCGATGGGCGGCATTCGTTACACCACTGGCACTCCCGGTTCACCACCGGCGCGGGTCGGCGTCAGCCTCGGTGATTCGCTGGCCTCGCTGCACGCGGTGATCGGCGCGCTGATGGCGCTGCTGCGGGTCAAGACCGGGCAGGGTGGCGGGCAAATTGTCGACGTGTCGCTGGCCGAGAGTGTGTTCAACGTCATGGAAAGCCTGGTGCCGGAATACGACATGCTTGGTCATGTTCGCGAACGCAGCGGCGGCGCCTTGCCGGGGATCGCGCCATCGAATACTTACCTCACGGCGGATGGCGCTTACGTGGTAATTGCCGGCAACAGCGACCCGATCTACAAGCGGCTGATGCGAACTATCGGTCGCGATGACCTGGCTGAGGCAGAGGATTTCGCCCACAACGACGGCCGCGCGGCCAAGAGCGGTTTGCTCGACGCCGCGATCACCCACTGGACCAGCAGCCTGCCGATCGACGATGTGCTCGCCACGCTCGAAGCCGCTGAAGTGCCCGCGGGGCGAATCTATTCGGTGGCCGACATCGTTGCCGATCCGCACTATCAGGCGCGGGGCATGTTGCTCAATGCAGAGCTGCCCGGTGGCGCAACAGTGAAAATGCCTGGCATCGTCCCCAAACTCTCGGAAACCCCCGGCGGCGTGAACTGGTCTGGGCCGAAACTCGGCCAGCACACCGACGGTATACTCGCCGGCCTCGGTCTGACTGAACTCGACATCGAACGCCTGAAAAGCCAAGGGGTGGTGCAATGATCACGGACTATTCGCAAACCCTGATCGTCCAGGAAGTCTCGCCCCGCGACGGCTTGCAGATCGAACCAACGTGGGTGGAAACCGCTGACAAGATCGCGCTGATCGATCAACTGTCGCTGGCCGGTTTCAGCCGCATCGAAGCCGGCTCGTTCGTCTCACCGAAAGCCATTCCAGCGCTGCGTGACGGCGAGCAGGTCTTCACCGGTATTCAACGACAGCCGGGCGTTATTTACGTCGCGCTGATTCCCAACCTCAAAGGTGCGCAACGTGCATTGGCGGCGGGTGCCGACGAGTTGAATCTGGTGATGTCCGCCAGCCAGACGCACAACATGGCCAACATGCGCATGCGCTGCGAGGATTCGCTGACGGCGTTTGCAGAGATTGTTGCGTTCGCCAGCGGTTCCGGTGTGCGCCTCAATGGCAGTATCGCCACCACGTTCGGTTGCCCGTTCGAAGGCCAGATCGACGAGGATCGCGTACTGCAAATCGTCGATGCTTATCAGGAGCTCGGGATTCAGGGCATCACCCTGGCCGACACCACTGGCATGGCC
This sequence comes from Pseudomonas sp. S3_C06, assembly GCF_054667675.1. Classification (NCBI taxonomy): domain Bacteria; kingdom Pseudomonadati; phylum Pseudomonadota; class Gammaproteobacteria; order Pseudomonadales; family Pseudomonadaceae; genus Pseudomonas; species Pseudomonas sp. S3_C06. Next base: position 5,423,558 of record NZ_CP162747.1, read on the forward strand.
AATCCGCGTCAGGTCGACCGGTTGGTGCGGCGAGTGTTGCAGCGGGTTTCGGCGGCTGATCTGACCCTGCATTTCCACAACACCCGTGGTCTGGGATTGTGCAATGTGCTGGCGGCTTACGAGGCGGGGGCGCGACGTTTCGATGCGGCGCTTGGCGGTCTCGGTGGCTGTCCGTTTGCGCCGGGCGCGTCGGGCAATATCTGCACTGAAGACCTGGTAAACCTCTGCGATGAGATCGGTATTCACACCGGTATCGACTTGCCGCTGCTGCTGAAACTCTCGCGCGGCTTGCCGGATCTGCTGGGCCACGAAGTCCCCGGCCAACTGGCCAAGGCCGGGCGCAACTGCGACCTGCACCCGATCCCCACCTGACAACACCAATACCCCTGTAGGCCTTCGCCTGCTCGCGATAGCGGTGTATCAATCACCGCAAATGTTGCCTGACACACCGCTATCGCGAGCAGGCTCACTCCTACAGTTAAAAACGCATACCAGACAACAAAAACAATCGGACGCCCACCGGCAGTCCGTCTGGAGAAAAGCTATGAGCCTCAATGTAATGGAGGCGGGCGCCCGTCCGTCCGTCGATCACGACGCCGAAAAAGCCTTGGTCAGCAAAGTCGCCTGGCGTCTGATGCCGCTGATCATGGTCTGCTACCTGTTCGCTTTTTTCGACCGCATCAACATCAGCTTCGCCAAGTTCCAGTTGCAGACCGATTTGAGCCTGAGCGACACCGCGTACGGCCTCGGCGCCGGGCTGTTCGTCGTCGGTTATGTGCTGTTCGAAGTGCCGAGCAACATGATGCTGTACAAGGTCGGCGCACGGCGCTGGATCGCGCGGATCATGATGTCGTGGGGCGTAGCGACAGCGGCGATGGTGTTCGTCAACAGCGAATGGCAGTTCTATGCGCTGCGCTTTGTGATCGGTGCGATGGAAGCCGGTTTTGCCCCGGGCGTGCTGTATTACCTGACGCTGTGGTTTCCGCAGCACTTCCGTGGCCGCATCACCTCGATGCTGTTTCTCGCCTCAGCGTTTGCCGGGCTGGTCGGCGCGCCGTTCTCCGGTCTGGTACTGGAACACCTCGACGGCGTGCTGCAAATGCGCGGCTGGCACTGGCTGTTCCTGCTCGGCGGTGTGCCGTGCATCGGCCTTGGTTTTCTGGTGCTCACGCTGCTCAAGGATCGCATCGAGGATGCGCACTGGCTGACGTCTGACGAGAAAAAAATGCTGTCCAGCCGCATCGCCCAGCATGAGCCGCACAAGAGCGGCGGGTCGTTGTTCGCGGCGTTGAAGATTCCCGGTTTTCTGACCTTGGGGCTGATCTACTTTCTGATCCAGGTGGCGTCCTACGGCTTGAACTTCTGGGCGCCACAGCTGATCCGCAGCGCCGGCACCGAGAGCCCGGTGATGATCGGTCTGCTGACGGCTATCCCGTACATTTGCGGGGCGATCAGCATGGTGGTGATCGGGCGTTTGTCGGATGCGACGGGCGAGCGGCGCAAATTTGTCGCCGGGCTGGTCATCGTCGGCGCGATCGGCTTTTTCAGTGCGGGGATTTTCGCCAGCCACACCACGTTTTTGATCGTTGCTCTTGGCTTGCTTGGCGCCGGGATCATCGCCTCGATTCCGAGCTTCTGGACGCTGCCACCGAAGTTGCTGGCCGGGGCGGGCGCTGGTGCGGCGGGCGGGATTGCGGTGATCAACACGCTGGGGCAATTCGGCGGTATCGTCAGCCCGGTGATGGTCGGGCGGATCAAGGATCTGACCGGCAGCACCACGCCGGCGCTGTATGTGATTGGCGTGGCGGCGTTGATCGCTGCGGCACTGTTGCTGTGGGGCTTGCCGCAGAAGTTGCGCACGCTCGACAAGTTCTGAGATTGGCGGCGCCTGCAATGACACTTTCGCGAGCAGGCTCGCTCCCACATTTGAAATGCATTCCCCTGTGGGAGCGAGCCTGCTCGCGAAGACTGACTTCCAGAGACTGATAAATCACGGACTGATTCCATCAGTTAACAGCCACCCCATTTTTCTCAAACACACGAATCAACATCACGCTGGCAATCGCCAACATCGCCCCAACACCCGCAACGCCGTCAACGACTTCTCGCTGCCAAGCGGGAAATGCACGTTGGTTTACTGATGATTCGGTTGAAAGCGCCGATACAGCAGGGGATAGTGCGCGGCTGAAAAGTGCTCAAGGAGCGGGAAGTGACAGTGAAGTCTGGCTGGATCGGGTGTGCGGCATTGTGCGGCTGGTTGCTGGCGGGGCAGGCATTCGCCGATTGCACACCGGCGCCAACCGCGCATGAGATGGATTTTTCCCTCTGCAAAGACTGGCCGGCGTATCCCGGGCTGACGCTCACCGCTGCTGCCAATTTCTCGCCCGATCCGGTGTATGGCGAGTCAGGGACTGTAGGGCTTTACGATCTGCGTTTGGCCTTGGTGGCGAGTGCAGACTCCAAGCCGTTAGCGAGCTTTTATCAGCCCTCCGCATTCTCTGTGGATGCCATCGCGCTTGATGAACTGAAATTCGATACCGCCCGCTATAAGCTCGCGCCGCAATTGCAGGCCTTTGGCGTGCGAGTACGGTTCAAAGGCTCTTCGCGCGTGAATCCTCTGGATCAAACCTGGTTGTCGCTCTATGTGAAAGACGGCAACGCATTGCGTCCTGTCATGAATCGGCTGGTGGTTTATGAATATGGCGGGGAGTGGGATGGCAATTGTGCGGGAGAGCGCTACGAGACTACGCGAACCGTGGCGCTGGCCAAGACCAGCAGCCATGGTTATGCCGATCTGATGATCAAAACGATCCGTAGCTCGACCGTTGGCGAGGGCGAGGGTGAGGCATGCGTATCCAATACCGTCACGCAAAAACCGGTCTTGACGACACTTCGCTATGACGGCAAAAACTACGTAGTGCCTGAAGATTTCAAAGGCCACTAAGACCGATGTCTTTTACTCAAGGAAGAACAATGATTTCGCGTTCCACATTGCTGGGCTCTTTCATCGCGATGGGCCTTTTAACGATGGCCGCTCAAGCCCAGGCCGCCTGCCAGACCAAAGACTTCGACGGCAAATCCCTGTCGCGCTGCAAAGTCTGGCCCGCCGTGCAGAATCAGGCGATCGCAGTCAAATCCACCTACCTTGCCGACGCCGGCGACGATGATGCCGGGGTGTTCGATCTGGATCTTTCGATCGTCAACGCCAGCACTTACAACCCCATCGCCACTTACCGTAAACCGGGCGCTTACAACTCCGATGCCGTGCGCTTCGATGATCTGCGCATCGACACGGCACGCTATCGACTGGCGCCGGAAGTTCGGGCTTTCGGCTTGCGTTCAAAGTTCGCACACAGTTCCCACGCCATTCCCTACGAGAAGACCGACCTGGCGTTGTACGTTCGCGAAGGTAATGAGCTGCGCCCGGTGCTGGAGGGATTGGTGGTTGCCAAGAGCAACGGCGAGTTCATGAATGATTGTGAAGGCTATACGAAGACCATTCGCCGAACTGTCGAGATCGGTCCTTCCAGCCATCATGGTCTGGCCGATTTGATCGTTACCACCAGCGGCAGCAAAATGAAAAATACTCAATCGGGTAAAGAGTGCGTTTCCAATACCACCCGCCTGAAGCAAAAACAGATCACCCTGACCTACGACGGCCAACAATACATCGTCCCCGAAGACCTCAGAGGCTACTGACCCCATGCTCAGCGGCCTCAACCACTTGACCCTCGCAGTCAGCGATTTGCAGTGCAGTCTGACGTTCTATCGCGATGTGCTGCAGTTGCGCGTCGAAGCCACGTGGGATGCCGGTGCCTACTTGTCGCTGCCAGGGTTGTGGTTGTGTCTGTCGCTTGATCCTCTGCGCTCAAGCGAACCGTGCGCCGATTACACCCATTACGCTTTCAGTCTCACTACAGCCGATTTTCCAGGTTTTGTGCAGAAGCTAAAAGCGGCGAACGTGCGGGAATGGCGCGACAACCGCAGCGAAGGCGCGTCGTTCTATTTCCTCGATCCCGACGGCCACAAGCTCGAAGTTCACGTCGGCGATCTCGCTTCACGGCTGGCAGCGTGTCGGCAAAAACCGTACGCCGGCATGCGTTTTTACGACGAGTCATGATCAGACACATTTGTCTGTTATAGACTGGCGGCCACGTGTTCTGCCGCTTGCAGGTTTTCCATGACTCCATCGTTGCTAATGGCCGTGCTGGCCTCGGGTTTCATTTATGGCATTACGCCCGGGCCGGGTGTGCTGGCGGTATTCGGCATCGGCGCAGCCCACGGGCGGCGGGCCGGGGCGGGGTTTCTTTGCGGACATCTGCTCGGCGATGTGGTCTGGTGCAGCACGGCGCTGATCGCGATTGTCGGCGCTCGGGAAATCGGCAGCACCGCGTTTGATGTGCTCGGTGTGCTCAGCGGTGTGTACCTGTTCTGGCTTGGCTGGCGCGCGGTGCGGACCCAGCGTCGCAACGGTGACGAGCCGCAGGGCGCGGCGCGCAAGCCGTTCTGGCACGGCATTCTGTTCGGTTTGACCAATCCCAAAGCTTATCCGGTGGCGGTCGCCACGTTCACCGCGCTGCTGTCGAGCCGCGCCGAACTGCTCAACTGGTCGATGCTGCCGGCGCTGATTGCCCTGAGTTTCCTCGGTGGCCTGCTGGCCTACGCTATTCTGATTGGCGTGGTCGGCGCGCAACGGGTACGCACGCTGTATCAACGCCACGAACTGATGATCACTCGTTTGTGTGGCGTGATGTTTATCGGTTTTGCTATCAACGCGCTGCTGCATGCGCTGCCGGGGCTGATGCCGAACAAGGCTTGAAGGTGTGTGCAGGGATGCGCAATCAAGAGGTCAGGGATGGTTGATCAGTGCTGCATTGTCCGGACACCCACGCTGAACCATGGAAAGCCGAAATTCCGCGCCGTTGGCGAGTTTTATCGATCTGTTGCTGGACGCCGTTTGTGCGGTCGACAAGCAAGGCCGCTTTGTTTTTGTCAGCGCCGCCTGCGAGCGTGTTTTCGGCTATTCGCCTGAAGAGTTGATCGGCCGGCAAATGATCGAGCTGGTGCACCCGGCGGATCGTCAACGCACCCTCGCTGCCGCCAACGAAATCATGGGTGGCGAACCCAAACTCAACTTTGAAAACCGGTACCTGCGCAAGGACGGCAGCGTCGTGCATATCCTCTGGTCGGCGCGCTGGTCGGAAGCCGATCAACTGCGCATCGCCGTGGCGCGCGACATCACCGAGCGCAAACAGGCCGAATCGCGCCAGGCTGCGCTGTATGCGATATCCGAAGCGGCCCATGCCGCGGAAGATTTGCTGGCGTTGTTCAAGCGCATCCACCTGATCATCGGCGAATGGCTGCCAGCAATGAATTTTTCCGTGGCGCTGTACGACGAGCACTGCGCACAACTGAATTTCCCTTATCACGTCGACGATCACGAATTGCAGCCCGAGCAACCGGGCACCGTCACCGGACGGCTGTGCACGGAAGTTATCCGTAGCGGCCAGCCGATTCTTCTTACGCCGGACAGTGCAGACTCCCCGGCTGATTTTGCCGAACTGGTGGCGGGGCAAAACTCGCCGTGCTGGCTCGGCGTGCCGTTGAATTCGAAAAACGGCACCATCGGCGCCTTGATCGTCAAAAGCCTGCCCGGCGGCGAGCGCTACACCGAGCAGGACAAGGAACTGCTGCAATACGTTTGCGCCCAGGTCGCCACGGCCATCGAGCGTCAGCAATTGCACGCACGGCTGCGGCGTATGGCGCAATACGATCAACTGACGCAGCTGCCCAATCGTGAATTGCTGCGCGATCGCTTGAAGGCTGCGTTGGCCGGCGCTCGCGAGCAATCAGGGCACATGGCCTTGTTGTATGTTGACCTGGACCGCTTCAAACAGGTCAACGACACCTTTGGTCACGCCGTCGGCGACATGCTCCTGCAAACCGTGGCCAACCGCCTCAAGGGCTGCGTGCGGGAAACCGACACCGTGGCCCGAATTGGCGGCGATGAATTTGTCGTGCTGCTGCACAGCGTTCAGGTTTCGGAAGATGCTGACGGCGTGGCAGAAAAAATCCGACAGGTGCTGGTGCAACCGATGCGTCTCGATGGCCACAACCTGCACATTGAACCAAGCATCGGCGTGGCCCGCTATCCAGAGCACGGCAGTGAGGAACAGCAACTGTTCCGCCATGCCGATCAGGCGATGTACGCCGCCAAACGCTTGAACCATCACGCGTTGAATAGTTGAACCGGGGCCGCCGTTCGTCGCAGCGACTGCAATTTTTCTAAACCTTTGCCGGCCAGAAAATTCTCAATCTAGGCGGGCACCTGCTCGCCACGATCATTACCAAGAGGTAGAGAATCATGCCTAATTCAAGAAACTCGAACTCGGGAAACTTCGCCAACGATCGAACCAAGGCCTCTGAAGCAGGTCGCAAAGGTGGGAAAACCACCACAACGACCGTCGACAAAGAGCCAAAACCAGACATGGGCCGCAAGCCCGCTCAGAAATCGAAGTAGTCGGTGAAGGTAGTTTTGATTGAGAGGCGGGGGCGTAAGCTCCCGCTTGAATTTTGCAAGTAAGGAGGGCGCGACCATGAGCCGAATGGCCACCCGTATACGCACCATGAGTTTTGCATCGCTGTTGGGCCTGTGTGCCAGCAGTGCTTTTGCCCAGTCGCCCGCCGATTTCATCAACGATGCCTCCGCCAAAGGCATGGCCGACATCGAAGCCAGTCGTCTGGCCCACAGCAAAGCCGAATCGAAAGAGGTCAAGGACTACACCATCGTCGTCATCAACGACCGCACGACGGCAAACCAGCACTTGGCGAAAATCGCCAAGAAGCTCGACCTGCCGGTCGCGCCGCGTGAGGAACTGGCCGACAAGGCCAAAGAATTGATGCCGCCAGTGACCGATGGCGCTTCATTCGATCAGGCCTACGCCGCCAGTCAGGTCAAAGCCACTGAAGAGGCCATCGAGCAGATTCAGCAGCAAGCGCAGACCACTGACGTGCCTGAGATCAAGGCGTTTGCCGACGAGACCTTGCCAAAGCTGCAAAGTCATCTGGAAATGGCTCGCGCGCTGCAGGCAAGCCGCTAACCAGGATCAAAAGATCGCAGCCTTCGGCAGCTCCTACACCAAACTTTGTAGGAGCTGTCGAAGGCTGCGATCTTTTGCTTTCAATCCTCAACACTCATTCAAATCCTGCTTCGACTTACTCTTCTCGCCCAACCCCTCAAGATTAAAAACCTCACCCTCGCCCAACGAGCGGTAGTGCCTGCGCAACGCCTCCAGCTGCTTCAAGTCCAGCGCCTCCAGCCCGAGCATCGCGTTCTGCGCTTCTTTGGTCACCAAGAGCAATTCATCGATCTTCAAATGGAGAATGTCGGTGTCGCGGTTCTGCGTGTTCTGGATCAGGAACACCATCAGGAACGTGATGATGGTGGTCGAGGTGTTGATGATCAGTTGCCAAGTGTCGTTGTAATCGAAGATCGGCCCGCTCAAACCCCATATCCCGATCAGGATCAATGCGCCCATGAAGGTCTTGGGACTACCGGCCACCATCGCGAGCTTCTGGGAGATTTTTGCGAATTTCATAGCGGTGTTCCTTATTGGGGGAGTGCTTGAAATTCAGACATTGGCGGCGTTATGAAAATTCTACTGATGTGCAAGATGTCCCTGAAAAACCGGCCTCACGGCCGGTTTTGGCATTGGTACTCTAAAGCTTGATTTCAATGTCGACGGTCCAGTGGAAATAACCCACCACCTCACACTGCTGATTGACCAACATGAAACTCAGTTCGCATTGCACGTCGCCGGGTTTCTTCGGCGTGCAGGTCCAGAAATGGTCATCAGCCTGTCGGCTGCCCGGTGTTGTCGGGTCGTCCGGGTTGGGCGCGGGCACGGTCAGGTCGGTATGAATTTGCAAGTCAGGTTCGGAAAGCACGCCGCTGTCCGCAACTGTCATGCGGTACACAACCACACTGTATTCGGCGATCAGGCTGACGGAGCGTCCACGAACGTGCAGGTCTCGGCCAATTTCTGAATGGATTATTGGTTTGCTGTCATTTATGACTATTTCTTTCGAGTTATTACCCGTGGCGAAGAAGATAAATCCATCGGTAATGCTCGTCGGCGCGGCGGCGTCCAGACTTGGATCTGGATAACGCTTCAGTACTGATTCGGCATCGACGATCAGCAACACATTGTGTGCGTCAGTGATGGCGGATGAGGGTGACGGGATCGGTTCGCTGGTCATCATGGATTCCTTTCATGATGTTGGCACAAGACGAAAGCCGCTTCGGCCAAGGCAAGACTTCCTGTTCCGGCCGCAGCGGCAGCGGATCGGTTGAGCCCCTTGTCGCCAAAGGGCTCGACACATCATCAGTTATGGATGGAGATGAACGGATCCCACGAGCAGCAGCCGATGATCTGGCAGTTGCGATCGACGATCAGGAAGTGGAAGTGATACGTCACGCGACCACAGTCCAGGGTTTCGGATGACCAATAGTGGTTGTCGACTTTCTGGCAGCTTGGCACGGATGGATTGCTTGTGTTGGGCACAGCAACGCACGCTGTGGCCTTGCGCGGGGAGGGGGGCGAGATCAGGTTCTCCCCGGCGTTGGGGATGAATTTGTAGAAAATCACCGCCTGTTCGAAGCTCTGCGACAGGCTGGTTTCGCGCCAGCGAATCAGATCGCCGACCTGAGCCTTGAGGTCCAGTTCGCCACCGGCCTGGCCACTGACGACGTTGTCCTGATTGGTGACCATGTACACATGTTTCCAATCGATCAGCGTGGGGTTCTTCGGATCCTTGCTGATGTTTGGATACTTTTTCAGAATGGTTTCGGTGTCGATGGAAACCAGAATATCCGTCACTCGAGACATGGTGATGCTCCTTTTTCATAGTGAACGTCGGACTGCAATCCAGGCACGACGACGCTTGCTTGCCGTATGGCTTTTGCCAGCACACTACTGGGGGGAACCCACTGATCACGAGAAATGAACAGGCCGTGCTCCTTGCACGAAATCAACTGATTCGGGTTCCTTCCGATTGCCGCTCCTTGACTATAGGTACGTTTTTCAAGCTGTCAAAATCGCTTTTGTCTGGCTCGACGGACGGTCATTCAATGCATGAGAACCAACTTATTGGCGATAAGCCGACGGGGTGTTCAGACACCCTCTGCAATTGAGTCGCTCTGGAACTGTTTGCTGTGCGGCCTGTATCGTGACTAACCGCTGGTACGCCCCCCGACAGGAGAACGCAATGAGTTGGTCCGCCAAACAATACGTCGCTTTCGAAGATGAACGCACCCGCCCGGCCCGCGATCTGCTGGCGGCGATTCCCACGCCTGAAGCGCGAACAGTGGTCGATATCGGTTGTGGTCCCGGTAACTCGACTGAGTTGTTGGTACAGCGTTTTCCCGGGGCGAAGGTCAGCGGGCTGGACAGCTCGGCAGACATGATCGACGCGGCTCGCAAGCGCTTGCCGGATTTGCGCTTCGCTGTCGCCGAGATTGATAAGTGGGCTGATGCAGGGCCGTTTGATGTGATCTTCGCTAATGCCGTATTGCAGTGGGTGCCGGATCACGCGACGTTGTTGCCCACTTTGGCCAGCAAGCTGTCGGCGGGTGGCAGTCTGGCGATCCAGATGCCGGACAACCTCAGTGAACCCTCCCACCGTTTGATGCGTGAAGTCGCTGCAGATGGTCCGTGGGCGAGCAAGCTTTCCGGCGCTGCGGGGCAGCGTACCGACATGGCCAGCGCCAGTGATTATTTCTCGATGCTGCGACCACACTGTGCGCGGGTCGATGTGTGGCGTACGACCTATCACCATCAACTGTCAGGCGGGGCGGCGGGGGTGGTGGAGTGGTTCAAGGGTAGCGGGTTGATTCCGTTTTTGAATCCGCTGAGCGAAGCGGAAAAGGCGCAGTACCTGGAGCGGTATCTGGCTGAGATCGGGAAGGCTTATCCGGCATTGGCGGATGGTTCGGTGCTGTTGCCATTTCCACGATTGTTTATCGTTGCGACTCGCTGAAATGAGCCGGACGTGTTGTTCGGCTGGAGATTTCGGGTGCGTTTTCGGACGGCCCCCTCATCGGAACGCCGCCCGCCCAGCCCTCTCCCGAGGGAGAGGGCGCCGACCGGTGTGTATCCGAAACCGGAGTTCAACTCGATATTTCAGGTCGGCGTAACCCTAGAGAACAACTCGGTCAGTCCCCTCTCCCTCTGGGAGAGGGTTAGGGTGAGGGGCTCTTGAAGTTGTGAACCCGCTCAGCGCTGCACCGCCACCAACATCATCATCGGCCGCTCCCGCTCTTCCGCCAGCGCAGGTTGCGCCGCGACCTCCGCTTCGCTCGGCCCCCATTCATTGACACGTCGAATCGAGAACCCCGCATCGATCAGCGAATTGAGCAATGTCCCGACCGTACGATGCTGCTTGATCACGCCTTCAGCCAGCCAGTTCGTCACCCGCTCACCCTCCAACTGATAACTGTCCAGCGGCCAACGCTTGTTACCTTCAGCGTCAATCAACCAGCCCGGATTACGCGGTGCCATAAAGATCGGATGCTCAATGGAAAAAACAAAGTGCGAACCCGGTTTCAGCGCCGCGTACAGGTGCGCAAACAGCCCCGGCAAATCCTTGATGTAATGCAGCGCCAACGAGCTGTAAGCCAGATCAAAACTGCAGGCGGGCAGATCGAGCTGTTCCAGATCGGCGCGCTCATAGCGAATATTCGCCGCCGTCGTGGTCTCCCGAGCCCGCTCCAGCATCTTCTCCGAGACATCCAGCCCCAGCACGCTGGCCGCGCCATTCTCAATGGCCCAGCGACTGAACCAGCCATAACCGCAGCCCAGATCCACCACGTTCAGGCCGTGCATGGATGGGAACAGCGCCTTGAGCGCTGGCCACTCCGGCGCCGCGTCGAGGCCGCCGATTGAACGGTTCATCCGGCTGTAGCCCTGGAAGAATTCGGGATCGTCGTAAATGTTTTGCGTCATGGTGAAGGGCTCTTTTGAGTTCGATCGTCAGCGGCAAAGTGGCCGCGATTGGAATCCCTCGAAAGTGATAGCGCGTATTCGTCGATGGCCGCGCGGGGGGAGGGTGGTGGGTGATGGGGAAATGCTAGTCGGTTGGGCGGGAGGTGAAAACCGGTGGAGTGTTGTGGATCTGTAATGTCGGGGAAATCGCTATGTTTTATCGCCGCGTAAACATCTTCCGAGCGAAGTGTTTAAAGGCGTGCAGTGTTACGTCCTGAAGCCTACAAATCCTTGCGCCGTTGCCTACCGCTACGCCAGAATCCGCCGGCTTGTGCGCTTGGGAGGCGGTCGGTAACTTGGTTCGCATCACTGATTTCCAGTGATCGGGTTTAGTAGCCCGGCATCCTCAATCTAAATAGCTGCATGAGTACCACTCAGTCAGGCAAATGCTTGCACCTGATGGTGGCTGTGCGCATGGCGCCCTCGGGTGCGCCGGATTTGGATTGGGGTCCGGTCTACTAACTTGCGCACAGCTGCCACCCATCCGTTTAGTAGCGAGATCGGTTGCGGCCTTACTATAAGGTCTCAATCCAATGTTCAAAGTAACGCCAAATCCGCCGGAAACCGATCCGGCATCCCCCTACGAATCACCCAATTCAAAGAAATTCCACGAAGCCGCCGAACGCGCCCTCGACCACTACCTCAGCCCCACGGCCAGAATCATGGGTTCCACCCACGAACCCGAACCGATGTATCTCGCCAACCCTAAATACGACACCGAATCCCTGCTGGCCAACGCCAGCGAAACACTCGGCTCTGCCACCACCATGCTCAACAACTTCGCCGCGCTGCTCGACACCTCACACCGCAAGACAGCGCTCGGCATTGCACAGGTGGTCATGTTGGGCGAATTGGCGGTGAATCAGGCCCTGGATCAGGTTGTGCCAGCGGGTTAACCCGATCGCTTTAAGAAGCCAAAGAAACCGGCCAATTAGCGCCGGTTTCTCGAGACTGCTAACTGGCAGCACGACTTCAGGCAAGTAGCCCGATGTTTTGGTCGATGCGTTGTTGAATGGTGCGCAAGGTTTCCTGGGTGATCACACCCGGATACAAACTTTCAGCCATGGCTGAGAATCGGCTAGCTACCTCGCAAAATCTGTCAATGATGTCGGCGGCCGTAGCGGCGTTTACTTCAGCCTCCACTGCAAGGTTGAGTAGGTTTTCTCTTCCAATTTCCAAGGCTTCACCCATCACGTCCATCTGGTGATAGCCTCCCGGCCCCTCGCAGAAAGTGACGTCATAGGCCGGCGCTAATTTCCAGTCTCCGCCAGGCGACATGATGTAAGCAAAGTTCTTCGGATGGTCGTCTCGGTTGTTGAATGCGACATTGAAGACGACCCGCTCAAACGCTGCGGCTTTCTCTCGTACGTCATTGCTGCACTTATGAGTCGCACGCAGGAAGTTGACGTAGTCCAGCGCCCCGGGGGATCTGAAATCCGCACCGGTAAAGGCTGCAAGACTCTGCATGGGCACCCGCAAGTCGTTTTGTCGGTCAAAGCGTTTGGTGGCAAAAGCGGCCATTCCCCCAGACAGGCTGAAATAACGAGTGTCAGGAGTCTGGATACCGCACAAGCGTAAACATTCGGCATAGACCATTTCGATGGCGCACACCTCGGGATGTTCTTGCTGAGCCGGAAATTTCACCAACCAGGCTTCGAAACCGGGAGTGGCAGCCGTAGTAAAGGCGTCAGTGTGCGGATCGCGATACACCAGCGCTTTGGGTCGGGCGCCCTGTGGAGAACCTCCGACCAGTAGCAGTTTCTGGAGAAGCTCTCCACCTTTACCTTTGAGTACCTCCTGCACTTCGCACGCGAGCAACTCGATGGGAACATGCATTTGCGGTTCCAGCGCCTCGGGTGCAACAGGTTCAAACGACATGGCCCCCATGGCATTGTTGCCAATGTAGGCTAGCCGCTCCAAAGGGCCTATTCGCGCGGGGTTGAGGCCTCGACGTTTGAACAATCGGTCCATCAGTAACATGCCCCAGCCATCCGGCAGCGAGTCATAAACCGGCCCAGGCAGTCCCAACTGATGTGACGGGAAATCCCGGTTTAACCTGGCTCCCTGTAATGGAAGCCTCAAGGAGGAGAGTTCCAGCCCTCTGTTTTTTGCCTCATCGCTGTACTCAAACATGACCTGCGGGCGACCGGTCAGGGCTTTCGTCGTAGCAAGTGTGCCCCACCGCCAACGTTCACCCCAGCCCGCGTAGTAGACGTCAACTTGTTCAAGCATTGTCGGCTTTCCTTTTAATGCGATGACGCTTGGCCGTCTTTTCGTAGCGAATCATATCGTCAAGAGTTTCGAGCCTTGGCAGAAACCACCCTTCGAGCTCCTTTTCGCGTCCGAGAACCATCGCCACTCGCACCATGTTGTCGAAACTCACATTACGACCGGCTTCAAGGTTTGACACCGTATTCGTCGCAATGCCCGCGCGAGCGGCCACGTCTGCTTGTGTCATCTCCAAGGCCAATCGCTCTGTGCGCAGGCGTTGGCAAATCCGTTTGACGATCTCGCTCGCGGTAGTGAGGCTTAAATCCAGCATGTCGTGTGTACCGTCGGCGTTCAGTTTTGATTATCAGTACACAATATACTGTGCATTAAACTTAAAAATATAATTTAACTCACAATAAAATGTAATTAGTTTTAATGGGTGGGATAGGCCAGCACGGGTTGACGCGCCAAGGTTCAACCCTGCTGCAAAACTTTCAGAGCCGCCGACGCCAGAAAGCCCGAGCGGCTTTTTTCTTCCGGGTGATGCAACACATATTCATCAATCCGATTAAGCAAATGCCCCGGCAAAGTGATGTTGAGTTTCTGGGCTTTGCCCAAATACTTGAGCACATCGATATCCACCACGGCCCATGCACAACCGGCGTATTTCGGGTTGGCTACGTGCAGGCTCAGTTTGCTGGCCGCTGGAATGGGGGCGTCGTCGTCCGCGAGAATCTCGAAATGACCTTCGATGGCTTCGCGAGCCATGGCGACGGCATCGTCCAGATCCTCTCCGGCGGAAAAGCATCCAGGAATGTCCGGGACTTCTACACCCCAGGCGTGTTGGTCATCGCCAATTGAAATCGCAATCGGGTAGAGCATATTTGTTGTCCTCCATGGCGCAACTGACTCAGAGAGTCAAAGCAGCGCCTGCTGCAAAATACTGATGGCCGTTTTCTTCAGCAGATCTTTTTTCGGATGTGGCACGGTGACCAGTCCTGGTTTGGTCGGATGCTTGAAGTGATGGTGACTTCCTTTGATCCGTACCAGATACCAACCGTCTGCGACGAGTTGGCCGATTAGAAAACGGCTATTCACAACACCTTCCTGTGGTGTTCTTGGTGGGTACTATATCCATTGAACCAATATGATCAACACTATAACCACCGGTCGTCGTCCTCTGACGGGCGGAGTCGCTTACCGCAGTCTAGGTAAGGCAGAAGCGATGGTGAGGTGGGTGTGTTACCGGGTTTTGCTTATGTTGATGTGGCGATCTTCCGCTGCAAGATAATGGAACACATCTTTTTCTGACATCACTGCTCGGACTGCTAACGTTGAACTCTAATGGGCGAAGGTCATGGACACTCAACGAGCCTGTTGAAAGGAAATCACCTCTCGATAAAGCCAGCGTAGCAATGCATGGACTTTGGCCATGTGATCGTCAGAAGGGAGTGAAACGGATGTCGACTCTAAAATTCAGCTATAGAGATGCAAAGGGCGATTTAAGTCAGCGGGAGCTGATTCAATGGTCAGAGAATTCGGTTTACATTCAAGGACGATCGGCCAGCGATACCTTTCCTAAAACCTATCGCAAGGATCGCATCATCGAAGTATTGCTTGGAGCTGAGCTGCTCTTAAATGAGGCCGCTCCTCCTTCTCCGAGGCTTCAGCACAATCGAAAGCCACCGGCGCTCGTTGCTTCAGAAGCCGCTTCGCAAAGGCCTGAACCGAAAATGTCACCGGGTAGGATCAATCAAATTCTTTTCACTGGATTCGCAGCTGCACAACGGGCTGAGCTTGAGCAAAAGGCACTGGAATATGGGTTGAAGGTCATGAGTACGGCAGGCAAGACGCTGACGTTTCTTTGCTATGGCGAAAATGCGGGGCCAACCAAAGTTTCCAAGGCGCTTGAGGCTGGAGCTTTCATCATCAACTCAGAGCAATTCTTGAATCTGGTCACAACGGGAGAAATCCCCTGAAGTCATCCCTGCGCTCAGCCTGCGCATTGAAACTGCACCAACCGCCGAATGCTTGTTACGTGCAACCAGCATCACCTCATTCTGCTTCTTGGGAGCTGCGGTCAGCACTTCACGGTAAACGCGCTTTTTTTTCGTGAGATTTCGCATTACGGATGAAGTCTGCGAATGGGCTCGCGTACTCCTCTTTGAATCCGATTGTCATGGAATTGCTCCGTCATTGATGCCAGGCATGGGCATCATTTCGTGCCTCGCATACTTCTCAAGGATTGTCGCTAGAGAGAAAAAAAGCGTACAGGTGGAGGGTGCATCTTCAACCTGCGGTGTGTTTCTGAATGGTTCTGCGCTGCCAAAGTGGCCAACCTCAAATCCCAGCCACAAAAAACCGGCTTTATAGGCCGGTTTTTTCTGTTCCTGCATCCCCCGTCAAACCACAACGTGAGATCAAAATTGAGTGGAGCGGGTAGAGGGAATCGAACCCTCGTCGGAAGCTTGGGAAGCTACTGTTCTACCATTAAACTATACCCGCTCAGAGCGGCTGACTTTGTACCAGACTCGGCCACGGATTTGAAGTTTTTCTTTTACTCATGAACGCTTTAAATCACTGAAATCGGTCAATCGCGGGCGAGCACTGCGGTGCGTAAAGCAAAATCCCAACCCCACAGCCTCGCTCGCGACGACTCTCTTTCAAATTGCCAATGCATGTTGATCCTGAACAAACGAGTAACGCGTTCGGCTGGTCTGCTGCGCCGGTTTCAGAAAGCCGAGCAGGGCGTTCTGGCTGTCGCGGCAGGCAGCCTTGTGTTCCATGTCGAGAAAGTGCCCGGTGGCTTGCAGCGTGGTAAACGTGCTCTGCGCCACGTGGTTGCCGAACAGGCGTGCGTCTTCGGCAGCGGTGTATTCGTCCCATTCGCCGTTGAGAAACAGCACCGGCACGTTGATCTTTTTCGCTGCATTCAGATAGCACTGCCGATCGCTGTGCAGCACGTCGCTGATGTGGAAGTGCATCTGCCCGTATTCGTGCTCTGCCAGGCTGCTGACGTGGCGATAGTTGAAGCGTTTGAACAACGACGGCAGGTGTTTGCCGATGGTGTTGTTGACCAGATGGCCGACGCGGTCGCCGTCGCGCTGGCCGAGGTAGTCGACGCCGCGTTCGAGGTAATCGAGCATGTGCGCGTTGATCACTGGCGAGAACGAGCTGATCACCGCCCGTTCGATGCGCCGTGGCTGGTGGGCGAGGGCGACCAGGGTCGCGGCGCCGCCCCAGGAGAACGACAGCACGTGTTCGGCGGCGAAGTGGTCGATGAGCTCGAGCAGAATCTGCCCTTCGACGTCCTTCGTCAGATGTTTCTCGTGGCGGTTGTGGGCTTTTGACCGACCCGCGTAGGGCTGGTCGTAGCAGACCACGTTGAATTGCGGATGCAGGTTTTTCACAGTCTGTGCAAACGACGCAGTCGTGGCCATCGAGCCGTTGACCAGGATGATGGTCTTTTCTGCGGCGTCTGCGCGATAGAACTCCGTGTAAACCCGATACTGACCCTGTATATCCAGCACAGCGATTTCTGGCCTCATGTCATAAGACTCCTGGCAAGCAAGCGGGTATGCGCGCAAATAGAGATTGCACGAGCTTTGTGACAGGTAGGCATACGCCTGGAATTTACTTGGCCCATGTCGATCCATGACTGCGGTCGACGGGTATTGTTATTGGCGGGCAGTCTGCCGGCTGAGGCGGAGCCTTGAAGGCTCTCTACCGGCAAAAAGTTTCTTGGATGTCTGTTGTGACTCATCGGTCACATTCTGGCCGACGTCCTGATTCAAGCAGGGGAGTCGGGATCGCGCAAGTGCCGTTGGTAAATTGTTCGACAACTTCTGCTGAGCGGTCGCCGGCTTAGAACAAATGGATCTCTTCGGTGCGCAAAGCGCGGTACTCGCCCGGTTTTAGCGCGTTATCGAGGTGTAGCAGGCCCATCGATTCGCGGTGTAGGCGCAGGACTTTGTTGTTGAAGAAACCAAACATGCGCTTCACCTGATGGTAACGCCCCTCGACGATGCTCAGCCGCGCCGAGCGTGGCCCGAGCAGCTCCAACTGCGCAGGCTGTGTGGTCAGGTCTTCGAAGGCGAAGTAGATGCCCTTGGCAAAAGTGGTCGCATATTCCGCGCCAATCTCTTGCTCGGTCTCGACGTAGTAGACCTTCGGCGATTTGGTCTGCGGCTGGGTCAGGCGGCGTGACCACGCGCCGTCGTTGGTGATCAACATCAGCCCGGTGGTGTTGAAGTCCAGGCGTCCGGCGATGTGCAGGTCGTCCTTGTCCGGTTCATCGATCAGGTCGAGCACGGTCGGATGCTGCGGATCACGGGTGGCGCTGACACAGCCCGGTGGCTTGTGCAGCATGAAGTAGCGCGCCGGTTTGCCGACTTGTAGCACTTCGTCATCGACTTCGACGCGGCTGAAATCGAGCACTTCACTGTGCGGGTCGCTGACGACTTTTCCGTCAATCCGCACGCGCTTTTCCACCAGCAACAGGCGAACCTGCTGACGGTTGTAGCGGGGCAGGTTGCTGAGGAAACGGTCGACGCGCATGTTCAGTGTTCGATGAATGAAGGGCCGCGCATCTTACGGGATCGGCCGCTTGGCCGCTTGCAGTTGCGCCTCGACCTGCGCGCAACGCGGGCACAGGCAGGATTGGTTACGCAGCGCTGGCGGCAGCGCTTCAAGCACGGCCGGATCGATGCTCACGCCATAGCACCAGCATTCGCGGTCGGCGGTGCGCGGGTCGGCCAGGCTGCAATCGTTGCGGGCGCCGCAGGCCGGGCAAAGGTCGGGTTTAACGTCGGAATCAGGCATAAGTCGAGTGAGGCATTTCCACGCAGGTGCGGTTGCGGCCGGTTTGTTTGGCTCGGTACATCGCATGATCGGCCCGCGACAGCAGGCTGTGCAAGGTGTCATCGCGTTGCAGGGTGGTGGCGCCGATGCTCACCGTCAGATGGAGGCGGTGGCCGTCGTAGGCATATTCGTGTTGTTCGACGTGTTGGCGGATCTTCTCGGCAATTTTCTGACCGGTGTCGCCGTCGGTGTCCTTCAGCAACACGATAAATTCCTCGCCGCCCCAGCGGCAGACAATGTCGGCGTGGCGCAGGCAGCTTTGCAGAACGCGGGCAAAACCGATCAACACCTGATCACCGGCCATGTGCCCGTAAGTGTCATTCAACACTTTGAAGTGATCGAGGTCGAGCAGCAACGCGGTCAGGGGTTTGGTCTCGCGCTGCGCTTCGTGCAGGGCTTGCGCGGCGAGAATGTCGAAGCCACGGCGATTGGGCAGTTCGGTGAGACTGTCGAGAATGGCCTGCGCCTGGATTTTGCTTTGGTAGCGTTTGATCACGCGGTTGAGCAGCGCCAGGACAATCAGCGTCACCAGCAGGCAGATCAGTAGGTTCAGGTACAGCGACTGACGGATTTCACTCAGGGCGCCGTCTTCGCGTTTATCGACAAACAGGTACCAGTTCAGCTCCGGGATAAACCGCACGTTGAGGAAATGCCCCTGACCGTGGGCGGAATATTCGTAGCTGCCGCTGTGCGGTTTCGGCAACTGGCTCACCAGACTTTTCATGCTCTCGAGTTCGCCGAGACTCTTGCCGATGTGCGCGCCTTCCGGACCGCCCTCGGCGCCGGTCAATACCAGTCGACCGAAGGTGTCGACGAAATACACGCTGCGTTGATAGCGCTGTTGATACTTGTCGATCAGCTTGATCACTGCGTCCACGGTCAGACCGACGCCTGCCGCACCGATGAAGCGGTTGT
Organism: Pseudomonas sp. S3_C06; assembly: GCF_054667675.1. Lineage (NCBI taxonomy): Bacteria > Pseudomonadati > Pseudomonadota > Gammaproteobacteria > Pseudomonadales > Pseudomonadaceae > Pseudomonas > Pseudomonas sp. S3_C06. Next base: position 5,442,586 of record NZ_CP162747.1, read on the forward strand.
GGTAGTCGTACACCTTGTAGTTGATGAAGAAGGTCAGGTTGTCCTTGTTGGCCAGATCCGGGTCGACGTTGATCTCGTACGGATCCTTCATGTCGCGCACGCGGAAGTACCAGGCATCGCGCGCTTCATCGACCTTGACCTGCTTGAGCACGCCTTTGGCGTGGTAGTAGGTGTGCGTGCTGTTGGAGACGAAGAACGCGGTGTAGGCGCCGTAGTGGGTCATGACCTCGTCGAGGTAACGGGTCATCTGCTCGGGATTCTGCTCGCCGTTGACCACCCAGTCGCGCATGAAGGTGTCGCGGGACATCATCGAGGAAATCAGGATCGGCCTGACGAGGTCTTTCTGGATTTCCGAGTAGACCGTGTCTGAGGTCAGCGGCAGCTCGGTATTGACGATGTTGTCGCGGATCGACGCGCGGGAGGCGTAGTAGCTGAGCAACGACGTGGCGAGGAACCCGGCGCCGAGCAGGGCGATCAGCGTCAGGACCAGCGAGCGTTGCGAGTACAGGGGAGAACGAAGCGGCATGGCAGTTCCGTTGGCAGTGGCCCGATGGCATGCATTCTAGTGGGATGGCCGGGAAAACACTGCGGGATTTATGCCTGAAATGGCGGGGGATATGACGTTGAGGGTGTGTCTGGAGGATCGCTCCCTCACCCCAGCCCTCTCCCGTAGGGAGAGGGAGCTAGATTGTGGTGATTTCAAAAATTGTGTTCGGCTCGGTATCACCGAATGGCAACTATCTTAAAGACACCCCGGTCAGTTCTCTCTCCCTCAGGAGTGAGGGCTGAATTGTGGTGATTTCAAAACCTGAGTTCGACGGGTTATCACTGAATGGCAACCCCCTCACAGACACCCCGGTCAGTCCCCTCTCCCTCTGGGAGAGGGCTAGGGTGAGGGTTGGTTTCTGGATCAGTTCCGAGTCTCAAGATACGCCCGCCAGCCCCCCAAATGGCTGATGTCCAGCGCACCCTCAAGACCATACGGCTCACAAATAAACCCGCTTTCCCAACGCCCATCCGCCAGTTGCACCTTGCCCAATCCAAGCGGCGCCGGAATCCCGGTGAGGAACGAGCCCAACTCACTGCTCGGCAATTCCCACACCTCCACCGCAATCGCCACACCGCCATCCTTCACTCGCACCATCCCCGGCCGCAATGGCGGGCCGCCAGCCAACGCGTGCAGTTGATAATCCGGCGAACTCAACGTCGTTTCCAGCAAGCGCCCACCCCGCTGCGTCAGTTGCCAGTTCAACGCCAACCCTTGCAGATGCGCGCCACATACCACGATGCGGGCGCGATCGTTGCGCGCAACGTTCGCGGGCGTCGGCAGGGCCGGGTACTGCTGGCGCTGCAGCGCATCGGCCACGCTCAGCAGATATTGATCGGTAAACGCCCGGCCAAACAGCGTCACGCCCCACGGCAACCCATTGGCCATAAACCCGCTCGGCACGGCGACGGCGGCGTAGTCGAGCAGGTTCATGAAGTTGGTGTAGTAACCCAATTCGGAGTTGCGCAGCACCGGTTCGGCGTGCAGTTCGGCCAGCGTCACCGGGCGGCCGATGGTGGGTGTGAGCACGCAGTCGAGGCCTTCGAGGGCCTGATCGCACAGCGCTTTCAAAGCTTGCAGCCGATACTGCGCGCGGAAGGTCTGCACGCCCGTCACCGCCGGGGCCTTGGCCAGTACGGCGCGGATCACCGGTAAAACGGCCTCGGGATTTTTCTCCATCAACTCACCCGCCACGCTATAGCGCTCGGCAACCCACGGCCCTTCGTAAAGCAGGCGCGCGGCTTCAAGGAATGGCGACAGGTCCAGTTCGACTGCTTCGCCACCCAAGGCCTTGAGTTGATCGATGGCGTCGCCGAACAACAGCGGCCCTTCGACGCAACCGAAAAACTCAAGATCCTGCGCACGCGGCACACCGAAACGAAATGCGCGTGGCGCACCAAACGTCGAGCCGTCATTCCACGATGGATTGCGGCGGCTGTACTCATCGCGCGGATCAAATTTTGCCGTCAGCGCCAGCAACTGACTAGCCTCACGCGCAGTGGCGGTAAACGTGGTCACGCAATCCAGCGTGCGACACGCCGGCAGCACTCCAGCGGTGGAGATCAGCCCTTTGCTCGCTTTCAATCCAACCAGATTGTTCAGCGCCGCCGGCACCCGACCGGAGCCTGCGGTATCGGTGCCCAAAGCAAAACTCGCCACGCCCAACGCCACCGCCAGCGACGATCCGGCGCTGGAGCCACCGGACGGATACTCCGTCAGCACGCTGTTCGGGCACGCGCCATACGGCGAGCGGCTGCCGTTGAGTCCCGTGGCAAATTGATCGAGATTGGTCTTGCCCAGCGGAATCGCACCCAACGCAATCAACTGCTCGACGAGGGTCGCCGAGCGCTCCGGCACATAAGCAAAGTCCGGGCACGCGGCGGTGGTCGGTATGCCGGCCAGATCGATGTTGTCCTTGATCGCAAACGGCACGCCGTACAGCGGCAGGCTGTCGAGCTCGCGACCGTCGAGGGCGGCAAGGTAGGGCTCCAGTTCTGCGACGCTGAGCAGATGAATGAACAGGTGATAATCCGGGTTCAGCGCGGCGGCTTTCTCGCGCAGTTTCGGCAGCAGTTGACGTGGTGTGGTGTCGCCATTGCGATAGGCATTGCGAAGAACATCGAGTTGCAGATTCATGAGTAGATCCTTATCCAATTGGCTTCAGTCGAGTTCCAGCACCACGACCCGTTGTCCGGCACGCACCGCCGAACCGGGCTGCACACGGATCTCGCGCACCACCCCGGCCAGCGGCGCGAATACCGGGATTTCCATCTTCATCGACTCGAGAATCACCAGCACATCCCCCGCAGCAACACGGCTGCCGGCCTCTACCTGCACCTGCCAGAGATTGCCGGCAATGTGGCTGTCGACGCTGTGTTCACCCTCGGCCAATGGCGCGTCTTCGGCGGATGGCGCCACGGCTTCTTCGCTATCGAAATGCGCCTGACCGCTGGCGATCCAGCGTTCGCGCTCGGCATTGAATGCGCCTTGTTGCTGAGCACGAAACGCGCTGATGCTCTCGGCTTCACGATTGAGAAACGCCTGATACTCGGCGAGGTTGAGTTGGCTGTGTTCGATGTTCAGATCGAAGCGGCCCAGCGGAAAATCGCGGCGGATGCGCAGCAGTTCTTCGGCGCTGACCGGATAGAAGCGAATCTGATCGAAGAAGCGCAGCAGCCACGGTTTGCCGTCGAACGCGGCGACTTCGCGATAGCGGTTCCACATCTGCAAGGTGCGCCCGACAAACTGATAACCGCCCGGGCCTTCCATACCGTAAACGCACATGTAGGCGCCGCCGATGCCTACCGAGTTTTCGGCGGTCCAGGTGCGTGCCGGGTTGTATTTGGTAGTCACCAAACGATGGCGCGGGTCGAGCGGTGTGGCCACCGGCGCACCGAGATAGACATCGCCGAGCCCCATCACCAGATAGCTTGCATCGAATACCGTGCGCTGCACTTCGTCGAGGTTCGGCAGGTCGTTGATACGGCGGATGAACTCCAGATTGCTCGGGCACCACGGCGCGTCCTTGCGCACGGTGGTCATGTATTTCTCGATGGCCAACTGGCAGGCCGGGTCGTCCCAGGACAGCGGCAAATGGACGATGCGTGACGGTACTTGCAGGTCGTTGGCGGCGCACACCGCGTCCCATTCGCCGGCGACGATGCCGAGCAGATCGGCGAGTGGCAGCTGCTCGGGCTGGTAGTGGATTTGCAGTGAACGGATGCCGGGGGTGAGGTCGATCACGCCGTGCAAGGATTTGTGTTCCAGCGCTTGCATGAGGGCGTGGGCGCGGAAGCGCAGGACGAGATTGAGTTCAGGCTCGCCGATTTCCAACAGTAAATGAGTATCGCCAGAAACCCGCGCAACAAGCCGCACATCCCCCTGACCCAACTCCAACACCACAGGTGACAAAAGCCCCTGTAGGAGTGAGCCTGCTCGCGATGAGGCCAGTTCAGGCACCGCATCAACTTCATCGCGAGCAGGCTCACTCCTACATTGATCCCATTTCAGGGCGAGATCGCGGGCGGTTTCGAGATTGACCGGGATGAACTGGATTTTATCGCCAGCCTTGAGCTGCCCTAGTTGCCACAGATCTGCTTCGATCACAGTCACCGGGCAAACAAAACCGCCCAGGCTCGGACCATCCGGGCCGAGAATCACCGGCATGTCGCCGGTGAAATCCACCGCGCCGATGGCATACGGATTGTCGTGAATATTCGATGGATGCAACCCGGCTTCACCACCGTCCGCGCGCACCCATTCCGGCTTCGGCCCGATCAGGCGAACACCGGTGCGACTGGAGTTGAAATGCACTTCCCACTGAGTTTCAAAAAAAGTGCCGATGTAATTTTCGGTGAAATATTCCGGCGCAGCGTGCGGGCCGTAAATCACCCGAATCTGCCGCACCGCCGGCAACTCGCAAATGTGCTGGAGTGCCAGTTGTTGACCGCTGCTACGGTCAGTCAGCGCAGGGATATGCAACACATCCCCGGCACGCAACGCCCGCCCGCCATGCCCACCAAACTGGCCAAGGGTGAAGGTGCTTTTACTGCCCAGATAATCCGGCACCTGCAAACCACCGCGCAGGCACAGATAACTGCGTGCCCCGGCGCCGCTGATGCTGCCCAGATGCAACGTCGCGCCCGCCGGGATCAGCAGGGCGGTGTTCATCGGCACGCTTTCGCCCTCAAGTGTCAAGGCAATCGGCGCGCCGGTCACCGCGATCACCGCTGCACAGTTGAAGCGCAGCAACGGCCCGCTCATGGTGATTTCCAGCGCCGCCGCGCCTTCAGCATTGCCGAGCAAGCGATTGCCCAGACGCAATGCGCGGCTGTCCATCGGCCCCGACGGTGGCACACCAACGGCCCAATAACCGAGGCGGCCGGGATAGTCCTGCACGCTGGTTTGTGTGCCGGCGCTGAGCACTTCGAAAGTGTTGGCGCGATAAACCAGACCTTCCAGACAACGGGTCCACGGCTCACCGCTGGCGAACGGAGTGTCGAGGAGAATCTGCCGCAGGTAATCGCGGTTGGTTTCCACGCCGTACAACAGACTGCCGCCTAACGCTTGATGCAACTCGGCGCGCGCCTGTTCACGGGTCGGCGCCCAGGTGATGAGCTTGGCGATCATCGGATCGAAATACGGCGGAATCTCGCAGCCGGCCTCGACCCAGGTATCGATGCGCAACTGAATACCGTTGGCCAGGGGGAATTCCACCGCCGTCAGCAGACCTGGGCTCGGCTGGAAGTCGCGCCCCGGATCCTCCGCGTACAGCCGCGCCTGAATCGCATGGCCTTCAGGTTTCAGCTGGCGATACAACTCGCTCAGCGGCGGCAGATCACCGGCGGCCAGCTCAACCATCCAGCGCACCAGATCCACCCCCCAGACCTGTTCGGTCACACCATGCTCCACCTGCAGCCTGGTGTTCACTTCGAGAAAATAGAAGCGCTGCGCCTCGCTGTCGAAAACGAATTCCACCGTGCCGGCGCTGCGATAACTCACGGCTTTCGCCAGTTTGATCGCCGCCGCGCACAGCTCATCAGCCATGCCGCCCGGCAGGTTCGGCGCCGGGGTTTCTTCGAGGACTTTCTGATTGCGCCGCTGCACCGAGCAGTCGCGCACGCCGAGGGCGATGACCTCACCGCGACCGTCGCCGAACACCTGCACTTCCAGATGCCGGGCGCGCTGGATGTATTTTTCGATGAACACCCCGGCGTCGCTGAAGTTGTTCTGACCGAGACGTTTTACCGCGTCGAACGATTCGCTCAATTCGCTGGCGCTGCGACACACGCGCATGCCGATGCCGCCACCGCCAGCGGTGCTTTTCAGCATCACCGGGTAGCCGACCTGTTCGCCTGCGATCAGTGCGGCGTCGAGGCTGTCGAGCAGTTCGGTGCCTTCGAGCATGGGCACGCCGTGCTGTTTGGCCAGCGCGCGGGCGGTGTGCTTGAGGCCGAACACGCGAAGTTGCTCCGGCGTCGGGCCGATGAAGGCGATGTTCTGCGCTTCACAGGCTTCGGCGAACGCAGCGTTTTCCGAGAGAAATCCGTAGCCGGGATGGATCGCCGTGGCGCCGCTTTGTTTGGCAATGGCGAGGATCTTTTCGACGGCCAGATAAGTGCCGGCAGCAGCGCCTTCACCGAGGCTGTGCGCTTCATCGGCGTGCAGGATGTGCAGGCTGGCGGCGTCGGCTTCGGAATACACCGCCACACCTTTGACCTGCAGTGCAGCGAGGGTGCGCAGGATGCGGCAGGCGATGGCGCCACGGTTGGCGATGAGGACTTTTTCGAACATGGCATAACCCCTGAAGGGGAAGCGGGCCGTCCCGCCGTTTTTCGACAGACATCCGGGCCGTCCCGGATGAAAAAAACACTTCAGAACACCACCGATCCCCTGTAGGAGTGAGCCTGCTCGCGATAGCGTCGGATCAGTCAAAACTCATGTACCTGACACACCGCTATCGCGAGCAGGCTCACTCCTACAGTTTGATCTGTGGTGGTTTCACTTTTTCAGGCATTGCCCGGAACGGGCCTGGCACAGGGCAAACAACCAACGGCGCAACCGGCTGATTTTCAGTTCCATACCAGCAGCTCCGCAGGTGTCGGGTTGTAGGCATTACAAGGGTTGTTCAACTGCGGGCAGTTGGAAATCAACACGATCACATCCATCTCCGCGCGCAAATCGACGTACTTGCCCGGCGCCGAAATCCCGTCCTCGAAGGTCAGCCCGCCATCCGCCGTTACCGGCACATTCATGAAGAAATTGATGTTCGGCCCAATGTCACCTTTACCGAGGCGCCCGTCATGCACACAGGCGCGCAGGTAGTTGTCGCGGCAGCTGTGCATGTAGCGCTTTTCCAAGGCGTATCGCACGGTGTTGCTCTCTTGTGCGCACGCGCCGCCGAGGGTGTCGTGGCGCCCGCAGGTGTCGGCGACGATGGTCAGCATCGGCTGGCCGAGGTTGGAATACAGCACGCTGCCGGTGTTCAGGTAGACGCTGTTCTGCCGTCGCAAGGTGCGCTGCACGTCGTAGCGTTCCTTGGGATTGGCGAGGCTGTAGAACAACGTATCGACGGCCTGATTGCCTTCCAGGTCGAGGATGCGAAGGGTCTGGCCAGCCTTGACCTCCATCAGCCAGGGTTCACCGGCCGGGATCGTGGCGCGGTACACCGCTGTGTCGGGTTGGTTTTGCGAAGTGGCGATAGCAACTGACATGGCAGCGATCCTCAGGCGAACAAACGGTCGGTGTTGATAAAGCCGCGCTCATTTTCCGGGCGCGAGGTGCGGCAGTGTTCGGCGACGCTGGCGTCGGCGTTCATCCAGCTCAGCTTCAGCGGTTTTGGCGCGTATTCCGGTGCCGGATCCATCGGGTGTTGCAGCGCGGTGAGCACCACCAGCGTGTCCATCGGTGCGTACAGTTCGATGTAATCGCCAGCCTTGGAATTGCCCTCGATGAAATGGAAGCGCCCGGCCTCATCGACGTTCACGCGGCTGAACAGATTGAGCGTCATCAGCAGATCGGACAGGCCCAGCCCCCACTTGCCGAGCTCCACCAGCAGGTTGTCGGTGCCGTTGCGGAAGAAGCCGTTGCGCAGTTCCTGATAGCGGCCCTGACCGTACTTCTGCGCGACTTCTTCGGCGCAGAGCACGCCGCCGAGGCTGTCGCTCCAGCCGCAGGTGTCGGCGGTGATTGCGGCGAGTACGCGGCCCATGTCCGAGTACAGGCAGTGGCCGCTGGTGAGCTTGGCGGTATGTTGGCATTTGAGGCTGTCGGGCAGGTTCAGCCGTTCGGTTTTTTCATTGGCGTTGAGCAGGGTCAGGCTGACGTTGGCGCCGCCGCGCAGATCGGTCAGGCGCAGCAATTGGCCGCGCTTCAGCACGAACGAACGGTGGCCGCCGCCGGGGAGCATTTCTTCGGCGAACGGTGGAAATAGTTGGGTCGAATCGGTCATCGGTTTATTCATCGGAGCAGTCCTCTCAAGCGGTGCGAAGGGCGCCTGCCAGTGGCAACGGCAGGGCGTCGACGGCGGCGCGTTGGGCGCGGCGGTCGCTGTTCAAAGGGATGTCGTAGGTGATGCGCGCGCCATAGGCGCCGGGGGCGTGCGGGTCGAGGCGAACCTTGTCGAACACCAGCAGACGCGTGCCGAGGCTGAAGCCTTCGGACAGATCATGGGTGACCATGAACACCGTCAGTTTCGTCTCGCGCCACAACTCCAGCAGCAACGCGTGCATGTCTTTGCGGATGCCCGGATCGAGCGCGCCGAACGGTTCGTCGAGTAGCAACACGCGCGGTTTCATGATCAGCGCCTGGGCAATCGCCAAGCGTTGCTGCATGCCGCCGGACAACTGCGCCGGGTACTTGTCCAGCGCATGGCCGAGGCCGACTTTGTCCAGCAATGCCGCAGCCTGTTCGCGCGCGTCACGTTTGCCGCTGCCGAACAACCGCCCCAGTAACGGCGCACGCGGCAGTTCAAGGCCGAGGGCGACGTTGTCGAGCACGCTTAAATGCGGGAACACCGAGTAGCGCTGAAACACCACGCCACGACTGGCATCCGGTTCGCTGGCCAGCGCTTGACCGTCGAGCAGAATCTCGCCGCGACTCGCCGTTTCCTGACCGAGCAGCAGGCGCAGGAAGGTCGATTTGCCGCAACCGGACGCGCCGACCAAAGTGCAGAATTCACCCTCGTTGACGCTCAGGTTCAAGCCTTCCAGCACCACCTGATCGGCGTATTGCTGCCAGACGTTTTTTACCGTGATGAAGCTCATTTGGCCGCCCCCCTCATACCAAGGGAATGCGCGACGAGTCAGATGTTTCAGGCCCCAATCCATCAGCCAAGCGAGGAGGGTGATCCACACCACGTACGGCAGGATCACGTCCATCGCCAGATAACGTCGCACCAGAAAAATCCGGTAGCCGAGACCGTCGGTGGAGGCGATCGCTTCAGCGGCAATCAGGAACAACCACGCCGACCCCAGCATCAGTCGCAACGAGATCAACAAACGCGGCAGCAGTTGCGGCAGCACCACGCGCAGCATCAGCGTCCAGGTCGAGGCGCCGAGGGTCTGCGCCTTGATCAGCAGTTCGACGGGGATTTCCCGCGCGCGCTGTTCCAGATCGCGAGCGAGGGCAGGGGTGATGCCGATCACGATCAGCATGACTTTCGACAACTCGCCCAAACCGAAAACGATGAACAGAATCGGCAGGATCGCCAAGGGCGGCACCATCGACAGCACCGTCAACAGTGGCGACAAAGGTGCACCGAACAGCGGCAGCGTGCCGGCGGCGATGCCCAGGCACAGCCCGGCCAGCGCAGCAATACCGAGGCCGATGGCCAGGCGTCGCAGACTCGACGCGGTGTCTTGCCATAACAGGTAGTCACCGGTGCGGCTGTCGGCATTGAAGGCCAGACGTTTCACCGCGTCGGTCATCTGCACGGCGCTGGGCAGCAGTTTGTCGTTGGGGTTGTCCGCCAGGCGCTCGGCCGAGCCCATGAAGTAGGCGAACAGCAGCAGGGCGAACGGCAGGATCACCAGCAACAGGCGACTGGGGCGATCCGGGTGGCGATTGATCAGGCGCATGGCCAAATCCTCCGTGGCTTACAGCTTGGCGTCGGCGGCCATCTGCACGTAGGTCGGATCGAAACGCAGCTTGAGGTTGCCGGTATCACCACTGGTCACGCCGTTGGCGAACGCCATGCCGACCGCGCTGGTGTCTTTCGCGCCTTCGCCGAGCAAGCCATGCTGAAACGAAAACTCGGCGACCTTGCGCATGGTTTCCGGCAGTTGTTTGCTGGTGGCGAAACTCAGCGCTTCGCTCGGTGTGGCGAACAGTTTGGTGGTGTCGAGTTGCGCCTGGAATCCGGCCAGATCAGTGCCCGAGGCCTTGGCCATGTGTTCCAGTGCGGCTTTGCTTGCAGCGTTCTTGGCGTTCATCAGCTCGACCACTTCGAACCACGCCCCGGTCAGCGCTTTGCCCAGCGCCGGGTTGTCTTTGAGGGTGGCGCTGTTGACCACCATCATGTCCATGATTTCGCCGGGGATCTGGCTGGAGTTGAACACTTCGGTCACGCCCGGTCTGGCCTTGATGTCCGAGAGCATCGGGTTCCAGGTGGTCACGGCGTTGACCTGCTCGGTGTTGAAGGCGGCAGAGATATCGGCGTCGGAAGTGTTGACCACTTTCAGGTCTTTCTCGGTCAGGTCGACCGAATCCAGCGCGCGGGCCAGCAGGTAGTGCGAAACCGACAGCTCGACCAGATTGACGTCCATGCCCTTGAGGTCGGCGACTTTCTTGCCGTCGCCCTTGAGGACGATGCCGTCGTTGCCGTTGGAGAAGTCGCTGACGATCAGCGCGGTGCTGTCGACGCCGCCGGCGGCTGGAATGGTCAGTGCGTCCATGTTGGTCATGGTGCAGCCGTCGAACTGGCCGGCGGTGTACTGGTTGATCGATTCGACATAGTCATTGAGCTGTACGACGTCGATCTTGATGCCGTACTTCTTCGCCCATTTGTCGACAATGCCCTGGCTGCCGGCGTATTCCCATGGCATCCAGCCGGCATAAATCGTCCAGCACACGCTGAAGTGATCTTTCTGGGCGGCGGGGGCTTGGCTGCTGATGAGCGCGGCGAACGCGGCGGCGAGCAGGGCGGGCAAACGTAGTCGGGTCATGGTGGGTTCTCCAGTTGATCAAGGGCGGACAGGAAGGCAACGCGGCACCGCGAACGGTGGCTTGTCTCCCGGGCTTTTGTCCCGCCGTGTAACCTCAACTGGAGGTCGCCAACTCTCGGACCAGCCACTCGCGATTGCGAGCCGGAACCCTAGTCAGCCATTGCAAATTGTGGTGCCGCGAACCTGTGATGACTCCTGCACGGGTTTGCTAAAGCGAGACGCGTGCCAAGTCGCGCCAGGCGCTCTGGCACGGGCGCGCGGGTTGCTTAGGGTTGGCGGCGCGGGCGCTGAGGCGCTTTGTGTTGGTGCGCGGCTGCACCGTGATGCAGCGTGTTTGCCGCTGATCCGATGGTTTGCGCCGTTGGCATCGAGGCGGTTACGGACGGGGTTATCACGGCGGCGGATATCACCATGGGCACCACTAATCAGCGGCTGAATGATGGCGTTTTTGCGGATGAACAAGGTTTCATAGAGCACTTGTTTCAACTTGTTGCAGGGACGCACCAGATGCCGAAAACGCTGTCTGATTTTTCGACAGTCAGCGATTAAATGACTGTCGCCTGCCAGCGTCGCTGGTATGGCCAACCCGCGGTCCAGGAGGCCGCCATGTATAGACGAATTCTTCTGCTTGCTGCGTTGATGTTTTCCGTTACCGGTTGCGTCCCGTACTCCTACGCTGACTCGTATTACAGCTCAGAGGTCTACACATCACCCGCACCGGCCTACTACAACACAGGCGGCACGTATTACAACGGTGGCAGCAGGTATTACGCGCAACCACGCTATTACCAGCCAGCACCGCGGTACTACCAGCAACCGCGCTATTACCAATCGGCGCCGCGTTACTATCAACCGGCCCCGCGTCACTACGAAAGCCGTCGCTGGCACGGCAATGATCGAGGACGCTGGGATGGCCACCGTCGCGGCGGTTGGGATAACGATTACCGCGGTCGTGGCAACTACGACCGACACAGCGGACGTGGCGACCACAACGGGCGTGGCAACCGCTGGTAATCACCCGCCAACAGAAAGCGGCGCATAAAGCGCCGCTTTTTTTGTGCCCGGATTTTAATACTGCGTCAAATCCGCCAACGGATGCCGCCCCTCCCAAACCTTGTGAAAGTGCGCATCCACCACTGCATCCGGCACAGTGTTGATGTCCGGCCAATGCCAGTGCGGCTTCTGATCCTTGTCGATCAACCGTGCGCGAACCCCTTCGCTGAACTCCGGATGCCGGCAGCAATTGAGGCTCAGGGTGTATTCCATCTGAAAGACTTCGGCCAGTGACATGTGGCGAGCACGGATGATCTGCTCCCAGACCAGATGCGCGGTCAGCGGCGAGCCTTCGCTCATGGTTTTCGCCGCCCGCGCGATCAACGGATCGCTGCTGTCGCGTTGCAGGCTGATGGCTTTCCACGCACAGGTCACGTCGCTCACGTCGAGCAACTCATCGATCTGCTGACGCCGTGGCAGCCACTGCGCCTCGGGCAGCTGCGCCACGGCTTCCTGTTGCAGGGCCTTGAGCAGGCTGTTGAGCTGCATGTCTGTCTGTTCCTGCCAGTTCAGTTGCAGTAGGCCTTCGATCAGGTCTGGCTGCTGTTCGTCGAGCAGGAAGCGGTCGGCCAGATCCAGATCAATTGCATCCCGACCGTTCATGTGCGCGCCGGTCAGGCCCAGAAATAAACCGAGCTTGCCCGGCAGCCGGGCGAGAAACCAACTGGCGCCGACGTCCGGATACAAACCAATGCTGATTTCCGGCATCGCCAGACGGCTGCTCGGCGTAACAATCCGCGTACTGGCGCCTTGCAACAGGCCCATGCCACCACCGAGCACGTAACCATGGCCCCAGCAGATCAGCGGTTTCGGATAGGTGTGCAGGCTGTAATCCAGACGATATTCCGCGCTGAAAAACTGCGCGGCCAGCGGTGGTACTTCGCCGGGGTGAGCGCGACAGGCTTCCACCAGGCTGCGCACCTCGCCGCCAGCGCAGAACGCTTTGGCGCCATTTCCGCGCAGCAGCACGCAGACGATTTGCGCATCCTTGGCCCAGGCGTTCAGTTTGTCGCTGAGGGCGTTGATCATCGGCAGGGACAGCGCGTTCAGCGACTTTTCAGCATCCAGGCTGGCGATACCGATGCGGGCGCCGTCGGTGCCGGTGAGTTCTTCGAAGTGCAGATTCATCGTGACCTCGATCGGGAATTTGAACGATCAGTATGATCGTTGTGTGGGAAAGTGCCGGATCTGCGTCAGATCAATTGACAAGCGTGGCCGGCTTTCCTAGGGTTCGCCCCATTGTTTTTGCCGGGTATGACCATGACTGCTGACGACCGTATCAAACTCGAACCGAGCTGGAAGGAGGCACTGCGTGCTGAGTTCGACCAGCCTTACATGGCAGAGTTGCGCCAGTTTCTGCAGCAGGAGCGGGCGGCCGGCAAGGAAATCTATCCGCCGGGACCGATGATTTTCAACGCACTGAATTCGACGCCGCTGGATAAGGTGAAGGTGGTGATCCTCGGCCAGGACCCGTATCACGGCCCGGGCCAGGCCCATGGTTTGTGCTTTTCGGTGCAGCCGGGCGTGCCGGCGCCGCCGTCGCTGGTCAACATCTACAAAGAGTTGAAACGCGACCTGAACATCGACATTCCCAATCACGGTTACTTGCAAAGCTGGGCCGATCAGGGCGTGCTGATGATCAACACGACCATGACCGTCGAGCGCGCCAACGCCAATGCGCACAAGGACAAGGGCTGGCAGTTTTTCACCGACCGGATCATTGAACTGGTCAGCGAACGGCAGCCGCACCTGGTGTTCATGCTCTGGGGCGCCCATGCGCAGAGCAAGCAGAAGCTGATCGACGCGACCAAGCATCTGGTGCTGACGTCGGTGCATCCGTCGCCGCTGTCGGCGTATCGCGGGTTTTTGGGTTGTGGGCATTTCAGCCGGACCAACAAGTTTCTCGAGCAGAATGGCGAGACGCCGATCGAGTGGCGTTTGCCGCCGATTTGATGCGCTGACTGAGCCGGCCCCTTCGCGAGCAGGCTCGCTCCCACATTGGTTTTGCGGCGTTCACATGACCATTGTGGGAGCGAGCTTGCTCGCGAAGAAGGCAACTCGGTCTTGCAGACTTACTCGGGATTACGGTTCCAGTACTTGAACAACGGCTCAGCCAGAAACAGCACAAACAAAAGCCGCATCACCTGCATCGCTGTCACCAGCGGTACTGACAGTTGCAGCGTCTCCGCCGTCAGACTCATTTCGGCGATCCCGCCGGGCATCATGCCCAGTGTCAGCGAACGCAGATCCAGATGGGTCAGCGCGCTCAACCCCAATGCCGCCAGTGTCGCGATCAACATGGTCAGCGCCGTGCCGATCAACGTCCGCCCCATGAATGAAGGCGCGCGGCGGAAGAACTGCCGGTTGAAATGGCACCCCAAACCGCTGCCAATCAACCACTGGCCAATCTGACTGCCGCCATTGGGCAAGCCAATGTGCAAATCCCAGCCAATGCTCACCGCCGCACTCACCAGCAACGGCCCGAACAGCCACGGATTGGGTTGGCGCAAACGCTGCCAGAGCCACGCGAGCAAACCGCCCGCCGGAAACAGAATCGCCAGCCAGCGCCAATCGACGCTGCCAGCGTGGGAAATCGGTGTGCCATCACCCAGCAGATACTTGAACGCCGCCGGCACACACAGCACCACCACCAACACCCGCAAGCTCTGTCCCGCCGCGACGTGGCTGAGCATCGCGCCGTTACGCGCGCCAAGGTTGACCATCTCCCCGGAACCGCCGGGCATGCTGGAGAAAAACGCTGTCGCGCGATCTTCACCGGTACGGCGCATCAACCATACGCCGACCACCGCCGAGACACTGGTGACCAGCGCCCCAAAGAAGATCAAACCGAAATGACTGAGCACCTGCTCCATCACTACCGGGGTGAAGTGCAGGCCGATGCCGATGCCGACGATCCACTGGCCGCACTTGCGGCCGCCAGGGATTTCCGTGAGTTGCCACGGGGTCAGGCAGCGCACGAGGATGATCGCCAGCAACGAGCCGACCATCCACGGCAGTGGCCAGCCGATCTGGCTGGCGAGGTAACCGCCCAGCAGACCGACCAGCGGGGTTCCCCACCAGGATTTCAGTGAGGCGCGATCAAACATCGGCAATGGCGCGACGCGCGACCGAACGTTTGCGCCAGATGCGCAGCAGCGGCATCAGCAGCATGATCGCGGTCAGCACCCAGACACCGAAGGTGATCGGGCTCGACCAGAGGATTTCCAGTGCACCGTTGGAAATCGACAGCGCCCGACGCAGGTTCTGCTCCATCAGACCACCGAGGATGAAGCCCAGCAGCACCGGCGACAACGGGAAGTCGAGCTTGCGCAGGATGTAACCGAAGATGCCGATGCCGACCATCAGGAACAGGTCGAACGTGGTGGCGTGCACCGCGTAGACGCCGATCCCGGTGATGATCGCGATTACCGGCACCAGTGCCCAGTTTGGCACTGCGAGGATGCGGGTGAAGATGCGGATCATCGGGATGTTGAGGATCACCAGCATGATGTTGGCGATGAACAACGAGGCGATCAGCCCCCAGACGATGTCCGGTTGTTGCTGAAACAGCAGCGGGCCCGGGGTGATGTTGTACAGCGACAGGGCGCCGATCATCACCGCCGTGGTACCCGAACCTGGAACGCCCAGCGTCAGCATTGGCACCAGTGCGCCACAGGCCGAAGCACCGATGGCGGTTTCCGGCGCGGCGAGGCCACGGGCATCACCCTGACCGAATTTGCCGCTGGCACCGGCGATGCGTTTTTCGGTCATGTAAGCCACGGCGCTGGCCAGCGTCGCGCCGGCACCCGGCAACACGCCCATGATGAAACCGAGCAGACCGCAACGGATGTTCACCACGAACACCGACGAGGCTTCCTTGAAGTTGAACATCATCCGCCCGGTCGCTTTCACCGCTTCCTGGCCGCGATGGGTTTTCTCCAGCAGCAACAGAATTTCACTGACAGAGAACAGGCCCAACACCAGCACGACGAATTGAATGCCGTCGGTCAGGTGAATGTTGTCGCCGGTGAAACGGTACACGCCGCTGTTGGCGTCGATGCCGACGCTCGACAGGAACAGGCCGATCAATGCCGCGATAAAGGTTTTCAACGGTCGATCCCCGGCCATGCCGCCGAGACAGACAATCGCAAACACCATCAGCACGAAATATTCCGCAGGCCCGAAGGCTATCGCCCATTTCGCCAGCAACGGCGCGAACAGGACCATGCCGCAGGTGGCGATAAACGCGCCGATAAACGAACTCCACGCCGACAGCGACAGCGCCACACCGGCCAGACCTTTACGGGCCATCGGGTAACCGTCGAGGGTGGTCATCACGGTCGATGCTTCGCCGGGAATGTTCAGCAGGATCGAGCTGATCCGGCCACCGTATTCGCAGCCCAGATACACTGCTGCCAGCAGGATCAGCGCCGACTCCGGCGGCAGGCCGAGGGCGAAAGCGATCGGGATCAGCAAGGCCACGCCGTTGATCGGGCCGAGGCCCGGAAGCAGGCCGACGACGGTGCCGATCAGCGTGCCGGTCAGGGCCGTGACCAGGTTGTACGGGCTCAGCGCGACGCCGAAGCCTTGACCCAAATAACCGAGGGTATCCATATCAGTTCTCCAGCACGTCGAGCAGGCCAAGGGGCAGCGGAACGTCCATCACACGGTCGAACAGCAGGTACAGACCGATGGCCATCAGCGTGGTCACCACGATGCTCGGCATCCAGCGACCGCCATACAGACGCGCCATCGGAATGCCGATAAGGATGCTGCTGAGGATGAAACCCAGCGGTTCGAACAGACCGGCGAACACCAGCAACAGTGCGACGCAAATGGCGATCTTGGTCAGGGTTTCGCGATCCAGTGGCGGCTCGTCTTCACTGTGTTTGATCGGCGCCGGGCGGAACACCATGTACAGCAGCGCCGCGCCCATCAGGCCGAGCATCAGCAAAGGAAAGGCGCGTGGGCCGACCGGTTCGTAGGAAAAGGCCGCTTGGTACGGCCACGCCATCAATGCCAGGCCGGCGCAAACCAGCAACAGCACGGACGCGAAAATGCGTTGAATAAGCATGGGAGCTCCTGTGCCGCGTCCCCGCAACCGGGAACGCAGCCGCTAGACAGAGACGATCACTGAATCAGGCCGAACTCTTTGGCCAGCACTTTGTAGTCCGCAACCTGCTTCTTCACGTAGGTGTCCAGCTCCGGGCCGGTCATGGCGAAGGGGAACAGTTCACGCTGGTCGCGCAGCTTGGCGAATTCGTCGGAGGCCAGCAGTTTGTCGAACGAGTCTTTCCACCAGGCGTAGTCTTCGTCACTGACTTTTGGCCCGAGGTAGAAGCCGCGCACCACCGGCCAGACGATGTCGTAGCCTTGTTCGCGAGCGGTCGGAATGTCTTTCATTTCCGGCTCGTCGAGACGCTTGTCGGCAAACACCGCGAGCAAGCGCATGTCGCCACTCTGGATGTGCGGCATGGAGTCGGAAATGTCGGTACTGCCGACCTGAATGTGACCGCCGAGCAGGGCCGTGGCGATTTCACCGCCACCTTCAAGCGCAACGTAACGCAGGTCGCGCGGGTTGATCCCGGCAGCCTTGGCGATCAGTGCGGTTTGCATCCAGTCCTGGCTGCCAACGGTGCCGCCGGAACCGATCACCACGGAGCTTGGATCTTTCTTCAGTGCCTGAACGAGATCGTCGAGGGTCTTGTAGGGCGAATCGCTTTTCACCGCGATGGCGCCGTAGCTCGTGCCTACCGCTGCCAACCAGCGGACGTTGGTCTCATCGAAGCGACCGAACTTGCCCTGCGCCAGGTTCAACAGCGAACCGCTCGACCACGCCACCAGCGTACCGGCATCGGCCGGACGCTGCGCAACCACGGCGTTGTAGGCCACTGCACCGACACCACCGGGCATGTAGGTCACACGCATCGGTTTGCTCAGCAGTTTCTGATTGACCAGTGCGCTCTGCACCAGTTTGCAGGTCAGGTCGAAACCACCGCCGGGGGAGGCCGGGGCGATACATTCCGGACGTTTCGGTTCGGCCATCAGTTGGCCGGCAAACAGGATGCAACTGGCGGCCAGTGCAACTTTACGCAGTGACAGGTTCATTCGATTCTCCACGGGCATTGTTGTTATTCGACGTGTTTTTCTTCAGCAGGCCATTACCACAACGCAACGCTATAGCTCACCAGCAAACGCACTTCGTCTGCATCGCGAGCCGAGTAGTTGGAGCGGTAAGTGGCATTACGCAAACGCACGGCGACATCCTTCAAGGCGCCGCTTTGTACTACATATTTGATCTCGGTGTTGCGTTCCCACTCTTTGCCTTCTTCACCGTTCTTGAGCTTGATGTTGTCACCGCTCAAGTAGCGGCTCATGAAACTCAGGCCTGGAATGCCGAGCCTGGCGAAGTCGAAATCATAGCGAGCCTGCCAGGAGCGCTCTTCAGCACCGGCGAAATCATTGATCTGCACGAAGTTGACCAGATACGGGTCGCTGCCATCGACATACGGGAAGGCGCTGTCGCCGGACATGTGCTGATAACCGGCGCTGAACTTGTGGCCGCTCAGCGCATAGCTGACCAGACCGTTGAGCGAGCGGTTGTCGATCTCGCCGCCACGGGCCGCGCCTTGGTCATCGCTGACGGCAAAACGCAGGTCAGTGGCAAACGTGCCCGGGCCCATCGGCCGTGAAGCGACCAGGCCGAAGAAGTGCTGGTTATAGACTTCGTCGAGTTGGGCGAAGTGGTAACTGCCGGTGATCTTGTCGGTGAACTTGTAGTCGACTCCGCCAAAATCGAAGTGCTTGCCGGCGGCGGTGCCGGCAAAACGGCTGTTCTTGTTGTTGAGGGCGATGTCCTCGAAATCGGTGCTGTCGCGATCCTTGGCTTTCTCCAGTCGACCACCGGTGAAGGTCAGGTTCTTGATCTCTTTGGAAGTCAGCAAACCCCCTTCAAAGGTCTGCGGCAGGATGCGCCCATCGTTGGGTTTGAGGATCGGCAGTTCAGGAATCAGGCTGCCGATTTTAAGTTCGGTGGCAGAGATTTTTACTTTGCCGGTCAGGCCGACTTTGGAATACTCGTCCGCCGCGCGCCCGTCATCGTGGGTCGGCAGCAGGCCGGTACCGGTGCGGTCCGGGCTTGAATCGAGTTTGACGCCGAGCATGCCTAAAGCATCGACACCGAACCCCACGGTGCCATCGGTGTAGCCCGATTGCAGATTGAGCATGAAACCCTGAGCCCATTCGTCACGCTTGGATTGCTGAGCGCTGGTGCCATCGCGAAAGTCGCGGTTGAAATACATGTTGCGGGTTTCGAAGGTGGCGCTGCTGTCTTCAATGAAGTCGGCAAAACTCAACGGCGAAAAACCGGCGAGGGCGGCGGCACTGACGAGGGCGGTGTGGCTGAAACGGGAAGGGCGAACAGGCGTGGACGCCTGAGGCTGCATGGACGGCATGCGGGTGTACTCCGTTTATTGTTCTTATTGGTCGAAAACGCTTCATGGCGTTTTTCGTTACGCTGTGTGGCATCAGCGACGGCAGTCGGAACTGTCCGTGGGCCGACTGTAACGAGCTAACCTTTCGCTAACCTTTCAGCTGACTTTCACGGTTTTCGGGCTTCACAGCGGCGGTTGCGGCTGTAAACTCCGCGGCAAAGCGTGGCGCCGGCCATTCCTGAACGAGGTAAAAATCCATGCGTGTTCTGCTCGTCGAAGACCATCTGCAACTGGCCGAAAGTGTCGCTCAGGCGCTCAAGAGCACCGGTCTGACCGTGGATGTGTTGCACGATGGCGTGGCCGCCGATCTGGCGCTGGGCAGTGAGGAATACGCCGTGGCGATCCTCGATGTCGGCCTGCCGCGCATGGACGGTTTCGAGGTGCTCGCGCGTTTGCGCGCTCGCGGCAAGAATCTGCCGGTGCTGATGCTGACCGCGCGCAGCGATGTGAAGGATCGCGTCCACGGCCTCAATCTGGGGGCCGACGATTACCTCGCCAAACCGTTCGAGCTGACTGAGCTGGAGGCACGGGTCAAAGCCTTGCTGCGTCGCAGTGTGCTCGGCGGCGAGCGTCAGCAGCGCTGTGGCGTACTCGCCTATGACCTCGACACCCGGCGCTTCACTCTCGGCGAAGATTTGCTGACGTTGACCTCTCGCGAACAAGCAGTGCTGGAAGCGCTGATCGCCCGGCCAGGTCGGGTCATGAGCAAGGAGCAATTGGCCGCACAGGTGTTCGGTCTCGACGAAGAGGCCAGCCCCGACGCTATCGAAATCTACGTGCACCGCTTGCGCAAGAAACTCGATGGCCAACCCGTCGCCATCGTGACTTTCCGTGGTCTCGGTTACCTGCTGGAAAGCCGCGATGCATAAGCCCAGCAGCCTGCGCTGGCGCTTGCTGTGGAACCTCGCGTTGCTGCTGGTGGTGTTGATGCTCGCCAGCGGATTGAGCGCGTACTGGAACGGTCGCGAAGCCGCCGACACGGCATACGACCGCACGTTGCTGGCCTCGGCGCGGACCATCGCGGCGGGTCTGTCGCAACGTGACGGCACACTGAGTGCCGATGTGCCTTACGTCGCACTCGATACCTTCGCTTATGACAGCGCGGGGCGGATTTACTATCAGGTCAATGACATCCATCAGAAGCTGATTTCCGGCTACGAAAACCTCCCCGGCCCGCCGCCGGGGACGCCGCGCACGGACAGCTATCCCGCGCTGGCGCGCTTCTACAACGCCACGTACAAAGGGCAAAACGTGCGCGTGGTCAGCCTGCTGAAAGCGGTGACCGAACCGAACATGAACGGCATGGCGGAAATTCGCGTCGCCGAAACCGATGAAGCACGGGTGAGCATGGCGCGCAGTCTGGCGGCGGATACGTTGCTGCGTTTGGGTATGTTGGCGATCGGTGCGTTGCTGTTGGTGTGGTTCGCGGTCAGTGCGGCTTTGCGCCCGTTAGAGCGCTTGCGTACAGCGGTGGAAGAGCGGCAGCCCGACGACTTGCGGCCGCTGCCATTGGTTGAGGTGCAGCATGAGCTGTGGCCATTGGTGCGCGGGCTCAATCATTTCACCGAGCGATTGCGCGGTCAGTTCGAACGGCAGGCGCAGTTCATCGCCGATGCGGCCCATGAACTGCGCACACCCTTGGCGGCGCTCAAGGCGCGACTTGAATTGGGCCTGCGTTCAAACGAACCCGAGACGTGGCGCACGACATTGGAATCCTCGGCGCAAAGCACCGATCGCCTGACCCATCTGGCCAATCAGTTGCTGTCACTGGCGCGCGTCGAAAACGGCGCCCGGGCGATTGCCGAGGGCGGTGCGCAGTTGCTCGATCTGAGCCAGTTGGCCCGGGAACTGGGCATGGCCATGGCACCGCTGGCGCACAAGCGCGGGGTGGCGCTGGCGCTGGAGGCGGACGAACCCGTCTGGCTGCGCGGTGAGCCGACGTTGCTGAACGAGTTGCTGAGCAATCTGGTGGACAACGCTTTGGCGCATACGCCACCGGGCGGTAACGTCATTTTGCGCGTGACCACGCCGGCGGTGCTTGAGGTAGAAGATGATGGGCCGGGGATTCCGCTGGAAGAGCGCGATCGGGTGTTCGAACGTTTCTACCGGCGTAATCAGCAGGTGGCAGGTTCAGGGCTGGGGCTGGCGATTGTCGGTGAGATCTGTCGGGCGCATCTGGCCCAGATCAGTTTGCATGATGGTGAGCAGGCGGGGTTGAAGGTGCGGGTCAGTTTTATCGCCGGGTGATTGTGATGGTTTTGCTGGCCCCTTCGCGAGCAGGCTCGCTCCCACAGGGGGAATGCATTTCAATGTGTGAATCAGCTGTGCTCCCACAGGGGGAATTCATTTCATTGTGGGAGCGAGCCTGCTCGCGAATGGGGCGGCGCGATTTCGGATCAGTAAAACATCGTCCGCGACTCTTCCAGATCTTCACACAGCGCTTTGTTCTCCTGATCAATCCCAAGCTTCCTGAACGCCGGAACGGTCATTGGATCAATCCGCGCAAACGGATGATCAGTGTCCTTGTGGCAATACAGGCTCGCCACTTGCACCAGATCGACATAGTCAATTGCTGTCGAATCGCGCTTGAAGTCCTGATAGCGCCCCGGCAATTCCACCAGTCGCTCCGGGAACTCCCAGACCCGCAACAACTTGTCGCCCAGCAACGGATGAATGTGATCGATCACATGGTTGAGGCTGACCGGGTCTGACAACAGTTCGTAGTGATCCTCGGCGTAAGTCAGAATCGGCAGCACGCCAATCTGATGCACCAGCCCGCCGAGCGCTGCCTGATCGGGTTTGAGCTGGGTGTAGCGGCGACACAGCGCATAACTGACCCCGGCAATTTCCAGACTCTTGCGCCAGACTTCGCGCATCTTCTGCTCGACCACTTCGGAGCGGGCGTGGAAGATCTGCTCCATCACCAGACCGATCGCCAGGTTGCTGCTGTAGTTGATGCCCAACCGGGTGATGGCCGTGTGCAGGTCGGTAACTTCCTGCGCGGCGCGCAGCAGCGGGCTGTTGACCACTTTGATCAGGCGCGCCGACAGCGCCGTGTCACGGCCGATCACTTTGCTCAGGTCGCTGACGCTGATTTCCGGGTCTTCAGCGGCCTTGCGAATCTGCAGGGCCACTTCCGGCAACGTGGGCAGAACCAGGTCATCGTTATCGATGGCCTCAACCAAATCCTGTTGGACTTTTTCCGCCAGTTCGCTCATTTAAACTCTCTAGGGTGTTGCAACAAATGCTGCGATCAGCGCTGGATTTCGCGGTCGCGATCCAGTTCGTAAGGCAGGTCGAGCAAATGCAGCGCGGGACCTTCGAGGGTGCCCAGATGCAAATCACCGGCTTCGGCAGCTTCGGCCTGCAGCACCGCCAGGAGTTCAATGTTTTGCCCGGTCTTGGCGGCCAGCACCACTTCGCCGACGGAGCTGTTGTGGCTCGGCGCAAACAGTTGTGTGCCAGGCTCTGGCAAATCAGCGGCGTCCAGGCTCAGGCGATACAAACGACGCTTGAGTTTGCCCAGGTACTGCATGCGCGCGACGATTTCCTGGCCGGTGTAGCAACCCTTCTTGAAACTCACACCGCCGACGGCTTGCAGATTGAGCATCTGCGGGATGAACAGCTCGCGGGTGCTCGGCATGACCTGGCCGATACCGGCGCGGATCTGACCCAGCAACCATTGATTCAGCTCGGCTTCAGGCAGGGCGGCGGACAATTTGGCTTTGATCGCGTCAGCCTGATCGACCGGTGCCCAGAGTTCGGCGCGATCGGGCGAGACGCGAATCGCGATCAGGCTTTCATTACGCACGAGGCTGTCGGTTTCTGCCGGCAAGTCCAGACCGAGGCTGGTCAAGGCGTTATCGCCATGCTCCAGACCAAAGCGTACCCAAGCGGCACTTTCGTCGGTCAGTTTTGATTTGGAGAACACCGCGTACTTTTTCAGATCCGCCAGTTGCGGCTCGAGCAGCTCGCTGGCCATCGCCAGGACCACGCCGTCACCTTCGAGCAGAATGCGGAAGCTCGACTGCATCCGGCCCTTCTGAGTGCAGCGGGCGCCGAGGCTGGCGCGGCTGTCGCTCAGGTAATTGAGGTTGCAGGTCAACTGGCCTTGCAGGAATTTTCCGGCATCCGCGCCGCGAAACGCGAGAACGCCTTCATGAGACAGGGTGCAGAAAAAAGCAGAATCGGCCATGGGTCATCGCAGGGTAAATAGACTGGGGCACATCATAAGGGCGCGTTGGTGAAATGGGTAGTTGATAAAGGATCGGTGGTGCCCGACCAAAGCCGACTGTGCGACCTGCGTGGGGGCTGTATACTTGCCGGCAAATTTGAGGAGGGCCCCATGGTCGAACAAGTTGAACTGAATCGCCTGTTTTGGCACAGCCGTCGCGGCATGCTTGAGCTTGACGTGTTACTGGTGCCGTTCGTGCAGGAGGTTTACGCGACGTTGAACCAGGTGGATCGCGATCTGTATGTGCGTCTGCTGACGTGCGAGGATCAGGACATGTTCGGCTGGTTCATGGAGCGCAGCGAGTCTGAAGATCCGGAATTGCAGCGCATGGTTCGCATGATCCTGGATCGTGTCCAGCCCAAGTAACACGTTCGAATGCCGCTGGCATGCCTCGCGGCAGTTGCTGGCGGCGTATCTGTTGGCCCAGGCGTTCGCACTGGGTGCTTTGTTTCTGCTTTCGATTCCACTCTGGGCCAGTCTGCTTGGGGCTTTAGGCTGCCTGCTTCATGGCGTTTGGGTGTTGCCTCGGCAGATTCTGCTGAATCATCCCAAGGCGTTCCGTGGATTGCGTCGGGACGCCGATGGTTGGCAGGTGTGGAATCAGGCGGATGGTTGGCAAGCGGCGCAGCTGCGCCCGGACAGCCTCGCGCTGCCCTTGATCGTGGTGCTGCGTTTTCGCTTGCGCGGCGAATGGCGGGTCAGATCGATCTGCGTGCCACGGGACTCGCAGGCGGCGGATCTGCACCGACGCTTGCGAGTACGGCTCAAGTTCAGCCGACGTAGGTGGGTGGCACCAGAATAGTGTCGAGTGCTTCGGGCAGCATGTCCGGGTAGTCGAGGGTGTAATGCAGGCCGCGACTTTCCTTGCGCTCCATGGCTGAGCAGATCATCAGTTCGGCGACTTGCGCCAGATTGCGCAACTCGATCAGATCGCGGCTGACTTTATAGTTGCTGTAGAACTCGTCGATCTCGTCCAGCAGCAGACGCACGCGGTGTTGCGCCCGTTGCAGGCGCTTGTTGGTGCGCACGATGCCGACGTAGTCCCACATGAATCGCCGCAGTTCATCCCAGTTGTGCGCGATGATCACGTCTTCGTCCGAGTCGGTCACCTGACTGGCGTCCCACGCGGGCAGGGCGCTTGGCGCGGCGACATCGTCCAGCTGCGCGAGGATGTCCGCCGCCGCCGAACGGGCATAGACAAAGCATTCCAGCAGCGAGTTGCTGGCCATGCGGTTGGCGCCGTGCAGGCCGGTGAAGCTGGTTTCGCCAATCGCGTACAAGCCCGGCACGTCGGTGCGACCTTGTTGATCGACCATCACACCACCGCAGGTGTAGTGCGCGGCGGGTACGACCGGAATAGGTTGTTTGGTGATGTCGATGCCAAAACCGAGGCAGCGCTCATAAACAGTGGGGAAGTGAGTCTTGATGAAGTCTTCGGGCTTGTGGCTGATGTCGAGATAGACGCAGTCGACACCCAGACGCTTCATTTCATGGTCGATGGCCCGGGCGACGATGTCGCGCGGTGCCAGTTCGGCGCGCTTGTCGAAGCGATACATGAAGCGTTCGCCGTTCGGCAGCTTCAGGTGTGCGCCTTCACCGCGCAGAGCTTCAGTAATAAGGAAGCTTTTCGCTTGTGGGTGGTACAGGCAGGTCGGGTGGAACTGGTTGAATTCCAGGTTCGCCACCCGACACCCGGAGCGCCAGGCCATGGCGATGCCATCACCGCAGGCGCCGTCGGGATTGCTGGTATAGAGATAGACCTTGGCTGCGCCGCCCGAAGCCAGAATCACGAAGCGTGCGCCGTAGGTGTCGACTTCGCCGGTTTTGCGGTTGAGTACGTAGGCGCCGAGGCAGCGCTCGCCTTCCATGCCTAAACGGCGTTCGGTAATCAGATCAACGGCAACCCGCTGCTCCAGCAATTCGATGTTCGAACGCTCTATGGCCTGAGTCAGCAAAGTTTTGAAGATTGCGGCACCGGTAGCATCGGCCGCATGGATGATGCGACGGTGGCTGTGACCGCCTTCGCGGGTCAGATGGAATTCGAATCCGCCATCTTCAGTGCCGGATTGATCGTCGCGGGTGAACGGAACACCTTGGTCGATCAGCCACTGAATGGCTTCGCGGCTGTGCTCCACGGTGAAACGCACGGCGTCTTCATGGCACAGACCACCGCCGGCGTTCAGGGTGTCCTCTACATGGGATTCGACAGTATCAGTGTCATCAAGCACGGCGGCGACGCCACCCTGGGCCCAGAAAGTCGAACCATTGGCGAGATCGCCTTTGCTCAAAACGGCAATGCGCAAATGACCCGGCAGGGTCAGCGCGAGACTCAAACCGGCAGCACCGCTGCCAATGACCAGAACATCGTGTTGGAATTGTTGGCTCATTACAGGATTCCGCTCAAAGCGACCCGGGTCGGGGGGTGGCGCAAGACAGCTGGATCGGCGAGTCAAGACAGCCACACAGCCCACTAGTATATAGAGGGGGGGGACGGCACAATAGCCGAGCCGATATGGCATTGTGAAACTACTGTGACGGAAAAAACCGGGTGCTTCGTCGGAAGTTTTTTTCACCCTTTTGGGAAGAACACGACTGTATCGGCGCTGAAACAGGATTTTTCTGCTCAGGGTTGCCCAATGTCCGGGCGGTGCGGCTATAAATAATTGGAACTTTTGCCAAAGGCCCAAGATCAATAGTCGGTGCCAGAAACAAGGGACGTGTCGGCTTCAGTGCGGAATCTGCGGTTGGATTCCTGCCCGGCGAAACCGATAACAAGATTATTCGCGCAGCCGGTTTATCCCGCGCTGCGTTTTTCGTGCGTGCCAAATCAGAGCTCGCAGGAAACTTGCCTGGAGGGGGAGAACTTTTGCGAAAAGCCCGAGTCTATGTTTGCAAGTCTGGTCGTTTAGTTATGCAAGTCTCCTTCGGGCTTATCGAGGAGTGTTCATGCTAACCCAGGAAGAGGATCAGCAGCTGGTCGAGCGCGTTCAACGCGGCGACAAGCGAGCTTTCGATCTGTTGGTGCTGAAGTATCAGCACAAGATTCTCGGGTTGATCGTGCGTTTTGTGCACGACACCCATGAAGCCCAAGACGTGGCTCAGGAAGCCTTTATCAAGGCGTATCGAGCACTTGGAAACTTTCGCGGCGACAGTGCGTTTTATACGTGGCTGTACCGTATTGCCATTAACACGGCGAAGAATTACCTGGTTTCACGCGGCCGCCGGCCGCCGGATAGCGATGTAAGTTCCGAAGACGCAGAGTTCTACGATGGCGATCATGGCCTCAAGGATCTCGAGTCCCCAGAACGTGCACTGCTGCGGGATGAGATCGAAGGCACCGTCCATCGAACCATTCAGCAACTGCCAGAGGATTTGCGTACGGCTTTAACTTTACGTGAATTCGATGGTCTGAGTTACGAGGACATTGCGAGCGTCATGCAATGTCCGGTGGGTACCGTGCGCTCCCGGATTTTCCGCGCCCGGGAGGCCATCGATAAAGCCCTGCAGCCGTTGTTGCAGGAAAACTGAGACAGCGGCGACAGCCAAGAGAGGAACGCCATGAGTCGTGAAGCCCTGCAGGAATCGCTGTCCGCAGTGATGGATAACGAAGCGGACGAACTGGAATTGCGTCGAGTGCTCAATGCACTGGACGATGTTGATACCCGTGAGACCTGGGCTCGTTACCAGATCGCTCGGGCAGCAATGCACAAGGATCTGCTGCTTCCACGTCTGGATATCGCTGCGGCAGTGTCTGCTGCACTGGAAGACGAAACGGCTCCGGCCAAAGTATCTCGCAGCCCATGGCGCAACCTCGGCCGTCTGGCTGTTGCGGCCTCGGTGACTGTTGCCGTTCTGGCCGGTGTTCGCCTGTACAACCAGGACGAAATCGCTGGTGTAGAGCTGGCTCAGCAGTCCAATCAGCCAACCCTGGCGACCCCACAGGTCAAAGGTCCGGCTGTTCTGGCAGGCTATAGTGAGAGTTCGGAAGCCACTGGCCCGATGGCTAACGGCGTACTGCAAGGTCAGCCAGGCTGGCACGATCAGCGTCTGCCAGGTTATCTGCGCCAGCACGCTCAACAGGCTGCACTGAAAGGCACTGAAAGCGCACTGCCATACGCACGTGCAGCAAGTCTGGAAAACCGTTAAGGAGGATCATGCGCGCCATACCTCTACTTTCGCTTCTGCTCAGTGGCTGGTTCATTGTTCCAGCCCATGCTGATGAGGCCCAGGACTGGTTGACCCGTCTGGGCCAGGCCGAGCAGCAGCAAAGCTTTCACGGCACATTCGTATACGAGCGTAACGGTAGCTTTTCTACCCATAACATCTGGCATCGCGTCCAGAATGGCCAGGTCCGCGAGCGTTTACTCCAGCTCGACGGTTCGGCACAGGAAGTCGTGCGCATTGATGGGCATACTCAATGCGTCAGCGGCACCCTGATAGCCGGACTGGGGGATTCTCCCAACTCAGCCGCTCGTCCTCTCGATCCGCAAAAGCTGAAAAACTGGTATGACCTTGCCGTCATCGGCAAATCACGCGTGGCTGGGCGTGACGCAGTGATTGTATCGCTGACACCTCGCGATCAGCATCGTTACGGCTTTGAATTGCATCTGGACAAGAAAACCGGCTTGCCGTTGAAGTCGTTGTTGCTGAACGACAAAGGGCAGTTGCTCGAACGCTTCCAGTTCACCAGTCTGGATACTGATGAAGTCCCTTCGGACAAAGACTTGCAGGCCGACGCCGACTGTAAAGCGATTACGCTCGACAGCGACAAGGCTTCGGCCGTCAAGACTGCTCAGGTATGGCATTCGGACTGGCTGCCACCAGGTTTCGAACTGACCAGCAGCACCTCGCACAAAGATCCGGAAACCAAGACTCAGGTCAACAGCTTGCTGTATGACGACGGTCTGGCGCGTTTTTCGGTTTTCCTTGAGCCATTGAACGGCGCAACCGTCACTGACACGCGGACTCAACTGGGCCCGACCGTTGCCGTTTCCCGGCGCCTGACCACGCCAGAAGGCGAAATGATGGTGACAGTGGTCGGCGAAATTCCGATTGGCACCGCCGAACGAATTGCTCTGTCGATGCGTAACACTGATGGCGCTGCAACCAGCAAGCAGTGAGCTGATTTCAGTCATTACCACTTCTTCGTTGAGACGTAGATGAAATGTTTGCTGAGCATTTTCATTTGCAAATACCCTGAAAATTTTTTATAGGTCAGAGCCTCACGGCTCTGGCCTTGTTTGTTGTTGCCGGAACAAAAATGCCGGTCGGTGGTTTCCGGTGTTCCTTGCTCCATATCGCTTAACCCTGCTCGTCGTAACGGGAGCTGTATGTCGATACCAAGTTTGAAATCCTGTCTTTCCATTTTCGCCACTGTGCTGTTGCTCGGTCAGGCGGTGCCTGCTGCGCAAGCGGCCGATCTGCCTGACTTCACCCAATTGGTCGAACAAGCTTCGCCAGCCGTGGTGAACATCAGTACCACGCAGAAGCTGCCGGACCGTAAAGTGAACCAGCAGATGCCTGATCTGGAAGGTCTGCCGCCGATGCTGCGCGAGTTCTTCGAACGTGGCATGCCGCCTCAGCAGCGTTCGCCGGGCGGTGGTGGTCGTCAGCGTGAAGCGCAGTCGCTGGGCTCAGGCTTCATCATCTCTCCGGATGGCTACATCCTGACCAACAACCACGTGATTGCCGATGCCGACGAAATCCTCGTGCGCCTCGCCGATCGCAGTGAAATGAAAGCCAAACTGATCGGCACTGACCCACGTTCCGACGTTGCCCTGCTGAAAATCGAAGGCAAAGACCTGCCCGTGCTCAAACTCGGTAAATCCCAGGACCTGAAAGCCGGTCAGTGGGTTGTCGCGATCGGTTCGCCGTTCGGCTTTGATCACACCGTGACCCAAGGCATCGTCAGTGCCGTCGGCCGTAGCCTGCCGAACGAAAACTATGTGCCGTTCATTCAGACCGACGTGCCAATCAATCCGGGCAACTCCGGTGGTCCGCTGTTCAACCTGAACGGCGAAGTGGTCGGCATCAACTCGCAGATCTATACCCGCTCCGGCGGCTTCATGGGCGTGTCGTTTGCGATTCCGATCGACGTGGCGATGGACGTTTCCAATCAGCTGAAGAGCGGCGGCAAAGTCAGCCGTGGCTGGTTGGGTGTGGTCATCCAGGAAGTGAACAAGGATCTGGCCGAGTCGTTCGGTCTGGATAAACCGGCCGGCGCGCTGGTTGCCCAGATTCAGGATGACGGCCCGGCAGCCAAGGGCGGCCTGCAAGTCGGCGACGTGATCCTGAGCATGAACGGTCAGCCGATCGTCATGTCTGCTGACCTGCCGCATCTGGTCGGTGCACTGAAAGCTGGCGCCAAAGCCAATCTGGAAGTGATTCGTGAAGGCAAGCGCAAGAACGTCGAGCTGACCGTCGGTGCGATACCTGACGAAGACAAAGAGCTTGATGCACTGCCGAAGTCCGGCGCTGAAAGTACCAGCAACCGCCTCGGTGTTTCAGTGGGCGAGCTGACCGCCGAGCAGAAGAAAACCTACGACCTCAAAGGGGGGTGGTGATCAAGGAAGTGCAGGACGGTCCTGCGGCCCTGATCGGTCTGCAGCCAGGTGACGTGATTACGCACCTGAACAACCAGGCCATCGGTTCCGCCAAGGAATTCGGCGAGATCGCCAAAGCGCTGCCGAAGAATCGTTCGGTGTCGATGCGCGTTCTGCGTCAAGGTCGCGCCAGCTTCATCACCTTCAAGCTGGCTGAATAATCCAGCGGCAGGGTAAAAAAGAAACCGCCTCGGAAGAGGCGGTTTTTTTATGCCTGAAGCTTTTGTCCCGGCGGGTAACGATCACCCCATCATGTCCTTGATCATGCGCTCCTGCTCCATCAGCTCGCGCTGACGGGCATCGATGCGTGAAGACAGCGGGAAGTTGCTGCCAGCCTTGCGCTTGGCAAAGTCCAACTGCTGGATCGCCTGGCGATAATCGCCAACCAGTGCGAAGTACTCCGCGCGCGCCTGGTGCAGGCCAATGATGTTGCCCGACAAGCCACGGGTTTCGGCGACTTGATACCAGACATCCGGATCATCCGGACGTGACTTGAGCAATGCTTCCAGTGCTTTCTCGGCATCAGGTGCGCGATTCTGTTTGAGCAACAGATCCACCCGAACCTGATTCAACGGATAGTTGCCGGGATATTGCGTAAGCATCCGGTCAACCCGCGATTGCGCATCCGGCAGGCGATTGTTGGTGATGTCCAGATCGACCTGGGCAAGGTTGTAGATGATTTCGTTCGGCGAGGTCGCCAGCAATTGCTTCAGATTCTCGCGCGCCTCATTCAATTGGCCGCCCTTGATCTGTGCAATCGCCAGACCGTAGCGCGCCACATCGTTTTTCGGGTTCTCGTCCAGTTGCGCACGGAAACGCTTGGCACCCAGGCCCGGGGTTTCTTCGTAGATCAGCTGCACGCGGGTGCGGATCAACTGATAGCGTTTGGAATCTTCGATTCCGCCTGGCTTGGCCTGTTCGGCACGGTTGCGGGTATCGGCGATACGCGATTCGGTGACCGGGTGAGTCAGCAGGAATTCCGGGGGCTTGGCGTCGAAACGGTATTGACGCATCAGACGCTCGAACATGGTCGGCATCGAGCGCGGGTCATATCCGGCCTTTTCCAGATTGAGGATA
The DNA here is from genome assembly GCF_054667675.1 of Pseudomonas sp. S3_C06. NCBI lineage: Bacteria > Pseudomonadati > Pseudomonadota > Gammaproteobacteria > Pseudomonadales > Pseudomonadaceae > Pseudomonas > Pseudomonas sp. S3_C06. The sequence goes on from NZ_CP162747.1 coordinate 5,473,755, forward strand.
CCGATGCGGTCGGCTTCCTGTTCGTTCTGACGGGAAAAGGTCCGTTGCGATTGAATCGCCGCTGCCTGTGTACCGGCAATTGTTGCGATGCCAGCGTCACCGCCACCGGCCGCCGCAATGACGATGCCGGCCAGCAGCGCGGCCATCATCGGCACCTGCATCCGCTGCGAAGCCTCGACGCCGCGCGCGAAGTGACGTTGCGACAAATGCGCCAATTCGTGTGCGAGAACCGAGGCATATTCACCCTCGGTCTGCGCATTGAGGAACAAACCGCCGTTGACCCCGACCACGCCGCCCGGCGCAGCGAAGGCGTTGAGCTGCGGGCTGTTGATCAGAATGAATTCAAGGCGTCGGTCCGTCACCTGGCTGGTCTCAACCAGCTTGTACACGCTGGATTCGACGTAGTCCTTGAGCTGCGGATCATTAAGTTGTGAGACCTGACTGCGCAACATCGCCAGCCAGGCACGACCGAGCTGATATTCCTGTTGCGGCGAGACAATGGCAGAACTGGCGTCGCCGAGTGACGGCAGATCGTCGGCAAAGCCTGGTGAGGCGAGCAGGCAAGCGAGCGTCAGCAGGGTAGGGCGCAGAAAAGTCATGCACAAAGCCTTAGAAGACAAAGACCTTACTGTAGCCGGACACCGGAGCTGCGACCAGATATTCTAGGCAGCTCGACGACCCGAACCGGAGTGACGCAATGACTGACGCTGTAGCCCATGACGTGGAACTGGACGCCAGTGGCCTGAATTGTCCGTTGCCGTTGCTCAAGGCAAAAATGGAACTCAACAAACTCCAAAGTGGCGCCGTCCTCAAGGTGATCGCCACGGATGCTGGCTCGCAGCGCGACTTTCGCACCTTTGCCAGATTGGCCGGTCATACGCTGCTGCGTGAAGAAGACGAAGCAGGCGTTTACCGTTACTGGTTGAAAAAGGCCTGAACCCACAGCGTAAAAGACCTAAGGATTATTGATGTTCAAAGTGTTACGCGACTGGATTCAGCGCTATTTCTCCGATGAAGAAGCCGTGGTGCTGGCGGTGCTGCTGTTTCTCGCCTTCACCGCGGTGCTCACCCTCGGCGGCATGCTCGCGCCGGTGCTGGCAGGGATGGTGCTGGCGTATCTGATGCAAGGCCTGGTGGTCACGCTGGAGCGCCTGCGCGTGCCGGGTGGCGTGGCGGTCGGCTTGGTGTTTGCGCTGTTCATGGGCGTACTGATGGTGTTCATCGTCGTGGTCGTGCCGTTGCTTTGGCATCAATTGATTACCTTGTTCAATGAGCTGCCGGGCATGCTCGCCAAGTGGCAATCGCTGCTGTTATTGCTGCCGGAGCGCTATCCGCATCTGGTGTCCGACGAGCAAGTGTTGCAGGCGATCGAGGCGGCGCGCGGCGAGATTGGCAAGTTTGGCCAATGGGCGCTGACATTCTCATTGTCGAGTCTGCCGCTGCTGGTGAACATCATGATCTATCTGGTACTGGTGCCGATTCTGGTGTTCTTCTTCCTCAAGGACCGGGCCATGATCGGCGAATGGGTGCGTGGCTACTTGCCGCGTGAACGTGCGTTGATCACCCGGGTTGCGCAGGAAATGAACCGGCAGATCGCGAATTATATTCGCGGCAAAGTCATCGAAATCGTGATTTGCGGCGGCGTGACCTACATCGCTTTCGTGGCGCTCGGTCTCAACTACGCGGCACTGCTGGCGTTGCTGGTCGGTGTGTCGGTGGTGGTGCCGTACGTTGGCGCGGTGGTGGTGACCGTGCCGGTGCTGTTGATCGCGCTGTTCCAGTGGGGCTGGAGCGATCAGTTCATCTATTTGATGGCGGTGTACGGGATCATCCAGACGCTGGATGGCAACGTGCTGGTGCCGTTGCTGTTCTCGGAGGCGGTCAATCTGCATCCGGTGGCGATTATCTGCGCGGTGCTGTTGTTTGGCGGGTTGTGGGGATTCTGGGGGGTGTTCTTTGCGATCCCGCTGGCAACGCTGTTCAAGGCGGTGCTGGATGCGTGGCCGCGCAAGGAGCCGGCGGTGGCACCGCTGCTGTAACGATTGATCCAGATTTTGTAGAAAGGCTATTCGCGAGCAGGCTCGCTCCCACATTGGATCTGTGGCGTTCACAAGTCCAATGTGGGAGCGAGCTTGCTCGCGAAGGCGTCAATGAGGGCGACGCAAAACCATCAGGCTTTATTCAGATCCTGAGCAGCAGCCAGCACTGCATCCACATGCCCCGGCACTTTCACACCACGCCACTCCTGACGCAGCACACCGTCCTTATCAATCAGGAAAGTGCTGCGATCAACGCCCAGGTATTCCTTGCCGTACAGCTTCTTCAGCTTGATCACGTCGAACAGCTGGCAGACAGCCTCGTCCTTGTCGCTGATCAGCTCGAACGGAAACTCCTGCTTGCACTTGAAGTTCTCGTGGGACTTCAGGCTGTCGCGGGAGATTCCGAAAATCTCGGTGTTGGCAGCCTGGAACGCTGCGTACTGGTCACGAAAGCCCTGACCTTCAGTTGTGCAGCCCGGCGTGCTGTCCTTCGGGTAGAAGTAGATCACCACTTGCTTGCCCTTCAGGGCGGACAGGCTGACAGTCTGCCCGCTGGTGGCAGGTGCTTCGAAATCGGCAACCGGTTGGTCGATGACAACGGCCATGAAAGCTTCCTTACATTGGGTTCTGTGGGCGCCAGGGTTCGATCAGTGCGTCCAGGTTCATCGCATCGGAGAAGTCGAGGAACTGGTCGCGCAGCCAACTGATCTGGGTGCCGGCCGGCAGGGTCACGGTGAACGTGGCGTTGAGCATGGTGCCGCCGGTTTGCGGCGCCTGATAAGTGTCACAGGTCAGGTTTTCCAGCTCGACGTTGTGATCCATGAAGAACTGGCACAGCTCATTGATGATGTCCGGGCGATACGCCGAACTGACGTAAGCCACGTATGGTAGAGCTTGCGGACGATTTTCCAGCGGCGCGCTGCGCACCACATTGGCGGTAAAGGCGTGTTTTTTGGCCAGGCCCGGCAGGCTGCCTTCCAGGCGAGCGAGAGCGTCCCAGCTGCCGGAGATCTCGAGGATCAGCGCACTGCACTCGCCGTGGCGGGTCAGGCGCGAAGTAACCACGGCGCAGCGATTTTCATGGCTGGCGCGGCACAGGACGTTAGTCAGCTCCATGGGGTTGGCGCCAAGGGCACTGATGACAAGGAATTGTTCGCGAACTGTGGGGGTGGACATGCAGCATTCCTAAAGCGATGAGCGGTCGGTAGGTTTACGCGCGTTGGCTGCCGGGGAATGCCTGTTCTGGGCGTCCGTACTAAAAGACCCGGCAAGCGCTCGCGGCTCGCTCCACTATAGCGGGAGCGCGTCGATGCGACGCAGGAACGGGGTCTGGGAGGCCGTAAAGGAAGGCTGAAACCCGGCGTACAAGCTGATCAGTACCGATCAAAGTCTGAAGGGTAGCGAAAAGCAGCGCCAAGGGGAATGGCAGCAGCGCAGTACTTCGCTTGTGCAAGCATCTTGGCGCCAGTACCATTACCGCTCTCTTTTTCCGGCAGGAGCGGTTTCATGATTGCGGGCAGTATGGTGGCACTGGTCACTCCCATGGATGCACAAGGGCGTCTTGACTGGGACAGCCTCAGCAAACTCGTGGACTTCCATCTCAAGAACGGCACCCATGCCATTGTCGCGGTCGGTACTACCGGCGAGTCGGCAACCCTTGATGTAGAAGAACACATCGCCGTCATCAAAGCCGTGGTAAAACAGGTTGCCGGGCGCATTCCGGTCATCGCCGGCACTGGCGCCAACTCGACCCGTGAAGCCGTCGAGCTGACCCGCAACGCCAAAGAAGCCGGCGCCGATGCCTGCCTGCTGGTCGTGCCGTATTACAACAAACCGACTCAGGAAGGTTTGTACCAGCACTTCAAGTACATCGCTGAAGCGGTCGACATTCCACAGATTCTCTACAACGTTCCTGGCCGCACGTCGTGCGACATGCAGGCCGAGACCGTGATTCGCCTGTCCACCGTGCCGAACATCATCGGTATCAAGGAAGCCACTGGCGACCTGAAGCGCGCCAAGGCGATCATCGATGGTGTGAGCAAGGATTTCATCGTGCTGTCCGGCGATGATCCGACCGCCGTTGAACTGATCCTGCTGGGCGGTAAAGGCAACATCTCTGTTACCGCCAACGTCGCGCCGCGCGAAATGGCTGATCTGTGCGAGGCCGCGCTGAAAGGCGACGCCGACACCGCACGGGCGATCAACGAAAAACTGATGCCGCTGCACAAAGACCTGTTCATCGAAGCCAACCCGATTCCGGTGAAGTGGGCTTTGGTTGAAATGGGCCTGATGCACGAAGGCATCCGCTTGCCACTGACCTGGCTGAGCACACCTTGTCATGAAACGCTTCGCACGGCCCTGCGCCAGTGCAGCGTCCTGGTTTAATTGAGGAAGTACAACGCATGAAGCGAATGGCCGGACTTTCCGCACTTGCCTTGATTATCTCCAGCACCAGTGGCTGCGGATGGGTCTGGGGGCCGGAAGGTTATTTCCGCGACCGTGGTAGCGATTACCTGCAAGCGCAACAGACTGCACCGATGCAACTGCCGCCGGAAGTCAGCACTTCCAAGCGCCTGGATCCGCTGTTGCCGATCCCGCGTAACGTTGCTGATGACACCGCCAAGGGCGAATACATTGTTCCGCGTCCTCAGCCGCTGTCGGCCGTTGCCGATGCCAGCGATTACTCGCTGCAGAAGAGCGGTGATTCGCGTTGGGTCGTGGCCCAGCATCCACCGGCCGAAGTCTGGCCAGTGGCGGTGCAGTTCTTCCAGGACAACGGTTTCCGTCTGGATGAACAGCGCCCGCAAACCGGCGAATTCACCACCACCTGGCAGCACTCCGATGAACTGTCCGCGTCCATGGCCAAGCGCCTGAGCGCAGCCGGCATTGCCAGCGACAGCGAAACCCGTGTGCGTGTTCGCATCGAGCCGGGCGTGCAGCGCAACACCAGTGAAATCTACGTGGTCAGCGCCGAGCGTCCTGCCGGCAGCACTGCCGACGTCGCCTTCACCAACCGTTCGGTCAACACTGGCCTGGACGCAGCGCTGGTCGACGACATGCTTGCAAGCATGAGCCGGATCTCCGAGAAGGGCGGTTCGGTGTCGATGCTGGCTTCTCGTGATTTCGATACCCCGAGCCGTGTCAGCCTCAGTGAAGACGGCAGCGGTAACCCGGTGTTGAACGTCGGTACCGACCTGGACCGTGCCTGGTCGAGCGTTGGCCGTGCACTGGAACAAGGCGAATGGCGCGTTGAAGACATCAACCGCAGCCTGGGCCTGTACTACATCAACCTGGCCGAAAAAGCCGAGAAGAAAGACGACAAGCCTGGTTTCTTCAGCAGCCTGTTCGGCAGTGCGCCGAGCAAGGAAGAAGTTGAAGCCCGTGCCGAGCGTTATCAGGTTCGCCTGAGCAAGGTTGGCGAGAACATTCAGGTGACCGTCGAGAAAAACATCAACACCGTCGCGCCGGCTGAAGTGGCACGCAAAGTGTTGAGCGTGATTCAGGACAACCTGGGCTGATCAACCATGCGTTTTGCCGTTCTCGGCAGCGGTAGCCAAGGGAACGGCACGCTGATCGCCAGCGCTGATACGTATGTGCTGGTGGATTGTGGTTTTTCCCTGCGGGAAACCGAAAAACGCCTGTTGCGCCTGGGTGTGAACCCGGCGCAACTGAGCGCGATACTCGTAACCCACGAACATGCCGACCACGTGCATGGCGTGGGTTTGCTGTCTCGGCGCTACAATCTACCGGTCTACCTCAGTCGTGGCACACTGCGCGGGATGCGCAAACCGATTGAACCCGCAGGCTTTCTGGCCGGCGGCGAGCAACTGCAGATCGGTGCACTGAACATCGGGGTCATTGCCGTGGCCCATGATGCGCAGGAACCGACCCAGTATGTCTTCAGTGATCACCAGCAGCGGCGCTTCGGCCTGCTGACCGACCTGGGGTCCTACTGCGAGCGGGTGCTGGACGGTTATCGGGATCTCGATGCGTTGATGATCGAGTCCAACCATTGTCGCGACATGCTGGCCCGTGGTCATTACCCGTACTTTCTCAAGCAGCGGGTGGGCGGCGAGCTGGGACATTTGAACAACCATCAGGCGGCATTCCTGGTGTCGGAGTTGGGCTGGCAGGGCTTGCAACACCTGGTCCTGGCCCACCTGAGCAGCAAGAACAACCTGCCGCAGCTGGCCCGGCAATGTTTTGTCGACACCCTCGGGTGCGACCCGGACTGGCTGCAACTGGCCGATCAAGATTCAGGGCTCGACTGGCGCCACATCGCCTAGCCCACCTACTTAGCAAGCGGAGCCCATCATGGAAAAACGTGAAGAACTCTACCGCGGCAAAGCCAAATCGGTTTACAAGACCGACGACGCTGACCGCTTGATCCTGCTGTTTCGCAACGACACCTCGGCGTTCGACGGCAAGCGCATCGAGCAGCTCGACCGCAAAGGCATGGTCAACAACAAGTTCAACGCCTTCATCATGCAGAAACTTGAAGCGGCCGGCATTCCGACCCAATTCGACAAGCTGCTGGCCGACAACGAAGTTCTGGTGAAGAAGCTCGACATGATTCCGGTCGAGTGCGTCGTGCGTAACTACGCCGCTGGTAGCCTGGTCAAGCGTCTGGGCGTCGAAGAAGGCCTGAAGCTCAACCCTTACACCTTCGAACTGTTTCTGAAGGACGACGCCAAGGGCGATCCGTTCATCAACGAATCCCACGTTGTGGCATTCGGCTGGGGCACCGCCGAGCAACTGGTTCGCATGAAGGAACTGTCGCTCAAGGTCAACGAAGTCCTGACCAAACTGTTCGACGACGCAGGCCTGTTGTTGGTCGACTTCAAGCTTGAGTTCGGCGTGTTCAGCGACGGCTCGATCGTCCTCGGCGACGAGTTCAGCCCGGATGGCTGCCGTCTGTGGGACAAGGACACCAAGAAGAAGATGGACAAAGACCGCTTCCGTCAGGGCCTCGGTGACGTCATCGAAGCCTACGAAGAAGTCGCCAATCGTCTGGGCGTACCGCTTTAATCGACGCAAGCATCTGATAGCACGAAGAAATTTTCGAAAGAGGGTTTGCTTTCGGTAAAAGTGTTGTTATGATGCGCGCCGTTGGAGAGATGCCAGAGTGGCCGAATGGGACGGATTCGAAATCCGTTGTACCTTCACCGGTACCTAGGGTTCGAATCCCTATCTCTCCGCCATTACATAGAAAAAGCCCCGTAGATGAAAATCTACGGGGCTTTTTTGTTTTCGGGCAAAAGCCAGAAGATGCGCAACCCAGTGTCATCCTCGCGAATCAACCCCCGTCTCACCCTGCATAAAAAAGCCCCGCTGAATCAAACCAGTGGGGCTTTCTCATTTCTGCAGAAGCAAATTACCCCTGCATTGGACATTCACGACGGCAAATGTCCAACCAGACTAATGCGGTTAAATCTCCTTCACCGGCGTCTCCCCCTGCACAGCCTTGATCAGCCCGATCACATGCAAACAATCCGCTTTATTCACGTACGACTCGCCACTGGCGATGGTCTCGTGGTTACCCGCCCTCAGCCGCCAGCGCCATTGTCCTTTGCCGGTGCTCGGGGTGCCTCTGGATTGCCTGTAAATCTCGAAATACATTCAGTTCGCTCCATGCGATTGATTTTGTGCGACAGCCTGTGTGGCGCATGCTCGCAAGCCTAGCGCAGAAGGTTTTTTTGGCTATCGGACATTTGTTTCCAATCGTTCGCGGATGTTTCTGAAGGGCGCGGGCTAGAGCGTGTAGATAGGCCTCTGGATTGGCCAATATGACGCCGTCTGCTCCTTGCAACGTTGTCGACGCTGCTGCTTAATACGGGACGGCTCATGGCGTCGAATATCCTTCGACGACCGACAAACACTATAAAAAGAGCACTCCTTTGACTGAGCACGGAACGCAACAGGCGGGGCAGGTGACGTTATCGCTGGTGGTCCCCGTATTTAACGAAGAGGACAGCCTCGACACCTTTCTGCGGCGCATCAATGACGTCTTTCAGATGCAGGCGTCAATCGATCTTGAACTGGTGTTCGTCAACGACGGCAGTACCGATGCCACGCTCGAACGCCTGCTCGAACATCAGCATCAGGATGCGCGTCTGCGTATCGTCGACCTGAGCCGCAACTTCGGCAAAGAGGCGGCGCTATCCGCCGGTCTGCAGATCGCGACCGGGCAGATCGTGGTGCCGATCGATGCTGACCTGCAGGATCCTCCGGAAGTCATTCTGCAAATGATCGAGCGCTGGCGTGAAGGCTTTGAAGTGGTGCTCGGTCACCGCATCAGCCGTCGCAGCGACACCTGGGCCAAGCAGACCTCGGCGCACTGGTTCTACCGCCTGCACAACAAAATTGCCGAACAGCCTTTACCCGAAAACGTCGGCGATTTTCGCCTGATGGATCGCTGCGTGGTCGATGCCTTGCTGACGCTGCCCGAATCCCGGCGCTTCATGAAAGGCCTGTTCGCCTGGGTCGGCTTTCGTACTACCCACGTCGATTACGAGCGCCCGGAGCGCGCAGCGGGGCAGAGCAAGTTCAATGGCTGGCGGCTGTGGAATTTCGCGCTGGAGGGCATCACCAGTTTCAGTACCGAGCCGCTGCGAGTCTGGACATACGTGGGCGCTCTGGTGTCGCTGGTGTCTTTTGCCTTCGCCATTTTCATTGTCGTGCGCACCTTGATTCATGGTGTCGACTTGCCCGGTTATGCCTCGCTGATGGTGGCCGTGACCTTTCTCGGCGGACTGCAATTGATCGGCATCGGTGTGCTCGGCGAGTACCTGGGCCGCACCTATATCGAATCCAAACGCCGGCCGGTTTTTCTGGTGCGTCGCGTCTACGACCCCAAGGACTGACACATGGATCTCAAGGAAACCGACATCCTCGGCGACAGCATCGGCGAGCATTGGTATTACTGCTCGAAAGCCGCAGCCACCAGACGAATGCTGGGCGATGCCCGCATCAGTCGAATACTCGATGTCGGCGCTGGCTCGGGATTTTTCTCCCATCATTTGCTGACGCATACCGATGCCCGCGAAGCGTGGTGCGTGGATATCAGTTATCCCGCCGACTCCAGCGCGACCACCGCCGGCAAACCGGTGCATTACCGTCGCGCAATTGAAACCATCGATGCCGATCTGGTGCTGTTGATGGACGTACTGGAGCATGTCGATGACGACCTCGGCTTGCTCAAGATGTATGTCGATAAAGTGCCATCGGGCAGTCGCTTCCTGATGACGGTGCCGGCATTCCAGTTTCTGTGGAGCGGCCACGATGACTTTCTTGAACACAAACGGCGCTACACCCTGGCGCAGTTCGAGACACTGGCGCGCGATGCCGGTTTGACGGTGCAGCGCGGTGCCTATTATTTCGGTGCGGTGTTCCCGATTGCGGCGGCGTTGCGATTGTTGCCGCAAAGCGCCCAAACCCAGCCGGCGCGTTCGCAACTCAAACGCCATCATCCGTTGGTGAACGGCGTACTCAAGACCTTGTGCAGCCTTGAATTGCCGTTGATGGGCATGAACCGTCTCGCCGGTTTGAGTGTTTTTGTGTTGGCGCAAAAGCCGTGACTTCAGGCGAAAAATCAGCGCTGATTCAGCGCGGTTTGCGCTTCGCCGTGACCGGTCTGTTCGTCACCGCGCTGCATGCGCTAGTGGCGGTGCTGTTCATCAACTTCATCGCCGCGCAACCGCCCCTTGCCAATGGTGTGGCGTTTGCGGTGGCAACGGTGGTGTCCTACGTAATCAACACCACCTGGAGTTTTTCTGCCCGTCTGCACGGGCGAACGCTGCGGCGTTTTCTGCTGGTTTCCACGGGTGGTTTTTTCCTCGCGATGTTCGTTGCCTGGGCGGCGCAGATTGCCGGGTTGCCTTACTTGCTGGGCATCGTCGCGGTAGCGCTGACGATTCCGGCATTCACCTTTGTCTTGCACAATTTCTGGACGTATCGATGAAGGATTCAGCAAAGCATCCGGCGTTGGGCGTTTTGCCGTTGTTGCTCGGCGTGTTGGCGTTCTTCTGCGTGATCGGGCCACAAGCGCTGGATCCGCAAAATATTGCCTGGCTGGAGCAGGGCGACCCGGCGACGCATTATCTGGGGTGGGCGTATTTCCGGCATTCCCCGTGGACCTTTCCGCTCGGGCTCAACCCGTTCTATGGTCTGGAATTGGGCAGCTCGATCATTTTTTCCGACTCCAATCCGCTGCTGGCGCTGCTGTTCAAACCGTTCAATGCCTGGTTGCCGGCGACCTTCCAGTACTTCGGTCTGTGGCTGTTGGCGTGTTTCGTTCTGCAAGCCTGGTTTGCCTGGAAGCTGCTGGGGCTGATAACAACGAATCCGCTGGTACGGCTGTTGGGAACAGGATTACTGGTGTTTTCGCCGCCAATGTTTCTGCGCATGGGCGGCCACCTTTCACTGGCCGGGCATTTTCTGATTCTTGCCGCGTTGTACCTGGCGTTGTTGCCGAAGCTGCATCGACGGCGCCTGGCCTGGGGCACGTTGTTGGCTGTGACGGCGATGGTGCATGCGTACCTGCTCGCAATGGTTGCGTTGATCTGGGTCGCTGATCTGCTCGGCAAGACCTTCAGCCAACAATTGACTCGGCGTCAGAGCCTGCTAGAAGGCATGTTGCTGTTCGCCGTGGTGAGCCTGTGTTGCTGGCAGACGGGTTACTTCGCCATTGCCGATGGCGTAAAGTCCGGCGGTTTCGGTTTATACCGGATGAATCTGCTGTCGCCATTCGATCCGGCAGGCTGGTCGTTGATTTTGCCGAATCTGCCAAAGGCCAGTGGCGATTACGAGGGCTTCAACTACCTGGGGTTGGGGGTGTTGTTGCTGGTGCCTGTAGCGATTATCGCCTGGCTGAGAAACCGCCAGCCGTTGCAGATCCAGTTGCGTGCGCGGCCATGGTTGCTGGCGGCGTTGATCGCGCTGTGGGTGTTCGCGTTATCGAATCAGATCGGCTTCGGTGCACAGACGTTCAGCTATCCATTGCCGAAAATTGCGATCGGCCTGGCCAATGTTTTTCGCGCCTCGGGCCGGATGTTCTGGCCGGTGTTGTATGTGCTTACCCTGCTGGTGATTTTTCTGTTGGTACGCGGTTTCCGTCCGCGTACGGTCATTGCTCTGCTGGCGTTGGCGCTGGCGATTCAGATCGTCGACACACGTAATGGCTGGATGGGGCTGCGGCAAAGCAAAATGCTCGCACCGTCCGCCGAATGGGCAACGCCGATGCGTGATCCGTTCTGGGCAAATGCAGCGGCGCATTACCCGAAAATCCGCAGCCTGATGCCGCAGAATCAGTCTGAACGCTGGCAGGATATCGCCACTTTTGCCGCCACTCATGGCATGAAAACCGACGCTGTTTATATGGGGCGGATGAGTTCGAAAGCGCTGGAGCAGGCTCGGCAAAAAACACAGCGCATGCTTGAGTCGGGGCAATACGACACTGACTCGCTGTACATCCTTGACGATTCCGTATTGGTGGACGCCGCGAAAAACGTCGACAGTGAAACCGATCTGCTGACCAGAGTGGATGGCCTGGTGGTGCTGGCGCCGGGCTGGAAGCGCTGTTCGCAATGCTTGAGCATGCCGGATGAAGGCCGGCGAATGTCATGGCTGGCGCTGTCGCGCCCCGGTCAGGTCATGACGTTCAACCATACCACCCGGCAGCTCACCAGCGGCTGGTCGACTCCGGAAAGCTGGGGGACATGGTCGGCGGGGCAGCGGGCGCAGATTGACTTGCGGCTGACACCCGAGGCGCGCTCGATCGTCCTCGATGCCTTGGCTTTCGTTTACCCGCAACACCCGGCGCAGCGAGTGATCGTCAGTTTGAACGGTGAGCAGGTGCTGACCACGCGGCTGACGCAACTTCAGGATAATCATCTGGAAATCCCGATCCCTGCGACGATCCGCCAGCAGTTGGCGGACAACGATCGCCTGACGATCGAGCTGCAATTACCCGACGCCATCAGCCCGGAACAAATGGGATTGAACGACGATTCACGGGTCATGGGCCTGGGCTTGAAGCACTTGACGGTGAACTGACGCACTGTGGCGATGGACGCCGGGGCCTGCGCCTTTCTACACTGCCGGTATTCCGGGGGGCAGGGGGCAATGGATGAACCGCAATGAACTACGCAAAGCCGACATCAATCTGATGGTGGTGTTCGAGACCTTGATGCTCGAACGCAACGTGACCCGGGCCGCCGAGAAACTGTTTCTCGGCCAGCCGACCATCAGTTCGGCGCTTAACCGCTTGCGCACGATGCTTAACGATCCGCTGTTCATCCGCGTCGGTCATCGCATGGAGCCGACCGCCCGCGCCGAAGATATTTTTCGCCATCTCAAGCCGGCGCTGGATTCACTGTCCGTCGCGCTGAGCCTGACCCGCGATTTTGATCCGGCCGTCAGCACCATGACTTTCCGCATCGGCCTGTCCGATGACGTCGAATTCGGCCTGCTGCCGCCACTGTTGCGTGCGCTGCGTCAGGAAGCGCCGAACGTGGTGTTTGTCGTGCAACACGTTGATTACTGGCGGATTCCCGATCTGCTGGCGGCGGGCGACATCACGGTCGGCATCAGTCAGACCCGTGGTCTGCCGGCCAATGCCAAGCGCAAATTGCTGCGGCATATCCAGCCGAGCATTCTGCGCGCCGACGCCAGCGATACACCGCTGACGCTGGACGAATATTGCGCGCGCCCGCATGTACTGGTTTCGCACACGGCCAACGTCAGTGGTTTTGCCGATGAGTGGCTGGCGGAGCTGGGGCGCACGCGCCAAGTGGTACTGTCGGTGCCGCAATACAGTGCTTTACCAGCGCTGCTGGCCGGTACTGATCTGATCGCCAGTCTGCCGGATTACACCGCAGCGGCCATGGCCACCTCCGGGTTACTGTTCAAGGAACCGTTTCCATTCAAAACACCGACGCTGGATCTGTCGATGGTCTGGCTCAGCCATGTGGACAGCGACCCGGCCGAGCGTTGGCTGCGCTCAAGGCTGGAGCAATTCATGAGTGAACGGCCACTGACCCCATCCTGAGCCATAACACCGTGTAGGAGCTGCGGCACGCTGCGATCTTTTGATCTTCAAATCTCACGATCAAAAGATCGCAGCCTCGTTTCACTCGACAGCTCCTACAGGGATTGGTGATGAGCCGCATGTGCTATATGTACGACCTTTCTGCCAACCCACCGGGGACCTGCAATGCCACACCTGCACATGGAATACACCGCCAACCTGCCGCAGCTGAACGCCGACGTCGCATTGATCCGGCTCAACAACACCCTGGTGGGGTCCGGTCAGTTCGCGGCGGAGTTCGATATCAAAAGTCGTGCGATTAAAGTCGAGACGTTCAAGGTCGGCACCGCCATGGCCGAGCGCGCCTTCGTCTATGTGAAGCTGGCGCTGCTCAGCGGGCGTTCGCCGCAGATCAAGAAGCAGTTGTCAGAAAGCCTGTTGGCGGTCTTGCAGGACCTGTGCGAATGGCCGGCCGGCGTCGAAGTGCAGCTGTGTGTCGAGCTGGTCGATATGGATCGCGAGTCCTACAGCAAAACCGCGATTGGCGCGTAGGATTCAGGCCGCTTCGAGCTCGTTGCACACATTGACCACCTGCTCGCGCAACCACAGATTGGCGCTGTCCTGATCAACGCTCTGGCACCACTGCATGTCGAGGGTAAAGCCGGGCAAGCCGTTCGGCGCTTCACAGTGATTGAACACCGCTTCGTTGGTCAGCAAACGCTGAATACGGCGGGGCAGGGTGAGGATGAAATCTGTCCCGGTGATCATTTTCAGCGCGGCGCTGTAGCTGTTCGAGCGCGCGACGATCTGGCGCTTCTGCGCCTGCCGCGCCAGCCAGCCGTCGACCATGTTGGTGGTTGACGTCCACGGTGTCGGGAACACGTGCCGGCGTTCGGTGAAGGCTTGCAGGCTCAGGCGCGGTTCCAGTGGCGTGGCGCGCTTGTCGAAGACGCAGACCAGATCATCCTCCAGCAGCATCCGTGATTTCAGGTCAGTGTGATGACGGTGGAAGTTGGGGCCGAAACTGATCACCAGATCGAGGCTGCCATCGCGCAACTCATCCGCCGGCACATCGGTTTCAAACTTGTGCATGTTGACCATCACCGGCAGATCGTCGAAGTCGAAACGCTTCAACAGGCGCGGCAGAATCAACTGTTCGAAGTATTCCGGGGCGCAGATGTTGAAGGTGACGGCCTGTTGGGTCGGGTCGAACGTGGGGGCGCCGGCGTGGCACAGGTTGATGCTTTCGAGGATCTTCTGCACATGGCCGTACATGCTGCTGGCCTTGTAGGTCGGACGCATGCCGGTGCGGGTGTTGATGAACAGTTCGTCTTCGAAACTGGTGCGCAGTTTTTTCAGACAGTAACTGACGGTGGACTGGCTGACGAACAGGGTTTCCGACACATCGGTGACGCTGCTTTGCTCATAAACGGCGAGAAATACCATGAGGTCCTGCATGTCGAGCTTGCGTAGCAAGTTACTGTTCAGCATCCGTTCTGTCTCGCTGTGCTCCTTGCGCTGAATCCGCGCAAACGTGTGCGAATGATCCTAACGGAACGATGGTGCCAGGACAAAGCCCTGTAGGACGTTTCACGGTCAGTTGTGGGACAGAAAGTTTTAGTAACACGACGTCGCCGATCAAAGCGCGGAAAGATGGCCAGAGGCCTTTAGCTTTATCCCTGAAAGTGCCGCAGGTAATGCCGAGGATCGAAGCGCCACACCATCAGCATCATCAAACCCATCACTGCCATCAGCGACCACCAGGCCCATTCGAAGCTGCCGAGTCGATCGCGGATCATTCCGGCCAACAGCGGCGAGAGGCCGGCGATCAAGTAACCAATGCCCTGCACGAAAGCAGCCAGCGCTCCGGCACGTTGCGGGTTGTCGAGGTGATCGAGCGAGACGATCAGGCTCATCGGAAACAAACCGCCAATGCCCAGCCCCAACAGGCAGGGCCACAGCAGGCTGAGATGTTGCGGGCTGAGGATCAAGCCGCAAAACCCGGCGATGATCAGCGTCAGCAGCGCCATCAGAACCGCGCGCCGATCACGGTGGCGATTGGCGATAGCGGGAACCACCAGGCCGGAAATCACCTCCATGGCTGTCAGAAAACCTAACAGCAGCCCGGCGTTTGGTTCGCTCCAGCCTTTTTCCACGTAGTAAGGGGCGAGCCAGGCGAGCACACAGGTGTAGGACGCCGTACCCAAACCAAAGAAGATCGCCAGTAACCAGGCGCGGGAATTGGCGAAGAACGAATCTTTTCTGGTTGCCGCCATCTCCGTGGAGGGTTGCTGGCGGCGTTGGAACCACCAGAACACAAACGCGAGCAAAGCCAGAATCGCCCAGAAGGCCAGACCACTGCGCCAGCTCCCGGTCTGCACCATCACCAGCGGCGCGAGCGAGGCGGCAAGCGCGGCGCCACCCATGATCGATGTGACGTATAGACCCATGCACAGCGCGACGTTGTCAGCAAAGCGCGATTTGATCAGCGCCGGCATCAACGCCTGAATCAGTGCTATGCCGATGCCGGCCAGCACGGCGCTTGCAATCAGTTGGGCGGCAGAGTCGATAAACAGTCGTGACAATGTCGCCAGGCCGATGATCAGCAAGGACAGCAATACCGTGCGTTGCTCACCCAGCCGTTGACTGATGCCAATGCCGAAAAACATCGCCAGCCCCATGGCCATCACCGGCAGCATGGTCAGCAGTGAAGCGACAGTGAAACTCAGCGGGATGTCACCGCGAATGGCCGACAGTAACGGACCGACTGCCGCCATCGACGGACGCAGATTGAGGGCTACGAGAATAATGGCGAGCATCAACCAGGCGGCGGGGCGAGCGGTGGCGCGAACGTTTTCCATCATCAGACCTTTGGGCGGGGCGGATGATTAGGCGCAGAGCTGTCTAGTCCGGGCAAACCAGAAAATCCTGAGCAGTATTTAAAAACTCGATACCCCGCCACCCTTGGTGGGAGCGAGCCTGCTCGCGAAAGCGGATTGTCTGTCACCCAAAGTGTTCAATGTGCCGGCCTCTTCGCGAGCAGGCTTGCTCCCACAATGAACTGCCGTGTTGTTTTTACTGAATAAAAGCTGAACCATTCTCAAATACTTCACAAGTTTCATCACATCACCAAAAGCCAACTATTCGTTGGCGTCTTTTTCACAAAAAATTGATGGTTGCCTGCTTAAAGTTTGTCATGCCTTAGTTAATGAAATTTTCACAATTGAATTTTCTCTCCTTGACCAAGGATCTTCTTTTCAGGATCGCCCCTTTCTATGTTGAAGTTAAAAGCCGTGCGCCCGGAATGGGTGACGTTGATTGCCAGTGCCTTTCTTTTAATTGGCTGCAATGTTGTCCTCTGGCAGCACCTCTTCGAGATCACTGCCGCTGATGGCAAGGGCATCGCCATGCGCGTGGCGTTCGGGGTGATGATCCTCGCGGCATTCAACATCGTGCTGACGGTTCTGGCATTCCGCCCGTTGCTCAAACCACTGTTGACGCTGATATTCCTGATCAGCGCCGGTGTGGCTTACTTCATGAATCAATACGGCGTCATGATCGATGCCGGCATGTTTCGCAACTTTGCCGAAACCAATGCGACGGAAGTGCGTGATCTGCTCTCATTGAAGTTGTTTGCATATATTCTGTTGCTCGGTGTCTTGCCCTCCTGGATATTGTGGAAGTTACCGATTAATTATCGTCGCTGGCACCGTGAGTTGTTCAGTAAAGTTATTGTCAGTGTCGCCTCGGTAGCAGTAATTGGCGGCGTGGCCCTGGCCAACTATCAGGGCTTGTCTTCACTGTTTCGCAACCATCACGAAATTCGCCTGATGCTGGTGCCGAGCAACTACATTGGCGCATCGGCCGGTTACTTGCGTGAGCAAGTGGTTTCGGCGCAGCAACCGTTCGTCAAGATCGGCGAAGATGCTCAGCGCAATCCCGATCTGAAACTCCAGCCGCGCAAATCCCTGACCGTGCTGGTCGTAGGTGAAAGCGCTCGGGCAGAGAACTTCGGCATCCTCGGCTATGACCGTGACACCACACCGACACTCGACAAGGAAGCCGGGTTGATCGCCTTTACCGATGTGCACTCCTGCGGTACGGAAACGGCTGTTTCGGTGCCGTGCATGTTCTCCAACATGGGCCGAAAGGATTACGACGCGAGCAAGGCGAAAAATGAAGAAGGTCTGCTCGACGTGCTCAAACGTGCGGGTATCGACGTGATCTGGCGCGACAACCAGTCCGGCTGCAAAGGCACCTGTGATCGGGTCACCTTGCAGGATGTCAGCAACCTGAAAGATCCGGCGCTGTGCGCCAACAGCGAGTGCCGTGACGAAATCCTCCTGCAAGGTTTGCAAAGCTTTATCGATCATCTGGACAAAGACACGGTGCTGGTCCTGCACCAGATGGGCAGTCACGGTCCGGAATACTTCAAGCGTTATCCGAAGGAATACGAGCACTTCACACCTGTTTGTGAAAGTAACGCGCTGAACAATTGCAGCCGCGAAAGTATCGTCAACGGCTACGACAACACGCTGGTGTACACCGACCATGTGCTATCGAGCCTGATCGATGTATTGCGCAGCAATCAGGACAAAGTCGACACCGCGATGTTGTATCTGTCGGACCACGGCGAGTCACTGGGCGAATACAACCTGTTCCTGCATGGCACGCCTTACATGTTGGCGCCAGAGCAACAAAAGCATGTCGCCATGCTCGCGTGGTTCTCCGACAACTATCAGAAGGCCTATTCGGTCGACACCCATTGCCTGCAGATGAGCCGCGACAAACCGCTGAGTCAGGACAACCTGTTCCACTCGATGCTTGGCCTGCTCGAGGTCAAGAGCAAGGTCTATCAGCCGGATCTGGACATGTTCGCGGGTTGCCGTGGCGCGGTGATCGACGGCGTGCTGGCCAAGGACTGAGCCGATTCGGGCCGGTCATCCTGACCTGACGGGCCTGTCTGTTTTCTCTGTCAGACTATTCTTGCTCTTTGGCAGGACATTTCGTTACAGCTCTTGCCCTTCACAGGCGCGTAAATCGCCGGTGGCGATATATACTGCGCGCCATTCTTCAAGGGAGAGCCGTGTGGCCATCGATATTCACTGGATTCGCGACAACGAAAGCCTCGCGCAGTTTTGCGCCGAGTGGCAGCAGCTGCCGTTCGTTGCCCTCGACACCGAATTCATGCGGGTCGACACCTTCTACCCGATTGCCGGCCTGCTGCAGGTGGGCGACGGCAAGCGCGCCTACCTGATCGATCCGCTGACCATCAACGCCTGGCAACCGCTGGCCGCTCTGCTGGAAAACCCGGCAGTGCTCAAAGTCCTGCATGCCTGCAGCGAAGACCTCGAAGTGCTGTTGCGCCTGACCGGCAGCCTGCCGGCGCCAATGTTCGACACGCAACTGGCCGCGGCTTACCTGAACCTCGGTTTCTCGATGGGCTATTCGCGGCTGGTGCAGGAAGTGCTCGGCATCGAACTGCCGAAGGGCGAGACTCGCTCCGACTGGTTGCAGCGTCCGTTGTCCGACACGCAAATCAGCTACGCCGCCGAAGATGCGGTGCATCTGGCCGAGGTTTTCGTACAGCTGCGGCCGAAACTGTCCGACGACAAATTCGCATGGGTGCTGGAGGACGGCGCCGAACTGGTTGCCAACCTGCGCCGCGAAACCGATCCATACGAGGTCTACCGCGAGGCCAAGCTGGCGTGGAAACTTTCGCGCGCACAACTGGCGGTACTGCGTGAGCTGTGCGCCTGGCGTGAAAAAGAAGCCCGTGCCCGCGATCTGCCGCGCAACCGCATCGTCCGCGAGCATTCGCTGTGGCCGCTGGCCCGCACGCAACCGGACAACCTCGCGGCGCTGGGCAAGATCGAAGACATGCACCCGCGTACCGTGCGTCAGGACGGCCAGTTTCTGCTTGATCTGATCAAGCGCTCTGGCAGTGTGGGGCCTGATCAATGGCCGCCCGCCGTAGCGGAGCCATTGCCGATCGAAGCGGCTGCGTTGATCAAACAACTGCGCGCATTGGGCCAGGCTGAGGCCGAGCGTCTGGGCATTGCCCCGGAACTGATGCTGCGCAAGAAAACCCTCGAAGCCCTGGTCAAAAGTGGCTACCCCGAGGGTCCTTACCAATTGCCTGAGTCGCTGCGTGGCTGGCGCCGCGAACTCATGGGTCAGAAGCTGCTCGACAGCCTGGCCACCGCCGGAGAACAGCCTTGAAACGTATTTGTTCCATCTACCAAAGCTCCAAGCGCAGCGGCATGTACCTTTATGTGCTCAAGAGCGATGCGCTTGAGCGTGTGCCGGAAGCGCTGATGCTGGCGTTCGGCAAGCCGAAGCATTCCTTCGATCTGGTGCTGTCGCCCGAGCGCAAACTGGCCAGCGAAGACATCGTCGTGGTCCTGGAGAACCTCGACAAGCAGGGCTACCACCTGCAGATGCCGCCGGCCGAGGACGAGTACATCGAGCACTTGCCCGAAGAGTTGCTGCGACGCAACGACCCTGTCTGATCTGCGAGGCTCTGTTCTGAGTCTCGGTTTACCCAGGAACTGTTTTTACCGCGATGGTCGCCCGAATCCGGCGGCCGTCTGCACGGTTTGCGAAAGGTTTGAAGATGCGCGTTCTGATTGCTGAACACGACCACGCGATTTACGCCCGGCTGCTGCGTCAGGCAGCGCCGGAGCTTGAAGTACTGACCAGTGGCGACTCCGCCGAGCTGGCCCGTCAGGCCGCCGATTGCCCGGTGTGGCTGGGCCAGCCGGATCTGCTGGCGACCCTGTTGCGTCAGGGCCATCAACCGCAATGGCTGCAATCGACCTGGGCCGGCATCACGCCGCTGCTTGCCGATGGCTTGCGTCGCGATTATCGCTTGACCCGCGCGGTGGGGATTTTTGGTCAGGTGATGGCTGAATACGTGCTGACTTACATTCTTGGCCATGAGCGCGAAGTGTTGGCGCGACTGGTCAGCCAGGTCGAGCGCAAGTGGGACAACCGCAGCGGCCAGAGTCTGGTCGGGCGCAAGGTGCTGATCGTCGGCACTGGCGACATCGGCCAGAGCGTGGCGCAATTCCTGCTGCCATTCGGCATCGAGTTGTACGGCATCGCCAGCAGCGCCCGTGAGCAGGCGCCGTTTGTCGAAGTCGGTTCGATGGCCGATCTGCCACGCCTGGTGGGCGAGGTGGATTACGTGGTCAACCTGCTGCCGAACACCGAGCACACCCACGATATCTACGACGCGGCGCTGTTCAAGCAATTCAAGCCGACCGGGTTGTTTATCAATGCCGGGCGCGGGGTCGCGGTAGTCGATGCGGACTTGGTTGAAGCATTGAAGGAAGGGCATCTGGCGGGGGCGGTGATCGACGTTTGCCGTCAGGAGCCATTGCCGCAACGGCATCCGTTCTGGACCGCCTGGGGTTTGCTGCTGACCGGGCACAGCTCGGCACCGACGTCACCGGCGTTGATGGTGCAGCTGTTTGTCGAGAACCTGAAGGCGTATCAGGCGAGCGAAGCGTTGCGCGGGGAAGTGGATTTCAACCGCGGATATTGAATGTTCGCCCGATAAAATGTTCAGATCGTTCCCACGCTCCGCGTGGGAATGCAGCCGGGGACGCTCTGCGTCCCATTGGAACGCGGAGCGTCCCTTGAGTCATTCCCACGCGGAGCGTGGGAACGATCATTTGCGTGTGGATTAGAGGGTGAAGTCGCCTTCCGCCGCCAGTTCGTTCAGCGGACGACGCGGGCTCGGCTCTTCACGGGCTTGCAGGTATTCAGCCAGCGTTGCCTTGTCACCGAGTTTGCCGACCGCCACGGCCGCGTGCAGCGCGTAACCTTCAGGAATATTCAACTCCTTGCGCGTCAGTTCCTGATCGAAACCGGCCATGCCGTGGGTGTGCCAGCCACTGATGCTCGCTTGCAGCGCCAGATGGCCCCACGCCGAACCGGTGTCGAACGTGTGCCACAACGCTGGAGTTTCTTCCGTCGCTCCGGGTGCAGTGAAAGTGGTTTTCGAAATCACGATCACCAGCGCCGACGCATGCTGCGCCCAGCTACGGTTGAACTCATTCAACAGGCCCAGGTAACGCTCCCAGTTCGGCGTATCGCGACGCGCATACAGGAAACGCCACGGCTGCGAGTTGTACGCCGAAGGCGCCCAGCGCGCGGCTTCGAAGAAGCTCAGCAGGGTTTCTTCCGGGATCGCTTCACCGGTGAAGGCGCGCGGCGACCAGCGGTCGGTGAATTGCGGGTGAATGGCGTAATCGGCAACGCGAGGGTTGGCACTCATCGAGAGATTCCTGGCTACGTTTGAGTAAGAGATTCGATTGCAAACCCGGCGGGATCAGGTGCGCTGAACAATGGGGTTTGGCGAGCCATGACAGTTCACCGGAATGCAACGCGGTCGAGCGTTAATGGCTTCCGGACAAGGCTCGTGACGACAGGCAAAGCTACGCGCCGCCACAAAAACTGACAAGTCCCGCACAACCGGCAGTCGCCAGCGCTTGGCCCGCCGGGCCTTGGGCACTAGACTGGCGGCCTTTTCACCACCTGATGTTGATGCTTGAGCCATGGCCGCCAAAGTCGAACCGTTCTGGATACGCAAAACCCTCGATCAACTGGATCACGAGGAATGGGAATCGCTGTGCGACGGCTGTGGTCTGTGCTGCCTGCAAAAACTCGAGGATGAAGAGGACAACAGCGTTTATTACACGCGCATCGCCTGCAAACTGCTGGACCTGAAAACCTGCCAGTGCAGCGATTACCCGAACCGCCTCAAGTTTGTCCCGGATTGCATCCAGCTCACCCCGGGCCAGGCCGAAGAATTCAAATGGCTGCCGCCGACCTGCGGGTATCGACTGGTCAGCGAAGGCAAGGATCTGCCGTTGTGGCACCACCTGGTCTGCGGCGATCGCGACGCGGTGCACCACGAACGGATTTCCCAGTCCGGGCGCATGCTTGCCGAAGGCAGCGTGCCGGAAGATGACTGGGAAGATCACCTGATTTTCCGCGCAGGTTAGACACCTGCTGTTCCAAGCTTTACCAAGGAGTGCGTATGGCTGTCGGATTGCCGCAGGCGTTGATGGTTGCGCTGCTGGCGTTGAGCGCGCCGGTCTGGGCGGCGAAGAAAGTCGATCTGGATTATCACGTGCGCCTGTTGCCGCAGAGCGATCAGGCCGAAGTGCGTCTGACCCTGGCCAAAGGCGAGGCGGTGCGCAGCCTGGATTTCGACCTTGGCGATGGCAGCCATTACTCTGATTTCAAGGCCGACGGCCAATGGCTGCTGACCCCAGGCAAAAACGCACGGGGCGTCTGGCGCCCGACCAGTGACAAGTCCAGCCTGACCTACCGCGTGCGCATCAGCCACGGCCGCAAGAACGGCAGCTTCGACACGCGCATGACCCCGAACTGGGCACTGATGCGCGGCGATGAGTTGGTGCCGCCGGCCAAACTCGATCAGCAGGACGGCACCGAACTGGTCGCGCGTCTGCAATTCGAACTACCTGAAGGCTGGAAAAGCGTCGAAACCGCTTGGCCGCGCGTCGGCAAAAACAAATTCCGCATCGATAACCCGTCACGCCTGTTTGACCGCCCGACGGGCTGGATGCTCGCCGGACACCTCGGCAGCCGCCGCACACGGCTGGGCGAAACCGAAGTCACCGTAGCCTCGCCGCAAGGGCAGGGCATGCGC
Source organism: Pseudomonas sp. S3_C06 (assembly GCF_054667675.1). Taxonomy (NCBI): domain Bacteria; kingdom Pseudomonadati; phylum Pseudomonadota; class Gammaproteobacteria; order Pseudomonadales; family Pseudomonadaceae; genus Pseudomonas; species Pseudomonas sp. S3_C06. The sequence goes on from NZ_CP162747.1 coordinate 5,496,505, forward strand.
CGTATGGACGTGCTGACCTTGCTGACGTTCGTCTGGCCGCAGGTACAGGCGGTTTATCCTCGCCATCCGGCCAAACTGTTGATCGTCGGCGCCAACGACCCGATGTGGCGCGGCAGCCTCGGTGCGCATGAATCCATTTACGTGAACACGCGCTTGCCGCTGGTCAGCGAAAGCGGTAGCAGTGCGCTGGTACGTGAGTTGGCGCAGGTGTTCGGGCGGATCAACGACGAGCAGCGCAGCGACTGGATCAGCGAAGGTTTTGCCGAGTATTACGCCATTGAACTGGTGCGCCGTGCCGGTGGCATGAGTGATGAGCGGTATCAAACGCTACAGACGAAACTGGCCAGGGACAGCCAGAAGGTCACGACCTTGCGCGGCGAGCAGATCAGCCCGGCGCAGGTGGCGAAAGCGGTGGTGGTGCTGCAGGAGCTGGATCGCGAGATTCGCTTGAAGACGCGCAACAAGCGTTCGCTGGATGACGTGTTGCGTGGGGCGATGCATCTGGGGACGGTGAGTACCAAGGAGTTTGTGCAACTGGCTGAGAGCGTTCTCGGTGAGTCCTCCAAAGTCCTTGATACCGCGTTGCTTCAGTAATACCGCTTTCGCGAGCAGGCTCGCTCCCACAGGGGAATGCATTTCAAACTGTGGGAGCGAGCCTGCTCGCGAAGGGGCCATTAGCCCCACCGCAACTCTTGGATCAGACCCCGGCTTTCGGCGATTTCACCGAATCATTGCCGGTCACCGTGGCGGTGCTGGTCGCCGCCTCGGCATTGGCCTTGAGCTTGCTCAGCTCTTCCCCGGCCCTTTCGATCTTCGCCCGCACGTTGTTCATGTCCTGACGACTTTTCTCAAACAGGCTTTTCACCGAACTGTGCCCGGTAATCCCGCGCGCCATGGCCACGCCGCCAATCGCCACCTGAATCAACCCGAACACGCCGCCACGGCGCAGGCCTTTACCGACCATGATCACGCCGCCCGCGAGTGAGCCGATGCGCTCCCAGCCTTCGACGTTCTGCTCGGAATGGCTCTGGAACGGGGTGGATTCGATGCGTTCGACACGTTTGAGCTCGGTCATGATCTTTCTCCAGGCAATGAGTAATCGATAAACAAGCTGACTGCCGGAGCGGTCAGCTCGTTCCATCGAATGTGCGGCGCTTCAGCGGAATTTTGGCCCGGAGCGGGTGTTCAAGCCCTTGGCCATGCGGTCGTAGAGCACGACGTTGACTGTCGCGGCGAGGTTCATGCAGCCGGTGGTCGGGATGTACACGACGTCTTCGCACCAGTCGCGAATCTCTTTATCCAGCGAACCGTCTTCGGGGCCAAAGATGTACAGGGCGCGATCCGGGTGAGTGTATTCCGGCAGCGGGCGGGCGCCCTCGACCAGTTCCACGGCGACCGGCACGCAGTTGAGCGGGAGGATCTTTTTCAGATCATCGATGCCGATCAGCGGGATGTCGTAGTGCACGCGCTTGGTGTCGGTGACGAAGTCGGCGGCGCGTTCATAACGCTTGCCGGTGTAGAACACCGACGCCACGCCATAGCAGCCTGCGGCGCGCATCACCGAACCGACGTTCTCCGGTGATTTGGGGTTATACAAACCAATGCAGCTGTACCGTTTGTCTGCCACGAGCGAGGTGCCTTCGGGAAAAAGAGGGCGATTATACGGGGATAAGATCAAAAGATCGCAGCCTTCGGCAGCTCCTACATTTGGATGGTGTACACCCTGTAGGAGCTGCCGAAGGCTGCGATCTTTTGCTTTTTAATCTTCTTTTTTCATCAATCCGGCGAGGGCGGCAAACGGGTTATGCGTCGCCTTGGCAATCTTTGGCGTGCTCAGCGAGCCTTCGCTGAAATACTGCTGATCGGTATAGCGCGAGTGTTCGTTGTCGTGGCAATACAGGCACAACAATTCCCAGTTCGAGCCGTCCTGCGGGTTGTTGTCGTGGTTGTGGTCGCGGTGGTGCACGGTCAGTTCGCTCAGGCGCTTGCCGGAAAACTCACGGGTGCAGCGGCCACAGACGTGCGGGTACATCTTCAGGGCTTTGTCGCGGTAGCCCATTTCCTTGTCGCGCTGGTTGTCGGCGAGGATGCGATCCAGCTTCGACGTGTTGGTTGGGGTGGACGAACTCATGGGTTCACCTTTGTAAAAGACTAATGACGGTTATGGGCAGAGTTTAGCTCAGCCCTTGAGCTTCTCGGCAATCCAGATCGTGTGGCGCGTGCCCTTGTTGCCATGGGCGAAGACCTGGACTTCTTCGGCCTTGAAGCCGGCCTTCTTCAATTTGTCGGAAAACAGCCGGTCGGCGCTGGCCGACCACACGGCGAGCACGCCTTTCGGGCGCAGGGCTTTGGCGCAGGCATTCAGACCAGCGGCGGAGTACAGCCAGCTGTTGGCCTTCTGGGTCAGGCCTTCGGGGCCGTTATCGACATCGAGCATGATCGCGTCGAAACCGTTCGGCTCGCTTTGCAGGACCTTGGCCACGTCTTCCTGACGGATCACCGTGCGCGGATCGAGCAGCGGCCGGCCGGACTTCTCGCCGAGCGGGCCACGGTTCCACTCGACCACGCCGGGCACGAGTTCAGCGACTACCACTTCGGCAGTCTTGCCCAAATGCTTGAGCGCCGAGGCGAGGGTGAAACCCATGCCCAGACCGCCGATCAGCACCCGTGAATCCGGCCGGCCAGCGACCTTGCGGCAAGGGATTTCGGCCAGTGCATCTTCGGAACCGTGCATGCGCGTGTTCATCAGTTGCCCGCCGTCGCCGCCCTGGATCTTGATGACGAAATCCTCGCCATATTCGAACAGGCACAGGGCACCGCCGCTTTCAGGGATCGGGGTGGTGTCGAGCAGAACGAAACGTTTCATGGAAATCTCTACAAGGGGGAAGGCAAGCAGGCCCGTTGGGAGTAGCCTGAGCGCAGACTAGAGGCCAAACGGAGCCCTTGATGAAGCGCACCATTCTAACGGTCATTGCCCTGGCCGCGCTCTCGATTACTGCAGTGCAGGCGCAGCAGACCATTCCGGTCAGCCCGGCGCCGCAACCCGGTTCGCCCGGCACCGCGACGCCGACGCCGTACCCGCAGATCACGCCGATCAACATTCCCAAGTCGGGTGCCGGCAGTGGCAGCCCGCCGCTGGTGCCGATTGAAATGCCCAGCCCGCCGAGCAAGGATCAACCGGTGCCGGGCATTGAACCGACCGGCACCAAGGCAAAATCCCCCGGCGGTTAAACCTGTTGCGCCGCCAGTTGGCCGTCGGCCATGCGCAGTCGTTTCGACAGGGAGACGGCGAGGGCGCGGATGATCTTCGCGGCGATCTTCGGCGCGTCGTTGAGCATTTTTTCCAGCGAATCCTTGCCGAGGTTCAATAGCTGGCAGTTAGTCGCGGCGACGCAGGTGGCCGAGCGTCGTTCACCGTCGAGCACGGCCATTTCGCCGAACGCGCGACCGCTGCGCAAGGTGGCCATGGTGATCACCTGACCATCGGGCCCGGTTTTCTGCACGGCGACCTGGCCGGTGTGGAGGATGCACATGAAACTGCCGGCATCGCCCTCACGGAAAATCGCCTCGCCCTCAGCCACGGTGCTGATGCTGAAGTAGCCGGAAGCGGCCGCAAAGTCGGCCAGCTGCAATTGATCGAACAGGCCGCAGTCCATCAGCCAGTCGCGGATTTCGTTGTTCAGGAAGGTCGGTTCTGACATGTCGTCACGGTCTTTTTGTTTTCACTGTTTCAGGCTTCACACGATCCCTTGTAGGAGTGAGCCTGCTCGCGATAGCGGTCGGTCATTCAAATCATCTTTAACTGACATACCGCTATCGCGAGCAGGCTCACTCCTACAGGGGATCTTGGGGGTATCGGCCTCTTGGGTCTGCAATTAAGACCCAAGTGACCGACGGAGTTCCTCAGGCGAGACCCAAAACCTTGAAAACAAATGCGTATTCGAGTGCTACGTCACGTAATCCCTGATAACGCCCGCTCATCCCGCCATGCCCGGCGCCCAGTTCAGTCTTGAGCAACAGCACGTTGTCGTCGGTCTTGGTGGCGCGCAATTTCGCCACCCACTTGGCCGCTTCCCAATACTGCACGCGGCTGTCGTTGTAGCCGGCAATCACCAGCGTCGCTGGATAATCCTGCGCGCTGACATTTTCGTACGGCGCGTAAGCCTTGATCCGCTCGTAAACCTGCGGCTCTTCGGGATTGCCCCATTCGTCGTATTCGGTGACGGTCAGTGGCAGATCCGGATCGAGCATGGTGTTGAGCACGTCGACGAACGGCACTTCGGCAATCGCCACGCCGAACAGATCCGGGCGCTGGTTCAACACCGCACCAATCAGCAGACCACCGGCGCTGCCACCGCTGATCGCCAGTTTTTCTGCCGTGGTAATGCCGTTGAGGATCAGGAATTCGGCGCAGGCGATAAAATCGCTGAAGGTGTTGTGCTTGTGTTCCTGCTTGCCGGCGCGATACCAGGCCTCGCCCAATTCACCGCCGCCACGCACGTGAGCAATGGCGAAGGCCATGCCACGATCCAGAAGGCTCAGGCGGGCGTGGGAGAACCACGGATCAAGGCTCGAACCGTATGCGCCGTAACCGTAGAGATACAGCGGCACTGCTTTGCCAACCATTTCGCGCTTCATCACCAGACTGATCGGCACTTGCGTGCCGTCCGGCGCCGTCGCCCACAGGCGCTGGCTGACGTAAGCGTCGGCGTCGAACGGACCGAGTACCGGAGTTTCTTTCAACACCGCCTGTTCGCCGCTGGCGAGGATCAGTTGGCGAACCTGTGCCGGACGGTTCAACGCCTCGTAGCGCAGACGAATGCGGTCGCTCTCGAACTCCAGGCTGTTTTGCACATAGAGGCTGTAGGCCGCGTCCGGCAATTGCACGCGATAAGGCGTCAGACCGTGTGGGTGAACTTCGATGATCGGCAGGCCACCCTCGCGCAGACTCAGGGTCATGGCCTCGGTGTTGAGGCTGACGCCATCGAGCATCACTGTGTCGCTGTGGGGGATCAGGTTTTGCCAGTCGGCCTCGGTCGGCGCGGTGCCGGTGTCCGGGGCCTGATACAGGGCGTAGTTGATGCCGTCACGATTGCTGCGGATAAACCACGTCCACACCCCATCGAGCAGGCCGTGATCGACATCGTATTCATGATCCTCGACCCGTGGCGCCAGGCAGGTGAAGGGCAGGTGCGGCTGATTGGCGTCGAGCGCCCAGACTTCGCTGGTGGTCTTGCTGCCCAGCGACAGCAGCAATTGCTGCTCGGAACTGGAACGGTAGCAATGCAGGAAAAAACGCCCGTCCGGCTCGTGGAACACCTCTTCGGCAGCCGTACCGTCGAGGCGATAACGGAACAGTTTGTGTGGACGATGGGTGTCGTCGAGCACGCCGAAAAACAGGGTCAGGCTGTCATTGGCCCAGGTCATGCTGCCGTCGCAGTCTTCGAACTCCAGTTCGCTGACCTTGTCGTTGGACAGTTCCTTGACGAACAGCGTGTAAATCTCATCGCCCGAGGCGTCGACGCTGTAGGCCAGACGTTGATGGTCCGGGCTGATGCTGAACGCACCCAGCGAGAAGAACCCGCCGTTGGCCAGTACATTCGGGTCGAGCAGCAGTTGCTCGCGGCTTTCATCGAGGGTCAGGCTGTCGTCTGCCGGGCGTGGGCAGCGGTAATGCCGGGCGTACTCGTCGCCCGCCGTGGTGCGCGTGTAATACAGATACGGGCCCCAGGGCGAAGGCAGGGACAGGTCGGTTTCGAGGATTCGGCCCTTGATCTCTTCGAACAGGGTTTCACGCAATTCGGCCTGATCGGCGGTTTGCGCTTCCTGCCAGGCGTTTTCGGCCTTGAGGTAATCGAGCACCGCGTCGGTGTCGCGCTCCTGAAGCCAGGCATACGGGTCGGCACCGGCAGCCTTGTGGGCGATCGGGGCACTGATGACGTTGGCGGATTGGGGCATGGAAGGTTCTCGGACAATGTACGGAATAAGGGTTTTCGCAGCGCTTGAAACCGTCGCAGACCCTGTAGGAGTGAGCCTGCTCGCGATAAGGCCGGCACATTCAACATCAATGTTGTCAGGCTGTCCGTCATCGCGAGCAGGCTCACTCCTACAGGTCGCATGTCTATTGGGACAAGCCGCACGGGCGAAAAGTCGTTACTATAAGCGCCTCTTTGCCTGCCTTGCCATGGACACCATGACCGAGAACGACTATCTGATCGCCTGGGGCCTCTACGCCTTTGCCGCTGTGGGCTGCCTGTTGGTATGGATGCGCCTGACTACCTGGATGTGGCGCTGGTTGCGCGAGCCGCTGCGTGTATTGATGGCCGTGTTGCTGTTCAGCCCGACCATCATTGACCCGGTCAAGGAAAAGGTCGCGCCGGCCATCGCCATCACCGCCCTGGATCTGGCTTTCAAGGTCGGTAACAACGCCTGGCGTGCGGTCTCCGATCTGTTCATGTACGGCATGATCGCGTTCGGCATTTACCTGATTTTCGTGTTGATCCGCTTCCCGCTCGAGCGCGCTTCGCGTGCGCGTCGAGAGCAGGCCGAGGCAGCGAAAGCGGCAGCCCGCGCTGATGACCGCGATGACGATCAACCGTTTGGCGGCGCCGGTGATGACCGTTACGGTCGCCCGCCAGTACCGAGCAATCCGCAGCGCATGCGGGTCGAGCCGCGCCTGTAACCCGAGAGTCCGCACATGTGTGAATTACTGGGCATGAGTGCCAACGTGCCGACCGATATCGTGTTCAGCTTCACCGGCCTGATGCAGCGCGGCGGCCGCACCGGCCCGCACCGCGACGGCTGGGGCATCGCGTTCTATGAAGGCCGTGGCCTGCGCCTGTTTCAGGACCCGGCGGCGAGTTGCGAATCGGAAGTCGCCAATCTGGTACAGCGCTATCCGATCAAGAGCGAAGTGGTCATCGGCCACATCCGCCAGGCCAACGTCGGCAAGGTCTGCCTGTCCAACACCCATCCGTTCGTCCGCGAACTGTGGGGGCGCAACTGGTGTTTCGCGCATAACGGCCAGCTCGCCGATTTCACCCCGATCAAAAGTTTCTACCGCCCGGTCGGCGATACCGACAGCGAGGCGGCGTTCTGCGATTTGCTCAACCGCGTGCGTGCAGCATTCCCGGAGCCGGTCGATATAGAAGAATTGCTGCCGGATCTGGTCGCCGCGTGCGCCGAATACCGCAGCAAAGGCGTGTTCAACTGCCTGCTCAGCGATGGCGACTGGCTGTTCTGCTATTGCTCGACCAAACTGGCGCAGATCACCCGACGCGCACCGTTCGGCCCGGCGCGGTTGAAGGATGTCGATGTCATCGTCGATTTCCAGGCGGAGACCACGCCCAACGACGTGGTCACGGTGATCGCCACCGAACCTTTGACCGAAAATGAAACCTGGACCCGCTACGAACCGGGCCAATGGAGCCTGTGGCGACGCGGCGAATGCGTCAGCCAGGGCAAGACCGAATAAGGATCTACCCCGATGTTGCTCAGTTATGTACGGCTGGTGTTGTTTGCGGCGGGCCTGTTGATCGGTGTCCAGGTGCCGGGATTCATCAATGATTACGCGAAGCGGGTCGAGGCGCATCTGATCGAAGCGCAGACCGGTTTGCGCGGTTTTCAAGGGACTGCCGAGCAGTTCTTCAAGGGCGATATGCAGGCGCTGGTCGCGCATTACCGCGCCAGTGAAGATCCGATCTTCCGCAGCGACGCTGACAGTCTGAACACCTTGCTCACGCGTCAGGTGGCATTGGACAAGCAGTTCCAGGCGATGCAAGGCCCGTGGTACATCCGCTTCCTGCAAGTGGTGCTGGCCGCCGATCCGGATATCCGCAAGGAAACCTGGAACGGATACAGCTACCAGATCCTGCTGACTCCGGAAGCGATGATCTGGGGCATGAGCGGTGCGTTGCTGCTGTCGTTCGGCATTGAATGCCTGTTCCGCTTGATCGACTGGGTCGTGCTCGGTGGCCGACGTTTGCGCCAGAGCCGGCCGATCGAAGACCGCGACGTACGTGGCCTCTGATGATCATTCCCACGCTCCGCGTGGGAATGCCTCAACGGACGCTCTGCGTTCGGCTTTCGAGGGACGCGGAGCGTCCCGGGCTGCATTCCCACGCGGAGCGTAGGAACGATCAACTTAAAGCGATGTAGTCCTTGCCCACCTTGATCGCATATCCCTCCAGCACCTGCTGACACAACGTCACAATCTCCTCGACCCACTCAACGCCCACCCGCCACGACACCACCACCTGCAAGTTCGGTGGCCGTTGATCAACCGCCAGCAAGGTCAACTCCCCCCGCGCCAATTCCTCAGCCACCAGCACCGGTGGCAGCACACCAATGCCAAATCCATCGCGTAACAACCGCGTGATCGCCGACACCGAATTCACGCAATTCAAACGTGGCGCCATTACGCCGTTCGCCTGCATCAGCGCCAGAAGATCCTGATGCGGTCGGGAGTTTTTCGAGTAGGTGATGATGCGTTCCTGCGCCAGTTCGGCAAGGTCGGCGTAGTCACGGTTGTAGATCGAATTACTGGCGACAATCCAGCCCAGTGGATGACTGGCCAGCTCCAGACTGCGTACGCTTTCATGGCGCACCAGGTCAGTTTGCAGAACGATGTCGAGGAAGCCTTTTTGCAGCTGATCGCAGAGATTCAGCGAGGTATCCGCCACCAGCTCGATTTCCACCCGTGGATACAGATCGGTCATCTGCGCCACCAGCGGGCTGAGCCAGGTGTGGATTACCGTGTCCATCACGCCAATGCGCACCCGGCCGACCTTGCTCGAACGGGTCTCGATCGACTGCTTCAGTGCCGACATCGTGTCGAGCATCTGCTCGGCATACTCCAATACTTTCAACCCTTCGGGCGTCAGGCTGACCCCGCGTGAATCACGCAAAAACAGCTTCACCCCCAGCTCGCCCTCCAGCACCGCAATGCGGCTGGAAATCGACGCCTGAGTGGTGAACAGCTTGTCGGCGGTCAGGCGAAAACTCTTCAGTCGGGCGACCCAGACAAAGGTCTCGAGAAACTTCAGATTCATGGGCAAGGCTCGGGTGACAAATTTTTCTTATGGCTAAGGCGGGGTTTTATTCGTTGGACGCAGCAGGGCCGCGCGACGAAAAATCGACGCATCCGGTTCCCACGATAGGCGTCGTCGGGGCTACGAACAAGACCAATAAAAAACCTGCGGAGATAAGCCATGAGTGCGCCCGACACCCTACAAGCATCCACGGCAACGGCGCGTCCGGGGCCGTTCGACTGGTATCGCAACATCAACCAGCAGGAGCGCCGCACGTTCTGGAGCTGCAAGATCGGCTACGGTCTGGACGGCATGGACACGCAGATGCTCAGCTTCGTCGTGCCGACATTGATTGCAATGTGGGGCATTACCACCGGCGAAGCGGGGCTGATTCACACCAGCACCTTGATCGCCTCGGCCATCGGCGGCTGGGTCGCCGGGATTCTCTCTGACCGCATCGGTCGCGTGCGCACCCTGCAATTGACGGTGCTGTGGTTCGCCTTCTTCACCTTCCTCTGCGGCTTCGCGCAGAACTACGAACAACTGCTGATTGCCCGGACCTTGATGGGCTTCGGTTTCGGCGGCGAATGGACCGCCGGAGCGGTGCTGATTGGCGAAGTAATCCGCGCCAAGGATCGCGGCAAAGCAGTGGGCATGGTGCAATCGGGATGGGCGCTGGGCTGGGGGCTGACGGCGATTTTGTACGCGCTGCTGTTCTCGGTGTTGCCGCCGGAAGACGCTTGGCGCGCGCTGTTCATCCTTGGCATCGTGCCGGCGATTTTCGTGATTTTCGTCCGTCGCCTGGTAAAAGATCCGGAGATCTACCGCGAGGCCAAAGCTCAACAAACGCCGGAGACTCAGTCGAAGTTCTACGAGATCTTCGCCCCCGGCATGCTGTTCACCACAATCCGCGCATCACTGCTGACCACGGGTGCTCTGGGCGGCTACTACGCGATTACTTCCTGGCTGCCGACCTTCCTCAAAAACGAGCGCGGTTTGAGCGTACTCGGCACGGGCGGTTATCTGGCGATGGTGATTGTCGGTTCCTATGTCGGCTATGTGATCAGCGCTTACCTGACTGACCTGCTGGGCCGGAAAAAGAACTTCATCCTCTTCGCGGTCGGCTCGTTCACCATCGTTCTGCTCTATACGCAGTTGCCGGTGAGCAACGGCGTGATGCTGTGGCTGGGCTTCCCGTTGGGTTTCTTCGCCTCGGGGATTTTCAGCGGCATGGGCGCGTTTCTCACTGAGCTGTTCCCCACGCGGATTCGCGGTTCGGGGCAGGGCTTTTGCTACAACATCGGTCGGGCGCTGGCGGCATTGTTTCCGCTGCTGATCGGTTTGCTCAGCCAGAAAGTACCGTTGAGCGTCGGCATTGGTGCGTTTGCGGCGGTGTCCTACGGCGTGGTGATTATTGCGGCGTTGAGCCTGCCGGAAACCCGCGGCAAGCAACTCGATGCGCAGTAACTGATAACCTGCGCAGCACAGTCCTACAGATAAAAAGACAAGCACCTACAGGAGTGTTCACCGTGAGCCGCCTGCTATTGAATTGCGACATTGGCGAGAGCTTCGGCAGCTGGACCATGGGTCTGGACGCCGAGGTCATGCCCTTCATTGATTGTGCCAACGTGGCTTGTGGTTTCCACGCCGGTGACCCGAGCATCATGCGCAAGACCGTCAGCCTGGCATTGAGCCACGGCGTGCAGATCGGCGCACACCCGGCCTATCAGGATCTGGTCGGTTTTGGCCGCCGCTCCATGGCGTATTCGGCGCAAGAACTGCAAGACATCCTGCATTATCAGATCGGCGCCCTTGATGGCATCTGCAAAGCCCAAGGCGGCCGTGTCAGTTACGTCAAACCCCACGGCGCGATGTACAACGACATGATGGCCAACCCGGCGCAATTGCGTGCCGTGATTCAGGCGGTGGCCGCTTACGACCGCGGCCTGCCCCTGATGTTGATGGCCACCCGCGACAACTCCGCCGCGCAGCAGATTGGCGATGAATATGGCGTCACCCTTTGGTTTGAAGCCTTCGCCGATCGCGCCTACGACAGCGCCGGCAAACTGGTTTCACGACAACGGCCGGGTGCGGTACATCACGATGCCGAAACCATCATTGAGCAAGCCCTCACCATCGCCCGTGGCGACAACCTCAGCGCCAGCGACGGCAGCGCCTTGCGTCTACATGCCAACACCCTCTGCGTACACGGCGACAACGCCAGTTCGGTGGCCGCTGTGCAACGCATTCGCGAGGCCTTGAATCAGCAGAGCGCGCCATGAACCCAAGGATTGAAGTGGTGGCACTGGATTGCCTGATGCTGCGTCTGTTCGATGAAATCGCTGAAGCCAACATGCCGTGGATGCTCGCTGCCAGTGAGCGTTTGCGTGCGTTATTCGGCGAGCAATTGATCGATCTGGTGCCTTCCTATACGACACTGATGGTGCATTACGATTTGACTGCACTGAGTCCGAGTCAGGCGCGGGAATTGATCGCCGAGGCGCTGATTGATTTGTCGCCCAATGCGCGAAAGGCTGGCCAGTGCCACGTGCTGCCGGTCTGGTATGACTTGAGCGTCGGGCCGGAACTGAGCTTGCTCGCCGAGCGCAGTGGCTTGGCGCTGGAGGAGGTGATTCGTCGTCACAGCGGCCGCGAATATCAGGTATTTGCCCTTGGTTTCGCGCCGGGTTTCGCCTTTATGGGGCTGGTCGAAGAGATTCTCGCTGCACCGCGCTTGAATACCCCACGCAAAAAAGTCGCTGCCGGCAGCGTCGGGATTGCCGAACGGCAAACGGCGGCCTACCCGGTGGTGTCCCCCGGTGGCTGGAACCTGATCGGTCGCACGCCAGCGAAATTGTTCGACCGTCATCGTGATGGCTACAGCCTGATGCAACCCGGCGACACGGTGCGATTCGAAGCGGTCAGTCACGCTGAATTCATCAATCTGGGCGGCGATGACACGCCACTGGAGGCGCGGGCATGAGCCGACTGACGATTGAAGCCAGTACCCCGTTGTGCCTGTTGCAGGACGCGGGACGGTTTGGCGTGCGACACCTGGGCGTCACCCAGGGCGGTGCGGCGGATTGGTGTTCGATGAGCTGGGCCAACTGGTTGCTCGGCAATAACCTCGATGCAACGGTGATCGAAATCACCCTCGGCGGGTTTGCCGTCGTCGCTGCAGAGGATTGTTTGCTGGCGCTGGCCGGAGCTGATCTTGGGGCGCAGATTGATGGTCAACCGCTGGCGCCGTGGCGCAGTTTCAAGTTGGGTAAAGGACAGAAGTTGCTGTTCACGCAACCGTTGCTCGGTGCCCGGGCTTATCTGGCAGCGCCCGGCGGTTTTGATGCACCGAAGGTGTTGGGCAGCCGTGCGACGGTGCTGCGTGAGGAACTCGGTGGTCTTGATGGCATGGGGTTGCCGCTGGCCAAAGGGGCGGCGCTGAGTTATCGCGGTGAAGCGGTGTTGCTTCGCGAAGTGCCTTTGGCGTTACGGCCTGATTTGAAAGCGAATGCACCGCTGGATCTGGTACTCGGCGCACAGATCGGCCAGTTCAGCGGGCAGAGCCTGTTTGATGTGTTCAACACGACCTGGGCTGTGGACAGTCGCGCAGATCGCATGGGCATTCGCTTGTTGGGCAGCGCCTTGCACTATCAGGGGCAACCGATGATTTCCGAAGGCATTCCACTCGGGGCGGTGCAGGTGCCGCCGGACGGGCAACCGATCGTGTTGCTCAATGATCGTCAGACCATTGGTGGTTATCCACGCTTGGGGGCGCTGACACCCTTGGCGCTGGCGAGGCTGGCGCAATGTCTCCCGGGTGACAGGGTGCGGTTCACGCCAGTCATGCAAGAGCATGCATGGCAAACTCATCTCAACTATCTGAAGTCCTACTTGTAATTGTCCGTCATTCGGACTGAAGACCGAGACGATTCCGCGAGGTTTGGTAAGTCGCCCTACATCACTTGGCGATGGAGTGTGGAACTATCGGTCTTCATCTTTTACAAGGAAGTTGCAGATGCGTTATATGAAAGTGAGTGGTCAAGTTAGCGTTGAAGGTACAGCCAGTGTCGAAAGCCGTATCGTCGAGTTCTATGAGTCCGGCGTAAACGATGCCGTTTACCAAGCGAAGATGGATCGTTTCGGCAACCTGCAAAAAACGAGCACTGACAAGATCGGATTCGAAGGGCTCGCGAGTTTGATCGAACCGTTCATATCCAAAGCAAATCTCGATATCAAGCGCAGTTTTGACCGGCATCAGAGTGGAAATCCAAACGGTAAATCCATGGTGCTGATTGCCGAGGGACACACTGCAGAGGGCACTGCTACAGGTGTCACGTTTCGCTTTTTTGCAGAAGACGGCAAACTGAAACATGAAGCGTTGCACCGCCCGGAAACCGACCTGGAAAGAAAAAGCCGGCGAAAGCTGGAAGCTCAGGAGAGAATAAAAACTGATTTGTTGGCAAAAAGGCGAGGTGTGCAACCTCCGCCCATTTGCGAAACAGAAGACAGGAGCTTCATGGACAGGCTTTGCAAGTCCTACATTCAATTGGGCTGGTAAATTTGATTGTTCCCACGCACCGCGTGGGAACAATCCGGCTGTCATTTGGACAAAAACCGCATCCCTTCCTCAAGCCCGCGCAACGTCAACGGATACATCTGATCCTCGATCAGATCCCGCACAATATTGGTCGATGAGGTATAGCCCCATGTGTCTTTCGGGTACGGGTTGATCCAGATGAGCTTCTTGTACTTCTCCATAAAGCGCTGCATCCACACGTAACCCGGCTCTTCGTTCCAGTGCTCGACACTGCCGCCGGCCTGAGTGATTTCATAAGGTGCCATGGCGGCGTCACCGATGAAGATCACTTTGTAGTCGGCGCCGTACTTGTGCAGCAGATCCTGAGTCGAAGTGCGCTCCGACGTGCGGCGCATATTGTTCTTCCACACCGATTCGTAAACGAAGTTGTGGAAGTAGAAGTACTCCAGATGTTTGAACTCGGTCTTGCAGGCCGAGAACAGTTCTTCGCAGATCTTCACGTGCGCGTCCATCGAACCGCCGATGTCGAACAGCAACAACAGCTTCACCGTGTTGCGGCGCTCGGGGCGCATCTGGATGTTCAGCAGACCGGCGTCCTTGGCGGTGTGGTCGATGGTGCCGTCGATGTCCAGCTCTTCTGCCGCGCCTTGGCGGGCGAATTTGCGCAGTCGGCGCAGGGCGACTTTGATATTGCGCGTGCCCAGTTCCACCGAGTCATCGAGGTTCTTGTACTCGCGCTGATCCCAGACTTTTACCGCTTTACCCTGACGCTTGCCGGCATCGCCGACCCGAATTCCTTCCGGGTTGAAGCCGCCGGAACCGAACGGGCTGGTGCCGCCGGTGCCGATCCACTTGTTGCCGCCGGCATGGCGTTCCTTCTGTTCTTCCAGACGCTTCTTGAACTCTTCAATCAGCTTGTCCAGGCCACCGAGGGACTGGATCTGCGCACGTTCCTCATCCGTCAGCGAGCGCTCGAACTCCTTGCGCAGCCAGTCTTCGGGAATCAGCGCCTGCAAGTGATCATCGAGTTTTTCCAGGCCATTGAAGTAGGCGCCGAACGCACGGTCGAACTTGTCGAAATGGCGTTCGTCCTTGACCAGAATCGCCCGCGACAAGTAGTAAAACTCGTCCATGTCGGCGAAGGTCACGCGCTGTTTCAGCGCGTTGATCAGGTCGAGCAGCTCGCGCACCGACACCGGCACCTTGGCTGCTCGCATTTCATTGAACAGGTTGAGCAACATGGCATCAGCCTCTTAGCGGGTGCCGCGACGGCTCATGAACGCCAGGCGCTCAAGCAGTTGCACGTCCTGTTCGTTCTTCACCAACGCGCCGGCCAGCGGCGGAATGGCTTTGGTCGGATCGCGCTCGCGCAGCACCGCTTCGCCGATGTTGTCGGCCATCAGCAGTTTCAGCCAGTCAACCAGTTCCGAGGTCGACGGCTTCTTCTTCAGGCCCGGCACCTTGCGCACATCGAAGAACACGTCCAGCGCTTCGCTGACCAGATCTTTCTTGATGTCCGGGTAGTGCACGTCGACGATTCTTTGCAGGGTCGGGCGATCCGGGAAGGCGATGTAGTGGAAGAAGCAACGGCGCAGGAAAGCGTCCGGCAGCTCTTTTTCGTTGTTCGAAGTAATGATGATGATCGGGCGTTTTTTCGCCTTGATGGTCTCGTCGATCTCGTAAACGTAGAACTCCATCTTGTCGAGTTCTTGCAGCAAGTCGTTGGGGAACTCGATGTCAGCCTTGTCGATCTCGTCGATCAGCAGAATGACCCGCTCTTCAGACTCGAAAGCCTCCCAGAGCTTGCCTTTCTTCAAGTAGTTGCGCACGTCGTGGACTTTTTCATTGCCCAGTTGCGAGTCGCGCAGACGGCTGACCGCATCGTATTCGTACAGACCCTGATGGGCCTTGGTGGTGGATTTGATGTGCCAGGTGATCAACTTGGCGCCGAACGATTCGGCCAGTTGCTCGGCGAGCATGGTCTTGCCGGTGCCCGGCTCGCCCTTGACCAGCAGCGGCCGCTCCAGGGTGATGGCGGCGTTGACCGCCAGCTTCAGGTCATCGGTGGCGACGTAGGCCTGGGTGCCTTCGAACTTCATCTGCTAATCCTCGAACGGTAACGCCGACCTGACGGGCAGGGCGGGGGCGAAATAATCGGATGCCCGACTATAACGCGCAGCCCGGTCGACTGTGAACGCAGACGGCTTATTCAGTCTCTGAATGGGGCGTCACATGTTGACTCAGTCTCGGCCGATGGCCAGTATTCAGGCCTCGTTGATTTGACGATAGCCTTCAGGATGTCCACTGAATCTGTGGCGAGGGAGCTTGCTCCCGCTGGGCTGCGAAGCAGTCCCCCATGTGCCTGGAGGCGCTGAATTGATGCTATCCATGAAACGACCACGCTTGGCGGCTGTTACTACACTCTCTGATTGCCGGCTTGCACTGGACTTTGTTGATGGTCGAGTGCTGACACTCGATTTGAGTCGAGATATTCAAACGTGTAAGCAGTTGCAGCCCTTGCTTGATCCCCAAGTCTTTGCGACTGCCATCTTGGGCGATAAAGGTTGGACCGTTGAATGGCCGGCCCCGGATATTCAGATTGGCGCCGATACTCTATATCTGGATGCTTTTCCAGAAATGAGCCCTAACCCGCATCCGGCTTCGGCCGCTCATACCGGGCATTGAATGCCTGTACGAAACCATTGCGCAAAATCTGCAAAAACGCTTCGAACGCGCTGATATTTTGCTGATGCACGTTGCCGCTGAGTTCGACCTTGGTGGCGAACTGGTTTTTCGCCTGGTTCTTCAGCACGGTTTCCGTGCCGCCCACCAATGCCTCCCAGACCGAGCGGAAGATGCTCTTGTTCTTGTTTTCCACGTCCTGCTGCCAGTTGAACACTTCGACGTCGCGCAGCAGCGGCTTGATGTAACCGTTGACCTGGGCCTTTTTGGCTTGGGCTTCGATCACCACGTCACCGTGGCCGGCGTTGAAGTCGAACTTGCCGTAGGCCGAGGCGAAGTCGTTCATGCGCTTGAGTTCGATGTCTTTGGCGCGCAGGCGGAATTCGAAGTCCTCGAAGTTGCTCAGAGGGTCGAACGTTGCGGTGGTTTCCAGCGGTGCATGCCCCAGCAGGAGGGCTTTGCCTTCAAAGCGGGCGTCGCGTTTGCCCTGTTTGTCGACCACGTTGGTCAGGTTGTAGATGCTTGCGTCGACATTGGTCGCGTTCATGTTCACTGGCGGTTTTGAATTGAAGTTGCGGAAATTGATGCGGCCATCGCTGATCTGCACTTCATCGAGGGTGATCGGCAGCAATTTGCCCAGTTGCTCGCGCCAGTCGGTGCCTTGACCGGTCTGCGAGTTCTGTTTGTTGGCGCCGCCATCGACGAAGTTAACCTCAGGTTTGACGAATTTCACCTGCGCCACCACGGCATGGTCGTACCACAGCGAGTGCCAGCTGACCGCCAGATCGATCAGCGGCGCATTGACGAACGGCACCGGCACTTTGCCGTCGACCTTGACGATTTTCAGACCGTTGATTTTGTAGGCGCCGCGCCACAGCGCGAGGTCGACGTCGGTGATCTGGCCACGGTAATCGCCCATGTTCGCGAGTTTGTCGTTCAGGTAATCGCGCACCATGTAGGGCAGGGCGATGTGCAGCGCGAGCAGCAGCACAACGATTCCCGCGAAAATCCACAATGGCCAGCTGTAGCGACGTTTCATGGCAGTCATTCCCGAACGATTCAAAGCGATTGACTGTTGGCGGCCCCAGACGTTCGACCCGACTGGACTGCGATGGGCAACAGGCTTACCTTGGAACGCTGAATTCAATGCTGCATAAGGACCCAGCCATGAGCCGTATTTTTGCTGACAACGCCCATTCCATCGGTAATACGCCGCTGGTGCAGATCAACCGCATCGCGCCGCGCGGTGTGACCATTCTGGCCAAGATCGAGGGGCGCAACCCCGGTTATTCGGTCAAGTGCCGGATCGGCGCCAACATGATCTGGGACGCCGAAAGCAGCGGCAAACTCAAACCGGGCATGACCATTGTCGAGCCGACGTCGGGTAACACGGGCATTGGCCTGGCATTTGTTGCCGCTGCCCGTGGTTATAAATTGATGCTGACCATGCCGGCCTCGATGAGCATCGAACGCCGCAAGGTTCTCAAGGCTCTGGGCGCCGAACTGGTGTTGACCGAGCCGGCCAAAGGCATGAAAGGCGCAATCGAGAAGGCGGCCGAAATCGTTGCCAGCGATGCCGACAAATATTTCATGCCGGCACAGTTCGATAACCCGGCCAACCCGGCCATCCATGAAAAGACCACCGGCCCGGAGATCTGGAACGACACTGACGGTGCTGTCGATGTATTGGTTGCTGGCGTCGGTACTGGCGGAACCATCACCGGCGTCTCGCGGTATATCAAGAATACCCAGGGCAAACCGATCCTGTCGGTGGCGGTGGAGCCGATGTCGTCACCCGTGATTACTCAGGCGCTGGCCGGTGAAGAGATCAAGCCGAGCCCGCACAAGATTCAGGGGATCGGTGCCGGTTTTGTGCCGAAGAACCTTGATCTGTCGATGGTTGACCGGGTCGAGCAGGTCACCGACGACGAGTCCAAGGCCATGGCGCTGCGGTTGATGCAGGAAGAGGGGATTTTGTGCGGTATTTCCTGCGGTGCAGCGATGGCGGTAGCGGTGCGTCTGGCGGAGACGCCAGAGATGCAAGGCAAGACCATCGTCGTGATTTTGCCTGATTCGGGCGAACGTTATCTGTCGAGCATGTTGTTCAGCGATCTGTTCACTGAGCAGGAGACTCAGCAGTAATCCAGTTGATTCAGGTCAGCCAGGGTTCAGGATCGTTATGCTAATAAATGCTTTGTTGCGCAATTCTTAACACTGAATCTTGTGTCAGGCGGGTTTTTCCCGAAGCCGGTAGTGTTTATCATGGCCGGCTGCCATGCCGGGTAAAAGGCATTGCGCAGCGTTGTCTTTATTCAAGGAGTTGTTGATGACCTTTTCGTTTGCCGCCAAGGCGTTTGTGCTGCTGCTCTTTTTGGGCAGCACACTCTATGTGCATTTGCGCGGCAAGGCGCGTTTGCCGGTTCTGCGTCAGTTCGTCAACCACTCGGCGCTGTTCGCTCCGTACAACGCCTTGATGTACCTGTTCTCCGGCGTGCCGTCGAAACCGTATCTGGATCGCAGCAAATTCCCGGAGCTGGACGTGCTGCGCGATAACTGGGAAACCATTCGCGACGAAGCCATGCACCTGTTCGATGAAGGCTACATTCGCGCGGCGGAAAAGAACAACGACGCCGGTTTCGGTTCGTTCTTCAAGAAGGGCTGGAAGCGTTTCTACCTCAAGTGGTACGACAAACCGCTGCCATCGGCCGAAACCCTGTGTCCGAAAACCGTGGCGCTGGTCAGTGCAATTCCCAACGTCAAAGGCGCGATGTTTGCGTTGCTGCCGGGTGGCAGTCACCTGAACCCGCATCGTGATCCGTTTGCCGGTTCACTGCGTTATCACCTCGGCCTGTCGACGCCGAACTCCGACGATTGCCGGATCTTCGTTGATGGTCAGGTGTACGCCTGGCGTGACGGCGAAGACGTGATGTTCGACGAGACCTACGTGCACTGGGTCAAGAATGAAACCGACAAAACCCGCGTGATCCTGTTCTGCGACGTCGAGCGTCCGCTGAGCAACCGTCTGATGACTCGCATCAACCGCTCGATCAGCGCCTGGCTCGGCCGTGCCACCGCACCGCAGAACCTCGACGATGAACGCGTTGGCGGGATCAATCAGGCCTACGCCTGGAGCAAGAGCTTCAGTGACAAGTTCAGTGGCGTGGTCAAACAGTGGAAACGCCGTCATCCGAAGGCTTACCGCGTGATGCGGCCGGTGCTGGCGGTGGTGGTGTTGACGTTGTTGGGGTATTGGCTGTTTGGTTAAGGCTGGATGTTGTAATAAAAAACCGTTCCTTGAGAGCGGTTTTTTTTATGAAGAGAAGGTGAACGAAGCGCCAGCGAGCACGCCTCCTGGCTCTACCGCAGCTGGATTCACCAATGCTTCTCTGATTCGGTGCAACTCCCGTTCAGACAACTTTCCGGAAGAGCGTTTTCTAACAGCTTTTATCGATCTGGCGCCTGGCGCCCTTTTTTCATCGGCAGCCTTCATGGTGCCTCCGGCGTTGATCATTAAATGAGCAGTTGTCCGATACTAGTCTTACCAAATTAGCTTCACAAGCCTACCCTCTGAATCGAATTCAAAACCCAGCTGCCGGTAAAGAGGAATCACCCCAGGGAGAGGCTCCTGAATTTCAATTTGTGTACTGCCGATGATTCGCGCGAAGTGAGTCACGGCGGTCAAAGCAAATGTTGCTACTCGGCTTTTGAGAGGGTGATCGTTATCGGGCTTTCCTTCCAGGCGTACAATTTTCACTCGCAACCGGCTCTGATTAGGGTTTGCAAAGCAAAGTCCGCATAACTCCTGATCAAACCAGATTGCTAAATCGAAGCTAAGTGGTTCCTTGGCCTTCCACCTGACAACATCTTGCCAAGAGAAATGAGGATCAAACCATTCTTCATAGGCACTCAGCGCTAGCGCATCGATTGCTTCGAAACGAACTCTGGAGTGATCAACATCCACTATCCCTTGCAGCAACAAGTCTTTGTGCAGTTTTGCGAAAGTAACACCAGCCTGTTTCCTGGCCTGTGATTTGTAAACCTGGTAGCGCAAATACGTCCGTTCCCTTGGCATGTGATCCTGTGCATTCCTTGTCCCCCATGGTTGGGTGTCGCGATTGCAATCCAGCCTATTCACCTTGCGGCCAACTGTCCCTGCTGGCCCTTTGTCCAAATCATTGCAATCCATGTCCCACGCTGGTTATAGTCGGCGCTCGTGAGTCGTATGCCTCACCTTCCACACTCTCAAAAAGATCTGCCCCAATGCCTGCATCCCTCATCAACGCGGTAGTCGATTCAGCGGTCAACGCTGTCGTGGTGCCGTGCGGGAATCAGCAGCCCAAGCAGATCAGTCATTACCCCCTCCTGTCAGTAGCACGCCGGTGTGCGCAGTCGTATCACCGCCGGGCGTTGGCGTTTCGGGCTGATCAGCACTGTCTGCTGAGTCCTGCCGCCCGCCAGAAAAACCTACTGAATTTCAGCTTCGGCTGAGTTGGCTTCTTGCCTGACTACAGGTGGTATTCATGTTTGTCCTTTCGAAAAAATCCGCGCTCGCGGCTGCGTCCACGAGCCTGTTCGTTCTGCTGTGGAGCAGCGGGGCGATCTTCTCCAAATGGGGCCTGGCCCACGCTTCGCCGTTTGCCTTTCTGTTGATTCGCTTTGTGATCGCCCTGTGTGGGCTTCTGCTGTTGGCGCCGCTGCTCAAACTGAAGTTGCCCAAGGGCGGCAAACCAATGCTTTATGCGATCGCCACCGGCGTGGTGTTGTTGGGGGCTTATCAGATTTTCTATCTGCTGGCGCTCAACACTAAAGTCACCCCGGGGGTGATGGCGACCATCATGGGTGTGCAGCCGATTCTCACCGTGGTCTTGATGGAACGGCAACGCTCGGCCAGCCGGATGTTCGGTCTGGCGCTGGGGCTGGCGGGCCTGATCATGGTGGTTTACCAGGGCATCGGTCTGGCCGGGATGTCCTGGGCGGGGATGCTGTTCGGGTTGCTGGCGCTGGCGAGCATGACGCTGGGCTCGATCATGCAGAAACGCATCACCGACAATCCTCTCGGCACGCTGCCGGTGCAGTATCTGGCCGGGCTGTTGTTGTGCGGGATCTTCGTGCCGTTTCAGCCGTTCCATTTTGAACACAGCACAGGTTTTATCGTGCCGGTATTGTGGATGGGGCTGGTGGTGTCGGTGCTGGCGACGTTGTTGCTGTATCGGCTGATCGCGCGGGGCAATCTGGTGAATGTCACCAGTCTGTTCTATCTGGTGCCGGCGGTGACGGCGGTGATGGACTATCTGATTTTCGACAATCGCCTGGCAGCGTTGAGTGTGCTGGGGATGTTGTTGATTGTGGTCGGTCTGGCATTTGTGTTTTGTGAAAGGGGGTAACAGATCATCAGGTGGCGGCTTTTAGGCCGCCGATCGCGAGCAGGCTCACTCCTACAGGGGAACGCATTCCAATTGTAGGAGTGAGCCTGCTCGCGATAGCCTTTTTGGCAACAGCACTAATTTATCGGGCCGGCACCTCAGCCGGTTTCACCACCGCCGGCTTCAAAACCAGCCACAGCGCAATCGCGATCAACACCCCGCCATAGATGTGCGCCATCGATAACGGCTCATCCAGCAACAACGCCCCCCACAACACGCCGAACGGCGGAATCATGAAGGTCACCGTCATCGACTTCACCGGACCGATCGAGCTGAGCAGGCGGAAGTAAATGATGTAGGCAAACGCCGTGCAGCCAAGACCCAGGCCCAACAGCGACAGCCAGACATTCCAGCCGCCCCAACTGACCGGCGGTGACGTGATCACGCTGTAGCCGAACAACGGCAACAGGAACAACGTCGCACCGAGCATGCTGCCCAGCGCCGACAATCGGCTGTCCAGTCCACCGGCCTGATCCAGCCAGCGCCGCGCGAGGAAACCGGCAAAACCATAACAAGTGGTCGCCAGCAAGCAGGCGAGGGCGCCCATCAACAGCTGCATGTCAAATGCCACGGGACCGGCGCGGGTCAGCACGCCAACGCCTAACAGACCGAGGAACACCCCGCCCAGTTTGGCTGCGGTGAGTTTTTCACTGAAGAACAACCCGCCAATCAGCACGCCCATCAGCGGCGTGGTGGCATTGAAAATCGCCGAATAGCCGGCTGGCAATACCTGGGCCGCGACCGAATACAGTGTCGCCGGAATGCCTGAGTTGATCACGCCCAGCAGCATCACGGTTTTCAGTTTGCCTTTGAAATCCCAGCGCACGCGCATTAGCCCGAGGATTACCAGCAAACCTGCAGCCGCAATCGACACGCGAAGGAACCCGGTCGGGATCGTGCCAATCACCGGCGCAATAATGCGCATGAACAGAAAACTTGCGCCCCAGATGGCCGCCAGCGACAACATACGGAAAATATCGACAGGGCTCACGACGGGTCTCCTTCCTTGATCGGGACGAGAGTGTTGCCGAGCGCCCTGACGAAGGCAACCGCTATTCGGGCATGCAACTTATCGGTCAGATCACAAAGCGTGTCACCAGACTGTTGAGGTCCACGGCCAGACGCGACAGTTCCTGGCTTGCAGCCGAGGTCTGAGTGGCGCCAGCGGCGGTCTGCGTTGAGAGGTCACGGATGGTCACCAGATTCTGATCGACCTCGCGCGCCACCAAGGCCTGCTGCTCGGCCGCGCTGGCGATCACCAGGTTGCGTTGGTTGATCTGCGAGATCGACGCGGTGATTTTTTCCAGTGCCTGCCCGGCACTGTTGGCGCGGCGCAGCGTCTGACCCGCCTGCTCGGCACTGCTCTGCAAAGCGCCAACGGTCGCCCCGGTGCCTTGCTGGATGCTGCTGATCATCAGCTCGATTTCTTCGGTGGAATTCTGCGTGCGTTGCGCCAGCGAACGGACTTCGTCCGCGACCACGGCAAAACCGCGCCCGGCTTCACCGGCGCGCGCCGCTTCGATCGCCGCATTGAGCGCCAACAGATTGGTCTGCCCGGCAATCCCGCGAATCACCTCCAGCACTTTGCTGATGTCCTGTGCCTGCGTGGCCAGGCCCTCGGCTTGTGCGGAAGCACCGAGTACCGCATCGACCAGTTGCTGAATCGAGCTGATGGTTTCGCTGACCTGTACGTGGCCGTGCTTGCTGTCCTCGTTCGACGCGGCAGACGCCTCGGCGCTGGACACCGCGTTGGCGGCGACTTCGTCCACCGCCGTGCTCATCTCGGTGACCGCGGTGGCGGCTTGTTCAATCTGATCGTTCTGCTGCTGCAGGCCGCGGGTGCTTTGCTCCATCACCGAACTCATTTCCTCGGCAGCGGAAGCCAGTTGCTGTGCCGATTCGCTGATACCGCGAATGGTCGAGCGCAGATTGCCCTGCATCTCGGCCAAGGCATGGAGCAGCTGCGACGCCTCATCCTTCCCGGGGCTGGTGATCTGTCCGCTGAGATCACCGGCAGCAATGCGCCGCGCGACATCCAGTGCCTGATTGATCGGGGTGGTGATGCTGCGGGTCAGCAGCCAGGCCAATAACAAGGTGGCAATCAGGGCGACCACGATGATCGACGTGACGATCCACAATGCCTGCTGATACATCGCCGCAGCGGCTTTGGCGGCGGCATCCGCACCTTGTTGGTTGAGGCTGATCATCTGCTCCAGCGTCTTATCGAGCACAGTGCCCTGCGGCGCCAGTTCATTGCTCAAACGCGTGGCAGCCTGCTCGTTCTGCCCCGCGTCAATCTGGCTGACAATCTGATCGAGAATGCTCAGGTATTTGCCGATGGCCGCGTTCAAGCCGTCGAGCATCGCCTGTTCCTGATCACTGGCGATCAAGGCTTTGTGATCGTTGAGGCGTTTGAGCAACTCCTCGCGTTGCGCCTTGAGGATATTTTTGCTTCGGTCGCGCACCGCAGGCTGGGAGTTGGTGATCAGACGCAACGATTCGAGACGGATGCTGGCGATGTTCGCCGCCGCGTCATGAATGCTCTCGATGCTGGGCATCCATGATTCTTCGATCACCGCTGCACTTTCGCGCAGGGTTTTCATCTGGCCCAGACCGAACAGGCCGACCATCACCAGCAGACTGGCCAAAACGGCAAAGCTCAAACGGGCGCGCAAACCTATGCGCAGATTCCGGATAGACATCAGTGTGCTCCTTGATCTTTGAAGGGGGGAGGTCGTCCTCGTCAGCGAGGATCTTGTTATGAGGCGGGTAATGGCGGGCTGTATATCAAAGTGCCACTATCTTGGTAAGACCAATCTGGAGTCGTTGCTGGCGATCCGCGTAGTTGCAGCAATGCCGCGGACTAGACGCGTGCATTGGGTCTTGGATCCGAAACCCAGAGAATTCACGGGCTGGCGCAGGGCGGCGAGAAGAACCGCTCAGGCGTTAACTGACCGAACGGTTGATTAAAAAAACTTTGCCAAAACGCTGATGGCGTACAACCCCGGCGCAGATTTGGCAGAAATTGCACTTCACCTGTGTGCGCATCCGTGGCTAAGCTCAGGCACAGATTTCCAAACGCACGCCGAGGTCTCATCTATGCCGCAGCAATGGCCAGCCACCGACATCGCCCGCATGATCCTCGATGGCTTTGACGATTACCGCGAGCATTTCCGGCGGATCACCGACGGCGCCCGTGAGCGCTTCGAGCAGGCGCGCTGGCAGGAGACGCAAACGGCGTCGGCGGCGCGGATCAATCTCTATGAAGAAAAGGTCGGCGAAACCATCGCCCGTCTGCGCGAATACTTCGACGATGAGACGCTGATGAATGTCAGCTGCTGGCCGCTGGTGAAAAGCGCCTACATCAGCGTCATCGACCTGCGCTTCGACGATGAGCTGTCGGAGACCTGGTACAACTCGATTTTCTGCGGGCTGTTCAGCCATGACCTGATCAGCGACGGCTGCATGTTCATCCACACCACCCGCCCGAGCCTGCGCCGTGCCCGCGCCGCGCAGACCCGTACCTACAAACCGCAAGGGCAGTTGTCGGGGATGCTCGCGAGCATTTTTGCCGACTACCGTTTCAGCGAAGATTACGCCGATCTGCCCGGCGACTTGCTTCGCCTCGAAGCGCAGCTGCGCGAGAACCTGCCGGACTGGGTGTGCAAAGACCCGGAACTCAGCGTCGAGCTGTTTTCCTCGGTGCTGTACCGCAACAAGGGCGCGTACCTGGTCGGGCGCATCTACACCCGCGACGAGCAATGGCCACTGGTGATTCCGCTGCTGCACCGCGAAGGGCGCGGGATCCAGATCGATGCGCTGATCACCGACGAAGCCGACGTGTCGATCATCTTCTCGTTCACCCGTTCGTACTTCATGGTCGATGTGCCGGTGCCGGCGGAATTCATCGGTTTCCTGCGGCGCATCCTGCCGGGCAAGCACATCGCCGAGCTGTACACCTCGATCGGCTTCTACAAGCACGGTAAATCCGAGTTCTACCGCGCACTGATCAATCACCTGGCCAACACCGATGACCAGTTCATCATGGCCCCGGGCGTGCGCGGCATGGTCATGAGCGTGTTCACCCTGCCGGGTTTCAACACCGTGTTCAAAATCATCAAAGACCGTTTTTCGCCGTCGAAAAACGTCGACCGCGCCACGGTGATCGAGAAGTATCGGCTGGTAAAAAGCGTCGACCGGGTAGGGCGCATGGCCGATACCCAGGAGTTCGCCGATTTCCGTTTTCCGCTGAGCAAGTTTGATCCGGCGTGTCTTGAGGAATTGCTGGAAGTCGCGCCATCGACAGTCTCGGTCGAGGGCGAGACGGTATTGATCCGCCACTGCTGGACCGAACGGCGGATGACCCCGCTCAATCTGTATCTGGAAAACGCCAATGACGCACAGGTGCGCGAGGCGCTGGAGGATTACGGTCTGGCGATCAAGCAACTGGCGGCGGCGAATATCTTTCCAGGCGACATGTTGTTGAAAAACTTTGGCGTCACCCGGCATGGGCGGGTGGTGTTTTATGACTATGACGAGATTTGTTTCCTGACCGAGGCCAACTTCCGCCACATTCCTGCGCCGCGCACGCCCGAAGATGAGATGGCTTCGGAGCCGTGGTATTCGATCGGGCCGCTGGATGTGTTTCCTGAGGAGTTTCCGCCGTTTCTGTTTGCCGATTCGGGGCAGCGCAAGTTGTTCGATCAGTTGCATGGCGAGTTGTATAACGCCGATTACTGGAAGAGCCTGCAGGAGGCGATTCGGGCGGGGAAAGTCATTGATGTCTTCCCGTATCGGCGTAAAGGGTTGGATAACGAATAAGCCAGAAACCCTCACCCCAGCCCTCTCCCGGAGGGAGAGGGAGCCGACCGAGGTGTCTTGGGTCAAACGCCGACCTGAAAGACCTTGGCGATTATGGATTCGGTAAAGCGGTTTCAGGTCGCTGAACATCTTCAGCATCCCCCAATCGGTCCCCTCTCCCTCTGTGAAAGGGCTAGGGTGAGGGCAGCAATCCCCCTGACACGCCACAAATCCGCCAAATCTGCGACAATCCGCCCCCTGCATAAATAGACGACCGAATTGCCTACCCGATGACCGACGAATCGCCCTCCATCGACAAACTGCTGAAAAACCTCGATCACGCCATGCTCGCCGACCGTCACCGGCTGCGGCGGCAGTTGCTTGAGCTGCGCAAGAAACCCGACGAGGCCAAACTGGCCCAGTGGGTGACGCGCATGCAGGCGTCCTGTGATCAGGTGCTGGCCCGCCGTGCCAGCCTGCCGGTGATTCGTTACGACGACAGTCTGCCGATCGCCGCCAAGCGCGACGAGATCAAAAAGGCGCTGGAAAAACACCAGGTGCTGATCATTGCCGGCGAAACCGGCTCGGGTAAAACCACCCAGTTGCCGAAGATCTGTCTGGAAATCGGACGCGGCCAGCACGGCTTGATCGGCCACACTCAGCCGCGCCGAATCGCAGCACGCAGCGTCGCCAGCCGGGTTGCCGAAGAACTTGGCACGCCGCTTGGTTCGCTGGTCGGTTATCAGGTGCGTTTCGAGGATCAAAGCGATTCCAACACCCTGATCAAGCTGATGACCGATGGCATTCTGTTGGCGGAAACGCAGAACGATCGCTACCTCGAACGCTACGACACGATCATCGTCGACGAAGCCCACGAACGCAGTCTCAACATCGACTTCCTGCTCGGTTACCTGAAAACCCTGCTGCCGCGCCGCCCGGATCTGAAAGTCATCATCACCTCGGCGACCATCGATCTGGAGCGCTTCTCCAAGCATTTCGATGATGCGCCGATTGTTGAAGTGTCGGGTCGTACCTTCCCGGTGGACACCTGGTATCGCCCGCTGACGCTGGAGCAGGACGAAGAGGGCAACCGTGTTGAAGATGACCTGACCGTCGATCAGGCGATCCTCGCGACCCTCGATGAAATCGCCGCTTACGAGCGCAGCGAACGCCGCAGTCCCGGTGACGTGCTGGTGTTCCTGCCGGGCGAGCGTGAGATTCGTGACGCCGCCGACATGCTGCGCAAGGCCCAGCTCAAACACACTGAAATTCTGCCGCTGTACGCGCGCCTGTCGCCGGCCGAACAGCAGCGGATTTTCCAGTCGCACCCGGGCCGTCGCGTGGTGCTGGCGACCAACGTTGCCGAAACCTCGCTGACGGTGCCGGGCATCCGCTACGTGATCGACAGCGGCACCGCGCGCATCAGCCGTTACAGCTATCGCGCCAAGGTCCAGCGTCTGCCGATCGAGGCGATTTCCCAAGCCAGTGCCAATCAGCGTAAAGGTCGCTGCGGCCGGGTCGAGCCGGGCATCTGCATTCGGTTGTACAGCGAAGAAGATTTTAATGGGCGGCCGGAGTTCACCGATCCGGAAATTCTGCGCACCAACCTCGCGGCGGTTATTTTGCAGATGCTGCATTTGCGCCTCGGCGAAATCACCGCGTTCCCGTTTATCGAGCCGCCGGACGGCAAGGCGATCAGCGACGGTTTCAACCTGCTGCAAGAACTCTCGGCGGTGGACCGCAACAGCCAGTTGACCCCGCTCGGTCGCCAGTTGGCGCGCTTGCCGGTCGACCCGCGCATGGGCCGTATGCTGCTCGAAGCGGCCAAGCTCGGTAGCTTGCAGGAAGTGCTGATTGTCGCCAGTGCCATGTCGATTCAAGACCCGCGCGAGCGTCCGCCGGAACGTCAGCAAGCGGCCGATCAGGCTCACGCACAGTGGAAGGATGTCGATTCGGATTTCGCCGGTTTGGTAAATCTGTGGCGTGGTTTTGAAGAGCAACGCCAGGCGCTGACTGCGAGTCCGCTGCGCAACTGGTGCCGCAAGAACTTCCTCAACTATCTGCGTCTGCGCGAATGGCGTGATTCCCATCGGCAGTTGAGCCTGATCTGCCGCGACATGCAGTTGAGCCTGAATAAAGAGCCGGCGGATTATCCGAAACTGCACAAAGCGGTGCTGGTCGGCCTGCTGAGCCAGATCGGTCAGAAAACCGAAGATGGCGATTACCTCGGCGCGCGTCAGCGGCGTTTCTGGATTCATCCGTCGTCGGGCATTGGCAAGAAGCGTCCGCAATGGCTGATGACCGCCGAACTGGTGGAAACCACCAAGCTTTACGCGCGCATGGTCGCCAAGATCGATGCCGACTGGATCGAGCCGCTGGCCGGGCACCTGATCAAGAAAAACCACTTTGAACCGCACTGGGAGAAGAAGCGCGGCCAGGTCGTGGCGTTCGAACAGATCACCCTGTTCGGGCTGATCGTGGTCGGCCGCCGCCCGGTGCATTACGGCCCGGTCGATCCAGTGGTTTCCCGTGAGCTGTTTATCCGCGAAGGTCTGGTGCGTGGCGAGATTCAGTCGAAAGCCAAGTGCCTGACCGCGAACAAACAACTGCTGGAACAGCTCGACGAACTGGAAGCCAAGGCTCGTCGCCGCGACATTCTCGCCGACGAAGAAACCTTGTATGCGTTCTACGATGCGCGGCTGCCGGCGGACATTCACCAGACCGCGACCTTCGACAGTTGGTATCGCATCAACAGCCAGAAGAACCCGCAACTGCTGATCATGCGCGAAGAGGACGTACTGGCCCGCGAGGCCAGTGAAGTCACTGCGCGCGATTACCCGGACACGCTGCACATCGGCGATCTGGAGCTGGCGCTGACCTATCACTTCGAACCCAATCACCCGCGCGACGGCGTGACCCTGCGCGTACCGGCGCCGCTGCTGCCGATGTTGCCGCCAGAACGCCTGGAGTGGCTGGTGCCGGGGATGATCGAGGCCAAGTGCATCGCCCTTGTGCGCAACCTGCCGAAGGCCTTGCGCAAGAACTTCGTGCCGGTGCCGGACTTCATCAAAGCTGCGCTGCAACGCATGACCTTTGCCGACGGTTCGTTGCCACAGGCGCTGGGCCGCGAGTTGTTGCGCATGACCGGCGCGCGGGTCAGCGATGAGGCGTGGGCCGAAGCTGAGCAAGGCGTCGATGGGCATCTGCGGATGAACCTGGAAATCGTCGATGGCCAAGGCAAGTTCCTCGGCGAAGGCCGCGATCTGGCCGAGCTGACCGCACGGTTTGCCGAAGCCAGTCAGGCTGCGCTGGCGGTGCCCCAGAGTGCGAAAAGTCAGCAACCGGTGGAGGCGAAAGTCTTCGCGCCGGTGGCAGAAAAGACTCAACAGAAGATCGCCGGGCTGTCGATGACGGTGTATCCGGCGCTGGTCGAAGAGGGCGGCACGGTCAAGGAAGGGCGCTTCTCGACCCCGGCCGAAGCCGAATTCCAGCATCGTCGCGCTTTGCAGCGTTTGTTGATGCAGCAACTGGCTGAGCCGGCCAAGTTCCTGCGCGGCAAGTTGCCGGGGCAGACCGAATTGGGCCTGCTCTATCGCGAGCTGGGCCGGGTCGATGCGCTGGTCGAAGACATTCTGCTGGCCAGCGTCGACAGTTGCATTCTTGAGGGTGAAGACCCATTGCCCCGCGACGGCGCCGGGTTGGCAGCATTGGCCGAACGCAAACGCGGCAGTTGGACTGAACACGCCGAGCGCGTGGCGCGCCTGACGCTGGAGATTCTCAAGCTCTGGCACGGTCTGCAAAAACGCTTCAAGGGCAAGATCGATCTGGCGCAAGCCGTGGCTCTGAATGACATCAAGCAGCAGATCAACAATCTGGTGTATCCGGGATTTGTCCGCGAGACGCCGATGCAGTGGCTCAAGGAGTTGCCGCGTTACCTGAAAGCGGTCGAGCAGCGTTTCGAAAAACTCGGCGCTCAGGTGCAGAAGGATCGCGTCTGGAGCGGTGAACTCGCCGGCCTCTGGGCGCAATACCAGACCCGCGCGGCGAAACATGCGCAGGAAGGCAAACGCGATCCACAGCTTGAGCTGTACCGCTGGTGGCTCGAGGAATACCGGGTCTCACTGTTCGCTCAACAGTTGGGCACCAAGGTCCCGATCTCCGACAAACGTCTGAACAAGCAGTGGAGCCAGGTCGAACCCTGATCTTGAGCCGTACGCGATCCCCTGTGGGAGCGAGCCTGCTCGCGAAAGCGGTGTGTCAAACAAGAATCTGGTGACTGACACTCTGCCTTCGCGAGCAGGCTCGCTCCCACATTGGGATGTGGGTTGTGCTTGAGAAAGGCGCCAAAAGTCCACGTTTATGGCAAACTTCGCGACCATAAACGCCGGTTTCGCGACCCAGAGCCTTCGGCCGCGGTGCGAGACGGAATAAAGCGATGCCAGGTTTGCGTCCCCCGGATGGGAATAGACCCTTTGTGTGTTGGTACGACGGTTCCAGCACTTTCTGCCTGAACAGATTAGAGAAACGACCATGCATAACGTCGTCATCAGCGGCACCGGCCTATACACCCCGGCCAACAGCATCTCCAACGAAGAGCTGGTGCAGTCTTTCAATACCTACGTCGCCCAGTTCAACGCCGACAACGCCGACGCGATCGCCAGCGGCGAAGTCCAGGCCCTGACCGAATCCAGCGCTGCGTTTATCGAAAAGGCTTCCGGCATCAAGAGCCGCTTTGTCATGGACAAGGACGGCATCCTCGATCCACAACGCATGGCTCCGCGCCTGCCGGAGCGTTCCAACGACGAATGGTCGGTGCTCTGCCAGATGGCCATCGGCGCAGCCGAACAGGCCCTGCAGCGCGCCGGCAAAACCGCCGCTGACATCGACGGCGTGATCGTCGCCTGCTCCAACCTGCAGCGCGCCTACCCGGCCATCGCCATCGAAGTCCAGGAAGCCTTGGGCATTCAGGGCTTCGGTTTCGACATGAACGTGGCTTGCTCCTCGGCCACCTTCGGCATCCAGGCTGCGGCCAACAGCGTGCAACTGGGCCAGGCCCGGGCAATCCTGATGGTCAACCCGGAAGTCTGCACCGGGCACTTGAACTTCCGCGACCGCGACAGCCACTTCATCTTCGGCGATGCCGCGACTGCGGTGATCATCGAGCGTGCGGACACCGCGACGTCCAAGCACCAGTTCGATGTAGTCAGCACCAAACTGCTGACCAAGTTCTCCAACAACATCCGCAACAACTTCGGCTTCCTCAACCGCGCAGCGGAAGAGGGCATCGGTGCCCGCGACAAGCTGTTTGTGCAGGAAGGCCGCAAGGTGTTCAAGGACGTTTGCCCGATGGTTGCCGAGCTGATTGGCGAACACCTGGAAGAGAACCGGCTCAACGTCGGCGACGTGAAGCGCTTCTGGCTGCACCAGGCCAACCTGAGCATGAACCATCTGATCGTGCGCAAACTGCTCGGCCGCGAAGCCACCGAGGAAGAAGCGCCGGTGATTCTCGACACCTACGCCAACACCAGCTCTGCAGGCTCGGTGATTGCTTTCCACAAATATCAGGACGATCTGGCTGCCGGTTCGCTGGCGGTGTTGAGTTCGTTCGGTGCGGGCTATTCGATCGGCAGTGTGATTCTGCGCAAGCGTTGAAAATTGGTTTAATTTCCTCTTAATCGCGCCGACCTTTCCTACATCCGAATCGGCTCAAACGCTGTAATTTTTCGGAAATGGCGGCAGGTGAAGACCTGTCGCCGTCATTTTCGGAATCGGGACAAGGGGATTGATGGATGGCGGCTGACGACACCCAACTGCTTGCGCGCCTGCTGGCAGGTGAACAACAGGCTTTCAAGGAACTGGTGACGACGTATCAGAGCGCCATGCGCGCCGTGGCGTATGCCATTGTCGGCCAGCGCCACGTTGAAGAAGTGGTGCAGGACGCTTGGCTATCGGTGGTGCGCCATATTGCCAGTTTCGAAGGTCGCTCCAGTCTCAAGACCTGGCTGTTGACCATCACCGCCAACTCGGCGAAAAGTCGCTATAAACAAAATCGCCGGGAAGTGTTGATGGATGATTTGCCATCGCCCCATGGCACGATCGACGACGACCGCTTTTCTCCCGGTGATGGCCATTGGCTAGTCGCCCCCTTCGCCTGGCACCAGGACACACCGGAAGCGCTGCTGACCGAGAGCGAATTGCGCGAATGTCTGGAGCACACCCTGTTGAATCTGTCGGAACTGCAAAGCAGTGTTTTGCTGCTGCGTGAGCGTCAGGGGCTGGAGCTTGAAGAGATCTGTAATCTTCTGGAGATCTCGCTCTCCAATGTCCGTGTGCTGCTGCATCGTGCGCGGCTGAAAGTCTTCGCGACCGTGGAGCATTTTGAGGAGACCGGAGAATGCTGACCTGTAAGGAACAAGTGGCGCGCTCCAGCGACTATCTCGATGACCAATTGAGCTTTGGTGAAAAGTGGATGGTGCGTCATCACCTGATGTTTTGCCCGAACTGCCGGCGTTTCATTCGCCAGATGCGTTTGATGCAAGCCACCTTGAAGGCAATGCCGGAGAAACCGGAAGAAGGCGTCGATGCCTTGGCTGAACGCCTGGCCGAGCAACGACGAAAAGATAATCCCCTGTAGGAGCTGTCGAGTGAAACGAGGCTGCGATCTTTTGATCTTTTTAAGATCAAGATCAAAAGATCGCAGCCTTCGGCAGCTCCTACAGGGGATTTTCGCATCCTGCAGAAATAGCCCGGCGCGAGCGAAACCAACGGATGATGGGGGTCGTCCCGCCCGCACCGGGCTAAAGGGTGAAGCGTTTTAGAACTTGGCTTCGGCGTCCAGCTGCAAGGTGTTGGCGTCAGCGTCACGCTGGGTACGGCTGGCGAAGTCGGCCTTGGTCAGGAAGTACGTAGCGCCAATGGCGAAGTTCTTGTCGATGTCGTAACCGACCTTGAACTTGTGACCACGGGAACCGGTGGTGCCGTTGGCAAAGTCGGAGTCGGTGAAGGCGCCGACCACGGCGTTGCGCTGCACGTCACGATAGTTGTAATCGAGGTTCAGGCCGAAGACTTTCGACTTGGCACCCAACAGCCACGCGGTGTCCTGATCGGTCACGGCGTCGTTGTTCTTCACGTACTGACCGTAGAACGACAGTGGCATCGGCAGACCGCCAATGTCGACCTGGCTGAACCCTTCATACAGACGGAATTCGTTGTTGGCCGAGTTGCCGTTGACTGCCAGCGCACACGGTGTGGAAGTGCCGGTGCAGCGGCTGTCTTCGTCGTTCTGATAGGCGTAGACGCTGCCGCCCAAGGTGACTTTCAGGTTGTCGGTGATGTTGAAGCGGCTACCCAACTGGCCAGCGGTCAGACGCAGGTCGTGACGGAATTGCACGCCATCGCCGTCGACGTTGTCCTTGAGGTTGTAGTTACCCAGGCTGCCGAACAGTTCGGCGCTGCTGCCCAATGGATACTTGTAGGTCACGGCCAGACCTTCCGGGTTGATGTCGCTATCCCAGATCACGTCGCCCATGCTGACCCACGGCTGCAGCATCTTGCCGCCGATGATGTGCAGGTTCTTGATCTGATCCGGGTGGTAGTCGATGTAGCCCAGGTCGAGCCAGATCTGCTTCTTGTCGAAGTAGTTGTCCTGATCCTGGTTGGTGGAACGGGCATCGTCGCCGCCGCCGGTGGCGATACGGATGCCGGTGTCGACCTGCGGGTTGATCTCGGTGTAGGCACCCAGACGGGCACGAATACGCTGACGATCCTTGTCGCGGCCGCCGTTGTTCGGCTCGCCGTCGATCTTGATGGTTTCCTGACGAATACGCACGTCACCCTTGAACTGGGTCTTCGCGGCCCAAGCCAGTTTCTGGTCGAAAGCGCTTTGCTCGTTGCTCTTCTTCGCGACAGCCGCGACTTGTTCGTTGGTCTCTTGCTGCGCCTGCTGCGCGATTTGCTGGGCCTTCTGATCCTTGGCCAGTTCAGTTTGCAGTTCGATGTACTGCGCCTGGGAAATGGAACCGTTAGCCTTGAGCATGTCGAGCAGTTTGGCGTCGACTGCGGCACTGGCCGGAACACTCATGGCCAGCAACAGGCCGCCACACAGGGCCGCCGCAGTTTTCGTGGAAGCAAGACGCATAGCAATCTCCGAAGATGAGAGGGATGGCTGAACCATCCCGGGCACAACCGACGATCTGGACGTCGGAAAACAGTGTCCGGGTAGAACCCGGCGCTCTAAAAACAGGCGCCAGTATCGCGATGGTTTATGACAGAGCAGTGGCACAGTGATGGCAGGATGATGACGATATCGATTAACCCTGAACTATTGATCCAGAGCGCTGTCGGCCGATTGCGGGTGTGCAATGCCGCGCAATCGGCGATACTCGCCGGGCGCTGAAGTCCTGTTGTGGAGAGCTTGTTGATGCCGTTGCAACGCCTGCAAAACCTGTCGGAAATTGCCCCGGCAAGCTGGGATGCACTGGTGCCTGAAAGCCAGCCGTTTCTGCGCCACGCTTTTCTCAGTGCACTGGAGGACAGTGGTAGCGTTGGCCCCCACACTGGCTGGCAACCTGAGCATTTGCTGCACATCGAAGATGATCGACTGATCGCCGCGTTACCCAGTTATCGCAAGTGGCATTCCTACGGCGAGTACGTGTTCGATCACGGCTGGGCCGATGCCTGCGCCCGTGCCAGCATCGATTACTACCCCAAGCTTTTGACGGCTGTGCCGTTCAGTCCGGTCAGCGGCCCGCGTCTGTTGGCGGCCAATGTCGAAGACGGTTTCGAACTGCTCAAGAGCCTGCCCGGCTATCTGGAGATCGAAGGGCTTTCCAGCGCGCACATCAATTTCACCGACGCTTTCACTGATGCGGCGATGGCCGAACAACCGGGCTGGCTGCAACGCATCGGCTGTCAGTATCACTGGCAGAATCGCGGGTATCGTGACTTCCAGGATTTCCTCGACGTGCTCAGTTCGCGCAAGCGCAAACAGATGCGCAAGGAGCGCGAGCAGGTGGCGGGGCAGGGCTGTGAGTTTGAATGGCTGGAGGGGCGCGAGCTGGACGAGGCGCAGTGGGATTTTGTCTACGCCTGCTACGCCAACACCTACGCGGTGCGGCGCCAGACGCCGTATCTGACGCGGGAGTTTTTCAGCCTGCTGGCCGAGCGCATGCCCGAGGCAATTCGCGTGGTGTTGGCCAAACAGGGCTCACGGCCGGTGGCAATGGCGTTCAGTCTGGTCGGTGGCGACAGTTTCTACGGCCGCTATTGGGGATGTCTGGCGGAGTTTGATCGACTGCACTTCGAGACCTGTTTTTATCAGGGCATGGATTACGCGATTGCGCAGGGTTATCAGCGTTTCGATGCTGGCGCCCAGGGCGAGCACAAGCTGATTCGCGGGTTCGAACCGGTGATCACCCACTCTTGGCATTACCTGCGGCATCCGGGTCTGAAAGCAGCAGTGAAAGATTTCCTGCAACAGGAACGCGCCGGCATCCTCGCGTATGCGGAAGAAGCCAAAACAGCCTTGCCCTACCGCCAAGCCTAGATCCCCTGTAGGAGCTGCCGAAGGCTCGGGCCGCGATCGGACGATCTTTTGATCTTGCTTTTTTGAACATCAAGATCAAAAGATCGCAGCCTTCGGCAGCTCCTACAAGGGGATCTCAGGCACCCCTCAGGTTTCTTCTTTGCCCAGCCAGCGATAGATCCCGCCACCCACCACCGCGCCAATCAGCGGCGCGACCCAGAACATCCACAACTGCGCAATCGCCCAGCCGCCGACCATCAGCGCCGGCCCGGTGCTGCGTGCCGGGTTCACCGAGGTGTTGGTGACCGGAATCGAGATCAGGTGGATCAACGTCAGGCCCAGGCCGATGGCGATCGGCGCCAGCCCGGGTGGTGCGCGTTTATCGGTGGCGCCGAGGATGATGATCACAAACATCGCGGTCATCACGAGCTCAGTGACAAATCCCGCTGCCATCGAGTACTTGCCCGGTGAATGCTCACCATAGCCGTTGGACGCCAGGCCGGCGGCGATATCGAAACCCTCTTTGCCGCTGGCGATGTGGGCGATCAGCGCCGCCGCGAGAATCGCACCGAGCACTTGGGCAATGATGTAAGCGGGCAACTCCTTGGCCGGAAACCGACCGCCAACGAACAGACCGACCGAGACGGCCGGGTTGAGATGACAGCCGCTGATGTGGCCGATGGCAAACGCCATGGTCAGCACCGTCAAACCGAACGCCAGGGCCACCCCCAGCACCCCGATTCCCAGCGGTGAAGACGCGGCGATCACTGCGCTGCCGCAACCACCCAATACCAACCAGAACGTACCCAACAACTCAGTGACTGAACGTTTGAACAGAGACATGAGAGGCGTCCTTGATAGCCCTGCTATCGAGACTGCATCGAGTTGTGCATCCTTGCAGACTTACGACAGGCTCCATTCCGGAACCTTGGCTGAGTACAGCAGGGTTTTAACGGATTTCCAGCGGCCACAAAAAAACCGCCAGCGCCCGTGGTTGGCGGGCTGTGGCGGTTTTATCCAGTCGGGACTGCGCAAATCCCCTGTGGGAGCGAGCCTGCTCGCGAAAGCGGTGTATCCGTCAACATCAATGGGACTGACAGACTGCTTTCGCGAGCAGGCTCGCTCCCACAGGATTTGCGTCGGGCAGAACTGTCAGTCGATGCCGACAAACCCTCCAGTCTGGTGCGCCCAAAGCCGTGCATACAGACCGCGATGAGCCAACAGTTCAGCATGGGTGCCGCTCTCGGCAATCTTGCCGTTCTCCAGCACTACCAGCCGATCCATACGGGCAATGGTCGAGAGACGGTGCGCAATCGCGATCACGGTTTTGCCCTGCATCAGGGTTTCCAGGCTTTCCTGAATCGCCGCCTCGACTTCCGAATCCAGCGCCGAGGTCGCTTCGTCCATGATCAAAATCGGCGCGTCCTTGAGCAGCACCCGCGCAATCGCAATGCGCTGACGCTGACCACCGGACAATTTCACTCCACGCTCACCGACATGGGCATCGAAACCCGTGCGACCTTCAGCGTCCGACAGCAGCGGAATGAACTCATCCGCGCGAGCCTTGTGCACCGCGTCCCACAGCTCTGCATCAGTCGCATCCGGTTTGCCGTACAACAAATTGTCGCGGATCGAACGGTGCAGCAGCGAGGTGTCCTGTGTGATCATGCCGATCCGCGCGCGCAGGCTTTCCTGACCGACTTCGGCGATGTTCTGGCCGTCGATCATAATCCGTCCGCCTTCGACGTCGTACAGGCGCAGCAGCAGGTTGACCAGCGTTGATTTGCCGGCGCCGGACGGCCCGATCAAGCCGATTTTCTCGCCCGGTTTGATGTTCAGATTGAGGTCGCCGATGATCCCGCGCTTCTTGCCGTAGTGAAAATCCACGTGCTCGAAACGCACTTCGCCACGGGCCACGTCCAGCGGTTTGGCCTGCTCGTGATCGGTGACGCTGACCGGTTGCGAAATGGTGCGCAGACCGTCCTGGACCATGCCGATGTTCTCGAAAATGCCGGTGACTACCCACATGATCCAGCCGGACATGTTGACGATGCGGATCACCAGGCCGGTCGCCAGGGCAATCGCGCCAACGGTAATCAACGACTGTGTCCACAGCCACAAGGCCAACGCAGTAGTGCCGACGATCAGCAAGCCGTTCATGGCGGTAATTACCACGTCCATGCTGGTGACGACGCGGCCGGCCATCCGCGCTTTGACGGTCTGTTCTTCGATGGCTTCCTTGGCGTAGTGCTGTTCGAAGTTGGTGTGGGCGAACAGCTTCAGCGTGGCGATGTTGGTGTAGCCATCGACGATGCGCCCCATCAGTTTTGAACGCGCATCGGAGGCTTCCACCGAGCGGTCTTTCACCCGAGGTACGAAATAATAGAGCGCGCCGATGTAGGCAACGATCCACGTCAGCAGCGGGATCATCAGGCGCCAGTCGGCCTCGGCGAACAACACCAGCGAGCTGATCGCGTAGATCACCACGTGCCACAGCGCGTCCACTGCCTGCACTGCCGAGTCACGCAGCGAGTTGCCGGTCTGCATGATTCGCTGGGCGATGCGCCCGGCAAAGTCGTTCTGGAAGAAATTCAGGCTCTGTTTGAGCACGTAGCTGTGGTTCTGCCAGCGGATCATGCTGGTCATACCGGGGCTTAACGTCTGGTGCACCAGCAAGTCGTGCAGGCCGAAGAAGATCGGTCGCAGCACGAGGGCAACCACCAGCATCCACGTCAGTTCGAGGGCATGGTCGCTGAAGAAATTCGGGTTCGGTGTGCCTTGGGCCAGGTCGATGATGCGGCTCAGGTAACTGAACAGTGCCACTTCGATCAATGCGGCGAACAGGCCAACGACGAGCAGGGCGGCGAAACTTGGCCAGACCTGCTTGAGGTAATAGGTATAGAAGGGGAGAACGCGGTCCGGCGGAGACGCCGTCGGGGCTTCACGGAATATGTCGATCAGTTGTTCGAAACGGCGATAGAGCATCAGATAACCGCCCGGAGTACGGGCTCTCCTTTTATCGGTGTGAGCGGCGTGAGGTTGAACTCACGCCGCTCGATACGCCCTGTACAGCTTAGTCGATGACTTTGGCCGACTTGATGAATACAGGGTCGGCAGGTACGTCTTTCATGCCGCTTTTGGTGGTGGTCGGCGAGTTGACGATGATGTCGACCACGTCCATGCCTTTGACCACTTTGCCGAATACAGCGTAGCCGTCGCCTTGGTCGAGGAAGTCGTTGTCCTTGACGTTGATGAAGAACTGGCTGGTCGCCGAATCAGGTACGGAGGTGCGAGCCATGGACAAGGTGCCACGAACGTTAGCCAAACCGTTTTTGTGCTCGTTCTTGATCGGCGCCTTGGTTTCTTTTTGCTGCATCTGTTGAGTGAAACCGCCGCCCTGAACCATAAAGCCCGGGATCACGCGGTGGAAAATCGTGTTGTTGTAGAAGCCGCTGTTCACGTAATCCAGAAAGTTCTTGGTACTGATCGGCGCCTTGACCGGGTCCAGCTCAATTTCGATCTGGCCGTTGGTGGTTTCCAGCAGCACGTGCGGTGCTTTGGCCGGCGTGGCAGCCATCAGGTTGGCGGCAAACAGCACAGTACCAGCGGCGAGGGCGAGTTTTTTCAGCATGGGTCAGTGATCCTGAGATTGAATTTCGGCTGCGGCGAGGAACTCCAGCAGCGTTTGATTGAAGCGTTCGGGTTGATCGAGCGGGGTGGCGTGGCGCGAATCGGTAATCACCACCAGCCGCGCATTCGGCAGCAGTTTTACATAGGTTTCTTTCAACACCACCGGTGTGTAGTCACGGTCGGCGCTAATGACGAGCGTTGGACAGGTCACTCGGGAAAGTCGTTCCTGAACGCCCCAGCCAACAATCGCATCGAAGCTGGCGAGATAAGCACGTTTGTCGTTTTTTGCCCAGCGCTCAGCCATTTTCTGCCGCAGATCGGCCTGTTCCGGTTTCGGAAAAAGTTTGCCGCCAAGGGCTTTGCCGATGGTCGCGAGGCTGAGTACGCGCATCAGGCTCCAGCGTTTGAACCACTGCCAGTAATCGTCGCGGCTGCGGATTTTGACTTCGGGGGCGCTGTTGACGATGGTCAGACTCTTGAGCAGATGAGGCTGATCGACGCCGAACTGGAAGCCGATCATGCCACCCATCGACAGCCCGACGTAATGCACCGGGCCGAGGTTCAAGTGCTCGATAAGCGCGAGCACATCGGCGCTGAAACCGGCGATGCTGTACCTCTCGCGCGGCTTGTCCGAGCGACCG
This sequence comes from Pseudomonas sp. S3_C06, assembly GCF_054667675.1. Classification (NCBI taxonomy): domain Bacteria; kingdom Pseudomonadati; phylum Pseudomonadota; class Gammaproteobacteria; order Pseudomonadales; family Pseudomonadaceae; genus Pseudomonas; species Pseudomonas sp. S3_C06. The sequence continues at coordinate 5,536,770 of NZ_CP162747.1, forward strand.
TGGCCGCGAATATCCGGGACGATCACGCGGTAGTGCGCGGCCAGTGCCGGGATCTGCATTTCCCAGTCCAGTGTGCTCGAGCCGAGCCCGTGAACCAGCAGCAACGGCGTGCCGTGGCCATATTCCTCGTAGTGCAGGTTGCAACCATCGTGCTCGAAATACGCCATCGGTGAACTCCGTGTCAGGCTTGTTCAGGGGCGGCGAACGGTGCGTCCAGCGGCAAGGTGTCGAAGGTGCGCAGCAGTTCGATGAGGATTTGCGTGGCCGGGCCCAAGGGTTTGTCCTTGTTCGAATACAGATAGAAGCTCGAGTTGCGGTTGCCACCCCTGTCCAACGGTAACAGCTTGAGCGAACCATCTTTCAGTTCACGCTCGATCATATGCCGTGGCAGCCAGGCAAAACCAAGTCCGCTGCTGACGAACGTGGCGGCCGTGGCGAGGCTGCCGACGGTCCAGCGCTGTTCGGCGCCGAGCCAGCCGACATCACGCGGCTGCTGGCGGCCGGAGTCGCGAATCACCACTTGCATCTGGGTTTCCAGATCCTGAAAGCTCAATTCGCGATTGAGCCGATGCAGCGGGTGATCGGGATGAGCAACGGCGACGAACTCGACGTCGCTCAGTTCCGCACCAAGGTAACCGGGAATGCTCAGGCCGGTGATGGCCAGATCAGCCACGCCTTCGAGCAGCACTTCCTCGACCCCCGACAATACCTCCTCACGCAGACGCACGCGGCAGCCGCGACTCTGCGGCATGAACGCGGTCAACGCGCGGACGATGCGCGCACTCGGGTAAGCAGCGTCGACCACCAGACGGACTTCAGCTTCCCAGCCTTGCTCCATGTGGTGGGCGAGGTCTTCCAGTTGACTGGCCTGTTTCACCAGTTGCCGCGAACGGCGCAGCAACACGCCACCGGCTTCGGTGAGCACGGCTTTGCGCCCGTCGATGCGCAGCAACGGCACGCCGAGCTGGTCCTGCATGCGGGCGACGGTGTAACTCACCGACGATTGCGAACGGTGCAAGGCCTCGGCGGCCTGGGCGAATCCGCCGTGGTCGACCACGGCCTGCAATGTTCGCCATTGATCAAGGGTCACGCGGGGCGCTTTCATCAATAGCTCCTCTTGTCCTAAGCTGGCCGTCCCTCATGGAGACTGCCGAATGAAAAAATTCTGTTGTGTGCTGCTGGCGCTGCTTCCGCTGACTGCTTTCGCGTACCCGATCGATGTGCAGAAAGAACTCAACGGCATGAAGATCGATTACGAGACCTTCGACACCGATAACGACATCGGTTCGATTCGGGTGGCCAACTATGGTGATGTCGATGCGACGTGCAAAGCGGTGTTCAGCAACGGCCCGGAAGCACCACGCACGCGCACAATCGATGTACCGGCCGGCAAACATAAAAACGCCACGGCCAAGTTCACCCGCGAGATCATCAAGCTGCGCATCAAACTGACCTGCGCGCCGAAATAACAGTCGACCCCTTGTAGGAGTGAGCCTGCTCGCGATAGCGGTGTCCCAGATAAATCAATATCGCCTGACACGCCGCTATCGCGAGCAGGCTCACTCCTACAGGAGCATGGTTCAGCATCTAAACGAATTATTCGATGCTTTGCAGCAATTATTTGCGCTTTTTCATCGATTCGACTCTGTTTAACCTTCACTCCATCGACCTACAACATTCTCGGATGGAGGCTACACACCATGTCCCGCGTTCTGATCATCGAAAGCAGCGCCCGCCAGCAAGACTCGGTATCCCGTCAACTGACCCAGACCTTCATCAGTCAGTGGAAAGCGGCGCATCCGGCCGATCAGATCACCGTGCGTGACCTCGCCGTGAACCCGGTGCCACACCTGGACATCAATCTGTTGGGCGGCTGGATGAAACCTGCCGAGCAACGCAACGCCAACGAGCAAGCTTCGCTGGACCGTTCCAACGAACTGACTGATGAATTGCTTGCTGCCGACGTGCTGGTGATGGCCGCGCCGATGTACAACTTCGCCATCCCGAGCACCCTCAAGGCCTGGCTCGACCACGTGCTGCGTGCCGGCGTGACCTTCAAGTACACCGAAACCGGCCCGCAAGGCCTGCTCAGCGGCAAACGTGCCTACGTGCTCACCGCTCGCGGCGGCATCTACGCCGGCGGCCCGGCGGATCATCAGGAACCGTACCTGCGTCAGGTCATGGGTTTCATCGGCATCAACGACGTGACGTTCATTCACGCGGAAGGCATGAACCTCGGTGGCGACTTCCAGGAGAAGGGCTTGAATCAGGCCAACGCCAAGCTGTCCCAGGTCGCTTGACAGGTTAATCCCCAGATAATCGCCGATTGTTTAAGTGACCTGGCGCAACCCCTTCAAGGCTCTACGCGCATCGAACCTCCCTTTGCACTTGTTGCTCCTGAGTGCTGTAGCCCGATTGAACGCATTAGCGAGATCGGGCTTTTTTTTGCCTGTATTTTTTGAACGACGCAAAACTCCTGGTGGGAGCGAGCCTGCTCGCGAAAGCGGTGTATCAGACAAGTATCTGCCGTCTGACACTCTGCCTTCGCGAGCAGGCTCGCTCCCACAAGGGAAATTTGTATTTCCGGCTATTCGCAGTGAGACCAGAAAACCGCTATCGTCGCCGCCATTCGATTTCGAGGCGAGCATGGGCTATCTACTTTTTGTCACGCTGATTCAGGCGTTTTCCTTCAGTCTGATCGGTGAATACTTGGCCGGTCATGTCGACAGCTACTTCGCGGTGCTGGTGCGTGTGGTGCTGGCCGGGCTGGTGTTCATTCCATTGACCCGCTGGCGCTCGGTCGAACCTTCATTCATGCGCGGCATGCTGGTGATCGGCGCGCTGCAGTTCGGTGTGACCTATGTCTGTCTGTACCTGAGTTTCCGTGTGCTGACGGTACCGGAAGTGTTGCTGTTCACCATCCTCACGCCGTTGCACGTGACCCTGATCGAAGACGCGCTGAATCGGCGCTTCAATCCGTGGGCGCTGATCGCCGCGCTGGTCGCGGTGGGCGGGGCGGCGGTGATTCGTTTCGACAGCATCAATCCGGATTTCTTCATGGGCTTCTTGCTGCTGCAACTGGCCAACTTCACCTACGCGGCAGGGCAGGTGATGTACAAGCATCTGGTGGCGAAACACCCGAGCGATCTGCCGCACTATCGGCGTTTCGGCTTCTTCTACCTCGGCGCGCTGGCGGTGGTGCTGCCGGCATTCCTGATGTTCGGCAAAGCCAACTTCCTCCCGGAAGCGCCGCTGCAGTGGGGCGTGTTGCTGTTCCTCGGCCTGGTCTCGACCGCGTTGGGCATGTACTGGTGGAACAAGGGCGCGTGCATGGTCAACGGTGGCACGCTGGCGGTGATGAACAACCTGCATGTGCCGGTGGGGCTGCTGCTGAATTTGCTGATCTGGAATCAGCATGAGGAACTGGGGCGGTTGTTCCTTGGCGGCAGCGTCATCCTCGCTGCCGTATGGATCAGCCAACTGGGCATCCGTAAATCCCCAGCCACCGCATAACCCCTGTAGGAGTGAGCCTGCTCGCGATAGCGGTGTATCAGTCAATATGGATTTGTCTGACACACCGCTATCGTCGGAACGCCGCCCGGAGCAGGCTCACTCCTACAGTTTTGATCGGTGGGGTTACATGAGGTGTTTCTGCGGCTCGGGAATGCTGGCCGCGCCGAGTACCGCCGGCAGCAACCCGGAACGCAAATCCCCACCACTCGGCTGTTGATACAGGCTCAGCCCAAACTCCGGCAGCACTGCCAGCAGATAATCAAAAATATCCCCCTGAATCCGCTCGTAATCAGCCCACGCCGTGGTGCTAGTGAAACAGTAGATTTCCAGCGGAATCCCCTGCGCGGTGGTTTGCATCTGCCGGACCATACAGGTCATGTTTGGCTGAATCTCCGGATGACTTTTCAGATAGGCCAACGCATAGGCGCGGAACGTACCGATATTGGTCATGCGCCGGCGGTTGGCCGACATCGCCGCGACATTGCCCTGTGCCTCGTTCCACGCTTTGAGTTCGGCTTTCTTGCGGCTCATGTAATCGGTGAGCAAGTGCACCTGCGAGAGCTTTTCCTCTTCGTCGTCGCGGATGAAACGCACGCCGCTGGCATCGATGAACAGGCTGCGCTTGATCCGCCGCCCGCCGGATTGCTGCATGCCGCGCCAGTTTCTGAACGACTCGGACATCAGGCGCCAGGTCGGGATCGAGACGATGGTCTTGTCGAAATTCTGCACCTTGACCGTGTGCAGAGTGATGTCGACCACATCACCGTCGGCACCGACTTGTGGCATTTCGATCCAGTCACCGACGCGCAACATGTCGTTGCTGGTCAACTGCACGCTGGCGACGAATGAGAGCAGCGTGTCCTTGTAGACCAACAGAATCACCGCCGACATCGCACCCAGACCGGACAGCAGCAACAGCGGCGAACGGTCGATCAGCGTTGCGACGATGATGATCGCGCCGAACACGTACAAGACCATTTTCGCCAGTTGCACGTAGCCCTTGATCGAGCGCGTGCGTGCATGTTCGGTGCGTGCGTAGATGTCGAGCAGAGCATTGAGCAGGGCGCTGACCGAGAGCAGCAGGAACAGAATGGTGAACGACAACGCCACGTTCCCGAGAAAGGTCATCGCGGTTTTGCTCAGTTCCGGCACCAGATGCAGACCGAACTGGATCACCAGCGACGGCGTCATCTGCGCCAGGCGCTGAAACACCTTGTTGTGGCGAAAATCATTGATCCAGTGCAGCGCCGGCTGGCGGCCAAGCATGCGGCTGGCGTGCAAGATCAGGTAACGCGCCACTCGTCCGAGTACTAGCGCGATGACCAACAGCAGCATCAGCGCCAGGCCGGCTTGCAGAAATGGATGCTGTTCCAGGGTGCCCCAGAGGTCCTGGGCTTTGAGCCAGAGCTGTTTGAAATCCATATGAGTAACGATTCTTCTGTAGGAAGCGATGGGCGATTAGAGCATTTAAGACGCCGTGTATTACCGTTGGAGACAAATCGAGCAACAAAAAAGCCACTGATTACGTCCGTTTGTATAAAGAAACTCGGCCTGAGCGCTCGAAACCGGTAACCTATGCAGCTGTTTTTTTGCATATCTTCGAGGTAGCACCCGTGTTTTCCCAATTCGCCCTGCACGAACGCCTGCTTAAAGCTGTGGCCGAGCTGAAATTTGTCGAGCCAACGCCTGTGCAAGCCGCGGCCATTCCGCTGGCGCTCCAAGGGCGTGATCTGCGGGTGACGGCGCAAACCGGTAGCGGCAAAACCGCCGCTTTCGTTCTGCCAATCCTCAATCGCCTGATCGGCCCGGCCAAGGTTCGCGTCAGCATCAAGACGCTGATCCTGCTGCCGACCCGTGAACTGGCCCAGCAGACCCTGAAGGAAGTTGAACGCTTTTCGCAGTTCACCTTCATCAAGTCCGGCCTGATCACCGGCGGTGAAGACTTCAAGGTCCAGGCCGCGATGCTGCGCAAAGTGCCGGACATCCTCATCGGCACCCCGGGCCGGATGATCGAGCAACTCAACGCCGGCAATCTCGACCTCAAAGAAGTCGAAGTGCTGGTGCTCGACGAAGCCGACCGCATGCTCGACATGGGTTTCGCCGAAGACGTGCAGCGTCTGGTCGACGAATGTCCGAACCGTCAGCAGACCATGCTGTTCTCCGCCACCACCGGCGGTTCCGGCCTGCGCGACATGATCGGCAAGGTGCTGAACAACCCAGAGCACTTGCAGCTCAACGCGGTCAGCCAGCTGAACTCGACCACCCGTCAGCAAATCATCACCGCCGACCACAATCAGCACAAAGAGCAGATTGTGAACTGGCTGCTGGCCAACGAGACCTACCAGAAGGCCATCGTCTTCACCAACACCCGCGCCATGGCCGACCGCATCTACGGTCGCCTCGTGGCTCAGGAATACAAAGCGTTCGTGCTGCACGGCGAGAAAGACCAGAAGGATCGCAAACTGGCGATCGACCGTCTGAAGCAGGGCGGCGTGAAGATCCTCGTGGCCACCGACGTTGCGGCCCGTGGTCTGGACGTTGATGGTCTGGATCTGGTGATCAACTTCGACATGCCACGCAGCGGCGACGAATATGTGCACCGTATCGGTCGTACCGGTCGTGCCGGTAACGACGGTCTGGCGATCTCGCTGATCTGCCACGGCGACTGGAACCTGATGTCGAGCATCGAGCGCTACCTCAAGCAGAGCTTCGAGCGCCGCACCATCAAGGAAGTCAAAGGCACCTACGGCGGGCCGAAAAAGGTCAAGGCCTCGGGCAAAGCTGTTGGCGTGAAGAAGAAAAAGACCGACGCCAAGGGCGACAAGAAGAAAACCGCCGCCAAGACGCCGACCAAGCGCAAGAGCGCCAACCGTCCGAAGCCGGATTCGTTGGTGAGCAGCGACGGCATGGCCCCGCTGAAGCGCCGCAAGCCAGCAGAACCTGCGGCTGAGTAAGTTTCAGGCGCGCATAAAAAACCCGGACAATGTCCGGGTTTTTTTTCGTCCATCAGTTGCCGAGCTGGCCACTGGTGTCGGCGTCAAAGCGCCGCTTGGCTTGATCCGCTGCCGGTTTCAGTGCGGCGAGCAGTGTTGCTTCGCTGTACAACTGCGTGGTCGCCAGTTCTTTCGGTGTTGGCTCGATCGGGATCAGCACGTCTTCACCGTCGGCATGCAGCCAGATCGCGACAACGTGCAGGGCCGAGACAAACAGCACGCGCAACTCAACGGTCTTGCCTTGGAGTTGCGGCGCTTGTTCTGCCAGTTTCAGCGCACCCACCGTAGCAGCGGCGTGATCGCCGTGGTTCAACGAGGCGAACTCGACGTGACCGCGCACTTCAGCCAATTGCGCATCGGCAATCGTCACGCCGTCGGCAAATACCAGGTAATGCCAGTCGCCGAGGCGAGCCTCCTTCAGGCCTTTGCCATGGCTCAGGTCCTCCAGGTTCAACGAGTAGCCGCGATAGGCTTCGCTGAGACTGATTTTTGCAGGTGCCGTGTTGGCGAACTGGCGATTGGCGCCAAAGCCCTGGGTTTGCAGCGCGGCTTGCAGCGCCGGGCGCAAAGTCTGAACGCCGTTGGAAGGCGCCTTTGGATAAGTCAGTTGCATGATGTCGCCCTCCTAGTTTTTTACCGTGAAGTAGGTGTGAGTCCAATTGCCGCCGCCGTTGTAGGCGCGGGGGAATGCGTTCAGTGCGCGGGTCGAATAACCGTAGATCGAGTCTGCGACCAACACGTAATCGCCGTTGGTACCGTAAATCGTCAGGAAATGCGCACCACCACCGTACCAGGCGCAACGCAAGCCTACGGGGCGGCCCATGCTGATCTGGTTCTGGATGGCCGACATCTGCAGCGAACCCTGATTCATGCCGTTGTAGCTACGGGTGGTTTGCAGCGCCGAATCCAGATAGCCGTAGACGTTGCACGGCCCCGGCTGATTGCAGCAGTTGCGATCGAGCTGGGTGCTGGCGACGCCGCACTGCGTCCAGTTGCCGGTGCCGTAATAGTTGCCGACCGAGGCGGAAACGGCGGCCCAGCACCAGTTGGTCTGGGTCTGTTTCTGCATGTTGAAGTTGAGGCTGCCGGCGGCGAGGGCGCTGAGCTGTTCAGCGGCTTCGGCTTCGGCTTCGGCTTCGGCGAGTTGCGGGTCGAGCAGGTGACCGGCTAGGCACCTTGGCAGTGATTCGCCGGTGAATTGTGTTGCTGCTGTGGTTAACATTTTTCAATCCTCCATGAGTGAAAACAAGCGTCCAGCTTGTGTGGGTGTAGCGGTGTTGCCGAGCGATCGGTGCTTAACGGTTGCCATCGTCTGTGGCCGGTTCCGATCTCCTTGCTCGAGGTAACCCTAGCCATGGATATGCGTTAGCGCAAATAAATAAATGCATTAATGCATTTTTAGTGGCAAAAGATCGCAGCCTTCGGCAGCTCTACAGGGTTTTGTGTAGGAGCTGCCGCAGGCTGCGATCTTTTGATCTTGCTGTTAGCCCTCGGTCTTCTTCTCGGCAGAATTCAGTTCTTTCAACCGCTGATCAATCAACTGGCATTTATCCGGCAGATCCGCACTGGCCGTACCCAGATCCATCTTCTGCAATTCGGCATTGATCTCTTTGGCCTTGGCCGGATTCTGCTCGGTCAGCTTCGAGACTTCCGTGGCCAATTGTTCGCGCTTTGCGGTGGCTTCTTCAGGCGTGCAGGCCCAGACGGGCAGGGCACAGGTGAGGGTGGCGGCGAGGGTGAGTTTGATCAGGGTTTTCATGGGGGCAGGCCTCAGTTCCGGTTAAGGCGGGTTAATCGGTTGAGGGTTCAAAGACGTGAAAAGTTCAGTGCTGCTCGCTTGCAGCCCCGATCGGATTATGCGAACAACAGGTAGCGATCTTCGCCAAAATTACATATTTATGAGCGCAGCCCGCGAGCTAGAGCGGTTGCGAGAATAGTGGCGTAGCGGCTTATTGACGCCAGAATGATGGCGATCTAACATCGGGCTGTCACATTGATATCAATGTGTGTTTTCGAGGGATCGAACAGAAGTTTCGCAGCCTGTCTGCGATTGTTTAGCAATGCTTTGGACGCTCTGACCATTGCGCTAAATCTCCTGATTCAGCTTATGACTCACCGGCACTCTGGTTTTGGCTGGTCGGGGATTGCTTTGCCTGTTGTTTTTGCCAATCAACCTGCAGCAACGAGATCTCAACATGGATGTTCGCCCGTACGCGGTATTCACGCATCAAGCCTCTGGCGCCCTCGGAAAATCTGAGAAGGTCTGCGGCGTACCCAAACGCGGCCTGGCGTTTTTGCTGGCGAACGTCATGTTCTGGCAACCGATGTGGGCGCAGGCTGATGGCATTGTGGTGGCCAACCCGAACACCTCGCTGGATCGCGCCGGCAACGGCGTGCCGATCATCAATATCGCCACGCCTAATGCCAGTGGCCTGTCGCACAACCAGTTCCACGACTACAACGTCGGTGCGCAGGGTCTGATCCTCAACAACGGCTCGACGCAGAATAATCTCACCCAGTTGGGCGGGCATATCGTCGACAACCCGAACCTGAAAAACAGCGGTTCGGCGCAGGCGATTCTCAACGAAGTCATCAGCGGTAACCCGAGCCAGTTGCGCGGCTACACCGAAGTGGCGGGGCAGTCAGCGCGGGTCATCGTCGCCAACCCTTACGGCATTACCTGTAATGGCTGCGGTTTCATCAACTCGCCACGGGTGACCTTGACCACCGGTAAACCAGTGCTCGACAACGGTCGGCTGGATCGTTTTCAGGTTGATCAGGGTTCGGTGGCCATCGAAGGTGCAGGCCTCAACGCGACCAACGTCGACCGTTTCGAAATCATCACCCGCAGCGCAAAGATCAACGCGCAACTGCAGGCGCAGAACCTGACGATTGTCGCCGGGCGCAACGACGTCAACGCACAAACCCTGAATGCCACCGCCCGCGCCGATGACGGCAGCAGCAAACCGCAACTCGCCATCGACTCCTCGGCGCTGGGCGGCATGTACGCCGGGGCGATCAAACTGGTCGGCACCGAGGCCGGTGTCGGCGTGAAACTCGACGGCAAGCTGATTGCCAGCGGCGGTGATATTCAACTCGATGCCAACGGTCAGTTGAGTCTGGCCGACACCTCGGCCACTGGCGCGGTCAACGTCAAGGCCGCCAGCCTCGACGCGCGCGGCCCGGTTTACGCCGGCACCGCGCTCAACGTGCAAACCCAAGGCAACCTGACCAACCGCCAGACCCTCGCGGCCCGCGACAGCATCAGCCTCAGCGCGAGCGGCCAACTGACCAACGCCGGCGCCATCGAAGCCGGAGTCAATGCCGACGGCAGCCGCAATGCCAGCGGCGACCTGAGCCTCACCGCGCAGAATCTCGACAACACCGGCAAAAGCCTCACCGCCAGCCGCAATCTGACGGTCAACACCGCGCAAACCCTGAACAACCAGAGTGGCACGCTCAATGGGCAAACCACCGTCATCACGGCGGCGACACTGAACAACAGCAACGGCGAGATTGCCAGCAGCGGCACCACCCGGCTCAACGCCGGTACGGTGAACAACCGCAGCGGCCAGATTCTCGGCGACCTGGGCCTGAATATCGACCTCAGCGGTGCCATGGACAATCGCGACGGCGTACTCGGTTCTGCCCAGTCGGTGAGTTTCACAGCCGCCAGCCTGGATAATCGAGATGCCGGCGCGCTGGTCAGCGATGGTTACCTGACCGCGCGCGTCAGCGGGTTGCTCGATAACCGCAACAAAGGTGAGATCACCGCCAAAGGCGCCATCGATGCGCAGACCGGCAGCCTCGACAACCGCGACGGCAAAGTCATCGGCAAAACCACCTTGGCATTGCGCAGTGATTCGGCGGATAACCGCGTTGGAACAATTCAGGCCGACCAGCAACTGACGCTGAATGTCGGTCAACTCGACAACCGCGACAAAGGCAAGGTCAGCGGCAAGGCCGGGATCGCTTACTCCGGCTTACGTCTGGATAACAGCGGCGGCTTGATCAGCGCTGTCGGCCCGGTCACGCTCACTGTCGCCGAGGTGCAAAACGCGCTGGGGCGTATTTCCAGTCAGGGTGATCTGCTCGCCACAATTGGTCTTTTGCAACAGCAGGGCGGTGCACTGGTGGCGCAGGGCAACCTGAGTCTGACGGGCAAAACCCTCGATAACCGCAACGGCGGGTTGGTGGGCACCACGAAAGCACTCACGGTGAATGTCGAAGAAATCGACAACCGCGCCGGGGAACTCTCCGCCAGCCAGTTATTGACCCTCACCGGACAGCGTCTGAACAACGCCGACGCTGGCAAGGTCCTCGCTGGCAAGAACCTGGCGCTGGCAGTCGCTACGGTCAACAACCAGAACAAGGGGCTGATCAGCGCCAAAGGGGCGGCGACGGTAACGGGCCGCGTGCTGGATAACAGCAACGGCAACCTCGAAATTCTCAGTGGCCTGGACATTACCCTCGACGAAGCTTTGCTCAACGTACAAGGTCTCATCAGCAGTGAGGGTTCATTGACCGCTCATGCCGGTCGTATCGACAACAGTGCCGGTAGTCTGGGCAGTGCCGGTGAGCTGCTGTTGAACAGTCGTGGCGATCTGCTCAATCAGGCCGGTTCGATCAGCACTGACAGCAGTTTGACCCTCAACAGTGACCGTCTCGATAACAGTCGCAAAGGTTTGATCTCCAGCAAGGCAATCGCCCGGCTCGGCAGCGGCGATTTCGATAACAGCCAGAGCGGCCAGGTGGTCAGTGGTGCAGCGCTGGATATCAGGGCAAAGCAGGTCAATAACGGCACAGGACGAATTGCCAGCCAGCAGGCCCTGACGATGTCGGTCAGCGGGCTGGATCAGCAGGGCGGTGAACTGTTCAGCAAGGCTGATCTGACCCTCGACCTGAACAACGGCCAGTTGAATAATCAGAAAGGTTTGATCAACGCACCTAGTGCGTTGTTGCTGAAAAACCTCAACGGCGTGAACAACCAGGGTGGTGAAATTTCCAGTCAGCAAGCCTTCACGCTGGCAGCACAGGAACTCGATAACAGCAACGGCAAATTGCTCAGCCAGCTGGGGCTGATGCTGCGTATTGCACGAGCGTTGAACAACACCAAAGGCATTATTGCCGGCGCTTCGCTGGACAGTCATAGCGACAGCCTCGACAACCACGAAGGGCTGATCAGCAGCCGTGGCGAGCTATTGCTGGTCACCGAAAAGATGCTGGATAACCAGCTTGGTACGCTCATTGCCGACGGACAACTCACGCTTGCGGCACAGGCGCTGGATAACGCCGGCGGCAACATTGCCAGCAAGGCCGATGCCACCGTCAATGCACAGAGCCTGAACAACCAGAAGGGCCAACTGATCGCCACCGGTGTGCTCGGTCTGACCGCTGAAACACTCGATAACCGCCAAGGTGGACTTCTGGGGGCTACGCAGGCCCTGACCCTCAACAGCGGCGAGATAGACAACCGTGGAGGCGAAATTACCAGCAACTCGACCGTGACGATCACCGCCGACAACGTCGACAACAGCGATGCCGGGCAGATTTTCTCGGGGCAGGCGCTCACGCTGACAGTCGATCGCTTGCTCAATCGCAACAGCGGTCTGATCAATTCCCGATCCCTGTTCAATCTGCACGGACGTGTGCTGGATAACAGCGCTGGCAATCTGTTCAGCCTGCAGCAGGCGCACCTGGATCTGAGTGGTGCATTCGACAACAGTCACGGCAAGGTCAGTAGCGAACGCCAGTTGACGATCAGTACGGCTCAACTGACCAACACCATGGGCAGTCTGTCGAGTGCTGAAGATTTGACGCTCGACAGTCAGGGCGCAGTCGCAAATCAGGGTGGTTCGCTGGTGACTGACGGCGTGCTCAAGCTCGTCAGCACCCGCCTGGATAACAGTCAGAACGGCACAATCAGCGCCAAGGGCGCGGTGACGGTCACCACCGGGGCGTTTGACAACAGCCAGTCTGGACAGCTCAACAGCGCCAGCACGCTGGATCTGCACGCCGCTCAGGTGAATAACCGTGACCGAGGACGTATCGGCAGCGAAGAAGCGCTAACTGCATCGGTCACCGGGCTTGACCAGCAGGGCGGCCAATTGTTCAGCAAAACCAGCCTGAGCCTGGACATGAACAACGGTCAGTTGAACAACCAGAATGGCCTTATCAACGCGCCCGGTGCCTTGCTGCTCAAACAATTGAATGGCGTCAACAATCAGGGCGGTGAGATCTCCAGCAAACAGGCCTTCACGTTGACTGCGCAAAACCTGGATAACAGCAATGGCAGGCTTTTAAGCAGTCAGGGCCTGACGTTACGCATTGCCAATGCGCTGGATAACGTCAAAGGCTTGATCGGCGCGACGTCGATTGACGTTCGCAGCGCCAGTTTGAACAACAGCGGTGGCAGTCTGGACAGCCGAGGCAGGCTTGATCTGACCGTCGACGGCGTGTTGCGCAACGACGCCAATGGCGTGATCAACGCCGATAAAGCGCTGCAGATCAGCAGTGGCGATTTGAGCAATGACGGCGGGATGATACTGGCGGTGGACGCCATCACCTTAAACGCCATGGCGTTGAACAACCGTAACAACGGTTTGATCAACAGTCGCGGGACGCTGTCACTGACCGGTACGACCCTGGATTCCAGCAACGGCGGCGAGGTGTCCGCCAAGGATGATATCCATCTCACGCTGACCGCACTGACCCAGAACGGTGGCCGCTTACTGGGCGAAAAGGCCGTCACGGTGAATCTGGCGGATGGTGATCTCGACAACCGTAACGGTTTGCTCACAGCCAACGGCTTGCTGACCCTTGAACGTCTGCGTGATCTCGATAACGACAGCGGCGAAATCTCCAGCAGCCTCGGATTCGACGTGGTTGCACGGAACGTGATCAACAACGCTGGCAAGTTGATCAGCAGCCAGAAACTGACCCTCGACGGCACTCGTCTGGTCAACCGCAACGGCTTGATTTCAGGTTGGGAAGGCCTGGTCGTCAAAGGCGCCAGCCTCGATAACCGCAGCGGTGGCACGCTCTCCAGTCGCAATGGCAATGTGTTCGTGGCCATGCAGGGTGACCTGCTCAACAGCGGTTCTGGCGCTCTGGTCAGTCATGGCAGGCTGAACGTCGAGGCCGGCAGTCTGGACAACAGCGACAAAGGCATTATCAGCAGTGGCGAGGGCCAGACACTGGCGGTGGACGGGACGCTCAATAACGCTGGGGGGGGCCTGATCGACAGCGGCGCCGCACTGACTATCAACAGCGCCACATTGAGTAACGTCGGCGGTACGGTCAATGCGCAACAGGCGATCGATGTCGGCGCAACGGGGCTGGACAACAGTAACGGCCAGATCGTCAGTGATGCTGCGATCAACCTCCGGCTTTCCGGAAAACTGAACAACAGCGCCGGCAAACTGGCCGGCGCGGGGCCTTTGAGCATCAAAGGCGTTACCGATCTGGGCAACCGCAACGGTCAACTGATCAGCCAGAGCACACTGGATCTGCAGGCGCAGTCGCTGGACAACAGCGACAAGGGCACCATTGCCGCCAAGGGCGATCTGACCATCACCGCCAGTGGGACCGTACTCAATCATGGCGATGGCTTGATCTATAGCCAGACCGCCGGTCTGCTGCTCAAGGCCAACAGCCTGACCAACGCCAAAGGCGCAATCCAGAGCCAGAACGGTTTGACACTCGATGTCATCGGCGACCTCGATAACCAGAGCGGCAGAATCATTGCCGAAACCGGTGCCGTCAGTCTCAACGCTGCCAACATCGACAACCGTGGCGGTGTGCTGGCGAGCATAAAAGGCGCATTGGAAGCACGCACTGTTGGCGTCCTGCGCAACGGCGTCGATCTGAACAACAATCGCCAGGGCGGCATCATTCAGGCGCAGGGTCTCAAACTCACGGCTCTGGCCGGATTGAGCAACAATGGCGGGCGGATCTCGGCGCAGGCCGCGGATGTGAGCATTACCACGGCGGCGCTGGATAACGGCAGCGGCGGTCTCTACGCGAAAAACCTGCTCAGCGTGAGCGGCACCCGGCTGGACAACAATGTCGGCCAGATCGCTGGCAATCGTATCGACCTGAATCTGCTCAACGATTTGAACAACCGTGGCGGTGTCATCGAAAGCGACACCACTCTGGCAGTCAAGGCGGCCAGCCTGGATAACCAGACCGGCAAGCTGCGCTCGCTGAGCAACAGTGGCAAAACCGCCTTTCAGATTGGCGGGCTGCTGGACAATCGCTACGGCGTACTGGAAACCGGTAACACCGATTTGACACTGGCCGTCGGCAGCTTTCAGAACAGTGGCGGTCAACTGCTGCATCTGGGCGAGGGCACGTTTGATATTTCCACGGCCAATGTCACCGGCGCAGGCGGCAGTATCGTCACCCGCGGCGGGCTGACCCTCAATGCCGATAGCTGGAGCAACTCCAGCGTGATTCAGGCAGGTCGGTTGAACGTCAACGTCAACAATTTCAGCCAGACTGCCAGTGGTCAGATACTGGCATCCACGCACCTGCAAGGGCGCGGTGGCAACTGGAACAACGACGGCTTGATCGCCAGTGACGGCACTCTGGATGTACAACTGACGGGCAGTTACGGCGGCAATGGCCGGGTTTCAAGCGTGGGTGACCTCACGCTCGGTGCGGCGCAACTGACTGTCAACGAGGCTGCCAGTGTCGCCGGTGGCGGTTTGACCAAGCTCAATGTGGGCGGCCAATTGACCAACATGGGGCGGCTGACATCGGCTGATGCAATGGAAATCAGAGCCGCTACGGTGAGCAATCTCGGCACGCTGGCCAGTGCCAGAAACCTGTTGATCAACGCGCAGAACCTGACGAACAACCGCATCCGCGTCAATCAAGGCTCACTGCTGTTCAGCGGTGGCCATATGAACCTGCAAGTCGGCACCCTGACCAACACTTACAGCGATATGTACAGCCTGGGTGACATCAATGTGTCGGGTTACAACGGTGCCGACCGTGCAGGCCGGATTGACAACCTGTCCGGGCGGATCGAGTCCACTGGCGATATGTCGTTGAAGTCGGCCGTGGTCAACAACAAGATGGAAAACTTCAGCGTCACCACTACCGAGGGCGATTCTTCGTCCATCGGGGTGCGTTGCTTCAACTGTGATTCCGCCCGGCCCAAGCATATGGAGGACGTTGATTCACACCTGGTCTGGCAGCAGACGTTCAACGTCACGGTTTCGGGTGACGCCGATGCTTCGAGCATCACCGCCGGACGTAATCTGAGCGTCACTGGTTCGGAGTTCATCAACTCCAACTCCACCGTGTCCGCGTCGTCCGACATCACCATCAATGTCGATACGTTCAACAACTCCGGCAGTTCGCTGGGCAGCTATTCGTCGCTCAAGTACATCACCAACAAGGCGCCGACCAGGACACTTTGGAGTCAAATTGTCGACTACAACAGCCACAATGATGCAGGTTACAACAAGGACATCCGGTTCTGGACTGCAGGAGGTGCAGAGTCGTCGGTGACACCTTGGCTCAAGAACAACCCCCACATCCTCGAGACCAGTACTCAATATATCGGTACGTATGCAAATGATGCCTCGGGTGGCGGTTATGTCACTTTTGGAGCGTCGCAATATGCTTCAGGGGTTCGCGTGCAGGCGCCGGCGGAAATCATCAACGCCACGCCGTTCCAGACGGTCATTACCGAGTCGGCGGGCAAGACCTATGTCCCGGCGATTGTGCAGGCCGGTGGCAACGTAGTGATCAACGCGACCAACAACATCAGTAACGGCGAACTGAAGTCGTTCAGTGCAACCGCTGCCGGCCCGGGGAAGACAGCCGACACGCGCGCCGGGGGTGGGGCCAAACCTACCGTAATCAGCCTCAACCGCCAATTGCCGCCAGATCTCGCGCAACAACAGGTCAACCCGTTGGCATCCCCCGGATTCGCACTGCCGAGCGGGCAAAACGGCCTGTTCCGCTTGAGCGGTCAAGGCGCCAGTTCGGGCGGCGCAGCGCCGCTGCCCGGTGGTTCGCAGAACTGGACCATCGGCGGCGCGTCAGTCACGCAAACCCAGCGTCAGGCCGAAGTGCCAAGTGGCGGGCGGACACTGACATTTGACTCGATCAACCCGGTCGGCGTGACTGATCGGCAACTGAGCACAGCCGATCGTAAAGGCGCAGATCCGAGCTCCGGCCAGAGCGCCATTGATGTCAGCGTCCAGTTCGGTGGTGGCTCGTCGAGCGGCGTCCCGAGCGCTCCGCTCAAGGACAACACCGGCCAGACGCTGGCCAGGGTACAGGGGCTGCCCAATACCCAGGCGCCATCGAATGCGCACAAGTACTTGATTGAAACCAACCCGGTACTCACCGAACTCAAACAGTTCATGAGTTCCGATTATCTGCTGGCCAAACTCGGTTATGACCCTGACCAAAGTGCCAAGCGCCTGGGCGATGGTTTGTACGAGCAGCGCTTGATTCAGCAGGCGGTGGTCGAGCGCACCGGACAGCGCTTCATTGATGGTCAGACTTCCGATGAGGGCCTGTTCAAGTACCTGATGAACAATGCTATCGCCAGCAAGGATCAACTCAATCTGTCGGTGGGGGTGACGCTCACCGCCGAGCAGGTTGCGGCGCTGACCCACGACATCGTCTGGCTCGAAGAGCACGAAGTGAATGGCGAGAAAGTGCTGGTGCCGGTGCTCTATCTGGCTCAGGCCAATAATCGGCTGGCGCCAAATGGTGCGTTGATCCAGGGCACTAACGTCAAGTTGATTGCTGGCAACGATCTGCAAAACGCTGGCACCCTGCGAGCCAGTAACAACCTGACAGCGGCAGCCGGCAATGACTTGGTCAATAGCGGCCTGATCGAGGCGGGCAACCGTCTCGACTTGCTGGCCGGCAACAGCATTGTCAACCAATCGGGCGGCATCATCACCGGGCGCGATGTCAATCTGGTCGCGGTGAAGGGCGACATCATCAACGAGCGCACGGTGACCAGCAGCGGTTTTGCCACACAGGGCTACTCACAGCATCGTGAGTACCTCGACAATGCATCACGCATCGAGGCCACCAACGATCTGAAAGCCAGTGCCGGCCGCGACTTCATCAGCACCGGCAGTGCACTGGTCAGTGGGCGCGATACCGTGATCGAGGCGGGGCGCGACGCGAGCATCGTTTCGGCGCAAAGCAACAATTCCGCGTTTACCGGTGCCACCACCAGCAGCGTTCATCAGGTCGGTTCGACTGCCACGGCCGGACGCGATTTTACCGTCAATGCCGGTCGGGATCTGTCGGTGATCGGCAGTCAGATCAGCGCCCAGCGTGATATCGGCATGAGCGCCGACCGTGATCTGTTGATCGTCTCGGCCGAAGAGGAATCCCATTCCTATTACAAATCGAAAAAGGTCACCGCGCAGGAAGACCATATTGATCAGATTGCCAGTTCGATCAGCGCCGGTGGCAAGGCCGGGTTCACCTCAGGTAAAGACCTGACCGTGGTGTCGAGCCGGATCACCGCAGGCGACGAAGCCTATCTGTTCGCCGGCAATGACATCAATGTGTTGGCCGCCGAGGATTACGACTATTCGCTGTACGACAAAAAGAAAAAAGGCAGCCTGGGACGCAAGGAAACCCGGCGTGACGAGGTGACCAAAGTCACCCATATCGGCAGTGAAATCAGCAGTGGCGGCGATTTGACGATTGCCAGTGGCGGTGATCAGCTCTATCAGGCGGCCAACCTGAAGGCCGGCAAGGACCTGACCATCAGCAGCGGCGGTGACCTGATCTTCGAAAGTGTCACCGACCTGAAAAAGGAGAGCCACGAGAAAAGCAAGAGCAGTCTGGCCTGGACCTCAGCCAAAGGCGCCGGGCAGACCGACGAAAGCATTCGCCAGAGTCATCTGCTTGCGGCCGGTGACATCGTTATCAAGGCGGCCGGCGACATTCGTATCGATGTCAAGGAAGTCAACCAGAAGACCGTGGCCGACAGCATCGATGCGATGGTCAAGGCTGATCCGCAACTGGCATGGCTCAAGGACATGCAGAACCGCGGCGACATCGACTGGCGCATGATCAAGGAAGTGCATGACCAGTGGGACTACGAAAGTTCCGGCATGGGCATGGGCGCCGCGATTGCCGTGGCGATCATTGTCACGGTGTTGACGGCCGGCGCCGCGAGCGCGGCAGTCGGCGGCACTCTGGCATCCGGAACCGGATCGACGTTCGCAGCGGCGACAGCAACCACCGCTGCCGGCGTTGGCAACGTTGCCTTGACTGCGGTGATCACCTCGATGGCCAGTACGGCGGCAGTCAGCGCTATCAACAACAAGGGCAATCTGGCCGACACCCTCAAAGACGTGCTCTCGGAAGAAAACATCAAGAGTTATGTCACGGCGGCGATCATTGCCGGTGCCGGCTCCTATACCAACACCTGGGGCAAAGTGACCGGGCCGCAGGGCAACCTGATCACCCAGAATGTCACCGAGCGACTCAAGGCTTATGCGGTCAATACCGCGCTCAAGGGGTTGCTGACCGGCGACGGCAGCGACAAGTCATGGCTGACCATTGCCGGCACCGGTGCGCTGGCGGAAATCTATGCGTACTGGACCGGTCGCGGACCTGATATCCGGCCGGGTGAAGACCGTGCGGGCGGCCCTAAATTCACGGAACTCGAGAATGGTCTGGTGCCACGCGAATGGATCAATGGCGAGTGGGTCGAGGGCAAGAACATTGGTCTGAATCAAGAATGTGCATCGTTGCTGGCGGTCTGTCACGGCACACTGATCAGCAATATTGCCAACTCGGTACCGGGCATGAATGCCTTTGCCACGTTGCATGACACCTGGATGGATAAGCTGATCATTGCCAAGAATGGCGTGGACATGACGTGGTATGAAAACGTCGGCAGCATGCCGCCGGCGTTAGTCGTCAACTACGGTGCGCTGTATGACCAGTATCGGCCATTGATTGAACAGACCAAGCGTGAAGCCAGGCAGTGACGCCATGGTCTCTAGAAGTACTCGGGCCTGGCTCGAGTACTTCAGCGAGTAGCTTTTTTGACGGCTTTTCTATTGATTACTGCTCATGGCAGCAACCGGAATTGCTGCCGCCTTCATACCGATCATGATGCCGCACCCACTCCATGATCTCGTCCTCATTCCTGCCCTTGGGCGTGAGGTCGAGATAGTTGTAGGCGCCGACCAGCATGTCGAGACCGCGAGCGTAGGTCGAGTAGGTATGGAAAATCTCCCCAGCCTCATCACGATAAAACACACTCAACCCCGGCATTTCTTCCTCGGCGCTGTCAGTCTTTTCGTAGTTGTACGTAGCCTTTCCGGCCGCGACATCCTCAGCCCGGGCGCACACGCCGAAGTCATAGTTGAAGTCGCAGCCTTCTGAAGACACCCAGTCGAACTTCCAGCCCATGCGCCGTTTAAAGTCCTGGAACTCGTTGAACGGCGCATGAGATACCGCAACCACGGCGATGTCGTGATGAGCCAGATGCTGGTTGGCACCGTCGATGTGGTCGCTGAGGAACGAGCAGCCCTGACAGCCTTCCTCCCAGTCCTTGGCAAACATGAAGTGATAAACCACTAATTGGCTGTGTTTGCCGAACAGATCAGCCAGCTTTAATTCGCCGCTCGGCCCTTGGAAGTGGTAGTCCTTGTCGACCTTCACCCATGGCAATGCGCGACGTTTGGCGCTGAGGCGGTCGCGTTCTTTGGTGAAGGCTTTTTCGTCGGCGAGATGTTGCTTACGCGCGGCGAGCCATTCTTCGCGCGATACCACCGGATGATGCTCAACGTTCATGATGATTTCTCCTGCGGGGGTTGAAACCGTCTGTTTCAGACTAGTCGTTTAACCCTGCGGGAAATCGACAGACCGCCGGTCGGTCGCCTCGGGAAATGCGGCTGAACGGCTGGGAACCGCTCAGGTCACAACCTATGAACGCGCCATAAATCACGCGCACCGGAGGTTGGATCAGGATGACGACTTATAACTGGGATTTGATTGAACGCTTACTGCACGAAGTGCAGAACAGTGCCGGCCACAGTTTTGCCCCTCGGGCCTACGCCGAAGACTATGCGGCGGAGAAAGCCAGTGCGGGCGAACCGATCGAGAACCTTGATCACCTGAAAACGCTGGCTTGCGACTATGAAAGGCTGCTGCTGTTGCGCGGCTACATCGCACCGCGTCCGGACGAAGAGGGCAGCACCGGAAACAATTTTGTCCTGACCCCGCGCGGTTCCAGCCTGCTGAGCCTGATCGACAGCAGCATTCCCGGCAACGATCACCCGCGTCAGGTGCTGGATGAGCAGGAGGATGCGCTGGCCGAGGCCACGTTTGATGAAGTGGCATCTAAAGCTCAGATCGCCTGAGTCCAAAGGTATCCCCATGTGGGAGCGAGCCTGCTCGCGAATACGGTCTGTCAGTGACATTTGAAGTAACTGATGCACCGCTTTCGCGAGCAGGCTCGCTCCCACATTGATCTTCGTGTTGTTCAGGTTTTTTGCGCAGCCTTCAGGCATTTGAGGTCGTTGAAGTCTTTGCGCACGCCTTCGATCTTCTTCAACAAGCGCTGACGCTGTTGCGGCGTACTCTCGGCCATCAAGTCCACCGCCAGCGAGCGTCCCTGCGCTTCAGTATCGGCGAAGGCCTTGCGGTAATCCGCTGTCCATAAACTCTCTCGATTGACCAGAAGAGTCTCGATTCTCTGTGGGAATTCGGGGCTTTTGCGTTGCGCCACGGCAGCACTGAATTGCTTCTGCCAATGGGCGCGATTGGCGATCCATTGGGTGTACTGATCGCCCAACGCGGTCGACCAGGCCATGACCCGCTGTTCCTGGGTGGCGCTCAAGGGGCCGAGCCAGTCATTCAAGCGTTTAACCATCCGCGCGCCACGCTCGGCAATTTGTTGATCAAGCGGTGGTTTGAGGTACTCCTGCTGACGCTTGCGCAGATCCTTGGCAAACGCGTCATTCATCTCGGCCACTTGCTTGTCATCCAGACCTTGCAACAGCTCAATGGCCGAAGGGGTGATCTCTCGAGCGGTTTCGGCAATGGCCTGCTTGGCTTCCGTCGTGCGCGCCTGTAACGCGGCATCGGTGACCTGATTGGTTTCGACCATGGTCTGCAGGCGATCAAGCCAGTCCAGATAACCCGGCAATTGCGTGGTGCAATGCCAGCTCAGGTGATCCTTGAGGCGTTCGTTGAACCAGTCTTTCTGCTCGCCGTTCATGTCCAGGTAATCGCCGAGCGTCCACGGAATAATGACGTCGAGATTGCGATAGGCCAGGCCGACGCGACTGCAAGCGCCGAGGGCGAGGGTGAAAATCAGTAGAGCGGCGATGTGCTTGAACCAGCGAGACATGGGCGAATCCTTGCGTGAGCCTGGCTTCGAGGGACTGATTCCTATGTGAACGCAGAATGAACCCGGCAGTTCAGCCGATCAATAGAACGCGCGGGCAGCCTTGAGGGTGACGAGACCGTCGCACTCGCTGTTGTGCCCGGAATAGGCTGAGCAATCGCTGCCGCTGAGGCTGGAGTTACTGTAGATCAGGTCGAGGTCGACGCCCATGAACGGTCGGGACAATTTCACTGACCAGTCGGTAAAACTGCTGACATAACCACCGTCCACGGCGACGGGCGTGTTCAGTTGGTGGGTGGTGTATTTCATGCTGACGCCGATGCCGAACGGTTGATTGCCGCCAAGGTCGGCAAACAAGGTGTTGTTCTGTTTGTCCGGGTCGTTGCTCAAGGCCACGCCGAAACGACTGCCGAGCAAGGTCAGGCCACCGAACAGCTCCTGACTGTCGAGGGTGTCTACTTCGGGATAGCTGTAGTGGATCATGCCGACTTCGTAGCCAAGGATCTGATCGAAAGGCTGTTTAAAGCCGACGTAGGAGTCGATCTCGAGGTTCTTGCCAGGTGTGATGCCCATGCTCGGCGCGTACTGGCCAACGTAGAGACCACTGTCGTGGCTGAGGTCGAGGCCGCCGTGGAACGAACCGACGGCTGCCGGTTTGACCAGGCCCTGAGCCATGCTACGCGTGGGCGTGGTGCCGAGTTTGAGATCGAAATCGCCCAGTTCTCGCTGGAAAATCTGCGCGTGCGCAGTCGCGCAAGCCAGCAGGCCTACAAGTGATAAACAGGAAGATTTGCGCATGCGTCACTCCATGAACAGCGCGGGCAGGGTGGCGGGCCTGCTGAAACGCTTGATCTAGACGCGTGCAAGGATACCGGCGAATGATCGGCATTGAAGGCCATTCGTCGATTTACAAGAATTTTTGTTTAAAGCGAAGGGGATATTGCGGGGTGCCAGTCCAGGCGCTTCGAAGCTCAAAGCGCCTCTGGACGGGTGTAAAACCGGATGTTACTTCTTGCCCAGGCTGATCTGCTTGGACGGGCCGAATGTCTGGCCACTGACGCCTTTGGCAATTTGTTGAATCTCGCCGCCGGACTTGAGGAACGCCGCAATCTGATCGTTGATCGATTCGCTGGTTTCAACGGCTGGAGCTGGCTTTGCTTTGCTGGTGGATGCTTTTACACGCATGGCGGCCATTAACCTGTAGAAAAGTAACTCGGCCAGGCATCGTACAGGAATAACTTGACAATTGCTTGGTAAATATCCCCGGGAATAACCCACCGCTGTACTGCATTATTCTCGATTAAATATTCGAAATATCCGGCTAACCTGCTGTTTTAAATAAGAACATTCAGGTTTGCAGGCATTGAAATATTCAACCGCGAGCGCTGGGGTCTGCCTGACGAGCGGCACCTCAGCCCAGCCGCACACAAGGAAAATCAGGGCGTTGCGCAAATTTCCGACGCCTGCGGATCTGCCGCCCGACGGCCTCGACAAAAACGGGTAGAATGCCGCCCACGCAATGAGGGTTCTGGAAATGGCTTTAGTCGGGCGTTACAACAGTTTGCAAGTGGTTAAACACACTAACTTCGGTTTATATCTGGACGGCGGTGCTGACGGCGAGATTCTTTTGCCTAATCGTTATATCCCGAAAGATATTCCCAGCGAAGATGAAGACTGGCTCAACGTATTTGTATATCTGGACAGCGAAGACAAACTTCTCGCTACCACGGAAAAACCAAAAGTTCAGGTGGGTGAATTTGCCAGTCTGAAAGTCGTTGAAGTCAACAGCATCGGTGTGTTCCTCGATTGGGGGCTGCCAAAGGATCTGTTGCTGCCGTACTCCGAAGAAAAACGCCAGATGACCGCCGGCGAATACTGCGTGGTGCATGTCTACCTCGACAAGCACACCCGCCGCATCACCGCCACTGCGCGTCTGGATCGCTACCTCGACAAGACCCCGGCCAACTACAGCCAAGGCCAGGAAGTTGATCTGCTGGTTGCCGAAGCCACCGACATGGGTTTCAAGGCGATCATCAACAACAAGCACTGGGGTTTGATTCACAAGAACGAAATCTTCAAGTTCATGCGCGCCGGCATGATCGAGAAGGGCTACATCAAGGAAATCCGTGCCGACGGCAAGATCGCCTTGAGCCTGCAACCGGTTGGCCAGGAAGCGGCGAGCAGCCTGAACTCGAAGATCCTCGCCAAGTTGCGCGACAACAGCGGCACGCTGCCGGTCAGCGACAAGAGCGATCCGGCGTTGATCAGCAGCCTGTTCGGCGTCAGTAAAGGCAACTTCAAGAAGGCCATCGGTGCGCTGTACAAGGAAGGCAAGATCGTTATTCATGCCGATCGTATTGAACTAACCTGAGCCTTGGGTGGCCCATGTTGCATGGGGCACACACGAGGTCGGGTCGATGAAAAAAGCGCTGATTGCCTACGTTGCCACGCTGGTGACGTTTCTGCTGCTCGACGGCATCTGGCTCGGCCTGTTGATGGCGCCGACCTATCGCGAACTGCTCGGTTCGCTGATGCTCGAAAAACCGCTGCTGGTTCCGGCAGCGGTTTTTTATTGCCTGTATGTTTTTGGCGGCGTGGTGTTTGTGGTGCTGCCGGCCGTGACGTGGCAATGGGCGGCGAAGCGGGGCGCGTTGTTAGGGCTGGTAGCTTACGGCACGTATGACCTGACGAACTGGGCAACATTGCGAGGGTGGTCAGTGCAGGTGACGTTGATGGATTGGGCGTGGGGGACGTTTGCTACTGCTGTGGCTTGTAGCGTTGGTTTTTTGTTCGCTCAACGGTTTGGCAAGTCTGCTCGGTAATGTGTGTTGGCAGTGCCGGCCTCTTCGCGAGCAGGCTCGCTCCCACAGGGGAACGCACTCCAAAGTGGGAGCGAGCCTGCTCGCGAATGGCGGCGCAGCCGACAGCCATCCACTGCTACCGCCACTGAAGAAACAAATGTCTTTTCCAGACGGCTTTTTCCGCCCGACTGATTGATAATCCCCAGCATTGTTTTTGACCATTGGATGGCCTGCCATGTTGTGCGTGTTCGAGGTGTTGCGGTGAGTGTCGAGCGGCGTAATGCCGACAGTTTTGCCCTGCAAGTGATGATCGGCCTGTGTCTGATCTGGGGCGTACAGCAGGTGATGATCAAGTGGGCGGCGCCAGACATCGCCCCTGTGATGCAAGCGGCGGCGCGCTCGGGGATTTCCGCGCTGCTGGTCGGGCTGCTGATGTGCTGGAAGGGCGGCTGGAATCAGGTCGGCAACACCTGGCGCGGCGGCTTGCTGGCCGGTGGGTTGTTCGGTCTGGAATTCTTCTTCATCGCCGAAGGCTTGCAACTGACCACCGCAGCGCACATGTCGGTGTTCCTCTACACCGCGCCGATTTTCACTGCGCTGGGCGTGCATTTCCTGTTGGCCAGTGAGCGGCTGCGACCGCTGCAATGGCTGGGCATTCTGCTCGCGTTTATCGGCATCGCGATTGCCTTCGCCGGTGGCGTGTCATGGGACAACCTCGACCGGCGCATGCTGCTCGGCGATGCCTTTGGCGTGTTGGCGGGCGCCTGCTGGGGCGCGACCACGGTGGTGGTGCGCGCCTCACGTCTGTCGGAAGCACCGGTGACGTTGACTCTGTTCTATCAGTTGATCGTCGGCTTCCTTGGCCTGCTGCTGATTGCGCTGTTCAGCGGCCAGATCACCCACGTCAGTCTGACTCCCGTAGCGGTGGCCAGCGTGTTGTTCCAGGGCCTGGTGGTGTCGTTCTTCAGTTACCTGATCTGGTTCTGGTTGCTGCGCCGGTATCTGGCGGCCAACCTCGCGGTGTTTTCGTTCATGACGCCATTGTTTGGCGTGACCTTCGGTGTGATTTTGCTCGGCGAACAGTTGAGTCTGAACTTCGTCATCGGCGCGGTGCTGGTGTTGCTCGGCATCACCTTTGTCAGCGCCGAGCAGTGGCTGCGTCGGCGTTTGCGCAAAGCGCTGGGCCAGCGCTAGTCGATTGCATCGCCAGACCGCCGGCAATCAGCAAGCCGCTGCCGGCGATCACCAGGGCAGGGTGCAAACTGCCGCTGAAATGGCTGCTCAACGCCGCCAGCAACGGGCCACTGAGTTGGCCGAGCGCAAAGCACGCGGTGAGCATGCCGGCATTGCGCTGGGTGGCATGGGGCGCCAGTTCCCGCGAGCGTTGCATGACCAGTTGCATGCACGCCAGAAACGGTGTGCCGCAGAGGATCACGCCCAGCGTGAGGCCGAGGCCGCTGCCGAACAGGCAGGCAAACACACCGACCGCTTGCAGCCACAACGTTGCCATCAGCCAGTGGCGGGTGGTTTCGGGATCGTGACGGCGCAGACTCACCAGCAACACGCCAAGTGCCGCGGCCAGACCGAAACACGGCCAGAACAGGTCGGCCTGCCATTGTCCATGGAACTGCGCGTTGGCCATTTGCGATAGAAAGGTCGCCGGGATGATGTAGCCGACGCCGTACAGCGCATAAATCACCGCCAGCCGCCCAATGCCCCGATTCGACAGACTGACCGGCGCAGCAACCGCCGTTGTCGTTGCGACGGGCGTTGGCAGCAATCGCCAGACGCTCAGTAACATCAGCAACGCGGCCGCCGCATAAATCAGCCACAACGTCGCGGATGTCTGATTCAGCAGATGTGAGACCAGCGCCAGCAACCCTGTCAGAAAAATCCCCAACCCCGGTCCGGCAAAGACCAGGGTGCCCAAACGCGGACGACCCGCAGCGGCAGCCAGCGGCTGACTCAGCGAAGTGATCATCACCAGCACCCACGCACTTGCCACCCCTGTGCCAAAGCGCAGCACCAGGTGCGACCAGAAACCGTCAGCCCAAAACGACGCCAAGGTCAGCAGTACGCACAGCCACAAGCCGCCGTGCAGACGTTTGAGAACCTGCTGCGGGCGATGGGCGAACATCGCGTCGACCGCACCGAGCAAGTAGCCGAGGTAGTTGGCCGCTGCGATCAGACCGGCGGCCGTCAGGTCGATCTGCCCTTCGCTGAGCAGGTGTGGCATTTGTGGCGTGAGGGCGAAACGCCCGATGCCCATGGCCATCATCAGGGCAACGAAGCAGGCGGATAAGCGAATCAGGGGCGACATGGTCGGGATTCCTTTGAAGGAGCAATGACCGTCAGGCTAGGACTGATTGACTTTCTTTAAAATTGAATAATAGTGAGTAACTTGTTCTGTTATGGAGAAAGCTTTTGGAGTTCAGCCAACTGCGGATCTTTCAGGCCGTCGCCGAAGAAGGGTCAATCACCCGCGCAGCCGAACGCTTGCACCGAGTGCCGTCGAACTTGTCGACTCGGCTCAAACAGCTGGAAGAGCAACTCGGTGTCGAACTGTTCGTCCGTGAGCGTCAGCGTTTGCAGCTCTCGCCTGCGGGAAAAGTCCTGCTGGACTACACCGGCAAGTTATTCGCGTTACGCGATCAGGCCAGCGCTGCAGTCATGGGCGGGCAACCGGCGGGGGATTTTGTCCTCGGCACCATGTACAGCACGGCGGCAATTCATCTGCCGGCGTTGCTGGCGCGCTATCACAAGCAATTCCCGGCGGTGAATCTGCAAGTACAGTCGGCGCCGAGTGCCGAGCTGCTGGAGGGTTTGCTCACCGGACGACTCGATGCGGCGCTGGTGGATGGTCCGCTGGAACTGGCTGGACTTGATGGTGTGCCGTTGTGCGAAGAGCAGTTGGTTTTGATCACCGAACCCGATCATCCGCCAGTGCACAGCGCCCGGGACGTGGAAGGGCGGTCGGTGTTCACCTTTCGTCGCGGGTGTTCGTATCGCATGCGCCTGGAGGCGTGGTTTTCGCACTATCACGCGGCGATGGGCCGGGCGATGGAGATCGAGTCCTATCAGGGCATGCTCGCCTGCGTGATTGCCGGCAGTGGCGTGGCGTTGATGTCGGAGTCGATGCTGGCCAGTCTGCCGGGGCGCGAGAGTGTCGCAGTGCACCCTTTGGCCGAATCATTCGCGGGTGCGACAACATGGCTCATGTGGCGCAAGGGCATGCTCGGCGCCAACCTCAATGCCTGGATCGAGGTGCAGCAGGCTGTCTATCCTGCGGCTCGGATCGAAACCCGGGAAACAGCCTGAACCAATGGCGGCGAACTCTGTTCAATTCAGTAACAGATCATTGCGGATTTGGCCGAGCATTGCGTAGGACTTCGGACTATTATCAGTGCGAAGCGGCCTCAGAATTCCGGCCGCTCAGCACCACCCTGAAGGGGGCATGACGATGAAAGAGAAAATTCAAAACTGGCTGCACGACTTGGGTGTTGCCCTCGGTCTGATCGAACCGCCTCTGCAACCTGTACCGATCCGCACCGATGACGAGCAGCGCCGCCGTCAACAACGGCGCCGGTAACGCCCCCGATCCGAGATCAAAGGATTCAAGATCAAGAGATCGCAGTCTTCGGCAGCTCCTGCACGGATTAATGTAGGCGCTGCCGAAGGCTGCGATCTTTTGCTTTTAATGACGGCCTATCTCAAGCAAAAACCGGCTCAAGTCATTCGCGGTTTTCGCGGTCTTGAGCATGCGGTCTTCTTCGGCGGTGAACGCCGTCAGTCCGAATTCATCTTCCAGATGAAAGATCAAATCCTCGATGTCGGCTTTCTCCAGTCCCAACTGCACCAGGCTGGTGTTGTCGTTGAATTCGCGGGTTTCCAGCAGACGCCGGATATATCGGTGAACGGCGGCACGTACGGCAGCTCTTCTCATGGCAGATATTTCTGATTGTTGTCTGCTTGAGTGAAGCAGGCCTCAGGCGTGCCCGCGCAACCACTCGTCAATCATCGAGCGCAAATGCTCTCCGGAAAAACTGCCGAAATGGCCGCCATGCACCGTACGGATCAGCAACGCCTGCAAACGCCGCAGACTGGTGGCGTAATCCTCAAGATTGGAGTGGTAGGCGTCTTCGATGAGCGGCCCGTCGTAGATGATGTCGCCGCTGAACAGGGTTTGCGTCGCCGCCTCGTACAGGCTGATCCCGCCCGGCGAATGCCCCGGCGTGTGCAGCACCAGCAGCGTGCGATTGCCCAGATCGAGCACGTCGCCGTCCTCGACAAACCCGGTCGCCGGCGCGGCTTTGACCCGGTATTCGGCGTAGCACAACGGGCAGTCCGGATGCGCTTCAAACATGTCGTCGCCGACGAAGGCGCGGCTCAAATCGTTTTCGCCATCCGGCGCCGCCAGAATGTCTGCCTCGGCGGGATGCACCAGTCGTTCGGAAAATTCATGGTGGCCGGCGATATGGTCGAAGTGGCAATGACTGGCCACTGCCACTAACGGGCGTTCAGTCAGCCACGGCAACTGCTCACGAAGGCTGACCAGCCCTGAACCGCTATCCAGCAACAAGTCTTTGTCACGGCCCTGAACGTGCCAGAGGTTGCATCGGTAAAACGGCCGAATATACGGCTCGTGAATCAGCCGAATGCCGTCACTCAGGTGTTGTACTTCGAACCATTGATCGCGAGAAACAATCTTCATCAGCACTTTCCTTCAGACGAAAAAAACGGGTGTGGCAACCGACGCCACACCCGTCGAAGAAAGCATCAAGTCGTTACATCAGAGCTTAGATCGCACTCGCCACCGTCGCCGGGCGAGGGGAGAGCAGGCTGACCACCACGAAACTCACCAGACCCACAGCCAGGCTGTAGTAGATCGGCGTGTTCGCATCCAGACCGTCCTTGAACATGAACAGCAGCGCCGTGGCAAAACCCAGGCCCATGCTGGCGATGGCGCCGGCAGTGGTCGCGCGTTTCCAGAAGATCGCACCCATCAGCGGGATCAGCATGCCGCCCACCAACAGGTTGTAAGCGAGAGTCAGCGCACTGATCACATCGTTCACCACCAGCGCGATACCCAGCACGACGATGCCGGTGAGCAGGGTGAACAGGCGGTTGATGCCCAGGCTCGACGGTTTGCCGCCACGCAGTTTCGGCAGCAGGTCTTCAGTCAGGGTGGTGGCTGCGGCGAGCAGGCCGGCGCTGGCGGTGGACATCATCGCCGCCAGTGCAGCCGCGATCACCAGACCACGGATGCCGTCCGGCAGCGACAGTTTGACGATGGCGGCGAAGGCGTTGTTGACGTTGTCCAGATCCGGGATCAGCACGTGTGCAGCCATGCCGATCAGCGCGCAAGCCAGGCCGTAGAGGATGCAGTAGATGCCCGCGATGCTGCCGGCGTATTGCGCGACTTTGGCGGTCTTGACGGTGAACACCCGTTGCCAGATGTCCTGACCGATCAGGATGCCGAAGAAGTAGATCATGAAGTAGGTGATGATCGTGTCCCAGCCGATGGTGGTGAAGCTGAAGGCAGTCGCCGGCAGTTTCAGCACCAGTTCGTCCCAACCGCCGACGCGGTACAGGCAGATCGGCAGCAGGATGAACATCAGGCCCACGGTCTTGATGATGAACTGGACGATGTCAGTCAGGGTCAGCGACCACATGCCGCCGATCGCCGAATAGATCACCACCACGCCACCACCGACGAGTACCGAAACCCAGAATGGCAGGTCAAACAGCACTTGCAGGACGGTGCCGATCGCCAGGATCGAGGTCACGCCGATCATCAGCGCGTAGGCCAGCATGATTGCCGCGCTGGCCGAGCGGGCCATCGGGTTGTAGCGTTTTTCCAGCACCTGGGTAACGGTGTAGATCTTCAGTTTCAGCAGCGGTTTGGCGAGAAACAGGTTCAGCGCAACGATGCCGCAACCGAGAGCCGCGCACAGCCAGAAACCGGAAATGCCATGCACGTAGCCCAGACGCACGGTGCCGACCGTGGACGCACCGCCCAGAACGGTTGCGGCCATGGTGCCCATGTACAGGCTTGGGCCGAGGTTACGACCGGCGACGAGAAAGTCCTCGTTGGTCTTGGCCTTGCGCATGCCGAAGTAGCCGAGCAAGAGCATGCCGGCGGCGTAGATGAGGACGACGAATAAATCCAAAGCCATGATGGCGTGTCTCCGATTGTCTTTTTTATGTTGAGGCTGAATTCGAATCTCACTGTGGGAGCGAGCCTGCTCGCGAAGGCGGTCTGTCAGTCACATGAATGTTGAATGTGCTGAAGTCTTCGCGAGCAGGCTCGCTCCCACAGGGGACCTGCGTCAGGCGGCCTGACGCAGTTCAGGTTTTTCTATGGCTTGGTTGCGGGCATCCTTCGGGCCGAACACTTCGCGCGGTTCCGGGAACAGGCTCAGCAGCGTCAGGTACACCACCGAGGCCAGGCCCAATGTCACCGGCAAACTGATGTCGATGCCGCCGGCCATTTCACCCAGCGGGCCAACGAACTGCCCCGGCAAATTGACGAAGCACAGGCCAACCGCCGCGCTCGGGATCCACGCCCCCAGACCGCGCCAGTTCCAGCCGTGGCTGAACCAGTAGCGTCCGCCCTGTTCGCCACGGGTGAACACTTGCAGGTCATCCGGGCAGTAGAAGCCGCGACGCACCACCAGGCCGATGATCATGATCACCATCCACGGGGTGGTGCAGGTGATGATCAGCACGGCGAAGGTCGACACGCTCTGCACCAGGTTCGCCGCAAAACGGCCGATGAAGATGAAGGCAATCGACAGCACGCCGATCAGCAATGTCGCTTTCACTCGCGACAGCACTCGCGGGAATACGCTGGACATGTCCAGCCCGGTGCCATACAGCGAGGTGGTGCCGGTGGACATGCCGCCAATCACCGCAATCAGGCACACCGGCAGGAAGAACCAGCTCGGCGACACTGCCAGCAAACCACCGACATAGTTGTTCGCCGCGATGTAGTCCGGCGCCTTGATCGCGACGATGGTCGCGGTGCTCAGGCCGAACAGGAACGGGATGAACGTGGCGATCTGCGACAGCACCACCGCCGCCATGATCCGTTGCTTGGAGGTGTCACGCGGGATGTAGCGCGACCAGTCGCCGAGGAACGCGCCGAAGGAAATCGGATTGCTCATCGCAACCAGCGCGGCGCCGATGAACGCGGCCCAAAAGCCCGGCTGACCGAGGCTGACGGTGCCAGCGTAATGCGCGTCGAAAGGACCGGCGAAGGCGAAGATGCCCAGCAGGAACAACAGGCTGGCGCTCCACACCGCGATCTTGTTCACCCGCAGCAAAAAGCGGAAGCCGTAGATGCACACGGTCAGCACCAGGATCGCGAACAGACCGTAGGCCAGGCCCAGAGTCAGGTCGGTTTCCGGCAGACCGATCAGGCGTTTTGCACCACCGATCAGCGCATCCCCCGAACTCCACACCGAGAGCGAGAAAAACGCGATAGCGGTCAACAGCGACAGGAACGAACCGACGATCCGCCCGTGCACGCCGAAGTGCGCACCGGACGACACGGCATTGTTGGTGCCGTTGAGCGGGCCGAACAGGCCCATCGGTGCGAGGATCAGCGAGCCAAGCAGTACGCCCAGCACAATCGCCCAGACACCGGCCTGAAAAGACAGACCGAACAGCACCGGGAAACTGCCGAGCACGGCGGTGGCAAAGGTATTCGAACCACCGAAGATCATCCGGAACAAGTCCGTCGGGCCTGCGCTGCGTTCGTGGTCCGGGATCTGCTCGACCCCGTGGGTTTCAATCTGCGTAAGGCTTTGGTCGTTGTTGTTGTTATTCATGATCTGCTCCGATCATAAAGGCGCGCCTCATCGTGTGTGAGGCGTCACCTGTTTGGCTAAGGGGATGGCAGCCCTTCCGGCATTGCGGACAAATGTTCGTGGCAGGCCAGCCAATGGCCTTGTTGTTCTAGGCTCGACGCTTGTTTCCTGAAAACAATCGTCTCGCGCTCCTGGCTGAAGTGTTGCTCCCCTTGCATGCGCAGCTCGGTGGCCACGTCATGGATGAAAATCGCCATGTCACCTTGCAGGCTGACGAAGGCGTTGCTCGAGGTGCACGAGAGCACCTCGAAGCCATCCTCGGCGCGCCAGTTGTCCCACAAGGCCTGATAGGCATCGCGCGACAGCAGCGGCTGTTCGAGGGTGTAGAAAACGAAACTCGCATCGGCGCTGAACGCGCCGAAGTAAGCTTCGCGATCGTTACGGGCGAAGGCGTCCACCAGCGCGGCGGCCGCTTGCAAAACCTGATCACGTTCGTTCATGACCCGACCCTCAGCGATGAACCACGCCAGGCAGTACGCAGAGCATTTCGTACAGCAGGTTGGCGGCCAGCAGCGAGGTGTTGCCGGTGGTGTCATAAGCGGGCGAGACTTCTACCAGATCGCAACCGATCAGGTCGAGGCCTTGGCAGCCGCGAACGATTTCAATCGCCTGAATGGTCGTCAGACCACCGATTTCCGGGGTACCGGTGCCGGGCGCCCAGGCCGGGTCGATGCCGTCGATGTCGAAGCTCAGGTACACCGGGCCGCCACCGACTTTCTCGCGCACTTCGGCCATCAGCGGTGCCAGCGACTTGTGCCAGCACTCTTCGGCCTGCACCACACGGAAGCCTTGATCGCGGCTCCAGTTGAAGTCGTCAGCGGTGTAACCCTGAGCGCGCAGACCGATCTGCACGACACGGTCGCAGTCCAGCAGACCTTCTTCAACGGCGCGACGGAAGGTCGTGCCGTGGGCGATCTTCTCGCCAAACATGTGATCGTTGACGTCAGCGTGGGCATCGATGTGCACCAGACCGACCTTGCCGTGCTTCTTGTGAATGGCCCGCAGGATCGGCAGGGTGATGGTGTGGTCGCCACCCAGGGTCATCGGGATCACGTTGTGCTCGAGGATGTTGTCGTAGGCTTCTTCGATGATGCGCACGGCGTCGAGCAGGTTGAAGGTGTTGATCGCCACGTCACCGATGTCGGCCACCGACAGTGAGTCGAACGGCGCAGCGCCGGTCGCCATGTTGTACGGGCGGATCATCACCGATTCGGTGCGGATGTCGCGTGGCCCGAAACGGGTGCCGGGACGCAGCGAAGTACCGATGTCCAGTGGCACGCCAACAAAGGCAGCGTCCAGGCCGGCAGCGGTCGGTACATGGGGGAGTCGGAGCATGGTGGCGATGCCGCCGAAGCGCGGCATTTCGTTGCCGCCCAGTGGTTGGTGAAGAATCTTGTCCACGGGTAAGGCCTCATCGTCTTTGTTTTATTTATGTCGGCGCGCCGTGGAGCACAGGTTCGGACGCCGCTGTGGGGCCGATGATGCGAAATGTAGTGGGGGGAAAGAATCGCTACGGGCAAAAACTTAGTTCAGATTTTTATAAACTAATGGCGAGGCTGGGATTAGACTTTGGCGGGTTCAAGATTGTGATCGGCTGGGGATTGCTGCCCTCACCCCAGCCCTCTCCCAGAGGGAGAGGGGGCCGACCGAGTTGTTGGCGGAATCTGCATCGACCTGAAAAATCGAGTCGAGCTCAGGATTTGAAAGCCATGGAGATCAGCTCCCTCTCCCTAGGGGAGAGGGCTGGGGTGAGGGGCTTTTCCCACAGACACACAGTTGCAAAGCCCGGAGTAGACATGGCCAACGCTTTACCCGACCTGAAACTGTTACGCATCTTCGTCAGCGTCGTCCGTCATCAGGGCTTCGCCAACGCCCAGCAGGAACTCAACCTGTCGACCTCGGCGATCAGCACCTACATGAGCCAGCTCGAAGCCGCGCTCGGCCTGGTGTTGTGCCATCGCGGGCGCGGCGGGTTCAGCCTGACCAGCAAGGGTGAACTGTTCCATCAGGAAACCCTGCGCCTGCTCGCCGAGCTCGAAGGCTTCGAGCAATACGCCGCCGCGCTCAAGGGCGAACTGCGCGGCACGCTCAACCTTGGGGTGATCGACTCCACCGTCAGCGACAAGGCCTTGCCGTTCGCCGAAGCCATCGGCGCCTACAGCCAGGAACACCCGGCGGTGCATCTGCATTTGTCGGTGATGAGCCCCTACGAATTGCAACTCGGCGTGCAGGACAACCGCCTCGACCTGGCCATCGGTGCGTTCTCCACGCGCATGAGCGGTCTGGTCTACATGCCGTTGTACCGCGAGCAACACTGGCTGTATTGCAGCAGCCGGCATCCGTTGTTCAACGAGCGGCGCATTCCCGAGCAAGTCATCACCCAGCAACGCATGGTCGGGCGCGGTTACTGGAGTCAGGCGGAACTGGCGCGCCACGGCTTCAAACACAGCGCCGCTACGGTGGAAAGTATGGAGGCGCAGCTGATTCTGGTGCTGTCCGGCGCCTATATTGGTTACCTGCCGGAGCACTACGCTCAGGCCTGGGCCGACAAGGGCGACCTGCGCGTGCTGCTACCGGCGACCTTCGGTTATCAGGCACCGTTTTCGATGATCATGCGCCGGGGCCGCAGCCGCGAGCCGCTGATCCAGACCTTCCGCGATTTGCTCAAAGCTCAGCTCAATCAGGCTTAGCTTGTAGGGAAAAGAAGTATGTCCAGACCTCAATGCCCGCGCTGCCTGCGCCCACAAACCCATTGCCTGTGCCCACTGATCCCGAGTCTCGACAGCCGCACGCGAGTGTTGCTGTTGCAGCATCGGAGCGAGGTCAATCATGCGCTTAATACTGCGCGGTTGGCAGCGTTGGGACTGACCAATGCCGAGCTGATTGTCGGTGAAGTATTCGAAGATCTGCCGGCGCTGCTGAACCGTCCGGGCTATCGGGCGCGGTTGTTGTTTCCCGCTGATGATGCGCAACCGATGCAGGCTTACGGCGAGTCCGATGAACCACTGTTGCTGGTCGTTCCGGATGGCACCTGGCGCAAGGCGCGCAAGATGTTGCACCTCAATCCTCTGTTGGCGGCGTTGCCACGGGTGACGTTGGCCGAAGGTGGCGTGTCGCGCTATCGCTTGCGCAAGGCACCGGGGCCAGGGGCGTTGTCGACGATTGAGGCAATTGTGCAGGCGTTGCAGACGCTGGAAGCGCCGAGGTCATTCGAGCCGTTGCTCAAGCCGTTCGAGGCGTTGATCGAGGGGCAGATTGCGGCGATGGGGGAGGAGACCTTCCAGCGTAATCATGGCGACAAATGATCGTTCCCACGCTCTGCGTGGGAATGCATCCAGTGACGCTCTGCGTCACAGTCGCAAAGGGACGCGGAGCGTCCCGGGCGGCATTCCTTTGCTGCGCGTGGGAACGATCATCGGCTAGCGTTCGCGCATCGCCTCAGTCCGGGCTTTAAGCACCGGTTTCAACAGATAATCCAAGACGCTTTTCTCCCCGGTAATAATGTCCACCGTCGCCACCATCCCCGGAATAATCAGCAGCGGTTTCACATCCCCGCCCAAATGGTTTTTATCGGTGCGCACCTGAATCAGATAAAAGCTGTTGCCCTTGTCATCGGTAATCGTGTCGGCGCCGATCAGCTCAAGCTTGGCGCTCAGCCCGCCGTAAATCGTGTAGTCGTAAGCACTGAACTTGACCATGGCTTTCTGGCCCGGATGCAGAAACGCGACATCCTGTGGCCGCACTTTGGCCTCGATCAACAGGTTGTCTTCCAGCGGTACGATTTCAACCATGTCGCTGCCTGGCTGAACCACGCCGCCGATGGTGTTGACCTTCAATTGCTTGATCACCCCGTGTACCGGTGAGGTCACGGTGGTGCGGGTGACGCGGTCGTCGATGGCGATGCTGGTGGCAGTGATTTTCGACAGGTCGGTGCGTTTCTCATTCAGCTCTTTCGCCGCCTCGGAACGGAAGGTCTGTTCCGACTCGTCGATCTTGCTGCGGATCTCGGCAATCGCTGATTCGGCGCGGGGAATGGCCAGCGTCGTCGCGTTCAATGAACCTCGGATTTCTACCGCGCTGCGCTTGAGTCGAAGGATCTCAACAGGAGAAACCGCACCGGTTTTCACCAGCGGTTCGGACATGTTCATCTCTTGCTGCAGCAACGCCAGACTCGAGCTGAACTGACCTTGTTTGGAGCGAAACTCGGCGAGTTCCTGAGTCTTCTGCCGCAGTTGTTCGCTCAACGTGCGCTGCTCGCTGGCCAGTCGGCGCTGACGTTGTTCGTACAGCGAACGCTCGTCTTCGGCGACTTGCGGCGCCTTGGCGATGACCTCATCAGAGAGCTTGAACGGCCGGCCCTCGGCCTCCGCCGACAACCGTTCGACCTGCGCCGTCAGCGCATAACGATCCGCCTCGCTTTCGCCCTTGTTCGAACGAAATCGCGTGTCATCCAGGCGCAGCAGTGTGTCGCCCTTGTTCACCATTTGCCCTTCGCGGACGAATATCTCAGTGACGATCCCGCCCTCAAGGTTCTGGATCACCTGAATCTTGCTCGAAGGAATCGCCTTGCCTTCGCCCATGGTCACTTCTTCGAGCACGGCAAACTTGGCCCAGACCACCGCGCTGATCAGCAGCGCCGCCGCCAGCCACACGGTGATCCGCGACCAGCGCGGCGAGTCCTGCAATGAAGCGCCGGCGGTTTCCGGCATGAATTCGGCTTCGGCGCTTTTGCCGAAACTGTCGAAGTAGCCGCGATCTTTGCTATCGGAGGAAGCAGACATGGGGCAACTCCTAGACCGCCGCCGAGCCGACACGGCCCTTGCGCAGTGCATCGATGACCGCTTCTTTCGGGCCGTCGGCGACGACCCGGCCGTTGTCCAGCACCAGCAACCGGTCCACCAGGCTCAGCATCGAGGTACGGTGGGTGACCAGCAGCAGCGTCTTGCCTTGTACCCAGCTGTGCAACTTCTGCCGCAGCAAGTCTTCGCTGCTGTTGTCCATGGCACTGGTGGGTTCGTCGAGCAGCATGATCGGTGGATCGAGCAACAGCGAGCGCGCCAGCAAAACGGCCTGACGTTGGCCGCCGGAAAGCAATTGTCCGCGCTCGCCCACCGGACGATCGAAGCCTTGCGGATGTTGGCGAGCGAGTTCGGTAACGCCGGTCAGTTCGGCCACTTCGAGCATGCGTGAATCGCTGATGTAGCGTGCGCCAAGGGTCAGGTTGTCGCGCAGGCTGCCGGCCAGCAGCGGCAGATCGTGGGCGACATAACCGATCTGCTGGCGCAGGTCGGCGACATCGAGTTGGCGCAGGTCGAGACCGTCGAGTAACAGCTGACCTTCCTCGGGTTCATAAAAGCCCATGACCAATCGCGCCAACGTGCTTTTGCCCGAACCGCTGCGGCCGATGATGCCAACCCGTTCGCCAGGTTTCAGGCTGAAGCTGACATTGCTCAGCGCCGGCGCATTCTGGCCGTTGTAATGAAAGGTCACGCCGCTGACGTCCAGCGCACCTTGCAGTTGCGTGCGCTCCAGCGGCCGCTGTTTGCCGTCGCGTTCCTGCGGCAGGGCCATCAGCGCGTCGGTGCTTTTCATGGTCAGTTGCGCTTGCTGATAGCGGGTGATCAATCCGGCGATCTGCCCGAGCGGCGCGAGTACACGGCTGCCGAGCATGTAACTGGCGACCAGCGCACCGACGCTGAGGTTGCCGGCAATGATGCTGTAGACCCCGGCGACAATCGTCGCCATCCCCGAGAACTGTTGAATGAACAGCGTGCCGTTGGTGGCCAGCGCCGACAGATTGCGCGCATGGCTGTCGAGGCGGGTGAGGGCGCCGTGGGTGCTTTCCCATTTGTGCTGGCGCTCGCTTTCGGCGCTGCAGGCCTTGAGGGTTTCCAGGCCGCCGAGGGTTTCGATCAGCACGGCCTGACGTTCGGCGCCGAGGCTCAGGCTCTTTTGCACGGTGTCACGCAGGCGCACCTGAATGATCATCGCGAAGATGATGGTGATCGGAAACGCCAGCAGCGGAATCACCACCAGCCAGCCACCGAGGAGGCCGATCACCACCAGCATCAGCACGACGAAGGGCAGGTCGATCAGGCTGGTCAGGGTTACCGCCGTGAGAAATTCACGCAGACCCTGAAAGTCATGAATGCTCTGGGCGAAACCGCCGATGGTCGCCGGCCGTGCCTTCATCGACATGCCGGTAATGCGTTCAAATAAAGTCGCGGAAAGGATCACATCGGTTTTCTTGCCGGCGGTGTCGAGCAGGTGTGCGCGGACCACCCGCAGGACCAGTTCGAAACCGGTGCCGATCAACAGTCCGATCGACAACACCCACAAGGTCGAAGTGGCCTGATTCGGCACCACGCGGTCGTAGGTCTGCATGACAAACAGAGGCACCATCAGGCCTAACAGGTTGATCAGGAAACTGGCGAGAATCGCATCGCTGTACAGCCATTTCGACAGTTTCAACGTGTCACGAAACCAGGCATGGACGCGCGGCACCAGCGGTGAACGCAGGTCTTCGAGTTCGTGGCGCGGCCGAGCGAACAAGGCCTGGCCGCTGTAGTGTTCAGTGAGTTCGTCGCGGCTGATCCATTGCTCGCCGCCATCGGCTTCGCTGGGCAGGATCAGCGCTTTGCCGTCGTCGCCGAAACGCCGCAAAACAGCAGTGCGACCGTCGTTGAGCAGCAGCAGAATCGGCAGGTTCAGCGGTGAGATGTCTTTCAGTTCGCGACGCAGAATACGCGCCTGCAACCCGGCCCGAGCGGCTGCGCGCGGCAGCAGGTCGAGGCTCAGGCGCTGTTTGTTCAGGGGCAGCCCGGCACTCAGGCTGGCGCGACTGACCGTCGCGCCATGCAGTTTGCAGAGGATCAACAGACCGTCGAGTAACGGATCATCGAAGCTCAGCCGCGGATCGATCCCGGTATGGCCGGGTTCCATGCTGGTCATATTGATCGCCTCTGTTGAACGGGCACGGGAATCCACACATTGATCGTTCCCACGCTCCGCTTGGGAATGCAGCCCGGGACGCTCCGCGTCCCAAAGCAGACGCAGAGCGTCCATTGAGGCATTCCCACGCAGAGCGTGGGAACGATCAACAGGGGACTTATTTCAGTTCGGGCAGGCGTGCTTCGTTTTTCACTTCGGTAGCAGCGATCGCATCGGCCGGCAGCACTACCCGTTGTTTGCTCAGCAACTGGCCCATGTTTGCCAGTACGCGGTACATCGAATATTCCTCGGTGTAGCGGAT
This sequence comes from Pseudomonas sp. S3_C06, assembly GCF_054667675.1. Lineage (NCBI taxonomy): Bacteria > Pseudomonadati > Pseudomonadota > Gammaproteobacteria > Pseudomonadales > Pseudomonadaceae > Pseudomonas > Pseudomonas sp. S3_C06. The sequence continues at coordinate 5,576,564 of NZ_CP162747.1, forward strand.
TTCGGTGTAACGACGGTTGGCGTTGTACAGCTCGTTTTCACTGTCGAGCAAGTCGAGCAGGGTGCGTTGGCCGAGGCCGAACTGATCCTGATACGCGGCGCGCACGCGTTTGGTGGTTTCGGCGTATTCGCGGGCGGTCGGAGTCTGCTTCTTCGCGTTGACCATGGCATTCCAGGCCAAATGAATGTTCTCGTTCAACTGACGCAGGGCGTTGTTGCGGATGTCCATCGCCTGGTTGATCTGGTGCGCATCGGAGGCCAGTCGCGCCTTGTCGCTACCACCCCGGAACAGGTTGTAGTTCATCACCACACCCACACGCCATTCGTTGTCGTGGCCTTCATCGCCCTGCACGTTGTTGTTCGCGCCGACGGCCGCTTCAGCATCGAAGCGCGGGTAGAACGGCGACTTGGCGACTTCGTACTGGCTCTCGGCCGATTGCACGTCAGCCTGCGCCGATTTCAGATACGGGTTGTTCTCGACCATGCTCTGCTGCGCTTCCGGCAGGCTGGTCGGCAACTCGCCACGGGTCGAGGCCGGGGTTTCCAGCTCATCGGGCATGCGTCCGACCACGCTGTAGAAGTTCGATTCGGCGTCGGCCAGATCGACTTCGGCGGTGTCGAGGTTGTTTTGCGCCAAGGCCTTACGGGCTACCGATTGGTCGGAGTCAGCGGTGCTGCCGACGCCACGCTCGGTGCGCAGGCCGATCTGGTCATTGACGCGCAAATGCGCCTGCAGGTTGTTCTTGGCCAGGGTCACCAGTTCGCGACGCTTGAGCACTTCGAGGTAGACCTCGATGGTGCGCAGGGCCAGATCCTGAGCGGTGCCTTGCGCGTAGTACGCGCGCGAATTGGACACGCCCTTGGTGCGCTCGACTTCGTTGGCGGTGTTGAAACCGTCGAACAGCATTTGCCGCAGACGCAGCTCGGACTGGGTGTAATTGAGGATTTCGGTGTGGTGATTACCGAAGGCTCGGGTATTGGTGTTGTCGCTGTAGCCACGACCATACGCGGCGTTCAAATCGACGGACGGATAGAAGCCACCCTTGGCCACTTTGACTTGTTCATCAGCCGACAGGCGGGCGTCCACGCGCGAGGCCAGTTCCGGGTGAGTGGCGATGGTGCTTTGAATAGCCTCGGTAAGGTTCATGGCCTGGGCTTGAGAAGTGCAAGCCATGGCCAGCAAAACCGCGCTGCAGAGGGGGGTTAGAACGCGCATGGGTGCATCTCCCTGAGTCCTGATGGTGTGTTACTGTCGCCAAATATTTGACGATATTTGTAGGTCTGAGCGTTTCACTCTTGTAACAACAGAGCTAAGAACATCCTGAAGCGTAGCTAAGAAAAAATTTTCATAAGGCTTATGCCGAAAAAAACTTATGCGCTTTGTAAAAACCGGCACATTGTTCAGCACGAAAGTCTTTGTTTTATGCGCTTTAGGGAGCGCAAAAAGGCTTGAGGAAAGTTCCACTCACTTTGCGACATACGGCGAAGTACTGCTGAAGGGGAGGGACGCGTAGCGGCTGAGGGGTGACAGATTTTTGTCACTCGGGTGATTCATCAGCGTTACGTAGCGTTAGTGGGCGTATTGCTTTGATCGGGATGCGGAAGTGCTTGATAGCACTGATGTTTCCGAAAGAAGCCACCTGCGAAACGAACTGTTGAAGGTGCGAGCGTCGCCTCCAACAACCCGGTTGAGCCATGGGCTGCTTCGCTTACCAGTGCCGACGGTGGTCGGCAGCGGAGGATTTCACATGGCAACGCTCATCGGCACAGTCACTAAAGTCATTGGCCAGGTTTTCGCCCAGTCAGCCGACGGTACCAAACGCGCACTGGTTGAGGGGGATCGCCTGTTTGCCGGCGATCAACTGATCACCGGCGCAGAAGGCGCCGTCGCCGTTCATCTGCAAAACGGCCAGGAACTGACCCTCGGACGCGGCAGCAGCATGACCATGACCGGTGAACTGCTGGCGGGTCAGGCGGCGCATGTCAATGCCGCTGAGGCCGTGACCCCGAGCGACGCGCAATTGACCGACGTCGAGCAGATCCAGAAAGCCATCGCCGCCGGGGACGACCCGAGCAAAACCGCTGAAGCCACCGCGGCCGGTCCGAATGCCCCGGGCGGCGCACCGGGAGAGGCGGGCGGCGGCCACAGTTTTGTTCTGCTGACCGAAGTGGGCGGACGGGTCGACCCGATCATCGGTTTCCCCACCGCCGGGTTCGGCGGTATTCCCGAATTCCCTGAAGAACGCCACAACGCGGTGATCGACAACGGCGATGACACCCCGGCTGTGGTGGTGCCGCCACCGGTGAACAATCCGGTGACCCTCACCGGCCTGAATGTGGCGGGCGGCGAACTGAACCTCAGTGAAGCCAATCTGCCTGACGGTTCGTCGGCCAACCCGGGTGCACTGACGCAAAGCGGCAGCTTCACGGTGTTGGCGCCGGATGGTCTGACCAGCCTGAGCATCGGCGGCATCAACGTTATCGTTGGCGGTGTGCCGATCGGCTTCCCGCAATCGATCACCTCGCAACTGGGCAACACCCTGACCATCACCGGCTACAACCCGGCGACTGGCGTTGTCAGCTACAGCTACACCCTCAACGGCAACGAAAATCATGCGGCCGGCGACGGCGTGAACAATCTCAGCGAACAATTCACGGTGATTGCCGGCGACAGCAATGGCGACACAGCGACCGGCACGCTCGACGTCAACATCACCGACGACGTGCCAAAAGCCTTTGATGACAGCAATGGCACGGCATCTGAAACGCAACTGACACTGACTGGCAACGTGTTGACCAATGACGTGCAAGGTGCTGATCGCGTGCCAACCGGTCCGGTAACCCCGGGCACTTTCACCGGCACTTACGGCACCTTGGTGCTGAATGCCGACGGCACGTACACCTACACGCTGAACACCAGCGACGCGGACTTCAAAAACCTGCACGGTGGCGGCAATGGCACGGAAACCTTCGCCTACACCATCACCGACTCGGACGGTGATACCAGCACGGCGAATCTGGTTCTGCAGATCCACAACAATGACGATCCGGTGGTCATCAACGGCCTGAACGTCGAAGGCGGCGAGCTGACGGTCTACGAGAAAAATCTCGGCGACGGCAGCGCACCGGATGCCACTGCGCTGACCCAGAGCGGCACGTTCACCATCACTGCACTCGATGGCGTCGCCACGCTGACTGTCGGTGGCATTGCCGTGGTCACCAACGGTGTAGCCGCAGGATTCCCGCAATCAATCACCACACCTTTGGGTAGCACGCTGACGATTACCGGGTTCAATGCCACCACGGGCGTGGTCAGCTACAGCTACACCCTGGTCGACAACGAAGCGCATCCAACCGCCAACGGCGCGAATAACCTGCCTGAGCAGTTTGCCGTCACCGTGGTCGATGACAACGGCACCACTGCCAACGGCACGCTCGACGTGAACATCACCGACGACGTACCCAAAGCCTTTGATGACAGCAATGGCACGGCGTCTGAAACGCAACTGACACTGACCGGCAACGTGCTGACCAACGACGTGCAGGGCGCCGACCGCGTGGTGACCAATGAAAGTGCCGGGCCGATCACCGCCGGCACATTCACCGGGACTTACGGCACGCTGGTCCTCAACGCCAACGGCACGTACACCTACACTTTGAACACCAACGACGCCGACTTCAAAAACCTCCACGGCGGTGGCAACGGCACGGAAACCTTCGCCTACACCATCACCGATTCCGACGGTGATACCAGCACTGCCAACCTCGTCCTGCAGATCCACAACAACGACGATCCGGTAATCATCAACGGCCTCGACGTGAATGGCGGCGAACTCACCGTCAACGAAAAAAACCTCAGCGACGGCAGTGCGCCGGATTCCACCGCGTTGACCCAAAGCGGTACGTTCACCATCACCGCACTCGATGGCGTCACAACCCTGACGGTCGGCGGCATCGCTGTCGTCACCAATGGCGTGGCCGCAGGGTTTCCACAATCGGTCACCACGCCGCTGGGCAGTACGCTGACCATCACCGGTTTCAATGCGACCACCGGCGTGGTCAGCTATAGCTACACGCTGGTCGACAACGAAACGCACCCGACGGCCAACGGCGCGAACAATCTGCCAGAGCAGTTCGCCGTTACCGTGGTCGATGACAACGGCACCACCGCCAATGCCACTCTCGATGTGAACATCGTCGATGACCTGCCAAAAGCTGTGGATGACAGCAACGCCGGCACCGCATCGGAGACCCTGCTGACGCTGACCGGCAATGTCCTGACCAATGACGTGCAAGGTGCGGATCGCGTACCGAGCGGCCCGGTAACCCCGGGCACTTTCACTGGCACATACGGCACCTTGGTGCTCAGCGCCAATGGCACTTACACCTACACCTTGAACACCAGCGATGCCGACTTCAAAAACCTCCACGGTGGCGGCAACGGTTCGGAAACCTTCACCTACACCATCACCGATTCCGACGGCGATACCAGCACCGCCAACCTCGTCCTGCAGATCCACAACAACGACGATCCGGTGATCATCAACGGCCTCGACGTCAATGGCGGCGAACTCACCGTTTACGAGAAAAATCTCACGGACGGCAGCACACCGGACGCCACCGCGTTGACCCAAAACGGCACGTTCACCATCACTGCACTCGACGGTGTCACCACGCTGACTGTCGGCGGCATCGCCGTGGTCACCAACGGTGTAGCCGCAGGTTTCCCGCAATCGATCGTCACGCCGCTCGGCAGTACGCTGACCATCACTGGTTTCAATGCGACCACCGGCGTGGTCAGCTACAGCTACACCCTGGTCGACAACGAAGCGCATCCAACCGCCAATGGCGCGAACAACCTGCCTGAGCAGTTCGCCGTCACCGTGGTCGATGACAACGGCACCACCGCCAATGCCACCCTTGATGTGAACATCGTCGATGACCTGCCAAAAGCCGTGGATGACAGCAACGCCGGCACCGCATCGGAAACCTTGCTGACCCTGACTGGCAATGTCCTGACCAATGACGTGCAAGGTGCTGATCGCGTGCCAACCGGTCCGGTAACCCCTGGCACTTTCACCGGGACTTACGGCACCTTGGTGCTGAATGCCAACGGCACTTACACCTACACCCTGAACACCAACGACGCCGACTTCAAAAACCTCCACGGCGGCGGCAACGGCACGGAAACCTTCGCCTACACCATCACCGATTCCGATGGCGATACCAGCACGGCGAATCTGGTTCTGCAGATCCACAACAACGACGATCCGGTGATCCTCAATGGCCTCGACGTCAACGGTGGCGAACTCACCGTCTACGAGAAAAACCTCAGCGACGGCACCAGCCCAAACACCCCGGCGCTGACCCAGAGCGGCACCTTCACCGTCAGCGCCCTCGATGGTCTGCAAACCCTGACCGTGGGTGGCATCAACGTGGTCACCGGTGGCGTGGCCGCAGGCTTCCCGCAATCGATCGTCACGCCGCTCGGCAGCACGTTGACCATCACCGGTTACAACCCCGCTACCGGTGTGGTCAGTTACAGCTACACCCTGGTCGACAACGAAACCCATCCAAACGCCAACGGCGCCAACAGCATCACCGAGAACTTCAACGTCGTCGCGACCGACACCGATGGCAGCACCGCCAACGGCCAGATCAACGTCAACATCGTCGATGATTTGCCGAGCGCTCATCCTGATTCTGCTTCGGTGGCAGAGGGCGGCACGGTCAGTGGCAATGTCCTGAACAATGACATCGGTGGCGCCGACGGCCCGGCTGTGACCGGTGCCGTGGTCGGCGTGCGCGCCGGCTCCGATACCTCAACCTCGGCCATCGGCGGCCTCAACAGCAACATCAACGGCACCTACGGCTACCTGACCCTGGACGCCAACGGCAACGCGGTCTATCACAGCAATCCCAACGTCGTGAACGGGCCGGGCGCGGTGGATGTGTTCACCTACACCGTGCGTGATTCCGACGGCGATGAAAGCACTACCACCATCACCATCGATGTCTCCAACAGCAAACTGTGTGCGACCAGCGACACCGACGTCACCGTCTACGAGAAAGCACTGGACCTGACCAAGGACGGCGCGGATCTGGCGCCCGGCACGGTCACTGGCAGCGACCCGACCAGCACCGGCGAAACCGCGTCCGGCACCCTGGTCGGCTCGGTCACCGGGGCGGTCGGCGCGATCAGCTATGCGCTGGTCGGCAGCGCCACCGGCAACTATGGGCAAATAGCCCTCAACCCCAACGGCACATATACCTACACGCTGACCTCGCCGGCGAGCACCACGCCGCATGCCGACGACGGCGCCAACAGCCTGAGCGAAACCTTCACCTATCAAGCCACCGATTCACTGGGCAACATCGTCACCAGCACCATCGTCGTCAGCATCGTCGATGACGTGCCAAAAGCTGTGCACGACAACAACGCCAACAGCGCCTCGGAAACGCAACTGACCCTGACTGGCAATGTGCTGACCAACGATGTGCAAGGCGCCGACGTGGTCGCAAGCGGACCGAATGCCGGGCCGATCACCGCCGGCACCTTCACCGGTACTTACGGCACGCTGGTGCTCAACGCTAACGGTACTTACACCTACACGCTGAACCCCAACGATGCCGACTTCAAAAACCTGCACGGCGGCGGCAACGGCACCGAGACGTTCAGCTACACCCTGACCGATGCCGACGGCGACACCAGCACTGCCAACCTGGTGCTGAACATCCACAACAACGACGACCCGGTGGTGCTTAACGGCCTCGACGTCAATGGTGGCGAACTCACCGTCTACGAGAAAAACCTCAGCGATGGCACCAGCCCCAACACCCCGGCGCTGACCCAGAGCGGCACCTTCACCGTCAATGCGCTCGATGGCCTGCAAACCCTTACTGTGGGCGGCATCGCCGTGGTCACCAACGGTGTTGCCGCAGGCTTCCCGCAATCCGTCGTTTCGCCGCTGGGCAGCACCTTCACCGTCACCGGTTACAACCCGGCGACCGGTGTCGTCAGTTACAGCTACACCCTGGTCGACAACGAAACCCACCCGAACGCCAACGGTGCCAACAGCCTCACCGAGAACTTCAACGTCGTGGCTACCGACACCGATGGCAGCACTGCCAACGGCCAGATCAACGTCAATATCATCGACGACCTGCCGACCGCCAAACCCGACACCGGCTCGGTGGCGGAGGGCGGTACGGTCAACGTCAGTGTGCTCGGCAATGACGTCAGCGGTGCCGATGGCGCGGCCACGGTGGTCGGCGTGCGTGCCGGCAGCAACACCGGCACTTCGGCCATCGGCGGCCTCAACAGCAACATCAATGGCAACTTCGGTTACCTGACCCTCGATGCGGCCGGCAACGCCGTCTATCACAGCAACCCGAACTCGGTGAGCCCACCGGGCGCCACCGACACCTTCACCTACACCATTCGCGACAGCGACGGCGACGAAAGCACCACGACCATCACCATTAACGTCGCCGACAGCAAACTGATGGCCTCGGTCGATCAGGACGTCACGGTCTATGAAAAAGCCCTCGACCTGAGCAAGGACGGAGCGGATCTGGCTCCCGGTACGGTCACCGGCAGCGACCCGAGCAACACTGGCGAAACCGCGACCGGCACACTGGTCGGCGCCGTCACCGGCGGCAGCGGCGCGATTACCTACACCTTGGTCGGCAGCGCCACCGGCACCTACGGGCAGATCCAGCTCAACGCCGACGGTACCTACACCTACACGCTGACCTCGGCGCCGAAAACCTCGCCGGGCGCCAACGACGGGGCGAACACGCTGAGCGAAAGCTTCACTTACCAAGCCACTGACGCGCTGGGCAACAGCACCACCAGCACTCTCGTGGTCAATATCGTCGACGACGTGCCAAAAGCCGTTGCGTCGGATCGTTCGGTGGCGGCGGTTGAGATCGACTCCAACATCCTTATCGTCCTCGACATCTCCGGCAGTATGGCCGACGCCTCCGGCGTACCGGGCCTGTCGCGACTGGCGTTGGCCAAACAGGCCATCAGCGCCTTGCTCGACAAGTACGACGACCTCGGCGATGTCAAAGTGCAGCTCGTCACCTTCAGCAGCAACGCCACTGACCGGACGACGGTGTGGGTCGATGTGGCCACCGCCAAGACCCTGCTGGCCGGCCTCACCGCTGGTGGCGGTACCAACTACGACGCTGCCGTGGCGACCATGTACAACGCGTTCAACACCTCGGGCAAACTCACCGGGGCGCAGAACGTCGGTTACTTCTTCTCCGACGGCAAACCCAACGAGGGAGATATCGGTACTGCCGACGAAGCGACGCTCAAAGCCTTCCTTGATGCCAACAACATCAAGAACTACGCGATTGGCCTGGGCAGCGGCGTGAGCAACGCCAACCTCGATCCGCTGGCGTATGACGGCATCAGCCACACCAACACCAATGCGGTGGTGGTGACCGACCTCAATCAACTCAACTCGGTGCTGTCGGGCACCGTCCAAGGCGCGCCGGTCACCGGTTCGTTGCTGGGCGAGGGCGGCACCTTCGGCGCCGATGGCGGCTTCATCAAATCCATTGTCGTTGACGGCACCACTTACACCTATGATCCAAAAGCGCTCAGCGGCCAAGGCTCGTTGACGCCAAGTGGCGGCACCAATCACGGCACCTTCAACACCGCCAACAATACGTTGAGCATCGCCACCAATAACGGCGGCACACTGCTGATCAACCTCGACACCGGTGACTACACCTACACCTCGCAGAAAACCACCGCTGTGGTCATCACCGAGAACATCGGCTTCACCCTCAGCGACAACGACGGCGACCTCGCCAGCTCGATGCTGACGGTAAAAGTGATCCCCAATGCGCCGCCAGTGGCGGTGGATGACCACGTCATCACCAACGTGCTGTCGGGCAACATCGTGGTGCCGGGCGAGCTGCTGCTGGCCAACGACACCGATCCGAATGGCGATACGCTCAACGCCACACCGACTACTTTCAACACCGGTTGGATAGCGAAGGGCGCGGATTTCACCGGTACCGGCGCGATTACTTTCAACGGCAACAGCAACACCGCCGCCAACCAGACCCTGGCCGATGTGCGCAGCGCGTTTGCGGCCAACACGGCGGCAATGACCGCCGTGCTGGTGATCAGCGGCTACCTCGGCGCGGTGACCAACGCCAATGCCAACGATGAAGACCTGATCACGGTCAAACTGAAACAGGGCGAAACGCTGAACCTGGATCACAACCTGGCGGCCGGGCATATCACTATGGAGTACTCGCTCAATGGCGGCGCGTTCGTCGCGATTGCCGATGGCGGCACGATCACTGCCAGCGCCGATGGCACCTACCAGATCCACGTCACCAATATCAGCAACCCCAACGGCGGCGGTAACCCCAATACGGCAGAAAACTATCAACTGACCATGACGGTCAACTACGCCGGGGCCCACGACATCACTCCGGACTTCCACGGCAGCTACACCGCCAACGACAACCATGGCGGCAGCGACACGGCCAACGTCAGCATCAGCTATCAGGACGGCCACACCCTCACCGGCACCTCGGGGGATGACGTGCTGGTGGCCGGCAGCGGCGACAACATCATCAACGCCGGCGACGGCAACGATGTGCTCACCGCAGGCTCCGGCAACAACGAACTGCACGGCGGCGCCGATAATGACTTGCTCTACAGCGGCCCGGGCAACGATTTGCTCGACGGCGGTACTGGCAGCGACACCGCCAGCTACGCCCACGCCACGGCTGCCGTCACCGTCAACCTCGGCCTGCTCGGTGCGCAAAACACCCTCGGCGCCGGCACTGACACCCTGACCGGCATCGAAAACCTCGTCGGCTCGAACTTCAACGACACCCTCACCGGCGATAACAATAACAACGTGATCAACGGTGGCCTCGGTAACGACATCCTCAACGGTGGCGGCGGTGACGACCTGCTGATTGGCGGCATGGGCAACAACACCCTGACCGGTGGCGCAGGGGCCGACATCTTCCAGTGGCTCAAGGGCAACAGTGGCCATGACCTGATCACCGATTTCACCCCCGGCACCGACAAGCTCGACCTGTCGCAACTGCTGCAAGGAGAAAACGGCACCACCGCCTCGCTGGATGACTACCTGCACTTCACCGTCAGCGGCAGCGGCGCCTCGGTCCTCACCAGCATCGACGTCAGCGCCATGGCCGGCGCCACACCGAACCAGACCATCGACCTGGCTGGCGTCAACCTCGCCAGCCATTACGGCGTGACGCCGGGGGCGGGCGGGGTAGTGGCTGGTGGGCATGACACGGCGACGATCATCAGCGGCATGCTGAATGATCATTCGTTGAAGGTGGACACGGTGTAAGCGACGCCTGAAACGACAAAACCCGCCGTCCCGTTCAACCGGGGCGGCGGGTTTTTTCTGCCTGAAGGCAGGGCGTTGTTCTTCCGTCAGTCTTCGCGAGCAGGCTCGCTCCCACATTGGAGCGCGGTTAACTGTGGGAGCGAGCCTGCTCGCGAAAGCGCCGGATCTGACTCCGAATAACTCAGCGGTTGATCACACCTGTATCAACCCGGCGGATTCTGGCGTAGCTGTAGGCGATGACGCGAGGTCGTGTAGCTCGATTTTTTGCCTGCACGTTTCTGATAAGCGCACATGATTAAGCCCCCTGCGTACGAGCATTGATTCCGACGAACGGTAGCAAAACCTGTAATTTCTGACAGTAGGCAGCGCCCGCCTTTGCGCATTAAATCGAACCCATGCAGCGGCGGTATCACCCTGTTGATACCGCACACCAACGTTTGGTTAATTGTCGCGGAGCGTCCTACATGCAGCCCCCGGAACTCACACAAGGCCCGCACAGTGCAAATCCGCAACCATCAGAGGTCACCGCTTTGCCGGTTCCGCAAGTGCCGGTCATTCTCAAGGACGAACACGGTGCAGAAAGTCCCGACGGACTGTTGCCGCGTACGGAGTTGAACCGTGATCTGCAGTTGATTGTTCCAGCGTGGAGCTTCACCACCGATCCTGTTCTCGGGCCGGATATTGTCAAAGTGGGATTTCGCCCGCTTGGGGATGCCTTTCGCGAAGTCAATGAATTCAAGTTTTTAATACCCATCGAACCTGGGGACAAGATCGTATCAGTCCCCAGGGACTATCTGGACAATGGCATCTACGACCTGTCTTACATCCTGATCCAGGGGGGCAACCCTGCTGAGTCCGATAAAAAACGTATTACTGTAGACAGGGTGGCCCCGGATGATGGTCAGGAACCCGCCTTGCTGGAAATGCTCGATGTCGTCGGCGCTATCACCGACGACTACTTGAAGGAACATGGGCAGGTTCGTTTTCAAGTGCGCAGTTATGTGGGGATAAAAGCCCGGGACAGAGCCATTTATTTCTGGACCGATACGGATAACCCTTCCGATTCGGAAACCGAGATTGATGAACAGGAATTCAGTCAGGTAGACATTGACCGTGATGAACTGTTTATCACTATGCGCGAACAGGACATTCGTGATCGGGGTGAGGGGCCCCGTTATATCTATTACCGTCTACGAGACTGGGCGGGTAATAAAGGCCCCAGATCAGAACTGTTGGAGTTGCTTGTCGATCTGCTCCCGGCGCCCGGAAATCTCAAACCGCCTCGCGTGCCTTTGTCGGACCGAGGGTTGATTGACCGCCAGCATGCCCGTGAAGGTGCGGTGGCTCAGGGTGCCGTGACGGTAGAAATCGATCGTTATGACAATCCAGGCAGTGACAACGAAATTCTGCTCGACTGGAATGGCACACCGCTGGCGCCGGTGCCGGTTGATCCTTCCCGCTTTCCCGTGGTCGTGCCAGTGCCTTGGTCAGCCCTGACAGCTAAGGGGCTGGGGCCCTTGACGGCGTCGGTGACTTACAAAGTGCGACGTCCTTCAGGCACCACGCCATCCTCTCTGGAAACCAGGGTCCCGGTAGATTTGACCCTCGCCGGACAGGACCATGCCAATGCCCCGGCATTACTCAACCCGACTCTGGCAAAAGTAGAAATATACGGCGTCAATTCGAAAGTCCTCAACACGTTGACGCCGGATGATTTTGGCGAGCCTGCCGAAGGGATTCTCGCGCTGTTTGATGCGCCACTTGCCGGGCAGACAATCAGCCTGTTCTGGGGGGCGATCACCACACCTGCAGCGCAATATATCGTTCAGCACGGTGATGTAGCCGGTAAGCGCGTGCCGTTCACCATTCCTTGGTCGATCATTGACCAGGACCGGGAGAACCCTGCATTACCGGTCTATTACACGACCAGCAACAACGTCAATCTGCAACAGGCTCTGACAACATCAGTCAATGTATCGATTGTGGTGATCGAAAACCTGAAGGAGCCATCCTTTCCACATGCGAACAAAAATGGTGTTCTTGACTGTTGTGCATGTCCGCGACTCTGGAAAGGGGTCTGGGTGAAAATCGAGGGGAATGCCGCCTTCGACAAAGATGATGAAGTGACTCTGCATTGGCAAGGATCTAAAGGACTGAATGGTTCTGAACCTATTCCCGGAGTGACAGACAAGTTCCCCACGATATTGAGTGACGCGCAAGCGCGTGATGGTTTTGAAGTGCATGTCGCGGACTTTGAGCGTTTGATTGCCCCTATGGTGAATGACGGCTCTGCACTGTGTCATTACACACTTAAGAAAGCCAAGGGCGGCGTGGGTAGTTCAAAAGAGGAGTTCGTCATTATTAATAGAACCCTGCCCAGCGGTATTGTCTGTTCCGATAAGGAGGGCGAGGATTACTGTGGTTCGCCCTGCGAGAATTCCGGATGGGGTAAAAAGTTTGCAGAACACTTGTCTGCGAAGTTGCCAGGCTTATTGAAATAAGCAGTTCTTGAATTCCACGTTTCTCGTGTCTGACTTGAGCAGTGTCTGTTAATTGCAAGAAGTTTAACCAGTGCCAAACGTATGCCTGCGTTGTTGCGTATGCGTGGGCGTCTTCTCCAGGAGCGATAAAATGACCGTTTATAAAAAACTCACCCCCGCACAGCAAAGTCGACTGGATTACAAGAGAATCCGCCTTGCAGCCCCGAAGATGGATGCAGACCCCCCTCAAATACACCCTGATAATCCCTTGCTGCCTGATCAAGTCGGTGATGGCAAGAATCAGGTTCCGCTTTCATTACAGGGCTTGGAATTGAAAGTAAATATACCTCGGCCTCCACGAGCAGGTGATATACCCTCCGTGCCGGGGCTTATTGATTTGATGTGGAATGGCACGAGGTTGCCACAAACGCGATATAGCTACACCACGCCTCTTGACGCTGGCATTCTCTTGATCCCTATGACGCTGCCGGCCAACCTGACCGACAGAGAGGGTAAACATGAATTGAGCTACTACCTCAGTCAAGGCGGGAACATTGGTGTCGTAACACCCGTGGAGATTAATGTTGACAGAAGCCCGCCGCTGCCGATAACAGAGGTCAATGTTCCCACCGAAGTAGAGCGTGACGGTATCACTAAAAAATATCTCGACGATAATGGTCATGTGCTGATAACTGTTCAGGAATATGCCGGCCATATGCTCAATGATGTGGTTGATTGTTTTATTGGCACTTCCGTACCTTTGCCGACGTTGATTGGAACAATTACTCGTACGGATCTGGCTACGCCTCTGGAATTTCAACTGACCGCGGCAATGCTGGACGATGAAGAGGGAGTAAGGGCTATTTATTGGCAGGTGACGGATCGCAAGGGCAATAAAAGCCTTCATTCACCTTATAAGCGCTTGAACGTCACGCTGACAGATCCTCCTGCAGGTTTGCTGCCGCTGGATATTCCCCTGTATAGCGACAACCTGATTGATTTGGAAGATGCTCAGCAACCGATTGGCGTCGGGATTAAAGATGAATACACCAACTTCATTGATGGCGATCAGTTGGAAGTCACTTGGGATGGCCAGTTACAGTCGGCGGTCACGATTCCCGGGTTTCCCTTTTATGTCGATGTGCCCTTCCGCAATGTCTTCAACGGCAATGCCGGCCTGAAGACTGTTACAGCCAGTTATCAGATACGGCGCAAGGGTGTCGCTCATCCTCTTGTTCCGGTCGAGCTGGACAACATCAGCGTGGATTTGCGCAAGCCAGGCGCGCCAATAGATCCCGACAAGCCAGGCAACCCGAACCCCGATCTGCCAACAGTGTCAGTACAAGGCAACGATGGCGGGCTTCCCAATCAGTTGAGGGAGGCTGATAACACTGGCCCGGTAATTGTAACGGCTACGCTCTATACCGAGGCCAAGGAGAATGACGAAGTACAACTTTACTGGAAAGGTGAGCCGGTAAGCGAGGCAGACGGCGGGATTGTAAAAATCGGTGCTACGCTTCCAGCCGACTTGGAATGGACTGTTCTATGGAAGGTTTTCGAGGACGCAGGTAACGGTAATCCGATCAAGACCCATTATGTGATCAGCCACGATGTAAACGATAACGTGGATGTTTCGCTCGCGACGGATGTTGATGTACTCGTTCGTGACGGTGTCGTCCCGGAGGTGAAGTTCCATCACCTTGACGACGACTTCGGCTTGCTGAATTGCTTGTCCTTGCGAAGGGATAGCGTTGCCGGCGTAGTAGTCGAAGTATTGGTCGCGGGGGGCGAGTCCCAATTGGCAAATCAGGAATTGACGTTCACTTATCAAGGCTACATTGACGAAGGAAGCACAACTAAACCCGGTACCCAAGCCAAAGTTACCTACACCCCCTCCAGTCAGGAAGCAACCGCCGGGTTCATTGTAAAGATTCCCTATGATCCGGCGATCCTGACCACGGAAAACGCGTGGGGAGGCATAAGCTACTCGGCTGTTATTGATGGGCGCGACACACCCTCTGCAGAACATGTGGTAAGGGTTTATATGGTTGATCCGGCGGGCGGTTCATGCCCCCTACCTTAAGAAGGTGCTGAAGTCGCCAAGGAAGGTACTGCATGTACCTTCCTTTTTAAATAGTTAACGAGTAGCCAGTGGAAAATGGTTACGAATTTTTTAAGGACTTTTACCCTGTGAACTTCAGAAAAATCCTACGTTGGTTGGGTTGTGGCATTCGGTATTGTTCGACGCTGAATTGTCTGGCGGGTAAACAAATTTGCCGGAGTTAATTAATCGAAGGATAGTCAATCATGAAACCCGAAGTCTTTTCATTTTGCAGAATCACTTCCACCGGAAGCTTTCGAATGCTGGTAGCGATACCGGCATTTTTTTTGTTGGGTTCACCCGCGTTCGCGGTCATCGTCGATAACAGTACGCTGGATGTGGACTCGACAGTGCCGCCCACTGATTACCTGGTGCGCAATAACGGAGTACTGAATCTTGCCCAGGCCATGACTCATACCCTGAATGTGATTTCCGGATCGACACTGAACATCAATGGTGCCACGGTGAATGCTGAAAGTGGCATTGAGGGAATTTCCATCACGGCCAGTCGAGGCAATCTTGTGCAGGCCGATGTCACCAGCGACTCGATAGGAATGATGGTCAATCGGTCTTTCTCTTCGACGCAAGGGTCGACTGTCACCGCGACTGACAGTCAATTCAGGGGGGGCGAAGCCGGGATACAGATAACCGCGTTAAGCAACCTGATACTGATCGGCAGTGAAGTGACGGGACAGGCCGCGGGCAGTGTCGGCCTGAGTATGATCGGCGGTGAAGTGCACGCTACAGCCGGTACTCGTATCAGCGGCGACCGGGCGGGTGTGCGGATGGTCAACGACTCGTCCGTTTCAGGCAGCAATACGCTGGTACTGGACGGTGCCAGTATAGAGGGACGCAATGGGCCGGCGATAGAGGTTGCCGGTGGTGCAGACGTCAGCATCGAGGTGCTGAACAACTCCACTTTGCAAGGTAGCGCTAATCAATTGCTGGCGGTTCAAGAGGCTTCGACCGCCGCGGTAAAGGTTGGCAACAGTACGTTGATTGGCAACTTTTCAGTGACGGGTTCCAGCACGGCTGATTTCATTTTCGACCGAGGCGATATGACCGGAGACATGCTGGTTGAGGACGGCTCGACGGCCAACGTCACCTTGCAGAACCAGTCGCAGTTCACCGGTCGTCTGGACAAGGTCGCCAGCGTCAACATCAATGACACTTCAAACTGGACCTTGACCGGCGATGACTCTGTTGGCGCAATGCGCCTGGAGGGCGGCCGGGTTACTTTCGGCGCAGCGCAGGCACCCACAACCTACTATCAACTGACGGTCGGCGCACTTGCCGGTACCGGCACGTTTGAGATGAAAGGTGATTTTGCCAACGGGCAGAGTGATTTCCTCAATGTTCTTGGTCAGTCAGAGGGGCAGTTCGATCTCGCGGTGAAGGCTTCGGGGCTGGATGCGGCGTCGCCTCAGCAATTGACGCTAGTGCGTACCGGCACAACCGATGGAGCGAATTTTGCGCTGGCCGGCGATCAGAGAGTGGATGTCGGGACCTGGTCGTACGGTTTGGCCAGTCGGGAAATCGAGGGGGGAGCGAAGGAGTGGTTTCTCGACCCGACCACCGAAGTCATCAGCCCCGGCGCGCGCTCGGTACTGGCCTTGTTCAACACAGCCCCGACCGTCTGGTACGGCGAGTTGAGTTCGTTGCGCAGTCGCATGGGCGAATTGCGTTTCAACGGTGGCCAGGCCGGTGGCTGGATCCGCACCTACGGTAACAAGTACAACGTTGCCGATGGCTCGGGCGTGGGTTATCAGCAGACGCAACAGGGTCTGTCCCTGGGCGCCGACGCTCGACTGGGCGAAAGCCAGGTGCTGGTCGGGGTACTCGCCGGCACGAGCGAGTCCGATCTGGATCTTGATCGCGGTACGTCGGGAACGGTGAAAAGTTACTACGTCGGGCCTTATGTCACCTGGCTCGACAGTGATACCGGTTACTACTTTGACGGCGTGCTCAAGTTCAACCGCTTTCGCAACGAGTCCAAGGTCAACCTGAGCGACGGCAGCCGCACCAAAGGTGATTACGACAACTGGGGGGTAGGCGGTTCTGCCGAGTTCGGTCGGCATATCAAACTGGCCAACGACTACTTCGTCGAACCGTTCGCGCAACTGTCGGCCGTGCAGATCCAGGGCAAACACTACACGCTGGACAACGACATGGACGCCGACGGTGATCGTATGCGCTCACTGCTCGGCAAGGCGGGTGCCACGTTCGGACGTAACATCGCACTCGCTAACGGCGCTGTCGCCCAACCCTATGTGCGCGCGGCGGTTGCTTATGAATTTGCGACCAACAACGAAGTGAAGGTCAACAACAACGTGTTCAACAATGACTTGTCCGGCTCTCGGGCGGAGTTTGGGGCGGGGGTGGCGGTGGCGATGTCCGAGCGGTGGCAGGTGCATGTTGATCTGGACTATGCCAATGGGGAGCATATCGAGCAGCCTTACGGTGTGAATCTGGGATTGCGGTACAGCTTTTAACTACTGCTTGTTAAAGGGGAAGTGCCTCGTAATCAACGAGACACTTTTACGACGGCCGCTGTTCTGTCGAGGAGCAGCGGCCTTGTCATTTTTGTTAATCGGTTTTGCCAGATGCCGAAGCCATCCGCTGTCCAATGCTGCCGCCAGCATGGGGAAGGATTCCCTCCTTGGCGCAATGGCGCGCCTTCATCGGGTTTGGCTTGGGATTTTTGTTGGCAGGTATGGCTCCTTTGCGAGCAAGCCCTCATTTGAAATGCTCAAGGTTTGAGGCCCACTCCGGGCACCGAATTCAGGTTCATAATCGTTCTTTCTGCCCCTGTAACCAGATTTTTACAGTGATAGAACGGGTTGGGGTTGGGCCAGTAAAGGATTGGCTCATTGGACCAGTAGAATGAATTACCCAATGGCCAACGATTTCCGAAAGCACTGCTTATTGCCCGTAACTCGCCCATAGAAGGCAACCTCAGACCTCGACTTCTTGCTTCATTAGTTACCCCGGTTATCGAGCTTGAGCTTAATCCATAACATTGCGTAACCGCTGTTACCGTCACCAAATAGCTTTTCCTTTGTCCCGCCTGATCCGTTACCGAAATCGTTGCACTGCCGTTACTTCGCGCAGTGACGAGTCCACTTTGCGAATCCACGTCAGCCACGTTGTCATTACTGGTGCTGTAAGTGTAGCGAGGTTGGCCACCACTCGCCTGGTGCTGCACCGAAGTGCCTGGGCCGAAGGCTGGCAATACAGGGCTTCCCGGAATGAGATAAATCCTGCCGCTCAAGGTTACGGGGGTGGTATTGAAGTACAGCGGCGGTATCACCGGCAGTACCGTAAAGGTACGAGCTGGCTGAGACTCCTGGCCGGTGCTGACAGCTTTGACTTTCAAGGAATGACCACCCTCAAGCACCGCCAGTGTGGTGCTCCACGCGTCGCCGATCGCACTCACCGTGTGCTTTGGATTGTTGTTGTCGTAGACCTGCACTTCACGGTTGGGCGTAACGTTGCCACGCAAGTTGACCAAGGTCTTTTTGGTTGTTCCACCATTGCCGATTTCACTGACGCCGTCATGCACAGACGTCAGCGTCGGCGCGATGTGGGCGGCGACCTTGAAGTCTCGCGCCGGGCTTTCCACCGGAACCGCGGCATACAGTGCCCGGGCCTTGAGGCTTTGGTCGCCGATCGTCAAATGAGTGACAGACGCCGTCCATTGTTTATCGGCATTGACGTTGACCGGCGAGCCGACGGCAGTGCCATTGTTGTACATCTGGATCTGCTCGCGCGGGGTGGCTTCGCCTTCGACGGTGACCGCGTTGTCATAAGTCGTTTCATTCGGTCCCACCGCGCCGACCGAGTCAGTGACCGTGGTAATCGTCGGTGAAATAAAGGCTGCAACAGAAAAGACTCTGGGCGGGCTCGACTCTGGATTGCTGCCATAGTCGCCCAGCGCAGTGAGGCGGTAAGTGGTCGACAGGCTCAGGTTATCGAAAACGTATTCCCAATCGCCGCTGGCGATGACATCGATCGTATCGATGGCCGTGCCGGCGTTGCGCAGAATAATCTTTTCATTCGGGCTGGCCTTGCCCGTCAGAGTGACGCTCCGGTAGTAGGTCGTACCGTCGGCGGCGACTTCACCGCGCAGGTCAGTCACGCGAGAGATCGTCGGCGTGACCGCTTGTGCCACGACAAAATTGCGCGGCGGACTGGTCGCAGGGTCAATCTCGTACAACGCCTCGGCAGTGAGGCTGTAGGAGCGAACTTTCAGATCGTTGAGGCGGTGGTTCCAGTCACCCTTATCGTCGACATCAAGGGTAATGAGCGGCTGTTTGTTCTCCAGCAGTTTGACCTGCAGGTTTGGCGTCGCGCTACCCGCTATCAGCACACTGTTGTCATAGGTGGTGGTCCCATGAGCGACATCCCCCCGGGAATCGCTGACCGAAAGAATCGCCGGGGTCTCTGCAAATTTGACGGTGAATGTTCGCGGAACGCTGGACACCGGGTCGGCGTCATACATGGCCTTGGCGGTGATGCTGTAGGGTTTCTCGGTCAATGGACCGATCTCGCGGCGCCACGTGCTGTCGGCTTCCACCAGCGCCGTGCCCATCGATGTCGTCGGTCCATCGAACAGCTCGACCGTTTCGCCTCGCGTAGCGGTGCCGCTGACGGTGACCTTTTCATCGCGGGTTTTGCCAGCCTCTTCGACATCGCCCCGCGAGTCCGTCACGCCGGTGATGACCGGTTGCACGTAGTCGTAGCGGGTTCTGATGGTCAGGGGCAGTTGTGGGAATACGCAGGCAGTGCCCTCCTCGGTACTGCCATCGAATGTCACTTTGCAGATCAAACTGGCGGGCGTGGAGTGGCCCAGTTTCATCAGTTCGCTTCTGAGCAAGGTTTCGTTGAGGCCGCTGCTGACTTCGGTGGAGGTTATTTCCCGACCGGGGATTAGCGGGATAGTCAGGGACGCGCTTGAAGTTGTTTGTCCTGTCAGGTAGAACCAGACGCGCTGTTTCAGTGCAATAAAGGGCCATATAGCAAGGATGGCTTTAGCATCGCCACTGAATGTCATCAGATCCAGGATGTTGTCCTGTGCCTGGGGTACTCGCGGGTGGGGCAGTTCGTTTTCGGGGTCCTGAAAGTCTGAAACATACAGGTCGAGCATTTGCGAAGGCGTTGTGAGGGTATAGCGGGTTACTTCGTATTCAACCATCACCCTTTTCGCAATATTGGCGCCAATCACTGAAGGGGGTAAATGGAATTGCACGGTGCCTGTCGGACTGCCTGGCAGCTCCAGGTCGTCTGAGGTTCCCGCGCCAGGCGTCCCTAACCATTTCAGACGGATCATATCCTGAGCCGGGTTCATGCTGGGGTAGCTGACTTTGACGTCCACCCCGTTCAAACCATCCTTCGGGTTGAGGATTTTGTCGGGCGCCTGTACCACCTCGGGCGGCGGTAACTCACCGACCAGTTCTCCTATAAGCAAATTGAGCGTGGCCGAGTGCTCGTACCGTTTGTTCGAGGTACGCAATACCGTGTAGCGCACGTTCACGTACTGGCCGATGTTGGCCGTCACAAACTCTGCATCCACCCGAAAACGTACCGGTTGACCAGCAGTTACTGTGGTGATGGGCAGCCAGTCGCTGGTACTGGCAAAAGGATTGGGACTGCGCCAGTAATAAGTCAGTACATCACCCTTGAGGGTGTTCGCTTCGGCGATCAGCACATGGACAATATCGAACACCTTCGACGGATCCAGCACATCCCCCGGCGGATCGGCCTCTTCCACGACGGGTGCCGGCAGCGTCGCCCGGGCCTTTTCGACCCTGGCCAGCAACCGCTCGGATTCCCTGATGTCGAGGAGGCCGGGTGCATCGTTCGCGACCACGTAGAAAAGGTCGAGCGTGCCGTTATCAAGCACACTGATGTGCTCGGAATCGATGAAGAACGTGACCAGGCCTTCCTTGGCTTCGTTGTCGCTGACGATATGCGGAACTTCATGCAGATAGTCATCGCCATTGGACTTGATGCCGGTCCATCTCAGACAGATCAAGTCGCCATTTTTCATGTCGTAGCGCACGTCGACAGTGGCGTAAAGCTCGTCCGGTTCGAGGGTATCGCCGATCAATTCTCGAATGCTCGGCTCCGGGAGGATGTTGACGTCGCCCTCTACCCGCGCAATGGTGCGCTTGGAAGACACCGGGTCGCCCCCGTCCTTTTTGTAGCGGATATAAGACGCATCGGCGCGACCCTGGGCGATGGCCCTGATCAACTCATAGGGCACCGGGATTTCCAGCACTGAGGGGACGTTATCAATGTCGCGGGTTTCGCTGCAGATGATCGGCTCACCGTTATTTGGCGGCGTGCCGATGAAGGTCATTTTCACGCTGTCGCCCACAGCGAAGTACTCGCTGCTGACATGGATCTGTATCGTCACCGGCAGTTTGTTCAGATCCCTGATGGTAATGACGCCGTGGATGGCTTCCTTGATGATCGGGGCCTCCAGGCGCCCGCCCCCCGCGTCCACATTAATGTAGGTGCGTTTGGAGTGGCGGTCGGCCCAGTTCCAGACTTCGTCATTGATGTCGTACTTGATTTCCCGTCTGAGACCGTCGCCGGCACCGAGGATGGCGTCCTGATCAATGAGGATCTCGATCGGTTGCTGGCCGTCGGCTTGCGCCGGCGTGATGCGGTGCGCAGGAAGCGAATAGTCGTCCAGCTTTAAACGGACCTGATCGTTACGCGTGCAAAACACATAATGAGGGATTGTGGCCAGCACACCTTTTTTAGCCCATTCGGCGTCTATCACGCCCTGTTCGACCAACTCGGGCGGCAGTTGCACGATGTTCAACTCTGAATGGCCGTCGGGCAAATGCGGTTCCTTGTCACGATCTCCCGGCCTGTCAAGCTTGACCCATATCCGCAAGGCCGCCGAGGGTGGGTCGGGTTCAGTTGCGTCCACGCGGGTCAGCACATAGTGGCAGTTTTCAATCCACCCCGACTCGACAGGCGTCGGCAGATAAAAGAACACCCGTTGGTTGACTTCGTCGGCCTCAACGAATCGTTCGAGCACTTTCTCGTTGTTCGCATAGATCTCAAGCTTGTCACCGTCGCTCATGGGAGGCAGATAAGGATTGATGACGCACTGCAAGCCGTTGGGGTCATCGGTGGCGATCTTGATGCTGATCCCGCCATCGCCGTCTTGCACCGGCTCGACCATTCCTGGAATCAGCAGGGGACGCAGTGCCAGTGTTGCGGTGCTTTCCGTGAGGGGAGGGAAGCGAAAATTCTTGTGAGAAGGCATCAGGCAAGTCCTCTTGAAGAGCATTCAGGCGTCGCGTGGCGACGACCGGTGAAATCAGGCCCAGTGAGGATCAGGGACCTTTCAGGCTCGGGGGCGTTGGCGAACATGGAAATGCACTCCTGTCGGATGATGGAGTGATTGAACCTGTGTGGATCGGTTTGCGCACCTGTCAGATCTGACAGGTGCATGTGGGAATCAGACGAGTGGTATCAACGAGGCACCGTTTCCCGCTCGTAATTCAGCGGCGTTCAAGGCTTGCGAAGTGTCTTCTGACGCACGATATAAATCGTCACCAACACCGCACTGGTCAGCATGAAACCCCGCGCCCACGGCAGTGGCACGAGGTAGCACGAGAACAGAATGCTCGCCCACATCAGCCCGATCGCGTAGACCTTGCCCTTGAGCGGAATGCCGTTGCCGTCGAGGTAATCGCGGATCCATGGCCCCAGCCGTGGATGTTCGACCAGCCATTGATAGAAACGCGGAGAGCTGCGCGCGAAGCAGGCTGCGGCGAGCAGAAGGAAAGGGGTGGTGGGCAGGACGGGCAGGAAGATCCCGATCACCCCCAATGCCACGCTTAGCCAGCCGACGGCCAGCAGGAAGTAGCGCAACATCAGGGGGCGGTTGCCTATGGGGTTGTCCATAGGCCGGATCTTAGTGGTGACGTGGCTTGAGGATCGCCGGTTTTTCGTCGGGTGCCTGGCACAGCAGGTACAGCGCGGTCAGGGCTTCCGGAATCTGCACGATCATGTCGTCCATCAGGTTGGCGTCTTTGGCGATGTCTTCGAATTCTGGCTGTTCGTCGAACAGGCCCGAACCGACCATGATCGGCAGCAACATTTCGCTGACTTCTTCTTCGGCGGTTTCGAACCACGCCGCTTCACGCAGGAATACGCCTTCCATGAAGCCAATGCACCAGCCGCGCAGTTCGGAATCGTCCGGATCGTCGCCCAGATCCAGTTCGCACGGCAGCTCGAATTCTTCATCCGAAGCCAGTTGACGGGCGATGTGCGCCTTGAGGCCGATCAGGGTGGCTTCGATCTCTTCGCGCTGGGCGTCGCTGCTGTAATGCGGCTCTTCGGCGAACAGCGCGTCGATCCACTCGCGCTCCGGCACGTCTTCGGCGCAGATCGACAGGGCGGTGAGGTAGCCGTGAGCGGCCACGTAATCCAGCGCCTCGTCATGCAGCTCGTCGGCGTCGAGGAAAACTTGCAGGCGGGTCAGTTGCTCAGCGAAGGACATTACGGGGCTACCTTGGGGAATAAACAATGCGGGAATTCTAGGCCTTCTTGCGCGCTCAAGCCAGCCGCATGGCAGATTTGCCGCAATTGCCGGGCCGCATGCCAAACCAGTGGGAGCGAGCCTGCTCGCGAAAGCGGCGTATCAGGCACCTTTGTATCGACTGACCTACCGTATTCGCGAGCAGGCTCGCTCCCACAGGGTTTTGTGTGTGGCAGGTTTATCAGTGTCTTATCAGCGGCACCCTGTGCAGGGAAGGGCTCGGGTATACTGCCGCGTTTTGCGATCCCTGCCCGCCTTGCGGCTGCCGTGCAATGCGCTCTTACGTTTTGTTTAAGCAGCCCCGGCTGTTCTGAACCAGCCTGCGCAGGGATGTATTGGTAGATTTTTGGAGTTTTTATGCTCGAACAGGCTCAACGCGTCCTCAAGGACATCTTCGGCTACGACAGTTTCCGTGGCCGTCAGGGTGCAATCATTGAGCGCGTGGCCAGCGGCGGTGATGCGCTGGTGCTGATGCCTACCGGTGGTGGCAAATCCCTGTGCTTCCAGGTACCGGCGCTGTTGCGCGATGGCCTGGCGGTGGTGGTATCGCCGCTGATCGCGCTGATGGACGATCAGGTCGCCACCCTCGAAGAACTCGGTGTGGCCGCCGCAGCGCTTAACTCCACTTTGAGCGCCGAGCAGCAGCGTGACCTTGCGGCGCGGATCAAGCGCGGTGAAGTGAAGATGTTGTATCTGGCGCCCGAGCGCCTCGTGCAGCCGCGCATGCTCTCATTCCTGCAAGGTCTGAACATTGCGCTGTTCGCCATCGACGAAGCGCACTGCGTATCGCAATGGGGCCACGATTTCCGTCCGGAATACCTGCAACTGGGCCAGTTGGCCGAGATGTTCCCCGACGTACCGCGCATCGCCCTGACGGCTACCGCCGACAAGCGTACCCGCGAAGAAATCGTCACCCGTCTGCATCTGCAGAATGCCGAGCGCTTCCTGTCGAGTTTCGACCGTCCGAACATCTTTTACCGCATCGTGCCCAAGGAGCAGCCGCGCAAGCAGTTGCTGGCGTTCCTGGCCGAGCGGCGCAGCGATGCCGGCATCGTTTATTGCCTGTCGCGCAAGAAAGTCGAGGAAGTCGCGGCGTTCCTCAGCGAGCAGGGCTTCCCGGCGCTGCCGTACCACGCCGGTCTGCCGAACGATCTGCGCGCCTTCAATCAGAAGCGCTTCCTCAACGAGGAAGGCCTGATCATGGTCGCCACCGTGGCGTTCGGCATGGGCATCGACAAGCCCAACGTGCGCTTCGTCGCGCACCTTGATCTGCCGAAATCCCTTGAGGCGTATTACCAGGAAACCGGGCGCGGCGGCCGTGACGGTCTGCCGGCGGATGCGTGGATGGCCTACGGTCTGCAAGACGTGGTGATGCTCAAGCAGATGCTGCAGAACTCCGAAGGCGACGAGCGGCACAAGCGCCTTGAGCAACACAAGCTCGACGCGATGCTGTCGCTGTGCGAAGAAACCCGTTGCCGTCGTCAGACCCTGCTCGCGTACTTCGATGAAGACATGCCCGAGCCGTGCGGCCATTGCGACAACTGTGTCGATGGCGTGCAGACCTGGGACGCCACCGAGCCGGCGCGTCAGGCATTGTCGGCGATTTTCCGTACCGGTCAGCGTTATGGCGTCGGTCATCTGGTTGACGTGCTGCTGGGCAAGGACAACGAAAAAGTCCGCAGCTTCGGTCATCAGCATCTGTCGGTGTATGGCGTCGGCAAGGCGTTAAGCGAAAGCGAGTGGCGCTCGCTGTTCCGCCAGTTGGTGGCGCGAGGTCTGGCGGATGTCGACCACGAAGGTTATGGCGGTCTGCGATTGAACGATAGCTGCCGACCGCTGCTCAAGGGCGAAGTGAGCCTGGAGTTGCGCCGCGACCTCAAGCCGCAAGTCACCGCCAAAAGCGGCAGCAAGAGCCCGGCCAGTCAACTGGTGCGCGGCGAAGAGCGCGAACAGTGGGAAGCCTTGCGCGCGCTGCGCCGCAAACTGGCCGAAGAACATGGTGTGCCGCCGTACGTCATCTTCCCCGATTCGACGTTGCTGGAAATGCTGCGCAGCCAACCGACTTCGCTGGCGGAAATGGCCCGGGTCAGCGGCGTCGGTGCGCGCAAGCTGGAGCGCTACGGCGATGCCTTCCTCGAAGTACTCGGCGGCGAGGTCGAGGCGCCGAAAGTGGTGGCCGATGTGCGCCACGAGCTGATCACGCTGGCTCGTGCGGGGATGACGCCGTTGCAGATCGCCGGTCAGTTGCAGTGCTCGGAAAAGAATGTGTACACCATGCTTGCCGAAGCCATCGGCAAGCAACAGTTGTCGCTGGAGCAAGCGCTGGACTTGCCGGAAGAGTTGATGGGCGAAGTGCAGGACGCGTTCCTCGATGGCGAGGGCGAGTTGCCATCGGTCGCTGAGGTTGCGGAGCTGTTTGCCGGGCGTGTGCCGGAAGGCGTGCTGTATTGCGTGCGGGCTGCATTGCAGTCGGAATTCGAGATGTAATTTGGCCGCCTACCCTCACCCCAGCCCTCTCCCAGAGGGAGAGGGGGCCGACCGAGGCGTCTGAGGTTTGACATCGACCTGAAAGAACCAGTCGATTATGGATTCGGTAAAGCAGGATCAGGTCGGCGTAACCCTGAAGCATCCCCCATTCAGTCCCCTCTCCCTCTGGGAGAGGGCTAGGGTGAGGGCCGTCCAATTCCGGATTCAGCAAAGTACTTCCAAGTCGCTGAATATCTAAAGCATCCCCCATTCAGTCCCTTCTCCCTTTGGGAGAGGGTTAGGGTGAGGGAGCCTCGAGATGTAACGATTCAGTACAGACCGCCACTTGCCTATAACTGCAGCTCATGCTTAGCTGGCTAATAATTAGAAATTTCTTATTTTAAGTCTAACCGTGAGTGTTTTATGCCGTTAACCGATCAACACCGCTTTGGCATGCAACTGGCCCAGATGTCGCGTGGCTGGCGTGCCGAACTGGATCGACGCCTCGCCGGGTTGGGGCTTTCCCAGGCGCGCTGGCTGGTGCTGCTGCATCTGGCGCGTTTTGAAGACGCACCGACCCAACGCGAGCTGGCGCAGAGCGTCGGCGTCGAAGGTCCGACTCTTGCGCGCTTGCTCGATAGTCTGGAAAGTCAGGGCCTGGTGCAACGCCAGTCCGTGATGGAAGACCGCCGGGCGAAAAAGATCGTCCTCTGCGCACCGGCCCTGCCGCTGATCGAACAAATCGAAACCATTGCCACGCAACTGCGCCACGAATTGTTCGAAGGCGTCGACGAAGCGGATTTAAAGGTGTGCATGCGGGTTCACGGGCACATTCTGGCTAACCTGGAAAAATCTTGAGGCACATCCACGTGCCGGATCTTTGAGAGATCGCGCTGAGCCGACTATAAGAACTACTGGGCAATATCGTGTTCGTACCGGATGTGCGAACGCATAGAAGTCGGTTTTGCTTATTTAAGGGATGCTCATGCTCGCAAGTCGGCACGTGGTACTGCGCAGTGGCGCCAAATGGTTGCTGGTCGCTGGCATATTCAGCTATTCGGCCGGGTCGATGGCCTTGGGGCTGGGCGATATCACTGTTCATTCAGGCCTCAACCAGCCGCTCAAGGCCGACATCGCCCTGATCGATGTCGGTGGGCTGACGCAAAACGATCTTTCGGTGAGCCTGGCCACGGCAGACGAGTTCGCTCAGGCCGGGGTCGAGCGGGTGTTTTTTCTCAACGACCTCAAGTTCATTCCGATTCTGCATGGCAATCGCCAGATGATTCGGGTGACATCCAGCAAACCGGTCAACGAACCCTTTGTGAATTTCCTTGTGCAGCTCAATCAGCCCAATGGCCGGTTGCTGCGTGAGTACACGGTATTGATCGATCCACCGGGTTCACGGGGTATCGTACCGGCCACTGATGAGCCGGATCCGCGTGCGCAATCCTCCGAATTCCCCACCGTCGAACCTGCCGTTGCTGCACCACAGGCGCCTCAAGCCAAGCGCGATACCGTGCCAGCACCCACGCCTGCGACCCCGCCCGCCAACGATGCACTGGCCGAGCAACTGGCTGCCAGTGTGTTGCTGAATCAGCAATTGCAAAAGAGCGTCGATGAGCTGAACGCCAAACTGCAAACGCAGGATGTGCAGATTGCCGCTGGCAAGAAGCAGATTTCTGACCTGCAAACGCAATTGGTCGAACTCAGGAAAGCACCGCCACCGACTGAGGCAACCCCTGCACCTGTCCCGGTGGTGGCACCTGTTGAGTCCACAGATGACGGTTTGAACTGGCCATTGCTCGGTGGCCTGGTGCTGTTGCTGGGGGCCTTGGCCGGGTTGTTCGTACACCGTCGACGGCAACAACAGATACCGACTGACGAGCCGCTGCCGCTTTTGCCGCAGGGGCGTGAGCCGGACGTAGCTGATGTTGAAAGCGCAGAACCCGTCAGTACCCATGCTTCAGCCCAACACCGCGAAGAACCGGCGGCGGGCGATGTGCTGGAGGCGGTGGGGATCTATCTGGCGTATGGCCGATTGGGCGAAGCCGCCGGATTGTTGCGCGATGCCTTGCACAAGGAACCGGAGCGCACCGACATCGGTTTGCAGTTGCTTGAAGTACTGGGGCGTCAGGGTGACAGCGCCGCGTATGAACAACAGGAAAGTCATTTGCGTGAGCAGGGCGTGGATACCCAGACGTTGCAGGATGTTCGCGCCCGACATCCGAAACTCGCGGTTACCGCAGCGTTGGCCGCTGTGCCGCCGATCGTGGCGGCGGTTCCTGTTATTGCAGCACAACCGGCGGCTGAAGCTGATTTCGAGTTGAATCTGGGCGAGCTGTCGATGGATTCCAGTTGGGATCTGGAAGACAGCCGCACGGCCACTACTGAACCAGCGGCAGACACCTCGGCGCTCGGCTCCGGTCTGCAAGTGCTGCCACAGGACTTTGAATTGCCGCAAGCGTCCAGCGAAGATCCTGAGCTTGAGTGGATCCCTGAACCGGACGCCGGGCCGCTGGATGAAGATTTTCTCAATGAGTTTGCCGATGCCGAGCCTTCACTGGCGTTGCAACCGCTGGACTTGCAGGAACCCGAGCCGCTACACGACGAAAACTCCGGCAAGCTCGAACAGGCGCAGACGTGCATTGACGACGGCGATATCGACAGTGCGATTGCGTTGCTCAATGAGTTGCTCAAAGAGGGCGATGAGCCTTTGAAGCAAACGGCGCGGACGTTGCTGGCGGGGATTCGCTGAACCCCTGATCGATTTGCGGTGGATCTGATACCGTCTTCGCGAGCAGGCTCGCTCCTATATTTGAACTGTATTCGCAGAACCATTGTGGGAGCGAGCCTGCTCGCGAAGACTGACGGTCAGACAACACCAATTCCTGACCCCGGTCAGAAGGTCTGCCCCAGATTCAGATAAACCGCCTGCTCATTCGCATCATTCAACCCATAACTGAAATTCAACGGCCCCAGCGGTGTGTCAAAGCCAATGAACACGCTCGCGGCGTTGATGTAGCCACTGTCGAACTCATTGTCGTTGTTCCACGCTCGTCCACGTTCCAGCGAGGCGCCGGCATACAGCGGGAAGTCCAGCGGCAGATACGAGCGCGGCGTCAGACGGCGGTAATACACCGCGCGCATCAGGCTGATGTTCTGCCCGGAAATCGCGTCTTCACGGAAGCCCGACAACTGCCGCGCACCGCCGAGCAGGAAGCTTGAGGTCACCACGTTGGCATCATCCAGCGTACGCCCGTAGCGCCCGCCGAGAATCAGCGTATCCGGGCCATGGCTCATGGCTTTATCGATTTTAAAGTCCCACTGTCGATAGCGCGTGTCCGACCCCAGGCCCGGTTCAAACTGCGTCAGCGTCAGGCTGACGTCCTTGCCTTCGTGAGGGAAGTACACGTTATCCAGTGAGTCATAGGAATACTTCAGCGCGTAAAAGCCTTCGTTGAAGTTTTCACTCGGCAGATCCTGATCGCCAATGCGCACATCGGCCTTGCCCCAAGCCTCGCCAACACCGAAGCGCACCTCGCCGTTGTTGCCGATCTGTCGGCCGAAGTTGAGGCCGAACCCGTAGCGCTCGACGCGATACTGCGCGATCGGATCGTTGTCGAGCACGGCTTCAACGTTCTGCGCTTCGAACGAGGCGTACGGCGCGACGAAGTAACGCGAGCCGACGTCCAGCGGTTGGTAGAACTCGGTGTACAGCTCTTGTTTGTCGCCAATTTGCGCGCGGGTCAGCCATTCCGCGCCGAGGCGGTTGATGCCGTTGATGCGGTAACTGGCGCCGAGGTTGAAGGCGCTGTCGCCGCGCATGTCATCCGACAGATTGAGGCCAACCCGCAAGTAATCGGTGCCGCTGCGTTTACCCCGGGCGCTGATCACCAGCGTGTGATCCTGGCCCTTGTGCACCACGCGGTATTGCACCTGCTCGAAGTAATCGAGGCCGTACAAGGTGCCCATGTCCGAATGCAGACGCCCCAGATCCAGCGGTTCGCCGATGTGCTGGCGAATGTAGTAGCGGATCACGTCGTCATCGACTTTCGAGTCGTTCTCGACGCGGATCGCGGTGATGATCGGCGTGCGTTGACCCGGCGAGCGCGCGGCGTTGAGTTCGGCGTCCTGAGAGTCGACGGGTTTGAGCACGGCGAGGCGTGCGTCGAGGATTCGGGTGGCTCGGTAACCGGCGTCGATCATCTCCTGAGCCTTGCCGAAATCGGTGACGCCGAACGCCGCCAGCGCCGGCTGGATCAGCACATCGGAAGGCTTCAGGGCCGCCAGTTGTTCTTCGGAGTTGCTGCGCGTCATCAGGGTGATCGACTGGTTCAGTACATCGACCACGGTGGTCAGTTGTTTGCGATTGCGCAGCGGCGTGCCGATGTCGACGACGATGGCCACGTCAACGCCCATCTCACGCGCGACATCGAGTGGAATGTTGTCGGTCATGCCGCCGTCCACCAGCAGACGGCCATCGAGTTCGACCGGGGCGAATACCGCCGGGATCGACATGCTCGCGCGGATCACTTGGGGCAAGTGGCCTTTGCGGAACACCACTTTTTCGCCGTTGGCGATGTCGGTGGCCACGGCGCGGAACGGGATCGGCAGTTTGTCGAAATCCCGAGTGTCGCTGGTATGCGCCAACAGGCTTTCCAGCAGCAGCGCGAGGTTCTGGCCCTGAATCACGCCCAGCGGCAAGCCGAGACTGCCGTCGTCGCGAAAGCTGAGTTTCTGTTTGACCAGAAAGTCGCGGTCATCCTGCTTGCGCCGAAACGGCACGTCTTCACGCGGAGGGGCGTCGGACAGCGCGGCTTGCCAGTCGATGTTCAGCGCGAGTTTTTCCAGCTCATCGATCTTGTAACCCGAGGCGTACAAGCCACCGACCACCGCGCCCATGCTGGTGCCGGCAATCGCATCGATCTTGATGCCTTGCTCTTCCAGGGCCTTGAGCACCCCGATATGCGCCAGCCCGCGCGCGGCACCGCCGGACAGCACCAGGCCGACTTTTGGCCGTGAAGCTTCACCGGCATGGACAAGCAGAGGAAGGAAACCAAGCAGCAGGCAGAACAGCAGACGGCGCATTGTGAGTCTCGGGGCAAGCATTAAAGCCGGCTATTATAGCGGCGCCCTCTGTCTCAGGAGTTTCAGCAAACATGACTGTCGCAAAAGCAGAAGTTGTCATCACCTATTGCAACCAATGCCAGTGGCTGCTGCGCGCCGCGTGGCTGGCGCAGGAACTGCTCAGCACCTTTGCTGATGACCTCGGCAAAGTCTCGTTGGTGCCGGGCACCGGCGGAGTGTTTCAGATTACCTGCGCGGGCGTGCAGATCTGGGAGCGCAAGGCTGACGGCGGCTTTTCGGAAGCCAAGGTGCTGAAGCAGCGAGTTCGCGATCAGATCGATCCTGACCGCGACCTCGGTCACAACGACCGCACTCAGTGAGACGCGGCCTCGGCGGCGACGGTTTTGTTGTCGGCGCTGCCGGACATCCGCGCGGAAACGACGATGGCGATGATGATCAGTGCGCCGCCCATCAACATCCGTAGCGTCGGGTTTTCGTTGAACAGCAGCCAGGCGATGGTAATGCCGTAAACCGGCTCCATGGCAAACACCACCGCCGCCGTGCGTGCTTTGATCACCGCCAGACTGGCGACGAACAGGCTATGAGCGACGCCGGTGCAGAACACCCCGAGCAAGCCGATCCAGAGCCAGTCCAGTGCGCGCACTTCGCTGAGTTGCGGCGCCGCAACCGGCAGCAGACACAGCGCCACCACCACGTTTTGGCACAGTGCCGCTTGCACCGCTGGGATGCGCCCGGAGCTGGCGCGGTTGGTCAGTGACAGCAGCGAGAACAGCAGGCCTGACAACACTGCCCAGAGCAGGCCGGTGGTTGCGCCGCTGGCCAGATCGAACGCCGGGGTTACCAGCACCAGACCAACCGTTACCAAGACAACGAGGATGATTTCATTGGCGCGGATGCGTTCGCGGAAAATCAGCCCTTCAAGAATCACCGTAAAGGCCGGGAAACTGGCAAAGCCCAATGTTGCGATGGCGACACCGGCGACCTTCACCGAGATGAAGAAGCTCACCCAGTGCCCGGCCAGCAACACACCGCTGAGGGCCAGACGCCGCCAGTCCACGGCCTGCAGTTTCTGCCAGCCGCTCTGGCTGGCGAAACGGGCGAAGAACGCCAGGGCAAGCACGGCGAACGCAGCACGACCGAAGACGATCACAGCGGGGGAGGCGGCAGCGAGTTTGCCGAACACACCGGTCAGGCCAAACATCAAAGCACCGATGTGCAGAGCGCCGAGGGCGGTACGCGGAGTCATTGCCATCCTTAATCCAGACACGGTTTCTTGTGATTGATCGTTCCCACGCTCTGCGTGGGAATGCCTCTAGGGACGCTCTGCGTCCAGTGACGCGGAGCGTCACGGGCTACATTCCCACGCGGAGCGCGGGAACGATCAATAAGTCCATTGAACCCTGTATCGGCCTACAAGTCTGTCGGCAGACTATCGTCTTTTGTCGCCGGAATCGCGCCGAAGCTGGCCGGGCGATGCGCTGAACTCACGTAGGATCGCGGCCGAGAAAGCACTCTGCGAGCTGTAGCCGACGCGACTGGCAATCTCGCCAATCGGCAGTGCGGTGTCGCGCAGCATTTGCACCGCCAGATGCAGGCGCCGACTGCGGATGTAATCCATCGGCGTCTGCCCGCATTCGGCCATGAACCGTGCATGCAGGCGCGCGCTGGACAACCCGGCCACGCGCGCCAGATCGGCGACTTGCAGCGGATAAGCGGCGTTTTGCTCGATGTGCGCATCCAGCGCGGCGTAGGGCAGGCGACGCGCGACGAGTTCGCCAGGCTGCGCATGATTGAGGCTGGCCAGCAGCAACACCGCGCCTTGCTGCGCGATCAACGGATCGCTGACCGGACTGTTCGCCAGCCAGCTGACCAACTGGCTTTGCCGCGAATCCAGTGACAGGCGCGCAGGTTGATCGAGCAGGCGGTGACTGGCCTCGGCATGCTCGCCGAGTGAATCGGTCACCCATGGCCCTTCAGGGATATCGAGCACCAGACAGCGGCTGCCGTCGGGGCTGCCGCAAGCGTGATGCGCACCGGACGGAATCACCACAAAACTCTGCTGACGCACCTGGCTGCCGCAACCCTCGACCTCGAAATCAAGCGCACCGGACAGCCCGAACACCAGTTGCGCGTGCTCGTGGCTATGCACAATCAAATCGTGGGTGTACTGACGCAGGGTGAGGATCGGGCGCATGGCAAGGTTCTCCGGGCAGGTCGCCAGTCTACACCGGCGCACGCAGATTGCGTTGTCACAGGACTGACTCGCACTTGTCATGGTCGATTAACCGGGCAGGCGCAGAGTGGCGAAAACATCGCAGAGGGTTGCCCATGACCAGCGCCGAGCTCGCCAGACCCAGCCGTAAACAACGCGTGCGCACCCTGTGGATCTCCGACGTGCACCTGGGCACGCGCGATTGCCAGGCCGAGCACTTGTCGCAATTTCTCAAGGGCTATCACGCCGACAGGATTTATCTGGTCGGCGACATCATTGACGGCTGGAAACTGCGCGGCGGCATGTACTGGCCACAAGCGCACACCAACGTGATCCGCCGCTTGCTGACCATGAGCAAGCGCGGCACCGAGGTGATTTATGTCACCGGCAACCACGACGAATTCCTGCGCCGTTATTCGAAGCTGATTCTGGGCAACATCCAGTTGGTTGACGAGGCGGTGCATGTCACGGCCGATGGTCGACATCTGCTGGTGATTCACGGCGATCAGTTCGATGTGATCACACGCTATCACCGCTGGCTGGCGTTCCTTGGTGACTCCGCCTACGAATTCACCCTGACCCTCAATCGCTGGCTCAACCACTGGCGTGCGCGCTATGGCTACGGTTATTGGTCGCTGTCGGCGTATCTGAAGCACAAGGTGAAGACGGCAGTGAGTTTTATCAGCGACTTTGAAGAAGCCATCGCCCACGAATGCGTGAAGCGCGAGTTGCATGGTGTGGTGTGCGGGCACATTCACCACGCCGAGATCCGCAAGGTGGGCGAGGTGGATTACCTCAATTGCGGTGATTGGGTGGAGTCGTGCACAGCGCTGATCGAGCATTGGGACGGCACGATCGAGTTGTATCGACTGGCAGATGCGCAGGCGCGGGAGGCGGAGCTCAAGGCGGCCAAAGTCGCTGAACTCGCCTAATGCTCTGGTGATTGAGAGGGCCTCATCGCGAGCAGGCTCACTCCTACAGGGGTACGCATTTCAACTGTAGGAGTGAGCCTGCTCGCGATGAACCGCGCAGCGGTTCCCGAGGATGATTACGCTGGCGAGTGTTCCTCCATCGCGGCCTTGTAAATCGAGTTCTTCGGCTGCGCAAACAACCGCTCCATCATCGGCTCAAAGAAGCTCAACGGCAGCGTGTCATAGTCAGGATCAAACGCCGCCGCATCGTATTTGGCACAAAACTCGGCGGTCGCTTGATACTGCGGATGGCCGGCGAACTGCTCGCGCAGATGCCGATCCATGCCCAGGTGATGAAAGAAGTAGTAGCCCTGAAACACACCATGCTTTTCGACCATCCACAGATTCTCGGCACTGACGAATGGCTTGAGAATCGCCGCGGCAATGTCCGGATGGTTATACGAGCCGAGCGTGTCACCAATGTCATGCAGCAACGCGCAAACCACGTATTCCTCGTCGCGCCCGTCACGAAAGGCGCGGGTCGCGGTTTGCAGCGAGTGGGTCAGGCGATCCACCGGAAAGCCGCCGAAATCGCCTTCGAGCAATTTCAGGTGAGTCATGATCCGCGAGGGCAACTGTTTGGCGTAGGCACTGAAATCTGCGGCGATGATCGCCCAGTCTTCCTGCGTACCGTCCTTCATGTGAGTGAAGCGGGCATTGGCATTCATTGGCTGACCCTCATTCAGAACGCCACGCGACCCAGAATCATGTCGCGGTACATGACGAAGTCGCCGAGCAGGCTGTACAGCGGATGCTGAAAGGTCGCCGGCCGGTTCTTTTCAAAGAAGAAGTGCCCGACCCAGGCAAAGCTGTAGCCGGCCAGCGGCACGGCCAATAACAGCAGCCAGGCGCCCTTGGCGATGGTCATCGCGACAATGAAGATCACCAACGTGGTGCCGATGAAGTGCAGGCGCCGGCAGGTGCTGTTGTTGTGTTCGCTGAGGTAGTACGGATAGAACTCAGCGAAGCTGTTGAAATGCTTGATGTTTTCCACGACCGCGTTCTCTGTGGTTATTGTTCTGGCGACGAGTTGTTCTGCGGGTAGCTTATTTGAGTCTAGAGTGATCATTGGCGTGGGCCAGTGACAATCGGCGCCACTTTAGTATCCTTGGCAAATCAGGCCGTAGCATGCGGCCCCTCATGTAAAAGAAAAACGCCATGAGCGAACGAACGACTTCTGCAAGCTGGGCGATGGGGATTGTCAAAGCATTGGAGATGGACGGCCTGGATTGCCGGGTTCTGTTCAAGCAACTGGGGCTCGATTACACGGCTCTGGATGATCCGGATGCACGCTTCCCGCAAGATTCCATGACCCGTCTCTGGCAACGGGCGGTCGAGGTGTCCGGTAATCCGGCGATCGGTCTGAACATGGGCAAGGTGGTGCGACCGGCGTCGTTTCATGTCGCCGGCTACGCGTTGATGTCGAGCAATACCCTGGCCGAAGGCTTCCAGCGACTGGTGCGCTATCAGCGGATCATCGCCGAAAGTGCCGACCTGAGCTTCCGTCTGCTGGAAGAAGGTTATGCGCTGATTCTGACCGTGCACGGCGATCATCTGCCGCCGACCCGGCAGAGTGCCGAAGCCTCGCTGGCCTGTGCGCTGGGGCTGTGCGGCTGGTTGACCGGGCGCACGCTGCATCCGGTCAAAGTGCTGGTGCAGGGTGATCAGCCGGAAAATCTGCAACCCTACAAACAAGCCTTCCACGCGCCATTGGTGTTCAACGCGCCGTACGATGCGCTGATCTTCGAACGCGCCGACATGGAAGCACCGCTGCCCACCGCCAACGAGGCGATGGCGCTGTTGCATGACCGCTTTGCCGGGGAGTATCTGGCACGATTTTCCGAAAGCCGCGTCACCCATAAGGCGCGACAGGTGCTGTGCCGGTTGCTGCCACAAGGCGAACCGAAGCGCGATACCGTGGCGCAGACCCTGCATCTGTCGCAGCGCACCTTGCAGCGGCGGTTGCAGGAGGAGGGCACGAGTTTTCAGCAACTGCTCGATGACACCCGCCGCGAACTGGCCGAGCAGTATCTGGCGCAGCCGAGCATGACCTTGCTGGAAATCGCATACCTGTTGGGTTTTGCCGACCCAAGCAACTTCTTTCGCGCGTTCCGCCGCTGGTTCGACACCACGCCCGGCGATTACCGGACGCGGTTGTTGCAGGCGCCGGGTGCGATCAGTGACGCCAAAAGGCCGGAATACACAGTACAAACACCGTAATGATCTCCAGTCGGCCGAGCAGCATGCCGAACGACAGAATCCATTTGGCCGCATCGGGCAGGGTGGCGAAGTTGCCCGCCGGGCCGATGGTTTCGCCAAGGCCTGGGCCGACGCCGGACACGGTACTGGCGGCACCGGTCAGGGCGGTCATCCAGTCGACGCCGAGCAGCGACAGCAGCAGAGCGATCACGCAGATCGTGATGGCGAAGAAGAACGAAAAGGTCAGAATCGAGCGCACGATCTCTTCGTCGAGGCGGTGACCGTTGTACTTCTGCTTGATCACCGCGCGCGGGTGAATCAGCTGATTAAGGTTGGCCTTGAGCAGGATATAAGCGACCTGGAAACGGAAAATCTTGATCCCGCCCGCCGTCGACCCGGAACAGCCACCGACAAACCCCAGATAGAAAAACAGCATCAGCGAGAAGTTGCC
Source organism: Pseudomonas sp. S3_C06 (assembly GCF_054667675.1). Classification (NCBI taxonomy): domain Bacteria; kingdom Pseudomonadati; phylum Pseudomonadota; class Gammaproteobacteria; order Pseudomonadales; family Pseudomonadaceae; genus Pseudomonas; species Pseudomonas sp. S3_C06. Next base: position 5,613,458 of record NZ_CP162747.1, read on the forward strand.
CCACAGGCTGTAATCACCGAGGGCAAACCCGGTGGTGGTGACCACCGACGTCACGTTCAGCGCCACGTGGCGCAGCGCTTCGAGCCAGTGCAGCTTGGTCGTCCACCAGTACCAGGTACCGAGCACCAGCCAGGTCACCAGCAGCATCCCGAGCAAACCCTGCACCTGTTGATCCCTGATCAGCGCTTTGCGGTTGCCGCGCAGCGTCGCCACGTACAGGGTGAACGGCAGGCTGCCGAGAATCATGATGACCACCGCGACCCAGTGCACCGCCGGTTGCGTCCACTTGGCCAGGGATTGGTCGGAGGTCGAGAATCCGCCGGTGGAAATCGCCGACATCGCATGGTTGATCGCATCAAACGGGCTCATCCCGGCCCACCAGAATGCCAGGCTGCCAAGGATGGTGATGCCGACGTACGCGGCTACGATCAGCCGCGCCACCATGTGCGAGCGGGGCATGACTTTCTCCGAGCGGTCCGAGGACTCGGTCTGGAACAGGCGCATGCCACCGATGCGCAGCAGCGGCAGAATCGCCACCGCCATACCGATAAAGCCGATGCCGCCGATCCAGTGCAGCAGCGAGCGCCACATCAGAATACCGGGGGACATGGTGTCGAGGCCGTTGAGCACGGTCGAACCGGTGGCGGTGATGCCGGACATGCTTTCGAAAAACGAATCGGTGTAGCTGATGTGCTGGGTCAGCAGAAACGGCAGCGCGGCAAAGATGCACACCACCAGCCAACTGCTGACCGTCAGCAGATACATGTCACGCGGACGCAGGTGAATGTGTTCCGGTCGGCCGGGAATCACCAGCGCAAGGCCGGCGACGAAAGTGATCATGCTCGCCCAGAGGAACGACGGCAGGTCGCTGGTGCGCTCGAAAATCACCAGGGTGGCCATGGGCACGACCATGGCGACAGCCAGGGTGATCAGGAAGATGCCGATGATGAAACCAATGATCCGTAAGGTCGGCAACGCCATGAAGTCCGCTCGGGCTGATGTGGGAAGGGCGCCATTCTACCCGTGGGGCAGGGCATGTAAACCGGCATCCTGTGTACAGATGAAGCTAGAATAGCTGCACATTTTTCTCAGGAGGTGGCCGATGCAGGCTCTCGACGCGTTGCTCAACCGTGTTTCCGTTCCACGACTGGTCGAACCGGCCCCCACTGCCGAGCAGCGCGAAGCCCTGTTTGGTGCAGCATTGCGCGCGCCGGATCACGGGCATTTGCAGCCGTATCGCTTTCTGACTGTCGAAGGCGCGGCGCGTGAGCAGATGGGCGAGTTGCTGGCCGAGGCTGCGCAGATGCAGGATGGCGAAGTCACCGAAGCGATGATCGACAAGGCGCGCAACGGCCCGCTACGGGCGCCGCTGGTGGTTGTGGTGATCGCCAGGTTGCAGGAACACGTCAAGTACCCGAAGGCCGAGCAGTTGCTGGCGGCCGGGTGTGCGGCCCACGGGATTTTGCTGGCGGCGTATGCGCAGGGGATTGGTGCGGTGTGGCGTACGGGTGATCTGGCGTATTCGCCGCATGTGGCCAAAGGTTTGGGGCTGGCGGACGGTGAAGAGGTGATTGCGTTTCTTTACCTCGGCACGCCGCAGAAAGAACCGCGTGTGGCGGAGAAGGTTGATCTGGCCGAGTTTGTTAGTGCCTGGCCTGGTAAGGCGTAAAGCGAAGAGCCCCTCACCCTAGCCCTCTCCCAGAGGGAGAGGGGACTGATTGGGGGATGCTTTAGAGGTACGCCGACCTGAAAGTGCTCGGCTGAATCCAGAATCGATAACGGCTCCAATGCATTTCGAGCTCGGAGTCGATAACGGTTCCGATGCATTTCGAACCCAGAGTCGGCGACGATTCACGTGCCTTCCGGGCCCATAATCGACTCGGTGTTTCAGGTCGATGTATGACGCAAGACACCGCGGTCGGCCCCCTCTCCCTCTGGGAGAGGGTTGGGGTGAGGGTAGCTTTTAGGCTCTTAAAGTTGTACCACCGCCCCGGGTACAAGCGGCAATTCCAGACTGGCAATAAACCCACCCTGCGGATGATTGGCCAACGTCAAACTCCCGCCATGGCGCTCCGCCGCCCTGCGTGCAATCGCCAGCCCCAAGCCATGCCCTGCCGCCGTCTGCCCCGGAGCGCGATAAAACGGCTCGCCCAACTGACTCAAATGTTCGGCCTGCACCCCCGGCCCATGGTCACGCACACTCACGACAATTTTTTCGCCCTGACGAGAGGCCTGCATTTCTATCGCCTGACCTTCCGGGTTGAAGCGCTGGGCATTGCGCAACAGGTTATCGACGGCGCGCTCGATCATGGTCGGCCAGCCCTTCAGATTCAGTTGCGGCTCGGCATCGAGACGCACGATCTGCTCGGGCGATCCAAGTTCCGCATCCTTCTGCAACGTGCCGAGCAGGACATTCAGATCCACATCTTCGGCACTGGCGTTGTCGGCATCGACTCGCGCCAGCACCAGAATTTCACTGATCAACGCTTCCAGCCGATCACACTCGCGGGTCAGCCGTGGCCAGAGTTTCTCGCGTTCTTCAGGATTCGCTCGTTCGGCCAGCGCCAAGGCAATCCGCAGCCGGGCCAACGGTGAGCGCAATTCATGGGAGACGTCGCGCAGCAACTGACGCTGGCTGCCGATCAGGCTTTGCAGGCGCGCACCCATGCGGTTGAAATCGGTAGCGAGTACGCCGAACTCGTCGCGGCGGTTGGCCAGTTTCGCCAGGCTGTTCTGCTGATACGTGGTCTGCCCCAGATCATGCACTGCGCCGCGCAAACGGCTGAGCGGGCGGGTGATGGAGAAGGTCACCAGCAGACTGAACAAGGTCAGCACCACCAGCGCGATGCCCAGCGCGCTCAGCGGCCAGAGCAGGCTTTCGCGGTGCCAGGCGTCGAGTTCCGGGTGCGGGATGCGGTAGATAAAGAGGTAGGTGTCACCGGTTTTTTCGCTGGTGAACTCATCGGTCAGGCGGCGCCAGGGCAGGCGGCGGTCGTCGTTATTCTGGCGGGCTTCGAAGGCAGCGGCGCGGCGCGGGAAGGTGCCGCGCACTACCGGGTCGCCGGATTCGTTGAGTACCTGAACGTCGATGTGATATTGGCGTTTGCGCTGTTCGAGAATGTCCTGAGCGGCTTCTTCGCCCTGGGCTTCGTAAGTTTGTGTCCATTCGCCGGCGAGGGTGTTGAGGCCCGGATGACGGCTGAGGATCCACGCGTCTTGGTTGAGCATGTGCCCGAGCAGAATGGACAGCCCGGCCACCAGAGCGATGGCCAGCCAGAAGCTCGCGAGAATACGCCAGAACAATGAACGCACAGAAAATCCTCAATCAAACACAAATCCCTGTAGGAGTGAGCCTGCTCGCGATAGCGGTGAGTCAGACAAGTATCCGTTGACTGACACACCGCTATCGCGAGCAGGCTCACTCCTACATTGGATCGGTGGAAAAAGACCCGACGGTGTTTAGCCGTCGGGTCCGGGGTCAGAACATTATTGCGCTTTTTGCGCCTGTTGCGCTTTCCACGCCTTGAACTCGGCCCATTCGGCGCGCCGCTCGGCCTGTTTCTTCTGGGTCTCGTCGAATTTCTTCTGTTGATCCGGTTTCAGCACGGCGCGGACATCGGTCTCGGCTTTCTTGTGGTTGGCCGCCATCTCGTCCTTCATGGCTTTCTGGTCAGCCGGCGAGAGTTTTTCCAGGTACTTGTCGACCACTTGCTTACGCTCGTGCATCTGCTCGCCCATGATCTTGCGGATCTGCTCGCGCTGTTCGCGGGACAGGTCGAGTTGGCTGTACGGGCCTTTGCCGTGCATGCCGTGCATCTGACCGCCGTGGCGTGGGCCGTCAAGCGGGCCACCCATCGGGCCGCCGTCTTGCGGCATGGCCATGGCGACGGTTGGCAGAGCGGCAGCGAACATCAGAGCGATAAGAGTCTTGCGCATGGTGAATCTCCTTGTCTCGTTCCCGGTACGTTCCGGATGAGTACAGATTACGGAGATCAAGGTCAGCGGCGGTCAGCGCTGCGTAAAGCTTCGGTAAAGACGCTCAAGCGCTGACCTGACAAAACCTACAGGCTATAGAAGTAACCGCGGCTGCGCAGAGCGACGATGCGTGGGCGGCCGTCGGGGTGCGGACCGATCTTCTTGCGCAGATTGCTGACGTGCATGTCGAGGCTGCGGTCGTACAGGGTCAGCTTGCGGCCGAGGGCGAGTTGCGCCAGTTCCTGTTTGTCCAGTGGTTCGCCAGGCTGCTTGAGCAGCGCTTCGAGCAGACGGCTTTCGGACACGGTAAGGGTCAGTTCTTTTTCGTCGATGCTGACCACACCACGCACCGGGCTGAAACTCAGGTCGCCCAGTTCGAGTTGCGTCGACACGGCCGCAGGATGACTGCGGCGCAACACCGCACGCAGGCGCGCAGTCAGTTCGCGCGGATCACAAGGTTTGGCCAGGTAATCGTCGGCGCCCAGTTCCAGGCCGAGGATACGGTCCAGCGGCTCACCACGGGCCGAGAGCATCAGCACCGGCAGGTCGGCGTGATCGTGGCGCAATTGCTTGAGCAGCTCCAGACCACTGCCGTCGGGCAGCATCACGTCCAGCACCACCGCCGCCGGGGCCGTTTCAGCCAAGGCCTTGCGGGCGCTCTGGCCATCGTGGCAGGCACGCACCTGGAAGCCTTCCTGGCTCAGCCAGCTACTCAGGAGTTCGCACAACTCCTGGTCATCATCAATCAGTAACAGCTCGCTCATGACTCACTCAATTTAGCCATTGCCGACGTTTTCGGCTTGCTCCACTGGCAAAGATACCGCAGAGCAGCGCCAATAGCGCTACTCCGCCTCCCGTAACGAACCACTGCTGCTGGTCGGTCAGCAGGCGCGGCAAGGGACTTGCCTGGGCTTCCTTGAGTTGCAGCTTGAGACGCTGGTTCTCCTGGCGCAACCGGGCAAGCTGGGCGCTCTCGCGGGTATTGTCGGCATTTTGCAGTTGTTTGCTCAGTTCTTCCCGCTGCTGCTCGCTGGCCTTGAGGCGCTGCTGCAACTCGGTGATCTGGCTGCCGGCGCTTAACGACAATGGCGTGGAGCTGCCGCCTTCGGTGGATTCCTCACCATGGGCGGGCGCCATGATCGACAACGTGACCAACATCAGACACAACGGACCCTTGCGCATCGCAACACCTGCTTCCAAATGGATATTGGGCAGGTTGTCGGCAGGCAAACGAGAATAATGAGCGATTGAGAACGCGATGAACCGACAAGGTTCATCGCGTGGGAGAGACTTGCGCAGGAAAGTTACGGCAGGACTTGCTTGAATGGCTTGACGACCACGTTGGCGTAGACGCCAGCGGCGATGTACGGGTCGGCGTCAGCCCACGCTTGCGCGGCGCTCAGGGAGTCGAATTCGGCAACGATCAGGCTGCCGGTGAAACCCGCTGCGCCCGGATCATTACTGTCGACGGCCGGGTGCGGGCCGGCCAGTACGATGCGGCCTTCGCCCTTGAGCGCTTGCAGGCGTTCCAGATGCGCAGGGCGCGCGGCCAGGCGTGCTTCCAGCGAGTTGGCGACGTCGGTGGCAATGATGGCGTAGAGCATGTCAGTCCTCGGTTTTTGGAGTTGTGGTATCGGCATCGTGCAGATGGCGGGACAGGTAAATGCCCTGTGCGACCAGGAACACCAGGGTCATGCCCAGGCTGCCGAACACCTTGAAGTCCACCCAGTAGCTTTGGAAGGTGAAGGCGACGAACAGGTTGGCAGCGCCGCAGAACAGGAAAAAGGCGATCCAGGCGATGTTCAGGCGGGTCCAGACCGGATCCGGCAGGGTCAGCGCGTGGCCCATGATACGTTTGATCAACAGGCGATCGCCGATGAAGTGGCTGCCGATGAAGGCCACGGCAAACAGCCAGTTGACCACCGGCGCTTTCCACTTCAGGAAGGTTTCGCTGTGGAAGGCCAGTGTCAGGCTGCCGAACACCAGGCAGGCGATCAGGGTCAGCCATTGGCTCTTTTCCAGCTTGCGCTGTTTGATGAACAACGCGCCGTACACCACCAGGGAACTGATGATCAGCATCGCCGTGGCGCTGTAAATACCGCCTACAGTCACTTCATGGCCAGCGATGTCGACGACCCGTGGATCAAGTTTGTAAACGATGAAGAACAGCAGAAGCGGGATGAAATCGATGAATTGTTTCACAGTGAGAGCCAGAAGCTGGATGTGGCGGCATAATAACAAACATATGGGCGCGCGATAGCGCCAGCTGATTTGAGGTTACAACTCCCCGTGAATATTGATTTGCACTGCCATAGCACGGCCTCCGATGGCGCCCTGGCGCCTGCGGTTCTGGTTACGCGTGCGTTCGAGAACGGCGTGCGAGTCCTGGCGTTGACCGACCACGACACCCTCGAAGGCCTCGCCGAAGCGCGCACGGCGGCCAACGAATTGGGCATGCAACTGGTCAACGGCGTCGAGTTGTCCTGCACCTGGGGCGGCGCGACCATTCATGTGTTGGGCTACGGTTTCGACGTCAATGCGGCACCGTTGGTCGAGAACATCGCCAAATTGCACGATGGCCGCTGGCTGCGGTCGGAAGAAATAAGCCGCAAGCTCGCCCTTAAAGGCATGCCCGGTGCGCTCGACGGCGCGCGGAAAATCCAGCAGGAACTGGGCGACAGCGGCAACGCGCCGGCCCGTCCGCATTTCGCCGACTGGATGGTGCGTGAAGGTTTTGTAAAGGATCGCGCCGAGGCATTCCGCAAGTGGCTCGGTGCCGGCAAGCTGGGCGACGTCAAGTTGCACTGGCCGACGCTGGAAGACACCGTCGGTACACTGCGAGCCGCCGGAGCCTGGGTCAGCCTGGCGCATCCGTGGCACTACGATTTCACCCGCAGCAAGCGCCGAAAGCTGATTGCCGACTATATTCAAGCAGGCGGGCATGCAATCGAGGTGGTCAATGGCCACCAGCCCGCGGAACAGGTGGGCAGCCTGGCAATCCTTGCCCGTGAGTTCGGTCTGCTGGTCAGCGCCGGCAGTGACTTCCATGGCCCTGGCGGCTGGTCCGAGATCGGCCAGTACCGGCCGGTTCCCGAGGACCTTCCACCCCTGTGGTGTCGGTTCAAACATGACACAGATATTGCCGCCGTCTGAACAGGTAGAGAATGTGAGTCAATTTTTCCAGATTCATCCGGAAAACCCGCAAGCGCGCCTGATAAAACAGGCAGTCGAGATCATCCGCAAGGGCGGGGTGGTGGTTTATCCCACGGACTCTTCCTACGCGATCGGTTGCCAAATCGGCGATAAAACCGCGATCGAGCGCGTGCGTCGCCTGCGTCAGCTCGATGAAAAGCACAACTTTGCGCTGATCTGCAGCGACCTGTCGCAACTGGGCAACTACGCCAAGATCGACACCGGCACCTTCCGCATTCTCAAGGCGCACCTGCCGGGGCCGTACACCTTCATTCTCAACGCCACCCGCGAAGTGCCGCGCCTGTTGCTGCATCCGAAGAAGCGCACCATTGGCCTCCGAGTGCCGAGCCATCCGATCGCGCTGGCGCTGCTGGCCGAACTCGGCGAGCCGCTGATGAGCGTGACCCTGATCATGCCCGGCGATGAAGACCCGCTGAGCGATCCGTACGAAATGCGCCAGTTGCTCGAACATCAGGTGGACTTGATCGTCGACGGCGGCTTCGGCGGCATCAAGGCCTCCACGGTGATCGACCTGACCGGTGACGACCCGGAAGTGGTTCGCGTCGGTTGCGGCGATCCGACGCCGTTCATGGTCGAGGCCTGAATGTCCGCAGTGGAAACCGTTGCCGATCCCCAGGCCGGCGCTCAGCAAGAGCTGCCGTTTGCCATGGTCTATGGCCAGGCGGTCATGGAAATGCCGCTCGACCTGTACATCCCGCCGGATGCGCTGGAAGTCTTTCTCGAAGCCTTTGAAGGGCCGCTCGACCTGCTGCTGTACCTGATCCGCAAACAGAACATCAACATCCTCGACATCCCGGTGGCGGAAATCACCCGCCAGTACATGGGCTATGTCGAGTTGATGCAGTCGGTGCGCCTGGAACTCGCCGCCGAGTATCTGGTGATGGCCGCGATGCTCGCCGAGATCAAGTCGCGCATGCTCCTGCCGCGCGCTGAAACCGTCGAAGACGAAGAGGACGACCCACGCGCCGAACTGATCCGCCGCTTGCAGGAATACGAGCGCTTCAAGGCGGCCGCCGAAGGTATCGACGGCTTGAGCCGGGTCGGTCGTGACGTGATCGTGCCCAGGCTCGACGCCCCGGAAGCCCGCGCGCGCAAGCTGTTGCCGGATGTCGCGCTGGAAGAGATTTTGATGTGCATGGCCGAAGTGCTGCGCCGTGGCGATATGTTTGAAAGCCACCAGGTCAGCCGCGAGGCACTGTCGACCCGTGAGCGCATGAGTGATGTGCTGGAACGGCTCAAGGGCGGCGGATTTGTGCCGTTCGTCGAACTGTTCACCGCCGAAGAGGGCAAGCTGGGTGTGGTAGTGACCTTTATGGCGATCCTTGAACTGGTCAAGGAATCCTTGGTCGAGCTGGTGCAGAATGAGCCGTTCGCCGCGATCCACGTGCGAGCCCGAGCCGAATAACGAGTCGAAACATGAACCTGACTGAACCCCGCGAGCTGGCATCCCTGCTTGAAGCCTTTCTGTTGGCCTCGGGAAAGCCGCAATCCCTTGAGCGCCTCTTTGAACTGTTTGAAGAGGGCGAACGCCCCGAGCCTGCAGTTTTCAAGAAAGCCCTGACCCTGCTCGGCAAGTCCTGCGAGGGCCGTGCTTTCGAACTCAAGGAAGTCTCGTCGGGCTATCGCTTGCAGATCCGCGAGAAGTTTTCGCCGTGGGTTGGCCGCTTGTGGGAAGAGCGCCCGCAGCGTTATTCCCGTGCGCTGTTGGAAACCATCGCGCTGATCGCCTATCGCCAGCCGATCACCCGTGGCGAGATCGAAGACGTGCGTGGCGTGGCGGTAAACAGCAACATCGTCAAAACCTTGCTGGAACGTGAGTGGATCCGCGTCGTCGGCTACCGCGATGTGCCGGGCAAACCGGCGATGTTTGCCACCACCAAGATGTTTCTCGATCACTTCAACCTGAAGAACCTCGAAGACCTGCCGCCGCTCGCCGAACTGCGCGAGATGGAAACTGACCCGGTGCTTGATTTCGACGACGCCCCGGTGCCGCAGGGCTTGCAGGAACTGGCCGACGCCAGCGCCGAGCCGGAGGAGGAGAAGGAAGAGACCAGTTTCCATACGCTGCTCCTGGAACTGGACAGCATGGAAGAGGGGATCAAGACCGACTTCGACGATTTGCTGCGGGATGCGGTGGATGGTGAGGCACCGACGGTTGATGCAGAAACCGAGACTGAGCCTGAGCCACAGATCGCCGAGCCCACCATCGAAGTTGAACTTGAAGCCGAGCCAGAAGCCGAACCGGAAGAGGACATTCTTGGCGTCGCCGAAGCCCGCGAAAAGCTGTTGGCTGTCGTCGCCGCCCTCGAACAACCGGCGCCAGAACCCGAACCGGAGCTGAGCGAAGAAGAAGCCGAGGCCCGCGCCCTGGCCGAAGCCATCGAAGCCGAACGCCGCGAATTCGAAGACTGATCCGCCCTCAAAACCACCGCGATCCCCTGTAGGAGTGAGCCTGCTCGCGATTGCGGTGTATCTGCCAAGATGATGTCGACTGACACACCGCAATCGCGAGCAGGCTCACTCCTACAGGGGATTTGTGTGTTTCTGGAGTAGGTATGAGTTCGACAAAAGACCCGTGCATCAGCCTCTGCAAATTCAGCGACGACATCTGCCTCGGCTGCGGCCGCAGCAAGCGCGAAATCAAAGCCTGGAAGAAACTCGACAAGGACGACAAGCGCACCGTACTCGCCGAAGCCGCGCTGCGCCTGATCAAACTGGGCAGCGCCGGTCGGCGGAAAAAGAAATAACTGTCGATCGATCAGCTAGTCTCTGATGCGCGACGGCGCACATCCGCGTATGATTCGCGACCCTTCGCCGATCCCTTCGGCTGAGTACCCAGATTTCAATGCTTCAGGCGCCGCCTGAACAGACCACACCGGGAGGTGCCCAGATGAGCGACATCATTCAGAAAGACGACCAGGAAATCGGCCCAGCAGGCGAAAAACTGCAGAAAGTCCTCGCCCGTATCGGCGTCGGCTCGCGCCGTGACGTGGAATCCTGGATCAGCCAGGGCCGGATCAAGGTCAATGGCAAAGACGCCACCCTCGGTCTGCGCGTCGACATGCACGACGCCATCACCATTGATGGCAAGGTCATCAAGCGCGAAGAGGCGGCCGAATCGGTACGCCGCGTGATCATGTACAACAAGCCCGATGGCGAGATCTCGCACCCGTGACGACCCGGAAGGCCGTCCGACCGTGTTCGACAAGCTGCCGCGTCCGAAAGAAGGTCGCTGGATCAACATCGGTCGTCTCGACATCAACACCACCGGTTTGCTGATGTTCACTACCGACGGTGAACTGGCCAACCGCCTGATGCATCCGTCTTACGAGATGGACCGTGAGTACGCCGTGCGTGTACGCGGTGAAGTCGACGACGAAATGATCGAGCGCCTGAAGGCTGGCGTGGTGCTGGAAGATGGCCCGGCCAAATTCACCGACATCAAGCAGGCCCCGGGTGGCGAAGGTTTCAACCACTGGTATCACTGCGTGGTGATGGAAGGTCGTAACCGTGAGGTTCGTCGTCTGTGGGAATCCCAAGGTCTGGTGGTCAGCCGTCTGAAACGCGTGCGTTTCGGCCCGGTGTTCCTCAACTCCGACCTGCCGATGGGCCGCTGGCGCGAAATGAGCCAGTACGAAGTCGACATCCTCAGTGCTGAAGTCGGCCTGACGCCGGTTGCGATGCCGCAGCTGAACGCCAAGAGCAAAGACAAGCTTGAGCGCATGCAGCGCAAATCGTCGCGGCCGATGGGCAAGACCGAGCGCGTCCGCACGCTGCGTCCAGCCGCTGGCGCGCCGACCGGCCCACGCCCAAGCCGTGAGCCGCAGATCGAAGGCGAACGTCCAGGTCGCAAGCCAGTCGCCCGTGACGGCGAGCGCGCTCCGCGTCCGGCCAACGGTCGCACTGAGCGTGGCGAACGTGGTGCACCTGCCGGTCGTGGTACGCCAGTGGCGGATCGTCCAGCGGACACCACCAACAAGCGTCCGGCCAAGCCTGCGCCGAAGCGTCCGGGGATCAAGCTGGTTGATGGCGACAAGCCGTCGGGCAAACGTCGTGGTGCACCGGCAGGTTCCGGTCAGCGTCCGGGGTTTGGTCGCAAGAAACCTGAGTGATCGGGTTTAGCGCCGAATGAAAAAACGCCAACCGCAGGGTTGGCGTTTTTTTTTGTCTGGCGCACACCGATCGTTCCAACGCTCTGCGTGGGAATGCCTCAACGGACGCTCCGCGTTCGGCTCTAGAGGGACGCGGAGCGTCCCGGGCTGCATTCCCACGCGGAGCGTGGGAATGATCAGGTGCCGGCCCTAAAACACAAACCGGCCATCAAACACCGGCTTGTCATCCAGCGCCAACACCCCGCCAGAAAAGATCAGGTCCAGGTGATGACTGCCCTTGGCGCCACCACCCAACCCAAGGTGCAAGCCACAATGCCGCTCCTCAAACCCGGCATTGCGCGCATACAGATCCTTCACGCCTTCGTTGGTGCCAATCCCCAGCTCTTCAATCCGCCGGTTCGAAGGATTGGCGTTCAGGTATTTGTTGAAGTCATGCTCCAGCCCCGGCACGTCCGTGGCGATGCGGCTGATGGTCGAGTTCTCGATCCACAGTTCCAGCGGTGATTCCAGCACGCCGTATTTGCGTGCAAACGGAATGGTGCTGAGGAACGTGCCCTTGAATTTCACATGGCCGTTGATGGCTTCGCTGTGAGTCGCGATTTCCCCGGGGGCCAGGTCGAAGTTGCCGACGCCGTTGATGTCGGTCCATTTCTTGATGCTGCTCAGCGGCGTTTCAAACCATGAGCCGTCGTCGTCCTTGAAGCTCAGCGTGGTCGCCTGGGACATGCGCTGGATCAGGTGACTGTTGAGCCCGGCAATCCGCTGCGGGGTGACGCTGAAGGTGTCGTAGAAATACTCGCCGTAGTCCTTGAACAGCAGCGACTTCTTCCAGTTTTCCGCCATCACGCCTTGCAGCGCGCGGACAAACTCTGGGCCGTCGGGGCGCGGGTTGGGCAGGGTGGAAGAGTCGTAGAAGAAAATGTACAGATCGCTGTCGGTGATTGCCGAGGTCAGCGTTGCGGTGCTTTCCAGGTCCAGGCGTCGGGCGCTGAACTGGAAACGAGGATGATCGCCAGCCTGTTCGGCGATGGCGCCGGTCAGCGCTTCGTAATCAGCCGTGTGGCCGAGCAGTACCTTCGCCGAGTCGAGGCCGGCAAGGGCAGGGTGGTGTTCGAGGTAGTAAAGGAAATGCGAGATCGCGCGGGGCTTATCCATGAGTCCTCCCTGACTGACCGTGAAGAAAGCGGCAGGCACGACCGGCCGGATCGTGCCTGCCCGGGATGTCTTACAGAGGCCACATCGCCGTGCCGAACGGAACTACCGCGTCGGCTTGCATCATTTCTACAGCCGCCTCGTGGGTCGGTGCTTCAAACCATTCGTCCAGTTGCAGTTCGGTATCCAAGTCTTTTTCCAGTGCTTGCATGGTCGATCTCCTAGATGACTTTCACGGTTGTGACTGGCCGGTCGAGGTGGCCGGCGAGACGTGAAGAACCTAGTTCAGGGACTTTTGTAATGCAAAAAATTATTTATTTAATTTTTAAATAGACTTTTTATTCTGTTTTTCGGCGGCAGTTTTCTTATTTGAAAACAAAAAACTAAACGGCACGTTTCATTAGCAAGCTAGCTACCGTCAATTTGCAGACGTCTGACAGATATTTCTGAAATGGAAACTCTGCGTTACGCGTCGTAAAGAAATGTTTACAAAAAAGCCGATAAAACCGAGTGAATCCAGACTTCCATGCGCGCTGTAAGGAAAAGCTGCCGAAGCCTGATTGGCCGGGCGTTGCGCAAGGCTCTGGCGCGCTTGTTTCAGCGGCGTTGGCAGGGTGAGATGCGCCCCATGCCTGTCGTGCAGGTGCATAACAAGAAGGAGGCGCAATGAACGCCGCGACTGATCTCCACCTCTCTCCGTGGGACGGTTTTTTCCTCGTCCACGCCGATGGCCTGCAAAGGCCTGACTCAATTTTTGCAGCCGCCCGAGCGTCTCGAGGCGGACACACGCAATCCCGGCAACCGACACGCTGATCCAGCGGGGTCTGGCAGCAGGGGGTTAGCGGTGTACAATGCGCCGCGTTTTAACTGTGACCCTCTGCGTAATCGCGCAATCTCAAGGCTACCCGCCTTGTTCACTCCGTGGCGCCACAAGCGTTTCGGGTTCGATTTCGTCACAGATAAAAACAAACAGGTGACGCATGACCGTTGTAAACAAGCTGAACTCCTGGTGCCTGCGCTGGGGTTTGATCGGGGCTGCCTGAAATCGCAACCTTGCAGCAACGTCTACTGAACACCATCAAACCTTGCGTGAGACCTTTTTCATGAGTGGACAACCCTCGCAATCAGGCGAGCTGAAACGCGGCCTGAAAAATCGCCACATTCAACTGATCGCCCTCGGTGGCGCGATCGGTACCGGATTGTTCCTCGGCTCGGCCGGGGTGCTGAAATCCGCCGGCCCGTCGATGATCCTCGGCTACGCCATCTGCGGCTTCATCGCCTTCATGATCATGCGCCAGCTCGGCGAGATGATTGTCGAAGAGCCGGTGGCCGGTTCCTTCAGCCATTTCGCGCACAAGTACTGGGGCGGCTTTGCCGGCTTCCTGTCGGGCTGGAACTGCTGGATTCTGTACATTCTGGTGGGCATGTCGGAGCTGACCGCGGTCGGCAAATACATCCACTACTGGGCGCCGGACATCCCGACCTGGGTCTCTGCGGCAGCCTTCTTCGTGCTGATCAACGCGATCAACCTGGCCAACGTCAAAGTCTTCGGTGAGGCCGAATTCTGGTTCGCGATCATCAAGGTCGTGGCGATCGTCGGCATGATTGCGCTGGGCAGCTACCTGCTGGTCAGCGGCAACGGCGGCCCGCAGGCCTCGGTGAGCAACCTGTGGTCGCACGGTGGTTTCTTCCCCAATGGCGTCAGCGGTCTGGTGATGGCCATGGCGATCATCATGTTCTCCTTCGGCGGTCTGGAAATGCTCGGTTTCACCGCTGCTGAAGCTGACAAGCCGAAAACCGTGATCCCGAAAGCGATCAACCAGGTGATCTACCGGATCCTGATTTTCTACATTGGTGCGCTGGTGATCCTGCTGTCGCTGACCCCGTGGGACAGCTTGCTGGAAACCCTCAACGCCTCCGGCGATTCGTACAGCGGCAGCCCGTTTGTGCAAGTGTTCTCGATGCTTGGCAGCAACACCGCCGCGCACATCCTCAATTTCGTGGTCCTGACCGCCGCGTTGTCGGTGTACAACAGTGGCACCTACTGCAACAGCCGCATGCTGCTGGGCATGGCCGAGCAGGGCGATGCGCCGAAAGGTTTGGCGAAGATCGACAAGCGTGGTGTACCGGTGCGTTCGATTCTGGCTTCGGCGGCGGTGACGCTGGTCGCTGTGTTGCTCAACTATCTGATCCCGCAGCACGCGCTGGAACTGTTGATGTCGCTGGTGGTTGCAACGCTGGTGATCAACTGGGCGATGATCAGCTTCTCGCACTTCAAGTTCCGCCAGCACATGAACAAGACGAAGCAGACGCCGCTGTTCAAGGCGCTGTGGTATCCGTACGGCAACTACATCTGCCTGGCGTTCGTCGCGTTCATCCTTGGCGTGATGCTGTTGATTCCGGGCATTCAGATCTCGGTGTACGCGATTCCGGTGTGGGTCGTGTTCATGTGGGTCTGCTATGTGATCAAGAACAAGCGCGGTGCGCAGCAGGCCGTGCATGCGGCAGGTGCTGCCAAGTAAGCGCTGACGCAGAAACAAGAAAACCGGCCTGAGTGCCGGTTTTTTTGTATGCGCAAATGCTGTGAGTCGAGGTGCTATACGTAGTCGGCGACCGGATAATCCCTGCACAAGGTTTCGACCTCTGAGCGAAACTGCGCAAGGAGCAGGGGTTCCAGCGTGTAATCCTGTTCGCCGAGCGGCGCCACAGTATTCAGAATCCGGCCGATCAAATTGACGATCTGGCGGCTGCCGTGGACATCGACCCGGCGTTGCGCCAAGGCACCCGTGCCGATGCGCAGCCCGCTGGTAACAAGTGCCGAGCGGGGGTCGCCGGGTACGCGATGTTTGCTGACGATGATCCCGCAATGCCCCAGCGCCGCCTCCGCGATGGCGCCCGTAATGCCGCCACGCAAGCGAACCAGTACCGTATGGTTTTCACTGCAGCCGCCGACCACTTCATAGTCCAGTGCCTGAAACGCCTTGGCCATTTCATCCGCCGTACTGCGGATCTGCGCCATGCAGGCATCGAATTCGGCAGACATTGCGTAGCCCAGCGCCGCAGCCTTTGCCGCGATCATATTGGCGGCAGGCGTGCCCTGCATTCGCGGGTAAGCGGCTTGATCGAGGAGGCGGCTGAAGGTGGTCCGCAAGCCGGGAATCTTGGTGTTCGCGTCACGCCCGCTGAGGATCACGCCACCCCGAGGTCCGGCGAGTTGTTTGTGCGTGCAAGTCACGGTGACGTGTGCGGCGTCGATCGGGCTTGGGTGCCTCCCGGTGGCGACAAGCCCGGCGATATGCGAAATGTCGGCGAGCAGGATGGCACCGGCTTCATCGGCAATTTCACGAAACCTTTTGAAGTCCACCACTCGCGAATAGGCGGTTGCGCCGCAGAGGATGACGCGGGGGCGATGGGCGAGCGCCAGCAGGCGTACCTTGTCGTAATCGATGAGGCCGTCGGATGTTGTGCCGTACTGGATCGCCTTGTAGTAGGCGCCGGAAAACGCAGCGAGGCTGCCATGCGTCAGATGACCACCGTGTTCCACTGCCATGCCCAGCAAGGTATCGCCCGGCTCCAGCAAGGCTGTCAGCACCTGGTAAACGGCGTTCGACGCCGAGTGCGGCTGGACGTTGGCGTATTGGGCCGCGAACAGTTCCCGCGCCCTGCGGATGGCCAGCGACTCGACCCGTTCGACGTTCTCGCATCCTGCGCTGTGAGGCTTGCCGGACATGCCTTCAGCTGTCACGTTGACCAGCACTGAAGCGCATGCCACCAAGGTTCGTGGTTGCACTGCGCAGGAAGATGATATCAACGAAAGCGTGTGCTGTTGACGCGTGACTTCAGCATCGAGAATGGCCGCCAGTTCGGCATCTTCTGCGCGAAGATCCGCCAGGCCACGTCGCAACAAGTCAGCCTGATTCTTGAGCGGTTCAGTAGTGAATGCCATTGCTTGATTCCTTCCCTGTTTACTGTGCGCTGCGAACAGCAGCGCGCCTTCCCTGGTTTTGCGTGATGCGAACATCCTGCTTGCCGAATCTGTACAGGCGAATCCATGTTCTGCCGCGGTGCGTGCAAAACCAAACCCTGTACAGGCCTCCCGTTTTTTGTTGTTTCACTCTCTAAAATGAGAAGCCGGCTCGACGCATCATAGATTTTTCAGTGAGGAACGCCACAGAATTAATCAAAAAAATGAACATTGTTCAAAGAAAATGATTCTTTTTGTAGGCGCTGCGGGTGTAAAACAGGCATTGCTCAGTGCCGACTTTCAGGCGCCGGGTGAAAGGCAACAGAACGGACGGATCAGTCCAGAGGCTGAAATGATCCTGCAGGTGGGCGGGGTACAGCCTGTGAAAGCTGACTTTTTATACCGAATCCAGGGAGGGAGGGTGCTATGATTTCGCGCGGCACTGACAGGGATAAAACTGCAATTTCCTACCTCACTTGTGTATGTCCGGAATGATCATTCGGGACGTGACATTGATTGCAGTTCAAAATGGATGATAAGCATGTGATGCATAGAAGAGAAAGATCGGAGAATCTGAAGAACAATATCAAGTACCTGATCAAGAGTCGCGGGGAGACGCAGCTGTCCTTGTGTCACTCCAGTGGTTTGACCCGAACGACCATCTACAACATCCTTGAAGGCAAGGTGGTTAATGTCCAGCAGTCCACTGTTCGCAAGATTTCCGATTTCTTCGGGGTGTCTTACGAAGAAATAGAGACGCTTGATTTTGAAGAAAAGGAAATCATCGAAAGCAGTATTTCGCCACAGGGCAACATGAATCCAGCCGCTGTGCCTGTCATCAAGGAAAGCATGCTGCTGCAAAGTCTGGATAAAAGAATTGGTGAGTTGGCCACGATTTATCCGCTGACTTACTATTTTGGCGCGTCTTTCAACCTGATTGGCGTACTTCTGGAAAACGAAATCAGTGGCATGAATGAGCCCGGCGATCTGTTGATCGTGCAGAAAGGAGCGTCGAGCAGCGACAGGGAAAAACTGGTGTATGACAAAATCACAGCGAAGTTATCTATAAGCCATGAAGGCAGCTTTGACACGGATCGTGTATGCGTGATCGGAGATGTAATCGAGGAACGATTTAATGGATTGCAGTGTTGAAATGGAAAACAGCAAGTACAAGTTGCTGGGATTCGAGAATGGAAAAAGCCTGGCCGTCATCATGGTCATCGCGACAGGCAAAATAATTAAAATAAAGCTAAGTGAAGTGTTGAATAGTGAGATTATGGATAATCTGAACAAGATCGAAGTGAAAAACCTCTACAAGAAGTTTTACTCGCAAGGTGGAGCACTCACCGCTTACGAAATAAATGACCGGCATGAGAGTTCCTGGATGATCTACATCATCCTGAACCTGATGCTGTTCACGCTTTACATTTTCACCAGTATTGCTGCGACAAAACCGATCTACCTCGAGTATTTCGATATTGTCGTAACGCCGGGTACCTTCCTCTATCCGCTGACGTTTCTGATCGTCGACTTGCTCAACGAAACGTTTGGCCTGAGGCTCGCGCGAAAAGCGATCCTGTTCGCATTCATCAGTAATGCCGCGATTATCATTCTGCTGGCCATCACTACCCATCTTCCGGGACTGCCGGGCTGGAAACTCGATGGGGCTTACAATGATGTTATCAGTCAGTTGTCCGCAGTCCTGGTAGCGTCTTCTATATCCTTTCTGGTTTCCGAGAACATAAATTCATATCTGTTGTGCAAGATCAAGGAACTCACGAATTCCAGATTCCTGTTTTTGCGAGTGTTTTTAAGCACGCTGTTTGCCGTGATCATCGACAGTTTTCTTTTCTGCTACATTGCTTTCTACGGGACGATGGAAAATAGCGCGATACTGGGCATGATCTACGTTCAGATCGCAATCAAAGTGGGTTTCGCATTCTTTAATATTTTGCCTGCGTACGGGGCAAGGTCTTTGTTCAAGAAATATCTGACGGGTGCGCAGACGCAGTAAGAGAGGAGGGCGCTCACTGTTGGCGGCATGCTGGAGTGAGCGCTTCTTGTCGCGGTTTTACTTTAAGCCGAGTTTCTCTTTCAAGCTTTGAGTGACCTGCAATTTATTGTTCAGGAACTCATTCAAGCCTTTTGCACGAAGATGGCAGGCATCGCAATCGGAACATCCAACGCCTTTGATGCCGTTGTAGCAAGTCAAAGTTTCTTCGCGAACCAATTCCAGTTGATTGTGGTAATCAGCCAAGGCCCAGGTCTCTGCCTTGTTCAGCCACATCAATGGCGTATCCAGTTTCAGCTTATAGTCCATGCCTGATTCAAGGGCTTTATTCAGAGCCTTGACGAACTCATCCCGGCAATCGGGGTAGCCTGAGAAGTCGGTTTCACAAACACCGGTAATGACCGTTTTAGCCTGGACTTGATAGGCATAGATAGAGGCCAGGGTCAGAAACAGAATGTTACGCCCCGGGACGAAGGTGCTTGGCAGGCTCTCGCCGGAGCTGTTAACGGTCGGGACCGGAATGTTGTCGCGCGTCAGACTGCTGATGGCTAGCTCGTTGAGCAAGGACACATCCAGCGTTTTATGCACGGTCACGCCGAGTTTTTTGGAAAGTTGCTGCGCAACTTCAATTTCCGCGTGGTGACGCTGACCATAATCAAAGGTAATGCAGTGGACTTCATCGTAGTGGGTCAGTGCATGGATCAGGCAAGTCGTAGAGTCCTGGCCACCACTAAACACGATAACTGCCTTGTTGCTCATAAGTCTGCTTCCTGCATTAAACGGGTAGTTTTAAAGGTCGCAATGGTAACTCGAAATGACGCTCGATATAAGTGCGCCGGAAGTTGCGCCTGCAGGCCACAGGTCGCTTTGCGGCTAATCGCGGTATCCTGTGCGCTCTGATTAAGGGCGTTTTTCCATGCTGGTGATTTCCAACAACGTGCATCTGCCGGATGCCGAGATCGAACTGACGGCCATTCGCGCACAAGGCGCCGGTGGGCAGAACGTCAACAAGGTCTCCAGCGCCATGCACCTGCGCTTCGACATTCCAGCCTCGTCGTTGCCCGAGTTCTACAAGGAGCGGCTGCTGGCGCTGCGCGACAGTCGCATCACCAGCGATGGCGTGTTGATCATCAAGGCCCAGCAATACCGCACGCAGGAAGCCAATCGCGCCGATGCGCTGGAGCGTCTGGTCGAGCTGATTCTCAGCGCCACCAAAGTCGAAAAGAAACGCCGTCCGACCAAGCCGACCCTCGGCTCAAAGAAGCGTCGGCTCGAATCGAAAACCAAGCGCGGTAGCATCAAGGCCGGGCGCGGCAAGGTGGATTTCTAGTCTTCGCGGTACTTGGCGGTGTGCTTGTACAGATACACGCTCAGCGCCAATCCACTTAGCGAGGCGAGGGCGGCGAACAGGAAGATCGAGGCGAAACCGAAACCTGCCGCAATCGCCCCGGCCAGTGGCCCGGTGATACCCAGCGACAAATCAATGAACAGCGAATAGGCGCCAACCGCTGCGCCACGGCTGGACGCCGGCACCAGATTCACCGCTTCCACACCCAGCGCCGGAAATACCAGCGAGAAACCAAACCCGCTCAACGCCGCGCCGGCCAACGCCCAATGCGCGTCCGGCGCGAGCCACAACAGCAGCAGGCCAAGGGTTTCCACCGACAGACAGGCAATCGCCACGCGAAAGCCGCCGAGACGGTTGATCAGGTTGCCGAACAGCAGGCGCGCGCCGATGAAGCTGGCCCCGAACAGGCTCAGGCACAACACCGCGTTGTCCCAATGCTGGGTGGCGTAATACAGGGTGATGAAGGTGGCGATGGTGCCAAAACCGATCGAGCCCAGCGCCAGACCGCAACCGTGGGGAAACACTTTGCCGAGCACATGCATGAACGGCAGGCGTTCGCCGGCGACAATCGGTGCCGGGGTTTTTGGCCAGGCGAGCAGAAGGCCGAGCGCGGCCAACAGAATGATGCTGACGCCCATGCTCCACAAACCCAACTGGGCGACCAGCCACACGCCGAACGGCGCGCCGACCGCCAGTGCGCCATAACTGGCGATGCCGTTCCAGGAAATCACCTTGGCGGTGTTTGCCGCGCCAACGCGGCCAATGCCCCAGCCAATCGAGCCGGAGCCCACGAGGCTTTCCGCGCTGCCCAATACCAGTCGACCGATCAGCAGACTGATCAAACTAAGCATCGGCAGGTTTGGTGTCCACGCCGAAATCAGCATGAACACACCGCTCAAGCCGCACCCGGCGAGGCCAATCATCACCGCGCGCTTGCTGCCCTGGTTGTCGATGATCTTGCCGGCATACGGGCGACTGAGCAGGGTGGCGAGGTATTGCACGCTGATCACCAGGCCAGCGATCACTGCGCCAAAGCCCAGATCGCTGTGGACGTAACCCGGCAATACCGCGAGCGGAATACCGATGTTCAGATAACCGATAAAGGTGAAGAGGACGATGGAGACGACTTGCAGCGTGACCGCCAGGGGACGCTGGGGTTCTGGCATAGAGGACGACATGGGTAACGATCCACGGGAACGGCAGATTAGATAGGCTGCTTATGATACCGGCGTGGAAGACTCTGGGGCGGGAAAAGTAAAACTATTTGCCGGCTGGCGGCTTCAAGGCTTGTCCGGGGCGACCATCTGCGTGGTAACCAGGGCGGCGAGGGCGTTTTCTTCAGTGCCGAAACGGGCGAGCAGGGCGGCCTGTTTCTCGGGCGAGAGGCGATTCCAGATCTCGATCATTTTCTCGGTCGCACCGATCAGTACGGCGGCTTGGCTTTCAGAGAATTCGTCGGTCATGGCAGGCTCGGGGTTCAGGCAGTGTGGAAAGCGCATGTTAGCGCTTTCCACACGGTCTGTACGACGGGGTCTTACTCTTCGTTGTCGGCCGGGCGGCTCTCAACGGCTTCTTTCGGCTCGGGCTGTTGGGCGCCGGCTTGCTGCGTGGTCGTCTGCTCAGGTACGTGCAGGCTTGGGAAGGGGAGATTAGGAATCTCGTGCATGGTTGCGCTCCTCGCTAAGTCTGTTGATAGATCTGGTAGATCCGCGCTTTTGGAAAGCCTGCGCAGGATACAGCAGGAAAAATGACAATCAGACTTTTAATTCAAATTAATGCGACAGATGGCCGCAGGGGAGCAAAGTCGGCGGGTTGATCGTTCCAACGCTCTGCGTGGGAATGCCTCAATGGACGCTCTGCGTCCGCTGTTGGGACGCGGAGCGTCCCGGGCTGCATTCCCACGCGCAGCGTGGGAACGAGCATGGGAGGGATTACTTGCAGACGCTGGCGATGGCGTCGGCCAGCAGCGCGAGGCGCGTAGCGTCGATACCGGCAACGTTCGCCCGGCCTGAGCTGACCATGTACACGCTGTGATGCTCGCGCAGTTGTTTCACTTGCTCCGGCGACAGGCCGGTGTAAGAGAACATCCCGCGTTGCACGCCAATGTGCGCAAAGCGCTCGCGCAAGCCGTGTGGCTCCAGCGCTTCGACCAGACCGCTGCGCAGTTGCGCAATACGCAGACGCATGGCTTCCACTTCATCGGCCCAGCGCGTTTTCAGCTCTGGGTCGGCGAGGATCGTTGCGACCACCGCCGCACCGTGATCCGGCGGCGTCGACCACAGGTTACGGGCGATATTGGCCAGTTGGCTGCGGATGTCGATGAGCTTGTCGGCGCTTTTCGCGCAGACGATCAGCGCACCGGTTCGATCGCGGTACAGACCGAAGTTCTTCGAGCAGGAACTGGTAATCAGCAGCTCAGGCACCTCGGCCGCGAACAGTCGGGTCGACCACGCATCCTGTTCCAGACCGTCGCCAAAACCCTGGTAGGCAAAATCGATCAGCGGCAGCAGATTGCGCTTGCGCACCACTTCGAGCACGCGCTGCCAGTCGTCATGGCTCAAGTCAAAACCGGTCGGGTTGTGGCAGCACGCGTGCAGCAACACAACATCACCGTTCGGCACTTCATTGAGCACGGCAAGCATGGCTTCGACGTCGAGGCGGTTGTCACTGCCCACGTACGGGTAGTGACTGACCTTGACCCCGGCCGCGGCGAAAATGGTTTCGTGGATCGGCCAGGTCGGGTTGCTCAGCCACACGCCTTTGCCCGGCAGGCACTGAGCGATGAAGTCGGCAGCCAGACGCAGGGCGCCGGTGCCGCCCGGGGTCTGAGTCGCGCCGGCACGTTGTTCGGCGATCAGCTTCGAGTCGGCGCCGAGCACCAGTTCATTGATGACTTTGCCGAACAGCGGGTTGCCGTGGCCACCGATGTAGGTCTTGGTGTCCTGGCTTTCGACCAATCGTGCTTCAGCAATTTTCACCGCTTCCGGGATCGGCGTCAGGCCCTGGGCGTCCTTGTAGACGCCAACGCCCAGGTCGAATTTGCGCGGGTTAGTGTCCTGCGCATACGCCTCCATCAAGCCGAGGATCGGGTCGCCGGGTACCCGGCCGATGGCGTCGAAGTGCATTACTTGCGTCCTTCTGCAGTCTTGGCCACTTCGTCAGTGCGCGCGGCCATGATGAAGTCGTTGCGGTGCAGGCCTTTGATCGAGTGGCTCCACCAGGTCACGGTGACTTTGCCCCACTCGGTCAGCAGGCCCGGGTGGTGACCTTCGGCTTCGGAGATTTCACCGACAGCGTTGGTGAAGGCCAGCGCGTGTTTGAAGTTCTTGAACAGGAAGACCTTTTCCAACTGCATGATGCTGTCGCGTACTTCGATGTTCCAGTCAGGGATCTGCTTGATCAGGATCGGCAGTTCTTCGTCGCTGACTTGTGGCGCATCGGCGCGGCAGGCTTCGCAGTGGGCTTGGTTCAAAGTGGACATGGCGTATTCCTGAAATCGAGTGTGTTTTTTTATAAAGGCTTCTGAGTCGTCAATGCCGTCACGCTAAACCAAAGTGGCGGCGACTGACAGGCTCAATTGTCAGCAAAAGTCGCGGTTCACGCGGCTTTGGGTTTCGGCGGAAATTTCGGTGCGTGCAGACCCAGCTGCATGCCTTGGCGAACCATGGCCATGATGTCTTCATGAGCCACGTCGAATAGACGCTTGAGGTTCGGCAGAACAAAGTACAGCGGTTGCAGGATGTCGATGCGATACGGCGTGCGCATGGCTTCGAGCGGATCGAAGGCTTGATGCTCAGGCTCGTCCGACAGCGAGTAAACGGTTTCTTTCGGTGAGGACAGAATGCCGCCGCCGTAGATGCGCTTGCCTTGCGGGGTGTCGACCAGGCCGAACTCGATGGTCATCCAGTACAGACGCGCCAGGTACACGCGTTCTTCCTTGGTCGCCTGCAAGCCGAGCTTGCCGTAGGTGTGGGTGAATTCGGCGAAATACGGGTTGGTCAGCAGCGGGCAGTGACCAAAGATCTCGTGGAAAATGTCCGGCTCTTGCAGGTAGTCCAGCTCTTCGCGGGTACGAATAAACGTAGCGACCGGAAATTGCTTGCTGGCCAGCAGTTCGAAAAAGGTCTGAAAGGGAATCAGCGCCGGAACACGAGCAACCTGCCAACCGGTGGTCTCGCCGAGCACCTTGTTGATCTCGCCGAGTTGCGGAATGCGGTCGTGGGGCAGACCGAGTTTTTCGATACCGTCCAGGTACTCCTGGCAGGCACGCCCTTCGATCACTTTCAATTGGCGAGTGATCAGCGTGTTCCACACCGCGTGTTCTTCGGCGGGGTAGTCGATAAAACCTTGCGCATCGGGCTCGCGGGCCACGTATTGCGTCTGCTTCATACTGCTCTCCTGCTAGGGGAATTCGTTCTTGTTATGTCCAGCGATGGATTCAGAATTACCTGAGAGCGGGTTGATGTGCAGCAGGTTGAATGGCTTGCGCGTAGGAAATTTCTCTTTAATTCGTAAAGTTATCGTTACGGATTGACCGCCGTCGCGCATTTTCGGTGATTTTCAGGTTTGAAAAGCCTGATGGCTGTCACATAATCTTGACAACTATCTGCGTGCCACCACAGAAAAGTCTGGCGCGGTCCCCTGTAGGAGTGAGCCTGCTCGCGATAGCGGTGTATCAGTCAGCATCAATATCAACTGACCCAAAGCCATCGCGAGCAGGCTCACTCCTACAGGTTTCTCATCGTTTATTCGGGCGATTTATATGCGCATCAAAGT
The DNA here is from genome assembly GCF_054667675.1 of Pseudomonas sp. S3_C06. Taxonomy (NCBI): domain Bacteria; kingdom Pseudomonadati; phylum Pseudomonadota; class Gammaproteobacteria; order Pseudomonadales; family Pseudomonadaceae; genus Pseudomonas; species Pseudomonas sp. S3_C06. The sequence goes on from NZ_CP162747.1 coordinate 5,638,009, forward strand.
CCACTGCCAGAACCGCATCGGCATCCTGCGCGACATCCTCAACCTGCTGGTCGCCTACGGGATCAACGTGGCGCGCGGTGAGGTCGGTGGCGAGCATGGCAATGCGATCTACCTGCACTGTCCGAACCTGATCAATATTCAGTTTCAAGCGCTGCGCCCGAAGTTCGAGGCGATCGCCGGGGTGTTCGGCGTCAAGCGGGTAGGGCTGATGCCCAGCGAGCGGCGGCACATGGAGTTGAACGCCTTGCTCGGCGCGCTGGAGTTTCCGGTGCTGTCGATCGACATGGGCGGCTCGATCGTCGCGGCCAACCGCGCGGCGGCGCAGTTGCTCGGTGTGCGCGTTGATGAGGTGCCGGGGATTCCGCTGTCGCGCTATGCCGAAGATTTCGACTTGCCGGAACTGGTGCGCGCGAATAAATCGCGAATCAACGGCATGCGGGTCAAGGTCAAGGGCGACATCTTTCTGGCCGACATCGCGCCGCTGCAATCGGAGCATGACGACAGCGAAGCCATGGCCGGCGCGGTGCTGACCTTGCATCGCGCCGACCGCGTTGGCGAGCGCATCTATAACGTGCGCAAGCAGGAACTGCGTGGTTTCGACAGCATCTTCCAGAGTTCAAAAGTCATGGCCGCCGTCGTGCGTGAAGCGCGGCGTATGGCCCCGCTCGATGCGCCGCTATTGATTGAAGGCGAAACCGGCACCGGTAAGGAGTTGCTGGCGCGTGCCTGCCACCTCGCCAGTCCGCGTGGGCAGTCGCCGCTGATGGCGCTCAACTGCGCCGGCCTGCCCGAGTCGATGGCCGAGACCGAGCTGTTCGGCTACGGCCCCGGCGCCTTTGAAGGTGCGCGGGCTGAAGGCAAGCTCGGGCTGCTGGAGTTGACGGCGGGCGGTACGCTGTTTCTTGATGGCGTCGGTGAGATGAGCCCGCGCTTGCAGGTGAAACTGCTGCGCTTTCTGCAGGACGGTTGCTTCCGCCGGGTCGGTAGTGATGAAGAGGTTTATCTGGATGTGCGGGTGATCTGCGCCACCCAGGTGGACCTGTCCGAGCTGTGCGCGCGCGGCGAGTTTCGCCAGGATTTGTATCACCGCTTGAATGTACTGTCCTTGCACATCCCGCCGCTGCGCGAATGCCTCGACGGCTTGACCCCGCTGGTCGAGCACTTCCTTGATCAGGCCAGTCGGCAGATCGGCTGTTCGCTGCCGAAACTGGCGCCGGCGGCGATGGATCGACTCAGTCATTACCACTGGCCGGGCAACGTGCGGCAACTGGAGAACGTGCTGTTCCAGGCGGTTTCGCTGTGCGAGGGCGGCACGGTGAAGGCCGAGCATATTCGTCTGCCGGATTACGGCGTGCGTCAGCCGCTTGGCGATTTCTCGCTGGAGGGTGGGCTGGACGAGATTGTCGGGCGCTTCGAGAAAGCGGTGCTGGAGCGGTTGTATTCCGAGCATCCGAGCAGTCGGCAGTTGGGTAAGCGTTTGGGGGTTTCGCATACCACCATTGCCAACAAGCTGCGTGAATACGAAGTCGGCAAAGAGTCGGGCAGCACGTGATCGTTCCCACGCTCTGCGTGGGAACGCAGCCCGGGACGCTCCGCGTCCCAAAGCGGACGCAGAGCGTCCATTGAGGCATTCCCACGCGGAGCGTGGGAACGATCATTCGAGGGATTGCCGCCAAGCGGCATAACACCGCCGGTTTTTCGACTTCGATACATTTCACATTTCCCCTCGCCATCCCTCAAGTCCTTTGTTTACCGGGCCTTTGTGCGCCAGAAAAAAGTTGGTCTGCAAATTGCTTATGGCTCAGCAGTACAGCGGTGGGCGGCAAACGTCCGGCATGCAGAGGAAAGAGTGTGGACAAGTACCTTTATGTGGCAATGACCGGCGCCAGCCAGAACGCGCTGGCGCAAAAGGCGCATGCCAACAACCTGGCGAACATCTCCACCAACGGTTTTCAGCGCGACCTGGAGCAGGCGCGTTCGATGCCGGTGTTCGGTGACAGCTTTCCGGCGCGTGCGTTTGCCATGAGCGAACGGCCCGCCACCGACTTCACGCCAGGCTCGCTGGTGCAGACCGGTCGTGACCTCGACGTCGCCGTCACCGGCAACGGTTTTATCGCCGTGCAGAACCCGAACGGCGGCGAAAGCTACGTGCGCACCGGCAGCCTCAACGTTGACGCCCTCGGCGTGCTGCGTGCCGGCAACGGTATGCCGGTCATGGGCAATGGCGGTCCGATCGCCGTGCCGCCCGAGCAGCAGATCGAAGTCGGCGAAGACGGCACCATCAGTATTCGTGCGATGGGCGAAGGCCCGCGTGTCATGGCGGAAGTCGACCGGATCAAACTGGTCAACCCGGACATCAAGAACATGAACAAGGGCCTCGACGGCTCGATCTACACCAAGGACGGCCAGCCTGCGCCGGCCGATGCCAACGTCAAACTGGTGTCGGGTTTCCTGGAGTCGAGCAACGTCAACGCCGTTGAAGAGATGACCTCGGTGCTGGCCTTGGCCAAGCAGTTCGAGTTGCACGTCAAAATGATGAACACCGCCAAAGACGACGACCAGGCCATGGCTCGGGTCTTGCAGATCAGCTAATTATCAGAACGTCGCGCCGAAAAACAGGCGCACGAGGAGAATCGAATGCTTCCGGCTCTATGGGTTGCCAAAACCGGTCTGTCCGCCCAGGACACCAACCTGACCACCATTTCCAACAACCTGGCGAACGTGTCGACCACGGGTTTCAAACGTGATCGCGCCGAGTTCCAGGACTTGCTGTATCAGATCAAGCGCCAGCCAGGCGCCCAGTCGACCCAGGACAGCGAACTGCCGTCGGGTCTGCAACTGGGTACCGGTGTGCGCATCGTCGGCACCCAGAAAAACTTCACCGCCGGCAGCCTGCAAACCACCGAGCAGCCGCTGGACATGGCCATCGACGGTCGCGGTTTCTTCCAGATTCTGCAGCCGGACGGCACCACGTCCTACACCCGTGACGGTACCTTCCACCTCGACTCCAACGGCCAGATCGTCAACGCCAGCGGTTTCGCTCTGGAACCGGCCATCGTCATTCCGAACGATGCCCAGACCTTCACCGTCGGCCGTGACGGCACCGTGTCCATCACGGTTGCTGGCAACGCTGCGTCTCAGGTGATCGGCAATCTGCAAACCGCCGACTTCATCAACCCGGCCGGTCTGCAAGCCGTGGGCAACAACCTGTTCCTGGAAACTGCCGCTTCCGGCGCGCCGCAAGTCGGCACCCCGGGTCTGGCCGGTTTCGGTACGACCCTGCAGAACACCCTGGAAACCTCCAACGTCAGCACCGTTGAAGAGATGGTCAACATGATCACCACTCAGCGCGCTTACGAGATGAACTCCAAGGTGATCTCCACCGCTGACCAGATGCTCTCGTTCGTAACGCAGAATCTGTAATCAAGTCTATGAGGCGGCCATGAGGTCGCCTGCAACACCGTGAGGTAGGGTCATGAATCGCTTTGTATCTGTTCTGGCATTGAGTGGGGTCGTCTCGCTCGCGGGCTGCGTCGCCCCGACGCCCAAGCCCAATGACCCTTACTACGCCCCGGTGTTGCCGCGCACGCCGTTGCCGGCTGCCGCCAATAATGGCTCGATCTATCAGGCCGGCTTCGAGCAGAACCTGTACAGCGACCGCAAGGCTTTCCGGGTCGGTGACATCATCACCATCACCCTGAACGAGCGCACGCAGGCGAGCAAGAACGCCAACTCGCAGATGGACAAGAACAGCGATAACAGTGTCGGTCTGACTTCGTTGTTCGGCTCCAGCCTGACCACCAACAATCCGATTGGTGGCGGTGACCTGAGTCTGAACGCCGGCTATAGCGCTGACCGTTCGACCAAGGGCGACGCCAAGTCCGGGCAGAGCAACAGCCTGACCGGTTCGATCACCGTGACCGTCGCTGACGTGCTGCCCAACGGCATCATCGCCGTGCGCGGCGAGAAGTGGCTGACACTGAACACCGGTGACGAACTGGTGCGCATCGCCGGTCTGGTGCGCGCCGATGACATCGCCACGGACAACACCGTGTCGTCGACCCGGGTCGCCGATGCACGCATCACCTACTCGGGTACCGGCGCGTTTGCCGATACGAGTCAGCCAGGCTGGTTCGACCGTTTCTTCCTCAGCCCGCTGTTCCCTTTCTAGGTGGCTACGTTGAATCTGAAAAGCCTTATGGTGGCCGCGCTGTTGATGTCGGCGGCCTTCAATGCACAAGCCGAACGGTTGAAAGACATCGCCAGCATTTCCGGCGTGCGCTCCAACCAGTTGATCGGTTACGGCCTGGTGGTCGGGCTTAACGGCACCGGCGACCAGACGACGCAGACCCCGTTCACCCTGCAGACCTTCAACAACATGCTCTCGCAGTTCGGCATCAAGGTGCCGCCAGGATCGGGCAACGTGCAATTGAAGAACGTCGCGGCGGTGTCGATCAGTGCTGACTTGCCGGCGTTCGCCAAGCCAGGTCAGCAGGTCGATATCACGGTGTCTTCGATCGGTAACTCCAAGAGCCTGCGCGGCGGCACCTTGCTGCTGACCCCGCTCAAGGGTATCGACGGCAACGTCTACGCGGTCGCTCAGGGCAACCTTGTCGTCGGCGGTTTCGACGCCGAAGGCCGTGACGGATCGAAGATCACCGTCAACGTTCCGTCGGCCGGTCGCATCCCTGGCGGTGCCTCGGTGGAACGTTCGGTACCGAGTGGTTTCAACCAGGGCAACAGCCTGACGCTGAACCTCAACCGTTCCGACTTCACCACCGCCAAACGTATCGTCGACAAGATCAACGACATGCTCGGCCCTGGCGTCGCGCAAGCCATCGACGGTGGTTCGATTCGTGTCACCGCGCCACTCGATCCGAGCCAGCGCGTCGACTACCTGTCGATCCTGGAAAACCTCGAAGTCGATCCGGGTCAGGCGGTGGCGAAAGTCATCATCAACTCGCGTACCGGCACCATCGTCATCGGCCAGAACGTGAAAGTGTCGCCAGCCGCCGTGACCCACGGCAGCCTGACCGTGACCATCACCGAAGACCCGATCGTCAGCCAGCCCGGCCCGCTGTCCAATGGCCAGACCGCTGTTGTGCCGCGCTCGCGGGTAAATGCCGAGCAGGAAGCCAAACCGATGTTCAAGTTCGGCCCGGGCACCACCCTCGACGAGATCGTGCGTGCGGTGAACCAGGTCGGCGCGGCACCGGGTGACTTGATGGCCATCCTCGAAGCGCTGAAGCAGGCCGGTGCGTTGCAAGCCGACCTGATCGTGATCTGAGGCCGACCCTTATGGATATGCGCAAAAGCGGTCTGGTCAGCAGCAGCGATTCGGGTTCCTACTCGGACCTCAATCGCCTGAACCAACTCAAGGTCGGCGACAAGAACAGCGATGCGAACCTGCGCAAAGTGGCGCAGGAATTCGAATCGCTGTTCCTTGGCGAAATGCTCAAGTCGATGCGCTCGGCCACTGAAGCGCTGGGCCAGGACAACCCGCTCAACACGCCGGCAGCCAAGCAGTATCAGGAAATGTACGACCAGCAACTGGCCGTTTCCATGTCCCGCGAGGGCGGTGGTATCGGTCTGGCCGACGTGCTGATGCGGCAGATGTCGAAGAACAAACCGCTGGCGCCGGGTGAGGCTGCGGCCGCGTCCGCCGCCAAGCAGGAAGAGGCCAAGGCGAAAGCTGCGGCCGTGGTCACACCGGTTGCCGCTGGCACCGTTGCTACCAACGGCCCGTTGTCGCGCCTCAATGGCGAGCGTCCGTTGTGGGCATCGCGTTCGGTGAGCGCGCCGAACACGCAACTGGCTCATCGCAATGACATGGAGCTGATCAATCAGCGTCGTCTGGCTCTGCCACCGAAACTGGCCGATCGTTTGCTCGCAGGCCTGGTGCCATCGGCTACGCCGGCAGCGGCCACGCAATTGCCGCAGCGCGCGACCACGGCTGCTACCACCGGCGCCGGCCCGCTGTACAACGGCGACTGGCTGGCACGTGCCGAGAGCGAAAAATCCGCTGGCGGGCAGATGCAGATCTACGGTCGCGCCATGGCGCAGATTCCGCTGGCGCCGGCGAAGAAAGCCTTCAGTTCCGCCGATGAATTCGTCAACACCATGCTGCCGATGGCCAAGGAAGCGGCCGACCGTATCGGCGTCGATCCGCGTTATCTGGTGGCGCAGGCGGCACTGGAAACCGGTTGGGGCAAATCGGTCATGCGCGCCCAGGATGGCAGCAGCAGCCACAACCTGTTCGGCATCAAGGCGAGCAGTAACTGGAAGGGCGATTCGGCCCGGGCGATCACCAGCGAGTTCCGCGATGGCGCGATGGTCAAGGAGACGGCCGAGTTCCGTTCCTACGCCTCGTACAAGGACAGCTTCCACGATCTGGTGACTTTGCTGCAGAGCAATAATCGCTATCAAGATGTCGTGAAGTCTGCCGATAACCCAGAACAGTTTGTACGCGAGTTGCAAAAGGCCGGTTACGCAACCGACCCCAACTACGCCAGCAAGATTTCGCAGATAGCCAAGCAGATGAACAGTTTCCAAAACTACGCTGCGGCGGGTGTATCCACCACGCCTTTATAAGGCACAAGGTATAAGGTCTGAACCATGAGTTTGCTCAATATCGGGATGTCGGGACTGTCGGCCAGCCAGTCCTCTCTGGCTACGACAGGCAACAACATTGCCAACGTCGACACCGCCGGTTATTCACGCCAGCAAACCGTGCAGGGCACCAAATCCTCGCAGCAGTACGGCACCGTGTTCATCGGCACGGGCACCACCCTGGCCGACGTGCGCCGGGTGTACAACTCGTACCTGGAAAGCCAACTGCACACGGCAACTTCGCTCGACAGCGAATCTGCCGCGTTTCTGGCTCAGGCCACACCGCTGGACTCGATGCTCTCAGACACCAACACCGGCCTGACCGGCGTGCTGCAGAAATTCTTCACCACGATGCAGGGCGTTTCGACCTCGGCGACCGATGACACTTCCCGTCAATCGGTGCTGACCGGCGCACAGGCGCTGACCAGTCGCTTCAACACCATCGCCAAGCAGCTCAACGACCAGAACACCACCATCAACGGCAGCCTTGGCGACATGGCAGCTCAGGTGAACAAGCTGGCCACCTCGATCGCCAACCTGAACCAGAAGATTGGCGAGATCTCCACCAGCGGTGGTGCGCCGAACGATCTGCTCGACAGCCGTAACGAAGCCGTACGTCAGTTGTCCGAGTTGACCGGCGCGCAGGTCGTCGAGCGTGGTACCAGTTTTGACGTGTATATCGGCAGCGGCCAGCCGCTGGTCATCGGTAACACCACCAACACGCTGAGCACCGTGCCGCTCAAGGATGATCCATCGCGCATGGGCATCCAGATGGATCGCGGTTCGAGCACCATCGACATCACCTCGGCGATGAGCGGTGGCGAAATCGGTGGCCTGCTGACCTATCGCAAAGAAGTCCTCGATCCATCGCTCAATGAGCTGGGCCGCGTAGCGCTGGTGATCGCTGATCAGGTCAACAGCCAGCAAGCCCAGGGCATCGACAAGAACGGTGACTTCGGCGCGGCGATTTTCAACAACATCAACAGTGCCGCGCTGGTCAGTTCGCGCAGCATCGCGCAGTCGGGCAACAGCACCGGTTCGGGTAACCTCGATGTCACCATCAAGGACACCGGCAAGCTGACCACCAGCGATTATCAAGTGACGTTCACCAGCGCCACTGACTACACCGTCAAGCGCTCCGACGGCACCGACCTGGGTGCCTTCAGCACCACGACCAATCCGCCACCAGTGATCGACGGTTTCACCCTCGCTCTCAAGGGTGGTGCGTTGAGCGCCGGTGACAGCTTCAAAATCACCCCGACCCGCAATGCGGCCGCGAGCATCCAGACGGTGCTCACCGATCCGAAGAAAATCGCCGCGGCCGGTCCGTTGACCGGTGTGGCCAGCGCCAACGGTCTGGGCACTTTCACCCAGCCGACGCTCTCCAGCAAGATCGATATCTACAACCCGACTGCCCAGGCTGACATGCAGGCGGCGCTGAAGAACTCGACGCCGGTCAAACTAGTGTTCGGTGCGGTTACCGGGGGCAGCCAGTCCTACACTTTTGTGGATGCCAAGGGCGGCCTCATCAGCAGCGGCACTATCGTTCCCGGTCAATCGAACACGCTGGAACTTAAGGTCGGTATCGTCGATGCCAGCGGCAACCCGGTGCTGGACACCAGCGTTACGCCGAACGTGCAGAAAACCTTCTCCGTACAGACCACCGTTGGCGGCACGCCAAAGTCGGGCGAAACCTTCACCATGAACCTGACCGGTGCGGCGTCTTCGGACAACCGCAACGCGCAATCGCTGGTGGCCCTGCAAACCAAGCAGACCATCGACACCGGTTCGGCCAGCAAGGGCATCAGCCTGACTGACGGCTACAACAAGCTGGTGACCAACGTCGGCACCAAGACCGCTCAAGGCAAGTCCGACAGCGCCGCCACCACGGCGATTCTGGATAACGCCAAAGGCGCCCGCGATTCGCTGTCCGGGGTCAACCTGGATGAAGAAACCGGCAACCTGGTCAAATATCAGCAGTACTACACAGCGTCTTCGCAGATCATCAAAGCTGCGCAGGAAACTTTCGCCACGCTGATCAACAGCCTTTAAGGAGTCGTAATTCATGCGCATTTCCACCGCCCAGTATTACGGCACGCAAGCGTCGGACTATCAGCGTAACTTCAACAAGGCTGTTGCCAGCGCCAGCGAGGCGAGCAGCCTGCAGCGCATTACCAATGCGTCCGATGATCCGATCGGTGCCGGGCGTTTGCTGCAATTGGGTCAGCAGGCGGCGATGCTGGATCAGTACAAGACCAACGTTGATACCACCAAAAGTGCGTTGACCGTGCAGGAGTCCACGCTGGATTCCATCACTACCGCATTGGCGCGCGCCAAGGAACTTGCCCTGGCGGCCAACAACGGTACGGCCACCGACAAGGACCGCCAGGCTTACGCATCGGAGCTGGGCCAGATCCAGCAACAAGTGCTGGGCCTGATGAACTCCAAGGATGCCGGCGGCAATTACCTGTTCTCCGGTTCGAAAACCGATACCGCACCGTACTCGCAGAATGCCGACGGCACCTACACCTACAACGGTGACCAGACCACGATCAATCTGGGCATCGGCGACGGTATGACGGTTGGCACCAACACCACCGGTTGGGCCGCTTTCCAGCAGACCATCAATACCGCGCGCACCAACGTCACCATGACGGCGCCGGCCGTGGACGATGGCCGCGTTGTGCTGTCCAACGGTACGGTCGGCACTGCCGCCACCTATGATTCCAAATTCACTGCCGGCCAGCCTTACACCGTCAGCTTCCTCAGCAGCACCCAGTTGAAAATCACTGATGCCCTGGGCAATGACGTGACCGCTGAAGCGAGCCAGAACGGTCTGGTCAGCAACAGCAGCGGCGCCAACCAGACGGTGAGCTTCCGTGGCGTCGACATGAAGTTGAATATCAACTTGAAGACCGGCGACACCAACCCGGACGCGGTGATTGCCGGCCACAGCTTCCAGTTGTCGACCGCGCCGGACTCGTTCACCACGACGCGCAGCCCGGGCAACCCGTCGACCGCGGTGATCACTGGCTCCAGCATTACCGACCAGGCGGCCTACACCGCGGCATTCCCGCAGGGCGGCGCCGTCCTCAAGTTCACCAGCGCCACCGCCTTCGATCTGTACGCAGCGCCGGTCACTGCCGACAGCAAACCCGTGTCCTCAGGCACTATCGTGGGTAACAACGCTACCGCGGCGGGCGTCACGTTCGCACTGGGCGCTGCCCCGGCTGCCGGTGATCAGTTTTCGATCCAGCCGAACGACCACCAGACCCAGAACGTGCTCGACACCCTGGGCCAGATGATCACGGCGTTGAACACTCCGATCGATGGTGATCCGGTGGCCAAGCAGAAATTCCAGGGCGCGATGGAGGCGGGTATCGGCAACATCGATGCGGCCAGCAATCAAATCGGCAGCGCAGTCACCGAGATCGGTGCCCGTGGTCAGGCTCTGGATATGCAAGCCATCACCAATGACAGCCTGAGCACCGCGAACACCACCACCCAAGGTTCGATCCGTGATTCGGATCCGGCCGAAGTGATGACTCGTCTGACCCTGCAGCAAACCATGTTGCAAGCCTCGCAACTGGCGTTCAGCAAGATCAGCCAGTTGGGTCTGTTCAACAAGATCTCGACCGTCAGCGGGCGTGTAAGCGCCCGTTTGGCCTGCCCCTCAGTTATGTTTTTTAGCGGTTTCAAGGGCTCGCTTTTCCGAGCGGGCTCGTACCGCCTGTGAGCCCGCCGTGAATTCACTTCCTCTTGTCAGCCTCGTCATTCCCGCCTTCAATCCGCGCTTCTTCGAGCGGGCATTGAACAGTGCTGTCAGCCAGACCTACGCGCACCTTGAAATCATTGTCTGTGACGACAGTCGTGGCCACGAGATCGAAGGGATTGTTATTGCCGTGGCCGAGCAGTCCGGCGTCGCCGTGCGTTATGTGCGCAATCCGCGCACCCTGGGCATGGTCGGCAACCTGAAGGCGTGCCTGGATCAGGCGCAGGGCGAACTCATCAAGTTCCTGTGTGACGACGACCACCTTTATGCGGCCTGCATCGAACAGCAGGCGCACGAGATGTTGCGCGAAGAAGTCAGCCTGGTGCTGGCCCAGCGACTGTTCTGGGATGCCAACGACATCATCCTGCCGGCGCGCCTGGAAAACACCTCGTTGTCGCCCCACAGCGGTCTGTTCAAGGGGGACGACCTGCTGGGCATTTTTGAAAAATTCCCGGTCAATGTGCTGGGCGGTTTCACCAACGCTTTGTTTCGACGTGCGGATCTCGTCGAGCTGTTGCCGGCTCTGACTCAGGATGGGCACTGTTTTGTCGCGACCCTGGATTTCGCCCTGTACGTCTGTCTGATGCGGCGCGGCAATCTGGCGGTATCCAACAATGTGCTCAGTGCCGAGCGGCTCTACCCGGAGCGTCTGAGCGCACAGCAACCAATGAAAGATGCGGTTGAGGTCGAGCGCGAGTGGATTCTGCAAATGCTCAAGGCTCGCAGTGGTGAGTCCGCGCCGGCGCCGGGCTGGGTGCGCTATATCCCGCTGACCAAGGCTGACGAGTCGCCGCGAGTCTGGGAGGAGCTGCCGCTCAGCCGTACGCTCGGCACCAAGCAGAGTCGCCAGGAGTGGTGTGTCGGTATCGATAGCTGGAGCTTCGCCGAACTCTATGCACACTGGCTGCAATGCCGCAGTCTCAGCGAGGGGCAACGCAAGTTGCTGCCAGAAACCCTGGCCGCCTGGCCGCAGCAGCCGCGAATCGTGCCGATCATCATTGATGCCCAAGGCAGTCGCGATGGCGTTGAACGCACGCTGCAAGCGCTCGCAGCCCAGGACTATCCGCCGGAGCTGATTCTGCTGTTGTCTGCGGACTGTACCGAGGCGACGCTGGACGGGCGGGTGTTCCGCATGCCGTTGCAGGATGACGGGTTGGCACAGATCAACACTCTGTTACCGCAACTCGAAGGTGCCGACTGGTTCTACCTGTTGCAGGCCGGTGATCGTCTGGTGGTGCCGGCCTTGCTGGTCATGGCTGATCGAATAGCGCATTCGCCCTCGCTGAGTTGCGTGTACAGCGATGAAGGCAGCCTGCGCGATGGCGAATCGGCAGAGCCCGCCTTCAAACCGGATTTCAACCTCGACCTCATGCGCAGTTATCCATACGTCGGGCGTGCCTTGGCGTTCAAGCGCGAACGCTTCCTGGTGCTCGGTGGATTCGACGCGACGTTCGCCGAACTGGCGCCCCATGACATGCTGTGGCGTATGGTCGAAAGCGACGGTACACAGGTGATCGGGCATGTCGCCGAAGTCTTGCTCGAGTCGCCATTCGATCTGTCCGGGTGGCTGGCCGAACCAGCGGTGATCGAACAAAACCCACGGGTGATTGAAGCACACCTGCAACGTCTGGGGATTGCCCACGAAATACGCCGTGGCAGTTGCGAATTGCTCAATCGTATCGACTACCAGCATGGCCGGCGTCCGCGGGTGTCGATCATCATCGTAACTCGCGATCAGACGGCTGCCTTGCAGCGCTGTGTCGAGACCGTGCTGGAGAAAACCGCTTACTCCGAATACGAGCTGTTGCTGGTCGACAACGGCAGTGAAAGCGCCGAGGCGCTGGCATGGCTGGATGGTATGGCGCAGTTGGGCGGTGAGCGGATTCGCGTTCTGAGTTACCCGCAGCATGACAACATGGCGGCCCTGCATAACTTTGCCGTGACACAGGCCCGTGGCGAGTATGTGCTGTTGCTCAATACCTTCGCGGTGATCACCCACACCGACTGGCTGGACGAGCTGCTCAATCAAGCGCAGCGCCCGGAAGTCGGCGTGGTCGGCGCCAAGTTGTTCAACCCGGATGGTTACGTGTTGCACGCCGGCATGATTCTCGGCCTGCAAGGGGCGGTCGGGTTGCCGTTTTATGGGCAGTCGCTGCAGTCCGACGGCTACATGTTCCGGTTGCAGGCTGCCCAAGACCTGAGTGCCGTCGGCGGTGATTGCGTGATGGTACGCAAGGCTGTTTTCGAGTCTGTCGCAGGGCTCGACGAGCAGGATTTGAAACAGGCGCTGAATGTCGTCGACCTGTGCTTGCGCATCGGTCAGGAAGGTTATCTGGTGGTGTGGACGCCCTATGCCTTGCTGGCTCAGGGCGCGCGGCCAACCGTCGGGGCGACCGCCGAAGAAGGCCAGCAGCACATGCACGAGCAGGAGACCTTCTACAAACGCTGGTTGCCGCGCATTGCCCGTGATCCGGCGTTCAACGTCAACTTGTCATTGCAGGGTATCGGTGCAACGAGCTTCAGTCTGGAGCCGGGCCTGCGCACCGGTTGGACGGCGTTTTCCCGCCCGCAACTGCCCAACGTACTCGCGGTGCCAATCAACGCTTCTGCGATTGGCCACTACCGCATGAGTCAGCCGCTGATCGAGCTGGAAGCGGCCAACCGCGCCGAAGGGTGTATTCGTTACGGCTTGCCGTCGCTCATTGAAATCGAGCGTCAGTCGCCGGACGTCATCGTCTTGCAAGGGCGCTACTCGCAAGGTGCCATCGATGAAATTCCACCGCTGAAGAAGTTCTGCCATGCCCGGCGAATATTCGAGCTGGATGACTATGTGATCGATGTTCCGCATCGTAATGCCCATATCCGCAACATGCCCAACAAGCACGAGATGGAGCGCATGGTGCGCCAGGCGATCGGTTTGTGCGATCGCGTGGTGGTGTCGACCCAGCCACTGGCCAATGCGCTGTCGGATATGCACCACGACATACGCGTCGTGCCCAACATGCTTGCCCAGAACCTCTGGACCGGCCTGCGCAGCCTGCGTCGTACTTCGAAAAAACCGCGTGTCGGTTGGGGCGGCGGTACCAGTCACCACGGCGACCTGGCAGTGATTGCCGATGTCGTGCGTGAGCTGGCCAATGAAGTCGACTGGGTGTTTTTCGGCATGTGTCCGGATGATCTGCGGCCGTACATGCACGAATTTCACGGGGTGATTGCGCTGGACGTCTATCCGGCGAAACTGGCCAGCCTCAACCTTGACCTGGCGCTGGCACCGCTGGAGTTCCACATCTTCAACGACTGCAAGAGCAATCTGCGCTTGCTGGAGTACGGCGCCTGCGGTTACCCGGTGATTTGCACCGACACCGAAGCCTATCAAGGCTACCTGCCGTGTACGCGGGTCAAGACCAACAGCACGGATGAGTGGCTGCAAGCGATCCGCATGCACCTGGCTGACCCGGACGCCAGCTATCGCATGGGCGATGATTTGCGCGAAGTGGTGATGCGCGATTACGTGTTGCGCGGTGACAACTTGCGTTACTGGGAGAATGGCTGGCTCGCCGATTGACCGAGCCACGCATGATCTACGGAAAAACAGGCGACCTGGCAATCGCCTGTTTTTTTTTGCTCTGAAAACCTTACTAGCATCCTTCTCGATACATTTTTGTACCGAGGCTCAAGCTTCGCCTGCTGGTAGTCGATACCTTTTTATTCGTTCATCCATCAGGCAGGGATTGCACGCTTGAACGGTCTCTCTCTGCCGACAGAACCGCTTTCAACAACAACGCAAGGAAGACGCAAATGTCAGTAGTGAATGGAACGAGTGAAGCGGATGTCCTCTTGGGCACCGACGATAATGACGAACTCTATGGACTGGAGTCGGATGATGTACTGATCGGCAGTGCAGGTTCTGATGTGCTGGATGGCGGAGAAGGGTTCGACACGGCGACCTATTACGCGATGTCGTCGGGTGTCAGTGTCGAGTTCGGCAAAGATGCCACGACTGTCGCAGGGGCTGAAGGCAAGGTCGACACCCTCATCGGTGTCGAGAAAGTCTTCGGTACGTTCCACAACGATACGTTTACCAGTTCGGTCGGCGGTGTGACGTTCGAGGGTAGCGTCGGGGATGATCTGTACATCGTCGACAGTGAGGGTGTGACAATTGTCGAGGAAGACAACGGGGGTTTTGACGAACTGCGCACCAGCCTCAACACCTTCAAGATGGACCCGTTCATTGAAAAGCTGACCTTCACCGGCACCGGCGATTTCAAGGCTTACGGCAATGCCAGTGACAACGAAATCATTGGCGGTGCCGGTAACGACTGGCTGTGGGGCGGGGATGGTGCCGATCACTTCGTTGGTGGTGATGGCTACGATACGGTCAGCTACAGCGACAGCCTTGAGGGCGTGAGAGTCGAAGACTTTGCCAACTTTGACGGGCTGACCATTGCCTACGGTGACACCTTCACCGGCATTGAAGCGTTGCAGGGTTCGGGCTTCGATGATGTGATTTATCGTCACAAAGACTTTATGAGCATCGATGGTAGTGACGGCCATGACACCGTGAGTTATCGCTACGCTTTCGATCCGGTCAATGTTTTGATCGGCGGCGGTGTCAATGCGGCGGGCGACACACTGATGAATGTGGAAGAGGTTATTGGTTCCACCGATGCCGACCACTTCACCGTGAACACCAGTGGTGTGGTCGTCGCTGGCGGTGGCGGTGACGATGTCTACACGATCAACAGCGCCGGCGTGACCATCGAGGAAATCGAAGGCTACATGGGCGGTACCGATCACGTGTTCACCAGCCTGTCCGAGTTGAGACTGAGTGCGTTCGTTGAAAACCTGACCTATACCGGCAGCGCTGACTTCGTTGGCTACGGCAATGACGAGAACAACACCATCGTCGCCGGCGCCGGCAATGATGTGCTGTTGGGCGGTGCGGGTGCCGATAACTTTGAGGGTGGCGCTGGTATCGACATCGTCAGCTATGACGACAGTAGCGAAGGCTTGAGCGCTTCGCTGAAATGGGGCGTGCAGAGTGGTATTGCGTTCCACGATGTTTACATCGATATCGAAGGCTTGCGTGGTAGCCAGTTCAATGACGTTCTTGAGGGCGACTGGGGCGATAACATTCTTGAAGGCGGCGCGGGCGACGACCAGATTCAGGGTGGCGATGGCAACGATCACCTCTATGGTGGCCTGGCCTCCGGTCTCGATGTCGCCGGTCAGTCCGACAGCCTGTCGGGTGGCGCCGGTGATGACGTTATCGTTGGTGCGGTCAATGATCTGTTCACCTGGGCCAGTGGTGACGATGGCAATGACAGCATCACGCTGGGGCGAGGGTTTGCTTTCGGCGGCGAGGGTAATGACGTGCTCACCGGCACTGGCAGCGACTACATGCTGCAGGGCGATGGGGGGAATGATGTGTTGATTCTTAACCTTGCCGGTCAGTCGAATTCCGGAGGCAGTGCGTATGGCGGTCAGGGCGATGACACCTACGTGGTCAACACCACCGGGCTGGTGACGATTCAGGATGAGGGCTGGGATCTGAACGACACCCTGATCCTCAACACGATCGCCAATGCCAGCCAGTTGAACGTCACCCGCATCGGTGATGACGCTTATCTGCACAGTGCCAATGACGGCAGCACTGGTGTGCCGGACAACGGCGTGAAACTGGCGGGCTGGTACGCCGGGTTCAACAACATCGAGCACCTTCAGACTGCCGATGGTCAGGTTTTTGAGGTGCCGGTTAGTGGTGATGGGTTTGCCATGTTTGGGTAGTCGTTTGCATTGTTGATCTGGCTTGTGGAACGGGATGAATCTTTGGGTTCATCCCTTTTTTTGTCTGGGGCTTGGCGGCCTTTGGGCTGACCATGCTCTTGGGGGTTTGGGGGTGTATCCGTTGCTGTGGGTGTTGCTGATCAGGGTTCCGCCCTTACGGCGGGTCACTTTTTCCAGACGCCGAAAAAGTAACCAAAAAGGCTTGCTCCTGCGTGCGGCCCGCTCGCTGGGGCTCGGGGTTCCTTCGCTCCGGGATCAATCCGGGCGCAGCGCCTACGGTTTGCTTCGCTGCACCTCCTCTCGCTGTGTTTGGCTGCGCCAAACGGTCGCTGCGCTCCCACGCCCGGATCAATCCCTCCACTCAGCCTTCCGACGTCGCCCGTGGGTCAAGATCAAGAGCAGGCGAGCTGACACTCGGCCTATTGAGTGGTGAAGAGCGTGGGTGTACGGCTTTTGATTTGCGTTGTTGCTGCCCCTCACCCCAGCCCTCTCCCGAGGGAGAGGGAGAGGGAGAGGGAGAGGGAGAGGGAGAGGGAGCCGATTTTTGGGCTTTTCAACGCTTGAGTTCGACTCGGTATCGCACGTCGGCGTACTTCTCCCGAACTCTTCGGTCAGTCCCCTCTCCCTTTGGGAGAGGGTTAGGGTGAGGGGCTTGTGGAGCTGGCGCGTTTCCTGCAAGTCCCCTGTAAATCGCCATAAAACGAGCGCTCGCGGTCACTCCAGCGGCGCACGGATCGGCAAAAGGTTTAGCCAGAAGGCCCGCAAAGCTCAAGAAAGCGGCGCGCAGCCCGGTGAAGAACAAGAGGGGAGACGATGAAGGCAGTTATTTTGGCGGGTGGCCTCGGCACGCGCATCAGTGAAGAGTCGCACCTCAAGCCCAAGCCGATGATCGAGATCGGCGGCAAGCCAATTCTCTGGCACATCATGAAGCAGTATTCCGCCCACGGGATTCATGACTTCGTGATCTGCCTCGGCTACAAGGGCTATGCGATCAAGGACTTCTTCGCCAACTACTTCCTGCACACCTCCGACGTCACCTTCAACATGCGCGAGAACCGCATGGATGTGCACCAGAATTACAGCGAGCCGTGGAGCGTCACGCTCATCGACACCGGTGAGGAAACCATGACCGGTGGCCGGCTGCTGCGGGCCGGCCGTTATCTGAAAGATGAAGAGGCGTTCTGCTTCACCTACGGCGATGGCGTTTCCGACATCAACATCGCTCAGCTTGTGGATTACCACAAAGCCCACGGTCGTCTGGCGACCGTCACCGCTGTGCAACCGCCGGGTCGTTACGGCGCGCTTGAGCGTCAAGGCGATCAAGTGCTGGGCTTTACCGAAAAACCTCGCGGTGACGGTGGCTGGATCAACGGTGGCTTCTTCGTGCTCTCGCCAAAAGTGCTGCCGTACATCGCCGATGACGCTACCACTTGGGAAGCCGAGCCGCTGGCGCGTCTGGCGGCCGACGAACAGTTGAAAGCCTTTGAGCACGAAGGCTTCTGGCACCCGATGGACACCTTGCGCGACAAGAACCATCTCGAAGCCCTGTGGCAGAGCGGGGAGGCCCCATGGAAGCAATGGGCCTGAGTGCGGATTTCTGGCGCGGCAAACGCGTTCTCGTCACCGGACATACCGGTTTCAAAGGCAGTTGGCTGACCCTGTGGCTGCAAAGCCTCGGCGCGCAAGTCAGCGGCTTTTCCCTTGAGCCGTCGACCGAGCCGAGCCTGTTCGAGCTGGCGCGGGTGCACGAAGGCATCAACGATCAGCGCGGTGATTTGCGTGATCTGGGCGCCTTGCTGGAAATCATCGCCGAAACCGAGCCGGAGATCGTGCTGCACCTGGCCGCTCAGCCGCTGGTGCGCGAAGGCTATCGCGATCCGCTCGGCACTTACTCCAGCAACGTCATGGGCACGCTGAACCTGCTCGAAGCGATTCGTCAGGTCGGTTGCGTGCGCGCCTGTGTGCTGGTGACCACCGACAAGGTCTACGCCAACAAGGAATGGCTCTGGCCGTACCGCGAAGACGAAGCCCTCGGTGGCCACGATCCTTACAGCAGCAGCAAGGCCTGCTGTGAACTGCTCGCGCAATCCTATGCCGCGTCGTTCTTCCCGGCCGACAAGTACGCTGAACACGGTCTGGCCCTGGCCACTGCGCGTGCCGGTAACGTCCTCGGCGGCGGTGATTTTGCCCCTGAGCGACTGATTCCCGACGTGCTCAAAGCCTGGACCGCCGACGAACCGGTGACCCTGCGCTATCCGCAAGCCGTACGTCCGTGGCAGCACGCGCTGGAGCCGTTGGCCGGTTACCTGCAACTGGCCGCCGGCCTCTACGAACAAGGGCCGGAATATGCCGGGGCGTGGAACTTCGGCCCGGGCGAAGCGGACATGTGCAGCGTTGGCGAAGTCGTCGAATTGCTCGCCAGCCGCTGGCCGCAGGCGCGCGGTCTGCGCATCGAAAAAAGCGAACTGCACGAGGCCGGCCTGCTGCGTCTGGACAGCAGCCGCGCCCGCCAGGTACTCGGCTGGCAGCCGCGCTGGACCTTGCAGCAGTGCCTGACCCAGACCCTCGACTGGCACCTGGCCTGGCAGAACGGCGATGACATGCGCAGCGTCACCCTCGGCCAATTGAACCTGTATCGAGGCGCGCTGTGAGTGAGTTTTCTCTGAAAGCGTTGCCGCTGGCCGGATTGTTCAGCGTCCAGCACAAACGTTTCGAAGATCAGCGCGGGCACTTCGCACGGCTGTTTTGCGAAGGCAGCCTGAGTGCGTTCGGCAGTGAATTCCATATCCGTCAGATCAACCATTCCTGCACCCGCGAGAAGGGCAGTGTGCGCGGTCTGCATTATCAGAACGCCAACGCGCCGGAAGCCAAACTGATCACCTGCCTTCGCGGTGAAGTGTGGGACGTGGCGGTGGACCTGCGTCCGGATTCCGAAACGTTTCTGCACTGGCACGCCGAGCATCTGAAGGCCGGTGATGGCCGCAGCTTGTTAATCCCGGCTGGCTTCGCCCACGGTTTCCAGACCCTGACTGAAGACGCCGAATTGCTCTATCTGCACAGCGCCGATTACGCGCCGGAGCACGAGGGCGGTCTGTCGGTGAACGACCCACGGCTGGCGATTGCCTGGCCGTTGCCTGTCAATAATTTGTCAGCGCGTGATTCCAGCCATCCCGCGCTCGATCAACACTTTGCTGGAGTGCGTCTATGAACTGCCGTGGGTGCGCCGCACCGCTGAGCCTGCCGCTGATCGACCTCGGCACCTCGCCGCCGTCCAATGCCTACGTGCATGCCGATCGCCTGGAGCAGGCCGAGCAATGGGTGCCGTTGAAGGTCGCCGTGTGCCAGCAATGCTGGCTGGTACAGACCGAGGATTACACCAGCGCCGATAGCCTGTTCGACGCCGAGTACGCCTACTTCAGTTCGTTCTCCAGCACCTGGCTGGCCCATGCCGAGCGTTATGTCGCCGAGATGGTCGAGCGCTTCGGCCTGAGCGCTGACAGCCGCGTGGTGGAAATCGCCGCCAACGACGGTTACTTGCTGCAGTACGTGGCCGGTCGCGGCATTCCGTGCCTGGGCGTTGAGCCGACGCGCAGCACCGCACAAGCGGCGCGGGAAAAAGGCCTGGAAATCCGCGAACTGTTCTTCGGTCGCGACACTGCTGCGCAATTGAAAAGCGACGGCTGGGGCGCCGATCTGATGGCGGCCAACAACGTGCTCGCGCATGTGCCGGACATCAATGATTTCCTCGGTGGTTTCGCGACGTTGCTCAAGCCAACCGGCGTGGCCACCTTCGAATTCCCGCAACTGCTGACACTGATGGCTGGCGCGCAGTTCGACACGCTCTATCACGAGCACTATTCCTATCTGTCGCTGACCGCCGTGCAGGCCCTGTGCGAGCGCAATGGTCTGGAAGTGTTCGACGTCAGCCAACTGGCCACCCACGGCGGTTCGCTGCGCGTGTTCGTGCAGCGCAAGGACGGCCAGCGCCGAGCGGTTCAACCTGCGGTGCAACAACAGTTGCAAGCCGAACTGGATGCCGGGGTGAAAACCGCTGAGTACTACGCCACCCTCGCGCCTGCCGCTGAACGCATCAAGCATGAACTGTTGCGTTTCCTGTTGCAGGCCAAGGCTGACGGTAAACGTGTGGTCGGTTATGGCGCGGCGGCCAAAGGCAACACCTTGCTCAATTACGCCGGGGTCAAACCGGACCTGCTGGCCTGGGTCGCCGATGCCAATCCGCACAAGCAGGGCAAGTTCCTGCCGGGTAGCCGCATTCCGATTGTGGCGCCGGCGCAGATTGATCTCGAAAGACCGGATTACGTGCTGGTGCTGCCGTGGAACCTGCTGCACGAAGTCAGCCAGCAACTGGCGCAAGTGCGTCAGTGGGACGGCCGCTTCGTGATCGCCGTGCCTGAGTTGAAAGTGCTGTGAAGGTTCTGGTCACTGGCGCCACAGGGTTTGTCGGTCGGCATCTGGTCGCAGCATTGCTTGCACGCGGCTGCGATGTTCGCGCCGCGGCGCGTAATGCGGAAACCGCGCAAGGCATGCCGTGGATCAACGACGTCGAGTTCATCGCCGCGGATATTCACGCCGCCGATCTCGATATCCACGCGTTGACCGATGGCATCGACGCGCTGGCGCATCTGGCCTGGCCGGGCTTGCCGAACTACCGGGCGCTGTTCCATTTCGAACACAACCTGATGGCCGATTACCGCTTTATCAAAAGCGCGGTCGAGGCGGGCGTGCAGCAGGTGCTGGTCACCGGCACCTGTTTCGAATACGGCCTGCAAAGCGGCCCACTCAGTGAAAACACCGAGCCGAAGCCGAGCAATCCTTACGGTCTGGCCAAGCACACGCTGCACCTGTTTTTGCAAAATCTGCAGCAGGAGCATCCGTTTACTTTGCAGTGGACGCGCTTGTTCTATCTGCATGGCGAAGGGCAAAACCCCAACAGTCTGTTGGCCGCACTGGACCGGGCGATCGATGCCGGTGAAGCGTCGTTCAACATGTCCGCCGGTGAGCAGTTGCGCGATTTTCTGCCGATTGAACGCGCTGCCGGTTACCTCGCCGCGATCCTGCAAAAAACCGACTTCAACGGCGTGATCAATTGCGCCAGCGGCCAACCGGTGTCCGTGCGTGCGTTGGTCGAACAACGCCTGCGCGAACGCGACGTGTCGCTGCATCTGAACCTCGGCCACTACCCATACCCAACCCACGAACCGCTGGCGTTCTGGGCGGTGAGCGAGCGTTTGCAACAGTTACTGGGAGAGCCGCAATGAAGCACGAGTTGTATCGGGTCACCGACCTGCCGGTGCTGCAGAACCGCACCTTTGCCGATGCCGCATCGGCACAGGCCTCGGCCAGTGCCGACATGCTGTTGGTGCAGGACGAGCGCAGCGGTTTGATCTACAACGCCGCGTTCGACGCCGACAAGCTCAGCTACGACGCCGATTACCAGAACGAGCAGGCGCATTCCGGCCAGTTCCAGAAGCATTTGAGTGACGTCGAAGGCATCATCGCCAAGCACTTCAAGGGTCAGGAACTGATCGAAGTCGGCTGCGGCAAGGGCTACTTTCTTGAGTTGCTCAAGGGCCTCGGTTATGCGATCACCGGCATCGATCCGGCTTACGAAGGCGAAAACGCCGACGTGATCAAGGCGCCGTTCACCCGTGGTCTCGGGCTCGCCGCAGACGCCATCGTGCTGCGCCATGTGCTGGAACATATTCAGGATCCGGTGAGCTTCCTCGCCGAAATCGCCAATGCCAATCAGGGCGGGCAGATCTACATCGAAGTGCCGTGCTTCGACTGGATTCTCGAGCACAAAGCCTGGTTCGACCTGTTCTACGAACACGTCAATTATTTCCGCCTCGATGACCTGCGGCGGATGTTCGGCACGGTGCACGAAGCCGGGCACCTGTTCGGTGGCCAATATCTGTACATCGTCGCTGACCTTGCGACGTTGCGCCTGACCCCGGAACAACCGGTGCCGCGCCTGACGCTGCCTGACGGTTTCACCGCCAGCCTCGATCGCGCCGTGCAGATCATTCAGTCCGCCCCCGAGCAGGGGTCCGCGATCTGGGGCGCCTCGTCCAAAGGCGTGATCTATTCGCTGTTCCTGCAACGCGCAGGTGTCGCAGTGGATCGCGTGGTGGATATCAACCCGGCCAAGCAGGGGCGTTATCTGCCGCTGAGCGGTGCCCGCGTTTCTTCACCGCAAGAGGCGATGGACGCGTTACCCGAAGGCGCCAACCTGTTTGTGATGAATTCCAATTACCTCGAAGAGATCAAGCGGATGACCGGTGGACGCTACGTCTATCACGCCGTCGACAGCGCTTCGTTTCAGTGACCCTTGAGATTATTAAAATGACCGACAACAGCATCAACCAAGCCTTCGAAGCCGAGTGCCGGGAACAGATTGCCCAGCAGGGTGACGACCAGAAACTCACCGGTCTGGCCCGCGATTTCTTCAATGAATCGGCCAAGCACAAATACAGCTACCACTTCTCGTGGATGGGCCGTCCGATCATCCAGTTGCCACAAGACATGATGGCCATGCAAGAGATCATCTGGCAGGTCAAACCGGATCTGGTCATCGAGTGCGGCATCGCCCACGGCGGTTCGATCATCTACTACGCCTCTTTGCTGGAACTGCAAGGCCACGGCGAAGTGCTGGGCATCGACCTCGACATTCGCCCGCACAACCGCGAGGCGATCGAAAGCCACCCGATGGCCAAGCGCATCAAGATGATCGAAGGTTCGAGCATCGACGCCGGCATTGCCGCCCAGGTGCAGGCTGCGGCCAAAGGCAAGAAAGTCATTCTGGTGCTCGACTCCAACCACACCCACGATCACGTCCTCGAAGAGCTGCGTCTGTACGCTCCACTGGTGTCGGTCGACAGCT
Source organism: Pseudomonas sp. S3_C06 (assembly GCF_054667675.1). Taxonomy (NCBI): domain Bacteria; kingdom Pseudomonadati; phylum Pseudomonadota; class Gammaproteobacteria; order Pseudomonadales; family Pseudomonadaceae; genus Pseudomonas; species Pseudomonas sp. S3_C06. The sequence goes on from NZ_CP162747.1 coordinate 5,661,078, forward strand.
ACTGCGTGGTCATGGACACCGTGGTTGAAGACATGCCGGCCGATTTCTTCCCGGATCGTCCATGGGGCCCGGGCGACAACCCGAAAACCGCTGTGTGGAAATACCTGGAAGAGAATCAGGATTTCGAGATCGACCAGCAGTTGCAGAACAAGCTGCTGATCACCGTGGCGCCGGACGGCTATCTGCGTCGCGTCCGTTAATTCGCAACATCCCCAAAGCGTTATCTCGGCGAGTCGCCGGTTGTGGAGAGAAGTTATGCAAGGCAAGTACAGTTCTGAACTGACGCTACCGCTCAACGATCTGTTGACGGTGGTGCTGATTACTCACAATCGGCCGGCGTTTCTGCGCCGGGCGGTGAAGTATTACAGCAGCTTGCCCTGCAAAGTCATGGTGCTGGACTCCACATCGGAACGTCCCGAAGGCGATTTTTCCAGCGTCGATTATCACCATGTGCCGCAATTCGCTTATTGGGGCATGCAGGCCAAACTGGCCTATGGTGTGGAGCAACTGACCACGCCGTACATGGTGCTGGCGGCCGATGACGATTTCATCCTGCACGATTCGCTGGCCGAGTCCGTGGGTTTCCTGCACGCCAATCCGGATTACGGCATGTGTCACGGCTATTGCCTGATGTACCTGGCGTTGGCCGGTGGCGTCAGCTACTACCGTCGCGACAAGAAGGTCCAGGAAGACTACTGTGCCGACAAGGCTCAGGATCGGGTCGTCGATTACATGAGCCAGTACATTCCGCCGTTTTATGCGGTAACCCGTACTGATCTGATGAAGAGCTGGCATTCGGCGTTGCCGCCGGGCACCAATTTCCAGTGGCAGGAAATCGGTCACGTGTATTACCTGTTGGCCAGTGCCAAGGCGCGAATTCTGCCGATACCGTATGTGGTGCGTGAGATCAACTATGGTGCCTCCGAACACAGTACAGAGGTGTATCACTCGCTGACCTACGTCGACGCCAAATCCGTGGCCGAGCGTGAAGCGTTTGCAGAGTTCCTCGCCGCGTTGCCGACCGAAATCAAGGGTCTTGATACCGAGCAGGGCAAGGCGTTCGCCCTGCAAAGTTTCGAAGCGATGGTTGACAGCCTGCAATCGGGTCGGGCGCTGACGGCGGAACTGATCATCCAGTCCACCTGGAATCAGGAACTCAAGTATCCGGATCGCCGGTTCGGGCCGTTGCAGTACGTCGAAATGCCGTTCTACAACGAGGCGTTCTTCGACCGCTTGGCGCAGTTCGAATTCATGCTGCACGCCATGCCGGCGGGGCGTATTCAACTGGAAGGACTTGAGGGTATCTGGACCCGTCAGGCGCATTTGCTTCAGACGCGCAACAATGACACACCGGAAAGCGTGCTTGATCGTTTGTGGCAGGCCCATGACCTGAATGCGTTCAATCGCACGGTGGTCAAACGTCTCGCCGCTCAACTGGCGTCGATGGGCGAAGCTCAAGAAGCGCAAGACATGCAGGCATGGATCGAGCGTCTCGAAGCGTTGACCGTTGAAGATCATCATGCGGTCATGGACAAGATGCAGTCCGGTCGCTTGCTCAAGTGGCTGGCTGCGCGCCAGCCCGGCGGGCAGCAGGTCGAGGCGATCAGCCAACATCTGGCGCAGAATGGCGGTGGCCCGCAGTTCGGCATTTTCCTGCTGGATCTGGACGACGATATCGACAAGCTCCAGGTCTCTCTCGACAGTTTGCTGGAAGGGCAGTGCAAGGCCTTCCGGATTGTCGTGTTCACCACCGGCGAAGCGCCGGCCGCCACCACCGCGCAGAACACCTTGCACTTTGTTCGGGTGACACCGGGCAATCTGGTCGACAAGCTCAATCAGAGTGCGCGTCAGTCGCCGTGCGACTGGCTGCTGTTGGCTGAGGCCGGCGATGAGTTCACCGCCAGCGGCCTGTTGCGCGCCAGTCTGGAGCTGATGAACGCCGGCGATTGCCGTGCGGTGTCCACAGACGAAATCCAGCGCCAGGAAAACGGAGCACTGCTGGACGTGTTCCGTCCGGGCTTCAATCTTGACTTGTTGCTCAGCCTGCCATCCTTGATGGCGCGGCACTGGCTGGTGCGCCGCGATGCGCTGGTGGAGGTCGGCGGCTACCGCGCCGATTTCAACAAGGCGCTGGAACTCGATGTGCTGTTGCGCCTCATTGAAGAGCATGGTCTCAACAGCCTGGCTCACCTCGATGAGCCGTTGCTGATTACCGAGGCGCCGAAGCTGGTCGAGAACCCTGACGAGCGTCTCGCGCTGCTGCGTCATTTGGGTAATCGCGGCTACAAAGCCAAGGTCACTTCGGCGGTACCGGGGGTTTATCAGATCGACTACCACCACAGTGAACGCCCGCTGGTGTCGATCATTATTCCGGCGGGTGATGATCTGGCCGTGCTGCAACGCTGCGTCGAAGGTGTGCTGCTGCGCACCCGTTATCACCAATATGAAGTGCTGATCGCCGCCACGGCGGATCAGGTGGCTGAGGTCAATGACTGGCTTGGCACTTATCAGCATTCGAAAGTCCAGGTGCTGCGTACCGATCGGGCATTGAGCGAAACGGCCTTGTACAACGCGGCCAGCCGCCAGGTGCGGGGCGAGTATCTGGTGTTGTTGGCCGCCGATGCCGAAGTGGTCAATCCGAACTGGCTCGATTCTCTGCTCAATCATGCCCTGCGCCCGGAAGTCGGGGTGGTCGGCCCGAAACTGATCGACCGTGATCGCAAGATCAGCCAGGCCGGTCTGATCCTGGGCATGAACGGTGGTGTCGGTTCGGCCTTCGTCGGCGAAAAACACGATGCCGACGGTTATCTGCATCGCCTGGCGGTAGAACAGAATTATTCGGCGGTATCGAGCGTCTGCCTGATGGTGCGCAAAGATCTGTTCGACGCACTGGGCGGTCTCGACGACAGCACCTTCAACGACGGCTTCAGCGACGTCGATCTGTGCCTGAGCGCGGCTCAGGCCGGTTATCTGACAGTCTGGACGCCAGCGGTGCAGGTCATCCATCAGGGCGCGTTGCCGCAGGCACCGAAAGCGCTCGCGGCCCTGAAGGAAAAATGGGCAGCCGCTTTCGCCCAGGATCAGGCCTACAACGCCAACCTGAGTCTGGACGGCAAAGGTTTCGCGCTCAATGCCAGCGCTGCGCTGGACTGGCCACAGTTGCTTGCTTAAGCCTGCCGGACAGGGAAGAGGAATCAGTACATGTTCAACGGTAAATCAATCTTCATCTCCGGCGGCACCGGTTCGTTCGGGCGCAAATTCATCGCCCGACTGCTCGAGCAATACCAGCCCAAGCGCGTGGTGGTGTTCTCCCGTGACGAGCTGAAGCAGTATGAAATGCAGCAGACGTTCAACGCGCCGTGCATGCGTTACTTCATTGGTGATGTGCGTGACGCCGATCGTCTGCGCCAGGCCATGCGCGGCATCGACTACGTGGTGCATGCCGCAGCGTTGAAGCAAGTGCCGGCGGCGGAATACAACCCGACCGAATGCATCCGCACCAACGTCAACGGCGCGGAGAACATCATCGCCGCCGCCATCGATAACGGCGTGAAAAAAGTTGTCGCGCTGTCCACCGACAAGGCGGCCAGCCCGATCAATCTGTACGGCGCGACCAAGTTGCTTTCGGACAAATTGTTTGTCGCCGCCAACAATATTGCCGGCGAGCAGGAAACCCGTTTTGCTGTGGTGCGCTACGGCAACGTGGCCGGCTCGCGTGGCTCGGTGGTGCCGTTCTTCAGCCAGCTGATCGCCGACGGTGCTCAGGAGTTGCCGATCACCGACGAGCGCATGACGCGGTTCTGGATCACCCTCGACCACGGCGTGCAATTTGTCCTCGACAGCTTTGCGCGCATGCACGGCGGCGAAGTGTTCGTGCCGAAGATCCCGTCGATCCGCATCGTCGATCTGGCGCGCGGCATGGCCGAACATCTGCCGCACAAGAACGTCGGCATTCGACCCGGTGAAAAGCTCCATGAGTTGATGGTGCCGCTGGACGATGCGCGGATGACCCTTGAGTTCGAAGATCACTACACCATCCAGCCGTCGATTCGCTTTACCAGTGTCGATGTCGATTTCGCCGTCGACAGACTCGGTGAGCAGGGGCGTGTCGTCAGCGAAGATTTCGAGTATCGCTCCGACACCAACCCGCATTTTCTCTCGGTCGGCCAGATCGCCGATCTGCACGCGAAGCTCTCGGTATGATTCCCTACGGTCGGCAAAGCCTCGATCAGGCAGACATCGATGCCGTCGTCGAAGTGCTGCAGTCGGACTGGCTGACCCAAGGGCCGAGCATCGAGCGTTTCGAGCAGGCAATGGCCGAACGTTGCGAGGCAGACTTCGCCGTTGCGGTGTGCAACGCCACGGCGGCGCTGCACATTGCCTGTCTGGCCGCAGGCTTGGGGCCGGGTGATCGTTTGTGGACGACGCCCAATACCTTTCTTGCCTCGGCCAACTGTGGACGTTATTGCGGGGCCGAAGTTGATTTCGTCGACATCGATCCGCTGACCTGGAACCTTGATGCCTTCGCCCTCGACGCGAAACTCGATCAGGCCGAGCAGGAGGGCACTTTGCCCAAGGTGCTGGTGGCGGTGGCGTTCTCCGGGCAGAGCTGCGACATGCGCAAGATTGCCGAACTGGCCGAGCGCTACAACTTCACCGTGATCGAAGATGCGTCTCACGCGGTCGGTGCGTGCTATGCCGGACGCCCGGTCGGTTGCGGCGAATTTGCGGCGATGACTGTATTCAGTTTTCACCCGGTAAAAATCATCACCAGCGCCGAGGGTGGCATGGTGTTGACCAGCCGCCCGCAACTGGCCGAGCGCCTGCAACGTTTACGCAGCCACGGCATGACCCGTGATCTGCAGCAAATGACCGAGGCCAGTCATGGCCCGTGGTACTACCAACAGATCGAGCTGGGCTTCAATTACCGGATCACCGATCTGCAAGCCGCGCTGGGCTTGTCGCAACTGGGCAAACTGGACGAATTCATCGCCCGGCGCCGCGAACTGGCCGCGCGTTATGATCGCCTGCTGACGTATTTGCCGGTGACGTTGCCCAGTCTCCAGCCGGAGGCGGATTCGGCTTGGCATCTGTATGTCATTCGCTTGCAGACGGATCGCATCAGCCGCAGCCACCGTCAGGTGTTTGAAGGCTTGCGTGCTGCCGGTGTTGGCGTGAATCTGCATTACATTCCCGTGCACTTGCAGCCGTACTATCGCGACCTGGGTTTCGCCGAGGGCGATTTCCCCGAAGCCGAGCGTTATTACGCCGAGGCGATCAGCCTGCCGCTGTTTCCGCTGTTGAGCGATGAACAACAGGATTACGTGGTCGAGCAATTGCGTCGGCTGACCGAATAATTGCCGCTGAGGCAAAGGATGAGTATCTGCAATGCGTCATTTGAGTGAGCAGGAAAAGTTCTGGCAGGGCGACTTCGGTAACCAGTACGTCGAGCGCAATGTCGGCCAACCGCTGGTGGCGACGAATCTGGCGTTGTTTGCCAAAGCCCTGAGCCGTGCCGCAGGCATCGAGAGCCTGGTCGAACTGGGCACTAACGCCGGCAACAATTTGCAGGCGTTGCATCAACTGCTGCCCCGTTGCGAGCTGTTCGGCGTCGAGATCAATGACAGCGCCTGTGCTCAGGCACGGGCGTTGGACATCGCACAGATCTGGCATGGCTCGCTGTTCGATTTCCCGCGCGAGCGCCGCTACGACCTGACCCTGAGTAAAGGCGTGCTGATTCACTTGGCCCCGGAGCTGTTGCCGAGCGCTTATGCGCAGTTGTACGAGCTGAGCCAGCGCTACATCCTGATCGCCGAGTATTACAATCCGGCACCGGTGGAAGTGTCCTATCGTGGCAACAGCGGCAAGCTGTTCAAGCGCGATTTTGCCGGGGAGATGCTTGATCGCTATGCCGATCTGCACCTGCTCGATTACGGTTTTGCCTATCACCGCGATCCGCAATTCCCGGCGGACGACATCACTTGGTTCCTGTTGGAAAAACGTCCTTGAGCAACGTTGCAATCATCCCGGCCCGTGGCGGCAGCAAACGCATCCCGCGCAAGAATCTCTTGCCATTCGATGGCGTGCCGATGATTGTCCGATCGATCCGCACTGCGCTGGAATCGGGCTTGTTCGATCAGGTCGTGGTCAGCACCGACGATGCCGAAATTGCCGAAGTGGCGCGAGCCCATGGCGCGCAGTTGCCTTTTTTGCGCCCGGCAGACCTCGCCGATGACTTCACCGGCACGGCGGCAGTGATCGTGCATGCCTTGCAGCAGTTGCCGGCGTTCGATTACGCCTGTTGCGTGTATGCCACGGCGCCGCTGTTGCAGGCACGCTATCTGCGCCAGGGCATCGAGTTGCTGGAGCAGCACATGGACAAGTCTTTCGCGTTCTCCGTGTGCAGTTTCGGTTTTCCGGTGCAGCGTGCGCTGACGCTGGACGGGCAGGGTGCGTTGAGCGCTTTGTACCCGGAATTTCGCAATACACGTTCGCAGGATTTGCCCGAAGCATTTCAGGACGCCGGTCAGTTTTACTGGGGGCGCAGTGAGGCGTGGTTGCGCGGCGAGGTGCTCTATTCGCCAGCCAGCCTGCCGGTGATTCTGCCCCGGCATCTGGTGCAGGACATCGACACCCTTGAAGACTGGAAGCGCGCCGAATACCTATACGCCGCGCTCAAGGCGGGTGGAGAGTTGCAATGAGAGTACTGATTCGTGCCGACGCCTCGCCAACCATCGGCAGCGGCCACATTGCCCGCTGCCTGACGCTGGCGCGAGTGTTGCGCGGGCAGGGCAGCCATGTCGCGTTTGCCTGTCGAAAATTGCCGGGACATCGGCTCGATATGCTCAGCGCCGAAGGGTTCGAGACATTTGCGTTGCCGGATCTCTATTGTGATGAAGACCCACAGCAAGCCATCGAATCCATGCTGCCGTGGCAGGCCGACATCGACGCGCTGGATCTGTTGTTGGCCGGCCATGCCGGGTTCGACTGGATCATCGTCGATCATTACGGCCTCGATCATCACTGGCAAACCGCCGCCCGGCGCTGGGCGCAGCGCATAGCGGCAGTCGACGATCTGGCTACCCGGCGCTACAGCGCGGATCTTTTGCTCAATCAGAATCTGTCCGGTCTGCATGAAAATTATCAGCCGCTGTTACCCGACGGCTGTCGCACCTTGCTTGGCCCGCGCTATGCCATGTTGCGCGAAGAGTTCTGTTGCCCGGCCATCGAAATCAAACCCAGGGCTCGCCGCGTGCTGGTGAATTTCGGCGGCTTCGATGCGGCCATGCAGACTCATCACGCAATGCTCGCCCTGGCCGAATACAGTGATCTGCAAGTGGACTTTGTCGCCGGTGCCGACAATCCGGCGTGGACGCCGATGCAGGCCTTGGCCGAGACGCGGCCGAACTGGCGCCTGCACAGCTTCGTCAGCGATTTCCATCAGCGCATGACTGAAGCGGATCTGTTTATCGGCGCTGGGGGCGGCACCAGTTGGGAGCGGGCGGCGATGGGGTTGCCGACGATCTGTATCGCCGTGTCGAACAACCAGCAGAGCAACGGCGAAGTCATGGCCGCGGCGGGCGCGCATGTGTTCATGGGCGCTCGTGAGCAGGTCAGTGTCGAGCAGTTGCGCGACGCCATCGGCTTTGTCACCGGCAATCATTATTTGCGCCAAAGCCTGGCCGAGCGCTCGCGACAACTGGTCGACGGGCGTGGTGCCGAGCGTGTCGCGGTGGCACTGGCCGGTGCGGTGCTGAAGGTGCGTGCGGCGACTCTGGATGATGCGCAGTTGCTGTTCGATGGGCGTAATGCCGAAACGGTACGGCGCTGGTCGCTGGACAGCGGCGTGATCGACTGGCCGCAGCACCTGAACTGGCTGACGGCGAGTTTGCACAACCCACAGCGTCTGCTGTTGATCGCCGAGGCGGATGACGGCGCGGTCGGCGTTGTGCGGTATGACCTGCGCGGGTTTGAAGCCGAAGTCTCGATTTACCTGCTCGAACGGCGGATGGGTCTGGGGTGGGGCAGGGCGCTATTGGCCCGTGGTGAGGCATTTGTTGCCGCGCACTGGCCGCAACTGAAGGTCATCACCGCTCGGGTGTTGCCGGACAATCGTCCCTCGTTGAATGTGTTTCGTGACGCCGGGTTCACTCAGAGTGCTTGTGCGTTCACCCGTGTTTTGAAGGATTCCCCGCATGACTAGTTTCAAGATCGGCAACCGCTTGATCGGTGCCGAGGCGCCACCCTTCATCATCGCCGAGATGAGCGGCAACCATAACCAGTCACTGGACGTCGCCCTGCAAATTGTCGAGGCAGCGGCCAAGGCGGGGGCGCATGCGCTGAAGCTGCAAACCTACACCGCCGAAACCATGACGCTGGATTTGTCTGAGGGCGAATTCTTCATCAAGGATCCGGGCAGTCTGTGGGCGGGTACTTCGCTCTACGATTTGTATGAAAAAGCCCATACACCGTGGGAATGGCATGCACCGATTTTTGCTCGTGCCAAGGAACTGGGGATGCTCGCGTTCTCGACACCGTTCGATGACAGCGCCGTGGAATTTCTCGAAAGCCTCGATGTTCCGGCCTACAAGATCGCCAGTTTCGAAAACACCGATTTGCCGTTGATCCGTCGTGTGGCCGCCACCGGCAAGCCGCTGATCATTTCCACCGGCATGGCCAGTATCGCTGAACTGGATGAGGCCGTTCGCGCCGCGCGCGAGGCCGGTTGCAAAGATCTGGTGTTGCTCAAATGCACCAGCACTTACCCGGCAACGCCGCTCAACAGCAACGTGCGCACGATTCCCCATCTGCGTGAGTTGTTCGGTTGCGAAGTGGGGCTGTCCGATCACTCGATGGGCGTTGGCGTGTCGGTGGCGGCGGTGGCGCTTGGCGCGACGGTGGTGGAAAAGCACTTCACCCTCGACCGTTCAGCGGGTGGCGTCGATGCCAGTTTCTCGCTGGAGCCGGCAGAAATGGCCAGTCTGGTGGTGGAAACCGAGCGCGCCTGGCAGGCCATGGGGCAGGTGCATTACGGCGTCACAGAGGCTGAACGCAAGTCGCTGGTGTATCGCCGCTCGCTGTATGTCACGGCTGACATGGCCGCCGGTGACACCTTTACCGGGGACAATCTGCGCGCCATTCGCCCGGGTCTCGGTCTGCCGCCCAAGCACACCGACGCCGTCCTCGGCCGCCGCGCCCGCGCGCCGATCAAGCGCGGCACGCCGCTGGACTGGTCGTTGGTCGAATAACCCGATCTGCACCGATTCGGCAAAATAGCGTGACCTGCGAGTCATAACGCGCATCTTCACTGTATTGTATTGATCGGGGAGATGGCGCCTGGCTCGTTTTCGATTCCAGTGATAGCCCTTTGCGCTCCCCGTGGCTGCCCGTTGTGGCGGCCGTTTTCTATTTGTCGGCGCCCCTCGAAATCCTTGCGAGCGGTGGTCTTGGGCTGTTTTTTATTGGGAAGCCGTAATGATTGGCATAAAAAGCATTGCGAGCTACGTTCCTGTAGCCGGCGTGGACAATTACGCACAAGGTGCAAAATTCGAGAAGGATGAAGAATTCATCCTTGGCAAGATCGGTTCGGCGTTTCTGCCACGCAAAGACGCTGAACAGGAAACCTCCGATCTGTGCGTGGAAGCGGCCAATGCGCTGTTTGCCAGCAACCCTGAACTGAAGCGTGAGTCGATCGACGCCTTGATCGTCGTCACCCAGAACGGTGACGAAGAAGGCCTGCCACACACCGCCGCCATCGTGCAGGACAAACTCGGTCTGCCGACCAACGTTGCGGCGTTCGATATTTCCCTGGGCTGCTCCGGTTACGTCTACGGCATCTACGCGATCAAGGGCTTCATGGAAGCCGCTGGCCTGAAGAATGGTCTGCTGATCACCGCTGACCCGTATTCGAAAATCGTCGACCCGGAAGACCGCAACACCACCATGCTGTTCGGCGATGCCGCGACGGCTACGTGGATGGGCGAAGAGCCGACCTGGGCGCTGGGCAAAGCCAAGTTCGGTACTGACGGCTCCGGTGCGCCGCATTTGAAAGTGACCGATGGCGTGTTCTTCATGAACGGTCGTCAGGTGTTCAACTTTGCCTTGCTGAAAGTCCCGGCACACTTGCACGAATTGCTGGATGACTCTGGTCTGAAGGCGGATGACATCGATGCCTTCTGCATTCACCAGGGCAGTGCGGCAATTGTCGATGCGGTGGCGCGACGTTTCGAAGGCGAGCCGGAAAAATTCATCAAAGACATGGTTGAGACCGGTAACACCGTGTCGTCGAGCATTCCGTTGCTGCTGGAAAAACACGTCATCGATTCCGACTGGCAGCGTATTGCCTTGAGCGGTTTTGGCGTCGGTCTGTCGTGGGGCTCGGCGATCATCTATCGTCCTTGAGTCTGATCAAAAACGGCGGATACAAAAATAGCGTTCAAGGTTAACCTTGAACGCTATTTTTTTGCCTGTAAGGGAGCGCGAGGCGCCATGAGCGAGTTTTTTCAAGCCAATGCCGAGGTGTTGCAACGGCGCTGGCCGGCGCTGTTCGAGCGACTGATGGCGGAAGACCGTGCGGCAGTCCAGGCCGAACTGGTGCAGGGGTTGGGTTCGACGCTCAGCGTCAATGGTGTTCAGCTCACCAGCCGCCATGACCGCATCCATGAAGCCCGGATTCAGGCGGCAAGCCTGGCGGACAAGCCGCAATTGCATGTCTACGGTACCGGCCTCGGCGATTTGCCCTGCGTGCTACTGGAGCGCGAAGGGCTTGAGCGTCTGTACGTGCACATCCTCAATGGCGCATTGTTCGCGCTGGTGGTGCAACTGCTCGATCAGCGCCATTGGCTGGAAGATCCGCGCGTCGAGTTGTTTTACGCCGGCGACCATCCAGACTTTTTTACGCCGTTTTTTGCCCTGCCTGCCGAGATGCTGCTGGCCGACGATTTCAACGCGAAAGTGCGTGATCGCTTGGTCAGCGAAGTGCACCTGAGCTTCAACAATCGGGATTTCGATCCGCAGTCACCGCAGATTCAACAGCGTTTGCAGGAATGCCTGCCGGTGCTGCTCGCCGATGCGGATGTGGCGCAGTTGTTCGGCACCTGTGCCGGCCGGGAAGTCTATGTGATCGCCACCGGGCCGACGCTGGAGCAGCATTACCAGCGTCTGGCGGCAATCCGTCAACGCGCCGAACGCCCGTTGTTCATCTGTGTCGACACTGCGTATCGACCGCTGCGCGAACACGGGATTGTGCCTGACCTGGTGGTGAGCATTGATCAGCGCATCAGCTTTCGCCATCTGCCGTTCGAGGAGTCCGACGGCATCCCGCTGGTGTATCTGCCGATGAGCGATCCGTCGGTGTTGAAGGCGTGGAAGGGCAAGCGTTACGGTGGTTATTCCGCGAGTCCGATCTACGCGAATCTGCGTGAGCAACACCCGCGAGCGCAGTTGCACGTGGGCGGCAGTGTGATTCACCCGGCGGTGGATCTGGCGGTAAAGATGGGTGCCACCGGCATCACGCTGTTTGGTGCTGACTTCGCCTTCCCGATGAACAAGACCCATGCAGGCTGGAACGACGGCGATCTGGGGCCACCGGTGAATCAGGCGCGGCATTGGGTGCGCGATGGCCATGGTCAGCGGGTGACCACACAGCTCAACTTTCGCGGTTATTTGTGTGTGCTGGAGCGCTATATCGCTGCACATCCACAGGTCGAATTTCTCAACAGCAGCCGCTCCGGGGCGCTGATCGCCGGAACCGGCTTCAACCCGGAGTTTGTGCGATGAGTACGCTGAGCCTCTGTAAGGATGAATGTCGCCAGTGTGCGGGTTTGTTTCGCCTCGGGCGCGATGTCGAAGCGGCGCTGACGATGGTCGATGTGTTTGAAAAGGCCCAGCAATGTTTAGCGTCTGCCCCGGCAGAGGTTCAGCAGGAGTGGGCGCAGCTGTTAATGCAAATGCTCGAATGCCAGGAGCGCCAGGACTGGTTGGGGCTGGCTGACTCTATGGAGTACGAGCTGGTGGATTTGCTGGGAAGTGTTCGGGCCTGAACACGCCGACAGCACTGGCCCGCAGGTTTGCGCGGCAGTCGGTTTTATGACGTCATTTTTTCGCGGCGGATGGGCTGCTAAGTCTTTGTTTTCTCGGGGGTGGCAGGGTGATGGCAAATTTTTTTCAAAAAGCCCTCAAGCAACCTGCAAACCCGACGATAACTATTACGAAGGTTCTCTAGGCCATACCCGGCGGTTGCCAGGGCCGGAAGCCGCAGTACCCAACCAACGAGGAATTCGTCATGGCTTTAACAGTAAACACCAACACCACGTCGTTGAACGTTCAGAAAAACCTGAACCGCGCTTCCGACGCTCTGTCGACTTCGATGCAGCGCCTGTCTTCCGGCCTGAAAATCAACAGCGCTAAAGACGACGCCGCTGGCCTGCAGATCTCGAACCGTATGTCCTCGCAGATCCGTGGTAACACCCAAGCCATCCAGAACGCCAACGACGGTATCTCCGTTGCCCAGACCGCTGAAGGCGCTCTGCAAGCTTCGACCGACATCCTGCAGCGTATGCGTGAACTGGCTGTTAAAGCACGTAACGGCACCAACGGCACTGCTGACCAGACCGCAACCAACGCTGAATTCGCTCAGATGTCTGACGAAATCACCCGTATCTCGGCTGCTACCAACCTGAACGGCAAAAACCTGCTGGACGGTTCGGCTGGTACTGTGACTCTGCAAGTTGGCGCAAACACCGGTTCGGCTAACCACATCGACCTGGTACTGAGCTCCAAGTTCGACGCCGTCAGCCTGTCGGTTGGTAGCGGTACTGTAGTTCTGACCGGTACTTCGGGTACTGGTGCTGGTTCTGCTTCGCAGAACATCGACAACGCGATCACCGCAATCGACGCCGCTATCGCTGCTATCGGTGCAACCCGTGCCAGCCTGGGTGCTTCGCAAAACCGTCTGACCAGCACCATCTCCAACCTGCAGAACATCACCGAAAACACCACTGCTGCACAAGGTCGCGTACAAGATACCGACTTCGCCGCAGAGACTGCTAACCTGACCAAGCAGCAAACCCTGCAACAGGCTTCGACCTCTGTTCTGGCTCAAGCCAACCAACTGCCTTCCGCTGTACTGAAGCTGCTTCAGTAATTTCGGATCGAGTTTGGGCGGGGGAGTGCGCTGGTCGCGCTCTCTCGCCTTTTTACGTTAAGAGGTGATGGGCATGGACATGAGCGTAAAGCTTAACGTGTCTTATCCGGCTCCCAAGCCAGTGCCACCGGTTGCTGACAAATCGTCAGAGATGCCTAAAGTTGCCAAGACTGAAGCGCCGGTCGCTGCCAAGAGTCAGGAAACGGACGACGCCAAGTTGAAACTGGCGGTGCAGGAGATCGAAAAGTTTGTACAGTCGATCAAGCGCAATCTGGAGTTTTCGATCGACGAACACTCCGGGAAGGTCATCGTCAAGGTGATCGCAAGCGAGACGGGTGAGGTCGTACGACAGATTCCCTCCGCAGAAGCCCTCAAGCTGGCAGACAGCCTCGCCAATGCGAGTCACGTGTTGTTCGACGCCAAAGTCTGATAGCTGGCATGAATAGTGTTTGTCCGTTCTCAGGGCGCGTGTAACGGTCAAAAGAATGGCAACAATCTGAAGGGAGATGCACATGGCAAGTCCAATTCTACCGGGTTCCGGACTGGGTTCCGGCCTGGACATCGGCGCGATCGTCACCGCGCTGGTAAACGCCGACAAGTCTGCCAAACAGACGCAGATCGATACCGCAACTAAAACCAACACCCTGAAGATTTCCGGTGTCGGTACGCTGAAAAGCGCGTTGGCGGCCTATCAGAAGGCAATGACCGATCTGAGCAGCAAGACCAACCCTGCGTTTGCCGGTTACACGGCGACCTCGGCTACCCCGGCAACGCTGACCGCTACTTCCGATAACACGGCTGTTTCGGGCACATACAGTGTCGTGGTGAATAACCTGGCCACCGGCTCGAAAGTAGCCAGTGCATCCTTTGCCGGCGGCGCGGCCAGTGCCATTCCGAGTGGTACCCTGAAAATCAGTCAGAATGGCACTGATTACAATGTCGATATTCCGGCCAATGCCACCTTGCAGACCACCCGTGACGCCATCAACAAGGCGCAGGGTATCAACGGCATTTCCGCCAACATCGTGACCGACAGCTCGGGCGCTTCGCGTCTGGTGATCAGTTCGAACAAGACGGGCGCCGGCTCCGACCTGACGGTCAGTGGCATTGCCGGTCTGGAAATCGATGGCACCAAGGTCATGTCTGCCACCCCGACCGCCGGTGATTCAGGGTCTGTGGGCGACATTGCCAAGGATGCGAAGCTGACCATCGATGGTCTTACCGTGACCAGCAAAAGCAACACGGTGAGCGGCGCCATCAGTGGCTTGACCATGAACCTGGTAGAAGCCAGCCCTACGGCGGTGAAGGTCTCAGTCGATACCAACACCAAGGGCTTGCAGGCTTCTGTTCAGCAATTCGTCGACGCCTTCAACACGCTCAAGACCACCATCGATAGCCTGTCCAAGGCAACGCCAGACGAAGATGGCAAGTTGACGGTGCAGGCCGCGTTTACCGGTGACTCTCTGCCGCGTACGTTGATTGCAGACATTCGTGCTCAGTTGACCACTTCGTCGCCAGGCGAGCTGGGTGTGCTGTCGCAGATCGGTGTCATGACTGATCGCGACACCGGTAAGCTGACGCTGGACGCTACTGCCTTCAACAAGGCTATGTCTCAGCCAGGCATGACGGGTCAGGTTCAGCAGTTGTTCACCGGCACCGACGACAAGAACGGTCTGCTGGCGCGTATGACCAAGGCGGTCGATCCGTACCTCAAAGCTTCTGCTGATGGTAAAACCACCAGCGGTCTGCTTGATCAACGTATGACCATTCTGAACAACAACACCCGCAGCCTCACGTCGCAGCAATTGGCGCTGGACCTGCGTGTGGCCAACCTGACCAAGACGTTGACTGCCAAGTACAACGCCATGGACTTGCTGGTAGGGCAGATGAAGGCTACGGCGAGCAACATCACGTCGTTCTTCAGCTCGCTGAACGCGCAGCAATCCGCGAAGTAACAGGCAGGAACGACAAAAACCCGGCTACGCTTTATCGGCGTGTGCCGGGTTTTTGTCTTCTGCTCTAAAGTTTTGTGATTCGTTGGCGATACACTGGTTATACGAGTCATTGTGGCAATGAGGTAGAACATGAATCCGATGTTAGCCCTTCGGCAGTATCAGAAAGTCGGCGCACACGCTCAGACATCCGAAGCGAGCCCGCACCGTCTGGTGCAAATGTTGATGGAAGGTGGACTGGCCCGTATCGCTCAGGCCAAAGGCGCCATCGAGCGCAAGGACATTCCAGGCAAATGCACTTCGATCAGCAAGGCGATCGGCATTGTCAGTGGTCTGCGCGAAGGCCTCGACCTTGAAAACAGCGCAGACACCCTGGCTGATCTGGACGGGCTGTACATCTACATGATGAAGCGCCTCGCCGAGGCGAACATCAGCAGTGATCTGCGCATTCTCGACGAGGTTGCAGGCTTGCTGAGTACGGTAAAAGAAGGCTGGGATGCGATCGCGCCTACGCCAGCTCCGCAGTTCTGAAGGAGATCGTCATGAGTCTTGTATTGCAGCGAATCGCCGATACCCGTGAAGCGTTGGTCACAGCATTGGCCGAGCGTAATTGGGAAGCCATTGGCGAGCTGGATCTGGCTTGCCGTTCCTGCATGGAAGACGTCATGGCTGAGGCTTCGCTGGACGAAGTCGCGTTGCGCGACAATCTTGAAGAGTTGCTCCATGTCTACAAGGAGCTTCTTGAGGTGGCCATGGGTGAGCGGCAAGCGATTGCCAACGAGATGTCGCAGATCACCCAAGCGCAGAACGCGGCAAAGGTTTACCATCTGTTTGGTTAATTAACCCCCAGTTAATCCAGACATGTGCGCCATAAATTTGACTGTGCACGGTTTTTTGACTTAACTAGTGGCTGTTTTCAGATTTCAGGCGTCTACAGGCACATGGTGTCCTGCAAGCGTCTCGCTTGCCCCATTTTTCGGGCATTGAGTTGACTAGGGAAGTTGCTATTGCATGTGGCGTGAAACCAAAATTCTGCTGATCGATGACGATAGCGTCCGCCGCCGCGACCTGGCGGTGATTCTAAATTTTCTCGGCGAAGAAAATTTACCCTGCGGCAGCCATGACTGGCAGCAGGCAGTCGGCTCTTTGTCGTCTAGTCGTGAGGTCATTTGCGTACTGATCGGGACCGTTAATGCTCCTGGCGCGCTTTTGGGCTTGTTAAAGACACTCTCAACCTGGGATGAGTTCCTTCCGGTTTTGTTGATGGGCGATAATTCTTCCGTTGACTTGCCTGAAGACCAGCGTCGCCGAGTGCTTTCGACCCTCGAAATGCCGCCCAGCTACAGCAAATTGCTCGACTCCCTGCACCGTGCCCAGGTCTATCGCGAGATGTATGACCAGGCCCGCGAGCGCGGTCGTCATCGCGAACCCAATCTGTTCCGCAGCCTCGTTGGCACCAGCCGTGCGATTCAGCACGTGCGCCAAATGATGCAGCAGGTCGCCGACACCGACGCCAGTGTGCTGATCCTCGGCGAGTCCGGCACCGGCAAGGAAGTGGTTGCGCGTAACCTGCATTACCATTCTAAGCGTCGCGATGCGCCATTCGTTCCGGTCAACTGCGGGGCGATCCCGGCAGAGCTGCTCGAAAGCGAATTGTTCGGTCACGAGAAGGGCGCCTTCACCGGTGCGATCACCAGTCGTGCCGGCCGCTTCGAACTGGCCAACGGCGGTACGCTGTTCCTCGACGAAATCGGCGACATGCCGCTGCCGATGCAGGTCAAACTGCTGCGCGTGCTGCAGGAGCGCACCTTCGAGCGCGTGGGCAGCAACAAGACCCAAAGCGTCGATGTGCGCATCATTGCCGCAACGCACAAGAATCTCGAAAGCATGATCGAGATCGGCACCTTCCGCGAAGACCTCTACTATCGCCTGAACGTGTTCCCGATCGAGATGGCGCCGCTGCGTGAGCGCGTCGAAGATATTCCGTTGCTGATGAATGAACTGATCTCGCGCATGGAGCACGAGAAGCGTGGTTCGATCCGCTTCAACTCGGCGGCGATCATGTCCCTGTGCCGTCATGGCTGGCCGGGCAACGTCCGCGAGCTGGCCAACCTGGTCGAGCGCATGGCGATCATGCACCCGTACGGGGTGATCGGCGTGGTCGAGTTGCCGAAGAAATTCCGCTACGTCGATGACGAAGACGAGCAAATGGTCGACAGCCTGCGCAGTGATCTCGAAGAGCGCGTGGCGATCAATGGCCATACGCCGGACTTCACCGCCAACGCCATGCTGCCGCCGGAAGGCCTGGACCTGAAAGACTACCTCGGTGGTCTGGAGCAGGGCCTGATCCAGCAGGCGCTGGACGATGCCAATGGCATTGTGGCGCGTGCCGCTGAACGTCTGCGTATCCGTCGTACCACGCTGGTCGAGAAGATGCGCAAGTACGGCATGAGCCGGCGCGATGGAGATGAACAGGCGGAGGATTGACGCCTGTTTTTCAACTGCTTCATTTATAAGCAGTTTTTTTTAGGCACGGGTATTGCTACAGCCCTCGCAACGTTCCGTTTAACTGACGGTCAGCCAAGCGAGAAGCACAATGCCCCAAGCCGCCCAGATGTCTTCTGCCTCCAGTCCCGAGGGGCAACCGTCCTCCGTAGAACAGGCAAGCCGACAGGGTCTTGAGCAGGCCTTCGAGCTGTTCAGCCAGATGTCCAGCCAACTGACAGACTCCTACAGCATGCTTGAGGCGCGGGTGACCGAGCTCAAGGGAGAGCTGGCGGTAGTCAGCGCCCAGCGCATGCAGGAGCTGGCCGAAAAAGAGCGCTTGGCTAATCGTCTGCAAAACCTTCTTGATCTGTTGCCCGGTGGTGTCATCGTCATTGACGGTCACGGCATGGTGCACGAGGCCAACCCGGCTGCCATCGAGTTGCTCGGGCTGCCGCTTGAAGGCGAATTGTGGCGCCACGTCATTGCCCGCTGTTTTGCCCCGCGTGAAGACGACGGTCATGAAATATCTCTGAAAAATGGTCGACGCCTGTCGATTGCCACCCGCTCGCTGGACGCCGAGCCGGGTCAGTTGGTGCTGCTCAACGACCTGACAGAAACCCGTCATCTGCAAGATCAACTGGCGCGCCACGAGCGTTTGTCTTCGCTGGGGCGCATGGTCGCCTCGCTGGCGCATCAGATCCGCACGCCATTGTCGGCTGCCTTGCTCTACGCCAGTCATTTGACTGAGCAGGAGTTGCCGGTCGCCACCCAGCAGCGTTTCGCCGGGCGCCTGAAAGAGCGTCTGCATGAGCTGGAGCATCAGGTGCGCGACATGTTGGTGTTCGCTCGCGGTGAATTGCCGTTGACCGACCGCCTCACACCCAACGCTTTGATGCAGGCCCTGCAAGCTGCGGCGCTGACCCATGTGCAGGATCTGCCCATCCGCTGGCAGTGCGACAGTCATGTCGGCGAGCTGTTGTGCAATCGCGACACGCTGGTCGGGGCACTGTTGAATTTGATTGAAAACGCGATTCAGGCCAGTGCCGGCGACGTTCGCCTGAAAGTGCATTGCTACACCCGCGACAACAGCCTGCGCCTGTGCATCAGCGACAGTGGCAGCGGCATCGAACCGGCTGTTCTGGCGCGGCTCGGCGAACCGTTTTTTACCACCAAAGTCACCGGTACTGGCCTCGGCCTGACCGTGGTCAAAGCGGTAGCGCGTGCACATCAGGGAGAATTGCTGCTGCGTTCGCGAGTCGGGCGTGGCACGTGCGCGCAGGTCATCCTGCCGCTGTTTTCCGCAGTACAGGGAGCTGAGTGAACGTCATGGGCATCAAGGTTTTACTGGTCGAGGATGACCGCTCGTTGCGTGAAGCACTGGCTGATACGTTGCTGCTGGCCGGGCACGATTATCAGGCGGTCGGATGCGCTGAAGACGCGTTGACGGCGGTCACGCGCGAAGCGTTCAGTCTGGTGGTCAGTGACGTCAACATGCCAGGCATGGATGGTCATCAATTGCTCGCGCTGTTGCGTGCTCGCCAGCCACAATTGCCGGTGTTGCTGATGACCGCTCATGGCGCCGTCGAGCGCGCGGTCGATGCGATGCGCCAAGGCGCGGCGGATTATCTGGTCAAACCGTTCGAACCCAAGGCTTTGCTGGACCTGGTGGCGCGGCATGCACTGGGCACTATTGGCGCGAGCGAAAGCGAAGGCCCTATTGCCGTCGAACCGGCCAGTGCGCAACTTCTCGAATTGGCCGCACGAGTGGCGCGCAGCGATTCTACCGTGTTGATTTCCGGCGAGTCCGGTACTGGCAAAGAAGTGCTGGCGCGCTACATTCACCAGCAATCCCATCGTGCCAGCCAGCCGTTCATTGCGATCAACTGCGCGGCGATCCCGGACAACATGCTCGAGGCGACGCTGTTCGGTCACGAGAAGGGTTCGTTCACCGGTGCCATCGCGGCGCAGGCCGGCAAGTTCGAACAGGCCGACGGCGGCACGCTGCTGCTCGACGAAATCTCGGAAATGCCCCTTGGCCTGCAAGCCAAACTGCTGCGCGTGTTGCAGGAGCGCGAGGTCGAGCGCGTCGGTGCGCGTAAACCGATTGCTCTGGATATACGCGTGGTCGCCACCACCAACCGCGATCTGGCCGGCGAAGTGGCGGCGGGGCGGTTCCGTGAAGATCTTTTTTACCGTCTGTCGGTTTTTCCTCTCGCTTGGCGTCCACTTCGCGAGCGCACTGCCGATATCTTGCCGCTGGCCGAAAGGTTGCTGGCCAAACACGTCAATAAAATGAAGCACGCCACAGCGAAACTCTCGCCTGAGGCGCAAGCGTGTCTGACGGCTTATCCGTGGCCGGGCAATGTGCGTGAGCTGGATAACGCCATTCAGCGTGCGCTGATCCTGCAGCAGGGTGGTTTGATTCAGCCGCAGGATTTCTGCCTGGCCGGTCCCGTGACGTACACCGCGATGCCCGTCAGCGCGCCGGTTTCTGCTGTGATTCGCGAAGTGGAAATCGAAGCGGATTCTGCCGGTGCACTGGGCGATGACCTGCGCCGCCGGGAGTTTCAGATGATTATCGACACCCTGCGCGCCGAGCGTGGACGACGCAAGGAAGCCGCAGAAAAGCTCGGTATCAGCCCGCGCACCCTGCGCTACAAACTGGCGCAAATGCGCGATGCCGGGATGGACGTCGAAGGTTATCTGTTCGCCACCTGAGACGTGCCGCAAAAAATTGAAAATGCTTTTCTGAAAGGGGTGTCCATGAGCTGGCACCCTTGTTGCTAATACCTGTGTACCCGCCGAGTGAGTGTCAAAAAATTGCGGGCCGCCCAAGAGAGTAGACCATGAGCCAAGGTATTGAATTTAATCGGTTGATGACAGACATGAAGGCCATGAAGCTGGATGCCATGTCTGCGCCGAAATCGACGACCGCTGTCCCTGAACTGGCGGGCAGCAGCTTTTCCGACATGCTCGGTCAGGCGATCAACAAGGTCAGCGATACCCAGCAGGCGTCGACTCAGTTGGCCAACGCATTTGAAGTGGGCAAGAGCGGCGTCGATCTGACGGACGTGATGATCGCTTCGCAAAAAGCCAGCGTGTCGTTCCAGGCTCTGACCCAGGTGCGCAACAAACTGGTTCAGGCTTATCAAGACATCATGCAGATGCCGGTTTAAGGACGAGATTGAGTCATGGCAGAAGCAGTCGCCGATAACGTTCCGGCCAAGGCCACCCCGATAGACGGCAAACCGCCGCTGTTCGGCCTGTCCTTCCTGGAAAACCTCTCCGAGATGACCATGCTGCGTCAGGTGGGCCTGTTGGTCGGCCTGGCTGCGAGCGTGGCGATTGGCTTTGCCGTGGTGCTGTGGTCGCAGCAACCGGATTACCGCCCGTTGTACGGCAGCCTTGCCGGCATGGACGCCAAGCAGGTCATGGAAACCCTGGCCGCCGCCGACATTCCTTACAACGTCGAACCGAATTCCGGCGCCTTGCTGGTCAAGGCCGACGACCTGTCCCGTGCGCGGATGAAACTCGCTGCTGCTGGTGTCACTCCCAGCGACGGCAACATCGGTTTCGAAATCCTCGACAAGGAACAAGGTCTGGGCACCAGCCAGTTCATGGAAGCGACGCGTTATCGCCGCGGCCTCGAAGGTGAACTGGCGCGGACCATTTCCAGCCTGAACAACGTCAAGGGTGCCCGCGTGCACCTGGCGATTCCGAAGAGTTCGGTGTTCGTGCGTGATGAGCGCAAGCCAAGCGCTTCGGTCCTGGTCGAGTTGTATTCCGGTCGTTCGCTGGAGCCGGGTCAGGTGATTGCGATCATCAACCTGGTGGCGACTTCCGTTCCCGAGCTGAGCAAATCGCAGATCACCGTCGTCGATCAGAAGGGCAACCTGCTCTCCGATCAGGCGGAAAACTCCGAAATGACCATGGCCGGCAAGCAGTTCGACTACAGCCGTCGCATGGAAAGCATGCTCACCCAGCGCGTGCACAACATTCTGCAACCGGTATTGGGCAACGATCGCTACAAGGCTGAAGTCTCGGCCGATATCGATTTCAATGCCGTCGAATCCACAGCCGAGCAGTTCAACCCGGATCAACCGGCGTTGCGCAGCGAGCAGTCGGTCAACGAACAACGTACCGCCAGCAATGGCCCGCAAGGTGTGCCGGGTGCCCTGAGCAACCAGCCGCCGTCGCCAGCCTCGGCACCGCAAACCACCGGTGGCGCCGCCGCGCCGGCCGCGATGGTGCAGCCAGGTCAGCCATTGGTCGATGCCAATGGTCAGCAGATCATGGATCCGGCCACCGGCCAGCCGATGCTCGCGCCGTACCCGGCGGACAAGCGTCAGCAATCGACCAAGAACTTCGAACTCGACCGTTCCATCAGCCACACCAAACAGCAGCAGGGTCGCCTGAATCGACTGTCGGTGTCGGTGGTGGTCGACGATCAGGTCAAGGTCAACGCGGCCAACGGCGAAACCACCCGTGCGCCGTGGAGCGCCGACGAATTGGCGCGCTTCACCCGTCTGGTTCAGGACGCCGTCGGTTTCGACGCCAGCCGTGGCGACAGCGTCAGCGTGATCAACATGCCGTTCTCCGCCGAGCGCGGCGAAGTGATTGCCGATATTCCGTTCTACTCCCAGCCATGGTTCTGGGACATCGTCAAACAAGTGCTGGGTGTGTTGTTCATTCTGGTGCTGGTGTTTGGTGTGCTGCGTCCGGTGCTCAACAACATCACCGGCGGCGGCAAAGGCAAGGAGCTGGCCGGTCTTGGCAGCGACGTGGAACTCGGCGGGATGGGCGGCCTGGACGGCGAACTTTCCAACGACCGCGTGAGCCTCGGTGGTCCGCAGAGCATTCTGTTGCCGAGCCCAAGTGAGGGTTATGACGCGCAACTGAATGCAATCAAGAGTCTGGTGGCCGAGGATCCGGGTCGCGTGGCTCAGGTCGTGAAAGAGTGGATTAACGCAGATGAGTGATAACCGAGCCGCAACAGTCAAACTGAACAAGGTCGACAAAGCCGCGATTCTGCTGCTGTCCCTGGGTTCGACCGATGCCGCGCAAGTGCTGCGCCACATGGGCCCGAAAGAGGTTCAGCGCGTCGGCGTGGCCATGGCGCAGATGGGCAACGTCCATCGCGAGCAGGTCGAGCAGGTCATGAGCGAGTTCGTCGACATCGTCGGCGACCAGACCAGCCTCGGCGTCGGTTCCGACGACTACGTGCGCAAAATGCTCACCCAAGCCCTGGGTGAAGACAAGGCCAACGGCCTGATCGACCGCATCCTGCTCGGTGGCAACACCAGCGGCCTCGACAGCCTGAAATGGATGGAGCCGCGCGCCGTTGCCGACGTGATCCGTTACGAACACCCGCAGATCCAGGCGATCGTGGTCGCGTACCTCGACCCGGATCAGGCCGGTGAAGTGCTCGGCAACTTCGACCACAAGGTGCGTCTGGACATCATTCTGCGCGTGTCGTCGTTGAACACCGTGCAGCCAGCAGCACTGAAAGAGCTCAACCAGATTCTCGAGAAGCAGTTCTCCGGCAACTCGAATGCCTCGCGCACCACCCTGGGTGGCATCAAGCGTGCGGCGGACATCATGAACTTCCTCGACAGCTCGATCGAAGGCCAGCTCATGGACTCGATCCGCGAAGTCGACGAAGACCTGTCCGGTCAGATCGAAGACCTCATGTTCGTGTTCAACAACCTTGCCGATGTCGACGACCGTGGCATCCAGGCGTTGCTGCGCGAAGTGTCTTCCGACGTGCTGGTGCTGGCCCTCAAGGGTTCGGACGAAGGCGTCAAAGAGAAGATCTTCAAGAACATGTCCAAACGTGCTGCCGAACTGTTGCGTGACGACCTCGAGGCCAAAGGCCCGGTGCGCGTCAGCGACGTCGAAACCGCGCAGAAAGAAATCCTCACCATTGCCCGTCGTATGGCCGAAGCCGGCGAAATCGTACTCGGTGGCAAAGGTGGCGAGGAAATGATCTAAGCCCATGGACAAGCACGACGACGATGTGACGGATCTGATCCGTGCCCGCGATGTCCGTGGTTTCGAATCCTGGGCCATGCCCAGCTTCGACCCGCCGAAACCGGAACCCGAGCCCGAGCCGGAGCCCGAACCGCCGGAAATGGAAGAAGTGCCGCTGGAAGAAGTCCAGCCACTGACCCTGGAAGAACTCGAAAGCATCCGTCAGGAGGCTTACAACGAAGGCTTCGGCATCGGCGAAAAGGAAGGTTTTCACAGCGCCACGCTCAAGGTCCGTCAGGAAGCTGAAGTGGCGCTGGCGGCAAAACTTGCCAGCCTTGAGCAGTTGATGGCGAACCTGTTCGAACCCATCGCTGAGCAAGACACGCAGATCGAAAAATCGTTGGTCGACCTCGTGCAACACATCACCAAACAGGTGATCAAGCGCGAACTGGCCATCGATTCCAGCCAGATCGAACACGTCATGCGCGATGCGCTCAAGCTGTTGCCGCTGGGCGTCGACAACGTGCGTCTGTACGTCAATCCGCAGGACTTCGAGCAAGCCAAGGCTCTGCGCGAGCGCCATGAGGAAACCTGGCGCATCGTCGAAGACGAATCGCTGTTGCCGGGCGGCTGCCGGGTTGAAACCGAGCACAGCCGCATCGATGCCAGCATCGAAACCCGCGTTGGTCAGGTCATGGACAAGCTGTTCGATCAGTTGCACGAACAGGCTTTGCACCCGGCTGAAGCGGATCTGAGCCTGGACATTGCAGAAGACGTAAAACCGGCGTCCTTGCCTGAAGAGCCGCTCGCGGACGAACCCGATGCGCCTTGAACGCACCAGTTTCGCCAAGCGCCTGAGCACTTACGCTGAGGCCACCGAGATTGCCGGCGCGCCGATTCTTGAAGGTCGCCTGCTGCGCATGGTCGGCCTCACCCTCGAAGCCGAAGGCTTGCGCGCGGCCATGGGCACACGTTGCCTGGTGATCAATGACGACAGCTATCACCCGTCCCAGGTGGAAGCGGAAGTCATGGGGTTTTCCGGCAGCAAAGTCTTTCTGATGCCGGTCGGCAGCGTCGCCGGCATCGCCCCGGGTGCCCGTGTGGTGCCACTGGCTGATACCGGGCGTTTGCCGATGGGCATGAGCATGCTCGGTCGTGTGCTTGACGGCGCCGGCCGTGCGCTGGATGGCAAGGGTGGCATGAAAGCCGAAGACTGGGTGCCGATGGACGGCCCGACGATCAACCCGCTGAACCGTGACCCGATCAGCGTGCCGCTCGACGTCGGTATCCGTTGCATCAACGGTTTGCTGACGGTCGGGCGTGGCCAGCGTCTGGGTCTGTTTGCCGGTACCGGTGTCGGTAAATCGGTATTGCTGGGCATGATGACGCGCTTCACCGAGGCCGACATTATCGTCGTTGGTCTGATCGGTGAGCGGGGTCGAGAAGTTAAGGAATTCATCGAGCACAGCCTCGGTGAAGAAGGCCTCAAACGCTCCGTCGTGGTTGCCTCGCCAGCGGACGATGCGCCGCTGATGCGTCTGCGCGCAGCGATGTACTGCACGCGCATCGCCGAATATTTCCGCGACAAGGGCAAGAACGTCCTGTTGCTGATGGATTCGCTGACCCGTTTCGCTCAGGCGCAGCGGGAAATCGCCCTGGCAATCGGCGAGCCGCCGGCGACCAAGGGTTATCCGCCGTCGGTGTTCGCCAAGTTGCCGAAACTCGTCGAGCGTGCCGGTAATGCGGAGAAGGGCGGTGGTTCGATTACCGCGTTCTACACCGTGTTGTCCGAAGGCGATGACCAGCAGGATCCGATTGCCGACTCGGCGCGAGGCGTGCTCGACGGCCACATCGTGCTGTCCCGGCGTCTGGCGGAGGAAGGACACTATCCGGCCATCGACATCGAAGCGTCGATCAGCCGGGTGATGCCGGCGGTGGTCTCGCCGGAACACATGCAGCGCGCGCAATACTTCAAGCAGTTGTGGTCGCGCTATCAGCAGAGCCGCGATCTGATCAGCGTCGGTGCCTACGTTGCCGGTGGCGACCGCGAGACCGATCTGGCGATCTCCCTGCAACCGCAGTTGGTCCGGTATCAGCGTCAGGGCCTCAACGACAAAATCAACATGGGCGAAAGCCAGGCTTACCTCGAAACCCTGTTTGCCCCGGCGGCGGGCGGCTAACCGGTCATGGCCACTGTCAGTCGAGCCGCGCGTCTGGCGCCGGTGGTGGACATGGCCGAGCAGGCCGAGAAAACCGCCGTGCAACGCCTGGGCTATTTTCAGGGGCAGGTGAAGGTCGCCGAAAGCAAACTGGCCGACCTCAATGCCTTCCGTCTGGACTACTCCGAGCAATGGATCGTACGCGGCGCCACAGGCGTGACCGGCCAATGGCTGCTGGGTTTTCAGGGCTTTCTGGCGCAACTCGACACGGCGGTTGATCAGCAGCGCCAGAGCCTGGTCTGGCACCAGAACAAACTCGAAAAGGCCCGTGAGGAATGGCAACAGGCGTTCGCCAAGGTCGAAGGGCTGCGCAAACTGGTACAGCGTTATCGCGAAGAGGCGCAGCGCCTTGAAGACAAGCGCGAGCAGAAGTTGCTTGATGAACTGTCCCAGCGGTTACCGCGGCAGAATCCGTTCTAAAACGCACCGCCAGACCCTGTGGGAGCGAGCCTGCTCGCGAATGCATTCGGTCAGTTGACTCAATTGTTGACTGGCACGACGCCTTCGCGAGCAGGCTCGCTCCCACATTTGTTCCTGCGTTGCGCCTTGCTGCAACCCTGTCCAAGTGCTAAACCTTGTACAGGTTCGTCAATGACAAGGAAGCCAGTCAATGTCAGTCGTTACAGAAGTCTCTCCAGATGGTCAAAAACTGACGATTTTGGTCAAGGGTCGTTTTGATTTTGGTCGCCATCAGGAGTTTCGCGAGTCCTATGAGCGACTTCCCAAGAAGCCTGACTCCATCGTGGTCGATCTGAAAGAAGCCACCTACCTCGACAGCTCGGCACTGGGCATGCTGCTTCTGCTGCGGGATCACGCCGGCGGCGATCACTCGGACGTGCGAGTAGTCAACAGCAGCTCCGACGTGCGCAAGATCCTCGCCATCTCCAATTTCGACAAACTCTTCGACATCACTTGACGGCCATGCAGGTGCAAGAGCCGCTGACGATCCTGATCGCCGAAGACAGCGCCGCCGATCGCTTATTGCTGTCGACCATCGTCCGCCGCCAGGGTCACGAAGTCCTGACGGCGGCCAATGGTGCCGAGGCGGTCGATCTGTTTCGTCGGCAACAACCCGATCTGGTCTTGATGGACGCGATGATGCCGGTCATGGACGGCTTTGAGGCCGCAAGGCAGATCAAGGCGTTGGCCGGTGAAACTCTTGTGCCGATCATCTTCCTGACGTCGCTGACCGAAAGCGAAGCGCTGGCCCGTTGTCTTGAAGCCGGTGGTGACGACTTTCTGGCGAAGCCTTACAACCAGGTGATCCTTGCCGCCAAAATCAAGGCGATGGATCGCTTGCGCCGTTTGCAGGCAACGGTTCTGCAACAGCGCGACCTGATCGCTAAACATCATGATTATCTGCTCAACGAACAGCGCGTGGCCAAAGCGGTGTTCGACAAGGTTGCGCACTCCGGCTGCCTGAGCGCGGCGAATATCCGTTATCTGCAATCACCGTATGCCTTGTTCAACGGTGATCTGCTACTGGCGGCCTACACGCCGGCGGGCGACATGCATGTGCTGTTGGGCGATTTCACCGGTCATGGCCTGCCAGCAGCGGTCGGGGCGATGCCCTTGGCCGAAGTGTTTTATGGCATGACCGCCAAGGGTTACGGCCTGGCGGAAACCCTGCGCGAAATGAACGCCAAGCTCAAACGCATCCTGCCGGTGGACATGTTCTGCTGCGCCACGTTGCTGTGCCTGAGTTTTCAGCGACGTTCAGTCGAAGTGTGGAACGGCGGCATGCCTGACGGTTATCTGCATCGGATCGCCAGCGGTGAGCGTGTACCGCTGGCAGCGCGGCACTTGCCACTGGGTGTGCTGAGTGCGCAGGCGTTCGACGACCGTACGGAAGTGCATCCGATGGCCGCTGGTGATCGGGTGTTCCTGTTGTCCGACGGCGTCATCGACACCAGTGATGCCAGTGATCAACTGTTCGGCGTCGAGCGCTTGCAGCAGGTGTTCGCCGCCAACCGCGAGCCGGATCGCTTGTTCGAGGACATCGAGCAGGCGCTGCGGGATTTTCGCGGCGAGGCGCGCGACGATATCAGCATGGTTGAGGTCAGCCTGCTGGAACCGGCGCAGGTCAAGCCGTCGGCACCGGTGTACTCCGACAGCGGCCAGTCTTGTCCGCTGGACTGGTCGGTGAGCTTCGAATTCCGTGGCGCGACGCTAAAACGTTTCAATCCGTTGCCGTACCTGTTGCAGTTGCTGCTTGAGGTGCATGGGCTGCGGGCGCAGAGTGGTGCTTTGTACAGTGTGCTGGCCGAGTTGTATTCCAATGCGCTGGAGCATGGCGTGCTCGGTCTGGATTCCAGTCTCAAGCGCGATGCGGCGGGGTTCGCTCGCTACTACCAGCAGCGCAACGATCGGCTGGAGGCGCTGCAGGACGGTTTCGTGCGCGTGCATTTGCAGGTGCAGCCACAAGGCGAGGGCGGTTGTCTGGTGATTCGGGTTGAAGACAGCGGCAAGGGTTTTGATGTAGCGCGAGTCATGGAGCGACCGCTGGACGGAGTCCGTTTGTCGGGACGTGGCGTCAGTCTGGTCCGGCAATTGGGGCGCAACGCCAGTTGGTCGGACGAAGGTCGTAGTGCTCGCGTGGAGTTTTCCTGGGAGGTTGAGGCATAATCCGCGCAATTCTTGATCAAGGAGTGAGCAAGTGGCTGACACACATATTGATCGCGAGGCGCTGAGCGTACTGCGCGAAGTCATGGAGGAGGGTTATCCGGAGCTTCTGGATACCTTTCTGACGGATTCCGAAAGTCGCTTGGTTGTGCTGCAAAAAACAGCGGATGCCAAGGTGTTGTCGGAAGTGGCCCATAGCTTCAAGGGCAGCGCCAGCAATATGGGAGCTGTCCGCTTGGCGGCGCTCTGCCAGGAGCTGGAATCGGAAGCCAAAGATAAAAGCCCCTCGGAAATCGCCAGGCTGGTGGCTGACATCAGTGGCGAGTTCGCAGATGTCCGCCCGGTTTACGAAGACGAGCGACAGCACGCGTTGACTCACTGATCCCGCCGTCCGGCGCTTTTCTCAAGCGCCGGACAAAACTGGCCCGGCACTTGCAGCTATCTCCGCAACTGTACCTACGATCCCAGTGCAGCGGAGACCGTTTCATGCCTGCGACCCCCAACATCCTTCTTCAGAACGCCGCTCAGGCCAAGGCGCAAGCCGCCTCTGCGAAAACGTCGGCCATGGCCGTAGATACCGGGGATAAGGCCTCAAGCTTCGCAAAAGTGTTCGCCGATCAGGGACCGAGCAAGCCAGTCGCAAGCACCGATAATTCGCCCAAGGCGTCGCGCGACAAAGTCGCTGACAGCAGTGGCAAAAAGGATGTCGGCAAGGATCCGTCTGCCGCTGCGCAACCGGCGGTTGCCGATAGCGGCAACGACTTGCCTGCCGATAAAACCGCAGCTAGCGATGACACATCCGCCAGCAGCGACGACAGTACCAATACTGCCCAGACGCCAGTGGTTGATGCGGCACCGGTTGACCCGACACTTGATCCGGCATTGGCCGTCGCTGTGCAGCCGGTTGTCACCACGCCAGTGGTGCAAGCCCCGGCCGCCGTCCAGCCTGAAGCTGAAAACCCCGCGCTCGCCGTGTTGCCGGGAGTGGTCAAAGATCCGGCACCGACCACCGACAGCGATTTCGACCCTTCGGCCGATCCGCTCGACTCGATGCCGGCCGTGCGTATGGCGATGGAGCAGGGCGGGCACATTTCCGCTGCCAGCCAGGCGCAACCGAAGGCTTCGCCGGCTCAGGCTCAGGCTGACGGCGAATTGACTGCGGCGCAGAACTTCGCCGCCGGCATGGCCAGCATGCTTGACGTGCAAGCCGACAAGGACAGCACCAGCCAGGGCGGCGAAAAAGCCTTCAGTGGTTTGATCGACGATGGCCTCAAAGATCTCAAGACGGCGACCAGCGATACCCGCGTGGATGACTTCGCCAACCGTCTGGCGGCATTGACTCAAGCCGCCACGCCGAAGACCGCGAACGCGGTGCCGGTAAATCAGCCGATCGCCATGCATCAGAGCGGCTGGACTGAAGAAGTGGTCAACCGCGTCATGTATCTGTCGAGCGCCAACCTCAAGGCGGCGGATATTCAGTTGCAACCGGCCGAACTGGGGCGCCTGGATATCCGCGTGAACATGGTCCCGGATCAGCAGACGCAAGTGACGTTCATGAGTGCGCACCCGAGCGTGCGTGAAGCGCTGGATGGTCAGATGCATCGCCTGCGCGACATGTTCAACCAGCAGGGCATGGGCCAGGTCGACGTCAATGTCTCCGACCAGAACCGTGGCTGGCAGGGGCAGCAAGGCCAGGAGCAGGCACAGCAGGGCCAGAGTGGTCGCACCAGCGCTGCCGGCGGTCGCCTCGACTCGGCGGATGAGGAGTTGGCGCCTGCCGCCATTGCTGAAGCCGCTGCTCAAACCACCAGCGTGATTGGCACCAGCGCCGTCGACTATTACGCCTGATCAAATCAAGAGCCCCTCACCCTAGCCCTCTCCCAGAGGGAGAGGGGACTGATCGGGGGATATTGGAGATTTACACCGACTTGAAAATAGCGTCTGTGAATCCATGATCGCCAAGACTTGATGGATGACTCCCTAATCGACTCGGTCTTTCAGGTCGACGTATCACGACAAAGCAACTCGGTCGGCTCCCTCTCCCTCGGGGAGAGGGCTGGGGTGAGGGTGGCTATTGACTTTCTCGTTGTCTGAGCTGCAACCGACACTTCTGGCATAACACTTGCTCTTGCCTTGCCGTGCGACTGTGAAAACCCGAATAGTGACGGATTATTGGCATGGCGAAGAGCGAAACAGCAGCAGTGAAAGACCCCGCAACCAAAGGCAAACTCAAGCTGATCATTGTGATCGTGCTGGCGTTGCTATTGGCCATTGGCGCATCCGTGGGGGCGACCTGGTTCTTCATGCACAGTGCCCAGAGCAAGCCTGCCGAGGCCGCCGATGCAGCGCCCGTCGGCAAGCAGCCAGCGATTTTCGAGCCGATGGCGCCAGCCTTCGTTGCCAACTACAACCAGAACGGCCGTCAGCGCTACATGCAGGTGAGCATCACCATGCTGGCGCGTAATCAGGCCGATCTGGAAGCGCTCAAAGTGCACATGCCGGTGATCCGCAACAACCTGGTGATGCTCTTCTCCGGTCAGGATTTCGCCACCTTGGCGACCCCGGTCGGCCAGGAGATGTTGCGCCAGAAGGCCACAGCCAGCGTCCAGGAAGTGGCGCAGAAAGAGCTGGGCAAAGTGGTGATCGAACAGTTGCTTTTCACTAATTTCGTACTGCAGTAGGAACACGACATGGCCGTGCAGGATCTGCTGTCCCAGGATGAAATCGATGCGCTGTTGCATGGCGTCGACGATGGTCTGGTACAGACCGATAACGCTGCCGAACCCGGCAGTGTCAAAAGCTACGACCTGACCAGCCAGGATCGCATCGTCCGTGGACGCATGCCGACTCTGGAAATGATCAACGAGCGTTTTGCCCGTTACACCCGCATCAGCATGTTCAACATGCTGCGCCGCTCGGCGGACGTTGCCGTCGGTGGCGTACAGGTGATGAAGTTCGGCGAATACGTGCACTCGCTGTACGTACCGACCAGCCTCAACCTGGTCAAGATCAAACCGTTGCGCGGCACCGCGCTGTTCATCCTTGACGCCAAACTGGTGTTCAAACTGGTGGACAACTTCTTCGGCGGCGACGGTCGTCACGCCAAGATCGAGGGGCGTGAATTCACCCCGACCGAACTGCGCGTGGTGCGCATGGTGCTGGAGCAGGCCTTCGTCGATTTGAAGGAAGCCTGGCAGGCGATCATGGAAGTCAATTTCGAGTACATCAACTCGGAAGTGAACCCGGCCATGGCCAACATCGTCGGCCCGAGCGAAGCGATCGTGGTCTCCACGTTCCATATCGAACTCGACGGCGGTGGCGGCGATCTGCACGTGACCATGCCGTACTCGATGATCGAGCCGGTGCGCGAAATGCTCGACGCCGGTTTCCAGTCGGACCTCGACGATCAGGACGAGCGCTGGGTCAACGCGCTGCGTCAGGACGTGCTCGATGTCGATGTGCCGATCGGTGCCACCGTGGCGCGCCGCCAGCTGAAGCTGCGCGACATCCTGCACATGCAGCCGGGCGATGTGATCCCGGTCGAGATGCCGGACGAAATGATCATGCGCGCCAACGGCGTGCCGGCCTTCAAGGTCAAGATGGGCTCGCACAAAGGCAACCTCGCGTTGCAGGTGATCGAGCCGATCGAGCGTCGCTGAAGCAGCGCTCAAATCCCCAAGCCTTTAACTGAATTTTTGCCCGCCGAGGACAAATGATGAACGACGATATGAACGCCCAGGACGACCAGGCACTGGCCGATGAATGGGCTGCGGCTCTGGAAGAAACCGGTGATGGTCAAGCTGACATCGACGCCCTGCTGGCCGCCGACGCAGCTGGCGGCTCGCGTCTGCCGATGGAAGAGTTCGGCAGCGTGCCGAAGAACAACGATCCGGTGACCCTCGACGGCCCGAACCTGGACGTGATCCTCGACATCCCGGTATCGATCTCGATGGAAGTGGGCAGCACCGACATCAACATCCGTAACCTGCTGCAACTGAACCAGGGTTCGGTGATCGAACTCGATCGTCTGGCCGGCGAGCCGCTGGACGTGCTGGTCAACGGCACGCTGATCGCGCATGGCGAAGTGGTGGTGGTCAACGAGAAGTTCGGCATCCGCCTGACTGACGTGATCAGCCCAAGCGAACGCATCAAGAAGCTGCGCTGAGTGAAACGGTTTCTCTGGGCTCTGCTGGCATTGCCATTGAGCGTGCTGGCTGCCGAGCCGTCGACAGCCACGACAGTGCCTGCCGCCACCGCGCCGATGGTCACCAGCGGCGTGGCCGGGCAACTGACGCAACTGGTGTTTGGCCTGTTGCTGGTGCTAGGCGTGATCTTCTTCCTCGCCTGGCTGTTGCGCCGGGTGCAGCAGGCCGGGCCGGCAGGCAAGGGGCAAGTGATCGAGCTGATCGGCTCACGCGCACTGAGTCCGCGTGACCGCTTGCTGCTGGTGCAGGTCGGCAACGAGCAGATCCTGCTCGGTCTGAGCCCCGGCACCATCACCGCGCTGCACGTGCTCAAGGAACCGGTCGACGTGCCGGCGACCAGTGAAAAAGCGACCCCGGAATTTGCCCAGCATCTGCTGAAGATTCTCGGCAAGGATCAGAAGGATACGAAGTAATGGGTGCGCTACGCATCGTCTTGACGCTGGCCCTGTTGCTGGCCGCGCCACTGGCGTTCGCCGCCGATCCGTTGTCGATCCCGGCGATCACGCTGGGCACCAACGCCGACGGCGCGCAGGAGTATTCGGTCAGTCTGCAGATCCTGCTGATCATGACCGCGCTGAGCTTCATCCCGGCGGCCGTGATTCTGATGACCAGCTTCACCCGGATCATCATCGTCTTCTCGATCCTGCGTCAGGCACTCGGCCTGCAACAGACGCCGTCGAACCAGATCCTCACCGGCATGGCGCTGTTCCTGACCCTGTTCATCATGGCCCCGGTGTTCGACCGGGTGAACAAGGACGCGCTGCAACCGTATCTGGCGGAAACCCTTACCGCCCAGCAAGCGGTGGAGAAGGCCCAGGTGCCAATCAAGGACTTCATGCTCGCGCAGACCCGCACCAGCGATCTCGAACTGTTCATGCGTTTGTCCAAGCGCACCGACATCGCCACCCCGGATCAGGCGCCGCTGACCATTCTGGTGCCGGCGTTCGTCACTTCCGAGCTTAAAACCGCGTTCCAGATCGGCTTCATGATCTTCATTCCGTTCCTGATCATCGACCTCGTCGTGGCCAGTGTGCTGATGGCGATGGGTATGATGATGCTCTCGCCGCTGATCATCTCGCTGCCGTTCAAGATCATGCTGTTCGTGCTGGTGGATGGCTGGGCGCTGATCATCGGCACCCTGGCCAGCAGTTTTGGAGGTGTCTCGCCATGACGCCGGAAGTTGCGGTCGATATCTTTCGTGAAGCCCTTTGGCTGACCACATTGATGGTCGCGATTCTGGTGGTACCGAGCCTGTTGGTCGGCTTGTTGGTGGCGATGTTTCAGGCCGCGACCCAGATCAACGAACAGACCCTGAGCTTCCTGCCGCGTCTGCTGGTGATGCTGGTGACGTTGATCATCGGTGGTCCGTGGATCGTGCAGACGTTCATGGAATACATCATCCAGTTGTACAAAAACATCCCGATGGTCATCGGCTAAGCCATGCAATCGCTGCTTCAGCTGACCGACACCCAGATCAGTACCTGGGTGGCCTCGTTCATGTTGCCGCTGTTTCGCGTGGCATCGATGCTGATGGTCATGCCGGTGTTCGGCACCACCCTGGTGTCGCGGCGGGTGCGCCTGTATTTCGCCGTGGCCATTACCGTGGCGATCGTGCCGAGCCTGCCGCCGATGCCGCCGGTCAGCCCGCTCGACCTGAGTGGCTTGATGCTGATTGCCGAGCAGATCCTGGTCGGTGCCGTGCTCGGGTTTTCCCTGCAGCTGTTTTTCCAGGCGTTTGCCGTGGCGGGGCAGATTGTCGCGATCCAGATGGGTATGGGCTTCGCCTCGATGGTCGACCCGGCCAACGGCGTTTCGGTGGCGGTGATCGGGCAGTTCTTCACTATGCTCGTCACGTTGCTGTTCCTGTCGATGAACGGCCATCTGGTGGTCTTCGAGGTGCTCACCGAGAGCTTCACCACGCTACCGGTCGGCAGCGGTCTGATGACTGCGCATTACTGGGAGCTGGCCGGCAAACTCGGCTGGGTCCTCGGTGCAGCGCTGTTGCTGGTATTGCCGGCAGTTACGGCGCTGCTGGTGGTCAACATCGCGTTTGGCGTGATGACCCGCGCCGCGCCGCAACTGAACATTTTTTCCATCGGTTTTCCGCTGACCTTGGTCCTCGGCCTGTTTATCGTCTGGGTTGGTCTGGCGGACATTCTCAATCAGTATCAGCCGCTGGCCACTGAAGCCTTGCAGCTGCTACGCGAACTGGCACGGGCGCGCTGAGTCATGGCAGAGAGCGAAAGCGGTCAGGACAAAACAGAAGACCCCACGGACAAACGCAAAAAAGATTCCCGTGAGAAGGGTGAGATTGCCCGTTCCAAAGAGCTCAACACCCTCGCCGTGATGATGGCCGGCGCCGGCGCGCTGCTGGTGTTCGGCGGCATGCTGGCCGAAGACCTGATGGAGCTGATGCGCCTGAACTTCACGCTCTCGCGCGAGGTGATCATGGATCAGGGCGCCATGGGCGCGTTTCTGTTGCAGTCCGGCCAGATGGCGCTGGTGGCGATCCAGCCGATCATGATCACCCTTTTGCTGGCCGCGCTGATCGGGCCGATATCTCTCGGTGGCTGGCTGTTTGCGGCGGGTTCCTTGGCCCCCAAGTTCAGCCGGATGAACCCGGCGGCAGGCCTCAAACGGATGTTTTCGTTCAAGGCTGTGGTCGAGCTGCTCAAGGCGCTGGCCAAGTTTCTGATTACCTTGGGTGTGGCGTTGGTGGTGTTGTCGGCGGACGTCGATGACTTGTTGCGTATCGCCCACGAGCCGCTGGAAATGGCGATCATTCACAGCGTCACGCTGGTGGGCTGGAGTACCTTGTGGCTGGCCTGCGGCCTGATCATCATTGCCGCCGTCGACGTGCCGGTGCAGCTCTGGGAAGCGCACAAGAAACTGCTGATGACCAAGCAGGAAGTGCGCGACGAGCACAAGGACCAGGAAGGTCGCCCGGAAGTCAAACAGCGCATCCGCCAGACCCAGCGCGAAATGTCCCAGCGCCGCATGATGGCAGCGATTCCCGACGCCGACGTGGTCATCACCAACCCGACCCACTACGCCGTCGCGCTCAAGTACGACTCGGAGAAGGGCGGCGCGCCGATATTACTGGCCAAGGGCAGCGACTTCCTCGCGTTGAAAATCCGCGAAATCGCCGTCGCCAACAACGTCATGCTCCTCGAATCGCCGGGGCTGGCGCGTTCGATCTATTACTCCACCGAACTCGAGCAGGAAATCCCCGGCGGGCTGTATCTGGCGGTGGCTCAGGTACTGGCTTACGTCTACCAGATCCGCCAGTACCGCGCTGGCAAGGGCAAACGGCCGGATCCGCTTAAGGATGATTTGCCGATTCCGCCGGATCTGCGTCGCGATTCCTGACGGTGCTTTGCAGCCATTGGTCTGAGATCTCCCTTCACTGTCAACTCTGACAGGTGTGCTTGCCGTGATTTTGCAGTTTGATGCAAGGTGGCGCCGCGAACCTGGTGCGGTCATGCGAGCGAGTGCAAGGGAGCACGACAATGAAAGGTATTTTCAGCAGTTATGATGAAAAAACCGGAAGCGGCACCATCACGCCGAAGCAATCGGGACGCTGTCTTTCGTTTGCCGAAGCCACGGTTTTTTTTCTGACCGCCAAAGAATACCGCTTCAGCATTCCATTGGCCGATGCCCGGCAGGCGAACGTCAAAGTGGGCGGCGAGGTCGAGTTCGAATTACCCAGGAACAAGAATGGAAAAGTGAAAATTCTTCGGTATTGAGTAATCGATCGCAAAGCCGCTGAAAACGGGCGGCGGTTTTTTATGATCGTTCCCACGCGCAGCAAAGGAATGCAGCCCGGGACGCTCCGCGTCCCTTCCAAAGCCGAACGCGGAGCGGCCGTTGAGGCATTCCCACGCAGGAGCGTGGGAACGATCATCGCGTGTCGCTACTGCGGCAACTCCAGATTATCCATCACCCGATTCACCGCCAGCTCCCCGAGCATGATCAATTGCGCAATCCCCAACAGCGTCCTGCGCTGCGACGCGGGGTATGAGGTGGGCGAAGTCATGGGCGATGGTTCTGGTTGAGGCGAGCGTTTCGCTGGCATCGGCCAGCAGTTCCTCGTTTTTGAAGTCGGCGGTAACGGCGTACATTCGGCGGGTTTTGCGTGGCGGTGGCGGCTGTACGCGGGTGAACAGTCGGACGACGGTCTGGGTGAAGAAGTGATCTGTCCCCGATAACCAATGCTTACCGTTTGTCTGAAAAGCATATGCACCTGTCAACTCTGACAGTAGACGGCCCCGCTTCAAAAGGTTGTCATCGCTTCGGGGATATTCATAAAAGATCCCGATAGCAGCGCTTCAGCCTTACGGACGTGAGTTCGCGGGAGGGGCGAATCATCAGTCAGAGGACGCGAGCATGGCAGATATACCGGGTAGAAAGCTGCAAGGCATGGAGGTCGAGTTCGTTTCAGGGGAAATGAAAGAGTGTCCTGATGATCGCTCGATCGGTTATACCGTGACGTTCAAACTGTTCCTTGATTTCACCCATTTCAAGCAAATGGCCCACCTCTACAGTGCAAACTTCTTTGACGTAACGACCAATGCAGTGCGGCCGCAAGTGAAGGGCCTGGCAGCTCACCTCCATTACGAGGTCATTGGGCCCGCTGCCGGGAAAATCGTGAATAACGCGACGTTTTTCGAACTCTTTACCGACCCGGCTAACTATCTGGATGGCTGGATCAACCATGATATGGAGTGGCGCTACGCCAAACCCGTGTTTGAGTCCAGAGTCGATCACTTGCTGATCACTGCGCAGCAATATTTTCGCTGGGAAGACCCGGGCCGCCAGATCAGGATTGAAGATCTTCCCATCATCCCGTTCGATTGGGCGATTACTCTGATAGAGCAGCGTTTCAGAGGATCCTGGTGGTGGCCGTGGCGCAGGACGCCTGTATCGATAGTGACCTTTATGTACACGCAGGAAGAGGTTGTCGAAATCGAAGGTACGTTATTGCTCAAGGGCGGACGCTACTTGAAAGGCAACACTCTCAGCTTCGGACCCATTGCGCCTGAGCAGGTATTAACGGCGTAGGTCTTTGTCCAGCGAAAAGCCCGCCGTCCCGGTTGATACGGGACGGCGGGCTTTTCTGTCTTGATCGTTCCCACGCGCAGCAAAGGAATGCAGCCCGGGACGCTCCGCGTCCCTTCAGAGCCGAACGCGGAGCGCCCGTTGAGGCATCCCCGCGCAGGAACGTGGGAACGATCTGATCGGGGGAGGCGCTACTGCGGCAACTCCAGATTATCCATCACCCGATTCACCGCCAACTCCCCCAGCATGATCAGTTGCGCAATCCCCAGCAGCGTCCTGCGCTGCGACGCGGGGATGAGATGAGCAAAGTCATGGGCGATGGTTCTGGCGGAGGCGAGTGTTTCGCTGGCATCGGCCAGCAGTTCCTCGTTTTTGAAGTCGGCGGTGACGGCGTACATCCGGCGGGTTTTACGCGGTGGTGGGGTGGAGCCAGGTGGGCAGAGGTAGTGATCGAGGGCGCGGTCGGCGGCTTCGTGGAGTTTTTTTGAATCGAGGGATTCGTAGGGGGAGGTGGGGTCGGTTTCGGGTGGGTTGGGTGTTGGTTTGATCATGGTGAGACTCCTTTGAAGTGGAGCCGCTACAACCTGTCGCTAAACAGGAGGGGTGGCGGCTGTACGCAGGTTAGCGAACCGGTCAAAGGCACCCGGCAGACCCGAAGGTCTCCCGCATACAGCCACCATGACGAAATCGCGAAAATACAGATCCGCAACGAAGCCTGGAACGCCGATGCACCTTTGACTTGAATTCGAGTCGCTAAACCCGATCGCTGATTCGTCAGCGACCGCACCACAATAGAACCCGACCCCAAGGCGCACAAGCCGGCGGATTCTGGCGTAGCTGTAGGCAAAGGCGCAAGAATTTGTAGCCTTGAAGGCGTGTCTGAAGGTGTCTTTTAAACACCTGAGTTAAAAAGCGATTTGCGCTGACTTCACTGGCCCCTTCGTGAGCAAGCTCACTCCCACATTTGGAATGAGTTTTCCTGTAGGAGTGAGCCTGCTCGCGAAGGGGCCATCCAGGTCAGCAAAAAAATCTCGGTCAAGCCCCGCTGTTTAAATCACTGGTTAAATAAATCCGTCCCCTTTGTGCTCAAGAATTTGTAGCCTCGAAGGCGTGTCTGGAGGTGTCTTTTAAACACTCCAGTTTAAAAGGCGAAAAGTCGGGCGAAGATCTGGGACGTAAATAAATGCGTCCCTTTTTCCCCTTTAAGGCCCTCCTATTAAGGGGAGTAAGTTGTTTTAATTTTTGAATGGCTCAATCCGGATATTGTCAAGCCAAATGGTGTCCCTGTATTTGGTAGGGCTTACGAACTGAGTAGATATAATAAAATAAGTAAACCATTGCTCTTCCGGTAGCTTGAAGTTCCCTAGTTGGGCGTAGAAAGTTTGTACTGTGCCTTTCTCATTGTAAAGGGTGATTTCGTTGTTCGGTGTTTGATTATCTATGAGTACGAAGTTGATGCTGTTTGCTCTATAATTTTTTAAATCTATTCTTGTTATGTCCGAAGTGACTAGGGCTTTGTTCTTATTTTGTAGGTCGTAAGCTACTCCGCAAGTTCTACCATTTGGGTATACGTTGTCACCCCTCATATTGATGATCATCATAGAACCTAAATCGTAGGATTCGCCTACTCGCAATTCTTTAGTCCCTATATTTGTAAAGTCTTCAAATATAGGGGCGATGGCCGCAGTCACGGTCAGCGACCTGACCGCCGACTCGGCACCTGTGCCATACAACGCCTTGGCCTTGAAGCTGTGTGCGGCCTCGCTCAGGCCTGTAACCGGAAGTTCCCATATGCCCGTTACGAGATCGGCAATCGATTTACCTTTCGAGGTTGTACCGTCGAATACTTCGATTTGCTGACCCTTGGCAGCGACCCCGGACAGCGTTACGGCGGTTTCTACCGTGGTGCCATTCTGCGGAATTTCATTGCCGCTGATTGTGCCTATAACAGAGTCAATGGTCGGGACAATATCTTCTGTCACCGTCAAATTACGCACATTCGAATACAACGGATTACTCGGATAACAGGCCTCGGCGTACAGCCGCCGCGCGCCGAGTGGCACGGTAATCGGAAGTTCCCAGATACCTGTCGTTCCGTTGGCGGTCGCGGTTCCCCTTGTGGCCGAGCCGGAACCGGTGCCGTCACGGATATTGATCTGCTGACCCAGGCTCGCGGTTCCTTTAAGTGTCAGCTCGGTACTGACCGTCGTTGTGCCTTCCAGCACTTCCACATTGCTGGCGTCCCATACATTGCTCAGCGTTGGCACAACTACGGCCGTGACGATCAACGTTCTGGCAGCCGAGGAGGCCCCCGAACCGTATAACGCCCTGGCGGTAAAACTGTGCGGCGCGACGCTCAGGCCGGTGACGGCCAATGTCCAGATCCCGGTTGCTGAATCGGCGGTCGGTTCACCTTTGGACGTTGTGCCGTCAAGCACGCTGACTTTCTGGCCTTTGGCGGCACTACCGGTCAAGGTCACGGCCGTTTCGACGATGATTGCGCCCTCGATAACTTCATCACCGCTGGGCGATCCAGTGACCAAAGTGATGCTCGGCGTCACATCTTCGATGGCCCTGATCGTATAAACCTTCACCGGCGCATCAATCGCCTCAGCCTCCTCACGACTCAACGTCAACGCCGCTTTGAAATGCAATTCCAGCCGACTGCCATCCGCCAGGTCCTTGATGGCGTTGTACGCCAGCGTATGTGTGTATTGACCGCTGTTGAACCAGTTTTGATTAACGTAGGAAGACGGCCACGGCCATACCACGTGATGGAAGGCATCGCCGTTATTCTTCGTACCTTTGAGGTTCAGTCCTACCCGATGATTGGCGGCTATAAACGCCCAGACGCCAGCGAGAATCGTTGCGCCCAACGTCACCTTCGTCAGATCCAGCACCGTGCCATCGGCTTGTTCAATGCTGATTTTGTCCAGCTCTGTCGCAGGCAGCGGCGTGACGCTGACGGTCAAAGGCAAAGATGGAGTTGTCTGGCCTGCCGTGACTTCGTAGCTGAGTGTGAAGGTTTTGGTTTCATTGCCGATGTTGGCTGCGATGGCTGTGGCGGGAATCAGGAACTCGACGCTGCCGCTGGCAACGCCTTGTTTGGCCGGGATGTCCGGTGAGCCGACGCCGGGCGTGCCCGCCATGGTCAGTTTGATATTGTGTTTTTCATTCATGCCGGTGTAGGCCACGACCACGCGGGCACCCGCTTGGGCGTCGAGTGGCGCCAGGGTCACGCTGGCACCATTGCCTGTGGCTTCCGGCATCTGTGGCAATGGCAAGGGGTTTTCCAGCGCCACCCCGACACTGAACTCCAACGGCTCGGCATAACTCGTCCGCCCATCCGCACGTTTGATCTCGTACCTGGCGATCACCGTCCCGCCTTCATTGCCTTTGATCACCTCGGCCGGGATGGTGAACGGTACTTGCTTACCTGCGGTGAATTCGTTCAGCTTGATCGAATCGGGGTATTCGTCGGTGATCGAGCCGATCCAGAACATGAAGACTTCATCGCCTTTGACCGTTTCGGTGTACGGCACGGTCAGGGTTGTGCCGGCGGTGTCGGCTGGCAGAACCCCGTCGACCACGCCAGCCACCACCGGTTCAGGCAGTTCCAGGCGCGGTTCGCCGACTTGCAGGATGTCGGTGTGGATCGACTCGCGAATGGCGCGGGTAGCCTCGAACGGGTTCAGTGTGGCGAGCACTGCGTCGGCGATCAGTTGCTGGTAGTAGAACTCCGCCGTGCCACCGTTGACCGGGGCCAGGTGTTTGCCGTCGATGCTGTACGCCAGCGGTGCCTCCGCGATGATGTCGTTGCGTGTGATGAGGCGCGCCGGCAGAACAGGCAGGTACGGCTTCAGACCGGGGGTGGTGCCCAGCATGATTGGCTGGAGAACCTGTCCTTCGGCAAAGGATTTGTCGAAGGGGATCTCGAGACGCACCTGGGCCAGTGTCGGGTCCAGCGCCCCGGAGTCCTCGTCCAGCATGATTGGCGCGGCCAGCCGCTGGACTTCGCCGATGGCGCGGATGAATTGGCTTTTCGATTTCAGATCTTTGGAACCGTCGGCTTTTTTCAGACGGTATGACAAAGTGATCTGCGACTTGGCCAACTGGCGCAGCACGGCGTTGGGGGCCTTGATTTCAATAATGCTCGGCACGCTGGTCAACGCCGCGCCTTCTACTTCCAGATCAATCGGCGCACCTTCGACCGGCGTGCCCTTGATCTTGATGAACGGGATGTCACCGATTTTGAAGTTGGTCGTGTCTGTGGCGATAATTTGCACGGTGCCGTCAGCGTCGCCCAGTTGGTCGACATCCAGCACGTTGTTTACCGTTTCCTTGAGCAACGGCGCGATCAGCCGGGTCGCATCAACGGCCACCACCACTCGCTGTTCGGGACTCCAGTCCTCGGAACGGTTGAAGACCTTGTCGTACACCTCGAACACCACGGCTACGCCGGGAAACTCTGCATCACCGGCGTCGGTGATGTCTTTTTCTTCGATTTTCACGA
Source organism: Pseudomonas sp. S3_C06 (assembly GCF_054667675.1). Classification (NCBI taxonomy): domain Bacteria; kingdom Pseudomonadati; phylum Pseudomonadota; class Gammaproteobacteria; order Pseudomonadales; family Pseudomonadaceae; genus Pseudomonas; species Pseudomonas sp. S3_C06. The sequence goes on from NZ_CP162747.1 coordinate 5,703,248, forward strand.
TGATCGGGGCCTTGCCTTCGGCCTGTTCCTGAGTCAGCGGCTCACTGAGCACGAAGATCCCGCCCCAACTCACGCGACAAATATCGCCGGCTGCGGCGTAGGGATAGGGGGGTGTGCCGTCGGCCTTGCCAATGCTGATCTTCACGCCTTTTTCCGCAATCTCCTTGTCGATGCCACCGTCAAGAATGTCTTGGGGAATGATCATGATCAGCTTGGAATGCCCGCCGTCACCGTTTTCGTCATGGCCGCCCGGGCGCGTCAGCTTGACCAGCACCTGCATGACTTCAGACGGTTGATCCGTGCCGCCCAACGGCTTGACGACATAGGACACCGCGAACTGACCATCGACCATGTGCCGGGAAGGCACGAACATGCGCAATTGCGTGCCGACCTCATCCTTGAGGACGGTCTTGCCCCCCGCGTCCAGCCCGGTGCCCCAAAAGATCGTCAACCTGTCGCCGCTCGCCATATTCCCCCACGGCCCCGCCTGGCACTGCAGGCCATGCAGCGGAAAGTTGCCCAGCGCCGCGGCGATGTTGATGCCCCAGATATCGGGATCCTTCGACACCGGGTCCTTGCTGCGACCCGGGATGCCGAGTTCCGCGAGTAGCAGGGGTTTGTTGGGGCTGGCCATGGCAACGACTCCGGTCGGGAAGGTGACGGAGTGATTGAACGGCTAAAAGCGAGATTGCGCACCTGTCAGATCTGACAGGTGGCGACGAGTGGTCATTGGCGCGAGACTGAAAAGCCAAAGATCGCAAAAGCGGAAAGCGTGGTCTGCCCTGTTTAGCCCGGCAACTCGAGATTATCCATCACCCGATTCACCGCCAGCTCACCCAGCATGATTAGTTGCGCAATCCCCAGCAGCGTCCTGCGCTGCGACGCCGGTATCAGATGGGCAAAGTCATGGGCGATGGTTCTGGCTGAGGCGAGGGTTTCGCTGGCATCGGCTAGCAGTTCCTCATTTTTGAAATCCGCGGTAACGGCGTACATCCGGCGGGTTTTACGTGGCGGTGGGGTCGAGCCGGGTGGGCAGAGGTAGTGATCGAGGGCGCGGTCGGCGGCTTCGTGGAGTTTTTTGAATCGAGGGATTCGTAGGGGGAGGTGGGGTCGGATTCGGGTGGATTGGATGTTGGTTTGATCATGGTGAAGCTCCTAGAGTCATTGGAGCTGCCGACGTTCGCTGCGAGACGAATGAGGGTGGCAGCTATACGCGGGTCGCAGACCGGGACTCTAGAACCGGCAGACCCGAAGGTCTCCCACGTACAGCCGCCATAAGCAAAGCGGATGTTGTGCGTCCAGAGATCGACGGGCTGCGAGACCCGATCGCTGATTCGTCAGCGACCGATTCACAATAGAACCCGACCCCAAGGCGCACAAGCCGGCGGATTCTGGCTTGGCTGTAGGCAATGGCGCAAGGATTTGTAGCCTTGAAGGCGTGTCCTGAAGTGTCTTTTAAACACCAGAGTTTAATAGGCACTTTGTGCTGACTTCACTGGCCCCTTCGCGAGCAGGCTCGCTCCCACATTTGGATTGCATTCCACTCCAATATTTGGAATGCATTTCCCCTGTGGGAGCGAGCCTGCTCGCGAAGGGGGCATCCCGGTCAGCAGAAAATCCACGGTCAAAACCCCTCTGTTTAAATTCCAGGCAAAAGTTGGAAAGCTTCTTGCAGTACCCGCCGTGAGCCCGCTCTGGGCGTCAAAAGTTTGCTTTAAAGGAACGGGGAAAACCGGTGGATCGCTCTCAGTTATTCAACACTGCTCGCACGAATGTTGCCGACCTCAGTCGAGGCAATCTGGGCGTGCCGTTGTTGCTGCTGGTTATGTTGGCAATGATGATGTTGCCGATTCCGCCGTTCCTGCTCGACGTGTTTTTCACCTTCAACATCGCGCTGTCGATCGTCGTCCTGCTGGTCTGCGTGTATGCGCTGCGGCCGCTGGATTTCGCCGTGTTCCCGACGATTCTGCTGGTCGCGACGTTATTGCGGCTGGCGTTGAACGTGGCCTCGACGCGGGTGGTGATGCTCCACGGTCAGGACGGCCACGCCGCTGCCGGTAAGGTGATTCAGGCCTTCGGTGAGGTGGTGATCGGCGGTAACTACGTGGTCGGTATCGTGGTCTTCGCGATCCTGATGATCATCAACTTCGTCGTGGTGACCAAAGGTGCCGGGCGGATTTCCGAGGTGAGTGCGCGTTTCACCCTCGATGCGATGCCCGGCAAACAAATGGCGATCGACGCCGACCTCAACGCCGGTCTGATCGACCAGAACCAGGCCAAGGCACGCCGTCAGGAAGTCGCCCAAGAGGCCGAGTTCTACGGTTCGATGGACGGTGCCAGTAAGTTCGTCCGTGGTGACGCCATCGCTGGCCTGCTGATTCTGTTCATCAACCTCATCGGCGGCATGGCCGTCGGTATCTTCCAGCACAACATGAGCTTCGGCGATGCGGGCAAGGTTTACGCCTTGCTGACCATCGGTGACGGTTTAGTGGCGCAATTGCCATCACTGTTGTTATCGACAGCGGCAGCGATCATGGTGACCCGTGCTTCCGGTTCGGAAGACATGGGCAAACAGATCAATCGCCAGATGTTCGCCTCGCCGAAAGCGCTGGCAGTGGCGGCCGGTCTGATGGCGGTCATGGGCCTGGTGCCGGGCATGCCGCACTTCTCGTTCCTGACCATGGCCGCGCTGGCTGCGGGCGGCGCGTACCTGTTCTGGAAGAAGCAGAACGTGGCCAAGGTCGTAGCGCTGGAAGAGGTCAAGCGCCAGCAGGAACTGCTGCCGTCGCCGGCTCGCGCCATGGAAACCAAGGAGCTGGGCTGGGACGACGTGACGCCAATCGACATGATCGGTCTGGAAGTCGGTTATCGCCTGATCCCGCTGGTGGATCGCAACCAGGGCGGGCAGTTGCTGGCGCGGATCAAGGGTGTGCGCAAGAAACTCTCGCAGGATCTGGGCTTCCTCATGCCGACCGTGCACATCCGCGACAACCTCGATCTGGCGCCAAGCGCCTATCGCCTGACCCTGATGGGGGTGATCCTCGCCGAAGCCGAGATCTATCCGGATCGTGAACTGGCGATCAACCCGGGTCAGGTCTACGGCACGCTCAACGGTATCAACGCCAAAGATCCGGCTTTCGGCCTGGAAGCGGTGTGGATCGAAATCAGCCAGCGTGCCCAGGCACAATCGCTCGGTTACACCGTGGTCGACGCCAGCACCGTGGTTGCGACGCACTTGAACCAGATTCTGTACAAGCACTCCAGTGAGCTGATCGGCCACGAAGAAGTGCAGCAACTCATGCAATTGCTGGCCAAAAGCTCGCCGAAACTGGCAGAAGAGCTGGTGCCGGGCGTGGTCACGTTGTCGCAGTTGCTCAAAGTGCTGCAAGCGCTGCTCGCTGAACACGTACCGGTGCGCGATATCCGCAGCATTGCCGAAGCCATCGCCAACAACGCCGCGAAGAGTCAAGATACCGCCGCGCTGGTGGCTGCTGTGCGGGTCGGCGTATCGCGCGCCATCGTCCAAAGCATTGTAGGCACTGAGTCGGAGCTGCCTGTGATCACCTTGGAACCAAGGTTGGAACAAATATTGCTCAATAGTCTGCAGAAGGCAGGACAAGGCTCGGAAGAGGGCGTTCTGCTGGAGCCAAGCATGGCCGAGAAGCTGCAGCGTTCGCTCATCGAAGCGGCGCAGCGTCAGGAAATGCAAGGTCAGCCGGTGATCCTTTTGGTCGCTGGCCCGATCCGCGCGATGCTCTCGCGCTTTGGCCGCCTCGCAGTCCCTGGGCTGCATGTGCTGGCCTACCAGGAAATACCGGACAACAAGCAAGTGACCATCGTTGCGACAGTAGGGCCCAACGGCTGAGGTAGTGGTTTATGCAAGTTAAGCGTTTCTTTGCCGCCGATATGCGTCAGGCCATGAAGCTGGTTCGTGATGAGCTGGGCGCTGATGCCGCCATCATTGGCAACCGCCGCATTGCTGGCGGTGTCGAGCTGACGGCGGCACTGGATTACAAATTGTCGGCGCTGGCGCCACGGGTTCCGAACATGGAACTCGAAGACGAGCTGCGCAAGACTCAGTCGCGCATCGTCACCGCCCAGGCCGAACTGAGCCTGCGTGGCGAAGCCGACGGCAACAGCAATCGCCAGATCTTCGCCGGGCTGCCATTGACGGCCGGCCTGCCGCTGACTGCCGCTGAACCGCTGAGCGAGCCGACCTACGCCGCACCGGCGCGTCCGGCCCCGGCGCCTGCGCAGTCTTCCGGCGGCGTTGATCCGCGTGCACTGGATTCGATGCGCTTTGAATTGAACAGCCTGCGCGAGCTGATGGAAGTTCAGCTCGGCACCCTGGCCTGGAATCAGCTGCAAGGCAGCCGTCCGGCGCAAGCCAACCTGTATCGCCGTCTGCAACGTATCGGTCTGTCCGGCCCGTTGTCGCGCGATCTGCTGGCGATGATCACTGATATCGAGGAGCCGCGTCAGGCCTGGCGCATGCTGCTTGCGCACCTGGCGCGGATGATTGCCGTACCGGAAGTCGAGCCGCTGGAAGAGGGCGGTGTGATTGCCATGGTCGGCCCGGCCGGCATGGGCAAGACCACCACGCTGGCCAAGCTGGCCGCGCGTTATGTGCTGAAATACGGCGCGCAGAATGTCGCGCTGGTGAGCATGGACAGCTTCCGCATCGGTGCGCAGGAACAGCTGAAGACGCTGGGCCGCATTCTCAATGTGCCGGTGACTCACGTCGATCCGGGCCAATCGCTGGTGCAAGCGCTGGATCCACTGCTGCGCAAACGCGTGGTATTGATCGATACTGCCGGCCTGCAAGCCAGTGATCCGGCCCTGCGCATGCAGCTCGAAAGTCTGGCCGGGCGTGGCATCCGTTCAAAAAATTATCTGGTCTTGGCAACCACCAGCCAGAAACAGGTTCTAACCGCCGCTTATCACAGTTACAAGCGTTGCGGGCTTGCCGGCTGCATCCTGACTAAACTGGATGAAACGGCCAGCCTTGGCGAAGTGTTGAGCCTGGCGATCAGTCATGAATTGCCGGTCGCGTACCTGACCGATGGCCCACGGATTCCGGATGATTTGCATCTGCCGCGCCGTCATCAATTGGTCAGCCGCGCCGTCAGCGTGCAAATGCAGGAAGAACCCAGCGAAGAAGCCATGGCTGACATGTTCGCTGATATCTATCACAGCCCGACCAAGCAGGTAGGCTGAGGTATTCATGAACAGTTTTTGTACCTACATCGATGGTCTGCCATGCATTGTTCCGGTTGTGAACGCGCAGCCAGTAATGTGGCCTCCGTCTATGCAAGACAAGGTAAAGAAATAACATGGGCAGCATGCATCCCGTACAGGTGATCGCGGTGACCGGCGGCAAAGGTGGCGTCGGCAAGACTAACGTGTCAGTGAACTTGTCTCTGGCGCTGGCAGAGCTTGGCCGTCGGGTCATGCTGCTGGACGCCGATCTGGGACTGGCGAACGTCGACGTTTTGTTGGGTCTGACCCCTAAACGCACATTGGCCGACGTGATCGAAGGCCGCTGCGAATTGCGCGACGTGCTGTTGCAAGGCCCCGGTGGCATTCGCATCGTCCCGGCCGCGTCCGGCACGCAGAGCATGGTGCACCTGAGCCCGGCGCAACATGCCGGTCTGATTCAGGCGTTCAGCGACATCGGCGACAATCTCGACGTACTGGTGATCGACACCGCTGCGGGTATTGGTGACTCGGTAGTCAGTTTCGTACGCGCAGCGCAGGAAGTGTTGCTGGTGGTCTGCGACGAGCCGACCTCGATCACCGACGCCTACGCGCTGATCAAATTGCTCAACCGCGATTACGGCATGAACCGCTTCCGCGTCCTCGCCAACATGGCGCAGAGCCCGCAGGAAGGGCGCAACCTGTTCGCCAAGTTGACCAAGGTCACGGATCGCTTCCTTGACGTGGCCCTACAATACGTCGGCGCCGTGCCTTACGACGAAAGCGTGCGTAAAGCGGTGCAGAAGCAGCGTGCGGTGTACGAAGCCTTCCCGCGTTCCAAGTGCGCACTGGCGTTCAAGGCGATCGCGCAGAAGGTCGACACTTGGCCGCTGCCCGCCAATCCGCGTGGCCACCTTGAGTTTTTCGTCGAGCGCCTCGTGCAGCAAACGGCAGGGCCCGTGCTATGACCGCAAGCGGTATGAACTACTACAAGAAGTCGGCACGTGACGCGCAGTACGAACTGATCGAGCGTTACGCGCCACTGGTCAAACGCATTGCCTACCACTTGCTGGCACGCTTGCCGGCGAGTGTGCAGGTCGAAGACCTGATCCAGGCCGGGATGATCGGCCTGCTCGAAGTCTCGACCAAATATGACGCCAGCAAAGGCGCCAGTTTCGAAACGTACGCGGGCATTCGAATCCGCGGCGCGATGCTCGACGAAGTGCGCAAAGGGGACTGGGCGCCACGCTCGGTTCACCGCAATACCCGTATGGTCAGCGACGCAATTCGCTCAATTGAAGCTAAAACCGGCCGTGATGCTAAAGATCACGAGGTTGCGGCCGAACTCCAATTGAGTCTCGACGATTACTACGGGATTTTGAATGACACCTTGGGCAGCCGCCTGTTCAGTTTCGACGACCTGCTGCAGGACGGCGAACACGAAGGGCTGCACGAGGATGGCGCGAGTGCTCATCTTGAGCCGTCACGCGATCTGGAAGATGAACGTTTCCAGGCTGCGTTGGCGGACGCGATTGCCAATTTGCCGGAGCGTGAGCGACTGGTGTTGGCGCTGTACTACGACGAAGAGCTGAACCTCAAGGAGATCGGTGAAGTCCTTGGCGTCAGTGAATCGCGGGTCAGCCAGTTACACAGCCAGTGCGCGGCCCGTTTGCGGGGGCGTTTGGGGGAGTGGCGAGCGCGCTGAAGGCAGTGTGGGGACACTGCGAACGAGGCTGGTGCGGTGGTGAACGGCACCGGTCTTGCTCTGTTGTGCTCCAGACAGTCTTCGAGTGCTGCGCCGATTGATTGAAGTGGCGCGTCCAGGTGCTGGGCGCGTTTAAGACTGCTTGGAGGTCGAATTGAACAAAGACATGAAAATCCTCATCGTTGATGACTTCTCAACGATGCGGCGGATCATCAAGAACCTGCTGCGTGATCTTGGGTTCACCAACACCGTCGAGGCTGACGATGGCGTCACTGCCATTCCGGTGCTCAACAGCGGCAGCATCGACTTTCTGGTAACGGACTGGAACATGCCGGGCATGACCGGTATCGACCTGCTGCGTCACGTGCGTGCCGATGAAAAACTCAAGCACTTGCCGGTGTTGATGGTGACGGCTGAAGCCAAGCGCGAGCAGATCATTGAAGCCGCTCAGGCCGGTGTAAACGGCTATGTAGTCAAACCTTTCACGGCTCAGGCGTTGAAAGACAAAATCGAGAAGATTTTCGAACGCATCGGCTGATGAACGCGCGGGGGAGCTATGGAGCATAACGAATCTTCACAGGGCGATTTCGAGTCGACCCTGAAAAAACACGCGGTCGAACTGGTCGAGAGCCTTGAAAAAGGCAGGTTCGGCGACGCTGTGCAACTGATCCATGAGCTCAATCAGACCCGTGACCGTGGCCTGTATCAGGAAGTGGGCAAGCTCACACGTGAACTGCACAGTGCGATCGTCAACTTCCAGATCGACCCGAACATGCCGCAGGCCGAGGAAGTGTCGCAAATCACCGACGCCACCGAACGCCTGGGCTATGTGGTCAAGCTGACGGAAGCCGCGGCCAACCGCACCATGGATCTGGTGGAAAGCGCCACGCCGGTGGTCAACAGTCTGGCTGATGAAGCGCAGACCTTGAGCGCCGATTGGGGTCGCTTCATGCGTCGCGAGGTCGGGGCTGAAGAGTTCCGTGAACTGGCGCGCCGGGTCGACGGTTTTCTGTCACGCAGCAGCACGGACAACCGTGCGGTGTCGAGCAATCTCAACGACATCCTGCTGGCCCAGGATTACCAGGACCTCACCGGTCAGGTGATCAAGCGTGTGACCCAACTGGTCACCGAAGTCGAAAGCAATTTGCTCAAACTCGTGCTCATGGCCAGTCAGGTCGACCGCTTTGCGGGCATCGAACATGACCGCGCCGCGATGCTTGCAGAAAAAGATCCACAAAAACATCTCTCGCAGGGTGAAGGTCCGCAGATTCATGCCGATAAACGAGAAGACGTTGTGTCCGGTCAGGACGATGTGGACGATTTGTTATCCAGCCTTGGATTCTAGTGTTTTGGAATTTTAGGTTTTTTGGGTTTTTAGACCTGTAGGAGCACCCCATTAATGAGCTTCGGCGCCGATGAAGAGATCCTTCAGGATTTCCTGGTTGAGGCCGGCGAGATTCTTGAGCAACTGTCCGAACAACTGGTCGAGCTGGAAAGCCGTCCGGATGACGCAGATCTGCTCAACGCAATTTTTCGCGGTTTCCACACTGTAAAAGGGGGCGCCGGCTTCCTTCAGCTCAATGAGCTGGTGGAGTGCTGTCACATCGCCGAAAACGTGTTCGACATCCTGCGCAAGGGTGAGCGTCGCGTTGATGCAGAACTGATGGACGTTGTCCTCGAAGCACTGGACGCGGTGAACAGCATGTTCACTGAGGTTCGTGAGCGTGCTCCGATCACCGCCGCCACCCCGGAACTGCTGGCCGCCCTGGCGCGTCTGGCCGAACCGCAATCGACGGACGCAGCCCCGGCTTCGCCGGTGGCCGAGATGATCGAAGAACTGGTCGTCGAAGGCGACTCGTCGGGCGACATCACCGATAACGAATTTGAGCAACTGCTGGACTCGCTGAACGCCGTCAAGGCTGAAGCTGAAGCCCCGGCCGCTGCTGCGCCTGCGCAAACGGCCGCTGAAGCCGCGAGCGATGAAATCACCGATGCCGAGTTCGAGTCGTTGCTCGATCAACTGCACGGCAAGGGCCAGTTCGCGGTGGACGCGGTTGCGCCAGCGGCGGCAGCCCCTGCGGCTCCGGCCAAGGGCGACAGCTCTGACATCACCGACGACGAATTCGAAGCTTTGCTCGATCAGTTGCATGGCAAGGGCAATTTTGCCGTGGATGCGCTGGAGTCGGCGATTGCTTCGGCACCGGCGCCGGCTGCTCCAGCGGCCGCCGCTGCCGGCAGTGATCTGATCAGCGATCACGAGTTCGAATCGCTGCTCGACGAATTGCACGGCAAAGGCAAGTTCACCGAAGTCGGCACAGCCGCTGCTGGCAGTGCTTCGACCGTCGCCACACCGGCTGCCAAGGCACCGGCCGCTGCTGCAGCGCCCAAGCCTGCCGCCAAGCCTGAGCCAAAAGCCGAAGCGCCAAAACCGGCTGCCGCTGCTGCACCGGCTCCGGCCCGTGCGCCGGCGACACCGCCACCGGAAAAACCGGCGAGCGAAGCCGAAACCACCGTGCGCGTCGACACGGCACGTCTCGACGAAATCATGAACATGGTCGGCGAGCTGGTGCTGGTGCGTAACCGTCTGGTGCGCCTGGGCCTGAACAGTGGCGATGAAGCCATGCAAAAGGCCGTGTCGAACCTCGACGTGGTCACGGCTGACTTGCAGACCGCCGTCATGAAGACGCGGATGCAGCCGATCAAGAAGGTCTTCGGGCGCTTCCCGCGTCTGGTTCGAGATCTGGCGCGTCAGCTGAAGAAAGAGATCAACCTGGAACTGGTGGGTGAAGAAACCGACCTCGACAAAAACCTTGTCGAGGCCCTGGCCGACCCGCTGGTCCACTTGGTGCGCAACGCCGTCGACCACGGCATCGAGTCGCCGGAAGAACGCGAAGCGTCGGGCAAGGCCCGTGGCGGTCGCGTGGTACTGGCGGCCGAGCAAGAGGGCGACCATATCCTGCTGTCGATTTCCGATGACGGCAAAGGCATGGACCCGAATGTCCTGCGCGCCATCGCGGTAAAACGCGGCGTGATGGACAAGGACGCGGCCGATCGCCTCAGCGATACCGAGTGCTACAACCTGATTTTCGCACCGGGTTTCTCGACCAAGACCGAGATCTCCGACGTCTCCGGCCGCGGTGTCGGCATGGACGTGGTGAAGACCAAGATTTCCCAGCTCAACGGTTCGATCAACATCTACTCGACCAAGGGCCAAGGCTCGAAGATCGTCATCAAGGTGCCGCTGACCCTCGCGATCATGCCAACCCTGATGGTCATGCTCGGCAATCAGGCGTTTGCGTTCCCGTTGGTCAACGTCAACGAAATCTTCCACCTCGACCTGTCGACCACCAACGTCGTCGACGGCCAGGAAGTGGTGATCGTGCGGGACAAGGCGCTGCCGTTGTTCTACCTCAAGCGCTGGCTGGTCAGCTCCGCCGCTCACGAAGAGCAGCGTGAAGGCCACGTGGTGATCCTTTCGGTGGGCACCCAGCGGATCGGCTTCGTCGTCGATCAACTGGTCGGCCAGGAGGAAGTGGTCATCAAGCCATTGGGCAAAATGCTGCAGGGCACTCCGGGCATGTCCGGCGCCACCATCACCGGTGACGGCCGCATCGCGCTGATTCTCGATGTTCCAAGCATGCTCAAGCGTTACGCCGCACGGCGTATTTGAATCCGGGGCGGCGGGGCGACAACGTCCCGCCGCACCTAATGGAGTGTTTATGGCAGTCAAAGTCCTGGTGGTGGACGATTCGGGTTTTTTCCGCCGCCGCGTCTCGGAAATTCTATCTGCGGATCCGAGCATTCAGGTGGTCGGCACTGCAACCAACGGTAAAGAGGCGATCGATCAGGCGCTGGCACTCAAGCCGGACGTGATCACCATGGACTACGAGATGCCGATGATGGATGGCATCACGGCAGTGCGGCACATCATGCAGCGCTGCCCGACCCCGGTGTTGATGTTCTCCTCGCTGACCCATGAAGGCGCCCGGGTAACGCTGGACGCGCTGGACGCCGGCGCGGTGGATTTCCTGCCGAAGAATTTCGAAGACATCTCGCGTAACCCGGAGAAGGTCAAGCAATTGCTGTGCGAGAAGGTCCATAGCATCTCGCGCAGTAATCGTCGTTTCAGTGCTTACAGCGCACCGGCTCCCGTTGCTGCCCCAGCACCCACGCCTGCTCCGGCGCCGTCGAGTTTCGGCAGCCACAGCAGCAGTCACAGCACCAGCGTGCCGGCACGTCCGGCTCCAGCGCCGGCACCGACTCGCGCCCCGGCCGCCAGCGCTTCGTCGCCCGCGCCGAAACGCAAAGCTTACAAACTGGTTGCCATCGGTACTTCGACGGGCGGCCCGGTGGCCCTGCAACGCGTGCTGACTCAGTTGCCGGCGAATTTCCCGGCGCCGATCGTGCTGATCCAGCACATGCCGGCGGCATTCACCAAGGCCTTCGCCGAACGTCTCGACAAGCTGTGCCGCATCAGCGTCAAGGAAGCCGAGGATGGCGACATCCTGCGTCCGGGCCTGGCGTTGCTCGCTCCGGGTGGCAAGCAAATGATGATCGATGGCCGTGGCGCGGTGAAAATCCTCCCGGGCGACGAGCGTCTGAACTACAAGCCGTGCGTGGACATCACCTTCGGTTCGGCGGCGAAATCCTACGGCGACAAAGTTCTGGCGGTCGTACTGACCGGTATGGGCGCCGACGGCCGTGAAGGCGCGCGTCTGCTCAAGCAGGGCGGCAGCGCGGTGTGGGCGCAGGACGAAGCCAGCTGCGTGATCTACGGCATGCCGATGGCCATCGTCAAAGCCGACCTCGCCGACGCGGTGTATAGCCTCGACGACATCGGCAAGCACATTGTCGAGGCGTGTATCTGATGGATGTTTTAAGCCTTATCGGGATCATCATGGCGTTCGTCGCCATCATCGGTGGTAACTACCTTGAGGGTGGTCACCTCGGTGCGCTGGCCAACGGCCCGGCGGCATTGATCGTACTGGGCGGCACCATCGGTGCCGCACTGCTGCAATCGCCGATGAGCGCGTTCAAACGCGCCATGCAGATCCTCGCCTGGATTCTGTTTCCGCCACGGGTCGATCTGGCCGGTGGCATCGATCGCGTCGTCAACTGGAGCCTCACCGCGCGCAAGGAAGGCTTGCTTGGTCTGGAAGGCGTGGCCGATGCCGAACCCGACAACTACTCGCGCAAAGGCCTGCAACTGCTGGTCGACGGCGCCGAGCCGGAAGCGATCCGCAGCATCCTCGAGGTGGATTTCTACACCCAGGAAGCCCGCGATATCGAAGCAGCGAAAGTCTTTGAAAGCATGGGCGGCTACGCGCCGACCATCGGCATCATCGGTGCGGTGATGGGCCTGATCCACGTGATGGGCAACCTCGCCGATCCGACGCAACTGGGCAGCGGCATCGCCGTGGCTTTCGTTGCGACCATTTACGGCGTGGCCAGTGCCAACCTGGTGTTGCTGCCAATCGCCGCCAAGCTGAAGTCAATCGCGTTGCGGCAGTCGCGTTATCGCGAAATGTTGTTGGAAGGGATCCTGTCGATCGCCGAAGGTGAAAACCCTCGCTCCATTGAGTTGAAGCTGCAAGGCTTCATGGACTAAGGGAATAACCTCATGGCTCGTCGCAGGCATCAGGAAGAACACGTCAATCACGAGCGCTGGCTCGTGTCCTACGCGGATTTCATCACGCTGTTGTTCGCGTTCTTCGTGGTGATGTACTCGATTTCGTCGATCAACGAAGGCAAGTACAAGGAAATTTCCGAAGCGCTGGTCGGTGTCTTCAAAGACTCCGACCGCGCGCTCAAACCGATCCAGATCGGCGACGAACGGCCGAAAACCGTGACCCCGGCCAAGCCGCTGGTCAAGGACGCCGAGCAGATCGATGCCGGTATCGCCGGCGCCAGCGATCCGTTGAAAAGCATCGCCGATGACATCAGTGCCGCATTCGGCGACTTGATCAGCTCCAACCAGATGACCGTGCGCGGCAACGAGTTGTGGGTCGAGATCGAACTCAACTCCAGCCTGCTGTTCGGCAGTGGCGATGCCATGCCGAGCGACATCGCCTTCAACATCATCGACAAGGTGGCGGCGATTCTGAAACCGTTCGATAACCCGATTCACGTCGAGGGTTTCACCGACGATCAACCGATCCGCACTGCACAGTACCCGACCAACTGGGAACTGTCTTCGGCGCGTTCGGCGAGCATCGTGCGCATGCTGGCCATGCAGGGTGTGAACCCTGGCCGATTGGCATCGGTGGGTTACGGCGAGTTTCAACCGGTGGCCAACAACGCTACCGCTGAAGGCCGGGGGAAAAACCGCCGGGTGGTTCTGGTGGTCTCGCGAAACCTCGATGTGCGCCGCAGCCTGACGGGCACTGGAACCGCTAACGCGCAACCGGACGCTGCGTTGAAGCGTGCTGGCACACAAACTGCACCGACCCCGGTCAAGACGCCGGGACGCGAGAGTGCCGTCAATTCTCCGTCACCCGCATTAACACGCTGAGCTATGTCTCGGTCGAGCATATCGGCCGGGAGGAACGAACTGAATGAGAGTCTGGGCAGTCGCCAATCAAAAGGGTGGTGTCGGTAAAACCACATCTTCCATCGCTTTAGCCGGGTTGCTGGCCGAGGCGGGCAAGCGCGTGGTTGTGGTCGATCTCGACCCGCACGGCTCGATGACCAGCTATTTCGGCTACGACCCCGACAGCCTGGAACACAGCAACTACGACCTGTTTCTGCACAAGGGCAGCGTACCGCAAGGCCTGCCGGGGCAGTTACTGTTGTCGACCAGCGACGAACGCATTTCCCTGCTGCCATCGAGCACCGCGTTGGCGACCCTTGAGCGTCAGTCGCCGGGGCAGAGTGGTTTGGGTCTGGTGATCGCCAAGAGTCTGGCGCAGCTGTGGCAGGATTTCGATTACGCGGTGATCGACAGCCCGCCGTTGCTCGGTGTGCTGATGGTCAACGCCCTCGCGGCGAGCCAGCAACTGGTGATCCCGGTGCAGACCGAACACCTGGCCGTCAAAGGTCTGGAGCGCATGGTCAACACCCTGGCGATGATCAACCGCTCGCGCAAACAGGCGCTGCCGTTCAGCATCGTGCCGACCCTGTTTGATCGCCGTACTCAGGCCTCGATGCATACCTTGCGCGTGCTGCGTGACAAATTTCCCGACGAGATCTGGCAGGGTTATATCCCGGTCGATACCCGTCTGCGCGACGCCAGCCGGGCCGGTGTCACGCCTTCGCAATTCGACGGCAAGAGCCGTGGCGTGCTGGCGTATCGCGCGCTGCTCAAGCACCTGTTGGCGCAACAACTTGTTCCGCAGGTGGCTTGAGATGAACCTGTCCCGATCACGCCTGCCTGACTTGCACAAATCCTGTGGGAGCGAGCCTGCTCGCGAAGCAGGCGACGCGGTTTCCCTGTCCGGCGCTGTTGACCGATGAACCGCCCAGTCAAGCTCACATCGCGTCCGCAATTGGCGCTGCAGTCTTATCTGGATAATTTGCTGCAGGAAATTCCTGAGGAGCTGTCGTCGGTCATTGAGGCGCAGCCTGAAGTTGTGGAAAGCAGCGAGGCGCTGGACGAGTTCCAGGCTGCGGTACTGGAAGAGCAGGCACGTGATGCGCAGAAGGCTGCCCGGCCTGCTGCGCCGGTTGCCGCGCCTGCCGCCGCAGCGGTGACCAAAGCACCGATTGCATTGATCGAAGAAGCCGAGCCGGTTCGCGCATCGGTGTCGACACTGGCACCGCTGCTGCAAACCCAATTGCTGAAAACCGCGCCGGAACCGGAAGTGGTCGAACCGGCTCCAGCACCTGCTCCGGTTGCACCCGCACCCGTCGAGCAGACGCTGGTGCCGCCGCTGGTGGAAGTGCATCTGCCGCCGAACAACACGCCGCCACCAGTGGAAACCGATGGTCGCCCGGCCTGGGCCTCTGAAGCCTTCGAATGCCTGCTGTTCGACGTCGCCGGCCTGACCCTCGCGGTGCCGCTGGTGTGCCTCGGCTCGATCTATTCGCTGGCCGGCCACGAGCTGACGCCGCTGTTCGGTCAGCCGGAATGGTTCCTCGGGATCCTGCCGAGTCAGGCCGGCAATCTGAAAGTGTTGGATACCGCGCGCTGGGTCATGCCGGACCGCTATCGTGATGACTTCCGTCAGGGCTTGCAGTACGTGATTTCGGTACAAGGTTACGAGTGGGGGCTGGCGGTGCATCAGGTCAGCCGCTCGTTGCGTCTGGACCCGAATGAAATCAAATGGAGAAGTCACCGGGGTCAGCGGCCATGGCTCGCCGGCACCGTGATTGAGCACATGTGTGCATTGCTTGACGTTTCCGCACTGGCCGAGTTGATCGCCAGCGGTGGGGCAAAGCACCTGAGCGGCCACAAGCCGCTACATAAACCGACATAGCAGCCGACATAACAATCAGGCGACGGCATTGTTGAATGCCGCCACACAGAACACACACCGCCCAGAGCGGTTTTTTCGAGGGGTCAGGGTATGAGTAGTCAGGCGACGAATGCAAAAGGTTCTGAAGATCCGATCCTGCAATGGGTTACCTTCAAACTGGATAACGAAACCTACGGCATCAACGTGATGCGCGTTCAGGAAGTGCTGCGCTACACCGAGATCGCTCCGGTGCCGGGCGCGCCAAGCTACGTGCTGGGCATCATCAACCTGCGCGGTAACGTGGTTACCGTGATCGACACCCGTCAGCGCTTCGGCCTGAACAGCGGCGAGATCAGCGACAACACCCGTATCGTCATCATCGAAGCCGACAAGCAAGTCGTCGGTATCATGGTCGACAGCGTGGCCGAAGTGGTTTACCTGCGTCAGTCGGAAATCGAGACGGCGCCGAACGTCGGCAACGAAGAGTCTGCCAAGTTCATCCAGGGCGTGTGCAACAAGAACAACGAGTTGCTGATCCTGGTCGAGCTGGACAAGATGATGAGCGAAGAAGAATGGTCGGACCTGGAGAATATCTGATTGATTCTCGAGGTTGCGGTCATTGTCCTGTTCCTCTTCTGGGCAGGCACGCTGGCAATGTTTGTGTCGTACATCAAGGCGCAAAAAGTCATTGCTGCGCAACAGGCTCAGGGCGATGCGCTGCGTGATCAGCGCATCAAGGACCTGGCCAAGCGCGTCGACGATTACCAGAACGGTAATGTGCGCATGGGCGAGGCGCTGCACGAGTTGCGTGCGGTAGTCAGCCCTTTGCCGGACAAGATCGTTCAGCTGGAACAGCGCGATCCATCGAGCCTGTCGTTCGCCCAAGCGGCGAAACTGGTGGGCATGGGTGCGAGCGTTGATGAACTGACTCAGTCCTGCGGGTTGACCCAGGCTGAGGCGGAGTTGATGCGCAAGTTGCACAAGAACTAGAAGCAAGATCAAAAGATCGCAGCCTTCGGCAGCTCCTACATTGGAATGCATGTTCCTGTAGGAGCTGCCGAAGGCTGCGATCTTTTGCTTTCAGGGCTTAATAATCATCCCCGCGATCGGTGATGTCTTTCTCGACCATCGGCGCATTCGGGTCCTGCCCCTCGGGGAATTTGCCCTTCAGATTCCACGCAAACGCGATGATCTCGGCGATGGTGCGATACAGCTCCTCTGGAATGCTGTCGCCCAATTCCATGCGCGCCAACAAGCGCACCAATTCGGCGTTCTCATAGATTGGCACTTCGCAATCGCGAGCAATGCGCAGGATTTCTTCGGCCAGTTCCTCATCACCTTTGGCGGTGAGGGTCGGGGCGTGGTTGCCGTCGTATTTGAGGGCGATGGCCTGGCGTGGGGCAGTGGAATCGTTCATGCGGTTTCGTCGACCCAGCGGTGTTCGAGACGGGTTTGGTTGCCTTGCGGCGGGGTGCCGAGGTGGCAGTCGATGTCGCCAACGTTGAGCCCGCGATCGAGTAGGCGCTGACGCAGGGCGAACAGGTTGTTGCCGATCAGATCGGCGGTGTACGGCCGTTCGGCCCACAGTTGGCTGGACAGGCTGCCGGCGATCAGTTGCGCCTGAATCTGCATCGGCCCGAGCGGCTCCATGTCGAACGCCAGATCGACGCGCCACAGCTGTTGCTTGGGCTCGCGCTCGTCGCGGCGTTCGTTTGGTTGCGGCTCTCGCTCCGGCGCTTCTTCACGCTGGAACTTGACCTGCAACGGCACGATGTCCTGCAGGTTGCGCATGGGGATCTCCAACTGCCAGGTGCTGAGCAGACGCCCGTCGTCGGTAACGCCGGTCTGTTCCAGGCTCGACAGTTGGTGGCTTTGCAGGCGCGAAACCGCTGCGGCGGCGAGGCGCAACAACTGTTCCAGATCACCTTCGCCGTCCAGGCTTTGCAGCAAACGCTCGGGCAGCGGGAAGCTGCTCGGTACCGGTTTGGCGCTGACCTGGCCGAGCATGCCGAGGGCGTTGCGGACGAAACTCGGCAGCGCTTGCGCCAGGGTGTTGGCGGCGATGATCGCGTTGAAACTGGTGTTGCTCGGCAGGCCCGGGGTCAGTTGTGCGATCAGCTTGAGCAAATCGGCTTTCATGTCCGGAGCCAGCGTCGGGTTCTGGCCGGTCAACAGTTTGGCTTCGAGGAACGCGCCGCTGTTGGCCAGCGCCAGCGCCACGCCTTTGGCGGTGCTCAGTTGTTGCACGTCCGGGAGGCTGGCGAGCAGTTTTTCGACCGCCGCACGCAGATCTGCCGAGGTCGAGTCATCGGCTGGCGGCAGATTCTGTAATGCGTTCAACAGACCGCTGAGCGAAGCCTGGCGACTTTGCTGGCCGACCAATTGCTGACTGACGGCCAGTTGTTCCTGGCGGCTGCTCATGGGCAGAAACTTGAGAGTTTGTGAATCTTCCACCAACGCCGAAAGCAAAGTGCCAATGCGCAGCGGCTGCGGGCTGTCGATGGTCAGTGTGCTGCCGCTCTGCGCGGTATTGAGCAGAGTGACCAGCGAGCGGAATACCGCGGCTTGCCCCGGCGTCTGCGGCAGCGCCTGCGAGGTCAGCACCTTGCCTTGCAGCAGCGTACCGACCGGCAATTGTGCGGTGTCGATGCGGGTGAGGGCGGCGACGCTGCTGGCAATGGCTTGCTGCACGGTAATCGCCAGGTTGCCCGCCGATGGCTGGGTGATCGCCAGGCTGGTGCCTTGGGGCAGCGGCAGATTGCTGGTCGCCTGCACGGTGGTCTGGCGTCCGCCGTCGACGGTGACCTTGAGCAATAACTGAAAGGTCTGATCCGCCTGCTTGAGCGACAACACCTCGGCCTTGGCGCTTTGCCCGGCGCCGATCAGGCCTTCGACCGGGGTCAGCAGCTTGAGCAGCTCACCGACCTGCGGGCGAACGGTCGCCGGGGTAGTGGGCGGGAGCGGGAGGATGTTCATTTCGCCTGTCATACGCGGACACAACCTGAGGAAAATGCACTCTTGAGAGTAAGGCACGACATGTATAATGCCGCCCGTCTTGCGCTTCGAATAAAAAACATAGCAATTGTTTGACCCAGCTCTCTAGATCGAGCCGTCAATGCATCTATGCTGCATCTCTTTAACGGCCGCGCCAGAGCCGACTTGAACCGTATAAGGCCCGTGATCCCTTGACCAGTCCTGTCCTGCAAACCGTTGCCCTCGCGTGTGAACGTGATCTGCGGCTGCTCTTCGAAAATCTCGAATTGAGACTCGCCAGTGGCGATATGGTGCAGATCAGCGGACCCAACGGCAGCGGCAAGACTAGCCTTTTGCGTCTGTTGTCCGGGCTGATGCAGCCGACCGCCGGGCAAGTCCTGCTCAATGGCCAGCCGCTGACCGAACAACGCAGCGAACTCGCACGCAACCTGCTGTGGATCGGCCACGCCGCCGGGATCAAGGATCTGCTGACCCCGGAAGAGAACCTCTCGTGGCTCTGTGCCCTGCATCATCCCGCCGAACGCGAGGCCATCTGGCAAGCGTTGGCAGCTGTAGGATTGCGCGGCTTCGAAGATGTTCCCTGCCACAGCCTGTCCGCCGGTCAGCAACGCCGTGTGGCGCTGGCGCGTTTGTATCTGGACAGCCCGCCGTTGTGGATTCTCGATGAGCCGTTTACTGCCCTTGATAAACAAGGCGTGGCACAACTTGAAGAACATCTGGCCGGGCACTGCGAACGCGGCGGTCTGGTGGTGTTGACCACGCACCACACGCTGAGCCGGATGCCGGCCGGTTATCGCGACATCGATCTGGGGAACTGGGCAGTATGAGTGTGTTTGGCCTGCTGGTTGCCCGTGAATCCCGACTGCTGTTTCGCCGCCCGGCGGAGCTGGCCAATCCACTGATTTTCTTCGCCATCGTCATCGCATTGTTCCCGTTGGCCGTCGGCCCGGAAACTCAAGTGTTGCAAAACCTGTCCCCCGGGTTAGTCTGGGTGGCGGCGCTGTTGTCGGTCCTGCTCTCGCTGGACGGGCTGTTCCGCAGTGATTTCGAAGACGGATCCCTGGAACAGTGGGTCCTTTCGTCGCACCCGCTGCCACTTCTGGTCTTGGCCAAGGTGCTGGCACACTGGCTTTTCTCTGGATTGGCTCTGGTTCTGCTCTCACCGCTGCTGGCGTTGATGCTCGGTTTGCCTGCCGCCTGCCTGCCGGTTTTGCTGTTTTCGTTGCTGCTGGGAACACCGGTGCTGAGCTTGCTCGGCGCGGTGGGCGCGGCACTGACAGTCGGTTTGAAACGTGGCGGCCTGTTGCTGGCGCTGCTGATTCTGCCGTTGTACATCCCGGTGTTGATCCTTGGCAGTGGCGCCTTGCAGGCCGCCTTGCAAGGCATGCCGGCGACCGGGTATCTGCTGTGGCTGGGTAGCCTGACCGCCCTGGCGATCACCCTGACACCTTTTGCAATAGCTGCTGGCCTGAAGATCAGCGTCGGCGAATAATGAGGTCTGGTTAAAATTTAACCAGCAAAGACCCTGAGACTGCTCACTCCGATGAGCGGCACCCGTGATGGAAACAGTATGAACTGGACCTGGTTTCACAAGCTCGGCTCGCCCAAGTGGTTCTACGGCATAAGCAGCAAGTTCCTGCCGTGGTTGAGCATTGCAGCGTTGCTGCTGATTGGCGTCGGCGTCGTTTGGGGTCTGGCCTTTGCGCCGCCGGATTATCAGCAAGGCAACAGCTTTCGCATCATCTATATCCACGTACCTGCTGCGATGCTCGCTCAGTCGATCTACGTGATGCTGGCGGTCTGCGGTGTGGTCGGGCTGGTGTGGAAGATGAAACTGGCCGATGTCGCCCTGCAATGCGCCGCTCCGATCGGCGCGTGGATGACCGCCGTGGCGCTGGTCACCGGGGCGATCTGGGGCAAACCGACCTGGGGTTCGTGGTGGGTCTGGGACGCGCGCCTGACCTCGATGCTGATTCTGCTGTTTCTGTATTTCGGCGTGATCGCGCTGGGCAATGCCATCAGCAACCGCGACAGCGCCGCCAAGGCCTGCGCGGTGCTGGCCATCGTCGGCGTGATCAACATCCCGATCATCAAATACTCGGTGGAGTGGTGGAACACCCTGCACCAGGGCGCGACCTTCACCCTCACCGAAAAACCGGCGATGCCGGCAGAGATGTGGCTGCCGCTGTTGCTGACCGTGCTGGGTTTCTACTGTTTCTTCGGCGCTGTGCTGTTGCTGCGCATGCGTCTTGAAGTGCTCAAGCGTGAAGCCCGCGCCAGTTGGGTGAAAGAAGAAGTGCAGCACAGCCTGGAGGCCGCTCAATGAGTTTTGCTTCATTCGGCGACTTCCTCGCCATGGGCCATCATGGCCTGTATGTCTGGTCGGCCTACGGCATCTGTCTGGCGGTGCTGATCCTCAACGTGGTGGCGCCGATTGCGGCCCGCAAGCGCTATCTGCAACAAGAGGCGCGTCGTCTGCGTCGGGAGAACGGCAAGTGAATCCGCTGCGCAAGAAACGTCTGATCATCATTCTGGCCATTCTGGTCGGGGTCGGCGCTGCCGTCGGCCTGGCCCTCAGCGCCCTGCAGCAGAACATCAATCTGTTCTACACGCCGACCCAGATCGCCAACGGCGAAGCGCCGCAAGACACGCGCATCCGTGCCGGCGGCATGGTTGAGGCCGGTTCGCTGCAGCGCTCGAAGGATTCGCTGGACGTAAAATTCGTCGTCACCGACTTCAATAAATCCGTGACCATCGCCTATCGCGGCATCCTCCCGGATCTGTTCCGCGAAGGGCAGGGCATCGTCGCCCTTGGCAAGCTCAATGCCGACGGCGTAGTGGTGGCCGATGAGGTGCTGGCCAAGCACGACGAGAAGTACATGCCGCCGGAAGTGACCAAAGCCTTGAAAGACAGTGGTCAATCCGCGCCAACACCTGCGAAGGAGGGTTGATCGATGACCTCGACGATTTTTATTCCTGAGCTCGGTCATCTGGCGATGATTCTGGCGCTGTGTTTTGCGCTGGTGCAGGCCGTGGTGCCATTGATTGGCGCCTGGCGCGGTGACCGGTTCTGGATGAGTCTGGCCCAGCCAGCGGCGTGGGGCCAATTCGCTTTTCTGCTGTTCGCGTTCGGCATTTTGACCTACGCGTTCATGACCGATGACTTCTCCGTCGCGTATGTGGCGAACAACTCCAACACCGCGTTGCCGTGGTATTACAAATTCAGCGCGGTGTGGGGCGCCCACGAAGGTTCGTTGCTGCTGTGGGCGCTGATTCTTGGCGGCTGGACCTTCGCGGTATCGGTATTCTCGCGGCAGTTGCCGCAGGTGATGCTGGCGCGGGTGCTGGCGGTGATGGGCATGATCAGCACCGGTTTCCTGCTGTTCCTGATCCTGACGTCCAACCCGTTCAAACGCATCCTGCCGCAAATGCCGAGCAATGGCGCTGACTTGAATCCACTGTTGCAAGACATCGGCCTGATCGTTCACCCGCCGATGTTGTACATGGGTTATGTCGGCTTTTCGGTGGCGTTTGCCTTCGCCATTGCGGCGTTGATGGGCGGTCGTCTCGATGCCGCGTGGGCACGCTGGTCGCGTCCTTGGACCATCGTCGCCTGGGCCTTCCTCGGCATCGGCATTACCCTCGGTTCGTGGTGGGCGTACTACGAACTCGGCTGGGGCGGCTGGTGGTTCTGGGACCCGGTGGAAAACGCATCCTTCATGCCTTGGCTGGTCGGCACCGCGCTGATCCACTCGCTGGCAGTCACGGAAAAACGTGGCGTGTTCAAGAGCTGGACGGTGTTGCTGGCGATTGCCGCGTTTTCGCTGAGCCTGCTTGGTACGTTCCTGGTGCGCTCCGGCGTGCTGACTTCGGTGCACGCGTTTGCCTCGGATCCTGAGCGCGGCGTGTTCATCCTGATCTTCCTGTTGTTCGTGGTCGGTGGCTCGCTGACGCTGTTCGCCCTGCGCGCGCCAGTGGTCAAGAGTCAGGTCGGTTTCAACCTGTGGTCGCGGGAAACCCTGCTGCTGGGCAACAACCTGGTGCTGGTGGTGGCAGCGTCGATGATCCTGCTCGGCACGCTCTATCCACTGATTCTCGATGCCCTGAGCGGCGCGAAAATGTCGGTCGGCCCGCCGTACTTCAACGCGCTGTTCATTCCGTTGATGGCGTTGCTGATGCTGGTCATGGCGGTCGGCGTTATCGTCCGTTGGAAGGACACGCCGGTGAAGTGGCTGGCCGGCATGCTCACGCCAGTGCTGCTCGGCAGCGTCGCGCTGGCCGTGGTGGCCGGTGTCGCTTACGGCGATTTCAACTGGGCGGTGATCGCGACCTTCCTGCTGGCTGCGTGGGTATTGCTCGCCGGTGCCCGTGACATCGTCGACAAGACTCGCCACAAAGGCCTGATCAAAGGCCTGCCGACATTGACCCGCAGCTACTGGGGCATGCAGATCGCTCACCTCGGCATCGCCGTGTGTGCGCTGGGCGTGGTCTTGTCGAGCCAGAACAGTGCCGAGCGCGACCTGCGTCTGGCGCCGGGCGAGTCGATGGACCTGGCCGGTTATCACTTCGTCTTCGAAGGCGCCAAGCACTTCGAAGGGCCGAACTTCACTTCCGACAAAGGCACCATTCGGGTCATCCGCGACGGCAAGGAAATCAGCGTACTGCACCCGGAAAAACGTCTGTACACCGTGCAGAACTCGGTGATGACCGAAGCCGGCATCGACGCCGGTTTCACTCGTGACTTGTATGTCGCATTGGGCGAGCCGCTGGATAACGGCGCGTGGGCCGTGCGGGTGCACGTCAAGCCGTTCGTGCGCTGGATCTGGTTCGGCGGCTTGCTCACCGGTTTCGGTGGGTTGCTGGCGGCGCTGGATCGACGGTATCGGGTCAAGGTGAAAGCCAAGGTGCGTGAAGCGCTGGGCATGACGGGAGCGGCTGCATGAGACGTTGGTTGATGCTGGTGCCATTGGCGATTTTCCTGCTGGTGGCGGTGTTTCTTTATCGCGGTCTGTACCTCGATCCGGCGGAGTTGCCGTCGGCGATGATCAACAAGCCGTTCCCGGAGTTTTCCCTGCCCAACGTGCAGGGCGACAAGAGCCTGACCAAGGCTGACATTCTCGGCAAACCGGCGCTGGTCAATGTCTGGGGCACCTGGTGCATTTCCTGCCGGGTCGAGCATCCGGTGCTGAACAAACTCGCCGAGCGCGGCGTGCTGATCTACGGCATCAACTACAAGGACACCAACGCCGATGCGTTGAAATGGCTGGCCGAATTCCACAATCCGTATGCGCTGGACATCCGCGACGACGAAGGCTCGCTGGGCCTCAATCTTGGTGTCTACGGCGCACCGGAAACCTTCTTCATCGATGCCAAGGGCATCATCCGCGACAAGTACGTCGGTGTGATCGATGAGCAGGTCTGGCGTGAAAAACTCGCGGCCAAGTATCAGGCGCTGGTCGATGAGGCCAAGCCATGAAGCGCTTTTTAGCCGCGCTGGTATTGGGCATGAGTCTGTTCGGTGTGGCGCAGGCGGCCATCGATACCTACGAGTTCGTCAAAGAAGCTGATCGTGAGCGTTTCCGCGAACTGACCAAGGAACTGCGCTGCCCCAAGTGCCAGAACCAGGACATCGCCGATTCCAACGCACCGATTGCCGCTGACCTGCGCAAAGAGATTTTCCGCATGCTCGGCGAGGGCAAGGACAACCAGCAGATCATCGATTTCATGGTTGATCGCTACGGTGATTTCGTCCGCTACAAACCGGCGCTCAACGCCAAGACCGCACTGCTGTGGTTCGGCCCGGCCGGCCTGCTGCTCGGTGGTTTGGTGGTGATCGCGGTGATCGTCCGCCGTCGTCGCGGCCAGCGCGCCGAAACTCCGCAAGCGCTGTCCAGCGAAGAGCGTCAGCGCCTCGACCAACTGTTGGATAAAAACCAAGAATGATTGATTTCTGGCTTGCCGCAGGGCTGTTGCTTCTGGTCGCCCTGAGTTTTCTGCTGATCCCGGTACTGCGTGAGCGTCGCGCCCAGCGTGAAGAGGATCGGACTGCCCTGAACGTCGCGTTGTATCAGGAGCGTGTCGCCGAGTTGCAAGCGCAACAGGCCGAAGGCGTGCTCGACGCCGCGCAAATGGACAGCGGCCGTGCCGAGGCGGCGCGTGAGTTGCTGGCGGATACCGAGGGTGTCAGCGCGCCACGGGTTTCCCGACTGGGCAAACCGTTGCCGCTGTTGGCGGCCGTGTTGGTGCCGGTGTTGGGCTTGGGTCTGTACATGCACTTCGGTGCTGCCGACAAGGTCGAGCTGACCCGCGAATTCGCCCAGGCGCCGCAGTCGATGGAAGAGATGACTCAGCGTCTGGAGCGTGCTGTTGCAGCGCAACCGGATTCTGCAGAAGGTCTGTATTTCCTCGGTCGTACCTACATGGCGCAAGAGCGCCCGGCGGACGCGGCGAAGATGTTCGAACGCGCTGCCAATCTTGCCGGTCGCCAGCCGGAGCTGCTCGGTCAGTGGGCGCAGGCGCAGTATTTTGCTGATGGCAAAAAGTGGTCGGCGAAGATTCAGGCGCTGACTGATGAAGCGCTGAAAGCCGATCCGAAAGAAGTCACCAGCCTCGGTCTGCTCGGTATCGCCGCGTTCGAAGGCGAGCGTTATCAGGAAGCCATTGATTACTGGAACCGCTTGCTCGCGCAATTGCCGCCGGAGGACAATTCCCGCGCCGCGCTGCAAGGTGGGATCAAACGCGCCGCCGAACGTCTCGAAGCCAGCGGCGGCAAGGTCGCTGCTGCCCCGGTCGCCGCGAAAGCCGCGCTGTTGAAAGTCAGCGTCGATCTGGCCAGCGAACTCAGAAGCAAAGTGCAACCGGGCGACAGCGTATTCATTTTCGCCCGCGCCACCTCCGGTCCACCGGCACCGCTGGCGGCCAAACGCCTGACCGTGGCCGATCTGCCGGTGACCGTCGAACTGGGCGATGCTGACGCAATGATGCCGCAGTTGAAACTGTCGAACTTCCCTGAAGTCCAACTGGTTGCGCGCATCTCACGCGCCGGCCAACCGACTGCCGGCG
The DNA here is from genome assembly GCF_054667675.1 of Pseudomonas sp. S3_C06. Taxonomy (NCBI): domain Bacteria; kingdom Pseudomonadati; phylum Pseudomonadota; class Gammaproteobacteria; order Pseudomonadales; family Pseudomonadaceae; genus Pseudomonas; species Pseudomonas sp. S3_C06. The sequence goes on from NZ_CP162747.1 coordinate 5,728,598, forward strand.
AGTGGGTCGGTCGCAGCGGCCCTCTGGCCAGCAGCACCACTGCGCTACAAAAACTGACCATCGACAGCCCGGACAAATAGCCGGACACAACAGGAAAGCACCGCCATGCACACCATCGCCCGAATCACAGTCCTCACACTGGCCCTGGGCTTGAGTGCATGTGCGGTGCAACGACCGGAACCGACTACTAATCTGCCGCCAATCCCGCCGTCGCAACCAAGCCCGACCCCGTCGACCTCGCCAACACCTGGCAAAAGCATCCCGGCGAAACCGGCAAAACCCGTCCCGCGCACCTCGGCCAGCTTCGCCCCACCACCGGGCGGCAACAGCCACTGGGACCAAAAACTCGGCGTCTACGTCCTCGACGACCAGACCAACACCTTCTACCGCCAGCGCACCTACTACCGTTGGAACAACGGCTGGAGCCGCTCGGTCAGCCCCAATGGTCCGTGGGAAGACACCAACATCCACGGCGTGCCACCGGGACTGGGCAAGCAGTTCGGGCAGTAAATGAAAACGGCGATCTTCGGATCGCCGTTTTGCTGTGTGCCTGTTGGGTTCGTACAGAAATTGCTCAAGGAAGCGCTGCGCAAAGCTCAGGGCCTAGCGTTTCAATCACACTCTGTAAAACAACCGGACGTCGCTTCCAGGATTTCTTTGCTTGAGCAAAGATAACTCTAGGGTTATTTTTAAAAGGCCAAGGCAAGGAGGCGGTTGGTGCAAAGCAGGCTATTGATCAAGGAGTTGGAGGAGGCGGGCTGGACGCTGGACCGGGTCACTGGCAGTCATCACATCTTCAGGCACCGTACAACCCGTACACGATTCCCGTTCCTCACCCGAAAAAGGATTTGCCACTGGGAACGGTCAAAAGCATCAGGAGGCGTGCCGGGTTGTACAACCCGCCAGCCAGTTTCGAAGGAGATCCGTAATGCAATATCCAATCTGTATCGAGTGGGGAGACGAGAACACTGCCATCGGTATTCAGATCCCCGATATTCCCGGCGCCGTTACGGCAGGGGATAGCTTTGAAGATGCCTACAAGGCGGCGGTCGAAGTCGCCCACATCATGCTGCAGGAGATTGCGGCGGACGGGGAGTCGATTCCTATGCCGACTTCGGCATCCGCTCATCGCAGTAATCCCGAATTTGCCGATATGGGCTGGGGCATGCTTGAGCTGGACATTTCGCCCTATCTCGGCAAGACCGAGAAGGTCAACGTAACGCTGCCCGGTTACGTGATTCAGCGCATCGATCGTTATGTGCGCGAGCACAACGTCAAAAGCCGCTCCTCCTTTCTGGCGGATGCGGCGATGGAAAAACTGGTTCGTTATTAAGCTTCCTCGCTCCCCCAGGCTCAGTGAATAACCTGTGGGAGCGAGCCTGCTCGCGAAGCTTTTGCGGCCTTACGCCGTTGCCAATGAACCACGCTGCGAAACACTCAAAAACCGCAACAACGCCAGCAGCGGAAACAAACTGCCCACAATCACGATCCACAACCAGCCGCCATGCTCATACACCGCACTGGCCACCGATGAGCCGAAGGCGCCGCCGATGAAGATGCTGGTCATGTACAGCGCGTTCAAACGGCCACGGCTTTTCGCGTCCAGCGAGTAGACGGCGCGCTGACCGAGGACCATGTTCATCTGCACGCAGAAATCGAGCACCACGCCGGTCACGGCCAGGCCGATGACGCTGTAAGCCGGGTGAATGAAGGCGGGCAGGAAGCTCAGGCTGGCGAACAGCATGGCCAGCAGCGAAGCGATGCGAGTGTGGCCGGCGTCGGCCAGGCGTCCGCTGATCGGTGCGGCGATGGCACCGATGGCGCCGACCAGGGCGAAGATGGCGATTTCGCTTTGTGACAGGCCATGGTTGCGTGCCAGTTCCAACGGCACGGCAGTCCAGAACAGGCTGAACGTGGCGAACATGCAGCCCTGATAGAACGCCCGCTGACGCAGTACCGGTTGCTGGCGCAGCAATGTCCACAGCGAACCGATCAACTGACCATACGTGGCGCTGTGATCCGGCTTGCGCTTGGGCACGGTCAACGCGAGCACCACGCTGATCGCCGCCATCAGTGCGGCGGCAATCATGAACATCGCCCGCCAGCCCAAGTGGTCGGCAACCACGCTAGAAACCGGCCGCGCCAACAAAATGCCCAGCAGCAAGCCGCCCATGATCCCGCCAACCACCCGGCCACGGGATTCTTCCGGTGCCAGATGCGCCGCCAGTGGAATCAGGATCTGTACCGACACCGAGCTAAAACCGACCAACAACGAGATCAGCAGAAACACATTCGGCTGATCGGTAAACGCCGCCGCCAACAGGCTGGCAATCGCCACCACCGTGGTGATGATCATCAACCGGCGGTTTTCCAGTAGATCGCCCAGTGGCACCAGGAAGAACAGGCCCAGCGCATAACCGATCTGCGTCAGCGAGACGATGAAGCTGGCCATGGTGTCGGAGAGGCCGATGTCCGGCGCGATCAGGCCGATGATCGGCTGTGCGTAGTAGATGTTGGCAACGATGGCGCCGCAGCAGAAGGCGAACAGCAGCACCATGCCTCGGGTCATTGCGTGAGTGGTGGTGGTCATAAGGTTTCTCGATCCAGCGAAAGGGAATGCGATGAGGCTAAGGGTTAATCCGCAAGGGCAGAAGGCGCCGGCGATTGATATCAGTTATTCCGTTGCGGAATGGCCGGGTGCTAGCGGCGTGTCATCCATCGGCGGACCTTGCGTCCGACCGTTGCGGGTCAATGATACATTCACTTACATCCTGTTCGATAGCGTGCTTATGTTTGCATCGGGCTTGTTCAACATTGATGACCGGAGGATTGCAATGTTTCGTCAGAGGCTTCGCCACACCGCAACGATTGTCTTGATCACCCTGCTGGGCGCGACGAGCGTGCAGGCAGCCGATGCTCCGGGGATGCGCATCGGTGTGCGCGGAGAGATCACCGGGGTCAATACCGACAGCCTGAAAGTCCACGTCAACACTGGCGAGAACGTGGTGATTCAGCTGACCGGCGACACCAAAATTCGCGCCGTCACCCTGGCCAATATCGAAGACATCAAACCCGGCAGTTACATTGGCTCGGCGGCCATGCCGCAGGAGGACGGCACGCTCAAGGCGCTGGAGGTGCATGTGTTTCCGCCGGAGCTGGCGGGCAGCGGTGACGGGCATCGACCGTTCGACCTGGCCAAGGGCAGCAGCATGACCAATGGCAGTGTCGGCGATCTGGTGGTGAGCAACGGGCGGGTGCTGACGGTGAACTACAAGGGCGGGCAGCAGAAAATCCTGGTGCCGGAGGATGTGCCGATCGTTAATTTGATGCCGGGGGATCGGAGCTTGCTGAAGGTTGGGGTGAAGATCGTTATGTTCGTCACGCAGAGTGCGGATGGCACGCTGACGGCGCAGTCGATTTCTGCGGGGAAGGATGGGGTGACGCCACCGATGTAAAAGCCCCTCACCCTTACCCTCTCCCGGAGGGAGAGGGGACTGATTGGGGGATGCATGAGAGGTACGCCGACCTGAACGTGCTGTGGTGAATCCATAATCGATAAGGTCTTTCAGGTCGATGTAACTCGCCAGACACCTCGGTTGGCCCGCTCTCCCTCTGGGAGAGGGCTGGGGTGAGGGTAAAGCGGCCACAAAAAAAGGCGACCTTAGTGGGTCGCCCTTTCATACCTGCTTAAACCTTACTGCCCGCTATAGATCTGATCGAAAACCCCACCATCATTGAAGTGAGTCTTCTGCACCGTACGCCAGTCACCAAAGGTCTTCTCCACCGAGAGGAAATCAACTTTCGGGAAGCGATCGGTGTACTTCGCCAGTACCGCCGGATCACGCGGACGCAGGTAGTTTGCCGCGGCAATCTCCTGACCTTGCGGCGACCACAGGTACTTCAGGTACTCATCCGCCGCCGCACGCGAACCTTTTTTGTCGACCACTTTGTCGACCACAGACACCGGCGGCTCAGCCTCAGCCGAAACACTCGGGTAGATCACTTCAAACTGATCACGACCAAACTCGCGGGCAATCATTTCCGCTTCGTTTTCGAAGGTCACCAGCACGTCGCCGATCTGGTTGGTCATGAAGGTCGTGGTGGCGGCGCGGCCACCGGTATCGAGCACTGGCGCTTGCTTGAACAGTTTGCCGACGAAGTCCTTGGCCTTGTTTTCGTCGCCACCGTTCTTCAGCACATAACCCCAGGCCGACAGGTAGGTGTAGCGGCCATTACCCGAGGTTTTCGGGTTTGGCACGATCACTTGCACGCCATCCTTGAGCAGATCCGGCCAGTCTTTCAGGGCTTTCGGGTTGCCTTTGCGGACGATAAACACGGTGGCCGAAGTGAACGGTGCGCTGTTGTTCGGCAGACGCGTGACCCAATTCTCCGGGACCAGTTTGCCGTTGTCGGCGAGGGCGTTGATGTCGGTGGCCATGTTCATGGTGATGACGTCAGCCGGCAGGCCATCGATCACCGAACGCGCTTGCTTGCTCGAGCCGCCGAAGGACATCTGTACGGTGATGTTTTCGTTGTGCTCGGCTTGCCAGTGTTTCTGGAACGCAGTGTTGTAGTCCTTGTAGAAATCGCGCATCACGTCGTAGGAAACGTTGAGCAGCGTCGGGGCTGCCTGGGCGATGTTGGCCAAGGCCAGGCCGGCGGCGAGAAGTGAGGCGCCAAAGAGTTTTTTCACTGCGCATTCCTTGTTTTATCTGTGTAGGAGCAGGGGGTGATATTCAATTGCCACTGACTATAACGGGGCGCGCATAGTCGTTTAAAGATTTAAAAGCTCTTTGCTTATTCCAATTTCTTGAACAACGCATTGCCACATCGCGAGCAAAACGCCGCGCCGTGTTCATGGCTGTTTTTCTTGCACACCGGGCAATCGTGTTGCAGTTGTTCACCGCGCATGGCGTTGGCCAGTTCAGCGGTGAAAATCCCCGTCGGCACGGCGATGATCGAGTAACCGGTGATCATCACCAGCGACGAAATCACCTGACCCAGCGGGGTCTTCGGCACGATGTCGCCGAAGCCGACGGTGGTCAAGGTGACGATAGCCCAATAGATGCCTTTGGGAATGCTGGTGAAGCCGTGCTCCGGGCCCTCGATCACGTACATCAAGGTGCCGAACACCGTCACCAGCGTGCAGACGCTGACCAGAAACACGACGATCTTCTGCTTGCTGCCACGCAGCGCCGACATCAGGTAATTGGCTTGCTTGAGGTACGGGCTGAGTTTGAGCACACGGAAGATCCGCAGCATGCGGATGATCCGGATGATCAGCAGGTACTGCGCATCGCTGTAATACAGGGCGAGGATGCCGGGCACGATCGCCAGCAAATCCACCAGCCCGTAAAAGCTGAAGGCGTAGCGCAACGGCTTGGGCGAACAGTACAGGCGCAGGATGTACTCACCGAGAAAGATGATCGTGAAGCCCCACTCGATGTAGGCCAGCACGTTCGCGTAGTTCTGGTGAATGCTGTCGATGCTGTCGAGCATCACGATCACCAGACTGGCGAGGATGATCAACAGCAGGATGCCGTCGAAGCGACGCCCGGCGCGGGTGTCGCTCTGGAAAATCATCACGTAAAGCCGTTCGCGCCAACTGTTGCTGCTGTCCATGGATAACGCCTGAATCGAAGATCAGCGCAGCCTAGGTTGATTCTCCCCGTGAGCGCAAGACGCGTTGTCGACCGAGGCTTTGCCAAGCATCTGAATACCGGCGCGGATCAGCCAGCAAGCGAGGATGAATGGCGCGGTCAGAGTGGCGAGGCCGACGGCAGCAAATAGCGGAGTGACCAGCAGCGCCAGCACGATGCCGAGTAGTGGCAGCCATGGTTGTTGGCGTTGCGTGCTGAAGGCGAGGGCGGCGAGCACGGCGTTGTAGCTGCCGAGACCGAGCAAAGCGGAGCTGGTTTCGTGATGCAGCAGGCTGGAGGCGAGGCCGATTGCAGAAGCCAGCATCGCCCAGCAAAACGCGCGACGATCAGCGATCAGCAATCCGGCAGCGATCAGCGCGCCGGCCAGCGGATGGCCGAGGAACATCACCTGGCCCAGTCCACGGAGTTCGGCAGCGAGCAGATTGATCGTATTCGTCTCGATCTGCGCTATCGGTGCCGAAGGTTCGGCAAACAGCAGCAATACCCAGCTCATGGCCACGAACGGCGAGGTGTAGGCCGGTATGGAGCGGCTGCTGTACACATGTTTCAGCCATTGCTGCGTGACCATCGCGCTCAAGCCGCCAGCGGCGAGAATCAGCGGTGGCAGCAGCGGCGACCACGGGAAATACAGGCTCAGCAACAGGCCAAGCAAAATGCCGTTGTAGCTGAACAACCCGGCCTGGCGATCAGCCTTGGCGTAGTTGCGCCGTTGTGCGGTTAGCAATCCGGCGACGGCACCGAGCAGCGCACCGGCGAACAGCACCGGTGCGGTCAGCAGGATCGCCAACAGGCACAGGAGGCCGCACAGCGGATGGCGCTGGAGGAATATTTGACTGAAACCGTTGAGCAAAGCCTCGGCCCAGTCGGGGCAGTGGGTGTTGAAATGATTGGCAGGCATGGCAGGTCATTCGATACTGATCGTTCCCACGCTCTGCGTGGGAATGCCTCAAAGGACGCTCTGCGTCTGCTCTTGGGACGCAGAGCGTCCCGGGCCGCATTCCCACGCAGAGCGTGGGAACGATCATGGTGGGGGGCTTAAATCAATGTTTCGATCCGCAGCGAGTTAGTCGAACCCGGCTGGCCGAACGGCACGCCGGCAGTGATCAGCAGCGTGTCACCGCGCTCGGCCATACCCTGCGCCTGGGCGATTTCCAGCGCGGTCGAGCAGACTTCGTCGACCTGACGCAGGCGATCGTTGACCACCGAATGAATCCCCCACGCCACGCTCAAACGCCGCGCGGTTTGCAGGTTCGGCGTCAGGTTGAGAATCGGCGCTTTCGGCCGTTCCCGCGCCGCACGTAAGCTCGACGTTCCCGACTCGCTGTAGTTGACCAACACCGCCACCGGCAGCACGTTGCTGATGCGCCGGATCGCGCAACTGATGGCATCGGAAACGGTTGCCTCGGCTTTCGGCCGACTGACGTCGAGCTGGGTCTGATAATCCGGGCCGTTCTCAACCTGACGAATGATCTTGCTCATCATCTGCACAGCTTCCAGCGGGTATTCGCCAGAGGCAGTTTCCGCCGACAGCATCACCGCATCGGCGCCTTCGGCCACGGCGTTGGCAACGTCAGTCACCTCAGCGCGGGTCGGGGCAGGGGAGAAACGCATCGACTCAAGCATCTGCGTCGCCACCACCACCGGTTTGCCCAGTTCGCGGCAGGTGGTGATGATGTTTTTCTGGATCTGCGGCACGCTTTCGGCCGGCACTTCGACGCCGAGGTCGCCACGGGCAACCATGATCGCGTCGCTCAATTCCGCGATTTCACGCAGTTGCTCAACGGCCGAAGGCTTCTCGATTTTTGCCATCAGAAAGGCTTTGTCGCCGATCAATGCGCGGGCTTCGATGATGTCCTGTGGGCGCTGCACAAACGACAGCGCGACCCAATCCACGCCCAGTTCCAGACCGAAGCTCAGGTCGCGGCGATCCTTGGCGGTCAGCGGGCTGAGGTCGAGTACCGCTTGCGGCACGTTGACGCCTTTGCGATCCGACAGTTCGCCGCCATTGAGCACGGTGGTGTCGATCGCATCAGCGTATTTGCTGACCACGCGCAGACGCAGTTTGCCGTCGTCGAGCAGCAGATCCATGCCCGCTTCCAGCGCTTCGATGATTTCCGGATGCGGCAGATTTACCCGGCGTTCATCGCCCGGCGTCGCGTCCAGATCCAGACGGAACGCCTGTCCACGATGCAGCTGCACCTTGCCGTCAGCGAACTTGCCGACGCGCAGTTTCGGCCCCTGCAAGTCCATCAGAATGCCCAGCGGATAGTTGAGCTGGCGCTCGACTTCGCGGATCCACTGATAGCGCTTGGCGTGGTCGGCGTGATCGCCGTGGCTGAAGTTCAGGCGGAAGATATTCACCCCGGCCTCGACCAGTTCACGGATGTCTTCGATGCCATCGACGGCAGGCCCGAGGGTGGCGAGGATTTTGACCTTTTTATCAGGCGTCATGATTTGCAGTTCTCAAGGATCAGAATGGCGCGGAAGTCGTTGACGTTGGTGCGGGTCGGCTCGGTGACGATCAGCGCATCGAGCGCCGCGAAATAGCCGTAACCGTTGTTGTTATCCAGTTCGTCGCTGGCGCTCAAACCGAGGGCGGCGGCGCGGGCGTAGCTGTCCGGGGTCATGATCGCGCCGGCGTTGTCTTCCGAGCCGTCGATGCCGTCGGTGTCACCGGCCAGCGCATAGACGCCGGGCTGGCCCTTGAGGCTGTCGGTGAGGCTCAAGAGGAATTCGGCGTTGCGCCCGCCACGGCCATTGCCGCGCACGGTCACGGTGGTTTCGCCGCCGGAGAGAATCACGCACGGCGCTGCCAGTGGCTGACCGTGATGGATGATCTGGCGGGCGATGCCGGCGTGGACTTTCGCCACTTCGCGCGACTCACCTTCGAGGTCACCGAGGATCAGCGTGCTGAAACCGGCCTGCCGGCATTTGACTGCCGCAGCGTCCAGAGATTGCTGCGGCCGCGCGATCAACTGGAAGTGGCTGCGCGCCAAGGATGGATCGCCGGGTTTGACGGTTTCCGACTCAGGGCTTTGCAGCCAGTTGCGCACGGAAGCGGGGATCTCGATGCCGTAGCGTTTGATGATCGCCAGCGCTTCAGCGGAAGTGCTTGGGTCGGCCACGGTCGGGCCGGAAGCGATGACCGTGGCGAGGTCGCCCGGTACATCGGAAATCGCGTAGGTGTAGACAGTGGCAGGCCAGCAAGCCTTGCCCAGACGCCCACCCTTGATCGCCGAGAGGTGCTTGCGCACGCAGTTCATCTCGCCGATGGTCGCGCCGGATTTCAGCAGGGCTTTGTTGATCGACTGCTTGTCAGCGAGGGTGATGCCTTCGGCCGGCAACGCCAGCAGGGCAGAGCCGCCGCCAGAAAGCAGGAAGATCACGCGGTCGTCTTCAGTCAGGTTGCTGACCAGTTCGAGCACGCGTTTGGCCACGGCCAGGCCGGCGGCGTCCGGGACCGGATGCGCGGCTTCTACCACTTCGATTTTTTCGCACGGGGCGCCGTGACCGTAACGGGTCACCACCAGGCCAGACACTTCACCTTCCCAGCAACGCTCGACCACTTGCGCCATCGCGGCGGCGGCTTTGCCGGCACCGATGACGATCACCCGGCCGCTGCGATCGGCAGGCAGATGGGCTTCGAGGACCTGGTTCGGATGGGCCGCGTCGATGGCTGTGGCAAACAGCTCGCGCAGCAGTTGTTGCGGATCGACCGACATGGCGGGCTCCCAATCTTATTGTTCTTGGTTAATGCTGATGATCGTTCCCACGCTCTGCGTGGGAATGCCTCAATGGACGCTCTGCGTCTGCTTCGGCAGGGACGCGGAGCGTCCCGGGCTGCATTCCCACGCGGAGCGTGGGAACGAGCGACGGGGCAGGGCTTATTTGTTGTCGCGAATCGAGAAGTTGGCCATGTGCTCCAGACCTTTGATCAGCGCCGAGTGGTCCCAGTTGCTGCCACCGATGGCCGCGCAGGTGCTGAACACTTGCTGGGCGTTGGCGGTGTTCGGCAGGTTGATGTTCAGCTCCTTGGCGCCTTGCAGGGCCAGGTTCAGGTCCTTCTGGTGCAGGCTGATGCGGAAGCCTGGATCGAAGGTGCCTTTGATCATGCGCTCGCCGTGCACTTCAAGGATCTTCGAGGAAGCGAAACCGCCCATCAGTGCTTCACGCACCTTGGCTGGATCGGCACCGTTTTTCGAAGCGAACAGCAGGGCTTCAGCGACAGCCTGAATGTTCAGCGCAACGATGATCTGGTTGGCGACTTTGGCGGTTTGACCGTCGCCATTGCCACCGACCAGGGTGATGTTCTTGCCCATGGCCTGGAACAGCGGCAGTGCGCGTTCGAAGGCATCGGCGTCGCCACCGATCATGATGCTCAGGGTCGCAGCTTTGGCGCCGACCTCACCGCCGGACACCGGTGCGTCGAGGTACTGCGCGCCTTTCTCGTTGATCTTCGCCGCGAAGGCCTTGGTGGCCGTTGGCGAGATCGAGCTCATGTCGATAACGATTTTGCCCTTGCTCAGGCCTGCGGCAACGCCGTCAGCGCGGAACAGTACGTCGTCTACCTGCGGGGTATCCGGGACCATGACGATGATGAATTCTGCTTCCTGCGCGACTTCGCGCGGGTTGGCCAGGGCGACGGCGCCAGCGGCAACCAGGTCAGCAGGGGCGGCGTCGTGGTGCGCCGACAGGAACAGGCTGTGACCGGCTTTCTGCAGGTTCGAAGCCATTGGGTGGCCCATGATGCCGGTGCCGATAAATCCGATTTTAGCCATGAGAAAATCCTCTTGTTTTTGTCTTGCTCAAGCAAATAGGGGGAAGCTGTTGCTTTTATGTAGGAGTGAGCCTGCTCGCGATTCAGGCGCTGAGGTACATCAGGTGTACCGAGGTGAATTCATCGCGAGCAGGCTCACTCCTACAGGGGGATCTGCGTCAGATTGCGTTGTGGGTTTTCAGCCAGCCCAGGCCTGCTTCGGTGGTGGTCAGCGGCTTGTATTCACAGCCCACCCAACCCTGATAACCGATGCGATCAAGGTGTTCGAACAGGAAGCGGTAATTGATCTCACCGGTGCCTGGTTCGTTGCGCCCTGGGTTGTCCGCGAGCTGCACATGGTTGATCTCGCCCAGGTACGATTGCAGGGTCCGGGCCAGATCGCCTTCCATGATCTGCATGTGATAGATGTCGTATTGCAGGAACAGATTGGCGCTGCCGACCTGTTCGCGAATCGACAGGGCTTGCGCCGTGTTGTTCAGGTAGAAGCCCGGGATGTCGCGGGTGTTGATCGCTTCCATCACCAGTTTGATGCCCGCTGCCTGCAGCTTGTCGGCGGCGTATTTCAGGTTGGCGACGAAGGTCTTTTCCACGGTGGCATCGTCTACGCCTTGCGGACGGATACCGGCCAGGCAGTTGATCTGGGTGTTGCCCAGCACTTGTGCGTAAGCGATGGCCAGATCGACACCGGCGCGGAACTCTTCGACACGATCCGGCAAGCACGCGATACCGCGTTCGCCCTTGGCCCAGTCACCGGCCGGCAGGTTGAACAGCACTTGGGTCAGACCGTTGGCGTCGAGCTTGGCCTTGATTTCGGCGGAGCTGAAGTCGTACGGGAACAGGTACTCGACACCGCTGAAACCAGCCTTGGCGGCGGCGTCGAAACGGGCAAGGAAATCCTGTTCGGTGAACAGCATGGACAGGTTGGCTGCGAAACGCGGCATGGTGGTCTCCCGTTCTAGATTCTCGTTCCCACGCTCTGCGTGGGAATGCCTCAATGGACGCTCTGCGTCCGCTTTGGGACGCAGAGCGTCCCGGGCTGCGTTCCCACGCAGAGCGTGGGAACGATCAGCGGTCAGCAGTTAATCAAGCAGCGAAATCGCCGTTGGCGCATCGTTGCCGACCAGCGCCAGGTCTTCGAATTCGTTGACGGCGTTGATCTCGGTACCCATGGAGATGTTGGTCACACGCTCCAGAATGATCTCGACGATCACCGGCACCTTGAACTCTTCGATCATCTGTTCGGCCTTGCGCAGGGCAGGGGCGATTTCCGAGGGTTCGAACACACGCAGTGCCTTACAGCCGAGGCCTTCAGCCACTGCGACGTGGTCAACACCGTAACCGTTGAGTTCCGGCGCGTTCAGGTTATCGAAGGACAGCTGCACGCAGTAGTCCATTTCGAACCCGCGCTGTGCCTGACGGATCAGACCCAGGTACGAGTTGTTCACCACGACGTGGATGTACGGCAGTTTGAACTGAGCGCCGACCGCCAGTTCTTCGATCATGAACTGGAAGTCATAGTCCCCCGACAGGGCCACGACTTTACGGCTCGGATCGGCCTTCACCACGCCCAGCGCTGCCGGAATGGTCCAGCCCAACGGGCCGGCCTGGCCACAGTTGATCCAGTGACGCGGCTTGTAGACGTGCAGGAACTGCGCGCCGGCAATCTGCGACAGACCAATGGTGCTGACGTAGCAGGTGTCCTTGCCGAACACCTGGTTCATTTCTTCGTAAACGCGCTGTGGTTTGACCGGCACGTTGTCGAAGTGGGTTTTGCGATGCAGGCTGGCTTTGCGCTGTTGGCAATCTTGCAGCCAGGCACTGCGGTTTTTCAGCTTGCCGGCGGCTTGCCATTCACGGGCCACTTCGATGAACACGGTCAGTGCTGCAGCGGCGTCGGAAACGATGCCCAGATCCGGCGTGAACACACGACCGATCTGCGTGCCTTCGATGTCGACGTGAATGAACTTGCGACCTTCGGTGTAAACGTCAACCGAACCGGTGTGACGGTTGGCCCAGCGGTTGCCGATCCCCAACACCACGTCGGATTTCAGCATGGTCGCGTTGCCGTAACGGTGCGAAGTCTGCAGACCAACCATGCCGACCATCAACGGGTGATCGTCAGGGATGGTGCCCCAGCCCATCAGGGTCGGGATCACCGGGATGCCGGTCAGTTCAGCGAATTCAACCAGCAGATCGCTGGCGTCGGCGTTGATGATGCCGCCGCCGGCCACCAGCAATGGACGTTCAGCCTGATCCAGCAAAGCCAGAGCCTTTTCGACCTGCACGCGGGTAGCGGTCGGTTTGGCCAATGGCAGCGGCTGGTAAGCGTCGATGTCGAATTCGATCTCGGCCATCTGCACGTCGAACGGCAGATCGATCAGCACGGGGCCTGGACGGCCGGAGCGCATTTCAAAGAACGCTTTCTGGAACGCGTAAGGCACTTGGCCCGGTTCCAGAACAGTGGTCGCCCACTTGGTGACTGGCTTGACGATGCTGGTGATGTCGACAGCCTGGAAATCTTCCTTGTGCATACGGGCGCGGGGTGCCTGGCCGGTGATGCAGAGGATTGGAATCGAGTCGGCCGAGGCGCTGTAGAGCCCGGTGACCATGTCGGTACCGGCAGGGCCGGAAGTGCCGATGCACACGCCGATGTTGCCGGCCTTGGTGCGGGTGTAGCCCTCGGCCATGTGCGAGGCGCCTTCAACGTGGCGAGCAAGGACGTGATCGATGCCACCGACTTTCTGCAAGGCGGAGTACAGCGGGTTGATGGCAGCGCCCGGGATGCCAAAAGCGGTATCAACCCCTTCACGGCGCATCACCAGAACGGCGGCTTCGATTGCTCTCATTTTGCTCATGGTTTTGTGCCTCTTTATGTTTTGTAATTGTATACAAGTGGCTTTGCGCAGAGTGTATTCACGGCGGACGGCGCAGGTCAATCCATTTTCTCAAGCGCCTGTTTCATTCGTCGGAAGCCTGTCTGAGTGTGGCTTTTCGTCGCATGTGGCGCTTTTCGAGAATTATTGTATACAAAAAAATAACTCATTGTGTTCTATTTGTTGCATCGGCCTGCGGCAGAAAACCGCAGGCCCACGACTTTCCCTATAACAAAATGAGGACGGCACCATGAGCGCTTTAACCTTGAAAGTCGCAGTCAACCTGGTCAACGAAGCCATCAATACAGGGCGCGGCATCAACGCCGCGCCGCTGACCATCGCGGTACTCGATACCGGCGGCCACCTGATCGCCCTGCAACGCGAAGACGGCGCCAGCCTGCTTCGTCCGAACATCGCCATTGGCAAAGCCTGGGGCGCCATCGCGCTGGGTAAAGGCTCACGCCTGCTCGCACTCGACGCGCAACAACGCCCGGCGTTTATTGCCGCGCTCAACAGCATGGGCCAGGGCAGCGTCGTGCCGGCGCCGGGTGGTGTGTTGATTCGGGATCAGGCGGGGAATGTGCTGGGCGCGATCGGGATTAGCGGGGATTTGTCGGATATTGATGAGCAGGTGGCGATTAAAGCGGTGGAGGCGTTGGAGTTGCGGGCGGATGCGGGGGTGGCTGCTTGAATCTGCGTTGATTGAATAACCGCTATCGCGAGCAGGCTCACTCCTACAGGAATTTTTGTTCAGACACAAAATGTATGAACACCCCAGATCCCCTGTAGGAGTGAGCCTGCTCGCGATCGCTATCTACCAGACACATCCAGCCAACAGTTGACCGCTCCATTTGTCTTTCCCGGTACTAGCCTTTTCATGACCTGATCACAGAGGGCAAAGGAATGCCGGATCTACCTGCAGCACATAAATTGCGAGTCGGGCGCTATATCGAAGTCAGTCGAATCTATCTGTTAACCAGCACCACTTATCAACGAAAGCCGATTTTCACGGATTTTGCCTTGGGAAAACTGGTCGCTGATCAATTTCGACACGCGCAAGATTCGGGGCTGGTGAACTCATTAGCCTGGGTAGTGATGCCAGATCATTTCCATTGGCTGATTGAATTGCGACGAGGCTCATTGAGTGAGGTGATGCAAAAAACCAAATCGCTGAGTACCAAGGCTGTCAGGCAAGCTTCCGGTGGAAACAGCGTTCTCTGGCAGAGAGGGTTTCATGACCGCGCGCTGAGACGGGAAGAAGACCTGGTGAAGATGGCGCGTTATGTCGTGGCCAACCCGTTGCGGGCCGGGCTGGTGGAGAAGCTTGGCGACTATCCGCTGTGGGATGCTATTTGGGCTTGAGCTGAAACCGAGTTGCCTCGATCGCGAGCAGGCTCGCTCCCACAGGGGATTTGTGAACGCCACAGATCCAATTTGGGAGCGAGCCTGCTCGCGAAGCAGTCACCGCGGTGTTTCAGTCCGGCTCACACCCCTTCAACACCAACCGGATAATCGTCTGCGCCGCCGCTTCATAATCTGCCTCATCCAGCTTGTCCTTACCCGTGACCGCAGAAATCTGCCAGTCGAAGTCGGCGTAGGTCTGGGTTGCGGCCCAGATGCTGAACATCAGGTGGTTGGGGTCGATCGGGGCGATTTGTCCGCGGTCGATCCAGCTCTGGATACAGTCGATGTTGTGCTTGGCCTGGCCGTTGAGCTGCTCGACCAGGTCGGCGCTCAGGTGCGGGGCGCCGTGCATGATTTCGCTGGCGAATACTTTCGAGGCGAAGGGCAGGTCGCGGGAGATGCGGATCTTCGAGCGGATGTAGCCACTCAGCACTTCGCTTGGCACGCCGTCCGGGTTGAACGGGGTCGAGGCCTGCAAAATCGGCACGATGATGCTTTCCAGCACCTCGCGGTAGAGGTTTTCCTTGGACTTGAAGTAGTAGTAAACGTTGGGCTTGGGCAATCCCGCCTTGGCGGCGATGTCGCTGGTTTTGGTCGCAGCGAAGCCCTTGTCGGCAAACTCCTCACTGGCGGCACGCAGGATCAGTTCTTTGTTACGCTCGCGGATTGTGCTCATAAACCCGGTGGTTCCTTGCCTGTTCTGGCGGTTGCGCATGGTAGCACCGGCCTCGCGCGACGCTCAAGAATGCCCCGCGTGGTCTAAGGTCGCGTTATGCTTCGCAACATTCATACATAAAAGGAAACAGGATTCATGGCAGGAAGCAGTTTGCTGGTGCTGGTCGACGATATTGCCACCGTGCTGGACGACGTGGCGTTGATGAGCAAAATGGCCGCCAAGAAGACTGCCGGCGTGCTCGGCGACGATCTGGCGCTCAACGCCCAGCAGGTCTCCGGTGTGCGTGCCGAGCGCGAAATTCCCGTGGTCTGGGCTGTAGCCAAAGGCTCGTTCGTCAACAAACTGATTCTGGTGCCCTCTGCGCTGGCGATCAGTGCGTTCGTGCCGTGGCTGGTGACGCCGCTGTTGATGGTCGGTGGTGCGTACCTGTGTTTCGAAGGTTTCGAGAAGCTTGCGCACAAATTTCTGCACAGCAAGGCTGAAGACGAGGCCGAACATGCGCAACTGACTGAAGCAGTTGCTGATCCGGCGACCGATCTGGTGGCATTCGAGAAGGACAAGATCAAAGGCGCGATTCGCACTGACTTTATCCTTTCGGCAGAGATTATCGCGATCACCTTGGGCACCGTGGCGGATGCATCGCTGACGCAGCAAGTGATTGTGATGTCTGGTATCGCCATTGTCATGACTGTCGGCGTTTATGGTCTGGTGGCGGGCATCGTCAAGCTCGACGATCTCGGTCTGTGGCTGACGCAAAAACCTGGGCAGTTCGCGAAGAAAGTCGGCAGCGCCATCCTCAGCGCCGCACCGTACATGATGAAAACCTTGTCGGTGGTCGGTACGGCAGCGATGTTCCTGGTCGGTGGCGGCATTCTCACCCACGGCGTGCCGGTGATTCATCACTGGATTGAAGGTGTTGGCGCGGCGGCCGGCAGTGTCGGGTTTGCGGTGCCGATGTTGCTCAATGGCGTGGCGGGGATCATCGCTGGTGCGGTGGTGTTGGCGGTGGTTTCGGTTGTCGGCAAGATCTGGAAAGCCCTGAAAAACTGACATTCAACACAAAACCCTTGTAGGAGTGAGCCTGCTCGCGATAGCGGTGTATCAGCCTCATAAGTGTCGCCTGACACACCGCTATCGCGAGCAGGCTCACTCCTACAATTTGATCTGTGTGATGCCATGAAAAAGGGCCATTCGACTCGCATCGAATGGCCCTTTTTTGTGCCTGTCGGAATTACTCGGCGATCTGCAACTTGCGCGCTTCGGTGTACACGTAACGCACTTTCTCGTACTCGAACGGCGAGTTCATCTGGCCATAACGGAAACTGGTCTGATAACGCTTGTCGACCGCACGCAGGGCCCAGACTTCCGGATGGTTGGAGCTGACTTCCGAGACGTTGAGGAAGTTGATCGCCGATTCGGTGGTGTAATCCACGGCCAGACCTGCGGTATCGCGGATGTTCGACGGGCCGAAAATCGGCAGCACGAAATACGCACCCCCCGGCACCCCATAGAAGCCCAACGTCTGACCGAAGTCTTCGCTCTGACGCGGCAGGCCCATGGCGGTGGCCGGATCCCACAGACCGGCGATGCCGATGGTGGTGTTGAGCAGCAGGCGCGCGGTGGTTTCCATCGAACGCTGGCCTTTGAACTGCAACAGGCTGTTGACCAGGTTCGGTACGTCACCGAGGTTGTTGAAGAAGTTGCTCACGCCCGTGCGCAAAAAGCTGGGTGTGATGTAACGGTAGCCATCGACCACCGGCAGGAACACCCATTGGTCGAAGCGATAGTTGAAGTGGTAAACCCGGCGGTTCCACGATTCCAGCGGGTCGTAGACGTTCAGCGCGTTGAGCGTCGAGCGCTCGAACTCGCGCTGATCCAGCCCCGGGTTGAATTTGAGTTTGGACAGCGGCTCCTTGAAGCCGTCGCTGTCGACCACGACGGGCGCGTTAGCTTTGCTGTTGTCGGCCTGGGCCACGCCTGCGCAGAGAAGCGCTGCAATCAGCAGGAGATATTTAGCCACGGAAGAACTCCAGCATGGCGTCGCTGTTGACGCGGTAGTTAAGGTTGCCGCAGTGGCCGCCCAGTGGGTAAACGGTCAGGCGATCACCGAAGGTCTTGCGCAGGAAACCGAGGTCGCCCGGGCCGAGGATCACGTCGTCGGCGTTGTGCATCACGGCGATTTTCGGGCTGTCATGCAGATAATCCTTCAACGCATACAGGCTGACCTGATCGATCAGTTGCAGCAGGCTGCCGCCGTCGGTGCGCGCACGCCACATCGGGATTACTTGATCGGTCAGGTAGCAATCGAAATCGCATTGCAGCGCACGCTTTAGGAACGGCGTGAGGCTGGTGCCTTCGGTGATCGGGAATTTCGGCGGGGTGATCAGGCCGCGACGGTTGATCAGGTCCGAGGTGAACGCAATGTCGGCTGCCGAGAAACGGAACGAGGTGCCAATCAACATCGCCATCTGTTCGTTGGTCAGGTGTTGCTTGGACTGCTGGAAGTCGTAGAGCAGCGCGTCATTGAGGTCGATGTAGCCTTTCTGCTGGAAGTAGCGGGTCAGCTTGGACAGCACCAGCTCATAGAATGTCGTGCTGGTGTTGATGCCTTTAACTTCGGTTTGCACCAGTTTGTCGAGGTTGGTGACCGAGGTGTAAAGGTTGACCGGCGGGTTGAGCAGCAGGACTTTCTTGAAGTTGAAGCTGCGGCGCGTCTCGTCCAGATGCGCGACGAACGCGGCATCCAGAGCACCGAGGCTGTAACCGGTCAGGTAATACTCTGTCACCGGCAGTTTCGGATTCTGCGCCCGTACAGCCTGCATCACCCGGTACATGTCTTCGGCGTCTTCCTTGGTCACGCCCGGGGTGGCGAAACGCGAGGCAGCGCTGATGAAGTCAAAACTGGTCGGCGACGACAACTGCACGACGTGGTAGCCGGCCTTGTAGTAGAGCTTTTTCAGATATTCGTTGAGCGTGCTGTCATAGCGTGCGCCCGTGCCGGCGATCAGGAAGATCAGCGGTGCCGGTTTGTCCTGGGTGGCGATGCGGTAGGTGAGCTTTTTCACCGCCCAGAAGTTGTCTGGCAGGATGAACTCTCGCTCGGGGCGCAACGTCAGGCTGCGGTCCGACTGATTGATGTCGTCGTCCAGCGGCAGCTCCGGGCGTAAATCGGGCGGGGTCGTGGCGATGGTCGCCTCGAACGGATTGGTCAGCGGGTAGCCATAGCTGGCGGCATCGATATCCACCGCCAGTGCGGACGCACTCAAAATAAGGCCGCTGAACAGCGCGGCGAAGCGCAAGGAACGGAGCATGACTAGATCCCTTAGAGGAAGGTGCCGAATGAAGTTCGCAGGCTATGACCACCGGGGTTGCGCCAAAGTGCCATGCTGCGGCACCAAACAGGCAGAATTCGGAGTAATAGTAGCTGGACGATACACTTTGCACCGACTGAATGAACAGTTAACAGTTGTTAGTTCTTGCGAACGGCTGGCGGCAGATTAAGCTGGCCGCCGATTCCCGAAGATTGGAGTGTTTCATGTCCCGCCGCTTGCCCGTGATTTTGCTGCTCGTTCTGTTGCCGTTGTGGCTGGCCGCCAGTTATGGAGCGCGTTATGGCTTTATGGAAGACGGAAAATGGGTGGGCATCTGCGTGGATGAGGCCAGCCGCTGGGAATGTCAGGTGCGTTCGAATCTGGGCTTGATGATTCACTTCAAGGTGCTGGGCTGGACGGCGCTGGGCGCGGCGCTGATCGGTTTTGTCGTGCCCGGGCGGGCAGGGTGGTGGCTGGCGGTGCTGGCGCTGGTGTTTGGGGTGCCGGCACTGGCGTTGTACAACACCACGTTGGCGGTGTTTGCATTGGTGATTGCCGGGTTGCGGTTGGTCCGTAAGTCCTGCAGCGTCTGATCGTCAGCTATCGCGAGCAGGCTCACTCCTACAAGGGGAACGCATTCCAAACTGTAGGAGTGAGCCTGCTCGCGATTGGGCATTTCAGTCGATGAATATTAAATCTTGTGAACGCGCAGGCAGCGCCACAAAGCAGCCACCATCAACACACTCACCAGCGCCCAGCCCCACGCCTGCTGATTCTGCAAACCTTCCTGATACAACTGCGGCGCAATCCCCGCGCCGACAATAAACGTCAGCAGGGCAATTTCCCGGCGCGGCACACTCACCGGGCGACACAGATAAACCAGCGCCGGCAGCACAAACGCCATGCTCGCAAAGCTGCGATAACGCGGATCGAACACCATCTCCAGCATCATCACCGCAGCGGCAAAACCTGCTGCCGCGACCAGCCAGCCGGCGCGACGCTCCAGCAGATTGAACGCCCGTTCACGCCAGCCAGTGCGCGGGCTCAACGTCAATGCTGCGTGCGCCAACACCAACAGATTCAACGCGGTCAGTACACCGACCCATAGCCACTCACTGGCAAATCGCGTAGTCACCCGCGCAAGATCACCCCAGGCGCCAATCGAGCAGGCGGCGAGGGCGCCCAGCAGCGGCAACACCAGCGCCGAGCGCGTCGTGCGAACGCGACCGCCGAGCATCAGTGTGCCAAGAAAAATCAAACCACCGACCGCCAGCCATTCCTTCCAGTACGGCACGTTGGTCACCGGCCCGGCGAGCACGCCTTTGTCCTGACGATCCGCGTCGAACAGCCCCCAGTAACCGCCGACCGCGCCTTCACTGCCGCGCTTCCACGGCTGGTCAAAGGCTTCGATCAGGTTGTAATGCCAGCCTTCTTTCTCGGCCATTGCGACAAAACCACGAATGAATTTGGCCTCGTTGACCCGACTCGGCAGGGCGGTCTCGCGCTGGCGGCCTTCGCTCGGCCAGCCGGTTTCACCGATCATCACGTCTTTCGGGGCGAACTTGTTGCCGAACACTTGGCGCACATCCGCGACATGTTGCAGGGCGGCATCGATGTTTGATGGATCATCTTCCCAGTACGGCAGCAAATGGATGGTCAGGAAGTCCACTGCCGGCGCGACTTCCGGATGCTTGAGCCAGAACTCCCAGACATCGGCGTAGGTGACCGGTTGCTTGATCTGGCTCTTGACCTTGTTGATAAACCGGACCAGTTGCGCGCCGGTGACTTCCTTGCGCAGCAGCGCTTCGTTACCGACGATCACTGCACTGACCACGTCCGGGTTGGCGTTGGCCGAGGCGATCAGCAGGTCGACTTCTTTCTCGGTGTCTACCGGGTTGCTGTTGACCCATGCGCCGATCATCAATTTGAGACCATGTTTACGCGCCAGATCCGGCAGCGCCTCAAGGCCCGTCATCGAATAGGTACGAATGCACTCAAAGCGAGTCGCCAGCAACGCGAGGTCGGCGTCCATGCGCTCCGGGCGCAGTTTGAATGGCACGTCGAACGGTGATTGGTCTTTATCGAACGGTGTGTACGAGGCGCACTGCAGCTTGTGCGTCGGCGTCGCCGCATCCGGCAGAATCACCGGTTGGCCGAGGCCGTACCAGAAGCCACCGAGGGCAAACAGCCCGAGTAGGCAGGCGAAGAGATAAGGCAGAGTGGGGAAACGGGAAGTCGCGGACATGGTCAGGCCGAGTGGCTGCAAAGCGAGGCATGTTACCTGCATTTATAGAGGGGTTGGTGACCTGCATGATTTGCACATGCAAAGTTCGGGCGGATAATTTGGCGTCATTTATATAGTCGCGATTAATGGCCTTCTGATGTCGTTTCTCGTTGCCTTGAGGTCGCTGACAGAGCAGGTCGCCTGCGGCGTCAGGTTGATGATCAGGGCATCAGTACTCCGCTGATGTTCGAGTTGGTTTGCGGTCAGGCGTGATGGGGGCGCTGTGCACCATAACAATACGTTGACGATGCCCGGCATCCGTCGGGCGCAGCATTTCGGGGAAGTAACGATGAAGATGCGACGACTTTTAGGCGCAGGTGCCGCTCTGGTGCTTGCGATGAGTTCCACTTTCGCCAGCGCAGAAAAACAGACCCTGAACATCGGTTACGTTGACGGTTGGTCCGACAGCGTCGCGACCACCCACGTGGCGGCCGAAGTCATCAAACAGAAACTCGGCTACGACGTGAAGCTGCAAGCCGTCGCCACCGGGATCATGTGGCAGGGTGTTGCCACCGGCAAGCTCGACGCCATGCTCTCGGCCTGGCTGCCAGTGACCCACGGCGAATACTGGACGAAGAACAAGGATCTGGTCGTCGATTACGGCCCGAACTTCAAGGATGCGAAAATCGGCCTGATCGTGCCGGAGTACGTTAAAGCCAAGTCAATCGAAGACCTGAAAACCGATGACACCTTTAAGAATCGCATCGTCGGCATCGACGCCGGTTCAGGCGTGATGCTCAAGACTGATCAGGCGATCAAGGATTACGGCCTCGACAAGTATTCCCTCAAGGCCAGTTCCGGCGCCGGCATGATCGCCGAGCTGACCCGTGCCGAGAAGAAAAACGAATCCATCGCCGTCACCGGTTGGGTGCCGCACTGGATGTTCGCCAAGTGGAAACTGCGCTTCCTCGACGACCCGAAAGGCGTGTACGGTGCAGCTGAAACCGTGAACAGCATCGGCAGCAAAGAACTGGCAACCAAAGCGCCGGAAGTGGCCAAGTTCCTGAAGAACTTCCAGTGGGCGTCGAAAGATGAAATCGGCGAAGTCATGCTGGCGATTCAGGACGGTGCCAAGCCTGACGCGGCGGCCAAGGATTGGGTGGCCAAGCACCCGGATCGCGTGGCTGACTGGACCAAATAACCGCCTCACCGCTGTACCCCTGTAGGAGTGAGCCTGCTCGCGATAGCAATCTGTCAGTTCATGCTTTAGGTGACTGACACACCGCCATCGCGAGCAGGCTCACTCCTACATTTTTTTGTGCATGCTTGAAATTGGCAAAAGTGTCATGGCGTTCTACTACTAAGGTCGTCTGTTACCGCGCTCGCAGCCGCATACATTAGCTATGTTCCAACAATAATCTGTGCTGCGAGGATAAAAACAATGAACGACAGCATTTACCTCTCGATTCAAAACAGTCCCCGATTCAAGGAGCTGGTGCGAAAAAGGGAAAAGTTCGCCTGGATACTCTCGGCGATCATGCTCGGGCTTTACTCTGGCTTCATTCTTCTGATCGCTTACGGGCCGCATATCCTGGGCGCGAAACTCAGTCCTGAGTCCTCGATTACCTGGGGTATTCCGATCGGTGTCGGGCTGATTCTTTCGGCATTCATCCTCACCGCTATCTATGTGCGCCGCGCCAATGGCGAGTTTGACGACCTGAACAATGCGATTCTCAAGGAGGCTCAGCAATGATCCGGCGTCTACTGGCTCTATTGAGTGTTGCGGCTTTCGCGCCGAGTGTCTGGGCGGCTGACGCGTTGACGGGTGAGGTGGCCAAACAGCCGCTGAACATTCCGGCGATCCTGATGTTCGTGGCGTTCGTGGGTGCGACGCTCTACATCACCTACTGGGCCTCGAAGAAAAACAATTCGGCGGCCGACTACTATGCGGCGGGCGGCAAGATCACCGGTTTCCAGAACGGTCTGGCGATTGCCGGTGACTACATGTCTGCGGCGTCCTTCCTGGGGATTTCCGCGCTGGTGTTCACCTCCGGCTACGATGGCCTGATCTACTCGATCGGCTTCCTGGTGGGCTGGCCGATCATTCTGTTCCTGATCGCCGAGCGTCTGCGTAACCTGGGTAAATACACCTTTGCCGACGTGGCGTCCTACCGCCTCGGGCAAACCCAGATCCGCACCCTGTCTGCCTGCGGCTCGCTGGTGGTGGTGGCGTTCTATCTGATCGCGCAAATGGTTGGTGCCGGCAAGTTGATCCAGTTGTTGTTCGGTCTGGACTACCACGTCGCGGTGATTCTGGTCGGTGTGCTGATGTGCATGTATGTGCTGTTCGGCGGCATGCTGGCGACCACCTGGGTACAGATCATCAAGGCCGTGCTGTTGCTGTCCGGTGCCTCGTTCATGGCGCTGATGGTGATGAAGCACGTAGGCTTTGACTTCAACACATTGTTCTCCGAAGCGATCAAGGTTCACGCCAAGGGCGAAGCGATCATGAGCCCGGGCGGTCTGGTCAAGGACCCGATTTCGGCATTCTCGCTGGGTCTGGCGCTGATGTTCGGTACGGCTGGCTTGCCACACATTCTGATGCGCTTCTTCACCGTGAGTGACGCAAAAGAAGCCCGCAAGAGTGTGCTCTACGCCACTGGCTTCATTGGTTACTTCTACATTCTGACCTTCATCATCGGCTTCGGCGCGATCCTGCTGGTCAGCACTAACCCGGCCTTCAAAGATGCGGCTGGCGCGCTGTTGGGCGGCAACAACATGGCGGCGGTGCATTTGGCCAACGCGGTCGGTGGCAGTATCTTCCTCGGCTTTATCTCGGCGGTGGCGTTCGCGACCATTCTGGCGGTTGTGGCAGGTCTGACGCTGGCCGGTGCTTCGGCGGTTTCTCACGACTTGTATGCCAGTGTGATCAAGAAGGGCAAGGCGAACGAGAGGGACGAGATTCGTGTCTCGAAGATCACTACCATTGCCTTGGCGGTGTTGGCGATTGGCTTGGGCATCCTGTTCGAAAGCCAGAACATTGCGTTCATGGTGGGCCTGGCGTTCTCGATCGCGGCGAGCTGTAACTTCCCGGTGCTGCTGCTTTCGATGTACTGGAAGAAGCTGACTACCCGCGGTGCGATGATCGGCGGCTGGCTGGGGCTGGTAAGTGCAGTTGGCTTGATGATCCTAGGCCCGACCATCTGGGTGCAGATTCTGCATCACGAGAAGGCGATCTTCCCTTACGAGTATCCGGCGTTGTTCTCTATGATCATTGCCTTTGTGGGGATCTGGTTCTTCTCGATTACCGACAAGTCGGCGGCAGCGGACAAGGAGCGGGCGCTGTTCTTCCCGCAGTTTGTGCGTTCGCAGACCGGGTTGGGGGCGAGTGGGGCGGTTTCGCATTGATGGTTTGATGGTTTTGTAATGTTGTGCTGAATGCCCCGGTTGAGAGATCGGGGCATTTTTTGTGGGCGGTTATCGGCTAGAGCTGTGTACATATCCGTTGCTGCGGTAATGGCTTCTTAGGGTTTCGCCCTTACGGCGACTCACTTTTTTTACAAGCGCCAAAAAAAAGTAAGCAAAAAAACGCTTGCTCCTACGTGCGGCCCGCTCGCTAAAGCTCGGGGTCCCTTCGCTCCGGGATCGATCCTGGCGCAACGCCTACGGTTTGCTTCGCTGCACCTCCTCTCGCTGTGTTTGGCTTCGCCAAACGGTCGCTGCGCTCCCACGCCAGGATCAATCCCTCCACTCAGCCTTCCGACGTCGCCTTACAGATCAAGAGCTGCAGCCGAGCTAACGCTCATCCTGTTGAGTGGTGAAGAGCATGCGGTCGGCTTTTGTTCGGTATTGGATTCGCCCCTCAACCCAGCCCTCTCCCGAGGGAGAGGGAGCCGATTTGTGGGCTTTTCAAAATCTGAGTTCAACGCGCTATCGCACATCGGGGTAGCTTTCCCAAACACCTCGTTCAGTCCCCTCTCCCTCCGGGAGAGGGCTAGGGTGAGGGGCTTTTGATCTGATTCAGACTCTGAGTTCGACTCGGTATCTCAGGTCGGCGTAGCTCTGCCAAACACCGCGATCAGTCCCCTCTCCCTTCGGGAGAGGGCTAGCGTGAGGGGCTCTTGATCTGGCTTTTGATCTTGCTTTGGCTTCGGCTTTTGATCTTTTGCCCCATCGGCAGGCCGAGCGAAGGTGTTCATCCGGGGGTAGGCGCGCAGCGCCGTGCGGCGAAGCCGCATTCATCGAGAGGAGGTGCAGCGAAGCAAACCGTAGGCGATGCCCCCGGATGGACACCGTAGCGAGGGAACACTGAGCCTCAGCGAAGTGCCGTACGCCAGGGGCAAAGCCTTTTGGTTCCTTTTTGGCGTTTGAAAAAGGGACTCGCTGTAAGAGCGAAACCGCCAGCGGCAGCACCCGAAGAAACGGATATGCCCCCAATCCCAATCCCAATCCCAATCCCAATCCCAATCCCAATCCCAATCCCAAACCCCAAACCCCAAACCCCAAACCCCAAATCCCAAATCCCAAATCCCAAATCCCAAATCCCAAAACCCAGCACAAACAAAAACGGCCTCTATATAAATAGAGGCCGTTCCCGGTACAACTAAGACTTCATCGCAAGACAGGTCTTATTTACGGTCTTCCAGCTTGGAAATATCACGCGACTCGTAACCAGTGTACAGCTGGCGCGGACGGCCAATCTTGTACGGGCTGGAGAGCATCTCTTTCCAGTGCGAAATCCAGCCAACAGTACGTGCCAGCGCGAAAATCACAGTGAACATGCTGGTCGGAATGCCGATCGCCTTGAGGATGATCCCCGAGTAGAAGTCGACGTTCGGGTACAGCGAGCGTTCGATGAAGTACGGGTCGGTCAGCGCGATCTCTTCCAGGCGCATGGCCAGTTCGAGTTGCGGATCGTTGTTGATGCCCAGTTCCTTCAGTACTTCGTCGCAGGTCTGCTTCATTACAGTCGCGCGAGGGTCGCGGTTCTTGTAAACGCGGTGACCGAAACCCATCAGCTTGAACGGATCGTTCTTGTCCTTGGCCTTGGCGATGAACTTGTCGATGTTGGAAACATCGCCAATCTCGTCAAGCATGGTCAGCACGGCTTCGTTCGCACCGCCGTGGGCAGGGCCCCACAGTGCGGCGATACCGGCGGCGATACAGGCGAACGGGTTGGCACCCGAAGAGCCGGCCAGACGTACAGTAGAAGTCGACGCGTTCTGCTCGTGGTCGGCGTGGAGGATGAAGATCCGGTCCATGGCCTTGGCGAGCACCGGGCTGATCGGTTTGATCTCGCACGGGGTGTTGAACATCATGTGCAGGAAGTTTTCCGCGTACGTCAGGTCGTTGCGCGGGTACATCATGGGTTGGCCCATGGAGTACTTGTAAACCATCGCTGCCAGGGTCGGCATCTTGGCAACCAGACGGATCGCGGAAATTTCGCGATGCTGCGGGTTATTGATGTCGAGGGAGTCGTGGTAGAAGGCCGAGAGGGCGCCGACTACACCGCACATGACGGCCATCGGGTGGGCGTCGCGACGGAAACCGTTGAAGAAGGTTTTCAGCTGCTCGTGAACCATGGTGTGGTTTTTCACGGTGCTGACGAACTGGGCCTTCTGCTCTGCGGTCGGCAGTTCGCCGTTGAGCAGCAGGTAGCAGGTTTCCAGGTAGTCCGATTTTTCAGCCAGCTGTTCGATCGGGTAGCCGCGGTGCAACAGAATGCCGTTGTCGCCGTCGATATAGGTGATCTTCGATTCGCACGAGGCGGTCGACATGAAACCTGGGTCGAAAGTGAAGCGGCCCGTGGCCGTCAGGCCCCGAACATCGATTACATCGGGACCAACGGTGCCGGTTAAAATGGGCAGCTCGACGGGGGCTGCGCCCTCGATGATCAACTGCGCTTTTTTGTCAGCCATGTGGCCTCCTATTTATGCTTGAACCATCAGACAGACCCCCCACGCAGGGCCCGCACCACTATAGTGAGATAAATTCGAATGTCAATTTGCCTAAAGTCTTGCTCCAGAAGGCTTTAAGCGCACTTTTTCCTCGAAATTGACTGCCATTTACGCCTTTTATACGACTTGTGCAATCAGCTATTTGGGGTAGGTGATTGCGTTGTCATTAGTAGCCTAACTGTCTATACTCGGCCACCGACCGCCAAGGGCTTTTGGGCTTGCTTTCATTGGGGGTCGCATCCCTGGGTGGTGGTTACCTGACCAGTGCACTCCCCAACAACTTTGCCCTGATTGTTAGGGGCTCTTCAGTGTGAAAAAAAAGCCGTGAAAAGCCAACGACCTGTAAACCTAGACCTAAGGACCATCAAACTCCCAGTCACTGCTTACACGTCCATTCTTCACCGTATCTCCGGTGTCATCCTCTTCGTGTGCCTTGCCATCATGCTTTATGCATTGGACAAGTCGCTGAGCTCCGAGGAAGGCTTCGGTCAGGTGAAAGCGTGTCTGACCAGTCCGCTAGCCAAGCTAGTGATTTGGGGCATCCTGTCCGCTCTGCTGTATCACCTGGTAGCCGGTGTGCGCCATTTGATCATGGACATGGGCATCGGTGAGACGCTGGAAGGCGGCAAACTGGGCTCGAAAATCGTTATCGCCGTTTCCGTGGTGGTAATCGTTCTGGCAGGAGTTTGGATATGGTAACTAACGTCACGAACCTGTCGCGTTCGGGCCTCTATGACTGGATGGCGCAACGTGTGTCTGCGGTCGTTCTCGCGGCTTACTTCATCTTTCTGATCGGATACGTCGTGGCCCACCCTGGCCTCGAGTATGCCCAGTGGCATGAACTGTTCGCCCACAACGGGATGCGTATTTTCAGCCTCCTGGCCCTTGTTGCTCTCGGCGCTCACGCCTGGGTCGGCATGTGGACCATCGCGACTGACTACCTGACGCCAATGGCGTTCGGCAAGTCCGCAACGGCGATACGTTTCCTTTTCCAGGCAGTATGCGGCGTTGCGATGTTCGCTTACTTCGTCTGGGGTGTGCAGATTCTCTGGGGTATCTGAGTCATGGCTAACATTCCAACGATTTCTTTCGACGCCATCATTATTGGTGGTGGCGGTGCCGGCATGCGCGCTGCGCTGCAACTGGCACAGGGTGGTCACAAGACTGCCGTGATCACCAAGGTCTTCCCGACCCGCTCGCACACTGTATCCGCCCAGGGCGGCATCACGTGCGCAATCGCGTCCGCTGACCCGAACGATGACTGGCGCTGGCACATGTACGATACCGTCAAGGGTTCCGACTACATCGGTGACCAGGACGCTATCGAATACATGTGTCAGGAAGGCCCGGCTGCCGTTTTCGAGCTGGACCACATGGGTCTGCCGTTCTCGCGTACCGAGCAAGGCCGTATCTATCAGCGTCCATTCGGCGGTCAGTCCAAGGATTACGGCAAGGGCGGCCAGGCTGCGCGTACCTGCGCGGCGTCCGACCGTACCGGTCACGCACTGCTGCACACCCTTTATCAGGGCAACCTGAAAGCCGGTACCACGTTCCTGAACGAGTACTACGCTGTCGATCTGGTGAAAAACCAGGAAGGCGAATTCGTCGGTGTGATCGCGATCTGCATCGAAACCGGCGAAACCACCTACATTCGCGCCAAGGCCACCGTACTGGCTACCGGCGGTGCAGGTCGTATCTACGCTTCCACCACGAACGCCCTGATCAACACCGGTGACGGCGTCGGCATGGCTCTGCGTGCTGGCGTGCCGGTACAAGACATCGAAATGTGGCAATTCCACCCGACCGGCATCGCCGGCGCCGGTGTACTGGTTACAGAAGGTTGCCGTGGTGAAGGTGGTTACCTGATCAACAAGCACGGCGAGCGTTTCATGGAGCGTTATGCTCCGAACGCCAAAGACCTTGCCGGTCGTGACGTGGTTGCTCGCTCGATGGTTAAAGAAATCATCGCCGGCAACGGTTGCGGTCCGAATGGCGACCACGTAATGCTCAAACTCGACCACTTGGGCGAGGAAGTGCTGCACAGCCGTCTGCCAGGCATCTGCGAACTGTCGAAGACTTTCGCCCACGTTGACCCGGTTGTTGCGCCGGTTCCGGTTGTTCCGACTTGCCACTATATGATGGGCGGCGTAGCCACCAACATTCATGGTCAGGCGATCACCCAGAACGCCGAAGGCGTGGACCAGATCATCCCAGGTCTGTTCGCAGTAGGTGAAGTGGCTTGCGTATCGGTGCACGGTGCCAACCGTCTGGGCGGCAACTCGCTGCTCGACCTGGTGGTATTCGGTCGCGCTGCTGGTCTGCACCTGGAAAAAGCGCTGACCGACGGCATCGAATACGACGACGCTACCGAAGCCGACATCGAAGCTGCCCTGTCGCGCCTGAACGCACTGAACAACCGTACCGACGGCGAAGACGTAGCCACCCTGCGTCGCGAGCTGCAAAGCTGCATGCAGAACTACTTCGGTGTATTCCGTACCGGCGAATACATGCAGAAAGGTATCGCTCAGCTTGCTGACCTGCGTACCCGCATCGCCAACGTGAAGATCAATGATAAGTCGCAGGCGTTCAACACTGCCCGTATCGAAGCGCTGGAACTGCAAAACCTGCTGGAAGTGGCTGAAGCTACCGCCATCGCGGCCGAAGTACGTAAAGAGTCGCGCGGTGCTCACGCCCGTGAAGACTTCGAAGATCGTGACGACGAAAACTGGCTGTGCCACACCCTGTACTTCCCGGGTGACAAGCGCGTCACCAAGCGTGCCGTGAACTTCTCGCCGAAGACTGTTCCGACTTTCGAACCTAAAGTCCGGACTTATTAAGGGTGACCGCCATGTTGAAAGTCAGTGTTTATCGCTACAACCCTGATCAGGACGCTGCGCCGTTCATGCAGGAATTCCAGGTCGATACCGGTGGTAAAGACCTGATGGTGCTGGACGTGCTGGCCCTGATCAAAGAGCAGGACGAGGGTTTCTCCTATCGTCGCTCTTGCCGTGAAGGCGTCTGCGGCTCCGACGGCATGAACATCAACGGCAAGAACGGTCTGGCGTGCATCACGCCGCTGTCCGCCGTTGTAAAAGGTAACAAGCTGATCGTTCGTCCGCTGCCAGGTTTGCCGGTTATCCGTGACCTGGTTGTCGATATGAGCATCTTCTACAAGCAATACGAGAAGGTGAAGCCTTACCTGCAGAACGACACGCCGGCTCCGGCCATCGAGCGTCTGCAGTCGCCAGAAGAGCGTGAAAAGCTCGACGGTCTGTACGAGTGCATCCTGTGCGCTTGCTGCTCGACCTCTTGCCCGTCCTTCTGGTGGAACCCGGACAAGTTCCTGGGTCCAGCTGCGCTGCTGCAAGCTTATCGCTTCCTGGCCGACAGCCGTGACACCAAGACCAACGAGCGTCTGGCTTCGCTCGATGACCCGTTCAGCGTATTCCGCTGCCGGGGCATCATGAACTGCGTCAACGTATGTCCGAAAGGCCTGAACCCGACTAAGGCCATCGGTCACATCCGTAACATGCTGCTTTCGAGCGGCGTGTGATTCAGCTGCTGTAACCGCTGCACCGTAGAGGCTGTGGCGCGGGCTTCAACCCGCGTCATGGCTATAACCAGAGCAGTAGCCATAAGCTGCGGCTCTTATTTTGAAGAAATGAGACAAGCAGGGGCATCCGGGCTGGTACCCGGACTATCAGTGTGATCCTAAGTGGCTTGTTTTAGTCGCTGCATTCGGACTTCTGCAAGTTTGCTCGGTGTCGACATCGATGGTGTTCCCCTAACCGAGGGTGACCAAGCATGCAAGAAAGCGTGATGCAGCGCATGTGGAACAGCGCCTACCTTTCAGGTGGAAACGCTGCCTATGTGGAAGAGCTTTATGAGCTCTACCTGCACGACCCTAACGCTGTGCCAGAAGAGTGGCGCACCTACTTTCAGAAGTTGCCTGCCGACGGCAACTCTGCCACTGATGTTTCGCACTCGACAATTCGCGATCATTTCGTGCTGCTGGCAAAGAACCAGCGCCGCGCCCAACCGGTTTCCGCCGGCAGCGTGAGCAGTGAGCACGAGAAGAAGCAAGTTGAAGTGCTGCGATTGATCCAGGCCTACCGTATGCGTGGCCACCAGGCAGCCCAGCTTGACCCGCTGGGGCTGTGGCAGCGTCCTGCACCTGCAGACCTGTCGATCAATCATTACGGCTTGACCAATGCCGATCTTGATACGACCTTCCGTGCCGGCGACCTGTTCATCGGCAAAGAGGAAGCGAGCCTACGCGAAATTCACGAAGCGTTGCAGCAGACATATTGCCGCACCATCGGCGCTGAATTTACGCACATCACCGATTCCGAGCAGCGCCAGTGGTTCCAGCAGCGTCTGGAAAGCGTGCGTGGTCGTCCGACGTACTCCGCCGACATCAAGAGCCACCTGCTTGAGCGCGTGACTGCCGGTGAAGGCCTGGAAAAATACCTGGGCACCAAATACCCGGGCACCAAGCGTTTCGGTCTGGAAGGCGGCGAAAGCCTGATTCCGATGCTCGACGAACTGATCCAGCGTTCCGGTTCCTACGGCACCAAGGAAGTCGTCATCGGCATGGCCCACCGTGGCCGTCTGAACGTACTGGTCAACACCTTCGGCAAGAACCCGCGCGAGCTGTTCGACGAGTTCGAAGGCAAGAAGAAGGTCGAGCTGGGTTCCGGTGACGTTAAGTATCACCAGGGCTTCTCGTCCAACGTGATGACCGCCGGCGGTGAAGTTCACCTGGCCATGGCGTTCAACCCGTCCCACCTGGAAATCGTTTCCCCGGTGGTAGAAGGTTCGGTTCGCGCCCGTCAGGATCGTCGTAACGACCCGACCGGTGAGAAGGTTCTGCCGATCTCCATCCACGGTGACGCTGCATTCGCAGGTCAAGGCGTAGTCATGGAAACCTTCCAGATGTCGCAGACCCGCGGTTTCAAAACCGGCGGTACCGTGCACATCGTGATCAACAACCAGGTCGGTTTCACCATCAGCAACCCGCTGGACTCGCGTTCCACCGAGTACGCCACCGACGTTGCGAAGATGATCCAGGCGCCGATCCTCCATGTGAATGGTGATGATCCGGAAGCCGTGTTGTTCGTGACCCAGCTGGCCATCGACTACCGCATGCAGTTCAAGCGTGACGTGGTGATCGACCTGGTCTGCTACCGTCGTCGCGGCCACAACGAGGCCGACGAGCCAAGCGGCACCCAGCCTCTGATGTATCAGCAGATCACCAAACAGCGCACCACCCGTGAGCTGTACGCTGATCGTCTGACCCAGGGCGGTGTGCTGGACGCAGAGCGTGTTCAGGCGAAAGTCGACGAATACCGCAACGCGCTGGACAACGGTCTGCACGTCGTGAAATCGCTGGTCAAAGAGCCGAACAAAGAGCTGTTCGTGGACTGGCGTCCGTATCTGGGCCACGCCTGGACTGCGCGTCACGACACCCGCTTTGATCTGAAAACCCTGCAAGAACTGTCCGCCAAGCTGCTGGAAATTCCGGAAGGCTTCGTGGTTCAGCGTCAGGTCTCGAAGATCTACGAAGACCGTCAGAAAATGCAAGCCGGCGGCCTGCCGATCAACTGGGGTTACGCCGAAACCATGGCGTACGCGACCCTGGCGTTCGAAGGTCACCCGATCCGCATGACCGGTCAGGACATCGGCCGCGGTACGTTCTCGCACCGGCACGCTGTGTTGCACAACCAGAAAGACGCAGGCACTTACATTCCGCTGCAGCACCTGTACGACGGTCAGCCACGCTTTGACCTGTACGACTCGTTCCTGTCGGAAGAAGCGGTACTGGCATTCGAATACGGTTACTCGACCACCACGCCGGATGCGCTGGTGATCTGGGAAGCCCAGTTCGGCGACTTCGCCAACGGTGCACAGGTTGTAATCGACCAGTTCATCACCAGCGGCGAGCACAAGTGGGGCCGTCTCTGCGGTCTGACCATGTTGCTGCCACACGGTTACGAAGGTCAGGGCCCTGAGCACAGCTCGGCACGTCTTGAGCGTTACCTGCAACTGTGCGCCGAGCACAACATTCAGGTCGCCGTTCCGACCACGCCAGCACAGATCTACCACTTGCTGCGTCGTCAGGTGATTCGTCCGTTGCGCAAGCCGCTGATCGTGCTGACGCCGAAGTCGCTGCTGCGCCACAAACTGGCCATCTCGACCCTGGAAGATCTGGCCGAAGGTTCGTTCCAGACCGTGATCCCGGAAATCGATACCCTGGACCCGAAAAAGGTCGAGCGTGTTGTTCTGTGTAGCGGCAAGGTCTACTACGACCTGCTGGAAAAACGCCGTGCCGAAGGCCGTGAAGATATCGCCATCGTGCGTATCGAGCAGCTGTACCCATTCCCTGAGGACGACTTGAAAGAAGTGCTGGCTCCATACACCAACGTCAAAAATGCCGTTTGGTGTCAGGAAGAGCCGATGAACCAGGGGGCCTGGTACTGCAGCCAGCACCACTTGCGTCGCAGTATCGGGAACCTCGACAAGTCTCTCGTACTTGAGTACGCGGGCCGTGAGGCTTCTGCTGCCCCAGCTTGTGGTTACGCATCGATGCACGCCGAGCAGCAGGAAAAACTCCTGCAAGACGCGTTTACCATTTAACGCCTTCGCGCACCTGAAACCGAATTTAAGGAACCACAGATAATGGCTATCGAGATCAAAGCCCCCACTTTCCCGGAATCGGTTGCCGATGGCACCGTTGCCACCTGGCACAAACAACCGGGCGACGCTGTCAAGCGCGACGATCTGATCGTCGACATCGAAACCGACAAAGTCGTACTGGAAGTGCTGGCCACCGCTGACGGCGTGCTGGGCGCAATCGTCAAGAACGAAGGCGACACCGTTCTGTCCGACGAAGTGCTGGGCTCCATCGAAGCGGGCGGCGCTGCTGCCGCTGCTCCAGCCGCCGCTGCTGCTCCGGCCGCTGCTGCCGCTGCACCGGCTGCTGCCGAAGGCGAAGATGATCCTGTTGCTGCACCGGCTGCGCGCAAACTGGCTGAAGAAAACGGCATCAACATCGCTTCCGTTGCCGGCACCGGCAAGGGCGGTCGTGTGACCAAGGAAGACGTGGTTGCAGCTGTTGCTGCCAAGAAAGCCGCTCCGGCTGCCGCGCCTGCCAAGGCTGCTGCTCCTTCGGCCGCCGCTCCTGTGTTCGCTGCTGGCGACCGCATCGAGAAGCGCGTACCGATGACCCGCGTTCGTGCCACCGTGGCCAAGCGTCTGGTTGAAGCTCAGTCGAACATGGCGATGCTGACCACTTTCAACGAAGTCGACATGACTGAAGTCATGGCCCTGCGTTCGAAGTACAAGGACCTGTTCGAGAAGTCCCACAACGGCGTACGCCTGGGCTTCATGTCGTTCTTCGTCAAAGCAGCTACCGAAGCGCTGAAACGCTTCCCGGCTGTCAACGCGTCGATCGACGGCGGCGACATCGTTTACCACGGCTATGCGGACATCGGCGTTGCCGTTTCCAGCGACCGTGGCCTGGTGGTTCCGGTTCTGCGTAACGCCGAGCTGATGAGCCTGGCTGAAATCGAAGGCGGCATCGCCACTTTCGGCAAGAAAGCCCGTGACGGCAAATTGTCGATGGACGAGATGACCGGTGGTACCTTCACCATCACCAACGGTGGTACCTTCGGTTCGATGATGTCGACCCCGATCGTCAACCCGCCGCAGGCAGCGATTCTGGGCATGCACAACATCATCCAGCGTCCTATGGCCATCAATGGTCAGGTCGTTATCCGTCCGATGATGTACCTGGCACTGTCCTACGATCACCGTCTGATCGATGGCAAAGAAGCTGTGACCTTCCTGGTGACCATCAAGAACCTGCTGGAAGATCCGGCTCGTCTGTTGCTGGATATCTGATAGAAGCAGTCGCGGGCTTCAGGTTTCAAGCTGCAGGAAAGGGCAGCTTGGCTTGGGGCGCGCGGCTTGAAGCTTTTCGCTAAAGAGGATTTTTTGAATGTCGCAGAAATTTGACGTAGTAGTGATCGGTGCTGGCCCTGGTGGCTACGTGGCTGCCATCAAGGCCGCGCAGCTGGGTCTGACCACTGCCTGCATCGAGAAGTACACCGACGCAGAAGGCAAGCAAGCCCTGGGCGGCACCTGCCTGAACGTGGGCTGCATTCCTTCCAAGGCGCTGCTCGACAGCTCCTGGAAATACAAGGAAGCGAAAGAAAGCTTCAACGTTCACGGTATCTCCACTGGCGAAGTCAAAATGGACGTCGCTGCGATGGTTGGCCGCAAGGCTGGCATCGTCAAGAACCTGACCGGCGGCGTTGCCACCCTGTTCAAGGCCAACGGCGTTACTTCGATCCAGGGCCACGGCAAACTGCTGGCTGGCAAGAAAGTCGAAGTCACCAAGCCAGACGGCTCGGTTGAAGTCATCGAAGCTGAAAACGTCATCCTGGCTCCAGGTTCGCGTCCGATCGACATTCCACCGGCTCCGGTTGATCAGAAAGTCATCGTCGATTCGACTGGCGCTCTGGAATTCCAGACCGTACCTAAGCGTCTGGGCGTGATCGGCGCTGGCGTGATCGGTCTGGAACTGGGTTCGGTGTGGTCGCGTCTGGGCTCCGAAGTTGTTGTTCTGGAAGCGCTGGACACTTTCCTGATGGCAGCGGACACCGCTGTTTCCAAGGAAGCGCTGAAAACCCTGACCAAACAAGGTCTGGACATCAAACTGGGCGCTCGCGTAACCGGCTCGAAAGTCAACGGCGACGAAGTCGTTGTGAACTACACCGATGCCAACGGCGAACAGACCATCACTTTCGACAAGCTGATCGTAGCCGTTGGTCGCCGTCCGGTGACCACTGATCTGCTGGCTTCCGACAGCGGCGTGACCCTCGACGAGCGCGGTTTCGTGCACGTTGACGATCACTGCGCGACCACCGTACCGGGCGTTTTCGCCATCGGTGACGTGGTTCGCGGCATGATGCTGGCTCACAAGGCATCGGAAGAAGGCATCATGGTTGTCGAGCGCATCAAGGGCCACAAAGCCCAGATGAACTATGACCTGATCCCTTCGGTTATTTATACTCACCCGGAAATCGCGTGGGTTGGCAAAACCGAGCAGGCCTTGAAAGCTGAAGGCGTTGAAGTTAACGTCGGCACCTTCCCGTTCGCCGCTTCCGGCCGTGCCATGGCCGCCAACGATACCGGTGGTTTCGTCAAGGTCATCGCTGATGCCAAGACTGACCGCGTATTGGGCGTGCACGTGATTGGCCCGAGCGCTGCAGAGCTGGTTCAGCAGGGCGCGATCGGTATGGAATTCGGCACCAGCGCTGAAGACCTGGGCATGATGGTTTTCTCCCATCCGACCCTGTCTGAAGCCTTGCACGAAGCTGCTCTGGCTGTGAATGGCGGCGCCATCCACATTGCCAACCGCAAGAAGCGTTAAGACACAATAAGAAACCACGGCGGTAACGGCCCGTCGTGAGCCTTGCGAGCAAGTCTCACCGCGGAATGTCCGCTGGACGCAGTCTTGCGTAGCTCAGCTACGCAAGCAGCAGTCACAGGTGGCGCGGCACTCAAACGAGCGCAGCGCCGAATGCGCAGTACCTAACGAAGACGGTAAAAAGCATGAATCTTCACGAGTATCAGGGTAAGCAGCTGTTCGCTGAATACGGCCTGCCAGTTTCCACTGGTTACGCAGTAGACACCCCGGAAGCAGCAGCAGAAGCTTGCGACAAAATCGGCGGCAGCGAGTGGGTTGTCAAAGCCCAGGTCCACGCCGGTGGTCGCGGTAAAGCGGGCGGCGTCAAGCTGGTTCGCAGCAAAGAAGACGCCAAAGCCTTCGCACAGCAGTGGCTGGGCAAGCGTCTGGTGACTTACCAGACTGACGCCAATGGCCAGCCAGTCACCAAGATCCTGGTTGAATCGTGCACTGATATCGCTAAAGAGCTGTACCTGGGCGCTGTCGTTGACCGTTCGAGCCGTCGCATCGTGTTCATGGCTTCCACCGAAGGTGGCGTGGACATCGAGAAAATCGCTCACGACACTCCAGAAAAAATTCTCAAAGCCACTATCGATCCACTGGTTGGCGCTCAGCCATTCCAGGGTCGCGAGCTGGCATTCCAGCTGGGTCTGGAAGGCAAGCAGGTTGCTCAGTTCGCCAAGATCTTCGTAGGTCTGGCCAAACTGTTCAAGGATCACGACCTGGCTCTGCTGGAAGTGAACCCGCTGGTGATCAAGGCTGACGGCGATCTGCACTGCCTGGACGCCAAGATCAACATCGACGCCAACGCAATGTACCGTCAGCCTAAGCTGAAGACTTTCCACGATCCGTCGCAAGACGATCCGCGCGAAGCGCACGCTGCCAAGTTCGAACTGAACTACGTGGCACTGGAAGGTAACATCGGCTGCATGGTCAACGGTGCTGGCCTGGCCATGGGTACCATGGACATCGTCAACCTGCATGGCGGCAAGCCAGCCAACTTCCTCGACGTAGGTGGTGGCGCTACCAAAGAACGCGTAACCGAAGCGTTCAAGATCATCCTGTCCGACACCAACGTCGCTGCAGTACTGGTCAACATCTTCGGCGGCATCGTTCGCTGCGACATGATTGCCGAAGGCATCATCGGCGCTGTGAAAGAAGTCGGCGTGAAAATCCCGGTTGTTGTTCGCCTTGAAGGCAACAACGCTGAGCTGGGCGCTAAAGTACTGGCAGAAAGCGGTTTGAACATCATCGCTGCTACCAGCCTGACCGACGCTGCTCAACAAGTTGTCAAAGCTGCGGAGGGCAAATAATGAGCGTCCTGATCAATAAAGACACCAAAGTTATCTGCCAGGGTATTACCGGTTCGCAAGGTAGTTTCCACACCCAGCAAGCCATCGAATACGGCACCAAGATGGTGGGTGGCGTTACTCCTGGCAAAGGCGGCACCGAGCACCTGGGTCTGCCAGTGTTCAACACCGTTAAAGACGCAGTAGAAGCCACTGGCGCTACCGCCAGCGTGATCTACGTTCCGGCTCCTTTCTGCAAAGACTCGATCCTGGAAGCAGCTTTCGGCGGCATCAAGCTGATCGTCTGCATCACCGAAGGCATTCCTACCCTGGACATGCTGGACGCTAAAGTTAAGTGCGACGAGCTGGGCGTAGTCCTGATCGGCCCTAACTGCCCAGGCGTGATCACCCCAGGCGAATGCAAGATCGGCATCATGCCAGGTCACATTCACTTGCCAGGCAAGGTCGGTATCGTTTCGCGTTCCGGCACCCTGACCTACGAAGCTGTGAAGCAAACTACTGACGCCGGTTTCGGTCAGTCGACTTGCGTCGGCATCGGTGGTGACCCGATCCCGGGTTCGAACTTCATCGACATCCTGAAGCTGTTCCAGGAAGACCCGAAGACCGAAGCGATCGTGATGATCGGTGAGATCGGCGGTTCGGCTGAAGAAGAAGCGGCTGCCTACATCAAGGCACACGTGACCAAGCCGGTTGTTTCCTACATCGCTGGTGTGACTGCTCCTCCGGGCAAGCGCATGGGCCATGCTGGCGCAATCATCTCTGGCGGCAAAGGCACTGCAGACGAGAAATTCGCTGCACTGCAAGACGCAGGCGTAAAAACCGTGCGTTCGCTGGCAGACATCGGCAAGGCCCTGGCCGAGCTGACTGGTTGGGCTGTCAAGTAAGCCTCGCGCTTAGCTTGCAACTCTGCTGACAAAGGCCACCTTCGGGTGGCCTTTGTCGTTTCTGGCATTCGCTGATTTATAGGCTTGCCCCCAATTACATGCAAAAACGCGACACGGAAACGTCGCGTATCGGATAGTTCGCCCTCTAACAGTGCGTTTGCAAAGCAAATTGGTTAGGCTAGCAGCCATTTTTGCGTCTGCCGCCCACAAGGCATGCAACGCGCTTTAAGGGTCAGTCCCATACGGATCGACAGCATTTCCCTAATTACACAGGGCAATCCCCCTCTAAATTCCGATTCAGTAGTGTGGTATTACCTTAATGAAAGTTTTGAAAGGTCAGGACATCCTGGCACTTGGCTTTATGACGTTTGCCCTGTTCGTCGGGGCTGGCAACATCATTTTCCCGCCTATCGTTGGCTTGCAGGCCGGACCTCACGTCTGGATGGCCGCGCTGGGCTTCCTGATCACCGCAGTGGGTCTGCCGGTGATCACCGTCGTTGCACTGGCCAAGGTCGGTGGGGCAATGGATGCGCTGAGCAGCCCGATCGGCAAGCTGGCTGGCGGCATTCTGGCGGCGGCGTGCTATCTGGCGGTCGGCCCGTTGTTCGCCACCCCGCGCACCGCGACGGTGTCGTTTGAAGTAGGTCTGGCGCCGCTGACCGGCGAGAGCCCGTTGGCACTGTTCCTCTACAGTTCGGTGTACTTCCTGCTGGTGTTCTTCATTTCGCTCTATCCGGGCCGTTTGCTGGACACCGTTGGCCGTTTCCTCGCGCCATTGAAGATCATCGCGCTGGCGGTCCTTGGCATCGCTGCATTCGCCTTGCCGGCGGGTGACATCGGTCACGGCACGCCGGAATACGTGGCGGCACCGTTCTCTCAGGGCTTCATCAATGGTTACCTGACCATGGATACCTTGGGTGCACTGGTGTTCGGCATCGTCATCGTTAACGCGATTCGCTCCCGTGGCGTCGAGTCGCCGGCGTTGATCACCCGTTACGCGATCATCGCCGGGCTGATTGCCGGTGTCGGTCTGGCGCTGGTGTATGTCAGCCTGTTCCGCCTCGGTTCCGGCAGCCACGAAGTGGCAGCAGGCGCGACCAACGGCGCGGCGGTATTGCACGCTTACGTGCAACACACCTTCGGTTCGCTGGGCAGCGGTTTCCTTGCCGTACTGATCTCGCTGGCGTGTCTGGTGACAGCGGTCGGCCTTACCTGTGCTTGCGCTGAGTACTTCAGCCGTGTGCTGCCACTGTCCTACAAGACCCTGGTGATCATTCTGGCGGCGTTCTCGCTGCTGGTGTCCAACCTGGGCCTGACCAAGTTGATTGCCTTCTCGATTCCGGTGCTGACCGCGATCTATCCGCCGTGCATCGTGTTGGTGGCGCTGAGCTTCTGCAAAGACTTCTGGCATGAGCACGGCCGGATTCTCGGTCCGGTGATGCTGGTGTCGTTCATCTTTGGCACCATCGACGCGCTGAAAGGCGCCGGTCTGGCCGACTGGATGCCATCGCAACTGGCGCACTTGCCGCTGAGCGAGCAGGGCCTGGCGTGGCTGGTGCCGTGCGTGATGACCCTGGTGGTTGCAGTGGTTTGCGATCGCCTGCTGGGCAAGCGCAGCGAAGCGGTTGCCTGACCCGCCAAAAGCGGGTCTTCAACGCTTAAACAGAAATGCCCCGTATCAATCGATACGGGGCATTTTTTATGCGCGTCAGGCAGTGTCTTTTTCCCTGAGCTAACGTCGAAGGGTTGCCGAAATCTCAATGTGGGAGCGAGCCTGCCCGCGAAAGCGGCGTATCGCGCAACATTGATGGCGGCTGACACACCGCTTTCGCGAGCAGGCTCGCTCCCACAAGTAATCAGTGCGTGTACACACCTCACAAGGAATTGCATGTCGTTCATCCAAGCCAACCTGATCCACCTGCTCGCCGCCGTCTGGTTCGTCATCTGCTGGGGCGGTTATACCCGTTATGCCTCTTGGAAGGGCCGCGATACAGCATGTCTGGCGAGTGTGCTGCACCTGTACCGCGAAGACTGGATGCGTCGCATGTTGCTGCGTGACAACCGCATCGCCGACGCCAGTGTGATCGGCAATCTGGAGCGCAACGCTTCGTTCTTCGCCTCCAGCACGTTGATCATCCTCGCCGGCATTCTCACCGTGCTTGGCGCGTCCGAGCGGGCAGTGTCGTTGCTGGCAGACATTCCGATGGTGCAACAGGCGTCGCAGGGCATGTCGGAAATCAAGTTGCTGTGTCTGGCGATGGTGTTCGTCTACGCGTTCTTCACCTTCAGTTGGTGCATGCGCCAGTACAACTTCGCGGCCGTGTTGGTTGGCTCGGCGCCGATGATCGGTGAACGACATGTTTCCGAACAGGAGCGCAAGGCTTTCGCTGCGCGGGCGGCGCGGGTGATTTCGATGGCGGCCAACCAGTTCAACTTCGGGCTGCGCTCCTACTACTTCGGCATGACCATGCTGGCGTGGTTCGTCAGCCCGTGGCTGTTCATGCTGATGAGCGCCGGGGTGGTATTGGTCTTGTACCGCCGAGAGTTTCATTCCGACGTTCTCGATGTCATGGTCTATACCCCTACAGAAGCCCCCATTCCCGAGACAAACAAAGAGGTCGCTTGATGAGTATTCCGTTCTGGTGTGTGTTTATCACTGCGCTGTTGATTTATATCGCGCGTATGCCGGTGGGCAAGGCGATGAAAGAGCAGGGCGGTTACAACAACCACCTGCCGCGCCAACAACAAGCGCAACTGACCGGTTACGGCGCGCGGGCGCTGGCGGCGCATCAGAATACGATTGAAGCGTTCATGTTGTTTGCGGTCGGCGTGTTGATGGCGCACACCACTCAGACGGCAGGATGGCTGATCGATACATTGGCGATCGTTTTTGTTATCGCGCGGATCCTCTATTTGTGGCTCTATCTGGCCGACCAACCCAAACTGCGCAGCCTGGTTTGGGTAGTTGGCGTACTGTGCTCGCTGTTACTGATGATTAGTCCGACTTTTAGAACTGTCTTGCTCTAAGGCGAGCCTGGCGCTAAATGACAGGCAAAAGAAAACCCGCACTTGGCGGGTTTTCCTTTTTCTGCAGCAAAAAGCGAATTATTGCTTCTTGGCAGCTTCTTCTTGTGCAGCAGCGTTCGATTCAGCCTGAGCTTTGGCCGCTTCGGCGTTTTCTTTCGCAGCGTCGTTCACTTTATCCTGAGCTTTGTTCATGTCTTGCTGAGCTTGTTCAGCGTGTTGGTTGGCATCTTGAGCTTTGTCCTCGGATTTTTTATCGCAGGCAGCGA
The DNA here is from genome assembly GCF_054667675.1 of Pseudomonas sp. S3_C06. Lineage (NCBI taxonomy): Bacteria > Pseudomonadati > Pseudomonadota > Gammaproteobacteria > Pseudomonadales > Pseudomonadaceae > Pseudomonas > Pseudomonas sp. S3_C06. The sequence continues at coordinate 5,770,439 of NZ_CP162747.1, forward strand.
GACCGAGGGAAGCGGTCAACATCAAGGCAATAGCAAAAGTCTTACGCATGGGGTGTTTCTCCTTATGGAAAATAACTACTGGCCTTAAGAACTCGGCGCTACAGGTTAAGTTCCTCATTTCTTTCAGATATATAAGTTTGTTTTGCTACGGAACTTTTGGTCTGTTCGCTACTACTGGCCAATGGCTTTAACGAGAGTAATTATCATATGGCTGAAAACCCCGTTTTTGAGCGCGCGACGCGATTTCTTTCAGCGTTAAGACACTGTCAGGTACTTGGTTTGCGAGTACATGAAGCCTCCAGCGAAGGGCTCACGGTGGTCCTGCCTTATAGCCCGCAAATAGTCGGTAATCCGCAGACCGGGGTTATTCATGGTGGCGCAATTACCTCGTTAATGGACACCGCTTGCGGGATGTCAACGCTCTGTGTGTTGCCGGAATTCGAAGTCTGCCCGACCCTCGATTTGCGCATTGACTATATGCACGCCGCCAAACCGAACAAAGACGTCTATGGCTTCGCCCAGTGCTATCGGGTGACCACCGATGTGATCTTCGCTCGCGGTTTCGCCTATCAGGACGATCCCGAACAACCCATCGCCCACGTCGTCGGTACATTCATGCGCATGGGTAAGGGGCTCAAAGGCACCAAAGGCTTTGGCGGCGTGATCAAGGGAGAAGGGCAATGAGCGACGACCTGAAGCTGCAGTTGCAGCAGGCTCACGCTCAGGGCGATTACGCGCCGCTGTTGCAGTTGATTCCCTACGCCGGGCTGATCGGCATCGAATGCTCACGCGTCGGCGATGAACTGTTGTTCAAGCTGCCGGCGAACAAGGACAACATTGGTAACCCTTTATTGCCGGCGATCCACGGCGGGGTGATTGCCGGGTTCATGGAGCTGGCCGCCGCCCTGCATCTGTTGATCTTCACCGGCGCACCAGGTGTGCCAAAGATTATCGACTTCTCCCTGGATTACCTGCGTGCCGGGCAATTCCGCGATACCTGGGCCAAGTGTCAGGTCTGCCGCCAGGGCCGGCGCGTCGCCAACGTCGCGATCACTGCCTGGCAAAGCACGGAAAGTGAACCGATTGCCACTGCACGTGCACACTTCAAAATTGATGAGCCCTTGAAATCCTGAACAGCGCCCCAAACTCACAAGACAACCCGCCGCCGACCATTTCGGGTCGTGGCCACTGCCATCTGATTGGAGTTTGATGACCATGAGTGTGGAAACTCAAAAGGAAACCCTGGGCTTCCAGACCGAGGTGAAGCAGCTGCTGCACCTCATGATCCATTCGCTGTATTCCAACAAGGAAATTTTCCTTCGCGAATTGATCTCGAACGCCTCTGACGCTGTAGATAAATTGCGCTTCGAAGCCCTGGCCAAGCCAGAGTTGCTTGAAGGCGGCGCTGACCTGAAAATCCGTGTGAGCTTCGACAAGGACGCCAAGACCGTCACCCTCGAAGACAACGGTATCGGCATGAACCGTGACGATGTGATCACCCATTTGGGTACCATCGCCAAATCGGGCACCGCCGATTTCATGAAAAATCTTTCGGGCGATCAGAAGAAAGATTCGCACCTGATCGGCCAGTTCGGTGTGGGCTTCTACTCCGCCTTCATCGTTGCCGACCAGGTTGACGTGTACAGCCGTCGCGCCGGCACTCCAGCCAGCGAAGGCGTGCACTGGTCGTCGAAAGGCGAGGGCGAATTCGAAGTCGCCACCATCGAAAAAGCAGAACGTGGTACCCGCATCGTCCTGCATCTGAAAGCGGCAGAAGACGAATTCGCTGATGGCTGGCGTCTGCGCAACATCATCAAGAAGTACTCCGACCACATCGCTTTGCCGATCGAGCTGCCGAAAGAAGCGGCTGCTGCCGAAGGCGAAGAGGCTCCGGCCGTTGAGTGGGAAACCGTCAACCGCGCCAGCGCCCTGTGGACCCGTCCGCGCACTGAAGTGAAGGACGAGGAATACCAGGAGTTCTACAAGCACATCGCTCACGACTTTGAAAACCCGCTGGCCTGGAGCCACAACAAAGTCGAAGGCAAGCTCGAATACAGCTCGTTGCTGTACGTGCCGGCCCGCGCCCCGTTCGACCTGTACCAGCGTGAAGCGCCGAAAGGCCTGAAGCTGTACGTGCAACGCGTGTTCGTCATGGATCAGGCCGAGTCGTTCCTGCCGCTGTACCTGCGCTTCATCAAAGGCGTGGTCGATTCCAACGACCTGTCGCTGAACGTGTCGCGTGAAATCCTGCAGAAAGACCCGATCATCGATTCGATGAAGACTGCGCTGACCAAGCGCGTGCTCGACATGCTGGAAAAACTGGCGAAGAACGAGCCTGAGCAATACAAAGGCTTCTGGAAGAACTTCGGTCAGGTCATGAAAGAAGGCCCGGCAGAAGACTTCGCCAACAAGGAAAAAATTGCCGGTCTGCTGCGTTTCGCATCGACCCAAGGCGACGACGGCGAGCAGATCGTCGGTCTGGCCGACTACCTGGCACGCGCCAAGGAAGGTCAGGACAAGATCTACTACCTCACCGGCGAAACCTACGCGCAGGTCAAGAACAGCCCGCACCTGGAAGTCTTCCGCAAGAAAGGCATCGAAGTGCTGCTGCTGACCGACCGTATCGACGAGTGGCTGATGAGCTACCTCAGCGAATTCGACGGCAAGACCTTTGTCGACGTGGCACGTGGTGATCTCGATCTGGGCAACCTGGACTCGGAAGAGGACAAGAAGGCCGCAGAAGAAGTCGCCAAGTCGAAAGAAGGTCTGGTTGAGCGTCTGAAAACCGCGCTGGGCGATTCCGTGGCTGAAGTACGGGTTTCCCATCGTCTGACCGATTCGCCGGCGATTCTCGCCATCGGCGAGCAGGATCTGGGTCTGCAAATGCGCCAGATCCTCGAAGCCAGCGGGCAGAAGGTGCCGGATTCGAAGCCGATCTTCGAATTCAACCCAAGCCACCCGCTGATCGAGAAGCTCGATGGCGAGCAGAGCGAAGAGCGTTTTGGCGACCTGTCGCACATCCTCTTCGACCAGGCTGCGCTGGCGGCGGGTGACAGCTTGAAGGATCCGGCCGCTTATGTGCGCCGTCTGAACAAGCTGCTGGTTGAACTGTCGGTTTAACCAAGTTGTAGAAAAGCCCGCTTCGGCGGGTTTTTTCATTCTGGTGTTTAACAAATCAGGAGTCAGAAATGAGCCAAGTCACTGTACGTTCCGTGGTCTATCAGATTGACGGCCAGCCTTATGAAGGTCGTCTGGCGTTCGACGTCGAGCACAAAGGTGCGCGTCCGGGTTTGTTGATGGCGCCGAACTGGATGGGCGTCAGCGCCGGTGCCGAAGAGATCGCCAAGTCGGTGGCGGCCGAGGGCTACGTGGTGTTGATCGCTGACGTTTATGGCCAGGCCGTACGTCCGCAGAACGCTGATCAGGCGGGCGCGGCGATGATGCCGTTGAAGGATGACCGTGCGCTGCTGCGCAAGCGTATGCAGGCGGCGTTTGAGCAACTTCAGACGCAGGGTGAGGCGGCGGTTGATACGTCGAAACTGGCAGTGTTCGGTTTCTGCTTTGGTGGTTGCTGTGCGCTGGATCTGGCTCGCACGGGGGCGGCGGTGAAGGCTGCGGTGTCGTTCCACGGTACGCTGGATTCGCCGAATCCTGCCGATGCGCAGAACATCAAAGGCTCGGTTCTGGTGTTGCACGGTGCCGCAGATCCGTTGGTGCCGAAAGAGCAGTTGCCAGCGTTTGAAGATGAGATGAACGCGGCGAAGGTCGATTGGCAGTTGCTGAGCTATGGCGGTGCGGTGCATTCGTTTACCGATCCGCATGCCAATGTGCCGGGCAAGATGATGTACGACGCGAAGACCGCCAAGCGTGCGTTCAAGTCGATGCATGATTTGCTGGATGAAGTGTTCAAGGGCTGAAGCCTGAAAAGCAAAAGCCCCTCACCCAAACCCTCTCCCGGAGGGAGAGGGGACTGAATGGGGGATGCTTGGGAGTTACGCCGACTTGAAAGGGCTGTGCTGAATCCATAGTCGCCAAGACTTTTCAGGTCGATGTATGACGCAAGATACCTCGGTCGGCTCCCTCTGCCTCCGGGCGGTCCGACGTTTCGGGAGGGCAGGGTGAGGGTGCTGATGGTGGACGCTCAACCAATGCGCCGACCTGATAGGGCATTACCGAATCCATAATCGATAAGGTCTTTCAGGTCGGCGTATAACCTGAGACCACTCGGTCGGCCCCCTCTCCCTCCGGGAGAGGGCTGGGGTGAGGGTGCTTTTCAGCGCGGCAACTCGATCCGGTCAACTTCCCCCGGCACCGTCGGCCAGTCCCCGCCCGCCCATTTACGCCGTGCTTCATCAATCGCCGCCGGATCGCTCGCGACAAAATTCCAGTTGATCCGCCGTGGCCCGTCCAATGGCGCGCCGCCAAATACCACGGCATGCACATCGCTTTCGGCAAACAGACTCATCTCTTCCCCGGCCGGCAATACCACCAACGCATGCGGCTCAATCGCTTCGCCATTCAATTGCGCATCCCCACTCAACACATAAACCGCCCGCTCTTCATGCTCGGTCGGAATCAGCAAAGTGGTCGCGGTTTGCATGTTCACTTCCGCGTACAACGTAGGAGAAAGCACCGGCACCGGCGATTCCAGGCAAAAGCCTGACCCGGCAATCATGCGGATCTGTACGCCAAGGTTATCGCTGACCGGCAATGTCGCTGCCGGGTGATGGCTGTAATGCCCCGGGCCTTGCTCGTGATCCTTGGGTGACGCCAGCCAGATCTGCAAACCGTGCATCGTGAAACTCTGGTCCCACAACGGTTCCGGTGTGCGCTCGACGTGTGCAATCGCACTACCAGCGGTCATCCAGCTGACGTCACCGGCACTGACCACCTGATCCGAGCCAAGGCTGTCCTTGTGCTGGATCTGTCCTTCAAACAAATAGGTGAGCGTCGACAGACCGATGTGCGGGTGCTGTCGGATGTTCATGCCTTTGCCCGTCGGATAAACCGTTTCGAGCATGTGATCAAAAAACACGAAAGGCCCGACGCTGCGGCATTTGGCTGACGGCAGCGGGCGCAGAATCGGCTGCCCTTCGACGTCTTCGGCGCGTGGGCGGATGATCAGAGGTTGCGTGTCCATGGTGCATTCCAGGCTGAGCGGGTGATGCCAGAAGCATAACCCGCCGCTGGCGTGAGGAGGATTACTGGCTGTCGAAGCCTTGTGGGGCGTGGGTTTCGATGCTGACGTCGGTGGTCGTCATCAGTTTGTGAATCGGGCAACGGTCGGCGACGCGCAGCAGTTCCTCGCGCTGGGCGTCGGTCAGGACGCCTTTGAGAGTAAGGGTGACGTGCAAGACGTATTTACCTTTTTGCTCTTCGCTGTTGTCACGTTTGACGTCGACACCGACGCCGGTCAGCGGGATGTCTTTCTTCTTCGCGTACATCTTCAGGGTCAGCGCTTTGCAGGCGCCGAGGGCCGCATCGAAATAGTCGTGCGGCTCAGGTGCCGAGCCTTCGCCGCCGGCGGATTTCGGTACGTCGGCAAACAGTTCGTGGTCATCAATCTGTACGGTATGGCGAAAACCTTCAGCGGAGACGGTATTGACGGTAACGGTCATGGGAACCTCACTGGCAGTAGGAAAAGTCGCTTCGATCAAAAAAGACCTTGCAGTTATAGAGCATTCCCACCGGTACGCGTTCCACTTTCCTGCGGGGATGAACCCTTGTTGTCAGGGCGCGGTCTAGGCTATGCCTACTTCCTGGAGATTACTTGTGTCCCTGTATCGTTTGAGTCTTGCCTGTTTGTTGGTATTTGCCGGCAACGTCAGCGCCCGCGAATACACCTACAGCGATGCGCACCTGCATTATGTGGATTTTTTCCAGGAAAGCGCAGGCATGGCGAAATTGCTGACGGCCATGCAGGACAATTCCATCGAGCATGTGATGATTTCCGGCATTCCCGTTGCGAAGAAATGGCACGAAGACGAACCGAAACGTCCGCGCTATTACGCAGGTGATGACGCTGATGCCTATTGGTACAGCGCGACTGACGTGATCGTTGCCGATGCGGTGCAGAAACTGCCAGCCGAGAAGCGTCCCTACTTTCATCCGTTCCTCTCGGGCTTCAACCCCAACGACAAGAACTCCGCCGCGCACATCCAGCGCATGCTCGATCTGTACCCAGGGCTGTGGCAGGGCATCGGCGAGGTGTTCACCCGCCATGACGACCTCACAGCGCTGACGTCCGGCGATACGCCGCGTGCCAACAACGAAGCCATGACCAAGATCTATCACCTGGCCGCCGAGAACGATCTACCGGTGATGCTGCATTCCAACATCACTTCCAAGCGTGAGAAGAATCCGCTGTACCTGAAGGAAATCGAAGAACCGCTGCGCAATCACCCGCACACGCGATTCATCTGGGCTCACGCCGGAACCAGCGCGGAGATTCATCGACATCAGACCCGGCTGACATTTCTGCTGCCAACCCTGACGCGCATGCTTGAGGCGTATCCCAACCTGTTTATCGATCTGTCCTGGAGCATGCTCACGCCGTATCTGCTGGACGAGCAGGGCAAACCGCGACCGGAATGGCTGGCGTTGGTCGAGAAATACCCCGAACACTTCATGCTTGGCTCCGATGTGGTAGGGCGTTTCAATAAGCTCGGTCAGGAAATGCACAGCTTCAAGCCGTTCCTTGATGCCCTGCCGGAGAACATTGCGCAAAAGGTCGCGAGAGATAACTTCCTGGCTATCTTGCCGCGAACGGAGTTCAAGTCCGGCAAAACCACGCTGAATCGTTAATGCCGACGGTTCGAAGGATCAAGGCCTTTTGATATCGCCTTTTCGTCTTACGCAAATTTTCACCGGGCCGATACCTTCTAAAGCAACCAGCTGCAGGGTTGATGCAGCGCTTTTGGAAGGAACCAGAGCAATGAGTATCCGTAGTCTCAATATTGCCCCGCGCGCCGGCCTCGGTTTTGGCTTGTTGGCGTTGATGGTATTTGCCCTTGGGGCGTTCGCTTTATTGCAAATGTCGAACATGCGCGCGCAGTCCGACGAGGTTGATAACAACTGGCTGCCGAGTGTCATGGCAGTCGGTGAGATGAGTCAGGACATGCTGCGCCTGCGCGCGCTGACCATGCGTCTGTTGCTCAATCGGGATCCGCAGACGCTCGAACAGAACGTTGCCAAGCTCAATGAATTACGCGGTGTGCTCAGTGAGGCCCAGCAGCGTTATGACGTGCTGATCGTACTGCCCGAGGAGCGCAGGCTGTTCGACCGCTTCAAGGTTGCCGAGCACCAGTATCTGGAGTTTCAGGCACAGGTCATGCAGTTGTCGGCGCAGAATCGGGTCGAGGAGGCCGCGACCATTCTCAATGGGCAGATGAGTCCCTTGGCCGATGAAATCGCAGTGCTTTTGCGCGAGCTGGTTGAGCTGAATAAACACAATGCCAATCTCGCCACCGAAGCAGCGCGGCTGGTGTTTACCAATTCGCGGGTTTGGGTCGGGGTGATGATCGGCGTTACCGCGCTGATCACCATAGGCCTGGCCCTGCTGCTGACGCGCAGCATCGTGCTGCCGCTGGCGCAATCGCTGGGTGTCGCCGAGGTGGTGGCCGGTGGTGATCTGACTGGCGATATCAGCATCAGTGGCAAGGACGAGCCGGCGCGACTGCTGCACGCACTCAAGAGTATGCAGCACAACCTGCGCGACACGATTCGGCAAATCTCCGAGTCCTCCAGCCAGTTGGCCTCGGCGTCGGAGGAGCTGAGTTGCGTCACGGAAGACGCTACGCGCGGGTTGCACCAGCAGAGCCTGGAAATCGAACAGGCGGCTACGGCGGTCAATCAGATGACGGCCGCAGTGGAGGAAGTGGCAAGCAATGCCGTGGCCACCTCCGAGGCGTCTCGTGAATCCGATCGCATTGCCCAGCATGGCCGCGAGCAGGTGCATCAAACGGTGCTGTCCATTGAGTCGCTGGCCGATGATGTGACAGCCAATGCGAGTCAGGTGGAAGATCTGGCGCAGAAGGTCTACAGCATCAGCAAAGTGCTGGATGTGATTCGTTCGATCGCTGAGCAGACCAATTTGCTCGCATTGAATGCCGCGATTGAGGCTGCTCGCGCCGGTGATGCCGGGCGTGGGTTTGCGGTTGTAGCGGATGAGGTGCGGGCGTTGGCCCATCGCACGCAGCAGTCGACCCGGGAAATCGAGCAGATGATCGGCGGGATTCAGCAGGGCACCGATTCGGCGGTGAGTTCGATGCAGCAGAGTAATGTGCGCGCGCGTTCGACGCTGGAGCTGGCCAAGGCGGCCGGGACTGCGCTTGAAGAGATCGCCTCGGCGTTCACGCTGATCAATGAGCGCAATCTGGTGATCGCCAGTGCCTCGGAGGAGCAGGCGGCGGTGGCGCGGGAGGTGGATCGCAATCTGATGAACATTCGTGATCTGGCGATGCAGACCTCGGCGGGGGCTAATCAGACCAGTGCGGCGAGTCAGGAGCTTTCGCGGTTGGCGGTGGATTTGAACAGCATGGTCGCCAAGTTCTCGGTTTGAGGTTTGCCTTCAAAAGCCCCTCACCCTAACCCTCTCCCAAGGGGAGAGGGGACTGACCGTGGGGAATTAAAGAGCTACGCCGACCTGACCATTCTTTGGTGAATCCATGATCGACTCGATCTTGCAGGTCGATGCATAGCGCCAGACATCTCGGTCGGCTCCCTCTCCCTCGGGAGAGGGCTGGGGTGAGGGGCGAGCCAGGCACAAGTCTCCAATCCAGCAGGCAAAAAAAAGCCCCGCATTTCGCGGGGCTCTTTGTTCTTGCGGCGGATCAGCTGCCTTTAACGGTTTTACCGTTGACGGTGCCGTCCTGGAGCATGATGTTGTACTCCTTGCCGTCGGTTTCAACCTGTTGCAGGCGAACCAGCAGGTAATCCCAATCCTTGGCGAACCACAGCACGGTAGTGCGCTTGCTTTGTGTCGGGTCGCGTACGCGCTCGACCTTGATCGCATCGATCTTGCCAGCCTTGGTCTCGACTTTTTCCGAGCCCAGCACGCGGAAGTCATAGGTATCGACTTCACCATCATCGACCACTTGATAGCTCATGGTCTTCTTGCCGGCAGCGACGTCATGCTGCAGTGCCAACTGATAGGTGGACTTGTCGACCATGCCACGGTTCAGCGGGATCTTCACCGCGTCGCCACGGTCGGTACCGGTGACCATTTTGCTGTTCCAGTCGAAATCCAGATCAGCCTTTTTCGCCTTGCCCAGACCGCCACGTTCAAAGTGGTAGGACTGCGGCAGCAAAGTGTCTTTGTCCAGGGTCAGGGTGCTTTCTTCCGTCAGGCTGGCGATCATCATCGAGGCCTTGAAGCTGAGCTTCCAGACGCCGTTGGCTTCCTTGACCAGGCTGCGCTCGGCGGTGCCGCTCATTGGCAGTTGCTTCCAGTCGGCGGTGTAGCTGGCGGAGAACGGTTGAAGGTCCGCTGCCTGCGCGAAGGGCAGGGCGAGCAGAGCGCAAGCGAAGAGCAGGGCGCGACGCATAATATCTCCTAGTGTCGAATCAAGTGGCCGCTGGCCGCGAGTAACTGGCCATCCAGTAAAGCACCGTGTTCACCGAGCGCCAGTCTGCCCTCGGCGAACCAGCGAACTGCCATCGGGTAGATCAGGTGTTCCTGAACGTGTACTCGCTGCGCAAGACTCTGCGGCGTGTCGTGCAACTCTACCGGTAATACTGCTTGTACGACCAGTGGTCCGCCATCGAGTTCCTCGGTGACGAAGTGCACGGAGCAGCCATGCTCAGTGTCGCCGGCCTCCAGCGCGCGCTGATGAGTGTGTAACCCTTTGTATTTGGGCAGCAGCGACGGGTGGATGTTGAGCAGGCGACCCTGGTAGTGGCGAACGAAATCAGCGCTGAGAATGCGCATGAAGCCGGCCAGCACCACAAGTTTCGGATTGAATTCGTCGATCAGTTCGATCAGAGCAGCATCGAAGGCCTCGCGACCTTCGAAGGCCTTGTGATCCAGCGAGCGGGTAGCGATACCCGCGTCACTGGCGCGTTGCAGGCCGTAGGCGTCGGCGCGATTGGAAATCACTGCAGCGATGCGGACCGGGTTGTCGCCGGTCCGCGTGCTGTCGATCAGAGCCTGCAAGTTACTGCCGGTGCCGGACAACAGCACCACGACATCACAGGTTGCGGACATTAATGAGCCTTAAGGTTCTGCAGATCAACCTGGGCAGCGCCTTCGGCAGCGGCAGCGATCTGACCGATGACCCAAGGCTGTTCGCCGGCGTCACGCAGGGTGTTCAGGGCCACTTCAACGTGCTCCTGAGCCACGCAGATAACCATGCCAACGCCGCAGTTCAGCACGCGATGCATCTCGGTTTCGTCAACGTTGCCTTTTTCCTGCAGCCAGTCGAATACCGCAGGGCGAGTCCAGCTAGCCACGTCAACCACCGCCTGAGCGCCTTTTGGCAGAACGCGCGGGATGTTGTCGAGCAGGCCGCCACCGGTGATGTGGGCCATGGCTTTGACGGCGCCGGTGTCTTTGATCAGCTTGAGCAGCGGCTTCACGTAGATGCGGGTCGGGGCCATCAGCAGGTCGGTCAGCGGTTTGCCGTCGAGCTGGATGTTTTCGATGTCGGCACCGGAAACTTCGATGATCTTGCGGATCAGCGAGTAGCCGTTGGAGTGCGGGCCGGACGATGGCAGCGCGATCAGCGCGTCACCGGTGGCGACTTTCGAGCCGTCGATGATTTCAGCTTTTTCCACAACGCCGACGCAGAAGCCGGCCAGGTCGTAGTCTTCGCCTTCGTACATGCCTGGCATTTCAGCGGTTTCGCCACCAACCAGCGAGCAACCCGACAGTTCGCAGCCAGCGCCGATGCCGGTTACCACTTGGGCAGCGGTGTCGACATTGAGTTTGCCGGTGGCGTAGTAGTCGAGGAAGAACAGCGGCTCGGCGCCGCAAACCACCAGGTCGTTGACGCACATGGCAACCAGGTCGATGCCGATGCTGTCATGCTTGTTCAGGTTCAGCGCCAGACGCAGCTTGGTGCCAACGCCGTCGGTGCCGGACACCAGCACTGGCTGCTTGTAGCCGGCCGGGATTTCGCAGAGGGCGCCGAAACCGCCCAGGCCGCCCATGACTTCCGGGCGCGCAGTGCGCTTGGCGACGCTCTTGATGCGTTCGACCAATGCTTCACCGGCGTCGATGTCTACACCGGCGTCCTTGTAGCTCAGGGAGGGTTGCTTGCTCATGATCCAGGCCTTTAGGGGAGGGGATTCAGGGGTAACGACCGAGTTCAGCGGGAACTTCGAAATCGTGGGGGCGATGGCCTCACGCGAGTTTCGAGGTGCCCGGCTGTTGCCGGTCTGCGAAGGCGCGCGATTTTATCAGGCTTGAGGGGCAGCGGCCATCCTCGCACCGACGGGCAGGGCCATATCAGCGGAAATTTTTTGCAATTGAGGTGTATGAACGCCTGTATAAGGTGGGGCGATTAACCGTCTATCGTTATCACTGTGCAAAAACTTACCGCTGTCGTGTGAATGTTTGGTGCTGGCAGATTGTCACAGCCTTGCTCAACCGGTTCACGCGGCGTGTTCCAGCCGCTCCTGTCGACGGGAATTCTCCATGCGTTTTTGTAAATTGTTGTTTGTGGGTTGTTTGTCTCTGATCAGCCTGGCGAGTCACGCCGAAAACCTCAAAGGCCTTTATCAAGTGCGCGAGCCGGTCAACGGTCAGGCGCCGGAAGAACGTGATCGTGCCACGCAGGCAGCGCTCGATACCCTGGTGTTGCGCCTGACCGGTGATCCCAAAGCCCCGCAGAGTCAGGGGTTGGCGGCGGTTCGCAAGGATCCTCAGCAAATCATCAGTCAGTTCGGTTTTGATGCCGGGCCACCGGAGGTGCTGAAGGTCGATTTCGATCCGGCGACCACTGAGCAGGCGTTGCGGCGTGCCGGGTTGTCCGTGTGGGGCGCCAGTCGCCCGTCGATTCTGAGCTGGTGGCTGAATGATTCGGCTGAAGGTTCGAGTCTGGTCGGTGATGGTCAGGCCGCTGCGGCGCCGTTGCGTACGGCTGCGCAACACCGCGGCTTGCCGTTGCGTTTGCCGCTGGCTGATTTGAGTGAGCAGTTGGTTGCCACTGCGCCAGCGCTTGAGGGCACGGATCCGGCGCCACTGCGCGGTGCTTCGGAGCGCTACAACGCTGACGCCTTGCTGGCGGTGCATGCCCGTGAAGAAGGCGGGCAGTGGCAGGCCAAATGGCACTTGTGGCTGGGCGATCAGAAAGAGGCGGGCAGCGTGCAGGGCGCCGATCAGGCTGCTGTCGCTGACGCAGTGATGCTGGCGGTGGCTGAGCGGCTGGCGCCACGTTTTGTCGCAAAGCCCGGCGCTTCGGGGCAGCAAACCCTGGAAGTGCAGGGCATGAATCTGGAGCATTACGCAGCGCTGTTACGGTTACTCGAACCGTTTGGCGTGCGTCTGCAAAGTGTTGATGGCGATCGTATCGTTTATCGGGTCAATGGCAGTGCCGATCAGATGCGTGCGCAGTTGTCGCTGGCCAGGTTGCAGGAGTTGCCCGCCGAAGCACCCGCCCCGGTGGCGGCGCCGCAGCCAGTGGCTGGCGGTGCAACACCTGTCGCGGCGCCAGCCCCGACACCGGCAGCACCATCGTTGCGGTTTCGCTGGTAAGTCTTTCTTTATATAGAAGCAACAGGAGTGGTAAATGGCCGATACGCGGCGTTGGTTCTGGCTCGGTGGGGTTGTCCTGCTTTGCGCGTTTGTCTGGTTGCTGCACCCGATCCTCACGCCGTTTCTGGTGGCGCTGCTGCTGGCCTATCTGTTCGATCCGCTGGTGGATCGCCTGGAGCGGCTTGGTTTGTCGCGAACCTGGGGTGTGATCGCGGTGTTTGCTCTGTTCACCTTGATCGTCACGGCGCTGATGCTTGTGCTGGTGCCAATGCTCGCCAAGCAGTTGCTGCGTTTGTACGAACTGGCGCCGCAAATGCTCGATTGGCTGCAGCACACGGCAGTGCCGTGGGCGCAGTCGAAGCTGGGGTTGTCGGATGGTTTCTGGAAGTTCGATAAGGTCAAGGCTGCGATCAGCGAGCACATGGGTCAGACCACCGATATTGTCGGCGTGGTGCTGAGTCAGGCAACGGCCTCCAGCCTGGCGCTGATCGGCTGGCTGGCCAATCTGGTGCTGATCCCTGTGGTAAGTTTCTACCTGTTACGCGACTGGGACGTGATGATGGCCAAGATCCGCAGCCTGCTGCCGCGTGATCGGGAAGAGACCATCGTATCGCTTGCCGGTGAATGTCATGAGGTACTGGGCGCGTTTGTTCGCGGTCAGTTGCTGGTGATGGTGGCGCTGGGCGTGATTTACGCGGCGGGCCTGATGATTGTCGGTCTGGAGCTGGGGCTGTTGATCGGTTTGATCGCCGGACTGGCTGCAATCGTGCCGTATATGGGTTTCGTGATCGGTATTGGCGCGGCACTGATTGCCGGGTTGTTCCAGTTCGGTGGTGATCTGTATCCGATGGTCGGGATCGTCGCGGTGTTCATGGTCGGTCAGGCGCTGGAAGGCATGGTGCTGACACCATTGCTGGTGGGTGATCGTATCGGTCTGCATCCGGTGGCAGTGATCTTTGCGATTCTGGCCGGCGGCGAGCTGTTCGGTTTCACCGGCGTGCTGCTGGCGTTGCCAGTGGCGGCGGTGATCATGGTGCTGGTGCGCCATGTGCACGACTTGTACAAGGACTCCGACATCTATAGTGGCGTTGACGATCCGCAACTGTAATGGCGAAGGGCGGCCCGGCGAAGAGCCGGGTTGGCCCGTGTCCTGCAGGTGCTGGCGCCAAAGAATCTGCCATAAAACCAGTGCATTAACGCAAACCTTTGATTTTGCTTGGACTCTGTCGCATTGTGCGCTCAGCTTCACGGGTATAAACTTCGCAAACTTTACACAGAGGCCACTAACGGTTCCTTGAGAACTGTTCAGTCAGCATGAAACCGATTCAGCTGCCCCTAGGTGTGCGTCTGCGTGACGACGCCACCTTCATCAACTACTACCCAGGCGCCAATGCCGCTGCACTCGGCTATGTCGAGCGTCTATGCGAAGCCGACGCCGGCTGGACAGAAAGCCTGATCTACCTGTGGGGCAAACACGGCGTAGGGCGTACGCATCTGTTGCAGGCGGCGTGTCTGCGATTCGAGCAGATGGGGGAACCGGCGGTGTACTTGCCGTTGGCCGAGTTGATGGACCGCGGCGTCGAAATCCTCGATAACCTCGAACAGTACGAACTGGTTTGCCTGGATGACTTGCAGGTGATTGCCGGCAAGGCTGACTGGGAAGAGGCGATGTTTCATCTGTTCAACCGTCTGCGTGACAGCGGTCGGCGCTTGCTGATTGCCGCTTCCACTTCTCCGCGTGAATTGCCGGTCAAACTGGCTGACTTGAAATCCCGCCTGACCCTGGCGCTGATTTTCCAGATGCGTCCGCTTTCCGATGAAGACAAATTGCGCGCCTTGCAATTGCGCGCGTCGCGTCGCGGTCTGCACCTGACCGATGAGGTCGGGCATTTTATTCTGACTCGCGGCACCCGCAGCATGAGTGCGCTGTTTGACTTGCTTGAACAGCTCGATCAGGCCTCTTTGCAGGCTCAACGCAAGCTGACAATTCCCTTTCTGAAAGAAACGCTAGGCTGGTAACGGCGCGGCTTTCAGCGTGTCTCGGCATATTTCAGGCGCCAGAAAATCCGCTTTCCTGCAGGGTGTGCAGGCCGCGTATCGGTTCAAATGGGCTTAAGCGCTTAGATGTAAACGAGAAACCGGGAAGTCACAAAAAGATCGATTGAATTTGCAAATGAGACTGATAGCGGGCATAGTCTCGGCTTCTTTACAACTATCAGCCACGGTCGTGCCCATGCTAAAGCGCTTCGCACCCCTCGTGCCTCTCGCACTCGTCACCCTGTTGTACGGTTGCGCTGCTCATTCTCCAGTTCAAGAGCAGCCTCAACAGGTTAAAAATTCTGCCACGGCTCAGTCTTCCGTTATTTACCAGGAAGAGCTGGACACCGAAAAAGAACTCAATGAATTCAATGGCAAGAAGCCTTATCAGCTTCCTGTTCTGGCCGACAGCATCCTCGAACGCGGCATGTCCCTGATCGGTACCCGTTACCGTTTCGGCGGTACCTCTGAAGCCGGTTTCGATTGCAGCGGTTTCATCGGCTACCTCTTCCGTGAAGAGGCCGGCATGAACCTGCCACGCTCGACCCGCGAAATGATCAACGTGGATGCGCCACTGGTCTCGCGCAGCAACCTTGAACCGGGCGATCTGCTGTTCTTCGCCACCAACGGTCGTCGCGGTCGTGTCAGTCACGCCGGGATCTACCTCGGTGACAACCAGTTCATCCACTCCAGCAGTCGTCGCAGCGGCGGTGTTCGCATCGACAGCCTGGGTGACAGCTACTGGAGCAAGACCTTCATCGAAGCGAAACGCGCTCTGGCCAACGCTCCGACTGTAGTCACTGCTCGTAAGTAATCCCCCCGTTGTCGCTGCGTTCGCGGCGACAATCGGGCTTCCGGCAACGGAGTAGACGTATACTTTACAAGGTGAAGTTAAAGTCTTACTTGAAGTTTGCCGCGTAGCCGCTAGAATCCTGAATCTATATTGATGGCAAACCGCCTGCGTGCTCACGCAGGCGGTTTTCTTTTCTGTCCATCGGCAGAAAAAGCCGCAGCCAGATCAGGATGTTCTGCTTATGACGATGTCGGCCCGCCTCACCTTGATCTTCTTCGCAGCGCTGCTCAGCGCCTGCGCCAGTCGCACACCGCCTCCTGCGCCGGTGGTTCGTGCCCCGGTCGTGTTCGGCCCCTCCCAAGCTTTTTCGCCTGCTGCTGAAGACGTGCTGTTTCGCGCGCTCGGTCTGGTCGGCACGCCTTATCGCTGGGGCGGCAACACGCCGGATTCAGGGTTTGATTGCAGCGGGCTGATCGGTTTTGTCTACCGTGATGCGGCGGGCATTTCTTTGCCACGTTCGACGCGTGAGCTGATCGTCATGCAGGCACCGAATGTCGGCAAGGAAGGCTTGCAGACCGGCGATCTGATCTTCTTCGCCACCAATGGCGGCTCGCAGGTCAGTCATGCGGGGATCTACGTCGGCGAAGGGCGCTTTGTGCATGCGCCGGCCACGGGCGGCACGGTGAAGCTGGACAGTCTGTCGAAGGCGTATTGGCAGAAGGCTTATCTGAGTGCCAAGCGGGTGTTGCAGCCGGAGCATTTGGCGCATAACCCTTAATTCAAGCCTCACACAATCCACTAATGTAGGAGTGAGCCTGCTCGCGATAACGGTCATTCAGTTAACGATGATGTCGACTGATATGGCACTATCGCGAGCAGGCTCACTCCTACAGTTGTTTGTGCATGGCGAAAATTATTTGCTGGCCGACACTCGCCACACCTTGTTGCCGACATCATCCGCCACCAGCAAGCCACCCTGCTGATCGATCACCACGCCCACCGGGCGGCCCAGTGCATTCTCATCCTTGTCGAGGAACCCGGTCAGCACATCCACCGGTGTGCCACTCGGCTTGCCGCCGGTAAACGGCACGAAAATCACTTTGTAGCCACTGTGCGGTTTGCGATTCCATGAGCCGTGCTGGCCGATAAAGGCACCTTCCTTGAACTGCGCCGGCAGGTTGTTGCCCTCGGCGAACGTCAGGCCCAAAGACGCAGTGTGCGGCCCGACGGCGTAATCCGGGGCAATGGCCTTGGTCACCAGATCCGGGTTTTGCGGCGTAACGCGGACATCGACATGTTGGCCGTAGTAGCTGAACGGCCAGCCATAGAAACCACCGTCCTTCACAGAGGTGATGTAGTCCGGCACCAGATCACTGCCGATCTCGTCACGTTCATTCACTGCCGTCCACAGCGCGCCACTGGTGGGTTCCCAGGCCAGGCCATTGGGGTTGCGGATGCCCGAGGCAAAGATCCGGTGATTGCCGGTCGCCCGATCAACTTCCCAGATCGCGGCGCGACCTTCTTCCTTATCCAGACCATTTTCGCCGACGTTGCTATTCGAGCCGACCGTGACGTACAACTTGCTGCCGTCCTTGCTGGCGATGACGTTTTTGGTCCAGTGGTGATTCAGCGTGCCGCCAGGCAAATCGACAACCTTGATTGGCTGCGACTTGATCTCGGTCGCGCCCGGTTCGTAGTTAAAGCGCAGCAGGCGATCGGTATCGGCGACGTACAGATCGTTGCCGACCAGCGTCATACCGAAAGGTGAGTTGAGGTTTTGCAGGAACACTGTGCGCGTCTCAGCGACGCCATCGTGGTCGGCGTCACGCAGCAAGGTGATGCGGTTTGGGCTGGGCACGCCAGCGCCGGCCTTGCCCATGACCTTCTTCATGACCCAGCCGCGAATCCCGCTGCTGTCATCCGGTTTTGGCGGAGCATTGGTTTCCGCCACCAGCACATCGCCGTTGGGCAGCACATACAACCAGCGCGGATGATCGAGGCCTTCGGCGAACGCTGCCACCTGGGTGCCAGCCGCCGCTGTCGGTTTGCCGCCCTCGGGCCAGCCGATCGCCGGGGCGATGTTCACCGTCGGGATCAGGGTCTTGTTCGGTTCGGGCAGCTTCGGCGACGGGCCGGTGCCGTCGGAGACTTGCAGGCTGGAGGTCTCACCGCAGGCGGCGAGCCCTCCGGCGAAGGCGATGACAAAAACGAGCTGGGGCTTGCGCATTGCTGATCTTCCCTATGAATGCATTCCTAATCATAGAGGAGGGCGCAAGCCCGATGGTTCAACTGCTCAGCTGCGGGCTTCCTTGAACAGCACGGCGATGCCCGGGTGATAGTTGCCCGCTTCGCTGCGCAACTTGCGGTAGGCGTAAGGGAAATACCAGGCGACCGCGCAGGTGTGTTCCTTTTGCAGATCGTCGACCATGTCCTGCAGCTCTTCGGGGCTGGCGCTGTGCTGGGGTTTTTGCGGCGCGATAAACAGGCAGCCGAGCTTGAGATCGCTGGCGTAGCTGATGCGTTTGGCGTCGTTGGTGATATCGAGCAGGGCTTGGGTCAGATTCAGGTTGGTGACCTTCGGCCAGCGCTGAGTGGCCTGGATAAAGGCGCGGTCTTCGGCGCCGGCCAGAAACAGATCGGCGCGAGCGTTGCGCTCGCCTTCTTCGTTCTGCTTGCGCGTGGGAGTTTCGTTCAAGGTCACCAGCTCAGCCATCCAGGCCGCCGCCGAGAGCAGTCCGAGATTGGCTTTCTCGTCATGCCAGTAAGGGGTATCGCTGTCGCCGCGCACGGCGTTGTAACGGTCGATACAGTCAAACCAGCGTTCGAGCACCGGGCGCAGGAATTCCAGGCGCGGGTTGCTGATGATCATGCCTTGCATCGTCATCATCCTTTATTGTTGTGGTGGGCTTTTCGGGAAAAGCATGGCTCTTTGATATCATTTGTATCAGTGTGGCACAAGATTGGCGGCAGATAATTGATCGGCGGCAGTTATTCGCCCGATGGCCGCCTCTTTAATTGACGCTCCACCCCCAACCCTCTAACCTTCGCGGCTTGTTTCAGGTGCTCTGTGACCTGCGTCGACAGAGTGAAACAGGGAAGCCGGTGAGGGTTGTCTTCGCACGAAGAACTACCACGATCCCGGCGCTGCCCCCGCAACGGTAAATGAGTGAAAGCTGCGCCTTGAGCCACTGCCTCGAAAGAAGCGGGAAGGCGCGCAGTCAGGCCAACGCCGCTCATGAGCCCGGAGACCGGCCTGATCCATCCAGCGGCATCACGGTGGGCGATGCCAGGCTTTTTGCCGTCTATTCTTGTGCCTGCCCGCCGTTATCCAGCCTCAACGGAGAGCTCCCCCATGACTGATTCCCCCGAGCGCGACGAACGCCATCTGGCCCGTATGCAGCGCAAAAAAGCCGTGATCGACGAACGCATTGCCAACTCGCCCGACGAGTGCGGTCTGGTGCTGGTGCTGACCGGCAATGGCAAAGGCAAAAGCAGCTCGGCGTTCGGCATGCTCGCCCGCGCCATGGGCCACGGCATGCAGTGCGGTGTGGTGCAGTTCATCAAGGGCCGCAACAGCACCGGCGAAGAGCTGTTTTTCCGCCGCTTCCCCGAGCAAGTTCGCTTCCACGTGATGGGCGAAGGCTTCACCTGGGAAACCCAGGATCGTCAGCGCGACATCGCCGCTGCCGAAGCCGCGTGGGCCGTGTCCCGTGAACTGCTGCGCGATCCGTCGATCGGTCTGGTGGTGCTCGACGAATTGAACATCGCCCTCAAACACGGCTACCTCGATCTCGATCAGGTGCTCAGCGATTTGCAGGCGCGTCCGCCGATGCAGCACGTGATCGTTACCGGTCGCGCGGCCAAGCCGGAAATGATCGAGATGGGCGATACGGTCACCGAAATGGGCATGCTCAAACACGCCTTCCAGGCCGGCATCAAAGCGCAGAAAGGCGTCGAACTTTGAATCAACCACGTCACTGCCCGGCGGTGCTCATCGCCGCGCCGGCTTCCGGTCAGGGCAAGACCACCGTCACCGCCGCGCTCGCCCGTTTGCATCGCAATCAGGGGCGCAAAGTGCGCGTGTTCAAATGCGGCCCGGACTTCCTTGATCCGATGATTCTCGAGCGCGCCAGCGGTGCGCCGGTGTATCAATTGGACATGTGGATGGTTGGCGAGCAGGAGAGTCGTCGTCTGTTGTGGGAAGCCGCTGCCGAGGCGGATCTGATTCTGATCGAGGGCGTGATGGGCCTGTTCGATGGCACGCCGTCCAGTGCCGATCTGGCGCGGCACTTCGGTGTACCGGTGCTTGGCGTGATTGATGGGACGGCCATGGCGCAGACCTTTGGTGCGTTGGCTCTAGGTTTAGCGAAGTATCAGCCGGATCTGCCGTTTGCCGGTGTGCTCGCCAATCGCGTCGGCACCTTGCGCCATGCGCAGTTGCTCGAAGGCAGCCTCACGGAGGGGCTGCGCTGGTACGGCGCGTTGTCCCGCGAAACAGGCATCGAACTGCCGAGCCGGCATCTCGGCCTGGTGCAGGCCAGCGAACTGAATGACCTCGATGTGCGTCTCGACGCCGCTGCCGACGCTCTCGCCAGCAGCTGTGAGGTAGCGCTGCCACCGGCGGTTGAGTTCGCCGCGCCTGACATCATCGCTGTCGAGCCGCTGCTGAAGAATGTACGAATCGCCGTCGCCCGTGATGAAGCGTTTGCCTTCACCTATGGCGCGAGTCTGGATCTGCTGCGGGCGATGGGTGCTGAGTTGAGTTTCTTCTCGCCGATCCGCGACACGCAATTACCTGAAGCGGACAGCGTGTATCTGCCCGGTGGTTATCCGGAGTTGCATCACGTTGCGCTGGCGCAGAACACCGCGATGGTTGAAGCGATTCGTGCGCATCATTCAGCGGGTAAACCGTTGCTCGCTGAATGTGGCGGGATGCTGTATCTGCTCGATTCGCTGACGGACGTTGAAGGCACTCGCGCCGAATTGGTTGGGCTGCTCAAAGGCGACGCGGTGATGCAGAAGCGTCTGGCGGCGTTGGCGTTGCAAGCGGTGGATCTGCCGGAAGGTTCGCTGCGTGGGCACACTTATCATCATTCCCTGACGACTACCGAACTGGCGCCGATTGCACGGGGTTTGAGCCCGAATGGTGGACGTGGGGCCGAGGCGGTTTATCGGGAAGGGCGGATGACGGCCTCTTATGTGCACTTCTATTTTCCGTCGAATCCTGTGGCTGTCGCAGCATTGTTTGCACCGTCCCTTGAGGACGCTATCGCGAGCAGGCTCACTCCTACAGTGGGCGATGTCGTGCCTGACGAAATGCAATCCCCTGTGGGAGCGAGCCTGCTCGCGAAAGGGCCATGACCGACAACACATTCTCCGAAGCCGAACGCGAAGCGGTTTATCGAGCCATCGCCGAACGCCGCGACATGCGCCACTTCACTGGCGGCACGGTCGAGCCGGATCTGCTGCGCCGACTCTTGGAAGCCGCCCACCAGGCCCCAAGCGTCGGCCTGATGCAGCCCTGGCGTTTCATCCGTATCAGCGACCGAGCCCTGCGCGGGCAGATCCAGAACCTCGTGGAAGAAGAACGCGTCCGCACCGCAGAAGCCCTCGGCGAGCGCAGTGACGAGTTCATGAAACTCAAAGTCGAAGGCATCCATGACTGCGCCGAGGTGTTGGTTGCCGCATTGATGGACGATCGCGAAAAACACATCTTCGGTCGCCGCACGCTGCCGGAAATGGACATGGCCTCGCTGTCCTGCGCAATCCAGAATCTGTGGCTGGCCTCGCGCGCCGAAGGTCTGGGCATGGGTTGGGTTTCACTGTTCGAGCCTCAGGCACTGGCTGATCTTTTGAAGTTGCCCGAAGGCGCAAAACCTCTGGCGGTTTTATGTCTGGGCCCGGTCAAGGAGTTCTATCCGGCGCCGATGCTGGTACTCGAAGGGTGGGCGCAGGCGCGGCCGCTCAATGAGTTGCTGTATGAAAATTATTGGGGAGTGAGTCAATGAGTGTGGCGTTGTTGAGTGTCGCCGCAGTGGCGCTGGATGCGCTGTTGGGTGAACCGAAACGCTGGCATCCGCTGGTGGCGTTCGGCAATTTCGCCGGGCGCATCGAGCAACGATTCAACGCCGGTGGCCGGGGCTGGCGCAGCCATGGCGTCACTGCGTGGGTGATCGCCGTGCTGCCGCTGACCTTGCTTGCTACCGCATTTTCCTGGGCGCCGTACGTGGGCTGGGTCGTCGAAATTCTCGCGTTGTATTGCGCCCTCGGCATGCGCAGCCTCGGTGAGCATGTCGCGCCGGTGGCTGCTGCTTTACGTGCGGATGATCTCGATGAGGCTCGCAAGCGTGTTGGCTACCTAGTCAGCCGCCAGACCGATGAACTCGACAGCACCGCCGTCGCTCGTGCTGCCACTGAGTCGGTGCTGGAAAACGGCAGCGATGCGGTGTTTGCCGCGCTGTTCTGGTTTGTCGTGGCGGGTGCGCCGGGCGTGGTTCTTTATCGCTTGAGCAATACGCTGGATGCGATGTGGGGCTATCGCAACGAACGCTTCGAGCGCTTCGGTTGGGCGGCGGCGAAAATCGACGACGTGTTGAACTACATTCCTGCGCGTCTGGTGGCATTGACCTACGCGCTGCTCGGCAAAACCCGACTCGCGCTGAAGTGCTGGCGCACCCAGGCGCCGCAATGGGACAGCCCCAACGCTGGCCCGGTGATGGCTGCCGGCGCTGGTGCACTGGGCGTGGAATTGGGTGGGCCGGCGATTTACCACGGCGAACTTCACGACCGTCCTCAGCTTGGCGAGGGCGCAGCGGCTGACGCAGATTCCATTGATCGTGGCTGGCAATTGGTCCAGCGCGGCGTATGGTTATGGCTGCTGATTCTCTGCGTGGGGGCTGAATTCTATGCTTGAGCACGGTGGCCGGCTGCGCAAGGCGGCACTCGATTACGGCATTGCCGAGGCGGACTGGCTCGACCTGTCCAGCGGCCTCGCGCCGTGGCCGTTCCCGATCCCGGAAATCCCGCTGCGCGCCTGGGCGCGGTTGCCGGAAACCGATGATGGTCTGGAGCAAGCTGCGTGCGATTACTACGGTGCCGCGCAAGTGCTGCCGGTGGCCGGTTCGCAGATGGCTATCCAGTTGCTGCCGCGCTTGCGCCGCGCCGGCAAAGTCGGCGTGTTGTCACCGTGTTATGCCGAACATGCCGAAGCCTGGCGCCGCAGCGGTTACATCGTGCGCGAAGTGCTGGAGCAGGAAGTCGAATTTTTTCTCGACAGCCTCGACGTGCTGGTGGTGGTCAACCCGAACAACCCGACCGGTCTGAGTCTGACCCCGGCACGATTGCTCGACTGGCACGCGCGGCTTGCCCGGCGTGGCGGTTGGCTGGTGGTCGATGAAGCGTTCATGGATAACACGCCGCAACTAAGCCTGGCGCCGCATGCGCATCAAGTCGGGCTGATCGTGTTGCGTTCGTTCGGCAAGTTTTTCGGTCTGGCCGGGGTGCGTCTGGGCTTTGTGCTGGCCGAGCGCAAGTTGCTCAAGCTGCTCGCCGAACAGGTCGGGCCATGGGCGGTGAGTGGGCCGACGCGGGTGCTCGGGCAAGCGTGTCTGCAAGACACCGAAGGGCACACACGCCAACGGATTCGCAGCGATGAGGCCAGTGAGCGGCTGGTGGCGCTGCTTGAACGCTACGGCTTCAAGCCGCAGGGCGGTTGCGCGCTGTTCCAGTGGCTGATCACCGAACACGCCGAGGTGTTGCACGCATTCATGGCCCGTCGCGGCATTCTCCTGCGCATCTTTACCCACAACAGCAGTTTGCGTTTTGGCCTGCCTGCCGACGCGGCTGAAGAGGCGCGTCTCGAACAGGCTTTAAGCGCTTTCGCCAAGGACCACGCATGACCACCCTGATGGTGCAGGGCACCACTTCCGACGCCGGTAAAAGCACACTGGTGACGGCGCTGTGCCGCTGGGCGACCCGCCAAGGTGTCGCGGTCGTCCCGTTCAAGCCGCAGAACATGGCGCTCAACAGCGCGGTGACCGCTGATGGTGGTGAGATCGGCCGTGCGCAGGCGGTGCAGGCGCAAGCGGCGTTTCTTGAGCCGCACACCGACATGAACCCGGTGCTGCTCAAGCCCAACAGCGACACCGGCGCGCAAGTGATCATCCATGGTCGCGCCGTGACTTCGATGAATGCCGTGGCGTATCACGACTACAAAGCCATCGCGATGAAAGCGGTGCTTGCGTCCCACGAGCGGCTCAGCGCTGCGTATCCGCTGGTGATGGTCGAAGGCGCGGGTTCGCCGGCGGAGATCAATCTGCGTGCCGGCGACATCGCCAACATGGGGTTTGCCGAAGCGGTGGATTGCCCGGTGCTGCTGATCGCGGACATCAATCGCGGCGGGGTTTTCGCCCATCTGGTCGGCACCCTGGAGTTGCTCTCGCCAAGCGAACAGGCGCGGGTCAAAGGTTTCATCATCAATCGCTTCCGTGGCGACATCGCCTTGCTGCAACCGGGCCTTGACTGGTTGGAACAGCGTACCGGCAAACCGGTGGTGGGCGTGTTGCCCTACGTGATGGATCTGCATCTGGAAGCCGAGGACGGCATCGATCAGCGCCAGACCGACAAGGCTGAGCAGGTGCTGAAAGTGGTGGTGCCGGTGCTGCCGCGCATCAGCAATCACACCGATTTCGATCCGCTGCGTCTGCATCCGCAAGTTGATCTGCAATTCGTCGGCCCGGGGCAGGCGATTCCGGCAGCTGACCTGATCATTCTGCCGGGCTCGAAAAGCGTGCGCAGCGATCTGGCTTATCTGCGCGCCAATGGCTGGGATACGGCGATCTCTCGGCACTTGCGTTACGGCGGCAAAGTGCTGGGGATCTGCGGCGGTCTGCAGATGCTCGGCGAGCAGGTGCATGACCCGCTCGGCCTCGAAGGCGCGCCCGGCACGAGTGCCGGTTTGGGCTTGCTGGCGTTCGAAACCACACTTGAAGCCGAGAAGCAGTTGCGCAATGTGCGTGGACGGCTGGCGCTGGAAGATGCCGACGTCAGCGGCTATGAAATTCATGCCGGCGTAACCAGCGGATCGGCGCTGGAGAATGCGGCGGTGCATCTGGATGACGGCCGTTGCGACGGTGCACAGAGTACCGATGGGCAGGTGTTCGGCACGTATCTGCATGGGCTGTTCGAATCGCCGGCGGCGAGTGCGGCGTTGTTGCGCTGGGCCGGGTTGAGCGATGTGCAGGCGGTGGATTACCACGGCTTGCGCGAACGCGATATCGAACGGCTGGCGGATCTGGTGGAGAAGTATCTGGATACGGATCTATTGCGTCGACTCTGTGGGATTTGAGTTGCCTGGGCTGGCCTCTTCGCGAGCAGGCTCGCTCCCACAGTGAATGCGGTTAGCCATACATTTTGAGTACAACTCATAACCCTGTGGGAGCGAGCCTGCTCGCGAAAGCGGCGGCTGCCTCACTTGAATTTTCCTGGATGAACCCATGCTCCAACTGATCCTCGGCGGCGCCCGCTCCGGCAAAAGTCGCTTGGCGGAAAAACTCGCCAGCGATAGCGGCCTCGCTGTGACCTACATCGCCACCAGCCAACCGCTGGACGGTGAAATGAGCGACCGCGTCGCCCACCACCGCGCGCGCCGTCCCGCCGAATGGGCGCTCATCGAAGAGCCGCTGGAGCTGGCCCGCGTCCTGCGTGAATCCGCCAGCGCCGAGCGTTGCTTGCTGGTCGATTGCCTGACCCTGTGGCTGACCAATCTGCTGATGCTCGATGACGCCGAACGCCTCGCCGCCGAGCGCGAAGCCTTGCTCGAATGCCTGGCGTCTTTGCCGGGTGAAATCATTTTTGTCAGCAACGAGACCGGAATGGGTGTCGTGCCGCTGGGCGAATTGACTCGCCGCTACGTCGATGAAGCCGGTTGGCTGCATCAAGCTTTGGCCGAGCGCTGTCAGCGTGTTGTCCTGACCGTTGCCGGCCTGCCCCTGACTCTGAAAGGACCTGCGTTATGACTCAAACCTGGTGGCTGAACCCGTGCAAACCGGTCGATCTCTACGTCGTTGAGCAAGCGACGGCGCGACAGCAGCAATTGACCAAACCGGCCGGTTCCCTCGGTCGACTGGAATCGGTCGCGGTGCAACTGGCCGGCCTGCAAAGCCAGGTCAAACCGACACTCTCGCAAGTGTGGATCGCGATTTTTGCCGGTGATCACGGCGTGGTCGCGGAGGGTGTTTCGGCGTTCCCGCAGGAAGTCACCGGGCAGATGCTGCTCAACTTTGTCAGCGGCGGTGCGGCGATCAGTGTGTTGGCGCGGCAGCTCGGCGCGCAGCTGGAAGTGGTCGATCTGGGCACCGTGAATCCAGCGCTGAACCTGCCGGGTGTGCGTCATTTGAACATTGGCGCGGGCACGGCGAACTTCGCTCAGGGCGCGGCAATGACTCAGGCCCAGGGCGAACTCGCGTTGCAGGCCGGTCGCGACAGTCTGCTGCGAGCAAAAGCGGCGGGCGCGCAGCTGTTCATCGGTGGCGAAATGGGCATTGGCAACACCACCGCGGCGAGCGCATTGGCCTGTGCCTTGCTCGATTGCCCGGTGGCGCATCTGACCGGCCCCGGCACCGGGCTGAATGCCGAAGGCGTCAGCCATAAAGCACAAGTGATCGAACGCGCACTGACATTGCACGCCGCACAGCGTGGCGATGCGTTGCAGACCCTGTGCAATCTCGGCGGTTTTGAAATCGCCGCACTGGTCGGTGCCTATCTGGCAGCGGCTCAAGAAGGCGTTGCGGTGCTGGTCGACGGTTTTATCTGCACGGTCGCGGCGCTGGTCGCGGTGCGTTTGAATCCGGCCTGTCGCGAGTGGCTGTTGTTCGGCCATCGCGGTGCCGAGCCGGGCCATCGTCATGTTCTGGAAACCCTGCAGGCCGAGCCGTTGCTGGAACTCGGTTTGCGTCTGGGCGAGGGCAGTGGCGCTGCCCTGGCGGTGCCTCTGTTGCGCTTGGCTTGTGATCTGCACGGGCAGATGGCGACATTCGCCGAAGCAGCGGTAGCGGATCGTCCGGCATGACCCTGCAACTGGATCTGCTGCGCCACGGTGAGACTGAACTTGGCGGTGGTTTGCGCGGCAGCCTCGACGATGCGCTGACGGAAAAGGGCTGGACGCAAATGCGTGCAGCCGTGGTCGAGGGCGGGCCGTGGGATCGGATCGTCAGTTCGCCGTTGCAACGTTGCGCGCGGTTTGCCGCAGAGCTGGGTGAGCAACTGAACCTGTCAGTGCATCTGGACAAGGATCTGCAGGAACTGCATTTCGGTGCGTGGGAAGGGCAGAGCGCGGCAGCGTTGATGGAGACCGATGCTGAAGCGCTGGGGTTGTTCTGGGCCGATCCGTATTCGTTTACGCCGCCGCAGGGTGAACCGCTCAGCGAGTTTTCTTCTCGAGTGCTGGCGGCCGTTGCGCGCCTGCACAGTGCTTACGCCGGTGAGCGGGTGTTGCTGATCAGTCATGGCGGCGTGATGCGTTTGTTGCTGGCGCAAGCGCGCGGGTTGCCGCGCGAACAACTGCTCAATGTCGAGGTCGCTCACGGCGCGTTGTTTGCGCTGACGGTCGAAACTGATGGTTCGCTCAAGGAAGGTCACTGACATGTTGCCGCTGTGGATCGCCCTGCAATTTCTCAGCAGCCTGCCGATTCGTTTGCCGGGGATGCCCGAACCGGAACAGCTTGGGCGGTCGCTGCTGTTTTATCCGCTGGTTGGGCTGCTGTTTGGCGTGATCCTGTGGGCGTTGAATCTGGCGTTGGCGGGCGCGCCGTTGTTGTTGCATGCGGCGCTGTTGCTGACGGTGTGGGTGTTGCTCAGTGGCGCGTTGCATCTCGATGGCCTGGCCGACAGCGCCGACGCCTGGCTCGGCGGTTTTGGTGATCGCGAGCGCACGCTGACGATCATGAAAGATCCGCGCAGCGGGCCGATTGCGGTGGTGACGCTGGTGTTGGTGTTGCTGCTCAAGTTCGCGGCGCTATTGGCGCTGATCGAGCAACAGCAAGGCCTTGCGTTGATCATCGTGCCGTTGCTCGGGCGGGCGGCATTGCTGGGGTTGTTTCTGACCACACCGTATGTGCGCGCGGGCGGGTTGGGGCAGGCGTTGGCGGATCATTTGCCGCGCAGGGCTGGTTGGTGGGTGTTGGGCTTCAGTGCGTTGGCCTGTGTGTTGATTGCCGGGTTCAGTGCCGTCGTTGCGCTGGTGATTGCTGTCGGTGTGTTTGTCTGGCTGCGGCAGGTGATGATGCGGCGGTTGGGCGGGACGACCGGTGATACGGCGGGGGCGTTGCTGGAATTGCTGGAGATGGTGGTGCTGGCTGGATTGGTTTTGGTCTGACAGTTTTGGATTGTCTGTGCTGGCCTCTTCGCGAGCAGGCTCGCTCCCACAGGGGATCGCATTGCAAATGGGGGAGCGAGCTTGCTCGCGAAGGCGGCCTCACCGGCAGCACAATGTTATGGGTAAACTCATCTGTAACTTGATTTAACACAGTCGCGGGTATATACACGCATCATGCTTCCATCTCAGTGTTTGTGCACCAACCTGCGTCGCGCCGCTCGTGGCGTCAGCAGGCATTACGACGGCGCTCTCGACGGCTTCGGGATCAACGTTGCCCAGTATTCTTTGCTGTGCAACTTGCAGCGTCTGGATCAACCGAGCATCTCGGAACTCGCCGAAGCCATGGGCCTGGACCGCAGCACCCTCGGGCGCAATCTGCGGGTGCTGGAAGGCGAGGGGCTGGTGGCGCTGGCCGAGGGTGAGGACATGCGTAACCGCATCGTCAAACTCACCGAAACCGGCGTGCAACGCCTGGCCGCAGCACTGCCGGCCTGGGAGGCGGCGCAGCAGCGGTTGATCGATCGACTGGGTGCCGAGAAGCGTGAAACCTTGCTCAGATTGCTGGATGAACTGGCCTGAGGCCGGTTTTTTCCAAACTCAAGCGGGTATATACCCGCAAGCGGAGAACAACAATGACATCGATGTGGCGTGCGTGCGGTTGGGTGTTGGTGGGGAGTGCGCTGATCCTGGCGTTGTCATTGGGCGTGCGACACGGTTTTGGCTTGTTTCTGTCACCGATGAGCGCGCAGTTCGGCTGGGGGCGCGAGGTGTTTGCCTTCGCTATCGCTTTGCAGAATTTGATCTGGGGCCTGGCGCAGCCGTTCACCGGGGCACTCGCTGACCGCTTCGGTGCGGCGAAAGTGGTGCTGATCGGTGGTGTGCTCTATGCCTTGGGCCTGGTGTGCATGGGCCTGTCGGATTCGGCGATGACGCTGTCGCTGAGCGCTGGTCTGCTGATTGGTATCGGCCTGTCCGGCACGTCGTTCTCGGTGATTCTCGGTGTGGTCGGCCGTGCCGTGCCGCCGGAGAAACGCAGCATGGGCATGGGCATTGCCAGCGCTGCCGGTTCGTTCGGCCAGTTCGCCATGTTGCCGGGCACCCTCGGATTGATCGGCTGGCTCGGTTGGTCGGCAGCGCTGTTGGTGCTGGGCCTGTTGGTGGCGTTGATCGTGCCGCTGGTGAGCATGCTCAAGGACAAGCCGCTGCCGGTACTCGGCCATGAACAAACGCTGTCCGAGGCCCTGCGCGAAGCCTGTTCGCATTCGGGTTTCTGGTTGTTGGCATTCGGCTTTTTCGTCTGCGGTTTTCAGGTGGTGTTCATCGGCGTGCACCTGCCGGCCTACCTGGTCGATCAGCATCTGCCCGCCAGCGTTGGCACCACGGTGCTGGCGTTGATCGGATTGTTCAATATCTTCGGCACCTACACCGCTGGCTGGCTCGGCGGACGCATGTCCAAGCCACGCTTGCTGACCGCGTTGTATCTGTTGCGCGCGGTGGTGATCGTGCTGTTCCTGTGGCTGCCGGTGACGACCACGTCGGCCTACCTGTTTGGCATGGCGATGGGTTTCCTGTGGCTGTCGACGGTGCCGTTGACCAACGGTACGGTGGCGACCTTGTTTGGTGTGCGAAATCTGTCCATGCTCGGTGGCATCGTGTTCCTGTTCCATCAGCTCGGCTCGTTTCTGGGCGGCTGGCTGGGCGGGGTGGTGTATGACCGAACCGGGAGTTATGACTTGATCTGGCAAGTGGCGATTCTCTTGAGTCTGCTGGCGGCCGCGCTGAACTGGCCGGTGCGTGAGCGGCCGGTCGCACGTCTGCAAGCCGCTGCGAGCGCCGTATGAGTCAACTCTGGTCGCGAATCGTCATCAGCGCACTCGGCGCCGCATTGCTGGCGCTGGTGTGGTGGGGCTGGCAGCAGGGTGGTCTGGCCCTGATGCAGTTGGGCATGAGCATTTGCTAGAAACAGGCATGGCGAGTAACGTCAAACTCTGACGACTGCTCAAGGATGTTCGACATGCTGATGCGCTGGTGTGCTGTTCCCGCGTTGTTGATGGCGTTGACTGGTTTGGCCCAGGCCGCTGACTGTCCCGAATTGCTGCAAGGCTCGCTGCCCAAGCTGCGAGCCAAGGAATCCATCGATTTGTGCAAGCAGTACGCCGACAAGCCGTTGGTGGTGGTCAATACCGCGAGCTTCTGCGGTTTCGCGCCGCAGTTCGAAGGCCTGGAGGCGCTGCATAAGCGCTACGAAGGTCAAGGGCTGGAAATGCTCGGTGTGCCTTCCAATGACTTCAAGCAGGAGTCCAAGGACAGCGCCGAGACCGCCAAGGTCTGTTACGCCAATTACGGCGTGACGTTCGCCATGACCGAGCCGCAGAAGGTTCGTGGTGATGACGCGACGCATCTGTTTCAAGTGCTGGCGGCACAGAGCAGCGCGCCGAAGTGGAATTTCTACAAGTATGTGGTCGATCGCCAGGGCAAGGTGATCGCCAATTTCTCCAGCCTGACCAAGCCTGATGATCCGGAATTTATCGCCGCGATCGAGAAGGCCATCGCCTCGAAACCGCTGAAGCCTTGAATCCGAAGGCCGGCGATGATTTTGTAGGAGCTGCGGCACGCTGCGATCTTTTGACTTTAAAAAACAGATCAAAAGATCGCAGCCTCGTTGCACTCGACAGCTCCTACAGGTCGCACAAATTTCAGGCATAAAAAAGCCCCGCCTCTGCAAAGAGAGCGGGGCTTTATTGTGGGCGAGGGGTCAGCCTCGCCATGCAGCATCAGAAGCGGTAGGTCGCGCCGACACCGAAACCGTTTGCCGAGTTTTCATACTTGGCGTCGTAGGTCTGGCCACGATTGTTTTCGTTGCGGATCTTCACCGACTCTTCCTTCAGGTACGAGTAAGCGACGTCGATGGTCAGGTCGTCGGTCGGGCTCCAGCCGGCACCGATACTGAAGATAGTGCGGTCGCCAGTCGGAATGCGTGGCGAACGGTCTTCGTTATTGGTCGGCGACTGGTCGAAGGTCAGGCCGGTACGCAGTACCCATTCCTTGTTCAGCTGGTACGAAGTACCCACGGCGTAAGCCCAGGAGTCATGCCAGTTCTGGTCTTCGTTGATCGAACCGAACTGGCCGGCCAGCAGCGGCTGAACGCCAGAGTTTTTCACGGTGATTTTTTCCAGCTGGCTCCAACGGGTCCAGGTGGTACCGGCATACACGTTCCAGCGATCGTTGATCGCCTGGGTAACCGAGAGGTCGACCGATTCAGGTGTGGTGATCTTCAACGAAGCGTCGTACTTCTGGCTGGAGCCCAGGCCGACTGCGGCCAGTGCGCCGTAGTTGACCTTGGTGTTGCCTTCGAGCTTGTAGTCGACTTTCGAGTGATAGGTCAGGCCCACGCGAGTGGTGTCGGTGGCTTGTACCAGCAGGCCGACGTTGTAGCCCAGTGCGGTGTCGTCACCCTTGATCTTGACCTTGCCGTCCGGCAGGGCTTGAGTGATCGACAGGTTGGATTCCAGCGCACCGTCAATGCGGTTGATGGTTGGGCCGAAACCGATCGACACTTTGTCGTTGAAGGCGTAGCTGACGGTCGGTTGGAAAGTGATGACCTGCACTTCGGACTTGCTGCCGAAGTAACGGCCGGCAAAGCCGTTTTCATAATCCGTGATCAGGCCGAACGGCACATAAACACCGAGGCCGAATGCCCAATGCTCATCGATTGGTTTGACGTAGAAGCCCATAGGTACAGCGGTGAGGGGCACCATGTCGCCTTTGTTGCTGCCGCCATTGGGGCTGGAACTGGCATTGCTGATATCGGTGTGAGCATCGACAACGGCTACGCCACCGGTAACCTGTTCGCGCTTGATGCGCGACATGCCGGCAGGGTTGCCATAAACAGTGCTTGCGTCGTCGGCAGAAGAAGATCGCCCGGCAAAACCAGTCCCCATCCCACTGATGCTTTGTTCGTTGAGGGCAAAGCCGGCCGCGAAAATTTGCGTGGAGGCGAGGGTAACGGCGAGGCTAAGGGTGGTTTTGAGCATGACTTTTTTCATTATTAGAACTCCTGGTGATCACCGGGGCGAAAATTACCAACATTTTCGTCCCAGCGCCATAGCCCGTATGCCTTGAGTTAGAGCGGTTTTGTAGGACAATCAGACCAGATTCGCCACCTGTTGGCAGATCTTCGGAAACCGGTCAGTCAGCACGCGACCTGATTCACCGGTGAAACACAGGTGCGCCATGCATAAGTGAAATCACGCAGACGACCCTGGGGTTGAAAGGTCTGACGCCAGATACGCGCCATTGCGAGCAAATCGTTCGGATCGGGGAGGGTGGGGTTTTGTTCTTCCACCAGCAGCCAGGCGATGGCCGTGGCGTAACGCAGATTGACCGTCAGTTCCAGGTGCGGACCAGTCAGGAATGCATGCTGACTGGCGAGGCCGCGAACCAGGCTGGCACGTTCCGGATCGAGCGCCAGATAGTCATCCCACAGGGCTTGATGGCGATGCTCGGCGATGCGGTAGAGGCCGTGGCCACGACGGTCATGCAGGGCGGATCCGAGGGCTGACTGACTGGCGGCGATGCCCAGCAGCAATGATTCGGCGGTGGCGCAGTGACGTCCCAGATAGATCAGCGTTGGACGGATCACATATCGACACAGTTCGCTGGCAGCGATACCCATAAAACCCTCGGATCTTGTTAGGAATGGCGAGTCCTGAAGGGGGCTTGGCAGCAATGGATCGGTTCAGGCTCGCCGTAAGCGGATCACGCCGCTTGAGTTGAAGTGTAGTGTCATATTCGCGACGTAAAGGCCTGTTTTTAAAATATTTCCGGCTTCGAGTTATAACCGTTATACCCGTTGGTGCTTAGGCGCCAAGGGCAAAAAGTGAAACATCGGGCAATAAAAAGCCCCGCATTTTGTGCGAGGCTTTTGCTTTTGCAGCCTTTTCGGCTCTCAGGCAATCAATGCCTGACGTGTACGGTCGATCACGGCCTGCAGCGGTTCGGCGCTGGAGTACTGATCGGGGTACAGACGCTCGCTGTGGCGGGCGATACCGTGTTCGTTGACCAGTGTGAAGCTGAAGCAGCCTTTGCGAGCGGCCATGATCAGGCAGTTCATTGGTGCAAAAGCGTTGGTTAGGGTGCGAATGGCATCCTGAGTGTGGATTTGAGTAGACATAGTTATTAGGTGTTCCTACAAATGACACGGATAAGAACCGTGCAACGTTAAAACGTTCCAGTAACGTCGACCACCATTGGTCGAACGAAGAACCCGACTGGAACAAAGCAGCCAGTTTGAAGCGCTATTAAGTTGGCGCGCTTGGGCTGGCAGGTAGGTACTTAGGAGGGCAGGCAGCACAACGAGGGCAAAGGTTCTGGGCCCGGGGTGAAGATCCTGATCAATTTGCAGGTTGGTTCGGTCAGAGTAAGTGGTCTTCGCAACACCCTTCGCATCATTGGAAGGCAGTGTTGTCGCAAGATTTACCTGGAAACCATCGAGGGGTCGTTCCCGCTTTTTTCGGTAGGTCTTCTTTGTAGAAGGCTGACCGTGGGGATGTATTCGACCGGAATTGACTTTCAGCTTGGTACTAACGCCGCGGATACTAACGGATCGAAACCGGTAACGCAAACTTCCTGTGGGAAAAGATTGCAGTGACTGACCGAGTCTGCTTTGCGAGCCGCTTGATTGCGCGTAATTGGCGCATTTTTTGACCGCCGGTCGGTGAAGATATCTTCATCAAAGCGTGCGCCAGACTGGCTTATCCCCAGACCGACTGCCAAAACGACCCGAAAAAGCGCACCGATATAACCGGGTAACAGGTACTTGTGCACATTAGTTGCGCAAGCTGTAACGGCACTGTCACATCAATCCTGACCCCGATGGCTGCCTGCATCGAAAGTTTAAGTCAATGAAAAACATCGCTTTTTTTTGTTGGTGAAAAAATCGTCAGTTTGACTGCGAGCCCCATTCCATAAGGCTTTGCGAGGGTTGGAGAGCGGTTGTCCACTGAGTTATCCACAGCTTCTGTGGATTGTCCCGAGCGCTTGCTCTAGGACGGGCGTGCCGGGTTGTTTTTCGACTTTACCTGTAAGAAAAAGAGAGTAGAGTGGCGCGCCTTCCGATTCGTCCCACAGTGCTTTATGAAGTTTCGCTCAGTATCAGACTCTGTTACCTCACAACCTCCTCCTGTTACCCCGCCCAAGCGATTTACTGTTCGCGTCGCCGAGTGGTTGCTCGACAGCCCGCGCCTGAGCGACAGTCATAATGCCAAGCACCTTGCTGGCCGCCTCCTCAAGCAACCGGCACGAGAAGGTGTGGTGGCTGCGCAAAGCCGTCTTGGGCAGTTGATGTGCCGTGAGTGTGGCAACGCACGGGATCGTCGCATCGGTCAGGATCTGCTGCGTCAGGCCGCCCGCGCCGGCGACCGTCGCGCGCAACAGGAACTCGGTCTGCTCGAAGACTGAGCTGTCCAAGACCTGACGCCTTGGTTAACCTTCAGGCTTTATAAGATCGGCGGGAGTGGCTATGGCTATGGACTTGACCAGCGTCTTGCTGGGGCTTGCAGGGGCGGGACTGCCACTATTGGCGCTGGCCTGGCAACTGCAACGCCGGGCAAGCAACGGCCAGGCCGAGGTCGCTTTGCTCGAAGAACGGCTGGCCATGGCGCAACTGGCGCAGGACGGACTCAACGCGCAGCTCGACGCCAGCCGTGATGAAATCGCCGATCTTGGCCAGGCCAACGCCGCCAAACAGGCTGACCTGGCGGCCCTGCGCCGGGAAGTCGAACTGTTGCAGATCGAGCGCGACGACGCCCGCGATGCCTCCCACGCCTGGAACCTCGAGCGCGCGAACAAGGAAGCCGAGCTGCGCCGTCTGGACGCCCAGGCCGCTTCGCTGAACGCCGAGCTGCGTGAGCAGCAGGAAAGCCACCAGCAACGCCTCAGCGACCTGCAAGGTTCGCGCGATGAACTGCGTGCGCAGTTTGCCGAACTGGCCGGCAAGATCTTCGATGAGCGTGAGCAGCGCTTTGCCGAGACCAGTCAGCAACGGCTCGGCCAGTTGCTGGATCCGCTCAAGGAACGCATTCAGTCCTTCGAAAAACGTGTGGAAGAAAGTTATCAGGCCGAGGCCCGCGAGCGCTTCTCGCTGGCCAAGGAGCTTGAACGGTTGCAGGCGCTCAACCTGCGTTTGAGCGACGAAGCGACCAACCTGACCCGCGCCCTCAAAGGCCAGAAAACCCAAGGTAACTGGGGCGAGCTGATTCTTGAACGTGTGCTCGAACACGCCGGTCTGGAGAAGGGCCGCGAGTACCAGACTCAGGTCAACCTCAAAGGCCCGGACGGCGAGCGCTTCCAGCCTGACGTGATCATTTACCTGCCGGGCGACAAGCAAGTGGTGGTGGACTCCAAGGTGAGTCTCACCGCCTATCAGCAATACGTGGCTGCCGACGACGACACCCTCGGGCAGATCGCGATCAAGCAGCACGTGCTGTCGTTGCGCAATCACGTCAAAGGTCTGGCCGGCAAGGATTACAAGCGCCTTGAAGGCCTGCACAGCCTCGATTTCGTTTTGCTCTTCGTGCCGATCGAAGCGGCGTTTTCGGCGGCGTTGCAGGCGGAGCCATCGCTGTTTCAGGAAGCCTTCGACCGAAACATCGTCATCGTCAGCCCGACCACCTTGCTGGCGACTTTGCGCGTGATCGACAGTCTGTGGAAGCAGGAGCGTCAGAGCCAGAACGCCCGGGAAATCGCCGAGCGCGCCGGGTGGCTGTACGACAAGTTCGTGCTGTTTATTCAGGATCTGGACGAG
Organism: Pseudomonas sp. S3_C06; assembly: GCF_054667675.1. Classification (NCBI taxonomy): domain Bacteria; kingdom Pseudomonadati; phylum Pseudomonadota; class Gammaproteobacteria; order Pseudomonadales; family Pseudomonadaceae; genus Pseudomonas; species Pseudomonas sp. S3_C06. The sequence goes on from NZ_CP162747.1 coordinate 5,806,140, forward strand.
GTTGGCAATCGTCTGCAACAGCTGGATAAAGCCTACAGTTCAGCGCGCAACAAGCTCACCGAGGGGCGCGGCAATCTGGTCAGTCGCAGTGAGCAGCTCAAATTGCTTGGTGCGCGGGCGAGCAAGAGCTTGCCGGCAGATTTGCTGGAGCGGGCGATGACCGATGTCGATGGTCTTGTCGAACTCCCTGAATAAAGATCAAAAGATCGCAGCCTCTATAGCGGCAAGTACCGACTCAACAACGCCCGCAACGCCGCCGGTTTCACCGGTTTCGGCAGATAATCCAGCCCCGCCGCATGCACCTGCGCAACCATCTCCGGTCGCCCGTCAGCACTGATCACCACCCCCGGCACAGGCTCGCCCAACGTGGTGCGCAACCACGCCATCAGCTCGGTGCCGGTATCACCGTGGTCGAGGTGATAGTCGACCAGCGCCAGTTGCGGTCGTACGCCTTCACTCAACAGTGCCGCACATTCCTCACGATTGCGCGCCGTCCACACTTGGCAGCCCCAGCGGCTCAGCAGGCTGTTCATGCCGATCAGAATGCTGTCTTCATTGTCGATGCACAGCACCTGCGCGCCGCTCAGCAACTTGCCATTCAATTCGACGGCGGCGCTGGCCGGCACGGCTTGTGAGCGGGCCAGCGGCACGCTGACACTGAACACACTGCCGCGCCCCGGCCACGAGCGCACCCGCAAGGTGTGACCGAGCACCCGGCACAAACCATCGGCAATTGCCAAACCCAGGCCGAGGCCTTTTTCAGCGCGGGTCTGATGACTGTCGAGGCGTTTGAACTCTTCGAAAATCACTTGCTGTTTATCTTCCGGGATCCCCGGCCCGCGATCCCACACTTCCAGACACAGTTCGCCGCCACGTCGGCGCACGCCCAGCAACACCGGGCCTTTGGCATAACGGAATGCGTTGGTGAGGAAGTTCTGCAAAATGCGTCGCAGCAATTTGATGTCGCTGTCGATGCGCAAATGACTACCGCGCACTCGAAAGGTCAAACCCTGTTCCTGCGCCAATGCCTTGAACTCGGCGCCGAGAATGTCGAACAGCTCATTGACCGCAAACGGCTTGCGATCCGGGTTGATCTTGCCGTTTTCCAGTCGGGAAATATCCAGCAGATCACTGATCAAATCCTCGGCCGAACGTAAAGAGCTGTCGAGGTGCTGCACCAGTTTCTGCGCCTCGCTGCTCAAACCGTCGTCCTGATGGGAGAGGGCGGCGGAGAACAGTCGGGCGGCGTTCAGCGGCTGCATCAAGTCGTGGCTGACCGCCGCGAGGAAGCGGGTTTTCGACTGGTTGGCGGCTTCGGCGGTGCCCTTGGCTTCGGTCAACGCGACGTTGAGTTGCGACAGTTCCTGAGTGCGCTCGCTGACCCGTTGCTCCAGCCCTTCGTTGGCCTCGGTCAGCGCTTGTTCGGCTTCGCGGAACGCGGTGATATCAGTGAAGCTCATAACGAAACCGCCACCGGGCATCGGGTTACCGATCAGCTCGATCACCCGGCCGTTGGGGAACAGCCGCTCAGACGTGTGGGCGCGGCCCTGGCGCATCCAGTGCAAACGGCGGGCAACGTGCACTTCGGCTTCACCGGGGCCGCACAGACCACGCTCGGCGTTGTAGCGAATGATGTCGGCAATCGGCCGGCCGACGCTGATCAAACCGTCCGGGTAGTTGAACAGTTCCAGATAGCGGCGGTTCCACGCCACCAGTTTCAGCGACTGGTCGACCACGCTGATACCTTGGGTGATGTTTTCGATCGCGCCTTGCAACAGCGCGCGGTTGAACTGCAGCACTTCAGAAGCTTCGTCGGCGATGCGGACTACGTCCTCCAGTTGCATTTCCCGACCTTCGATGGCGGCTTTTACTACAGCGCGCGTCGAAGAAGCGCCGAGAACACCGGCCAGCAAACGCTCGGTATGAGCAATCCATTCGCCGTCGGCATTCTGGTTCGGGTTGAAGCCTTTGCCTTGACGATAGGCGAAGCGAATAAAGCTCTGGCGCGCACGTTCTTCACCAACAAAGCGCGCGGCCAATTGCAGCAAATCGTCGATCTGCACCGCCAGCATCGAGCGAGCACTCGGGCGGGCGCTGATTTCCTGACCGATGAAACGCCCGGCCTGCCAGTGCTCCGAGACGCGCGTACGCGACAGCACCGAGACCCAGGCGAACAAAGTGAAGTTGCCGGCCAACGACAGCACCACGCCTTGGGTCAATGGGGTGATCGGCAAATTCAGCGGATTGCTGTGCAGCCACGCCAGCCCCGGAAAACTGTTCAATGACCAGCCGAGACTGTGCGCGGCGATCGGCAGGATCAGTGTGTAAAACCACAGGAAAGTGCCGGCGGCCAAACCTGCAAAAACGCCACGACGGTTGGCCTGCTTCCAATACAAGGCACCGAGCATGGCGGGTGCCAGTTGCGTGACGGCTGCAAAAGCGATCTGGCCGATGGTCGCCAGGCTCGCCGTTGAACCGAGCAAGCGATAGCTGACGTACGCCAGCAACAGAATCACCACGATGCTCACCCGGCGCACCGAGAGCATCCACTGACGGAACACTTCGAACGGGCGCTCGGCGTTATTGCGGCGCAGCAACCACGGTAACAGCATGTCGTTGGAGACCATGGTCGATAGCGCCACGCTGGCGACAATCACCATGCCCGTGGCCGCCGACGCGCCGCCGATAAACGCCAGCATCGCGAGTGCCGGATGCGCCTGCGCCAAGGGCAGGCTGATCACGAAGGAGTCTGGCAGTACGTCGCTGGGCAACATCATCTGACCGGCTAAAGCGATCGGGACTACAAACAAAGCAGCCAGTGCGAGGTAGGCCGGAAACACCCATTTGGCCAGACGCAGATCCTGCGGATCGATGTTCTCCACCACGGTGACGTGAAATTGCCGGGGCAGGCAGATGATCGCCATCATCGCCACGCCGGTCTGCACCACCATCGACGGCCAGTTGATGGTTTCTTTCCAGTATTCCTCAAGTCGCGGGGCGAGCATGGCCTGGTTGAACAGGTCTTCGAAACCGTCATACAGCCCATACGTGACGAAGGCGCCGACGGCGAGAAAGGCGAACAGTTTGACCAGCGACTCAAAGGCAATCGCCAGGACCATGCCGCGGTGGTGCTCGGTGGCGTCGAGGTTGCGCGTACCGAAAACGATGGTGAACAGCGCCAGCACCAGCGACACGATCAGCGCGGTGTCCTGGGCGCGGGTGCCCATGGCGTCTGCCCCGGCACCGATCAACAGGTTCACGCCGAGGACGATACCTTTGAGTTGCAGGGCAATGTAGGGGAGGACGCCGACCAGGCAGATCAGCGCCACGACCACCGCCAGCGATTGTGATTTGCCGTAACGCGCAGCGATAAAGTCAGCGATCGAAGTGATGTTCTCCTGTTTGCTGATCATCACCATTTTCTGCAGGACCCACGGCGCGCCCACCAACAGCAGGATCGGTCCGAGGTAAATCGGCAGGAATGACCACAGTTGTTCGGCTGCCTGGCCGACCGCACCGAAGAACGTCCAGCTGGTGCAGTAAACCGCCAGCGACAGGCTGTACACCCAGGCACGCATACGCGGCGGCAATGGCGCGCTGCGTCGGTCGCCGTAGAAGGCGATGGCGAACATGATGGCCATATAGGCCAGGGCGACGGCGGCGATCAGCCCGGTGGACAACGACATGCAACACTCCCGACAAAAGACTCCCCGGCACTCCTGCCCGGGCGGACAGTCTCGCATGCGCGGGGCGGTTAGTCAGTGTCGACCAAGGTCGTGGCGTGGCGGGGTGTCGCAGGGGCGGAACCGGGTGGTTTTGGTGGTGACTCTTGAGGCCTCATCGCGAGCAGGCTCACTCCTACATTTGAAATGCATTCCCCTGTAGGAGTGAGCCTGCTCGCGATGGCGTCAGTCCAGCCGCAGCGCGATATCGATCAGATAATGCAATTCTTCCACTTCAAGCGCCGCCGCCGAAAACAGAATCCGGAACACCACCGGCGCCACCACCAGATTGATCAACCGATCAACGCTCGGCGCCACTTCATCCGGGTGCCGCTCAATGATTGTCTGCAACTGCGCGCCAATGATCGTCACGCAATAGCCCGGCGTAGCGCTCGCCTGCACGTCGCGCATCATGTTGCGCCCAGGCTCCGAACTCATCTCATCGAGATACTGCTCGGCCCACGCGCGGATATCGCTGCGCAAGCTGCCGGTTTGCGCCGGTTCGCTGTCCGGGCGCATGCGGGCGAGGGCGACGTCTGCTAGCAACGCGGACAGATCACCCCAACGCCGGTAAATCGTCGATGGCGTAACCCCCGCACGTGCGGCGATTTGCGGGACGGTCACGGTCGAACGCTCCTGTTCTTGCAGAAGCGCGCGGACTGCCGAATGAATTGCATCTTGCACCCGGGCACTGCGGCCGCCGGGGCGTAAACCTTCTTTAATAGCCATGGCGCAGACCTTAACACAAAGAATTTGCTTTAAGCGCGAAGCGGTAGCACACTCCGCAAAAGCAAAAAATTAGCTTTTGCGGAGTGTGCACATGACCAGCCTTGCTTCCAATCGTTCCAGCCTGTGGTTTCTGGCGATCACCTTACTCAGTTTTCTCGCCGCCTCCACCGCGCCGACGCCGTTGTATCACCTGTATCAGGATCAACTGCAATTCTCGGCTGCGGTGCTGACGCTGATCTTCGGCGTTTATGCGCTCAGTCTGTTGGCGGCCTTATTAACCGTCGGCTCGCTGTCCGATCACCTTGGACGCAAACCGGTGATCTTCACCGCCGTGTTGCTCAACGCCTTGGCGATGCTGCTGTTTATCTACGCCGACAGCGTCGCATGGCTGATCAGCGCGCGAGTCCTGCAAGGGTTTGCCACCGGCATGGCCACCGCTGTTTTAAGCGCGACATTGCTCGACACCGATCGTCAGCAAGGGCCGCTGATCAACAGTGTTGCACCGTTGCTCGGTATGGCATTGGGCGGTATGGGCTGCGGTTTGCTGGCCGAGTTTGCGCCGGCGCCGTTGCAACTGACCTATTGGCTGCTGCTCGCACTGTTCGTCTTGCAGGGCGTGTATGTGTGGCGCTTGCCGGAAAGCGTCACCCCGCAAGCCGGGGCGTGGGCTTCGTTGCGCCCGACCTTGCACGTGCCGGTGCAGGCGCGCTCGACGTTGTGGCGCGTGTTGCCATTGAACACCGCGACCTGGGCGCTCGGTGGTTTCTATGCGTCGCTGGCACCTTCGCTGGTGCGCACCGCCACCGGTTCGACTTCCAATCTGATCGGCGGCGCAACCGTGGCAGCCCTGACGGTGACCGGAGCATTGATGATTTTCACGCTACGCAATCGTCCCGCGACAAGGGCGTTGCAGTTGGGCGCGAGCCTGTTGCCGATCGGCCTGGTGTTGATTCTGCTGGGTGTACACAGCGCCAGTCTGTCGCTGTTTTTCCTCGGTACGCTGGTGGCCGGTTGCGGCTTCGGTTCGGGATTTCTCGGCGCCGTGCGCAGTTTGGTACCGCTGGCTTTGCCCCATGAACGAGCAGGATTGATGGCAGCCTATTACGTGCTCAGTTATCTGGCGTTCTGCCTGCCGGCGTTGCTCGCCGGGCACTTGTCGCGCAATTACGGTTTGCTGGCGACCACCGATGGTTACGGTGCGGTGTTGATTGTGCTGGCCGTCGGCGCACTTTTGCTCAGCCTGCGTCCCGTGGCAGCCAAGGCGTGCAGCGCTCCATAAGCGTTGCGGTTTCGGTTAGCCTTGGCCAGCCCTGTTCTCACGGATCGACTCATGAAGATTATTCGCAGCAAGACCTTCACTGCCGAGCGCGCTTGGGGCGCGCTGGACATCGCCAACATGAACGGCATCACTACGCGCCTGCACTGGACCGATCAGCCGTACAAATGGCACATCAACGACGGCGAGGAAGTGTTTGTGGTGCTCGATGGCCAAGTGGTCATGCGTTACCGCGAGCTGGGCGAAGAAAAACAGGTGCAGCTCGACGTTGGTGACATCTTCTACGCGAGCGTCGGCACCGAGCACGTCGCCCATCCGCAGGGCGCAGCGCGGATTCTGGTGATCGAGAGCGAAGGCAGCGTATAACCGCTTATTGGTAAAACAGATAACAGTTAGAGATATTACCCGTTATATAGATATTCGATTCGGTTCTACCATGGGCTCAACCTCACCAGAGGACAGGAGTTCATGATGATTTGCCCCAATAGCGCCAAACCCGGCATCAAGCCGTTCCGCCAGCTTCAGCATCCGCGCGAAGTGATCCGCCAGTTCACCCCGAACTGGTTCGCTGCCACCATGGGCACCGGTGTGCTGGCGTTGGCGCTGGCGCAATTGCCTTTGGCCATTCCAGGCCTGCACGCCATCGCCGAAGGTTTGTGGTTGTTCAACATTCTGTTGTTCAGCCTGTTTACCGCTGCTTATGCCGCGCGCTGGATCTTGTTCTTCGATGAAGCGCGGCGGATCTTCGGTCACTCCACGGTATCGATGTTCTTCGGCACGATTCCGATGGGCCTGGCGACGATCATCAACGGCTTTCTGTTGTTTGGTCTGTCGCGTTGGGGCGACGGTGTGATTCATCTCGCCGAAGTGCTGTGGTGGATCGATGTGGCCATGTCGCTGGCTTGCGGCGTGTTGATTCCGTACATGATGTTTACCCGTCAGGAACACAGCATCGACCAGATGACCGCCGTTTGGCTGTTGCCGGTAGTCGCAGCCGAAGTGGCGGCGGCCAGTGGTGGTCTGCTTGCGCCGCATCTCACCGATGCTCACTCGCAACTGGTGGTACTGACAACGAGCTACGTGCTCTGGGCCTTTTCCCTACCGGTAGCGTTCAGCATTCTGACGATCCTGCTGCTGCGCATGGCCCTGCACAAACTGCCCCACGAAAACATGGCTGCCTCGAGCTGGCTGGCCCTCGGCCCGATCGGCACCGGTGCGCTGGGCATGTTGCTGCTGGGCGGTGATGCGCCAGCGATCTTCGCGGCAAACGGTCTACCGGGCATCGGCGAAATCGCTTCGGGTCTTGGACTTATTGCAGGGATTACGCTGTGGGGCTTTGGTCTGTGGTGGATGCTGATGGCGTTGCTGATCACCGTGCGGTATTTGCGTGACGGCATCCCGTTCAACCTTGGCTGGTGGGGATTTACCTTTCCGTTGGGTGTGTATTCGCTGGCAACCCTGAAACTGGCGAGCACCTTGAACCTGACGTTTTTCAGCGTCGTCGGCACGCTGTTGGTGATGTTGCTGGCGGTGATGTGGCTGATCGTCGGTAAACGCACGGTGCAAGGCGCCTGGCGTGGCGAGCTGTTTGTCTCGCCGTGCATCGCAGGTTTGAAGAAATAACCTGAAAAGTTTAGGTAAGGTGTGGCCTGGATCGCGGTTCGAGAATCCAATAAGCAGTACCCAGGCCTCTCTACCTTAAACATCAGGGAAACACGGAAGATGAGTCACCCCTCACAGTTCAACCTGCTGCGCACCCGGCGCTTCTTGCCGTTCTTCATCACGCAGTCGCTCGGCGCCTTCAACGACAACGTGTTCAAGCAGTCACTGATCCTCGCCATTCTCTATCGGCTGACCATCGAGGGTGACCGTTCGATCTGGGTCAACCTGTGTGCGCTGCTGTTTATCCTGCCATTTTTTCTGTTCTCGGCCCTGGCCGGGCAGTTCGGCGAAAAGTTCGCCAAAGACGCGCTGATCCGTCTGATCAAGCTCGCGGAAATCGCGATCATGGCCGTGGGATCGGTCGGTTTCCTCTTCGATCACTTGTCGCTGATGCTGGTGGCGCTGTTCGCCATGGGCACGCACTCGGCGCTGTTCGGGCCGGTGAAGTACTCGATCCTGCCGCAGGCGCTGCGCGAGGATGAACTGGTTGGCGGCAACGGCCTGGTGGAAATGGGCACGTTTCTGGCAATTCTCGCCGGGACGATTGGTGCCGGGGTCATCATGTCTTCGAGTCACTATGCGCCGTTGGTGTCCTGCGCAATCGTCGGGATTGCCGTGCTGGGCTATCTGGCCAGCCGCAGCATTCCCCGTGCCGCGGCGTCCTCCCCGGAAATGCGCCTGAACTGGAACATCTTCAGCCAGTCGTGGGCGACGTTGAAACTCGGTCTGGGCCAGACTCCGGCGGTGTCACGCTCGATTGTCGGCAACTCGTGGTTCTGGTTTGTCGGGGCGATTTATCTGACGCAGATTCCGGCTTACGCCAAGGAATGGATGCACGGCGATGAAACTGTTGTAACGCTGATTCTCACTGTGTTCTCGGTCGGTATCGCGCTGGGTTCGATGCTTTGCGAGAAGCTGTCCGGGCGCAAGGTCGAGATCGGTCTGGTGCCGTTCGGCTCATTTGGTCTGACTGTGTTCGGCCTGCTGCTGTGGTGGCACTCCGGCGGAATTCCCGACAGTGTCACTGGCCACAGCTGGATCGAGGTGCTGGGCTTCGTGCACACCTGGGCGGTGTTGGTCGATATTCTTGGCCTCGGCATCTTCGGTGGTTTCTACATCGTGCCGCTGTATGCCTTGATCCAGTCACGTACCGCCGAGAACGAGCGGGCGCGGGTGATTGCCGCCAACAACATTCTCAACGCGTTGTTTATGGTGGTATCAGCCATCGTCTCGATCGTGCTGCTGAGCGTGGCCAAGCTGTCGATCCCGCAGTTGTTCCTCGTGGTGTCGCTGCTGAACATCGGCGTCAACGCCTACATCTTCAAGATCGTCCCCGAGTTCAGCATGCGCTTCATGATCTGGCTGCTCAGCCATTCCATGTACCGCGTCGAGCACCGCAACCTTGAAGCGATTCCCGATGAAGGCGCGGCATTGCTGGTGTGCAACCACGTGTCGTTCGTCGACGCCTTGCTGATTGGCGGCGCGGTGCGTCGGCCGATTCGCTTTGTCATGTACTACAAGATCTACAACTTGCCGGTGTTGAACTTTATCTTCCGCACGGCGGGGACGATTCCGATTGCCGGACGTAATGAAGACATCCAGATTTACGAAAAGGCCTTCACGCGCATTGCTCAGTATCTGAAGGACGGCGAGCTGGTGTGCATCTTCCCGGAAGGCAAGTTGACTGCCGATGGCGAGATGAACGAATTCCGGGGCGGGCTGACGCGGATTCTTGAGGAGACGCCAGTGCCGGTGATTCCGTTGGCGTTGCAGGGGTTGTGGGGGAGTTTCTTCAGTCGCGATCCGAATAAAGGTGTATTTCGGCGGTTGTGGTCGCGGGTGACGTTGGTGGCGGGATCGCCGGTGGACGTTGAAGCGGCTGTGCCGGCGCAGTTGCAGGTGTTGGTCGGGGAGTTGCGCGGGGCAGTCAGATAGTCGCTGATTGTGTTGGCGTTATCGCGAGCAGGCTCACTCCTACATTTGAAATGCGTTTCCCTGTAGGAGTGAGCCTGCTCGCGATTGCGGTAGATGCCTAAGCGCTGACCTTAAGGCCAATCAACCCGGTAATGATCAACGCCACACTGGCCAGGCGAATCAACGCCATTGATTCGCCAAACAGGATAATCCCGGCAATCACCGTACCCACGGCACCAACACCGGTCCAGATCGCATAGGCCGTGCCCAGCGGCAATTCCTTCATCGCAAGACCCAGCAGGCCCAGGCTGATGGCCATGGCCGCGATGGTCAGAACGGTGGGGAGTGGGCGGGTGAAACCGTCGGTGTATTTCAGGCCGACGGCCCAGCCGACTTCGAACAGGCCGGCGAAAAACAGAATGATCCAGGACATGAAAGACCTCCATCGATTGACGGGGTCGTCCCCAGATTAATGACTCGATCGAGCCGCAGGGTCGTCCCCGCGTTGCGCAATAGTTTGACGAGCATTAACCCGGGGATCAAGTTTCGAGGTCAGTCAGCCGCTCGCTGCGCCAGTGTTTCGCGATCTTCCTTTTCACTCATACGCCGGAAGTACGTCGACAGCAGTGCGCCGGAAATATTGTGCCAGACGCTGAACAGCGCACTCGGCACCGCCGCCAACGGCGAAAAATGCGCACTGGCCAATGCCGCGCCCAACCCTGAATTCTGCATGCCCACTTCCAGCGCCAGCGATTTGCGCTGGGCCAACGGCAACTTGAACAGGCGCCCGGTGAAATAGCCCAGCAAATAACCGAAGCTGTTGTGCAGCATGACCACGGCCATGATCAACAGGCCGGACTCGGCGATTTTCGCCTGACTGGCGGCCACCACGGCGGTGACGATAATCACGATGCTGACCACCGACACCAGCGGCAATACATCCACTGCGTGACGAACCTTGTCACCGAGCAAACGCTGGGCAACCACACCGAGAATGATCGGCAGCAGCACCACTTGCAGGATCGACCAGAACAGCTCCATGAACGACACCGGCAACCACGCTGAAGCCAGCAGCCAGATCAGCGCCGGCGTCAGCAGCGGGGCGAGGAGGGTGGTGACGGCAGCGATGGCCACCGACAATGCCAGGTCGCCGCGAGCCAGCCAGGTCATGACGTTGGAAGAAGTACCACTCGGGCAGCAGCCGACCAGAATCACCCCGACGGCGATTTCCGGCGGCAGGTGAAACACCTGGCAGAGTAACCACGCCACGCCGGGCATGATCACGAAATGTGCAACCACGCCCAGCGCCACGCGCCACGGATGGCGGGCAACGGCAGCGAAGTCGTCGAGTTTGAGGGTCAGGCCCATGCCGAACATGACAAGCCCGAGCAACGGTACGATCGCGCTTTTCAGGCCGAGGAACCATGCAGGTTGCAGGAACGCAATCACCGCGAAAATCAGAACCCAGTAAGCGAAGGTATTGCCGACAAAGCGGCTCAGTGCAGCCAGTGCGCGCATGGCCTGATCCTTATTATTAAATGAACAACACAAAACAAATGTAGGAGTGAGCCTGCTCGCGATAGCGGTCTTTCAATCAACACATTAGTTGAATGTCAGTCCCTCATCGCGAGCAGGCTCACTCCTACAGTTTGGACATCACAAGGCGTTAGATCCCCTGCGGAGTCTCTTCGCCACCCAACGCTTCAACCAGCGCTGGCAGGAAGTCGCCGAAGGTCAGCATCATCAGGGTGAAGCTGGCGTCCAGTTGCCCCAGTGCCTCATCACCGCCGTCCTGTTCCGCTTGATCCTGCAGCAGATCTTCGAACTTCAGACGTTTGACGGTCATCTTGTCATCGAGCATGAACGACAGTTTGTCCTGCCAGGCCAGCGACAGTTGAGTAACGACTTTGCCGGTGCTCAGGTGCAGCTGGATTTCTTCGCTGGTCAGGTCCTGACGTTTGCAGCGGACGATGCCGCCGTCCTCGTGGGTGTCGCGCAGTTCGCACTCGTCCAGTACATAGAAGTCATCGGCCGCTTTCTGCGTGGTGACCCACTCGGTCATGACGGCTGTCGGTGCCATTTTTACCGTCAGCGGACGGACGGGCAGGGTGCCGATTACTTCGCGCAGGGTCGACAGCAGGTCTTCGGCGCGTTTCGGGCTGGCCGAGTTGACCAGAATCAGGCCTTGTTTCGGCGCGATGGCGGCGAAGGTCGACGAGCGACGGATAAAGGCGCGCGGCAGGAACGCCTGGATGATTTCATCCTTGATCTGATCGCGTTCCTTCTTATAGACCTTGCGCATCTGCTCGGCTTCGATCTCTTCGACCTTTTCCTTGACCGCGTCGCGCACGACGCTGCCTGGCAGAATGCGTTCTTCTTTACGCGCGGAAATCAGCAGGAAGTCACCGCTGACGTGCACCAGCGGAGCATCTTCGCCTTTGCCGAACGGCGCGACGAAACCGTAGGTGGTCAACTCCTGGCTTGCACATGGACGCGCCAGTTTGGTGGCCAGTGCAGTTTCCAGCGCCTCGGCATCGACAGGCAGGTCTTGGGTCAGGCGATAGATAAGCAGGTTTTTGAACCACATGGGGTGAGTCTCTCCTTTATACAAAGGGGGGCATTATTGTCTTCGCCGTCTCATAGGCCAACCCTTCTCTAAGCCTTTGGAAGGCCTGAGAAAATTATTTAAAAAAGTGCTTGCCAGAGGTTGGGTCGCTCCGTAGAATGCGCGCCACACCGAAGCGAAGGGTGATTAGCTCAGCTGGGAGAGCGTCTGCCTTACAAGCAGAATGTCGGCGGTTCGATCCCGTCATCACCCACCATTCGTTTCAAGTGTTTAGCGCAGCGGTAGTTCAGTCGGTTAGAATACCGGCCTGTCACGCCGGGGGTCGCGGGTTCGAGTCCCGTCCGCTGCGCCATATTCGGTAACCTGGACCACTGAACGCCAGGTCACCACGGAAGAACCCGCCAAGGCGGGTTTTTTTCTGCTCCAAGGTTGTACCCGCGGGATGTGTCGTTTCACCGGTTTTCGGATTTATTTGAAAAAAACTTCAATTAAATCAACACTTTACGAAAACTTGTGGCATAATGCGTCCCGTAACGAAGCGAAGGGTGATTAGCTCAGCTGGGAGAGCGTCTGCCTTACAAGCAGAATGTCGGCGGTTCGATCCCGTCATCACCCACCATTCGTTTCAAGCGTTTCGCGCAGCGGTAGTTCAGTCGGTTAGAATACCGGCCTGTCACGCCGGGGGTCGCGGGTTCGAGTCCCGTCCGCTGCGCCATATTCGGAATCTGGAACACTGAACGCCAGATTCCACAGAAAGCCCGCCTTGTGCGGGCTTTTTGCTGTCTGGCGTTTGGGTGATTTTTCGCTGCGTATAACTATGTAGTGCCTGCCGGGCGTGCCGCTTTCGGAGAATGGGCGATGTTTTTCATGACTCTCTGCCGTCATGAAATCAAACCCATTGCCTGACGAGAGCTGCCCCAATGTCTGCAAATCCTGCTGAAACCCTTGCTCCGCCCGTCGCCGATGATGTGCAGGCGTTGTCCTTTCTGTCGTCCAGCCCAGCCTTTCTTTCGAGCGATGACGCCGCGGCATGCCTGCACGCTCTGTTGAAGCATCCGCGAAACAGTGAGTTCAATGGATTCATTCTGAAAACTCGCGATGCGCGATTCATTTGCGCACAGCTTATCGAAGCGCCAATAACCGCTGCCGATAATCATCCGGGCGCCACGGTATCCGTTCAGAGCGGCACACCGGCTGTAACAGTCGGCGTAGCGGGGGAGCTGATTATCCCGAGTGGTCTCACTCTCGAAGCAAGTTTTCACGCCCGTCCTGTCAAAGCTCAAGGTATTGATGAGGCCACCGCCGAATGGATTCAGCGCACTCGTTTTTTCGCGATAGCGGATTTGTCGGCCGTGATGAGTTCGCATCGTAAATATTCAAAATGTTATCTGGCCGCACGTAACGGTGGCCTGCTTTCCTACACATCGAAAAATCGGCCTTTTGAACAGGAGCTAGCGCCCCGGCTTTCCAGGAAAAATGATGGTCAGCCACGACAATTCGAGACGTTGTATGAAAATGGTTCGATTCCCAGCAGTCTGTGGATCTTGCTGGCTTTGGCGGCCGGGGATGTAAGGGTCGTGGTAAACGGTGATCTTTGGCGGCGCCGAGGGCAGCTCAAAGCCAGTTGGAGGGCGGACCTTCTGCAGGTGCCGGCTAAAATCGAATCAATGCCGATTTTCGGGCCGATTTTTCGCGATGCCAAGGATGTTGCGCTCTACCTGCGAAACCAATTGCCTGCGCCGACCGCTGTTCTGCCCAACACAGGCTTCATTCTTAAACATAATGTCAGTGACTTCTTTATCGTCACCGAGCCGGTTTCCAGTGATTACGCCACCTTTGACCAAGAGCGAATGTTTCCCAAGGGGCGGCAGGGCACGCCATTGATCCCTCGCGAGTTTCGGATGCATGGCCTTTACCATTCAATCCTGCCTCTGCCTGCGGCGCTCCTGGCACCTCGTGAGGCGGAACTTCAGCAGAATTTCTTTTCTGCAGCGGATCTCAAGGTCGGTCTGGAACGTGTCAGCGTGGCACCGCATCAACGTTTATTTGTCGTCACCCCCGACGGGGCGGTGCTGCGTTTTGCCAAGCCAATAATGCCCAAGGTCCGGGCGTTGCTCGTTGAGTTGGCGGACAGTCTCGAGCAGAAAATAATCTCAGGTGCGATCACACCGCAGATGCTGGTCGACAAAGTGGCGAGCGCCGGCATTCTCAGCGTCCTGCTGGCAAGCAAAACCTGGCCCGACACTGGAAGGATCCGCGCATCAGCCACTGCCATTACACAATGATCACTCGCCATTTCGCTGATGGCGATAGTCACTGACGGCCTCGTAAACCGCTTTGCGCAACCGGTTGATTCCGCCGATCGGTCGATGCGCCTCAATGCCAAACCACGGGTTGAACGCCAGATTGTCGCATTGCAGATTCAGCGCCGGAGTATCGAAATCCTGCGGTGGCAAAGTGATCCGCGCGACGGTTTCGAAGGGCGAATCCTGCTCGCGCCATTCGATGCTGGTGTCCTCGATCGGCATGTATTGATGGGCATCCTGACGCTGGATCTGCAGTACGAAACAGGCCGGCACGCGATCCGTCGACAACTGCTGATTCAACGCGCTGCGCAGGAAGTTCGGCAGGTCGTGGTTCTGTTTGGGCAATGTGTACGCAGGGCAATTGTCCGGATCCGGCGCGACCCGGAACTTTGCATTCGCCTCACCGAATTTGTAGGGCGAAACTGAAAAGTAGGTAGTCCCGGTCGGGCTGTCCGGCGGCGGCGACAAGGTTGCCAGTGCAATAAACAAATGACGGATCTGCCAGGTGCGTGGATCCCATCCGGGGAAAAACGCCATGACCTTTTTGCCTTCAGCCTGTGCCGCCACGTTCTGACGGTACTCGGCGACATCACTGACAAAGAAGTTCGGGTGGCTGAACATCACGAAGTCCTGTTCAGGCTGTGCCTGGCGGTTGCCGAGCAGCTGTTTTGCGGAAACGTCGAGCAGTTTGATCGCCATACCCCTGGCGTCGCGAATGCTGTCGAACTGCGGGTAGGCATTGCCGTTGGACAGACGAATCATCGCTTGCCAGGTTTTGCCTGGCTCACTGAACACGCCCTGTCGCAGCGACTGCGCGAGTTCCGGCAGCACCTGCACTTGCGCCTTCACACAGCCATGGGCCTTGGCATGGGCGTCGCGAAGATACCGTGTGCTTTCGCGATGCTGATCGACGATGCGCACGGCGGTCTGGATCACGTCCTGGGTCATTGCCGCTTCGCCGGGTGGAATCTGTTCCAGCGCCGACACCGGGCCGCGGTGTTGCCAGGCAAACCATGCTGCGGCGATGGCCCAGCCGAGCAGGCCAATGGCGAGCGCTATCAGCAGCGCTTTGCCAAGCAGACGCCCAAGCCATAACCAGATTCTGGCCAGCAGTGACTGTTCTTTCTTGAAGGTCGAGATCATGGCAATTGCGCCTCCAGTGGACCGCCAAGGACTTTCAGGTATTCAAGCAGCGCCCAACGTTCTTCCGGCTGCAACAACCGGCCAATAACGCCGTTACCGCGCTCGCCTGCACGGAATTCATGGCCGCTGTTATGGTTGCCGGTGATCCGCGTATCGAACAGGAAGCCATTGGTAAACGCTTCAGTGCGATACCCCAGGTGGCGCGGATCGAATTCGAAGGTGCCTTTGAAGAAGGTCGTGGCGCGCTCGTCCTGTGGCGACAGCAACTGATAAATGCTCGGCACCGAACCGTTGTGCAGGAACGGCGCGGTGGCCCACACGCCAGCCAGCGGGCGCGCCTTGTAGGCGACTTTTTCGCGCACGCCGATGGGCAGGCCGAAACCGTCCATGCGGGGTTTTTCCTGCGGCGTGATCTTGGCTTCGCGGTAGGCGCGCTCTTCGACAAAAGCGGTGACGTAAGCCAGGCCCTTGGCCACCGACAACTGACTGAGGTCCAGCGGCTCCTTGGGCGTCGGGTGCAGTTTGACGTCCATGGTTTCCAGTTCCTTCAGGTCCCATTGCAGGGCGGTCAGATCGAAACGGTGAGTGGCGATATTGTTGGCGGCATTCGGATCGGTGCCGATGACAGCGACCGGCAGCATGTGCAAATGCTGCACCCAGCGATCACCTTCCTGAGTCTGGCGCGGGACGTGGCAGCCGGCGCAATTCTCGCTGAACAGCGTGCGTCCCTTGGCGGCGAGGGGCTTGTCGATGGCGCCAAACAGCTCCTCTGGCCAGGCGGGCGGCTTGAGCTTTTGCAGGGTTTCTTCGATCTTGTGCAAATCACGCACGCGCACGCTCGAGGCATAACGCGCATCGCCTTGCAGAGGCTGGCCGTTGGTGTCAAAGAAATTCAGAGTGGCGCCGACGCCCAGTGCCTCGCCGATGTTGCGCGCCATCGGCTGCTGCGCCGAGCCGTTCCACTGCACCCAATCAAATGTCCACATGTCCCACAGTTGCGGGTAATCCACTGGCGCATTGGCCACGCGGTAGTTGGCCGGGGATATCGCATCGCCGAACGTCGCATTGGCAATGCGGCCAAAGGCATCGGTGCGACCGGGGCCTTCTTCGGTCGGATAGAGGCCGCGATGGGTATCGTTCCAGGCGACCTTGAGGAATGTGTTCAGAGAGGTTTTGAAGTCTTTGCGCAATTGCTCGTGGCGCGCGTCGTACTCGTCGCCCAGCACGGTTCTGGCAAAACGTTCGAACTTCCATGGGTTGTAGTAAGTCGAGGTCAGGCTTGCCACCAAAGCCTGTCCGAAACTGCCGCCTCGTAAAGTAGGAACACTGGAAGGCAGCACGTGTTGCGCTGTACCGCCGTCAATCCGCACGGCCTGGCCTTTAAAGCGCAATTCGCCGGTGTGGCAAGCGGCGCAAGTGATGTCCAGATATTGCTCGGAGCTGCCCGGATTTTGATGCCGGGCAAAACCGACGGGGAGGTTGCCGGGGTTGTTCGACGTGGCGTTCTGCTGCGGATCGATCAGAAAACCAAAGCGTGCGAGGTAATCGGGTGCGGCGAAACGTTGCTGCGAGAAGGGCAATTCCAGCGCCTGGAACCACTCATAGCGCAGGCCTTTGACCTGCGTGCCCTGAGGCGTGAAATAGTAGGTTTGCCGCTCTTCGTCACTCCACTGATTCAGGTAATGCACCTGCTCGGCGGGGGTGTAGAAGGGCAATTTCGGGTTGGCGACGTAATACAGCACCACGGCGAGAACGAGCACCAGCAGCACGACGATCAGGGTCAGCACACGGATTAAGAGGCGCAAGATAAACATCCTTGTCGAATTGTTGCGCAGTTATGCCTGAGCCGGACCCTATGCGGCAAGTGGCCATTACGCCAGATGATGCAAGCAGAGTCGCCGGGCATTGTCGGGACAAGATGACAGAAGCTTCATCGCGCCTTTGCCCAAATGCGTTTTAATCCCTGAACTTATCGTCGCTTTACTGCTCTCATGCCGGTAGCCATTGGTCGTGGCGGCCTGATAAGCTCGCGGCTTTACTCGATTGCCCTTTCGGCGCATGAACAAGGAAATAGCATGAAACAGCATCGGTTGGCGGCGGCGGTTGCCCTGGTTAGCCTGGTCCTCGCGGGTTGTGATTCGCAGACCAGCGTAGAGCTGAAAACCCCGGCGCAAAAAGCTTCCTACGGTATCGGCCTGAACATGGGCAAGAGCCTGGCTCAGGAAGGCATGGATGATCTGGACTCCAAAGCGGTAGCCCAGGGCATCGAAGATGCCGTCGGCAAGAAAGAACAGAAGCTGAAAGATGAAGAACTGGTCGAAGCCTTTGCCGCGCTGCAAAAGCGTGCTGAAGAGCGCATGGCCAAGATGAGCGAAGAGTCGGCTGCGGCTGGCAAGAAATTCCTCGAAGAAAACGGCAAGAAGGCTGGTGTGACTACCACCGCTTCGGGCCTGCAGTACGAAGTGGTCAAGAAAGCCGACGGCCCACAGCCTAAGCCGACTGACGTAGTGACCGTTCACTACACCGGCAAGCTGACTAACGGCACCGTATTCGACAGTTCCGTCGAGCGCGGCAGCCCGATCGATCTGCCGGTAAGCGGCGTGATTCCGGGTTGGGTTGAAGGTCTGCAACTGATGCACGTTGGCGAGAAGTACAAACTGTACATCCCTAGCGATCTGGCTTACGGCGCTCAGTCGCCAAGCCCGGCAATCCCGGCCAACTCGGTTCTGGTCTTCGACCTGGAACTGCTGGCCATCAAGGATCCAGCCAAAGAAGCTGCCGCTGCCAAGTAATTGGCAAAGGCTTCAACAACAACGCCTCGCTTATGCGGGGCGTTGTTGCATCTGGAGTCTGGCAAGGGTAAACAGAGCGAACCGATGGCGGTCGCGAGAGTCATAGCCATTGAGGCTGCCCGCGCTAGCCGCCCTGAGCAGCCAAGTCAATGAAATGTTGGGGTTTTTTATGTGAGTAAAAAACGCCCGATCTGAGCGCAGCCCTTATGAAACGGGGCTTTCAGCGCTGAAATGCAGCTCTGTTCACAAGGTTATCCACAATTTGTGTGGATAACATTTCAACGGGAGGAATAGATGAAAGCTCCGTGGAATTTCGCTCGATTCCTGCCTCTGGCCGGCCGTTTGTTAGCCCGTGGACGTTTGCCAACCTTATTGTTTGCGGTCGCCAGCAAAGGCGCCGCGCAAGGCAATCGCCTCGGCAAACTCAAAGACGATTTACGTTTACTCCAGGCATTGTGCCTGGCCTATTGGCGCGGTGAGTATCGGGCCATCAGCGGCAAAGCACTGGTTTCGGTGGTGGCGGGTCTGATGTACTTCCTCAGCCCGGTCGATGCGATTCCGGATTTCATTCCCGTGTTCGGCATGCTTGACGACATCGCTGTCCTCGCCTGGCTGATGAAAACCCTCGACGATGAACTCAATGCCTTCCGCCTCTGGCGCAACCGCCAGCAGCCGGAAAAACTGGCAGTCGTCGAACGCCTGCCGGATACCCCCGAACAATTGCAACTTCAGGGGCCGAAAAAGTCCTGATTATCAACCGCCTCTTACAGATAGATACCCCCCGCGACCTTGGCCGCTGTTAGGATTACACTTCTAGGGAAAAGTGCCGACTCGCTAAGTGTTGTTGTCCTACGGGGTAGTCATGGATATTCAGATAATTGCACGCGATGGCGAACCCGAATACGCGGTTCTGCCGTGGGCTCAGTATCAGGCTCTACTAAAAGCAGCAGGCATCAACGAAGCACCGTCGCGTCCGGCAGCCACGCCGCTCGCGGCCTCACCAGACACGATTCTTCCAGGTCTGGATCAACTACGCAGTTTGCGCGAAGGGAAGGGCATCGCCATTGAGGCGTTGGCCCGCACGGTAGGCATCAGCCCGTCATATCTGGCCATGATCGAAAGTGGCGAGCGTCAGCCCGACGCCGCGATTCGCCGCAGCCTGGCCTGGGAATTGACGGTGCCAGGGTGGAGGGATGAATCGTGAGCGTACGCATTAGTCGTCAACATTGGGACGGATTGCTGGGGGAACTGGATCAGGCGCGTCGCCAGCGCCATCTGCTGACTTATCGGGCCTTGCTGGAGCGGTTGCAACTGCCGACACCGGCGATGCAGACCCTGACCGCCGCCCTCGAGCATCTGGCCGCGCTGGATGCGAAGGCCGAACAACCGTTGCGCAGTTCGCTGGTGATCAGTCAGGGCGCGAGCCGTCTGCCACGCACCGGTTTCTTTGAGTGTGTCGAACGTCTGGGGCGTTTTTCCGGGCCATCCGATGGTGTAGCTGCGGCCTCTTGGCATGCTTCGGAAGTCGTCCGGGTTTTTGAATACGAGTACCCGGAATCGGCGGAGGCCTGAGTGTTTTTACGACTCAAGGCGCGGGCGAGCTACTGGCTGGCCCGCCGGCTGTTTCACTGGTCATGGTTTGTCCGCCAACCACGTGGCTGGCGTTGGCTTGAGGGTCAGTTTGCGCGCATGGCCAATCTCGGCGATGTCAGTGCGCAAAGCTTTTATGGGCACATCCTGACCTTTCGTGGCGTCGGCCTCGGAGCACGTGAAGAAGGTGTGCGCCTATTGCGGCTGGCGGCACTTGCGGGTGATGGCAAGGCGGCTTATCAGGTCGGCGTGATCAGCCTGGCCGGAACCCCGAGCAAGCCCCCGGATCCTGTTGAAGCCGCACGCTGGTGGGGTATGGCTGCCAAGGCCGGACACCCGTTGGCTGAGCTCAAATTGAAAGAGCTGAGCGCTCGGGATTCAACGCAGTAAATCCAATTGTGTCCGTCCTGATAAACGCGGCGTGAGGTTTTCCTCACGCCGCGTTTGCGTTTTGCGTGCCTGTTTATCTATTGCTCTTTTATTACAGACAAGTCCTACAGCCATCGCCTACTTGCCTGACTTCTTTCCTGATTGATCCCCCGCACAGTTCCCGCGCCTAATTTTTTTGCGCGAGGGAACGCTCATGTTTGATCCACTTATTCAGTCCACTTCGCACACCCGCGTGCGCTGATGGAAGCCGTCACCCGCATCGAGCAAGCACTCGACAGCTTTCCCGCCACCCTCAGTATTTACCGCGAACAGCTCAGGCATTGGGCCAGTCGAGCGGCGGACAAGGTCAGCCACGCGGCGGATCTGCCGTCGTTGATGGGTATGGAGCGGGTCATCCGCTTCGGTGCCGACAGCACTGCCGTCAGCAGCACTGACAACGAATTTTTCTCAGGTGTCGTCCAGTGCCCGAAGAGCAGGGTGATGGAGATCGAGAGCAAGTTTGAGTCGGTGTACGACATTGCGCTCGGCAACATTGTGGTCGATGTGATCGCCATGGATGGTGGTGAAACCACGCCCGTGACGCTCGACGCGCAGGGCAAGGGCTCGTTCAGAGGCGTCGCGGGGAAGTTCTACCGGGTGCAGGTGCACAGCGAGGTCACTGAGAGTCAGGTCGAGGCCCTGTTCAAAGCCTATGACGGCCTGACCGCTGAGCTGGACGGCTGGTTACGCAGCGAGTGGCAGGGTTTCAAACCGCAGTGGTCGCAGTCGGTGGCGACGGCAGCGGGCAACGGCATGCTTGCCGGGAGTTGGGCGGCGATCGAGGGGGTGTGGGACAGCATTGGCCTGCTGTCGGACATTCTCAAGGATCCCGGAGCGTTCGCCGAGCGGCTGGGTGAGGGCGCCACGCAGTTGATGGCGCTGGCAGCGACAGCCCCCGACGTCATGGAAAAGCTTCAACTGCTGGTCAGTGACGAAGCTGCACTGTGTTTATTGCTGCGCACGGCCAGCCTTTGGCTGGAGATGCTGCCGCCCAGTGAAATCGCCGGCAAAACCGCGGAAGCGGCGTCGATGATGATGGTGCAGTTGCTCATCGATGTGCTGATCAGTGTCGTTCTGACGTTCGTCAGTGGTGGCGCAGGCATCGCTTATCTGACGTTGCGTCTGGCGGATCGCGCCGTTCAATTGCTGTCGGCGGTGAAGCGTTTGGTGAAGGCGATGTTCGGCATCGTCGAAGGGTTCATCAAATACGTCGATCAATACAAAGCCGTTGCCGCCCGCGGCATCGCCGCCGGGGTGAAAAAGGGCCGGATGCAGTTGCGCTGGGATGCGCAGCGCAACACCTTGTTGAAGAAAGACGAGCATCACGACGACTCGCCGGATCAGGCGAAAAATCCCAACGGTGACGGCGCTGATTGCGTGCCCTTCACCTGCACCAACGGCTGTCCGGTGTCGATGGTCACCGGCGAAGAACTGCTGACCCTGACTGATGGGGTGCTTGATGGCGTGTTGCCGTTTGAGTTCACGCGGTTGTATCGCTCTAGTGCCGCTGAGATCGATGTCGGGCTGGGGTTTGGCTGGAGTCATTCGCTGGCGCATCGGCTGGAGTTTTTCGCCGATGAGGTTGTTTGGGTCGATCACGAGAACCGGCGCACCTGCTTTCCGCTGCCGAGTATTGAGCGCCCGGCGATTCACAACAGCCTGTCACGGGGGGCGATTTTCCTGGGCGATGAACCGGAAGAGCTGATCCTCGCACTGGCCGGGGAAACGGCGCGGTTTTATCACTTTCGTGCAGGACGGCTGACGGCGATCAGCGATGCCTATGGCAATCGTCTGACGGTGCAGCGCGATCGATCTGACCGGGTGCAACGCCTGGATAACGGCGCCGGGCGCTCGCTGCTGTTGCGCTATGACCGCGCGCAGTTGCTGGGTGTCGATTACCAGGTGTTTCGCGAGGGTGTCTGGAGCACCGAACAGGCGCTGGTCAGTTACCGCTACGACGCCTATCAGCACCTGATCGAAGCCAGCAATGCCGTCGGTGAAAGCGAGCGTTACGACTACGACGACACGCACGTGATTCTGCAGCGGCAACTGGCCGGCGGCGCGAGTTTTTTCTGGGAGTGGGAGCGGTCGGGGAAAGCCGCACGTTGCGTGCGTCACTGGGCGTCGTTTTCGCAGATGGACACCCGTTACGTCTGGAATGACGACGGCAGCGTCGCGGTGCATTACGTCGATGGCACCGAAGAGGTTTACGTCCACGACGAGCGTGCGCGGCTGGTGCGCAAGGTCGAGGCCGACGGTGGCGAGCAGCTCAAGGCCTATGACTCTTCGGGTCGCTTGATTGCCGAGCAGGATGCCTTGGGCGCGGTCACCGAATACCGCTACGACGAGGTCGGACGGCTGGTGGCGCTGATTCCGCCGGACGAGGCGCCCACGTCCTACGAGTATCGCAACGGCTTCCTGCATAAACGCTCTCGCGGTGACGCGGTGTGGATCTACCGGCGCAATGCCGAGGGTGATGTCACCGAAGCGGTCGACCCCGACGGCCAGGTCACCCATTACTACTACGACACCCGGGGTCAGTTGCTGTCGATCCGCTATCCGGACAGCAGCCGCCATCGCCTGGTCTGGAATGCCCTCGGCCAGTTGACCGAGGAAACCCTGACCGACGGCGGCGTGCGGCGTTTTTCCTACGATGCGCTGGGGCGACGGACCACAACCGCGGACGAACACGGTGCGGTCACCCGGCAACATTGGGACGCCGTCGGCCGACTGATTCAGGCGACATTTCCTGACGGTGCGACCCGCGCCTACAGCTACGGCGCCTACGGTCAGGTCACTGCCGAGCGCGATGAGCTCGGGCACATCACCCGCTACGAATACGACGATGACCTGCACCTGGTCTCGCGGCGGATCAACCCCGATGGCACACGGGTGCAGTACCGCTACGACCATGCGCAACTGCTGCTCACCGAGATTGAAAACGAATCGGGGGAAAAGTACCGGCTGGATTACACACCGACCGGGCTGATTCGTCAGGAAAGCGGTTTTGACGGCCGGCGCACGGCGTACGCCTATGACCTCAACGGCCATCTGCTGGAGAAGACCGAGTTCGGCGATGACGGCTCTTGTTTGCTCACTGCGTATGAGCGCGATGCTGCCGGGCGTCTGCTGATCAAGACCCTGCCCGACGGCCTCAAGGTCACCTACCAATACGACCGTCTCGGCCGTTTGATTGGCGTCGACGACGGCCAGCAACACCCGCTGGCCTTCGAGTACGACCGCCAGGACCGGCTGATCACCGAGCATCAGGGCTGGGGCACTCTGCGCTACCGCTACGACGCCTGCGGCCAGCTCAAGCGCATGCGTCTGCCGGACAACAGCGTGCTCGACTACCGCCACGCCAAGGGTGGCGCGCTGACCGGCATCGACCTCAATGGGGCCGAGTTGAGCCGTCACGTCTACCGGTCCGGCCGCGAACGGCAACGTCAGCAAGGCCTGCTGCTCAGCGAATATACCTACGACGATCAGGGACGATTACTCGCCCACGCCGTAGGCCATCAGCGCGATGCGTTGTACCGCCGCGATTATGCCTACAGCGCCAACGGCAATCTCGCGCATATCGCCGACAGCCGCCACGGCCAGCGCACCTACGGCTACGACGCCCTCGACCGGCTGATCCGCGTACGCCACTCACGCGACGAACTGCCGGAAAGCTTCGCCCACGACCCGGCCGGCAACCTGCTGATGCAGGACCGCCCCGGCCCGAGCCAGATCCAGGGCAATCGCTTGCTCATGCAGGGCGACCGTCATTACGACTACGACGCCTTCGGCAACCTGATCCGCGAGCGTCGTGGCCGCGCCCAGACACTCGTTACCGAATACCGCTACGACTGCCAGCACCGCCTGATCGGCCTGACCCGCCCGGACGGCCAGACCGCCAGTTACCAATACGACGCCTTCGGCCGGCGCATCCGCAAAACCGTCGGCGACGCCACCACCGAGTTCTTCTGGCAAGGCGACCACCTCGTCGCCGAAAGCAGCGAAAGCGAATACCGCAGCTACGTCTACGAACCCGGCACCTTCCGCCCCCTCGCGCTGCTCGACGGCAAAGGTCCGAAAAAAGCCTGCCCGTTCTACTACCAACTCGACCACCTCGGCACCCCGCAGGAACTCACCGACTACAGCGGCGACATCGTCTGGTCCGCGCAATACCACGCCTACGGCAAAGTCGCCGCACTGACCCTGGCCGGCGAGGACTACCTGAACCAGCCACTGCGCTTTCAGGGGCAGTACTTCGACGGCGAAAGCGGCCTGCATTACAACCGCCACCGGTATTACGACCCGAGGCTGGGGCGATATCTGACGCCGGATCCGATCAAGTTGGCCGGTGGGTTGAATCAGTACCAGTACGTGCCGAATCCGACAGGGTGGGTAGATCCGCTGGGGTTGAGCTCTAACTGCCCACCGCCGAATAAGCCTGGGTGTGAGGTGCCGGGTGGGATTGACGGGGCCAAGGTTGATGAGGGTGAACCAGCGCTGCCGAAGATGACGGCGCAGGAGCGTAGGGCGAGGATAGATGAGTTGGCGGAGGCGAATGCGAAGCGACGGGTATTGGAATATGAAAATATTTATGGCATGCACACCGTTGAAAAGCACAGCCCGGAAATTTCGGATAGAGCACTTAAGCAGCGCGCTATTAATGGTGCGAACCCTCATACAGGAGTTGTTCCAAGGCGTGCACGAGGCAACCTTAGTTCGCAGTTTTATAATTGGCGCATGCACTTAGGGGCGTTAAATAAAGCGATGACGAAAGATAAGCATGGTCTGATAATGCATAACGGAGTGGATCAGAATAACAATCCAATAGTGAGGCTAGAGTTGCCGGGTGCGGGGCGTGGGTACAGGCCAAATAGAAGGGATGTTCAAAATCCTATTTTAAATGAGCACCTAAATTGGTTTGAGGTAAAATTTGATGAAGTAAATACGCAAAAACCATTTACAGGATTCCCTACATAGGTGAAGTGATGCTGAAAAATCCCTACCTTAACGAAGCGTTTGAACCGAATTTAATGTGGTTTGTAGGAGTGCTTGATGTTTATGATCGGGAAGAAACTCGAGGTGCAGAGCTTGAGATCTATAACCCCAATGTTTCTGCCGATAGAGAGTTGTTAATTAAAAGGTATTGTCTGAATCTTCCGTATCTTACCTGTAGACATAAACTAGTATTGGTTGAAAGCTTGGAAGAGAAACTCAGAAATCCAAAGTATGACTTCCAGCTCCTGTTTGAAATCGATCCGTACGAAGCTGCAAGTTGGCCTCGTGAAGAGTGGGATGCCCTAGAAAACCCCCGAGGTTTTTTCCAGGATATCTACCGGTTTGCGATGGAGGTTTGGGAGCATGATCTAGCAAAAGCCGCTAGTGAAGATCGGTCCACATGGTAGTTTTCGGTTGTTCTATAACATCAACGATGGCCTGAAACGAGCGCTTCGATAAAGGGCAGCGCCTTCATGCTCTCGATAACATGCACGCTATACCCCGGAACATTCTTCGCATGATGCTTCGCCTGGGAAGCCATTTCCGCAAGCTGACTGGCGTCGAGTTGTGCGCAGGCTTCAGGGTGTAGATGCACCACGCCAATGGAAAGCGACAACAGCGGAAACTCCTGCCGCACCCCTTGGCGATTCGGCGCAATAAAACATCCCGCCTCAAGGTGTTCAGACCGGTAGAAACGTCGGCATTGGCTCTGAAAGTCATCAAGCAGTTGATTGAGGCGTTTGCGCCAGTCTTCCGGGCCGAGGACGAGCAGGAAGTCGTCGCCGCCAATATGGCCAACGAAGTCGCGGGACGGGTCGACCCGTTCATTCAGGCATTGCGCCAGGCACAGCAGAACTTCATCACCCCGTCCGTAGCCGTAGATATCGTTAAAGGGTTTGAAGCTGTCGATGTCGACGTAGCAGATGACGGATTCTCGTCCCTGTTGCAGCAGGCGAGTCAGGCACTGCTGGATCGGCACATTGCCAGGCAGCAGAGTCAGTGGGTTAGCGTAGCGAGCCTGTTGGATTTTCAGTTCGGTAATCAGTTTGAGCACATCAATCACTCTGCCAAGGCCGAGATACCCGCCGTTGAGGGTGATGATGAAGTCTTCTTCGATGCGCTGACGGGCACGGCTGGTGATCAGGCGGCTGACCTGTTGCAGCGACTGGCTCATTTCCACGGCGAGGAAGTCGTCGTTCATCAGGCGACTGATCGGTTTACGGGCGAACAGGTCGGTGGCGAACGGTTTGAGCAGGGCATCGGACAGGGAATGACGATGGACGATGCCGCAGGGTTGGCCTTGTTCGTCGAGTACCGCCAGTGAATTGAGGTTGGCCTGGCGGCGAAAGGCCTCCAGTACGTTGGCGGTGGGTGTGTCGCGATGCACGGCCGGTTGCTCGTTGAGCAGGGCGCTGAGGTCGCTGCCTTCGTCGTTCAGCGCAACGCTGCTGCTGTCGTGTTTGGGCATCAAGGCGCGGGCATCGCGCGGTGGTTGTTCCTGAGGGCGGCCGAGCAAGTAACCCTGAACCAGATCGACACCCATCTCGGTCAGCACCGCGAGTTCTTCCGGCAACTCGATGCCTTCGGCGATGACTTGCGCCCGAGAGGCTTTGGCGATTTGCAGAATCGAGCCGACGAACTCGCGCTTCAACGCATCCTGATGAATGCCGTCGATGAAGTGTCGATCGATCTTCACGTAGTCCGGACGAAGTTCTGACCACAACCGCAGGCTCGAATAGCCGGCACCGAGATCATCCAGTGCAATCGAAAACCCCATTGCCCGATAGTGATGCAAGGCAGTTTGCAGCAACTGAAAGTCGTCGATCGGCGTTTGTTCAGTCAGTTCGATGACGACCTGGCTGGGCGGAATGCCGAAATCCTGCAGCAACTGCAACGTGCGCCCCGGTTGATGCGCGGCTTCAAGCAAGGATTCCGGCGAGACGTTGAGAAATAGTTTGCCCGGCAGTTGCTGCTCGTTGAAGCGGCGACAAGCGCTCTGGCGGCAGGCGATCTCCAGTTCGCTCAAACGTCCGGCCTGACGTGCCACGGCGAACAGCGCGATCGGCGAGTGGAGAGGACTGTTGGAAGGGCCGCGCGTGAGCGCTTCGTAGCCGAGAATGCGGCGTTCGGAGAGGCTGATGATCGGTTGGAACAGGCTGTGTAAACCGCTTTGAGTCAGGATCGAGCTCAAGGCACTCAGCTGTTCGGTCGTGGTCATGGCAATCTCTGGCGATAAAAAAAGGACTGGGAGCGTTCTCGATGAAGAGAGTGGCTCCCAGTCCTTTATTGCACGACAGAATGATGACTGTTTGATGACGATCCGGGGATCGTCAGCATTAAATTGCCATCACCTTACTTCTTGGCCACCTGATTGCTCAGCTTCAGGTAATCCAGCAGCACGCGCCCGGTTTCGCTCAGATAGGCATCGTCTTCCGGTTTGACCTTGTCCGGGTCAGCGGCCGCAAGGGCGTCTTCGTCTTCTTTCTTCAGTTCTTTGAGCGGCTCTTCGCCTTTGGCTTTGCGACGGATGTTTTCCATCGTCAGTTGCTTGGCGTCGATGTCGTTGTGCTGGGCACGGCGTTCGGCTTCGTTGAGGCTGACGGTTTTTTCTTCCATCAGTTTCTGCGCCAGGGCCAGCTTGTCGCGGATGAACACGAACTCGGCATCCTTGGCGGTGCGCGTGTCATGCTCGGACTTGAGCTGGGCCAGGAACGGCTTGAACGGATCGGCCGCCGGTTTGATTGCCGCGCGGATGGTGTCCCACGGCATGGCTTCCGGCAGGGCGCTCTCGCCGATTTCCTTGGTGTCGATCAGCGACGGATAGTCGATGTCCGGCAGCACGCCTTGATGCTGGGTGCTCTGACCGGACACACGGTAGAACTTGGCCAGCGTCAGCTTCAGTTCGCCATGGTTCAGCGGTTGAATGGTCTGCACGGTGCCTTTACCGAAGGTCTGGCCACCGATGATCAGCGCGCGGTGGTAGTCCTGCATGGCGCCGGCGAAGATCTCCGAAGCCGAAGCGGACAAGCGGTTGACCAGCAACGCCATCGGGCCTTTGTAGAACGCGCCCGGGTTTTCATCTTCGAGTACGTCGACACGGCCATCGGCATTTCGTACGAGTACGGTCGGGCCCTTGTCAATGAACAGGCTGGTCAGCTCGGTGGCTTCCTGCAGGGAACCGCCGCCATTGTTGCGCAGGTCGATGACCACGCCGTCGACTTTGTCTTTCTGCAGCTCGGTGAGCAGCTTCTTGACGTCACGGGTAGTGCTCTTGTAATCCGGATCACCGGCACGGAACGCCTTGAAGTCGAGGTAGAAAGCTGGAATCTCGATGACGCCGAGTTTGTAGTCCTTGCCGTCCTGTTTCAGGTTGAGCACGGACTTCTTCACGGCCTGGTCTTCGAGCTTCACCGCTTCCCGGGTGATCGGCACGATCTTGGTGGTCTGGTCGTTCGGCGCATTGCTCGCCGGAATCACTTCCAGACGCACCACGGTGCCTTTCGGACCACGGATCAGTTTGACCACTTCGTCCAGACGCCAGCCGACCACGTCGACCATTTCTTTGTTGCCTTGGGCAACGCCGATGATCTTGTCGGCCGGGGCGACCTGTTTGGTCTTGTCGGCCGGGCCTGCCGGCACCAGACGCACGACTTTCACCTGGTCGTTGTCGCTCTGCAACACGGCACCGATGCCCTCGAGGGACAGGCTCATGTTGATGTCGAAGTTTTCCGCGTTATCCGGCGACAGATAGTTGGTGTGCGGATCGTAAGACATGGCGAAGGTGTTGATGTACGCCTGGAAGATGTCTTCCGGACGGGTCTGGTCCAGGCGCGCCAACTGATTTTTGTAGCGCTTGGTCAGGGTTTCCTGGATCTGCTTCGGCTCTTTGCCGGCGATCTTCATCCGCAGCACTTCGTCCTTGACGCGTTTTCGCCACAGGTCGTCGAGTTCAGCGGTGGATTTGAGCCAAGGGGCGTCCTTGCGATCGATCAGCAAGGTTTCCCTGGTGGTGAAGTCCATCTTGTCGACGCCTTTGTTCAGCTCGGCAAGGGCGAAGTCCAGACGCGACTTGACGCGGTCCAGATAGCGCTTGTAGATGGTGAACCCGGCGTTGAGGTCGCCGCTTTTGAGGAAGTCGTCGAACTGCGTCTTCCACTTGTCGAATTCGCTGATGTCGCTGGCCATGAAGTAGCTGCGCGACGGATCCAGCAGCTTGAGGTAGCTGTCGTAGATGATCACCGAGCGCGCATCGTCGAGCGGCGGCTTGCTGTAGTGGTGACGCTTAAGCAACTCGACGACGTTCAGGCTGGCGATGACTTCATCGCGATCAGGCTGCAATTTGTCCCAGCTGTTGGCTGCGAATGTATTGCCCGACACCGGCAACAAACCGATACCGATGAAAAGAGCGAGGGCGGTGCTGGGGAGCAAATGCTTCATGCTGATTCGACGCGGGGACAATTGATAACGCATATTAGGCCGTCTTTGAAGTCGCCGGTTCTACGAGAGCCGGTCGCATAATGCAAAAAGCCCGGCGCTACAGCTTCGGGCTCAGTCCAGACTCACTATGGAGGCACTGTGAAGGCATTGCAAGGCGTTGACGGTCAAGTGGCATGGGTTGAAGAGCCGAGTCCTACGTGCGATGTAGGACAAGTCCGCATTCGAGTGGCGGCTGCGGGTCTCAATCGCGCCGATTTATTACAGAAAGCAGGGCTCTATCCGCCGCCGCCAGGGGCCAGCCAAGTGCTCGGTCTTGAGTGCTCAGGGGTCATCAGCGAGGTCGGCGCGGGCAGTGCGTGGCAGGTCGGCGATCGGGTTTGCGCCTTGCTGGCCGGGGGCGGCATGGCCGAAGAGGTGGTGGTCGACGGGCGGCACGTGCTGCCGGTTCCCGAAGGCGTCTCGCTGATCGAGGCGGCAGCATTGCCTGAGGTTTATGCAACAGTCTGGCTGAATGTGTTTCAACTTGCGGCGCTCAAACCGGGTGAGAAAGTTCTCTTGCACGCCGGCGCAAGTGGAATCGGTTCAGCCGCCATTCAGTTGTGCAAGGCGTTTGGCAATCCGTGTTGGGTCAGCGTCGGTTCGACCGAGCGTTTGGCTTATTGCGAGGCGCTGGGCGCGCAGGGCGGGGTGGTGCGCACCGATGATCTGGAGAGCCTGCGTGATTTCGGGCCGTTCAATGTGATTCTCGATCCGGTGGGTGGCAATTATTCGGCGTTGAATCTCAAGCTGATGGCGCTGGATGGGCGATGGGTGTTGATCGGTTTGATGGGCGGTCGTGAGGCGAAACTGGATCTGGCGCAGGTCTTGGCCAAGCGTGTGCAGTTGCTCGGCTCGACGTTGCGTAGTCGTGACGATCAGTTCAAGGCGGATCTGTTGAGTGATCTGGGCCAGCAGGTGTGGCCGTTGTTTGCTGAGGGGCGGTTGCGTCCACAGTTGGCCAAGGCGTTTGCGGTGAAGGATGCCGAGGCGGCGTTTGCGGAGTTGGCGAGCAATACTGTTGCTGGAAAACTGGTTTTGGTGATCGACGACAGTCTGAGCTGAGCACGGAAAAGCCCCTCACCCTAACCCTCTCCCAAAGGGAGAGGGGACTGACCGGGTTGTTCTGTCGGGCTACATCGACCTGATGCATCGGGTCGAACTCAGGTTTGGAATATCAGCCTGCCTGTGCAGATTAAATCTTTGTCATTTCCAGAGATGGATTGGCCAGTTGGATTTTTCGGCGTGCTCCAGCAGCACTGGGTCCGGATTCACCACGTGCGGGAAATCCACCTTCAGCAACAGCGGCAGATCATTGCGCGAGTCGGAATAGAAACTCGCACCTTCCAGGTTCTCCTCTTCAGCATCCAGCCACTCCAGCAAGCGAGTGATTTTACCTTCGCGGTAGGTCAGGGTGCCAACGGTGTGTCCGCTGTACACGCCATGGGCGATTTCCAGTTCAATCCCCAGAACTTCATCAATGCCCAGTCGATCGGCAATCGGTCTGACCAGATGCGTGCCCGACGCCGAGATCACCAGAATCCGGTCGCCGGCCTTGCGGTGGGCGGCGATGGTTTTGGTCGCGTCGCTGAAGATGATCGGTTCGATAAAGTCTTCAACCCATGGCCCGACCAAGTGCTCGACTTCTTCCGGCGTGCGGCCGATCAGCGGCTCCAGGCTGAACTCCATGTAGTCTTCCATGCGCAATTTGCCATGGCTGTAGGCGTCCATCAGTTCGTTGTTCTTGCGCATGAACGACTCGGGATCGACCCAGCCGAGGCGCCCCATCTGCTCGCTCCAGAGGGTGGCGCAGTCGCCGTGGATCAAGGTTTCGTCCAGATCAAAAATTGCCAGGGCCATCAGTGCAGTTCTCTCTTCAACGTCAGCAAAGTCATCAGGCTACCTCACACAGGGCCGTTGGATCGATGGAAAGCGCCAGACGCTGACCGTCGGGATGGAGATCGGCCGCCGAGCGGTTGAGCACATCCACCACCAGTTCCACGCCGCGCGCTTCGATCCGGTAGCGGATGACGTTGCCAAGAAGGCTGTGGCTACGGATCTGCGCGTCGAGTTCACCTTCGAGGCTCAATTCGATGGCTTCCGGGCGAATGGCGATGCGGTGGCTGATCGGGCGCTGCAGCAGCTTCGACGCATCGTCGGCATCGAGCAGGTTGTAGTTGCCGATGAAGCCTGCGGCGAACACATCGACGGGTGCGGTGTACAAGGTTTCGGCATCGCCGCTTTGTACGATTTGTCCCTGATTCATCAGGAAAATGCGATCAGACATGGTCAGCGCTTCTTCCTGATCGTGGGTGACGAAAATCGTCGTCAGGCCGAGTTCGCGCTGAATCTGGCGGATCTGTTCACGCAGGTGTTTACGAATCCGCGCATCGAGCGCCGACAGCGGCTCATCGAGCAGCAGCAAACGCGGACGTGTGACCAGCGAGCGGGCGAGGGCCACGCGCTGACATTGTCCGCCGGACAGTTGATGTGGATAGCGGCTGGCGAAGTCGTTCAGTTCAACAAGTTTCAACACCTCGGAAACGCGTTTATGGCTGTCGTCGGCATTGACCTTCTGCATGCGCAAACCGAAGGCGACGTTTTGCTCGACGGTCATATTGGGGAACAGCGCATAACTCTGAAACACCATGCCAATCCCGCGTTTCTGCGGGCTCAACGGCACGATATCGACGCCATCCAGCAGAATCTTGCCGCCATCGACCGGCGTCAGACCGGCAATGCAACGCAGCAGGGTCGACTTGCCGCAGCCGGAGGGGCCGAGCAGGGTGACGAACTCGCCCTTGTTGATCTCGCAGTCAATGTCGCTGAACACGGTGGTGCCGGCGTAACTTTTCTGCAGGTGTTGGACGCTGACATAGCTCATTCGCTTTTGTCCTTGTTCAAGATGTTGGCGATCCAGGTCAGGACCAGCACGAAAAAGAAATACGAAATAACCAGCGCGCTGGTGAAGTGGCCGCTGCTGTTGCGCATGTTGTTCAGATAAACCTGCAAGGTTTCGTAACGCGTGCCGACCAGAATATTGGCGAAGACGAACTCACCGAACAGGAACGAGAACGACAGCAGCAACGCGACCATCAGGCCTTTGCGCAGGTTCGGCAGCACCACCAGAAACGCTGCCTGAAAGGTGCTGGCGCCGAGCAGTTGCGCAGCGTCCATCAGGTCTCGCAGGTTGATCGCTTGCAGGTTGTTGGTGATCGCCCGGTACATGAACGGCAGCGCCACGGTGAAGTAGCAACCGATCAGAATCCACGGCGTGCCGACCATCGCCATCGGCCCGGAACCGTAAAGTTGCAACATTCCCACCGACGACACCACTGGCGGCACCGCGAAGGGCAGCAGGATGAGGATGTTCATCAGCGCATCGAGTTTCGGAAAGTGGTAATGCACCACGAACAGCAGCGGCAGGATCAGTACCACCGACAGCACCAGCGCGCCGACACACACCAGCAGCGACTGGCCGAAGGCGTGAAGAAAGCGCGGATCGCTCCACAACTGGATGTACCACTTGAAGGTGAAACCGCTGGGCAGGATGGTCGCCGACCAACTGCTGGCGATCGAATAGACCAGCGTGCCCACGAGTGGCAGCAAGAGGATGGCGAACAACAGATAAACCACGACGCGGTGGTAGAGGCCGGCCGGGCCGGATTCAGCGCGAGACATGGTAGCTCCTCTTCAACAGCAGTTGATGCACGACGGTGACGATGGTCATCAGCGCCACCAGCACCACGGCCAAAGCGCTGGCCAGATTCGGGTCAAGGGAAATGTCACCGGAGACCATCGCCGCAATCCGGATCGGCAGGACGTTGAAGTTGCCCGTCGTCAACGCGTACACCGTGGCGTAGGCACCGAGGGCGTTGGCCAGCAGGATCACGAATGTACCGAGCAGCGCCGGGGTCAGCACCGGCAAGCCGATATGCCGCCAGAATTGCCAGCCATTGGCGCCAAGCAGTGCGGCGGACTCGCGCCAGTCTTCACGCAAGGCGTCGAAGGCGGGATAGAGCAGCAGCACACCAAGGGGAATCTGGAAGTAGGTGTAGAGGATAATCAGCCCGGTTTTCGAGTACAGGTTGAAATCCTGAATGATCCCCGACTGCTTCAGCATGATCGTGATGCTGCCGTTGAAACCGAGCAGGATGATGAACGCGAAGGCCAAGGGTACGCCGGAAAAATTGCTGGTCATGTTGGCGAAGGCATTCACGAAATTGCGCAGTTTCGAATCGACCCGGCGCAGGGAATACGCACCCAGTACGGCAATGATGATGCCGAACACGCTCGACCAGAAACTGATTTCGAGGCTGTACTGGATCGCCTGCAAATAGAACTTCGAGCTGAAGATCTTGCTGAAGTTGGCCAAGCCCCAGCCGAATTCTTCTGATTGCAGGCTGCTGATCATCACCCAGGTCAGCGGAGCGATTTCGAAGACGATAAAGAACAGCGCGAAGGGCACCACGCACAGGGCTGCCAGCCATTTACCGCGAGTCATTGAGTTCACTTGAGCAACTCCCGGCACACCGGTTTGTCATGGGGCACGCCGAGCAGTTCGCAGACCGTGCCGCAGATTTCGGTCTGCTTCGGTGCGGCGTCAGCGTCGAGGCTGAACGCGTCACCGAGGACAAACAGCGGCACCTGACGCTCTTCCGGCAGCAGGCCGTTGTGCGAGCGATCGTTGTTCATGCCGTGGTCGGCGGTCACCAATACCTGATAGCCAGCGTCGAGCCAGTTCTGCAGATAGTCGGCGAGGATGATGTCGGCGAAGCGCGCGCTGTTGCGGTATTGCGAAGAGTCGAGGCCGTGTTTGTGCCCGGCGTCGTCGATGTTCATCGGATGGATCAGCAGGAAATCCGGATCGTGGCGCAGGCGCAGGTTTTCTGCGTCGGCGAACAGGTGCGAGTCCGGGTAGTGATCGCTCCAGTAGAAATGCCCGTGCTGGATCGGCAGCGACAGATTGTCGGTGTGGCGGTCGCGTGCTGCCACGAACGGCGAACGGTTATACAACTCGCTAACCCAGTGATACGCCGCTGCCGCGGTTTTCAGGCCGGCATCGCGGGCGTAGTGATAAATGCTGCGCTGATTGGACAAGCGCGAGACGTTGTTGTGGACGATGCCGCTGTCGATCGGCGGCACGCCGGTGAGGATGCATTCATAAAGCGGTCGGGACAGGGCCGGCAGTTCGCACTCCAACTGGTAGAGCGCGGCGCGTCCTGCGCCAACATAAGCCTGCAGATGCCCCATGGCGTGACGCGCGACCTCGTAGTTGAGGCCGTCGAGCACGACAAGGATGACGTTGTGCTTCATAGGGGCAAAAACTCCGCGAAACAGGAAATTTCAGATTCAACCGAGATCCCCTGTAGGAGTGAGCCTGCTCGCGATAGCTGTTGAACATTCAACGACAATGTTGACTGAATTACCGCTATCGCGAGCAGGCCCACTCCTACATGGGTTTTGTTTCAGATCACACAGTAGTGATCAGCCGCTTTATTTCATCTCGACGATGACTTCTTCGTTCCACTGCTGTGGCAGGGCCTTGGAAGTCTTTTCCCACGCATCGGCGTCTTTGATCGGGGTGACCTTTTTGTACTGCTCGTTCGGCAGCAGTTTGGCTTTCACGTCTTCCGGCAGTTGCAGGTGTTCGGCGCGGATCGGACGGGCGTTGCCGCGCGCGAGGTTGGTCTGGCCGGCGTCACTGAAGATGTATTCGCGGGTCAGCTTGGCGGCGTTCGGGTTTTTCGCGTACTTGTTGATGATCGTGGTGTAGCCGGAAATCACCGAACCGTCGGACGGGATCAGCACCACGTAGTCATCCGGGTTGGCCATCTTGGCTTTGTAGCTGAGGCCGTTGAAGTCCCAGACCACACCGACTTCGATCTCGCCTTTTTCCATGGTGGCGATGGTCGGGTTAGCCATCGACAGACGACCTTGCTTGGCGATGTCGGCGAACAGCAGCAGCGCAGGCTTGATGTTTTTCTCGTCGCCACCGTTGGCCAGTGCTGCAGCCAGAACGCCGTTGGCGGCTTGTGCGGCGGTGCTCACGTCACCGATGGAAACCTTGTATTTGCCGCCCTTGAGGTCTGCCCATTTGGTCGGTACTTCGGAGCCGTGCAGCAGTTTTTTGTTGACGATGAAGGCGATGGTGCCGGTGTAGGCCAGCGCCCAGTTGCCGTCCTTGTCCTTGGCCCAGTCCGGAACCTGATCCCAGGTGCTTGGCTTGTACGGTTGCACCACGCCTTGCTTGACCGCGATCGGGCCGAAGGCCGCACCGACGTCGCCGATATCGGCGGTGGCGTTATCTTTTTCCGCGGCAAACTTGGCGATTTCCTGGGCCGAGCTCATGTCGGTGTCGATGTGTTTCAGGCCGTAGGTTTTGGCCAGGTCTTCCCAGGTGCCTTTCCAGTTGGCCCAGTCATCGGGCATGCCGACGCTGTTGACGGCACCTTCCGCTTTCGCAGCGGCTTCGAGGGTTTTCAGATCGGTGCCGGCCGCCATGGCGGAGGTGCACATTGCAATGGTCGAGCCTAACAGTGTTGCCAGGAAAAGCTGTTTCATTCCGAAGCTCCTTGGTCGTGTTCAACGCTGCGATTGCGGTGTGTGTTGGTCTAGGTCAGCAATACCTGAGCCAATTTAGGCGGGCTGGATGACACTTTGATGTCGGCGGCCCTGCGGCAGGTCTTTTGTTTGCTCGGTATCAGCGGTTGCCAGATAAGCGTAGACCATGCCCAAGCCCCGGCGGACAAGGGACTTGGCCGATGTATTGCAAGTCATGAGGACGACCGTTCGGTAGTTTTGTCATCTCTCGGTCATCTGCACTGCCTAGGCTTGCAATACCACGCAACGGCTCGATTGCCGTGCGATTTTGCCCTGAAACAGTGCTGGTCTAGTCCAGATAGGTAACGTTGATGCGCGATGAGGCAACAAAAGCGGTGACAGCGATTGGCCAGGTGCTGCAGGAACAACTCGATCACGGGTTGCTGGCGGCGGGCAGCAAGTTGCCGGCTGAGCGCAAGCTCAGTGAGTTGTTCGGTACGACGCGGATTACCGTGCGTGAGGCGTTGTTGCAGTTGGAGGCGCAGGGGCAGATTTATCGCGAGGAGCGACGGGGCTGGTTCGTTTCGCCGCCGCGTCTGGCGTACAACCTGATGCAGCGCAGTCACTTTCACGCAATGGTCAGTGCGCAGGGGCGGGTGCCGTCGACCGAGGTGATTTCGGCACGTTTGCAGCCGGCGTCGGCGGCGGTGTGTGCCTGGTTGCAGTTGCCGGCGTTGTCGAGTGTGATTCAGATTTGTCGGTCACGGCGGATTGATGGGCGGTTGGTGTTGTATGTGGAGCACTATTTGAATCCGCAGTTTTTTCCGGGGATTCTTGAGTTTGATTTGAATCAGTCGATGACCGAGTTGTATGCGCGGCATTACGATTTGCACTATGGGCGGGTGCGTTTTGAGATTGTGCCTACGTCGTTGTCGGTGGATGCGGCGGCGGCTTTACGGGTGTCGGTGGGGAGCCCGGGGTTGCGGATTGCTCGGGTCAATTATGATCAGCATGAGCGGTTGATTGATTGTGATCTGGAGTTTTGGCGGCATGATGCGATTCACGTTGGGGTTGATGTTGTTTGAGCTTTGACCTTGGCGGCCTGTGGGCCGACCAGGCTATTGGGTTCTGTGTGAATATCCGTTTCTGCGGGTGTCGCGGCTGGCGGTTTCGCTCTTACAGCGACTCACTTTTCCAGGCGCCGAAAAGTAAGCAAAAGGCTGGGCCCCGGCGTTCGGCCCGCTCGCTGGGGCTCGGGGTTCCTTCGCTCCGGGATCGATCCGGGGGCATCGCTTCCGGTTTGCTTCGCTGCACCTCCTTTCGATGTGTTCGACTTCGTCGAACGGTCGCTACGCTCCCACCCCCGGATCAATCCCTCCACTCAGCCTGCCGAAGGGGCCGGCACGGCAAGATCAAGAGCGGTACTCGAGCTTGCGCTCATTGTGTTGAGTGGGGCGGCTTTGCCGCGTGGGTTGTTCGCAAATCAAAACTGTGGGAGCCAGCCCTGCTGGCGATGGCGGCCTGACAGCCGACCTGTTTCTGGCAGGCTGCACACGTTCCAAATGTGGGAGCGAGCCTGCTCGCGAAAGCGCCCCCACAGTCACCTCATCCCTATTTGCCTGCCCCCGCATTGGCATACAAATAATCCGTCGCCAACGAGGCCAATGTCCTCACGCCCACCACCAGCGCCGACTCATCCACAAAGAACCCGGGATTATGATTCGGCGCTGCCTTGCTCATGTCCTGATCCCTCGGTGTCACGCCGAGAAACACAAACAGCCCCGGCACTTCCTTGGCAAAGAACGAAAAATCTTCCGCGCCCCCCACCAGCGGTGCATTCACCACATCATCCTTGGCCGCCCACTTCAACGTCGGCAGCATCTTTTCCGTCAGCACCGGATTGTTGATGGTCGGGTCGTATTTTTCGATGATGGTGACGTCGGCTTTGGCGCCGCCGCTTTCGGCGATTTTTTCCACGGTCTGGCGTACGTCGGCATGCAGTTTCTGGCGGATGCCGTAGTCGTAGGAGCGGATCGTGCCGGTCATGTCGACCGTTTCGGGAATGATGTTGTAGCGCGTGCCGCCGTTGATGGTGCCGATGCTGACCACTGACGGATAAGAGGAGATATCGGTGCGGCGGCTGACCACGGTTTGCAGGCCGACGATGGTTTGTGCGCCGACGGTGATCGGGTCGATGCCGTCCCATGGGCGGCCGGCGTGGGTTTGTTTGCCGAGGATTTTGATGCGCAGGTCGTCGGAGCTGGCGAGGGTGGCGCCCGGGCGGTAGGCGATCTGGCCGGCAGGGACGCCGGCCCAGACGTGCAGGCCGAAAACCGCATCGGGTTTCGGTGATTTCATCACGCCTTCCTCGACCATCATTTTCGCGCCCCAGGTGTTTTTGCCGTCGGGGATGAAGTCGCTCGGGCCTTCCTCGGCGGGCTGGAAATAGAACACCACGGTGCCGGGCAGGGTGTCGCGCATGCCCGTGAGAATTTTCGCCGTGCTCAGCAGGATCGCGGTGTGGGCGTCGTGGCCGCAGGCGTGCATGACGTCGACTTCTTTGTCCAGATAGATGCCTTTGGCTTTCGAGGCGAACGGCAGGTCGGCGACTTCCTTGACCGGCAGCGCGTCCATGTCGGCGCGCAGGGCCACGGTCGGGCCGGGCAGGGCGCCTTTGAGGACGGCGACCACGCCGGTACGGGCGACGCCGGTTTTCACTTCCAGGCCCATGGCCTTGAGTTGTTTCGCGACCAGTTCGGCGGTGCGTTTTTCCGTGTTGCCGAGTTCTGGATGAGCGTGGATGTCGCGGCGGGTTTCCAGCAGTTCCGGCTCGAGCTTTTGCGCTTGTTCGGCGATTTGCGTGCGGGTGCTTTCCAGTGTCGCGGCGCCAGCGTGGCTGGCGAACAGGGTGAATAGAACGGCTTGGGCAATGCGCGTCAGTTGCATCGGGTTCTCCTTGATTATTGTTGTCGGGCTTCCCTGCCTGTGACTGCAACCGCGCGCCTGAGTGCTATTCCTTCGGCTGACCGCCACCGGCAGTGATCACTTGCACGCTCATGCGCGGCGTTGCCAGATCGAGTCCGGCTTCGTCGAGATGGCGTTTGAGCGAAAGGTTAAACGCCCGGGACACTTCCCACTGTTTGATCGGCGCGGTCTTGAACCGCGCCCGCAGAATCGCGCTGCCGGATTCGAAACTTTCGACACCCTGAATCTCCAGCGGCGACCAGATGTTGCGCCGCTGCAGCGGATCGGTACGCATCTTCTGCCCGACTTCGCGCATCAGTTTGATCGCGTCGTCGATTTCCATGTTGTACGGCACCGCGACGCGGAAGATCGCGTAGCCGAATTCGCGGGAGTAGTTCTTGATGCTTTTGATTTCGCTGAACGGGATGGTGTGGACGATGCCGTCGATATCCCGCAGGCGCACGGTGCGGATGGTCAGGCCTTCGACGGTGCCGAGGTGGCCGCCGACATCGACGTAGTCATCGATGGCCAGCGAGTCTTCGATGATGATGAACAGACCGGTGATCAGGTCAGCGACCAGAGACTGCGCACCGAAACCGATGGCCAGACCGATCACACCGGCACCGGCCAGCAGTGGCGTGACGTTCATGCCCATGTTCGCCAGCGCGACGATCAGCGCAATGATGAAGATCGCCACGAACAGCACGTTGCGGATCAGCGGCATCATCGTTTGCGCACGGGCATTCGCCAGGCCTTTGCGCGAGCGGGTGAGGGCGTGGTGCACAGCGGTGTCGGCGAGGATCCAGATCAGCCAGGAGAAAATCAGCGTGCCGATCAGGCTGAACAGTTTGACGCTGACGTCATGCCCTTCGCCCTCGGCGAAACCGATCAGCGACTGGCCCCACACGCGCAGGCCGAGTTCGATAAAGACCAGCCACACCAGCAGATGCGCGAGGGTGTAGAAGAAGCTTTTCAGCCGCTCCGAATACAGCGCGTGACGTTTCGGCCCGCGTTGCGGCTTGAGTGAGTGACGGCGCACGAGGCCGTTGATCACCATGCACAACACCAGCAACACGGTGCAGATCAGTGACTGGCGCAGTGCGGTGCTGGTGTCGCCGGCGGAAACGAACGTGGCAAACAGCGAGATGCCGACCAGCACCAGCGCCGGCACGTACCAGAAGGTGCCGAGGATTTCGATGGTGTCGCTGAGGGCGCGGCGGGTCAGGCGTCGTGACAGCGGCTGGTTGCGGATCAAGTGCGCGATCGGTCGACGGAAACGCAGAATGAACAGGCCGGTCGACAGTGCCGCGAGGACATTGGCGATGGTCGCGGCGGTGTGGGCCAGATGCACGCCGAGGCTTTCGATCAGGCGCGGATCATTCAGCGCTTCGCCGAACGCGGCGAAGCTGCCGATCAGCCACAGCGGACGGAACGCCTGATGACGCAGGATATACAGCGCACGATGGCGGTGCGGGCCATCGAGCAGGGAAAACGCGATCACGCAGATCGCCGAGAAGCAGGTGCCGACCACCAGCGCATAGGCCAGCACCATCGCCAGGCTTTTGCCCAGCGACGACGGCAGGGCGTAGCTCATGTAGACGGTCATCACCAACGCGATCAGCCACGGCCCGAGCTTGCGCAAAGCGAAGCGCAGCATGTCGAGGGCCTTGGGGTGTTGCGGCAATTCTTCGGTGAGGCCGAAGCGCATGCGCACCCGGTGACCGAGCCAGATCAGCGCAGCGGCGAGCAGACTCCACACCATCAGGATCATGGCGAAGCCGAAAATGATCGGCAGCCATTCGTTGGCCGGTAGCATCATCGCGCTCAGTTCGTCCTTGGCCAGATCGAACTCGTTGCCCCAGCGGTTGAGCGGGCTGTCAGCGCCGGTGAATTGTTTTTCGAAGTTGGACAGAGTGCCGCCGATCAGGCCAAGCACGCCTTCTTCGGGACTGGCTTGGGCTTTTTTGGTGGCGTCGCGCAGCTTCTTCAGATCGGTCAGCAACTGTGCGCGTTGCTTGTCGTTTTCCAGCGACTTGATGACTTCGTCGAGGGACTGGCCGAGCGGTTCCTGGGCTTCCGGTTGGGCTTTGTTGGTGTTGAGCAGACCGGGCAAGCCGACCGCGTGGGCGGGCGCCAGCGGCAACAGCGTCATCAGGCAGATGAGGAACAGACTGGGCAAAGCAAAAAAACGAGCGAACACTAGGCGGTCAACCTCGCAAGGGGCGGATTCGCTGGAGTGTACGAGGCCCACTAAAGCAATGCGAGCCGGGCGCGGATTTTATTCGTTGAGTTTGGCGAGGATCTTGTACACCACGGTGGCGAGGATCGTCAGCATGCCGACCCACATGGCAAACACCCCGGCGTTCTTGTCGCGGAAGTTGAAGCCGATGGCCAGCAGGATCATTCCGCTCAGAATCGGAACGAGCATGGCGTGGAACGAAGACATCGAGATCATGGAGACTGCCTTGTCGAAATGAATGATGTAAGTCTAGGTCGGTTTTGGCGGAGCGGTTCTGATGTGTATCAGAATTGAGCCGGTTTCAGGATGAAATTTGTAGGGTCTGAACTGGCGCTTTCGCGAGCAGGCTCGCTCCCACAGTTTGGAATGCATTCCAGGGTGGGAGCCAGTCTGCTGGCGAAGTTTTACGGCAACTCGCGGCAGGCGTAGAACGCGCTGAGCACTTTAACCAGGTGCGCCAGGTCGTGGCTGCCGCACAGTTCGCGGATCGAGTGCATGGCGAAGGTCGGCAGGCCGATATCAACGGTGCGCACGCCGAGGTGGCTGGCGGTGATCGGGCCGATGGTCGAGCCACAGCCCATGTCGCTGCGTACCACGAAGCTTTGCACCGGGACTTCTTCGGCCATGCACAGATGACGGAAGAAGCCGGCGGTTTCGCTGTTGGTCGCATAGCGCTGGTTGCTGTTGACCTTGATCACCGGGCCGGCGTTGAGTTTCGGGCCGTGGTTGGCGTCGTGCTTTTCGGCGTAGTTGGGGTGTACACCGTGGGCGTTGTCGGCCGAGACCAGCAGGGATTTCTGGATGGTGCGGACGAACTCGTCACCTTCCGGCAGCAGACGGCGCAGGGTCTGTTCGAGCATCGGGCCGTCGGCACCGCAGGCCGAGCAGGAACCGACTTCTTCGTGGTCGTTGCACACCAGCACGCAGGTTTCGTCGGTTTCGGCGGTGAGCAAAGCTTGCAGGCCGGCGTAGCACGACAACAGGTTATCGAGGCGCGCGCCGGCAATGAAGTCGCCATTGAGGCCAATCACTGCAGCACTTTGCGTGTCGTAGAAGCTCAGCTCGTAATCGAGCACGACGTCGGCGTTCAAGCCATGTTCGCGGGCCAGTTGATCGGTGAGCACGGCGCGGAAATCGACACGCTCGTCACCGGCAAACTGCGCGAGGATTGGCGGCAGTT
Source organism: Pseudomonas sp. S3_C06 (assembly GCF_054667675.1). Taxonomy (NCBI): domain Bacteria; kingdom Pseudomonadati; phylum Pseudomonadota; class Gammaproteobacteria; order Pseudomonadales; family Pseudomonadaceae; genus Pseudomonas; species Pseudomonas sp. S3_C06. The sequence goes on from NZ_CP162747.1 coordinate 5,848,663, forward strand.
CGGTCTGCGCGTTGATCGCCCAGCCCTGATTGGCTTCACGGTTGAGGTGAATGGCCAGGTTCGGAATGATGGCGATCGGCGCTTTGAAGTCGATCAACTGGCTTTCGACTTTGCCGTCGCGGCGGAAGGTCACGCGGCCGGCCAGCGACAGGTCGCGGTCGAACCACGGTGCCAGCAACGCACCGCCGTAGACTTCAACGCCCAGTTGCCAGAAACCCTGACGCTGCAGTTCAGGTTGCGGCTTGACCCGCAGGCACGGGCTGTCGGTGTGTGCGCCAACCAGGCGGATGCCGCCGTGCAGGGGGGAGGTGCGGCCCATTTTGATCGCGACGATCGAAGAGTCGTTACGGGTGACGTAGTAGCGGCCGTTAGGCTCGGTGGTCCATGGCTCACGCTCGTCGAGGCGCACGAAACCGGCGGCCTCCAGACGCTGAACCAGACTGGCGGTGGCGTGGAACGGGGTAGGGGAGGCCTTGAGAAAGTCGATCAGGCCTTGGTTCAACTCTTCGCGCATAAGAAACTCCAGACAGCAATGGGCGGGAGTTTAACGCATCGGCCGGGGAATTGAATCTGCACCCGAACCCTTGTGGGAGCGAGCCTGCTCGCGAAAGCGATTGATCAGTCAACATCAATGCTGAATGTAAAACCGCTTTCGCGAGCAGGCTCGCTCCCACAGGGAGTCAGTGTGGTCTTTCAGAACGGCGCGGGGCACTCGAAGCGCAGGCGTTCGCCGGTTTGCGGATGGGTGAAGCTGAGCATGCTCGCGTGCAGGCACAAACGGGGCCATGCCGCCAGCGCCTGCTCATGGGCGTAGAGCCCGTCACCGAGCAGCGGATGCCCGATCGACAGCATGTGCACGCGCAATTGATGCGAACGGCCAGTAATCGGCGTCAGCTCTACACGACACCAGTCACCGCAACGCTCCAGCACACGCCAGAAAGTCAGCGCATGCTTGCCGAATTCATGGTCGACCACATGACGCGGCTTGGTCGGTGGGTCGTAACGCAGCGGCAAGTCGATGCTGCCACTGTCGAGTTCCGGCTGACCCCAGGCCAACGCGGTGTAGGCCTTTTCGGTTTCGCGGTCGTGAAACTGGCGCGACAGTTCGCGATGAGTGTCGGCGTCACGCGCGAGCAAAATGATGCCGGAGGTTTCCCAGTCCAGGCGATGGACGATGCGCGCTTCCGGGTAGCCGTTTTCCTGCAAACGGGTAATCAGGCAGTCTTTGTTGTCGTCAGCGCGACCGGGCACCGAAAGCAGCAAGGTCGGTTTGTCGACCACCAGTACAGCGGCGTCCTGATGAATGATGCGGATGTTGGACAGCGGCATTAAAACAGCCTCGTAACAAATGCCAACGGCGGCTCGGAACTGCTGATAACCCTGTAGGAGCTGCCGAAGGCTGCGATCTTTTGACTTTGAAGATCAAAAGATCGCAGCCTTCGGCAGCTCCTGCACAAGCATCAATAGTCCGAGCCGCCGTAGCGACTGCCAAATCGACTCAGCGATCGGGCAGGGTGATGTTGAGTTCCAGAATCGAGCAACTGCCCTGGCTTTCCAGTGCAACATGTACGTCGTCGTTGCCGATGTTGACGTACTTGCGGATCACGTCGACCAGTTCCTTCTGCAAGGCTGGCAAGTAATCCGGCGTGCTGCGCTGGCCGCGCTCATGCGCCACGATGATCTGTAGACGCTCTTTCGCTACCGAGGCGGTACTTGGCTTTTTGTTGGCACGAAAGAAGTCAAAAAGGTTCATTACCTACCTCCAAACAGGCGCTCGAAGAATCCCTTCTTCTCGACATCGAGGAAACGGTGGGCTTTTTCTTTGCCCAGCAAACGGTCGACGGTATCGCTGTACGCCTGACCGGCATCGCTCTGGTCGTCGAGAATCACCGGAACGCCCTGGTTGGATGCCTTGAGCACCGCCTGGGATTCCGGGATCACGCCGAGCAGCGTTACCGAGAGGATTTCCTTGACGTCTTCAACGCCCAGCATTTCGCCCTTTTCAACACGCTCCGGGTGGTAGCGGGTGATCAGCAGGTGTTCCTTGATCGGATCTTCGCCACGTTCGGCGCGGCGCGATTTGCTCGCCAGCAGGCCGAGCATGCGGTCCGAATCTCGTACCGAAGACACTTCCGGGTTGGTCACGACGATCGCTTCGTCAGCGAAGTACATGGCCAGGTGCGCACCTTTTTCGATGCCCGCCGGGGAGTCGCAGACGACGAACTCGAATTGTTCCTTGAGCTCCATCAGGACTTTTTCCACGCCTTCGACAGTCAGCGCGTCTTTGTCGCGGGTCTGACTGGCGGCCAGTACGTAGAGGTTTTCCAGGCGCTTGTCTTTGATCAGCGCTTGTTGCAGGTTGGCTTCGCCGTTGACCACGTTGACGAAGTCATACACCACGCGGCGCTCGCAACCCATGATCAGGTCAAGGTTACGCAAGCCCACGTCGAAGTCGACGATCACTGTTTTGTGGCCGCGCAGTGCGAGGCCGGTACCGATAGCGGCGCTGGTGGTGGTCTTACCCACACCACCCTTGCCGGATGTAACCACGAGAATCTTGGCCAAGGTGTTTCACCCCTAAGGAAGAAGGACTTTTTAGCCCCTGAAAAACATCTCTTGAAAACTACTGCAGTCGGACAGCCTTGGCTGGAATTCGGCGTTGAGCCTTTTTCCTACTTCGTTTGAGCCGTTTTCGCTACGTTTTAGAGATGCTTGGAAAATGCGGCAGTATCCGTTAAAGCCGAATGATGTTCAACACGTCGCCCGACAGGCTGACCTGTACGCCCGAGCCCCACATCGGGTCGCGGCGCAAATCTTCGGAAACCTTGTAATGACCGGCGATGGAGATCAGTTCAGCGCTCAATTGCTGACAGAAAATCCGTGCCTTGGTGTCACCCTTCACGCCGGCCAGCGCCCGACCACGCATCGGGCCGTATACATGGATGTTGCCATCGGCGAGAAGTTCCGCCCCCGGACTGACCGAAGACACCACGACCAGATCGCCACCCTGCGCGTATATCTGTTGGCCACCACGTACTGGCGTGGTGATGACGCGGGTCGGTTTGACCGTTGGCTCCGGCGGTTTTTCCGGCTTCTTTTTGACTTCGGCTTCGGGAGTTTCCAGCGGCCGTTCGCGGGCGCCCGACGGCGGCAGCACCGGAATGTCGATGGCGATGGCGGCGGCGATGTCTTCGATGCGGCTGGCGCGAATCGCCAGGGTGCGCAGGCCATGTTGACGGCAGACGCGCATCAGGCCCGGCAGATCGACGGCGCCTTCGCTCGGCGGCAGTTTGTCCAGCGCCAGAACCAGCGGCGCGTTGCTGAAGAAGTTCGGCGCCTGGGCGACTTTGGCGGCCAATTGCCGATCGAGGCTTTCGAGGTCGTTACGGGCCAGTTCCAGCACAGTAATGGCCAGCATGCTGCCCTTGAGCTGGAATACGGGATCTTGGTCTAACGGTTCGGTTTGGCTCATGTCGGCATACAACGGCTTGTCACTAAAAGTGCCGAGACTTATAACGAGAACGCCCGCGAGCCGCAAGCCGGGTCGAACGATGTAGAATGCGCGGCCACTGTATTTACGGAAGCTTTAATGGATCGCCCGCGTTTTCGAAAAGCATTTTTATCGCCACGCTTCTGGCCGCTCTGGTGCGGTCTGGGGCTTTTGTGGCTGATCGTGCAGCTGCCTTATCCGGCGTTGCTGACCATCGGTCGAGTTTTGGGCGCCTTGATGTATCGCGTGGCTGGCGACCGGCGGCGCATCGCCAAGCGCAATCTTGAGCTGTGCTTCCCGGAAAAATCCGCTGCCGAGCGCAAACGTCTGCTCAAGGAAAACTTCGCCTCCACCGGAATCGCCTTTTTTGAAATGGCCATAAGCTGGTGGTGGTCGCGTGAGCGCCTGGCCAAGCTGGCCCATGTCGAAGGCCTGGAGCATTTGCAAAAGGCCCAGCGCGAAGGCAAAGGCGTGATCCTGATGGCCGCGCATTTCACCACGCTGGAAATCGGTGCAGCGCTGCTCGGCCAGCAGCACACCATCGACGGCATGTACCGCGAGCACAAGAATCCGTTGTTTGACTATGTTCAGCGTCAGGGCCGTGAGCGGCACAACCTCGATTCGCTGGCGGTGGAGCGTGACGACGTGCGCGGCATGCTCAAGTTGCTGCGTTCCGGTCGGGCGATCTGGTACGCACCGGATCAGGACTATGGCGCCAAGCAGAGCATCTTCGTGCCGCTGTTCGGCATTCAGGCGGCGACCGTGACGGCGACCACCAAGTTCGCGCGTCTCGGCAAAGCGCTGGTGGTGCCGTTCACGCAGGAGCGTCTGGCCGACGGCAGCGGTTATCGGTTGGTGATTCATCCGCCGCTGGAAGATTTCCCCGGCGAAACCGAAGAAGCCGACTGCATTCGCATCAATCGGTGGGTCGAGAGCGCTTTACGTGCCTGCCCTGAGCAATACCTGTGGGCGCATCGACGCTTCAAGAGCCGTCCACCGGGCGAGCCGAAGTTGTACGCCAAACGCGGTTGATTGACCCATCCCTATAAGCACCATGGAGCGTTGCGATGAGCCCAGCTGAACCGGTCACAGGTTTGATTCTTTCCGGCGGCGGGGCTCGGGCGGCGTATCAGGTGGGCGTGTTGGCGGCGATTGCCGAATTGCTGCCGTTGGGTTCGGACAATCCGTTTCCGGTGATCGTCGGCACCTCGGCCGGGGCGATCAACGCCGTCAGCCTCGCCAGTGGCGCAACCGATTTTCGCGCTGCGATCGAGCGTCTCACCTTGTTCTGGCAAGGCTTTCGCAGCCATCGCGTGCTACGCAGTGACTGGCCCGGTGTTATTCGTCAGGCCAGCCGCTTTGTCAGCCACAGCTTGTTGGGGATGGGGCGGCAACTACCGGTGGCGTTGCTCAACAGTTCACCGCTGCGCAAACTGCTCAATGAAAAACTGCACATGCCTGGCATCGCCGAATCCATCGCGCGCAAGCAATTGCATGCGGTGGCGGTGACCGCGTTCGGCTATGAGTCGGGGCAAGCGGTGACGTTCTATCAGGGCGGCGGCACGATCGATTCATGGCTGCGCCATCGGCGTATTGGTGTGCCGACGCAACTGTCGGTGGACCACTTGCTGGCCAGTTCGGCGATTCCGTTGTTGTTCGCGCCGGTGAAAATTGGCGATGAATACTTTGGCGATGGCGCGGTGCGGCAGTCGGCGCCGATCAGCCCGGCGCTGCACTTGGGCGCGAGCCGGGTGCTGGTGGTCGGTGTCAGCGGCAACCCGCGCGGGTTTGATCCGCAGCAGCCGCTGGAGCGCACTTACACGGGGCAACAGCCGACGCTGGCGCAGATTGGCGGGCACATGCTCAACAGCACGTTCATCGACAGCCTCGAGAGCGATATCGAGTTGCTCCAGCGTCTCAACCAGTTCAGCCACTTGATGCCTGCCGGCACGCCGACGCGCGAGCTGGGCGTGGCGCCGGTGGAGGTGCTGGTGATTTCGCCGAGTCAGCCGATCGACGAGATTGCGGCGCGGCATCGCCAGGAGTTGCCGGCGGCGTTGCGTTTGTTTCTGCGTGGGCCGGGGGCGACCAAGACCAGTGGGGCAGGGGTGTTGAGTTATCTGCTGTTCGAGGCGGGGTATTGCAGCGAGTTGATTGATCTGGGGCGCAGGGATGCATTGGCCAAGCGCGAGGAGCTTTGCCGGTTTTTGGGCATATCCGAGGCGGTGGTCCCGGCCTGAAATCTGCGGGGAGGCCTTCGCGAGCAGGCTCGCTCCCACATTGGAACTCGGTCGAATGTGGGAGCGAGCCTGCTCGCGAAGCTCTTGAAATCAGAAGTGGAACTTCACCAGGAAGCTCGTGGTGCTCTGATTGGTCTTGAACGCACCGGTGTCGTCGATGCCGTACTTGTCTTTCCAGTAGTCGTATTCAACACCGACATACAACTGCTTCTCGCCAAAACTCAACGCCTTGCCCAAGTCGTATTTGACCTGTGGGTTGAAGTGCAGGTTGGCGTGGTAGTCGCCTTTGGAGTTGGAGTCGTTGTCGGTGACCCAGTCCATGAAGCCGTCGATCAGGATGTCCGACTTCCCGACCGGGATGGTGTAGGACCAGACCGGGGTGATCTGCCAGACGTTGTCACCGGCGCGAGCACCCTGGGTGTGACGCTGGTAGAAGTTCAGCTGGAAGTAGTCGAAGCCCGGAATCGCCAGGTCGAAGCCTGGACCGATCAGGTACGACTCGGTGTCGCCTTCGCCGAACTCGTAAGTCATCGCCACCAGGACGTCTTTGATCGGGCCGAACTCGATTTTCTGGTCGAGCACTTTGCCCAGCGAGATGCGCGGGCTGAACTCACCGTAGTAGGTGTTTGGACCGTTGCTGAAGTCCTTGCCACCGTTGTAGAAGATCTTGTCGAAGAAGAAGAAGTTGTCCCCATAAGTCCACGCATCGGCGTGCTCGAAGGTAACGGTTTGCTGGATGCGCGGGTTGACCTGGAAGTCCTTGCCATACAGGTAGGTCAGGCTGTTGTTCTGCCACTGCAGCAGGCCCTCGGCCATGGCCTGGCCGCCGGCCAACATCGATCCCGCGAGCATCAGGCTGGTGCACATACGTTTCATTCGGTTGCTCCCAAAGTAGGTGTTCCACGTTTATTTTTTTAAGATCGGCGCTCTGGTGTGGCGCCTTTTTTCGTTGCTGCAAAAGTCATCCGATCGGTCAGCTTCGTTGCTGTTAGCAAGAGCCGAGCCAAGGCTTTCGAAAAGCAAAAAAACACCCGCTCGGCTGCTGAAAAACAGTCGATTGAGTGTGTTTTCGGGATGCCTCGGTACTGACCGGGGCCGGGATAAGTTGGCTTTTCGGTCAGGAATTAAATCCGGGCTTTTTTTTAGACCGAATTCAAGAGGCCGCGGAGAATACTGACTCAACGGCCAGGCCTCAAGTGCCCCGCAACAGAGCACCGACGACAGGTATGGGGCACGGTTGCGGGCCATCTTAAAAGTGCACCTTGACCAGCAGGCTGGCGGTGTTCTGATTGGTGTCGAAGTTGTGCGTGTTTTCGACACCGTATTTATTTTTCCAATAACTGTATTCGGTGCCGACATACAGTTGCTTGTGGCTCCAGCCGAGGGCTTTGCCCAAGTCATATTTGATCTGCGGATTGATGTGCAGGTTGGCGTGGTAGGTGCCGCGCGAGTTCTCATCGTTGTCGACCACCCAATCGAGGTAGCCGTCGATCAGCACATCGGAATTGCCCAGGGGAAAGCTGTAGGACCAGCCGGGGGTGATCTGCCAGACGCCGTCGCCGGGGCGCGGGCCTTCGGTCTGGCGGCGGAAAATGTTCAGGGTGACGTAGTTGAAACCGGGCACCTTGAGGTCGAAGCCGGGGCCGATCAGATAGGCCTCGCTGTCACCTTCGCCGTACTCGTAAGTCATGGCGAGCAAGACGTCTTTGATCGGGCCGAACTCGAGCTTCTGGTCGAAGATCTTGCCGAACGAGAAGCGCGGGGTGAATTCACCGTAGAACGCGTGCGGGCCTTTGTTCGCGTCTTCTTTGCCGTTGTAGAAGATCTTGTCGACGAACAGGAAGTTGTCGCCGTACTTCCACTTGTCGGCGTGCTCGAAGGTCAGCGTCTGCTGAATCGACGGGTTGATCGCGAAGTTCTTGCCGTACAGATAGCTGAGGCTGTTGGTCTGCCACAGCAGCAAATCGCCGGCCATGGCCTGACTCGCGGCCAGCAGGCCGCCACTCAACAGAACGTTGGTTTGCGTGCGAATCATCTGTTGCTCCCTCTTGTTTTTATTGTTTGAGGCGCAGAGCTGTTGCGCGCCCTTGTAGGAGTGAGCCTGCTCGCGAAGAGGGCGTGTCAGTCGCCATCACTGTTGAATGACATACCGCTTTCGCGAGCAGGCTCGCTCCCACAGGGTTTTGTGGTGACTCCGTCAGTGCTGGTGGGCGTGGCAGTCGTTGATCGCTGCGCGCTCTTTGCCGCCGAGAATGTTGAACAGCAGGTTCAGCGTCAGCGCGCTGAGCGTTGCCATGGCGATGCCGCTGTGGGTAATCGGGCTCATCCACATTGGCAGGTGCGCGAAGAACTCCGGACGTACCACCGGGATCAGGCCCATGCCGATGCTCACCGCGACCAGCAACTGGTTGCGACGGTCACCGATGTCGGCTTCCTGGAGAATCTTGATGCCGGTGGCCGCGACCATTCCGAACATCGCAATCGCTGCGCCGCCGAGTACCGCCGGCGGAATCGACGCCACCAGAAACGCTGCTTTCGGCAGCAGGCTCAACACGATCAGCAAGCCACCGGCAACGATGGTCACCGAGCGGCAACGTACACCGGTCATCTGCACCAAACCGATGTTCTGCGCGAAAGAGGAGTGGGTAAACGTGTTGAAGAAACCCGCCACGAACGAGGCGCCGGCATCGCACAGCAAGCCGCGACGCAGCATGCGTGGGCAGACTTCCTGGCCGGTGATCTTGCCCAGCGCCAAAAACATCCCGGTCGACTCGACGAAGATGATCACCACCACCAGACACATCGACAGGATCGGTGCCAGTTCGAATTTCGGCATGCCGAAATGCAGTGGAGTGACGAATTGAACCCATGGCGCGTTGGCCATGCCACTCAGATCGACCATGCCGATCGCGCCGCACAGGATGTAGCCGAAGCACATGCCGATCAGTACGGAAATGTTGACCCAGAATCCGCGCATGAAGCGGTGGACCAGCAGAATGGTACCCAACACCAGTGCGGCGATGGCCAGATAAATCGGTGAGCCGAATTGCGCTGCGGCGGCGCCGCCACCGGCCCAGTTCACGGCCACGGGGAACAGCGACAAACCGATCGAGGTGATGACCGTGCCGGTCACCAGCGGCGGAAAGAAGCGCACGACTTTGGACATGAACGGCGCGATGAGCATGCCGAAGAAACCGGCGGCAATCGTCGCACCGAAGATGCCTTGCAGGCCGATACCGGGCATGCCGGCCATGGCGACCATGCTGCCGACAGCTGCAAAACTGGCGCCCATCATCACCGGCATGCGAATGCCCATCGGGCCGATGCCCATGGACTGCACGATGGTGGCGATACCGGCGACCAGCAGGTCGGCGTTGATCAGGAAGGCAATTTCTTCACGACTCAGGCCAGCGGCCTGTCCAATGATCAGCGGCACCGCGATGGCACCACCGTACATCAGCAGAACATGTTGCAAACCGACCAGGATCAGTTGCAAAAGGGGCAATCGCTGAATGGCGGGTGCGTCGGGGATGCGCGCTTTGGACAGCTCGGACATGCAACACCTCGGATCTTTTTATTCTTGTGATTGAACAGCTGCCGGGTTGCTCACAGCTGTTTCTGTGCATCAGGTAAACCGCGTTAAGGCGATTCGCGAGCAGGCTCGCTCCCACAGGGATTGAAGGTGTCCTTGTGGGAGCGAGCCTGCTCGCGAAGCTTTGTTGCTTAGTTGGTCTGTGCTCCCTGGGCAATCCATGCACCGATCAGGTCACGTTCCTGCTGGGTCATCTGCGTGATGTTGCCCAGTGGCATGATCTGCGTGGTGATGGCTTGCGCCTGGATGCGCGCCGCGTTCTGACGGATCTGCTCAGGGGTGTCGAGCATCACACCCGCTGGAGCTGCGCTGAACAACGGACTGGTTGGTTTGGCCGAGTGGCAAACCGCACAACGTTCTTGAATCACGGTGTGGACTTTGTCAAAGCCAGGACCTGCGTTGGAGGCTTGTGCGGGCGCAGCAGGTTCAGCAGGGGCTGCCGGTGCTGCTTCAGCCGGTTTCGCGCCACCGCCCAGTGCCGTTTCCGGCAGCGGTTGGTATTCGATTTTCGCTGGCGCCTTGGCCACTTCCGGCGCGGTCGACATCGGCATCGGGCCGGTGACGTACGCCAGACTGATCATGCCCACCGCTGCCACAGGCAAGGTCCAGGCAAACTTGTGGCTGTCGTGACGGGTGTTGAAGTAATGACGCACCAACACCGCCAACACGGCGATCCCGGCCAGGATCAACCAGTTGTACTGGCTGCCATAGGTGCTCGGGAAGTGGTTGCTGATCATGATGAACAGCACCGGCAGGGTGAAGTAGTTGTTGTGACGCGAACGCAGCAAGCCTTTGGCTGGCAGCGCCGGATCCGGCGTGCGGTTCTCGGCAATCGCCGCCACCAGTGCGCGTTGCGCCGGCATGATGATGCGGAACACGTTACCGACCATGATGGTGCCGATGATCGCGCCGACGTGCAGGTATGCACCACGACCGCTGAACACTTTGCTGAAGCCATACGCCGCGCCGATGATCAGCACGAACAGAATGAAGCCCAGCAGAGCAGGGCGTTTGCCCAAGGCCGAGTCGCACAGGAAGGAGTAGATGAACCAGCCGAGGAACAGCGAGCCGATACCGATGGCCACGCCTTCAGGGCCGCTCAGTGTGCTGCCCGGAGCCAGCAGGTAGAGCGTTGGATTGGAGTAGAACACCACGCACAGCAGCGCGATACCCGACATCCAGGTGAAGTAGGCTTCCCACTTGAACCAGTGCAGGTTCTCCGGCATCGCCGGCGGGGCCAGTTTGTATTTTTCGAGGTGATAGATACCGCCACCGTGGATCGCCCACAGGTCACCGGCCAGACCGGTTTTCGGGTTGACGCGGTTGAGGTTGTTCTCCAGCCAGACGAAGTAGAACGACGCGCCGATCCAGGCCACGCCAGTAATCATGTGAACCCAGCGCACGCTCAGGTTCAGCCATTCCAACAGATGTGCTTCCACAGTCTTTACCTCTCGCCTGTCACTCTTGTTGTCGAGTGATCAGACCTTCTCTTATTGGTGGGGGGCGAGGATCAAACGCTCATCCTCTTTGAAAAAATGCTCATCGCAGTTATTGCCTGTGCCACTGCGATCAACCACCAGGAAGTCATCCCGCTTTTCGATCGTCAGCACCGGATGGTGCCAAACGCCGCGATGGTAATTAATGCCCTGCCTGCCGTTGGTGACGAAGGCGCGGACCAAGCCTGATACAGGTTCATCGCCAAGTGGCGCGACCACGATCAGAAAGGGGTTGCCGAGCAGCGGTATGAAAGCCTGGCTGCCCAGCGGATGGCGTTCCAGCATGCAAACGGTCAGCGGCATGTCCTGCGCGTCGGCGCGGAAAATGCTGATGATCGCGTTGTCCTCAGGCTGAGCGGTTTCGACCGTCGCCAGTTTATGGAAGCGCATGGTCGAACCGTTGTTGATCATGAAGTGATCGCTGCCGTCGGTTTCGATCACGTCACCGAAAGGGGCGAAGGCTTCTTTGGTCAGCGGTTCAATCGTTAGTGTGCGCATGCTGTTCTTCTTTTCCGAATTCTGTGTTGACTGTTCTGACGCCTTCGCGAGCAGGCTCGCTCCCACAGGGGAATGCATTCCAAATGTGGGAGCGAGCCTGCTCGCGAATGGGTTCAACCTTATTTAGCGACCTTGCCGAGAACGCGCAGGCGACTCACACCACCATCCGGGAACACGTTCAGGCGGATGTGGGTGATCGGGCCCAGCGCTTTGATCTGCTCGACGAAGGTGTGCTCGGCGTGCATTTCCAGCTTCTGGCTTGGCAGCAGTTCACGCCAGAACAGCGACTGGGTTTCGATCTGGCTGTCAGTACCGCCCTTGACGAACGCGCCCTGGATCGAGCAAGTGTCCGGGTAGTTGCCTTTGAAGTGCAGGGTGTCGACGACGATCTTCTCGATCTCGCCCGGGTGACCCAGCGCGACGATCACCCAGTCATTGCCCGGCGTGCGGCGACGTGCGGTTTCCCAGCCGTCGCCCATGTTGATGCCACGACCCGGGTTGAGGATGTTGCTCATGCGGCCGAAGTGTTCGTCGGAGCAGGCGAGGGCGCGGCCACCATTGAGGGCTGCTGCCAGATCGACTTGCTCGTTGTCGCCAACAGCGGACCAGTCGCGGAACGGAATGCCATACACGCGCAGACGGGCGACACCGCCGTCCGGGTAGATGTTGAAGCGCAGGTGGCTGAACGCTTGGTCGTTGCTGATTTCGTGGTAGTGGTGGCTGTTGCCCTGCAGCTCGACGGCCGACAGCACTTCCGTCCACTGGGTGTTTTCATCAGGCTCGCCCGACGCCAGGAAGCACGCTTCCAGAGAGGCCGATGGCGGGAAGTTGCCGGTGAAGAATGAAGTGTCGATGTCCACGCCTTTGATCGAGCCCGGTACGCCCAGACGGATCACTGCGCTGTCGAAGCCTTCGAAGCGCTTGCGGCGCGATTCCCAGCCGTCCATCCACTTGCCGTTGTCATCGAACACGCCCTCCTTCCATACGGCCGGGGTCGGTTGGAACAGACGATTGGCGTCTGCGAACCAGTCATCGGTGACCGAGATGATTTTGGTGCCCAGACGGGCATCGGCCAGGTTGACGAATTTTTCGAAAGGTACGGCGTAAGCTTTCATTCTTCTTGTCTGCCTTTAAAAAAGTGGCTGGGGATGCTTGCAAGACCCTGGGTGCTCTCCGCGTCTGATGCACTCGGGTCAGGCTTCGCTAAAGAGTCAGTAAACGGAACAGGGCGATCTTGTTGATCTCCGCCAGCGCGCATTTGAACTCGGTGTCTTGCGAGTTGTGAATACGCGTTTCGAACGCCGCGAGGATCTGATGCCGGTTGCTGCCTTTTACCGCCATGATGAAGGGAAACTTGAACTTGGCTTTGTAGGCGTCGTTCAGCTCGGTGAAGCGCTGGAACTCTTCGGCCGTGCATTGGTGAATACCGGCGCCAGCTTGTTCATTGGTGCTGGCTTCGGTCAGTTGGCCCTGGACGGCAGCTTTGCCGGCCAGGTCCGGGTGAGCGTTGATCAGGGCCAGCTGACTGGCGTGATCGGCGCTCAACAGGATGTCGCTCATGCGCTGGTGCAGGGTTTCGATCTCGTCGATCGACGCGTCCGCGCCCAGGTCGTAGGCCTTCTCGGCTACCCATGGCGAATGTTCGTAGATGTCGGCGAAAGCGTTGACGAAAGCGTCGCGGCTCAGGATCGACGGTTGCAGGGTTTGAAAGCGGCTCATTGGGCGGCCCCTTGGTACGGCTGGGTTTCGTGCCAGTGACGCGCGATATCGACGCGGCGGCTGAACCACACCTGTTCATGACTTTTGGCGTATTCGATAAAGCGTTTGAGCGAAGCGATGCGACCCGGACGGCCGATCAGGCGGCAGTGCAGACCGATAGAGAGCATTTTCGGTGCTTCAGCGCCTTCGGCGTAGAGCACGTCGAACGCGTCTTTGAGGTATTCGAAGAAATCGTCACCCTTGTTGAAACCCTGCACTTGGGTGAAGCGCATGTCGTTGGTGTCGAGGGTGTACGGGATCACCAGATGCGGCTTGCCGGTCGGGTTGTTCGGTTCCCAGTAGGGCAGGTCGTCGTCGTAGGTATCGCAGTCGTAGAGGAAACCACCTTCTTCCATGACCAGACGACGGGTGTTCGGCCCGGTGCGGCCGGTGTACCAGCCCAGTGGGCGCTCACCGGTGATTTCGGTGAGGATGCGGATCGCTTCGAGCATGTGCTCGCGTTCCTGCGCTTCGTCCATGTACTGGTAGTCGATCCAGCGGTAGCCGTGGTTGCAGATCTCGTGGCCGGCATCGACCATTGCGCGGATCACGTCCGGGTGGCGCTGGGCGGCCATGGCGACGGCGAAGATGGTCAACGGAATGTCGAATTCCTTGAACAGTTTCAGAATCCGCCAGACGCCGGCACGGCTGCCATACTCGTAAAGCGATTCCATGCTCATGTTGCGCGCGCCTTGCAGCGGCTGAGCGGCAACCATTTCAGACAGGAAGGCTTCGGATTCTTTGTCGCCGTGCAGAATGTTGCGCTCGCCGCCTTCTTCGTAATTGAGTACGAACGACAGGGCGATGCGGGCATTGCCCGGCCAGTGTGGGTGAGGAGGGTTACTGCCGTAACCGATCAGGTCGCGTGGGTAGTCAGCGCTCACTGCAGTCTTCCTTCTTGTTCGTTGACAGATGTATGTGGCGGCCTGGCAGGCTGGCGTCACAGCGATGGGCTGATTGTATACAACTTTATTCGCAATTTGTAAGCCTGAATTTTCGCATTTTTCACCGACTGTCATCTTTTACTGTTATTGGCGTGAGCCTGCAAGAAACCTGCCTGACCAGTCAGCTAATGGATAGGAGGTTCAATGAATAGGCGTATCGCTGGCTCATCGGCAGGAAACCCCCGAATGGCGGGGGTGATGTGAAGAATGTCGTTTTTATTGTGTACAATTTTTTTGAAAAGTGTCTTAATCAATCGCTCGCCGCAGCGTTTCGTGCTCCGAATCGGTGCGGTCTCCTTTTTATCTGACTTCGGGAGGCGCGAGGTCTGACTGCTCCACGCAGGCAGGCGCGCAGAATCAATGGGACGTTTGACAACACACGTTTTGGACGCTGCACACGGTTGCCCGGGCAGTTCGATCAAGGTCGAGCTGTACCGCGTTGAAGGTTCGCACCTGGAATTGGTCGCCAGTGCGGTCACCAACAGCGATGGCCGGGTCGATGCGCCGCTGCTGCAAGGCGACGATTATCGCACCGGCGTTTATCAGGTTCAGTTCCACGCGGGCGATTACTACCGCGCCCGTGGCGTTCAGTTGCCGGAACCGGCCTTTCTGGACGTGGTTGTGCTGCGCTTCGGCATTTCTGCCGAACAGGATCACTACCATGTGCCATTGCTGATTTCGCCGTACAGCTATTCCACGTACCGGGGCAGCTGACCCCCAAGCAGCTGCCCCCACCGGGAAGCGACTGCGCATATAGCTTCTTTGGTCTTTCGCCCGCTCACACTGCGGGCTTTTTTTCGTCTGCGCACTTGCCTGTCAATGAATGGCAGGCCAAGAGATGGCTGAGATTTTCAGCTCAAGTGAATTTCGCCAGTTTGCGTTGCGTCGAGGAAGAGTCAGCGAAGCCTGGTGATGACAAGACTGTTTCCCTTGGCGGAATGCGGATCGTTGGTACCCACTAAATAAATGATCTTGTCCGCAGCGAGATGATCTTGCAGGGTTATTTTGTCGTGGAGTGCGATTTTATTGACCAGTGCCTTTTTCTTCAGCCAGACAGTCGGGTCCTCGGCAAACATGCTGTCGCCCCTGAATTTGTTGGTGAGCAGGATGAACACCGTATCGATACCCTGTCGCTGGATCAGCAGTGCATCCTGCGCTTTATTGCGAAAGCTATAAGACACCCGGTAGCCATTTCCGCGAAGAACAACGTTGAACAAATCGCGTATGGAGTGACCCTCTGTCAGATAGTGCGTTTCGAAAAACGTGTGTGCCTTGAAGTCGATTCGCTGCAATCCTTCAGCGGAAGGCAGAGGCATATGGACGTAATCGTTCGCGTCGACCGCAAGGGGGGAAAGGAGCATCAACGGATCGCTCAAGTCCTGGCGCAGGGTTCTTTGATCGCTTACCGACGTTGGGCGATTTTCCCAGTACTTGATCGTGTCGAATAAATCATTGATACCCGGACCAGTCAGTTCTTCCGAGTGACTGGCCCGATTGAAAATCTCCCGCGCCACCTTGTTCGCGGAGTGATTTGAAAGATAAGCAAAGTGGTCGCTGACGTACTGCGTCAGGCTTTTACGAAATGGCAGGCCATCGACGATTCGCCATGAGTCTGCAGCGTGGCCGGCTCTCGAATCCGCCAGCTTCACCACGCCTTGGGGTTGTAACTGTGGAGTAGTGAGGAGCATGTTTTCGAAAGCATCGAAACGTGTGGCAGAAAACTGTGGATGTTTGATAAACGCCAGCGCGTCAACAGCGTGCGTGGGTTGATCAAGTATGGAAAAGTGCCTGCCGGCGATTTCGATGGAGTCGCCTGCAATGGGTTTTGTGGCGCTCCCCCAGGTTTGCCAGTCGCCAGGATTGTTTACAGGAATCGATGGGTCGAGCAGGTCGCTGTCTCCGGGCAAGCGCGCACGTTTGCTCGGGCCTGGGCTGGCCTCTTCCGGCGGCTGGAGGGTTCGCGAGGTGCCCGGTTGTGGATCCGGTTGCGCACTTGCGGTCTGCAACTGGAGGCGCCAGAGAAATTGCCCGGGAATCTGTTCGACAGTTAAATCGGGCACGTTCGTAGTCGTCGCAGAGGTGAGTTTGTATTCGCCTCGTTCATTCCTGCGAACCATGATGGTTCCGTCTGCAATATCGACGTAGGTTTTCCCCCGTGGCCCTTTTCTGATGCCATTCGGGGATTCATGTGCGGCCGGAAGCAATGTCGCCAGATACGGGTCGACGAAGAGAATCGTTGATGGCAGTTCGGCAGCCACTCCAGGCACCGGCAGACGTCCCGTCGCGGATCGGGCGACATACCACGGTGCTTCAAGGCGCCAGCGTGGCTGGCCGTCGATTTTTCTCAGAATAGGCGGCGTTACCCCCGGTGCCGCGGGCCACGGGATTTGGTAGATACCGTCGCTGTTGAGTTCTGCCCGGTAATATCCGCCTTCTTCCAGCTGTGCGTAAATCTGCCCTTCCGGTGTTACATACAGCCCGTCAACGGATTCGTGCGCCCGTAACAGGTGAGCCTGCAATCCTGGCAGGGAAATCTCTGCCAGCCGGGCGTTGGCTTCGGTAATCAGCGGATCGGTAATGTAGCTCACCACCACATGGGGCTCGGCTACGACGTCGCGGCCTGACGCAGTGGCAATCAACGGGTCGGGCCCTCGATGGGGGGCAGGAGATAAAGTGGCAGGATGTCCGGTGTTGCTTGCACGGTCCGTGACGACATCGACTTCGATCACGGGCCTGGTGGTTGTGGATGTGTCGGGCGACACAGGGCGAACGGTGATTTTGCTCGTTTTAATCATGGCAATTACTCTAAAACGGTCCTTCGTCATATCGCCGACTGGCTCGATTGATTTCTCATCGATCCCTGATGATAAAAAGCGTGATTTGCCCCAACGCATCGGTCTGGATTCCACCGAGCAGATAGCTGATCCGGTTTTCCTGCCGGTAAGCCGCGAGAGGCTTTTGTCCACTGATCGGGGTTTGCAATAACGCTCCATTCAGTTCGGCACCCTCTGCGCTAAATCGCGGCAGTCTGCCGTTGACGAGAGCTGGCAGTTTGAGCACAAACACATGATCGATTTTCTCGCGATGAAACACTAACGCGTCGCCATCGAGCCTCTGCTCCGTTGGGGTCACGACGTAACCGTCATCGTTCAGAAGCTGGCTGAACAGTCTTCGCAGGTGGGCCGCAGTCGGCTTGCTGGCGTAGTCGTTCCAGTGCCTGGGGAAGCGTCCCGGATCAAAATCCAGGCGCATCAGACCTTCACCGAGCGCTAAGGGAATCGCCAGGGTATCCGCCGTTTCGGGCTGGCTGCGTAACATCAACAGTGGGTCAGCCAGTTCTCGATGTGGCGCCTTGCGCAGCCCCCTGTTTTCCCAAAAGCGAAACACCTGATTGAGCATTGCCAACCCCGGGCCGATGATGATCTCGGAGCGGTTCGCTTGATTGAACATGGCCCGGGCAAGTGAACTGACCGATAGATCCGACAGGTATTTGAAGGTTCTGGAAATGTACTGCGTGATCGGCATTTCAAACGGAACGACGTCGTCCAGTACCGTCCAGTGTTCGGATCGTTTAACGGCGAATTTTGGCTGCAGCGACGGGTTATCCCGCAGCATGAATTCGAAGGCGTCATACAGGGCCGGTGAAAACAAGGGATGTTGCAGATACACCAGATGCGGGTCCGGTCCCAGTTGCTGTTGCACGATCCGGTAAAACTGTCCGTCTATTTCAATGTGCTGACCCAACTGCGGCCGGATACTGCGCCCCCAGTTTCGCCACAAGCCGAAACTCAGGTTGATCGCCTCGGGATTGGCTGACAGCAAGCTTTCGGTCAGCGCATGCGTGGTATCTGCCCCTTCGTCCACATGAGGGCGTTTGCTGGGGCCTGCCGTGGCTTCTGGCATTTCGGTCGCGACGACACCCGCTTCCCCGGTGGAACTCTGCGAGTCAGGTTGGTCGTCAGCAAACTTGCGTCGCCACAGTCGGGTTCCGGGAATCTGTTCGAACAGCAACGTGGACGAGTTGCGTGTCGTCGCAGAGGTTTGCTCATACTGACCGTCGGCGTTTTTACGCACCCTGACGGTGCCATGCGCGGTGTCGATGTAGGTCTTGCGGTGCTTGTCGTAGCGGATTCCTTCGGCGGTATACAGGGGCGAAGAGAGCAGGGCGGCGTCATCGGGGGCCAGGTACATTGGCTGTTCGACAGCGGGCCCTTCAGCGCCCGCATTTCGCCTGTCGCTCTCTGAGTGTTGCGTCATCCAGGCCGGTCGTTCGAAAGTCCACAGGGGTTGGCGTTCTGCTTTGACCAGAAAGGGTCCAGGCAGGTGCGGAGCGAACGGGAAAGGAATCTGGTAGCGACCATCGCGCTGAAGTTCGACCAACAGGTGCCCTTCATGCTCGACATGGGCATATAGCTTGCCGTCAGGGCTGATGAACAGTCCGCTTTCGGCATCCATACGCTGCAGCAGATGTACTTGATCGGCAGGCCAGGTGATTGAGCGCAGAGCGGCTGCGACTGACAGTGGCGAAGGCGCTGGTATTTCGTTGACGTGCACTGATGGTTGCCGCGCAGGTGTGTCTGGCAAACCTGTGGAGGATTGTGTGGTGATCAGGCTTTCGCCCGAGAGTCTGTGGGAGGTGCTCCCGGTGTTCGGACGGATATCGGGCGCAGTAATCCCTGCCACACGCTTCGGTGGTTTGACCATTGATTTAATCTCGCTGTGTGAAATGAGCGGTTGTTCAGATTGAGGGTTGCCCACAGGCACTTGCGGACAACTCGCTGAAAAGCCAGTTGGCGCAGTCAACCTTCTCTGACAATGAACAGGGTCGAGCTATCGGGGGATATCTGCTCTTTGCCGCCCAGCAGATAAATCACTTCGTATTTTTGCAAATGCTCGGCCAGCGCCTGTTTATCCTTTGCACTGAGTGTGCTCAGGAAAAGCGGTTGGGAAAGTTCGGAACCAACGGCGGTATAACGAGGAACAGGTCCTTGCGTAGCAGGGGACAACCTCAACACGAACACAGCGGCGATGCCGTCGCGGTGAAAGATCATGACGTCTTCGCCACTCGGATGCGGATGTCTTTTCGGATTGATGCTGTAGCCGCTGAGCCCAAGGAACCTTTCGAACAAGTCGCGTGTGCTTGAAGGGTTCGGCATGATATCCGGTTGTTGGACGTCGAAGTCCAGTCGCTGCAATCGGTTCGAGGAGTACGCCGGCAAGGAGAGTGTTCCGCCGGCATATTGGGCATGGTGCTGGGCGGGCAATGTGGGTAGCAGCATCAGCGGGTCGGAAAGAACGCGCTGGGGCGAGGTGTTGTTGATTCTGTCTGTCCAGTGCCGAAACGTCTGCGTCATTACCGACAGCCCAGCGGCATCAATCCCTTGATGTGTAGACACACGATCAAACACGGCTCTGGCGAGGTTATTTGCCGAATGTTCAGACAGGTGGCTCATGGCCCGGGATGCATATTGCGTAGGCGACATTTCAAACGGCAGTTGATTATCCACCACCCTCCATTGGCCATCGCGTTTAAGCACCCATTTCGGCTGCTTCGAGGGTTCATGGCGCAGCATGTTTTCGAATCCGTCAAAATCCTCAGGTTTAAACCCCGGGTGTTGCAGATAAACCAGTTCGGTATCGGCGCGTAAAACCTGCTTCACCGTCGGATAGTGCAGTCCATCTATCTCGATCGACTCACCCGTTTGCGGTTTCGTGGTTTTTCCCCAGTTCTTCCACTGTGCCGTGGACAAATCCAGCGCAGGTGACCGTTGGACCGACAGGCGTCTGACCAGCGTGCCTGCATTCGATGTCACGTCGACTTCTTCGGACAGGTGTGGGCGCTTGCTCGGACCGGGCGTGGCATCGGTCGTTTCAGTGGACGCTGCGTCGGTTGCGGCTCGATGGCCTTGTCGAGGCCCGTCAATTTCACGCCAGAGCTTAGAGCCTGGAATCTGTTCAACCCTTTTACCCGTCGGCGTCGATTCTCCGGCATACGTCTGCCTCCAACCGTCCGGGGTACTGCCCAGCATGATCATGCCGCCTTGCATTTCGACATACACTTTATTGTGCTTGTCGTACCGAATTCCCTCTTTGGTGTCTGGCTGCAACTTCAGCCGGTTTGCCGATTCGGCGTTGATAAAGACCGGGTGTTGCACTCGCCCGCTTGTGGAGCTGCTTGCGACCGCTGCCTGCTGGTTTTCGCTGTAGTGAAGGGCTACCCAATTTGCGACATTTGATGGGCCAGCACCCTCAGGGAAGTGGTGAACGATGACCGAGGGGCGCTCGGCGACGGGAGCCGGAAGGTGGTGGATGGTGATAGTGGGGCGGTGTTCGGGCAACGCCCCAAAGGCGCTTGAAGAAGACGAACCGGCTGCGGCAGGCAGGCTAGCAGTGCCTGGAACAGGATGAACGATTTCGCCGGTAGTGGCCCCTCGAGGATTGCCTGAATGTTCGGTGGGTGTCCCGGACGAATCGGCTGGAAGCGTGCGCGGAACTTTCTTGGGTGGCTTGGCCATTGGGTGACTCCTTGGAATTGCTGATCCGGTCGTTTGCATAGAGGCAGATGATCAGGTCGACGCGGTGAAGCTCTCTGACCACTGACTGTGGAGGGGGCATGTTCGTGAAAAAATCTCCCGGATGTGCGGTACATATGTATTGCTCTGCCAGCAAGTACCGCACGATGTTGCACAATCTTCCAAGTGTGAAAAAACGCTCGCCGGCGCACGGCCGACGAGCGTTTTTTATCGTTCCTCAGCGCTCTCTGATGATGAATACCGAGTCCGGAGTCGACTCGACCTTCAAGACGCCACCGATCAGCCATACCACTTTGTTTTGTGCCGTTGCGGTGGTCAGGGCGAGAAACGCATCGTTGCCAATCCTCGCCGGCAACCCCGGGTCTGCCAGTTCATTCCCCGGGGTGTGCGACAGGCCGACATGTTCTACCGAGCCCAATTTCAGAAAGTAAACCTGATCATGGGTGGCATGCCTGAACACCAGCGTTGGCATGTGATGTTCGTGTGTCAGTGGAAAAACGTCGTAGCCGCTGCGAATCAGCAAGGCACCGAGCAGGCGTCTGAGGTTCAGGTCTGTGGGGTACGTTTTATAGTGGCCCCACTCGATGGGAAACCGCTGTGGATCGAAGGTGAGCCGTTGCAGTTCGCTGTCCACCTGGGAGGGCATCGGAATAAGCTTTTTTCTTCCGGCATCGATGGATGGCGCCACCGCGAGCATATTGAGCGGGTCGGCGTACGCCGGTGCGGTGGGAAACGGCTTCTGCTTCCACTGATGCAGGACAGCCTGAATATTGACCAGGCCGGTGCCGGTAATGACGGCGGAGTTGTCTGCCAGTTCGTAGAGTCTTCTCGCAACAGCCCATGAGGTCGGCGTAGAAAAGTCGGGAAACGCACTGGCCACCGACTGCGCTAAAGGCTCCTCGAAAAAGCGTTTGCCGGGGTGTACTTCTCCCGGATCGTTACCGATGCGAAAGGTGGCAACAGGTTGCAGTGACGGTGCTGTGCGCAGCATCGTTTCAAAGGCAACGAAGCCGGCCGGGGCAAAGTCAGGGTGCTGCACAAAATAGACTTTTGGTGAGCGGTTGGAGCCAATCGGCACGATCGGATAATGAAACCAGCCAAGCTGCACCGACTCGACCACTGGCGGCTTGTTCAAATGCCCCCACTGTAACCAGAAGAACGGTGTCTGTTCGGTCGGGACGGTGGCGTCGAGAGTGGCCGCTGGAAATGGCTCGGGTGGCCTGGACGTATCAAGGCGTGGACGTTTGCTGGGGCCGGGTACTTGCTCGTCCGGTTCCGCGGCGGGCCGGGACTGACCCGCAACAGGACTGTCAGCGGCCTGTGCTGTTTGAACCCTTTGGCGCCAGAGTAGCGTGCCGGGCATCTGTTCAAACGTCAGATTGAGCGAGTCTCTGCTGGTCGCTGAGGCATATCGGTATTCACCCTGTTGGTTTTTACGCACCATCACCGTGCCTTCTGCCGTATCGACGAAGGTTTGCTTGAGCTTGTTGTAACGGATCCCTCCGATGAAAGTTCCGCTCGGGTCAGGGTGTTTGCATCCTCCGGCGACAGGTAGGCGAGGGGCTGCGCTGTGACAGGCGTCTCGGATCGGGTCCGCATGGGTTGCCAGCCGGGGCGCTGAATGTGCCAACTGGTCAGGCCTTCAGACCTCGTTACCACCGGTCCCGGCACACCGGGTGCAAAGGTCAGCGGCACGTAATAGTTGCCTCGCCGATCCTGTTCGACGACGAACCGGCCTTCGTTGCCGAGTTGGGCGTAGGTTCGTTGATCCGGTCCGGTGAACAGTCCGGGGGTTTCTGCGACCGGTGTCAGCTCATTCAAACGGTTCTGTGGCCAGGCTATCGCACTGCGCGCGGAGCTGTAGGTGTCGCTACCGAGGCCCGGCATTTCGCTGACGGTAACAGCCGGTGGCCGTGTGACTGAGGTCCCGGACGCCGTAGATCCAGTGGTCGAATCGATGCCAGACATCGGGGTGTCGGGCAAGTGAATACTGTGAGGAGCGCCTGAACCTGCTTGCACAGGTCTTGTTGTAACTGTTGTATCGGCGGCGGCTGCTGTCACAGAAACTTTCTTGGGGGGCTTGGCCATACTCAATTACTCGTGGAGGGGTGATATCGAGCGCAAAAAGCGTCTCGTCGCATTGTTCAGGCGCACTCGTCGACATCCCGCAGAGCCGTGGCCGGGAACGAGATGAAGAAGTCGGGTTACTTCAATTTCGGAGTGCGCGAGGGGAATGGGGCTTGGCTGATGGAGGCAGGTTACGCAGGAGGAACCTTGAGCAAGGTAATCAGGGGGGCCTGATGGGTACAACGATTGACGACCCGAAGTTCTGAAAACTCAACGCGGGATTTGTCGCTACGCAGGATCCAGCTGTAAGCGGAAAAACTGTAGCTGAACGCTCCCGGCCAGTTGTCGGCAAAGATGATATTGCGCACTTTGACCTCTTGATTGGCCATCGACGCAAAAGCGTCAGGCAAGGCTTTTGTCGAGTCAGGCTCTTCAAAGAACCGCGCATCAAGCCCATCCAGATAGATCCGGTCAAAGGAAAGATCCACTACATGGACAATGCCATGTTCGGAAATAACGCGTACCTGATCGATCAGGTCTTCTTCGTTTTCGTAAACCGGTAGATGAACAATGCAGGAGCCGATGAGTAACTGATTGTTTTCCAGTTTGACCTCGACCTTGCCGAGCTTGGTCGCATCGAGTTCCCAGGTCGATGAGTAAGGCAGTCTTGTCACAGCGTTCGCCAACGCACCAGGGGTCGTGAGTTTCAAGGTCATATTGGCAACCAGATGGACCAGGTAGGTGGCACCTTCACCTTCCAGGCTTTCCATCGCGGTCCGAATGGCTCTGGACTCGATGCTGGCGCAAGCATTCAGTGCATTGAGCTTGTACGCCTCGTTTGACGGCAACTCATAGGCGAATTGCTTCTGTCGAAATTTCAAGGGCAAGCGAAGTGGTGTTGTCCAGTGCTTGAAGGAATGCATCTCGTAATTGTCGTCGGCCGGAGCCACGTCTGTTTCAGGTGTAAGCCCGGCATTAAGAGCGACGCCGTCATTGAAAATCAGCAAATATTTATGACTGGGGCGAACAGCCATGGTCCGCAGGATCTTGATCATGTTCTTTGGATCAGAACCGCCACGCGCCCAGGAAAAGTGTTTTAGCGTCACGATCTTTTCGCCAAAGTGATAGGTCAGATCACAGCCGGCTATTAGATCTTCACGTTTTTCGGACTGCCTTGCACTAAAGTGCGCTTCAACTTTGCTCAATTCGTCGCTGGCGTAATCCAGGTAAACGAAGGTGACGACGTCGGGACGATCGGCTGAATAGAATGTGACACTTTGCTCGGAGCGCGGGATGTAATAACGCGCTTCATGCTGGTGCTTTGTCCAGCATTCGGAGTTGTAAACAATCAGCGGTTTCGCGGGTTGCCCGTGTTTAATGATGTCGACTTCGATATCGATATTTTTGCCGCTTTCGATTGTTTCAGGCAGATCAGGTTTCAGCTGATAACGGTCCTTGGTCAAAAAGACCAGTTTGCCGTTTTTCAGTCGGGTTTCTTTCTCGTCTGTTTCATAGATGTCGTGGATGACGACGACGCTTTTTGGCTTGTCGTAAAAGTAGAATCCGGAGGTAATGATCAGCGAATTCTTTTCGATTGCCCAACTTTCAATGAGATCGATCGGCCAGTTCAATTCAATGGTACTTTGCTGTTTACCATCCTCGAAGATGCACACACGACCTTCCAGGTGGTCGATGAAATACTCGTCGATACCTTCTTCACCCGAGGCTGTTGCACTTTTATGCAACAACTGTATCTGGTCGTTTCCAGCCCCCGCTTTTATGACGTCCTGGCCGCGAGACTTGATAATGTTGCGCTCATGGGTGCCTGTCACTACGTTCGCCGCGCCGCTCAGGGTTTCAACGTTTTCGATATTTTCCAAAAGACTGTGAAATTTATAAGTCGCGCCGTCCTCTGCATCGGGATTCGGAGTTCTTACCTGCAGTGTGCCTGCGCTTAAATCGATGTCATATCCTTTCGGCGTCTGGTGAACACCGTTCAGAGACAGGGTGTCGTTACCGGCGCCCCCCTTCACCTTCGAATAGGTTGATACTTCGATGTTTTTCTTGATCAGATCGGCGGCAGCCTCGAACACGAAGTGATCGTTTTTTTCACCACCTGTCAGGTCTTTGATCCCCGAGCCATAGTGGAAAATATTCGGTTTTTTTATCACTCCTTTGATCGAATCACGACCGTCACCCAAGTACCACAAGGTATTTTTGTTTTCCCCGGCAACGCCTACTACTGCGCCGGGCATATCCTTGGTAACGCCGTCGCTAGCATCAATAGTGTCGTCCCCACCGCGTATTACGGGTACGTTTTCCGTTTGCCAAGAGTCTATTTTCGTCCACCAGTTGCGCTTCCAGACTTGCGTGGGAACGAGATCAACTTCAAACGAGCCATTGACGACGGCTTCGGTGGAATCCTTTAGCTGAACGTCGAGCAATCTGCGAGCATTGCGTTTTAGCTGTTCCGTGTGCTGGATCAGGGTTCTTGCCTGGTTGTAGCGGTCCTTGACGCCTTGCTCGACGTCCCACATGCAGAATGAAAGGAAGCCTGAGCGCCACCGCTCACCCAGGGTCAGTTCAATGTAGTCATCAATGTCATCGACAATGCGCACCGCGCCATACACCTGTGATCCGATTGCCAGAAACGCACCGAACAAAAGGCCCGCCGGACCCACAAAAGACAATCCTGCCATTGCCGCTGTACCGAGGATAACGGTCATGGCCGCGCTGGTGATGCTCAACCCGGCGCTGATGTAATGATCCATGGCTTCTTTGCCGGTGGCATTGCTTGCTGCCTTCAGGGAGTTGACGGTGGTGTACACATCAAATGGCAAAGTCAGCGCCCCGCCAATCAAGCCACCGGATCGACTCAACCTCAGCGCAAACCTGGTTTTGGCGAAATCCTTGAAAGCATTTTTTCCGGCCGCCAGCATCTCGTTGGCAATCTTGCTGACGCCAACGTCAACGGCGATAGAGCCAATTTCCGAGGCAACACCTGTGGCGTTGATTACAACCTCTTTGGTATCGCCGGATTTCATCGCAACCAATATTCCGCGCAATCCCGTGTATATCCCGAATGCCTGGAGTCCGACACTGGAGCCGACTGTCAAGTGGGCCTTTACCGAGGCGACCCAGCGCCGAGTATTGTTTGGTAGTTGCGTGTGCTGCAAATCCAGCTTCTGCGCAGAGCTCAGAAGCTTCTCGATTTTGCTGCGGTAGTTTCCAGGATCAACCTCGATTGATGATGTTTCTCGGGTTATGTTCGGGGCGGTTATCGGGCGGTGGCTGGCCATGTCGAACAGCAAAGAAGGCAATAGATAAATATCGTAACCCGTCGCGGACTTCATATGATGTGCGATATCGCTGGCGCTGAATTGTAACGAGTTGATGAATGAGCGCTTGGGAATGCGGAAGAATGTGTTTGTGCCGTTCAGCGGGTGCCCGTCAATTGTCGCACCCAAGGCGTCGAGGGATACCCGTGTTATCGATATCTCGCCAATTTGTATTGGCCCGAACACCGAGTCGTTAGTTCTTAACTGTTCGATTTTTCGCTTTTGAGGCTGGTCCAGTGGCTTGTCGGAATTGCTGTTGATGTCGATGGTTGAATCAGTATGTTTGTTCGACTCGGCGTGCATATCGGTAATGACGACTGCATCACTGTCTATTAAAGCTTCGCTTATCAGGGTGGCCATTTGAACTTCCTTGTTCTGGCGGGTGGGAAAAACAGGCCGAGATAGTACGGGGGACGTACGAGGAATGTATATAAACGGGTTGTTGCGGTGTATTGCATATCAAAGGCATGCAATTACTGTCGGGAGAATCTGTAGTGCGCAATGCCAATCGGTCGTGGAGAACACCAGCCAGACTCGGATCTTGCAAGTCTGGCTGGCTGCAGCCAAGTAACAATCAGTCAAACAACCATTCAAATGCCTCAGTGACTGCTGAGTAACGATGCTGCCCCAGCGCCGCCGAACAAACCGGCGCTGATCCGGTTAAACCAGCTCTGTCCTTTGCCGCTGCGCAGATAACGCGCGGCACCGTGGGCGCCCAGACCGTAGGCCAGTTTGCACAGCAGATCCAGCAGGGTCCAGGTTACGATCATCACCAGCAGTTGTGGCAGGAATGGTTGCTCGGCACTGAGAAACTGCGGCAGAAACGCGGCGAAGAACAGGATGTCTTTGGGGTTGCTGGCACCGAGCACGAAAGCGCGTCCGAACAACGCGCGAAAACGTGGCACAGGCGCGGCTTGCGGCACGTCAGCGCCGACTGCTGGCTGACGCGATTGTTGCCAGCTCTGCCAGGCGAGGTAGAACAGATACAGTGCGCCGACGATTTTCAGCACGCTGAAGAGTTGCTCCGAGGCCAGCAGCAATGCGCCAAGGCCCAATGCCGATGCACTGAGCAGACAGATCGAAGCCGTCACGCCGCCGAGAAATGCCGGGTAGGAACGACGCAAACCGTAATTCAGACTGTTGCTGATCATCAGCAACGACAGTGGCCCCGGAATCAGGATCACCACCAATGCAGCACCGCTGAACAGCAGCCAGGTTTCCAGACTCATCACTTTGCTCCTTTCTATTGTTATCAAGATGCACAAAAGCCCCACCCGCAAAGGTGAGGCTGTTTGGAAACCTGAACCGCGTAGCGCTTACAGGAAAATGAACTTGGCGATGAAGATCGCGCAGAGCACCCACAGGCTGACGGAGATTTCCTTGTACTTGCCGGTACCGGCCTTCAACGCCACGTAGGTGATGAAGCCCAGCGCAATGCCGTCGGCGACCGAGAAGGTCAGCGGCATCATGATTGCGGTCACGATGGCCGGGATCGCATCAGTGGCTTCGTCCCATTCGATGTGGGCCATGCCGCCCATCATCAGCATCGCAACGTAGATCAGTGCACCGGCGGTGGCGTAAGCGGGAATCATGCCGGCCAGCGGTGCGAAAAACATCGCCGCTATAAATAGCACACCTACAGTGACGGCGGTAAGACCAGTCCGACCACCAGCGGCCACGCCGGCAGCACTTTCCACATAGCTGGTGACTGGAGGCACACCGACCACGGCGCCGAAAACGCTGGAGGCACTGTCGGCTTTCATGGCGCGGGAGAGGTTTTCGATACGGCCGTCAGCGTTGACCAGATTGGCGCGCTGGGCCACGCCCATCAGGGTGCCGGCGGTGTCGAACATGTGCACAAAGAGGAAGGCCAGCACCACGCTGATCATGCTGACGTTGAACACGCCGGCGACGTTCATGGCCATGAAGGTCGGCGCCAGACTCGGCGGCGTCGACATGATCCCTTCGTAGTGCACGATGCCCAGGCCCCAACCGGCGAGGGTCACGGTGATGATGCTGATGAGGATCGCGCCGAATACACGGTGATAGCTGAGGATTGCAATCATCAGGAAGCAGATGGCCGCTAGCAGCGGGCCGGGTTCACGCAGGGAGCCGAGTTTGATCAGCGTCGCCGGACTGTCGACGACGATGCCTGCGGTTTTCAGACCGATCAGGCCGAGGAACAGACCGACACCGGCGCCCATCGCAAAACGCAGACTGACTGGAATACTGTTGAGCAGCCACTCGCGAATCCGTGAGAAGGTCAGGATCATGAACAACACGCCCGAGACAAACACCGCACCGAGCGCGGTTTCCCAGTTGTAGCCCATGGTGCCGACCACGGTGTAGGTGAAGAACGCGTTGAGGCCCATGCCCGGCGCCAAACC
This sequence comes from Pseudomonas sp. S3_C06, assembly GCF_054667675.1. NCBI lineage: Bacteria > Pseudomonadati > Pseudomonadota > Gammaproteobacteria > Pseudomonadales > Pseudomonadaceae > Pseudomonas > Pseudomonas sp. S3_C06. The sequence continues at coordinate 5,877,006 of NZ_CP162747.1, forward strand.
CACCGGCCAGTTGGCGTAGAGGCCCATCAACAGGCAGCCCAATGCAGCGGCGATACAGGTGGCGACGAAGGCTGCACCGTGATCGATCCCGGCATCGGCCATGATGTTCGGGTTGACGAAGATGATGTAGGCCATGGTAATGAAGGTTGTCAGACCGGCAATCAGCTCGGTCTTCACCGTGGTGCCATGCAAGCTGAGTTTAAACAGACGTTCCAGCAAGCCACTGCGTAATGGTGGCGAGAGGTCCAGCGTCGATGCTTCGGATTTGCGGCTTTCCACAGCGAGTACTCCTCAAGAGTTTTATTGTTATTTCCAGGGCCGGACCCATGAGGGGTGGCAGCGGCCCTTTGAGGCATACGCGAATTTGTTGACCATGCGGTCAGGAACTCGCACGCTGTGGATTATGCTTTTGTGTACAAATAAAGCAAATATTGTTTTTGGTTTTGTTTACGAAAGTTCCGTCGATAGCGATATATCGCCTGTACTGGCCCCTTCGCGAGCAGGCTCGCTCCCACATTTGAAATGCGTTCCCCTGTGGGAGCGAGCTTGCTCGCGAAGAGGCAGTCCCATTCAATCGAGAGCCGTCTGACTTTTCCCCAATGCCAGATTCACCGCCAACCAGCCATTCACCGCCGCCTCCCCAGCCTCGGCGAACACCCGCTCCAGCAACTTCACCTGCTCACGCCGCAAAGCCTGCTCAAACTTCGCGCCTTCTGCCGTCAACTCCAGCAGGCGCTTACGCTTGTCGGCCTCGGACGCCACGCTGTCCACCAAATGCATTTCCTGCAACTGCCGCAACGGCATGTTCAGCGCCTGCTTGCTCACACCGAGCAATGCCAACAACTCCTTCACGCTCAAGTTCGGATACCGCGCGATGAAAAACACAATGCGTTGATGCACTCGGGAGAGGCCGCGCCGCTCGAGCATTTCATCAGCCTTGGCGGTGAACGCCTGATAGCCGAAGAAAAAAGCTTCCATCGCCTGTTGCTGACTGGATGGGTTTTTAAGGTCAAGCATGTTGACGTACTCGCTCAAGCTGTCGTAATTTCAGTCAATCAGTTTGACTCATATTTCACACGCCTCGCTACCGGTGACTTCCATGGCTTTTTCCGAACGTGTCTCGCGCCTTAAAAGTTCTTTGATTCGTGAAATCCTTGCCGCCGCCCAGCGCCCGGAAGTCATGTCGTTTGCGGGCGGCTTGCCCGCCGAAGCCATGTTGCCGAAGGTCGAGTGGGCCGAAATGCCGCTGTCGCTCGGCCAATATGGCATGAGCGAAGGCGAGCCGGCATTGCGCGAAGCCTTGGCCGCGGAGGCGAGGGCGCTTGGCCTGGAATGTCAGGCGAGTCAGGTTCTGGTGGTCAGCGGTTCCCAGCAAACCCTCGATCTGGCGGCCAAGCTGTATATCGACAAGGGCACGGAGATTTTGCTGGAAGCGCCGACCTATCTCGCCGCGCTGCAAATCTTTCAGTTGTTCGGTGCTGATTGCCTGACCGTGCCGCAAGAGTCCGACGGCCCCAACCTCGCGCAATTGCGCGAGCGTCTGGAGCAACATCGTCCGGCGTTCATCTATTTGATCCCGACCTTCCAGAACCCGTCAGCCGTGCGCTACAGCGAAGCCAAACGCGCAGCGGTCGCGGCGTTGCTCGATGAATTCGGCGTCACCCTGATCGAAGACGAACCCTACCGCGATCTGACTTTCGATGGCGGCAGCGCCAAACCGATTGCCGGTCGACTGAAAGAATCCAGCTGGATCTACACCGGTACCGTATCGAAAACCCTGCTGCCGGGTCTGCGCGTTGGCTATCTGATCGCCAGTCCCGATCTGTTTCCGCACTTGCTCAAACTCAAGCAATCGGCGGATCTGCACACCAATCGCATCGGTCAATGGCAGGCGTTGCAGTGGATCGGTACTGACAAGTATCAGCAGCATCTGAGCGAGTTGCGCGGCTTCTATCGACAGCGGCGGGATGCCTTCCAGGCGGCGCTGGAAACACATTTTTCTGATCTGGCGGATTGGAACACGCCACAGGGCGGGCTGTTTTTCTGGCTGACGTTGAAGCAGCCGCTGGACACGCGAACGTTGCTCAATGAGGCGTTGGCCAATGATGTGGCGTTTATGCCGGGGGAGCCGTTCTTTCCAGAACCGGATAACCATCATGGGCACTTGCGCTTGAATTTCAGCCACATTGATCCGTCGCGGCTGGATGAAGGATTGAAGCGATTGGCGGCGGTGGTGCGTCAGGCGCAGCTGGATAAGGCTGCCTGAAAACAAATAAACCGGCTCACAGGCCGGTTTATTTTTGACTGGGATTCGTGGTGACTGAGAGGGCCTCTTCGCGAGCAGGCTCGCTCCCACAGTGGAAATGCATTCCAATGGTGGGAAGGGGCCATCAGCCCCAATACAGAAACATCAGACCGCCGCGAAGCGCTTATCCAGATAATCAATGATCACCTTGGACTCATACATCCAGGTCGTCTGCCCGTTCTCTTCAATCCGCAGGCAAGGCACCTTGATCCGGCCGCCCTGATCCAGCAAGGCCTGACGATCCTGTTCATTGTTCTTCGCATCCTTCAGCGTCACCGGCACATTCAAACGACGCAAGGTGCGGCGGGTTTTCACGCAGAACGGGCAGGCGTGGAACTGATACAAGGTCAGGTCTTTTGCAGCTGCATCCACCTGAGCCTGAGCAGCGGCGGGGCGCTTTTTCTTGCCCGGACGGGTGATGAAGTCGATGAAGATAACCAGTTGGCCGAGGCCGACACGAAGCGCTTTGACGAACACGTTGAAGCCTCACGGTGCATATTGAGAAAGGCGCGCAGCTTACCCGATTTTTCACGGACGAAAAAAAACCGGCGATGAATGCCGGTTTTCTTCGTGCCGCAAATTACTTGATGAGGCTGAGGAATTCGCTGCGGGTCGCTGCGTTTTCACGGAACTCACCGAGCATCACCGAGGTGATCATCGACGAATTCTGCTTCTCGACACCGCGCATCATCATGCACATGTGCTTGGCCTCGATCACCACGGCAACGCCCAGCGCGCCGGTGACTTGTTGCACTGCATCGGCGATCTGACGGCTGAGGTTTTCCTGAATCTGCAGGCGGCGGGCGTACATGTCGACGATCCGCGCGACCTTCGACAGGCCCAGCACTTTGCCGCTCGGGATGTACGCAACGTGCGCCTTGCCGATGAACGGCAGCAGGTGGTGTTCGCACAACGAGTACAACTCGATGTCCTTGACCAGCACCATTTCGCTGTTGTCGGAGCTGAACAGGGCACCGTTGGTAACCTCTTCGAGCGTCTGTTCATAACCGCGGCAGAGGTACTGCATGGCTTTGGCGGCACGCTTTGGCGTGTCGAGCAGGCCCTCGCGGGACACGTCCTCGCCCAATTGGCCGAGAATCGCGGTGTAATTCTGTTCCAGGGACATGAAACTACCTGTGGGGATTTTCGCAAAGGGCAAGGGTACGGTGGCGGACACAACCCTGCAAGTTCGGTGTAACGCGATTATTCGTCGCGGCCTTCCATCATGGTGCGTTTGAGCATCACGTAAACCGCGCCGGCACCACCGTGTTTCGCCTGGCATGAGCAGAAACCCAGCACTTGGGCATGCTGGCGCAACCAGGTGTTGACGTGGCTTTTGATCATCGGCCGCTTGCCGTCCAGGCGCACGGCCTTGCCGTGGGTGACGCGTACGCAGCGGATTTCGAATTTGGTCGCTTCGGCGAGAAACGCCCAGAGGGTTTCGCGGGCCTTTTCCACGCTCATGCCGTGCAGGTCGAGGCTGCCTTCGAACGGAATCTGGCCGACCTTGAGCTTGCGCATCTGACTTTCCTGCACGCCGTCGCGGGCCCACATCAACTCGTCTTCCGGGCCGACGTCGATCACGAATTGATCGGACAGACCATCCACGGTAGCAGTGTCGGTGCGCACGGTGGCGGACTGGCGCAGCTTGGCAATTTGCGCGCGGTCAGCCTTGGGTTTGCCGGTGTCGGCGCGGTCGTGCTTGATCGGCTTGACGCCTTGGATCGCACTTTTGAACAGGGAAAAATCGTCGTCTTGCATGTCAGCCTCCGCGAAGGGCGGCCAGTTTACCCAAGTCGAAACAAAACGGCCCGGCAAAAAGCCAGGCCGGTGAGTCAGTCGTGTTTTTTCATCAGGTGCGGGGACATGTTCAGTTCCCGCGATTGCCGTGCGCGACGGCGGCAGCGGCGCCACAGGGCGACACCGAAATACAGAAACAGCAAGCCGACCGCCAGAATGATCGCCGAGCCCATCGGCGTAGCGTTCAAGTCACCGAGTGCCGGTGGGCGCCCGAGCAGGCTGGCCGCCCCGGCCATCGCCAGCAGCACGCCGAACGTCGCCAGAATGGCCGCGATCGCCGCGCCGAATCGAAATCGCCAGTTGCTTTGGCCTTTGGGCCGCAAGCGGCGTGCGTCAAATCCATCGGATAACTTCATTCCGACCTTCCTCAATGGGTATCGGCCCTTCGACCGGGAGTTGACCGGGTTGTTCCTGAGGCTATGGCATTTGCGGCAAATGAGAGGACTTTGCGGATGAGCGGCGTGCTGAGCCGCTCATCAGAGCAGATCAGATCAGGTCTTGAGTCAGTGCGAGGGTGGCAAAGTTATCCGCCATGATCGCCATTTCAGCTTCCTGCACGACTGCGGCGCTGAGCACACGGCCTTTGAATGGCAGGTCGCGGGTGGCGCAGGCGTCTTCTACCAACGTGCAACGGAAACCCAGATTTTTAGCCGCGCGCACCGTGGTGCTGACGCTGGAGTGGCTCATGAAACCGCAGACGATCAAGTCCAGCGAGCCAAGGTTTTGCAGACGATCGAGTAATTCGGTGCCATGGAAGGCGCTCGGCAGCAGTTTGCCGATAATGGTTTCATCACCTTGTGGCTCCAGGCCCGGGATGAACTCGCCGCGCTCGCCCTGCGGGTCGAACAGGCCACCGACGGTGCCGAGATGACGCACGTGCACGATCGGCCGACCGGCTGCACGGGCTGCGGCAACCACTTGTTTGATGTTCGCGACGGCCGCGTCCATGCCGCTCAGGGCCAGGGGGCCACTGAGGTATTCTTTCTGGGCATCGATGATGACCACGGTGGCATGGCTCAGTGTGGCCGCTGCGTAACCGCGACCGCTGAGTTGAAACATCGTTTTTGGAACGGACATTCTGGGGCTCCTTGGGGTGGGGCTTTTGCGACATTGTCCTCTGGCTGAGCGGTTCTGTGAATCGCTACCATCGTAGGCACCGTCGTTACTGGCCTGCAGCCTTGTCAAGTTACACGTTCTGTTCAATAGCTGATGCAAAAAACAGAAAACTCCTACCGTCGGGGCTATGTTTTTCCTGCGTCGTCGTCACGCGTTTTGGCTGGTAGAATCGCCAGTCGTTTTTTCTGGAGTTCTGCCCCGTGATCACTTCCCGACTTCGTACCCTGCGCGACCACATTCGTTGGGCCGTCAGCCGCTTCCATGGGGAGGATCTGTTTTTCGGCCATGGCACCGACAATGCCTGGGACGAAGCCCGGCAACTGGTGCTCGGCGCGTTGCACCTGCCGTGGGAAATCGCCGACAGCTATCTCGATTGCGCGCTGGAAGACGACGAGCTGGTCAACCTGCAACGCCTGCTCAAGCGCCGTATCGAAGAACGCATTCCCACCGCTTACCTGTTGGGTGAAGCGTGGTTCTGCGGCATGTCGTTCATCGTTGATGAGCGTGTGTTGATCCCGCGTTCGCCGATTGGCGAGTTGATCGAAAACCACTTCGCCCCGTGGATCGGCACCGAACCTGCGCGGATTCTCGACCTGTGCACCGGTTCCGGTTGCATCGGTATCGCCTGTGCCTACGAGTTCCAGAACGCCGAAGTGGTGCTGGCGGATCTGTCGTTCGAAGCGCTGGAAGTGGCCAACCAGAACATCGAGCGCCATGGCGTTGATGAGCGCGTCTATACCGTTCAGGGTGATGGTTTTGATGGTTTGCCGGGTCAGCGCTTCGACCTGATCGTGTCGAACCCGCCCTACGTGGATGCGGAAGATTTCGCTGACATGCCGGACGAGTATCAGCATGAGCCTGAGCTGGGTCTGGCGTGTGGCGATGATGGTTTGAATCTGGTTCGGCGGATGCTGGCTGAAGCGGCGGATCACCTGACCGAGAAGGGCTTGCTGATTGTCGAAGTGGGCAACAGCCAGGTGCACGTTGACGCGCTGTACCCGGAAGTCGATTTTGCCTGGCTCGAATTCGAGCGTGGTGGGCATGGGGTGTTCATGCTGACGGCGGAACAGTGCCGCGATCATCAGGCCTTGTTCGCTTCCCGCATCTAATCGAGACTGATCGTTCCCACGCTCTGCGTGGGAATGCCTCAATGGACGCTCTGCGTCCGCTGTTGGGACGCGGAGCGTCCCCGGCTGCATTCCCAAGCGGAGCGTGGGAACGATCAGGCAGGGTTGGTGTACGACACAAATCCTGTGGGAGCGAGCCTGCTCGCGAATGGCCGCGACGCGGTCTCAAGCCATCAACGGTGCGTAGCAATCCAGATCAACAGCCCCGCCTGAAACACCGCAAACGCCACCAGACACGTAATCGTGAAGCGCAACCCGGCGTCTTCACGCTTGAACTTGCTGACTTTGTCTTCCTGCTTCTTCAGCTTCACTTCCTGCTCGGCCAGATTCTGTTCGGCCTGTTGAAGCATTTGCGCCGCTTCAAGAATCTCGACGATCTGCAGCTTTTCGCTGTTCCAGTCGCCGAGCAAATCCCCAACCTGCACTTCCTTGACGCTGCCCTTCAAATGCTGGGCATCGGCGTACACCACATCAAAACCATGCACACGCAGGAAATGATCGCGGCGCAGACGCGTGTCTTCGTTCAGCGCGTCCTTGTTGTTCAAATCCATGCCGTCGACGGTGTAGGTCGGCCAGCGCTTTTTCGCCCAATTGATGCCTTGCGCGGCCATGTAACGGCCGATGCCACGGTTCATCGGTTCGATCTGCAGGCCGCTGTCCGGGCCGAAGTGCACACGCCTGGTGGTGTGATCAACCCACACATCCAGCTGATTCTGCTCTTTGCGCACACGCTGACCGGGTAGTTTGATCGCCATGCGCATCAGGCTTTTTTCTTTGCTGCTGCGCTCGGCATAGCCGAACTCGACGAAGCGCAAGGGGCGCCCGCCAGTGTTGCGGTCGGTTTGCAGCGGGGCCAGGCGGAGCATCTTGTGGTGCTCGACGTGGACATCCGCCCACGGCAGCTCGACCGCTGGCGGTGCGTCTTTTTCAGCGGTGGTGTCGGGTGAAGTCTGGGTATCAGTCATAACGGCGAGATCCTGTCCAAGCCCTGCTTGCCGCCAGCCATTGCGCTGGCGACAAAGGCTTATCGGCCGTTTTTTGCAGGACTAGAGGGCAAACAACGGTTAACTGGCGCGAAGTCCGTCAATAAATTCGATGATTTTGCTGCCCAGTTCCGCAGCCAGCGGCAAATTAGGATCCTTGTACGAAGCCAATTGCCGCTTCATATCGTTGTGCACGATGCGCATGACGTGGTTCATGCCTTCGATCACCACCAGATCGGCGTCCGGTTTGACGGCTTTGAGGCGTTTCGCGTCCTCGGTACCGACCTGAATGTCGTTGCTGCCCTGAACAATCAGCGCCGGCATCTTCAGTTGCGCGAAGGCTTTTGCCGGATCCTGACGGAACAGTGAAATCAGATACGGCTGCACACTCGGGCGGAAAATCACCTGCAACGGCTGCGGCACATTGTCATCGGTGTGACCGGCCTTGAGGCTGTCGAGCAGTTCGTTACTGCGCAGCATCAGCGGTGGCGGCAGGCTGCGGGCCAATTGCTCGCGGATCACCTGATCGACCGGTCGGGCACTGCCGGACAGAGAAATCACCGCCGCCGCATCGACTTTCGGCGCAGCGAGGCTGGCAATCAGCGCGCCTTCACTGTGGCCGAGCAGGATCAGTTTGCCGAAACGCGGATCGGCCTTGAGCTTCTGCCCCCATGCCACCGCATCCGCGGCGTAGGCTTCTATCGACAAATTGCGCTCATCCGGCGTCGCCGCCAGGCTCGCGGCCACCCCGCGTTTGTCATAACGCACGCTGGCGATATTGTGTTTAGCCAGCACCCAGGCCAAGCGCTTGAGGCTATCGTTGCGCCCGCCGTCGGGGTTGTTTCCGTCACGGTCTGTAGGACCCGAGCCAGAAATAATCAGGACAACCGGCACCGGGTTGTCAGATTTTGGCAGCAGCAGCGAACCGAAAAGTTCGCCGGTGCCGGTATCCAAAGTAACCGGGCGTTGTAGGACCGTCGCTTGGGCAAAGCCCGTAAAGAGGGTAAGACTCAAGATCAAAACTCGCAGCATCATCACGCCATCATTCGCCAAGGTGCCGGTTGGACTCGCCAGCACCACTAAGGTTCGAGGATGAACTACTCGGTTAGCCTGCGTATACTGGCGCGCATCACGAATTTGGGTTTGATTTCACGGAGCGTCCTGCATGTCCGGCAATACCTACGGCAAGTTGTTCACTGTCACCACCGCTGGCGAAAGCCATGGTCCGGCGTTGGTCGCGATTGTCGACGGCTGCCCACCGGGCCTGGAGATCTCCCTCGAAGACCTGCAGCGCGACCTCGATCGGCGCAAGCCGGGCACCAGCCGCCACACCACCCAGCGTCAGGAAGCCGACGAAGTCGAAATCCTTTCCGGCGTGTTCGAAGGACGCACCACCGGTTGCTCGATCGGCCTGCTGATCCGCAACACCGACCAGAAGTCCAAGGACTACTCGGCGATCAAGGATCTATTCCGCCCGGCCCACGCCGACTACACCTATCACCACAAATACGGTGAGCGCGACTACCGTGGCGGTGGCCGCAGCTCGGCGCGCGAAACCGCGATGCGCGTGGCGGCGGGCGCGATTGCCAAAAAGTATCTGGCCAGCCAAGGCATCGTCATTCGTGGCTACATGAGCCAGCTCGGCCCGATCGAAATCCCGTTCAAGACCTGGGATTCGGTGGAGGAGAATGCCTTCTTCAGCCCCGATCCAGACAAAGTCCCGGAGCTGGAAGCCTACATGGATCAGTTGCGTCGCGACCAAGACTCGGTCGGCGCGAAAATCACCGTCGTCGCCGAAGGCGTGATGCCGGGTCTGGGCGAGCCGATTTTCGACCGCCTCGACGCTGAGCTGGCTCATGCGCTGATGAGCATCAACGCCGTCAAAGGCGTGGAAATCGGCGCCGGTTTTGCGTCGGTCGCTCAACGCGGCACCGAACACCGCGATGAAATGACCCCGGAAGGTTTCCTCAGCAACAACGCGGGCGGCATCCTCGGCGGTATCTCCTCCGGTCAGCCGATCGTTGCGCATCTGGCGTTGAAGCCGACTTCCAGCATCACCACCCCGGGCCGTTCGATCGACATCCACGGCAACCCGGTCGATGTCATCACCAAGGGCCGTCACGACCCGTGCGTGGGCATCCGCGCCACGCCGATTGCCGAAGCGATGATGGCCATCGTGTTGATGGATCACCTGCTGCGTCACCGTGGCCAGAACGCCGATGTGCGCGTGAGCACGCCGGTGCTGGGTCAGCTTTGATGGCAGGCCTTAAAGCCGTCGCGGCATAACCGTGGCGGCGCTCCCTTACTGGCGGCTGTCCAGTTTCTATCTGTTCTATTTCGCCTTGCTCGGTTCGACAGCGCCGTTTCTGGCGCTGTACTTCGATCACCTCGGCTTCAGTCCGGCGCGGATTGGTGAACTGGTCGCCATCCCGATGCTGATGCGCTGTGTGGCGCCGAACATCTGGGGCTGGCTCGGCGATTACACCGGCAAACGCCTGGCCATCGTGCGCTTCGGCGCGGTGTGCACGCTGCTGACCTTCTCGTTGATTTTCGTCAGCAAGACCTACGCCTGGCTGGCGATGGTCATGGCGCTGCACGCATTCTTCTGGCACGCGGTGCTGCCGCAATTCGAAGTCATCACCCTGGCGCATTTACAGGGGCAGACTTCGCGTTACAGCCAGATTCGCCTGTGGGGCTCGATCGGTTTCATCATCACCGTGGTCGCGCTCGGCCGGTTGTTCGAATGGCTCAGCCTCGATATCTACCCGGCGGCGCTGGTGCTGATCATGGCCGGCATCGTCCTCAGCAGTCTGTGGGTGCCGAATGCGCAACCGCCGCAGGGCAATCGGCCGAACGGCGAGGGCTTTCTCAAACAGCTGCGCAATCCCGGCGTGCTGGCGTTTTACGGTTGCGTGGCGTTGATGCAGATGAGCCACGGCCCGTATTACACCTTTCTGACCCTGCACCTTGAACGACTCGGCTACACACGCGGCACCATCGGCATGCTCTGGGCCGTGGGTGTGGTCGCCGAAGTGCTGATGTTCATGGCGATGAGCCGGATTCTTGCGCGGTTTTCCCTGCGTCGGGTACTGATGGCGAGTTTTCTGCTGGCGGCGCTGCGCTGGTTGCTGCTAGGTTCGTTCGCCGAGTTTCTCTGGGTGCTGTTGTTCGCGCAGATTCTGCACGCAGCAACCTTCGGCAGTTTTCACGCCGCTGCCATCGCCTTCGTGCAACGTAGCTTCGGCGCCCGCCAGCAAGGGCAGGGCCAGGCGCTGTACGCGGCGCTGGCCGGCACCGGCGGTGCGCTCGGCGCGTTGTATTCCGGTTACAGCTGGAATGCCCTCGGCGCGACATTGACCTTTAGTATTGCCAGTCTCGCGGCACTCGCTGCTGCCGTTATCATTGCCACACGTATGCAAGAGGACAGGCCATGAGCCTTACGCGTGAACAACTCGCCCAGCAAATCGTCGACGCCGGGCGTTTTCTGTATGGTCGCGGCTGGTCGCCGGCCACCAGCAGTAATTACTCGACGCGCCTGTCGCCGAGTGAAGCACTGCTGACCGTATCGGGCAAGCACAAGGGCCAGTTGGGCCTGGACGATGTGCTCGCCACCGACCTTTCCGGCAACAGCCTGGAACCGGGCAAAAAGCCCTCCGCCGAAACCCTGCTGCACACTCAGCTTTACAGCTGGCGTCCGGAGATCGGCGCGGTGCTGCACACCCATTCGGTGAACGCCACGGTGCTGTCGCGCCTGACCCCGGAAGACTTCATCGAGTTTGAAGACTACGAACTGCAAAAAGCCTTCAGCGGTGTTTCGACCCACGAATCGCGAGTGCGCGTGCCGATTTTCGACAACGATCAGGACATTGCGCGCCTCGCCGCCAAGGTGCAGCCTTGGCTCGACGCCCATCCTGATTGCGTCGGTTATCTGATTCGCGGTCACGGCCTCTACACCTGGGGCGCGCAGATGAGCGACGCGCTGCGGCAGATCGAGGCCTTTGAATTTCTGTTTGAATGCGAGTTGAAAACCCGCAGCGTTATGAACCGCCAAGGCTGACTTCACCAGAAGTAGCCCATTTGCCTGATGAAATGCTGTGCCCGACCGGTCTGCAAGAACCGGACGGCAAGGCCGATACCGAGGAATTGCCCCAATGAGCAGCCTGTCCGTCTATCACGTTTCCAGCCCCGACATTCCGAACAAGGTGCTGACCCATTTCGAAGACATCGCCTCGACCTTGGCCGAGCAGGGCGTGCGCTTCGACCGCTGGCAAGCCGCCGCAAAGATTCAGCCCGGCGCCACCCAGGAAGAAGTGATCAGCGCCTATAAAGAGCAGATCGACCAACTGATGACCGAGCGCGGTTACATCACCGTCGACGTGATCAGCCTGAACAGCGATCACCCGCAAAAAGCCGAATTGCGCGCCAAGTTTCTCGAAGAGCACCGTCATGGCGAAGACGAAGTCAGATTTTTCGTCGCCGGCCGTGGCCTGTTTACCTTGCACATCGACGATTATGTCTACGCCGTACTGTGCGAGAAGAACGATTTGATCTCGGTTCCGGCCGGCACCAAACACTGGTTCGACATGGGCGAGCATCCGCACTTTGTCGCGATCCGTCTGTTCAACAACCCGGAAGGCTGGGTTGCCAACTTCACCGGCGAAGACATCGCCGGCCGCTTTCCGCGTCTGGAGGACTGATTCGATGTCGATCAAAGCCATCGTCACTGACATCGAAGGCACCACCAGCGCGGTGAGTTTCGTCTTCGACGTGCTGTTTCCGTATGCCGCTAAACACCTGCCGGATTTCGTCCGCCAGAACGCCGAACGTGCCGATGTTGCCGAGCAACTCGACGCCGTACGCCGTGACAGCAATGCGCCGCAAGCCGATGTTGAACGGGTTGTTGAAATCCTCTTGAGCTGGATCGAGGAAGATCGCAAAGCCACGCCACTCAAGGCCTTGCAAGGCATGGTCTGGGCCCAGGGTTATCACGCCGGGCAGTTGAAGGGGCATGTTTATCCGGATGCCGTTGAAGCGTTGCGACGCTGGCATGCTGCCGGTTATCAACTGTTTGTGTACTCGTCGGGATCGATTCAGGCGCAGAAGCTGATTTTCGGCTGCTCGGAGGCGGGGGATCTGACACCGCTGTTCAGTGGTTACTTCGACACGACGTCGGGGCCCAAGCGTGAGGCGCAGTCGTACACCAATATCCAGAAAGCCATCGGCGTTCAACCGCAGGAGATCCTGTTCCTCTCGGACATCGTCGAAGAACTCGACGCTGCTCAAGCAGCCGGCCTGCAAACCTGCGGCCTGGCCCGTGAAGGCGGGGAGCTGGGAAGCCACGTCACCGTCGACACCTTCACCGGCATCGAACCCGAAGCCTTCTGATCTCACCGATCTAGTGTGGGAGCGAGCCTGCTCGCGAAAGCGTCCGTTCAGCCAGCATTTTCAGTGGATGACACACCCTATTCGCGAGCAGGCTCGCTCCCACAGGGTTTTGCATCAGGCACAAAAAAACAGGCCGTGAAGCGAAAGCTCCACGGCCTGTTTTGTTTAAAGCGCTTTAAAAATTACAGCGAGTGATACGTCGGCAGGGCAAAACGCTGCTGGCTCTGCAGCATGGCAATTTGCGGCAGTTCACTGGCTTGTTCAGCCAGGTCGCGGCGAATTGCACTGATCGCCCACGACAGTTGGTCGCCGGCATGCAGTTGTTGATAAGTCAGTGCACGCTTAAACACTTTGCCGTCGCTGCTGCGCAGAGTCAGCAGAATCCCGCCATCGGGACGTGGCGCAGTGGTGACGTCGAAGTTGGAGAACAGGGAGGTAAATTTTTCTTGGATCAGGCTCATGTCTATCAGCTCCGTATGCACTTGAATGGCAAGCATGCAGAGGAGGTTGCAGCGATTGTGCCAGCATTTGAAAATAATAAAGTTCTTATAAATCAATAAGTTAGAAACTATGAAAATTCAAGTCGTCGTGCAAACTGCATGAATGGCCATCGTGCATCCTGCATTTTGCGGGATCGTTATCGAAACAACGGAACCAATCGCTTACCCGATGATCACCGCCACCGTCGGCCGATCAGCGGATACAAAACATTGCAAAAACCGCGTGTACAGCCCGAGAAGCGCTGACGTATTTTCGATCTCGACCCGCGCTTGAGTGCGCTGGTTGCTTCAAGCAAGCCCGAAAAATAAAAACATCGACCTGCACGCCAAGGTCGGACGGGGAGCTTTCATGAGCCACGCGCCAAGCGACACGATTACCTGGGGCATGATGCTCCGCAAACTGCCGATGATTGCCAAAGCCATTCCGCGAGTGGTCAAGGGCATGAAGGTGGCCAACGTCACGGATCCGACTCAAAGCTGTGGCCTTGGCTGGACATTCGAACAAGCGACGCTGCGCAATCCCGAGGGCCCGGCGTTACTGCAGGGCGATGTGCGGCTGACCTATGCGCAGGTCAACCAGTGGGCCAACCGCATCGCGCACTATCTGAACGGGCAGGGCATCGGCAAGGGCGATGTAGTCGCGGTGTTTATTGAAAACCGCCCGGAATTGCTGGTGACCATTCTGGCGCTGGCCAAGGTCGGCGCGGTCAGCGCGCTGCTCAATACCTCGCAGACGCGCGACACGCTGATCCACAGTGTGAATCTGGTGGCGCCGGTGGCGATTGTGGTCGGCGAAGAACTGCTTCCGGCTTATGCGGCGATTCGCGAGCAAGTGGCGATTACCGCGCCGCGCACCTGGTTTGTCGCCGATCAGGACACCTATAGCCATCCGGGCATTGCGCCCGAAGGCTACGTCAATCTGATCAGCGCCAGTGCCGATGCCTCCAGCGAGAATCCGTCGAGCAGTCAGCAGGTGTTTTTCGACGATCCGTGTTTCTACATTTACACCTCCGGCACCACCGGCCTGCCCAAGGCCGGGGTGTTCAAACATGGCCGCTGGATGCGCAGTTCTGCCAGTTTCGGCATGATCGCCCTCAATATGGGCCCCGACGATGTCGTCTATTGCACCTTGCCGCTGTACCACGCCACCGGTCTCTGCGTGTGCTGGGGCTCGGCAGTCAACGGCGCCTCAGGCTTCGCAATTCGCCGCAAATTCAGCGCCAGCCAGTTCTGGAACGATGTGCGCCGTTATCGCGCGACCACGATCGGCTATGTCGGCGAGTTGTGCCGTTATCTGGTCGATCAACCGGCCAGCGCCGATGACAACCGCCACGACGTGCGCAAAATGATTGGTAACGGCTTGCGCCCGGGCGCCTGGGCCGAGTTCAAGACCCGTTTCGCCGTCGACCACATCTGTGAGCTGTACGCGGCGAGCGACGGCAACATCGGCTTCACTAACATTCTCAACTTCGACAACACCATCGGTTTTTCGCTGATGGCCTGGGAGTTGGTGGCTTACGACCATGACAGCGGTGAGCCGCTGCGCAGCACCGACGGTTTCATGCGCAAGGTCGGCAGGGGCGAGCAGGGCCTGTTGCTGGCGCGGATCGACGAGAAGGCACCGCTGGACGGTTACACCGATCCGCAAAAAACCGCCAAAGTTGTCCTTCACGACGTGTTTAGCAAAGGCGATCGTTTTTTCAACACTGGCGATCTGCTGCGCAACATCGGTTTTGGTCACGCGCAATTTGTTGATCGCCTCGGTGACACCTATCGCTGGAAGGGCGAAAACGTCTCGACCACTGAAGTCGAAAACCTGCTGCTGCAACATCCGCACATCTCCGAGGCGGTGGCGTATGGCGTGGAGATCCGCAATACCAACGGCCGCGCCGGCATGGCGGCGATTACGCCGGCGGAATCCCTCGCGACCCTGGATTTCGCCGAGTTGCTGACCTTCGCCCGCGAACGTATGCCGGCCTACGCGGTACCGTTGTTCCTGCGGGTGAAGGTGAAAATGGAAACCACCGGGACCTTCAAATACCAGAAAACCCGACTGAAAAATGAAGGTTTCGACCCTGGCCAGACGGGCGATGATCCGATCTACGCATGGCTGCCTGGCACGCAGACTTACGTTCGGGTCACCGATGAGGTGCTGGCGGAAATTCATCAAGGCAAGCATCGTTATTGAATCTGGCTATGAGTCGGCTTGAGAAAAAGGGGGTGACAGCCACCGTCTCGCTCGGGAAACTGTCGGCTTTCCGATTGACCGAAAGTGGAGTTGCCCCATGTCCGACCAAAGCCGCCAGATGACCCCTGAAGAAGCTGCCGAATTCACCGAGCAGGTTTTCAACAAGGCGCGCGACGGTGATGCCGAGATGCTCGATCGCCTGGTCACCGCCGGTTTGCCGGTCAACCTGAAAAACAGCAAGGGTGACACGCTGCTGATGCTGGCCAGTTACTACGGCCATGTCGATGCGGTGAACGTACTGCTTAAACACAAGGCTGACCCGGAAATGCGCAATGGCAACGGCCAGAGCCCGATTGCCGGTGCGGCGTTCAAAGGCGATCTGGCGGTGGTCAGGGCGTTGGTCGAGGCGGGCGCCGAGATTGAAGGCTCGTCGTTCGATGGGCGTACGGCGTTGATGATGGCGGCGATGTTCAACCGTGTTGAAATCGTTGATTACCTGATCAGCAAAGGCGCCAACGCGCAAGCCAAGGACGCCAACGGCGTGACGGCGCTGGACGCGGCCCGCACCATGGGCGCGGTCGACACCACCGCACAGCTGGAAAAACTGTTGGGTTGATAAGATCAGAAGATCGCAGCCTGCGGCAGTTCCTGCACGGATCCCTTGTAGGTGCTGCCGCGGGCTGCGATCTTTTGCTTTGTGCGCTATCCTCCGCGCCCTCGAAATTCACCTGCCACAGGATCCGCCCTCATGAAAGCCGCACTCGCCGAACTCATCAGCAAAATCAGCTCCGGCTGCATGGGCGAGGACGAGATCCTGAAAGTCGCCGACGAAGCGGCGCAGGCCTACGCCGATGCGGATGCCTTTCTGACCGCCAATCCGGACATCAACTACGACGACACCTTCCCGATTCCGCTGGGCGAGTGGGTCGTGGTCGGCAGCCTGCCGGAAACCGTGCTGTTCCAGGCAGACACCTATGTCGACCTGTTCGCGCAGATCGTCGCCTCGTTTGGCCCGGGTGTGGATTTCAACCTCAAGCCCAAGCAATTGGCCAAGACCGAAGCCCTGACTGCACTCAACCGCATCCAGGTGCAGATGAGCAGCATGAACAAGGAAAACGGCGGCTACACGCTGATGAACTTCAGCCAGTTGCTCGACGACGAACTGCAGATGGTTTTGGTCTACGGCAACGACGTACCTCGCGTACTGGAGTTGTGCGCCGAAGTCGGCATCGCCGCCGCTCCTTCGCTGGAAGCCTTGAAGATCGCCGTTCACGTCTGAACGCAATAAAAGGGAACCCTGCGCGCGACCGTCTATCCTAAAAGTGCATGCCACTATTCTGGAGCGACACCATGGGTTCCACGTTCAACGGTCTGATTGGCCTGATCATTCTTGCCCTCGACATCTGGGCCATCATCAACGTGTTGAAAAGCGGCGCGACCACCGGGATGAAAATCGTCTGGGTGCTGCTGATCATCCTCCTGCCGGTGCTGGGCCTGATCATCTGGGCGATCGCCGGACCGCGCGGCAACGTGCGGATCTGAATCAGCTAACACCGCAATACCCCTCTAGGAGCGAGCCTGCTCGCGAACGCGGTAGATCAGTCATCGACAATGTTGGCTGACACGCCGCCTTCGCGAGCAGGCTCGCTCCCACATGGGATTGTGGTGGGCCGATGAAGTGAGGTTCGACCTGTCATCTTCGGCAACGTAGAATGCGCGCCTTTCCCGGGCAATCGTCCCCACGATTGACGCCCGCGCATTCATCGGAGCACTTCACCATGACCGTTACCAAAACCAGCGAGTACCTGGAAACCCTCTACGAAGGCTACGGCCAGCGTTTTCGCATGGAAAAACTGCTGCACGAAGTGCGCACCGAACACCAGCACCTGGTGATCTTCCAGAACCCGCGCATGGGCCGTGTCATGGCACTGGACGGCGTGATTCAGACCACCGAAGCCGACGAATTCATCTACCACGAAATGCTCACCCACGTGCCGATCCTCGCCCACGGCAGCGCCAAGCGCGTGTTGATCATCGGCGGTGGTGACGGCGGCATGCTCCGTGAAGTGACCAAACACGCCGGCGTCGAGCACATCACCATGGTCGAGATCGACGGCACCGTGGTCGACATGTGCAAAGAGTTCCTGCCGAACCATTCCAGCGGCGCCTACGACGATCCGCGTCTGAACCTGGTGATCGACGACGGCATGCGTTTCGTCGCCACCACCACGGAAAAGTTCGACGTGATCATCTCTGACTCCACTGACCCGATCGGCCCGGGCGAAGTGCTGTTCTCGGAAAACTTCTACCAGGCGTGCCACCGCTGCCTGAACGAGGGCGGCATCCTCGTGACCCAGAACGGCACGCCGTTCATGCAGATCGACGAAGTGAAAACCACGGCCGGTCGCCTGAACAGCCTGTTCCCGGACTGGCACTTTTATCAGGCTGCGGTGCCGACCTACATTGGCGGCTCGATGACCTTTGCCTGGGGCTCGACCAACCCGGCTTACCGCAAGCTGAGCCGTGAAACCCTGCAACAGCGCTTCATCGGCAGCGGCATCGTCACCCGCTACTACAACCCGGAAATCCACATCGGCGCATTCGCCTTGCCGCAGTACGTGCTGCAGGCGATCAACAAGCCAAGCAACGACTAAAAGAACACTGCAACTCCCCTGTGGGAGCGAGCTTGCTCGCGAAATCGGACTGTCAGCCAACATATTTGTTGAATGAAAAACCGCTTTCGCGAGCAAGCTCGCTCCCACATTTGCTTCCCCGTAATGTAGATGTCGTTTTATTCACGTTCGTGCGCTGTAATCCTTTTGAACCAACTTTCGGCGCACCAGTCGATTTAGGTGTAAGCCCATTTGCGGGTTTGATCGAGGAGGCACCGATGCAAAAGTGGAAAGTCACTTTCGTGGACGATCATGGTGAAATTGTCGATGAGGTGTTCGAGCGCGCGGAATGCCCCAGCGACGATGAGGCCGCTCGATTGATCAAGGCACGGCTCCTGCCCGTCGCCGCCGAACTGGATCTGAACGATCTGGAAGGGCGCACCGCCGATGCTGGCGTCAAAAGCCTGAAAACCCAGAACAGCATCGAAATCCGCAGCATCACCCCAATCTGAAAATCTTCCTTCATCCGAAGCAACCAGGCCTTGGCAGCAGCTCTATCTTGGGGCTACTCTGCAAGCGAGATCAGCGAACGGATCGCTAAGGTCTGGTCTTGTCAGCTACATGCTTGTTCCCGCGTGCAACCACGTTGCCGTCGTACTTTGGCCACAGGCCCGGGGCGGGAATACGGAAAGTCTATCCATCTATGCGAGGGGGACGATTCATGAGCACAGCCTATCAAGAAGACATCAGCAGCAATGTTCTGCGCCGCATGAAAGAAGGCGGTTTCGATTTTTCCCGATTCCATCCCATCGAGTTCTACGCGATTTTCCCGGACGAGGAGCGGGCGCGCAGGGCGGCAGGCAAATTTCGCGGTGAATCCATCAATGCCCAGGTCAGCGTGCGTGATGACGGTGCGTGGGCGCTGGAATTAAGCAAAGTGATGTACGCGACCTATGACGATATCGGCGACTTCGAGCAGGGATTCTCTGCCGTGGTTGAACCTCTGGGCGGCATTATCGAAGGCTGGGGTGTGAAACAGGAGGTGCGCAACCGCCACCGTTTGAACTGATCTCTGGTTTCATTTGTTGAACAACGGCTGACCTTCGGGTTGGCCGTTGTCATTTCCGGCGTAAGCAAACGCTGTGGCAAAACCCTGAAACAAGAAACCGAGGCAAAAAAAAGCCACCGGAGAGGGTGGCTAAAAGGGAAGACCGATAAGGAGAGGAAACCGGTCAGGGTTACAGCGGGGCGGGCTGCCGAGGCAATCCCGATCAGTTGAGCTGGGCGCTTCGTGACGTGGTAGTCGGCGAAGTTTTGCAGCGAATGCGCGGATTATCCGCAGGCAGCGCCGGGCAGTGAAATCAACTCTGACTATGCTGGTGATAGGCGATGCAGTGCGTCGCAATGAAGCGGGGGCAATCCGGTTGGGGCATTTGCCGCACAGGAATGGTGCGGTGTCTGTAGCGTGAATATCCAACCGATTGAAATCAAAGCGTTTATGCCGATGGCACGGGCCTTGCGAAGGCCTGTAGGTCCGGGTGACAAGGAGTACGGCATGATCCGCACCTATTTTGATGAGATGTACGATGCCGGCGGCCAGGTTCGCCCGCATTATCGGGAGTTCGCCCGATGGCTGGCCGACACGCCTGACGAGCTGCTGGCTCAACGGCGACGCGAGGCCGATCTGCTGTTCCATCGCGCCGGCATTACTTTCACGCTCTATGGGGATGAGCAGGGCACCGAGCGCCTGATTCCCTTCGACACCATTCCGCGCAGCATTCCCGCCAGCGAGTGGCGGATCGTCGAGCGCGGCTGCATCCAGCGGGTCAAGGCGCTGAACATGTTTCTCGCCGACCTCTATCACGAGCAGCGCATCATCAAGGCCGGGATCATTCCTGCCGAACAGGTGCTGGCCAACGAGCAATATCAGTTGGCGATGCAAGGTCTGGATCTGCACCGCGATATCTATTCGCACATCTCCGGCGTCGATCTGGTGCGCGATGGCGACGGCACCTATTACGTGCTTGAAGACAACCTGCGCACACCGAGTGGCGTCAGCTACATGCTCGAAGACCGCAAGATGATGATGCGCCTGTTCCCGGAGCTGTTCGCCGCCCAGCGCATTGCGCCAATCGATCACTACCCGAACCTGCTGCTCGACACCCTGAAGAGCTCGAGCCCGATTGACGACCCGAGTGTGGTGGTGCTGACGCCGGGTCGCTTCAACAGTGCATTCTTCGAACACGCGTTTTTGGCGCGGGAAATGGGCGTGGAGCTGGTCGAGGGCGCGGATCTGTTCGTGCGTGATGACAAGGTCTTCATGCGCACCACCGACGGCCCGAAAGCGGTGGACGTGATCTACCGCCGGCTCGACGACGCTTTCCTCGATCCTCTGGCGTTCAACCCGGACTCAATGCTCGGCGTGCCGGGGCTGCTGTCGTCCTATCGCTCCGGCAACGTAGTACTGGCCAACGCCATCGGCACCGGTGTGGCGGACGACAAATCGGTGTATCCGTTTGTCACTGACATGATCCGTTTTTATCTCGACGAAGAACCGATCCTGAAGAACGTTCCGACCTGGCAGTGCCGCAATCCGTCTGAACTTTCCCATGTGCTGGCCAATCTTCCAGATCTGGTGGTCAAGGAAACCCAAGGCTCCGGCGGGTACGGAATGCTGGTGGGTCCGGCGTCGACGACGGCCGAAATCGACGCGTTCCGCGAGCGGATCAAGGCCAAGCCCCACGCGTATATCGCGCAACCGACGCTGTCGCTGTCGACTTGTCCGACCTTTGTCGAAAACGGCATTGCGCCGCGCCATATCGACTTGCGTCCGTTTGTGCTGTCCGGTCGCGAAACCCGCGTGGTGCCCGGCGGTTTGACCCGCGTCGCGCTGCGCGAAGGCTCTCTGGTGGTGAACTCCTCCCAGGGCGGCGGAACCAAGGACACCTGGGTGGTCGAGGATTGAAGGAAGCTTGCCATGTTAAGTAGAACTGCCTCGGATCTGTATTGGATGTCGCGTTACCTGGAGCGGGCGGAAAACCTCGCCCGGATGCTCGACATCAGTTATTCGCTGTCGCTGATGCCGCAGGACGGTCGCGGCGATGGTCTGCACGAACTGGCGATGCCGCTGCTGATCACCGGCACCCTTGATGATTATCTGGAGCGTCACGGCGCGTTGCATGCCGAACGCCTGCTGCACTTTTTTGCCCTTGATGCGGCTAATCCGGCGAGCATCTACAGTTGCCTCGGCGCGGCGCGGGCCAGCGCCCATGCTGTACGTGGACGCATCACCGCAGACATGTGGGAAAACATCAACGCGACGTGGCTGGAGATTCGCGGGATCGCCGAGCAGGGTCTGAGCCGTTACGGCATGAGCCGCTTTTGCGAATGGATCAAGGAACGCTCGCACCTGTTTCGTGGCGCGTCCTACGGCACGATCATGCGCAACGATGCGTTTCGCTTTATTCGTCTCGGCACGTTTATCGAGCGCGCCGACAACACCCTGCGGTTGCTCGATGCACGTTATGAAATGGCCGGCGATCAGGCTGAAGCGGTCAGTGACGGCACGGCACACGCTTATTACCAGTGGAGTGCCTTGCTGCGCGCCTTGTCGTCATTCGAGGCCTACACCGAAATCTACCGCGATGCGCCCGGCGCCCGTCACGTCGCCGAGTTGCTGCTGTTGCGTGCCGATGTCCCTCGTTCACTGCGCGCCTGCACCGAGGAGATCGATCAGATTCTCGCGCAGTTGCCCGGCGCCAATGGCCGACCGGCCCAGCGCCTCGCGGCAGAGATGGACGCGCGCCTGCGCTACACCGGCATCAACGAAATTCTCGAGGAAGGCCTGCACGCCTGGCTGACCGAATTCATCCCGCTGGTGCGCCAGTTGGGTAACGCCATTCACAGTTCCTACCTGGAGGCTGCATGAGACTTTCCATAAGCCACGAGACCACCTATCACTACGAAGATCAGGTGCGGGCGAGCATCCAGTACCTGCGGCTGACACCCCACGACAGCGAGCGTCAGCACGTGTTGAGCTGGCAACTCGACCTGCCACGCCCGGTGCGCGCGCAACTCGATCCGTTCGGCAACATCCTGCACGTGCTGACCATGGATGAACCGCACGAAGCGATCATCATTGGTGCTCGCGGTCAGGTTGATATCGATGAGCTGCGCGAGGCCGAGCATGAGAGTCAGTCGGCGCTGCCGTTCCTGCGCTTTACCCGATTGACCGAGGCCGACGAGGCATTGCGCGCGTTCGCCGAGAGATCCTGCAAGCAGCGGCGCGATCGCACCGCGCTGATCGATCTGATGCACGGTTTGAATCAGCACATGACCTACACTCCGGGTTCCACCGAAGTCGACACCAGCGCGGCGGAAGCCTTCGCCGGGCGTGCCGGGGTTTGTCAGGATCACGCTCATGCGTTCCTGGCTTGTGCACGTAGTCTCGGGATTCCGTCGCGTTATGTGTCGGGCTACTTGTACAGCGAAGATTGCGAGCATCTGGCCAGCCATGCCTGGGCGGAGGCCTGGCTGGATGACGCCTGGTACAGCTTTGACGTGACCAATGAACTGGCGCGGCCGGAGCGGCATCTGAAACTGGCGGTGGGTCTGGATTATCTGGATGCCTGCCCGGTGCGCGGCATGCGCCGGGGCGGTGGGTGTGAGCAGATGCATGCGAAAGTGTTCGTCTCACCAACCCCAGTCATCTCCGTACAACAACAGTAACGGGCTAACACAAAACCCTTGTAGGAGTGAGCCTGCTCGCGATAGCGGTCTGACAGTTGAATTATCAGTGTCTGACACTCCGCTATCGCGAGCAGGCTCACTCCTACAAGGAAATGTGCTCAGGGCTTAACCTTGCGCCCAGCCATGTGTTTCAAATATCCCACCAACATCTGCAAATCGCCATCCGGCAACACCTCCACCGAAAACCCCGGCATCTTCGCCTGCGGCCACTGACGCAAACTCTGCGGATCACGAATGTAACGCTTGAGGAAATCCGCGCCGAAATACTCGGTCGGGTTATACGGAATGTTCAAGTCCGGCCCGAACTGCGCATCCCCCGCACCATTCAACCGGTGACAGGCCAGACAATTCTTCTGAAACAGCGCAAAGCCCAGATTGACTGGGTCATCCGCCTTCAACGCAGGATCCGGCAGCAGGGCAGGGAAGCGCTCGGCCACCGGCGCCAAGCGCTTGATGCTCGCGACTTCGAACGGCCATTGCTCCGGGCTGATATTGCCGGCCTGCGGATCGGTCCAGACCAGATAAAACGGCCCGGCGCTGTGCTTGCCCTCTGACAGCGCTGGCCACGGCTGAGCCGGATCCTCAATGGCCAGCCAGGCCCGTGCGCCTTTTGCGTTGAGCAGCGGCGCTGCGGCCAGCTCGGCCGCGAACCCGTCCAGCGCCACCGCTTGCAGGTGATCTTGCGGTTTGATCCCGGTCAGCAGCGCGGCCACAGGTACGGCGCGATAGGTCATGTCCTTTTTGTAGGACACATCGTTTTTGATGGTGAGGGTTTGCACTTGAGGATGCTTGAGCAACTCCTCGGTCTGCCAGGTGCGGCTGTTTGCGCCCAGCTGCAGATCCAACTGTGCGGCAGACAAGGGCATGCTCAGCAGCATTGCCCCGAACACAATGAGCGCTTTCAAATGATCGCCGTCCATGTCGTGAGAGTGCGCAAAGGTTGGCACAGCCACGCTGGCCCGGGTAGCGGGCCAGTCACATTTTCAGTGGCGATGAACAGCACCTGCCGCTCGATTCAGCCGATGACCTTGGTCAGATTCGGCAAAATCAACAACAGCGTCGTGGCGAAAAGAATGAGCCCTGCTTGACGAACTTTCGGTTGTTTGAACATGGCTTGACCGCCTTTATTGTTATTTCCTGATGCTTGCCTGCATATCCATGACGGCAAGCGCTGCACTTCCTGTTGAAGAACGTCGGCCTCGGCAAAACCCGACGACCCTGACGTACATGTACTACCTTAGGGCCCGCGTCACGCTTGGCTTAGATCCATTTCATATGGAGCTGTGGTGAATTGCGATTAAAAAGGCATGAGGCGTATTGCCAGCTTCTGTGCCGCCCGCTTGCTAGACAACTCGCTGACCTGAACCGGTTCACCCAGCCGCCGACGACCGTCCGTCTGAGCGCGTGCGTCAAGCGCATTGAGCGCTGTGGTCATTGAATCAATGGCCGCTCGGGGCAAGAGTGGAGCCACAGGAAATCACTCACCGCCCTGGTTCGAGGACGTCATGACCCAAGCTTTGATATTCGATGCGTTACGTACGCCACGCGGCAAAGGCAAGGCCGATGGCGCCTTGCACAGCGTCAAACCGGTGAACCTGCTGGCCGGTCTGCTGACCGCGCTGCAAGCGCGCACCGCGCTGGACACCAGTCAGGTCGATGACGTGGTGGTCGGCTGCGTGACGCCGATTGGCGATCAGGGCTCGGACATCGCCAAAACCGCTGTGCAAGTCGCCGATTGGGACGTCAGTGTCGCGGGCGTGCAGATCAACCGCTTTTGCGCCTCGGGGCTGGAAGCGGTCAACCTTGGCGCGATGAAAGTGCGTTCGGGCTTCGAAGACCTGGTGGTGGTCGGTGGCGTCGAGTCGATGTCGCGGGTACCGATGGGCAGCGATGGCGGCGCCTGGGCGCTGGACCCGCAGACCAATCTGCACAGTCATTTCACCCCGCAAGGTGTTGGCGCGGACCTTATCGCCACGCTGGAAGGCTTCAGTCGACAGGACGTCGATGCCTACGCCTTGCACTCGCAACAGAAAGCTGCACGGGCGCGGGGCGACGGCTCGTTCAACAAGTCGCTGGTACCGGTGCAGGACCAGAACGGCATCATCTTGCTCGATCACGATGAGTTCATTCGTGCCGAGTCGACCCTTGAAGGCTTGGGCAAGCTCAAGCCGAGCTTCGAAATGATCGGGCAGATGGGTTTCGACGCGACGGCATTGCGGGTCTACAGCCATGTCGAGCGAATCAACCACGTGCATACGCCGGGCAACAGTTCCGGGATCGTCGATGGCGCGGCGCTGATGTTGATCGGCTCTGAAGCCAAAGGACGGGCGCTGGGCCTGCAACCGCGGGCGCGCATTGTCGCCACAGCGGTCACCAGTACCGACCCGACCATCATGCTCACCGGCCCTGCGCCGGCGACGCGAAAGGCACTGGCCAAAGCCGGGTTGCGCGTTGAAGACATCGACCTGTTCGAGGTCAACGAAGCGTTCGCTTCGGTGGTGCTGAAATTCATCAAGGACATGGCTGTCGATCCGGACAAGGTCAATGTCAACGGCGGCTCCATCGCCATGGGCCACCCGCTGGGCGCCACCGGTTGCGCGATCCTCGGGACTTTGCTCGATGAGCTGGAAGCCCGGCGCCTGCGCTATGGCCTGGCGACGCTGTGCGTCGGCGGCGGCATGGGCATTGCCACCATCATCGAACGCCTCTGAGCCCCGAATACAAGGAACCTTGTTATGAGCGAAGCCATTCGTTACGAAAAAGGCCAGGACGCTATCGTCGTGCTGACCATCGACATGCCGGGCCAAAGCGCCAACACCATGAACGCCGTGTACCGCGAGGCGATGGCCGAGTGTGTCGCCCGTCTGGTGGATGAAAAAGACCACATTGCCGGGGTCATCATCACCTCGGCGAAGAAAACCTTCTTTGCCGGCGGCGACCTCAATGAGCTGATCAAGGTCGGCAAGCCTGAAGCCAAAGCTTTCTACGACATGGTGCTGACCCTCAAAGCGCAATTGCGTACTTTGGAAACCCTTGGCAAACCGGTGGTCGCGGCGATCAACGGCGCGGCGCTGGGCGGCGGTTGGGAAATCTGCCTCGCCTGTCATCATCGCGTGGTGCTGGACGATGCATCGGTGCAACTCGGTCTGCCGGAAGTGACTCTCGGCCTGTTGCCGGGCGGCGGCGGGGTGGTGCGCATGGTGCGTATGCTTGGCATCGAAAAGGCGCTGCCGTATTTGCTCGAAGGCAAGAAAGTGCGTCCGCAACAGGCGTTACAGGCGGGTTTGATTGATGAACTGGCGGCGGATCGCGATGAATTGCTGGCCAAGGCGCGCGCCTGGATCGTTGCCAATCCGACGGCAGTGCAGCGCTGGGATGTGAAGGGTTATCAGATTCCGGGCGGCACGCCGTCGAACCCGAAAGTCGCGCAGATGCTGGCGATTGCGCCGTCGATTCTGCGCAGTAAGACCCAAGGGACAATGCCGGCGTCGGAGAAAATCCTCTGCGCGGCAGTCGAGGGCGCTCAGGTCGATTTCGACACCGCGCACCTGATCGAAACCCGTTACTTCACTGAACTGACCACCGGGCAGATCTCGAAAAACCTGATCGGCACGTTCTGGTTTCAACTCAATGAGATCAACGCCGGAGGTTCGCGGCCACAGGGCTTTGCGCCTTATAAGACGCAGAAGGTCGGCGTGCTCGGCGCCGGGATGATGGGCGCGGGGATTGCATTTGTCAGTGCTTTGGCGGGGATTGAAGTGGTGCTCAAGGACGTCAATCTGGCTGCCGCCGAAAAAGGCAAAGCACATTCTGCCGCGTTACTGGACAAGAAAGTCGCTCGCGGTCAGATGGATGCTTCGAAGCGTGATGAGGTGTTGGCGCGCATCACCCCATCCGAAAGTGATGCGGACCTCGCGGGTTGCGATCTGATCATCGAAGCGGTGTTTGAAGATCGCAATCTCAAGGCCAAGGTTTCCTCTGCCGCCCAGCAAATTGTCGGCGCCGAAGCTGTCATCGCCTCGAATACATCGACGCTGCCGATCACCGGCCTGGCAAAGGCTGTGCCTGATCCTGGAAAATTCATCGGTCTGCATTTCTTCAGTCCGGTAGAGAAAATGCCATTGGTGGAAATCATCAAAGGCGCGCAGACCAGCGACGAAACCCTGGCTCGAGGTTTCGATTTCGTCCTGCAAATCAAGAAGACCCCGATTGTGGTCAACGACAGTCGCGGCTTCTTTACCTCGCGGGTATTCGGCACGTTCACCAATGAAGGCATTGCCATGCTTGGTGAAGGCGTGAGCGCGCCAATGATCGAGACCGAAGCGCGCAAGGCCGGGATGCCGGTCGGACCTCTGGCGATCTCCGACGAAGTTTCCCTCAGCCTGATGAGCCATATCCGTCAGCAAACCGCCAAGGACCTACAGGCAGAAGGGAAATCGCTGATTGAGCACCCGGCCTTCGCCGTGATTGACTTGCTGCTTAACGAATACAAGCGTCCGGGCAAAGCGGCGGGTGGCGGTTTCTACGATTACCCGGCCGGTGCACAGAAACATTTGTGGCCCGAGTTGAAGACGCATTTCGAAAAGGCTGATGGGCAGATTTCGCCCAAAGACGTGCGCGACCGGCTGCTGTTCGTGCAAGCGATCGAAACCGTGCGCTGTGTGGAGGAGGGTGTGCTGACCTCGACGGCAGACGCCAACGTTGGCTCGATCTTCGGTATCGGTTTTGCAGCGTGGACGGGCGGCGCATTGCAGTTCATCAACCAATACGGGGTGAAGGATTTCGTCGCCCGTGCGCAGTATCTGGCCGAGCAGTATGGCGAGCGTTTCGCACCGCCAGCGTTGCTGCTGGATAAAGCGGCAAAAGGTGAAATGTTCTAAGGGCAGCGAGCATTCCGGGGCTTGCCTTGCCAGGGTGTTTCAAGGCAGGCTCTGGGGTGTTCATTATTCCCATCACGTGTCAGGTATTTTTTATGTCGCTACGCATCTGCATTCTGGAAACCGACATCCTGCGTCCGGAACTGGTCGATCAATATCAGGGTTACGGGCAGATGTTCCAGCGCCTGTTCTCGCAGCAACCGATTGCCGCCGAGTTCACCGTCTACAACGTGATGCAGGGCGAATACCCGAGCGACGACCTGAGCTTCGACGCGTACCTGGTCACCGGCAGCAAGGCTGACTCGTTCGGTACTGATCCGTGGATCCAGACCCTCAAGGAATACCTGCTGACTCGTTACGAGCGTGGCGACAAACTGCTCGGCGTGTGCTTCGGCCATCAACTGCTGGCGCTGTTGCTCGGTGGCAAGAGCGAGCGTGCGACGCAGGGTTGGGGTGTCGGCACCCATAACTACAAACTGGCGGCGAAGGCGCCTTGGATGAGCCCGGTGCGTGAGGAACTGACGCTGCTGATCAGCCATCAGGATCAGGTCACAGCGCTGCCGGAAAACGCGACGGTTATTGCTTCCAGCGATTTCTGCCCGTTCGCGGCGTATCACATCAATGATCAGGTGCTGTGCTTCCAGGGGCACCCGGAGTTCATCCACGATTATTCGCGAGCATTGCTCGATTTGCGCCAGGAGGCGCTCGGTTCGCAGATATACAGCAAAGGCGTGGCGAGTCTGGAGCAAGAGCACCATGGTGCGACGGTTGCGGAGTGGATGATGCGTTTTGTGGCGCATAAGCCAGAAACTGTCTAAGGCCAAAAGCTTCGCGAGCAGGCTCGCTCCCGCATTAGATTTTCGGTGCACCACCGATCAATGTGGGAGCGAGCCTGCTCGCGAATGTTCCAGACAACTCGGTCTGCTCTACAACCACCCGGATTTCTTGAAACTCGCCCACAAACTCACACACCCCACCGCAATAAACCCCAGCACGCCGAAATAGCCGTAGTGCCAACTCAACTCCGGCATGTTCTGGAAGTTCATCCCGTAAATCCCCGCCACCGCCGTCGGAAACGCCAGAATCGCCGCCCAGGCAGCAAACTTGCGCTGCACCACGCTTTGCCGTGAGGCCTCGAGCAATACCCCAATCTCAATGGTCTGGCTGGCAATGTCGGCGAGCGTGCTCAGGTCTTCCATCTGCCGCGTGACGTGGATCTGCACATCGCGGAAGTACGGGCGCATGTTCTTGTCGATGAACGGGAAGCTCAGCTTCTGCAGTTCCTCGCCAATCTCCACCATCGGCGCCGCGTACCGGCGCAGGCGTACAACGTCACGGCGCAAGCCATGCAGCCTCTGAATGTCACGCTCATTCAGTGCGCTACACAGCACGTTGCGCTCCAGTTCATCGATTTCGGCATGGATCGCTTCACCGACTGGCTGATAGTTCTCGATGACGAAATCGAGCAGCGCATAGAGTACGAAATCTTCCCCATGCTCCAGCAACAGTGGACGCGCCTCACAACGTTGGCGGACATGGGCGTAGGACGCCGAGTGGCCGTTACGCGCGGTGATGATGTAGCCCTTGCCGGCAAAGATGTGCGTCTCGATAAATTGCAGAACGCCGTTTTCGCGTATAGGCGAGTAGGTGACGATAAACAAAGCGTCGCCAAAGGTTTCCAGCTTCGGTCGACTGTGTTTTTCCAGAGCATCTTCGATGGCCAGTTCGTGCAGGTTGAACTGACGTTGCAGATTGGACAGTTCTTGAGCGTCCGGCTCTTCCAGACCGATCCAGACAAAATGTCCGGTTTTCGCGGCCCAGGCGGCGCCTTCGTCGAGGCTAATATTGGTGACTTTCTTGCCTGCGCTGTACACCGCAGCAGCAACAACTCGACCCATGGTGGTGATTCACTTCTTCTTGGCAGGTGGCAGGGAATGCAAGGCTTCAGCTTAGCCGTGTCGCTGCTTGAGAGTCAGTGAAATCTGTACAGTTCACCGGGCAAAAGAAAACCCGCACAGGGCGGGTTTGCTTTTCACGCGGCTTGTAGCTGTCGATCCATCGAATCGATGCACTCGCGCATCTGTTCGCGGCACTGATTGATGAGCATGGGCATGTCATCCATGGTCAATCCGGCTGTGGGAATTGCCGGCAGCGAGCGTATGAGGACTTTCCCGCTGCGCCAGCGATTCAGACGCATGTGCTTGATGTAACTGCTCACGCAAACCGGAACGATCGGTACACCAGCGGCAATTGCCATCTGGAACGCGCCTTTCTTGAAGGGCAGCAATTCTTCGCCGAGGTTGCGCGTGCCTTCCGGGAACACCCAGATCGAGGTGTCTTCGTTCTGCAAGGTATTGGTGGTGGTCAACATCGACTGGCGCGCTTTGTGCGCATTCCCGCGATCGATCAGTACATTGCCAGCCAGCCAGAACAGTTGCCCGAACAGCGGCACCCACTTCAGGCTCTTCTTGCCGATACACACAGTACGACGGGGCACGACGTTGCCGAACACGAACAGATCGTAGTTGGACTGATGGTTGGCGATGATCACGCAGCTGTCAGGCTTGTTCATCAAGCCACTGACGTCCGTTTTCACCCGCAGGCGCAAAATGCACATGGCTGGCAATGCGTAGAGGCGGGCGCACAGACGGCTGTTGTCCGGATTGAACGGACGGCAGATCCCGAGGATCACCCCGAGCACGCCCGCCAGAATAAAGTGCAGGCCCATCAATAACATACGAAACACGAACAGCATTTTCAGGCCCCACCGGGACAAAAGGTGGCGCAGTGTACGGATGTGCACTATTTTCGGCAATTGCCGCTATAGAGTGCGGAGATAGCCGATGTTTAAGCGCATGTTTCAGACTTGCTTGTCAGACCCGTCCTAGAGCAGCCACGGCGTCTTCAACCGAGCGTGCAAGAAAAAGCCCGACACGATGGTCGGGCTTTTCTTTATTGCATGTGTCTGGGGTTAACCGAGATGTTCCTGATCCTGGATGATCGCGTTATCCAGGGTTTCCAGCAGCGCCTTGCGTACTTTCAACTTGGTGTTTTTGTGCGCGAGCATGTTGATCTTCTTCAGCTGACGCGCAGCGGCGAGGGCGGCACCTTGCAACTCCTCGGCGGAAACCACTTTGTCGAGGAAACCGGCATCCACGGCGCTTTGCGGATCGAACATCTCGCCGTTGATCACTGAGCGGTGGAACGCCGAACGACGCAGACGATCACGCGCCAGCTCGATACCAGCGTGGTGCATGGTCATGCCGATCTGCACTTCGTTCAGGCCGATGCTGAACGGACCGTCGACGCCGATACGGTAGTCGGCAGATAACAGAATGAAAGCGCCTTTTGCCACAGCATGACCCGGGCAAGCGACGATGACCGGGAACGGGTGAGAGAGCAGGCGACGCGCCAACGTCGAACCGGCAGTCACAAGCGCCACGGCTTCTTTAGGGCCGGCGGTCATCACTTTCAGATCGTAGCCGCCGGACAGAATCCCTGGCTGACCGGTAATGATCACGATGGCACGATCAGTCACTGCCTGATCCAGCGCCGCGTTGAATGCCGCAATCACGTCCGGAGAAATGGCATTGACCTTGCCATTGCTCAAGGTCAGGGTCGCGATACCGTCTTCGAGGTGGTAGGAAATCAACTCACTCATGACGCTATTCCTTGTAAGAAAGATGGGCAGACGTTACCCACCGCCGCAGGCTAGGTAAAGCGCCGTGACTGACCCGCCAGTCACCGTTTCCCGGCGTAGCCAGCGCGGCGAGGCATTCTGCTTCTATATAGAAGGGTCACCTCCACCGAAGATTGGCCGGTTTGCCATGGCCTGACGGTCGGCGAAACGGCTTTTTCTCTTAACCGCATGAAAATTCTGAAAAAAAGTTTGCCATCGCAAAAGCTTTCGACTACATTAGCGCGCCTCGACAGACAGAACATGTTTGAAGAGATACGGTGAAGTGTCCGAGTGGCTTAAGGAGCACGCCTGGAAAGTGTGTATACAGGAAACTGTATCGAGAGTTCGAATCTCTCCTTCACCGCCACATTAAGTACACAAAACCCCTGACTTCGAGAGAAGTCAGGGGTTTTGTGCATTCTGGCGTCCGGATTTTATTGGCGGCGAGTTGAGTTCAGCGTTGAGCGATTACAATCGCCGACTTATCTATCAGTAAAGGAACGCCATTCCATGATCATTTCCACCACTCACGCCATTGAAGGCCGGCAGATCACGGCCTATCTGGACATCGTCAGTGCCGAGTCGGTGCAGGGCGTGAATGTGATCCGTGACATGTTTGCCGGTATGCGCGACTTTTTCGGCGGGCGTTCGCAGACCCTGGAGCGGGCTTTGAAGGAGGCGCGTATTCAGGCGACCGAAGAAATACGGGAGCGTGCGCGTGCTCTGCAGGCTGATGCGGTGGTCGGGGTGGATTTCGAGATCAGCATGCCCGGCGGCAAGGGCGGGATGGTTGTGGTGTTTGCGACGGGAACGGCGGTCAAGTTGCGCTGAGTTTGCTTGACGGTGTGTGAGCCCGTTCAGAGATTGAACGGGCTCAATCTTTCTGTGTAATCAGCCTTGTGGCTTGAGGATCACAGCGCCTCTCGCGTCATAGGTGAGCGGCGTGTCGATGGCGACAAGCGGAGGTGTGTCGGAAGGTTGGTTCGGTTGCACTGGCTGGCTCGGATGGTAAATGACGCCAGGCTGCAGAACCGGCGTATCGGGGCCCGGATATTTGATGGTGATTTCACCGGAAGCGATCTTGTCCTTGAGTTTTTCCGCCCCGGCTTTGCCGGCTGCGATTTGTTCGTCCGTGAGCTTTACGACAGGTAGATTCGGGAATCCGTTGATTTGCATGTTCTCTCCTTGAGATTCATTTGTATGAAAAAGGGCAACGGCCTACCTCCGGAATTCTTTAGCGGTGTAGGACCAATGGCAATTCTTCGCGTTGAGTTTTTGTAGGCCATTCGTCGGGCATCAGGAGATCTGAATAACAAGTCCAGGAATGACCAGCTAGTCTCAAAAGCGTTGGAGGTCGATATTTTTTCAGGCGAATGGGTTTTTGCCGGTGTCGACCGGTGGCGAAGGGGCGATGGTATGACTGATCCGTATATCGAAGACGATGGCGCTGAATTTTCCTTCAATAACTGTGTACGGTGCGGTCAGACCGAGTACCAGTCAGGCTTTGGCGAGGACCGGGTGCAGACCGGCAAGATCAAATCCACAGCACCGAAAGGGCCGAAGGCAAAATTTCTGCCCAAAGTCAGCGCGCGATCCAGAAAATAATCTGTCACTGCATAACCCCGTCATTGAACGGGGTTTTTTATGGCTGATTGAGTGAGGACATGTCCTACGCAGTTTGGTGGCGAATGCAGTGGGCTTTCACAAACTTTTCACGTCTACCCCGGTAGGGTGAAGCCATCCGTTAGAAAGCAAGTCTCCAGCCCGTCTCCCCAGCGGGCTTTTTTTTGCCTGTCATAAAACCTTTTCCGGAATCGCTGTCCAATCGGCGCCAAGTGCGCGAAGCCACTGATATCGGCTGGACTTTTTCGCGGCGACGGCATTAAATCCCGGCCCTTTTTGTCATCCCAATTTTTGAGGTTTTCGTCATGCGTTTAACACTGCCTGCTCTGGTTCTGGGGCTTCTGGTTGCTCAAGGTGCAATGGCTGCCGGCGATGGCACCGCTGCGCTGGGCGGTGGTCTGGGTGGCGCGCTGGGTAATGTGGTCGGCCAGAAAATGGGCGGTAGCACTGGCGCGGCAATTGGCGCAGGCGTTGCTGGCGCGGCAGGTAGCGCAATGGCGGCGCGTAAGGGCAGCCGGACGAAAGCGGCGATTGGCGGTGGTGTTGGTGCAGCTGGCGGTTCGGTGATCGGCAACAGCCTGGGCGGCAGAACCGGCGCCACGATTGGTGCAGGCCTGGGCGGCGCAGCTGGTGGCGCGGTGGGCAGCAACTTGTCCAAAGGTCACAAGCGTCACTGAGACTGATCGTTTGTCCGAAAAAGCCCGGCTTGATGTCGGGCTTTTTCATGGCTGAACGTTTTCCCCGTTTGCGTCTCCAATCTCACATAGGCCCATGTCTGGGCGGACTGTCCCGCTTCGGGAACTGTGAGGTTCATATGCGCTTGTCATTATCTGCACTGTTTTTCGGTTTGCTGGTAGCACAAGGGGCGATGGCCGCTGGTGATGGCACCGCCGCTGTGGGTGGCGGCTTGGGCGGCGCGCTCGGCAATGTGGTCGGTGGACAACTCGGTGGCAGTACTGGCGCGGCGGTAGGTGCGGGTGTTGGCGGCGCGGCCGGCAGTGCCGTCGGGGCGAATAAACGCAATCGAACCGAAGCGGCCATTGGTGGTGGTCTCGGCGCGGCGGGTGGCTCGGTCGTCGGCAACAGCCTCGGCGGCTCTACGGGTTCGACCATTGGCGCAGGGTTGGGTGGCGCGGCGGGTGGTGCGGTCGGTAATAACCTCGGTGACGATGGTGGCTCTCATTCGGGTGGTGGTCACAAACACAAGAACAAACATAAAAACCGCCATCATTGATGGTGGGTTAAACGGAAACCCGGCATTTTGCCGGGTTTTTTGCATTTGCTCGTCGGACTCTGGAACGATTGGCTGTAGGGCTTTTCGAAAGTCATACACTCCACCAGATGACGAGGTTTGCCATGACTCCCGAAACTGAAGGCAAGGAAGAGAAAGGTTCGAGTGGACTGCCGTTTATCAATGACCCGGGGAATGAGGATCCGGGGTCGTTGATGGATGATGCGACGGTGCCGTTGAATGATTCGGATGAGGCGGATATGGAGTATGAAGAGGATGAGGATGAGCAGTGAGGGGGAATAGGGTGGGTTGAAAGTCTGGAATTGGTTTTAAGGGCCTGAGTGAACAGGCCCTTTTGGTGGTCGTGTCTAATCGGTTTCTTTTGAGTCAGCCAATACATACAGGTTGCTTATGCCTGACATTTTTTTGATTTTTTTTAGCTCTATATATTCTTTGAGTTCTTTTTTAATGGTTTCTTCATCGCAATATTTTCTATGTTTAGAGGGTCTTTCACGGGCAAAGTTGTATAGGCGCCAAGTATCAAACCCATTGATTTCACCGTTAGGGCCATAGTCAAAATCTACGCTTCCTGTCGATAAATTGATGCGGCAGCCAATACCATGCAATTCATATTTAACGCCTCGAGTGACTCTCCCGCATCGCTTGATTGCCTTGGTGTACCAAAGCCTTCGAATGTCACGAGTGCCAAATTTGCGCTCAAATATCAGCGTGCTGGAATCCACCATGGAGATAAATTCATTTATCAGGATGTCCAAAGTTTCATTTTGATCGCTCATCTTATTCTCCGCTCCAATCTGCCCTAAATGCTGGCTCTAATACGTTTTCACTGTTTTTTTGAGGCGCGTTTTACGTTTTTTAGATTTGATGTGAATCTGAATTCATATTGGTCGAAGTTTGCCTTGCTGCTGCGCGATGCTGGCTGCCTAAAATATAGGTATTGCATTATGTTGGGGTTGGGGTTGTTGTTCTGGTGTTTAGTTGATTTAAATTGGTGGTTTCTAATATAAGTTTATTTTGGCGTGTAAGTTGCGTCGAGTATATATAGGTCATCAGATGGCGACATTTTTTAATTGTCTTTAGCGAAACCAGATCCTTGAATTCTTTTTCGAGTGTTTTCTTGTCGCAGTAATGTTCATATACGAGCGGTCTGTCTAAGGCGTAAATGTAGAGACGCCATACATCAAAACCATTGATCCTGTTATTAGATCCATAATCGAAATTTACTGATTCTGATGGGAAGTGAATGGCGCACCCGACGCCGTGTAGCTCATACTGAATTCCATTGGTCATTTTTCCGCAGCGTTCGATTTTCCCGCTTCGCCATAGTCTTAGAATATTTCGATTACCAAATTTCTCTTCGAGCAGCTTTGTGCCTTCATCGACTTTGGAGAGAAAGTCAGTGATCAGTAGTTCGAGGGGGCTTTTTGGGGTGGTCAATTTTTTCATGCCACCGATGTTTTATGTTTTATGTTTTATGTTTTATGTTTTATGTTTTATGTTTTATGGTGTGGGTCATTCTTCAGGTAAACATTTGGCTCTCGCAGATTTATAAATGAGGTGGTAAAGCTTATCGAGGATTTTTCTGCGGTTGCTGAAACTTTAAAGCGAGAGTCCATTTTTTCGATTGTTAATTTAAAGTTTTTTTGGTTCGGCAATTTTGCTATGAATAATTCCTCTATTTCACTGCATGTTATTCCAATTCGACAAGTGTTGAATCCTATGTTCTTCCATTTTCTTGGAGGAGCGTCCGGGGTTTCGGGTATGTCGAATCCCATGATGATAGTGGAGTAATCGTTTTCGATTTTTAAGGTAAAAAGATTTATTTCGCCAATGGCTATTGGAGAGCTAAAAATCATGTTAAAAAAGGTGCTTCCATGTATGTCGTTCCAATATTTCATGGTTGACTCCTGAAAGAGTGGTGAAAGATACGATAGTTCTCTCAGCGGTGATTTTCACGAGATATTAGTTTAAATGACCAACTCGTGAGGATGGCATCGCTGGCGAAGCATCACCTGAAGAGTGTTCCGAGGTATAGCGTGCATGTGATTGATATCCTCGCCGCTTCCGATATCCTGCACCTGAGCTAATTGGACAACGTTGAGGTCAATACCTATGGATCTCCTATGGAAGCGGGGTTGCCAGCAAAGGGACAACTGATGCGCCAATATTTTTTTTGATCAAAAATGATGGGGGCTTATCCAAGAGTACTTAAATATTACTGTGTGGAGCTTCTCTGATAACCACAAGAATGTGTTTCAACCACGTATTTCCGTCTTGCCAGTCATGCCAATAGCAGTAACAGCATCCAACTTCTTTCAGTAAAAAACCTCGAATTTTATTATCTGTCATATTCATCGCCAGTAAGGCATTGATTTCCTTTATCACTCCTTCCACTATGCAACGTTCTGAGTCTGCTAGGAAAGCTCTAATAACATCGTCTGCCAAGTCAAACTCACACATCCAATCCTCATGAAAATAGGCTCCGAGAAACTGGAATAGCTTAGGAAAATTTTCAGTTGTCATTTACAAAACCCGTCAAGATAAAATAGCCAAGTGGTGAAGTTGTATCTCGTCGCAGCACTAATCTAATACTAAATAGCGGTTCTAGCGTTCCACTCTGTCTTACAACGCCCACGCCAGCAGGAACAGGCACTCGCTCATTAATTACAAAATTATTTGCGTTACTTACTAGAAAATCATCAATATTTACTTTGTTGCTCCTGATAACATTAGAGAGCGCAGCTTCAGCCTCTGCCCTATTATGAAATGTTGACGCAATAGGTATGTTCGGCTCAGCCATTAGTCTAGCTCTCAGTTGAGCCTCCGATCTATTGACATGCCTCGCAATAGCATGTCCACCTCTAGACTCGTGGGCCTCTAAGCCACCTCCTGGAACTATTTCACTGAAGGGGCCATCAGCAACAATCGATCCGGGACAAGGGGTGCAAGTTAACCCCAGCGGATCCACCCACCCCGTCGGATTCGGCACGTACTGGTACTGATTCAAGCCACCCGCCAACTTGATCGGATCCGGCGTCAGATATCGCCCCAGCCTCGGGTCGTAATACCGATGCCGGTTGTAATGCAGGCCGCTTTCGCCGTCGAAGTACTGCCCCTGAAAGCGCAGTGGCTGGTTCAGGTAGTCCTCGCCGGCCAGGGTCAGTGCGGCGACTTTGCCGTAGGCGTCGTATTGCGCGGACCAGACGATGTCGCCGCTGTAGTCGGTGAGTTCCTGCGGGGTGCCGAGGTGGTCGAGTTGGTAGTAGAACGGGCAGGCTTTTTTCGGGCCTTTGCCGTCGAGCAGCGCGAGGGGGCGGAAGGTGCCGGGTTCGTAGACGTAGCTGCGGTATTCGCTTTCGCTGCTTTCGGCGACGAGGTGGTCGCCTTGCCAGAAGAACTCGGTGGTGGCGTCGCCGACGGTTTTGCGGATGCGTCGGCCGAAAGCATCGTAGGCGTAAGTCGCGGTCTGGCCGTCGGGGCGGGTCAGGCCGATCAGGCGGTGCTGGCAGTCGTAGCGGTATTCGGTAACGAGTGTCTGGGCGCGGCCGCGGCGTTCGCGGATCAGGTTGCCGAAGGCGTCGTAATCGTAGTGGCGGTCGCCTTGCAGCAGCAGGCGGTTGCCTTTGATCTGACTCGGGCCGGGGCGGTCCTGCATCAGCAGGTTGCCGGCCGGGTCGTGGGCGAAGCTTTCCGGCAGTTCGTCGCGTGAGTGGCGTACGCGGATCAGCCGGTCGAGGGCGTCGTAGCCGTAGGTGCGCTGGCCGTGGCGGCTGTCGGCAATGTGCGCGAGATTACCGTTGGCGTTGTAGGCATAATCGCGGCGGTACAACGCATCGCGCTGATGGCCTACGGCGTGGGCGAGTAATCGTCCCTGATCGTCGTAGGTATATTCGCTGAGCAGCAGGCCTTGCTGACGTTGCCGTTCGCGGCCGGACTGGTAGACGTGGCGGGTCAGCGGTGTGCCGTTGAGGTCAATCCCGCTCAGCGCGCCACCCTTGGCGTGGCGGTAGTCGAGCACGCTGTTGTCCGGCAGACGCAGACGTTTGAGCTGGCCGCAGGCATCGTAGCGGTAACGCAGGGTGCCCCAGCCCTGATGCTCGGTGATCAAGCGGTTCTGGCGGTCGTACTCGAAGGCCAGCGGGTGTTGCTGGCCGTCGTCGACCCCAATCAAACGACCGAGGCGGTCGTATTGATAGGTGACCTTGATCCCGTCAGGCAGGGTCTTGACCAGAAGACGCCCGGCAGCATCTCTTGCATATCCAGTAATCAGCGTCGAGCCGTCATCACCGAACTCGGTCTTCTCCAGCAGATGCCCGTTGAGGTCGTAGGCGTACGCCGTGCGCCGGCCGTCAAAACCGCTTTCCTGACGAATCAGCCCGGTCGGTGTGTAATCCAGCCGGTACTTTTCCCCCGATTCGTTTTCAATCTCGGTGAGCAGCAGTTGCGCATGGTCGTAGCGGTACTGCACCCGTGTGCCGTCGGGGTTGATCCGCCGCGAAACCAGGTGCAGATCGTCGTCGTATTCATAACGGGTGATACGCCCGAGTTCATCGCGCTCGGCGGTGACCTGACCGTAGGCGCCGTAGCTGTAGGCGCGGGTCGCACCGTCAGGAAATGTCGTCTGAATCAGTCGGCCAACGGCGTCCCAATGCTGACGGGTGACCGCAGCGTGTTCGTCTGCGGTTGTGGTCCGCCGCCCCAATGCATCGTAGGAAAAACGCCGCACGCCACCGTCGGGCAGGGTTTCCTCGGTCAACTGGCCGAGGGCATTCCACACCAGCCGATGGCGGCTGCTGTCCGGATAACGGATCGACAGCAACTGACCCCGGGTGTCGTAGTAGTAATGGGTGACCTGACCGTCGGGGTCGACCGCTTCGGTGACATCACCCTCGGCATTGCGCCGGTAGATCCACACCGCGTCACCGCGCGAACGGCGAAACAGGAAACCGTTGCGATACTCGTAGGACGTGGGCGCGTCATCCGGCGGAATCAGCGCAATCAGCCGTCCGACCTCGTCGTAGCGGTATTCGGTGACCGCGCCTAACGCATCCTGCTCGGCGATCAAGCGCCCGGCATCGTCATAAGCCTTGAGCTGCTCGCCACCGTCGGCCTCGACCTTGCGCACCAGCCGCGCCCGCTCGTCGTGGACGTACGTTTCTTCAGTGCCATCGACGTAATGCACCGCCACGCTGCCGTCGTCATTCCAGACGTAACGGGTGTCCATCTGCGAAAACGACGCCCAGTGACGCACGCAACGCGCGGCTTTCCCCGACCGCTCCCACTCCCAGAAAAAACTCGCGCCGCCGGCCAGTTGCCGCTGCAGGATTACGTGAGCGTCGTCGTAGTCGTAACGCTCGCTGTCACCGACGGCGTTGCTGGCCTCGATCAGGTGTTGATAAGCGTCGTAGCGGTAGCTGACCAGCGCCTGTTCGGTGCTCCAGGCACCGTCGCGAAACACTTGGTAATCAACACCGAGCAACTGCGCGCGGTCATACCGCAACAGCAGCGAGCGCCCGGCGCCGTTGTCCAGTCGCTGCACCCGGTCAGATCGATCGCGCTGCACTGTCAGACGATTGCCATAGGCATCGCTGATCGCCGTCAGCCGTCCTGCGCGAAAGTGATAAAACCGCGCCGTTTCCCCGGCCAGCGCGAGGATCATTTCCTCCGGCTCATCGCCAAGAAAAATCGCCGCCCGCGACAGGCTGTTGTGAATCGCCGGGCGCGAAACGCCAGGAAGCGGAAACCGTGTTCGACGGTTTTCATGGTCGACCCAGACAACAAAGTCACCCTCAAACGCGAGCCGATGCGCCAGCGAATGACTCCAGCCAAACCCCAGCCCGACATCGATCTCGGCGGCGCTAGAGCGATACAACCGCGTGAACTCGAACGGCAACACGCCATCAAGCACCCCATCAGTCAGGGTCAGCAGTTCTTCGCCAGTGACCATCGACACCGGACAACCGTTGGTGCAGGTGCGCGGCACGCAATCGGCGCTGTCACCGTTGGGGTTTTTCGCCTGATCCGGCGAGTCGTCATGCGGCTCATGTCGCTCGATCCGGCTCGAACCGCCAGACTTGTCCCGCACAACAGGCGCCGGATTCGGCACCGTCAACACCACAGAATCAGCCTGACGAATGTTCAGCGGTATCGACGGTGTCGGTTTCAACTCAACGTCACGCACATTGAGCATCAGCGGCTTCAAAACGCTGGCATGCCGCGTCAAATCCGCCGAGGACGTCAGTTCGGCCAAGCGCAAAGCCGAGGCCGCCAGCCATTCCCGCGCCCGTGGCGACTTGACCTTCGCCAGCACCTTGCTGCTCAAGCGCAGCGGCACGCCGACGCCACCCGACAATCCCATCAGCAGAAAACTGATCAGCAGTTCGACCCGCACCTCGGCCACCACTTCGGCCAGGTGCTGCGGCGGCAGCATCTTCAGCCAACTGGTAAACGCGGCCATATGAATGAACAGCAACGGTTCGTCACTGAGGATCAGCAAGCCGTTGGCAATGGCGTCGCTGGAGGCATTCAACAACGCCTCAAGCTCGGCCTCGCTGAGGTATTCCAGAAGCTTTTCGCTGTTGGCCTGCAGGTCGGCGAGGAGGGCGAATACCTGTTTAATGTCGTCCCAAACGCCATTCAGGGCTTTCTCGAATCCACGCCAGTCGGCCTGTTGCAGCTGACCGTAACGCTCAAGAAATCCGGCGCTGGAAAACTCCGTCCACTGGGGTTGAAACCCTGCCCACTCAGCGCGCAGCCAGCCTTCCAGGCCTGCAATGACACCTTCATAAGAGGCATACAGTGCACGCACATGGTCGGTGGACACATCGGGAAAGAAGGTGATGCGATAACGCTGGCCCCGATCGCAGTCGGTCACCTGCAGAATGCCGCTGGGGCCGATGGTGTAATGCAGCGCTTCGCCGAAAGTCAGCACGCCGCCGACATCGGCAAGCACCGGTTCGAGCGTCACCGGGGTGTTGCCAATCGGCACGAACCGCGCGGCCTCGAACATGTGCACCAGCGTCAACGCCCCGCTGGCCGAGCACATGACCACCGATGAACTGAGCGGTTGTTGCGACTTGATCGGCGCGCTGAGACGCACGTCGTTGCCGACAGTGAACACCTGCTCGATATCCAGCGCGGCGCCTGTCCAGAACTGCTCGGCCCAGGCGTCGTAGTGGTTCAGGCACAGGCGGAATTCGCGGATCAGATGTTCGAAGTCCGGCTCATCGGGATTCAAAGCAGCAACAACGAGCAGGCCGATGCTGTTATTCAGGGCCAGCAGCCGATCGGTTGGAAGCATTCGCAGTCTCTCGCGCACATCAAAAAGGTGCGGGGACTTTGCGGGGGATCAATCAGGAAAGAAGTCGGGCGAGTAGGTGTTATCTGTAGGATGTTTCGCTAAATGTCTGCGAGTAGTTCATCGCCCAACAAACATTGCCCGTTGCTCAATGTCTGCCGCGCTCGTTATGCTGCTGAACCCTTTAATCAGATCCGAGCAGCGGCATCACCTGCCGCCTGGGATGTCTTTGTTAACGGATCCGATGATGAATGCACCGCTGAAGGCGTTCGGCCCGATCAAGGCCGTGATTTTCGATATGGACGGTTTGCTGCTGGACACCGAGGGCATTTATACCGAGGTTACCTCGCTGATTGCCCAGCGTTACGGGCGCACCTTCGACTGGAGCGTCAAGCAGAACATCATTGGTCGCGGGGCCAACGATCTGGCCAATTACGTGGTGCAGGCGCTGG
This sequence comes from Pseudomonas sp. S3_C06, assembly GCF_054667675.1. Taxonomy (NCBI): domain Bacteria; kingdom Pseudomonadati; phylum Pseudomonadota; class Gammaproteobacteria; order Pseudomonadales; family Pseudomonadaceae; genus Pseudomonas; species Pseudomonas sp. S3_C06. The sequence goes on from NZ_CP162747.1 coordinate 5,918,951, forward strand.
ATCTGCCGATCACCGCCGAAGAGTTTCTGGTCATCCGTGAACCGCTGATGCGTGAGCGTTTCCCCACCGCGCAGGCGATGCCCGGTGCCGAGGAGCTGATTCGCCATCTCAAGGCGCACAACATCCCGATTGCCGTGGGTACCAGCTCGTCGCGTCAATCGTTCGGGCAGAAAACCACGCTGCACCGCGACTGGTTTGCGTTGTTCGACTTCATCGTCACTGCAGACGATCCGGAAGTCGGCGCGGCCAAACCGGCACCGGATATTTTCCTCACCGCCGCTCGCCGTCTGGGCGTGGCACCTGAGGATTGCCTGGTGTTCGAGGATTCGCCGTTTGGCGTGACCGCTGCGAAAGCCGCAGGCATGACAGCGATCGCCATCCCCGATGCCGCCATGGCCGATGAAAAATACGCACACGCTGACGGGATTCTTCGTACCCTGAAAGCGTTCACGCCCAGTGCCTGTGGTTTGCCGGCGCTGGAATGGGCGTAGACATCTGACACACAAAAACGCCGCCCTTCTTTTACAAGAGGGGCGGCGTTTTTCGTTCAGGCGACTCGGAAAATCAGGCGCCGAAACCACCGTCGATGGTCAGGCTGGCACCGGTGATGTAGCCGGCTTCCGGACCTGCCAGATAAGCGACGAAGCTGGCGATTTCTTCGGCTTTACCGTAACGACCCACCGCCATCAGCGGAATCAGACTCTCGGCGAAATCACCATGCGCCGGGTTCATGTCGGTGTCGACCGGGCCGGGCTGCACGTTGTTGACGGTGATGCCGCGTGGGCCGAGGTCGCGGGCCAGGCCTTTGGTCAAACCGACCAGCGCCGATTTGCTCATTGCATACACACCGCCGCCGGCGAAGGGCATGCGGTCAGCGTTGGTGCTGCCGATGTTGATGATGCGCGCGCCTTCGCCCATGTGTTTGGCGGCTTCCTGCGAGGCGATGAAGACGCTGCGAATGTTGATCGCTACGGTCTGGTCGAAGTCTTCAAGTTTGAAGTCTTCCAGTGGTGCGACGGCCAGCACGCCAGCGTTGTTGACCAGAATGTCGAGGCGGCCAAAAGCTTCGAGCGTGGCGCTGACGGCGTGGCGGATGGCAGCGGCATCGGCGCTGTCGGCCTTGATCGCCAAGGCTTTGCCACCGTTTGCGGTGATGCTGTTCTGCAGCTCTTCGGCTTTTGCGCTGGAGCTGACGTAAGTGAAGGCTACAGCGGCGCCTTCAGCGGCCAGGCGGTTGACGATGGCAGCACCGATACCACGGGAACCGCCTTGAATCAGAGCGACTTTGCCGCTGAGGTGTTGAGTGGTCATGTTCGATCTCCAGACTATTCAAGGCGAAATGCCTTGGTGTTGGTGCCGAGTATCGGCGTGGTATCGACAACTGTGTAGACCATGATTGCTATAGTCTGTGTAAACCAGAAGTTTATAGTGGCGAACATGGAAACCTTCAGCAGCATCGAATGTTTTGTGCGTAGTGCCGAAGTCGGCAGCTTTGCCGAGGCCGCACGACGCTTGAGTCTGACCCCGGCAGCCGTCGGCAAAAGTGTGGCCAAACTCGAAGGGCGGCTCGGCGTGCGGCTGTTCCAGCGTAGTACACGCAGCCTGACGCTGACCGAGGCCGGGCAACTTTTCCTCGATCAGGTGAGTGGCAGTTTGACGACCATTCAAAATGCCGTGGCCAATCTGTCCAGTGTCGAAGGGCTACCGGCGGGAACGCTGAAAGTCAGCATGGGCGCAGCATTTGGCTGTCTGCATATCGTGCCGATGCTCGGTGAGTTTCTACGACGATATCCGGCGATCAATCCGGACTGGCACTTCGATAATCGACAGGTCGATCTGATCGCCCAGGGCTTTGATGCGGCCATCGGTGGCGGTTTCGAACTGCCGCAAGGCGTGATCGCACGCAAGTTGAGCCCGGCGCATCGGATATTGGTCGCGTCCACCGACTATTTACAGGCCAATCCCGAGATCATCGAACCGGACGACCTCAGCCATCACGACGGCATTCTGATCCGCTCGCCGCAAACCGGACGCGTGCGTTCCTGGCAATTGACCGGACGCAATCCACAGAATTGTCGGCCGTTGATGCTCAAGGCGCGAATGACCATGAGTGATTCCGAGGCCGCTTGCAGGACAGCAGCACAAGGCTTGGGAATCGCGCTGGTGAGCATGCCGTTTGCGGTGGGCTATCTGCAGGCGGGGACGTTGCAGCGGGTGTTGCCGGACTGGTTTGTCGATGACGGCAACATCTCGATTTACTACGCCGAGCATAAATTGTTGCCGGGCAAGACGCGGGCGTTTGTCGATTTTCTGATTGAGCAGTTTGCGGAGCGGGGGTTGGCGCAGCGGTTCAGTGCAATTTGAGCTCGGCTTGATACCGAGTTGCAGCCTTCGCGAGCAGGCTCGCTCCCACATTTGGAATGCATTTCCCCTGTGGGAGCGAGCCTGCTCGCGAATGGGGCGACTCGGTTTCCGAGGATGACCTCAGCGGGCAAACCGCCCCGGCCAGCCAATAATGTTCTTCGGCCGTGGCGTTGCATAAGTCCGCACTTTCGACGTCGATAAGCGCAACCGCACCAGCGATTCCGCAATCGTCACCGCCGCCGTCACCCCGTCCACCACCGGCACGCCAGTACGTCGACGAATCTGCTCATCCAGCCCGGCCATGCCGCCGCAACCCAGGCAGATCACCTCGGCTTTGTCCTGCGTCACCGCCAACTCCGCCTGATGCACGATCGCTTCCAGCGCGCGCTGCGGCTCGTGCTCCAGCTCTAGAACGGCCAGGCCACTGGCCCGCACCGATGCACAACGATCCCACAGACCGGACAATTTCAGCCGATCCTCGATCAGCGGCACGGTGCGATCCAGTGTGGTTACCACCGAATACGCGTGCCCCAGAAACATTGCCGTACTCGCCGCCGCATCGGTGATGTCCACTACGGGCACATTGAGCAATTCCTGCAAACCTTCACGGCCATGTTCGCCATAACCGGCCTGAATCACTGCATCGAACGGCTGATCGTAGGACATCACCCGATCCATCACCGCGATGGCCGCCAGATAGCTTTCGAAGTTGCCTTCAATCGAATCGGCGCCGAAGTACGGCGTCAAACCGACAATTTCCGTTCCGGGCGAAGCAACGGCCTGCGCCGAACGGGCGATGGCCTCAGTGATGGATTCGGTGGTGTTGACGTTGACCACGAGAATACGCATGGGGAAATCCTTATAGCGGGCAGTTCTGCGGCCCGAAACCGGGCCGCGAGGGAGTTAATGGCAGACGTTGTCGACAGCGATCGATTCGCCGCTGATGTCGGCGTAGTGCGGTTGGCGTTTGGCGATGATCGGATAGAGCATTCCGGCGATCCCGGCGCCGATCAGCCAAGAAAACGGCGAGACACTGTGGAAGCCCGGAACCAGCGCCAGGACAATGGCGATCAATGCCGCAGGAATAAACGCCGCCACCGCGCGGAAATTGACGCCGTGGCTGTAGTAATAAGCGCCTTTCGGGTCTTCGCTGTAGAGCTGCGGTACGTTGATCCGACCTTTGCGGATCAGCCAGTAGTCGACCATGATCACGCCGTACAACGGGCCGAGCAGGGCGCCGAGACCGGACAGGAAGTACACGATCACCAGCGGGCTGTTGTAGAGATTCCACGGCAGGATCAGCACGGCGATGGTCGCGCTGATCAGCCCGGCGCGGCGGAACGTCAGGTACTTCGGCGCCAGGTTGCTCAGCACGAAGGCCGGGGCGACGAAGTTGGCCATGATGTTCACCGCAACGGTGACGATCAGAAACGCCAGGCAACCGAGCACCAGGAAGAAGGTGTTGGGAATCGAGGCGATGATCTCGGTCGGGCTTTCGATGATCCGGCCATTGATCTGAAATTGCGCACCGCAGAGCAGAACCGTGATCGCGGCGAACACCAGAATATTCACCGGCAAACCCCAGAAGTTTCCTACCTTGATGGTCTTGCGGCATGGCGAAGAGCGGGCGAAGTCGCAGAAATTGAGGATCAACGTGCCGTAGATCGCCAGCCACAAAGCGCCGCCGGCAAAGATGTTGCGCCACATCTCGCCACCGGTCAGTGGTTCGCGGATCGACCAGGCGATGGTCGCGTTGGCCTGGAAGTACATCCACGCGGCGAGGGCGGCCACGGTCAGCAGAATCACCGGTCCGGCAAACGCTTCGTAGCGGCGCACCATTTCCATGCCGTAGGCAAGGATCGCCAGTTGCACGAACCAGATCGCCACGAAACACACCCAACCCAAAGTCGACAGACCCAGAATCGCGTTGTGGTCGTATTCGGCGAAACCGGGATGCACCGCTGTGAGCAGTACGCGGAACACCACTGAGGCCAGGTACGTCTGAATCCCGAACCAGGCAATAGCGATAACCGCCCGGATCAGTGCAGGAATTTGCGCGCCATGGATGCCGAAACTGATCCGGCTGATCACCGGAAACGGCACGCCGGTTTTCTGCCCCATGTAACCGGACAGGTTCATGAAGAAGTACACCAGCGCCGCACCAATCCCCAGCGACAGCAGAATCTGCCAGCCTCCCAGGCCCAAAGCGTAGAGGCCGATGGCGAAGGAGTAGTTGGCGATGTTGTGCACGTCGTTCGTCCACAGGGCGAAGATGCTGTATTTGCCCCAGCGCCGACCCTCGGCCTTGGTCGGCGCGAGATCGCTGTTGTGCAGGCGCGGGCTCAGTTGTAACGGCTCGGTCAGACCGTCATCGGGTAACGGTTGGTCGAGGGCAGAGGCGGGCAGATTCAGCGCGATGTTATTGGAGAGACTTGTACGCATTCCGGCAGGCTCCTGATGTGCAGGGCCGCGATGACTGTGCATGAGCGTTCAGGCTCGACATATCTTCGTCGCGGCCAGCGAACATCACTGGTTACGGGGCATCTGCAGCCTGTACGGGATAGGGCGCTTCAGGCTTGCGGATCGAAAGTGTGTATGTTTTGCAGTTTTGTATACAAAACATGTATGCACTAAAGCCAGATTTGTGCCAGTTGGCGATCTATGCGCAGCCGTGTTCATTTCGAAAAGTTATCGATGAACGCTAAGTGGTTGAAAATAATTGGTTAAAAATTGACCGATTGAACAAGTATTTATTTTTGGCGGGGGATTTTGACAGCGGGCGAGGGCGGGGAGTTTTTAGGCGTGATGTAACTTTTCAGGGCGTGGAAACAAAAAAGTGCACACATAAATGGCACCGATGGTGACATTACTGTGTACACATTTATTGAGTCGCTAGTGACCTTTGTAGGAGTGAGCCTGCTCGCGATAGCGGTGTATCAGCCAAAAAATTCATCGACTGAGACACCGCTATCGCGAGCAGGCTCACTCCTACAGGGGGAAATCAGCGCGGCAGGGCGTTACGCCTTGCTAATGATATTGCCGGCATGCAACCCGCACTCTTTCTGCGTCGCCTCTTCCCACCACCAGCGGCCTTCGCGCTCATGCTGGTTCGGCAGCACCGGGCGGGTGCACGGTTCGCAGCCTATGCTGATGAAGCCGCGTTCATGCAGGCTGTTGTACGGCAGCTCAAGCATGCGGATGTAGCCCCAGATCTCTTCGCTGGTCATCTGCGCCAACGGGTTGAACTTGTACAACGTACGCTCCGGCGTGGAGAACGCGGTGTCGATTTCCATCACCGCCACAGCGCTACGCGTGCCCGGGCTCTGATCGCGGCGCTGGCCGGTGGCCCAGGCTTTGACGCTAGATAGTTTGCGGCGTAGCGGTTCGATTTTGCGGATGCCGCAGCATTCGCCGTGGCCGTCCTTGTAGAAACTGAACAGGCCTTTTTCCTTCACGAACGGTTCCAGTTTCGTGTAGTCCGGCGACACCAGTTCGATGTCGATCTTGTAGTGCTCGCGCACCTGATCGATGAAGCGGTAGGTCTCTGGGTGCAGGCGGCCGGTGTCGAGGCTGAACACCTTGACGTTCTTGTTGAGCTTCCAGGCCATGTCCACCAGCACCACATCCTCGGCGCCGCTGAAAGAGATCCAAAGGTCATCGCCGAACTCGGCAAACGCGAGTTTCAGAATGTCCTGGGCGGATTTATTGGCATAGGTCGTGGCGAGTTCCACGACGTCGAACGTTGCACTCATCAGGGCGGCTTCCTACAGGTCGGTGGCGCTGGGCGCTCTATATGGCGCTGATGGTAACAAAAAGCTGCACGGCTCGGGGGCGTGCTGTGCGTTGCGCGTCTGCATGTGAGTCGCTAGAGTTCGGCCTCGCTCGACTCAAATAATCAATACAAACGGGAGTGTCTTGTGGAAATTGCTTGCCTGGATCTTGAAGGGGTGTTGGTGCCGGAAATCTGGATCGCCTTCGCCGAAAAAACCGGAATCGAATCCCTCAAGGCCACCACCCGGGACATTCCCGATTACGACGTGCTGATGAAGCAGCGTCTGCGCATCCTCGACGAGCACGGCTTGAAGCTGTCGGACATTCAGGAAGTGATCGCCACCCTGAAGCCGCTGGACGGCGCAGTGGAGTTCGTCAACTGGCTGCGTGAGCGCTTTCAGGTGGTGATTCTGTCGGATACGTTCTATGAATTTTCCCAGCCGCTGATGCGCCAACTGGGCTTCCCGACCTTGCTTTGCCATCGTCTGATCACTGACGAAACCGGGCGGGTGACCAGCTATCAGTTGCGTCAGAAAGATCCCAAGCGTCAGTCGGTGCTGGCGTTCAAGAGCCTGTATTACCGGGTGATTGCGGCGGGGGATTCGTATAACGACACGACGATGCTGGGCGAGGCGGATGCGGGGATTCTGTTTCATGCGCCGGAGAATGTGATTCGCGAGTTTCCGCAGTTTCCGGCGGTGCATACGTTTGCCGAGTTGAAGCAGGAATTCCTGAAGGCTTCGAACAGAGAGTTGAGTTTGTAGTCGTCTGAAAAGACGCCATCGCGAGCAGGCTCACTCCTACAGGGGATCGCATTCCAAATGTAGGAGTGAGCCTGCTCGCGATAGCTTTTAAAGGTTCTGCAGGGTTTCGAGGAGGATTCTGACTTTGGTGATCGACTCCTGATACTCCGCCTGCCAATCCGAATCGGCGACAATCCCGCCACCGCCCCAGCAGCACACTTGCCCATCCTTGACCAACAGACTGCGAATCGCGATGGAGCTGTCCATCTCGCCGCGTACGTCCAGATACAGCAACGAGCCGCAATACAAACCGCGTCGGGTCGGTTCCAGCTCATCAATGATCTGCATTGCGCGAATCTTCGGCGCGCCGGTGATAGAGCCGCCGGGGAAACTGCCGGCAATCAAATCCAGTGCGTCGCGATCATCCGCCAGTTCACCGGTGACGCTGCTGACCAGGTGATGCACGTTCGGATAGCTTTCCAGACTGAACAGCTCCGGCACGCGTACCGAGCCGATGCGGCAGGTGCGGCCGAGATCGTTGCGCAGCAGGTCGACGATCATCAGGTTTTCTGCGCGATCCTTGGGGCTGGCCAGCAGTTCGGCGGCGTTGGCCGCATCTTCGGCTGGGGTCAGGCCGCGAGGGCGGGTGCCTTTGATCGGGCGGGTTTCCACCTGGCGTTCGCTGACTTTGACGAAGCGCTCCGGCGACAGGCTCAACACCGCGCCGCCCTCGGGCAGGCTCTGGAAACCGGAGAACGGTGTCGGGCAGGCTTCGCGCAATGCGCAATAAGCCAGCCACGGATCGCCCTGGCACGAAGCGCGGAAGCGTTGGGCGAAGTTGACCTGATAGCAATCGCCGGCCTGGATGTAGTGCTGAATGCGTTCGAAGGCTTGGCGGTAATCGTCGGCCGAGAGGTCGGCGGTCATCGGGGCGTTCAATTTGAACGGGGTCAGCGCATCAGCATGTGGCTGAGTGAATAACGCAATCAGGCGTTGTTTCTCGCCGTCGATCACGGACGGGTGGAAGACCAATTGGCTGGTGGCCATCTGGTGATCGCTGATCAGTGCCCAGGCGTACAGGCCAAAACGCGCGTCCGGCAATTGCAGATCATCCAACGCCTGGCTCGGCAGGTTTTCCAGGTGCCGACCGAAATCGTAGCTCAGGTAACCGATCAAACCGCCAGCGAATGGAAGCTCGAAACTTGCTGGCAAATCAGCCTCACCGAGGCGATTCAGATTGTCACGCAGACGTTGCAGGAAATGATTGCCGCTTTCGTCGGGCAACACCGCCAGTTGTTCCAGCGGCCAGGCGCTGAGCAGGTCATAACGACCACGGTCGGCACTTGGCCGGCCGCTGTCGAGCAGTACGGCGCCGGGCGCGTTGCGGATGGCCGCGAAGTAGTCGGCGGGATTGGCGCGGTAGGGCAGCGGGTGTACGGAACAGGTCAACATGGGCGGGGCAGATCGGCCGTTGAGGCGGGGAGGGGATTGTAGTCCTCTCCGATGCCAGATCAAAGTCAAAAGCCTCCCCCTCACCCCAACCCTCTCCCCCAAGGGGGCGAGGGGGAAAGGGGGCAGATCGGGGGCTTTTCAAAACTTGGGTTCGGCTCGATATCTTGGGGGAGGGAGCCGATCTTCATGCTTTTCAAGGCCTGAGTTCGACTCAAGACGTTCAGGTCGGCGTACCTCGAACATCCACTTCGGTCAGTCCCCTCTCCCTCTGGGAGAGGGCTAGGGTGAGGGGCTTTTAGTTTTTCAGCTCTTAGCCTTCGACCGCAGGAATATGCCCAAACATTTCCTGAGTAAACGCAACCCGCTCTTCAACCGTCTCCGTCACCCCACGCGCCTTCAGCTCTTCCAGTCGCGCTTCCACCGCGTGCGTGCGCAACGTCAGCCCACAGTCATTGGCAATCTGGATATTCAGCCCCGGCCGCGCATTGAGCTCGAGAATCAGCGGGCCTTTCTCCTGATCGAGCACCATGTCCACACCGATATAGCCCAGCCCGCACAGCTCATAACAGCCTGCCGCGAGCTTCATGAAACCGTCCCAGTAGGGCAGTTGCACGCCGTCCACCGCGTTGGTGGTGTCGGGGTGTTTGGTGATGATGTTGTTCAGCCAGGTGCCGCGCAACGTCAAACCGGTGGCCAGATCCACGCCGACGCCGATGGCGCCCTGGTGCAGGTTGGCCTTGCCGCCGGACTGCCGGGTCGGCAAACGCAGCATCGCCATCACCGGATAGCCCATCAACACGATGATGCGGATGTCCGGCACGCCTTCGTAGCTGATGCTTTTGAAGATCTGGTCCGGGGTCACCCGGTATTCGATCAGCGCCCGATCGCGGTGGCCGCCCAGCGAATACAAACCGGTGAGGATGCTCGAGATGTGATGCTCAAGCTCTTCGTGGGCAAGGATCTTGCCCGACACCGTGCGATAGCGACCCTCGAAACGGTCGGCGATGACAATGATGCCGTCACCGCCAGCGCCCTGGGCCGGTTTGATCACGAAGTCGCTGCGCCCGCCGATGATCTCGCCGAGCTTGTCGATTTCCTTTTCGGTGGAGATCACGCCATACAACTCCGGCACGTGAATGCCGGCCTCGATGGCACGTTCCTTGGTGATGATCTTGTCATCGACGATCGGGTACAGGCTGCGCTTGTTGTACTTGAGCACGTAGTCGGCATTACGCCGATTGATGCCCATGATGCCCCGCGCCTCTAGCGCCTTCCAGGTCTTCCAGAAACCGAACATCAGGCGTCAGCCTTCTTCAGGAACGCCTTGAAGCGCACCAGTTCGGTCAGGCGGTAACCGCGATAACGCCCCATCGCCAGCATGAAACCAACCAGAATCAGCAGGATCGCCGGGAAGGTGAACACGAAGTAGACCAACTCAGGCACGGTCATGATCAAGTGCGCCAGAGACGCCGCGAACAGTGTACCAATCGCGACTTTCATCGCATGGCTGGCACCACGTTCTTCCCAGGTGATCGACAGGCGTTCGATGGTCATGGTCAGAATCACCATCGGGAACAGCGCCACCGACAGACCACGTTCCAGCCCGAGCTTATGGCTGAACAGGCTGATCGCCGCGATCAACACCACGACAAAGGTCAACACCACCGAGAGTCGCGGCAGCATTTGCAGCTTCAGGTGTTCCAGATACGAACGTAACGACAGGCCCAGCGCGGTGATCACGGTAAACAGCAGAATGCCGAAACCCAGCTGCGTTTCGCGGAAGGCGAGGGCGATCAGCACCGGGGTGAACGTGCCGAGGGTCTGCAGGCCGATCAGGTTGCGCAGGATCAGGATCACCAGCACGCCGATCGGGATCATCACCATGATCATGAAGGTCTGCTGGGTCTGCAGCGGCAAGCCGTACAGCGAGTATTCGAGGAAGTTGGCGTCGGTGTTTTCGTCGGTCAGCTTGGCCAGACGAATCGCGTTCATCTCGCTGTTGTTCAGGCTGAAGGTCACGTTGGCTTTCTTGCCACCGTCGACGGTGATCAGGTTTTCATCGCCAGTCCACCACAGCAGACGGTCGGTCGGCAGGCCTTGTTCGCCGGTTTCCGGGTTGAAGTACAGCCAGTCGTTGCCGTTGAAGCTGCGCAGCCACAGTTCAGGCATTTGCGGCTGGTCGGCGACGAGGCGGATGGTGTGGACTTTTTCCACCGGCACGTGAGCGATGGACAGCAGCAGCTCGACTATTTTGGCTTTGTGCGCGGTCGACGGATCGCCGGCCAGCAGCAGCTTGACGTTGTCATCGTTGAGGTTGTTGACGCGTTTGATCGCTTCGCCGATGAAGGTTTCGACGTCGGCCGAGTGCTGACGGATCGGCGCGAGCAGGGCTTCGGCGGCGATTTTCTCCGGGCCTTCGATGGCGATGCTGTCGCGGAAGGTCGGGCCTTTGATCTTGGTTTTTTCCGCGGTGTAGCGCTTGGTCAGCACCAGACGGTAATAAAGGGTCTGGTTGCCCTTGGCCCGGCGTGCCGACCAAGTGACCTTGCGGTTGCCATCGACGCGGTTCACCGCAACGCCGTAGTTATTGGAGATAAAGCTCTCGTTGAGGCTGACGTAATCGCGACTCAACGGTGGCACGAACATCTGGATCTTCACCGGATCCTTGGTGCTGGCGACGAACTCGACCTTGGCGTCGATGTTCCACAAGTCGTCGGTGGCGTCTTCGGTTACCGGGATGCCGAGCACGAAAATCTGATAGGCCGTAACCGAAACGCCCAGCAGCACCAGAATGGTGATCAGGATTTTCAGGTGGAAGGTTAGAGAACGCATGGAAATTACTCGGCGGTATGAGCGGCGATGGTGCAGGCGGGTTTGCCGGCAGCGTATTTAAGACTTGGATCGACCAGCGCGTCGAAGCGTTTAAGCGCCTCGGAGCCAATCAAAAGCGGATATTGGAACGCACTTCGGTCGGTCAGGTTCACTTCGATGCTGCGCATCGCTGATCCCATGCAGATATCCAGCTCGATCACCGGACGGGCGGTGTACTTCTTGCCTTCTTCCGGGTCGTAGTCGCCAGCACGGCGCTTGATCTTGCTGACCCGGGCCAGCGGCCGTTCGATCGGGTGTGAATGCGCAGCGTCTATCGCCAGGTAGAAACGTACCCAGGACTCACCGTTGCGTTTAAAGCGTTTGATGTCGCGGGCACTCAGCGAGGCGGTTTTCGCGCCCGTGTCGAGTTTGGCCGCGACTTCGAGGTTGATGCCGTCAAGCGAAGCGTATTCGTTGAGGCCGTACACGGTTTTCTCCCCCGCGGCGGCGAGGCCGGGCAGGCAAAACAGGGCAAAAAATGTGGGGAAGGGCTTGAGTCTCATAAATCCTGGTGCGCAGCGTTCCGTTTTCGGTTCAGGTCCTTGGCAATACTTGCGCAAGACCCTTCGTGTGCCTGGCAGCTTTTTATGACAAGCCGTACAAATGGCCAGCAAATGCGGGCGGCATTCTAGCACGGTGGTTTTATGGCGCCAGCGCCCGAGCCGGTCTATACCCCTTTGGGAACCCTGTGGGAGCGAGCCTGCTCGCGAAGGCGGTGCGTCATCCCATGCAGATGCTGACTGACAGTACGCTTTCGCGAGCAGGCTCGCTCCCACAGGGATTAATCGACCAATGGGAGATTGCCTACGGTTATTAGACGATTGTCGACAATACCTATTTATCCTTTGACTGATGCGGGCTAATTGGCTAGTTTTTGCCGCATCGGATTTAAAGGTGTCGACAATCATGCTGGATCAACTCGATCCCCCGGTCATCAGCGGCGACGATTCCGAGACACTTTCGGAAAACGTCTTCCGGCGCATTCAAGCGGCTATCGTCAAAGGCGAGATCGCCCCGGGCAGCAAGATCTCCGAGCCGGAGCTGGCGCGCACCTACGGCATCAGCCGGGGGCCATTGCGGGAGGCGATCCACCGTCTGGAAGGCCAGCGCCTGTTGGTGCGGGTACCGCACGTCGGCGCGCGGGTGGTGTCGCTCAGCCACGCCGAATTGCTCGAACTCTACGAAATCCGCGAATCCCTCGAAGGCATGGCCTGCCGTTTGGCAGCCGAACGCATGAGCGTCGAAGAAATCGACGAACTGCGCCGGGTGCTGGAAACACATGAGCGCGATGCGGCGTTTCAGGCCGGTGTCGGCTATTACCAGCAGGAAGGTGATTTCGACTTCCACTACCGGATCATCCAGGGCAGCGGCAACCGCACGCTGACGCAGATGCTCTGCGGCGAGTTGTATCAACTGGTGCGCATGTACCGCATCCAGTTTTCCACCACGCCGAACCGCCCGCGCCAAGCCTTCGCCGAACACCACCGGATTCTCGATGCCATCGCCGACCGTGACGGCGAGCTCGCGGAATTGTTGATGCGCCGTCACATCGGCGCCTCGAAACGCAACATCGCCCGTCATTACCAGGACGGCGCCCACAATAAGACAGCCACTGAACGAGGTGAGTCATGAGTTCCAAGCACAGCACTCCAGGCCAGCGTTTCCGCGATGCGGTCGCCAGCGAGCATCCATTGCAGGTGGTCGGCGCAATCAACGCCAACCACGCGCTGCTGGCCAAACGCGCCGGTTTCAAGGCGATCTACCTGTCCGGTGGCGGGGTGGCTGCAGGCTCGCTCGGCGTGCCGGATCTGGGCATCACCGGTCTGGATGACGTGCTGACCGACGTGCGCCGCATCACCGACGTTTGCGATCTGCCGCTGCTGGTCGACGTCGACACCGGTTTCGGTTCCTCGGCATTCAACGTCGCGCGCACGGTCAAATCGATGATCAAGTTCGGCGCGGCGGCGATTCACATCGAGGATCAGGTCGGCGCCAAGCGCTGTGGCCACCGTCCTAATAAAGAGATCGTCAGCCAGCAGGAAATGGTCGACCGCATCAAAGCCGCCGTCGATGCCCGCACCGATGACAGCTTCGTGATCATGGCGCGCACCGATGCGCTGGCGGTGGAAGGTCTGGAATCGGCACTCGATCGCGCAGCGGCGTGCATCGAGGCTGGCGCTGACATGATCTTCCCGGAAGCGATCACTGAGCTGGAGATGTACAAGCTGTTCGCCAACCGTGTGAAAGCGCCGATTCTGGCCAACATCACCGAGTTCGGTTCGACACCGCTGTACACCACCGAGCAACTGGCCGGCGCCGACGTGTCGCTGGTGCTCTATCCACTGTCGGCGTTCCGCGCGATGAACAAGGCTGCCGAAAACGTTTACACCGCGATCCGTCGCGACGGCACGCAGCAGAATGTCATCGACACCATGCAGACTCGCATGGAGCTTTACGATCGCATCGATTACCACACCTTCGAGCAGAAACTCGATGCGTTGTTTGCCGCCAAGAAATAAAGATCAAAAGATCGCAGCCTGCGGCAGCTTCTACACAGCTCCCTGTAGGAGCTGTCGAGTGCAACGAGGCTGCGATCTTTTCGCCACACTCCCTAACAAATTCAAGATTGGAGAACACAATGGCCGAAGCAAAAGTACTCAGTGGCGCCGGGCTCCGTGGCCAGGTCGCCGGGCAAACCGCACTGTCCACCGTGGGCCAGGCCGGTGCCGGGCTGACCTATCGCGGTTACGACGTGCGCGAACTCGCTGCCGATGCGCAATTTGAAGAAGTCGCTTACCTGCTGCTCTACGGCGAGCTGCCGACGAAGGCGCAACTCGACGAATACCAAGGCAAACTGAGCAAGCTGCGCGACCTGCCGCAAGCGCTGAAAGAAGTGCTCGAACGCATCCCCGCCGACGCCCACCCGATGGACGTGATGCGCACCGGTTGCTCGTTCCTCGGCAACCTCGAGCCGGAGAAAGACTTCTCCGAACAGCGCGACAAAACTGACCGCTTGCTGGCCGCATTCCCGGCGATCATGTGCTACTGGTATCGCTTCAGCCACGACGGCAAACGCATCAACTGCGTCAGCGACGAGCCGACCATCGGCGGCCACTTCCTGCACTTGCTGCACGACAAGAAGCCGAGCGAACTGCACGTGAAAGTGATGAACGTCTCGCTGATCCTTTATGCCGAGCACGAATTCAACGCCTCGACCTTCACCGCCCGTGTTTGTGCATCGACGCTGTCCGATCTGTATTCCTGCGTCACTGCCGCTATTGGTTCGCTGCGCGGTCCGTTGCACGGCGGCGCCAATGAAGCAGCGATGGAAATGATCGAGCGCTTCTCGTCGCCGGAAGAGGCGATCAAAGGCACCCTCGGCATGCTTGAGCGCAAGGACAAGATCATGGGCTTCGGCCACGCGATCTATAAGGACAGCGATCCGCGCAACGAGGTGATCAAGGGCTGGTCGAAAAAACTCGCGGATGAAGTCGGCGACAAAGTGCTGTTCCCGGTTTCCGAAGCCATCGACAAGACCATGTGGGAGCAGAAAAAACTGTTCCCCAACGCCGATTTCTACCATGCCTCGGCGTACCACTTCATGGGCATCCCGACCAAGCTGTTCACGCCGATCTTCGTCTGCTCGCGCCTGACTGGCTGGGCTGCGCATGTGTTCGAACAACGCGCCAACAACCGCATCATCCGTCCAAGCGCCGAGTACGTCGGCGTCGAACAGCGCAAGTTCGTGCCAATCGAACGTCGCTGAAATGGTGAGCTGACGCGATCCCGGAAAACACCGCTAGACCCTGTGGGAGCGAGCCTGCTCGCGAAGACGGACTGACATTCACCATCGATGTCGACTGATCTACCGCTTTCGCGAGCAGGCTCGCTCCCACAGTGGATGGTGTGTAACTCAGGTTTGTGTCAGCCACCCTTTGAAACTACCGTGACCCGAGTCCTGACCCGATGAACACAGAATTTCGCAAAACCCTGCCCGGCAGCCCTCTGGATTATTTCGACGCCCGTGCGGCGGTCGAAGCGATTCAGCCCGGCAGTTACGACACCCTGCCGTACACCTCCCGCGTGCTGGCGGAAAACCTCGTGCGTCGCTGCGACCCGGCCACGCTTACCGATTCCCTCAAGCAACTGATCGAACGCAAACGCGACCTCGACTTCCCGTGGTTTCCGGCGCGTGTGGTTTGCCACGACATTCTCGGTCAGACCGCGCTGGTCGACCTCGCTGGCCTGCGCGACGCGATCGCCTTGCAGGGCGGTGACCCGGCGCAGGTCAACCCGGTAGTGCCGACGCAATTGATCGTCGACCACTCGCTGGCAGTGGAGGCAGGCGGTTTCGACAAGCAGGCGTTCGAGAAAAACCGCGCCATCGAAGACCGTCGCAACGAAGACCGTTTCCACTTCATCAACTGGACCAAAAAGGCCTTCAAGAACGTTGACGTGATCCCACCGGGCAACGGCATCATGCACCAGATCAACCTGGAGAAAATGTCTCCGGTGATCCAGGTGCGTGAGGGCGTGGCGTTCCCCGACACTTGCGTCGGCACCGACAGCCACACCCCGCACGTCGATGCTTTGGGCGTGATTGCCATCGGCGTTGGCGGTCTCGAAGCCGAGAGCGTGATGCTCGGTCGCGCCTCGTGGATGCGCCTGCCGGAAAGCGTCGGCGTCGAATTGACCGGCAAGCTGCAACCGGGCATCACCGCCACCGACATGGTGCTGGCGCTGACCGAATACCTGCGCAAACAGAAAGTCGTCGGCGCATGGCTGGAATTCTTCGGCGAAGGCGCAGCGGCGCTGACCCTTGGCGACCGCGCGACCATCTCCAACATGGCCCCGGAATACGGCGCCACGGCGGCGATGTTCTACATCGATCAGCAAACCATCGATTACCTGAAACTCACCGGTCGCGAAGACCAGCAAGTGCAGTTGGTCGAGCAGTACGCCAAGCTCACCGGCCTGTGGGCAGACAGCCTGAAAGGCGCGCAATACGAGCGCGGTCTGACTTTCGATCTGTCCTCGGTGGTGCGCAACATGGCCGGCCCGAGCAACCCGCACGCCCGCGTCGCGGTGGCGGATCTGGCCGCCAAAGGCATCTCCGGCCAGTGGGATGACGTGCCGGGACAAATGCCCGACGGCGCAGTGATCATCGCCGCCATTACCAGTTGCACCAACACCAGTAACCCGCGCAACGTCATCGCCGCCGGCCTGCTCGCGCGCAACGCCAACAAACTCGGCCTGACCCGCAAGCCATGGGTGAAATCCTCGCTGGCGCCGGGCTCGAAAACCGTGGCGCTGTACCTCGACGAAGCAGGGCTGACCACGGAGCTGGAGCAGCTCGGATTCGGTGTCGTCGCCTTCGCTTGCACTACCTGCAACGGCATGTCCGGTGCGCTCGATCCGGTGATCCAGCAGGAGATCATCGACCGCGATCTGTATGCGACCGCCGTGCTCTCGGGCAACCGCAACTTCGACGGCCGCATCCACCCGTACGCCAAGCAAGCGTTCCTCGCGTCGCCGCCGCTGGTGGTCGCCTATGCGATTGCCGGGACCATCCGCTTCGATATCGAAAAAGACGTGCTCGGTGTCGTGGACGGCAAAGAAATCCGCCTGAAAGACATCTGGCCGAGCGACGAAGAAATCGACGCCGTAGTGAAATCTTCGGTCAAGCCTGAGCAGTTCCGTCAGGTCTACATTCCGATGTTCGCCGTCCACGAAGACACCGGCCCGAAAGTCACTCCGCTGTACGACTGGCGTGATATGAGCACCTACATCCGCCGTCCGCCGTACTGGGAAGGCGCACTGGCCGGCGCGCGTCCGCTCAAGGGCATGCGCCCGCTGGCGGTGCTGCCGGACAACATCACCACCGATCACCTGTCGCCATCCAACGCAATCATGCTCGACAGCGCCGCCGGTGAATACCTGGCGAAAATGGGCCTGCCGGAAGAGGACTTCAACTCTTACGCCACGCACCGTGGCGACCACTTGACCGCGCAGCGTGCAACGTTTGCCAACCCGAAACTGTTCAATGAAATGGTCGTGGAAAACGGCAAGGTCAAACAGGGTTCGCTGGCGCGTGTCGAGCCGGAAGGCAAAGTGATGCGCATGTGGGAAGCCATCGAAACCTACATGGAACGCAAGCAGCCGCTGATCATCATTGCCGGCGCCGATTACGGTCAGGGTTCGTCGCGCGACTGGGCGGCAAAAGGTGTGCGTCTGGCTGGCGTCGAGGCGATTGCCGCAGAAGGTTTCGAGCGCATTCACCGCACCAACCTGGTGGGCATGGGTGTGTTGCCGCTGGAGTTCAAGCCGGGCACTGACCGTCACACGCTGGCCATCGACGGCAGCGAAACCTATGACGTGATCGGCGAGCGCAAACCGCGCGCGGACCTGACGCTGGTGATCCATCGCAAGAACGGCGAGCGCGTTGACGTGCCGGTGACCTGCCGTCTGGATACCGCTGAAGAAGTATCGATCTACGAGGCCGGCGGCGTGTTGCAGCGCTTCGCTCAGGACTTCCTTGAAGAGTCGGCGGTTGCCGTTTAAATCAACTGATGCGGGCATGGGATTTTAAGTCCCATGCTTTCGGTAAGGAGCAATATGGCTCACGCACCACAAATAAAAATCCCCGCCACCTACATGCGCGGCGGCACCAGCAAAGGCGTGTTTTTCAGCCTCAAGGATCTGCCTGAAGCGGCGCAGATTCCCGGTCCGGCTCGCGACGCTTTATTGCTGCGCGTGATCGGCAGTCCCGACCCGTACGACAAACAAATCGACGGCATGGGCGGCGCGACGTCGAGCACCAGCAAAACCGTGATCCTGTCGAAAAGCATCAAGGCTGATCACGACGTCGATTACCTGTTCGGTCAGGTCTCCATCGACAAGCCCTTTGTGGATTGGAGCGGCAACTGCGGCAACCTCTCGGCAGCGGTCGGTTCGTTCGCCATCAGCAATGGCCTGGTCGATGCCAGCCGCATTCCGCACAACGGTGTCGCGGTGGTGCGCGTGTGGCAGGCCAACATCGGCAAAACGATTATTGCCCACGTGCCGATCACCAACGGCGAAGTGCAGGAAACCGGTGATTTCGAACTCGATGGCGTGACTTTTCCGGCTGCTGAAGTACAAGTCGAATTCATGGACCCGGCGGCGGAAGAAGAGGGTGGCGGTGGTTCGATGTTTCCTACCGGCAACCTGATCGATGAGCTGGAAGTGCCGGGCGTTGGCACGTTCAAGGCGACCATGATCAACGCCGGCATCCCGACGATTTTCGTCAACGCCGCAGACATTGGTTATACCGGCACTGAGCTGCAAAGTGCGATCAACAGCGATCCGCAAGCGCTGCAGATGTTCGAGAAGATTCGGGCTTATGGCGCGCTGCGCATGGGACTGATTGCTAATCTTGATGAAGCGGCGAAACGGCAGCACACGCCGAAAGTCGCGTTCGTTGCCAAGCCTGTGGATTACGTGGCGTCGAGTGGTAAAGCGGTTGGCGCTGGTGACGTGGATTTGCTGGTGCGGGCGTTGTCGATGGGCAAGTTGCATCACGCGATGATGGGCACGGCGGCGGTGGCGATTGGTACGGCGGCAGCGATTTCCGGCACGTTGGTGAACCTTGCGGCGGGTGGCGTTGAACGGAATGCCGTGCGCTTCGGACATCCGTCCGGAACGTTGCGTGTTGGCGCTGAAGCCAGTCTGGAAAACGGCGAGTGGGTGGTGAAGAAAGCCATCATGAGCCGTAGCGCACGCGTTCTCATGGAAGGCTACGTGCGCATCCCGGGTGATTCTTTCTGATTTGAGATTTTTCACCCTCACCCCAGCCCTCTCCCAGAGGGAGAGGGGGCCGACCGAGGTGTCTTGGGTTGTACATCGACCTGAAAGATCAAGTCGATTATGGATTCAGGGGGCCGACCGAGGTGTCTGGGGTTGTACATCGACCTGAAAGAACGAGTTGATTATGGATTCAGGAGCCGATCGAGGTGTCTGGAGTAGTACATCGACCTGAAAGATCGAGTCGATTATGGATTCAGGGGCCGACCGAGGTGTTTGAAATTGTGCATTGACCAGATCGATTATGGATTCAATGGCGATCGTTCACGTCGGTGAACCTCTACAGCATCCCCCAATCGGTTCCCTCTCCCTCGGGAGAGGGCTAGGGTGAGGGGCCCACCCACAGAAGAAACACAAAACAAGCAGGCACCCCAGACCTGCAATCACCCAAACCCGCCAAGCCCTGAGGAAGACCGCACCCACTCATCATTCCCGCACAGGAGAACCGCAATGAGCGCCAACGTCGACCTGAACAACCGCCCCGACTACGACCATGTCCTGCAGGACATCGCCGACTACGTCCTCACCTTCAAAGTCACCTCCACCGAAGCTCTCGACACCGCCCGCAACTGCCTGATGGACACGCTGGGCTGCGGCCTGCTGGCACTGCGCTTTCCCGAATGCACCAAGCATCTCGGCCCAATCGTCGAAGGCACCGTCGTGCCGTTTGGTGCGCGAGTCCCGGGTACGTCTTATCGCCTCGACCCGGTGAAAGCCGCGTGGGACATCGGCTGCATCGTCCGTTGGCTCGACTACAACGACACCTGGCTCGCCGCCGAATGGGGCCATCCATCGGACAACCTGGGCGGCATTCTTGCGGTGGCCGATCACCTCTCGCAGAAGCGTCTGGCCAATGCTGAAGCGCCGCTGACCATTCGTGATGTCCTCGAAGCAATGATCATGGCTCACGAGATACAAGGCGTGATTGCCCTGGAAAACTCCTTCAACCGGGTAGGACTCGATCACGTCATTCTGGTGAAAGTCGCCTCGACCGCCGTTACCGCCAAACTGATGGGCGCCAATCGCGAGCAACTGTTGTCGGCGTTGTCCCATGCGTTTGCCGACGGTCAGGCACTGCGCACCTATCGTCATGCGCCGAATGCCGGTTCGCGAAAGTCCTGGGCGGCCGGGGATGCGACGAGTCGTGGCGTGCGTCTGGGCGACATCGCCATGCGCGGCGAAATGGGTATTCCCGGCGTGCTGACTGCGAAACAGTGGGGCTTTTATGACGTACTGTTCAGCCACACCAATAGCGATCTGGCGCTGAAACCGGAAGATAAACGCGCTTTCAGTTTTTCGCGGCCGTTCGGCAGTTACGTGATGGAAAACGTCCTGTTCAAAATCAGCTTTCCCGCCGAGTTCCACGCGCAAACCGCCTGCGAAGCGGCGGTGACCTTGCACCCGCAGGTGCGCAATCGTCTGCACGAGATCGACAAGATCGTCATCACCACCCACGAATCGGCAATTCGCATCATTTCCAAGGTCGGGCCGCTGGCCAACGCCGCCGACCGCGACCACTGCATCCAGTACATGACCGCCGTGCCGCTGGCGTTCGGCAATCTGGTCGCCGAGCAGTACGAAGACGATTTCCACCGGGCGCATCCAGTCATTGATGTGCTGCGCGAAAAAATGGTCATCGTCGAAGAGCCACGTTTCACCCGCGAGTATCTCGAGGCCGACAAACGTTCGATCGCCAACGCCGTACAAGTTTTTTTCAAGGACGGCAGCAGCACCGAAAACGTCGTGGTGGAATACCCGATCGGCCATCGCCGGCGCCGTGCCGAGGGCATTCCGTTGCTGGAGGACAAGTTCAAAGCCAACCTGGCCACGCGCTTCACCGGTCAGCGCAGCAGCGAGATCTTCGCGTTGTGCAAGGATCAGGCGCTGCTTGAAGCAACGGCTGTTAACCGCTTTGTGGATATGTTGGTTATCTGAACCACTTTTCCACAGGCAATTTGGTGATCGCAAAACCGCTCAACAAAATCGCCGAATAGATCATCAGTTCCCGGGACAGGGTTTGCCCTTCGTACCAGGCGCCGATGATCACGGCGAACACCGGGAAAATGATAAACACGAACGACAGGATGATCGGGCTCAAGCGTTTAAGCAGCAAAAAGTAAACGATGAATCCACCCACCGATGCCACCAACCCGAGATACAGCAGGGCGCCCCACGAGCGGGCGCTGACGTCACTGAACGCCGGCGTCTCAATGCTCAGACCGACAATAAATAACATCAGGCCGGCAATGCCGATCGGCAGCGTGTTGTAGGTGATCACGCTGATCGCGCTGCCGTGTTTTTTCGTCACCACGTAGCACAGCGCATGCATCACCGCTGCACACAGAATTGCCAGTACGCCAAGCCATTCCGCCTGATCCAGATGCAGACCCTGACTGCGAATAATCATGAACAGACTGCCAAAGCCAATCGCGATGCCGAGCATTTGCGACGGGTAGATTTTCTCGCGCAGAAACAGCGCCGAGAACAGCAGGATAAAAACTGGCATGCAACTGAACAGCAGGGCGGTCAGGCCCGATGACACGTGCATCTCGCCGTAGTTGAGCAGGTAGTAGGGCAGGCTGAAATACGACAGCGTGACGAACACAAAGAACCAGCGACTTTGCTTTGGAAAAAACAGCGGTTCCTTGCGCAACAGCGCGAAGCTCAGGAACAGCGGAAAAGCGATCAGAAAACGCAGCCCGGCGGCGGTCAGCGGTGGCACGCTTTCCACCGCAATCTTGATACCCAGCCACGTCGTGCCCCAACTCAGGCAGACGATCAGAAACAAGGTACTGGTGATCAATCCGGCGAGCCAGGGTTTGCTGATGTTCATCGGTGTGCTGACGGCGGTCGACATGCGGCGTGCTCCGAACGGTGGAATTGACCTGATCGCGGAAACGGTCTATTCCTGATTGAACCTGTTTTAAGCACGCTATTCGGGGTGACAATGACTGTCAAAGTAAGTATTGCCATGGTGTCAATCCTTCGCGATGGCCTCGTCAACGGCGTGGGCGTGAAGTACAAACGTCTGGCGGATGCAGTCGCGCAAGCCATCGATGAGGGCGTCATCGATGCGGGATGCAAGTTGCCGCCGCACCGTTTGCTGGCGGACAGCCTGGGGGTGACCATCGGCACCATCAGCCGTGCCTACGGTGAACTTGAGCGTGTCGGATTGGTGGTGGCTCGCGTAGGAGATGGCACCTATGTGTGTCAGCGCGGGATGGAGCGGCCGCAGGACAAAGGCTTTCGCAATGTCAGTGATGAGCCGTCAGCCTGTTTCGACATGAGCCGCAATCAACCGATTCCAGCGCAAGAAGCGGCGTTCATGAGCCAGAGCCTGCAGGAGCTGGCCAGCGATCCGCGGGTGTTGCAGCAATTGACCGGGTACACCGCTGAAGGTGGGCTGGCACGGCACCGATTGGCGGGTGCGGTCTGGCTGCAGCACGAGGCGTTTGTGCCGCACGTCGATCAGGTGTTGTGCGTCAACGGTGGCCAGCATGGTCTGTTGTGCGCACTGATGGGCCTGCTCAAGGCCGGCGACACGGTGGTCACCGAGCATTTGTCCTACCCCGGATTGATTGGCGTCGCACGCCAGCTCGGGATAAAGCTCATTGGCGCGGCGATGGACGACGAAGGGCTTTTACCGTCGGCGCTGGAGGACATTTGCCGTCAGCATCGTGTTTCAGCGCTGTATTGCACCCCAACGATCCAGAATCCTACAGCCGCTGTGATGTCGATCCCACGGCGCGAGGCGCTCGCCGAGCTCTGTCGCCAGCACAACTTGTTGATCATCGAAGATGAAGCCCACGCTGTGCTGGATCGCCAGCGCCCGTTGCCGCTCAGTTATTTTGCGCCGGAGCGTTCAGTGCTGATCGGCAGTTTGAGCAAGGCTGTTTCAGCGGGTTTGCGCGTTGGTTATCTGCACGCGCCGCAAGCGTTGATCGGGCGTTTGAGTGCCGCCATCCGCGCCACCTGCTGGATGGCCAATCCGTTATCGATGGAAGTGGCGAGCCTGTGGATCGAAAGCGGCATGGCCGAGCGTTTGCTGGACGAGCAGATCAGCGAGATCGCTCGGCGCAAAGCGTTGGTGGCGCCTGTTCTGCAGGGTTTGAATTACAAGACTCACCCTTACAGTCCGCATTTCTGGGTGGAGGTGCCTGAGCTGTGGCGGGCGTCGCAGATTGCGGCGGAGTTGAAGGAAAACAACTATCTGGTAGCCACCGCCGAGGTGTTTGCGGTCGGGCATTCAGCGGTGCCGCAGTTCATTCGGGTAAGTGTGTGTAATGCGGTGGGGGATGATCGGTTGTTGCTGGCAGGTTTTGAAGCTCTGGCCAAGGCATTAACAGACACCGTGTAATCGTTCTTCGCGAGCAGGCTCGCTCCCACATTCGACCGCATTTCAACGGGATAAACGCGATCAAACTGTGGGAGCGAGCCTGCTCGCGAAAGCGTCAGCCCAGACACCACAAATCTATTTGAACCGCCGCTCCACACCTTTCTCCACCAGAATCTTCGCCGAAATCTCTTCCACCGAAAAATGGGTGGAGTTGATGTTGGGGATGTTTTCGCGGCGGAACAGATTCTCCACTTCACGCACTTCGAATTCGCACTGGGCGTAGCTCGAATAGCGGCTGTTGGGCTTGCGCTCGTTGCGGATCGCGGTGAGGCGGTCCGGGTCGATGGTCAGGCCGAACAGCTTGTGCTGATGCGCGCGCAGGGCAGTAGGCAGGGTCAGACGCTCCATGTCGTCTTCGGTCAGCGGATAGTTGGCCGCGCGGATGCCGAACTGCATGGCCATGTACAGACACGTCGGCGTTTTGCCGCATCGCGACACGCCCACTAGTATCAAATCGGCTTTGTCGTAATAGTGCGTGCGCGCGCCGTCGTCGTTGTCGAGGGCAAAGTTAACCGCCTCGATGCGCTCCATGTAATTGGAGTTGTGCCCGATCGAATGGGATTTGCCGACGGTATAGGAAGAATGCTCGGTCAGTTCCTGCTCCAGTGGGGCGAGGAAGGTCGAGAAAATGTCGATCATGAAACCATTGGACGTTGCGAGAATCTCACGGATGTCCTGATTGACGATGGTGTCGAAGATGATCGGACGGAAGCCGTCGGTTTCAGCGGCTTTGTTGATTTGTTGTACCATGGCTCGCGCTTTATCCACGCTGTCGATGTACGGTCGCGTGAATTTGCTGAAGGTAATGTTTTCGAACTGCGCCAGGAGGCTTTGACCCAGGGTTTCGGCAGTGATGCCGGTGCCATCGGAGATGAAGAAAGCAGATCGTTTCATTTGCACCTTGGGCCTTAAGCTAGTCATCAATCTTGGATATGATAGGCGCGATTTGCCGGCCGCCAATGGCCAGCATTCTCACTTATTTTCCAGGTCCAGGCCATACAACCGGCCAAGGCTCCCCCGGGCCGCCGGTTTCTGAGCTTTTCCAACACAGTTAGTGGAGAGATCACCTTGGTAGAGTACGTAGTTTCCCTCGATAAGCTCGGCAAACACGATGTTGAGCATGTGGGGGGCAAGAACGCATCCCTGGGCGAGATGATCAGTAACCTGGCAGGCGCCGGTGTTTCGGTCCCCGGCGGCTTCGCCACGACGGCTCAGGCCTATCGTGATTTCCTCGAACTGAGCGGCCTCAACGACCAGATCCACCAGGCCCTCGACGCGCTCGACGTCGACGACGTCAACGCCCTGGCCAAGACCGGCGCGCAGATCCGTCAATGGATCATGGAAGCCGAATTCCCCGAAAAACTGAATGCCGAGATCCGCACCGCGTTCGCCGCGCTGTCGGCCGGCAACCCTGACGTGGCCGTGGCCGTGCGTTCTTCCGCTACCGCCGAAGACCTGCCGGACGCCTCCTTCGCCGGTCAGCAGGAAACCTTCCTGAACATCCGTGGTGTGGAAAACGTTATCCGCGCCGCCAAAGAGGTGTTCGCTTCGCTGTTCAACGACCGTGCGATTTCCTACCGCGTGCACCAGGGCTTCGACCACAAACTGGTCGCCCTGTCGGCTGGCGTGCAGCGCATGGTGCGTTCGGAAACCGGCACTGCCGGCGTGATGTTCACCCTCGATACCGAATCCGGTTTCCGTGACGTGGTGTTCATCACCGGCGCTTACGGTCTGGGCGAAACCGTTGTACAAGGCGCGGTCAACCCGGATGAGTTCTACGTCCACAAGGGCACGCTGGAGGCCGGTCGTCCGGCGATTCTGCGTCGTAACCTGGGCAGCAAAGCCATCAAGATGATCTACGGCGACGAGGCCAAGGCCGGTCGTTCGGTCAAGACTGTCGATGTCGACAAGGCTGATCGTGCACGTTTCTGCCTGAGCGACGCTGAAGTCAGCGAGCTGGCCAAGCAAGCGATGATCATCGAAAAGCATTACGGCTGCCCGATGGACATCGAGTGGGCCAAGGACGGTGACGACGGCAAGCTGTACATCGTGCAGGCCCGTCCGGAAACCGTGAAAAGCCGCACCCAGGCCAACGTCATGGAACGTTACCTGCTGAAAGAAACCGGCACCGTGCTGGTGGAAGGTCGTGCGATTGGCCAGCGCATCGGCGCCGGTAAAGTGCGCATCATCAAGGACGTCTCCGAGATGGACAAAGTCCAGCCGGGCGACGTGCTGGTTTCCGACATGACCGACCCGGACTGGGAACCGGTCATGAAGCGCGCCAGCGCCATCGTCACTAACCGTGGCGGTCGTACCTGCCACGCAGCGATCATCGCTCGCGAGCTGGGTATTCCGGCTGTGGTTGGTTGCGGCAACGCCACCCAACTGCTGAAGGATGGCCAGGGCGTGACCGTGTCTTGCGCCGAAGGCGACACCGGTTACATCTTCGAAGGCGAGCTGGGTTTCGACATCAAGAAGAACTCCGTCGACGCCATGCCGGAGCTGCCGTTCAAGATCATGATGAACGTCGGCAACCCGGACCGCGCCTTCGACTTCGCGCAGTTGCCGAACGCCGGTGTCGGCCTGGCCCGTCTGGAATTCATCATCAACCGCATGATTGGCGTACACCCGAAAGCGCTGTTGAACTACGACGGTCTGCCGCAGGAAATCAAGGAAAGCGTCGACAAGCGTATCGCTGGTTACGACGATCCGGTCGGTTTCTATGTCGAGAAACTGGTTGAAGGCATCAGCACCCTCGCTGCCGCGTTTGCACCGAAGAAAGTCATCGTGCGTCTGTCGGACTTCAAGTCCAACGAATACGCCAACCTGATCGGCGGCAAGCTCTACGAGCCGGAAGAAGAAAACCCGATGCTGGGCTTCCGTGGCGCTTCGCGTTACATCAGCGAATCGTTCCGCGACTGCTTCGAGCTTGAATGCCGCGCGCTGAAGCGTGTGCGCAACGAAATGGGCCTGACCAACGTCGAAATCATGGTGCCGTTCGTCCGTACCCTCGGCGAAGCCAGCCAAGTGGTGGATCTGCTCGCCGAAAACGGCTTGAAGCGCGGCGAGAACGGTCTGCGCGTGATCATGATGTGCGAATTGCCATCCAACGCGATCCTTGCTGAAGAATTCCTCGAATTCTTCGACGGTTTCTCGATCGGTTCCAACGACCTGACTCAGCTCACGCTGGGCCTGGATCGCGATTCCGGTATCATCGCGCACCTGTTCGACGAGCGTAATCCGGCGGTCAAGAAGCTCTTGGCCAACGCGATTGCCGCGTGCAACAAGGCCGGCAAGTACATCGGTATCTGCGGTCAGGGTCCATCCGACCACCCGGATCTGGCCAAGTGGCTGATGGAGCAGGGCATCGAAAGCGTGTCGCTGAACCCGGACACCGTGCTGGAAACCTGGTTCTTCCTGGCGGAAGGCCAAGCGCCGGCCTGATAAGTATGTGAACGGCCCGTTCCCTGTGGGAACGAGCCTGCTCGCGAAGACGGAGCAACATCCGCCATGGATATTGGCTGACACTCCGCTTTCGCGAGCAGGCTCGCTTCCACAGGAGGCGGGTTTTGAGATTCAAGTAGGGCGGGCTCCTGTAGATGCCGCCCTTTTTTGTGCAAGAGCATTATGCAAAGCAGCAGTGACCTATTTCCTGTCGCCCTGATCAGCGCCGAACGGCGCGGCGATCTGAGCGAAGACGTGTATCGCCTGAAACCCGGCAACAGCCCCGACTGGTCCGTGGAAATCGCTGTGACCCGGTTGGGCATGGCCGATGACTCGGCGCCTCGCGGTGTGCCGGTGATTTTGCTGCACGGCAGTTTTTCCAATCGACGTTTCTGGTTTTCACCGAAAGGCCTGGGCCTGGGCGCGTATCTGACGCGACTTGGGTTCGACGTGTGGATTCCGGAGATGCGCGGTCACGGTTTGTCGCAGCGCAACGAGGAATACCGGCGCAACCGTGTCGCCGACTACGCCCGTTACGATCTGCCGGCGATTGCCGCGTTCGTGCGTGAGCAGAGCGGGCAGATTCCGCACTGGATCGGCCATTCGCTGGGCGGCATCACCCTGGCGGCGGCACTCGGTGGCGAATATCTTGGCGAGCCGGCGGTGGCTTCGGCGGCATTTTTCGGCACCCAGGTCAGCCGTACTTACTGGCCGCTGAAAATCCCGCCGGTCGAGTGGAGCGGGCGCTTTATTCTCAAGCGCTTTGCGCAATTGTCGGGTTCGCGGCTTAAACGAGGCCCGGAAGATGAACCGATCGGCCTGGCGCTGGAAAGCATGCGCTGGTACGGCTTGTTCGGCCGTTTTGGTGATAAGGACAAGGATTGGTGGGCGGGTCTGGCCGACGTCAAGGTGCCGGTGCTGGCAGTGACGGCGGCGGGGGATCATCAGGATCCGGCCTGGGCCTGTCGCAAACTGTTCGAACAGATCGGCTCCGAGCACAAGCAATTCGTCAATCTGGGGCGCGAGCAGGGTTTCACCGATAATTTCGGTCATGTTGAAATGTTGGTGAGCAAAGCGGCGCAGAATGAAGTGTGGCCGTTGGTAGCGCGCTGGTTGAACGATCAGCAAACGCCGTTACTGGGCGAGAAGCCTGATCTGGCTGCTGCGGTCTGAGACGGGGCTGGGTAAAGGGCATTTCGTTCAGGTCGGCTTGCGGCTAAGATATGACGAATTGTGCGGTTCTGGTCATATTCGGTGGCAGTTTAGCGATTACGTTTCAGCGTTTGTTCAGGTCCATTCAGCGAACATTCAATGAGCTAAGGTAAACAGCGACCACCGGAGCTCGTCTCTTCAGAACGCGGCATCCTTGATCGTCTTGCTTTTTACAGGAGTTTTTCGATGAACCATTACCTTACGCCTGACCTGTGCGACGCCTATCCGGAGCTGGTGCAGGTGCTGGAACCGATGTTCAGCAATTTCGGTGGCCGTGATTCATTCGGCGGCGAAATCGTGACCATCAAATGCTTCGAAGACAACTCGCTGGTCAAGGAACAAGCCGAACTCAAAGGCAACGGCAAGGTGCTGGTGGTTGATGGCGGCGGTTCGCTGCGACGTGCATTGCTGGGCGACATGATCGCCGAGAAAGCCGCTAAAAACGGTTGGGAAGGGCTGGTGATCTACGGCTGCATCCGTGACGTCGACGTCATTGCCCAGACCGATCTGGGCGTGCAGGCGCTGGCCAGCCACCCGATGAAAACCGAAAAACGCGGCATTGGTGACCTCAACGTCGCGGTGACGTTTGCCGGCGTGACGTTCCACCCGGGCCACTACATTTATGCGGACAATAACGGCGTGATCGTCTCGCCGAGCCCGCTGAAAATGCCTGAATAAGATTTTCGACAAAGGGATGCGGATGTTCGAGGAAGAAAACGCGCAATGGGGGCTGGTGCATGCCCTGGTGCTGGACGGTAAAGGCGGTGCGCGTTCGATAGCCCGGACTGAGCTCGACGATTTGCAGCTGCAGGCCCATGAAAGCCTGTGGCTGCATTGGGATCGCAGCCATCCGCAAACCCAGACCTGGCTGCGCAAATCCAGCGGCCTAAATGAATTCACCTGCGACTTGCTGCTGGAAGAGAACACTCGACCGCGCCTGTTGCCGTTGCCCGATTCCGAATTGCTGTTGTTCTTGCGCGGCGTCAATCTCAACCCGGGTGCCGAGCCGGAAGACATGGTCTCGGTGCGGATTTTCGCTTCCGCCCCGCGGGTGATTTCCCTGCGTTTGCGTCCTTTGCGTGCCACTGATGAATTGTTGGTGCAATTGGCGGACGGCAAAGGCCCGAAAACGGCTTCTGAACTCATTCTTTATCTGGCGCAGTTCCTCACCAACAAGGTGCAGGATCTGGTCACCTGCCTCTCGGAAATCGCCGATGAGGAAGAAGAAAAGATGGATGCCGACGAACGGTATACCCCCGAGCATGGTGCCATTTTGCACATCCGGCGCAGGGCCGCTGGGTTGAAGCGTTTTCTTGCGCCGCAGCGGGATATTTTCGGACAACTGACGCGGATAAAACTGCCTTGGTTTGTCGATGGCGATGCCGATTACTGGAACGAATTGAACAACAGCCTGACCCGCTATCTCGAAGAGCTCGAATTGACCCGGGAGCGCGTGGGGCTTGTGCTGGAGGCGGAAGACCGGCGTTTGAGCGAGCGCATGAATCGCACGATGTACCGCTTCGGGATCATCACCTGCATCTTTTTGCCGATGAGTTTCATCACCGGTCTGCTGGGCATCAACGTTGGCGGAATTCCATTCTCCAGCAGCCCTTATGGCTTCCTGATCGCCTGCTTGACGGTGCTCGCTCTGGCCTTCGGTCAGTGGTGGTTATTCCGTCGTTTGCGCTGGGTCTGAAAATGGCGCATGTGACCCGACCAAATCTGCCCGCGTCTTTCACAGACATCACGAGAGGTGCGTATGCACGATCCGTTTGAACAGTCTTTGCGCGACATGCTCAACGCTTCGCCGTCCAGCCGCGACGACGATGCCTGTCTGGGCCGCGTACTCAAAACCGCCAACCGCCAGGTTGGCGCCGGTGATCTGTTCAGCCTGCTGGGCCGCTGGCTGCCCGCGCTGATGATCGCCCTGAATAACGGCTCGGCCCATGTCTCGCCGGTTTCCCGTCTTCGTAAACCTACCGCTCGCACTGCTGATAAGGCTGATTGAATATGGAACTCGACCTCTGGACTCAGAGCCTCGTCACTGCAATGACTGCGTTGTGGACCAAAGTAGCCAACTTCATTCCGAACCTGTTCGGCGCACTGGTCGTGCTGCTGTTGGGTTTCGTCGTGGCCAAGCTGCTCGATACCTTGCTCTCCAAACTGCTCGCCAAACTCGGCCTCGATCGCCTGATGGGTGGCACCGGCCTGACCAAATTAATGTCGCGGGCCGGCCTGCAAGTGCCGATCTCGACCCTTATCGGCAAAATCGTCTACTGGTTCGTTCTGCTGATCTTTCTGGTTTCGGCAGCAGAATCCCTTGGCCTTGAGCGAGTTTCAGCTACGCTGGATATGTTGGCGCTCTATTTGCCGAAAGTATTCGGCGCGGCGCTGGTGTTGCTGGTGGGTGTATTGCTTGCGCAATTGGCCAACGGGCTGGTGCGCGGGGCGGCAGAAGGTGTGGGCCTGGACTACGCTTCGGGGCTTGGGCGAATTGCCCAGGGGCTGGTGATCATCATCAGCATCTCGGTCGCGATCAGTCAGCTAGAGGTCAAGACCGACCTGCTGAACCATGTGATTGTCATCGTTTTGATTACCGTTGGTCTGGCGGTTGCGCTGGCCATGGGTTTGGGAAGCCGGGAAATTGCCGGTCAGATTCTTGCGGGAATCTATGTGCGTGAGTTGTATCAGGTTGGGCAACAAGTGCGTGTTGGCGAGGTCGAAGGGCAGATCGAGGAGATCGGCACGGTGAAAACCACATTGCTGACCGATGAGGGTGAGCTAGTCTCTCTTTCCAATCGGATCCTGCTGGAACAGCATGTGAGTAGCCGCTAATCCGGCAAACCCTGCTAATGTATGCCGCCGCGAAATGCCAGCTGATGCTGGTCGCGGTGGACATTGACCTGACTGTCGGCACGACTTGTTTTGAATAAAGCCCAAACGCTATCCACGCGCTACGACCCCCGCGAGCTCTCTGATGAGGAGTTGGTCGCGCGCTCGCATACCGAGCTGTTTCACGTAACGCGCGCCTATGAAGAACTGATGCGGCGTTACCAGCGAACATTATTTAACGTTTGTGCGAGATATCTTGGGAACGATCGCGACGCAGACGATGTCTGTCAGGAAGTCATGTTGAAGGTGCTGTATGGCCTGAAGAACTTCGAGGGGAAATCGAAGTTCAAAACGTGGCTCTACAGCATCACGTACAACGAATGTATTACGCAGTATCGGAAGGAACGGCGAAAGCGTCGCTTGATGGACGCATTGAGTCTTGACCCCCTCGAGGAAGCGTCCGAAGAAAAGGCGCCGAAACCCGAGGAGAAGGGCGGGCTTGATCGCTGGCTGGTGTATGTGAACCCGATTGACCGTGAAATTCTGGTGCTACGATTTGTCGCAGAGCTGGAATTTCAGGAGATCGCAGACATCATGCACATGGGTTTGAGTGCGACAAAAATGCGTTACAAACGTGCTCTAGATAAATTGCGTGAGAAATTTGCAGGCATTGCTGAAACTTAGTTCAGCGCAAATATCTCTTACGTGTAGGCAAGTTCTGATAGACTTGCCGCCGAGTTGTCCCCCGGTTTGCGGGACTGCTTCACAATCACCAGATGGGGATTTAACGGATGAAACTGAAAAACACCTTGGGCTTGGCCATTGGTTCTCTGATTGCCGCCACTTCGTTCGGCGCTCTGGCACAAGGCCAAGGCGCAGTTGAAATCGAAGGCTTCGCAAAGAAAGAACAATTCGACAGCGCTCGTAACTTCAAGAACAACGGCAACCTGTTCGGCGGCTCGATCGGTTACTTCCTGACCGACGACGTTGAACTGCGTCTGGGCTACGACGAAGTGCACAACGTACGTGCCGATGATGGCAAGAACGTAAAAGGCGCTAACACCGCTCTGGACGCTCTGTACCACTTCAACAACCCAGGCGACATGCTGCGTCCATACGTCTCGGCCGGTTTCTCCGACCAGAGCATCGACCAGAACGGTTCGAACGGTCGTAACCGTTCTACCTTCGCTAACGTTGGTGGCGGTGCCAAGCTGTACTTCACCGAGAACTTCTACGCTCGTGCCGGCGTTGAAGCTCAGTACAACATCGACCAGGGCGACACCGAGTGGGCTCCTAGCGTTGGTATCGGTGTGAACTTCGGTGGCGGCTCCAAGCCTGCTGCTGCTCCAGTTCCAGCACCAGCTGAAGTCTGCTCCGACAGCGACAACGATGGCGTTTGCGACAACGTTGACAAGTGCCCGGACACCCCAGCCAACGTAACTGTTGACGCTGACGGCTGCCCAGCAGTTGCTGAAGTTGTTCGTGTTGAGCTGGACGTTAAGTTCGACTTCGACAAGTCGGTTGTGAAGCCAAACAGCTACGGCGACATCAAGAACCTGGCTGACTTCATGAAGCAGTACCCATCCACCACCACTACTGTTGAAGGTCACACTGACTCCGTCGGTCCTGACGCTTACAACCAGAAACTGTCCGAGCGTCGTGCAAACGCCGTTAAGCAAGTTCTGACCAACCAGTACGGTGTTGAATCGTCCCGCGTTCAGTCTGTTGGCTACGGCGAATCCCGCCCAGTTGCTGACAACAAAACTGACGCTGGCCGCGCTGTAAACCGTCGCGTAGAAGCGCAGGTTGAAGCTCAAGCTAAGTAATTAGCTGCCGCTCTGAGAAAAGCCCGGCTTAGGCCGGGCTTTTCTTTGCCTGCGATTTGGCTTTGCAGCTTTAAAAGATCGCAGCCTTCGGCAGC
Source organism: Pseudomonas sp. S3_C06 (assembly GCF_054667675.1). Lineage (NCBI taxonomy): Bacteria > Pseudomonadati > Pseudomonadota > Gammaproteobacteria > Pseudomonadales > Pseudomonadaceae > Pseudomonas > Pseudomonas sp. S3_C06. The sequence goes on from NZ_CP162747.1 coordinate 5,951,799, forward strand.
TCCTACATGAAATCTGCATACGTCCTGTAATTGTATGGACTCGCCCAAGCCGAGGCGTCTGTGCGCCACGGTGGCATTCTTATAGAAGCCAACGACAGCGAGGGCGAGGCCATGAAAAAGCATACGACGAATAATCAGTCTTTGTCAGCCGACGTGTCGGCATGCTCCACAGTCGCAGTGGATCTTGCCAAAAGGGTTTTCCAGGTGGCAGGGGAAGATGCCCTCGGCCTGCTGATATTCGAGGAGAGAATCAAGTCACGCGAAGCCTTTCAGGTATTTCTCCGTGAGCTTCCTCCGAGCGTGACGGTGTTGGTGGAAACCGGGCCCGGTGCTCAAGCATGGGCGCGGTTGCTGCAAATGCAGGGTAATCCCGTTCGCATCCTGCCCGCTCAACTGGTCGCCAGCCACCGCAGCGGCCCGAAAAATGATCGCAACGATGCTTTGGCTATCTTGCGTGCCGGCCGCGACTGCAAAATCTCGGCGGTGCCGATCAAGAGCGCGGCCGCGATGGCGATGCAGGCTCTACACCGGGCGCGTCAGGGATATGTGCGGCGGCGCACTGCGGTCGGCAATCAAATGCGCGGTTTACTGCTCGAACATGGAGTGGCCATGGCACAGGGCGAAATTGCGATCAGCCAGCTGGTGCCTCGAATACTGGAAGATGCCACCCAACCGCTGCCTGATTTGTTGCGTGAACTGATTGCTGAATTGCTGGGCGAATGGAGTCAATTGGGCGATCGCGTCAACGTGCTGACCGGCCGGCTGGAAATGGCAGCGAAAGAAGACGAGACGGCGAAGCGGCTGATGACGGTGCGCGGTGTTGGCCCGATCATCGCCACGGCGCTGATCGCCAAGCAGACCGAGCCTGAACGGTTCGCCAACGCTCGCTTGTTCGCCGCCTATTTCGGGTTGGTGCCCAGCCAGCACAGTTCTGGCGAGAAGACCCGACTGGGCAAGATGAGCAAGCATGGTGATGCGTATTTGCGCAGTCTGACGATCCAGGGCGCTCATGCTGTTTTAAGGCAACTGCGGCCTGATTCACAGCAGCCGGACGATCAGCGGCTGCAACGCTGGATCAACCGCTTGGGTCGCAAGGAAGCTGCGGTGCGATTGGCTAATCGCAACCTTCGGATTTTGTGGGTGCTGCTGCAAAACGATCAAACATATCGTCGCCAGCCGGGCAACGGCCAGGAGGCGACGATGAGTCACTGATAAAAGAGTTCTGCCACCGAGGCGCTAAGCCGCTTCAACCCCTGCTAAGAACATTGACCCCAGGTCAGACCGTCGCGAATTGATGCCTGAGCTCCTACTGGCCCTTGAGGCCTTACTGTAATCGGCATATCGCGAGCTTACCCAATGTTGGCCAGAAGCCGGTTAACGCTTCCTCGAATAGGCCTTATACATAGATGCAACCGGGTAGCAGTGTTCAAAAGCGGGTTGAATGGTGGGGCGAGTCCATACATAGGAGCTGCCGCAGGCTGCGATCTTTTGATCTTCACCAGCAGCCGCCACCGCACCAATCACCAGAATCGCCGGGCTCTTCAATCCGAAAATTCCTGCGTCATCGCTCATGCTCATCAGATCACTGCGGCATTCGCGCTGCTCTGGCAACGAGGCATTCTCGATCATCGCCACCGGCGTATCTGCGGCCATCCCGCCCGCCAACAACTGATCGCGAATCTCGCCCAGCTTGGCCACGCCCATATAAACCACCAGCGTCGTCCCGCCCTGCGCCAGCGCCTGCCAGTTCAATTGGCTGTCATCCTGCGTGTGCGCGGTCACCAGGGTCACGCCGCGTGCCACACCGCGCAACGTCAGCGGAATATCGCACTGCGTCGCCCCAGCGAGCCCAGCGGTGATGCCATTGACCAACTCCACCTCAACGCCACGTTCACGCAACCACTGTGCCTCTTCACCGCCACGGCCGAAAATGCATGGATCGCCACCCTTGAGCCGCACCACACACTTGCCGTGGCGGGCATAGCGCAGCATCAGCCGATGGATGAACGCCTGCGGTGTCGAACGGCAACCACCGCGTTTACCCACGGCAATGATTCGCGCGCCAGGGCAATGTTCCAGCACCGCGTCGTTGACCAGATCATCGATCAGCACCACATCGGCCTCGCGCAACGCACGCACCGCTTTTAGGGTCAGCAATTCGGGATCACCAGGACCTGCACCCACCAGCCAGACTTTTGCGTTCATGGTGTTTTCCTCATCAGATGACGGCGACCGGCTGCACATCGGCAGCCAGCAAGCGTTTTATTTCCGGGACACAGGAGCCGCATTGCGTGCCGCAGCCCAAATTGTTTTTCAAACCTTGCAGATCCAGACCCTGGCGAATGCCGGCGCAGATCGCGTTGAGGCTGACGTTCTTGCAGTTGCACAGGGTTTTATCCGCAGCAATTTGCGCCCCGGCACTGCCCGGCGGCGCACTCATCGGTGCCAGCAACCAGCGCCGCAGTTGTTCGTCTGCACGACCTTCCAGCCACAACCCCTGTAGCCAATGCTGGGCAAGGGTTTCACCGGCCAGGCGGATCGCGGTGATGCGGCCGTTTTCAATACGCACGCGTTTGCCAATGGCCCGGCGCGGATCGTCGTAGGCCAAAACCGGGCCGTCGATCAGCGACAAGCAATGATCGATTTCACTGAGCAATTGCGCATCCGGTGCCTCTCTGTTGGCAGCGCGTATCAGCAATGCCGATCGTTCACGTCCGACAAGGCTGAGACTCACGTAGGAAAATGCCTCACAGAGCGGTCGTAGGGCCTCGAAATGCCGTTGAACATCACCCTCGATGAGTGCGAAAAGCTGCCACGGCAGATTGACCGGCTCCAGGCGCACGCCGCTGTGTTTCAGTTCCGGTTGTTTCGACAATGGATCGAGGGCCGGCAGGGTCAGGCTGTTTACGCCGCCCTTGAGAAAGCGGTCCCCCCAGTGCATCGGCAGAAACGCTTGTCCCGGACGTACGCTGTCGTCGCTGCCAACCGCGACGATCACTGCGCCGCGACGACTTTTAAGGTTGACCAGATCTCCCGGCTGCAAACGATGCCGACGCATTTCGTCTGGATGCAGGCTCAACACCGCTTCGCTGACATGCCCGAACAGTTGCGCCGCCGTACCGGTGCGGCTCATACCGTGCCATTGATCGCGCAAGCGGCCAGTGATCAATGTCAGCGGAAAGCGTGCATCACGCTGTTCTTTGGCGGCGCGGTAAGGTTCGGCAATGAAATGAGCGCGTCCGTTGGCGGTTGGGAAAATCCCGTCTTCGTACAGTCGTGGTGTTCCTTGTCGTGCGCCGACAGGGAAGGGCCATTGCTGCGGTCCGATCTCGTCGATCAGCGCATGACTGATCCCGGACATATCCAGATCGCGGCCATGCGTCAGCCCTTTGAATTCATCGAACAACTGCGCGGGCTGAGTGAACGTGAACAGGCTTGGCCCGGCGGGGCGCAGACGTTTCTCCAGGCGTTGTGCGAAATCTACCGTGATCGCCCAGTCCGGCCGCGCTTCGCCCGGTGGGAGAATGGCTTTGCGTACGTGGGAAATGCGTCGCTCGGAGTTGGTCACCGAGCCTTCCTTCTCGCCCCAACTGGCGGCAGGTAGCAGGAGATCGACGAATGCTGCGGTTTCGGTGGTGCGAAAGGCTTCTTGCAGAACCACAAACGGGCAAGCTTCCAGCGCCGCGCGCACCGCACTCTGATCCGGCATCGATTGCGCAGGGTTGGTGCAGGCAATCCACAACGCCTTGATCTTGCCGCTGCGCACTTGCTCGAACAGTTCGATGGCGCTGAGACCAGTGCTTTCCGGCAGTTGATCCACACCCCAATAAGCCGCCACTTCGGCGCGGTGTTCAGGGTTGGCCGCGTCACGATGACCCGGCAACAGGTTCGACAAACTGCCAGTTTCCCGTCCACCCATGGCATTTGGCTGACCGGTGAGAGAGAAAGGTCCTGCACCCGGACGGCCAATTTGCCCGGTGGCCAAGTGCAGATTGATCAGCGCGCTGTTCTTCGCACTGCCAGCCGTGGACTGGTTCAGCCCCATGCACCACAGCGACAGAAAACCTGGCGAAGTGCCCACCCATTCAGCGCACTGCTGCAATTGCTCAACGCTGATGCCACACAACTGCGAAACCATTTGTGGGGTGTAATCACGCACCAGACTTTTCAGTTCAGCGAGGCCATCGGTGTGCGCCTTGACGAAGTCGCGATCAATCCAGTCTTCCCACAACAACAGATGCAAAATCCCATGGAACAAGGCGACGTCGGTGCCGGGCAGAATCGCCAGATGCAAATCGGCGAGGTCGCAGGTGTCGGTGCGCCGTGGATCAATGACGATGACTTTCATCTGCGGGCGGCGGGATTTTGCCTCTTCCAGCCGACGGAAAAGTACCGGGTGGGCGTAGGCCATGTTACTGCCGACAATCATCACGCAATCGCTGAGTTCCAGATCCTCATAACTGCAAGGCGGGGCGTCGGCACCTAGGCTGCGCTTGTAGCCGACCACGGCTGAGGACATGCACAGGCGAGAGTTGCTATCGATGTTGTTGGTGCCGACCAGCGCCCGCGCCAGTTTGTTGAAGGCGTAGTAGTCCTCGGTCAGCAACTGCCCGGAAATATAGAACGCCACACTGTCCGGGCCATGCTCGGCGATGGTCTCGGCGAACACGTTGGCGGCGTGTTCCAATGCGGTGTCCCAGTCCGTGCGGCTGCGGGCCAGGCCTTTGCCCAGGCGCAGTTCCGGGTACAGCGCGCGAGCCGCGAGGTCGCCGGTCAGGTGCAGGGTCGAGCCTTTGCTGCACAGTTTGCCGAAGTTGGCCGGGTGCGCCGGATCGCCGCTGACGCCGAGGATGCGCTCGCCGTCATGCTCGATCAGCACGCCGCAGCCGACCCCGCAATAACAGCAGGTCGAGGCGGTCGTCTGGCGGTTCATCAGATGGCGTCCCGCAGGGCCAGTTGCACACGACCGTTTTCGACCCGCGCCGGGTGATGGTGCGCGCAACCGATGTCCGGCGCCTGAGCTTCGCCGGATTCGAGGTCGATTTGCCAGTTGTGCAGCGGGCAGGCGACGCGTTTGCCGTAGATCAACCCTTGTGACAGTGGTCCGCCCTTGTGTGGGCAGCGGTCGTCGAGGGCGAAAACTTCGTCGTCGCTTGTACGAAAAATCGCGATGTCACCTTTCGGTCCGGCAATGATCCGCGAACCGAGGGTATTGATCTCGTCGAGGGCACAGATATCGAGCCAGTTCATGCAGGCACCTCCAGATTTTTCACCGGGATTACGTCGAATTCTTTCTTCAGTTGCGGCTGCGCCAGGCGTTCTTTCCACGGGTCTTGCTCGAACGACAGGGAGAATTGCAGGCGCTCGTTCAGGGCTTTGCGGCGCTCGGGATCTTCCAGCACGGCTTTCTTGATGTGTTCCATGCCGACCCTTTGCAGGTAGTGCACGGTGCGTTCGAGGTAGAAGGCTTCTTCGCGATACAGCTGCAGGAAGGCGCCGTTGTATTCGCGGACTTCTTCGGCGGTTTTCAGCTTGACGAAGAATTCGGCGACTTCGGTTTTGATCCCGCCGTTGCCGCCGATGTACATCTCCCAGCCGGAGTCGACGCCGATGATTCCTACGTCTTTGATTCCTGCTTCCGAGCAGTTGCGTGGGCATCCGGAGACCGCGAGTTTCACTTTGTGCGGCGACCACATGTTGAACAGGTCGTGCTCGAGTTCGATGCCCAGTTGTGTCGAGTTCTGCGTGCCGAAGCGGCAGAACTCGCTGCCGACGCAGGTTTTCACCGTGCGGATGGATTTGCCGTAGGCGTGGCCGGAGGGCATGTCGAGATCCTTCCAGACGCCGGGCAGATCCTGCTTCTTGATGCCGAGCAAATCGATACGCTGGCCGCCGGTGACCTTGACCATCGGCACCTGATACTTGTCAGCCACATCGGCAATTCGCCGCAGTTCCGAAGGGTTGGTCACGCCGCCCCACATGCGGGGTACCACCGAATAGGTACCGTCCTTCTGAATGTTGGCGTGCGCACGCTCGTTGATCAGGCGCGATTGCGGGTCGTCCTTGGCTTCGCCGGGCCAGGTGGAAATCAGGTAATAGTTGAGGGCAGGGCGGCACGTTGCGCAGCCGTTCGGCGTGCGCCAGTTGAGGTAGCTCATGGTGCCGGCGATGGTCAGCAGATGCTGTTCGCGAATCGCTTGGCGAATCTGCCCGTGGTTGAGATCGCTGCATCCGCAGATGGCTTTTTCGCTTTTCGGTTTGACGTCGGCCGCGCCGCCAACGGTGTTGATCAGGATCTGTTCGACCAGCCCGGCACAGGAACCGCAGGAGCTGGCAGCCTTGGTGTGTTTCTTCACCTCATCGACGCTGAACAGGCCGTGTTCCTGAATCGCTTTGACGATGGTGCCTTTGCACACGCCGTTGCAGCCGCAGACTTCGGCGGTGTCGGCCATGACCATGGCTTTGTCCTGGCCCTGATGTCCTACGTCGCCCAAAGCGTTTTCGCCAAACATCAGGTGATCGCGGATCTCGCCGATGGCGTGATTCTCACGAATCTGGCGGAAATACCAACCGCCATCTGCCGTATCGCCGTACAGACAGGCGCCGACCAGCACGTCATCCTTGATCACCAGTTTTTTATACACGCCGCCGATCGGGTCGGAGAGGGTGATGGTCTCGGTGCCTTCGCCGCCCATGAAGTCGCCAGCGGAAAACAGGTCGATGCCGGTGACTTTCAATTTGGTCGACGTCACTGAGCCCTGATAACGGGCGAAACCCAATTGTGCGAGGTGGTTGGCGCAAACCTTGGCCTGTTCGAACAGCGGCGCGACCAGACCGTAGGCAATCCCGCGATGGCTGGCGCACTCGCCGATCGCGTAGATGCGCGGATCGTAGGTTTGCAGGGTGTCGTTGACCAGGATCCCGCGATTGCACGGGATGCCAGCCTTTTCCGCCAGTTCGGTGTTGGGGCGAATGCCGGCCGCCATCACCACCAGATCAGCGGGAATGATGTCGCCGTTCTTGAATTGCACCGAGCCAACCCGGCCATTGCCGGCATCGTGCAGGGCCTGGGTCTGTTCGCACAGACGGAAGTGCAGGCCACGGGATTCGAGGGCGCTTTGCAGCAGTTGACCGCTGGTTTTGTCCAGTTGCCGTTCCAGCAGCCATTCGCCGATGTGCACCACGGTGACGTGCATGCCGCGCAGCATCAGGCCATTGGCGGCTTCGAGACCGAGCAGACCGCCACCGATGACCACCGCGTGTTTGTGGGTTTTGGCGGTGTCGATCATCGCTTGGGTGTCGGCGATGTCGCGGTAACCGATCACCCCGTGCAAGGTGTTGCCGGGGATCGGCAGGATGAACGGCGTCGAACCGGTGGCGATCAGCAGGCGATCGTATTCGGCTTCGGTGCCGTCCTCGGCGATCACCCGGCGTTTGACCCGGTCGATCTCCACCACTTTGCGGTTGAGCAGCAACTTGATGTGGTTTTCCAGGTACCAGTCGAGGTCGTTGAGCACGATCTCCTCGAAGGTCTGCTCACCGGCCAGCACCGGTGAGAGCAGGATGCGGTTGTAGTTGGTGTGCGGTTCGGCGCCGAAGACGGTGATGTCGTACAGCTCGTTGCTCAGCTTGAGCAGTTCTTCGAGGGTGCGGACTCCGGCCATGCCATTGCCGATCATCACCAGTTTGAGTTTTTTCATCAGGTTCTCCGGGGAGCTGCGGCTGGCCTCTTATGGGCAGTCAGGCCTTGCTCGAGAAATTTTGCGCAAACAAAAAAAGGCGTCCCGCTAGTTGCCTAGCGAGGACGCCTTTGTCCTGGTCCCGTTCTCTCGGGAAGCGCAGCCTTCGTCGTTGAAGGTTGGGCTTTATGTGTGTGTTGGTTGGGGTAATGCAGTGGTTGTGCCAAGTGGGGACGGTGGCGGGTTTATTGGGGGGGACAGATTTTGAGGGTGGATTTTTTGCACTGATTCGAAGCAGGTTGCTCGTTCGTGGGGCATTCAGGCAGTTGAATTTGTAGTGATTGGGTGGGCGCCTTCGCGAGCAAGCTCGCTCCCACAGGGGATTTGCGAACGACACGAATCTCTTGTGGGAGCGAGCCTGCTCGCGAATGGCGCGACGCGGTGTCAGCCATGAAACAACAAAACCAGCAGCACCAGATTCCCCAATAAAGCCACGATCGCCATCGTCCGCCAGACCTTCAGCGGCTCACGCTCCAGTAACGGTCTGGGCCGCACACTCAAACTCCGCCGCTCGCCCTGCTCCAACACCAGCAACCACTCCTCAGCCGTTTCAAACCGTTGTTGCGGATCAGCCGCCACCCCACGCTCCAGACTCTGCGCCAGCCATTCCGGCAGATCCGGCCGAAATCGACTGGCACTCACCGCCACGCCAAATCGCGGCCGCTGAAACGCTTCGATCTCGCCATAGGGAAAATGCCCGGTGAGCAGGAAGTACAGGGTCACGCCGACTGCATACAAATCCTGCTGCGCACTCGGCGGATCGCCGCGAAACGCTTCCGGGGCGATGTAGCTTGGCGTCCCCGGTAAAGTCGACGGCGCGTCTTCGGACAAGCCTGGGCAGTACGCCAGGCCAAAATCCAGCAAACGCAATTCGCCGTCATCACTCCAATGCAGGTTTTCCGGTTTTATATCGCGGTGCAGAATCTGCCGTCGATGCAGCAGTCCGGCCGCGCGTAGTAGACGCTCCGCGATGTCCTGCCATTGCGCTAGGGGTAAAGGCCCATTTTGTTGAAGAATCTGCGCCAGCGTCGTCCCGGAATATTCGCGCATCACGTAGTACAAATGCTGACGCTGCTGGCACGCATGGACTTCAGGAAAATGCCGCCCGGCCACACGTTTCAGGAACCATTCTTCGGACAACAACGCTTGCCCGGCGTAGGAATCATCGGCGGAGCGCGTGGGCAGGGTTTTCAGCAACCACCTCTGACCTTGCCCATCATGCACTCGATAGAGCAGCGATTGCTGACTCTGAGCAACAATCCCTTGCACCTGCCAGCCTTCAAAGTGCTGCCCGGGTTTCAGCGCTGGAGGCAGTGGCCATTGCTGCAAATGAATCAGTGCATCGCCGATATTTGCCTCACCCAAAGCATCAACCCGTACCAGCAATGCACTGGCATTGTCCTGGCTCCCCGCCAGATGCGCGGCGTTGACCAGCGTCTGCGCGGCGCTGTGAAGATCCGGCTGATCACGCAGAATCGCCGCAATGGCGGTATCGCCGAGTGTCGACCAGACACCGTCACTGAGCAAAACAAAGCACTCGCCGTGGCGCAGTTCACCATCAAGGAAGTCCAGCACCAGATGCTGATCCAGCCCCAATGCACGTTTGAGCACATGCTGCATGCCCGGCTGATCCCAGACATGATCTTCAGAGATCCGCTGCAAACTGTCGGCGTGCCAGCGATACACCCGGCAGTCGCCGACGTGGGCGAGGGTGAAGCGCCGACCGCGCATGACCAAGACGCTGACCGTGGTGAGCAGCGGTTGCCCACCGCCATTGGCCTGCAGCCAGCGGTTTTGCGCGAGCAGCAGGCGATCCAGTGCCTGCGCCACGCTCCAGGTTTCCGGCGTGGCGTAGTAGTCGAGCGCCAAGGCCTGCAAGGTCGAGCGCGCAGCCAGTCCGCCATCGGCGCATTGGCTGACGCCGTCGGCGATGGCAAACAGAAAACCTTTGCTCGCCGCCAGCGCCGGAGCGGGTGTGACCAGGCGCAAAGCGTCCTGATTCTCCGCGCGTGGGCCGGTGGCGCTGGCTTCGGCAAAGCTCAGTTGCAGGGCCATTGATGCCTCAGACCCGCGCCGCCGTCACCGCTGCCGAGCCCCAGGTGGTTCTCCAGCGACGCTTGACGCCGTGCAGACCAAACCACGCCAATACGCCGAGGCTGGCGAACAACCACAGGGCCAGTTGATAGCTGCCGGTGCTTTGTTTGATCGCGCCCATGCCGGCGGCCAAGGCAAAACCGCCGATGCCGCCGGCCATGCCGATCAACCCGGTCATCACGCCGATCTCCAGACGAAAGCGCTGCGGCACCAGTTGGAAAACCGCACCATTGCCTGCCCCTAAACCGAGCATCGTGCAGACGAAAAACGCCAGTGCCGCGTAGGAACTTGGCAGGTTGAAGCCGACGGCCGCGATGCACACGGCAGCGACGGTGTACATCGCCAGCAAGGTGCGTATGCCACCGAAACGGTCAGCCAGGGCGCCGCCCAGCGGACGCATCAGGCTGCCGCCGAACACGCAGGCTGCGGTGTAGTAACCGGCCGTCACCGGGCTCAAGCCGTATTGATCGTTGAAGTAGCCGGGCAGGGCGCTGGCCAGACCGATGAAACCGCCGAAGGTCACGCTGTAGAAAAACATGAACCACCAACTGTCACGGTCGCCGAGGGCTTTGAAGTAGTCAGCCATGGCTTTGGCTTTTGGCCGCTCAGGCGCATTTTTTGCCAGCCAGGCGAACAGCACCAACGTCAGGATCAACGGAATCAGAGCGAAACCGAAAACATTGCTCCAGCCGAACGCAGCGGCGAGCACCGGCGCAAGCAATGCGGCGAACACGGTGCCGGAGTTGCCCGCACCGGCAATGCCCATGGCTTTGCCCTGATGCTGCGGTGGATACCATTGCGAGGCCAAGGGCAGGGCGACGGCAAACGACGCGCCGGCCATGCCGAGGAACAGGCCGAGTATCAGCGCCTGTTCATAACTGTGGATGCCGATTTTCCAGGCGCCGAACAATGCGCAGATCACGATGACCTGGCCGATCAGACCGGCGGTTTTCGGCGACAACCGATCGGCGAGCATGCCCATCACAAAACGCAGCACCGCACCGGCGAGGATCGGCGTGGCGACAACGAGGCCGCGTTGCTGCGTGGTTAGCTGCAGGTCGGCGGCAATCTGCACCGCCAACGGGCCGAGCAGGTACCAGACCATAAAGCTCAGGTCGAAATAGAGGAAGGCCGCGAACAGGGTCGGGGTGTGGCCGGATTTCCAGAAGCTTGAATTCATCGCGCACCTCAGCTGAAAAGAGTCTCGAAAGGAGTCATGCAACAGCAGGTGGGGCGCCGCCACGGCCGCACCACCGGCCCCGAGCTGTGGGGCCAAAACGCAAAAACGCCGCTACCTGATTCGCCGAAGGGGCGAACGGGGTGAGCGACGTCTTTGTCGTGGGTGGGGCAACCGCCGTTGGTTACCTGTGCGTTTTACATAGCGAGATTTGTGCCAACAGCCGGAAAATCAAAAGCCCCTCACCCTAACCCTCTCCCGGAGGGAGAGGGGACTGACCGAGGTGTCTTGCGCCAAACATCGACCTGAAAGACCTAGTCGATTATGGATTCACAGCAGAAATTGCAAGTCGGCGTACATCGCGAGCATCCCCCAATCAGTCCCCTCTCCCTTTGGGAGAGGGCTAGGGTGAGGGGGCTCTTAAGAGGACACCTCAACCCAGCAACTCACTCATGGCAATAATCTGCTCCGCCACCTGAATCAGCTTCTGCTGCCGGCTCATCGCTTGGCGCCGCATCAAGGTGTAAGCCTCTTCCTCATTGCAGTCCTTCATCTTCATCAGCAACCCTTTGGCCAGCTCAATACGCTTGCGCTCAGCCAATTGCAGGTCTCGCGCCTGCAACTGCGCGCGCAAGGCCTGATCACTCTCGAATCGTGCCATCGCCACATCAAGAATCGGCTGCAAACGCTGGGCGTGAATGCCTTCGACGATGTAGGCACTGACCCCGGACTTGATCGCCTGACGCATCACTCCGGGGTCATGCTCGTCGGTAAACATCACAATCGGCCGAGGCTGGTCGCGGCTGACCAGCACGACTTGCTCCATGACATCGCGGCTCGGTGACTCGGTATCGATCAGGATTACGTCCGGGCGCACCGTTTCGACGCGCGCGGGCAGGTCGATGGTCAGGCCGGACTCATCAATCACCTCGAAACCGGCTTCGGTCAATGCGGCTTTCAGGCGCCCGACTTTTTTCGCTGTGTCGTTGATCAACAGAATGCGCAACATGTTCGCGGTCTCCTGTCAGCGGCGGGCGAGAAGAGGGGCGTCGTCGTTCAACGCGTGCAGCTTGAAGCTGCGCGCGTAAGCGGCCGGGTCGCTGCCGTCCCAGATTTTGCCGTCGAGCAACTGGCTGCTGCGCATGTCGGTGCCCCACGCGGCAACACCGAGCTCAGTAGCGGCGTCGCGATACAGATCGAGTTGCTGAACCTGACGGGCGACAGCGAGGTAATCCGGGTCTTCACGCAGCAAGCCCCAGCGGCGGAACTGGGTCATGAACCACATACCGTCCGACAGATAAGGCAGATTCACTTCGCCATTGCCGTGAAAGCGCAGCGCGTGCGGATCCTGCCAGCGATTGCCGAGGCCATCGGCATAATCGCCGAGAAAACGCGGTTCGATGCACGAAAGCGGAGCGTCCAGATATTCCGGCGCGCTGAGCAACTGCGCGGTGCTGCGACGGTTTTCCGGGCTTTCCTCAATGAAACGGCTGGCCTCAAGAATCGCCATCACCAACGCCCGCGCGGTGTTCGGGTATTGCTCGACAAAATCGCGGGTGCAACCAAGGACTTTTTCCGGGTGATCGGGCCAGATGGTCTGACTGGTGGCCAGGGTAAAACCCAGATTCTGCTGCACCGCGCTAGCAGCCCAAGGCTCGCCGACGCAAAAGCCGTCGATGCGCCCGGCTTGCAGATGCGCAACCATTTGCGGCGGCGGCACCACCACACTGTCGACATCCTGCAACGGATGAATGCCCTGACTCGCCAGCCAGTAATACAGCCACATCGCATGAGTGCCAGTGGGAAAGGTCTGGGCGAAGGTGAGTTTTGCGCGGCTTTGGTGCACGTGCCGATCCAGCGCTTCAGGACTGCTCACGCCGAGGTTCTGCAGGCCGTGCGACAGGTTGAGGCTTTGGCCGTTCTGGTTCAGCCCCATCAGCACCGCCATGTCAGTCGGGGCGACACCGCCGATGCCCAAGTGAACGGCGTAGATCAGACCATACAGACTGTGGGCGGCATCCAGTTCGCCGCTGACCAGATTGTCGCGCAGATTCGCCCAAGAGGCCTGGCGCTTCAGGTTCAGCGTTAGTCCATAAGGCTGGGCAAAGCCCTGTGTAGCAGCAACGACAACCGATGCGCAGTCGCTCAACGCCATGAAACCGAGGTTGATTGCACTTTTTTCCGGGGCATCGCTGCCGTTGACCCAGGCCAGTGGCCCTACCGAAGGTTCATTCATACACCGCCACCTCGAAAAAAAGCGCCGCCGCGGACTTTGCGCAGGCAAAACCCGGGACGACGCCATTGTCCTTGCCCGCGTGCCGTCATTGGCCTGCGCGCTGATAGTCAAGGAGGGTGCAAGGCATATGCCAGTGCCAGTGATTTGCGCGTGCGCCTCGCGCCGCAGGTCGATGCCCGGCTATAATCGCCGCCTCTTTTCGCCGCCCGAGTCATCGCCGCCCATGTACACCCTGGCCCGTCAGCTGTTGTTCAAACTTTCCCCGGAAACCTCCCACGATCTGTCGCTGGATCTGATCGGCGCGGGTGGGCGTTTGGGTCTCAACGGCTTGCTGTGCAAGGCGCCGGCGAAGAAGCCGGTGACGGTCATGGGCCTGGAGTTCCCGAACCCGGTGGGGCTGGCGGCCGGTCTGGACAAGAACGGCGCGGCCATCGATGGCTTCGCGCAACTGGGTTTCGGTTTTGTCGAAATCGGCACCGTGACCCCGCGCCCGCAGCCGGGCAACCCGAAACCACGGATATTCCGCTTGCCGGAAGCCGAGGCGATCATCAACCGCATGGGTTTCAACAACCTCGGTGTCGATAACCTGCTGGCGCGTGTGGCCGCAGCGAAATACAAAGGCGTGCTGGGCATCAACATCGGCAAGAACTTCGATACGCCGGTTGAACGCGCGGTCGACGACTACCTGATCTGCCTGGACAAGGTCTACGCCCACGCCAGCTATGTGACGGTCAACGTCAGTTCGCCGAACACCCCGGGCCTGCGCAGCCTGCAGTTCGGTGATTCGCTCAAGCAGTTGCTCGCCGATCTGGCCACGCGCCGTGCTGAACTGGCGTTGCGTCATGGCAAGCATGTGCCGTTGGCGATCAAGATCGCGCCGGACATGACCGATGAAGAAACCGCGCAGGTTGCCCAAGCGCTGATCGAAACCGGTATGGACGCGGTGATCGCGACCAACACCACCCTGAGCCGTGTTGGCGTTGAAGGCATGGAGCATGGCGACGAGGCGGGCGGTTTGTCGGGTGCGCCGGTTCGTGAGAAGAGTACGAACACCGTGAAGGTGCTGGCCGGTGAGTTGGCTGGGCGGTTGCCGATCATTGCGGCGGGCGGGATTACTGAAGGCAAGCATGCGGCCGAGAAGATTCTCGCCGGTGCGAGCCTGGTGCAGATCTACTCCGGCTTCATCTATAAAGGCCCGGCGCTGATTCGTGAATCGGTAGACGCGATCGCCGCCCTGCGCTGATCCAATTGTGGGAGCGAGCCTGCTCGCGAAGGTGCCAGTTCAGTCAATATTTCTGTGACCGACACGCCGCTTTCGCGAGCAGGCTCGCTCCCACAGGTTTCGTGTTCCAGCACAAAAAATGAGTTTTCCGGCATAAAAAAGGGCTCCTCGAAGGAGCCCCTGGGCCGGAGCCCGCCGTCCGGGAAGGACGTGCATGGTAAGTCGTTACAAATTCAGATTGTCGTGTCGGAATTAATGCCCTGTGTCAGCCGACGGCGTGAAGTTCGTTGAGTCTGTGGATTCCCGCAGTGCCGGTCATACCGTCCCAGTTGTCGCCGCGTCCTTCTCGCCAGCCGTTAATCCAGGCTTGGCGTACCGACGGTAGAGTAAATGGGCAAAGCTCACGGGATTTGCCACCAACGCCATATTGATATCCGCGCAAAAATGCTCTTTCCAACGGATCACGCTTAAGTCTTCTCATAGGGTGTTTCCCTCACTTGTTGACTGTTTTGTGTCGCGTTGACCTCAACTGAGGTCTGGCAGAAGAAACCTGCCATGGTGCGGCTCGCTGCCGGCGTGGCGAGCCAAGGTGTTGACGCCGTTGCGACGTCAACCTGTGTTCATTTCTAACCAATGAGTCACAGCGATGGAATGACCGTTTTGTCATAAGGACGTAACGAAAAGAGTGCTATAGCGATAAGTAACCGCTTATTTATTGAACGTTTATTGAGCAAACCCCGGTATGATCGGCCCCGCGCTGGATGATGGGGTTAATTCTTTAGTGAGAATGACCCACGTTTGCGCTGGGGTATAAAGCGACGAAGGGTCGCTTTAAGACTTTTTGTTGCATCACCTTTTTTATCTGTCCCGGCATCTAAGCTCTTTTAACCCGAGCAGCGGGGATGGAACGGCACACCTTCGTGCCACGCGGGCGCTCTTTTAGAAAAGCGCCTGATTGAAAACCGGATCGGCAATGCGTTGCCGATTCACTAGCCAAAGGCTCTGGAAATACCATGTCCGACCGTTTCGAACTCTTCCTCACTTGCCCTAAAGGCCTTGAAGGCCTGCTCATCGAGGAAGCCGTCGGGCTTGGCCTTGAAGAAGCGCGCGAGCACACCTCCGCCGTGCGTGGCATGGCGACCATGGAAACCGCTTATCGCCTGTGCCTCTGGTCGCGTCTGGCCAACCGCGTATTGCTGGTGCTCAAGCGTTTCCCGATGAAAGACGCTGAAGACCTCTACCACGGTGTGCTCGACATCGAGTGGCAGGATCACATGCTCAGCGACGGCACCCTGGCCGTCGAATTCAGCGGCCACGGCTCAGGCATCGACAACACCCACTTCGGTGCCCTGAAAGTCAAAGACGCCATCGTCGACAAACTGCGCACCCCGCAGGGCGACCGTCCGTCGATCGACAAGCTCAACCCGGATCTGCGCATTCACCTGCGTCTGGATCGCGGCGAAGCGATCCTCTCCCTCGACCTGTCCGGCCACAGCCTGCACCAGCGCGGCTATCGCTTGCAGCAAGGGGCGGCACCGCTGAAGGAAAACCTCGCGGCAGCCATCCTGATCCGTTCCGGCTGGCCGCGCATTGCTGCCGAAGGCGGCGCGCTGGCTGACCCGATGTGCGGCGTCGGTACGTTCCTCGTCGAAGCCGGCATGATTGCCGCCGACATGGCGCCGAACCTGCGCCGTGAGCAGTGGGGCTTTACCGCGTGGCTCGGTCACGTGCCGGCACTGTGGAAAAAACTCCACGAAGAAGCCGTCGAACGTGCCGCTGCCGGTCTGGCCAAGCCACCGTTGTGGATTCGTGGCTACGAAGCTGATCCGCGTCTGATTCAGCCGGGTCGCAATAACGTTGAGCGTGCGGGCCTGAGCGAGTGGATCAAGATCTACCAGGGCGAAGTCGCGACCTTCGAGCCGCGTCCTGATCAGAACCAGAAAGGTCTGGTGATCTGCAACCCGCCGTACGGCGAGCGTCTCGGTGACGAGGCCAGCCTGCTGTATCTCTACCAGAACCTCGGCGAGCGTCTGCGTCAGGCCTGCCTGAATTGGGAAGCGGCGGTGTTCACCGGCGCCCCGGATCTGGGCAAGCGCATGGGCATTCGCAGCCACAAGCAGTATTCGTTCTGGAACGGCGCGCTGCCGTGCAAGCTGCTGTTGATCAAAGTGCTGCCGGATCAGTTCGTCACCGGCGAGCGTCGCACCCCGGAACAGCGTCAGGCCGAGCGCGAGCAAGCGGCTTACGACCAGACTCCGGACGAGCCGCAAGAGCGCAAGTTCAACAAGAACGGCAACCCGATCAAACCGACGCCAGCCCCGGTTCCGGTGATCGAGCAGCCGCGCTTGAGCGAAGGCGGGCAGATGTTTGCCAACCGCCTGCAAAAGAACCTCAAGGCCATGGGCAAGTGGGTCAAGCGCGAAGGTATTGATTGCTACCGCGTCTACGATGCCGACATGCCAGAGTACGCGATGGCCATCGACCTGTACCACGATTGGGTGCACGTTCAGGAATACGCCGCGCCAAAATCGATCGACCCGGAAAAAGCCTCGGCACGCATGTTCGATGCACTGGCAGCGATCCCGCAGGCACTGAACGTCGACAAGAGCCGCGTGGTGGTCAAACGCCGCGAGCGCCAGAGCGGCACCAAGCAGTACGAGCGTCAGGCTGCGCAAGGCAAGTTCAATGAAGTCAGCGAGGGCGGCGTGAAGTTGCTGGTCAACCTCACCGACTACCTCGACACCGGTCTGTTCCTCGACCACCGCCCAATGCGCATGCGCATCCAGAAAGAGGCCGCCGGCAAGCGCTTCCTCAATCTGTTCTGCTACACCGCGACCGCCAGCGTGCACGCGGCCAAGGGCGGCGCGCGCAGCACCACCAGCGTCGACCTGTCGAAGACTTATCTCGACTGGGCACGTCGCAACCTGTCGCTGAACGGCTATTCGGACAAGAACCGTCTGGAGCAGGGCGATGTGATGGCGTGGCTGGAAAGCAGCCGTGACGAGTACGACCTGATCTTTATCGATCCGCCGACCTTCTCCAACTCCAAGCGCATGGAAGGCATCTTCGACGTGCAACGTGATCAGGTGCAGTTGATTGACCTGGCCATGGCCCGTCTGGCGCCGGGTGGTGTGCTGTATTTTTCCAACAACTTCCGCAAGTTCCAGTTGGAAGAAAACCTCGCCGAGCGTTACGCGGTCGAGGAAATCAGCGCGCAGACCATCGATCCGGATTTCGCCCGCAACACCAAGATCCACCGCGCCTGGAAAATCACGGCTCGTTGACGCTTTGCGCAATTGGATCCACAGAGCCTTGATTTTTAAAGGCTCCGTGGATCTGCCCGCGCTAGCTAAATTAGTGGCTAATAGCTATAACTCACACACGGTCAATGGGGTTTTCCCGTAAATGCTGGCGTAGTGAGTTGTCTTTATGTCGTTGCACCCCGTGCGCCCAAAGATTCTGGGTTTCATCAGCGAAGACGTCTCGGCCTGGCTGGTCGCGCTGCTGGTATTGCTCGCCGGTGGGATTCTCACGGGGCTGCTCGCCTGGGCCACCCTCAATCAGTTTCAGCAACAATCCCGTCAGCGTTTTCAACTGTTGGCCAACGAACGTTACAGCCGCATCGAAGAACGCTTTCAGGATCAGGAGCAACGCCTCGACGGTCTGCGCCGCTTCTTCGCCAACTCTGAATCGGTATCCCGCACCGAATTCGACGGTTACACCCAACCCTTATTAATGCGTACCCAGGCCTATTCGTTTGCCCTCAAGGTCAGCGGTGCCGAGCGCGCGGCATTCGAGCAGCGGGTGCGTGATGAAGGTCTGAGCAACTTTACCCTCCGTGAATTGAATGCCCAGGGCGAGCTGCAACTGGCTGGCGTGCGCGATGAATACGTGCCGGTTCTCTACAGCCAGACGCAAAGCCGGCTCGGCTCACCGTTGGGTTATGACTTGCTGGCGCAACCGCTGCGGCGCGACACCCTGCAACGTGCCGATAAGCTCGGCGGGCTGGCGGTGTCGCAACCGATGCACCTGGTTAGCATTGAGCCGTCCTACGCGCGCGGCGTGTTGCTGGTGGCGCCGGTCAGCCGCAACGGCGAGCGGCAGTCGTTCGGCTACGTGATGGCGGTGATCAGCATGCGCCAGTTGCTGGCTGACGGTTTGCCGGATGCCTTCCATGATTACCTGTCAGTGCGCATTCTCGACATGTCGACCCATGATCAGCACGAGGTGTTGTTCGAGTCGAGCAACGACCCGGCACTGAGCGATTTGTCCGCCACGCGTCTGGTGCGCATGGCCGATCACGACTATCAGGTCGATATCTTGCCGAGCGACGCGTTCGTTCAGGCCAACCATTCGTCGGTGGGCAGTGTGATCATTCTGGGTGGGTTACTCAGTCTGCTGCTCAGCGCCTTGCTCTACGTGTTGGTCAGTCAGCGCCAGCGCGCCTTGCTTATGGTGGAGCAGCGCACGCAGGAATTGCATGCCAGCGAACAGGAGCTGCGCGGCACCCACGGCCAGTTGCGCGGCGTGCTGAATGCGGCGACGCAGGTGGCAATCATCGCCACCGACTTGCGCGGGGTGATCAACACCTTCAACCCCGGCGCCGAACAAATGCTCGGCTACAGCAGCGCCGATGTCGTCGGCCACATGACCCTGGAAAACCTGCACCTGCCCCGCGAGCTGACGGCCCGCGCTGCCGAGTTGAGTGCGCGTTACGGCAAGACCATCCCGACCTGCCACGCGATGCTGGTCGAGGGCGGCGAAGTCGGCGGCCATGAGGCACGCGAGTGGACGCTGGTGCGCAGCGATGGCAGCCATATTCCAGTGAACATGCTCGCCACCCCGGTGCTCGATGAGCAGGGTTTGTGGGTCGGGCATCTGGCGATCTGCATCGATATCACTGAGCGCAAGCGCGTGCACGAGGTGCTGGCGGCGCGGGATGTGTTGCTGAAGAAGCTCAGCGCTCACGTGCCCGGTGGCATCTATCAGTTCAAGATGGAATTCGACGGACGCTTCAGTGTGATCTACGCCAGCGACGGCATTCGCGAGATCTACGAACTGGAGCCGGATGTGCTGCTGTTCAACGCGGAAGCGATCTTCACGCGCATTCATCCACAGGACGTTACTCGTGTGCGCTCTTCGATTCGCGCCTCGGCCGACAGCCTCAGCCCGTGGCGCGAGGAATACCGTGTGCAGTTGCCCGAGCGCGGTCTACGCTGGGTACGCGGCGAGGCGACGCCGGAAGAACTGCCGGGCGGCGGCGTGCTGTGGCATGGCTATATCTCGGACATTTCCGACCTCAAACGCGTGGAAGAAGAACTGCGTGCGCTGTCAGTGACCGACTCGCTGACCGGCATTCATAACCGTCGCTATTTTCAGGAACGCCTGACCACCGAAATGGCCCGGGTCGAGCGCGGTGGCGGCGAGCTGTCGGTGATCATGCTCGACATCGACCATTTCAAACGCATCAACGATCAGTATGGCCACGCCGTCGGTGACCGCGTGCTGCAAGCGGTGTGCGAACGCATCGGCCATCGTCTGCGGCGTACCGATGTGTTCTGCCGGTTGGGCGGTGAGGAGTTCATGGTGCTGTGCCCGGACATCGACGGCGAACATGCGTACATGCTGGCGGTTGAACTGTGGCAGGGTTTGCGCAGTGCGCCGGTGGATGTGGTCGGCGTGGTCACGGCGAGTTTCGGTATCGCCAGTTGGCGGTCGGGGGAGGGCGCGGATGCGCTGTTGCTCAGGGCGGATTCGGGTGTGTATATGGCAAAGCAGCGCGGACGCGATCGTGTCGAGCAGATGAGCTAGCCGCGACGCTAAACCCTTGTAGGAGTGAGCCAGCTCGCGATCGCGATATGTCAGTCACTTTGATGTGCCTGAACTGACGCTATCGCGAGCAGGCTCACTCCTACAGGGGGCCGCGGTGATCAGAGGACCGAAGCGGTCTGCGCCAGTTTCGGTTGCTTGTACAGATCCAGCAGCACCTGATCGAGCACCGACGACGCGCCAAACGGCGCCTTGTCATTGAGGATCGCCACCACCGCCCAGGTATTGCCATTCACATCACGGCTGAAGCCGGCAATCGCCCGCACAGTGTTCAACGTACCTGTCTTGACGTGTGCCTCACCGCGCATCGCCGTGGTTTTCAGGCGTTTACGCATGGTGCCGTCGGTACCGGCGATCGGTAGCGAGCTGATGTATTCCGCGGCATACGGGCTGTGCCACGCCGCTTGCAGCATGCCCGCCATTTCACGGGCGCTGACGCGTTCGGCGCGAGACAGGCCGGAACCGTTCTCCATTACCAGATGCGGCGCGGTGATGCCTTTCCTGGCCAGCCACTGGCGCACGACGCGTTGCGCAGCCTTGGCGTCGTCACCGTCGGCATCGTTGCGGAATTTTTGTCCCAGGCTGAGGAACAGCTGCTGGGCCATGGTGTTGTTACTGTATTTGTTGATGTCGCGGATGATCTCCGCCAGATCCGGCGAGTAGGCACGCGCGAGCAGTTTGGCGTTGCCCGGTGTCGAGGCCAGACGATCCTTGCCCTGAATGCTGCCGCCCAGTTCTTTCCAGATCGCGCGCACGGCGCCGGCGGTGTAGGTTGCGTGGTCGAGCAGCGACAGGTAAGTCTGCGAGCTGCAACCTTCGCCCAACTGGCCGGCAACGGTCACGTTGACGCTGCCATCGGCCTGCGCCACCGGGTTGTAGCGCACGCCACCGGTGCATTGTTTGGACGGCAGGGCTTTGACGGTGTTTTCGATGTGGATGCTGGCAATCGGCGGTTCTACCGAGATCAGCACGCGACCGCCGTCATTGCGCGCAACGAAGCGCAGGGCCTTGAGGTTGACCAGCAGCGAATCCGGTTTGACCAGGAACGGTTTGTTCTCGTCATTGCCGTCATCGTTGAATTCCGGCAGTTGCGGCTGCACGAAGAAGTTGCGGTCGAGTACCAGATCGCCGGTGATCTGGGTCACGCCGTTGGCGCGCAGGTCGCGCATCAGCAGCCAGAGTTTTTCCATGTTCAGCTTCGGATCACCGCCACCCTTGAGGTAGAGGTTGCCGTTGAGGATGCCGCCGTTGAGGTCGCCGTCGGTGTAGAACTCGGTTTTCCACTGATGATTGGGGCCGAGCATTTCCAGCGCCGCGTAAGTAGTGACCAGTTTCATGGTCGAGGCCGGGTTGACCGACACGTCGGCGTTGAACACGGTCGGCGTGCCCGGGCCGTCGAGCGGCACCATCACCAGCGACAGGGCGCTAGGCTGCAATTTGCTCGCCTTGAGGGCTTTTTCAACGTTGGGGGTCAGGGAAGTATTGATGGTGGCAGCAGAAACAGGCAGCGCCAGAGGCAGAAGAAGGCCGGCGAGAAACAGTGGACGCAACGATTTGATCATATGAAATAAAACCCTACAGCCGAGGGGAAAAAGACGAGGACATGGATGAAAAGGTCCTCAGTGGTCACGAAAGTGTCGGCATTATGCCCCAACCTGTAACAGGTTGTGCCTTGTCCGGGCAGGCCAATACGTTATTTTTTTACAGGCGGTCGGTTGCTGTGTCCAGAGAGTCGGGCAATCGATTGCTTAAACTGGTAAAGTGCCCGCCGTATTTACTTAAGAGGATTGTTCCAATGGCGACTAACCGTTCCCAGCGTCTGCGCAAAAAACTGTGCGTTGATGAATTTCAAGAGCTGGGTTTCGAACTGAACCTGGACTTCAAAGAAGACTTGTCCGAAGAAGCCATTGACGCTTTCCTCGAAGCCTTCATCAAAGAAGCCATGGAAGCCAATGGTCTGGGTTATGTGGGCGGCGACGACTTCGGTCTGGTTTGCCTGCAGAAGCGTGGCTCGGTCAACGAAGAGCAGCGCGCTGCCGTTGAAGCCTGGCTGAAAACCCGCTCCGAGCTGACCAAGTATGAAGTCAGCCCGTTGCTGGACGTTTGGTATCCGGAAAAGCCGATCAACGCGGCTAAGTGATACTGAAAAAAACGGCGACCTGAGGGTCGCCGTTTTTTTTCGTCTGGTGTTTGGGTGTTCGGTTTGGGATTTGTGGTGAGGCTACCCCTCACCCCAGCCCTCTCCCCGAGGAGAGGGAGCCGATATGCGAGCTGTTCAATACCTGAGTTCGACTCGGTATCCCACGTCGGCGTATTTCTTCCAAGCACCTCGGTCAGTCCCCTCTCCCCCGGGGAGAGGGTTAGGGTGAGGGGCTTTTGACCTTAAGCTTTACGCCAATTCAAAATCACCAGCGTCAAAACCCCCGCGACAATCCCCCAAAATGCCGAACCAATGGAAAACAGCGTCAACCCTGATGCCGTGACCATAAAGGTAATCAACGCCGCCTCACGCTCCTTCACCTCGGTCATGGCAATGCTCAAACCATTGATGATCGAACCAAACAGCGCCAGCGCCGCAATCGACAGCACCAGTTCCTTCGGCAACGCGGCAAACAACGCCGCCAACGTGGCGCCGAACACACCGGCAATCCCGTAGAAAACTCCGCACCAGACCGCAGCGGTGTAGCGCTTGTTGCGATCCTCATGGGCGTGCGGCCCGGTGCAGATCGCTGCGCTGATGGCCGCGAGGTTGATGCCGTGGGAGCCGAACGGCGCCAGCAATAGTGAAGCGATGCCGGTGGTGGTGATCAGCGGTGAGGCCGGGACGTTGTAGCCGTCGGCGCGCAGTACGGCGATGCCGGGCATGTTCTGCGAGGTCATCGCCACCACGAACAACGGAATGCCGATGCTGATGGTCGCGGCGAGCGAGAAGTGCGGCGTGGTCCACACCGGCGTCGCGACTTCCAGATGAAAACCGCTGAAATCCAGCAAGCCCATGAAGCCCGACAGCGCGGTGCCGATCAGCAGCGCCGCGAGCACGGCGTAACGTGGCGACAGGCGTTTGACCAGCAGGTAGGTGAAAAACATCCCTAGCACCAGCCCGGTACGGTGCTGCGCGGCGACGAAAATTTCGCTGCCGATCTTGAACAGAATCCCTGCCAGCAATGCCGCCGCCAGTGAGGCTGGAATCTTTTTCACCAGCCGTTCGAAGCTGCCGGTCAGGCCGCAGATCGTCACCAGCACCGCGCAGGTGATGTAGGCGCCGATGGCCTCGCTATAACTGACGCCGCCCAGACTGGTGATCAGCAACGCCGCGCCGGGCGTCGACCAAGCGATGGTGATCGGCGTGCGATAGCGCAGCGACAGGCCGATCGAACAGACCGCCATGCCGATCGAAATCGCCCAGATCCACGAAGAAATCTGCCCGCTGGTCAGACCCGCCGCTTGCCCGGCCTGGAACATCAGCACCAGCGAGCTGGTGTAGCCGGTCATCATCGCGATGAAACCGGCGACGATCGCCGAGGGCGAGGTGTCGGCCAGAGGGCGCAGTCGGATTTGGGTGGCGTCGTTCATGACGGCGGTGTTCCTTATAGCAATGAAGATGTCCCCTGTACGCCAAACCCCTGTGGGAGCGAGCCTGCTCGCGAAAGCGGTGTGTCAGTCAACATTCATTTTGAATATGAAACGGCTTTCGCGAGCAGGCTCGCTCCCACAGGGGATTGTGGTCGACCAGCGGATTCTGCGAACAAGCCTAAACTCAAACGTAACGGATCGTTGCAATACAGCCGAAGTCACAAACAGCCGTACAGTCGTGTTGCCACCTTTCATTGTGTACAATCGCGCTGTTTTTTACGCGATACTTGCCAGCGACCTACTGTGCCGTATTACAGTCACGGTCTATTCGCCGCAGTTCTCCCGACTCGAGTGCCCATGAACGAACAGTTGCAACCCCTCAAGAAACAACCGCGAGCAGGCAA
Source organism: Pseudomonas sp. S3_C06 (assembly GCF_054667675.1). NCBI lineage: Bacteria > Pseudomonadati > Pseudomonadota > Gammaproteobacteria > Pseudomonadales > Pseudomonadaceae > Pseudomonas > Pseudomonas sp. S3_C06. Next base: position 5,976,073 of record NZ_CP162747.1, read on the forward strand.
AGCCGGTCGCAGCGGAACCCAGGACGATATTGTCTACGCACATATCTTCGAGGCCATCCTCGAACAGCGTCTGGCGCCCGGCACAAAATTGAGCGAAGAAGCGCTGGGGGAAATCTTCGGGGTCAGCCGCACCATCATTCGCCGCGCGCTCTCGCGTCTGGCCCATGAAGGCGTCGTGCTGTTGCGGCCGAACCGTGGCGCCGTGGTCGCCAGTCCGAGTGTGGAAGAGGCGCGTCAGGTGTTTCTCGCCCGCCGTCTGGTCGAACGCGCGATCACTGAGCTGGCGGTGCAACACGCCACCGCCGAGCAGATCGCCGAGCTGCGGCAGATGGTCAACGATGAGCGCGACAGCTTCTCCCGTGGCGATCGCGGCGCCGGTATTCGTCTGTCGGGCGAATTCCACCTGAAACTGGCGGAAGCGGCGATGAACGCTCCGTTGATCAGCTTCCAGCGCAGCCTGGTGTCGCAGACATCGCTGATCATCGCTCAGTATGAAAGCGGCAACCGTTCGCACTGTTCGTATGACGAACACACCCAGTTGATCGACGCGATCGAGAAACGCGACGGTGAGCTGGCGGTCAATCTGATGATGCACCACATGGATCACATCGACAGCAAGCTCAACCTCGACGAGGAAGGCGCGTCGGATGATCTGCATGCGGTGTTCTCGCATTTGTTGCAGACCAAGAAGCCGGGGCGCCCTGCGGCCAAGCTCTGAGCTGACACCGAGTCGACCCCTTCGCGAGCAGGCTCGCTCCCACAGGGGAATGCATTTCAAATGTGGGAGCGAGCCTGCTCGCGAAGGCGATCTGACAGGCAACAAAAAATCCCCCGGGGTGTAACACCACCGGGGGATTTTTTGTGCCTGTCTGATCGTTCCCACGCTCTGCGTGGTAATGCCTCTGGGGACGCTCCGCGTCCAGTGACGCGGAGCGTCACGGGCTGCATTCCCACGCGGAGCGTGGGAACGATCATGGGGCGGGGGAAATTAGCGCTGATGCACCAACGCACCCGCCGCATACGTCTGCTGCACCGTGCGGTCATCGCCCAGCGTCATCAACACAAACAACGTCTCGGCAATGTTGTTGGCCTGCTTCAGGCGATAGCTCAGCAGCGGCGTGGCATTGTAATCCAGCACCAGGAAATCAGCGTCGGAACCCGGTTGCAGATTGCCGATCTTGTCTTCCAGGCGCAGCGCCCGTGCACCACCCAGTGTCGCCAGATACAGCGACTTGAACGGGCTCAGTCGCGCACCTTGCAGTTGCATCACTTTGTACGCTTCGTTCAGCGTCTGCAGCAGCGAGAAACTGGTACCGCCACCGACGTCAGTACCCAGACCGACATTCAGCTTGTGCTTCTCGGCCATCGGCAGGTTGAACAAGCCACTGCCGAGGAAGAAGTTGGAAGTCGGGCAGAACGAGATCGCCGAGCCGGTTTCTGCCAGACGCGCGCATTCGTCGTCGCACAGGTGCACGCCGTGAGCGAACACCGAACGCTCGCCGAGCAATTGGTAGTGATCGTAAACGTCGAGGTAGCCCTTGCGCTCCGGGAACAGCTCCTTGACCCACGCGATTTCCTTGAGGTTTTCGCTGATGTGGGTCTGCATGTACAGATCCGGATACTCGGTCAGCAGTTGGCCGGCGAGGGTCAGCTGTTCCGGGGTGCTGGTCGGTGCGAAGCGCGGGGTGACCGCATAGTGCAGACGACCCTTGCCATGCCAGCGCTCGATCAGCGCTTTGCTGTCGACGTAGCTCGATTCGGCGGTGTCGGTCAGATAATCCGGCGCGTTGCGGTCCATCATCACCTTGCCGGCGATCATCCGCAGGTCGAGCTTCTCGGCCGCTTCGAAGAGCGAGTTCACCGATTGCGGGTGCACGCTGCCGAACACCAGCGCGGTGGTGGTGCCGTTGCGCAGCAGCTCTTTGACGAAAATGTCAGCGACTTCGTCGGCGTGGGCCTTGTCGCCGAACTGGCTTTCGCACGGGAAGGTGTAGGTGTTCAGCCAGTCGAGCAGTTGCTCGCCGTAGGCACCGACCATGCCGGTTTGCGGAAAGTGAATGTGAGTGTCGATGAAGCCCGGGGTAATCAACGCGTCCTGGTAGTGCTCGATTTCGATGTCTGCCGGCAGGGTCGGCAGCAAATCACTGGCGTGGCCAAGGGCGCAGATCTTGCCGCCATCGACCACCAGCAGGCCGTCCTCGAAATATTCGTAGGAGGCTTCGATCCCGACTTCGGCGGGGTCGGCGATGCTGTGCAGGATGGCGGCGCGGTAGGCTTTGCGAGTCAGAGGCATGAGGGTTCTCTAATCAGTTTGAGGCTTTGAGTTTGGTCGCCTGACTGCGCCGCGAAACCGGCAGCAGTTTGGCAATCGGTTCGGCGCTGGCAGTCTGCTGGCCGAAGTTGGCGTTGTAGGTGGCGATGATTTCGCCGGCGATGGAGATGGCGATTTCCACAGGCAATTTGCCTTTGACTTCGCCGATGCCCATCGGGCAGCGCATGCGTTGCACCACGCCGCTGTCGAAACCGCGATCACGCAAGCGATGTTCGAACTTGACCCGTTTGGTCTTCGAACCGATCAGGCCGAAGTAGGCGAAGTCGTTGCGCTTGAGGATCGCAGCCGTGAGTTCAAGGTCGAGCTGATGGTTGTGGGTCATGACGATGCAATAACTGCCAGCGGGCAGCTCATCGATTTCATCCACAGGCTCTTCGGCGACGATTTTACGCACGCCGTGGGGGATCTGTTCGGGGAATTCGGCATCACGCGAATCGATCCAGCGCACCCGGCAGGGCAGGCTGGCGAGCAGCGGCACGAGGGCGCGGCCAACGTGGCCGGCACCGAACACGGCGATTTGCGCCTGCACCTGGCCCATCGGTTCGAACAGCAACACGGTGGCGCCGCCGCAGCACTGGCCCAGGCTGGCGCCGAGGCTGAAGCGCTCCAGATGAGTGTCCTGCTTGCCGCTGGCGAGCATCTCGCGGGCGATCTGCATGGCTTTGTATTCCAGATGCCCGCCACCAATGGTGTCGAAGCTCCGGTTAGCGCTGATGACCATTTTCGAGCCGGCGTTGCGTGGCGTCGAGCCGAGTTCTTCGATGATCGTCACCAGCACACAGGGTTCGCCCTGGTTCTGCAGGTCGGCGAGGGCGTCGATCCAGTTGTACATACACACCTCTCAGATCGTTCCCACGCTTTGCGTGGGAATGCATCACTGGACGCTCCGCGTCCGCTGTTCAGGATGCGACGCAGAGCGTCGCGGGCTGCATTCCCACGCAGAGCGTGGGAACGATCATCAAACAACCGCGGTTTCAGCTTCAACGGCTTTCACCGCTTTCAACTGACGCATCTGCTCACAACCCCACAACACCCGCTCCGGGGTCGCCGGCGCATCGATCTGCGGCTGATGTTTGTAGTCACCGAGGCTCGCCACCGCATCCTTGATCGCACACCACGACGCAATCCCGAGCATGAACGGCGGCTCACCGACAGCCTTGGAATGGAACACCGTGTCTTCCGGGTTCTTGCGGTTTTCCACCAGCTTCACGCGCAGGTCGAGCGGCATGTCCGCTACCGCCGGAATCTTGTAGCTCGCCGGGCCGTTGGTCATCAGCTTGCCTTTGTTGTTCCAGACCAGCTCTTCCATGGTCAGCCAGCCCATGCCCTGGATGAAGCCACCCTCGACCTGACCGATGTCGATGGACGGGTTCAGCGAGGCGCCGACGTCGTGAAGAATGTCGGTGCGCAGCATTTTGTACTCGCCAGTCAGGGTGTCGACGATGACTTCGCAGCACGCCGCGCCGAAGGCGAAGTAGTAGAACGGACGGCCACGCGCCTGGCTGCGGTCGTAGTAGATTTTCGGGGTCTTGTAGAAGCCGGTGCTCGACAGCGACACCTGATTGAAATACGCCTGCTGGATCAGCGCTTCAAAGGTCAGGATATGGTCGCGAACGCGCACGTGGCCGTTGTGGAATTCAACGTCTTCCTCAGTGACTTTGTAGTGCCGCGCAGCGAATTCGATCAGGCGTTTCTTGATGATTTCTGCCGCGTTCTGCGCCGCTTTACCGTTCAGGTCAGCGCCGCTGGACGCCGCTGTCGGCGAGGTGTTTGGCACCTTGTCGGTGTTGGTCGCGGTGATCTGCACGCGGTCGATTTCGACCTGGAACACTTCGGCCACGACCTGCGCGACTTTGGTATTCAGACCCTGGCCCATTTCCGTGCCGCCGTGGTTCAGGTGGATGCTGCCGTCGGTGTAGATGTGGATCAGCGCACCGGCCTGGTTCAAGAAGCTCGCGGTGAAGGAAATGCCGAATTTCACCGGGGTCAGCGCCAGGCCTTTTTTCAGGATCGGGCTGTTGGCGTTGTAGCGACGAATGGCTTCGCGGCGTTCGTGATACTGGCTGCTTTGTTCCAGTTCAGCGGTCATCTCTTCGAGCATGTTGTGCTCGACGGTCTGGTAGTAATGGGTGACGTTGCGCTCGGTCTTGCCGTAGTAGTTGGCCTTGCGCACCGCGAGCGGATCGAGGTGCAGGTGACGGGCAATCGCGTCCATCACTTCTTCGATCGCGACCATGCCCTGCGGGCCACCGAAACCACGGTAAGCGGTGTTCGACGCGGTGTTGGTCTTGCAGCGGTGACCGTTGATGGTCGCATCGCCGAGGTAATAGGAGTTGTCGGAGTGGAACATCGCCCGGTCAACGATCGAGGCGGACAAGTCCGGCGAGCAGCCGCAGTTGCCGGCCAGATCCATGTTGATCCCGTGCAGGCGTCCGGTGCTGTCGAAGCCGACGTCATACTCGACGTAGAACGGGTGACGCTTGCCGGTCATCAGCATGTCTTCGACGCGCGGCAGGCGCATCTTGGTCGGCTGACCGGTGAGGTGCGCAACCACCGCGCACAGGCAGGCCGGGCTGGCGGCTTGAGTTTCCTTGCCACCGAAACCACCGCCCATGCGGCGCATGTCGACGACGATTTTGTTCATCGACACGTCGAGCACTTCGGCGACCAGTTTCTGCACTTCGGTGGGGTTCTGCGTCGAGCAGTAGACGATCATGCCGCCGTCTTCAGTCGGCATTACCGAGGAGATTTGCGTCTCCAGATAAAAGTGTTCCTGACCGCCGATGTGCAGCGTGCCTTGAATGCGGTGTTCAGCCGTCGCCAGTGCGGAAACCGAATCGCCGCGCTGGTGAGTGTGGCTGTCGAGGACGAAGTGGCGTTTGCGCAGGGCCTCAACCACGTCGAGCACAGGTTCGAGGTCTTCGTATTCGATGATCGCGGCCATCGCCGCTTTACGCGCGGTTTCCAGATCTTTCGCGGCGACGGCGAGCACCGGTTGACCGACGAATTGCACGTCATCGATGGCCAGCAGCGGGTCGCCCGGCATCAACGGGCCGATGTCTTTCAAGCCCGGAACGTCTTCGTGGGTGATGGCGATGCGCACGCCTTCGAAGGCATAGCACGGCGAGGTGTCGATGCTGATGATTTTCGCGTGGGCGCGGTCTGACATGCGTGCGTACAGGTGCAACTGGTTGGGAAACTCCAGGCGATCATCGATGTACTGCGCTTCACCGGACACGTGCTTGGCGGCGCTGTCGTGCTTGACGCTGCGGCCGACACCGGAGGTCAGATCCTTGGCGAACAATTCAGCCAGTTCAGCCTGGGTTTTTTCTACGCCGTGATGGTTAGACATAAGCGGTCACCCGAGTCTCGATGTGCGGTGTTTGCAGTTCGATGAAGTATTTGCGCAGCAGGTTCTGCGCGCTGAGCAGGCGATATTCCTTGCTGGCGCGGAAGTCCGAGAGCGGCGTGAAGTCTTCCGCCAATGCGGCGCAGGCACGTTCGACCACGGCGTTGTTGAACGGCGCACCGATCAGCGCAGCTTCACAGTGGGCAGCGCGTTTCGGGATCGCGGCCATGCCACCGAAGGCCATGCGCGCATCGGTGATCACGCCGTTTTCGACGCGCAGGTTGAACGCGGCGCAGACGGCGGAGATGTCGTCGTCCAGACGCTTGGAGACTTTGTAGGCGCGGAACAACTGCTCGGCGCTGGCGCGCGGCACGATGATCTTCTCGATGAACTCACTTTCCTGACGGGCCGTGACTTTGTAATCGATGAAGTAATCGTCGAGGTTCAGGGTGCGGCGGGTTTCGCCCTTGCACAGCACGACTTGCGCGCCGAGGGCGATCAGCAGCGGTGGCGAGTCACCGATCGGCGAGGCGTTGCCGATGTTGCCGCCGAGGGTGCCCTGATTGCGGATTTGCAGCGAGGCGAAGCGGTGCAGCAGTTCGCCGAAGTCTGGGTACTCGGCGTTCAACGCTTCGTAGCAGTCGGAGAGGGCGGTGGCGGCGCCGATTTCGATGCGGTCTTCGAAGGTGTCGATGCGCTTCATTTCCGCGACGTTGCCGACGTAGATCATCACCGGCAAGGTGCGGTGGAACTGGGTGACTTCCAGTGCCAGGTCAGTACCGCCAGCGAGAAGCCGTGCTTGTGGATAAGCGTCATAGAGATCGGCCAGATCAGCGACGGTCAGCGGTACCAGACAGCGCTTGTCGCCGCTGTTGAGTTCGCCGATATCGGTCGGGGCGATGGCTTTCAGTCGGGCGATGGTTTCCGCTTCGCGGGCATCGAACTGATCCGGTTGCTTGCCGCAGCAGGATTGCTCGGCAGCCGCCAGAATCGGCCGGTAGCCGGTGCAGCGGCAGAGGTTGCCGGCCAACGCTTCGTGGGCCTTGGCGTGATCCGGTGCATCGCTGTTCTTTTGCAGGGCGAACAGCGACATGACGAAACCGGGGGTGCAGAAACCGCACTGCGAGCCGTGGCATTCGACCATGGCTTTCTGCACGCTGTGCAGTTCACCTTTGTGCTTGAGGTCTTCGACGCTGATCAATTGTTTGCCGTGCAGCGACGAGACAAAGGTCAGGCACGAGTTGAGGCTGCGATAGCGAATGTGTTCGCGGCCAGCGTCATCCGTCTGCAACTCGCCGACCACTACGGTGCAGGCGCCGCAGTCACCGCTGGCGCAACCTTCTTTGGTGCCGGACTTGCCCACGTGTTCACGCAGGTAATTGAGCACAGTCAGATTCGGGTCCAGGGCGTGCTCGCTACGGAGTTCCTGGTTAAGTAAAAACTGGATCACGGAAGGCCTCGCAGACTCATTATTGTTGTTAACCGACTTGAGCCGAATTTAGCAGGTCTGACTTTTCGGTCAATGGTTTTCTGACTTAAAGGTCAGGAAAGTCCATTTCGTCGATCAACTACGTGTCTATTCATTATTGACCTTCATCGGTCAGCCTGCTTTTTTGCGGGAATCGTGCCAAAAACCGCTGAGTGGGCACTCCGCCATGACCGTGCATTTGCGCTACACTGCGCCGCTTGTGCAGATCGATAGAGTTTGAAGGACAACCATGACGTTCAAGGCGCCGGACAGCCTCGCCGAGCAAATCGCTCACCACCTCGCCGAACGCATCATTCGTGGCGAAATGAAGCCGGGAGAGCGCATCCAGGAACAGAAGGTCACGCTGGCCCTCAATGTCAGCCGCGGCTCGGTCCGCGAAGCCTTGCTGATCCTCGAACGCCGCCACCTGATCGCGATCCTGCCGCGCCGTGGCGCGCACGTCACCGAGCTGACGCCGCACAAGGTGCAGAGCCTGTGCACGCTGATGAGCGAGTTGTACATTTTGCTCGGCAACTCGGTGGCCAATGGCTGGCAAGTGCAGTCGGACATGGCGCCGTTCGTGCAGATCCAGCAGCGCCTGACCGCCAGCTACGAGCGTCAGGACATCCGCAGCTTCGTCGACGACAGCTTCAGCGTGATGCGCGCCGCCTATCCGTTCGCCAACAATCCGTACCTGCAAGAAACGGTAGAGAACCTGCAGCCGGCGATGAGCCGCGCCTACTTCCTCGCCCTCGAACAGCGCAAGGCTTCAATGAGCGAGTTCCTCGAACTGTTCGAACGCCTGCTAGCTGCCGTGCTTGCCCGTGATTTGCCGCAGATCCGCATCGTGCTGACGGCTTACGCCCAGCGCAGTTGCGATCTGGTGGTCTCCGCGCTGACGGTTGCCTAAGCGTGCGGCTCAAGTGCATCAAGCTGGCGGGATTCAAATCCTTCGTCGACCCGACCACGGTGAACTTCCCCAGTAACATGGCGGCAGTCGTCGGGCCGAACGGTTGCGGCAAGTCGAACATCATCGACGCCGTACGCTGGGTGATGGGCGAGAGTTCGGCGAAGAACCTCCGTGGCGAGTCGATGACCGACGTCATCTTCAACGGTTCGACCAGCCGTAAACCGGTGAGTCAGGCGAGTATCGAGCTGGTCTTCGACAACTCCGACGGCACGCTGCTGGGCGAGTACGCCGCCTACGCCGAGATTTCCATTCGCCGCAAAGTCACCCGCGACAGCCAGACCACGTATTACCTCAACGGCACCAAATGCCGGCGGCGCGACATCACCGATATCTTCCTCGGCACCGGTCTCGGCCCGCGTAGCTACTCGATCATCGAGCAGGGGATGATCTCCAAGCTGATCGAATCCAAGCCCGAAGACCTGCGTAACTTCATCGAAGAAGCGGCCGGCATCTCGAAATATAAAGAGCGCCGCCGCGAGACCGAAAACCGCATCCGCCGCACTCACGAAAACCTCGCGCGTCTGACCGACCTGCGTGATGAGCTCGAGCGTCAACTTGAGCGCCTGCACCGTCAGGCCGAAGCGGCGAAGAAGTATCAGGAATTCAAGGCCGAGGAGCGCCAGCTCAAGGCGCAACTGTCGGCCTTGCGCTGGCAGGATCTCAACGATCAGGTCGGCCAGCGCGAGTCGATCATCGGCACCCAGGAAATCAGTTTCGAAGCGCTGGTCGCCGAGCAGCGAAACGCTGATGCGGCCATCGAACGCCTGCGTGACGGTCACCATGACCTGTCCGAACGCTTCAATCTGGTGCAGGGGCGCTTCTATTCGGTCGGCGGCGACATCGCCCGGGTCGAGCAAAGTATCCAGCACGGCCAGCAACGTTTGCGGCAGTTGCAGGACGACTTGAAAGAAGCTGAACGTGCGCGCCTCGAAACCGAGTCGCATCTGGGCCACGACCGCACGTTGCTGCTGACCCTCGGCGAAGAGCTGGACATGCTCACCCCCGAGCAGGAAGTCACCAGCGCCGCCGCCGAAGAAGCCGCCGCTGCACTGGAAGATTCCGAATCCGTGATGCACGGCTGGCAGGAACAGTGGGACGCCTTCAACCTGACCGCCGCCGAACCGCGCCGTCAGGCCGAAGTGCAGCAATCGCGCATCCAGCAGCTGGAAACCAGCATGGAGCGTCTTGCTGACCGGCAAAAGCGTCTTGGCGAAGAGCGTGCGTTGCTCTCGGCCGACCCGGAGGACGCGGCGATCATGGAGCTCAACGAGCAGCTCGCCGAGTCCGAAGCGACCCTCGAAGATTTGCAGACCAGCGAAGAAGCCCAGGTCGAAAAACTCGAACAACTGCGTCAGGAATTGCAGCAAGCGCTGACCGCGCAGCAGCAGGCGCAGGGCGATCTGCAGCGCCTCAACGGTCGTCTCGCGTCCCTTGAAGCCTTGCAACAAGCCGCGCTCGACCCGGGCACCGGCACCGCCGAGTGGCTGAAGGAACACAACCTCGCCGAGCGTCCGCGCCTGGCCGAAGGCCTGAAGGTCGAGGCCGGTTGGGAACTGGCGGTGGAAACCGTGCTCGGCGCCGATCTGCAAGCGGTGCTGGTCGACGACTTCAGCGGCTTCGATTTATCCGGTTTCACCCAAGGCGATCTGCGTCTGCTCAGCCCCGGCAATGATGGTGTGCGCGCGGCGGGCAGCTTGCTGGATAAAGTCGACGCGCAGATCGATCTGTCGCCGTGGCTCGGTCAGGTCAAACCGGTCGACAGCCTTGAGCAGGCGTTGGCCTTGCGTGGGCAGTTGAGCACCGGCGAAAGCCTGATCAGCCGCGACGGTTACTGGGTCGGTCGGCACTTTTTACGCGTGCGTCGGGCCAGCGAAGCGGAAAGCGGCATGCTCGCCCGGGGCCAGGAAATCGAAGCGCTGCACCTCGAGCGGGAAGAGAAAGAAGCCACGGTCGAGGCCATGGAAACCCGTCTGCAAACCCTGCGCGCGCAACAGCGTCAGCAGGAAAACGGCCGCGAGCATTTGCGTCGTTTGCTGCAAGACGAAGCGCGTCAGCAGGGCGAATTGAAAGCGCAGCTGTCCGCTGGCAAAGCCAAGGCCGAACAGTTGACGCTGCGTCGTACCCGTCTTGATGAAGAGCTGGTCGAACTCGGCGAGCAACGCGAACTCGAGCACGAGCAGATCGGCGAAGCGCGCATGCAATTGCAGGACGCGCTGGATGCCATGGCGCTGGACACCGAGCAACGCGAATTGCTGTTGGCCCAACGCGACAGTCTGCGCGAACGCCTTGACCGGGTGCGTCAGGAAGCGCGGCAGCACAAGGATCACGCGCATCAATTGGCCGTGCGTCTTGGCTCGTTGCGCGCGCAGCACGACTCCACGCGTCAGGCGCTGGAGCGTCTGGAAATGCAGGCCGAGCGCCTGACTGAAAAGCGCGAACAGTTGAGTCTGAATCTGGAGGAGGGCGAGGCGCCGCTGGAAGAGTTGCGCCTGAAGCTCGAAGAGCTGCTCGACAAGCGCATGACCGTCGACGAAGAACTGAAGACCGCGCAGATCGCCCTCGAAGACGCCGACCGCGAATTGCGCGACGCGGAAAAACGCCGGACTCAGGCTGAGCAGCAATCGCAGTTGATTCGTGGCCAGCTCGAACAGCAGCGCATGGAATGGCAAGCCCTGACCGTGCGCCGCAAGGCTTTGCAGGACCAACTGCTGGAAGACGGCTACGATCTCAATGGCGTCCTTGCCACACTGACTGCACAAGCCAGTGAACGCGAAGCCGAAGAAGAACTCGAACGCATCAACGCGCGGATTCAGCGCCTGGGTGCGATCAACCTCGCGGCCATCGACGAATACACGCAACAATCCGAGCGTAAACGTTATCTGGATGCGCAGGACGCCGATCTGGTCGAAGCGCTGGAGACCCTGGAAAACGTTATTCGCAAGATCGACAAGGAAACCCGCAACCGCTTCAAAGATACCTTTGATCAGATCAATGGCGGTTTACAGGCACTTTTTCCAAAAGTTTTCGGTGGTGGACGGGCGTATTTGGAACTGACGGGCGAAGATCTACTCGATACAGGGGTAACGATCATGGCGCAGCCGCCAGGGAAGAAGAACAGCACCATCCATTTGCTCTCCGGCGGGGAAAAAGCCCTGACCGCGCTGGCACTGGTTTTTGCCATCTTCAAATTGAACCCGGCGCCGTTCTGCATGCTCGATGAGGTTGACGCGCCACTGGATGACGCTAACGTTGGACGCTACGCACGATTGGTCAAAGAGATGTCGCAGACCGTGCAGTTCATCTATATCACCCACAACAAGATCGCCATGGAAATGGCCGAGCAGTTGATGGGCGTGACGATGCATGAGCCGGGTTGTTCGCGACTGGTAGCCGTGGATGTCGAGGAGGCGATGGCGATGGTGGACGCCTGAGCCAGCGTGGTGTCGGAAAGGTAATTGAGGGTTGTAGGACTTTTTTACCGGGTTCGACTTGCTGGCCAATCGACATATTCGCGCAAGCCAATGAGACAGACGGTGTAAAGTTGTCTTTGGTCGTGCTAGTTTAATGTCAATTTTTCGTATGCGTGGGCAAAACGCCTGTCAGAACATAGAGTTGGCGCCACGTTTTAAAGCGGTTTGCACAATGTAAACCCCTTATTTTTCAGCATTTTTTATAGAGGCACGGGATTACATGGAAATCGGTCTGCGCGAGTGGCTGATCGTCATCGGCATCATTGTGATAGCCGGTATTCTTTTCGATGGCTGGCGCCGTATGCGCGGCGGCAAGGGAAAACTGAAATTCCGTCTTGACCGAAGTCTGTCCAACCTGCCGGACGAGGACACCAGCGCTGAGTTGTTGGGCCCGGCCCGTGTATTGGATACGCATCAAGAACCGCAACTGGATGAACACGATCTGCCGTCGGTGAGCATGCCGGCCCGCGAAGCACGCGAGCCTCGCGAGTCCGGCTCGAAACGTGGCAAGCGCGGCAGCAATGGCCCGGCTCAGGGCGACCTGAACCTCGACCTGGATCTGGACGGCGGCCCGAGCTTCAGCAGCCGTGACGACGACTTCGTTGAAGGCACCAAGCCTGCGCCGGCGGCGGTCGACAAGGATCAGCCACAAGCCGAAGAAGTATTGGTCATCAGTGTGATCTGCCGTGACGCTGCCGGCTTCAAAGGCCCGGCACTGTTGCAGAACATCCTGGAAAGCGGCCTGCGTTTTGGCGAGATGGATATTTTCCACCGTCACGAAAGCATGGCTGGCAACGGTGAAGTACTGTTCTCCATGGCCAACGCGGTCAAGCCGGGCATCTTTGATCTGGACGACATCGACCATTTCAGCACCCCGGCGGTGAGCTTCTTCCTCGGCTTGCCAGGTCCGCGTCATCCGAAGCAGGCCTTCGACGTGATGGTGGCAGCAGCACGCAAGTTGTCCCAGGAACTGAACGGCGAACTGAAAGATGACCAGCGCAGTGTTCTGACCGCGCAGACCATCGAGCACTACCGTCAGCGCATCGTCGAATTCGAACGTCGCGCCCTGACCCAGAAGCGCTAAGGCCAAGATCAAAAGATCGCAGCCTCGTTTCACTCGACAGCTCCTACAGGATTGCGATGTCTGTAGGAGCTGCCGAAGGCTGCGATCTTTTGCTTCTGCTGCCAGAGATAGATGAATTAGAGCAGCCTCGGCTGCTCTTTTGCTTTATGAGAGAACACCCATGACCGCCGCCAAAAACCGCATTCTCGAGCTGCGCGCTGAACTCGATCAGCACAACTACCGTTATCACGTCCTCGATGAACCAAGCATTCCGGACGCCGAGTACGACCGGTTGTTCCACGAACTCAAGGCGCTGGAAGCGGCCAATCCGGAATTGATCACCAGCGACTCGCCGACCCAGCGCGTCGGCAGCGTGGCGCTGACCGCGTTCACCCAGGTGCGTCACGAAGTGCCGATGCTCAGCCTCGGTAACGCCTTCGAAGAAACCGACATGCGCGAGTTCGATCGCCGCGTCACTGAAGGCCTGGATCTACCGGTCGGCGATCTGTTCGGCGGCAGTGCGGCGGTGGAATACAGCTGCGAGCCGAAACTCGATGGCCTGGCGGTCAGCCTGCTCTATCAGGACGGCGTGCTGGTACGCGGCGCCACGCGTGGCGACGGCACCACTGGCGAAGACATCAGCGTCAACGTGCGCACCGTGCGCAACATTCCGCTGAAGCTGCACGGCGAAGGCTGGCCGGCGACCCTGGAAGTGCGCGGTGAAGTGTTCATGTCCAAGGCCGGTTTCGAGCGCCTCAACGCCTCGCAACTGGAAATCGGCGGCAAGACCTTCGCCAACCCACGTAACGCTGCGGCTGGTAGCCTGCGCCAGCTCGACTCGAAGATCACCGCCAACCGTCCGCTGGAGTTCTGCTGCTACGGCATCGGTCAGGTTTCCCACGATATTTCCGACACCCACATCGGCAACCTCAAGCAGTTGCAGAAGTGGGGCATGCCGATCAGTCACGAATTGAAATTGGCCAAAGGCATCGATGAATGCCTGGATTACTACCGCGACATCGGCGCGCGCCGTAACTCGCTGACGTATGAAATCGACGGCGTGGTGTTCAAGGTCAACAGCATTGCCGATCAGCGTGAACTGGGCTTCCGGGCTCGTGAGCCGCGTTGGGCGATCGCGCACAAATTCCCGGCGATGGAAGAACTCACCGAGCTGCTCGACGTGGAATTCCAGGTTGGCCGCACCGGCGCCGTGACGCCAGTGGCGCGTCTGAAGCCGGTCAAGGTCGCCGGCGTCACCGTGGCCAACGCCACGCTGCACAACATGGATGAAGTCGCACGTCTGGGCTTGATGATCGGCGACACCGTGATCATCCGCCGTGCCGGTGATGTGATCCCGCAGGTGGTGCAAGTGGTCACCGAGCGTCGTCCGGAACACGCGCGCGCGGTGCAGATTCCTGAAAGTTGCCCGGTCTGCGGTTCGCACGTTGAGCGCACGCAACTGATCAAGCGCAGCAAAGGCAAGGAAACCGTCAGCGAAGGCGCGGTGTATCGCTGCGTCGGCCGTCTGGCCTGTGGCGCGCAACTGAAGCAGGCGATCATTCACTTCGTCTCGCGCCGGGCGATGGATATCGAAGGCCTCGGCGACAAAAGCGTCGAGCAACTGGTCGATGAAGGCCTGGTCAGTTCGCCAGCCGATCTGTATGCGCTGAAGTTTGACGATATCGTCGATCTGGAAGGCTTTGCCGAAGTCTCCAGCAACAAGTTGTTGGCGGCGATCGAAGACAGCAAGAAGCCGGGGCTCGCACGTTTCATCTATGCCTTGGGCATTCCCGATGTCGGCGAAGAGACCGCCAAGGTGCTGGCGCGCTCGCTGGGTTCGCTGGAGCGCGTGCAGCAGGCGTTGCCACAAGTGCTGACCTACCTGCCGGATGTAGGTCTGGAAGTGGCGCACGAGATTCACAGCTTCTTTGAAGATGCGCATAACCAGCAGGTGATCACCGAGTTGCTCGGCCATGGTTTGCAGATTCAGGATCAGGGCGAGTTGGGCGCCGAGTTTGCTGCCAGCACGACGCTGGGTGGCTTCCTCGACAAGCTGCACATTCCTTCGGTCGGCCCCGGTGGCGCGCAGAAACTGGCGGACAAGTTTGGCTCGCTGGAAGCGGTGATGGATGCGGACTGGCTGGACATGCGTCAGGCTTTGCCGGAGAAACAGGCGAATTCGGTGCGCGAGTTTTTTGCACTGCCTGAGAACCGGCAACTGGCTGAGGCCTCCGAGAAGCAACTGCGTGATTTCGGCATGCACTGGCAGAGCGAGAAGAAAGTCGTCGAAGGTTTGCCGTTGTCTGGCGAGACCTGGGTGCTGACCGGCAAAGTTGAGTTGATGAGCCGTGATGTCGCCAAGGAACATCTGGAAAGGCTTGGCGCCAAGGTTGCCGGTTCGGTGTCGGCGAAGACTCATTGCGTTGTGGCAGGCCCCGGTGCCGGTTCCAAATTGACCAAGGCCAATGAGCTGGGTGTGAAGGTGATGGACGAAGAAACTTTCATCGCGTTCCTAAAAAAACACGGCCTGAACGTCTGATCGTTCCCACGCTCCCGCGTGGGAATGCCGCTCCGGACGCTCCGCGTCCGCTGTGACGCAGAGCGTCACTGGATGCATTCCCACGCAGAGCGTTGGAACGATCAACCCGCAAGAATGATCTAGTCTTGGCAAGCCCCAGGGAGAGATCGCCATGCACCGCTTTTTCGAGCAGCTCAGTTCCCGCATCATCGCGCCGTTCATGGGCGAATCTTCACGCAACAGCAAAGTCTGGCCGTGCCGCTGCGGCCAGTCGCTGTTCTTTCGTAACAGCCAGTGCCTGGCTTGCAATGCCTTGCTCGGTTATCAACCCGAAGAAAGCCGTCTGACTTCGCTGCAACCGGGCCCGTACGAGGGCACCTGGACGCTCGACGCCGATCCCGACGCCGGACTGTTCCGCCGCTGCGCCAACCTCGACACAGCCGCCGCGTGCAACTGGCTGCTGCCGGCCAACGATCACGACAGCCTGTGCATCGCTTGCAGCCTCAACCGCACAATCCCCGACCTTTCTGACCCGGACAATCCCGAACGCTGGCGCAAAGTCGAAATCGCCAAGCGTCGGCTCGTCGCGCAACTGATCACCCTCGGCCTGCAAGTCATCCCGAAAACCGTCGATGAAGACACCGGGCTGGCCTTCGATTTCATCGGTGTCGACCTCGAAGGCAACGCGCCGATGACCGGCCACGCCAACGGCCTGATCACTCTCGACATCAAGGAAGCCGACGATGCTCACCGTGAGCAGGTGAGGGCGGCGATGCACGAACCCTATCGCACGCTTCTCGGGCATTTCCGTCATGAGGTCGGCCATTATTACTGGGATCGCCTGATCGCCAACGGTCCATGGCTCGGCTCATTCCGCAACCTGTTCGGCGACGAGCGCGCCAGTTACGCCGAGGCGCTTGATCGCCACTATCAGCAAGGCGCACCGCTCGATTGGCCGCAGCACTACGTCAGCGCCTACGCAACCATGCATCCGTGGGAAGACTGGGCGGAAACCTGGGCGCATTACCTGCACATGATGGATGCGGTGGACACGGCGCTGGGTTTTGGCATGAGCGCACGGGAAATGGATTTCGACTACCAGCCGTTTCCGACCAGCACGCTCTACGACCCGGAGCATCCCGGTGGCGAGGCGTTCCTGTCATTCGTCAATGCGTGGATCGAATTGGCGGGGATGCTCAACGAATTGTCGCGCAGCATGGGTCAGCCGGATTTCTACCCGTTCGTGCTCCCGGCGCCGGCGATTGCCAAGCTGCACTTCATTCATCTGGTGATCCAGCAGGCGGGCGGCAGGGCGGATGAGGTTCTGGCCCTCTAGAAGCTGCCGCAGGCTGCGATCTTTATGTCCTTGAACCCGTTCATATTTTTAATCTGCAACCAACGGTTGTAACTTCGTCTCAGATAGGTACAATGGCGCGGCTCGCCGATAGGCAAGCGTCGTTATGGTGACCCCATCGGTCCCCCCGCAACGATTACCCGTGAACCTGGTCAGAGCCGGAAGGCAGCAGCCACAGCGGGAACATTGTGTGCCGGGGTGTGGCTGGTGGGGTTACCACCTTAACGAACAATCGAACGCTTCAATCAGAACTGCATGGGTTTCGCCCACTGCGGTTTTTTTGTGTCTGCGATTTGTCAGGTCGGCACAAATCCCTTGTAGGAGTGAGCCTGCTCGCGATGGCGGTGTGTCAGTCAGTTCATGTTTGGGAGACAGGACGCCATCGCGAGCAGGCTCACTCCTACAGGGGTTATGGGGTGTTTTCAGAGCTGCCGGTATAGAGCCGGATAATCTGATCAATCTCCCCCGACATTTTCATCCGCAACAACGTGCGCAAAATCCGCTGCACCGGCACCTTTGGGTCATTCCGCACATAACAGCCGACCTTTTGCTCCTGCAACACCGCTACCCCTTGCAGTTGCTGCGCGGGCATCAAGCGCTGATTGAACCAGTCCAGCGTCCACTGATTACTCACCGCATAGCGATAACGCCCGGCCAGCAGCTTCTCCAGCACCTGCTCCTGATTGCGCGCATCTTCGCGTTGCAGTCGGTCAGCGTCGAACAGCGGTTGCAGAGTGGGGTAGGTGTAGCCGAGGACGGTGCCGATGGATTGGCGGGGCAAATGCGCGGGGACGGCACTGGCAGGTTGATCCTTGCGGCTGATCAACAGATCGCGCTGGAAGAACAACGGCAGACTCCAGATGTAATCCCCCGACTGATTCGGCAGCCACGACTGCGCGGCATAGCAGCGCACGTCGATCTCGCCGTGTTCCATGGCGCTCTGCACGCGTGCGCGGGGCAGGACGTGAAACTCGGCCGGTACGCCGACCTGCGTGGCCAGGCTGAGCATCAGATCGTAGAGAATGCCTTGCGTCGGTCGGCCGCGTTCGTATTGCACCATCGGCATCGCCCAGCTGTCGGGCATGGCGAAGCGCAACGGGGCTTGCGCTGCCGTCACATTCAGGCTGATTCCCAGCAACGCCCCCACGGCCCACCGCATAAACGCTCCGGTAATTCCCGATCCCGAGCCGATAAAAGCCTCTGCTGATGCAGCTTAGCCATATTAGACGAGGACACCGGATGCAATTTTGCCCTTGCTCCGCTAGCATTAGCCGCTTCTGCTTCCTTCGCTGCGACGGTTTTCGATGAGTTATCAGGTTCTTGCACGTAAATGGCGTCCGCGCTCGTTCCGCGAAATGGTCGGCCAGACCCATGTGCTCAAGGCTCTGATCAATGCCTTGGACAGCCAGCGGCTGCACCACGCGTACCTGTTCACCGGTACGCGCGGGGTGGGTAAAACCACAATTGCGCGGATCATTGCCAAATGCCTGAACTGTGAGACAGGTATCACTTCCAGCCCGTGCGGCGAATGCTCGGTGTGCCGCGAAATCGACGAGGGTCGCTTCGTCGACCTGATCGAGATCGACGCCGCGAGCCGCACCAAGGTCGAAGACACCCGCGAACTGCTAGACAACGTGCAGTACGCGCCGAGCCGTGGGCGCTTCAAGGTCTACCTGATCGACGAAGTGCACATGCTTTCCAGCCATTCCTTCAATGCGCTGCTGAAAACCCTCGAAGAGCCGCCGCCGTACGTCAAGTTCATCCTCGCGACCACTGATCCGCAGAAACTTCCGGCAACGATTTTGTCGCGCTGCCTGCAGTTCTCGCTGAAGAACATGACGCCGGAACGTGTGGTCGAGCATTTGACCCACGTCCTGACCGCCGAAAACGTGCCGTTCGAAGACGATGCGCTGTGGTTGCTCGGTCGCGCCGCTGACGGTTCGATGCGTGACGCCATGAGCCTGACCGATCAGGCGATTGCCTTCGGTGAAGGCAAGGTGCTCGCCACCGACGTGCGGGCAATGCTCGGTACGCTGGATCACGGTCAGGTCTATGACGTCCTGCATTCGTTGATCGAAGGCGATGCCAAGGCGTTGCTCGAGGGCGTGCGTCATCTGGCCGAGCAAGGCCCGGACTGGAACGGCGTGCTCTCGGAAATTCTTAACGTATTGCACCGGGTGGCCATCGCTCAGGCGTTGCCGGAAGGTGTCGACAACGGGCATGGCGACCGCGATCGCGTGCTGGCTCTGGCCCAGGCGTTGCCGGCCGAAGATGTGCAGTTCTATTACCAGATGGGCCTGATCGGTCGCCGCGATTTGCCGCTGGCGCCGGATCCGCGCGGTGGTTTCGAGATGGTCTTGCTGCGGATGCTCGCCTTCCGGCCGGCAGATACGGCGGACGCCCCGAGGCAACCGCTAAAGCCAGTGGGGATCAGCCAGGCCACAGTTGATTCCGCAAACTCCGTGGCTGCCGCGCCTAAGCCTGCGCCGGTAGTCGCTGCGGCGGTTGCGCCCGCTCCAGCTCCGGCACCCGTGGTAGCACCAGCACCGGCTCCCCAGCCCGCGCCGGTTGCTCCAGTTGCCGAGCCAGAACCTGCGCCTGTCGTTGCCGAAGCCGTCGTCGACCTGCCGTGGAATGACCCGGTAGCGCCCGAGGCTGAGCCCGATCCCGAGCCCGAACCCGCGCAGCAACCCGCCGTCGAACCCGTGCTGGAAACCACCGCCGAGCAACCCGAGTTGCCGCCAATGCCGTTGCCGACCCCGGACAGCGTCGTTCCGGAAGCTCCAGAATGGGCTGCCGCACCGATTCCCGAGCCGTCGGTCGCCGACGTCGATGCCGCCACACCGGGCATGGACATGGACGACGAGCCGCCGCTGGACGAGGACTACATCGAGCCGGACATGGATTCGGCCTACAGCTACCTCGACGAACTGGCCAGCGAACACGCCGCCGAGCCTGCCCCGGAACCTGAGCCAGAACCGGCTGCGGCGCCGGCCACAGGTCTGGCGTTGCAATGGCTGGAGCTGTTCCCGAAACTGCCGATTTCCGGCATGACCGGCAGCATTGCCGCCAACTGCACATTGATCGCCGTCGATGGCGATCATTGGCTGATGCACCTCGATCCGGCGCACAGCGCACTGTTCAACGCCACGCAGCAGCGGCGTCTGAACGATGCGTTGAACCAGTTCCACGGTCGCACGCTGAGCCTGACCATCGAGCTGATCAAGCCCGAGCAGGAAACCCCGGCCCAGGCCGCGTCCCGTCGCCGTGCCAACCGTCAGCGCGAGGCGGAGGAATCGATCCACGGTGATCCGTTCATCCAGCAGATGGTTCAGCAGTTCGGCGCGGTGGTGCGACACGATACTATTGAACCTGTCGACGCCTTGGTCGCCCAAGGCTAATAACTGAAGGTGCCCGGCCTTGCTGGCCGGGCGCTGTTTTGATCCAAGTACTTTGAGGTGATTCCCATGATGAAAGGTGGCATGGCCGGCCTGATGAAGCAGGCGCAGCAGATGCAGGAAAAGATGGCCAAGATGCAGGAAGAACTGGCCAACGCCGAAGTCACCGGTAAGGCCGGCGGCGATATGGTCACCGTGGTGATGACCGGTCGTCACGACGTCAAAAGCGTGAGCATCGACCCAAGCCTGGTCGAAGGCATGAGCGAAGACGACAAAGAGATGCTGGAAGCGGTCATTGCCTCCGCCGTCAACGACGCTGTGCGCAAGATCGAAAAAAACAGCCAGGACAAAATGGGCAACATGACCGCCGGCATGAACCTGCCAGCCGGTATGAAACTGCCATTCTGATTCGCCAATCGGCGGCAGATGAGCTACACAAAATGCCAGGCCTTGCGCCTGGCATTTTTGTTTCTGACTGATCGTTCCCACGCTCTGCGTGGGAATGCAGCCCGGGACGCTCCGCGTCCCAAGTACAGAGCCGAACGCGGAGCGTCCGATGAGGCATTCCCACGCGGAGCATGGGAACGATCAGCCCCGACACCTGAATAAACATCGAACGCCCCATCGCCTCAACGGTCTGCTCCCTATACCCGCTGAATTCACCATTCACAGGAGACGCTGACATGTCCGACCCGCTTACGCTCAACCAACGTTTCGTCCTCGCCTCGCGCCCGGTCGGCGCGCCGACCCCGGAAAACTTCCGCCTCGAACGCGAAGCGCTGCCGGATCTGGCGGACGGCGAGGTACTGCTGAAAACCCTGTACCTGTCCCTCGATCCCTACATGCGCGGACGCATGAGCGACGCACCGTCCTACGCTGCCCCGGTACAAATCGGCGAAGTGATGACCGGCGGTGCTGTCAGCCGTGTCGAGGATTCGCGTCATCCGAAATTCCATAAGGGCGATCTGGTCGTTGGCGCCACCGGTTGGCAGAGCCACAGCATCAGCGACGGCCGCAACATCATCCCGATCCCGGCCGGGCTGCCGAGCCCGTCGATGGCCCTGGGTGTGCTGGGCATGCCGGGCATGACCGCATACATGGGCTTGATGGACATCGGCCAGCCGCAAGAAGGCGAAACCCTCGTTGTCGCAGCGGCTTCCGGTGCGGTCGGCTCGGTGGTCGGGCAAGTGGCGAAGATCAAAGGCCTGCGCGCGGTTGGTGTGGCCGGCGGTGCCGAGAAGTGCAAATACGTGGTCGAGGAACTGGGCTTTGACGCCTGCATCGATCACAAGGCGGCGGATTTTGCTGAACAGCTGGCCAAAGCCTGTCCCGATGGCATCGACATCTATTACGAGAACGTCGGTGGCCATGTGTTTGATGCCGTGGTGCCGCTGCTCAATCCCAAAGCACGCATTCCGCTGTGCGGACTGATCGCCGGTTATAACGCCTCCGAAGCGCCGCAAGGCCCGGATCGCCTTCCAATGCTGCAACGCACACTGCTGACCAAGCGCGTGCGGATTCAGGGCTTCATCGTGTTCGACGACTACGGTGATCGTCAGCCGGAATTCATCAGCCACATGGTGCCGTGGGTGCGCGACGGCAAGGTGAAATTCCGCGAGGACGTGGTGGAAGGCCTGGAGCAGGCGCCCGAGGCGTTTATCGGCCTGCTGGAGGGGCGCAACTTCGGCAAACTGGTGGTGAAGGTCGCGCAGGACTGAGTATTTGACGCTGGCCAGAGGCGCGGGTATAAACCGCGTCTCGTTGTTTTGTCGGACTTTTTACCCATGAGCTTCAGCCCTTTGATTCGCCAACTGATCGACGCGCTGCGCACCTTGCCGGGCGTGGGTCAGAAAACCGCCCAGCGCATGGCGTTGCAGTTGCTCGAGCGTGACCGCAGCGGCGGCTTGCGTCTGGCCCAGGCCCTGAGCCAGGCCATGGAAGGGGTCGGCCACTGCCGCCAGTGCCGCACGCTGACCGAAGACGATCTGTGCCCGCAGTGCGCCGATACCCGCCGTGACGACACGCTGCTGTGCGTGGTGGAAGGGCCGATGGATGTGTATGCCGTCGAGCAGACCGGCTTCCGTGGGCGCTACTTTGTGCTCAAGGGGCATTTGTCGCCGCTTGATGGTCTGGGCCCGGAAGCGATCGGCATTCCGCAGTTGATGACGCGGATCGAAGAGGCGGGGACATTTACCGAAGTCATCCTCGCAACTAACCCGACGGTGGAAGGTGAGGCGACGGCGCATTACATCGCGCAGCTGCTGAACAACAAAGGCCTGATCGCTTCGCGGATTGCTCACGGCGTGCCGCTGGGTGGTGAACTGGAGCTGGTCGATGGCGGCACGCTGGCGCATTCGTTTGCCGGGCGTAAACCGATTTCCCTCTAAGTTATGCGGCGTCTGATTTGACGCCTTCGCGAGCAGGCTCGCTCCCACATTGGTTTTGTGTCATTCACAAATCCCCTGTGGGAGCGAGCCTGCTCGCGAATGGCGCACCTCGGTCAATCTGATTCACACAATTGAGTTGAAAACCAAGCAAGCGCTCGGTTAAGTTCGGCGAACCCTTCCGTGGAGCTCGCCCATGCCTGCCTTTCAGGAATACTTCGATCCCAGCCATCAATTGGTCCGCGACAGCGTCAGGCGTTTTGTCGAACGCGAGATCCTGCCGGACATCGATCAGTGGGAAGAAGCCGAAAGCTTCCCCCGCGAGCTGTACCTGAAGGCTGGGGCGGCGGGCATCCTCGGTATTGGCTACCCCGAAGCACTGGGAGGCAGCCATGCAGGCGATCTGTTCGCCAAGGTCGCCGCCAGTGAGGAGTTGATGCGCTGTGGCTCTGGCGGCCTGGTAGCGGGGCTGGGATCGCTGGATATCGGCCTGCCACCGATCGTCAAATGGGCCCGCCCCGACGTGCGCGACCGCGTCGTGCCACAAGTGCTCAGCGGCGAAAAGATCAGTGCCTTGGCAGTCACCGAGCCCGGCGGTGGCTCCGACGTTGCCAACCTGCAAACCCGCGCGGTACGTGACGGCGAGTTCTACCGGGTAAGCGGCAGCAAAACCTTTATCACCAGTGGCGTACGCGCCGATTTCTACACCGTCGCGGTGCGTACCGGTGCGCCGGGTTTCGGCGGCATCAGCCTGTTGTTGATCGAGAAGGGCACGCCGGGCTTCACCATTGGCCGTCAGCTTAAGAAAATGGGCTGGTGGGCGTCGGACACGGCTGAATTGTTCTTCGACGATTGTCGTGTACCTGTAGGCAACCTGATCGGAGCCGAGAATATGGGCTTCGCCTGCATCATGGGCAACTTTCAGAGCGAACGGCTGGCGTTGGCATTGATGGCCAACATGACCTCACAGCTTGCACTGGAAGAGAGCCTGAAATGGGCGCGCGAGCGTGAGGCGTTCGGCAAGCCGATCGGCAAATTTCAGGTGATCAAGCATCGCCTCGCCGAAATGGCGACTGCGCTGGAAGTGTCGCGGGAGTTCACTTACCGGCAAGCGGCGAAAATGGCGGCGGGGCAGAGCGTGATCAAAGAGATTTCGATGGCGAAGAATTTTGCCACGGATACCTCGGACCGAATCACCACCGAGGCGGTGCAGATTCTCGGTGGGCTGGGCTATATGCGCGAGAGTCTGGTGGAGCGGCTGTATCGGGATAACCGCATCTTGTCGATTGGCGGCGGGACGCGGGAGGTGATGAACGAGATCATCAGCAAGCAGATGGGGCTATAGGTTTTGCAGTGAGGCTGCCGGCCCCTTCGCGAGCAAGCTCGCTCCCACAGTTGGAATGCGTTCCAATGTGGGAGCGAGCCTGCTCGCGAAAGCGGTCTGACAGACGCCTCTTACTTATCGGTCAACGCAAACTGCGTCAGGCAGAAGGTAGGAATGCCCATGTCTTCCAGGCGCTGCGACCCGTTCAGCTCCGGCAAATCAATAATCGCCGCCGCCTCATGCACCCGCGCGCCCATGCGGCGAATCAGGTTGGCTGCCGCAATCAGCGTGCCGCCCGTGGCGATCAAATCATCGAACATCACCACCGAATCGCCTTCACACAGGCTGTCGGCGTGCACTTCCAGAAACGCTTCGCCGTACTCGGTTGCGTAACCCTCGGCCAGCACGTCCGCCGGCAGTTTGCCTTGCTTGCGGAACAGCACCAGCGGCTTGTTCAACTGATAGGCCAGCACCGAGCCGATCAGAAAACCGCGCGCATCCATCGCACCGATGTGGGTGAAATCGGCTTCCACATAGCGGTGGGCGAAGCTGTCCATCACCAGACGCAGGGCCTTGGGCGATTGAAACAGCGGGGTGATGTCGCGAAAGATCACGCCCGGTTTCGGGAAGTCGATCACTGGGCGGATAAGCGATTTGATGTCGAAGGAGTCGAAGACCATCGTCGAGGTGTCCTGGCAGGGCTGCAAACGGCGCAGTATACCCGCGGCTGAAACGCTTCGCTCAACCGCGGATCGACATTAACCTTCGAGTGAGCCACCGGCCAGCGCGCAGAGCTGGATCGGGTCGAGGATGTGAATCTCCTTGCCCTCGGCGGCGATCAGCTCATTTTGCTGGAAGCGCGTGAACACGCGGGACACGGTTTCCACCGCCAGACCGAGGTAGTTGCCGATTTCATTGCGCGACATGCTCAGGCGGAACTGATTGGCCGAGAAGCCGCGAGCGCGGAAGCGTGCGGACAGGTTGACCAGGAAGGTGGCGATGCGCTCGTCGGCGGTTTTCTTCGACAGCAACAACATCATCTGTTGGTCATCGCGGATTTCACGGCTCATCACGCGCATCAACTGGCGGCGCAGCTGCGGCAGTTGCAGGGCCAGTTCGTCGAGGCGTTCAAACGGGATTTCGCAGACCGAGGTGGTTTCCAGCGCCTGCGCCGACACCGGGTGTTTCTCGGTGTCCATGCCGGACAGACCGACCAGTTCGCTCGGCAGGTGGAAACCGGTGAGCTGTTCTTCGCCGCTGTCGCTCAGGCTGAAGGTCTTCAGGGCGCCGGAGCGTACTGCATAAACGGAATCGAACGTGTCGCCCTGGCGGAACAGGAACTCACCCTTTTTCAACGGGCGGCCGCGTTTAACGATTTCGTCCAGCGCATCCATGTCTTCCAGATTCAGAGAAAGTGGCAGGCAGAGAGGGGCCAGGCTGCAATCCTTGCAATGGGCCTGGTTATGAGCGCGCAGTTTAACTGGCTCGGACATTTCTTTAATCCTTGTGGGAAAACACACATAAGCCGTAAGGGTAACCCACGGGAGGACATTCAGGCCAGTCTGGGGCGACTTTGTCCCACAGGCATAAAGCTGCAGCGCCAGCAGCCGATAAACAGGTATCAGAACGCATACAAGGAACGCTTCGATGACCGCCATTGGCACGCTCGGCCCCGGTAGCAGCGATGTTGCGGCCATGCCGGAAACGTTTAAAACGTCGTCGGCCAATGCACGCGAACCAGGCTCGACCGAAGAGGCAACCCCGACCTTGGTCGAGGGCGTCAAAGTGTCGCTGTCCGGTGCATCGATTGAAAAATCCGCCGGCGCTGGTGGCGATAATCGCGATATCGAAGAAAGCGGTTTGCCGGAGAACATCCAGCAATTGCTGAAGATGATCCGCAAGTTGCAGAAACAGATTGCCGAGAAAAAGGCGCTCATCGAAGCGGTCATGGCCGACAAGCGCCTTTCCAACGAAGAAAAGATCAACAAGGTCGCGGCTCTGCGTGGCGCCATTGCCGCGTTGAATACCGGTCTGATCACGGCCAATCTTGCCTTGTCCAAAGTGGTGGGGCAGTCGGGTCTGACCGCGGATCAGAATATGAAAGTCGGTTCGCTGCTGATGAAAAACTAGATCACCCGCGAAAAACGCTGGCGGTTCTGCTGTTCCAGGTACGCATCGAACACCATGCACACCGAGCGCACCAACAGACGTCCCGCCGGCAATACTTCAATCCGTTCGCGATCCAGCTCAATCAGGCCATCGCTGGCCATGCCTTGCAGCTGCGGCCACAGCGCGCCGAAGTAACCCTGAAAATCGATGTTGAACTGTTGCTCGATCTCGGCGAATTCCAGGCTGAAATTGCAGATCAGTTGCTGGATCACCGCGCGGCGCAAGCGATCATCGGCGTTGCACACCAGGCCTCGGCTGGTCGCCAGTTGCGCGGCGGCAAGGGTGTTCTGGTATTCGTTGAGGTCGCTGCTGTTCTGACAGTACAGGTCGCCGATCTGGCTGATGGCCGAGACCCCAAGACCAATCAGATCGCAGTGACCGTGCGTCGTGTAACCCTGGAAATTGCGTTGCAGGGTTTGCTCTTCCTGAGCAATCGCCAACTCATCGTCGGGCAGGGCGAAGTGATCCATGCCGATGTAGCGATAGCCAGCGGCGGTGAGCTGTTCGATGGTGCGTTCGAGCATTTCCAGTTTCTGCGCGGGCGCCGGCAACTCATTGCCATTGATCCGCCGCTGCGGCATGAAACGTTCCGGCAGGTGCGCATAGTTGAACACCGAGAGTCGGTCCGGTTGCAGGCTGATCACTTCCTCGACGGTGCGGGCGAAGTTTTCCGGGGTCTGCTTGGGCAAGCCGTAGATCAGATCAATGTTGATCGAGCGAAACTGCAGGGTGCGCGCCGCGTCGATGACCGCGCGGGTTTCTTCCAGACTCTGCAGGCGATTGACCGCGCGCTGCACCGCCGGATCGAGGTCTTGCAGGCCGATGCTGACCCGGTTGAAACCGAGTTCGCGCAGCAGGCCCATGGTCGACCAGTCGGCTTCGCGCGGGTCGATCTCGATGCCGTAATCGCCGGAGTCGTCCTCCAGCAGATTGAAATGCTTGCGCAGGTGCGCCATCAGCTGCCGTAGTTCGTCATGACTGAGAAAAGTCGGCGTGCCACCGCCAAAGTGCAGTTGCTCGACTTTTTGTGCCGGGTCGAGATGGCAGGCGATCAACTGGATTTCCTGCTCCAGCCGTTGTAGATATGGCGCCGCGCGACCTCGGTCCTTGGTGATGACCTTGTTGCACGCGCAGTAGTAGCAAATGTTCGCGCAGAACGGCACATGCACGTACAGCGACAACGGGCGCAGGGCCTTGCGGCTGTCGCGCAGGGCATGGAACAGGTCGAAGGTGCCGACCTGACCGTGAAATTGCACGGCCGTCGGATAGGAGGTGTAGCGCGGCCCCGCCAGGTCGTAGCGGCGGATCAGATCAGAGTCCCAACGAATGGCGTCGAGCATGCGGGCATTCCCCCGGATAGGCTGGCAGTGTGAGCGAGTCTATCGGGGTGCGGCGATGGGGCTCTTGATTTGCATCAACAGCATAAGATCAAAAGATCGCAGCCTTCGGCAGCTCCTACAGGGAAACGCATTCCAAAGGTAGGAGCTGCCGAAGGCTGCGATCTTCTGATCTTAATGGCCCATGAGCCAATGCTGATGCGGGCCGGGAAGGGTCCAGATGCCGAACAGAATCACCAGCAATCCACCGGCCATGCGCACGCTGCGTTTGCGCAACAGCGCCGTAACCCGCTCAGCCGCAAGCCCCGTGGCGAGCAACACCGGCCAGGTGCCGAGGCCAAACGCAAGCATCAACAACGCACTGTCCAGCGCATTGCCCTGACTCGCCGACCACAGCAACGTGCTGTAAACCAGTCCGCACGGCAGCCAGCCCCACAGTGCGCCAAGTAGTAGTGCGCGGGGCAAACTCGACACCGGCAACAAGCGATTGGCGACCGGCTGAATGTAGCGCCACAAACCGCGTCCAAGACTTTCAATGCGCGTCAGCCCGCTCCACCAGCCGGCCAGATACAAACCCATGGCGATCAGCAGCAGCCCGGCCAGCACACGCATGAACAGTGCCGCTGGACTGTTGGCCACCGCCCAGCCCGCCAGGCCGATCAGCAATCCTGCGGTGGCATAACTGAGAATTCGCCCAAGGTTGTACGCCAGCAGCAAACGAAAGCGCCGACTGCGCTGTTCCTTGGGAATCGCCAGGGTCAGCGCCCCCATCAATCCGCCGCACATGCCCAGGCAATGACCGCCGCCGAGCAGGCCGAGGATCAATGCCGAGACCAGCAAGGGCGCCAGTTCAAGCATGGGGTGGGGCCTTGTCGTCCGGTTTGCTGGCGTTGGCTTCGTCCACGGCAGCGGTGTGTTTCGGATCCTGATCGTCGAAAAGGATGCTGTGCGCCGGGCCGTCGAGGTCGTCGTACTGACCGCTGTCCACCGCCCAGAAGAAGATGTACACGGCGATGGCCACGATCAGCAGGGCGGCCGGGATCATCACGTAGAGAGCTGGCATCTGTACTCCAGGCCCGCGCGGCTCAGGCCGGCAGCGGGCGGGTTTGCGAGCGGGTGCTGGCGGGCGGCGGACTCGGCAGGCGAGTCAGGCGCAGCGCGTTGAGCACCACGGTCAACGAACTGATCGACATGCCGACGGCGGCCCACACCGGGGTTATCCAGCCGAGGGCGGCGAACGGCAACATGAGGCCATTGTACAGCGCCGCCCACAGCAGGTTCTCGATGATTACCCGGCGGGTGCGCCGTGCGAGTGTGAAGGCTTGGACCAAGGTGTCGAGGCGATTGGACAGCAGCACGGCATCGGCGCTGGTTTTCGCCAGATCGGTGGCTGAACCCATGGCCACGCTGATATCAGCGGCAGCCAGCACCGGCACGTCGTTGACGCCGTCACCGAGCATCAGCACTTTGCGACCTTCCTTGTGCAGTTGCTGCAACACTTGCAGTTTGTCGTCCGGGCGCAAGCCGCCACGGGCCTCGTCGATGCCCAGCTCCGTCGCCACACTAGCGACCATCGGCGAGCTATCGCCGGACAGCAACAGCGTACGCCAGCCACGTGCCTTGCACGCAGCGAGCAAGGCTGGTGCGTCATCCCGCAAGCGGTCGTCGAGGACGAACCATGCCAGCGGACCCTGAGTGTCGGCGAGCAGCAGCCATTGGCCGGCCTCGTCCGGCATTGTCGGCACGGGCGCACCGCTGAGGGCGCAGACAAACTCGGTCTGGCCGATGCGCAAACGCTGTCCGCCCACCAAGCCTTCGAGGCCAAGCCCCGGCGTGCTGTGGACGTCTTCAGCGGCCAGCGGTGCACGGCCGAAAGCGCGGGCAATCGGGTGTTCCGAACGGTTCTCCAGCGCGGCCGCAAGGCTCAGACATTGATCACTGTCGAGCGCCGCGAGTGGACGAATCGAGCGCAGCACCAGTCGGCCTTCGGTGAGGGTGCCGGTTTTGTCGAAGATCACCGTGTCGATCTGATTCAAGCCTTCCAGCACATGGCCGCGCGTCAGCAGCAAACCCAGTTTGTGCAAGGTGCCGGTGGCGGCCGTGAGCGCGGTCGGCGTCGCCAGCGACAGGGCGCACGGGCAGGTGGCGACGAGCATGGCGAGGACAATCCAGAACGCGCGCGACGAATCCAGTTCCCACCACAACAGGCCGATGGCCGCAGCTGCGATCAGCGACAGCAGCAGGAACCATTGCGCGGCGCGGTCGGCGATTTCTGCCAGTCGCGGTTTTTCCGCCTGGGCGCGATCGAGCAGGCGGACGATGGCCGACAGGCGCGTATCTTGACCCAGTGCCTGCACTTCCACGGTCAACGCGCCTTCGACATTGAGCGTGCCAGCGGTGACCGCATCGCCCGGCATGCGCGGTTGCGGCAGGTACTCGCCGGTGAGCAGCGATTCGTCGATGCTCGACTGGCCGTCGATGATTTTGCCGTCCGCCGGCAGGATCGAACCGGCTTGCACCAGAATCCGCTCGCCGAGACGCAGTTCGCTGAGCAGGATGCGTTCGCTCTGGCCGGTGCTGTCCAGCCGCAGACACGAGGCCGGCAATAGATTCACAAGTTGTGCCGTGGCGGCAGCGGTGCGCTCGCGGGCACGGCGTTCGAGATAGCGCCCGGCGAGCAGGAACAGCGCAAACATGCCGACCGCATCGAAATACAACTCACCGACGCCGGTGATCGAGGTCCAGATCCCGGCGATGTAAGCGCTGCCGATCGCCAGCGACACCGAGACGTCCATGGTCAGGTGGCGCGTGCGCAGATCGCGCATCGCGCCTTTGAAGAACGGCGCGCAGCTGTAGAACACGATCGGTGTGGTCAGAAACAGCGCGACCCAGCGCAGGATCGTGTGCAGCTCGGGGCTGAGGTCGATGTTGAATTCCGGCCAGGTGGCCATGGTCGCCATCATCGCCTGAAACCACAGCAGGCCGGCGACGCCGAGCTGGCGCAGGGCCAGACGATTTTCGCTGGCCAGTTGTTCGCTGGCGCGATCAGCCTGATACGGGTGGGCGGCGTAACCGATGTGGCGCAGTTCGGCGAGGATCTGGCTCAGTGGCAGTTGCGCGTCGGCCCAGCTCACGTGCAAGCGATGGTTGGAAAGGTTCAGCCGCGCCTCGGCCACCGCCGGCAACGTGCGCAGGTGTTTCTCGATCAGCCAGCCGCAGGCGGCGCAACTGATGCCTTCCATCAACAGGGTGGTTTCAGCCAGATCGCCTTCGTGGCGCACGAAAGGTTGCTGCACATCGGCGCGGTCGTACAGCGCCAGTTCGTCGGTCAGTTGCACCGGCAGCGCTTCGGGGTTGGCTGAGGCTTCACTGCGATGCTGGTAATAGCTTTCCAGGCCGCCGGTGACGATGGCTTCGGCCACAGCCTGACAGCCCGGGCAGCAGAATTCGCGGGATTGCCCGAGCACGACGGCGGTGAAGCGGCTGCCGGACGGGACGGGCAGGGCGCAGTGGTAGCAGGGGAGTGGGCTGGTCATGGCATTGTTGAGGGGGTAAGCCCTTGCATTGGAGTTGTCCGCTTGCCCTCACCCCAGCCCTCTCCCAGAGGGAGAGGGAGCCGATCGGTGTGAGCCTGGATTTTCACTGTCATACACAAAACGTGCAAACGCTCGAGATCAGTCCCTTCTCCCGGAGGGAGAAGGAGCCGATCGGTATGAGCCTGGATTTTCACTGTCATACACAAAACGTGCAAACACTCGAGATCAGTTCCCTCTCCTGGGGGAGAGGGCTAGGGTGAGGGGGCTTTCGAAGTTGCTTATTTCTTCAGGTCTTCGGCGCCTTGCAGCGGCTCGTCACCCAACAACAGATCCTTGTCATGGCTGACCAGCTCTTCTTCGAACATGCGCCACACATGATCATCCTGACTACCGAGCAATTCGACAAAACGACGACCTTCGACCTTGTCACCCAATTGACCGATGTAGCGCCCCGTTTCAGTCTCGCTGCGAGTCAGAACAATCTTGCGATCCTTCTCCGGCTGCGTCGGCGAGATCAGATTCAATTCCAGCGTCTTTGGCTGACTGTCACCGCTCAAACGCAAATCAACTTCACCGGTCATGCCATCCAGATGCACAGCCGCACGCATCTTCAAATTCTGCGCCAACAATTCACGGTCCAGCGAACGGTTGATGCCTTTGCCCGCCTCGTAGTAGTTGTCGTTGACCAGGTTGTCCGGGTTGTTCACCGCGATGGTCACCATCGACAGGGTCAGGGTCACCGAACAGGCCAGAATCCCGATGATGATCCATGGCCAAAGGTGCTTGTACCAGGGGCTTGCGGCGTTTGCTGCGGGCATGTTCAGTTCTCTCAACGGATTTGTGGGCCGATGAATCGGCTCTTGGCTTCAACGTGGACGCTGTCATCATCGGCATCCTTGAGGATGAATTTCACCTCGTTGGTGCTCGATGGCAGTTGTTCCGGTGCGCTCGACAACTCGACCGGCATGCTGACGATGTCGCCGGCCGCGACCTTGATCTCGCGTTTGCCTTGCAAGCGCAGATCCGGCAAGCCGGCGGCTTCGAGCACGTAGGTGTGGTCGCGCTGATCCTTGTTCATGATCTTCAGGCTGTAGACGTTTTCGATTCGGCCTTCAGCGTTTTCGCGGTACAGCACGCGGTCCTTGCTGACGTCGAAACCGACCAGCGAGCGCATGAAGAACGCGGTGACCAACAGGCTGATCATCGCCAGTAACACCACGGCGTAACCGATCAAGCGTGGCCGCAGTTTATGGGTTTTCTGCCCGGACAGGTTGTGCTCGGTGGTGTAACTGATGAGCCCGCGCGGGTAATCCATCTTGTCCATGATGCTGTCGCAGGCATCAATGCACGCGGCGCAACCGATGCACTCGATCTGCAGGCCGTCGCGGATATCGATGCCGGTCGGGCAGACCTGCACGCACATCGTGCAATCGATGCAGTCACCGAGTCCCTGAGCCTTGTAGTCGACGCCTTTCTTGCGCGGGCCACGGCTTTCACCGCGACGCGGATCGTAGGAAACGATCAGCGTGTCCTTGTCGAACATCACGCTCTGAAAGCGCGCATACGGGCACATGTAGATGCACACTTGTTCGCGCAACCAACCGGCGTTGCCGTAGGTGGCGAGGGTGAAGAAACCCACCCAGAAGTACGACCAGCCATCGGCCTGGCCAGTGAAGAACTCGAAGACCAGTTCACGGATTGGCGAGAAATAACCGACAAAGGTCATGCCGGTGACAAAACCGATCAGCAGCCACAGCGAATGTTTGGCGGCTTTGCGCAGGAATTTGTTGGCGCTCATCGGCGCCTTGTCGAGCTTGATACGCTGGTTGCGGTCGCCTTCGGTGACCTTCTCGCACCACATGAAAATCCACGTCCAGACACTTTGCGGGCAGGTGTAACCGCACCAGACCCGGCCGGCATACACGGTGATGAAGAACAGGCCGAACGCGGCAATGATCAACAAACCCGAGAGCAGAATGAAATCCTGTGGCCAGAAGGTCGCGCCGAAGATGAAGAACTTGCGCTCAGGCAGGTTCCACCACACGGCCTGATGGCCGCCCCAGTTCAGCCACACCGTGCCGAAATACAACAGGAACAGGGCCGCACCGCCCATCATCCGCAGATTGCGGAACAGGCCGGTGAAAGCACGGGTGTAGATTTTTTCTCGAGAGGCGTAAAGATCAACGCTGTTGTTCGCGTTTTTGCTCGGTGGTGTGACGTCGTGTACCGGAATCTGGTTGCTCATCATTGCATCCCACGGCAGTGGAAAAATGCCTTGGTCGATACGTGCCAACCAAGGTCAAAAAGGGGCGTTGCAGTGGCGCAATGATACGCCGGTCGCTCTGGCTCAAGGGTGCGACCTTTGGTCGCGTTGGGGAAAAAACCTGAATGGTGTAGCGAACGTAGCAAAGCCTGACGCAGGTCAATTGACTTGTTGAGTATGGACGGTTTTGGCGTGGCAGCTAATCCATTGTTGTCCCTGGGGGGATCAGCTCGACGCCGTTGCCACCACACGCCTCACTGAGAGTGCGCGCACGGACGCGGTCATCTTCAGGTTTTCAATGGCAGCAGTCGATACATGAGTCTTTTAAGTCGCAACTTCAAACATTGTCTTTTGCATTGGATGTTGCTGTAAGTTTTCTGTGGCTGAAATATATCTAATTAATTGCTCTCGGTCGTGGCTTTGAAGTTTTCTGGTTTTTCGAATAAGTTGCGCTTTCGCGAAATATTATTTGCGTGCAATTAATTAATTTAAATGGAATTTAAGGTATGGCTTTCAATAAGTTTGCAAGCGTTGTGCTGAGTATTTGTTTATTGGCTTCGGTCACTTCCGTTCAGGCTATAACAGGAACACCGAAACACATGGTCTTTGCCTCGGATACTCAATATCCATGGACAGACAAGACGGATAGCGGGGACTTTGAATCCGGCTCCGAATTCGAAACCCGCTCCAAGTGGCTGGTTGAAACACAGTTGGCGAGCATTGCCGATTTCAGAAATCAGCAGGGCTCGCAAGCCCAGGTGCCCCTGATGATCAATGGCGATATAACTGCTTTTGGTCATGGCTGGCAGCGCTCGTTCATGAAGGGCATGTTGGACAAATACTTCAAGGGTGAGTACTTGTACGGCTTGGGTAATCATGATTATGAAAACAATGTCGATGATTGTTTTAGCAATAGCTGTGCGGCGGGAAGCATCGTCGAGTTTAAGGAGCATCACGAGGGCAAGGTAGATAACTTTGATCTGAAAGTTACCGGTGGATTTCTGAGCAGGACCTATTCTGGCAGCCTCGCTTATTCAAAAACCATCGGTGAAGTTCATATGGTGCAGCTCAATAATGAGCCAACCTATACCACCCGGATCTCTCATCCACTGAACCCGACAACGTTTGAAATCAACGACGCACTGGACTGGTTGGAGACCGATCTCAGGCTGGCCCGTGTCGGGGGTTACGCCATTATCATCAATATGCATAAACCGTTCGGCGACAAAGTTTCCCCGGCGCAGAATAAGCGTTTCCTCGACATGATCAGCAAATATCAAGTGACCGCCATTTTTGCCGGCCATTTGCATAGGGACGGAGGTGATGCCTACTGGAAGGGAAACGTGCCGATGTATCTGAGTGGCAGTACTTCTCAGCAAACCTATCTGATCACCAGTTTTACCGAAGACCGTAAGCAGCTGCAGATCTATCTGGTGAAAAACAACCAGTGGCGCGATCGAACACTGATCGATACCGTCGAGGTGCATTCAATCTTTGCCAGGCGTCCATAAGAAAGGCCCCGCCAATGC
Organism: Pseudomonas sp. S3_C06; assembly: GCF_054667675.1. Lineage (NCBI taxonomy): Bacteria > Pseudomonadati > Pseudomonadota > Gammaproteobacteria > Pseudomonadales > Pseudomonadaceae > Pseudomonas > Pseudomonas sp. S3_C06. The sequence goes on from NZ_CP162747.1 coordinate 6,010,537, forward strand.
TCATTGGTGGGGCCTTTTTGTTTCAAGCGATGGCCTTATTCGGCGTTCGCTTCCGGTGCTTTTTCACCGTGGGACAGGCTGTAAACATACGCCGCCAGCAGGTGCACCTTGTCGTTGCCTTGCAGTTGTTCCTGCGCCGGCATCTGGCCCTGGCGGCCGTAACGGATGGTTTGCTGCAGTTGCGCGAAGCTCGAGCCGTAGATGAAAGCACCCGGGTGGGTCAGGTCAGGCGCGCCCATGGCGGGTGTGCCTTTGCCGGCCGGACCGTGGCAGGCCACGCAGTTGGCGGCGAACAGTTTGCCGCCGTTGGCCGGATCAGCCTTGATGCCTTCCGGCAGTTTGCGGCCATCCAGGTTGGTCACGACAAACGCTGCCACGTCGGCAACGCCTTGCTCCCCAATCACTTCAGCCCAGGCCGGCATCACCGCGTGACGACCGCCCATGATGGTGGTCTTGATGGTTTCCGGCTCGCCGCCCCAGCGCCAGTCGGCGTCGGTCAGGTTAGGGAAACCGTAAGCGCCCTTGGCGTCGGAACCGTGGCACACCGAGCAGTTGGAGGCGAACAGACGACCACCCATTTTCAGTGCTTGCGGATCCTTGGCGACTTCTTCGATTGGCATCGCGGCGAATTTGGCGAAGATCGGACCGAACTTGGCGTCCGAGCGAGCCATTTCCTTTTCCCACTCGTGCACGCCGGTCCAGCCGGTCTGGCCGTTGGCGAACGCGGTCTGCTTGTCGTTATCGAGGTAGTTGTAACCCGGCAGCAGGCCTTTCCAGTTGCCCAGGCCCGGGTACAGCACCAGGTAACCCAAGGCAAAAATGATCGTGCCGACAAACAGCATGAACCACCATTTCGGCAGTGGGTTGTCGTACTCCTCGATCCCGTCGAAGGAGTGCCCGACCGTCTCGTCCGTCTGTTCGCTGCGCTGGCCCTTGCGGGTCGACAGCAGCAGCCAGGTCAGGGCGAAGATCGTACCGAGACTGAGGACTGTGACGTACAGACTCCAGAATGTAGTCATTCTTTGTTACTCCTAGAAGCTTGCTCGACGTGCTTGATGGCTTCGGGATCATCCGCAAAAGGCAACAAGGTCGCGTCTTCAAACTCCGACTTGCGCTTGGGGCTGAACACCCACAGCGCCAGACCGATGAAGGCCACCATCACAACAACGGTGCCCAGGCCACGAATCATCCCGATATCCATCTAATTCACCGTTTGCTTTTGATGATGGTGCCCAGGCCTTGCAGATAGGCCACCAGCGCGTCCATTTCGGTTTTGCCCTTCACGGCATCCTGGGCACCGGCGATGTCTTCGTCGGTGTAAGGGACGCCGAGGGTGCGCAAAACCTCCATTTTCTTGGCGGTTTCCTTGCCGTCGAGCTTGTTTTCCACGAGGAACGGGTAAGCCGGCATTTTCGACTCAGGCACCACGTTGCGCGGGTTGTACAAGTGCGCACGTTGCCAGTCATCGGAGTAACGACCACCGACACGGGCCAGATCCGGACCGGTACGCTTGGAACCCCACAGGAACGGGTGATCCCAGACGCTTTCACCGGCAACCGAGTAGTGGCCATAGCGTTCGGTTTCAGCGCGGAACGGACGGATCATCTGCGAGTGGCAGCCGACACAACCGTTGGCGATGTAGACGTCGCGGCCTTCCAGTTCCAGTGCCGAACGCGGCTTCATGCCTTCGACCGGTTTGTTGGTGACGTCCTGGAAAAACAGCGGAACGATTTGGGTCAGGCCGCCAATGCTGACGGCGATGACCATGAAGAAGGCCAGCAGGCCAATATTCTTCTCGACAGCTTCATGCTTCATCAGTGAGCTCCAACGACAGCGATCTGGGCAGCGGCTTCGGCTTCCGCCGGGTTCGAGGCGCGCACGGTGCGCCAGACGTTGTAAGCCATCAGGAACATGCCGCTGGCGAAGAATGCACCGCCCAGGGCACGGACGATGTAGCCCGGGTGGCTGGCTTGCAGCGCTTCAACGAACGAGTAGGTGAGGGTGCCGTCGTCGTTGATGGCTCGCCACATCAGGCCCTGAGTGATGCCGTTGACCCACATCGACGCGATGTACAGCACGGTGCCGATGGTCGCGAGCCAGAAGTGCGCGTTGATCAGGCCGACACTGTGCATCTGCGCACGGCCGAACAGACGCGGGATCATGTGGTAGATCGCGCCGATCGAGATCATCGCTACCCAGCCGAGAGCGCCGGCGTGTACGTGGCCGATGGTCCAGTCGGTGTAGTGCGAGAGCGAGTTGACGGTCTTGATCGCCATCATCGGACCTTCAAAGGTCGACATGCCGTAGAACGCCAGCGAGACCACGAGGAAGCGCAGGATCGGGTCGGTGCGCAGCTTATGCCAGGCGCCCGAGAGGGTCATCATGCCGTTGATCATGCCGCCCCAGCTTGGCGCCAGCAGGATGATCGACATCGCCATGCCCAGCGATTGTGCCCAATCCGGCAGGGCGGTGTAGTGCAGGTGGTGCGGGCCGGCCCAGATGTACAGGGTGATCAGTGCCCAGAAGTGCACGATCGACAAGCGATAGGAGTAGATCGGACGCTCGGCCTGTTTCGGCACGAAGTAATACATCATCCCGAGGAAACCGGTGGTGAGGAAGAAGCCCACCGCGTTGTGGCCGTACCACCACTGGATCATCGCGTCGGTCGCGCCCGAGTAGGCAGAGTAGGACTTGAACAGGTTCACCGGCAGGGAAGCGTGGTTGACGATGTGCAGCATCGCCGTGACCACGATGAACGCACCGTAGAACCAGTTACCCACGTAGATATGCTTGGTTTTGCGCTTGGTGATGGTGCCGAAGAACACCAGACCGTAGGTGACCCAGACAATGGCCAGCAAAATGGCGATCGGCCATTCCAGTTCCGCGTATTCCTTGGTGGTGGTGTAACCCAGCGGCAAGGTGATGATCGCGCCGACGATCACCGCTTGCCAGCCCCAGAAGGTGAAGGCCGCGAGGCTGTCGGAAATCAGTCGCGTCTGGCAGGTTCGCTGCACGACATAGTAGGAAGTGGCAAATAGTGCACAACCACCGAAGGCGAAAATCACCAGGTTTGTGTGCAACGGGCGCAGGCGTCCAAAGCTCGTCCACGGCAGACCGAAGTTCAACTCCGGCCAGACCAGTTGCGAGGCGATGAAGACACCGAGCCCCATGCCAAGGATCCCCCAGACCACCGTCATGATGGCGAACTGGCGGACTACCTTATAGTTATAAGCAGTCGGACTGATTGCTGTGCTCATTCTAAGGTTCCACGGTTTGGGTGTTTTATTAGGATTAAAATCGGCCGCAAGTATGCAGAGAGCAGGGGGTCATTGCAACGCGCCATGACCTGGGTCAATGCTTTCCAACGCTGATTCTGCGGCCTTTCCATGCGCCGCGTAAGGACAAAATCGGCCTCGGACAAAATGTCGCAGCGGACGAAAAAAGCGAGGGGTTCAGGTCGCTTGTAACGGGGTGTGTTCAAACGCTCGGTTCGGGTGACGGATAGCAAATGGCACGACAGCCGGTATCTACCGGCGTTTGCGGCCACATCAGTCAGCCGGTTCGCAGAACACAGCAGTCAGCGTTGACCTGGAACCGGCACAAGCCAGTCCGCATCGAGCAAGCGTAGACCCGAATCCGGGGAACCGAAAGGAGAGGGTGTGAAGGGGTGCGACAATGCGTCGCAAAGGGGCTGGATGCTGCCGCACCGAGAAAGGTGCGGCAGGGGTGTACGCAATACTTACTTCTTGTTGTCTTCAGTAATCAGTTTTTCTGTGTTCAATCCGTGCGACAGGCTGTACACATAAGCGGCCAGCAATTGCACTTTATCGTTGCCCAGCAGTTCGTTTTGCGCCGGCATATGACCCTGACGACCGTGGCGAATGGTCTGCTCGAGTTGGGTCAGGCTGGTGCCATAGATAAACCCGGCCGGGTGCGTCAGATTCGGCGCCCCCATGGCTTCAGTGCCGTGGCCGGTTGCCCCATGACAGGCAACGCAAGTGGTGCTGAACGCTTGCTGTCCGGCTTGCAGGTCAGCCTTGCTATCAGCGGGCAGCGGCAGGCCGGCGAGTTCGTGACGCACATAGGCGGCCACGTTCTTCACCCCGGCCTCGCCCAACACTTCACCCCAGGCCGGCATCGCCGCCATCCGGCCACCCATGATGGTGGTCTTGATGGTCTCGGCCTCGCCGCCCCAGCGCCAGTCGCTGTCGGCGAGGTTAGGGAAACCGAACGCGCCTTTGGCGTCCGAGCCGTGGCACACCGAGCAGTTGGAGGCGAACAAGCGGCCACCCATTTTCAGCGCCTGCGGGTCCTTCGCCACTTCTTCCACCGGCATGGCGGCGAACTTGGCGAAGATCGGGCCGAATTTGGCGTCGGCCTTGTTCATTTCCTTTTCCCACTCGTGCACACCGGTCCAGCCATCCTCGTATCCCGGCAGGATGCCTTTCCAGTTGCCCAGGCCCGGATAGAGGATCAGATAGCCCACGGAAAACACCAGCGTGCCGGCGAACAGCATGAACCACCACTGCGGCAGCGGGTTGTCGTACTCCTCGATGCCGTCGAAGCTGTGGCCCATGGTCTGGTCGACGCTGCCTTTGGTCTCGCCCCGGCGGGTGCCGATCAGCAGCCACGTCAGGCCGATCAGGCTGCCGATGGTCAGTACGCAGATCCACGTACTCCAGAAGGTGGTCATGGCCGGGTACTCCTTGGTTCAGGTGCTTGGGTTGTTTCAAATGCTGGGGTAGTTTCGGGCTGTGGCTCGTCGGCAAACGGCAGCAGACGTGCTTCGGCGAACTCCGGGGTGCGCTTGCGGTTGAATACCCACAAGGTCAAGCCGACGAACGCTACAAACACGACAACGGTGCCTAAACCACGGATCAGCCCTGCGCTCATTTCAAAGACCATCGTGCTCACCTCTTGCTCTTGATCGCAGTGCCGAGCACTTGCAGGTAGGAGACGAGGGCGTCCATTTCGGTCTTGCCCTTGAGGCTGGCCACCGCGCCGCTGATGTCGTCGTCGGTGTACGGCACGCCGAGGGTGCGCATGGTCTTGAGCTTGGTTTCGGTGTGGCTGCTGTCGACCGCTTGCGTGACCAGCCATGGATAGGCCGGCATCTTCGATTCCGGTACGACGTTGCGCGGGTTGTACAAGTGCGCGCGGTGCCAGTCATCCGAGTAGCGTGCGCCGACCCGGGCCAGATCCGGACCGGTACGTTTCGACCCCCACAGGAACGGGTGATCCCAAACGCTTTCACCGGCTACCGAGTAGTGCCCGTAGCGTTCGGTTTCGGCGCGGAACGGGCGGATCATCTGCGAGTGGCAACCGACGCAGCCTTCGCGGATATAGATGTCGCGGCCTTCCAGTTGCAGCGCGGTGTAGGGCTTCATGCCTTCCACCGGTTTGTTGGTGACGTCCTGGAAGAACAGCGGGACGATCTGGGTCAGGCCGCCGATGCTCACGGCGAACACCATGAGCAACATCAACAGGCCGACGTTCTTTTCAATCGTTTCGTGTTTCATGGCGGACTCCTCAGGCCATCTGCGCGGCAGCGACGACGTCAGCAGGCTGCGAGGCCCGCACGGTGCGCCAGGTGTTGTAAGCCATCAGGAACATGCCGCTGAGGAAGATCGCCCCACCGATCAGCCGCACGACGAAGCCTGGGTGGCTGGCCACCAGGGTTTCGACGAAGGAGTAGGTCAGCGTGCCGTCCTCGTTCACCGCACGCCACATCAGGCCCTGGGCGATGCCGTTGACCCACATCGACGCGATGTAGAGCACGGTGCCGATGGTTGCGAGCCAGAAGTGCGCGTTGATCAAACCGACGCTGTGCATCTGCGCTTTACCGAAGATTTTCGGGATCATGTGGTACAGCGCGCCGATGGAAATCATCGCCACCCAGCCGAGGGCGCCGGCGTGTACGTGGCCGATGGTCCAGTCGGTGTAGTGGGAGAGGGCGTTGACGGTCTTGATCGCCATCATCGGACCTTCGAAGGTCGACATGCCGTAGAACGCCAGCGACACCACGAGGAAGCGCAGGATCGGGTCGCTGCGCAACTTATGCCAGGCGCCCGAGAGGGTCATCATGCCGTTGATCATGCCGCCCCAGCTCGGTGCCAGCAGAATCAGCGACATCACCATGCCCAGCGACTGTGCCCAATCCGGCAGCGCGGTGTAGTGCAAGTGGTGCGGGCCGGCCCAGATGTACAGGGTGATCAGCGCCCAGAAGTGCACGATCGACAAACGATACGAGTACACCGGACGTTCGGCCTGCTTCGGCACGAAGTAGTACATCATCCCGAGGAAACCGGCGGTGAGGAAAAAGCCTACGGCGTTGTGGCCGTACCACCATTGCACCATCGCGTCGGTTGCACCGGCGTACACCGAGTAGGACTTGGTGAAACTCACCGGCAACTCAAGGTTGTTGACGATGTGCAGAATGGCCACGGTGATGATGAACGCACCGAAGAACCAGTTGCCCACATAGATGTGCTTGGTCTTGCGCTGCATGATCGTGCCGAAGAACACGACGGCGTAGGCGACCCAGACGATGGTGATCAGGATGTCGATCGGCCATTCCAGCTCGGCGTATTCCTTGGAACTGGTGTAACCCAGTGGCAGGCTGATCGCCGCCAGCAGAATCACCAGTTGCCAGCCCCAGAAGCAGAACGCGGCGATTTTCGGCGCAAACAGCTGAGTCTGGCAGGTGCGTTGCACCGAGTAGAACGAACTGGCGAACAGCGCACAGCCACCGAAGGCGAAGATCACCGCGTTGGTGTGCAGCGGGCGCAGACGGCCGAAACTGGTCCAGGGCAAATTGAAGTTGAGTTCGGGCCAGACCAATTGGGCCGCGAGAAAAACCCCGAGCCCCATGCCGACGATGCCCCACACCACCGTCATAATGGCGAATTGGCGGACCACCTTGTAGTTGTAGGCGGTACTGATAGAAGTGTTCATGGTTCCCCATCCACGGTTCAGCCGAAGTGAGCGCGCGCACAACACGCGGCGAATCCTTCGTCTGGAGTTATAGGCAGACTAAAAGCGAGGCAAGCATGGACAAACAGCACAAGGCCAGTATTGACGGGGATCAATGGGCGCAGTGCGTGCGTGATCATGGGTGGCTTTGGGATGCTGCCAGTGGCGAGGCTTCGGCGACGTTGATCCTCGCTCACGGTGCTGGTGCGCCGATGGACAGTGACTGGATGAACGATATGGCTGGGCGCCTTGCCGGGCTTGGGGTGAATGTGTTGCGGTTTGAGTTTCCTTATATGGCGCAGCGGCGCGTTGATGGGGTGAAGCGGCCGCCGAATCCTGCGGTGAAATTGCAGGAATGTTGGCGTGAGGTGTTTGCTGAAGTGCGACGTCATGTCACTGGGGTTTTGGCCGTTGGCGGGAAGTCGATGGGCGGGCGGATGGCCAGCCTTTTGGCTGACGAATTGGGAGCCGATGCGTTGGTGTGTCTGGGCTATCCGTTTTATGCGGTGGGCAAACCGGAGAAGCCGCGGGTTGAGCATTTGGCTGGTTTGAAGACGCGGACGTTGATTGTGCAGGGCGAGCGGGATGCGCTGGGCAATCTTGCGGCGGTTGAGGGTTACTCCTTGTCACCGAGTATTGAGGTGGTGTGGCTGGCGTCCGGAGATCATGATTTGAAGCCGTTGAAGGTTTCCGGGTTTACCCATGAACAGCATTTGGCCAGCGCCGCCGAGCGTGTGAGCGGGTTTCTGCGGGGTAGATCGAGTTGAATTGGATTTTGAACTGCATGGAGATTGGCTCCCTTCCCCCTCGCCCCCTTGGGGGAGAGGGCTGGGGTGAGGGGGTAAATCTTGAACGCGACACATTTTTCGATCTGAGTGCATATCCATTCCTGCGGTAACGGCCACTTAGGGTTCCGCCCTTACGGCGGGTCACTTTTTACAAACGCCTAAAAAGTAACCAAAAACGCTTGCTCCTACGTGCGGCCCGCTCGCTGAGGCTCGGGGTTCCTTCGCTGCGGGATCGATCCCTCCACTCAGCCTTCCGACGTCGCCGGTGGATCAGGATCAAAAGCAGGCGAGCTGACACTCGGCCTATTGAGTGGTGAAAAGCGGGTGTTCGGCTTTGGTTTTGTGGTGCTCTTGCCCCTCACCCCAGCCCTCTCCCGAGGGAGAGGGAGCCGATGGTGGGCCTCTCAAAATTTGCGTTCAACTCGGACTTTCACGTCGGCGTAACTCTACCAAACACCTCGATCAGTCCCCTCTCCCTCTGGGAGAGGGCTAGGGTGAGGGGCTATTTCGCTGACACGATAAAGAACTGGAAGCGTTCACTACCCAGCAGTTCCTGTGCGTAAACATGATTCCGCGAGCGCGTTTAAAGTACACGAGCCGTTACGCCATCGGGCCTACAACACCTTGCGCCGTTACCTACGCGTACGCCAGAATCCGCCTGCTTACGCGGCTATGAGGTGGGTTGTATCGTGTCCCTGTCACTGAAAAACAGTGATCGGGTTTGGTAGCCCGCTTCGAAACCGTATGGCGTCACCGTATGCAGTCCCTTTTTGGGGGCTCAGATTTTTATGGTGGGCATGCGTGGGGCTCATTCGTGAGCGCCGGGTTTCCCGTTTCGACCGGTCTACCAACCCACGTATGGCCACCACCCACTCGTTTGGTAGCGAGGGTGATGGCTCCTAATATTCGAAACTGGAGTTACACCTATGTTCAAAATCACACCCAACCCGCCCATTACCGATCCAATCCCCCACGACCCAGCGCTCAGCCCGCAAAAGATCAAAGACGCAACCGACCGCGCCCTCGACTACTACCTCCGACCCGAAGCCCTGGGTGCTCCGCCAAGCTCGCCCAAGTTTCGCCCCGTCTATCTCGTCGACCCCACGCTGGATGACGAAACCCTGCTGGTCGAGGCGAGCGAGTCGCTTTCATACGCCCATGCCATGGCCGGCAACATCGCCAACTCAATAGGCGGCCCGGAGCGCAAGCCACTGCTGGCGCTGCAACAGGTGATCATGCTCAACGAACTGTTGGTCAATCGGCTGCTGGATAAGCTGAAGTTGCCTCAGTAATTTCGCTGGCTGTTATGGCGTCTTCGCGAGCAGGCTCGCTCCTACAGGGGATCGTGACCGGGTACATAAACCTGTGATCACCGCAGATCCAATATAGGCCTTCGCCTGTTCGCGATGACGATCTGCCAGCCCCCAAAAATCCCAGATCACAAACAAAAGGCCCGGAAGCGCTCGCTTGCCGGGCTTTCAAGTGTAAAAAGGGCGACGCGGGATGGCTGCGCTATTTCAGCGTCCCGTCGCCGCCTACTTCACGCTTTGCACGTGCATATCCACCGCAATCCCGTCGCCTTTATCCGTACTAGCGTGATAGAAAAAACCGTAATCCACCAGATAGTAATAATGATCCATCGGCACGGGCTTCAAGCTCTTGCGCTGATCACGGCAACTGATCGCTTTGGCGTTACCACTCAACGCCGGGTTCAGCAGTTTGGCGGGTGACTCGCTGTCGACGGTGCAATCCACGGTAACCGGTTCTTCCCCCAGCGAGCCGATCAGGTTGCTGTTGATGCTGCCTTGGCGGGTGTAGCCCAGTTGGCTGCCGACGCGCATTTGCTGCCAATCACCTCGGAAACTCAAATTGTCGATCACAAGGGTGTTGCGGGACAGTTTGGCCTGTTCCCGACCGGACAGGGTGAGCAGGCCGCGCCAGCTGATTTGATGGCCGACGAGGTTTTCGCTCTTATGGTCAATGCTCAGTTGTTGGGTGACCGGGTCGGTGGAAATGAAGTATTCGGTGCGTTCCGGCCAGCTCTTTTTGCTATTGCTGGCGGTTCCGGCGAGGTCCAGGTAAGTCAGGGTCTTGAGTGGTTTCGGCAGGTGCAGCTGTTCGATGCTTTTCAGCACGTTCGGGTTGATGTCGGGGATAGCGTTGGCATCTACCGCCGCTTTGCTGCGTCGGGTCAGCGCCGGCAGGCTGGCGATTGACGTTGGTGCGTTGCACACCAGTTCAACCATTTTTGACTTGTCCGCCTCGGACGCCGTGATCGCTTTGGTCTCGGGGAACATGTCGATTTTGCCGTCGGTGACCTGGTTGTCGGCGTTGAGGAAATAGCGGGCCAGCAGCGTGGAATTGCGTGTAGCGCAATCGAACGTGTAGTGCTCGCGAGTTTGGGTGAACGGTGCGCTATTGACCAGGTTGAGGCGGGTTTTCGGCTCGTCGTAGGCCATCCATACATCGACTTGCCCGGCCTTGTTTTGCAGGTTGTTTTTATCGACCAGCAACCAACGACCCGTGTCGTCTTGCGCCACTTTGCGCCAATCGGCGACGGGCAGGTTTTTGCATGCCTGGAGGAAGTCGCGGTTGTTCAGCAGTGTGGCGTGGTAACGCTCGGGCAACGCCCTCGCCGGCGCATAGTGGCCCGGATTGCCCGGATAAATGTGGCGCATCAACAGGAATGAATACACTTCGTTGATCTGCGCCGTGCTGCAGGCCGCCGAGTACTGGAAGCGCTGTACCACCACGGATTGCGGATCGCGCGGCTCGATCACCTGAAAGTTGATGACGTCGCCTTCACGCATCAGGCTGTTGGGTGTCAACGGCTGGGCCAGCAACACTGCCTGGCGGTCGGTATTTTTGGGCTGGGTGACGCAAGCGGCCAGCAGCAATGTGCTGATGCAAAGAATGATGCGCTGCACGGAACTCTCCGGGGGATCGATTGAAAGAGGCATTACGATTCATATAGCTCTGCTTGGGCTCAGCGCAGCGCCATCACCCTTACTCGTTCAAATCCTTGACCAGATAGTCGCCGACAATCTGCGAAACACCGGTCAACGCGGTGCGTACCAGTTCCGGTTCAGTGCGATAGCGCAGCGGCTCATAACCGTAGGTGTTGGCGCCGTTAAACGCGGTGATCGGCTCGTTGCGCTGCCAGATCAACTCGTCGCCGCGCTTCATCACGCCGTTGACCGCGATGGTCGGGTAAACCACGCTGCTGAAGCCCTGGGTCAGGGCGAAGCCCCAGTTGAATACGGTCAGTTCAATCTGCGCGTCCGCCGGTTCGTTGTCGCCGACGATTTTGAAGCGGCCGCTGGCGGCGAGTTTTTCTTCGAAGCTCGTTTTCACCAAGTCGCCGAGGTTGATGTTGGCGGTTTCCATGTTGTACAGGATCGCATCGACGGTCGACATGGAGGCCAAGTCGCCGGCCTTCAAACCAGCGGCAAAACCGGCACCGCCGAGTGCCGCTGTACCGATTTTGCCAGCGCCCGCCGCCAGACCTACGCCGGTGCCGACGCCCGCGCCAATGGCGGCGCCCCATGCTTGTTCGCGTCCCATATAGCTCATTTCCCGGGGTTTCCATGACACCGCGAGGATTTTCACGGTGTGGATTTGGGTACGGTATTCGGGCTTGAATTTCTGGTTGGCGCATCCGGCCAGGAACAGAATGGCGAACATCAGGACAGCGATCTTCTTCATGAAGGACTCACAACAAGAAACGGACTTGCGGAGGTTGTCGTCCGCATGCAGGAATTCTGAAGGGGTAGTGGATATTAATGTGCCACTATTGCGGCGATCGAGTTCCGGCGCCTGAATTCAGCTGCTGCCAGGACGTGGAAGTGCGCATCGGAAAACTCGCTGGACACACGCACAGCCCCACAAGCTAGCGTCTCGCGCTCTAATGCGAGAGACCTGTCATGGATGACCTGTTGACTACATTATCCAGGCGCATGAAATATCTGGTGTGCACGTCGTTCGCGGCGCTGTTGGCCAGTCAGCCGTTGCTGGTCCTGGCGGAAAACGTCAACGGGAAAACTCTCTATTCCCAGTGATGCGCGGTGTGCCAGACGTCACCAATCCCGGAACCAATAAAACCGGACAGCTTTCGCCGTCCGGGTTTCCAACGTCAAAAAGATCGCAGCCTGCGGCAGCTCCTACACCGATTATCTGTAGGAGCTGCCGCAGGCTGCGATTTTTTGCTGTTAGCGGTTAAACCGCTCCACCAACGAGTACTGCGTATTCGCCGTTTTGGTCAGCTCTTCACTCAGCAAAGCCGAGTTATGCGCTTGCTCGGAAGTCTGATCCGCCAGCTCCGAAATATTGCTGATGTTGCGGCTGATCTCCTCAGCCACCGCACTTTGCTCTTCCGTCGCCGCAGCAATCTGCGTGGTCATGTCGGTGATGTTGGCCACCGCTTCACTGATCCCGACCAGCGCCTGATCCGCTTCCAGCACTCGCGCCACACCTTCTTCGGCCTGACGATGCCCGGCTTCCATGGTCTGCACGGCGCTCGAAGCCGTCTGCTGCAACTTGGCGATCAGGGCATGAATCTGCCCGGTCGATTCGCTGGTGCGCTGCGCCAGTTGACGCACTTCGTCAGCCACCACGGCAAACCCACGACCCATCTCACCGGCCCGTGCGGCTTCGATCGCCGCGTTGAGGGCGAGCAGGTTGGTCTGGTCGGCGATGCCTTTGATCACATCGACCACGCCGCCGATTTCGTCGCTGTCCTTGGCCAGTTGGGTGACGGTCAAACCGGTTTCCCCAACCACCACGGACAAACGCTGAATGGCTTCGCGGGTTTCGCCGGCGATGTCACGACCGCGACCGGTCAGGCGATTGGCTTCCTGAGTGGCGTCAGCAGTGCGTTGTACGTGGCTGGCCACTTCCTGAGTAGTGGCGGCCATCTGGTTGACGGCGGTGGCGACCTGTTCGGTTTCCACGCGCTGACGTTCCAGGCCGGTGGAGCTGTTGTGCGCCAGGGCGTCGGACTGTTTGGCCTGATCGGTCAGGTGCTCGGCGGTGTCCTGCAGACGGGTCAGGCAGGTTTTCAGGCGAGCTTCCTGGCTGAGGATCGACATTTCCAGACGCGCCTGGGCGCCACGGCTGTCGGTGTACATCTGCGCGATCAGCGGGTCGGAGGTGGTCTGCTCGGCCAGGCGCAGCAGGCGTTTGAGCCCGCGTTGCTGCCATTGCAGGCCCATCAGGCCCAGCGGCACCGACAAACCGGCGGCGAGGGCGAAGCCCCACTGCGAGTTCAGGGTGGCGCCGATCACGAAGCTCAGTTGGCTGACCAGAATGAACGGCAGCCAGTCTTGCAGCACTGGCAGCCATTTATCGCTGGAAGGGATCGCCGACTTGCCTTGGTTGATGCGTTGGTAGAGCGCTTCGGCGCGGCGGATCTGTTCGGCGGTAGGTTTGATCCGCACCGACTCGTAACCGACCACCTGATTGCCGTCGAACACCGGTGTGACATAGGCGTTAACCCAGTAATGGTCACCGGTCTTGCAGCGATTCTTGACAATGCCCATCCATGGCAAGCCTTGTTTCAATGTGCCCCACATGTGCGAAAACACCGCAGCCGGGACGTCGGGGTGACGCACCAGGTTGTGCGGCGCACGGATCAGTTCTTCACGCGAAAACCCGCTGATCTCGACGAAAGCGTCGTTGCAGTAGGTGATCACGCCCTTGGCATCAGTTGTGGAGATCAACCGCTGCTGAGCCGGGAAAGTCCGTTCGCGTTGTGTAATGGGCTGGTTGTTACGCATGGTTTTTCAATCCGCAAGGCTTTGAAAGGTTGTCGGCGGTGACAGCTTTTTATTGAAATTTTTTTCAATAATCAGCACGGCGTCGCAAAACGGCGCTTGCTTCAGCCGACGAGCATCGGATAGGTGAACAGGCCGAAATGCAGCAGGTTCAGGCCGAAATGCGTGGCGATCGCCGCGCCGAGTCCGCCAAAACGGTAGGCCAGACCATAGCCGACGCCCGCCAGCCCTGCCAGCAACACCCAGGTCCAGCCTGCGCCGGCATGTACCAGACCAAACAGCAACGAGGCCAGCAGCAGGGCGAGGTTTTCACCGTACGGCAGGTGTTTGAAACGCTGGCTGAGGCCGCCCTGTATATAGCCGCGAAACAACGCTTCTTCGACCAAGGTCACCAGCAGCAGGTTGTTCAGCACCCACAGCCATGCCTGTTCCGGCCACTTCGGCGCCCAGGCGATCACGCCCAGCAACAGTGCGCCGCCAAGGGCTAGAATCGCGCTCAGCGTCAGGGCGAGGGCGGTGGCGTAGACGCTCAGACGCAATGAACGGCGCCCGACAATCCACGGGCACACCAGCAGCAGCCAGAAACCAATCAGCGGTTTATCAAGATTCAGGTACATCGCGAACGGCACGGCGTTGTCGGTGAAGCGCTGCGGATCGATGGCGCGCCCGTTGGCAAACCCCGGCAACCAGTGCAACGCCAACGCCAAGGCGAGCACGATGAACAGGCCATGGCCGAGAAACCGTGCGACCGGAACCTGTTGCTGGCGCACGGCAAAACCGGCGAACACCAGTAATCCAACGGAGATCAACGCCAGCCAACCGAGGTGGCCGTAGCTCAGCGCCCATCCGTAACCGAGGCTGAGAAGCGCCAGATAGAGCCATGGCAAAGCCTTCATCGAAAGTCCCTGTGCAAATTTGTGGAAGGGCTTTCTACACGCGTGGGGGCGTGGGGACAAGTGAAGCTGTGGCGGAATGTGGGGACGGCAAACAAACCCTCGCCACACACAAATCCCATGTGGGAGCGAGCCTGCTCGCGAAAGCGGTCGGACAGACAACATTGATGTCGACTGATCCGCCGTCTTCGCGAGCAGGCTCGCTCCCACATGGGATTTGTGTAGCGCTTGGGATCAGTGCAGGTTAAGTTTCGCCGCAGCACGCTCGGTGATTTCCGTGCGCAGCTTCAGCGATGGCGCTGCACGCAAACGTGCTTCATCGACAATCGCACCCGGCGCAGTCTCCGGGCTGCCTGCGTTGAACGGCGGCGCCGGAGCATATTCCAATTGCAACTGGATCAGTTGCGCCGCGTCAGCACCCACCAACTCTTCCGCCAGCACCAAGGCAAAATCAATCCCTGCCGTAATCCCGCCGCCGGTAAACAGATTACCGTCACGCACCACCCGATCCTTCACGGCAATCGCCCCCAGCGTCGGCAGCAGATCGTGATACGCCCAATGCGTGGTCGCCCGTTTGCCTTGCAGCAAACCCGCTGCGCCAAGGACCAGCGAGCCGGTGCACACCGAGGTCACATACTTCGCTTGAAGAGCCTGGCGTTTGACGAAGTCCAGCGTCTGCGCGTCTTCCATCAATGGCCCGACACCGCCGCCACCGGGAATGCAGATCACGTCCAGGCACGGGCAATCCTCGAACGTGGTGGTCGGTTTCAGCAGCAGACCGGTGCTGGCGGTGACCGGCATCAAATCCTTCCAGATCAGATGTACTTGCACGCCCGGCAGCGAGGCGAGCACGTCATAGGGCCCGGTCAAGTCAAGTTGCTGAACCTGCGGAAACAACAGAAAACCGATCTGCAACGTCATCGTTCTTGCTCCATTAAAAGGGGTGGACGGCTTCACTGTAGGCGCGTAGGTTCTGGCGCATACGCCAATAACCCCACGAATTACGCCAAATGCCCAAAGCCATCCACGTACTCGCGTTCGCCAACATGCAGATCCTCGATGTCACCGGGCCGTTGCAGGTGTTTGCCTCGGCCAATGACCTCTGTCGTCAACGCGGTTTGCCCGTGCCCTATGCGCCGTCGGTGATTGCCAGCGAGGGCGGGGCGGTGATGTCCTCGGCGGGGCTGGCGGTATTGGCCGAACCGCTACCGCTGGAGCCCAGCGACACGCTGATCATCGCCGGTGGCTGGGGCATTTATCCTGCCGCCGAAGATGTGGCGTTGGTGGATTGGGTGCGCGAACATGCGGCGAAATGTCGGCGCGTAGCGTCAGTGTGCACCGGGGCATTTTTGCTCGCGGCCAGTGGCTGGCTCGACGGTCGTCGCGTCGTCACCCACTGGACCCGTTGCGAACAATTGGCGCAGCAACATCCGAAACTGCAAGTCGAGGCCAATCCGATTTTCATCACCGACGGCCCGGTATGGACCTCGGCGGGTGTCACCGCTGGCATCGATCTGGCACTGGCGATGGTTGAAGAGGATCTGGGCAGCGACATCGCCCTGGACGTCGCCCGGCACCTCGTGGTGTTTCTGAAACGTCCGGGCGGGCAATCGCAATTCAGCGTGACCTTGTCCTTGCAGAATCAGGGCAATCGTTTTGATGAGTTACATGCGTGGATCGCCGAGAACCTCACCTGCGACCTAGGCGTCCCGACGCTCGCCGAGCAGGCTGGCATGAGCGAACGCAGTTTCGTCCGCCACTACCGCGCTGACACCGGCCAGACCCCGGCGCGGGCGATCGAATTGATCCGCGTCGAAACCGCCCGGCGCTTGCTCAGTGATACCGGTCTGCCGGTGAAGCGGATCGCCGCCAATTGCGGGTTTGGCAGTGAAGAAACCTTGCGCCGCAGTTTCCTGCGGGCGATTGGCGTGACGCCGCAGGCTTATCGGGAGCGGTTTTCGGTCAGTGCTGCACCCGATCCGGTGATGCCTTGAGGGTTTCCAGCGGGGCTGCTTCGGGTTCAGATAAACTGCGCAGCTAATTCTGCCGACCGACTTCAAGGACGATGCATGTCACTCAAACCGTTGCTTGCTCTGCTGGTACTCGTCGGGATGCTGGCCGGTTGCGCCTCGCCGCCCCCGTCACTGCCGGATACCCCGCAACGCCGTGAACTGATGGAGCGCATGTTTGCCAAGTCGACGATCATGCTGTCGTTCAAGGAACTCGAAGCACGAGCTGCCGCCGAGCCGGGCGAACCAAAGCGCCAAGTCAGCGCAGACGAAGCTTTGGCCAAACATAAGCAACAAATGAATGTCGACCTGCCAGCCGCGTACTGGCAGCAGCGCCGCGCCAACCTCGCGCAACTGATCGATGCCAGGGCCAAGGGCGAAGCCGTCGGTCTGGCGGCGTACAAAGAGAAGTACTTCGAGCAGTTGTCCCAGGCTCCGACGCCCATGCTAGCGGCTCTGGCCAATGCACCGCGGATGGACGTGCTGCCAGAGTTTCCATTAGTGCTGCCGAACGATCATCAACTCAGTTACTTCTACCTGATGACCGTCGCGGAAGAGACGTTCTGGGAGATTGAGCAGTTTTACCAGCACATGGCCGATCTGGATGCACAGTACGGCGTGTGCGCGCTGTACCCGGGTTGCTACCGACCGGACTTCCGCACGGCTAAGCCTCGGCTTCCGCCACCTGATTGAAATACTTGCTCCGATCCGGGGTAAACGTCACCCGCATCTTCGTCCGCGAGCAGGTCAGCGAACGCTCTTCACTCAAATCGATATCCAGGTCCTCGCCGCGCAACCCTTGCCACTGCGCCAGATACTTCAACGAGCCATATTTTTCGTTTTTCTTCAGGCTGCGGCTCACGCCACCTTTCCAACCGAGTACCGGCAGTTCGCCGGCGAGGCATTTTTGCGCGAGGTCGGGGAAGCGGGTGGCGCGCTGGCGGCCGATTTCCCAGCATTTGATCAGACCTTTGTCCGCGGCTTCCCAGAGTTGGGTGCGAGTCAGGCCGCTGCGAAGGGGCGTGTCGATGGTGCGCTGGACGTGCTGAGACATTCTGGTTCCTTGAATTCGGGTTTTATTGGACAGCTCCGCTGTGCCCGTTGCGGTGGATGGTAGGGGCGGATGTAACAGCTGGCAACAGGGTATTTCCGGGTGTGACTGCGAGTTGCGGGGTAGGGATGACAGGGGGGATGTTGAGCCGCTGTAGTCCGCAGGTGTGTCCAACTGTGGTGAGGGGTTTTATCCCCGTTGGCCTGCGCAGCGGCCCCAAAGTCAGAATCCCCGGTACTTCTGGATGAATGAGTTGGATGGTTTGGGGGCTGCTGCGCAGCCGAGCAGGAATAAATACCCTCGCCACAGGGATCCTACAAAGTCATCGTTTTGTGGGGTATTTCCTACAACTACTGGCGAACATTACGGCTGCCACTCACTCTTTTCCCCGCTCAAGCGCCGATCCAGAAAACTCGCCGCACTGATCAACGCCAGATGTGTCAGCGCTTGCGGCGTATTGCCCAAGTGTCGACCATGGCTGTCGAATTCCTCTGCATAGAGGCCCAGCGGGTTGGCATAACGCAGCAATTGCTCAAACTCCAGATGGGCTTTTTCCACCTGCCCGGCGCGAGCCAGGCATTCGACGTACCAGAACGAACACGCGGCAAACGCGCCTTCGGTGCCAGCCAGACCATCAATATTGCTGTCGTCATTGCGATAGCGATACACCATGCCGTCGCGCACCAAGGTCTTTTCGATGGCTTCGAGGGTCGACAGCCAGCGTGGATCCTTGGCGCTGACGAAGCGCACCAGTGGCATCAACAGCATCGAACCGTCGAGCGCGGTGCCGCCCTTGTACTGGACGAAATGCCCGCGCTCTTCATCCCAGAAATTGTCCCAGATATCGGCGTAAATCGCCTGTCGGGTCTGGTCCCACTGGGCGAACGGTGCCGGCAGCGAGCGCTTCGACGCCAAACGAATCGCCCGGTCCAGCGCCACCCAGCACATCAGTCGAGAATGCAGAAAGTGGTGCTGTTCACCGCGCATTTCCCAAATGCCGACATCCTTGGTCTGCCAGGTCTCACAGACTTGATCGACCACTTCGCGCACGTGTTTCCAGCCTTCGTGGGAAATCGCGTCGCCATATTTGTTGACCAGATACACCGCGTCCATCAGCTCGCCAAAGATGTCGAGCTGGATCTGATCGTAAGCGCCGTTGCCGATGCGCACCGGTTTTGCGCCGCCGTGACCGGACAGATGATCCAGTTCGGTTTCCGGCAATTCCTGTTGTCCGTCGATGGCGTAGAGAATATTCAGTTTCATCGGCTGGCCACAGCAGTCGCTGACCCGTCCGCGCAACCAGCCCATGTAGGCGTTGGCCTCGCCGACAAAGCCCAGGCGCATGAACGCGTACACCGTGAACGAGGCATCGCGGATCCACGTGTAGCGATAATCCCAGTTGCGCTCGCCGCCCGGCGTTTCCGGTAGACCGAAAGTGGCGGCGGCGAGAATCGCGCCATGTTTGCGCGACGTTAGCAGTTTCAACGCGAGGGCCGAGCGGTTGACCATTTCCCGCCAGCGGCCGCGGTAAATCGATTGACCGATCCAGTCGCGCCAGAACTTCAGGGTGCGCTCCATGCACAAGTGTCCGGCGCCTTCGGCGAATCGTGGATCATCGGTGGCACCGAGCATGAACGCCGCCGTTTCACCTTGCTTGAGGGTGAATTGCGCCACCGCCGCTTGCGCGTCGATCTGCATCGGCTGGTCTGAAGCCAGGCGCAGTGACGGTTGGCCGGCAGCGCTGAACGTCACGTCTTGTTGATCCATCTGTGCTCGGGTGTCGGCTCGGGCGTAATCGTGGCGCACGGCGCAGCGCATCGTGAAAGTCGCCGACCCGCTCACTACACGAACCCGCCGCATCAGTAGCGGCAGGGCATCGTCACTGTCTCCGATAGGCAGCAGATCCGTGACTTCCACCACCGCCCGCTCGCTCAGCCAGCGGGTTTGCAGAACATTGGTGTCGGGCAGGTAGATCTGCTCGCGGCGCGCGTCGGGCAAGTCCGGCGCCAACTGGAAAATCCCCGCGTCCGGGGTATCCAGCAACGAACAGAAAATCGACGGGCTGTCGAACTCCGGCCAGCAGAAAAAATCCACGCTGCCGCGATCATTGACCAGCGCTGCACTGCGCATGTCGCCGATGATGCCGTGGGCGTCGATCGGGCTTTGTCGTTCCAGGTGATGCTCAGCCATTGCCGCGAAACTCCGGATAGAGGCTCATGCCGCCGTCGATGAACAGGGTGGTGCCGACGATGTAGTCGGCGGCGTCGGAGGCGAGAAAGACCACCGCGTTGGCGACGTCCTCGGCATCGCCGATGCGTCCGTAGGGAATCAGTTCGAGCAGCTTTTCAGCGGCCGCGCCTTCGGTGGCGTCTTGATTGATCGCCGTGCGAATCGCTCCCGGGGCGATGCCGTTGATACGAATGCGTTGGTGGCTGACTTCCTGCGCGAGGGTCTGCATCAGTTGGTCGACGCCACCCTTGGACGCTGCATAGTTGACGTGCCCGGCCCAGGGAATGCGCTGGTGCACCGAACTCATGTGGATGATCTTGCCGGCCGCGCGGGACACGCCTTCACGAACGCCTTGGCGATTGAAGATCCGCAGTGCGGCGCGGGCGCAGAGGAATTGGCCGGTGAGGTTGACGCCGATCACCGCGTTCCAATCGTCCAGCGACATATCCACAGCGGGCGCGTCTTTTTGCATACCCGAGTTGGCCACCAGAATATCCAGTGAGCCGAAGGCATCGAGGGTTTCGGCGAACAGCCGTTCAACCTCGTCTTCCTTTGATACGTCGGCGCGGATGGCGATGGCCTGGCCACCGTCGGCGACGATCTGCCGGGCAAGTGCTTCGGCAGGTTCGGCCTGTCGGTTGTAGTTGATGACCACTGCAGCGCCGGCAGCCGCGAGGGCCTTGGCGGCGGCGTGACCGATGCCAGAACTGGCGCCGGTGATCAGGGCTACCTGGCGGGTAAGGGAGATCTGCATGAGTGTCTGGGCCTGAAGCTTTGTCTTCAATAGCTGACTGGCCAGCGCAGGCGAGAGTTCAGTGAAAAGTCTCTACACCCTCCTGGCCCAAATGCGCTGTGAGGCAGTTGAGCGTTTTATAGCGACCATTCAGATGTGGTAGCGCGCACTGTGTTTATGCCACTCCAGGTTACCCGCCACCCAAGTGGTCAAGCCCTTCAAATAGCGTTTGGTCAAAGGTGCGGCATTGTTCAGCAGTTGCTTTTCGAGCGTTGAGTATTCCTGCATGACGGCATCATGAATATCCGCCGCTTTATCGATGGCCTCTTGCAGCGAGCAGTGATGTCTGGCCGCCAGAAGGTAGGGAAGCTTGAAGTCTCCCGTTTCCTTGAGGTGCTCCTTGTACGCGGAATACAAGTCATTGACCAAAGTCGTGGCCAGTGCCGCCAAGGCGCTGATGCGATGAATCTGTGGGTGGGAATACAGGTTGGCGGGTACTTCGTAGCCACCAATAACATCAATCAGAACCTGACAAGGCCAGAAGCTGTTGACCTGTCGGCTGGCCAGATATTCGGCGATAGTGGGTTGGGTACCGTAGATACGCCACGGGGCTTCGGCAGCCATGGTGACAAACATGGCAATGGTGATTTGCCGTACTCGAGCCACTTGTGATGGGGTGGAGAATTGCCCCACGCGTTTCATGTAAGACAGCAAGCCCCTGATTACCGGGTCGCACGTTTGTTGTTGCGAAAGTTCTTCATCGAAAGGCGCAGGCAAATACACCGGATCGATTGCCGTAATGGCGAACGACAGCATTTCGGCCACTTTCTCGGGGCGGCCACCGAGCGATAGGTCGTCACAATAATGGTCATCCACGGCGAACAGTGCCGCGAAACATTGCGCAGCGAGCAGTAACCTGTCCGGATCGTCCGTGTCGGCATGGCACAACATCGCGTAGCGACCGAAGTCACTGGCGCGCAGTTTTTCGTGTTTACCGGCAAAGATACCCACGCTCGGTATCCACGCCATAAGACGCTCATTGACTTCCTGGCCCAGCGCCTCATCAATGCGTGTCGGGGAAGGACAGAAAAGGCTGCGCACGACAAAGGGCGAAACGGCGCTGCGTGGTTGTGCCGTGAAGGTGGGTCGATTCATGGTCTGCTCCTTTTACACCGCTTGCCTCGGGACACTGGATGCAGTCGTCGGGTCTGAGCAATGTTCTCAACCTGCGAGTTCCTGCCTGGGTAACGTTGGGTATATGAATGCGCTTTGTTGGAAGACGAAGCACCTGTCAGGTCTGACAGGTACGCATGATTTGCGACGAATGGTTGCGTTGCCAACAGCTGGCGGCTGAAGCTGCAAGTGTGAAAAAACGGTACTGGCTTCATTTGCATTTCAGGCCTTCACATTCCACCAACAATTGCGCGCTTCCACGCCCCCCGAGCCTATGGCAACTTGGCGGCCCTTGATGAGGCTGTACCCATGGCAAACCCCTACCGCGAATTATTCACCGCCCCCGGCGCACGAAATTTTGTGCTGGCCGGGATGATCGCGCGCATGCCGATCTCCATGACCGGTATCGGCGTGATCACCATGCTTTCTCAGTTGAAAGGTGGTTATGCGTTGGCCGGTGCGGTGGCAGCGATGTTTGCCTTGGCCACGGCGTTTTGCGCGCCGCAGGTGTCGCGTCTGGTTGACCGTTATGGCCAGCGAAAAATTCTCCCGATATCGGCGTTGATCGGCGGCGGGGCACTGTTGATGTTGCTGCTCTGCACCCGCTTGCAGGCACCGACCTGGACGCTGTTCATCTTCGCCGCGCTGGCCGGGTGCATGCCGAGCATGTCGGCAATGGTGCGGGCGCGCTGGACCGAGATCTATCGTGGCCAGCCGCAATTGCAGACCGCGTATGCGTTGGAATCGGTGCTCGACGAAGTCTGTTTCATCGTCGGCCCGCCGTTGTCGGTGGGGTTGTGTGTGGCGGTGTTCCCCGAGGCCGGGCCGTTGGCGGCGTTGCTGGCGCTCGCGATTGGTGTCACGGCGTTCGTCGCCCAGCGCAGCACCGAGCCGGCGGTGCATCCGCAGGAGTCGCATCATCAGGGTTCGATCATTGCATCGACGGACATTCAGCTACTGCTGGCGTTGATGATTGCCATGGGCATCATCGTCGGTGTGATTGATGTGGTCAGCGTCGCGTTTGCCCAGCATCAAGGGCAGCCGGCGGCGGCGAGCATCGTCTTGTCGGTTTACGCCATCGGCTCGTGCCTGGCCGGTATCGCCTTCGGCGCCATGCGTTCGAAACTGCCGTTGCCGCGGTTGTTTTTGTACGGCGGCGTGGCGACAGCGGTGACGACGTTGCCGCTGTTATTGGCGAGCAATATTTTCGGCTTGTCGGTGGCGGTATTCATCGCCGGGCTGTTTTTTGCGCCGACGCTGATTGTGGCGATGGCGTTGATCGAGCGCATCGTGCCACCAGCCAAACTGACGGAAGGCCTGACCTGGCTGGTGACCGGTTTGAGTATCGGCGTGGCTGTGGGGGCGGCCGGCTCCGGTTGGCTGGTGGACGCTTTCGGCGCACGCAGCGGTTTCTGGCTGGCGATTGCGGCCGGGGCGGTGGTGCTGGGCTCGGCAATACAGAGTTACCGCCATCTGAAATGAAATCACCATTGTGGGGTTACCAGCCCCGTCCCGAATTCACCCAGAAATTCACCGACAGTGATGTCGACACCGACTCCACCTGATGGAACCAGCCCTCCGGCAAAAACAGCAAATCCCCAGCCTCCAGCGTTACGCGCAGGAAGGTCACGTCCCGAGCGGAGGGGAAGCGCTCGTAGTCCGGCGCATCGGGGTTGAAATCACAACCATCCAGACCGCCCTTGGGCGCCGTCGACCAGGTGCCCAAGGCTTCACGATGATGCGGCGCAGCGAGGGTGAATTTCTTCTGCCCCCAGACCTGCGCGAAGAGGTTGTCGGTGTCGTCACGATGCAACGGCGTCAACGTGCCTTTCGGCCCGATCCAGATACGCGGCGGGATGAATAACGAGGCGTCGAAGTAGGCCGGGTATTTGATCTGTTGCATCAACTGCGCCGGCAGGATGTTGTTGCCCATGTAGGCGGGTGGTTCGCCATTCGCACCTTTGACCGCCGGTTGATCCAGCGAGGCGATGAAGTCGGCCATCGACGTGGAGCGGAAATCACGTTCGGTGGAGAAGGTCTTCTTCACGTAGTCGCCATGGCGAGTGATGCCTTGCAGCTCGGCGAAATGCACCAGCGACTCTTCACGGCTGAGCTTGAACAGTGGCCAGTCGTGCAGCGCATTGCTGACCACCACCGGAATGCCATTGGGCAGGTAGCGGCTTTTGAATTCGGCAACCGACAGATCACTGCGGGCAAGGCGTTCGATGCTGCTTTGGATCGGCAGGCTGGCGGTGAGTTTTTCACTGAAGCGTGGCGGGGTCGGGTAGCGCTTGTTCATGTCGACTTTTTCCGCCACGGCGCCACCGTGCATCGCATGTTCGATGATCTGCGGCAGCATCGTTGCCAGGCCCATGTTGCCGCCGATCTTCAGGCGCCCGCTGGCGAACAGCTCTTCGACGTTGGCCATGCCGCTCATGATCCCGAGAAAGTCGCGCTCGGCGACTTCAATGGTCACGTCCGGGCTGGCGTGGCGTCCGGGCACGGTGCGGCTGCTGGCCTTGACCTCGGACCAGTAGGCCTGCTGCGGACCAAACACGAATTGAAAAACGCCTTCGATGCCGACGGCGCCGGCATTGGCGAACAGTTTGCCCAGGATGCTCTGCAGGTCCACGGTGATCCCTCATTATTGGTTTTGGCCTGAACAGTTAACGAGCGCCTGTTGGGGGAATTTACTGGTCGATGACTAATTTACCCGGCGTGGGATCCGTCTCTCTCTACAGATGAATTTTTCGAGGAAAGCGTGGTGACCAAGCTGACCCTGCTGTGCCTGCCGTATTCCGGCGCCAGTGCCATGGTCTACAGCCGCTGGCGGCCGAAACTGCCGCAGTGGCTACACTTGCAACCGGTTGAGCTGCCGGGACGTGGCGCACGTTTTGGTGAGCCGCTGCACACCGACATGCGTGGGCTGGCGATGCAGCTGGCCAAGGAATTGCGTCCGACACTCAACGCCCCTTATGCGCTGTTCGGCCACAGCCTGGGCGCGTTGCTGGCCTGCGAAATGGCGCACGCCCTGCGTGCACTGGGTTGCCCGGAACCGGTGGCGCTGTTCGCTTCCGGCACGGCGGCGCCGACCCTGCGTGCCGATTACGATCGCGGCTTTGCCGACCCCAAGACCGACGCCGAGTTGATCGAACAACTGCGCACGCTCAATGGCACCAGCGAGGAAGTGCTGGCCAACGAAGAGCTGATGAGCCTGACCTTGCCGATCCTGCGCGCGGATTTTCAACTGTGCGGCAAGTTCGAGCCGCTGGCGCGACCGCTGCTCAACTGCCCGGTGCATGTGCTCGGCGGCAAGGCTGATCGCGCCACCACTGAACAATTGATCGGCTGGAGCAAGGAAACCCGCGGCAGTTTCTCGGTGGACATGCTCGCCGGCGGGCACTTCTTTATTCATGAGCATGAAGCCAAAGTGCTCAAGGTGATCAAGGATCAGCTCGATGTGCATCATCGCCGCCACGCCATGGCCGCGACTGCCTGAACACCTTATAACCTGTGGGAGCGAGCCTGCTCGCGAAAGCGTCGCAACAGTCAGCATTTTCATTGCCTGACATACCGCTTTCGCGAGCAGGCTCGCTCCCACCTTTGATTTGTGGTGCCCGAGAAATCCCCGCTCTGCCTCCCGCCTGACAGTTCTTCTCATTCGCTAATTTTTCCGGTCTGCATTCGTTTTATAGGGACGACGTGCCTTTGTGCTTCCTGCCTACTGATCCGGATGCTGAGAAATGAATGCTGAAGACTCCCTGAAACTTGCTCGCCGGTTTATCGGGCTACCCCTGGAAAAGCGCCAGATGTTCCTCGCTGCCCTGCAGAGGGAAGGGGTGGATTTTTCCCGGTTTCCGATTCCGACCGGCGTCGAGGCCGAGGATCGGCAGGCGCTGTCTTACGCACAGCAACGCATGTGGTTTCTCTGGCAGCTGGATCCCCAAGGTGGCGCCTATAACCTGCCGGGCGCGGTGCGGCTCAATGGCCGCTTGAACCTGGCGGCACTGGAGCAAGCCTTCGCCAGCCTGGTCGAGCGTCACGAAACCCTGCGTACGGTGTTCCAGCGCCAGGCCGATGACAGTCTGTCGCAAGTGCCAGCCACCGCGCCGCTGGTGATCCGCCATGAAGACTTCAGCACACTGCCGGCCAGCGAGCGTGAACAGGCCGTGATGCAGGCCGCCGAGCAACAGTCGGTGTTGCCATTCGACCTGGCCGTGGGTCCGCTGCTGCGGGTGACGTTGCTCAAGCTCGCCGATCAGGAGCACGTGCTGCTGCTGACCTTGCACCACATCGTTTCCGATGGCTGGTCGATGAACGTGCTGATCGACGAATTCATCCGTTGCTATGACGCGTTCGATGCCGGTCAGCAGCCGCAACTGGCCGCGCTGCCGATCCAGTACAGCGACTACGCCTTGTGGCAGCGCCGTTGGCTGGAGGCGGGCGAACAGGCGCGCCAACTCGATTACTGGCAAGCACAACTGGGCGACGAACACCCGGTGCTGGAGCTGCCGCTGGATCATTCGCGTCCGGCGATGCCGAGCTATCGCGGCACTCGCTATGAGTTCGCTGTCGATGAACAACTGGCCGGGCAACTGCGCAACACCGCGCAGCAGCATCAAGTCACGTTGTTCATGCTCTTGCTCGGTGCCTTCAACGCGCTGCTGCATCGCTACACCGGCCAGACCGACATCCGTGTCGGCGTGCCGATTGCCAACCGCAACCGTGGCGAAATCGAAGGGCTGATCGGCTTCTTCGTCAACACTCAAGTGCTGCGTACCCAACTGGACGGGCAGACCCGGGTCGACGATCTGCTGCGCGCCGTCAAGGACACCGCGCTCGGCGCTCAGGCGCATCAGGATCTGCCGTTCGAGCAACTGGTCGAAGCGCTGAAGCTGGAACGCAGCCTCAGTCACACGCCGCTGTTTCAGGTGATGTACAACCACCAGCCGCAAGTAGCGGACATCGCCAGCATCAGCACTGCTTCCGGTCTACTGCTGAACAGCCTCGACTGGCAGAGCCGTACCACCCAGTTCGACCTGACCCTCGATACCTACGAGAAGGGCGGCAAGCTGCATGCGGCGCTGACGTACGCCAGCGACTTGTTCGAGCCGGCGACCATCGAGCGCATGGCGCGCCACTGGTTGCGTCTGCTCACGGCCATGGTTGCCGATCCGTCGCAACGCGTCGGCGAATTGTCGCTGCTGGAGGCCGAGGAACAGCACACGCTGGTGCACGACTGGAACAGCGTCCAAGCGGTTTACCCGACCGAAACACCGATCCATCAACTGATCGAAGCGCAGGTGGCGCGCACGCCGAATGCGCCGGCGCTGCTGTTCGGCGAGCAGACCCTGAGCTACGCCGAACTGGATGCCCGGGCCAACCGCCTCGCGCATTTGCTGGGTGAACAAGGCGTGCGGGCCGACAGTCTGGTCGGCGTTTGTGCTCTGCGTTCGGTGGAAATGGTTGTCGCGCTGCTGGCGATTCTCAAGGCTGGCGGCGCTTATGTGCCACTCGATCCGGAATACCCGCAGAAACGTCTGGCGTACATGATCGAGGACAGCGGCATCAACTTGCTGCTGACCCAGGATGCTTTGCTGGCATCGCTGCCGACTGACGGCGTGCAGGTCATTACGCTGGATCAGCCGGGCCTGCTCGACCGCTACAGCGATAGCCGCCCGAACGTCAGCGTCGATCCGCTGAACCTGGCCTATGTGATTTACACCTCGGGTTCCACCGGCAAACCGAAAGGCGCCGGCAACAGCCACGCGGCGCTGGTCAACCGCTTGTGCTGGATGCAGGAAGCGTACGCGATCGACGCCAGCGATTCGGTGTTGCAGAAAACCCCGTTCAGCTTTGACGTTTCGGTCTGGGAATTCTTCTGGCCGCTGCTGACCGGCGCGCGTCTGGTGGTTGCCGCGCCAGGTGCGCACCGCGATCCGCTGCAACTGATCGACATCATCAACTGCCACGGCATCAGTACGTTGCACTTTGTGCCGTCGATGTTGCAGGCGTTCATTCATGAGGCGGGTGTCGAAAGCTGCGTCGGCCTCAAGCGCATCGTCTGCAGCGGTGAAGCGCTGCCACTGGACGCGCAACTGCAAGTCTTCGCCAAACTGCCGAATGCCGGCCTCTACAACCTCTACGGCCCGACCGAAGCGGCGATCGACGTGACCCACTGGGCGTGTGTTGACGAAGGCGCCGACAGCGTGCCGATCGGCCGGCCGATCGCCAACCTGCGCACCCATGTGCTTGATGCCGAGCTGCTGCCGGTACCGAGTGGCGTGGCCGGCGAACTGTACCTGGGCGGCGCCGGGCTGGCGCGCAGTTATCACCAGCGTCCGGCGCTGACCGCCGAGCGTTTTGTGCCGTGCCCGTTCCATGACGGCGCGCGCCTGTACCGCACCGGTGACCGTGTTCGTCAGCGTGCCGACGGGGTGATCGAATACCTTGGTCGTCTCGACCATCAAGTGAAACTGCGCGGTCTGCGCATCGAGCTGGGTGAAATCGAAACCCGCCTGATGCAGCATCCGCTGGTGCGCGAAGCGGTGGTGCTGGTGCAGGGCGGCAAGCATCTGGTCGCGTATCTGGTGCTGGAACAGGCTCAGCCGGACGAACAGTGGCAGCAGGACGTCAAGGCGTGGCTGCTCGGCAGCCTGCCGGAATTCATGGTGCCGACCTACCTGATGACGCTGGAAAAACTGCCGGTAACGGCCAACGGCAAACTCGATCGCAAAGCCTTGCCGCAACCGGACGCCGCGCCGCAACAGGCGTTCGTTGCGCCGCAGGATGCGCTGCAAAAAGCCCTGGCGGCGATCTGGGAGGACGTGCTCGGCCTTGAGCGCGTCGGCCTCGAAGACAACTTCTTCGAACTGGGCGGCGACTCGATCATCTCGATTCAAGTGGTCAGCCGTGCGCGGCAGGCCGGGATTCGCGTCAGCCCGCGTGACCTGTTCCAGTATCAAACGGTGCGCAGCCTTGCGCTGGTCGCCACGCTGGATAATCAGACCTTGGTGGATCAGGGGCCGGTGACCGGCGACGCCGTGCTCGGGCCGATTCAACAGCATTTCTTCAGCCGCGCGATGCCGCTGCGTGAGCACTGGAACCAGTCGCTGCTGCTGACCCCGCGCGACACCTTGAACGCGCAGTGGCTCGATGCTGCACTAACCGAGGTGATCAATCATCACGACGCGTTGCGCCTGCGCTTTGTCGAAAGCGCCGACGGCTGGCAGCAGAGCCATGGCCCGTTGGTTGGCAGCGCTGACTTGTGGCAGCGCGATGCCGAGTCCGCAGAACAACTGCAGACGCTGTGCAACGAAGCCCAGCGCAGCCTCGATTTGCAGAACGGTCCGCTGTTGCGTGCATTGCTGGTGACGCTGGCCGATGGCACTCAGCGCCTGAACCTGATCATTCACCACTTGGCGGTGGACGGCGTTTCCTGGCGCGTGCTGCTGGAAGATTTGCAACAGGCTTACGAGCAGCGCTCGGCGGGCGGAGGCATTCAGTTGCCGGCCAAGACCAATGCCTTCCAGAGCTGGACCGCGCGTCTGGAAAGCGCCACTGCACGCTTCGATGAACAACTGGATTACTGGAAAACCCAGCATCAAGGTGCGCAGGATCTGCCGTGCGAACGTCCCGATGGCAGCCAGCAAAACCTGCACGGCGAGAAAATCGAATGGCGCCTCGACGCCGAGCGTACCCGTCAGTTGCTGCAACAGGCGCCGGCGGCGTATCGCACGCAAGTCAATGACCTGCTGTTGACCGCACTGGCGCGCACCATCAGTCGCTGGAGCCAGCAGCCCGGCACGTTGATCGAACTCGAAGGCCATGGCCGCGAAGACCTCTTCGATGACATCGACCTGACCCGCACCGTGGGCTGGTTCACCAGTTTGTTCGCGGTCAAGCTGACGGCCGCCGACGATCTCGACGGGTCGATCAAGTCGATCAAGGAGCAACTGCGCGCCGTGCCGGACAAAGGTCTGGGCTACGGCGTGCTGCGTTATCTGGCGGCACCGGCGGTGCGCGCCGAACTGGCGGAGTTGGCGCCGCCACGGATTACCTTCAACTACCTCGGCCAGTTCGATCGTCAGTTCGACGACGCGGCGCTGTTCGTGCCGTCCGCTGAAACCAGCGGCGTTGCGCAGGATCCGGCAGCGCCGTTGGCCAACTGGCTGACGCTGGAAGGCCAGGTCTATGGCGGTGAGCTGTCGATGAGCTGGGGGTTCAGCCGCGAGATGTTCGACAGCGCGACCGTGCAGTATCTGGTCGATCAATACGCGCTGGAACTGCATGCGCTGATTGAGCATTGCTGCACGTTGCAAGCCGCACAGGCAACGCCATCGGACTTCCCGCTGGCGCGCGTGACCCAGGCACAACTGGATGGGTTGCCGGTGCCGGCAGGTCAACTCGATGATGTTTATCCGCTGTCGCCGATGCAACAGGGCCTGCTGTTCCATACCCTTTATGAACAAGCGGCGGGTGAGTACATCAACCAGTTGCGCGTCGACGTCGAGGGTCTCGATCCCGAACGTTTCCGCGCCGCTTGGCAGGCCACCGTCGATGCGCAGGACATTCTGCGCAGCGGTTTCGTCTGGCAGGGTGAGCTGACGCAGCCGGTGCAGATCGTCCACAAGCAGGTGCAACTGCCATTCAGCACGCTGGACTGGCGCGACCGCGACGATCAGCCGGCAGCGCTCGCTGCGCTGGCAGATGCCGAGCGCCAGCAAGGTTTTGATCTGAGCTGTGCGCCACTGCTGCGACTGCTGCTGGTGCAGACCGGCGCCGAGCAATGGCACCTGATTTACACCCATCACCACATCCTCATGGACGGCTGGAGCAACTCGCAGTTGCTCGGCGAAGTCTTGCAGCGCTACAGCGGCCGCACGCCGGCGAATGGCGGCGGGCGTTATCGCGACTACATCGCCTGGCTGCAACGTCAGGACGGCCAATTGAGTCAGGACTTCTGGAGCGGTCAATTGGCCGCGCTGCAAGAGCCGACCCGACTGGCGCGCGCGGCCACCTCTGGCGAGAACCAGAGCGGCCACGGCGATCATTACCTGACACTGGACGTGCAGCGCACCCAGGCGCTGGAAACCTTTGCCCGCCAACAAAAAGTCACCGTCAACACCTTGGTGCAAGCGGCGTGGCTGCTGTTGCTGCAACGCTATACCGGTCACGAAGCCGTGGCGTTCGGTGCGACCGTGGCCGGGCGTCCGGCGGATCTGCCGGGCATTGAGCAGCAGGTCGGTCTGTTCATCAACACCTTGCCGGTGATCGGCGCACCGCGTCCGGATCAAAGCGTTGGCAGCTGGCTGCAAGCGGTACAGGCGCAGAATCTGAGCCTGCGCGACTTCGAACACACGCCACTGGCGGACATCCAGCGTTGGGCCGGACAGGGCGGTGAAGCACTGTTCGACAACATTCTGGTGTTCGAGAACTACCCGATTGCCCAGGCGCTGAGTCAGGCCGGGCGAGGGCTGACATTCGGTGATGTCGGTAATCTCGAACAAACCCATTACGCGCTGAGCGTGGCGGTCACCCTCGGTCAGCAGTTGGCGTTGCACTACAGCTTTGATCGCGGCCAGTTCGCCAGCGATGTCATCGCCGGCATCAGTGCGCACCTGCTGCAATTGCTTGAGCAGTTCGCCCTGTCGGCCGAGCGCAACCTCGGCGAGATCGCCTTGGCCGATGCTCAAGAGCAGGCGCGCCAGCAAGCCGAGAACCACCCGCAGCCGTACCCGGTGGACATCGGCGTACATCAGCGCATTGCCGCGCTGGCCGCAGAAAATCCGCAGCGCACGGCGGTGATTTTCAATGATCAGCATTTTAGCTACGGCGAAATCGACCAGCGAGCCAATCAACTGGCGCACGCGCTGATCGCCCGTGGCGTCGGCGCGGAAACCCGCGTTGGCGTAGCGCTGCCGCGCAGTGAGTCGGTGATCGTCGCGCTGCTGGCCGTGCTCAAGGCTGGCGGTGCTTATGTGCCGCTGGACACCAGCTATCCACGCGAACGTCTGGCTTATCTGATCGAAGATTCCGGGCTGGCGTTGTTGATCAGCGACTCGTCGGTGTCGGCGCAATTGCCGGTCGATGAATCGGTACCGCTGCTGGAACTGGATCGTCTCGATTTGCGCGAGTTGCCGATCAAGGCGCCGCACGTGCAGCTCGATCCGCACAACCTCGCCTACGTGATTTATACCTCCGGTTCCACCGGCAATCCGAAAGGCGTCAGCGTCGCCCACGGTCCGTTGGCCATGCATTGCCAGGCCATCGGTCAGCGCTATGAAATGCGCGACAGTGACTGCGAATTCCATTTCATGTCGTTCGCCTTCGACGGTGCCCACGAACGCTGGCTGACCAGCCTGACCCACGGTGCGTCGCTGCTGATTCGCGACGACAGCTTGTGGACGCCGGAGCAGACCTACAACGCGATGATCGAACACGGCGTGACCGTCGTCGCATTCCCGCCGGTGTACCTGCAACAACTGGCCGAACACGCCGAGCGCGTTGGCAATCCGCCGAAAGTGCGGATCTATTGCTTCGGCGGTGATGCGGTGCCGAACGCGAGTTTCGAGCGGGTCAAGCGCGCGCTCGATCCGGACTACATCATCAACGGTTACGGCCCGACCGAAACCGTGGTCACGCCTCTGATCTGGAAGGCCGGGCGCGAGGTGCCGTGTGGCGCCGCGTATGCGCCAATCGGCAGCCGCATTGGCGACCGTAGCGCTTATGTGCTCGACGCTGATCTGAACCTGCTGCCGCAAGGCATGGCCGGCGAGCTGTACCTTGGTGGTACAGGGCTGGCGCGGGGTTATCTGAACCGTCCGGGGCTGACCGCCGAGCGCTTTGTGGCTGATCCGTTCAGCACCAACGGCGGTTTGCTTTATCGCACTGGCGACCTGGTCCGTCAGCGTGCCGATGGCACGTTCGATTATCTGGATCGCATCGACAATCAGGTGAAAATCCGCGGTTTCCGCATCGAGCTCGGCGAAGTCGAAGCGGCGCTGCAAGCCCTCGACGGCGTGCGTGAAGCGGTGGTCGTTGCCCAGGAAGGTAGCGCCGGCAGTGGCAAGCGTTTGGTGGCGTACGTGGTCGGCGATGCAAGCCGTGCCGACTTCACCGATCAACTGCGTGCACAACTCAAGGCGACGTTGCCAGCGCACATGGTGCCGGCGTACGTGCTGCGTCTGGAGCGCATGCCGCTGACACCGAACGGCAAACTCGATCGCAAGAACCTGCCGAAACCGGACGTCAGCCAACTGCAGCAAACTTACGTTGCACCGCAAACCGCGCTGGAACAGCAACTGGCGACGATCTGGCAGGACGTGCTCAAGCTTGAGCAAGTGGGCGTCAGCGACAACTTCTTCGAGCTGGGCGGCGACTCGATCATTTCGATTCAGGTGGTCAGCCGCGCGCGGCAGGCCGGGATTCGCTTCACGCCCAAAGACCTGTTCCAGCACCAGACCATCGCCGCACTGGCGTTGGTGGCACAGACCGGAGAAGCGCTGCAATTGATCGATCAGCAACCGGTCACCGGCAGCACGGCGTTGCTGCCGATCCATCAGGAATTTTTCGCGCAGGCGATTCCCGATCGTCATCACTGGAACCAGTCAGTGATGCTCAAGCCAACGCAGGCGCTGGACCCGCAGCTGCTGGAACACGCGCTGGATGCGCTAGTGTTGCATCACGACAGCTTGCGCCTGGACTTTGTCGAGCAGGCTGACGGCTGGGGCGCGCAATACCGCGACGTTGCCACGCAAGCCGGCGAGACCATCCTCTGGCAAGTCGATGTGGCTGATCTCGCGGCGCTGGAGGCCCTGGGTGAAAAGGCCCAGCGCAGCTTGCAATTGAGCGGCGGCTCGCTGATTCGCGCGGTGTTGGCGAACCTGGCTGACGGTACGCAACGCCTGTTGCTGATCGTCCATCACCTGGTGGTTGATGGCGTGTCGTGGCGGATTCTGTTCGAGGATCTGCAAAACGCTTATCGGCAGATCCTTGCCGGTAACCCGGTGCAACTGCCGGCCAAGACCAGCGCAGTCAAAGCCTGGGCAGCAGCGTTGCAGGATTATGCGGCAAGCCCTGCGTTGAAGACTGAACTGAGCTTCTGGCAGCAGCAGTTGCAAGGCGCCTCGGCTGCCTTGCCTTATGACCATCCGCACGGCGGGCAGCAACACGATCAGGCGCTGACGATCCGCAGCAAACTGGACAAAGCCCTGACCCGTCAACTCTTGCAGGATGCGCCGCAGGCCTATCGCACGCAGGTCAACGATCTGCTGCTGACGGCGCTGGCGCGAGTGATGGTGCGCTGGACCGGTGACGACAGTGCGTTGGTCTTGCTCGAGGGTCACGGTCGCGAAGACCTCTTCGACAGCATCGACCTGACCCGCACCGTCGGCTGGTTCACCAGTGTGTTCCCGGTGCGACTGTCGCCGGTGGCTGAGCTGGGGGGTTCGCTGAAACACGTCAAGGAGCAACTGCGGGCAATCCCGCACAAAGGCATCGGTTTCGGTGCGCTGGCACATCTGGGCGCTGCGCCGTCTCGCGAGGCACTGCAAGGCTTGCCGGCACCGCGCCTGACCTTCAACTATCTGGGCCAGTTCGACGGCAGCTTCAATGCGGCCGATGAAGCCTTGTTCGCACCGACCAGCGAAGCCGGCGGCGCAGAAGTCAATATGCAAGGCCCGCTGGGCAACCCGCTGGCATTGAACGGCAAGGTCTTCGGCGGCGAACTGGACCTGAGCTGGACCTACAGTGGCGCCATGTTCGACGCGGCGACCATTCAGCGTCTGGCCGATGATTATGTGCAGGAACTGACGGCGCTGATCGGCCACTGTTGCGACAGCGGCAACCGTGGCGTGACGCCGTCGGACTTCCCGCTGGCGCAACTGTCGCAAGCGCAACTGGATGCGCTGGTGCTGGAACCGCAAGGCATCGATGACATCTATCCGCTGTCGCCGATGCAGCAAGGCATGTTGTTCCACACCTTGCTCGAACACGGCAATGGCGACTACATCAACCAGATGCGCCTCGACGTCGATGGCGTCGACCCGCAGCGTTTCCGCGCGGCCTGGCAAGCAGTGGTGGATACCCACGACATTCTGCGCAGCGGATTCTTCTGGCAGGGCGACTTGCCGCAACCGGTGCAAGTGGTGCAGCGGCAGGTGGACGTGCCGTTCAGCGTGCTCGACTGGAACGGCAAGGTTGATCTGGAGGCGGCGCTGCAAACCCTTGCTGACGAGGAGCGAGCGCTGGGCCTGGACCTGACCTGCGCGCCGCTGTTGCGCCTGGTACTGGTGCGCACGGCGACTGATC
This sequence comes from Pseudomonas sp. S3_C06, assembly GCF_054667675.1. Lineage (NCBI taxonomy): Bacteria > Pseudomonadati > Pseudomonadota > Gammaproteobacteria > Pseudomonadales > Pseudomonadaceae > Pseudomonas > Pseudomonas sp. S3_C06. Next base: position 6,045,467 of record NZ_CP162747.1, read on the forward strand.
GTCATCACCTGATCTACACCAACCACCACATCCTGATGGACGGCTGGAGCAGCGCGCAGTTGCTCGGCGAAGTGCTGCAGCACTATCGCGGCGAAGCGGTTCCACGTCCGGCGGGTCGCTATCGTGATTACATCGGTTGGCTGCAACGTCAGGATGCAACGGCGGCTGAAGCCTACTGGCTGGCGACGCTGGGCAATCTGCACGAGCCGACGCGTCTGGCCAATGCCATTGCACGGCCAATCGACGCTTTGCCGAATGTCGGTTATGGCGACCATTACCAAGTGCTGGACGCTGATCTGAGCGTGCGTCTGGGTGAATTTGCCCGGGCCTCGAAAGTCACTGTTAACACGCTGGTGCAAGCCGCGTGGCTGTTGCTGTTGCAGCGCTACACCGGCAAGGACTGCGTGGCGTTCGGCGCGACCGTGGCCGGGCGTCCGGCGGATCTGCCGGGAGCCGAGGAGCAGATCGGTCTGTTCATCAACACCTTGCCAGTGGTGGCCAAGCCGCAAGCACAACAGAGTCTGGGCAGTTGGCTGCAAGCCGTGCAGGCGCAGAACCTCGCTTCACGCGAGTTCGAACACACGCCGCTGGCGGACATTCAGCGCTGGGCCGGGCAGGGCGGTGACGCACTGTTCGACAGCCTGATGGTGTTCGAAAACTACCCGATTGGCGAAGCGCTGGAGCGCGGTGCGCCGCAGGGTTTGCGTTTCGGTGCAGTGGTCAATCAGGAGCAGACCAACTATCCGTTGACCTTGCTGGTGAGCATGGGCGCGCAACTGTCGGTGCATTTCAGCTATCAGCGCGACAGTTTTGCGGCGGCGAGCGTGGCGCAGTTGGGCGCGAGTCTGCAGCGTTTGCTGACGCAGATGGCTGCAGCAGGTGAACGCTCGTTGAGCGAGTTGAACCTGATCGATAATGTCACGAGCGTCGACACCGATTTCGTCGCCGAGCAGTGCATTCATCAAGCCATCGCTCGCCAAGTGGCGGCGACTCCGGATGCGCTGGCGGTGACCTTCGCCGATACGCAACTGACCTACGCCGAACTGGACGCGCAAGCCAACCGTCTGGCGCACAAGCTGATCGAGTTGGGTGTCGGCCCGGAAGTGCGCGTGGGCGTGGCGATGCCGCGTTCCGAGCAGTTGCTGATTGCCTTGCTGGCGGTGCTCAAGGCCGGTGGCGCCTATGTGCCGCTGGACCCGGATTATCCGGCCGATCGCGTTGCCTACATGCTCGAAGACAGCCGTGCGCGGGTGTTGCTCACCGAGCAAGCGGTTGCTGCGACGCTGAGCGTGCCTGGCGATACGCAAGTGCTGCTGATGGATCAGGTTTCGCTGAGCGGTTACTCAGATGTCGCGCCGCAAACGGCGGTGCAGCCGGACAACCTCGCCTACGTCATCTACACCTCCGGTTCCACCGGCAAACCGAAAGGCGTGGCGATTGCTCACCGCAACGTCATGGCCTTGATCGACTGGTCGGCCAAGGTCTACAGCCGCGACGACATCCAGGGCGTGCTGGCCTCGACTTCGGTGTGCTTCGACCTGTCGGTGTGGGAGCTGTTTGTCACGTTGGCCAACGGCGGTTCGCTGATCATCGCGCGCAATGCTTTGGAGCTGGCAAACCTGCCGGCTCGCGATCAGGTGCGTCTGATCAACACCGTGCCATCGGCGATCGCTGCGCTGCAACGCGCCGGGCAGATTCCGGCGAGCGTGCGCATCATCAACCTGGCGGGTGAGCCGCTCAAACAAGGGCTTGTCAACGCGCTGTATCAACAGTCGACAGTCGAGCATGTCTACGACCTGTACGGTCCGTCGGAAGACACCACCTATTCGACCTGGACCCGCCGCATCGCCGGTGGTCAACCGCGCATCGGTCGTGCTCTTGATCACAGCGTCAGCCATTTGCTCGACGCCGATCTGCAAGCGGTGCCGCAAGGGGTTTCGGCGGAGCTGTACTTGTCCGGCGCCGGCATCACCCGCGGTTATCTGGGGCGTGCGGCGATGACCGCCGAGCGCTTTGTGCCGAATCCGTTCGTCGGCAATGGCGAGCGCATGTACCGCACCGGCGACCTGATTCGTGAACGCGAAGAGGGCGCGCTGGAGTACATGGGCCGAATCGACCATCAGGTGAAAATTCGTGGATTCCGCATCGAACTGGGCGAGATCGAGGCGCGATTGCTCGCTCAACCGGCGGTCACCGAAGCGGCGGTGCTGACCGTTGAAGGAGAGGGCGGTGCGCAACTGGTGGCCTACGTGGTCGCCCCGCAACTGGATCTGTACGACGGCGAAGCGCAACGGCAACTGCGCGACGGACTAAAGACTGGCCTCAAGTCTTCGTTACCTGACTACATGATTCCCGCGCACCTGCTGTTCCTTGAGCAGTTGCCACTGACGCCCAACGGCAAACTCGACCGCAAGGCCCTGCCAGCGGTGGATGCCAGCCAGGTGCAGGCCGCGTACGTCGCGCCGCAGAGTGAGCTTGAGCAGCAGGTCGCGGTGATCTGGCAGCAGGTGCTCGAGGTTGAACGCATTGGTCTGAACGATCACTTCTTCGAACTGGGCGGGCACTCGCTGCTGGCGGTCAACGTGGTGTCGCGCATGGCCCTTGAGCTGGGCCTGACGCTGACCCCGCAACTGTTATTCCAGCACCCCGTCCTGAGCGAATTTGTCGCTCGACTCGATACAGGAGGCGGGGCAATCAACGAACAGAAACTGAGCAAGCTGGAAGCCCTGCTTGACGATATGGAGGAAGTCTGATGGACAAGAGTGTTGCTTTGAGGGTAGCCAAGCGCTTTATCACTCTGCCGCTGGACAAACGTAAGCTGTACCTGGAAAAGATGCTCGAAGAGGGCGTCTCTCCGGCCAACCTGCCGATCCCGGAAACACGTTCCGGGTTTGCAGCGATTCCTCTGTCGTACGCTCAGGAACGCCAACTGTTCCTCTGGCAAATGGACCCGCACAGCACCGCGTATCACATCCCCAGCGCCTTGCGCCTCAAGGGGCAACTGGATGTGGCGGCGCTGGAGCGCAGCTTCAATGCCGTGGCCGCGCGCCACGAAAGTTTGCGCACCACGTTTGCCGAGCACGGCGAAACCTTCTGCCAGGTGATTCACCCGCAATTGCCGCTGCGCATCACCCTGGCACCGCTGTCGGCAGGCCTCGACGCCGCTGGCGAAGAGGCGGCGATCAAGGCGTTTGTCGAAGGCGAAACTGCGCGCCCGTTCAATCTGCAACAGGGTCCGCTGCTGCGCGTGGCATTACTCAAAGTCGCCGATGATGATCATGTGCTGGTGTTGATCCAGCACCACATCATCTCCGATGGCTGGTCGATCAAAGTGCTGGTCAACGAGTTGATCCAGCATTACGCCGCCGACACCGCCGGGCAGCCACTGGCATTGCCGGAACTGGAGGTGCAATACGCCGACTACGCGATCTGGCAGCGTCACTGGCTGGAAGCGGGTGAGCGCGAGCGGCAGCTGGCTTACTGGATCAAGACGCTGGACGGCGAGCAGCCGGTGCTGGAATTGCCGATCGATTTTCCGCGTCCGGCGGTGCAAAGCCTTCGCGGTGCACGTCTGCAACTGGACCTGCCAGCCGCCCTCGGCGATGCGCTCAAACAATTGGCTCAGCGCGAAGGCGCGAGCCTGTTCATGGTGTTGCTGGCGTCGTTTCAGGCGTTGCTGCATCGCTACAGCGGTCAGGCGCAGATTCGCGTCGGCGTGCCGACCGCCAACCGCAATCGGGTCGAGACTGAAGGCCTGATCGGCTTCTTCGTCAACACCCAGGTGCTGAATGCCGAGGTCAACGGCCAGTTGCCGTTCAACCAGCTGTTGGCGCAGGTCAAGCAAGCGGCGATGGCCGCGCAGGCACATCAGGATCTGCCATTCGAGCAGTTGATCGAAGCGCTGCAACCCGAGCGCAGCCTGAGCCACAGCCCGGTGTTCCAGGTGATGTTCAACCACCAGACCAGCCGTGATCAGGGCCGTAGCGCGGTGCAACTGCCGCAGCTGAGCGTCGAAGATGTGCAGTGGGAAGGGCGCACCGCGCAATTCGACCTGACGCTCAATACCTATGAATCGAATGACGGTTTCGCCGCCGAGCTGACCTACGCTACCGATCTGTTCAAGCCGGAAACGGTCGAGCGTCTGGCGCGTCATTGGCAAAACCTGTTGCAAGGTATTGTGGCCGCACCGACTCAACGGGTTGGCGAGTTGCCCTTGCTGGAAAGTGCCGAGCACGGCGTGTTGTTGCAGGACTGGTTGCGTGTAGCTGATCACAGCGCGCAGGCCGAGTGCGTGCAGCAGGACTTTGCCTTGCAGGCGCAACGAAACCCGCAGGCGACGGCGCTGATCATCGGCGACGATGTACTGACGTATGGCGAGCTGGATGCCCGGGCCAATCAACTGGCGCATCACCTGATCGAGGCCGGCGTCGGCCCGGATCAGCTGGTCGGCATCGCGGTGGAGCGCAGCGTTGAGATGATCGTCGGCCTGTTGGCGATCCTCAAGGCCGGCGGCGCTTATGTGCCGCTGGACCCGGCGTATCCCGAGGATCGCCTGGCCTACATGATCGAAGACAGCGGTCTGCAATTGCTGCTGACCCAAACGCACTTGCAGGCGCAGTTGCCGATCCCGGCGGGTGTGCAAACCCTGTTGCTCGATCAGTCAGGTGACTGGCTAGCGACTTATCCACAGACCGCGCCGGACGTTGCCGTCAACGGCGAGCATCTGGCGTACACGATCTACACCTCCGGCTCCACCGGCAAACCGAAAGGCGTGATGGTGCGCCACGCGGCACTGAGCAACTTTGTCGCGAGCATGATCAAGCAGCCGGGGATTGCCGCTGCGGATCGCATGCTGTCGCTGACCACGTTCTCGTTCGATATTTTTGGCCTGGAAATCTATGGCCCATTGCTCGCCGGCGCGTGTGTGGTGCTGACCGGCAAGGATGTGCATCAGGATCCGCAAGCGGTGCTCGAACTGATCGAGCGTCATGCCGTCAGCGTCCTGCAAGCCACGCCATCGACCTGGCGCATGCTGCTCGACAACGAACACGCAGCGATTCTCAAGGGCCGCACGTTCCTCTGTGGTGGTGAAGCGCTGCCGCAGGAGCTGGCCAATCGCATGCTGGCGCTGACGCCGAGCGTGTGGAACCTGTATGGCCCGACCGAAACCACGATCTGGTCGGCGCAACACGCACTGAGCGCGGACCACAGCCGTCCATTCCTCGGCACGCCGATAGACAACACCGCGCTGTACATTCTCGGCAGCGACCTTGAGCTCAATCCGCTCGGCGCACCCGGTGAATTGCTGATTGGCGGTGACGGTCTGGCCCGTGGTTACTTCCAGCGCCCGAGTCTGACCGCTGAACGGTTTGTGCCGGATCCGTTCTCGGCAAACGGTGCGCGTCTGTACCGCACCGGCGACCTGACCCGTTATCGCGCAGAAGGCGTGATCGAGTACATCGGGCGCATCGACCATCAAGTTAAAATCCGTGGTTTCCGAATCGAGCTGGGCGAGATCGAGGCCCGTTTGCTCGCGCTGGACAGCGTCCGTGAAACCGTCGTCGTCGCTCAGGACGGCCCGACCGGCGCGCAACTGGTCGGCTATGTGGTGCCATCCGCCAGCGCTGTTGACGAAGTCGAACTGCGCGCCGCTCTGAAAGCCAGCCTCAAGGCTGAACTGCCGGAATACATGGTGCCGGCGCACCTGCTGTTCCTTGCGCAACTGCCGCTGACCCCCAACGGCAAAGTCGACCGCAAAGCCTTGCCAGCACCCGATGCCAGCCAGTTGCAATCGACCTATATCGCGCCGCAAACCGCGACTCAACACAGTGTCGCCGAGATCTGGCAAGCGGTGCTCAAGCTTGAGCGTGTCGGTCTCAGCGACAACTTCTTCGAACTCGGCGGCCATTCCTTGCTGGTAACGCAAGTGGTCTCGCGAGTGCGTCAGACGCTGAACGTTCAGGTGCCGCTGCGTACGCTGTTCGAACACAGCGTTCTGGAAGACTTCGTCGCCGCCCTGGGTGTCGATCAGGCGACGCAGGAACCGGCGATTGTCGCGCTGCCGCGTACGCAACCGATGGCACTTTCCTATGCGCAGGAACGTCAGTGGTTCCTTTGGCAACTGGAGCCGACCAGCACCGCTTACCACGTTCCGGCCGCACTGCGTTTGCGCGGTGAGCTGGATCTGCTGGCGTTGCAGCACAGCTTCAATGCACTGATCGAGCGTCACGAATCCCTGCGCACCTGTTTCGTCGAACAGCAGGGCCAGACCCTGCAAGTGATTCAGGCCCAAGGCACGCTGGATCTGCAAGTACAGGACGTAGCGGGGTTGGACGATGCGGCGCTGCAAGCGCTGGTCGCCGAAGAAACCCTGCACTTGTTCAACCTGCAGCAAGGCCCGTTGCTGCGAGTGAAACTGCTGCGTCTGGCTGCCGATGACCATGCGCTGGTGATCACCTTGCACCACATCGTCTCCGACGGTTGGTCGATGAACATCATGGTCGATGAACTGGTGGCGCTCTATGCCGCGTACAGCCAGGGCCAGACCGCGCAATTGCCGGCGTTGCCGGTGCAATACGCCGACTATGCCGTGTGGCAGAAACAGTGGATGGACGCCGGTGAGTGCGAGCGTCAGCTGAATTACTGGACCGCGCAACTCGGCGATGGCGATCAGCCGTTGCTGGAGCTGCCGACCGACCGTCCGCGTCCCGCCGAGCAAAGCTATCGCGGCGCGCGTCGCGATATCCCGCTGAGCCTCGAACTGGCCGCTGCCCTCAAGCACGTCGCGCAGCGTGAAAACGTCACCCTGTTCGCGCTGTTGCTGGCGTCGTTCCAGACCTTGCTGCACCGCTACAGCGGTCAGGCCGACATCCGCGTTGGTGTGCCCGTGGCCAACCGCAATCGGGTGGAGACTGAAGGGCTGATTGGCTTCTTCGTCAACACTCAGGTACTCAAAACCGAATTCGACAGTCAGCAGACCTTCCGCAGCCTGTTGCAACAAGTGAAGAACACCGTGCTCGGCGCTCAGGCCCATCAGGATCTGCCGTTCGAGCAACTGGTCGACGCGCTGCAACCGGAGCGCAGCCTCAGCCATAGCCCGCTGTTCCAGGTGATGCACAACCACCAGAGCCAGGCGCGGCAGGCACAAGGCGCGACACGCTTGCCGCAACTGCAGATCGAAGGCTTGCCGTGGGCGTCGAATACTGCGCAGTTTGATTTGACCCTGAACACTTTTGAATCGACCGACAATGTCTGGGCCGAGCTGACTTACGCCACCGACCTGTTCGACGTCGAGACTATCGAGCGCCTGTCGCAACACTGGACGAATCTGCTGCAAGGCATCGTCACCGACAGCGGCCAGCGTATCGCTGAGCTGCCGCTGCACGACGCCGCCGAACGCGCAGCAACCCTGCTGCAATGGAACCCGGCCGTGGCCGATTTCCCTAACGAGCAGTGCCTGCATCACTTGATCGAAGCCCAGGCCGCCCGCGCACCGCAAGCGGTGGCCGTGACGTATGCAGAACAGTCCTTGAGCTACGGTGAACTCAACAGCCGTGCCAACCAGTTGGCCCACAAACTGATTGCCAGTGGCGTCGGCCCGGACGTGCGCGTCGGCCTGGCCGTTGAGCGCAGCCTCGACATGCTGGTCGGACTGCTCGCCATTCTCAAGGCCGGCGGTGCTTACGTGCCGCTGGACCCAAGCTACCCGGAAGAGCGCCTGAGCTACATGATCGGCGACAGCGGCATCGGCCTGCTGTTGAGCCAAAGTCATCTGCTCGGTCGACTGCCCGTACCGGACTCGGTGCGCAGCCTGATGCTCGATCAGGATCGCGAAGACCTCGAAGGTTACAGCGACAGCAATCCGCACGTGCGCATGAGCGCCGATAACCTCGCGTACGTGATCTACACCTCGGGTTCGACCGGTCAGCCAAAGGGCACCTTGCTCGCGCACCGCAACGTGCTGCGCCTGTTCGAAGCCACTGCGGCGTGGTTCGATTTCGGCCCGCAGGATGTCTGGAGCCTGTTCCATTCCTACGCATTCGACTTCTCCGTGTGGGAGATTTTCGGTGCGCTGCTGTACGGCGGCAAACTGGTGGTAGTGCCTTACGAGGTCAGCCGTGCGCCGGAAGATTTCTTCGCTTTGCTGTGCCGCGAAGGCATCACCGTGCTCAACCAGACGCCGTCGGCGTTCAAGCAGTTGATGCAAGTTGCTTGCGCCCCGGAGCACACCGCGCAACAGCCGGCGCTGCGTTATGTGGTGTTCGGCGGTGAAGCGCTGGACGTGAAGAGCCTGCGTCCATGGTTCGAGCGTTTCGGCGATCAGGCGCCACAACTGATCAATATGTACGGCATCACTGAAACCACCGTGCACGTGACTTACCGGCCGTTGTCGATGGCCGATTTGCAGCGTGACGCAAGCAGCCCGATCGGCGAGCCGATTGCCGACCTGTCGTGGTACCTGCTCGATGGCGACCTGAACCCGGTAGCCAAGGGTTGTATCGGTGAGCTGTATGTTGGCCGCGCCGGTCTGGCGCGCGGTTATCTGAACCGTGCCGACCTGACCACGCTGCGCTTTATTCCCGATCCGTTTGCCGCTGACGGCGGTCGGCTGTACCGCACCGGTGATCTGGCGCGCTATCGCGCCGATGGCGTGATCGAATACATCGGGCGGATCGACCATCAGGTGAAGATTCGCGGTTTCCGTATCGAACTGGGCGAAATCGAAGCGCAACTGCTCGAACAGGCTGCCGTACGCCAGGCGGTGGTGCTGGCGCAGCCGGGCCTCAGTGGTCAACAACTGGTTGCGTATCTGGTGCCGACTGATGCAGCGTTACTCGACGCCAGCGCCGCTGAACAAGCGCAATGGCGCGACAGCGTGCGTGCCGAACTCAAGGAAAATCTGCCGGATCACATGATCCCGGCGCACCTGTTGCTGCTCGCGCAATTGCCATTGACCGCCAACGGCAAGCTCAACCGCAGCGCGTTGCCGTCGCCGGACGCCAGTCAGGCGCAGCAGGCCTATCAGGCGCCGCAAAGCGAGCTGGAACAACGCTTGGCCACGATCTGGCAAGACGTGCTGAAGCTGCCGCAAGTGGGCCTCAACGACAACTTCTTCGAACTGGGCGGCGACTCGATCATTTCGATTCAGGTGGTCAGCCGCGCGCGTCAGGCCGGTATTCGCCTGAACCCGAAAGACCTGTTCCAGCACCAGACCATTCAGCGACTGGCACTGGTCGCGCAGTTGGGCGACGACGAAACGAGCATCGACCAACAAGCGGTCACCGGCGCAGCGTTGCTGTTGCCGATCCAGCAGCAGTTCTTCGACGATGAAATCCCTGAGCGTCATCACTGGAACCAGTCGGTGCTGCTCAAACCGCGTCAGCCGCTGGACGGGGAGAAAATCGAGCAAGTATTGCGCGCGCTGGTCGCACATCACGATGCCTTGCGCCTGAGCTTCACTCAGCACAACGGCGTGTGGCAGGCCGAGCACCGCGCGGTTGAAGATCAGCCGCACAACCTGCTGTGGCAGGAAGACGTCGCCGATGCGGCTGCGCTGGAAGCCTTGGGCAACCGCGCGCAGCGCAGCCTCGATCTGCAGAACGGGCCGCTGTTGCGCGCGGTGTTGGCGAATCTGGCCGATGGCACGCAACGCTTGCAGTTGGTGATCCATCACCTGGCCGTCGACGGTGTGTCGTGGCGGATTCTGCTGGAAGATCTGCAAAACGCTTATCAGCAATTGCTCGACGGTCAGCCACTGAAGCTGCCGGCGAAAACCAGCGCCTTCAAGGACTGGAGCGAGCACTTGCAGCGCTACGCCAACAGCGCGGCGTTGCAACAGGAACTGGCTTACTGGCAGGCCTGCCTGAGTGATGTCGGCAGCGATCTGCCGTGCAAGCGGATGGACGCCGGTCAGCAGAACAGACTGGCGCAGACGGTACAGACCAGACTGGGCGCGGAGCTGACCCGACAACTGCTGCAAGAAGCGCCGGCGGCGTATCGCACTCAGGTCAACGACCTGTTGCTCACCGCACTGGCGCGGGTTATCGGGCGCTGGAGCGGGCAGGCTTCGACACTGATTCAGCTCGAAGGTCATGGTCGTGAAGAGCTGTTCGACGGTGTTGACCTGACCCGTACCGTCGGCTGGTTCACCAGTCTGTTCCCAGTGCGCCTGACCCCGGCAGCTACGGCCGGCGAGTCGATCAAACAGATCAAGGAACAACTGCGCTCGATCCCCAACAAGGGCATCGGTTTCGGCGCACTGCGTCATCTTGGCGATGCTCAGGCACAACAGAGCCTGCGTGAATTGCCGACCCCGCGCATCACCTTCAACTACCTCGGCCAGTTCGACGGCAGTTTCGAGGGCGATGACGGCGCGCTGTTCGCACCGGCGCCGGACAACGCCGGTCTCGACCAGAGCCCGGATGCGCCAATGGGCAATTGGTTGACCCTCAACGGTCAGGTGTACGGCGGCGAATTGCGCGTAGGCTGGACATTCAGCAGCGAGCGTTTCGACAGTGCTGTGATCGAAGCACTGGCGGCGGACTACGCCGAGGAGCTGGCCGCTTTGATCGGCCATTGCCTGACCCCGGGCGTCGCTGGGCTGACGCCTTCGGACTTCCCGCTGGCCGGCCTGACCCAGGCGCAGCTCGACGGCTTGCCAACCCGCCCACAGCAGATTGAAGACATTTATCCGTTGTCGCCGATGCAGCAGGGCATGCTGTTCCACACCCTCTACGCGCAACAGTCCGGTGATTACATCAACCAGATGTGTGTGGCCGTCGATGGCTTGCAGGTCGAACGTTTCCGCGATGCCTGGCAAGCGGCGATGGACAGCCACGAAGTGCTGCGCAGCGGTTTTGTCTGGGAAGGCGATCTGCCCAACGCCCTGCAAGTGGTGCACAAAGGCTTGCAAGTGCCGTTCAGCGTGCTCGACTGGCGTGATCGCGGCGACCTGGCGCCAGCCCTGAAAGCCTTGGAGCTTGAGCAACGCCTGCAAGGTTTTGATCTGCACGCGGCACCGTTGCTGCGCCTGGTCGTGGTGCAGGTGGCGGCTGAGCGCTTCCATCTGATTTACACCTCGCACCATATTCTGATGGACGGCTGGAGCAACTCGCAGTTGCTCGGCGATGTGTTGCAGCGCTATCACGGCCACGCGCCGGCGATGGGGGCGGGGCGTTATCGCGATTACATCGAGTGGTTGGCGCAGCAGGATGCGCAGGTCACGGAAAACTTCTGGAAGGGCCAACTGGCCGCCTTCGAGACACCGACGTATCTGGCCGATGCTGTGCCGCACCTCGTTGATGCAACCGTCACCGGTCAGGGTGAATACCTGCTGACCCTCGACACTCACGCGACCGCCGAGCTCAACAGTTTTGCCCGGGCGCAAAAGGTCACGGTCAACACGCTGGTGCAAGCCGCGTGGCTGTTGCTGTTGCAACGCTACACCGGGCAGGACACTGTCACGTTCGGCGCCACGGTATCGGGGCGACCGGCGCAGTTGAATGGCGTCGAAGGCCAGATCGGTCTGTTCATCAACACCTTGCCGATCATTGCCAGCCCACGTGCCGAACAGTCGTTGCCGCAATGGCTGCAACAGGTGCAGGCACAGAACCTGTTGCTGCGCGAGCAAGAGCACACACCGCTGTTCGACATTCAGCGTTGGGCAGGGCAGAGCGGTGAGGCGTTGTTCGATAACATTCTGGTGTTCGAGAACTACCCGATTGCCGAAGCCTTGCAGCAAGCCGAATCGGCTGACCTGCGCTTTGGCGAGGTTGACCGGTATGAGCAGACCAACTATCCGCTGACGTTGATGGTCAACCTCGACCAGCAACTGACCGTGCACTTCAGCTATCAGCACACAAGCTTTGCCGCCAGCACCGTGATCAAACTGGCGACACAGTTGCAGCAACTGTTGAGCGGCATGCACGCCAGCGTCGATGCCTGCCTGGGCGAGTGGAACTTGCTGGAGGAAGGTGACGAGCAACGTATTCTGCGTGACTGGAATCCGCAGGCAACCGCTGACCTAGAGCCGATTTGCATCCACCAGGCCATCGAGCGTCAGGTCGCTGCCCAGCCGGACGCGCGCGCCGTGACGTTCGGCCAGCAGTCCTTCACCTATGGCGATATCGATGCCCGGGCCAATCGTCTGGCGCACCGTTTGATCAGCACGGGCGTCGCCGCCGAAGTGCGCGTCGGTGTGGCGATGCAGCGCTCCGACAATCTGCTGGTGGCATTGCTCGCGGTCCTCAAGGCCGGTGGCACCTACGTGCCGCTGGACCCGGATTACCCGGCGGATCGGGTCGCCTACATGCTTGAGGACAGCCGCGCCCGCGTGCTGCTGACCGAGACCGATGTGGCGGCCACCTTGTCGCTCGCCAGCGACATGCAAGTGTTGCTGCTGGATCAACTGGATCTCTCGGCCTACAGCACGGTCGCGCCTGTCACTGGTGTGAGTGTGAACAATCTTGCCTACGTGATTTACACCTCTGGTTCCACCGGCAAGCCCAAAGGCGTATCGATCAGCCATGCCAACATCATGGCGCTCAGCGACTGGTCGAAGCACCTCTACAGCCGCGAGGACATTCAAGGTGTGCTCGCTTCGACGTCGGTGTGTTTCGACCTGTCGGTGTGGGAGCTGTTTGTCACCCTGGCCAACGGCGGTTCGTTGATCATTGCGCGCAACGCACTGGAGTTGCCGCACTTGCCGGCGCGCGATCAGGTGCGCCTGATCAATACCGTGCCGTCGGCAATCAATGCCTTGCAAGACTCTGGCGATATTCCTGCCAGCGTACGCATCATCAACCTGTGCGGCGAAGCGCTGAAGCAGAACCTCGTGGACACCCTGTATCAACAGGCGACCATCGCCGATATCTTCGACTTGTACGGCCCGTCGGAAGATACCGTTTACTCCACCTGGACCCGTCGAGAGGCAGGCGGCACGGCGAACATCGGTCGACCGATGATCCGCACCGCCAGTTATGTGCTGGGCGGCGATCTGCAACCGGCACCACAGGGTGTGTCGGCGGAGTTGTACCTGGCCGGTGCCGGCCTCAGCCGTGGCTATCTGGGCCGGGCGGCGATGACCGCAGAGAAATTCGTGCCCAATCCGTTCGCCGGCAATGGCGAGCGTATGTACCGCACGGGCGACCTGACCCGTTATCTGGGCGACGGCACGTTGCAATACGTCGGGCGTATCGATCACCAAGTGAAGGTGCGCGGTTTCCGTATCGAGCTGGGCGAAATCGAAGCGCGTCTGTTGCAGATCGACAACGTCAGCCAGGCACTGGTGGTGGCGCAACCGATCGCCTCCAGCCATCAACTGGTGGCGTATGTGGTGGTCGATGATGCGACCGTGGCCAGCGCCGATGCGGCCGCGCAAGCGCTGCTGCGCGAAGCGCTGAAGACGCAACTCAAGGTGCACCTGCCGGACTACATGATTCCGGCGCACGTGCTGTTCCTCGCCAGCCTGCCGCTGACGCCGAATGGCAAGGTCGACCGCAAAGCCTTGCCGAGCGTCGACGCGTTTGTCGCGGCGGGTGACTTCGTTGCCCCGGTCGGTGAACTGGAACAGCAGATCGCAGCCATCTGGCAAAACGTCCTGGAGCTCGATCAAGTCAGCCGTGAGGATCACTTCTTCGAACTGGGCGGGCACTCGCTGCTGGCCACTCAGGCAGTCTCGCGTTTGCGCCATTTGACCGGCGGCACGTTGAGCCTGCGGGACCTGTTCAACTACCCGCGTCTCAAGGATCTGGCCACCTGGATGGCCGAAGATCAGACACCGGCCCTCGGCGGGGCGGCCAGTCAGGCAGTTCCACTGAAGGCCTGGGGCGCCAAGTCGACGGCACCGCTGTCGTTGGTGCAACGGCGTTTGTGGGTCGCCGAGCAATTGTCCGGCGGCAGTTCGGCCTACGGCATGCCGCTGGCCCTGCGCTTGCGCGGTGAGCTGTCGGTCGAGCGCTTCATGAGCAGTTTTGCCGAAGTGGTGCGCCGTCATGAAGTGTTGCGCACCGCGTATTCGCAGGATGACGAAGGTGATCCGATTGCGCTGATTGCCGAGACGGTCGATGTCGACTTCCCGTTGCTCGATTTGTCCGGTCTGTCGCGCAGTGCTCAGGAAGAACAGGTCGCACAAGCAGCGCTGGATAACGCGCGAACGCCGATCGATCTGGAGCAGGCGCCATTGTGGCGCGGGCGCATCCTGCATCTGTCGCCGACCGAGCATGTGCTGCTGTTCTCCATGCATCACATCATTTCTGACGGTTGGTCGATGGGCGTATTGGTCAACGAACTGGTGCAGATCCATGAGTTGAGCAAGGCCGGTGACACCACGCCGTTGCCGGCGCTGGAAGTGCAGTACTCGGACTTTGCCCTGTGGCAACAGGAACTGGAACGCCAAGGGATTCTCGGCCAGCAGGCGGATTACTGGAGAGATGCACTCAGTGGCTACAGCGGGCAGCTCAACCTGCCGCTGGACACCCCGCGCGGGCCGGTGGCGTCGTACGACGGTGATGCCGTGCAGTTTCATCTGCCGAAGGATTTGGGCCAGGCCTTGCGCAAGGTTGCCAGTGATGCGGGCGTGACCTTGTACAGCACGCTGCTGGCGTCGTTCCAGGTGTTGTTGCATCAATTCAGCGGCGGCGACGACGTACTGGTCGGCGCCGACGTTGCCGGGCGCGAGCAGGCGCAGCTGGAGCGGCTGATCGGCTTCTTCGTCAACGTCTTGCCGCTGCGTTCACGCTTCTCGGCAGACACGGCGTTCTCGACATTCCTGGCGCGCACTCAGGACACCCTGCTCGGCGCGCTGGAGCATCAGGACCTGCCGCTGGACATGATCGTCGAATCCTGTGGCGTGCCGCGACACAAGGGCATGAACCCGTTGGTGCAAGTGTTGTTCGTGATGAACAACCTGCCGGGCCGCACCCAATCCATGGGCGGTCTGAGCGTCGAGCCGCTGGCGGCGCTGCAGAGCCATTCTAAATTCGACATGGCATTGTTCGTTGACGAAGAAGAAGGGCAATTGCTGGGTAATTGGCAATTCGCCACAACCTTGTTCGGACACGAGCGCATTCAGTACCTGGTGAAGGCCTGGATAGCCCTGTTGGAACAGATCGTCGCTGATCAGGACATTCAATTGGGAGCTATCAGCATGCCAGTCGACAATTTAGCAGTGGCCGCCAAACCCGCTGCCCCCGGACCCAAGGCCGACAAACTGGGCAAGTTCCTCAAGCGTGGCGCCGCCCCGGTGGCCAAGGTTCGCCCGGCGCCGATCCGCGAATCGCTGATCGCTGCGCCGCAGCCGTTCCCGCTGTTGATGGAACCGAACGAGCCGCAGCTGGATTTGATCGAGTGGATCAAGCACAACCGGCCGCTGATCGAAGAAAAACTGGCGACTCACGCCGGCATTCTCTTTCGCGGTTTCGAGCTCGACGGCATTCAGGGTTTTGAAGCGTTCGCCGAAGCGATCCAGCCAGGTCTGTACGGTCAATACGGCGATCTGCCGAAGAAGGAGGGCGGCAAGAACACTTACCGCTCCACGCCGTACCCGGAACGCAAGATGATCCTGTTCCACAACGAGAGCTCGCACCAGGATCGCTGGCCGCGCAAGCAGATGTTCTATTGCGAGCAAGCGGCGCCGGTCGGCGGTGCAACGCCGGTAGTCGACTGCCGCTTGATGTACGAAAAACTGCCGGCAGACCTGCGTGACAAGTTCGAGTCCAAAGGCTTGCTGTATGTGCGCACCTTCACCGACAACCTCGACGTGTCGTGGCAGCACTTCTTCAAGACCGAAGACCGTGCCGAAGTCGAAGCCCGCTGCCGCGCCGGCGGTATCGAGTGGCGCTGGCTCGACAACAACGAACTGCAAACCCGCACACCGGGACCGGCGATCATTCGTCACCCGATCACCGGCGCCAAGTCATTCTTCAATCAGGTGCAGTTGCACCACATCTACTGGCTGGAGCCGGATGTGCGTGAAGACCTGTTGTCGATGTTCGGCGCCGAGCGCATGCCGCGTCACGTGTATTACGGCGACGGCACACCGATCGAAGACGACGTGATGCAGCGCATTGGCGAGCTGTACGAAGAGTGCGCCGTGCGATTCGACTGGCAGAAAGGCGATGCCATTCTGCTCGACAACATGCTGGTGGCGCATGCCCGCGATCCGTTCGAGGGTCCGCGCAAGATTGTCGTCGCCATGGGTGACATGTACGACCACAGCAGCCTGGAGCGCCCGGCCAGCAACGCCCGGGCGGCATTGAACACCGAGGAAAGCGGCGCATGAGCGAAGTCATGAAGGACGAGCAGGATCCGGGTTTCGCCCTGACGCCTGAGCAACAGGCGCTGCTTGAGCGCCTGTCGAACACCGCCACCTGTGGCGAGGCCTTGCGCTGGCTCAGCGTTGTCATTGACGGAGATCTTGACCCGCAACGTTTGCAGACCGCGTTCGATACCGTGCTGACACAGCAGCCGATGCTGTTGGCGCGGCTGGGCAAGGTCAGCGGTTTCCACGGTTTGCGTCAGGCTGCGGCCGACGTCGGACGTTTCCCGCTGATGATCCATGCCGGCGAGCAGTGCGCCGAGGACGTTCAGGCGCAAATCAGCGAATCGCGGGAACGCGCCTTTGTCGTCGGCGAATCAGCCAGTGTCGAGGCCGTGCTTTATCGCCTGGCGCCCCAGCAATGGCAGCTGCTGCTGGGCATTGCTCGCTACAGTGCCGACACGCCATCGTTGAACCTTGTGCTGGAGCAAGTGCAGCAAGCGTACGTCGGGGTTCAGCCAGCCGAAGACGAAGAGTCGGGGGAGTTTGCCCAGTATCTGGAATGGCGCAGTGAGGTGGTGCTCGATGAAGACGCCGTCACCGCGCGCAGCTACTGGCAGCAGCACCTGCAAGGTGTGCAGGCGGACATCGCAACGCCATGGCTGGCCGCTCGCAGCGCCAGCCTCGAAGCGAGTGCTGCCGATTCGCGCGTATCGCTGAATCTGCAGTCGGCGCAGCGTGATGCTCTGCAGGCCTTGGCCGAGCAGCTCGGTCAGCCAGTCGCCACGTTGCTGCAAGGTGCGTGGTGGGTGTTGCTGGGGCGTTTGAGCGGGCTTGATCAGGCACTGGTCGGTCTGCGGCATGACAGCCGTGCTGACTATGAATATTTCGCCAACGCCGTGGGCGTGTTCGAGAAAACCTTGCCGCTCTCGCTGGAAATGCCTGGCAGTGCGCGCTTCAGTGACTGGCTGGGGCAACTGGCGGCGCGCCTCGAAGAGCATCGCACCTGGCAGGAATACTGGACGCCGGAACTGGCGCTCGACGCAGCACGTCCGGCCTACGGCTTCAGCCTTGGCCAGATCGGCGTTGCCGCGAGCAGCGGCGGTCTGCGCTGGAACGCGGCTGACGCCGTGCAGGTGCAACCGGATGCTTTCGAGTTGTTGTTGCAGGTGCAACTGGACGACAACCAGCGTCTTGCCGGTGTTGGTCTGCAGTACGCCGCTTCGCGCTATTCGCCAGCGGCAGCCAACGCCGTACTGGAACAGTTCGGCGTGCTGTTGAGCGCGATTGTCGATGCGCCGCACACCGTGCTGGCGCAACTCAACCTGCTCAGCCGCGCCGCCGAACAGCGCTTGCTGGCGATCAATCCGGCGATACAGATGCTGGCCGACCAGCGTTATCTGCCACAGCGCATCGCTGATCTGGCGCTGCGTACGCCGGATGCCATCGCCTTGACTGATGCTGGGCAGCCATTGAGCTACAGCCAGTTGCAAGCCCGCGTCGAAAGCGTCGCCCAGGGCCTGAACAATCAAGGTGTCAGCGCAGGCTCGATCATCGCGCTGGCGTTGCCACGCTCGGCGGATCTGGTGATCGCAATGTTGGCGAGCTGGCGCCTCGGGTGCGCGTATCTGCCGCTGGATGTGCAATGGCCGCAGGCGCGTCAGGCATTGATGCTGGAACAGGCCGGCGCCGCACTGTTGCTGACCGATGCGGCGCACGTCACGGCTTGGCAGGATCAGCCGTACAAAGCTCGCACGCTGGCAGAACTCGGCGCATCGGGCGCGCCGTTGCCGGCGCTCGCGACGCAAGGCACCGACATCGCTTATGTGCTGTTCACCTCCGGCTCTACCGGCATGCCTAAAGGTGTGGTGATCGAGCATCGACAATTGTTCAATTACGTCGCTCAGGCCAGTCAGGCACTGGGTCTGGAACAGTGCAAAAACATCGGCTTCAGCTCCACTGTCGCGGCAGATCTGGGCAACACGGCGTTGTTCGGGGCGTTGTTCAATGGGGCGACCCTGCACGTCGCCAGTGATGCGCAAATGCAGGACGGCGCATTGTTCGCCGAGTACCTGCAGCAGCATCAGATCGACTGCCTGAAAATCGTCCCGTCGCACCTTGCGGCGTTGCTCGATCATCAGCAGGCAACCTTGCCGCACACGCTGGTGCTGGGCGGCGAGCCGGTTGCGCCGACGCTGATCGAACGCATTGCGCGGCTGCGCAGTGATTGCCGGGTGTTCAACCACTATGGCCCGACCGAAGCCACCGTCGGCGTGATGATTCATCCACTGACACTGGACGGCACGGCCAGCGAGTGCTCGGCGCTGAGCCACGTGCTGGGCAACAATCAGGTGTATGTGCTGGACGCTGATTTGCGTCTGGCCCCCGTAGGTGTGCTGGGCGAGTTGTACCTGGGCGGTGCGCAATTGTGCCGTGGTTATCTGAATGCCGAGGCTGATGCGCAGACGTTCGTGCAGAGTCCATTCGATCCTGCGCAGCGTCTGTATCGCAGCGGAGATCTGGCGCGTTACCGCGCTGACGGGGCGATCCAGTTGCACGGTCGGCGCGATCAGCAGGTCAAGGTGCGCGGATTCCGCATCGAACTCGCGGAAATCGAAGCCGAGCTGCTGCGCCTGCCAGCGGTTGCCGAAGCGCTGGTGCTGCCTGCCGCGTCGGCTGAACAAGGCCTGCTGGCGTTTATCGTGGCGCAACCGGGGGCAACCGCGGGTCAGCTCGACACCGCACGTGCCGAACTGAGTGCACGTCTGCCCGCGGTGATGGTGCCGCAACACCTGCAACTGATCGAGCGTTTTCCACGGCTGGCCAACGGCAAGATTGATCGCAAGGCGCTGCAACAATTGGCCGCTACGGCAGCGGATGACGAAGGCGTTGCGCCGCGTGATGCACTTGAGCAATTGCTCGCCGTGCGCATGGCGCAACTGCTTGGGCTTGAACACTTGAGCATCGAGCGCGACTTTTTCGCGGCCGGAGGCCATTCGTTGTTGGTGATCAAACTGGTGGCCGGTATTCGCAAGTTGCTGCAATGCGAAATCCATCCGGGACTGGTTTTCGATCATCCGACCGTGGCGTCGTTGGCGCTGGCGTTGCGGGCGGTGGAAAGCAGCCCGGGGCAGTTGGAAAAAATGGCTCAGGTACGACTGCGCATGGAGGCGATGAGTCCCGAGGAAAAGGCGCGTCTGACCGAGCAGGCGCGACAGTTGCAGGCCGCCAAGGCTGCGCAAACCAGCTGACACAGAAAGAAACAAAAGGCCGTCGCCCAACAGCGTCGGCCTTTTTTTAACTTTTTGCGTTAATGATAAATAAACTCATTCCGGTTTTTTGGAGGTGCTGCGTCTTAATAGGGTATGTGGGCAAATCGTGTCAGGCAGGGCCGCCAATGCACCGGTTTGTTCAGCAGAAAATATTTCGCCGATGTCCAGTCAGATGATCGAGCCCGGGGAGGGGCAGATCGCCACGCACTGCCAGGTCGCCCGCAGGGCCCGCGACAGTGTGCGGTTCACGTGTGCAGACAGCGGCGGGCCCGTCGGCCCAATGGACTTTCACTTCTACCAATAATAGAGAGCACGATGTCAGCAATTCATGAGTTGAAACCTTTGTTCAAGGCACTCGTCATGTCCCGCGGCCTGCGTTCACGCCGAGTGTTGACGGGGCTGGGGCTGGTCTGTGTATTGCCTTTGAGCGCTCAGGTGATGGCTGAAAGCGTCAGCATCAATATCCCGGCGCAATCGTTGCCACAGGCGCTGCAGGCGTTTGGTCAGCAGACCAACCAGCAAGTGATCTACAACGCTGACGACATGGCCGGGCTCAAGAGCCACGCGGTCAGCGGCAAGATGAGCCCGCAGGCGGCCATCGCCGAATTGCTCAGGGGCACCGACGTGCGCTACAGCGTCGAGGGCAACACCCTGATGCTGGTGCGGGGCAGCAACACCCAGGGTCTGGAGCTGGGTGCGACCAACATCAGCGCACAACAGATCGGCGCGACGACCGAAGGCAGCAACTCCTACACCTCCAACGCAGTGACGATTGGCAAGGGCACCCACACCCTCAAGGAAATCCCCCAGTCGGTCACGGTGATGACCCGCAAGCAGATGGACGACCAGGACCTGGTCGACCTCAAGGATGCGCTGAACCAGACCACCGGTGTCGTGGGTCTGCAGGGCGTCGGCAAGGGTTTGATCATCTCCTCGCGCGGTTTCCAGATCGATGACTGGCAGTACGACGGCGTACCGATTCCACGCAACACCTATTCGCTGGGTAACTGGGCGACTCAGGATCTGGTGTTTTTCGATCGCCTGGAAATCCTGCGCGGTGCCTCCGGGTTGCTGCAAGGCACTGGCAGCCCGGGTGGCGCCATCAACCTGGTGCGCAAGCGCGGCCAGGCTGCACCGACTGTGTCCGTGACCGCCAAGGCGGGCTCCTGGGACCATTACGGTCTGCAAGTAGACGCGGGCGGCCCGCTGAACCAGGCCGGCACCATCCGCGGTCGCCTGGTGGCCGATCAGGATCAAAGCAACTCGTTCATTGATCACGACTGGAGCCGGACGCTGTCGCTGTACGGCTCGCTGGACTTCGACCTGAGCGAAGACACCACCCTGGGCCTGGCCGTCAGCCGTTCCGACGGTGATTCGCGTCCGATGATTCGTGGCCTGCCACGTTACGCTAACGGCAAGATGCCGGATGTCTCGCGCTCCACCTACACCGGTGCACGCTGGAACAGTTCCGACATCGACGTCACCACGCTTTACGCCGACCTCGAACATCGCTTCAACGAAGACTGGGCACTCAAGGTCGGTGCGGTGCGCATGACCGAGAGCAACAAGGCGAAAAACCAGCGCGTGCAAAGTGCCGGCGACGGTCTGGAACCGGATGGCAGCGGCGTGCAGTACGCCAACTTCGTGACGGATTTCGACTCGACAAAAGTCGGTATCGACATGAACCTGAATGGCAAGTTCGAAGCCTTGTCGATGCAGCAGGAAGTGATGTTGGGCGGTAACTTTTCCCAGCTCGAAACGGACGATCAGCTCGCCCGTACCTTCAGCAACAGTAGCGACACGATTTTCGGCGTCAACAATGACCGTCCCGATATCAACTACGACAGCCTGATCGCTTCGGGTGGTCGCGGCACGCTGAGTAAATACGACGTACGCCAGAAAGGCCTGTATGGCACCTGGCGCGTCAAGCCGATCGACGATCTGACCCTGGTGCTCGGCTCCCGTGTCAGCTGGTATGACTTCAGCTACAAATCCAAGGCGCAATCCTCGTTCGGCGGCATCACCAAGAACGACCCAAGCACCGCGACCGAAACCGGGGAAGTCACGCCTTACGCCGGTATCGTCTATGACCTGAGCCGCGAGTGGGCGGTTTACGCCAGTTACACCGACGTGTTCCAGCCACAGACCAACCGCGATGCCGGTGGCACCGTGCTCAAACCGGTGGTCGGCAGCAACTACGAAATCGGTCTCAAGGGCGAGCTGATGGACGGCCGGGTCAACACCTCCTTGGCACTCTTCCGCTACGACCAGGAAAACCGTGCGGTCAACGACATTGCCGGTGGCTTCGAGTGCGACGGTTCGTACTGCTCGACGGCCTCGGGCAAAGTGCGCAGCCAGGGTATCGACGCCGAGATCAGCGGCGAAGTAGTGGAAGACCTGCAACTGTTTGCCGGTTACACCTACAACACCACCAAGTACCTCAAAGACCCGGACAGGGAAGGTCGCGTGTTCAGCACCTGGACGCCAAAACACATGCTGCGCATGTGGGCCAACTACCAGTTGCCGGGTGAGTGGGATCGTGTCAGCACCGGTCTGGGCTTCACCACTCAGAGCCATACGCTGGGTTACGAAGGGACCTACGATGTCGCGGGTTACACCGTATGGAACGCCCGTGTCGGTTACCAGCTGACACCGGAAGTCGGTCTGGCCGTGAACGCCAACAACCTGTTCGACAAGAAGTATATTGCGGCCGGTTACAACCAGCTCGACGGCAACAACAACTTCGGTGATCCACGCAACCTGATGTTCTCCGTGAAGTGGACCCCAAAGTTCTGATGCACTGAAGGGCCTTCACCGAAGCGGCCCACGCTCCTCGAAAGAGGGCGTGGGCCGTTTTTTTTGTATACCGCCCACAGGTTTTGGGTCAAATCACGCAAACAAAAACGCAGAAGCCAGCGCTTCTGCGTTTTTTGTTTGCCAGTATGAAAGTCAGTTGTTCAGTGCCGCCTCACACGTCAGGAACACCGCTTCAAAGGACTCAAGCAACGACTCACCGTAAATCATGCTGCGGTGGGGCAGGGTGGAATGCACCGAGCCTTGCAGGCGTCCACTGACGGTGTGTTCACGCAGCACCTGTTCCGAGTGCAACACCTGCTCCAGCGTCTTGTGCGACAGCGACCACCAGCAACTGGCCTCGACCTTGAGCGTCGGCAGCGTGAACGCGTCGTAGGATTTCACCAGTCGGTCATGAATCTCGAACGCCTGGGCGTTCATGATTTCCTGTCTGATGGCGTCCAGTGTCGCCACCATTTCCTGTTCGCTGGTGGCGGCCTGTTGGCTAGCCCACTGGTAGAAAGCCTTGAGATCGGTTTGCGGATTTTCGGCGAGGAAGCGTGCCGCCGGCTCGTGCAGGTGAGCGAACATCAGGCTGAACATTTCCACCGCCGTCGCCAGTTCATTTTCGGCACTGAAGTACTCGGGATTTTCTTCTTCCAGCGGTTTGCGCGGCAGATCTGCCGGCAGCAGGCTGTCCGGCAGTGTGGTATCGACCAGACCGAGGAAGCTCACTTCACGTCCCTGACGCTCCAGTTCGGCGGCGATGTCCATGGCGATGGAGCCGCCGAGCGACCAGCCCATCAAACGATACGGGCCGTCAGCCTGTTTATCGATAATCTGTCGGGTGTAATCGACGATCATTTGCGCCCATGTCTGGGCGTGGGCGTGTTTGTCGGCGAAGCCTGTGTGCATCACGCCGAAAGTGCGCGCGTGTTTGCTCAGGCGTTTGGCCAACGGTTGGTAGCAGAACACGATGCCGCCGCTGGGATGCAGGCAGAACAGCGGTGGGGCGCTGGCGGCCGAGGCCGAGAGTTCTACCACGCATTGGGCTTGCTGCTGGTGTTGCGTAGCAATGAATTGCGCCAGGGCTTCGACGGTGGCGTGGGCGAGCATTTGCTGCAAAGCGAGTTTGATCCCCAGGCGCGCATTGAGTGCGGCAATAAACTGGATGGCCAGAATCGAATGCCCGCCCAGTTCGAAGAAGTTGTCGTCGAGGCCGACCCGGTCAACGTGCAGGGTTTCCTGCCAGAGTTCGGCCAGCGCTTGCTCCAATGCAGTTTCCGGGGCCTTGAAGCGGGTCTCCGATTGACTGATGTCAGGCAGCGGCAACGCCTTGCGATCAAGTTTGCCTGTCGGGCTGACGGGCATGGCTTCCAGCACCAGCAGATGGCTCGGCACCATGTAGGCGGGCAGACGGCTTTTCAGTTCAGCCTTGAGGGCTGCGCGCAGTTGATCGTGCTGTTCACTCGACAAATCACCGTCGCTCGGCACGATATAACCGATCAACTGCATCCCGGCCAATCCTTCGCGGGCAAGGACCAGGGCTTCGCGAACGGCCGGGATTTGCAGCAGGCAGGATTCGATTTCACCGAGTTCGATACGGAAGCCGCGAATCTTCACTTGATGATCGAGTCGGCCGACGTATTCGATGACGCCATCGGCGCGATAGCGCGCCAGATCGCCGGTACGGTACAGGCGCCCGCCCTGCGTGCTGAACGGGTCAGGCATGAAGCGTTCGGCGGTCAGATCCGGGCGCTGGAAATAGCCCCGGGCCAATAGATCGCCGGCAATCACCAATTCACCGACGACGCCCACCGGGACCGGTTGGCCACCGCTGTCCAGCAGGTAAATGGCGCGTCCAGCCAAGGGGCGGCCGATCGGCATGGTTTTCGGCAGTGGCGCATGCCCGGTGACGTAGTCCTTGCAATCGAGCACCGTGGCACTGACCGTGGTTTCCGTCGGGCCATAGGTGTTGAGCAGGCGCACATGGTCAAGTCCCGCCTTGCCCCACGCCGCCACGCCTTCCGGTGGCATGGCTTCGCCGCCCACGATCACCTGGCGTAACGGGCCATAGTCACGGACACCGAAAGCGGCAAAATCCCTCGCCAGCATGTTCCAGTACGTGGTGGTGAGGTCGCTGACCGTGAATTGCTTGTCGAGCAACTGCTGGTACCAGGTTTGGCTGTCCCAGATGTCCGGCCCGCGCAGTACCACCGACGCGCCGCAGATCAGCGCCGGGTAGAGCTGTTCGACAAAGGCATCGAAGTTGAACGTGGCAAATTGCAGCGAACGATCGGCGGCTGTCAGGCCGAGGAATTCCAGGGCGACTTGCGCGTGCCGGGTCAAAGCCGCCTGGGTAATCCCCACACCTTTTGGTCGACCGGTGGAACCTGAGGTGAACATCACGTACGCCAGGTTATGGCCATGGGTACGGCAGGTCGGGTTGTCGCTGTGCGCGCTATCGGCGAGGTCGAGTTCGTCGACGCACAGCACGCTTACCGCGTCTACCGAGGGCAGGCGCTGGAGCAAGGAGCGCTGGCTGAGCAGCACGCTCAAGCCGCTGTCTTCGATCATCCACGTCAGGCGTTCCTGCGGGTATTCGGGATCGAGGGGCACGTAAACACCGCCGGCCTTGAGCACCGCCAGCAGGCTGACGATCATCCGCGCCGAACGCTCGACCGCGATGCCCACCCGCACTTCCGGGCCCACGCCATAGCCGTGCAGGGTCTGCGCCAGGCCATTGGCTGCCGAGTTGAGTTGGGCATAGCCCATGCGCACGTCATCGCAAATCAGCGCGAGGGCATGCGGCGTGGCCAGTGCCTGGCGTTCAAAGAGCTGATGCACGCCTTCGCTCGGCAATGGCGCAACGGCTGGGTTCCATTGTTCGCGTTGCTGGCGGCACTCGGTGTCGCTCAGCAGCGGCAATTCGCTCAGGGCAACATCGGGATTTGCGGTGATGGCGTGCAACAGGTTCTGCCAATGCCCGGCCAACCGCTCGATGGTGGCGGGGCGGTACAGGTCGCGGCTGAATTCGATGTTGGCGTCGATGCGGTTCAGGGAATAACTGACGTCCAGCGACAGGTCGAATTTCGCCTGCCCGCTGCCGGCATCGACAAAGTCCAGGGTCAATTCGCCCAGGTTCAGCGGCACCGAGGTGCCGCCGTCCGTGCGCCAGTTGAACAGTACCTGGAACAACGGATTGATCTGCTGACTGCTTTGCAGTTGCAGGTCGTCGAAGCTCAATTCCAGGGGGTAGTCGGCATGGTCGAGCGCGGCCAGCGATTCGCGGCGCAGACGCAGCAGAAAGTCCTTGCAAGGCAGCTGCGGGTCAATCCGCACGCGATACACCTGCGTGCTGACAAAGAACCCGACCAGGTCCTGAATTTCACTGCGGTTGCGTGTGGCGTTGGGCACACCGACGGTGAAATCGTCCTGGCCACTGTAGCGGCTCAGGAGCAATTGCCAGGCACCCAACGCGACCACAAAGGGAGTCAAACCGTGCTGCTGGCAGAAGCGATTGAGTGCTTGCGCCAATGTGGCGGGCAGGCTGAAGTCGTGTTTGCCGGCCGCATGGCTATGCTGGTCATTGCGCGCAAAGTCCACCGGCAGATCCAGCGGCGGCAACGTCTGGCCCAGATAATTCTGCCAGTATTCGGCGCTGGTCTTGCAGGCCGGGCTGTGCAGATAGTCGCTACGCTGCCAATCGGCATAGTCGGCGTACTGGATGGCCGGGCGCGCCAGTGGTGCGCTCATGCCCATTGCCGCTTGCGCGTAGGCGCGGGTCAGGTCCTGCATCAGAATCGCGTTGGACCAGGCGTCCGAGGCGATATGGTGCATGTTGAGCAACAGCAAGTGCTCCGTGTCAGCGACTTGCAGCAGTGTCGCGCGCATCAGTGGCGCCTGTTTCAGGTCGAAGGGCTTGGCGGCCTCTTCGCCAATGCGCTGGGCAATCTGCTGTTCGCGCGCTTCAGCGCTCAGGCCGCGCAGATCATCGAACCCCAACTGCAGCGTTGCGTGTGCATCGACCACCTGCATGGCTACCCCGTCGATCTCGACGATCGCGCTGCGCAGGACATCGTGGCGTGCGATGACTTTATTCAGCGCCATTTCCAGATGCTGTGCTTGCAGGGCGCCGCTCAGGCGTACGGCGCGTGGCAAGTTGTAAGCGGCACTGTCAGGTGTCAGCTGTTGTACGAACCACAGTCGCTGTTGCGCGAAGGAGAGGGGGGCCGGGGCCGGGTGGGGACGGGCAATGATGCCTTGGGATTGCTCGCCGGCATCTGCCATCAGCAGCGCCAGTACCTCATCATCGAGTAAGTCGTTCATCGGGCTCTCGTGGTTGGCAGCACCGTGAGCGCTGACGGCGTTGCCGACAGTCGGGTCCACGGCGATAAACATTCGGATTGAAGGCCGGCAGGACGGGTGTCCGGCCGGCTGCAAAGGTGCAATCGATCAAGCAGTCTCGAGGGGCTTTTTGTGGGTGACCACTCGGCCTCCCTCCATCCTCACCAGTTGATCGGCGACGTCGAAGTAGCGGTCATCGTGGGAGATCACGATGATGGTCTTGCCCATCTGTTTCAGCTCCGGCAGCAGCTCGGTGTAGAAAATGCGCCGGAAGGCCGGGTCCTGATCGGCAGCCCATTCGTCGAACACCAGCACCGGACGCTCTTCCAGCCAGGCGTTGATCAGCGCCAGGCGTTTGCGCTGGCCGGTGGACAGATCGGTGGTGCTGAAAACACCGTCGTTAATGCTCACCTTGTGCGCAATCTCCAGGCGTTCCAGATAGCGGCTGGTGTCGGCCGGCACTTGTTTGTCGCCCTGTACCAGTTCATCGAACAGGTAGTAGTCGGCGAAGATCGTGGTGAACAGTTGGCGATAGTCATCGCGAGCCTGGGCATCGACCACCTGGCCATTGAGCAGGACTTCCCCGCGTTGTGGCGCATAGAGTCCCAGCAACAATTTGATCAGGGTGGTTTTACCGCCGCCGTTCTCGCCGACGATAAACACGATGTCACCCTGCGCGATGTCCAGATTGACCGGCCCCAGTTCAAACGCTGCGCTGCCCTGAACCGGCGGGAAGGCGTAATGCACGTTGTGCAGTTGCAACTGCTGCACGGCGGTCTTGCTCGCGGGCGTCGACTCGCGCAGGAGCAAGTGCGGTTCCGGCGAGGAAAACTGTTCGGCCAGCTCGGCGATGCGTTTGAAGGCAATGTTCGCGCGACTGACCACCGGCAACGTGGTGACCAGATATTCCAGTGGGCCTTTCATGTACAGCAGCACCAGCACGAAACCGCTGAGCACCGCTTTATCGGTACCGAGCCAGAACGATTGCAGCGCCAGGGCCAGACCGATCACCACGAAAAACAGCATCGAGCCAAAGGTTTTCGCCACCACGAACGTGTTGATCGAGCGGATGTGCGTGTTGCAGATGTAATCCGCCGTGCCCTCGATGCGCTGGCTGAACATGCGTTGGCGGCGCGGGCGATGAATACGCAGTTCCTTGGCACCCGCAGCGATTGCGCTGTAGTGCTTCTGCAGTTCGTCTTCGGCCTCGCGCGCCGCTTCGAAACCTTTGATGCCTTTGGCGCGGGCAATGTATTGGACGACGGTGCCGATCACGATCGCGATCAACAGCAGGGCAAACATCGGCAGGGACAGGTAGGCCAGGTAACCCAGGCAACCGAGGGTGACGGTGAAAGCGATCGCCAGCGGCGCGAAGGAAAACGCGAAATCACTGACGGTGTCGACATCATGGGTCAGCACCGGAATCAGGCGATGGCTGCGAAACCGTTCGATCTGCTCGATAGGCGCGAGCAGGACTTTTTCGCCGAGTGATTTACGCAGGCCGGCGATGATGTGCTGGCCGACGTGGTTGGTGCCGATGTCCGACAGAATCGAAGTCAGCAGTGCAAACGCGCAGAGGCCGGCAAATGTCAGCAGCACGCTGGCTGACGGAACACCGGTGCCGTTCAGGGCTTTGTTGATGGTCGCCAGCAGGGCAGTGACGCTGACGCCACCGAGCATGCCGAGCAGGATCGACAGCGCCACGACGACCCGGTAAGGCTTGAGCAGGCCGAGGACTTCACTGATGGCTCCGCGCGATTTTGTGGTCATGGAGGTTTCCGCTTCTAGTGCCGCTAACGGCATCGTTTCAAGGATTGGGCTGGTTAAAAGACGAAACCCGTGGGCGGCGATTTAGCCGACCACGGGTTTATCGAGGCTGAAGCGACGAGCGAGCGGCCAGCGCCGTCGTGGCGGCTGCCGGTGCAGCTGTCCTTACAGATCGCGCGCGACGCGAAAACCAATCCAGTCGCCGCGGGTGTCGCTGTAGGTGGCATTGCGATTGCCCGAGCGCGAGAACACCGGTGCTTCACCCCAGTCGTTGCCGCGGATGCGGCGAATCTTGCAGTCACCGGTCAACCCGGCGCTGCCATCACTCGGCGCGCCGACATAGTTTTCGTTGTAGCAGTCGGCGGTCCATTCGTAGATGTTGCCGTGCATGTCGTAGACGCCGAAGGCATTGGCCGGGAACTTGCCTGCCGGAGCGGTGAAGTTGTAGCCGTCGGCGGCGCCATAGGTGTTGGCGTGTTTGGCGATGCTGTATTCCTTGCCCTCATCGAAGGGGAACGGGAAAGGCCCGGTGCTACCGGCACGGGCGGCGTATTCACGCAGCGATTCGCTGACCAGTCGATACGATTTACCGGTTTTCTTCGACAGCCAGGCTACATAGGCCTCGGCCTCGGGAAAGTCCATGCACACGGCCGGATGCTTGTCGGTGTACTGCTTTTTCGGATCGCTGCCCGCGTAGTCGGGAATACCGGCCTTGCACGCGCGGCCCGGGCGTTTGTCGCCGTCGGGCATCTGATAGCCGGTGTCGGCGAGGTAGGCGTCCCATTGCCCTTTGAGCACCTGGAAACGACTGATGGCCAAGGGTTGGGCAAAGGTCACCGGGTGCATCGGACCTTCGTCCGGCTCGCGGCCGACTTCGTCCTCCGGGGTGCCCATGGTGAAGGTGCCGGTGGGCAGCACGACCATTTCCGGGCAGTCCTTGCAGTCCTTGAAGACTTTGCCCGGTTTGAGCGGTTCGGCCGCTTGCGCCAGCCCCGGCAAGGTACAACCGAGCAATGCGGCCAGACCGAGCGCGGGCAACGCGTTCAAGGAAAAATTACGCAGTTCACTACTGTTCATCATGACTCTCGATAACAGGTTGAAAGGAAACGTGGGAGCGTGGCGCCTACAGCTGTTTGGCCAGTAACGCCATCAAACGATCGATTTGCGCTTCGTCGTTGAGCAGGCCCGGCGCAGTACGAATCACCGGACCCACATCGCGGTTCACGGCGTCGGCAACCACGCGGTTCTGCATCAGGTACGCGGCGACTTTGTCGCTGTCCTGGCCCTTGACTCGAAAGAAGGTAAAACCGGCCGACAGTTGCGGACTCAGCGGGGTGACGAGTTCGATTTGCGGGTGTTCCAGCAGGCGCTTCTTCAGGTAGCTGTTGAGCGCGTGGATGCGCGCTTCGACCTCGGCCTTGCCCAGTTGCAGGTGCAGCTTGAAGGCTTCGTCCAGCGCCCAGCGATACTCGAAGGAGTGATAGCCACCGGGCGTCATGGTGGTGGAAAACGCTGTGGCCTCGGAGAAGGTCGGGGTGATCGGCGTCACGTATTTGACCTCCTCGAAACGGCTGCAGACGATGCCGGTGCCGCGCGGGCCAAACATCCACTTGTGGGTGCCGGCGATGAAGAAATCACAGTTCATCTGCGCGAAACTCAGGTTGTCGACGCCGAAACCGTGCACGCCGTCGACCACATAAATGATCCGCTCGGCATCGCTGCGGCCACGGTTGTGTTTGTCGACGATGGCGCCGATGTCACCGATCGGCAGCTTCACGCCGCTGCCCGAATGCACCCAGCACATGCCCAGCACACGGGTTTCCGGGCGGATGGCCGTGTCGATGGCGGTGAGGATTTCGGCTTTGGTCGCGGTCTGCGGATCCTTGAACAGACGGATCTTGCGCACCTGCGTGCCTTCACGTTCCTTGCGCAAGGCGAGGATTGTGTGGGTGGCATAGTGTTCGTGGGCGGTGGTGAGGATTTCCTGATCGGGGCGCACATGCACACCGCCGTAAATCATCGTCAGACCTTCAGTAGTGCTGCCGGTCAGGGCGATCTGTTTGGCCTTGGCTTGCAGGTATTGGCCGGCCCAGACTCGCACGTTTTCCTCGCGCTGCTCGATCACGCCGAGGTCCCAATCCATGGCCAGGCCGGGATTTTTGTCGAGGGCGGCGCGATGTCGTTCGATCGCTTCGCGCACGGGTTTCGGGTGCGAGGTGATCAGGAAGTTGGAAAAGTGCAGGTAGTCCGGATCCTGATCGAACAGTTGCTGCAACTGCGTCCACTTGCTGCGCGGCATTGGCGCAGGGGGCGCAGCCGTAGCGGCAGCGCTGGCGATGTTCGGCAGGCTGGCGCCCAGTGGCAGCGCAGCGGCGAGCAGTCCGGCCTGTTTCAGAAAATCACGACGATTACTCATGGCTGCGTCGTTCCCTGCGCGTTGGCCAGCGCCGGTTTCGCGGCTTTCTCGACTTCGCCCCAGACGCGCAGGAAGTTGCCACCCCAGAGTTTGCCGATGTCGGCTTCGGAGTAACCGCGCGACAGCAGTTCAGCGGTGACATTGCGGATCTCGCCGACGTTCTCGAAACCTTTGACGCCGCCGCCTTCATTGAAGTCGGAGCTGATACCGACATGGTCGATGCCGATCTTGCGCACGGCGTATTCGATGGCGTCGCCCAGATCCTTCAGGCTGGCTTTCGGCTCCTCTTCAAGGATCGCGTAGAGGCGACTGGCGTACTGGCCGAATTTGCGTTCGGACCAGGCTGAAATGATCGGATCGCCAGGCATCAATGCCATCGCCAGGTTCGGCAGTGGCGGCAGGTCGAACTCCTTGCGCAGTTCGTTGAGTTTGTCCTGGGTTTGCTGAGTGAGCGGGCGCAGGTACTGCGAGAACGCGACGATCTGCACGACGCCGCCGCTGTTCTTGATCAGTTGCATTTCCTTGTCGCTGAGGTTGCGCGGAATATCGACCATCGCTCGCGGCGCCGAGTGCGAGGCGACCAGTGGCGTACGACTCAGTTGAGCGACTTGCTCCAGCGCCTTGGTGGACATTTGCGAGACATCGATGATCACGCCCAGATCGTTGAGGCGTTTGACCGCTTGCTTGCCCAGGTCCGAGAGGCCGTCGAGGGCGTCCGGCGAATCATTCAGAAACGGCAGCGGCCGCGAAGAATCAGCCCAGTCGTTATTGCCGATGTAACTGAAGGCGAACATGCGCATGCCGCGCGCCGTCCACAGGTCCAGCAGGCTCAGGTCATGACCCAGTGGGTAGGCGTTGAGCATGCTGATGAAAATCGCGAACTTGCCTTCGCCATGTAGGCGCCGCATATCGTCCGGTGTGTAGGCGATCGCGACTTGATTGGGGAAGTCGCGAACCATGCCGGAGATAATCCGGTAGCGGATTTCCTGCTGGTTGCGGGCTTCGTCGATGAAGCCGGCAGTCGGTTTGTGCGGGGCATCGGGGCCGTTCCACATTTCCGGCCAGCCGAAAATGGTCAGTGCGGCACCGGACAAGCGCCCACGGCCAGCCTTGGCCAGGTCGAACTGGCCTGTACCATCTTTATCGGCTTCGTTGCCCTGGGTGCCGAA
Organism: Pseudomonas sp. S3_C06; assembly: GCF_054667675.1. Classification (NCBI taxonomy): domain Bacteria; kingdom Pseudomonadati; phylum Pseudomonadota; class Gammaproteobacteria; order Pseudomonadales; family Pseudomonadaceae; genus Pseudomonas; species Pseudomonas sp. S3_C06. The sequence continues at coordinate 6,077,486 of NZ_CP162747.1, forward strand.
GTCCTGCAGCAGGCTGACATGACTGTCGAAGGAGAGCATGCGTTCGTGCAGTTCATCCGCCTGTTTCACGATCTTCGCCGGATAGCCGAGCTCATCCTTGAGCCAGTGCTGCCAAGCGGCAAAGCCTGCACCGGCACTGATCGCCAGGGCTAAGGGCAGGCCGATGAATAGAGCCTTTTTCGAACGTGGTTTTGTCATTGCCATCTCAGTCGGGTTCGCCATCGAGGTGCAGGCGCAAAGCCTTTGCTATCTGGGAGGAACGAGCGATCGACGGGGAAATTTAGGACGAGCGCCCCGTGGCGAAAATGACGGCTTAAATTTGCCCGGGCAGCAAACGTTCTAGCTTGGATAAAGCCTGCTTCATGGCTGACACAGGTAGGGCAATGAAGATTTCTCGACGATGGTTCATGGCGGGCCTGGCGCTGACCGGCGCTGCCGTGCCGGCGGCTTATTTTGGGCATCGTGAATGGACGAAGCCGGATCCGACGATCACTCCGGGTGAAGCGTCTTTCGACGTCGCCGATCTCGCCGGACAACGTTTGGCCAGTGCCTTGCGGGGCGTCTGGGATATTCGCTTCGAAGGCCGTGACGCAGGCCTTGAAGGGCTTCCGGCCCAGGGGCTGCAAGTGTTCCTCGACATCGGCCAGAAAGGTCGTGGCGTCTGTGGTTTTCTTGATACGCCGGAGCGTTTGCGCTCCGGCGAAACACCTCGTTACCGAATTCTTGGCGATCTGGCCGGTGCCGATGCGGCGAAACTGAGTTGGCGGCTGGTTGGTGCACAAGGCCAGATCAACTATGAGCTGGAAATGATCCTCGATGAGGTCTGGGCCGATTTCGGCAACGCCGGCAAAGGCACCCTCAGCGGAAAAGCGATGCGTCTGGATCGCCCCCTGGCCTTGCCAGCAGAGGACAATGGATTTGTCGCAGTCAAGCGACTGTTTCCCGAGGCGCGTGAGCGGACACCGTTGAATCCGACGCTGCTGGCCTGGTTGATTTCCCCCGAGCACCGACTGTTCCACCAGTTGTGGCATGCCACGCGGGACAAGTGGCACACCTTGCCTGAAGACAAACGTGAAGCCTTGCGCGGCATCGGCTGGCAGCCCGGACCGCGTGACAAGGAGCGCGATGCCCGTGGGCCGCGCAAGGACCGCAACGGTTCCGGTGTGGATTTCTTCTTCATGCATCGGCACATGCTCGGCACGGCGCGTTCAATGCAGGACCTGCCATCGTGGCAATACTTTCCGCTGCCACAACCGGAATTGATCCGTGATCGCCCGGGCTTCGCCCGTTACTTCGACAACCATGACGGCACGGCGCTGCCGCCCGCATGGCTGGCGGACGGTGATGACGAGTACAGCAAGTGGGTCAGCGACATCAAGACGGCCGAGACCTACGAAAGCAACTTCCAGGTCTGGGAGTCGCAATACCGTGATCCGGTGTACCTGGCCAGACTCACGCTCGGTCAGTTCGGTTCCGAGGTTGAATTGGGGCTGCACGACTGGCTGCACATGCGCTGGGCGTCGGTGCCGCGTGATCCGTCCAATGGCCAGCCAGTGCCGTTTGCCCGCGATCAGGCCGATTTCGCGCCGCGCTGGTATGGCGCGGAAAACGACTTTCTGGGCGATCCCTTTTCGTCTCACGTCAACCCGGCGTTCTGGCATTTCCATGGCTGGATCGACGATCGCATTGAGGACTGGTTCCGCGCCCACGAGCGCTTCCATCCGGGTGAAGTCACTCGCAAGGTGGTCAATGGTGTGCAGTGGTTTGCACCAGGGCGCTGGAACGAAGTCGATGATCCGTGGCTGGGGCCGGTCACCCATGGCTGCAGCACTACGCCGGGGTTGCAGGCGGGCAAGACGGTGGAGATGGACCCGGAGACCATGAAGCTGGCGCTGCGCATCACCTTCCTCAATGACGAGAAGAAACTCGCCGGACTGTTCCGTCGCGTGCCGCCACGGCCGTGGTATGCGCGCAATCTGAAGGCCAAAACCAGCCCGGCTTGAGGGGGCGTTTTCGTTCGTTCGCGAGCAAGCTCGCTCCCACATTTGATCTCCGAGGCTAAGAGGATCTTATCTGGGAGCGAGCTTGCTCGCGAAGCGGTCTGAATTCGACCCGATTACAGCGCCTGCCAGCCCCCGCCCAATGCCTTGTACAAGGCAATACTCGCCTGCATTCGCGACAGCCGCAGTTGCACGTTCTGATCCTGCGCCGCATACAGCGTGCGCTGGGTTTCCAGTACGGTCAGCAAGTCCTCGGCGCCGGCTTGATAACGGCTCTGGGCGATGTTGAAGGCGGTTTGCGCCTGGTTCAGTTCTTCGCTCTGCCACTGCCGTTGTTGATCAAGTCCACGGATGCTGTTGAGGGCTTTTTCGACGTCGGCGAAACCGTTGATGATGGCGCCGCGATAAGTTTCCAGCAGCTCCTCCTGACGAGCCGTCGCTTTGTCGCGCTCTGCACCCAAACGACCATTGTTGAAGATCGGTGCGATCAGCCCTGCGGTGAGGTTGTAGAACGGACTGCGCAACAGGTCATCCGCCTGGTTGGCGCCGGAGCCGATGCTCGCGCCCAGCGTGATTTTCGGCAGCATCGCCGCTCGTGCCACTGTGACGTTCGCCTGAGCTGCCGCCAATTGGGCCTCGGCACGGGCAATATCCGGGCGCCGCGTCAGCAGTTCGCTGGGTACGCCGGCGGATATTGGCGGCCATTGCAACTGGTCGAAGGACTCGTGGCTGGCCGGCAGGTCTTGCACCGGACGCCCGAGCAGCGCTGCCAGCGCGATCCGCGCATCTTGGGCTTGTTGCCGGACGGTCGGCAGTTGGCGTTGCTGCGCGGCCACCAGGCTTTTCTGCTGGGCCAGCTCCAGCGCGGTGGCCGAGCCGGCGTTGTAGCGCGTCTGCACCAGTTGCAGAACGCTTTGCGCATTGGCCAGGTTCAGCTCGGCAATGCGACTCTGCTCCTGCAGCGATAGCACCTGGGTGTAACTGTTGGCGACGCCGCTGAGCAAGGTCAATTCGACGGTGGCGCGATCGAACTCGCTGGCCTGCAAACTGAACTGTGCGCTGTCGCGCGATGCGCGCTTACCGCCCCAGAAGTCGATTTCGTAACTGGCGCTGAGGCCGACGTCGAAGTAGTCCACCGCCCTGTTACTGCTGTCGGCATCCAGTTGACGATAGCCCTCGCCACGCAACAGCTTCTGCCGATTGGCATTGCCGGTGCCTTGTATTTCCGGCAGCTGCGAACCGCCGGCAATCACCGTGTCGGCACGCGCCTGACGGACGCGAGCGATGGCCGCGGCCAGGTCATAACTGCCGACCTGGGCCTGTTCGATCAGTTGATTGAGTTGCGGGCTGGCGAAGCGCGTCCACCAGCGCAGGGCGTCGCGTTCGGCGCTGGTGCTCTGCGGCGATTGCCAGGCGGCCGGCGGCACGATGCCGCTGTCCGGGGGTTGTGGGGTACTGCCGCAAGCGCTGAGTATCAGGCAGACGGTCAACAGACTGAGGCGCGGTTTCATAGAGCGATCATTCACTGGTAAGGGCCGTGACCGGGTCGAGTCGGGCAGCTTTGCGGGCCGGCATGAAGCCGAAGACAACACCGGTGACCAAGGCGCAACCAAATGCGCCGAGTACCGCCATCAATGAGAACGCCACCGCGACTTCACTGAGAATCAGCACGCCGCCAATGATCAGCGCCAGGGCGATGCCGGCGATGCCGCCGACCACCGAGAGCATCACCGCTTCAGTGAGAAACTGGCGCAGGATGTCGCGCTGGCGGGCGCCGGTGGCCATGCGGATGCCGATCTCGCGAGTGCGTTCGCGAACGGTCATGAGCATGATGTTCATCACGCCGATGCCGCCGACCAGCAACGAGATCGCCGCAATCGAGCCGAGCATCAGCGACAGGGTGTTTTGCGTGCGCGCTTCGGCCTGGATCATCGCGGCGTTGTTGGTCAGTTCAAAATCCTTCTTGCCGTTGTGCAGGTTCAGCATCAATTGTTCGATGGCGTGTTCGGTGTCCTTGACCTTGCGCGCGTCGGCGGCAGCGATGGCCACGTACTCTGGATTGCGCGTGCCGAACAGTCTTACGCTGGCGGCGGAGTAGGGCACGGCGATGCGGTTGTCACTGTCGGAATCGCCGGAGCTGGCACCTTTTTCCGCCAATACCCCGACCACCTGAAACGGCACGTTCTCGATCAGAATGTACTGGCCAATCGGGTTGGCAACGTCTTTGAGGAGTTTGGTCCGCACCTTGTGGCCAATCACCGCAACGGCTGCCGCGTTCTGTTCGTCGGCCTCAGTGAAGTAACTGCCCTGAACCACCGGCCAGTTGAAGATTGCCGGGAAGTTGGTGTCATTGCCGCCGACGTAACTCAGGTGGTCGGCATTGCCGAAGCGCACACCGGCCTCGGCCCCATTGACCGGCATGATCCGCTGTACTTGGGGCAGGCTCGCCAGGGCATGCACATCGTCGAGGGTGATGATGCCCGGTGGCGTTCGCGGGTTGGGCGCCGAGCCGCTGAGATAAATGATGTTCGAGCCGAACGCGCCCATCTGCGCCATGACCTGACGCTTGCTGCCTTCGCCGACCGCAAGCATCACCACCACCGAGGCTACGCCGATGATGATGCCGAGCAGGGTCAGCGCGGTGCGGAAGCGGTTGATCCACATCACTCGCCACGCGGCGTGCAGGGCGTCCACCAGTTCGCCTTTCCAGGCCCCGGTAGCTTCGGCGCCTTCGCTCAAGCGCTTGCGCAGATCCACCGCTTGCAGGGCACCGGGATTGGCACTGGTCTGGGCATCGGGGTTGTTTCTGGCGCTATCGCTGACGATCAAGCCATCGCTGATTTCGATAATGCGCTTGGCACGCGCCGCCACTTCGCGGTCGTGGGTGATGAGAATGACAACGTGGCCCTGGCTCGCCAGTTCATCGAGCAGCGCCATGACTTCCTTGCCGCTGTGGCTGTCGAGGGCGCCGGTCGGTTCGTCGGCGAGGATGATGTGGCCGCCATTCATCAGTGCGCGGGCAATCGACACGCGTTGTTGCTGGCCTCCGGACAGTTGATGCGGGCGGTTGCCGGTGCGCGCGGCCAGACCGAGGCGGTCGAGCAGGGCGGCGGCGCGGGCATGCCGTTCGGCGGCGGGGGTGCCGGCGTAGATGGCCGGCATCTCGACGTTTTCCTGGGCCGAGCCGGACGGAATCAGGTGATAGCCCTGGAACACGAAACCGAAGGCTTCGCGCCGCAGCCAGGCGAGTTCATCGCTGTCGAGGCCGGCGACGTTTTCCCCGGCAAAACGGTATTCACCGTTTGTCGGTCGGTCGAGGCAGCCAAGAATGTTCATCAATGTTGATTTTCCGGAGCCGGACGCCCCCACAATCGCCACGAATTCGCCGGCGTGAATCGACAGGTCAATCCCACGCAACACGTGAACTTCGGGAGCGTCACCGCCGCCGTAGGATTTGCGGATGTCCTGCAGTTCGATCAGAGGCGTTTGCATTCAACCTCCGCTGCCGTCGGCCGGGCCGATCAACAAGTGATCGCCTTCGTTCAAGCCCTCGACAATCTGCACTCTAAGACGGTCGCTGATGCCGGTGCGTACTTCGCGGGACTGAATCTCGCCATTGGCGGTGATGACCTGCGCGGTCTGCCGATTGGCCACGGCGCTGCCTTGCAGGGCGGCGACCGGTGCGGTGAGCACGTTTTTCGCCTGGTCAGCGACGAAGAACACTTGCGTGGTCATCTCTGCCATCAAGGCGTTGTCGGCGTTATCGACGTCCAGCAGCACGGTGTACAGCACCACGCGCGCGCTGCCGCTTTTACTTGAGCTGGCCGGGCTGCCACCGCCTTGACTGGTCTGGTCCAGCGGCTTGGGTGGCACCGGCAGAATTTGCCGAACGGTGCTGCTCCAGCGCCGATTACCCCCGCTGAGCGTGGTGAAGTAAGCGGTCATGCCCGGTTTGACATGGCCGATATCGGCCTCGGAAACCTCGGCCCAGACCGTCATCGGCGAAAGTTTGGCGATGCGCAGAATCAGTGGCGTCTGTTGCTGGGCATTGAGTGTCTGGCCTTCGCGGGCATCGAGTGCGACCACGGTGCCTTCCATCGGCGCATAGATGCGTGTGTAGCCGAGCTCGGCCTGATCACTGCGCAGGCTGGCCTCGGCTTGGCGGATCTGGGCGCGGAACATGTCGATACGCGCCTGGGTGGCCTTGAGTTCGGCGCGGGCTGTCTGCACGTCTTCTTCACGGGTGGCGCCGCCAGCCGCGAGGTTCTGCTGGCGCTGGTACTTCTGCCGCGCCAGTTCGTGCTGGGCCTGTTGTTCTTGCAACTGCGCCTTGAGGTTTTCGATGGAGAACTGGCTGGCGTCGAGCTTGGCCTTTTGCGTGGACGGATCGATTTCCACGAGCAATTGGCCTTGCTTGACCACGTCGCCGACTTCCACATGGATTTTGCGGATTTGCCCGGAAGCCTGGGCGCCGACGTCCACATAGCGCCTGGGCTGTAACGTGCCCAGCGCGGTGACGCTGCTTTCAATGTCGCCACGACTGACTGGCACGGTGGCGAACTTGTCCCGGCCAGGGGGCAATATCTGCCAGGCGGCTACGGCGACAACGGGAATCAGACAAAGGGCTGCGAGCAGGGCGCGTCGGGCGGGGCGGGGACGTTTCATGCAGGGTTCCGGCCAGTGAAAATCGACCCCTCATCCAGCCGGCACCGCACGCGGGCCACGACCGAACGCTGACGCAGGAGGCGACAGATACGGGGAACTGTCCTTTAAACGAGAGACGCGATGGGTAATTTAAGCGCTGCAAAACGCGGTAACAGGTATAGCGGGCAACAATTTGTCGGGCAAATCGAAACAGCGCTTTAAATCTATATGAGAATTACTATAAATTACGCATCTGAAATTGCCACCATCCTGCCATTGTCGTTTTGACCATCGCGGATCTGGCTCAAGGATCGAAACCGCACCGCAGCGGTCGGGAGTCATGTTGGAGAACTACTATCGCGAGCTGGTGTGTTTCCTTAACGCCAGGCTGGGCAACCGTCAGGTGGCCGAAGATGTGGTGCATGAAGCTTATGTGCGGGTGCTGGAGCGTTCCAGCGATACGCCGATCGAACAACCGCGGGCTTTCCTTTATCGCACGGCATTGAACCTGGTCATCGATGATCATCGGCGCAACGCCTTGCGGCAGGCCGAGCCGCTTGACGTGCTGGACAGCGAAGAGCGCTATTTCACCCCGTCGCCCCATGGCACACTTGATCACGGACAACGTCTGGCGATGCTTCAGCGCGCACTGGCAGAATTGTCCCCGCTGTGTCGCGAAAGTTTTTTGCTGCGCAAGATCGAAGGTCTGTCCCATAACGAAATCGCCGAGAGCCTGGGGATTTCCAAAGCGCTGGTGGAGAAACACATCGTCAATGCCATGAAACATTGCCGGGTGCGGATCAAACAATGGGACGTCCATTGATCCTTCCTCAGTAAATTTTTTTTCACCGTCCTCGTTCCTACTCAACAGACGATCTGCTGTCCTGCTTCGGGCCGGTCAGGTCACCCAGGCTTTATCCCCACGGTTGAGGGGTTCATCCAGAGGACACTGGAAATGACACAGGCAATTGCATCGCCCATCGTTCACGACCTGATCGGCGTCGGTTTCGGCCCTTCGAACCTGGCGCTGGCCATCGCTCTGCAAGAGCGCGGCCCGATCCAGGGCGAGCTGGATGTGCTGTTCCTCGACAAGCAGGCCAACTACAGCTGGCACGGCAACACCCTGTCGACGCAAAGCGAGTTGCAGATTTCCTTTCTCAAGGATCTGGTGACCCTGCGCAATCCGACCAGCCCGTACTCGTTCGTCAACTATCTGAAGGATCACGGCCGTCTGGTCGACTTCATCAACCTCGGCACCTTCTATCCGTGCCGCATGGAGTACAACGATTACCTGCGCTGGGTCGCCGGCAAGTTCACCGCGCAGAGCCGTTACGGTGAGGAAGTGCTGACCATCGAACCGGTGCTGCACAACCATCAGGTTGAAGCGCTGCGCGTCATTTCCCGTGGCAGCGACGGCCTGCAACATGTGCGCACCACCCGTTCGGTGGTGGTCAGCGCCGGCGGCACGCCGCGTATTCCTGAGGCGTTCAAAGCGCTGAAGGGTGACACTCGCGTGTTCCACCACTCTCAGTATTTATCGCAAATGGCCAAACAGCCGTGCGTGAACAATCAGCCAATGAGCATTGCGATCATCGGTGGCGGGCAGAGTGCGGCGGAAGCCTTCATCGACCTGAATGATTCGTTCCCGTCGGTACAGGTCGACATGATCCTGCGCGGCTCGGCACTGAAGCCTGCGGACGACAGCCCGTTCGTCAACGAAGTGTTCTCGCCGGAATTCACCGACCTGGTGTTCCAGCAAAACAGCGCCGAGCGTGAGCGTCTGGTCAACGAGTACCACAACACCAACTATTCGGTGGTCGACATCGACCTGATCGAACGCATCTACGGCATTTTCTATCGCCAGAAGGTTTCCGGGATCGCCCGTCACGCATTCCGCACCCTGACCACCGTGGAAAAAGCCACCGCCACCGAAAACGGTATCGAACTGGCCGTGCGCAACAGCGCCACCGGCGAAGTCACCGTGCGCAATTACGACGCTGTTGTTCTGGCCACCGGTTACGAACGGCAGATGCACCGCAAACTGCTGGCGCCGCTGGAAGAATACCTGGGCGACTTCGAGGTTGATCGCAACTACAAACTGATCACCGACGAGCGCTGCAAGGCCGGCATCTACATGCAGGGCTTCTGCCAGGCCAGCCATGGTCTGAGCGATACGCTGCTGTCGGTGTTGCCGATTCGCGCGGACGAGATTGCCGGCTCGCTGTACGAGCATGGCAAGAACCGTGGGCATCGGTCGATGGCGGATCTGTTGTTGGCGACTGCCAGCTGATTTTTTAGCGCCTCACATACCGCTTTCGCGAGCAGGCTCGCTCCCACAGGGGATTTTCAGTGAACACAGATTTTGTGTCAGATGAAGATCCAATGTGGGAGCGAGCCTGCTCGCGAAGGGGCCATTAAAATCACCGCAAAATCCGAATCCTGAACCCTTCCTGAACATCCCCCCACATTCCCCGACTCACTGCCTTTTGCGGGTTTACTCTCCAATCATCGGAGCGTAAGCTTCGCGCGTTTTCATCAATAGCGGAGACCCACAGTGGGTACTTGTTCGAGTGACAGTTGTCGGCCGGTCTCGGTAACCGGCAGATTCTCGGCAAGATAACGCGCAGACTTTCTCTGTCGTTGTCTCGCCGTAAAAGCGAGCAGCGGCATCCCGTGCATGACCCGTCCTGGGCCATGTCTCGACGTCCTTCTCATCGACGCTGAACAGAGCGTGATTTCGACTTCACTGTCGAGATCGCAGCCCTATCGACACGCCTGTCTTTTCTGACCGGCGCGCCAGGCCTTGCCGTGCCGGTTTTTCCGGCGGACGAGGCGCGGCCGTACCTGCTCGACGGTTTCCCGGCTGACCATAGGGGCAACAGCCATGAAACTTACGCTCAAGGAATTCTTCGCAGGTTTTCTGCGGACCCGCCACATCGCCCGGCACTTCCGTCGCCTGGCGCTGCTGGAATCGATCAACGGCACCACGGTCAGCCGTGAAGTCCCACCCACGCTGGCCAACACCCTGGTCGATGCCGCGCAGTGCGACAGCGGTGTGTTGCTGTCTTCACTGGGCACGCATGCCGATGGCCTGACCGATTTCGAAGTCGATGCGCTGCGTGCGCAATACGGCCTCAACGAAGTCGAACACGAACAGCCGCTGCCATGGTGGACTCACCTGTGGCACTGCTACAAAAACCCCTTCAACCTGCTGCTGACCCTGTTGGCGGTGATCTCGTGGCTGACCGAAGACCTCAAAGCCGCGGTGGTGATTTTCTCCATGGTGGTGCTGTCGACGCTGCTGCGCTTCTGGCAGGAAAGCAAATCCAACCAGGCCGCCGATGCGCTGAAAGCCATGGTCAGCAACACCGCCACGGTGATGCGCCGTGATGCGCCACGCAGCGAATTGCCGATCAAGCAATTGGTGCCGGGCGATCTGATTGTGCTTTCGGCCGGTGACATGATTCCTGCCGATTGCCGCGTGCTCAGCGCCAAGGATCTGTTCGTCAGCCAGGCGGCGATGACCGGCGAATCGATGCCGGTGGAGAAGTTTCCGCGTCAGGCTGATCGCGACACGCGTAATCCACTGGAGCTGGACAACATCCTGTTCATGGGCACCAACGTCGTCTCCGGCACCGCTGTAGCGGTGATTCTCACCACCGGCAACAGCACTTATTTCGGTGCGCTGGCCCAGCGTGTTGGCGCAACTGATCGCGCGGTCACTTCGTTCCAGCAAGGCGTGAATAAAGTCAGCTGGCTGTTGATCCGCTTCATGTTCGTGATGGCGCCGCTGGTGCTGTTCATCAACGGTTTCACCAAGGGTGACTGGACTGAGGCGCTGCTGTTCGCGCTGTCGATTGCGGTCGGCCTGACCCCGGAAATGCTGCCGATGATCGTCACCTCGACGCTGGCCAAAGGCGCGGTGTTTCTGTCGCGCAAAAAAGTCATCGTCAAACGCCTCGATGCGATCCAGAACTTCGGCGCCATGGACGTGCTCTGCACCGACAAGACCGGCACACTGACTCAGGACAAGATTTTCCTCGCGCGTAATGTCGATGTCTGGGGCGCAGATTCCGATGACGTGCTGGAAATGGCTTACCTCAACAGCTACTACCAGACCGGCCTGAAAAACCTGCTGGATGTTGCGGTACTGGAACACGTGGAAATCCACCGCGAACTGAAAGTCGGCACAGCGTTTCGCAAGGTCGATGAGATCCCGTTCGACTTCAATCGTCGGCGCATGTCGGTGGTGGTCGAAGGGCGTGGCCAGCCACATCAACTGATCTGCAAAGGCGCCGTGGAAGAAGTCCTGGCGGTGTGCAGCCGCGTGCGTCACGGCGAGGTCGATGAAGCCTTGAGCGATGAATTGCTGACCCGGATTCGTCAGGTCACCGCAGCATTCAACGCTGAAGGCTTGCGCGTGGTGGCCGTGGCCGCACGCTCGATGCCCGAAGGTCGGGAGATTTACAGCCTGGCCGATGAACAGGAACTGACGCTGATCGGTTACGTGGCGTTCCTCGATCCACCGAAGGAAAGCACCGCGCCAGCGCTCAAGGCCTTGGCCGAACACGGTGTGGCAGTGAAGGTGCTGACCGGTGACAACGAACTGGTCACCGCGAAAATCTGCCGCGAAGTCGGCCTGGCGCAACAGGGGCTGTTGCTGGGTAATGACGTCGAGCGCATGAGCGATGCCGAACTGGCAGTGGCCGTGGAAACCACCAACGTCTTCGCCAAACTGACGCCGTCGCACAAGGAGCGCATCGTGCGCATCCTCAAAGGCAACGGTCACGTGGTCGGCTTCATGGGCGACGGCATCAACGATGCGCCAGCCCTGCGCACCGCCGACATTGGTATTTCCGTGGACAGCGCGGTGGACATCGCCAAGGAAGCGGCTGACATCATCCTGCTGGAAAAGAGCCTGATGGTGCTGGAGGAGGGCGTGCTCGAAGGGCGGCGCACCTTCGCCAACATGCTCAAGTACATCAAGATGACCGCCAGTTCCAACTTCGGCAACGTCTTCTCGGTGCTGGTCGCCAGTGCGTTCATTCCATTCCTGCCGATGCTGCCGATGCATCTGCTGGTGCAGAACCTGCTCTACGACATTTCGCAGATTGCCATTCCGTTCGATAACGTCGACGAGGAGATGCTGAAAAAACCACAACGCTGGCAGCCGGGCGACGTCGGGCGCTTCATGCTGTTCTTCGGCCCGATCAGTTCGATCTTTGACATCACCACGTTCGCCTTGATGTGGTACGTATTCGATGCCAACACCCCGGATCACCAGACCCTGTTCCAGTCAGGCTGGTTCGTGGTCGGGTTGCTGACCCAGACGCTGATCGTGCACATGATCCGCACGCCGAAGATTCCGTTCCTGCAAAGCCGTGCCGCGATGCCGCTGCTGGTGATGACCGGGATCATCATGGCGGTCGGCATCTTCCTGCCGATGGGGCCGCTGGCGCACTACTTCAAATTGCAGGCGCTGCCGTCGCTGTACTTCGTGTTCCTGCCGGTGATTCTGCTGGCGTACATGGCGCTGACCCAGGCCGTGAAAGGTTTTTACATCCGCCGGTTCGGCTGGCAATAACAGCACGGCCAACACCGTTCCCCTGTGGGAGCGAGCCTGCTCGCGAAGGCGTTTTTTCAGCCACAGCTGTAGTGGCTGACACTCCGCTTTCGCGAGCAGGCTCGCTCCCACAGGGGGAATTTGTGTTCTCAAGGATTTCATCATGCAAGCCATCAACAACCTCAACCTCGATTCGCTGCTCGACACCCTCGTCAGCCTCAGCGCCGCGTTCATTCTCGGTGGTCTGATCGGCTTCGAGCGCCAGTACCGGCAACGCACCGCCGGCCTGCGCACCAATGTGCTGGTCGCCGTCGGTGCAGCGATTTTCGTCGACATGGCCAACCGTCTCGCCGGCGCTGAAGGCGCGGTGCGCGTGGTTGCCTACGTGGTGTCCGGCATCGGTTTTCTCGGCGCCGGGGTGATCATGCGCGAAGAAGGCAACGTGCGCGGCCTCAACACCGCCGCAACCCTGTGGACTTCGGCGGCGGTTGGCGCCTGTGCCGGGGCCGATCTGCTCGCCGAAGCCGTACTCGGCACGCTATTCATTCTGGCCGCCAACACTTTGCTGCGGCCGATCGTCAACAACATCAACCGCCAGCCGCTGGACGTGGTTTCGGCGGAAGTCACCAATATCGTCTATGTCATCGCCCGCCGCTCGCAGCAGACCGCCGTGTTCGCCTTGCTTGAAGCAGAGCTTGAGCGCAGCAACTACCCGGCCAGCGACGTCGATGTGCATGCGTTCGGCGCCGATGAAATCGAGATCGAAGCGACTCTGGCGACGACGTCGGTCGATGGTGATGAACTGGATGCACTGGTGGCGCGGATTGCGACGTCGGCGTTGGTGGTGCAGGCGTTCTGGAGTCCGAGTACCACCGAATGAACCGCGCTCGTCCGTTCAGTAGCAACGCCACATCCGGTCATGCCGGGTGTGGCTTTTTTGCTTGCTCTCGGCTGTTCTCCATTCATTTTTAAGATTCGTCCTACAGGCGTCACGGCTCCTTTTGCTTAGCCTTGTCATTCACGTGATGAGCGTGATTTTCCTGGGTTGTGAAAGACAATGTCCTACAAACGCTGGCGAATCCTTATTGCCGACGAGCAACGGGCGCTGCATGTGCGAATAAGCAAATGCCTCAACGAACTCGGCTGTCGCGGCAACGTGTCGGTGTATTCGTTTCGTGAGCTGCTGGGTGCGACGCATTACTCGTCCGATCCGTTTGAGCACTATGACCTGCTGATCATCGGCGCTGAGCTGATGGCGGTCGGTGGAGTCGATCCTTTGCGTTTTTTTCAATGCAACCTGCAGATTCGTCATGCCGTTATTTATGACAAACGTCGCGGCGAGGTGTGCACACAGGCGATATGCAGCACTGATCGACGCTATTTGACCCTGATCCGAACACCGGATCGGCAGACACTCGGCCCTTTGATCGCTGACCTGGCGACAGCACAGTGATGGGCATGACTCGGATGAGTAACCTTTTTTTTCGGATTATTCCTACAGAACCCGCCACGCAGCTTGCGTAGTCTTGCCGCACCCAGAAACCCTGACACCGGGAGATCGATCATGATCAATAAAGCCCTGCGCATCCTGATCGCAGACCCTCAGCATTTTCACCGTATGAAAATCGAGCGACTGTTCAACGGCCTCAATTATTACCGCATTGCTCCGGTGCAGAACCTCACCGAGCTGCTGACTCTGGTGGACTACGGTTGCGAGCCCTTCGATGTGGTGGTCATCAACGCCGAACTCGCTGCAGGCTCGCTGGATCTGCCGGGTTTTTTCCTCGATAACCCGCAGGTTCGTCAGGCGTTGATCTACAACGAGCAAACGGCGCCGTTGCAACTGTCCTCCGGCTTCGCTCAGGAAAATGTCCAGATCAGCCATTTGTCACTGCCATCAAAACAGTCGATCGACCAGTTGATGGCGCTGGTCGACGCTCCGGCACGGGCACAGACGTTATCAGCCCCCAGGGTAAATCCGTTGGTGCAGAGCGCTGCGCATGCATAGAAAATCATTTCCTGCAACTGTCAGATCTGACAGGTGATTTGCGCGCCGTTACGTGTAACAGTCCCTGCGCAGCCACTGAGTCCGGAGCAGCCCCAATCGGTGGCCTGTTCGTCAGACTTTGCATCGGGAGTGGCCATGAAGTCAGCGCTTGTCGTCGATGATCATCCGGTGGTGCGCGCCGCCATCCGAATCGTGTTGCAAGGCGAAGGATTCAAGCGGATATACGAGGCGTCCCAAGGCAACGAGGTGGTGTCGCTTATTCGTGAGCACGCGCCCCAACTGGTGATACTCGACCTGAATTTGCCAGTACTCGATGGACTCGACGTTCTGGAGCGGATAAGGGTCAATTATCCGCGATGCCGAGTGCTGGTTTTCAGTACACACGAACCCATGTTCTATCAGGAGCGCTGTGTGCGTGCCGGAGCCATGGCCTACGTGACCAAAACCAATCAACTGGAACAGTTGCGCAATGCCATTCAGGCAGTCGTTTCGGGACATACCTATTTTTCCGTGCTTCCGGACTACCTCAGCACGCTGAATGCCGTGCAAACCACCGAAAAACAGATGATCGATCAGCTCTCTGATCGTGAGTTGACTATTTTCGTGCAACTGGCGCGGGGCAAATCGAACAAGGCGATTGCCGAGGACATGCACCTGAGCCACAAAACCGTCAGCACCTATAAAACCCGTCTGATGAAAAAACTCGGGGTTTACTCATTGGTGCTCTTGCGCGAATTCGCCAAGCGCAATCATGTGATCTGAGCAATTGCACATGCGGCAGGGATGCTGGATTGTCTGCCTGTGGTTGAGCCTGATCGCCAGTAGTTGGGCGGGTGACGCGCCGCAGGTGCTGCAGGTACTGACCCGTACCGGCCTGGCAAACGTCCAGCTGCGGCTGGACGAGCAGGACCGCCAATGGCTGCGTCAGCACCCGGTGCTACGCATGGGTATTTCCGGTCCGGATTACCCACCGTTCGAGATTACCCGCAATCAACAGGAACTCGAAGGGCTCACCGCCGATTATGCTGATCTGCTGGCGCAGTTGCTCGGCACACGCATTGAAGTCCGGCGCTTTGCCAACCGCGATGCGGTGATGGCGGCACTCAAGCGTGGTGACCTCGATCTGCTGGGAACCTCGAACAATTTTGAAGCCGCCGACCCGGATTTCATCCTGTCCCGCGCTTACGCCGAAGATCAGCCGATGCTGGTGACTCGCCTCGATGAAAAGCTGCCGGCAGATCTTGCCGGCAAGCGCGTGGCCATGGTCGAGGATTATTTGCCACTGGCGAATGTGCAGGGGTTTTATCCCTATGCCAGTGTGCAGCGTTACCCTTCGGCGATGGATGCGCTCGGTGCGGTGGCCTTCGGCGCGGATGATGTGTATCTGGGCGACTTCATCAGTGCCAACTACCTGATCAACACCAATTATCGCAACGACCTGCAATTGGCCGGCCCGTCGGGGCTGGACGCCAATTCGTTCGCTTTTGCCTTGTTGCGCAGCGATGTACGCCTCAAGCGCATCGTCGACAAGGTGTTGACCGCCATTCCCATGGAGCATCGCCAACGCATCGAGCAGCGCTGGAGCGTCGGCCTTGCCGAGATGGCTGAACAATCACGGGTGCAACTCAGTGCCAGTGAGCAGGCCTGGCTGGACCAGCATCCACGGGTGCGGGTCGGTGCCATCGACGATTTTGCGCCGCTGACTTTTTTTGATGCCGACGGCCGCTTCAACGGGTTGTCCGCGCAGTTGCTGAATGTGATCAGCCAGCGCAGCGGATTGAATTTTGAAATCGTGCGCGGTGTGTCGCTCGATCGTCAGATCGAACAACTCAAGGCCGGTGAGCTGGATGTGTTGCCAGTGGTGACGCCGAGCAGCGAGCGCGAAACCGAACTGCAATTTACTCGCGCCTATCTGAACAATCCGTTTGTGCTGGTCAGTGCAATCACCGCGCAGGGGCCGCTCAACCTTGATGATCTGGCCGGTAAACGGCTGGCGATTTATCGCGGCCACCCGTTGCGCGGATATCTATTGGAACGCGTGCCGGGCATCCGTCTGATCGAAGTCAAAAGCCCTGCCGAAGGCATGGCGCTGATTGCCAAGGGGCAAGTCGACGCCACGGTGAGTTCGTTGCTGGTGGCGCGCTTTCTGATCGCCCGGCACTACCGCGAACGTCTGCGCATTACCGGCACGGTCGGCGATCAACCGGCGCGCATTGCGCTGGCGACCGCACCGCAAATGCCCGCACTGCATTCGATCCTGAACAAGGCGTTGTTGAGCATCGCCCCACAACAGATGGACGAGTTGGTTGAACGCTGGAGCCACGATGTGGTGGTGGATGACAGTTACTGGTTACAACATCGCCGCGAGATTCTCCTCGGCTTTGCCGGTGCGGCGGTCTTGCTGGCACTCGCGCTGGCCTGGATCGTTTTTCAGCGCCAGCAGATCCGCCGACGCCAGCAATGGGTGCAGCAATTGCAGGAAGCCAAGGACGCAGCAGACGATGCGAATCGGGCGAAAACCACGTTTCTGGCGACCATGAGCCATGAAATCCGTACACCGATGAATGCCTTGATCGGCATGCTCGAACTGGCCCTCAAGCGCGCAGAAGAGGGCGTGACCGATCGTCTGGCGATTCAGGTGGCGTCCAATGCCGGGCAACAATTGCTGGCGCTGATCGGCGACATTCTCGACATCGCACGGATCGAGACGGGGCACCTGTCACTCGCGCCCGAACGCGCCAACCTGCGCGAACTGGTGGCGTCAGTGTGTCGGGTGTTTGAAGGGCTGGCGCGGCAGAAGCGCTTGTTGTGGCACATCGAACTGGATCCCCGCAGCAACGTTGATGTGCTGATTGATCCGACGCGGTTCAAACAAGTGCTATCGAATCTGCTGAGCAATGCAATCAAGTTCACTGAAGAAGGCGAGGTCAGTCTGCGGCTGGTGGTGAGCGCAGCGGTGACAGAAACACTGGCCGTGAAAGTGCGGATCGAGGACAGCGGGGTCGGGATCAGCCACGACGATCGGCGGCGCTTGTTCAGCCCGTTCGTGCAGGCGAGCAATCACTCGCAATCGGCACGCAGCGGCTCCGGGCTGGGCCTGGTCATCAGTCGCAGCCTCTGCGAAATGATGGGCGGCACGCTGCGGCTCGACAGTGCGCCGGGCGAGGGAACGCAAGTCGAAGTCAGTCTCGAACTGCCGCTGTTGGCCGCCCTCGCTCAGACCACGGCACCCCCGCAAGCCGTCGTTGCTGCTGCGTGTTCTCTGAGTGTGCTGGTGGTGGACGATCATCCGGTGAACCGTCTGCTGCTGTGCTGGCAGTTGAGTGAACTCGGCCATCGCACGGTCGACACCGAAAACGGCGATGAAGGCCTTGAGCGCTGGCGCACGCAAGTGTTCGATGTGGTGATCACCGATTGCAATATGCCGAGGCGCAACGGTTATCAACTGGCGCAGGCCATTCGTGAAGAAGAAGCGATTGCCGGGCGCAAGCCTTGCCTGATTCTTGGCTTTACCGCCAACGCGCAGGCCGAGGAACGGACGCGCTGCCTGAAGGCTGGCATGGACGAGTGCCTGTTCAAACCGATCCGCTTGCACGATCTGGCGCAGGCATTGACGGCGGCCAGTCATTGCGACATCGCGGCGGCCTCCAGCGCGGCGCCAGCATTGGCGGAGATCGATCTGAGCACCCTGGAGCAAATGGCCGGGAATGATCGTGGCTTGATCGAGCATTTACGCAAGGAGGTGCTCAACAGCTTGCACATCGATCTGCAACGTCTGGATCTGTTGCAGCAAGAGCAGGATCGCGCGGGGCTTCGCGAACTGGCTCATCACATCAAGGGTGGGGCGCAGATGGTCGGGGCCGCGCGGGTGGTGGCGGCGTGTATCGAGCTTGAGCAGGCGTGCAGCGAAGCGCACGCGGCGCCGTTGGGCATGGCAAGCGATACGTTGCGCGAGGCCATGGCCGGCCTCGCGCAACATCTGCAATCCTGAACTGGCAATATTGCTGAATCAGTCCCAGTCTGGCGCGATGCCTTTCGGGCTGGTCAGGCGATGGCCGCGATCCAGCGTGGCAATCAGCGCCATGTCGGCATCGCTCAAGGTCAGCGCCGTGGCGGCAAGGTTGCTTTGCAGGTTGGCGCGTTTGGTCGACGACGGGATCACCGCATAGCCCGACTGCATTGCCCAGGCGAGGGTGACTTGTGCCGGGGTGGCTTGCCGGCGTTCGGCGATCTGCTGGATCAGCGGGTCTTTCAGCACTTCACCGTAGGCGAGGGTCATGTACGAAGTGATGTGGATGCCCTGGCTGCGGGCGAACTCGACGACTTTACGGTTTTGCAGGTACGGATGCAGTTCGATCTGGTTGGTCGCGATGTTTTCTGCACCGACCGCAGCAATCGCCTGCTTCATCAAATCGATGGTGAAGTTGGACACACCGAGCTGCCGGGTCAGGCCCAGACGCTTGGCTTCGAGCAGGGCGCCCATGAATTCTTCCACCGGGACCTGGTTATCCGGCGACGGCCAGTGAATCAAGGTCAGGTCGAGGTAGTCGGTCTGCAATTTCTGCAGGCTGTCCTTGAGGCTGTCGATCAAGCGATCCTTGGCGAAGTTGGCGACCCAGATCTTGCTGGTGAGGAACAGCTCTTCGCGCGGGATGCCACTGGCGGCGATGGCCTGGCCGACATCGGCTTCGTTTTCGTAGATTTGCGCGGTGTCGATGACCCGGTAGCCGAGTTCGAGGGCGGTACTTACCGAATCGATGACCACCTGGCCTTGCAGACGAAATGTACCGAGACCGAAAGCGGGAACAGACATGAAAGACTCCATGGGTTGCAGTGGGAATGGGCAGGAGTATCCGCGTCTGTATCGTTGAGAAAAACCGCTGGTGGGGCAAAGCACTGTTGACCGGAAGTCATGAATCATTTTCAGGACTTATGTTGTCCGGGCTGGCCTCTTCGCGAGCAGGCTCGCTCCCACATTGGAATGCGTACTCATGTGGGAGCGAGCCTGCTCGCGAAGGGCGCACCACCGATTCAGGCTATGTCGCTGTGGGCAAACTCCTCCCCGAGAAAATCAATTAACGTCCGCACCGACGGCAACAACCCGCGTCGCGACGGAAATATCGCATGCACCACTCCGCACTTCGGCGCCCAGCCCGGAATCAATTCCACGACGCGTCCGGCGGCAATGTCCTCACGCACCACTACGCTCGGCAGATGCGCCACGCCAACGCCGGCAATCACCGCCTGACGCAAGGCAATCAAGTCATCGGTGACCATTCGTGGCGTATGGCGGATCAGCGCCGTATTGCCATTCGGCCCCAGCAACTCCCACTGATATTCCCGCTGCGCCGCGCCCCAGTGCAGGCTCGGCAAACCATTGAGGTCAGCGGGCGAGGGCGGTGACGACAGGCGTTCGACAAACTGTGGGCTACCGACCACCGATTGCGTGCTGTTGCCCAACACCTTCATGACCATGTCGGTGTTTTCCAGCGGCGGAAAACGCACGCGCAGCGCGATGTCGAACCCTTCATGAATCAAGTCGACGCGGCGATTGGTGCTCTCGATAAACAACTCCACCAGCGGGTACTTGAGCATGTAACGCGTGAGCATCGGCCCGACCCACGAGTTAAGCAGCGCCGTCGGGCAACTCAGGCGCACCAGACCCTGCGGTTCGGAGCGGTTGCGTTCGATCAGTTCGGCGGCGCTCTCGGCTTCGATGCGCATGGCCAGGCAACGCTGGTAATAGGCCTGGCCGATTTCGGTCAATGAACAATGACGGCTGGTGCGGTGCAGCAGGCGCACGCCGAGGCGTTCTTCCAACTCGGCAATGCGCCGGCTGAGTTTCGATTTGGGCATGTCCAGTGCGCGCCCGGCGGCGGCGAAACCATGATGTTCGACCACTTGGGTGAAGTAGTAGAGGGTGTTGAGGTCTTCCACCATCGTTCTCCAGATAGAACGCTAAGGCTGATTTTTGCAGTCTAGTGCATTAATGGTCATGGATTTAAGCTTAATCCATCGCATCACTCACCCCCATTGGAGACAACCATGAAAAACATCATCGGTATCTACACCAGCCCGCGCGGCCATTGGGTCGGCGATGGTTTCCCGGTTCGCACGCTGTTTTCCTACGACAACCTGGGCAAACACATCAGCCCGTTCCTGCTGCTTGATCACGCTGGTCCCGCCGATTTCACCCCGACCACCGAACGGCGTGGCGTTGGTCAGCATCCGCACCGTGGTTTCGAAACCGTGACTATCGTGTATGAAGGCGAAGTGCAGCACCGCGACTCGACCGGCAGCGGCGGCGTCATCGGCCCGGGCGATGTGCAATGGATGACCGCGGCGTCGGGGATCCTCCACGAGGAGTTCCACTCGGAAAACTTCGCCAAAACCGGCGGCAAACTGGAAATGGTGCAGCTGTGGGTCAACCTGCCGGCCAAGGACAAAATGGCCGCGCCGGGCTACCAGACCATTCTCGACAGCGACATCCCGAGCATCGCGCTCAAGGACAACGCGGGCAGCCTGCGCCTGATCGCCGGTGAATTCGATGGCCACACCGGCCCGTCGCGCACCTTCACACCGATCGACGTGTGGGATCTGCGCCTCAACGCCGGCAAATTGCTGACGCTGGATCTGCATGAAGGCCGCAACACCGCGCTGGTGGTGTTGAAAGGCTCGGTGCAGGTCAACGGTGTGGAAGCGGTGCGCGAAGGGCAGTTGGCGCTGTTCGAACGTGACGGCCATCAGATGACGCTCGAAGCCAGCCAGGATGCCATGGTGTTGCTGCTCAGCGGCGAGCCGATCGACGAACCGATCGTCGGCCATGGCCCGTTCGTGATGAACACCGAGCAGGAAATCCACCAGGCGTTCGCCGACTTCCAGTCCGGCCGCTTCGGCCAGATGCACGCTTAACGCACCACCACTCCGCTCTACACAGGACGCGTAGGCCGGTTCGCAGGCCAGGGATGGCTATTGCCTAAAGAAAAGAGGACACGCACATGAACACTGTCAATGCAGCGAACTTCGACGGCCAGAAACCGACCATCGATGCCAGCGACGCGGCCATGTTGTTGATCGACCATCAGAGCGGTCTGTTCCAGATCGTCAAAGACATGGACGTGCCGCAACTGCGCGCCAATGCCATCGCACTGGCCAAAGCGGCGACCCTGCTGAAGATGCCGGTGATTACCACGGCATCGGTGCCGCAAGGGCCGAACGGGCCGTTGATCCCGGAAATTCACGAAGCCGCGCCGCATGCGCAATACGTGGCGCGCAAGGGCGAAATCAACGCCTGGGACAATCCGGAATTTCACGCAGCGGTCAAAGCCACCGGCAAGAAGACGTTGGTGATCGCCGGAACTCTGACCAGCGTCTGCCTGGCGTTCCCGTCCATCGCCGCCGTGCACGAAGGCTACAAGGTGTTCGCCGTGGTCGACGCGTCCGGTAATCACTCGAAACTGGCCACTGATCTGACCGTTGCCCGTTTGGCCCAGGCCGGGGTGGTGCCGATCGACATCATGGCTACGCTTTCCGAGCTGCAAGGCTCGTGGAACCGTCCCGATGCCGAGCAGTGGGCGGCCGTCTACGCCCAGGCCATGCCGCATTATCAATTGCTGATCGAGAGCTACCTCAAGGCTCAGCAAGTCGCGAACGAACACGAAGTGCTGGATTCCCAGCGCTGATCGAGTCTCCGGAGGTCGACCCTCGTCGGCCTCTACCACCCGCGAGGATTACTGCAATGACCACTCAATACAAACGTCTGGATAAGAACAACGCTGCGGTACTGCTGGTCGACCATCAGGCCGGGCTGCTGTCGCTGGTGCGCGACATCGAGCCGGACAAGTTCAAGAACAACGTGCTGGCGCTGGCCGATCTGGCCAAGTACTTCAAGCTGCCGACGATCCTCACCACCAGTTTCGAAACCGGCCCCAACGGCCCGCTGGTGCCGGAGCTGAAAGCGCTGTTTCCGGAGGCGCCGTACATCGCCCGGCCAGGCCAGATCAACGCTTGGGACAACGAGGATTTCGTCAAGGCGATCAAGGCGACTGGCAAGAAGCAACTGATCATTGCCGGTGTAGTGACGGAAGTTTGCGTGGCGTTCCCGGCGCTGTCGGCATTGGAAGAGGGCTTCGATGTGTTCGTGGTGACCGATGCCTCGGGCACGTTCAACGAACTGACCCGCGAATCGGCGTGGAACCGCATGTCCAGCGCCGGTGCGCAATTGATGACCTGGTTCGGTCTGGCCTGCGAGTTGCACCGCGACTGGCGCAACGACATCGAAGGGCTGGGCACGCTGTTCTCCAACCACATCCCCGACTACCGCAACCTGATGACCAGCTACAGCACCCTGACTAACGGTAAATAACCCCGGGCCACACCGCAGTCCCCTGTGGGAGCGAGCCTGCTCGCGAAGGCGTCATGTCAGTCGATGCACCTTTGACTGATCGACCGCATTCGCGAGCAGGCTCGCTCCCACATTTCGTTTTGTGGTGTTTTGGCGCGGGCATTCATGCTCTGAAATCAATTGCTCCTACACTTGCTCAATCTGTGCGATCTTCTCGCGATTGGCCCCCGTCGGAGTTGTTTGATGCTGTCTCTGCTCACCGAACACCCGTTGTTCTGCGCGTTGATCCTGATCCTCCTCGATCTGGGCTTGTGGCGTCTGATCAGTTCCCATGGCAGCGAGTGGAAACTGCTGGTGCGGGTGCTGATTTTCACGCTGTTCAGCGTCCTGCTGTTCAACGAAGGCCTCAACCCGATGGAGCCGGCGCCGTGGGCCGACAACGTGCCGCTGCATCTGGCGGCGACCGGCTTGCAGATTGGCTGGTGGCTGTTCGGTGCGCGCACCCTGACGGTGTTGATCGGCGCGGTAATGATGCAGCGGGTCGGCCACACCGGGCGGCTGCTGCAGGATTTGCTCGGCGCGGTGATTTTCCTTATCGCGATCATCGCGGCGCTGGCCTATGTGCTGGATCTGCCGGTCAAAGGCGTGCTGGCCACGTCCGGTGCGCTGGCGATCATCGTCGGTCTGGCTTTGCAGAGTACGTTGAGCGATGTGTTCTCCGGGATCGTCCTCAACACCACCAAGCCTTATCAACTGGATGACTGGATCTCGATCGACGGCACCGAAGGACGGGTCACCGACATCGACTGGCGCGCCACGCGCCTGCAAACCAGTCAGGGCAGCATGGCGGTGATTCCCAACTCGCTGGCGGCCAAGGCCAAGATCATCAACTTCAGTCGGCCGAGCAACATGTTTGGCGTCGCAGTCAGCGTGCAGGTCAGCCCGCATGCGCGGCCCAGTTCGGTAATCGATGCGCTGGAGCGGGCCATGCAGGGCTGCCGTCAACTGCTCGACACGCCTGCACCGAGCGTCGCCCTGAAAAGCTCCGGCAGCAGTGGCGCGGAATACGAGATCAGCGGTTTCGTCGCTTCGATGGGTGAGAAGCGCGTGGTGCGCAATCAACTGTTTGACCTGGCGTATCGGCACTTGCAGGCGTCCGGGGTCAATCTGCTGTCGAGTGATGAAAGCACTGCGCCGACCAATTTGTCGCGACCACGGGCGCTGCTCGACAGTTCGCCGATCTTCTCGACCCTGCGCCAGGAAGAAAAAGACACCTTCAGTCAGAACATGAGCCTGCAAACCTTCCGTGCCGGCGAAGTCATTCTCGCGGGCGGCGAGGTCAGCGATCATCTGTTCATTATTGAGTCCGGTGTGGTGTCGGTGACTTTGAAGCGTCACGGCACGCCGTTCGAATCCGGGCGCATGGGGCCGGGCGAGGTCATCGGCGAGGCGGGGATTCTGTCCGATTCCTCGTTGCCGGCGGACTTTTCGGCGAAAACCTTTTGCGTGCTGTACCGCATTGAAAAGTCCTACCTGAAGCCATGCCTCGATGCCCGTCACGACATCAACGACGCGATGCAAGCCTTGCTCGATTATCGCCTGCACAAGGCGCAATCGCTGACCGAGGAAACACCGGTGGTCGCACCGAAAAAAGGCTTCCTGCAATGGCTGCGCAATCGCGCCTGAGCATTACCGGTCGCCGGCGAGTTTCTGTTCCAGGTGCAGACGCACCTGCGGCCACTCGTCGTCGATGATGCTGAACCGTACCGAATTGCGCTTGCGCCCGTCCGGCATGATCCGCTCATGACGGACGATGCCTTCCTGCTGTGCGCCAAGGCGCAGAATCGCATTGCGTGACTTCTGGTTATTCTCGTCGGTGGTGAACTGCACCCGCACGGAATCGAGCACGTCGAAGGCGTGACACAGCATCAGGTACTTGGCCTCGGTGTTAACGAAGGACTTCTGCCAGCGTGCCGCAATCCAGCTGCTGCCGATTTCCAGCTTGCGATTGAGCGGGTCGATCTTCCAGAAGCGCGTTGAGCCGATCACTTCGCCAGTGTCTTTCAAGACAATGACAAACGGCATGACCGTGCCAGCGTCACGGCCATCGAGGGCTTTTTTCAGGTAGCTGTCGACGGTGCTGGCCGACGGCACGACCGTGACGGTGAGGTTCCACAACTCGCCGTCGGCGGCAGCGTGGAGCAGGGCGGCGGCATCTGAATACTGAAGCGGGCGCAAGAGGATGCGCTGACCTTGCAGCGTGGTTGACATGGGATTGCGGTCTCGGCAGTGCGGGCGAATGGCGAGCGCCTATTACGCCGCAGCGGGTGGATCCGATGCAACCGTGGCGATGTTCACGAGGTCACAATTTTCACAGCCCATGGGCAGGAGCCTCAGCCGATGAAAAACCTGCGGATCGCCACCTACAACGTCAACGGCCTGCGCGCGCGGTTGCCGAATCTGCTGGATTGGCTCAAACGCGAGCAACCGGACATCGCCTGCCTGCAAGAACTCAAATCTGTCGACACGGCGTTCCCCGCCGTCGAACTGGAAGCTGCCGGTTATGGCGCGATATGGCAGGGGCAGGCGGCGTGGAACGGCGTGGCGATTCTCGCCCGCGATGCGCAACCGCTGGAAAGTCGACGCGGCTTGCCGGGTGATCCCGCTGACAAGCACAGCCGTTATCTGGAAGCAGCGGTGCACGGCGTTCTGGTCGGGTGCCTGTACCTGCCCAACGGCAACCCGCAGCCCGGACCGAAATTCGATTACAAACTGGCCTGGTTCGAACGACTGATCAGCTATGCGAAAGACCTGCAAGGCAGCGATCACCCGGTGGTGCTGGCCGGTGATTACAACGTCGTGCCCACCGACATGGACATCTACAACACCCGCTCCTGGCTCAAGGATGCGTTGCTGCAACCCGAGAGTCGCGAGTGTTATCAGCGTTTGCTTGATCAGGGCTGGACCGATTCGCTGCGGCATCTGTATCCCGAGGATCGCCTCTATACGTTCTGGGATTACTTTCGCCAGCACTGGCAAACCAACTCCGGGCTGCGCATCGATCATCTGCTGCTCAACCCGGCGCTGAGTCCCTATCTGCACGAGGCCGGCGTAGACGCCTGGGTGCGCAACGAACCGCACGCCAGTGACCATGCGCCGACGTGGATTCGTATCGGTTCACGCAAGAAACGCTAGCGGGCGATTGGCGAAATCAATTGTCGAAAACAGTGCCCGATCCCGTATACATGGCGACCATCAACGCAGTGACCTGCGGCCCCATGCATAAGGATCGAGCAATGAGTGAGCCACGCCTGACGAATCTGAAGCTGTACCTGCAACGCCTCGGTTTCGAAACGCCACCAGCACCGACACTCGAGACCTTGCGCCTTCTGCAATTGCGCCACACCGGCGTGTTTCCATTCGAGAACCTGGCGACGATTACCGGTGCTCCGGTGTTGATCGATCTGCCGTCCATCGAAGAAAAAATCCTCGTCGGTGGCCGTGGTGGTTACTGCTACGAACTCAACAACCTGTTCTTTGCCTTGTTGCTTGAACTGGGCTTCGACGTACGCGCTATCAGCGGGCGCGTGGTGATGAATCAGCCGGAAGGCAGCTGGACGGCGCGCACGCACCGCTTGAGTCTGGTGACCATCGACGATGTGCGCTACATCACCGATGTCGGTTTTGGTGGCATGGTGCCGACTGCACCGCTGCTGCTCGACACCGAAGCGGAGCAACCAACGCCACACGAACCTTATCGCATTGAAAAACAGGCCGACGGCTACATGCTGCGTGCCAACGTGGCGGGGGAATGGCGGCCGATGTACCTGTTCGACCTGCAACGCCAGGAAGACATCGATTACACCGTCGGCAATTGGTATGTCTCGACTCACCCTGAGTCACTGTTCAGCCAGCGTCTGATGGTGGCGCGCACCGGGGAGGGCTGGCGCAAGACGCTGAACAACGGCAGCTTCGCTGTGCATCGAATGGGCGCCGAAAGCAAGCGGCGTGAGGTCGCGGACGTCGAGGATCTACTCGATCTGCTTGAGGTTGAGTTCGGGATACGTGTCGCGCGCCCAGAGTTGTTAAGGCCGGTGCTCGGACACCTTATCCAGCCTGGTCAGGGATCCTCAGCGTAAGCATCGACTTGGATCGTGAAGCGATTGATCTTCGCCCACGACTCCCGTTGCCTGACCTCTGTTTCCTCTGAGCCAATGCTGATCAGGTAGTTGATGCCTGTTGCTGGATCTCTGAATCCATTTTGGGTCGAGTCCCAGACACAACAGGCGCGCGTGATCGGCGAAATCCCGAAGTGCTGTTCAAGGTACTGTTCGGCTTTCGAAGCATTGGCCCCGGATACTTCATAGCTGGCGGAAAATGGCTGGCCCATGCGATCAAGCGCCTGTGTGCAGCCTTTGAATTCAACAAACGATGGCTTGTCTGCGAGCTTCGACAGAAAGTCATCACAGCCAAAGTCGGCACTGGCACTGGCACTGCTGGCAATGACCAGCAACAGCGCGGGTATCAATCGGATAAGTAGCAACCGTTTCAATTATTTCTCCACCAGCAATTCACCGACATATTTCCCGCCTTCACCTTTGACTCGCCGGCAGATCAGGTAGTCGTAGACATCGTTCCATTTGATCAGCTCATAAAAGGTGACACAGCCGTCGGACAAATGACCGACATGGATGTAACGGCTGCTGTTGCCTTTTGTGCCTTGCAGTTCGATTGGAAACCAGACGTCGGTGCAATGCAGATTACCTTGTGCCTTGTAGCCACCTGTGGAGATATTTCCGTGGGAGCGGTCGGGTGCCATGATCCGGTGGCGTCCGGGAGGAATCGGGGTAAATTCGCCGCCCCACTGGCTGTTCAGCGTCACCTTCGCCGTTTTTCCATTGAAGCTGACCTGTGCCCATTGCTGCAGAAGTTTGCCTTTGAACTCCGATATCGCATGGGCCGGTGCTCCGGTGTACTTGACCTTAACGGTGGCCGGCGCTGTGGGCGGGGTGTCCATCAGGTACTTCACGGCATTTTCGGTTTTCAGGCTGGCCGTCTGCCCGACGAACTCCGAATTGCCGTCGGCAATCCGGAAGTAGGTTCGACCACCGGACTCCTTGGTGAAGGTCACTTTGGTGTATTCGCAGAGGGCGACAAGTGTGCCCTTAGGCTCGAGTTTGACACTCAGCCAACCGTTTTCGTCAGCCCGTTTGGTGTATTTGGTGACAACGACCGCCGGATGCGTACTGCCACCCTGTCGGTTCGAGGGAGCCTGGTTATTGTTGAGGATTGCCTGCGCCATGCTGGTTACAGCTCCTTTCAGGTGAATTCAGCCGCTGGTTTTTTTCTGCTCAGGCTAGGTCGTCAGGCTCCAGATGCAGCATTTCGCTCGCGCGGGTCGACACTCTTTGAGTCAGTCCGCGCTCATTGGTGACACCGCGGATTACCTTGCCCGACGCGGTGGTGATCTTGTAAGCGAAGTCGGGTACGGGCTCGCCATCGGCGTCCAGCAACGTGAACTGTTCGTCGAAACCCAAGTTGATCGGCGGAACGGGGCTGATCGCTGCGCCACCGCCGCTCTGGCCAATGATGACGGTGCCGGAACCGCCGACGATAACGTCGCCGTGGCTGCCCAGGCTGCCTTGCGTGGCGGCGTTTTTACCATTGATGAAAACGGTCGCGGAAATGTTGCCGCTGATGGAGCTGCCGCAAGAGGCGGGGTCGCCGAGTCGCGCGGCTGGCAAACCATCGAAGAATACGTCGGGGGAGCCGGCAACTATTTTCTGTGCCGCATGGGCAGGGCATGTCGTGGCATCTGTTGCGCGTGCAGCGGGCTTTCCACTCATGGTGATGTCCTTTTCTTGCCCGGCAGCGGGCATCCATTAATCCGTACGGCATGGTGCTTGATCCTGCCACGTGATAGGGGAGCACTCAAGTGGTCAGGCCGTTTGAGTGATGAGTAACCCTCCGCTGTTTTTTTGTATACAAAACCATGGACACTTGTCGCGAGTTTTGAATACAGTGTGCGCATAACAAAAACCAGGGAACCCCCCACCATGAAAACGCCCCATGTTTCACACCAACGGCCCGAGGACGAAAATCTCGGGGTCGGCGCGAATATGGCTTACGGCCTGCAACATGTTCTGACCATGTACGGCGGTATCGTTGCGGTGCCACTGATCATCGGCCAGGCGGCCGGCCTGTCGCCGGCAGACATAGGTTTGTTGATTGCTGCTTCATTGTTTGCGGGGGGGCTGGCGACACTGCTGCAAACCCTGGGTCTACCGTTTTTTGGCTGTCAATTGCCGCTGGTGCAGGGCGTGTCGTTCTCCGGCGTGGCGACCATGGTCGCGATCGTCAGCAGTGGTGGGGAGGGCGGCTTTCAATCTGTGCTCGGCGCGGTGATAGCGGCGTCGTTGATTGGCTTACTGATCACGCCGGTGTTCTCGCGAATTACCAAGTTCTTCCCGCCCTTGGTCACCGGTATCGTGATCACCACCATCGGCCTGACGCTGATGCCAGTGGCCGCACGCTGGGCGATGGGCGGCAACAGCCACGCGCCGGACTTCGGCAGCATGCAGAACATCGGTCTGGCGGCGGTCACGCTGGTATTGGTGCTGCTGCTGAGCAAGGTCGGGAGCTCGACCATCTCGCGTCTGTCGATCCTGCTGGCCATGGTGATCGGCACGGTGCTGGCGGTGTTCCTCGGCATGGCGGACTTCTCCAACGTCACCACCGGCCCGATGTTCGGCTTCCCGACGCCGTTCCATTTCGGTATGCCAACCTTCCACTTCGCCGCGATCCTGTCGATGTGCATCGTGGTCATGGTGACGCTGGTAGAAACGTCGGCAGACATTCTGGCGGTCGGTGAAATCATCGGCACCAAGGTCGATTCCAAGCGCCTGGGCAACGGTCTGCGGGCGGACATGCTGTCGAGCATGTTTGCGCCGATCTTCGGCTCGTTCACCCAGAGCGCTTTCGCCCAGAACGTCGGGCTGGTGGCGGTCACCGGGATCAAGAGCCGTTACGTGGTCGCTACGGGCGGTATCTTCCTGGTGATCCTTGGCCTGCTGCCGTTCATGGGCCGGGTCATCGCGGCTGTGCCGACTTCGGTGCTCGGTGGTGCCGGTATCGTGCTGTTCGGTACCGTGGCGGCAAGCGGCATCCGTACGCTGTCGAAAGTTGATTACCGCAACAACGTCAACCTGATCATCGTCGCTACTTCGATCGGCTTCGGCATGATCCCGATTGCTGCGCCGAACTTCTACGATCATTTCCCGAGCTGGTTCGCGACCATTTTCCACTCGGGCATCAGCTCGTCGGCGATCATGGCGATCCTGCTCAACCTGGCGTTCAACCACTTCACCGCCGGTAACTCGGATCAACAGTCGGTATTTGCCGCAGCGGAAGAGCGCACCCTGCGTTATCGCGATCTGGCGGCGCTGCGTGAAGGTGATTACTTCAGCGACGGCAAGCTGCATGACTGCGACGGCAAGGAAGTGCCGGTGATCGAACGGGATGATCACGATCATGGGCATGGTGCGCCGAAGGTGCAGGTGAAAAGCAGCGAGCATGTCTGACGCTGTAATGGAATAGAAAAGGGCCGATCTGTTTGTTGCAGATCGGCCCTTTTCATTTCGAGATCAAAAGATTGCGATCTTTTTGATCTTTTCGAGCGCCCACAAAAAAGCCCCTGAATCTTTCGATTCAGGGGCTTTGCTATTTGGCTCCACAACCTGGACTCGAACCAGGGACCCAATGATTAACAGTCATTTGCTCTACCAACTGAGCTATTGCGGAATTGGTGCGTATGTTACTGATTCAAAAAGAGAAGTCAAGCACCGGTTGCAAAAATGAGTGAATTTTCGGGATGGATGGCGGTTTGTCAGCGATTGGCGGTTACCAGAACCGTAGCAGAGGTCTACCATGGCCGCCCGGAAGTGGTCACACGCGCTGCCGGCCATTCGCCGCAAAGGTACGTGCCATGAAGCAGTCAATCCGCAACAACGAGGTGTTCGCATGAGCATCGCGCAAATCAGCTTGCCCAAAGGCGTCGGCCCCCACGCCGAAAAACTCTTGGATGCAATCACCCAGGCCAGTACCGCCGAGGAATTGAACCGCGCGGGCGGTAAGGCTGAAGGTTTTGTCCTGGGTCTTGAAAGCACCAAGGCGATCAAAAGCCAGATCGCCGAATCGCTGTACGTCGTCTATGACGATGCCGCGACTCAGCGCGCGACTGAACTGGCTTAACTGCCGAAGGTGATAGTGCCCAGCATCAGTTTGGCGTAGGCCGCAGTGGCTGCCAGTTGCACCAGCCACAGCGCCAGGCCACCCAGAAACACCCCGGCGGCGACTTGCAGCACCAGGCTTTTTTCGCGTTTGGCCGAGGCGCGGGGGATGAAATCATCCAGGTCGTCACGGTCGGCGCGCAGGTTGTCGTTTTTCATGTGGTTTCTCGCAAATTCCAAGGTGTACTCAATCCCTGTAGGAGTGAGCCTGCTCGCGATAGCGTCGTGTCAGCCGAAGATTCATTACCTGACACGCCGCTATCGCGAGCAGGCTCACTCCTACAGTTTGATTTGTGTGCAGTCTAGAGGGTGTGGGGCGTTATCCGGGACAAATAAAAACGGGAAGCCCCAAGGCTTCCCGTTTTTCATCACGCGGCGAGATCAGATGACCTGAACAATCGCATCCGTCACAGCCTTGATGTTGCTCTGGTTCAGCGCTGCCACACAGATACGGCCGGTATCCAGTGCGTAAATGCCGAACTCGTTACGCAGGCGATGCACTTGCTCAGTGGTCAGGCCAGAGTAGGAGAACATCCCGCGCTGACGACCAACGAAGCTGAAGTCGCGGCCCGGTGCTTTCTCGGCCAGCAGGGCAACCATCTGCTCACGCATGCCGCGAATGCGCAAACGCATTTCAGCCAGTTCCGCTTCCCACTGCGCACGCAGTTCCGGGCTGTTCAACACCGCAGCAACGATGCTTGCACCGTGGGTCGGCGGGTTGGAGTAGTTGGTACGGATCACGCGTTTGACCTGCGACAGCACGCGCGCGCTTTCTTCTTTCGATTCGCTGATGATCGACAGCGCACCCACGCGCTCGCCGTACAGCGAGAACGACTTGGAGAACGAGCTCGAAACGAAGAAGGTCAGGCCGGATTCAGCGAACAGGCGCACGGCAGCGGCGTCTTCGTCGATACCGTCGCCAAAACCCTGATAAGCCATGTCGAGGAACGGCACGTGACCTTTGGCTTTAACCACTTCCAGTACGTTGTTCCAGTCCGCCGGGGTCAGGTCGACGCCGGTCGGGTTGTGGCAGCACGCATGGAGGATAACGATCGAGCCGTTCGGCAGGGCGTTGAGGTCTTCGAGCATGCCGGCACGGTTAACGTCGTGGGTGGCAGCGTCGTAGTAACGGTAGTTCTGCACCGGGAAACCGGCGGTTTCGAACAGCGCGCGGTGGTTTTCCCAGCTCGGGTCGCTGATCGCCACAACGGCGTTCGGCAGCAGTTGCTTGAGGAAGTCGGCACCGATTTTCAGGGCGCCGGTCCCGCCGACGGCCTGAGTGGTGATGACGCGACCGGCGCTGATCAGCGGCGAGTCGTTGCCGAACAGCAGCTTTTGCACGGCCTGGTCGTAGGCAGCGATGCCATCGATCGGCAGGTAACCGCGCGAAGCGTGTTGAGCGACGCGAATCGTCTCGGCTTCGATCACGGCGCGCAGAAGTGGAATTCGCCCCTCTTCGTTGCAGTAAACACCCACGCCCAGGTTGACCTTGGTGGTCCGGGTATCGGCGTTGAATGCTTCGTTGAGGCCCAGGATTGGATCGCGGGGTGCCATTTCGACAGCGGAGAACAGGCTCATTATTGCGGCGGCTCTGAATGGAGAATGGAGGGACGTGTCGCGCTCCAGCCGGATGCACTAGAGCGGTGCACAAACGGGGAGCTAGTATAGAGGCCATTACGGAACAATGGCGACAGGCGATTCGGCTTTTAGGGTAAGTTTTTCCGATTATTTCTTGACCGTTAGTCGACTGCTCGTGTCAGAGTCTTTAGCGGATGTAGGACGTTTGCCTTGAAAGAGCGGGCAATCGCCACCACATTGAGCACAATCCAGGTTTTTTCTTGCGCGACACCGGTCGTTTGCGGTCGTCCCCGTGGTGCTCCGCTTTGCTCGGAATGCCGCGATCCCAGAGGTGTATATGTCCGAATTCCAGCTCGTCACCCGCTTCGAGCCCGCCGGCGATCAACCGGAGGCCATCCGCCAATTGGTGGAGGGCATCGAGGCCGGGCTGGCGCACCAGACGCTGCTCGGTGTGACCGGCTCAGGCAAGACCTTCAGCATCGCCAATGTCATCTCGCAGATTCAGCGTCCGACCCTGGTGCTGGCGCCGAACAAGACCCTCGCTGCGCAGTTGTACGGCGAGTTCAAGGCGTTTTTCCCGAACAACGCCGTCGAATACTTCGTTTCCTACTACGACTACTACCAGCCCGAAGCCTATGTGCCGTCGTCCGACACCTTCATCGAGAAGGATGCATCGATCAACGACCACATCGAGCAGATGCGTCTGTCGGCGACCAAGGCGCTGCTCGAGCGCAAGGACGCGATCATCGTCACCACGGTGTCGTGCATCTACGGTCTCGGTAGCCCGGAAACCTATTTGAAGATGGTCTTGCACGTTGATCGCGGCGACAAGCTCGATCAGCGTGCGCTGCTGCGGCGTCTGGCCGACTTGCAGTACACCCGCAATGACATGGATTTTGCCCGCGCGACCTTCCGTGTGCGCGGCGATGTCATCGACATTTACCCGGCGGAATCCGATCTGGAAGCGATCCGCATCGAGCTGTTCGATGACGAGGTCGAAAGCATTTCCGCATTCGACCCGCTGACCGGCGAAGTCATCCGCAAGATGCCGCGCTTCACCTTTTACCCGAAGAGCCACTATGTGACGCCACGGGAAACCCTGCTCGACGCCATCGAACACATCAAGGTCGAACTGCAGGAACGCCTCGAATACCTGCGCAGCAACAACAAACTGGTGGAAGCCCAGCGCCTTGAACAGCGCACCCGTTTCGACCTGGAAATGATCCTCGAACTGGGTTACTGCAACGGTATCGAAAACTACTCGCGCTACCTGTCCGGGCGTCCGGCCGGTGCCGCGCCGCCAACGCTCTACGATTATCTGCCGGCCGACGCTTTGCTGGTGATCGACGAATCCCACGTCAGCGTGCCGCAGGTCGGCGCGATGTATAAGGGCGACCGTTCGCGTAAGGAAACACTGGTTGAATACGGTTTCCGTTTGCCGTCGGCGCTGGACAATCGGCCAATGCGTTTTGACGAGTGGGAAGGGGTCAGCCCGCAGACCATTTTTGTCTCGGCGACACCAGGCAACTACGAAGCCGAGCACGCCGGGCGCGTGGTCGAGCAAGTGGTGCGGCCGACCGGTCTGGTCGACCCGCAGGTAGAAGTGCGGCCGGCGCTGACTCAGGTCGACGACCTGCTCTCGGAAATCAGCAAACGTGTGGCGGTCGAGGAACGGGTGCTGGTCACCACGCTGACCAAGCGCATGGCCGAAGACCTTACCGATTACCTCGCCGACCACGGTGTGCGCGTACGTTATTTGCACTCGGACATAGACACCGTCGAGCGCGTGGAAATCATCCGTGATCTGCGCCTCGGCACCTTTGACGTGCTGGTGGGTATCAACCTGCTGCGTGAAGGCCTGGACATGCCGGAAGTGTCGCTGGTGGCGATTCTTGATGCGGACAAGGAAGGCTTCCTGCGTTCCGAGCGCTCGCTGATCCAGACCATCGGCCGGGCGGCGCGTAACCTCAATGGTCGGGCGATTCTCTACGCTGACCGCATGACCGGTTCGATGGAGCGAGCGATTGGCGAGACCGAGCGTCGTCGCGACAAGCAGATCGCCTTCAACCTGGAAAACGGCATCACCCCACGCGGGGTGATCAAGGACGTTGCCGACATCATGGAAGGCGCCACCGTGCCAGGCTCGCGCAGCAAGAAGCGCAAAGGCATGGCCAAAGCGGCCGAAGAGAACGCCAAATACGAAGCCGAACTGCGCTCGCCGAGCGAGATCACCAAACGCATTCGTGCGCTGGAAGAGAAGATGTATCAGCTGGCGCGGGATCTGGAGTTTGAAGCGGCGGCGCAGATGCGCGATGAGATTGCCAAGCTGCGCGAGCGGCTATTGGCTGTTTGATCTCTAGCGCCGGACAGGGCCTCTTCGCGAGCAGGCTCGCTCCCACATTGGAATTGTGTCGTTCACAAATCCCCTGTGGGAGCGAGCCTGCTCGCGAATGGCGGCGACTCGGTCTTAATGAGACTCCCCAGCCTTCAATCCTTGTGGCAATTTTTTGGTCAACAAAACCGCCAGCATGCTGATCCCCAACGCAATCCCGACAAAGTGAAACGCATCGTTGTAAGCCATGATCGCCGCCTGCTGATGGACGATCTCGCTCAACTTGCCCAACGCCGCCGTGTCACTGCCAAACCGATCGGTCATCGATGCCAGTCGCTCGGCCACTTGCGGATTGGTCGGCACCACCGCTTCACGCAGATAATCGAAGTAAGTCTTGGTGCGCGCATCCAGCAGCGTCGCCAGCAGAGCAATGCCAATCGCACCGCCAAGGTTACGCAGAATATTGAACAGACTCGACGCCGACCCCGCATCCTGCGGCAGGATGTACGCCGTGGCGATCAGCGAAATGGTCACCATGATCAACGGCTGGCCCAGTGCGCGGATGATCTGGATCTGATTGAACTGCGGCCCGGCAAAATCCGGGTTAAGCACCCCCGACGAAAAACTCGCCAGACCAAACAAACCAAACCCCAGCGTGCACAGCCATTTCGGCGAAACAAACTTCATCAGCTTCGGCACCAGCGGAATCAGAAACAGCTGTGGCACGCCCATCCACATGATCACTTCGCCGATCTGCAGGGCGTTGTAGTTCTGAATCTGCGCCAGATACAGCGGCAACAAATAGATCGAACCGTACAGTCCGACACCCATGCCCAGGCTGGAAATACTCGATAAACCAAAGTTGCGATTGCGCAGGATTCCCAAGTTGATCAGTGGATTCGGTTTGGAGATCTGCACGATGACAAAGGTGATCAGACTCACCAGCGCAATGCTGCCCAGCGTCACAATCAGGCTCGATTCCAGCCAGTCCTTGCGATGGCCCTCTTCAAGAAACACCTGCAAGCACCCGAGGCCGATGCCCAGCGTGAGGATGCCGGTGTAGTCGGTGCTTTTCAGTAATTCCCAGTGCGCTGCTTTCTTTTCCAGTCCGTACATCAACCCGGCGATCATGATCAGGCCCGGCGGAATGTTGATATAGAAGATGTATTCCCAACCCCAGTTTTCCGTGAGCCAGCCGCCCAGCGTCGGGCCGATGGACGGCGCGAAGGTCGCGGTCATGGCGAACATCGCCATGCCTTTGGCGCGGTGGTGTTCGGGGAGTTTGATCAGGGTCAGGGTGAACGCCAGCGGGATCAGCGCGCCGCCGGTGAAACCCTGCATGGCGCGGAAGACGATCATGCTCTCCAGGCTCCAGGCCATCGAGCACAGCAGCGATGACAGCAGAAAGCCCAGCGACACCCACACCGCCAGACGGCGCGCCGACAGCAGCTGCACCAGCCACGCGGTCAGCGGGATCATGATGATTTCCGCGACCAGATACGAGGTGGAAATCCACGAGCCTTCTTCCAGCGTCGCCGACAGTGCGCCCTGAATATCTTTCAGCGACGAGTTGGTGATCTGAATGTCGAGCACCGCCATAAAGGCGCCGAGCATCACGCTCATCACCGCAATCCAGTCGCGCCGGGTCGGCTCGCCGACCGGGCGGATCAGCGAATCACCGGCCATTTTCCGGGGCGTCTTTGATGTTCACGGTGGCGGTGACGGACATGCCCGGACGGATCTTGCCGTGCAGCGGGTTGTCGGCCTTGAAAGTCAGTTTCACCGGAATCCGCTGTACGACTTTGGTGAAGTTACCGGTGGCGTTGTCCGGCGGCAGCAGGCTGAACTGCGCGCCGGACGCGGCGAACAGACTATCGACCCGCGCTTCGATCGGCGTATCGCCATAGGCATCGAAGGTCAGCTCGGCTTTTTGGCCGGGTTGCATATGACCGATCTGGGTTTCCTTGAAGTTGGCCTGCACCCAGATGTCTTCGTCCGGGACGATCGACAGCAGATAAGCGCCGGCCTGCACCACTTGACCATTGCGCGCGGCGCGCTGGCCGACAAGACCGCTGATCGGCGCGTGGATTTCGCTGCGGGTCAGGTTGAGTTCGGCTTGCGCGAGATCGGCGCGGGCGTTGGCAATCTGTGCGTCGAGGCGTTTGATTTCCGCGTTCAGGGCGTTGACCTGTTGGCGCTGGCCTTGCGCATCAGCCTGCGCCTTGGCCACTTGCGAGCGAGCAATGTGGGCGTCGGCGGAGAGGGTGGTCACCCGTTCTTCGGAAACATAGCCGGGTTTGCGCAGGGTTTCGGCACGCGACAAATCCATCTGCGAGCGGCCGAGGGTGGCTTGGGTGGTTGCCACTTGCGCATCACTGGAAGCAATCAGACTGGCTTGCTGAGTCAATTTGCTTTGCGCTTGCAGGCGTTCCGCTTCGCGGGTGGCGAGGGCGGCATTGGCGCGATCGATGGCCAGGCGGAAATCATTGGGTTCGAGGCGCACCAGCAACTGGCCTTTTTCGACGTGCTGATTGTCCTGTACCAGCACTTCGTCGATGCGCGCGCTCAACTGGCTCGACACACGGGTGATTTCGCCCTGGACATAAGCGTTGTCGGTGCTTTCATAGAAGCGTCCCTTGAAAAACCAATGGGCGAAAAAGCCCCCGGCGATCAGCAGGACGAGCAGCAGGAAAATCAACAGGCGACGCTTGAGTTGGGCAGGCATGGGCAAACTGTAGTCAGGAATTGTAAGGAAAGTTATCAGCAGGCGAATCTGGCATACAGCCGATAAACGGTAAATGCCATCCTCTGATATTTGCCCATTCACCACGACTTACCGGCGTTCCAGAGGCAAACTTGGCTTAAATGCCCTGCCTGCTGGAGCGGGGCGGGTGTCGCCTGTTACCATTCGCCGCTTGATTGTTTTGCTTTTCATTCTTTTCGAGACATGCCATGACCACCGTCCGCACTCGCATCGCGCCATCGCCTACCGGGGATCCCCATGTAGGTACCGCTTACATCGCATTATTCAACTACTGCTTTGCCAAGCAGCATGGCGGTGAGTTCATCCTGCGGATCGAAGACACCGACCAGTTGCGTTCGACCCGCGAGTCCGAACAGCAGATCTTCGACGCCCTGCGCTGGCTGGGTATCGACTGGAGCGAAGGCCCGGACGTCGGCGGCCCGCACGGTCCATACCGGCAGAGCGAGCGCGGCGAGATCTACCAGAAGTACTGCCAGCAACTGGTCGACATGGGCCATGCGTTCCCATGCTTCTGCACCGCTGAAGAGCTGGATCAGATGCGCGCCGAGCAAATGGCTCGCGGCGAAACTCCACGTTACGACGGTCGCGCGCTGCTGCTGTCGAAGGAAGAAGTCGCCGCCCGTCTGGCTGCCGGCGAACCGCACGTGATCCGCATGAAAGTGCCGAGTGAAGGCGTTTGCGTGGTGCCGGACATGCTCCGTGGCGATGTCGAGATCCCGTGGGATCGCATGGACATGCAAGTGCTGATGAAGACCGACGGCCTGCCGACGTACTTCCTCGCCAACGTCGTCGACGACCATTTGATGGGCATCACCCACGTGCTGCGCGGCGAAGAGTGGCTGCCATCGGCGCCAAAACTGATCCTGCTTTACGAATACTTCGGCTGGGAACAACCGGAGCTGTGCTACATGCCGCTGCTGCGTAACCCGGACAAGAGCAAGCTGTCCAAGCGCAAGAACCCGACCTCGGTGACGTTCTACGAGCGCATGGGCTTCATGCCTGAGGCGATGCTCAACTACCTCGGTCGCATGGGTTGGTCGATGCCGGACGAGCGCGAGAAGTTCTCGCTGCAGGAAATGGTCGACAATTTCGACCTCAAGCGTGTGTCCCTTGGCGGGCCGATCTTCGACATCGAGAAGCTGTCGTGGCTCAACGGCCAGTGGCTGCGTGATCTGCCGGTGGAAGAGTTCGCCAGCCGTCTGCAAACCTGGGCATTGAACCCGGAATACATGATGAAGATCGCGCCGCTGGTTCAGGGTCGCGTCGAAACCTTCAGTCAGGTTGCACCGCTGGGCGGGTTCTTCTTCGCTGGTGGCGTCAATCCGGATGCCAAGTTGTTCGAATCGAAGAAACTCTCCGGCGATCAGGTTCGGCAGTTGATGCAGTTGATCCTGTGGAAGCTGGAAAGCCTGCGTCAGTGGGAGAAGGACAACATCACCGCGACGATTCAGGCAGTGGTCGAATCGCTGGAGTTGAAATTGCGCGATGCGATGCCATTGATGTTTGCCGCGATCACCGGGCAGGCGAGTTCGGTG
This sequence comes from Pseudomonas sp. S3_C06, assembly GCF_054667675.1. Classification (NCBI taxonomy): domain Bacteria; kingdom Pseudomonadati; phylum Pseudomonadota; class Gammaproteobacteria; order Pseudomonadales; family Pseudomonadaceae; genus Pseudomonas; species Pseudomonas sp. S3_C06. The sequence continues at coordinate 6,116,542 of NZ_CP162747.1, forward strand.
TCGGTGCTCGATGCGATGGAAATCATTGGCCCGGACCTGACCCGTTATCGTCTGCGTCAGGCGATTGACCTACTGGGCGGCGTGTCGAAGAAAGAAAACAAAGAGTGGGAAAAGCTGCTGGGCGCTATCGCTTAAGCACGCCTGACTCTGCAGGAACCACCGAAGGCCGGGATCTTTTGATTCCGGCCTTCGGCGTTTTTCCCCCCGAATTTACGGGGGAGGGCGGTAAGTGATTGTTATGCCGACGAAAAACTTTGAAAAATTTCAAAAATAAGTTTGACAGGCTTTCGATACGCCCTTAAGATTCGCCCCGTCCTCAGCGATGACATCAACGATGAGGGGCTATAGCTCAGCTGGGAGAGCGCCTGCATGGCATGCAGGAGGTCAACGGTTCGATCCCGTTTAGCTCCACCAATTTACACTTCGAAGCCTGGCCACACCGGCTTCGAAGCGATCAACACTCAGCGTTGATCAGTTGTATAGAAGGGTTTGCGTCCCCTTCGTCTAGTGGCCTAGGACACCGCCCTTTCACGGCGGTAACAGGGGTTCGAGTCCCCTAGGGGACGCCAGTTTTACAGAAGCGATGTTGCAAGATGTCGCTCCGCCGCGAGGCGAAAAATCCGGGGCTTTAGCTCAGCTGGGAGAGCGCCTGCATGGCATGCAGGAGGTCAGCGGTTCGATCCCGCTAAGCTCCACCAATTTTACACGTTCAAGGTCTGGCCACACCGGCCTTGAATCGATCAGTTCTCAGCGCTGATCAGTTGTATAGAAGGTTTGTGTCCCCTTCGTCTAGTGGCCTAGGACACCGCCCTTTCACGGCGGTAACAGGGGTTCGAGTCCCCTAGGGGACGCCACGATTACCCGCTCTGCGGGATTTTATAAGGGTCATTCAATTATTGAATGGCCCTTTTGTTTGTCTGGCGTTTGGCCAACTCTCCTTTTTCCTTACACTGTGCTTCAGACCAGCGGTCATATCCTTGACTTGCAGAATATTATTATGCGAATAATATTCTAGTCGTAATATTCGGAGGCAACGATGAACGATAAAAAAGCTCAAACCCGCGAACGCATCCTTAAGGCTGCCAGCGCCGCACTGATTCAGCGTGGCCCGGCTGACCCGAGCGTGGGCGAAGTGATGGGCGCAGCCGGCCTCACAGTCGGTGGCTTCTACGCGCACTTCGAAAGCAAGGACGCAATGATGCTCGAAGCGTTCAAGCAATTGCTCGGCCGCCGCCGCGACCTGATTGCCGACATGGATGCCGAACTGACCGGCGAAGAGCGCCGCGCCCTGGTCGCTGCGTTCTACCTGTCGCGCAAGCATCGTGATTCCAGTGACGCGGCATGTCCGATTCCAGCTTCGATCGGCGAATTGGGCCGTTTGCCGGAGTCGTTCCGCATCGCGCTGAACGAGCACCTGGAATTGATGATTGCGCAGTTGGCGTCCAGCCCTGAGGACACCGACAAAGCCTTGGCCGATGTGGCCTTGATGGTGGGTGGTCTGGCACTCGCAAGAGCGCTCGGCCCGGGAGATTTATCCGATCGATTGCTGCGCGCTGCCAAGTCGGCGGTGCGTTGACCTGAAGGCAACACGCCTGAGGAGAGAGCGATGAACACGTTGAAGTGGATTCGTGGCGTTAATGGCACCTTGGGCTGGATTGCACCGAAACGGGTTGCGAGCAAAATGCGTCTGGCGTTCATGACGCCGCGCGCGCTGCCATTGCGCGATTGGGAGCTGCCGCTGCTGGCAAGTTCCGAGCGGATCACTTTGCGCTTCGGTCTCTCGGCGCTGCGCTGGGGCCAAGGCCCGGCGGTGTTGCTGATGCACGGCTGGGAAGGGCGGCCAACTCAGTTCGCCGCGCTGATCACCGCGCTGGTCGACGCCGGTTATACCGTCGTCGCGCTCGATGGTCCGGCCCACGGACGTTCGCCGGGGCGTGAAGCCAATGTCGTGTTGTTCGCCCGGGCGATGCTCGAAGCGGCTGCCGAGTTGCCGCCACTGCAAGCGGTCATCGGTCATTCCATGGGCGGCGCCAGCGCCATGCTCGCCGTGCAATTGGGCTTGCGCACCGAAACCCTCGTCAGCATCGCCGCGCCTGCGCGCATTCTTGGCGTACTGCGCGGATTTGCTCGCTACGTTGGTATGCCGCCTCGGGCCCGTTCCGCTTTCATTCGCCAGGTCGAACAAGATGTCGGCATGCGCGCCGCGACTCTCGACGTTGCCCACTATCAACTGGATATGCCCGGCCTGATCGTGCATGCCGAGGACGACAACTTCGTCTCGGTCAAGGAATCGCAACTGATCCACGAATCCTGGTTCGACAGTCGCCTGTTGCGCCTTGAAGGCGGCGGTCATCAGCGTGTGTTGGCCGACCCTCGAGTGGTTGATGGCGTGTTATCACTGCTGGCCGGCCGCAGTCTTCAGGCGCGCCAATCGGCCTGAGCTCCGTTACACTGCCCCGGTTGAATACATTGACCGGGAGTGGGGCATGGGCTGGGATCGGGCAACGCCGTTTACCATTGATCTGCAAGTAGGCGCCGAGGACATCGACGGGCTGGGCCACGCGAATAACGCGGTGTACGTGACCTGGCTCGAGCGCTGCGCCTGGCGCCACTCGCAGCGTCTGGGCCTGGATCTGGTCGAGTATCGGCGACTGGATCGGGCGATGGCCGTGGTGCGCCATGAGATCGATTATCTGGCTGCGGCCTATGAGGGCGATGAGCTGCAATTGGCGACGTGGATTGTTGATTGGGATCAGCGTCTGAAGATGACCCGGCATTTCCAGCTCAAGCGCCCGAGCGACAACACCACGCTGCTGCGCGCGCAAACCACGTTTGTCTGCATTGAACTCTCCACGGGCAAGCCCAAGCGCATGCCGGCCGAGTTCATCGAGGGCTATGGCCCGGCGATCCAGATCCCGGAATCTGCCCGAATCTAAACTGTAGGAGTGAGCCTGCTCGCGATAGCGGTGTGTCAGCCGACATATGCCTCACTGACACACCGCTATCGCGAGCAGGCTCGCTCCCACAAGGTTTCTGCGATTTCTTGCGATATCCAGTAAACTGCCGCACGTTTTTCTTCAAGTAGTGTTTTCCCATGCAAATTGCTCTGGCGCCCATGGAGGGGTTGGTCGACGACATCCTCCGCGACGTGCTGACCCGCGTTGGCGGCATCGACTGGTGCGTGACCGAATTCATTCGGGTCAACGATCAGTTGCTCACGCCGGCCTATTTCCACAAGTTCGGCCCGGAGCTGCTCAACGGTGCGCGCACCGCGTCCGGTGTGCCATTGCGCGTGCAATTGCTCGGTTCCGACCCGGTGTGCCTGGCGGAAAACGCTGCGCTGGCCTGCGAACTCGGCTCCGAAGTGATCGACCTCAACTTCGGCTGCCCGGCCAAGACCGTGAACAAATCCCGTGGCGGCGCCGTGCTGCTGAAAGAGCCGGAACTGCTCAATCAGATCGTCGAACACGTGCGCCGCGCCGTACCCGCGCATATTCCTGTGACTGCGAAAATGCGCCTGGGCTTCGATAGCCCCGACGGTTCGCTGGTCTGCGCCACGGCATTGGCTGAGGGCGGCGCCGAGCACATTGTGGTTCACGCCCGAACCAAGATGGATGGCTACAAACCGCCCGCACACTGGGAGTGGATTCCGCGTGTGCAGGACGTGGTCAAAGTCCCGGTGTTCGCCAACGGTGATATCTGGAGCGTCGAAGACTGGCGTCGTTGCCGCGAGATCAGTGGCGTGGAGGACATCATGCTCGGTCGCGGTCTGGTGTCGCGCCCGGATCTGGCCAAGCAGATCGCTGCCGCCCGCGCTGGCGAAGAAGTGGTCGAGATGACGTGGGCCGAGCTGATGCCGCTGATCCAGGACTTCTGGTTGCAAGCCAAAGCGCAGATGACCTCCCGCCAATCGCCGGGCCGATTGAAGCAATGGCTGGCGATGCTGACGCGCAATTATCCCGAGGCCACCGAGCTGTTCACTGTTCTGCGCCGTGAGACGGAACCGGATCACGTCTCGCGTTTGCTCGGTCTGCCGGTCGCCGAAGCGGCCTGAAAAAAATCTGCAAATAGTCTCTTGAAATCATTTCAGCGGTCCCTATCTAAGGGTTACGCGATGCCGAATTCGGGTCGCGGAGTCAAAAAAACTTGCTGATTGTTTTCAGGAGATTTGAACCATGAGTACTGCATTTTCCCTCGCGCCACTGTTCCGTTCCTCGGTAGGTTTCGACCGTTTCAACGACCTGTTCGAAACTGCCCTGCGCAACGAGCCAGGCAGCAGCTACCCACCTTACAACGTCGAAAAGCACGGTGATGACCAGTACCGTATCGTCGTTGCCGCCGCCGGTTTCCAGGAAGATGACCTGGAGCTGCAAGTCGAAAAAGGTGTGCTGACCATCAGTGGTGGCAAGCGTGATGCCAACGAAGGCGTGACCTTCCTGCACCAGGGCATCGCCCAGCGTGCGTTCAAGCTGTCCTTCCGTCTGGCCGATCACATCGAGATCAAGGCTGCCGATCTGAAAAACGGTCTGCTGAGCATCGACCTGTTGCGCGTGATCCCGGAAGAAGCGAAAGCCAAACGCATCCCGATCAACGGGACGCAGAAGCCGGCGTTGCAGCACTGAGTCATGAGCCGCAACACAATCGCCTGAACCGGCGATGAGCCGCTGAATGAAGGCCCCGATACGTCGGGGCCTTTTTTGTGCGCGCAAGAAAACCGTTGTTCGACTTTGCCACTGGCGGCGGTTTCTCTACAATCCGCGGCAGTTTTGCCGACCCCCATTCCTCACCGGTCGGCCTGGAGCCTTTTTTCATGGACGAGATTCAACAGCGCTGGCTGTGCGCCCTGTCTGCACCCATGGCGGCGATCAATACCGGCGCCAGCTACGACGACCCCGCGTTCTGCGACGATCGCTACATCGACCTGAAGGACAGTTGGGGGATCGATGACCGTGGCCAGCTGTTCGACATGCTCGTACGGATGACCGACGACGGCCATGCCAAGCACCTCAGCGCGGCCTACTTGGCGTGGCAGCGTTGTCTGCCAAGTGAATGGCAGGCTCTGCTTGACGACCTGAGTCCCCGCGAACGCATCCTGCATGAGTTTGCCAGTCGCACGTTCGGCAGTTGCGGGCCGGGCGGGATTTTGTCCTGGGACTATGGCCGCATGGGCTTTCTCTTGCGTTGCGCGGTGCGCAATCAGTGGGTCGACCTGGACGAAAGCAATTGGCTGCACAGTCGTTTGGCCCTCAGAGCGCAATTTCACTACGGTAGCTGGATGGCTTACTTCGACGGCTTTGTCGTGGGCCGGACCTTTTGGTCCTGCCTGAGCGCCAGCGACGATAAGCTGGCGCGCGAACTCGATCGACAAGGCGCCAACGCCCTTAACGTGCGGATTGCCCGTGGCCTTGCCGAGAACATTCCCCAGTTCCTTGCTGATTTGCCGTGGCACATGGAAATTGATTTGCCGCCGCGCCCGGCATCGCTCAAGGAGTTCGACTGGTCATGAGTTGCTGGATCCGCCTGGGCATCGAGCCTACTAACGACGAAAACCTTATCCGCAACGCCTACCGCGCACGTTTGCCGGCGCATCATCCGGAGACCGACCCGCAAGGCTTCCAGGCGCTGCGCGCGGCCTACGAAAACGCCCTGCGTCTGGCGCGTGAAGACGAGGAAGAAGAGCCCGAGGACGAGTACGAGTCCCAAGCCTCAGAACAGACTGTCGTTGAGGTCCCTCCGGTGTTCGGGGATTTTTGCGAGCTGCTGGATGATCCCGCGCGTCGGTTCAATTTCGCCGCGTGGCAGGTATTTGTCCGAGGGCTGGATGAGCTGTCGCTGGACGTGCTCGATGAAGTCAGCTGGGGCCTGTACCACCGGATGGCCGACGCCGGTCCGTTGTCGTACCGCTGCGCGAATCTGTTGGCCAAGCGTATGGCCTGGGATCAACAGTTGCTGGATCTGGGCTTCGACGACGCACATCAGGTGGGGTTCTTTCTCCAGCGAATCGAAACGCCGGACCCGTTTGATACGGATCTGATGAGCACATGGTCAGAGGCAGCCCAGACTGAATCGCTGTGGTACGCCCGTAGCCTCGACTTCATCTTCAACCAGCGTCCACTGCAGGAGTTCGCCGACTTCGCCAGTCAGCACACCTGCCTGCCGTTGCCGGAGGATGCCGCGTTCCTCAAGCGGCTGCTGGTGCAGTTCACTCAGGCAGGTATCGGCGGCCCGACGTTTTTGCAGTGCTGTGTCGAACAGCAGCTTGCTGCACCGGATGATGTCGACTGGCTTTACCTGTTGGCCTGTCAGAGCAGTCTGCTGGGCCGGGACGATCAGGCATTGCCGTGCTGGATCCGGCTGTGGAACGAGCATCGCCATCCGATGGCGGAAAGTCGTCTGCTGGAGCTCTGCGCCAAGCGCCAGCCGACTTTTCTGCCCCTGTTGATTCAGGCATTCGATCGCCTGCAGGGCGTCTGTGACTGGCCAGAGGATCTTGGCGATGACACCCAGGTGTATGGCTGTCCGTCACAACACCCCGAGACGCTGAACCGCTGGCTGGGTGTCGGACGGTTAAAGCTTGAGAGCCTTGCGCAAAGCTTTGTCGATTGGCGCATGAGCGGTGATGAGCTGCCCTTGCTCGCGCAATTGCTGGGCGAAAATTCCGATAGCCGATTGCTGCATTTGTACCGCCACGCCTGGGCGCTGCATCGGGGTGATACGGCGTTGTTGCAGCAGATTGTGGATGCGCCGCTGCCCATTGATGCCCTCGAAAGCCTGGTGATGAGCGGATTCAAGTATCAGGCCGCGCAACACCTGCTCTGGCTGAACGAGGCACCGATAGCGCTGGCCATGAGTGCTTTCTGCGATGCGCATTCAAGTGCCCGGCCATTGCCGCAGGTGCTGACAAAAGGTGAGCCGCACAAAGTCTGTCGTCTGTGGTTGTGTCGCTTGCGGCCTTACAGCGACGCTGCGCTGGAACGACTGGCAGACGCGTTCACGCTGGCCGCGGTCAAAGATGATTGCGACTTGTCCGAACTCGATTTGATTCTGCAGTTGAGCCGTCGCGGGATTCAGTTGCCGCCGGTCGGGCTGGGTGAGGCCACCTGGGAGTGGCACGCGCAGACCTTGTTCTTGCTGGCATTGCTGGAACAACCCGAACGCTGGCTGCAAATGATGGATGCGCAGTGCGTGGAGCGCCTGCCTTTCAATCCGGCCCATCCCTTGAGTCGCCTGCAACCTTTGTTGCGGCGCTTGCAGCGTGAGCAAGGCCACTGCGCCGGCTTGCTCGGATGGCTGCAGGGCAGTGACCCGGTGCACGGCTTGTTGGTGCAGCAATTGTTCAGCGTACAGCAGGCACTCGACAGCGCGCGATTGCCGGCCAATACCCTGCTTTACACCTGCCTCGAAAGTGATCGTGCGGCATGCGGCGATGATTTGCTGGGTTTGATGATGTTCTGGGGCGTGCTCTATCACGACCCGAGCCTGAGTGCCGAACAGCATCGTGCATTGTTGCAGTCGATCGCGGCGGTCAGCTGCGAGGACGATTGGTTCGAAGGCTTCCGCGACGGCTTGATCAAGGGCGAACCGGTGTGGCCGCCGCGCAAAGTGCTGACCGATTTTGGCGTCGACAAACTGCTGGCGTACGAGGCGCTGGACGCGCTCAAGGGCTTGATTCGCTATGGCGCTGCCGGGGTGCCGAAAACGCGCGTCCTGCGCCAACTGCAACAGGGCAAGGACGATGTGCAGAACAGTGTCGGGTTGCGCCTGGCCCTGTGCGCGATATTGTCCTGGTCGGAACGATTACTGTTGGCGAAAAGCGATGTGCAGCCGGTACCGGCGAGAGCGATCTGGCGTCTCGGCTCGCGGTTGGGGCGCAAGGCTTTTATCGCTCAGGTCTTGGGGTGTTTGGTGATTGCTCCGGTGGCAGGTCTGATCAGTGGCACTACGGGCGCAGGCATTCTTATCCTGCTATTGGGCGTGCTGCTGGTGTTCGGCGCTATTCTGCGCCGCTTGCACGACATGGGCCGGGGCATTCCGACGTTGCTGATCTTCATGGCGCTGACGCCGGTTCTGCCATTTTTGCCGTTGGTGTTGTTCGGGCTTGCCGGTGACAAGTTGCCCAACCGCTATGGTGTGCCGCCGGACAGCGGCGATTCCGAGATGCTGTCCGGCGGCTTGCAGGCTGCCTTGCGGCGACTCAACGGCTAGAGGCGCAGTTGATCCAGCGCCTTGTTCAGCTCTGAGCGATGGCTGGCAATCTCCGAGGGTTGCTGGCCGCCGAGCACGGTGGTGAAGTTGTGCAACCATTCGGCAATGTGCTCGCGTTGCGTGCCGAGGCTTTGCATCCATGCCCGCTCCAGACGGGCGAGCAACGTGCGGTTGGGCAACGCATCGCGCGGATGGACTTTCAGTGTCGACAGCCGGTTATGGCTGTCGCGACGTGCTTGCTCATTCAGACCGGTGGGGCTGCGGTCGATGCTGTGACTGTGGCGCTCACCGGTTTCGAGCAGGGTGACGTCCACCTCGAGCAAACCGTTGATGTCATAGCTGAAGCGTACATCCAGCTCCTGGATGTGTTCAGTGGGCGTCAACGTCACATCGAAAGCATCAATCAGAATGTTGTCGCAAACCCACGGCCGTTCACCCTGATAGACGGCGATGCGCAGCAGCGATTGCTTAGGCTGGGTGGTGTAATAGCGCTCCACCCTTGACGTCGGAATGATGGTGTTACGTTCGATGATGGGCGAGAACGCGCCTTTGATGTCTTCGCCACGCATGGTCGCAATCCCCAGCGTATACGGGCAGACATCCGTCAGAATCAACTCTTCAACCGCACCGTCACGCGCCTTGCACGCCGCTTGCGTCGCCGCCCCCAGCGCAACAATCGTGTCCGGATCAAGATGCCGGTAAGGCAGGCGTCCGAACAGCGTGGCGACCATTTGCTGGACTGCCGGCATGCGCGTGGCGCCGCCGACCAGCACCAGGCTGTCGAGGTCGCGAGGTTTGAGGCGAGCATCGCGCAAGGCCTGTTCGATCGGCGCGCGCAAACGCGCCAGCAGCGGCTCCCAGATTTTTACCGCCGCCGCTTCGTCCAGAGACCATTCAAACGTCTTGTCGGCGTGACGCCAACTCAGTTTTTGAATGCCTTCACCGAGTTTGCATTTGAGCTGCTCAAGCGCATCACCGAGGCTGGCCATGCTTTGCGCATCGACCATGGCCGGGGTCAGTTGCCAGTGTTTCAGGCAGGCCTGCAACAGCGCGGCGGTGAAGTCTTCGCCACCGAGAAAGTTGTCGCCGGTGGAGGCGTGCACTTCGATCAGTGGCAAAGCGTATTCCAGCACCGTGACATCGAAGGTGCCGCCGCCCAGATCGAAGATCAGCGTGCGTTCGAATTTCTGCTCATGCAGCCCGTAAGCCATGGCCGCAGCGGTCGGCTCGTTGATCAGGCGTGTCACCGAGAGCCCGGCCAGTTCGGCGGCAAACAGCGTGCGTTTGCGTTGTTCGTCGCTGAAATACGCCGGGACGGAAATCACCGCTTCTGCAACCGGGTGGCCGAGAAAGGCTTCGGCGTCCTGCTTGAGTGAGCCGAGCACCAGCGCCGACAACTCTTCGGGGCTGAACTGACGTGCGCCGAGCTGGACTTGTTTGTCGCTGCCCATGAAACGCTTGAATGCTGCAGCGGTTCGTTCCGGGTGCGTGGTCAGGCGGGCGCGGGCGGCTTTGCCGACCAGAATCGTGTCGTCTTCATCGAGGCTGACCACCGAGGGCGTCAGCACATCGCCCAGAGCGTTGGGAATCAGGCGGGCCTGACCGTCCTGCCAGACGGCGATCAGACTGTTGGTGGTGCCAAGGTCGATGCCCAGCAGAGCCGGGCGGGGGAGGGATGCATCCTGCATGACAGATCTCGAAACGGCGCAAAAAACGCGACCCTACAGGTTGCCGCAAATCGTGGCAATTGCGCGTCTGTTGCAACGTGCACCGGTTATGGCAGGAGCTTTTTCAGATCCTCCAGCGCAACCGGTCGACTGTGCAGATAACCCTGATACAAATGGCAGCCCAAACCCTGCAGGAACGCCAGTTGTTCGCGGGTCTCCACACCTTCGGCAATCACCTCCAGCTCCAGACTGCGCGCCATGGCGACAATCGCGCGAATGATCTCGGCGTCGTTGGGGTCAGTGGTTGCATCACGAATAAACGACTGATCGATTTTCAGCGTGTCCACCGGTAGCCGCTTGAGGTAAGTCAGCGACGAATAGCCGGTGCCGAAGTCATCCATGGCGAAACTCACACCGAGCTTTTTCAGCCGGCGCATTTTGCTGATGGTGTCTTCCAGGTTCTGGATGACGATGCCTTCGGTGATTTCCAGTTTCAGCAGCGAGCAGGGCAGACCGTGGCTGGTCATGCTGTGCTCGATGCGCTCGACAAAATCGTTCTGGCGGAACTGTCGCGGGCTGATGTTCACGCACAGGCTGAACTTGAGCGGGTCGACCAGTTTCAGTGCGATCAGTTGTTTGAAGGCATTGCAGGCCTCGTCGAGGATCCACGTGCCGACCTCGAGAATCAGGCCGCTGTCTTCCAGTACCTTGATGAACTCGGTAGGCGACTGCGCGCCCAGTTCCGGGTGATTCCAGCGCACCAGGGCTTCGGCGCCGATGATGCGGTCGTCGCGGGCATCGACCTGCGGCTGAAAATGCACATTGAATTCCCCGCGCGACAGCGCCAGGCGCAAGTCGGTCTCCATGCGCAGCCGTTCGCTGGCCGCTTTCTGCATGGTGTTGTGGTACATCTGCGTGGTGTTGCGTCCGGAGTCCTTGGCCCGGTACAGGGCAATGTCGGCGCGTTTGAGCAAGTCGGTCGGCGTCGAGCCGTGATCGGGGATCAGCGCCACGCCAATGCTCGGCGTCACCTGCAAGCGTTGGCCGTCGAGGAACATCGGTTCCGACAACAATTCGCGCAGAGTGTCGGCCAGATTGCGCACTTGTGTGCTGACGTCGTTACGCGAACCTTCGAGGCCGCTGAGCAATACCACGAACTCGTCGCCACCGAGCCGCGCGACCGTGTCTTCCATGCGCACGCTGGCTTCGAGCCGCGCGGTGATGATCTTCAGCACCGTGTCGCCGACCGGGTGGCCGAGCGAATCGTTGATGTGCTTGAAGTGATCGAGGTCGAGAAACAGCAAGGCACCGCGCAGGTTGTGGCGCTTGAGCAGGGCGATCTGCTGGCTCAGGCGATCCATCAGCAAGGCGCGGTTGGGCAGGTTGGTCAGCGGGTCGTGATAAGCCAGATGACGAATCTGCGCTTCGGCATTTTTCAGCAGGCTGACGTCGCGCGCGGTCAGCAACAGGCACGCGGTTTCATTGAGGGTGATTGGTTCGATCGAAACCTCCACCGTCAGCAACTCGCCGCGCTTGTTGCGGCCGAGCATTTCCTGATGGTGCACACGGCCCTTGATCTGCAGCTCGGCGAGTAATGCCGAGCGCTGCTTTTCTTCGGCCCAGATACCCACCTGATACACCGTTTTGCCCACCACTTCTTCGGCGCGATAGCCGGTGAGCCGGCAGAAACCGTCGTTGACCTCCAGATAACGCCCGGTGTCGCGCTCGGTGATGGTGATCGCGTCGGGGCTGGAGTGGAACGCTTTGGCGAATTTCTCTTCGCTGGCTTTCAGCGCCGCTTCCGAGCGCTGCTGCTGGGTAATGTCGCGCAGGGTCGTAACGATGCACGGCTGATCGCCGACGCTGATCTGCCGGCTGGAAATCACACAGGTCAGCGACTGGCCGTCCTTGTGTTGCACGATGATCGCGACGTTGCTCAAACCCTGTTCGCGGATCACCCGCTCGATGCGCTGCAGGCTTTTCGCCGAGGCGTCCCACAGGCCGATTTCTTCGGCGGTGTGGCCAATGACGTCGGTGGCGCTCCAGCCGAAGGTCTGGGTAAAGCTGTTATTGATTTCGATGAACTCGCCACTGTCCTGGCGGGTGACGCAGATCGGGTCGGGGCTGACCTGGAACAGCGTGGCGAATTTCTCTTCCGAGGCCACCAGCCGCTGCTCGCGCTCGACCTGATCGGTGATGTCGAGCAGCGTGCCGGCCATGCGCAGCGGCGCGCCGTTGTCGTCACGATAGAGGCGCGCGCGACTTTCCAGATAGCGCGAGCTGCCGTCCGGCAGTTGCACGCGATAGGTCAGTTGGTAATTGCCTGCCGGGCCTTCGCGCAGGCTGCGGTAGGCGTCGCGCATGCTGTCGCGCTCTTCGCCGGGCACGCCTTCGAAAAACTCTTCGAACGACTCATGGAACGGTTTCGGCTCCAGGCCGTGCAATTGCGCGGCGCGGGCCGAGCCGTAGAGCATGCCGCTGGGAATGTGCCAGTCCCAGGTGCCGAGTTGCGCGGAGTCCAGCGCCAGGTCGAGGCGTTCCTGGCTGTCCTTCAAAGCGTGTTCGGCGGCTTTGCGTTCGGTGGTGTCGAGGAAGGTGCTGAGCAGATACGGCTGGCCTTCAAGTTCGACTTTCTGCGCACTGAGAATGCCATCGTGAACTTGCCCGTTGCTGGCGCGAAACTGCACCTCCATGCTGATCAGTTCGCCCTTGGTGTTGGTCTTCTTGACCAGTTCGGCGCGCTGCTCGGGGTGCACCCACAGGCCCAGTTCCAGCGTGGTGCGGCCAATAGCGCTTTGTACCGGCCAGCCGAACAGGCTTTCGAAATACTGATTGGCCTCGCTGATCAGGCCGTCTTCCTGGCGGGTCAGCAGGACCATGTTCGGGCACAGGTGAAAAAGTGTCGCGAAACGTTTCTCCGAGCTGCTCAGCGCCTGTTCGCGTTGACGCTGGTGGGTGATTTCACGAATCACCCCGATCATTCGGGGGCGGCCGTGTTTATCCGGCAGCAGGCTGCCGCTGATTTCCAGCCAGTGCAGGCTGCCGTCAGGCCAGCGGATGCGGTGGTGCATCGCTTGTTCCAGCGGTGCACCGGCAATTACCGCGTGGAAGGCGCGAACGGTTTTCGCCCGGTCTTCCGGCGGCAACAGGTCGAGGTATTCCAGATCTTCGGGCAACGGTTGCCGAGGATCGAAGCCGAACAATGCCTGCGTACCGCGCGACCAGCTGATCTGCCCGCGCTCGATGTCCCAATACCAGGCGCCGAGCCGCGCGCCGTTGAGCGCCGCCAGCAATTGCGGCGCGCTTTCCCAGCTCTGCTCGGAATGACGCGGGTCAATCGCCTGAATACGCGGCATCGGCGGAATTCGGTCAACAGATTTCGGCATTGTGGACAGGCCTTGAGCTGATGGTGGCGTTAGGCACAGGAGCAGCGGCTCTATAGGAGTAGCACAAGTTGGCCTCAAGTCTCTGGCAGATCGATTTGTGCGTCGAGCAGTGCCATAAAGGCTTTTGCCGCATTCGATAGCGTCCGTTCGGTGTGCAGGATATAGCCTAGCTGGCGAGTGAGCTGTATGCCCGGTAAAGCGATGCTCGCCACCTGCTCATCGAGCATGGTGCGCGGCAAAACGCTCCAGGCCAGGCCAATCGAGACCATCATCTTGATGGTTTCCAGGTAGTTGGTGCTCATGGCGATGTTCGGCGTCAGGCCCTGAGCCTCGAATAACCGTTGGACAATATGGTGGGTAAAGGTGTTGCCACCGGGGAAAACCGCCGGATGACCGGCAATGTCCGCCAGGCTGACGGCGCCGTTATTGATCAGCGAATGCTCCGGGGCGACCACAAAGTCCAGCGGGTCGTCCCACACCGGCGTGGCTTTGACCAGTGCGTGCGGCTCCGGCGCGAGGGTGATGACCGCCAGTTCGGCGCGGCCATGGAGAATTTCCTCGTAGGCCACTTCCGAATCGAGGAACTGAATATCCAGCGCCACCTGTGGGTAACGGCGGGTGAATTCCCTCAATAGAGGCGGCAAACGGTGCAAACCGATGTGGTGACTGGTGGCGAGGGTCAGGCGACCGCTGACTTCGCCGGTCAGGTTAGTCAGCGCGCGGCGGGTGTCATCCAGCACGTTGAGAATCTGATAAGCCCGGGGCAACAGGGCGCGGCCGGCCTCGGTCAGGCCGACTTCACGGCCCAGCCGATCAAACAGGCGCACCTTCAATTGCTGCTCCAGCCCGGCGATGCGTTTGCTGATCGCCGGCTGCGTCAGGTGCAGGCGTTCGCCGGCGCCGGAGAAGCTGCCGGTTTCGGCAATTGCGATAAAAGCGTTGAGGTTGGCCAGATCCATGTTCGTATTCCAGTTGGTTATCCAAAGCATAAAAAATATGAATTTGAGTTATTTAATCTAACCCCATAGGATCGGCCTCACAAGCCAAAGGGTTATTGATAAGCCCAGGGCATAGAAACAAGCTGATGAGGAACCGTCTGATGGCCGGCAAAACGCTCTACGACAAGCTCTGGGATTCGCATTTGGTCAAGCAGCGCGACGATGGCTCGGCGCTGATCTATATCGATCGTCACATCATTCACGAAGTGACCTCGCCGCAAGCCTTCGAAGGCCTGCGTCTGGCCGGGCGCAAGCCTTGGCGCATCGATGCCAATATCGCAACCCCGGACCACAACGTACCGACGACCCCGGAGCGCAAGGGTGGCATCGAAGCCATTGCCGATCAGGTCTCGCGCTTGCAGGTTCAGACCCTTGATGACAACTGTGATGAATACGGCATCGTCGAGTTCAAGATGAACGACGTCCGCCAAGGCATCGTCCACGTCATCAGCCCGGAGCAGGGTGCAACCTTGCCGGGCATGACCGTGGTCTGCGGCGACTCGCACACCTCGACCCACGGCGCATTCGGCGCTCTGGCGCACGGTATCGGCACTTCCGAGGTCGAGCACGTGCTCGCCACCCAGTGCCTCGTTGCGAAGAAAATGAAGAACATGCTGGTGCGCGTTGAAGGGCAATTGCCTTTCGGCGTGACCGCCAAGGACATCGTCCTCGCAGTGATCGGCAAGATCGGCACCGCCGGCGGTAACGGCCATGCCATCGAATTCGCTGGCAGCGCGATCCGCGATTTGTCCGTTGAAGGCCGCATGACCATCTGCAACATGTCTATCGAAGCCGGCGCCCGCGTCGGTCTGGTGGCTGCGGATCAGAAGACGGTCGACTACGTGAAGGGTCGTCCGTTTGCACCGAAAGGCGCCGAATGGGACATGGCCGTCGAAGCCTGGAAAGACCTGGTCTCCGACGCCGATGCCAAATTCGACACCGTGGTTGAACTCGACGCCGCGCAGATCAAGCCGCAAGTCAGCTGGGGCACTTCGCCTGAGATGGTTTTGGCCGTTGATCAGAACGTGCCGGATCCGGCCAAAGAGATGGATCTGGTCAAACGCGACTCGATCGTCCGCGCCTTGAAATACATGGGTTTGACCGCCAATCAGGCGATCACCGACATTCAGCTGGATCGTGTATTCATCGGTTCCTGCACCAACTCGCGGATTGAAGACTTGCGCGCTGCGGCGGTGATCGCCAAGGGCCGCAAAGTCGCTTCGACCATCAAGCAAGCGATCGTGGTGCCGGGCTCGGGTCTGGTCAAGGCTCAGGCAGAAGCCGAAGGTCTCGACAAGATTTTCCTCGAAGCCGGTTTCGAATGGCGTGAGCCGGGTTGCTCGATGTGCCTGGCGATGAACCCGGACCGTTTGGAGTCCGGCGAGCATTGCGCCTCGACCTCCAACCGTAACTTCGAAGGCCGTCAGGGCGCCGGTGGCCGTACCCACCTCGTCAGCCCGGCCATGGCGGCTGCGGCAGCGGTGAACGGTCGTTTCATCGACGTTCGTGAATTGATTTAAAGGAGCGCAGCATGAAAGCTTTTACCCAGCACACTGGTCTTGTCGCGCCTTTGGATCGTGCCAACGTCGACACTGACCAAATCATTCCGAAACAGTTTTTGAAGTCGATCAAGCGCACCGGTTTCGGCCCGAACCTGTTCGACGAGTGGCGTTACCTCGATGTCGGCCAGCCGTATCAGGACAACTCCAAACGTCCGCTGAACAAGGACTTCGTCCTCAACGCCGAGCGTTACCAAGGCGCCAGCGTGTTGCTGGCCCGCGAGAACTTCGGTTGCGGCTCCAGCCGTGAACACGCGCCGTGGGCCCTGGAAGAATACGGTTTCCGCAGCATCATCGCGCCGAGCTACGCCGATATCTTCTTCAACAACAGCTTCAAGAACGGCTTGTTGCCGATCATCTTGAGCGACGCTGAAGTCGATGAATTGTTTAAGCAGGTTGAGGCTGAGCCGGGTTATCAATTGCAGGTCGATCTGCAGGCGCAGACCGTCACCCGTCCGGATGGCAAGGTGTACAGCTTTGAGATTGATGCGTTCCGTAAGCACTGCCTGTTGAATGGTCTGGACGATATTGGTCTGACCTTGCAGGACGGTGATGCGATTGCGACGTTTGAGGCCAAGCACCGTGTGAGCCAGCCGTGGTTGTTTCGCGACGCATAATTTGCGTATGGCGAATGGCGCCATCGCGAGCAGGCTCACTCCTACATTTGAAATGCGTTCCCCTGTAGGAGTGAGCCTGCTCGCGATGAGGCCCTCAAAAGCACCACAAGACTCACCCTAAAAAGGAAGTCCCCAATGACCAGCACCGCCCAGCACACCCAGGTCGTACAAAAGCAATTCGGTGAACAGGCCGCTGCCTACCTGAGCAGCGCCGTTCACGCTCAAGGCACCGAATTCGCACTGCTACAGGCTGAGCTGGCCGGGCAGGGCGAGGCCCGGGTGCTGGACTTGGGTTGCGGCGCCGGTCACGTCAGTTTTCACATCGCGCCGCTGGTCAGGGAAGTGGTCGCCTACGACCTGTCGCAGCAGATGCTTGATGTGGTCGCCGCCGCGGCCGTTGATCGCGGTTTCACCAACATTGCCACGGTCAACGGCGCCGCCGAGCGTCTGCCGTTTGCCGATGGCGAGTTCGACTTCGTGTTCAGCCGTTATTCGGCGCATCACTGGAGCGATCTCGGCGTGGCCCTGCGCGAGGTGCGTCGGGTGCTGAAGCCGGGCGGTGTGGCGGCGTTCGTTGATGTGTTGTCACCGGGCAGTCCGTTGTTCGACACTTACCTGCAAAGCGTCGAAGTGCTGCGCGACACCAGCCATGTGCGCGATTATTCCGCCGCTGAATGGCTGCGGCAGGTCAGCGAGGCCGGTTTGCACGTGCGCAGTACCACGCGTCAGCGCCTGCGTCTGGAGTACACCAGCTGGGTTGAGCGCATGCGTACGCCTGAAGTGATGCGCGCAGCGATCCGCCAGTTGCAGCAGTCGATGGGCAACGAAGTGCGCGAATATTTTGAGATTGATGCCGATGGTTCGTTCAGTACAGATGTCATCGTGCTGATGGCCGAGCGATAAGAATTTTTCCGGGCGTGCCGGTAAAGGCGCACCGACTGAAGACACGAGGAAAGCATGAGCAAGCAGATTCTGATTCTCCCAGGTGACGGTATTGGTCCGGAAATCATGGCCGAAGCGGTCAAGGTGCTGGAGCTGGCCAACGACAAGTACAGCCTGGGCTTCGAGCTGAGCCATGACGTGATCGGTGGCGCCGCCATCGACAAGCACGGCGTGCCGCTGGCCGACGAAACCCTGGACCGCGCTCGTGCTGCCGACGCTGTGCTGTTGGGCGCCGTTGGCGGCCCGAAATGGGACACCATAGAACGTGACATCCGCCCTGAGCGCGGCCTGCTGAAAATCCGTGCGCAACTGGGTCTGTTCGGCAACCTGCGTCCGGCGATCCTGTACCCGCAACTGGCCGATGCTTCGAGCCTGAAGCCGGAAATCGTTGCCGGTCTGGACATCCTCATCGTTCGTGAGCTGACCGGTGGCATCTACTTCGGCGCGCCACGCGGCACCCGTACTCTGGAAAACGGCGAGCGTCAGTCCTACGACACGCTGCCGTACAGCGAAAGCGAAATCCGCCGCATCGCCCGTGTCGGTTTCGACATGGCCATGGTTCGCGGCAAGAAGCTCTGCTCGGTGGACAAGGCCAACGTGCTGGCCTCCAGCCAACTGTGGCGTGAAGTGGTCGAGCAAGTGGCCAAGGATTACCCGGAAGTCGAACTGAGCCACATGTACGTCGACAACGCCGCCATGCAACTGGTGCGCGCACCGAAGCAGTTCGACGTGATCGTCACCGACAATATGTTCGGCGACATCCTGTCCGACGAAGCGTCGATGCTTACCGGTTCCATCGGCATGCTGCCGTCGGCCTCGCTGGACTCCAACAACAAGGGCATGTACGAGCCTTGCCACGGTTCCGCTCCGGACATCGCCGGTAAAGGCATTGCCAACCCGTTGGCGACCATTCTGTCGGTGTCGATGATGTTGCGTTACAGCTTCAATCTGCATGACGCGGCCGATGCCATCGAGAAAGCCGTGAGCGTGGTGCTGGATCAAGGCCTGCGCACTGGCGACATCTATTCGGCCGGTTGCACCAAAGTCGGTACGCAGGAAATGGGCGACGCAGTAGTCGCCGCGCTGCGGAATCTGTAATCTCTCGGGCCCGCTGCGAAATTCAATACAAAGCAGCGGCCCACTTTTCAAGAAGGTGTAGTTGCGATGAAACGTGTAGGTCTGATCGGTTGGCGCGGGATGGTCGGTTCCGTGCTCATGCAGCGGATGCTGGAAGAGCAGGATTTCGATCTAATCGAGCCGGTGTTTTTCACCACGTCCAACGTCGGTGGCCAAGGCCCGTCCGTGGGCAAGGACATTGCTCCGCTCAAGGATGCTTACAGCATTGACGAGCTGAAGACCCTCGACGTGATTCTGACCTGCCAGGGCGGCGACTACACCAGCGAAGTGTTCCCGAAGCTGCGCGAAGCCGGCTGGCAGGGTTACTGGATCGACGCGGCCTCGAGCCTGCGCATGAACGATGACGCGGTGATCATTCTTGATCCGGTCAACCGCAAGGTCATCGACCAGCAACTCGACGCGGGCACCAAGAACTACATCGGCGGCAACTGCACCGTCAGCTTGATGCTGATGGGCCTGGGTGGTCTGTTCGAGGCCGGTCTGGTCGAGTGGATGAGCGCCATGACCTATCAGGCGGCCTCCGGTGCCGGCGCGCAGAACATGCGTGAACTGATCAAGCAAATGGGCGCGACCCACGCCGCGGTCGCCGATCAACTGGCCGATCCGGCCAGCGCGATCCTCGACATCGACCGTCGCGTGGCCGACGCCATGCGCAGCGAAGCGTACCCGACCGAAAACTTCGGCGTACCTTTGGCCGGCAGCCTGATCCCGTGGATCGACAAGGAACTGCCGAACGGCCAGAGCCGCGAAGAGTGGAAAGCTCAGGCCGAGACCAACAAGATCCTCGGTCGCTTCAAGAGCCCGATCCCGGTCGACGGCATCTGCGTGCGCATCGGCGCCATGCGTTGCCACAGCCAGGCGCTGACCATCAAGCTGAACAAAGACGTGCCGATCGCCGACATCGAAGGGCTGATCAGCCAGCACAACCCTTGGGTCAAACTGGTGCCGAACCAGCGCGAAATCAGCATGCAGGAGCTGAGCCCGACCAAGGTCACCGGCACCCTGAATGTTCCGGTGGGTCGTCTGCGCAAGCTGAACATGGGTTCGCAATTCGTCGGTGCCTTCACCGTCGGCGACCAACTGCTGTGGGGCGCGGCCGAACCGCTGCGTCGCATGCTGCGGATTTTGCTTGAGCGTTGATCGTTTGAAGCAATGAAAGAACCCGTGCCTTGTGAGAGGTGCGGGTTTTTTTATGCTTTGGATTTCTCGGTTGCCTGGTCTGGCCCCTTCGCGAGCAGGCTCGCTCCCACAGGGGGAATGCATTTCAAATGTGGGAGCGAGCCTGCTCGCGAAGAGGCCGGTGCAGCCGCCCCAAATCCCGGACAGAAATTGCCTGTGCGCCAGTCACCCGGTAAAGTGCCGCTCCCCCCGTTTCGCCAGAGGCTCGCACCATGACCCAGACCCTAGATATTGCCGTGATCGGCGCCACCGGTACTGTCGGCGAAACCCTCGTACAGATTCTCGAAGAACGCGACTTCCCGGTCGGCAACCTGCATCTGCTGGCCAGCAGCGAATCTGCCGGCAGCTCGGTGCTGTTCCGCAACAAGAACGTGCGCGTTCGCGAAGTCGACGAGTTCGATTTCAGCAAGGTCAAACTGGTGTTCTTCGCTGCTGGCCCGGCGATCACTTTGAGCTACGCTGCGCGCGCTCATGCCGCCGGTTGCTCGCTGATCGACCTGTCCGGCGCCTTGCCGGCCGATCAGGCGCCGCAAGTGGTGCCGGAAGCCAATGCCAAAGTGCTCGCCGCTTTGAAAGCACCGTTCCAGGTCAGCAGCCCAAGTCCGTCGGCTACTTCGCTGGCCGTGGTATTGGTGCCGCTGCTCGATCTCATTGACCTGCAATATGTCAACGTCACCGCCAATCTGGCTGTTTCCGCGCAGGGTCGTGAAGCCGTGACCGAGCTGGCGCGGCAGACCGCCGAGCTGTTGAACATGCGCCCATTGGAGCCGACTTTCTTCGACCGGCAGATGGCCTTCAACCTGCTGGCCCAGGTCGGCACGCCTGACGCGCAGGGCCACACGCTGCTGGAAAAACGCCTGGTGCGCGAGTTGCGTCAGGTGCTGGCCAAGCCTTTATTAAAGATTTCCGCAACTTGCGTTCAAGCCCCGGTGTTTTTTGGCGATAGCTTTAGCGTGACCTTGCAGTCAACGTCGGCTGTCGACCTGGCAAAAGTCAACGCTGCACTCGAAGATGCGCCGGGTATCGAGTTGGTCGAGGCCGGCGATTATCCGACAGCGGTCGGTGACGCGGTGGGGCAGGACGTTGTCTATGTCGGTCGCGTGCGCAGCGGTGTCGACGACCCGGCGGAACTAAATCTGTGGCTGACGTCAGATAACGTACGCAAAGGCGCGGCCCTTAACGCTGTGCAGGTGGCTGAGTTGTTGATAAAAGACCTGCTGTAAAAGATACTTGGCAACAATTTGTCGACTGATTCTAGGTGAGCGCTATGCTTGCCCAGATTGCTTGATAACGTGTCACCCTCCGGGACATTCCGGGGCATCAAAGAAATGATCGCGCGCGACATCTGTCGTCGTCGCGCGCAATGCCTTACGGCAGCGGTATTCAACATCTTCTCGCTGGCCGAGGAACGTTCAAACAAAGGATGAGGCTATGGTTCAAGTTCGCAAACTGGTGTTAGCAATAGCGGCCGCCTCGGCGCTGTCCTCCGGTATGGCGCATGCCCTCGGGCTCGGGGAGCTGACCCTGAAGTCGACCCTGAACCAGCCGCTGGTGGCCGAGATCGAGTTACTCGACGTCAAGGATCTCACCGCTGCCGAAGTGGTGCCGAGCCTGGCTTCCCCTGAAGATTTCACCAAGGCCGGCGTCGATCGTCAGGCCTTCCTCAATGACCTGACCTTCACTCCGGTACTCAACGCCAGTGGCAAAAGCGTGCTGCGCGTAACGTCGAGCAAGCCGCTGTCGGAGCCGATGGTCAAATTCCTCGTGCAGGTGATGTGGCCGAACGGCCGTTTGCTGCGCGATTACAGTGTGCTGCTGGATCCATCGAAGTTCTCGCCAGAGACCGCTGACGCCGCCGCACAACCGGCGCCGTCGCAGACCATCACCGCACCGACCACTGGCGCCACGCACCCGACGCAATACACCACCACGCCGCGCGATACCCTCTGGGAAATCGCCGCGAAGGCGCGCAACGGTGGTTCGGTGCAGCAGACCATGCTGGCGATTCAAGCGTTGAACCCTGATGCGTTCATCGGCGGCAACATCAACCGTTTGAAAACTGGCCAGGTATTGCGCCTGCCGGATGCGGTGCAGAGCACGGCGTTGCCACAGTCCAAGGCCATTGCCGAAGTCGCGGCGCAGAACGAGGCCTGGCGCTCGGGCCGTCGTTATGTGGCGAAGCCGGGCACCGGTCAGCAGCAACTCGATGCGACCAACCGTGGTCGTGGCAATACCGGTGCAGCACAGAACGCCCAGGACAATCTGAGTCTGGTCTCCGCTGAAAGCGCCAAGGCGCGCGGTAAAGGCCCGGCGGGTGACGCCAAGGCGCTGAGTAACAAGCTTGCGGTCACTCAGGAAAGCCTCGACACGACCCGTCGTGATAACGAGGAACTGAAAAGCCGCATGTCCGATCTGCAAAGCCAGATGGACAAGCTGCAAAAACTGATCGAGCTGAAAAACAATCAACTGGCGAAACTGCAGGCTGAAGGGGCGGGCGCTGCGCCAGGCGCCAACGCAGCTGCACCGACGGTGCCTGCAATCACGGCTGAACTGGCCGCCACGCCGCCAGCCACTCCGGCAGAAGCGGCGCCGACGCCAGAGTCTGCCATTGCGCCGCCGGCTGAAACACCAGTCGTCGAGCCAGTGGTCGCGCCGAAGCAGCCTGTCGATGAAGAGAAAACCTTCAATGAGCTGCTGACCAACCCGATTCTGCTGGGGCTTATCGGTGGCGGTGCGGTGGTTCTGCTGCTCCTGCTGTTGCTGCTGGCACGTCGTCGCAAAGCTCAGCAGGAAGCCGAGAAACATCTGCGCATGGCCCGCGCCCTGTCAGAAGAGCAAGAGTTCTCCGCCGAGCAGGATCTGCCGGAAAGCAGCTTCGAAGGTCTGGAAACCCCGGCGGCGAGCGTCAAGCTCAACACCCCGGCGCCTGCTCCTGCTCCAGTCGTGGCTCCGGTAGTGGCGCCGATCGTGATGGCTGAGCCGATCGCCGCGCCGCTGGTGGCACCGGCCGCCGAACGTTCCGATGACGTGCTCGACAAGGCGCAATCGCACATCAACGCCGGTCGCCTGAATCAGGCTGCCGCGTTGCTGGAAGAGGGCGTCAGCCTGGAGCCGCAGCGCAGTGATCTGCGTCTGAAGCTGATGGAAGTCTACGGTCAGCAGGGCGATCGCGATGCGTTCGTCGGTCAAGAGCGTCAGTTGGTGGCCAATGGCGACAACTTCGCCAAGGTCGAAGAGCTGAAAAGCCGCTTCCCGGCCATGGCCGTGGTCGCGGCTTCGGGTCTGGCCGCTGCTGCGGTGGCCGCCGAACTGGACGCGCAATACGTCAAGGATCTGCTGCTGGACGAGCCAGAAGCACCTGCGCCAGCGCCAGCTGAAGATGACCTGGACAGCGCGTTTGATCTGAGCCTGGACGATCTCGATAACATCACCCCGGTAGAGCCTGCGCCCGTGGTTGAGCCGGAAGCGCCGGTCGAGCTGGACGAATTCCCGTCCGACGATGACCTGAGCTTCGAATCGGTGCTGCAACAGCAGACCGATATCAAAGAGAATCTGGATGACCTGTCGGACTTCGACCTTGATCTGGACCTCGGTGCCGAGCCGGCGGCTCCGGCAGTTGACCTGGCGGACGATGACTTCCTGCTGGATCTGGACGAAGGCGTGAAGGATCTGCCGCCGGTCGAGGCACCGGTGGTGGCTGACGTGCCACAGGATGATCTGGAGCTGCCGGCCGATTTCGATCTGTCGCTGGCCGACGAAATGGACAGCAATCCTGCGGCCGAACCTGATGCGTTCGCTACCGAACTGGATGATGTCAACGCCGAGCTGGATCGCCTGTCGCAAAGCATGGCCGAGCCGACCTTCACCGAAGCCGATGCCATGAAGGGGGATGATCTTGGCGAAGACGATTTCGACTTCCTCGCCGGCACCGATGAAGCGGCGACCAAACTCGATCTGGCTCAGGCCTATATCGACATGGGCGACAGCGACGGTGCGCGCGACATCCTCAACGAAGTGTTGACCGAGGGTGACGAGAAACAGCGTGGCGAGGCCAAGGACATGCTTTCGAGCTTGTAGTAAGTCCAGCGGTAAACGAAAGCGGCAGCCCATTGAGGCTGCCGTTTTTGTTTGGGCCGGATTCAGTGGTGTCTGAAGGATTGCTATCGCGAGCAGGCTCGCTCCCACCTTTGGAATGCGTTCCCCTGTAGGAGTGAGCCTGCTCGCGACAGGGCCAGAACTGCCAATAGAGAGTTCTGGCATCCCTGAACCACAGCCTTATAATGCCCGCCTTTGCACAAACAGCAGGCTGCCCCACCTTGGCAAACATAGATAACCCGGTCGCCGAAATGGCCCCCGATGGCTTTTACCGCGTCGCGCTGGGCGTTGAGTACAAAGGCTCGCGCTACAGCGGCTGGCAGCGTCAATTGACGGGTGTGGCGACGGTCCAGGAAGAACTCGAAAAAGCCCTGTCGAAAGTCGCCAATTCGCCGGTTTCGCTGCAGTGTGCCGGGCGCACCGACGCCGGCGTGCATGCCTGCGGACAAGTGGTGCATTTCGATACGACGGTTGATCGTTCGCTGAAGGCCTGGGTCATGGGCGCCAATATCAATCTGCCGCATGACATCAGCGTCAGTTGGGCGCGGGTGATGCCAGCGCATTTCCATGCGCGGTTCAAAGCCATCGCGCGGCGTTACCGCTACGTTATTTACAACGATCAGATCCGCCCGGCGCATCTCAACGAAGAAATCACCTGGAACCACCGCCCGCTGGACGTCGAGCGCATGGCCGAGGCCGCGCAATACCTGATTGGCACCCACGATTTTAGTGCTTTTCGTGCCGGCCAATGCCAGGCCAAGTCGCCGATCAAGAAGATGCATCACCTGCGCGTGACCCGGCACGGCAAGATGGTCGTGCTCGACATCCGCGCCAATGCGTTCCTGCATCACATGGTGCGCAATATCGCTGGCGTGCTGATGACCATCGGTGCCGGCGAGCGCCCGGTGGAGTGGATGAAGGAAGTGCTTGAAAGCCGCGAGCGCCGTTCCGGCGGTGTCACGGCGCATCCGTACGGCTTGTATCTGGTGCAGGTCGAGTACCACGATGAATTCCCGTTGCCCGAGCGTTTTATCGGGCCACATTTCCTTACGGGTTTCTCCGAACTTGACGGCTGACGCCCTCGAACGCTTTTGTTACCATCCGGGACTTTCCCGGATTTTGCCTCGGAGTTTTTCTCGAAATGTCAGCCGTTCGCAGCAAGATCTGCGGGATTACCCGCATAGAAGATGCGCTGGCCGCCGTTGAGGCCGGGGCGGATGCGGTCGGGTTTGTGTTCTACGCAAAGAGTCCACGTGCTGTCACCGTGCAGCAGGCGCGGGCGATTATTCAGGCATTGCCGCCGTTCGTAACCACCGTGGGCCTGTTCGTCAACGCCAGTCGCTGCGAGTTGGGGGAAATCCTCGATGCCGTGCCGCTGGATCTGTTGCAGTTCCATGGCGATGAAGTCGCTGAAGATTGTGAAGGCTGGCATCGTCCGTACATCAAGGCGTTGCGGGTCAAGGCCGGCGATGACATTGCGGCAGCGGTTGATGCCTACCCGAGTGCCAGCGGCGTGCTGCTCGACACTTATGTCGAAGGTGTGCCCGGCGGAACCGGTGAGGCGTTCGACTGGTCATTGATTCCGCAGGTTTTGAGCAAACCGTTGATTCTCGCGGGTGGTTTGACGCCGGAGAACGTCGCAGATGCCGTGGCTCGGGTAAAACCCTATGCGGTAGACGTCAGTGGTGGAGTAGAGGCAAGCAAGGGTATCAAGGATCACGCAAAGGTTCGGGCGTTCATCGACGCTGTACGCAAAGCGCCATATTGATGTGACGGCTGGCAGTCTGCCGCCGTCCATCAATGCACTTGCACAAAGCAGGCGCGGCTGAGGGTTTCTGGATCGCACGCAGGTCATGTTTCGCGCTGACCGTGGCTGTCCATCAACCATCGCCACACACATGAATTTAGCTGAAGGGCATACGCGGGGCTGCGAACCAGAGCGTTCGGGCCGCCGGTACTGGAGAAAGAAAGCATGAGCAACTGGTTAGTAGACAAACTGATCCCTTCGATCATGCGTTCCGAGGTCAAGAAGAGCTCGGTCCCTGAAGGTCTGTGGCACAAATGCCCGTCTTGCGAGGCGGTGCTGTATCGTCCGGAGCTGGAAAAGACCCTGGACGTTTGCCCTAAATGCAACCACCACATGCGCATCGGCGCACGTGCACGCATCGACATCTTCCTCGATGCTGAAGGTCGCAACGAACTGGGCGCCGATCTGGAGCCGGTTGACCGTCTGAAATTCCGCGACGGCAAGAAGTACAAGGATCGCCTGACCGCTGCACAGAAGCAGACCGGCGAAAAAGACGCGCTGATCTCCGTCAGCGGCACCTTGCTGGGCATGCCGGTGGTGGTTTCGGCGTTCGAATTCAGCTTCATGGGCGGTTCCATGGGCGCCATCGTCGGTGAGCGCTTCGTGCGCGCCGCCAACTACGCCCTGGAAAACCGCTGCCCGATGATCTGCTTCGCCGCTTCCGGCGGTGCGCGCATGCAGGAAGCGCTGATCTCGTTGATGCAGATGGCCAAGACCTCGGCAGTGCTGGCACGCCTGCGTGAAGAAGGCATTCCATTCATCTCCGTACTGACCGATCCGGTCTACGGCGGTGTTTCCGCGAGTCTGGCGATGCTCGGCGACGTCATCGTCGGTGAGCCGAAAGCCCTGATCGGCTTCGCCGGTCCGCGTGTTATCGAGCAAACCGTGCGTGAAAAGCTGCCGGAAGGCTTCCAGCGCAGCGAATTCCTGCTGGAACACGGTGCAATCGACATGATCATCCACCGTCAGGAACTGCGCCCGCGTCTGGGTAACCTGCTGGCACAAATGACTGGCAAGCCGACGCCGAAATTCGTCGCCGCGCCAATCGAGCCGATTGTGGTTCCACCGGTACCTGCTGGCCTATGACCGAGCGCACCCTTGGCGAATGGCTCGCCTACCTTGAGCAGTTGCATCCGTCGGCCATCGACATGGGCCTGGAGCGTTCGCAACAGGTAGCGTCCCGCATGGGGCTGGGCCAGCCGGCGCCTCGGGTGATCACGGTCACCGGCACCAACGGCAAGGGTTCGACCTGCGCTTTCGTGGCTTCATTGCTGCGGGCGCAGGGCCTGAGCGTTGGTGTCTACAATTCTCCGCACCTGCTGCGTTACAACGAGCGGGTGCAGCTCAATGGCCTCGAAGCCACTGACGCGCAGCTGTGCGAAGCCTTTGCAGCAGTCGAGGCCGGGCGCGGCGACACTTCCCTGACTTACTTCGAAATGGGCACCCTTGCGGCGTTCTGGCTGTTTCAGCAGGCCGGGCTCGATGCGGTGGTGCTGGAAGTCGGGCTGGGCGGGCGTTTGGACACGGTCAATGTGGTCGATGCCGACATCGCGCTGGTCACTAGCATTGGCGTCGATCACGCCGATTATCTGGGCGACACCCGCGAATCCGTGGCTTTCGAGAAAGCCGGAATTTTCCGTCAGGGCAAACCTGCCTTGTGCGGCGATCTGAATCCTCCGCAACCGTTGCTCGACAAGGCGCGTGAACTGGCCTGCCCGTTCTTCCTGCGTGGGCGTGATTTCGACCTCGGCATTACTGATGAGCACTGGCAATGGCGTGGCACCGATGCGCGCGGTCAGGCTGTTGAGTTGCGTGACTTGCCGCTGCTCGATCTGCCGATGGAAAACGCCGCGTTGGCGTTGCAGGCGTACTTGCTGCTCGGTTTGCCGTGGAATGCGCAGCAGATTGTGGCGGCGTTGCAGGCGACTCGTGTGGTCGGTCGACTGGATCGCCGCTCGTTCGAGTGGAACGGCAAGCGTCTGAACCTGTTGCTGGATGTCGGGCATAACCCGCATGCCGCCGAGTATCTGGCCCGTCGTCTGGCCTCGCGCCCACCGGTCGGCAAGCGTCTGGCGGTATTTGGTTTGCTGTCGGACAAGGATCTGGATGGTGTTGTCAGCGAATTGAATGCTAGTGTCCAGCACTGGGCTGTGGCGCCGCTTGATTCACCGCGCGCGCGCCCTGTGGCTGAGTTGCACGCGGCATTGCAGAACCTTGGTGCCGCTGTCACGTCTTATGACAGTGTCGCGGCCGCACTGGAAGGGCAGTGCGCAGTAGCTACCAGCGACGACGAGATTCTGTTGTTCGGATCATTTTATTGTGTCGCCGAGGCCCTCGAATGGCTGTCCCGGCGCTCCACGGAGGAAGCGGCAAATGGCTTTGCTGGATAAAGCGTACAAGCAGCGCATGGTTGGCGCTTTGGTGCTGGTTGCGCTGGCGGTGATCTTCCTGCCAATGCTGTTTTCCCGTCAGGATGAGCAGCGTCAGGTGACGGTCGAGGCGCCTGCCGCTCCGCAAGCGCCTGTCGTGCCGCAAGTGCAAATGGAAACCGTGGCTGTTCCCGAGCCGCAAGCCTTGCCGCAAGAGCCAGTGCCAACGGATGAAGAGGTCGCCGAAGACACGGCGCCTGCTGCGCCCGTCGCACCGGCACCAACGGCTCCCATCATGATCACCAAGCCTGTTGCGCCGCCCGCGGTGGCCAAGCCGATTCCTGCGCCAGCCCAGCCGATTACCTCTGCATCGAGTAAGCCCGACACCACGCAAAGCCGCGTCGATGCCAACGGTCTGTCGGTGAGCTGGTCGGTGCAACTGGCCAGTCTGTCGAGTCGCGCCAGTGCCGAGAGTCTGCAGAAAACCCTGCGCAGCCAAGGCTATAACGCCTATATCCGTTCGGCCGATGGCAAAAATCGGGTTTTTGTCGGTCCGCTGATCGAGCGTGCCGAAGCCGATCGTCTGCGTGATCTGTTGGGTCGTCAGCAGAACCTCAAGGGTTTTGTTGTGCGCTTCCAGCCTGAGCGCGGTTAAAAACTATCGCCTCGATTGAAATGCACTGACAATCGCAGCTTACCGAGAGGCATGCGCTCTGCTAAAATGCGCCGCCTTATCCGTCTGTAGGCTGCACTGTGCCATTTACCTGGGTTGACTGGGCGATCGTTGCAATCATCGCCATCTCCGCTTTGATCAGTTTGAGCCGCGGCTTCGTCAAGGAAGCATTATCGCTGGTGACCTGGATCATCGCAGGAGTCGTCGCCTGGATGTTCGGTGGCTCATTGTCCGAGTACCTCGCCGGATACATAGAAACCCCATCGGCTCGCGTGATCGCGGGCTGTGCCATCATGTTTGTCGCCACACTGATCGTGGGCGCAATGATCAATTATCTTATCGGCGAGTTGGTTCGCGTCACCGGGTTGTCCGGGACCGATCGATTCCTCGGCATGGCCTTCGGCGCAGCGCGTGGCGTGTTGCTGGTGGTCGTGGCGGTCGGGCTGTTGAGCCTGGGGCCGGTACAGCAGGACGGGTGGTGGAAAGAATCACAGCTCGTACCAAAATTTCTATTGGTCGCTGATTGGTCCAAAAACCTGATTCTCGGGTGGAGCAGTCAGTGGCTTGCCAGCGGAATCAGCGTACCCGCTGATATTCCGTTCAAGGAGCAACTCTTGCCGTCGGCGAAAACGCCTCAGTGAGTGTTGTTCAGTTCAGATCCATTAAGTAGGGGTTGCGTCGCATGTGTGGCATCGTCGGTATCGTCGGTAAGTCGAACGTCAATCAGGCGCTGTATGACGCGCTAACCGTGCTCCAGCACCGCGGCCAGGACGCTGCCGGTATCGTGACCAGCCATGATGGCCGGTTGTTCCTGCGCAAGGACAATGGCCTGGTGCGTGACGTGTTTCAACAGCGTCACATGCAGCGTCTGGTCGGCCACATGGGTATCGGCCACGTCCGTTACCCGACCGCGGGCAGCTCGACTTCGGCCGAAGCCCAGCCGTTTTACGTCAACTCGCCTTACGGCATCACCCTGGCGCACAACGGTAACCTGACCAACGTTGAGCAGTTGGCCAAAGAGATCTACGAATCCGACCTGCGTCACGTCAACACCAGTTCCGACTCGGAAGTGCTGCTGAACGTGTTCGCTCACGAGCTGGCCCAGCGCGGCAAGCTGCAGCCGACCGAAGAAGATGTGTTTGCCGCCGTGACCGACGTGCACAACCGTTGCGTTGGCGGTTACGCCGTTGTGGCCATGGTGACCGGTTACGGCATCGTCGGTTTCCGTGACCCGCACGGCATCCGCCCGATCGTGTTCGGCCAGCGTCATACCGACGAAGGCGTCGAATACATGATCGCGTCCGAAAGCGTTTCGCTGGACGTGCTCGGTTTTACCCTGATTCGCGACCTGGCACCGGGCGAAGCGGTCTACATCACTGAAGACGGCAAGCTGCACACCCGTCAGTGCGCGACCAATCCGTCCCTGACCCCGTGCATCTTCGAACACGTCTACCTGGCGCGTCCGGATTCGATCATCGACGGCGTGTCGGTCTACAAGGCCCGTCTGCGCATGGGTGAGAAGCTCGCCGAGAAGATCCTGCGCGAGCGTCCAGAGCACGACATCGACGTGGTGATCCCGATTCCGGACACCAGCCGTACCGCGGCACTGGAGCTGGCCAACCACCTGGGCGTGAAATTCCGCGAAGGTTTCGTCAAGAACCGTTACATCGGCCGTACCTTCATCATGCCGGGCCAGGCGGCGCGCAAGAAGTCGGTGCGTCAGAAGCTCAACGCCATCGAGCTGGAATTCCGCGGCAAGAACGTGATGCTGGTCGATGACTCGATCGTGCGCGGCACCACGTGCAAGCAGATCATCCAGATGGCCCGCGAAGCCGGCGCGAAAAACGTCTACTTCTGCTCGGCAGCCCCAGCGGTGCGCTTCCCGAACGTGTATGGCATCGACATGCCAAGCGCCCACGAACTGATCGCGCACAACCGTTCGACTCAGGACGTGGCGGATCTGATCGGCGCTGACTGGCTGATCTATCAGGACCTGCCTGACTTGATCGAAGCGGTCGGTGGCGGCAAGATCAAGATCGAGAACTTCGATTGCGCTGTGTTCGACGGCAAGTACGTCACCGGCGACGTCGACGAGGCGTACCTGAACAAGATCGAACAGGCGCGTAACGACTCCTCGAAGATCAAGACCCAAGCGGTCAGTGCGATCATCGATCTGTACAACAACTGAGTTGTCACCGGCCCTGAGGGGCCGGTTTTGTATCTGACTTTCAATTTTCGCGAACAGGGCAAGGAGTGACAGCATGAGTCAGGAATGGGATGCCGGTCGGCTGGACAGCGACCTTGAAGGCGTAGCGTTCGATACCCTGGCCGTACGTGCCGGTCAGCACCGTACGCCGGAAGGCGAGCACGGTGATCCGATGTTCTTCACCTCCAGCTACGTGTTCCGCACCGCTGCCGACGCAGCCGCGCGGTTTGCCGGTGAAGTGCCGGGCAACGTTTACTCGCGTTACACCAACCCGACCGTGCGCGCGTTCGAAGAGCGCATCACCGCGCTGGAAAGCGCCGAGCAGGCTGTTGCGACTGCAACCGGCATGGCCGCGATCATGGCGGTGGTGATGAGTCTGTGCAGCGCCGGCGATCACGTGCTGGTTTCGCGCAGTGTGTTCGGTTCGACCATCAGCCTGTTCGAGAAGTACTTCAAGCGTTTCGGTGTGGAAGTCGATTATGTGCCTTTGGCTGACCTGTCAGCCTGGGATGCGGCGATCAAACCGAACACCAAACTGCTCTTCGTCGAATCGCCATCCAACCCTCTGGCTGAGCTGGTCGACATCGCCGCACTGGCGGAAATCGCTCACGCCAAAGGCGCGATGCTGGTAGTCGACAACTGCTTCTGCACTCCGGCGTTGCAACAGCCGCTGAAAATGGGGGCGGACATCGTCGTGCACTCGGCGACCAAGTTCATCGACGGCCAGGGCCGTTGCATGGGCGGTGTGGTAGCCGGTCGCAGCGAACAGATGAAAGAGATCGTCGGCTTCCTGCGCACCGCCGGGCCGACCTTGAGCCCGTTCAATGCGTGGATCTTCCTCAAAGGCCTGGAAACCCTGAACCTGCGGATGAAGGCCCACTGCGCCAACGCGCAGGAGCTGGCCGAATGGCTGGAGCAGCAGGACGGCATCGAGAAAGTCCATTACGCCGGTCTCAAGAGCCATCCGCAGCACGAACTGGCCCAGCGTCAGCAGAAGGGCTTCGGCGCGGTCGTAAGCTTTGAAGTCAAGGGCGGCAAAGAGGGCGCCTGGCGCTTTATCGATGCCACCCGGTTGATTTCGATCACTGCCAACCTCGGTGACAGCAAAACCACCATCACGCACCCGAGCACCACGTCTCACGGCCGTCTGGCGCCGCAGGAGCGGGAAGCGGCGGGCATTCGTGACAGTCTGATTCGCATCGCGGTCGGTCTGGAAGATGTCGCGGATCTGCAAGCCGATCTGGCGCGCGGTCTGGCAGCGTTGTGATCGAATTGTCGACCCCGAAAGCCGGTACCCATGGCCGCGTTGCGCTGGTCACGGGGGCCGCGCGTGGTATCGGTCTGGGGATTGCGGCGTGGCTGATCAGCGAAGGCTGGCAGG
This sequence comes from Pseudomonas sp. S3_C06, assembly GCF_054667675.1. Taxonomy (NCBI): domain Bacteria; kingdom Pseudomonadati; phylum Pseudomonadota; class Gammaproteobacteria; order Pseudomonadales; family Pseudomonadaceae; genus Pseudomonas; species Pseudomonas sp. S3_C06. The sequence continues at coordinate 6,148,763 of NZ_CP162747.1, forward strand.
TGGTGCTGACGGATCTGGATCGTGCGCGCGGTTCGAAAGTGGCGAAGGTGCTGGGCGAAAACGCCTGGTTCATCGCGATGGATGTTGCCGATGAGGGCCAGGTAGCGCTCGGTGTTGCTGAAGTGCTGGGGCAGTTTGGTCGTCTCGATGCGCTGGTGTGCAACGCGGCGGTGGCTGACCCGCACAACATCACCCTGGAAAGTCTCGATCTGGCTTATTGGAATCGCGTGCTGGCGGTGAATCTCAGCGGACCGATGCTGTTGGCCAAGCACTGTGCGCCTTATCTGCGCGCGCACAACGGTTCGATCGTCAATCTGGCCTCGACCCGAGCGCGGCAGTCGGAGGCGGACTCTGAGGCCTATGCGGCGAGCAAGGGTGGCTTGCTGGCGCTGACGCATGCGCTGGCGATCAGCCTGGGGCCGGAGATTCGCGTCAACGCGGTCAGTCCGGGCTGGATCGATGCGCGCGATCCATCTGCGCGTCGAGCCGAGCCTTTGGCCGATGCCGATCATGCTCAGCATCCAGCGGGCAGGGTAGGGACAGTTGAAGACGTCGCGGCCATGGTTGCCTGGTTGCTGTCGAGGAATGCCGGGTTTGTCACCGGGCAGGAATTCGTCGTCGATGGCGGTATGACGAAAAAGATGATCTATAGCGAGTAGATCGCCTTTTTCTACTGAATTTGCGTTGAATGAACTGACGCCTTCGCGAGCAGGCTCGCTCCCACATTTGGAATGCATACCCCCTGTGGGAGCGGGCTCGCTCGCGAAAGCGGTTTTGCAGGATGGAAACAATTTCGTCTTTTTTAGAAAAACTTCAATCCTGCTATTGACTTAGGTTCGCTACCTGCGTAAATTTCGCGGCCTCGGAGATGCAAACGGGTGATTAGCTCAGCTGGGAGAGCGTCTGCCTTACAAGCAGAATGTCGGCGGTTCGATCCCGTCATCACCCACCACTCCCGAGATACTTGCGTAAGCAAGAGCGTAGGCTGAAAGTGCCTGCACCGACGCGCAGCGGTAGTTCAGTCGGTTAGAATACCGGCCTGTCACGCCGGGGGTCGCGGGTTCGAGTCCCGTCCGCTGCGCCATATTTTACGAGTCAGACGTTGTCTGGTTCGCGATTGCAAAGCACCGAAGCTTGCAGTCAAAACGAGTTACTTGAGCGCAAGCTCAAAGCGATACGCAGCGGTAGTTCAGTCGGTTAGAATACCGGCCTGTCACGCCGGGGGTCGCGGGTTCGAGTCCCGTCCGCTGCGCCATATCTGCTTCAAGGACCACTGAACGCCTTGACGCACCGAAAGCAACCTTTGGTTGATTCGGAATCGATAGCAAAGACCCTGGTCGAAAGACCGGGGTTTTTTGTGTCTGGAATTTGACATTTCCTCTCTTTTTCGCCTGCCCCCACTCCTGAAGCCAACACAAATCCCTGTAGGAGTGAGCCTGCTCGCGATGGCGTCAGTTCAGCCATGCTGCTGGTGACTGACACTCCGCCATCGCGAGCGGGCTCACTCCTACAAGTGTCTACCCGCCTGCTGCGGTGCCACGTCGCATTGATTTTTTGATTCTTTATTCAAATTTTTGTAACTGGTTGTTTGCTGCGAGCGCAGAAACCTTTAAAGTTAACCTTTCGGTCAGCTTTGCACTGTCAACACGCCCTTTGTTTCGCCAAAGAGGGCTTCTGCAAGACTCGAGATTCCCCAGTAGATAACCAGAAGGGCGGACACATAACCGCCCAGAGGATGATCCATGTCCAACCGTGATATATCCCGGCGCTCGTTCCTCCAGGGCGGGCTGGTGGCGGGTGTGAGCGTCACGCTCACGCCGCTCAGCAGTCAGGCGCTGGCTGCCTTGATGGAAAACAGCGTCACCGTGCCGTCCGAGAAATGGCTCGGCAATAACGGCAAGGCGCGTCAGCGTAACGACGCACTGTCCAAGGTCTGCGGCAGCAAAGTCTTTGCCCGCGACATCCGCTCCAAGGACATGCCGGGCTGGCCTGAACAGCAAGGCCACGCCATGCTGCTGAAAACCATCAAGGCTGACCGCATCTACGCCGGTTACGACCTGTCGTGGCTCGGCGCCGATTTGCAGCCGGACCGCATCGTCACCGCCGCGGATCTGGACAAGGACGGCATTGTCTTCCCGGAAGAGCACGCGCCGGACCCACTGCTGCCGGAAGGCAAGGTGCCGATGTTCATCGGTCATCCTGTGGCGATCCTGATCTGGAACGACTTCGAGCGTTTCCGTCAGGCCAAGAACAAACTCAAATTCAATGACAAGGCGATTCGTTACGGTGCCCAAGTGCCGTTCTACGAAGGCGACCCCTATGGCAGCTTCCGCTACGTACGTGTGGGCGGCGCGACCTCGGCAGACGAAGATGAGTTCGCCAGCCTCAAGGACTCGATCCTGTTCCCGATGCTGAAAAACCGTCGTCCGGTGTGGAATTCCCAGCCGAACCTGCACGGCAACCTGACCGAGCGCGGCCTGTTCTACGCCGATCGCATGAAGAAAGAGATCGATACACCGCCGAACAACTGGCTGGTGTTCGACGAGCGCTACAAGACCCCGTCGATCGAACCGGCCGCGATGGAGCCGGACAACGGCAACGGCTGGTACGACCCGAAAACCAAAACCCTGCACTTCGTGGTGGCCACCCAGTGCCCGTTGGAAGCGGCGACCGAGACCGCGAAAATGATCGCGCCGTCGCGCTTCGGTCTCGACAACCTGAACATGCACCCGGGTTATACCGTCGGTTACGGCTCCAAAGACCACAACATCTTCGTTTACTACGCAGCCCTTGCTGCGCTGTATGGCGCCGGCGTGCCAGTGCGTCTGGCCAACGACCGCTACGAACAATTTCAGAGCGGCATCAAGCGTCACCCGTTCGACATTCGCTACCAACTGGCGGTGGACAAGAACGACTACACCTTCAAAATTTTCCGCGCGGAAATGAGCGTCGACGGTGGTGGTCGCATCAACTACAGCCCATCTGTAGCGGCGGTTGGCGCCACGGCCGCGCAGTCGATCTACTACATGCCGCAGAACGATCTGCAAGTCACCGCCTACCACTCGCGTGGCGTTGAGGCCGGTTCGATGCGTGGCTACGGCACTCTGCAAAGCATGGCGGCGACCGAGATGATGGTCGACGAAATCGCCAATCGCCTCGGTGTCGATGCGATTGACCTGCGTCGCAAGAACGCCCTGCGTTCGGGCATGAAAAACACCCAGGGTGCGATCCCCGCTGGTGCTTTGCGCCTGCATGAAATTCTCGACAAGGCCTCGGTGCACGAAGTCTGGAAAAACCGCGACGCGATCAAGAAGCAACGCGAAGCCGCCGACCCGGACAACTGGTACGGCGTCGGTTTCGCCATCTGCCAGAAAGACTTCGGCACCGGTTCCGAAGCGCCGATGGCCAGCATCGAATTCACCGCCGACGGTCGCATCACCCTGCGCCACATCGGCATCGAAATCGGCACCGGAATGTCCACTTCGCAAGCCCTGGTCGTGGCCGATTTCCTCGGCAGCCCGGCGCACGAAGTGAAGACCGGTGAAACCGAATGGAAGGAAATGCAGCTGATCACCAGCGGCAACCCTTACATCATGAGCCAGACCGAGCAGGACAACCTGCTGCGCAACCCGCGTTGGGTTGGCAAATTGGCCTCGGCCTCGTCGGCGACCAACTCGGCTTACTACTTCAGCCACGCCACCCGTGAAGCGGCGCGCGTGCTGTTCAACAACGGTTTGTGGCCGGCGGCCATGGAAATCTGGCGTCAGGGTCCTTACGGCGGTCAAGCCAACCCTTACGTTGTACGTCGCGAAGATGCGCATTGGGTTGACGGCAAACTTACCGCCAACGGCATGCAGCCGTTGAGCTTCGAAGAGCTGGCCAAACACGCTCACGAGCGTGGCCTGGTGACCGGCGCCACCGTTCATGCGTTCAACCGCTGGAGCTGGGCTGAAGCCGAATACAGCATCGACGGTGTGCGCGAGCGTCTGCCGCTCGATGGTCTCGCCGTGAAATACGGTGACGGCGCGCCGAAAGCGAAGAAAGCGTTGATGACCACGTCCGGTTTCCACCTGTTGGATCGCCAGAACATCAATTACCCGGTTGTCCAGTTGAACAACGCCGCGGTGACTTACTACAGCCCGGTCGCCACGTTGGTCGAACTGAAGGTCAACAAAGGTTCGGCAGAAGTCGAAGTGCTCAATCACCACTCGTGGGTCGAGTGCGGTCGTGTGCTGGTCGAAGAGCTGGTCAAGGGTCAGCTCGAAGGCGGTATCGCCATGGGCATCGGCCACGCCTTGATGGAAGAGATGCCGCTGTATGAAGGCGGGCCGGGGGAGGGTGACTGGAACTTCAACCGTTACCGTCTGCCGATGGCGCGTCACGTTGCCGTGTGGAAGCAGACTGCGGAGATTCTGCCGCCGCTGTCGCCAAGCGATCCGTCGAAAGGCATCGCCGAAGTGGTGATGATCCCGATTGTCGGTGCCATCGGTAACGCCGTGGCGCACGCCATCGGTAAACGTGTTCGCGATCTGCCAATCACTGCTGCGCGCATCAAGGAGGCCCTCAATGGCTAACCGTCCGCTTCAACTGACCCTCAATGGTCAATCCGTCGGCCCGGTGGACATCCCTGATGACCTGCCGATGATCGACTACCTGCACGAATACAAAAACCTCACCGGTTCGCGTCTGGGCTGTGGCCAGGGCATCTGCCACGCCTGCGTGGTGATCGTCGATAACCCGGACGGGACCAGCGAAGAGGTGCGCACCTGCATCACTGGCGCGCATTATTTCGAGGGCAAGAAAGTCCGCACCATCGAATCGCATGCCAAGCGCGACGAGGCGGGCCAGGTCACCGAGCTGAACCCGATCCAGCAGCGCTTTGTCGACGAGTTCGCTTTCCAGTGCAGCTACTGCGCGCCGGGCTTCGTCAACGCCGCGACCGTGCTGGTCGAAAAGCTGCAGCGCCAGCCGACCGTACAAAGCAAGCTCGAACAAGTCATCGAGGACAGCCTCGGCCACCACGTCTGCCGTTGCACCGGGTACGTGCGTTATTACAACGCCACCCGCAACGTGCTGACCGATCTCGGCCTGGTCAAGGAGGGTTAAGCATGAAGCTTTTTCTGACCCGCCTGACCCTGGCGGTCGGCCTCGCTGCGCCGGTGTTGTTTGCCCATGCCGATGATCAGGTCAAGCGCGGCGAGTATCTCGCTCGAGCCGCTGACTGCATGGCCTGCCACACGGCAGCGGGCGGCGCACCATTTGCTGGTGGCCTGCCGATTGTGTCGCCGTTCGGCACGATCTACGGCACCAACATTACGCCGAGCAAGGAGCACGGCATCGGTCTGTACAACGATGACGAGTTCTTCGCTGCACTGACCGAAGGCAAGCGTCGCGATGGCGCGAACCTGTATCCGGCGATGCCGTACACCTCGTATCACTTGATGCCGCGTGCAGATTCGGATGCGATTCATGCGTACCTGAAAACCATCGAGCCGATCGAGCGCGCAGCTCCGGTCACCAGCCTGAGCTTTCCGTTCAACGTACGTCCGGGTCTGATTGGCTGGAACATGATGTACGGCAAAGCGCTGAAGCTGGAGCCGGCCGAAGGCAAAAGCGAAGCCTGGAAGCGTGGCCAGTACATGGTCGAAGTGCTCGGTCACTGCGGCGAATGCCACACTCCGCGCGGTCTGCCCGGTGCGATGCAACTGGACAAGCGCCTCACGGGCGGCATCCTCAATGGTTATCTGGCGCCGAGCCTGCTGGCCACGGATCTGGCCGCTCGCGGCTGGAACGAGCAGGATCTGGGCACGTTCCTCAAGCACGGCATGAGTGCGCAGGGGACGATGTTCAACGAGATGTTCCCGGTGTTCCATAACAGCACCCAAGGCCTGAGCGATACGGATCTGGCGGCGATGGCGACGTTCCTGCTCGGCGACAAACCGCCGGCAGCCAAAGCGCTGGTTGAAGTGCCGGTGGAGAAACTCAGCGCCAGTGCCCAGCGCGGCCAGCAGGAATACCTGAACGTCTGCGCCGGTTGTCATGCGGTCGGTGGCGAAGGCAAGCCGCACATTGCGGTGGCCATGCGCGGCAACACCACGTTGCGTCTGGAAGACCCGCGCAACCTGTTGCGGGTGATCGAGGATGGTATCGGCGAGCAGAAGTTCTCCGGTTTCGAGCGCATGCAACCGATGCCGGGTTTCGCCGACAAGCTCAAGCCTGAACAACTGACCGACCTGCTCAACTACTTGCGTCAAGGTTGGGGCGGTCAGTCGGCTGAACTGGCGGTGAGCGACGTGCAGAAACTGCAAGCCGACGCACCGTCCATCGAGCACAAGGCGCACTGACATGCAGCATCTCGATCTACAAGTGGTGCGGCGAGCGCTGGAGTGGTCGGTGGCGGGGCAGCGCATCTGGCTCTGCACCGTGCTGACCACCTACGGTTCGGCACCGCGTGCGCCGGGTTCGCTGCTGGCGGTGAATGACGGCGGACAGTGGATCGGCTCGCTGTCGGGTGGCTGCGTTGAAGAGGATTTTCTCGAACGCGTTGCCGAGGGGGCGTTTCTCGATGCAGTCAATGTCGTGCGTTACGGCGAAGGCGATGATCCGCGCTCGCGGGTCAGTCTGCCCTGTGGCGGCATTCTCGATGTGCTGGTAGAGAAATTTGACGCTGGCTGCGAGGTGCAGGCGCATCTGCGCGAATTGGAGTCGGCGCTGCTTGGTCAGCGTCGCTTGATTCGCGAGGTTGATCTGGCCAGCGGTGCGCGCACTCTGTTCGCTGATTGCGAGCAGGGTGCGCGGATCGAGCGCGAGATTGATCGGGTGCGGATTCGCGTTGGCGCGGCGCAGCGTTTGTTGCTCGCCGGCTATTCCAGCGTGGCGCAGGCGTGTGCCGAATTTGCCGTCGGCCTCGGGTTTGAAGTGATTCTCTGTGATCCTCGCGATGAAGTGCTGGAAGGCGTGGTGCTGGGTGGCGTTGAGATTCGTCGGCAATTGCCGTCGGTGTTTATTGCTGACGGTGGTTGTCATCGTGATACGGCGGTCGTCGCGCTGACGCATGATCCTCGTATCGACGATCTGGCAATGATGGAGGCGGTGCGCACAGAAGCGTTCTACATTGGCGTAATGGGGTCGCTGCAAACATCGCAGAAGCGTTTCGAGCGGTTACGTCGGATTGGCGGCTTGGGGGAGGCTGAGCTGGCGCGGATTCATGCGCCGATTGGTCTTAATCTTGGCAGCAAGACGCCGGCGGAAATCGCCCTGGCGGTGCTGGCGGATATCCTGCGCATCCGTAGCGGGATTGCTCGGGATCAGCTCTGAAACCGTTCAGTGTTGAATAAAAAGGGCCGCTGTTCAGCGGCCCTTTTTTACATCCCGAATTTGTCGCGTAAGCCGTAATACCAAGCGCCCAAGGCAGCAAACGGCGTGCGTAACAGTTGCCCGCCGGGGAACGGGTAGTGCGGCAAGTCGGCAAACGCATCGAAGCGCTCAGCCTGACCGCGCAACGCTTCGGCGAGGACTTTGCCTGCCAAATGCGTGTAGGTCACGCCATGGCCGCTGCAGCCTTGCGAGTAATAAATGTTGTCGCCCAGGCGCCCAACCTGTGGCAAGCGCGACAGGGTCAGCAGGAAATTTCCGGTCCAGGCGTAGTCAATCTTCACATCCTTGAGCTGGGGGAACGCCTTGAGCATTTTCGGGCGGATGATCGCTTCGATATTGGCTGGATCGCGCGCGCCATACACCACGCCACCGCCGAAGATCAGGCGCTTGTCACCCGTGAGACGGTAGTAGTCGAGCAGGTAGTTGCAGTCTTCAACGCAGTAGTCCTGCGGCAGCAGCGCTTTCGCCAGCTCGTCTCCCAGCGGTTCGGTGGTGATCACTTGCGTGCCGCATGGCATCGATTTGGCCGCCAGTTCCGGTACCAGGTTGCCGAGATAGGCATTGCCGGCGACGATGATGAACTTGGCCCTGACCTTGCCTTGCGGCGTATGCACCACCGGATTGGCACCGCGCTCGATGCGCACGGCGGGTGACTGTTCATAGATAGTACCGCCGAGGGATTCAATCGCAGCCGCTTCGCCGAGCGCGAGGTTCAGCGGATGAATATGCCCGCCGCTCATGTCGAGCATGCCACCGACGTATTGATCGCATGCCACCACTTCGCGAATACGGCGTTGGTCGAGCAATTCGAGTTGTGTATGGCCGAAGCGCTCCCAGAGGCGTTTCTGCGATTCCAGATGGCCCATCTGCTTGGCGGTAAGGGCTGCGAATACGCCGCCGTCCTTCAGATCGCACTGGATGTTGTACTTGGCCACACGCTCGCGAATGATCCGGCCACCCTCGAACGCCATATGTCCGAGTAGCTGCGCTTGCTTGGGGCCGACGCTGCGCTCGATCACGTCGATGTCGCGGCTATAGCTGTTAACGATCTGCCCGCCATTGCGCCCCGAAGCGCCGAAACCGACCTTGGCCGCTTCCAGCACGGTGACGCGAAAACCGTTTTCCAGCAGAAACAGGGCAGAGGACAATCCGGTATACCCGGCGCCGATCACACAGACGTCCGTCTCCACATCATCCTGCAAGGCAGGGCGGGGCGGTACGGCATTGGCCGACGCAGCGTAATAAGACTCTGGGTAAGGGGTGTTCGCCATCCTGCAGCCTCTGTTTAATATATTTTACGAGTGCGTCGATCCTACCCGAGTTGAAAAACCTCCGCCAGCCACCGGAAAATCTTCGTCGGAGCCCCGAAATTAAATATTTTGCATATTCATAGGGTTAGGTGAAAAAAAGGTGTTGACACCCCTCCGGAATTCCGTAGAATGCCGCCTCACAGCAGGCACGTAGCTCAGTTGGTTAGAGCACCACCTTGACATGGTGGGGGTCGTTGGTTCGAGTCCAATCGCGCCTACCAAACAAAATCCGCTCTGCTGGGCGGTCTGGAAGGGCTCACCGAAAGGTGGGCCCTTTTTTGTTGTCTGCGATTTGTAAAACGTTTGCAAAACCCCCATCTCAGAACAGCTAATTCGGGTCTGGTCAGGGGCCTCCGATAACATCGCAAGATTATCAATCCAGGCATTATCAATGAAGACATGGATGGCAGTAGGGATAGTACTAGCGGCTATGCAGGCAAGCGGTACGGTATATGCCGACGATAGTGGGGATGGGGTGAAATTTTTAAAGTCTTGCAAAGGACTCCTAAACTACTGGGATGGTAAGCCGACGGAGGCTAGCTATGATGCAGGAGCCATGGGCTACTGCGTGGGAGTCGTACGAGGTGTCCGCGGCACCCTGCAAATTCTTGGCAGCGAATTAAAGGACGGCCGTCTTAGGGTGTGCCTGCCTGAGGATTACACAGAGCAGGCTGGAGTTCGCTCAGTCGTTAACTACCTTGATGATCATCCTGAAAAATTGACGTCCTTAGTTGAGAGCGTCACGATGCTGGCGCTCCGCTCTTCATATCCCTGTAGATAACGGCGGCGCCGCAGTTTCCAATCCGCAGTCACTTTCATGTAGACCGGGGCGGCTATGATTTTTCGACTTCTCGGGTAATCCCTTGATGGTGTGCTGCTCGAGGTCAACGCCCGACTTCAGCTACAGCACAATATCCTCCCGCCGCTGAAGGCTGAGGTATCTGAGTTACCTTTCGAGAAATTCACTTAGGTAGCTCATGTTGCGATTCGAGATTTTCAGTAATGGGCAACGTATCGGGTGGTCCGATCTCGAGCTTGGCGATCCGCCTATGGGGGTTGCTTTTGGTGTGTTTGTACCAAGTCCTGACTACTCCAGCTTCCAGCAGCAAATCAGAGCCTCTACTCAGCGAGACCAGAGACACTTCAACTTTGCTGTACACATTGTGGAAGGGCAGCAGATTCGTGCCTCCGGCGTGTCCATTGCAGACTACTCGGCTGATTGTGGGCCGGATGTAATAGAGATCACCGTTCTAGGTATCGAGTACCCGGACTATGGTGAAATTTTTCCAGCGCACGTTGACGCTTATCGGCACCAATTTGATGTCTAGCTGTATCAGCAATTGAGAGTCTTGGATGGTTTACGGATCTATCGCTGCGCAGGTTATGGCGAGGGATGCTGATCCACTGTGAGTGGTACTTCATCGTTTTGCGGTCCTTGCTGAATTGCGCGCGCATGTCTTCGTTGTGCGCCCATCATGATCGAGTTGCTGCATCGTCGAGCCGGGCAGTTAGCTGACGATTCGCCCGTTCGTCGCCAGCGACCTTTAAAAAAGTGTGGATATTGAACAGGTTACGACTGTTACTAACCAACCGGTTATCAAAAAAACGTTGTTACTGTTGGTGGAATTAAGTAACATCCGCCCCGCGTTCACCACCACGGTTTATGCATTTTTAAATCCCAAGCTTCCATCAGCTGCTTGGGATTTTTTTTGCCTGCGATTTGGCATCTGCTGTTTCAATTCTCCTCGCAATGCGTCATCGCGCCCGGCGATTGCGCCGAAAGCAAATCCCTGCTTTTTCGACTACTACTGACTGGCCGATTTTCAACTCATCTTGATGGGGGTGTATCGATGCTGGTTCATTGGTTTCTTGCAGCTATTCATCTACTGGCTTTTGCCCTGGGCTTTTGGGCGGTTCTGACTCGAGGGACGGCATTCAGCCGCCTTGCTGCTGGCGCAGGTGAGGCAAGGCGCGTTTTGCTCGCCGATAATCTATGGGGTATTTCTGCGTTGATTCTGCTGGTGACAGGTGGAATGCGGGCGTTTGGTGGCTTTGAAAAGGGCACTGACTATTACCTTCATCAGCCACTGTTTCATCTGAAGATGACGCTGTTTGTGCTGATACTGATTGTCGAGCTCGCCCCGATGATCACGTTGATCAAGTGGCGGATCGCGTCCGCACGTGGCGCAGCAATCGATACCGGGCGCGCGAAGCTGTACGCGCGAATCAGTCATGTGGAGGCGTTGCTTTTGGTGCTGATGGTGGTTGCGGCCACGGGCATGGCGCGAGGCGTGACATTCGGTTAGAGGGCGAATTCTCTGCGCGCTATCGGAAACGTCCGACAGCCAGTCTCGGGGATGGCAGGTAGTATCGGGCGGCAAGGAGATAGTGGGGGGATGTAGTGGAATCGGAATTGGATTTGGTGCGTCAGGCGCCGTGCCCAGCGGAGTGGGGAGCGGATGGCAATACGGCGCGTGAATCTCTAGCCAGTCATTCCACAAGGTAAACGGACTGGCTACTGACTGCGATTGGTTCAGGGAGTTTGTGGCTTGTCCGGGGCGGTCAGGCCAGCCTGAATACGTTGGTAAATCTCTTCACGGTGAACGGCAACGTTTTTCGGAGCGTTGATACCAATGCGAACCTGTTGGCCGCTTACGCCCAGAATGGTGATAGTGATGTCATCACCGATGTTTATGCTTTCACCGACTTTGCGGGTGAGTATCAGCATGGTCTTCTCCTTGATTGCTTTGTAGGGCACCTGATTCAGACAGTGCAGAGGTCGGTGGTACGTATAGATTAGTGCGAAGTCTCACGGTTTGGGTGCCTCTTTCTGACGCGCAGAAGCGGCATTAATTCCCAGGGCGTAACTATACAGAGGCTGCAACCATCAATCTCGTTGTTTTGTGCCCATTTTGCGGGGCTCGCGAAGTATTTATGAATGATAAGATCGCGGCTTTGAGAATTTCGAGGAAAGCGTTGTGCGCAAATTGGTTTGGGTAGTCGCGGCACTGGTATTGGCAGGGTGTGGCGAAGGCAAGAACGTAGACGCGCCGAAACCACAGTCGGCCGCAGTGACGGCACCGGCGGCGGTTGCACCACAATGGGATCTCGAGGTGCGCGGCGAAACTCCGCAGGCTGTCAGCGACCTGAGCGGCTGGTTGATTGAGCACGCCTTCGTGCCTACGGTGATCAAGGACAGCAGTGGCAAAGCGCGAATTCTGATTGGTCCCTTCAGCTCGCAAGCCGAAGCTGAAGCCCGAAAAGTACAAGTGGATGCCGCTCTGGTGAAAGCCAAGAAGCAGAATATTGAATCGGTGGTGATTGAGCACCCGCTCACGCCGTAACTGCTGCAGTTCAGCGGAGCGACCTAAAGGACCTCGGATGTGGCTCGTCTTATACGAGTCAGTCACGATTTTCCGAAGGAGCTCCGCATGGCCTCCGCCAATCCTTACAAGCTGTTCGACGTCATCCTGCATCGCAAAACCTTACTCAGCCCGCACATGATGCGGATCACGCTGGCCAGTCCTGCCGTTAAGGAAATGGCCACTTGGGCGCCGGATCAAAGGGTCAAACTGTTTTTTCCTGCGGCTGATGGTTCGCCTGCCAGGCTTGCTCAGGGCGAAGGTTGGTACGCCCGCTTCAAGGCAATGATTGCCGATCGACGTCCGGCCATGCGCACTTACACCATTCGCCATTTGCGTGCAGAACAAGGCGAAGTGGACATTGATTTCGTCCTGCACGGTGAAACCGGGCCGGCTTCGCGTTGGGCGCTTCGGGCGCAGCCCGGTGATTCGATGCAGATTCTCGCCCCGGATCGCCGCTTTTCAGCACGGGACGCCGGAGGATTCGAATGGAAGCCGCCGCAGATCCTCAAGCAGGTTCTGCTGGTCGCCGACGGCACGGCGCTACCTGCGGCCATGGGCATTCTTGATGAGTTGGCTGCTATGGCCGAGCCGCCCCTGACGCAGGCGTTCTTCGAGGTCGACAGTCCTGAAGATATGCTGCCGGTTCCCGATTGGGCGGGGCTCACGGTGCAGTGGCTGATCCGGGGCCAAGCCAGTGCTGGTACGTTGATGGTGGCGGCGGTACAGAAAGCGGTTTCGCCCATTCATGCCTCATCCATCGGCCAGGCTGTCGAGTTGGCCGAGGTCGATATCGATAAAGAGATTCTTTGGGAAATAGCCGAGACAGCCAGTGAGGGTTTCTATGGCTGGATCGCTGGAGAAAGCGCTGCGGTGATGGGCCTGCGCAGGTACTTGATTAAAGAATGCGGGATCGCGCGGCAGTCGCTCAACCTGATGGGGTACTGGCGCTACAACAAGGCAGGCAGCTAGCCACAAAAAAGGCCTCGGACATGACGTTCGAGGCCTTTTCTTTTAAGTGTCGATCAGCCGCAGGCTTTCATGTTCACCGGACCGACAAACTCATTGCCGCGTCCCATCACGCACGCCACGCTCTGATTGCGCTGACGCTCCCAGTCCTGCACCGGGTAAGTCTTGTCCCACGCTTCATACAATTGGCGATCCTGCTTCGATAGGCGCAAGCCGTATTGCTTGCTCATGTAGAAGTAGGTGCGGGCGATCATGCCGCGAATCGACGGGCGAGGCATGACCTTCTTCGCCTTGAAGTCGACCTGGGTCAGACATGAGCCGTACTGCCCGGATTGCACTGGCAACCAACCGTAGCTGAAGTTGCTGCGATCGCCATTGACCTCGCCAATGCTCGGCACCAGGTTATGCAGATCGGCTTCAGCCTTCTGATAGCTGGGGTCGTAACGGGTGCAGTTCTTGCGTCCGCCTTCCTGCCAGCATTGGCGCTGATGGCCGAATTGCCAGGCCGGCACGATGTGCTCCCATTCGATGCGTGATGCACGTTTGGCGTTCTTGCGTGGTACATAACCGCAGGCTTTGAGATCAACCTTGTTGCCGGTGTATTTGCACCCGCAGTAAAACTCTGTGGACTGTGGTGCGTACAGCTTCCAGGCGACCTTCTTGGCTTCGGTAAATGTGCGGGGTGCGCCAGCCTGCGCCCCCATGGTGATGAACAGCAACAGCAATGCAAAACAGCGGACACTCATTGAATCAATCTTCCTTCGGTACAACCCAAAAAATCTGCACGCCACCGTCGTCGCGATAGGCGAGGGTGACGTTGTCGTTCTCGTCGATTTCCTCGAGCAGGCGCTCCCACTCATCCATCGGTTCGTCCGGCAGACGGAAGATCAGTGCGGCTTTGGCTTTTTGGGCAGTGGGAGAATTGATGATTTTCTGAACGCGCATACCCATGCGTTCGTAAGCGTCAGGAGCATCAGGGGAGGTGGCCACGAGGTTATCCTTATTAAGCTGTACGTGCATACAGTATTTAACTGTAAGCATTTTCGCAACTGCTTAAAATTCAAGAAAATCCTCTGACAGCGCTTTTCCTGTTTTGGTGTAGGCCGTGTCGATTTTTTTGTGGGAAAAATGCGAGAGCGTTGTAGGTGACACACCACCCGCCCTAGAGCGAGTGGTGTGCAGGGTGCCCGATCAGGAATGGATCGGGCGAAGATCAATCAGTATTCCCAGAACATCCGTTGCAGCTCTTTGCTGTCATTGGTTTTGGTCAGGGCGACCATCGCCAGGATGCGTGCTTTTTGCGGGTTCAGGTCGTGTGCAACAACCCAGTCGTACTTGTCGTCTGGCTGTTCGGCGTTACGCAGAACGAAGCCGCCAGCATTGACGTGGGACGAGCGAATGATTTGTACGCCATCCTTGCGCAGTGCTTGCAGGGCCGGGACTACGCGAGAGGACACCGAGCCGTTACCGGTACCGGCGTGGATGATCGCCTTGGCACCGGACTGTGCGAGAGCCTTGTAGGCAGTGTCGCTGACGTTGCCGTAGGAATAGGCGATTTCTACGTCAGGAAGGATCTTGATGTTTTTGATGTCGAATTCCGAATCCATGGTGTGACGCTTGGCTGGCAAGCGGAACCAGTAGGATTTGCCTTCAACCACCATGCCCAATGGACCCCAGGCGCTTTTGAACGCTTCGGTCTTGATGTTGATCATTTTGCTGACATCGCGACCGGACTGGATTTCATCATTCATGGTCACCAGTACGCCTTTGCCGTGCGCTTCTTTGCTGCTGGCCACGGCCACGGCGTTGTACAGGTTGAGCATGCCGTCTGCAGACATGGCGGTGCCCGGACGCATCGAGCCGACGACGATGATCGGCTTGTCGGTTTTTTCCACGAGGTTGAGGAAGTAAGCGGTTTCTTCCAGGGTGTCGGTGCCGTGGGTGATGACGATGCCGTCGACGTCTTTGCTGTCAGCCAGTTCGGCCACACGACGACCCAGTTGCAGCAGGTTTTCGTTGGTGATGCTTTCCGAGGCAATCTGCATGACTTGTTCGCCACGCACATTCGCCAGTTTGCTCAGCTCGGGAATACCGGCGATCAATTGTTCGACACCCACCTTGGCCGCCTGGTAGGTGGCGCTGTTGGCGGCGCTCGCGCCAGCACCGGCAATGGTGCCGCCCGTAGCAAGTACCACAACGTTAGCGAGCTTGGTCTGGGTTTCGACTTCTTTCGCCTGAAGGGCGGTGGGCAGGAGCAGGAGGAGGGCCAAAGCGCCCGGAACCAAAGTATTGAAAGCAGATTTCATTATTTTTCTCTCTAGTAGTGAGACGGTGCTGATGCAGGTTCATCTAGATGCACCCCAAGCCGATCTGGATTCTTGGGATGCGATGAAGGGAGCAGGATCTGTACCAGCGCTACTTTGCGTTAGAAAAATGTTTAACCTGATGATTTGCATCAAGATTTTCTCAGTTTGAAAATCCTGCGCACCATCCTCTATCCGGGTTTCCGAACAATGGACGCCTTCGCGTTCGGCTCTCCGAAAAGGACTACTGCTTCTGTCGAGTGATTCGGGTTGCCGGTTTGGGGTTTTCTGCTAAAGAAAGCTTCGCGCAGGCCGATGGGTGTTCAAGGAAACTAAAAGGTAGGGAGTTCACATGTCACTGACGGTCGGTTTTTCAAATCCCGGTGCAGTCACCATCGGCGGCAAAACCGCAGCGACGATCAACGCATTGAGCGAGGCAGAGGCGGACGCCTCTGCCGAGGCGCTGGGTACGGAGAAAGATCAAGGCAACCAGGTCAGAACCGGTGGAGCTGCCGCGCCAGAAGACAGCAAGGCTGAAAGCGGCGACAACCTGAGCGTCACGGTCAAGATGTTGCTCAAGCGAATGCAGGAGCTGCAGAAGCAACTTCAGGAGCAGCAACAACAACTGGCGGCCGCACAAGCCAAGACCTATCCGACGCCTGAGGCCAAATCGCAAGCGGTGATGTCCATTCAGGGGCAAATCGCGCAAACCAGCGCTGCAATGGCAGAAGTGGCCGGTGCACTGGTCAAGGAAATGACGAAGAGTTCTACCAGCGGTAACCTGGTCAGCACCACGGCATAAGCAGCGAAGGGGCGAGTCCGACGATTCGCCCTACAACAAATGACGATTTCTGATTGTTGACAAATGTCGGCGGGATTCGCATAGTTCGGTCTACGCAAACGTTTGCGCGGCTTTTTCGGCGCAGTATCGGCCAGAAAAGCCGGTGTAGCTTACGCCAGCGCAAACGTTGCTCACAATAATCATAAGATCGGAGTGAACCCATGAAGCTGCCATTCGCTGGACGTCTTCTTGCTGTCGCTATGCTGGCTGCCACAGCCGCCGCACTACCTGTCTCCTCGGCATTCGCCGAATCCGCCGAAAAACCTAAAGTCGCGCTGGTCATGAAGTCTCTGGCCAACGAATTCTTCCTGACCATGGAAGATGGCGCCAAGGCCTACCAGAAAGAACACTCCGCCGATTTCGACCTGATCTCCAACGGTATCAAGGACGAAACCGACACTGCCGGCCAGACTCGCATCGTCGAACAGATGATCCTGGCCAAGGTCAATGCACTGGTTATCGCACCCTCCGATTCCAAGGCCATGGTGCCGGTGATCAAGAAAGCCGTCGATGCCGGCATCACCGTGATCAACATCGATAATCAGCTCGATCCGGCCATCGTCAAAAGCAAAAACATCAGCGTGCCTTTCGTAGGCCCGGACAACCGCAAAGGTGCGCGTCTGGTCGGTGAATACCTGGCCAAGCAGCTCAAGGCCGGTGATGAAGTCGGCATCATTGAAGGCGTCTCCACGACGACCAACGCCCAGCAGCGCACCGCCGGCTTCAAGGATGCGATGGACGCTGCACAGATCAAGATCGTTTCCCTGCAGTCCGGTGACTGGGAAATCGACAAGGGCAACAAGGTTGCCGCGTCGATCCTCAGCGAATACCCGGATGTCAAAGCGCTGCTGGCCGGCAACGACAGCATGGCTGTAGGTGCGGTCTCCGCCGTGCGCGCTGCCGGCAAGGCCGGTCAGGTCCAAGTCGTCGGTTACGACAACATCAATGCCATCAAGCCAATGCTCAAAGACGGCCGCGTGCTGGCTACTGCTGACCAGTTCGCTGCGAAGCAAGCTGTGTTCGGCATCGAAACCGCGCTGAAAATCATCAAAGGCGAGAAAGTCGACAGCGGCGCCAACGGCGTGATCGAAACACCGGTCGAACTGGTCACCCAGTAAGTCTTCTGGCGACACAACGGCGCTCGTCCGTCCGGGCGAGCGCATGGAGAGTTTTTATGTCAGTTTCCGCCCCGAACGCTGTCCTCTCGGTCAGCGGTATCGGTAAGACCTATGCGCAACCGGTGCTCAGCGGCATCGATCTGACGCTGATGCGCGGTGAAGTGCTGGCGCTGACCGGCGAGAATGGTGCCGGCAAAAGTACGCTGTCGAAGATCATTGGCGGACTGGTCACGCCGACCACCGGCCAGATGCAATTCCACGGCAAGGACTACCGTCCGGGCAGCCGTACCCAGGCTGAAGAGCTTGGCGTGCGTATGGTCATGCAAGAACTCAATCTGTTGCCGACGCTGTCGGTCGCGGAAAACCTGTTTCTCGACAACCTGCCAAGCAACGGCGGCTGGATCAGCCGCAAGCAACTGCGCAAAGCGGCGATCGAAGCCATGGCGCAAGTCGGTCTCGACGCCATTGACCCGGATACGCTGGTCGGCGAGTTGGGTATCGGGCATCAGCAGATGGTCGAAATCGCCCGCAACCTGATCGGCGATTGCCATGTGCTGATTCTCGACGAACCGACCGCGATGCTCACCGCGCGCGAAGTCGAAATGCTCTTTGAGCAGATCACCCGCTTGCAGGCGCGCGGCGTTTCGATCATCTACATTTCCCACCGTCTCGAAGAGCTTGCCCGAGTGGCGCAGCGCATTGCCGTGCTGCGTGACGGCAATCTGGTCTGCGTCGAGCCGATGGCCAATTACAACAGCGAGCAACTGGTTACGCTGATGGTCGGTCGTGAACTGGGCGAACATATCGACATGGGGCCGCGCAAGATTGGTGCTCCGGCGCTGACGATCACCGGTTTGACTCGCTCTGACAAAGTGCGCGATGTCTCGTTCGAAGTGCGTGCCGGCGAGATCTTCGGGATTTCCGGACTGATCGGTGCAGGGCGCACGGAATTACTGCGTTTGATATTCGGTGCAGACACCGCTGACAGCGGCAGCATTGCACTTGGCTCGCCAGCCAAAGTAGTCAGTGTGCGCTCGCCAGTCGATGCGGTGCGCAATGGCATCGCGTTGATCACCGAGGACCGCAAGGGTGAAGGCCTGCTGCTCAGTCAGTCGATCAGCGCCAATATCGCTTTGGGCAATATGCCGGAAATCTCCAGTGGCGGTGTCGTCAACAACGGCGACGAGATCGCATTGGCGCAACGTCAGATCGACGCTATGCGCATCCGCAGTTCAAGCCCGACGCAGCTGGTTTCAGAGTTGTCCGGTGGTAACCAGCAGAAGGTCGTGATCGGCCGCTGGCTGGAGCGTGATTGTTCGGTGTTGCTGTTCGACGAGCCGACCCGTGGCATCGACGTTGGCGCCAAATTTGACATTTATGCCTTGCTCGGCGAACTGACGCGCCAAGGCAAAGCGCTGGTTGTGGTGTCCAGTGACCTGCGCGAACTGATGTTGATCTGCGACCGGATCGGCGTGTTGTCGGCAGGACGGCTGATCGACACCTTCGAGCGCGACAGCTGGACCCAGGATGACTTGCTTGCCGCCGCGTTCGCCGGCTACCAAAAACGTGATGCGCTGCTCAATGAAGCGGCGCCTAGGGATCTCCCATGAAAACTGCATCTCCTGCCGGCAAACGTGGTGGCAACTTCTATGGCCTTGGCACCTATCTTGGCCTGGCCGGTGCCTTGCTGGCGATGATTGCGCTGTTCTCGGTCTTGAGCAGCCACTTTCTGTCGTATAACACCTTCAGTACCTTGGCCAACCAGATTCCTGATCTGATGGTCTTGGCGGTCGGCATGACCTTTGTACTGATCATCGGTGGCATCGACCTGTCCGTTGGTTCGGTACTGGCATTGGCGGCCTCTACGGTCAGCGTCGCCATTCTCGGTTGGGGCTGGGGCGTGTTGCCGTCAGCGCTGCTCGGCATGGCAGTGGCGGCACTGGCCGGCACCGTTACCGGTTCGATCACCGTGGCGTGGCGGATTCCATCGTTCATCGTTTCCCTGGGTGTGCTGGAAATGGCTCGGGGTCTGGCGTATCAGATGACCGGATCGCGCACCGCGTACATTGGTGATTCGTTCGCCTGGCTGTCGAATCCGATCGCGTTCGGCATCTCGCCATCGTTCATCATTGCCTTGCTGGTGATCATCATTGCTCAAGCAGTTTTGACCCGCACCGTGTTCGGTCGCTACCTGATCGGCATCGGCACCAACGAAGAGGCGGTGCGTCTGGCGGGGATCAATCCGAAACCCTACAAGATTCTGGTGTTCAGCCTGATGGGCCTGCTGGCCGGTGTCGCCGCGCTGTTTCAGATTTCCCGTCTGGAAGCTGCTGACCCGAACGCCGGTTCCGGTCTGGAGCTGCAAGTGATCGCCGCGGTGGTGATCGGCGGTACCAGCCTGATGGGCGGGCGTGGCTCGGTGATCAGCACATTCTTTGGCGTACTGATCATCTCGGTACTGGCGGCGGGTCTGGCGCAGATCGGCGCGACCGAACCGACCAAACGAATCATCACGGGTGCGGTCATCGTGATCGCGGTGGTGCTCGATACTTATCGCAGTCAGCGCGCCAGTCGCCGGGGCTAAGACATGGCAACGATCAAGGACGTGGCAGCCCTCGCGGGAATTTCCTACACGACGGTGTCGCATGTGGTCAACAACACGCGGCCGGTCAGTCAGGAAGTGCGGCTGAAAGTCGAGGCGGCGATCAAGAGCCTCGACTATGTGCCGAGTGCGGTAGCGCGCTCGCTGAAGGCCAAGACCACTGCAACCATCGGCCTGCTGGTGCCAAACAGTCTCAACCCGTACTTCGCGGAATTGGCACGGGGCATCGAGGATTACTGCGAGCGTAACGGCTACTGCGTGATCCTCTGCAACTCCGACGATAACCCCGACAAGCAGCGCAGCTATTTACGCGTCCTGCTGGAGAAGCGCATCGACGGTTTGATCGTCGCCTCCGCTGGCGGTGACAGCGGTCTGGCGCAAGGGCTGGCCGGGGTGAAAACGCCGATGGTCATCGTCGACCGTGGTCTGGACGGTGTCGATGCCGATCTGGTGCGCATCGACCACGAATACGGCGCATACCTGGCGACCCGGCACTTGTTGGAATTGGGTCATCGCGACATTGCCACCATTGGCGGTCCGGCCAGTACCAGCGTGGCGCAGATGCGTCAGGCCGGTTATTGCCGGGCGCTGAAAGAGGCGGGCATTGAAGTTCGCCAGGAGCGCATGCTGGAAAGTGATTTCACCAGTACCGGCGGCTACAACGCGGCAGCGATTCTCCTCGAGAGCAATCCACCGAGCGCGATCTTTGCCGGTAACGACATGATCGGCATCGGCGTGCTGCGCGCCGCAGCGGAGCGCAATGTTCGCGTGCCGAGCGAGCTGTCGGTGATCGGTTTCGACGATATCCAGATGAGCCGTTACGTGTATCCGGCACTCACCACTGTGGGGCAATCGATCCTGCAGTTGGGCGAGATGGCGGCCGAAGTGCTGTTGCGAAGGATTGCTACGCCGACTCTGGGTACCGATCAGCGGATCGTGACCCCGAGTATTGTCTTGCGCGAATCGACCGCCCCGTTGTCCGGCGTGTTCACCGAATACCGCTGAAACCGAATTGACGAGTAATGATGTATGCCAGCAAATGTAGTGGTAATAGGCAGCCTGAACATGGATCTGGTGACCCGGGCGCCGCGGCTTCCCGTCGGTGGTGAAACGCTGATCGGTCATTCGTTTGCCACGGTTTCCGGCGGCAAGGGTGCCAATCAGGCGGTGGCCGCCGCGCGTTTGGGCGCACAGGTGGCAATGGTCGGCTGCGTTGGCAATGACGACTATGGCGTGCAATTGCGTAACGCCTTGTTGGCCGAGCAGATCGATTGTCAGGCAGTGAGTACAGTCAATGACTCCAGCGGCGTGGCGCTGATCGTGGTCGATGACAACAGTCAAAACGCGATTGTCATTGTCGCCGGTGCCAACGGTGCCATGACGCCCACAGTGATCGATCGGTTTGATGCGGTGCTGCAAGCCGCCGACGTGATCATCTGCCAGCTCGAAATTCCCGATGCCACGGTGGGGCATGCGCTCAAGCGTGCCCGCGCCCTCGGTAAAATCGTCATCCTCAATCCGGCGCCGGCCAGTCGTCCGTTGCCGGCAGACTGGTTTGCCGCAATCGACTACCTGATTCCCAACGAGAGCGAAGCGGGCGCATTGAGCGGATTGCCGGTGGATTCTCTGGAAACCGCAGAAGGTGCTGCCAGCAAGCTGATCGCCATGGGGGCAGGCAAAGTCATCATTACCCTCGGTGCTCAAGGTTCGCTGTTCGCCAATGGCAAAGGCTTCGAGCATTTCCCTGCGCCGAAAGTGAAGGCTGTCGACACCACTGCGGCGGGGGACACCTTCGTCGGTGGTTTTGCCGCTGCGCTGGCCAATGGCAAGTCCGAGGCTGAAGCGATTCGCTACGGGCAGATCGCCGCCGCGCTGTCAGTAACTCGTGCCGGTGCGCAACCGTCCATTCCAACCCAATCCGACGTACAGGCTTTTAAACCCGCATGAAAAAGACTCCTCTGCTCAACGTCGCCTTGTCGCGGCTGATCGCGTCCCTGGGCCATGGCGACATGGTGGTTATTGGTGATGCCGGGCTGCCAGTGCCGCCGGGCGTCGAGCTGATTGATCTGGCGCTGACCCATGGCGTCCCGGATTTCATCAGCACCCTGAAAGTCGTGCTCAGCGAGATGCAGGTGGAAAGCCATGCACTGGCCAAAGAAATCTTCGACAAGCAACCGACCGCGCTGAATACGCTGGACGCGTTGAATGAAGAGGGCGCTCTGGGCCGTCGCGATTTGCTCAGTCATGAGCAATTCAAGGTTCTCAGCCGACAGGCTCGGGCGATTGTTCGTACAGGCGAATGCCAGCCGTACTGCAATATCGTCCTCGTCGCCGGGGTTACATTCTGATTTTCGATTCCACATGCACAAGGAATGCGCCATGCAACGCTATGCTCAGAAACTGCATCAACTCATCCGGGGTTTACTGCTTTTGTCCGTAATCACTGCGACCGGCGCTCAGGCGGCGGAAAAAATCGACCTGATCATCGATACCGATCCAGGGGCCGACGATGTGGTCGCCCTGTTGTTCGCGCTGGCCTCGCCAGACGAACTGAACATTCGCGCGCTGACCACCGTGGCCGGCAACGTGCGCCTCGACAAGACTTCGCGTAACGCGCGCCTGGCTCGCGAGTGGGCAGGGCGCGAAGACGTACCGGTTTATGCGGGTGCGCCAAAGCCGCTGATGCGCACGCCGATCTACGCCGAGAACATCCATGGCAAGGAAGGCCTGTCGGGTGTCACCGTGCACGAACCGAAAAAGGGGCTGGCTGAAGGCAATGCCGTCAACTACCTGATCGATACCCTGAAAAAAGCCAAGCCGCACAGCATCACGATCGCCATGCTCGGTCCGCAGACCAACCTGGCATTGGCGCTGATCCAGGAGCCTGAAATCGTTCAGGGCATCAAGGAAGTGGTGATCATGGGCGGTGCGCACTTCAACGGCGGCAACATTACCCCGGTGGCGGAATTCAACCTGTTTGCTGACCCGCAAGCGGCCGAAGTGGTCCTGAAAAGCGGCGTGAAACTCACTTACCTGCCACTGGACGTGACCCACAAGATTCTCACCAGTGATGCGCGACTGAAACAGATCGCTGCGCTGAACAACAACGCGAGCAAGATTGTCGGCGACATCCTCAATGAGTACATCAAAGGCGACATGGAGCACTACGGTATTCCGGGTGGCCCGGTGCATGACGCTACCGTTGTGGCCTATCTGCTCAAGCCGGAACTGTTCACCGGTCGCTCGGTGAATGTCGTGGTGGATAGCCGTGAAGGGCCTACTTTCGGTCAGACCATCGTCGATTGGTACGATGGCCTGAAAGCGCCGAAGAACGCCTTCTGGGTGGAAAACGGCGACGCGCAAGGCTTCTTTGACTTGCTGACCGAGCGCCTGAAACGCCTGAAGTAAACCATTCGCCCGCAGGTGCCAGCCTGCGGGTTTTTACACCCTCTCAGTGTGTTCGTTCTGTTCGCTCGGATAGCGTTCGAAAATCTGCTTGATGAATTGCTTGGCGGCTTCCGTGCCCAGCTCTTTGACCAATAGATCGATACCAATCAGCGCCAGTTCTTCTGTGGTTCCCGGGCTGTAGGAACTGTGGCCGTCTGCCCATTTGGCTTTGATGTCGGCGTCGATGCTGATGGTGGTCATGGGAGCGCTCAAAGGTCGGAAGGTCTGTGCATCGAGTTAACCATTTTGTCGGCCATTTGGCACTGCGACTTAGGCATGAACGGAGCGCTATGCGACACTTGGTATTTCAAGGCTTTCCAAGGACCGTTCTGTGCAGATCGATTTGAATACCCCTGACGGCCTCACGCTCGACGCAGTGCGCCAGTTGCTCGCCTCGGCCAGTGATGACGAGCACACGCAGCTGCGCGTGACCAAGGGCGGTATCGCTTACATTTCTTCCGGCGTTACCGGCGGGCAGGATATCGACGGTTTGCTGTTTCGCCTGGAAACCTGGGCCAAGGGCTCGGGCTACGTGGGCAATGTCGCGGCCAGTGACGAGGTGTGGGTGATGCAGATTTTCAATGCGCTGAAGGACAACTGGCCGAATCCGCCGTATGACTACATCGACGTCTACTGAGCGCCATTAATATTCAGTCACGATTGATTGATGAAGTGACGCATGCCGCTCAGGCACACTCGGCGTTTTTCCGATCGTGGGGCAGGGTGATGGCCTTGGCTGTGAAACCAAACGCCGGATTGGCGGTCGCACGATCTCAGCTTAACCATTTTGAAAACAAGGAGGCTTCATGCCTTTGAAGTTCGCGACACTGGGTGCACTTATGGCCGCTGCCATGTTGGCCGGTTGCAGCACGACCTCCAGCGAGTCGGCAAAGGAAACTGCGGCGACCGAAGCCGGTCACAGCCGCTGTGAAGCAACGGCGGCGGAATTCGCCATCGGCAAGAAAGCTTCGCCAGAGTTGCTGGAGCAGGCACGCAACAAAGCCGGGGCGCAAAATGCCCGCTTCCTCAAGCCGAACGACATGATCACGCTCGAGTACCGCTCTGATCGCTTGAATCTGAACACCGACAACAACCTGCTGATCACTCGGGTCAACTGTGGCTGATTAGCGAAGGCTTTTGTTGCAGGCATAAAAAACCCCGTCACATGGACGGGGTTTTTTTAGTGCGCGCAGAAATTACTCTGGGCGAACCTGTGCAGCTTGCATACCCTTTTGGCCTTTCTCAGCCACGAAGGAGACGGTCTGGCCTTCTTTCAGGCTTTTGAAACCGTCGGATTCGATAGCTTTGAAGTGTACGAACAGGTCGTCACCGCCACCTTGAGGAGTGATGAAGCCGAAGCCTTTTTCATCGTTGAACCACTTAACGGTGCCGGTTTGGCGATTAGACATGGTGTATCTCCAAGAAACATATATTTTTCAGTACTGTGCTGCTCAGGCCAACTGGGCACACCCGGGTATCATAGTCGAAATGTTCGCTTTGGTAGCCCCCCGGACGTGCTGTTTGCCAATCAGTCGTGTTTTCTTTACTGCCTGTTTCTGCTGAAAGCCCCGGTTTACAAGGCTTTGAGCGGAACGTAAAGACGATAAAAAAACCTGTAAAACCTGCATAAAACCTCCGAAAAGGCTCAAATTCAGCCCGTTTCCGGGGCGCTGAGCCGAGTCAGAATGGTTTTTTTATCACTTTTGGGCCGGTGTATTTGCCTTGCATTTGGCAATTTGGCCTAGCGCTTTCTGCTGCAGTTCAGGAGAGGCCTTGTTGTCCATCAGGGCCTGAATGTCAGCTGCAGGATAAGACTTGATGGCATCAGCGCCACAAGCGCAGTGCGATTTGGCCGCAGCAGCACCGATTTGCGGAGTCGCCGCCTGGGTGCACTGCGCCATGTACTTCTCGCGCTCGCCCTTAGGCCAGTCGGCGTGGGCACTCAGCGGCAGCAACATAACGATAGGGGCGACGACGGCGAACAGGGTATTCAGACGCATGCGAGGATGCTCCTTGTGGGTCAATGTCTTGTTATCTGAGGGCTGAAGAGGCCATCAAGTTCAGCACTCTGGCATAAAAACAGACGATTTGCCTTCTGATCAAACAGAGGCATAAGTGACCGCTCATCTGTGCTAGCATGCCGGGCTCAAGCGTTCTCAGGCTCCGGATGACCTACAGTCCCGGCAGCGGTCAACGTGCGAATATTTCGATTTGAATCCCAGTCACTCTGGTTCGGTTTTCCGGTTGGCCGCAAGGCTCCTGCCGCTGTAAGGCAGGCGTTCGTCATTGAATGGCCTGGATCGGATCTTGTACTGGCTCATCCCAACCCACGTGACCTTTGGTAGGGGTCACCACTAGGAGAGGAGGCGCCATGCCAACTATTACTCTTCCCGACGGCAGTCAACGTTCATTCGATCACCCGGTTTCCGTAGCCGAGGTCGCCGCATCCATTGGTGCCGGTCTGGCCAAAGCCACCCTGGCCGGCAAGGTCAATGGGCAACTGGTCGACGCCAGCGACATCATCAGCAGCGACGCGACCCTGCAAATCATCACGCCAAAGGATGAAGAGGGGCTGGAGATCATTCGCCACTCTTGCGCTCACCTGGTTGGCCACGCGGTCAAACAGTTGTACCCGACTGCGAAAATGGTCATCGGGCCGGTCATCGACGAAGGCTTCTATTACGACATCGCCTTCGAGCGTCCTTTCACTCCGGACGACATGGCTGCCATCGAACAGCGCATGCAGCAGCTGATCGAGAAAGATTACGACGTCATCAAGAAAGTCACTCCGCGCGCCGAAGTGATCGAAGTGTTCAAGGCCCGTGGCGAAGATTACAAACTGCGCCTGGTCGAGGACATGCCGAACGAACAGGCCATGGGTCTGTACTATCACGAAGAATACGTCGACATGTGCCGCGGCCCACACGTGCCGAACACTCGCTTCCTGAAATCCTTCAAGCTGACCAAACTGTCGGGCGCCTACTGGCGTGGCGACGCCAAGAACGAGCAATTGCAGCGCGTTTACGGCACCGCTTGGGCAGACAAAAAGCAGCTGGCCGCTTATATCCAGCGCATCGAAGAAGCTGAAAAGCGCGATCACCGCAAGATCGGCAAGCGTCTGGGCCTGTTCCACACCCAGGAAGAATCCCCGGGCATGGTGTTCTGGCACCCGAACGGCTGGACGCTGTACCAGGTGCTCGAGCAGTACATGCGCAAGATCCAGCGCGACAACGGCTACCTTGAGATCAAAACCCCTCAAGTCGTTGACCGCAGCCTGTGGGAGAAATCCGGGCACTGGGCCAACTACGCCGACAACATGTTTACCACTCAGTCGGAAAACCGCGACTACGCCATCAAGCCAATGAACTGCCCATGCCACGTGCAGGTGTTCAACCAAGGCCTGAAAAGCTACCGCGAACTGCCGATGCGTCTGGCCGAGTTCGGTGCCTGCCACCGTAACGAGCCGTCGGGTGCGCTGCACGGCATCATGCGCGTACGTGCGTTCACTCAGGACGACGCCCACATCTTCTGCACAGAAGAGCAGATGCAGGCTGAATCCGCTGCGTTCATCAAGCTGACCATGGACGTTTATCGTGACTTCGGCTTCACCGATGTCGAGATGAAACTGTCCACTCGTCCGGAAAAACGCGTCGGTTCCGACGAGCTGTGGGATCGCGCTGAAGCTGCACTGGCTGCAGCCCTTGATTCTGCGGGCCTGCCGTACGATCTGCAGCCGGGTGAGGGTGCGTTCTACGGTCCGAAGATCGAGTTCTCGCTGAAAGACTGCCTTGGTCGGGTCTGGCAATGTGGTACTCTGCAGCTCGATTTTAACCTGCCTGTCCGTTTGGGCGCTGAATACGTCTCCGAAGACAACAGCCGCAAACACCCAGTGATGTTGCACCGTGCGATCCTCGGTTCCTTCGAGCGTTTCGTCGGGATTCTGATCGAGCACTACGAAGGTGCGTTCCCTGCGTGGCTCGCGCCAACGCAGGCGGTGATCATGAATATCACTGATAAACAGGCAGATTTTGTTGCAGAAGTTGAAAAAACTCTCAACGAAAGCGGATTTCGTGCCAAGTCCGACTTGAGAAATGAAAAGATCGGCTTTAAAATCCGCGAGCATACTTTGCTCAAGGTTCCCTATCTTTTGGTTATCGGAGATAAGGAAGTCGAGATGCAGACTGTCGCTGTGCGTACTCGTGAAGGTGCTGACCTGGGCTCGATGCCCGTCGCCCAGTTCGCTGAGTTTCTCGCGCAAGCGGTTTCCCGGCGTGGTCGCCCAGATTCGGAGTAATTATTATTAAGCGTGAAATGAGACAAGATAAACGAGCTGCACCGAAAGCCCCGATCAACGAGAATATCTCGGCACGCGAGGTTCGGTTAATTGGCGCTGATGGCGAGCAGATTGGCATCGTCTCGATTGATGAAGCGCTTCGTATTGCTGAAGAAGCAAAGCTTGATCTGGTGGAAATCTCCGCAGACGCAATCCCACCGGTTTGCCGGGTGATGGATTACGGCAAATCGATCTTCGAAAAGAAGAAGCAGGTTGCCGCGGCGAAGAAGAACCAGAAGCAGATTCAGGTAAAAGAAATCAAGTTTCGTCCAGGGACGGAGGAAGGGGATTACCAGGTAAAACTGCGCAACCTGGTACGTTTCCTGAGTGATGGGGACAGGGCCAAGGTATCCTTGCGATTCCGCGGCCGTGAGATGGCCCACCAGGAGCTGGGGATGGAACTCCTCAAGCGGGTTGAAGCTGACCTGCTCGAGTACGGTTCGGTCGAACAGCATCCTAAGATGGAAGGACGCCAGCTGATCATGGTCATCGCCCCGAAAAAGAAGAAGTAATCAACAGGGCACGGCAGGCCTTCTGATTATGTTTATCAACTGAATGCGGAGTATCCGAACATGCCAAAAATGAAAACCAAAAGTGGTGCTGCTAAGCGGTTTCTGAAAACTGCTAACGGTATCAAGCACAAGCACGCTTTCAAGAGCCACATCCTGACTAAAATGTCGACCAAGCGTAAGCGTCAACTGCGCGGTAGCAGCTTGCTGCATCCGTCTGACGTGGCAAAAGTCGAGCGCATGCTGCGCCTTCGTTAATTTTAGTCAAGAATAGAGGAAGTAACTCATGGCTCGTGTAAAGCGTGGCGTCATTGCCCGTAAGCGTCACAAAAAAATTCTGAAACTTGCTAAAGGCTACTACGGCGCACGCTCCCGCGTATTCCGTGTTGCCAAGCAAGCGGTAATCAAGGCAGGCCAATACGCCTACCGTGACCGTCGTCAGAAAAAACGTCAGTTCCGCGCTCTGTGGATCGCTCGTATCAACGCTGGTGCTCGTGTTAACGGTCTGTCCTACAGCCGTTTCATCGCTGGCCTGAAAAAAGCGTCCATCGAGATCGACCGTAAGGTTCTGGCTGATCTGGCAGTGAACGAAAAAGCGGTGTTTGCTGCGATTGTCGAGAAAGCTAAAGCCACCTTGGCTTAAGTACCCCCGACAATCACCCGGCCTCACTTCCGTGGGGCCAGGTGGTAAACGTCTTAAATAGGGGAAGAGCCTTCAAGCTCTTCCCCTATTTTGTATCTGGAGTCTGTACATGGAAAACCTGGATGCGCTGGTCTCTCAAGCACTAGAGGCTGTGCAAAGCGCTGAAGATATCAATGCCCTGGAGCAAATCCGGGTTCAATACCTTGGCAAAAAGGGTGAATTGACTCAGGTGATGAAGACCCTGGGGAATTTGCCGGCAGAAGAGCGTCCGCAAGTCGGCGCTCTGATCAACGTTGCCAAGGAACGTGTCACAGGCGTTCTCAATGCGCGCATGGCCCTGTTTGAAGAAGCCGAACTGGCTGCCAAACTGTCCGCCGAATCCATTGACGTGACGTTGCCGGGCCGTGGCCAGACCTCCGGTGGTCTGCATCCGGTGACCCGGACTCTGGAACGTGTAGAGCAGTTCTTCACCCGCATCGGTTACGGCATTGCCGAAGGCCCTGAGGTCGAAGACGACTATCACAACTTTGAAGCGCTCAACATCCCAGGCCATCACCCGGCCCGGTCGATGCATGACACCTTCTATTTCAATGCCAACATGCTGCTGCGCACCCATACCTCGCCGGTACAGGTCCGCACCATGGAATCGAAGCAACCGCCGATCCGCATCGTCTGTCCAGGCCGCGTGTATCGCAGCGACTCCGATATCACCCACTCGCCGATGTTCCACCAGGTCGAAGGCCTGCTGGTTGATCGCGACATCAATTTTGCCGATCTCAAAGGCACCATCGAAGAATTCCTGCGAGTGTTCTTCGAGAAAGAGCTGGCCGTACGTTTCCGCCCTTCGTACTTCCCGTTCACCGAGCCATCCGCTGAAGTCGATATGGAATGCGTGATGTGCAGCGGTAAAGGCTGCCGCGTCTGCAAGCAAACCGGCTGGCTGGAAGTGATGGGCTGCGGCATGGTTCACCCGAACGTGCTGCGCATGTCCGGCATCGATCCGGAAGAGTTCTCCGGTTTTGCCTTCGGCATGGGCGTCGAGCGTCTGGCCATGCTCCGTTACGGCGTGAACGACTTGCGTCTGTTCTTCGACAACGACTTGCGGTTCCTCGCGCAATTTCGCTAGTCGTAACGAATTCTTAGGAGAGCAGGATGAAATTCAGTGAACAATGGCTGCGTGGCTGGGTTAGCCCGCAGGTAAATCGCGACGAGCTGGTTGCTCGTCTGTCGATGGCCGGTCTTGAGGTCGATAGCGTGACCCCGGCCGCCGGTGTATTCAGCGGCGTGGTAGTGGGCGAGGTGCTGAGCACCGAGCAGCACCCTGATGCCGACAAGTTGCGCGTTTGCCAGGTCAGCAATGGCGCGGAAACCTTCCAGGTCGTGTGCGGTGCACCAAACGTGCGTCCGGGCCTGAAGATTCCGTTCGCCATGATCGGTGCTGAACTGCCGGGCGATTTCAAAATCAAGAAAGCCAAACTGCGCGGCGTTGAGTCCAATGGCATGCTCTGCTCGCAATCCGAGCTGCAGGTCGGTGAAGGCAATGACGGTCTGATGGAACTGCCGGCCGATGCGCCGGTGGGCGAAGATTTCCGTGTGTACCTGGATCTGGAAGACGCCAGCATCGAGGTCGACCTGACCCCGAACCGCGGCGACTGCCTGTCCCTGGCCGGTCTGGCCCGTGAAGTCGGCGCGCTGTACGACGCGCCGGTCACCCGTCCGGTGGTCATGAGCATTCCTGCCGTGCACGATGAAGTGCGTTCGGTAGAAGTGCTGGCCCCAGCGGCATGCCCGCGCTATCTGGGCCGCGTTATCCGTAACGTTGATCTGTCCAAGCCGACGCCGCTGTGGATGGTTGAACGTCTGCGCCGCGCCGACGTGCGCAGCATCGACGCTGCCGTCGACATCACCAACTACGTGATGCTCGAACTGGGTCAGCCACTGCACGCTTTCGATCTCGCCGAAATCAATGGCGGCATTCGTGTGCGCATGGCGGAAGAGGGCGAGAAGCTGGTACTGCTCGATGGTCAGGAAGTTAGCCTGCGTAGCGATACGCTGGTCATCGCCGACCACACCCGCGCGCTGGCGATTGCCGGTGTGATGGGTGGCGAGCACAGCGGTGTGTCCGCGACCACTCGCGACGTATTCCTGGAAAGTGCGTTCTTCGACCAGATCGCTGTCGCTGGCAAGGCTCGTTCCTACGGGCTGCACACCGACGCTTCGCACCGCTACGAGCGTGGCGTCGACTGGCAACTGGCCCGTGAAGCCATGGAACGCGCCACTGGCCTGCTGCTGGAAATCACTGGCGGCGAAGCCGGCCCGATCATCGAGACCGTCAGCGAGCAGCATCTGCCGTCGATCGCACCGATCACCCTGCGTTCCCAGCGCATTACCCAGATGCTCGGTATGGAAATGGACTCCGCCCAAGTCGAGCGTCTGCTCAGCGGCCTGGGTCTTGGCATTGCTGCTGACGGTGAAGGCCAGTGGCGCGTAGAAGTGCCAAGCCATCGCTTCGACATCAGCCTGGAAGTCGATCTGATCGAAGAACTGGCCCGTCTGTACGGCTACAACCGTCTGCCGGTTCGTTACCCGCAAGCGCGTCTGGCGCCGCAAGCCAAGGCTGAAGCACGTAGCGATCTGCCGGAGCTACGTCGTCTGCTGGTGGCGCGTGGTTATCAGGAAGCGATCACTTACAGCTTCATCGATCCGCGTCAGTTCGAACTGTTCAACCCGGGCGTCGAGCCGTTGTTGCTGGCCAATCCGATCTCCAATGACATGGCTGCCATGCGTTCGTCGTTGTGGCCGGGTCTGGTCAAAGCGCTGCAGCACAACCTCAACCGTCAGCAGGATCGCGTGCGTCTGTTCGAAAGCGGTCTGCGCTTCGTTGGGCAGCTCGAAGGCCTGAAGCAAGAGCCGATGCTGTCCGGTGTGGTTTGCGGTAGCCGTCTGCCGGAAGGCTGGGCACAAGGTCGCGACACCGTCGACTTCTTCGACGTCAAAGCTGACGTGGAAGCGGTGCTGGGCTTTGCCGGTGCACTGGATTCGTTCACTTTCGCTCCGGGCAAACACCCGGCGCTGCACCCGGGTCAAACCGCGCGCATCGAGCGGGAAGGGCGTGAAGTCGGCTTCATCGGCGCCATCCACCCGGAATTGTCGAAAGCCCTGGGGCTGGATCGTCCAGTCTTCGTTTTCGAGCTGGTTCTGGCGGAAGTGGCGCTCGGTAAAATGCCGAAATTCCACGAGTTGTCGCGCTTTCCTGAAGTGCGTCGTGACCTTGCACTGATTGCGCACAAAGACGTCGCGTCCGCAGCCGTACTGGACGTAATCCGTGAAAATGCAGGCGAATGGCTCACAGATCTCAGGCTGTTTGACGTGTATCAGGGTAAAGGTATTGATCCTGATAGAAAAAGCCTTGCAGTTGGCTTGACCTGGCAGCATCCATCGCGCACTCTTAATGACGATGAGGTGAATTCGACGACGCAAAATATCCTCACCTCGCTCGAACAAAGGTTGAACGCCACGTTAAGGAAGTGACGTATGGGGGCTTTGACGAAAGCTGAGATGGCGGAACGTCTGTATGAAGAGCTGGGCCTGAACAAGCGGGAAGCCAAGGAATTGGTAGAGCTGTTTTTCGAGGAAATCAGGCACGCTCTTGAAGACAACGAGCAGGTCAAATTGTCCGGTTTCGGCAATTTCGACCTTCGGGACAAACGCCAGCGGCCTGGCCGCAACCCGAAAACGGGGGAAGAAATCCCGATCACGGCTCGCCGTGTGGTCACCTTTCGTCCAGGGCAGAAGTTGAAGGCCCGAGTTGAGGCTTATGCTGGAACCAAGTCATAACGACGAACTACCCGTCATCCCGGGCAAACGCTACTTCACCATCGGTGAAGTCAGCGAGCTGTGTGCCGTAAAGCCACACGTGCTGCGCTACTGGGAGCAGGAGTTTCCTCAGCTCAACCCCGTCAAACGCCGCGGAAACCGCCGGTATTATCAGCGCCAGGACGTGCTGATGATCCGGCAGATCCGCGCGCTCCTTTACGATCAAGGCTTCACCATCGGCGGCGCACGCCTGCGTCTGTCCGGCGATGAAGCCAAAGACGACACGACCCAATACAAGCAGATGATTCGGCAGATGATTGCCGAATTGGAAGATGTGCTGGTGGTGCTCAAGAAATAAAAAGCAGCGTTTGAATACTTCCAGTTTTCAAACGCTTGCGCTATATTCTTGAGCGTTCCTCGAGGTGAAGAACGAGTTGCAAAACCAGTCGGGGCGTAGCGCAGTCCGGTAGCGCACTAGCATGGGGTGCTAGGGGTCGAGTGTTCGAATCACTCCGTCCCGACCATATTTTTCAATGACTTAGCCCAATCTGAAAAGATTGGGCTTTTTCATGCGTAGTGACTTTTGCGGGGGTTCATCCCGTTTTTCTCCTCAAGATGATCAGAGCCGGTCCTCGCGAATCGGTTGCCGACACTTTGTTTGCCGCCTCAATCAAATGCTCAAGCTCTGCGGTAGATTAGTGGCTCGTAATGCTGCCGTTCTTGTGCCCAAGTAATGCCTTTCGATCTTCCTCTGTCACGTTCGCTGCACGAAGCCTTTTACCAAAGGTGTGCTTCAGATCGTGAACCCTGATCGACCGGAACCCAGGGTGCGCTGGCGACTTGTGTTCCTTCTCCCATTTCGCCGCCGCCCTGATCCTTGCGCTCTTCCATGCCGTGTCGTTCATGCGTTGCATTGCGGTTGGTCCGTACTCGTCCGTCTGACCGTAAGGAAACACGTACTTTGTGTGCAGACCGCGCTGGCCGTCGATAATCGACATCGCAACCCGATTCAGCACCACCAACCTCTCATCCCTGTTTTTAACTCCCGCCTTTTCGTGCCTCCCACCAAATTCTGATGTGATCAGGAATACGCTCGTTCCCAACTCCGGCACCCGTATCTCCCAATCCCATTGAAGTTTGCAGACTTCCTGCTCCCGGCTTCCCGAGTTCACCTTGTAGAGTGCCATCCTCAACAGGTGATCCGGGATCTCAGCGAACAACATCGACTGCTCTTCCCATGACAACGGGTAGGGCTTCCGGCTCGACCTCTTTTCCTCCAGCATCGAGATCATCGGCACGCTATCCAGCCACGGCCGTTTCTCTGCGTCTCGCCACTTCCTGTGGCACAGGTTCAAGATCCGTACGACTCGCTGCAGAGCGATGTTCACCGTCCTGTTCGATACGCTTGGCTTTACTTTCCCATTCGCTGTTTTGGTTGGCTTCTGCCGATCTCGCTTGAAGGCGGCCAGAGTGCCGTCATCTATCTGCGTGATTGGCAGGACGCCAATGTACGGGTCGAGCTGTTCGATGTGAGACGCAGACAGGGCAATCGAGGCTTGATCCTTGAACTCCACCAGAAATCTGGTGGCAGCCTCCCGCCAGGTTCGAACCTCGCGCACGCCGTAAACCTTTTCCTGTCTGAGGTTTTCCAAGCGGTGGATCAGGTGCTGCTCTGCATCCTGCCTTTCGCTTGAACCAGTGCTTTCCTGAAGTCGCTGACCTCTGATGACTTTGTCGATGTGACAAAGTCCGTTCCTCTCGTAGAGGCCGGAAATTGTTTTTCGCGCCACTTACTTGCTCCTTGGCGCTCACTGCGGGGCTGATTGTTGTCCTGATTGGCCGTTTTTTCAATTGCCATGGACTCGCTGTAGGCGTCAGCCCACTGGTCAAGCTCTATTCGGTCGAACCCAATGCCCTGTTTCCCGATCGGAAATTCGCGGACGTTGGGGCGCATCGTTTTGTTGAATTCATCCCGGCACATGCCGAGATAGGGGCCGCGCATGACTTCGTCGTGATCGCAGTACCACGTTTCGCGCACCCACAGTCGTTCGCCGCGACGGCCGTAAGGGCTAGGCGCGCACTCCTCCAGTTCTTTGGCGCACTCCGCTTCGGTCGCTCCGAACACGCCGAAACCGTAGTGCGGGTTGCGCTGGGCAATTGCCATCCAGCGATGGCGCTCGCCGGCAGCAACGGAAGTGTCTTCGAACGAGATCTGGCAGCCTTTGACCGGTCGCCGCGTTACCGTCTTCCGGCCATCCAGAATGGCGCGCACCATCGGAGCTGATAACAGAATTGGCCGTTCTTTTATTCCAAACATGTAGGTATTCTCCACAATGCCAAATCAAGAGGCTGTTCATATGGAACGTGTTTTTTTCGAGCGATGGCTGTTACTTACTTACTGCCTGTTATTGTTTGCATCTGGATGCATATTCGGTTTTATATTTACCGAAGATGGTCAAATTGGTGTGGTAAGTTTTTTAGGTGCGGTGTCGAGTCTGGCAACGGTTGGAGCAGCCATCACTGCGGTGGTAGCACTAAATTCATGGAAGGCGCAGTTTCAGCTTCAGAAAAAATATGATGCAGTTATCTCTGTAAGAGCTTTTTTACATGAGGCATCGCACCCGCTTATCTACTTGTCGAGCTTGTCGAATCACTTTTCAGCTTATATTTTTTCGCGTAATGATCGAGCCCTCGCTAATAACTACCCCGACGAAATTCAAACGAAGTGGTTTGATCATGCTTCTGAGTTTGGCAAGACCTGGGATGTCATGACTGTATTCCTTTCAAAGCGTGAGCTGGAGAGTTTTGGATGTTCTCCTACTGTTATAAATCAGATGGTTAGAGTTGCAAAAGACGCGCTGATAGACACAGCGTTTGGCAAAGGATCTGGGCTGGAGAATAATGATGAAGCAGCACGGATACTCGGGCTTCAAAACATAATTCGCGTGCATACCGTTAAAATTGAAAGTGCTTATACAGATATGGAAAAGCAGAGTAGAGTTTTGCTCCGAGAGCTTACGTCATGAAATCGGTCAGTCATTGCTGTCCGTGTAGTTGCGCCAGTTCGCCTTCACGCCGTTTACGAGGAATCCCCAGTCACCGCGCCACTTGCTGGTGATGAAGAGGGTGATGACGCCGCCGGGTGATACCTGGTCGATGCGGTGGTATTCGCCGTGGTTGAGGCCTGCAGTGTCGCCTTGGCTGCGCTTGATGAACTCTGTGGCGTTGCTGGTGAGCCATTTTTCGAAATCGAAATTTGGCTCTGGTGCCATCTCCGCCAGTACCCTTTCCTTGCATTCGTCGCTGGCTTCTCGCGGCTCCGTGTACCAGCCGCGCAGGATGATCGTCCGTGCGTTCCACGAGTGATCGTGCAGATCCCGGTCTTCATCCGGCCGCATGATGTGGTGAATGCGGAACGACCACGGGCACCACCACAACGCCGGCTTGTGCGTCTCTCGGCTGTACGGGTTGAACAGCCACCAGCGGCCCATGTACATCTCCCGTTTGTCGCTGACATGATGCGCTGGTACGGGGTGAGTTTGGCGCGGGCTATGAGCCAGTCGGCGATGGCCGGGCGCGGGAGTACCTTGGCGATGATTCGCCAGGAGAGGTTGATCATCTGAATGTCTCTCTGAGTTATATTGAGTTCTCGAGGCGTTTCGAGGTGAGTTCTCTATGGCAATTTGCAAATTGTGTATGAAAGATTCGGAATTGCGCGATAGTCACCTGATTCCGAAAGCTGCCTATAAGAATGCAAGACAGGATAAAAATGACCGGCTTGCATTGATTAGTATTAGGGAAGGTTCTGCTCACTATTCTGATGGACAAATTAAAAGCTATCTTTTATGTGTTTCTTGTGAGCTTCTGTTTTCTCGAAAAGGTGAAGATGTAGTTGGAAGAAGCTGGGCACGTCGTGACGGTTTTCGGCTACTAGACACGCTCAGAGGCCTCAAAGCTCGGTGGGGCGGGCAGCGGTTTTTAGTTTATAGTCCAGTCGACCTCGATCCTGCTTTATTGGATGGGCTTTACTATTTTGCAGTCAGTGTGTTCTGGCGAGCGAATGTGTGGAATCACGGTCAAAAGACCGATCCGTATGTCGGCTGCTTGGGCGAGCGGTATGAAAAAAAATTTAGGAAATTTTTATTAGGGCAGGCACTGCTAAATAACGTTAAGTTAATTGTTAGTGTAAACACTACATCTGATTTAAATTCAATTATTTCATTGCCCAGCGTTAGGAGGCTGGGTGGTGCAAAAGTGCACGTTTTTGATGTGTTGGGGATTCGGTTTTCATTGATCGTTGGGCGAGAGTTGCCAGACGAGCTCACGAAACCATTTCAAATATTTCGATCTGAAATTCTTATTATCTCGGCGGCGCTTGATACAGTGCCCGATTTCATAGAAATACTGAAGTCAGTGCATGAGAAGGTGGTTGCTCGGGGGAATCTGCTTCGTGATGAAGGTGGTTTCTAGCAACCATAGGATCCTCGCCGGCTGGCGTGATTCGTAGAAGTGGGGTATTTGTGTTCGAGCCGGTATGGAGCCGGAGGAGGGCTAAGCGTGGTGAAGAAGTTAGAGTTCTGGGGTGCTTTAGGTACAGTCGTATATCTGATACTGATTGCAATGACAGTTTTTTTTAAGTTTGATGGCTTTATAAACCTTGGACTTAACGAGCTGGGTGACTTCCTTGCAGGAGTGTTCGGGCCAATTGCTTTTTTATGGTTGGTTCTCGGGTTCTTACAGCAGGGGCGAGAACTCAAGTTGAGTTCTGATGCATTAAGGTTGCAAGCGGATGAACTTAGGGCATCTGTAGAACAGCAGTCTCACTTGGTTGATGCTCAAAAATTGAGCCTTGAAAATCACGAGCGTTCGCTTGATCCTTTGCTAATGCTGCAATCAATTAAGGGGGCTCATGACGAGGAGGGTGAGTTCTATTTTCAATTTAAAGTCATTAACAAAGGTGCTTATTGTGAAGATGTGGTAATAAATGTTTCGTCAGAGGATTTCGAGTTTAGCCTGACGCCCGAACCACTGTATGATGATACGTATACGACATTTGTACTATCCGCAGAATCGAGTGACAGAGTTAGCGTTACGATTACATATAGGCGTATTAGCGGAAATATCGGAGTGCAA
The DNA here is from genome assembly GCF_054667675.1 of Pseudomonas sp. S3_C06. NCBI lineage: Bacteria > Pseudomonadati > Pseudomonadota > Gammaproteobacteria > Pseudomonadales > Pseudomonadaceae > Pseudomonas > Pseudomonas sp. S3_C06. The sequence goes on from NZ_CP162747.1 coordinate 6,186,526, forward strand.
AAATTTCAGCTTCATAAATCTACACACGAAGACGCAAGTTGGTATGCAATATCTAAGATTAGGTCGCAGGCTGCAGTTTGATTTCTTTCGGAAAGGGCCGGTGGATGTAGGATCGTCTCCGGCACTGTTGAGCTGAGCTGATCGTTCGTCTAACGCTGCGACCCTCGGAATCCAGGTGCCTTCTCACCTAGTAGTGGCAATTTGGTTTGGGTTGGGGTATTACGAGTGACCGGCAAATGGCCCGAAAACGGAGTAATTCAGTTATGGATGATTCAAAAATGTCACAGCAAGAGCTGAGTCAACGACTCGGTATCTACCAAAGCGATGTTGCGAACTACATCAGCGACAACGAACAAACACCAAACGGTGGGCATTTGGTTTATTTCAGGACTACAACTCCAAAGGCATTGCTGAATCGCTTAGGGGTTGGCGATGATTTTATCCTTAGGTTGCCGGCGTCATGACTTCATCGCCTGGATCGGCCGCAAATGCGGCCATGCATCTCTCGTAAAATGCTCGCGACACCTTTCCGGTATTTCATAAGGTGTCGTGACATTCCGCAGCATCGTTGCCTGCGTCTCAAAGTCAGCGGCGATCAGGTTGATCAGAAGCCGCTGGTGAATGTCCTGCTGGTTGTTGATGCCGTGGGCCGCCATGACTCGTTTGAGGTCAGGCTTGAACACCCCGGCCACCTCAACAGTAAACTTCTCGACGCCCAATGCAGCGTCCTTTGCTGCCGCCTTCTCGCGCTTCCTGCGCTGCTTCTTGGCTTCCTCCGTCAGTTCCTTTTCCTCGGCCATGGTCTGCCTCTTCAATTCGCGGCTAACTTGTAGTCATGGTGCCAAGCTCGCTAGTTGAAAAGTTCCTTGGCCAGCGAGTTGAACACTCGCTCTGCCTCGGCAATGTTGTCGACATTCAGCGAAATCGAGTAGCCGCTCATGCCCTGAGTCGGGCGGTCGGGTGTGGTGTCCGAGGTCATAATCATCTGGTCTCCTACCTTCAGACAGGTATTGATGAATCAGAAAATGATGCTGTTTGGGCAGATGCTCGGCGGCGGGCGTTTCGCCGAACGTCATTATGGCCTCGAGTTTTCCCTGTAAGGTTTGCTCGTAAAAGGTGAAGGTCTCGCGGCAATCACCATTGAAAGATCAGGTACGGGTTGATTCTAAGCGTGAAACACCATTAAAAAACAGACATCGCCTCTGCTCGAGAATTGATGCCTTCCTCGACACGTCTATGCGTAGTAAAGGTTCAGCGCAATCAGCTCAAACACAGCCACAAATACGCAGAACGCAACGAATCTTCGGGTAAACACCCGGCGAGGCTTTTCATAGCCTTGATAGTTACTGAATGCGCTGCAAAGGTTTCCCACGAAATCAATAAAGTCCATCAGATCTGCATCCTCGCCTGCGTGCTTCATGCATCTCGCCAATTCCAATCTGGTTGAGATCTCTCATTGTCCTTACGATCGGCCTCGGTAGTCGACGTAGGGCTATACGTTGGTCGGTACATCCAAAGGCAAGTTGATTCCCTTTTTATTGACCGACGCGCCATTTTCATTGGTGGTCGATACCGTATTCTTCCCCTTCGAATATCAATACACCTGCAATTTATGACTTGCGGGTAGTGCAAGCTAAATCGGAATAAATCTCCCGTAGAAAAGCCTTGGCACACGCCAAGGCTTTTTCGTTTCCGACGCCACAGCCGATAAAACTCAGGACGATCCGACCCTGCCGTCCCGAACCTGCATCAGTGCAAACCCCAGAAGATTCAGGCCTTTCCACAGATTCGGATCGTTCACATCCGCGTGATCTTGCGCGAGCCCAATTCCCCAAATGGCATCAACCGGGCTCGCTTCGACAATGACCCGAGATCCAGTGCGCATCAGGTATTCGTCCAGCTCCGGGTTTTGGGAAAACTTGGCTTGGTTTGCCCGGACGACGATGTCGTATCGGTGTTGCAGCCAGCGTTGGTCGTTGAACCCGCGCACCTTGCGGCCGAGGGCTTTGGCGGCGTTCGGGGTCGGGGCCAGCAGCACTTGTGCACGAATTTCCTGGTCGTCGAACAAGGCTGCCTTCTCGGCCATCATGAAGTGTTCGGCTGTCGGGTAGCGTTGCCCCTCGACAACGAATTCGGCTTCGTACCACTGGCTGAAGCACGAAGCCGTGACGGCGTTTTTGCTTCGCTGGTGTCCCCAGAAGAAGGTGAAATCCAGAGGCTCTCCAGCGTTGAAGCGAGCGCGTAGATCTTCGAGAAGTTTAGAGTCGTGCAATGAGATTTCCTCGGTAACTGACTTTCGACGTTACAGTTGCTGTGCGTGTCAGGGCAATACGCAATATCGCCCAGACACTAATCCAGTGGGCCCAATACCTGGCGGTAGTGTTCTTCGCCTTGAAGCGTCTGCCGGGTCAGGCGGATTTCCAGGCCTTGGGGGTTTTCTCTGCGGTTGCCGCTGAGCTGGCGCCAACCCATCTCGGGTTCCCAGACGCGCACTTGCAGATCGCTGATTCCGTCGAGCACCGCCACTGCCTGTTTCGGCGCAGGCAACGGGTAGCGATCACGTGGCGTGGCGGCGGCGCGGTACAGGGTTTGATCTTTCAACCACCAGCGCACGCGCTGCAAGCCGTTCTGCGAGGTGGCTGCACTGCGGATCACGTCAAGACGAAAGCGCTGGTCGTCGGCGCTGCGCACGCTGATTGCCGCTGGCTGCCCGGATCGTTCGTCATCGTTGTCGTTCAACTGTGGTTCGCGCAGTTCGATGCTGGCGCGCAAGGCGACATCTCGTTCCAGTTGATGCAGCGTGCGCAGCAGTGCTTCGGTGTGTTCGGTGCTCGCCTGCAGGTGCGTGTCGGCGCGGGTCACGCTGTCCAGACCGCGCCAGGCAATCAGGCTGACGATCGCCATGAGCATGATCGCGACCATCACTTCGATCAGGGTAAAACCCTCTTGCCGGTTATTCATGGCTGGTTGGCCAAGGTCAATTTGCCCGTGGCTGTGCGCTGCACGGTGAGCGTGTTCTGGCCGTCCGAGAGTTGCAGTTGCACGGGTGAATCGAACCACTCGGCGTTCAGTATCAGCGGCTGCCTGGGTGTCACTCGGACCTTCAGCGATGGCGTTTCCCAGTGACGGGGGCGCAGTTGTGGATCGGCGAGAAAGTGATCCAAGCCTGGGCCTTGTTCATTGCGACGGCTGAAACGAAAGCCGTTTTTCTCCGCCTGCCAAGTGATCGGGCGTCCATCGGCCAGGGCTTCGGCATGGGCGATTTGCAGCAACTGGATCAAGCGATTGGCGTCCTTGCGCAGCAGTTGCGCCGGGTCAGGCTTGATACTCAGGCTGACGGCGGCGCTGGCAATGCCGATGATGATCAACACCACCATCAATTCGATGAGGGTGAAGCCCGTTTGTCTGTCCTTGGTCATACCGCAACGTTCCTTCGTTGTGAATCCATCCTGGCGGATTCGAACCTTCAATCCCGATAGAAAAGCGAATGTTGTCCTGTAGACTGCGACGCAGGACAACAGGGAGGTTGGGTCTTGGCATTTACTTTTCGCTTATCCGCAACGCAGCTTGTGCAATCGGCGGCGCTGATCGCTGCACTGGCAGGGGGACTGTTCTGGTCTGCGCTGTTGCTGACGCCGGCAGAATCCCACGTTCCGGCGGTGGCACCCCACGTGTTGCCGACGCGCGCCGAGACAGCGGCTTTGCAGTGGTTTTCCAACCAGCCGGCACCGTTGGATATCAAGGTTTCCGGAGTGCTCGCAGGGGCGCACGCTGCGGTGGCAATTCTAAGTCTCAACGACGGTCCGCCGCGCAGTTTTCTGGTGGGTGATCGCTTGACCCAAGGGGTGCGCGTGATAGCCATTGAACAGGATGCGGTGGTCATCGAGCGTGGCGGAGAACAGAGCCGATTAAAAGTCAGCACGCTGCCAGACTCCCTATCGCTGCCTCGACTGACTCGACCCTGAGCAGCGTCATTGGCGCTTTTCCTGTGGTTGGCCGAGTAAGGTTTCGAGTCGCGCCAGGGGCGGTGCCTGACGTTCGCGATCGGAAATCAGCAGCGTCACGCGCAGCAGTCGTCCATCGGCGCTCGGCGTCACGCGTTGGTCACAGCGCAATTGCAGGCGACCTTGATCACAGTCGAAGGTTTTCAGGCCCGGGGCAAAATCTCCCTCCAGGCGCAGTTCGGCGAGCCGGGTCTGTGCCGCCAGCAAAGCGATCGAGCGATCGCGCAACAGGCCATTGCTCTGGGTCATCAGGCCCGCAACGCGAACGGCCGCAGACATGGCCACGGCGATGATCGCCAAGGCCACCAGAACCTCGATGAGGGTGAAACCTCGCTCCTTGCGCAACGCTTCCATGCTTGACTCTGCGGGTTGAAACCGGCCCGCAGAATAACACCCGTCCTTTGGCGAATGTGCAGAAAAACAGTGCGTTAATGATTGTTGTACGATGACTGGCTTTTGTTACACTGCGCGCCGAATGTAATCATGCCAAGGAAGGTTGAAATGGATTTCGCGCGCGTCAAATCTCAGTCCGCAGACCGTCGAGGTCAGCAGGGTTTCACCCTGATCGAAATCATGGTGGTGGTGGTCATCCTCGGCATTCTGGCGGCGATGGTCGTGCCCAAGGTGCTCGACCGACCTGATCAGGCCCGAGCCACTGCGGCAAAACAAGACATCGCCGGCCTGATGCAGGCACTCAAACTCTATCGCCTCGACCACGGCACTTACCCGACGTTGAATCAGGGGCTCAAGGTGTTGGTGGAGCGTCCGGCGGATGCGAAAAACAGCAACTGGCGCTCTTATCTGGAGCGCTTGCCCAACGACCCGTGGGGTCGTCCTTACAACTATCTGAATCCTGGCGCGAACGGTGAGATCGACATCTTCTCCCTCGGCGCCGACGGCCAAACTGACGGCGACGGCGTCAATGCCGATATCGGTTCCTGGCAGCTCTGAGAGCGGCCATGAACTCATCCTCGCCACAGGCGCAGAAACAGCGCGGCATGGCCATTATCAGCGCCTTGCTGATTGCCGCCGTGGTTGCGGTGATCGCCGCGGGCATGCTCACGCGGCAGAGCGTTTTTACCCGTTCTCTTGAAGCGGAACAGTCCCGAGTGCAGGGCGCTGCCGCGCTGTTGGCGGGTCTGGAGCTGAGTCGGCAACTGCTCAGGGACGCGAGTCAACAGGGCGCGCAGACCCGGCTCGATCAACCTTGGGCGCAGCCTGTCAAAAGCCATTTGTTGAATTCGCCGGGGGGCGGTTTCGAGGGGCGCATCGAGGATCAGCAGGGCAAGTTCAATTTGCGCAATTTACTCAGCAATGAGCGCGTCGATGGCGGACAGTTGCGCAGCTTCGAACGCCTCTGCGAAATGATCGGAATCGATGCTGCCCTCAGCCAGCGCATCAGCCAGCGAGTCATCGCCTCCTACCCGAGAATGCCCGACCTGCAAGCCGCTGGGCAGAGTATGGCGCAGACGGGTTTCGACGGCGTCCGCGCGACGTCACCGAGTGCGCGTCGCCAGCCATTGCCGGCCACTCAGCCGATGTTGCGCAGCCTTGATGATTTACGTGGCCTCGAAGGCATGAACGAGGAGCTGCTTGGGCGCTTGAATCAGTATGTCAGCCTGATTCCGGCCAAGACCTGGGTCAACGGTAATACCGCCAGCGCCGAGGTATTGGTGGCGGTGGTACCGGGTTTATCGCTCGCGCAGGCCAGGGCCGTGGTGGGAGAGCGCGATCGTGGCCAGTGGTTTCTCAATCGCGGGGACTTCGTCAACCGTCTGCACTTGCCGCATCTGACCGTCGACGGACTGAACGTCGGCATCAGCAGCGATTGGTTTCTGCTGCGCGGACACGCGCGTCGTGACCAGCGCCGCGTCAGCCTGGATGCGCTGCTGCATCGACCCGCCGACGAGATGCCGAAAGTGGTCTGGTCGAGGCTCGGCGTATGACTCGCCTGCGAGTCGCCTTGCCGCCGCTGGCGGGTTTGACCTCAGATTCCGAGATTGAATTTGCGCGTCTGGATCGGCACGACCAGGTCAGTCAGACCGGTGTCAGTACGCTGTTGCTGATTGAACAGGAGTGGCCGTTACAGCCCGTCGAGTTTTTTCTGCATCCGGCGGACAGTGTACTGACCAGTTTGCCGTTGCCACCGCTGGCGCCGGTGAAGATCGAGGCGGCGGTGAAGTGTGCCGCGCAGGCGCTGATCCTGGGTGGCACTGAACAGATGTACGTTGCACACAGTGCTCGTGAGGTCTCAGGACAAGTGTCGCTGGCCTGGCTCGCGCAGGCATCTCTGGATCGTTTCGGGCAGTTATTGACTCAGCACCGATTGAAGCTGCGAGGCCTTTACCCGGCGCCTTATGCGTTGCCGGTGCCAGCGCAGGGGCAGGTCAGCGCGTGTGTATTGGACGGGCAATTGCTGCTGCGCTTCAGCCGTGCGCAGGCTTCGGTAGAACCCTTGGCGCAGGAGCGTCTGGATGAACTCGTCACCAGTGGTCGCGGCTTGCAGTGGATCGGCGCGGATGCTCCTGCAACAGTCGTCGAACCACGACCTGCGGAGCAGCGCTGGTGTGGCGTTGCGCCGGGATGGGGGTTGCATACAGGCATCGGCAAGGCTGCCGGCCCCGCTCGCGGTTGGGGCAAGGCCGTCTTCTGTTGTGCCTTGGCGATCGCGATCTGGGTGTCGGGGCTGAACCTTTACGCGGCCCGTGAAGTGACCGAGGGCGAGCAGCTCAAGGCGCAAATGAGCCAGCGGGTGAAGCAGGCTTTTCCAGAGTTACCGGTGATTCTCAATCCGTTGCAGCAGGCTCGCCAGCAATTGGCAGCCCGGCACAGCGGTGTGGCGGCCGACGCGAATCACGGGTTTGCCTATCTGGTGCAACACGCCGCGAGCGCGCTGCCGTTTATGGCGGGCAGCGTTCAGCGCATGACCTTTGAGCAGGGACGTTTGCAGTTGGAGTTGGCCGCCGATACTGCGCAGGCACCCGCCGACGGCGCATTGCCGGGAGCGCTGACACAGGCCGGGTTGGTCGCCAGGCGCGAAGACAACGTGTGGATTTTCAGCCCGCAGATTGAGCCGGCAGCGGTTGAGGACGATGCCGTCATGGACAGCGACGATGAATAACCTACTGGCGATCTATCGGGCTCGCTGGCTGCTGCTGCGAGCACAGATTCATCGGCATTGGGCGCCGCTGACCTTGCGCGAAAAACGCCTGGTCGCGGGCACCGCATTGATGTTGGGGGGCGTGCTGATCTGGCTGCTGCTCGTCCAGCCACCGCTGAAAAAAATTGAACATTGGCAAACCGAAACGCCGAAGTTGCGTGGCCAGGCCGAGGCGCTGGATCTGTTGTTGCGCGAGGTGGCGACAGCGCCCACTGGGCAAAACTTTGAGGGATCATTGCAGCAATCTCTCGATGGCAGCGGGCTGCTTGGTCACTACCAGTTGCAGGCAATTGGCACCGCTTGGCAGTTGACGTTCGAGGATGCACCTGCTGATGCCGTCATCAGTTGGCTGTTAATCCACCCCGTGCAATTTTCACTTGAAGTGGTCGAGGCTCGTTTGCAGCGTGCAGACGCAGCCAAGGTCGACGATACGGCCGGCACTTTGTCAGGCACCGTTCGCATGGATCAGGCGCTGGGCGCTAAGGAAGCTTCATGAAGTGGTCAGGTTCCAATTATGTACGTACGGCCGCGCCGTTACTGTTGTTGGCACTGAGCGCGTGCAGCAACACCAGCACCACGCCGCAGAATCAGCCGCCGTTGCTGGTCGACAGTGAACTGGGCCGGCCGTTGGCCAACACCCAGCGCAGCGGCGACGCGGTGCTCGACCGCGAGCGCGCACAGGCGCAGGCGCGACCTGTGCCGAAGCCATTGCACAACATCAGCAAGAGTGCGCGCAGTGGTGCGGCGGCGTCGGGCATTGCGTTGCCGAGTAATCCTTTGGGTGATCAACCGGTGACGCTGAATTTTGTCGACGCCGATATTCAAGCGGTGGTGCGGGCTCTGTCGCGTTCCACCGGGCAGCAGTTTTTGGTCGATCCTCGGGTGAAGGGCACGTTGACGCTGGTCTCGGAAGGTCAGGTGCCGGCGCGGCAGGCTTACGATATGTTGCTGGCGGCGTTGCGTATGCAGGGTTTCAGTGTGGTGGATGTTGGTGGCGTGGCGCAGGTGGTGCCGGAGGCGGATGCGAAGTTGCTCGGCGGGCCGATTTACAGCGCTGACAAACCGGCGGGTAACGGCATGCTCACCCGTACGTTTCGTCTGCAATACGAGAACGCGGTGAACCTGATTCCGGTGCTGCGGCCAATAGTTTCGCCGAACAATCCGATCAACGCCTATCCGGGCAATAACACCATCGTCATCACCGATTACGCCGAGAACCTGACCCGCGTTGCGCAGTTGATTGCGAGCATTGATTCGCCGAGTGCGATCGACACCGACGTGGTGCAGATTCAGAACGGCATCGCTGCTGACATTGCGCCGATGGTCGCGGATTTGCTCGATGCACCGGGGAATGATCCGACGCAGAAAATTGCGGTGATCGGTGACCCGCGTTCCAACACCATCATCATCCGCGCCGGCAGTCCGGAGCGCACGGAGCTGGCACGTAATCTGATTTACAAACTGGATAACGCGCAGAGCAATCCGAGCAATCTGCATGTGGTTTATCTGCGTAACGCCCAAGCGGCGAAACTGGCGCAGGCACTGCGCGGTTTGCTGACGGGTGAGAGTGACAGCGGCACCAGTGACAGTGCGCGGTCGGTGCTCAGCTCCATGGGTGCTAGCACTGGCGGCAATGCTGGGCAGAGCGGCCAGAGCGGTACGCAAAGCAGCGGCACAACATCGACCAGCAATAGCAGCGGCAGTACCGGCGGCAGTTACGCACAAGGCAGTGGCGGCACCAGTAGCAGCGCTAATCAGACGAGCGAGCAGAACGTCGCCTTCAGTGCCGGCGGCGTGACCATTCAGGCTGACGCCACCACCAACACTTTGCTGATTTCCGCGCCGGAGCCGTTGTATCGCAACCTGCGCGAGGTGATCGATCTGCTCGACCAGCGTCGTGCGCAAGTGGTGATCGAAAGCCTGATCGTCGAAGTCGGCGAGGACGATGCCAGCGAGTTTGGCGTGCAATGGCAGACCGGCAATCTTGGCGGCAACGGCGTGATCGGCGGGGCGAATCTGGGTGGTTCGGGGATCAACACCAACGGCAAGACCAGCATTGACGTACTGCCTCAAGGGTTGAATCTGGGCTACGTCAACGGCACCGTCGACATCCCCGGCATCGGCAAGATTCTCGACCTGAAAGTGCTGGCCCGGGCCTTGAAGAGCAAGGGCGGCACCAACGTGTTGTCGACGCCGAATCTGCTGACCCTCGACAACGAAGCGGCGAGTATTTTTGTCGGCCAGACCATTCCGTTTGTCAGCGGCAGTTACGTCACTGGCGGTGGCGGCACCAGCAATAATCCGTTTCAGACCGTGACCCGTGAAGAGGTGGGTTTGAAGCTCAACGTACGCCCGCAGATTTCCGAGGGCGGTACGGTGAAGCTCGATATCTATCAGGAAGTCAGCAGCATTGATGAGCGGGCTTCGGCCAGTTCGACGTCGGCGGGGATTGTCACCAACAAACGCGCGATCGATACCAGCATCCTGCTTGATGACGGGCAGATCATGGTGCTCGGTGGGTTGCTGCAGGACGGCTACAGCCAGAGTAACGACGCGGTGCCATGGCTGGGCAGCCTGCCGGGGATTGGCGCACTGTTTCGCAACGAGCGCCGGGCGATTACCAAGACCAACCTGATGGTATTCCTGCGTCCGTACATCATCCGCGACAGCGAAGCGGGGCGAAGCATCACCCTCAATCGCTACGACTTCATGCGCCGCGCCCAGGGCGGTTTGCAGCCAGAACGCAGCTGGGCAATGCCGGACATGCAGGCGCCGCAGTTGCCGACGGCGGCGCAAGGTGTGCCGGCGGTTTTACCTGGGGCGGGTCCGCGCGCAACCATCAAAGCGGTGCCGATCCAATGAGTGCATTGCCTTACGCCTGGGCCAAGGCGCAGCGGATTTTGTTGTGCGATGGCGTGCTGACGGTGTGCCCGTCGACGCCGGGCTGGTCGATCAGCGAGGCGCGGCGTCAGTTTGGTGCGACCACGATTCAGCGGGTGCGCGATGATGAGCTGGATGGTTTGCTCGCCGCCGCTTATGCCGACACTGGTAGTGCAGCGGCGGTGGTTGGGGCTGCGGAAAACGAAGTTGATCTCGATCGGCTGATGCAGGACATGCCGGAAATCACCGACCTGCTCGACACTCAGGACGGCGCGCCGGTGATTCGCATGATCAATGCCTTACTCACGCAAGCGGCGCGCGATGAGGCCAGCGACATCCACATCGAGCCCTTCGAAACCCATTCAGTGGTGCGCTACCGCGTCGACGGTACGCTGCGCGATGTGGTCTCACCGCGCAAGGCGTTGCACGGTGCGCTGGTGTCGCGGATCAAGATCATGGCGCAGCTCGACATCGCCGAAAAACGCCTGCCGCAGGATGGTCGTATCGCCTTGCGCGTGGCCGGGCGGCCGATCGATATTCGTGTTTCAACCGTGCCCACTGGCCACGGCGAACGCGTGGTGATGCGTCTGCTCGACAAACAGGCCGGGCGTCTGCATCTGGAAACCCTCGGCATGGACGCGCAGGTGCTGGCCAAACTCGATCACCTGATCCGCCAGCCCCACGGCATCGTTTTGGTCACCGGGCCAACCGGCAGCGGCAAAACCACCAGCCTCTACGCGGCACTGGCACGGCTCGATGCGAGTACCAGCAACATCCTCACCGTGGAAGACCCGGTGGAATACGACTTGCCGGGGATCAGCCAGATTCAGGTCAACGCCAAGATCGACATGACCTTTGCCCTGGCGCTGCGGGCGATTCTGCGCCAAGACCCGGACATCATTATGATCGGCGAGATCCGCGATCTCGAAACCGCGCAAATCGCCGTGCAGGCGTCGCTGACCGGGCATTTGGTGTTGGCAACCTTGCACACCAACGACGCAGTGTCGGCGGTCAACCGCTTGATCGACATGGGCGTCGAACCGTTTCTGCTGGCGTCTTCAATGCTCGGGGTTTTGGCGCAGCGACTGGTGAGGCGGCTGTGCAATCACTGCAAGGAAGAAGACCCCACCGCGCCCGGCACCTGGCGCCCGGTCGGTTGCGCAAACTGCAATCAAACCGGCTACAGCGGCCGCACCGGCATCCACGAATTGTTTTGCATTGATGACGACATCCGTACCCTGATTCACCAAGGGGCAGGGGAGCAGGCCTTGCGCGCATCCGCCGCGAAAGCCGGGATGTTCAGCCTGCGCGAGGACGGTGAGCGCTGGATTCGCAGCGGCGCCACCGCCCCTGAAGAAATCCTCCGTGTGACACGGGACGCCTGATGAATCGCTACCGTTTTGAAGCCGCCGATGCCAGCGGCAAGATCGAAACCGGGCACCTTGAGGCGGACAGCCAGGCTGCCGCGTTCACAACATTACGCGGGCGCGGTTTGACTGCGTTATCGGTGCACAAGGAAAGCAACGTCGCCCAGCACGGCGGCGGTGGATTGTTCAGCGCCAAGCTCTCGGACAACGATCTGGCCTGGGCCACGCGGCAACTGGCGAGTCTGTTGGGCGCGAGTCTACCGTTGGAAGCGGCGCTGAGTGCCACGGTCGAGCAGGCTGAGAAAAAACACATCGCCCATACGCTCAGCGCTGTGCGTGCGGATGTGCGCAGCGGCATGCGTCTGGCGGAATCGCTGGCGGCGCGGCCACGGGACTTTCCGGAGATCTATCGTGCACTGATTGCGGCCGGGGAAGAATCCGGCGATCTGGCGCAGGTCATGGAACGGCTGGCCGATTACATCGAGGAGCGCAACAACCTGCGTGGCAAGATTCTCACCGCGTTCATCTATCCGGGCGTGGTCGGGCTGGTGTCGATCGGCATTGTGATTTTTCTGCTCAGTTACGTGGTGCCGCAGGTGGTCAGTGCGTTTTCCCAGGCGCGGCAGGATCTGCCGGGATTAACCCTCGCGATGCTCAACGCCAGTGATTTCATCCGCAGTTGGGGCTGGCTGTGTGCCGGGATCATGGCCGCAAGCTTCTGGAGCTGGCGCCTGTATTTGCGCAATCCGGCGGCGCGTTTGAGTTGGCATCATCGGGTGCTGAAGTTGCCGTTATTCGGGCGTTTCATTCTGGGCTTGAACACCGCACGGTTCGCCTCGACGTTGGCGATTCTCGGCGGCGCCGGGGTGCCGTTGTTGCGTGCGCTGGAGGCGGCGCGGCAGACGCTGTCCAACGACCGCTTGAGTTTGAGCGTCACTGAGGCCACGGCGAAGGTGCGTGAAGGCGTGAACCTTGCCGCTGCATTGCGGGTGGAGAACGTATTCCCGCCGGTGCTGATTCATTTGATCGCCAGCGGCGAGAAAACCGGATCGCTACCACCGATGCTTGAGCGTGCGGCGCAGACCCTGTCGCGTGATATCGAGCGGCGGGCGATGGGCATGACCGCGCTGCTGGAGCCGCTGATGATTGTGGTGATGGGCGGGGTGGTGCTTGTTATTGTGATGGCGGTGTTGTTGCCGATCATTGAGATCAATCAACTGGTGCAGTAGTGGTGTGTCTGATGTTTTGGTGCTAACTGGGCTGGCCTCTTCGCGAGCAGGCTCGCTCCCACAGGGGGAACGCATTTCAAATGTGGGAGCGAGCCTGCTCGCGAAGGGGCCAGTCAGGGCAATGAATAATCAAAATTTTCCCAGAACTCCAACTCCACCCCGGCACCATCTTCAAGCAGACATGAAAAAGCCCTCGTCACCGAGGGCTTTTCATTGACACGGTTACATCGATCAATCAGATCTTGCCAGCGCCAGCCTTGGCCTTAACATCGGCCGCGACTTTGTCCGCGTTCAGCGGGGTGTAGCTGTAAGGCGGGGTCCAGCCGATGTTGGTGCCCCACTTGCAGGTCAGCAAGGTGCCATTGAGCGTAGAACCCTGATCAAGGTAGGTGCTGCCACCGTAGTCGCCGGCGATTTTGTCGCAGCCGCTGATGCCGGAGATTTCGAAGGCGTTTTTCTCGGAGAAAATCTTCGAGTTTTTGCCCACGCCGTGCGCGTAGCTGAACGGGTAGACCTTATGGCTGGTGCTGCCCACGTGATAGTTGTTGTACAGATGCACCTGGCCGAAGCGCACGCGTGGCGCGCGTGCAGAGATGTTTTCGAACAGGGTGTTGTGGATCGTGACCTTGAGCTTGCCATCATCGGTGGTACGGCTGTCGCTGGAACCGATCAGGTTGTTTTTCTCGTGCGATTTGAACGCCGAGTAGGAAATGGTCACGTAGTTGGCACCGTTTTTCACGTCCAGTGCGCCGTCGTGGTGTTGCTTTGGACGACCGTTGGCGGTGCCGTTCTGGTCATCGGTGCGGCGGCCATCGGTGAAGGTGACATGGTCGACCCACACATTGTTGGCGCCTTCGATGGTCAGCCCGTCGTACTCGGAGTTCCAGTTGCCGGCGCTGCCGTCATTGGCGTCCCAGATCGGCTCGGGATCCCACGGGTTTTCGAGGGTGATGTTGCGGATGATCACATCGTTTTCCTTGGCATAGAAGAAACCCTCGCGGATCTCCGCCGTGCTGCTCGTACCGACGATGGTCGTCTTGCCCGGGATATCCAGACGACCGCGCTTTTTCATATCGGCGGTCGTCGTATAAGCTTTGCCTTCGCTGATGTCGATCGGCCCGGTAATCTTGATAATGCGACCGTTGGTGCCGACCGAAGCGCTGAGTGCGGCTTTCAGTTCGGCGGCGTTCTTCACGGTATAGATGTTGTTGGCTGCCGCTCTGGAGCCACCCTTGGTACCACCGTTTTGCGTGGCCCAGCCAGTCGTTGCAACATCCAGCCAGATATCGGCCGCTTGTGCAGGCAGGCTGGAAAACAGCAGGCTGCCGACGATGGCGCTGGCCAGTTTGCAGGCCGTGAAGGTTGTTGGTTTTGTCATGAGTAATCAGATCCTTGATTAACTTGAGTGTTTTACACGCGAAATTTCGACGTGTTTCTCGAGCGGACGTCCTTATCGCCATTGCAGCGAATCGAACGTCCGCTACATGAGAAATCCTATCATTGAACTGGTGCGTTGTCGTACAACTGAATGGGCTATGATGCGTAATTATTCGAAAACTCGAGATTTTTGTTGCTGATGGACAGATCCAACGCCACACCCAATGTTCGTCGTCGGCATCGCAGCCTGGCGGAGGACCTGGTCACCGAGCTGTCCCGACGCATTTGCAGCGGCGAACTCGCGCGCGCGACGAAGCTGCCGACTGAATCTCAGGTCATGGCCGAGCACGGCGTCAGTCGCACAGTGGTGCGCGAGGCGATATCGCGTCTGCAGGCAGCAGGCTTGGTGGAAACCCGTCACGGTATCGGTACCTTTGTTCAGGACATTCCCAGCCCGAGCGGTTTTCGCATTGATCCGGACAGCATCGTCACGCTTCAGGATGTCTTGGCGGTGCTTGAATTGCGCATCACTTTGGAGGTCGAGGCCGCTGGCCTGGCGTGTGCGCGGCGTACCGATGAGCAACTGCAACTGATGCGTGATTCGCTGGACGCCATCAATTCCCGCGCCGTCAGTGTCGACTACGCCGTGTCGGCGGATTTTCAGTTCCACCAGCAAATTGCGCTGGCCACCGGCAACCGCTATTTCACCGACATCATGCTGCACCTGGGCGCGAACATTCTGCCGCGCACACGCTTGCATTCCAAACGCCTGGAGAATGACCGCAAGGAGCCCTATCTGGAGCGCCTCAGTCGCGAGCATGAAGACATTTACATTGCGATTGTCCGACGTGATTCCGACGCCGCCCGCGCAGCCATGCGTTTGCATCTGTCCAACAGCCGCGAGCGTCTGCGCCGTGCCTACGAGGCCGCAGACGCGGCGGCGTTGAACGTCTGAAGCCTCAGGCGCGGGCCTTGGGTTCGGGCAGGCCTTGAACTCCCGGGTTGAGGGCGAAGACTCCGCCCGCCAATGGCTGGTCAGCGAGATCGATGCCTTGCGGGCGAATCGAGGTGACAAACAGGGTGTCGAGCCGAGGGCCGCCAAAGGCGCACATCGTCGGTTTCTTTACCGGTACCGGCAGCGCGCGATCCAGTTTCCCCTGCGGGGTAAAGCGCAACACCAGGCCGGCATCAATCGCGCAGATCCAGTAACAACCGTGTGAATCGACGGCAGCACCGTCCGGTCGCCCGGGGTGATTGTTCATGTCGACAAACAAGCGGCGGTTGTGCGGCGTGCCGCTGTCGATGTCGTAATCGAAGGCCCAGATCAGTTGCCGGCTCGGGTGCGAATCGGACAGATACAGGATGCTCCCGTCGGGACTGAACGCCAGGCCGTTGGGCACCACAAGGTCCTCCAGTTGCGGCGCCAGCACCGATGCATCATTCCGGTTATGCGCGTCGTAGCGATACAGCGCGCCGACCGCCTCGGCACCCATAGCGGTTGGCATCGAGCTGGCCCAGAAGCGTCCCTGACGATCGCAGCGACCATCATTGAAGCGCATGCTCGGGCGGGCGTGCTCGACGCCGATGAGCTTTTCCGCAGCCAGACGCCCGTCAGCCTGCGGGCGCAGTTTGAACAGGCCACTTTCCTGCGCGCCCAGCCAATGTCCCGCTTCACTGCGGGCGATACAGGCGAGCATTTCGTCCGCCTGCCAGCAGTCGGTATGGCCGTCGAGCTGCCAGCGATGCAAGCGGCCGGCCGGAATATCCACCCAATACAAGGCATTTTCGTCGGCTTGCCAGACCGGGCTTTCACCGGTGGCGTTGCGCGCATCGACAATCAGTTCAGCACTCATGAGCGCGTCTGCGCCGGCGTTTCAAACGGACCTGCTGCGGTAAAAGCGCCGCCCTGATACAAGCGGTCCGGGTGGTCGGCAGCGAGTGCCGGTTGTTGTTCGACCTTTGCGCGAAAGGCTTCGGAGCTGTCCTGCGGCGCAAAGCCCAGGTGCGCGGCGTGCCGGTTGTTCCACCACTGATCCCGGTTGGCGGACACCCCGTACACCACGCTGTGCCCGACATCGCTGGCCAGCAGTGCGCGGGCGATCAGGTGCTGCAGATCGGTATAGCTCAGCCAGGTCGCCAGCATGCGCAGGTTGCGCGGTTCGGGGAACGAGGAGCCGATGCGCAGGCTCACTGTTTCGATGCCATAGCGGTGGAAATAGAAGGTTGCCAGGTCCTCGCCGTAAGCCTTCGACAAGCCGTAATAACCGTCCGGGCGACGCGGCGAATGGGCGTCGATCTGTTCGTCCTGCGAGTAAAAACCGGTGACGTGGTTGGAGCTGGCGAACACGATGCGCTTGACCCCGTGCAGGCGCGCGGCCTCATAAACATGAAAGGTGCCGCGTATATTCGCCTCGAGAATTTCTTCGAAGGATCGCTCCACCGAGATCCCGCCCAAATGCACGATGGCATCGACGCCCTCGACCAGCGCGGCGACAGCGGCCTTGTCGCTCAGATTGCAGTTGATAACTTCGTCATGCGCGCCGCGGCTCGGCGTCATCGCACTGATGTCCGAGGAGCGGACGATGTCGGCGTGAACCTGCAGTGTTTCGCGCAGAATCTGGCCGAGCCCACCGGCGGCGCCGGTCAGCAGAATACGGTTGAAAGGTTTGGCTTGCGTAGCGTGTGTGGTCATGGTCGGGTCTTCCATTACGCGGTGGTGAAGAGGGTGGGGCGGCAGGGTGTCTGCCCGACAAGCGATGCGCGCTCGCCAGGCAAAACCAGTGCGCGGCTTACATGAAGTTGTATTGCACGCCCAGACGCCAGCGAGCCTGGCGGTCGGGTGAGGTGGACTCGACTTTGATGTCGCCGATTTCCATGAAGGGCGCCCATTGTTTGGTGAGCTTGTATTTGACGATCAGGTTCTGTTCGTAGTCGCTCTTCTTGTTGTCGTAGCGGATGTAGTCGGTCTTGAAATAGATGAACTGATATTCGTAAGCCCACTTGTTGGCTGGCGTGTAGCCGAGCCAGCCTTCGAAGCGGTGGGTGGTCTGGTCATCCTTGTAGTGATCGGGCATGTCTTTGTTGACCTGATCGCGATCGAGTTTGCGCAGGTCCAGGCGATAGCGCGTCGCTACGTAAAAGGCGTCGTCGATCTTGTAGTTGTACTTGAGGCCGAACTTGTAGGCGGTCGCATCCTTGGAGCTGTCCATCTGAAACGCCGGGGTCAGCGTCGACTGCGCGCTGAGCTTGTAGTTGTAGCTCACCGTGAACTCATGGCCGTTGTTGACCATGTTGTCGTAGGCGACATCTTTGCGGTCACCGGCCGTGCGGTATTTCATCTCCGCCTCAAATCCCAGGCCACTGTCCAGGCGGTAGTTGAGCTTGATTCGGTCGGCGTGGGCGCTGTCCTCCTCGGTGTACTGGTGGCGGTAGTTGAGGCTGGCGGAGTCAGCGTTGACAGCGAAGGGCAGGCCGAGGGCCGCGACAGTGACGAGCGTGCGTAGGGTGGTGTTCATACGGTCTTCTTTTTTTGTTTTTGTTAGGGTCGTTTGACGAGTACTACAGGCACCGCGATGTTGCGTATGGCTCTCATTTGAGGCGCAGATATAAGTTATCGTACGACAAGATGACTCGTCTACGTGATTTTGCTGGTTTAGAAACATATTGATACATATATGCCCTGTGAATAGGGGTCTAAAGCAAGTCCTGTTATTCCGTAGTCATCTTTAAATATGGCGCTTTGCTGGACGTTTAGCCGCAAAGGCTTCGATTCGAAGAGGTGTTATTGGGTCTTTTCAAGTGTTGTACGATGACCTATGATCGATCGCAACCGACGACACTCCTGTCACAAATCCAATAAGAAGGCTCAAGACGTCCATGAGAATCACAGCAGTCAACGTCCAGGTTTTTTCCTATCCCACCCGCCGCGCAGTCGACAGCGCCGGTCATGCTCATCCCGGTGATGTCAGTCA
Source organism: Pseudomonas sp. S3_C06 (assembly GCF_054667675.1). Lineage (NCBI taxonomy): Bacteria > Pseudomonadati > Pseudomonadota > Gammaproteobacteria > Pseudomonadales > Pseudomonadaceae > Pseudomonas > Pseudomonas sp. S3_C06. The sequence continues at coordinate 6,204,514 of NZ_CP162747.1, forward strand.
GGCGCAAATGGCGTTGCTGCGCATCCAGACCGAAGACGGCAAGGAGGGTTACGCCCTCGGTGCGCCGGAGCTGATTCGTCCTTATGTGCTGGACGGTTTTGTGCGCAAGGTGCTGGTCGGGCAGAACGCCTTTGATCGCGAAAAGATCTGGCATGACTTGGCGCACTGGCAGCGTGGTAGCGCCAGCCAGTTGACTGATCGCGCGCTGGCATTGGTCGAGCAGGCGTTGTGGGACTGGGCGGGGCGCAAGCTCGGCGTGCCGGTGCACAAGTTGATCGGCGGTTTTCGCGACAAGGTGCCGGCGTACGGCTCAACCATGTGCGGCGATGAATTGCCTGAGGGCCTGGCGACGCCGGAAGACTACGGACGCTTTGCCGAAACGCTGGTCAAGCGCGGCTACAAGGCGATCAAGTTGCACACCTGGATGCCGCCGGTCTCGTTCGCACCGAGCCCGCGCATTGACGTCAAAGCCTGCGCGGCGGTGCGCGAAGCGGTGGGCCCGGACATCGCCTTGATGCTCGACGGTTATCACTGGTACAGCCGCACCGAAGCGTTGTACATCGGACGCGAACTGGAAAAACTCGACTTCGCCTGGTTCGAAGAGCCGATGATGGAAGAATCCGCCGAATCCTATGCCTGGCTGGCGGGGCAACTGGACATTCCGGTACTCGGGCCGGAAACCTTGTCCGGCAAACACCTGAGCCGGGCCAGTTGGGTCAAGCACGACGTTTGCGACATCCTGCGTGCCGGCGTTGCCGGGGTCGGCGGGATCGGGCCTTGCCTGAAAGTCGCGCACATGGCCGAGTCGTTTGGCATGGACTGCGAAATCCATGGCAACGGCGCAGCCAACCTGACGGTGGTCGGCGCGATCAGGAACTGCACCTGGTACGAGCGCGGCTTGCTGCACCCGTATCTGGATTACGACGAGGTGCCGGCGTACCTCAAGCGCCTGGTCGACCCGATGGACAGCGATGGTTTTGTGCATTTGTCCGACCTGCCGGGTCTGGGCGAAGACATCGACTTCAACTTCATCGAGATGAACACGCTTAAAAGCTTCTGACGTGTACGCGGGCTGCCCGGTGCATGCCGGGCTGTCCGAGAGCCCTATAAATATAAGAAAGGCACTCTCGCTATGAACATTCTTCCTTCGCTGTGGGCGCGGGTTCTGGCGGCTACCCTGACGGTGACCGCGCTACCTGTCGTCCATGCCAAAACCCCGGCCGATCAATTGATCGTCGGCATGAGCATGATCAATCTGCTGTCCCTCGACCCGGCGGCGGCCACCGGCCTGGACGTGTCGGAGATCAATGCCAATCTTTATGACATGTTGCTGGTGCAAGACGTCGCTGCGCCGGATCAGCTGTTACCGGCACTCGCCGAGCGCTGGCAAGTCAGCGACGACCGCAAGACCCTGACCTTCAATCTGCGCCAGGGCGTGCAATTTCAATCGGGCAACCCGTTGAGCGCCGAAGACGTCGCCTGGTCGTTGCAGCGCGTGCTCAAACTCAATCTCGCATTGGCGTCGACCTGGAAGGCTTACGGTTTTACCGCCGACAACGTCGAGCGTTCGATGCGCGCGACCGATGCCAATACCTTCGTCATTGAATTGCCGCGACCCACCGATCCGCAGTTGGTGCTCAACACGCTGGCGACGTCGCCCAGCGCCTTCATTCTCGACCGTAAAAAAGTCCTCGAGCATCAGAAGAACAATGACCTGGGCGCCGCCTGGCTGGTGACGCACGCCGCCGGCAGTGGTGCCTTTGTGCTCAATGACTGGCGGGCCAACGACGTGATTCTGATGAGCCGTTTCGACGGTTATTGGGGTGGCCCGGCCAAGCTCAAGCGTATCGTCATGCGCAACATGACCGAGTCGCAGTCGTTGCGTCTGATGATCGAGCGGGGCGACCTCGACATTGCCAAAGGCATGTCGGCGCCGGACATTCAGGCCTTGCAGAAAAGCGACAAGGTCCGCACGCAAACTCTGCAACGCGGCACGCTGTACTACGTCGCGCTGAGTGTGAAGCAGCCGATGTTCGCCGACGCGCGCGTGCGCAAGGCCGTGCGCTCGTTGATCGACTATCAGGGCATCAACCAGACCGTCATGCCGCACTACGGCGTGATCAATCAGCGGCCGATGCCGTTGGGACTGGCCGCGCGCCTGCCGGATCCCGGTTATCGACTGAATGTCGATGAGGCAAAAAAACTCCTCGCTGACGCCGGTTACCCGAACGGGTTCAAAACCAGTATTCGCGTGCTGGCCGAGCCACCGTTCATCAACATTGCCTCCAATCTGCAATCGACGCTGGCGCAGGCCGGGATCGAAGCCAGCATCATCACCGGCACCGGTAACCAGATCTACGGCGCCATGCGTGAGCGCAGTTTCGACATCATCGTCGGTCGTGGCGGTGGCGGCGCCGAACGTCATCCCCATTCGAGCCTGCGCACGCTGGTGTACAACCCGGATAACCGTGACGAAGCCAAGCTGAGCAACTTCCAGGGCTGGCGCACTTCGTTTTACAGTCCCGAGTTGAATCAGTTGATCGAGAGTGCCGAAGTCGAGCCCGATGCGCAGAAACAGCAGGCGCAGTATCAGGACATCCAGCAGCAACTCGATCAGCAAGTGGGCGCGATTCTGCCGGTCTCGCAGATGACCGACACGGTGCTGGTCTACGCCGATGTTGCCGATTTCCAAGGGCACACGGCCGCGACCACGCGCTACAAAGACGTCTACAAAAAACGCTGAAATGCACGGATGAACTTCGCGTGCCGGGTGCACCGGTGACCGTTTTATCAGGAGCTGACTATGTTTGTTATGACTGCCTCTGCCATGGGAGCCCGCGCCTCCAATACTGCGCGGCGTGCCAGCACGGTACTGGTGACGTTGCTGGGCCTTTTGGCGCTGACGTTTATCATCGGTCGGGTGATGCCGCTCGATCCGGTGCTGGCGGTGGTCGGGCCGGACGCCGACAGTTCGACCTACGATCAGGTGTACCGGGCGATGGGGCTCGACAAGCCGATCTGGACCCAGTTCGGCCTGTACCTCAACGACTTGCTGCACGGCAATTTCGGCAACGCGCTGTTGACCGGGCACCCGGTGCTCGATGACATCCGCCGGGTGTTCCCGGCCACCATCGAACTGGCGACCCTGGCCATCCTCTTCGGTGTGCTGATCGGTTTGCCGCTGGGTGTATGCGCGGCAAGTAATCAAGGGCGACTTGGCGATCATGTCGCGCGAGTGATTACCCTGTTCGGCTATTCCACGCCGATTTTCTGGCTGGGCATGATGGGCCTGCTGGTGTTTTACGCCTGGCTCGGCTGGGCCGGGGGCGCCGGTCGCATCGACCTGGCGTACGACGGCATGGTGCCCGAAGTCACCGGGCTGTTGCTGATCGATTCGGGCCTGGCCGGTGATTGGGAAGCCTTCGCCAGCGCCTTGCGCCACATCGTCTTGCCGGCGCTGATCCTCGGGCTGAACTCGGTGGCTTACATCAGTCGGATGACGCGCAGCTTCATGCTCGAGCAACTGTCCCAGGAATACATCATCACCGCTCGGGTCAAGGGTTTGTCGCGCCGCCAGGTGGTCTGGGGTCACGCCTTTCGCAACATCCTCGTGCAATTGCTGACGGTGGTGGCGCTGGCTTACGGCTCGCTGCTCGAAGGCGCGGTGCTGATCGAAACGGTCTTTGCCTGGCCGGGTTTCGGCCAGTACCTGACCAGCAGCCTGATGCTCGGCGACATGAATGCGGTGATGGGCTGTGTGCTGGTGATCGGTTTGATTTTTGTCGCGCTCAACCTGATCAGCGATGCCTTGTACAAGGTCTTCGACCCGCGCACCCGTTAACACGCCTGGCAGCAGCACTAAAAATTATAAAAAGAAGGATTTTTCAATGACGACTGCATTTACCAAACTGCACGCTGGCCTGTTGGCGGCGGTCCTGGCGCTGGTGCCGATGACCCAGGCCAGCGCCAAGACGCCGGCCGATCAACTGATCGTCGGCATGAGCATGGTCAACCTGTTTTCCATCGATCCGGCCAACGCACCGGGCCTCGACGCTTCCGGCGTCAATGCCAATCTTTACGACACCCTGGTCAAGCGTGATCAGGGCAATCCGGAACAGCATCTGCCGCAACTGGCCGAGCGCTGGACGATCAGCGACGACGGCAAGCAGATAACCTTTCATTTGCGTCAGGACGTCAAGTTTCACTCCGGCAATCCGCTGACCGCTGAAGACGTGGCCTGGTCGTTGTACCGGGTGATGAAACTCAATTTCGGCCTGGCCACGACCTGGAAAGCCTACGGTTATAACGTCGACAACATCCAGTCACTGATCCGTGCCAGCGATGCCCACACGCTGGTCATCGACTTGCCGCAAACCATGGATCCGCTGTTGCTGATCGACTCGCTGGCGATCTCGCCGAGCGCGGTGGTGATCGATCGCAAAACAGCGTTGGCGCATGAGAAAAACGCTGACCTCGGTGCTAACTGGCTGGTGACCAACGAGGCCGGTAGCGGCCCCTTTGTGCTGAGCAAATGGACGGCGAACGACTCGCTGTTGCTGACCCGGTTCGACGGTTACTGGGGCGGTGCTGCCAAGCTCAAACGCGTGGTGGTGCGGCACATGACCGAATCGCAGTCGCTGCGTCTGATGCTGGAGCGCGGTGACCTCGATCTGGCGTATGGCATGGCCGCACCGGACATCCGCGCCATCGACGGTTCGGAAAAAATCCACGTGCAGTCACTGCCGCGCGGCACCATGTACTACGTCGCGCTGAGCATGAAGCAGCCCGAATTTGCCAACCCCAAAGTGCGCGAAGCGGTGCGCAACCTGATCGACTACAAGGGCCTCGACGAACAAGTGATGCCGTATTACGGCCAGCTGAATCAGCAGCCGATGCAACTCAGTCTGGCGGCGCGCCTGCCGGATCCGGGTTATCACATGGACGTCGCCAAGGCGAAAAAGCTCCTCGCCGAAGCGGGTTATCCGGACGGCTTCACCACGACCATTCGCACATTGTCAGAGCCGCCCTTCATCGATATCGCCGCGCGTCTGCAGGCGACGCTGGCCGAGGGCGGGATCAAGGCCAGCATCGTCAACGGCACGGGCAACCAGGTGTACGGCGCCATGCGTGCGCGCAACTTCGACATCATCGTTGCGCGCGGGGCCGAGCGCTATCCGCATCCGTATTTCAGCCTGCGCACGTTTGCCTACAACCCCAACAACAGCGATGACGCCGGCCTGCCGAATTTCCAGGGCTGGCGCGCGTCGTTTTTCAGCCCGCAGCTCAATAGCCTGATTGATCAGGCCGGGGTCGAACGTGATGCCGGCCAGCGCCTGAATCTGTATCACCAGGCACAGAAAATCTACGACGAGCAGGTCGGTCCGATCATGATGATTTCGCAGATGACCGACACCGTGGTCAGCGCCGCCGACGTCAAGGGCTTCGCCGGTGATGATGCCGAGGCGACGCGTTATCTGGGGGTCTACAAACAACGCTGAACGCTGCCCGGTGCGTCGGCGTACGCGCCGGGTGATCCTCAATTCAATCCGAGAACATGCCCATGATTGCCAACATGTCTTCTACTGATTCGAGCGCCAAGCGGCGGTTGGATCGTACCCCCGGATCCAGCTTCGACGCCTTCTGCAAAAGTGCCCTGAAAGTCTTGCGGCACCTGCTGCGCAACCCGATGACCCTGGCCGGATTGCTGGTCGCGCTGGTGCTGGTGGTGGTGGCGCTGTTTGCGCCGTGGATCGCCACCCATGATCCGGTGGCGCAGAACCTCGCCAATGCCCTGCAGGCGCCGGGCGCTGCCCACTGGTTCGGCACCGATGAATACGGCCGGGATATCTTCAGTCGGCTGGTCTACGGCTCGCGCATCACGCTGTACATCATCACCCTGGTGACCGTGATCGTCGGCCCGATCGGGCTGTTTATCGGCACCGTCTCCGGCTACTACGGTGGTGTGGTCGACACGGTGTTCATGCGCCTCACCGACATCTTCATTTCCTTTCCCAGCCTGGTGCTGGCGCTGGCGTTTATCGCTGCGCTCGGTCCGGGCCTGGAACACGCAGTGGTAGCGATTGCGCTGACGTCGTGGCCGCCGATTGCGCGATTGGCGCGGGCCGAAACCCTGTCGTTGCGCAAGGCTGACTTCGTCGTGGCGGTCGAGCTGCAAGGGGCTTCGTCCACGCGAATCATCCTGCGGCACATCGTGCCGATGTGCATGTCGTCGGTGATCATCCGCCTGACCATGAACATGGCCGGGATCATCCTCACCGCAGCGGCTTTGGGCTTTCTTGGTCTCGGTGCGCAAGCGCCGTCGCCGGAGTGGGGCGCGATGATCTCCACTGGGCGTCGCTACATGCTCGAGTGCTGGTGGCTGGTGGCTGTTCCGGGGGCCGCAATCATGTTGGTCAGCCTGGCTTTCAACCTGTTGGGCGACGGCCTGCGGGACATTCTAGATCCGCGCAGCGAGTAATCGGAGGCTGTATGTCTGCAATCAAATTGAACGTCGAAGGGCTCAATGTGCGCTTCGTCAATGCTCAGAAAGAAACCCATGCCGTGCGCGACGTGTCCTTCACCCTCGGGCGGGAAAAACTCGCCATCGTCGGTGAGTCGGGCTCGGGCAAATCGACGGTCGGTCGCAGCCTGCTCAAGCTGCATCCGGCCAGCGCGCGGATCACCGCCAAGGCCATGCAGTTCGGTGAAGTCGATCTGCTGTCGGCCGGCGAAAAGGTCATGCAGAAGATTCGTGGCCAGCGTATTTCGATGATCATGCAGGACCCGAAATACTCGCTGAACCCGGTGGTCAAGGTCGGCGATCAGATTGCCGAGGCGTATCTGGCGCACCACAAGGCCAGCCGCAGCGAGGCCCGCGAGCGGGTGCTGGAAATGCTCGAAAAAGTGCATATCCGTGATCCGCAACGGGTCTACAACCTGTACCCGCATGAGGTCTCCGGTGGTATGGGCCAGCGCATCATGATCGCGATGATGGTCATCACCCGTCCACAGGTAATCATTGCCGACGAGCCGACCTCGGCCCTTGATGTGTCGGTGCGTCAGCAAGTGCTCAACGTGCTGGAAGAACTGGTCGAGCAGCAGGAAATGGGTCTGATTTTCGTCAGCCACGACCTCAACCTTGTGCGCAATTACTGCGATCGCGTGTTGGTGATGTACGCCGGCAGGGTGGTCGAATCGCTCGCCGCCGGCGATCTGCAACATGCACAACATCCCTATACCCGCGGCCTGATGGCGGCGTTGCCGAGCATGGACAACCGACGTGAACGGTTGCCGGTGTTGCAACGCGATCCACTGTGGCTGACTTGCTGAGGAATCGACCATGTCCATGATCCAAGCACACGCGCTGAACCTGAGTTTCGGTGCCGGCCCGGCCCTCAATCAGGTGCTGCACGACGTCAGCCTCAGTGTCGCCGACGGCGAATCCTTCGGTCTGGTGGGGGAGTCCGGCTCCGGCAAGACCACCGTGTTGCGCTGCCTGGCCGGGCAGTACCGGCACTGGACGGGCGAGTTGAGCATTGCCGGCGCGCCGCTGCAGCACAAGATTCCCAAGGAACATTTCCGTCAGGTGCAGATGGTGTTCCAGGACCCTTACGGCTCGCTGCATCCGCGCCACACCGTTGACACGGCGCTGCGTGAGCCGCTGATTATTCACGGCGTACGCGACAAGGACGACCGGATCAACGAGATCCTGCTCAAGGTCGGTCTGAACGACAGTTACCGTTTTCGCTATCCGCACCAGTTGTCCGGTGGCCAGCGCCAGCGCGTGGCAATTGCCCGTGCGCTGATTCTCGAGCCGCGGGTGTTGCTGCTCGATGAGCCGACCTCGGCGCTGGATGTCTCTGTGCAGGCGGAGATTCTCAATCTGCTGGCGGATTTGCGCCGGCGCGAGAAACTCACCTACCTGATGGTCACTCACGATCTCGGTGTGGTCACGCACCTGTGTGATCGAGTGGCGGTGATGCAGCAGGGCAAGATCGTCGAGCTGCTCGACAGTCAGGCGCTCAGCCAGGATCTGGCAAGCCACGCCTACACGCGAATGCTGGTGCAGGCCAGTCGAGATTTCAGCGAGGAGTCGGTGCGCCAGCTCGCTGGTTGAACCGATCCATCAAGGAGCGCGACATGCCGCATTGCCTTATCGATTGCCCGCAAAGCCTGGCCCAGCGTGTCGGCGAGCAAACCCTGCTCGCTACCGTGCATGACGCCCTCGATGCCTTCGGCCTGTTCAAGGCCGGCGACATCAAGGTGCGCCTCAATACGTTCGAGCATTACCGCTGCGGTACGGGGCAGGACGATTTTGTCCACGTCGTCCTGTCGGTGTTGTCCGGGCGCAGTGCTGAACAGCGCCGGCGTCTGGCCTCGGCGACCGTGGCGGCGCTGGTCGCTTTGCTGCCGGACGTCGAGTCGCTGTCGATGGAGGTTGTGGAAATGCCCCGCGAGACGTTCGTCAATCGCAGCCAATATCTGCAAGAAGCCGGATTGTCGGCCTGAACAAGGAGTGCTCATGCCTTATCGAAATGTTGTTCCGACGCAGCGCAAACAGCCTTTGGCCTTGTCGCTGGCAGCCACGTTAACGCTGGTTTGCAGTGTGCCGTCGTGGGCGCTGGAGGCGCCGGCAAAACTGCAGGTGCCGACCCTGGCCTACGATGATCAGCAGATCATCCTGGTCTGGGAAAAGCCCGCCGATCACGCCGATATCAGCGACTACCGGGTCTACGCCAACGGTGTGTTGCTGGGGGGCAGCAACGCCAACAATGACCGCGTCTCGCCGGCCAAACCTTACATCGACCGCTTCTACGAACAGGATGTTGCCGGTTTTCATCATCGCATCGGCATTCACAGTTACACCGCGCAAGGCTTGAAACCGGATACGGCCTATCGGTTCACCGTGCGTTCGGTGGGCGCCGATGGCACAGAGTCGGCAGACAGTCCGGCCGTTGTACAGCGGACGAGCAAGGTCGCCGCCGTGTTCGATGTCAGGAAGTACGGCGCCAAGGGTGACGGCAAAAGCCTTGATACTTTGGCGATCCAGAACGCCATCGACGCCTGCACCCCCGGCTGCAAAGTATGGTTGCCCAAGGGCACCTACAAAAGCGGGGCGCTTTACCTGAAGAGCAACATCACCCTGGAAATCGCCGAGGGTGCAACGCTGTTGGGTTCCGAGCGTGCCGAAGACTATCCGCTGGCCGGCTACATCCAGTATCCGTATTCGAGTACCGTGCGCCCGGCGTCGCTGATCAATGCCTTGCCGCGTGATCCGCGTCAGCATCAGTCGTTCGAAAACATCCGCATCGTCGGCAAAGGCACGATTGACGGCAACGGCTGGAAGCGCCGCGCTGATGTCGTCGACGAACGCGGTCAGCCATTGCCGTTCTACCTGCCCAGCGACAATACCCGCTACCAGCAGGACGGCATTCTGGCCAAGGCGCAAGTCGAGCAAGCGGTGGCAAGCGGCATGAACGTCAAGGATGCCTACGGGCAGATGCGCTCGTCGCTGATCACCCTGCGCAACGTGAAAAACGTGTTCTACGGCGGTTTCACCGTGGTGAACCCGGCATTCCACGGGATCATGAACCTGGAAACCGAAAACGTAGTGCTGGCCAATACCACGCATAAAACCTACGACGCCAATAACGGCGACGGCATCGAATTCGCCAACAGCAAGGGCGCGCTGGTCTTCAACAACTTCTTTGATACCGGCGATGACTGCGTCAATTTTGCTGCGGGCACCGGGGCTGATGCCGTGCAGCAAAAGCCGCAGGAAGATGCCTGGATCTTCAATAACTACTTTCGCAAGGGTCACGGCATGGTGGTTGCCGGCAGCCATACCGGCGCGTGGATTCAAAACATTCTGGCCGAAGACAACGTTTCCGATGGCACCGATGCCGGACTGCGCATGAAGAGCACCAACTTCATGGGCGGCGGCGCGCGTAACGTGATCTTCCGCGACTCGGCGATCCGCAATACGCTCAAGCAGGCGTTCATTTTCACCCTCGACTACAACGATCCGAACGCCAAGCTGGATTACCAGCGCTCAACCATTCCCGGGCAGTTCCGCGATATCCGCGTCGCCGACGTGAGCGTCGAAAATGCTCAAGGCAAGGCGATCGAGGTCAAGGGCGACAGTCAGAACGACGCCTGGCATCAGGGGTTGGTGTTCGAGCGCGTGCGCTTCAGTGGTCCGGCCAAGGCACAGATCGACGGGCTGAAGGATTCGCTGTTCGACCATGTGTCGTTCAGCGGGTATGGCGCTGCCAACCCGTGGGAAATCACCGGGAGTGTCGGGCTGACGTTCACGAATGTGCAGCCACCACCTCCGTAGAACCCTGATCAAGGTTTCGGCGATTTACCGAGGTCTTCCGAGTCGCTCGAAGTGGCAGCATCTTTTGCCGTTTCATGCGACTCGGCGCCGGAGTTCGAGCCCGACGCCTCTTCACCTTTCTTGTCGGCCTTGTCTGCGTTGGATTGAGCTTTGCCGGCCTGATTCACGCCGGGAAGCGCGGTCGGTGGCGCGGCAGACTCGTCAGCAGTCTTCGTGGCTGCCGCGGCGAAAAGCGGGCAGGCCGCGAGCAGGCCAGCCAGGGTGATCGCTGCAATTTTGCTGTTCATGATGGTCGTCTTCCGGTCGAAGCGGATGGTGATCATTGGAAGCGCCCTGCGAGCGAAGGTGCCCGCGGTTGGACGAGCGGTTAGTCGCCTGCCGTCCGCATCATGTGAGGTCGACGATCTGGCTCCACTCAAGCCCGAACCGGCCGAGGTATTTCCTCAGTCGATCGGCATCGTTGGCTTGTACCTTGGCCTGGCGCGATATTCCGAACAGTCGGCGGCCGGCATCGGACAAGCTGTCCGCCTGCCGGCACACCTCGATCACTGCCTTCAATTGCAAGCGGTCAAACAGATCCATGCTTTCGGCGTCCCCCGGCAATTCTCCTGAAATCGCCTGCGGTTGCGCCAAGCCCCACGCGTAGCGCAGCCGATCAATTTCCTCCTGCACCTGTGCCTCGTCGATACGTCCGCTGTCGGCCAGGGTCGCCATCCGCGTGATCGAGGCGGACAGTTCGCGGAAGTTGCCCAGCCACGCCGCCTCGCGAGAGCTGGCGAACGCCAGATAACTGCGTCGGGCTTCCAGGTTGAAACGCACCAGTTGCCCGTGTTCGCGGGCGTGGCGTTCCAGCTCGAAATCAATGTTCGGTTCGATGTCTTCGCGGCGACCGGCGAGGCCGGGCAGGTCGAACGTCCACAGGTTGATGCGCGCGTACAAATCTTCGCGGAACAAGCCATCAGCGACCCGGCTGCGCAGATCGCGGTGAGTGCCGGCGATGATCAGGAAATCACTTTCGACCTCCTTGTCCGAGCCCAGCGGAAAGAAGCGTTTTTCTTCAATCGCCTTGAGCAGCATCGCCTGTTCGTCTGCGCCCAACTCGCCGATCTCATCGAGAAACAGCATGCCGCCATCGGCGGCGCGCAACAGGCCGTCGCGGGCGTTCTGTGCGCCGGTGAAGGCGCCTTTGACATGGCCGAACAACGCCGACATCGCGCCATCGCCACGCAGGGTGGCGCAGTTGACCTCGACAAAGCGCCCCTGCATTTGATGGCGGCTGCGTTTGAGTTCGTAGATGCGTCGGGCGAGGAAGGATTTGCCGGCGCCGGTCGGGCCGATCAGCAGCATCGGCGCCTTCGAGCGCACGGCCACGCGTTCGATTTGCTCGATCGAGCGGTTGAAGGCGGCGTTGCGTGTGGCGATGCCGGACTTCAAGAACTCCAGGCCTTCGAGGCGCTTGTTGGCGAAGCGCGAAGCGATGCGATCGTAGCGCGACAGGTCGAGATCGATCAGGGCATGCGTGCCGATGGCGTGATCGCTTTCGCTGTTGCGCTTGGCCGGGGAGGTCTGGATCAGCCGCGCCGGCAGATAGCGCGCCTCGGTCAGCAGGAACCAGCAAATCTGCGCGACGTGGGTGCCGGTGGTGATGTGGACGAGGTAATCCTCGCGCTCGGTGTCGAAATCGTAGGCGGTGGTGAAGTCGTGCAGTGCGCCGTAGACCTCTTCGAAATCCCATGGGTTGCGCAGTGACATCGGGTGCAGGCGCACCTCGGTCTCTGGTGAAACCTGCTGGATGTCGGCGCGCACCCGCTCGGCGAGGCTGACGTCGCGGGCGTCGACGCCGTGAATCAGCTCGAGCCGGTTGATCAGCACGTTCTGCTGTTGGCACAAGCCAACGCTGGGGCGCCAATGGCTCCAGCGATTGGCGCCCTTGCCGACGCGATCAAGGGTGGCGCCGATAAAACCGATGGCGACGGTGTGCTTGTTTGGCATGTTTATCTCAAAAGATAAAAGACGATATCCAATAATAAGTATTCGGTGAGGGTTTTGTCGTCAATTCATTCGATGAAAAACGGATGAGTAAATAAAGACGATATAAATCAATAAGATATAAATATTTTTCGAGGGAAATCAAAAGCTGGCACAGCCGCTGCAATACCTGTCGCAACGAACAGGACAACACAGCGAGACGCCAAGATGGCCAACTCAAATCTCTTCAACAAGCAATCGAATCACTTGCCGGCCTGCGACACCTTGAATGCTTCCGGTGCCAGCGCTTATGCCTACAGCCCGAAGCACCAACTGGCGCAATTGGCAGTCACCGGTTGCCTGAACCAGACCTTCTACGCCTCCGCAGAAAGTCAGTTGGACCAAGTGTTGAAGCTGGTGGCCGAACTCGACAGTCGCTTCGTGGCGAAAGCCGCGATCTACGCTCGCAAGAAAGGCCACATGAAAGACATGCCGGCATTGTTGCTGGCGGCATTGACCGCGCAGCGTTCAAGTCTGGTGCCAGAGGTTTTCGAGCAAGTCATCGACAGCGGCAAGATGCTGCGCAATTTTGTACAGATCCTCCGTAGCGGTGCCACCGGGCGTAAATCCCTTGGCTCGCAACCCAAGCGTCTGGTGCAGAACTGGCTGAACAGCGCGACCGAGCGGCAACTGCTGCAAGCGTCGATCGGCAATCAACCGTCGTTGGCGGACGTGGTGAAGATGGTTCACCCCAAACCTGCCGAAGCGTGGCGCGAAGCGTTTTTCGCCTGGTTGATTGGCAAACCGGTGGAGGCAAAGGCCTTGCCGGAGCTGACCCGCGATTTGCTGGCGTTTCGCAGCGGCGCGAGTGATGAAGTGCCGGCGGTACCGTTTCAGTTGCTCGGCAACGAAACACTGAGCAAGGAGCAATGGGCCACTCAAGCCCGCAACATGGGCTGGCAGGGATTGCGCATCAACCTCAACAGCCTGGCGCGCCACGGCGCGTTTGAAGTACCGGGTTGCATCGAATATGTTGCGGCGCGGTTGGCTGATCCACAGGAAGTGGCGAAGGCGCGGGTGTATCCGTACCAGTTGTTGTCGGCTTATCGGATGATGGGCGAAAACACCCCGGCAGCGATCCGCGACGCCTTGCAGGAGGCGCTGGAGTTGTCGCTGGCCAACGTGCCCACGCTTAAGGGCGCGGTGGTGGTTTGCCCGGATGTGTCGGGTTCGATGGGCAGCCCGGTGACCGGTTATCGCCCTGGTGCGACCTCGCAGGTGCGCTGCATCGATGTGGCGGCGTTGGTCGCTGCAGCGGTATTGCGCAAGCAGCCGGCTGCCCGTGTGATGCCATTCGAGATCAACGTGGTAGGTATCCAGCTCAACCCGCGTGACAGTGTGATCAGCAATGCCGAGAAGCTCGCCGGCATTTTTGGCGGCGGCACCAACTGCTCGGCACCGCTGAAGAGGTTGGCGGACAGCGAGGCCAGGGTCGATACGTTGATCATGGTCTCGGACAACGAATCGTGGATCGATTCGCAGCGTCGCGGCGCCAGCGAGACGATGCGGCAATGGGAGCGGATCAAGAAGCTCAACCCACAGGCCCGGCTGGTGTGCATCGACATCCAGCCAGGTCCTGCAACACAGGCGGCGGATCGCGATGACATCTTGAATGTCGGCGGTTTCAGCGATGCGGTGTTCGACGTGATCGAGCAGTTCACCAGCGGCCAATACAGTGCGCAGCACTGGGTCGAGGCGATCGAAAGCGCGTCATGAATTGATTGATCACCGGCGCTGAATGCCGATGGGACTACATCCAAAACGTCTCATCAAGCCCTTGTCAGCGCCAGTGACGGCACGAATGCCTGATGGCTGTACATCTTAGGCCGGTTAAGTCCGGAGCGCGGCAACGCGCAACAGTCATCAACTTTTGTCGTGCCACCTTTTTTGCAGTTATTGGCAGCGAATGCGACAGGTACTCCATCGGAAAGCGGGTTCGACTCCCGCCTCGGCAACGGGGGCTCAACTGGCAGAGCCACAGTGCCTGTGTTTTTGTCGCTGCGACTTACAGAACAACGCCGAATCATCGGCCAATGAATAAAGAATGAAGACATGAAAGAACACACTTACCAACTGCTCGAAGTCGCCAACGGCAAACCGATCAAACTCTGGACCGAAGGCGTCCCAGTGGAAAACGAGGCCCGCGAGCAGTTGATGAATACCGCGAAAATGCCGTTCATCTTCAAGCATCTGGCGGTCATGCCGGACGTGCACCTGGGCAAGGGCTCGACCATCGGCAGCGTGATCCCGACGCTAGGCGCGATCATTCCGGCTGCGGTCGGCGTCGACATCGGTTGCGGCATGATCGCCGCGCGCACGTCGCTGACCGCCGCTGATTTGCCGGACAACCTGCTGGGTCTGCGCAACGCCATCGAGCAAGCGGTGCCGCATGGCCGCAGTTCAAACCGTTCGCGACGCGACAAGGGCGCCTGGGATGAAATCCCGCAGCAAGCCGATCAGGCCTGGGCGGGGTTGCAGCCACGGTTCAAATTGATTACCGACAAGTACCCGAAACTGGCCAACACCAACAACCGTGGGCACCTCGGTACGCTCGGCAGCGGCAACCACTTCATCGAAGTGTGCCTGGATGAAGCCAACCGGGTCTGGTTCATGTTGCACAGTGGCTCGCGCGGTGTCGGCAACGCCATCGGCAACCTGTTCATCCAGATGGCTCAGGCGGATATGCGTCAGCACATCGCCAACCTGCCGGACCGTGACCTGGCCTACTTCGAAGAAGGCAGCCAGCACTTTGATGATTATGTGGAGGCGGTGGGTTGGGCGCAGGACTTCGCCAGGCAAAACCGTGAGCTGATGATGCGCGCAGTGATTCAGGCGACACGGCAGATTATTCGCAAGCCGTTTGAAGTGGCGCTGGAAGCGGTCAACTGCCATCACAACTATGTGCAGAAAGAGCGGCATTTTGGTGAAGAGGTGCTGGTCACCCGCAAAGGTGCGGTGTCGGCGAAGAAGGGCGAGTTTGGGATCATTCCGGGCTCGATGGGCGCCAAGAGCTTCATCGTTCGCGGTCTGGGCAACGAAGAGTCGTTCAGCTCCTGCAGCCACGGCGCCGGCCGCACGATGAGCCGCACCAAGGCCAAGAACACTTTTACCGTCGAGGATCAGATTCGCGCCACTGCCCATGTGGAGTGCCGCAAGGACGAAGCGGTGATCGACGAAATTCCGATGGCCTACAAGGACATCGACAAAGTCATGCACGCCCAGCGTGAGCTGGTGGAAGTGCTGCACACCTTGCGTCAGGTGGTGTGCGTCAAAGGATAAAGGAAAGCAGGTCATGGAATTGCAAGAGCGCCATCCGCTGTGCGCCACGATGCGTGCGCGGGTACTGGAAGAGCTGACGCGCATAGAGCGTGAACGCAATGTCACGGTGTTATACGCCTGTGAGTCAGGCAGTCGGGCCTGGGGTTTTGCCTCGACCGACAGCGATTACGACGTGCGGTTTGTCTATGTGGAGAAGCCCGAGTGGTTCGTCCAGGTCGATGCGCCGCGTGATGTGATCGAACGTCCGCTGGACGATGAACTCGACGTCAGTGGCTGGGAACTGCGCAAGACCCTCGGGTTGTTGCGCAAATCCAATCCGACCTTGCTGGAGTGGCTCGACTCGCCGCTGGTTTATCGCAGTGAAACCGCGCAGGTGGCACAACTGCGCGAACTCGCCGAAGCGTTCTACAGCCCGCCCGCCGCGCGCAATCACTATCTGTCGATGGCGAAGAAGAACTTTCGCGGTTACCTGCAAGGTGAAACCGTACGGTTCAAGAAGTACTTCTACGTGCTGCGGCCGCTGCTGGCGGTGCGCTGGATCGACCAGGGCCGCGGCCGGCCGCCGATGACGTTCGCCGACCTGCTGACCACCGTCGACGACCGCGCGCTGCTCGCGGAAGTCGACGAATTGCTGGCCCTTAAACGCAATGCCGACGAGAGCGCCTACGGGCCGCGTCGTCCGGCGTTGCACGGGTTCATCGCCGCCGAGCTTGAGCGCGAAGTGCCCACATTACTCAGAACTTCGGAAGACTCGCGACGCCTGGATCGGTACCTCAGGGAAACCGTCAGGTTGTACGCGTAAGGAACGCAATGAAACAGGAAGTGATAGAACTGGACGGTGCCATCGGTGGCGGCCAAGTGTTGCGCAGTGCCTTGAGCCTGTCGATGGTGACAGGCCGGGCGTTTCGCATTAAACAGATTCGTGCCAAACGCAGCCGTCCGGGACTGCTGAGGCAACATTTGACGGCGGTCATGGCGGCGGCTGAGGTCTGCGGCGCGACGGTTTCCGGTGCGCAGTTGGGCTCGCAAGCGTTGAGCTTTGAGCCCGGCGCGATTCGCTCTGGCGATTACCAGTTCGCCATCGGCACGGCCGGCAGTTGCACGCTGGTGTTGCAGACCTTGTTGCCAGCGCTGTTGCGGGCACCAGAGGCGAGTCGGGTGCGCATCTCGGGTGGCACGCATAACCCGCTGGCGCCGCCGACCGATTTCCTCACGCGCAGTTGGCTGCCGCTGTTGCGGCGTATGGGCGCGAACGTCGAGCTGGACTTGTTGCGACATGGATTTGTCCCGGCAGGCGGTGGCGAGATTGAAGTGAACGTGCAACCGTCGAGCCTGACGCGGCTGGACCTGTGTGAACGCGGCGAGGCCATTTCGCAACAGGCGTCGGCGCTGACCGCTGGGCTGGCACCGATGGTGGCCGAACGTGAGTTGAGCCAGGTGGCCAAGCGTTTGAGTCTGCCGCCTGCGGCGCTGCAACATGTCACGCTTGATCCGGCGCGGGGGCCGGGCAATGTGTTGTTGCTGGAGTACGCATTCGAGCACGTCACCGAGGTATTCAGCGCGTTTGGCCAAGTGTCGTTACGGGCAGAAAAAGTAGCCGACGCCGCGATCAATCAGGCCGCCGACTGGTTGCGCAGTGGTGCTGCGGTGGCCGAGCACCTTGCCGATCAGTTGCTGTTGCCCATGGCGCTGGCCGGTGGCGGCTCGTTCACCACGCCGCGCATGACCGAGCATCTGCACAGCAATATCGCGGTGATCGAGGTGTTTTTGCCGGTTCGCATCGACTGTCGGGAGGAGGGCGCGGATCATTTGCGCGTTGAGGTCAGCGCCAACTGATCGTCGGGCCAGGGGCGGTGGGATTTCATCAGAAAATCCCACCGCCATTTTTTACGTCCGTAAAAAACTCGCGAAAGGCGGCAAATTGCTGGCCCCCGGATTTTTGCTTCCCCGGCAAAATCGCCTTTTTTCAAAAGGTTAGGTTGGCTCTATGCGGACGATTGTCATCACCGTTGCAACGCTTTCCCTGGCTGTTTTCGCGGTGGGAGTGCAGGCAAAAGAACTGAGCAAAAGCCATCGCTTTGCCTGCACCTGGGGCTCGGACATTGCTGCCGGTGCCCAGCAATCGAAGTTGTCGGGCGTCTCGCTGTACGGCGCACGCAAACAATTGCAGGTGCGCCGATTCCAGCAACCGTGGATGCGCATGACCGCGATGGGGATTACCGAGCAAACCTACAACAGCACGTCGAAGCTCAAGCCGGCGGCGGTCAAGCAGACCTATTACGAACAATGCGTGCGCCACGAACTGGCCCAGCGATAACGCAGAAAGCCCAACCTGTTCAGGTTGGGCTTTTTCATGCCTGACGAAATGCCAGGGTCACTTTTCACTTTCGCAATTGACCATCCACGAAACGCCAAAACGATCCACCAGCATGCCGAAGCGCACCGCCCAGAACGTCGCTTCTAACGGCATGTCGACGCGCCCGTCCTTGGCCAAGGCGTTAAACACTCGATCGGCTTCAGCAATGCTGTCGACATTCAGCGAAATCGAGCAGCCGCTCATGCCCTGAGTCGGGCGGTCGGGAGTGGTGTCCGAGGCCATGATCATCTGGTCTCCGACCTTCAGACAGGTATGGATGATCAGAGAGTGATGCTCTTTGGGCACATGCTCGGCGGCGGGTGTCTCTCCGAACGTCATCATCGCCTCAAGCTTCCCTTGCAAGGCTTGCTCGTAAAAGGTGAACGCCTCACGGCAGTCACCATTGAAGATCAGGTACGGGTCGATTCTCATGTCTCTGCTCCCGGCAGTCAGGCGCGGAGCGTGGCGGGGGTTCGCCGGGTTCCGCGTAGGGCGGTTAAAACATAGCAGAGCGTTGGACGCCGGAAAGGCCTGAGTCTTCCAGATGTTTTTGTTCTGAAAAACGCGTCGACAATAACGCGCTCGTCGTTTGAAGTTCAGTCGTAGCGCTGGAGTACCATAACGCACCGCCATCACCAGCAGAGTCCAATGCCCCATGCCTGATCTATCGCGTTTCACCTCTTTGTTCGATCAGGCGCAGCGAGCCTTGCGCCTGGTTTGGGGGACATCGCGTGGCTTGTTTCTGGGGCTGGTGCTGGCAACGCTGGTGGCCGGCTTGCTGCCGGCACTGGCGGCATGGTTGGGGCAGCGGATTGTCGATGCCGTGGTGGCGGCGATGCAGTTACACGCACAACAGGGCAGTGCGCCGCTGTGGCCGGTGTTGCGTTATGTGTTGTTGGAGGCCGGGGTGTTGGCGCTGTTGTCCGGCACACAACGAGCACTGTCGGTGCAGCAGTCGCTGCTGCGGGTGCAACTGGGGCAGAAGGTCAATACGCTGATCCTGGAAAAAGCGCAGACCCTGTCACTGGTGCAGTTCGAGAACTCCGAGTTCTACGACAAACTGGTGCGTGTGCGTCGCGAGGCGTCGACCCGGCCACTAGCGCTGGTCATGAAGTCGTTGGGACTGATTCAGAACCTGATCATGCTGATCAGTTTTGGTGTGCTGCTGGTGCATTTCTCCCCTTGGGCGCTGGTGCTGCTGGTGGTCGGTGCGTTGCCGGTGTTCTTTGCCGAGGCGCATTTTTCCGGTGACGCCTTTCGGTTGTTCACCCGCCGCGCGCCGGAGAGTCGGCAGCAGAATTACATCGAAACCTTGCTGTCCCACGAAACTTATATCAAAGAGGTCAAGCTGTTCGGCTTTGCACCGTTGCTGCTGCAACGCTACCGCGACACGTTCGCCAGGCTGTATGTCGAAGACCGGCGCCTGACACTGCGGCGCGACGGCTGGGGTTTCGGCCTCGGCCTGCTCGGTACTGCGGCGTTCTACGTGGCCTATGCCTGGGTGGTGATCGATGCCGTGCATGGCCAGATCAGCCTCGGTCAGATGACCATGTATCTGGTGCTGTTCAAACAAGGCCAAAGCGCCGTGAGCAGCAGCCTGAGTGCGATCAGCGGCCTGTACGAAGACGGCCTCTATCTGACCAGTCTTTATGAATACCTGGCCGAACCGGTGCAGTTGGATACCGGCCACCTGACTGTTGGAGTGTGCCCGGGCGATGGTTTGCGCTTCGAAAATGTCGGCTTCCGTTATCCCGGTGCCAGTCGGCCAGCGCTGGAAAACATTGACCTGCAACTGGTGCCAGGCAAGAGCATGGCGCTGGTCGGCGAGAACGGTTCAGGCAAGACCACACTGATCAAGTTACTGACCCGGCTCTACCGCCCTGATCAAGGGCGCATCCTGCTCGATGGCAGTGATTTGCAGGATTGGCAGGAGACCGCGTTACGTCGACGAATTGGCGTGATTTTTCAGGATTACATCCGCTACCAGTTCAGCGTCGGAGAGAATATTGGCGTCGGCGATACCTTGGCGTTCAACGACGCGCAACGGTGGAAAGAGGCTGCTGCCCAAGGCATGGCGGCCCCTTTCATCGAAGGGCTCGACAAGGGCTATGCCACGCAACTGGGACGCTGGTTTGCCGGTGGACAGGAATTGTCTGGCGGGCAGTGGCAGAAGATTGCCTTGTCCCGCGCTTACATGCGCCGTGAGGCCGACATTCTGATCCTCGATGAGCCGACTTCCGCCCTTGATCCGGCGGCCGAAGCGGCGGTGTTCGAGCATTTCAGCCAGCACAGCGAAGGTCGCATGACGTTGCTGATTTCCCATCGATTTTCCAGCGTGCGCAATGCCGACCACATCATCGTCCTGCAACAAGGCCGGATTCTGGAGCAGGGTGGCCACGATCAACTGATCGCCGCGGCCGGGCATTACGCGCAACTGTTCGATTTGCAGGCTCGCGGCTACCGTTAAGTGTCCCGTCCGCTGCGCACAGTCGCAGGCCCGGCAACCCGAGGGACGGGTGGGCTTTGCATCAAGTTGTCGAGCGCCTTGCGATAATTCTGCCCGCCGAGCGCCATGCTGTTGTTGTGCGTCGCGCCCGGCACCAGCAACAGGCGCTTGGGTTGTTGCGCGGCGTTGAACAGTTGTTCGCTGAAACGCGGTGGCACGAAAGCATCAGCCAGGCCGTGCACCACCAGCAGTGGCATATGAATATCGGCGATCTTGTCGATCGAATCGAATTTTTGCGACAGCAGCCAGCGTACCGGCAGGGAAGTGTTGGCCACGGAGGCGGCAACATCCGCCAGCGTGGTGAAAGTGGACTCGATCACCAGCCCGCGCACAGGAAGCGCGGAATGATCGCGGGCGGCGGTCTGCCCGAGTTCTGCGGCCAGATCGATCGCCACGGCGCCACCGAGGGAATGTCCGTAGATCAGGCGTTTGGACGGATCCGGTTGCAGCAGTTTGAAGCGCCCCCACGCCACCCGCGCATCTTCGTAAACGCTGCTTTCCGATGGCAGATCACCGTGACTCTTGCCGAATCCGCGATAGTCGATGGCCAGCACTGAATAACCCGCCGCGCGCAGTTGCTCGATGCGGAACAGCTGCCCGGTGAGGTTCCAGCGCACGCCATGCAGATAGAGAATGGCCGGCGCGTTGGCCTTTTCCGCCGGCCACCACCAGGCATGAATGTTCTGCCCGGCCTTGAAGCTCTTCGGTTGCAGGTCGAGTTCCTGCACGCTGCCGGGCAGGCCGCGATACCAACCGGCAGTGCCCGGTTCGATGCGAAACAGCAGTTTGCGTTCGGTGTGTTCGAGTACGGCACAACTGGTCGGCACGCCGATAATCAGCGCGGCCATGCAGGCAAACGCCAAACGGCGGCGGCGCAGACGCGTCATGAAGGACAGGAACATTAAACGTTTCACCCGAGCGCAGACAAAGAACGCTTTTTACCAGATGACTTGGTCTGCGCGTGAATTTTTCGACCACCGTCCCGGCGCAACGATTACAAAATGCTGCAACGACTCACACCACCCGTAGCACGATCTTGCCGATATGGTCGCCGGCCTCCATGTGCGCGTGAGCTTGAGCCGCGTCGTTGAGTGAATAAACCTTGTCGATCATCGGCAGGCAGCGCCCGGCAGCCAGTGCTGGCCAGACGTGCTCGCGCAGTTGAGCGGCGATCTCGGCTTTTTCGGCAGCGGTGCGGGCGCGCAAGAGAGATCCGGTGATGGCCGCACGTTTGGCCATCATTGCCAGCAGATCAAAGTCGTTGGCCCGCGCGCCGCCGAGGAAGCCGAGCATGACCAGACGGCCATCCATCGCCAAAGCGCTGACGTTAGCGTTGAGGTACGAACCGCCCATGATGTCGAGAATTACATTAACGCCATGACCTGCTGTTTTCTCGGCGATCACCTCAGCGAAGTCCTCATCGCGATAATTGATCGCTTGACCACCCAGTTCGCGAATCGCTGCGCATTTGTCCGGGCTGCCGGCGGTGGCAAACGCTTCTATGCCGAATTCTCGGCACAGCATCAGTGCGGTAGTTCCGATGCCGCTGGTGCCACCATGAATCAATGCGCGTTGACCACGGCTGGCGCCGCCGAGACCGAACAGGTTGGCCCACACGGTGAAGAAGGTTTCCGGGATCGCGGCTGCCTGCACCCAGTCCACGCCATCAGGAATCGGCAGGGTCTGGCCGGCCGGGACTGCACAGTATTCGGCATAACCGCCGCCATTGGTCAGCGCGCAGACTTTGTCGCCCACGGCGAACTGGCTGACACCTGCCCCGAGTGCCACGACTTCACCGGCGACCTCCAGCCCGGGAATCGGGTTCATGCCGGGTTTCATCGGGTATTTGCCGGCACGCTGCAAGGCGTCCGGCCGGTTGATTCCGGCGGCGTGTACGCGGATCAATACCTCGCCTTCTGCGACGGCTGGAAGCGGCACGCGTTTGGGTTGCAAGACGTCGGGGCCACCGGGTTCGATGATTTCGATTCGGGTCATTTCGTTGGGCAGGGACATATCGATTCCTGTTGGCATAAGTTCTGTAGATGGGAGCGTACTGCGCGCGCAATGATTCCCTTCAATTTGCACAGCAGCGCTGCTCAATACGGGCAGGCAGCCATTTCATGGCCTGCTCCAGCAGCAACGCCACGACGATCGCGACAGCGGCAATGATGAACAACAATGCGTGGTGACCGCCGCTGGCATTGAACAGCGCTGAATAGGCAAATCCGGCCAACGCCTGAAACGTGGCGAACGAAACCGTGGCACGGCTCCAGGCGATTTGCTGGCGATGGTGCTCCGGCACCAGTTCATGCACCCGCGCCAGGGCCAGCGGCACGATGCCAGGCGGAAATGAACCGAGAATCACCGCCAGCAACGCCAACGCCAGAAACGAATGGGAGATCGCCAGCAGTCCGAGGGCAAGCGCCTGCACCACCAGCACCAGACGAATGCCGGACCTTGCGCCAAGCTGATCGGCGAGAAAGCCATAACTCACCGGGCCGACAATCGCGCCCAAGCCATACATCACCCAGATCAACGCACCGATATGCGCACCGGCACCGAGTCCACGCGCCACGTAATCCACCAGAAATACCATCGCCGGTACCAGGCCGGCAGCCATAAAGGCGTATTGGGCGAACAGCAAGTACACCCCGCGCGGTGTCGGTTCTGCGGACACCGCTTCTTGTGTAACGACCGGGTGGAGGAAATCAGACGGCCAGCCAAACCAGCTCAGCGCGGTCAGCAACAGGGCCAAAGCCCCGAGGCCCAGCCACGTCGCCTGCAAACCCAGGCTCAACAGCGGCGGCACAAGCGTCCCGGAGCCGGCAATGCCGAGACCGATGCCGAGGAAGATCGCGCCACTGGCCAGCCCTTTACGCGCCGCCGGAACATGCGGCAGGACCGTCGCGGCGACCAGCACCATGATCGCGCCGCCGGCGATCCCCGACAGCAGCCGCCAGCCGAAGAACCAGCTCACCGACAAGGGAAACGCACAGGCAAAAAATGCGGCGGTGACGATCAGCATCATCAACCGCAAGGCATTTTTATTGCCGAGCTGGCGCGCTGTCGGCCGACCGAGCAGCGCGCCGATCAGGTAACCCACCAGATTGGCCGCACCGAGGTAAACCACATCATTGGCGCTAAACCACTGCGCTTCAATCAGCGATGGAATCAACGGCGTGTAAGCGAAACGCGCCAGACCGATGCTGACCAGGCTGGCGCACAGGCCAGCAAAGATCGGCAACCAGATACCGGTGGGACTTGGAGTGCGCATGTCAGCAATCTCGTGGAAGGTTTATGGCGCTCAGCATATCGGCTATCGTTGCTGCGTTAATGCAGCGATTAAGCGGCACGCTGATGCGTATTTGCATCGCCTGGAGACAGCATGAATTGGGATGACGCACGGGTATTTCTCGCCGTTTGCCGCGAGTCGACACTGCGCGGGGCCGCACGGATTCTGGGGGTGGATCAGGCGACCGTCGGGCGGCGGATCGCGGCGCTGGAAAAGTCACTGGGCGCGACGTTGTTTTTGCGCACCTCCGACGGCTACGCCTTGACCGCCGTCGGCGAAGCGGCGCTCAGAAGCGTGGAGAAGATGGAGCATTCGGCACTGGAACTGGAACGGCAGATTCAAGGCCTGGACGATCGCCTGACCGGCACGGTACGCGTCAGTACCACCGATTCGCTGGCCATCGATTTTCTGATTCCGGCGATTGCCCGTTTGCACGAGCAGCACCCGGACGTGTGCGTGCAGCTGGATGCGTCCACACAGATTCTTAGCCTGGCCAAGCGCGAGGCGGATATCGCCGTGCGCAACACCCGGCCGGACAATCCGGACCTGATCGCTCGGCGAATTGCCCGATGGCCAGTGGGGCTGTTCGCTTCTCAAGCCTATATAGACGCCAATGGCGTGCCGCAGCCGGGCACGGCATTTGAAGGGCATGATCTGGTGGTTTATCAACCGTATCTGCAAGGCAAAAAGGACCTGACGTTGGTATCGGAGCCAATGAGTCGCGGTCGTATCGTTGCCAGCCTCAGTTCCAGTTTGCTCGTTCGTCGTTCGATTGCAGCAGGGTTGGGTGTAGGAGAAATCCCTGTGTACATGGGCGAGCGCGATGGCCTGATCAGGCTTTGGCCGGAGCGCACCACGCCATTGCCCTATGAGGTATGGCTGGTAACCCACGCGGACCTGCGCCATACCGCGCGGGTGAGGGCGGTGATCGAGAAGATTGTCGATGTGTTCGCGTCGGAGAATGACTAGACAGGAGCTGTTTTGACAGGGCTACAACCTCTGATGAAACGGCCTACACCAGAGGCAGAATCTCCCGGCTTGTCAGCATTCTGGATGCGGCCTATCGTTTCATCAGCTCGGTGAGGGGCGCACGCTCGCACTGATGTCAATACCAGGGACGGTATCGGTTTAACCAGGAAGGTGTCGAGTTGAAAGCCAGTGAAGCGAGTCAGTACCCATACAGTGAACCATTGAACGAAATCCGGAATACACAAACCATGAGCACGATAAGCCGCGAAGAGTTCGATGCCAGGATCGAGACCATTGAGACGAGAATGGATGCTCGGATGGAAGGTGTATCGATGAGAATCGATGCGTTTCTGGCGGCTCAGGCAGAGCGGGACAAGGCCAACGGCCGGATTCAGTCAGAGATGGACAGGGCTCAAGCCGAGCGGGACAGGGCTCAAGCAGAGCGAGACAAACGTTTCGAACTGATGTCGTCTGCCATCCAGACCATTGCAGAAGAGTCGAAAGAAGCGATCAAACAAGCGAGTACCACGAAAGCCAACGTCTGGGCAGCGACTGCCGTTCAATTGGTAGGGCTCGTTGCGATCGTCGTCGGTGCCTGTTATGCCAATCAAGCCAACATGTATGCAGCGATCCAGACCACGTTGGCGGCGATTCAGGCGGGCAAGGAGTTCACCGTCCCAATGCCCCCGACGCTGCCATGGCTCAACCCGCCACAATAAAAACGGCCTTCATCGGAAGGCCGTTTTTGTGGGCATAGAAACTCCACATCATGGCATCTGCGGCAACTCCTGCGGCCGCAAGTCGAACACCAACACCTCGGCATCGACACCGTTGCTCAAGGTCAGCAGCTGTTCCTCGCGAACCCGCACGCCGTCGCCTTCACGCAGTTGCTGGCCATTGAGTTCGACACTGCCGCGCGCTACATGCACATAGGCATAGCGGTTGGCCGCCAGTTCCAGCGTGGCGCTTTCCTTGCCGTCGAACAGCCCGGCGAAGACCCGTGCATCCTGGCGCACTTTCAGTGAACCGTCGTGGCCGTCCGGCGAAATGATCAATTGCAGACGACCGCGTTTTTTCCCGGCGCTGAAATGTTCCTGTTGATAGCGCGGTTTGGCGCCGCTGACTTCTGGCACGATCCAGATCTGCAGGAAGTGCACCGGTTTGGTCGCCGAATGATTGAACTCGCTGTGCGCCACACCGCTGCCGGCGCTCATCAGTTGCACGTCACCCGGGCGGATAACCGAGCCGGTGCCCAACGTGTCCTTGTGTTCCAGCGCACCTTCCAGCACATAGGAAAAGATCTCCATGTCGCGATGCGGGTGCTGGCCGAAACCTTTACCGGCAGCAACGCGGTCGTCGTTGATCACCAGCAGGTCGGAAAAACCCTGTTCGCGAGGGTCGCGATAGCTGGCGAAGGAAAAAGTGTGAAAGGACTTCAACCAGCCATGATTGGCGAGGCCACGATCGGAGGCTTTGCGAAGGGTCAGCATGATGAAATCTCCTTGCGGGACGTGAATTCGTCCGAGTGAGGAGAAGGTTACTGGTTACTGTTCAGTGCAATAAGTAGATGGAAATTGAAAGACTGTCCTGATCAGGTTGACAGTTGTGCGACGCGCTTCGCATAAACTTTTGCGCCCCGAATGTCGTACTTGTCCATAATGTCTGGCCTGTCTCATGTCTCCTTGATTTAAGTGATGTCTTCCCATGAAAACCGTGGCAATGGTGCTGTTTCCCGACTTTCTCCTGCTCGACATGGCCGGGCCATTGGAGGTTTTTTCGGTTGCCAACCGCTACCTGAAAGCCGAAGCGCATTATCAATTGATCACGCTTGGCACTGAACGTGGCCCGCTGCGGGCATCCAATGGCGTGTTGGTACATGCTGATCGGGCCATTGATGATGCCGATACAGAGCGTTATGACTTGCTGCTGGTGCCGGGAGGCCCCGGTGCCTACAACCAGCAGTTTCCGGCGCTGTTCGCCTGGCTCAAGGGCGCTGTTCAGCGCGTCGATCATTACGGTTCGATCTGCACCGGCGCCTTTGTACTGGGCCATGCCGGATTGCTGGACGGTTATCGGGTGACCACCCACTGGAACTACACCGAACGGCTGATCAAGGGCTTTCCGAGAGCCCATGTCACCACGGATCAGATCTATGTCGAAGATCGCAATCTGATCACCTCGGGCGGTGTCACGGCCGGGATCGATATGGCGCTCGCCGTCATCGCCCGCGATCACGGCAAAAAACTTGCCCAGGATGTGGCCAAAGTCCTGCTGGTGGTGATGAAGCGGCAGGGCGGGCAGGCGCAGTTCAGTCCGCTGATGGCTGCCGTGGCGCCGCAGGAAACCCCGATCACCCGCGCGCAAAGCTACGTGCTGGAGCATCTCGACGAAGCGTTCACGGTCGAGCGCATGGCCGCCATCGCCAACATGAGTGCGCGGCACTTTGCACGGGTGTTCGCCCGTGACATCAGCATGACGCCGATGGAGTTTCTGCAAAGTGCGCGCATCGACTGCGCGCGCAATCTGCTGGAAACCAGCGATCTGCCGCTTAAAACCGTGGCTTACAAAAGTGGCTTCGGCAGTGTGCGGCACATGCGTTCGCTGTTCGCTGAAAAGCTCGGCCTGACCCCTGCGCAATACCGCGAACAGTTCAGCTAGAGCGCTTGTGTCCGTCTGGCGCACCCGGATGTCCGTGCTGCGCCTCGTGTAGCGGTTGTCGCGTCATCTGAGGCTGCCAAGATAGTTGGCATGGATAGCCTCAACGATTTGAACACGGCGTCGGTGCTGCATTTCGGCCCTTACGCCTTCCACCTGCGGCAACGGCTGATACTCGATGGAGATCGGCCCTTGCGCATGGGCGGTCGCGCGCTGGACATTCTGCAAGTGCTGGTCGAGCGTGCCGGTCGAGTGGTCAGAAAGGAGCAATTGATCGCTCTGGTATGGCCAACCTCGGTGGTCGAGGAGATCAACCTGCGCGTGCACATCGCTGCGCTCCGGCGGGCCTTGGGTGACGGCGAAAATGGTCAGCGTTACATCGTTAACGTGCCGCAATGCGGTTACAGTTTTATCGCCCCGGTGCGTTGCGACTGCGCCGCGCAAGTGGCCTTCGAGGGCTTGCAGACACCCCAGCATAATTTGCCGGCTCGACTGACCTCGGTCACCGGTCGTGACTCGCTGGTTGGCGGGTTGGTGCGACAAATGCCGCTGTGTCGGCTGATGACCATCACCGGAGCGCCGGGCGTAGGCAAGTCCACCGTGGCGCTACGGGTCGCGGAACTGCTTTTGCAGTACTACAGAGACGGTGTGTGGCAAGTAGATCTGAGCTTGATCGACGACGACACGCCGCTGCTCGACCATGTGCTGCGCACCCTGGAGAGTGATTTGACCGGGCTGTCGACCCGCCATGCGTTGCTGCTGCTGGATAACTGTGACCAGCGCCGCGACGCTTGCAGAGCAGCGGTTGAAACGTTGCTCGAAGCCGCGCCTCGTCTGTCGATACTCGCCACCAGTCGTGAGGCCTTGCAGGTCAGTCTGGAAACCCTGCAGCGTGTGCCACCGCTGGCCATCCCGAAACGCTCGGCGACCGATTGCATCACTGAAGCCATGGGCCATTCTGCGGTGCAGTTGTTCGTCAGTCGTGCCCGGGCGCGACAGCATGATTTCAGCCTGCGTGAGCAGGACGTCAAAGTCGTGGTCGAGATCTGTCGGCAACTCGACGGTTTACCGCTGGCAATTGAACTGGCCGCGGCGCAGATCGATGCACTGGCGTTGCTAGGCTTGCAGGCGCAAATGGCCCACGGCCTGCAAGTGCTCAGCCATGGCCGGCGCACTGCTGTGCCCCGGCATCAATCGATGCAAGCGGCATTCGACTGGAGCTATCAGCGCTTGAGTGAGCAGGAACAACGCGTGCTGCGGCGTTTATCGGTGTTCAAACTGACATTTACGCTGGAGGCTGCGTTGGCGGTGATCAGTTGCCCGCAACTGGCGGTGTCGGAGCTTGCCGCGATCATCGAAGGCCTGGCGCAGAAGTCTTGGCTGTCACTGGAACGCGGCGCCAGTGCGGGCCGGTACCGGATGCTCAATACCACCCGATGCTATGCCCGCAAGCAACTTGAGCGCAGCGGTGAGGGAATTGATCTTCAACGCCGGCATGCCCGTTACATCAAGCGGATGCGTCTGGCCTCAGGCGTGCACGCCCTCGCGTAATTCGTCGATCAGCAAGCGCACCTTGCGCAGGTCCGGGGTCGCGTAGCCTTCGGTGAAGCGTTGATAGATCGGAGTGAGCAAATCCAGCGCCTCGCGACAGCGCGACTGGCGCTGCCAGAGTTGCGCCAGTGACGTGGCGCTGCGCAGTTCCCAGGCGAGCGCGCCTTGGGTGCGAGCGATGGCCAGGGATTGTTGCAGGAGTGCTTCGGCCTCCTTGAGGGCCTCTTCGCGAGCAGGCTCGCTCCCACATGGCGTCTGAGTACACCCAAAATCCCTGTGGGAGCGAGCCTGCTCGCGAAGGGGCCCGTCCAGACAACCCGGATCGTCACTCAATAACGCATCTGCCCGAGCCCGCAGAATCTCCGCCGTGCTCCACCCGGCATCACCACTCAACGCCCGCTCAAACAGCGCGTCATCCATAAAGCGGCCATCCAGCGTCACCATGATTTCCCTGATCAGCCCGCTGCTGTCCGTCGGCACCGGTGCCTTGGCTTGCGCGTCAATCACCTGCGCGTAGTGCCGCGCCCACGTGTTGAACAGCAGCACCGAATGTTTCTGCGACTGCTCGAACAGCAACTGCAACAGCGCCCGGGCGTTCTGCTGATCGCCGTTGTAATGAGCGATCAGGCAACTCGCCAGCGCGAGGGTGTAGCAAATCGAGGTGCCATGGTCGATCTGAACGGCGATGTCGAGGGCCTGCCGCGCCGTGCGCCAGGCTTGTTCCGGCAGACCTTGCATCCATAAAACCCGTGCCAGCACCGTCAGCGACGCGACGCTCTGGTCGTACTGCACGCCAAAACCGTGAGTGAAACGATTGACATGGCCGCTGTGCGCCATGCGCTGGAGGACCTGTTCGGCGTGAATGCGCGCCTGCAACTGGTCGCCGGCATAGTGCAGGGCCAATACGCGCAAGCGGTGGGTACTCAGTGACAACAGCGGGTCGCCGTGCAGGCCGAGGCGGTCGAACTGTTCACTCTGGGCCAGCGCCATGCGGTAGTGCCCGCAACTGAGGTTGACTGCCATGTGCCCGGACACCGCGCGCAACTGCCCGGCAACGTCGTCGTGCTCATTGGCCAACTGGCGAGCTTCGGTGAAAGCTTCGATGGTTTCCGCCGTGCCACCCCAGGTGTGATAGCAGGCACTGCCAAGGGCCAGTTTGAGGGCGACTTTCAGGCGCGGGCAGGGTTCGCCGAGTTCATCAAACAGGCTCAGCGCCCGGCGCACATAGGCGCCGTACTCCTTGAGCAGCGACAACTCCTGCCACAAGGGTGCCGACGCCGCCGTCAGCCGAATCCCCAAACCACCAGGGCCGACACCGTTAAGGCTCCAATCCAGCGCTGCGCGCAAATCTTCCAGCCCTCGGGCGTAGCGATCGATCCATAACAATGTCGGCGTGCTTTCCCAATCGTTCTGCGCCTGCTGCATCAACGCCAGACAGCGTTCGGCATGCCGTTCGCGGGTTTCTTCGCATTCGGCAGCGTGATCGAGTTTTTCCAGCGCGTAACGCCGGGTGGTGTCGAGCAAGCGGTAGAACACGTCCTCGTCACCGACCTCGACGGCGAGCATGGACTTGGCCACCAGTTGCGTGATCGACACAAACACCACGCCGGGGTCGATCTGTTGGCCGACGATAACGGCCGCCGCGGATTCCAGGGTGAACCCCCCGCGAAACACGCCCAAACGGCGCAGGCAGGTTTGCTCGCAAGGGGCGAGCAGATTGAAACTCCAGTCCAGCGTGGCGCGCAGAGTGAGGTGGCGCTCCAGACTGGTTTGATTGCCCGCTGCCAGCGGCGGCAAACGGCCCTGCAATTGGCTCAGCAGACCGTCCAGTCCGAGTTCGGCGACCTGCGCGGCCGCCAGTTCCAATGCCAGTGGAATGCCGTCGAGCCGATGGCAGATCTCGATTGCCTGCGGCAACTGGGTATCGCTCAGTTCGAAGCTTTCGTGCGCGGCCGTCGCTCGTTCGACGAACAATTGCAGCGCCGAAAAATTCAACGTTCGCTCACGATCCAGCGTCGTTGTCATCGGCGGGTATTCGAGGGAGTCCAGACGCTGCACGTATTCGCCTTCAGCCCGCAGACTTTCGCGGCTGGTGGCGAGGATATGCACGTGCGGCGCCCCGCGCAGAATGCTTTCACTGAGCGCCGCAACGGCATCAATCAAATGCTCGCAGTTGTCGAGCAGCAATAGCATCTGTCGCTGTTGCAGGCCCTTGACCAGCGCTGTCTGCGGGTCGCCTTCGAGAAGTGCCAGATCAAGCAGGGCGGCCAGGTGTGAGCAAATCAGCCGGGGATCGTTGAGCGGTGCCAGGTCCACCAGCCGAATACCGTCGCGGTAATGCCCGATCAACTGCTCGGCCACGCGCAGGGCCACAGTGGTCTTGCCGATTCCGCCGGAGCCGACCAGGGTGATGCAGCGTTGACGCGGCAACTGCCTCATCAAATTGTCGACCAGCGGCTGACGGCCAATCATCCGCGTGCGCCGCAAGGGCAAGTTGTGCCGACCATCAGCATCGCCCACAGGACGCTCCTCCATGGATTGCAGTAAAACCGGTGCGACAAAACTGTAGCCGCGTTGCGCCACGGTGATGATGTAACGCTGGCCGGCCTGACCGTCCCCGAGCGCCTTGCGCAGCGCTGCCATGTGCACACGCAGGTTGATGTCTTCAACGACACTGTCAGGCCAGACCCCGGCCATCAATTGCTGCTTGCTCACCACTTCGCCGGCGTGGGCCAGCAGAATCAGGAGAATGTCCATCGCCCGTCGGCCCAGGCGTAACGGCTGCTCGCCTTCGAGCACCCGCCGTTGTCCGGGATGAATCCGATAGGGGCCAAAACCGAGGGCCTGATTCGGCGAAAGACTCAACAGCTCACTCCTGCGGTGCTGCGGCGGACAGGGCGGATTAGCGGCGGGCGCGTGCACAGGCCTTCTAATCCGGGGTGTCCCGGCATAATCCTCAGGTTTGAGCGTCAGTGCAACGGGGGCCGCGATCAAAACACGGCGGGCTGTGAACGGTGAGTCTGGGTTCACGCATGATCTGGCAGCGCCAGGCAAACGGATTGATGCCTTCGCTGCGGGTGAACATATGGCAAAAATGCGCCTGATCGCAGAATCCGCATTCGAGGCTGATTTGCGTCAGGCTCAGGTCGGTGTGCTGGATCAACAGCTTGGCCCGCGCGATGCGCTGGGTGCGAATCCAGTCCTGCGGCGACAATCCGGTGCTGCATTTGAAGGCGCGGGAAAAGTGGCTGCGTGACAGTGAACAGGCGCGGGCCAGCTCGGTCACTTCCAGGCTTTCGCCCAGACGTTCTAGGATCAGTTGTTTGACCTGTCGTTCGCGCTGCGGACTGAGCCCGCCGATCCCGGTCTTGCGTGGTTCGTTGGCAGGGGCGAGGGCGACGCTGTGCTGTAAATGAGCCATGGCCAAAGTCCGTGTCGATGGGGAATGCACGGTCGGCGCATCCCCTCAGGTCAAAAAAACAACGTTGCGCAGAGGGCTTCATTGTTGGGCGAGGGCGGGGGGCTGACGAGTTAATCGTTGTTAATTCCAGCGCATTGACCTGAACTCAGCACATCCCTGCAAGTCTGCGGCCCGCTGTTTGCGGCACGATGACTGCAAGCGTGGCGAACCGATGGGGCGTCGCAATCGGCAGGTCCAGGGGAAATCAAATGAAAGGCATCTTTAAAGCAGCGGCGGCGCTGACGTTCGCGCTGGCAACGTCCAGCGCCATGGCGCAGGCACCACAGCAGGGCACTCAGGCGCCGGGATATTTCCGCCTGGCCTTGGGGGATTACGAGGTCACCGCGTTGTTCGATGGTTACAACGACCTGTCACCGAAGCTGTTGCAGGGCATGAGTCAGGGCCAGATTCGTGCGCTGCTGGCACGCCGTTCGATTGAAACCCCGGGTGTCCAGACGGCGTTCAATGCGTTTCTGGTCAATACCGGCAAGCAACTGATTCTGGTCGATAGCGGCGCCGGGCAATGCATTGGCGCCACCGCCGGACAGCTTCTGGCGAATATGCGGGCGGCCGGCTACCAGCCAGAGCAGGTCGATACGATCTTGCTGACGCACCTGCACCTCGATCATGTCTGTGGTCTGGTCGATGCACAGAAACAAGCGTTGTTCACGAATGCCACGGTGTACGCGGCCAAGGCTGAAGCGGATTACTGGCTCGATCCGGCCGCGCTGGCCAAAGCTCCGGCCGGCGCCAAAGAGTTTTTCAAGATCGCCCAAGACTCCACGGCGGCCTACGTCGCCGCCGGTCGCTTCAAGACGTTCGCCGCTGGCCAGTCGCCGTTGCCGGGAATAGTCGAAGCGACACTCGAAGCCGGCCATACGCCGGGCAGCACCACCTACCGTTTCACCTCGCAGAACCAGAGCATCGTTTTCATGGGGGATCTGGTGCATAACCTGGCTGTGCAGTTTGAACATCCGGAAGTGTCAATCGGCTTTGATGTCAACAGTGCGCAAGCGATCAACGCGCGTCAGGCAGTCTTCAGTGCGGCGGTGGCCAGCAAGACGTGGGTGACGGCGGCGCACCTGCCGTTTCCGGGCATCGGTCACATCCCCGCGCAAGGCAAACACTTTCAGTGGGTGCCCGTGGAATACGGTCCGTACAAGCGCGCGGCCAAGGTGCCGTTAATCGAGTAAAGTGCGCAGCGCCCACCCGCAAAAACAGCTGACACCGAAAAGGAAAACATGCCCATGAACCGTAACGATCTGCGTCGCGTCGACATGAACCTGCTGGTGATTTTCGAAGCGCTGATGTTCGAAAAGAACCTGACCCGCGTCGCCGAAAAACTGTTCATGGGGCAACCGGCCGTCAGCGCGGCGTTGGGGCGTTTGCGCGATCTGTTCGATGATCCGCTGTTGTTGCGCAACGGGCGTGGCATGGAGCCGACCGCGCGGGCGCTGGCGATTCTCAAGGAGTTGCAGCCGGCGATGGACGTCATCTCTGGTGCGGTGAGCCGGGCCAAGGAGTTCGAACCGGCGAGCAGTTGCGATGTGTTTCGCATCGGCCTGTCGGATGACGCCGAATTCGGCCTGTTTCCACCGCTGCTGCGCCAGCTTCAGCAAGAGGCGCCGGGGATTGTCGTGGTGGTGCGGCGCGCCAATTATCTGCTGATGCCGGCGCTGTTGGCATCGGGGGAAATCTCCGTCGGCGTCAGTTACACCACTGAATTGCCGGCCAACGCCAAGCGCAAAAAACTGCGCGACATTCCCTGCAAGGTTCTGCGCGGTGACGACCGTCCGGGGCCGCTGACGCTGGATGAATACTGCGAGCGCCCGCATGCGATGGTGTCGTTTTCGGGTGACCTGAGCGGCAATATCGACATGGACCTGGCCAAGGTCGGCCGTACGCGCCGCGTGGTGTTGGGCGTGCCGCAGTTCAGCGGTTTGCGCGCGTTGCTCGCCGGCACAGAGATGATTGCCACCGTGCCGGATTACGCAGCCTGCGCGCTGGTTGAAGGGTGTGCGTTGCGCGCCGAAGATCCACCGTTTCCGATCGATGCGGCGCAATTGTCGATGGCGTGGAGCGGGGTGCATGACAACGATCCGGCGGAGAAATGGCTGCGCGCGCGGATCAGCCAGTTCATGGCGGCGCCGCTGGATATTCCAGTGATTTGAATCCCTGACAAAATTCCAGCAAGCACGCAAAACCCCTGTGGGAGCGAGCCTGCTCGCGAAAGCGGTGTGTCATTCAAAGAGCATTTATCAACTGACCCGACGCCTTCGCGAGCAGGCTCGCTCCCACATTGGCTCGGTGCGATCCATAGATTTTCGGTGGTTTAAACACCGCCGTTTAAGCAACACCCTCAGACACTCTTTCAGGCTACGCAACCTTGCGCCTTTGCCTACAGCTACGCCAGAATCCGCCGGCTTGTGCGCTTGTGGTCAGGTCTCTATCGTTTGGTGGTCGCTGAATAGTTCAGCGATCGGGTTTAGCGACCCGAATTGGATACAGGCGCACAGTGCACCCTACGTCTTTGCAGATTGTCTTTTTGCAATTGATGTTATGGCGGCTGCGCGCGGGAGGCCTTCGGGTCTGCCGGGTTCCTGTTCCTCCCGGTTCGCTAACCTGCGTGCAGCTGCCACCATTATTTGTTTAGCGACAAGTCATGGTGGTTAACCCAGGGCAGGAGATTCACCATGTTCAAAGTCACCCCCAACCCGCCAGACATCGACCCCACATCCCCCTACGAATCCATCGATTCCCGAAAACTCCACGAAGCCGCCGACCGCGCCCTCGACCACTACCTCCTGCCACCCGGCTCCACGCCACCTCCACGCAGAACCCGTGGCATGTATGCCGTAACCGCCGACACCAAAAACGAAGAACTGCTGACCGATGCCAGCGAAACACTCGCCTCGGCCAAAACCATCGCCCAGGACGTCGCCCACCTGTTGCCCGCACCGCAGCGCCGGGCGTTGTTGGGGATTGCGCAGTTGATCATGCTCGGTGAGCTGGCGGTGAACCGGGTGCTGGATAACCTGGAGTTGCCAGGCTAACCCTGACCACTGATCGTTCCCACGCTCTGCGTGGGAACGCCTCAACGGACGCTCCGCGTTCGGCTCTGGAAGGGACGCGGAGCGTCCCGGGCTGCATTCCCACGCAGAGCGTGGGAACGATCAATGCCGTAGAACTGAGCACACCCATCCAATTTCCTCCCGACCATCATTGGCATGATTCCAGCCAATGACATTTCAAGGGTCGGGTCATGAATGCCTCAACAGATGAACTGGCACGCGACATCGGTTTGCTGTTCCTGCGGGTCAGCGGCGGATTGTTTCTGCTGTGGGTCCACGGCTTGCCCAAGCTGCTCGACTTCACCGCGCAACTGCAATTGATTGAAGACCCGTTCCACCTCGGTTCTCACCTCACCTTGATCCTGGCGATCTTCGCCGAAGTCCTCTGTCCGCTACTGATCGTCGCCGGGTTACTGGCGCGATTGGCCTGCGTGCCTATTCTCTTTGTGCTGCTGGTGGCGTTGCTGGTCGTGCATCCGCAATGGAGTGTGGCCGAGGGGCAGTTCGGCTGGTTGCTGCTGATCCTGTTTACCACTGTGTTGATCGCCGGGCCGGGACGGCTGGCGATTTCTGTTCGTTTGCCCGGAGTGTTGCGTTATGCCTGAAGTCCTCAATCCACAAGCACCGGGGGCCGATGAGACGGTCACGCTGATCATCAAACACCGGGTCAAGGCCGGTTTCGAGTCGGCATATGAAGCCTGGCTGCGCAATATCGTCCGTGTAGCGGGGCAGCGCGAGGGCCATCTGGGCGTTGATGTGGTACGCGGCAAGCGCGGCCGACTCGACTTCTACACCTGCGTGCTGCGCTTCAGCAGCACCGAAGCGATGCAAGGCTGGCTGGAGTCGCCGCAGCGACAGGCACTGGTCGCCGAAGCGGCGCCGATGCTGGCTGACGGCGATCAGACTGAAGTCGCGCCGATCAACGAATTCTGGTTTACCCCACTGGCCGATGCCGCTTCGCCGCCGCCGCGCTGGAAGCAAGCAGTGGTCACGCTGCTGGTGATTCTGCCGCACACCTTGCTCGTGCCGTTGATCTGGGGGCCGTTGCTGGCGTTGCATCCGCTTCTTTCCAACTACGTGGTCGCCACGTTCCTGATCACCCTGACCATCGTTCTGTCGGTGGTGTACGTGGTGATGCCGCCGGTCACCCGTTTGTTTACGCCGTGGCTCGAAGCCAACCAGGCCCATGAACACCTCGATTCCCAAGAAACCTCGCCACGCTGAGCGCGCGGGGTTTGCTCCTTTTCACTTTGCTTGAGGAACTGCGATGAGCGCCGATCTGATTTTATTCAATGGCCAGTTTCACACCGTTGACCGCACCAAACCGCTGGCCAGTGCCGTGGCGATCACTGACGGCCGCTTCGTCGTCGTCGGCAACGACAACCAGGCCATGGCCCTGCGCGGGCCGAACACGCAAGTGGTCGATATGCACGGCCGCTGCGTGATCCCCGGGCTCAACGACTCGCACTTGCACCTGATCCGTGGCGGTTTGAACTACAACCTCGAATTGCGCTGGGAAGGCGTGCCGTCGCTGGCCGACGCGCTGCGCATGCTCAAGGATCAGGCTGACCGCACGCCGACCCCGCAATGGGTGCGCGTGGTCGGTGGCTGGAACGAATTCCAGTTCGCTGAAAAACGCATGCCAACCCTCGAAGAAATCAACCAGGCCGCACCGGACACCCCGGTGTTCATCCTGCATTTGTACGACCGCGCGCTGCTCAACCGCGCCGCCCTGCGTGTCGCCGGTTACACCCGCGACACGCCAAACCCGCCGGGTGGCGAGATCGTTCGCGATGCCAACGGCAACCCGACCGGCATGCTGGTCGCACGACCGAACGCGATGATCCTGTACTCGACGCTGGCCAAGGGGCCGAAGCTGCCGCTGGAATATCAGGTCAACTCGACCCGCCAGTTCATGCGCGAACTCAATCGCCTCGGCCTGACCAGTGCAATCGATGCCGGCGGCGGTTTCCAGAACTACCCGGACGATTATCAGGTGATCGAGCAACTGGCCAAAGATGACCAGTTGACCGTGCGTATCGCCTACAACCTGTTCACCCAGAAGCCGAAAGAAGAGCTGAGCGATTTCCAGAACTGGACCGGCAGCGTCAAGTTGCATCAGGGCGATGACTTTCTGCGGCACAACGGCGCCGGCGAGATGCTGGTGTTCTCGGCGGCGGACTTTGAAGACTTCCTCGAACCGCGCCCCGATCTGCCGCAGACCATGGAAGAAGAGCTGGAGCCGGTGGTGCGCCACTTGGTGGAACAGCGCTGGCCGTTCCGTTTGCACGCCACTTACAACGAATCCATCAGCCGTATGCTCGACGTGTTCGAGAAGGTTAACCGTGACATTCCGTTCAACGGTCTGCCGTGGTTCTTCGACCATGCGGAAACCATCACCCCGCAGAACATCGAGCGCGTGAAAGCGCTGGGCGGCGGTATCGCGATCCAGGATCGCATGGCGTTCCAGGGTGAGTACTTCGTCGACCGCTACGGCAAGCAAGCCGCCGAGGCGACGCCACCGATCAAGCGGATGCTTGCCGAAGGCGTACCGGTCGGCGCCGGCACTGATGCCACGCGGGTGTCCAGCTACAACCCGTGGACCTCGCTGTACTGGATGGTCAGCGGTCGCACCGTCGGCGGTCTGGCCTTGTACGAAGAAGGTCTGCCGCGCACCACCGCACTGGAACTGTTCACTCATGGCAGTGCCTGGTTCTCCTCGGAGCAGGGCAAGAAAGGCCAGATCAAGGTTGGGCAACTGGCGGATCTGGCGGCGCTGAGCGCGGACTTCTTCCATGTCGAGGAAGAAGCGATCAAGTGGATCGAATCGGTCATGACTGTGGTCGGCGGCAAGATTGTTTATGCCGCCGACGACTTCGAAGACCTCGGCCCGCGTTCGATTCCAGTACTGCCGGACTGGTCGCCGGTGGTGAAAGTCCCGGGCCACTGGCGGCCGAACTCGCCATTGCAGGCGCAGGTTCACCAATGCAGCGGGCCGTGCGCGGTGCACACCCACAGCCATGAAAAGGCACGGATGTCGAATGCGCCGGTCAGCGACTTCGCCGGTTTCTGGGGCGCGTTTGGCTGTTCCTGCTTCGCTTTCTGATTTCCCCTAAAGCGCTGGCCATCCGGTCGGCGCTTCACGCTTCATCCATCCGTCCATCAGGAGTTTCCCCATGAGCGTTCCTTACACACGTCTGAACAAAGATGACGCGGTTGTACTGCTGGTCGATCACCAGACCGGCCTGATCTCGCTGGTCCAGGATTTCACTCCGAACGAATTCAAGAACAACGTGCTGGCGCTGGGCGACATCGCCAAGTTCTTCAAACTGCCGACCATCCTGACCACCAGTTTTGACGCAGGTCCCAACGGCCCGATCGTGCCTGAATTGCGCGAGCAGTTTCCGGATGCGCCGTTCATTCAGCGCCCGGGGCAGATCAATGCCTGGGATAACGAAGATTTCGTTAAAGCAATCAAGGCTACCGGGCGCAAGCAACTGATCATTGCGGGTGTGGTGACTGACGTTTGCGTAGCGTTCCCGACCTTGTCGGCTATTGCTGAAGGTTATGAAGTGTTTGTGGTGACTGACTCGTCGGGCACTTTCAACACCACCGTGCAGCAGGCGGCGTGGGCGCGGATGTCGGCGGCGGGTGCACACTTGCTGAACTGGTTCTCGGTGGCGTGCGAGCTGCAGGGTGACTGGCGCAATGATATGGAAGGTCTGGCGCATCTGTTGTCGGAGCGTCTACCGAACTATCGCAATTTGATCAACAGCTATACCAAGTTCACTGCCAAGTAATCGGCTGATCCTGAAAAGCCCCTCACCCTAGCCCTCTCCCGGAGGGAGAGGGGACTGACCGAGGGGATCTTTCGAGGTACGCCGACGTGCGATACCGAGCCGAACTCCGGTCTTGAAAACCCCGGAGATCGGCTTCTTTCGTGGTACGTCGACCTGCAATACCGAGTCGAACACCAATCTTGAAATACATGGAGATCGGCTCCCTTTCCCCCTCGCCCCCCTGGGGGAGAGGGCTGGGGTGAGGGGGAGGCTTTTGATCTTGATCTTGCCGCTTCAACGCTTCTGCAACCAACCCAAAAACCCACCTTTCCTCACCGCCACCGGTTTGCCCATCAACGCGAGGCGACTGTTCTGCTGACGCACCGCCTGCAACTTGTTCAACGCCCGACCCACCTCCGTGCGCTGTTCCATGCACTCACGAGTCAGGCTCTTGTCGAGACGATAAATGATGCTCGACGTCAACGCCGTGAACGTCGCCTGCGACGGCGTATCCGCCAGAATGCTCTGCTCGCCCATGACCTCACTCGGCCCCATCCGCCCGGCCTCGACCTTGCTGTCGCCGTCCGCCACGGTGGCACTGACCACCCCGGTGGCAATCACAAACAGACTGTCCGGCACTTCGTCCAGATCCAGCACTACCTGGCCCGCCGCGTACTGCTGCGCAACCATCGACTCGGCGAGGCGATCTCGTTCCTCACTGCTCAGCGAGCGGAAGATTTTCACCTCATCGAGCAACGCGCGGGCGCGGGTCGAGGGTTCGATCACGCCATCCGGATGCCGCGAAATACCCGCTGCTTCGAGATGCCTGTGGGCGAGGTCGAACAGTTGATTGCGCACTTCGCTTTTCTTGCCCAGATCGGCGATGAACCCGCTGGCGACGTATTCCGACATGGTTTCGCCGGCCTCTTTCAACACGGCTTTTGGCGCCGGGCTGAGAAGAAGAGAGCTGCTGCCCTGCAAGGTGCGATCAAGCGCATCGAGTACCCGACGCGGGCGGATGTGATTCGGCACCTGAATGCTGATCGACACGCCGTGCATGTTGTTCGGGCGGCTGAGGTTGACGATCTTCGCCTTGGCCGCCACCGAGTTTGGCACCACGGCCATGGTCCCGGCGCTGGTCAGCAGGTGCGTGGCGCGCCAATCGATGTCGAAGACCTTGCCTTCGACGCCGTCGATCACCACGAAATCATCCACCTGATAGGGCTTGGTGGTGTTGAGCACAATCCCGGAAAAAACATCGGCCAAGGTGCTTTGCAGCGCCAGACCGACAACGATGGCCACCACACCGGACGTCGCCAGCAAGCCTTTTACCGGCAGCTCCAGCACGTAACCGGCTGCGGCGACAGTAGCGACAAGAAACACCAGTGCGCCGATCACGTCCTGCAGCAAGCGACCGCTGTGACCGATACGGCGCATCAGCGCCAGCCCGATCACTTCGGTCAACACGCGCGCAGCGTACAACCACCAGAGAATCCCCAACGCCGTTGCGCCCAGTTGTGCGACCCGGTCATCGACGAACACCGGCGCTTGCAACGGACTGACACCGGCGTTGATCACCAGCGCGGTGAACGCCAGAAACAGCGCCAGCCGCACACCGACTCTCGGGGCACGATGGGTGAAGGGCGTGAAGTGCCAGAGCATGGCGTCGAGCAGCAGCAGGGCGGCGCTCCAGGACAGCAGGTGGGTGTAGAAAAGGGTCATGACCGAAGCTCCGCAGTGTCTGCCAATAAAAAGATCGCAGCCTGCGGCAGCGCCTACAGAAAATTGCATTCCAATGTAGGAGCTGCCGAAGGCTGCGATCTTTTGCTGTTAAGGCTGCAAGTGGGTTTTCAACTCAGCCGCCGCCTGACGCACGGCCGCTTTCACTTCCGGAATCTGACTCAGCGGATTGAGCAAACCGAAGTCATGAATCATCCCGTTGTAACGCACCGAGGTCACCGCCACACCGGCCGCATCGAGGTGCCGCGCATAGCCTTCGCCTTCGTCACGGAGCACGTCGAATTCGGCGGTCTGTACCAGTGCGGCAGGCAGGCCTTTAAGCTGTTCGGTGCTGGCGTTGAGCGGCGAAGCGTGGATCTGCGCACGCTCGGCCGGGTTGGTGGTGTAGTTGTCCCAGAACCACTGCATCATGCCTTTGGTGAGGAAGTGGCCCTCGGCAAATTGCTGGTAAGAACCGTCGTCGAACTGCGCGTTGGTCACCGGCCACATCAGCAGCTGGAAGCGCAGCGCCGGGGCTTTCTGTTCCTTGGCCATCAACGCCACGACCGCCGCCATGTTGCCGCCGACGCTGTTGCCCGCTACCGCCAGACGCTTGCCGTCGACACCGATGTCCTTACCGTGCTCAGCCACCCATTTCGTCGCGGCGTAGGCCTGGTTGATCGCGGTCGGGTACTGCGCTTCCGGCGACGGCGTGTAATCGACGTACACCGCAACCGCGCCAGAGCCCACCACCAAGTCACGAATCAAGCGTTGGTGCGTCGGGAAATCACCGAGCACCCAGCCACCGCCGTGGAAGAACATGAACACCGGCAACTCGCCTTTGACCTTGGCCGGCCGCACCACTTTCAGGTTGATCGTCTGGCCGTCGACCTTGATCGCCTTGTCGCTGACTTCAACGCCCGACAGATCCACGTTCACCGAAGCCTGGGCGCCGGTCAGCACCGCACGGGCGTCTTTCGGGCTCAGTTGCTCCAGTGGTTTGCCACCGCCGGCGGCGAGGGCGTTGAGGAAGGCCTGGGTGTTGTGTTCGACACCGCTGCTTTCGGCGGCGAAGGCATTGCCGATGGACAGGGCGAGGAGGGACGCGGTGAGGGTTTTCTTGACGATGTTCATGGTGGAAATCCTTTTGAATGTTTTTGAATTTTTATGCCTGGGTTGCGGGCTGCTGTGGCGCTGGGCTTCAGGCCTCAGCAACACCGTGAGCACAGATTAATGAGCTGCCGAAAAGTGAAAAAGCGGCTATAAAGCGTTTAACTGTCCACCAGAGAGTGACAATGAACCCGTTCGAAGACATGCGTATTTTTTGCCAGGTCATGGACTCCGGCAGCTTCACCTCAGCGGCCGATCAATTAGGCCTGTCCAAGCAGTTCGTCAGCCGACGCTTGATGCAACTGGAGGAGCGTCTTGGCGTGCGGTTGTTGAATCGCTCCACCCGGCGTCTGGACGTGACGCCGCTGGGGCAGAGTTACTACGAATCGGCATTGCGCCTGCTCGGCGAAGTCGAACAGGTGGAGCAGGGCATCGCCGGGCAAACCGCCGAGCCACGCGGGACGATTCGCTTGAGTGCGCCGCTGTCGTTTGCGGTGGCGCATCTGGGCTGTCTGTTGCCTCTGTTCTTGCAGCGCTATCGGGAGGTCACGGTCGAGGTGGACTTGAGTGACCGCCCGGTGGATTTGCTCGGTGAGGGCTACGATCTGGCGCTGCGCATTGGCGTGCTGGAAGACTCGACACTGATTGCCCGACGCATCGCGTCGATCGAACGGGTGTACTGCGCCAGCCCGGCGTATCTGGCCGAACGTGGCACGCCCCTCGAGCCGGAAGACCTGCATAGCCATGACTGTTTGCCGTACGGGCATAGTCGTTCGGTGCAGTGGCGCTTCAACGCGGGGCAGGGCAAGCCTGTGTTGGTCAATGTCACCGGGCGCATGCGCGTGAACAACGGCGAGTTGCTCAGGGACGCGGCAGTGCAGGGGATGGGCATTACCTATCTGCCGACTTTCATTGTCGGCGCAGCGTTGAAGGATGGTCGACTGGTGCCGGTGCTGGATGATCTGCGGCCGGAGCCGCTGACGCTTTCAGCCGTTTACCCGCAACATCGCCAGGCCTCGAGACCGGTGCAGGCGCTGGTTGAATTTTTGCGAGAGCGCCTGAACCATAGCCACGTCGCTCTCTGAGCCTTACGCAGATCAAAACTGTAGGAGTGAGCCTGCTCGCGATAGCGTTCTGTCTGTCACAGCTTCAGTGTCTGAATGACCGCTATCGCGAGCAGGCTCACTCCTACAATTGATGGTGGTCGTCTGCGGAATCTGCGCATGCCACAAAACCCTTGTGGGAGCGAGCCTGCTCGCGAAAGCGTTGTGTCAGTCAAAACATCATTGGCTGACCCACCGCATTCGCGAGCAGGCTCGCTCCCACATTTGATAAGGGTCTTCTGCGGAATCTGCGTACGCCACAAAGCCCTGTAGGAGTGAGCCTGCTCGCGATAGCGTTCTGTCTGTCACAGCTTCAGTGTCTGAATGACCGCTATCGCGAGCAGGCTCACTCCTACAATTGATGGTGGTCGTCTGCGGAATCTGCGTACGCCACAAAACCCTGTGGGAGCGAGCCTGCTCGCGAAAGCGTTGTGTCAGTCAAAACATCATTGGCTGACCCACCGCATTCGCGAGCAGGCTCGCTCCCACATTTGATAAGGGTCTTCTGCGGAATCTGCGTAAGCCACAAAACCCTGTGGGAGTGAGCCTGCTCGCGAAAGCGTTGTGTCAGTCAAAACATCATTGGCTGACCCACCGCATTCGCGAGCAGGCTCGCTCCCACATTTGATAAGGGTCTTCTGCGGAATCTGCGTACGCCACAAAACCCTGTGGGAGCGAGCCTGCTCGCGAAAGCGTTGTGTCAGTCAAAACATCATTGGCTGACCCACAGCATTCGCGAGCAGGCTCGCTCCCACATTTGATAAGGGTCTTCTGCGCAATCTGCGTACGCCACAAAACCCTGTGGGAGCGAGCCTGCTCGCGAAAGCGTTGTGTTAGTCAAAACATCATTGGCTGACCCACAGCATTCGCGAGCAGGCTCGCTCCCACATTTGATAAGGGTCTTCTGCGGAATCTGCGTACGCCACAAAACCCTGTGGGAGTGAGCCTGCTCGCGAAAGCGTTGTGTCAGTCAAAACATCATTGGCTGACCCACAGCATTCGCGAGCAGGCTCGCTCCCACATTTGATAAGGGTCATCTGCGTAATCTGCGTACGCCACAAAACCCTGTAGGAGTGAGCCTGCTCGCGATAGCGTTGTGTCTGTCACAGCTTCAGTGTCTGAATGACCGCTATCGCGAGCAGGCTCACTCCTACAATTGATGGTGGTCGCCTGCGTAATCTGCGTACGCCACAAAACCCTGTAGGAGTGAGCCTGCTCGCGAAAGCGTTGTGTCAGTCAAAACATCATTGGCTGACCCACCGCATTCGCGAGCAGGCTCGCTCCCACATTTGATAAGGGTCTTCTGCGGAATCTGCGTACGCCACAAAACCCTGTAGGAGCGAG
The DNA here is from genome assembly GCF_054667675.1 of Pseudomonas sp. S3_C06. Classification (NCBI taxonomy): domain Bacteria; kingdom Pseudomonadati; phylum Pseudomonadota; class Gammaproteobacteria; order Pseudomonadales; family Pseudomonadaceae; genus Pseudomonas; species Pseudomonas sp. S3_C06. The sequence goes on from NZ_CP162747.1 coordinate 6,249,075, forward strand.
CTTGCTCGCGAAAGCGTTGTGTCTGTCACAGTTTCAGTGTCTGAATGACCGCTATCGCGAGCAGGCTCACTCCTAAAATTGATGGTGGTCGCCTGCGTAATCTGCGTACGCCACAAAACCCTGTGGGAGCGAGCTTGCTCGCGAAAGCGTTGTGTCAGTCAAAACATCATTGGCTGACCCACAGCATTCGCGAGCAAGCTCGCTCCCACAGGTTTTGTGGTGCTTCTAAAAATCAGTTGGCGCGCTTGTCATCGCCCGGCTCTCCGCCGACATGTACGCCACGATCATCGCCGACTTCGCCCGCGCGGTGGACCCCGTGGTCATCACCGACTTCACCAGCGCGGTGGACGCCATGGTCATCTCCCGCTTCAGCATGGGTGCCGCTGCGGCCGGATGAGGCGCTGTCGCCCGAGTGCCCCGAGCCGTGGTCGCTGCCGCTGTGGCCACTGTTGCCACCGCCACCGCCACCGCCACTACCGCTGTTGCCGCCACCGCCGTGACTACCTCCGCCGCCACTTCCGCCCCCACCATTTCCACCGCTGCCACCGTGACCGCCGCCCCCGCCACTTCCTCCGCCGCCCCCTCCGCTACCGCCACCACTGCCTCCACCACCACTTCCACCATCCTTGGCATGAGCACTGGAAACCCCGGACAAACTGTCGGGAATCAGCACGGTGGACGCCGACAGAACTGCGCCGATGGCCATTGCGAGCACGAGCTTTTTAATGTGCATATCGTTCTCCGTCTTGTTGGGAACGTAAAAGTGTGTTGTTGCAGAGACCGGCCCCGTTCCCGAGGTCAGTGAATACTCGAAGCCAGTTCGAAAATCGGGATGTACATCAGGATCACGATGACCCCGATCAGCAGGCCGATAAACGTCATCAGCAGCGGTTCGAACAACTTCACGAACCACTCCAGCCAGCGGCTGATTTCCTCGTCGTAGAAGTCGGCGCTGCGTTCCATCATCTGCCCGAGGTTGCCCGACTGTTCGCCGGCCCGAAGCAGCCGTAACGACACTGGCGTCACCAGATGATTGAGCTCCAGCGCGGTAGACAGTGACTGCCCCTCGCGCACCCGCTCGCAGGCCTGATCCAGCCGCGTCCGCGAAGCGACGGTGAGCAAGCCGCGCACCATGCTCATGGCGGTCACCAGCGGAATCCCGCCTTGCAGCAGAATCCCCAGCGAACGATAAAACCGCGCCAGTTCATACATGAAAATCCGTTGATGCACGGCCGGCAGTTTCTCCACCAGTCGATCCAGACCACGGCGAAACGCCGGTTGCTTTTGCAGCACGGCGAGGGCGATGACAATCGCCGCCAACCCAGCGAAGAATTCAGCCTGATGCGCATGCAAAAACATGCCACTGCTCATCAACACCTGCGACAGCCACGGCAGGTTATCGCCCAAGCCTTCAAACACCAGACTGAAACGCGGCACCACATAACCCATCAAGAACAGCACCACGCCACCGCCGACTATCAGCAACAGCATCGGGTAGATCGAGGCGCTGATGATCTTCTGCCGCACCTCGTCCATGCGCTGGCGATAACTGACGTAACGGCCCAGCGCATCGCCGACCGCACCGGTCTTCTCGCTGGACTGCACCAGCGCCACGTACAACGGCGGGAACACCGCCGACAACTGGCCCAGCGCCTGCGAAAACGATTTGCCCTCGTACAGCAGGCGCACCAGCTCACTCAAGGTTTTCCGGGCAGCGGGGGCGGTTTCTTTTTCGGCGAGGCTTTCCAGCGCATCGATCAACGGTAGGCCGGCGTTGAGCAGCGTGGTCAGTTCCTGGCTGAACAACACCAGATTGAACGTCTCACGCTGGCGCAGTCGTAGCGAGCGCCAATGCTTGTCGGCGTGCGAGCTGAGCACACGTAAACCTTGATCCTCGGCAATGCGCCGCGCCTCGCTGTCACCCGGCGCCTCCACACTCAAGGACACCACGCCCGCCTTGCCGACCGCTTTCACATGAAATCGCATGGGCCGCGCTCCGCTCATTGCCAGTTGGTCACTTCGGCGTTTTCGCCTTCGCCGCCGGGCTGGCCGTCCTTGCCCATCGACAGCAAGTCGTACTCGCTGTTTTCGCCGGGGTAGCGGTAGGCGTAATTACGTCCCCACGGATCCTGCGGCAGTTTTTTCTGCAAGTACGGCCCTGTCCATTTCGCCTCGTCACTCGGCGCGATGACCAAGGCTTGCAAACCCTGTTCGGTGGACGGGTAGTGGCCGACTTCCAGCCGATAGATATCCAGCGCTTTGCTCAGCCCTTCGATCTGCGCCTTGGCCACTTTCACTTCGGAGCGACCGAGTTGGGCGAAGTATTTCGGCGCGACGATCCCGGCCAACAGGCCGAGGACCACCAGCACCACGAGCAATTCGAGCAGGGTAAAACCGCGTTGGCTACGCGGACGAAATTGCAGCTTCATGATGACCTCCCGTGAGTGGCAGCCGTGTCGCCAGAAGGGCTTATGCAATTGCCATGCTCAGCCCCACTGAAAATTACTGGATTGGCTGAAACCCTTGTAATCCGGGCATCTCCAGAGTCGGCACAGTGCTTGCGTATGGCTCAAACGTGATCGGCCATTGGGGCATTTCCCCCAATTTATCGGGGTCGATCCGGGGAGGCCCGACATGAAATTTCTCGCCAGCGGATTGCTCGGATGTGTGCTGCTCAGCGGCGCCGCGCAAGCCGATGTGTTCATTTCGGTGGACGCCAAGGGCAGCTATGTACTGTCCAACGTTCACCGGCCCGGACGCACTTACGAACGGGTGGTCCGCGAGGCTGAAATGCCTGTGGCCAGCCTCGATCAGCAGCCGCAAATGATCGCCAACCAGCCCTACGCGGAACTGGTTTCGGCGGCGGCCAAGGTCAATCAATTACCCGAGGCGCTGCTGCATGCAGTGATCAACGCCGAGTCTCGCTACAACCCCGGTGCCACTTCACCCAAAGGTGCGGGCGGGCTGATGCAGTTGATGCCCGACACCGCACGGGAGCTGGGCGTCACTGACGTCTACGACCCCAAGGCCAACATCCAGGGTGGGGCCAAATACCTCAAGCGCCTGATGACCCTGTTCGACAACGACATTGCCCTCGCCGTGGCGGCCTACAACGCCGGGCCAGACGCGGTGCTCAGCCGTGGCCGGGTGATTCCGCCGTTCGCCGAAACCCAGCGATATGTACCGAATGTGTTGCGTCAGTACCGGCGTTTGCAGGGCCTGGCGATGGACGCGCCGTTGTGACCCTAACCCGGTTTCCCCCACTTTCGGGGCAAACCGTGGAGGCCCGAAAAGTGGGGAAAACGGGTGGGGAATATCCCCCGGATTTTCAAGTGGCCGCAGTAACTGATTGAACGCTAATGCAATTTTTTGTGGCACGCGGATTGCTCCGAGGCATTTGTCGAGAAGTGTTCCCAAGAGCACCCACTACGAGGTTACTGATCATGGCTGGCTTTCCTCACGCTCCGTCCCTGATTAACTGGCTGCTGATTCTGGCCTCGATGCTCAGCGTCGAGCTGGCCGGCGCGGCCGTACGTTGCGAGCGCAACCTGGTGGCCAACGTCGTCGCTTTCGATCAGCCACTGATGTTCAACCGCCTCGGCGCGCAGAACATCAACGGCATGATGTTCGCCCTGCGCCGCGATGTGGTCGATGAACATGAGCAGTCGCTGGCTTACGGCGGCGCCGCAGTGCCGGGCAAAGTCTCGTTGCGCCCGGACAAGCGTCCACGGCCATTGGTGTTGCGCGTGGCCGCCGGCGATTGCCTGACAATCAATTTGCAGAACCTGCTCGACTATCAGGCCAACCCGAACAAGCACTTTGAAAACGAGGGCGAAGAAGAGGGCGCGGAAAACGCCAACGGCGCCGAAGACTTCAAAGTCGATGAGCAGGTGGCGGATCGTCACGTCGGTTTCCAGGTCAATGGCCTGCAAGCGGTGAACAGCATCGATGACATTTCTTCGTTCACCGGGCGTAACGCCAACACCCTTGTGCCTCCCGGCGCGAGCCGTTCCTACACCTTGTTCGCCGAACGTGAAGGCGCATTCGCCGTCAGTAGCCGTGGCGCAACGTTTGGCGGCGAGGGCGCGGCCGGCAACGTTGCCAACGGACTGTTCGGCCAGGTTGTCGTACTGCCCAAGGGCGGCCGCAGCTATCGCAACACCCTTACCGAAGAAGAAATGCGCCTGGCCACGACTGGCCGCGCACCCACCGGCCAACCGATCGTTGATTACCAGGCGCGCTACCCACAGCGCGAACCGTGGTTGCGCGAAGGCAAGGCTGGCACGCCGATCATCGGCATGGTCGACGGCAATGAAATCATTTCCAGCGAAAGCGACGCGATTGTCATGGGCAGCAACGCCGACGGCAGCTTCCCATCCAGCACCTATCCGCTGGAATCGGTCGGCAAACGCAACCCGGCAATCCCCAACCGCCTCGAAGCGTTCCGTGATTTTGCCTCGCAATTCCAGGATGAAACCGCCGCCACTCAAGCATTCCCGGCGTACTGGGCTGATCCGGTGATGGCCCATGTGCTGGAGCCGACCCGCGACTCGTTCATGATCAACTATGGCTCCGGCGGCATGGGTGCCGAAGTGGTCGCCAACCGCTTGGGCGTGGGGCCGATGCACGACTGCCTGTCGTGCGCCTATGAAGAATTCTTCCTCAGCTCGCACACCGTCGGCGATGTGGCGATGCTGGTGGATGTGCCGGCCAACACCGGGCTTGAGAGCATCGCCCCCGGCCAGATACCGCGCGCCGATCAGATCGGCGTGAAAGCCACCATGGCCCTGTATCCGTCGGAGCCGTCGAACGTCAACCACAGCTACATCGGTGACTTCGTCAAATTCCGCAACACCCACAATGGCCACGAGCAACACATCTTCCACCTGCACGGCCATCAGTGGCTGTTCAACCCCAACGACGACAATTCCGATTACGTCGACGCCCAGGGCATCGGCCCGGGCGCCGGTTATACCTATGAAATCGCCAACGGTGGTTCGGGCAACCGCAACCGCGTGGCCGGCGATGCGATCTATCACTGCCATTTCTATCCGCACTTTGCCCAAGGCATGTGGGCCATGTGGCGGGTCCACGATGTGTTCGAAGAAGGCACTCGACTCGACGTTTCGCAGCAGGGCGCCGACGGCTATCACAGCGAACCGTTTGCCTTGCGCAGCGGTAAACCGGCGGCCGGCGCACGCGCCTTGCCTGACGGCGAAATCGTCGCCGGCACACCGATTCCGGCGATTGTGCCGCTACCGGGCAAAGCCATGGCGCCAATGCCGGGCAAAGTCGTGGTGGTGCCGAAAATCGGCGAAACCCTGGTCGCCGGCAATGATGACGACGATGACGAAGAAGAGGGCGATGACGACGGCGAGCACCATGGCGGCAACGCCGGCGGTCAAGCCATCGGCTCGCTGGCGCTGGTCGATCGCAGCGAAGCCAACCGCAACGCCGACGGCAGCCTGAAAAACCCTGGCTATCCGTTCTGGATCGGCGGCATGGAAAGTTCGGTCGGCCAACGTCCGCCAACCCCGCCGCTGGACATGCTCGACGCCGCCACCGCGCAATCGCTCAAGGCCAGCGGCAAAGCGCTGTGGGCCAACCTTGACCCGGCGCAGTCCGGCGGTTGGGATGGCGGCTTGCAACGGCACGCACTCGACGGCGTCGCGGCCGGTGGCGAAGCGCACACCGTGACCACCTCGCTGGATTTCTCCAAGGAAGTCACCCGTGCCAAGCCGATTTACCTGCCGGAAGAAGGCACCGAAGTCGAACAGGCCGCGATGGCTTTCCACGCGAAAAAAGACCATCCAAGCTATGCCTTGCTGCCCGGCAATCAAGTGGTGGCCAAGGCGTTCCGTACCAACGGCGCCTTGCCAATGGCCGGCGCGCCGTACTACGAACCGTGCATGGACGACCGGCAAAAACGCCTGACCAGCAGCGCCGGCAGCGGTGAGTTTGCCAGCGGTGAGCGCATCGACGGCATGTCCTTCGTCGGCGCCTCGACCTTCACTGCCGACCGCCCACGGATCTACAAAGCCGCGAACATCCAGTTCGACGCGGTGTACAACAAGGTCGGTTATCACTTTCCGCAGGCGCGCATTCTGGCGCTGTGGGAAGACGCCTGGCCGGTGATCACCAAGCAGCGTCCGCCAGAGCCGCTGGTGATGCGCATGAACACCTTCGACTGCGTGCAATACCAGCAAACCAACCTGGTGCCGGCCACCTATGAGATGGACGACTATCAGGTGCGCACGCCGACCGATGTGATCGGCCAGCACATTCACCTGCCCAAGTGGGATCTGACCTCGGCGGACGGCTCGTCCAACGGCTGGAACTATGAGGACGGCGTGCTCTCGCCCGGCGCCGTGCAGGAGCGCATTCACGCGATTCGCGAGTTTAACCAGTGCGCTGGTACCGACCCGCGCGACGGCACTCAGGCCTGCCCGAAAGCCAAGAACCATCCGTTCTTCGGCCAATACGGGCGCGCCGATTGGCTCGGTGCGCGCACGGCGATGCAGCGCTGGTTCGTCGATCCGGTGGTCAACGCCAAAGGCGTCGATCGCGGCCTCGGCACCATCTTCACCCACGACCACTTAGGCCCATCGACGCACCAACAGATCGGTTTGTACGCGACTGTGCTCGCCGAGCCGGCCGGTTCCACCTGGTTCCACGCCGAAACCGGCGAGCCTCTCTATAGCGGCGCGCGTCAGGATGGCGGCCCGACCTCGTGGCAAGCGGTGATCAACACCGGTGACCTCGATGGCGACGGCAAGAACGACAGCTTCCGCGAGTTCTTCCTCGAGTACAGCGACTTCCAGCACGCCTATGAAGCTGGCGTCTATGTCGGTGCCGGTCCCAACGGTGTGCCGAATGCGCAGGCGTTCCCGGCCACCGCCGACAGCTTCCGCTACGCGATCAACCCGCCAGTGCGCAACAACGCCAGCAACTTGCTAGAGGGCGTGCTGGAAGTGCAGGGCGGTCAGGTCCCGGGCTGCCCGAGCCGGCCATGTCCGCAGGCGATTTCGGTGGATGATCCGGGCATGTTCGTCGTCAACTATCGTAACGAACCGCTGGCCCTGCGCGTGTACGACCCGAACAAGGTCGGCCCGGACGGCAAGCGCGGCATGCAGGCCGACGGCCTCGGTGGTGATCTGTCGTTCGCCATGCAAAGCCGCACCGACCGCGCAATTCCGGCGATGAACCTGGCGCCGAATCTGCTCACCTCCGCGACCGGCCCTACCGGCGGCACCACGTTGTTCCCGCCACACATCAACAAGGGCGGCGCCGAACCCGGTGACCCGTTCACGCCGATGCTGCGCACCTATACCGGCGACAACGTGCGGCTGCGGGTGCATGCCGGCGGCCATGAAGAAGAGCACAACGTCACCCTGCACGGTGTGAAATGGCTGCAGAGCGGTTCCGGTTTCGGCAACAGCTCCAACTCCGGCTGGCGCGCGTCGCAAATGATCGGCATCTCCGAGCAGATGGGCTTCATTGCGCCGGTGTCGATGCTGTCCAGTTCGGCGGCGACCACGGGCGACTATCTGTACTCGATGGACGCCTCGATCGAAGGCTACTGGAGCGGTATCTGGGGCGTGATGCGCAACTACACCGCCAAACGCAGCGACTTGTTCGCTATCCCTAATAACCCAAGCCCGGCGGGCATGCGCAACACTGTGGCGTTCGAGGGCAGTTGCCCGCGCTATGGCGCCAACCCTAACGGCATTGGCACCCGGCCAACCGTGCAGCGCAACTATGAAGTGGTCGCGGCGCTGGCCAACGACATTCTCGGCAATGCGCTGGGCCTGACCATCGGCGATCCCGAAGGGCTTGGCCAGCATGTCGGCGGGTCGCTCAATCCAGCGGGCGGTACCCTGGTGCTGAACTCGCGCACGGTGAGCATTCCGCAGGTCACGGTGACCGATCCCGAGGATGGCGAAACCATCACCATTGGCGGGCAGAGCGGGCCGCTGCATGACCCGACCGCGATTCTGTATGTGCGCAAATCCGATCTCGATCCGGTGAGTGGCAAGCTGAAACCCGGCATCCCGGTCGAACCGCTGGTGCTGCGCGCAGCGGCGGGAGATTGCATCAACATCACTCTGGAAAACCGCCTGCCGAGCGTCATGCCTGACCTGACCCAGACGGCTGTGATGCAGGGCATGGTCAAGCGTGATCGCAACAGCGGTCTGGGTTCGACTACGTTCAGCAATAACCTGATGCGGCCGTCCAGCCACGTCGGTCTGCACGCGCAGTTGCTGGCGTATGACATCACCAAATCCGACGGCGCCAACGTCGGCGCCAACCCGATCCAGACCGTGCCACCGCGTGTCGGCAGCAGCGGCGCGTACCCGACCCGTACTTATCAGTACTACGCCGGGCACCTGGAGCGTGAAGGCAAACCGGTGACTCAACTGGGGCGCAGCGTCGACAACATCAACGCCACGGCGGTGGAGTTCGGCGGCTTGAACATCACCCCGGCGGACGTGATCAAGCAGCCGCAAAAAGGCCTTGGCGGGGCGATGAGCATCCTGCCGATCGGCGCGACGTGGGTCGACGATGCGCGCAAGGTCAACGCCACGGTCACCGCGCCTGGACAAACCAGCTACCGCGACTTTGCGATGGTCTGGCACAAGGCGTTGAACACCCGTTGGGCCAATGGCCGTCCGGTGGAAGGAATTGCGGCTGAAGGCTTCGGCGTGCCGACCGATCCGCAGGACAACTCGAGCATGGCGATCAACTACAAGACCGAACCGCTGTGGTATCGCTTCGGCCTCGCCCCGGATGCACCGTTCGGGCATGCCGATGGCGCGGGTTACGGCGACATGGTCAACGCGCACATGGCTTACAGCAATGCGCTGGTTGGCGGTGATCCGCAGACGCCAGTGCTGTATGCCAAACCGGGGCAGCCGTTGCGTACGCACATCCTGATGCCGAGCGGTGGCAGTCGTGGCACCACGTTCCAGCTTGACGGGCATGTCTGGTCGGTCAATCCGTTCCAGGCCGAGAAGAGCGATGTCGGTGGTTATCCGATGGGTTCGCCGGGCGTCGGCTCGGTGCGCTTCGGCTACAACCCGATGTCGATGTACATCGGTGCCCACGAAAGCATCCTGCCGGCCGCGCACTTCAGCTTCATGATCCCGAGTGCTGGCGGCAGTAATGCGATCCCGGGGGATTACCTGTTCCGCGACTACGCCGCCTACGGCAATACCTCCGGGTTATGGGGACTGCTGCGGGTGACCAACGAACCGGAACCGGCGCCGCAGGGGCAGTAGCAGAACGGCAATGTCCCGGTGGATGCAAATCCCTTGTGGGAGCGAGCCTGCTCGCGAATGGGAGCAACCCGGTTTTTGAGGGTGAGGCAGAAGACGCCATCGCGAGCAGGCGAAGGCCTACAGGGGCCGGTGGTGGGTAGTGAGGGAGTGGGATGGATGCAAATCCCTTGTGGGAGCGAGCCTGCTCGCGAATGGGGGCAACTCGGTTTCAAGGGTGCCGCTGAAGACGCTTTCGCGAGCAGGCTCGCTCCCACAGGGTCGGTGTTTTGCCAGGTAAAGAAGCAGGGGAGTGCGAGATGAACAGGATCATCAACATCATCGGTATTTGCTCGCTGGCCATGGCCGGGGCGTTGTTGACGCTGAGCGAGGTTGCGCTGGCACAAACCGGCATCGGGCAGACGTTGAACCGTGACGGTGTGGCGGTGGATTTCAACCTCAAGCCGCTGGCCGCCGACGGCAAACTGCGTGAAGGCGAATTCGCCGATGTGCAGTTCCGCGTCACTGACAGCGCCTCCGGCCAGCCGCTGTCCGGGGTGGCACCGGGTGCCTGGGTCGATCCGCAAGCCCTTGCCGCCGATCAGGCTCAGGGCCGCGATCAGAGCTGCAAAGCCCGGGTCGGCGTGTTCCTCAAGTCCAACATCGGCGCGCGGCCATTGTTGGATCTGAACAGCTATTTCCTGCTGGTGATGAACCGCGACGCGAGCATCGCCGTGGTCGATCCGTCGGTATCGGTCGGCGGCATCACCAGCACCCTCGCGCGGATCGAACTCAAGCAACCGCCGATGGACTGGGTCACCCCCAAAGACAACAAACGCGTATTCGTCTCGATGCCGACAGCGGGCGAAGTGGCCGTCATCGACAGCGAACAATTCAAGGTTCTCGATTCGATCAAGGCCGGCAGCCAACCAGTGCGCGTGGCGCTGCAACCCGATGAACGTCTGCTGTGGGTCGGCAACAACGCCAGCAAGGCGCAAGACTCCGGCGTGACGGTGATCGACAGCCAAAGCCTCAAACCCCTCAAACATCTGCAGACCGGTCGCGGCCACCACGAAATCAGCTTCAGCAAGGACAGCCGCTTTGCCTTCGTCAGCAACCGCGACGACGGCACCGTCAGCGTGATCGACATCGCCAGCCTGAACATCGTCCAGCAGATCAAAACCGGCTCCCATCCGTTATCCGTCGCTTACTCGCCATTGTCCGGCGCGGTCTACGTAGCTGACGGCAAGGACGGTACCGTGAGTGTGATCGACGCTAGTACTCACGCCATCCGCCGGGTGATCAAACTGCAACAAGGCCTCGGCCCGATGGGCTTCAGCGCCGACGGCCGCTTCGGGGTAGTGCTCAACACCGTGGAAAACCGCGCCAGCATCATCGACGCCGCCACCAACACCGCCATCCATGATCTGGACGTCAGCGCCGAACCCTACCAAGTGGTGTTCACCCAGGCCTACGCCTACATCCGCGGACTCGCTTCACCGAAAGTCACCATGATCAACCTGTCCTCCCTCGGCGAAGGTCGCCAGCCGATCAGCCAGGGTTTCGAGGCTGGCCCGCAAGCGCCGCGCCTGGCCGGGGATTTACCGCTGGCCTCAAGCCTGGCGGTGTCGCGTGACGACAACGCAGTGTTCGTGGTCAACCCGGTCGACAACACCACCTATTTCTACGCCGAAGGCATGAACGCGCCGATGTCCGGTTACCCCAACCGTGGCCAGATCGCCCGCGCCGCCATGGTTATCGATCGCAGCCTGCGCGAAGTCTCGCCGGGGCTGTACAGCGCGCGGGTGAAGTTGCCGGCGGCGGGGCGCTTTGACGTGGCGTTTCTGCTCAACCAGCCGAACATCATTCACTGCTTTACCGCGCAAATTGATCCTGACGGCAAACCGCAAAAACACCTCGGCCAGCCGAAAGTCGAGTTCCTCCTCGACAAGACGGCCGTGGCACTCAACGACCCTTACGTCGTGCGTTTCCGCATCGTGCAAGGCAAAGACAAAGCCCAGCGCAGCGGCGTCAAAGACGTGCAACTGCGCTACTACCTCGCGCCCACCTCGCATCCCCGCGAAGTGGCGGCGCTGGAAGTCGCCGACGGCGTATACGAGGCGCCAATCACCCTCGACCGCAGCGGCGCCTGGTATCTGCATGTGCGCGCGGCGTCGCTGGGTGCCGGTTTCGATGACAAGACCTTTGCCAGTGTTCGGGTAGCCCCCGGCCAGGCCCGTTGAAGAGGAGTTTCGACATGAACCGATTTGCATCCACTGGCCTGCTGACCCTGTGCCTGTTGAGCCTTGGCATTCAACAAGTCCACGCTCATTCGGCCGACGAACACGCCGGACACAAAGCCCCCGCCAGCAGCACTCAGGAACACGCCCAGGTGAAATTCGCCAACGTGCCGCTGCTTGATCAAAACGGTAAAACCGTGCGCCTCGAACAAGACCTGGTGCAGGGCAAAATCGTCGTCATGAGCTTTATCTACACCAGTTGCACCACGGTGTGCCCGGTGGTCTCGTCGATCATGGGCAAGGTGCAGAAACAGCTCGGCGCGCGCGTCGGCGACGAAGTGCAACTGGTGTCGATCAGCATCGACCCGCAGCGCGACGACCCGAAACGCCTGCAGGATTATGCGCGCACCTTCCAGCGCGGGCCGGGCTGGAGCTGGTTGACCGGCTCGCCGCAGTCGATCAATGAAACCCTCAAGGGCCTCGGCAGCTTCAGCGGCGACCTGAAGAGTCATCAACCGCTGATCCTCGTCGGCGACGGCGACAGCCGCCACTGGATGCGCTACTACGGCTTCACCGACCCGGCGCTGCTGGCCAAGGAAGTGGAAAAACTCAGCGGCCTGCGCACCCACGCCAAACACACCGCCATCGCCATGGAGCAACAGCCATGAGAACGCTCGACTGGATCTCCCTGACCGTGTGTTTCTGGATTCTCAGCAACGTCGCGTTCGCTCACGAAGGCCACGTCTCTGAGCCGCAAGCCGCTGTGGCCGCCGCCCCGGCCAAAGGCACTCATGACGCGAAAACCTGGTTCACCGACACGCCGTTGCAGGATCAGAACGGCGAGACCCTGCGCTTCTACAGCGATGCCCTGCAAAACCGCATCGTGCTGCTCAACGTGATCTTCACCAGTTGCAACGACGCCTGTCCGCTGATCACCCAAAAGCTCAAGGAAGTGCGCGAGTTGCTCGGTGACAAGGCGCAGGACATTACCTTCATTTCCCTTACCAGTGACCCGCTGCGCGACACGCCAGCGGTGCTCAAGGCTTACACCTTGAAGCAGGGTTCCGATGACCCTCATTGGCTTTTTCTTACCGGCGACAAGGCGCAGATGGACCTGGTATTGAGCCGCATCGGCCAGATCGTGCCGACCCCCGAGCAACACTCCACGCAGTTGATCGTCGGCGATGTCGCCAATAAACGCTGGAGCAAAATCCGCCCCGACGCCCCGGCTGCCGCCATTGCCCAGCGCTTGCAGTTGCTGACAATGCCCGTGGCTGGCCGCTGAGTCCGCGCCATGAACCTGCGCGGTGTACTCGCCCTGATCCTGCTCGCTGGCGTCAGCCTTGGCGCGAGCGCTGCGCCGCTGACCCCGGAAGAAGCGGCGGGCAAGCGTCTGTACCGCCAGGGTCTGTCGGCCAGCGGCGAAGCGATCATGGCGCGGGTCGGTGCGGCAGATGTGTTGCTGCCGGCGACCAGTCTGCCGTGCGCCAATTGCCATGGCGCCGATGGCCTCGGTCGACCGGAAGGCGGGGTACGTCCGCCGCCGCTGAACTGGGCGCGACTGACCAGCACCTACGGCCAGCGACAGGTCAATGGGCGCAGCTATCCGGCCTACAGCGAAAGCACGCTGGCCACGGCCATCGAGCAGGGTCGCGACCCCGGCCACAATCGCCTCGACCCGAGCATGCCGCGCTTTCTGCTGTCGATGAAGGATCAGCGCAACCTCACCGCGTACCTCAAACGTCTCGCCGATGAGCGTGATCCCGGCCTCGACGCCGAGACCTTGCACCTCGGCACGCTGCTGCCCAGTCAGGGCCCGCTGGCGGAAGAAGGCATGACCATCGCAGCGATACTTAACGGCAGCGTGGCGCGGATCAATCAGGACGGAGGCATTCATGGACGGCAGCTGCGTCTGACCGTGGTCGATCCCGGCCCGGATCGCGCCAGTGCCGAACAAGCCCTGCAGCAGTTGATCGAGCAGGAACAGGTGTTCGCCCTGATCGCACCACTGGCACCGGCCCTCGACAGTGAACTGGGGCCGCGCCTGGAACAGGCCGGCGTGCCGCTGATCGGCGCCTTGTCGTTGCTCGGGGCGATGCAGGCCAGTCCGCAGATTTTCGAGCCGTTGCCGGGTTTGCGCGAGCAATTGATCGCGCTGGCCGACTACGCCACGGCCAGCCTGCGCGTGCTGCAAGGGCCGACCCTGATTGCCTATCCCGATGACCCTTTACAAGCGCAAGCGGCAACCACCCTCGCTCAATACTTACAGGATCACGGCTGGCAGAAAGTCCTTCTGCAAGCCTACGACCCGGCAGCAGAGGCTTTGCCGCTGGGTTCGCGATCGGTGTTCTATCTGGGCAATGGCGGCGGCTTCAGTCGTTTGGCGACGCGGCTGCAAAGCGCCGGGCAAGTGCCGTATCTGTTCGCCGCCTCAAGCCAGGTGGCCGGCGATCTGCTGCAAGTGCCCGACGGCTTCACCCGACGGGTATTTCTCGCCTATCCGTTCGTGCCCAGCGACTGGACCCAGGCCGGGCGCATGGCCCTGACACTGCTGCGCGAAGGCCAGGGCCTTGGCGCCCAGCACGCGGTGCTGCAAGTCGGCGCTTACGCCTCGATGTTGCTGCTCAGCGAAGGCATGAAACAGGCCGGTCGCGACGCCAGCCGGGAAAAACTGGTGGCGGCGCTGGAAGGCCTGCATGACTTCGACACCGGCCTGACCCCGCGCCTGAGTTTCGGCCCCGGTCGGCGCCTGGGCTTGAGCGGCGCGCATGTGGTCACCGTGGATTTGCCCGATCAGCGTTTCTATCTGGTCGCCCCTTATAAACCGATTGTTGCCAGCCCCTGAACGGAGGGCCCGATCATGAAACGCATAACGCTGATCTTGCTGCTGACTTGCTGGCTGCCGCTGGCGTGGGCCAATAACGAACCGGCCGTGGCCCGGGTCAATGGCGAGGAGATTTCCGGGTTTCGCTTCGAGCGCTTCTTCGCCGAATACCTGGAAGATCAGGGCCGCGCCGTGGCGAGCATTCGTAGCCCCAGGGCCTATAAAGAGCTGCGTCAGGCAGCGCTGCAAACGCTGATCGACAAAGAACTGCTGTGGCAGGAGTCGCAAAAGCGCGGTGTGCAGATCGACGATCAAGTGGTGCGTCAGCAAGTCGAGCAGACCCGCAGTGCCATCGGCGGCACGGATAAATTCGTCCGGCGCTTGCAGGACGCCGGTTTCGATGAGGCATCCTTCACCGAGTACACCCGCCGCGAAATGGCGGCGCAGCAGATGTTCGCCGAACTGATCCGCGCCAATACCTTGCAACCCCGGCACCTGCTGATCCGTGTGCCCGCGCAAGCGGATGCAGCCACAGTCGCCGCAGCGCGTCTACGCTTGTTGCAAATGCGCGCCTCGATTGTCAGTGGGGCGAGCTTCGCCAGCGATCCGGTGCGTTCACCGTTCGGCTGGCATGTGATTTATTTGCCGAACCACCTGGAGGCCGCCGATGTCCCAGATTTGCAGGGGCTGGATACAGTCAGGGCACAGCTCGCCCGACAGCAACAGACCCAGGCTCGTCGTCAGGTGCTCGCGCAATTACGAGTGCAGAACAGGATCGAACGAATTGACGACGACTGAAGGTTCCCCCCCAATAGTGGGGAATGGCTTCGATGCCCATTCAGGTGCTTCCCCGTTTCTGGGGAACGGGGTACCGGGACGAGCGGGCATTGTCATTAAATTCAAGGACATGAAGACGTAAAATTACCGGCACTCAGCCTGGCATGAAGTGTGCGTTACCGATGGTAAGGCGCACTCTCAGGGCGGGGTCATCGGACCTGCTGTTTCAAGGAGTCGACCTTGGTTAACAAAGTACTGGTTGTCGAAGACGAACAGCTGCTTGCACAGAACCTTCAGGATTATCTGTCGGCGCAGGGGCTGGACGTCCGGATTGCACATGACGGAGCGACGGCGATCGGCCTGGCCGAAACCTTTGCCCCCGACGTGCTGGTGTTCGATTACCGCTTGCCCGATATGGAAGGCTTTGAGGTGCTCGACGCGGTCCGCCAGAACAGGACGTGCCATTTTGTGCTGATAACGGGTCACCCGACCGCTGAAGTCTGTGAGCGGGCGCGGCAACTGGGGGTCAGCCACATCCTGTTCAAACCGTTTCCTTTGGCGGAACTGGCCCGAGCTGTCTGCGACCTTCTGGGCTTCAAGCGCGAAGCGAAACCCGGTGCAAACCCTTCCGAGGGTTTCGTCGAACGACGCCAGAGCAGGACCGAGAGCTTCCCGTTGCAGTTGTACGATGGCAGTTGGGTGTTGGCGGATCGGCGACGGCAGTCGCGACCCATGGCGCCGGACGACGATCAAATGCTCACCGGGGAGTAATGGCGCGAACAGACGTTCCGGCACTTGCCGCCACGGTTTGCCGCGCCGACAGGGCTCTAAGCCCCGGTTGGAGAGCAAGCCATGGAACGTCTGTCCGTTGTCGTCGAACCGCTGCTGGCCGAATGCGCCCCCGAGCGCTTTTCCAGTGAACAGCTTGCCCAGGCCCGGGCGCGGGCCGCCACCTCTGGCGAACGCGTGCTTGAAGCCCTTTGCGTACTCTGTGAACTGGCGCCGATGCCGTTCATTCATACCCTCGGCGCCACCCTGCATTACCCGGTGCTCGACACCGACAGCCTGTTTCAAGCGACGCCGGTGTTCGACCGCGTCACCCTCGCACAATGCCTGAAACGCGAATTCATCCTGCTGCGCCACAACGACGAAGTCATCGGCGTGTTTGCCGACCCCTTCGACCCGGCGCGGCTGGCCTGGATCGACGATTGCCTGCACGGCGCGCCGCTGCATCTGGTGCACGCCGATGATCTCAAGGCCTATCTGGCCCGCCACGAAGAAAGCTTCCACGCGGTCGAATCGCTGAACGCCCAAGGCGACACCCACCACGAAATCGACACCCTGCAAAGCCTGTCGCTGACCAGCATCAGCGAAGACGCCAGCAGCGTGGTGAAACTGGTCAACTCGACCCTCTACGACGCGCTGAAAATGCACGCCAGCGATATCCACCTCGGCACCACCGGCCACGGTCTGGTGATCAAGTACCGCATCGACGGCGTGCTCAACAACATCAGCAAAGTCCAGGGCAACGAGTTCGCCGAGCAGGTGATTTCGCGGGTCAAGGTCATGGCTGAGCTGGACATCGGCGAAAAACGCGTGCCGCAGGACGGTCGCTTCAAGATCGGTATCAGCGGCCGTCAGATCGATTTTCGCGTGTCTATCATGCCGAGCATCTTCGGCGAAGACGCGGTGCTGCGTGTCCTCGACAAACAGGACCTCGCTGACAAGGTCTGCGGCGTGCAATTGCAGGCGCTGGGCTTTGAAGATGAAACCCTGCGCCAGTTGCGCCGCCTCGCCGCCGAACCCTACGGCATGGTCCTGGTGACCGGCCCGACCGGCAGCGGCAAGACCACCACGCTGTACGCGATGATCACCGAGATCAACCACGGCGTGGACAAGATCATCACCATCGAAGACCCGGTCGAATATCAATTGCCGGGGGTGCTGCAAATCCCGGTCAACGAGAAAAAAGGCCTGACCTTCGCCCGAGGCCTGCGCTCGATACTGCGCCACGACCCGGACAAGATCATGGTCGGCGAAATCCGTGATCCGGACACCGCGCAGATCGCCGTGCAATCGGCGCTTACCGGCCACCTGGTGTTCACCACCATCCACGCCAACAACGTCTTCGACGTGATTGGCCGTTTCACGCAAATGGAAATCGACCCCTACAGCCTGGTCTCGGCGCTCAACGCGATTCTCGCCCAGCGCCTGATCCGGCTGGTGTGCGCCAGTTGCAGCGCGCCGGTCAATCCAAGCGATGAAGAGCTGCGCGCCTCGGGCCTCGATCCGCAGAAAGTCGATCACTACCACTTCGTCCACGGCAAGGGCTGCGGGCACTGCCGGGGCAGCGGTTATCGCGGGCGCACGGCGATTGCCGAGTTGCTGCACCTCGACGACGAACTGCGCCAGATGATCGTCGAGCGCCAACCGATCAAACAAATCAAAGCCCTGGCCTGTGCACGTGGTTTGCGCCTGTTGCGTGAATCGGCGCTGGAGCTGGTGGAACAAGGTCGCACCACGCTGGAGGAGATCAATCGTGTCACTTTTATCGCGTGAGCGTTTTGTCGCCGTGCTCGGCGCCAGCGGTGTTGGCCTCGGTCAGCGGTGCGGCAGCGACACCCTGTGGCTGGGCAGCGTCGGGTACATCGACGAAGGCTTCCAGAGCTACGCGGTGGCGCTGGACACCCTCGATCGCCTGCTCGGTGAACACGCCCGCGCTGGTGCCGAATTGAGCGTGGTCATCTCCGGGCACTTCAGCCGTTTCTGCCTGGTGCCGTGGAGCGCGCAGATCAGCAGCCCTGAGGAACTGCGCGGCTTTGCTCAGTTATGTTTTGAAGACCTGTTTGGCGCGCCCACCCAGCCGTGGAGTCTGGTGCTATCCGCCGAACCGGCCGGTTACGACCGCATCGCCAGCGCTTTGCCGCAGGACTTGCTCGAACGTCTGCGCACGCTGGTCAGCGGTCGCGGTTTGCGCCTGCGCTCAGTGCAGCCGTACCTGATGGCGGCGTTCAACCGCTTCGACAAAAGCCTCGATGCCGGCGACTTCCTGTTCGTCGTCGCCGAGCCGCAACGCAGCGTGTTGTTGCTGGCGAGGGAAGGGCGCTGGGCCGGCGTGCGTTCGGTGGGCGGCAGCGACAGCGATGCCGCGTTGAATGCGCTGATCGGTCGCGAACGCCAGCTGCAAGCCTCGACCAGCGAACGCGCGTTCAACGTTTATCTGCATGCACCGGCGCGCCTCGATACGCATCCGGACGTGGCGGGTGTGCAACTGCGCACCCTTGAAGACGACTCGATGAACGTGCGTGACGGCTTGTACGTCATGTCCCGGGCGGTGGCCTGACATGCGCGCGCTCAATCTCGATTTTCAGCCACGGCCACGTTCCGGCCCGTTGGGTTGGAGCCTGCTTGGCGGCGGTGTGCTGCTGGCGGCGCTGTGCTTCGGCATGCAACAGCACCTCGACGCGCACACCGAACAGCAACAAGGCCACCTGCAAACCACCCAGCGCCAGCTCACCGGCGACAGCGGCGCCAAGTCCACCTTGAGCCCGGCGGAGACCCGTGAGCAAGCGGCAAACCTCGCCGAAATGCGCAAGGTCTCGCAGCAACTGCGCCGGCCGTGGGAACGCCTGTTCGCCATGCTCGAAGCGATGCCGCGCGATGACGTCGCGCTGCTGACCCTGACCCCGGATGCGCGCAAAGGCCAGGTGCGCATCAGCGCCGAAGCACGGGATCTGCAAGCGATGCTCGACTTCCACAAACGTCTGGAAGCCAGCGACGAGCTGTCCGACGTGTCGCTGCTGAGCCACGAAATCGTCGTCAAATCGCCGGAGCAACCGGTGCAATTCAACCTGTCGGCGACTTGGGAGATTGGCGATGCGAATCCCTAGACTGATCGTCCACGAATACCTGCAAGGCCTCGGCATTCCGGGCCTCGCCGGGCTGGCATTGCTGCTGGTCGCCGTGGCTTGGGCACTCGGTGGCTTGCTGCCGGGTTGGCAATCATTGCAGCACCTGAGCCTGCAGACTCGGGAAGCGAGCGCGTATCTGGCCAAGGTTGAAGACGGCAGCATCGCGCCACCGGTGGTGCCGCAACGTCAGCTCGACGACTTCCGCAACAAACTGCCGGCGCAGCCGCAAGCCACCGTCGCCATCGACCGCATCTACGCCCTCGCAGCGCAAGAACACATCACCCTGGCGCGCGGCGAATACGCCCTCGGCGTCGACCCGAAAACCCATCTGGCGCGCTATCAGATCCTCCTGCCAGTGCGCGGCAGCTACCCGCAATTACGCCGGTTCCTGCACGCCTTGCTCGGCCAGTTGCCGGCGGTGGTGGTGGAAGACCTCGAGTTGCAACGCAAGAAGATTGGCGACACCGACCTCAATGGCCGGATCCGTATGACCCTTTACCTGTCGAGGTCGTGATGAATACCAAGCGCGTGACAGGTTGGTTGGCGTTCTTCGGCGTAGCTGCTGCGCTGGCGTGGTTGCCGGAATATTTCTCGCCAAGCGAAGACGCCGATTCCAACGAAGTCGCCGTCGCCACGCCGGGGAAACCCCGGGGCGCGCTGCCGGCCAGTAACGCCAAAGCCAAGGATGCGTCGATCAAGGACCTGAGCCCGGCCGGCGACTTGTTCGCGGCCAAATCCTGGAAGGCCGCGCCGACTCTGGCCACGGTCACCGAAATGGCCATCAATCCAGCAACTGTGGTGCAAGCCCCGAGCCTGCCACCGGTGCCGTTTCAGTTCGTCGGCAGGCTGCATGACCGCAGCGACCTGCAAGTGTTTTTGCAGAACGGCGAAAAGATCTACGTCGTGCGCAACGGGGATGTGATCGACGACACCTGGAAGATCACCGGCATTTCCGATGTGGAATTGAGCCTGGTCTACCTGCCTTTGCATTTGTCGCAGACCCTGTCTGTGGGGAGTACGCAATGAACCGTTCCCGTTTGCTGATGAGCCTGGGCCTGTGTGCCGGGCTGGCCGCGTGCAGTTCCGCACAAGTGGCCAACAAGGAAGCCGCCGACCTGATTGAACAGGGTCAGTACGAGGCGGGGCTGGCGCGAATCGAAGAAGGTCTGCGCGAAAACCCACGGGACACCGAGCTGCACTTGCTGCTCAACAGCGGTCGGGCCAAGGCGATTACGGCGTTGCTGACGACCGGTGATACCGACCGTTCGCGCCGCGACTTTGCTTCGGCGCGGGTGGCCTACAACCGCGTGCTGACCATCGAGCCGAACAACCGCCGCGCTCAGGATGCCCTGAAGCAGATGGACTACCTGCGCAGCATGGACGAAAAACTGGAACTGGCCCGTGGCGACCTGCGTCGCGGCGACATTTACGGCGCTGATCGGCAGGTCAAACAGATCCTCGAACTCGACCCGAACAACGAGGGCGCGCTTGAGCTGCAAGGCAATATTCGTCTGGTGCAGAGCCGCAATGTCATTCCTTATCCGCAACTGCGCACCAAGCTCGATCGGCCGGTGACCCTGGAGTTTCGCGACGCCAACCTCAAGACCATTTTCGAAGTGCTGTCGCAAGTTGCCGGGCTCAACTTCATCTTCGACAAAGACCTGCGCCCGGACATGAAAGCGACGATTTTCGTGCGTGACGTGCGCATTGAAGACGCCGTGACCCTGCTGCTGCAACAGAACCAGTTGCACCAGAAAGTGGTGAACGAAAACACCTTGCTGATCTACCCGGATTCACCGCAGAAAGTGAAGGATTACCAGGAACTGGTGATGCGCACGTTTTACCTGACCAGCATCGACGCCAACACCGCGCTGAACATGGTCAAAACCATGCTCAAGACCCGCGACGTGTTCGTCGACGAACGCCTCAACACCCTGACCATGCGCGACACCGAAGACGCCGTGCGCATGGCCGAGAAACTGCTGCAGTCGCAAGACCAGTCGAACCCGGAAGTGGTGCTCGAAGTGGAAGTGATGGAAGTCGCCACCCAGCGCATTCTCGACCTCGGCCTGCAATGGCCGAACACCTTCGGCGTGGTCAACAGCGACGGTTCGGCGGTGACCCTGCTTGATCAACTGAAAGGCATCAATTCCAGCCGGATTTCGATCTCGCCGTCGCCGCAAGCCAAAATCAACGCGCAGGACAATGACATCAACACCCTCGCCAGCCCGGTGATTCGTGTGAGCAACCGCGAGCAGGCGCGGATTCACATCGGTCAGCGTGTGCCGATCATCAGCGCGACTTCGGTGCCGTCGACGCAAGGCCCGGTGATCACTGAGAGCGTCACTTACCTCGACGTCGGTCTGAAGCTCGAAGTGCAACCAACCGTGCACCTGAACAACGAAGTGGCGATCAAAATTGCTCTCGAAGTGAGTAACGCCACGCCGCTGGAGCCGACCCGGCAGGGCACGATCCCGGTGCAGGTCGACACCCGCAACGCGCAAACTTCACTGCGTCTGCACGACGGCGAAACGCAGATCCTCGCCGGCCTGATGCGCAACGACCACGGCGCCACCGGCAACAAGATTCCGGGCCTCGGCGACATTCCCGGCATTGGCCGGCTGTTCGGCAGCAACAAGGACACCGTCGGCAAATCCGAACTGGTGCTGTCGATCACCCCACGGATCGTGCGCAACCTGCCGTACCAGAGCCCGTCGGACATGGAGTTCTCCACCGGCACCGAAACCAGCATGCACATCCAGGCGCCGGATCGTTCGCAGAGTTACGTGATGCCGTCGCCTGCCGCGCAGCCGCGTGCCGTCGGTGAGTCGGCCGTGGCCACCACCCGTGTCACCGTCGAGAAGCCTTGATCATGAACGCCTCCCAACGCGGTTTCAGCCTGATCGAAGTCGTGGTGACGCTGTCCCTGATCGGTCTGTTGGCGAGCATGGCCGCGCCACTGACCGAGACCCTGGTGCGGCGTGGCAAGGAGCAGGAATTGCGCAACGCGCTGTACCAGATTCGCGATGGCATCGACGCCTACAAGCGTGCCTTCGATGCCGGCTATATCGAGAAGTCGCTGAACAGCAGCGGCTACCCGCCGAACCTGCAAGTACTGGTCGAAGGCGTGCGCGATGTGCGCAGCGCCAAGGGCGCCAAGTTCTACTTTTTACGCCGCATCCCGCGCGATCCGCTGGTGCCGGCCAAACGTGATGACGAAGGGGGTTGGGGCGTGCGCGCCTACAACAGTTCGGCTCAGAACCCGCGCGATGGCGAGGACGTGTTCGACGTCTACTCCCACGCCCGGGGCAAGGGCCTCAACGGCATCGCCTACCGCGAGTGGTGAACCTCATGCGCCGGGAAAAAGGTTTTACCTTGCTGGAGCTGATGGTGGTGATGGCGATCATCGCCACGCTGATGACCATCGCGCTGCCGCGCTACTTCAACAGTCTTGAAGCGTCTAAGGAAACCACCCTGCGCCAGAGCCTGTCGGCGATGCGCGAGGCGCTGGATCACTTTTACGGTGACACCGGGCGCTATCCGGATTCCATCGAGCAACTGATCGAACAACGTTACCTGCGCAATGCGCCACTTGATCCGATCACCGAGCGCAAAGACCAGTGGGTGCTGATCGCGCCACCGGACGGGGTTGCCGGTGGTGTGGCCGATATCAAGAGCGGTGCTACCGGGAGGGCGCGTGATGGCAGCCAGTTTTCCGAGTGGTAACCGCGCGCAGCAGGGTGGTTTCACCTACCTCGGCGTGCTGTTCCTCATCGTAGTGATGGGCATGGGCCTGGCCAGTGCCGGTGAGTTGTGGTCGACCGCTTCGCGCCGTGACCGTGAACGCCAGTTGCTCTGGGTCGGCACTCAGTACGCCCAGGCGCTGCGCAGCTATTACCGCAGTTCGCCGGGGCTGGCGCAGTACCCGAAAGAACTGGCGGACCTGCTTGAAGATCAGCGCTTTCCCGAGGCCAAGCATCACCTGCGTCAGCTCTATCCGGACCCGATCGGTCAGGGCGAATGGGCGCTGCAACGCGGTTTCGACGGACGCATCACCGGCCTCAACAGCCCTTCGGCCGAGCTGCCTTTGAAGCAATCGGGCTTCCCGACGCAGTGGTCGGATTTCGACGGCATGCAGCGTTATTCGGATTGGCAGTTCGTCGCTGAAAAAGCCTTTCTTGAGGGCACCAATGGCCCGGCCAAAGGCCAGTCGAATCTGCCACAGGCGTTGCAGCCATGACTCGCCAATGGTGGTGCGCGTTGGTCCTCACCGTGGTGGCGGGCTGCGTCCAGGCCGGTGAAGAAGACGAAATGATGGGCTTCATTGTCGACGACACGATCTCGCACATCGGCCACGACTTTTACTACTCGTTCAGTGAACGCCTGCGTGACACCAGCCGGATGGATTTCAACCTGGTGGTGCGCGAGCGGCCCGACGCGCGCTGGGGCAGCCTGGTGACCGTGGAATATCAGCAACGCCTGGTTTATCGGCGCTTCCTGCCGCCGAACACCGTGG
Source organism: Pseudomonas sp. S3_C06 (assembly GCF_054667675.1). Taxonomy (NCBI): domain Bacteria; kingdom Pseudomonadati; phylum Pseudomonadota; class Gammaproteobacteria; order Pseudomonadales; family Pseudomonadaceae; genus Pseudomonas; species Pseudomonas sp. S3_C06. The sequence continues at coordinate 6,272,597 of NZ_CP162747.1, forward strand.
AACTGAAGGACGAGGCCTACGCGGCCGCCGACTGGGTTCGACGCCAGGTTGTCCAGCGCAAGCTGGAGGCTCTGTTGCAGGACACCACCGACCTTGAGAAGGACGAACTATGAACAGCACAACGTTCTCACGGCGCAGCGGATTCTGGATCTCGGGGTTGTTGATCGGGCTCGCCAGCGCTGCCGCTGTCCAGGCCACTGAACTGGTCTACACGCCGGTCAACCCGTCGTTCGGCGGCAACCCGCTCAACGGCACCTGGTTGCTCAACAACGCCCAGGCGCAAAACGATCACGACGATCCGGACATCCAGAGCCGTTCGGCGGTGGCCGGCACCTCGGCGCTGGAGCGCTTCACCAGTCAATTGCAATCGCGGCTGCTAGGGCAGTTGCTGGACAACATCTCCACCGGCAACACGGGGAGCCTGTCCACTGACTCTTTTATCGTCAACGTCATCGACGACTCCGGGGCACTGAGCATTGAAGTGACCGATCGAGCGACCGGTGAGGTTTCGGAAATTCAGGTGAACGGCCTCAACCCGTGACGGGCTGACGGTTCCGGGGAGAACGGACATGAAAAAGATCATCGCGTTAGGGCTGCTGTTGGCGACATTACAAGGGTGCAGTCTGCGTGAGCCGATGTCGGCCGAGCAGGACACCGAAACCCCGACCCTGACCCCCAGGGCCTCGACTTATTACGACTTGCTGAAGATGCCGCGGCCCAAGGGGCGGTTGATGGCGGTGGTGTACGGTTTCCGTGACCAGACCGGGCAGTACAAGCCGACGCCGGCGAGTTCGTTTTCCACCAGCGTGACCCAGGGCGCGGCGTCGATGTTGATGGACGCGATGCAGGCCAGTGGCTGGTTTGTCGTGCTTGAGCGGGAAGGGCTGCAGAACCTGTTGACCGAGCGCAAGATCATTCGCGCGTCGCAGAAGAAGCCGAATACGCCGGTGAATATTCAGGGTGAGCTGCCACCGTTGCAGGCGGCGAACATGATGCTCGAGGGCGGGATCATCGCGTATGACACCAATGTGCGTAGCGGTGGGGAAGGGGCGCGGTATCTGGGGATCGATTTGCAGCGTGAGTATCGGGTGGATCAGGTGACCGTGAATTTGCGTGCGGTGGATGTGCGTAGCGGGCAGGTGTTGGCGAATGTGATGACCAGCAAGACGATTTATTCGGTGGCGCGCAGTGCGGGGATTTTCAAGTTTATCGAGTTCAAGAAGTTGCTTGAGGCTGAGGTTGGGTATACGACAAATGAGCCGGCGCAGCTTTGTGTGTTGTCGGCGATTGAGGCGGCGGTGGGGCATATGGTGGCGCAGGGGATTGAGCGGCGGTTGTGGCAGGTGGCGGGGGACGCTTCTGTGCCTGGGCAGGATGATGTGTTGAATCGGTATTTGAGCCAGAACAAGATTGATCCGGAGGCGGAGTGAACGTGGCGGCCTTCGGGCCGACCAGGTTCTGGTTGGGCGGGTGCATATCCGTTGCTGCGGTAACGGCTGCTTAGGGTTCCGCCCTTACGGCGGGTCACCTTTTCCAAACGCCGAAAAGGTTACCCAAAAGGCTTGCTCCTGCGTGCGGCCCGCTCGCTGGGGCTCGGGGTTCCTTCGCTGCGGGATCGATCCGGGCGCAGCGCCTACGGTTTGCTTCGCTGCACCTCCTCTCGCTGTGTTTGGCTGCGCCAAACGGTCGCTGCGCTCCCACGCCCGGATCAATCCCTCCAATCAGCCTTCCGACGTCGCCCGTGGATCAAGATCAAGAGCAGGCGAGCTGGCACTCGGCCTATTGAGTGGTGAAGAGCGGGGCGTGGTCGGCTTTGGGTTTGTGGTGCTCTTGCCCCTCACCCCAGCCCTCTCCCGAGGGAGAGGGAGCCGATTTTTGGGCCTTTCAAAATCTGAGTTCAACGCGGTATCGCACGTCGGCGTACCTCTACCAAACCACTCGGTCAGTTCCCTCTCCCTCCGGGAGAGGGCTAGGGTGAGGGGCTCTTGCTTCAACGCTTCAAAACCTGAATTCAGCTCGGTATTTCACGTCGGCGTACCTCTACCAAACACCACGGTCAGTCCCCTCTCCCTCCGGGAGAGGGCTAGGGTGAGGGGCTCTTGCTTCAACGCTTCAAAATCAGAGTTCAGCTCGGTATTTCACGTCGGCGTACCTCACCCAAACACCTCGGTCAGTTCCCTCTCCCCCCGGGAGAGGGCTAGGGTGAGGGGCTCTTGCTTCAACGCTTCAAAACCTGAATTCAGCTCGGTATTGCACGTCGGCGTATATCTACCAAACACCACGGTCAGTCCCCTCTCCCTCCGGGAGAGGGCTAGGGTGAGGGGCTCTTGCTTCAACGCTTCAAAATCTGAGTTCAGCTCGGTATTGCACGTCGGCGTACATCTACCAAACACCACGGTCAGTTCCTTCTCCCTCCGGGAGAGGGCTAGGGTGAGGGCTGCGATCTGAAGTGTGTTTAAAGAAGTGTCTGAATCAGCGGAACCTTCCCACAAGGTTTTCAGGTTGTCCGTCGGACGTCCTGTCTCTAGCCTGTGTTCGTCGCTGCCAATTCAGCGACCGGGCATGGAAACCCGAAGACACGAGAGAGCAGATACGCCTTTCATAACGTATGCTTGCGCACTTTCATTGTGTGCACTCTGTTATGGCGGTTGTGCGCGGGAGACATTCGTGTCTGCCGGGTTGCTCTCTCCCGGATTTCCAGCCTGCGTACAGCTGCCACCCATTTTTCCTGGAAGTCGAATGGGCCAGCTGCAACTATCAATGAGAGAGAATCACCATGAAAAAACCAACACCCAACCCCCCAGAACCAGACACCAACACCACATCCCCCTACGCCTCAGTCGACAGCAAAAAACTCCACGAAGCCGCCGACCGCGCCCTCGATTTCTACCTCAACCCAACCGCCCACATCATGTCCAGCGCCAACGAGCCGGAACCCATGTACCTCGCCAACCCCAGGTACAACACCGAATCCCTGTTCGCCAACGCCAGCGAAACCCTAGGCTCGGCCAGCGAAATGCTCATCAACTTCGCCGCCTCGCTGGAAACCTCACACCGCAAGACTGCACTGGGTATCGCACAAGTCGTCATGCTGGGCGAACTGGCGGTGAATCAAGCTCTCGATCACGTCGAGCTGAAGGATGGCTGATTGATCGTTCCCGCGCGCAGCAAAGGAATGCAGCCCCTGACGCTCTGCGTCAAATTCGCGAGTTGGAACGCGGAGCGTCCCGAGAGGCATTCCCACGCAGAGCGTGGGAACGATCAAAAAAACCGTACCTCCACGGGAAGCACGGTTTCTTGTGTTGAGACGAGGAAGCGATCTTAACCGGGGTCGCGTCGAGGGTACTCCTGACGCGCATGCAAGATGCTCACAATCTCAATTTGGTCCGCCACTTGATAAACGACGAGATAGTTCGGGCTCACCACAATCTCTCGAGTGCCGGGAGAGCGGCCTTTGCGATACAGGTGTGGATGCCAACAAAGCGCAGATGTAGTTTTTACGACGCACTTGTGAAGTGCAGTCGCCGCTACAAAATTTCGCTCGCCAATGTACTTCAGGATTTTCGAGAGTTCGACCCGAGCCTTGGGTCGCCACTTAATCTGCATCAGCGCTTTTGCGCATTGATTCCATCAAGGCATTGATTTCCTCCATCACTTGCTCATGGGGAATACTCGGACGCGGATCATCGAGAGAGGCCTGTACTTCGGCCCGAAACCAACGGTCATAACTCGCAGCCTGCTCCTCGGGATCAAGATCCGAAACAACCGGGCACAGTGGGTCGATCAAGGACGGGTCGATCATAGAGCCTCCGGGTTTGGTGCCTCGAAGTCTATTCGTTAACGGCATCGCTGTCGTCGCTGTCTGGATGAATTGCATGTAGGCCAAGCTCCATTAGGATCAAGTTGTCCCGGCAAATCCTAGAGCCTACACTTCCGACGGCCAACCGCCAGAACTTGTCAGAAAACTCCCCGAATTTCTGAAAACGTTCCGTTTTCCGTAGGACGCAACTCAAACGTCAGCGCAAAAAAAACCGCGACCCCCCTCACCAGAGAATCGCGGCCCATCAACACCCAACCCCTACTGCTGCAAAACCGTCGCCTGGTTAGCCGACCCGAACTGCTGAATATTCGCCGTCTGCGTGACCCCGCTCTGATCGACATTGGCAATGTTCCCCGTGCCGCCCTGGGTCACATACGCCACGTTCATCGTATCCGCCTGTTTAACAGTGATCATGTTGTCGCTGCCATACAACTGCGCGGTATACGCCTGGTTCCCCGAGCCAGACTGATCAAACTCAGCGCTGTTGCCCGTGCCATTCGAAGAACCCTGCACCAGGTTGCCAGTGCCGCGCTGATCGGAAATCAAAATGTTGTCGCTACCATTCTGATCAAAATACAGCTCGTTATACGACTCAGCCTGACTGACCGTGGTCTTGTTGCCAGTCCCGGTTTGATGCGTGGTCATGACTTGCCCAACGCCATCCTGAGTGAAGCTGGCGATGTTGCCATTGCCCGCCTGAGTAACTGTCGCGCGTTGGCCGCTGCCGAACTGGCCGCCGGATTGCGGGCCTTTCCAGTTGCTGGCGTAGACCTTGTTGTCGTTGCCCACGGAGGTGGCGCTGAGCACGTGGCTGTCGCCGTTCTGGTAGGTGAAGTGCACGTTGCCGTTACCGACCTGATACAACGCCAGTGTCGAGTTGACCGATTCGAATTGGTCGGCGTAGATGGCGTTTGTATTCCCGACCTGGGTGACGGCGGCGGTGTTGTTTTCGCCGAAGCTTTGGTCGACCACGGTTTCGTTGCTGTCGCCGTACTGGTTGACGGTGGCTTGGCTGGCCAGTTGCGCGTCCTGCCAGATTTCAGTGCCGTTGAGGTTACCGAACTGGTTGATGGTGATGTTGCCACCAGTGCCGTTGCGCTGGTCGCCGTAGGCGTAGTTGCCTTCGCCGGCCTGGTTGATGCCGATCTGGCCGCCGTTGTGCAGCACTTGTTCGGCGGTGCCGTAGTTGGCCGTGCCGTATTGGGTAATCACTGAACTGTTGCCGCTGCCTTCATAAAGTTGCTCGATGTTGGCTTCGTTGCTGTCGCCGAACTGGAAGGTTTTGCCTTCGCTGCCGTTCTGTGAATCCTGATAGATGAACGAGAAGTTGCCGGTGCCTTGCTGCTGTTGCAGCGCGTTGTTCGGTGAGCCGAAGCCCAGCGACTGGCTGGCGTGGGCGGTGTTGAAGGCGCCGACTTGTTGCTGGGTGATGGTGGCGTTGTTTTCGTAAAGTTGTTCCGCGTAAGCCGCGTTGTAATCGCCGACTGCGTCCTGGGTGATCACGCTGGTGGCGTGATCTTGCACGGCGGCGGCGTCGTTGCCTTGGCCCAGCTGGGTTTGGGTGGCGGTGCTGAACGGGGCCTGGGTCTGTTTCACGTCGGCGATGTTGGCGGTACCGACCTGGCTTTGGTTGGACAGGCTGTCGTCGGCCATGGCCTGGGCACTGATCATGACCAGGATGGCGGCGGTGAGGGGCGTCAGTTTGAACATGATGAACTCTCCGATGATTGGCAGTGCTTAGCGATATTGCTTGACCGAAACGCTCATGCCGTTGCCCGACTGGGTCACGGCGCTTTGCAGCCCCGCGCCGGCCTGCTCGATGCTGGCGTCGTTGTTGTTGCCGTTTTGCGAAATCTGCGCGCGGTTATGGCTGCCGTTTTGGGTAATGGAGGCGGCGTTGCCGGAACCGTTCTGGTTGATCAGCGCCATCAGGTCGCTGCCCTGTTGCAGGATGTACGCCTCCTGATTGCTGCCCGACTGCACGATCTGCCCGAGCAGCGACTGACCGTTCTGTTGCAGCAGGGCGACGTTGGCCTGGCCGAGCTGGTCGATCAGGGCTTGCTGACCCACCGGTGGGGGCAGTTCGCCGAGGTCGCTGCTGGTTGGTGCCAGGTCATCGTTTTCCATCAGGTCGTCGGCGCGCACACCTGCATTGCTGCACAGCAGAAGCAGGCAAAGCAGGGCGGCGGTCGGCGTGTTCATGGCGAAAATCCTGTGTGGCGTTATCCGGTTGCGAAGCACGCCCCAGCCACCTGCAAGTGGCTGGGGCGCAGGCCTACAGCGTGGTCACCGAGACCGTGCGCACGGTGCCCTGGGAGGAGCGGATCGTCGCGGTCGGGTTGGCCGATGGCACCACCAGCGTGTTGTTCAGCGTCAGCCGCCAGCGTCCGGTCAACGGCACCGTGGTGGTGCCAAGGGTGACCAGCCCGGAAGGGGTGGTGACCTGCACGGTGATGGTGTTGCCAGTGGTCACTGACGAGGTGCCGGTGAAGTCCCAGTTGAAGCGTCCGCCGGAGCGTGCCTGCACCGTCGACGCGGTGACGGCGAACGTTTCTGCCGCTGGCCGTGGCGAGACTTGCACGGTGACTGTGGCCGGCGTCGACAGGGCACCGAAGGCGTCCCGGGCGATGTAGGTGAAGGTCGTGGTGAATGCCGTGGTCACGGTGGCCGGTGGGGTGTAGGTGATCACCGTGCCGTCAGTGCTGACCGTGCCGCGTCCGGCGGCGGGTTGGGTCAGACTGTTGACGGCCAGCGGCACGTTGCCTTCCGGATCGGTATCGTTGGCCAGCACGTTGATTGGAATCGCTACGCCCAGTGTGGCGACGCTGTCGGCGACGGCGGTCGGTGCCTGGTTCGGTGCGACGGTGATGGTTACGGTGGCCGGGTTGGCCGAGGCCAGGCCTTTGGCGTCCTGCGCTTTGTAGGTGAAGGTGGTGGTCAGTGGCGCGTTGACTACCGCTGGCGGGGTGTAGACCACTGAAGTGGTGCCGTTGAGCGCGACGCTGCCTTGGCCGGCGGCCGGTTGAGTCAACGCGGTGATGCCCAGCGGGTTGTTGCCATCAGGATCGCTGTCGTTGGTCAACAGACTGAGGGTGATCGGCACGCCGAAGCTGGTGCTGCCGCTGTCGGCGTTGGTGATCGGCGCTTGGTTTTCACCCGTGTCCGGCGCGCTGCCGACCACGACGACCGCTTCGGTGTCACCACCGCCAGCGGCAGATTTCACCGTCACGGTAGCGGGTGGCTGAGTCAGGTCGGCGACGGTGATGCGCTGCAGAGTGCCGGTTTTCGACAGACGCCCGTAGCCTTGGGCAACCATGTCGGGGATCGCCACTTCATCGCTCGAGGTAGCCTCGATCAGCAGGCTGTGGTTGGCCCAGTTGTAGCGCGCGGTCTGCACTTTCACCACGTCGGTGAGCTTGGCCGACACGGCCGTCGGACGCGTAGTGCCGGCGGGGTTGGTGGCGGTCACGACGACTACCGGAGGTACCGCGCCTGTGCCCAGTCGGTGGCCGAAGAACAGACCATTGTTGTCACCCAACAGACTGGTCTGGCACGGCGTTGGCGGTGGGCCGGGCAGCAGCGCCACGGTTTCACGGAAGCACAGGGTCGAGCTGTTACTGGCCTTGGCAAACACTTCGGCACGCACGCCGGCGGCGGTGCGGCGATAGGTGGCGCGGTCGATTTCCACCTGCGTCTGCTGACGGTTGTCGAGTACTTTGCCGGACAGGCTGAACACGTTCGACTGGATCGTCCCGGCCGGCCCGGTGATGCGCAGGAAGTTGGTGTTGAACGGGCTGCCGGTCACCGCTTCGTTGAGGTTCGGGTCGCCGACGAAAGTTTCCGTGGCGCCGGTGTCCGGGTTCACTTCGGTGTACGGACCGTTGACGCTGCGCAGGAACGGTCCGATAGCGCCATTGACGGCACCGGTGAAATTGCCCGGTGCGCCGATGCCGATGTCGCGGGTGATGTTGATCGCGCGGCGTCCGGGTGCGGTGACATTGACCGTCTCGACGCCATACGGGTGCGTGATGGTGTAGGTGCCGGCAACGGGTACGTTCACCCGGATGCGAATCCGCGCAAAGCTTTGCTGATCACCGTCCGCGGGATTTTCCGAGGCGAATGCCGCTTCGATCCCGGCGACATAGGCGTCCACACCATAACCGGCAGCGTTGTCGGCAATCGTGGTTTCGGCCAGGAACCAGAAGGCTTCCGGCGGCCAGTTGTCTGGGAAAATCATCGGCTGGGCGTCGTCGTAGATGCCTGGCTCGGCCAAGAGAATGCACATGTAGGCCGGCGGCGTGGTCGCGGCAACGCGCGAACTGGCAGCACGCGACTGACAGAGCTCCATCGATAGCTGATTTTCGTCCTGATACCACATCGGGAATTTCCCGGTGGCGAAGGTGTAGGGACCGGGGTCGACGGCGGCGAGTTGCGCGTAGGCACTGCCGGTCAGCGAGAGAGCGAGCCCGAGCGCGTTGAGCGCAAAGCGTGGCCACTTGTTCATGATGCCTCCTGATGCGGATCTGGGCATGTGAGCGTTCATTGCACGATGACCACTTCTTCGGTATCGCTGCCGCCGTTGGACGACGTCACCCGAACCTTGGCCGGTGGGATCGGCGAGATCCCGGTGGCCAGGGTTTTCACCGCGCCGTCGCCGCCCAGCGCACCAATGGCGGCGCCGCTGCCGGAGGTGGCGGTGAGTACCGGCGGCGAGGTTTCGTCACTGGTCGAGGCGACCACGGTCAGTTGTCCGGAGCTGAGGCTGTATTGTGCGCTCTGGATCACCACCAGGTCGGTCAGGGTCATGGGCAGAGTGGTCGGCGTGCTGCTGGCGATGGCCAGGTGGTTGTCGGCGGTCACTTGCAAGGTGGTTGGCAAGGTCGGGTTGACCGAGGACTGCGCGTACCAGCTGCCGGTGCTGTTGGCTTCGGTCATGTTCAGCACCGGGGTGCTGCTGGTTACGGCGACGGTGCCCGGCGCTGGCGGCGCGAGAACGAACACATCTTGCTGGGCGACCGGCGCACTGGTTCCCGCTGTACGCGAGTAAGTGCTGCGCTGGGTGATCATTGGCGTAGGCCGGACCACCGTCGACAACTTGCCGGAGACGGCGAACACGTTCGTCCGCAGATCGAGGCCGTTAGGGCCTTCGATGCGCACGTAGTTAGTGTTGAACGGGCTGCCGGTGACTGCCTCGTTGAGGTTCGGGTCGCCGACGAATTGTTCGGCGGCACCGGTCAGCGGGTTGGTCTCGGTGTAGGGACCGTTGACGCTGCGCAGGAACGGGCCGATGTCACCCTTGAGCGCGCCGTCATAGGTTTTCGGCGTGCCGATACCAATGTCGCGAGTCATGTTGATCGCGCGCCGCCCGGGGGTGTCGATGTTGAACACGTCGACGCCATACGGGTGGGTGATGACATAGGTGCCGGCGGTCGGTACATCGACGCGAATACGGATTCGGGCGAAGCTGACTTGATCGCCTTCAACCGGTTCCTCGGCAGCGAACGCGGCCTCAATGGCGCTGACGTAGCCCAAATCAATACCCCGTGCGGCGTCGACGAGGGCCGTTTCGCCGGTGAACCAGAACGCTTCGTCGGGAAAGTTTGTCGGGAAGACAATCGGTTGCGCGTCATCGAACACGCCGGGGGTCGGCAGCAGCGAGCACATGTACGACGGCGCGCCGGGGGCGCTGGGTACTCGGGAGCTGAGCGCTTTGGACAGGCACAGATCCAGGGTGCGACCGTGGGAGTCCTGATACCAACTGGCGAAACCACCGTTGGCCGGTGTGTACGGACCCGGATCAACAGCAAACAAAGCAGCCTGGGCGATGCCCTGGGCCAATGCGCTCACGACCAGGACAGTCGCGGTTTTGGACAGTAAAGGGTGCATGAGTTAATCCCTCTATCAAAGTACCTGCCCCTTGGGGATGGGTCAGTTGCACAGGGCCTGTACACCTTCCATGCCAAGGTGCGGTGAATGGGCTGGAGAGGGCCGGGATAGAGGGCTTGACGCGCAGAAGGGTCAGGTTTTTGGCCCGCGGGGAAAGGGCGTCATTCCCCAGAATCGGGGACGGTGGGGATGACATTGAACGTCTGTCAGATGAAGAACCTGTGGGAGCGAGCCTGCTCGCGAATGCGGACGTCCTGTGACGAAAATGTCGACTGACCTGCCGCCTTCGCGAGCAGGCTCGCTCCCACAGGGATTTGTGGAGGTTTGGGCGGCCTTATCGGGGCGATATCCCCGCAACCGGGCAAACCCCCACCCGTGGGCTATAACCCTATAGGGACGTATAGAGAAGTCGCCGCCATGAACATGCAGTCGAAATCGCTACCGGCCGAGGAGGGCAATCTGCGCTTGAGCTCGCGCAAGCAGTCGTTCAACCTGCTGCGCTGGTTTTCGCTGATCAGCATGGCGGTGATTGGTACCGTGGCCATCGCGCTTGGTGCGGTTTCGACGCGTTTTGTCATTGATGAAAGCGTGCAGCGCGATGCCTTGCTCACCGCGCAGTTCATTCAGGCGATCGCCTCGGCCGAGGTGCGCCACGTTTCCATTCCCAATGTGCGGACCATGGGCGAATTGCTCGATCCGCGTCAGGACATGCACTTTCCCGACGTCAGTCCGCAAGCCCGGGCCGATGCTCGGGGTGAATTTCTCGATCACATCGAACACTTGCCGGACGTGATTCTCGCCAATATTTATGCGCCCGACCGCCAGGTGATCTGGTCGACCAACCCGGTTCTGATCGGTACCAGCATTCATGCTGACGAAGACCTCGATCGTGCCTTCAACGAAAAGATTCCGGTATCCGCCAGCTACCACGACGTCGACAAGGCCCGCGAAGAACAGAAATTCATCACGCCACCGGACTACATCTTCATCGAGAACTACATTCCGCTGTTTGACGCCGAGGGCAAGAACGTCACAGCAATGGTCGAAATCTACAAGGAGCCCAAGGATCTGATCGCCCGCATGGAGCGCGGATTGGTTCTGATCTGGCTGGCCACCGCACTGGGTGGCGGGCTGATTTATCTGGGCCTGTACTGGATCGTGCGGCGCGCGGCGATTCTGCTCGCGGCCCAGCAAAAACAACTGATCGCCAACGAAACCTTTGTCGCCCTGGGCGAGATGTCTTCCGCCGTGGCGCACAGTCTGCGCAATCCGCTGGCGACCATCCGTTCCAGCGCTGAACTGGCGCTGGAGTTCGACGCCGGCCCGGCGCAGAAGAACATCAACGACATCATCGGCCAGGTCGACCGCATGTCGAAATGGGTGCGCGAGCTGCTGCAGTCACTGCGTCCGCTCAACGATGATCCGGAACCGGTGAACCTGGTGGCGGCGTTGCACGAAAGCCTAGTGGCGTTCGAACAACAGATCGCCAGGGCCGGGGTGAGGGTAGTGTTTCATCCGCAACATACACCGATGGTGCTCAGTCAACCGGTGCAACTGACACAAATCCTCAACAGCCTGCTGGCTAATGCCCTCGAGGCCATGGATAAGGGCGGCACATTGACCGTCAGCCTTGAACCCAGCGATGACCGGGGTGTGTGCGTGGTGCTCAGCGATACCGGTAAAGGCATGAACGAAGAGCAACGGACCATGGCCTTCCGGCCGTTTTTCACCACCAAAACCGGTGGTCTGGGCGTCGGCCTGGTACTGGTCAAGCGCATCATGGAGCGCTTCGGCGGCGGCGTGACCCTCGACAGCCGCGAAGGCGAGGGCACCACCGTTCGTCTGGCCTTCCAACTCGTCCCCTGACTCACATATTCCCCCTGTAGGAGCTGCCGAAGGCTGCGATCTTTTGATCTTGATCTTAGAAACCAAGATCAAAAGATCGCAGCCTTCGGCAGCTCCTACATGAGGTTTGCATTACCTCAAAAAATTTATGAACTTCCCCCACCAGTGGGTGTCAAGCCCCGGTCACCGGGAAGTGGGGAAACCCACGGCATCCCCAAGCCCCTGTTACAACTGGAAATAATTTCTTGGCGCACTAGTTGCAAAACACCATCACCCCTTCCTTGATGAGGCGGCTGGTGATGGACAGAACAACGCGTGACCCAAGCAACACCTTCCTGCTGACGCCGTTGAGCGTCTTTCTGATGTTGACCCTCGGCACCATGGCCAGCGTTCGCGCCAGCCCCATCGATGACGAACGACAGCCAGAAACCTCCGACCCGTCGGCGTACTACGACGAACCGGCTGATCGTGCCGGGGCGCTGAATAATATCTTGACCCTGCCCGAGGCCAACGAAGATTCCTTCGACTTGCCCGACGGCGTCAAAGGCAGCCGCGACTCGACCCGCACGGAAAACATTCTGCCGCCGACGGTGCAAACCAGTTTCAACTACCCCACCAACGGCAAGCCGAGCCCGCTCTATGGCGCGCAGCCGTTCACCCAGCAGTTGACCCTGTTCGAAGAATTCGGCCCGGAAAAACTCGACCCGACCACGCCGGCCGCGCCGCTGCCGTTTCCGCCCGCCGCGATCGGCCCGGCACCGGCCCAAGATCCGAACAACGTCGCTCGCAGCGCACCACCCGGCACCGCCCTTGATGCGTTCCTGCGGCAACCGGGGCTGACGCCATTCCCCAGCCAGTTCGCCAACGTCGTCGACCGCAACCCGTGGCAGGCGCAGATCGAGGTGTACCTCAACCGGCACATCGGCTCGTCCGCCGAAGGTCGGCCACCCGGAAAAGGCTGGGCGCACCAGCGCTGGAACGAGTTCTACCCGCAAGTCGCTTACAAAACCGTACAGACCGGTGCACGCCTCAATGGTGGCCTGCGTGACAGCGTGCAAATGCACCATTACGCCGTCGGTGAATTCGGCCCCGGCGGCCTGTATCACAACGTCGCCGGCGTACCGCTGACCGATGGCACCGCCAAAGGTGTCGACCCGCGTTTCCACCCGGCCATGCCGGCGCAAAACCACAACTCGGTGTGGACCTTCGACGGCACGTTGCCGCCAAAACTGTTGATGGTGCGCTACGGCCAACCGGTGATGATGCGTCACTACAACGGCTTGCCGATCGACCCGTCGGCCAACCGTGGATTCGGTTTGCATACGATCAGCACCCACGAGCACAACGGTCACGCGCCGGCGGAAAGCGACGGCTATGCCAACGCGTTCTTCTTCCCGGGGCAGTTCTATGACTATCGCTGGCCGATCCAGCTTGCCGGTTACGACAGCATCAACACCAAGGCTGAAGACCCACGTGCGGCGTTCCCTTGCGCACCGGGTGAAACCTTGTGGGTCAACGACCTGGCCCCCGCGAAGAAAACCTGCGACCACGGCACGATCAAAATCCGTGGCGACTGGCGCGAGACTATGAGCACCCACTGGTTCCACGATCACATGCTCGATTTCACCGCGCAGAACGTCTACAAGGGCAACGCGGCGATGATGAACTACTACAGCGCGCTGGATCGCGGCAACGAGTCGGTGGACGACGGCGTCAACCTGCGTCTGCCCAGCGGCAGCGCCTTGCCATGGGGCAACCGTGACTACGACGTCAACCTGGTGTTTGCCGACAAGGCCTGGGATCAGGAAGGGCAGTTGTGGTTCAACCCGTTCAACACCGACGGCTTCCTCGGTGACCAGTTACTGGTCAACTGGCAGTGGAAACCGACCCTCGACGTGCGCGCACGCAGCTATCGCTTCCGCATTCTCAACGGCTCGGTGTCGCGCTACTTCAAACTGGCGCTGGTGCGGGAAATCAAAGGCAGCGGTGGCGAGTTTCAGGGGCCGAAAAACTCCGGTGTGTCGTACAGCCGTGTGCCGTTCCACATGATCGCCAACGACGGCAACATCATGGAGCACAGCGTACCGTTTGACGGCAGCATGGATCTCGATGCCGATGGCGATAAACAGAACCACAACGCGATCCTGCCGACTCAGGGCATCGCCGAGCGCTTCGACATCATCGTCAACTTTTCGAAAAACGGCATCAAGCCAGGCGATAAGCTGTTCTTCGTCAACCTGCAGGCTCACGACGACGGCAAGGGACCCAAAGACGTCATCCCGTTGGGCGACATCCTGTCGGAGAGATACCTGGCGGTGATCAAACAGACCAGCAAGGGCCCGCAGTGGGACAGAGGCGATCCGGCGGTGGGCAAGGTCTTGCAGCTCAACGTCAAGGCTTACACCGGCCAGGATCTGGCGATGAACCCGGCAGCCTACGAACCGGCCAAACCCGGCAAGGCTGAAGGGCTGGTGATGATCCCGCTGAAGCTCCACCGCGAAAACGCCGCCGACAAAGCCGTGCTAGCCAAGGCTCGCCACCGCACCTTCACCTTCGGCCGCTCCGACGGCACCGATGAAGCGCCATGGACGGTCAAGACCGATGGCGGCTTCGGCTTTCACATGGACCCGCGTCGCTTGAATGCTTCGACTCAGCTGTCCAGCGGCCCGACCGATGCCGGTATCACCGGGTTCGGCACCCTCGAAGTGTGGAACATCAAGGCCGGCGGCACGGGCTGGAGCCATCCGGTGCATGTGCACTTCGAAGAGGGGATCATCCTCAGTCGCGGCGGCAAGGCCCCGCCAGAGTGGGAAAAATGGGCGCGCAAGGACGTCTATCGCATCGGCTCGGAAAAGGACGGTCTGGACAGCGTCGAAATGGCGATCAACTTCCGCGAGTTTGCCGGGACGTATATGGAGCACTGTCACAACACTCAGCATGAAGACAACTCGATGCTGCTGCGTTGGGACCTTGAGAAGCCCGGGCAACTGCAACTGATGCCAACCCCACTGCCAAGCTGGGACGGTGTGCGCTACGTCAACTCTGCCGCGCTGCCTACCTTCCGCAACGGTGACGGTGTTGGCCCACAAGTGGTGGTCAAACCATGAACCGCCGGCACGCTGACCGCCTACCGCAGCATACCCCGCGCTCCCGGGCGCTGGGCATGCACCTGGTGCTGATGCTGGTGGCCTGTGTGCTCGGCAGCCGTGTGCTGCTGGCACACCAGGCCAGCGTCGGCGAACCGTCAGCGGCCAGTGAATCCGCCACCCCGTGGGGTGGCGACTATTTCCCCAATACCTTGCTGACCGATCAGGACGGTCGGCAGGTGAATTTCTTCGATGACCTGATCAAAGACAAAGTGGTGGTGATCAACTTCATCTTCACCTCGTGCAGCGACTCTTGCCCACTGGAAACTGCACGCTTGCGCCAGGTGCAGAAACTGCTCGGCGATCGGGTCGGCCAGGACATCTTTTTCTACTCGATCAGCATCGATCCGCTCAGTGACACCCCCGAAGTGCTCAAGGCCTATTCGCAGCGCTTCAAGGTCGGCCCCGGCTGGAAGTTTCTCACCGGCGAGTTCGAAGACGTCACCGACTTGCGCAAGAAACTCGGGCTGTTCATCGAAGGTGTCGACAACGGTCGCAGCAAGGATCACAACCTCAGCCTGATCGTCGGTAACCAGAGCACCGGGCGCTGGATGAAGGCGTCGCCGTTCGAAAATCCGTGGATCCTCGCCGATCAACTGGCCAACACCCTGCAGAACTGGAAGCAGCCGAGCATCGAGGAAAGCTACGCCAATGCCCCGGACATTCGCCCGCCCAGCAACGGCGAAGAACTATTCCGCACCCGCTGCGCCTCGTGCCACAGCCTTGGCCCCATGGATGGGCAGGGCCTCGGCATGCGCAGCATTGGCCCGGACCTGATCGGCGTGACCCGCAAACGCGACCCGAAATGGCTCAATCGCTGGATTCGCGAGCCGGATCGCCTGCTCGCGGAAAAAGACCCGATCGCGTTGCAACTGTATGAACAATTCGAGCGAATTCCGATGCCCAACCTGCGCCTCGACGAGCCGTCCGCGCAGTCGATCATCGACTTTCTCAGTGAAGAAACCGAGCGCCAGCATCCGTCCACCGCTGCCGTGGCCGACGGGGCGTTGACGCCAGTAAAACCGAGCGATCCAGCCGCAGCGGTGAGTCGTATGCAGTAGCGGCGAAATAGCATCATTGAACCGTGTGTCGCGGTCAGAGCCACCTACACTGATCTCTGTACGCGACTCGATAGAAAAACTCCAGGGCACTCCCATGCAGCGACTGGAAGCACAAAAAACCTCTGCACCGAACCCATCGGTCGCAGGCAAGGGCTGGCGCGAGCAGTTCAATCTGCTGCGCTGGTTCTCGCTCGCGAGTT
Organism: Pseudomonas sp. S3_C06; assembly: GCF_054667675.1. Classification (NCBI taxonomy): domain Bacteria; kingdom Pseudomonadati; phylum Pseudomonadota; class Gammaproteobacteria; order Pseudomonadales; family Pseudomonadaceae; genus Pseudomonas; species Pseudomonas sp. S3_C06. The sequence continues at coordinate 6,288,555 of NZ_CP162747.1, forward strand.
TTTTCATCATCGCCGCCGTGGCGCTGGGGTTGGGTTATATCTCCACGCGCTTCGTGGTCACCGAAAGCGTCGAGCGCGACGCGCTGCTGACTGCGCAATTCGTCCAGGCCATCGGCGCGGCGGAAATGCGTCACGCGAAAATCAATCCGAACCGGACGATGGGCGAAATGCTCGACCCGCGCCAGGACAACCACTATCCCGATGTTGACCCGGCGTTACAGGCTTCGGCACGCACCGAGTTTCTCGATCACGTCGAACACTTGCCGGACATTTTGCTCGCGACCGTTTATGCGCTGGATCGCACGGTGATCTGGTCAACCAACGCTGAGCTTATCGGCGTGCACATCAAGGATGACGATGAGCTCGACGAGTCATTCGAGATGAAAGTGCCGGTGTCCTCCAGCTACCACAAGATCGACGATGAGAAACCCGAACAGCAAATGTTGCGCGAACCGAAATACCTGTTCATCGAGAACTACATCCCGATGTTCAACGCCGACAAAAGCAAAGTCGTCGCGATGGTTGAGGTCTACAAGGAGCCGGCGGATCTGGTCGATCGCATCGACCGTGGGTTCGCCTCGATCTGGGCGGCGACTTGCTTCGGCGGTGCGGCGATTTTTCTCGCGTTGTTCTGGATCGTCCGCCGCGCGGCGAAATTGCTGCAGAGCCAGCAGCAACAACTGATCAGCAACGAAACCTTTGTCGCCCTCGGCGAGATGTCCTCGGCGGTGGCGCACAGCCTGCGCAATCCACTGGCGACCATTCGTTCCAGCGCCGAACTGGCCCAGGAGGTGGCCAGCCCCGGCGCGCAGCGCAACATCGGCGACATCATCAGCCAGGTCGATCGCATGTCGCGCTGGGTGCGCGAATTGCTCGTGTCACTGCGGCCGATGAATGACGACGGCGAGGCGGTGGATCTGGTGTTGGCGGTTGAAGATACCTTTGGCGCATTTGATGCATTGATTAAACGCAGTGGCGTCGAAGTGCGATTCAGTCCGCAAAACTGTGCGCCGGTCGTCAGTCAAAAGGTGTTGCTCACGCAAATACTCAATAGCCTGTTTGCCAATGCCCTGGAAGCCATGCCCAAGGGCGGTGTGCTCAGCGTCGAATTCGAATCGCCGCAGCCGGACCGCGTGCGCATGACCCTGAGCGACACCGGCAAGGGCATGAGCGCGCAGCAGCAACTGTTGGTGTTCAAACCGTTTTTCACCACCAAACAGGGCGGCCTCGGGGTTGGCCTGGCGTTGGTCAAAAGAATCATGGAGCGTTTTCAGGGCTCGGTCGTTTTGACCAGCAAAGAGCAGGAGGGAACCCGCGTCAGTCTCAACTTCAAAGTGGCATCGGGAGGGGAATATGGAACACAGCATTCTGCTGGTCGAGGATGACGAACTGTTGGCCGAAAATATTCAGACCTACCTGGAGCGCAAAGACTTCGAGGTGACGGTCTGCCATTCGGCCGAAGACGCGCTGGGGCAACTGGAAACCTTCATGCCCGACATCGTGCTGACCGACAACTCGCTGCCGGGCATGAGCGGGCACGAGCTGATCCAGAAGCTGCGCATCAGCGCGCCGGATCTCAAAGTGATCATGATGACCGGCTACGGCAACGTCGAAGACGCCGTGGTGGCGATGAAGGAGGGTGCCTTTCATTACGTCACCAAACCGGTCGCGCTGACGGAACTGAAACTGCTGCTCGACAAGGCCCTGGCCACTGAACGAATGGAGCGCACTCTGTCGTTCTATCAGGAGCGCGAGGCGCAGAAATCCGGGGCGCAGGCGCTGATTGGCGACTCGGCGCCGATGCAGTATTTGAAGAACACTATCGGCCAGTTGCTCGACGCCGAGCGACGCATGGCCAACACCGATCTGCCCCCGGTTCTGGTCGAAGGCGAGACCGGCACCGGCAAAGAGTTGGTGGCCCGGGCGTTGCACTTCGACGGCCCGCGCAGCAAAGGCCCGTTTATTGAATTCAACTGTGCGTCGATCCCGTCGAATCTGGTGGAGTCGGAACTGTTCGGCCATGAGAAGGGCGCGTTTACCGATGCCAAGGACCGCCGGGTCGGGCTGGTGGAAGCGGCGGACGGCGGCACGCTGTTTCTCGATGAAATCGGTGAGATGGATCTGCTGTTGCAGGCGAAGATTTTGAAGTTGCTGGAGGATCGCACCATTCGCCGGGTCGGTTCGGTGAAGGAGCGTAAGGTCAATCTGCGGGTGATCAGCGCGACCAACTGCAACCTTGAGCAGATGGTTCAACAGGGCAAATTCCGCCGTGATCTGTTCTTCCGTCTGCGGATCATTTCGATCAAGGTGCCGCGTCTGTATGCACGGGGCGATGACATTCTGTTGCTGGCGCGGCACTTCCTCGCCAGTCACGGCAAACGCTATGGCAAACCGAATCTGCATTTCAGCCAGCAGGCCGAGGAGTTGCTGCTCAGTTACACCTGGCCGGGCAATGTGCGCGAATTGCGCAACATGCTTGAGCAAACGGTGTTGCTGGCGCCGAGCGACACAATTGCTGCGCATCAATTGAACGTGTGCATGAGCCTTTGTGACGAGTTGCCGCCGCAGCATCAGCATCAGCATCAACACCACGAACCTGTGTCGCCCTACGAACCGCGTCCGGCGAGCAATATGGAGTCGATGAACCTGCCGGAAGTCGAACGCGACATGGTGCGCAAGATGCTCGACAAGACCGACTGGAACGTCACCAAATCTGCACGCCTGCTGGGCCTGAGCCGCGACATGCTGCGCTACCGCATCGAAAAACTCGGCCTCGCCCGCCCGGATAAACGGCAGTGGTAGCCCAGGCACACCGCATTTCCCCTGTGGGAGCGAGCCTGCTCGCGAAGAGGCCATGTCAGCCGACATCAATGTTGACTGGTCCACCGCATTCGCGAGCAGGCTCGCTCCCACAGGGTTTTGTGGTGTCTGGTTAATACTTGGTCGTCAGAATCAATGCTGCTGCCGACTCAAACACTCCAGCACACAACCCGGATCCAGCACCTCGTCATTCACATAAATCCCGCGCTCGGCATCGTACGTGCGGATAAACACCCGCACCGTCGCATCCGCCACGGTCGGCAACTGCGAATCGGAGAATTCATGGTCACCCGGAAGCACCACAAAATCCCGCGGCGCCGTATCGTCGTAAGGCTTGGGCGGCGTGGAACTCAGTGAATACGGAGCAGGGTGGGCGAAGGGCTGGTTGGGCCCGTAATAATTGAAATTGCTGTCCAGCGCTTGCGCCTGAGTGGCAGCGAGCAGACAGCCGGTCAACAACAGCCGTTCGAGCATTAGCATGGCGGCACCTGCGAGTGCGGTTTTCCCCAAGGCTATTAACTATAGCTGCCCGACATTCAAACAACCGGGAGATTGATCGCATGCCCCGGCTGTGCGCAGGCCTTGAGCACATAGCCGATTGCGCGAAGAAACTCTTCGTTATCCCCGTCTGCAAGAACCTGGGACAGGTATTCGCTGATGGCTTCGTCACTGTCCAGCAATGCTGCCACGTCGAAATTCGTTAACGTCTGGCTCATGGTTAAACCTCCTTAGCCATTTTTTGTGCGCGTCGGATGTCTGCGCTTCGTGAGGATATCCATGTGAGCCGAGTTGAATAGTCAGCCGTGTCCGTTATCTGTTTTGATAATTCGCCGACACTTGTAGGCATAAACACTCAGATATGTAGGAGCTGCCGCAGGCTGCGATCTTTTGATCTTGACCTTTAAAAACAAGATCAAAAGATCGCAGCCTGCGGCAGCTCCTACACGAATTGGCTTACAAGTTTGCAACAACCGCAATTGCCGGGCTGATCTAGACTCGGATCCGCTCAATCACGAGCATCGTCCGGAGTGCGCCATGGAAGTGCCCAACAATAAAACCGCCATCGAGAGCAATCGACAGGCGTGGAACGATTCCGCCCGCCATCATCAGGATTCGCCTGACTGGCAGGCTTTGCTCAGTGAGGTTGGACAGGTGAATTTCTCCTGCCTCGATGAGACCCTGAGCGGGTTGCTGGAGGTCGGCGGCAAAGATGTGATTCAACTGGGTTGCAACAATGGCCGCGAGAGTCTGTCGCTGTTTGCGCTGGGTGCCAGAAGCGTGGTCGGTGTCGATCAGTCGGCGGCGTTTCTCGAACAGGCCCGCGAGCTGAACAAGCGTTCACCGCACAACGCTGAATTCATCGAAACCGATATCCATCATCTGCCGGCGTCTTTGCACAATCGCTTCGATGTGGCGCTGATCACCATCGGTGTTCTCAACTGGATGCCCGACATCGGCGAATTCTTCCGCCACGTCGCGTCGACCCTGAAACCGGGTGGCAAACTGGTGATCTACGAAACCCATCCGTTCCTGGAGATGGTCGATCCCGACGCTGAGGATCCTTACCGCCTCGCCAGTTCGTATTTTCGCGCCGAGCCGTTTGTGCAGGAAGAGCCGATTGTGTATGTCGGCAAGGTTGAACAGCAGTCGGCGAAGTCGTATTGGTTTGTGCATACGCTGGGGGCGATTTTCAGTGGTGCCATCGGGGTAGGGCTGAACATTGCGCACTTCAGGGAGTATGCGCATTCGAATCGGGAAGAGGTGTATGACCGGTATCTGAATCGAGAGGCGCAGATGCCGATGTGCTTTACCCTGATCGCCACCAAGGTCTGATTGATCGGTGCGGCAACCGGCCTCATCGCGAGCAGGCTCACTCCTACATTTGAAATGCATACCCTTGTAGGAGTGAGCCTGCTCGCGATGGCGGCATCAAAGCCGCCACAAATATCCAGACTGAATCAAGCCTGCGCCGCCACCGTCACTGCCGGTCTTTCCGGCTTGCGCAGCGCCTCCAGTCTCGAGTTGCTGTAGTTCGATTCGCGGAAGAAACGCCAGTGCCCGAACAGGTCGTAAACATGGGTGATATGCCCTTGTTCCTGATAGCCCAGGCGAATATGCATCTTCAGCGCCTGTACATTGGCGTTGTCGCAGATATCCACGACTTTTTTAAAGCCTCGGGCAGACATGACTTGCCAGAGTGCGGTCTGTGCATCGACGGTCAAGCTACTGCCGAAATAGTGCCGGGTAATTTCGGCACCGAACTGAAAGTATTCACCGGGCTTGACCGGGAACGTGCAGCGGTAGAAGTGGCGGTCGTAATAGTCGCGAGTGCTGGCCCAGACGAACCCGACGGTGTGATCGTCCTGGTCCAGGTACATGTGCCCCGTATGCCCTTCAGCGGCCAGTTCGGCCATGGTCTCCACGCGGTCACCAAAGTACTTGCCGAATGCCTTGGCGTTGTCCTCGGTGATGTCGACTCTGCGCAAACCTTCACAGGGGCGCAGTTTGTTCGCGGCAATCGGCGTGACCAGGTCGCGCTCCATCCACAGCAGTTCACGGTGAGCGAACACGTAACGTTTCCACAGCGCGCCAAGGGTGCGGCGCAGGCCTTTTTGTTTGATGCGCAGAAGCAGATTTTCGATGACGCTCATGATGCCCTCCGAGGCGATAGCCCAGGTGTGTTGGATGGTGTTGCCGGTTGAATTTCGGATGTGTTCGCCGCTGTCGAGTTGCCGGCACGCGGTGCGCGCCATTTTTGCAGGGCCGGTTTGACGTGGTGCCAAAGGCGTAGCCCCAGGCCCAGTAGCAGACCGCTCGGGCGCCATGAGTAGAAACTCCAGCGCCAGTGTTCCAGTTGCCCGGTCATGCGTTCGTGCAGTTGATGGCTGGAATTTTCCAGGCTGACCCGCGATGCATCGATCCAGCGCCAGTGTTCATTCAGCCCCCAGCGAATCCATTCCTCCAGCAATACCCGGCCGCTACCGAGGTCGGCGTATTGCGGCAAAAATGCCAAGTTGTAATCGTAGAGCCGGCCCTGTTCGAGCAGGCCGAGGCGATAGCTGATGCAGCGGCCGTTCAGCACCAGCGTCACGACCCGCACCAGGCCTTGAGCGGCGAGGGCGGTGAAAGCGCTTTGCATCCACTGACGACTGCGTTCGGTGGCGAAAATCCCGACGCCCTCGTCACCTTTCCAACTGACCGACTCGACTTCCTGCAGCGCTTCTAAAATCGTGGGCATCGACAGCGCATCGGGGGTGATTCGCCGCACTTGCGCACCGCATGCGGCAATCCGTTTGCGCGCCCGACGCAGCTTGTAGCGCGGGTCGCCGGAGATTTCCTGATGATCGGCGTCGCTGATCAGATGCACCGGTACTCGGCAACTCAGGCGTCGTTCAGCCGTGGAACTGCGCGCCATCCATTCGGTGAGCGCACTTTCTTCACCGGCAGGTTCCGACAGTTCATTGAGTTGCAGCAGCGCATGGGGCAGATGCTCACGGATCAGCACCAGTGCCTTGTGCATGTCTTCGCTGCCGAGCAACGACAGCAAGGCCAGGCGATCGGCCATTGGATAACCCAAGTGATGCAAAACGCGAAACGGTACGCCAGCGAAGCGTTCGCGGCTGGCCACCAGTGGCAGGCAAAGCAGCAAATGCTCGGCTTCCCAGCCGAGCAGAATGTGCAGGCGCTGATCCTCGCCCAGGGCCTGCTCTGCCGCGCACAACCAGCCAAGGTTGTTGAACGGCGTGTGGTCAGCTACGCGCAAGCGCAGTGCTTCGTAGGCTGTTGCCGGGAAGTCGGCAGCGCACAGGGAGGTGCGCCATTCGAATCGCATCACCATGGGTTCAGGCCGCCGTTGCTTTGACAGGTGGTCGGGAAGTTTTACCCAGCGCCGCCAGACGCGAGCCGCTGTAGCGGGTTTCGCGGTAGAAGCGCCAGCGGCCGAACAGCGTGTAGATATTCATGATCCGCTGTTGTTCGGTATAGCCCATGCGCAGGTGCAGCTTGAGCGCCGGGACGTTGCTCGAGTCACAGACATCGACCACTTTGCGGCAGCCTTTCAAGGCCATGGCTTCCCACAGGCGCAGTTGCAGATCTACCGACAATTCGGTGCCCCAGTAGGCACGAGTCAGTTCGCCGCCGAACTCGAAAAATTCGCCGGGTTTAACCGGGAACCGGCAACGGTAGTAATGCCGATCGAAATAGTCGCGCGGCGTGCCCCAGATAAACGCCACGGCATCGCCTTTGTCGTCGACATGCATATGCCCGGTGTGACCGTCACTGGCCAGCTCGGCCATGACGCCGACGCGGTTGCCGAAGTAGCGGGCAAAGGCGCTGGCGTTGTTTGCGGTGATCTTCAGCATGCGCAATGGCGGGTAAGGTTTGAGGTTGTGCGGCGGCACGGGACTGACCAGATCGCGCTCCATCCACAGCAGTTCCTGATGGTCAAAAATGTACATTCTGCGGATCTTCGCCAAGGTCGCTCGCAGGCCTTTACGACGGATATGTCCGCTGAGTCTTTGCAAAACATCCATGGTCTCTTCTCCTGTTGAAGGTCCCACGCACAGCAAGACGCTCGCGGGACAGAACATCGAAGGGCGGTTCATGAAGCGCTCCAGTTCAGGGCGAACAGGGTTTGCCCCGGTAATTCGAAACGTACGCGCCCGTTTTCGCAGGCAAACGGTATGTCGTGGCTGCGATTGTCAGCGCCGAAGAAACGCAGGGCGCTTTGGTTCAGCGGGCACCGGGCGCCGCTCAGATCAACCCGTTGCAGGCGCGTGCCTTTGTTCACCCCGAGCAGTGCGCGCTGCTCGTCGCCGGCCATCGCCAGGACATCCACCTCAAAAGCGTCGTTATCCAGTTGCAGCACTTGCGGCAGCCAATGCCGGGCGATGAATTGCTGGGCAAGGCCCACCGGTTTCAGCTCGAAGCGACCATCGTCATGTATGCGCACCATGCCTTTGCCGTAGGGCGGTTCGTCGGCGGCCTGAAACCAGTTGAGCATGCTCAGCAGTCCATCCTGAGAAGCGTTGATGACCACCGAGGCCCACCACAGCGCGGTGTAATGGGTTTCCTGATCGTAGGGGCTCAGGGCTGAGCCACTGGACAGATTGGTCTGATCCAGCAGCAACGCTTTGCGTGGCTGACCTTTAGCGTCCAGCCCCACCAGGTCTGCTGCGCGGCGTACGCTGTCGCGGTAGACCCGGGTCGCCAGCAAGTCGCGAATCATCCATTCATGCCAGGCCAATGCATCGACTTGATCGGCGGATTCACTGAGTAGACGCCGCGCCCAATCGATGCCGCGCTTGTCTGCTGCGTTTTCGGTGAACGGCCCGTTGACCAGCCGCGAGCTGGCCGGCATTGCGATGCGCACGCCGGCCTTGGCGTTGGCTGGGTCGCTGCGCACCTGCCGCACCATGCTGCTGAAGATCGCCCGGTATTGTTCGTAGCTTGAATAGTTGAGATTAGGCTCGTCGGCGAAACCGATGTAATGCGTGCCTTTGCCACCCAGGGCGCGAGTGCCGGCGAGCCAGGCGTCGAGGCCGCTGTTGCTTTGACCATCGGCGCGCAGATCGGCCTGACGCCCGGTGCCGGCGAGCAGGGTGATGTCCTGGCGAATGCCGAAGCGATTTTGATAAAGCTGACGGAACGCGTCTTCGAAATGTGGATTCTTCGCGGTGACGTCAACGAAGCTGTAGTAGCTCGCAGCGGTGGGTTTCAAGGCATCGAGTACGGCGTGACTGGCCGGCGGCGGTACGAGGTAAGGCAGTGCGATTCCCAGATCCGGCGTGCGTCCGAGGACTTTGTCGTGCAGGGTCAGACGCGTCTGTCCCGGTTCTGACTGCAAGGGTTTGAGCTGCTGCGGATTCTGCGCAAACAGATTCGCCGTGCCATCGAGCCAGAATGCTGCTTTGCCCCTACCTTGCAGAAGCAGGCGCCAGACTTGCGGTTGTTCGCTGACGGGCAGCGCGACTTGATCGAACTGCCAATAGGCACGATAGGGTTTCAGTGCCAATGACAGTTGCTGTCCATCGCCAACCCGCTGTGCCTGCAAACCGCTGACGCCGCCATGGAACTTGCCGGCCAGCACCGCGTGTTCGCCGGGTGCGACGCTGAAATACAGCTCAGTGGCGTTACGTACTTCCGCGCTGAAATGCACCTTGGCCGGGGCAAACAGCGCCACGGTTTTTTCGTCATGTTCGATCCGGTAACCGCGGAAACTGTAGCCGGGAATCTCCAGTTGATAACTCGCAGCGCCAGGTGCCAGCGGCCAGCTCTGGCTGCCACGGGTTTCATTGGCCTTGATCAACCGTTCGCCCTGCAACTTGCCCTGACCGTCGAGCAGGTAAAGATGCTCTTCGTTAGCCTCTGCCTGCCACGCGGGCACCCAGCTGACGGTCACGGTGTCCGCGCGATCGGCCTGCAGATACAAACTGCCGTCGCGGATATCGCCCCAGCGCATCGACGCCGCGTAGGCGTCCAGCGTCAGGCCGAGTCCGAACAGCAGGGCCAGGCGTTTCATGCTGTCTTCCGACGTTGCAGCATCAACCACATCGGGGTGATGTCGCTGGGCAGGATGATCAAGGTTTGCCAGAACGGCACGTTGCTCAAGCGGCAATAAAGCACCAGCATGGCCACCGTCACCGCCAGATAGGCGATTGATGAAGCCGCCGCTGCACCGACAATGCCGTAGGCAGGAATCAACAGCAGATTCAGCGCCAGGTTGAACAGAGCGCCGACGCCCATCAGCAACGACACCGTGCCGGGGCGATCCTTGCCAATCAGATCCAGGCGCAGAATGCTCGCATAGCACAGGCCCAGCAGGCCGGGCAGCAAGGCGAGCAGCGCCGGATACGCCGGTTGATACGCCGCACCGAACAGGGTGACGATCAGCCATTCGCCGATCACTGCCATGGTGATGCAGGCGCCGAGCATCACCGTGGCGGTCAGGCGCAGCGCCAACGGCGTGACCTTGTCCATGCCTTTGTCCTGTTGCAGCAGTCGCTTCATCAGCGGTGTGGTGACTGCCTCCGGAACGATCAGCAACAGTTCGGCGGCGGCGCTGGCCATGGCGTAGTGGCCGAGCGCGGTACTGCCGAGGAGGGCGCCGATGAACAAGTAGTCGGAGCGCAGAATGATCTGTTGAAACAGCAGATCCGGATGGCTGCGCGCACTGAAGCGCAGCAGCTCGTTCTGGCTCGCACGGTCCCATTGCAGTTGCAGCGGTTGTGCGCGTTTGAGCCACATCCAGCCGACCAGCACCACCAGGCTGATGCCGGCCAGCCAACTGATCAGCGCGGCTTCGAGTGCTGCCTCCTTCCACATCCAGAACAGCGCAACAAACAACAGCAGCGGCGCCAGGGATTCGATCAGACGCAGAACATTGAAGGCGACCACGCCGCCCGATGCGTTGTGCAAGGTCAGCAGACCGCTTTTGAGCACGGTCAGCGGCACCGCCAGCAGCAACAGCCACGCCAGCAGACCGAGCTGCATCGTCACATCGAGTTCGCTGCCGAACTCACGGGCCAGCGCGACCACCAGCAAGGTCAGCAGCCCGGCCAGAAGACAACCGAACACCAACACCTGAGCGAGCAACACGCCCATTGGCCGCTGATTGGCCGCTTGATAACCGACTGCCGAATTCAAGCCGCCGCTGGTCGCCGCGCTGATCAGATCCGGCAAGGTGCTGAGCAGGGCGAACAAACCGCGTTCACTCGGGCCGAGAATCCGTGCCAGCAACACATTGCGCAGCAGGCGCAAGGCGATCATTGCCAGTTTGGTGCCCATGCTCAGGGCCAGATGCTTGAGGTAGCTGCCGCGACTCATGGCCGTGCCCCGCGATAAATGCGCCACGACAACAGCGCCGGATTGCACGCGATGCGCTGACTGACGCCGAAGCGCGGCAGGTTCAGCGGGTCGCCTTCGCCGCGATAAATGCCGGTGCCGGTGCCGAGGGCGAACGGATAATCGTGATTGGCGATCTGCTCGCGCACGCGTTCATCGTTGTCGCCGTTGGGGTAGCAATACACCGGCAGTGGGCGGTTGCAGCCGTTGTACAAGGCATCACGGCTGCGGCTGATTTCTTCGTTCAGGCGCTGATCATCAAGGCCGGTGAGGATGGCGTGGCTGGCACCGTGCGGGCCAAAGCGCACCAGACCGGAAGCCTCCAGCGCGCGCACTTGATGCCAGTCCAGCGCTTGCGGCTGTGATTCGGCTGGGCACTCATCGGTGAGTTTTTCCAGTTCCTGCGGGTCAAGCGTCTTCAACCCTTGGAGGAAATGCAGCAGCGCCAGGCTGCGGCGGTCGACATCGATGTCATCGAGCAGTACCGGCAATGGGTGATGCATGAACTGCAGGCACTCGATCAAGTGCATCCGCGCTTTTTCACCGTGGCTGCCCCACAGGGTTTCGCCAAGGCTTTCCCACCAGAAACGCTGACGGCTGCCGATGAAATCGGTGGAGAGGAAAATGCTCGCCGGTACCTGATGTTTCTGCAGCAGCGGGAAGGCGTTGACGGCGTTGTCGCGCCAGCCGTCATCAAAGGTCAGCGCCACCCGTGGGCGCTCGCTGCGCAGCGAATTGGGCTGGAGGATTTCCATCAGCGGCACGCAATCGAAATGCCGACGCAGCCACAGCAGTAAATGCTCGAAGGCCTTGGGCCCGACGCACAGTTCATTGCGGTGCGGGAGGTTGGCGGCACGGTCGTTGGCCAGTACCCGGTGCAGCATCAGAATGACCCCCGCACCGTGCAACTGATTGCGCCCCACTGACGAGTTGAGATAGAGCCAGCCGCTGGTGCGTTTTAGCAGTTGTTTGATCGCCATGGCATGAGTCCTCTCAACGATTCTGGTCAGGATTCCACTGTGCGTAGCGTTGCCCGCGCAGGAACTGCCACAGACCGACGCTCATGCCGGCCAGCGTCACCAGCAGGAACGCCGCGAGGCGGAACGGTTTCGGTAAACGGTGTTGCGAATCCAGCAGGCCGGCGATGGCCACCGCGTAACCGAGCAATTGCGCAACCAGGCTCAGGCGATAGAAACCGTGCTCGTTCCACAGCCAGAAATTGCTCAGCAGCAGCGGCAGCAAGAGTATCGGCGCGAGGCGGCGGATCAGTTTGTGGCTGATCAAGGCGATGGAATAAAGGCCGTACTTGAACGGATTCAGCAGGGCGCTGCGTTGCGCGAGGCTCTGCAGGCCACCGACGGTGACCCGCTGGCGGCGGCGCCATTGCTTGCCCGCTTCGTCGACGCCCTGGTCGATCACTTGCGCCTGGGGTACGTAAACGATGCGTTTGTGCGCGACCGGCGCGCAGGTACTGATGAAGAAGTCGTCGTTGACCTCGGCCGGTACGTTCTGGAACAGCTCGCGGCGCAAGGCGAGCAGGGCGCCGTCGGCGGAGACCATGCAGCCGGTGCGATTCTCGACCCGGCGCAACCAGCCTTCGTAATGCCGATAGAGGCTGTCGCCAATACTCAGGCCACCACCGGTGACCGGGATCACCATATGCCCGGCGCAGGCACCGACCTGCGGATCGCTCAACGGCGCGAGCAAATGGCCGAGGGTGTCGCGCGACCATTGGTTGTCGGCGTCGGTGAACACCAGAATATCGCCGCTGCTCACGGCAACGCCGGCATTCAGTGTGGCGGCTTTGCCCTGGCGCGGCAGGTCGAGGACGGTGATGCGCGGATCGATCACTTTGTGCGCGCAGGCCACGGTGTCATCGCTCGAGCCGTCGCTGGCGAGAATGATCTGCAGCGTCGCCGGTTGATAATCCTGGGCCAGCAGGGTGCGCAACTTGTGCTCGATGTGTCGCGCCTCGTTGTGCGCGGCGATGACGATGCTGACGTTCAGCGGCGGTGCCGGCGCGTGCCGCCAGGCCGGGAACAGCGGCGCCAGCAAGGTCAGCAGCAGCGGATAGCCGATGTAGGCGTACGCCGGCAGCACAAGGCACAGGCAAAAAATGAATTCAGCCACGGGCGGGCCTCCTGGCGTTCCAATGACACAGACTGAGAACAAGTGCCGCGCTGGGCAGGTGCAAGCGTAACCAGTGCAGACCCCACAGTTGCAAGGTGAGGCGAGCATTGTGGTGCTTGATACTCTGCCGCACGCTGAGCATCAGACTCGGCAGCAGGGTCAGCACCAGCAGGATCACCGCGAGCTGCGCGAGGCCGACGAGCAAGGCAACGATCAGTAGAAAATCCGTCATCCAGACCAGCAACGACAGCAGCGGAAAACGCAGCAGGCGCAGGCTCATGCCATGGGTGCGCAGCAACTGCAGGTGGCTGCCCTGGCGCCACAGCTCCTTGCCCATCCACTCGCGCCAGTTCATTTCGTAGCCCCAATGCAGGGCGATGCTGTTACTGGTCGACAGCAGCCGTGCGCCCTGTGTGCTCAGACGCAAGGTGTATTCCTTGTCTTCGCCGGTGCGCAGGGTTTCGTTGAATCCGCCGACGAGGTCAAACCAGCGTTTGCGCATCAACAGGTTGGCGCTGGGCAGCCAGTCCACGGTGCGACTGGCGTGCGCTGATGGACGCAACATGCGCCGTTGCCAGGCGGTCGCGTACCACGGCGCGGCGGCGGGGGTGTGCAGATCCAGGCCAAAAATGTCGCCCTGATTCTGCGCTTCGAGAGCGAACAGTTCGCTCAGCCAGTCTTCGGGCATTTCGATATCGGCATCAATGAACGCCAGCCATTCACCGCTGGCAACCGTTGCGCCACGATTGCGCAAGGCGCCGATCAGCAGACCGGGCAACACCAGCACCTGTGCGCCGAATGCGCGGGCGATCTGTGGCCCGTCATCAGTGGAACCGTTGTCGACGACGATCAGTTCACAGTCGATGTCGGCGGCGTTCGCGGCTTTGCGAGCGGCCAGGAGGGTGCGGCCGATGTGCCGTGCCTCGTTGTACATCGGAATGACGATGCTGATCCGGCTCATGCCTTGGCCTCCGTCAGCGGTGCTTGCTCGGCTTTCAGGCGCAGCACCCAGGTCAGTGCAAGCATGATCCACAGGTATTTCAGGTTCGGCGCGCTGAGAAACATCAGAAACAACGTCAACGACAGAAAACTCATTCCCAGATGGGTGATCAGGTCGGCGTGCTGCCATTCACGCCGTTGCAGCCATTCGCGTCGTGCGCGGATCAGGTTGTAGAAACCCTGTACGAGCATGCCGACAAACAGCAGGCCGGCTGGAATCCCCAATTCGCTGAAAATCTCCAGATAAGTGTTATGCGCCCGGCGATACAGGTCGCCGATCTTGCGGTTGGCCGAGAATGCCTTGGCATAACCAGTGGTCGCATAGTGCAACGGGAAGGTCCCGGGGCCCGAGCCGAGCAGCGGATGCTCGCGGATGATCTGGCTGCCGACGACAATGTACGAGGCGCGACGGCCGAGGGATTCATCCTGAGCCTTGGCCCCGGCGCTCAAGATACTCAGCGACTGGATGCGCGCGAGATATCCGGCAGGCATCGCATAAATCGCCAATGGCAGCACGATGGCGGCGCCGAGCATGGCGAATCCGAAATGCCGGGGACGGATACGGTTGAGGTGCTGGCGGTAATGCCAGACCCCGATCGCCAGACTCAAGGCCAGTACCACCAGCCCTGAGCGCGACTCCGTTTTGGTCATGCCGCCGAGCAGCAAAAGGCAGCAGCCCGCCCAGAACAAACGCTGCAGCAGATTCGGGCTGCGAATCACCAGCAGCAGGCCCAGCGGCACGGCGAAGGCGATCAGCAGAGCAAAGGCATTCGGGTCTTCGAGCAGGCCGGCGGCGCGGCCCTTGTCCTGGAATCGGCTGGAAAACATCGCCATCGCGCAGGTCGTGCTGACGCTGAGCGTGACCAGCCTGGCGAACAGATCGAGGTTCAGCTCGCGGCCGATCAACAAGGTGATCACGAACAGAATCAGGCCCACGCTCAGCTCACGCAGATGACTCTGTGACATGCCCATGTTGTCGGTGGCGAGCAGGCTCAGCAGGTACAGCGCCATGAAACCGATCAGGTAGCGCCACAGATTGCTGCGCAGACGCTGCGATGGAATCTGATGCAATGCCAGTTGCAACGCCAGGATCAGCGCCAGCGAAGCACCGAGGAATTTGCTCCCGGAAAACGCGCTGTCCTTGAAGAACCCTTCAAACGGCACCAGCGCGGCAATACCCAGCAGGCCCCAGGCCGGTTTGCGGTAGAGCACCGTGAAACCCAGCAGCCCCAGCACTGCCCCCGGCGCCAGATACGGATAAGGACTGACCAGCAAAGCCATGCAGACCAGTGCCAGCAGGCTGACGATCGAGAGCGGGAAAATCATGCGCGTGCCTCCCGTGCCGTGTGGATGTACAGCTGCGACCAACGTTCGGCCAAAGCCTTGAGGTCGTAGCGTTCCTGTTGTGTGCGTCTGGCGTTATCGCGCAGCTGGGCGGCCAGCTTCGGTTCGGCCAGCAATGTGTCGAGCTGACGGGCGAGGGCGGCGGTATCGGTCGGTGCGGCGAGCAGGCCGTTGTGGCGGTCCTGCAAGACATCGGGAATGCCACCGACCGCGAACGCCACCACCGGCACACCGGCCTGCATCGCTTCAAGCAGAATCATCGGCGTACCCTCGGTGCGCGAGCTGATCACCAGCGCATCGAGTTGCTGCCACCAGCCTTGCATCGCCGTTTGATAGCCCGGCAAGCGAACCCGCTGTGGTAAACCGGCAGCGTCGATACGCGCCTGCAAGGCCTCACGTTCCGGACCGTCACCGAGCATCACGGCGTCCAGTTGCGGATGCTGGTGACACAACGCAATCAGCGCATCGAGAAACAGATCCGGGCCTTTCTCGCTGCTCAACCGGCCGACGTAACCGACCAGCCAGCGTTGTCGTTCCAGCGCCGGCGGCAGCACTGGCGCCGCTGGCAAACCGTTGGCAATCACCTGCAACTTCTCGGCACGGACGCCGGCCTGACGGTGCAGCGCAGCAATGCTTTGCGCGACGCAGACCACTCGCTTCACCGAGGCCGTGCGGCACAGTTGCAGGCTTAGCCAGGTGTAGAGCTTCTGCTTGCGACTGCGCGGGGTGAAACCGTGTTGAGTGATCACCAGCGGCAGGCGCAACAGAGCTGCGCCGACCCAGCCGAACAGTAGCCCTTTGAAGTTGTGCGTGTTGAGCAACGGCTTGTCACCACGGCGCTGATGCAAGTGCCACAGCAGTCCGCCGAGCCCGGCACAGGCGCGAGCGTCCACCCCGGCCTGGCGAAAGCGCTCGATCAGCTCTGCTGGCCCGTCGAGGAACAGCACTTGATGCTGCCCCGGCGTCGCCAGGCAATGATCCAGCAACATCCGCTCGGCTCCGTAGAAGCCGCCGCTGCTGAGCAAGTGAATGATCGGCAGGGCGACGCACGGGGTGGACGCCGCGTTCAATTGCGCACCCAGTGAACCAGGCTCGGCACGGTCCAGTTCTTGTGCGGATTGCCCGGCTGCGACGTTTCTTCGTTGAGCACCAACAGCACCGGCAGGCCCAGTTCATGGCTGATTTGCGCCGGATGCTTGAAGCGGTGATCGAAGAACTCACGTACATAGACGAAGGCAATGGCCAGCAGCAGTCCGGTGAGCAGGCCGAATGGGATGATCAGCATCGGTTTCGGAAACGCCGCCTCGGTCGGTTCATACGGCGGGCTCAAGACACGGGCGTTGGACAAGTCGTTATCCAGCGCGCGCGTCGTGCTGCTTTCGGCAAAGCGTTGCGCATAGGTTGAGAACGCTGCGTGCAATGCGCCGATCTCGGTGTCCATCTGGCGCAGCTTGCTTTGGGTCTGCTGCAATTGATGGATGCGATTCTTGAACTCGGCAATGCGCGCGGTTTTCTGCTCGATGACCTGGCTGACCACCGACAGGTCGATCGTGCGTTCCTGGATGCGGTTATTGACCACTTTGAGTAACTGCTGGCGTGTGCGGGCAATCTGCTCGCGGGCCAGCAACATCGGTTCGCTGCTGGGCTGAAATATCGCCAGGTCGTTCATATAGCGGCTGACCTGAGTGGTCAGCGCCTCGCCCATCTGCCGGATCTCGCGATCTTCGAACGCGATGTTGTCCACCGTCGTCGTGAAGGTGAACGGAAAGGTGTAGTCATTGAGTTTGTTGGTGTTGGCGGTGGCCAGGCTGGTTTTCAGGTAATCGAGCCAGCGCTGGCTTTGCAGCAAGCGATCGCGATACAGGTTGAGTGCCTGCTCTTCGGTGTTGATCGCGTTGAGGCGAAAGGTGATTTCCTCTTTCGGATCGGACGAACCGACGCTTTCCAGCAGGCTCAACCGTGCGCCTTCCAGACCGTCGAGGCGGACCTGATACTGATGCTTCTTGGTCTCGTAGAACGATTGCGGCAGCTCGATCGATTGCAAGGCCTGACGATCAACCAGATAGTTGCGCAACAGCGTGGCAACGAACGTCGTGCCTTGGGCGGGATCTGGGAAGCTGTAGACGATCGAGATGACATTGGAACCCGGCAGGGTTTCGATCTTCAGATTGTCGATGGCTTCCTGGGTCAAGCCATCCAGCACCGTGTCGCGCACCGGATCGGTTTCCATGCCCAGTGCATCACGCAGCGGATTGATCACGTATTCGCGCAGCGGCGTGCTGACATAACGATTGAACGGTTCGGCCAGTTTGCTGAGCATCCCCGGCGGCGGGTTGTACTGACCCTGATCGCGCAGTTCGCTGATGGTCTGACGAATCAGCGCCGGCGAACGGAGGATATTGCTTTCGGTTTCCATGTCCGCCAGCGATGGCGGAATGAAGGTGGCGTTGTCCTGGGTCAGCGAGGTGGTCGCATCGCCCTGGGAGAGTTTTTTCGACTGCACGATCACCTGCGCGGTGATATCGAAGCTCTGTTTGAGCAACAGCGGCAGCAACAGCGCGATCACTGCAAAGATCAGGAAGATGCGCTTCACCAGTTGCTTGTTGGCGAAGAAAATCCTGAAGAACTCGTGCAGGTAATTTTCTTTTGGGTTCATGTCGTTCACCTGAGAGTCAGTTGTCACTGCCTTTGTTGTCGACGCGGTAGCCGAAGCTGAACCCCACGCCCTGGAACAGCACCACATCGGCCAGTTGGCGGGCGAGTTCGCCGGCGCTGGCCAGTTTGGTTTTCGGTACGTAGAGCATGTCGTCCGGTTGCAGGTAGGCGATCTGTGGCGCATCGCCCGACAGTGCTTTTTCGACGTCGTAATTCATGGCCTGCACCTGATTGCCGTTGCGCCGCATGATCACTACCGAATCGAGACGCGCCTTGACATTGGTACCGCGCGCCAGGGTCAGCGCCTCAAGCACCGACACCGGCCGGCGGATCGGGTACGAGCCCGGTTGAGCGACTTCGCCGAGCACGTAGATCTCGTTGCCAGCGGTGGATTTCAGCAGCACATCCACCGTCATCCGCCCCGGCAATTGCGCGTACTTGCTGTTGAGGAAGGTTTCCAGTTGATTGACGGTCATGCCTTGCAGCGGCACAGCGCCGATTTCCGGAAAACTCGCATAGCCATCGGTGCCGACGGTGATTTCGCGGCTCATGCCGGTGGCGGGGTGGTTCAGCGCGCTTTTGAGGTTTTGCTCGTTGCTCAGCGGGCTCAGAATCTGCACCGAGAGCTGATTGCGGTTGGGCTGGAACAGCTGCTTGCGTTGATAGGCGCGCTGGATTTCCTGCCGCGCCTCGTCACTGGTCAAACCGGCGATTTTCACCGAGGTGTTGGCGCCCGGCAGTTCGATGGTGCCGTCAGGCAGCACCAGTTGCGTGCCGTTGAGCTGACTGGCGGCGGTGAAGTTCAGGCCGATCTGGTCACCCGACTGCACGCGGTAAGCGTCCGAGCCGCTGGTACTGATGTGGAAAATCACATCCAGCACGTCTTTCGGGCGCAGGGTCTGCTCGACCCTCGGCATGTCGGTGGCTTGCGCATTGGCCGGTGTGGCAGTGAGGATATTCACCGGCATGTTGCGGGTGTCGGAATTGCTGGAGCAGCCTGCAAGCGGCAGCAACAGCAGGACAAGCATTTTGGCGTTCATGGCGTCATCCTTTGCGTTCGCTTACAGGTTTTTGTAAAGCCATTTGGGCATGTAGTACTTGCGCCGGTTGAACACGCTACCGACCACTTTTGCCCCGGCCTGAGTCAGGCGTTGCACCGCGGCTTGCGCGACTTCCCAGCGGGTGTCTTCGGCGCGTACGACAAGCACCACGCCATCGACTTGCGTGCTGATCACCAGCGTGTCGGCGTCGGAGTACACCGCGTCGCCGTCGATCACCACAAAGCGGTACTGGCTGCCCAGTTGATCAAGCAACGGGCTCAGCCGCTCGGCGGTCAGGTGCTCCAGGGTGCGGATCGGCCGGCCGTTGGGCAGCACGTGGAACGGCAGGCTTGAGACCTGCACCACGCAGTCCTGCAACAGCGGCGGTTTGTCGGGGTTGAACAGCAAGTCGCGCAGACCGCGCTCCTTGCTCAGGTTCAACTGCTGGGTGAGATTGCTCGCCGACTGACTGGCATCGACCAGCAGCACTTGGCCGCTGCTCATTTGCGCCAGTTGGCCGGCCAGCGCCAGGGCACTGGTGGTGGTGCCTGAGCCGGGGTTGGCGGCGGTCAGGAACAGGATCCGCAGATCGAGATCCAGCACGGTCGAGGTCAGGTTCGATTCGCTGGGGGTGGCGATGCTCAGGCTTTTGTTGGTTGAACCGTCCATTAGCTTGCTCCGTGGCCGCTGAATACTTTGAAGGGGGTTTTCAACAGAATCTTCAGATCAAGCAGAAGGCTCTGCTCGGCGATGTAGCTGAGGTCCAACTCAACGCGCTGGTCGAAGTCGATATTGCTGCGTCCGGAGATCTGCCACAGGCCGGTCATGCCGGGGTAGATCGCCAGACGCGCGAGGTGATTGTCCTTGTAGCGGTAGGCGTTGAACGAGGTCGGACGCGGGCCGACCAGGCGCATGTCGCCGGTCACTACATTGATCAGGTTGGGCAGTTCATCAAGGCTGGTGCGCCGCAGGAAACCGCCGATGCGGGTGATGCGCGGGTCGTGGTCGATCTTGAAATCGATCGCGTCGGCACCGTGTTTGTTGAGGTGGCGCAGCGATTCTTTCAAGTCTTCGGCGTTGGCGACCATGGTGCGGAATTTGTACATGCCGAATTTGCGCCCGCGATAACCGGTGCGTTTCTGCACGAACATCACCGGACCTGGGCTGCTGAACTTGATGACCAGCGCCAGACCCAGCAACAGCGGGGAAATCAGCACCAGGATCAGCAGCGCCCCAAGGCAGGCGACCACGCGATTGGTGCGTGACAGTTGCCATGGCCGACCGCCGTCGCGGCCGGTGAACCAGCCGCGACCCTGGCGATGAATCGCCGCGTCGAGACGCATTCGGTGCTCGGGATCCACGCGCTTGTCGCGGCGCATTTCTAGGATCGGTACACCTTTCTCATGTCCAGTCATGGAGTCCTCCACATGAATTCAGCCGCGAACGGCGCGTGGGCGATAGGCAGTGGGGTAGTAGTCGCGGAACCAGGCGATAAAGCGCCCGAGTCCCTCATCCAGCTCTATCCGGGGCTGAAATCCGGTGGCCTGGGCCAGATCGCTGGCCTCGGCGCAAGTGTTGAGCACGTCGCCCGGTTGCAGCGGCAGCAACTCGACAATGGCGGTCTGACCGAGGTGCTTTTCCAGCAGCGCCAGATAGGTTTTCAGCTCGACCGGGTGCTGCCCGCCGATATTGAACAGACGCCACGGCGCCATGCTGCTGGCCGGGTCGGGCTGCTCGCGATCCCACTGCGGATTGACCTGCGGTGGCTGCTCGATGAGGCGGGCGATGCTTTCGATGATGTCGTCGATGTAAGTGAAGTCGCGCTGGTGCTCGCCGTAGTTGAACAGCTTCAGCGGCGTGCCTTCGCTGATCGCCCGGGCGAACTGGATCGGCGACATGTCGGGCCGGCCCCAAGGCCCGTACACAGTGAAAAAGCGCAGGCCGGTGCAGGGAATGCCGAACAGATGGCTATAGCTGTGCGCCATCAACTCGTTGGCTTTTTTCGTCGCGGCGTACAGCGACAGCGGATGATTGACGCCGTCCTTCACCGAGTACGGCGTGTGCTGGTTGGCGCCGTAGACCGAACTCGATGAGGCGTAGATCAGGTGTTCGACCGGGTGATGCCGGCAGCTCTCGAGAATGTTGAGGAAACCGGCGAGGTTGCTGTCCAGATAGGCCCGTGGATTGTCCAGCGAGTAACGCACCCCAGCCTGCGCGGCGAGGTGGATTACCACTTGCGGACGTTCGCGGACAAACAGCGCTTCGATGGCCGAGGTATCGGCCAGGTCAACCGTCGCGAGCTGGAAATCGCCGGCCTGCTCGCGCACCCACTGCACGCGGTCGTGCTTGAGCTGCGGGTCGTAGTAGCCGTTGAAGTTGTCCAGACCGACCACCGCGTGCCCGTCGCGCAGCAGCCGCAACACGCAATGGGCACCAATGAAACCGGCCGCACCGGTGACCAGCACCTTCATGGCCGCAGTCCTTCAGGGGCAATGTGGCGCAGACCGATGCCGCTGTAATGCAGGCCGGCGGCTGCCACTTGTTCCGGGTTGTACAGATTGCGGCCGTCGATGATCACCTTTGAGCGCAGCTTTTCGGCGAGCAACTCGAAATCGACCACGCGGAAGTTTTTCCACTCGGTGCAGATCACCAGTGCATCAGCGTCTTCGAGGGTGTCGTCACGGGTGGCGCACAGGTGCAGGTCGTTGCGATAACCGTAAATGCGTCGGCATTCGGACATGGCTTCCGGGTCGTAAGCCTGCACGCTGGCACCCTCGGCCCACAGCGCATCCATCAGATAACGGCTCGGTGCTTCGCGCATGTCATCGGTGTTCGGTTTGAACGCCAGGCCCCAGATCGCGATGGACTTGCCGGCCAGCCCTTGCGGGAACAGTGCTTTGAGTTTGCTGAAGAGGATGTGCCGTTGCAGGTCGTTGACGTCGGTGACGCTGCGCAGCAGTTTCAGCGGCATGCCGTTGTGTTCGGCGGTGTGCAGCAGGGCGCGCAGGTCCTTGGGAAAGCACGAGCCACCGAAGCCGCAGCCCGGATAGATGAAGTGGTAACCGATGCGCGGATCAGAGCCGATGCCTTTACGCACCGCTTCGATGTCGGCACCCAGCAGTTCGGTGAGATTGGCCAGCTCATTCATGAAGCTGATGCGCGTGGCAAGCATGGCGTTGGCCGCGTACTTGGTCAGCTCGGCGCTGCGGTTGTCCATGAACATCAGTTTTTCGCGGTTGCGGCAGAACGGCGCGTACAACTCGCTCATCTGCTCGCGGGCCGCGTCGTCGTGGGTGCCGACGATGATCCGGTCCGGGCGCATGCAGTCGGCGAGGGCGCTGCCTTCCTTGAGGAATTCCGGGTTGGACACCACGCGCACCGTGAGACTGCTCTTGTCGCGGCGTTGCAGTTCGCTATTGGCGGCGGCGAGCACTTGATCCGCCGTGCCGACCGGCACCGTCGATTTGATGATCAATGTGCGATCGGCCTCCATGTGCGAGGCGATTTGCCGGGCGACGTTGAGCACGTGGCTGAGGTCGGCAGAGCCATCCTCATCGGCCGGGGTGCCAACGGCGATGAAGATCAGCTCGGCATGCTCGACCGCGTCGCTGGCCTGGGTGCTGAACAGCAGACGGCCGGCCTTGATGTTTTCCTCAAGCGTGCTGGACAAACCGGGCTCACTAATGGGCGGCACTGCTTGTTGCAGTTGTTTAATTTTGTTTGGGTCAATGTCCACGCATAAAACGCGATGACCGACATCTGCAAGTGCGGCGGCTTGTATAAGTCCGACATAGCCAGTGCCAAATACGCTCACGTCCATCTGCGCACCTCAATAACACCAAAAGTTAACTACGGAATGAGATAGTTAAAGGGGTATAGCGCAGCGTTTGAAAAGCGTGTCAGCAAAATGACATGTTGCATCTGTATAACACTTGAGCATTTTTTGGCGATTGGCCATCAAGTCATTGCTGCGATTGAATTTGTTGCTTTTGTGCAGATTTGTTCAGATTTCAAATATGCGATAAACGGTCGAAAGCCGCTAATTTAAAGGCTTGTGGCGTCGTCGATGTGTCAGATTTGAGTCACCGGTTTTTTGACGCTTTGCCTGATGAAACAGTCAATTCTTGCGCTTTGATGGCCGGGTGCTAGTGTCAGGTTCTGACTGACAAACCTT
The DNA here is from genome assembly GCF_054667675.1 of Pseudomonas sp. S3_C06. NCBI lineage: Bacteria > Pseudomonadati > Pseudomonadota > Gammaproteobacteria > Pseudomonadales > Pseudomonadaceae > Pseudomonas > Pseudomonas sp. S3_C06. The sequence goes on from NZ_CP162747.1 coordinate 6,311,559, forward strand.
TGACTCCCTGCCGTTTTGCCCGATCGGTATCGCCATGTTCAGATATGCCAAAGAAGTGTTGTTAATTGTTTATTTGTTGATGTATTCCGAATATTACATTGATCGGTTAAATGCTATCGGCCTCGGTTTTGCTGTACTTCTTTTTGGCGCGATGTTTTTGGCGCTTACTTTTGCGTTATATCTAATGGCGTATATAAGGCAGACTCTCATTCGCCACGTGTTCGCATTGGCGATGTTTGTCTCGGCAGTGTTTTTCGATGTTTATACCCGGGTCACGGCGGATTACCTGACCTACAGCGGTTTCGTCTCATTGGTTTACTCCGGCGGTTTTATCCAGGAAGCGGCGTACCAGTACCGGGACGCGCTCCTGCGTGGCGTGCTCAGCGGTTTGCTGTTGCTGTTCGGCATCGGTCTGAAACCACGCCATGGGCTGGCGATTCCCAACGCGTTACGTGTGGCGGCGCCGGTGTGCGGCGTGTTGCTGCTCAGTGCCGTGCTGTTCTTGCGTGCGGGAGAGGGCGCGCGTGGCTTGCCGATCATGTACACGCCGCTGGCCTATCTGAATCTGTTTGCCTATGAAGCGCTGCATAACACGGTCGGCCCGCGCGAACCGGTGACACTGGCGCGCACCTCGCAAGCCGTCGGCCATGACATCGTGTTGATCATCGACGAAAGCATTTCCGGCAATTACCTGGACATCAACGCGCCGTTCGGTGTGCACAGCAACCTCAAACAAGCGCGTCCCGGCGTCGACATCTTCAATTACGGCTACGCCGCGTCCATCGCCAATTGCAGCGCCGACACCAACGTGACCTTACGTTACGGCGGCACCCGCGCCGACTACATGCGCATCAACAGCACACTGCCGTCGATCTGGCAGTATGCGAAGAAGGCCGGGCTGCGCACCGTCTACATCGATGCCCAGCGCACCGCCGGCAATCTGCAGAATCTGATGACCGATACCGAAAAGAAGGACATCGACCAGTTCGTGCAATTCGACCAGACCAGCGTGCGCGATCGCGACATGGCGGCAGCGGCGAAGCTGATCGAATTGCTCAACGATGACAAGTCGGAGCTGGTGGTGATCAACAAGGTCGGCGCGCACTTCCCGGTGCATGACAAATACCCGGATGCGTTCATGGCTTACCGCCCGACCTTACCGCGCGGGCAGTTCACCGAGGTGGCCGATACCGGCGAACGCAACGGTTTCAATGGTCAGCCGGATGACTGGGTGCTGTACCGCAATGCCTACAAGAACACCGTGTTGTGGAACGTCGGCGAGTTTTTTGCGCGGGTGTTCGCCGAGGGCAATCTGAACAATGCGCTGCTGATCTATACCTCTGATCATGGCCAGGATTTGCATGAGCGCGGTAATCCGGGCTTGAACACTCACTGCGGTGGCGATCCAGTGGAGGAGGAAGGATTGGTGCCGCTGGTGGTGATTCAGGGCAGCGATCTGAAAACGCTGGACTGGTCGGCGCAACTGGCGGCGAACAAGGATCGTTCCAGCCACTACAACATTTTTCCGACCCTGCTGCAGTTGATGGGCTATGACCTGGCGGGGATCGAGGCTGTTTATGGCAAGCCACTGAGTGTCGCGACGGCGGATGAATTCACCTTCAACTACCGCTTCAATGCGCGGTTGGGGGCCAAGCCTGAGTGGAAGCACATTGATCTGGGCAGCATTGTCACGCCGATGCAGGCGCCGGCGAGTGTGGCAGTCGGGCAGTAAGTTTTGAGTTGGCTGGGCTGACGCTTTCGCGAGCAGGCTCGCTCCCACATTTGAAATGCGATCAACCTGTGGGAGCGAGCCTGCTCGCGAAGGGGCCGGTCAATTCAACGCTGAATTCAAGTCTGTCATCGCCATCCGCTATCCTTGCCCCACACTGACCGATCAGGTGGCGGCATGCTTCGTGTTGAAAACGTCTTCAAAAGCTATCTCACCCCGCAAGGCCCATTGCCGGTGCTGCAAGGCATCGACCTGACGCTCGAATCCGGCGGCAGCCTGGCGCTGATGGGCGAATCCGGCAGTGGCAAAAGCACCTTGCTGCACTTGGTGGCCGGTCTCGACAAAGTCGACAGCGGCAGCATCCGCAGTGGCGAGCATCGGCTGGAAAACATGAACGAAGCGCAACTGGCGAACTGGCGGCGCACAGAAATCGGTCTGGTGTTCCAGCAGTTCAACCTGATCGGCAGTTTGCGCGTCGAAGACAATCTTGCGTTTCAGGCGCGTCTTGCCGGGCGGCATGAGCCGCGTTGGCAGGCGCATCTGGTGCAGCGTCTGGGGCTCGGCGATTTGCTCAAGCGTTATCCCGAGCAACTTTCCGGTGGTCAGCAGCAGCGTGTTGCGTTGGGCCGGGCATTGGCCTCGCAGCCGAAATTGCTGCTCGCCGATGAGCCCACCGGCAGCCTCGATGAAGCCACCAGCGATGAAGTGCTGCGGCTGTTGCTGGAGTTGCTCGACGACACGCCGACCACGTTGTTGATGGTCACTCACAGTCAGCGGGTTGCGGCGCGATTGGCCCAGCGGGTGGTGTTGTCCAACGGGCGGCTGACGTGATCGTCTTTGCGCAAACGCTACGTGCGCTGCTCAGCCATTGGCGGCGCCATCCGGTGCAGTTTTTCAGCGTGCTGACCGGGTTGTGGCTGGCGACCAGTCTGCTGACCGGCGTCGAAGCACTGAACAGTCAGGCGCGTGACAGCTACGCAAGGGCCAGCCAGTTGATCGGCGGCGAACCGCAGGCCAGTCTCAGTACGCCGAGTGGCGCGACGTTCGCGCAACAATGGTTCGTTGATCTGCGCCGACAGGGCTGGCCGGTGTCGCCGCTGTTGCAGGGTCGGTTGCTGCTCAAGGGTTTTGAAAATCAGCGGTTGCAACTGATGGGCATTGAACCGGTGTCGCTCCCCGCCGATTCGGCGGTGGCCGGGCAGGCGCTGCCCATCGAACGGATCGTCGAGTTTTTCACGCCGCCGGGCAGCACGTGGATTTCACCGGAAACGCTGCAAGCGCTGGATCTGCGTGAAGGCGACACGGCGCAAACGGCTAATGGTCTGCGATTGCCGCCGTTGCTCGCGCAAAAGGACATGGCGCCCGGCCTATTGCTGGTGGACATCGGCGTCGCGCAAACCCTGCTGGAACAACCCGGACAATTGTCGCGGCTATTGCTGCCCAAGGATTTTCACGCCGAGCTGCCCGCCGTGTTCAAGGGACAGTTGCAGCTCAAAAGCAGCGGCGAGGAAAACAATCTGGCGCGACTCACCGAGAGTTTTCACCTCAATCTCGATGCCTTGGGTTTTTTGTCATTCGTGGTTGGCTTGTTCATCGTCCACGCCGCTATCGGGCTGGCGCTTGAGCAACGGCGCGGTCTGCTGCGTACGCTGCGCGCCTGCGGGGTCAGCGCGCGGATGTTGATCTTTTGCCTGATCGTTGAGCTGGGTGTGCTGGCACTGATCGGCGGACAATTCGGCGTGATCAGCGGCTATTGGTTGGCCAGTGTCTTGCTGCCGGATGTCGCCGCCAGCCTGCGCGGATTGTATGGCGCCGAAGTGGCGGGGCAGTTGCGCCTGAGCACCTGGTGGTGGTTCAGCGGCATCGGCTTGAGCCTGCTTGGCGCCTTGCTCGCCGGGGCCAATAGTCTGTTGCGTGCCGCACGCTTGCCGTTGTTGGCGGTGGCCGATCCGCAGGCCTGGCATCAGCAATATGCGCGATGGTTGCGCCGTCAGGGCTGGCTGGCAGCCTCGTTGGGTTTGATTGCCTTGGTGGCATTGATCTGGGGCGACAGTCTGGCCAGCGGTTTTGTCCTGATGGCCGGATTGCTGATCGGTGCCGCATTGGCGCTGCCGGTGTTGCTCAGCGCGCTGTTGAATCAGTTGCTCGGACGCAGTCGCTCGGTGCTCGGTCAGTGGTTTCTCGCCGATTGCCGCCAGCAACTGCCGGCATTGAGTCTGGCATTGATGGCGTTGCTCCTCGCGCTCGCTGCCAATATTGGTGCGGGCAGCATGACGGCCGGTTTTCGCCAGACCTTCGATGACTGGCTAGAACAACGTCTGAGCGCCGAGTTGTATATCAACCCGAGCAATCCGGCACAGTCGCGCGAAATGTACAGCTGGCTCAAGCAGCAGCCGAACGTCGCGGCAGTGCTGCCCAACTGGCAAGTCGCGGTGACGTTGCAGGGCTGGCCGGCGGAGGTGTTCGGCATCATCGATCACGCGCATTATCGCCAGCATTGGCCGTTGCTCGATGTCAGTGGCAGCGACCCGTGGGCGCATCTGTCTACCGACGATGCAGTGATGGTCAGCGAACAGCTGGCGCGTCGGCTGAAGGTGCGGGCGGGTGATCGACTGACGATTCCTGCGCCGAATGGTGCGTGGTCGCCGCGCATCGTCGGCATCTACGCCGACTACGGCAATCCCAAGGGGCACTTGCTGGTCAACATCAACCACCTGCTGCGCGGCTGGCCGCAGTTGACGCCGAACCGGTTCAATCTGCGCATTGAGCCGCGGAACATTCCGCCGTTGTTGAATGGCTTGCAGGCGCGCTTTCAACTCGATGACAGCCGCATCGTCGATCAGGCGCGGCTCAAGGGCTGGTCGGTGCAGGTTTTCGAGCGGACCTTTGCGGCGACGGCGGCGTTGAACAGTCTGACCTTGGCGGTGGCGGGCGTGGCGCTGTTCATCAGCCTGCTGACGCAAAGTCAAAGTCGCCTCGGCCAACTCGCACCGCTTTGGGCGCTTGGCGTAACGCGGCGGCAATTGATGCTGCTCAATCTCGGTCAGACCTGGCTGCTGGCGGTGCTGACGCTGGTGTTGGCGTTGCCACTGGGGATTGCGCTGGCGTGGTGTCTGGACGCGGTGATCAACGTGCAAGCGTTTGGCTGGCGGCTGCCGTTGCGGGTGTTTCCGTGGCAATTGCTGCAGTTGATGGGGTGGGCGTTGCTGGCGACGTTGCTGGCGTCGGCATGGCCGCTGTACTCGCTGTACCGCACGCAACCGGCGGACCTGCTGAGGACGTTTGCCCATGAGGATTAGCGTCGTTGTGCTAATGGTTTTGCTGCTGCTCGGTGGTTGCGATCAATCTGCGCCGGAGCAGAAAGGCTTTGCCGGGATGGGCGATCAGGCGTTGGCTTTCACGCCGGTGGTGCCGGGGCGGGTGTTCAGTTTTCCGGCGGATCACGTTGCGCATGACGGGTTTCGCATTGAGTGGTGGTACGTCACCGCCAATCTCAAGGATCAGCAGGGCAATGAATTCGGCGTGCAGTGGACGTTGTTTCGCAGTGCGCTGAAACCTATGGCGGAGCAGGCCGGGTGGGCTGATCAGACGATCTGGCTGGGGCACGCGGCGGTGACTTCGAGCACGGTGCATCACGCTGCCGAACGTTACGCCCGAGGTGGAGTAGGGCAGGCCGGTGTGCGGCTGGCGCCGTTCGAGGCGTGGATTGATGATTGGCGATTCGCCAGTCAGGCGCAGGATCCGCTGAGCGACCTGCAACTCAGCGCGCGCGACAAGGATTTCGCCTATCAACTGCACCTCACGTCCAGTCGTCCGTTGGTGTTGCAGGGCGACAAGGGTTTCAGTCAGAAATCCGAAGAAGGTCAGGCGTCGTATTACTACAGCCAGCCGTTTTTTCAGGCCAGCGGCACGTTGCAGATCGACGGCCAGAGCTACACCGTCAGCGGCCCGGCGTGGCTTGATCGCGAATGGAGCAGCCAGCCGCTGACCGCCAATCAAACCGGTTGGGACTGGTTTTCCCTGCACCTGGACAGTGGCGAACACGTGATGCTGTACCGCATTCGCCAGAAGGACGGCGCGCCGTATCTCACCGGCACGTGGATCGCCGCCGATGGCCAGACGCAAACCCTGCACAGTTCGCAGATCCGGCTCACCCCGCAAGACACCGCCAACGTCGCCGGCCGGGCGATGCCGGTGAAATGGTCGATCAGCATCCCCGACAAACACCTCGACATCACCCTCGACGCGCTCAACCCCAATGCCTGGATGAACCTGCGCATTCCGTATTGGGAAGGCCCGGTGCGCATCCGCGGCAGCCATCCCGGCCAGGGCTATCTGGAAATGACCGGCTACTGACAGCGCCTCGTAGAAACTGCGAGTTGTAACGGGCGCAGAATCCGGATCTGACCGAGATCAAAATGTGGGAGCGAGCCTGCTCGCGAAAGCGCCCGCCCAGACACCACAGAGAAATTGGCCGGAACTCCGCTACTTCTCAACCCCTCTACCAAATATCTCTCACACCTTTGCGAAACGCCGTCGAGGACTCCCCCATGAGCGACGACCTGCAACCTCCAGACCTGAATTCCTGGCAACGTCTGTTCGACGACGAAACCTACTGGCAGCAATCCCCCGACGCCCACTACTTCGACCTGCAACGCATCGCCGACGACCTGCTCGGCCAAGGCGCCATCGACCTTGAACAATGGCAGTTCCTGCGTGCCAAGGCCGACGACCTGCACAAGGATTCACCCGCCATCAACGTCGCCCGTGAACTCGACGACCCCAAAGCCTGAGGACAACCCCATGAAACCCATCACCCAAGGCGAACACCCCGACGAACCCCGGCCACCCGGCGAAACCGAACGCGACAACGACGCCCTGCGGCCCACCGACCCGAAACAGCGTGAAAACAGCGGCAAAGGCACGCCCAGCGGCGAATCCACCGCGCAGGACACCGCAAAACAACAGACCTCTTCAACACAAACCAAAGCCAAGCCCTGAACAGCGTCTATGCTCAGTGGCACGTTCGTCGCCGAAGCCAATTCGGCGCCGGGCGCTGCCATTCATCACAGGGAAAGTATTGCTTATGAAGCTCGACGCATTGGCCAAGGCCATCACCCTCGCAACCGTACTGTCCGCCACCAGCTTCGGCGCCTTTGCTGCCGATATTCCGCTGTCTGCCACTGTTGAAGCAGATCAGGTCATCACCAAAGTGATCTCCGTCGATGCCGCCAACCATCAGGTTGTGCTCGAAGGTGCCGAAGGCAAGCCGGTTCACGTTCAGCTCACTGATAAGGCGAAAAACCTCGCCAATCTCAAGCCCGGCGATCAGGTCAACATTCAGGTACAGCGTTCTGTCGCCGCTTACCTCGACACCGATGTGGATAAAGGTCTGCCTGGCACCACCGAACGTACCGGTGAGTTGCGTAAGGCCCCGGGCAGCGATAACCCCGGTGGCGAGGCGTATCGTCAGGTTCAGGTGCAATTGAAAATCACCAAAATTGATTGGAAGACAAATCAGGTGACCCTGCAAAACCCGGCGGGCGTGTCGAAAGTTCTCGACGTGAAAAAGCCTGAAATCCAAGTCAAACTGAAAGATCTGAAAGAAGGGCAGAGCGTTATTGTCACTTACACCGATATCTTGAAAGTGACCAGTCAACACGAAAGTTGAGTATTAGCTCTACAGAATGATTGTTCTTGTACAGGTTTATGTATGAGAACAATCATATAAAAAAGTCTGTCGGAAGTTTCCCGGTAAATATCGGTGGTACACACTTTTTAACTTTCTGGTACATAAATTTCATGTTTAAGCATGAGGACATATCTGCCAACTTCCATTAAAATCCCTCCCGTTCGCCCAGTGTCAGGGCTCTTTACCGGTGCATGGATTGCCAGGCCATTACACTGGGCGAACACCTCTACGGAGTAGTTGTATACAATTTCTGCAAGCAAAAAGGGCGACTTTAAAAGTCGCCCTTTTTGTTTGCGGTGGATTAAACCGAGATTTGCACGTCAGGCTTGCTGCTCTTGAAAGCGCTTCAGCGTGGCCTGATACATTTTTGTCCTGCGGTGATTTTTCCCGTAGGTGCCCGCCGCCGCGACGGTGCCTGCCTGGATGTGATCCAGATAGCTGAAAATCTTGCGCGGTGATAGAAACTTGATGCCATAGCCCAGGCTGCTCATTCGATCTTGCAACGTGTAGCCGGGCACGAGGTCATCCATGCAGAAGTGCAGGCCTTGGGACTTCATCAAGCGCGCATTCCACAATGTGCAGAAACTTTTCAGATGCGTTTCTTTGTACGGCCTTGGCATTTTCGAACGCATACCCAGACGCACTTTCGCTTTACGAACATAGTGCTTGCAGAAACGCGAAGTTAAACGCCAGGTATCACGCACAATCCCGCGATTGAGTTGTTCGACACAACCGACTGCAGCCATGTCCGGCGTTTTCGTGCACTCGCGCATCATCATGGCAAACACTTCCTTGTCATAGACAAAGGTGTCGGTGTGCAACAGAAACAGATAATCGGTGTCGACTTTTTCCAGTGCCAGATCCAGTGCTTTACCGTGCGCAATATGGCCAGCTTCCTTGCCCGGCGAAGGCCGTTCGATCAAGTTGATCCAGTCGAGCGAACGCAAGTAATCGAGACTGGCATCCGCCGAATCGTTATCCACCACCCACACCGGAATGCGTTGCTCCTGGACGTGCTCGCGCAGAAGTTCGAGGCACATTTTAGTGATGTCCGGGGTTTTGTAATTTACCAGGACAAGGCTGAAATTCGACGCTGGCTGGGCTGGTAAATCAAACGCTTTCATGTCGGAAGGACTCATCTGCGATTCAAGGGCAACAAGGTTTCTTGGCCGCGATCGTAGCGATGCAACCTTAGGCGAACCTTAATTTGCGGATGTGACGGTAAATGTATGCCGAAGAAAGACGACTGATCTTATGAAATGCATGGGGTGCTGCCGGTCATTCCCGGATAAAATGCGCGCCCCCTCACGGTTCAAGGAAGAAACGGCGCACGCCGTTGTGTCACGGATGAAACCACTTTCCCTCTACCACCCGGGCTTGTACTGGCTGCGCGTGTGGCAAAAAAGACTGTTCCGCCAAATTGCCTGGCGCTGTTCCAGCAAACGCTACGCACGCCCCGTCGCCACGGCCGAGCGCCTGCCATTTCGCTACCTCAAACACACCTCGAAACTCATCCGCAAACTCGGCGACTCGGACCTCGCCCTGCAACACAACAAAGTCATCAACCTCAAACTCGCCGTCGCCGCCATTGACGGCGTCATCATCGCCCCCGGCGAACACTTCTCCTTCTGCCGCCTCGTCGGCCGCCCGACTGTGAAGCGCGGCTACGTTGAAGGCATGGAACTGTCCTTCGGCGAGGCACGACGCGGGGTAGGCGGTGGAATTTGCCAACTGAGCAACCTGATCCACTGGATGGCGATTCATTCACCGCTGGTGGTGGTCGAGCGCTCCAACCACAGCTTCGACCCGTTTCCGGATGAAGGGCGGGTGCTGCCGTTCGGGTCAGGGGCGGCGATCTTCTACAACTACGTTGATCTGGTGCTGCATAACCCGACGGATCGGAGCTTTCAGCTGAAGTTGAACGTCGGCGAGACACAACTCGAAGGGGAGTTGTTGTGTGATCGGGTGAGAGAATATCGCTATCACGTGTTTCAAGAGGCGCATCGGTTTGTGCGGGAGGGTGCGCGGGTGTATCGGGAGAATGAGATTTGGCGGGAGGTGCGGGAGAAGGGGCAGGTTGGGGAATTGGTGGAGAGGGTGAGGTTGTATCGGAATCGGGTGGTGGTTAAGTACGAAGTTGAAGAACAGATGTTAGAAACGAAGTAGTATTTTTCGCCATATTTTTTGTTGGAATTCTTAAGCCACAAGGAAGTAAAAAATGAGTAACTGTTTCAAAACCGTCGGTGCGGCGGGTGCTGCGTTGTTTTCAATGGTCATCGCTTGCAACACATGGGCACAAGCGCCGCGCGACTTGTATGACGGCATGAAGGCAGGCAAATGCGCACCGAACTCGGAACGTCTGCATGAGCAAGCAGTTGCGGGCGATCTTGACGCGCAGACTCAGTTTGGCAAAGCCATTCAGGAGAACCTCTGCGGGGTGGTTGAGCAATGGTCGCCAGGCATGCCGGAAGTGTGGTTCCGCAAAGCTGCAGAGCAAGGTAATGCTGAAGCGCAAGTCGGACTGGCTGAGGAACTTCGTTGGGATCGAAGCGTTGAGGGTGAAGACGCAGGTGTTTACTGGGATCTGAAAGCTGCGGAGCAGGGGAACGCCAAAGCGCAGTTCAGCTTGGCGCAGCTTTACCACAGAGGTGGTCAATCAATTAAGAATCTGAAGGATATGGACAAGGCATTAGCGTATTACCATCAGTCCGCAGAGGGTGGGTATGCCCTGGCCTACATGCTGCTCGCAAGCATCTATGAAGAAGGCGATGGGGTTGCGCAGGATGATGTAGCTGCGGCGAAGTGGTATCGAAAATACGCTGAGACTGGTGATAAATCAGGGCAGTTTTACTTCGCCAAGATGCTCGCTGCAGGGCGTGGCATAAGCCAGGACGAGGCCCAGGCGTTTAGCTGGTTCGGTAAATCAGCAGCTCAAGGCGATAAATACGCGCAGTTCGAAATGGCGCAAATGCTGGAGCAGGGACGTGGTACGGCGCGGAACGAGCGTGACGCGGCCAAGCTTTACCGCAAGTCAGCGGATGCAGATCTTGGCACGGCGCAACTGGCACTTGGGAAAATGTACGCACAAGGGCGCGGCGGCTTGCCCAAGAGCAAATCCAAGGCCAAATACTGGATACTCAAAGCAATTGACCGCAGTGCCCCGGGAGCTAAAGAAGAGCTGCAAAAGCTTTAATGTGCAAAGGAAGGGTATCTTGATTTGAAAGAGGGCGATCGTGGTATCGCCCTTTTTTTATTTGGATAAATCAGACTTCTTGTCGCCAAGCAGAGAGCGTGATCACTGTGCCTTCGTCTTTTCTATTACTGATTTCAATCTTGTAGGTGCCGCCACCAATATAGCCTTCAACGAGTGCCTTTCTCTGGTTGCCGCTGATTTCGGCATCCTTCGCATGCTGCTGATAGAAGTCGATGACGTCCGCGTACTCTGTAAAAGTCCGGAGAATGACTTCGAATTCATGTTGTGGACGGCCGGCTATTTTGTCCCAATCACCTTCAATCGGCGTGCCCTCCATCCCCGGCGTCGTGAAAACACCGTGGGCGCCAGCACCTATCAGGTGAGCCCGCTGCGGAAGCATCGCTAGCATGGCTTTGGGAAAGTCGGAAGGTAACTGTGCCGCTGTCCACGCTCCCTGTTCCGGTTTGGTTGCAGCGTATTCAACGCTGGCAATTTTCTGCGCGTTGGCTCGGCGCTCCGGATCATCACTTTCCGCCCATATCGCCATCATCGGAGGCAGTTGTTTGCTCCAGCCAATCAAAGATTCGGCATCAGCTTGTTTAGCGCCTTGCGGTTGGAAAATGGTCAGCACGGTTTGCGGGGCATCATTACAGGTCAAAGCCTCCTCACGCGACTTGACCGTACAGTGGCCATTGACCAGCCCGACAGCGACCAACTGGCCCTTGTCGTTAAGCAACAATGCGCCGCGCTCAAACCCATTGTTGCCATCATCCATGGCAGTAATCATTTTGCTGCCGGCCGGCACACCGTCCGCAAACGTCGACATTTCCGAATCAAGCGCTTCCAGAACTTGCTGCACAATCATCGTGTTGTCGTTGGTGTAGCTACCGGTTTGATAGCCAAAAAAATTGACCAGTGCAGTGCGCACCGCTGGATCCTGGTTGAGCTTTGGCGCACGTTCTGCGGCGGGTTCATTTGAAAGTAACAGGGCCGTGGTGCCGTCGGGGCGTTGTTCGGAGCGAAGGGACAGTGCAGTCGCATTAAGGGAGAAGGTGAGGGCGAGGAGGATGGAAAATGGGCGATTCAAGCGTTTCAAGGGTACAGTCCTTTGATTGTTCAGTCCGGGGGAGTAGAGGTTAAACAACGAGATTTCTCAGGGGCTGCCTGCGGTTCTCTCGTTTTTTCTAAAGCAAATACCAGGCTTGTCGGGATTAAAGTTTTTAGTCCTCGTTGAGCCACTCGGCATTTTGCACCATGGCTTCTTCTAGCCACTTATCGAAGCTAGCGTAGGTGGCGTGAAGTTCCCAGCCCTCTGACGCATAAGCATGAATTATCAACACATGGGGCTGCCCAGAAAGATCCTCTCCATCAAAACAGGCGATGTCATCATTCGCGTTGAATTTGGCGAAGGGGATCAATGTGCGTTTTGGATAAAGCTGTTTGAGTGTTTTGTACCAGTTGTTGATTTTACCTTCGTTGTATACCAGCAGCCACCAAGGTTCGATGTCTGTTTCTGGGTCAGTGGATGCAAAATGGAGGAAGTTTGTAGGGTATGGGTAGGCGGGCAGGTCATCGATGTTGAGATGGATTTTCATAAGTGATTAATCAGCGTCATTCAGAAAAAGGGGGCAGATTTATTTTAACTTTAGAAAATAAATCTGTCCTCCTTTTGGTCCTTTTTGGTCACCTTTTTACAGTGGGTTCCGTCTAAAGAATTAGAGGCTCTCTATATTGGTTGGGCCGCCGTCATCAATGAGTTTTCTCATGCGGCGATTATAGAGTTCAAGGTGTTGAACATCATTGTTGGCTTCGATTGTTTTTCTCAGAAAGGTCATGGTATGTGAAATTTTCTGTTTCTCACTATCAGCAGCATCGCGTACAAGATCAAATCCATATTTTGACAAGAAAGGATGTTTATTTCTTAGGTAATAATAGCAGCCAATGTTTTCAAGCAGGTCGCTGGCGTCATTTTTTGTAAACTCAACCGAGTTTAAGTATACGCTAAATGAATTTCTCAATATTTCGATCGAGCTTTCTAGCGATTTTAAATAGCCGCATAGTCCTTGCCAATTTATGATATGCAACTGGGTTCCCCAGTCGGGGTCTCTTGTGAAATATTGGCCATTACCTCTGAAATAGTCAGGGAGTTAATTCTTTTTCAAAGCTATTTCAAAGTTGGTTGGCATGGAAGTTTTTCGCAGTCGTAAAATTTGCTTAGAGGTATGTTCACAGAGAAAAGGGGACAGATTTATTTTCATTTTTTAGAAAATAAATCTGTCCCCTTTTTTGGTCCTTTTTGGTCAGAAGCTCATAAAGTGCAGATTACCTTCAGAAAAAGAAAACGTGGTCTGTCCCTCGTTTACGCTGCGAACAGCAGCATCGTTTAGTAGCTGTAAGAAAGAAACTTTGCTATTTCTAAATAAGGTTAAATGCACTGTGTCTCTCCAAACTACCTAGCATGATGTACGCAAAGTCGGAGCGCGGATGCGTACGGTTATTTCCGTCCCTTTTTCTACTCACTCCATAAATCAATAAAATCATCAAAGTTATTAGAAATTAAGTGGGTTTTACTTGAATTTGGGTCAAAAATTTCAACCGTAATTGAGGGCGTACTGAAATTCAGGCAAACAAGGTAACCGCCCGCATCCCGTGCGATAGGGACCAATCCATTCGGAAGCCCTGGGGGTTTTTCTGCCCCTGAGTACCATGAGATGGTATACGGGGTTGCGTCGGGCGAAAATGAAAAGAACTCGCTTATGCAAGTTCCTTCGTCGTCATATGAAAATGAAGACACCTCAGGAGAGGCTTCGTCAGAATATGTAACTAAGTCCAAGTAGGACTCTGGGAAAATTACACTAAGTAGTTTTTCTACTTGGGAAATCGTATTGGCATCCACTGAGGATCCCTGTTCAATCCCAAAAGAACTCCAGTCGAACTTCATGTCAGCCCTCCGTAATTATTTCTTTCCATCTGCAAAGCCCCCTTTGTTTCCGGGGTGGAACATCTTCTGCCAAAGAGCATTCCATTGAGGGCCTTTCAATTGTTCATGTTATTCAGGGACAGACCACCTTCAGACAAAATAAAACGTGGTCTGCTTCCCGTTTACAGCTTTACTATTTCAGTTGGTAACTAAAATTCTCATCCGGTCCAAAGTCTTCATCTTGAGTTTTGACTCGATCAAGAATAATTAATATTTCTCTATATGAGTCGTCCATTAGTTCTTCTGAATGTTTTGAGTTTGTCCAAATTAATTCAATTGGGCGCTCTACATCGGTGCTGAGTAGATCCCAGAGCGCATTAAGATTGTTTTCATAGTATTGAGTAACAGAAAAAGCAGACGCTATCCGCTTATGGAATTCTTGCTCAGATGAGATGGAGAATCCATCAAGCTCAACTATCATTTTAATTTACTTCCTCTTTCCAATACCAGGCGTTACAGGGACAGACCACGTTAAATAGCGAGAAAGAGGAGAGTTTCCAAAGGGCAGATTATAGATACAAAAAAAGAAACCGTGGTCTGTCCCGTTTTCTACTCATGATTCGCTGAATTTTATTAGAGTATTTTTCCTCAATAACTGCTTCAGTTCAATCAGGTTGGGAAGCTGCGGCGATTGCCACCTCGGAGAACGTAGAGTCAAGAAGTTTTTTTAAAAGCTCTATCGCTTCGGGCGATCGCAACTCTCCGAGAGCAGCAGCGCTTCTTTCTTGCCAGTATTCCTCTTTTAAAAGAATTGATTCATTAAGTTGTTGCCAGTCCATGGCGTTAATTTCCTTAAACTCCATGAGCTACCTGTTCAGTAATGTACTCATTCCAATTTGAGTCTTCATTTGCTCCAATCCAGTAGTTATATTCTTCGTAAACCTTGCTGTTCATGTTGTTCAGGGACGGATCACGCTAAATAGCGAGAAAGAGGTGAGTTCCCCGACGGCAGATTATGGATGTAAAAACTGAGATCTGCCCCGTTTAAGATAAGGAGTCGTGGTCTGTCCTTGCTTTATTTCTTTCGGTTGCCTAGAGTCGATTTGTTTTTATTGAGTGCTATCGCTGGTATGAACGCAATCATGATCATCCATATAGATTAGCACTTTGAAGTTATCGTCGACTATCCAGAATGGGAATCCAGTCGTTTCGGAAAATAGCGTTTTAAGATCTGCAGAGGTTGCTAGTTTCCAAGCGTGAATCTTACTGTCCTGAACTATTAGTAAGGGGTTTTCAAAATTTTCGAGAATGTCTACTTTTTTCCAGAAGTCTGGATCGTGTTTTTTTTGGGGGCTCCTCAAGAAAAAAGGGTCGAGGCCCTTTGTTTCAGGAGAAAAAAATGATGCCGTTAGCTTCATGATCAATTTAGATAGTTCGTTCTCGCGTACTTTCTCATGCGCTAAGTTCTGCTCTGATAATGCCGAATCGATTTCTTTTTCTAGGTAGTTCATTGAGGATCTCCAATTCTCGCGCGTGATACAGGCACAGATTCTAACAATATGTGTCCTCTAACAGCCCCACCTGTTCCACGCTTACCTGGCGTTTGGTAACCGACATGAGGATCTGCCGGACCATCACCAGAAGGAACGAGGCGAGGATCATCTATGTTTACTTCTGCACCCTTATTTCTGCCCTCTAATACGCGCCATTCTGTTGGGTAAGATTTTCCATATTGGTCTTTGCCCCATTTGGTAACTGAAAATTCGTTTTTAGGCACGCCTGTTCGAGTAAATGCCTCGTCCAATCCTTTGTGCATTTGCTGGTATGACGTCCCAGGTGTACCCCTCCAGTCTAAATCAACCTCAGAATTGAATTTCCATGTTCCGCCTGGGACAGGCTGTGGACAATTTGTCGGGCCGCTAGCTAGACCTAAAGGGTCTACCCACCCCGTAGGGTTAGGCACGTACTGGTAGCTATTCAACCCACCCGCAAGCTTGATCGGATCCGGCGTCAAAAACCGTCCAGTTCCCGGATTGTAGTAGCGGTGCCGGTTGTAATGTAACCCTGTCTCGGCATCGAAATACTGACCCTGGAACCGCAACGGGTTATCGATCTCGCTGACGTCCAGCGCGGCGAGATTACCGTAGGCTCGGTACTTCGCCGACCACATGATCTCGCCGCTGTAGTCGGTGAGCTCCTGCGGTGTGCCGAGGTGGTCGAGTTGGTAATAGAACGGCGTTGCTTTACGTGGGCCTTCGCCATCGAGCATCGCCAATGGGCGGAAGCTGCCCGGTTCGTAGATGTAGCTGCGGTAACGGTTTTCGGCGCTTTCGGCAATCAGGCGTTCGCCTTGCCACAGGAATTCGGTGATGTGGCCGTCGACGGTTTTTTCTATACGTCGACCGAAGGCATCGTACTTGTAGGTTGCAGTGCTGCCACCCGGTAGGCTAACGCCGATCAAGCGGTGCTGGCAGTCGTAACGATACTCGGTGACGAGTTTCTGTCCTGTGCCACGGCGTTCGCGACTCAGGTTGCCGTACGCGTCGTACTCGTAGTGACGATCACCCTGCATCAGCAGGCGGTTGCCTTTGACGTTGGCGAGGTTTGCTGTGCCTTCATTGCTTTGGCCCAGCAGGTTGCCCGCCGGGTCATGGGCGAAGCTTTCCGGAGTAGCACCGCGCACGCTGATGAGTCGATCGAGCGGGTCGTAGTGGTAGCTGCGATTGCCTTTGCGGCTGTCATCAATGCCAGCGAGGTTGCCGTTGGCATCGTAATTATAACGACGCTGGAACAGGTTCTTGTCTCGCTGGCCAACAGTGTGGGCTTGCAGGCGGCCTTGTTCGTCGTACTGGTATTGGCTGAGCAGCAAACCTTGCTGACGTTTTTGTTCGCGCCCAGCACTGAACTGGTGAGAGGTCAGGCGCGAGCCATTGAGGTCGATGCTGCTCAGTTGTCCGCCCGGTTGGTGACGGTAATCGAGTTTGCTGCCGTCAGGGAGGCGGCAGTGTTTGAGCTGACCAACGCTATCGTACTCGTAGCGCAGGGTGCCCCAACCTTGGTGTTCTTCGATGAGGCGGTCTTGCAGGTCGTATTTGTAGGCGAGCGGCCAGTTGCCGTCATCGACGTTTACGAGGCGACCGAGGGCGTCGTAGCTGTAGTGGATTTCTTCGCCATCGGCCAGGGTTTTCACCAGCAGCCGGCCAGCCGCATCGCGCTGATACTCAGTGACCAGTTCGCTGCCATCGTCGCCGAACTCGGTTTTCTTCAGCAGTTGGCCGTTGAGGTCATACTCGTAAGCCGTGCGACGACCGTCGAAGCCTGTTTCCTGCTGGATCAGGCCGTTCGCGTAGTAGTCGAGGTGGTATTGCTCGCCGCGCTCGTTTTCGATTTCAGTCAGCAGCAGACGAGAGTTGTCATAGCGATAGCGAAGTTGGCTGCCGTCCGGATTGATGCGGCGGCAGACCAGATGCAGGTTGTCGGCGTATTCGTACCGAGTGATGCGGCCGAGTTCATCGCGTTCAGCGGTGACATTACCGTAGGCGTTATAGGTAAACGCACGGGTTGCACCGCCCGGCAGTGTAACTTGGGCGAGGCGATTAGCGGCGTCCCACTGGTATTGGGTAATGGCGCCGGACTCTTCCTGGCGGGTAATCTGCCGACCCAGCGCGTCGTAGCGATACTTGCGCTGGCCGCCATCGGGTAGGCGTTCTTCCAGCAACTGGCCGAGGTTGTTCCAGCCGAGTTGATGACGGCTGCCGTCCGGGTGGCGAATCTCCAGCAGACGCCCCTGGCCGTCGTAGCTGTATAGCGTGGCATTGCCGTCCGGATCGATTTGCTGGGTGATATCGCCTTGACGGTTGCGTTGGTACTTCCAACTGGCTTTGCCGCGATGAACATCACTGACGAAACCGTTGACGTATTCATACGTGGTGGCTTCGTCTTCCGGCGGGATGACGGCAGTCATCAAGCCGTTGTCGTTGTAGCGGTACTCGGTGACGGCACCCAACGGATCCTTTTCCGCGATCAATTGGCCTTTGTCGTTGTAGGCCTTGAGATGCTCGGCACCGTCCGGGTCGATCTTGCTGATCAGTCGTGCCTGATCATCGTGGGTGTACACCTCTTCGCTGCCGTCGGCGTTGGTGACAGTCACGCTGCCTTTGTCATCCCAGGCGTAGTGCGCCTCCATCTGCGAGAAGTTGGCCCAGTGATGTGTGCAACGAGACAGTTTGCCTTCGTTCTCCCACTCCCAGTAGAACGCAGCGCCGCCCGCCAGTTGCCGCTCGAGAATGACGTGCTGTTCGTTGTAGCGATAATGTTCGGCTTCACCGGCCGCGTTCTTCGCCTCGATCAGACGATGCTGAGTGTCATAGCTGTAGGTGACCAGCGTTTGCACCGTATTCCAGGCGTCTTCCAGATTATCCGCGGGCAGGAACTGCTGATAGTCGATCGCGACGATGTGTTTTCGGTCGTAGCGCAGAAGCAAGGCGCGACCGGCGCCGTTGTCGAGGCGTTTGATACGACCATGGATATCGCGTGTGACGTGCAGTCTATTGCCATAGCTGTCGCTAATGGCGATCAGGGTGGCGCCTCTGCTGTTAAAGCGGAAGTGGTAGAACGATGGACGCTTGCCGGCCTGGGCCAGAATCAGTTCCGATGGATCGTCACCGAGGAAAATTGCCGCGCGCGAGAGGCTGTTGGTGATGGCCGGGCGTTGTTCGGTTGGAAGTGGGAAGGGGGTTGAGCGGTTTTCGTGGTCGGTCCAGGTGACTTCATCGCCATTGATTTCGATGCGATGAGCCAAGGCATGGCTCCAGCCATAACCCAAGCCGCAGTCGATTTCCACCGCGCTGGTTCTGTAGAGACGCGTCCACTCAAATGGCAGTAGCCCGTCGAGTTGACCGTCGGTCAGCGTCAATAACTCTTCGCCGGTAACCATCGAAACCGGGCACTTGTCGACGCGCGTACAGGACACAGGCTCCGCGCTTTTATTAGCGGGGGTCGTGGCTTGTCTAGATGCATCGTCAGCGTGCGCCGCAGTTCCTATCCGAGCATTCGATTTTCCATCGAAGCGAACTTGCACTGTTCCTTGCTTAATCTGCCTTCCTATTCCGCGCGCCGCAACTGGAACATACTTGGTAACGTATGCCATGAAGCCCTTAATAATTTCGAAGATCGACTTAACAAAATTAACTACGGCGTTGAGGACGATTTCTCCATATTTCTTTATGCGTGCGACCAGATAAATCAGGCCAGTTCCTTCAGCGGCCACCGTCAAAACGATCGAGATGACGATATCGATGGCAATGCCGACGACTGCCGCCGTAGTCATTTTCGCGGCATCACCTGCTGTTTTCATTGGGGGCAAGCTAGCCAGCCAAATAACCGCTGTATGCATCATCAGGAAAAGCGCTGCTTCGTCACTGGCCAAAAGCATGGCCTTTTTCATGACTTCAGGGGCGGTTTTTGCTACTTCGATAAGCTCTTGTGCACCTTCGCCGAGTTTTTTACCAAACTTGCCGGGGTCCTGAAGGATATCCAGGACAAGTTTGATCCCATCCCAAACGCCTTTAATTGCCTCCCAACCACCGTCAAGGATGCCGCTACCAATAGCCATGACCGTGCCGGAAAGAGATAGGCTTGACCACTGCTGGCGATATCCGCCAGGCCCGGTCCATTTGTTGCGCAGAAAACCTTCGAGTTCACTGTTGAGTCCCTTGTACGAGTCAAACAGTGTGTCAATCTGCGCTGGCGTTACTTCGTTATGAACACGGATTACGTATTTTTTACCCGGGACCCCACCTGACCAACTGGCTTTACCCTGAGCATCAAGCTTGACCTTGTTGATGGCGCCGCCACCCTCTGGAACGATCTCGACTTCAATATTCCCCACGGGAATATCATAAAGAGATTCGAATTTGCTCTCGATCAGCATAGGGCCTTTCAGCGGGCATTGAGCCACGACGCTGAAATTGTCATCTGTCATGCTTACCGCGGTCGAGGATCTGCCGGCTTTGAGGATCCGTTCCATACCCAGCAGGGAAGGTTTATCGGTCTTGTGGCTGACTTCATCAGCCAGACTTGCGTACCAGGAATGGGTTTGCTTCTGGTAAATCGTCAGGCTGTTCTTGAAATTCTTCAGTTGGTTGTCAACGAAGGCAATGCGTTCCTTTGCGACCATCAGCCTTGCTCCAGAATCAGGTGATTTAACAGTGCTTCTTTAAGGTTTTTCGGTGCGTCCGGACGGCGCACGAAACGGCTGATTTTCAGCTTCAGGTTGTTCTCGGGCCAAGCGGTATAAATGTCTGGTCGGTCTTCTTCCAGCCACTGCATCAAGTTGCTGATCAGCGTCGTCGGGTTTTCCTTGGCCAAGCCATCCAGTAACGGCTTCGGCACCTCCCACCACGGCCAGTCCCGCACGTTCGGCACAACCCGCGTCCCAACCTCCAGCGACTGCCCATTAATCAAATACCGCTCAAACATCGGCAGCACTTCCCCAGCCTTCTCCCCCAATCCATGCAGAATCGGATAGATATGCCGCCCATCCCAAAACCGGAAAAACACCTCGGTCCCGTCCGGCATCTTCACCTGTGTCAGGCTGCGCAGATGCTCGAAAACGTCGTTCGGCTCGGAACGCGACACCGCCAGCCAGCCCCAATCGAGGGCATCGGTTTCAGCGATCCACGGCAGGAACGCGGAATTGGCTTTGAGTTCGGTGACATACGGCATCACCGGTTGCCAAGTGGAGTAGGGCGTGCCGCCCCAGATCGGGATGAGCTGGGCGGTGGGTTCGGTCAGGTAGAGATTTTTCAGCGCGTCGGAGCCACTCGCCGCACTAATAACCAGATACAGGCGCTCGCCAGTCTGCAACGGCTGTTGCGCCAGCCAATCCTTGGGCGTAATTCGATCAGATGGCACAGGCACCTGCCTTGCATTTTTCGCATTCTTCGCAGAACGGCGCGTTACGTTTGAGGGTGTTGATCTGGGCCGGGGTCAGGACCTGGCCAGCCTTGTCGGCGTCGGCCTGTTTCAGCACGCCGGGCATCAGCGGGGCTGCGCCGGTGCCGCTGCCGGGGCTGCCGCCGGAGTTCATGTTGATCACCGGGCCGCTCAGGGTCACGCCGCCGGCGTCGATCTTGATGAAGCTGCCGCCGCCGATCAGGGTCAGCTCTGCGCCGGCTTCCATTACCACTTTCATGCCGCTGCTGAGGTGGATTTCTTGCCCGGCGTCGATGAACTGGCCGGTGCCGATCTTGATGTGCTGATTGACGCCCACGGTCAGGTGGTCGTTGGCGCGGGTTTCGACTTTGCGGTCGGCGTAGACGGTGTGGTGTTCTTCGGCCTTGAATTCGCTGTAGCTGTTCTTTTCGACGGTGTCGTGGCGTTCGTTGCCGACGCGGATTTTCTGGTCGTGCTCGATGTTCTCGTCCCAGTCGCGCTGGGCGTGCAGGTAGATCTGTTCCTGACCTTTTTTGTCTTCGATGCGCAGTTCGTTGTAGCCGCCACCGCCCATGGAGCTGAGGGTCTTGAAGGTGCTGCGGGTCTTGTTCGCCGGCAGCTCATACGGGACGGTGTTTTCCTTGTGGTACAGGCAGCCGCTGATCAACGGTTGATCGGGATCGCCTTCAAGGAAGGTGACCAGCACTTCCATGCCGATACGCGGGATGGCGATGCCGCCGTACTGGGCGCCGGCCCAGGCGCTGGAGACGCGCAGCCAGCAGCTGGTTTTGTCATCGGCCTGGCCTTCGCGGTCCCAATGAAACTGGACTTTGACGCGGCCGTATTCGTCGCAGTGGATCTCTTCGCCTTTCGGGCCCGTGACCACGGCGCTCTGGCTGCCGAGGATGCGCGGTTTTGGATGGCGCAGGGGCGGGCGGTTCGGCACGTCCCATGGGGTCGCCTGGAAGCGGTTGCGATAGCCCTGGTGGAAATCGTCTTTCAGCGCGGTGGTGTCGCTGGTTACCGACTCTTCGAGAACTTGCGGCTGCTTGCCTTCGTGGAGGACTTCGGTGAGCAGCCAGAGGTCATTCCATTTGGCTTTCGGGTGCGCGGTCAGGGCGAGGAAGTGGCCGCTGACCAGCAACGGTTGATCGCTCTTGCCTTCGGCGAGCTGGAAGTCGCTGCGGTGACGTTCGAGGGCGCGTTTGGCCAGGTGTTTGCCGCGTTCGCGGTCGATGAAACGGCCCGGATAATCGTAATCTTCAAGGTCGGGCAGGGCGTCGCCACGGTTTTCGCTTTCGAGAGTAAGGCGTGGTTTTTCGAAGTCGTAATCGCGGCGGGTGGTGCGGCTGGTGCGGGTTTCCAGGCGCAGGTCGAAGCGCTTGATCACCGGGTCGCTGGCGACCATGCCGGAGTCTTGCTGATAGGCCACAGGCTTGAGTTTCGGGAACACCGTCTGGTCATCGCCGAATACCAGTTTGTGCGCCGTCGCCGTGTGCTCGAAGTGGTAGTGGATACCTTCTTCTTCGCACAGGCGCTGGATGAAATGCAGGTCCGATTCATCGTATTGCACGCAGTAGATGCGCTCGGGATAAATCGAACCGGTCTTGAATTCGTAGGCGTTGCTTTGAATACCGTGCTCTTCGAGGACCATACCGATGATTTTCGGCACGCTGAGGTTCTGGAAGATTCGCTGGTTGACGCGATGCGCCAGGTAGGACAGTTGCGGGCGCAGGGTCACCGAATAACGGGTCAGGCGTTTGCCGGAATCGCCTTGCGCGGCGCGGTAGATCTGGCCGTGGATGCCGCTGCCGTCAGGCGACAGTTGCAGGAAGGCCGGTTTGTGCAGCAGGGTTTCGAGGTCCAGCGACGGCTGCTCACTGACCAGCTCCACCTCGAACACAAAAGGCTGGCTGATGGCTTCGCGGCCTTGCAGGGTGAATACCTGAAAGTCAGCGGAAAGACCTTCGATGGTCAGGGCAAAATGGGTTTCATTGGCCGGCGCGAACATCCCTTGTTCCTCGTGCTGTACAGCGGCGTGAGTCGACGACCGCAAAACGGCTCAACTTACGCGAAATTCTGGAGGGCGAAAACAACATCGACCAGCAGAGCTGGCCGATGCTTGTAACGATCAGCCGTAATTAAACGACTGGAGCACGCCAGTCATCGGAACCCGAAGTACCGGATACTTCGTGGGTCCAGGTGATTTTGCGGTAGGTGAACTGCACTTCTTCCAGGTGGGTGAAGTGCGAGTTGCCTGGATCCTGGCAGTTGTGCATTTTGTTGTTGATGGCGACGATGATCGCGTCTTCCAGTTTGGTGGTGTAGTAGTGCTCTTGGGTGCCTTGAGCAGAAGTACGGAACCACTGGATAACGATTTCGCTCATGCGCTCGCCGGAGGTCAGAGCGGCTTGTAGCAGAGGCGAAGCCTTGTCGTAGACCTTGGTGATCACAACTGGCTTGTGAACGCGCTGACCGGTTGGCTGACCGGATTGTGGGTCACGCGGGATGATCACGTCGTGGCTGAAAGCCTGAACCATAACCTGGTCTTCGTGGCCTTCCTGGTAGGTGTTGCCTACGGAGTCAGCGGTGAAAGCGCCTGCAGTGATCAGGCCTTGTTTTTCGCCGGTAACCGACATGTACGCTGGTGTTGCCATGGGGTGCTCTCCTTGCGGAATAATTTAAGGTGCCCGGGAGGCGAAATCGCCCGGTGGGTGCCTGACTGTTATCAAGGAGCGTGCCAACAATTGTGGCGGCCATACGGGCCGGGGTGTTTGACTGATTTTTCAGGCGCTTGTGCGAAATAAAGCGCTCGTCCAATGCAAAAGTGCGCAAGAAGTTGCGCAGTACTGCGCAACTTCTTGCGCACTTGGCTGCAGGCCTTGTACCACGGTGCTTTCAGAGGTTTTTCCGGTCGATTTTGCAAAACAAGTGCGCAACTTCTTGCGCACAGTGGCCACGCGCCATTATTTGGTCGAGGCGGCTGCTTAAAACTTTTAGATCAAAAGATCGCAGCCTGCGGCAGCTCCTACAGGGGAAATGCATTCCAAATGTAGGAGCTGCCGCAGGCTGCGATCTTTTGATTTTTCAACGCGCAAATTGGGTCAGACACTCATTGATCGAACGCTGCTGCGTCGCCGCATACAACCCCAACTCATCAATGGTCGCGCGTCCCAGCGCCTGCTCGAAGGCCTTTCGATTGGAATGCTCGCCATAATGCGCCTGCGCCGCGTCGCCAAGGTTCGACTGAAAAATCCCCGCTGCACTCACCGGCAGGAAATCTTCGTACACCAACGGTTCCGCTTTCACACAACCATCGCGCAACAAGTCCTCCAGTGACGACTGCCCAAGTCCCCCAGTAGCCAGACCTTTTTCCGTGGTGAAAAAACGAAAGTACGCCAACCCTTGTTCTCGCATACCCTCGACACTGTCAGGGAATTCGCCAAAGTGCTGAGCCATCAGCGCGTTGTAACGTACGGCGTTGGCTTCGTTGGGGAAGTCGCCGAGTTCATCGCGCGCTGCATTCAGCAAGCGGTCATACAGCGCCCTGCCTTTGGGCGTGAGTGCCGCGCCGCGCTGTTCGATTTCGCCGAAACGCGCGCTGTGACTGCCACGGGTCACGCTTTGATCGGTGAAGGCAATCGGCTCGTCCAGCGCCTTGAAACTGGTTTGGCGCAAGAGGATCGGGCACTGCCGGCGCGGCGGGCCTTCGATGACCGCTTTCGGGGTGATGCCATGGGCTGGCATTTGCTCCTGGACGCGGTCGATGTCCAGCGTGCGCGGCGTCAGGTGATTGATGTGCGGGCCTTTGAACGCCACGACGTCGGCGATCAAGCGGTGTTGGGCGCTTAAAGTCTGATATTGCGCAGCAGTTACCGTAGCGCTGTGATGCCAGCGAAAAGTTTCCAGTGCCTGCAGGACGAATGCCTCGGCCTCGCTTTCATTCAAACCACCTGCGGTTTCAGCTTGCGCGATCAGGCGCAACGCCTCCGAGGTAAAGATCGAACGCTTGGCCAATACCGATTCTGCAAAGGCGCGCAGTTGCGCATCCTCAATCAACTCCAGGCGCAACAACGACGTGAACACCCGAAACGGGCTGACTTGCAGCGCCTCTTCATGCACCGCGCGAAACGCTGTGGAGTGCACGGGCACGCCCGCCGGAGTCAGGTCGTAATAACCCACCGGCTGCATGCCCATCACCGCAAACAGACGGGCGAGGGTGGCCAGTTCCGTCGCGGTACCGACGCGAATGGCGCCATGGCGCTCCATGTCCAGTCGTTCGATTTCACCGGTGCTATCGAGCTGCCGGGCGATGTCCGGCTGACGTGCGAGCACTTCGCGGTTGGTCTGTTCCACCAACTGCATCAGCGCGCCGTACAGCGGCACTTCTTCGCGGTACATGTCGGACATCGCTTTGGAGAAGCGTTGACGGATCAGGTCGGGGCTGACGAACGGCTGCACGGTCATGAAAAAAATTCCTGCCACGGTCACGGAATGGATGAGGGAAAAGATCGCAGCCTTCTCGCACGCGGGCAAACGAAGAATCCTACGAACTTCATTCTGCCAATGACTGATCCACCAGTTCGATCCAGTGCATCACCCGCGTGCGTCCGGCACTGGCCAGATGGCTCTGGCAGCCGACGTTGGAAGTGACGATCAGCTCAGGGCGGCCGCTTTCCAGCGCGTTGAGGCGGTTGTCGCGCAGTCGCCGGGCCAGCACCGGTTGCGTCAACGAATACGTACCCGCCGAGCCGCAGCACAAATGGCCGTCGGGCACGGCGGTAAGATTGAAACCCAGGCGCGTCAGCACGGCTTCCACTGCACCGCCCAGTTTCAACGCATGCTGCAAGGTGCAAGGGCAATGCACGGCAATCCGCCGTTCAGTGGCGGCGCAGATCTGTTCGAGCGGTTCCTGCGCGAGTATCTGCACCAGATCCAGCGTCCGCTCGCTGATTTCCTGTGCCTTGGCCGCATACACCGGATCGTCTTCCAGCAAATGCCCGTAATCCTTGATGAATGCGCCGCAACCGCTGGCGGTCTGCACAATCGCTTCGGCGCCGTTTTGCAGGTGCGGCCACCAGGCATCGATGTTTTGCCTGGCGCGGTCGAGGCCTTTGGCTTGCGCGTCGAGGTGATAGTCCAGCGCGCCGCAACAGCCGGCCTCGGCCACCGGTGTGACACTGATGCCCAAGCGATCCAGCACCCGCGCCGTCGCGTCATTGGTGTTTGGCGACAACCCCGGTTGTACGCAGCCTTCAAGTAGCAGCACTTGCCGGGCATGGCGCGGGGCGGGGCGCAAACCGGAAAGCGGCAGATGCTGCGGCAGTTTGCTTTCCAGCATTCGCGGCAACAGCGGCCGAAACGTCGTGCCCACCCGCAGCAAGCCTTTGAACAACCCCGGATTCGGCGCCAATGCGCGCAAACCTTCGCGCAACAGGCGCTGAGCTGCCGGACGCGGCACCGCTTGATCGACCACCGCGCGGCCAATGTCGAGCAGGTTGTGATAGTCGACGCCGGACGGGCAGGTGGTTTCGCAGTTGCGGCACGACAGGCAGCGGTCCAGGTGCAGTTGCGTCTGCGCCGTCGCGGGTGCGCCTTCGAGCACTTGCTTGATCAGGTAGATGCGCCCGCGCGGGCCATCGAGTTCATCACCGAGCAACTGATAGGTCGGGCAGGTCGCGTTGCAAAAGCCGCAATGCACGCAGGTGCGCAGAATCTTTTCTGCCTCGGCGGCGCGTGGCAGTTGTCGCGATTGTTCGCTGAGGGTGGTTTGCATGACTAAAACTCCGCGTACATGCGCCCGGGGTTGAACAGCCCTTGCGGGTCGAGTTGCACCTTGAGTTGCCGGTGATAGCGCAGCAGTGTCCAGGCCAGCGGCTGGAACGGCGAAGGGCTGGCGCCATGGGTGAAGCAGGTGGCATGGCCGCCGAGTTCCTGAGCGAGGATATGAATGTGCGCCGCGTCGGATTTCAGCCAGCGTTGTGCACCGGCCCAGTCGATCAGTTGCTCGCCGGGCAGATCCAGGGGCCCGAGATTGTTCGGCAACGACAAGCGCCACAGCGGCAGACCTTCGTTGAAAAAACCTAGACGCTGCTCATTCAGATCCCGCCAGAACCCTGAATCCAGCGGCTCACCACCAAGGCGTTGATGCGCCGCCGTCACCGAACCTTCGCCGCCCTCGAGACGCAGATACAGACTCTGGCCATCGTGGCAGGCGGCACTGATTGGCAGCGGTTGCTGACCCCACTCGGCAAGCCTGGTCAGCGCCCGCGCGCACTCCATGTCGAGGCGAATGCTCAGGCACTGGCGCGGTTTCGGCAGGACTTTCAGCGAGACCTCGGTGAGCACGCCGAGGCAGCCATAACTGCCGGCCATCAGCCGCGACAGGTCATAACCGGCGACGTTTTTCATCACTTCGCCGCCGAAGCGCAGGTGCTGACCGAGGCCGGTGATCACCCGCGTGCCGAGGACGAAGTCGCGCACCGAGCCAGACCACGGCCGCCGAGGCCCGGACAGCCCCGTGGCGATCATGCCGCCGACGGTCGCGCTGTCGGCGAATGCCGGCGGTTCGCAAGGCAACATTTGTCCGGCGGCATCCAGCGCCGCCAGCAGCTCGGACAACGGCGTGCCGGCGCGCGCCGTGACCACCAGTTCGGTCGGCTCGTAACGGACGATGCCGCGGTGGGCGCGGGTGTCGAGTACTTCGCCGGCGACCTCGCGGCCGAGAAACGCTTTGCTGTTGCCACCCTGAATTTTCAGCGGCGTGGCATTGGCCCGCGCCTCGTTGACCTGATCGAGCAGGGCGCTGGCGGCGTCGACATCGGCCATCAGAAACGCTCCAGTTCGGGGAAGGGCAATTGCCCGGCGTGAATGTGCATCGCGCCGAATTCGGCGCAGCGGTGCAGGGTCGGAATGTTCTTGCCGGGATTGAGCAGGCCTTGTGGGTCGAACGCGCCTTTTACCGCATGGAACAGGCTCAGTTCGTCGCTGTTGAACTGCGCGCACATCTGGTTGATTTTCTCGCGGCCGACGCCGTGTTCGCCGGTGATGCTGCCGCCGACCTGCACACACAGTTCGAGGATCTTGCCGCCCAAGGCTTCGGCGCGATGCAGTTCGCCGGGTTGGTTGGCGTCGAACAGAATCAGCGGGTGCATGTTGCCATCGCCGGCATGGAACACGTTGGCCACGCGCAAACCGTATTCTTCACTGAGGCGGGCGATGCCTTGCAGGACGCCGGGCAATTCGCGGCGCGGGATGGTGCCGTCCATGCAGTAATAGTCCGGTGACAAACGGCCGATGGCCGGAAAGGCATTTTTGCGCCCGGCCCAGAACCGTACGCGCTCGGCTTCGTCACGGGCCTGACGCACTTCGGTGGCGCCGGCGGCGGTCATGACCTCACGCACCCGTTGGCAATCGTCGTGGACATCGGCCTCGACACCGTCGAGTTCGCACAGCAGAATCGCCTCGGCATCGACCGGGTAACCGGCGTGGATGAAATCTTCAGCGGCGCGAATGGCGAGGTTGTCCATCATCTCCAGCCCGCCGGGAATGATCCCCGCCGCGATGATTTCGGCGACCGCGCGGCCGGCCTTTTCCACTGAGTCGAAACTGGCCAGCAGGACTTTCGCGACTTGCGGTTTGGGCAGCAGTTTGACCGTGACTTCGGTGATGATCCCCAGCAGGCCTTCGGAGCCGGTGAACAACGCGAGGAGATCGAAACCCGCTGAGTCGAGCGCATCCGAACCGAGGGTCAGGCGTTCGCCTTCGATGGTCAGCACTTCGATTTTCAGCAGGTTGTGCACGGTCAATCCGTACTTGAGGCAATGCACGCCGCCAGCGTTTTCGGCGACGTTGCCGCCGATCGAACAGGCGATCTGCGACGATGGATCCGGCGCGTAATACAGGCCGAAGGGCGCCGCTGCCTGAGAGATCGCCAGATTGCGCACCCCCGGTTGTACCCGCGCGGTGCGGGCGGCGGGGTCGATGTGCAGAATATTATTGAAGCGCGCCATTACCAGCAGCAGGCCCTGTTCCAGCGGCAAGGCGCCGCCGGACAAGCCGGTGCCGGCGCCACGCGCAACCACTGGGACGTTCTTCTGATGGCAGAGTTTGAGCAGGGTTTGCACCTGCTCGAGTCGACGCGGCAGGGCGACCAGCATCGGCGTGGTGCGGTAGGCGGAGAGACCGTCGCATTCGTAGGGTTTGAGTTCTTCGTCTCGCCACAAGATGTCGAGGTCTGGCAGCGTTTGCTGCAATGCCTTGAGGAATTCGGCCTTGTTCACCTGCGGCAATGGACCGTCGAGGCGTTCGTCATAAAGAATATTCATCTCAGGCTTACCCCTTGCTGGTCGTTCCCACGCTCTGCGTGGGAATGCAGCCCGTGACGCTCCGCGTCACTGGACGCGGAGCGTCCCTTGAGGCATTACCACGCAGAGCGTGGGAACGATCAGGGGCCGGGCGCGTTGTCATCTCTGGCTTCCCAAAAACTCGCGATAAAGCTCTGCCGTATTCCCCGGCTGTTCAACCATCGGCATGTGCCCGACGTGATCCCAGACATCCACGCGCAAATTGGCGATGCCCTTGCTCCAGACCGGCACGCTGCTGACATCGATCAGCCGATCCTTGCGGCCCCAGAGCAACAGCGCCGGGCATTTGATGTCGGCGAGTTTCGGCTCCATCGGCGGGCTGGCGCGAAAATCGCGGAAGATCTCCTCGAGTTCATCGCGTTGTTGTTCGTAGCGCTGGGCGATGGCGTCCAGCACCAGGTTCGGTACCCACGGCGGCGATTCCATGGTCATTGCATAAAACCGGCGAAACTCCTCCCGGGAATTGATCAGAAACGGGTTATGCCCGCGCGCCAGATGCCGCTCCATGTCGCTGACCTCGGGCGCGGTGACGCCTGCCGGGTCGATCAGCGCCACCGAGGCGATGCGGTCGGGATAAGTCGCCGCCAGCCACGCGGCAATGTAGCCGCCCATCGAGTTGCCGATCACATGGACTTTCTCCACGCCGCAAACGTCGAGCAACTGGATCATGCGTTTGGCCTGCAACGGAATGTCGTAGCCGCCGCCCGCCTTGAAGCCGGTTTCACCATGGCCGGCAAGGTCCGGGATGATCACCCGATACTGGCGCACAAAGTGCCGGGAAAAGCGCAGCCACAGGTTCTTGTCGGCGCTGTAGCCATGCAGCATCAGAATCGCGCTGGCCGCTTCGTACGGCCCTCCTTGCCAGGTCGAGACGGTCATCTCGGCGATCGGCACTTCGATCTTGTGCAATTTGTACAACTTGGCCTCGATGGCCATGTTCAGGTCGTACAGCCAATGACCGACCGCCGGATAACTCAACCAGCTCCAGGCCACGAAAACCGCGAGGGCGACAAACAGCAAAAGCATCGACGTCTTCCTTTTACGTGTTCAGGACAGAATGTGGTCGGCCGGTTTCAGCGCTCGGGTCAAGCGGTGATAGCTGAAACTGAAGCCGGGAAACATCGCGATCACATGACCGCTCTTGCTTTGATACCAACTGTGGCAGCCGCCGGACTTCCAGACCGTGCGCTCCATCTCCCGATGAATCATCTCAGTGTAGGTACGTTCCGCATCACGGCGCACTTCGATGCTGCGCAGACCCTTCGCCCGCACGGTGCGAATGCAGTCGAGGATGTAGTTCATCTGCGACTCGATGATGAACAGCGCCGAGGTGTGGCCGATGCCGGTGTTGGGGCCGGTGACGATAAACAGGTTGGGGAAGTCCGGCAGGCTGGTGCCCAGATAGGCGCGCGGGTATTGCGCCCAGACCTCTCTGAGTTGCACGGCGTTTTTTCCGCTGACCGGGTAGGAAATCACCCCGTCGGTGGCGTCGTATCCGGTCGACCAGACGATCAGATCAACATCGATGTGTTGGCCGTCCTCAGTGTTGATGCCGCTTTCGTCGATGGAAGCGATGCCTTGTTCGCGGGTATGCAAGGTGACATTCGCACGACTCAGCGCCGGGTAATAGGTGCTGGAAACCAGCACCCGTTTGCAGCCGATGGTGAAGTCCGGAGTGAGTTTTTCCCGCAGCGCCGGGTCCGGCAACTGGCGTTTGAGAAAACGCAGGGCGTGCTGCTGGACCATGTGAATCGCCGCTTTCGAGTATTTGAACGCGATGACCCGGGTTTCGAATTGCCAGTAAATCAGCCAGCGCAACAGTTTGTAGGCGGGTTTGCGGCCAAGCAGCCAGCGTTGCAACGGCCCGAACTGGCGATCGGCGCGGGGCAGCACCCAATGCGGCGTGCGCTGGAACACGTGCAGTTGCTCGACCTGCGGCGCAATCGCCGGAATCACCTGCACCGCACTGGCGCCGCTGCCGACGATGGCCACGCGTTTAGCGCGGTAGTCGTAGCTGTGATCCCAATTGTTTGTATGAAACGTCTTGCCTTGAAAGCGCTCCTGGCCGGGAAAGTGCGGAATGACCGGTTGGCTCAATGGCCCGGTGGCATTGATTAGGAACTGCGCATAAAGGGTGCCTTTGCGGGCGGTGTGCACGGCCCAGCGTTTTTCCGTGTCGTCCCATTCGACGCGCTCGACATTGGCCCCAAGCTCCACGCGTTCGCGCAAACCGAATTGCTCGATGACATGCTCGGTGTAGCGGTGCAGTTCGGCCTGCCCGGCGAACATCTGTGACCAGCGGTACGGCGCAAACGACAGCGAATACAGCGGCGACGGCACGTCCACCGCCGCGCCGGGGTAGGTGTTCTGGCACCAGGTGCCGCCAAAGAAGTCCCGTCGCTCCAGCAGGCGAAAATCGTCGATCCCGGCCTTGAGCAGGTTGACCGCAGCACATTGACCGCCAAAACCGCTGCCGATGATCAACACGTGATAGGTGTGCATGGGCCTCCTTCTTATAGTTGTTTTTCCATTTTGCTCCTTTCATGTATAGCCAAATATTTGCACGGCGTGTGGCCCTGATGTCGCTCTATTCAGCCCGCTGGCCGGTGATGGCTATTTAACGTCGCCCTGTTAGACTTCCAGCACATCCGTCCTGCGGTGTGCGTGATCGAGGTCCTTATGGGAAATACCGGAGGAAAGGGACTTTCATTGGCCAGGAGGCTTTATACATCGCGCATCCTCGGGTTGATTCTGGGGCTTGTGTGCGTGAGCGTGGCGATGTACTCGCTCGATCCGCCGCTGTGGGTCTGGGCACTGATGTTCTTCAATGGCCTGGTCTGGCCGCATCTGGCGTTTCAATGGGCGCGCCGCGCCCGGGTTCCTTACCACGCTGAACACCGCAATCTGTTGATCGACGCCTTTTTCGGCGGCTTTTGGCTTGCCGCCATGCATTTCAATCCGTTGCCGACTGCCACGACCATTTCGATGATGGCGATGAACAACGTCGCTATCGGTGGTTCACGTTTTCTGTTGGCAGGTTCTGCGGCGCAGTTGCTCGGGGTCGGCGTCGGGCTGGTGGTGTTTGCTCCGGCATTCGTTCCGCAGACCACGCCTGCGCAAATGTATGCCTGTTTCCCGTTACTGCTGTTGTACCCGCTGGCGCTGGGCTGGATTTGCTTTCGCCAGGCCTACACCCTCGGTCGACATAAACGCGAATTGCTTGCCCTGAGCCGCACCGACAGCCTGACCGGGCTGCTCAACCACGGCGCCTGGAAGGATCAACTGGAGATCGCTTTTCAGCGCTGCAAGCGACAGAAGCAGGGCGCAGCGATTGCGTTGATCGACATCGATCACTTCAAGGCAATCAACGACACTTACGGCCACGTTGCGGGCGACATCGTGTTGCGCCAGTTGAGCAAATTACTTAAACAAAACCTGCGGGCGACTGACGTTGCCGGGCGCTATGGCGGTGATGAGTTCTGCGTGATTTTGCCGGATCTGCCGTTGTTCAACGCCGCGCAAGCTATGGAGGCGTTGCGCGAGCGCTTTGCGATTCTGGGTTATGAGCAGAATCCAGCGTTGAAGGTCAGTTTGAGCATTGGCCTGGCGGCGTACGATCCGGCGCATGCTGACGCGACGCGGTGGCTCAATGATGCCGATCAGGCGTTGTATGAAGCCAAGGCAGGCGGGCGTAATCGGGTGATCTGCAATTGCGATGACAAGCCCCGGCAGACATTGCTGGATTCGGTTTGATCCGCATCACAACAAATCCATTGTGGGAGCGAGCCTGCTCGCGAAAGCGCTGGGTCAGCCAACATTGATATCGCCTGACACGACGCCTTCGCGAGCAGGCTCGCTCCCACAGGGGGTTGTGTGTTGTGGGTTAGATCAGTGTCGCATTCGGTGTAGAGCCTCGCGCCGATGTCGGGTACGGTTAAATCCCCTCCGACGCGAAACAAGGATCGCTTCATGACGTGCTCATTTTCTCGCTCCCTGCTGGCTGCCAGTCTTGGCCTGTCTCTCGCTTTCTCCGCTGCCCACGCTTTCGCCGAACCGCACAAACAAGTGCTCGCCGATGCCGAGCAATACCAGCCAGAAGCGCTGAAATTGCTGGAGCGGCTG
Organism: Pseudomonas sp. S3_C06; assembly: GCF_054667675.1. Classification (NCBI taxonomy): domain Bacteria; kingdom Pseudomonadati; phylum Pseudomonadota; class Gammaproteobacteria; order Pseudomonadales; family Pseudomonadaceae; genus Pseudomonas; species Pseudomonas sp. S3_C06. The sequence continues at coordinate 6,344,517 of NZ_CP162747.1, forward strand.
GTCAATATCGACTCCGGTTCCGGCTATGAACCGGGCCTCAAGCAAGTCAGCGACATCGCCATTGATGAGTTGAAAAAACTCGGCGCGACCATCGAACTGGTGCCCAACACGCCGGAAAAATCCAACCATGTACTGGCCACGTTCAAAGGCACCGGCAAGGCGAAAATCCTGCTGATGGCGCACATGGACACGGTGTTCAAGGAAGGTTCGGCGGCCGAGCGGCCGTTTCACATCAAGGATGGTCGTGCTTACGGGCCGGGGGTGATGGATGACAAGGGCGGCATCGTCGCCGGGATCTATGCGCTGAAAGTCCTGAAAAACCTCGACTTCAAGGACTACGCGCAAATCACTTTCCTGCTCGACGCCAGCGAAGAAACCGGTTCGGACGTCGCCACCGACCTGATCAAGAAAACCGCCAAACAGCACGACGTGACCCTCAACCTCGAGCCGGGCCGCCCGGCCGATGGCCTGGTGGTATGGCGCAAGGGCAGCGCGACGGCGCTGGTCGAGGTCAAGGGCAAAGCCGCGCACGCTGGCGTCGCGCCGGAGCTGGGGCGCAACGCCGCGATGGAGGCCGCGCACCAGATTCTGCAACTGGGCAAACTTGGCGATGAGGCGAAGAAAACCACCATCAACTTCACCGTGCTCAAGGCCGGTGACCGCACCAACGTGATTCCCGATCAAGCCACGGCCAAGGCTGACGTGCGCGCGGCGGTGCCGGAGGAGTTCGACCGGATCGAGAAGGATCTGGCGCGGGTGTCGCAGGACAAGCTGATTGCTGAGACGGAAGTGAAGACCACTCTGCAACGCGGCTTGCCACCGATGCCGCAGACGCCGGAGTCGGACCGTCTGATGGCCATGGCCCAGGGGATTTATGGCGAGATTGGCCGCAAGTTGACGGAGGAGGGCAGTGGCGGTGCGGCGGATGCGAGTTTGTCGGCCGGGGTCGGCACGCCGACGCTGGATGGTTTCGGGATTGTTGGCGGCAATATTCACACGCCGGAGGAATACGCCGAAGTGGCGAGCGTGGCGCCGCGGATTTATCTGTTGTCGCGGATGATTATGGAGTTGGCCAAGCCGCGGTGAGTGGGTTTGTGGTGTGACTGATGCGGGTGGGGTGTCAGGTGCATTTGCCCTCACCCTAACCCTCTCCCAGAGGGAGAGGGGACTGACCGTGTTGTTTGTGGTCCATGTGGCAACCAGCAGATCAAGTTGAATGCAAATCCGCATTCAACGGGTCTCTCACGTCGGCGTAGATCCAGAGCATCCCCCAATCAGTCCCCTCTCCCTCAGGGAGAGGGCTAGGGTGAGGGGCTTTTGTGGGAAAAGTGGAAGGCGCGGGCGGCGTACAACTTTCCAAGACGTTTCCTACAACGTACCCTGTTGCCGCATTTCGGTATCGACCCCTATAGTTCGGGCTCGCGGAAAAACACCGCGAACGACCTTGGCCGGTCGATACAGAGACGTACAGTCTGCCCAACATATTCAGTCGATGTTTGTCTGTGATGTTGTGTTATGGCGGCTGTGCGTGGGACACCTTCGGGTGTGCCGGTTCCTGTATCCGGTCGGCCAACCCGCGTACGGCTGCCACCTTCCTCGTTTGGCCGCGACTGGTGGTAGCTCTCTCAATACAGGAGTTATACCAATGTGTGATCAAGTAATGCCCCGCTTCCTCCCCATCGACACCTACGACGCCGAATCCCCGGTGCTCTTCCTCAACACTCACTCAGAACTCAGCGACATGGCCGCCTGTGCGATGCACCGGTTTGTGGTTGTGCGCGATCTGGCCGACACCTTTGCCAGTCTCAATCTCAAGGGCATTTCCGATTGTGATCTGACGCGTGTGACCAGCGCGGTGCATCTGTTGATGCGCGAGGGCTGTGCGATTCTGAATGTGATTCAGGCGCGGGCGGTGCAGCGGGAGGAGGCTTACAAGACGCCGGTTTAGCGGTGTAGCGGCTGTTGCTATCGCGAGCAGGCTCACTCCTACAGTAGATCTTCAGTGCACACAGTATTTGTGTTCAACACTGATCAATTGTAGGAGTGAGCCTGCTCGCGATGGCGTCAGCCCGGCCAACCCATCACTCCTTGACGCTCATGTATTCCTTGGCCCAGAGAATGTATTCCTCCGGTTGGGTATAGGTGTGCGTCAACTCGGTCGCGCTCAAATCGGACGCCTGGGTAAAGATCTGCCGCTGTTCGCGCAGGCTGTCATACGTCGCTTTGATCGCCGCAAAGTACGCACCATGCCCATCAATGGTCACGCGCACACCGAGTTCGGCCAGACGTTTGTCATCGCGCAACGCCGGGTTGCCGTAGGTCACCAGCATCAGCGGAACGGTCAGGTGTTCGGCGATTTGCTCGAGCTGATCGAAATCCTGAATCCCGACCATGCAGATGCCGTCAGCCCCGGCAGCCTGATACTGGCGAGTGCGGCTGATGATTTCCTGGTTCGGCAGGATGCCGGCGTTGGTACGGGCGATGATCGCCATTTCCGTATCAACCCGGGCTTCCAATGCCGCGCGGATCTTGCCGACGCCTTCGGCAACGGTGATCAGGTCGGTGGATTTGCGGCCGAATTGGGCCGGCAGCAAGGTGTCTTCGATGGTCAGGGCGGCGACCCCGGCGCGTTCCAGTTCAACGATGGTGCGCATCACGTTGAGGGCGTTGCCGTAGCCGTGGTCGGCGTCGGCGATCACCGGCAATTGGGCGACGCGGCCGATGCGGGTGGCCTGTTCGGCGAACTCGCTGAGGGTGATCAGGGCAAAGTCCGGGGCACCGAGCACCTGCAACGAGGCCACGGAACCGCCGAGGATACCCACTTCAAAACCGAGGTCAGCGGCAATGCGCGCGGACATCGGATCGAACACCGACGCCGTGTGATAGCAGGTGTCAGAGGCCAGCAGTTGACGGAAGTTACGGCGCAAATCTTGATGGGAAAGCCTGGTCATACGAGTTCCACCAATACAAAGGAATGGAAAGGCTTGAACAAAGGTGTCAACGCCGAAGAATGAAAAGGCTATCACGCGAATGGGTCAATGATCATGACGAATTTGCAAGGGACAGGTTGTCGCGGACTCTTTTGCTGAAAGGATTTACCTTTTTGCGGTGATTACCGTCAGGCCGCCACCGCCTGTTGCTGTTGATTGGGCAACATCGCTGCGCGCACCGAATTGCCCGGTTGCAGTTGCAGGCGCTTGGCGGTGAGGCGGTCGATCACCAGGCTGCTGCCGACCCGGCGGGCGCGGGCGACGGTGATGCGGCAGTTTTCCAGACGACGGTTGTGAATCAGCCACAACGGTGCCTGTTCATCCGGGCTGCCGAGGCTCAGGGTCAGCTCGACACTCTCGCGCACGGTGCGGATATTGCGCACCGGCGCTTCGATCACCGGGCCGCCGTCGAAGATGTCGATGTAGCCTTTGTGGGTAAAACCTTCGGCCTGAAGGATTTTCAGCGCCGGCTCGGTATTCGGGTGTGCCTGGCCGATCGCCGCCTGCGCCTGTTCGGTGAGCATGCAGGTGTACAGCGGCTGGCGCGGCATCAGTTCGGCGATGAACGATTTGTTGCCTAGCCCTGACAAGTGATCGGCATGGCTGAAGTCCATCTGGAAGAAATGCCGGCCCAGACTGTCCCAGAACGGCGAACAACCGTGTTCATCGGCGCTGCCGCGCAGTTCGGCAATCATCTTCTCGCCGAACAGGTGCGGAAACTCGGCAACGAACAGCAAACGCCCCAGCGACAACAGGCGGCCATTGCTGCCGTGGCGCTGATCATGGCCGAGAAACAACGAGCACAGCTCCGATTGGCCGGTGAGTTCGTTGTTGAGAAACAGCGTCGGTATCTGCCGTTGAATGCCCAGATCCGGCGCCGAACTCACCGTTAACCCGACCCGATAGTTGTACCAGGGCTCGCGCAGGCCGACCGCCCCGGCCAGTGCGCTGACGCCGACCACGCGCATGTCGTCGTCTTCGAGCACAAACAGATAGTCCGCGTCGGCCCGTTCCACCTGTTCGGCGAACGCTCGTTGCGCCCAGCGGACCCGGTGGGACAGGCGATCTTCGTTGGCCGGCAGGGTGGTGAACCCCGGGCCGGCCTGTTGCACCAGCGCCATCAAGGCTGGCAGGTCGCTGACTTTGACCGGGCGGACAATCATGCTGTAACTCCTTCGCGCCTGTTCGGGCACTGTCGTTGGCTGCGCAACCGGGCGGGTTTCACAGGGCAATCAGCCGAATCGGGCTGCCATTGGTCACGTTCAGCGCCGCACACATTGCAGGGGTGAGGGACAGCGGTTGATCGGGTTGGTAATCGAGTTCGGCAATCATCGCCCGGAAGCCGTGCAGCGCGTCATTGCTCAGCAGATAACGGCCACGGGCATCGATCTGTGGCTGTTGCTGCACCGTTGCCATCTGGCTACGCGCGATCGAACGGATATTGGCGGTGCGCGCATACAGAGTCGGGCCCGCGTCGAACAGGTCGATGTAGCTGTTGGTTTCGAAGCCTTCACGCTCAAGGATGTCGAACGCTTCCTGACCGTCCGGGTGGATACGACCGATACAGTCTTGCGCCGCTTGCGGCAGCATCGGCACGTAAATCGGGTATTGCGGCATCAGTTCGGCGAGAAAGGTGCGGCTCTGCAGCCCGCACAGGCGTTCGGCTTCAACGTAGGGCAGGTCGAAGAAGTGTTTGCCCAGTGCATCCCAGAACGGCGAATGACCTTCCTCATCGCTGTAGCCGACGATTTCGGTAATCACCGCCTCGGCGAAGCGCGGCGCATGAGCGGCCATGAACAGCAGGCGCGCCCGTGACAGCAACTCGGAGAACGGCGTGCGCACCAGATTGGCGTCGATGTGAAAGCCGCGCAGCAGTGTGTGATCGTTGAGATCGTGGCACAGCGACAGCGCTGGCACGCCGTGTTCAATGTTCAGCTCGCGGGAAGCACTGGTGAAGTGGCGGTTGCGCAGGCTGTAGAACGGCTCGTCAAAACCCGCCGTCGCGAGAATCTCCGAGCAGCCGACCAGTCGCTGGTCGTCCAGGTCTTCCAGCACGAAGAAGTAGTTCTCCGGGCCGTGGGCCGCCGCCGCGCTGGCAAACGAGGCGCAGGAACCGGCGATTTTCGCGCGCAGGCGCTCGCTGTCGTCCGGCAGGGAGGTCACGCCCACCAGACTGTCGCGGGCCAATTGTTGGAGCTGGGGCAGGTCAGTCTGCTCGACTGGGCGTAAGACCAGCATGGATGTACTCCTGTATCAAAAGGTTCGGCAAAGTCGCCGAACCTGACTATCACTGTCGGTTTCCACGCGATAAATCGGCGGTCGCCTGATTTGTTGTCAGACGCCGCTCTTTTTCTTGTCAGCCGTTGCTCGGGTCAGGCAGCGCGGTACTGGCGCCGAGCTTGTTGAGGAAGAACAGGTACACCAGACCCAGAGCAATCCAGATCAGCCCGAGTTTCTGCGCATCGACGCCCATGTTGTACATGATGGCCGCGACGATGATGAAGCCGACCACCGGGCAGATCAGGTGACGCACGACCTGACCGGACTTTTGCCGACGCCAGTAGTAGTTGATCACTGTCAGGTGCAGCAGCATGAAGCCGCTGAGCGCGCCGAAGTTGACCAGCGAGGTCAGGGTGTCGACCGAGTTGATGAACAGGTAGCAGATGACCAGCGACAGCACCGCCACCAGATAAATGCTCAGGTACGGCGTGTTGTGTTTCGGGTGAACCTTGGCCAGCACTTTTGGCAGTTTGCCGTCGCGCGCCATGCCGAACAGCAAGCGCGAAACCGCGGCTTGCGAGGTGATGGCCACGGCCACGCCCCAGGCCAGCGCCGTCGCGACAGCTGTCAGAGTCGCCAGCCAACTGCCGGCGGCGATTTCGGCGATTTCATAGAACGCGGTGTCGGCGGATTTGAAGCCCATGCCGGCCGCCAGATCGGTGGCAATCCAGGTTTGTGCGACGAAAATCACCCCCATGACCACCAGCGTGATCAGCGCGGCTTTGCCAACGCTTTTGCCCGGATCACCTTTGATTTCTTCGGCGAGGGTAGAGATCGCATCGAAGCCGAGGAATGACAGCACGGCAATCGACACCGCTTGCATTAGCAGGGCGAAGTTGAAGGTTTCCGGGTGATACAGCGGCGCCAGGGTCAGCTCGCCGTTACCGCCACCGTTGTGCAGGGCATTCCACGCGTAGAACAGGAAGATGCCGAGTACTACCAGTTGCGCCAGCAGGAAGATGATGTTCATCCGCGCGGTAAAGGTGATGCCGCGCAGGTTGACGAAGGTCGCGCTGACCAGAAACGCCAGAATAAAGCCGACTTTCGGGATGTCCGGGTACAAATGGTTGAGCGCCATCGCCGCGTAGACGTAAAGCAGCGGCGGAATCAGCAGGTAATCGAGCAGCATCAGCCAGCCGGCGATGAAGCCGACGTGCTGATTGAGGCCGCGTTGCGCATAGGAATACACCGAGCCGGCAATCGGAAAGGCCTTGGCCATGCTGCCGTAGCTCAATGCGGTGAACAGCATTGCCACCATGCCGATGATGTACGCCAGCGGCACCATCCCCGGTGCCTCGGCGTTAACGTAGCCGTAAACCCCGAACGGGGCGATGGGGATCATGAAGATCATCCCGTACACCACCAGGTCGGTCAGCGTCAGGCTACGTTTCAACTCTTGCTTGTAGCCGAATTCTTCAATTTCCATGAAGCGCAACTCCTTGTCAGCCAGTCGGTCGTTTTAGTTGTTATCGGTCCATCGTTTACAGCGTCAGCAGTCTTTCATTACAGCAATGGCGCGAGGTATCCGGCCCAGCGCGATACGGCTTCGGGGCTGCGCAGCAAGTCGTTGCGCACCTCGATCAGCACCGAGTCGAGGCCACGGGCATCGCCGTGCACGGGCACGGTCATGTCGCCCAGCGGATCAATCCTGTACGGCTGATTACCGGCCACTTTCAGCGGGTGTTCGCCGAGTCCATCAAGCAAACGTTGCGCGTAGGCCTTGGCCTGCCCGAACAGCACGCCGGCTTCCAGTGGTCGCGGCTGGCCGTAATACACCGGGGTGAAACTGTGAATCCCCACCACACGCACTGCCTGGCCCTGAGCAACACGCTCGTCGATCAAGGTTTGCAAGCGCGCGTGAAACGGCTTGAACAGGGTCTGACGGCGGTATTCGCGGGTGGCTTCGTCCAGCTCGCGGTTGCCCGGCACCTGATAAATCTCGCTCTGCGCCGGAATGCTGTCGGGGGCGTGGCGTGGCCGGTTCAGGTCGATCAGCAGGCGCGAATAATTGGCGCTCAACAGGGTGGCGCCGAGCCTTTCCGATAACTGCTCGGCCAGTTGCAACGCGCCGATGTCCCAGGCGATGTGTTCGCGGGCGGCGCTAGCGTCCAGGCCCAGATTGTTCAGGGCCTCGGGGATGTAGCGGCTGGCGTGTTCGCACACCAGAATCAACGGGTGCGTCGAGTCGGCGCGGCTCAGGTTGTAGGCCGGACGGGTGTACAACCCCAGTTCGGCGGATTCAGTACAGGCGTGCATAGTGCTCACACAAGTCAGCGGGCGAGAGCTGTTCCGTCAGCGCCAGTTCCTCGGTTTTCAGGGCGTAGTAGGTGTCGAGCAGCGGCTTGGGCAGCCATTCGGTGAAGGCGCCACTGTTGCGCAGCCAATCCAGCGCCTGGGCCAGCGAGGCGGGCAGGGCGACGATGCCCCGGGCCTTGCGTTGCTCGTCGTTGAGTGAATCGGGAATTTCATTGGTGATCGCGTTCAGCGCCAGGCGTTGTTCGATACCCAGTCGCCCGGCGATCAGCAGTGCAGCCATGGCCAGATGCGGTGAGGCAGTGGCGTCCATGGCGCGGAATTCGAGGTTGAACTGGTTGGCCACGGGCTTGCCACCGAGGGTCACGGTCGGACAGATGCGCAGCGCTGCTTCACGGTTCTGTTGGCCGAGACAAGCGTAAGAGGCGCTCCAGTGATGCGGCTGCAAGCGTTCGTACGACACCGGAGTCGGTGCGGTAAACGCACACAGAGCCGGCAAGTAATGCAGGATCCCCGCCGCCCAATGCTGGCCGAGGCTCGACAGACCATTGCTGGTACCAGCGTCGTAGAGCATCGGCAGACCGCCCAGATCGAGCAGGCTGACGTGCAGATGCACGCCGTTGCACACCGCGTCGGCGGCGGTCTTCGGCGCAAAGCTCAAATCGAGACCCATTTGCCGGGCGATCTCGCGGCTGATCTCGCGCACGTTGACGGCACGATCGGCCGCCGCCACGCCGAGCGTCGGGCGGCAGGTGATTTCGTACTGGTGCTTACCGTACTCGGGCAGAAACATTTCCGGCTCGACACCGCCGGCGCGCAGGGCACTGAGCAGCCAGCCACCGAACTCGGCACCTTGGCGCTGGGCTTCGAGGGAGAACGCCAAGTGCTCAGCAAAACCGGCGTGCAGGTTGAATTCGTGTTCGAACGCAGCGTTGACCTGCAAGCCCAGCTCATCGCGATAACGCTCGATTTCGTCGCGCAACAGCGTGCGCGGGCAGGCGCCCCATGGGCGGCCATCGGTTTCGCGAATATCGCCGTGGATGAAATCCAGCGCCGGTGCGTCGGCGTCCGGGCCGTTGCCGACAGTGACGCGGCTGCTCAAATCCGGAATCAATCGCAGGTCGCCATAAGCGCCCCACGGATTGGTTGAAGCAATGATGTCCTGCGGCGTCAATGCGCTATTGGCCGGCACCCAGCCGCAACCGGCGGCTTGGTAATGCTCCAGCTCATCAGTGGGAAACGAGCGACCACGGGTGATGCCGATCAGGTCAGTGGTGACCAGCGTGGTCATCGGCAGCGGCGTCAGGCGCGTGCTCATGGCCGCATCTCCTGCAAGCGGGCGAGCACGGTGTCGGTGTCGGTAATCCAGCAGTAACCCTTGATCGCATTCAGGCAGGCATGGTGGCGCTCGGCGCTGTAAGTGGCGCAGGCATCTTCCACCAGCGTGACCAGATAGCCACGGTCGGCGGCGTCGCGCACGGCCATATCGACGCATTGGTCGGTGACGATGCCGGCGATGATCAGGTGGCGGGTTTCGAGGTTGCGCAGCACGTAGTCGATGTTGGTCGAGTTGAACACCCCGGACGAGGTCTTCGGCAGGACGATTTCGTTTTCCACCGGGCTCAGGTCTTCAATGATCCGCGCCTGCACGCTGCCTTTGGGCAGGTGCATGTCCGAGAGCTTGTGATCGAGCGAGCGGTCGCGGCCATCGGCGGTAAGGCTTTCGATAATGGTGTGCAGCACGTTCTGCCGCGCCTCGCGAAAAGCACTGAGCAAGCGACGTTGATTGGGTACCACCTGCATGTGCGCGCGGGTCAGGAAATATTCGGCTTCAGGGCCATTGAGGTGCGCGTCGAACTGCGGCTCGAGCCAGGCACGCTGCATGTCCACCAGCAACAGCGCGGTGTGATCGGTGACAAACGGCAAGTCCCGCGGCGAGCGGTGGGGAAGGCTGAACATCCTTATTTATCCTCCAGCAGGTGGGTGTTGAAGTCATTGCGCAGGGCATCGATGCCTTCCAGGCGATCGGCGAGGTTTTCGGTGCGCAGGGTCAGGCAGGCAATCAGTGCTTCGACCTGAGCCAGCGCCGGCACCATGGTGTCGAACGGCGAGGCCGATTCGACCGGAGCGCTGATGATCAGGTCGGCCAGTTCGCGCAGCGGCGAGGCGTAGATGTCGGTGAACAGCACCACACGGGCGTTGTTGTTCTTCGCGGCACTGGCGACGCGCAGGGCCTGAGTCTGGTAGCGGCGATAATCGAACACCAGCACTACGTCCTGGCGTTGCAGATCGAACAGACGATCGGGCAGTTGCGCGTTGTCTTCCAGAGCGAAGCAACCGGGGCGCAGCAGGCGCAAGTGATTGAGCAGGTAAGTGGCCATCAGGCTGCTGAAACGCCCGCCGAAGCAATACACCTGATGCCGCGCGTCGAGCAGCCAGTCGGTGAGAATGCGCACGTCTTCGGGTTGGGTCAGCGATTGGGTTTCGACCAGCAGGCGATGGCTGTCGCCCAGATAGTGGCTCCAGGCGTCGTCCTTGTGCTGATGGGCGCGCGGTTGCAACAGCGTACGCGGCGAGCGCAGACGATGATCCATGTCGCTGAGCAGGGCATCCTGAAATTCGGCATAACCGCCGAAGCCGAGTTTTTTTACCAGCCGCACAATGGTCGGATCGCTGACGCCGGCGTGTTCGGCCAGACGCGCCATCGGCCCCAGACCGTTACGTGGGTACTGATCCAGCAAGGCGCGAACGACTTTGCGCTCCGACGGCGTAAGATCCAGGCCGGGGTCGGTGATCAGGTCTCTGAGAGGGGGCATCCGGGCTCCTGCTGGATGGAGGGTGTTGAATTCGCTTCATAATCCGTTAAAACAGTATTTATGTAACTGACGTTACATGTCTAGTGAATTTTTCAGTGTGTTGAAAAGGCTCCAGAATGGAGCGAGATGCCCGTGTAACAAGGGCTACATGTAATTCGATCGGCCTTGTAGTCCATTGCCCACAACGCTGTCAGATATTGCCGTATTCCTGCCGTCGTCGTTTTTTGCCGGTGGCTATCCGGCAGCCCCGCGACCCTCGGTTTACGGCACAATTGCTCACAGAACGGCTTGGCACCGTTGATTTTCATGAAGGCCTACCGGAGCGATGCCTGTGCAGACCACTCGTTTGACATTGATTTGCCATGCGCGAACCGTCGCACAGAAATTGGCGTGTTTTCCTACGAATGAACCTGTTGAAAATAGTGGGTTGGCGCCAGGATCTCTGGCCGACCGTTTCGATGCCTCGCGGCGCTTGATTTGCGCGCCGGAATTGCGCACGCAACAGACGGCGGCATGGTTTGGTGCGGATGCGCAAATTGAAGAGGCGCTGCGCGATTGCGACTGGGGCCGCTGGCATGGGCTGTCGATCAAGTCCCTGCAGGGCTCGGAAGCCGCCGCGCTGCATGCCTGGCTGGAAGATCCCCACGCCATACCCCATGGTGGTGAGTCGGTGGCGCAGTTGTGTGAACGCGTGGCGCAGTGGCTGACCAGCCTGCAAAGCACGCCGGGGCATGTAGTGGCGGTGACGCATCCGTTTGTCATCCGCGCTGCGCTGATCCACGTGATGCGCGGTTCGGCATTTCATGAGATTGATGTCGAACCGCTGTCGATGCTCGAACTACGCTTCACCGGGCGCTGGCGCCTGTGTCTTAAAGGAGCTTTGTGATGAAACAACTGCTGGTGATCGGCATCGGTGCCGGTAATCCCGACTACATCACGATGCAGGCCGTGAAGGCGCTGAATCAGGTCGACGTGTTCTTCCTGATGGATAAAGGCCAGAGCAAAGACAAACTGATCGACCTGCGCCGTGAGATCTGTGAGCGCTACATCGACGACCCCGACTATCGCTTCGTCGAAGCCCACAGCCCGGAACGCGAGCGCGGCGATGTCGACTACACGGCCAGTGTCGATGAGCTGAACCGTGCCAAGCAGCAGACCTTCGAGCGGCTGATCAATGACGAATTGTCTGATGGCCAGTGCGGCGGTTTCCTGGTGTGGGGCGACCCGGCGCTGTACGACAGCACCGTGCGCATCCTCCAGGCCATTCTGGCCTCGGGCACCTGTGCCTTCGAGTTTGCGGTGATCCCCGGGATCACCAGTGTTCAGGCGCTGGCGGCGCAACACAAAGTGCCGCTGAACACGATCGGCCGTTCCATTGAAATCACCACCGGGCGGCGTTTGGCGGCCGGGCAGGTGAGTGATGCGGACAGTCTGGTGGTGATGCTCGATGCTGAAGATTCGTATCACCACGTCGCGGATCGGCAAACCGAGATTTACTGGGGCGCCTACCTGGGCACGCCGGACGAGATTCTGATCAGTGGCAGGCTGGCGGATGTCGCGGATGAGATCGAGCGGGTGCGCAAGGCGGCGCGGGCGGAGCATGGGTGGATCATGGATACGTACTTGCTGCGTAAGCCTTAGATTTTCGCTGGCCGGGCTGGCCCCTTCGCGAGCAGGCTCGCTCCCACAGGGGAACGCATCTCAAAATGTGGGAGTGAGCCTGCTCGCGATAGGGCCGGAACATTCAACGCACATTTCGAACAGGCAAAAAAACACCCGGTGCAACGCAAGTCGCACCGGGTTTTTGTTGCCAGCGAGCGGCGGATGTCGTGGATCCGCCATTCACCGTTGAACACTGGTTAAGCGCGTTCCAGCGCCAGCGCCACACCCTGGCCGCCGCCGATGCACAGGGTCGCCAGACCCTTCTTCGCATCACGCTTGATCATTTCATGCAGCAAGGTCACCAGCACACGGCAACCCGATGCACCGATCGGGTGACCCAAGGCGATGGCACCGCCATTGACGTTGACCTTGTCCAGATCCCATTGCAGATCCTTGGCCACCGCAAGCGATTGTGCGGCGAACGCTTCGTTGGCTTCGATCAGGTCGAGCTGGTCGATGTTCCAGCCAGCCTTGTCGAGGCAGCGGCGGGTGGCCGACACCGGGCCCATGCCCATGATTGCTGGATCAACGCCTGCGTTGGCGTAGGCGGCGATTTTCGCCAGAACCGGCAGGCCGAGGGCTTTGGCTTTCTCGGCGCTCATCAGGATGACCGCAGCAGCGCCGTCGTTCAGCGACGAAGCATTACCGGCGGTGACGCTGCCGTCCTTTTTAAAAGCCGGACGCAGTTTCGCCAGGGATTCGGCAGTGGTGTCGCCACGCGGTTGCTCATCAACCTTGAACGCCACCGGATCGCCTTTGCGCTGCGGGATCAGGATCGGGGTGATCTCATCGACAAAGCGGCCGGCTTCAATCGCGGCGGCGGCTTTCTGCTGCGAGGCTGCCGCAAAGGCATCCTGCTGCTCACGGCTGATCTGGTATTTGTCGACCAGATTCTCGGCAGTGATGCCCATGTGGTAATCGTTGAACGCATCCCACAGACCGTCACTGATCATGGTGTCGACGATTTGCGCGTGGCCCATGCGCAGACCGGTGCGTGCGCCCGGCATCACGTAGTTGGACAGGCTCATGTTTTCCTGGCCGCCGGCGATGATCACCTCAGCGTCGCCGCAACGGATCGCCTGTGCGCCGAGGTGCAGGGCTTTCAGGCCCGAGCCGCACACTTTGTTCAGGGTCAGCGCTGGTACGGCGTGGGGCAAGCCAGCCTTGATCGCCGACTGACGCGCCGGGTTCTGGCCGGCGCCGGCAGTCAACACCTGGCCCATGATCACTTCATCAAGCTGCGCACCGTCCAGACCGGTCTGCTCGAGTAGCTGGCGGATCACCGCCGCGCCCAGATCAACGGCGGAAACGCTGGCCAGGGAACCCTGGAAACTGCCGATCGCGGTACGCGTGGCGGCAACAATTACGACGTCTTGCATTTTCGAATTCCTCACTGGGCAGCGAACTGCATTTCCGGTACGTGATCCGGGACGATCAGTTTACCAGCGGTTTTGGCGACGATTTCCTCGACGCTGACGCCAGGTGCGCGTTCCTTGAGGACAAAAGCGCCATTTTCGATTTCCAGGTACGCGAGGTCGGTCAGCACGCGCTTGATGCAACCGGCGCCGGTCAGCGGCAGGCTGCATTTGGCGAGCAGCTTGGACTCACCATCCTTCGATGCGTGGGTCATGATCACGATGATGTTGTCGGCGCCAGCCACCAGATCCATCGCGCCGCCCATGCCCTTGACCAGTTTGCCGGGAATCATCCACGAGGCGATGTTGCCTTCGACGTCCACTTCGAACGCGCCGAGCACGGTCAGGTCGACATGGCCACCCCGGATCATCGCGAAGGATTCGGCGGAGTTGAAAATCGACGCGCCGATGCGCGCGGTTACGGTCTGTTTGCCGGCGTTGATCATGTCGGCATCGATGGTGTCTTCGGTCGGAAACGGGCCCATGCCGAGCAGGCCGTTTTCCGATTGCAGCATGACTTCCATGCCTTCGGGAATGTAGTTGGCGACCAGGGTCGGAATGCCGATGCCGAGGTTCACGTAGAAGCCGTCCTGCATTTCGCGGGCGACGCGCTGAGCCATTTGTTCGCGGGAAAGTGCCATTTTTTATTCTCCGTCAGCCTGAATTATTTGCGGATGGTGCGCTGTTCGATGCGTTTTTCGAACGTGCCGCAAATGACCCGATCGACGTAGATGCCCGGGGTGTGGATCTGCGAGGGGTCGAGTTCGCCGGGTTCGACGATTTCTTCGACTTCAACCACGGTGATCTTGCCGGCGGTGGCGGCCAGCGGGTTGAAGTTCTGCGCGGTGTGACGGTAGACGACGTTACCGAAGTGGTCGGCTTTCCAGCCTTTGACGATGGCGAAGTCGCCAGTGATGGATTCTTCCATCAGGTACTTGCGACCCTTGAACTCACGCACTTCCTTGCCTTCGGCGACCGGAGTGCCGACTCCGGTGGCGGTGAAGAAGGCCGGAATGCCGGCGCCGCCTGCGCGCATCTTCTCGGCGAGGGTGCCTTGCGGGGTCAGGATGACTTCGATGTCGCCCTTGAGCAGTTGCTCTTCGAACAGCTTGTTTTCGCCGACGTAGGAGGCGATGACTTTGCTGATCTGGCGATCGGTGAGCAGTACGCCGAGGCCGAAACCGTCGACGCCGCAGTTGTTGGAGACGACGGTGAGGTCGCGGGTGCCTTTGCGTTTGATCTCGGCGATCAGGTTTTCCGGAATGCCGCACAGACCGAAGCCGCCGGCGATGACGGTCATGCCGTCCTCAAGCCCGGCCAGGGCTTCCTCGTAGGAACTCACGCGCTTGTCGAAACCTGCCATATGCACCTCTTTTATTATTTGCGGGCGGCTGGCTAGCCGAATGGTTGGAGTGTCGCGCTGAAGGATATATTTGTTAAGTTGATTTTTAAGGTCGATTGATTGATAAAGCTCAATAATCGCGTTATGGCTTGTTGCTTAACGCTTGACCGTTCCCACGCTCTGCGTGGGAATGCCTCTAGGGACGCTCCGCGTCCAGTGACGCGGAGCGTCACGGGCTGCATTCCCACGCAGAGCGTGGGAACGATCATCACCGACGATCCTGAGGCTTCAGTATGACCATCAAACAGATCCGCGCCTTCCTCGCCGTCGCCCAGAGCTTGAGTTTCGCCGTGGCCTGCGAGCGCCTGCACCTGTCGCAATCAGCCTTGAGCCTGACCATCAAAGCGCTGGAGGAGGGCCTGGGCGGACGCCTGTTCAGCCGCAACACGCGCAACGTCGCGCTGACTGCCGAAGGTGAATCCTTGCTGCCTCTGGCGCGACGGCTGATTGCCGACTGGGACAACGCCGAAGACGAAATGCGCCAGCGCTTCAGCTTGCAGCGCGGGCGAGTGACGCTGGCGGCGATGCCGTCGTTTGCCGGTAATCTGCTGCCGCCGATCCTCAAAACGTTTCGCGCGCGCTATCCGAACGTCAACGTCACGGTCAATGACGTGATCAACGAGCAAGTGCTGGAGATGGTTCGTGATCGTCAGGTGGAACTCGGCGTGGCGTTCGAGCCGATGCAAAACACGGCGATGACGTTCACGCCCTTGTACATGGATCGCTTTGTTGCGGTGGTATCGAAGGATTCGCCGTTGGCCCAGCGCGCTGAGATCGATTGGCAGACGTTGCTTCAGGAGCCGTTTATCACCTTGCAGCGGCCCTCGACGGTGCGGGTGATGCTCGAAGAGCACTTACAGGCGCGGGGTATGAAGTTGCCGGTGGAGTTTGAGAGCCATCAATTGGCGACCGTCGGGCGCATGGTCGCCAGCGGTCTGGGCGTCAGCGCCGTCCCGGCGTTGTGTGCCGAGCAGATGCAAGAACTGGGCGCCCATTGCCTGACGCTGGACGACTCGGTGGAGCGGGCGATTGGTGTGCTGACCGAGCCGGGCAATGAACTGTCGGCAGCGGCGCAGGCGTTGTTCGATATTCTCAAGGCTGAAGATCTGCGGCAACTGTGAGATCTACCCCCTCACCCCAACCCTCCCGAAACGTCGGACCGCCCCCAGGGGGGCGAGGGGGAAAGGGAGCCAATTGGGGATTTCTCAAATCCTGAGTTCGACTCGAAATTTTCAGGTCGACATATTGCTTGAGAACAACACGGTCAGTTCCCTCTCCCTTGGGAGAGGGCTAGGGTGAGGGGCCTGGGTCCTGAGTCGAGCACAAAGTGCAGCAACTCACCGATCCAGCACTTCCACCAACAACGGCAAAAGCTGTTCACACGACGCTTCAATCTTCAAATCCAGCAAATCATCCGCCCGGGTCTTGCCCAGATTGATCGCAATCAACGGCTTGCCACGATCGGCAATCACCCGGCACAAACGAAACGCCGAATACGCCATCAACGAAGACCCCACCACCAACATCCCCGCCGCATTTTCCGCCGCCGCCATCGCCCTTGCCGCCGTGGGCTGCGCGACGTTCTCGCCGAAAAAAACCACGTCCGGTTTCATCCGCTCGCCGGCGCAATGCGGACAGTGCGGTACCTGAAAACGCGCCTCGAACGCCGGGTCGAGCAGGGTGTCGCCATCCGGTGCCTGCACGGCATCGACCCCGGCCAGATACGGATTGTGCAATTCCATCAATTGCTGAATCGAATCACGCTCACTGCGCTGGCCACAGTCCAGGCAGAGGACGCGATGCAGGCTGCCGTGCAGTTCGATCACATCGTGACTGCCGGCCTGATCGTGCAGGGTGTCGACGTTCTGGGTGATCAAATCGCGGATCAGCCCACCGTGCTGCAAATCGGCCAATGCTTCGTGAGCCGCGTTCGGCTGCGCCTGACGCACCCTCGGCCAGCCGAGCATCGCACGTGCCCAATAGCGACGGCGTGATTCGGCGGCGGCCAGAAACTCCTGATACATCATCGGTTGTCGGCCGCGGCGTACACCGTCGCTGTCGCGGTAATGCGGAATGCCCGACGGCGTGCTGATACCGGCCCCGGTCAGCACGAGGAAGTCGCCATCGGCCATCACCTCTTGCAAGGTGTCGAGGTGTTCGCGGGTCGGGCTGTCGATCATGGTCAGCGCTCCGGAGAAGGACGTTGCCAGCAGGTTAGCACGCGACCCGCGCGGGTTACTTGCGTGCCTCCAGAATCAGGTTGAACGGTGTTTGCGTGGCCCGGCGGAAGTGCTTGAACCCGGCCTCGACAAACACTTTGCGCAAACGCATTTCCCCCGCCTGCGCACCCAGGCCGAGGCCGACTTCCTGCGACAGCGAGTTCGGTGTGCAGATAAACGTCGAGGCCGCGTAGAACAGGCGTCCGACCGGGTTGATGTTGTCGTCCAGCGTGTCGTTGGCGAATGGCTCGACCAGTAACACCGTGCCGTCATCTTTCAGCGAGTCATAGGCGTGACGCGCGGCGCCGACCGGGTCACCCATGTCGTGCAGGCAGTCGAAATAGCAGATCAGGTCGTAGTCGTTGCCGGGGTAGCTCTTCGCCGAACCCCGAAAGAACTTCGCCCGGCTGCTGACCCCGCCTTCCTCGGCGCGCTGGGTGGCGACAGTGATCGAGGGCGCGTGATAGTCGTAGCCGACGAAGCGCGAGTTGGGATAGGCCTGGGCCATGATTACCGTCGACGCACCATGGCCGCAGCCGATATCGGCGACTTTGGCGCCTTCCTCCAGTTTTGCCACCACACCGTCCAGCGCCGGCAGCCATTCGGCGATCAGGTGGCCTTTATAACCCGGCCGGAAGAACCGCTCGGTGCCGCTGAACATGCACGGATGGTGATCACCCCAGGGCAGGGCGCCGTTGCCGCGCATGGCTTTGACCAGTTTGTCCTTGTCGTGGAAAAACGACGCCACCACTCCAAGGCCACCGGCGACGTAGACCGGCGAGTCTTCGACGGCCAGCGCCAGGGCCTGCTCTTCCGGTAAACGGAACTGGCCGTCGTGATGTTCCATATAGCCGGAAGCCGCGTGAGCGCTAAGCCATTCGCGCACCAGACGCGGGTTACAGGTGGTTTTCGCCGCGAGGGCATCGGCACTGATCGGCTGACTGTCGGCCATTGCCCGGTACAAGCCGAGTTCTTCGCCGACGATGACATTGGCCAGCATCGCCGCGCCGCCCATGTCGTTGACCAGTTTGCCCATGAATTGGTTGAGCTTCGCCTCGTCCATCATGTGTGCTCCTGAAACAGGATCACGGTCCGGCGGCGTCGAAGGTCGAGGCGTGCGCCACCGGGCGGTGGTCACGGAGTTGAGCAGGGCACGGCTGACGTCCTGCGTCCCCCTCGACTGGGTAATAAAGGAGTCTAGCCCCGGTCCGGGGCTGGCGCTGTATTTGTAAACACTGAAGAACCTGTGGGAGCGAGCCTGCTCGCGAAGGCGGCATTTCAGGCAGTTCCTATATTGGTAGTGCCGACGCTTTCGCGAGCAGGCTCGCTCCCACAATATTGATCGGCAGCAAGTCTGTATCACCGTGTATCGCCGTCATCGCCGGATACACAGGGCTGCAAATGCCCGGTCATCTGCACACAACCGCGATACAGCCAGCGGCTCAAATGTGGAAAATCCACTGCTGAGACACATCCCATGCAAACGCCGCCCTCATCACGGCCACCCAGCGTCGGCCTCGGCCTGCGCCGTGGCTTGCTGAAAGACCTGCAAGCTGCCCGCACCGGCGATTTCGATTTTCTCGAAGTTGCCCCGGAGAACTGGATCGGCGTCGGCGGCGCCCATGGCGCGGCGTTGCGTGAACTGGCCGAACGCTATCCGTTGTCCTGCCACGGTTTGTCGCTATCACTTGGCGGGTCGGCACCGCTGGATGTCAGCTTCTTGCAGGAAGTCCGAGTGTTTCTCGATCGTTACAACGTGCCGCTGTACAGCGAACACCTGAGTTATTGCAGTGATGACGGGCATCTTTACGACTTGCTGCCATTGCCGTTCACCGAAGAGGCAGTGCACCACGTCGCCGCGCGAATCCGTCAGGCTCAGGACATTCTCGGTCGGCGTCTGGCCGTGGAAAACGTCTCCTACTACGCCGCCCCCCGTCAGGATATGGATGAAGTGACTTTCACCAACGCCGTGCTGCGTGAGGCCGGTTGTGACCTGCTGCTGGACGTCAACAACGTGTACGTCAATGCGATCAACCACGGCTTCGATCCGCAATCGTTTCTCGCCGCTATCGAGCCGGGCCGGGTGGTCGGCATGCATGTGGCCGGGCATTTCGATGAGTCGGATACGCTGAAAATCGACACCCACGGTGCCTCGGTAAAACCGGCAGTGTGGTCGCTGCTGGCCGAGGCCTATGCGCGGTTTGGTGCGCAGCCAACGCTGCTCGAGCGGGATTTCAACTTTCCGGCGTTTTCCGAGTTGGTCGTCGAGTTGCAGACCATTCGCCACTTGCAAGCGGAGGGTAGCCTTCGTGGATAACCTGATGCAGCAACAACAGGCGTTGACCCGATATTTGCGCGACCCCGAGCATCAATCGCCACCGGCCGACATGAACGCGGCGCGGGTCAACGTCTATCGCGATCTGGTGTTCAACAACGTATCGCAACTGTTGAGCGGCACGTTTCCGGTGTTGATCCGGATCATCGGTGAGCAACGCTGGGGTCTGCTGGTGCGCGGCTTTTTGCGCGACTGGCGGGCGCAGACCCCAAAGTTTGGCGAGATTGCCGAGACGTTTCTCGACTATCTGGCCACGCCACCGCAGGTAATGCGCGAAGGTGAGTGGCCGGCGTTTTTGCTGGAGCTGGCGCATTACGAATGGGTCGAGATGGTTTTGCAGCAGTCCGATGCTCAGGCGCTGCCGGCGACCGATCCGGCGCTGTTGCTGGACCGCCCGTTGCAGATCTCGGCACTGGCCTGGCCGTTGGCGTATGCGTGGCCGGTGCATGAACTCGATCCAAACCATCAGCCCGCCACGCCACCGGACCAACCGACGTTTTTGCTGGTGCGGCGTGCGGCGGACTGGAGTGTGAAGTTTTCCGAGTTGAGTCCGCTGGCCTGGCGGTTGCTGCAGCGCATCACCGAGTTTGCACCGTTGACAGGGCGCGAGCAGTTGCAAGGTCTGGCGCAAGAGGCCGGGCAGTCGGCGAGCGCTTCGTTCATGGACAGTGGACTGGCGTTGTTGCAGCAGATGCATGAGGACCAGGTGATCGGTCTGGCATCTTGAACACTTAAACCGCGCCGCACACTGTGGGAGCGAGCCTGCTCGCGAAAGCGATCTTTCAGTCAACTTGAGCATCGACTGACAGGACGCCTTCGTGAGCAGGCTCGCTCCCACAGGGACTTTCGCTGTTCTCAGGGGTGCAGGGGGAGTTTCAGTTCCGCACACAACCCGCCGCCCTCGCGGTTGCTCAAGGTCAGCGCACCCCCCAGCGCCATGGCCAGTTGCTGGGCGATGGCCAAGCCGAGGCCGGTGCCGCCGGTATCGCGATTACGTGAGTTCTCCACGCGATAGAACGGTTGCAGCACTTGCGCCAGTTCGGCGTCGGCGATGCCCGGGCCACGGTCCATGACGGTAATCGCCAGACTGCCCTTGTTGGCTTCGACCCAGACTTCGGCGGCGCCGGCGAATTTCAGCGCGTTGTCGGTCAGATTCACCAATACCCGGCGCAAGGCATGGGGCCGGGTGTCGATGACCACCGCACTCTTGCCGACCAGTTGCACCTGTTTGCCCATGTCCTGATAGTCGAACACCAGGCTTTCGAGGAAAGAGTCCATGTTGGTCCGGCGGCTTTCCTCGGTCGAGCCGTGGATGCTGCGCGCATAGGCCACGCCTTCGCGCACCAGATGCTCCATCTCGCTGAGGTCATTCCACAGTTTGTCTTTCTCGGCGCAATCGTCCATCAGCTCGGCGCGCAGTTTCATCCGCGTGATCGGCGTTTGCAGGTCATGGGAAATCGCCGCCAGCAATTGCATACGCTCTTTGAGGTAAGCGGCGATGCGCGCCTGCATCGCGTTGAATGCACGGGCGGCGTAGATCACTTCGGTCGGGCCGCTTTCGTCGAGGTTGATCGGGTGGGCGTTGGGGTCGAGGGTTTCCACGGCGTTGGCGAGGCGCGTCAGCGGACGCACCGCGATGCGCACCGCCAGCCAGCTGCAGGCGATCATCAGCGCCAGTTGCCCGAGCAAGACCACCGGCAACCAAGGCGATAACGGGACCATGGCGGGGCGCACGTCGATGGTCACCGGGCTGCCGTCGCTCAGGCGCAGGTGGCCCTGAAAATGTTTCTTCGGCCCGGGAATGTCGGTAAAGGTCAGCGGATAGCGTTCACCAATGGCTTCGGTAATCGAGGTGACGGCTACCGGCACATCACTGGCCTCGATCGGCGTGCCCGGTTCACCTTCGCTCAACAGGTAGCCATAGTTTTTTCGCGCCAGACGCTCGAGCCAGGCCGGGCGCTCTTCGGCAGGCAAGCGATCGAGGATCGCAATCGAGGTCGACACGTCGGTTTCCAGATTGCCGAGCATGGTGTTTTTCGCACTCTGGTAACGCTCGTAATACTGCGCGCCGAACGACAATGCCTGGGCCAGCAGCAAGCCGATCAGGAAAATCAGCGACAGGCGCGAGGGGAGGGTACGTGGCCAGTGCAGATTGACGCTCATGCCGGCGCCCCGAGAATTTCGACTGGCAGCGAGAACACATAACCTTCACTGCGCACGGTCTTGATGTAGGCCGGCTCGCGCGCATCATCCAGCAGACGCTGGCGCAAACGGCTGACCAGCAAATCGATCGAGCGGTCGAACAGATCAGCGTCACGGCCTTGGGTCAGATTGAGCAGTTGATCGCGGCTGAGCACCCGTTGCGGGTGATCGAGAAACACCCGCAGCAAACGGTATTCGGCGCCGCTGAGGGCGACCATGGTGCCGTCCTTGTCGAGCAGGTGGCGGGCTGAGGTGTCCAGCTGCCAACGGCCGAAAGCCAGCAAGCGACCGGCCTCGGTGACCACCAGATTCGGCGGCAGCATCCGCGTGCGGCGCAGCACGGCGTTGATCCGCGCCAGCAACTCACGGGCGGCGAACGGTTTGGTCAGGTAATCGTCGGCGCCCATTTCCAGGCCGATGATGCGGTCGGTTTCATCGTTGCGCGCGGTCAGCATCAGTACCGGCGTGGCCTTGTGTTTGCCCACGCGCAGTTCCCGGCACAGCTGCAGGCCATCGTCGCCGGGCATCATGATGTCGAGCACGATCAGGTCGACGGTGTTGGCTTCGAGAAAGCTGCGCATCTGCCGGCCATCGGCGACCACGGTGGTGCGCAGGCCGTTTTTCTTCAGGTAGTTGCCCACCAGTTCGCGGATCTCGCGGTCGTCATCGACGATGAGAATGTGATCGACATGTTCCATCGGGTTCGAACCTCTATCAAAGGGGAATGCCGTGCAGTCTATCGAGCCTCGCGCGGCTCGCCTGCCTGCCTTTGTATTGCAGTGTATCTGCCGTGACGACGGATACATGAACACGCAAAAACGCAGTTTTTTCAGGGTTTTGTATCGCTGTGTATCCCCCGCCGAGCGGGATACACAGCGATTGAAACGCGGCCTTTCCTGACACAGACGCGATACCTCTCGAGCCTCAAATAGGCTCCATCGAGGCCCACACAGATCGCCTCGGCTCAAACCCACTGAAGCCTTGAGGAAAACGCCATGAACAACAAATCCGTAATCGCCGCCTGCCTGTTTGCCGCGCTCAACATCTGCACGCTGTCGGCCCGTGCCGAAGCCGCTGTCACCGCGCAAACCTACACCTACGGCACCCACCTGGATATCCAGAAAGTTCTCTCGCTGAAACAGGACAACTCGGTGACGTGCGGGATTGTCGAGGCGCGCATGACCTACCTCGATTCGGCCGGTCAGACCCGCGTGCTCGATTACAGCAAATTCGCCGACGGCTGCAACAACGACAATTGAGTCATCACTCTTTAGAAGGAAACAACCATGAACAACGTATCGCGCTTTTTGACCGCTATCGCTTTCTCCCTGGCCGGCGTCGCCGCCCATGCCAACGCTGCGGTTGAACAGCATAGCTGTCACAGCAGCACCTGCTTCCAACTGACGCCGGTGGCCAAGCAAGGCACCGATGGCTTGATTGCCGCGGACGGTTCCAGCCGCACGCCGCAGGGCCAGATGTTTGCCGCAGACGGCTCCAGCCGCACGCCGCAGGGCCAGATGTTTGCAGCGGACGGCGCCAGTCGCACACCACAAGGCCAGATGTTTGCCGAGAACGGCGCCAGCCGCACACCGCAGAGCCATTGGCTGGAAAGCCAGAACGTCTGAATGCTTCATCACAGTCATTGAACCAGGGTGGACTCACTATGTACCTCATCGCATTCCTCGGCGGTCTGCTGACCGTGCTCAGCCCCTGCATCCTGCCGGTGGTGCCGTTTCTGTTTGCCGGTGCCCAACGCAGCCGCACCTCGATTCTGCTGACCCTCGGCGGCATGGCGCTGACCTTCGCGCTGATTTCCAGCCTGGCGGTGGTCAGCAGCGAATGGGTGATCCAGGCCAGCAACAACGGGCGTTACGTCGCGTTGATCGTGATGAGTGTGTTCGCCCTGTCGCTGATCTCGGCGCGCGTCGGTGACTGGTTGACGCGACCTTTGGTGATGCTCGGCAACCGCCTCGATCCGGACTCCCGGAAGAAGGCCGGGCCGATGGCTTCGATCATGCTCGGCGTAGCCACGGGGCTGCTGTGGGCACCGTGCGCCGGACCGATTCTCGGCGTGATCCTCACCGGCGCCATGCTGCAAGGGGCGAATGCGCAGACCAGCCTGTTGCTGCTGGCCTACGGTGTCGGCAGTGCATTGTCGCTGGGTACGCTGATCTTCACCGGGCGCGGTTTGGTCAATCGCCTGAAACCGTCGATTCCGTTCACTGGCTGGTTGCGCCGTGGTGCCGGGGTTGCGGTACTGGCGACGGCAGCGGTGATTGCCACCGGCTTCGATAAAACCTTGTTGGCGAAGACCTCCTCTGAAGGCGTCGCCAGTGTCGAAAAAAACGTCTTGGAGAACGTGCCGAAAGTGCTCGACTACTTCATCAGCAAAGTCCGCGCGGACTCGCCGATGGAGCAGGGCAAAGGGCCGATGCCGTCGCTCTCCGGCGCGGTGCAATGGCTGAACTCGCCCGAGCTGAGCGCTGAGTCCCTGCGCGGCAAAGTAGTGCTGGTGGACTTCTGGACCTACGACTGCATCAACTGCCAGCACACCCTGCCGTACGTCAAAGACTGGGCGAAGAAATACGAAAAAGACGGGCTCGTGGTGATCGGCGTCCACACCCCGGAGTACGGTTACGAGCGGATCATCGACAACGTCAGGGATCAAGTGAAAAAACTCGGCATCACCTACCCGGTGGCCATCGACAACAACTACGCGATCTGGCGTAACTTCGACAATCAATACTGGCCAGCGCACTACCTGATCGACGCCAAGGGGCAGGTGCGTTACAGCCACTTCGGCGAAGGTCGCTACGAAGCGCAGGAGCAGATGATCCAGCAGTTGCTGCAGGAGGCAAAGGCGCCTGCGGCCTGATCAGCAAAACCAATGGCTCAGAGGTCACGCACCATGAGCCATTGTTCGGTGTCCCAGGCGCGAAAACGCTCCAGCACCTGCCAGCCGCGTTTGGCGTAGTAGTCCTGCTTGTTCTGCGTGTGCAGATACAGGCGCGCAAAGCCGCAGTCTTTCGCCTCCTGACAAATCCCTGCAATCAAACGTTCCGCCAGACCTTGCCCGCGTGCTTCAGGGCTGACGAACACGCAGGCCAGCCAAGGTCCGAGATCGGGGCGCAGAGCGAGGTCATCACGTGCCAGTGCGGCGCCGCCGAGCAGATGTTCACCATCCGTGGCGATCAGGCAGGACCAGTCGCCATTGCCTTGGCCCTCGGCAAATTCACGCTGCCATTCGGCCAGCGGATGGTCGACGTATTCGTAGGGAAATTGCTGGTGGATCCATTGGGCATAACGGTCGCTGTGGTGCATGTGATGCGCGAGCCAATCGATTTGCAGTGACATCAGTCGAATCCGTTCCAGAAGCGAGAACGCATCAGAAACCAATCCCCGAACATTGGCAATCCTCAAGGTGTTCCAGACCCTTTACAGATTTCCACCGCTCATCGGCAAACCCCCGGTTTTACCGGGTTGCCAGACGATTGGCAGGGACGCCGAGCGGTCTCGGCGCGATAGTGCGTGAGCAGGGTCACTGCCGGCCTTGCCCCATAACAAGAGCGCGAGGTTGCCATGCCTAAATTCGTGATTGAACGCGAGATTCCAGGGGCTGGGAAGCTGTCGGAAGCAGAACTCAAAGCCGTGTCGAAAACGTCCTGTGATGTATTGCGCGAACTCGGCCCGCAGGTGCAGTGGCTGCAGAGCTATGTCACCGCAGACAAAATCTATTGCGTGTACATCGCGCCGGATGAAGAGCAGGTGCGTGAACACGCCAGGCTTGGAGGATTTCCTGCCAACAGTGTGGCGCGTGTGATGACGGTCATCGATCCGACGACGGCCGAATGATCACCGACCCACCCGCAGCGGAGTTCACGCTTATGAGCACCCCGATTGATCTGACTGCCTTGAAAGAACGCCAGAAAGTCGCCTGGGCCAGTGGCGACTACGCCGTGATTGGCACGACGTTGCAAATCGTCGGCGAAAACCTCGCCGAAGCCTGCGACCTGCGTTGCGACGAGGAGGTGCTGGATGTCGCTGCCGGCAACGGTAATGCAACGCTGGCGGCGGCGCGGCGCGGTTGCCTGGTCACCTCGACCGACTATGTCGCGGCGCTGCTGGAACGGGGGCAGGATCGTGCCCGCGCGGAGCATCTGGACGTGACGTTTCAGGTGGCCGATGCCGAAGCGCTGCCGTTCGCCGACGAGAGCTACGACGCCGTGCTGTCGACCTTTGGCGTGATGTTCGCACCGGATCAGGACCAGGCTGCTGCTGAACTGGGCCGGGTTTGTCGCCGTGGCGGGCGGATCGGTCTGGCCAACTGGACGCCGGAAGGTTTCGTTGGCCAGATGTTCAAAACCCTCGGCCGGCATCTGCCACCGCCTGCCGGTGCTCAGCCGCCGTCGAACTGGGGCTCTGATGCGTGGCTGCACAAGCATTTCGATGACCGCGATTTTCTGCTGCGTGTGACGCGGCGCGAGTTCAATTTTCGCTATCGCTCGGCCGCGCACTTCATCGACATCTTCCGCCATTGGTACGGGCCGGTGCACAAGGCCTTCGCGGCACTGCCGCCGGAGAGCGGGCAGGCGCTGGAAAATGATCTGGCGGATTTGCTCAACCGTTTGAATCGGGCGGGGGAGGAGTCGCTGGTGGTGCCGAGCGAGTATCTGGAGGTGGTAATCACTAAACGCTGAATGAAGATCCCTGTGGGAGTGAGCCTGCTCGCGATAGCGGTCTTTCAGTCAAAAATATTCAGCTGACAGACCGCTATCGCGAGCAGGCTCACTCCTACATTGGATGTGTGTTGGATTCTGGAGCCTATTTCACCTGCGGCCGATCAAACCACTCCAGCGCCGTGCGCCAGATGCAGATCCCCAGAAAGTACGCCGACATCAGCAACCACAAGCCCATCACCAACGGGTTGATCACCGGGTGGTTGAGCACCAGCGACAAACTGCACAGCAGCCAGATCGCCGTCACCGCAATGTTGATCGGCATGAACCGCCGTACACGGAATGGATGGAGGAACTTCATCCGCGTCACGGTCAGCAACGCCAGGCCGATCACCGTCAGAAAAGTGATCCACGGTCCGGGCCCGATGATGTACAGACACAGCGCGACCACATTCCACGCCGCCGGAAACCCGACAAAGTAGTTGTCCTTGCTCTTCATGTTGACGTTGCAGAAGCAGAACAGCGACGACACCAGAATCAGCGACACGGTCAGCAGCAGGGTGTAGTCGGGCAACGGAATGTAGCGATAGATGAACAGCGCCGGGATGAACACGTATGTCAGGTAATCGATCACCAGATCAAGGATCGAGCCGTCGAAGCTCGGCAGCACCGATTGCACGTTGACCTTGCGCGCCAGTGCGCCGTCGAGGCCGTCGACAATCAGCGCCACGCCCAGCCACATCAGGCAGTGGGTCGGCTGGTTTTCCAACAGGGCGAGGGTGGCCAGAAAAGCGGTGACCACGCCAGTCGCGGTAAAACCATGGGCGCCCCATGCTTTGAGCCTGGCGATGTGTACGGTCGATATCACGGGGGCGTTCTCCAGAAAGTGATGCAAGCCGGGTATCACCCTCGGTTAGAAGGGCGCCGGCAAACCGGGTTGGGGTTGCAGCTATCGACCGGTCTGGCCGGGATAAGGTTCAGCATCCTTGAATCTTAGCTGGCCGGTGCAAAAATACGCAGGCGAAATCCGCCAAGGTTTTGCGTGTCAGCCAAACGGTGCTGGCGCTCTGGCTTCAGGGGGCTATCGTTGCCAGACGGTCACTGCCCTTGCCTGAGGATGACATCATGAACACCAGCGATTTGCTTGAACAACTGCTGCGAGGCCAAGCCTCGGCGGGACAACAATCTTCAGCCTCCGCCGGTGCTGGTTTGGGTGGCCTCGGTGGCTTGCTGGGTGGTCTGCTCGGTGGCGCGGATTCAACCGGTACACGTGGCGGTGCGCCGGCGGGCGGGTTGGGTGGATTAGGCGGTTTGCTCGGTGGTTTACTCGGCGGCGGTGCCGGTGGTGGCCTGGGCGGCGCGTTGGGTGGGGCGCTGGGTGGCGGGGGCGGTACGCAAAGTCGTTCCGGCGGCAGCAATTATGCGGCGCTGGCCTCGCTGGGAATGATGGCGTTCCAGGCGTATCAGGCCTGGCAACGCAGCCAGGCCAGTTCGGCCCCGCAACAAACGCCGCAAACGGCTAACCTCCTGGCCGGCCCGGAGATTGAAGAACACAGCCACGCGGTGCTGCGTGCCTTGATCGCCGCGGCCAAGGCTGACGGGCGTATCGATGAATCCGAGAAACACCTGATCAGCAGCGAAATCGGCAAACACACCGACGATCCGCAGTTGCAGCAATGGCTCGATGCCGAAGTCGCCAAGCCGCTGGACCCTGATGACGTGGCGCAGGCGGCCAATGGGGATCCGGCCGTCGCCGCCGAAATGTACCTGGCCAGCGTCATGCTGGTTGATGACCAGCAGGACGCCGAGCGCAGATATCTGGATGAGCTGGCAGCAGCATTGCAGATCGACCCGGATTTGCAGGTGCATCTGGAACGGCAGGCCAAAGGTTCGGCCTGAAGTCACGTTAAATAAATCATTGTCACCAGCAGCTCCGCCAAGGAGCTGCTTCGCCGTCCGTCCGGGCAATTTTCACGTCGATTGAATTTTTCGCAGGCGCTGCCTCTCTGCTGCTGTAGAGGCGTGTGGAACAGCGTCCTGCCAACCGACCGAGAATTTTGCCATGACTGTCCTGACACATCTGCAAGCTGCGCCTGCCCAACCGCATCTTATGAATGCCGCCGGGAACATCCGACAGGTCTATGACGCGTTGTTGCGCGATGACAACTCCCAAGACCTTGCACAGGCTTTTTTACAGGAACAACTGCAACACGCCGCGCAACTCAACGACTCCCTGCCCGAAGATCCCACGACCTGGCACGCCTGGGTGGCCGGGCATTGCGCCGATGTCGCCCGGCAATACGCCGACTATCTGCAACAGCGCAAGGACGGCGGGCCACGGCAATTTTTCCGTGGCAAGGCGCAGGCGCTGTATTTCCTGCAAGCGGTGGCACCGACCAAACTGGTCGACGGCGCCTGGCTGTCTGGCTTGTTGCCGCGCTGGCAGGATCCGCGTTTCCAAGGCCTGCTACGCACCTTTCTGGAAGAACTGGGCGAGGGCAATCCGGCGCAGAACCACGTGGTGATCTACCGCAAACTGCTCGCCGAGCACGACTTGCAGGACAGCAGCGCGATCGACGATGAACGCTACCTGCAAGGCGCGATACAACTGGCGCTGGGTGTCTGTGGCGCGGATTACTTGCCCGAAGTGATCGGCTACAACCTCGGCTATGAACAGCTGCCGCTGCACTTGCTGATCAGCAGTTACGAACTCAGTGAGTTGGGGATCGATCCGTACTATTTCACCCTGCATGTAACCATCGATAACGCTAGCACCGGCCATGCGAAGAAAGCCGTGCAGGCGGCGCTCGATCTGCTGCCGCTTGAGGCCGATCGCGGCGAATTTCTGCGTCGGGTGGCGCTGGGTTATCGGCTCAACGACCTGGGGCAGGGCAGTCGCGCGATCATTGAAGGTTTCGACCTTGAGCGGGAGTTGCTGGCGATGCTCGAACGCAAGTGTCCGTTCGCCCAGCACATGCATTCCGATTACTGCCGCTTCGAAGGGCAGACCGTCAATCAGTGGCTGGCTGCACCGGAGCAATTACCCGGATTCCTGCAGGCATTGCAGAACAAAGGCTGGATCAAACGCCACGAAGACCCACAGGCCAGTCGCTTTTGGCAGCTGATTGCAGGCGATGGTGCGGCGATGTTTGGCGTGTTCAATGCCTACGAGAAACAACTGGTGCACGACTGGATTGCTGGTGACTGGACCTCTTCGGATAAAACCAAACCCGCTCGACGGCACAGTCAGACCGCAGCGGCCATCGAAGGGCTTGAACAGGATCCCGACGTACAGGCGCTCAACGCCGCGCTGCAAGGTAAGGATGCAATCGCGCAGATGGCGATTCTGATCCCCTGGCTTGCTCCGGCCCGCCACGCACATCCGGCCGGACTGCTCGCTACCCGCCGTTTTATCGAACTCAAATCCCGCTTGCCTTAAGGACATCACCGATGAATCAGGAAGAACAACTTTGCCCCAACGATCTTGTGCTGCTGCAACTGGGCAGACGCTTGGTGGCAGACGGATATCGGTTCACCACGCCGACGCCGTTGACCCATCAACGGGTCAACCAGCGTGACGAGGGCCAGATGGCCGACTCGTTGCGCGACGTTTTTGGCTGGTCGCGTCCATTCGCGCCGGGGTTGTTGTCCGCCGATGAACAGCGGCAACTGCAGGACGCGCAGGTCATTGATAATTACGAAGGCCACCTGAAGAGTCGCGTGCGCTGGTCGAGTCTGGATGATTTGCTGTTCGTGCATTCGGCGTTCCCTACCGACGCGGCCGACGCGGTTTTTTTCGGTCCGGACACCTATCGTTTCGCCCAATTGATTCACGCCCACTTGCAACAGAACTTCGCGCCCATCCATCGCGCGGTGGACATTGGTTGTGGGGCGGGCGTCGGAGCGATTCTGATCGGCCGTGCCCGTCGCGAGGCGCAGGTGCTGGCGCTGGATATCAACCCCGCAGCGCTGCGCTTGACTTCGATCAACGCTGCACTGGCGGAGGTCGCCAACGTCGAGGTGCACGCCAGTGATCTTTTGCAGGGTGCCGACGGCGAGTTCGATCTGATTGTCGCCAACCCGCCGTACATGGCCGATCCGGCTGAGCGCGCTTATCGTCATGGGGGCGGGACGCTGGGGGCAGGGCTGTCGCTGCGTATCGTCGAGCAGGCGCTGAACAGGCTGGCGCCCGGCGGTTCGCTGTTGCTCTACACCGGTGTGGCGATGGTCGATGGTCGCGATCCGTTTCTCGACACCGTGCTACCGCGACTCGATGAAAAGCGCTTCGGCTGGACATACCGCGAACTCGATCCGGATGTCTTCGGCGAAGAACTGCTCAATCCCGGTTATCAACGGGTCGACCGCATCGCCGTGGTGGCGCTGACCGTGACCCGAATGGGCTGAAGCAAGGCAGGTGCGCGATGAACAGAAATCTCGACGACTACAACCGCATGCGCGACTTCTCGGCGACGTCGGAACCGGCGGCCGTCAAGCGTTCGGGGCGCAAATCCGCCACGGATCATGCCTTGCAGTTCTGCATCCAGAAGCACGATGCGTCGCACCTGCATTACGACTTTCGCCTGGAACTCGATGGTGCGTTGAAGAGCTGGGCGGTGCCGAAGGGGCCGTCACTCGACCCCAAGGTCAAGCGGCTGGCGGTGCATGTCGAGGATCATCCGCTGGATTACGCAACGTTCGAGGGCAGCATTCCCGAAGGGCATTACGGCGCTGGAGATGTGATTGTCTGGGATCGTGGCGTGTGGATTCCGCTGGAAGATCCGCACAAGGCCTACGAAAAGGGCAAGCTCAAGTTCGAGCTGCAAGGCGAAAAGCTCGGCGGTGTCTGGAACCTGGTGCGCACGCACATGCCGGGCAAGAAAGAGCAGTGGTTTCTGATCAAGCATCAGGACGATGCCGCGCGGCCGCAGGATGATTACGACGTGCTGCTGGCCGAGCCGGACAGTGTGCTGAGCGAACGCACGATCGTCGACAAACCCAAACTGGCCGCCGAGCAAAGCAAAACGCTGAAGAAACCTGCGGCGAAAACCCGCAAGCCCGCGAGCGGCAAGCTCACCGGTGCGCACAAGGCCAGACTGCCGACGCAGCTCAAGCCGGAACTGGCCACCCTGGTCGACAGCGCGCCCGAAGGGCAGTGGAGCTACGAGATCAAATTCGACGGCTATCGGATCATGGCGCGCATTGATCATGATCAGGTGCAGTTGTTTACCCGCAATGGTCATGACTGGACGCACAAGTTGCCGCAACAGGCCGCAGCCCTGGCCTCGCTCGGTCTTGAATCAGCGTGGCTGGACGGTGAAATGGTCGTCGCCAACGAACAAGGCGTGCCGGACTTTCAGGCCCTGCAAAATGCTTTCGAGGCCGGGCGCAGCGGCAACATCATCTACTACCTGTTTGATCTGCCGTATCTCAACGGCGTCGACCTGCGTGAAGTGCCGGTCGAGGAACGTCGCGCCGCATTGGCCACGGTGCTTGGCAGCCATGAGCAACCGTTGTTGCGCTTCTCCGAAGCCTTTGACGAAACGCCGGACGCGCTGCTCAACAGCGCCTGCCAGATGCAGATGGAAGGCCTGATCGGCAAACGTCTCGGCTCGCCGTATGTGTCGCGGCGCAGCAGCGACTGGATCAAGCTCAAGTGCAAACATCGTCAGGAGTTCGTGATCGTTGGTTACACCGATCCGAGAGGTTCGCGCAGTGCGTTCGGCGCCCTGTTGCTGGGGCTGCATGATCGTGACAGTGGCGAGTTGCGTTACGCCGGCAAGGTCGGCACTGGCTTCAGCGAGTCAACGTTGAAAAGCATCCTCGCCCAACTCAAACCCTTGCAGGTGAAGAAAGCCGCTGTGGTCAATCCGCCCAGCGGTTTCGAGGTCAAAGGCGTGCACTGGCTCAAGCCAAAGCTGCTGGCGGAGGTTGCGTTTGCCGAAATGACCAAGGACGGCTCGGTGCGCCACGCGGTGTTCCATGGCTTGCGCGACGACAAACCGGCCAAGGGCATCACAGAGGAGCGAGCGAAACCGGTGAAGACTGCAGAGAAGAAAACCGCCGCGAAAAAAACCACGAAAAAAGCCCCGGCGAGCAAAGCCGACACCGCGCCGTCGCAACTCGGACTGGCCACCGGCAAGGTGCGCATCACCCACCCGGATCGTGTGATCGACGCGGTCAGTGGCACCACCAAAATGCAACTGGCCGAGTATTACGCCAGCGTCGCCGAATGGATCCTGCCGCAACTCAAGGATCGCCCGGTGGCACTGGTGCGCGCGCCGGACGGCATCGCTGGTGAATTGTTTTTCCAGAAGAACGCCGAACGCTTGGCAATACCCGGCATCACCACGCTGGACAAAGATCTCACCGGGCAACCGGTGATGCTGATCAACAACGCCGAGGCGCTGATCGGCGCCGTGCAGATGAGCACCGTCGAACTGCACACCTGGAACGCCACCACCGTCGATCTGGACAAGCCTGATCGCTTCGTCCTCGACCTTGACCCGGATCCGTCGCTGCCGTGGAAAAGCATGGTCGAGGCGACGGCACTGACGCTGACTGTGCTTGATGAACTGGGATTGAAAGCGTTCCTGAAAACCAGTGGCGGCAAGGGCATTCATCTGGTGGTGCCATTGACCCGCAAACTCGGCTGGGATGAGGTCAAGGACTTCAGCCATGCCATCGTCAGCCATATGGCCAAGCTGTTGCCGGATCGCTTTTCGGCGGTGTCCGGGCCAAAGAATCGTGTCGGGCGGATCTTCATCGATTACCTGCGCAACGGTCTGGGCGCCACCACCATCTGCGCTTACGCCGCGCGCACCCGCGAAGGTCTGCCGGTGTCGGTGCCGCTGTTTCGCGAGGAAGTTGCCGAGATCAAGGGCGGTAATCAATGGAACGTGCGCAACGTTCATGAGCGTCTGGCGGAGGTCGGCGACGCGCCATGGGCCGAGATGAAGAAAACCCGGCAGAGCATCACCGCCGAGATGCGCAAACGGGTCGGACTGAAAAAATGATCAGGTGTCGCGCAGCAAGTCGTGGGCATTGAGCAGTTCGAAGGCGATTTCGGGATGGTTTTCCAAGCCGCGACGAATGGCGGCGGGGATGGCCGCGCGCGTCTTGCGGCACAGGCCCGGCAAC
Organism: Pseudomonas sp. S3_C06; assembly: GCF_054667675.1. Taxonomy (NCBI): domain Bacteria; kingdom Pseudomonadati; phylum Pseudomonadota; class Gammaproteobacteria; order Pseudomonadales; family Pseudomonadaceae; genus Pseudomonas; species Pseudomonas sp. S3_C06. The sequence goes on from NZ_CP162747.1 coordinate 6,377,904, forward strand.
TCTTCGATCTGAATGGCAATGCCGCGCATGGTGCGCACTTCGTTGAAACCAGGGGCGACTTCGACGCGCAATCCCAGTTGTTCATACATGCGTTGTTTCAGGTGTTCGAGATCGGCGAGGTCTTTGAGTTTTTCCAGCCGCGCCAGCAGGATTTTCTCTTCTTCGCGGGTCAGGCGCAGGATGCGCAAATCCGCGCCGGGTGTCTCCAGCAACGGATCGCGCCCGCAAATGCAGGCGCCGGGCGGGCAGGGTGAGCGCAGAGGCGCAGAAGTCGTCATGGCCTCCATCATAGAGGCCGTCGGACAGTTTTGCCTATGCGCCTTCAGCGGCCGTCCATCGGCTGCTTCATCCGTGACGGCTACTGATTCAGGCCTTCGTAATGCACCAGAATCGCGTTGGCGAGATCTTCATCACTGGCGTTCAGGCCAGGATTGTCTTGGCGAACCTGTTGCAGCACCGACTCAAGATAAACCCCACGAATGGCCCCGCCACTGGCGACAAATGCAGACAAGTCGTCACGGGCCGGAATCACCATTTTGTGATCCTTGAAGGTCGAGTACAGCGACGCGGAGACACCGGCCGAGGTGGCGACATCTCCGGCATCGACTTTGGCCAGAGCGGAACCAACGGGCAGGCATAGGAGTAAAGAAGAAACGAGCACTAACTTGCGCATGACGGTGTTCCTCCACAAGCGCGAAGCAAAAAGGGAAGGACTACATAATGTGAGAGGGGCGCGGCGAGCGGGAGTTCCGTGGGGCTGGAAAGTCTGCGTTATTGCAAAACAGACGCGGGCAACGCGATTACGGGTTGCCCGGCCTTTAGACTGTGATGGCTCAGATCACCCCGCAGGCCATGCGATCACCGCCACCGCCCAGCGGTTTGGGCATGTCGGCGTGGTTGTCGCCACCGGCATGGATCATCAGCGCATGGCCCTTGATCTCGGAGATCTTTTTCAGGCGCGGCGCCAATACCGGGTAGTTGGCGATACCGTCCGCCGTCACGTAAACCGCCGGCAAGTCGCCCAGATGGCCGTCGGCGTAGGGGCCGAGGTGCTTGCCGGTTTTCTGCGGATCGAAATGCCCGCCAGCGGCGAGTGCGGCGCCTTTCACGCCATCCTTCATACCGGCTTCGCAACTGCCGTTTTCATGGACGTGAAAACCATGGATGCCGGCCGGCAGGGATTTCAGATCCGGGGTAAACAGCAGGCCATACGCGGTTTCACTGATGGTGACCGAGCCGATCGCTTGCGGTGCACCGTCGGCGCTGACCAGATTGATGGCGACTTTTTCCGTCGCCGCCTGTGCGCTGCCGATGGCCAAAGTGCCAAGCAAACCCAACCACAATGCGCGTTTCATAGCGTTTCCTTTTGCTGCATGAGAATTCGGAACGACGGACTCATAGCCTGCCGGCATTAACCGGCGATGAAGGCGTTAGCCGTGCGCGTTGAAAATTGAGACTTGTCGCGCAATCCAAAAGTTTTGCGGCATTTGGCCCTCATGCCGACACCTGCTGACACGCTCTGGCACGGCAGACCTGCGCAAATAGGCTTAACTGAAGGTCTGACAGGCGTTTGCGGGCGTGGCCAAGGAGGAAAAACCGGTGTCGATCAAACTGCGTTTAGTGTTGCTGATTGTGACAAGTCTGCTGACGGCCTTGATCGTGAGTCTGGTCAGTTACGTCGGCAACCAGCGGATGGCTTCGGCGGTCAGCGACAACGCGGTCAGCATGAGCGCGCTGCGCAACCACATGGAAGCCGACATGATGCACGACGCCCTGCGCGCCGATGTCTACTCGGCAATGCTCGTGGGACTGAGCAAAAGCACCAGCACGGCGGCCGAGGTGCGCGATTCGATCAACGAACATGCGGGGCATTTTCGTGAGGTGCTCGAGGAGAACCTCAAGCTGCCGATCAACCCGACATTGCGTACCGCACTGGAGCAGATCAGACCGAGCCTCGACACCTACATCAACACCGGCGAGCGGATTGTCAGGCTGGCACTCGACAGTCCCGATGCCGCTCAACAGGAACTGGGCACGTTCAACACGGCGTTCAGTCAGCTCGAAGAGCAGATGGCCGCGCTCAGCGAATTGATTGAAACCAATACACGGCAGACCAGCGCAGGCACCGAAGCGGCGATCCGCAATGCCAACGTCGCGCTTGGCGTGGTGTTGCTCGCCAGTCTTGTGCTGCTGTTGATTCAGGGGCGCTGGGTGATTCTGAGCATCATGGGACCGTTGAAGACCGCCAGTCGCATCGCCGAAAGCATCGCCCACGGCAATCTCAGTGAGCCGATCGCCGAGCCGTCCGGCAAGGACGAAGCCAGTGTCCTGATCCGCACGCTGGCGACCATGCAGCGCGATTTGCGCAACATGATCGATGTGGTGCGGCGCAATGCTCATGGCGTCAGTGGCATGAGCGAACAACTCAGCCAGGGCTGCCATCAGGTCGCCGACAGCAGCCAGCAACAAAGCGTCGCCGCTGGCACCATGGCCGCCGCCGCGAGCCAGATGACCGCGAGCATCGAGGAAATCACCCGCCATGCCGAACGTGCCCTGAGCATGGCCAATCAAGCCGAAACGCTGGCGAAAGAGGGGGGTGGTGTGATTCATCAAGTGGTCAGCGACATGGACGATATCGCGCGCTCGGCGCAACAGTCGGCACAGGTGATCCGCACGCTGGATCAGGAATCCGAAGCCATTTTCAACATCATTCAGGTGATCAAGAGCATTGCCGACCAGACCAACCTGCTGGCGCTCAATGCCGCGATTGAAGCGGCCCGCGCCGGCGAGCAGGGCCGGGGCTTTGCCGTGGTGGCTGACGAAGTGCGCAGTCTGGCGGCACGCACCAGTGCCTCAACCCAGGAAATCGCGGCGATGGTCGCGCGCATTCAGCACAGTACCCGCGAGGCGGTCAGCAGCATGGAGGCGGGGGTGGCGCAGGTCGACAAGGGCATGGCGGTGACGGCGGATGTCGAGCGCGCTATTCGCGAAATCCTTGAGGCGACGTTGAGCACGACACAACTGGTCAACGACATCACCCGCACGATTGGCGAGCAGAGTCAGGCCAGTAACGAGATTGCCCATCAGGTGGAAATGATTGCCGGGATGTCCGAGGGCAACAGCCGGGTGATCGGGCAAACGGCGAATACTACCGATGAGCTGTCGAGCCTGGCGGGGCAGTTGGCGCAATCGGTGGATCGGTTTCGGTTGTAGCGGTGAGGGCAGTCAGGCGCTTTTTTGTTGGCCGGACTGCCGCCTTCGCGAGCAAGCTCGCTCCCACAGATTTCGTGGTGTAAATACAATATTCGCTGCGCCACCGAACATTGTGGGAGCGAGCTTGCTCGCGAAGAGGTCAGTTCAGCCAACACTAACGCTGGATAAATTCACACAATCAAAACTTGAACGCCTGCCGCCCCACCAGCAACCACTTGCCGTCCTGCTTCTGCCAGATCTGAAAGTTCTCGATCTCGGTCGGTATCACTTCAGTGCCCTTCAACGCCTGCGCGGAAAAGTGGTGGCGCACCAGCGCGGTATCGCCGGACAGGGTGATGGTCTGGTTCTGCATTTCCAGGGTCTTGAACGCGCTCTTGCCGGTCTCGATATCGGCGATGAATTCTTTCTTGTCCTGAATCTTGCCGCTGGAGTGGCCGTAGGTCAGGTTGGGCGCGGTGAGGGCGTTCAGTTCAGCGATGTCCTTGTGCAGCATCGCCTGGGTCAGATGATCGACCGCTTGGGCGACATCCTTTTCTGCCGGGGCCGAGGCGGCCATGGCGTAACCGTTGAAGGCACAGAGAAAAACGATCAGTAGTCGAGTCTTGGTCATTGCGGTTGTTTCCTTGTTGTTATGGGGTGGACGACTTGTTTGTCGGTCGTCGTACAACCTAGCAGATAATTTCTGAGTAAGGCACTGCGCAAAAGCACTCAATCGCTGGGCAACTACACTTGAATGCTGGAGGGTTTGAGTCGCTGCACTGATCGGAGGGTCATGTTCAGCGTCTGGCGGCCGATAAGTCCCTGAGCGGAAAAAGACTCTCAAGTCGGGAACAGACGCGCGGGTTTGCCCTGACGTGATATTCTTCGCGCCAACTTGGTTTGACCTTATTCAGTTTGCTTGCCTCTGGGCGGGCCGACGGAATCCCTGTCGCTCAAGTAGCTGAGCCAATAATGATAAGAAGTCAGTTCAGAAGGGACATTAACTGAGGTCGATGCAGCATGTCGGCCTTGTGTGCCCACCCGTCAAAATTGAAGTGTGCCGGAATCTGCGACGCTAGCCTGAGCGTCATCAAAGCGGATCGCATGCAGATAACAGCGGCGGGCGGAAGGCGTTTTATCATAGGTGCAACAGATGTTTAAAAAAGTGAACACAGCCCTGCTGGGTCTGGCTTTGGCGATGGGGATGACATCCGCCAATGCTGACGAAGCAAAGAAAGTCGACGTTCTGCTGATCGGCGGCGGCATCATGAGCACCACCCTCGGTGTGTGGATCAATGAGCTGGAGCCAAGCTGGTCGATGGAAATGGTCGAGCGCCTCGACGGCGTCGCCCTCGAAAGCTCCAACGGCTGGAACAACGCCGGTACCGGTCACTCGGCGCTCGCCGAGCTGAACTACACCCCGGAAGACGACAAAGGCAACGTAACGATCCCGAAAGCCGTCGAGATCAACGAAGCGTTCCAGGTCTCCCGTCAGTTCTGGGCCTGGCAGGTTCAGCAAGGCGTTCTGAAGAACCCTCGCTCGTTCATCAACACCACTCCGCACATGAGCTTCGTGTGGGGCGATGACAACATCAAGTTCCTGAAAAAGCGTTACGAAGCCCTGCAAGCGAGCCCGCTGTTCGCCGGCATGCAGTACTCCGAAGACCCGGCTGTGATCAAGAAGTGGGTCCCGCTGATGATGGAAGGGCGTGACCCGAACCAGAAAATCGCGGCCACCTGGAGCCCGTTGGGTACCGACATGAACTTCGGCGAAATCACCCGCCAGTTCGCTGCCCACCTGCAGACCAAGCCTAACTTCGATCTGAAACTGTCGAGCGAAGTGCAGGACATCACCAAGAATGCCGACGGCACTTGGCGCGTCAGCTACAAAAACCTGAAAGACGGCACTAAAACCGAAACCGACGCCAAGTTCGTCTTCATCGGCGCTGGCGGCGGCGCACTGCACCTGCTGCAGAAATCGGGCATTCCTGAAGCCAAGGAATACGCTGGCTTCCCGGTAGGCGGCTCGTTCCTGGTGACCGATAACCCTGCCATCGCTGAACAGCACCTGGCCAAGGCCTACGGTAAAGCGTCGGTTGGCGCGCCACCGATGTCCGTTCCGCACCTGGACACCCGTGTTCTGGACGGCAAGCGCGTCATCCTGTTTGGCCCATTCGCGACCTTCAGCACCAAGTTCCTGAAAGAAGGCTCGTACCTGGACCTGCTGACCAGCACCACCACCCACAACATCTGGCCTATGACCAAGGTCGGCATCAAGGAATACCCGCTGGTCGAGTACCTTGCTGGCCAACTGATGCTGTCGGATGAAGACCGTCTGAACGCGCTGAAGGAATACTTCCCGAACGCCAAAGCCGAAGACTGGCGCCTGTGGCAAGCCGGCCAACGCGTGCAAATCATCAAGCGTGATGAAGCCGCTGGCGGCGTGCTGAAACTGGGCACCGAAATCGTTGCTGCACAAGACGGCTCCATCGCCGGCCTGCTGGGCGCATCGCCAGGCGCGTCGACCGCTGCACCGATCATGCTGAGCGTGCTGCAGAAAGTCTTCAAAGACAAAGTCGCAACGCCAGAGTGGCAAACCAAGCTGCACCAGATCGTTCCAAGCTACGGTACTCAGCTGAACAGCGATCCAGCCAAAGTGGCTGCAGAGTGGGCTTACACCGCCAAAATCCTCGAACTGCCGACGCCTCCAGTGATCGGTCAGGTGGCTGCTCCGGCCGCACCTGCAGCTGAAAAAGCTGAAGCTCCGAAGGAAAACGCTGCACGTGACATGGCGCTGTAACTAGCCGCCAGTTGCACAAAGCCCACTGAACCGGCGACGGTCAGTGGGCTTTTTTATGGCAAATAGTTTTGTAGGAGCTGTCGAGTGAAACGAGGCTGCGATCTTTTGATCTTGATCTTGCTTTTGAAAGATCAAGATCAAAAGATCGCGGCCTGCGGCAGCTCCTACAGGGCTTTTGCGGACGCCAGATAAGCGCCGAGGCGCCGACCCATCTCTTCGCCCAACGCCTGCAGTCCACTCAACGGGCGAACCATCACCTCGAACTCGACAATCTTGCCGTGCTCATCAAAGCGAATCATGTCGATGCCTTTCAGCTCTTTCGCCCCGACCCTGGCGCTGAACTCCAGAATCACATTCAAGCCATCGGCAGTCGCCAGTTCGCGGTGGTATTTGAAGTCTTCAAACACCTCAAACACGGTATTGAGGATCATCGACACTACCGGCGCGCCCGGGTATGGCGTGTGCGCCATCGGCGAGCGGAACACGGCTTGCGGGTCGAGCAGACCGGGCAGGGCACTTAGGTTGCCGGTGTGGATCATTTCGTGCCATTTGCCTAGCGATTCAGCGACGTTGGGTTGCAGGTTCAGATCGGTCATGTTCACTCCAGGATTTTTCTTGTTGTTGTCGCGACGGCAATGACTCTAGATCAACCACGCCGAAATTGAACCCTTGTGCCGCGATCTGAATATCGGCCCATGGCCCATGCGGATCAGATGCGCATCTGATCCGTATTTTTTCACTGGATCTGCCTCTGTTACCAGCTCAGTCATCCGCTCAAAATAGCCCCACGGTTCGGCACTCGCGGCAGTCCTTCATCCCGAAGCGCCCAGTGCACCGCAAGCTCAGCATTGAGGAGAGCAACATGAACAAGATGGCGATTTTTCTGGGTGGCTTTCTGACACTGACCATTCTGATCGGCCTGCTCGCAACGATTTCTCCGGTCTGAGGCGAGCCTTTTCCAGTGACGTCCACGGGTGTGTCGCGCAAAGCATGTTTAAATGCCGCGCCCCCACACCTGTAAATGGACTTCAGTCATGGCCGAACACCGCATTCGCGCGCTCGCACTTTGCGTTTTTCATCACAACGGCAAAATTCTGGTTAACGAATTTCGCGACCCGGTCAGCCAGCAAACCTGCTTTCGGCCCATCGGCGGCGGTATCGAGTTCGGCGAGACGAGCGCCGAAACCATCGTGCGTGAAGTGCAGGAGGAGTTGGGGCTGACCATGACGGACATGCGTCTGCTCGGCACACTCGAAAGTCTTTTCGTTTACAACGGCAAACCGGGACACGAAATTGTCCAGGTATACGACGCGACGTTTGTCGATCAGGGCGTCTACGACCACGCACAGATCGATGGCCATGAAAGCGACGGCGCGCCCTTCACCGCGCGCTGGCATGACAGCTCAAGCTTCAGCGAGCAGGCGCCCTTGGTGCCAAAAGGCTTGCAGGAGCTGCTGAGGAGCACCGGATTGCTCGGCTGAATCCACTCACGCTTCCCCCGACCAATACCAAAGCGTATCGCCCCAATTCGAGCCACTGAACCGAGGCATTATTTCCCCCAAGTCGAAGTAACGTCGGGAGTTTGCCTGTGCGGGGCTGAACCAATAACCCGCGGCGCTACAAGGCTGACCGGCCTCTATTCGTGCTGGAGTTTTCGAATGCGCATCGTCTTGGTCGAATCGCGCGTACCAGCGCTCGGTACTGTCTTGTTCGAAGCAGTTACCGTAGGGTGAATAAGTGTGCAGTTGATCGGGTTTTGGATTACGAAGCTGTTTCAAAACGCGGTTCACCGCTACATAGGTTACGGGCAGAGGTTCATGGATAGCGCCCAGTTCGGGTAAAGCGCCGGCGCGAATGATCAGTCCGCCCTGATAATCCAGCATCTCGACGTCGCCACGTCCGCTTAAGGCGTGGCGTAATCCGTCTTTACCTCCCAGTTGCTCGGTAAATCGAGTGCCTACAATGGTGTACCAGTTGACACCTTTGATGTGATCAAGCAATTCTCGTTTGAAGTTGTGCACCATTGAGTCAACTTCCAGACCGACATATTGCTGCGCCAGTTGAAATTCCATGGGCATGTAACGATCGAAGTCGTAGGGCAGTATGCTCGAGAGTCCGCCGTAGCCATGTTCGGCTTCAACCTGATCGCACAAGTAAACCAGCCATTCTTCAAAGCGCGCGACGCCATCGGGCTCTTTCAGGAAACTCCAGGGCAATGTCATCTTCAGGTATGAGCGTTTTTGATCGCCATGCATCTCGAACGAGTTCAGTGCGGACAGGCTGTACGCAGCAGCTTCGTTCGCCGTTGCGGCGCTGCTGATGTGCCATTCGTATTGTTCGTTTGGCCCTGACTCGCGGATTTTTTCCTGGGTTTTGCTGAATCCGGAATCTGTCAGCTTCTTGTAGCGGTCGTCGAACTGTCCCTTCAGATGCTGGCCGAACTCTTCCTTGAATCGGGTGAAGCATTGCATGACATTGCGCTTGCTTTGCAGCGAGTAGCCTTCCTTGAAGTAGAGGGTTGCGATCAGCCCGAGTCGTACAACGGGGGTGTTATCGGGTAGCTCAAACGTCAGGTTCGCAGATTGTTCACTCAGGTTGTTCAAGCTCTCCCTGATCGAACCTTCGTCCTGAAGGACTGACTTCAACTCAAACTTCCCCCGACCAATACCAAAGCGTATCGCCCCAACGGGAGTCGTTGATCTTCGGCATGAGTTCACCCTGTTGGAAATGACGGCGGGAGTTCGCCTGAGCAGGAGTGAACCAATAGCCGGTCCGGCTGCATGCATCGCCGGCAACGATTCGGCCAACTTGTGTCATTCGTGGGCTTTGGTGATTTCTCGCATAGTCGACCAGATCTTTTGGATAAACCATATGGTCGACTTTGCTGTCGTCGATGCCATACAAAAACGCGATGGCGGCGGCCTCGATTGCCCAATAGCCAACGTAATTGCCGTCTTCTCCTTGTAAATGAGTGTCGTGCCACGGTGCTTGTTTAAAAGCGGGGTACCAGCCCTGGCAATACTTTTTCAGCAGGGCGGACGCCTCTTCGCGCGTGTCGGCGTAGATTGCTTGTATTAGCGGGGTGTATACGTCGTGATACCACTGGTCAACGTCATGACGGTTGGGCAGTACCTTCTTCAACAGATCTTCGAATAGCGTGTCGTCCCCGGCATAACCTGCGTTGTCCAGCATTTTGACAAAGCGTACGAGCAAGTCGTTACGGTGCAGCAGAATACACAGACCGATTACTTGCACAGCTTCTTCGTACTGATCTGGCCAGTCATCGATAGCCAACGGAGAAATCTGTGGCGCTCCTTCGAAGTCGGCGAGGGTTTGCTGGCGCACTTCATATTTTTCGATCAGGTCCTCAAGTAACGGAACCAGAGACTCAATGTCCATTCCTGCGGTGTAAGTTGCCAACAATTTGTCCAAAGCCAGACTTTGGAAGTATCGGGCACGCTGGGATGCTTCCTCTTCATCGGAGTCGGATTTGAAACGATTGGTCTTGAAGAACTCGATGACTTCGTCATGTTCTTTCAGGAAGTGGTTGTACTGATGATCAGAGAAGAATTTCTGGCGTTTGCTCATTGATGTCATGCCTCAAGCTTGAGGGAGTCCCTCGCGCCATATTTTTTTGCCAAGGACTTTTTGCGCTTGTTTACAGCCGCTTTCACCTCGGTTTCGTTGTAATGAAACGCCTTGTGTGTGCGATGGGTGCTTTCTGCAAGATTCTGAAACCGCGCTTCGGCATGGTCTTTCGGGCTTGCGCTGGAATGATAAAGCGGGGAATAAAACAGATGGCGACTGTAAGAGGCCAGGACCTGTGCGGCAAGTGCGCGACCAGCCACAGCCTTGTTCAGGTTTTGGGTGATCCACTGACTGCTCATTTGAACCAGTATTTCTTTGATCTTGGCAGAGGGGGCCGGTGAGCGGCTGGATGCCTGTGGTTTGTTTTTTCCGGTTCTCATCGACGTTGAGGGCTTGCTGGCACCGGCCTCAGGGGTATCTTCGATCGGTTCAAGCAGTTGGCTTGCGTCGGCGATGCGCGTTACGCCCGATATGCCCGATTCTCCCAGTTTGGAGGCGATGCCGGGTTTTCGAGTGTTATTGGCTCTACGCATGAATTTTGGTGCATCTTCTTCGCGGCTCGCCTTCGCTTCGACAATCGCGAATTTTTCGCCGCCATTGTTCGCTGGCTTCGCGCGCCAGACCGCGTCGATACCGGTTCCATTGGCGCCGTCAGACAGTTTGTAAAGGACATGCCTGGCTTTAGGGCTGCCTCCCGAAGAAAGTTTTCCGGTTTTCGTGGCACCCGGCAGCCCCTCCAGCCATTTGCCATCCGCCCCCTTGTCATGTCCATCCCAATCTTTGCCCCAACCGAATTCGACTGCGCAGATGTAATCGGCGATATGTTCGCCGCTGACGCCCAAGCCTTCATTCAAAATGCTCGAAGGCGCCTGAACGCCGACCTTGGAGGATTCGACACGGTTGGAGTGGGTGCCGCTGGCGCCGTCCTTGCCTTGAGTGCCGACGGAGGAATCGCGGTTGGCGGGTTTTTCCGCGCGCCGTGGGTGACTGGTGCCAGACGACGCGGCGGAGCTGTTGCGCTGCATGCCTTTCCATTTGATCAGGCGTTTTTCAACAATGCCAAGCATCGCCGGCATGTTGTCTCGGGCGGTAGCGAGGACGGTCACCACGGCGGTTTGAACCCAACCCGGCGAGCCCTTGTAAACAGAGGAACTTCTGATCGCGGAAATGATGTCGTCCATTTCCGCACGCAGTTTGCCGGCGTTGAAAATACGTGACAGGAGTTCTTCCGGACTGGTCTTGATGCCGCATTCCTGCAGAACGAACCGCAGCAGATCGAACAAAACCGGGGCGAATCGTTGAGGGTTGCGGTTGACGATACGCATGCTTTTTTTCAAGCCGTCACCCGCGCCGGGTATCCAGCCGATCACTGCCAGGAGCAAGTCGAACTGGGCATCTTCCTTGGCTCCGGGCGTGTCCGATTTGTACAGCAGAACGGCGGATTCAATGGTGTCGTACACGTCAATGGCCTGGCCCAGAAATGGCACCGCACCCATCGCAATGCCTTTGCCCAGTTCGATAGCCGCTTCCTGATAAGCCCCGGTGCGGTCGTCGTTGCTGCTTGTTTGTTCGCTCATGCCAGCCTCCCTGCGGCTTTTTCGACCAATGCCTGTAGATCAACGGTGGCGGGGTCAAGACCCAGTTTTCGCAGATCTTCGTCGATTTTATCGTCAGAAGCGTCAACCACGGCCACTGCCGGACGATCATAGGGACGAGGGTCTTCACCGTAATAGACTTTCGCGGGGCCTTTTGGCACGTCTTCCAGCCGGGCGAATCCGTCGCTGTCGAGCACACCTTCGCGAGTCGAACCATCGGCGAATTCAACGCGATAAGACGCGCCGGGTACGGGTTCGAGATTGTCGTAGTGCAGGTTCAGTTCAAGCCAGGTGGGATTGGTTTTGGCCCGTTCCATCAAGTTGCCGGCCGTGTCAGTCGCCGCCAGTCCGGGAATCAGCGGAGCAAGAATGGCGATCCCGGTCCCCACGCCAGGCGCGCCGCCGGTATTCACCTTCACCTCAGCCCCGCTAATGGTCACACCACCGGCATCCACCTTCACAAAACTCCCGCCAGCCTTGGCCGTGAGTTCCATGGCGCCTTCGACCACAACCTTCTGGCCGGCGTAGTAATGGATTTCTGACCCGGCCTCAACAAACTGCGCAGTCCCCACCTTCAGATGCTGCGTCACACCGACGGTCAGGTGATCATCCGCACGCATTTCGCTAATCCGGTCCAGATGCGTAATCCGGTGCTCTTCAACCTTGAACTCGCTCAGCGTATTGGCTTCGACGGTGTCGTGCCGTTCGTTACCGACGCGAATCTTCTGGTCGTGCTCGATGTTTTCGTCCCAGTCGCGCTGGGCGTGGATGTAGATCTGCTCGGCGCCTTTCTTGTCTTCGATACGGAATTCGTTGTAGCCCTTGCCGCCCGGTGAACTCAGGGTCTTGAAGGTGCTGCGGGTCTTGTTGGCCGGCAGGTCGTAGGGGACGACGTTTTCTTTGTGGTACAGGCAACCGGTGACCAGTGGCTGGTCGGGATCGCCTTCGAGGAAGGTGACGAGGACTTCCATGCCGATGCGCGGGATGGCGATGCCGCCGTACGCGGCGCCGGCCCAGCCGCTGGCGACGCGCATCCAGCAGGTGGTTTTGTCGTTGGACTGGCCGTCGCGGTCCCAGTGGAATTGCACTTTGATCCGGCCGTATGGGTCGCAGTGGATTTCTTCGCCTGCGGGGCCGGTGACGACGGCGGTCTGGCTGCCGAGGACTTGCGGTTTCGGGTGTTCAAGGGCAGGGCGGTAGTGCGCGTCCCACGGGGTGGCGAGGAAGCTGTTGCGGTAGCCCTGGTGGAAATCGCTTTTGTTGTCGGTGACGTCGCTGGTGACGTTTTCGCCGAGCACTTGCGGCTGTTTGCCTTCGTGGAAGACTTCCAGCAGCAGCCACAGGTCGTTCCACTCGGCGTGCGGGTGTTCGGCGAGGGTGAGGAAATGGCCGCTGGTGAGGGTTGGTTCGTCACCTTTGCCTTCGGCGAGTTTGTAGTCGCTGCGATGGCGTTCGAGGGCGCGGGTGGAGAGGAACTTGCCGCGCTCGCGGGTGGTGAAGCGGCCGGGGTAGTCGTAGTCCTCGAGGTCCGGGGCGAACTCGGTTTTGACCGCGCCTTCGGGGAGGATCTTCGGTTTTTCGAAGTCGTAGTCGCGGCGGCTGACGCGGGTGGTGCGGGTTTCCAGGCGCAGGTTGAAGCGCTTGATCACCGGTTTGTCGGCGGCCATGCCGGAGTCTTGCTGGTAGCTCACCGGTTTCAGCTTGCGGAACACGGTCTGGTCGTCGCCAAACACCAGTTTGTGGCCGCTGCTGCTGTGCTGGAAGTGGAAGTGAATGCCTTCTTCTTCGCACAGGCGCTGGATGAAATGCAGATCGGATTCGTCGTACTGCACGCAGTATTCGCGTTCCGGGTACTCGGCGCCGAGCTGGAAGCTGTAGGCGTCGGCGAGGATGCCGCGATCCTCCAGCACCTGGGCGATGATCTTCGGTACGGTCAGTTGCTGGAAAATCTGCTGATCGTGGTTGTGCCGCAGGTAGGCCAGTTGTGGCACCAGGCTGAGGCTGTAACGGGTCAGGGTCTTGCCGGAGTCGCCTTGCTCGATGCGATAGACCAGACCGTGGATCTTGCCTTCGCCGGTGGCGCCGAAGGTCAGGACGCCGGGCTTGTGCAACAGCTCTTCGAGTTTGAGGTCGGGGCGGGCGCTGACGAGTTCGAGGTCGAAACGGAACGGTTGGTTGAGGGCTTCGCGACCGGTGAAGCTGAGGACTTGCAGGTCGGCGTTGGCGCCTTCGACAGTGAAGGTAATGTGGCTAGCGTTTGCATCCAGCATGCTCGACTCCATCCATTGGAAAAGCTGTGCCGATGTTGCAACAACTGAAACAGCCGATCAAGCGTCCAAACGCGCCATAATCAGCGATCAGACTCAGCTCACGATTCAGCCATCGAGGGACGGACGAGCCATGGATTCGCTGATCAACGCCGCCGGCCGCGCGCTGTCTGCTGGTGACCCGCTAGGCGCGTTGAACTACGTCGCTCTGCGTGATGACCCGCCGGCGCTGGCCCTGCGCGCAATTGCCATGGCTCAGCTCGGTGATCTGCCCCGCGCCAAGGCGTTGTTGCAACGGGCGATAAAGGCGTTCGGCAGCAATGAACCGTTGTCGCGGGCGCGTTGTGTGGTCGCCGAGGCCGAGGTGGCGCTGGCAGCGCGGGATCTGGGCTGGCCGGTGAAGGCGCTGGAGGCGGCGCGGCGGGTCTTGCAGGCGCACGGTGACGGCGTGAACGCGGCGCACGCGCGCTATTTGCAGATTCGCCGGTTGCTGTTGATTGGCGAGCTGCAAGAGGCCGAAACGTTGCTGGGTGAAACTGACCCGGCGCCGTTGCCGCCGGCGCTGCGTACTGCTCATGAGTTGATTGCCGCCGGGATCGCCGTGCGTCGGGTCCAGGCACACAAGGCCCGCGCGGCGCTGGCGCGGGCGCAGGCTGCGGCGCAACAGGCCGGGATCGCCGCACTGCGCGCCGAGGTCGATCAGGCCAGTCACATGCTCGCTGCGCCGGCAGCGCGGCTGAGCGTTGCCGGTCAGGCGCAACGGGTGAATCTGGCGCAGGTTGAAGCGTTGTTCAACTCGTCGACACTGATCGTCGATGCCTGTCGCTACAGCGTGCGCGGTGCCGGCATGACGGTGCCGCTGGCCACGCGGCCGGTGCTGTTCAATCTCGCACGATTGCTTGCGCAAGCCTGGCCGGACGATGTGGCGCGCGAAACGCTGTTCGCCACAGCCTTTGGTTTTGCCCTCACGGATGAGTCGCACCGTGCCCGCTTGCGGGTCGAAATCGGCCGGTTGCGTGCGGCGTTGGCACCGCTGGCGAGCATTACCGCAACGCCAAGAGGCTTTGCGCTGGTGGCCGCGGATGTGGCGTTGCTGACCCTGCCGGTCGAGGACAAATACGCGGCGTTGCTGGCCTTGCTTGCCGACGGCGAGAGTTGGTCGAGTTCGGCGTTGGCACTGGCCTTGGGCAACAGTCAGCGCCAGGTGCAGCGGGCGTTGGAGGCATTGGCGCTGGTGGGCAAGGTGCAGGCCTTCGGTGTCGGCCGGGCGCGGCGCTGGATGACGCCGCCAATGCCGGGTTTCGCGACGATCTTGTTACTCCCGGTGTCGCTGGGCAATGGCTAGGCTGGACCCACACATCCACGAGGAAGCCCCCATGAAACACGCAAACGCAGAAATCCTTCGCGAGTACGGCCCGTTTGATGACATCAAAGGCATTCACGGCGTGACCTTCGATGGCCAACAGGTCTGGTTCGCCAGCGACGGACAGCTCAACGCACTGGATCCGACCAGTGGCGAAACCGTGCGCACGCTCAAGGTCGGTGCCGACGGTGGCACCGCCTTCGACGGCCAGCACCTGTACCAGATTGCCGACCGCCACATCCACAAAATCGACCCGGCCACCGGACGCGTACTGCACACCATTCCGGCACCGGGCAATGGTGGTGACTCAGGCATGGCCTGGGCGGACGGCTCGTTATGGGTGGGGCAGTATCGCGAGCGCAAGATTCATCAGATCGATCCGCAGACCGGCGAGATCCAGCGCACGCTGGAGTCGAACCGTTTTGTCACTGGGGTGACCTGGGTGGATGGTGCCTTGTGGCATGGCACTTGGGAGGGAGATGAAAGTGAGCTGCGACATATCGATCCGCAGGACGGTGAGGTGCTCGAGTCGCTGAAGATGCCGGCGGGGCAAGGTGTCTCCGGGCTGGAGGCGGACGGTGCCGATCGTTTCTATTGCGGTGGCGGTGACAGTGGGCGGGTGAGGGCGGTGCGTCGGCCTCAATGATCAAGGTGTCTGCACCGGCCTCTTCGCGAGCAGGCTCGCTCCCACAGTGATTGCGGCTGAACACAAATTTTTTAAACGACTCCAAACCCTGTGGGAGCGAGCCTGCTCGCGATAGCGGAATGTCAGTCACCGCTGTTTCGACGGCGTTCGATACCGTCCGGATTACCGATGTCCAGCAACCTTCTTTCCACCAGGACATTCTCAAGGGCCTGACGCTCGACCGGCGCCATTTGGTGTTCACGTTTTTTCAGCTCCAGCAGAATCGGGCTGGACCAGGTGCGGTAGGTCTGTTCGATGTTGCGACGCGACGTCATCAGTCTCTCCTTGATCAAGAGCCCGGTGTTGCGGGCAGGGGCTCAATCCGATGAGGTATTAACGTTAGACGACAAAGCCGGAAGTCGCGAATGCACCGCGATCCCTTGTAGGCGTTGTTGCGCAAATTAATGGCTCGGCACGATCACGGGTGGCTGCGGTCGTACTCTTCACATGGGCGTATCACTTGTGGAGATCCAATGAGCCAGGAAGTCCTGACCACCGAAACCAACCGCCGCCAGTTGCAGCAGATCATCGCCGGGCTGTCCGACGGGGTGATTCTGCTGGAGCTGGATCAGAGCATTCTCTGGGCCAACGAAGCCGCGCTGGCCATGCACGGTGTCAGCCGGATCACCGATCTTGGCCACAATGCCGACGAATACGCCAAAAAATTCAACCTGCGCTATCGCAACAATCACTCGATCACCGCGGAAAACTACCCGATCAGCCGGGTGGCGCGCTGTGAGAGTTTCAATGACGTGCTGATCGAAGTATCGCCGACCGATGATCCGGAACGTATCTGGGTGCACAGCGTGCGCAGCATGATTCTCACTGATCGCGAAGGGCAGCCCGAGTCGCTGGTGCTGATCATGAGCGACGTCACCGACTGGGCCAACGCCGAGCAGCGCTTCGAAAAGACTTTCAATGCCAACCCCGCGCCGGCGGTGATCTGCCGCCTCAGCGACCTGCGTTACATCAAGGTCAATCCCGGTTTTCTCGAGATGACCGGCTATACCCGCGAGCAAGTGATCGGCACCTCGGCCTATGAAATCGACATCTTCGAGCAGGCCGAGAAAAAGGATCTGGCGATTCAACGTCTGCGTGACGTCGCGACCATTCCGCAGATGCAGGCCGAACTGCGTCTGCCCGATGGCGGCAGCAAGCAAGTGATCGTCGCCGGCCAACCGCTGACGCTCAACGATGAGGATTGCATGCTGTTTTCCTTCGTCGACATGGAGCCGAGGCATAGGGCCGAGGTGGCGTTGCGTCAAAGCGAGGAGCGTTTTGCCAAGGCGTTTCGCTTGACGCCGGTGCCGATCCTGATTTGCAGTGCCGACGAGCAGCAAGTGATCGACGTCAATCAGGCGTTCCTCGAAACCCTGGCCTACGACAGTGAGGACATGCTCGGCAAAACCGTGACGCAGCTGGATTTCATCGATGACAGCGGTGCGCGCACGCGGTTGCTGGCCGCGCTTGAGAAAAACGGTCGAGTGGATCGGGTGGATGTGCGGGTGCGCAAGAAGGATGCGGAACTGCTCGAGTGTGCGCTGTCGGCCGACACTGTGAATATTCAGGACATACCGTGCTATTTGCTGGTGTTGATGGACATCACCGAGCGCAAGCGCACCGAGCTTGAGCTGGTGGCGGCGATTGAAGAGGTGATGAAAGATGCTTCGTGGTTCAGTCGGACGCTGATCGAAAAACTGGCCAATGTGAAGAAGGTCAACTCGCCGCAATTGCCTAGCGTTTCGTTTACCGATCTGACGGCGCGTGAACGTGATGTGCTGGGGTTGATCTGTGAAGGGCTGGCGGACAAGGAGATCGCGGCGCGGCTGAAACTGGCGCCGAACACCGTGCGTAATCATGTCGCGACGGTTTATTCCAAGCTGGATGTGCACAGTCGCAGCGAGGCAATTGTCTGGGCGCGCGAGCGTGGATTGTTTGCCGGGGATTCGAGCGTTAAGGGCCAGCGATAGGGTGCAAATGCACTAGTTGATCTGGTGCAATTTGAGGTGTTGATGTCGGGCGGCTGTTCTTAGTCTGTTGGGGTGCGGTGCGAGCCTTTTGAGGTTTGTGGTCGCGTCCCTTCGAAGTTGCTAAAGGAACAGCCGCAATGATGAATCTTGTGCAGTTGCGCGCACAGCTTGAGCGTAGTTTTTCGCCGCTGGCGTGTGAGTGTCTGGTCGATGGTGATCATTCGCTGACGGTGAAGCTGTATCACCCGGTGTCGGGGCAGGTGGATCTGGTGATCAGCGGGTTGAAGCTTGATGCGTTGCGTACGCCTGAGGCTGTTGAGGCGTTGGTTGAAGAGTTGCGGTATGAGCTTGAGAGCAATTCTTTGCGTTTGTTTCGGGATCCGGATTTGGCTTAGGGCTTTTAGGCTTGGCGGCCTTTGGGCCGACCATGCTCTTGGGGTTTTGGGTGTATATCCGTTTCTTCGGGTGCTGCGGCTGGCGGTTCCGCTCTTACAGCGGGTCACTTTTTCAAACGCCAAAAAGTAACCAAAAGGCTGGGCCCCGGCGTTCGGCCCACTCGCTAAAGCTCGGGGTTCCTTCGTTCCGGGATCGATCCGGGGGCAGCGCCTACGGTTTGCTTCGCTGCACCTCCTCTCGCTGTGTTTGGCTTCGCCAAACGGTCGCTGCGCTCCCACCCCCGGATCAATCCCTCCACTCAGCCTGCCGAAGGGGCCAGCACGGCAAGATCAAGAGCTGCAGCCGAGCTAACGCTCATCCTGTTGAGTGGTGAGGAGCCGAGGCGATGCGAGGTGGGAGGTGCCTTGCTTTTGCTTTTCTGTGGGAGCGAGCCTGCTCGCGAAGGCGGCCTGACAGCCGACCTGTTTTTTGCAGATGTACTCGGTTCCACTGTGGGAGCGAGCTTGCTCGCGAAGGCGGCCTGACAGCCGACCTGTTTTTTGCAGATGTACTCGGTTCCACTGTGGGAGCGAGCCTGCTCGCGAAGGCGGCCTGACAGCCGACCTGTTTTTTGCAGATGTACTCGGTTCCACTGTGGGAGCGAGCTTGCTCGCGAAGGCGGCCTGACAGCCGAGCTGTTTTTTGCAGATGTACTCGGTTCCACTGTGGGAGCGAGCCTGCTCGCGAAGGCGGCCTGACAGCCGACCTGTTTTGTGCAGATGTACTCGGTTCCACTGTGGGAGCGAGCCTGCTCGGGAAGGCGGCCTGACAGCCGACCTGTTTTTTGCAGATGTACTCGGTTCCACTGTGGGAGCGAGCTTGCTCGCGAAGGCGGCCTGACAGCCGACCTGTTTTTTGCAGATGTACTCGGTTCCACTGTGGGAGCGAGCCTGCTCGCGAAGGCGGCCTGACAGCCGAGCTGTTTTTTGCAGATGTACTCGGTTCCACTGTGGGAGCGAGCCTGCTCGCGAAGGCGGCCTGACAGCCGACCTGTTTTTTGCAGATGTACTCGGTTCCACTGTGGGAGCGAGCTTGCTCGCGAAGGCGGCCTGTCTGGCAAAGCGAATCCCAGCCTGCCAACCCTCGCTGATTCCAACGCAAAATCGACAGCCATACCCCTCCGATCCGGCCGATTCACTGGCGCTTGCGGGGGCCTCGGCTATAAAGAATGAGTGGTCAGGTCTTCCGTGGTCGGTTCGGTCGCGGGAGTTGCTCTTCCATTCATCGCGGATCGTCCTATGAACCTTCTTGGGAAACGCGTGTTGCCGTTGGCTTTTTTTGCTGTGTTGCTGGCGGGTTGTGCCAGTCCACCGCCACCTCCACCGGTAGCGCCACCTCCGCCACCGGAACGTACTTGCCAGGTCCTCGAAAACACCGAGGTCGCCGGTGACGTGTACGCCGACGGGCAGGTTACTCGACACATCACTACAACCCGTTGCGTCACGCAGTAGCGCCGGCGGGGCGTAAGTCCCGGGTTGAGCGGATTGTGCTGGTGGCCGACCTGGTCGGCACGGCGGTGTTTGCTGTCGAGGGTGCGATTGCGGCAATGCGCAGTCAGCTCGATTTGCTCGGGGTGATGGTGATTGCGTTTATCGTCGCCCTTGGCGGCGGGGTCACCCGTGATCTTTTGATTGGTGCGACGCCACCCAATGCCGTGGCCGATTGGCGTTACCCGGCGCTGGCGTTTTTCATGGGCGGGTTGGCGTTTGTCTTTCATGAGCAGGTGCTGGGTTGGTCTGGATCGACGCTGATTGTGCTCGACGCTGCGGGGTTGGCATTGTTCGCCGTGGCGGGTGCGCAGAAAGCGTTGAATTTCGGCATTACGCCGTTTGTGGCGATGCTGATGGGCACGATCACGGGGGTTGGCGGCGGGGTGATTCGCGACATTGTGCTGGCGCGGATACCGGTGGTGTTGCAGGTGGATTTGTATGCGAGTTCGGCGTTTGTCGGTGCGGCGGTGTTGATCGTTGCGCGCAGGCTGGGCGTTTCGCCGGTAGCGGCGGCATTGCTGGCGGGGGCGGGGTGTTTGACGTTGCGTTTGCTGTCGGTGCATTTCGGCTGGCAATTGCCGAAAGTCATCGCCTGATACAAAACTCTTGTAGGAGTGAGCCTGCTCGCGATAGCGGTGTGTCAGATCATAAATGTTGACTGACACACCGCTATCGCGAGCAGGCTCACTCCTACAGGGGGTTATGTATTTGCTTTGGGGATCAGGACAGGAACCCACCGTCGACGTTGAGCGCAACCCCGGTGGTGTAGCTCGACGCATCACTGGCCAGGTACAACACCGCACCGGCCATTTCACTCGGATCCGCCACACGCTTGAGCGGAATCTGCGTCAGTGCTTGCTTGAGGATCGCGTCGTTCTTCACCAGTGCCGAGGCGAACTTGGTGTCGGTCAGGCCCGGCAGCAGGGCGTTGCAGCGGATGCCAAACTGCGCGCATTCCTTGGCGAAGACCTTGGTCATGTTGATCACCGCCGCTTTGGTCACCGAGTAGATGCCCTGGAAGATCCCCGGCGAAATGCCGTTGATCGACGCGACGTTGATGATGCTGCCGCCACCGTTTTCGCGCATCAGTTTGCCGGCTTCGACCGACATGAAGAAGTAGCCGCGAATGTTCACGTCGACGGTCTTCTGGAACGCGCTCAGGTCAGTGTCCAGCACGTTGCAGAATTGCGGGTTGGTCGCAGCATTGTTGACCAGAATGTCGAGGCGGCCGAACTGTTCCTTGATTCCGGCGAAGACTTGGCTGATCTGCTCCATTTCACCGATGTGGCAAGCCACGGCTGTTGCCTTGCCGCCAGCGGCGATAATCGCGTCGGCAACGTGTTGGCAGCCGTCGAGTTTGCGGCTCGAGACGATAACGTGGGCACCTTGCTGGGCCAACAGTTTGGCGATGGCTTCACCGATGCCACGGCTGGCGCCGGAAACGAAAGCGATCTTGCCGTCGAGGTCGAACAACTGAGTCTTGGACATAAGGGTTCCTTGGTGTGGGCCGTCAGAGGCTCGATTTCGCAATGACTTGCAGGCTCATCTGCTCCAGCAGTTTGTTCATGTGAATGAACTGCGCGAAGCGTTTGTCCTGGGTCTGGCCATGGTAGAAGCGGTAGTAGATCTGCTGCACGATGCCGGCCAGGCGGAACAGGCCGTAGGTGTAGTAGAAGTCGAAATTGTCGATCTGGAGGCCCGAGCGTTCGGCGTAGTAATCGACGAATTCGCGGCGCGTGAGCATGCCCGGCGCGTGGCTCGGCTGGCGGCGCATCAGTTGCACCGGCGCCGGGTCGTCCGCCTCTATCCAATAGGCGAGGGTGTTGCCCAGGTCCATCAGCGGGTCGCCGAGGGTGGTCAGTTCCCAGTCGAGCACGCCGATGATCTGCATCGGGTTGTGCGGGTCGAGAATGACGTTGTCGAAGCGGTAGTCGTTGTGGACGATGCTTGAGGTCGGGTGGTCGGCCGGCATCTTGTCGTTGAGCCAGGCTTTGACCTTTTCCCAATGCGGCGCATCCGGGGTCAGGGCTTTCTCATAGCGCTCGCTCCAGCCTTTGATCTGGCGGGCAACGTAGCCTTCCGGCTTGCCCAGGTCGCCGAGGCCGCAGGCGTTGTAGTCGACGCGGTGCAGTTCTACAAAACGGTCGATGAAGCTTTTGCACAGCGCTTCGGTTTTTGCCGAATCGAGGCCCAGTTCCGGCGGCAGTTCCGAGCGCAGGATGATCCCTTTGACCCGTTCCATCACATAGAACTCGGCGCCGATCACCGATTCGTCGATGCAGTGCACGTAGGCTTTCGGGCAATACGGGAAGCCGTCACGCAATTGATTGAGGATGCGGAATTCGCGGCCCATGTCGTGGGCCGATTTGGCCTTGTGGCCGAACGGCGGACGGCGCAGGACGAATTCCTGTTCCGGGTATTCCAGCAGGTAGGTCAGGTTCGACGCACCGCCGGGGAACTGGCTGATCGCAGGCTGGCCGCTGAGGCCCGGAATATGTGCCTTGAGGTACGGATCGATCAGGCTGGCATCGAGTTCTTCGCCAGAGCGGATACGGGTGGACTGGTCAGTAAGCGCCATGCTTATCCCTTCTGCTTATTTTGGAGGCCAGACATCATTGGCTAATCTAATGGGGCGCTCGGGCGGTCACAAGCGCGGGTCGGTCTTATAGGTTAGCGTGTTGCCGGATAATCACCTTTGGGAATGTGCGCGACGGGCTGCGGCAGACTAAGGTTTAGCGGGTATGCCATGGTCGAAAAGGAGCTTTGAAATGGGCTGTCCGCAAGTCTGTGCCACGGCCACGTTGCAGTGCAGCTTCGGTGCCGCGCCGTCGATGCTCAATGTGTTGCCGGTCAACCGCACGCTGACCGGCGGGATGCCGGCGGCGAACATCATGGATCACATTCCGCTGGTCAACATCCTGCCGTTCGGTGTGTGCATGAGCATGGCCAATCCGATGGTGGCCGCTGCGACCGCGGCCGCGTTGGGGGTGTTGACGCCAATGCCGTGTATTCCGGCGACGGCCACGCCGTGGATTCCCGGCGGGGCGCCGACGTTGCTGTTGGGAGGGATGCCAGCGATCGATGCCAACTCGACGTTGATGTGCAACTGGGCGGGCGTGATCAAGATTGTGGTGCCGGGGCAGATGCAGATGTTGATTCCCTGAACCGCTACCCTCACCCCAGCCCTCTCCCGGAGGGAGAGGGAGCCGACCGAGGTGTCTTTCGTTGTACGTCGACCTGAACGACCGAGTCGATTATCAGCACTGACTCGGCCTATCCAAGGAACGGGTCGATTATGGATTCACTGCATATCCTTCACGTCGGTGAACCTCTTCAATATCCCCCAGTCGGTCCCCTCTCCCTCAGGGAGAGGGCTAGGGTGAGGGGCTCTTCAGGCCTGCTGCGGATCCGCCCACTGCCGATACCACCAGCGCACCCGCGAAATCGGCTTGCCATCCGCACCCAATGGCCGCCCGTCCTCGGCAAAACCTTGCTCCGGCTCCAGCAGTTGGCCATTCACATAGCGCGCTTCCACCGCCGGTTTGCCATTCGGATGAAAGCGCTGATAACGCCCCTCACGTACGCCATCGCGATAGAATTCCGCCTCCGCCACTTGCCCATCCGGGAAGTAATTGAACGCTTCGCCATGCAACAACCCGCGCCGATACGTCGCCTTGCGCTGCAGAAAACCTTCTGGCGCATAAAAGCTGGCCACCCCCTGCAGCTTGTCGCGCACAAACGGCATCTGCGCGCAGACCTTGCCGTTGGGGTGATAGAGCAACGACGTGCCTTGCAGCTCGCCCTGGCTGTAATGCAGATCGGCTTGTTTGCGCCCGTCATCCTTGATGTTCAACGGGCCATCGAGTTGACCGTCCTGCAAGCGCCCCTTGAGCTGTTTGTCATTCTGCTGAAGATCCAGCGGTGTGATCGCCATGGCTGCTCCTTGTCAGTTGACCTGCACCAGACCGCCCTTGATGGTCAGCATGCCGCCGCCATCCACGGTCTGCGAGGCTGCGCCCTTGTTGGTCAGGCTGATGCCGGCGTCGTTGGTCAGCGTGGTTCCGGCCTTGTTGTCCAGTGAAGTACCGGCCTGATTGGTCAAGGCCGTTCCAGCCTTGTGGGTGATCGAGGTGCTGGCGGACGTCGCCAGATCGGCGCCGCTCTTGATCGTGAAGCTGCCGCCACTTTGCAGGGTCAGGGTGCCGCTGACCTTGATCGTCAGGTTGCCGTCGACCGTCAGGCTGTAATCACCGGTGACCTTGTCGGTGTAATTGCCGCCGGTGCTGTGATTCTGGTCGGCGCCGACTTTCACCGTGCGGCTGTCCTTTACATCGAGGCTGTCGCTGCCGGTCTGAATCGTGACGCTGCGTTTGCCTTTTTCCAGCGTCACCGTCTCGTCGCCGTCCTTCACTGTGCGGGTGCGCGCGTTCTGCACGGTGAGGGTTTCGTCGTGGCCGACGGTGGCGGTAGTGTCGTTGAGCACGTTGAAGTTGAAATCCTTCTGCGCCTGCAAGAACACTTCTTCAGCGTCCTTTTTGTCCTCGAAGCGCAATTCGTTGAAACCGCCGCCACCCTTGGACGACTGAGTCTTGATCCCCGATTGCGTCTGATTGGCCGGGAGGGCATAGGGCAGGGCGTTGTCGCCGTTATAAACGCAACCGGTGACCAGTGGCCGGTCCGGATCACCGTCGATAAACGTGACGATGACTTCCTGGCCGATGCGCGGGATGAACTGCATGCCGAAGCCTTTGCCGCTCCAAGGCAACACCACGCGCACCCAGCAGGAGCTGGTTTCATCGTTCTTGCCGTCGCGATCCCACGGGAACTGCAACTTGATCCGGCCGTATTCGTCGGTCCAGATTTCCTCACCGGATTTACCGACGACGATTGCAGTCTGCGGATGCATGCGCGGCTTTGGCGTCACACGTTGCGGGCGAAACGGCGTGGCTTTGGGGATGGCTTCGAAGCGGTTGCGATAACTGTCGTGGCTGGCGTCATGGGTGACTCGCGTCACCACCCAATCGATGTTCAGACTGGCATCGTCGTGCCCGTCGAGGGTGAACCAGTGCCCCGGCACCAGCCATCGACAATCGCTTTCCCCGACAAAGCGTTTCTCTTCGCTGCGCAAGCCGTCAACCCGTTGCTTGGTCAGCGCATCACCGCGCGCCTTGGCGTTGTAGCCGCCCGGATGCTCGTAGATCGAAAGCGGCCCGGCCACAGCTTCGGCCTGGTCGTACAGTGAGGTTGTCGGCGTGGTGAACTCATAATCCGTCGCCCGATACACCCCGGCCACAGCTTGCAGGCACACCTGCCCGGAGCGAATGCCGTGCAACTCACGCTCACCCAGACCTTGCCCCAAATACTTGACCGTCGGCCCGTTGGGGATCTGTACGAAGGCATCGTTGCTGTCGCCGAGCACCAGCGTGTGCTTGCCTTCATCGTGGGTGAAGAACCAGAAGATGCCTTCTTCTTCCATTAACCGCGAGACGAAGGCGAAATCGGTTTCGCCGTACTGCACGCAGTATTCGCGAGGGGTGTAACTGCCGGTCAGCGAGAGTTTGAAATCGGTGAAGCCGTGAGCCTTGAAAATCGTCGTGACGATGTCCGACGTGGCGAGGTTCTGGAATACCCGGTTGTTGCTCGCGAGGGTCAGCCACCACAGCCACGGTCTGAGCAGGATCTTATAGCGCTCGGCTGTGGCATCGGCGGGCAGTTGGCGGATCTCGGCTACCAGTGCGTCGAACTCGCGCATCTGCGCATCGTTGTGCAGAGTGGTGGTGACGTGGGTAGCGATAGCGCTGGTCAGCGTAAGAGAAGTGCCGTCGTTGAGACCGTTGAGGGTTTGTGAACCCAATATGTTCAGGGCTTCGTCGCCTGAAAACGACTCAGGGAACAGCGCCGACAGCGAAGTGGCGGTGAGTGAAATCGTAGTGCTGCTGTCGGTGGCGCGAGGCATGAATTGGCCTTTGGTGAGCTTTCAGTTCATGGAGGACGGTGACGATTTTTTCCGCTGGCAGCACTCACGGCGTGGTGTAGTGATTGCCGTTTCTGTATTCAATTTGAATGGGCGCTGTTTCAGTCGTTGCATTGAACGCAATCATTGAAGTAAATCCCTGATTGGGGATCATGACGTTGATCTTTACATTATATATTTGCGCAATGATCGCTATTTCTATACCTCCACCCCAAGTTCCGGATAGTCGCATGTTTGTAATGTACGCCACCGTGATGCCCCAGGTTTCACAGAAGGCCGGGTTGTTATCCATGTACAAGCAAACGTAGTTTCTGAGGTCCTCGTGTGATATTCCATGCATACCCCTTTGCTGAAGACATCTTGAGAGCGTATGGAACAAACAGTTGCCATCTGTGGGTATTCCATTTTCATCACGAGATTCACTGATTGGTAGTCGCGGAAGATCTGATGAAAAACCGTTGCTTTTCTTGAGTAACTCGATGTCCTTGGGTGAAATCAGGTCAGTGTCTATCGTGCTGAATATGCCGAACCATGGTGCGTCGGAAGGCGCGTTAAGGGCTTCATTTTTCTTGGTTTTGGCTTTGATGATGAGATTGACGACTTTGAATGTACGACGAGTGGTCTGAAATATGCTTAGAGGGGAGCGGGCGAGGTTTTTGTTGGAAGCCTTGATTGTTCCCTTGTTGGTCCAACCATTGGATTGAGTCTGGCCAATACCCCAAGACATGTCGCCGCTTTCCGCCTTTCCGGTTGACCACCCGTGGGTGTAAAGCTCCTTGATCCATTGGGGAGCATAAACTTCGACGAGTACCGCATAGTTACTACGCCCGAACATTTTGTTGAGGTAGGCTTTGCTGTAGTTGCGGAATGATGCGAATCCCTGATGGCCAGCGGCGGATAACACGGTGCCGAACCGGAACGCCTCGAACTCTTCGGCGGTCATCGCCCGATAGAAACAGGTTTGGTTCTCAGCGGAATTCAGCGGAGTGGAATCATCGAAACGAGCAGGTGCAGAGTAAATGGTGTACTCCAGCGGTTTGCTTTGATGGGGGTCGATGGTTAGCCGAAACTCATCAATAATGCTTTCGATCGTAATTATCTTTTTGAAGTTGCACATGATGCACCGCTTCTCGGTTGGGGATGGGAGGGACTGTTTGTTTATTTATGGGTAGACGTTGTCAGCGCTTACCCGATGTCCATCATGTCGGGAGTCCAGTCAATATCCATTGCTTCGCTGACTTCGGCGTCAATCTCCATTTCGTTATAGGAAAATTTCACCTGCTGGTTTTTGCTGCTATCCCAGTAGTAAGTAACTTTTGCGAATGACTGTTGATGAAGATGTTTGCCCCCTGGCGTGCGGGTTGTTTTTCGACCTGTATGGGCGCCTGCATTTTTAACGACACTATTGTTCATTGTTCTGCCGTGCATGGTGGTGTACAGGTTGTACTTGTTTCCAAGCAGCTTATGTAGCCTGCCGACGAAGCTGTCATAAGAGGGCTGAAAAACTTTTTCGGTGGTGGATTGATCTGTGCCGAGTGCCAATTTGCACGAAGTCACCGAAATGACGTCTGGCAAGTTGGTGCCGAGCCCACACTCACTGAGATACCAGGCAACCTGATCAACGGAGAATGATCCCAGCGTTTGCTTGGAATGACTGCCATGACCACGCACGTAGAGACGCCATGGCCCCATCGTTCCGGACGCTGTCTGTGCGACGGTTTGAGGGGATGTTGTATTGGCAATGAACGAGTGCGAAGTGACCCCGGTTGTATTTCCTTTGGCGATTATGGAGTTCGTCCCGTTATTGATGGTGTCGTCACCGTGTCCTGAAAGGAAAGACAGGAGGACTTGCGATAGGTATTTGGACATTTTTTATCTGCCGCTGGATGGTTGAAAGGCCCGTCTGGACGGGAGCATCGCTGAGAATGAACCGCTGTTAGCACGCAACTACTGAGATTGGTTTCTCCCTATCACGTCAAGCTATTCCAACACCCACTCTGCCAACTTCCCCGTCACCTGCGTCATCAACACATTCTCGACATCCCGCGCACCCGCCGCGCTGCACTTGGCGAGCACCGCTTTGACAATTCCCGAATCAAACTCGAACTGTTTGCCGGTCGCTGCCTTGTAGCGGCCACGCAACTTCTCAAGTTTGGCGAGCACAATCCCTTCCAGCGTCGCCTCATCCAGCGGCCGATAGGCAACCACGGTCATGCGCGCCAGAAACGCCGGGCGGAAGGCTTGCAGCAGGACCTTGTGCAGGGCTTCGTTGAAGGCTTCGGAGCCGAGTTGTGCAACCGGCGTATCAAGTAGAAGCTCAGCGCCGACGTTGCTGGTGGCGAGCATCACGGTGTTCTTGAAATCGACCACCAACCCGGTGCCGTCCTCCATCAAGCCCTTATCGAACACGTTGTAAAACGCCTCGAGCACATCCGGGTGTGCCTTCTCGATCTCATCCAGCAACACCACCGAATAGGGTTTGCGCCGCACCGCTTCGGTCAGCACACCGCCGCTGCCATAACCGACATAACCCGGTGGTGCGCCTTTGAGTTGGCTGACGGTGTGGGCTTCCTGATATTCCGAAAGATTGATGCTGATCAGGTTGCGTTCACCGCCGTACAACGCATCGGCCAGGGCATAAGCGGTTTCGGTTTTGCCCACGCCCGTGGGGCCGACCAACAGGAACACACCGACTGGTTTTTGCGGGTCGGTGAGTCCGGCGCGGTAGGCTTGCAAGCGTTGTGCGATGGTATTGAGCGCGGTGCTTTGGCCCATCACCCGCTGGCCCATGCGCTGGCCGAGGGTGCGCACAGCGTGGGCTTCGTCGGCAAGCATTTTGCCGACGGGGATGCCGGTCCAGCCGGCAATCACGGCGGCGACGGTTTTGGTGTCGACCTGTTCCGGCACCAGTGGATCGTCCTGACGAATCGCGTCGAGTCCGGCCTCAAGGCGCAACAGCTCGGCGGCGAGATGATCGATGCGGCTGTCGGTGGCTTCATCGGGTTTGTCGCTGTCGGCACGTTCGCTCAAGGTCAGCAGTTCACGACGCGTGTCGAGCAGTTCGCGTACGGCTACGCGCTCTTCGCCCCAGCGGGTTTCCAGTTCGCGGATGGCTTGCACATTGGTCTTCGATTCACTTTCCAGCAGCGTGATGCGTTCGCGGTAGTCCAGCCCGGTGGCCTGTTCGCGGCGCAGACGGTCGACTTCTTCTTTCAGACTTTGCTGGCGGTGGCGCAGGCTCTCCAGCGGCGGCGGCACATCATGCTGGCCGAGGGCGACGCGGGCGCACGCGGTGTCGAGCACGCTGATGGCTTTGTCCGGTAACTGGCGGCCGGAAATGTAGCGGTGCGAGAGCTTCACCGCTTCATGAATAGCGGCATCGAGCACCTGTACGCCATGGTGCTGTTCAAGTTTGGCGGCCACGCCGCGAAGCATTTCCACGGCAGTGATTTCGTCCGGTTCTTCAACCTGCACCAGTTGAAAGCGGCGGGCGAGGGCAGGGTCTTTCTCGAAATATTTTTTGTATTCCATCCACGTCGTGGCAGCGAGGGTGCGCAACTCACCCCGAGCCAGCGCCGGTTTCAGCAGGTTGGCGGCATCGCTGCCACCCTCGGCACCGCCAGCACCGATCAGGGTATGGGCTTCGTCGATGAACAGGATGATCGGTTTGTCGGCACTGCGCACGGCGTCAATCACGCCCTTCAAGCGCTGTTCGAATTCACCTTTGACCCCGGCACCGGCCTGCAACAGACCGAGGTCGAGCACCCGCAGGCTGACTTCCTGCAACGACGGCGGCACATCCCCGGCAGCGATACGCAGGGCCAGGCCTTCGACCACGGCGGTTTTACCCACACCCGGTGCGCCGACCAGAATCGGATTGTTTTGCCGACGGCGCAGCAGAATGTCGATGCACTGGCGAATCTCACCGTCGCGACCCACGATCGGATCAATGCGCCCGGCATGCGCGTCGGCCGTCAGGTCCTGGGTGTATTGATCGAGCACCGAGTCCCGGCGTGGGGCTGAATTGGCCGATGAACCCGGACGCGCACCGACATGTTCACGAGAGTTTTCCGTCCATTCCAGCAGATTCGCCCTGAGTGCTTCCTTGGGAATCCGCAGCAACGACGAGGCGCTGTTGAGCAACAAGCTGCGGCGCTCATCGCGATCGATCAACGCCAACAACAGCAGCCCGGAACGAATGCTGTCGAGCCCCAGCACACTGGCCTGCACCACTGCATCTTCGAGCAAACCGAGGGTGTGCGACGACAGCGCCGGTGTGCGCGTACTGCCCGCCTTGAACAGGTCCAGCGCCTTGTTGATCTCCGCCGTGAGCGCATCACGTTCCAGGCCGAAACGCGGCAGCAGAAAAGCCAAATCACCGCTCTCGATGTCGAGCAGTTCCAGCAACAGATGTTCGATCTCGACAAAGTGATGGCCGCGTTGCAAACAGCGCTGCGCGGCGCGTTCGAGGGCGCGACGGTTGTCCGGGTTGAGGCGTCCGATCAGGCTGGCCAGTTCCATGTTCAGGTGATCTCCAGCTGACGAAGGCGGGTTTCGATGGTTTGCACGCCGAGGCTGGCCTGACGCTGCAAACCGCCGTTCCAGCTCAGCAAAACCGGGGTCTGGCGAGCGAGTTTCAGCGGCCCGGCCCCGCGCACCCGCAGCACCAGTCTGACGTCCAGATCCGGGCCGAAATACAACCCGGCGAGGCTGGCCAGTGCCGGGTGTGATTCGCCATCCGGTAGAAAGCGCGCCGCCTGTATCGATGGCAACGGCCCGAGGGTCAGGCGAATGCCGGCGTGTTCATCCCAGACCCGCGTGCCAGCCACGGCGCTGCGGCCCAGTTGCAAGTTGCGTCCACCCGGTTTGATCACGCTGCGGCTGGCCGGCGGGATCTGTCGCCAGGCACCTTCGTAAGCGCTCAATTCGACCGGCACGCCAAACTGCTCGCGGACAATCGCGGCGAACCCCGCCAGTGAGCGACGGCCATCGGCAAACAACGCCGTGCACGCGAGCACGGCGCAGTCGGGAACAGCCTGGCGCTCCTGCAAAGCCTTGGGCAGCAAACCGGTCAGTGCGCGCAATTGCGCCTGCACCGGCGAAGCCCCCGGCGTGACAAAACCCAACGCGACCCGGTGTTTGCGCATCACTTTGTAGAGCAGGCTGAGCAAGCGATGCTGGAACAGATCGAGAAACGCGGCCGGTGCATGATCCTTGGCCCGCGCCCGTTGTTGCAGCCAATCCTGATAGGCGTAGGGGAGAGGGCCGTCCGGGCCGCCGAGACCGAATATCGGTGTGTCGAGTGTCAGCGGTTCGCCAGGCTCTTCGTGCAGGGCTTCGATCTGGCTGGCGGCAAACGCCGGTGTCAGTGGCCCGCGCAGTTTCAGCGCTTCGGTCTGCGGCGAGGTGCCGCTGCCGAGTGGATCGGCCTGCGGCTGCTCGCGTTCGAGCAACAGCAACGCCTGCAGCCATTCGAAGGCCTGTGGCTCACGGCGCAGGCGTTGGCTCAGGGTCAGAGCGACAGGGGCATGCCGGCTTGGGGTTGCCATGCCTTGACCTCCTTGTCGGACTGCATCAGGACGGTGCGCACAAAGCGATTGGCCGTGGCGTACAGGGAAAAGAATTGCGCCAGCACCGCCGAAAACAGCACCGCGCTGCTGCCGACAAAGTGCTGCGGATCAAGCTGCAACTGCACTTCCAGACCATTGCGCCAGCCGCGCCAGGCATCGGCGCCGACATGGCCGATCACCCGTTCGCAGCTGAGTTGCAGCAGACCTTCGATCTGTCTCAAGGCGCTGGCCTCATCGCGCAGATTGTGCAAATGCAGAATCTCTTTCAAGGCATCCAGCGCCTGTGGCCCTTCGACCAGAGATAGATGATTGAGGGTCAGTTGCGACACCAGACGCCAGCGCGAATCACCGTCCAGCCGCGGCAGACTCTGCGCACTCGGCGAATTGCGCAGGCGTGCCCAGGCGACCGGGCCGGGGCGCTCGAAGCCCAGCGGCGTACCGGCCGGCAGACTTTGCGCCAGATACCGGTTGGTGCAGAGCAACTCGGCGGTAAGGCTGTAGTCGGGCAGGTCAGTTTGCGGTTCAAAACGGGTGTCGACCACGCTCACCAATAAATCACTGCCGAGGCGGTTTGGCGTCATGCCGTTGACCCGTCGTGCATGCCAGTAGCGCTGCTGGTCGCCAGCGCTGTGCTGGCTGCCGTAATACGCCGGCAGGCGCTGCACGCCGGTGCGGGTACTGGCGCGCATGCCGCGAATGCTGTGGATCTCGACGCTGTTCTCTCGGTGACTGTCGGCGATCAGTCGATACTCGCTGCGCGTACCATCGGGACGCAGCGGTTCGGAAGTCCGTGGGAAGAGGTTGATCACCGGCGCGCAGCCCAAGGTGATGTCGCTGGCCTGCAAGTGCAGGCGGCTAGCGGGGGCACGGTCGAAAACGATGTACAGATAGAGGGTCTGACTGTCGCTGGAAACTCCGCGCAACGGCAGATCGAAAAAGTGGAATTTGTCCGGGAAAGCAAAATACTCGGCCAGCAAGCGCATGCCCGGATGGACACCGTCTTCATCCGGCAACAGTGCTTCGTCATCGCTGAAACCGACGATGTTCGGCAAGCTTTTCAGCACCGTCGGAACACTGCCCGGCGACCCCGCCAGCACCTGCACCGCATGCGCGCCGAGCAGGTCATACAGGCAGGCATTGACCACCGGTGACGCGGCCAGATGGATGCGCAATTGCTCAATGCCCAGATCTGCCCATTGGCTCTCGCCCAGGCAACGCAGGCTCAAACGCAACGCCGAGCGCGACTGCGCGACGCCGGTTAACGCCTGGGCTTCATCGCTGCCCAGCAGCAGTGCCTCGCTGACTTCGATCGGCCATAAACGAACGGCGGCCGAGGTGCGAAAGTGAATGCTCTCGCCTTTGCTGGTGGTGACGAATAACGGCGTATCACGGGGCAGGGTATAGCCGTCGTCGAGGTTGCCTTTGCTCGGGTCCGGCTCGAACTGCACGATGGCGCAGGACGGCAACGGCCGCATCGCCAACGGATAAAGTTGTTCGAGCAACGCATCGCTGAACTCGGCGTAGTCGTCATCCAGGCGCCGTTGCAGGCGTGCGGCGAGCAGTGCAAAACCTTCCAGCAAACGCTCAACGTGGGGATCGGGGCATTCGCCCGGGGACAGTTCCAGGCGCCGTGCGACTTTTGGATAGCGTTCGGCAAACTGGCTGCCGGCGTGACGCAGCCAGGTCAGTTCGCGTTGGTAGTAGTCGAGCAGTTGCGGGTCAATCGAGTCGCTCATGGCGCACCTCCAGCCCCTCGCCGCCGGGCTCGATGACAAACGCCACCGGCCAGTGCTGCTGGCCGCTGCGCAACTCGCCGAGCAAGCGAATGCGCATTCGCTGCGGATGTTCGGGTAACGGATTGACCTGAACTTCGCCCAACAGCAGGCGCGGTTCAAAATGACTGATGGCTTCGCGGATATCTCGCGCCAGCTTGCGCCGATCATCGCTGCGCTGCTGTTGCAAGGCGCTCCAGTCGGCGATGCCGTAGTCGATCACACTCGCTGGCGTGGTCCGTGTGAGTGGGCCACGGCGGGTGTTGAACAGGCGCCCGAGCTCGGCGTGCACCGAGTCGAGCAAGTCCTGCTGATCGAATGCGCGCGGGTTCTCGGCCTCGCTGGACTCGAGGCGTTCGAACAGCGGTGCGCGCATGCCGGTGCCTGCCATGGCCAGGACGCCGGGTTAGCTGACAAGCTTGTTGGCGGCCATGTCCCAGGTCGACGCAGCGGTGCCTTCCTTGGTGCCGTCGTCTTTCTGCGCGGTGAGTTCCCATTTGATCTTGGTGAAGTTCAGCGACACGGTTTCCACCGGTTTGCCACCGGTGCCGCCGCTGACGCTGACGTTGGACAGCACCACGTTGGTGAGGGTGTAGACGATGAAGGGCATCAACTGCCCGCTACCCTCGGCGGCGTTGCGGCCGATGGTGATGACTGCTTCGGGGATCGGTTTGCCGGCGCAGCAGTACTCGTTGAGCGAGGGTGTCGAGCTGTCGACGAACTTGGTAACCGTGAATTCACCGATATGCGGTTTGCCGGAGGTGCGCTCCGAGTTGCTGACGTCGTTGGTGACTTGCATTGCCACATTGTGGCTGTAGGACATGACTTCGATCTTGTCCGCAAAACCTTCGAGCAGGCTGTCGCCTTTGATGTCGCCGCCGAGGTCGAGAATGATTGCATCCATCGCTTGAAACTCCTGAAGAAATTCACATTAGGCAAATGGGCTGAACACGGAACCCGTGGCGAGGGGATAAATCCTCTCGCCATCAGGGTTTTCTCTGGAGCTTTAAGCGGCAACCGGCGGCGGCAACGTCGCCACCAGACGGATCGACGCGGTCAACTCTTCCAGCTGGAAGTGCGGCCGCAGGAACACCGTCGCCCGGTAGGCGCCAGGCTTGCCGGCGACTTCGGTGACGTCCACCCGCGCTTCACGCAACGGGTACTGCGCCTTGATTTCCTGTGGCGCGTTGTCGTTGATCAGCACGTAGTCGGCGATCCAGTTGTTGAGGTAGGTCTGCACGTTGTCGCGGGTCATGAAACTGCCGACCTTGTCGCGCATGATCACCTTCAGGTAATGGGCGAAACGTGACGCAGCGAGCACGTAGGGCAGCATCGCCGAGATCCGCGCGTTGGCATTGGCCTCGTTGGTGTTGTAGACCTTGGATTTGTTGGTGGTCTGGCCACCGAAGAACACCGCCACATCGCTGTTTTTCTTGTGGCACAGGGCGATGAAACCGAGGTCGTTAAGCTCTTTCTCGCGACGATCGGTGATCGCCACTTCGGTCGGGCATTTCAGCGACAGATCGCCGGAGCTGGTGCGGAACGTATGCGCTGGCAGACCTTCCACCGCGCCGCCGCCTTCAGCGCCACGAATCGCCGCGCACCAGCCGTACTTGGCGAACGCTTCGGTGATGCGTTGCGACAGCGCCCACGCGGCATTGCCCCACAGGTATTTGCTGTGGTCGGTGCCGTTGACGTCTTCGACGTAGTTGATGCCTTCCACTGGCGAGGTGTCCGGGCCGTAGGGCAGGCGCAGGAGGAAATGCGGCAGCACCAGAGACACGTAACGCGAATCCTCGCTCTCGCGGAACGAGCGCCACTTGATCAGTTCCTGGCTCTCGAACACCTTTGACAGATCACGCGGCACGGCCAGTTCGGTGAAGCTGTTCATGTCGAACAGGCGCGGGCTGGCGGCGGCAATGAACGGTGCATGCGCAGCGGCGGCAACGTTCGACAGCTTCTCCAGCAGGCCAATGTCCTGCGGATGGCGGCCGAAGGTGTAATCACCGACCAGCAAGCTGAAGGGATGGCCACCGAAGGTGCCGTATTCCTCTTCGTAGATCTTCTTGAACAGCGCGCTCTGGTCGAATTCGACGGCTTTTTCCAGGTCGTTCTGCAACTCTTTCTGCGTGACGTTGAGCAGGCGCAATTTCAGCCGGGTGCTGGTTTCGGTGTTCTGCACCAGCAGGTGCAGACCACGCCACGAGGCTTCGAGTTTTTGCAGATCGGGGTGGTGCAGCACCTCGTTGAGCTGGGCGCTGATCAACTCGTCGATCTGGCTGATACGGTCGTTGATCATCGCCACGGTGTCCTTGTCGATGGCCATGCCTTCGTCAAGCACCTGGGTGGCGAATTCCGCGAGCATGTCGCGGGCGTAATCCTGCTGACTGTCATCGTGGGCCATGCGGCCGTCGAGAATGATCTGGTCGAGCAGGGAAAGTGTCTCGGTCGTACTGTCGCTGGCTTGTTTCTGAGCTGAAGCGGGCATGGCGAATTCTCCCCTCGATTAAGTGGACGATCAGGCTTGCGGTTCGGCCGGCGCCTCGGCATCAGCTGCCGGGGTAGCGGTGTCTGGGCGGGCCGATTTGATTTCCTGCAGGCCTTCGGTGTTGGCGATGACGTCGCGCAACAGCTTGTCCAGGTCATCGTTGCCGTCGAGTTTGGTCAGCAGATCGCGCAGGCGCTGGCGGGCCTCGAAAAGGCGCCGCAGCGGCGTGACTTGCTCCACCACCTTGACCGGGTCGAAGTCGTCGATGTGTCTGAAATTGAGTTCGATGTTGAGCTTGCTGTCGTCGCCGCTGAGGGTGTTGTTGACCTGCAACGTAGCGCGCGGACCGATCGAGGCGAGTACGTCGTTGAAATTGTCGCGGTCGATTTCGGTAAAGCGCCGCTCAGTCAGTTTTGCCAAAGGTTCAAGTGGCTTGCCCGACAGATCGGCGAGAATCCCGACCACCAGTGGCAGTTCCTTTTTCTCGATGGCATTGCCGATTTCGACGTCGTAGGTGATTTGCACTCGGGGTGGGCGCACCCGGTCGAGCTTGTGCTGAGTACTTTCTGCCATGTCGGCGGACTCCGATGCGATGAGCGGGCGCAATGCATCGGGGAGGCCCGTTCATCGCTTTCCCTTGCTGGACCGTAGGTTAGAAAGGGAGGCAGATGACCTGTCGTTCCTTTGACAAACCTTCTTGATTCGGCTGTAGGAACCGAACTACCCAAGACGCTAGAACAGGTCTATAAAAATGCAAGCAAAAACATTTTTTGACAGGTTCGCGAAAAGGAAAATTCATTTTGCGTAGACGACTTTTTCTAACACTGCTGTTTGCGTCCCTGGCCGGTTGCTCACTCTTCGGGCCGAAGGTCGACCTCGACAGCCTGACCCTCGACGTCGCGCCCAAAGCCAACGACGACACGCCGATTGCCGTGGACTTCATTGCGGTCGCCGACCCCGACCTGCTCAAGCAATTGTCGGGCATCAGTGCCAGCCAGTGGTTCGCCGGGCGCGAACAGTACCAGCGCGACTATCGTCAGTTGATGAGCGTGTGGGGACTGGAGCTGGTGCCGGGGCAATTCATCGACCGCCAACCCTTCCCGTTGGGGGGCAAGAAGGCCGCTGGACTTTTGGTCTTCGCCAGCTATACCACACCCGGAGCACACCGCTTGCGCCTCGACGATCAGAGTGAGGCGTGGCTGAAATTCGACAGCCGCGAGATGAGCCTGGTCAACGCCGAACACTGACACACCACCGCTGCCGCCGGATTGCGGCCTTGTCGAAGGGAGTCGTATGAGTCTGCTACCTGACGCGGTTTGCTGGCACGAAGGCATGCAATTGCTGCCACAGCATTTTCAGTTGCAAGGGCTGCGGGCGGAAGCGCTCGGCGCGCATCTGGCGCAGGCGTGCAATCCGTGGTTCTGGGGTGTCAGCCATATGGAGTTCGATCCCTCGGCGCTGAGCGCTGGCGTGGTGCGCGTCTTGTCGCTGCAAGGGACGATGCCCGACGGCTTGCCGGTGGATTTGCAGGCCGGAATCGGGCCGGCACTGGAACTGGATGTGAGTGCGGCGATCGATGCCACCGACGATGTCACTGTCACCGTGTACCTGGCGATCAGCCCGATGTGGCGTGCCGGGCAGTTGCTGCCGCTCAAGGGCCGCTTGCAATCGGTGGTGGGTGACGCATTGCCGGATCTCACCAGTGGTGAATTTCCTGAGTCGATCACCGTGTGGCGACCTAATCCACGCCTGTGCACGCAACTGAACAAAGCCGATTCGATCTGCCTGCCGTTGCTGAAAATCCGCAAGGAGGGCGGCGGCTTTCTGCCGCTGACTTACACCGCGCCAACACCGCTGCTGCTGCCGGAGTCTGCGTTGGGGCGACGCATCGCCGGCCTCTGCGCGCGGGCGCGGGAGAAGTGCCTGTTTCTCGGCGGCCGTTTGCGCCAGGCGCAACAGGCTGGCAATCAGGACGACGCGCTGGAAATCCGCCGGCAGTTGACCGCGTTGTGGGCACGCCTGCCGGAAGTCGAAGGCGCGCTGAGCAGTCGCGTTGCTCATCCGCAGTCTCTGTATGTGCACCTGCTCGGCCTGGCTGGCGCCTGGGCGGCGCTCGATCCGCTGGCCGGTGTGCCAGCGTTTGCACCGCTGGATTTTCTCGAGTTGCAGCGCGGTTATGACGTGGTGCTGCAATGGCTGGAAACCACCCTCGAACTGATCCGCGCCGGCTACCGCAGCCTGCCGTTCGAGCGCGGTGAGCACAGCTTTTCCATCCAACTGCCGGACGAGCAGCCGAGTCAGCGTCTGGTGATCGGTCTGCGCATGCCCAACGGTGCCAGCGAACAAGCGGCAATTGACTGGTTACGTGGCGCGATCATCGCCTCGGCGCCGCACATTGCGCTGCTCAGTCGTCAACGCATGAGCGGTTTGCCGCACCAGGTCATGAGCCGCAGCGAACAGGTGGCCTACAGCGTCGGCGAGGACACGCGGCTGTTTGTGATCACGGCCGAAGGCACGTGGTTCGACGCGCAACTGCCGCTGGTCATTGCGGCACCGGCGGCGAAGCTGACCAGCAGTCCGTGGCAAGTGGTGCTGTTTGTCGCCCAGAACAGTGAAAGTGCCTGATCACACAAGGAACGCCGTATGTCGCAAGGAAGTGCCGCAAGCCTTGGGTTGCAGGACGCACCGTTGAGCAGCGCGTTCCGCCAGACGTGGCAGCAATGGCAACAGGACTGGGTGCAATTGCCCAAGGACAGCGAGGACGAAGCAGCGCTGGTGGAGACCGTGGTCGAATTGTCCACGCAAGCGTCGCAGCGGTTGTGGCGCACCGCTTATTCGCGGGTCGGTGATTCGGCGACCGATCAGGTCAAGGCGCTGGTCTATGCGTTCGTCGCGCTGGTCGACGAAACCCTGCTGTTCACGCCGTGGCCCGGGCAGTCGGCGTGGCAGGACAAACCTTTGGAGTCGCGTCTGTATTCCAGTCGTCAGGCCGGCGAACAAGTGCCGTCGGCGATTCAGACATTGCTCGACGAACAGCAACCGACCAGCCGCGATCTGGCCAACGTGTATCTGCAGTGCCTGATCCTTGGTTTCCATGGGCGTTTGCGGGGCGAACACAGTCAGGCGCAACTGGAGAAATGGCGGCTGGCGCTGTACACCTTTGCCTGGCAGGACGAGGCCAGCTATGCCGATGTCAGTCAGCGTCTGGCGCAGCCGTCGCTGACCACGCCATTGCAACTGCCGGTGCGCACGGCGCTGCCGGATGGCTTTCGCCTGGCACTGGGGATTCTGGCGATGGTTTTGTTACTGACCGGGCTTGGCCAGTTCCTCTGGCGGGACATTCGTTCGGAGCTGGACCCGGTGCTGCAGATCATCGACTCGGTGGCGCCAGCGGAGCAAGACTCATGAGTACCCTGACGATAGTCGCGTGGGTGGTCGCTCTGCTGCTGGTTGTGGTGATCATCGCCGTGGCGGTGTGGTGGCTGCGCACCCAGAGTGGCGCAGCGATCCGCAGTTTCTACGCAGCCGTGCGGCAAATGGAGCAGGAGCAGGGCAGTCACGATCGCTATCAGATGCCCTGGCTGCTGATGCTCGGCGACGAAACCCAGGGCACGCAACTGGTCAGTGAATGGCGTCTGCAACCGACCGACAAACCGGCGTGGTTCGGCCGCTGGTGGTCGGACCCGGAAGGCGCTGTGCTGGTGGTGCCGCAGGCATTGTTTCTGCCCGACGACGGTATGCATTTGCAGCGTGGCGGCTGGTGGCGATTGCTCGGTTTGATCTTGCGGATGCGCAGCAAGCGGCCGCTGGACGGGGTGGTCTGGCTGGTGCCGGTCAGTCGCCTGAGTAATCTCGAACAGGCTGCCAGCCTCGGTCTGGCCGCGCGCCGGCGCTTCATCGATCTGCTGCAACGTTTTGGCTTGAGTGTGCCGGTGTATGTGGTCATCACCGGACTTGAAGAACTGCCGGGGTTCCAGGAGTTGATCAGCGCGCTGCCCGACGAGGCCCGCGAACGAACCCTTGGCTGGTCGTCGCCTTATTCGCGCGATGCGGTTTGGCAAGGGCAATGGAGCGATCAGGCGCTTGATCGCATCCATCGCGCTGTGGCGGAAGCCATCATCGAAATCGGCACCTTGTCCGGCCAGTTGAGCGCCGATCTGTACGCCTTGCCGGAGCGTCTGGAAACCTTGCGACGCGGTTTGCAGAGTGTTCTGGAACCGGTGTTTCAAGGCAACGCTCAGGGTGAGGCGCCGTGTTTTCGCGGTGTCTATTTCAGCGCCAGTCAGGCCTCGGAGGATGCCAAGGACGGATTCTCCGCCGACGACAGCGGCTTGCAGCAAAGCGTGTTCGTGCGCCAGTTGTGGCGCCAGCGCCTGGTCGGCGAGCGCGGGCTGGCGCAAGGCGTGCCGCGTCTG
Organism: Pseudomonas sp. S3_C06; assembly: GCF_054667675.1. Taxonomy (NCBI): domain Bacteria; kingdom Pseudomonadati; phylum Pseudomonadota; class Gammaproteobacteria; order Pseudomonadales; family Pseudomonadaceae; genus Pseudomonas; species Pseudomonas sp. S3_C06. The sequence continues at coordinate 6,417,508 of NZ_CP162747.1, forward strand.
CTGCGTTTGCGTCAGCGCTGGCAGCGGCTGACGGCCGGCGTAGCGCTGGTGATCGGGGTTATCTGGGCCGTGGCGATGCTTTGGGTCTGGCACGTGTCGGTCAAGGATGCCCACGAACTGGCGCGGCAGATGCAAGGCGCGCAAAAGGGCTACGTGGCGATCAGCGATGAGGCGCAGCGGGTCGACTCGACCCGGCGTAACGTGCAGACATTCTGGCGCGTGCTGGAGCGTGCGCCGCACTGGAACTATGTTTCTCTGGTGTTTCCGACGTCGTGGTTTTCCTCGCTCGACAATCAGCTTGAGCAGCAAGTCTTGCAATCCACCCAGCGCCACATCATGGTGCCGCTGCATGATCTGTTGAGCGCGCAACTGGCGCAGATCAAGGCGATCCGCAGCACCGATCGGCGCAGCAGCGTCGAAAGCGACGACCCGGCGCAGTGGCAGAACTATCTGAAGGCGAACGATCTGGTGGATCGGGCCTTGCGTCTGGAACAGCAGAACCAGTTGTTCAATCAAGTGCAGAACAACCCGCGCGCGCCGCTGGACGACCTGGTGCAACTGAGCAACAACGCGCTGTCGCTGAACCTCAACACGGGCACCTTGCCCTACGCGGCGTTCTACAATCGGCTACTCGTGGCCGGGGAAGACGGCAGCTTGCAGGCGCTTGATCTGAGCGTCGACCGGCCGCAGATCGTCAGCAATTTTTCCGGACTGATGCAGCGCTGGCTGGATCAGTATTTTCTCGCCGACAACTTTGTCAGCAAGGCTGGCTACCTCAAATTGCATCTGGATCAATTGCAAGCCGGCAGCGGCAACAGCCTGCGGGAGCTGGAAGACCTGACCGCGCGGGTCGACGATCTGCAAGCAGCGATCGCCCTGACCAATTCGACGTGGAGTCGCGGCAAGGGCCAGGAATTGGTGCCGGGTTATGGTGACTTCCTCGCCAAAGTGGGCAAGAGCACATTGTTGGGCGCGCAAGTCCAACAAGACCTCGACACGCAAGCGTCACGCTTGCAGCAGAGTTTCCGCGATCAATGGATCGCCCAGATCGGTTCGCGGGACAACCTGCTGGTGCAGCAAGTCAGCGGGCAGCTGGCCTTGCAGGAACAAGTGATCAAGCTGGATAACGCGATACAGGCGCTGTTCAAGCGTGACTTCGTTTCGGTCGCCCTGCGTGCCAGCGAAGACAACGTCAATATGCAAGGCCAGACCGTGGACGGCGATGACCTCAATGAGTCGCTGAAGTATTTCGCCGACTACAACAGCTACATCGCCGAAGAACTGCCACGCATTCCACCGGACTATCGCGTTGCGGTGCTCAAAGCCGCCGAGCGTGCCGCCGCCCAGGCAATGTGGTTGAGCCTCAAGGATCACAACGACCAGGCGCACCCTTACGCTGTGTTCAATGTGCAGGCCGAGCAAGCCATGGCCCTGCAGAAAGCCTTTGTCGAGGTGCACCGCGCGGATCTCTCCACGCGCCTGCAAGCGGCGCTCAATCGCCGCGCGATGGCGCAGATTACCGGGGGGATCGAGGAAATCACCGCGCAACCGCTGTTCGGTGGCCGTGCCGAAATCAGCCAGTGGGACGGTTCGAAAAACCTCGGCTTGCAATTGTTCGGCGCCAGCGATGTGCAGGATCTGAAGCTGAGCCTCAAGCAGCAGTTCAACACCATGCTCGGCATCACTGAGCGGCGCACGTCTTCGTTACAGTGGTTGACGACGCAGCAAGCCAACCTCTCGGCACTGGATTACGAACGCGTGACGCAGTTCAGCGCACTGAACGATGAACTGCGTAAATACAAGGAAGCCAATCCGGCCAGTTCGCCGGCGCAGATCGAGCAACTGGTCAGCCGTGATTTCATCGAAATGGACGTCAACTCCTGCCTGCAAATGTTGCAGACCGCCAACGTCGCCGGCGGACGCGGCACGTTGGCGATGCGCGCGGTGGAGCTGCAACAGGAAGCCATGCAGCGTTGCCAGCAGTTGCAAGTGCAACAGGCGGCAGCCGCGTGGAATGAGCTGGCCAACTACTTCAATCAATACCTCGCTGACCGCTTTCCATTCGCCAACGGCGTGCAGATGCCGGATGCCGAGCCGGCGCGGGTTCAGTATTTGCTGGAATTGATCGACAAGCGCTTACCGGTCGCCCAGGCCGGACTGGCCACGAATCGGACGCCGGAGCGCGTGGCCGCCGCAGACTTTCTCAATCGTTTGAAGCAGGCCAGCACCTGGCTGACGCCGCTGTTCGTACGCGACAAGAGCGGCATCCTCGGCGTCGAGCTCGACGTGCGCTGGCGCACCGATCGCGATAATGAGCAGGGTGCCGATCAAGTGATTGCCTGGGGTTTGCTCGCCGGCAATCAGCAGATCAACTACCCGGTCGCGGCCGAGCAGCCGAGTCTGCGCTGGATGGTCGGTCAACCCATCCGCCTGACCCTGCGCTGGGCGCGCAACGGCAAGGAACGCCCGGTCAACGACCCGCTGCAACCGAATCTGGTGGTGCGCGATCTGGAGGCCGGTTGGGAGTATGGCGGGCCATGGTCGCTGCTGCGGATGATGCGTGCGCACTTTTCGGTGCAGCGTCAGCCGAGCATGGATTACACCGACTTCCCGCTGACACTGCGCCTGCCAGTGACCGCCTCGACCGACAGCGTCACCAGCGAATTCACCCGCATGTTTGTGCGCTTGTCATTGATGAGCCAAGGATCGAAATTGCCGCTGTCGATTGCACCGTTGCCCACCCGTGCACCGCGCTCACCGTTTCAGGTGACCGGCAGCACCGCCGCCCTTGAATCGCAGAAGGAGGACCTGTGAGCCTGCCATCGACCGCTGTGCCAGACCTGATTGATCAACTGCTCGCGCCGATCAGCGCGGATGCGCCCTGCGGCGTCGATTTGCGTTATGAGCGTGAATTCGATCAGTTGCGCGACTTGCGCCGCGAGGATGATGCCAGCCTGCCGACCGGGGTCTGGCAGTCGACACTGAAGCGGGCGAACTGGCCGGAGGTCGAGAAGCTCACCACTGCTTTATTGCTCGAACGCAGCAAGGACTTGATGCTCAGCGCCTGGCTCGGCGAAGCGTGGCTGCACCTGCAAGCACTGGACGGTTTGCCCGGCAGCCTGGCGCTGATCGCCGGTTTGTGTGAGCGCTTCCCCGAGCATTTGCATCCGCAAGCCGAGGAGGGCGATCAGTCGTGGCGCGTGATTCCGCTGGAATGGCTGGTGCGTCGCTACAGTGAAGTGTTGCTCACTCGCGTGCCGCTGTTCGGCACGCGCAACAGCGATTTTGAAGCCTATACCCTGGAAGTCTGGCGACGTTTGCAGATTCAACAAGTGCAGGTCAACGACAGCAAGAATGCCAAAAGCTCGGCAGAAACTGCACGCAACGAACAGAAAAAACTCAGCGACCAGATTCGCGCCACACCGCTGGCGTTCTGGTTGCGCACCCAGGGCAACCTGCTGCTGAGCCTGCAACACCTGCAACGACTCGACAGCTGGAGCGATGCTTATCTGGGTGAGCAAGGTCCGGGATTGCGCCCCTTGCAGGACATCATTCAAGCGCTGCTGAAGCTGGTTCAGGAGTTTATCGCCATGCACCCACAACAACCGGCACCGCCAGCACCCGTGGTCGAAGCCCCCGTCGCCATGCCACAGCCTGAAGAGCCAGCGCCGGTTGCCCAGGTATTTCGCGAACCGGCCAACCGCGAGGAAGCGTATCGGCAATTGCTGCTGATCGCCGAATACCTGGCCCGCACGGAACCTCACAGTCCCGTGCCCTATCTGATCCGTCGCGGCGTCGAGTGGGGTAATAAACCGCTGAGCGAATTGCTGGGTGAGTTGATCAGCGCCGATGCTGAATCACGGCGCCTGTGGACGTTGCTCGGCGTGCTCTAGTGCACGCGCTGGTTGCTGAGTTTCGGTGGCAGCGCAATGGGCGTCAGTACCGGCTCGCCGGAGAAGAACGCCACGAGGTTTTTGCCTACCAATTCGACCGTGCCTTGCGTCGCTTCCGGTGACAGGCCGGCGACGTGTGGCGTCAGCAGCACGTTGCTCAGGGTTTTCAGCGCATCCGGCACTTGCGGTTCGTCGTCGAACACATCGAGTGCGGCGCCGGCGATTTTGCGCTGTTCGAGGGCAGTGATCAGATCCGCCGTAGCGATGACGCTGGCGCGGGCAATGTTGACGATGAAGCCTTTCGGCCCGAGTGCATCGAGCACCGCGCGGGTGACCAGATGTTGGGTGCCAATGCCGCCGGGCGTGGCGACAATCAGAAAGTCCGAAGCCCGGGCCAGTTCGGTCGGTGTCGAGCAGAACGCATAAGGCACATCGCTGCGCACCTGGCGGCTGTGATAGCTGATTTCCATGTCGAAGCCGAGGTTCGCGCGTTTGGCGATCGCCAACCCGACGGCGCCCAGCCCGAGGATCCCCATGCGTTTGCCAGCCAGCGACGGGCGCATGATCTTTGGCCATTCACCCCGGCGTACTGCGGCATCACAACGCGGGATATCCCGGACCAGTGCCAACAACATCGCCATTGCATGGTCAGCCACCGACGAGGCGTTGACCCCGGCGCCGTTGGTGACGGTAATGCCACGGTTGCTGGCGGCCTGCAGGTCGACCTGTTCGTAGCCGGCGCCGATGACGGTAATGATCTTCAAGGCGGGCAGGGCGGCGATCTCTTCGGCCGTCAGGCCCAGCGGACCCCGGGTCAGCACCGCATCGATGCGGCTGCCTTGGGAGGCAATGGCGTGCGCACGTTCGGCGGGCGTGGGGGCGAGAATCAGGTGAAAGCCCTGATGTTCGAGAATCGGCAAATAGTCATTGATGGTTTCAACCAGTACCAGAACGGTTGCGGGCATTGCGCGGCTCCTGTGAACGTCGGCGGGTAGGTCGCGATAGTCGTTTCAGAGTGCTGAATCCGCAGCGACTTGGCAATCGTTGTCATTCGCGCAGTGGTGCTTTGATTCTGGACGGCTTCGGGCAAGAAGCAAGGGGTGACAGCACACCGGTGATCCGGTGCGCTGTCGGCATCATTGGGCCGCTTGGGCTTTGGCTTGTTCAGCCATCGCGATCGGCTTGATATCGTAGGTCGGATAGAACTCGGTGCGGTAACTGCCCCATGCGGTGTTTTCCAGCGCAAGGTTCACTTCCGCCAGACGCGAGACAGGAAAGCGCACGGTCACGACCTGGCCGATACCCATCATGATGTTCCAGCTCACCACCTCGACTCCGGCCGGGGGAAAGGTTTTATGGAACCCCTGTTGTGCGAGCTGGGCCTTGAGTTCACTTAACGGTCGGGTTTGATCATGTTTCAGAAACACGGTCAGCATCATCGCGTTGTCGGCCGTGGCGACGGCATCTTTTGCGGGTTGGGTAGCGGCTTGCGCGCTGACCCCGGCGCAATAGACGGAAGAAATCAGTAACGACGACATCAGCAGGGTTTTAAGTGACTTTTGCATATCGTACTCCTGGTTTTATTGTTTGATGGCGGACTTGGTTTCTATCGTTCCGGTATAGGGCGCGTGAACGACATGAATGCGTACGAGAGGGTTGTTGTCGACCATGTCGCGGGGTACTTCCCGAGAATACGTGAATTCAATTTTGTTCAATGTTTCCAGACGCCTGACAACTGTTTTGGTCGGGCCGATATCGGGTACAAGAATGTGCTGTTGCTGATCGCCGGTGACAAAGAAATAACCGCCACCACCGTTGTTGTATTTTGACTCGCCTGTCTCGGTGTAAAAGAACTCATATCGATTGCGCTCGGGATCCCACGTCGATATGCCAACGACACCGGGGTACTTCGCTTTGACGTCGGTTTCAGGGGCGCCGTCGACATAGACCTTGGTCGTCAGCCATCGCGGCGAGGAGGCCAGCTCGCGGATGTCGGCATTGGCGCTGGTGAGCGGGACGAGCAACGCGGCCAACAACAGGCCGGTCATCATGTACTTTTGCATGTTGTGTCCTCTTGATTGCACTTTAATTGTCAGTCGTTGAAATCAGGGCGATAAAAATATAGACCTGCTGCGGAATATTGTTCAATGGCTGGGTAGTTGCTTGTAACAAATGGCTGGTATTCGATTTTAAGTAATGTTTTGTTGCGAGTTTTTTGGCTGTTTAAGTTGTAGGAACATTCTGAAGGATTGGTGGCTGATTGACTTGTTTGTTGGCGTTTCCGGTAGTTAATGTCGCTGGCCCCCTTAATTGATTACACAACGCTGTAGGACAAGGAATGGCGTAACAAATGTCTGGTTGACGCAACCGTAGCAAGTCAAGTTGCGTCAATTTCAGCGAGGACTTCCTCAGAACGTCACTTCATCGCTGTCGACTAATCGTGCGAAGGTGGCACCGAGGGTGGCGTTGTGATGTTTGATGATCGCTTCGGCGGATAGCGCGGCAGTGTCCATGCAAGTGTGGGCGTCAGCGACCAGCAATGGTCTGAAGCCCAGATCGGCAGCGCTGCGACAGGTGCTGTCGATGCAGAACTGGCTTTTCATGCCGACCACATAGAGCTCTTCTACCTGTGCGGCCTGGAGTTGCCGCGCAAGGTCAGTGCCATGGAAAGCATTGGGTCGGGATTTATCGAAGAGGGTGTCGATTTCAGCGTCCAGCTCAAGCGCTGGCAGTAATTGCCAGAAAGGACTGCCAGCGGCAATCGGTGAGCCGTCCGGGCCAGTGTGGCGCGCGGCGAAGATCGGTACTTGATTCCTGCGGGCCTGAGCGACCAGGCGCTGGATGTTGGCCAGAACCCGTTCGCCTTGGTAGGGCTTTTCCGGTCCGTGGAACAGACCGACCTGCATATCGATGATCAACAGTGCTGCGGGCATGGTGTTTCTCCTTGGGGGCTGCAGATGCCGCACGGACGGGAGAAACAACAAGGCCCCGTCCATTGCTGGCGGGGCCTTGGGTTTGCTGCGCTGGATTTACCTCAGGCAGAAACACCACGACCCGCCGGTGGCGGTCGTGGTGGTACGGGTGAGTTGCAGCGCGCGAATGTTCATGGGCCGATCATGCTGACGCTGATACCGGGCTGTCAATGAGCGGATCAAGTGACGTACTGCGCGACGCCATTGCCGAATGACCAGTTCTCTTTTTTTACCTCGACCAGATTGATGAAGACGTCTTCCAGGCGCACCGCCAGTTGGGTGTGCAGGCTTTCGGCGATGGTTTTGAACAGCAACTGTTTTTTCTCTATCGAGCGCCCTTCGCTGATGGTGATCTGAATGAACACCACGCCGTCGCTGCGCTGGATTCCCAGATACTGCGGGTCATAGACGAAATGCTGGCTGTCGTGCTCGGTGAGGATCTGAAAGTTGTCGTGCTCCGGCACATCGATACAACTGCGCAGGGCGGAATAAATCTGCTCGCCGATGCGTTTGGCGAACGTGGGGTCGGGGTTTTGTTTGATGTCGATGCGAACGAGGGGCATGGGCAGAGACTCTGGGGGAGGGGACTCATTCACGCTAGAACATATCAACCAAATTGAAAGTGTGGGGTGATGACCTCGTTGTTGTTTTTGTATGAGGCTACCTACGAAACTCGCGGATTTTACCTACGCATTTGGCAGAGCCATCTGCTATCGGGCAGACGGTTAACGCGAAATCATGGGGCAGCAATGGGAGGTGGTCCAGGATGGAAAAACTTCCCGAGCGTTAACTGTCAGCAGCCAAGGAAGGTTCATGCATCTGGATGACCACAAAAATGTGGAACTCGAAAGGCTACAAACGGAAACCCAAAAGCTCGGCGCGGAGAGGCGCAAGCTTTTGGCGGAGGAAGCAAAACTGAAACTTGAGACTTTCTTGTATCCCCTTGTGGTGGGGGCTGGGGCATTAACTGCAATTGCCACCGCCGTTGGGCTTTATTTGAAGCTGTAAGAGAGCGCAGCAGGTTGCAGTTGCGCATGCGTGTTGATTCAGAGCACCAAAAAAAGGGAAGGGGGCAGTATGAGCACAGAGGAAAGCAGAGCCAGGATAAACCGACTGTATCAAGAGGAGTTTGAGTTCAGAGAAGCCATGAAGCCCTTTCGCAAAGCCGAAAGGCGTGAAACGGTTTTGCTGTTTAGCCTTGGAATGTTGATGGGCGCGGTGGGGATCGCTTTCGTGATGGTGTTGGCTCGAACCATCTGAATACCCTTGCATGTGCCTGTTAACGACATCACGAATACCTGTTTGCGACAGATAATTTCCCGAAAACGACGCCAAACGGATCTGCTCCGCACAACCATTCCTCAGCTAAGTCTTTGCTTCTGCTCATTTATCGCGGAGAATCGCGCCCCTGTTTCGGCCGGAGCATGTCTGTCGGTTTTTTCCGACGCGTCCTGACCGAGTGGCAAGTGACCGGAATGCGGAGATCCGACCGGATGAATGATCAGGCCAATAGCGTCGAAGAGCGCTTTGATGCAGCAGCACCCGCTGAACTTTCGAGCTGGAATCGCCAGGACACCACCTGGATGTTGGGACTGTTTGGGACGGCCATCGGTGCCGGCACCCTGTTTTTGCCGATCAACGCAGGTCTGGGTGGCTTCTGGCCGCTGGTGATCCTTGCGCTGCTGGCCTTCCCGATGACGTTCTACGCGCACCGTGGCCTGACCCGCTTCGTGCTGTCCGGTCGCGAAGGCGCCGACATCACGGAAGTGGTGGAGCAGCATTTCGGCATCAAGGCCGGCGCGCTGATCACCTTGCTGTACTTCTTCGCGATCTTCCCGATCCTGCTGATCTACAGTGTCGGCCTGACCAATACAGTCGCCAGTTTCCTCGAACATCAACTGCACATCACGCCACCGCCGCGCGCGCTGCTGTCGTTCGTGCTGATTCTCGGCTTGCTGGCGGTGGTGCGGTGCGGTGAGCAGGCGATCGTCAAGGCGATGAGCCTGATGGTTTACCCGTTTATCGTCGCGTTGCTGTTTCTTGGGGTGTACCTGATTCCGCACTGGAACGGCGGCATCCTCGCCACCGCTTCGCACGTGCCGGCACCGTCGGCGCTGCTGCACACGCTGTGGCTGGCGATTCCGGTGATGGTGTTCTCGTTCAATCACTCGCCGATCATTTCCGCGTTTGCAGTGGATCAGAAGCGTCAGTACGGCGTGCATGCTGATGAGCGCAGCTCGCAGATCCTGTTCCGCGCCCATGCGTTGATGGTGCTGATGGTGCTGTTCTTCGTCTTCAGTTGCGTACTGACGTTGTCGCCGGAGCAATTGGCGGAAGCCAAAGAGCAGAATCTGTCGATCCTGTCGTACCTGGCCAACCACTTCAACAATCCGACCATTGAATTCGCGGCGCCGCTGATTGCGTTCGTAGCGATCTCCAAATCGTTCCTCGGTCACTACATCGGCGCCAGTGAAGGCCTGAAAGGCTTGATCGTGAAGAGCGGCAAGCGTCCGGGCGCCAAGGCACTGGATCGCATCGTGGCGGCGTTCATGCTGGTGATCTGCTGGATCATCGCGACCCTGAACCCGAGCATTCTGGGCATGATCGAGACCATTGGTGGTCCTGTGATCGCGGCCATTCTGTTCCTGATGCCAATGTACGCCATCCGTAAAGTGCCAGCGATGGCGCGTTATCGTGGTCAGGCGTCCAACGTGTTTGTCACGGCTGTAGGTCTGGTAGCGATTTCGGCACTGGTGTACAAGCTGGCTGTCTGACTGATCTGTGCGGCTGCGAGTCTGCCATCGCGAGCAGGCTCGCTCCCACAATGTTTAGCGTGATGCTTACGCAACAGGCATAAAAAAACGCCGCTCATCTCACGATGGGCGGCGTTTTTCATTGCGTTGTTACGTTAGGCTTGAACGACCGGGATGTTGGCGTTCGCAGCAGCTTCACGGAACTCGGCGATCTGGTCGAAGGACAGGTAGCGGTAGATATCGGCCGCCATGCTGTCGATCTTGCCAGCGTATTCCATGTACTCCTCGACGGTCGGCAGGCGACCCAGGATCGAAGCAACGGACGCCAGCTCAGCCGAAGCCAGGTAGACGTTCGCGCCGTCGCCCAGACGGTTCGGGAAGTTACGGGTCGACGTCGACACCACGGTGCTGTTCGGCTCAACGCGTGCCTGGTTACCCATGCACAGCGAGCAGCCTGGCATTTCCATGCGTGCGCCAGCCTTGCCGTAGATGCCGTAGTAGCCTTCTTCGGTCAGTTGGTGAGCGTCCATCTTGGTCGGCGGCGACAGCCACAGACGGGTTGGCAGCTGACCCTTGACCTGATCCAGCAGTTTACCGGCAGCACGGAAGTGACCGATGTTGGTCATGCACGAACCGATGAACACTTCGTCGATCTTCTCGCCAGCAACGCTGGACAGCAGACGGGCGTCGTCCGGATCGTTCGGCGCGCACAGTACCGGCTCGCTGATGTCGGCCAGATCGATTTCGATGACTTCGGCGTATTCGGCGTCGGCATCGGCTTCCATCAGTTCCGGGTTGGCCACCCAGGCTTCCATCGCTTGAGCACGACGTTCCAGGGTACGCGCATCGCCGTAGCCTTCGCCGATCATCCAGCGCAGCAGGGTGATGTTGGAGTTCAGGTACTCGGTGATCGACTCTTTCGACAGCTTGATGGTGCAACCGGCAGCCGAACGTTCGGCCGAGGCGTCGGACAGTTCGAACGCCTGCTCCAAGGTCAGACCTTCCAGACCTTCGATTTCCAGGATGCGGCCGGAGAAGGCGTTTTTCTTGCCTTTCTTCTCGACGGTCAGCAGACCGTTCTGGATAGCGAAGTAAGGAATGGCATGAACCAGGTCACGCAGGGTGATGCCAGGTTTCATTTTGCCTTTGAAGCGCACCAGGATCGATTCCGGCATGTCCAGCGGCATAACGCCGGTGGCCGCAGCAAACGCAACCAGACCGGAACCGGCCGGGAACGAGATGCCCATCGGGAAACGGGTGTGCGAGTCACCACCGGTACCGACGGTGTCTGGCAGCAGCATGCGGTTCAGCCACGAGTGGATGATGCCGTCGCCCGGACGCAGGGAAACGCCGCCGCGGGTCATGATGAAGTCAGGCAGGGTGTGGTGGGTGGTCACGTCGATCGGCTTTGGATACGCCGCGGTGTGGCAGAAGGACTGCATCACCAGATCAGCCGAGAAGCCCAGGCACGCCAGGTCTTTCAGTTCGTCACGGGTCATTGGACCGGTGGTGTCCTGAGAACCTACTGTAGTCATCTTCGGTTCGCAGTAGGTGCCAGGACGAACGCCTTGGCCTTCTGCCAGACCGCAAGCCTTGCCGACCATTTTCTGCGCCAGGGTGAAACCCTTGGTGCTTTCAGCTGGGGCTTCTGGCTTCTTGAACAGGTCGAATGGTGGCAGACCCAGTTCGGCGCGAGCCTTCTCGGTCAGGCCACGGCCGATAATCAGCGGGATACGGCCGCCGGCACGTACTTCGTCCAACAGCACCGGGGTCTTCATTTCGAAGGTGGTCAGGACTTCGTCGGTGCCGTGTTTGCAGACTTTGCCAGCATGCGGGTACAGGTCGATCACGTCGCCCATGTTCATGTTGGAAACGTCGAACTCGATTGGCAGTGCGCCGGCATCTTCCATGGTGTTGTAGAAGATCGGAGCGATTTTGCTGCCGAAGCAGAAACCGCCAGCGCGCTTGTTCGGCACGTAAGGTACGTCGTCGCCGAAGAACCACAGTACCGAGTTGGTGGCCGATTTACGCGACGAACCGGTACCGACCACGTCACCGACGTAGGCGATCGGGAAGCCTTGACCGCGCATTTCTTCGATCTGCTTCATCGGGCCGATGGCGCCCTGCTGATCAGGAACGATGCCGTCACGGGCCATTTTCAACATGGCCAGGGCGTGCAGCGGGATGTCTGGACGCGACCAGGCATCTGGAGCAGGGGACAGGTCGTCGGTGTTGGTTTCGCCGGTTACCTTGAAGACGCGCAGGCTGATCTTGTCGGCCAGGGTCGGGCGGTTCTTGAACCACTCGCCGTCAGCCCAGGATTGCAGCACGGCTTTAGCGTGAGCGTTACCGTTCTTGGCTTTTTCCGCGACGTCGTGGAACGCATCGAACATCAGCAGGGTGTGCTTGAGTTGCGCGGCAGCGACTGGCGCCAGCTCGGCGTCGTCCAGCAGGTCAACCAGAGTCACGATGTTGTAGCCGCCCTGCATGGTGCCGAGCAGTTCTACAGCGCGCTTTTTGTCCAGCAGCGGGGAGGAAACTTCGCCCTTGGCCAGTGCAGACAGGAAGCCGGCTTTTACATAGGCCGCTTCGTCCACGCCTGGTGGAATGCGATTGGTGATCAGGTCAACGAGAAATTCTTCTTCGCCAGCCGGAGGGTTTTTCAGCAGCTCGACCAGGCCTGCTGTTTGTTCGGCGTTAAGCGGCTGGGGAACGATACCCAGGGCTGCACGCTCTTCGATATGTTTGCGGTAGGCTTCAAGCACAGTTATTACCCTCATCAGTGGTCCCAAATGGGTGTCCGGGACGCTCATCCCGAAATTGCCGTACTCATGCTCCTCACGACGTTGTGGGTCGTTCGGCCAGAATTACCGGCAATTCCTTACAGAAGCTGCTTTCAAAGTTTTACGCCTGCAGAACGGGGAGCTGATGAGGGTTGGCGCTGGATTTTTCCCCGCTGGAAAAATCCCTCGCCAACACCGCTCTGAAGGAACGACTGTGCTCGTGACGCTTTGAAAACAGCTTCTAACGGACATTGGCGCCTTAAAAGGCTGGCTGATTCTACGGCAAAAAAAATTTAAAGGTAAGTCGCGCTCTATTGGACTTTCGTGGCAATGCGCGTGGCCGGGCCAAACACTCAGTACGGCTGAGACCCTGATGTTTGAGGGGTGATCAATGCCCGACAAAGGGCTAAGATGCCGGTCTGTTCCGCGTTTCAGTGCCTCTGCCTACTTTATGCCCAATCAGACCATCAAGACCCCCTGCGTCGGCCTCTGCTCCACTGTTTACGGTGATCTGGTGTGCCGTGGCTGCAAGCGTTTCCACCACGAAGTGATCCATTGGAATGGTTACAACGAGGAAGAAAAACGCGCGGTTTGGCTGCGTCTGGAGCAATTGCTGTCACAAGTGATGGCGGGCAAGGTCGAGATTTTCGATTCGGCGCGCCTGCGCGAGCAGCTCGAACAACGCAAGATCCGCTTCGTGCCGCATCAGTCGGAATATTGCTGGGCGTATCAGCTGATTGCCCGGGGTGCGCGAGTGATCATTAATCTGGAAGCGTACGGAATGGTGTTGCTGCCGGAGTTTCGCGACTGGAGCCTGCCGGAGTTGCGTGATGCCATTGATCGGGAATTCTTCCTGCTGTCGGAAGCGCACTACCAGCGCTACATCGCCCCGGGCTTTCTCAAGGACGCCTTCGGCGCCTGAAGATCGAAAGCTTCGCGAGCAGGCTCGCTCCCACAGGGGAATGCATTCCAACTGTGGGAGTGAGCCTGCTCGCGATAGCGGTAGTGCATTCAAAGAAGGTGGTGACTGACAGGACGCCATCGCGAGCAGGCTCACTCCTACAGGGATCGCATTTCAAATGTGGCTGTTCAGTGCTTCACCGCCAGCTCCACCAGGTGATCCTCAACCTCCTGCGGTTTCAGCACCAGCACATCGCTCTCCAGCGCATCCAGAATCACTTCCGCTGTATTGCCGATCAACGCCCCTGACAACCCGGTGCGCGCCACCGTGCCAATCACGGTCACTGCCGCCTGCAGCTTGTGCGCCATGAACGGGATCAACACATCCGCCGGGCCTTCCTCTATGTGCAGATGCTCATCGTCGACATCGAATTCAGCCTGAAACGCCCGGCATTGCTCGCGATAACGCGCCGCGATGGTTTCACTCAGTTGCAGCGTCGGGTCAGCCGCCGACAGCATCGGCGACGGATGGGCGCTGATCACGTGCAGATGCGCCTTGGCCAGACTGGCAATGTCGTAGCCATGATCAATGATTGTCGTGTGCAGATGCCGGTGTTCGCCATCGGCATTGCCCACGTCCACCGCCGCCAGAATCACCTTGTCCTTCCAGGAACCTGCGGTTTTCACCAGCAGCACCGGGGTAGGGCAGTGGCGCAGGAGTTTCCAGTCGGCCGGGGTCAGCAGGGCTTTTTTCAGCGAGCTGTCGGGGAAATGCTGCTTGATCACCAGCCCGCAACCCTCGGCCTGCTGCACATCGATGATGGTTTCATGCAGGCTCTCGTTCCACGCCTGTTCGGTGGTCACGCTGTAGCCGTCGGCCACTAGTGCGGCTTTGAGCACACCGAGCATGCCGGCGTGGTCGTGCTTCTTGTCGCACACCAGCAGGTGCAGATGGGCCTGGGTCACGCCAGCGATCAACTTGGCGCGCTTGAGCGCCAGGCTTTCCGAATGTTCGGGTTCGATGACCACCAGAATGCTGCGAATGGCTTGCATGAGCGGAGTCTCCAGCAAAGAAAAGTCACGGCGTTGCACAACTATAGTTGCTGCTCGATCATCCGCGACTTGATGCATATCAACGCGCGCGACTGGTGGTCTGCGGGCAGGCCGGTATAATCGGCGCCTTTCGCTCGAACACCTTTACCGTGAGCCCCATGATCCTTCCCGAAATCCACGAATTCCTTGGCTGCCGCACGCCCGACGCCTGGGTTCAGGCGGCACTGGCCGATCAGGAAACGCTGCTGATCGACCACAAGAACTGCGAGTTCAAAGCCGCCAGCACCGCCCTGAGCCTGATTGCCAAGTACCATTCCCACGTCGACCTGATCAACATGATGTCGCGTCTGGCCCGGGAAGAACTGGTTCACCACGAGCAGGTCATGCGCATCATGAAACGGCGCAAGATCGAACTGCGCCAGCTGCATGCAGGCCGTTACGCATCGGGTTTGCGCAAGGTTGTGCGCAGCCATGAGCCGGTGAAACTGGTCGATACGCTGGTGGTCGGCGCGTTTATCGAAGCGCGCAGTTGCGAACGTTTCGAAGCGCTGGTGCCGCACCTGGACGAAGAACTCGGCAAGTTCTACTTTGGCCTGCTGAAAAGCGAGGCGCGGCATTTTCAGGGTTATCTGAAGCTGGCCTATCAGTACGGTGATGCAAAAGACATTGCCCAGGTCATCGACAAGGTCCGTGCCGCCGAGCAGGAACTGATCGAATCGCCGGATGAAGAGTTTCGCTTCCACAGCGGTGTGCCTGCCAACACTTAAAGATCAAAAGATCGTCCGAACGCGGCCCGAGCCTTTGGCAGCTCCTACACTTGGAAATGCGTTTCCCTGTAGGAGCTGCCGAAGGCTGCGATCTTTTGCTTTTGAATGTTAAAAACTCTTAAGAGTATGAAACATCACCGAAAACCGGCCCCAGCGGCCGGTTTTTGCTGCCTGAAACAAACGCCACCCCCACGAAAGCCGCCATAATGCCGACCACTTCACACATGGGTGGCAGACGGGCGTTATGGATAACCTGGGTTTTGGCAAAGTCCTGTTGGTGGAAGACGATGAGCGTCTGGCGGCACTGATCGCCCACTTTCTCGAACAACACGGCTACGAGGTGCGCACCGTGCTGCGCGGTGACCTGGCCGTGGCTGCCTTTCTGGAATTCAAGCCGAAAGTCGTGGTGCTCGACCTGATGCTGCCGGGGCAGAGCGGTTTGCACGTGTGCCGCGAGATTCGCAGCGTGTCGGACACGCCGATCGTGATCCTGACGGCCAAGGAAGACGATCTTGACCACATTCTCGGTCTGGAGTCCGGCGCCGACGACTACGTGATCAAACCGATCAAACCACCGGTGTTACTGGCCCGGTTGCGAGCGCTACAACGACGGCAGATGCCGGACAGTAACGTGGTCAGTTTTCTTGAGTTCGGCCAGTTGAGCATTGACCGCAGCTGTCGTGAAGTACGGCTGGCGGGCGAGGTCATTGAAATGACCACCATGGAATTCGAGCTGCTGTGGTTGCTTGCCAGCGCGGCGGGCAAGGTGCTGTCGCGCGATGACATTCTCAATCGCATGCGCGGGATAGCCTTCGACGGGCTCAACCGCAGTGTCGACGTGTACATCAGCAAGCTGCGCAACAAGCTCAAGGACAACCCCCGCGAGCCGATCTGTATCAAAACCGTGTGGGGCAAGGGTTATCTGTTCAATCCGTTTGCGTGGGAGCTGTAGATGCTGCGGTTATTTCTCGGGCTGTTTCTGGTCATGACGATTGGTCTGGTGCTGGCGTTGCAGACGGTTGAACGCACCTTTGATGCCTTGCTCGATTATCAGATGCAGGACTACAACCGCGAGGCTGTGCGGGGGCAAGCGTGGACGTTGGCTCAGCAGTTGCGTGACCTCGATGGCCCGGCGCGGGAAAAACAGCTGGAAACGATTCGCCCGCATTACGGTTTGGGGCTGACGCTGGTCGATACCTCTGAACTGGCCCTCAGCGACGAGGAAAAAGCCGAGCTGGCCAAAGGGCTGCTAGTGATCCGCGACAAGTACAGCCAGTACATTTCCGCCATTGACGATGGCCCGCAACTGCTCAGCATCCGTTTGCCGGCCGAGCCGAGCCTGATGCCGTTCTACATCGCCGCTGCCTACCTGATGATTGCTGTGCTGATCGGCTTCGTCCTGTTTTTCTGGGTGCGTCCGCACTGGCGTGATCTGGAGAAACTGCGCCTGGCCGCCGAGCGTTTTGGCGACAACGATCTGTCCGTGCGCATTCAATTGTCGAAACGCTCGAACATCCGCGATCTGGCCGAGCACTTCAACCTGATGGCGGCGCGCATCGAAGGCCTGATCGCCAATCAGCGTGAGCTGACCAATGCCGTGTCCCACGAGTTGCGCACGCCGATCGCGCGGTTGTCGTTTGAGCTTGATCAGCTCAAGCAGCAGTCGGACCCCAGCCAGAACCGCGAGCTGATTGCCGATATGTATGCCGACCTCGGCGAGCTGGAGGAAATGGTTTCGGAACTGTTGACCTACGCCAGCCTTGAGCGCGGCGCGACGGTGATCAAGCGCGAAAACATCCAGGCTGCCAATTGGCTCGACAGTGTGGTCGGCAGCGTGGCGCTGGAGGCCGAAGCGGCGGGGGTGCAGTTGTTGATCGGTGATTGCCGGCTCGACACCGTGCGTATCGAGCCGCGATTCATGGCGCGGGCGGTGATCAATCTGCTGCGCAACGCGATTCGTTATGCCGAGCAGCGGGTTGAAGTGACGCTGGTGCGCACCGGTGATTATTACGAAGTGCGGGTCAACGACGATGGGCCGGGCGTGCCGGTGGACGGGCGGGAGAAAATCTTTGAGCCGTTTTCGCGACTGGATGCCAGTCGGGATCGGCGTACGGGTGGGTTTGGTTTGGGCCTGGCGTTGGTGCGACGAGTGTCGCAGTCTCATGGCGGGCAGGTTGAAGTGGGCGATTCGGCGTGGGGTGGGGCGTCGTTCCGGATGACCTGGGAGCATCTGGATTAATGATGTGATCTGTGCCGGCCTCTTCGCGAGCAGGCTCGCTCCCACAGTGATCTGCGGCGTTCACAAATCCAATGTGGGAGCGAGCCTGCTCGCGAAGGCGCCATCCATGGCGCTGTTTATTTCAGCCCAGAATCAAAAATCCCACTTGGTCGTCAGCATCAAATTGCGCGGCTCACCGTAGAACGTGGTGTCGAAGTTGCCCAGTCCCGTCAGATAACGCTTGTCGAAGACGTTGTTGGCGTTGACCGTGAAGCTCAGGTGCTCGTTGTACTGATAGCGGCTCATCAGGTCGACGAGGGTGTAGCCGCCCTGTTTGATCCGCGTGTAGTCGCCGGCCGGGGCGCTGTAGATCTTGCCGTAGAACGCGCTCTGCCAGCTCACGCCGCCACCGACGGTGACCTTGTCCAGCACGCCGGGCAAACGGTAGGTGGTGAAGGTGCGCACCGTATGTTCAGGCTTGGTGGTCGACAACGGATAACCGTACATGCGCTGTTCATCGGCATCACGGGTACGCGCGTAGGTGTAGCCGGCGGAGACGTTCCAGCCTTCGGCCAGTTCGCCGGCCAGTTCCAGCTCCACGCCTTTGGTGGTGGCGCCGTCGATGGCTTTGTAGATGCCTTCGTTGGTCACCGCGTTGGTGCCGATCGATTCGGCAACGCCGTCCTGCTCGATGCGGAAAAGCGCCAGGCTGGCGTTGAGGCGACCGTCGAAATACGCCGCTTTCAAACCGGTTTCGTAGCTGTCGCCCTCGACCGGGGCAAGGGTCGAGCCATTGGCGTCCTTGTAGGTCTGCGGCTGATAAATGCTGGTGTAGCTGGCATACAGCGAGTAGGTGTCGTCGAGGTCATAAATCACCCCGGCGTAAGGCGTGACCACGCCGTGTTCCTTGTAACTGGTGTGGGTGTCGTCGAGGCCGGCCCCGGGGTTGTAGCGGTAGTCTTCGTTGTACTTGAAGGTGCTCAAGCGGCTGCCGAGGATCACCGAGAAATCGTCGGTCGGGCGCAGGCGCGTGGCCAGATAAATACCGTTCTGGCTCTGGGTGCGCTCGTACTTGCCGTTTTTCGGGAAGTCCTGTTTCGGCAGATTGCCGTCCCAGTCGTAAATGCTCCCCGGTACTTCGGAAAACGCACTGGTGTCGTAGGTCGAACCGGTCTGGCGCGAGTGCGAGGTCATCACGCCAGCGATCAGCTCATGCTCGCGACCACCCAGGGTGAAGGGGCCGGAGACATTGACGTCAGCGGTGTTCTGCACACGATGACCTTCCCAGCGCCCCCAATACATGAACATGCCTTCGCCCGTGGCGCGATTCGGATTGCCGCCGCTGGCCGAGGCCAGACGCGTGTCGTGATCGGTGGTTTTCTGGTCGAGGCTGACCTTGAATTTCCAGTCGTTGGCCAACGCCTGTTCCAGCGAGGCGAAATAGGTGATGTTGTCGAAATCGCGGCGGCTCCAGTCCGCGGCGGAGTTGAAGTGGCGACCAAAATCGGTTCGCCCGCCATCGGCGAAATACACCGGGTTACCGGTCCACGACGAACCCCGTGGTGTGGTGCTGGATTTGTCGACGCCGAAGGTCAGCAGGGTGTCGTCGCTCAGGTCGGCTTCGAGGATGCCGTAGAACAGGTCTTTGCGCTGGCTGTAGTGATCGAGGTAAGAGTTTTGATCGGAATAGGCGCCGACGAAACGTCCGCGCACGTTGCCCGATTCAGTCAGCGAACCGGAAATATCACCGACGGTGCGGTAGGCATCCCACGAACCAACGGTGCCGCTGATAGAGGCTTTGAATGCCTTGGTCGGCTTCTTGCGGATCAGGTTGACCGTGGCCGACGGGTCGCCGGAGCCGGTCATCAGGCCGGTCGCGCCTTTGATGATTTCAATGCGGTCGATGCTGGCGGCGTCGTCGCCATTGTTCGGGTTCTCGCCGTAGACGCCATCGTAGGGGATGTTGACGCCGTCGTACTGGAAGTTGGTGATCGCCAGGCCGCGCGCGGAAAACTCGGTACGGTCGCTGTCGTACTTCTGCATGGAAATGCCGGGGGTGTTGCGCAGCGCATCACCAATGCTTTGTACACCGCGATCGTCCATTTGCTGACGGGTGATCACCGTCACCGACTGCGGGGTTTCGCGAATCGACAGCGGCAGGCCGGTGGCCGAAGACATGGCGCCGGTGGTGTAGGAGCGGGTGTCTTCGGTGGTGGCGCCGAGGCCTTGCGCGGAAATATTGGTGGCGCCCAGTTGCAAGGTCTGCTCGGTTTTTTCAGCGGCGTTGGCAGAAATGCTCAGCAGGGCCAGTGCCAACGGGCACAGGACAAAACGAAAACGGACGTGCGACATGGAGATCCCTTTGCATCGAATCGATCGGTAGTTGAAGTGCTTCTGAGGGGTTAACCGAACGAACAACGCAAAGGGGAACTGCTGGAACAAAAAATAGTGAAGCAGTGGAGTTCCCCTGTAGGAGTGAGCCTGCTCGCGATAGCGGTCTATCAGCAACATTGTTGTTGTCTGGCACACCGCTATCGCGAGCAGGCTCACTCCTACAGGGGGTAGGCTGGAGTTGCGAGGTCAGCAGGCCAAACCGAGGCGTTCATGCCACTGCGCAATGGATTCTTCGGGGTAGACGTCGAACTGTTTGTCTTTCGCTTTGGCCTCGACTTCGACCCAGGGTGCTTTCGAACCGAGCATCAAATGCGTGTGCTCCGGCGGCACCGGCAAAGGCGTGTCGATGGCCGAGGCGAACGGGTGGATCAGCTCCGGCCATTCCGGGCTGAACAGCCACAAGCCGCTGCCGCACAGTGAACAGAAGTGCCGCTCAGCCGTGCTGCGATGGGCGCGTTTGTCGCCCTCGTCTTTCATCTTCGCGTGATAGACGCTGATGTGTTTGCGCCCGCGCACCTTGAGGCTGGTCGCGTCGCCGCCGAGGTTGATCGCATAACCGCCACCGCCCTGGGTCTTGCGGCAGATCGAGCAATAGCAGCGTTGATAAGGGTAGGGGTGGGCGCTGGTGAGGCTGAACGTGACCTCGCCGCAATGGCAGGAGCCTTCGAGATGCATGGGTGCTCTCCGGTTTCTGAATGTGCGGTTGAGCCTAGAACATTCAGTGCGATTGCGGCCGGTGTGATTCGACGGGCGGGCGCAGCGTCTAGCCCCAGTGTCCCCGCAATCCCATGGGGCGAGACTTCGGAACCCGGCATGCAAGCGCTGTTGAACGAGATTCTTGACGCTGTCCGCCCGCTGATCGGGCGGGGCAAGGTGGCTGACTACATTCCCGCCCTCGGCACTGTGCCGGCCAATCAACTGGGCATCGCCGTGTACGGCAATGACGGCGAGATGTACTGCGCCGGTGACGCCGAGACACCGTTCTCGGTGCAGAGTATTTCCAAGGTGTTCAGCCTGGTGCAGGCGATCGATCATTCCGGCGAAGCGATCTGGGAACGCCTCGGTCACGAGCCGTCCGGGCAACCGTTCAACTCGCTGGTGCAGCTGGAATTCGAGCGCGGTCGGCCACGCAATCCGTTCATCAATGCCGGAGCGCTGGTGATCTGCGACATCAACCAGTCACGCTTTGCCGCGCCGACCCTGTCGATGCGCGATTTCGTCCGGCGCCTGTCCGGCAACCCGCAGATCATGATCGACGGCAAAGTCGCCGATTCTGAATATCAACACCGTGCGCGCAATGCGGCGATGGCGTATCTGATGCAGTCGTTCGGCAATTTTCACAACGATGTCGAAGCGGTGCTGCGCAGCTATTTCAGCCACTGCGCGTTGCGCATGAACTGTATTGATCTGGCCCGGGCGTTTTGCTTTCTGGCCAACGACGGCTTTTGCAAACACAGCGGCGAACAGATCCTGACGCGTCGGCAAACCCAGCAAGTCAACTCGATCATGGCCACCAGCGGGCTGTATGACGAAGCGGGCAACTTCGCCTATCGCGTCGGCTTGCCGGGCAAGAGCGGCGTCGGCGGCGGGATTGTTGCGGTGGTGCCGGGGCAGTTCACGGTGTGCGTGTGGTCGCCGGAGTTGAATGCTGCGGGGAACTCTCTGGCGGGGATGGCGGCGCTGGAGATGCTTAGCGCGCGGATTGGCTGGTCGGTGTTCTGATCCGGCCACACAAACACCACAAAACCCTGTGGGAGCGAGCTTGCTCGCGAAGGCGTCAGGTCAGCCAACATTGATGTATCAGATCCACCGCTTTCGCGAGCAGGCTCGCTCCCACAGGGTTAGCGGTTGCTTTGGAGGATTGTGTTCCTATACATTTTCCGGCCGCTCCCTGCATGGTGAATCCGCTTCATGTCTCTTGCGCTCGAACGTCTAGTCGCTGGCACGCCGATCCCTTTCGCTGGTAACCGCGTCACCGTGGTCAGCCCCGAACTGGCCGCGCGGTTTCAGCCCGGTGACCACCTGCTGGTGGAGCAGGTCAGTGGTGAGTTGCTGCTGATCCCCGTGGCGGATCAGCAAGCGGCGTCCGTGGCGATCGAACGCGCGGCAGCGGCATTTACCGCGTTGTCGGCGGTGTCCGATGAGGCGATCAGCCAGTTTTTCGACCTGTTTGCGCAGCGTCTGGAAACCCCGGCGTGCTGGGCGCACATCGAAACCGCCAACCGCGCCGACATCGAAAGGGCCAAGGCGCGCGGCCGCTCCACCACCCGCCTGCTCGCCGATGAGCGCATGCGTCGCGATATGATCGCCGGCCTGCGTGCCTGGCGAGACGCAGCGGCGACGCGCGGTAAAGTCATCAGCAGCGTCGAGCACGACGGCTGGAAGGTTGAGCAAGTGGTCTCGCCGTTGGGCATCGTCGCGTTTGTCTTTGAAGGCCGGCCGAACGTGTTCGCCGACGCCGCCGGTGTCTTGCGCACCGGCAACACCGCCGTGTTGCGCATCGGCAGCGATGCGTTGGGCACCGCGCAAGCCATCGTCACTCACGCCTTGAACCCGGCGCTGGCCGATGCCGGTCTGCCGGCCGGTGCGGTGTCCTTGGTGGAAAGCGTCAATCATGCCGCCGGTTGGGCGATGTTCGCTGACCGACGTTTGTCGCTGGCGGTGGCGCGTGGTTCGGGTCGTGCGGTCAGTCAACTGGGCAGCATTGCCCAGCAGGCCGGCACCGCCGTCAGCCTGCATGGCACGGGGGGCGCGTGGTTGATCGCCGATCGTGCTGCCGATGCCACACGTTTTGCCGCCGTGGTGCGCAACTCGCTGGATCGCAAGGTGTGCAACACCCTCAACGTCTGTCTGATCCAGCGTGATCGCGCGACGGAACTGGTGCCGCTGTTTCTTGATGCGCTGCAACAGGCCGGCACCGCGCGTGGCCAGGGTTGCAAGCTGCACATTGTCGAAGGCAGCGAAAGTTACCTGCCGAGTGAGTGGCAGAACGCGACGGTCGAGGTCTATCGCGCCGAGGGCTATCAGACCGAGGCACTGGCAGAACCCTTGGCAGAATCCGAGTTGGGCCGCGAGTGGGAATGGGAAGAAACCCCGGAAGTCAGCCTGATGATCGTTGACGATGTGGATCAGGCGATTGCGCTGTTCAACCGCTACAGCCCGCAATTTACCGTGTCGTTGATCAGTGAGGATGCAGCCGTACAAGAGCGTTTCTACAACGCGGTGAATGCGCCGTTCGTGGGCAATGGCATTACCCGTTGGGTCGATGGGCAGTATGCGTTGAACAAGCCGGAGCTGGGTCTTTCGAACTGGGAAAGTGGGCGCTTGTTTGCGCGCAGTGCGATTCTTTCGGGGGATGGCGTGTTCACTGTGCGCAGCCGCATGACCCAGATCGATCTCACAGTAAAACGCTGATCTGGCGGACATTGATCGTTCCCACGCTCCAGCGTGGGAACGCAGCCCGTGACGCTCCGCGTCACTGGGCGCAGAGCGTCCCCCGAGGCATTCCCACGCAGAGCGTGGGAACGATCAGTTGCTCAGGCCGCGTGGGTGGTTTGTGCATGGATCGCGCAAGTCGCCGGTTGCTCGGCCAGCGGCACAAACGTGCGGCGGTCCGAGGCCAGCGCATCGACCGAGCCGGTCTCGATGTCATACACCCAGCCATGCAGGTTCAGCAGGCCTTTCTCCTGAGCCAGACGCACGCTCGGGTGGGTCTGAATGTTCGCCAGTTGCGCGATCACGTTCTCGCGCACCATCGAACTCAATTTTGCCGCGTCATTGGCGTGCGGCCGCGCCTCGTTAACCACTTTCGCCGACTCGGCATGCTGCAGCCAGCCGCTGACCGCAGGCAGGTGATCCATGCATTTGCACTTCGCGATCGCGGTCATCGCACCGCAGTCCGAATGCCCGCAGATGACAATGTCGGTCACCCCGAGCACCGCCACCGCATATTCAACCGTCGCCGAAACCCCGCCCGGATGCGGGCTGTAGGACGGCACGATGTTGCCAGCGTTGCGGATCACAAACAGCTCGCCAGGTTCTTGCTGGGTCAGCAGTTCCGGCACGACACGGCTGTCGGAACAGGTGATGAACAAGGTGCCGGGCTGTTGCGTGGTCGCCAGGTGTTTGAACAGTTCGGTGCGTTGCGGAAACGCTTCGTTCTGGAATTTCAGGAAGCCATCAATCAGGTTTTTCATGGTGTTGTCCTCTCAGTTCGAGCAACCGCTGCCGAATTCGCTGTATTGAAGAATGTGTTTGCCGCCGTGGCTGTCCAGATACGTCATCTCCACCGGCACCACGCCACACACATCGGCAACCGGGGTAATGCTCAGCACTTGGGCGATATCCAGTTGCATGCCGTAGCGGTAGGCGACGGCCTCGTCAGCGGCAGATGCCTGGGCGCAAACGCCGCCGAGCAGGGCCAGAATCAACAGAATTTTTTGCATGGGGCAGCCTCCAGATGTGTTGGTGACGGGTAGCCATTTGAGGTGTGTTGGCCCGCACGCAGGGTGCGGGCCGATGTCGATCAGAACGGACGCAGGGGCAGGAACTTGCCGTCGAGGGTGACCACAGCGCGGGAGCCGCCTTCCGGGTCTTCGACTTTCTTGATGTCGAGTTTGAAGTTGATCGCGCTGATGATGCCGTCGCCGAACTGCTCGTGAACCAGCGCTTTGAGGGTTGTGCCGTAGATCTGGATCATCTCGTGGAAGCGGTAGATGGTCGGGTCGGTCGGTACGCCGCTGAGGCTGCCACGCAGGGGGATGATCTGCATCGCCGCGACGTCTTCAGCGCTCAGTTCAAGCTTGTCGCCGACCACTTGGGCGGCGTTTTCTGGCAGCGGGTGCTGGCCGAGCAGGGCAGCGGTGACGTACGCCAGGCTGAGGCCGGTGCCGTCGGCCAGATCCTGCCACGACAGATCTTTGCGTGCCTTGGCGTCGAGAACGCGGGTGGTCAGGGCCAGGCTGGTGTCGTTGTAGGCGTGGGACTGTTGCATGGTGTCACTCCTTTCAGGGGTTGGCTTGCTGTGTGGGATTGATCTTCTGCCGATTCATCCATAGCGTCCAAGACCGATATACAATGCTTGGCATAAGCCCTGCCTATAGATGGTGTTTCCCATGCTGCTGCGACATCTGCGTTACCTGCTCGCTGTTGCCGATCACGGCGGCTTTACCCGTGCCGCCGAGGCATTGCATGTTTCACAGCCGACCCTGTCGCAGCAGATTCGCCAACTGGAAGAAACCCTGGGGGTGAACCTGTTTGATCGCACTTCGCGCACGGTAAAACCGACGGATGCCGGTGTGGCCTACATCGAATGTGCGCGGCGAGTGTTAGTGGAACTGGAGGCGGGCAAACGCGCGTTGCATGACGTGAAGGATTTGTCTCGCGGGACGTTGCGTCTGGCGATGACGCCGACGTTCATGGCGTATCTGGTCGGGCCGTTGGTGCGCGACTTTGCCGCGCGGTACCCGGGGATTCATTTGCAGATTTTCGAGCTGTCGATGGACGACATCGAGGCGGGGCTGGCGGATGACTCGCTGGATATTGCGATTGCGTTTACGCCGGTGCGCAGTCCTGAGATCGAGTGCATTCCGGCGTTTACCGAAACGCTGGGGATCATGGTCGGGCGTAAGCATCCGCTGTATGACAGTGCGGCGGTGCTGACACCGGAGGATGTCGCTTCGCTGGATTTCGCCTTGTTGGCGCCGGACTTCATCACGCGGTTATCGGTGGATGAGTATTTTCGCCAACACGGGATTACGCCGCAGGTGCGGATCGAGGTGAATTCGGTGAGTACGTTGCTTGAAGTGGTGCGTTGTTCGCCGCTGGCGACGATGTTGCCGCAGGCGATTGCCACCGAGGATCGGGCGTTGTGCCGGTTGCGCGTCGAGAGTGATGTGCCGCAGCGTGGGGCGGCGTTGTTGCGGCGGCGCAATAATTATCACAGTGCGGCGGCAGTGGCGTTTGTGGAAATGGTGTTGGACATGGGAAGCCCCTCACCCTAACCCTCTCCCAGAGGGAGAGGGGACTGACCGAGGGATGCTGGAGTAATACACCGACCTGAAAGTGCTCTGCTGAATCCATAATCAACTCGGTGTGTCCGGTTGACGAATGACTTTATACAACTCGATCGGCTCCCTCTCCCTCCGGGAGAGGGCTGGGGTGAGGGGCTACAATTCCAGTCACGCCAAATCAATGCAAGCGAACAAAAAAAGGCCTGCTTCCTTTAAGGAAGCAGGCCTTTCAATTATTTGATGACTAACTCAGCAAAACCGATCAATCACCCGAACTTCATTGTGGTTCTGCATCGAATCCCACGCCTGTTTCAGCGTTTGCAGAACATTACCGATGAAGTCCTTGTCAGCCGCGGCTTTCTTGCCAACATAACCGTGGCCGCGACGGTACATCTTCAGGCGGGCCAGCAGGTTCTGATGGTTGCGGTCGAACTCTTCTTCGCCAGCATGAGGCGCCAGGCAGTCGATATGCACCTGACCCGACTTGCTGATCCACAGAATATGGCTGTCGTGGCTGTCTTTTTGCGCAGCGAACATACGAGCCAGTTCTTCGATAGTAGGTTGATTGTTCAGATTCATGATATTGCCCCTTGACCAGTCTGGTGATCTTTCAAAGTTGATTCGCTAATACAGGTAGCCCATCGGTTAGTTGATCCCTGGCACCGAAACCAGGACGTCAGCGCTCGCCCGTGGAAAGTACGGGGTCGTGCATCTGTTGCATGTAGTCGTGTTGAATAACTGCTACGCAATAGCGTCACAACGAGGAGAAGCAGCGAAAACCGGGAGGCTCCTTGACGACATTTACCGTGTCGACCACAAGCGTCTTGAGAATTTTCGCCAGCGCTTCTCGTCCTTGTACTGGACGTTCAGGCCAGGTCAGCTTCTTCAATCTGCCTTGTGGGCAGCGTGTATCCGGAAAAAACAACTCGGCGGTCAGACGAGTTTGCTCAAGCGTGTTACCGATGTTCCCGATCGGGGAACGTCTTCATCATGCAAAAGCAAAACGATGCCGTCAACGGTTTTGTAGTGATTATTTTTGTTCACTACATATTGTCGGACAAAGCTGTTTTGGAATGAGAAAGAATCCGTTCAGGCAACGGAAAAAGGCGTGCGCAGCCCGTAGAAGGTGCACGGATAACCGTCTACTTCGCGCTGCTGCAGGGTGAAGTGGCCATTGCTCATCAACGGAATCAGCCTGGCCCAGAAGCGCTGCGCCGGCAGGTTGGCGTCGATGTGGAAAATCTGCCATTGACCGGGGATCTGGCTCAAGAGGGCAGAGACGACAAACTGCGCGACGCCTTGGCCACGAAAGCGTCGCGCGATGAAAAAGTAGCCGATGTTGTGTTCGGCGTCGGGAATGTGGATTTCGTTATCGACGGTCACGAAGCCGGCCAGTTCGCCGTCGACCTGAATCAGAAATGGTTGGGTGGCCGGGTGGCGCCAGTAGTCGATTTTCGGCTGGATGGAGAAGAAACCATGCGCAGCGAGCTTCAGCGGCAGCCATTCGCTGAAGTCGTACATGTAGAACTGCATGAGGTTTTCGATGATCTCCAGCTCATCGCGCTGGGCTGGATGCAGTTCGATATTGGCCATACGCCGGGTTCCTGAAAGTGATGAGCCTTGCAGAAACAGTAGCGGGTTTTATTTGCCCGTCGGTTTCGCCGTGCGTTTGGTGGTGCCTGCGGTTTTGCTGCGCGTCGATTTACGTTTCTTCTTCCACGGTGCTGCGGCTTTGCCGGCGGGTGGCGGGCCGCTGATGGTCAGGCTGAGGCTGGAGCAGCGCGTCACCTGTTTGCTCATCCATGCCGCTTGTTTGGTGACGAATTCTTCCAGACTCATTTCGCCGCTTTGCACCATGTCCAGCGCCTGCTCCCAGATCGCCGTGGTGCCGGGGTCAGCAATTGCGCGGGGCACTGCGTCGATCAGGCTGAACGCCGCCGGCGTAGCAGCGAGGGCCTTGCCGTTTTTCACCAGATAGCCACGGTCAATCAAACCCTGAATGATCGACGCGCGGGTGGCTTCGGTGCCGATACCGGTGGTGTCCTTGAGTTTCTGTTTGAGCAGCGGATCCTCGACCAGTTTGGCAACGTTTTTCATCGCCTTGATCAGATCGCCCTCGGTGTAGGGTTTGGGCGGTTGCGTCCACAAATCCTTGAGCTTCACAGCGGCGATGGCGCATTCGACGCCTTGGCTAAGGGCCGGCAAGGTTTGCGGTGCGGGTGCTTCGCGGCCCTTCGCCGCTGCCAGCGCTTCGGGCAGAGCACGCTTCCAGCCCGCTTCGATGATTTGCTTGCCGACCGCGCGCAATGCTTCACCGGCGCAATCGAAGTCGGCCTGGGTGCGATCGTATTCATGATTGGGCAGGAACTGCGCCAGATAGCGCGCGCGGATCAGCGTGTAGACCGCGCGGTGCTTGCCGGTCAGGCGTTCAAGATTCTTCGCAGCAGCGGTGGGGATAATGCCGTGGTGAGCGCTGACCTTGGCGTCATTCCAGGCTCTGGATTTTCGTTGCGGCTCCAGAAACCCGTTGAGCGCTTCAAGGCCTGGATCTGCCTGACGCAATGCCGCAAGAATCCCCGGCGCCTCACTGTGCTGGCTTAGCGGCAAGTAGCCGCAATCACTGCGCGGGTAAGTGATGACCTTGTAGGTTTCGTAGAGTGCCTGAGCAGTGTCGAGGGTTTCCTGCGCGCCGAGGCCGAGCTTCTTTGAACAGACTTCCTGCAAGGTGCCGAGATCGAAGGGCAGGGGCGCCACTTCGCGCATGCGCTCGGTTTTCAGCTTGACCACTCGGGCACTGGCAGCGCCGTTGATGGCGGCGGCCGCTTGCTGGGCCAGCGCCTGATTCAGGCAGCGCTCCTGATCGTCACAGACATCCGACGGCGCCCGCCACTGTGCGGTAAACGGAATGCCGTTGTGCAGCAGATCGACATCGATCGCCCAGAATGGCACCGGCACGAAATCGGCGATGCTGCGGTCGCGATCCACCACCAGCCGTAAGGTCGGTGTCTGCACCCGGCCTACTGGCAACACGCCTTGATAACCCGATTGTCGCCCGAGCAGTGTGAACAGTCGGCTCATGTTCATACCGATCAGCCAGTCCGCCCGCGAGCGGCCCAGCGCCGAGTGATACAGGCTGAAGGTCTCGGCCCCCGGTTTCAGCGCGGCCAAGGCTTTGCGGATCGAGGCTTCGTCCAGCGCCGACAGCCACAAGCGGCGGATCGGCCCGCGATAACGACAATGCTCGACCAGTTCCCGGGCGATCATCTCGCCCTCACGGTCGGCGTCGGTGGCGATGATCAGTTCGCTGGCCTCGCCGAGCAGACGCTTGACCGCTTTGTACTGGCTGGCGGTGCGCGGCTTGACGGTCATTTTCCACTTGTCCGGAATGATCGGCAGATCGGCCAGCACCCAGCGCTTGTAGCGCACGTCATAGGCATCCGGCGGCGCGGTTTCGAGCAAGTGGCCGATGCACCAGGTCACCGTGACATCCGTTCCCAGCCAGCAGCCGTCGCCGCGACGTCTGGCGCCGAGCACGGCCGCAATGTCTTTGGCCTGGGAGGGTTTTTCACAGAGGTACAGCCGCATAACCACCATCGTCGATCAAGGTCCGAACAGGTGCACAGAATGGCCGGACTTGGCGTTAGGGGCAACTTTTATCTGTATGGATATACAGATAAAAAGCATTGCAGCAGGTGACGGGCAATACAGGGACGCAGGCAGGGCTATCGAGAAATTGAGTAGCACCCGGTTTGCGTGTGTGTCAGGTTTTTCGGCGATTCAAACACGCGAGTGACAGGACGATCTCGCCAGAAGATCGCCGTGGTCTGTCGACACTGACTACTCAGAAACAAGGAAGTCCATCATGGCTCAAGCCAAATCCAAAACCAGCAGCGCCTTCGACGAAATCGATACGTTCAGCCACCTGTATGACCGTGGCGTCGGGCTGGTCAATGGCAAACCTTCATTCACTGCCGATCAGGCTGCGGATGAAATCCTGCGTAAAGGCCTGTCGTGGGGCGACAAGAACGCTGACGGCAAGATCGACCTCAGTTACACCTTCCTGACCGAGAAACCGGCGAACTACAACGTCAAACTGGGCAACTTCAGCGAGTTCAGTGCCCAGCAAAAAGCCCAGGCCGTGCTGGCCATGCAATCCTGGGCTGATGTCGCCAACGTCACCTTCACTGAAGGCAAGGGCGGCGATGGCCACATGACCTTCGGTAACTACGATGTCAGCACCGGTGGCGCAGCGTTCGCTTACCTGCCGAGCGGCGGCAGCTACGACGGCCAGTCGTGGTACTTGATCAACGATCAGTATCAGGTCAACAAAACCCCGGACACCAACAACTACGGGCGCCAGACCCTGACCCACGAGATCGGCCATACCTTGGGCCTGTCACACCCGGGCGCGTACAACGCCGGTAATGGCAACCCGACCTATAACGACGCCAAGTACGCCGAAGACACTCGCGGCTACAGCCTGATGAGCTACTGGAGCGAAGCCAATACCGACCAGAACTTCAGCAAGGACGGCAGCGGCGCGTACGCTTCGGCGCCATTGCTGGACGATATCGTCGCGGTGCAGAAACTGTATGGTGCCAACTACGCGACCCGCGCCGACGACACCACCTACGGTTTCAATTCCAACGCCGAGCGCGATTTCTACAGCGCCACTTCGGCGTCCTCCAAAGTGGTTTTCTCGGTGTGGGATGGCGGCGGTAATGACACGCTGGATTTCTCCGGTTTCAGCCAGAACCAGAAGATCAACCTCAATGAAGGCTCGTTCTCCGATGTTGGCGGCCTGGTCGGTAACGTTTCCATTGCTCACGGCGTGACAGTGGAAAATGCCCTCGGCGGTTCAGGCAATGACCTGCTGATCGGCAACGCCGTTGCCAACGAACTGGTTGGCGGTGCCGGTAATGACATCCTTTATGGTGGTGGCGGTGGCGACACGTTGTGGGGCGGTGCAGGTGCAGACACCTTCGTATTCGGTGCTGCCAGTGATTCGACCATGACGGCGCCGGACTGGATCATGGATTTCACCAGCGGCCTGGACAAGATCGACTTATCGGGGATCGCCGGTTTTGCCACGGGCGCGGCGTCGCTGAACTTTGTCAGCGGATTTACCGGGCATGCGGGCGACGCGATCCTGACTTACTACGCGCAGACCAATCAGACCAGCCTGATGGTTGATCTGACGGGACAGGGTTCGGTGGACTTTGCCGTGGGTGTGGTGGGGCAAGCGGTGGCGACTGATATCGTTGCGTGATGCCTGAAGAGCGGCCCTCACCCTAACCCTCTCCCAGAGGTAGAGGGGACCGATTGGGGGATATTGGCGAAATTCACCGACTTGAACGATTGGCTTTGAATCCATAATCGACGAGATTTTTCAGGTCGATGGATTTCGCCAGACAACTCGGTCAGTCCCCTCTCCCTCCGGGAGAGGGCTAGGGTGAGGGGCTTTTGACGTTGATGGGCCGTTCAGCTGTAAACCCAACCCAACCCGCACCAATGGGCTATACCTGAACCGGTCTCTTCGCCGTATCCAGGAGAACCCCCATGAAAACCTCCGGCCCCAGTCCTGTGATTGCCCTCGAACAACTTCCCGGCTGCCTGATAGTTAAATTCCACGGTATCCAGGTCGCCGCTTCTTCCCACGTCATGATTCTCAACGAAGCCAATTACCCGCCGGTCTATTACGTCCCCCGCGAAGACATCGACGAAAAGTACTTCGCCCGCACCGACCACACCAGTTATTGCCCGTACAAGGGCGACGCCAATTACTTCAGCCTGCAAGTGCCGGGGCATGAAGGGGCGAACGCGGTGTGGACTTACGAAAATCCGAAAGTGTCAGTCGCTTCGATCCGCGACTACGTGGCGTTTTATCCGGATCAGGTGAAGTTCGAAGTGATCAAGGCTGATGCCTGAGCAAAAAAAACGGCGAGGGTAAAAGCCCTCGCCGATTGATGTGTCTGGTTGAGTTTCAGTTCTTGTCGAGATCGATATTCTTCGTCTCACGCAAACAGATCATCCCCACCACCAGGCTCACCCCGGTAATCAGCACCGGATACCACAGCCCGTAAAAGATGTCCCCCGTATAAACAACCAGCGCAAACGACACCGTCGGCAAGAACCCGCCAAACCAGCCGTTACCAATGTGGTACGGCAGCGACATCGAGGTGTAGCGAATGCGCGTCGGGAACAGTTCGACCATCAGCGCCGCCAGTGGGCCGTAGCACATCGCCGAGATGATGATCAGCGCCACGATCAGGGCGACGATCATCGGTTTGTTGATTTGCTGCAGATCAGCCTGTTGCGGGTAGCCGGCCAGGGTGATCGCACCGCGCAGTGCAGCCTCATCGAAGCCGTCGAGTTTGACGTCGCCGACGCTCACCTGCACGGCGCTGCCAGCAGGCGCAGCGGCGCTGGAGTAGGGCAGGCCTTGCTTGACCAGGAAGGTTTTGACCTTGTCGCACGGGCTGTCGAATTTGGCTTTGCCGACCGGGTCGAACTGGAAGGTGCAAGTCGCCGGATCCGCCAGCACGGTGATCGGTGCCTGACGGCTGGCCTGATCGATCGCCGGGTTGGCGTAGTGCGCGAGGGACTTGAAGATCGGGAAGTACAGCGCCGTGGCCAGTAGCAAGCCGAGCATCAACACCGGTTTACGTCCGACCTTGTCCGACAGCCAGCCGAAAAAGATGAAGAACGGTGCGCCGATGACCACGCTGATGATCAACAAAGTGTTGGCCACCGCCGGGTCCATTTTCAGGAACTGGGTGAGGAAGAACAGCACGTAGAACTGCGCCGCGTAGAAGGTCACCGCTTGGCCGGCGTTGATGCTGAACAGGGCGATCAACACGACTTTGAGGTTTTCCCATTTGCCGAAGGATTCGCGGATCGGCGCCTTCGAGGTTTTGCCTTCCTCTTTCATTTTCAGATAGGCCGGCGACTCGTGCAGGCTCAGGCGGATCCAGGTGGAAATGCCCAGCAGCACGATCGACAGCAGGAACGGAATACGCCAGCCCCAGACTTCAAACTGATCGCCGGTGAAGTAGCGGCAACCGAGCACCACCAGCAGCGACAGCAACAGACCGAGGGTGGCGGTGGACTGAATCCAGCTGGTGTGGAAACCGCGTTTGCCGATTGGCGCATGCTCGGCCACATAGGTCGCAGCGCCGCCGTATTCACCGCCGAGCGCCAAGCCCTGAAGCATGCGCAGCACCACCAGAATGATCGGCGCGGCGATGCCGATGCTGGCGTAGGTCGGCAGCAGGCCGACGCAGAACGTCGCCACACCCATCAGAATGATCGTCGCGAGAAAGGTGTATTTGCGCCCGATCATGTCCCCCAACCGACCGAACACCAGCGCCCCGAACGGCCGCACGATAAAGCCTGCGGCGAAGGCCATCAGCGCAAAGATGAACGCGGTGGTGTCGTTGACCCCGGCGAAAAATTGCTTGCTGATCACTGCCGCGAGCGCGCCGTAGAGGAAGAAGTCATACCACTCGAACACCGTCCCCAGTGAGGAAGCGAAGATGACTTTGCGTGTATCCGGGCTGGTCTCGACGCTGCGCACGGCGTCCAGCGGCTGAACGTGTTCTGACATATCGGTATCCCTCACAGTGATTGTTTTTGTTGTTCCACTGGTGTTGCGTGTTCGGGTGATGCGCGATGCTTTGAATCTGTTGATGACTCCTGTGGGAGCGAGCCTGCTCGCGAAGGCGTCGTGTCAGTCAACGTTTATGTTGAATGTGCTACCGCATTCGCGAGCAGGCTCGCTCCCACATTTGGACTGTGTACAGGTCCAGCCAGGATGAGTTGTGCCGCTTTCTCGGCAATCATCAGCGTAGGCGAACACGTGTTACCCGAGGTAATGCGCGGCATGATCGACGCATCGGCAATGCGCAAACCGGGCACGCCGTGGACGCGCAGTTGCGCATCGACCACCGCATCGCCGTCATTGCCCATGCGGCAGGTGCCGACCGGATGGAAAATCGTCGTGCCGATTTTCGCTGCTGCTTGCTGCAACTCTGCTTCGCTTTGCAGGCTGGCGCCGGGCAGATATTCCACCGGTTTGAACGCTTGCAGGGCAGGGGCGCTGACGATGCGGCGGGTCAGGCGAATCGCATCAGCCGCGACGCGTAAATCTTCTGGATGACTGAGGTAGTTGGGCTGAATCAACGGCGCTTCCTGCGGATCCACCGAACGAATATCGATGCGTCCACGACTCTGCGGACGCAAATCGCAAACTGAGGCGGTGAAGGCAGGGAAGCTGTGCAACGGTTCGCCAAAACGCTCCAGCGACAATGGCTGCACGTGGTACTCAAGATTCGCCGAGGTCTGCTCCGGCCCCGAACGCGCAAACGCGCCCAACTGACTCGGCGCCATCGACAGCGGCCCGCTGCGGTCATACAAGTAACGCAGGCCCATGCCCATCTTGCCCCACACGCTGCCGGCGATCTGGTTCAGTGTGCGCGCATTTTCCAGCTTGTAGATCAGGCGCAATTGCAGGTGATCCTGCAGGTTGCCGCCGACGCCTGGCAGCTCATGAATCACGCCGATACCGAGGCGTTCGAGCAGTGGGCGCGGGCCAATCCCGGAGCGCTGCAAAATGCTTGGTGATCCGACCGCGCCGGCACACAGGACGATCTCCTTGCGCGCCTTGAACTGCTTGGTCTGACCTTCATGACGGGCACTGACTTTTGTTGCGCGACCGTCCTCAAGCAACACCCGATCCACCTCAACCCCGGTCAGCACCGTCAGATTCGCCCGGTCACGCACCGGTTTCAAAAACGCCTTCGCCGCGTTCCAGCGCACCCCGGATTTTTGATTGACCTGAAAGTAGCCGCAACCTTCGTTGTCGCCCTGATTGAAGTCGTCGATGCTGGCGATGCCGCTCTGCTCGGCGGCACTGCGAAACGCATCCAGAATCGGCCACGACAGGCGCTGCTGTTCAACCCGCCACTCACCCTTGGCGCCGTGAAATTCAGCCGCGCCGGCAAAATGGTTTTCGCTCTGTTTGAACAGCGGCAACACGTCATTCCAGGCCCAGCCCGGATTGCCCTCGGCCGCCCAGCCATCGTAGTCGTTGGCCTGGCCGCGCATGTAGATCATGCCGTTGATGGACGAACAACCGCCCAGCACTTTACCGCGCGGATAGCTCAGCTCGCGGCCGTTGAGACCGGGTTGTTCTTCGGTCTTGAAGCACCAGTCGGTGCGCGGGTTACCGATGCAGAACAGGTAACCGACAGGAATGTGAATCCACGCATAGTTGTCGCGCCCGCCGGCTTCGAGCAACAGCACGCGCTGCTGCGCATCTGCCGACAGTCGATTGGCCAGCAAGCACCCGGCAGGGCCGGCGCCGACCACGATGTAGTCGTATTCATCGAGGGAAGTCTGCATTCCCTGACCTCGCTTTTTGTTTTTATTGTCGGACACTCTAGTTGTTAGCTTTCGTTAAAAGAATGTTAGTTTTTGCGCAGCCGCTGTGCGTTTTCAAACAGCCTGCATAGACCATAGCCGACAAGGACACGCCATGTTCGACTGGAACGACCTGCGGTTTTTTCTCGAACTGCAACGCAGCGGCCGCCTGCTCACCGCCGCCCGCCGCCTCAACACCACCCACGCCACCGTCGCCCGCCATATCGAAGCCATCGAAAAAAGCCTCGGCACCGCGTTGTTCGTCCAGCATGCGCAAGGCTACGAAATGACCCCGGCGGGGGAAGCGTTGCTTAAACATGCTGAGGCGATGGAAAACGTTGCCTTGCTGGCGCAGGAAGAGATCACCCAATCCACCGCGCCACTGGGCAAGATTCGTGTCGGCGTCACCGAAGGGCTGGGCATCAAGTTTCTCGCCAGCCGCATGATCGGCTTGTTCGAGCGCTATCCGGGATTGGAAGTGGAACTGGTCGCGGTGCCGCGCTTTGTCAGCATCCTTAACCGTGAAGCGGAAATCAGCATTCACCTCGAACGCCCGGCGGCGGACATGCTCGTCACGCGCAAACTCACGGACTATCGCCTCGCGTTGTACGCCAGCCAACGCTATCTCGATAAGGCGCCGCCGCTGCAAAGCCGCGAAGACCTCGGGCGGCATGCGTGGATCGGTTATGTCGATGATTTGCTGTTCAGCCAGGAACTGATGTTTCTCAACAGCTTCTGCCGCAGCCCTCGGGTTGTGTTCCATAGCACCAGCGTCATTGCCCAGCAGGAAGCGGCGCGGTCGGGATTGGGCATTGCGGTGTTGCCGTGCTACATGGCGTCATCTGACCCTGACCTTGTCCCATTACTGCCGGATGAAAGCATTGAGCGCAGTTACTGGATCAGCACGCGGCGCGAGTTGCACAAGTCGGTGCGGCTGCGGGTGGTCTGGGATTATGTGGTGGGGTTGTGTGAGGCGGAGCAGGGGCTTTTACGCGGTTAACCAGCTGTATCCAAATCCCCCTGTGGGAGCGAGCCTGCTCGCGAAAGCGGTGTATCTGATACGCAAATCTCGCCTGACCCACCGCCTTCGCGAGCAGGCTCGCTCCCACAGGGGTATGCGCATATCACACGAGATGTGTGTCATCTCCGGGTTGATTTATATATGGATATCCGTATATTCGGATTTCCGTATGTGATGAGCCCGTCCCATGATCACTCCCACCGAAGTCTTCAAGAGCCTCGCCGACGAAACCCGCGTCCGCGCCATGCTGCTCATCGCCGAACAAGGTGAACTCTGCGTCTGCGAGCTGATGTGCGCACTCGGCGACAGCCAACCGAAAATCAGCCGCCACCTCGCACAACTGCGCAGTAATGGCTTGCTGCTCGATCGTCGTCAGGGCAAGTGGGTCTATTACCGCCTTAACCCGGAGCTGCCAGCGTGGGTGCGCGAAATCCTGCAGGTGACGTCCAGGGCCAACGCCGATTGGCTCAAAGACAACACTGCCCGTCTGCAAAACATGGATGGCCGTCCTGTCCGTGAAACCGCCTGCTGCTAAGGAGCAAACCATGCGAATCCTGTTCATGTGCACGGCCAACAGCTGCCGCAGCATTCTCTCTGAAGCCATGTTCAATCACTTGGCGCCCGCCGGGTTTGAAGCGGTCAGTGCCGGCAGTTTTCCCAAAGGCCAAGTCCTGCCGCGCAGCCTGTTGACCCTGCAAAAGCATGGCATCGCTATCGATGGCTTGCACAGCAAGGGCAACGATGCCTTCGAAAGCAACCCGCCGGACATCGTCATCACCGTGTGCGACAAAGCCGCTGGCGAGGTCTGCCCGGTGTATTTCGGCCCGGCGCTGAAATCCCATTGGGGGCTGGAAGATCCCTCCGAAGTGAAGGGCGACGAAGCCACTGTCGACGCGGCTTTTCACGCGACCCTTATGCGCATCGGCCAACGCTGTCAGGCCTTCCTCGATCTGCCTTTCCACTCGCTCAGCCGCGACCAACTCAAGGCTGAGCTCGACCGCATCGGCGCGCTTTAAGGAGGATTTATGTCCGAACTGCCCAACCTCGATCTCAATCTGTTCGATAACGCCAAACCGTCGCAAGCGGGCGTGCACAAACCGCGCATCCTGCTGCTCTACGGCTCGACCCGCGAACGCTCCTTCAGCCGTTTGCTGGTAGAGGAGGCCGCGCGCCTGCTCGAACATTTCGGCGCTGAAACGCGCATCTTCAATCCGTCCGGCCTGCCACTGCCCGACGACGTTCCGGTCGACCATCCCAAAGTGCAGGAACTGCGCGATCTGGTGCTGTGGTCGGAAGGCCAGGTCTGGTGCTCACCCGAACGCCATGGCGCGATGTCCGCTGTGTTCAAGGCGCAGATCGACTGGGTGCCGCTGGAACTCGGCGCGGTACGCCCGACCCAGGGTAAAACCCTGGCCGTGATGCAAGTCTGCGGCGGTTCGCAGTCGTTCAACGTGGTCAACCAGTTGCGCGTACTAGGCCGCTGGATGCGCATGTTCACCATCCCCAACCAATCCTCGGTGCCCAAGGCCTACATGGAGTTCGACGACACCGGGCGGATGAAACCGTCGCCGTTCTACGATCGTGTGGTCGATGTGATGGAAGAGCTGGTGAAGTTCACCGTGCTGCTGCGCGATCAACAGGCGCATCTGGTCGACCGCTACTCCGAGCGCAAGGAAAGTGCTGAGCAACTGATGGCGCGGGTCAACCAACGTTCGATTTAAGGCCGTCCCGTAGCGAGGGTCGGCCGCGTTCACGTGCGGCAACGGCGGGCGCAATCCAGCTTTGATTGATGGTGATCAACCTTGTGTCGGTCAGTTCGGCGCAGCCTTGGAAAGGTGCTGAACTCAGTGCAAACACCTGCACAGGAGTCTCGATCATGGCCATGATGAAAGCGGCGATATTCGTCGAAAAGAATCGCATCGTGCTGGATGACAAACCGATCCCCGAGGTTGGCCCGCTGGACGCGCTGGTGCGTATCACCACCACGACAATCTGCGGCACCGACGTACATATCCTGCGTGGCGAGTATCCGGTGGCCAAAGGTTTGACCGTCGGTCACGAACCGGTGGGCGTGATCGAGAAGCTCGGCTCACAGGTGCGCGGATTTTTCGAAGGCCAACGGGTGATTGCCGGCGCCATCACCCCCAGCGGCCAAAGCTACGCCTGTCTGTGCGGCTGCGGCTCCCAGGACGGGCCGGACACTCGCCACGGTTTTCGCGCCACCGGCGGCTGGAAATTCGGCAACATCATCGATGGCTGCCAGGCGGAGTACGTCTTGGTGCCCGATGCCTTGGCCAACCTGTGTCCGATCCCCGATGGGCTGAGTGACGAACAGGTGCTGATGTGCCCGGACATCATGTCCACCGGGTTCTCCGGCGCCGAACGTGGTGAAGTCAGTATCGGCGACAGCGTTGCGGTATTCGCGCTGGGGCCTATCGGCCTGTGCGCGGTGGCCGGGGCGCGGCTCAAGGGCGCGAGCGTGATCATTGGTGTCGACGCGGTGGCCGAGCGCATGAGTGTCGCGCGGCAGTTGGGCGCGACCCATGTGGTCAATTTCAAGGACGGCGACGTGGTCGAGCAAATCATGGCGTTGACCGATGGGCGCGGCGTGGATGTGTCCATCGAAGCCTTGGGCACCCAAGGCACGTTCGAGTCTGCGTTGCGGGTGTTACGCCCGGGCGGACGCCTGTCGAGTCTGGGGGTTTACGCATCGGACCTGCGCATTCCCTACGATGCCTTCGCGGCAGGGCTGGGCGATTACAGCATCGTCAGCACCCTGTGCCCCGGCGGCAAGGAACGCATGCGCCGGTTGATGGCGGTGGTGCAAAGCGGTGGTGTCGATCTGTCGCCGCTGGTGACCCACCACTTCAAACTCGACGATATCGAAGCCGCGTATGAACTGTTCGCGCATCAGCGCGATGGGGTGATGAAGGTAGCGATCACGCCGTAATCGGCAACGCGCCCCGCAACGTTTAAAGGTGCGGGGCGCAGGAATGTCGCTACAGACTCAGGCGATGAATGACTTGATGGGCATCATCAGGATCGCTGTGGGTTTCAAAGCCCAGTGATCGGGCGAGGTCGCGCATGGCCGTGTTGCTGGCGGAATCCACCGAATACAGATGCTTGAAACCGTTGTGCCGGGCAGCCTTGATCAAATGTTCCATCAGCAACGTGGCCAGGCCCAGGTGCATCCACTCATCGGCGACCGTGACGGCGCATTCACAGTCCTGTTCGCCCGTGGCGGCGTAGCGGCTGATGCCGATCTCGATCAATTCGCCATTTTCGTGAACCAGTGCGATGAAGGCCGCGCGTTGTTTGTAATCGACGTCCATCAACTGATCGAGCAACGCGGTGCCCGGCTCACTGATCTGCGCAAGAAAGCGCAGGTGTCGGGACTCGGGCGACAAGCGCTTGATGAACGCGTATTCGCGTTCGCGATCCTCGGCGGCCAGGGCACGGACCAAGACGTGGCGGCCATCCCTGAGCGACTCGATCCAGTATTCACCTAGGTGCGCGGCATAGGCCGGCGCCGCGCGGTCATTGTGGTCTTTGACAGTGAGCATGAGATGAGCCTCCATCGGGGCTGAACGAGCAACGCGCAGGAGAGTGCGCTGAGTCTGTTCTACACCGATGTCAGCCCCGGAAGCTGATCTGGATCAGATTCCGACGCGCGGCCACTGTTTTACCGGACGGTGGCGCTCCTGGCGCCGCGACAGGCTCAGCCCTTAGACGGCTCGCGGGTGCTGCGTTGCGATGCGGGGCGCGGTTGCCCGTCAGGGATCGACAAGGTCGCACGCAGGCCGCCCTCAGCGCGGTTGACCAGAGTGATTCGTCCGCCCAACTGCGTGGCAATGGTGTTGACGATGGTCAGTCCCAGCCCCGCACCGTGGGCATTGCCGCGACTGTAGAAGCGTTCGAACAAGCGTGCCCGGTCCGTTTCATCAATGCCCGGCCCCTGATCTTCAACGCTCAAGTGATAGAAACCCTCGGCCTGACTGAGCAGCACGGTGATCACACCGTGTTCGGGGGAGAAGTTCGCAGCGTTGGTGATCAGGTTGTTCAGGGCAATGTCGATCGTGCCGGGGCTGGCCATGATGTTGAACGGCTGGGCGCTGTCTTCGAAGGCCAATTCCAGGTGCTTGCTCAGCAACCATGGCGTCAGCTGCACCAGGCTGTTGCGCACGGTTTCGCTGAGGTCGATGGGTTGCAGCGGCGGTGGATTGGGTTTTGGTTCCAGGCGCGCCATGGTCAGCAACTGGTTGACCAGACGACTGGTGCGGTCGACCCCGGCGATCAGAAACGCCAGCGACTCGCGGCGTTCCTGCTCGGTGCCGGCCTCCTGCAGGTTCTGCGCATGCACGCGCAGCACCGCCAGCGGCGTACGCATCTCGTGGGCGGCGTCGGCGATAAAGCGCCGTTCACGGCCGAGCACTTCCTGGATCTGCGCGAGCATGCGGTTGAGCGCTGCCTGCATCGGTTCCAGCTCACTGGGCAGCGGCGCCAGTTGCAACGGTTCCAGCGAACCGCTGTGACGGGCGCGCAAGGTCTCGGCCATGTTCGCCAAGGGCTTGAGGCCCCAGCCGATGGCCAGCCAGACCATCGCCGCGAGCAGCAGGCTGCCGACCACGTTCGGCCACAGCGTGTGGCGGACGATGCGGTCGACCAGATCGGCGCGCACATCGTCGCGTTCACCGACCCAGATGCGCAGGCCGTTCTGTTTGTCCTCAAGGAGAAAGGCGCGCCAGTGCCGATTGTTCAGATCCACCACGTCGCTGAAGCCGGGCTGAGTCGGTGGCGCCCTGAAGGACGGTGCGCTGGCGGTGTGCACCAACACATCACCGGCAGGATTCCACACCTGAAAAGCGATTTTGCGTTCGTAAGGATGACCTTCGCCGCGCGGCACCGCTTCGCCCAGCGCCGAGTTGAACGCCTGGTACAGTTCGGCGTGCTGTTTGCTGGCCAAGGGCATGCGCATCACGCCTTGCAGCAGGCGCGCGTTCTGCGCCAATTGCGCGTCGTAGACTTCGGCGATTTCGTGGTTGCTGTCGTGCAGGTTGAAGGTGCTGAGCACCGCGAGACCGGCCAGCAACAGGCCGATGATCAAGGTCAGCGTGCGGCGGCGGATCGAGGTCATCGACGCTCCTCCACCAGATAACCGACACCGCGAATGGTGCGGATCAGGTCGGTGGAAAACTTCTTGCGCAAGTGGTGGATGTGCACTTCGA
This sequence comes from Pseudomonas sp. S3_C06, assembly GCF_054667675.1. NCBI lineage: Bacteria > Pseudomonadati > Pseudomonadota > Gammaproteobacteria > Pseudomonadales > Pseudomonadaceae > Pseudomonas > Pseudomonas sp. S3_C06. The sequence goes on from NZ_CP162747.1 coordinate 6,458,918, forward strand.
GGGTGTTGCTTTCGGCTTCTTCGTTCCAGCCGTAAAGCAGCTGCATCAGTTGATCGCGGGTCATGACCCGGCCCGGCGGTGATAGCAGTTCGTGCAGCAACTGATATTCCTTGGGCGTCAGGGCCACGGGCTGGCCCTGATAGCTGACTTGCTGGGTGCCGGGGTTGAGGCTGATGCCGGCATGCTCGATCAACGCCTGGGCGCGCCCGGCACTGCGCCGCAACAAGGCGCGCAAGCGTGCCTTGAGTTCGTCCAGGTCGAACGGTTTGATCAGGTAGTCGTCGGCCCCGGCGTCAAGCCCGGCGATGCGATCTTCGGTGGCGTCACGGGCGGTCAGAATCAGCACCGGCAGATTCGAACCGCTGTCGCGCAGGCGGCGCAGCACTTGCAGGCCGTCCATGCGCGGCAGACCGAGATCCAGCACGGCGACATCGAAGGTTTCGCTGAGCAGCGCATGCAACGCACTGCTGCCGTCCTTGAGCCAGTCGACGGTGTAACCCTCGCGGCCCAGCGCCTGATGAATGCCTTCACCCAGCGCGACGTCATCCTCAACCAGTAATAAACGCACGCGGACTCCTGTCAGTCGAGTTTCTTGTTCACGTCCATCAGCAGGGCGGCGATCTCTTTGCGGCGCCCGGCATCGGCACTTTCCCGGCCCGGGCGCGGCGCGGCTTGCTGAGCTTTGATCAGCGCTGCTTTGGCTTCAGCGTAGCGCTTCTGACGGTAGAGGTGATCGCCCCAGAAGTACAGGCTGTCGATGCCGTTGGGGTTGAGTTGCAAGGCTTGCTTGAGCAGTTGCTCGGCCTTGTCGATGTCGCCGAAGCCGATGGGCCAGCCGGGCACACGGTCATACAGCGCGGCGAGGCTGGTGTAGGCCGAGCCTTGCAGGGCTTTGGGGTCGAGGGTCAAGGATTTTTCCAGATCGGCCTTGGCGTCCTTGGCTTTGCCCAGAGCGCCGAGTCCGCCTTCGGCACCGGCCCAACTGCTGGTGACGATGCCTTTCCAGATCCACGCTTCGGCCACCGCCGGGCGTTGCGTGGTGAACGTGTTGGCCTCGTTGGCCAATTGTTCGAACGCGGCGGCGCGCTGTTTTTCCGCCACTTCATATTGGATGTGCGCCCAGCTCTGCTGGATGCCCTCGAGACGTTGCTGGTCGGCCGGTTCCAGCGCCCAGACGCTTTGACTGAGGGCGGCGAGCAACAGGCATGCGGATAGTTTTTTCATGGCTTTGGCGACTCGTTGTCAGGTTTTTCACTGAGGCGGCGGATCAGCGGCAACTGCTTGCGCAGGCCTCGATCGACCAGATGCGGGAGCAGATTGTTCAGGCGGACGAAGAAGCGTTCCGGCCAGCCCAGGTAGAGGTCGCGACGATCACCGGCAATTGCATGGATCACCGCCGAAGCCACGGTTTGCGGATCGTCGACGTTCGCCTTGAGTGCGTCGTTCAACGCTTGTGCGGCGGCGCTGTTCATCGAGGTGCGCGTGGCGCGCGGCGCGACGTACAGCACGCTGACCCGGGTGTCAGCGAGCTCCCGGCGCAGCGCCTCGGAAAATCCGCGCAAAGCAAACTTGGTCGCGCAGTAACTGGCGTAACCCGGGTAGCCGATCGAGCCGTAGGTCGAGCCGACGTTGACCACCATGGCGCTGTCGGCCTGCTTGAGCAGCGGCAACAGCAGTTTGGTCAGGCACATCGGCGCACTGATGTTCACCGCCAGCATCGCGTTGATGTCGCTGTCATCCAGCTGTTCGAGCATGGCGAAGTGATTGACCCCGGCGGCGTTGATCAGCAGGTTGATGCCACCGATGGCTTCGGCGGCGACCAGCACTTTGCGCCGGTCGCTGAGGAAGGTCAGGTCGGCCGCGACCCAGCACAACGACTCGGGATAGCGCTTGAGTAGCGGCAGCAGTGCCTCTTGATGCCGCGCCACCGCGAGCACGTGGGCACCGGCAGCGCACAAGGTTTCGGCGATGGCCAGACCGATGCCGCCACTGGCACCGGTCAGCACCACCCGCGCATCACGCAGCTGCATGTTGAGCCTCCGCGTCACGCGGCAAGCCACGGAACATGTCGGTGTACAGGCGATAGACGACTTTCGAGGCATGGATCACGGCGGCTTGATCGGCAGGATCTTCGAGCTGATTCATCAGCCGCCGATAGGTTTGCATGTGCTCGATGTCGAGCGAACCGTGGGAACTCAGATAACTGAACGCCGTTTCCGGCAACGCCAGGCGCTCGCGAATGCTGCCCGCCGCGTGAGTGGCCAGGGCGATGCTGGTGCCTTCGAGCACATTGACCATGCCGAACAGACCCACCGGATTGCCCCGGGCGATCAGGTCGTAAAGGAAGCTGACCATCAGCTCGATCGACAACGACGGCTGACCGTCGCGCACCGCATCGCGATCGCCGCCACACGCGGCGATGTCGTTGAGCACCCAGTGCTCATGGCCGTACTCGTCTTCGATGTACTCGGCCACCGCTTTGCGCAGCCATTCCAGACGCGACGGCAGGCGTGCACCGCAAGCCATCATCAGCGGCACGGTGTGGCGCACGTGGTAATACGCTTGCGCGAGAAATGCCCGATAGCTGTCGAGGCTGACCGTGCCTTGCAGGGCATCGACGATGATCGGCAGGTTGAACAGTGCGTGGCGTTCCTGTTGCGTGGCTTCTTGCAGGGTGTCAAAAAAACTCATGATGCGGACTCCTCGGAAACAGCGGATTCGGTCAATTGCGCGTGGTACTGCGCGACGATGGCGTCGCGGCGTGGGCGGCCATTGGCGGTGAGCAAGCCATTGGCGGCGCTGAAGGGGTGCGGCAGGCGCGTCCACTGATGCACCTGGGCGTAATCGGGCAAAGCCTCGTTGGCTTCGGCGACGGCAGCGGCCAGTTCGGCGTCGGTGCAGTCCGGGCGATGCGGCCAGAGCAGGGCGTGATTGCGCGGCAAGGCCTCGCCGTAAACGAACGCCTGGGCGATGTGGCGGCGCTGGGTCAGCTCGGACTCGACCCATTCCGGGTTGACGTTGCGCCCGAAACTGGTGACGAACTGGTGCTTCTTGCGGCCCTTGAGATAGAGAAAACCTTCCGGGTCGAACTCGCCCAGATCGCCGCTCGGCCACCATTCCTCGGCGTACGGCGCGTCGCCCAGATAACCGAGCAGTGTCGAGCCCTTGATCAGCACTTCGCCGTCCTCGGCCAGCCGCACTTCGACATGCGGCAACGGTCGGCCGACGCTGCCGGGGCGGCGCGCACCGGGTCGATTGAGGCACACCACCGAGGCGCATTCGGACAGGCCGTAACCTTCATAAACCGGCAGCCCGACTCGTTGCGCGCGATGCAGCAGATCCCCCGAGACCCGCGCACCGCCGACAGCGGCAAAGCGCAGGGTTTGCGGGTCGAAGGCTTTCTGCTCGGCGGCGCTGACCAGTAACAGCAGCAACTGCGGCACCAGGATCAGACTCTCCGGTGCACGGCTGGCCAGATAACCGAGCAGACGCGGAATCTCGACGCCGCTGGCGCCCTGAATGCCGAGGGTTTTCTGGCTCGGCAAACTCAACATGGCGCCGGCATACAGCACGGCGTAACAGCCGAGGTTCTCCAGCAGAATCGCCAACGGCAACAGCGCCAGATGATGCTGCGGACCGGTCACTTCGCTGGCCTGATGCAGCTCCCGTGCAACGCGCAGCAGGCTCTCGGCGCTCAGGCACACACCTTTCGGCGTGCCGGTGGTGCCGGAGGTGAAGGTGAGTTTTGCGGTACCGGCCGGCATGCGACTGGGGCCACTGAACGAACGGCACCAGAACTCGCCACGTTGTTCATAGCCGGCCGCGAGCAGTTCTGCGTCCAATTCTGGCTCGGCGATCACCCGTTCGGCCTGGCTCTGTTCCAGACAATGGGTGCGCTGCGCCGCAGTGAAAAACGGCGGCAGCGTCACGCAGGTCAGGCCTTCGAACAGCACAGCCAGATCCCAGAGCATCGCGTCGACGCCGTTGTCCAACGCCAGCGCAATCACCTGCGCCTGCTCATCGCGCAGGCGCTCTTGGCGATAGAGCACCTCGGCATACAGGGTGGCGTAATCGAGTTTCAGCGTGTCGCCCCACAGGGCGGTCGCGTTGTCATTGCGCCGGGCATGGTCGCGCAGGGTTTCCTGGAAGCGTTGCAGGTCAAGCGACATGGCAGGCTCCTTCAATCGAGCCCGGCAAACCCAGGCGGGCAAACAGGCCGATATTGCGCAAATGGACGAACCCGGCGCGGATGTTGCCGACGTGCACCCAAGGTTTACTTTCGTAATAACTGCCCCAGTGTTGACGCTCGTCACCCAATCGTTCCGGGTCAGCGGCGCACAATGTCACTGGCTTCAGACCCAGGCGATGGAAGCTGTTGACCAGTCCGATGTTGCCGGTGAACGTCACCCATTCCAGGCCGCCCATGGCCAGCAGGTAGGTGATGGCGATGATGCTCAGGCGCGCGCTGCCGGTGTCGCTGGCGGCGAGGTTGCCGACTTCGACGATGGCGCTGCGTTCGACCGGACGATCCGCCGCCGCACTGATCAACGGCTCGATCGGCTCATCCAGATAGCGCTCAAGGAACAGTGATTCCAGATGCGCGCGACGCACCCCGGCCACGGCACACAACTCGCCATCGCCGTTGTGCATGCCGAACAGCTCGGGCATGAAGTGGCGGATATCGGCGCCATGGGCCTTGCGAAAACGTTGCTGGATAAAGGCTTCGAACGGCTCTCGCAGGGCATCGTCGGGCCGGGCGCCGGTCAACGTCATCTGCGGCGTTTCGGCTTGACCGAAGCGCAGGGGCAGGGGGATGTTCCAGTCAAATTCGGGCATGGGCAGAACGCCTCCCTCAATAGGTTTGAGGCGAGTATCGGAGGCATTTCTTAACGAAGTCTGAAGGTGAAAAAAGGTTAACCTGAGGGTCTGTCTTCAGACTCTCTTAAGACTGGGCGGGCAGGGTAACGCCGTCGGTTCGCCCAACAACCGGAGCGAGGCGGTCGAACGAATCGGCCGTCACTCACGACAATCAAGAGGCGCAGCTTATGTCCCGCGACATCGCCGTAACCCGTTACGGAAAACTCTCAATCACCCTGCACTGGCTGATGCTGGCGCTGTTTGTCGGCGTCTACGCCTGCGTCGAAATCAAGGGCTACCTGCCCAAGGGCAGCGAAGCACGCGGCTTGCTGATGGGCTTCCACGGCCTGTTCGGCGCGAGCATCTTCGCCCTCGTCTGGCTCCGCCTGCTCGGCCGCCTCAGCCCACGCCCGCCGATCACCCCCAAGCCACCGGCGTGGCAGACCGGCATCGCGCACCTGACACACCTGGCACTGTACGGCCTGATGATCGCCACGCCGATCCTCGCCTGGCTGATGCTCGCCGCCGCCGACAAACCGTTCCCGTACTTCGGCTTCCACGTCCCGGCGCCCGTGGCCATCGACCCGGACTTCGGCAAACAACTGAAGTACTGGCATGAACTGATTGGCAGCACCGGCTACTGGCTGATCGGGCTGCACGCGCTGGCGGGGTTGTTCCACCATTATTGGGTGCGGGATAACACCCTCGTGCGGATGCTGCCGGGCCGCACCGAATAACCCTGATCCACTACAACCCCTGTGGGAGCGAGCCTGCTCGCGAAAGCGGTGTGTCAGCCTACGATGATATTGGCTGACACGGCCTCTTCGCGAGCAGGCTCGCTCCCACAGTTTTTTGTGGTGCCTGGCAGAGCGGGGCAGTTGCCGGAGCCGCACTTCGCGTCCACTCTATGACCTGCCGACAAGGAGCGTCCGCCGACCCTCCGTCGTGACCACAGGGAGCTTGCAGCATGAGCGAAGACAACAAGGTAAAAGGCCCGGCGTCGTACTTCCCCTCCATCGAGAAAAAATACGGCCAGCCCATCGAACACTGGCTAAACCTGCTCGCCAGCATCACCGACAAGAAACACATGGAACTGGTGGCGTGGCTCAAGGAAGAACATGGCATGGGCCATGGTCATGCCAACGCATTGGTTGCGCATCATCTGGCGGGTAAAAAGTGAGGGCAGGGCAGCGATGAATTTCTCCCACCGGCCAGTGACGGCCGACGACGTCAACACCCTCTGCAGCTTTCCCCAGGGCGAACAAGAACTGTTCTTCATGTTCCCTAAAGCCAACTTCCCGCTGACGGAAGAGCAAATGCACAGCGCAATCAGCCAGCGCTTCGACTCCACGGCTTTTCTGGCCAACGGCGAATTCGTCGGCTTCGCCAACTTCTACCGCGCTGAGCACGATGGCATCTGCTGCATCGGCAACGTCATCGTCGCACCCTACGCCCGAGGTCAGGGGGTTGCGCGATACATCGTTGAGACCATGACCGCAGCGGGGTTCGAAAAATACCAGGCCAAGGAAGTGCAACTGTCTTGCTTCAATGAAAACACCGCAGGCCTGCTGCTTTACCCAAAACTTGGCTTCGTGCCGTACTCCATCGAAGAGCGCCCGGCGCCGGGTGGCAAACGTTCAGCCCTCATCAACATGAAACGCCACCGACCCTAACCATCCCCCAATCCCTGTGGGAGCCGGGCTTGCCCGCGAAGACGCCAGCCCGGCCGCCCCAAGCCCCGAGCCCAACACAAAACCTGTGGGAGTGAGCCTGCTCGCGATAACGCCAGCCCAGCCACAGCAAGTCTCGCGCCGACCACAAATCCCCTGTGGGAGCGAGCCTGCTCGCGAAGTCGCCCACCCAGTCACCCCATCAACCACTGACCGAAATAAACAGTAAAAGCCACCACTGTTTAAACGAAGCCTCAAGTAACCACCGAAACCCTACAACGCCTTGCGCCGTTACCTACGACTAAGCCAGAATCCGCCGGCTTGTGCGTCTAGGTCGCGGGTTCTATCGTCTGTCGGTCGCTGAAAAACAGCGATCGGGTTTGGTAGCCCTGAGTTTTCGTAGATTGCATAAGCATCATGATTCGCAGTGTCTGTTCGACACGGCTTTATGGTGGTCATGCACAGGGCGTCTTCGGGCGCGCCGGTTTTCTACGTCCCGGTCTACCAACCTGCGCATGGCCGCCACCCTCGTTTGGTAGCGAGAGTGATGGCTCCTTTTTTTGACGTAGGAGCTTCATCAATGATCAAACCAACACCCAACCCACCCGAAACCGACCCCACATCCCCCTACGAATCCCCCGATTCCAAGCGATTCCACGAAGCCGCCGAACGCGCCCTCGACCACTACCTCAAACCCGCCAGCCAAATCATGGCCAGCACCCAACAACCCGAACGCATGTACCTCGCCAACCCGAAGTACAACAGCGAATCCCTGCTCGCCAACGCCAGCGAAACCCTCGGCTCCGCCAGCGAAATGCTCCTCAACTTCGCCGCCATGCTCGACACCCCCCACCGCAAAACCGCACTGGGCATCGCCCAAGTCGTGATGCTCGGCGAAATCGCCGTCAACCAAGCGCTGGATAACGTCGAAATCGCCAGCTAACCCCCACCCCGACGAGGGGAAACCCTCGTCGAACCCCGCTGTCACACCTTGGCTGGCACACGGCCACGGCTTGCGCCCCCCAGCCTCGGCTGTCACCCTTCGGGCCGTTCTCAAGGATCAGAACCAGGAATCACGGATGAGTGGCTACGTACCCAACCCCCCGAAAAACTACCGCTACGAAGAAGCCAAACCCGTCGATATTCACGCCCAGCGTTGGGCGGAATATGAGAAGCACGGGAAAGAACCTGCGCGCGAACCTGAGAAAATCGGGATTGCGTTGAGGATTGGAGTTTTCTTTGATGGCACTGGGAATAATGCGAATAACACGGCGGCTGGATTGCTGTGTGGGGCGCAGCATCCGATTGCGCCTCAGGATATTTCTGTCAGTTGTCAGCCCTATATGAAAGATCCGGACAGCAGTTATGGCGCCGGGCCTACCAACGTAAAAAAATTGTTTTCACTGTATGAAGAGATCAAAGAAGACGGGGGGGAAGGTTCTTTGAGGCGCGTTTCGCGTGCTATCTACATCGACGGTATCGGTACGGAGAACGATAAAAAAGACAGTGCGCTGGGTTCCGGTATGGGGCGCGGTGACACAGGAGTCGCCGGCCGTGTACAGACATCCTTCACGCAGATCATCCACATTGTTGAAGAAGCATTGAAGGAAAATTCAAACAGCGAAATTGCTTCTCTGACTTTTGATACGTTTGGCTTTAGTCGGGGAGCCGCTGCAGCGCGGCACTTTTCGAACGAGGTTGTCAGAGGCAAGCAAGGACCGTTAGGGGCGTTACTAAACGGCAGCGCCAGAGACTTCAGCCGAACCTTTGATAGTCAATACGGAAGCGGCATCAACATGGGGTTCATCGGGCTGTTCGACACCGTACCCTCGATCGCCGGTTTCACGAATTTTGGGCGAGTGAAAAGTCCTATCGCTCCCGGTGTGAAGCTCTATCTGGATCGGAAGTATTTCAAGGACGTTGTCCACTTGGTTGCTCGTGATGAATGCCGCGCAAACTTTGCGCTCAGCCGGGTGAAGCCCGCTCACCCGGAGTTCACCTTTCCCGGCGTCCACTCTGATATCGGCGGCAGCTATCTCGACGAAGTTGAAGAGTGCGTGCTGGTGAGCCCCATGCAAACCCTGGCGGTATCTACTTTTACCGACGTCGCAAGCACCTCGATCTACCGTGATGCTGCACGAGCAAAAAGTGAATGGGTTGCAAAGGGATGGCCTGCTCATTTGCTGGAAATTGTCACCCCCGCGTCTGTAGAACTCCCACGTGAAAATCAAGACAGGCTTTCCCCCGGTCAGAAGCGCGTGTTCGCAGCTCTGCAACTCAAACGCGCAGTTAGCGGCAAGCTTTCGAGGGTTTATTTGAAAGTCATGTATGAATTGGCAAAAGAAAAAGGTGTTCGCTTCATCGACATTCCCGATGATGGTGAGTATTCCGTACCCGAGGAGCTCCAACCGCTATGCGATCGATTTGTCGCCGGTGATTACACAACCACTCCAGAGGAAGAGGCACTTCTTAAACTGAGGTACATTCATACCTCCGCCAACTGGAATCATCCCCTCGGAAGAAGAGATGGAAGTGGCATCGACGCCGTTTATATCAATGCCCCCACGGAAGACGGGATTCGCGTACAACACCCCCATGTACCTGACTGGACGCTTTGGTAATGAAATCAATGATTGCCCTCTTGGGCGTTTTACTGTTGTCGGGGTGCCAGTCCGGAGGAGCCGAAACCGGCGGAAACGACCCAAAATACCCATGGTGGGAATTAGTGTTCGTTGAGCCGAACTACATGAAAGTTTGGGTAGAGGACAGCTCCGTTCAGGACATCAACGACAAGGTATTTTCCAAAGCCGGCAAAAGCACTGCCGCTTCAGGAGAACCCGACATTGGCACCGAGTCAGCACGTGGCTGGGGAGCTGTGACAGGATCGGGAATGCCGGTAACAGGGGCCGACCTTCCAAAACGCATTTCCGTACGTTGGCAGTCCATCACTGAGCAGAAAACCTATCGCGGGTTTATTGATATTCCTGAAAAAGCCACACAGTTGATGGTGACATCCACACATCAACGCTGCCCGGAAACCCCAGATAAAACCGCTCGATTCATGGCGTCTCTTTACGTAGGCCTTGCTCCTGGCGGTGTTATACAGGCTTGGGTAAAAGACTCATGCCGAAATCCTATCAAGGTCGCTCGAGGCCAAGGCGAGGTTGAGCCGCTAGGTGCGCAGCAAGGAAAAAACGGTGGTCGTTATGCTTATCCAGTGAGTGAGAAGGCTAAGCTGTACGTCGAAAAGTACGGCATACCGTACGGGAGTTGGTAGTAGACACGCAGGTGACACTTCTCTTGCCTGTCTTTCACTGGCGTTGTTTTGAGTAGTCATCTTTGACAGCTACCGCGTGAATGCTGGTTTCAATAAAGGTCCGCTTTCCGCCAAAAAGCGGACGGTAACAAAGCAAACACCCTCAAAATATTTAAAAATCGTCGGCGCTAAGATGTAACTTTCGATTTGGACTTGCAGTGTCTACCCTCACCATGACTGCTTTTGCTTCCGCTTTCACCTCTACCGCTTTGATGGCATGAACTTGCAAGGTTTGCAGGTCGAGCCTCAGGCAAGGTTCTCGATGCTTGGCATGGATCTGGCTCGAGTCGTAGCAATCCAGAAAAGGGAAATCGAATTCAGCTTTTTCAGTTGGTACAGCCGGCTGATTTATTTGAAGGGTATAACAAGGGTACACATCTCCGGTGTCTGAATCATAATCCACCACTTGAGCATTGAACTCAGTGGAAGGTGGATAGCCCAGCGACTCCACGCGCGCCGCCTTGTGAAACAAGACAACGTTAACTCCGACCCCATCCTGCACAGAGGGGAAAATGATGCCGTCCACGTTAGGTGTTTGAAGCGAAGCCAGATAGTCGGCCACCGCTTGGGTGATCAAATACTCGTGATCCTGTTCGTTTGGCATCACCGGGAGTACCAAGCGTTTGCTGAGTGTTTGCAGAAAGTCGTGACGCGCTAACTCCTTTGCATAGACCGGATTAAAAATGCTTCCTTCACAGCGAAGACCTTCCAATGCGCGTAGATCAAGCAATGTGATTGAACGAATGATGTTAAACTTTGCCGTTACTACATTACTTCCAACTACCGGGCGAACCTCGGCTAACGCAGATTCTAAATCAAGAGCACCATAGAAGACCGCAATTCCGGATGAATTCATCCTGCCTGGTTTGGCAAGCCGTCCTGGAGGTGGCCCGAGCTCCTCAATCGGCTTAACTAGCGCGCTTTGCAACGACTCAGCAGAGTAGAATTCACGCGCACGATAAAGCGCAGAAATATTCTCGCCGAGACCTGCTTTGATTAGTGCCAACCCATTAGTGCGTGAGCGGGTTTTGTGCAAATCGGCGAAGACTGAGTTCAGGATTGTCAATGCTTCCTGATTGAAAAGCCTACTTTCATGCTTCAGTGCGTGCTCTAGTCGAAACCACAACTCATCCCAATCTCCAGCGGAAGAGCTCTTCCGTATGTAGTAGGAATCAAAGGCGAACTCGCATTCATCATGCGGGTCGCTTGGGTCTCGGTTATCGTATTTTACGTTGAGAATCTCAAGCACGTCGGATGCAATGTTTTCTTCACACCCTACTATATCTGCTATCACATCTAAGATGGGATCGCCTTCCCGATCCCAGTCATAATCAATCTCGCTGTCTCTATGCATCGCGTACTCGAAGGCATTCGGCTCTTCAGCAGTACGTTCGTAGTGGGCTTCGAAAGCCAATTCGATCTGAGTTGCAAGTTCTTCAATTTCAATGCACGGAGAACTAGTTTCATCACAGTAGGAACACTTGCCGGCAACTTTAACTGCAATTTTTTCCTGCAAAAAACTTTCGCCAATGCAACCCGCACAAACCCTTTTCGGTTCATCGTCGTAAAAATTATTTTTCATTTCAGCCCTCCCTCGGAGTAGATCTATTCTGCTCCACAGTACGAAACCGCTCAGCCCTGCACCAGTGCCCTCGTAGGGTATTAGCTGAGACAGTATGGATCGGCAGCAAGTTAATATTTCTCACCGGAAGTACGTTGCTGATGATCTTGACTAAGGGCGGGCAGCAGCCACTAGCCAACGTCCGCCTTCGACCCAAGGCACTAAATGTTCGTTTTCAGTCTGTAAAAAGAATTTACTGTAATCAATTTTACTTTGTTTCACTCAACGTGCGGTTGCCAGAGGGTGCACGCCAATATCCTTCGAGAACGTTTCCATTAGACGCTGATGCGATTCGCGCACAAGAGTCGGGTCGACTGCTGCTTTGCTAAAGCAACTTTCCCATTCGGAATTCCACCCTTTGAGCCAAGCGTCTCTGCGACGCTCGAAAGGTGTTCGGAGACAGCTATCGCGGCCCCAGCCAGTATTTGTCTCGAAGCAAAGGTTTTGAAACTCGATGCATGAAGCAAAAAACTCATCGCTGAACAACGGAGCGGCAAGGTGAATCTTCTTGTCGATGATGCGCTTCATTGCAATTACATCGGGTGGGGGGATATCTCGCCAATTACCAACGTATGTGTAGTAGCACAGTAGGTCATTGAGCTGAGGTGCAAGATCATCATATATAGCAAGTCGCTTTTCAGTCAGTTTTTGACTGCGCCACTGCAGATGTTCAAATTTTTTCGTAACTCGATGAATGTAAACACCGAAAATAGCTAAAGCACCTGGCACCAAGAGGCTCGAGGTGAGCTTTGCAATTTCCAACCAACTCCATGCACCTAGTTCCATAAGCACTTCCGGATTCCAATTTGATGTTTGTCGCCACTTTTTTTATTTTATAAATATTAAGATTTTAGCTTAGTATGTTTGATCCCATTGTGTGAATGTCAAAATATTTGCCAAGTAGTAATGGTGAAAGTTTGTTGTCTTAAATTTTTGAGCCCAGTAATCAAATCGTTGCTGCTGGGTCTGGCCTATGCCCGACCATTCGACGATTACAATGTGCTTAGATTGGGCGTGTGCCGCGATCACATCATTCAAATGACTGTCTTCGCCAGAGTAGCCGAAAACAATAATCTCCTGCGATTCGTTAAGGCTAAAGTTTAGATAATTCCAGTATGTCGACAGCACTATTGATGAGCCGATTACCGATCGTTTATGGCGTACATGTGTGAGAACTATATGGTCTGAGCCCTCGGGAGAATAGGGGTCAAGTTCATTACGGTCTCTTTTTCGCGCTAGCCCATGGTGATCGAAAAATAAGGGGGAGCCATGAAGGTGCAAGTAGTATCCAAAGTTATTATTATATAGTCGTACAAGTGCGTCAGAGCTAAATCCAGCCCCAACCATGCCATCTACCAATGTCGTAGTGTTATAGGTGCCCATTAAATTAGCATCTAAAAATGCACCATATAACAGTTTGTCGTAATTGAGGGTTGCTATGTGGGATTTTGTATTTCGGACAAAGCGAATTAAAGGCTCTAAGAATGGCTGAGGCAGTTCACCATGGTACAAATGCAATCTAGTAGCAACTTTGTGTATGTAATTTCCGACTGCAATAGGGAATTGAAGGCCTTCTTGTGAAAGCCAATGCACGTTCATTCTCTGAGATCTATTTATACTGCTAAGAGTTTTACAGGCAGAAATTACCAGATGCAGAGGGTCGAGTTGGTCTTCTCTTTGAGGTATTGCGCCGACGGCCCCCATGCACTGACTGATTAAGTCTTTATGGATGTCTGATATAGCAAACGGATCATTCCATACATCAGCCATTGCATTTGTGAGTGAAAAATGGCGTGGATCCAATGCCATTCCTAGCCCATTTCCGAAAACTAAAGTCTTTCTAGGCATCCTTACCCTCTCTGCTTCATTCGTCAGGTGTTTTGGACTGTAGAGGCATGTTGCCATCTTTTGCCAGGTTTAGGGAAGGGCGGAGAAGAATGAAACGCCTCGGATTTTATAGACGCATCTGACTGGCTCCTTTTGGCCGAAAGCAGTCACCCATGAGCGTCCGCTTTTGGCCTATAGCTGCCCATCCGTAACTCCCTGTCAGTCCGAGTACTGCCAAATCAACGAATCCACACGCGGCCTCATCCAGCAACAATGTCAAACGCAACACTCCCCAAAACCTCCCCATTAACCATAACCCGCACCCCATGCCGCCCAACAAAATGCTTCCGCGTCGTAAAATCCTTAATCACCTGCCGCCTCCCCACAACCACACTCTCAAACCCCGCCAACCCCACCGTCTTCAACTTAAAAACCTTCCCCGATACCCCGCCATTCGCCTTCACATAGTCAATCGCATAATCAATCACCAACCGCTGCTCATGCGCCACGGTCGACTTCACCACAAACGACAACGTAATCGCTTCCCCCAACCTAACCACCGCCGGCTCAACCCGCACATCCAACAACTCAACCTCAGCCTTCGCCCCCGCGCCAATTACCGTTAACGCCCTTAAATCCCCCTGCTTAATCAAACTCCGCAACGCATGCTTCGCAATCCAGGCCGTGTGCTTGTTCTCCAGCGACCAACCCTCAATCGTGTCCAACACCCACTCCGGATGCACCTTCGTCACATCATTCAAATGATTCGCCACGGACTTGCGCACGTACAAACTCTCATCCGCTTTCAACCGATCCAGTATCCCCGCGGCCAACTGCGGATCCGCCTGCACCGCGTCCAACCGAAACGACCAGGGCAGGCGAGGGCGGCTGCCTTCGCTGGCGAGGCGTCGAACGTGGTGATTTTCTTCGCGGGTCCAGTCGTGCATCCGTTCCAGCGAGCGCTCGAGGTCGCTGCGCAGAAAGTGGCGGATGGCGAATTCGGAGGAGCCGAAGGTGGTGAAGTACTTCAGGGCATCCATGGCGGTGTCGAACGCATGCCCGCCGTAGCTCGCGACGTAGTGCGGCAAACACATGCTGACGAATCCGCTGTTCAGCCTTGGCGCGAGTTCGAAAAGTACTTCCAGGGAATCTTGGTAATCCAGCGGCAACACCGCATGCAGGCTTTCACTGACACGCGCCATGCGTTGCATCACCGATAATTCGGCGAGTCCGTCCTGGGCATGTTTGAGAAATGCCTTGGCCTTGAACGCCGGGTACACGGCGCTCATTTCGCGGGCGATGTGCTGCAAGCGCTCGGCGTTGAAGATTTCCTTTAACGCCGGGGCGGCGGTGTCGGTGGTGCTCATGGTCAGGTCATCGGGGTGCTGACGAACGCTTCGAGGGTTTCGGCGTAGGCGGTGTATTGGGCGATGTGGGGGTAGCGGCGGGTGTCGATCTGGTCGGGGACGACGAGGTCGGTGAAGCTCCAGGCGACGGCGAGGCTGATGCCGGCCTGGGTGAGGGTGCCGTCGGTGGGCAGGCCGGTTTTTTCCAGTTCTTGCTCGAGGGCGGTGAAGGCGGCGGCGAGTTGGCCTTCGACGCGTTCGACCCACGGCTGGTATTGAATGTCGGCCGGGCGCAGGTTGCGTTCGTAATAAAGCTGCACGGCTTTTTCGCAGGCGGCGAGGCTGAGGCCGATCAGACGCAGGGCTTGGGCGCGTTGTTTCAGGTCGGTTGGCAGCAGGCTTTTGCCGGAGCTGGCTTCGAGGTAGTCGAGGATGAGGGTCGAGTCCATCAGGACCACGCCGTCGTCGAGGATCAGCGTGGGGGCTTTGACCACCGGGTTGATCTGCTGGAATTGCTCGAAGTGGCGGAACACCGAGACCGACTCGTGTTCGAGGTCGATGCCAAGGCGTTTGGCCGAGATCGCCACGCGGCGCACGTAAGGGGAGTCCAGCATGCCGATCAGTTTCATGACGCGTTCCTTCAAGTCAAACCGGTGGGAAGGCATAACCTAGCTGACGTTGAGGCAATTGTCAGTCGTCGAAGCCGGGTTGTTCGTGAATCTCATCGACATTCAGTTCCAGCCGATACGCCACCGCCACAAACAACGCCTGACATAAACACAGCGTCGCACTCAGCGAACGAAAGGCGAGGGCGCTGCCTTCGTTGACCAGCAATACGCTGTGGGCGAGTTTCGCCAGCGGCGAGAGGTGGCTGTCGGTGAGGATCAGGGTGTTGGCCTGCTGTTGTCGGGCGAAGCGCAGGCAATGTTGGGTTTCCTTGGCGTAGGGCACGAAGCTGATGGCGATGACCAGGTCGTTCGCGCGCACGCTGCGCATTTGCTCGCGATAACTGCCGCCTAGCCCGGACACCAGATGAATTTTTTTCTGAGTGTGTTGCAAGTTGTAAACGAGGTAGTCGGCGACGGCGAAGGAGCGGCGCACGCCGACGACATAAATGTTATCGGCGTTGACGATCAGGTCGACGGCTTTTTCGAACGCGGCGTCGTCGAGTTCGCGGCCCAGGCGTTCGATGCCGGAGCGCGTGGCGTCGATGCATTCGCGGGCGAGGTCGCCGGCGCTGGCTGGCTGCGACTGGTTGGCGATCATGCTGCGGATGCGTTGCTGGTAGTTTTGCACCGGTGAGGCTTTGTGCGTGTAGGCACTGCGGAACAGTGCCTGCATTTCGCTGAAGCCGCTGAAACCGAAGCGTTGCGAGAAGCGCACGATGGCGGACGGGTGCACTTCGCACTCGCGGGCGATGTCGCTGATGCGGTCGACCATGATCCGGTCGCTCTGCTGGCTGATGTAGCTGGCGATGCGTTTGAGCTGGCGCGGCAGGGCGTCGTATTCGTCGGTGATCAGTTGCAGCAGGCGCTCGGCATTGATCGGAGGGCTGGCGAGTGAAACCTCGTCGGAGACCGGCAGATCGGGGCGGGGCATAGGTCATCCTTCAGGCTGGTTGATCACACGGTGGGCCTGATAGTAGGGGGGCTTTTGCAGGTCTGCTTTGCTGAAACGATGCAGTGCGTGGTAAAAAATCGCGTCTGAACGCTGCGCGGTTAGCCGTTTGTCTTCTATATACAGCCGCTCGACTGAATTTCTTGCTATAAACGCACTCCGATGGCCGTGTAAACGCTGTGTCAGAGCAGTTTCCGGCCTTTGTCGGACAAATTCCCTGTATTTACAGTTGCTGAGGCCTCATTCGGGCCTTAGACTGCCGCCCCTCGTAAATTGAGTGCCGGGTGGCATTTGCAATAAACGATGCCTTTTCGCCGACCGCACGCGGTTCGCCGAAACGCTCCCTAATTCGCCTTAATGCACGTTTTTTTATAGAGATATCAATGACAAAGGACAAGTTGCTGGCCATGCCGGCAGATGACTACATGAATGCCGAGCAGCACGCTTTCTTCACTGAGCTGTTGCAGAACATGAAAGTCGAAACCCACGAGCGCATTGAGCAAAACCGTATCGCCATCGAAAGCCTGGACACCCCGGCTGACCCGGCGGACGCGGCTTCGGTTGAAGAAGAGCGCACTTGGCTGGTGAACGCGATCGATCGCGACCAGCGCATGCTGCCGCAACTGGAACAAGCCCTTGAGCGCATCAAGGAAGACAGCTTTGGCTGGTGCGACGACAGCGGCGAGGCCATTGGCCTGAAGCGCCTGCTGATCAGCCCGACCACCAAATACTGCATCGAAGCTCAAGAGCGTCACGAGCAGATCGACAAGCACCAGCGTCAGGCCTGATTTTTCCGGCGCTGTGATCGCGGGCAAGTCCGCCCCACAAGGTTCAACACCGAACCTGTGGGAGCCGGGCTTGCCCGCGAAGCTTTTTATCGTCCGCAATATTTCCGCGCGATTCCATTGACCTGCCACAGACCCCACGACTAACGGACCATGGATAATGGCGTTGTAGTGGCGTTTAATGCAGTCACAACAATGAGAACAAGCGTGGGGTGTTGATATGACGAGAGATGGATCTCTGGTTGGGGCTTTGCCTGCACCAGTGCTTTTGCCGAAAAACCGCTGGATCGCACCGGCCCTGCAAAGCATCGCCCTGATGCTGTTGCTGGCCGGCATGTCCCTGGCCGGATGGTCGCTGTACATTGGCATGCCGCTGGCGGTGCTGATTGTCTGGCTACCGCGCCTGCGCTCTCGCGCCATCCCCGATACCCAGCCTGCCGACAGCGGCAGCGCAATGTCCGAACTGACCCGCGACCTTTCCTACACCACCAGCCATAACGCTTTGTCGGCGGCGGGCGTGGCGTTTTCGGTCAAGGAGCTGGCGAGCAAACTCGAATCGCAACTCGATGCGGCAGCGCAAATTGTCAGCAACGCCGAGGTGATGATCGCGACTGAACACGCCACTTCACAGCTCAGCCGTGCAGCGCTTGAGGCGGCCAGCCAGGCGCATCACAGCAGCGCAGCGGGGCGCACGGAACTGGTGGATTCGATCGCGCGTATGCATCAACTCAGTCAGCGCGCCAATGCCAGCCGTGAATTGATCGAAGCCTTGAGCCTGCGCAGCGACGACATTCAGCGCGTGACCCTGGTGATTCAGTCGATTGCCAGCCAGACCAATCTGCTCGCATTGAACGCGGCGATCGAAGCGGCGCGGGCCGGTGAGCATGGTCGTGGTTTCGCGGTGGTGGCGGACGAAGTGCGCGGGTTGGCGGCGCGTACGGCCTCGGCAACCGGTGAGGTCGGTGAGATGGTGGCTGACATTCAGCAGCGCACGGCGCAGGTCGTGGAGCAGATTCGTGAGCTGTCGAGTGATCTGCAGACCGGTGTCGAGCAGGTCGAACACACCGGTCAGCATCTGCAGAACATCGCGCGACTGGCCGCCGGGGTGGAAACCCAGGTCGGTGAAATCGCCCAAGGCGCGGAAACCAATCGCGAACAACTCGACAGCCTGTTCAAGGCTATCGAGCAGATGCGTAGCGACCTGGCGATCAGCGATCAACAGACTCGCCGTCTCGCTGCAGCCGCCGTGCAAATGGAAGGGCAGGCGGAAACCATCAGCGAGCGTCTGGCCGAAGTCGGGCTGGATGACTATCACCAGCGCATTTACGATCTGGCCCGCGAAGGCGCAAGCCAGATTGCTGCGCGATTCGAGGCGGATGTCGAGCAGGGGCGAATCAGCCTTGAAGACTTGTTTGACCGCCAGTATCAGCCGATCCCGAATACGCAACCGGCGAAGTTTCAAACCCGTTTCGACCGTTACACCGATCAGGTGCTGCCGGCGATTCAGGAACCCTTGTTGCCGCGTCACGAGGGGTTGGTGTTCGCCATCGCCTGTACGCAGCAGGGTTATGTGCCGACGCACAATCAGCTGTTCAGTCAGCCGTTGACTGGCGATGCTCAGGTCGATGCGGTGAACAACCGCACCAAGCGCAAGTTTGCCGACCGCACCGGGATTCGCTGCGGCAGCCATCAACAACCGGTGTTGTTGCAGACTTACACCCGCGACACCGGTGAGCTGATGCATGATCTGTCGGTGCCGATCATGATCAAGGGCCGGCACTGGGGTGGATTGCGTCTGGGCTATAAGCCGGAAAGTCCGCGCTGAGGGATTGTTACCTCCGGTGCAATGAATCTGTGCACGGAGCTTGCTGTTTCCGCCCGCAAGAAACCATTAACCTGCCCGCTTAGTTAGGGTGCTAATGATTTCGGGAGGGCTGCATGCAGTGCAGAGTTGATGTCGCCGTGATGATCGGCAGTGGCGTGCCTGCCGGATTGCGCGCAATGGGTCGGAGCGTCTGCTGGGTGGTGTTGCTCAATGGCGAGCGTCGCGGCACGGCTTTTGCCAGCCGCGACGAGGCCGAGGAGTGCAAGGCTGCGTGGCTTGCACAACTGCATGCCGAACCGAGTGACAGCCTGCACTGATCAGGACTACTTGCCGCGGTGCAGGCGTACATTCAGTTCATCGACCATTACCGCTTCTTCACCGTCGGCCCTTAACCATTCCTTGAGCAATTGCGCCTGTTGCGGTGACCAGAAGTCGGCGTCGATCAGTTTGGTGTTGGCGTCCAGTGGATGCGCCTCGATGAAATCGTCGATTGCGTTATCGTCTGAAGGCAACCCCAGTTGACCGAACAGGGTTTTCAGATCGTATGCTGGCAGTTCCATCGTGTACTCCTTCGGTGGGCGCCGGTATGGCGCGGTCGTTCGCTCTCTTTATCTGAGGCAACCACTCGCCAGTAGTTCGATCTTTGACTCCAGTGAGCGGGCGAGGGCGCAGGCTTCGTTGTGATCTTCGCGGAAACCTCTTACACGGCCGGTCGATGTTTCCTTTATGTGGAAGAAGGCGTTGCCGGCCGGTACGACTTGAAAGCGTGGGCAATGGTCGTTCATATCAGTGGCACGCAGGATCAGCGGTGATTCGATCCGGGCGTCTGTGGTCATGGCAAAGTGAGTCCGAGTGCACATATGAAGTCCTTTTCATCAGTTGGCCGATGTTTACAGGCCGTTTCGGGTAGTCGGAATGAGCATCGCTGCTCTAGAATCGCCAGTACCTGTTGACGACAGGGCTTATCTAAAGCAATTTTTCGCCAGCGATATGTCGGAAAAGTGCTTTTTTTCGTGAGAATTTTCCCTAAAGTTCGTAGTCAGACAGCTCTTGCCAGCGGTGAGGATTTTTCCTTCAAGCTTTGGCGAAAAAGGGATGAGTTTCGCGAGTGACAATCCAGTAGTCTTACGGACCTCGCGCTGAATCAGCACTCTGCTCGATTCGGGTTTTTATTTGAGTCATCTGGTAGTTACATCGGCCTGGCTTTTTTTTGCCGTGCGCGTTTTCCGTGTGCGGTTTTTTCAGATGTGGGGATGTTTCTTTGGCAGTCAGTAATCTCGATATGCATGCTTTGTTCGTGTTGGGTGATTTGCGTGCAAAGCTGGTCAAGCTGTTCCAGTCGCGTTTTGTTTACATCACCGAACAGAACGCCGAAGGCATTTACGTGGCTGAGATCGACACCGAAAGCGCTTTGGTGGTCGATGACAAACCGGGGCTCAAGCTCAAGGTCGGCGATCATTTCAGTGCATCGGTCTTGCCCAGCCGCGAAGGCGGCAAGATGGATATCCGTTTTCGCGAAATCAAACTCACGGTGTATGGACTGGGCGATTACGCCTTTGTCGACACTGCCGACGGGCACGCGATCCTGTTCAAGGAAGGTCACAGCGTGGTGACCGTGTTTGCGGCCAACCAGCAGTTGCAGGAAGGGCTGACCAAGACCCTCAAAGCCGTTACCGCCAAAGCCGCCAAGTGGCGCAAGGGTGAGCTGGTGACGTTCAAGGCCAGCGAGTGAGCCGCTCGGATTTTCATTCGCAGAACCTCGACACGGCGCGCGAGGAGGCTCGGCGTTTGTTTACCGCCAAGGCCGAGTTGCAGGGCGCCTGGCTGAACTGGGTGGCTGCGCAGATTTATCAATTGCGTCCCGCGGAATACGCCAGCATGGTCAGACGCGAGCTGCAAAGCCTGCAGGAAAAGTCTGATTCATAACCTCGTCCGGAGCGCGGCCCGGAAAAAGCAGGAACCTCGGCTACAGTCAGTTGACTGAGTATTCAGAGGCTTGCGGTCTTCTGTCAGGCCAACCTGCCATTGCTGTGAACAGCACGAGGTGCAATGCATGAACGGATTTCGACGGTTATTGGCCGCCAGCGTGGCCACGTTCGGTTTGCTGACATCAGCGCAATCGGTGACGGCCGCCCAGGCGCCGATCCACTTTGCTGACCTGAACTGGGAAAGCGGCAGCCTGATTACCGATGTACTGCGGATCATCGTCGAGAAGGGTTACGGACTGCCGACCGATACGTTGCCTGGCACCACCATTACTCTGGAAACCGCACTGGCCAACAATGACATCCAGGTCATTGGCGAAGAATGGGGCGGGCGCAGTCCGGTATGGGTCAAGGCCGAAGCCGAAGGCAAAGTCGTCAGCCTCGGCGATACGGTCAAGGGCGCGACTGAGGGTTGGTGGGTGCCGGAGTACGTGATCAAGGGCGACCCGGCCAAGGGCATCAAGCCGCTGGCGCCGGACTTGCGCAGTGTCAGTGACCTTAAAAAGTACAAGGATGTGTTCAAGGATCCGGAGAACCCGAGCAAGGGACGGTTCCTCAACAGTCCGATCGGCTGGACCTCGGAAGTGGTCAACAAGCAGAAGTTGACCGCTTATGGTCTGCAGGACGATTACACCAACTTCCGCAGTGGCTCGGGCGCGGCGCTGGATGCCGAGATCAGCTCATCGATTCGTCGCGGCAAGCCGGTGCTGTTTTACTACTGGTCACCGACTCCGCTGCTGGGCAAATTCAAACTGGTGCAACTTGAAGAGCCGCCGTTTGACGCCGAAGCGTGGAAGACCCTGACTGACGCCGATAATCCCAATCCGAAACCGACCCGGTCGCTGGCATCGAAGCTGTCGATTGGCGTGTCTACGCCGTTTCAGAAGCAGTATCCGCAGATTGCCGAGTTCTTCAGCAAGGTGGATTTTCCGATCGAACCGTTGAACAAGGCATTGGCCGAGATGAGCGAGAAGCACACGGCGCCGCGTGATGCGGCGGTGGCGTTCATGAAGGCCCACCCGGATGTGTGGCAGGCCTGGTTGCCGAAGGATGTGGCGGAGAGGGTTGCGGCTGATTTGAAATAGAGGCTGATGCGGCTGGCCTCATCGCGAGCAGGCGAAGGCCTACATTTGGAAAGCATTCCCCTGTAGGAGTGAGCCTGCTCGCGATGCTTTTAAAACTTCGTTTGCACCGCCAATTCAAAGGTACGCGGTGTTCCGAGGTAATACGCTGGCGAAACATGCGCAAACTCGGCATACACCTCATTGCTCAGATTACGCACGCGCCCGGTCACGGTGGTGTGCGAATCAACCTTGTAGCTGAGGAAGCTGCCGAACAAGGTGTACGACGGCACCGTCATGGTGTTGGCCGTGTCCGCATACACCGACGCCACATATCGTGCATCAACCCCACCTTGCCACTGCGGCGAAAAGTCATAAGTCAGCCACAGATTACCGACCCGATCCGGCACATTGGTCGGCGTATTGCCCTTGCGTGAAACCACCACACCGGCGGCATTCTTTTCGGTGAAATCATCGTACTGCGCGTCGACCCAGGCGAAGTTGCCTTCAGCCAACAGCTTGTCGGTGATCCGCAACGAACTGGCGATTTCCACCCCTTTCGACGTCTGTTGACCGACCGGAATACTGCCGGCCGGATCTAGCGGGTCGGTCACCGCGAAGTCTTTTCGCTCGATGGTGTAAGCGGCAATCGTCGCCGAGCCGCGTCCATTCAGATAATCGAATTTGCTACCAATCTCCCACTGCTTGCCGGTCGAGACGTCGAAATTCTGCGTGCCATTCGGTTGCTCGGCGGCGGTGCTGTATTGCACGTAGACGTTGGCCGAGGGAATGAACTGGTAGGTCAGGCCGGCGCGGCCGGTGACTGGCTCCCAACTGCGCTTGAGGTGTTTCGGGTTGGCAGCGGTCACGGTGCGATGGTTGGTCACGTCGAGGTCAATGTCGTCATAGCGCAGGCCGGTGAGCAGCGACAGTTTGTCGGTCAACGCCAGCCGGTTTTCCATGAACAATGCTTTGGTGGTGACCTCGTTGGTCTTGTCGCTGATCAATTTCGGGTTGGTGCCGGGAATGTCGTAGAAATGCCCCGGACGGTAGTTGTTCGGGTCCACCGTGCTCGGACCTTTGATGTTCAGCGGCGAGTTGGTGGTCTGGTTGACCTTGTATTCAAAGCCACCCGACCACGTCGTATCCAGACCGAACAGCGTGTTGTCATGGCGCAGCTCGAACTGGTTGCCGTTCTGCTCGCCCTGATGGCGTACTTGATACGCGGTGGAGCGATTCACCGCTGTGTTGTCGGCGTTGTACTGGTAGGTTTCGAGATTGCGGTAATCGCGCTGGCTGTCGAGGTGATACAGCGTATTGCGCAGGGTGGTGCTGTCGTTGATGCGGTAGTCGATGATCGAACGGACCCAGATCGTTCGCTGCTCGTAACGACCGTCCTCGACGTTGTAGTTGTTGAAGCGGTTGTGTTTGTCGATCTTCAACTCACCGGCCTTGGGATTGAGCACGGGCGTGCCCCAGTACGGACTGTCTTCGTGTTCGTCCTGATATTCCAGTGCCAACGTGTGCGACAGGTCGGGCGTGAGATCGCTGAGCAGCGAGAACGCCACGCTCCAGGCATCGCGCTCCTGGCGGTCGATGTAGCCGTTGCTGGTGTTGTGGCTGACGTCGAGTCGCGCGTAGTGCTGCACGTCGGCGCTTGGGTCAGTCAGGGCATGGTTAAGGCCGAACGCGGTTTCGGTGGTGTCGTAGGTGCCGTAGCTGATCCGGCCTTCAACGGCCTGTTCATCGCGGCTGGCCAGTTTGGTCACGTAGTTCAGCGAACCGCCGACCGAGCCTGCGCCGTTGATCAGCGATGACGGGCCGCCGACCAATTCCACTCGGTCGTAGATCCACGAATCGACAGGACGGGCGAGGCCACCGGAAACGTTGACGCCGTTGAACATCTGGGTGATCTGGCTGCTGGTGAAGCCGCGATAGGAAACAAAACCGCCAAACCCTGGCGGCGCGCTGGCGTTGACCCCGGGCAGGGTGTTGGCGGCGTCCTGGAAGTTCTGTGCGCCGTGGCGCTCGATGTCGTTGCGATTGGCGATGGCCACCGAGGCGGGCGTATCGCGCACGCTCAAGCCGAGGCGTGAGGCCATGCCGCTGGACTGGTCGAGGCTCAGGCCCGGTTCTGCGCCGGATTCACCGTCGATGGTGATCGGCGCCAGATCCACGGTGGATTGCGCCCAGACGTTGACGGACAGGCAGCCGCACAGGCTCGCCAGCAAAGTGAGTTGTTTCATCATTGAATCCTGAATGCTTGTCTAGGAGTCAGCGCACAGGCAAACGCCGCGCGTTGGCGCAGTGGGCTGACAAATCAAAAAGGCAAAGACACTCAGGCGAGAGGTGGGGCGCGAGGGTTGGCCGAAGGCCAGGTGAAGCGGGCGGGGAGGTCAGCGCTGACGATGGGCGCCAGCGGTGGGCTGTGCTGTTCCGGCAGGATTGCCAGGGTCAGGCTGGAATTGAACGCCGGGCCCATGCCGCCGCCGACCGAGCACAGCGGGCAGCCAAACGCCTTGGACAGGGTCGGTAGTTGTTCTTCGGTGGGATTGCTGGCGAGCGGCGCTTGAGTGGCCGGGTCGACTGTACAGAACTGGCCGCCGATGCCGTTGAGTTGCATGCCGACCATTTGTCCGTGACCGATGCTGCAGGCGAACACGTTGAACAGGACGCAGCAATAAAGCATCCAGGCCAGCAATGAGCGATCGGAACGGGAGAATTTCATGGGGCGGCACTTTACCGTACCGCTGATCGGTCGTGCACTTGAAAAAAATCCGACTAGGATGATTTGTTCAAATCCCTTTCCAAGGATTTCAACCATGACCTTTGTGTTGGCTCAATGGCTGGTGACTACTTTCGCGGTGATCGCCTTGATGCATGTGTATTGGGCGCTGGGCGGGCAGTGGGCGGCGGCAGTAGTCGTGCCGCAGGTGCCGGTGCGTGGATTGGTCGCAACGGTGCGACCGGCGTTCAAGCCTTCGGGCTGGCTCACGTTGATCGTGGCGGCGGCATTGCTGGTGATTGCTGGGTTGGTGTGTATGCGGGTTGGCTGGGGAGTGCCGGCGGTAAGTCACAAGGCGCTGCAATGGGTGATCAGCGCGATTGCGTTGTTGATGTTTGCCCGGGCGATTGGAGATTCGAATCTGGTCGGGTTTTTCAAGGAAGTGAAGGACTCGCGGTTTGCGCGGCTCGACACCTGGGTGTATTCGCCGTTGTGTGCGGTGTTGGGGGCGGGGTTGTTGGCGGTGGCTTGGGTTTGAAACTGATCTGAAATTTGTGATGACCTGGCTGGCCCCTTCGCGAGCAGGCTCGCTCCCACAGTGATTGTGGGTATTCACAGATATGTGATTTCACCCAAAACCCTGTGGGAGCGAGCCTGCTCGCGAAGGGGCCAGACCAGACACCGAAAGCTCTGGACTAGCTACCGCTTTCAGTCCGTCGGCTACTGACCTCGGCCGGCACATCATCCCCAGCCATGCGCTTGCGGAACAACGCCGCCCGCGCCAGCAGCAAGGTCGTCACCGGCACAGTGATCGCCAGCAATATCGGAATCAGCCAGGCATGCACCACCGGACCGGATTTCAACGCCGAAAAGCAGATGATCGACGCCAGCGCCACACACCATGCCCCCAGCGTTGAAGCCAGCGCCGGCGGGTGCATGCGCTGGAAGTAATCTTTCATGCGCAATAATCCGATCGCACCGATCAACGCAAACAGACCGCTGAGCACCAGCAGGATCGCCACCGGAATTTCGACCCACAGAGACAATTCAGCATTCATTCGATCACCTCGCCACGCAGCAGGAATTTCGCCAGGGCAAACGAGCCGACGAAGCCGAACAGCGCAATCAGCAGCGCCGCTTCGAAGTAAGTGTCACTGGAATAACGAATACCCAGGGTCAGCATCATCAGCATGGCGACGATGTACAGGTAGTCCAGCGCCAATACCCGATCCTGTGCCGACGGGCCTTTGAACAGGCGCACCAGGGTCAGCACCATCGCCAGCGAGAACAGGAACAGCGTTAGCAGAATCGCGTTCGACAGTAATGGGCTCATTCGAAAATCTCCATCAACGGCCGTTCGTAGGTGCTCTTGAAGTGCTCGATGAATTGCGCTTCGTCATCCAGATCCCAGACGTGCAGCAGCAGAATGCTGCGATCCAGCGCCAGCTCTGACCACACTGTGCCGGGCACCACTGTGCAGATCATCGCCAGGGTCGCCAGGCCATGGGCATCGCGCAGGTCCAGCGGTACTTTGACAAAGCCCGAGCGCGGAGGGCGACGACCGGCATTCAGTACGCCCCAGGCGACGATCAGGTTGGACATCACCACATCACGGCCCACGACCAGGAACAGGCGCAGGATCGTCCCCGGCCGGCGAATGCGCGCTCGTTTCGGGCGCAATTTGCGCATCATCAACGGAGCGGCAAAGCCTAGTATCGCGCCGAGCAACAGGTTGCCCGGGCTGATCGACAGGTTCAGGGTCAGCCACAAGGCGCAAAGTGCCAACGACAGCAGCGGTGCAGGAAACACACGGTTCATGGCTGCACCTCCAGCATCGCGGCTTTCGCTTCCGGACTCGGTACGGCACGGGTGCCGAGCACCGCCATCACGTACTGCTGCGGGTTGTGCAACGCCTCGGCGGTGGCCTGGGTGTAACGCAACAGGGGTTCAGCCTTGAAGGTCAGGACGATGCTCAGTCCCAGCAACAGGAAGATCGGCGCGCATTCGAGTTTGCGCAGCAGCGGCGAAGGGCGCTCCTCCGGGGTCCAGAAGCGCTGGATGCCGAGGCGCGAGAACGCCATCAACGACGCCAGTCCGGTGAGGATCAGCAGCGCCAGCAATGCCCAAGCCGCGTTGGAAATCGGCGCACCAGTGCCTATGCCCAGCGGATTGAGCAATGCACCGATCAGGCTCAGTTTGCCGATAAAACCGGACAGCGGCGGCATGCCGATGATCAGCAGCGCGCAAGCAATAAAGCTCAGGCCGAGAAACGCCATGGTCCACGGGATGACCTGCCCGACCACAGCTTTTTGCTCGTCGTCGAGGTTGATGCCTTTGGGCGGTTGCAGGGATTCCTGCGGGCGCGGCAGCAGTTCGCTTTCGTCTTCCAGCGGGATTTCATTGGCCGAGCGCGAACGTTCGATCAACTCGGCCAGCAGGAACAGTGCACTCAACGCCAGAGTCGAGCTGACCAGATAGAACAGCGCCGCGCCGATCAGGTTCGGCTGGGCGAACCCGATTGCCGACAGCAGAATCCCCGCCGACACCAGAATGCTCAGGCTGGCCATACGCTCCAGGCGTTGTGCGGCGAGAATTGCCAGCGCCGCGCAGGCCATGGTCGCCATGCCGCCGTAGATCAGCCATTCGCCGCCAAAGAACGCCGAGGCACCGGCTTGCCCAGAGAACAGCAGGGTCCACAGGCGCAGCAAGGTGTAGACGCCGACCTTGGTCATGATCGCGAACATCGCCGCCACCGGCGCACTGGCCGAGGAATAGGCTGGCACGAGCCAGAAGTTCAGCGGCCACATGCCGGCCTTGGCCAGGAACGCGACGGCGAGAATCCCGGCGCCGGCGTGGAGCAAGCCCCGGTCGGCTTCCGGCACCAGCGGAATCTTCAGCGCCAGATCGGCCATGTTCAGCGTGCCAGTGACACCGTAGATCAGTGCCGCGCCAATCAGGAACAGCGATGAGGCGAGCAGGTTGATCGAAATGTAATGCAGCCCCGATGACACCCGCGCCCGCCCCGAGCCGTGCAGCAACAGGCCATAGGACGCGGCGAGCAACACTTCGAAGAACACGAACAGGTTGAACAGGTCTGCGGTCAGGAACGCGCCGTAAAGACCCATCAACTGAATCTGGAACAGCGCGTGGAAGCTCGAACCGGCGCCGTCCCACCGGGCCATGGCAAACAGCAGGGCGCTGACGCCGATGATCCCGGTCAGCACCAGCATCAGCGCCGACAGTCGATCGACCACCAGCACAATGCCGAACGGTGCCTGCCAGTTACCCGGCAGGTACACGCCAATGGAGCCGGGCACGCCGTTGGTTTGCGTCCATTGCAGCAACAGCACCGAAATGAACAGGCCGACGAGGCTGGAGAACAGGTTGATTTTTGCCTTCAGCGGTCGGTGCCGCTCGCCGAGCATCAGCATGATGGCGGCGGTCAGCAGCGGCAGCAGAATCGGTGCGGCGATCAGGTGAGTCATCGCCATCATTCTTTAGGCTCCCGGCCGTCGACGTGGTCGGTGCCGGTCAGGCCGCGCGAGGCGAGCAGAACGACGAGGAACAGCGCGGTCATGGCGAAGCTGATGACGATCGCGGTGAGTACCAGTGCCTGTGGCAGCGGGTCGGTGTAGTGCAGCAAGTCTTGGGTGACGCCATCCTTGATTACCGGCTCCTTGCCGATGAACAGGCTGCCCATGCTGAAGATGAACAGGTTGACGCCGTACGACAGCAGGCACAGGCCCATGACCACTTGGAACGTCCGTGGGCGCAGGATCAACCAGACGCCGGACGCGGCGAGCACGCCGATGGCGATTGCGATGACTTCTTCCATCAGACGGCTCCTTTGCTGGCGACGGACTTGGGCAGCGATGCGGTCTTGTGACCCCGCACCGATTGGTGGGCGAGGGCGGTGAGGATCAACAAGGTCGAACCGACCACCACGCCGTACACGCCAACGTCGAAGAACAGCGCGCTGGCGATATGGATGTCACCCAGCACTGGCAAAGTGAAATGCCAGGTGTGAGTGGTGAGGAACGGATAGCCGACCAGCATCGCCCCCAGGCCGGTGGCGGTGGCGAACAGTAACCCGGTGCCCATCCAGCGCAGCGGCCGTAGACTCATTTGCGCCTCGACCCACTGTGTACCGGCGACCATGTATTGCAGGATGAACGCCACCGACATCACCAGACCGGCGACGAAACCGCCACCCGGCTGGTTGTGCCCGCGCATGAACAGGTAGAACGACACCACCAGCGCAATTGGCAGCAACAGACGCACCAGCACTGCCGGCACCATCATGAAGCCGAGCGCGGTGTCGCTGGCCGAACGCGGGTTGACCAGATCGGTGACCACGTCCGGCGCCAGCAAGCGTTGCTGGGCGGGCAGTTGCAGGCTCTCTTTCGGTGGGCGGAAACGCCGCAGCAGAGCGAACACGGTCAGCGCCACGGCGACCAGCACGGTGATTTCGCCGAGGGTGTCGAAGCCACGGAAATCCACCAGCATCACGTTGACCACGTTGCTGCCACCGCCCTCGGGCATGGCGCGGCTGAGGTAGAACGAAGAGATGTCGTTCGGCGTCTGCCGCGTGAGCATCGCGTAGGACAGCAGCGCCATGCCACCACCGACGGCAATCGACAGCAGCAAGTCGCGCAGACGACGAATGCGTGCCTTGCGCAGGCTGCTTGGCAGTGGCGAGACTTCTTCGATACGGCGTGGCAACCAGCGCAGGCCGAGCAGGATCAGCACGGTGGTGACCACTTCTACCGCCAGTTGCGTCAGCGCCAGATCGGGCGCGGAGAACCAGACGAAAGTCACGCAGGTCATCAAGCCGCAGACGCTGACCATGGTCAAAGCGGCGAGACGGTGATACTTGGCCTGCCACGCGGCGCCGAGGGCACAGGCAATCGCCAGCAGCCACAAGGTCACAAAAACGATCGAGCCGGGAATCTTCGGCCGGTCGCCCCAACTCAGGCTGCTGTGCAGCATCGGGATCAGGCCGGCGAGCACCGCCGCCAGTACCATCAGGAACAATTGCATCTGCAGGCGCTTGGTGCCGAGGCGCCGCTCGAGGCGGCGGGCCATGCGCATCATCACTACCAGACTGCGCTCGAACAGGCGCTTGCCGTTGAAACGACCTACCAGCGGCGGGTATTTGAAACGTCCGCGCTTGAGCTGATTGCGCAGCAACAGATAGACGACGATGCCGCCAGACATGGCGATCAGGCTCATGATCATTGGCGCGTTGAGGCCGTGCCAGATCGCCAGACTGTATTCCGGCAGCGTGCCGCCAACCACTGGCAATGCAGCAGCGGCAAGCAATGGACCGACGATCTGCGCCGGGAAAATCCCCACCAGTAAGCAAGTGAACACCAGCAACTCGACCGGCGCCCGCATCCAGCGCGGCGGCTCGTGCGGGGTGTGCGGCAGGTCGGTGGCCGGCGGGCCGAAGAACACATCGACGGTGAAGCGCAGCGAGTAGGCAACGCTGAATGTGCCGGCGATGGTCGCGACAATCGGCAGCGCCGCTTCGACCCACGCCGTGGCGTTGATGAACACGGTTTCAGCGAAGAACATTTCTTTCGACAGGAAGCCGTTGAGCAACGGCACCCCGGCCATCGAGGCGCTGGCAACCATGGCCAGCGTCGCGGTGAATGGAATCAGTTTGATCAGGCCGCTGAGTTTGCGGATATCGCGGGTGCCGCTTTCGTGGTCGATGATGCCAGCGGCCATGAACAGCGAAGCCTTGAACGTCGCGTGGTTGAGGATGTGAAATACCGCCGCCACTGCCGCCAGCGGACTGTTCAGACCCAGCAGCAAAGTGATCAGGCCGAGGTGGCTGATGGTCGAGTAAGCGAGCAGACCTTTGAGATCGTTCTGGAACATCGCGCAGTACGCGCCGAGCAACAGCGTACACGCGCCGGCCCCGCTGACGATGTAGAACCATTCTTCACTGCCGGACAGTGACGGCCAAAGTCGGGCGAGCAGGAAAACCCCGGCCTTGACCATGGTCGCCGAGTGCAGGTATGCCGAAACCGGTGTTGGCGCCGCCATTGCGTGCGGCAGCCAGAAATGGAAAGGGAACTGCGCGCTTTTGCTGAGTGCGCCGATAAGAATGAGGGGTAAAAGGATAGGGTAGAGGGCGTGTGCACGAATCATGTCGCCGGCGGCCAGGACCTTGTCGAGGTCATAGCTGCCGACGACATGGCCGAGAATCATGACCCCCGCCAGCAGGCATAACCCGCCGGCACCGGTGACCATCAACGCCATATAAGCACCGCGACGGGCGTCGGCGCGGTGGTGCCAATAGCCGATCAACAGGAACGAGAAGAGGCTGGTCAGTTCCCAGAAAAACACGATCTGGATCAGGTTGCCGGAGATGACCAGGCCGAGCATGGCGCCCATGAATGCCAGGAAAAAGGCGAAGAAACGCGGCACCGGATCGTCCGGCGACATGTAATAACGGGCATATAAAGAGACGAGGGTGCCGATGCCCAGCACCAGCATCGAGAACAGCCAGGCGAAGCCGTCCATGCGCAGAACGAAGTTCAGACCGAGGCTGGGCAGCCACATGAACTCTTCGCGGATCACACCGCCGTGGGCGATTTGTGGGTACAACAGCGCGACTTGGACGGTACCGATCAAAGCGACCAGGCCTGCCAACAGGGATTCGGTATTACGCGCGTTATGAGGCAGCACCGCTGCCAGACAGCTGCCAATGAATGGCAGAAGCAGTAGAACTATCAGGGACATAGGCTTCTAATCTGCGGAAGTTTGTGAAGCATCATACGTGCCAGCTCCCCGATCACCAAACGCGAGGATGTCTCAGAATCCTACAAAGTAGTCTGGAATTTTCTGTTTGGCATTGTTTCAGGAAGGTCGATGTTGCTTGGAATGGCCTCATCGCGAGCAGGCGAAGGCCTACATTTGGAATGCGTTCCCCTGTAGGAGTGAGCCTGCTCGCGATAGCAATAATTCAGACTGTGAAGATTTCGGAGCTTTATCCCTGTGCTTCCCGCTCCAGCTCCGCTTCGGCTTCTGCAACCTTACCCTTGGTCTTCAACTCACTGACAATCACCGCCGCCACAATCAACCCCGCACCCACCAGCGCAATCGCCGGCAAGCGCTCCCCGGCAATCCGCCCGACAATCCCGGCCCACACCGGCTCGCCCGCATAGATCAACGTCGCCCGAGTTGGCGAAACACTCTTCTGCGCCCAGTTCATCGCCACCTGAATCGCCGCACTCGCCGCGCCCAACCCCAGCGCAGTCACCAGCAGGGTCCAGGAAAAGTCCGGAATCATTTCCCCGGTCGGCACCACCAGCAGGAATGACAGCACGGAAGTGGTTGCCAGTTGCACAACGGTCACCCGGCGCACATCCACCTGGCCGGCGTAGGTGCTGATCAGAATGATTTCGGCGGCAATGGCAATAGCGCTGATCAGCGTGGCGATTTCGCCCGGACTGAAATTCAGCGCTGCGCCGGATGGACCCGACAACAACATCAAACCGGTAAACGCCAACATGATGCCGATGCTCGGCATCAACCCCGGCCGACGACCGAGCACCAGCCATTGCAACAACGGCACGAACGGTACGTACAACGCAGTAATGAACGCCGATTGACTGCTCGGGATCGTTTGCAGTCCGACCGTCTGCAGGCCGTAACCGAGCATGATCGCCACGCCGATGAAGGCGCCAGCCTTGAGTTCGAACAGCGTCAGTTCGCGCAGATGACGCCATGAGAACAGTGCGACGATAGCCGCCGCAGCGGCGAAGCGCAGGCCGACAAAAAACATCGGGCCGCTGACGGTCATCGCATGCTGAACCAGCAGGAAAGTACCGCCCCAGATCATGGTGATCAGCACCAGCACGCACTCGGCTTTGCTGAAACGAGAGAAACGAAGGGGAGTGGGGGAGCTGTTCTGCGACGTCATGACCTTGCGCACTATAAAAAGGAGGCCGCACAATGCGCCCAACGTTGCGCAGTATACTGCGCAACCTCACTGAGTGAGCAATATAGTGCACAAAGATTCAACGCAACGGGCGTCCGTCCTGCAACACGTCAGCCTGAATGTGCGACGCCTACGTCATGCCGCCGACATGAGCCAGACTGCGCTGGCGGAAAAATCCGGGGTCAGCCGGCGCATGCTGGTGGCGATCGAGGCGGGCGAGAAGAATGTCAGCCTGACCACGCTGGATCGCGTCGCCGAGGCGCTCGATGTGGCGTTCAGCGATCTGATCCAGGCGCCGGATGCCCGCGACCCGAGCCGCATCAACGAGGTGGCATGGGCGGGCACCCACCCGGGCAGCAAAGCGGTGTTGCTTTCCAAAGCCACGGCGACCCGCGAAGTCGAGCAATGGGAGTGGTGCCTGCAACCCGGCGAGGTCTATCCGTCGCAAGCGGATGCCGAGGGCTGGAGCGAGCAGATTTTCGTCTTTGAAGGTTGCCTGACCCTGATGCTCGGCGATCAGCCGCAGCACATCGGTACAGGTGAGTTCTTCATGTTTGCCAGTAACCAGCCGCATTCCTATCGCAATGATGGGGAAGTTGCGGCGCGGTTTGTGCGTAATGTGGTGATTTGAATGAGTCAGAGCGCAGACATCCTGATTATCGGCGGTGGCCTCAGCGGCACGATGTTGGC
Organism: Pseudomonas sp. S3_C06; assembly: GCF_054667675.1. Lineage (NCBI taxonomy): Bacteria > Pseudomonadati > Pseudomonadota > Gammaproteobacteria > Pseudomonadales > Pseudomonadaceae > Pseudomonas > Pseudomonas sp. S3_C06. Next base: position 6,492,197 of record NZ_CP162747.1, read on the forward strand.
GGTGCAATTATTGCGACTGCCTGGCCGGCGCAAGGTCCTGATCGTTGAACCGCGTGCGGAACTGGGACGGGGCGAGGCGTACAGCGCGGTCGAGTTAGGTCACACACTCAATGGCAACGCCGCACGCATGAGTGTTGATCCGGATAATCCTGATGATTTGACGCAATGGCTGACCGAGCACATTGCCGGTGGTGGCTGGCCTGAATCGGCCGAGCAGGATGTGCCGGTCAGCGAACTGTTCCCGCCGCGTGGTTTGTTTGGTGTCTATGTGCAGCAACGTCTGGCTGAAGCGCGCACTGTCGGGGCGCATTATGGTTCGAGCGTTGAACACATTCGCGCGGAGGTCGTCGACCTGCAAGTCGAGGCCGATTCGGTGCAGCTCACACTGAGCAATGGTCAGGCACTGCGCGGTGGCTACGCGGTCTTGGCGACTGGAATGTTCCCTGCCGCGCGAACCCAGCAGAAAGCCTCCAGCGGCCTCAACGCCGCGGCGCTCGATCCTTGGGATGTCGCGGCCATGCGCCAGCTCGATCCGCAATCCACCGTGATGATCATTGGCTCCGGCCTGACCATGGTCGATGCCGTGGTATCGCTGGAGCAAGCCGGGCATCGCGGGCCGATTGAAGTGTTTTCCCGCCATGGTTTATTGCCCCATGTACGCCGACAACCGCCGGCCTGGGTGGATTTTCTTGGCGACGATCACAGTATTCGCGCACCACGGCAGTTGTTGCGTGAATTGCGTCGGCAATGCCAGGCAGCCATTGCCCAAGGCATTGATTGGCAGGCCCCGCTGGACACAGTCCGCGTACACATCGCCCGGCTGTGGAGTCAAGCGAATGACGTGCAGCGGCGACAATTCGTACGGCATGTTCGGCCGTGGTGGGAGAGTCACCATCATCGATCACCGCCGTTGAGTGCGGCGTTGGTTGAGCGTCTTTATAAAGAAGGGCGATTGCGCATTCAGGCTGCTTCGTTCAAAGGGCTTGAGCAAAATGTGGAAGGTGGTGTGAGTATTCGCATTCGGCGTCGCGGTGAGTCGCAAACCTGCGTGGTGCAGGGCGCCGCGTTGGTCAACTCCAGTGGCATCGAATACGACTGGCGTCGGGTGGCGCGACCGTTGCCGCAACAGGTGCTGGCGCGCGGTCTGGTGCAGCCGGGACCGTTGGCGCTGGGGATTGCGGCGGCGGTGGATGGTGCGGTGCTGGATGCCGAAGGGCTTGCGGCTGACCGATTGTTTGCCATGGGGCCGCCATTGCGCGGGATGTCGTGGGAGAGCACGGCGGTGACGGATGTGGCGTTGCAGGCGAAGGCGTTGGCTTTACGACTGGTGCGTTAAAGCCGAGGTTGCCGTTGGTCGGAATAAAGACCCCACCTGTAATTTCTGACAGTTGTGGATCTTCGCCGGCATGGGCCTAATCGCTTCGTACGCGATAGCTTCGCGTGCTCAACCAATTTTTAAAGGAATAAAGAGATGGCTAAGGCTCTTGAACCACTTGTAATCAACGAAGCTGTAGACGGCATCATAAAACTGACCGATGTCCCAGATGGCGCTACTGCACGGATCCCGCCGGGTCCTCTGGCGGAGGATGGTCCCATTACCCCATTTTTCGTTCAGGTTGTTTTAGATGGCAAGTTGATCGGTGAAGGATTTACCGGTACCACTCCTCATTCGGAGACTATCGAAATAAAGGTGTCTCGCGCAGACTTACTGAAAAACATAGGCCCGCAGGGCGCTGAGTTTGCCTATAGGGTGGATTTGGGCGGAAATCCAGTGGACGCACCTTTTACGAAGTACGAAATTACTCATTAGGTTAGATGTCTGTCTGGAGAATCCATTGGCATCCGGCGTTTAGGGCGCCGCATGTCAATGGGAGTCTAACTTTGATCGCTGGCAAAACAGCTCCCAAGGTTTTGGGTGTGCTGTAAGTGTTACGCCACCACCCTATAGCAAGGCACATACGCCGCGCCGCCCGGCAGTTTCATCCGGTGCTGGGCGACGAAGGCTTTGAGCAGCGCATCGAGCGGTTGCATGATCGCCGCATCACCACGGATCTGGTACGGCCCGTGTTCTTCGATCAGGCGAATGCCCTTGTCCTTGACGTTACCGGCGACAATGCCGGAGAACGCCCGACGCAGGTTCGCCGCCAGTTCGTGCGGTGGCTGGTCGCGGTGCAGTTTCAGGTTGGCCATGTTTTCGTGGGTCGGATCGAACGGGCGCTGGAAGCCTTCGTCGATTTTCAGCAGCCAGTTGAAGTGGAACGCGTCGTTGCGCTCGCGGCGGAACTGCTTAACCGCTTTCAGCCCCTGAGTCATCTGCCGTGCCACTTCGGCCGGGTCGTCGATGATGATTTCGTAGTGTTGCTTGGCTGCTTCACCCAGGGTGGCGGTGACGAAGGCGTCGAGCTGTTCCAGATACGGCGCCGCATGTTTCGGTCCGGTGAGGACCACCGGGAACGGCAGCCCTTTATTGTCAGGGTGCATCAGTATGCCCAGCAGGTAGAGGAACTCTTCCGCCGTACCCGCACCGCCCGGGAAGATGATGATGCCGTGGCCGACACGCACGAAGGCTTCCAGACGTTTTTCGATGTCCGGCAGAATCACCAGCTCGTTGACGATCGGGTTCGGCGCTTCGGCGGCAATGATGCCCGGCTCGGTCAGGCCGAGATAACGACCGCCGTGAATACGCTGTTTGGCGTGGGCGATAGTTGCGCCTTTCATCGGGCCTTTCATCACGCCCGGGCCGCAACCGGTGCAGATGTCGAGGCTGCGCAGGCCGAGTTCGTGGCCGACTTTCTTGGTGTATTTGTATTCTTCGGTGTTGATCGAGTGACCGCCCCAGCACACAACGATTTTCGGCTCGACGCCGGGACGCAGAGTGCGTGCGTTGCGCAGCAGGTGGAAGACGTAGTCGCTGATGCCTTGCGAGGTGCTGAGGTCGATGCGTTGGCTGTCGAGTTCGTTTTCGGTGTAGACGATGTCGCGCAGGGCACTGAAGAGCATTTCGCGGGTGCTGGCGATCATTTCGCCGTCGACGAACGCGTCGGCCGGAGCGTTCAGCAGCTCCAGGCGTACGCCGCGATCCTGCTGGTGAATGCGGATTTCGAAGTCCTTGTAGGCTTCAAGGATAGTCTTGGCGTTATCGACATGGGCGCCGGTGTTGAGGATGGCCAGGGCGCACTGGCGGAAGAGGGTGTAGGTGCTGCCGGATCCGGCTTCGCTCAGTTGCTGGACTTCACGTTGAGAAAGGGTTTCCAGGCTGCCTTTCGGGCTGACCGAGGCGTTGATTACGTGTCGTTGGGTCATGCAATGATCCTTAAAACGATGTCATCACGAAGCTGAGCAATGGCATCCGAATAGTGTGTATCCATGAATGAAGATGGCACGATCTGCGCTATACCGCCATGTCCCCTTTGGACGCTGAAAAGATGAAGAGGAGCCCCAGCATAGCTAAATCCGTCGTAGAGGCGATAATGCCCCGGCCGCTTTTTTCTGTTAGCCCTTTTGTCGCCCAAGGAAGTCATTTGTGATGTTCGAGATTCAGCCAATGGATGCCGCCACCTTTCGCCAGCAGACCCGACGCAGCACGATCATCATCGCCGTGCTGTTTCTAGTGCTGGCGATGTTGTTCTCAAGCGTGGCGGTGGCGTTGTTCGGCGAACCTGGCGGCGATAACCTGCGCTTCAATGTCGGCGGGGTTTTTCTGGCATTTCTGCTGACTGCGGGGTTACTGCGCGGGCGCTTCTGGAATCAGAGCTGGATGGCGCCAGCGGTGTATAGCTGGCGACTCAAGCGCAACCTGATGAGCATCACCAATGTGATGCATCAGGTGACGGCGGCGGTGGAGCAGAACGATCCGGTGGCGATGAAGGTTTTGCGTTTCTACCACTTGGGGTTGACGCAAATGCACGAACTGGACGGTAACTCCAGCGATCATGGGCAGCTGTGGCGGGAAGTCGAGGCGCACAAGGAACGGATGCAGGTGCTGGGTCTCGACACCGAGCAGACGCGCCTGGATCCGGCCTGGCTGGAGGCGTTGAAGCCAACTTCGCGCTGAAACGTCCGCAGTATAAGTTTCAGCCAAAGATCAGTGAGCGATGAGTGCCTGCACCGGCGCGGGCCCCATCGCCAACTGCCAGCGCTACTGAACCGGCAGCCAATGCCGCATCTCCGCAGGCAAATACGCCGGCGACGCTGGTTTGTTGTGTCGCGTCAGTCTGAATAAACGGTCCCATCGGGCCATCCTCGAATGTACATCCCAGTTGTTCAGCCAGCGGGCTGGCCATGCGTGTGCGTGGCATGGCGAACAGGCCTGCAACAGCGATGACCTGACCATCGCTGAGTACCACGTCCGCACGCTCGCCACGGATGTGACTGACCGGCCGGGTTTCCAGGGTTACACCGCGGCGATCCAGTTCCGCCAATTGTTCGGCATCCGGCTCGAACACGCCGTTGGTGAAGAACGTGGTCGGGCCCCAATCCCGCAGTAGCAGGGCGTGATGAATCGACATGGGTGACGTCGCCAATACGCCGATCGCGTCTTGATTCAGTTCATAACCGTGGCAGTACGGGCAATGAAAAACACTTTGGCCCCAGCGTTGCCTGAGACCGTCGATGTCCGGCAACTCGTCGATGACGCCCGAGGCCAGGATCAGTCGCTTGGCGCTGAGCCATTGTCCGCTCTCGGTGCGCAGATCGAATCCGCTGTCAGTCCGAGTCGCTTCAACTGCTGTATCCGTTAGCCATTGCACGCTGGGGTAAGCCAGTAACTGTGCGCGTGCTTCGTCAGCAATTTGCCCCGGTGCACGTCCATCCTGGCCGAGGAAACCGTGGGATGTTTCGGCAAAACGGTTGCGTCGCAGTCCTGAATCCAGCACCAGCACATTGCGTCGGGCGCGGGCCAGTTGCAGGCCGGCGGACAGCCCGGCATAGCTGCCGCCAACGATGATGACGTCGTACACCATGAGCGAATCTCCTCTTGAATTTTCAGAGTACACCGTAAGTTACGAGAAATATTGCTGTCAATAGTCTCGTAACTTCAGACCTTGCAAGCGATACTCGGCGCATCTTCGCAACGGCTTGAAAAAAGGATCATCGATGAGAAACGACACGCGGTTATCGCGCATGCTCCATGTGTTGATTCACATGGCTCGCCATGAAAAGCGCGCGACCTCGGAAACCATCGCCGGCATGCTTGGCACCAACCCGGTGGTGGTGCGGCGCACCATGGGTTTGCTCAAGGAGCAGGGGTTTGTGACGTCAGAGAAGGGCCATCAGGGAGGCTGGGCGCTGGCCAAACCGCTGGCGCAGATCACCCTGCTGGATATCCACCAGGCGTTAGGCACGCAGTCGATTTTTTCCATCGGTTTGTCGACGGATCACCCGGAGTGTCTGGTCGAGCAAGCGGTGAACGCCGCACTGACACGCACCTTCGATGAGGCGCAGGCGCTGTTGCTGTCGCGGTTGGGTGGCATCACCTTGGCGGACCTGGCAGCGGATTTCGAGGCCCGCTTCAAGTCAGTCGGCGAGGATAATTAAAGCGGCGAAGCGGCGCGCCGATGTTTCCATGAGCGAAATGCCCGCCCATACACCAGCAGGTTGACCGCCAGCACCACGCTGCCGAGCGCCAGTTGAATCTGTGGGGTCAGCCCGGCCGGATAGATGATCGGCCAGATGTAATGCTCGATAAAGCCGCCGGCGTATTCAGTCTGTCCGGCGGCGTGGCGCATGAGGTTTTCCCAGTAGGTCAGTGGGCAGGTCAGGTGCAACACCTCGACCGCCACGCCCCAGGCGGCCGCCGGCAAATGCAGCCACATCACCCGTGGCCATTTGAGTACCAGCAGCCCGCCAGACAGCACGAACAGAATGAAGCACAAATGAAACAGCACCAGCCCGTCGGCTGCGATTCGGTACAGCATGTCGTCTCCCTGACGCGATTGTGAATGGCGCTATGTTACGCCGCTCAGGGCATTAAAAGTCAGTGCGAAAGTCAGCCTATTCCGCGCGCATCCGGACGATTTCCCACAAGTGCGCAAGATTGTTCAAGCCAGAAAAGCGAATTTACTGGCACAGTCGCCGACCGTTTTCCTGGTTGAAGAACGTTTATGTCTGACTCAGTAATGCCGCGCAGTGCGTTCCTTCGCGGCGCTGCGGCGATCATGCCGTTGTCTCTGGCCACCGCGCCATGGGGGCTGCTGGCCGGCTCCATGGCGATCGAGGCCAACCTCACGCCGCTGCAAGGGCAGGGCTTGTCGAGCATCGTGTTTGCCGGTGCGGCGCAATTGGTCGCGATCGGCATGCTCAAGGGCGGTGCGGGGATTTTCTCGATTCTGCTGACCACGCTGCTACTGACCTCGCAGCACTTGCTCTATGGCATGAGCATGCGCTCGGTGATTTCGCCGCTGCCGGGGCGCTGGCGCATAGGTCTGGGCTTTTTGCTCACCGATGAGTTGTTTGCACTGACCAGTCAACATGATCGCCAGCAGTTCAATCGCTGGTATGCGTTGGGCGTCGGTTTGACGTTCTACATCGCGTGGAATCTGTTCACTCTCGCCGGCATTGTCCTCGGCAGCAGCATTCCAGGGCTTGAGCACTTGGGGCTGGATTTCTCGATTGCCGCCACGTTTATCGCGTTGATCACGCCGGTGGTGTGTAACGTACCGACGCTGGTGTGTGTGGCGGTGTCGCTGTTTTGTTCGGTGCTGTTCAGTTACTGGCAGTGGGGTTCGGCGCTGGTGTTGTCCGGACTGGCCGGAATGACCGCCGGGTTTATCTGCAACAAGCTGTATCGGGAGCGCACATGATGGTTTGGGCAGTGATTTTTGGCATGGGGCTTCTGGTGTTTCTCAATCGCTACGTGTTTCTCGAGCCGCGCTTGCCGGTGCGTCTGAGCAGTAATGCGCGGCAATTCCTCGGTTTTGCAGTACCGGGGATGCTTACCGCGATCTGTGGGCCGATCGTCTTCATGCCCGACAAACAGTTGAATCTGCAGTGGGATAATCCTTATCTGCTTAGTTCGCTGGTAGCGATCGCACTGGTGATCTACACGCGCAGTACTTTGCTCAGCATGTTGTTGAGCATGGCGTTCTTCTTTTTGCTGCGCTGGTGGTTGTAAGTTGTCTGTTCTACGCTTCAGGGATGGAGATTAACTGATAACGGGAGGTGCGCATGGCGACTGAGCAAAAGCATCCAGAGACGGATGACGAAGATACGGATGAACCGACACAAGAAGAAATAGAGTGGGAGAAGCACAAGGAGCAAACTTGGAAGCACGATGACGGCAGAGAGCTTTCAGATCCTGATCGCAAGTTTTGAGTGATTTCTACGAAAAAGCCCCGAAAATGCGGGGCTTTTTTACGGTTTCAAAGATCGTCCAACTGCGTGAAGTCGGGGTGTGTGGCCCGATATCCCAAGGTTCGATCAATCCACGCATTCAGCTCGTTGACCATCACCGGCGCATGGCCAGGATACCCTTCGAGGGTGGTGCGCAGGATGCGTTCGATATCAGGTACGGAACGCAGGTTTCGGGTCTTGATGTAGTGGCCGATAAAACAGTCGAGTTCAAAGCGTTCTGTCATGGACAGATAAATACACTCCAGGCCGCTGACCTGTTTGATTGCAAAATCGTCGCGCAACTTATTTCTCTGCAAGGCTTGTAGACGTTAGGGGGTTCCTGGTTTGTTGACTCTTTGGTCAACTGGTATACCAAATGGAAATGCGGCGCGCATGCTAGCCGTAGTGCATCTAAATGTATGTATGACGGTTGAAATGTCAGACAGGCGGTTAGTTCATTCGAACGTGTGTTTTATGTGCGCCGTCTCAAAAATGAAACAGGGTTTGTAACGGCAGTGATTCGCTTTATGAATTGCTCAAATTTGCAATAGCTTTATTTCTTATAACGCTGCGTCAAAAGATCGCAGCCTTCGGCAGCTCCTGCATTGATAGACGCGTGAAGTCGGCAAATGTTTAAGTCTGCTCAATAATCAAACTGGCCCCCTGATTGCGCACGTTACCGACAGCTTTGCCGACTTTGTACCATTCGAACACTTCGCTGCATTCACCTTCAAACAGCAGCATTTGCTCGGCGCGTTCAACCGGCGTCGCCGGATCGAGCCACTCGCGCGCCAACTCTGCGCGGAACACCACCGGTCGGCGATCATGGATATCGAGCATGCCGCCGACGGCATTGGCGGTGATGATCACGAAGCCGTCGTCATCCCGGGCTGCTGTTTCAGTTGTCGGAAATTGTCCGATGGCGGCGCAGAAAACTGTCCCATGATCCGCCCGACGGATCAGCCACGGTTGTCGGGTTTTGTCCTCGGTGTCGACCCATTCAAACCAGTTATCGACGGGCACAATCAAACGATGGCGCCAGATCGCCCGGAAGAACGGGCCGTGGGCGACTTTCTCCACCCGGGCATTGATGGGTGGGGGGCGATCCTTGGCCCAGTGCGGGCGCCAGCCCCAGCGCAGATTGTCGGCATGCAGTTGCTGTCCTTGTTGATGCAGGACGGCCAGCGCGGTGGTCGGCGCCGCGTTGTAGCGACTGAGCGGCGCATCGCCGACGTGATTGATCAAGGCGTCGGGAATGCTCAGCACCGCGACAAAGTCGTGAATGCCACGGTACTGCGAGAGTCTTCCGCACATGGGCTGAATCTCCGGTGGGAGATTTCAGCTTAGTCGCTGGCGTCCTGACCGGTGAAGGTGTCACGCCATTTCAACCAGCGACGTTCGAGCATGGCCAGCAAGCCGTCACTGAGTTTGCCGAGCAAGGCGAGCACGATGATCGCGGCCAGCACGATGTCCGGCCGCGAGGTTTCCCGACCGTCACTGAGCAGATAGCCTAAACCCTTGGTGGCCGCGATCAATTCCGCCGCCACCAGAAACATCCACGCCAGGCTCATGCCGCTGCGTAACCCGGTGAACAGGCCGGGCAGGGCGGCCGGCAGCAAGATCCGTCGTACCAGTTGCAAGCGGCTGAAGCCATAGATGCGCCCGACTTCCACCAGTTTGCGATCAATGTTGCGAATGGCTGCGACCACGTTGACGTACACCGGAAAAAACGCGCCGATGGCAATCAGGACGATTTTCGACGTCTCGTCGATGCCCAGCCACAACAGCAGCAGTGGCACCCAGGCCAGGCTCGGAATGGAACGCAGGGCGGCAAACGTCGGCTCCAGATACGCCTCGGCCTCACGGCTCAAGCCAACCCAGGCAGCAAACACCAGCGCCAGACTGGCGCCAATGGCAAAACCCAGCAACACGCGAATAAGGCTGGCGCCGATGTGTTTCCACAGTGCGCCTTCGGCAAGGTCGGTGAGGGTCAGGGCGATCTCGCTCGGCGCCGGCATCTGGTAGGACGGCAACCAACCGATGCGTACGATAATTTCCAGTGCAACGATGATCAGCAGGGGCAGGGCCAGGCCTTTGCAGCGGCGCTGCCACGTCGGATTCAAACTCGCAGGACGCTGGCGCGGTACGGCAAGTGGCGCGGGCAAGTCTTTGCTGTGGGTGGTCATGGTTTTGGCTCCGCTCACGACAAATCCGCGACGGGCGCGGAGTTGTTGTGAGGCTGATCAGTTACTGGTGGGCGACGGCTTGCTGCACACCGCTGTCGAGCAATTGATCGATGACTTGATCGACATTCACCCCACGGCGCACCAGTTCCTCGGAGACCAGAATCGGCGCCGCTGCCTTGGAGGCGCTGATGTCCTGCTGAGTGAGTTGCGGGTTGCTCAGGTCCGTTCGCGACAGTTGCAGCCTGGCCACATCCAGCGGTAAGCCGGACTCCTTGGCGAGGAGGGCGGCGAACTCATCAGGGTTTTTCACGGCCCAGTCGCGGGCCTGTTCGTAAGCCTTGATGACGGTGTCGATGGTCTGCGGGTGTTCCTTGGCGTATTGCTCGGTGACGCTGACCACGCCGTAACTGTTGAACGCCGGGTTGCGGTAGAGCAGGCGCGAACCGGCCTGCACCTGACTGGCGGCCATGTGCGGATCGAGTCCGGCCCAGGCGTCGACATCGCCTTTTTCCAGCGCGGTACGACCATCCGGGTGTTGCAGATGGACCAGTTCGACATCGTCTTTTTTCAGCCCGGCCTGTTGCAGGCTGCGCAGGGTAAACAGGTAAGGATCGGTGCCTTTGGTGGCGGCGATCTTTTTGCCCTTCAGGTCAGCGACGGTCTGGTACGGCGAATCCTTGCGCACCACCAAGGCTGTCCATTCGGCGCGGCTGTAGACGTAGACGGATTTGATCGGGCTGCCATTGGCCCGACTCAGCACGGCGGCCAGGCTGGCACTGGAAGCGAAATCCACGCCGCCGCTGTTGAGGTATTCCAGCGAGCGGTTGCTGCCCTGGCTCAGTACCCAACTGACCTTGGTCTGCGGCAAGGCCTTTTCGAGGAAGCCGAAGTGCTTGAGCACCAGACTGACCGGCGAGTAATAGGCGTAGTCGAGATGCACTTCCGCCGGCGCGGTCTCAGTCGCATGGGCGAACGGTTGCAGGCTCAGCACCATGGCGCTGGCGGCCAGCAGTGGTCTGAAATGAGAGAAGAACGATGTCATGGGGCGCTCCGGCAAAGGCACAGGTTTCTTATGTCCAAAAAGATATTTTTATCGAATGCTTCCTGCATGACTGGAATATTGCAGGCTCTGTGCCATGTGCTTGAAAGTGCCGTTTTACAAGGGTTTGAAGGCCGGATGCAGGATTTGCGCTGTTGCATGGGCAACAGTGTGATTCGCTACTGTTGCCACGCGAACAGCAGGCATCAAGCGTGATGAGCTTATGCGTTAATCGAATTTCAACACCGAGAAATAACAGCGTTATGGTCTATGCAATTTCCCTTTGCAGGACAAGCCATGAAGCTTTCTCGTTTGCTACGCAGTGCGTTATTAACAGCACTGTTCACCTCGCCGCTTTCCTACGCAGTCGACCCATTGGTCCTGCATGTCGGTGATCAGAACTACTACAACATTCGAGCTTCAGTAGAGGCGTCCGGCGTATTGAAAGACGCGCCTTATACTGTCGACTGGAAACACTTCCAGGCCGCAGCACCCTTGGCGGAAGCCTTGCAGACCGGCTCGCTGGATCTGGGTTTTCTCGGTGATTCCGGCTTTCTGTTTCTGGCCGCCAAGCAGGCGCCAGTGAAGTTGATCGGCGTCTCGCGGCAGAATCCCGACACCATCGCGTTGCTGGTGCCGAAGGATTCGCCAGTGAAAACCATCGCCGATCTGAAGGGCAAGAAAGTCGCCTACTGGCCCGGAGCCTGGAGTCAGCAGTTGACCTTGCGCGCCCTGGAGCAGGGCGGTCTGCCGGAAAACTACGTCGACTTCGTCAAGTTGATGCCGATCGATGCCGCCGCAGCCCTGCCACAGGGCAGCATTGACGCTTTCCCGGTGTGGGAACCGTACATTTCCCAGCAGATCGTGTTCTCCGGCGCGCGACCGATCCTGACCGCAAAAAACCTGATGCCAGGGCTCAGCGCAATCGCGGCGTCGACACCGTCCATCGACAGCAAACGCGCAGCGATTGCGGATTTTCTCGGACGTTTGAAGCAGGCGCGGGCCTGGGTCGACAGCCACACAGATGAATACGCCGATCTGTGGGCAAAGAAAGCCAATCTCGATCAGCAGGTGTCGCGCCACTGGTTGCGCCAGGCGCACATGACCGTCGGGCCGGTGGACCAGCAGGCTGCGACGGACCTGCAAAGCACCGCCGATTTTCTGTTCAAGGTGAAAGCGCTGCCGGCACCGTTGGCCACCGCCGGGATTATCGACACGTCTTTTCAGCAGGCATTGGCTCACTGAGCGAGCGCCGGAACCAAACCCTGTGTACCTTATCCAACCTCGGCTCGAATATCCGAGCGCAGGGATGGATAAGGGCGAGGGAGTTTTGCCAATCGATCACATGACGGCCGTCGCCGTGCTCAAGGCAAAACATGACATCCGGATTCAAACTTCTTTGTGCTGCGCTGATTGCGCTTGGGCTGGCCGGTTGCATCGCCGCCCCGATGGAAATGACTGCGCAAACCGAAACGCGCCTGAAAACCCAGGCACCGGTGCGCTTTCTGTTGACGTTTGACGATGGCCCCAGCGCTTCGAGTTTGTGGAATCCGTCGGCCACGGTGCTCGACAGTCTCAAGGACAACCCGCTGCAGCCGGGTATCAAAGCGGTGTTCTTTGTGCAGACACGCGCGCCGCGAGCGGGCAACAGTGATATCGGCCGCAGCATCATGCGTCGCGAGCATGACGAGGGGCACATCCTGGCGTTTCACACGGCGACCCATTGGCACACCAATCATCGCTTGCTCGACCCACAACAGCTTGAAGAATCGCTGGGCAACGGCACGGCCGATATCGCTGCCATCACCGGCGCACCACCGACACTGCTGCGCCCGCCGTTCTGGAATTACGACAAGCGCACCTTCGCTGCGTATCAGCAGCACGGCTTGCACGTTTTGCTCACGGATTTAAGCGCCAACGACGGCAAGATCTGGGGTTTCAATGCCAGCCCGCGACGTCGGGCCAACATGCTGCGGCAATTATCGGAAGTCCGTGAACGTATCGCCCTTGGCGAATTGCCCACCGTGGACGGGGTCATCCCGGTCGTGGTGACGTTTCATGATCTCAACCGCTATACCGCGCGGCACACGCGCGAATACCTGCAGATTCTGCTGGATAGCGCGGCCGCCACGGGCGTGAGGCTGGCGGACAAACCTTTTTATGATGATCACGTCGCGCTGGAGAAGGCCGCACTGGCGCGCACGGTGGAGAACAGCTCGGAGGCGGTGAATTTGCCGGGGATGTGGAACTGGATCTGGGATCATGACGCGCACTGAGGGTGAATCGGAAGTTGTGACCTGGTTGGCATTTTTGTATCGAGCAAGACATACATTGCTCATCTATGCTCATCGGGTCGACCGACTCATCGCCTGCGAGGCGTTCAGCCATGCTTGCCATTGACGATATCTGCCGGATTGTCGAATCCGGCTTTCCTGCGTTCAAGTGTGACTGCATTGCAGGCACTCAGGGGCTGCTGCAAATCAAGGTATATGAGCCGGACAGCGGGCGTGTCGAACTGCTGCTCAATGGCGTTTCCCCGGAACACCTCGTCACGATCCGTGACATTTCCAACTTCATCGGTGAATTACGCACCGAAATCAGCGCGGGCCGCCGAGCGTTCGCTGGTTAACGCCTCATAAACGCCTCATAAACGCCGTTGAAACGCTTGAACAATGCGCAGCGTCGCTTCGCTGGTTCTCAGATTGCGCACCGCATCCAGCGGATGCCAGATGCAATCGATGATCTCGTTCTGTGGACGCACTTGCTCAAAGTCCAGCACGGACGCCTCGTAGACATGATGCCGCGTGCTGCCGCTCTGCAATTCCATTAAATACAACACATCGTCGGCGTCCAGGCCGGTTTCTTCTTGCAGTTCGCGCACGGCAGCCTCCGCTCGGGTTTCCCCGTGCTCGACCTTGCCGCCGGGCAATGTCCAGCGGCAGTGGGGTTTGCGTACCAGGAGAATGTGGCGATCCTGCTCGCATATAACGGTTGCACGTACTTTCATCTGTTACCTGTTTTTACTGCTTGTCACAAAATAGAAATAAAACTGCAATATTTGAGCCGAAGCGTGCGACAAAGGTTTCATTGGAGTTTGGAGCGTTCGCTGTGTTGAAAAGTGCCAGATCCTTGACTGTTGCGGCTGGCGACATCCGGTCGGCATTTCGGGCGGGTCAGGGTGTAAGGTAAAAGCGTGAAGCTGGATCTGACCGTTAGCAAAAATGGAGGTATCCATGAGCATGCCGATGTTGAACAAGATGCACATGAACGGCTATGACGTGCTTAGCGTGAACAATGGCCCATGGCGGGTTTGCACTCAGGGCGATCGGCTGGCGTCGTTTGGTAGCCGGGAAGAGGCGCTGGCCTATGCCGCAGCGCTGCCTGGCTACAAAAAACGCACGACGCGCGCGCAAAGTCACAAAACCCACTGACAGGCTGGCTGTAATGAAAGAGCCCCGGCAATTGTCGGGGCTTCTGTTTTTGGGGAGGGTGGTCTCAGTGGACCTTGGTCCGGCTGATGGCGCGGGCTTTCACTTCCCTGGCATAGAGTTGCAGCCGTTCTTCATCGCTTTGCAGCACCTCGCAGGATCTCAGCACAGTTTGCGCATCCGCCTCGTTGCCGGATTTGCGCAGTTGTTCCGCGATACGTTTCAGGTCGACCGCCGACCATCGCAGGTCCGATGCAACGCTTTGCAGGTCGCGTTGAAGTTCGTGTTCGTATTCATTGAGCCGCATGATCACCTCCAGAACATTCTCGGTAGAAAAGAGTAGTCGCATTTTTCATCGATGGGCAAAGCGCGTTCGTCAGCACGCCGAGCGGTTGTGAAAAGTTGTGCAGATTACGCTGACGGCGCGGTGCCACGATGGATGTGCGCCGGCTTACGCGCTACATTCACTTTTTTCAGATCAGGAAAACACTATGCGGATATGGATCGGGACGTTGGCGTTGGCCCTGTTGGCGGGTTGCTCGTTGCCGGCGTCGTTGGTGCCGGGTGAGCCGAATGTCAACAAGACCAGTGACAAGGCACCCAAGGACTATGCCGCGTGTGTATTACCGTTGTGGCAGAAGGATGTCGCCAAAACCTCGCAGACATCGATTTCCAACGGCTATCGCATCACCGCGCCAAGCATCATCACGGCCGATGAGATTCTCGACATCGTCAAATACAAGAATGGCAGCCGGGTTTCGTTGTATCAGGGGCCGCCGTGGGCGAAGTCCGGGTCGTTGCGCCAATCGGTACGTGATTGCCTGTAACGGCATTTCCGGATGCAAAAAAAGCAGAAACAGCATGGGCGGTTTCTGCTTTTTTTTGGTTGCTTGCGGGCTGAAGGTCAGTCGGAAATATCGGTCAGGGAAATGCTGCGGCTCAATTTGCACGACAAGAATCCTGCGCCCTGCGTGGATTTTTTACTCACTGACGGCGTTCAAACGACCGGATACGTTCGGGCAGATTGTGCAGGCGCTGATTTTTACGTTTGTGATTCAGGGCGCGGTACTGGGGATTGGGGCAATTTTTCTGTGGGTGGGGTCGAAAGGCTTTTCCGTAGGGAAATGGGATGCTCGGGCGGAGGCATTGTGGGCATTTATTGTTTCAGTATGTCTCGCCGGGCTTTTCTGTTATTTGGCTTCAAACGGGGTGTTGCATGTGTGGCTACGCAAGCGAAACCTGACACGTAAAAGCTCCCATCCCAGCGAGTGGTACAGCGCTTTTGAGCGACAGGATCGCCTTGTCACTTTGCAACTGAATGACGAGAGGCGATTGTTTGGCTGGCCCTTGGAGTGGCCTTCTGGCCCCTCGGAAGGGCAATTTATCTTGCTGAATCCACAGTGGCTTGGCGATGGTGGCGAGGTGCTCACTTTTGGCGCCGAATCAATGGTGATAGATTCCTCAAAAGTTCAGTGGGTCGAATTCAATTCTGTCGAGGAGGTTGTTTCATGAGCGCAAAAGCACCCAACCCCATGCCGCCTCACGTGGCGCGTCTCTTCGTGGGCCCAGACGGCAAGCCGTTGGCAAAACCGCTGGTCAAAGGGCCGAGTGCGCCTCCACCGCCAAAGCGCTGATCAGCGCCGCCAGCCACTAGCCCCAACCCTCAGCCACCGCCCGGCGAATCGCTTCCAGCAACATCGCAAACGCCGGGTTGTCGTTGTTCTCCCGCCAGATCAGATGCAGCTCGCTCTGCACCCCTTCGCCCAGATCGATATCGCGAAACACCACATTCTTGAACACCACACTGGTAGCGCAACGCGGCACCAGCGCCAGGCCCATGCCGGCGTTGACCAAGGCCAGAATCGTCAGAGAAGAACCCAGCCACTGCACATAATCCGGCGCGACCCGTGCCGAGCGCAGCATGCCGGTCAGCAGTTCATTGAACGGCGGATACGCGGCGTGGGAGTACATCAGGAACGGTTGTTTATCCAGGTCACTGACCGCCACTTCAGCCGCCGTTGCCAATGGATGTCCACTCGGCACCGCCAGTACAAACGGCTCGCGCACCAGGCATTCGGTGGCGTAGCCCGGCTCCAATAACGGCGCACGGGCGATGCCCAGATCGATGCGGCGGGCGCGCAGGGCTTCGTGTTGCTGGTAAGTGTTCATTTCCGACAGATCGATTTTCACCTGCGGCTGTTTCAGTCGCGCCTCGGCGATCACCTTGGGCAGAAACTCATACACCGCGCTGCCGACAAAACTGATGTTCACCGAGCCGATATCGCCCTCGGCAAACCGTCGGGCGGTGACGGCTGCCTGCTGCGCGCGCTCCAGCAGGTTCTGTGCTTCGATGAAAAATGCACGGCCGGCGGCGGTCAAGGCGACGCTACGGGTGCTGCGGGTGAACAGCTCGACGCCGAGGTGATGCTCAAGCAGCTGGATCTGCCGGCTGAGCGGCGGCTGCGTCATGTTCAGTCGCTCGGCGGCGCGGCGAAAGTTGAGTTCGGTAGCGACAGTGGTGAAGCAGCGCAGCTGGGTCAGTTCGAACATTGATCTAATCCGGGTATCAATCGAATGCCAAGTTAGATTAGACGGGATCAATGATCGCCGTCCATGATCGGCCCATCGCTTTACGCCATCCCTAAAAAAACAAGATCGGGAGTCGCCCCTTGAAAACCCTCCAGAGTCCGCTGGACGTCACGGTTCTCGCCCGTGCCGCCGCCAAGGTCAAGCGTCACGTGCTGCCGCTGTTCGTGGTGATGTTCATCGTCAACTACATCGATCGGGTCAACATCGGTTTCGTACGCAGCCACATGGAAACCGATCTGGGCATCGGCGCGGCGGCTTACGGCCTCGGCGCCGGTTTGTTCTTTGTGGGCTACGCGCTGTTCGAAGTGCCGTCCAACATGCTTCTGCAGCGTTATGGGGCGCGGGTCTGGCTGACGCGGATCATGTTCACTTGGGGCGCAGCGGCCATGGCCATGGCCTTCGTCAGAGGGGAAACCAGTTTCTATGTGTTGCGCTTTATTCTCGGTGCGGCGGAGGCGGGGTTCTTTCCGGGAATCATTTATTACTTCACCCAATGGCTGCCGGCCTCCGAGCGCGGCAAGACCATGGCGGTGTTTCTCAGCGGTTCGGCCATTGCCTCGGTGATCTCCGGCCCGGTCTCCGGTGCGTTGCTGCACATCAGCGGCCTCGGCCTGCATGGCTGGCAGTGGATGTTTTTGATTGAGGGCGCGGCTTCAGTGGTGCTCTGCGCATTCGTCTGGTTCTGGCTGCAATCGCATCCGCGTCAGGCCAAGTGGCTGAGCGAAGAAGAGCGCGAAGCGCTGGTGGCGGCGATTGCCGAGGAGCAGCGCGCTCGTGAGGCGTCGCAGGTGGCCAAACCGTCGATGTTCAAGCTATTGGCGGATCGGCAGATTGCGCTGTTCTGTTTCATCTATTTCTCCATCGCTCTGACCATTTACGGCGCGACGTTCTGGCTGCCAAGCATGATCAAGAAGATGGGCAATCTCGGCGACTTCCAGGTCGGCCTGCTCAACTCGATCCCGTGGATCATTTCGATTGTCGCCATGTACGGTTTCGCGGCGATGGCCGGCAAGTGGAAATTCCAGCAAGCCTGGGTCGCCCTGACGCTGGTGATCGCAGCCGTCGGTATGTTCATGTCGACCACCGGCGGGCCGATCTTCGCCTTCGTCGCGATCTGCTTCGCCGCCATCGGTTTCAAGGCAGCGTCGGCACTGTTCTGGCCAATCCCGCAAAGCTATCTGGATGCGCGTATCGCCGCTGCAGTGATCGCGCTGATCAACTCCATCGGCAACCTCGGCGGTTTCGTTGCGCCGACGGCGTTCGGCATCCTCGAAGAAACCACCGGCTCCATCGAGGGCGGACTGTACGGCCTGGCGGCGACGTCACTGGTCGCTGCGGTGGTGATCTTTTTTGCCCGCACGGCGCCTGGCGCGAAAGGCAAAAATCTCGCAAAGCCGCATGAGGTCACCGCCGTTGTTGCGACGGCCAGCCCGGCCGCGAGCCACTGAATTGATTGTTGATCTGTCAGGAGCGTTATCTTGAAAATCACCCGCGTAACTGTGACCCCGATTGCCTTCCGCGATCCGCCGCTGCTCAACGCCAGCGGCATCCACGAACCCTTCGCCCTGCGCTCGATCATCGAGATCGAAAGCGACAACGGCTACATCGGCCTCGGCGAAAGCTATGGCGATGCCCCGGCGCTGGCGATCCAGCAGCAGTTGCAGGCGCAACTGATCGGTCTCGATCCGTTCAACCTCAACCAGTTACGCGCGATCGTGCAGGCCACCATTGCCGCCAACAAACCCGCCACTATTGCCGGTGCCGAACTCGCGCCCGGTTCTCATGCCAGCAAAGCGGTGAGCAATGCTTATTCGGCGTTCGAAGTAGCCTTCCTCGATTTGCAGGCGCATTACCTGAATGTGCCGCTGGTGGACCTGCTCGGTGGCGCGATTCGCGATGAGGTGCCGTTCAGCGCCTATCTGTTCTTCAAGTATGCGCAGCATGTCGATTCGCCCTACAAACCGGACAACTGGGGTGAAGCACTCAGCGAGCAGCAGATCGTTGCGCAGGCCGCGCGGATGATCGAGGCGTACGGTTTCAAAAGCATCAAACTCAAGGCCGGGACGTTGCCGCCGGAGCATGAAGTGGCGTGCATCAAGGCGTTGAAAAAGGCCTTCCCCGGCTACCCGTTGCGCATTGATCCGAATGGCAACTGGTCACTGGAAACCTCGATTCGCATGGCCGAGTTGCTCGGCAATGATCTGCAATATTACGAAGACCCGACTCCGGGCCTCGACGGCATGGCTGAGCTGCACAAGCGCACCGGTCTGCCGCTGGCAACCAATATGGTGGTCACCGATTTCGACGAGTTCCGCCGCAGCATCGCGCAAAACAGCGTGCAGATTGTTCTCGCCGACCACCATTACTGGGGCGGCCTGCGCGACACGCAGACCCTGGCGAAGATGTGCGACGTGTTTGGCCTCGGTGTGTCGATGCATTCCAATTCGCACCTGGGCATCAGCCTGATGGCAATGGCCCATGTGGCGGCGGCGGTGCCGAATCTGGATTACGCCTGCGATACGCATTACCCGTGGCAGGAGCCGGATGAAGAGGTGATCAAGGGTGGCAAGCTGCCGATTGTCGATGGCTGCGTGAAGATCACCCGCGCACCGGGGCTTGGGCTGGAGCTGGATCATGAGCAGTTGGGCAAGCTGCATGATCAGTACCTGACGTGCGGGATTCGTCAGCGTGATGATGTGCGGCAGATGCAGCGGTACAAGCCGGATTGGAAGGCAGTTAAACCGAGGTTTTGAGGTTGCCATTGCCGGCCTCTTCGCGAGCAGGCTCGCTCCCACAGGGGAAATGCATTCCAAGGTGTGGGAGCGAGCCTGCTCGCGAATGGCGGCAACTCATTCTTTCAGAGTGTATGCACCAGCCAATCCCGAAACGCTTTCAGCGACGGCAAATTCTCATTGCGCGGCGGATACACCAGGTAGTAGCTGCGCCGGCTGTTGATCGGCTCGCCCAGTTGCAGCAACTCACCGCTGAGCAACTCATCCTCGACCAGAATCCGCGGCACCAAACCCACGCCAATATTTGCCCGCACCGCCTGAATCAGGTGCGAGGTCATTTCAAAGCTCGGCCCGATACGCATGCTTCGGTGCGGCAGACCCTGATGGCTGAACCATTCCGCCCACGCCTGGGCATTACTGCTGACATTGAGCAGCAGTTGCCCGGCGATGTGTTGTTCGGCGTCGTCGCGCTCAGCATCGGACAGTTGCGCACTGGCGATCACCACCAGTTCCTCGGTGTGCAAGGGCAGGGCCGTCAGCCCCGGCCATTCACCGCCACCGACGCAGATCGCCGCATCGATTTCGCTGGTATCGAAGTCAATCGCTGCGATACGCGAATGCAAATGCACGGTCATGCCCGGATGCGCGGTGTAGAAATCTTTCAACCGTGGCAGCAACCATTTCGAGCCGAAGGTCGGCAGCGTCGCCAGGCGCAGACTGTGAATGCCCGAGCCAAACGCCATCGCCTGCAATGTCGCACTACGAATCTGCCCGAGCGCTTCGGCGAGTTCGCGCTGATACATGCGGCCGACATCGGTCAGCACCACTTGCCGACCTTCGCGGCTGAACAAGCGCATGCCGAGCATCTTCTCGAGAATCTGCACCTGCCGGCTGACCGCACTCTGCGTCAGCGACAGTTCGTGGGCGGCGCGGGTGTAGCTTTCATGGCGCGCGGCGGCCTCGAAAGCCAGCAATAACGACATGGAAGGGGTGAGCGTGCGCGGATTCATTCGTAAAAGTCATCAATAGCGGGTCGAATTTACGGTTGTCCCGGCGTTCGCCAGCAATGAACATGGGCACCATGAGATGGCGGAGCCTGACGCAATCATTCGTTGCGTACAACTGTTCACCGCCACGCGGCCCGATTTGACCGAGATAACCTGACCGATGATTGCCCAGCTGTCCCCCGCCAAAGCCCTGACCAGCGATTACCAACAGTTCCTCAAAGCCCTGAAAACCAGCGGCTTTCGCGGTGAAATCAGCGCTGATTACGCCAGTCGTGTGGTACTGGCGACTGACAATTCGATCTATCAGCGCCTGCCGCAAGCGGCGGTGTTTCCGCTGGACGCCGAGGACGTGGCGCGGGTAGCGCGGTTGATCGCCGAGCCGGCGTATCAGCAAGTGGTGATCACCCCGCGCGGTGGCGGCACCGGCACCAACGGCCAATCACTGACCGACGGCATCGTCGTCGATCTGTCGCGGCACATGAACCGCATCCTCGAAATCAACGTTGAGGAACGCTGGGTGCGCGTGCAGGCCGGGGTGGTCAAGGATCAGCTCAACGCCGCGCTGAAGTCCGCCGGGCTGTTTTTCGCCCCGGAACTGTCGACCTCCAACCGCGCCACCGTCGGCGGCATGATCAACACCGATGCCAGTGGCCAGGGCAGTTGCACCTACGGCAAGACCCGCGACCATGTACTTGAACTCGACATGGTTTTGCGCGGTGGCGAGCGTCTGCACGGTTTGCCTCTTGAGGAAAGCGAACTTGAAGCACTGTGCGCCCGCGAAGATCGCGTCGGTGAAGTCTATCGCTGCGCGCGGCAGATCATTGATGAGCAGGGTGAGCTGATCAAAGAGCGTTTCCCCGATCTCAACCGTTGCCTGACCGGTTATGACCTGGCGCATCTGCGTGAGGCGGATAACCGTTTCAACCTCAACAGTGTGTTGTGCGGCGCTGAAGGCTCGCTGGGTTTTGTCGTCGAGGCGCGGCTGAATGTATTGCCGATCCCCAAGCATACGATGCTGGTGAACATCCGCTACGCCGGGTTCATGGACGCCTTGCGCGATGCGCGGGCCTTGATGGCGCTCAAGCCGCTGTCGATCGAAACCGTGGACTCGAAAGTCTTGCTGCTGGCGATGCAGGACATCGTCTGGCACGGCGTTGCGGAGTATTTCCCGGAAAGCGCCGAGCGGCCGACCTTGGGCATCAATCTGGTGGAGTTTTGCGGCGACGATCCGGAGGACTTGCAGCGCCGGGTCGAAGCATTTGTCGACCACTTGAGCAGCGACCGCACGGTTGAGCGTTTGGGTCATACGCTGGCGGTCGGTCATGCGGCGGTGAACAAGGTCTACGGCATGCGCAAGCGCGCGGTGGGCCTGCTCGGTAACGTCGCCGGCGAAGCGCGGCCACAGCCGTTTGTCGAAGACACGGCGGTGCCGCCGCAGCATCTGGCCGAGTACATCGCCGAACTGCGCGACCTGCTCGACAGCCACGATTTGCAGTACGGCATGTTCGGCCACGTCGATGCAGGCGTGCTGCACGTGCGGCCGATTCTCGACATGAAAGACCCGCAACAAGCCGCGCTGGTGCGTCCGGTGTCCGATGGCGTCGCCGCGTTGACCCAGCGTTACGGTGGCCTGCTGTGGGGTGAGCACGGCAAAGGCTTGCGCTCGGAATACGCGCCGGCATTTTTCGGTGAGCTGTATCCGGCACTGCAAGCCTTGAAGGCTGCGTTCGACCCGTTCAACCAGTTCAACCCGGGCAAGATCGCCACCCCGGCGAACACCGGCGCTGCGCTGCTGAAAATCGACGAGGTCACGTTGCGCGGCGAACTCGACCGGCAGATCGACGAAAAGGTCTGGCAAAGCTACGGCGCGGCCATGCATTGCAACGGCAACGGCGCCTGCTACAACTTTGATCCCGACGACGCGATGTGCCCGTCGTGGAAAGCCACCCGCGAACGTGCTCAGTCGCCCAAGGGCCGCGCCTCGTTGATCCGCGAGTGGCTGCGTTTGCAGGGCGAGGCGGGCGTTGATGTGTTGTCCGACGCCATTCGCAAACCGGCGTTTTTCAGCACGTCGTGGCAGCGCTGGCGCAACAGCCGTGCCCAGTCCGAGGATTTCTCGCACGAAGTTTATGACGCCATGGCCGGTTGTCTGGCGTGCAAATCCTGCGCGGGGCAGTGCCCGGTCAAGGTCAATGTGCCGGAGTTTCGCTCGCGGTTTCTGGAGCTGTATCACAGCCGTTATCTGCGCCCGGCGCGGGACTATCTGATCGCTTCGCTGGAGTACAGCATCCCGCACATGGCGCGGATTCCGGCGCTGTACAACGGGTTGATGGGCGCCTCATTCGTTCGCAGCTTGCTGGAACGGGTCGGCGGCATGATCGACGTGCCGTTGCTCAGTCGTTTTGATTTCCATGCGGCGATGCGCCGTTGGCAGGTGCAACCGGCGAAGGTTTCGACGTTGTCGGCGCTGACCGAGGCGCAACGTGCGCGCAGTGTGGTCATCGTGCAGGATGCCTTCACGCGTTACTTCGAAGCGCCGCTGTTGGCCGATCTGGTCGAGTTGATTTCGCGCCTGGGTTATCAGGTCTATCTCGCGCCGTTCAGCGCCAACGGCAAGCCTTTGCATGTGCAGGGCTTCCTCTCGGCATTCAACCGCGCGGCGTTGCGCAACGCTCGGCAACTGCGTGAATTGGCCGATGTGGGCGTGCCGTTGCTGGGCCTCGATCCGGCGATGACGTTGGTGTATCGCCAGGAATACCTGAAAGTGCCGGGCATGGAGCAATGCCCGGAGGTGGCATTGGTGCAGGAGTGGTTGCTCAAGGTGATGCCGGAGCAGGCGCCACAGGATGCAACCGCGTCGTTCCGACTGCTGGCCCACTGCACCGAGAAAACCAACGCCCCGGCCGCGACGCGGCAGTGGGAGCAAGTGTTCGAGCGTGCGGGTTTGAAGCTGGCCACGCAGGCCACCGGTTGCTGCGGCATGTCCGGCACTTACGGTCACGAGGCGCGCAATCGCCAAACCTCAGCGGTGATCTACGAGCAGTCCTGGGCACGTCAGGTAGCGGCGTCGGCAGAGCAGGGCGAAGCCTTGGCGACCGGTTATTCGTGCCGCAGTCAGGTCAAGCGCCAGTCGGATCAGGCACTGCGTCATCCGTTGCAGGTGCTGCTTGAGGTTCAACGTCGCTGAGGTCGTCGTCCGTGTCCTTGTCCCAGATCAGGCGCGGGTCGAAGCTCATCGCCGCGAGCATGGTGAACACCACGACCAGGCCAAAAAACAGAATGCCCGGTCGTGGCTCGATATCGCCCAGCGCCTGAAACTTCACCAATGCTGCGACCAGCGCCACCACCAAAACGTCGAGCATCGACCAATAGCCGATCAGCTCGACGAAACGGTACAGCTTCGAGCGCTCTTTGCGCGCCCAGGCGCTGTCGCGTTGCACGGTCATCAGCAGCAACGTCAGGGCCACGAACTTGACTCCCGGCACGGCGATGCTGGCGATGAAAATGATCAGGGCGATGTCCCAAGCGCCGTGCTCCCAGAACTCCAGCACGCCGCTCATGATCGTGCTGTCGGCGCCACTGCCGAGCATGGTGGTGTTCATCACCGGCAACAGATTGGCCGGCACGTAAAACGCCAGCGCCGCGAGCATGTAGGCCCAAGTGCGCGCCAGTGAATTGGTCTTGCGCCGGTGCAGCGGCGCATCGCAGCGCGGGCATTCATGCGGCTCGTCGGTCATGTCGCAGGCCAGGCCGCAGCTGTGGCACAGGCACAGATTGAGTTCGCGGGCAGTCGGTGGCCGTTTCATAGAATGTCCCAGAGATCGCGGATATCGCGGCCGGCAATCCTGATCATCATCAGGCTCAGCACGGCCAGCGCGAACAGGCCGATGCCGGGCAACACATCGAGCAATCCGGCCAGTTTGAACACCGCCACCATCGCCCCCAGCAGGCAGACTTCGAGCATGCTCCACGGCCGCAGGGTTTCCAGCCAGCGCATGCACAGCTTGAAGCCCGGTGCACGTCGCGATGACAGCGCGAAGCTGAGCACCCAGATCAGCAGCACCAGTTGAAACGCCGGGGCAATGATGATCGAGATCGCCGCGACCATCGCCATAAAGGTGATCGGCCCCTGACTCAGCGCCAGCACCGAATCCCACAGCGTCGCGCTGTTTTTCAGGCCTTTGAGGCTGATGCTCATCACCGGATAGAAGTTGGCGAACAGCCACAGCATCGCCGCCGTGAACGTCAGGGCCAGACGCTGTTCAACAGTCAAACCGTTGAAGCGCTGCAGCACGCCACCGCAGCGCACGCACGAGGTTTTCTGGTGTTTGGCCAGCACGGCTTTTTCGTACACACAATCGCAGTGCTCGCAGATGATCAGGTGTTCGGTGTTGACCATGGACAGCGCTCGACAGCAGGCCGCAAGGGCAGGGGACTTGATCACTATAGAAGCCTGAGGCTATTGGGCAACTTGCCCGGCTTGATCGGCTGAGGTTTTTCTGAGAATCGCTATCGATTGGGCTTGGGTTTTTGCTGGTTATTGTTATAAGGTAACGCGAATTTCAGGGGTGGTCCTTGTAGGCACCCGGTGTTATCCCTTCGATTGCGAAACGCTCATGACGATTGTGCTTCCTCGTTCTGCCCCGTTGGCCACTGGCCGGCTGATGTCCATTGACGCCCTCAGAGGCCTGGTCATTCTGTTCATGCTGCTCGACCACGTGCGCGAAACCTTCTTGCTGCACCGTCAGGTCAGCGACCCGATGGACATTGCCAGCACGGAACCGGCGCTGTTTTTCAGCCGCACGTTGGCGCATTTGTGTGCGCCGGTGTTTGTGTTGCTGACGGGATTATCGGCGTGGTTGTTCGGAGAAAAGTACGCGGGCAAGTCTGATGTCAGCGCCTTTCTGTTCAAGCGTGGTCTGTTTCTGGTGCTGCTGGAGTTCACCCTGGTGAACTTCGCGTGGACCTTCCAACTGCCACCGAGCGTGATTTATCTGCAAGTGATCTGGGCGATCGGTTTGAGCATGATTGCCTTGTCGCTGCTGGTCTGGCTGCCGCGCTGGCTGTTGCTGACGTTGAGCCTGATGATCATCGCCGGACACAACCTGCTCGACACTGTGCATTTTCCGCTGGAGTCAGCACTGCACGTGCCCTGGGCGATTTTGCATGATCGCGGCTGGATCGACGTCAGCGACACTCTGCGTCTGCGCACCTCCTATCCGTTGTTGCCATGGATCGGTGTGATTGGTCTGGGTTATGCGCTGGGACCGTGGTTTGCTCGCGGCGTTGAAGCGAGTTTGCGTCAGTGGCAACTGCTGATCGCGGGGAGCGCAGGACTGCTTGGCTTTGTCGGGCTGCGGTTGATCAACGGCTATGGCGAGAAACCGTGGGCCGTGGGCGACACGTCGGTGCAAACCCTGATGAGCTTTTTCAACATCACCAAGTACCCACCGTCGTTGCTGTTTATCGCGCTGACCGCGAGCGTCGGGCTGTTGCTGCTACTGGCATTCGAACGCTTGCAGGATCGTCGCTGGATTCGCTGGTTGACCGTGTTCGGTTCGGCGCCGATGTTTTTCTATCTGCTGCATCTGTACGCGTTGAAGGTGTTGTACCTGATCGGCGTGGCCCTGTTCGGGCTGAATCAGGGCAGCTATTTCGGCTTCTCTTCAGTGGTGGCGATCTGGCTGGCGGCAGCGCTTCTGTCAATTGCGCTGTTTCCGGCCGTGCGCTGGTTCTCGGCATTGAAGGCCCGTCGTCGCGACATCACCTGGTTGAAGTACCTGTAAGCGCTAGTGCCGGTTGCGCACGAAGTCGATAAACGCCTTCAGCGCTGCCGGCACATGACGGCGGCTCGGGTAGTACAGGTGCAGACCCGGATAGTACGGGCACCAGTCTGCCAGCACTTGCACCAGCCGCCCGCTGGCGAGGTGTTCGCTGACCATGTCTTCGAACACATAGGCCAGGCCCAGCCCTTGCAGCGCGGGGCCGACCATCAGGCTGACATCACCGAGGGTCAGCGGGCCGTTGACTTCGATTTCCTGAGTAATGCCGCCGCGTTCAAGTTCCCAGCGATACAGCGATCCGCTGGGAAAACGGTGGCGGATGCACGGCAGTGCGTGCAGGTCCTCGGGCTTTTGCGGTGCCGTGTGGCGCTCGAAAAATGCCGGTGAACCGACCACCACGGAGCGCATTGTCGGGCCAATCGGCAGCGACACCATGTCGGCCTCCAGCCGATTACCGAAGCGCACGCCGGCATCAAAGCCGCCCGCGACAATATCCAGCAGCGCATCGCTCTCGACCATTTCCAGGCGAATGTCCGGATATACCTGCAAAAACTCACTGGCAATCGGTAGCAGCACCAGCTCACAGGCTTGCCGCCCGCAGGTGATGCGCAGGTTGCCTGAGGGTTTATCGCGGAAATGGTTGAGGTCTTCCAGCGCATCGTCAATATCACGGAACGCCGGTTTCAACCGCGCATACAGACGCTCGCCAGCCTCGGTCAATGCCACGCTGCGGGTGGTGCGATTGAACAGGCGCACGCCGAGCCGGTTCTCCAGCGCTTTGACCGAATGGCTCAGGGCCGAGGGCGTGAGGCCGAGTTCGATGGCCGCTTTGCTGAAGTTCAAGTGCTGCGCGGTGTACAGAAAGACCGACAGATCGGCTGCCGAAGGTGATTTCATCTGTGAATACCTTTCACAAAGTTATGCAAAATTGTTGGGATTATCACATCAGTAGCACGGCCTTAAAGTCGCATCAACTCATCAAGAAGACCTGGCACCCTCGCCAAAGGTCGCAGACAGGAGGAGTTGAAATGCGTACCTGGTTTATTACTGGCGCTTCCCGTGGTTTTGGCACCCTCATCGCAGAACGCGCCTTGCGTGCCGGTGACGCGGTGATCGCTACCGCGCGCAACCCGCAAGACATCACCGATCGTCTCGGCGAGCAACCGAACCTGCTGGCGGTGCGCCTCGACGTCACCCGCGAGGACGAAGCGCATCAAGCGGTTGCTGAAGGGATCAAGCGGTTTGGCTGTATCGATGTGCTGATCAACAACGCCGGGTTTGGCGTGCTGGGCGCGGTGGAAGAAACCAGCGCCAGCGAGACCGAGCGCCTGTTCGCCACCAACGTGTTCGGCCTGCTCAACGTCACCCGCGCCGTGCTGCCACACATGCGTGCACAGCGCAGTGGCCGGGTAATCAACATCTCTTCGATTGGCGGCTATCAGGCGTACATGGGCTGGGGTGTTTACGGCGCGACCAAGTTCGCCGTCGAAGGCATTACCGAAGCGTTGCATCAGGAACTGGCACCCTTGGGCATTCAAGCCACGGTGGTCGAGCCGGGTTTCTTCCGCACCGATTTCCTTGATGAACAGTCGTTGATCAAAACGAAACTTGAACTGCCGGACTACGACGAAACCGTGGGCAAGATGCGAGTGTTCGCCGAAGCGGCCAATCATGCACAACCGGGTGATCCGCTGAAGTTTGCCGAAGCGATGCTGGCACTGGTCAATGCGCCGAACCCACCGCTGCGACTGGCATTGGGCAGTGACACGGTGGCGCGGATCGAGGCGAAGAATCGGCTGGTGGCGCAGGAGTTGGCTGATTGGAATGAGCTGGCGCTGTCCACCGACTTCGCCAACTGAACGCCTGAGCTGTGAGAGCGAGGTTGCTCGCTCTCATCTCTTTCGTGCGCAGACTTCGGTGGATTTTTCTGTGTATTTCGCGCCTTATTCGCTGCGTGACGCAGCTTTGTGATTTCTCAAAGGATGGAACGAATGATTTCTTTGACTCAGCCGCACGGAACGCGCGACAAGTTGCTCATACTCGCGGCCGTGTGCCTCTCGGCACTGGTCTTGCCGTTAAGTTTTACTGGCGGCGCGGTAGCGACACCGGCCATCGGCCGTGACTTGGGCGGCAGTCCGGTGGCGCTGACCTGGATCACCAATGCGTTCATGTTGTCGTTCGGCAGTTTGCTGATGGCCGCCGGCGCATTGGCTGACGTGTACGGACGCAAACGCCTGTTCACCTACGGCATGTTGCTGTTTACCGCCGCCTCGATCGCGCAGAGTCTGGCGCCTTCGGTGTTCTGGCTGGACGTGTTGCGTGCCGTTCAAGGTGTGGCGGGGGCAGCGGCGCTGGCCAGCGGTTCGGCGGCACTGGCGCAAGAGTTCGAGGGGCATGCCCGGACCCGGGCGTACAGCGTACTCGGCACGACGTTCGGCATCGGTCTGGCCTTCGGGCCGCTGGTGGCGGGCGCGCTGATCGAGGCGTTCAACTGGCGGGCGATTTTTGTCTTCACCGCGTTGATTGGAATCATCGCGTTGGTTTTCGGGGTGCCGCGTATGCGCGAAACCCGCGACCCGGATGCCAAAGGGCTGGACTGGCCGGGCACGCTGCTGTTCAGCGCAATGCTGGCGCTGTTCACGTTTGGCCTGATCCAGGCACCGGACAGTGGTTGGGACAGTCCGCAGGTGATCGGTTTGCTGGGCGCTTCGGCCGTGTTGCTGGCAGCTTTCGTGATCGTCGAAATGCGTGTCGAGCGGCCGATGCTCGATCTGACCCTGTTCCGTTATCCGCGATTCATTGGCGTGCAGATGCTGCCGATCGGCACTTGTTTCTGCTACATCGTGCTGGTGGTGATGTTGCCGCTGCGCTTTATCGGCGTTGAGGGCCTGAGCGAGATCGACGCCGGTCTGCTGTTGCTGGCGTTGTCGGCGCCGATGCTGGTGGTACCGATGCTAGCCGCATCGATGGCGCGCTTCGTTTCCGCCGGTATCTTGTCCGGTGCCGGCTTCCTGATTGCCGCCGTGGGCCTGCATTGGCTGAGCCTGTACAACGTCGGTGACGCGAAATTTGCGCTGGTGGTGCCGATGCTGCTGATCGGTATTGGCGCCGGTTTGCCGTGGGGGCTGATGGATGGATTGTCGGTCAGCGTCGTGCCGAAAGAACGCGCCGGCATGGCAGCGGGCATCTTCAGCACTGTGCGAGTGGCGGGAGAGGGCATTGCCTTGGCGATTGTCGCGGCACTGCTGGCGTCATTGCTCCACGCTGATCTGTCGAGTGCCGTGCACGCGCTGGCGGGCAGTGCCGAGGCGTCGCTGATTGCCGAGACCGCGCACCGGGTGACCACCGGCGATATGGCGCATGCGATCAACACCGTTCCGGGGCTGGCCAACGGACGTCTGGTAGAAGGGTACGCTGCGGCGTTTCAGTATCTGCTGCACATCCTGACGGTGATCACGCTGGTGTCGGCGGCGGTGGTGCTGGGGTTGTTGAGCAAGGATCGCAGCGTCGCAGCACCACAACAGGCTGCCGCATAAACCCACTGTGGGGGCGAGCCACCTATTTTCAATCTGTCTGCAAATCCCTGTGGGAGCGAGCCTGCTCGCGAAAGCGGTGAGTCAGCAACGGATGTGTTGACTGACACTCCCGCTTCGCGAGCAGGCTGGCTCCCACTTTGGATTGTGCCAAGCCAACTATTTTCAATCTGTCCGCGAATCCCTGTGGGAGCGAGCCTGCTCGCGAAAGCGGTGAGTCAGCAACGGATGTGTTGACTGACACTCCCGCTTCGCGAGCAGGCTCGCTCCCACTTTGGATTGTGCCAAGCCAACTATTTTCAATCTGTCCGCGAATCCCTGTGGGAGCGAGCCTGCTCGCGAAAGCGGTGAGTCAGCAACGGATGTGTTGACTGACACTCCCGCTTCGCGAGCAGGCTCGCTCCCACTTTGGATTGTGCCAAGCCACCTATTTTCAATCTGTCCGCGAATCCCTGTGGGAGCGAGCCTGCTCGCGAAAGCGGTGAGTCAGCAACGGATGTGTTGACTGACACTCCCGCTTCGCGAGCAGGCTCGCTCCCACTTTGGATTGTGCCAAGCCAACTATTTTCAATCTGTCCGCGAATCCCTGTGGGAGCGAGCCTGCTCGCGAAAGCGGTGAGTCAGACAATGCAGATGTTGACTGGACCGGCCTCATCGCGAGCAGGCGAAGGCCTACAGGGTTTTCCGGTGTGTGGATTATTTGCGATCCAGCCAAACGGTCTGGGCGTTGCAGAATTCGCGCACGCCGAAGTGCGACAGCTCTCGGCCGAAGCCGCTCTTCTTCACACCACCAAACGTCACGCGCGGATCGCTGGCCGAGTAGCCGTTGATGAACACGCCGCCGGTGTCCAGTTCGCTGGTCAGTTGCTGGGCCAGTGCCACGTTGGCGGTGTAGATCGTCGCGGTCAGGCCGAATTCGCTGTCGTTGGCCAGGGCCACGGCATGCGCGCAATCGCGGGCGGTGATGATCGACGCGACCGGGCCGAACAGTTCCTGTTTGAACGAGGTCATGCGGTCGGTGACGTCGGCCAGCACGGTCGGTTCGTAGTAGTTGCCCGGGCCTTCGGACTTGCCGCCGCCGAGCAGCAGGGTGGCGCCTTCTTCCAGGGTGTCACGCACTTGCTGGTCGAGTTCATCCCGCAGGTCGAAACGCGCCATCGGACCGATGTAGGTCTCAGCTGACAGTGGATCACCGACCTTCAACTTGCGTGTGGCTTCGACGAACTTGCGGGTAAATTCTTCGACCACGCCTTCTTCGATGATCAATCGTTTGGCCGCCGCGCAGACTTGGCCGGAGTTCTGATAGCGACCGATGACCGCCGCTTGCACCGCTTCGTCCAGATCGGCGTCATTGAGCACGATAAACGGATCGGAACCGCCCAGTTCCAGCACGCATTTCTTCAGCGCGGCACCGGCCTGAGCACCGATCGCCATACCGGCACGCACGCTGCCGGTCAGCGTCACGGCGGCAATGCGTGGGTCAGCGATGGCGGTGGAAACGCCTTCCGGGGTGACGTTGATCACTTCAAACACGCCTTCAGCGAAACCGGCGCGGGTAAAGGCATCGCGCAGCAGATAGGCGCTGCCCATCACGTTCGGCGCGTGCTTGAGCACGTAAGTGTTACCGGCAATCAGCGCCGGAACGGCACCGCGCAATACCTGCCAGATCGGGAAGTTCCACGGCATCACCGCGAGAATCGGGCCGAGCGGACGGTACTCGATGCGCGCCTTGCCACCTTCAACCTGCGTCGGCTCAGCGTCGAGCATCGCCGGGCCGTGTTCGGCGTACCACTCGCAGAGCTTGGCGCATTTCTCGATTTCACCACGGGCTTGAGCAATCGGCTTACCCATTTCCAGGGTGATCATGGTAGCCATGGCATCGGCGGTTTCACGCAACGCGCCAGCGAGGGCGCTCAACAAACGCGAGCGATCCTGCAACGGCTTGCGCTTCCACTTGCCAAAGCCATAGGCAGCGCGGGTCATCGCGGCGTCGAGGGCGGCAGCGGATTCAAACGCGTAATGACCGATCTGCTCGCCGTTGGCGGGATTGATCGAGATGGCGTGGGTCTGGCTGGAAATCTGGCTCATGGCATCGTCCTGCAGGTTCGTCGGATGAGCCTAGAGTAGGGTGGTGTTTGTTTTCTGGAAACTGAATAATAAAGATCATTTCTTTCACGATTGGAGAATGACTGTGGATCTGGTGCAGCTGGAAATCTTCAAAGCCGTTGCCGAACACGGCAGCATCAGCGCCGCCGCCGCGCAGATCCATCGCGTGCCGTCGAACCTGACCACGCGGATCAAGCAGCTTGAGCAGGATCTCGGGGTTGATCTGTTTATCCGCGAGAAAAGCCGTCTGCGTTTGTCCCCGGCGGGGTGGAGTTTTCTTGAATACGCACGGCGCATTCTCGATCTGGTGCAGGAGGCTCGGGCAACGGTGGCGGGCGAGGAGCCGCAAGGCGCATTTCCGTTAGGCTCGCTGGAAAGTACGGCCGCTGTGCGCATTCCCGAGTTGCTCGCGGCGTACAACCAGTTGCACCCGAAAGTCGATCTCGACCTGTCGACGGGGCCCTCGGGGACGATGATCGACGGCGTGCTGTCCGGGCGCCTGGCTGCAGCGTTTGTCGATGGCCCTGTTTTGCATCCAACGCTGGAAGGCGTGCCGGCATTCGAAGAAGAGATGGTCATTATCGCGCCGCTCAATCACGCGCCCGTAAAACGTGCAGCGGATGTGAATGGCGAGAATATCTATGCCTTCCGCTCCAACTGTTCCTACCGTCACCACTTTGAAAAATGGTTCAGCACCGATGCCGCTGTGCCGGGCAAGATCTTCGAAATGGAGTCGTACCACGGCATGCTCGCCTGTGTCAGCGCCGGCGCCGGACTGGCGCTGATGCCGCGCAAAATGCTGCAGAGCATGCCCGGCAGCGCTACCGTCAGCGTCTGGCCGCTGGCGGCGGACTTTCGCTATCTGACCACGTGGCTGGTGTGGCGGCGGGGCACGGTGTCGCGCAGTCTGAGCATGTTTGTGCGGTTGCTGGAGGAGCGCGGAGTAGTGCGGGCTGAGTCCCCTTAGATTGCTTCGAAATGCGATGGAGTCAGATTTCGTGATCTGGAGCTTGAATTTTTTCTTGCCTGTGGCTGCTATGTACAAATTGAATGCTAAAGTGCCATCGTTTTCTTGTAGCAATTGTTATCATTGATTTTTTTGATTTTCAGTGCTTGCGCGCCTAGAAGAAATTTCTTTTGTTGTGCTGCATATTATAGGGAGGGAATGGTTTTGGCTTCGGAGTATATTTGGTGGGAAAAAACTGTTGAGTATAAATTTTTGCTCGATCTAACCCGCACTGAAGGGTTGGATTTTGCAACTCCATTGAGTGGTATCGAGGAAAAAGCCGGGGATGGAATCTTCGCCAAAGATGAAAAAATTGTACTGGTTGAGTTTAAACGCTCATCCGCTGAGCTTGCGTCCGAAAAAAAGAAGTTTTCCAGTTTTTCAAATGCGTTGACGCAGATGGAAGGAAAAGATGCTCATCATCTCCTGATTTACGGATCAATGTCCGATACTGCAGACAGCCTAGCGCTGAATGCACAGACATATTTTTCCGGGGATGTGCTTGCAGACCCTTTAAAGCTTTTTGATCGTGGTGTGAGCGAAGAAGTGTTCAGGGAGTATTTGAAACAGTTTTTCAAATTGAAACGACTAGATGACCGCTCCACCGATACTTCGACTTCTACCTCGGTAAAGGCTGTGCTGGGGCTGTCTGCTCGGGGAGGAGAAAGCATCTCGCTCGTCGAGTATCTCCGGATTTCTTTGCCTGAAATTTATCGGGACCTCAAGAAAGCGAAGACACTGGAATTTAAAATTTAAGTTCAAAGAGGAATTGCAGACAGTTGTTTTTGAAAAAAAGTCCGAGGGTTGCGGAGTGCTCGTTAAAGATATGTTAAAAAATTTTGTGATGATTTTGACTGCAATTGTAGCGGCTTGGCAGCTTTATAGTTTCGGGCGTAGCGATGGTAAAGAAATTAATCAATCCATCGTCGAATTTTACAAAGCTAAATTAGAGGAAATAAGTAAGGTTGCGGCGGAGTCCACTGCTCAGGTGACTTCACTGAAGCTTGAACTTCAAAAAACATCCGAAGTCGTGAAGGTTAGAGAGCACACGCCAGTGGATGCCAAGGCTCTGGCGGATGTTTTAAAAGGAAACGAAAAAGAAGGAATAAGTGCGTCGTTGGAGGCGGGTCAAACCAAGAAGTTATTCGATGACGGACTATATGTTTCTTTGGTTGGAATTACATACATTCCCTCGCCTCCGAGTTATGCAGCCACTATTGTGGCCGGAAGCCCAGGAAAAAAAGTACTTCGTTTGGATAATGCGGAAGTAGGCACAGTGGCCAGTTACGAAGGATACGAAATCAGGTTGGTCGCCACGAGTACTTTTTCCGTTGGTCTCCAGGTTGAAAGGCGTCTATGACGCGTGCAATCGCCGCCGTGATCAAGGCTTCGCACATCATTTTGGGTGTTCCGGCCTTATTTGTTTTTGCAGTAAACAATGCCGGGCTCATGCACAAGAGTCCGGCATTTTTTTGCCTGTCATAAACTCCCGTCGATACTGCGCGGTAAGTTCAGCGGATTAATCTCGCGCAATACCTCTGGCAACAACTCATCCGGAAACCCCTGATACGCCACGGGCCGCAAGAAACGTTCGATCGAGGTCATGCCGACCGAGGTGAAACGGCTGTCCGACGTCGCTGGAAACGGCCCGCCGTGCACCGTGGCGTACGTCACTTCCTGTGGATGCGCGAAGGCGTTGACCACGATGCGTCCGGTGCGGCGTTCGAGGATCGGCAGCAGGCGCCGCGCGAGTTCCAGGTCCGCGTCTTCAAGGTGGATGGCGGCGCTGAGCTGTCCCCTGAACGAGCGGGCGACTGCCAGCAGTTCATCGGCATCACTGACCGCCACCAGCAGCGCCGACGGGCCGAACACTTCATGGGCCAGTGCCGGTTCGCCGAGCAAATGCTGACCCTCGATTTCCAGCAAAGTCGCACGCCCGGCGTATGTGGCATCGGCCGGCGAGCCCACGGCGATCACCTGCGCGCCGGCACCTTCCATCGCCATCAGACCCTCGACGTAGGCACCATGAATGCCCGGCGTCAGCATTGTCCGTGCCGGTGCCTCGCTGACCCGTTTGCGCATGGCGCTGCGCAGCTCTTCAAACCCGGCACCACGAATGGCAATCAGGATCGACGGACACAAACAGGCCTGGCCGACGTTGACCAGCATCCGTTCGATAAAGCCGTCACCGATCTCGGTGCCGCGAGCCGCCATGGCCTCGGGCAGGATGAAGGTCGGGTTGACGCTGGTCATTTCGGTGAATACCGGAATCGGCTAGGGACGCAACTGTGCGCGACGATAGAGCGCCATGCCGCCCTGTTCAGATCCGGTAAACGTCACAGCCTTGATCAGCGGATGATCGACCAGCGCTTCGCCAATAACATTGCCGCCACCACGCACCATCGAGAAAACACCTTCGGGCAAGCCATGGGCCTGCACGGCTTTACGAATGGCCCGCGCCTGGATTTCCGAGGCGCCGGGATGCGCGTTGTGTGCCTTGAGAATCACGGTGGCGCCGGCCGCCAGTGCCGACGCGGTATCGCCACCCGCCACCGAGTAGGCAATCGGGAAGTTGCTCGCGCCGAAAATCGCCACCGGGCCGATGGCGATTTTTTGCAGGCGATGATCCATCCGTAGGCGCGGCTGACGCTGGGGTTGCGCCGGGTCGATCGCCAGTTGCAGAAAGCGCCCCCGGCGCACCACATCGGCGAATTGGCGGAACTGGGTCGCGGCTCTCAACGCTTCGCCCTCAAGCTGAGCTTCGGGCAGTCCGGTTTCCTGCGCAGCGCGTGCGGCCAAGTCGCTGCGTACTGCGTCGAGGTTGTCAGCGATGCTCTCGAGGAACGCCGCGCGTTCGGCCAGCGAGGTGTGGCAGTAGCGGTCAAACGCCGCATCGGCGAGTGTCGCTGCCTGATCAACCTGTGCCGCACCGCCGAAGGCGAAGTCCGGTTCGATCAATTGATCGGTGGCCGGATTCAACGCTTTCATCGTGCCTTCGGTGGCGGCGACATCCGCCGCGCCGATCAGCAAATGGCCGGTCAGACTCATTTCGATTCACCCTGGGATTTGAGACGGGCGATGAGTTCGTCCGTGCTGGCAATCACGTGAGCGAACGTCGGGCCGTTGAGCTCGTGGGCGGCGTGCATCATTTCCGCTTTGAAGGCCGCTGTTGCATCGCGGACCAGAGTGACGTGATAACCCAGTTCCGAGGCATAACGCGCGGTGGCTTCGATGCAGGTGTTGGCCAGCAGGCCGACGATGATCACGTGGGTGACGCCTTGCTGCTTCAGGCGAAAATCCAGGTCGGTGTTGGCGAAACCACTGGAACCCCAGTGTTCCTGAACCACGATATCGCCGGCCTTTGGGGCGAAATCAGGGTGCCATTCACCGCCCCATTCTCCGCGGGCAAAGTGGTGCATGTGCATGATCTTGCATTGGGTCGGGGTAGGGTGGTCCCAGCTTTCGTAGTCGCCTTTTTCCCAGCGATGATGGGGTACGATGACCACCGGAATTTTCAGCTCGCGCACGGTGCGGTCGAGTTTGCGCAGGTTATCGAGCAGGCCGTTCTGTTCGGCCATGGGTTTGATCAAAGGGAAAATCTTGCCGCCGTCCGACAAAAAATCGTTGTACGGATCGACCAACAGGTAGGCGGTTCTGTCCAGTGGGTAGGGGGTATTCGACATGGCTGCTTGCTCCGGCAATGAGATTATCGGTGCACAGGGCTTGTCCTGGCATCGTGTAGATATGATAATCATAGTAACTGTAAAAGAGGCAAGCCCTGATGGCAGTAAAAGATAGTCTTCCTGACACGCTGTGCCCGATCTCCCGGGCCGAGACGATCGTCGGCGACCGCTGGACGGTGCTGGTTTTGCGCGAGTTGTTCATGGCCAATCATCGCTATGACGAGATCCAGGCGCAGACGGGCGGTACGCCGCAGATGGTCGCCGCGCGTCTGAAATGTCTGGAAGCGGATGGGCTGGTCGAACGACGCTTGTACAACGAGCGACCGAAACGCTACGAGTATCACCTCACCGCGAAAGGTGAGGCGTTCTATCCGGTGATCATTGCACTGCGGGCGTGGGGAGAGACCTGGTGCAAAACACCGGAGGAGGGACTAGCGGTGAACATGACCCACAAAAGCTGCAACCACAGCGCCGGCCTCGGGCCGCTGTGCGAGCACTGCGGCGAACCGTTGCGTCGGCAAGATCTGATCAGCCAGCCACAAGCAGCCTACGCCGCCGAACGGCAGGCGCGGCGTGAGGCGTTCAAAAGCAAATAACCTTGATCAAGGCGTGCCGTTTTTACCGTGCAGCACGTAGCCGGGGCGCAGGCTCAAGCGCTCGTAATAGGCTTTCACCGCGGCAAAATCCGGGTGAGCCAATGGTGTTTCGAACCATCGGTTCACCGACAGTCCGATCGGGATATCTGCCAGTGAAAACGTCTCGCCGCTGACGTAGGCACCGGTCGACTCCAACTGTCGATCAAGGATCTCCATGTTCTTCGACCATTGCTCGATTCCGACGGCCAGCGCCGCGCTGTCCTGATGCTCCGGCGATTGCCGCACCAGCGACAGAAACGCATATGACCACGAGCGGTTCAGCTCCGAAGCCTGCCAGTCGATCCACTGATCAATCCGCGCCCGAGCCATCGGCTCCGTCGGATAAAACTGCGCGCCGTCGTAGCGCGAGACCAGATAACGAATGATCGTGTTCGACTCCCACAGCGTGAAATCACCGTCCTGAATCACCGGCACCATGGCGCAGGGATTCAGCGTGAGAAACGCCGCATCGTTGGTCGATTTGAACCCTGACCCCCAGTCTTCCCGTGTGAAGGGAATCTGCAATTCAGCGCACGTCCACAGCACTTTGCGCACGTTGATCGATGAGGCTTTACCGAGTATTCGCAGCATTGGATGTCCCTTTCCTCAGAGTCTTCAGACTTGAAGAAATACCATACCGAAATAAAGAAGGCCCGCACTAAGCGGGCCTTGGTTTTTCATCAAATCAATCTCACAGACTGCTCGCCAGTTTCCCGCCCATCATCCGCCGACGGTAGGACGTATCCCGATTCGCCAGCCAGAAGTACAACGGCGAGGTCACCAGCAGCCCCACCAGCCACGACAGATCCGCACCGTTGATGTGTGCCGACACCGGGCCGACGTACAGCGGTGTGTTCATGAACGGGATCTGCACGGCGATGCCGATCGCGTAAGCCAGCAACGCCTGCGGGTTGTAGCGGCCGTAGATGCCGCCGTCGACCTGGAAGATCGACTGGATATCGTACTGGCCTTTGTGGATTGCGTAGAAGTCGATCAGGTTGATCGCCGTCCACGGCACCAACACCACCAGCAACACCAGCACCATGTCGACGAAGTGGCCGATAAAGTCTTTCGAAGCGCCGACGGCGGCGAAGCAGCAAGCCAGCAACACAATGATCGAGATCACTGCGCGGCTCTTGGCGGTGGGGATCCAGCGGTAGGCGAAGGTCTGCACCAGGGTGATCAGCGACAGCACCGCGCCGTACAGGTTGAGGGCGTTGTGGCTGATCACGCTGAGCAGGAACAGCACCAGCATCAGCGGGCCAATCGAGCCAGTGGCGAGTTTCACTGCGTCCATGGTGTCCATGCCCACAGGCGTCGCCAGCACTGCGACGGCACCGAAGATGAACGCCAGACTCGACCCCAGCGCCGACCCCAGGTACGTGGTCCAGAACGTCGACGAGACTTTCACGTCCGCCGGCAAGTAACGCGAATAATCGGACACGTAAGGCGCAAACGCGATCTGCCACAGTGCGGCGAGCGAAACGGTGGCCAGCCAGCCGGACAGGTTGAAGCTGCCACGGGTGAGGAAGTCGTCAGTCTGAATGTGGGTGAAGATGTAGCCGAAACCGACGACGATGCCGATCCCCAGCACCCAGGTGCCGATGCGGTTGAGCACGTGGATGAAGCGGTAACCGATGATGCCGATGATCCCCGAGCCGAATGCACCGATGACGATGCCGACCGGCACTGGAACGCTGTCGACCACGCCATGCAGCGACTTGCCGGCGAGGACGATATTGGAAGCGAAGAAACCGATGTACATGACGCCGGCAATCAACACCACCAGCAGGGCGCCGAGAGAGCCGAACTGGGCGCGACTCTGGATCATCTGCGGGATGCCCATCTGCGGGCCTTGTGCCGAGTGCAGCGCCATCAGCACGCCGCCGACCAGATGGCCGACAAGAATCGCGACGATGCCCCAGACCAGATTCAAGTGGAACAACTGCACGCCCAGCGCACCGGTGACGATGGGCAACGGCGCGATGTTGCCGCCGAACCAGAGCGTGAACAGATCCCTGACCTTTCCGTGGCGATCTTCGGGGGGCACGTATCCTATCGTGTGTTTTTCAATCAGCGGAGCGGAGGATGCTGCAGGGGTAGCCATGACGAACTCCAAGGCAAGGATGAGTACGTGGACGTACTTCGGCGAGCGCCGGCACGGGCGGCGCATTTCTTGTTGAAGTGATCATGTGCAAAGCGTCGGGATAGATAAATTAGTAAGTTTGTTGCTTCAGACCTTAAAAAAAATATGCTTCGGATGGCGCGGGCGTCCGGTATGTTCAAACCTGATCGTGCGCCAGGGAAACAGGGCGAACACCCGCGCTCTTTGGGAGACTCAAATGGCCGCCTACAACCTGCGCCAGCTCAAGTACTTCGTCACTACCGCCGACTGCGGCAGCGTCGCCGAGGCCTCGCGCAAGCTCTACATCGCGCAGCCGTCGGTATCGACCGCGATCAAACATCTGGAAGAAAGCTTCGGTGTGCAGCTGTTCATCCGCCACCACGCCCAAGGGGTTTCCCTGACGCCGAGTGGCTCGCGCTTCTATCGCAAGGCGCTGGAGTTGCTGCGGGTCGCCCATGAGTTCGAGCAGAATGCTTTGGCCGACAACGACGTGGTCGCGGGGCAGATCGATATCGGCTGTTTCGAAACCGTCGCGCCGCTGTATCTGCCGCGCCTGATCGCCGGGTTCAAGGCGCGTTGGCCGGGGGTGGAAATCCGCATTCGTGACGGTGAGCAACAGGAGTTGGTGCAAGCGCTGACCGCCGGAAGTATCGATGTGGCGATGATGTTCGAGCACGATCTGGACAGCACCATCGAAACCGCACCGCTGATGCCGCCGCAACAGCCTTATGCGTTGTTGCCGGCCAGCCATCGCTTCGCGCAACAGGCGAAAGTTTCGCTGCATGATCTGGTGCTGGAACCGATGATCCTGCTCGATGTAGTGCCGAGCCGCACCTATTTCGTGAGCATTTTCGAAGAGCGCGGGCTGGCGCCGAATATCGTCTTCAGCTCACCGTCGATCGAAATGGTGCGCGGCATGGTCGGCAACGGTTTCGGCTTTTCGATTCTGGTGACCAAACCGTTCAGCGACTACACCTACGACGGCCAGCAAGTCGTCTGTGTGCCGCTGGCGGAAAACGTCACCGGATCGGGATTGTCCGCAGCCTGGCTGCGGCGGGTGCAACTGACCAAACCGGTGCAGTTGTTTGTCGATCATTGCCGCGAAGAGTTGGCCCGACTGCACCCGTGAGTGCCGTCGGGCCGATAGTCAGAGGCTGATAAACGCCAGCATTCGTTGCAGCATGGCATCGCAGGCTTGCAGTTGATCGAGGCTGACAAACTCATCGGGTTTATGGCCCTGGTCCATGCTGCCGGGGCCGCAGACCACCGTGGGAATCCCCACCGCATCAAACAGTCCACCCTCGGTACCGAACGCCACGGTGCCGAAATCCTTCGAGCCGCAAAAAGCCGAAATCAACTCGGCTGCCTGACTCTGCGCATCTGTGGCCAGCCCCGGATACGCCGACAAGGCGCTGAAGCGGATATCACTCTGCGCACTGACCGCGCGCATGCGCGGCAGCACTTCGCGCTCGGCATAGGCTTTCAGCGCTTCGGCAACCAGCGCCGGATCCTGCGAGGGCAGGGCGCGGATCTCGAAATCGAAACGGCAATCGGCGGGCACGATGTTCAAGGCCTTGCCGCCGCTGATCACACCGGTCTGCACCGTGCTGTAGGGCGGATCGAAGCGCGGATCGTGATGCTCCGGCGCTTTCAACTGCTGGCCGAGCCGACCCAGTTCAGCGATCAGTTCGGCGGCGTATTCAATCGCGTTGACCCCGAGCGGCGCATAGGCCGAATGGCACGGATGGCCGTGCACATCGCAGCGCATCGCCAGTTTGCCCTTGTGGCCGAGCACCGGTTTCAGCTCAGTCGGCTCGCCGATGATGCACAGCAACGGTTTGATCGGGCGTCGCTGCAAGACCTCAAGCAACGAGCGCACGCCGAGGCAGCCGACTTCTTCGTCATAAGACAGGGCAATATGCACCGGCAGGCGCAACGACGCCTGCACCAGCGCCGGCACCAATGCCAGCACGCAGGCGATATAGCCCTTCATGTCCGCGGTTCCGCGCCCGAAAACTTTGCCGTCGCGCTCGGTCAATTCGAACGGCGGCAGCGTCCACGGCTGGCCATCGACCGGCACCACATCGGTGTGCCCGGACAGCACAATGCCCGGTTGATCCATCGGGCCGATCGTGGCGAACAGGTTGGCTTTGCTGCGCTCATCGTTGTAGATCAGCGCGCATGGCACGTCGAAACCTTCGAGGTAATCGCGAACGAATTCGATCAGTTGCAAGTTGGATTCACGGCTGGTGGTATCAAACCCCACCAGCACTTTGAGCAACTCGACGCTGTTCATCGGTCATCACCGGCCACGCCATAACCCGGCGCCTTGGCCGGATCGAGGGCGCGGTCGATGTAGTCCTGAAGCTGCGGCTCGTAAGCGTTCCAGAGTTTTTGCAACTGACCGATCGGGTCTTCATCAGCCCAATCCACGCGCAGGTTGACGATCGGCCAGGTCTGTTCGCCGACCACCACGACCGCGGCCGAATGCACCGGGCCGGCTTCGCCACCGAGCGCTTGTGCGGCGTGCAGGGCCTTGAGCAGGCGATCAGCGAGTTGACCTTCGCCGTCCTCGAAGGCGCTGACCATGGCTTCGATCACCGAACGCCCGGCGAGCATGTTGCCGGCGGCGACGCACTGCTCGCCGCTGACGGCGTTGTGCACACCGAGGGTTTGCGCACCGCTGAAATGCGCGGTCTGGCCGAGGTGGTTGATCGCGGTGATCTGGCGGTACTGGCTGTAGCCGTTGCGGGTCAGGACTTTGTCCAGCGCATTATCGGGGGCCAGGCCTTGCTCCATCAGCGCAAGGACTTCCGGGCCGAGGGACGGCAGGGTGATGTTCTGGCTCGACACCGCGCCAACGCCTGGCAGCAGCCACGGGCAACGGGCACCCACGGCGATGCTGGAGGAACTGATGGCGACCCCGAACTGGCCGGTTTCGGCGCAGCGAGCTGTGATTGAAAAGGTCATCTAATGAACTCCTTGTGTGTCTGGACTGGCCTCTTCGCGAGCAGGCTCGCTCCCACATTTGAAATGCATTCCATTGTGGGAGCGAGCCTGCTCGCGAAGGCCATAACGCGGTGAACCTGCTTACTCAGGAATCACCGCAATCACATCAATCTCCATCAGCCACTGCGGCTGCCCGAGCGCCGACACCACCAGCCCGGTGGAAATCGGGAACACGCCTTTGAGCCACTTGCCGACTTCGCCATACACCGCCTCGCGGTAACGCGGGTCGATCAGGTAGGTGGTGGTTTTGACGATGTGGCTCATGTCGCTGCCGGCTTCTTCGAGCAGTTGCTTGACGTTGCGCATGGCCTGTTCAGCCTGCGCACGCGGATCACCCAGACCGATCAGATTGCCGTCGAAATCCGTGCCGACCTGCCCACGGACATACACGGTGTTGCCTGCACGCACGGCCTGGCACAGGTCGTTGTCCAGCGTCTGGTTCGGGTAGGTGTCTTTGGTGTTGAACATGCGGATGCGAGTGTGGGTTGGCTTGCTCATGTGCAGCTCCTGAAAGAGGGGTTGCCCGGCGCAATCGGCGCCGGAGCGAAAAGGACATTAAGCGTCGACGGTGTCAGCGGCCTTGTTGTGGGCGTTCGAATGCAGTGCGGCTTCACGCTGCTCGGCATCGCGATAGTCCAGATACTTGCGCTGGGTGGCGATGTGATCGGCGACGTGCTTGGCGTCGTGCCACACGCCCCAGATGAACGACGAACCACGACGCGACTGCCACGGCAAACCAAGGAAATACACGCCCGGCTCACTCGACACACCGCGCTGATGCACAGGCTTGCCCTTGTCATCGAACGCCGCGACTTGCAGCCACGAGTAATCCACGGCAAACCCGGTGGCCCAGATGATCGAGGTGATGCCAGCCTTGGCCAGATCCAGATCGGCCAGCGGATTTTTCACGCATTCAGGCTCAGGGTAGGTTTCGCGCGCTTGCGGTTCTTCCGGCAGATCCAGCCCGTTGCGCTCGATGTAGGCATCGGCGGCATCCAGCAGCGCCAGATAATTTTCGTCGCCGCGAGTGAGGTTGCCGACCAGGTCCTGCCTGAAGGTCACCACGCCGTTATTGAAGGATTCGGTAACGCCGACCAGGGTCATGCCGCGATGGGCCAAACCACGGAAATCGATGGTGCGACCGCCATGGGCACCACTGACCGCGATGGTCACGTGCTCGCGTCCCGGCTTCATCGCCGCTTGATCCCACTCGCCGAGCACGCCCAGCCACCAGCAGAAATCACGATTGCGATAAGCGCGCGGTGGGCGGTCGTGGGCGCCAACCGACAGGTAAACCTGCTTGCCGGAACGTTGCAGTTCATCGGCGATCTGCACGCCGGAAGAACCGGCACCGACCACCAGCACGGCACCCGCCGGCAATTGCTGCGGGTTGCGATAGTCAGCGGAATGGATCTGCAACAGACGTGCGTCTTGGGGGGCAATCGCCGGGATCACCGGTTTCTGAAACGGTCCGGTAGCGGCGACCACACGGTTGGCTTCGATCACACCTTCGGACGTCTCGACAGTGAAACCCGGGCGACCGACATTGCGCACCACGCTTTTTACGTCCACGCCGGTACGGATCGGCGCATTGAATTTCTTCGCATAGGCTTCGAAGTAGTCGGCTACACGTTCTTTCGGGGCGAAACCGTCAGGGTCGACGTCATCGAATTCCAGGCCGGGAAAGCGGTCGTGCCACGCCGGGCCGTTGGCCACCAGCGAGTCCCAACGCCCGGTGCGCCAGCGTTCGGCAATGCGATTGCGCTCCAGCACCAGGTGCGGCACGCCGAGTTTGCTCAGGTGCTCGCTCATGGCGACGCCTGCCTGGCCGGCACCCACGATCAGCGTGTCTGTTTTTATTATTTCAGGGGTCATCTCTACATCCTTCCTAGCAAGGCAGTGGGATTCGGGCCGCTGTTGGCTTGTCCGTTTGGCTTGAGGTCAGACTAGGGAGAGGGGGGGTATCGGTAAAATATTATTAAGCTGGGATGTGAAGATAAAATTCTGATGCAGAGAGCCGAAAGCCTTTAACCATGCGGGCTACAGCTTTGCAGGCGGGAAGGGAGGGGTGAACCTGACTCTTAAATTTCACGCTTGTGTTGTGGCGGCAGCCCATGACCGGTGAGGAGTTTTTTCGCCGTCTCGGGCTCATCCGGCAATTGGCCGCTGAGCTCCC
This sequence comes from Pseudomonas sp. S3_C06, assembly GCF_054667675.1. Classification (NCBI taxonomy): domain Bacteria; kingdom Pseudomonadati; phylum Pseudomonadota; class Gammaproteobacteria; order Pseudomonadales; family Pseudomonadaceae; genus Pseudomonas; species Pseudomonas sp. S3_C06. Next base: position 6,536,563 of record NZ_CP162747.1, read on the forward strand.
AGATCTCGAGCATTTTGGCGTACTCGAAAGCGTGGCGCGGGTCGCGCTCTATCCAGCGCTGGAAATCCTGGCGTACAGCCGGCGGACAATCGTCATCGTGCAGACGCATGCACCAATCGGCGGCTTGCAGAGAGAGGTCTTCGTCCATTTCGTTGCGGTCGGAAGGGGTCATTGAACGAGGGTAACAAAAAAGTCCGTCAAGCCGATGCCGACGGACTTTTTTAATGCCGAATTTTCAGCGTTTGAGAAACGCTAGCAAATCCTCATTCAATGCCTGCGCATGCGTCACCGCAAAGCCATGTGGCGCCCCGGCGTAAACCTTCAACTCGGCGCCTTTGATTTGTGCAGCAGCCTGTTTGCCGGTGGTTTCGAACGGCACGATCTGGTCGCCGTCGCCATGGATCACCAACGTCGGCACGTCGATTTTCGCCATGTCCGGACGGAAGTCGGTTTCCGAGAACGCGGTGACGCAATCCACGGTGCCTTTGAGCGACGCCAGCAGGGCGACGTTCAGCGTTTGCGTGAGCACGCCGTCGGAGACTTTCTGGCCCTGGTTGGTGCCGTAGAACGGCGCGGCGAAATCAGCGATGAACTGCGCACGATCTTGCAGCAAACCAGCCTTGATGCCATCGAACACGGCGGTATCGACGCCCTGTGGGAAGTCGGCTTTCTTGCCGAACAGCGGCGTCACCGCGCCCAACAACACCAGGCCGGCAACGCGCTCGCTGCCATGCCGGGCGATGTAGCGGCTGACGTCGCCACCACCCATCGAGAAGCCCACCAGTGTCACGTCGCGCAGGTCCAGGTGGTTGATCAGTTGCGCGATGTCGTCGGCGAAGGTGTCGTAGTCGTAACCGGTCCACGGCTGATCGGAACGGCCGAAACCACGGCGGTCGAAGGCGATGGTGCGGTAACCACGGCTGCTCAGGTATTCCATCTGGTATTCCCACATGTCGGCATCCAGCGGCCAGCCGTGGCTGAACAGCACGGGTTTACCGCTGCCCCAATCCTTGAAGTAAATCTCGGTGCCGTCTTGCGTGGTGAAAGTGCTCATGGAAACTCCTGCTTCAGGGTTCGCTGCCGAAATGGCGGCATTCACTATCAGCGCAAAGCGATCCGGCTACTTGTATGCAGGTGCTGGTTTTACGCCGGCACAGTCGTGGATCTGCTGCAGAGTTGTATGATGCAACCCAAAGTCACACGTTCGGCCACTGAAAGGGAGTACGTTTACGTGAAACGCAAAAGTTTGCAGGGCAATGCCTGCCCGGTAGCCCGGACGCTGGACCTGATCGGCGACTGGTGGTCGTTGCTGATCATTCGTGACGCGCTGGACGGAATTCGGCGTTTCAATGATTTTCAGAAGAGTCTGGATATCGCCAAGAACATGCTCAGCGCGCGCCTCAAGGGGCTGGTGGAGCAGGGGATTCTGCAGGCGATGCCAGCTGCCGACGGCGGCGCCTATAAGGAGTATGTGCTGACTGAGCGCGGCAAAGCCTTGCAGACCGTGATCGTCGCGCTGTCGCAGTGGGGCGGCGAGTTCATGTACGCGCCGGGTGAGCCGGGGTCGGTGATGGTTGATGCAAAGGATCGTCTGCCGATTCGCAAGCTGGCGTTGACCTCGGCCGATGGTCGCCTGCTGGCACCGGAGGACGTCGCGACGCGACTGGGTGTTGAGCACTGACCAACAAAGGTTTGACGCCAAAATGATGGCCAACTAATATCGCGCCACTATTTTGATGTCATTCTTGGCGCCCGTCCTTAATCGAGAAACTTCGTCCGTGAATAAACGCGCATTACTGCCTCTGGCTGTGATTTTTACGCTGGCAGGCTGCCATTCCAATGTTCGGGATTCTTCTCCAAGCCTGCTGAAAGATGGTGTTCAACTGGGCCAGAACAAAGTGGCAACGGATGACCAGCACGCCAAGGTCATCATGAAAGCCTCCGGTGGCACCCATCCGGTGGAGTTTTCCATCCGGCGTGCGGATGACCCTGACCGTCGAATGGAGGTTCTTGGCACCGTCGTTGATTCAGGTCGGGGCCATGTTTTCGGCTGGATCGCCAAACTCAATGAAGTGGCGAACAGCGCCACGGTCAAGCGCTTCCCGCAAGTGGAGGCACAAGCGGATGCCGACAAGCCCTTTGAAGTTTCGGGGTATTCGAACAGCCGGGTTACGGGAGGTATTTATACCTGCGGGCCGCTGACCACTGTTTTCACTCCCGAGCGTGGCAAGGTCTACCAGGTGGAGTTCCAGTTCAGCGGTGAGCATTGTGAACAGCACGTTTATGACGTTACTCAGCCCCGGCAGCGCACGCTCGTAAAGAGTTGAGTCGGCACGCACAGCGCACTGAATTTATCGAAAAAAAGGAAACACCCTGTGAAACGGAATCTCTCCCTGGCACTTATTATTCTGGCCGCGACATTGTCTGGCTGCGCCACTAATAAGCCGGTCGTTGACCCATCGCTGGTCGGTTCATGGAAAGGTCAGCGCGACGAAAACGGCAAATGCCAGTTCATGTCCTGGAAAAACCAGTTCAACGCCGACGGTACTTTCTCCATCACCTTTTTCCGCGACGCCAAGCAGACACAGAAGGTGCAAACCGAGCATGGCACCTGGACAGCTACCAATGGCAAAAGTGTGCTGAGAACCAATGGCGTCGCCGCACCTGATGTTTACACCTACAAGCTTACTGATGCTGACACGGTGCATTACGTCAATGTGGAGAAAGGCCCTTCGGCGGATTGCCAGGAAGATTATGCTTTTGATGAGCACCGTATTCGCGGGTAAGCCAGTCAGAAGCATTGCGGGGCTGCAACGGTCCCGTTTGTTCAATCCTTGATACAAACCCGACAAAAGGTCGAAACGATTGTTTGACGTCAAAATGATGGCCATCTAATATCGCGCCACTATTTTGATGTCACTTTCGTCTCGAGGGATCGAACATGTCCTCACCCGCCCTCGTGGCGAGGTTGTGCGTAGCTTTGCTGTGCCTGTCTCCACTTCAGATTGCCGTCGCCGCTCCTACCCCCGGTGACACTGACCTTATCCGTGACCGCCAGAACCGCCTGCTCGAAGAGCAGCAGCGGCGCCTCGAAGAACTCAAGGACCTGCCCGGCAAGGACGCCAAGCCTGCGCAACCGGCAGCCCCCACCGATACCCGCTGTTTCCCGATCAAAGACATCGAACTCAAAGGTGCCGACAGTCTTACCGAGCGCGACAAGACTCGCCTGCTCAAACCCTATATCGGTGAATGCCTCGGTGTGCCGCAGCTCAACGAGCTGCTCAAAGTCATCACCGATCACTACATCGAGAAAGGCCTGGTCACCAGCCGCGCCTACCTGCCGCAGCAGGATCTGTCCACCGGGCATCTGCAAGTGCTGGTGGTCGAAGGCAAACTTGAAGGCATGAAGGGGGCGGAAAACAGCCAGCTCTCGGAGCGCGAACTGGCCATGGCTTTCCCCGGCAAAACCGGTGATCTGGTCAATCTGCGCGAGATCGAGCAGATGGTCGATCAGCTCAATCGTCTGCCATCCAATCAGGCAAAAATGGAGCTGGCGCCCGGTCAGAATGTCGGTGGCAGTGCAGTGCTGGTCAACAACACCCCGCAGAAGCCATGGCGAGTCGGGCTGTCACGCAACAACGACGGCCAGCGCAGCACCGGCGAGCAACAGTGGGGCACCACGTTTGACTGGGACAGCCCGCTTGGCCTGGCCGATCAGTTGAGCCTGCGTGGCGGTCACGATGCGATGACTGACCATCAGCACACCTCCCGTAACGCCATGCTCAATTACAGTTTGCCGTGGGGCTGGTGGACGTTCAGCTACACCTACAGCCAGAGCGAATACCGCTCGCAAATCGCCGCCAACCTCTACAACTTCAAACAGACCGGCGACAGCGAAAACCATCAGTTGCGCGCCGAGCGGGTGATCCACCGCGATGCCGTCAGCAAAACCTCGCTCAGCGCTGGCCTGTCGTACCTGCGCACCAATAACTTCATCGAAGACAGCAAGCTCAAACTGAGCAGCAACCGCATCAGCGAAGCGCAGTTCGGCTTCAACCACGGTCGCCGCGTCGGCAGTGCTTTCGTCAACTTTGACGCCGGCATGCAAGAGGGCATTGGCGCCTTCGACGCTCAAGGCAGCCATGATCCGGGACCGGGTGAGCCGAATGCGCGCTATCGCAAATACACCGCCACCCTGAGCTACCTGCAGCCGTTCAAACTGTGGGGCGAGTCCTTCAGCTTCAGCAGCCTGATGACCGGCCAGCGCAGTGAAGACGTGCTGTTCAGCCCGCAACGCACCAGCCTTGGCGGCTCGTCGTCGATTCGTGGTTATAAGGACCAGTCGCTGTCCGGTGACAGCGGTGGTTACTGGCGCAATGACCTGCGCTGGAGTCGTCCGGTGACTGTCGAGTGGCTGCAACCGGTGTTCTCCGAATACGGCACTAGCCTCGGTTACGACCAGGGTGTGATCCAGAACGGTCGCTATAACGGCGATCAGCACGGGCGCATGTCGAGCAATTCGCTGGACCTGTTTGCCCGTGGTCAGCACGTCGCCGCCAGCGTGACCTTTGCCCATTCCCTGGAACGCCCGGACGCGCTGACCGAGCGTGAAGCACCGATCTATTTCCGTCTGGATTTCTTCCTCTAATACCGCCCGCCCCGAGATTCTGAAATGGACATCCTTCAACCGGCCTTTCTGGCCGGTCAGCCTGCTGCTGCCGAAAAAAACCGCGAACACTTCCTCGGCATGCCCAAGCGCGGGCTGGCGTTTCTCTTGGCGAACGTCATGTTCTGGCAACCGATGTGGGCGCAGGCCGACGGTATTGTGGTGGCCAATCCGAACACCTCGCTGGATCGCGCCGGCAACGGCGTGCCGATCATCAATATCGCCACGCCCAATGCCAGCGGCCTGTCGCATAACCAGTTCCATGATTACAACGTCGGCGCGCAAGGACTGATCCTCAATAACGGCTCGACGCAGAATACGATCACGCAATTGGGCGGGCATATCGTCGATAACCCGAACCTGAAAAACAGCGGTTCGGCGCAGGCGATTCTCAACGAAGTCATCAGCGGTAACCCGAGCCAGTTGCGCGGTTACACCGAAGTGGCGGGGCAGTCAGCACGGGTCATTGTTGCCAACCCTTATGGCATTACCTGCAACGGGTGCGGTTTCATCAACTCGCCGCGCGTGACCCTGACCACCGGTAAACCGGTGCTCGACAACGGTCGGCTGGATCGCTTTCAGGTGGATCAGGGCACGGTGGCCATCGACGGCGCGGGCCTTAACGCGACCAATGTCGACCGCTTCGAAATCATCACCCGCAGCGCGAAGATCAACGCCGAGATTCAGGCGCAGAACCTGACGATTGTGGCCGGTCGTAACGACGTCAACGCACAAACTCTCAATGTCACCGCCCGCGCCGATGACGGTAGCGCCAAACCGCAACTGGCTATCGACTCATCTGCATTGGGCGGCATGTACGCCGGGGCGATCAAACTGGTCGGCACCGAGGCCGGGGTCGGGGTGAAACTCGACGGCAAACTGATTGCCAGCGGCGGCGACATCCAGCTCGACGCCAACGGCCAGTTGAGCCTCGCAGAAACCTCGGCCACTGGCGCCGTCAACGTCAAGGCTGCCAGCCTCGATACCCAAAGCGCGATCTATGCAGGCACCGCGCTCAATGTGCAGACTCAAGGCAACCTGACCAACCGCCAGACCCTCGCGGCCCGCGACAGCATCAGCCTCAGCGCCGGCGGGCAATTGACCAACGCCGGCACCATCGAAGCGGGCGTCAACGCCGACGGCAGCCGCAATGCCAGCGGCGATCTGAGCCTGACCGCTCAGCATCTGGACAACACCGGCAAGAGCTTGCTCGCCAGCCGTAATCTGACGGTCAACGCCGCCACCCTGAACAACCAGAACGGTACGCTCAGTGCAAAAAACATCGCCCTCACCGGCGGGTCTCTGGACAACCGCAGCGGTCAGATTCTTGGCGATCTGGGCCTGAACATCGATCTCAGCGCGGCGCTGGACAACCGTGATGGCGTGCTCGGTTCCGGGCGGGCGGTAGACCTCAAAGCCGCCAGTGTCGATAACCGCGATGCCGGCTCGGTGGTCAGCGATGGTGGTCTGACGCTGCGCGTCAGTGGCTTGCTCGACAATCGCAACAAGGGCGAGATTACCGCCAAAGGCGCGACGAGCCTGACCAGCCAAAGGCTGGACAACAGCGGCGGCAATTTCAGCAGTCTCAATGGCTTGGTGATTACGCTTGATGATGCGCTGACCAATGCTGGCGGCGTCATCAGCAGTGAAGGCACGCTGACCCTCAACGCCGGGCGTATCGATAACAGCACCGGCAACCTGAGCAGTGCTGGCAAGCTCACGATCACCAGCGCGGGAGCATTGCTGAATCGGGCAGGTTCGATCAGCACCGATAGCCTATTGGCCGTCAACAGTGCAAGCCTGGACAACAGTCAAAAAGGCCTGATCATCGGTAAACAAGACAGCCGGGTCGATACCGGTCTGTTCGACAACAGCAATGGTCAACTCCTCGGGCAACAAGGTTTGACGTTGCGCGTAGCGCAAGCTTTGAACAACGTCAAAGGGGTGATTTCCGGCGCGTCCGTGGACAGCCACAGCGCCAGCTTCGACAACCATGATGGTCTGATCAGTAGTCGCGGTGTGTTGCTGCTGACCACCGACAAAACGCTGGATAACCAGCAGGGTACGGTGATTGCCGACGGCCAGCTCACGCTCGCGGCCGGTGTTCTGGACAACCGGGTCGGTAACATCGCCGGCAAGTCGGACGTCAGCGTGCAGGCACAGAACCTCAACAACCAGAAAGGCAAGTTGATCGCCACCGGCGTGTTCAAACTCAACGCCGATCAACTTGATAACCGTCAAAACGGTCTGTTGGGCTCGACCAAAGCCATGACCTTGACCGTTGGTGAACTGGACAACCGTGGCGGCGAAATCAGCACCAACAGCGATCTGCTGCTCACCGGTAAAAAACTCGACAACAGCGATGGCGGCAAGCTGTTTTCCGGCAAGGCGCTGAAGCTGACCATCGATGAAGTAATCAACCGCAACAAAGGCCTGATCGATGCGGGCACGCTCTTGAATGTGCAAGCGCGTACTCTGGCCAACAACGGCGGTGAATTGCGCAGTCAGCAAACCATGCTCCTGACCGCCGCCGACGCCTTTGATAACACCCAGGGCAAGGTCAGCAGTGAAGCGACGTTGACGGTCGACGCCGCGCAGATGAGCAACGCTCAAGGCAGTCTTTCCAGTGCCACTGATTTGAAACTGGTCAGCCGTGGCGGCGTGGATAACCAGGGCGGCAAGGTTGTCACCGATGGTGCACTCCTCATTGAAAGCGCCAGCCTCGACAACCGCCAGCAGGGCACGCTCAGTGGTAAAGGTGCCGTCACCGTTACCACCGGCGCCTTCGATAACAGCAACGGCCTGCTCAGCAGCGCCGATACACTGAACCTCGTCGCCGCTCAGGTCACCAATGCTGGTGACGGCATTATCGGCAGTCAAGGTGCTTTGACGGCTTCGGTTACAGGACTCGATCAACAGGGCGGCAAGCTGTTCAGCAACACGCGTCTTAGCCTGGATTTGAATCACGGTCAGTTGAACAACGGCGGTTTGATCAACGCCCCTGGCGCACTGCTGCTCAAACAACTCAACGGCGTCAACAACCAAGGCGGGACGATTTCCAGCGCTGAAGCTTTCACGCTGACCGCGCAAAGCCTGGATAACGGCAACGGCAATCTCTTGAGCAATCAGGGCCTGACCCTGCGCATTGCCGCAGCACTGGATAACGTCAAGGGCATGATTGGCGCCGCTTCCATTGATGTCCGCGCGGGAAGCGTGAACAACGGCGGTGGTGGCCTGATCAGTCGTGGCGATCTGGACATCACCGTCGACGGCCAACTGCGTAACGACGCCAAAGGCCTGATCAGCGCTGCAGAAGCACTGCGCATCGACAGTGCCGAGCTCAACAACCGTGACGGTGGCTTGATCAATAGCAAAGGCAATCTGACGCTGAAGGCGACGGGTCTCGACTCCAGCAATGGCGGCGAAGTCTCCGCCAACGGTGACGTTGACCTGACACTGACCTCGTTGACCCAGAAAGGTGGGCGACTGCTGAGTGACCAATCGATCACCGTGGATCTGGCCAACGGCGACCTCGACAACCAAAACGGTCTGCTCACCGCCAAAGGCCCGCTGACCCTCAAGCGCCTGCGCGATCTGAGTAACCAGAACGGCGAAGTCTCCAGCAACCTCGGTTTTGACCTCATCGCCCGGGCGGCAAACAACAGCGCCGGCAAAATCATCAGCGGTGAAAAACTGTTGGTACGCGGCACCGAACTGATCAACCAGAAAGGTCTGCTGTCCGGCTGGCAAGGGCTCACTGTCAACGGCAACAGCCTCGATAACCGCGACAGCGGCACGCTATCCAGCAAGTACGCCGATGTCACTGTTGATCTCAAGGGGGCGCTTCTCAACAGTGGCGCGGGTGCTGTGGTCGCCCAGGGCAATCTGAGCGTCAATGCTGGCAGCGTCGATAACAGCGACAAGGGCAACCTCAGCAGTGGAGCAGGGCAGACCCTGACGCTGGCCGGTGCGCTTAATAACAATCAGGGCGGCCTGATTGCCAGTGGCGCAGCGCTGGATATCGTCAGCACGGCATTCAGCAATATCGGCGGTGTGATCAATGCACAGCAGCTCTTCAATGCCACGGCATCGAGCCTCGACAATCGTGGCGGACAGATCGCCAGTAACGATGCGATCACCCTCAACCTGAGCGGTGACCTGAACAACAATGCCGGTAAACTCGCTGCTGCCGGTCCGCTGTTGATCAAGGGCGTAACTGATCTGCACAATCAGAACGGCCAGCTCGCCAGCCAGAAAACCCTGGAACTGCGTACCGGCTCGCTGGATAACAGCAACAAGGGCACGCTCGCCGCCAACGACCACTTGCTGATCACCGCGACGGGCGCCGTCAGCAACCATGCCGACGGCCTCATCTACAGCAAGAATGCCGATGTGCAACTGCACGCGGCCAGGCTGCTCAACGGCAAAGGTTCGATCCAGAGCGACAGCGGTCTGACCCTGGAAATCAGCGGCGACTTCGACAACCAGAGCGGCAAAGTCATCGCCCAGAACGGTGATGTGCTGATCAAGGCTGCCAACATTGATAACCGTGGCGGTACGCTCGCCAGCATCAAAGGTGCACTGGAAGCGCGCACGGTTGGTGTTCTGCGCAATGGTTTCGACCTGAACAACAATCGTCAGGGCGGCATCATTCAGGCACAGAGCCTGACGCTGACGGCATTGGCGGGCCTCAACAACAACGGCGGGCGGATCTCGGCGCAAGCGGCAGACAGCAGCATCACCACGGCGGCGCTGGATAACGGCGCTGGTGTGCTTTATGCGAAAGGGCTGCTGGGTGTTACCGGCGCGAGTCTCGATAACAGTGGCGGACAGATCGCCGCCGAGCGTATCGACTTCGGCCTCAGCGGTGCGCTGCGCAATGGCGCGGGCGTCATCGAAAGCAACAGCCAACTGAGTGTCAAAGCCAGCGCGGTTGATAACCAGAACGGTCGCCTGCGCTCGCTGGGTACCACCGGCAACACCGTGTTTCAGCTCGGCGGCTTGCTCGACAACCGTAATGGCGTCCTGGAAACCGCCAACACTGACATGACCCTGGCGGTCGGTAGCTTCCTCAACGGCGGCGGGCAGCTCAACCATGTTGGGCGCGGCAAGTTCGATATCTCCACAGCCAATGTGCTTGGCGCTGGTGGCAGCATCGTCACCGGTGGGCTGCTGGAACTCAATGCCGATACCTGGAACAACACCGGCGCAATTCAGGCCGGTCGCCTGAACGTGAACGTGCGCGAATTCAGCCAGAGCGCGAGCGGCAAACTGCTGGCTTCGGAGTCTTTGCAGGCTCGGGGCGGCAACTGGACCAACAACGGACTCATCGCCAGTGATGGCACCCTCGACATGCAGTTGGGCGGTGTTTATGCGGGCACCGGCCGCTTGACCAGCCTGCGTGGCAGCGAATTGACCGTTGCACAGATGAATATTGGTGCGGGCGGCAGTTTCGCTGCAGGCGCGACATCGACCCTCCGTGTCGGCGGGCAATTGCTCAACTCGGGACGCATTTCCTCAAGCGAAGATCTGACCGTCAACGCCGGCAGCGTTGTCAACTACGGCAGTCTGGGGGCGGCGCAGAACCTGTCCATCAACACGCCTTCATTGCTCAACGATCGTGGACTGATTTTCAGCGGCAATGACATGACGCTCAGCGTCGGCAATCTCACGAACCAGAACGGTGATTTCTACGGGCTGGGTAACGTGACCGTAAAGGGTTACGGCACCGCGCAAGCCAGCCAGGTGTTGAACCTGTCGGGTTCGATGGAGAGCGGCAAAACCTTCAAGATCGACGCTGCCAACTTCGCCAACCGCACGTCCGGTGACGACGGTACCCAAAACTTTGCCCTGAATCGCAAGCTGGTTTCCGGGTTTATCGCCGTTCAGTGTGGCGATTGTTCGGGCAGCACTTACGACGTCAACTTTATTGCTCGTGAAGTCTTCGAGGGTGGTCAGGACAACGACAATACGGCCTCTTCCTTGCTGACTGCCGGTGGCGATTTTGTCTTCAACGGCGGTGAGTTCCTCAACAGCAAAAGTACGCTCAGCGCTTCCGGCAACATCACCATCAATGCCAATAACCTGAGGAACGTCGGCGCGGTCAGTGGCAGCATCGAGCGCACCCGAATCTACCATACTGGCGCAATTTACTTAGGCACTTTCAACGCCTTCATGCCTGAGGTGATTGGCTACAACCAGCGCAATAACCCTGACTTTCCGAACGTCTATTACATTGACGGCAGCGGGAACATCGCTCAGGGTGTCGTTTCATCGGCAAAAGGGCGAGAGCCTGGTCATGATGGCGGCACGACCTATGTCGTCGTAATCAAGGATTCGGTGACCAACAAGTCCGTCTCCTCCTTGACCCAGTCCGGATATTCGTGGGGAAATACCAGTCCTCAATCCCAATACGACCCCAACAACCTCGTGGAAATGCCCACCAGATTGCAGGGGTTCACGCTGACTGATGATAAAGAGCGTCCCCTGGACGGCGCAAGTACTGCTGCCGGTCGCAATGCGGTTATCCAGGCAGGCGGCAAAGTCGCGATCACGGCCGCCCGGACCATTGAAAACGCCGTCATCCATGAGGACTACGGCTCAACCGGCGGAACCAACAAAGTTGCCGACACCAAGGTCGGGAACAGCGGCACCACTGTTATCCGCATCAACAGTCAACTGCCACCAGACCTCGCGCAGCAGCAAGTCAATCCACTGAGCTTGCCAGGCTTCTCCCTGCCCACCGGGGAAAACGGCCTGTTTCGTTTGAGCGGGCAGGGCAGCAGCACTTCATCGTCCGGCAACGGTCCCGCGCCAACCTGGACGGTGGGCAGTGAAGCGATCAGCGCTCAGGACCATATGGCCGTCGCTACCAGTGGCGGTCCGCGCAATCTGTTTATTGACGCGCCGGCCCAGGTCTCCGACAGCACCCGCGCAGTCGATACATTCCGTCGCACGCCGAGTGTTGGTAACGACGCCAAAGACTCGATCGACAACCGCCCGGTGACCCGCGTCACCGGCCTGCCGGACACGAAGGCACCGTCCAACGCGCACAAATACCTGATCGAAACCAACCCAGTACTCACCGACCTTAAGTCGTTCATGAGCTCGGATTACCTGTTGGAAAAACTTGGCTACAACCCCGACCAGAGCGCCAAACGTCTGGGCGATGGCCTCTATGAACAGCGTCTGATCCAGCAAGCCGTGACCGCCCGCACCGGCCAGGCTTTCCTCGACGGCCAGACCTCCAACGAGGGCATGTTCAAGTACCTGATGAACAACGCCATCGCCAGCAAGGACGCGCTCAACCTGTCGGTCGGCGTCGGCCTCACGTCGCAGCAAGTCGCGGCGCTGACGCACGATATTGTCTGGCTCGAAGAGCACGAAGTGAATGGCGAAAAAGTGCTGGTGCCGGTGGTGTATCTGGCCCAGGCCAATGGCCGTTTGGGCCCTACCGGGGCGTTGATTGCCGGTAATGATGTGACGCTGATTGCCGGTGAGAACCTGGACAACGTCGGGACGTTGAAGGCCACGAATAATCTGTTGGCGACGGCGGGTAAGGATCTGGTTAACAGTGGGTTGATTGAGGCAGGTAATCGTCTGGATCTATTGGCGACCAATGACATCGTCAACAAGTCTGGAGGGATTATTACAGGTCGCGATGTCAGCCTGACCACCCTCAAAGGGGACGTGCTTAACACCCGGACGATAACGACTTCTGCCAATGCCACCCGATTTGGCATCCAGATGCATGACTATGCCGATAACGCTGCAAGAATCGAAGCCTCGAATAACCTTACTGTTAAAGCTGCTCAGGACATCAACATTCTTGGTGGTGTCATGCAAAGTGGTCGCGACATGGTACTGAATGCCGCTCGAGACTTGAATATATCCTCGGTGCAAGTATCCAATAGTGTTTACCAGGACGCGAAGCACAACAGCAGCGATGTGACCCAATTGGGCGCTGAAATTGATGCTGGAGGCGATTTCAAAGCTGATGCCAAACGCGATATCAATGTCATTGCCAGTCAAATCGATGCCAAACGTGATGTGACGATGAAGGCAGTCGGCGATATCGTCATCACGTCGGCTGCGGATGAAGAACACTCACTGTCCAAAAACAAAAAGGTCACCCGTCAGGAAGATCATGTCAGCCAGGTCATGTCCGGGATTTCGGCAGGTGGCGACGTCAAGCTGGACGCAGGCAATGACCTCAGCGTGATCTCCAGTCGGGTTACCGCAGGTGACGAAGCCTATTTGGCAGCAGGCGACAAACTCGAAATACTTGCATTGCAAGACTCTGACTATTCGCTCTATGACAAGAAGAAAAAGGGTAGTTTCGGCAAGCTTCAAACCAAACGTGACGAAGTGACCAAGAATACTCATATTGGAAGCGAAATCTCGGCTGGAGGTGACCTGACCCTGAAAAGTAAGGGCGACCAGCTGTATCAAGTGGCGGAACTTGAAAGTGGCAAGAACATCATTCTGGACAGCGGTGGCTCCATTACATTTGAAGGTGTGAAAGACCTGCATCAGGAAAGCCACGAGAAAACCAACAATAACGCGGCATGGGTGTCATCGAAAGGTAAGGGTAATACCGATGAAACGCTGCGTCAGACCCATATGACGGCAGGCGGGATAATCACGATCAAAGCAGTTGAAGGACTGAAGATCGATATCAAGGACGTCAACCAGCAATCTGTTAGTCAAACCATCGACACCATGGTCAAGGCTGATCCGCAACTGGCCTGGTTGAAAGATGCTGAAACACGGGGTGACGTCGACTGGCGGCTGGTCAAAGAAATTCACGAGTCGTTCAAATACGACAATTCAGGTCTCGGTCCGGCTTCGCAAATGATCATTGCGATCGTCATGGCCGCAGTGGTTGGACCGGCGGTTCTCGGTGCCTTGAGCGGAACAGTTGGAACGGCTTGGGCAGCTGGTATTGCTGCCGTTGCTTCCGGTGCGGCAACAAATGCGTCGGTCAGCTTTATCAATAATGGTGGCAATCTTGGAGCGGTATTTGCTGACGTTACTTCCTCCGACGCTCTGCAGGGATACGTTATTTCCGGTCTCACCGCAGGGTTGACCTCTGCCTATTTGAATGACCTGACAGGCATAAAAGTCGATCCAGTTACCAACAAAGTGATATCACCGCCATTGACCACTTGGACGGGTGTGGGGCAATTCGCTGGAAGTCAAGTATTGCAGGGCGGTACGTCTGCACTGATAACCAAGGCTCTGGGTGGCGATGCAAATGTCAGCGATGTACTGAAAACTGCGTTGTTCAATACATTGGCGGCAGTCAGTTTCAATCTTGTAGGTGATCTCACCAAGGATGTCATCGATGACGGATCTGCGACAAAGGTTGTCATTCACGCAATGGTAGGAGGGCTCCTTGCCGAGGCGACCGGAGGTGATTTTGCGACAGGTGCGCTTGCCGCCGGTGCAAACGAAGCATTGATTGGTTACCTGGATAATCTGGTTAAAGGCGATCCGAATCTCCTGACGATGAGTTCTCAAATCATTGGAGTTCTGGCCGGCTCGGTTCAAGAGAATGTCACTGCAAACACATTGGCGAATGCCGCTTGGGTCACAAAGTTTGCTACGCAGTTCAACCGTCAATTACACAAGGAAGACAAGGACCTTGCCGCCCAATTGGCCGCGCGTAGTGGTGGAAAATACACGGTTGAGCAGATTGAAGCACAACTGAGATTGTCTTCCGTCAATGGTACGAATATCACTGGTGGAACAGACATCGTTGTGCCAAGTTCTGGGATCTACGATACCGGTGGCAATTGGATTGATTTGGGCAATGGCATGTATTTGCAGAACTTTGCGCCTGCTGATAAAGACATAATTGCCTTTATCAAAGAAAGTACCGGTGCGTACTCATGGGCACTATCGGCCGAGACAGGATTTGGCTCTTTGAATGACAAGCATGATTGGTCGAAGACACCGAGCGGACCGGGTAAACGAGACGCTTTGACTGGCTATCCTCTGGACGAAGACGGTGGCTACAGAGTGCCGATAGCTATCGACGGAAAGCTCTATACTCCGAAATTTCAGTCGTGTGCTACCGCAGAATGCATTGCGTCCGGAGCGAACATTGATTTAAGCGATATAAATACGCTCAAATGGATCCGGGCGGCGAATGTGAAGATGGCCAGCGATGTTTCGGACCTTACCTCGCTCCTGGCGATTTTTACCCCTGCAGGCATCTCGGTGACCATGTCAAATACATCAATGGCAGCTTCACTACTTGCGGGCTATCTCAATGACGAAACAGTCACTGCTGTGACAAGTACCGTGTTAAGTATCGGATTTGAACGTTACGCGAGATCGAAAGGCGTGGATGAAATCACGGCAGGCAGAGTATCAAACGCTTTGGGGCTGGCAAAAGTTTGGGATAAGTTGGCAAAGGGGGAGTTTTAATGCCCGGGCGTATGAGTTTTTTGGGGCTTTTATTCAAATATCCCAACTGTGTAGGTCTGATTTTGTTGGGTGCCAGTTTTGCTAACGCGGTGCTGAGATTTGATGGAAGCTTCAAGCGTTTTTTTACAATGGTAGTTGTTCAGGTTTTTTTTGGTCAGGGCGTATGGAACTACTTGTGCGGCCGTCGAATTGCCATAGGTCCCAGTAGTTTGGGGAAGAGTTCAAATCCGGAGTGGCGTGCGTTGTTGGCGTCATTTGCATTCGGCCTTTATATGATCGTGTTTTTTTTGGGGTTTTAAGCGATGTGCTTTTGAAGAGATAAATGGGCTCTCCCCGTTTATCTCCCGGAAATTGCAGGGAGCAGAGGGTAAAGGGGGACAGACCACGTGTAACGTAATTGACTGCAACAATAGGTAAAAAATTGCCGTCATTTGTACCTTGCGGCCCGCTAAGCTTTCAGTTCGACCAATTGAAAGGATTCATCGATGCCGCGTAGACCCCGAGTTTTGATACCAGGCGTACCATTGCACTTGATTCAGCGAGGAAACAATAGATCTGTCTGTTTTTTTACCGAGGAAGATTACCTTTTTTATTTGGAGCTTTTGGTCGAGCAGGCTTCTAAAAATGATTGTGATATTCATGCTTGGTGCTTAATGACCAATCACGTTCATTTGTTAGTCAGTCCTCATAATGCCAACAGCGAAAGCCTGCTGATGAAAGGTGTCGGGCAGCGATACGTCCAATATATAAATCGTACGTATAGTCGCAGCGGAAGTTTGTGGGAAGGCCGGTTTCGTTCATGCCTTGTTGAGAGTGAACGATATTTGTTGTGCTGTTATCGATACATCGAAATGAATCCCGTCAGAGCGAAAATGGTAAATCACCCGGCAGAATATCGCTGGTCAAGTTACCGTGTTAACGCACAATCAGAGCGATCACACACTGTTACTCCTCATGCTCAGTATTTGGCGCTTGGAGGGCAGGGCGGGCAGCCGGCAGATGCTTACCGCGAACTGTTCAAAAATGACTTAGAATCAGAATTGGTTGACCAGATTCGTGACGCGACCAATGGAAATAATGTTTTTGGCGGTTCAAAGTTTGCTGTTGATGTCGAGGCAATGATCGGTCGTCGCGTGCAGCGAGGGAGCCCGGGGCGGCCAAAAAAATCGACCATCTAGTGAAAACGTGGTCTGTCCCCATTTTTTCCCCATTTTTTCCTTTTGGACGGGGGTTAAGGGAAATATGAATAAAAGGGTACAAGCCATATTTCGAAAGTACTCCGAAATGTGGTCTGTCCCCGTTTTTCACCGTTTTTCACCGTGGGGCAGGCGCTTGTATTGGCGCTCAATGCAGAGAGTTGCCTAACGGGACGAAGGTTAGAATAGAGGTGATAGATTAGATTATGAATAATTTGGATAAGTTGTTATCGATTGCAAGTTCATCCTTGAGTGAGTGTGAACCAGAACTGTCTGGGCCAATACGCAACATGGCAGGGACTTCGGCGGAACAACTTTTTGATGTACTGCGTCAGCGCAATGGCTTCTATGCTTTTGAAGGCGCGCTGCATGTTTTTCCAAGCGATTCCAGTCAAAGTGAAATGGGCATATCTGATTGGAATCACGCTGACCTGTGGCGCAGTAGCTACAAAGGCCTAGCCGATAACGTTGTCTTTTTTGCTGAAGATATCTTTGGTGGGCAGTTCTGTATCAAGGATGGCAATATCTACATTTTTGATCCGGAAACTGGCTCTTTAGAGTACTTGGCTGCGGATGTTGAAAGCTGGGCTGAAGTAGTTCTGCACGACTATGAAGTATTGACAGGCTATCCGTTGGCTCATCAGTGGCAAAAGCGCAATGGTCCAGTTCGTGCAGGGATGCGTTTGCTGCCCAAGGTGCCTTTTGTAATGGGCGGTGATTTTTCCTTGGATAATTTATATGTTGCCGATGCTGTAGAAGGCATGCGGCTCAGAGCGGATATAGCCGATAAGATTAAAAATTTACCAGACGGTACTCAGGTTAAATTCAGTCTGGACTGACAGAGAATGAGTGAGAATGGATCAGGTTTATACAAGATTTGGTCTGTTTTATCCGCAAAAGAAGTAATGACTTTGATGTGCAGGATGACGATCCAGTCAAAGAAGCAAGTCTTGGGGGTATTGGTAAATGGGGACAGACCCTGAGGGATCCCCACAAATCTATGGATAAATGGGGACAGACCACGTTTAGAAGGCACTCCAAAAACGTGGTCTGTCCCCTTTTTACCCTTTTTATTTTGATCCTTTGCAAGGATGCGGACGGGGCGGACATGATTTTGCATTGGGCAACGCAAGATTTGATTGAAGATCTTGTAGAGCGAGATCGACTAGCAATGGTCGAGTTTTTAAGGCGCATAAACACTGATGGAAAAACTCGTGCAAACTACGTTAAGAGGATAAATGGGGACAGATCACGTTTAGAAAGTGCTCTGAAAACGTTGTCTGTCCCCTTTTTACTAGTTAGGAATGATTATGAGCAGTGGCGGCACACTAATAGAGCGATTTGTCGCCCAAGAGTTGGACGACAGCGTTCGCTCTATTCTGAACGATGCTTTTGATAAGCGGATTTGCTCAAAGAGCGTTCTGCTCAGGGAGTTCGAATTTAATTGCTTTGACGTTTCTTTGGACTTTGAAAAAGGCGTCGTCACATTGCAAGATGTTCTTTCCGCTGGAGAGAGTAGCTTTCTTGATATACCGATACGTGATTTTATCTCTGCTTGCGGTTTGAAGGGATAAATGGGGGTAAATGGGGACAGACCACAGTTAGCAAGCACTCCAAAACGTGATCTGTCCCCTTTTTCCCCTTTTTACACCAGCTTTTTTTGAGTGGAAATGCGGGTTTGCCTGAAGAACGTTTCAACCCTAGGTAATAGCGTTATGGACAAGAGATTAAAGGCGCTGTGTGTGCAGCTTGGGAAGATGAGTTCTGAGTTGGCTGCCGAGTGGATGATTTCAACCTACCCAGTTGACGCTAGGGAATGGGGGGAGGCACTGTTACTCATACCCCATCGCACCTGGAAACGTTCTGACCAAAAGCGGTTGGCAAGATATTATTTTTGTAAGTTACCATTTTCAGGGGGGAGAGGATATGAAGTCTTCGCTTCTATTATGCCGCTGCAGATTTTAGTTGCCTGCATTTTGGAGCATCTACCTACAGAATCATCAAGAATTGAACTGCTTTGCTATTATCTGGTTCCTGTTCTTAAACGGTTTGCTAAAAATGAATCCGATCGTCAGATGATTGTTGAGTTTGTTACGAAGCTTCATGTGAAGGAATAAGCGATGTAAATGGGGGCAGACCACGTTTAGATAACACTCCAAAAATGTGGTCTGTCCCCCGTTTTCCCTCAAGCATACAAATTCTTCACCGGTTGCCAGTCAGTTTGATCGCGACGATAAAGTTCGCGATTCCTTATCCGCGCGACGTAATACCAGCCCTGCGCGGCGACAGCCTTCATCCACGGTCGCCGAAAACCCGCATCGGTGACCAGAATCGGGACGCAGTCATCTGGTAGCAATTCGGCCAGCGTTTTGAGTAGGCGGTTTTGATACTTGGGACAGCTCTCGTGCTCATGAACGCTTTCATAAACAGGAAATGAGCGCCCCGCCAGAGGGATCGATGCTCTTAGCAAAAAGGCTGTGCCTGAAGCGTCAATTCGAGACCAGTCGCCCAGGATCAAAGGATGCTTCAACGAACCCAGCAATGCCCGAAGCATTACCCAATAGAACAATGGACGCTCTGATCTCAAGTGTTGATTTCCCAGCAACCGATCCACGCGCTTGATTGAATGCTTGGGGTAAGCGTGCCCCGTCATGAAGCGACCAAGAGCGGTCAGCGTCAGGCGACGTCCATGCAGTAACGAACTGACACAACTCATTACTGATGTCAGGCGGCGAGAATGGATAGAGGGCAGTGCTTGAGCGAGCGCTCTGTGTAAAAATCGGATGGCCTGCATGGGTTCGGTTTCTTGTATTTGTGTGGTGCAAACCAAGTTGCCGACTCATGCAGGTCTCTTCAATATTCCAACTTCTTGATTTTCTGTAAGAAAAATCGGGGATCCCTCAGGGACAGACCACATTTAGACAGGAGATAAATGGGGGCAGATTCGTTATTCAGGTCGCTAAATTGAGAGGTGTACGTGGCTATTTATATAGAGATGGACAAGGTTTTAGAGACTGAAGAGTATGTGGAATATACGTTTGGCCGGGGCGGCGATGTAGGTCTGATAAGGCTAGATAAAATAAAGGAAACTATAAGCGTCATAAAGGAATGCCCGTTGGATGTAAGCGGAAAATGGTCGGAAAGAGCGGGTATGAAGCTCGCTCGGCTCTTCGTAAAAGGCGAGTATCCTGATAAGACCCAGTGGGCTTCTTGAGAATGGATAGAAGGAAAATGGGATAAATGGGTACAAGCCCTGGGGGACTCCCCGTACTAATGGAATTTTATCCCGGTTTGTTGCGTCTCTGCTGATTAGCGGAATAAGATGATTGATGATTTTAAGCCAGCCACATAAGTCTGATTGAAGGTTACATGGAACAGGTAGGAATGGGGGCGGGGGATCATAATTATGTCATTATCAGCGATAATCATTTCATCAGAAAAGTTGACCACAGACGATTTTAAGGAAATCATCCTGGCACAGGGTGGGTTCGTGAGTTCCGGCATGCCTCATCGGGGCACCTTTGGTCAGGGCGATTCAAGCATCTGGTTGTCCTTGCATTCAAGAGATATTCTTGAAGAGTTTTATGATGCCGAAGATCTGCAGGAGTGGCAGGATGTTTTAGGAGACACTCCGCAGGTAATGATTGAGGTTGATCTGGATCATACTGAGCACGCCAAGTTGATGTATGTGGAGGTTTTTTTGAGCTTTGCGACGGCGTGCTCCTGTATATTAAATGACGTGGACGATGCTATTCTTTCGCGAAGCGCGGTTTATGCAAAATATAAAAACCTCTTAGGAGCGCCATAAGGAAAGTGTCGGATTGGAAGCGGAGGATAAGTGGGGTAGAACACTTTTAGAGAATATTCCGAAAGCGCGCCGTGTCCCCGTTACCCTTTATTGCATGTGGATTATAAATGACGAAGACTTTTTTTATTATCAATCGCTTCCTGACTCGATACCTGTAGAAGATGTGGCAAAGGAGCTACATGAACTGCTGATGGAGAAGTCTTTATCTGGAAAGTCAAAGCATGATTTTTTAGTGGCTTTGTTAGAGCTCAGTGATCGTCAGTGGCACACCTATGAACCGTTGTGCGAGCCACTAAAGACTCAAATTGAAAAAGTCTTGATCAGTGAGTGGGATGGGTTTGATTTCGAATTTGCTGAGGGATCGATCGTCGTTGCGGCAAACCTTGGGTTGGTTGGACTGTTTGACTTTATATCAAGCCAAAATATCAGTGAGCTGTCCTCAGAAGTGGCTATCGAGATCAAAGAGGCAATTACTGAGCTGGGTGATAATATCGCTGATCCGTACAGTGGTATGAAATAAATGCGGGTAGACCATGTTTAGCGAATATTTAGAAACGTCGGCTGACCCCGTTTTTCACCGTTTTCCAGGTCAACGTAGCCTCATCGGAGCCTGAGCCATTTGAAATTACACATTCATTTCCCTGACAACCTCATTTCCGATAATTTGCTCAGACAGCAACGGATTCCCTGCCTTTGCAAGGTTTCAAAGCAGTTCGAAATTTCCTTCTCGGATACGGTCCCTGAGTCATCCGGGATCGTATCGGGCTGGAGTCGTGAGGAACTGGAACGACGGGCGGTCGCCGGGGCGGGTGGTCAATACACTCACTATGCCAATAGTCTGATTACGTTAAGTAAAATTAGCGAAGGCCTTTACCAAATCATTGATCTTGAAATGTTCTACCGAAGCTTTGGTTGGTGCGCTGTTTTCCGGGATGGACAATACGCACCCGCAGGAAATTTCTGGGACGATGAGCCAACGCAAAACTAAAACGCCCCGAACTCTATCGGGGCGTTTTCATTTATCAGGCCGAGCCAGCAACGTGTTCACCGAAACGCCGGCACCACATGCTTGATAAACAACTCCAACGACTTCTTCTTCTCCTCATGCGGCAAGCTGTTGTCACACCAGAAACTGAACTCATCCACCCCCAATTCCTGGTAGTACTTGATCCGCGGAATAATCTCTTCCGGCGTACCAATCATCGCGGTCTTGTGCAGACTTTCCAGCTCAAACTCCGGACGTCCGGCAAACTTCTCTTCCGGGCTTGGCGCGAGGAAACCATTGACCGGCGTTTCCTTGTTGCCAAACCACGCATCGAACGTGCGATAGAAACGTGAGATCGCTTTTGCGCCAACTTTCCAGCCATCCGGATTATCAGCGGTGTGCACGTGGGTGTGACGTAGCACCATCAATTGCGGACGCGGCACATCCGGGTTGTTATCCAGCGCAGTCTGGAACTTGTTCTTCAGGTCGAGGACTTCTTCGTCGCCCTTCATCAGCGGTGTGACCATGACGTTGCAGCCGTTGGCCACGGCGAAGTTGTGCGAATCCGGGTCGCGGGCGGCGATCCACATTGGCGGGTTCGGCTGCTGGATCGGTTTTGGCACGCTGGTGGAGGTGGGGAATTTCCAGATGTCGCCGTCGTGGGCGTAGTCGCCTTGCCACAGGGCGCGGACCACCGGGACCATTTCGCGCAATGCCTGGCCGCCAGATGAGGCAGGCATGCCGCCGGCCATGCGATCGAATTCAACCTGATAGGCGCCACGGGCCAGGCCGACTTCCATGCGGCCGTTGCTGATCACGTCGAGCAACGCGCATTCACCGGCGACGCGCAGCGGGTGCCAGAACGGCGCGATGATGGTGCCGGCGCCGAGGTGGATGGTGGTGGTTTTAGCGGCGAGGTAGGCGAGCAGTGGCATCGGGCTTGGCGAGATGGTGTATTCCATGGCGTGGTGTTCGCCGATCCACACGGTGCTGAAACCGCCGGCCTCGGCCATCAGGGTCAGTTCGGTGAGGTCTTCGAACAGTTGGCGGTGGCTGACGCTTTCGTCCCAGCGTTCCATGTGGATGAACAGGGAAAATTTCATGACGCTTCCTCGGATCTTTTGTTGTTGAGGCTACAAAACTTGTAGGAGTGAGCCTGCTCGCGATGGCGGTGTGTCAGAAAACATATCGACATCGGATAAATCGCTATCGCGAGCAGGCTCACTCCTACAGTTGATTTGTGCGGGGCTGACGATCAGGCCAGGACGGGCAGGGCGCCCATCTTGCCGTGGCAATACACCAGCGGGCCGGTGTGCTGCTCGGGGACGATCAGGTTCTTCACCGCGCCGACCATGATGGCGTGGTCGCCGCCTTCATATTCGCGCCACAGTTCACATTCGATGATAGCTGTCGCGTTGGCGAGGATCGGGTTACCCAGTTCGCTCAAGGTCCACTCGATGCCTTGGGCCTTGTCTTTGCCTTTGCGGGCGAAGGCGTAGGCCTCGCTTTGCTGGCCGCCGGACAGAACGTGGATGGCAAAGCGTTTGTTTTTGATCAGCACCGGGTAGGAATCAGAACTGTAGTTGGGGCAGAACAGCACCAGCGCCGGGTCCATCGACAGCGAGCTGAACGCGCTGGCAGTCAGGCCGACGATCTGACCGTCATCGTCCAGGGTGGTGATAACGGTTACGCCGGACGGGAACGAGCCCATGACTTGTTTGTAGATGGCGGCATCGATCATTGGTCGGTCCTCGGGTGTGGTGCTGCTGTTTTTATGTGTTTGTTGGTCTGATGGTATACCAGTATTCGATCTTTGCAAGGCCTTTTAAGCTGAACCGATAAACGTGCTGCGTTCGTCGGAAACTCAGTATTTACGGGGCTTGCGGCTGGTCTGCACGCCACGGTTTCAGCGAGGATGGCGTATCAGTTGGCACCGCAAACTACGGATCAGTCTTGTGAATTGTTTGGAATACCATAATATGGTCTGCATCTGAGGGGCGGCCAGAGAGTCCCCCCGGTTTGGCTTCAAACAACGATAAGAACAGACAAACTCGAGTTCATGCATATGTCCCAGATGTCCCGGCAAGATCCGTTGATCGAGAACCATACGGTCGACTACGTCCCACTCGCGGAACGCCACGGGAAGGCCCGCGACCTGTTCACCCTTTGGTTCAGCACCAACATTGCGCCACTGCCCATCGTCACCGGCGCCATGGTGGTTCAGGTGTTCCATCTCGATTTGCTTTGGGGGCTGCTGGCGATTGCGCTGGGGCACCTGATCGGCGGTGTGGTGATCGCGCTGGCGTCGGCGCAAGGCCCGCGTATGGGCATTCCGCAAATGGTCCAGAGTCGCGGCCAGTTCGGTCGTTACGGCGCGCTGCTGATCGTGTTCTTCGCCGCGCTGATCTACATCGGTTTCTTTATTTCCAACATCGTCCTGGCGGGTAAATCCATCGTCGGCATTGCGCCGTCGGTGCCGGCGCCGCTGAGCATTCTGATCGGTGCATTGGCGGCCACGGCGATCGGCGTGATCGGCTACAACTTCATTCACACGCTGAACCGCATCGGCACCTGGGTGATGGGCAGTGCGTTGCTGGCCGGGTTCATCTATATCTTTGCCCATGACTTGCCGGCGGACTTTCTCACTCGCGGCAGTTTCAACTTGTCCGGTTGGCTGGCAACGGTGTCGCTGGGGATCATCTGGCAGATCAGTTTCTCGCCGTACGTGTCCGATTACTCGCGTTACCTGCCGGCGGATATCGGCATTGCCAAGCCGTTCTGGGCGACTTATCTGGGCGCGACGCTGGGCACGATTCTGTCGTTCAGCTTCGGTGCGGTTGCTGTGCTGGCGACCCCGGAAGGCACCGAAGCGATGGTCGCGGTCAAGCAATCGACCGGGTGGCTGGGGCCGATTCTGATGGTGCTGTTCCTGCTGAATATCATCAGCCACAACGCGCTGAATCTGTATGGCGCGGTGCTCTCGATCATCACCTCGATCCAGACCTTCGCCAGCCAATGGACGCCGAGCATCAAGGTGCGCGTCGTGTTGTCGAGCGTGGTGCTCGCCGGTTGCTGCGTGGTCGCGCTGGGTGCGTCGGCGGATTTCATTTCCGAGTTCATCGGTTTGATTCTGGCGCTGTTGTTGGTGCTGGTGCCGTGGGCGTCGATCAACCTGATCGACTTCTACCTGATCAAGCGCGGCTGCTACGACATCAGCTCGATCTTCCGCGCCGATGGCGGGGTTTACGGGCGCTTCAACCTGCACGCGATCATCGCTTATTTCATCGGCATCCTCGTGCAACTGCCATTCGCCAACACGTCGCTGTATGTCGGACCGTACGCCAATCTGGTTGAGGGTGCGGACTTGTCCTGGCTGGTGGGCCTGGTTGTCACCGTGCCGTTGTATTACTGCTTGGCAACACGCAGCCAGACACAGCAGAGCAGGGCGGCGAGATTGGGTTACACCGACTGAGCTGATCTGTTACTCAACAATGCCCGGCCAAGTGCCGGGCATTGTTGTTTCCGCATCCCGGCGGTCAATCAAATTGGCCACATCGATCCCCTTTTGGCCCATCCCCCACTGTGCTCCAGCTACGCTGTCAGCAAGAATCAAAACCATAACCAGACGCTGAACCTTTTTTACCCTTGGCTACCTTTACAGCCGCTGCCGTGTACAGAACATAAAAACCATCGAACTCACGCTGCCTTTTGGGGAACAACCATGGTCACGATGAAACGCATTCTGGGTGCCACTGTGTGTGGGCTGACGCTGCTGGCCGGGGCCGTCCAGGCTGAGCAACGCGAACTCCGCGTGTACAACTGGGCGGATTACATCCTGCCGTCCGTGCCCAAGGATTTCGCCGCAAAAAGCGGCATCAAAGTGACCTGGGACACCTTCGACACCAACGAATCCTTGGAAGCCAAACTGCTGACCGGCAACTCTGGTTACGACCTGGTGGTGCCGTCGAACCAGTTCCTCGAAACGCAGATCAAGGCTGGCGTGTTTCAGAAACTCGATAAATCGAAGCTGCCGAACTGGAGCCACCAGGATCCGGAACTGTTGAAACTGCTGGGCAAGAACGATCCGGGCAACCAGTACGGCGTGCCTTACATGGTCGGCACCGTGCTGATCGGCTTCAACCCGGCCAAGGTCAAAGCCGCACTGGGTGACAACGCGCCGGTGGACAGCTGGGATCTGGTGTTCAAACCGGAGAACATGGAAAAGCTCAAATCCTGCGGCGTGGCGATGCTCGATTCGCCGACGGAAATCCTGCCGCTGGCCCTGCATTATCTTGGCCTTGACCCGAACAGCCAGAACCCCGCCGACTATGAAAAAGCCAAGGAGTTGATGCTCAAGGTTCGTCCGTACGTGACCTATTTCAACTCGGCCAAGTACATGACTGACATCGCCAACGGCGACATCTGCGTGGCCATCGGTTACTCCGGCAGTTTCTACCAGTTTGGTAACCGCGCCAAAGAGGCCGGCAACGGTGTGGTGGTCGACTGGCGCTTGCCGAAGGAAGGCGCACCGATCTGGTTCGACACCTTCGCCATTCCGAAGAGCGCGAAGAACGTCACCGAGGCGCATGAGTTCCTCAACAACCTGCTCGACCCGAAAGTGATCGCGCCGATCAGCGACTTCCTCGGTTACCCGAATGCGAACAAGGATTCGATGCCGCTGATCAACAAGGAAATCACCGACAACCCGAACCTGACGCCGACCCCGGAAGCGCTGAAAAACCTCTACGTTGTGCAGCCGTTGCCGCAGAAACTTGAGCGTGTGCGTACACGGGTGTGGACCAGCATCAAGTCCGATAAGTAACCACCACCGCAATCCAAATGTGGGAGCGAGCCTGCTCGCGAAAGGGGAGTGTCATTCAACTTCGATGTTGACTGGTCCGACGCCTTCGCGAGCAGGCTCGCTCCCACAGGGTTTTGTGCGGTGTCATTCAGTGCTGCGGTCGCTCTCTCTGGTGGTCAATAGGCTCAGCAAAACCGAACTCAGGATGACCCCGCCCACCACCGCCAGCGACCACTCCACCGGCATGTGCAACCACGGCATCAACACCATCTTGCCGCCGATAAACACCAGCACAATCGCCAGCCCATACTTGAGCAAATGAAAGCGGTCCGCCATGTCCGCCAGCAGGAAGTACAGCGCGCGCAGGCCCATGATCGCGAAGATGTTCGAAGTGAAGACAATGAACGGGTCTGTCGTCACGGCGAAGATCGCCGGGATGCTGTCCACCGCGAACATCAGGTCACTGGCCTCGATCAGCACCAGCACCAGAAACATCGGCGTGGCCCAGCGCACGCCGTTCTGCAGGACGAAAAACCGTTCGCCATGAAACCCGCTGGTGATGCGCATATGCCCGCGCACCCAGCGCAGCAACGGATTCTTGTCCAGGTCCGGTTGGTGGTCGGCAAACACCAGCATCTTGATCCCGGTGAAGATCAGGAACACGCCGAACGCATACAGCAGCCATTCAAACTGCGACACCAGCCACACCCCGGCAAAAATCATCACCGCGCGCATCACGATCGCCCCGAGCACGCCGTACAGCAGCACCCGCCGCTGTAACTCCGGCGGCACGGCGAAGTAACTGAAGATCATCACGAAGACGAACATATTGTCGATCGACAGCGACTGCTCGATCAGATAACCAGTGAGGAATTCGAGGGTCTTCTCCCGCGCGATTTCAGCGCCGAACGCGCCGTGCAGATACCACCAGAGCAGCGCCGCGAAACTCAGTGCCAGCAAGCACCAGGCGATGACCCAGGACAAGGCTTCGCGCACTGAGACCCGATGCGCCTTGCGCCCACCGAAGACAAACAGGTCCAATGCCAGCATGGCAAGCACGAAGACGATGAAGGCGGCCCACATCCACGGTTCGCCGATATTGATGTTTGTGGCTGGCATGTCACGCTCCCTGTCTATTCTTCGATTGGGGTCAGACGAGGCCATGCTAGCGACGGGATTGCCGCAAAGAAAAATCGTTTATTTCTGCGCAACAGTTCGATAAAAACGAACTATCCGCCCTCGTTAACAGCTCGGGCACTTTTTACGGAGCAATGTTTTCAACGATGAATACCGACATTCTCGAACCTCAAGCGGTGTGCAGTCCGATCACCAGCAGCGCGATTTTCATCGTCGCGACGTTGAATCCGGGGGCTGAAGCCGCGCAAACCGTCAAAGACTGGTGCGGCGATGTCGCCGGGCTGGTGCGCTCGGTTGGCAAGCGTGTACCGACCGGCAATCTGACTTGCATCTGCGGCTTTTCCTCGAACGCCTGGGATCGCCTGTTTGGCCATCCGCGCCCGGCGTCGCTGCACGGTTTTCGCGAATTTGGCGGGGAAGGGCGACATGCCCCGGCAACCCCGGGTGATCTCCTGCTGCACATTCGCGCCGATCAAATGGACCTGTGTTTTGAACTGGCCACGCAGATCATGGCGGTTCTCGGCGATGCGGTGACCGTGGTCGACGAAGTGCAGGGTTTTCGCTATTTCGACATGCGCAGCATCATCGGTTTTGTCGACGGCACGGAAAACCCGGTCGGGCGCAAAGCGCTCAACTTCGCCATCGTCGGTGACGAAGACCCCGACTTCAGCGGCGGCAGTTACGTGCTGGTGCAGAAGTACCTGCACAACATGACCGCATGGAACGGCTTGAGCGTTGAAGCGCAGGAACGCGTGATTGGTCGCACGAAACTCTCCGATATCGAACTGGATGACGCGGTCAAACCGAGCAACTCGCACAGCGCACTGACCACTATCACCAACGCAGCCGGCGAGGAAGTGAAAATCCTCCGTGACAACATGCCGTTCGGCCGTCCGGGAGCAGGGGAGTTCGGCACGTTCTTCATCGGTTACGCGCGCTCGCCCGAGCCGATGGAGCAGATGCTGGAAAACATGTTCGTCGGCAAGCCACCGGGTAACTACGACAAGTTGCTGGATTTCAGCACGGCGGTTACCGGCAGCCTTTATTTCGTGCCGTCAGCGGACTTGCTGGAAGAACTGGCGGATCGCTGATCAGCGAAAAAACTCCCCCGGCGTTTCACCAAACTGCTGTCGAAACGCCGCGATAAACGCCGACGTCGAGTCGTAACCACAGGCCAGCGCAACATCGGTAACGCGTTCACCTTTCTCCAACGGCGTCAGTGCGCCAAGCAGGCGCAAGCGCTGGCGCCAGGCGCGGAAGGTCAGGCCGGTGTCGCGCAGAAACAGACGGGTGAGGGTCTTTTCGGTGACGCCGAACTTCTCGCTCCAGTGGCTCAGCGTGGTCTGCTGTTCCGGATGTTGTTCCAGGCTCTGGTAGATCTGCTTCAAGCGGGCGTCTTGCGGCAACGGCAACATCAGGTCGATCTGCGGCGCTTCGGCCAGTTGATCGAGGATCACTTGGGCGAGACGTCCATGCGGGCCGCTCTGGTCGTATTCCACCGGGACCTGACTGAACGCGCGGATCAGTTCTCTGAGCAGATCGCTGACGCCGAGCACGTGACAACGCTCGATTGCCCATCCGGCGACGCTGCAATCGATGTACAGGCTGCGCATTTCGGTGTGCGGCGAGCTGAACACCCGATGCGGCACGCCCGCCGGGATCCACACCGCGCGCTCCGGTGGGGCGACGAAACGGCCGGCGCTGGTCTGTATTTCCAGCACACCCTGAATCGCGTAGGACAACTGCACCCACGGGTGACTGTGGCGCCGAGTAAGGGCGCGATTGGGCAGCGATTCGGTGCGCCCGTAGAGTGGACGCGGCAGGCTGGGCAGCCCGGGAATGCTGCGGCGCACGCTTTTGTCATGTCCTTTAGGCGGCATCTTGTGGCCCTTCGGCGTTAGTCGGTAATTGGCAGTCACGTTAGAGTCGTCGGCACGCACTGGCAACCCCCGGATGAACCGACCATGACTCGCCCCCGCTTTTTGCCCGACAACTTCACCCTGACGCTGATCGGCGTCGTATTGCTGGCCAGCTTCCTGCCGGCCAGCGGCCAGGTCGCCGTCGGCTTCGGCTGGCTGACCAACATCGCCATCGCGCTGCTGTTTTTCCTGCATGGCGCCAAGCTCTCGCGCGAATCGATCATTGCCGGCGCCGGACACTGGCGCCTGCATTTGCTGGTGTTTGGCCTGACGTTTGTCCTTTTCCCGTTACTGGGCCTGGCGCTGAAACCGCTGCTGTCACCGCTGATCGGCGACAAGCTGTACATGGGCATGCTCTACCTGTGCGCACTGCCGGCCACGGTGCAGTCGGCGATCGCGTTCACCTCGCTGGCCCGGGGCAACATTCCGGCGGCGATCTGCAGCGCGGCGGCATCGAGCCTGTTCGGGATTTTCCTCACGCCGCTGTTGGTCACGTTGCTGCTCGACGTCCACGGTGATGGTGGTTCGACGCTGGATGCGATCCTGAAAATCAGCGTGCAATTGCTCCTGCCATTCATTGCCGGACAGATCGCCCGGCGCTGGATCGGCGCGTGGGTCGGACGCAACAAGAACTGGCTGAAGTTCGTCGATCAGGGCTCGATTTTGCTGGTCGTCTACGGCGCGTTCAGCGAGGCCGTCAACGAAGGCATCTGGCATCAGATTCCGGTCGTTGATCTGCTGGGATTGGTGGTGGTCTGCTGCATTCTTTTGGCGCTGGTGCTGCTGGCGTCGACGTTGCTCGGCAAGGCATTCGGCTTCAGCCAGGAAGACCGCATCACCATTCTGTTCTGCGGTTCGAAAAAGAGCCTGGCCACCGGCGTGCCGATGGCGCAGGTGTTGTTTGCCGGCAGCACCATCGGCGTGCTGATCCTGCCGCTGATGCTGTTCCATCAGATCCAGTTGATGGTCTGTGCGGTGCTGGCGCAGCGCTACGCCAAGCGCCCGGAATCGGTGCCAGAGCTGATGGCACAAGTCGATCCATGACTCCGACTCGGGTCTATCGGAGCGCTGATGACGAAGTATTAGCCCGGTTGCACCGCGAATGCAGGTGGTCGCAAGGCGTCTTTCAGGCGCTTAGCTGAAACGTGCACCACGCCGCACTGTCGTTGCGCTCCTTTACTCCCACGGGTGCTCCGTCGTGGTAGATACGAACATCTGTAGTGGGCGAACGACTCCCTTTGGCGTTATTCGCGACGTGTACGACTGTGCGACCGACAGACAGAGCACGGAGCTTGGCACCGAGAATATGCCAACGGCCCATCAGTGAGTGGGCCGGATTCACCAGAACGTCAAAAGGCAGTTGGATTTCAGCTTTCGCCAAACCATCGGTGTTGAAGGCGTTGATTTCACCGCAGAGTATGAATGAGACCTCACGATGGCGGATCTTGAACGTCCGGCCCTGAAAACTCGATTCCAGTTGTCGCAAGTTTTCAGCGTTTGGGGCTTGAGCAAAAATCTGCTTTGGCATCCCGATGATTTCCGTCGGGGAAACGAGCCAGGGAGTGACTGATTGCTTCTTTCCCGACTCCAGGAAAACCTTGGTGCCGGGGTGGAGTACTTTCTGAATGGCCGCTGCAGCAGGAATGTTTTCTGCGAAGCCTGGCAGTACAACGAGGTCTGAACGAAGGGTCGATATCAGGTCGACAATAGACTGCGGTGTTGCGCTGTTCAACGGTGAAATGGCTGTGATTTTCATGCCTTTTTCTTCCTGAAATTATTGACGGCCAGTCCAGTGACGACGGTGTTTTGCCACTTCTCGACGAGCAATGCTCTACGGCAAAGATCGGCGCTGATTGGCGCTTGGCACGAGGCGGGCACAACGTTACAACACCGCGCTGCACCGTTGCCAGCAGCGATTGCACTTCATACGATGTCGTCGATCAGAATGTGGTTTACCCCACGGCTGCACTGCTCGATGCGCGCCTCAACCTTGTAGACATCGCGCAGCATCTGTTCGGTGATCACCTCATTGCTCGGGCCGCTCCCCTGACTGGTGCCATCAGCAATCACCAACACCTGATCGGCGAAGCGCAACGCCTGATTCAGATCATGGATGGCAATGAACACAATCACCTCGCGTTTGCGCGCGAGGCTGCGCATGAAGTTCAGCACTTGCACTTGTCGATGCATGTCGAGGGCGCTGGTCGGTTCGTCCATCAGCAGGATTTCCGGCTCGCGCACCAGCGTCTGGGCAATGGAGACCAACTGCTGCTGACCGCCGCTGAGTTCACCAAGGTTACGAAACGACAGCCCGGTGATGCCCAGCGCGGCGAGAATTTTGTCGACCAGTTTCAGCTCATCATCGTGGACCACCCAGCCTGGCGTCAGTTGCTTGCGCGCCAGCAGCACGGATTCGTACACCGTCAAACGCGCACTGGCATTCAGGCCTTGCGGCATGTAGCTGATACCGGTCGGGCCTTTTTTCGAGTCCTGCAAAATCACCTGCCCGGGGCCTTCGATCAGCCCGGCCATACGTTTGAACAACGTCGATTTGCCGGCCGCATTAGGCCCGACCACGGCAACCACCTGACCGCCAGAAAACGTTGCCGTCGAGACACCACGAATGATCTCGCGCTGACCGTAGCGGGCGCCGAGATTTTCCAGTTGCAGCGTCACCATGAGTTTTTCTTCCCGCCGAGAATCAGTGAAATGAAGAACGGCACGCCGATCAGTGAGGTGACCACGCCGATAGGGAAAATCGCACCGGGGATCAGGGTCTTGCTGACCACCGAACTGGCCGAGAGAATCAACGAGCCGGTGAGCAAGGAGGCCGGCAAAAAGAAGCGCTGATCTTCACCGATCAGCATGCGCGCGATGTGCGGCCCGACCAGTCCGATAAAGCCGATGGTGCCGACGAAGGCCACGGGAAACGAGGCGAGCAGGCTGACCATGATCAGCGTCTGAAAGCGCAGGCTGCGCACGTTGATGCCGAAACTGGCAGCCTTGTCGTCGCCCAGGCGCAGGGCGGTCAAGGCCCAGGCGCGTTTGGCGAAAATCGGCAGGGTGATCAGGATCACCAGACAAATCACCCCGAGTTTCGGCCAGGTGGCTTTGGTCAGGCTGCCCATGGTCCAGAACACCACGGCGGCGACGGCTTGCTCGGTGGCGAAGAACTGCACCAGCGCCAGCAGCGCATTGAAAGTGAATACCAGCGCGATGCCGAGCAGCACGATGGTTTCGGCAGTGACGCCACGGCGCATGCTCAGAAAGTGAATCAACAGCGCCGAGAGCATGGCCATGATGAAGGCGTTGAGCGGCACCATGAATTGCGCGGCCAGCGGGAACAACGCCACACCGAAGGCCAGGCCCAGCGCCGCGCCGAAACTGGCGGCGGCGGAAATACCCAAGGTGAACGGACTGGCCAGCGGGTTGTTGAGGATGGTCTGCATCTGCGCGCCGGCCAGCGACAGCGCCGCGCCGACCGCCACTGCCATCAGCGCCACCGGCAGACGAATGTCCCACATCACCACGCGCACTTGTGGAGACGCGCTGTCCGGTGAAAACAATGCGCCAAGCACTTCGCTGAAACTGTAACTCGCCGGGCCCAGTGCCAGATCGAGCAGCACACTGCACAGCAACAGAACCACCAGCCCTGCGAGGATCAGGCGTTTACGCAGCACCAGTCGCCGATAGGTTTCGCGCTGCACCTCGACGGTCTCGGTCAACGAACTCATGGTTTGACCTCAGGATTACGCAGGCTGACGAAGTAGCCCGGCTCATACGGCACAGGCAGAAAACGCTCGTGCAGTTCGCGGAAGGAGTCGTCCGGGTCGAGATCGGCAAACAGCTCCGGGTGAAACCATTTGGCCAATTGCTGAATGGCCACGAACTGATAAGGGCTGTTGTAGAACTGATGCCAGATGGCGTGGAAGGCTTGTGTCTCCTGAGCCTTGATCCCGGCGTAGGCCGGACGCTGCGTATACCACGCGAGTTTTTTCCGTGCCTGGTTCATGTCGGCGCCGGGCCCGACACCGACCCAGTGGCCACCGGGTGCAAAGGCTTCCCAGTTGGCCGTGGTGACCACCACGTGCGCCGGATTGGCGACGATGACCTGCTCGGGATTCAACTGGCCGAACGTGGTCGGGATGATCCCCCGGGCGATGTTGTTGCCGCCGGCCATGTCGACAAACAGACCAAAGTTCTCGTTGCCGAAACTCAGGCAGCAATCGTCGGTGTAGCCGCCAATGCGCTCAATGAACACGCTTGGACGCGGTGGGTGCTGTTTCTCGATGACGTCGGTGACGCGGTGAATCTGCTGGTTGCGAAAATCAATGAAGGCTTCGGCGCGTTGCTCTTTACCGAACAGTTTGCCGAACAGACGCATGGTCGGTTCGGTGTTCTGCATCGGGTTGTTGCGAAAGTCGACGTACACCACCGGGATGCCCAAAGCGTCGAGCTTCTCGATGTAGCGTGCATCTTCGGTGGCGTGCTGCGCTTCGATATTGAGGATGATCACATCCGGGCGCTGCGAGATCGCTTGTTCGATATCAAAGGTGCCGTCTTCAAAGCCGCCGAAGGTGGGGATTTTGGCAATGCCGGGGAATTTGCGCAGGTAGGCATTGTAGGTGTCCGGGTCGGACTGGATCAGGTCCTTGCGCCAGCCGACGATGCGTTCGATCGGATTCTGTGTGTCCAATGCGGCGACCAGATACAACTGCCGGCCTTCACCGAGGATGACCCGTCTGACCGGCAGATGCACCTTGACCTTGCGCCCGAGCAGATCGGTCACTTCGGTGCGCGCCGTATCCGCTTCGGTGGCGTTTGCATTGCGCGGCGCCAGCGCAGACAGGCTCAGCAGTCCTGCCAGTAACAGCGCAGCCAACGCGAGGCTGCGTCGATCGAAAATCACCATGGTCAAAGCCTTTGCAAAGGTCAGTTCGGCCAACGGCTCACACCGCTGTCCGGCTGAACGTTTCAGAAATCGACAGTCGCCGACAGTAATAAGGTGCGCGGTGAGCCTTGGGAGAACGCGCCGTAGGAAGCGACGCCCGACCAGTACTCGTGATCGAACACGTTCTGCACGGTGGCGCGAAACGTGGTCGGTCGATCATCGATGCGCGTGCTGTAGCGGGCGCCGACATCGAAGCGGGTCCAGTCATCGAGTTTTTGTGTGTTGGCCTGGTTCACGTACTGGCTGCCGGTGTGGATCGCGCCTCCGGTCAGTGTCAGCCCTTCGACCCAAGAGGTGTCCCATTCGGCCCAGAGGTTGACCTGAACCTCGGGCACGCCGACCGGTTTGTTGCCGCGGTTGGCGGCCACGCCGGTTTTCGTCAGTTCGGCATTAAGCAGGGTCACGCCGCCGAGCAGGCGAGTGCCCGGCGTGACTTCGCCGAACACGTTCAGCTCCAGCCCGCGATTGCGTTGTTCGCCCTGCACCGAGAACACCCCGGAGGCCAGTTCGCCGCTGGGTTTGGTGATCTGAAACAGGCTGATGGTGGAGGTGAACGTGCCGTAATCGGCTTTGACCCCGAGTTCGTGCTGGCGGGAAACATAAGGGGCAAAGATCTCGCCAGCGTTGGACGCGGTGGAAGGCGCGATGTCGCCCTTGCTCAGCCCTTCGAGGTAGTTGTAGTAGAACGAAACGTGGTCCCAAGGCTTGATCACCGCGCCGAACAACGGGGTCGTCCGGCCGTCGTCGTAGGACGTGGTCACCACGCCGGCGGCGTTGTAGTTGTCGGATTTGATGTTCTGTTTGCGCAAGCCCAGGGTTACCTGCGCGCGGTCATCGAGAATCGACAGCGTGTCGGCAAGCGCCACGCCAGTCAGTTCGCTCTGCGAGACCTTCGGCGTATCCGGCTTGGGGATGTAAGGTTGCGGGCGATCCACCGGGTGATAAATGTTCGACAGGATCGGTGCGCCGGAAATGATCCCGCGCGACAACACATCGCGATAGCGACTGACCTGCACAGTGGTGCGGTGACTGATCGGCCCGGTATCGAAGCGCAGCCGCGCACCGGTATCAACGGTGTAACGCTCGACTTCGAACTTGTAGTAACCGGGGATCGATGAGGTGTCGCCTGCGGCATTGATAATGGTCGGCGTCTGGTCGGACATTCGCGCCACATCCGATTTGCCGCCGCCGGCATGGGCGAACACCGTCAATGCGTCGCTGAGGTCATATTCGCCGCTGAGCAGCGCCGATTTGTCACGGGTTTTCGACCAGCCCCAATCCTGACTGACGTTGCTGCGACCGTTGGCGGCGGAAGGAATGTCCACGCCCGGAGCAATCAGGAACGGCCGCGAAGCGGCGTCGAAGCTTTCTTTCTGGTTGAGCCAGTCGAAGGTTGTGCGCAGGCGTTCGCCCTGATAGTCGAGGGAAATCGCGCCGATGTCGACGTGGCGCGATTGATCGTCGATCGCTGTGTTGCCCAGTTGCGTACTGCCGTTGAAGCGCACACCAAAACGACGCTCTTCACCGAAACGTCGACTGACATCGAGATGGCCACCGGCCTGAGCATCCATGGCGTAACTGGCGGTGAAACGGGTCAGGTCTTCATCGAGGGAGCGTTTCGGCACCACGTTGATCACGCCGCCCACCGCGTTGTTGGGTGACATGCCGTAGAGCAGGGCGCCGGGGCCTTTGACCAGTTCGATGCGCTCGGCGTATTCGGTGAACACCCGATAGTTGGGCGCCACACCGTACACGCCGTCGAAGGCCAGTTCACCGAGGTTGCCTTCGCCGACGGGAAAGCCACGGATGAAGAACGAGTCGACAATCCCCCCGGTCTGGCCAGTGGAGCGCACTGAAGAATCACGTTCCAGCACATCGCCGACGGTGACGGCCTGTTGATCCTTGATCAGCGCCGAGGTGTAGGTGCTGACGCTGAATGGTGCGTCCATGACATCCGTATTGCCAAGAATGCCCAGGCGCCCGCCGTTGGCCACCTGGCCACCGGCATACACCTGCGGCAGGGCATCGCTGCGCTTGTCGGTGCCGATCACGGCGGTTTCATCCAGCGTCACCCGGCGCTGCACCAATGTGTAGCTGCCGTCGCTGCGCAAGACCATGTCCAGGCCACTGCCGGCCAGCAAGCGATTGACCGCCTCCTGCGTCGAGTAATTACCGATCAGCGCAGGGCTGGTCAGGCCTTCGGCCAGCGAGGGCTGGAACGACAGGGCAATGTTGGCGTCCACGGCGAAGCTCGACAGGGTCGCACCCAGCGGCCCAGCGGGAATGTTGTAGGCACGAACCGCGACAGCGTCCAGTTGCACCGGCACGGCGGCCAAGGCAAACGGGCAAACGGCACCGATCAGGACAAGGCTTAGCAACGCACTGCGAACAACGGGTTTGAGCTGACGTTCCGGGCGCAGGTGGCGTGCGGCAAGCATGGATGAATGAGCCTATGAACAGGACGAAAAGGTGCTTCTCCCCAATAGCCAGTCGAGATCGAAAAAAGTATCACCGCAGCGGCAATTATTTTTTCACTCAGGCCGGGGAGAGCATGACCCAGTAGCCATTCAAATGGCCGCTGACGAGGATCGGGTAGGTTTGCGCCAGCATGTTCAAGGTGCGCTGGCTGTCGCTGATCGGGTAGGCGCCGGAAATGCGCAGATCGGCAAGCGCCGGATCGAGGCGTACGAAACCGCGGCGATAGCGCGTCAGCTCGTTGACGAAATCGGCCAGGCGCATCTTGTCGGCCATCAGCATGCCTTGCGTCCAGGCACCGACATAACGGTCGGCAACGCTGAGCTGGCCGAAGGTGTCGGAAGAGAAATCAGTGCGTTGACCGGCGTTGACGATCAGCGGCGTGGTCTGGCGATTGTCCGCGAGCTCGACTTTGACCGCGCCTTCCAGCACGGCGAGGTGGGTGCGCGGTTGCAGTTCGCGCACGGTGAAACGCGTGCCCAGCGCCTGCATGCGACCTTGGCGGGTGCTGACCAGAAACGGTCGCGCCAACAGTGAAATGTCCGGCGCGGTCTGCACCAGTATTTCGCCTTCGCGCAGGTGGATGAGGCGTTGATTGGCGTCGAACAGCACGTCGATGGCGGTGTCGGTGTTCAGGGTGATTTTCGAGCCGTCGGCCAGGGTCAGCTCGCGTTGCTGGCCAACGGCAGTGCGATAGTCGGCTGACCATTGCTGCGACTCTGCCAGCTTCCAGCTGCCCCAACCGGCCGGCAGGATGGCCAGAATCATCGCCAGTTTGCCCAACGCCGCACGGCGCTCCGGGCTGCTCGGGCGATCGAGCGCCGACATCGCCAGTGACGGTGGCAGGCCGCCGAGTTTGCTCTGCAACAACTGCGCCCGCGCCCAGGCACGACCGCGCTCGGGCGTGCTGGCTTTCCAGTATTCCCATTCGCCGCGCTCGCTGTCGCTGAGTTCACCATCACTCATGCGGATCAACCAGTCGGCCGCTTCCTCGAGGGCCTGATGATCAAGGTGTGGTTCATTGCGCCGTGCGAGCATTTACTCCACCAGCAACAGGCACTGCACGAAGGCTTGCTTCATGTAGCGTTTGACGGTGATCAGCGACAAGCCCAACTGCTCGGCAATGTCGTCGTATTTAAGGCCGCTGATCTGCGACAACAGAAAGGCGCGTTTGACCAGCAGCGGCAGGGCGTCGAGCATCGCGTCGATTTCGTGCAGGGTTTCCAGCACCATGAAACGCACTTCCGGCGAAGGCACTTCCGGCGCCGGCACATGGGCGAGGGCGTCCAGGTAGGCACGTTCCAGCGCCTTGCGTTGATACCAGTTGACCAGAATGCCTTTGGCCACGCAGCTCAGATACGCGCGCGGCTGCTCAATGACGGTGACTTGCGAGGCTAGGATGCGCGTGAAGGTGTCCTGCGCCAGATCCGCCGCATCCATGGAGTTTCCCAGTTTTTTCTCAGCGTCGCGTACAGCCAGCCGTGATGGCCGCTGTACAGGGCTTCGATCGCGCGCAGGTGATTGGCATTATTCGCGGGAAGGGTTTCGCTCATGGCTGCAGATTTTCATGCAATTGAGAAGTATTCCCAATGCTAGTTTACAACCCCTCTTTGACGCAAGCGCCGATTGGCGTCCTGCTCAGGCACCCTGCAAACCGCGCAGTGCAGCAACCATTGTGTCGATTTCCGCCTCAGTGTTGTACGCATGCACCGACGCACGGCTGACCTCCAGCAAGTCCCTGTGCTGCATGTCGAGCAGGGTCGAACGGAACGTCGAGGTGCTGACGTTGATGCGCTTTTCCTGGCCGGCCAGCCACTGCTGAACGTGCGCGGCGCTGCTGTCGCGATGAGTAAACGTGACGATGCCGGACTTCTGCACCCCGAGGTCTCGCGGCGTGATACCGGGGATATCTGTCAGTTGCCGGCGCAGGTAATCAGCCAATTGCTGAATCCGCTGCCACATCGGTTCGATGCCTTGCGCCAGCGCGTATTCCACCGCCGCACCGAGGCCCAGCTTGGCGGCGACGTTGCATTCCCAATTCTCGAAACGTCGGGCATCGCCGCGGATTTCGAACGTCTCGGCGTCCTGCAATGAGGCGGCATG
Organism: Pseudomonas sp. S3_C06; assembly: GCF_054667675.1. NCBI lineage: Bacteria > Pseudomonadati > Pseudomonadota > Gammaproteobacteria > Pseudomonadales > Pseudomonadaceae > Pseudomonas > Pseudomonas sp. S3_C06. The sequence goes on from NZ_CP162747.1 coordinate 6,575,038, forward strand.
CAAATCGAGAAATGCCGGTTCCAGGTTCTGGCACAGGGACTTTTCGACATACAAGAAGCCCATCCCGCGCGGCCCGCGCAGGTATTTGCGACTGGTGGCCGCGAGCATATGACAGCCGATTTTTTGCACGTCGATCGGCATCTGCCCGACACCCTGACAGGCATCGAGCAGAAACAGCACGCCAGCCGAACGGGCGAGGGCACCGATCTGCTCGATGGGTTGCACCGGGCCGCCATTGGTGGCGATCACCGGCAGGGAAATCAGCGCAACCCGATCATCGTCGAGCATGGCCGTTAGTGCCGACATGGAAACCTGGCCGTGTTCATCGTTAGGAATGACCCGAATCTCGATACCACGCCGCTGCTTCATTTGCAGATAAGGAATGTAGTTGCCGGCGTATTCGGTGGTCGATGTCAGCACTACATCGCCGGGTTGCAGCGGTAACGAATAGAACGCCATGTCCCAGGCGCGGGTCGCGTTCTCGATCACCGCAATTTCGTCAGGCTGAGCGTTGATCAATTGCCCGATGGCGGCGTAGACATTTTCCACTTCGGCCGATTGCTGCCCGGCGGCTTCGTAGCCGCCCAGAGTCGCTTCAAGCTGAATATGACGGGTCATGGTCTCGATCACCGGCGCGGGCATCAGCGCCGCGCCGGCATTATTGAAGTGGATCAGTTGCGCGACGGCGGGGGTGTGGGCGCGCAGTTGTTCAATGTTCAAAAGCAGACTCCTTTCATTCCCCGTCCGGGGCAGGGCTCGGTTGCATCGCCGCCGGCCAGTAGCGCAACGCGACGATCGGGATCAGTGCGACGACGTAAGCGAGGCAAACAAACAGATAGGTGTACTGCAAACCGTAGACCTGACTGAGCAGGCCGCCGGCGGAAATCCCCGCAATCGAAGCGAATTGCGCAGTGCCCTGAGCGATGCCCAGTACATGACCCTGTTGCGAGCTATCGGCGGTCTTCGAGATCAGCGCCATCAACACCGGCGTTGTTGCACCGAGCAGTACGCCCCAGATGAAGTAGGCGACCACGAACACCAGCGGGTTGTGAGTGATTCCCGCCACCGCAGTGAGGACGATGCAGCCGATGACCACGTAAGTCATGCGCTGCAAGGTGTCCTGCTGACCACGGTGTTCGAAATAACGCGACCACGCCGTGGCCGACAGAATGAAGCCCAGCGCCAGCAAGCCGTAGCAGAGACCGACCACCGAATTGCTGACCTCGAACACCGAGCTGACATACAGCGAAAACGAGGTCTGCGGCAGCATCCGCGCCAGCAACAGAATACCCATCACACCGAGCAGCGACAGCAATGGCGAGCCTTGCCAGAGGCTGCCGGAACGAACCGGCGCAGTTTTGTCGACGATCACGGCTTTCTTCACCGGCGGCACGTCCGGCAAGGTCACGGCGGCGATCACGGTACACACCGCACACAGCGCCGAAGCGATGATGTTGATCCAGAAGAACGTCGCGTAATCGAGGATCAAGCCGCCGACCACCGCACCCAGCAGCGAGCCGACATTGGTCGAGATTTGCAGAATGGCGAACAGCCGAGCGCGCCGCGACGGCGCTTCAATGCTGACGCCATAGGCCTGTGCCGGCGCGATATAGCCGGCAAACGCGCCTTGCAGAAAACGCAGGATCAGAATCACCCAGATATCACTGAAGAGCGCCAGCCCAAGCTGGGTCAACGACAAGCCGGCGAGGGCGCGGATCATCATCAACTTGTGGCCGTAGCGATCACCGATCCGGCCCCAGAATGCACTGGTGAGAATAATGCCCAGCATCGGCCCGACGTACACGGCGATGCTGGCGAAGCTGAAAAGCGACTCTGACGTCGTCAGCCCACGCAGGTGGACAGGCCAGAACGGCCCGCTCATTTCCATCGCGCCCATCGATACCAGCTGGATCGCAAATAGAAGATAAATCAGGATTCTTACTCTCGAACCCTGGATGGCACCTGCTTGGGACATGAGTCAGCCTCGGTTAAACGCTAGCGAGCGGGTTGGTCAGGGTGTGTTGCAAACGATAGTTGCTGTACTGCATCAAGTGCATGCGCAACAACGAACGGGTTGGCCAAGCCTCTTCGACGAACGCCTTGTGCTCGGTTTCCCACACGTCTGCCGCGACCCGGTCACGCACCGCTTCGAAGGCGAGGTCGGTTTCCTCGCGCAACACCTGCCAGAGCCGCGTGTTGTTGAAAGCGTATTCCTTGGTCAGCCACAGGGCGATTTCATGCAGGTGCGTGAGGAACGCCGCGTCGAGCACAAACATGCGTACTGGCTCGATATCACCGGAGAATACTGTCGGCAGAATACCCGGCTGCACGTGCGGTTGCAGGCTGTAACCACGGCCCTCGAGCAACGGCGCGTAAGTGCGGCCATCGCCGAAATCGCGGATCAGCAGACTACGTGCTTTGCCGTCCGGGGAGAACAGCACCATGGTGTTTTGCTGGTGCGCCTCAAGGCCGATGCCGTACATCAAGTAGATCGCCACCACCGGGTGAGTCACCACTTTCGCGTACTCGCGAAACCAGTTCTCGACCTGCGCAGTATTGGCGCGCACACCGTCACGTTCAATCAGATCAGTGAACAGCGGACGACCGCTGCCGGGCAACCGGGTGAACAGTGAAGCCACGGTTATCGGCAGACACTTATCGTTGCGTTCGAACGCTGGTGCGCTGGCGCGATACACCACGGACAGATGACGGCCCGGGTGATCGTCCTGCGTCACCGCGTTTTTGTAACGCACACCGATTTCTTCCGGGAAGATTTCCAGGCGCTGATCGAAGCCGTTTTCCGTCTCGAGAATCTTGCTGATCACCGTACTGATGCGCGGACCCATGTGAATCGACTTGGCTTGCAGGCTGCGCAGTTCGCTGGTCATCCATACCGCGATGGGCAGTTTGATCAGCGGCGCGGATTCGTCCAGTACCGGCATCATCGTGCGATAGGACATGGTCGGCAGGGTTGGCAGGTCCGGGCCATCGGTGATCAGAATGCCGTCGGCGATTTCCTGCGCGAAGGTTTCCAGCACGTAGGCTTGTAAATGCCAGCTGTGGATCGGCAAGGGCAGCCACTGGTTTTCGTCCAGTCCCTTGCTGTTGAGCGAGGCTTTCCATTGCGCCCATTGCGTCGGGAAATGCTCGGCGAACCAGGCGCGGTAATCGATCACGTGCGGCATGCTTTCGCTTTTCGCGTTGTCGGCGCGCAGTGCGGCGATGCGCAGGGGCACCTGTGCGTTGAACTCGGGCGACAGTTGCTCGACCTCTTCATCGGTCAGGCCCGGGCGGGCTTTCCAGGTCGGGTAATAAGGATGGCCTTCCAGCGAACCCCACTGGTCGAGAAGAATGGCGGCGTCCTTGGTTTTGGCGTGCTGGCGCAAGTAATCAGTAAAGCTGTGCAGTCCTTGATCCTTGGCGGCTTGTGCCAGTCGGGCGTTCCAGTGCTGGCGATGCTGACGGGCGTGGGCGTCGTTGGTCAGGCTGTTTTCCATGTCGGACTTGAGCCCGGCCACGCCTTCGTCGGTCGGGGCGAAGTCGAAACTGTCGCGCAGCACATCGAGCATGTCCTGGTGGCTGGTGATGAGCTGGCGCACGCCTTCATCGGTCACCAACACCACGTCGCCGTCGTTGACCACGGTATCGGCCGGGCTTTTGGCGATGTCGGAAAAGGCCAGATGGGCGCGTCCGCCCTTGAGCGGGTAAGTCGCCTGGTGTCCCTCGACGGAAAAGCTCAGGGCCGAACGGTCGAGGATGTTTTCCGCAAACAGGCAACGCACCAGACGGCGCATGGCGTTTTTGCGGGAGTAGGCGATCAGTGTCTTGAAGTCATCCATATCAGCGGTCTGCTCATCGAAAATTGAATAAAAAGATCAAGCGGCGGCGCTTGTCGTGTGCGGCCATTGGCGCGGGAAATAGTCGAGTGCCGAGCCGCGCAGGCCTTCCATGTAGGCCACGCTCCACTGCAGGACTTCCTCGATGTAAGGCACCTTGAAGTCGAAACGCTTGGCCATTTCCACCAGCAGCACCAGGCCATAAGCGACGTCTTCGTTGAAGGCGCGGCTCTCGCGCTCGATCACGTAACCGGCGCGGTTGTCGGCGGCCGGCACCATCGGCGCGAGGATGTCGTTGTAAGCCTGATTGGTACGCAGGATCGAGAGCATGCTGCTCGGGTCGCGGATCTGCTCGCCGTAAGCCTCGACGATTTCCTGTTTCAGCGATTTCACCGAGGACAGGTCGATGCCCAGTCGCTGGCTGATCACCGCACACAGTTCCTGGCTTTCCTGATCCATGCGTTCAAGGAAATACGCGCCGAGTTCCGGGCATTCGGTCCACCAGCACATGCGTTGCGGGAAGATCTTGCGGTGCCACTGGCCGTAGGGGCCGATCAGGCCGTAGATCACCGAGCTGTGCATGATCGGGTTGCCCGGCGTCAGGGTGATTTCCAGAAAATGCTTGAGCATCGTCACGCACGGGCCGTACAGCCGCGTGAGTATTTTTTCCAATTGGCGGCGCGCGGTTTGTGGCTCCCGGGCGTGGGTCGCGACGTACAACTGGCTTTTGCCGCCGCCCATTTTGATCGAGCGTCCGGGGGTCAATTCGAACGCGGTGTGCGGCACATCCTTCATGCCCCAGATCACCACGTTCGGTCGATCGGGCAGGGTGGCTTCGGCCAGCCAGTCGAAACCGCAAAAACCGGGAATAGCGCCGATGAACACCGGTTTGCTGGTGGTCAGATGCGGCGCGATATCTTTCAACGTTTGCGGACGCGCATGGGCCGGCACGGTGATGATGACGATGTCGGCATCTTCCACCGCGGCTTTCGCGTCGCTGGTCACCCGGTCCAGTCGGGCGCTCAGCGACGAGCCGTCCGGCAACAAGGCCTGCATCGGCGTGTGACGGACGTGGTGTTCGATGACCTCCTGATTATGGGTGTGCATCGAAACCTGAACATTGGGTAGCTGCTTGAACAGGATGGCGTTGAGATGGCCGGTCCTGCCGCCACCACAGATGGCGACTTTCAACAGATTCATCGAGAGGCGTTCCTGTGTGAAGGGTGGGTCATGCGACGCTCAGTTGCAGCGGCGCGGAAACGCTGTCCAGCCAGTGGGTCTTGCCCAGCCAGGCGTCCAGTTGCGGGGCGATGCTCGGGTCGATCAGATCGCGCTCCTGCAGCCACTTGTCGTCGAACACGGTATGCAGGTATTTCTCGCCGCCGTCGGCAATCGGCACCACGACGTTGCCGCTCAGCACGCCTTTGTGGATCAACTCCAGTGCCTTGAAAATCGCACCGCCAGTGGAGCCGCCGACTAGCAAGGCGAAGTTGCGCGCGATATAGCGCGCGGTTTCGAACGCCTGCGAATCGGTGACTTGCACGCCCAGATCGATGCAGCTGTAGTCGAGCACCAGACCCACGGTGTCGCCGGCCGGTGTACCGGTGCCGGATTGGTAGTACGGGTAGCCGGGGTGACCGAAGACAATCGAACCGGCCGGCTCCACCGCGACGGTGACGGTGTCCGGGTTGTGCACTTTCAAGCCGCGCGCAATGCCGGTCATCGAACCGCCGGTGCCGACACAACCGACGTAAGCACCGACAACACCTTCAGCCTGCACAATGGTTTCGCGGACGAAATCGCTGTAACCGCCGGCATTGGCCGCATTGTCGGACTGGTTCATGAACACCGCGCCGGGAATCTCGCTCGCCAGCTCGGCGGCCATCTGTTGGCGCTCGACCACCGCGACTTCATCTTCGCGATAAGTGCCTTTGACGAAACGAATGTCGGCACCGAGGGCCTTCATCACGGCGATCTTGTCTTGCGCGGCGTGGTGATCGACTACGGCGATGAAATGCAGACCGAACTCGACCGCGGCCATGGCCAGACCAATCCCGGTATTGCCCGACGACGACTCGACAACGACACCGCCGGGTTTCAGGCGACCGGACTTGAGCGCCGCCAGCACCATGTTGCGCGCCATGCGGTCTTTGATACTGCCGCCGGGATTGTTCTTTTCAATCTTCAACAACAATCGCGCGTTGGTATCCGGAACATCGATGCCCAACATCGGTGTATTACCAATAAGGTCAGAGACTTTATTCAAGATCATTGCAATTGTTCCCTTTAGTAGTCAGGTGAAAACGCATAGTTACCTTCCGTACAACAGGTCGCCGTCAACCGCCGGGGCAGGGGATGGCGATGAAACTCGTTTTCCAGCAAGTCCATCTGGTAACCGGCGGTGTTGATATAAATCAATAGGTCACCGGTTTGCGGTGCCGTCGCAAAGTTGATCAGGCGATGGGTAATGACGTCATCGTCCAGGCAACTATGGCCGGCGATATAAGCCTGAGTCGGGGTGTTTGGCTGTTGTGTGGTGCTGATGAGTATCGGATCTACCAGATATTCCGAGGTAAACCAGGTTTCGCAAGCGCTGAAACTGCTGCCCTCCACGAAGATCACGGTTTTATTGTCAGCCAATTGTTTGCTGCGCGTGACGCGAAATACTGACATGGCGGCTTGATCGACCAGACTTCGGCCGGGTTCGAGTGCGAGCGTTATATTCTGAGCCTGCAAGTAATTGGCAATCGACAAACCCTGCGAATGCTCGGCTTCGAGCAATAATGTCAGCCATTGTGTCGCGGTCAGTTCACTGCCGTAAGGATAATAAGTGGCGGGAACTTTCTGGTTGTAATAGTGGCTCGGGTTATTGTCATTTTGCAGGAACTGAGCGTAGGTCTCAGGTTCGACATAACGAATCGGCAAGCCACCACCGATGTCGATCATCTGCGGATTCAAGCCCATTTCCCTGGCCGCTTCGATAAATCCGCTGACCTCGCGAAAGGCTTGTGCGCGGGATTCGAATCCATAGTCGCCGAGGTGAAAATGGAAACCTTCAAAGTGAAAAAGCTCAGGTTGTTCTGTTAACCGTTGCAGGCATTGCAGCAGGTCTTGCGAGCCCATTCCGAATCGGCTCTTCTGGCTGCTTTTCGGTCTGTAACGCAATAGAACTCTGGTTTTCGTCGGTCCTGGCTGTGTTGGAATCACGCTATGCAGGTGATCGAATTCCTCCCGCGAATCCACACAAATCAGTGAACCGGCGCTGATCAGCGCTTGATGGAAAACGGCTGTTTTGGCCGGTCCTGTGGCACAGATATTTGCGCCTGGCACACCTGCGCGCAGGGCAGCATTCAACTCGTGAATGCTCGACACATCGACGCCGATCCCCGAATTCGCTGCAGCGCCGAGCATGCATTGCGACTTGTTGGCCTTGGCCCCGTAGAAAATGGCATGGGGCACTTGGTATTGCTTCAACACGTTCAGCAGCGCTTGCGTGTTTAATTCAAACGCATGGGGCCAGACCAGATTTAACGGCGAGCCCTGTTGTTCCACCAAGTCTGTAAGTTTGTTCGGGAACTTGTTGATAAGCGTGGAAATAACCGGGTCGATCAGCGGCGTTAACATCTCCGGGTGAAGAACTTTATACGGCTGTTCAACAGCAGATTTATTTGTTGTAGGCATAGTTAACCCCTGGCGTCGAAAGTTGCGTCGCCATTGATAGTTCGAACACCGATCGTTATCGATGCAGGTCGTCTTTTTTACTCGTCAGCGTCGAGGCTTTAAACAACGTGGAGGCGGATGCCAAGTGAAATTCGTTATTGGATCTGTAGCCCTGATCGTAATAAATGGTTCACAAAACAATTGCATGAGAACCCCATTCCATAAGGTTTGTGCGGATGTACTGAATGGCCATTAGTTGCTGGCCATTGCCCTGTAGCAGCCTGTAGCTGATGTTTAAGTGACATCACTGACAGGTACTTTTGCAGATGCCGATGACTTGCTTTGAAACGAGAATAGTTCCTCTTGGCGGCGTGAACAATATTGCGAACAGGAACGATTATCAAGTAAGGTTTTCAAATATTTTTCAATAACAACCTGCTCAAGGCGAATCCATGAACGTGTATTTACACGCTCAAGGACTCGTTCGTCCCGAGATTAAAAAGTCTCTTAATTGCTTGATCAATAAGGCGTTAAGGGCTGTTGCGATAAGCCCCGGAACGGCAGGCAAATCTGCCGTTGAACGGGCCTGAAAATTTTCACAAACCACGACGGGTTCACGTCAAAGGAGCAACGCCATGCAATCCGATCGACTCAGCCGCAAAGCGCCACTCGCGATCAGCTACCTGTTCGTGCCGGGCAACCGCCCCGAGCGTTTTTCCAAAGCCTGCGAAGCAGGGCCGGACGCGATCATTCTCGACCTCGAGGATGCCGTTCATCCTGACAGCAAAGCCGCCGCCCGTGACGCCATCCAGGCGTGGCAGGAGAAAACGCCGAGCGTTGCTTGTGAGCGTTACATTCGCCTCAACAGCGTCAGCAGTTCGCTGTTTCGCCAGGACCTGAGCTGGCTCAGCGACATGCGTTACCCCGAGCGTTGCAGCGGGATTTTCCTGCCCAAGGCCGAATGTCCCGAGACGCTGGCGCGGGCGGTCGAGCGCTTGCTGGAGTGGCAACCGACGCTGGCGATCGTCGCGATCATCGAGACCGCGAAAGGCCTGCAGCAGGTCGAGTCGATCGCTGCGATTGCGGGCGTGGCGCGGCTGGCGTTTGGCTCGCTGGATTTCTCGCTCGATATCAACTGCAGCCAGGTGCCCGAGGCGTTTCTGTTTGCCCGCAACCGCATCGTGCTGGCGTCGCGCACGGCGGATCTGCCGTCGCCGATCGACGGCGTGACGCCGGCAATCAGCGACTTGGCGGTGGTTGCCCAAGACGCGCAATACGCGCGTTCGCTGGGCTTCGGCGCCAAACTGTGCATCCATCCCGGGCAACTGGCGACGGTGCAGCGCGCCTTCCTGCCAGACTCGCGCCAACTGGCGTGGGCCGATCGCGTGATGCGAGCGGTCGCCACGGGCAGCCACGCGGTGCAGGTGGACGGCGAGATGGTCGACTTGCCGCTGATCGAACACGCCCAACGCCTGCTCGATGTGGCCAGCCAGCATGCGCCGGTTGCCCGCGCCGATGCCTGCTGAATCCCCGGCGAATCAGGAGATCATCATGGATCACGGTTATCAGATTGCGCTGCGGCCACTGTGCGACGTGTTGCAGTCGGAGCAGGTCGATCCGGCCAACGTGACGCTGCTGCGCGAGTCGATTGTCCGCGCCGGGCATTGGCTGGAACCGATCATCGTCGAGCGTTCGCGCGGCATCGTGATGGATGGTAATCACCGTTTCACCGCGGCGTTGCAGCTGGGTTTGAAACGGGTGCCGTGCATCCAGCTCGACTACTCCGATCCGCGCGTCTGTGTGCGGCATTGGCAGACCGGGCAGGCGTTCGAGGTGGCGCGGATTTTCACCACCATCGCTCGCGGCGAGATTTTGCCTTACAAGACCACCCGGCACGCGTTTGACCCTGCGTTGCCGGTCGTCGCGATCCCCCTGGAAAGTCTCTACGCCTGACCCTGATCGAGCCACAGCAAAAAAACTTTACTGCGGGTGATACTTTTTCGCAGATCGACTGGCAATAGGAGTGATTACCATTTTCCCTCGATGAAAAGGATCCTCACGTCATGCCTGTTGTCAGTCGTCCTTGCGGTGAGCGGGTGTTAGCACTCGCCGTGCGTACCGCCATGCTGAATTTCGTTTTGGTCGCAGGAAGCGCCAACGCTTGGGCCGCCAGCCCCGAGCAACCAGGCGTTGCCGCCGACCCGACTGCGAACGCCGCGCCGGACGCGCTGACCCTCGACACCACCAACGTCAACGCCCGTTACAACGGCGCGACCGCGTTGCCGGAAACCCTCGCCGGCGGCCAGGTGGCGCGCGGCGCACGGCTGGGCATGCTGGGCAACAAAGACGTGATGGACACGCCGTTCAGCGTCACCAGCTACACCGCCAAAACCCTCGCTGATCTGCAAACCGTGACCGTCGCCGACGCCTTGGAGCGCGATCCTTCGGTGCGCTCAACCGGGCAGACTGGCGGAATTGTCGACTCGTTTTTCATCCGTGGCTTCCCGATTGGCGAAGGCAACCTTGGTGAGCTGGCGTTCGACGGTGTCTACGGTGTCGCGCCGAATTATCGGGTGTTCACCGACTACGCCGAGCGCGTCGAAGTGCTCAAAGGGCCGGGCGCGCTGATGTATGGCATCTCGCCGAACAGCGGCGTCGGCGGCGTGATCAACATCGTGCCCAAGCGTCCGCTGGATGAAGACCTGACCCGGTTCACCGGCACCTATGCCTCGGATTCTCAGGTCGGTGGGCATCTGGATCTGAGTCGGCGCTTCGGTTCGGAGAACCAGTTCGGCGTGCGTTTCAACGGCAACCTGCAGGGTGGCGATACCGCCGTCGATGATCAGCATCGCGACCTCGGTGTCGGCGCGATCGCCCTGGATTATCGCGGCGAGCGTCTGCGCCTGAACCTCGATTACATCAGCCAGAAAGAAAGCTGGGAGGGCGCTTCGCGGCCCTTCACCATTGCGCCGGGCGTTGATGTGCCGTCTGCGCCGAACGGCCGCACCAATCACTCGCAGGACTGGGGCTGGTCGGATACCAAAGAGCAGTCGGCGTTGCTCGGTGGCGAATATGACCTGACCGACAACGTCACCGTGTTCGCTCATGCCGGCGGTGGTAGATCCGACGTCAAACGCCTGTCCGACCAGGTGCCGAGAATTCTCAATGACGCCGGTGATACCAGCAACATTCCCGGCTACTACAAATTCAACGTTGATCGCTCGACGGCTGACGTCGGTATGCGTGGTGTGTTTGCCACTGGCCCGATCACTCACACCACCACGGTCATGGCGACCCGGTATCAGGATGAGCTGTCACGCGGCATCAACAACGGCACGGCCATCCTGTCGAATATCTACCACCCGATCGACAGGCCGCAGCAGTACATCAACTCGCCAAAGGTGTTGCGCGTTTCCGAATCGGAGCTGTCCGGCGTGGCGTTGACCGACACAATGTCGATGCTCGATGACCGCTTCCAGTTGACCCTTGGCGTGCGTCGCCAGGACATCGAATCGCGTAACTACAACGCGGCCGGTGCGGTCAGTTCGAAATACAAGGACAACGCCACGAGCCCGCTGGTTGGCGTGGTGGTCAAGCCTTGGGAAGACGTTTCGCTCTACTACAATTATGTCGAAGGCTTGAGCAAGGGCGACATCGCCCCGGGCACGGCGTCCAACGCCGGCGAAACCTTCGCCCCGTACGAATCCAAGCAGCATGAGATTGGCGTCAAGTACGAGCACGGTACGTTCATGACCACGCTGGCGTTGTTCCAGATCGAGAAACCCAGTGGCGAAGTCGGTGCCGACAACGTGTTCTCGGTGCAGGCCGAACAACGTAACCGTGGCGTTGAATTGAGCATGTTCGGCGAAGTGGCCCCGGGCACTCGCCTGATGGGCGGCGTGACCGTGCTCGACGGCGAGCTGACCGATTCGGCGACCAAGGCCAACCGTGGCAACAAACCGGTCGGCGTGCCGGACGTGCAAGCCAACGTATGGGCCGAATGGGACACGCCATGGCTTGAAGGCTTCACCCTCACCGGCGGGGCGATCTACACCGACAGCCAGTACGTCAACCAGGCTAACACTCAGGAACTGGATGCCTGGACCCGCGTCGACGCCGGCGCGCGTTATGCGACCAAAATCGAAGGCCGGCCAACGACGTTCCGCGCCACCGTGCAGAACGTCTTCGATCGTGAGTACTGGTCGGGCGTGGCGTCCTACGGCGCGTTTTCTCCGGGTTACCCGCGGACCTTGCAGCTGTCGGCCACGGTCGATTTCTGACGGGGCGGGAGGGGCGGCGCTGTCGTGAGCTTCTATATAGATAGTCACGATCACGTTGCCTGTCCGACACGTGGTCGGCAGGCGGGCAGCAATTGCTGTCCGCCTGAACCTTTAAAACAAGGAGTATTCGCCATGTTTAACAACCCAGGCGTTGGCGCGGTAAACGCACCGTTGGCTTTTCGGACAGCGAACAACCCATTGGCCTTTGAGTTTGATCGCAGCGCCAATACGCATATTCGCGAACTGCTGCGCCACTTCGGACTGCGCACCAGCCTGATCCGCTTCAAAGTCATCAATGCACTGGTGGTGGCCGGCCGCGACGGGCATGGGATCGGGGTGAATGGTGTGCATGCGTTTGTCGAGTCTTCATCGCCCGAGCTGTCGTTCGTCAGTGTGCGTGAAGTGCTCAAGCGTCTGGGTGAAGAGGGGCTGATCGTGCTCGGGAGTGACAAGACCTACCGATTTTCCTCTGAGGCCATGGAATTGCTGCAGCAACACACAGATCCCGTGTAGGAGCTGCCGAAGGCTGCGATCTTTTGACTTTGTTTTTTAAAAGACAAGATCAAAAGATCGTCCGATCGCGGCCCGAGCCTTCGGCAGCTCCTACAGAGTCCCCGTGTATTTCACGGCGGCGGCCGCTCGCGAGGGCACGTTCAGCGTGCGTAATAAAGAAGACACATGAATCCGCACCGTGAACGGTGAAATATCCAGTTCACGGGCGATTTCCTTGTTGGTCTTGCCTTGGGCGATCAAGCGCAGGACGTCTTGCTGACGAGGCGTAAGGGCGGCGCCGGTTTCCAGCGGCAACAGCCCGGACGGCGCGAACTTCACCAGCACCTCTCCTTCACGAATCGCCAGAATCGCTTGGCCGATTTCGTCCGGAGCGATGTTTTTGCCGATAAAACCGTCGATACCGGCGGCCATGACTTCGCTGATCAACGACTCGTCATCGACCATCGACACCACAATCAGCGTGGTACGCGGCAAGCGTCGACGAAGTTCGGCGAGCTGGCTCACACACGTGAGCCCGGGGAAACGCAGGTCGAGAATCAATGTGTCCGGCTCATCACCCAAAGGCAGCAGCGCCAGCACAGCGTCGAGATCGCCGGCTTCGTCGATAACGGCCTCGGGCAGCAAACGCTGTACCGTACGCAGCATCGCCTCGCGAAACAGCGGGTGATCGTCGGCTATGATAATTCGGCATGTCATGGCGTGACCCTCCCTGGGTCAGGCGTTACTCAAGGCTTGCACCTTAGCACCGGGCGCGAAGGTTGCCTGTAGGCTGATTCGGAAACTGACGATTGCCGCACAAGGACGTTTAACCATGAAGTTCGAGAAAAACACCGAACTCGACCAGGCCAATCTGCGCATCATCATCGCCAGTATTGCCGTGGTTTACATGCTCATACTGGGTTTTTTGCCAGGCCAGCGCTTCGATACCTATCTGCCGGTTGTCACCTACATCATCCTGTTTTTGCTGGCCTCGATCGGTTTGCGTCAGGCGATTGCGCGCTGGCCGGGGCATTACCCGGCGCGGCGGATTTTCGCCATGGTCCACGATTACACCGGCACCTGCTTTGGCCTGGTGGTCGGTGGCGAGGCGGCGTTGCCGCTGTATGCGGTGATCATCTGGGTCAACCTCGGCAATGGTATGCGCTATGGCTCGCGTTATCTGGCGATTGCCACGGCATTGGCGTTGCTGGCGCTGGTGTGTGTTTATCGCCTGACCCCGGTGTGGCAGGCGCAACCGTTCATGGTGTTGATGCTGATCATCACCAGCACGGTGATCCCGTTTTATGCGCATTTGCTGCTGGAGCGTACGCGCAAGGCCTCCGAAGAGGCGGTGGCGGCGAATCTGGAAAAGTCGCGGTTTCTCGCCCAGGCCAGTCATGATCTGCGCCAGCCGATTCATTCGATTGGGCTGTTTACCGCGTGCCTGCGGGAGTCGCGGTTGGGCGATGAGGAGCGGCGTCTGGTCGATAACATCGATCGATCGCTGCTCAATGTTTCGCAACTGTTCCGCTCGATTCTCGATCTGTACACCCTCGATAACGGCCGGGTTCTGCCCAAACTGCAAACCGTCAATTTAGGTGAGTGGCTCGCGGATCTGATTCGCCAGAACGCTGAAGCAGCGCGTTGGGCTGGAGTGGAGTTGCGGTTGCGCCCCTGTGAGTATTGGGTGCAAACCGATCCGGCGTTACTGGCGACCATGGTGCAGAACGCGCTTTCCAACTGCTTCAAATATGGCGCGCATCGGCCGGTGCTGATCGGTGTGCGCCGGCGCGGGGCAGGGCTGGCCATCGTGATTTATGACCGCGGCAACGGTATCGCCGAAGAACATCTGACCAAGGTGTTCGAGGAGTTTTATCGGGTGCGCCAGGTACGCGACAAAGACGTCGAAGGCGTTGGGTTGGGGCTGTCGATCGTCAAGCGTCTGGGCGAGTTGATCGGTGTCGGCGTTGCCCTGCGGTCGCAGCTTGGACGGGGTACGGCGGTGACTTTGTACGGCTTGCCGATCACCGCGCCGCCGCAGGTGACGGTCAATCGGGATGAAGCACGTCAGGTCGGTTTGCTGACCGGGTTGAAGGTGTGTCTGGTGGAGGATGATCGCAACGTATTGCTCGCGACTTCGGCGCTATTGGAGCGTTGGGGCTGTGTGGTTCAGGCCGAGTTGACGGCTCAGGACCTGGTCACCGATTGCGACATCATCGTCGCTGACTATGACCTCGGCACTCATGCCACCGGCATCGAATGTATCGACGACGTACGCAGGCGGAGGGGCTGGGCAGTGCCCGCGATGATCATTACCGGACATGACGTCGAAAAAATCCAGGCCGCCCTGCACGACCGCCACATCGCGATCTTGTCCAAGCCGGTGCGCCCGGCCGAGCTGCGCGCGACGTTGCGAACCTTGCGCGACCGCCGACCGCAAACCCGAGCCTTGTAGGAGCTGCGGCACGCTGCGATCTTTTGATCTTCATTTTCAGGATCAAAATCAAAAGATCGCAGCCTCGTTGCACTCGACAGCTCCTACAACGTTAATGCGTGCTCAGCGTTTGCACAGGTAATCCTGGGTGATAGTGGTTTGCAGGCAGTTGTACTGGCCCATGGTGCGGCAGATGTTTTTCTCGGAGCCGGTGACCTCGGCGTTTTTATAACCCCAGGTCTTGCAGCGTTGGGCGGCGACGGTCAGGCCTTGTTCGGCGCTGGTCTGGCCGCTTTCGAACTGGCCCAGTTCATAGGAGACCTGGACAACGCCATCGTTTTTGCTGCCGCCGGTGGCTTCCCACTGTTTCGGCGTGGCGCAGCCAGTGAGGAAAAGGGCGCTGAGAGTGAGTGTTGCGATCAGGGTTTTCATGGGCGAACGGTGTCCTTTACCGGGCGGAGAAGTTATTGCAGTGGGATTGGCGAAGCGCCTTTCGGCAGGCACGACAGCGGCGGCGACATAATGCCCATGCTCGCCACGGCGATGATTACGCCGCTGGGCAATTCACAGTTGTATTCCCCGGCCGGGGTGTACGCGGTGTAGTAGGTGAGGGTGCTGTCGTTGCGGATGTTGTCGATTTTCGACACCGGTTTACCAATCACCGTTTGCGCGCGTTCTTTCATGCTCGCTTCAGTGGGTTTGACGGTCTGGCAGCCGGCCACGCCGAGCAGCACGGCGCCGACCACGGCGATCTTGCAGAGGCCTGCATGGAGTTTCATGGTGTTTCTTCCTTGGTGTTGTTCTGATTTCCAGGCACAACGATCCCGCACGCTGCGAACAGGCAGCGTTGAGGAACATCGTGGGTTGCGGGGGAATATAACGTCAGCTGACAGGGCGGTCGATTAGCACAAATGTGCTAGTGCAGTGGGGGGATCGACGGGCATTAGGCGCTTCTCTTCCTGCCCGATTCGGGCAAAGCTCAAATCGGTCTAAAAACGCCGGGGCGATCGGGCGAGCCTTTGCTAGGCTCAAAGATGTAGGCGAAGACGCAGACTGATGCGCAATCGGATAGCAAGGGGGCGTGGGGCGCGCTCCGAAAGGTACACGGTTAGAAAGATCTCCGCGCTGAGATCCAGCCCTTATGCCGTGTGAAGCAGTTGAGGCCGTACTTTTCATTGGGCCCGGCTGTGGGAAGCCCGATAAACCTTGTAAGCCAGAGACCAGCACTGGCCGCCTGCTCGAACACCAAAGCCCGCGTCGTGCGGGCTTTGTCGTTCCTGCAAGGTCAGATCGATTGCAGCGCCTGCGCCAGGTCGGCGCGCAGGTCTTCGACGTCTTCAACGCCCACCGACAGCCGCACCAGACCATCGCCAATCCCCAGTTTCGCGCGGGTATCAGCCGGAATGGTCGCGTGGGTCATGATCGCCGGGTGCTCGATCAGGCTTTCCACGCCACCGAGACTTTCCGCCAAGGCGAAGATCTTCACGTTCTCAAGGAAGCGCCGCGCGCCCGCCAGATCACTGTTCAGATCGACGGAAATCATCCCGCCGAAACCGCGCATCTGCCGCTTGGCCAATTCATGCTGCGGATGCGAGGCCAGCCCCGGGTAGTAGACGCGTTTGACCTGTGGCTGCTGTTCCAGCCACCGCGCCAGATCCAGCGCGTTGCTGCAATGACGTTCCATGCGCAGCGCCAGGGTTTTCACCCCGCGCAGTGTCAGAAACGCATCGAACGGCCCGGCAATCGCACCGACGGCGTTCTGCAAGAAGCCCAGCTTCTCGGCCAGTTCTTCGTTCTGGCCGACCACGGCGATGCCGCCGATCACGTCGGAGTGACCGTTCAGGTACTTGGTGGTCGAGTGCAGCACGATGTCGAAACCCAGCTCCAGCGGTCGCTGGATATACGGGCTGGCGAAGGTGTTGTCGGCTACGCAAATGATCCCGCGCGCCCGGCAGATGCGCGCAATGGCGGCCAGATCCGAGAGGCTCAGCAGCGGATTGGTCGGGGTCTCGACCATGACCATGCGCGTGTCGTCCTGCAACGACGCTTCGAACGCCGACAGATCGGCCAGATCAACGAAGCTGAAGCGGTGCCCGGCGCTGCGCTGACGGACCTTGTCGAACAGGCGGAAGGTGCCGCCGTACAAGTCATTGCCGGAGACGATGTGCGAGCCGGCATCAAGCAATTCCAGCACCGTGGAAATCGCCGCCAGCCCGGACGCGAAAGCGAACGCGCGGGTGCCACCTTCCAGATCCGCCACGCAGCGCTCAAGGGCAAAACGCGTCGGGTTGTGCGAGCGTCCGTAATCGAAACCCTTGTGCACGCCGGGGCTGTCTTGCAGGTATGTGGAGTTGGCGTAGATCGGCGGCATCAGCGCGCCGGTGGTCGGATCCGGCGTCTGCCCGGCGTGGATCACCCGGGTCGCGAAGCCTTGGGAATTTTCGTCGTGCTGACTCATGCGAGGGATCTCCGTAATTGGTTGAGCATGTCGGTGCGGGTGATCAGGCCATGGAAGCCCGACGCGTCGGCGATGATGGCGACGAGGCCACGGCTGAGCACCGCTTCCAGCTCGGAAAGGCTGGCACCGGGGGCAAGGGTTTGCAGCTTGTCGGTCATCACGCTGGACACCGATTGGCTGAAGCGCGCGGCGTCTTCGTGCACCGGCAGCAGGATGTCGGATTCGTCGATCACGCCGACCAGTTGTTTGCCTTCCACCAGCACCGGCAATTGCGAAACATCCGCAAGGCGCATGCGCTGGAACGCGGTCAGCAACGTGTCGTCAGGGCCGACACTGATCACACGGCCGTCTTCGAAGCGGCGGGCGATCAGGTCACGCAGGTCACCGTAACCTTTGCGCTGCAACAGGCCTTGATCGGTCATCCACTGGTCGTTGTAGACCTTCGACAGATAGCGCGTACCGGTGTCGCAGACAAAGCTGACAACGCGTTTCGGCTCGGTCTGTTCGCGGCAATAACGCAGCGCCGCCGCGAGCAGGGTGCCGGTCGACGAGCCGCCGAGAATGCCTTCGGCCTTGAGCAACTGGCGGGCGTGATCGAAGCTTTCTTCATCGCTGATCGAGTAGGCGTGACGCACGCTGGAAAGGTCGGTGATCGACGGAATAAAGTCTTCGCCGATGCCTTCCACCGCCCATGAACCGGGCGTCGGCAGCGAGCCGTCACGGCTGTATTGCGCCATCACCGAACCGACCGGGTCGGCCAGGACCATTTCCAGATCAGGTTGCACACGCTTGAAGAAGCGGCTCAGGCCGGTCAGCGTGCCGGCCGAACCGACACCGACGACGATCGCGTCCAGATCATGTTCGGTCTGCGCCCAGATTTCCGGCGCGGTGCTGCATTCGTGGGCCAGCGGGTTGGCTGGGTTGTTGAACTGATCGGCGAAAAACGCGCCGGGAATGTCTTTCGCCAAACGGGCGGCGACGTCCTGGTAATACTCGGGATGGCCCTTGCCGACGTCGGAGCGGGTGATGTGTACCTCGGCGCCCATGGCCTTCAAGTGCAGGACTTTCTCGGTGGACATTTTGTCTGGCACCACCAGCACCACGCGATAGCCTTTGGCGCGGCCAACCAGTGCCAGGCCCAGGCCAGTGTTGCCGGCGGTGGCCTCAACGATGGTGCCGCCGGGTTGCAGGCGACCATCACGCTCGGCGGCGTCGATCATCGCCAGACCGATGCGGTCCTTGATCGAACCACCGGGGTTCTGCGATTCAAGTTTGAGAAACAGCGTGCACGGCCCGGTGTCGAAGCGGGTGACTTGCACAAGCGGAGTATTGCCGATCAGCCCAAGTACGGCAGGGCGTGATTCCTTTGACATTTCTTCACCTCTTTGTGGTGTTGATCGCGTTCCAATCGCGGGGAAAAGACTCGCGTGCAACATAGGCTCAGACATCGGCTGTCGCAACCTTTAGTCGGTCGCCAATACAGCCATTTCGATCTAACGATAGATCGAAATCAAAGACCTGCCGGGGCGGGTTCGAGAGCGTTTACACAGAGGCGTCATCGAGTTTTCAAAGAGCGTCTTCATGGCAACGAACAGCTTGAATTGCCGACAAGTTTCCTGCCGAAAAAAACGTTCAGCCGTCCCAAGCATTCTCACCTCAGCAGTATTTTCAGGAGACAGACTGCGATCATTTGATCATGAGGGAAACTTGTGTTGATCAAGATTAAAATGAGTTTGTCTCAATAATGACCGATGCCGACAATGGCCGCCATCAACAAGACATTGGAGTTGTTTGTTATGGCACTGGCCCATTCCCTTGGATTTCCGCGCATCGGTCGCGACCGCGAACTGAAGAAAGCGCAAGAGGCGTTCTGGAAAGGAGAACTGAACGAGGCCGGCCTGCGTGATGTTGGCCGTGAGCTGCGCAAGGCTCACTGGGATTTGCAGAAAAACGCCGGCATCGAATTGCTCCCGGTCGGCGATTTCGCTTGGTATGACCAGGTGCTGACGCACTCGCTGATGTTTGGCGTAATCCCTGAGCGCTTCCGCCCGCACGATGGCAAAGCCAATCTGCAAACCCTGTTCGCCATGGCCCGTGGCGTCAGCGACAGCTGCTGCGGCGGTGCGCACGCCCAGGAAATGACCAAGTGGTTCGACACCAACTATCACTACCTGGTCCCTGAATTCAGTGCTGATCAGCAGTTCCAGTTGGGCTGGGATCAACTCTTCGAAGAAGTCGAAGAAGCCCGCGCGCAGGGCCACAACGTCAAACCGGTGATCATCGGCCCGATGACGTATCTGTGGTTGGGCAAGGCCAAAGGTGCCGAGTTCGACAAGCTGGAATTGCTTGATCGCCTGCTGCCGTTGTACGGGCAGATCTTCGCGCGTCTCGCCGCCCAAGGCGTCGAGTGGGTGCAGATCGACGAGCCGATTCTGGTGCTCGACCTGCCACAGGAATGGAAGAACGCTTTCGAGCGTGCCTACAACCAGATTCAGCGTGATCCGTTGAAAAAACTGCTCGCTACTTACTTTGGTGGTCTGGAAGAAAATCTTGGTCTGGCGGCGAACCTGCCGGTCGACGGTTTGCACATTGATCTGGTGCGCGCGCCGGAGCAGTACCCGACCATTCTTGATCGTCTGCCAGCCTATAAAGTGTTGTCCTTGGGCGTGGTCAATGGCCGTAACGTCTGGCGCTGCGATCTGGAAAATGCCTTGGCGACGTTGCAGCATGCCCATGAACGTTTGGGTGATCGCTTGTGGGTGGCGCCGTCCTGCTCGCTGCTGCACAGCCCGGTGGATCTGGGCCGCGAAGACAAGCTCGACGCCGAATTGAAAAGCTGGTTGGCCTTCGCTGTGCAGAAGTGCGAAGAAGTGGCGATTCTGGCGCATGCCGTCAATGAGCCCGAAGCGCCGAAAGTGCTGCGTGCATTGACTGAAAGCCGCTCGGTGCAGGCTGCACGTGCAGCTTCCCCGCGCATTCACAAACCGGCCGTTCAGGCCCGTGTCGCCGCGGTTACAGCCAAGGACAGCCAGCGTCAATCGCTGTTCGCCCAGCGCATCGCCAAGCAGCGTGCCGGTCTGGATCTGCCGCTGTTCCCGACCACGACCATCGGTTCGTTTCCGCAAACCGCGTCGATTCGCCTCGCTCGTCAGTCGTTCAAACAAGGCAAGTTGAGCGAAGCCGAATACACCGAGGCCATGTACAGCGAGATCCGCCACGCCGTGGAAATCCAGGAACGTCTGGGCCTCGATGTGCTGGTACACGGCGAAGCCGAGCGCAACGACATGGTCGAATATTTCGCCGAACAACTGGACGGCTATGTGTTCACCCGTTTCGGCTGGGTACAAAGTTACGGTTCGCGTTGCGTGAAACCGGCGGTGATCTTCGGCGACCTCAGCCGTCCGAAAGCCATGACTGTCGAGTGGATCCGCTACGCCCAAGGCCTCACCGACAAGGTCATGAAAGGCATGCTGACCGGCCCGGTGACCATGCTGATGTGGTCGTTCCCCCGTGAAGACGTCAGCCGTGAAGTGCAGGCGCGGCAACTGGCGCTGGCGATTCGCGACGAAGTGGTCGATCTGGAAGCCGCTGGCATCAAGATCGTGCAGATCGACGAAGCCGCGTTCCGTGAAGGTCTGCCTTTGCGTCAGGCGCAGTGGCAGCATTATCTGGACTGGGCGACTGAGGTGTTCCGCCTGTGCGCCTCTGGTGTGCGCGACGAAACGCAGATCCACACGCACATGTGCTACAGCGAGTTCAACGATGTGATCGAATCCATCGCGGCGATGGATGCCGACGTGATCACCATCGAAACCTCGCGTTCCGACATGGAATTGCTGGATGCCTTCGAAGCCTTCGCTTACCCGAACGACATCGGCCCGGGCGTTTACGACATTCACTCGCCACGCATCCCGGATGCTGCGGAAATGGCTAATCTGCTGCGCAAGGCCGCCAAGCGGATTCCGGCTGAGCGGCTATGGGTCAACCCGGATTGCGGTTTGAAAACCCGTGGCTGGCCGGAGACGGAAGCGGCGCTGGTGCACATGGTCACCGCCGCCCGGCAGCTGCGTAAAGAGTTGGCGTAACCCTCACCCGGCATGAAACACAACACCTGTGGGAGCGAGCCTGCTCGCGAAAGCGTCCTGTCAGTCAACATCATTGTTGGATGATCTGCCGCCTTCGCGAGCAGGCTCGCTCCCACAGGGTTTTGTGCAAGTCATGAGATTGGATGGCTTCGCGGGACCTGTTGTTGCTACTGTGGCCAGCCGCAGTCCAGGCGCTTTCGCTACATGAAACATCACCCCTTTATTCAAGCTGTTTCCGACGCCGACATTCCTGCCGTGCTGGATTTTGTCTTCAAGGCCCGTGCCGAGCTTTTCCCCAAGCTCAACGCGACCGGCATGCCTGACGATCTGGCGCGTTTTGCCGAGGTTTATCTGCGTGGGGAAGGGCGCTTTCTGATTGCTCGTCACGAAGGGCAGATCGTTGCCTCCATCGGCTATCTCCCTTACGACCGGCGCTTCCCGAACCTTGATTATCCCGGCCGCAAGGTAGTGGAAATCGTGCGCCTGTTCGTCGTGCCTTCACAACGGCGTTCCGGGTTGGCCGCGGCGTTGTATCGATCACTCAAAGACCTGGCACTCGCCGACGGAGTCGGGGTGATCTACCTGCACACCCATCCGTTTCTGCCGGGGGCCATCGAGTTCTGGCAGCGGCAGGGTTTCGAGATTATTGACGTCGACGCTGACCCGGTGTGGCAGACCACGCACATGCACAACGTCATGAGTGAAATCTGAGAATCTGCGCCCCATCAAACGGATCTGTCAGATAGTGCGCCCTGACCCCGAAAGTGTCTTGTAACCGCTGCGGTGTCAGCACTTCCAGCGGCGCGCCCAGCGCCACCAGTCGCCCGCGCTCCAGCACCGCCAGACGATCGCATTTCAACGCCTGATTAAGATCATGCAAGGCGATCAGCGTGGTCACCGGCAACGCCTGCACCACGTTGAGAATGGTCAGCTGATGCTGAATGTCGAGGTGGTTGGCCGGTTCGTCCAGCAACAGGATTTGCGGTCGCTGCGCCAGGGCCCGAGCGATGTGTACCCGTTGTCGCTCACCACCGGACAGGCTGCGCCAGAGACGGGTGCGCAGGTGCATCGCGTCGACGTCGGTCAGCGCCTGCTGAACAATGGCGTCGTCGGCCGCGGACCACGGTTGCAGCGCCGACAGCCAAGGCGTACGCCCCAGCGCCACCGCATCGAACACGCGAATGCCGTCGTCGGTGTCGGCCTGTTGCTCGACCACCGCAAGCTTTTGCGCAATGCTGCGCCGGGCCATTTTGCCCAGGTGCTGACCTTCGAGCAGCACCTCGCCAGCGCTCGGTTCACGCAGCCCGGCCAGCAGTTTGAGCAGGGTGGATTTGCCGGATCCATTCGGCCCGACGATGCCGAGGGTTTCGCCGCGCTGAACTTCAAGGCTGACACCGCTGAGCAACTCGGCGCCGCGCACTCTGAAGCTCAGACCAGAACAACTCAAAACACTATTCATCGAGCGGACCTGCGGCCTACCAGAATCAAGGCAAACACCGGCGCGCCGACCAGCGCGGTAATCACCCCGACCGGAATCACCTGGCCCTTGATCAACGTGCGCGACAGCACATCAGCGGCAATCAGAAACACTGCGCCGCCCAACGCACTGGCCGGCAACAAGCGCGCATGCCCGGTGCCGAGCAACAGCCGCGCGGCGTGGGGAATCACCAACCCGACAAAACCGATCGAACCGACAATCGACACCATCACCGCCGTCACCAGTGCCGCGCAGCCAATCAGCAGAATCTGCACACGTCGCACCGGAATGCCGAGGGATGCCGCCGAATCCGCACCAAAGGTAAACGCATCCAGCGCCCGCCGATGCCACAGACACACAACCAACCCCAACACGGCCACCGGCACCGCCAGCCACACCGAAGGCCAGCGCACGCCGCCGAGATTGCCCAACAGCCAGAACATGATGCCGCGCGCCTGTTCAGAGCTGGCCGAGCGGGTGATCAAAAACGCCGTGAGCGCGTTGAACAGCTGCGAGCCGGCGATCCCGGCAAGAATGATCTGCCCGGTGCCGCTGGCCGAACCGCTGACTCGCGCCAGTACAATCACCAGCACGAACGCCGTGACTGCGCCGGCAAATGCGCCGACTGACAACGAGATGATCCCGGCGCCAACACCGAGTAACGCCACCATCACCGCCCCGGTCGAGGCGCCGGCAGAAATCCCCAGCAGATAAGGATCGGCCAGCGGGTTGCGCAACAGCGACTGCAAAATCACCCCGCACGTCGCCAGACCGGCACCGCATGCAGCCGCGACCAGTGCGCGGGTCAGGCGGTAGTTCCAGACGATGCCTTCGTCGATAGGATCCAGCGCGTACCCGGCGCCCCACAATTTGTTCGCCAGCACTTGCACGACCACGCCCGGTTCAATCGAGGTTTCGCCGATGGCCACACCAGCGACCACTGCAATCAACAGTGTCACCAAGGCCAGCAGCGTACGGATCAGACTGGCACTCATTGCGACAGGTCATTGCCGTTGATGGCCGTGGCCAATTGCTCGATGCCATCGAACATGCGCAGGCTCGCCTGCATGGCCATGGCGTCAAGAATGATGATGCGGTTGTGCTTCACCGCGTCCATGTTGCGCGTCACCGGGTCAGTGCGCAGGAAGGCGAGTTTCTTTTCATAGTCGTCGGCGGGGAAGCGTCGACGGTCCATGCGCGCGATGACGAGAAAGGTTGGATTAGCCTTGGCGATGGTTTCCCAGCCGACCGTTGGCCACTCTTCATCGGACGCCACCACGTTACGCACGCCGAGGGTGCTGAGCATGAAATCGGGAACGCCTTTGTGCCCGGCCACGAACGGCTCGATGTCCATTTGTGCGCTGGAAAACCAGACCAGCGCGCTGGCATCCTTCAGCTGTTTGCCTTGGGCTGTGGCAATCGATTTGGCGAGGCTGGCTTTGAGCTCGTCGTTGAGCTGCTGGCCACGCTCCTGAACATCGAAGATCTGCGCCAGTTGGCTCACGCTTTTGTAAATCGTCTCGATGCGAAACGGCGCCAGTCGCGTGCCATCGGCGCCGACGAGGTTGTCCTTGGCTTCGCAATCGGAAGGCAGCAGGTAGGTCGGAATCTTCAGTTCATGAAATTGCTCGCGAGTGCCGACCGCGCCTTGCGGGCCGACCATCCATTCCAGCTCCACGGCGACCAGTTCCGGGCGCTTGCCGATCACCGATTCGAAACTTGGCTCGTTGTCAGCCAAACGCTCGATCTTGTCGTCCTGGGCTTTGTATTTGGCCAGCACATTGTTGAACCACAACGAGGTGCCGACGACTTTGTCGCCCAGGCCCATGGCGTAGAGCATTTCCGTGCCGGCCTGGCCGATGGTCACGGTGCGCGTCGGTGCGTGCTGGAAGGTCAGGGTGCTGCCGCAGTTTTCGACCGTCAGCGGATAGACCGTCGGTGCCGCATGCGCCATGGCGCCAAAGCTCAGGCCGGTGATCAGGGTGGCAACGCGGGGCAGCAGCATGGGGCAGTCTCCAGGGGAACCGTACGGGAGCGGGAGAGTACGGATTGGAAACACACCATCGAACGCAGTCAGGAAAACAGCGCAAGGCCGGGCAGCCAACGAAGACGCGCACGGCACGATGTCCTTCCCGGACACCCCGCCGGTTAGTAATCACTGTGCCGGCAGGTCTCCTGACTGATGCGTCATCGCCTGGCTCCGGCCTTCCCGGGATTCACCCAGTGGCAGTCGTGGAGCAGGCTCGGCATCTACAGTTGCGGGGGCAGTTCCGATCAGTGCTGAGCAAGCACCTCGGATTCCCTGTTAGTCCCGTTCGGGAACCGGCGGCGGCATGGTAGTCGATCGAGCCGCTGAAGGGGAGACGAATCTGCCGTGACGAGGATTAGTGCTGGCTCATCAAACCGTGCAACACGCCTAAACGCAGGCCCGGTTCGGAGGGCAGCATTTGCGCGATGCCGAACACCTTGAACGCCGCCAGCATCAACACCAGACCGCCGGGCAGAATGCTTTGGCGATGCGCTTGCAGGCCGGCGAGCTTGAGCTGTTGCACGTTGTTCACCTTCAGCAGAAGCAACGACAGGCGCAGCAGTCCGCCGTAGGTGATACCGTCCTGACCGTAGTCGTTGAGGCGATTGGCCTTGAGCACTTTGGCCAGCATGCGCGCGGTGCCGGACGAACCGATGGTTTGCTGCCAGCCCTGAGCGCGATAGCGTCGGGCAACCTTTTCAAACTGCAGGATGGCAAAGCGTTCGGCCTCCTGTAGGGCACCGGCGGACACGTCACCGCCGCGAAAGAAGCGCGTGCTCAAGGTGCCACTGCCGATGGCGATGCTTTCGGTGAGCAATGGTTGTGAGCCTTGGCCGAGGATCAGCTCGGTGGAACCGCCGCCGATATCGACCACCAGGCGCAGGTCTTCAGCGCTTGGCAAGGCGTGGGTCACGCCGGCGTAGACCAGCCGCGCCTCTTCATGGCCGCAAATGACGTCGATGGGAAAGCCCAGATGCCGCTCGGCACTGGCCAGAAACAGTTGCGCATTGTCGGCCTCGCGCACTGCGCTGGTCGCCACCGCGCGAACCCGGCCGGCCTCGAAACCGCGCAGCTTCTTGCCGAACCGCGCCAATGCCTGCCAGCCGCGATCCAGTGCCAACGCATCCAGCGCACCACCATCAAAACCTTCGGCGAGACGCACGGGTTCACGCAGGGTTTTCACTTCCTGAATCTGCAAGCCCTTTCGACTGCGCACTGACTGGCCGATCATCAGGCGAAAGGCGTTCGAACCCAGGTCGATGGCGGCAAACAGCGAGGCGTCGTCTTTCATGGGAATCCTTGCAATGCATCCGTCGCGAGGCTCAAGACGGTTTGCGAGGATTCTGCCGTGATCTTGATGACATCCTGATGACGGGGGGCGGGGCGGTCGAATGAATGTGCGGCTGTCATGACACTGTCATTATCCGGCGTCTATGCTGAGGCCAATACATCGCGTGTTCTTAAAGTTTTTGCTGCCAGTTTTGGCAGCTTTTTTTTGCCTGCGATTTGGCAATGCCGCGAACTGATCGTTCCCACGCTCCGCGTGGTAATGCCTCTAGGGACGCTCCGCGTCCAGTGACGCGGAGCGTCACGGGCTGCATTCCCACGCAGAGCGTGGGAACGATCAGGGGTAGGGGCTACTCAGCAGGCTTGCGGGGTTTCGCCCCGGGCCAGACGCGCATTGATGTCTTCGATTACCTCGGGCAACTCGGCGATGGTGTCGATCAGATAATGCGGGCGCGAGGGGGCGAACATCTTGCCGATCCGCGCACGTTCTTCCGCCAGTCGATCCGACGGCAATGCCTTGTATTGCTCATAGCTCAGGCCCAGCGCGTTGCCGGAACAGGTCAACGCCACCGTCCACATCCCCGCGCTACGCCCTTCAAGAATTCCGGGCCAGGTGTCATCAACCTTGACGCACGCGGCCACATCATCGATGCCCAAGGCAATCACGTTAGCCAGTGCCTGCGCCGGATGCGGGCGGCCATTCGGCACTTCATCGGTGGCGACGACATGGTCAGCGACGTAGCCATTTTCCCGCGCCAGTTCGACGACCTTGGCCATCACCACCGCCGGATAACCGGAGCACGAACCGATTTTCAAGCCCTTGTCGCGCAACGCGGCAATCGCCTCGAGCGCGCCCGGAATCAGCGCCGAATGCAGGGCGATTTTCTCGATTTGCAACGGCATGAAGCGCTCGTAGATCGCCGTCACATCGTCATCGCTCGGCACGCGGTCGAATGCTGCACGATAACGCTCGGCAATCTGTGGCAAGTTGCACAGCGTGCGGATGTGATCCCACTTGCCCATGCCCATCGGCCCGCGCGCTTCTTCCAGCGACACGGCAACGCCGAACTCGGCAAAGGCCTCGACAAAAATCTGCGTCGGCGCAAACGAGCCGAAATCGACAACGGTGCCGGCCCAGTCAAGGATCGCGGCTTGCAGGTGAGTCGGTTGTTGGTACTGCATGGTCAATCTCCGTTTTCAGGTAAGCGTGGGCCGTCCCTCGGTAATGAGGTAGGCGGTTCAAGGGGCAGTGCTGATCAGGTCAGCGGTGGATTCGCATCAAACAGTTCGGCAATCACTGGCCGGTTCCTGCGGATGCCGAGGCAGCACAGGTGGTATTCGATAAAGAACGGGTGGTCGACAAAGGTGATCGGCGTGGTGCCGGGTGTTTCGGCGTACTCGACGGCCGAGACAAACCCGATGCCGATGCCCTTGACGATGGCGTGCACGATGGCTTCGCGGCTGTTGAGTTGCATGACGCAATTGAGCTCGATATCGAGGCGCTTGCAGCTTTCTTCCACCAGTTGGCGGGTGCGCGCACTTTGCTCGCGCATCACCCATTTTTCTCGGCTGATTTCGTTGATGTGAACCTGCGACTGGCTGGCCCACGGATGGTCATCGCGCACCACGGCAATGATCGGATAGCGGTGATACAGCCGCGTGTGGAAGCGCTCATCGAATTCCGACAGCGCCAGAATCGCCACGTCGATGTCGAAGTTGAACAGCCGCGCCAGGGTGTCCTTTTCCGAGGAAAACGAGGTTTCCAGTTCAATGTCCGGATGTCGCTGCATCAGCTCGTAGGTCAGGTTCATCGCGATCGGCGGCGACACCGCGCCGAGGCGCAGCATGCCGTTTTTGCGTTGCTTGAAGCTCTGCAGCAGTTGCACCGCTTCATCTTCCTGGCCGAACAGACCTTGAGTGATCGCGTAGAGCTTGTGCCCGGCGGCGCTCATCTCGATGTAGCGTCCACGGCGATGGAACAGCTCGACCGAGAAGGTTTTCTCCAGCGCGTTGACCTGCTCGCTGACGGTCGGCTGACCGACGCAGAGGTACTCCGCCGCGAGGGTGAAGCTGCCGGTCTTGGCCACCGCATGAAACGAACGCAACCACTTGTGATACTGGTACATGCAAGCCCCGTCAGCGTCGGATGAACAAGGCCACTGCCGCACTGCACAGGCAGGCGCTGGTGACCACTATGAAGATCAGAGACGTATTTGCCGTGGTGTCAAGCAGACGCCCGATCAGTGGCTCGGCCAATCCGGCGAACAGGTAGGAGGAAAAGTTCATGATCCCGGTCGCCGTACCGGCGCGTTTGGCACCGACCAGATCCGGGCACAGCGCCCAGAAACTCGACGCTGGGCCGTAGACGAAGAAGCCGCAAAGGAACAACGCGACCAGGCCGATGATGCTGTGTGGCGGCAGGCTCCACATCCACAGGCTGGTGGCGGCGCCGAGGAACATGTAGAGCATGATCGCCAGATACCGCTTGGAGCCGAACAGTTTGTCCGACACCCAGCCGTTGCTCAGTGCACCGACCGCCATGCCGACGGGGAGGGCGACAGTGATCCATTTCGGATCGATCATGCCGTCACCACTTTTCCAGTCAGCGCCGAGAAAGTGCACCGGCACCCAGACGATCAAGCCGTAGCGTGCAGCGTTCTGAAAACCCAGTGACAGCGCGGCGATCAGCAGCCGGGGATTTTTCAGCACGGCTTTGTAGCGTTGGGCCGAGGACTCGACTTCGCCCTGCGCGGCTTCCTGATGCTTGTCGTCAGCGTTGGCCACACCGGTATCGCCCACCGGTTCGAAACCCATATCCTGCGGCCGTTCGCGGGCAACCAGATAGAAAATGATCCCGCCGGCGAGCATTAGCAGCACCGGCAAACGGAAGATCCAGCGCCATTCCAGTTGCAGCACTTCAAGCACAACGATAGAGGTGACGTACGACAGAATCGACGCGCAACCGGCGGCGAAAGTGTAGAAGCCATAGACCTTGCCGCGCTCGCCCGCCGCCCACCAATTGGCAATCAACCGACCGCCCGGCGCCCAGCCCAAGGCCTGAAAGTAGCCGTTGACGCCCCACGGCAGAATCAGGCTGGTGAAACCGCTGGCGAAACTGGTCACCCAGTTGGCACCGCAGGACAACACCGCACCCAGCGTCATGATCCGCCGGCCACCGAACTTGTCGGCGAGGTTGCCGTTGATGGCCTGGCCAATGGCGTAGGCCCAGAGCATCGCCGCAGAGGCCCAGCCGAGGGTTTCCTTGCTCAAGCCAAATTCAGCCTGAATGCCCGGAATGGCAAAACCGAAGGTCTGCCGCCCGGTGTAGAAAAACAGGTAACAGAACATCGCCGCCAGCAGCATGCGCCACTGCGCGACCCGGAACGAGGCAGAACGGACGGCGAGACCAGGCATTGTTTCGGCACGATTCATGATCTTTTCCTTATTGTTGTCGGTTCCCGTCGGTTGTCGTCGGCGGGTGCACTCTTTTTCGGTGCGGCAGGAAATCACCGCGGCGTTGTACGCCGCCGGCTGTGCTTGGGTCGTTCAGGTTGCGGGCGAGGTCAGGCGGCTTGTGAACCGATGAAGTTCTTGCCGCGCGCGCCCTGCATCGCGAGGTGGATGATGTCTTCGGCATCCTTGGCCGAGACGCCGTAATCGGCAAACTCGGTCTTTACCCCGAGGCTGTGCAGGAACTCGCGCAATTGCTGTTGCGCAGTGAGCAGATCTTCGCCGAATACCCGTTGCAGGATGCGGTCACGCGTTGCGTCATGACCCCAGGCCAGGCCGAGCACTAACGGCAGGGTGAAAGAGCAGGCGATGCCGTGGGGCAAACCATGGCGTAAGGTCATCTCATAGGAAATCGAATGCGCCAGCGCGGTTTTGGTGTTGGAAAACGCCAGCCCGGCCTTGAGTGCGGCCAGTGCCATGCGCGTGCGCAACTCTTGGCTCGACAGATCTTTTTGCAGACGCGGCAAGCATTCGAGAATGTCTTCAATCGCAGAAATGGCGAAGGTGTCGGAGACCGGATTGGCGTTCACGTTCCAGATCGCCTCCAACGCATGGGACAGCGCATCGAGACCGGTGGAAACGGTCACGCCGGCCGGTACGGTGAGCATCAGTTGCGGGTCAATGATCGCCACCCGTGGCCAGGTGCAGTCCAGGTGCAGCGAATATTTCTTCTGGCTGGCGCTGTCCCAGATCGTCGCCCACGGGGTGACTTCGCTGCCGGTGCCGGCGGTGGTTGGTGCGGCGATCAGTTGTTTGCAACGGGCCGGGGTGAACGGTTTGCCGATCGACAGCAGGCTCAACAGTTCATCGAAACGGCCGGATTCGGTGCCGACGATCAACGCCTTGGCGGTATCGATGGCGCTGCCGCCACCGACCGCGAGCACCACGTCGCAAGCAGCGGCGTGCTGCCAGAAATGCTCGTAGGTGTTGCGCAGATGGGCGACGTCGGGGTTGGGCTGAACGTCTTCGAACACGTAGACCAGCCGCTCACCGAGCAAGGCTTGCAGGCGATCGACCAGCCCCAGGCTACGGGCCTCAGGGAAGGTGACGAGGGCCACGGTTTGCTGGTCGGTAATGGCAGCGAGGTCTTGCAGGCTGCCCCAGCCGAAACGGGTATCGACGGGGTTCTGGAAGCGGGCAGTCATGGTGGATCCTTATTGTTGTTGTCGTGTGGCGCCATACTCAGCGCCCGTCGACAACGGCTCAAATCGATAATTCGCAGGTTTGAATCGGCTCAGCCGATAGCCGCTCGACGTCAGTGTGCCGAACCGCTCTGGATCGCCGCGCGCAGGCGACTGGAGATGGCGTCGGCGACGATCACCATGAAGGTAATGACGATGATGCAAGTCGCGGTTTCCTGGTATTTGAACAACTTCAGGCTGCTCACCAGTTCGAAACCCAGGCCGCCGGCGCCGACCATTCCCAGCACCGTGGCCGAGCGCAGATTGACCTCGAAGCGATAGAGAATCACGGCAATCCACGCCGTGATGACCTGTGGCAGGACGCCAAACACGATCACCTGCAACGGCCGCGCACCGGTCGCTTGCAGCGCTTCAATCGGGCCTTGGTCGATCTCTTCGATGCTCTCGGCGAAGAACTTGCCGAGCATGCCCAGGCCATGCAGCGCCAGCGCCAATACACCGGGGAACGGCCCGAGCCCGACCGCCGAGACGAAGATCAGCGCGAGGATCAGTTCGTTGATGCTACGGGTGAAATTCAGCGCCTGACGGGTGGCGTGAAACACCCAGCGATTGCGGCTCAGATTGCGCGCGGCGAGGAAGGATAGCGGAATCGCCAGCAACACGCCGAGCAGGGTGCCCCAAATGGCGATCTGCAAGGTTTCCACCGCTGGCGCGAGCAGACGCGGAAGAATGCTCAGATCCGGTGGGAAGGTGCGCGAAAGGAAATCACCGATCTGCGGCAATCCCGCTGCCAGTTCACCAAGGCTGAGCTGCGCGCCCTGAGCGCTCCAGTTCAGCGTCCACAGCACGATCAGGACGACGGCGCCGGTGGTCAGCCAACTGCGTGGGCCACGGGGACGATCGCCGACCCACTGGTAGTTTTGCGATTGCATGTTCAGGCCCTCGAGGCAGCGCGGTAGGACAGGGTGGGCGTCGGGATGTCAGCGGAGAACTCTGTGGGTTGCCCCGGATAGATTCGCGCCAGATCCGCTTCGGTCATGCTCGACGCTTTGCCATCGAACACCAGGCTGCCGTGAGCGAGGCCGACCACGCGGTCGCCAAACTCGCGGGCGTATTCGACCTGATGCAGGTTGCACAGCACGGTGATGCCCAGCTCGCGAGTGGCATCGCGCAGATACTGCAACACCAGTCGCGCGGTTTTCGGGTCGAGGCTGGCGATCGGTTCATCGGCCAGAATCACCTGCGGTCGTTGCGCCAAGGCGCGGGCGATGCCGACGCGCTGCTTCTGCCCGCCGGACAATGAATCGGTGCGTTCGCCGGCCTTGTGCGCCAGTTCGACGCGCTCCAGGCATTGCATTGCCAGCGCCACATCGTCACGGCGGAACAGTTGCAGAATCGAGGCGAGGGTACCGACGGAACCGAGGCGACCGGTCAGCACGTTCTTCAGCACACTCAGGCGTGGCACGACGTTGTGGTGCTGAAAAATCATCGCCACTTCACGGCGCAAAACGCTGGTGTCAGGGCAGGAGAGGGCGTCGATGCCGGCCACGCTCAGCGTGCCGCTGTCGGCCTGCGCCAGACGATTGATGCAACGCAGCAAGGTCGATTTACCGGCGCCTGATTGACCGAGCACCACGACGAATTCGCCCGCAGCGACTTCAAGGTCGATGCCGCGCAATACCGGGTTGCTGCCGTAGTGTTTGGTCAGTTGGCGGATGCTGATCATTTCATGCTCCGCAAATCGAGATCGAGCACCTTGGCGGTTTCGCGCACCACGTCATACGACGCGTCGGTGGTCGGCTGGAAACCATTGAGCACGCCCTGATCACCCCACGGCACGTCATTGATCGAAGCCAGTGCGTCGGCGACTTTTTTCTTCAATTCCGGATCAAGCGCCTTGCGCCAGACCATCGGCGATTCGGGAATCGGCTTGGAACTCCAGACAATTTCGAAGTCATCCTGCTTGACCACGCCTTTGGCCACGGCGCTGGCGAAGATGCGGTCAGCCACGGCGGCGGCGTCGACTTTCTTGTTCTCGACCGCAAGGATGCTGGCGTCGTGGGAGCCCGAAAAGATCACTCGTTTGAACAGCGTGTCCGGCGCAAATCCTGCCTGCTCCAGACCTGCTTTCGGGAACAGATGACCGGAGGCCGAACTCGGGTCGACGAACGCGAACGTATGGCCCTTGAGGTCGGCCAGCGTATGAATACCGCTGTCCTTGCGCGCCAGAATCACGCTTTTGTAAGCGCTCTGGCCGGTCTTCTTGGTCACCGCCACCGAGAACGCTTCGACGTCCGCCACCGAGGTCGCCAGCACGTAAGAGAACGGCCCGAGGTAGGCGACGTCGAGTTTGCCCGAACGCAGCGCTTCGATGATGCCGTTGTAGTCGGTGGCCACGAACGGCACCACCGGCATGCCGATTTTGGCTTGCAGATCGTCGAGTACCTGTTTGCTCGATTCGATCATTGCCTGGGAGTCTTCGGAGGGGATCAGGCCAATGGTCAGTTTGTCCTTGGCCCACACCTGACTGGCACTCAGGGCAAGTACGGCAAGGCTGGCGACACG
The DNA here is from genome assembly GCF_054667675.1 of Pseudomonas sp. S3_C06. Classification (NCBI taxonomy): domain Bacteria; kingdom Pseudomonadati; phylum Pseudomonadota; class Gammaproteobacteria; order Pseudomonadales; family Pseudomonadaceae; genus Pseudomonas; species Pseudomonas sp. S3_C06. The sequence continues at coordinate 6,608,293 of NZ_CP162747.1, forward strand.
TAGAAACTGGTTAATTGTTTTCATGGCATTCCACGGTGTGGTTGGGAGTTGCCACAGGCTAGGTCTGTCACGTGACAGTCATTCAATCAATTCAATATGCGAAACCGCAGCTAACTATTGATGGAGTCTATGGATGTCGAGCGCCAAATTGCGGGCCTTTCTCGCCGTCGCCCGCCACGGCAGTTTCAGTGCCGGGGCGCGGGCGTCGGGGCTGAGCCAACCGACACTGACCACGCAAGTGCAAAGTCTGGAGCGACAGCACAACGTCGAACTGTTTCATCGGCGTGGGCGGCGGATTGAATTGTCGGATGTCGGGCGGCAGTTGCTGCCGATCGCGCAACGGCTAGCCTTGCTGGAACTCGAAGCGCACAACCTGCTGCGCGACTCCGGGCGGCTCGACAGCGGCCAGCTCAAGGTCGGTGCGGTGGGGCCGTTTCATGTGATCGAAATGGTCGACAGTTACCTGCAACAGCATCCGAATATCGACGTGTCGATCCGCGTCGGTAACTCGGCGCAAGTGTTATCGGATCTGGAAAATTACGTCACCGACATCGCCGTGCTGGCCGGGCGTCAGGACGATCCGGCGTTGTGTTCGGTACGTTATGCGCGGCACGCGATCATCCTCTTTGCCCACCATGAGCATCCGCTGGCCAATCGCGGCAGCGTGCGTCTGGAGGAATTGGAAGGGCAGCGCCTGCTGCAGCGCGAACCCGGCTCGACCACGCGGCTGGTTCTGGAGCAGGCGCTGAATGCGGCGCAGGTCAAACCGCGCATCGCCATGGAAATCGGCAGTCGTGAGGCGTTGCGGGAAGCGGTGGTGCGTGGGTTGGGGTTGGGTGTGGTGTCGGAAGCGGAGTTTATTGCTGACCCCAAAATACGCACGATCAGAATCGAAGGCGAGGAGCTGTTTACGGAAACGTATTTGTATTGTCTGGCCGAGCGGCGTTCCAGTCGGCTCATCTCATCGTTTTTCGACGCGGCGCTGGGTTGATTTGCAATTTCGCATAAGGCTTGGCTAATATACGTTCCATATACACATCGTATCGGATTCATATATGGGCATCGTAAAGATTTCAGAGGACATGCACGAGAACCTGCGTATTTCCAGCAACGCCCTCAGCCGCTCGATCAACGCGCAAGCCGAGCACTGGATGCGTATCGGCATGCTCGCCGAACTGCACCCCAACCTCGACCACAGCGCCATTTGCCGCTTGCTGATCCGCGCCGAACAAAATGGCGGGCTCGACCTGCAACAACTGACTCAGGAAGCCGTCAGCGCATGAGAAACCAGATCAAGATCAACACCCCGGCCGACATCGCGCAATCTCGCGCTGCCGGCAAACTCGCCGCTGAAGTGCTGGCGATGCTAGTGCCACACGTCAAGGCCGGCGTCACCACTGATCAGCTCGATCAACTGTGCAACGACTACATCGTCAATGTGCAAAAAGCAGTGCCGGCCAACGTCGGTTATCACGGTTTTCCGAAAACCGTGTGCGCCTCGGTCAACGATGTGGTGTGTCATGGCATCCCATCGGGGACGCCGTTGAAGGATGGTGACATCGTCAACCTCGACATCGCGGTGATCAAGGATGGCTGGTTCGGCGACACCAGTCGCATGTACGTGGTCGGTGAGGCGACGCCTGAAGCGCAGCACCTGATCAAGACCACTTATGACGCGATGTGCGCGGGTATTCGTGTGGTGAAACCAGGTGCGACGCTGGGTGATATCGGCCATGCGATCCAGACGCTGGCGGAGAAAGAAGGCTTCAGCGTGGTGCGCGAGTATTGCGGGCACGGGATTGGCAAGGTTTATCACGATGAGCCGCAGATTCTGCATTACGGCTTTCCCAATCAGGGCATGAAGCTCAAGGCCGGGATGATTTTTACCGTGGAGCCGATGCTCAATGCTGGCAAGCGCCATGTGAAAAACATGCCGGATGGCTGGACGGTGCTGACCAAGGATGGCTCGTTGTCAGCGCAGTGGGAGCATATGGTGGCGGTGACGGAGACGGGCTTCGAAATCCTCACGGCGTGGCCGGACGAAATCGAAGGCTACCGCGCTATTGTCTGATACCGCGTCGACTGTTTCCCTCACCCTAGCCCTCTCCCAGAGGGAGAGGGGACTGACCGGGTTGTTTTGGCGTTATACATCGACTTGAAAGTCCTGAGTCGAACTCAGGTCCTGAAAAGCCCCCGATCGGCTCCCTTTCCCCCTCGCCCCCCTGGGGGAGAGGGCTGGGGTGAGGGGGTAGATATCACAGACAACACGATTTCAGTGGGAGCCGGCGGCTTTGTTGAGGTCGCTTTCGGTCCATTCGGTGTAGACGCAGGCATCAGCGGTGGCCCAGCGCACTTGCACCGGATCGCCAGCCTTGAGCGGCATGCCGGCGGCGGACAATGCTTTCACTGTCATTGATGTGCCGCCTGAGGTGACCACGCTGCAAGTCTGGCTCTCACCCAGAAATAGCACTTCCACAACCTTCGCTGAAACCTCATTCCAACCCGACGGCAACGGTTCGCTAATCGCCTGCGCCACGCTCAACGCCAGTGCCTTTTCCGGCCGCACCATCAGCAAAACATCCTGATCGCTGTGCAACCCAGCGGTCAGGCGAATCGACAATGACTGTCCTTCAAACGAAGCCGCCGCATTGCCCTGCGCCTTGAGCTTGAGGAAGTTCGAATTGCCCAGAAACGACGCGACAAACGCATTCGGCGGATTCTGATACAGGTCATAACCGCTACCCAGACCAACAATCTTGCCGTGACTGAAAATCGCAATGCGTTGCGACAAACGCATGGCTTCTTCCTGGTCGTGGGTCACGTAAACAATGGTGATGCCCAGACGACGGTGCAATTGGCGCAACTCATCCTGCAGATCTTCACGCAGCTTTTTATCCAAAGCACCGAGCGGTTCGTCCATCAACAAAATGCGCGGCTCGTAAACCAAGGCACGGGCAATGGCGACACGTTGTTGCTGGCCGCCAGACAGTTGCGAAGGGCGGCGATGGGCGAACTGCTCAAGCTGCACCAGTTTCAACATCGCATCGACGCGCTTCTCACGTTCAGCCGCCGCCAGTTTGCGAATCGCCAAAGGAAAGGCAATGTTGTCGCGCACCGACAGATGCGGGAACAGCGAATAGCGCTGGAACACCATGCCGATGTCACGCTTGTGCGGCGGCACATTCACCAGCGACTGACCGTTGACGAGGATCTCGCCGCTGCTCGGCGTTTCAAACCCGGCGAGCATCGACAGCGTGGTGCTTTTGCCTGAGCCGCTGGAGCCGAGGAAGGTGAGGAATTCTCCGTCCTTGATGTCCAGCGAGATGTTGTCGACGGCGGCAAAGTCGCCGTAGTGTTTGTTCAGATTGCGCAGGCTGACCAGGGGTTTGTCGTTCTGCTGGGAGGCGTCTTTGATCACGGCACTCATGTCGTACTCCTGGGCGCTCAGGCGCTGATTTCGTTGCGCCGGCGCAATGCGGCGGCGATGACCATGACCAACACCGACAAGCCGATCAGCAGCGTCGAAGCGACGGCGATCACTGGCGTCAGGTCCTGGCGCAAAGTGGTCCACATTTTCACGGGAAGGGTTTGCAGGGTCGGGCTGGCCATCATCACGCTGAGCACCACTTCGTCCCACGAAACCAGAAAGGCGAAGAGGGCGCCGGCGACCATGCCCGGACGAATCGCCGGGAACGTTACCTTGAACACCGCTTGCAGGCGTGAAGCACCGCAGATCACCGCCGCGTCTTCAATAGACTGATCGAACAGCTTCAGCGAGTTGATGATCGAGATGATGGTGAACGGCAACGCGACAATCACATGGCTGACCACGAAGGCGAACATGGTCCCGGTGTAACCGAGCTTGAGGAACAGCGCGTACACCGCCACAGCAATGATCACCAACGGCACGATCATCGGCAGGGTGAACAGACCGTAGAGCATTTCCCGGCCAGGAAAGCGTCCGCGCACCAGCGCAAATGCAGTCGGCAGACCGAGGGCCACGGCGCAGATCGTGGTCAGCACGGCAACCTTGAGGCTGGCCGCGGCGGCGTTCATCCAATCGGGGTTGGAGAAGAACTGGCCGTACCATTTCAGCGTCCAGCCCGGCGGCGGGAATACCAGCCACTGCGATGAACCGAACGACAGCAGCACGATGAACACGATCGGCAACAGCAGGAACAGACCGATCAGCCCGGTGGTTGCATACAAGCCGAAGCGCATGCGTCGGCTCATCGCATTGGGGGTCAGGAGCATGTCGGCTTACCTCGCGTTACTGGCGCCAACCGGGGATTCCGGCTGAAGCTTCAGGTAGAAGTAGAACAGCACCAAAGTGATCGCGATCAGCAACGCGGCGCCGGCACTGGCCAGGCCCCAGTTGAGGAACGATTGCACCTGCTGAATGATGAACTCCGGCAGCATCATGTTCTGCGCCCCGCCGAGCAGCGCCGGGGTCACGTAGTAACCGAGCGACATGACGAACACCATCAAGCCACCGGAGGCCAGACCCGGTCGGCACAGCGGCAGGAACACCCGGAAGAAGTTGCTCCACGGACTGGCACCGCAAATCGAGCCGGCCTGCAGAATCATCGGGTCGATGGCCTGCATGGTCGCCTGCAATGGCAACACAATGAACGGGATCATGATGTAGCTCATGCCGATCACCACGCCGGTGAGGTTGTGCACCATCTCCAGCGGCTGATCGATGATGCCCATCGCCATCAAGGCTTTGTTGATCACGCCGGACGCTTGCAGCAGCACCAGCCACGAATAGGTGCGGGCGAGCAGGCTGGTCCACATCGAGAGCAGCACGATATTGAGGATCCAGCGTCCCCAGCCGCGCGGCACCAGGGTGATCGCCCAAGCCAGCGGAAAGCCCAGCAGCAAGCTGAACAGCGTCACCAGCCCGGCTACCGAGAAGGTGTTGAGCAGGACCCGGGCATACGCCGAGTTGGCGAACAGTTGTTCATAGTTGCCAAGGCCAGGCGTCGGTTCGAGCACGCCGCGCAACAGCAGGCCAATCAACGGCGCGAGAAAGAACAGGCCGATGAACAACAGCGCCGGCGCGAGGTTGCCGGCGCCGCGCCAGCGTTGTCTGAGGGACAGGGTTTGCTGCATCGCAACCGCCTGTGTTCCGTGGGCCGAACCGGCAGCGCCGTTGGCGCTCCCGGTGGCAGTGGAGGGACGGGACGCGGTGGCCGCCATTTTCATTTGACCAGCCATTCGTTCCACCGTGTCGCGATGGCCTGGCCGTTTTTGGCCCAGTACGCGAAATCAAGAGTGATCTGATCCTTAGCGTAGGCAGTCGGCAGGTTGGGGGCCAGCGTCGAATCCAGACGCTCCACACTGTCGAGGTTGACCGGGGCGTAGGCGGTCAGGTTGGAGAAGTCAGCCTGGCCCTTGGCGCTGCTGGCGGCGGCGAGAAACTTCATCGCCGCGTCCTTGTTTTTCGAGCCTTTGGGGATGACCAGAATGTCGGCCATGACCAGGTTCTGTTTCCAGCTCACGCCGACCGGTGCGCCGTCTTCTTGCAGGGCGTGAATGCGGCCGTTCCAGAACTGGCCCATGCTCGCTTCACCGGACGCCAGCAGTTGCTGCGACTGCGCGCCGCCGCCCCACCAGACGATGTCTTTCTTGATGGTGTCGAGTTTTTTGAAAGCACGATCCAGATCCAGCGGGTAGAGCTTGTCAGCCGCTACGCCATCGGCCAGCAGCGCCAGTTCGAGCACGCCAGGGCTTGGCCATTTATACAGGGCGCGTTTGCCGGGGTAGGTCTTGGTGTCGAACAGCGCGCTCCAGTCCTGCGGCTTGTTGGCGCCGAGTTTGCCCTCGTTGTAGCCGAGGACGAAGGAGAAGAAGAACGAGCCGACGCCGTGATCGCTGACGAAACGCGGGTCGATCTTGTCGCGCTGAATCACTTTGAAATCGAGGGGTTCGAGCAGGCCTTCAGCCGCGGCGCGCAGGGCGAAGTCGGCTTCGACATCGACCACGTCCCACTGCACGTTGCCGCTCTCGACCATGGCTTTGAGTTTGCCGTAGTCGGTCGGGCCATCCTGCACGACGGTGATGCCGCTGGCCTTGCTGAACGGATCGGCCCAGGCCTGTTTCTGCGCATCCTGGGTGCTTCCGCCCCAGCTGACGAAATTCACGCTTTCGGCAGCCATTGCAGCCTGGCCGGTGACGCTGAGCAGTCCCGCAAAAAAGATCGCGGTTGCAGCTTTGTTCAACACCATGTTCACGCCCTCATTGTTGTGTTTTTGAGCGGGCTTGCGTTGTTGCCCGCCTATCGGGAGCAGTAGATGGACGTTCGTTGGAGTGTCCGGTCTATGGAATATCATATTATGGTATTCCAAACTTTGTGCAAGCACTTTGCCTTACCGGTTATCTGGCCGGGCGGTTATTTGATGCGTTCGGCTTGGATGTTTTTTGTGAATGTTAGATCCAGCCCCTCACCCCAGCCCTCTCCCTTCGGGAGAGGGGGCCGATCGGAGGCTGTTCAAAACCTGAGTTCGGCTCGGTATCTCAGGTCGGTGTATAGCGACTAAACAACTCGGTAGCTCCCTCTCCCTCCGGGAGAGGGCTGGGGTGAGGGCAGCTTTATTCAGTGAACGGAATACTCTCAACCACCTCCAGGTCATACCCGGTCAGGCCAGCGTATTTCAGAGGAGGGCCCAGGTGACGCAGTTTGCCAACCCCAAGGTTCTGCAAAATCTGCGCTCCAGTCCCGACTTCCGAATAAATCCGCGATTGCGAACGGCTGAACTGCCGTGGCGGCTGGGTCAATTGCGGCACCCGCTCGAGCAACGCCTGCGACGACTCATGATTGGCCAACACCACAACAACCCCATGTCCCTCAGCCGCAACCCGTTGCAGTGCCGCCCACAGCGTCCAGTTGGTCGGCCCGCTATATTCCGCGCCAACCAGATCCCGCAGCGGATCGATCACATGCACACGCACCAGCGTCGGCTCTTCGCGGCGCAGATCGCCCATGACCATCGCCATGTGCACGCCGCCCTCGATGCGATCCTCAAACGTGATCAAACGGAACGTGCCATGCACCGTCGGCAGCTCGCGTTCGCCAATCCGTTCGATGGTGTGTTCGGTGCTCAGGCGGTAGTGGATCAGATCGGCGATGGTGCCGATCTTGATCCCGTGCTTGCGCGCGAACACTTCCAGATCTGGCCGACGGGCCATGGTGCCGTCGTCGTTCATCACCTCGACAATCACCGAGGCCGGAGTGAAACCGGCCAAACGCGCCAGATCGCAACCCGCTTCTGTGTGACCCGCGCGAGTCAGCACGCCACCTTCCTTGGCGCGCAACGGGAAGATATGGCCGGGCTGCACCAGATCTTCAGCGCGAGCATTCGGCGCGACGGCGGCGGCAACCGTGCAGGCGCGATCCGCCGCGGAGATGCCGGTGGTCACGCCAACCGCCGCTTCGATCGACACGGTAAACGCGGTGCTGAACACGCTGCCATTGGCCGGCACCATTTGCTCCAGACCCAAACGCTGGCAATGTTCGTCAGTCAAGGTCAGGCAGATCAGCCCGCGCGCTTCACGGGCCATGAAGCTGATGGCCTCGGGCGTGCAACGGTCGGCGGCCAGCAACAGGTCGCCTTCGTTTTCGCGGTCTTCGTCATCGACCAGCAAGACCATTTTGCCGAGACGATAATCTTCGATGATTTCTTCGATGCTGTTGAAGGCCATGCTGGACTCTCAGGGTTCGTTGGAAATATATTGGTATACCATAATACAAAATTAACAAAGAGGTCACTATGAAGGCGTACTGGATAGCTCATGTGGATATAGCCGATGCCGATCACTACAGCCAATACACCCAGCGCGCGCCGGCAGCCTTCGCCGCGTACGGCGCGAAGTTTCTGGCCAGAGGCGGGCGCAGCGAGGCGATGGAAGGACGCAAGACGCCGCAGCGCAGCGTGGTGATCGAATTCGAAAGCTATGAGAAAGCCGTGGCGTGCTACCACTCGGCGGCGTACCAAGAGGCGAAAAGTTATCGCGAAGAATGGGCGAGGGCGGAGATCATCATCGTTGAAGGCATCGCCCCAGTTTAAGCAACACCACTAAACCCCCGTATTGATCGTTCCCACGCTCCGCGTGGGAATGCAGCCCGGACGCTCCGCGTCCCTTTCAAAGCCGAACGCGGAGCGTCCGAAGAGGCATTCCCACGCGGAGCGTGGGAACGATCAGGCAGAAAGCGAAGCGTTGTCAGCGGATGAAGTGGATCTTGCCGCTGTCGTCATTGCCCATGTAAATCCCGTACACCCCAGCCTCGCGCTCTTCGATATAGCGCTCAAGAATCTGCCGGATCGCCGGGTAATAGATCTGTTCCCACGGAATCTCTTCAGGCGCGAAGAATTTGTAATCCATGGTTTCGGGGCCGTACTGCCCGGTGATCTCCAGTGCGATCGCACGGAAGATGATGTACACCTCGCTGATCTTCGGCACGCTGAAAATCGAGTACGGCGAGACGATTTCCGCGCGTACACCGCTTTCTTCCCAGACTTCACGCAGCGCGGCTTGCTCAGTGGTCTCGCCGCTTTCCATGAAACCGGCCGGCAGCGTCCAGGTGCCCGGGCGCGGTGGGATCGCGCGTTGGCACAACAGGTATTTGCCGTCCTGCTCGATGATGCAGCCGGCGATGATCTTCGGATTGACGTAGTGGATGTAGCCGCAGCCGCGACACATCAGGCGCTCGTGCGTATCGCCCGCCGGTATCTGCTGACCGAGGTCAGGGCCACCGCATTTCGGGCAATAGCTCGGGCTGAACATATCAGTGACCTATACGGGGTTCTTTCAAGGCGATCGGCAGGGTGATTGGCGGGGTAGCCCCGGTCTCTTCCTGTTTGCGCTTGAGATAGTCGAGCGCCACGGCAGCAGCGGCACGAACGTGATCAACACAGGCCTGATGCGCCGCCAGCGGATCGCCGCTTTTGATCGCTTCGACCATTTTTTCCATTTCGTGGTTACTCGCGCCACGACGGTTTTCCTGGGAAACCGAGGTCGCGCGCAGGTAGCTGATGCGCGCCTGCAACTGACGCAACTGAGTCGCCGCGACATGGTTGCCCGAGCCTTCGAGCAGCACGTCGTAGAAGCCTTGCACCGAGTCGATCACCTGCTGCAGCTCGCCGTCCTTGAGCGCCTTGCGGTTGTCGTCGAGGGCCTTTTCCAGGGCTTTGATGTCCTTGGCCTTGGCGCGCAGGGTGAACAGCTGGACGATGAGACCTTCCAGTACACAACGCAATTCGTAGATATCGACGGCATCGGCGAGGGTGATGATTGCTACGCGCGGGCCCTTGGCATCGGCGAACTCGACCAGGCCTTCGGATTCCAGGTGACGCAAGGCCTCGCGCACGGAGGTGCGGCTGACGCCGAGGCGATCGCACAGATCGCGTTCGACCAGACGATCGCCTGGCATGAGCTGGAAATTCATGATCGCGCTACGCAGTTTATCCAGCACGATTTCGCGCAGGGTAACGGGGTTGCGATTGACCTTGAAGCTGTCGTCGAGTGGCTGGCGTTTCATGGGGTCCGCTCTTTAAGTTGGCTGTCCATGCCAGACGGGCATCTAAACAGCCGAGGGGTTGACTGAGGCTTCGGCGTCGGCTTCGGCAAAGGCTTCACGGGCCAGCCGGAAACTGTCCACGGCTGCCGGAACGCCGCAATAAATGCCGACCTGAAGCAGAATTTCGCGTATTTGCTCACGACTCAGGCCGTTACGCAAGGCGCCGCGCACATGCAGCTTGAGTTCATGCGGGCGGTTGAGCGCCGAGATCATCGCCAGGTTGATCATGCTGCGCTCCTTGAGCGACAACCCCTCGCGCCCCCAGACATGGCCCCAGCAGTATTCGGTGACCATTTCCTGGAGTGGGCGGGTGAAGTCGTCGGCGTTGTCGATTGAACGCTGCACATAGGCTTCGCCGAGCACCTGAGTGCGGATCTTCAGGCCTTTCTCATACTTCTCATTACTCATAAATCCTCCAGTCACCACAAATCCCTTGTAGGAGTGAGCCTGCTCGCGATAGCGGACTGACATTCAACATGGATGTCGACTGATCCACCGCTATCGCGAGCAGGCTCACTCCTACAGGGTTTTGTGTGAATCCGTCAGGCCAGGGTCGGCAGGGGGCCGAGCTTGCCTTTGTGGTAGATCATCGGCGTCACCGGTTGCGCCGGCAGGATCAGGTTCTTCACCGCGCCAACGATGATCGCGTGATCGCCGCCATCGTATTCCCGCCACAACTCGCACTCGATGATCGCCGTGGCCTTGGCCAGAATCGGGTTACCCAATTCGCTTAAATGCCACTCGATGTCTTTGGCCTTGTCCTTGCCTTTACCGGCAAACGCATAGGCCTCAGCCGTCTGGTCAGCGGACAGCAAATGGATCGCGAATTTCTTGCTGTCACGCAGCACCGGGTAGGTGTCGGAAGCATAGTTGGGGCAGAACAGCACCAGCGCCGGGTCAATCGACAGCGCACTGAAGGCACTGGCGGTGATGCCGACGATGCCGCCTTCGGGGTCAACGGTGGTGACCACCGTAACGCCGGACGGGAACGAGCTCATGACGTCTTTGTAAATGCCGGGTTCGATCATTTCGCTGGACTCCTAGCGCATCACAAACGGATCAGGCATCGGTGCCTGAGAGAGGTTGATCCACACCGTTTTCAGTTCGGTGTAGGCCAGCACCGAATCGATGCCGCTTTCGCGTCCATAGCCACTGTTCTTGAAGCCGCCGATCGGCGCCATCGCTGACACCGCGCGGTAAGTATTCACCCAGATAATCCCCGAGCGCACATCGCGCGCGAGGCGATGGGCGCGACCGAGATCGCGGGTCCAGATGCCGGCGGCGAGGCCAAACTGCGAGTCGTTAGCAATGGCCAGCGCTTCGGCTTCATCTTTAAAGCGAATCACCGAAGCCACCGGGCCGAAGACTTCTTCTTGCATGATCTTCATCGAATTGCGGTCGCACTCGAACAGCGTCGGCTCGTAGAACCAGCCTTCGCCGAGATCCGTAGGGCGCTTGCCGCCGGTACGCAAACGCGCGCCTTCAGCGATGGCATCAGCGACCAGACCTTCGACCACCGCCAATTGTTGCGCAGTGGCCATCGGGCCCATTTCGCTGTTGTCTTCTTGTGGGTTGCCGATGCGAATGCGCTGAGCGCGTTCAACCAGTCGATTGACGAACTCGTCGTAGATCTCGTCCTGCACCAACAGCCGCGAACCGGATACGCAACTTTGACCGGAGGCGGCGTAGATCCCGGCAATCGCGCCGTTGATCGCGCTGTCCAGATCGGCGTCGGCGAAGATGATGTTCGGCGACTTGCCGCCCAGTTCCAGCGACAACTTGGCGAAGTTCTCGGCGCTGCTGCGCACCACATGCCGCGCCGTCGCTGCGCCGCCAGTGAAGGCGATTTTGCGGATCAACGGATGGCGGGTGAGGGCGGCGCCGGTGCTCGGGCCGTAACCGGTGACGACGTTGACCACACCCGGCGGGATCCCGGCTTCGAGGGCCAGGCGCGCCAGTTCAAGAATCGTTGCGGAAGCGTGCTCGGAGGGCTTGATCACAATCGTGTTGCCGGCGGCCAGCGCCGGGGCGAGTTTGATGGCGGTCAGATAGAGCGGGCTGTTCCACGGAATGATTGCGGCAACCACACCCATCGCTTCATGCACGGTGTAGGCGAACAGGTCGGGCTTATCCAGCGGCAGCGTGCCGCCTTCGAGCTTGTCGGCGAGGCCGGCGGTGTAGTGGAAGAACTCCGGCAGATAGCTGACTTGCCCACGGGTTTCGCGGATCAGTTTGCCGTTGTCGCGGCTTTCCAGCTGCGCCAGTTGTTCCTTGTTTTCCGCGATCAAGTCACCGAGACGACGCAGCAATTTGCCGCGTGCGGTGGCGGTCAGACCTCGCCATGCCGGGCTGTCGAAAGCGCTCTGCGCGGACTGCACGGCGCGTTCGACATCGGCCTCGTCAGCGTCGGGCAGTTGCGCCCAGGCTTGCGCCGTGGCCGGGTTGAGGCTTTCGAAGGTTTTGCCGGAGAGGGCGTCGACCCATTCTCCGCCGATGCACATCTGGAAGCGTGCGAGTGTCATGCAACGATCCCCTTTATATGGTTTTGTCGGGAGTGTGCGAATTGGAGAAATTCCAGCAGCGTCTGATTGACCAGACGCGGCGACTCTACGGGCATCATATGCCGTTGCTCGGGCAGCACAGCAACCTTCGCACCGGGGATGCGCCGGGCCAGTTGCTCGGCCATTTCCGGGGTCGAACCCGGATCGAGTTCGCCAGTGGCGATCAGCGTCGGCGCCTGAATGCTGCCCAGGTCGTCGGCGCGGTACATGTCTTGGGTGGCGAACAATTCATAAGTGGTCAGGTAACCCTGCGGATCATTATTGGCGAGGGTCTGGCGCAATGCGGCGATCTGCGCCGGATTGGCCGCCTGATACTCGCGACTGAACCAGCGTGACAACGCCGCTTCGGCATTGGCGTCCGGGCCATGTTCGGCCGCTTGCGCGGTGCGCGCGATGACGCCGGCACGCTGTTCTTCACTGCGGTTGAACACGCTGTTCAACACCACCAGGCTTTGCAGGCGCTCCGGGTAATGCAGGGCAAAGGCCCGCGCGACCAGACCGCCCATGGAGAAACCGATCACCGCTGCCTGCGGCAGATTCAAGTGATCGAGCAACTCCAGCAACTGATCGGCGTAACCGAGCAAGGCAGTGCCGCTGGCCGGTCGCGGGCTGGCGCCATGACCGAGCATGTCATAGGCGATCACCCGGTATTGGCTGGACAGGCCGACAATCTGGCCGCCCCACATTTCTTTGTTCAGGCCCACGCCGTGGATCAAAACCACGGGCTGGCCTTGGCCGGTCGCCAGGTAACTGGTGCCAGCCGGGGTGAGTTCAGCGGTGAGCCGAATCATGGAGCGCTCCTGCAGTGCCTTTTTATTGTGATTACTGGGCTTTTTCGGCGGCCAGTTCTTCCAGATCGATGTAGCGGTTGCCGATGCGCGGGTGCAGGCGACCACCGTCGGCGCAACCCAGCACGACGACGATTTCGTCGGCACGCGGCGCGTCTTCGATCTGCATTTCCAGAGTGATGTAGTGCGAACGCTGACCTTCGTCGTCCTTGTGCATCATCGGGATCTGAATCGAGGTGCCCGGACCGCCGCGCTTGTTGGTGAAGCTCAGGTAGCTCTTGGCGTTGACGGCTTCGCGGTAGTGGTTGCCGAAACGCAGGGTGTGGATCACGGCGGAGGCGTGTTCGATCTCGCCATCGGCACCGACCACAGCGGCTTTACCGTAAGCCTCGATTTTTTCCGCACCGCCGATGATGCCGACCAGACGTTCGACCATCAGCACACCGAGGTCGGAGCAGTTGGCGCGGATCTGCGGCTTGAGGTCTTCAACGAAACCGTTGCCCACCCAAGGGTTTTTCATCACCACGGCGAGGCCGACCATGGTCACTGGCTTGTCGGTGGCTTTGCCGCCTTCGATGAAGGTTTCTTCGACATAGCTGACGATCTTGCGAATTTCGAAACTCATGAGCTGCTCCGTAGGGGGATTGAGAGTGTCTGTGCGTCTGATGGTATACCATAATACCAATCGTGCAAGTCCCCCGCGCAAGAATTGCGTCATACATCCGGCGAATGGCGCCGCATTCACTGACAACCACAAATACCAAGACCACCCCTAACCCCTGTGGGAGCGAGCCTGCTCGCGAAAGCGGTGGGTCAGCCAATAAACTGGGTGACTGGTGCACCGCATTCGCGAGCAGGCTCGCTCCCACAATGGAAATCAGCGTCGGTAGAGGGCCGCTTTCGGTTAACAAAAGATAACGTGGCGCCGATTGTCAGACGTTTCGAAAGCCCGATAGGATGAGCCAGCTTCCGAAGTGGCTCTGGATTGCGGGTTTCAGGACTATGCTCCTGAGCAGCCATCAGCGGAGCACACTTGCGGCGCCCTTGAAGGTCAGATGGCCTAACAATAATAAATAGGGGAAGGTCTATGAGTCGTTGCCGCCCGCCGGCGTTACGCAACACCGCGTTGCTGGCCACAGCACTCTCTCTGCTGGGCTTTGCCACGTTGTCGGCACCCGTGATTGCCGCCGAGGCCCCGGCCGATGTGGTCTATGCCACCGAATCCGCCAAAGCCGCGAAAAGCCTGATTCTCGACGTCGTCCACGCCGGTGCGCGACTGGTCGCGGTCGGCGATCGCGGGCACATCCTTTATTCCGATGACCAGGGCAAAACCTGGAAACAGGCCAAGGTGCCGAGCCGGCAGCTGCTGACGGCTGTGTATTTTGTCGACGACAAGCACGGCTGGGCGGTCGGTCACGACGCACAAATCCTCGCCAGCGCAGACGGCGGTCTGACCTGGACCAAACAATTCGAAGACCTCAAACGTGAATCGCCGCTGCTCGACGTCTGGTTCAAGGACGTCAACAGCGGCCTCGCCGTCGGCGCTTACGGCGCGTTGATGGAAACCACCGACGGCGGTAAAAACTGGCAAGACGTCAGCGACCGCCTCGACAACGAAGATCAATTCCACCTCAACGCCATCGCGGCGGTGAAGGATGCCGGGCTGTTCATCGTCGGCGAGTCGGGCAGCATGTTTCGCTCCGCCGACGACGGCCAGACCTGGGAAAAACTCGAAGGCCCGTACGAAGGTTCGCTGTTCGGTGTGATCGGCACGGCGCAGCCGCAGACCCTGCTGGCGTACGGCTTGCGCGGCAATCTTTATCGCTCCACGGATTTCGGCAGCACCTGGGAGCAGGTCGAACTGAAAGCTGCACGCGGGGCGCTGGAGTTCGGCCTGTCAGGTGCGACCCTTCTTGAAGACGGCTCGATCGTGATCGTCGGTAACGGCGGCTCGGTGATCAGCAGCAGCGACAACGGCGAGACCTTCAGTGTGTTCAACCGTCCGGACCGCATTTCGCTGTCATCGGTCACTGCGGCCGGCGACGGCAACCTGATTCTGAGCGGGCAGGGCGGCGTTCACACCACACTGCCTAACGGTGCCGAGATCAATAACAAGAAGGCGGGGCTATGACTTCCTTGATCACTCCTCAGCAGGACAAGGCGACGTTTCTTGAACGCCTGATCTTCAACAACCGCCCGGCAGTAATCCTGATCTGTCTGGTGGTGAGCATTTTCCTGTTCTGGCAGGCCACGCTGATCCGGCCTTCCACCAGTTTCGAAAAAATGATCCCGCTCCAGCATCCGTTCATCGAGAAGATGATGGAGCACCGCAATGATCTGGCGAACCTCGGTAACACCGTGCG
This sequence comes from Pseudomonas sp. S3_C06, assembly GCF_054667675.1. Lineage (NCBI taxonomy): Bacteria > Pseudomonadati > Pseudomonadota > Gammaproteobacteria > Pseudomonadales > Pseudomonadaceae > Pseudomonas > Pseudomonas sp. S3_C06. The sequence continues at coordinate 6,623,585 of NZ_CP162747.1, forward strand.
TATTTCGGTGGAAGCCAAGGACGGCGACATCTTCTCCAAGGAGTACATGGAGACCCTGCGGCAGATCAACGACGAGGTGTTCTACATCTCCGGCGTCGACCGCTCCGGCCTGAAGTCGCTGTGGAGTCCGAGCGTACGCTGGACCGAAGTGACCGAAGAGGGTTTTGCCGGCGGTGAAGTGATCCCGCAGAGCTACAACGGCTCGCAGGACAGCCTCGATCTGCTGCGCAACAACGTGCTCAAATCCGGCCAGGTCGGGCGTCTGGTGGCCAACGACTTCAAGTCGAGCATCGTCGACATTCCGCTGCTGGAGTCCTACCCGGATCCGGAAGACCAGGGCAAGTTACTGGCGCTGGACTACCGCAAGTTCTCCCATGAGCTTGAAGACAAGATCCGCAACAAGTTCGAAGCGCAGAATCCCAACGTCAAAATCCACATTGTCGGTTTCGCCAAGAAGGTCGGTGACCTGATCGACGGTCTGGTGATGGTGGTGCTGTTCTTCGGCATCGCCTTCGTCATCACCCTGATCCTGCTGCTGTGGTTCACCAACTGCGTGCGCAGCACCATCGCCGTATTGAGTACGACGCTGGTGGCGGTGGTCTGGCAGCTCGGCTTGATGCACTTCTTCGGTTTTGGACTCGATCCGTATTCGATGCTGGTGCCGTTCCTGATCTTCGCCATCGGTATTTCCCACGGCGTGCAGAAGATCAACGGCATCGCCCTGCAATCCAGCGAGGCCGACAACGCCCTGACCGCAGCGCGGCGTACCTTCCGGCAACTGTTCCTGCCGGGGATGATCGCGATTCTGGCGGATGCGGTGGGTTTCATCACGCTGCTGATCATCGACATCGGCGTGATCCGTGAATTGGCCATTGGCGCGTCGATCGGCGTGGCAGTGATCGTGTTCACCAACCTGATTCTGCTGCCGGTGGCGATTTCCTATGTCGGCATCAGCAAGCGCGCGATTGCCCGGAGCAAGAAGGACGCCAACCGCGAGCATCCGTTCTGGCGCCTGCTGTCGAACTTCGCCAACCCGAAAGTCGCCCGCATCTCGGTGCTGCTGGCATTGATCGCCTTCGGTGGCGGCCTCTGGTACAGCCAGAACCTGAAAATCGGTGACCTCGACCAGGGCGCACCGGAACTGCGTCCGGACTCGCGCTACAACAAGGACAACAACTTCATCATCAACAACTACTCGACCAGTTCCGATGTGCTGGTGGTGATGGTCAAGACCAAGTCGGAAGGCTGCTCACGCTATGAAGCCATGGCGCCGATCGACGAGTTGATGTGGAAGATGCAGAACACCGAGGGCGTGCAGTCGGCGATCTCGCTGGTGACCGTGTCCAAGCAGATGATCAAGGGCATGAACGAGGGCAACCTGAAATGGGAAACCCTGTCGCGCAACCCGGACGTGCTGAACAACTCGATTGCCCGCGCCGACGGTCTGTACAACAACAGTTGCTCGCTGGCGCCGGTGCTGGTGTTCCTCAACGATCACAAGGCTGAGACCCTTGATCGTGCGGTGCACGCGGTGCAGGAATTCGCCAAGGACAACAACAAGGACGGCCTGGAATTCATCCTCGCGGCCGGTAACGCCGGGATCGAAGCGGCTACCAACGAAGTCATCAAACAGGCTGAGCTGACCATCCTGATTCTGGTGTACATCTGCGTGGCGGTGATGTGCATGATCACCTTCCGTTCGTGGGCGGCGACCTTGTGCATCGTCCTGCCGCTGGTGCTGACCTCGGTACTCGGCAACGCGCTGATGGCGTTCATGGGCATCGGCGTGAAGGTTGCGACCTTGCCGGTGGTGGCGTTGGGTGTGGGGATTGGTGTCGACTACGGCATCTACATCTACAGCCGTCTGGAAAGTTTCCTGCGTGCCGGGTTGCCGTTGCAGGAGGCCTATTACCAGACGCTGAAATCCACCGGTAAAGCGGTGCTGTTCACCGGCCTGTGCCTGGCAATTGGTGTGTGCACCTGGATCTTCTCGGCGATCAAGTTCCAGGCCGACATGGGCCTGATGCTGACCTTCATGCTGCTGTGGAACATGTTCGGTGCGCTGTGGCTGCTGCCGGCACTGGCGAAGTTCCTGATCAAGCCGGAGAAACTGGCGGGGCAGAAGGGGAACTCGCTGTTTGCCCACTGATCTGCAAGCCTGAAACGACAAAGCCGCAACCTTAGGGTTGCGGCTTTTTTTGTGTTTTAAGATCAAGAGCCCCTCACCCTAACCCTCTCCCGGAGGGAGAGGGGACTGACCGAGGTGTGCGGCTTGATCCATCGACCTGAGATACCGAGTTGATTATGGATTCACAGCAAATCGTTCAAGTCGGCGTAAATCTCGAATATCCCCCAATCGGTCCCCTCTACCTCTGGGAGAGGGCTAGGGTGAGGGCAGAGGATCTCAAGCGTTAAGTGAGTTCAGCGCCAAGCACAACACTCAACGCACTACGCGCATCATCCAGCTGCACCAACGTCGCATGCCGAGCACCCAGCGCATCACGATTCTCAATGGCGGTCAAAATCGCCTTATGCCGTGGCAACGCCAATTCATGCAGATTCGGCCGCTGATTCGAATGCTTCAATGCCTCGGCAATCGCCACCGACAACATGTTGCACAGGTTCGCCAGCAAATCATTGTGCGTCGCATCGGCAATCCGGCTGTGGAAGTCCAGATCCGGCTGCAACAACGCTTCCGGCGTCGGCGCGGCTTCCATGCGCTGGTAAGCCTCACCGATCCCGGCAATTTCGGCATCGGTGGCATGCTGGGCGGCGAGGGCAGCAGCGGCCGGTTCGATAATGCTGCGCACACTGGTCAGCACATTGAAGAATTCATTCTGCGGGCTGCTTTGCATCAGCCAGTGCAGAACGTCCGGGTCGAGCATGTGCCATTCGCGGCGGGCCTTGACCACCGTGCCGACGCGTGGCTTCGAATACACCAGACCCTTGGCTACCAGTACTCGCGTGGCTTCGCGCAACACTGGCCGGCTGACCGCGTACTCCTCGCACAGCAGGGCTTCGGCGGGCAGTTTGTCGTCGGGCTTGAAGCGTCCGGAGACGATCTGCATGCCCAGTTCCTGGACGATGCGCGAGTGCATGCTTTTGCGGTCGGAGGGTTTGCGGTAATCCATGGGGAACGGCGCGATCCTGAGCGATGGAGATGCCGCGCATCATAGCAGGCACGGCACAATCTTGAGGCGGGTAATGATCGTTCCCACGCTCTGCGTGGGAATGCTGCCCGGGACGCTCTGCGTCCCATTTCAGAGCTGGAACGCGGAGCGTCCCTTGAGGCATTCCCACGCGGAGCATGGGAACGATCGGTGGAGAAGGTCAGTGGGAGTGGCGGGGGACTTCAGCGCCTCGGCAACCGACCAGGAAGTCGAAGTCACAACCCTGATCCGCCTGCAACACATGGTCGATGTACAACTGGCGATAGCCACCCACCAACAACTGCTGCGGCGGCTGCAGATCCGCCATGCGTGCCGCCAGTTCGGCGTCCGGAATGTCCAGGTGCAAGCGTCCGGTGGCGCAGTCCAGCTCGATCCAGTCGCCTTCTTTCACCGTCGCCAAAGGCCCGCCAGCCGCGGCTTCCGGCGCCACGTGCAAAACCACCGTGCCGTACGCCGTGCCGCTCATCCGCGCATCAGAAATCCGCACCATGTCGGTCACGCCCTGCGCCAACAGTTTGGCCGGCAAGCCCATGTTGCCGACTTCAGCCATGCCCGGATAACCCTTCGGCCCGCAGTTCTTCATCACCAGAATCGAATCTTTATCGACATCCAGCTCCGGATCATTGATCCGCGCCTTGTACATATCGAAGTTTTCAAACACCACCGCACGACCGCGATGCTGCATCAGTTCCGGCGTTGCAGCGGACGGCTTCAGCACCGCACCGAGTGGCGCCAGATTGCCGCGCAGCACACAAATCCCGCCGTCGGCGCGAATCGGATTGTCGAGCGTGCGGATCACCTCGTCTTCGCCATAGATCGGCGCGTCCTTGGTGTTCTCGCCGATCGACTTGCCGTTGACGGTCAACGCATTCGGGTTAGGAATCAGATTGGCCTCGCCGAGACGTCGCAGCACCGCTGGCAAACCACCGGCGTAATAGAACTCTTCCATCAGGAAACGCCCGGACGGTTGCAGGTCGACGATGGTCGGCATGCCGCGCCCGATACGGGTCCAGTCGTCCAGATCCAGCTCGACGCCAATGCGCCCGGCGATGGCTTTCAAGTGAATCACCGCGTTGGTCGAGCCGCCGATCGCGGCGTTGACCCGGATGGCGTTTTCGAAAGCTTCCTTGGTCAGAATCTTCGACAGTTTCAAATCTTCGCGAACCATCTCCACCGCCCGCATGCCGGACATGTGCGCCAGCACATAACGCCGCGCATCCACGGCCGGAATCGCCGCGTTGTGCGGCAGCGAAGTGCCGAGTGCTTCAGCCATGCAGGCCATCGTCGACGCCGTGCCCATGGTGTTGCAGGTGCCCGCCGAGCGCGACATGCCGCCCTCGGCTGCAAGGAAATCGTCGATGGTGATGGTGCCAGCCTTGACCTGTTCGCTGAGCTGCCAGACCACCGTGCCGGAACCAATGTCCTTGCCCTTGTGCTTGCCGTTCAACATCGGCCCGCCGGTGACAACAATCGCCGGCACGTCGCAACTCGCCGCGCCCATCAGCAGCGCCGGGGTGGTTTTGTCGCAACCGGTCAGCAGCACCACGCCGTCGATCGGGTTGCCGCGAATCGCTTCCTCAACGTCCATGCTCGCCAGGTTACGGGTGAGCATGGCGGTCGGGCGCAGGTTCGATTCGCCGTTGGAGAACACCGGGAATTCCACTGGGAAGCCACCGGCCTCGATCACCCCGCGTTTGACGTGCTCCGCGATCTGGCGGAAGTGCGCGTTGCACGGGGTCAATTCCGACCAGGTATTGCAGATGCCGATGATCGGCTTGCCATAGAACTGGTGGTCGGCGATGCCCTGATTCTTCATCCAGCTGCGGTACATGAAGCCGTTCTTGTCGGCCGTGCCAAACCATTGGGCGGAGCGCAGGGTGGGTTTCTTATCAGACATGATCGATTCTCTTATTGTATGACTATAGTGTTCCAGCTACGGCTTAATCTAAGCGCAAAATCCTAGGTTTGGAAGTGTTGTTGGTGAATTAGTATTACTATATAGTCGTTTTCGACGGAGGGATGGCCCTGACGGTTTTCCGTGAGAGGCGTCCCCCGAGGTTCTATAAAAACAACAATCGGAGACCGATCTCATGAGCCAGGAACTGCGGCTGATACGGCGCATTACGCTGAAACTGATTCCCTTCCTGATCCTGCTGTACCTGATCGCCTATGTGGATCGCTCCGCCGTCGGCTTCGCCAAGCTGCACATGGGCGCCGACATTGGCATTGGCGATGCGGCTTACGGCCTCGGCGCCGGGCTGTTCTTCATTGGCTACTTCCTCTTCGAAATTCCCAGCAACCTGATGCTCGAACGCTTCGGCGCACGACGCTGGTTCGCGCGGATCATGATCACCTGGGGCGCCATCACTATCGGCATGGCCTTCGTCCAGGGCCCGCACAGTTTCTACGTGATGCGCTTTCTGCTCGGCGCGGCCGAGGCGGGGTTCTTCCCCGGTGTTCTCTACTACATCACTCAATGGTTCCCGGTGCGCCATCGCGGCAAGATCCTCGGGCTGTTCATCCTCTCGCAACCGATCGCAATGATGATCACCGGCCCGGTGTCTGGTGGTTTGCTTGGCATGGACGGCGTCCTTGGCCTGCATGGCTGGCAGTGGTTGTTCATCGTCATCGGTACTCCGGCGATCCTGCTCACCTGGCCGGTGTTGCGCTGGTTGCCGGATGGTCCGCAGCAAGTGAAGTGGATGGATCAGGCGGAAAAGGACTGGCTGACCGGCGAGCTGAAAAAGGATTTGCAGGAATACGGCCAGACTCGCCACGGCAACCCGCTGCATGCGCTGAAAGACAAACGTGTGTTGTTGCTGGCGCTGTTCTATCTGCCGGTGACGTTGAGCATTTATGGCTTGGGTTTGTGGTTGCCGACATTGATCAAACAGTTCGGTGGCAGCGATCTGGTCACCGGTTTCGTCTCGTCGGTGCCGTACATCTTCGGCATCATCGGATTGCTGATCGTGCCGCGCAGTTCCGATCGCTTGAATGATCGTTACGGCCATCTCGCCGTCCTTTATGTGCTGGGCGCGATTGGCTTGTTCATGAGTGCGTGGCTGTCGTTGCCGGTGGCCCAGTTGGCGGCGCTGTGTCTGGTGGCGTTTGCGCTGTTTTCCTGCACGGCGGTGTTCTGGACCTTGCCGGGACGGTTCTTTGCCGGCGCGAGTGCAGCGGCGGGGATTGCGCTGATCAATTCGGTGGGGAATCTGGGCGGGTACATCGGGCCGTTTGTGATTGGGGCGTTGAAGGAATACACCGGGAATCTTGCGTCTGGCCTGTATTTCCTGTCGGGCGTGATGGTGTTCGGTTTGATCCTGACCGGCGTTGTCTACCGCGTACTTGAGCGCAAACACGTCCTGCCGGTTGACCAATTTGCTGCCAGCGCCCGTGGCGCCACCCGCACCTGAATTTTTAAAGCAACGCAAATCCCTTGTGGGAGCGAGCCTGCTCGCGAAGAGGCCGGCACATTCAACATTTGAGGTGACTGACACACCGCTTTCGCGAGCAGGCTCGCTCCCACAGGGGATAGCGGTGTTTTTGAGAGAATAGGAGAAGAACATGCATCTGGTTCAATTCGAATTAAGCAACCGCGAACGCCGCGTCGGCGTGGTCGACAACGGTCTGGTGCGCGAAGTCCAGGACGCCCGCAGCGTGCGCGATCTGGCACTGGCCGCCATCGAAGCCGGCAACACCCTTGAGCAGCAAGTGCAAACCCTCGGACTCGGCATCAGCCACGACTACGCCGAGTTGCTGTCCCAGTTGCGCATCCTGCCGCCACTCGACCACCCGGACCCGGCGCACATGCTGATCAGCGGCACCGGCCTGACGCATCTGGGCAGCGCCTCGGCGCGGGACAAAATGCACCAGCAGGCCGGCGATGAAGCGACGATGACCGACACCATGCGCATCTTCAAATGGGGCGTGGAGGGCGGCAAACCGGCGGCGGGGCAGGCTGGCGTACAACCTGAATGGTTTTACAAAGGCGACGGCAGCATCGTCGTCCGCCCGGGCCAACCCTTCCCGGTACCGCCATTTGCCGAAGACGCCGGTGAAGAGCCGGAAATGGCCGGCCTGTACATCATCGGCAACGACGGCAAGCCTTATCGCCTGGGTTTTGCGGTCGGCAACGAGTTCTCCGATCACATCATGGAGCGCAAGAATTACCTGTACCTCGCGCACTCGAAATTGCGCAGTTGCAGTTACGGCCCGGAACTTCGCACCGGTGAACTGCCTCAACATCTGGCAGGCACCAGTCGCATTCTGCGTGACGGCGAAGTGCTCTGGCAGAACGAATTTCTCAGCGGTGAAGCGAACATGTGCCACAGCCTCGCCAACCTCGAATACCACCACTTCAAGTACAGCCAGTTCCTGCGTCCCGGCGACGTGCACATTCATTTCTTCGGCACTGCGACCCTGTCGTTCGCCGATGGCATCCGCACCCAGCCGGGCGACGTCTTCGAAATCAGCCAGGCCGAATTCGGCGCGCCGCTGGTCAATGGCATCGTTCCGGTTCCAGCGGCTTTTGTACCGGACAGCATCGGCACCCTTTAAGGAGATCCCATGACTCAGATTCTCGGTCACAACTACATCGGCGGTCAGCGCAGCGCCGCTGGCAACGTCAAACTGCAATCGGTCGACGCCACGACGGGCGAACAGCTGCCGCACGATTTCATCCAGGCCACGGCTGAAGAAGTCGACGCCGCCGCTAAAGCCGCCGCTGCCGCGTATCCGGCATACCGCAGCCTCAGCGCCGAACGCCGCGCGCAGTTTCTCGACGCGATCGCCGATGAGCTGGATGCGCTCGGCGATGATTTTGTCGCCGTGGTCTGCCGCGAAACGGCGTTGCCGGCCGGACGCATTCAAGGCGAGCGCGGTCGCACCAGCGGGCAGATGCGTCTGTTCGCCAAAGTGCTGCGTCGCGGTGATTTCTACGGTGCGCGGATCGACCTGCCGCTGCCGGATCGTCAGCCGCTGCCGCGCCCGGATCTGCGTCAATACCGCATTGGTCTTGGCCCGGTGGCGGTGTTCGGCGCGAGCAACTTTCCACTGGCATTCTCCACCGCTGGCGGCGACACCGCATCGGCGCTGGCCGCCGGTTGCCCGGTGGTGTTCAAGGCCCACAGCGGTCACATGGCCACGGCTGAACGGGTCGCCGATGCGCTGATTCGCGCCGCCGAAAAAACCGCCATGCCCGCCGGTGTGTTCAACATGATCTACGGTGGCGGCGTCGGCGAATGGCTGGTCAAGCATCCGGCGATCCAGGCAGTGGGTTTCACCGGTTCGCTCAAGGGCGGTCGTGCGCTGTGCGACATGGCCGCTGCACGCCCGCAACCGATTCCGGTGTTTGCCGAGATGTCGAGCATCAACCCGGTGATCATCCTGCCGCAGGCCCTTGCCGAGCGTTCGGAAACGGTCGCCCGCGACCTGACTGCTTCGGTGGTGCAGGGCTGCGGTCAGTTCTGCACCAATCCGGGCCTGGTCATCGGCATCCGCTCGCCAGAGTTCAGCGCGTTCGTGCAGCAGGTTGCGGGTTTGATCGGTGATCAACCGGCGCAAACCATGCTCAACGCCGGCACCCTCGGCAGCTACGGTAAAGGCTTGCAGCAACTGCTGGCGCATCCCGGCATTGAGCATCTGGCCGGCAATCCACAGCAGGGCAATCAAGCGCAGCCGCAGTTGTTCAAGGCCGATGCCAGCCTGTTGATCGATGGCGATGAAGTGCTGCAGGAAGAAGTGTTCGGCCCGACCACGGTGATTGTCGAAGTGGCAGACAAATCGCAACTCAGCGCTGCACTTCACGGCCTGCACGGGCAACTGACGGCGACCATCATTGGCGAGCAGGCGGACTTCGAACGCTTCCCTGAGCTGACGCCGTTGCTGGAACAGAAGGTCGGGCGGATCCTGCTCAACGGTTATCCGACCGGTGTCGAGGTGTGTGATTCGATGGTGCACGGCGGGCCGTATCCGGCGACATCCGACGCACGCGGCACCTCCGTCGGTACGCTGGCCATCGACCGTTTTCTGCGCCCGGTGTGCTTCCAGAACTACCCGGACAGCTTGCTGCCCGAGCCGCTGAAAAATGCCAACCCGTTGCGTATCCAGCGCCTGGTTGACGGCAAGTCCTCACGCGACGCGCTGTAACTGCCAGGCAATATCCCTGTGGGAGCGAGCCTGCTCGCGAATGCATTCTTTCAGTCAGCCTTTCATGGCCTGACACACCGCATTCGCGAGCAGGCTCGCTCCCACAAGGGTTCCCATAAGGCCTCTGGATCACATTGAGCTATCATTGGCCCTTTCCCCCCTAGAAAGACTGTTTGCCATGACTGCCCAAACCCTTCTCGACGTCCTCGAACAATCCGATATGGTCGAAATCGACGGCTTGCACGCCTTCGAATTTTTCCTCGATGAAGACGACAATCTGCACATCGAATGCATCGACGGCCGAGCGGCCAAGCATTGGGAATTCACCCCGGTTCAGGTTGCCGCTGCAACTTTCGACGACTCTTTGCAGAGCTGGTTGATCGTCGGTTATTTCAATGAAACCAAAGCGATCGGCGAACACCGCTTGGTTTGTCATGGCGACGTAGTCAGCAGCAGCGATGACGAGGATGACAATCAATGAAAATGCGTAAATTCTGGCCGCTGCTGATGGCCGGCAGCGTCGGTGCCATGGGGCTTTCCAGCGCATCCGCCGAGAACTTCCAGTTGCTGGTCGGTTCCTACACCGCCAACACCAGCCAGGGCCTCTATCGAATGAACTTCGACAGTGCCACCGGCCAGATCGCCGCCAAACCGCTACAGGTGGTCAAGAGCGAAAACCCGTCATGGCTGACCCTGTCCAAAGACCAGCGTCGCCTGTTCGTGGTCAACGAAAACGGCCCGGGCCAGAAAGACCCGGTCGGCCGTGTCAGCAGCTATTCGATCGATCCGAAAACCCACACGCTGACCCTGATCAATCAAGTGCAGAGCCTGGGCAACGAGCCGACCCATTCGAGCCTCAGTGGTGATGCCAGCCACTTGTTCGTCAGCAACTATTCGGTGATGGAAGATCCGGGTGGAACGCTGGCGGTATTGCCGGTCGGTGCCGACGGCAAACTCAAACCCGTCGTGCAGATGAGCGCGCACCCGGCGAGCCGGATCAATCTTGAGCGCCAGGCCTCCAACCACGTGCACTCGACGGTTTCTTCGCCTGACGGCCGCTACGTGTTCTCCAACGATCTGGGCGCGGACAAAGTCTTCGTTTACCTGTTCGATCCGAAGGCCAACCCGGACTTGCCGCTGACGCCGGCGATGACCGCCGCAGTGCCCTTGCCGGCCGGCAGCGGTCCGCGTCATCTGCTGTTCAGCGCTGACGGTAAACACGCCTGGCTGACCATGGAAATGAGCGCGCAGGTCGCGGTGTTCGATTACCACGATGGCGTGCTGACCCAGACGCAACTGGTCGATCTGGCCGCTGGTCAGCCAACGTCGGACAAGGCCGGCGCCGCGCTGCATGCCTCGGCCGATGGCAAGTTCCTCTACGTCAGCAACCGTGGTACCGCCAATCAATTGGTGGTGTTCGCGATCGATCCGGCCACCGGCCAGCTCAAAGAGCTGCAAAAGCGTTCGGTGGACGGTGATCACCCGCGCGAGTTCAGCCTCGATCCAAGTGGCAAATTCCTGTTGATTGCCAACCAGAAGAGCAACGAAATTGTCGTCGTCGAGCGCGATGGCAAGACCGGTCTGCTCGGCAAAACCGTGCAGAAACTGCCGATGGACGCGCCCAGCGACCTCAAGTTTATCGTGCGACAATAAGCCACAGGCCCCGGTTTACGGGGCCTGTCTCTTTGTATTAATCGCGCTGATATCCGGTAATGCTACAAAGCATTTCAAGCGATCAACCCTCGAGCGTTAAGTTTGCTCCACGGCCCAACCGGGCAAACCAGCTAACTGAACACGAGGGTTACCGCCATGAACTTCAATCTCTTCTCCGTGATTGCCGCTTCCGCCATCTCTGCCACCGTTGTGCTGCCAGCCAGTGCCAACGTTGAAATCAACAGCAAAAAATCCCACACCCAGAGCTACACCCAGAAATACCTGCAACAAAGCGCCAACTTCTACGCCGCCCTGGATCACAAAGCCCAACACTGAAATGCCCGTTCTGCACAACTCCCTGTAGGAGCTGCCGAAGGCTGCAGTCTTGATCTTGCCCTTGGGATCGTTCCCACGCTCCGCGTGGGAACGCAGCCCGTGACGCTCCGCGTCACTGGACGCAGAGCGTCCCGAGAGGCATTCCCACGCTGAGCATGGGAACGATCAGATCGCAGCCTTCGGCAGCTCCTGCACGTGTGTTTTTCGCAGCACGATAGTTTTGTTCAAACACGCAAATAGACTGGCTAAATAATCAACGAAGCTGATGTTTACTATGGCAAACCCTGAGTGGTTAGCGCGGCTTTTTTGATTGATTCTGTGGACATCGAAACATGCCCACGGGAGAACACCATGGCCAGCGCAATCCTTCATTCAGCCAAACGCGGCGCCTACCTGGTCATCGGTCTGTACCTGGCCGTGGTGCTGGTCGTCAGCATCGCCTCGCAGATGGAACACAGCTTTGACGCACCGATTCAAGTCGACCACCCCGGCATCCAGTTCGAAGTCCGCTCGCAAAGCGTGATGGTCCACCGGGCCGAACTCGCAGGAGTCGGCGGAGCATGAAAGGCTACAGACTTTGGGTAGTCGCCGGTTTGGCGTTTTTCACCAACGGCGCTTCATTATTGGGTATCGGTCAAGGCTCGGTGGGCGCACTGGCCCGGGCCATAGAGGCCAATCACAACATTGCGCACAATATCGAACGGGCGAACACGCTGGGGCTGATGGCCGGCAATCCACCGGTAAAGGCTTCGGCCGATTTTCTCGGGCCATTCGAAGTGGATTGCATGGCGCTCGGCATGTGCCAAGCGCTGGCCTGACTGATCGTTCCCACGCTCCGCGTGGGAATGCAGCCCCGGACGCTCCGCGTCCGATTGGAACGCAGAGCGTCCCTTGAGGCATTCCCACGCAGAGCGTGGGAACGATCATCAAGCAGGAAGGTGAGGGTTATTTCTTCATGATCGAGGTGAACAGTTCGGACTCGAGGAAGCGCTGCAACCAGGCCTGTAAGCGAACATAAGGCGTCTGTGCAAACCACTCACGATCAACATGGGCAAACTGCCGAACGAAGGGCAGCAGGGCGATATCGGCCAGGCACGGATGGTCAGCCAACAGGTAGTCGTATTCACCCAGCGTCAGATCCAGATGATGCGCAATCATTGAGCATCGCATCCGATAGACCTCCATCGGCTCCTCGGGAAAGCGCTCGGCGTATTTGTAGTGGTTCAGCGATGTTTTGAAAACCTCATCGTTGGTTTTGATCAGCATGTCCATGATGACTTGCGCACCTGCGTCATCTTTGAGCAACCAATCATCCGGATCATTCTGCGCCAACGCCCAGCGCATGATCTCCAGGCTCTCATCAATCACCCGCCCATCGGCATCCAGCACCGGCACTGTGCCCTTCGGCGAGATCGCCAGCATCTCCGCTGGCTTGGCCTTGAGGCTGACTTCAACGATGTCCACCGCCACGCCCGAATAACGCAGCGCCATCCGCGCCCGCATCGCGTACGGGCAACGGCGGAAGGAATACAGCGTGTTCATTTCACCTCCAGCGTGCTCAAACCATTGCCTTGGCGCTGCACCTGAATCTGCACCGGAATCCGCTCGTGCATTTCCTGCACATGGGAAATCACTGCGACCTTGCGCCCCTGCGCCTGCAAACCATCGAGCGCATCCATCGCCAGTTGCAGCGATTCCGGATCAAGGCTGCCAAAGCCTTCATCGATAAACAGCGATTCGATTTTCAGCGTGCTCGACGCCATCGATGCCAGGCCCAATGCCAACGCCAGCGACACCAGGAACGTCTCGCCGCCGGACAACGAGTGCACCGAACGCAGTTCATCGCCCATTTCGGTGTCCATCACCAGCAGGCCAAGCATGCTGCCACCGCGCTTGAGGCGATAGCGTTTGACCAGTTGGCGCAACTGCACGTTGGCGTGGTGCACCAGCAGGTCGAGGTTGTAGGCCTGGGCGATCTTGCGGAAGGTGTCACCGGTGGCCGAGCCGATCAAGGCACTCAGTCGCGCCCAGCGTTGATATTCGGCGTAGGCATCGGCGATCTGCTGGGCCAGCGCCTGGTTGGCGTTCTGCCGGCGCTGATCTTCAGCCTGTTCGGCACGCAGTTCGGCACATTGCTGCTCGCTGACATTGAACTGATTCTGCAAATCGCTCAGGGCGGTGGCCAGTTGCTCGGCATCAAGATTGCCGTTGTGTTGCGACTGATGATCGAGCAACAACCGATCACGCTCCTGCAGCAAGACCCTGGCTTGTTCGATGGCTTTTTCATTGAGCTGCAAGCGCTGGCGCAATTGCGCGACTTGCTCATCATCGACCCGCAACAAGTCTTCGAGGCCGCCGTCATCCAGCTCGGGATGACGAGCGCGCCAGTCGGCAATCTTGCTTGCCAGATCCTGTTCCTCGCTTTGCAGCGCCTGCAAACTCTGTTGCTGCGCCTTGAGTTCAGCGGCGATCTGCACAATCTGCGTGCGTACGTTTTGCAGGTCTTGAGCGGTGCCAGTTTCGGCAGAGCGCGCTTGCTCCACAGCCTGTTCCAGTTGCTGCTGCCACTGCTCGGCGCTGCCGTGTTCACCCAGCAACTGCGCAAGTTTGTCCTGGCAGAGTTGTTGCTGTTCGGCCAGCGCATTGAACTGTTGCTCAGCCGTTTGCGCCTGCTGGACGCGGGTCTGCTGGCGATCCTGCTCTTTCTCCAGCGTCTGCTGACGCTGTTGCTGCTCGGTGAGTTCTTCCTTCTGCTGGTCGACTTGCGCCAGACGCTCGGCGATCTGCCGGTCGAGCTGCATGAAGGTCGCCGCCGGTTCCTGGCGCAAGGCTTCAAGTGTATCGGCGGGGAGCAGAGTGGCGAACGCTGTCAGTTCCTCATCAAGGCGCTGACGGTCGCTGCCGAGTTCGCGCTGCTGATTGCTCAGGTGCTGCGCGGCTTGCTGATGCGCGGTTTCGGCCTGACGCAATTGCTGGGTCAGGCGCGCGGCATCCTGTTGCAGGGTGAGCAGGGCGCTCTGGCGTTGCTCGTCCTGAGTAATGCTCTGGTTCAGTTGCTCGTTTTGCCGGGCGAGCCAGGCATCGCGCTTGGCGGCGTCCTGATTGAAAAACTGCGCGGACAGCGGATGCGCATCGAGGCTTGGCGCCAACGCTTGCTGCTGGTTCACCAGTTGTTCTTGCTGTTGCAGCAGTTCTTTCTGTTGCGCAATCACGCCACCGACTTCGGCGCGCAGTTCGATGAGCTTTTCCTTGAGCTGATCGACCACTTGCTGGGCGTTGGCCTGTTCGCTTTCATCATGGCGACCAAGACTTTGCAGCAGCGCTTCGGGCTGATGATACGGATGCTCGTTGCTACCGCAGACCGGGCACGGCTGATCGTCCTGCAACTGCGCGCGCAACTCTTCGACACTGGCACTGCGCGCCAGCCGCTGGCGTTCAAGCAGCTCGCGGGTGACGTTGAGGGTTTGTTCGGCGACGGTCAGTTCGGCTTTGCTTTTCACCCCGTCTTGAGTCAGGCGATCACGCTCCTGCTGGGCGTTGAGTTGACGCTGTTGCAACTCGGCGCTGCGCTTGTCGAGATCCTGCTGCGTGGCCCACAGGCGCGACAGGTCTTCGAAGGCGCGCAGTTGTTTGCGGTTGTCCTGCAGCAGCGTGCCGAGGATGCCGATTTGCTCGGCGACGGCATCGGGTTCGGCGCCGGCCTCTTTGAACAGCACTTCCAGTTGCTGCTTCTGCGTGGTCAGTTCTGCGGCGCTGCGCGTGGCATTTTCTTCGAGGCTCGCCAGTTCGGCTTGGCCCTTGTTCAAGCGGTTGCCGATCAGCATCAGCTGTTGCAGGCGATCGCGGTAGGCATTCCACGCGTCACTCAACGGCGCCAGATGAGCGCTTTGTTCCAGTTCGGCGGCGATGCGTTGCAGGCGCTCGGCGACTTGGGTCTGTTTATCCAGCAAGGCTTGGATGGCGTTTTGGCCGTCAGTGCAAGCCTGCTGCGCACTGAGCCTGGCTTCGGCACTTTGCGCGACATCCTTGGCCAGACGGGCGAGGGTGCTTTGCTCATCAAAGGCCTGACGCAACAGCGGCGCGTTTTCACTCTGCCGTTGCTGCGCTTCGCTCAGGGCGACTTTCGCCGTTTCGAGGTTGTGCTCCAGTTGCGTTTGGCGCTCGGTCAGCTCGGTGTGTTGCTGCGAGTGCGCAGCAATCTGTGCGGCCAACGGCGTCAGCAGCGCATCGAGTTCGGTTTTACGCGCGAACTGGTGCCGCTGCGGGCCGAGCTGCTCCAGTCGCGTCAGTGTCACCCGCTCGCCGGCCAGACTTTCCGATTGCTGCTGGGCACTGTGCAGTTGTTCTGCGGCGGCTTGCTGCGCGTCCTGCAATACACGCAAGTCCTTGAGCCAGCCGTGCTGCTGCTCAAGTTGTTTGAGCTGCGCCTGCTGCAACTTCAACTGCTGCTGCGCGGCGTTGAAGCGCTCGTCCAGCTCGGCCCGGGCTTCGGGCGCCAACGGGGTCACGCCGGTGGCCTGATCCTGCAACAGCTTGTGCGCTTCGCGGGCCTCTTTGGTCTTGTCGAAGGCGCGGCGGCCGAGGCGGGTATACAGCGCGGTGTCGGTGAGTTTTTCCAGCAGTTCGCTGCGGTCGTTGTCGTCCGCTTTGAGGAATGCACTGAACTCGCTCTGCGCCAGCAGCACGGCGCGGGTGAACTGTTCGAAGTTCAGACCGAGCGCGGTTTCCAGTTGAGTTTTGTATTCGCCTTTCTGGCTGGCGAGCAGTTGATCCTGATCGATGTCGCGCAGGCTCTGACGGCTGGCCTGCAACTTGCCGCCGGCCTTCTCACGGGCGCGATTGGCCTCCCAGCGCGCACGGTAGCGCCGGCCATCGACACCGACGAAATCCACTTCGGCGTAGCCTTCACCGGTACCGCGACGCAGCAACGTGCGCGGGTCGCCGGTGGCGATTTCGCCGTCGGCATCCGGGACTTTGGCGTCGCGGCCAGTGTTGTTCAGGCGCGGCACGGCGCCGAAGAGCGCCAGGCACAAGGCGTCGAGCAAAGTACTTTTACCGGCGCCGGTCGGGCCGGTGATCGCGAACAAACCGGCACTGGCCAGCGGTTCAGCGGTGAAATCAATCTCGAACGGCCCGGCCAGCGAGGCGAGGTTCTTCAAACGAATGGCGAGAATCTTCATGGCTGCTCGCCCTCCAGTTGCACGTCTTGCAGCAGTTCGGCGAAGTCCTTCAGCGTCTGTTCATCGACCTCGTTGCCGTAGTTGTCGAGCCAGGCACGGCTGAACAATTCTTGCGGGGTGAGTTGGTCGAGTTCGATCAGCGCAGTGCCGTCCTCGCTGCCGTCAGCGCCACGATTGCCAGCGTATTCGGCGGCGATGCGCACCAGGCGCACGGCTTTGCCTTGCAGGGCGCTTTCGACTTGATGGCGCAGATCCGGCTGTGGTTCATCGAGGGTTACGCGCACTTCTAGCCACGGCTGCCGCTGGGTTTCGGCGAGCAGGTCGATGTTCGGCAGATCCGCCAGTTGCAGCAGAATATCGGCCAGCGGTGCCGGGCCGATGCGCTGCAGGTTGACCGAGCGCGGGATCAGTTTCGGCTCGACGCTGACCAGGGTTTCGCCGTCGAGGGTGATGTCGAGTATCTGGTGCTGATAGCTGATTTCCGAAAACGACAACGGGATCGGCGAGCCGCTGTAACGAATGCGTTCTTCACCATTGACCTTCTGCGGCTTGTGCAGGTGGCCGAGGGCAACGTAGCTGATGCTCGGCCCGAACAGGCTGGCGGGCAGGGCTTCGGCGTTGCCGATGATCAGGCTGCGTTCGGAGTCTTCCGACACCGAACCGCCAGCCATGTGCGCGTGGCTGATGGCGATCAGCGCCTGACCGGGTTGGCGCTTGGCGTTGGCGGCTTCGATCAGCCATTCATGCACCTGACCGATGCCACGCAAATAGTTGTCGCCCAGATGCGCGCCGGTCACCTCCGCCGGGCGCAGAAACGGCAGCGCCAGGCACCACGCGGCGACTTCGCCGGTTTTATCCGGCAACGGCAGCAGCAGGCGTTCGGCATCCAGTTGCCCGTCATCCAGCCACAACACCCGACCCAGCGCATGCGTGCGCAAACGCCTCATCAACGGCGCGGGCAGTTCGATCCGCGAGCCGGAATCGTGGTTGCCGGCAATCATCACGATGGTCAGCAACGGCTGCTGCTCGTGGGCGCTGACGATGAAATCGTAGAGGCGTTCCTGGGCTTTGACCGGCGGATTGACCGTGTCAAAGATATCCCCGGCAATCAGCAGCACATCCGGCTGCGCCAGTTGCAGTTGGCGCAGCAGCCATTCGAGAAAACAGGCGTGCTCGAAATCGCGCTCCTGGCCGTGCAGGTTTTGCCCAAGGTGCCAGTCGGAGGTGTGAAACAGACGCAAGGTGGACTCCGCAACAATTAAAGAGGTGATGGCCGCAGGGACGTGATGGGCGGCGAAAGAGGGGAGAGTTTACAGACTATTGCGGCGGGAGGGCTTGTCCGGACCGGACGTAGCCGGGCATTTCGACGAATCTCTTCATTGACGACCCAACGCCGGTTACCTACCATTGAGCCACTATATTGATATCATTTTGAAGTCGAACAATCCGTCGGGCTTCTACCTCCACGCCACGATAGCTCACACAGCGATATAGAGTTTGGAGCAAGTGCAATGAAACGGGTCAATTCGATACCTTCTGTTACTGACACCCAAGCGTATTGTTCCTGGAAAAAACAATGGTCTAGCCAAGAAGATCTGGATGTTCATTCGTACATCTTTGATCAATGCAGGCCCGACCATGTTTTGATGTTTTCCACTATGCTCTTCCCTGACTTTGTGGTAGCTGAGGGTGGTGTATTTTTAGGACGAAATTTTTCAGACGAAGTGTTCGACACGTGTTTTGCCCTTGCCTCCGGTGATCTTTCAAAGACTGAGCAGTTATTGAATGTTGTGAGGATCTATGACGTTTTTGGTCAGGGTGCCCGTGATGTTTCGGATGATGTTTTTCTTCAATTGTGCAATGTGATTGGTTTTTCGTGGCGCATGGTGCTGAAAGAGAAGTTTCCAGAGAAGATCTTCTGTGTAGAGGTGTCGAACTCAGAGCAGAACTATGGCCCGGATATTACTTTCTACCAGGTTGGGCCACTGAGTTTGGGAGCCGGAACATGAGACGTCAGGACTTGGAGCAAGAGGCGGATTTTTATGGGACTTCGAGAAAACTCTCGTCTTTGGATGAGTGGCATCTATCCGTGCGCTATACACCCGTGCAGCACCTGGTGCTTGGCGGAGTGGCGTGATGCTTGAGGGAAGTGTGTGAAACTTAACAGTGAAATGGAGCAAATGCTCGCTCGTGCGGGACGTGCTTCTCTGGACGGCGAGTTGGCGGATATCGCAAGGTCCGGTTTCGTGGAACGGGATGGCTGTGTTTTTCTGGCGAGTCTGGAGAGCTTCCAGAAGCACGTAAGCCTGAAGAGTTTCCTAGATAGAACGGGATATGAATGTTTCGTTAACTCGATCCATGCCGATGATTATGTAAACGCTGATTTTTTGGCATGTGCGCGCTCGTACTTGTTTTTAGTGTTTGAGGCGTGGAACAAGTCAGGTCTGCCGGGGATTCTGCAGGGAGTCATTTCGGGTGACGAATTCGATGCGACGGTGAAGTTTCATCTGCTGCGCCCAGGGGAAACCTGGCTGAGCGATGACCTCGAGGGGTATGCAGAAGCAGTGCTTACCGTTGAATCGAATGACAAGGGATTTCTTGAGACATACGGGTAAATCATGGGACAGACCACGTTTAGAAAGTACTCCGGAAACGTAATCTGTCCCCGTTTTACTAACCTTACGTATCGGATGCATTCATGGAACTGAAGTTTTTTCATCATTCAGCCGGTCCTCATCCTGTTGTGGGTGAGGTCTTTTATGACATGGCGCAAGTGAGTCCTGGACAGGAAGGGGCTCAACGCTATGAGCTTTATGTCTGCAGTGTGCTGGATGCCGTCGCACAAACCCCCGCAAGTTGTGATCGGCTGCTTGGGTATCTGGCGTCCGTACTGGATGGCACAGAGCAATCAATTTGTGCGGGTGGAAACGACGTTGTTTTGAATATTGATACAACGGGTGTACAGGTTGACATATCGATCAATGACGACTGGATCGGTCAGCCTGAAAGCAAGTTCACCTTGCAGGAATGGCAAAAAATTCTTGAGAGTTGGAAGTACCTCTTGGAGATGCCCAAGGGGTCAGATGAGGTTGTGTTAGTCCAACTGCCATAGAAAATGTTGACGCCTCAGCGTACGAGCTGAGGAGTAGTCGTAAATTCCAAGGCGTTTATGGAACTGAAATTTTATCAAACCGCCGGCGGTACCTACCCTGAAGGACAGTAGGATAATGGGACAGACCACGTTTAAATAAACGTGGTCTGTCCCCGGTTCTGCCCGGTTCTGCTTCCCAGTTCTGCTTTTCAGAAACGAACCCCACCAAATTCCGGAGGTTATTTAGTGATCACTGAAGATATAAAAATTTTCGAAGAGATTTTCCAATTGGTCGAAGCAGGCATCGTCCATGGCTATGACGCGTTCCGATACGGTGTTGAGCTGGGTGAGGGCTATATAGAAACGGAATTGGCCGTCGAGAAAGACGGGATTGAGGACTGGAACGCCGAAACCGATATAAACGGGGCGATAATTCTTCGTCTGGTCGATCAATTGCAGGCAAACGCAGTCAAACGCGGTGAACCCTGGAAGGCGTTTGTTCTCTCTTATCGCGAAGGCGAACAAGTGAAAACGAAATTCAAGTATTGATCGGGGACGCCGCATTTCCGCGTTCCGGGTAACGAACGGGTGGCTCTGGCCACCTGTCGTTTATCTGACCAGCGCAGCAAGACAGACCCAGAGTGATGCCTGTCTATCCAGTCCGAAGGGGGAGTTTCTTAGTGCCCTTCGGCAGGCGAGCGTCAGCTTGTTGCAAGTTGGTAAATGGGGGACAGACCACGTTTAGAAAGTGCTCCGAAAACGTAGTCTGTCCCCGTTTTACCCTCCAGTTCCATGAAAAGGTTTATATGCTTTGCCCAAGATGTCAGCAGGACTATATTGTCAAGGCGAAAATCAAAGTAACCGAAGCTGTTATTTTTACTTGTCCGGAGTGTGATGCAACGTGGTTCAAGATCGAAGAAATTGGGGTTGTGCCTTTTCTGGATTACGCTACTTACATGAATAGTATTGGCCTTACCGGAATGTGGGAAGAGCTAGAGATTATTGCTGAAAGAATATGAGTTTAATTAATTTCGGGCGAGGAGTGAAAAGGTCAACGTGTTGTTAGGGACAAGCCTGCCAGAGATGACAGTGCGGTATAGCCTGCTCTGGGAGTTGGTGTAAATTCCCACGCTAGCTTCCTGGCGTTAGTGGGATAAAAGGGACAGGCCCCGTTTAAATTGACGTGGTCTGTCCCCGGTTCTGCCGGTTCTGCTGAAAACGAAATTCGACTATTGATTCCGATTGTCTTCAGCCTTTTATCCCTAAAGCAAAATCGAAAGATCGCAGCCTTTGGCAGCGCCTACACATACCCTCTGTAGGAGTTGCCGAAGGCTGCGATTTTTTTCTTTTACTTCGGATAAAGCGGCGGCAACCCGCTGTCACCCACCGGATCCTGAACCCGTTCCGCCGCCGGAATCGTGCGGATCGCCCGCCACAAATCCTCACCCTGCCAGTGCTGCCCCGTCTCGCTGTACAGCGCACCATTCAACCCATCCAGCGCATCCGACAACGGCACAAACCGCGCCGCCATGTCCGCCAGCGTCTCCGGCTGCTGCCGCGCCCAGGCATCCAAGGCCTGCCGCGTCGCCTGCGGATCATTCGCCTGGCTCGCCCGTTTGATGTCATCCATCAACGTGCGTGGGCTCGGGCCGGTTTGGGCGGCGCGGTGCACGGCCGGTTGCCAGCGTGCGCGCCACCACAGGCCGAAGCCGAGGAGGGTGGTGCAGGCGAGGATCAGCGTGCTGAGTTTCCACCACCACAACACATCGTTATCGACGGCGCTCACTTGCAGATTGCCGGCCGGGGTGTCGACTTGCAGGCTCGGGTTGTTGGCCACTTGCAGGGTGCGCGCGGGCAGGCTGCTGTGTTCCAGATGATCTTCGAAGGTGTTCCACCAGACCACGTCCACCGTCGGCAAATCGATGGCGCCGCTGCGGCTTGGCACCAAGGCTTCGCGTTCTTCGCGGCTGCCGATCAGGCCACGGTCGCTGCTCTGGTTGCTGAGTACCGGTTGGTCGGGGTAGCGGCGCAGGCCGTTGACGTCGGTGGCGGGCAGCGCTGGCAGTTGCGAGGCGGCCAGGCCTTCGACTTTCAACGTCAGGCTGCGGGTCAGGGAATCGCCGACCTGAGTGTGTTCCGGTTCCGGGTTCCAGCTTTCACTGAGGCTCAGGCTGCGCGCGGGCAGCCATGGCGCGTCGACCGGATAGGTCAGGGGTTTGGGTTTGACGGTCAGGGGGATTTCAGAAGAACTGACGCGCATCAGTTTGCCCGGTTTCGGTCCCTGCGCATTGGCGTCCTGAGACGGCTGAGTGTCGACCAGTGTCGCGCTAAAAGTCTGCGGAGTAATGGTCAGCAAACCGCTGTGCTGCGGGTAGATCGCGTAGCGCATTTCGATCACGCCATGGCGCACACCATTGAGGTCTTTTTCGTAGGTGCGCGTGTCGCCCAGTTGCTCGATGCGTGCATCGGCGATTTGCAGCGGCGTCAGGCTGCTGTCGTCGTACAGCGACACCGAATGGTAGATGCGCAACGTCAGGATCGCCTGCGCCTGCACATAGACGCTGGACTGATCGAGGCTAGCCTCGATGAACACCGGATCAAGGCTGTTCTTGTTCTCGCGGGTGTCGCTTTCGACCACTTGTACGGTGATCGGCTGGCTCTGCGCGTCGCCCAGTTGCAGCGGCGGGATCACCACGCTGCCGTTCTCTTTCGGCAGCAGGGTGATGATCCAGCGCGTGGTCGCGCGGTTGTCACCGTTGAGGGTGTTGAGCTGGTTGACCTGGCGCGTGCCGCGCACTTCGAACAACGCTTCGAGCGCGGTCAGGTCGGGTTTGCCGAACTGGGTGACGTCGCTGGTTTCGAGGGTGAGTTCGACCGTCTCGCCGGAGTTCAGGCGACTGCGATCCACGCTGGCCGTCAGCTCGGCCGCCTGGGCGGTGGCCGTGCAGAGCAGCAGGGGCAGCAAGAGAGCGGTGAAGCGGGTCATCGAGTGTTTTCCTGATCCTGATGTTGTTGCTGTTCGTACCAGAATTTGCGTCGCAGCAGTTCGCCCGGATCATCCGGGATCTTGCCCAGCCATTGTTCCAGTGCCTGGCGTTGCTCGCCTTCGAGGTTGTCTTCACTCGGGCGCAGCGTCGGCACGGTGTCCGTTTGTTCTTCCTCGTCGCTGCCCGGCACTTCGTTGGGGCCTGGCTGCGGCGGTGTAGTCGGTGGCGGTTCGCTGGCCGATTCGCTCGGTTGCGCTTCGCTCTGGGTTTCACTTTTTACCGCCGGTGGCGGCGTGGTCGCGGGCGCTGGTTCGTCGCCCGGCAGACTTTGCTGCTCGCTGGGCTGGGTGTCCGGCTCGGCGGGCGGGGGGGCGTTTTTCTGCTTGAGCAGATTTTCCACCAGCGCCTTGTTGGTCTGCGCCGGACGTAAATCCGGTTGCTGTTCCAGTGCCTGCTCATAGGCGTCGATCGCCGCTTCCAGCTCACCGCTTTTCGCCAGCGCGTTGCCACGATTGTAGTGGGCGCGGGCATCGCTGCCTTCGGCGAAACGCTGAGCGGCGCCACTGTAGTCGCCGGCCTCGTACAACGCCACCCCTTGCCATTGGTGATCGTCAAAATGCTGCGCGGCTTCGGCCGGGCGCTTCTGTTTGAGCAGGTGCAGGCCCTGTTGGTCGGGACGCAGCCACAAATCCTCAAAGTCAAAAGCGTAGCTCGGCTGCGGCAAGCAAAACAGCAGCGGCAAGCAGAACAACCAGCCACGCCGCCCGGCGCAAGCGGCGAGCAGCAACAGCGGCAACAGCAGCCAGTAACCCTGATCGGCCCAGGTATCGAGGCGTACGGTCTGGCCATCGTCGCGCAGGCTGCGTGGTCCGTTGAGCAGGCCGAGCGCGCCAAGATCCGCTTCGTCGAGGCGGACAGGGCGGTATTCGCCGCCGACACTGTTGAGGAACGCACTCAAGGCCGGGCTGTCGAGCTGCGGCACGCGGATCGCGCCTTGTTCGTCCTTGAGGAAACTGCCGTCCTCTTGAGCGATTGGCGCACCTTCGGCAGTGCCGACGCCGAGCATCAACAATTGTGCCGACTGTCCGCTGAGTGCGCGGCGAATGCCTTGGCGTTCTTCTTCGTTCAATGACGAACCAATCAGCAGAATTCGCCCCTGACCGAGCGCGCCCTGTTTCAGCAGGGCCAGCGCTTTGCTCACGGCCAGATCGGCGCGATGACCGCTTTCCGGCATCAACGAAGGCTTCAGGGCATCGAGCAAATTGCGGCTGGTCGCGAGGTCATCCGACAGCGGCACCAGCGTGTGCGCGCTGCCGGCATAGACGACAATGGCGGTCTGCGCATCGCTGCGTGCCTGCAGCAGATCGAACAGCTTGCGCCGCGCCTGTTCCAGTCGCGTCGGTGGTGAGTCGGTGGCGAGCATTTCCGGGGTCAGCTCCAGCACCACCACCAAGGGATCGGCCGGTTTCTGGCTGGTCTGTTCGACGCGCTCCCAGCTTGGCCCGGGCAGCGCCAGAATGGTCAGCAACCACGCCACGCCGAGGGCAATCCACGGTAATTTGCTGTCGCGACCGTTCCCGCCGCTGAGCAGGGTTGCATGAAACGCCGGTGGCAAGATCATCTGCCAGCGCCCTGCACGTTTCTGCCGGTGCCAGAGTTGCCAGATCAGCCAGCCCAGCAGCGGTAGCAACAGCAACCACCACGGACGGAACCAGTGCGGCCAGAGCGCGATCATCGGCGCCTCCGCAGACGCAGGCGCTTGAGGCGCTCGCGCCAGTCGGGCAGCGGACTTTGCAGATACAGCTTTTTGGTAAACAGGCGTTGCAATGGGTTGTCCGGCCACAATTCACGGGTGACCTGCAACAGGCTCAACCATAGCGCCAGCGCCAATGGCCAGTGATACAAGGCTTGCGCCGGGCGCGCCTGGGTTGGTTGCTGGGTCACGGGTTCGAGCTGGTCGAGGGTGTCTTTGATCGCTTGCAACTCTTTGCCGTCGTGGGCGCGGAAATACTGGCCGCCGGTGACTTCGGCGATGGCTTTGAGCGCCGGCTCGTCGAGGTCCAGGCTCGGATTGACCCCGAGCAGGCCGGTCGAACCGCTGTCCTCAGGATTGGCGCCAATGCCGATCGGATAAATCTTCACACCTTCTCTGGCAGCCAGTTTTGCCGCCGTCAGTGGATCGATTTCGCCACCGTTGTTGGCGCCGTCAGTGACCAGAATCAGCACGCGACTTTGCGCCGGACGCAGGCGCAGGCGTTTCAGTGCCAGACCGATGGCATCGCCGATGGCGGTGTTCTTACCGGCAATGCCGATCCGCGCTTCGTCGAGCCAGACGCGCACGGTGTGGCGATCAAAGGTCAGCGGCGCTTGCAGATAGGCCTGACTGCCGAACAGGATCAGGCCGACACGGTCGCCATCGCGACTTTCAAGGAAGTCGCCCAGCAGATGCTGAACCAAGGTGAGACGACTGACTTCTTCGTCCTGCCACTGCATATCCGGGAAATCCATCGAGCCGGACACATCCACCGCGACCAGCAAATCCCGTCCGCTGGCAGCAATCGGCAGTGGTTCGCCGAGCCATTGCGGGCGCGCGGCGGCGGTCAGCAGCAACAGCCACAGCAACATGAATGGCGCCTGTTGACGCCACGCTGGCAGATTGGCGCGAGCGCGGCGGCGGGCGAGGCCTTCCAGGTCGGCGAGGAAGCTCACTTTCAGGGCTGGCTCGCCACTGTCGGCCACCGGCAGCACGAGGCGCATCAGCCACGGCAGCGGCACTAGCACAAAAATCCACGGCCAGGCGAACTCAAACATGTTTGCGAATCCACGTGTCGACCGCTTGGGTCAGGCCGGCGATGGCTTTGTCGTCGAGTTTGCATTCTGGTTTGTACGCGCCTTCGACCAACACCATCCAGCGCGTCAGGCCGGCGGCCGGGCAACGGTTATCGAGGAACGCCAGCCATTTACGCCCGTTGAGAGTATGGCTCTGGCTGTAGGGGTAGTGGTTGCGGCACAGGCGTTTGAGCAGGCCGTTGAGTTGCTGCAGCCAGGCACCGGCCGGGGCGCCGTCGTAAGGTTTGGGCATCTGGGCGAGTTCGGCGAGGGCGGCAATGCGCACAGGATCGAGTGGCTGTTCGGCACGCACGAGCGGGCGTTTTTTTATCGGGATGAAACGGCGCAGACGCCACACAGCGAATCCGAGCAGTGGCAGCAATAGAAGCAGCAGCCACCAGCCCGGCGCCGGCGGCCAGAAGGCAATCGGTGGCGGCGAGATCAGCGGTTGCAGTTGTTCGAGGCCGTTCATCGACCTTTCCCCGGACGCTGCGGATTGAGGAATTCGCGCATCTGCTCGACCATTTCGCTTTGCGTGCTTAGCGGCATCAGCAATACCCGCAGCTTCTGCGCGAGCAATTCCCAGCGCGCGATGCGCGCTTCGGCCTGGGCGCGATAGGTCTGGCGCAGGTCGAAGTTCAACGTGTCGAGCTCCAGTTGTGCACCGCGTTGCGCGAACCGCAAAAGCCCGGCGGCGGGCAGGGCGTGATCGAGCGGATCGGACAACGGCAGCATCAACAGATCGCAATGCCGCGACAACAGACTCAGCTGCTGTTCGGCGCTGTCGGACAACGCACGCTCGTCGCAGATGACAATCACCAGACTGCCCGGGCGCAACACTTCGCGGGCACGGCGCAGGGCCACGCCAAACGCATCGCGATCCGGCTCACGCTCGCTGTGCAGCGACTGATTGACCTTGACCAGACGGTTGAGCAATTGCAGCAGGCTTTGTTTGCTGCGCCGTGGCTTGATTTCGTAGTGCTCGTTGTCGCCGAAGACCAGCCCGCCGACGCGGTCGTTATGGCCGAGCGCGGCCCAACCGATCAACGCCGCGACTTGTGCCGCGAGCACCGATTTGAACATCAGCCCGGAACCGAAAAACAGCCGCGTGCTTTGCTCGACCATGATGAAAATCGGCCGTTCGCGTTCTTCATGGAACAGCTTGGTGTGCGGCTCCTGAGTGCGCGCCGTCACGCGCCAGTCGATGGTGCGCACATCGTCGCCGGCCTGATAGACCCGCACCTGATCGAAGTCGACGCCACGACCACGGAATTTCGAGTGATGCAGGCCAATCAGCGGGCTGCGCTGGCTCGGCGTGGAAAACAGCTGCACTTCGCGCACGCGGTGGCGCATCTCGATCAGCTCGGCGAGGCTGACGCGGATGCCCGGTTCGGACGGCAGGGGGGCGTTCATGGGGGTCAAGCGACGGCTACGACGTCGAGAATCCGCTGCACCACCCGATCCTGATCGATGCCGGCGGCCTCGGCTTCAAACGACAGAATGATGCGGTGACGCAACACATCGAACAGCACCGCCTGAATGTCTTCCGGGCTGACGAAGTCGCGTCCGGCCAGCCAGGCGTGGGCGCGGGCGCAGCGGTCGAGGGCGATCGAACCACGCGGACTGGCGCCGTAGGCGATCCACTCGGCCATTTCCGGGTCGAACTTGGCCGGGTTGCGCGTGGCCATGACCAGTTGCACGAGGTATTCCTCCACGGCGTCGGCCATGTACAGACCGAGGATTTCCTTGCGCGCGGCGAAAATCGCCTGCTGGCTCACACGGCGCTCGGGCTTGGTCTCACCGTTCAACGCTTCGCCACGGGCCTGCTGCAGAATGCGGCGTTCGACGGCAGCGTCCGGGAAACCGATTTTCACGTGCATCAGGAAACGGTCGAGCTGCGCTTCCGGCAGCGGGTAAGTGCCTTCCTGCTCGATCGGGTTCTGCGTGGCCATCACCAGAAACAGCGGCGACAACTCATAGGTGCTGCGGCCGACACTGACCTGACGCTCGGCCATGGCTTCGAGCAGCGCCGATTGCACCTTGGCCGGGGCGCGGTTGATTTCGTCCGCCAGCACCAGGTTGTGGAAGATCGGCCCTTGCTGGAACACGAAACTGCCGGTTTCCGGGCGATAGATCTCGGTGCCGGTGATGTCGGCCGGCAGCAAGTCCGGGGTGAACTGGATGCGATGGAACTGGGCTTCGATGCCCTCGGCGAGTTCTTTGATCGCTTTGGTCTTGGCCAGACCCGGAGCGCCCTCGACCAGCATGTGGCCGTCGGCGAGCAGGGCGATGAGCAAACGCTCGATGAGTTTTTCCTGGCCGAGAATCTGCGTTGAAAGAAAGGTTCGCAGCGCCAGTAGCGCTTCACGATGTTCCATCGATGACTGTTCCTGGAAAGGGGTGGCCACCGGCGTTCGGATAACGCCGGGGCTGGGGGCGTTACTTTAATCCATCGCGGGGGGTGGCGACTAACGGCATTTTGCGCAAAGTGCGGGAAATGACTGGGGGATTTGTTGGATTTTTGTAGTGCCGGGGAGGGGTAGTGTTCTTTCGGGCCTCTTCGCGAGCAGGCTCGCTCCCACATTTTGAGCGGCGTAAATCCGTCAATGTGGGAGCGAGCCTGCTCGCGAAGGGGCCAGCCCAGACACCATCAAACTTCGTTAATGAAGGTGCCAGTCCCATCAAGGATATTCTTCAAAGTCTCGACTACCTCATCCATATCCACCATATCCGGGTTAAAACTGATCTCCAGCACATCATCCCCGTTCAACGCATCGGCATCCGCCGCCGCGATCTCGATCTTCAGCAGATTCGAAGTCAGCGTGACTTTCACGCCATCTAGAGTCGAAGGCTCGCCATCCAGCGTAATCTCCAGCTCATCCTCGTCCGGATAGCGGCTCATCAGGAACATGTCGCCCTTGTCGCTGTGGCAGCAGAGCATGGCCATGTTGTCTTCTTCGTCATCGCACGGGTTGACGATGAGTAGGGCGGTGTTCATTTGCATGGTCAATTCCTGCCTCGAGGGACGTGTTGGTCGCTAATGGGCGCGATTCTGCCAGTCCTCGGGAATTTCTGCATGTGAGAGTGTCAGAGGATGTGTCGTGAACGCGACGTGGGTCAATGGTCATTTCTGGCACGCATGTACCGTAAAAACGGGCATTCAGACCAGCGTGTTGCGCCACGAGTGCTAGTGTTTACCGATGCCAAACCCTCGGTTTACGTGCCAATGACCGAATATGTCGCAGCACCGCAAGCAGACACATTGTCGCACCCTTTAAGCTGCGCAACGGATGAGCACCCGTAAAGGCATTGTCGGCACCGCTGGCAGTCGCTTTTGCAGATGCTCATTCTATGGAAGGTGAATGTGACCTGAGTGTCCCGTCCAGCTTCACCCACCTGTCCCCCTGTTTCCTCTGCCCGAGAATCAGGAACAGGGCGACACAAGCCCCGAAAGGGGTGTTGCACGCGACGCTTTCCATCAATAACAAGCTTAAGCGGAGTACCACAGATGGCGTTCTTCACCGCAGCCAGCAAAGCCGACTTCCAGCACCAACTGCAAGCGGCACTGGCGCAGCACATCAGTGAACAGGCACTGCCACAAGTGGCGCTGTTCGCTGAACAATTCTTCGGCATCATTTCCCTGGACGAGCTGACTCAACGTCGCCTCTCCGACCTCGCTGGCTGTACTCTTTCTGCGTGGCGCCTGCTTGAGCGCTTCGATCACGCGCAACCGCAAGTGCGCGTCTACAACCCTGATTACGAGCGTCATGGCTGGCAGTCGACCCACACCGCGGTCGAAGTCCTGCACCATGACCTGCCATTTCTGGTCGACTCGGTTCGCACCGAGCTGAACCGTCGCGGCTACAGCATCCACACCCTGCAAACCACCGTGCTCAGCGTGCGTCGTGGCAGCAAGGGCGAGTTGCTGGAAATCCTGCCGAAGGGCAGCACCGGCGAAGGTGTTCTGCACGAATCGCTGATGTACCTGGAAATCGACCGCTGCGCCAACGCGGCCGAACTGAATGTGCTGAGCAAAGAGCTGGAACAGGTTCTCGGTGAAGTCCGCGTTGCGGTCGCCGATTTCGAGCCGATGAAAGCCAAGGTGCAGGAAATCCTCACCAAACTCGACAACAGCGCCTTCGCCGTCGATACCGACGAAAAGAACGAAATCAAGAGCTTCCTGGAATGGCTGGTGGGCAACCACTTCACCTTCCTCGGCTACGAAGAGTTCGTGGTCACCGATCAGGCCGATGGCGGCCACATCGAGTACGACCAGAACTCCTTCCTCGGCCTGACCAAACTGCTGCGCACCGGCCTGACCTACGAAGACCTGCGCATCGAAGACTACGCCGTTGCCTACCTGCGCGAACCGACCCTGCTGTCGTTTGCCAAGGCTGCGCATCCAAGCCGCGTTCACCGTCCGGCGTACCCGGACTACGTGTCGATCCGTGAAATCGACGCTGACGGCAAAGTCATCAAGGAACACCGCTTCATGGGCCTGTACACCTCCTCGGTGTATGGCGAGAGCGTGCGGGTCATCCCGTTCATCCGCCGCAAGGTCGAAGAAATCGAAACGCGCTCCGGCTTCCAGTCCAAGGCTCATCTGGGCAAGGAACTGGCGCAGGTCCTCGAAGTGCTGCCGCGTGATGACCTGTTCCAGACCCCGGTCGACGAACTGTTCACCACCGTCATGTCGATCGTGCAGATCCAGGAACGCAACAAGATCCGCGTGTTCCTGCGCAAAGACCCGTACGGTCGTTTCTGCTACTGCCTGGCGTACGTGCCGCGCGACATCTACTCCACCGAAGTTCGCCAGAAGATCCAGCAAGTGCTGATGGAGCGCCTGAAGGCTTCCGACTGCGAATTCTGGACGTTCTTCTCCGAGTCGGTACTGGCGCGCGTGCAGTTGATCCTGCGTGTCGATCCGAAAAATCGTCTCGACATCGACCCGGTGCTGCTGGAAAAAGAAGTCGTGCAAGCCTGCCGCAGCTGGCAGGACGACTACGCCGCACTGACCGTCGAAAGCTTCGGCGAAGCCCACGGCACCAACGTGCTGGCCGACTTCCCGAAAGGCTTCCCGGCCGGCTACCGCGAGCGTTTCGCAGCGCATTCGGCCGTGGTCGACATGCAGCACCTGCTGAGCCTCAACGAAAAAAATCCGCTGGTGATGAGCTTCTATCAGCCGCTCGGTCAGGTCTCCGGCCAGCGCGAGCTGCATTGCAAGCTGTACCACGCCGACACCCCGCTGGCGCTGTCCGACGTCTTGCCGATTCTGGAAAACCTCGGTCTGCGCGTGCTGGGTGAATTCCCGTACCGTCTGCGTCACACCAATGGCCGCGAGTTCTGGATTCACGACTTCGCGTTCACTGCCGCTGAAGGCCTGGACCTCGACATCCAGCAACTCAACGACACCCTGCAGGACGCCTTCGTCCACATCGTTCGCGGCGACGCCGAAAACGATGCGTTCAACCGTCTGGTACTGACCGCCGGCCTGCCATGGCGAGACGTTGCGCTGCTGCGTGCTTACGCGCGTTACCTGAAGCAGATTCGTCTGGGCTTCGATCTGGGTTACATCGCCAGCACCCTGAACAACCACACCGACATCGCTCGCGAGCTGACCCGGTTGTTCAAGACCCGCTTCTATCTGGCGCGCAAACTCAGCGACGACGATCTGGAAGACAAGCAACTGCGTCTGGAACAAGCGATTCTGACCGCACTGGACGACGTCCAGGTGCTCAACGAAGACCGCATCCTGCGTCGTTACCTCGACCTGATCAAAGCCACCCTGCGGACCAACTTCTATCAGACTGATGCCAACGGCCAGAACAAGTCGTACTTCAGCTTCAAGTTCAACCCGCACGCGATCCCTGAACTGCCGAAGCCAGTGCCGAAGTTCGAAATCTTCGTTTACTCGCCACGCGTTGAAGGCGTGCACCTGCGCTTCGGTAACGTCGCGCGTGGTGGTCTGCGCTGGTCCGACCGTGAAGAAGACTTCCGTACCGAAGTCCTCGGCCTGGTAAAAGCCCAGCAAGTGAAGAACTCGGTCATCGTGCCAGTGGGTGCGAAGGGCGGCTTCCTGCCGCGTCGCCTGCCTCTGGGCGGCAGCCGTGACGAGATCGCGGCCGAGGGCATCGCCTGCTACCGCATCTTCATTTCCGGTCTGTTGGACATCACCGACAACCTGAAAGACGGCGCGCTGGTACCGCCATTGAACGTGGTTCGCCACGACGATGACGACCCGTACCTGGTAGTGGCGGCGGACAAGGGCACTGCAACCTTCTCCGACATCGCCAACGGCATCGCTATCGACTACGGCTTCTGGCTGGGTGACGCGTTTGCGTCCGGTGGTTCGGCCGGTTACGACCACAAGAAAATGGGCATTACCGCCAAAGGCGCGTGGGTTGGCGTACAGCGTCACTTCCGCGAGCGCGGCATCAATGTTCAGGAAGACAGCATCACTGTGGTCGGCGTCGGCGATATGGCCGGTGACGTGTTCGGTAACGGCCTGTTGATGTCCGACAAGCTGCAACTGGTCGCTGCCTTCAACCACATGCACATCTTCATCGACCCGAACCCGAACCCGGCGACCAGCTTCGTCGAGCGTCAGCGCATGTTCGACCTGCCGCGTTCGGCCTGGACCGACTACGACACCAGCATCATGTCCGAAGGTGGCGGTATCTTCTCGCGCAGCGCGAAGAGCATCGCAATCTCCCCGCAGATGCAGGAACGCTTCGACATCAAGGCTGACAAGCTGACCCCGACCGAACTGCTGAACGCCTTGCTCAAGGCGCCGGTGGATCTGCTGTGGAACGGTGGTATCGGTACTTACGTCAAGGCCAGCACCGAGAGCCACGCCGATGTCGGCGACAAGGCCAACGACGCACTGCGCGTGAACGGCAACGAGCTGCGCTGCAAAGTCGTGGGCGAGGGCGGTAACCTCGGCATGACCCAACTGGGTCGCGTGGAATTCGGTCTGAATGGCGGCGGCTCCAACACCGACTTCATCGACAACGCCGGTGGTGTGGACTGCTCCGACCACGAAGTGAACATCAAGATCCTGCTGAACGAAGTGGTTCAGGCCGGTGACATGACCGACAAGCAACGCAACCAGTTGCTGGCGAGCATGACCGACGAAGTCGGCAATCTGGTGCTGGGCAACAACTACAAGCAGACTCAGGCCCTGTCCCTGGCGGCACGTCGTGCCTACGAACGCATTGCTGAGTACAAGCGTCTGATGGGCGATCTGGAAGGCCGTGGCAAGCTGGACCGTGCCATCGAGTTCCTGCCGACCGAAGAGCAACTGGCCGAGCGTATTGCTGAAGGCCACGGTCTGACCCGTCCAGAGCTGTCGGTGCTGATCTCTTACAGCAAAATCGACCTGAAAGAGCAGCTGCTGGGCTCGCTGGTACCGGACGACGATTACCTGACCCGGGACATGGAAACGGCGTTCCCGCCGACCCTGGTCAGCAAGTTCTCCGAAGCCATGCGTCGTCACCGCCTGAAGCGCGAGATCGTCAGCACCCAGATCGCCAACGATCTGGTCAACCACATGGGCATCACCTTCGTTCAACGACTCAAAGAGTCGACCGGCATGAGCCCGGCGAACGTGGCCGGCGCTTACGTGATCGTGCGCGACATCTTCCACCTCCCGCACTGGTTCCGTCAGATCGAAGCGCTGGACTACCAAGTCAGCGCTGATGTGCAGCTGGAGCTGATGGACGAACTGATGCGTCTGGGCCGTCGCGCTACGCGCTGGTTCCTGCGTGCCCGTCGCAACGAGCAGAACGCTGCCCGTGACGTCGCGCATTTCGGTCCGCACCTGAAAGAGCTGGGCCTGAAACTCGACGAACTGCTGAGCGGCGAAATCCGTGAAAACTGGCAGGCGCGTTATCAGGCGTACGTCGAAGCCGGTGTGCCGGAACTGCTGGCGCGTATGGTTGCGGGTACCTCGCACCTGTACACGCTGCTGCCGATCATCGAAGCGTCCGACGTGACTGGCCAGAACCCTGCCGAAGTGGCCAAGGCTTACTTCGCCGTGGGCAGTGCGCTGGACATCACCTGGTACCTGCAACAGATCAGCGCTCTGCCGGTTGAAAACAACTGGCAGGCTCTGGCCCGTGAAGCGTTCCGTGATGACGTCGACTGGCAGCAACGGGCGATCACCATCTCCGTCCTGCAACAGGGCGACGGCACACTGGATGTGGAAGCACGTCTGGCGCTGTGGATGGAACAGCACGAAAGCATGATCTCGCGCTGGCGCGCCATGCTGGTGGAAATCCGCGCGGCAAGCGGCACGGACTACGCCATGTATGCCGTGGCCAACCGTGAACTGCTGGACCTGGCGTTGAGTGGGCAAGCGGTCGTGCCTGCGGCTGCTGCGAATGCCGAGCTTGAATTGGCGTAAGTAGTGGTTGAATGAGAAAGCCCCGCTCTCGGAAGAGGCGGGGCTTTTTCATTGTTCTTATTTACACCAGTTCCGAACAACGAAAGGCGAAACCGCGTACGCCATCGGCATGAGGCAAGGAAGTGCCAGCCCCGATAATCTGATCATTTTGGGTGGCTATGGATACGCCTAAATCGAGAACATCAGTTAGATTAATGGTCAAAAAACCTTTATCTGCAAAGTTGGTGTCTTGAACACCGTCCAGGTCGAACTTGGCAATGATCGTTTTTGAATCTTCCTCTCCTAAGGTGTCGGCGATAACCATTATGTGCTTACCCTGTCGCAGGGTGCCTTGATGCCATTGAATACCCATCGGCGCCCGTGGATATGCGGTAATCAATGGCTCGCCTTGATTAAAGGAAGAGACCAATGCGCCTTTGTTGTCGATACAAAACAATAGGCCACTTTGAATCCCGTCTGACGACGTGCTACCAATACCCAGGATATTGCCGTCAGGTAATTCTATAAGTTGACTTGTACCGCCACTATGCTGATCAGTTTCAATCACAACGAAGCCTTTGTTTCCGAACTCTTTAATGATCTCGCCCTGTGCATTGAAGCGAGCAATCATCGGCATCATTTTGCCTTCCACGGCAGTGTTTCCGCCAACGACAAACGATCCATCCTGGAGCATTATCAGTGAGTTAGCCGTTGTGTAATTAGCAAGGTACTGGACAGCGACATAGCCTTTCCGATGAAAATCCATGTCCAGCGAACCGTTCTTTTCCAGCCTGATTAATAAACCGATATTGTCGCTGAAGCTATATAGATGATTGCTGATAATCATCAGCTTGCCGTCTGGCAACTCAATGGAGTGTCCACCTTCGCGGGACGTCGATGCGTCTTTATTGGCGATCTCTTCTTTGGACAATCGGTAGGCGGGTGTCGAGATGGGAGCAACGATCAGTACCCCATCGTTTCCAAATGCCTTGACGGGCATTCCTTTATCGTCAAAAAGAGCCAAACCACGCAGCAATGGGGACGAAGGATCGTACTCGAACCACCCTTCAAGCAGTATTGTCTTGTCTTTGAGTACGCGAACACCCCTGCCCGTTGATAGATCGCCGACTGCGAACTCACCAATGACACTTCCTTGATCACCGAAATCGGGATCTTGTCGACCATCAGTCTTCAGGCGCACGATTGAGAAACGTTTTCCAGCTCTGCCTGCGATCAACAGTTTGTTGTCCGGCGCGACGGTGATGCCCCACACAAATCCATTGGTGCCATCCGGATATTTTAACCAACTCACGCCTGATTCATCAGATCCGAAAGTCGGGTCGAGAGCTTCCACGTTGGCGCTATTGATAATGTTAGACATTGCCTGCTCCTCAAACCTGTGGTTTCTGCATACGCCGATAACCGACCTGGGATCGAGAGATCAATACAGTCAGATTATTGGAAGCCAATTTGGCGAGACGGTCTACTGTCAGGGTTGACAGTAGACAGATGGGCATATGTGTGAAGTTCGAGGGCGCGGTATCTCGCCTTTGCTGCCAATGCCGAGTTTTACTCGGCTTGGGCAGTGGTTGAACGAGGAAGCTCCGGTGTCGTGAGATGCCGGGGCTGTTTTATGTCTGAGGGGGTTGTGCTGGCAGTTCCGGCGCCATCGCGAGCAGGCTCGCTCCCACAGGGGAATGCATTTCAAATGTGGGAGCGAGCCTGCTCGCGAAAGGGCCCTTACATTCAATACAACTTCTGACCGTGTTGACTATTCAGCATTGACACTTTATTCGCAGGCATCGCGACTAAATTGCTGAGCGACTGGTCAAACTTCTGCAACGCCCGTACTTGCACATCCTGCTGCTGATTAATATCCGCCACTATCTCTTCCGAACCCTTGAAGTCCGCCCATACCGGCGTCAATTCCCGTGCATCCGAACCTTTCGCCGTGCCGATATAGTTCAACTGCGCATCATAAAAGTCGGCACTGACATCCGCCTTGATGTCGGAACTGCGCGAGGTGATCAACTGGCTGTGGGTGTCGACGATTGCGACTACATCCGGTCTGGCCGCGCGCAGGCTTTGCATGTCTGGATACACCGTCACTGAGCCGAACTGACGCTGCAGGGACGCGTTGACCCAGTCCACCGTCATGTCCGGTTTCGAGCTGGCGACGTAGGCGTCATGGATCGGCTGCACCAGCAGGCTCTGGCCGAAACCGGTGCCGGCGTTGGCCTGATAGTCGCGCAAGTATTCGCGGTTGGTCTGGGTGCTTGGGCTGTAGACCACGCCGAGCGACACGCCGGGACCGCTTTTTACCTTGGTGGCGCTGCTGCGGCCGGTGGGATGGGGGAGCAGGGTGTCCAGTGAGGAAACGGCTTGAGGCGCGGTGGGTACCGAACAGGCTGACAGAGCTAAAACCGATATCGCCAGTACACTGGTGAGCGCAAGTTTCATGGTATTTCTCCCGTGAAACAACAGACGGAAAGTTTGCAATGCCGTCGGCGACGACAGTTGATTCAGACTAAACCCGCCAAGCTGACAATTTGCTGTAATAAAAGCAGAGCAATAGTTTTATTGGCTTTAACCCGTAACCGCTAATTGCGCCGCGAAATAAAAAGGTGCCAATCGTCGATTTGCGCCTGTTTATTTATGGCTGGTAAAACAGCCATCAGTTTTTCAGCGGGATCAACACTTCTTCATCCGGAGCCAGGACCATGAACACCAGCAACTTGGCAGGCTTGGTCTGGCTGGCGTTTTTCGAGACCAAATGTTCGGAACCAGCAGGCTCGTACCAGAACTGGCCCTTGTTGTAGGTGATCGGTTGTTCGCCTTTGACCTGGGAAATCACTTCGCCTTCGAGCACGTAGGCCATGGCGGTGCCGTCGTGTTTATGGGCGATAGAGGACTGACCGGGTTTGTAATCGACCTCGATCATCATGGCTTTTTTGCCGGGGGCGTTTTTCAGCATCTGGTCCTGGAGGACGGTGACTTTTTCCGAGGGATCGTGGGCTAAAACGGCCGAAGTGCAGAGGCTCAAGGCGAGGACGGTGAAGAAGGGCAGAGCTTTCATGGCGGGTTACCTGTGAGGGTTGGGGTTGCTGATCACAGTAGTCCGCAGGGCGGGGCATTCAAACGGCCAATATTCGGGAAGATTGGGTGACCAATTGGCGGTGTTTCAGAAAGGTTGTCGGTGCGGCTGAATACGCCTTCGCGAGCAGGCTCGCTCCCATAGGGTTCAGCGTCGTTCGATAATTAATGTACGACACAAAAACCTGTGGGAGCGAGCTTACTCGCGAAGGCGTCAGATCAGACGATAGGGAAGCTATTGAAGTCGACGCTATTGGCCAACCGACTATCGATCAGGTCAATAAACCCCTGCGCCTCGGGCCGGTTGAAATGCGCCTGCATCGCCGCTTCCGACTGCCAGCGGGCACTGACCGTCCAGCGGTGGCTGTCCTCGGGGCAGCGGTCGACCAGGTAGGAATCGCAGCCCGGCGTTTCGCGCAAGGTTTCGACGATCTTCTGCAGTTGCCTGCCCAGTTCATCCGAGCGGCCGGCGGCAGCCTGCACCTGGACCGTATTGATCACTTCGTTGGACATTGCTCACACTCCTGAATCAGGCCGGACGAATCCTGCTCATTGAGGGATAACGCCTGTGCAGGATAGGCCTGCACCCCCGGAACACCAATAACCAATCGGCGGTTAAATCTTTAGGCCAATCGCTCAGGCGACTTGCTGGAGGATGTCGCGCAGGCGATCCAGAGCGATATCGATGTCGAGGGTTTCGATCGCGCCGAAGCCGAAATACAGGCCATTCTTTGCCGGTTGTTGATGGTAGAAACCATTGATCGAGTACAAACCGACTTCGACCTTTTTCGCCAGTTCGATCACCAGCGGCAGGTCGATCGGCACCTTGCAGAACACCGCCATATGAAACCCGGCGCTGGCCGGCACCGCCTCCAGCCATGGCGCCAGATCGCTGGCCATACGCGCGAGAATCCGTTCGCGGCGTTGGGCGTAGATCGCATGACAGCGGCGGATATGCTTGAGCAGACAACCCTCGGCGATGAACTTGGCCAGCGCCCATTGCGGCAGGGTCGAGGCGTGCAGATCGGTGAGTTGTTTGGCACGAGTCACCGCTTCGAGGATCGCCGGCGGCAGGATCGCATAGCCCAGTCGCAACTCCGGCAGCAGGGTTTTCGAGAAGGTGCCGACGTAAGCGACGATGCCGCGCTGGTCGAGATTGAACAGCGAATCGGTCGGCCGGCCTTCGTAGCGAAACTCGCTGTCATAGTCGTCCTCGATGATGATCGCGCCCAACTCATGAGCGCGGGCCAGCAAGGCTTCACGGCGCGCCTGACTCATCGGCATGCCCAGCGGGAACTGGTGCGACGGCGTGACATAAATGAGGCGCGTGCCATCGGGAATGTGCTCGACCTGAATACCCTCGGCATCCACCGGAATCCCGACCACCTCGGCGCCATGGGTGCCGAACAACAGGCGTGCTGGCGGATAACCGGGATCTTCCATCGCCACCAGACTGCCGGGGCGGATCAACACGCGGGTGATCAGGTCCAGCGCCTGTTGCGCGCCGTTGCACACGACGATGTCTTCGTCCTGACAGTTGATCCCCCGGGAAAACGCGATGTGCCGGGCAATCGCATTGCGCAGCGCCGGCAGGCCTTCGGCGACGCTGTAGAAGCCTTTGGACTGGCTCATCTGACGCATCGCATGGGCGACGCAGCGGCGCCAGTCATCCTGCGGGAACTGGCCCTTGCTGGTCGCGCCGCCGATGAAGTCGTAGCGCAGCGAGCCTTCCAGCGTCGGGTGACGCAGGAACACCGGCAGATTGCGCCAGCTCTCGATCACTTCGGCACTGGCCAGTTCGCTGTGGCTTTGCTTGCGCTGGACCTGTGCAGGGCGCGCGTTGACGTAGGTGCCTTTGCCGATGACCCCGGTGAGGAAGTTCTCGTAAGTCAGCTGAGCGTAGGTGTCGGAAATGGTCTTGCGCGAGATGCCCAGTTGCTCGGCGAGCAGACGGCTGGGTGGCAATTGCGTGCCAGCGGCGAGGCGCCCGGACTCGATGGCCCCGCGCAGTTGCTGATACAACTGACCGGCAAGATCCTTGCGGCCGTTGATCACGACGTGAAGTTCCATACCGACGAGGCTCCCGGGGCTATTTGGCGTGCCCGCCAGATTACCGCTGTTGTTTGACTGGCAATAGTTGCCTACCCGAAAAACCCGAAATTGGCCTAGATCCCCTGTAGGAGTGAGCCTGCTCGCGATGACGGTGGCACATCCGACATCAATGTTGCCTGACACACCGCTATCGCGAGCAGGCTCACTCCTACAGGGATTTGTGCTCGGCTCATGGTGATTGGTGTAGCGGTTTTCCGTGCAATTGGGGCTGTAATGCGCCGCTG
Source organism: Pseudomonas sp. S3_C06 (assembly GCF_054667675.1). NCBI lineage: Bacteria > Pseudomonadati > Pseudomonadota > Gammaproteobacteria > Pseudomonadales > Pseudomonadaceae > Pseudomonas > Pseudomonas sp. S3_C06. The sequence continues at coordinate 6,662,790 of NZ_CP162747.1, forward strand.
TCGGCGTTTACGGTGAACTCATTATTCCGTCCACCGAGAACCGCCATGTCCCCGCGCCTGGATTACTACAACGCTTCGCCCAAGGCGATGAAAGCGATGATTGCCATGGAGGCGCTGACCGCCAACCTCAGCATCGAGCAGCCGCTGCTGCAATTGATCCGGATCCGCGCCTCGCAGCTCAACGGCTGCGCATTCTGCACCGACATGCACTCGGTGGATGCGCGGCGGGCCGGGGAGAGTGATCGGCGTTTGTATGCGATCGCGGTGTGGCGCGACAGCAACTTCTTCAACCCGCGTGAGCGTGCGGCGCTGGCTTGGGCGGAGGCGGTGACGTTGTTGGCGGAGAGCCGTGTGCCTGATGACGTTTATGAGCAGGCGCGCGAGCAATTCAGTGAAGGCGAACTGGTCGACCTGACCATGGCGGTGACCACCATCAACAGCTGGAACCGCCTCGCCGTCAGCTTCCGCCAAACCCCAAGCGACTGAACACCCATGATCGTTCCCACGCTCCGCGTGGGAATGCCTCAACGGACGCTCTGCGTTCGGCTCCGGATGGGACGCGGAGCGTCCCGGGCTGCATTCCCACGCGGAGCATGGGAACGATCGGTGGGGTGTCATTGCGGTGGGCGTTGTGGTTTTACTGAGGTGCCAAAGGTATTGCCCATCCGCGTGCTGGTCGCCGCCGGTGTCGCCAGCCCAATTTGATTCGGCGGCCGCTTATTCACCGGTACATTCAGCGCCTCTTGATTCTTCTCCGCCGCCGCAGCACCTTCCGGGTTGTTGCCCATCTGCTGGCTCAGACAATCGTAATTCGGCGCCTTGTAGCCGCCGACCGTCACTTCCACACAGCCCAGCGGCTGCTCGGCATAAGCGCTCGACAGCGCCATCAACAACAGCCCGCCAAGGCTCAATCGCCACAGTGTTTTCATGCTCGCCTCCTGGCCGGCCCAAAGGGGCCGCGCTATGGCGTGAGTCTAGTGCAAGCCGTGCGCAATTCCCGTGATGGTTTTTTTGCACCGCCCGTCACACCAGATTCATAAACAGCCCTCAGGATGACGATTTCCAAGGATTCGTCAGCCGTGCAGCGAGGCAATTCCACGGACGGTTTTCAGCGTTCAACGAGGCTTGTGCGCCGGATGTGTCTGGGGTGGCTGCTTGGCTGTGCGCCGGGCCACGCCATGGCCGACGCGGTGCCGGCGGACCTGCGCATGTCGCTGCACATTCCGGCACAGGATCTGGCGCACGCGCTGGATCAGTACAGCCACGCCACCGGCGTTGCGGTGCTGGTCGACAGCCAGTTGAGTCGCGGCCGACGTTCTCTGGCGGTGGACGGTGAATACACCGCCGCCGATGCCCTGCGTCGATTGCTCGGCGGCAGTGGATTGATGGCGCGGTATGCCCGCGACGATGCGTTTACGTTGCAAGTGGCTCAGGTCGAAGACGTACCGGCGCCGCCGCAAAAACAGACGCCGGAGAGCGTCGCCGTCAACCGCAATTACGCGACTGCGGTGCAAGCGGCGATCGAGCGCAACCTGTGCCGCTCGCCGCTGACCCGGCCGGGCAGTTATCGCGCGGTGTTGCAGGTGTGGGTTGGCCGCGACGGCTTGGTGCAGCACAACCGGTTGGTCACTTCGACCGGTGATGTACGGCGCGACAACGCGCTGGTGGAAAGTTTTCGCAACCTCAAAATCGACCGGCCAACGCCCAGCGCCTTGCGTCAGCCGGTCACGTTGCTGTTGTTACCGGAGTCGTCAGGGAAACGCATGGAATGCACCAAATGGGAAGGAGTTTCCGGGGGATGAAAGACACCGGACAAGGTTCGATGGTCCAACTGTTCCTGACGTCCTACGAGGACTTTCGGGTGCGCCTGCGCAGGCGTCTCGGTTCGGAAGATCTGGCCAACGACGTGCTGCACGAAACCTACCTGCGCGTCGACCGCATGGAGACGCCGCCGAACGTCCTGCGGCCCAATGCCTACCTCTATCGCATGGCCCTGAACATCGCCGCCGACCGCCGTCAGGCCGATGCGCGCCTGCTCACCGGCGAGGAAGTCGAAGAGCTGCTGCAAATCGGTGACGAAGCCCTCGACCCGGCGCGGGTAGTGGGCGGGCAAAAGGAAATCCAGTCGCTACTCAGTGCGTTGTACGAGCTGCCCGCACGGCGCCGGAAGATCTTCATCGCGGCGCGTCTGGAAGAGGCGCCGCACTTGGAAATTTCTCAGCGCTTCGGCATTTCTACGCGCATGGTCGAGAAGGAAATCAAAGCTGCATTGGGCTTCTGCGCCGCGAAACTGGAAAGAAAAGTGTTTCAGCGGTTCGGTCGCGGGGCCGGAAAACCGTCTTCTGAATAGTGCCCGATCAATTCGTTGAGAATCTGCGCGTTTGAACATCTTTCGACTGACACCTGCCGAGCCATCGGCGGCCGACCATCTGCACAGCGAAGCCCGCGACTGGCTGGTCCTGCTGACCTCCGGCCGCGCCACCGTGGCCGATGCCCGCGCATTGCGCGAATGGTGCGCGCAGAGCGCCGAACATGCGCGCGCGTTCGAAGAGGCCAAGCGGTTGTGGCAGCAACTGCAACCGGCCGTGGAGCAGATGCAGGCGCCACGCGGGTTTGGTCGACGTGCTTTTCTCGGTGGGGCGATTGCTGCGTCGGCTGCGTTTTTGCTGGTGCGCGGGACGATTCCTGGTGGTTTTGAAGGGCTGGGCGCTGACTACATCACTGAAGTTGGCCAGCAGCGTCGCTTCGAACCAGCGCAGGGTTTGAGCCTGGAGCTGAATACTCAGACGCGGATCAATCAGCGTGCGGTGTCTGACGGTGTGCAGGGTTTTGAGTTGGTTAGTGGTGAAGTTGAAGTGCAGACCGCGCGGTTGCCGTTGGCGATGCAGGCTGGGGGAGGGTGGTTGCGCGCGAGTCAGGGGCGTTTCAACCTACGTAATACCGATCAACAAGTTTGCGTGACCTGCCTCGATGGCGCGGTGGAAGTCGACGTAGAAGGCCGCAGCCTGCGCCTCGAACCGGGCCAGCAAGTGACCTACGACGCGCGGCAGGTTGGCAGCGTACAAAGCGTCGACACAACTGCAGTAATGAACTGGCGCCAACAAGTGCTGGTCTTCAACGGCGCGACCCTCAGCCAGATGATCGACGAAATCAACCGCTACCGCCCCGGCATGTTGCTGCTGCTCAATCGTGAGCTCGGCCAACGCCGCGTCCAGGCCCGATTCAGCCTCGACCAACTCGCCGGCGTCGCACTGCTGATTCGGGATGCCTATGGCGTCAAATGCACCGAACTACCCGGCGGCGTCGTCGTTTTGAGTTAGTGAGTTTGACTGGGTACATATCCGTTGCTGCGGTAACGGCTGCTTAGGGTTTCGCCCTTACGGCGACTCACTTTTTTTACAAACGCCTAAAAAAAGTAAGCAAAAAAACGCTTGCTCCTACGTACGGCCCGCTCGCTGAGGCTCGGGGTTCCTTCGCTCCGGGATCCATTCGGGCGCATCGCCTACGGTTTGCTTCGCTGCACCTCCTCTCGATGCATTTGGCTGCGCCAAACGGTCGCTGCGCTCCCACCCCCGGATGAATCCCTCCACTCAGCCTTCCGACGTCGCCCGTGGATCAAGATCAAAAGCTGCAGCCGAGCTAACGCTCATCCTGTTGAGTGGGGCGGCTTTGCCGCTTGGGTTGTACGCAAATTTAAAACTGTGGGAGCGAGCCTGCTCGCGAAGACGGCCTAACAGCCAACCAATCCCCAACTGACTCCACCCAATCCAATTGTAGGAGTGAGCCTGCTCGCGATGACGACCTCACAGCCAACCAATCCCCAACTGACCTCACCCAATCCCACTGTGGGAGCGAGCTTGCTCGCGAAGACGTCCTGACAGCCAACCAATCCCCAACTGACTACCCCCAATCCAATTGTAGGAGTGAGCCTGCTCGCGATGACGACCTCACAGCCAACCAACCTCCAACTGACTACCCCCAATCCAATTGTGGGAGCGAGCCTGCTCGCGAAAGCGTTCTATCAGTAACAACCATGTCGACTGACCCACCACATTCGGTCGCAAACCCCCTCCCACATTTAGTTCATGGCCAGCAAATCACTCCAACGGCCCAATCACCTGCCGATACTTCTCCACCCCCTGCGCCGTCCCCCGACTCAACCGAATCTCCAACCCCAACGGATCCTCCCGCCGATTCCCACTCAACTGCCGCCACCCCTTATCCACCTCCCAAACCCGCACCTGCACATCACTGACATCACTCAAAACAGCAACCCCATTCCCAGGCGCCGGCAACGGATACCGACTCCGCGCCTCAGCCACCGCCCGATACAACGTGTCGCCCTTTACCCACCACCGCACCCGTTGCAACGCCCCCGGCTGATCCGCCGCCGTACGAATAATGTCCAGCCGAAACCCCTTACTGTCGCTACTGCGCACAGTAAGGGCGGGCGGTGCGCTCGGCGGTTCATCATCCACCCCAACCTTCTTCGGCTCAGTCAACTCAACCCCCGCGCGCATCTCCACATCCCGCTGCAACTGATTCAGCGCCCGCAACAAACCGTCACTCTGCTCACTGCTCGCCTGCAAATGACTGTCCGCCCGCGTCACACTGTCCAGCCCCCGCCAGGCAATCAAACTCACCACCGCCATCAACAAAATCGCGACCATCACCTCAATCAACGTAAACCCTTGCTGGCGCTTCATTGCAGGCTGATCCTTCCGCTGCCATCACGCAGCACACTCAAGCGATTCACCCCATCCGACAACGTCAACTGCAGCGGCGGATTAATCCACTCAGCGTTCAGCACAACCCTCTGTTTCGGCTCCACCCGCACCTCCATCTTCGGACTCTGCCAGGCACGCGGCCGCAACTGCGGATCCTGCGCGAAATGATCAAACCCCTTGCCACTGTCACTGCGCCGACTAAAGCGAAACCCCTTGGCATCACTCACCCACACAATCGGCCGACCATCGGCGCGCGCCTCCGCCTGCGCCACCTGCAGCAACTGCGCCACACGCTCGGCATCCTTGCGCAGCAACTGCAACGGATCCGGCTTGATACTCAGGCTGATCGCCGCACTGGCGATGCCGATGATCACCAGCACCACCATCAACTCGATCAGCGTAAAACCCTGTTGCCTGTTCATCGCGCGCGCGCTCCTTTGCGTCCTGCGCCATCGTGCACGGCCAACATGTAAGGCGTGTGAAATAAAACGGAGAGAATTGCCGCGTAGGCTGACAGCAGGGATAAAAAGGAGATTCAACCCATGACCTTCACCGCATGTTTTGCCACACCACAAATGGTTCAGGCACTCGCGCTGCTGGCGGTGGAGGGTAATGCGCTGGTGAGAGAAAAGAGTAGGGCGACGCTCCGGCGGGTGCTGGATAAGTTGCCGGCAGGTCCGTGGTTGCCCGTGTTGGCCGGGCCCTGACGGTCTCTGTGTGGTGACGACCGTTCGTCGAAAAAACACTGCTACCTGTCAGATCTGACAGGTGTGCATTTGCGTTTTTCAGCGTTGAATTACTCCGTCCCATTTATCTCACTATCGGAGTTTTCACCATGTCGACATCCCAACCTAATGCAATTGCACCCACTATCACTTCGGTCAAAGGAGCCAACGGCGTTGAAATTGCGAATGGCGCTAAAACCACCGAGACCAGCGTGACACTTGCCGGTAACGCGCAACCAGAGCAGGAAGTTGAAGTGTTTGATAGCAATTTATTCAAAGGTAAAGTCGCTGTTGATCTAACGGGGAACTGGACCTTTTCCTTGAGTAGATTGAGCGTAGGTGTGCACAGCATTACAGCCAAGGCCGCTGGTGGAGAAGTGTCCCAGCCTCGGACCTTCACCGTGGTTCCAAACAAGTAAGCTTAAAAATTGGCTCCTGGCCTGCCCCTCTTCTAAATATGAGGGCCAGGCTCAGGAGCTTTATGGGCGGCTCAGCAGGGTATCGAGTGTGGCCAACGGTAGTGCCTCCTGACTACGGTCAAACACCCGCACGCCAACCTTGAGCGACCGCCCATTCCCCGCCGCACCAATGACCTGTTCATAGCGCAACAACCGCATAACTCGGCCATGCGGACTACGCAATCAGGCCCATCGAACGCTCATTGCTCCGCGTCTCAACCCGGCCCCGGCGAAGAACACCAGCACCACCATCAACTCGATCAGCGTAAAACCCTCTTGCCTGTTCATCGCGCGCGCTCCTTTGCGTCCTGCGCCATCGTGCACGGCCAACCTGTAAGGCGTGTGAAATAAAACGGAGAGAATTGCCGCGTAGGCTGACAGCAGGGATAAAAAGGAGATTCAACCCATGACCTTCACCGCACGCTTTTCCCCACCCCAAATGGTTCAGGCACTCGCGCTGCTCGCAGCGCTGGTCGGCGTGGCGACATGGTCGTCGCTGCTGCTGACCACCGCCGAATCCCACACCCCGGCAGCGGCCCCGCAATTGCTGGCGGCGCGCAGTGATAGCCCGGCGTTGCAGTGGTTTTCCAATCAAACGGCGCCGATGGATATCAAGGTGAGCGGGGTGATGGCGGGGAGTCGGGGGGCGGTGGCGATACTGAGCCTGAACGATGGGCCGCCGAGGAGTTTTTTGCAGGGGGAGAAGGTCGGGCCTGGGGTGAAGTTGGTGGCTGTGGAGGGGGATGGGGTGGTGATTGAGCAGGGTGGGGAGAGGGTAAGGTTGGGGGTGGAGAGGTTGGAGGATGGGGTGGTTTTACCGAGGTTGACTCGACCCTGATTTTATAAAATAAAGGTTAGTCATTTTTACCGCTTAATCGGATTGCAGTTCAGGTGGCTCGACAAAAAAAGTAAATGGGCATTTAAGGAGAATTTGCGTTTATTTTCAGTCAGAAGCGGATCGTTGTGAATGTCCGCTTCCAACCTGAACTGCCACTCTCCCCAGTAAGCGGCGAAAACTGAATGCAGTACTTTGTCAGACTACTGTATGTCAGTATGCGGCTTCAAATAATATGTGATTGATTAAATGCTCATGAGTGCTCCAGTGCAGATTAACTCGTATATTGAAAAGCTAATATTGGACTTGACCTTTGGGTCTTTGGTGAAAAAAATTGAAGGGCATGTATTTTGTAAGTGCTGGCTGCAGCTCTTTTAATATGGCGTCATCCTCGCCCAGCAATGTATGAATCTCTCTTTCTACTCGTTCGAAAGAAAGTCCGTCACCCCATCCCATTATTCTGTAAACACGTTCATGCTCAGAGACTAGCTTGAGTTGAATTTTGAACATGTCATTGCTTATTTTTTCGCGCTTGCGTTGCTTCTCTATTTCCGGCAGTTCCTTGTCGACGTAAAAGAAATCACTGTAGAAAAATTCTATTATGTGTTGAGTTCGCCAGAGCGGGCTGTAGTATCGATCTGAAAATTCATATTGTCCAAGTATTAGGTTATTTGATAAAACGGCAGAAATAACTTCCATCGAGAAAGATTCATTCTGAAATTCTTTTGGTGATACGGCCGGATGATCAAGCATTCGCCAGAAAGTGGAAGCGAAGCTTCCAGCTTTTTGATCAGCATCCATTTCAAGGACTCGACGAATTGTGTTGTCCAACGACTGCTCAGATTCAGTTTCAGGCGCTTCGTAAATCTCTCCTGAGTGAGATAGCTCTGATCTTAAGTACGATATATGCCCTCTTAGAAAATGAGCATATTCATGAAAGACTACGAGCATCGCTGCTTTTATGCTTACTTCTGTGGCTATTGCACTGAATATTGGGTTGGATGATAGAGTGTTTAAATAGCCAGGATTTGCTTTGAAAGGTATATCAGGGGCGAGTTTGTCGTGCCACAACAGTTCCATGAAACCGGGTATCGAATATGAAATGTGAATCCTATTAAGATTCTCAAGTAGAATTCCGATATTTATGAAGATCAATGTGGTATTGTCTTTTTCATCTTGTGATAGTCGTACCCAAGCGTTGAACTTTAATGAAGGCACAAAAACCACCGCGCACTGCCACGGGTAAAGAGGTTGATTCTTTTTTCGGCGGTCCTCACCGATTAATTTTGATATATATATACAAAGACCTTGTAGCGCTCGATCAAAGATTTCTCGGCCATCTCGCGACAATTCCAAGCCGTCAACGTATTTTTCATTGAATCGAACTTTGCTATCCAATTTGCCTTCGATTATGGAACAGGCTTCTTGCTTAATTCTAAGGGGGATATTTCCAATGCAGAAAACTCCTGAGTTTCCGTCGTAGTATTTTTGGAATGGGTTGAATGATTTACCCCCTTTGTCTCGGAAGTATTTTGGTACTTTTGCCTTCAGTATTGATCGTAATTTCACACATTTTCCTTCTAGTGGGTTAGCAGTCTGATTTAAAGTGAGCCTAAAATCGAAAAGGTTTTCGAGGCTTCAGTCTTTATAAAATTAATCCGTTTCCTTTGAGTTGCTCCCTACTTACGGGGTGGCATATGTGTGTTAGCCGTTTGTGAATGCATGCAGGCGATTCAATGCTGGTGATGAGCATCAAAGAGAAAATTCTTAACCTCGCACTAGGTTTGATCCACAGGGAAAATCTCAGTAAGAGACTTCCAAACTGTTTCTAAGTACTCATCAATTTTTCTTCTGTTATCGCTTGTGTTGAATATGGCTGTTATTGACATGTACGGATGAAAATCATCATGAAAATTTGTTATGTATTCGCCGTCTTTAAAGTACATGTCAGCTGAGGCGCCTATCCAACCGATTGGGATAGGGTTTAGTGCATTCGGGTTGTGAAAAAAAATCGTTCCCTGATTCCAAGTTTCATTTTTGTCTTGATATCCGCCCACTTCGTACATGAACGGTGCGGGCAGGGTAGCGTTCTTGTCATGGCGATAGCATGTGCCATATCGGATAATTCTTAAGTTTGGATCATTTCCCTTGCCTGCATGGCTAATGCGGTTAAATGTGGGTATTGTTCCAGTATTGCAAAAAAGAACTCCGGATATATTTTCCGCACCTTGTAGGTTAAAGAAGCCTGATGGGATTTTTTTTGATCCTCTTATATGCTCTTTGATCGAGCTGTGCTGAACAGTCAATACCCCTGATTTGTCCTTCAGGGCCTCATATTCAACACCATAAAGATATTGAGCAAGCGCAGACGATGAGGACGTCAAAGAACCTGGGCGACTGAAGTCTTGAATTGCAATTGCTAACGGTTTTCCATTGACTTGAGGTAGCTTCCAATATTCTTTTTTTAGTTTTGAAAATAATGGGCTACCAAGTCGTATGGGGATTTCGTTACGATGTAACTCGATTAGGTCGCTGTTCGTGACATCAGTTTCTGGGAATATTGAGTAGGGGATAATCCCGCTATTGTTTGATGGGTTCGCTGTTACCGCTTCTAGTGCTATCGTTAGGTCGCCTTTGCTCAAAAGAAAATCGGGGCGATCATAAGTTCTATCTATTTCAATGTCTTGTGATTTGAATAGTTCGTTCAGGAATAATTCAAACGTACGTTGATCGAAGCCGGTTGTCTGAAACTGTTCAACGAAATTCCCATCTGGATCTGCGAATTTTTTTTGAATTGTTCTCAGAATGGTTCGGGCGGGCCTGAAGCCTGGACTGTTTTTTAGTTGTATGTATTGAGGGTGTAGCTTTTTTTTATTACTGCTAGGTTGTTTGAATAAATCTATTTTCATCGACCGCATCCCTCGGTTGGTTTGGTTTTGAAATAAAAACTTTCACTATTTGTGGTCGAACTGCTTGAGCCCGCATGTGTTAATTAATAATTTGGGGTCGAAGCGGTGTATCTGTTTTTTAAATAGATACACTTTGATTTTTTATACGAAGTCTGCTGTAGTCGTTCAATTTGCTCGCGACTGACTACGTAAACATTCGACTGCGGCCTCAAGCAGTTCTTCATTGGGTTTCAGCGATCCCCATTCCTTCCAGAAGTTTCGCGTCGCGCTATCAGGTTTTACTTGAGGCTTATCCAGTTTTATTCGAGTGGGAAGAAGGACGGCGTCACCTAGCAGCAGAGCCTCGCCTGTGTCGAGTAAAGGTAGCATTGCTGTTAAACCGACTAATGAATCCGGCATTAGTTTTTTGATGACATTTTGATCGCTATCATTTGTAAGTCTGAGAGCCAGAAAGTTATTGCACTGGGAGAGAATCGTCCGACTTACATCAGACGGTCGTTGGCTCACAACAAGCAATGAAAAGCCGTACTTACGTCCTTCTTTCGCTATACGTTCAAATGACCACAACGCCTGCCGCTGGACAGCGTCGGCGTCATCTTTGACCGGCAGGTAAAGATGCGCCTCGTCGCAGAGCAGCGTGATTGGCGTCCGCGCATCACCATTCATCCAAAACTGAACATCGTAAAGTAGACGGGCCAGTGTCCCAGTGACAACTGGGAGCACATCGGCCGGGACCTCAGAGAAGTCAATGATCTTAATGCCATTATTTGAACCGGCGCGAAGCAGTTTCACGATCTGCGCTGCAAGCCATCCGTAATCCAATGACTCTGGAGGCGGAGAAAACATAAAGCCGTAGCGGCGATCATCAAGTTTCGCCTCAAGACGGGAAATGAATCGGGTCAGTTTATCTTCCCACTCTCCCTTTACCGCGGCACCTTTTGCCCCGACTCCTTTCGTCGTATTGTCGACCTTCAATCTAGCGACCAAGTCTGAAACGTTATAGGGAATCGGCGAGTCGACCGTGAAAGTCTCTTTGACCTTGGCCTTACCTGAAGCGTCCAGAGTGGCAGCTTTTAACTCACGAACGTGGCGAGTGAAGCGAGAAGCTTGGTTGGGAGCGTTTTGATCACTCCGATCCAAGACCATCGACAGCATTTCATCACGGTTTAGCAGCCAGTATGGAAGGAACAGTGCATCGTCCTTCGGCGCGGTTAAGTCACCAGGTCCAGCAATGCGAAACCGCTCTGCGAATCCACCGTTGCTTTTGTCCGAAAGCGGTTGGTATTCGCCATGCATGTCGAATACCACAATGTTGGGAAACTTTAGCTTGGCAGCCCTTTCGAGTATGAGAGCGACTGCCCAGCTTTTACCCGATCCAGTGCTACCCAGAATTGCCGCATGCCGTTGAAAGAATTTGTCGCCACTCGCAATCGCTTCAGCACTACGATCAGCTACAAAAGTGCCTAGTTTCAACCGTTCGTCCTCGGAAAGTCCAGCTCCCAAGATACCCATGAACCGTTGAAGATTGGCGCCTTCAATAACGAAACATTCTCTATCGATCTGTGGAAAGCTATCAGCGCCACGCTTGAAAGTGTCAAAGTTGTCACCATCAACCGACCTATAGGTGCCGATAACAAACGCTTGCATGTGATCCGCAGGCGAAACCCTAAGTGTTCCGAACTCACCATCCGCCGGATCGGGAAGTTCCTCGCGGAGCGAGCGGGTAACTCGATCAGCCATAGCGATTAGATATTCTGCCTGCGTCACGCCTTTGATGGCGATGAGTTGCCCAATGCCAACGCGGGTCAACATGTCGGAGTTTGTGACATCAATGGCTACACGGCTGGTGTCGACACCAGCCACGCGTCCAATTTGATCGTTGTCCTTAAACTCAAGAGCTGAACCATTCATGCAGATAGTACTCCTTTCACAAATCCATCAAGGTCCCAGTAGTTAATATCGGGATAAAACTTTTCAGTGCCATCAGTTATGAAACGAGTACCAATATTTTCTCCCTCTCTGTGATACTCGGCGGCAATTACGTGCTTGTTCTCTGTAGCTATCTTCCGGGCTTTAGGAGATAGCCAATGTGTCAAAATAACCGTATTCACGCCGGACTTTATTCGAGGAGTGAGATGGGTTTCCAAGTGATCGTCATTGAAACCGTAACCGATGATTAGGAAGTTTCGCGCTTTATCGATGGCATCGTTCGCTTTTTCGCGATGCTTGTCGAACGGGCTGTCGTAACCGCTCCGAAATTTGTTCAAGCCTGGTGTAATGATGAGCCGGGGAAGTGGTAATGATCCAGCGTAACGAACTGGATTGCCTTCGCGGTAGTACCAATCGAGGCTACCGTGGGGTTTGAAAACATTCGCTTTCGACGCGAATTTATAACGTACATTCTTCCCCGCTAGCTTAACGCCGCGGCAGAAACTCCAGTAGCTATCCTGTGGATCAAGCTTCGCTGCAAAATGGCCACTGAACATCGTATCAACACCTAGCTTCGCCTCCTCGCATGCAATCTCGACAAGTCGATCATAGTTGGTTGTGACAATTGGTATGCCGGTGTCTGGCTTCAATAGATGTGGAATGAGATGGGTTAAGCGAAGCGTCCTAGTATTATTGAAAACTTCAGAAATGATGCCTGCTTCAGCGAGAGCAATAAAATCAGCCGTGCTTTGTACAATGGCCGCCTCGAGGGAGGGAGTGGGGGCATATTTCAGCAAAGCCGCCTCCAATCCATCGGATTCTATGAGGGGATAAATCTGTTTCCAAAGTGTGTTGTCGTCGGGAGAAAGGCTCGCAGGAATATGCGTGACAAGATGCTGCCCAAGCGGCCCCATCCCGGGTACGCCTTCGGCACAAGACAATCCAGAACCAATTACTAATACAAGCCCGTCACCAAGGTGTTGCTGGAGCCGCTTCTTCAACGCACCTAGTTCCATGTGCCCTTACCCATACCATTGCGCCGTAGCACAAGAAAGGTAGCACGTGGGCCAGTATATTCAACAGCTCAGGTAAGAGATGTGTTAGAAAAAAATGAAGCTGTTCATTCGGTCGAGGTTTCCATCAAGTCGGAGGCCTCCGACTAGTTTTCTAGCCGCTCGTTGTATTGCTGAGGTTATGCGCTTACGTCTTGGCCTCGACACGATCCAACGCTTGATTCAATGCGAGCTCTCAGCACACCCCTGGTGATTTTTAGTCCCCCTCTGCGGTGTACGAGATCCAGTGTGGTGGTTAAGTTATCGAATATTTCGGCCGAGCATTGAGGGGCGGTGCTGTTTATGGGGGGAAGTGATGCAATGAAGCCTCGATAAACACCAACGTTTAAAAAGACATCTCCAGACACTCTCTCAGGCTACATATCCTTGCGCCTTTGCCTACAGCTACGCCAGAATCCGCCGGCTTGTGCGCCTTGGGGGCGGGTTCTATTGTGGTGCGGTCGCTGATGATTCAGTGATCGGGTTTAGCGACTCGACTTTTTTGTAATAGGTGCATCAGCGCTCCATGCTTTGTCGCAGATTCAATGTCTGCGACTCCGCTATGGTGGCTGTATGCGGGAGACCCTCGGGTCTGCCGGGTGCCTATAACCGGTTCGCTAACCTGCGTACAGCCGCCACCTTTCTGTTTAGCGACAGTTATGGCGGCTCCACTCTAATAGGAGCTTCACCATGATCAAACCAACACCCAACCCGCCTGAAACCGCCTCGGTTTCCCCCTACGAATCTATCGATTCCAAAAAACTCCACGAAGCCGCCGACCGCGCGCTCGACCATTACCTCTGTCCACCCGGCTCCACGCCGCCTCCACGTAAAAACCGTGGGATGTACGCCGTGACGGCGGACAACAAAACCGAAGAACTGCTGGTCGATGCCAGTGCAACACTCGCTTCGGCCAAAACCATCGCCCAGAACGTCTCCAGCCTTTTGCCGGCATCGCAGCGCCATGCGCTGGCGGGGATTGCGCAGTTGATCATGCTCGGGGAGTTGGCGGTGAATCGGGCGTTGGATAATTTGCAATTGCCGGAGTGATGCGGGTGCCGGGATCACCTGGTGATTGATCGGGTGTTCATTCTGGCGCCTTCGCGAGCAGGCTCGCTCCCACAGGGTTTTATGCTGATTGCAGATGTTGTGTACGACGCTGAAACCTGCGGGAGCAGTCGATTATTACCGCGTTGTCTTCGTGTGGTTATTGAGGCGCTTCAGGACATTCGCGGGTCCATCGCGTCACCGTCATGTCATTGAACTGCTCTCCGATGGTATCGACGCGTAGGCAAGTTCCTTTCTTCGCGTAGTACAAGATGCAGCGCGAGCTATCAAACGAGCAGGTATCCAGTTCGAAGAACTTGCGTGTAGCCAGCTCCTTCTCCACGCCACTGTATTCATAGCCGTCGTTACTATGCATCAGCGTCGGTTTCCAGCCTTGTTTGACTAGCTTGGATTTGGCCGCAGCCAAATGCTCGCCGACGACGATGCCTGCTGGCCCGTGCATGTCGTTTGGCGCCTGTGAGTCATCGGCAAACGCTGCGCTGATACCCGTGCAATAAAGTGCGAAAAATACGAGGGTCGAGGCCTTCAATTACAGTTCCTATAGCCGATTTTAGCTCGACAAAAACTCCGTATCCTCGGTATGAGGTTGCGGAGGATGGTGATTCTTGGTGCCAGCCCTTCGGGACGTGCTGCCTCCCTTATTGCTGCTTTCGGCCTAGCGCCGAGCCTAGTGAAAGTGACTTGGGCTATTGCCTGCTTTTATTTAGTCGTTCCTGTGATTCTTCTTCCGGTGCAATGAAAGGCTGCCACCAGAAGATCCTTGAGCGACCACGCCCAAAGACCCAGAAGCATGCAGATCACCAAAAAAGTGAAATATTGATGAAAGTCCGTACGGGGCACTTTTTGGCTGGTTATTCCAACCAGCCCGAGACTTATCAGGCTGGCGCAAAAAAAACTCAGACATCGTAAGGCGAGATAGCAAAGGTCTCTGAAGTTAATCGTGGATACCCAGCTTTTTGCAGACTCAGAAAATAAGGCCGACCACACCAGATGAAACAGACTTGCGTAGATAAAGCTCAGGCTTAGGCGTTCTGCTACGTCAGCGCCGAAACCCAGGAAAATTTGTGAATAGAAATGGTCGAGAAAAACACCTACGGGACGCACGAGGTCGAGGAAAGGAAACAGGGCAACCCCACCTGCGAGGTAAATGGCTAAAAAAGCGATGACTTTCATCTCGCACTCCGTTGCGTTATTTGCCAGGTCGATTTGATGTCAGATCGGTATTTTGCGTTCTATGCATCAACCTCGGTATTGGCAGTGCCTGACTATTTTTTCAGCTAGGTAAGTCAACAGCATAGTCATCCTGACCACTTCCGGTAATTCAGTCGCTGGACAGTCAGAAGGGTAGAGGGCCAGAGGCAGAGGAGCACGGTTTTGCGGCGAGCGGGGTTTCGATGGGCTGCGAGGTTGAGCATTTCACTAGGGATGTGGACGGATCTATTCCGAGAGCTGTTACGGGATTCGTTCCCGATAAACACCAACGTTTAAAAAGACATCTCCAGACACTCTCTCAGGCTACATATCCTTGCGCCTTTGCCTACAGCTACGCCAGAATCCGCCGGCTTGTGCGCCTTGGGGGCGGGTTCTATTGTGGTGCGGTCGCTGACGAATCAGCGATCGGATTTGACCGTCCGCCCAACATCAAGGCGCGCCAGCGTTCTGCACGTGTTCAGGCATTGTCTGAAATCATGTCGCGGTGGCTGTGCGTGGGACACCTTCGGGTGTGCCGGAATCCTTGATGTCCGGTCGGTCAACCCGCGTACAGCTGCCACCCAGTTTGTTTGACCGCGAACGGTGGCGGCTCCAGTCATCAAGGAGCTTTACCATGATCAAACCAACACCCAACCCGCCCGAAACCGTCTCGCTTTCCCCCTACGAATCCATCGATTCCAGAAAACTCCACGAAGCCGCCGACCGTGCGCTCGACCATTACCTCTGTCCACCCGGTTCCACGCCGCCCTCACGTAAAAACCGTGGGATGTACGCCGTGACGGCGGACAATAAAACCGAAGAACTGCTGGTCGATGCCAGTGCAACACTCGCTTCGGCCAAAACCATCGCCCAGAACGTCTCCAGCCTGTTGCCGGCATCGCAGCGCCATGCGCTGGCGGGGATTGCGCAGTTGATCATGCTCGGGGAGTTGGCGGTGAATCGGGCGTTGGATAATTTGCAATTGCCGGAGTGATGCGGGTGCTGGGATCACCTGGTGATTAATCGGGTGTTCATTCTGGCGCCTTCGCGAGCAGGCTCGCTCCCACCTTTGAGTGTGTTCCAAGGTGGGAGTGTGCTGGCTCTTCAGCCGCGATAAATGTCGAGAGACCTACGAGTTTCTGTACCTGCGAGTGGGGGGCTTTCTCTGCGTCAATCGACTGCCAGGTTGTCCCGAGCCCACTGTTCAGCCGTAGTGACCTGAATCGACTGCTGTTCGTTGAAAGTCCCCGCTTTAGGCCACGACACGCCTCTGCCTTGGGCAAATACGGCGCGGTATTTTTTGATGTGGTGAGTGGGGTCTTTTTCCAGTTCCTGCATCAGGTACGGAACCGTCCAGACGTTACGCTTGAACGGACGCCCCAGCACACGTTCAAGCAGGCTCGCCACTTGTCCATAGGTCACCGTGTCGCCAGACAGGTACACGATCTCATTGCGAAAGCGCGGTTCGAAGAAAACGATGTCCGCTGTCAGCTTGCCGATGTCCTCGGGTGTCGTGAGCGTCACGCTGGTTTCCAGGCTGCCCAAGGCGTTGACGGTGTCGTTCTCAAAGTCGACGACCTCGAATACCGGCTCGAACAGAAAACTGGTAAACATGCCGGTCGAGATGATCACCCATTCGGTTTGATCCTGGGCGCGGAGCAACTCGCGCACGTCGAGTTGCGCATCGAACAAATCCTGCGGGCTACCCCGGCCAATCACTTCGAAATCGACGCCAAACTGCCAGGGGAAATAGCGCTTCACGCCGGACCTGAGCGCTGCTGTCGCCAGTTTCATCGGCGTTTCCCGGCCCGCGACCATGCCTGCGCAGCCTATGACGGTGTCGAATGCTGCGAACACTTCGGCCAGTTGATCGATGGAATCGTTAACCAGGTCTGCAGCGACCATCTGGATACCCAGGCTGCGCAGTTCATCGATTTCCCGCTTTTTCTCAGGGACTTGCGTGTTGATGGTCGAATCCCTGAGCAGGACGCTGATGGTGCTGCCGGGCGAGCGTTTTGCTACCCGCGCAAGATTGCGCAGCACCGGCAGGCCGAGTTCGCCGGCGCCGAGTACGAGAATGGATTGTGGGGAAGGGTGGGTCGCTGCGGTCATGATGTTTCCTGAGATTCGTCGTCTGTATGATTTGTCGATGCTGGCACGATTGCGCAGCGCTCAGAAGAAGGCACACGCGTGATACCAGGGGGACACATGACCGATGAGGAAATCATTAGCCAGGCAGAAGCGATCTGCCAGACGCTAAGACGAGACGAAGATGGCGTGCGACGCGAAGTCCTGGCGCACGCCGGTAGCCGCTGGTCACTGGGTATCCTGCATGCCTTGGGTGTGTACGGCACGATGCGTCATGCCGAGATCAAACGGCAGATGACGGGCGTGACTCAGCGCATGTTGACCAAGACACTGCGCGCGCTGGAACGCGATGGTCTGCTGATACGGCGGGAGTTGGATCAAGTGCCGCCCCATGTCGAGTACGAGCTGACGGCGTTGGGTATGGAGTTGTTGGTTCGCATGTCGCCGATTTGGACGTGGGTTGTGGAGCACGTCGATGATTTTCGCGAGGCGCGTCGTGCGTTTGATGGTCAGAGTGGGAAAAAGCCTTCGTGGCAGGTTCCGGTGGTGGGGCTGGTTAATTTGGATGGGGCTGATTGATTGGTTGCTTTGGTTCAGACCATTGCCTGGAACGTTGCCAGTCTGTTGCCGGGTTTGGGGGCTTGCGATTAGAAGCGGCCCTCACCCCAGCCCTCTCCCGGAGGGAGAGGGGGCCGACCGAGGTGTCTTGCGGGGTACATCGACCTGGAAGATTTTGGTGATTATGGTTTTGGTGAAGGGCCTTGGCGATTATGGTTTTGGTGATTCTGGGGTTGCGAGTAGAAGCGGCCCTCACTGTAGCCCTCCCCCGGAGGGAGAGGGGGCCGACCGAGGTGTCTTGCGGGGTACGTCGACCTCGAAGATCTTGGTGATTATGGCTTTGGTGAAAGGGCTTCGATTTGGCTTTGTGAGCTTGGCCATTTTGGATTCAATGAAAGACGTTCAAGTCGGTGTAGCTCTCGAATATTCCCGAATCGGTTCCCTCTACCTCTGGGCGGTCCGACGTTTCGGGAGGGCTAGGGTGAGGGGCTTTCCGTTCGGGACAACAAAGTCTCAAGCCTGGCCAACGGCGGCGCATCCTGATTGCGGTCGAATACCTGGATACCAATCTTGAGTAAGCGGCCGTTTTCGGCTGCGCTAATCACCTGTTCACAGCGCAGTAATAGCCGGCCCTGATCACATTCCTGCGCTTTCATCCCCATCGGCAACTTCCCTTCCAGTCGCAACTCCGCCATCCGACTCTGCGCCGCAATCATCGCCACCGACCGATCCCTTAAAATCCCACTACTCTGCGTCATCAATCCCGCCACCCGCACAGCCGCCGACATCGCCACGGCAATAATCGCCAGCGCCACCAGCACTTCAATCAACGTGAAACCCTCTTCCCGCGAACGCACACGCATAAGTGGCCCAAAGCCAAAACCCAGCCCTCGACGCTAACCCGCGTCCTTGACGGCTTGACGACGAAAACACCCGAGGATTTTCAACATCACTGACATATCTTCTTGCAACACTGCGCGTCGAATCGAATCAAGCCAGGGAATGTCGAGATGGATATCGCACCTTTCAAATCGCTTCAGCAACCGATGCGCACGCGGCGTGGGCAGCAGGGTTTTACCCTGATAGAGATCATGGTGGTCGTGGTGATTCTGGGGATTCTTGCGGCGATGGTGGTGCCGAAAGTGCTCGACCGGCCGGATCAGGCGCGGGCGACGGCGGCGAAGCAGGATATTGGTGGGTTGATGCAGGCGTTGAAGTTGTATCGCCTCGATCACGGCACTTACCCGAGCATGAACCAGGGCCTGAAGGTGTTGGTGGAGCGGCCGGCGGATGCGAAGAACAGCAATTGGCGCTCGTACCTGGAGCGCTTGCCGAACGATCCGTGGGGGCGTCCTTATCAGTACCTCAACCCTGGCGCCAATGGCGAGATCGACATCTTTTCCCTCGGTGCCGACGGTCAGCCGGACGGCGACGGCGTGAATGCCGATATCGGTTCCTGGCAGTTGTAAGGCCGGCCATGAACAGCCGCTCGCCTGAGGGGGCGAAGCAACAGGGCATGGCGATTATCAGCGCGTTGTTGATTGCGGCCGTGGTGGCGGTGATTGCGGCGGGCATGTTGACGCGTCAGAGCGTGTCGACCCGGGCGCTGGAGGCGGATCAGCAGCGTGTGCAGGGGCGTTGGCGGGTGCTGGGTGGGTTGGAGATCAGCCGTCAATTGCTCTGGGACGCACGTCAGCGCGATCCGTTGACCCGGCTCGATCAGCCGTGGGCGCAGCGTCTCTCCGCGCAAGGTTTTGAGGGGCGACTGGAGGATGAGCAGGGCAAGTTCAACTTGCGCAACCTGGTGGCCAACGAGCGGGTTGATGAGGCGCAGGTCGCGGCGTTTCAGCGTTTGTGCGAGTTGATCGGAGTCAGTGCCGGGTTGAGTCAGCGCATCAGTCAGCGGGTGATTGCGTCCTACCCACGACTGCTGAATCCGCAGATAGCCGAGGCGCCGAAAAGTGGTTTCGACAGTGGTCGCGCCACCTCGCCCAACGCTTCACGCAAACCGCAAAATCCGACGTTGCCGATGCTGCGCAGCATTGATGATCTGCGCAGTGTCGACGGCGTGAATGAGGCGCTGATCGGCAAACTGGCGCCGTACCTGACGGTGATCCCCGCGACGACTTGGCTCAATGGCAACACTGCCACCGCGCCGGTTTTAGCCGCTTACGTGCCGGGGCTGTCGCTGGAGCGTGCCAATGCGCTGATTGCCGAGCGCGATGCCGGGCGCTGGTTTATCAACCGTGGCGACTTCGTTAACCGCTTGCGCATGCCGCAACTGGAGCTGACCAGCGTCAAGGTCGGCATCACCAGTGACTGGTTTCGCCTGCGCGGTGAGGCGCGGCGTGATCAGCGGCGGGTCAGTCTTGAGGCGTTGTTGCATCGCAGTCAGGACCGCTTACCGCAGGTGATCTGGTCGCGGGTGGGCGTATGAGCCAGTTGAAAGTGGCGTTGCCGCCTTTGGCGGAACTGGATCTACACAGTCAATTGCACTGCGCCTGGCTGGATCGGCAGGGTCAGGTCACGCGGGAAGAACGCCACAGTCTGAGCCAGTTGAGCAAGCAGGCGAAACTGCCGCCGCTGGTGTGTTTTCTGCACCCGGCTGACAGCCTGTTGGCGAGTCTCGATTTACCGCCGTTGCCCGCCAACAAGATTGTCGCGGCGGTGCAGTGTGCGGCGCAGGCCTTGATGCTTGGCGACAGCAGCGCGATGCATATCGCGCACAGCTCGCGGGATGAGGCCGGGCAGGTGCAGATCGCTTGGGCGCCTCGACAACAGTTATTAGGTTTTGGCCAGTTGCTGAAAAGCGCTGGGCTGAACCTGCGCGGTCTCTACCCGGCGCCGTACTGTTTGCCGGTGTTGCCCGGCACCGTCGCTTGCGTGCAGGACGGGCATTTGTTGCTGCGCGATAGCGTGCAAGCGGCGCGGGTGCAGCCGTTGTTCGATGACGGTTTCGACGGTGTTATGTGGGAACCGGGCAGCACGTTGCATTGGATCGGTGAGCAACCGCCGCCGGGCGCCGAATTGCCGATGAGCGATGCGCAGCGTTGGACTGGGCCGTTGCCCGGTTGGGGTCTGCATGGCGCCGTGCAAACGCAAAACACCGAGCATCACGGCTGGGGCAGGGCGATCGCCCTGTCAGCGTTGGCCGTGGCCATTTGGGTGATCGGTTTGAACCTGTATGCCGCCCGCGAAGCCGGGCAGGGCCAGCAACTGAAAACCCAGATGAACCTGCGGGTAAAGCAGGCGTTCCCCGAGTTGCCGGTGATCCTCAACCCGTTGCAACAGGCTCGTCAGCAACTAGCGGCGCGGCAGAAGGGCGCGGCGGATGATCCGGCGCAGACTTTCAATCGTCTGGTGTTGCAGGCCGGCAGCGGCATGCCGTCGATGGCCGGCAGTGTTGAGCGGTTGGCGTTTGTCGACGGCGTCTTGCAACTGAGTCTGCTGAGTGAAGCCCGTCGCGGCGGCAATGATCAGGAGTGGCAAAGCACCTTGGCCCAGGCCGGTATCAGCGTTACCGCAGATGACGAGGGCTGGACCTTGCATCCGGCCACTGAAGCCACCTCAAGTGAAAGCGACGACAGCGGCGGAGCGGAAGAAGATGAATAAGGCCTCGCTCGCGCTCTATCGCGCCAAGTGGCAACGCTTTAACGCTCAGGTGCAGGCCCGTTGGCAGCCGTTGGCGCTGCGTGAAAAACGCATGGTTGGCGGCATGGCTGTAGCGCTGATCGGCCTGCTGTTGTGGGTTGCGCTGATCCAGCCACCGCTGAAGAAAATCGCTTATTGGGAAACCGAGACGCCAAAGCTGCGCGCCCAGACCGAAGCGTTGGAAGTATTGCTGCGCGAGGTCAGCGTGCGTCCCGCCGGGCAAAGCGTGGCGCAGTCGCTGGAGCAGACCCTGCAGGCCAGCGGCCTCGCCGGGCATTATCAGTTGCAAGCCGGGGACGCGGGCGCCTGGCAGTTGACCTTCGACGCGGCGCCGGCCGACGCGGTGCTCGACTGGCTGTTGAGCAACCCGGCACAACTTTCTCTGCAAGTGGTCGAGGCCCGTTTGCAACGCGCAGACAACCCCTCGACCGAAGTCACC